>NZ_CP108549.1 GCF_036010325.1 Streptomyces sp. NBC_01210 | reverse complement strand
CGCCGCCGCTACGCGGCGGAAGATCCGTAGCCGCTCCGCGGCTACGCCGACTGCTCCGCAGCCGGTTCCTTGACTCGCTCCGCGAGTCAAGGGTGTCGGGGTCGGCGGGGTGGAGTCCTGATCGCTCCGCGATCCGCCATCCACCCCGCCTTATGTAAGCGGTACGTGCCAACTTGGTTTGTAACTCAGGTTGATTGGGAAGCCGCCCGCTCCGCGGTCGGCTTCAAGCTGGCTGCGGACCTCCGGCGCTTCGCCTTTCCTCTGCGGCACTCAGTGTGGTGCCTCCTGGTGCTTCAATGGAAGCAGAAAACTATGTAAGTTTCTGTGATGTTGGCCCTCCCCCGTCTCCTCGGTCGGGACGATATGTCTAACGGTCTGTTCGAAAGTCCGCCACACCGCCAGCCTCACAGGGCTGGCTTTCAGGAGGAATTGATTGAGTATCAGGCCTGTGGGATCCGTGCTTGGCGGGTTCCGGCATGCCTCACGTCGGGCGTGCCTCGTCAGATGGACGCGGCCCGAGCCGGGGCACAACACGTCACCAGCATGCCTGCCGCGCGGCCAACGAGTTGCTCGCGATCATGCACGCGCGAGGAGATAGCCTCGAATGAATCGTCGTCCAACACCGAACGCGCATACGCGAGATGGACCAGTTGCCGCGCCAACTCCAGCGTGAGGTCAGCCCTTTGGAGGCCGCATGCCTCGCTATCTCGATCCCGAGGCCGCCAAGGCGAACATGATCGCCAAGAGGGTTTGGCCGATCTCCGTGTGGCCCGGGAGCGGCGAGCGGTGGCTGAGTGTCTGTATGGACTGCGGTGAATTCGTCGATCCGATCTACCGCAATGTGATGCGGCCGAACAGCGGCGGTTGCAGGCCGTGCGGCCGTGCTCGAGGGGCTGCCCTGCGTAAGGTTCCGGAAAATCAGGCCGCGGCTGAGATGCGAGCCGCCGGGGTGGAGCCGCTGGAGGCATATCCGGGGGTGGACGCTCCTTGGCTCAGCCGGTGTTTGAGCGCGCTGTGTCCTGGGCTGTGGGAGGGCGATCCGGCCGATATCCGGCCGCGTCTGTCGGACGCACGCCTGAGCAGGGTGTCAGCGTGCAAGTACTGTGCCCGGGTTGCTGTACGGCCCGAACGTGCGGTGTTTGAGATGATCCAGCGCGGCGTGGAGCCCCAGGAGCCGTACAAGGCGGCCGGCAGGCCTTGGCCCTGTGTCTGCCTGAAGTGCGGGGCGGACGACATCGCCCCCAGCTACGCCAACGTCGTCCTCACCGGACAGGGAGGGTGCCAGCGTTGCGGTGGGAGGATGCGCGTACCCGAGGAGCAGGCCGTGAGCGAGCTCCTCGCCGCCGGTGCCCAGCCCTTTGAGCCGTACCCGGGGGTCAACGAGCGCTGGCGCAGCCGGTGCCTGGCTCCCGAGTGCCCTGGGCCGCCAGAGCGGATCATCTATCCGCGGCTCGGATGGGTCCGGCGCGGTGCCCAGGCGTGCAAGTGGTGCGCCGGTGTCGTCATCGCTGGCGATGAGGCGCACGGCATCATGGTGGCAGCGGGTCTGGAGCCACTGGAGCCGTATCCGGGAGTGCGCGAGCGCTGGAAGTGCCGATGCGTGAACCAGGTGTGCGGGGCAGAGGTGTTTCCCACCCTGGGCAGTGTGAACAGCCGTGGCACGGGTTGTTCCGAGTGCGCCGAATACGGATTCAAGCGTGACCGGCCCGCCCTCGTGTATCTACTGCACCACCAGGGCCTGCAGGCAGCGAAGGTCGGGATCTGCAACCTGAGGACCGGTCGGATCGAGAAGCACCGCGGCCGGGGTTGGCAGCTGTACAACACTTTGTCCTTCACGCGTGGCCGTGACGCCGAGCGGCTGGAGCGGGAGATCCTCGCCGAGTGGCGGGCTCAGGACTGGAAGCCTGTGCGCAACGCAGGCCACGCTTACGACGGCTGGACCGAGACAACTGCTCTCGGTGGTGACATCTGTGTGGCGACGTTGTGGGACGGCGTGTTGGAGTTGCGCAGCCTGCTGGAGCTGGAACCCCGTGGTGCTCGGTGACGGGCAGCAGTCCGTCGGCCTGATCAGAACGATCAACGTTCGCCGGCCTCTACCGGTTGCGGAGGGCCCACCGCGCGGTGGGAGTTGTGGTGGTTCGCTGTCCGGCGGGTGGTGTCGGCGTATTCGTTGAAGTGCTCAACTCGGGCGGAGCAGCCGCTTGCTCGGGTGCGAGCGCCGTTGCCGCGCCGTGGCCAGCGTCGAGTCTCGCTCTGGTCCCGAACTACGTTGGGGGCACGGACGCTTGTGCGATGTGGCCGGGTCAGAGGCGACTCCGCATAGTCGCGTCTGACTGAGGCCGGGCCCGCTTAACCGGACTCGCGAAAAGTCCAGTCTGCCTGGAGGATCTCCGCCATCAAGTGGTTCTGCTCGTCGGTGAGTTGACTGGCATTCCGCTTGGAACGTGCCTTGCTGAGCCACGGTCCGATCATGATCCGTTCTCCGTCGACCTCGACCCATTCCCGGGAGCCGGGCGGTCGGTTCCAGCGCTCGACGAAGACCCGGAGGATCTGTGCGGTCTGCTCGAAGGAACGACGGGGCCGCCTTGCTGCGGGTGAGCTCATCTGCTGTGCACGTGTCAGGGGAGCGGCGGCCGGGGTCAGTTCCAGGCGAGTAAGGAGGTCGCGTTGTCCGGGGGTGAGCTGGTTCCAGGTGGAGAACTGGCGGTGCAGCCAGCTTCCCGCCTTTACCTCGTCGATCACCGTGTCGCGGCGCAGCGTGGTCGGGCTGTGGCCGGCTTCGATGTGGCGTCGTAGGAGGTGGTATTTGCGGTGCCAGTCAGGGCCGTACGGGAGGGTCCAGTGGGGGTCGATGGTGGCGAGCTGGGCGTGGCGGTCGGGGTGGAGGCGATTGTTGCGGGCGAGGGCTCGTTGGCTGACGAGGAATTGGCCGCCGGGTTGGTGGAGGGGGATGGCGAGGTGGCCGTGCTCGGTGTGGAAGGCGGTGACGGTGGTGAGGTGGCCCTTCCAGGAGGCTTCGTGGTCGTCCCAGATCATGCCGAGCGCGTCGAGTTCGGCAATCCAGTCCTCGGTGACAATGCCTTGTCTGCGGGCGGTGCGCTGGCCGGCGATGAAGGTGCCGAGTCGGTAGCCGTAGGCGTCTTCGTAGTCGGTGGGGACGCGTAGGTGGTGGTGTTCGGTGTGGAAGCGGGTCGCGGCCGCCAGGCCTGCCCTGCGTGGGGCGGAGAGGATTGCGTTGTCGGCGGGCCAGGCGATCAGGTCCATGGCCTGGGCGATGCTGTCGGGGTTGAGGGTGAAGTCGAAGCGGAAGCGGCGGGCCAGGAGGGTGCGGGTGCCCTGCTCGAGGCGGTGTTTGGCGGTGGTGCGGGGGGCCCGGGCGGCGATGGTCTGGTCGTGGTGGCGCAGGGCGGCGGTGACGAGCCAGAGGGCCTCGTAGGGTGTGCCGAGGAGGTCGGTGGGATCGGCGCCGTGGGGGATGTAGGCGGGGATGACGAGGCTGGCGGTCTTCGTGGTCTGGGTGGGGGGTTTGCGCAGGGCGCGGCCCAGCGCCTGGACGATGCGGCGGACGCTGGCAGTGCGGTCGGCGAAGACGACCGCGTCGACGGCCGGCAGGTCGATCCCCTCCCCCAGCACTTGGGAGTTGGTCAGCACGGCGCGGTCGGCGGTGGCGAAGTCGGTGAGGATGTCGTGGCGCTGGCCGGGGGTGTGGGTGCCGTTGATCGACTGGACCACCAGGTCGCTCGCCCAGACGGGGCGTTGGTCCTCGGCGAGGGTGCGCAGGGTGTGGGGGAACTGGCGGGCGAAGTCGGTGGCGTCGGCGACCTGTTGGAAGTACACGATCACGTGGTGGAGGTCGTGTTCGGTCATCGCTTTGAGGACGGCCAGGTGCAGCGCGGTGGTGCGGCGCACGGTCGGGCCAAAGCCGGAGTGCGCCTCGGGGGTGGTCAGTACGGTGCGCAGCTGGGTGTCGGTGATCGTGGGGACGACCAGTTGGTAGTCGGCGAGAACTCCGTCTTCGATGGCGTCCGCGTGGCTGTAGGTGTGCAGGCGGGGGCCGAAGGTTTTGACATCTGCCATGGAGGCGACGAGGGCCGGGGTGTCCCAGGCGGGGGCGGTCGCGGCGGTACGTCTGGGCTGGGGGTGGGTGGTGGGTGCTTCGGTTAGGCGGGGCGGGTCCCATTCGTAGGGGGTGGCGGTCAGGTAGAGCCGGCGGTCGGCCCGGATGCGGGTGTGGTCATGCAGGACGGTCCAGTCCTTGTCCCAGCTTCCTGCGGTGCGGTGCGCCTCATCCACGATCAGCAGGTCGAAGGTTGGCACAGGAGCGGGGGTGTGCTGGGTCTGTTCGATCTTCGGGAGGGAGTCGAGCGTGACGAAGACGGTGGCGTGCTCGTGCCGGGCCAGCCAAGTCGCCAGGAACTCCGGGTTGTTGGTGCTGTGGACAGCGGCTCCGGCCAGGACGGGGTGCCTGCCCGCGGCCAGGGACGAGATGGCCATCATCACTTCCCGGCGTCCGTCGTTGCGGGCCGTCTGGGCCCACTGGGAGATGAGGTCCAGGCTCGGCACGGCGATGAGCAGGTGCCGGGCATCAAGGGCCTCGGCGGTCCGCAGCGCGGTGAGTGTCTTGCCGGTGCCGCAGGCCGAGACCGCGTGTCCGCGGGTCCGCGCGCGTGCGAGGTGGCGTGCCGCGCTGTCGACCGCCCGTTGTTGGTCCGGGCGCAGTGAGAGCCGGGCAGGGCGGGCTTGGGAGGCAGTGACAGCCGAGATTTCGGCGAGGGGCTCGTCGGGGGAAGACATGGGGCAGGGTCCTCAGTGCGCGAGGGAACGGCGGCCGGCGAGATCCATCGTGTCGTTTGTCCTTCGCTGAATGGCGTTGCGGAGGCCCGTGGCGGCGGGCGTGGGTCGTGTCGTGCAACGTTAGGGGATGTCGTGGGGCTGGTCTGGAGGCTAGGCGAACAAGGCTTCCACCAGGACTGCTTGGAGCGTTCCTTCTACTAGGGCGGCCGTGATTTCAGCTGCGGAGGGGTCCCCGGTGAGGCCGGTGCACAGGACCGCGCAGGACTCTTTTTGAACCATCTTCCACATCGCGTCGGACAGAACGGTGGCTGGGACACGGATGGTCGGCGTCTCTTCAAGGGTGGGGCCCTCGTAGTAGATGCCCCTGAAGGTGCGGTCCCGAGTGGCGAAGACTGCCTTCCATTTCTGGTGGGCCTCAGGGATGACGTCTCCCTGCCAGGGCGGCCAGGTGAAGCGGCTTCGATCGACGTCGGTCTCGTCCGGGTGGGGGGAGGCCGGGTCGGTGACGGTGCTCAATACGATCACGATCACGTCGGTGCCCAGAGTGAATTCGTTGACGAGTTCGGTCAGGCGGTTGACCTGTACCTGTGAGGTGGGGAGCGTGACGTGGGTGAGGCCGATGTTGAAGGCAGGCAGCCGGCCGGGTGAGTGGGGCGGTGTCGTCATGATGCCGGAGTACTCCTGTGGTCTGCTGGTGCGCACGGCGGTTCAGGTTGTGCTGTGCCGGTGGCGTGAGGTCCAGCGCATGTCGAGGGCTTCCAGGGCGTCCAGTTGTTCCCGGGAGAGGGTTTGCGGGGCGCGCCGTTTCTCGGCGAGCCACCTCCCCAAGCCGAATTCGGGGCCGTCTTCGCAGGTGTAGTTGCAGGGAACGTCCAGGTGATGGTGACGGCGGCGGTATGTGTAGGCGGCCTGCAGTCCTCGGGCGAAGGCCCGTTGTGAGGCGCTACGGGGGTGGCGCAGCAGGAGGGCCAGGGGGTGCTCGATGGGGAGGTCGCCCAGGAGGTGGTGCTGGTAGGTCTCGAGTCCGGTGAGGTTGTCGATCTGGTTGGCCAGCCACTGGGTGAGCAGTGGGACAGTGCCGGTGAGTTGGTGCGGGCCGGGGAAGATCAGGGTGTTGTCGCGCGCGGCGGCGTGGGCGTGGGCGTAGGTGCGTTTCCATTCGGCTTTGCCTTTGGCGTTCCACCAGGGGTAGATCTCGTTCAGGGCCCTTTGGTAGCAGTGGGGCAGGCGGCGGGTGGTGGCTTCTTTTCGGCGTTCAGCGAGCCAGCGGCCCAGGTGTAGGCCTTGGTGGTGTTCGGCCCACCGGGGTGCGAGGTGTCCGTGGTGGGTGACGTAGTCGCGGGCGATGAGGAGTTTGCGTTCGATGCTGTGCGGGGGGTGTTCCCAGATCATGCCGAGCGTGTCCAGCGCCTCGATGCGTTCAGGCAGGAGCAGGCCGTTCTTGCGCATGGAGCGCTGCACACCGGTCCACCAGCCGAGGTGGAAACGGCCGTGGAGGTAGAGGCTGGGGACATCGAGGTGACCGTGTTGGGTGTGGAAGTCGGTGGCGACTTCGAAGGCGGCTTCCCATACGCGGTTGGGGGCCATGACGTCGTTCAGGTCGAGGACGGGGATGATCTCGTCGGCGCGTTCCGGGGGCGGGGCGAGCTGAGGGGTGGCGGTGGGGTCGGTCGGGTACCGGAAGTGGTCGACGAGGTGGAAGGTGTGCTCGTCGTAGACGTCGAGGTCGATGAGGACCCGGTAGATCAGGTGGAAGGCGGTCTTCTTGACGGCCTCTGCGAGGGTTTCGCCGGGGGCCATGTAGATGGGGATGACGATGGTGGAGATCTTGCCGTCGCCGGGGGTCTGGCGCAGGGCGCGTCCGATGGACTGGATGATGTCGATGGTGCTGGTCTTGGGGTGGGCGAAGAGCAGGGAGTCGATGGCGGGGATGTCGACGCCTTCGGCGCAGCAGCGGCAGTTGGTGAGGACGGCCCGGCGGGGCGGCTGCTGTGAGGTGGGGGTGTTGAGGGGGGTGTCGGCGAAGGCGGTGTAGTTCTTGTGGCGTTCGAAGGGGGTCTGTCTGGAGCTGACGGTGCCGACCTGCAGGGGGGTGCGGTAGGCCGGGGGCATGAGGGCTGCGGTCTCGTGGAGTGTGTCGGCGCAGACTTCCGCCGCGTCGATGCAGGGGTGGAAGGTCAGGGTGCGGCGCAGGTCGTAGCGGTGCTGTGCGACCAGCAGGGCGACTTGGGCGGCTGCGGCACGCAGTGCTTCGCCGCTCCAGGTGTTTGCGGGGAGCCGGTTCAGGAGGCCGCGTAGGTCTTCGTTTCTGATGACGACGCCGGCGATGCGGTAGTCGGCGAGGAGTCCTTCGTCGATCGCTTCTCTCAGGGAGATGCGGTAGACGACGGGCCCGTAGATGCTCACGTCGTCCATGGAGGCGATGACGGTGTCGGAGCTGATGCCCTGGGCGCGGGCTTTCTTCTCGTCGAGGATGCGGGGTGTGGCGGTCATGTAGAGGCGGTGGCGGGCGGGGAGTTTGTCGTCGTGGTGGACGCGGGCCCACGGTTTGTTGTAGTCACCGGCGGTGCGGTGTGCTTCGTCGGCGACCACGACGTCCCAGCGGGGCAGGTGGAAGTCGTGGTGGGCTTCGACGACCTTGTCGAGGGAGTCGTAGGTGCAGAACACGTTGAGCGGTCCGTGGGTGTCGGCTGCCTGCCCGGCCAGTTCGTCGCCGGTATGGATCATGGTGAGGACGCCAACCAGGTACGGGTCTGCCGGGTGGTCTGAGGAACAGACTCCGAGGTAGCGTCCGGGGCGTCCTTCGCGGTGCCATGCCTTTGCGGTCTGCTCGAGCAGTCGCAGTGAGGGTACGAGGACCAGGGAGACGCCTTCGGGCGCGGTTTCCTGGACGACGTGCAGGGCTACCAGAGTCTTTCCGGTGCCGGTGGCCATGAAGACGGTGGCGCGGCGGTAGCCCTCGATGAAGCTGCTCACGCAGGCGTCCGCGGCGCACTGCTGGCGTCCGCGCAGACGGGTCTTCAGGCGCCGGGCAGAGGCAGGGGCGGTCGAGTCCGGGCGGATGCGCGTCGTCGGGGCCATGGTCCTCCCTGGTGATGGCGTGCGCGTGCACCTGGTTTCCAGGGTGGAAGGGGTGTGCGGTGCTGCGGCAGGACGTTCGCCTGGGTTCGCCCGAACGAGTGCTGGCGCTCTTGACCGCCTGCTGCCGGGCCGGTCACGGTGCCCGCGGTGGCAGTTTCGGCGGAAGGACAGCTGTGCTGAACGATCCCGGCCTGTACGGGCCTCGCAGGGCGCTGCCGCTGCGCGTGGGGCCGGTGGCGGGTGAGTCGACAGGGTCGTTCGTGAACCGGCTCGCACACGCCAACGGTCTGAGCCTGGCTGATTTTCTCGACCGGGTCGGACAGGGCGACGCATCCGTGGACCCGCCGCGGGTGGAGAAGTACCCGCAGTGCACCGAGATGTACGTGAACGAGGCGGGGCTGCTCTATCTGTCTGTCCTGGCTGACCGGTCGCCTGGTCTTCTGCAGCAGGATCTGCCCAGTCTGGGCGCAGAGCGGCTGCTGGCGGGCGAGAAGGAGGAAGCGGCGGAGTGGAAGTGGCCCTGGGAGCCGCTGGCGGGGCATCTCGTGCGGCACTGCGCGCTGTGCGGTGATGAGCTAGGTGTCGGCGAGCCGGTGTGGCTGATGTCGCCGGACAGTTGGCAGGTGTGCCTGCGGCACGGTTACTGGTCGGACGACTCCCGCGGCCGTGGTCCGGACTTCGTTCAGCTGGCCGAACTGCCCGAGACGCTGACGGCGCACCGCGTGCGGCAGCAGTTGGCCGCACGCTGGGGGCCGGCCGGTGAGGAGTTGTTCGCCGATGCCTTCCAGGTCGCGGTGTACTGGTGGACGCGGATGCCGGACACCGTGTGCTGGGTGCAGCGGGCCTGGACGGCTGGGCTGGGCGCGCGGGAGATGCGGGCGGCCCCGCTGGTGATCTACCCGGAGGCGGCGCAGCTCGCAGGCGCCATGCTGGACTTCGAACGGGCGGGGCAGCGGGATGCGGCGGGCCGGGCCCGGTGGCTCGCGGACGTGGAGCAGTTGATGGTCCGGTGGGGGGTGGACCTGGCTGAAGGGCGTCAGGCGCTGCTGGTATGGCTGGGGCGCCACCGTATGGGAGTGCCCGCTGCGTCCCGTCCGGCCGACCAGTGTCGCCTGATGCTGGCGTCGGGGCACGACCGGATCGCGTCCCGGACCGGTTCGGTGCGCCAGCGCTCGTGCCTGACCTGGCAGTTGGGCATGACGGCTGCCGACATGTAGGCCTCATACGGGTGGGGGGCTCCGAACCGTACGGTTCGGAGCCCCCCACCCTGCAGTAGCGGGGACAGGATTTGAACCTGCGACCTCTGGGTTATGAGCCCAGCGAGCTACCGAGCTGCTCCACCCCGCGCCGGTTCGCACCACCGTACGCCATGCCGGCAGACGCTGGAGACCATTGCCTTGCGGGGGTCGGTCTCTACGCGGCGAAGCCGATGTTTTTGACGTACTCGTACTGGCCCCACTGGGAGCCGAGGTCGGGCAGGACATCGGCGGTCCAGGCGTCGTCCAGGCCCTGGTGGTCGCCGGCCGCCCAGGATCCGACGATCTTGTCCCAGCGGCGCACGTTCATCGTCCGGTGTGCGACCACGCGCTGGAGCGGGCGGGCCACGCCGGACTGGTCGAGGGGGTGGATCTCCACGCGGGTGCCTCGGCCCTCGCGGTTGAGGCGGGCGGTGAGGTGGCGGGCGACGTTGCGGCGCCGCACCGCCCTGTAGGCGGCGTCGATGCGTTTCAGGTTGGCCTTCGACGGACGGCGTTTGTCCTCCAGCCATGCCTTCAGCGTCCGGTCGCTCACGGTCAGTCCGGCGTCTTTGGCGGCCTGCCAGGTCCTGCCCGAAGTCGTCAGGTAGTGCAGGCGTGCCATCAGGCCCCGCTTGGCGGTCACTGGGGTGGCGATGTGGCCGGCGAGCCGGTCGAGCTGGCGGGCGACGGCGTCGCTGCCCCTGATGCCCCGGGCTCCGAACTTCCCGAACTCGATGTTCTTCTCCGGCATTTACTGCTCCTGCCCCGTGCCGGCGTCGGTGCCGGTTCCTGCGGTGTATGTGTCCTTGACCTTGACCTCGGTAACCGAGCGGCCTTCGGGGAAGACACGGCGCCAGTCTCCGATGACGTGGAGTTCGTCGGTGCCCATCGCCCGTACGACAGCCAGTCCCCCGTCGTGGGCCTTGAGCGCCTTCATCCAGAGGTTGGCGAAGGCCTGGGAGCGGATGATGTGCATCCAGTCCGGGCGGTAGAGCTCCCGGTTGTAGTTCGACTCCCCCATCGTGGACACGAACTTGGAGTACATCGCCTTCACGTACTCCAGCGTCAGCTCGTCGCCGTCTGCGATCGCGGTGTCGCGGGCGTCCTTGAGGGCGATCCGGAACTTCTCCAGGAGGTTCTCGGTGGCGCCCGAGGTGTACGACTCGTGGATCTCGGGCGGCTCACACAGGCCATGCTTCGGACCGGACAGGCGCAGCAGCAGGCGCAGGGTCGGTTCGGTGACCCACAGGGGTCCTGGTTCGTCGCGCTGGCCGATCGGGTTGGGCAGCACCGCGTCGTGCTCCCAGGCGGGCGGGGTGATCAGGTGGACTCCGGCGCGGCGCCGGTCGTGTGCGAAGCCCGTGGAGTGTTCCAGCTGGCCGAGCGGGAGGTGGGTCTTGAGTGCGCTCAAATAGGCGCCGTTGATGTCGAGCGCGGTGACCTCGTGCTTCCCGGGCGGCAGTTCGGGCCGCGTCCACTTGGGGCGGGCCTCCCAGATCTGGTCGGCGCCCTTGGAGGTCTGCTTCTTGAGGATGTCGGGGATCCAGGGGTGGGCGATCACGTCGTAACGGGCGCCCTTGCGGGTCTCGTCCAGCAGACGCATCGCGTCCGGGATGGCCCGCTTCAGCAACGCGGTGCTCACGGCTTCGACATCGCCCTGGTGCTCGGCGAGCGCGGCGTGCACCGCTTCGGGGATCAAGTCGGCCGGCCCGGACGGCTCCTGGAACGCCCGCCCGCGCGGGGCCGCACCTTTCCCGTCGGCCGGGCAGGGCGCGGTGGGCGGATGCTTCGGGGTTTCGGCGGGGGTCGCCTGGCAGTCGGAGGGGTCCAGGTGCTGAGCGAACCCCGCCACGCGTTGTTCGGCGGGACGGCCGCAGAGCACACACGGCTCGGGCACGGCGAGCAGCTCCACCTCGTCCTCGTCCTGGCCGACTTCCGGCGAAGACGTAGAGGTGACGGCCACCGCAGCAGCGCCTGACGCCACGGGCTGCTCCTCAGTCGGCATCGCCGTGGTCTCGGTATCGGTGTTGAGCTTGGTGCTCAGCCCTTCCAGTAGGTACGCGTACTTGGCGCGGGTGTCGCCGGCCGGGTCCCGGCCACTCTCCCAGCCGCCGACCGTGGACGGGCTCACCCCCAGCGCACGGGCAACCTGCGCTTTGGACAGCCCTGCCCGCTCCCGCAGGCCGCGGCGGAGCTCGGGGGCCGGGAGTTCGGCCTGCGGGCCGATGGAGGCGAGCAGCGAATCGATCGCGTCGTAGTCGCTCACCGGCCGGCTCCCTTCGCCTCGGTCCGGGTGCTGCGGCGCCGGCCGATCGCGTCGTAGTCGCTCACCGGCCGGCTCCCTTCGCCTCGGTCCGGGTGCTGCGGCGCCGGCCGGCCGGCAGTGCCTCGCACGCCCTGGTCGGCCCGGACAGCAGATCCAGTGCGGCGACGCCGTAGTGCCCGGCCAGCGTGTCGACGTCGCGCAGGGTCCATGAAGTGGCACCTGACTGCCGACGTGAGATCTGCGTCTGCGTCAGTCCGAGCGCCCCGGCCACCGACCTCTGTGACTCGCCTGTCGCCTGCATCAGTGCGGCCACCGTCAGCCGCAACGACTCCTCCAGTCCCATACCTCCGACTCTATCAGATTCAATGCGGAAAACGCATCAAAATAAGCATTCCATGCATGTTTTTGCAGATATTAATTATCTGAAACTCGCCGCTCATGGCGGAGCCTGATGTCGCCAGTGGCCGCCGCGCACCTACCGCCCGGGCCGGAGCCCGGATGACTCCATCGGCACAACAGGGACGCCGCGGGCCGGACATCACTTCATCCCTTTGGTCGCGCTCCGACCGGGTGGCCCACCGGGGAAATTTTGTCCTTTTTGTCAGTGGCGGCTGCTCCACTGACTCCATGGCAGAAGAGACGAAGGCATTCCCCCACAGCCCGGGCTGTGATCAGGAGGACGGTCTCGACACGATGGTCCAGGCCCTGCTGGACCGGGAGGAGCGGCGGTTGCTGGGCTCGGTTCCGGCCGCCTGCGACGGAGTCGACGAGTGGCGCGCGCTGGTGGCCGAGCCGGGATTCGTCCGGCGCAGTTCGGTCCTCGCGCGCGGGGCGCCGTTGCACCGCATCGACCAGCGCACCGCGTGGCAGCGGTTCCCCCGGGGTCTCTACGACCCCCGCACTCTCGCCCTGGCCGCGCTGGAAGCGGTGGTCAGCCAGCAGGAGATGGAGGCGGAAGCGACAACGGAGGAGGTGGTTCAGTTCCTCGCCTCCCTGGCGGCATCGGCGGCGCCCGGGCGGGATGCCTCGGAGCACCTGGCGGTGGCCCGATTCGTCCTGCGTGAGCTGCTCAACGACGCGCAGGACGGCGAGGATTTCGACGTCTCCTACAGCGACTACCGCGAAGGGCACAGCAGGGTGACCTTGTCCCTGCGGCTGCTGGAGGAAGGATTCGGGCGGCGTGACCAGGCCGTACTGCGAGCCACGACCCCTGCCATCAACCTCCTGCTGTCCGGCCTGGAACACGATCTGGAGGACGTGCAGGCAGCGAAGGACCTGATGCTGCGCCGCCAGGTGAGCACCCGCCGCTGGGGACGTGCCGAGGAGAGCGCGGCGGAGAGCCTGAAGCTCTCCCTCATGTACTGCGAACGGGTACGGGCGGTGTTGGCGGAGACCGAGCGCGATGTGCGGGCCGTGGACTGGGGACAGGACGTCCCGGAGCTGCTCAGGGCGTCCCGCGCACACCTTCGTGAACGTCACCGGGTGGAGCGCGACCTGATGGAGTGGATGCGTGAGGTCCGCAACGATGTGGACGACGCGGAGGTACGGCGCACCTGCGAGCGGATCCTGCGCTTGCTGGGGCGGGCCCATCTGCGGCACACCCAGCTTCTGGAGAAGGTCATCGACGCCCGTCCGGCGTTCTTGCGTTCCCAGGCCGAGCAGCGTTTCAGGCCTCCCCCGCGCCTTGCGCTGGTGGGGATGCAGGAGGACGTGCTGGAGCCGCTGCTGTGCCTGGGCGCCGACGACGCCGAGGCGGTCGCGAGCATTTTCGCGGATGCGGCCGGCGGACCGGTGGTCGCGCACGTCCCGCGGCTGCGGGACTGGTGGGCCTCGCTGCTGGCTCCGGCCCGCGAGGTGCGGGAGGCGTTCGCGGACGAGGAGATCGAACTGATCGCCGACGACCCCGGTGATCACGGTCTCTTCAGCGATGAGGACGTCGCCGCCGCCCGCGCCCTGCTCACGCAGGCCCTGCGCACGCCGGTGCGGCTGTCCCGGCTGCTGGAGCAGGCGCTGGCGCACGGTCTGCAGGCCGCTGACCTCCTGGCCGTCTGCGTTCTGCGGGCCTTCGCGCCGGATCCGGAGGACGAGCAGGAGGAAGGGACGGCGGACGAGTTGGCCGACCTGCTGGAGGACCATCTGGTGGTCCTCGACGACGGCGCCGTGTTCGATCTCGGAACGCTCGCCGGCAGCGACCTGCTGCTCGTCCCCGCCCAGTCGCTGATCCCCGATCCCGCCTGTTCCGAGGACGACCTGGAGGTTCTGGTATGACCACTTCCGCGGCCATCTACTCTCCGGCCGACCTGGCCGACGCCTCCGCCCTGGTGTGCTTCGGCTGCCAGCCGCGTCTGCGCCCCCTGGGCGTTCCCCGCTACCGGGACATGCTGCAGCGCTACCGAATGGACGGCCCGTTCCGCGACGCGGCGGACGCCGCCGCCGACGGCCTGGACCTGGACGTGATCGAGGCCCACCAGACCGAAGGGCTGATCCTGCATCCCCGAGAGGGGTCCTGGCTGTCCTACCGCCTCAAGGACCATCCCAAGCTCGGGGTCAAGGACCGCCTCGTCCTGGGACTCGCGCACGTGGCGATCGCGGCCCGCGTCTACCCCACTCCTGCGGACTTGGAGGAGCAGGGTGTCAAACGGATCTCACTGGCCGAGGTCGACGACTTCCTTCGCCGGCTCACCGACCGGCTGCGTGAAGCATCCGTGGACGCGGACGGGCTGACCGTGGTGCACCCCGAACTCCAGGCCGCCTGGCGGGTGTACGCCAGACTTCCGTCGTCGCGCCTCACACCGGCGGGACGGCTGTCGGAGTCGAGCACCCGGCGGGTGATCAAGGAAGCGCTCGACTGGCTGGTGGAACAGGGGATGGCCTACCGCGCCAACGAGCTGGGCGTGGGCCACTACCGGCTCGCCCACCGCTTCCGCGTGCAGGTGCGCGAGGCCGCCGCCTCGGCGGCCTTCACCGTGCTGTGCGACCTGCGCCGTGCCCACCTGGTTGAGGAGGACTGAGGGATGCTCCAACTGCGACGCGTTCGTCTGGAGAACATCGGCCACCGCGCGGCCGGGTTCAAATCGCTGGTCCTGGACCTGACCGGCGGCCCCGGCGCGATCGACGGCCGGCCCATGCGGCCCGTGGACGTGATCCTGTGGCTGCGCAACGGAGGCGGCAAGTCCAGTCTGCTCTCCCTGTTCTTCAGCCTGCTTCTGCCCGCCAAGAGGGACTTCATCGGGGCACTCAAGGCCAAGTCGCTCGCCGAGTACATTCCCGGCGGGCAGGTCTCGCACGTGATCGCCGAATGGGGGGATTCCGAACGGCCCGCAGCCGGCGCGGTGCTGGTGACCGGCGGGGTCTACCAGTGGCGTGACGGACAGCGCCCGGCGGACCTGAGCAGCGGATGGGAGCGGCTGGAGCGCCGCTGGTACCTCCTGCGGCCGCAGCCCGGAGGGCTGGAGCTGGACTGCCTGCCCGTGCGTGCCGATGACCTCCAGCTCAGCATGAGCTCCTACGTGAAGGCCCTGGAGGCGGCGCACAAACTGGAGCGGCGGCTGCAACTGGTCGTCGCGGAGGAGCAGTACACCTGGGAGGAACAACTGGGCCATCACGGTCTGGACCCGCAGGTCTTCATGATCCAGAAGGCCATGAACCAGGAAGAGGGCGGGATCACCGAGCTGTTCAAGTTCCGCACGGCCGAGGAGTTCATCAACTTCCTCATCGACATGATCGTCGATGCCGCCGCGCCCACAGCGGCGCGGGCGGCGCTGTCCAAACACGCCGACAAACTGGCCGCCCGGCCCGCGCGGGAACTGGAGGAACGGTTCCTCGCCGAGGCCGTCCTGCGGCTGCGGCCGGTTCAGAAGGCCACGGCCGAAGCCGCCCTCGCCGAGCAGGCACTCGGCCAGCAGGTCCAGCTCGCCCGGCGCGCCGGCGAGCACATCCAGGCCCAGGCCGAACGCTGGGAGCAGGAGTCAGGCTCCCTGCGTGGACGTGCCGAGGCCGACGCGCGAGAGGCTCAGGAGGCCGACAACCGGGTCGAGGGCCGGCGCCACCGCGTGGCCGCGGTAGGCGAGGCAGCCGCACGGCTGCAAGTGAGTGACTGCGCGACTGAGCACGCCGGGCGCATCGAGGCGGCCGGCTCCGCCGAGCGGGAACATGCGGCGTGGCAGGCGGTTCCCCTGCTCATGGATCTGGCGGACCGGGAGGCCGAACGGCAACAGGTCAACCAGCTGCTGGGAGCTCTGCACAGCGAGCAGGCGCCGCAACGGGAGGCGGTGGAGCAGGCGGGCGCCGCCCTGTACGCGCGGCTCGAAGACGGACTCACCGCTCTCGCGGGCGAGGATGAACAGGCCCGCGCCGAACTCGAGACGGCTGGCGCCCAGGTCCAGGAGGCCGACCGGGAGTTCGAGGAGGCTGCGCGCGCGATCGGCCACGCGGACAGCCGTGCCGCCTCGGCCGAAGCACGCCTCGAAGAAGGACAGGCGGACATCATGGCCGCCCGCGCGAGCGGCGTGCTCGCAGGGCAGGAGGAACCGCATGCCGCCCTGGAACGCCTCACCCGCGAGGAAGATGCCTCCCTGGAACATGTGGAGCAGGCGCGGCGTCAGCGGGAGGCAGCAAGGGAACGGAGCGCCGGCATCGCGGCGGAACGCCTGTCGTGTGCCGGCCGGCTCAGTACCGCACGACAGCGGCACGACCACGTGTGGGAGCAATGGAACACGCTGGCGCGCGAACGCTGTGACCTGGCAGCCGAGCCACGCCTGGGAGAACTGGCGGGCACCGGCGACGGGCCAGGGAAACTGGACCTGGACGCGGTCGGCACCGACCTCGTCGCGATGCTCACCGACCAGGTCACGCACGCGGACACGGAACTGGCCGCCGAGCGTGCCCAGGCGTTGGACGACCAGCGGCTGCGCGACGCACTGGAGCGGGACGGGTTCTGTCCGCCGCCCCGCGAGGTCGAAGCGGCGGTGGCCGCCCTGCGGGATCGCGGTGCCAACGCCGTTTCGGGTATGCAGTTTTTGCGCGAGACCGTGCCCGCCCACCGGCACGACGAGGTCATCGTGGCCATCCCCCAGCTGATCGGCGGAGTGGTCATCTGCGGGCCGATGCCCGGTGGCGATCTGGTGGCTCTGGCCCGGCAGGCCAACGTCTCGCTGCCCACGGTGATCGCCGTGAGCAGCGACGACGAGGCCCGTGCTCTGCTCTTGCGGGAACCGGGAGACCTCGCCGTCCTGCCTGTCCGCCCGTCTGCCCTGGACCTCCAGGCGGGCGAGGAGGAACTGCGCCGCGTCACCGCGCGTTTGGACACGCTGGAGGAGCGTCTTAAGGCCGTTACCGCACGGCGCGAGGCCGATCACGCCCTCGCCGGGCGGCTGCGGGTATATCTGGAATCGTTCGGTCCCCGGGCGCGCGCCGCACTGGAGGAGTTGCTCAGCCAGCTCGACGACGAAGTGAACACGCTCACCGAACACACCAGCGCTCTGGCCCAGAAGGCAGAGGAAGCCGTAGAGAGCGGACGCCAGGCGGAACGACGGCTCGCTCAGCACACGGACGCGCTGATGGCGCTCACCCACTTGCTGCCCCAGGTCCGGGCCCTTGAGGCGACGGCCCGCGCCACGGTGCACTGGACGGCAGAAGGCCGGCTGGCCCGGACCGAGGCACGTGAACACCGCGCCGCCGCGAAGCAGTTGAAGAAACGGTGCATGAGTGCCGAAGGGCAGAGGCGGAGCGCGGAAGCAGCGCTTCGGCAGTGCCGGGAGCGTGCAGAGCGCTGGTCCGGCTGGGTGGAGGAGATCCGCCAGGAACTTTCGGACGAGGTCATCGGCCGGGCACGTCCGGCCACGGTGCCGGACGGGAGCCTGCAGGCGCTGCGCGAGCGCTGGGGCCAGGCCCGCCGGGACTGGCACGACGGCATCAGCGACACCACGCTGCAGCAGCGGCTCACCACCGCCCAGACAGCCATCGACACCCTCAACCAGGAGCTTTCCAGGGCCGGTTTTGCGGCACGCGCCCGCGCGGCAGAACTCGCCCGGCAGACCGAGGCAGCGGACGCCGACCGCCTCACCGACCGCATTGCCGCCGCAGCCGAGGCCCACAGGAACGCCGAACGGGCCGAGCATGAAGCGGATCTGCTCCACCGCCAGGCTCTGGCAGCCCACCAGAAGGCGGCGGAACAACTGGACGACCTTACTCCCGGCGCGGAGCGGGTCTCCTTCCCCAGCGTCCAAGCCGCTCAGGAAGAACTGCAAGCAGAGGAGCAACGTCTGGAGCAGGACCGTGCGCTGGCCCAGGTGCGGCGCCTGGACGCCGAGCGCACGCACCGCACCGCTGACCTCGCGGCCAGCCAGGCCGCACAGCTTCGGCAGTCGGCGCGCAGTCTCAGCGCGGCAACCGACCGCCAGCTTGGCCAGGACGGTGACGGCGGCGGCCCAGAACTGAGCGTGGACGCGCTGCTCCTCGAACAGCATGGCCTGTCCGCCGTGACCGCGCAGTCGCTGCAGCCGCAGGACGCCGAGCAGATCAAGGACAACATCACCCGCGACGTCTTCCAGGCCATCCGCGCCTACGAGAGTGCCAAGAATGCCCTGCGCAAGTACGTACAGCAGGTGGAACGGCTCGCCATGCAGCCGCAGTACGCAACCGTCGTCGACGGCCGGCTGCGCGAACGCCTGCAACAGGACCTCACCCTGCCCACCCGGCTGGCCGCCCTCCTGGAAGACATCGAGGAACGCGAACGACAGGTCGCCGGACTGCTCGCCGAGTCCGACGAGGACCAGGCCCGGGTCGTCGACGCCTGCGCGAGCACGGTCGAAGCCGTCCTCGACAGCGTCGAGGAAGTCTCACGCCACTCCCGGCTCCCCGGCAACCTCGGGAGCTGGTCCAACCAGCGGTTCCTTTCACTGGAACTGCGCCAACGCGCCCGCGGGGACGAACTCGCGCGCAGGCTGTCGGCCGAAGTCGACCGGCTCATCTCCGAGCTGCCGGCCAGCGCCACGGGCCGGGCCAGCGCCCTGCCCGAAGCGATGGCGCTGGCCAAGCGGCTGGTCCTGGCGGCGCTCGGCGGCCACGGCAACATCATCGCGAGAATCATCAAGCCGACGCAGAACCTGGACACCGTCGAACGCGAATCCGTCATCGAGATCCAGAAGTTCAGCGGCGGCGAGCTCCTGACCGTCTCCGTGCTTCTGTACTGCACGCTCGCCCGGATGCGTGCCGCCCAGCGCGACCGCCGCATCCCCGGCGGCGTGGGAACGCTCGTCCTGGACAACCCCTTCGGAAAAGCCAACTACGGGCCCTTCGTCGATCTGCAGCGTCGCGTCGCCGGCGCCCACGGCATCCAGCTCGTCTACACCACAGGCTCCAACGACCGCCCGGCCCTGGGCCGTTTCCCCCTCATCATCCGCATGCGCAATGGCGTGGACCTGCGCACGAAGCGCCGCTACGTCCAGATCTTCGAACGGTACGGCGACGCTGTCACGGACGGCGTCGCCCGCGCCCAGGACGACGGCATCGCCTCCGCCCGCCTCCTGCGCCGCAGTGTTCTCCCCCAGGAGAGCAGTCAGGACACCGAGGCTCCCGAGGAGGATGCCGGATGAGCGCCGCCGACCGCATGGCCGCCCATCTCGCCCAACAGCCCCGCCAGCGCGTCGACTTCGACGCGCTGGCGGGCGCCGCCGACACAGGGGACTCCAGCCTGGCCACCTCACCACGGCGCCGCCGCATCCTCGCCGATGCGGCCCAAGCCCTCCAAAGGCGTGGCCTGGCCCAACTGCCCAAAAGCAGCGCAGGCTGGGACTACAGCGCCCACCCGCCGCTGCCCCGGTGGGTCAAGCGATCACAGCCCGCCCGCTCACCCCGGCGCCGGCCGGCACCCCGGGCGTTCGTGGAACCACTGTCCTTCGCCAGCACCCTGAACCTGACCGCCGCCGACCACGCGCTCCTCGGCCCCGTCAACACCCTGCTGCGCGACGAGCCGGATGCCGAGATCGTTCCGCTCGCCGACCGCTCCTACCAGCTGTACGGCGACGAGAAACGCCTCAAGAACATCGATCGCCAGCATCTCGTGGCCAAAGGACTCCTCGACGTCACCGCGCACCTGAGGGCGCGGCCCACCCCCGCCCCGCTGGCCATGTTCGAACTCGGGCCCGCACCCTGGATGCTCATCGTGGAGAACACCGCCGCGTTCACCAGCCTGCGGGAGATCCTCAACGCGTGGCCCGACCGCGACCAGGTGGGCTGGCTCGGCTTCGGATCCGGCGACCACCTCGCCGCCTCCATCCCCACCGCCCTGACCTCCTTGCGTGAACGCGACCACCCCGTCGGCACCCTGCTGATGTACGCGGACCTCGACCTCGACGGCCTGCACTGCGCCCAGCAGACCAGCCACCGCGCACAGGCCGCCGGCCTTCCCCCGCTGCTGCCCGCCACCGGCCTCTACGAGGCGCTCCTCACCGGCCAACCGCGCTCCCACCCGCCCGCCGCCGCAGACGAAGCGCTCGCTGCGGCAGCCTGGCTCCCGCCTCATATCGCGCCGTCCGTCGCACAATTGCTGACCGACGGCCTGGTTCTGCGACAAGAAGCCCTCCCTCTGCCCCGTCTGCGCGCCCTGCTCACCCGGGACGCGCCCCTGCTGCCCCAGCTGCGCGACGGCGCCCCGCCAGGAGACCCCGTATACCCCGTCAGCCAAGGCCACGGTGAGCTCCACCCCGATGAGCCGGTGTAGAAGCCCAGCTGCACGACACCCAGAGCGTGCTGGCAGTGGTGAAGGCCAGGCCGATCAGCGAATCGCTGCGTCGTCCCTTGAGGCCGACCCGTTCCCGGGCCGGCCGCCGATGCCGACATCGTCACCGGCTCCATGACCGTCCGCACAACGCTCAACGGCCACGGACAGCAGCGGCGATGCCCACGCCTGACCAGCACCGCACCTGTCCGGTGACCCCGGCAGTGGAACAACTTCGTCTGTCAGTCCAGCCCTCTAAGCTCGAATCGGACACGGGCGCTGTGGGCCGGCAGAACGGTTAGAGGACGGCAGTGACGGAAAACGACGGCAGAGCACACAACTGGCAGAGCATCCGGGAATGGGACGGAAGCCAGCATCGCGCCTTTGAAGAACTGTGCTTCCAGCTCCGTACGCCAGCGCCTCCAGGCTGGGAGACGATCAAGACAGCTGCTCCGGACGGCGGTGTCGAATGGTACGACCAGGCACCCGACGGCAGCGCCGCACACGGGTACCAGGTCAAGTTCGTCCAGCGCATCGAGGACTTGCTCCCTCAGGCGAGGAAGAGTGCCAGGACGGTCGGCGAGAACATCGCCCACCGCAAGATCGTCCGGCTTGAGTTCCTGACGCCCTTCGACCTCTCCGACCCCACCCCTTTCACCCCGAGCGGGAAGCCGCGTACCGGCGCACGGGAGCGGTGGAACATCCACATCGCCAAGTGGAAGGAACTGCCTGGTCTCGCCGGTGTCGACATCCGCTACGTCGGTGGTGGCGAACTGCTGGAGCGCCTGACCCGGCCAGGTAACGAGGGACGCCAGTGGTTCTTCTTCGAAAAACGCGTACTGGGCACAGAGTGGTTCCGGGAACAGGTCACACTTGCTGAGCGTCTGGCCGAGTCGCGGTACACGCCCGAACATCACGTGGCGTTGCCACTGGCTCAGGTGGCGGACGCGTGCGCCCTGCCACAGGAATTCCTGCGGCAATTCGTCCAGCGGGCCCGGGACCTGCGGGCCGTTGTCGAGACACTCCTGGCCGAGATGACGTGGTGGCTTGACCGCTATCCCGCGCCGGACAGCAGTCCAGCGCACGAAGCGCTGTCGCAGTGGGTGCGGTTGTGGACGCCTCCGCTGCGGGAGGGCGCGGACGCTTTGGTCCAGGACCTGTCTGCGGCATCCGCGGGTTCTGGTTTCCCCGCCGAGCAGGCAGCTGCTGTGGCTGAGGACATGCTGGATCGGCTGGGTGAATTCAGCAGCTTGGCCGACCGGTTCGCCGGGGAACCGGCCGGGAGCGGTGACGTTCCGGCACCGCCTCGGTCGCAGCCGCGCACAAGCCGCGTCCGGACAGCGTCCGAGAGCGTGGAGTCGATGTGCGAGGGTCCTCTCGCTCGTGCCAGCAACGCCTGCGAGCAGGTACTGGCCCTGCTGCGGGGCAGCGCTGCCCAGGCAGCGGAGAAGGGAGCGTGGCTGCTGCTGGGGGAAGCCGGCCAGGGCAAGACGCATCTGCTGGTCGATGCCGCGCGAAGGGCTGTGGACGAAGGCCGGCCGGCGCTGGTGGTGTTCGGGCAGGAGCTCAGCGGGCACAGGACCTTGAGCGAGATCGCGCAGAGGTGCGGGCTGGGCCAGCTGCCCGAGCGGGACTTCCTCCAGGCGATGGACGCGGCGGGCGCGGCCAGCGGATGCCGCTTCCTGTTGATCATCGATGCCCTCAATGACTCCGCCGATGCCGGGCACTGGAAGAGTGAACTGCTCGCTCTCCAGGGGCATCTGGCCGGGTACCGGCACATCGCTCTGGCGGTGTCCTGCCGTTCGACCTTCAGTTCCCTCGTGGTGCCGGACCGTTTCAACGGGCCGGCTTCGGTGCACTCCGGCTTCGCGGGCCGGGAGATGGAAGGCCTTGAGAGCTACCTTCGGGGGAATCCGGCTGCTCTTCCCAACACGCCCCTGCTTGCCTCGGTCTTCACCAACCCGCTGTTCGTGAAGCTGTACGCGGACAGTCTGAGCAGGAGCCAGAACCAGAGTACAGCTGGCTCGGGCGGCCGTCCGCGTGACCGTAGCGCGGTGTTCGACGCCTATGTCGATCACCGGGCGGAAGCCATCTGTACCCGGCTGGGGCTGGACCCTCTTGAGCGGCCCGTGCACCGTGCGGTAGATGCTCTTGCCTCCCACATGGCCGCCGAACACCTTTCCGTGCTTCCGCGTGGCGAGGCCCGTGACCTTGCCGACGCCTGCGCGCCTGCGGCCACGGCATGGCCGGACACCATGCTCGGGCAGCTCCTCGCTCAGGGCATCGTGTCCAACGAGCGGACCTACGGGGCCGAGGCCGGTATCGGCATCGGTTTCCCCTACCAGGCATTCAGCGACGACCGCGTCGTGCGGTCGGTCTTCGCTGCCCACCAGGACGAGATCGAGTCGCTCCGTCAGGGCCGGCAACTGGCCGCCGACTCCCCTCTGCGGAACTGGTTGCGTGAGGCCGCCCCGAACTATCAGGAGGCCGCGTCGATTCTCCTGCCCGAGCAGGCCGGCACGGAGCTCATCGACCTCCTGGCTTCCCCTCCCGGGCCCACGACAGACACATCCGGGCCCGACGGCCGTGCGGACATGCAGCACTATCTGCTGGCCCGGAGCTTTTTGGAAACGCTTCCCCTGCGCAGCACACGGAGCGTCAACGAACGCACCATCGCGCTCCTCAACGAGACGGCCGCCCGTCACGGACGCAACTCCGACGTGCTGGAGGCTGTCCTGGCGGTCACCGCGGAGCCGGGGCATCTGCTGAACGCCGACCGTCTCCACCAGGTGCTGGCGAGAAGGCCGCGGCCCGAACGCGACGCATGGTGGGGTGTCGAGACTTACCCGATGGTGTGGGACGTCACAGCACTGCACCGGCTGCTGCGCTGGGCCGAGCAGTACCCCACCCCTCAGGATCTCCACCCCGCGTCCCGTCCGGCCCGACCCCGGCTCGGGGCCCGGACAGGCCGGCCCGTGACAGCACCTGGCGGCACCGAGGAAGTGGCCCGGCTGGCGGCCACGACGCTTATTTGGGCCCTCACGTCCTCCAACCGGTTCCTCCGGGACCGTGCGACCAAAGCCCTCGTGCAACTACTTCTGTCGCACGGGGACGTTCTCGTGTCTCTCCTGGACAGATTCCTGCACGAGGACGCCGAGAAGGTGGACGATCCCTACCTCTTCGAGCGCCTGGTGTGGGTCGCGTACGGGGTGGTGGCCCGGCGTGGCGGGAGCGAGTGGCAGCGCGGCCTCCTGGGGCAGGTCGCGCGGCGGATCACCGAGTACGTCTACGGTGATACCGGTTCGCCCGCGCACGCCTCGAGGAACGCGCTGCTGTGCGATGCGGCTACCCGCATCGTCACCATGGCGCACGGCGCAGGGGTCATCACTGACGAAGAAGCTGGGGTGGTCAGGCATCCGCATGCCTGCCCGGACATCGGGCAGCCCCCTGCGGAGGAGGATCTCGACGATCTCTTCCCACGGCGGGAGGAGGACAGGCCCCTGTGGGGATCGATTCGCTCGTCCCTGTCATCGCTGGGGGACTTCGCGGACTACGAAGTCCGTCCGGCCGTCCGCCACTTCAGCATGCTGCCTCTGGCGTCCGGTTATCCCCGCCGGCCATCGTGGCAGCGCCGCGATGATCCGGTCGCGGTGGACACCGACCGTATTCCGGCTTTCGCAGAAAGCCTCCCGGAGTCCGTCCGGCCTGCCCTGAGCACGTCGGCCGCGGTCGCGCAGCTCCTCACCGGGTGGAAGGCGCAGCAGGTCCTCGACCAGGACCAGTACGCGCTGCTGCGGGACTGCCGGGTGCCGCCGGCCGACGACGAACGCCTCGCTGAAACCGAGGTGGACGCGGCGTGGGCCGCGAGGTGGGTGCTCGCCCGCGTCGCCGACCTTGGATGGTCTCCTGAGCTCTTCGCCGAATTCGACACTACCCGTGGACGCATGTCCGGCGGCCGCCAGTCCCACAAGGGCGAACGGATCGGCAAGAAGTACCAGTGGATGGCCCTCCACGAGTTGGTGGAGCGGCTGGCGAACCACCGTCACCCCCACCGGACCTCTGAGCACGACGCCGCCCAATACGAGGGAGCGGCACGGCTGTACCTGCTCGACATCGATCCCTCCCTTCCTCCGGCCCGGCACCCGTTCGACGCTGCCGACGACGCAAGCGGCCACAGCGAAGCGGACAACGCAACCTTTCCGCCCGCCGACCCTGCGCACCCTCTCGCACCGCCTGCCCCGGCACTGCCTGACGACGACGGTATCGACGAGTGGATCAGCCATCCGAACAACCTGCCCGGTCTCGAGGAACTGGGTGTCCGGACCGACGGCCAGGGCAGGGAGTGGGTCGTGCTCGACGAACAGGCCATGGATGACCACGACGGCCGAGGCTGGAGCATCACCCATGGACAGGCTGAGCAGTGGCACCGCATCACGAGCTGGACCGTTTCCGACGACCAGTTCACCAGCCTGCTCACATGGCTCAAGGGCCGCTCCCTCACGAACCGGCTGATGCCCGAAGGACCCGACCGCCACAGCCTCCTGTTCGCCGACTTCCCCACCGTGCCTGGCCCCTGGACGGACCCTGAACCCGATACCTGGCACGTGAGTACGTTCCAGTACCCGGACCAAGAACCCGGTCCCGACAGGCCGGATGGCCTCGATGGTCCAGACGATGACGACGACCTGGCCACGCCGGAGACAACCCCCGCACCAGCTGCTGCCGCCGAGCCCGTCGACGCCCTCGCCATCTGGAGGGAGAAGAGAGAAACGAAGCGAACCGAGTCCCTCGCCGACCTCGCAGAGCAGTGGGCGGACGGCCCCGTCGACGACGAGGACAACTGGCTGGAGCGCACCCTCGCCGCACAGCCGCAAGCCCAGATCGACCGCGCCGCGGACCCCGCCGGGCAACCCGTAACGGCTGTCCCGACCACCCAGACCTACAGCTGGGGTGCACAAAGCTCCGACTGCTCCCTCGACGCATCCGTATCCGTGACGCTGCTCAATGACCCGCTCCTGAGAGACAGCGGACTCCAACGGGACCCCGACCGCCCCCTCTGGTACGACACCGACGGGCGGCTCCAGGTGCGGTACCTGTCGTGGGACCGCCCAACCGGCACGGCCCACAGCCTCCTTGTCTCCCGGGAGTGGCTCGAGCAGCGGCTCCAACGAAGCGGCCACTGCCTGGTCCAGGGGATGCGCGGCGAACGGCAGACTGTCACACCCGAACACCCCCGGATCTGGAGGGAGTTCAGCCAGACGGCGGGCCACGCCGCAGATGGGCAACGGACACCGGGAACAAGCGTCACCACGCTCAGGAGAAGCCTCAGATAGCGGAGAAACAGCCGAGCAGGGCTGCCGCGCAGAGATCCGATCCTGCTGAGGACGGATCCTAGCTTGGCGGGGTGCCGTCGGGGTGCTCGTGGATCCAGGAGAGGCCGCCGAGGTCGAGGCAGCGGCGGGTGCGGGTGACGGCGACATAGGCGAGACGTGCTTCGCTGTCGCTGATCGGTCCGGGTACAGGGCGGCCGGTGTCGTCGTGCTCATCGGTGTCCTTCGGAGGGGTGAAGTCGTCGGCGATCTTCACGCAGGGCCATTCACGGCCTTTGGCCTTGTGGGCCGTCGACACGGTCACCTCGGCCTGTTGCTCCGGCGTGAGGTGAGCGAGGGCGGCCAGGATGGCGTCGGTGCCGTGGGTGTCGACGAGATCGACCAGCGGCTGCAGGTCGCGTCCGGCCGGGTCGTGGGCGGCGTAGTCCTGCAGTTCGCCCCAGGAGGGGAACAGCACCAGTTCGGGGTGGGAGGTGCGGCGGCCCTCCTTGAGGTCGCGGGCGGCCAGGGCCAGGGCGCGCAGGCTGTCCCCTCCCCCGGCCAGCCCCACCCGGTGTCCGGCGGCCAGCAGGTCCATGACGTGGGCCATGGCGCCGACGTTGGTGCGGCACAGCACGGCGTCGGGCCGGACGAGGTGCCCGAGTTCGGTGGGCACCTCGGGGGTGCCGGTCAGGCGGATCGGTGCCTGCGCGATGGCCAGCCAGCGGTTGGCCTCCTGGGCCAGGTGGGGGCCGAAGCGGAAGGACTGCGACAGGGCGAGCTGGGTGCCGTCGAAGCCGGTCATGATGTCTTTGGCGCCGCGCCATTGGTAGATGGCCTGGGCGGAGTCGCCGACCATGACCAGTTGGGCGTGGCCGCGCTGGTCGAGGAAGATCTGCTCGACGACGGGGTTGGTGTCCTGGGCCTCGTCCAGTAGCAAGAAGTCTGTGTTGATCTTCGGCTGGCTGAGGGCCCAGATCTTCAGGTAGTGGTCGTGGTCGAAGCGCACGGCCCCGTCGTCGGGGTGCTGCAGGTCGGCCCATGCCTTCTCGGCGAACGGCACGATGTGGGCAGCGAGTTGGGTGTGCAGGTCCTTGTCCTCCAGACCGCGCAGGCGGGGGACGTGATGGCGGGTGATCGTCTCATCAGCGGTGTGGCAGAAGCCGGCCACGGTGCGCAGCGTGGCGTTGGAGAGAGTCTTTTGTGAGAGGTCGCGTTCGCCGATGCGGACCGGCTTGGTGATGCCGAGGGCCTGCCCGGTCTGCCAGGCCGGGCGGCGGGGTGCGTTCAGGCGACAGGTGTAGCGGTGGCCGACGGCCGCGTAGGCCAGGGCATGGGCGGTCTTGCACTGCACGGTGTCGGGGAAGCGGGTGCGTGCGTCCTGGGCGATGGCCCGGTTGTAGGCGAGGTAGCGGCCGCGGCGTTTGGTGGTGCGGGCGAGCAGGGCCAGGGTGGTGGTCTTGCCGGTACCCGCGCCGGCCTGCAGGGCGAGGTGCTGGCCGGCGTGGAAGGCGTCGGCCGCGGCCGTCTGTTCGTCGGTCGGGTTCATGCGGGGGCTGCTCCGGGGGTGCGGGTCAGGGCGTGGCCGACGGCTGCCAGGAGGTGTGCGGCCGTGGTGCCGGCGAGCAGTTGCTGCACGGCCCGGTCGAGCCGGTCGGCCTCGTCGCTGGCGTGCTGGGCCAGTGCGCGGTGCAGGGCCAGTTTCACGAAGAGTTCCGGGCTCTGCCGCGTTTCATGGGCGGCCTGGCGGATCGTGGCGTGGACGGCGGGCGGAAAGGCGAGGTTGAGCAGGACCTGCCCGTCGGCGTCCGGGTAGTGGGTGGTGATCACGTCCACGGGGAGTCGAGGGGCGAGGCGCTGGCGCAGCCGGTGTGCGGCGCGGCCGGGGGTTTTGGCGCGTACGAGGGTCATGAGGCGGGTGGTGTCGTGGTTGGTCGCGAGCGGCAGCACGCGGGCGGCGTCACGGAGCTCAGCCGGGGCCAGGGGGCGGGTCAGGAGGATTTCCAGGGCGTGGTGCGGCATCGTCAACTCTCTCCACTGCCGTGTACCGGCGGGTATGGCAGGCCGGTACGCAGGTGCTTGGCGTGCAGGAGGGGATCGAAGACCTGCCATCCGGCCAGGGCCAGGTCGGCGGCGCCGCGGGTGGTGGCGTGCGCAGGACAGCGCTGGACACGCCAGCGACGTTGTTCGGCAGGGGGCAACTGGCTGAGGTCGTAGACGGCCGCCGTCTGCTCGGGCAGGGCGAGTTGGCCGAGTCGGCGGCCGATAG
Source organism: Streptomyces sp. NBC_01210 (assembly GCF_036010325.1). Taxonomy (GTDB): domain Bacteria; phylum Actinomycetota; class Actinomycetes; order Streptomycetales; family Streptomycetaceae; genus Streptomyces. Next base: position 9,048,971 of record NZ_CP108549.1, on the reverse strand, counting down.
GCAGCAGCCTCCACGATCCGGGCGGGGCGTCCGGGGCCAGGACGGGACGGAGGCAGCGGTGTCGGTGGCTCGTCTGGGCTACGCAGCGGATGGCCTCCAGGGGGCCGTCGGCGAGGTAGTGGCCCAGCAGCATCCGCACGACCGGGCGGTCGGGGCCGTCAGGCGCTGCACTGGTGGGGGCAGCCGTGGGAGTGGTGAAGACACCGGTGTCGATCAGGCGACGGGTTCGTACGGCGAGTTGGCGGCGTACCGACTTGAGGGGTGGGCTGATCCGGCAGATGGGCGTGCGCTGCGGGCAGAGCACGGCGTGCGGAATGCGGCACCATGCGCTGCCGTCGCTGTGCGGGTGGGCAATGCCGGAGCTCAGGTGCCAGTGGCAGGGGGCAGGGACGTGGGCGGTGGCCAGTTCGGCGGGATGCAAGGCGATGGGCCGCCCGTCGGCACGCGGGTAGAGGTCGATGCGGTTGCCGCAGTGGCGGCAGCGGCCGCTCTGACCGGCGCGCAGCAGGCGGCTGGGGCTGGTGGCGGCCACCCGCAGCGGACGGCGCGCCGGGGCGGTGCGGGGGCTGCCGTCCCAGTGGCAGCCGGAGGCGGAGTTGGAGCGCATGGCGAGGACCGTGCCAGGCGACACGCCCCGAGGGCGGGGCTGGCGGGCGGGCAGTCCCCCGGGCAGCCCAGCGCTATCGAACAGCGACACGGTTCGGCGAGTATGCGTTCTATGCATACTCGCCAGTTCGGGTGATCTGCGCGGCGCGCCAAGCCTGACGCGACCGAAGTCAGGCGCCCTTGGGCCCGGGTGGGGTGTGGTCGTCGCAGAGCGGGCCGAGCAGCTGCTCGATGGGGACATCGAAGGCGTGCGCGAGGGCGTGCCAGGTGGTGACGGTGCCGACGGCTCGGCCGTGTTCGAGGTCGATCAGCGTGCGCCGGGCCAGGCCGCTGCGGCCGGCAAGTTCATCAAAGGTCCACCCGCGCGCGTTCCTCAGCCGCGCCAGCGTCACACGCAGGGCGTCGCGGTCCGGGTCGGGCGGCAAGATCGTCACCCCACCATCCGACGGTGCAGACACCTGCCCTGTCAGTGCGGATTTCTGCACTATCAGTGCAGGTAGGCGCGCCGAGCCCACGCTGCGCGAGTGCAGAGATCTGCACTACGGTGGCGGCGGCTCCCGCGTGCGTACCGGGAGACCACCGCACGAGGCCGACGCGGACCAAACCGGAGGGACAACGAGCCGATGCGGCTTGCCAGCACACACGCCACAGTGCAGCGCATCTGGACAGTGCGCCTGCGCCCGCAGACGGGCGGACCGGCCCTGACCTGCCCCCGCTGCGCACACAGCCCCGTCCTGCCTGCCGCCTCCGCCCGCTCGGCCGCCCTCACCCATCTGGCCCGCCACGCCCGCGCCGACACGCTGCCCGGACACCTGCGCACCTGCCAGTGCCGGACGAGAGGCTGCCACTGGCACCCCCGCCACCGCGGCTGCGCGGGACCCGTCCTGCTCGCCCTGACCTGCGACCGCAGCGGCCGCACGTGGCGGCTGGCCGATGCCTGCGCCGCCTGCGCGGCAGCAATGAGCCACACCGCCGTCGTACCGCCCACCCTGCTCGCCACCGGCCCCGTCCGGCCGACGCCCAGCACGTCGCGCTCTGCGCGCACCACGCCTCCGTTCGGCCCGGCAGAACAGCAGCGCGTACGCGAAATGCTCACCTACCTCGCCACAGCACTGCCCCGCTTCTCCTCCCCCGCCGCCCGGCTGCTCGCCCTGCAGTGCGCGCTGCGCGCAGACCACCACGGGCAGATCCGCCTGCCCCACGGGTTCCTGCGCGGCATGCGGCTGCACGGTCGCGCGGAGCTGTGGCTCGAACTGGAGCACCCCGGCTGGCTGCACCGCCCCAGACGCAGATGCTCCCCCATCCAGGCTCAGCTGCTGGACGCCGCCGTCCTCCACCAGGCACCCGGACGCACCGCGCGCATCCGCGCCGCCCAATGGGCCCTGCACCCCGCCCCGCTGGCCGTCTCGCCCGCTCTGCCCTCCGCCCTGCGGCTGACCGCACTCGCCCTGGCCGCCCACAGCACTGCTGAGGCGGGCGGGGGCGAACTCGAGGCCCTCACCCGCCAATGCGGGCAGCCGCCCCAGCAGCTGGAGGACCTCCTCGACCAGCTGGTCCGTGCCCGCCTCGTGACCACCTGGCACCACCATCACGACAGCGACGAGGTCCGGTGGGAGCTGCCCGCGCACTCTCCGCCCAGCGAAGGCGTCACCCAAGAGGCCGGTGGGTAAAGGCGGCACGGTGGCCCGTATACCTGGCCCCGGCCATCCTGCCGCTGCGCGTGCCGGAGGGGCACCTCCTCAGCGCTTGCTCCGCTGCTGTCTCAGCGGTGTGCCCGGCGCAGATACATCGGCAGGACGGTGCGCATGAGCTGTTCGCCCCGGATGGTGATGGCCTCGAAGTCGCTGTGGGCCATGGCGGCGAAGTTGGTCGGGTAGCCGGCGACCGCGCTGCGCGGGACGAGGTCGGCGGGCGGTGCGGGCAGGCGTTCGTCCTTCATGCCGAGGTATGCGAGGGCGAAGCAGTCGATGCGTCCGCTCACCGCCCACTCGTGCAGGCGGGAGCGGGCGGAGTCCTGTGACTTGCGGTGGACGGTGGCGAAGGAGCGGCTGAGGCGTCCGGGCATGAAGTGCGGTGCCTTCAGGGCGAGTTCGCCCAGGCCGGCGTCGCAGGCGATGATGAAAGGTACGTCGTAGACGTGCTGGGTGTGGTCCGGTGAGCGTCCGGGCTCGAGGACGGACAGGCCGAGGTTGTCGTAGACACCGCCGTCGGTGAGCAGCACGGTGTGCTGCTGCTGGTGTCCGTCGCGGTGCTGGAAGGTGAAGGTGCGTTCCAGGGCCGGCAGGAGCGCGGGGTAGGCGGCAGACGCGGCGACGGCGGTGGCGACGTGGATGGGTTCGGTGATGGTGCCGTAGCGGGAGCAGCCGCTACGGGTGCTGCCGAAGCGGACGGCGTTGGTGGTGGCCAGGTCGGTGGCGGTGAGGACGACGTCGAGGCCGGTGTGGGTGACGTCGGCCATGGTCTGGGTGCCGAACGCCTTGTGGGTGAGGACGGCGGCCAGGGCGTCGGTGCGGTTGGCGGGGCGGGCGACGCTGACGCCGCTGTGGCGGGGGAACAGTCCGCGGGTGCCTGCGCGGGCGGCCGCGGTGAGGTTGCGCACGGCTGCGGAGGGCTTGAACGCCTGTCGTGCGATTTCCAGTTGGAGGCCTGAACGCAGCAGGTCGGTGGTACGAGCGTCGAAGTCGGCGAAGTCTGGCGGGCCGTAGGCCCACAGGGCGGCGAGGAGGGAGCCGCCGGAGATGCCGGAGACGACGCGGATGCGGTCGAGGAGATCGCGGTCGTTAAGGGCGCGCAGGCAGCCGAGGTGGAAGGCGGCGGCGCGGGAGCCGCCGCCGGACAGGGCGAGGCCGATGGTGCGGGTCATGGGCGAGCCTTGCGTGGGAAGGGAACGGGGCCGTGGGGGCGGGTGGCGTAGCCGCCGGGCCACCACGTCACAGGGCCGAGGTGGACGGGTGGTTGCGGCGAGAGCGGCTCGGTCGCGGCGGAGGCGGTGCGGGTGGCGAGGTGGGCGTAGAGGTCGGGGCCGTCACCGGTGGCGAGCCACTTGTGCCAGACGGGCTCCGGTCCTCCGGCGATGAGGACGAGGGCGCGGGCGGGGGCGTCGTCCAGTGGCAGGGTGAGGCTGGTCATGGCGGCGCGGTCGGTGGCACTGGGCTGCGCGGCGGTGTGCGGGTGGGTGTGCCACATGCCCAGGAAGCGGCTGCTGTTGCCGGTCGCCTCCCGGCGGGCGGCGAGGTGAGCGCCGACACCGTCCAGGCCGTGCCGGAAGTAGGTCTCAGTCAGCAGGGAGTCAGGGGGCGGGCCGGTGGCCTCGTCGACGAAGATCACGCCGGTGGCGTCGTCGACGATGCCGAGCAGGGTCCCGCCGGTTTCCACGCGCGGGCCCCTCACACGGGCGCCCCGGCGGGCTTCCGCGCGCATCTCAGCGAGTGCGGCGGGGGTGATGCGTACGTCATAGCCGGTGGCCTTGTCCGTGACGAGGGTGTCGTTGGGCCATGTCAGCCAGCGCGGCCCGGCAGGCTGGGCGTCGGTGGGTCCAGCGGGCATGCGTACGATGAGCGTTGCCATGGTAGGCCGGTCGGCGGGGTGGGCCAGGGCGTGGAGGATGCCGGTCACCAGTTGTCCGGCCAGTGCGGTTACGTCGGCGGCCGAGCCGGTGAAGGTGGCGTCCGAGCAGCCGGGTTCGGGCTGGAAGAGCTCCGTACGGGGCTGGGTGGGGAAGAAGTCCTCGATCAGGTCGTCGAAGGTGTGCGTGATGTCGGTGTGCGCGGCCAGCGCGGTGCGGCGCAGGACGTCGGCTCCGCCGCCGGTGGCACCGTAGGACGAGAGGGCGGCGATGCCGCGGGTGGCGTGGTGGCCGATCATCAGCGTGGCCAGGTGGGGCCAGGGGATGGCATCGGTGCGGCGGGCGCGTTCGAGGTGGGCACGGACGATGCGGTTGGCGGTACAGTCCCAGATCAGGTCGAAGGTGTGCAGGTCGAGTTCGGACAGCCGGTTGGTGATGTCGCCGACGAGTGCTTCGACATGGGTGTGGTGGGGGTCGATCCGGTTGAGGCGGTCGGCCAGGACTCTCGCCTTGGAGCGGCCGATGTCGGCGTCCGCGTAGGGCTGGCGGGCCAGGATGCCCGGGTGGACGAGCGCCTGGTCGGCGACGGTGATGTGCGAGGCGCCGGCGCGTGCGCACATGTCGGCGACGGGGGCTCCCAGGGCGCCCGCGCCCAGGACGAGGATGCGCTTGCCCCGCAGCCAGGCTGCAGGGGTGGCGTGGTCGCGGCGGACGGTGACTTCGGGGCGGGCCTCGTAGATGCGCATCCACCGGGTGGGCAGACGGTCGAGCCACTCGGTGCCGAACTGGATGACCTCGTCGCCGAGTTCGGCCAGGTACGGGCGGCCGCTGAAGGCGGTGTCGGCGGCCAGGCGCCCGATCCGGTCGGCGAAGTCGGGCAGGTGCCAGGCCACCAGGTGTGTCTGGCGTGGGCCGTCGCCGGCGATCCCCCGGGAGGGGGTGCCCAGCAGCAGGTGTACCGGCGCGGCCGGGGTGTCCTCGTCGTCCTCGTCCGGCGCGTCGCCGTCGGGGTGGAGCAGGGTGCGGTTGTGGTCCGCGACGAATCCCGTCAGCCCCAGTAGCAGGCGTGGCGTGATGTGGTCGCGGGCCAGGGCATCGACCAGGTCCCGCGCGGTGAGCGGGTATTCGAACGTCAGGTGCTTCGTGGTGACGACGGCGGGGGCGAGGAACGCGCGGGCCCCGGCCGGGAGCGCGGCGGTCTGCCGCAGCTGCTCCAGGGTGGCGGGCCAGGGGTCCTCGACGGCAAGCCAGCCCACCACGTCGCTTCTCGTGTCGTCGACCTGGTGCAGCACGGCGGCGCCCAGCCACGGCCCGTCCGGCAGTGCGACGGGCGCGTCGCGGCGGATCACGAGGAGTCCCGCCGTGTGGTCGGTCAGGGCGTTCGGGGGGTGCAGGGGTTCGCCGGGCCGGTCCAGTTCTCCCGCGGCGCCCGCCTCGAACCAGTCCAGGAGGCGGTTGATGAACCCGTACATGCCGTCGGCCGGATCCCACTCGGTCGCCGTCGAGCGGTACAGGCACAGGTGGCGGCCCCAGTTGACGTGCGGGGCACCGGCGAAGCGGGTGTGCCGAGTCCGCACGCTGGGGGCGGCGAAGGGAAAGTTCGGGGGGATCAGCAAGGTGACCGCCTCGACACTGCGCAGCCGCAGACCGCCCTGGGTACGCGACAGGTTGGCGCAGCCGACGCTGATGCGGGCCTCGACGTACCCGGACCGGCCGGTGGCGGCGGTCACGTGCGTGGCCGCCATCGATCCTTGGGAGGCCTGGACGATCCGGTGGAGCTGGTCGAGGGCGAGCTGCTGGCCTTCAGTGAGTTCCAGGGTGGTGCTGTCCTTCACGCGGCACCGAATCCGATCTGTACCGCCGGCTCGGCCTTGTCACCCCTGGCCTGCTGCACACCGGCGCGGGCTGCGTCCGTACCGTGCTGGTGCGGCAGGCCAGCTGCGGCGGTGAAAGAAGCGGCCGGGAAGCGGGTGGTGCCGAGCGCGGCCAGCAGCCGTCGGCCGCCGCCTGCGGCGTGCAGCACCTGGGCCTTGTTCTCCAGGTCGGTGACGTCCACGAGTTCCAGCCCCAGGCCGGGCTCCAGGGCGAAGACCACCGGACGGGGTTCGTCTTTGGAGGGGTACTCCCCCGTGCACAGCACCGTGTAGTCGGTGATCGACTCGTACGCATTGCGGGCCAGCAGGTGCGGCGGATTGTTGCCCTTCTCGTCCTTGTCTCGGAAGGGAAGCGAGCTGGCGATCACCCGCGCGTCCGGGCTGGCATGCGCCTGGAGCTGGTCGAGGACGTCCTGCTTGAGTTCTTCCTCGCCGTCCTCGCCCTCGGCGTACATGGCCTTCTTGGAGCAGTGGTGCGGGGAGAGCAGCACGTCCCACTCCACCCGGTCCGAGTTGCCTGCGGCCTCACTGTTCTCGAAGATCATCTTGATGATGGGATAGGCGAGGTCGCCCAGGAACAGCAGTCGGCCAACTGTGCCGTCGTCGGCCTTCAGCTGCACTTGCAGGGCCAAGGATGTGTCGTTGCGGTCACCGGCGCAGTTGTCCTTGAACGGTGCATGGACGAACGCCTCGAAGCGGTCCGCGACGTCCTCGCCGTCGACCTGGGTGATCACATCGCCGGGGAACGTGAAGTACTCGTCGGGCAGTTCAGCATAGGAGTGCAGTTCGCGGTCCTCGTCATAGCCGATGATGCGCACCCGGTCTCCGCTGGCAGGCTCCTTGCCGTCCTTGACGGCCTTGAGGGTGGCGTCCACGCGCCGCTCGACCTCGTCCTGGAAGCGTTGCGCGTCCTCGCACATCGGCTTGTCCTCGGACAGTTCGCGCCACAGCCGGGGCGTCGCCCAGATCTCCCCGATCAGGATGGAGCTCTCCAGGAGGTCGCCGAAGCCGCAGCAGTGGTCCGAGTCGGCGTGGGTCAGGGCGAAGACCGCCAGGTAGGGCGTTTTGCCGTCGGGCTGCGGCAGGGTCTCCTCCAGCCGGTCAATGACGGCGGCGACCACCGCGTCGTCCTCGTCGGCGGCCTTCATATCCCGCAGGTCCACCTGCATGACCAGGTTGTCGCCCAGCACGATCGTGGTGGAGTCGCCCGTGCCCACCGGCCAGAACACCACCCCCTGCCCGGGCAGTTCCGTCTCGACCATGTCCTACCTCTTCACTCGATATTGATCAACTAGCGGGAAAAGCACATAAGTTCACTCCAGGGCCAGATCTACCACGCGCCACTGACAACGCCGCCGCGATCAGGCAGCGGAGCGTTCAGACGTTGGCCCACAGCCAGTTCGCCCGTGGCCTGGGGCCCGCTGCGACCCGCCGGTCGGTCAGCAGTGCCGGCGGGCCCGGAGACCTGGGCGCGCCCTCCGCGCCCACCCTCCTCGCGCCGACGGCGCCTTCAGCGTCGTCGCGGTCCTCGTCCGCGGCAGGGCGTCTCGTCTGCTCCTGGGCTCCGCGATCGTCGCCGCGAAGTCCTCGATCGAGTCGAACGCCCGGTAGACGGACACGAACCGCAGATGGACGACGAGACCGAGTTCCTGCAGCGGGCGAGTACGGTCACCACCACGTCGCGCGTGGCCAACTCGCCGTTTGCGGGGCGCGCGCGGCTTTCACGTTCCGCCGGCCGAGCCGGAAGGCTGGCTGCCGCTGGGGCCGCGCGCACCGGAGGCGGCACGGCCGACGCGCTCGTACTCGCCCCGGGACCGGGGCTGCTCAGCGGCGGGGAAGGGCCAAGAGGTTGTTGGTCCACACCCCGTCGGCGTGGGTCCGCAGGTACTTCTCGCCGCGCGGCGGGGGCACCACGGCGACCTCCGCCCGGTGCCCTCCTGCGTCGCTCGTGTAGGCCTGGCCCTTTTCGTCTTCGATCCAGGTGACGATCTCCGCCCGGGTGTTGTCGCCGGTCTTGGCGGTCGCCGGGTTGGTCCACCACAGGCGGGTGATGTGCTCGTGCGTGGTGCCGCCGGACAGGCGTACCGCGGTGATCTGGATGGCCATGGTGCTCGCTTCTGCCGGCCTTGCCCGACGGTTCTCCCGGAGCCGGCGCCGGGGTCCCGCCACCCCGGTGAGGGGTGTTTCGCCTGGGACGGACGACGTAACTCGCGGGTAGAGAAGCGGGGTTTCCTGAAGGTGCTGGCGGGGTGTCAGGAGCAGTCGAGGCAGCGGTCGGCGCCGTCGGCGAACATCGCGGGCGGATGCAGGGTGAAGCATCCCTGGCACAGGTGTTCGCTCACGCGTGCGGGGCATGAACAGCGGCCGCACTCGGGGCAGTTAGGGACGCGACAGACGGGACAGGCGGGGTCGAAGGAGCGGTACTCCTCGTCGCAGTGCTCGCAGATGTACTCGCCCGCCTGGGGGCCGGTGTCTTTCGTGGGTGGTGTGAAGGTGCGCCAGGGGGCTGAGTCGGTGACGAGGACGGCGACCAGATAGCCGTTCATCGGCGCGGTCTGCGCATGCAGTTCACGCCCCAAGATGCCGTCGCGGTAGCGGACCTGGGTGCGTCCGTCCGCGCGGCCCTGGCCGGCCCGGGCCTGGGCAATGGTGGGGATGTCGCCCTGGAAGCTGCCGCGCCGCAGCGGCGGGAGGCCGTGGGAGGCCGCGAAGACGACCTGTCCTCCGGTGTCGAGGAGGAGGATGTGTCCGGGGGCGGGCAGGTGCTGGACGGCACGGACGCACACCGCCATGCGGGAGGCGCCGCTGGCGCGCCACAGCTCCACGATGTCGGGGGCGGTGGGGCCGGCGGCATCCAGGTGGTGGTCGACGAGCGGGGTGGGCAGCAGGATCTCGGCGGCGAAGGTGTCGCAGGCCGCGTCCTCCAGCAGCAGGCCGCCATCGGACTGGCTCTCGAAGGCCGCCATCAGGTCGAAGCTGTTCTTCTGGAGGTGGTGGCCCAGCTCGTGCATGGCGGTGAAGTCCCGGCGGGCGCGGCTGGCTGCGTCGGCGACGGAGATCCGCGCAGGCGGCCCGAAGTCGTAGGCGCCCGCCACACTGCAGCGGGAACCGGTCCGGGCCTCGGGGACGAGGTCGACGGTCAGCTCCGGCCAGGTCTGCAGTTCGGTGAAGGCCGAGCGCGCCAGGCGCTGCGCTGCGCCCGGGGCGTGCGTCTCCAGTTCCGCCAGCATCGCGGTGGCCTGGTTACGTGCAGTGGCCGCGAGTATGTAGTTGACCACAGCTGACCTCGCTAGCGCAGATGGAGTTCGAAGTACCGGTCCGCTCTCGCACCCCAGTCGGCGGTGCTGCCTTCCTGGCGTGCCGCCAGGGCGTAGATGCCGAAGGCGGCGCGGCGGCGGGCGTCGGGCTCGCTCGTCGCGGTGCGGGTGGCGAGGGCGCATACCTGGGGGCGGCGCGACGGGCGGCTGAGCTCGTGGATCACGAGGGCGGGCAGGGCCGGATTGGCCGTCAAGACCTCGTCGGCACCGAGGCCGAGCGCTGCAGCAAGGGTTTCTGCCTGCTCGGGCGTGAGGGGCGCCTGTCCCCGCCACACCGCCAGTGCCTGGGGGGGCTGCAGATGCAGATGTGAGGCCAGCTGCTTGATGTTGATGCCTCGCCGCTGCAGCAGTTCGGGCAGGGCCCCCGATCCCTGCGGCGCCCAGCGTGCACCGCTCAGTTCGGCGAGGCTGTCGGCCAGGACGCCCCGGTACTCCGCCGCTGCGGCGGCCGGTCGCGGCGCGGCGCTCCCCCATGTCGCGCCCGGCGGCACCTCGTGCGGGAGGGCCGGGCCCGTGGAGGCGGGCAGCGGCACGGTCAACTGGCTGACCTGGCGGTCCAGCACGTACCAGGGCAAGGGCAGTCGCAGTCCCCACCACAGCGCCAGCGGCTGCTCAAGCGTGGAGGCGCCGGCGGGCAGCAGCAGCGTGTCCGTGTCGGCGAAGCGTTCCAAGGAGACCGGAATGGCGTGCACCGTGTCGTCGTCGACCGCCGTGATCACTACCAGCTGGATGGTGCGCTCCCACACGGCCCGCCAGATCTGGCCGGGTTCAGGATCCCGCGGCGGCGCGGTGGCGACCTCCCGGACGGCATCGGGCACCTTCAGCCCGGCCGCGGCGGCCACCAGCCGTTCGTAGGCGCCGCCCTGGGCAGGGTTCATCCTGCCTCCCCCTCTCCTCGGCTGTGATCCATCAGCGCATTCTCTTCCCACTAGATACGGACGACGTCACAGGGGCGACTCAGGGGGCGGATCCGCACAGCGCCGCAGCAGCGCTCCCACGACGGCCTCCCTGTCGTTGTCCTCGGACAGGGCAAGCAGGAGCTTTGCCTTCAGGCCTGCCAGGACAGCCCCGGCCTGCGCCTGTCTGATCTCCAGCAGTTGGGCTGCGTGATGGGCGTCTTCGTCCAGGTAGGGCAGCAGCAGGTGTTCGTTGGCGGTCAGCCGCTGCCAGATGTCCGCAGCGGCACCACCGGCGCCCGGGGTATCGGCCTCCGCCGCGCTCGCCTCGACCGGACCGGCGAGCGCCCCGTCGTCGGCATACAGAGGGGTGAAGCGGGCCGGCGACAGGAGCTCGAACCGGGACTCGAGGACCTTGGCCAGGTCCTCCTCCCGCACCGCCCCCCGGGCGTGGCACAGGACCTGCATCACGATGGCCATGAGGGCCCGGACCGTCTGCGCGGGGGTTGGGCCCGAATGATTCCAGCGGGTGATCCCCACCCCGCGTACGCGCCATGCCTCGGCGACGAGATCATCCGGATCACCCTGCCACACCGCGCCCTCGGGATGTTCGCTCAGCGCCCACCGCGGCGGAGGCCCCGGCATCCGGCGGAAGGACGCGTCGGCGCCCATCAGGCGGGCGATACGGCGCCGCAGCTTGCCCCGCGGGGTCTTCTTTGCCTCATCGATGAGGAAGTTCTTGATCGATGTGAGGAACAGCCGCTCCAGCGAGGCGTCGTCGGCAGCCAGGGCGAAGCAACTGGTCACGAACTGCTGCCCGGCACCCTCACGGATCAGCATGGCCGTGATCACCTCGTAAGCGGCGTCATCGTCCCACTCGGCGTACCCCTCGGGCGGGGGAAATCCCGACGACCGGCGGACCTGATGAACCAGACGTCGCAGCAGCTCGAACGTCTCCGGCCCCAACTGGCCCGTCTGTGACAGCTCTTCGTACGCTCCACCCGCCACCGGCTCACCCCCGACCCGCCTGGAGCCATACGGCTCCAGACTTCCTGCCTGCATACACCTGTCATCTCAGGCACGCCAGGCAACACGCCCAGGGGCGGCAGCAGGTGGTCGCCGCGGCGGGCCTCCTTGACCCGTTTCCTGGGACTGATCACGATGCAGAAGACGTTCAGCGGGCCGAAGTCGGCTGCGTAGCGGGCGAGTTCAACAGCCCAGCTCGGCGGGGCACCGCCCGGACACCGCCCTGTCGGCATCCTCGTGACAGATGGCGAGGTTGAGGCCCTGGACGCCTTCGCGGCGCCAGACCTGAGCGGCCCGCCCGCCTCTCCCCCTGTGACCGTGCGCCGGGAGCCTCCAGTGCCGCTCAGGAAGGGGGCACACGATTTCCCTTAACGCCAACTTGTTCACCCTTTCAGGCGTATCCGGCGGGCGGGGAAGTCCTCGCAGCAACGGCGTGGAGCAGCATGGGGATTCTGGGCTGCTGCGGCAGCGGTGATCGCCGGGAAGAGGCAGGGGGATGACCAGATGGCGGGAGCTTGGCTGTCCGGTCCCCGTCAGCCGCTGCCGGTACGGGGGAATCGGCGGCGGGCCGTTTCATCGGCCGACTGGCACACGCTCAGGGACTGGAGCTGGAGGAGTTGCCGGCCGGAGGGGTGTGCGGGGCCATGCGACGGCGCGGCAGGGGGTGGGTGGCGTGAGCGGGGTGGAGGCCCCCGGCTGCCTGCTGGAAGGTGAGGCGGTGCCGGGGGCGGGGCAGGGGGTCGTGGCTATGTACCGCGAGCCGTACGGGCCGGTGCACTCGTGCAGCGCGGCCGGGCTGCACGGGGTGGCGCTGGAGGAGTTCGGGCCGGTGAGTGAGCCGGTGCCCTACCGGGGCCGCAAGGGCATCATCACCTACTGGCCGGTGGCGACCCGGGAGCAGACCGTGGTGTGCAGCAGCCTGCGGCAGTGGCGGCTGGCGGTGGAGCTGGACTTCGATCCGGCCTGGGCAGCGTTCAGCGCCGGCCCGGTGGAACTGCGGTGGCGGGCGGGAGGCCGCCTTCGCCGGTGGCGCCCGGATTTCCTGGCGCGCACGGCCGATGGCATGCGTGAGGTGCTGGTGCTGAAGCCGCTTGAGCAGGAGAGCCTGCCCGCGGCGAGGCTTCAGGTGCTCGAGGAGGTGGCGTGGGCGGCCGGGTGGCGGGTGCGGCAGGTGCGTGAGCCGTCAGGGCTGCGCGGGCGCAACCTGGGATGGCTGGCCGGCTACCGGTTCCCCGCGGGTGACGAGGACGGCCAGGCGTGGGCGCTGCTGGAGGCGTTCAGGCAGCCGGCGGGTCTGCGAGCGGGGGTGGCGGCGAGCGGGCTGGACGAGTTGACGGGGCTGGACCTCGCTTACCGGATGCTCTGGCAGCGGCGGCTGCTGTTCGACGTCGCGCAGCCGCTGCTGCCCGATGCCTTGGCCTGGACGGCCTGAAGGACCGGAGGGGCGCATGGCGGGAACAGGTGAGGGCCGGTTTTCGGAGTCGCTGTCCACCGGGGCGCGGGTGCGCTGGCAGGAGCGCGAGTGGGAAGTGGTGGAATGGCAAGGGTCGCAGGTCACGCTGGTGGAGCAGGGCGGCGGGGAGGTGCCCCGGGCGGTGTCGTACCGGTGGCTGGTGGGCGCGGAGGACTTCGCCGTCGTCAGCGGCGGTGCGGCGCAGGTCGCCGGCGGCGCGGCCCTTGGCGGGTGGGGTCGGCAGGAGGGGCGGGAGGAGGAGACCGGGCTGTGGCAGGCGCGCATGGTGGAGATCGACACCGGTCTGGCACCGGGCCGAAGTGAGCATGCGCGGGGATTCGGGCCGGAAACGACGCTGGCCCAGCGGTGCGCCGCAATGTCGGCGCGGCTGGTCGCCGACGGCATCCGCTGCTCCGCCCACACCCTCGCCGACAAGCGGCGCAAATGGAAAGCGGCCGGGGAGAACCCAGCCGTCCTGCTGCCCGCGACGCGGGACAAACGGCCGGGGGGCTTCACCGACCCGCGGTGCCTGACCGCCATGCAGGAGGTAGTGGCCCGGCGCGCACACGAGTCGGACGTGACCATCGACCTGATCCGCGAGGAGGTCGAGGACCTGCTGCACTCGCGCTATGCCACCGAACTCGACGACCCGGCTGCCGTGGCGGCCCTGCTGCCCTCCCGTTCCACCTTCTACCTGAGGATGAAGGAGTCCGGTCTGGCCGAGGCGCTGGGCCAGCCCACGCGGGCCCGGGCCGCCCTGGCCTCCACCCCACCCCTGCCCCACGGCGGGCGCGAAGCCGTCCTGCGGCCGGGACAGGTCACCCAGGCCGACACCACACCGCTGCGGATCCTGGCCCGCGGCGACGACGGCCGGCCCACCGCCACGGAGCTGACCTCGCTGATCGACGTGGCCAACCACAGCATGTGCGCGCTGATGATCACGCCCAGCCGTCCCCAGGACACCGAGAGCGGACGGCCCGGCCAGGCGACCCGGGCGATCGACCTGACCCTGATGCTGGCGCAGGCCTTCGCACCCTGGCCGGTGATGCCCGGCTGGGACCCGCTGAGCGCGGCCGCCGCCTCCACCCTGCCCTTCGGGGCGCTGCGGGCGGCGGACGAGCGGTTCACCGAGGCCACCGCCGCCCGCCCGGTCATCCGCCCCGAACTGATCATCTACGACCAGGGCAGCCCTTATGTGAGCGAGCATTTCACCGAGGTCTGCGACCGGCTGCGCATCGCCCGCCGCCCGGCACGCAAGAGGACCCCGACCGACAAGCCGCTCGCCGAGAACTTCTTCACCACCCTCGCGCACCGCTTCAGCCAGCACGTACGGCACGGCTGGCAGGGCCGCAGCCACAAAAAACGCGGCCGCGGCATCGACCGCATGCCGCTGTTCACGATCGCCGAGCTCCAGCAGATGGCCCAGGAATGGGTGGCCTTGGAGTACCAGCAGACCCCCGATGCGGGGCTGCGCGATCCGTTCCGGCCCCACGTCGTGCTGTCCCCCAACGACATGTACGCCGTCCAGGTGGCCCGCAGCGGCTACCGGCCCATGCCGCTCTCCCCCGCCCAGAACCGCTTCTTCCTGCTGCCGCGGTGGGTCACCCCCGGCAAAGGCGGCTTCATGATCAGCTATCGGACCTATCAGCCCGTCGCGCAGGACGCCGGGCACTACCGGGAGATCCTTCTGCGCGGCGGCTCGAAGCTGCCCGGCGTAGGGGACAAATGGGAATGCCGCTTCAATCCCTACCGTCCCGAGCGGGTGTGGCTGTACGACCACACGGCCGACACCTGGGTGACCTGCGATTTCCGGCTGCGGCACCTGCTGCACGACCCGTGGACCGCGGACATGTGGCAGGAGCACGCCGAGCAGCACCGCGCTGCTGGCGGCAGCGAGCAGGACGAGGAAGCGATCGCCCTGGCGCAGCGCGACCGGCGCCGCCGCAGCCGCAGGCCGCCGCCCAAGCGCACGGGAGCCGAACCGCCCTTCCAGGGAATGGAGTTGGACACCGAGCAACCCTCCCAGGACCCCTACGCGGGCCTGGAGGAATTCGACCTGTCCACCCTGCGGCCCCGCCCGGCGCTGCCCATCTCCCCCATGGCGCCCCCGCCGGTGGCCGCCCCGGCAGCCCTGCCCGCAGGGGCGGCCACCGGCGGAGAACAGGAAGGCGGGCAGGCTCCGCACCCGCTCGCGGCCCTCTTCGTCGATGCCGACGCCTCCTGCGGCCCGCCCGACACCTCCGTCGCCGGGACACCGGCCGAGGCGTACGAGGTCGTCGACGCCGAACTCCTCGACGACCTCGGCTCCGGTGCGGACGGCGAGGACAGCGGCGAGGACGGCGAGGGTGTCATCGACGTGTGGGAGGTGGACATGCCTGGGGGCATGGAGCCGTGAACGACGAAGGCACAGGGCCGGACCGCGGGGTGCGCTCCTCGCGGTCCGGCCCTGTGGAGGGAATGAATCGGGAACCGTGTACGAGAGGGCAGCGTGATGAAAGCGACCGTAGAGCTGCGCGACAAGCGCGAGGCGCGCCTGCGCCAGCAGCTCAAAGAGACCCCGATGCGGCCTCTGCCGCTGTTCCAGGTCACCGGCTGGACTCACTTCGTCGACGAGGAAGTGGAACCGCCCGTGCGGGCGGGCAGCAGCCCTGGCCCGGACAGGCGCACAGACGAGCAGTCCATCGCCTACCACCGGCATCTGCGGATGGTGCCCACCGACGCGATGACCCACATGCAGGAGACGGTCGTCGAGGCGGTCCACGGCAACAGCGGTCGTCGTGACGGGCTGGTGGACCATGTCATCGACGGGCCCGCCGGCACCGGCAAGACCTGCCTGCTGCGGGCGACGGGACGCGCCGCCCAGCAGGAGATCGAAGCCGGCACGGGCGGCAGGCGCCAGAACACGATCCCGGTGGTGCACATCACCGCCCCCGCGGACCCGGAGCAGAGAGTGAACTGGGTCTGGGAGATCGCCTCCTATCTGGGCCTGCAACCCGAGCCGAAGAGCCTCGCCGAAGTCCTGGAGATGCGCCGCAACCCCGACCTGACCCTGCCGGTCAACTACGTCCTGGAGACGGCACAGACCCGTCTGCTGCTCATCGACGACATCAACCGCGCCTCGCCGCAGCACCTGGCGAACGTACTGCCCTACTTCGAGTATCTGCGCGACAAGCTGGGCATCTCGCTCGTCTTCTGCGGCACCGGAGCCAGCCACCTCCTGCACCAGGCCCGCATCCTGGCCGGAGACCTGACCCGGGTCAGCGAGGAGAACCGGGTACGGCTTGAGCGGGCGGACCGCCCGGCGACGCCCGCCTCGCCCTCCCCCACCGCGCTGCTGCCGGTGACCTGGCTGCACCCCCTGCCCCTGAACACCGAGGACGACACGACCTTCCGGGAAGTGCTGATGGGCTTCGAGGACGACCTGAGCCTGTACCGACTCGAGGAACACGCCCTGAGCCAGCACGCCGTCGAACTGCACCGGCGCACCGGCGGCTACTTCAAAGCCCTCGCCTACGCCGTCTCCACCGCAGCCGTCATCGCGATCCGCAGCGGCAGCGAGAACATCACCATGAAAGAAATCGACGCCGCAACAGCCCAGCTCGGCTGAACCGCCCCGTGCCGCTCCCGTAGATGCCAGCAGGCCGGGCCAGTACGTCTTCTGAGCCTCTGCACCACCCGCCGCCGACGGCGTCGAATTATCTGCGGCAGGCAAGCGCCGCGCGAGGTGAGCGCGGTGAGGCCACCGGCTCACGACGCAACGCCATTGTCAGTGGTGGGCTTTACGGTGCATTCGTGGATATCGAAGCCTTTGCGTAGACCGGCCGTGTACGACGGACCGACTGTCACTTCGGCTAGGGGCCCAGCAGGTCCCAGGGCGACGGTGATCCTGGGTGCTGGGGCGGGCGCTTGCCCCCGGGGTTGCCGTCGGGGTGCTGATTGATCCAGGACAGGCCGCCGAGGTCGAGTTGGTGGCGGGCACGGGTGACGGCGACGTAAGCGAGGCGGGCCTCTGCGTCGTCGATGTCGCCGGGCAGCGGGTCGCCGTTCTCATCGGTCTCTTCGGAGGGTTCGGTGAAGTCCTCGCCGATGCGGACGGAGGCCCATTCGCGGCCCTTGGCCTTGTGAGCGGTGGAGACGACGATCTCGGCGCCCTGCTCGACGGCGAGTCTGTCCACCGCATTGAGGATGACGTCGACACCGTGTTCGTCAACGAGGTCGACCAGCGGCAGGAGATCCCGTCCGGAGGGGTCGTACTCGGCGTACTCCTGGAGTTCGCCCCAGGAGTCGAACAGGATCAGTTCGGGATGGGTGCTGCGTTTGCCGGCTTTCAGGTCGCGGGCCGCCCTCGCCAGCGCCCGCAGGGACTCTCCGCCACCGACCAGGGCGACGCGGCGGCCCTCGTCGAGCAGACGCATGACTTCGAGCATCGCGCCGACATTGGAGCGGCACAGGATCGCGTCCGGCTGCTCGACACGCTCCAGCCGGGTGTTGATCGCAGCCGTGCCGGCCAGGCGGATCGGGGCGTCCACGATGCCCAGCCACCGGTTGGCCTCCGCGGCGAGCGCGGGCCCGAAGCGGAACGACTGGGACAGTGCGCGCTCGGTGCCCTCGAAGCCGCTCATCACGTCCCGCGCGCCGCGCCAGCCGTAGATCGCCTGGGCGGAGTCCCCGACCATCACCAACTGGGTATGGTCACGCTGGTCGTTGAAGACCTTCTCGACCACGGGATTGGTGTCCTGGGCCTCGTCCAAGAGCAGGAAGTCCGCGGTAATACGCGGCTGGGTGAGGGCCCAGTGCTTGAGGTAGTGGTCGTGGTCGAAGCGGACCACGCCTTCCTCGGGGTTCTGCAGATCCGTCCATGCCCGGTTCGCGTATGGCAGGACGAGGTCGACGAGCTGGGCGTGGAGGTGTTCGGCCTCGATGCCGCGCAGACGCGGGACGTGGTAGCGCTGGATGGTGGAGTCCGCGGACTGGCAGAAGCGGGTGACGGTCCGTAGCACGGTGTAGGACAGGGCCTTGTTGGTGACGTTGCGCTCGCCGATACGGACGCGCATGTTGATGTTGATGCCCAGGGCCGTGCCGGTCTTCCACCCCGGGACGCGGGGCGCGTCCATCCGGTTCTTGAAGCGGTGACCGACTGCGGCGTATGCGAGCGCGTGCATCGTCTTGCACAGCACGTTGCCCGGGAACTTGCTGGAGGCCTCGGTGGCGATGGCCTTGTTGAAGGCGATGTACCGGCCCCGCTTGCCGGTGCTGGCGGCGATCATCGACAGGGTCGTCGTCTTGCCCGTTCCGGCGCCGGCCTGCAGGACCAGGTGGTCCCCGCGCCGGAAGGCGTCGATGGCGCCGCTCTGCTCGGCAGTGGGTAGGGGCACGGTGCTCCTCAAAGGGTGAGTGCGGCTTCACAGCGCAATCGCAAGGTGACACACCGAGACATCCGCTGTCCGGCGATCACCGGATCCGCACCCGCAGTTCGGGGAACAGCCAGACGGCGGACCGGTTCGCGGTGGCGGCGGTTACCAGCGCCAGCGCAGGCCGTGCTGGAAGGAAGCGGCCCGGGCGGCTGCTTACGCAGCCGTCAGCCGATTCGTCTGAGAGGCGGTCGGGGGTCGTCAGGGCGCTGTGGGCGGGGGCGGCGCGGTCTCGGTCTGGTACTCGATGTTGTGCGCGTCCAGCAGGGCGGTGATGTCGCCGTGCTTGGAGTAGGGGTAGGTCAGCGCCAGCAGGCGTCGGGCGCGGGTAATGGCGACGTAGTAGACGCGCAGCAGTTCACTGGATGCGGTGTCGGTCGACGGACTGGTCCAGGCGTCGATCAGTTCGGTGATGTCCTGCGGTTTGGGGAGATGGACGAGGACGGCCTCGGCTTCGCTGCCCTTGGCCTGATGGATGCTGGAACTGCGCATCGGCCGGGCGGCGGATGCGGCCTCGTCCGTCTGCTCCGGGAGTCCGATCAGTGAGCGGATGGGCTTGTCGAGGTCGGCCGTGGCCAGGGACAGGAGTTTGGGCGGGGTGGGCGCGACGGCCGGAGCGGGAGGCGTCTGGTCTTGCAGGACGAGGCGGGCCTGTTTGCGCCACTGACGTGCCGGCGCTTCATCCACGGCCGGCAGTGCGTGCAGGAAGGCTGCCGCGCGCCGGCGCAGGAGCGCAGGGGTGAGGCCGTACTGGGTGAGAAGTTCCGTGAGGGTGCCGAGTTCGTCGGGATACCAGTACTCACGCAGGAAGGTGGTGGCCATTGCCAGAGCGTGAGCGCGTGAAGTGGGCGGGATGTCGGTGGCGGAGATGACGACGGCCGCCCAGGCCAGCGCGATGGTGTTCTGGTCCTTGGGCAGTTGCGGAGCGGGCCGGGTGCGGGCCTTGGGGACCGCGGCGTTGCGGTAGGCCAGGGCCAGGCAGTCGGCGGCCCCGATGCCCTCCTGGGCGGCCCACGCGGTGAACGCTTCGCCGGCGTCGGTGCTGTTGGTGAGCGCGGAGATCTGCTTGCGGTGTTTGCCGTACGGCAGCAGGAGCAGCGGCCGGGCGGCGTCGTGGTGGTCGCCGACGGCGATGTCCGGGGTGCGGCGCGCGGCGGGGCGCAGGGTGGCGGCCAACTGGCAGATGGCAGGGCTGCTGCGCCAGTTGCCGGTGAGTTCGAGGTGGTCGCCAATGGCTTGGGTGAACTGGTGGAGGTCTTCGGGGCGGGCGTCGTTCCACTCGTAGATGCCCTGGTCGGTGTCGGCGACGATCACCAGCGGGATGCCGGCTCGGTACAGGCGGGTCAGGATGGCCAGGTCGAGTGCGGAGCAGTCCTGTGCCTCATCGACGATGATCTCGAAGAAGCGGTGTGCAAGCAGGGCGGTACAGGCGGTGTAGTCGGCGTGCTGCAGTGCTGCGATGCGTACCTCGAGCCCGGTCATGTAGCCGTTCGTCTGCCACAGCCGCTCGCGGGCCGTCCTGGCCCGGGCCAGGTAGTCGTCCTCGGTCAGCTGGGAGTTGTGCAGGTACTGGCCGGAGGTGGGCCAGGCGACGCTGGTGTGCTGGGTTGCGGGGTCGTAGCGGAAGTCGAAGGCGGGCATGGGGACTTTGCGCGGGCCGACGATGGCGCCGGGAACGTGGTCCCAGGACAGGACGTGCTGCCAGGGCGCGTCGGCGGGCAGGAAGGGCCGGACCAGGTAGCGCCACAGGAAGCTGTCGAAGGTGCCGATGTAGTGCGGGAAGACCGTCAGGTCGGTGCGGCCGCCCTGGCCCGTGCAGCGTTCGCGCAGTTCGTCGGCGGCGACGTTGGTGAAGGACAGCAGAGCGCGCCCGGTGCGCCGCCGCCCGGGCGGGGTGTTGCAGTGGCGGTCGACCAGGACCCGGGTCTTGCCGGCGCCGGGGCAGGCGCGGACGAAGAGGGGGGCTGGGGCATGGACCGCCTGCTGTTGCTGGTCGCGGGCCTGGTCACGCCGTTCCTCGAGGTCGCTCATGCGGTCGCCTCGTCCACTCCCGCGATCCAGCGGATGGCACCGGCCAGATGCTCGGGCACCGTGAACCCGCCCGGCTTCCGGGTGAGACGGTCTGCCAGGCGGTAGGCGAAATCCCCCTTGGGCAGGCCGATTTCGGACGTGAAAAGGGCGCCGAACGCGGCCGCCCGTTCGCCGGACGTGGTGGCCTCCTCGATCGGTTTCCAGCGGTGCTGGGAACGCGGGCGCAGGTCGAAGAACGTCTCGGCGAGGACCGTCTGGTTGGTCTCCGGGCGCATCAGCTCGGGTTCCAGGGTGGGTTTGCTCTCGGCGATGTGGAACGCCGCGTCGGGCACGTCCCACGCGCGAAGGCTGTCGTGGAGATACAAGGCGCGGTTGAAGCCGACTTCCGGCTCCTCGTCGCTTCCGGTGCTGTCGGCGGCCGGCTCGGAGACAGTGCCGGTCGTTCCTGCTGCGTGCGTCGAGGCGGTCTCGGCGTCCGGCTGGTCCCGGTCGTCCTGTTCCGGCGGGGTCTTCTTCTTGCGAGGGTCCTGGTCGGTGATCAGCACGACCCGGTCTGCGATCCGTATGCCGCCTACCCCTGAGAGCAGGGCTCGCATGTATGGCTTGAAGTCCACCCCGTCGACCGCAACGATGCAGGTGCCACGAAAGACGGCCTTGGCCCTGGGCTGCTCCTCCGGCGGCAGCGCGGACAGGACGAGCTCGGCGAAGGCGGGCATCAGCAGTGCCTCGGCCAGACCCTCGACAAGGATCACCCGGGTACCGAAGAGCATGGCGCTCTTGGTGATGTCGAGGTAGCGGTCGAGTTTGGCGGCCTCGTGCTTGGCGAAGGGAATCTTCGCCACCGAAATGGCGGCCGTGGTGAACGCGAAGCCGGCCGGCTTCTCTTCCGCCTCTGTGTCGGCGTCAGCGCTGGCGGTGGTGGTAGCACGGTCCGCCTCGGCCGGAGCGGTTGCTGGCGTGGTGTGGGTGAGGGTGCGGCAGCGTTTGAGGACCACCAGGTCCTCGACCGTGGTGGCCGCGGCCAGTACCGGCGAATGGGTGGTGATGACGACCTGGATGCGTCCCAGGGGTGCTCCCCCGTCGGGCGGCGGGGCATGCTGAGAGCGCAGGGCCTGAGCCCGCAGATGGTCCAGCAGCAGAATCTGCAACTGAGGATGGAGATGTGCCTCGGGCTCCTCCACCAGAAACAGCGTCAAATCCGCGTCCCGGGCGGCTTCCAGCTCGGCCAGCACGGTGGCGATGTACAGCAGGTTGGCGTAGCCCAGGCCGGAGCGTGAGATGTCTTCGACGGCCAGGCCTTCATCACTCATCCGGGTACGCAGCGCTCGGGCGATGGATACCAGCGTCGGGTCCGCGAACGATAGCCCCATGTGCTGGGGATGGGCCCCGGCGGTCAGCAGACCGAGCGGGTCATTGATCCTCTTGCGGGCCGCTTCGATCTTCTCGTGCCCTTCCAGGCTCCTGAAGTGGTCGGCCTGCTCCCGCTCGAAGTCTTTAATGGCGTCCTCCGCGCCAAGCTCTGCAGCGAGGATCAGCCGCAGCCGGTTCCCGGCGCTGGAAGCCAGCTCCTGCTGGGCGTTGCGCATCGGCGGCAGATATACGTGCCGGATCGCACGGCGCGCCTCCGGCTCCGGATCATCCAGCAGCCGGCCCGCCGACCACACCGGACGCTGCGGCCGGGCATCGGCAGCCGGTCGCGTGAACTGCACGGTATAGCGGACGCGATGGCCATCCGGCAGGCCCGGTCCCTCGGCCGCGGGTACCAGCGCCTGCAGATGGGTGCCGGTCTCTGCGGGCGTCAGCCCTCCGTAGACGGCGGTCAGTTCCGCACCGCTCTCCGCCCATGGATGGACGTCCTCGGCCTCCCACCACCTGCTGCGCCGGCCATCCAGCGGGTCGGTCAGCAAACGAAGCGCGTCGATGAAGTTCGACTTACCCGCGTTGTTCTCCCCCAGTACCACCGTGACGCCCTGCCGCAGCGAAACGTCCGTGTCCAGCAGTGACTTGAACCCCTTGGCCCTGACCCGCCCCAGATACAACTTCCACCCCTTATTTCCCGGGGCGGAACGTTACCGGGCCACAGGCACCCGGGCGCGGGCTTCCGCTGAAGGTGACCCCGGCCACGACGCAGAGAGACTGGCCGTCACGGTCTGGTCTAGAAACCGACGGTGGCTGACGATCGCCCGCATACCGGGCGACTGCAGTCTGGTCTTGCCGTCCGCGGCTCCAGCTACGCGTGAGACCGGGTTTCGTGCCAAGCGGCGAACCAGATCCGGCTGCCCCGTACAACAGTCACCCTTGGCCTGGTAGCTGTGGAGCGTCTTCGCGGCCGCGCAGTCGGATTTCTTCGATGTCCAGGGCGGTCTGCATCTCTCGTAGGACGGTGTCGTCGATGCGGTGTTCGTCGCGGAGTTCGATCATGGTGCGGCTTTTGTGTGCGATGACGGCCAGGCGCAGGGCGGTGTATTGCTTTGCGTGGCGTAGCGCGGGGTCTGTCTGAGTACCGTCGTCCGTGTCGTTGCTGTGTGCCTGGGCGAGGGCCAGGTGTTCTTCGCCTTCGCGGCGTACGCGGTCGACAACATCCGGGTCGGTGCTCAGGTCCGCGGCGAGGTCCGGGAGTGCTGAGAGCGCCTGCTGGGCGGCGTGTGTCCGTGCGAGGTGGTGTTCTTCCGTCACGGCGGTGTCGGTCCGCAGGCGTGCCCAGCGCACCACGGACGGCAGGACGATGCCCTGGAGGACGAGGGTGATGAGGATGACGCCTGCGGTGACGAAGACGATGGTGTCGCGGTGCGGGAAGGACTGGCCGAAGGCGAGGGTGGTGGACACGGACAGGGCCAGGGCGAGGGAGATCGCGCCGCGGAAGCCGGTGAGCGCGCTGACGACACGGGGTCGGGCGCCGACGCGGCGCTTCGCGTTGCTGGGGACGGCGGTCGAGCAGGCGGATGAGGTAGGGAGAGGTGAACAGGAACGCGAAGCGACGCCGGTGACGGCCGCGACGGTGATGCTGGCGTTGGCCAGGTCGGTGCTGGTCAGTTCCCAGGCGGCGGACTGGGCCTACGGTTGCCGCCTTGACGGTGCTGCCGGACGGCTACCGCACCGGCCTGGTCCGCCGCCGCGCCCTGGACCTGTACGAGGCGATCCCCACCCAGCGCCACCACGAGCGCTCCGTACGGGAGTTGCACAACGTCTTGGCCCTCTGACTCGGTTCTCCGGGCACGATCTCGCTATCTCTGTACGGGGCGGCCGACGGTCCACAGGTCGCCGGGGGCGCGGACGAACGCGGCGTGGGCGAGCATGTCCCGCTTCAACTGCGCAGCGGAGAGGGTATGGCCGCGCCGGGCGAGCGAGTCGCGCAGTTCGCCCGGTGTCAAGGGCCGGCCGCAGCGCGCGAGGTACCGGGCCGCGAGCTGCTCGGTGGTGGGGTAGGCCGGGGGCTCCACCACCTGGAGTGACTCACTGAGCGCCTGGTGCTCGGTCATCCCGGCATGGGCCAGCTCCAGCAGCGGCACTGTCCCCTCACCCACGCGCACCAGGCGCCGGCGCCAGTTGTCTCGGGCCAGGTAGCCGTTTTGGTAGCACCACAAGAGCATCCCGCCCACAGCGACCGTCGCGGCCAGCGGGTTGCCTCGCGCGAGGACCGCCAGGCGGTGAACGCCCGCGCCGAACAGCCGCAGTGCCCAGTCGATGGCCACCAGCGCGTTCGCCGCGGTGGCCTCCAGGCCGGCCATGCGCATCACGCTCTGGACGACGGGGATCCACTCGATGACGGCGAACCCGAAGCGGGCGAAGACGCTGTCCTCGGTGACGATGACGCACGGCCCCAGGAACTCCGCGAGTGCCATGGTGGGTGCGTCGTCCGGGTCACCCTGGTACTTCTTCGGCATCTCAAGGTCGACGTGCAGGATGCGCCGGGTGTGCGGGGACAGGTGGTCGCGGATCTCCAGGTCGACCACGCGAAGAGCAGGAAGGATCCGGGCTCCGAGGAGACGGCGTACGTCGCGTTCCGCCACCTGGTAGTCAGCTGCCAGTCGGGGCAGGTGCTTTTCGATCTCACCGGGAACGTGTGCCGCAATGTAGAGAGTTGCACGACCGGTGCCGGCCAGCGCCGTCACCTTGTCGTGCTGGTACCCGTTCTGGACCAGCCAGCAGGCGTGAGTCAGCAACGCGTTGGTGTCGAAGACCGGCAGCAGCATCGGCCGGTCCAGCACCATCGGGTTGAACGCCGATCCGGAAAGGGCCAGCAGTGGCGGTGCCGCAAAGGCACGGTCGCGCGTCATGGACCAAGTGTCACCACCGCCACTGACATCCGGGCAGAATTCTCGGGTCGGCACCAGTCCGCTCCAGCAGCCAAGCTCGTACCCCCGCATACGGAGCAGGCTGGTCTGGCCTGGAGGCCGACCCCACTCGCGCCCCCCTACTCCCCCAGCCGGTCTGCCCGCGAACGAAGACATCCGACCGTACCTGCTTCCACACGGCTGGGACCGCGCCTCGGCGGCGGGACAGCCGTCGACAGACCTGCCTGACCGGCTACAGCGCGCCGGCCGCCGCCGCGCGGTCACGGATGGTTCGCAGGCTGACGCGTACTCCGTTCTCGTCTTCGATGTGCCATTCGTTCATGCCCTGGCAGGTCTTGGTGCCCCGGGCGACGGCCCCGGCCTCGTCGACCCGGCCGTAGGGTGTGCCTCCGGTCGCAGCGAGGATGATGCCGCCGTTCGCATCGATGGTGGCCCAGTGCTCGGTGGCGCGGTAGGTGAGCACGATCCGGGTGTCGGCTATCAGAACTTGGGCGTCGATCATCCTGGCCACGTCGGTGCGTCGACCAGAAGCCGCTCTGCGCCGCGGAGGGGCCTGGCGCGGACGGGCGACCGGCTGGCCGGCATCGCGTTGCGGAGGTGCAACGGCAGCAGAGACGGGCAACCCCAAGCGTTCGGGTTTCCAGATGCATTCGAACAGGCGCAGATACAGCTCCTGCCGGGTCTCGATGACCGTGGTCATGGTCTCACTCGGCCCGAAGGCCCGCATGTGCTTGTCGAGTTGGTGTGCCTTGATGAAGTCGCGCAGCTCAGGGTTGCGGTGATCGTATTCAGGGGCCATGACGCCCAGGAGGACGTTGTTCCGGGCGTAGAGGCGGTTCTTGTCGCGGAAGGGGAGGTCATTGATGCTGGAGTTCTCTCGGCCCCTCAGCAGGCCGAGGCCACCGAGTTGGTTACGGCGGCTGCGGAAGACGACCGGGTCAGGGATGTCACCGGCGACGCGATGGTGGTGGTTGGCCCACAGGTGTTCTATGTGGAACTGGTCGCGGTCGAGGTAGGCGAGGATGTCGAAGGGCTTTTTGCAGGCCTCGTCGGCGTAAGCGGTGGCGCGAGCGAGGAGATAGCGGATCTGATGGGCGTTGTTGCCTCGCAGGCCCAGGGTGATTGCTTCGCGCACCGGGTTCCCGTTTTGCTGGGCGAGGTCGCCCAGTGTGGAGGCGACGTCGGCGACGGTGCGGCAGCCGCGCAGGAGGGGGACGAGCTCGGCGTGGACCAGGGCGTCGGCGTCGGCGGACTGGACGGGCAGATCCTGCAGGATCCGCAGGGCGTACCAGCGGTCGATGTAGGAGGCGACAAGGCGGCCCTTGTCCTTGGCGTCGGTGGGCCGGTCGTCGGGGGCGATGGCAGCGAGCACGGCGACGGACTGGACGCCGAGGCCGTTGCGCTCGTTGAACAGCACCGTCTCCAGGCGGTCGCCGTCCATCTTCAGGGTGCGGGTGGCGGCGAGGACGGGCCTGTACAGACGGGCCGTCTTCAGTAGATTCTGCACGAAGTTGAGGAAGTGGTCGGGGCGTCCCGGGGTCAGGCCGAGGTACTCCGCGTTGTGGCGTACCCACACGTTGAGGTTGGTGGTGATCTGGCGGCGGTCCTCGTCGCAGTCCTCGCGCGCGCAGCGGGCAAGGAGGTATGCCTTGATGAAGCGGGATGCCGCCTGGGGGTCATCGCGGTCGGTGGAGAGTTCCCGCAGCATCTCCTGCCACTGGGTATTCAGCTGATCTTCAGCGGAGCCGACGTTGGACAGCAGATGGCTCTTGAGGAGGTCGACGGTAGTGAGGCGGGCGCCGCGGTCATTCATCGTCTCGAACATGCGGTAGCCGTGGTCGGGGCCTGCCGCGCGGATGCCCACCAGGACCACGCGTGTCAGGAGCCATTCGGTGAAGGGGTGGAGTTTCTCGGCGTCGAGTTCCTCGGCGAGCTGGGATTCGATCTGCTGGCCGCGTGCCCACAGGTTGCGGCGGGAGAGGGAGTCCCCCGCGCCGGCCTCGTATTTGCGGCCCTCGCTGACGGCTTGCAGGACGGGGTCGTGGTCGGTGATGCCGACGCTGAAGTGCTTCCCGTCGGTCGTGATGACACGGTTGAGTTGGTCGACCGTGTGGGTATCACCGGCTTCCTGGGCCGACAGTCTCAGCTGCAAAAAGAGCAGGTGCAAAGTGACGAAGCGCTGCTGACCGTCGACGAGGAAGCGGCGCTTTTTCGACGGCTCGTGGTAGACGAAGGGGCCGAGGAAGTACTGCGGCGCGGTGTGGGGGCGGCGCCGGTACGCGGAGTCGCCCAACCAATGCTTGAACGAATCACACAAGTCCCGCAGCAGGGTGCGGACTTCTTCGTCACCCCAGGTGTAGTCACGCTGGTAGTAGTCGATCTCGTACGTCACATCGCGGAACAGCTCATTCAGGCTGAATCCCTGAGACCTGATCTCGTCCGCCCCCACGCAACCACCCCTCACCTGCCAGGCATATCCCGTCATGCTCCCAATCCGGCGCCGCGGCGTACAGACGGCGCGGGAGTCTGGTCGGCGGCGTGCAGAAACATCGGCGCAGGCGACTGTGTCGTCCCCAGCTCTGCCGGGCCGGCGGTGCTGCTGCCCATGCGGCCGCCGGCGACCGCACGACGGCGGCTGCTCCGCGGATTGCCTCTGGGTGGGCCGACCGCGTCATTGGGCCGGGGACGGTGGTGACTTGCGGCCTGCACCGGACGGGTAGTGGAAGATGTCGAGTGCCCTGGCCGGGTTCAGCAGCTCCTGCGCGATGATGGGCGGCGCGGCCAGGGTGACGATGCCCCGGATCCAGTCGGCGGATGTCGTGTAGGCCACGATCGCGGTGGTCTCCCAGAGCGACAGGGGTTCCACCACGGTGAATGCGTCTGGGTCGCTTCCAAGGGGAGGGAGCCGCACGCTGACCTCCACGGTCTCCGCGCCGGCGTGGGCGCTGTCCCCGTCGGGGAGCTGAAGCCGGGCGCTGAGGTCGTAGGCGGCACAGTCCGGACTGGTGCTGTCGGTCGAGTCCTGCCGATGCCGCCACCCCTGCCAGATCCGTGCCGACTGCGCGGTGGCTCCAACCCGCTGCAGCTCGACGGTGGCCTGGTGGAGTGTGGCCATGTTGATGATGTTCTGTTGTTCTCTGCACCGGCGTTCCACGCAGGCGACGGCGCGTTCCAGCGTGGAGCGGGCCCAGTCGTGCAGCCAGGGGTGCGCCTGCAGGCCGTGTGCAGTCTGCGACAGCTCAGTCTGCAGGGTCCGCCAGTGATCCCAGTTGAAGTTCGATCCCAGGAAGTCCGGTACGTAGTCGGGTTCTTCCCGGCTCCCTGCTTCCTCGGCCTCTTCGGCGAGAAGCTCGCAGAGTGAAACGAGGCCGACGAGAACAAGCGACAGAGTGTTGTCTGCGGAAACGGTTTCCACCCGGCAGCATCCGCACATCCGGGATGCGATGTCCGCGCCGAAGCGGGCACGACTTGCTTCCCGTGGGCGGGCGCTCGGCCGAGCACCGCACCTGCGATCGCTGTGTACGTGGGTGTGGTCCGGCCGCGTGACCACATCCATCTGCCGGCCGTAGAACCGGTCGACGGGGATGTCGTAACGACTCATCAGCCCGACGGGAATGGAATCTGCCAAGGCGCTCTGCACCTGGCCAGGCTAGGCCGCGGGGCAGTCGCGGGCAGGGGGAAGACTGCGTTGGTTCATGATCCGACCGATGCAGCGACAAGGCCGGTGTCGCTTCGTTCACGAAGAGTCGCAACGGGGCGGTCCTGCGACCGGTTTGTGGCACCCAAAGTCCAGCAGGACACGCCCCGGCCGACCGAAGGCGGGCCGGGGCGACAGCAGCGGAGTCTCCGCCGGGACGGCGACGCCGGTGGGGTAATTCGTCGATGCACCGAGGTTCGACAGCTCTTCGGTCGCCGGCTACGGCGCACCTAGAGTGTCGTCCTGTCCGGTGGCTGCAGGATCGGGTTCCAGGCGAACCAGTCCAGGTTCTCGGCGCCGAGTTCCCATGGCGACTCCAGCAACCGTTTCCGG
This sequence comes from Streptomyces sp. NBC_01210, assembly GCF_036010325.1. GTDB lineage: Bacteria > Actinomycetota > Actinomycetes > Streptomycetales > Streptomycetaceae > Streptomyces. Next base: position 9,020,467 of record NZ_CP108549.1, on the reverse strand, counting down.
GTTGCCTCAAGGTCCGCAGTGACGACAGCCGGAGCAGGGCCGATGCGGGTCATCAAGTCGCCCCGTACGCGCCAGAACTCCTCGTCCTCCCCGCGCAGCCGGCGCACCGCCGCTTCCACGCAGGCAGGCCATTTCGGCATACCGTAGTGGTCGTCGTGGGTCCCGATCCGGGGAGCACCGGCGAAGACGAGGAAGTCGTCCGGCGGCAGTCTCTTCTCGAAGTGCCTGACCATGCCGATGCGCTGTTTCACCTGTTTTCTGATCTCTCCGAGGAATCCCCAGCCGAAGTCCTTCAGGGTCCCCTCGCATCCCGGCCAGACCGTGTCCCGGTCCAGGACCAGGTCCTCCAGCTCATAGAGACGGAACTGGTCGTCGGAGCCCAGGATGTCGAATGCCTGCCGGGTGAGCCAGGTGTTGCGGGCGAACATCGTCCCGTCGTGCAATGCCTTGCGCCGGCCGGTCGGCCGGGAGGCATGCGCGTCCTCAATCGGGCCGTTGCGCCACACGGACAGGACGAGCCCGTGGGCCGCTGCCCACCGCAGTCCGTCCTCCGCCTCGAAGACGCCCATCTCCTCAAGGCGCTGCCGTGCCCAGTCCAGCGCATCCTGGATGTCCTCGTCCACCGGCTGCAGCTCCCCCACGATGCCCCGCTCCCCCTCTGTCTGTTTTCGTCGCTGTTCGTGTCATCCGCACGATGCGGCGCCCGCAGGAAGGGCCGGACCGTACTCGGTCTCGCCGGCACGCGCCGGTGCCGTCTGTGCCAGCCGTGGCATCCGCCGGGGCCGCTCTCAGACGGACCCGGGCTGTTGGAAGGCCGTGCCGAGCGCGCGCAGTTGAGCGCGGCGGGCCTGCATGAGTTCCTCCGGCCGCCGCAGGGCGGTGTCCAGGAGCCACACCCCGCGGCGGAACGGCTGGAAGCCGATGCTCTCCCACAATGCGGCGATCTTCTTCTTCGCCTGGAGCCGATAGGCCTCGGTGACCTGCTCGCGGTCTTCGGGGTACTCACCCATGCCGGGAAACACCGCTACCGCGCAACAGCCCCCGGACAAACGGCGGATCGCCTCGACGGCCAGCGCCGGCCCCAGTCCGAAACCCCTCCACGCCTTGTCGAGGCTGACGCGGTCGAGGATCAGCAGATCGCCGACAGGATGTGTGACCGCTTTCTCGAACGCGGCGCTGTAGCCCGTGCGTCCGGAACGGCCAAGAACGGCGGAGACAATGACCTCAAGATCGCCGGATTCGGCGTCCGCCGCCTCCCACCGGTTCTCGCCGGTGTAGTCACGCAGCCTCCACAGGATGAGGTGCCCGATCTCGGAGCCCGCGGCCGGAGCGTGGCCGCCCCCTTCTTCTTCGTCGTCTTCCCAATCCTCGTCGCCCGCTGTCCCGTAAGTGACCGCGACGTGCCAGGGTTCCAGGGTGTCCTCGGAGTCGTACGGCACTGCGGGATGTCCGTGACCGTAGCGGAGGTGAAGACGGGCGGGATCGCCCGGGAGTTCACTGACCGGCCGCTTGGGCATCGCTGATGTCATGGCGGAAAGACTAGGAGCGGGCACTGACATCCCACCGGGAAACGGTACGAACGAGACCACCGACGCGGGTTGGCCCCAACTCGGCTGAGCACCTTCACATCCCGCCCCTTGACTGGGATCGCCCCGCTCGCAGCGATAGAGAAATCCCACGTCGATCACTACATTCCAAAACGATCACTGAATCTGCACTCCAGAGCCCCTCCGGCTTCCGCCCCTCCACGGAAACCCCAGCTCAGAGACGCACCACACCACAGCAACAAATCCCGAAACGATCACCAGATCCCCAGGCCAGCACATCACTCATCTAGTGATCACTAACGGATTTGTCAGACGCTCGCTTACGACGTCATGGGCAACGTGGCCTCGCGCACCGACGCGACGGGTGCTAAGACGACCTACACCTACGACAAGGCCGGACGCCTGGTCACCAAGACGACCCCCCGCGGGAATGTCGCCGGGGCCAACGCGGCGGCATTCACCTGGAAGTACGGCTACGACAAGGTCGGCAACCAGATCACGGTCACGGATCCGCTGGGCAAGACGACCAGGACGGACTACGACGCCGAGTACCGCCCCGTCAAGGTGACCGACCCCCTGGGGCGCACCCACCAGACCAGCTATGACGGTGCCGGTCACGTCCTGACGACGACCGACGCGCTCGGCCAGGTCACCACCCGGAGCTACGACGCAGGCAACCAGGTCACCTCGGTCAAGGACCGCAGCGGCAATACCATCACCTACGCCTACGACGCCGACGGCAACCGCACGTCGGAGACCTCCCCGCTCGGCCACAAGACGACCTACGGATACGACGCCGACAGCCGGCGGACCGAGCGGGTCGAGCCGCGTGGCAATGTGACGGGGGCGGATCCGGCTCAGTACACGTGGCGCACCGGCTACGACCCGGCCGGCAATGTGGTCAGTGAGGCCGACCCGCTGGGCAACAAGCAATCCAGTGTCTACGACAGTGTCGGCAATGTCGTAGGGCGCACGGACCCGCTGGGGAAGAAGACCGCGTTCGAGTACGACGCGTTGAACCGGCTGAGCAAGGTCACGGCCCTCGACGGGGGGACGACGCTGGTGGAATACGACGTGCTGGGGCGGGTGTCCAAGCGGACCGATTCAAACCAGCGCGTGACCCTGTACGCCTATGACAAGGCGGGGCAGCTGACCAAGGTCACCGACCCACTGAACCGAGCGACGTCCTACGAGTACGACGCGGATGGCAACCGCACCAAGGTCACCAACGCCCGTGGGCAGACCATGGCCAGCAGTTTCGACGGCCGCAGCCTGCTGACAAGGACGACCTACTCCGACGGCACCCCCACAGTCAGTTACACGCACTACGACGACGGCCGCCCCAAGACGATCGTCGACGGGCCCGGCACCCGGACGCTGACGTACGACGGCGAAGGACGCCCGCTCACCATCAGCCAGCCGGGCGTGACCAACCCGTTCAAGTACACCTACAACCCCAACGGCACCGTCGCCAGCCGCACCTATCCCGACGGCCGAGCCACCACCTACCAGTACGACAACGACGGCCGCATCACCGGGCAGAGCACAAACAGCAAAACCACGGCCTACGGCTGGGACGCGGCCGGCAACCTCACCTCCACCAAACCGCCCACCACTACTGCTCGAACCGAGAGCCGCACCTACGACCGGGCCGGCCGTCTGGCGTCCGTATCGGAAGGCACCGGCAACCGGTCCGTCGAGCGCGATGCGGCCGGCCGCGTCATCAGCGACACTTTCAAGGACCTCACCACAGCGAAACCCTCCGCCCGCTACGCCTACGACCCGACAGGCAGACTCACCCGCGCCTGCACAGACGGCGCCGACCCCGGCTCGTGCCTCGACGGCACATCGGGCGAGACCTACACCTACGACAGGGTCGGCAACCTCACCAGCACCCACACACCGACCACCACCACGACGAACACCTTCGACGCTGCCGACCAGCTGACCCGCAGCGTCACCGGCACCGCCACCACCGACCTCACCTACGACCTCGACGGCAACCTCACCAAGGACGCCACCGGCTCCTACACCTACACCGCTGACGGCCGCATCAAGTCGGCCGCGATAGGCACCAACGCCTACACCTTCGGCTACGACGCAGACGGCAACCGCACCAGCTCCACCCTCAACGGCACTCCTCTGCGCACCACGTGGTGGGACGTCAACAACAAGCTGCCGAAGATCGCCACCGACCGCAGCGCGACCAATGTGCTGGTCGGCGACTACCAGTACACCCCGCAAGGCAGCGCGCTGGAGATCGACTCACCCGCGGACAGCTTCTACCTCCAGCACGACCGCCAGGAATCCGTCACCCGGCTGTACGACGCGGCCGGCACCGAGAACTACGCCTACACCTACGGGCCCTGGGGAGCAACTACCGGCACTCCCAGCATCCCGGGCGGCCAAAAGAGCCTCTTCGGCTTCACCGGCGAGTACAAAGACCCTACGTCCCCAACCAACTGCACCTGCGGGCCCGCAACTACAGCACCACCACCGGCCGCTTCACCACCGCCGACCCTGAGCCCACGGAGGCAGGCAGCGCCAACGCGTCTCCTTACGCGTATGCCAACAACGACCCCGTCAACCAAGCCGACCCCTCCGGCCGCTGCCCCCTGTGCATCTCCGCAGGCATCGGCGCCGTCATCGGAGGAGTTGTCGAAGGCGGCATCTACAGCTGGCAGCACCGCAACGACGGCCAGTTCACCTGGGGCGGCCTCGCCGGCGCCGCAGGAAATGGCGCCCTCATCGGAGGAGCAGCCGGTGCCCTCATGCCCGGTGCAGGCAACGCGGTCGTCCGGGGCCTCGGACTCAGCGGAGCCCGCGGAATCGCCACCTCCACAGCGGTCAACGCCGGAGTCGGCGCAGGCTTCTCCTCGGGAATCAACCAGGCCAACTGCCGCCCCACCGACCCCTGGGACCTGCTATTCGGCGCAGCCGGTGGTGCCAGCAGCAGCCTTCTCGGACCGGCCCTCAGCTGGGTGAAGGGGCGCCTATTCGCTCCACGAGTCCAGGTATCTGCGCACAGCGGGATTTCAGCCAACGGCTTTAGAGCACTCCGCCCGGGTGAGGCTCCCAATGCAAGTCTGGTTCGACCGGGTTCTGACCCCACCGTCCAGCCGTGGAGTCACGTCATGGGGCATGATAATTCTCCGTGGATCTCACTGACGAGCGACCCCAGGGTTATGTATCAGATATACGGAGAAGCCAGCAGCAAGGTAGGAAACGGTGCACACGGTTACATCGCGGTCGACATGAGCAGGGTTACCTCGGAAACGGTTGACGCCGGGGCCCATTTGGACGTCCCGGATTACATCAGGGAGCTTGGCCTGGATCTGGGAGAAACTGCCTTCCGAGACAAGGAGATCCTCGTTAAGTTCTCCCTGGAGGGAGGTGCCGTTGTCAAGTACTGGCCAGCGGGCACCAGTCTGAACAAGATAATGCGGGACCTCGGACGTGTTCTGTAAGGAGGGAAGAGTTGATGCGACAATCGAGTGGCAAGATTCAAGGAGATCCCGTCTGGTGGGTGAAGTGCGGTGACACACTCGTGGGTTCGCTCTCCTCTCCAGAATCTGATCAACCGTGGATCGTATGCCATTTCGAGCCGTCCGATGGCTGGGAATCCCTGAGCTCTCTGTTCGAGGTGCAGGCCGAGGCAAGGAGAACAGGCTTTCCTGAAGACAAGGTCTGGGCCATCAAAGCAGTTCGGGAACTGCACCTGGAGTTGCATCCGGTGATCGACGGGGAAGTGCTTAAGCCTATGCTCATCTACATTGAAGGAGCAGAAGCGCGGTTCCGACTCTAGCCCGCTGAGGCTTGACCAGGAGGCCAACGGCTTCAATCCCATTCGATGAAGATGACGATATCCGGGGCGCTGACACACCGGAACGTCAAAATCGCTGAGCGCGCGCCCCGGGAGGTTCCGGGGCGTCGGGCTCAGCGGAGCCTGCGGAATCGCCGCCTCCACAGCGGTCAACGCCGGAGTCGGCGCAGGCTTCTCCTCGGGAATCAACCAGGCCAACTGCCGCCCCACCGACCCCTGGGACCTGCTATTCGGCGCAGCCGGTGGCGCCAGCAGCAGCCTTCTCGGGCCCGCGTTCAACTGGCTCAGGGGCGTGTCAGGCAAACCGGTCCCGCGCTGTGGCCAGGGAGCGGCTCACGCGGATGACCCCGCCCTGCGCGGCGCGCTTCAACGTTGCCTCGGTGACCGAAGAACCGGGATTCAATTACCTGTACCGCGGTCTTTCCGTAAGGCATCCGGGCTACGACGACGCTGTGCGGGGTGTCAGCAAGCCCCGAGGCGGAATGGCGAGCATGGAAACACGCCACGATGGCAACACCGATAGCATCTTTACTTCATGGGACACGTCCCGTGAAACAGCATTGCGTTATGCTCGCGGCGCCGACAAAGGGCGCAATGATCTCCCGGGAGTAATCCTTCAGATCAAGCTTCCCTTGGGCCAGCCGATCTACCCTTCCATTATGTTCAGCTCCGATCTGTGGGAAGGAACTGAACACTTGGTGGAGGGTCTGGTCAGGGGGGCGAAAGTGTGGCACGTTCCCGCACCTTGATGGAGTCACGACCCGGTGCGCTTGCCGCGGATAGGTGGCCAGGCGCACCGGCTTCTCCACCGCTCCACTACAACGGAAAGATGCAGAAACGTGGATGAGGCGAACAGCATCAAGCTCACCGGAGCCGATGTGCGGCTCGTGTGCGAAAAGCTGACCCAGCAAGGGTGGGGTTCAGCCCGCCTGGCACTCGGCATGTTGGAGGGCACTCAGATCAGTTCGGTGAAAGCATCACCGGTCAGGCGAGCAACCATCGCCGGTGTCTATGGGTTGCGGCGCGACGCGCTGGCCGACTCAGTTCAGCAGACATTCGACCTTGATCGCTTCGTCGAGGAAATGTCCGAGCGAAGCGAGGATTTCGTCCTCCTCTTCTCCGTCCACCTGCCATCATATCGATTCGTATGTGTCCTGTCCGCCGAGGAAGCCGGCCCCATCGGGTCGACTGCTGTCAAAGGGGCTGGCGGTGACCCGTTTACACATGCCGTGGGTGAGATTGGACGGCTCTCCTTTCAGGAGGCAAAGCTGCGATGCCAGAACCTGATGGCAGGCGGTTGGGAATCGGCAGCCATCGCGCTCCAGGGACTCACTGAAGCTGAACCAGAAACGGTGCCAATCTGGCTTGCCGGCCCCAAGACCCTGGCGCGGGAGTACTCACAACGCGCCCAGGAACATGTAGAGCTCAACCGACACGGCCAATCGCTCGACATGAACCGGTTCGCCCAAAAAATGCAGTCGATTCAAGAAGCGACTGTCTGTATCTTCCACGTCATTGATGCCTACGGCTGGCAATGCACCGGGGCCCTCACCAAGGACCTGGCGCAACCCATCGCTTCCGTGGCAGTGAAACGGTAAGAGCTCAACACCGTTGGCGAAGGGCAACTCCAGGATGCCGACGAGGAATACAGGCGCGAGACGGAGAACGATGCACTCCAGGTTAACCGCACGCTGCTCGGCACGCTCCTGCTGATCCGCCAGCCCGCCGACGCCCGCCGTGGCCTGTGGCAGGCCGAGGACGTACGCCCCGGCTCAGCTGCTCACAAGCGGCTGTGGCGGATGAACGCGGAACGGCGTGACGCGTCAGTCCGCTACATCACCCTCCCGCACTGACCTGCCCCCGAGGACGATCGAGGGGCCTGGGGCACCGCCAACCGCGTCTACCGCCGTACGTCCCCACGGCGCACCTATCTCGACCAGAGCCACCCAACGGGCTTCTCACTCAAGTGGGTCGGCCCCTTGCTGGTCACCCCGGCAGTTGAGCCAGGTCGCCGCGATGGCGGCGCGGTGAACGTCAGTCGTGTGTCATCGCGTAGGGACTCGTGTGCTCAGCCGTCTGTTCGAGCCGAGCCGCCGGTCACCGGACTCGGGGCTGGCGCTGGATGGGCAGGATGTGGACGTTGGACTCCAGTTCTGCGAGGCGTTCGCGCAGGTGCCGGTTCTCCAGGGAGAGCTCGTTGACGACCCGCACCAGGCCGGGGACGTCGGTGCGGAGCTGGTCGAGTTCCTTGTTCTTGTTGGCGATCGTCTCCTTGAGTTGGACGATCTTCGCCCGCAGGCGGATCTCGACGTCTGGGGTGGACCCGCGTTCCTTGACGCGCTCGTAGAACTCCTTCTTCAGGTCCAGGTGGCGCTGGGTGAGCGCGTTCCGAGGGACCTCGGCCTCTTGGGCCAGGGCGACGATGGTCAGGGCTCCATTGGAGTTCTGCGGGGTACCGCCGAGGATGCAGTCCATGGCCGCGCGGATGCGGTCGCGTTCGTCAAGGGCGGGGCTCATTCGGCGGCCTCCTGCAGGGTGATCCGGGCGCGGTCGTGGTGATCGGCGAAGGAGCGGAGTTTGGTGGCATTCGCCCGCAGCCGTTCGGCGACCGGCTGGGGCGTGTGGACGGCGCGTTTGTCGAGGACCTCGGCGCGGTCGCGAAGCTGGCGGGCGTGCTGATCGGTGCGGACGATGTTGCCGCAGCCGGGGACGCAGTGGTCCAGGCTGGGCGTGTCCTTGATGCCGTCGCGGTGACAGAGGGCCTGGGCCCGTCTGTGGTGACAGAGCAACAAGGCATGGGGATTGTCAAAGATCATGGCGTCCTCGTTCGCGATGAGCCGCCGGGCGGTGGTCGCAGTGATGACGGTGCCAGCGAAGCGCGGGGCAGCTGCGGCGGCCTTGATGGCCCGCCGGGCCGCAGGCCCCGAGACGCCACCACCCGCTTCGAGGTCGTCGTGGAGGTCGGCGACGGTGTCGGCGACCGCGCGGACGGTCTCCACGTCGATAAGCTCGTGGATGCCGCCGCGGCTGCGCGAGGCATACCCCTCGGAGGCCAGGGCGGTCCTCATATGGCCGTACTGGATGGCCAGGGCCACCAGGCCGTTCGGCCGACGGGCGATGTGCCAGGCCAGCGACCTGCGGAACCGTTCGGTTCCCACCTTGCCGCGGGGGTCGGGCGGTATGACTTCCGAGTCCAGATGGCGGGCGGCGGCTTCCGCGTTCGCCCAGGCCACGAAGTCCTCGATCCGGTCCCGGATGGTGCTCCGCTTCAGGGAACCGGTGCCGGATCGGAGGTTGTGCAGATCATGGGCGTCGTGGTCGAACAAGAGAGCGTCGCCGGGCACCATGCGCTCAAGGACGCGGATGGCATGGACGACGGGGGCAATGGCGACCCAGGGCACCTCGCGTTCGACGCCGGCGGACTGGTGGTTTCCGCACTCGTCAGTGGCGGTCTTGAACTCATGACTGCGGATCACGTGCCGTCCAACCTTGCCCTCGGCGTTGGGCTCAGGGTCGGGACAGCACCCGGTCCGCATGCCAAGGACCTCGCCGGGACGCATACCGGTCAGATACGAGCAGACGATGAAGGCGGCTGTCCCCAGATGCCGCATCAGATCTGCGGCCTCGTTGAAGTCGAGCGCATCCCGCCACGGAACTCCGGCGATCCGGCCGGTCACCGGGATGTCCAGCGGGCTCGGACCGGGCCGCTCGGCGGCCGCAGTGATCAGCCCTTTGCGCTGGATTAACGTCTGGATCTGGGACTTCGACGCTCCCGTGATGCCACCGACGTAGTGCCGGGCGAAGCCCGCTTTGCCGCCCTTGACGACAGAGGCGGGCACTGGGGCCCCCGTGGGCAATCAGCGGGTCGAGGTAGGCGTGCAGGGCAGCCCTCCCGGCGGGGGTGGCCGGTGTGGTGCGGGCGATGTCCCTCAGACGCCGCGTCTCGGCCCAGGCACCGAGGATGTCGTCGGCGAAGTCGTCAACCATGCGCATCGCCCAGACGAGCAGGGGCCCCATGGTCTGCTCGGCTAGCGGTTCCGCCTCGTTCTCCCCGCCGCTGGTCGACGTCGCGGCCGGTAGGTAGTCATCGGCGCCCAGCTGGTCCCATGGAGGTCTCCCGATCCCAATGGGCTGGACACTGAGCTGGTCGTAGGCCCACAACCGCGTCAATGAGGTAAGGATGTCCTGGGCCCGGTCGCGGCTGGAGGCAGTATCACGCAGGTGCAGGCCGTAGTCGTGCAGGACCTCGGTGGAGCACGCGGCCAGCGTGCCGATCTCCCGTTTCTCCAGCCATCTCGCCAGGTGCATCCACGTCAGCACCGCGTCCTTGATGCCGTCGATGGCGACCCGCGCACGCATCCGGGTGTTGTGCTCCTTGAGGAACGCAGGCCGCAGCTCTCCATTGATCAGAGCCCAGGTGACCTGGCGCAGGTCGTCTTGGAACACGGCGGGGCAGCGGTGCCAGTGGACCGCCGTCTTGTTCGCGCTCGGGTTCGTAGTCAGCGGGGCAAGAGGCCAGACCGGGGCCGCATAGAGGACGTTCAGGTGAGCGTGCATCGGAGCGACCAGATGCTGGAGGACCACCGGGGAGTCGGCTGTGGGCAGCGGGAGAAGGTAGGGGTCGAGATCGGCGGTGATGGCGGTCATGCGTCAAGGTCTCCGGTCAGAAGGCGGTCGATGAGGTCGCGGTCGGTGTCGGTGACGCGGGACAGGGCCTGGGCCCACACGCCGGCGTCGAGCTTTCGCATGAGGTCTTCGAGCCGGGCGTGGGTGTCCCCCCAGTCGGCCCTCCACGTGTTCGGAATCAGGACGGACCGCAGGTTCGCCAGTGCATCGTGCAGGTGAGCGAGGCGAGGGTGATGGCCTGGATGAACGCGGGCGTTCTCGCAGGCCAGACAGATCAGGAACGATGCGCCGCAGCCGCCGTCGGGCGCTGGGTAGGGACCGTTGTCGAAGTCGTGGCAGTCCGCGGTAGCGGTCTCCACGTCCCCGGGGTCGGGCTCATCGCACACTTCGGCCACCAGGACCGCGCGGCGAGCGCGGTCGGCAGCGTCCTCTGCTCCTGCCGCGATGACCTCGACGGCATCCGCCTGAACCCGCTTGTCGACCAGGACGTAACGGCGGTCATGCGTGTCCTGGCTGTTCTGACCCGGCTCACGCCGGTCGAGCGCGTTCACGGTCCGCCACCCCCGTCGGAACGGTGATCCTCCAAAACCCTCCTCCCGGCCCCACTGCTTCGCGGCTGTAGCGGGAACGCCGAAGTGGAAGAGGCTCACCGGCGCGAGGCGGTTGGTGTTCTCCTTGTGCTGGCGGCCGTTCTGGGCATGCCAGACGACCAGGCGGTCGGTGCCAGGCGCCAGCTCCTCCACGATGGCGCGGGCGAACCGAGTCGCCGCAAGCGCCTCAGTGATCAGGCGCCCGGCTGAGGCGGCCCCGTCGTCGGTCACGTTCCGCGTCTCGAAGTAGTTGCCGGCCCCGCGCTTGCGCTTCTCCAGCGGGATCCGGTAGGTGGGGTGCCCGTCCTCGCCGGGGTCCGGGGCCGCCCGGGGAACCTCCACCCGGTCGATCACCGACAGGTTCCACCCATACTCCGCCATCAGCAGCACCCCCAGCGCTGCCGCTTCCGGACGCGACAGGAACAGCCGCTGCCAGGTCACCTCCGCCCGCGTCGCCCCGAACGCTTTCTCGTACCGCTTGAGGATCGTTCCTCGGCCGTCTTTCTTCTCCTGGTATCGCGGCAGATCCCCTGTGCGGGCGAGGAGGTCCAGGGCCTCACCGATTACCCAGTCCCGGCTGTCCTTCTTAAACTCTCTGCGATGCCACCGTTCCAGGTGCCGGGCGTTGGCCTCGATGCGAAGCAGTGCGGCCCGGAACCTCCGGCGTGCGGCGACCTTGATCTTGTCGAAGTCTGCCTCTCTGTAGGACTGCGTCTTGCTCTTCGGCCGCCGGATGCGTACGGCAAGCTCGTCAGCCACTAGCTGTGCATCTGCCGGAGCTGGGTTACACCCGGGTCTGGGTCTTCTGCTTGAGGCGTTCGTAGGGAGTTTGGCCACCGAGAGCGCCGTGCGGGCGATGGTAGTTGTAGTAGTCCTCCCACTCGCGGAGTTTGTCGTTGAAGACGCCGGTGTCATCGATGACGATGCCGGCGAGCATGCGGTAGAACTCCTCGGCATCGATGCGGTGGGAGCGTTCGACCTTGCCGTTGAGGTGCGGGGACGCCGGTTTGATGTAGGTGTGGGCGATGCCCTTGTCCAGCACGTGCCAGTGGAAGGCGGACTGGAACTCCGCGCCGTTGTCGGTCTGGATCACCTCGACCCGGAACGGCAAGCGCTCCAGGAGGTAGTCGAGGAACTGAATGGCGGTCTTCTGGTCGCACCGCGGGTAGATACGCAGCACCCGCAGCCGGGTGCAGTCGTCTATGGCGGTGAACTGGTAGTACTTGGCTCGGCGCCGTGCCTTCGGAAGCTTGCCGGTGACCGGGGCCGGGGCGGAGGTCTCGGCCGGGACGCCGACCGGTTCGATGAACTTGACATCGACCTGGACCCGGTTGCCGGGCAGCTGCTTCTCGTAGCGGGTGTAGCGCTTGTCGTGGCGCTTGTAGCGCTGGGAGGCAGGCAGCCGATTCATGCCCAGCTTTTTGAGGATGCGGTAGACCGCAGAGCAGGCGATCTCGATGTCGTGGTACCGCTTGAGGTACATCTTGATCTTCATTGGCCCGAAGTGGTAGTTCTGCCGCAGATGGACGATCTTGTTGACCACATCGGCCTGGGTGGCGTGGGGGCAGTGGTGGCGATGCTGGCCCTTGCCGGAGACGTAGCCGACCGGCGGATCCTCGACGCCGGCTGTGGCTCCGGGCCCTTGTTCGCGGCGCTGCGCGACCGTAGCGCCATCGTGAGCGGTTTCGACGCGAGTGCCGGGATGCTGGAGCTGGCCCGGCGGCGGCTCGGCGACGGTGCGGACCTGCAGGTGGCGGACCTGGGCAGCCCGCTTCCTTACTCTGATGACACGTTCGACGATGTAGTCGCGTCCCTGGTGCTGCACTACCTGGAGGACTGGGGGCCGGCGCTGGCCGAGCTGCGACGCATACTCAAGCCCGGTGGTCGGCTGATCGCGTCTGTCGACCATCCCTTTGCCATCAACCTCATGCACCGCCAAGCCGGCCGCGAGGCCGAGTACCGGTACTTCGACACCACCAACTGGACCGAAGAGTGGACCATGGGCGGCCAGACCGCGCAGATGAGTATCTGGCACAGGCCACTGCACGCGATGATCGAGGCCTTCACCCGTGCCGGTTTCCGGATAACGGTCATCAGCGAGCCAGGGCCTGATCAAGCCGCCCGCGAGCTGTTCCCCGAAGTCATCGCGGCCAAGCCGCGCTTCCTATGCTTCCTGTTCTTCGTCCTGCAGGCTGACTAGGGCCTGTGTGACGGGGTGTCGGCTGCGATGCGGTCGATCGGGAGCAGGGTGCCGTCAAGGATGACGAACGCCTTCGTACGGATCGTTTTCATCGCCTCGGCGAGTGTCGGTGCGAGGGCGGACAGGACCTCGACGGCTTCGCGTATGTAGCGAAACACGGTCGCGATTCCGATGCCGAACCCCGCGGCGAGCTGGGCGTAGGTGTCACCGCACCGCAGGTGGGCCAGGGCCAGGAGGGCCTGCTGGCCGACCGGTAGTCGCCGCCACCGCGTCCCGATCTTCTTCCGCCTGACTGTCAGTTGTCCGGTCAGGAACCGCAGGGTGCGGCTGGACAGATCAATCGACGACGGGTATACAAGCACGCGAAGCTCCTGGCGGACACGGGTGATCTTGGTCGAGAACCCGTCTACCAGGAGCTTCGTCGTTGCGCAGGACTGTCCAACTCGCGGTCAGCACCATCAGGATGAAAGAGGCTCCATGTCGTCAACACCCTTTCCTCTGATGCGCATGTGAGAGGAGGGCGTTTCAGGTGATGGCGTTCCAATACTGGCCCGGCGGGGCGAGCCCTGCGAGCCCGAAGCACGGTCGGCCATGTGATTCTGACGGTGCGTCACTGGCACGCGGAGTGGTTCCTTCTGCCGGGAACTCCCGCCCCAATGGGTGTTACTGTTCGGTAGTGCCGAACATTCTTTGTTATCACTGAAGACTCTTCAGCGTGTGCTATACATTCGTCGTGTTGGGTTCGCCAAACCCTGGTCCACTGAGCCTCTTTCATCCTGATGGTGCTGACCGCGAGTTGGACAGTCCTGCGCAACATGGAAACGCCGTCACAACAGCAGCCACGCCAAGATCCGCTGCCTGGGCGAGCAAGCCATGGCCACCCTCAAGGGCTGGCGCCTCCTGCGAAAGCTCCGCTGCAGCACCAACCGCATCACCAACATCGTCAAGGCCGTTCTCGTCCTTCACCACGCCTCAACCTGAGGTTGGAAAAGGCTCACTGTTCCGGCCCCGGTTGAGCCGGAACCCACCCCTGCTCCATCGTTCGGGAGCGCCATGCCTCTCCGCCAACCCTGCCAATCGCCAGGAGGATCACCCTTGCGTGCGCTCGACATCGACCGCAGTGTTTCAACGAAGATCGAGAACTTCGTGAACTCGGTCCTCTCCGACACCCCGTCGCAGTCCGACATGCGCTTCGCGGAGCACGTGCTCGGCAAGGGCAGGGACGTCGTGCCCGCCCTCGCCGAGGCCATGGAGGAGGCTCCGTGGGAGGCGGTCCTGCTGCGCGGGCTGCCCGCCCTCGACGACGTGGCGCAGACGAAGATCCTGACGCTGCTCCTGACTGCGCCGGTCGGCTGACCGCATACGCAGACTTCAACGCATCAGTGCTCACCGACATCCGGCCCAACCCCCGCTCGCGTGAGCAGAATGCCCAGCCGGAGCGGCTGGGCATGCACAACGACTTTCCCTTCATCGCCGACCGGTCCCGGCCCGGATTCATCGTGCTTGTCACGCACGAGGCGTCGGGTGACATCCCCCGTACGCTGCTGGCGCCGGCCGACGCGATCGTCGAGCAGCTCGACGACGAGACCCTGGCCTGCCTGCAACAGTCCAGGTACACCGCACTGGTGGGCACGAAGCTGGCCTGGCCCGAGCCGCGCCGGTTCACCTTCCCGCTCCTCGTCCGCACCGGCGACCAATGGCGCGTGCTCTACCACTTCGACTCGATCAACACCGATCCCGGGCTGAGCAAGGCCGAGTTCGAACGCTTCGACGCGGCCCGCCGCCGACTGGGCGCACTGGCAGACGAGCTCGGCGCCCAGCACGGCCATGCCATCCGCAAGGGAGAGGCACTCGTCGTACCCAACGACCACTACTTGCACGGACGCGAGCGGATGCAGGCCGAACGGAGCAACCGCCTGATTTTCCGCGCCTACGCCACCCGCCCGGACGCCCGCCCTGTGTGGGAGCCCCTGATGATCAGGCTGGGCGATGAGTGACCGCACGGTGATCGTGGGCGGTGGCCACGTCGGGCTCACGCTGTACGCGGACATCAAGCGGGCCCGCGCCGCCGCCGACGTGCACCTTGTCTCTTCACGGGTACCGGACGCGGCCGGGAACCCGCTGACCATGCGCGACATCCTGACGGGCGAGGTCCACACCGTCCCAAGTAGGCGTACGGACTTCCTCCAGGACGGCCCGGCGGGCTCCGACGCCCTGGCGGTTGCCGACTGCGTGATCGTCACGGTGCCGGACATCCCCCAGGTGCGATCCACCGTCATATCCCGGCTGCTGGGGCTGCTGGCCCACCGCCCGGTGACGGTCGTGATGATCCGTGGCGGGCAGGGTGGTGCTCTGTGGCTGGCCGAGCGGCTGGCCGATCCGCGCGCGGCCGCCTGGGAAGTGCTCCTGGTGGAGGACTCCCTCTACGGGTGCCGAGCCCGGGGCGGAGTCATCGAGTACAAGCGCAAGGACCAGATCGGAGCGGCTCATTACGGGCAACAAGACCCGAAGCTCGCACTGGAGGTTCTCGCGAACGCGTTGGGCGATCCCGAGTGGGTGAGCAGGTTCACCCTGCGAACTCCGTCCGAGCTCATCTTCGACCCGCTGGGCTACTACATCCACACCGCCGTAGCCCTGGACCCCGGCAACGTGGTGCGCACCGCACGCGGCGAAAGGTACCTGCACTACAGCGAAGGTATCGACCCCACGCTCGGCGAGCAGCTCAACGCGATGGACACCGAACGGGTGGCACTGGCGGCAGCGTACGGGGTAGAGAGCGAGACCTTCCCGCAGATCCTGCACCGCCAGTACCGACACCGGCCCCGGCCCACCTTCTACGCCACGATGGCCGCGACACGCGATCTCTACCGCTCGCTCTCGCCCTCAGACATCGACAGTCTCCGCACGTCGCGCACGCTGCGGGAGGACATACCCGCGCTGTTCACGATCCTGGAGCTGGCCCGGGTCCAGCACGTCTCCATGCCCACCACCCGTGCCCTGGCCGACGCACTGCCGTATCTGCTGGACCGGATCAGCCTGTCCCTCACGGACATAGGCCGATACCCGCCGCTGTCTCCCGGCACGGACGGCACCGCGGTACGGCGCCTGCTGGACTACCGCACGAAGCAATCGACCAAGGAAGCCTCATGAGCGTGCAGCAGGTCGACAACACCGTCGGCGATATCGTCGTGGCGCACTGGCTCGCCGCCCTGGAGTACGACGACCCTGAGCCCGACGACGACTGGTTCGACTTCGGCGGAGACAGCCTCGGCGCCGTCCAACTACTCAGCCGACTGGAACGCGAGGGGCTCGTCGCCGACATCGCCGACTTCTTCCGCGCCCCCACCCTGGCGTCGCTCGTACGGCTCGCCGGCACGTCATCGCCCGCCGAGCCAGAGGCGGCCACGACTGCGGGCTCCGGTAGCTGCGACACATCCGCGTTCTCGCAACTGCCCCTGACATCCATGCAGTTGTACACAGTTATGGCTGACGGCGACACCCGCGACTGGCACAACGACCACCTCACCGTTCGGCTCTGCGAGCACGCCACCCGCGATCGGGTGAAACACGCGGTGCGGGCCCTGGCCGTCGCCCACCCCGCGCTCACCGCCGCGTTCTCATTCTCCGACGGCAGATGGACCCAGTCCGTGCGGCCTGCCGCCCGGCGCGCCATCCCCGTCGTCGCCGTGCCGGTAAAGGGGCACGATGACCACGCCCCTGTCGATGCCACCGTCCGTGGCCTGGGAACACTCTTCAACATCGCCCGAGGCGAGGTGTCTACGGCACTTGTCTGGGAGGACGACAGCACTCCCGTCGCGCTGACCCTGCTCTTCCACCACCTGTGCGCCGACGGCCACAGCGCGGATGTGCTTCAGCACGATCTGGTCGCCGCCCTGCACGACCCGTCCGACGCGGCCCCGGCCGAGGACAACTACGTATCGTGGCTCGCCCGGCTCGCCGAAGAGACGGACGAGCGACCGAGCTCCGTGCCCCGGACTTCATACGGCGAGGAGACGGCGTTCCCCGTGGGCGGGCTGCGGCACACCACCCTCCACGTGCAGGCCGGTGACCTCAGCTCCCGGCAGATCGCTCCCGCCCTCCTCGCGGCGATGAGCCGCGCGGTCCGAGAAATGGACGATCCGCGCGCCCACAGCCTGGACATGACCTGGCATGGCCGGGATCCGATCCGAGGCTGGCCCTCCCTGGCCACCACCGTGGGTTGGTTCTCGCAGCTCAGGCGGGTGGAACTGCCCTCGGGCGCCGACTGGACGGTGCCCGACGCCGCCCGGGCGCTGGAGTCGTTCGAAACGGACAACACGGCGTACGTGACCGGGGACTCCTCCACGGCTCTGCTTACTGCTCCTGCAGCGCTGTACCTCAACTACCGCGGCTCGCTGCGCAGCACTCTGTACGCCCCGGTAGGCGACTGCCTGCCCGTCGACGTGGACTTCGGCCCTCAGTCCTCACCTGACGCGACCACTCCGTACCATTTGCGCTGTGTCGCCGACCGGGTCGATGGCAGTATCCGGCTCGGGATCAAGTACCGCCCCGACTCAGCCCTCGCCGCCGCTGTCATCAACTCCCTCCGAGCGGGGGTGGCACTGTGACCGGGACAGACTCCCCGACCGACCCGTGCATCGCGATCCTGGTGGGCACCACGCCGTCGGTCCCCTTCGCCGACCTGTTCGCTCAGGCCCGGGACCGGAAGCTGACCGTCCTCGTACCCGACGCCGTTGCCGTCTCGGCGCCCGAGATCACCGCCCTGGCCGCCTCGGTGGGCGTCCGCTGGGAGGAGACTGACGACGACCTGGTGGCCACCGGCCGTCGGCTCGGGCTCGGCACCATCCTCACCTTCGACGAGTTGTACGCCTACGAATGTATGGCGGCGACTGTCCGGCTGCGGAACGCCGGCGCCCCGAAACCTCAGGACAAGTACGACATGCGCGTGCTGCTCAACGAGCACGGACTGTCACACACCCGGACCTGGGAGCTCACCTCGGACGACGATGTCGCCGCGGCCCTCCAGGAAGTCGATGTCTTGGTCGTCAAACCACGCCGGGGCGTCTCCAGCCGAGACGTTATGGTCGTCCGCGACCTGCCGTCCTGGAAGGAGGCCGCAGCCGACCGCGAACTGGACCTGACGTCGGGCGAGTTCTACGCCGAGGAGTTTCACGAGCACCTGCCCTTCGGTGAACAGCCCGACTGGTACGCCGCCTATCTCGCCGTCGACGTCATCCACGGCAGCCGGGGGACCGTGTTCCTCGCCGCAGATCGCCGGCGCCAGGCGGCCAACTACGGCGAGACCGGGTCCCTGATACCGTCCCGGATCAGCCCGGAGCAGCGAGCCGACCTGGAGAGCTGGTCTGCTGACATCGCCGCCCTGTGGGAGGGCATGTGGCCCGCCTTTCACATCGAATTTGTGCACACGCCGCAGGGCTTCCAGCTGATCGAGGTCAACCCCCGGCTCGGCGGTCATCTGCACGTCATGCTGAAGGCCGCCGCGGAGGACGGAGACCTCATCGGCGCGGTGCTCGATGCCGTCACGGGGAATAAGCCGCACCTGCCCGAACCACGGAGCCACACGAGTTACATCCTCATCCACCCGCCGGAAGGCGCCCTGACGGTCGACTCGCCTCCGGACTACCGCAGGCTTCTGCGCGAGCACCCGGGTGTCACCGTGGCCCGACGGCGTCGCGCCGGGACCCGGTTCGATCCCCGTAACGGGACCCTGAACGCCCTGTGCGAACTCCTCGTGGCCGCGCCAGACACCCCGGCGCTCCGGACAGCGATCGACCGATCCCACGCACACGTCATCTCGTCCGCCCGCTTCAGCGACGGAACCCTCGCATGACCCTGTGGACCCGCATTGCAGAGCCAGCCGCCGCCGAGCCTGATCGACTGGCTTACCTTGGCAACGACGGCGAACACACTTACGAGGAACTGATCTCGGACGTCGCCGCCCTGTCCCGCCGGATCGAGGAGCTGGCCGCGCGACCATGTCGTCGCTGTCTCCGGCCAGCGAGGCTACGCCACCCTGGTCTGTCTCCTGGCGTGCCTGGCCACCGGCCGGGTGTACCTGCCGGTGGACGAGCGATGGCCGCCCGACCGCGTCGACCTCGTCGTGTCCGAGACCAACGCCGTAGTCCTGCTGGAGGCGGGCGACGACGGGAAGCCGCACGTCGCCGCCGAGTACGGCACAGAGGCGGCGGCTCCCCGGCCGGGACTGGGTTACGTCATCTTCACCTCCGGCTCGACGGGACTGCCCAAGGGCGTCATGGTCGAAGAAGCGGTGCTGGAGGAACGGCTGTCGTCGCTGACACCGCTGTTCGCCGAGGGCCCGCCCCCGACGTTCGTCCTCAACACCTCCATCTCCTTCGACATCTCGCTGATAGAGCTGCTGCTCCCACTGCTGGTCGGCGGTACGGTGCTCTGTCCGCCGCCGCTGAAGGGCGACCCCCGGGGCTTCGCCGACTTCATCACCAGGCACGGGGCCACCCACGTGCAGGGCACTCCGAGCTTCTTCAAGCTGATCGAGGCGTTCAACCTTGATCTCCCCGCAGATCTGGAGGTCTGGTGCGGAGGTGAGGCCCTGGACTCGTCTCTCGCCGAACGGCTGGTCGAGCGGTTCGGTTGCGTACGCAACTTCTACGGCCCGACGGAAGCCACCATTTGGTGCACCTTCCACACTCTGACCTCGAACGCCCTCGACTCGGTCGGCCTGCCCTTCGGCGGCACCGAAGTGTTCGCGCCGGGCGGCGACGACCGGCATCCGGCCGAGCTCATGCTCACCGGGCGCGGGCTCGCGGCCGGGTACGTGCGCCCCTCCGACGATCAGTGCCGGTTCGTCGAAATGCCTGGCCACGGCCGCGCCTACCGCACGGGGGACCTCGGTTGGGTCGCCCCCGACGGAAGTGTCCATGTGGCGGGGCGGATCGACCACCAGGTGAAGATCAACGGATACCGGCTGGAGCTGACAGAGATCGAATCCGCGGTCGAGAGCCACCCCGAGGTACGCCAATGCGCCGCGTTCATCCTGCCGAGTGCGGACGAGGGGCCCGTCCGGCTGGCCGCCTCGTACGTCGCGCACAGAACAGTTCCGGTACGGGAGCTGCGTGAGCACCTGCGCCGCACCCTGCCGTCGTACGCCGTACCCCAGCAATTGCACCGAGTGGACGAACTGCCACTCACCACTGCCGGAAAGGTGGATCGCAAGCTCCTGCAGGCCACGGCGGTCCGGGCCCCGCAGGCGCTCGTGGCGGTGGAACGATGACCGCCCAGAGAGCCATCGGGAAGGTGGATCCGGCCTCCCGCACCGACTGGATCCTCCCCGGCGACGTGGCCGGGGCGCCTGGCGCTGAGCACCTGAAGGGGAAACGGATCGGGGTCGTCGGCGGCGGGATCGCCGGTCTCACCACCGCCTACGTGCTGGCCGGGATGGGGGTCCACGCGGACCTCTTCGAGGCTGCGGAACGCTTCGGGGGGCGCGTACTGACACTCCGCGACGGCGACCCGATGCCCGACGACCCGAGCCGTACGGCTAGCCTCCCGGAGGGCCAGCTGGTGGAAGCCGGGGCCACCCGCGTGCATCCGCACATGGTGACCATGGAGTACCTGCGCCTGCTGGACATACCCGTCGCCCCCCTGGTCACCCGCAACGACGACGCTCTGCTGCGCTTGGGCGAGGGAGACGCCGATTCCGTCCTGCGTCAGCGGGACTGGTGGCAGGAGATCCGTCGCACCGCCGTGCGCCCGGATGTCGACGCGGCGTTCCCCCACCTCGTGGCAGATGCCTCGGCGGACCAGGCGCCGCACCGCACTCGGCGAGGCCTGCGGACCCTGAGCGACGTCGGGGACCCGACGGCGCCCGCGGCCGAGAGTGGAGAACAGCCGACGGCGTCCACCCTCCTGGACACTCCCACGGCCCGAGCCCTGCTGGCTGATCTGTCGGCGCTGAAGTCGACCACCCTATTCCGCATCGTCGGCGGCAGTGATGTCCTGATCTCCCGGCTCGCCGAGTCCCTTCCCGCCTCCCAGCGGCACCTGAGCCACCGGCTCTCCTCAGTCGCAAGGTCGGAGGAGGGCGTCCGGCTAGGCCTCACTACCCCGCTGGGCACACGGCACGAGACCTACGACCACGTCATCCTGGCCATGCCTCCCCACCAGCTCGCCGATGTGGACACGGACTTCCCCGCCGACATCGGCGCCGCGCTCCAGGTGCCGCTGCCACGGCCCGCTGTCAAGGCGTTCGTCACCTACGCCGACCGGTGGTGGGAGAACGAACTGGGCATCTACGGCGGCACGTCGTACCCAGGCGCGCCGGTCGACCGGCTGTGGTACCCGAGCACGGCCTGGCACGACCGGGGCGGCACGCTCACGGCCTACTGCCTCAAGGACAACGCCGCGGCGTTGGAAGCCATGGACGAGAAGTCCCGGCACCGCGTCGTCGTGGAGCGGATCGCCGAGCTCCACCCCGGGGTACAGGCCGCCTCGACCCCGGTGGCGGTCCACTCGGTGTCGTGGTCAAGGGTCCCGCATGTCCACGGGGCCTGGGTGAACTGGCCCGGCTACGAGGACCCGGCATTCCACCGACTGCGAGCGGGCCTGGACCGGGTCCAGTTCGCCGGGGACTGGCTGAGTCCGCTCACTGCCTGGATGGCCGGGGCGCTGTCCTCCGCCGGCGAGGCGCTGCTGAGGACGATCGAGTACGCACATGAGAGGAAGTAGGGCCATGCCACGGGTGTTGCTTATCGGTTCGGACAGGTTTTTCGCGGAAGCCTGTGTCGCACGAGGGCTGGAGGTCGTCGCTGTCCGCAACGCCGGCGCCGTACGCAACGGAGTGCTCACCTTCCCCGAGGAGGTGCGACAGGTCCCGGTCTCGGACCAGACCGACACCCAGTCGGTCGTCAGCGGGCTGGCCCACGCCGGGCTCTCCTTGGGCGACTTCGACGGGATCTACACCAACTACGAGCTCGCCGTGGTGATGACAGCAGGACTGGCCCAGGCGGCCGGGGTGCCCGGCCCGGGCACGAACGTGGCTGTTTTGATGCGTGACAAGTACCTGCAGAAGCAGCGGCTCGCCGAGGCGGGCGTTCCGGTGGCGCGCTCACAGGTGTTCTGGGCTCCGCCGACGCCGGGGGACGTTGAGGCACTCGGCTACCCCCTGGTGCTCAAGCCGGTCGCGGGCGTGGGCACCGAAGCCACCGTGCGCGTGGCGGACGCCGAGGCTTTCGACAGGGCCGTCGCCTCGTTCTTCCCCGCCGGGACAGCCCACAAGGGCCTTCAGATCGAGCAGTTCGTCACCGGCGAGGAGTTCTGTCTCGACGGCTGGGTGCACGACGGCACGATCGGATTCAGCTCGGTGGGGCGCTACGCGCAAACCTGCCTGGAAGCCGTCGAGGCCGAGGCAGCCCTGCGGATCTACCGCTGCACCGAAGCCACGCACCCCGGGCTCACCGCCGAAGCCGACCGACTGGCCGCCGAGGCGCTCGCCGCCCTCGGCCTGCGCTCCGGCGTCTTCCACCTGGAATTCTTCCGGCTCCCCGACGGGCAGCTGGTTTTCAGCGAATGCGCGGCTCGGCGCGGGGGCCCGTTCAACGAAGAAGAAGTACGGGTCTCCCGGTCCGTCTCACTGGCGGAGGCCTCCGTGGACCTCTGCCTGGGCTCGGAGCCGAAAGCCGCCCCGTCCGAACCAGCCTGCGAGGTGGGCTCGGTCCATCCCAAGCTCCCTCCCGGCGTGGTCCTCGACCTGCCGAGGGCGGAGGAACTGGCCGCCCTCGACGGGGTGGAGTACGTCCGTTATTACACCTACCTCGGCGCCACCTACGCCGGGCCGTCCAGCTCGCTCTACCAGCCGGCGGCCGCGATGCTCGTGAGCGCCCCCACCGCGGCGGAGCTCGACCGCCGCCTCGACCGGGTGGAGATCGCCTTTGTGACAGGTTCCGTGGTGAGCCCTAGCAGGTCGCCCCGCGCCATGCGGGACTTCCAGAGCGAGGTACTCGGGCGGGACGACCTGCGGTACCGGCCCTTCACCGGCGGTCCGGACCACGGCGGACACGGGAGAACCACGTGAGCGCGGCAACAAACGCCCGCCGCACGCCCGGCCGGGTCCTGGTCGTCGATCCGGCGCTCGGCGACCAGGCGCTGACCGAGCTGGCCGCCCTCGTCAGCCTCGGTCTGACGCCGACGGTCAACCTCCGGCGCGTCACGGACGCCGGGCTCCGGGCCAGGATCGAAGCCGACTGGGAGACGGCGAACTTCGATGGGTTCTCCGAGGAGGAGCTCGGTCGGCGGCTAGAGGACGAGGGACGCGGCTACCACGCCCTGAAATGCCGGGCCGGTATTCCGCTCACCCGGGCGGTGCTAGAACGGGCGACGCGGGACGGGCTGCGCCACCGCCTGGCCTTGGTCGGGCGGGCCGCCGCCGGATCGGACACCTTCGACAAGGCGGCGGCCGAGGAGCTGGGCGTCGCCATCCGGACCACACCGGGAGCCAACGCGGCGGCGGTGGCCGAGCACACGGTGGCGCTCATGCTCGACGCCCTGCGCGGCGTGTCCCAGCGGTCCGGCGCCCTGCGCGACGGCTCGTGGAGCACGGCGGTCCAGGAACTGCCGGCGGGCAGCCTCGCGGGTGCGCGCGTGGGCCTTGTGGGGTCCGGAACCATCGCCCGGCACGTGGCCGAATTGGTACGGGCGTTCGGCGCGGAAGTGTGGGTCTGCGGGTCGCCGCGGTTCACCCAGCATCGTGCGGACGGATGGCCCGGCCACCGGGTGCAGTCCCTCGCCGAGCTGCTGGCAGGCTGTGACGTGGTGTCGGTCCATGTGCCGGCCACCGCACAGACCGAAGGCCTCATCGCGGCACGGGAACTGCGGTTGATGCGACCCGACTCGGTCCTGATCAACACGGCTCGGGCGAGCGTGGTGCCGGAGGAGACCCTCGACCAAGCACTGCGCGACCCCGCCTCCGGGCCCCGGCGAGCGGCGGTGGACGTCTTCGAGGCGGAGGGAGCGGGCTTCTCCTCGGTTCTCGCGAAGAACCCCCACTGCACGCTCTCTCCGCACGTCGCGGGCATGACCCGATCTGCCATGCGAACGGCATCCTGTCGTATCGTGGACGAGTTCGCCCGGTTCCTGGAGGACACCGGGCTGTTCAGCGGCGGTGCACGCTGATGCCGGGCCGGTTTCCCCCGAGGCGGGCCCTCGGCTGGGCGACGCTGGTAAACATGGTGGGAAGCGGCGCCTACGTCGCTGGCCTGACGGTTTTCCTGGTGCAGACACGGAGCGTCTCCGCAGCGGTCGCCGCGGCCTGCATTCTCGTCAGCACGCTGGGCGGCAAGTTCGGCGCCCTGCCCTTTGCTTCGGCGATCGACCGGCTCGGCGGCAGGACGGCGTACGTCTCCAGCAAGGTCGTGAGCGGGCTCGCCGCAGCAGCACTTCTGGTGGCTTCGTCGCCGGTGTTGATGACCGGATGCCTGATCGTCTACGGGCTGTTCTCCGCAGTCGGCGGGACGGCACGCAACCTCATCATCCGGGATATTGCTCGCACGGAGACCAAGGTCTACCGGGCCAAGCTGCGAAGCCTGGCCAACACGGGCATCGTGCTCGGCAGCAGCGTCGCGGCCGCCGCTCTGGCCTGGGACGTCCCGCGTGGGGCAGCCGTGTGTATGGCCCTCAACGCGGTGTCGTGTCTCGCGTGCTCCGGGCTCGTGGCGACGAGTCTACCGCCACCCGAGCACTCCTCAACGGGTCAGGCGCAGATCGCACAGCCCACCGTCTCCGTGTGGCGGCTGCTGGCCCGGCCGCGCCTGACCGTCTTTCTGGCGATCAGTGCCATCTTCTCTGTGATGACACCGGTACTGACCTATGCCGTTCCGCTGTGGGTCTCCGGGTACGTCTATCCCCATGACGCATGGCCGGTCGGCATCCTGGTGGCCACGAACGCCGTCATCGTGATCGCGCTACAGGTCCCGGTCAGCCGCTACGTCGACCGACGCTGCCGGCCGGAAGCGGTGATGGTTTTGGCGGGCGTGATGCTGGGCGGCGGCCTGGCGACTGCCGGGGCGAGCGCCCTGGTATCGGGACCGCTCTCCCTCGTGGTCGTCGGGCTCGCCATCATCTTAGTCTCCCTGGCAGAGGTGCTGTTCTCCGCAGCCACCACGGAACTGCTGTTCGCTCCCGACATGGCGAGCCACCTGACCCGCGCCTCGTCGCTGTTCACCTTCGCCTGCGCTGTGGGCGAAGCCATCGGTCCGGCCCTACTCCTGGCGATCGTGCTCCGTCCGGAGGCGATCGGTTGGTTCGCGGTCGCAGCGGCGATGTGGGCGTGCGCGCTGTTCTACGTACGCGCGGTAGCCCTGCTGCGCTCACGGGAGGCTGATGAACAGGCGGTCGCCGCCTGACCGCGGACCAGATCCGTCGCCCCGGGGGGTGCCCCTATCTCTTTGGTCAAGGTGGAGACTCTGCTGCGCAACTCGCTGGACCCGCAGGAACAGCCGCCCGGAGCGCCGAGCACGGCCGCGTCGCCGCAGGTCGCGGAGTGCAGTCCAGCGGCTCCGAGGAATTGCGCAGCAGAGTCGGTGGAGACTCTGCTGCGCAATTTGCTGCGTGGGGTGGGGCGGGTCCGCGATGATCGTTCCTGAGGTCGCTTCTCTGTCGTGCGGCCGTGGAGGGAGGGCAACCGGAATACGTCGGAAATAGGCAACAGCATGTGAAGCCTGGCCGGTAGCCGGTCAGCGGTGTGCGCGTCGTGCGGCCGGATCGCGGGAAGCGAGATGGGCGGCGACCGCGTCGACGCCGGGGCGTGCATACCGCTCCAGGGAGCGGACCGAGGCGTGGCGGGAGCGGGCCAGCAGCATCGGCGTAGACGTGCCGCCCTCGGCATCGTGGATCAGGGCACTGTGGCGGAGCCGGTGCAGCGTGAAGCCGTCCAGGTCCTCGATGTCCTCGGGTGAGGCAAGAGGGTTGGCCAGCAGCCGGGTGTTCTCCTCGAAGATCTCCTCAGCCCGGCGGTACGACAGCCTCGCTCGCCCGGTCTCTGGGCACACGTCCAGCGTCGGCGTCCCGGCCGGAGCCTTGCGGCCGGTGAGAAACAGCGGACCACGGGCGCGGCCCGCGATCAGGCGCGGCAGCAGCTGGGCGGTCCCGGACTGCCAGTGAATCCACTCCGTCGCACCGCCCTTGGCCAGGGTCCGGCCCCGCTTGTCGCCCGGGTACAGGTCCTCCACGTTCAGGCACAGCACCTCATCGGCCCGCGCCGCCGACTCGTAGAGCATCTTCCAGCACGTCTTCTCCCGCAGCGCGACGTCCAGCCGCCACAGGGCGGCGATCTGGTTTTCGGCGAGGGCCTTGGTGCGGTCGGGCGGGGCGGGCCGCCGCTCGATGCCGACCGTCGGATCGCATTCGATCCAGCCCTGGCGCTGCCACCAGCCGATCGCCTTGCGTGCGATGGACAGCTCCCGGTTGACGGTGTCGGCGTCCATCGCGTCCGCCCGCGTGGCGGCGAGCTCGGCCAGCACCTCCGGCAGCATGGGATCGTCCATCGCGGCTACGGCGAAGAGGGGCGGTGTCGCGCCGCGGCGGGCCGGTCCGGTCGGTGCGCGTTCGCCGGCGAACATCCATCCCCACGTCGTCAGTGAGATCCGGTAGATCCGCGCGGAGGACTTCGCGATGCCGGCGCCGGTGAGGTACCGCTCTACCGCCGTCGCGTACGTGGCCGGCGGGGCGGACATGGGCATGACGCGGGCGTGCGGCAACCTGAGCGCACCCCCGCCCTTGAGTTCGTTCACTGGTTCGACTGACACGCCCGCCCCGCCCTTCCGGCACTGCCACAGTAAATGCGTACACCTCACCCCGGCGGCCGAAATGCCCCGCCGCAGGTCATGATGATCACGGTAGGGGCTCCGCCGCGGTAAATCCGGTATTTACCACGACAGAGTGCTGACGATACGTCAGATCGAAGATGGCGAAGCGGCAGCCCGGATGGAAGATCGATCTCGACGTCGGCGGCTGCACGACGGATGCCGGACACGAAACGTGACGGTGGCTACTTTGCGTTACCTGTCGGGCAGCGGCAGCTATACGAGAACTGGGCCGACACGTATGCCGCGTCGACGGTTTTCGCACCGGACGGTGCGATCACACTGACATGGAGATACGTGGTGAACGTGTTGCCGGTGATGCCCAGCGACAGATCGGCGCCGGCCTCCGCCTGGAACAGGGATTCGGCGTTCTGCGCAAAGCGGCCGATGTCTGCCTGGACCGGGTCGCCCGTGGTGGCCAGCTGTGCCAGGTCCACTGGCCGGGACAGCGTCAGCGTCAGTTTGCCGGTGTCCAGATCGCCGCCCGGCTGCACGGCAAGCGTGTACGTGCCCGACTCGGGCAGCGCCGTGCTGTCCCAGTCCTCGGGAGAGCCCGTAGAGACCGAGAAGCTGTCCAGGCGCGTCCCGTTCGGCCGGCGCACGTCAACCTGTGTGGAGGTGGCGAACCCTGTTGCCGTCGCCCCGATCGACACGCGCTGGCCCGCCTCGGCAGAAAACCGGGCGATTCCGTTCTGTCCCGCGCGGGCGAGGGAGAGTTCCACCGCCGGGCCGGCCGGATCGAGGGCACCGGCATCCGCATAGTGCGACGCAGTGAGCGTCACCGTGCCGGTGCCGGCAGCGTCGGGGTCAATGATCAGCGTGTAGCGGCCGGACTGCGCCAGCGTGTCCAGGTCCAGGCTGCCTGTGGACTTGGCGGAGACGTAGTCGTACGCAACCTCCTTGCCGTCGGGCCCCAGCAGCCGTGCGTACAGGGCCTTCGTCATGCCGGCACCATTGATGCCCAGGCTCAGGGACTGCCCCAGTACGCCGGAAAAGGCCAGCTTCCCGTCCTGGCCCGGCCGCGAGAGCGACATGTCGGCGGCCGGGCCGGTGTAGTCGAGGGTCCCTCCCACCGGGTACGAGACCGTCACGGTCACGGCACCGGTGTTGCCCGAGCCCGGGTCCAGCACGAGGGAGTACGTCCCGGACAGCGGCAGACTCTGGACCTCCCAGTCCCCGCCGTTGGAGCTGACCGACGTGGAGCCGGGCATCTCCCGCCCCAGCGGGTCGACCAGCTTCAACCGCAGACCGGCGGTGAACGTCGACGCGCTGAATCCGAAGCCGATGTCGTCGCCCTGCTCGGCGTCAAACAGCACGCGTGCCTGCTTGCCCGTGCGGGTCACCGGCACCGACGGCGGGGCGTTGTCCGTCACCGACGTACGCACCGTCGTCTCGAACTTGTCCTCGCCGCCGCTGAGCGGCACCGTGAAGTCGGACGCCGCCGTCGTCTGCCCGTCCGGGGTCTCCACCTGCAGCCGGCCGGTCGTCGCACCCTGCGGCACCGTAACCGTCACCGACGTGGCCGTGACGCTCACCAGCCCAGCCACCGCACCGCCGTTGAACCGCACCACGTTGTCAGTGGCCGCCGCCGCAAACCCGGAGCCGGAGACCACCACCTGGGTGCCCGGCGCGCCGGAAACCGGCTCGATCTTCGTGATGGCCGGGCCGGGCGGTGCGACGGTGAACGTCTCGGGCGACTGCACAGTCTTACCGCCGACGCTCACCGAGACGCTGCCACCCGCGGCACCGACGGGGACCTTCACCACCAGACGGCTCGCCGACGCCGACACCACCTCGGCCGACGCGCCGCCGAAAGAGACCGCGTTGGAGGGCGCCGCGGTGGCGAACCCCGTGCCCGACAGGGTCACCGTCGCGCCGACCGGGGCGCGTACCGGCACCAGGGACAGCACCGTGAGCTGACTGGAGGCGAACCGGTCGATGCCAAGCCGGTTGCCCGCCGCGTCGTAGCGATAGCGAGCAGTCTCACCAGCCGGATCCGTCACACCGACCAGACGGCCGGCCGCGTCGTAGGCGTACAACGCATGGTCCGTCGTCGGCCCCGCCGCTGCTGTCGACGCCTTCGGCTTACCCGTCCGCGTCACCGAAGGCGGCCCAGAATTACCCGGCTTCGGCCCCCCCCGAATCTGCCGGCGAGACCGAAGGACCCGGCGACGTACTACCGGAGGGAACCGGGCCGGGTGACTCGGCCTGCGCCGAGACCGTGCCGGCCGCCAACGCCAGCACCAACGCGCCCACGGTCAACAGCCGTCTGCGGAAAGGAAGCCGTACCCCGAACCGTTCGCCGCGCATACGCACCGCGCCCCCTAAAGTCCCCCTGACGAGCCACACCAGAACTCATCAACCCCGCACTCCCCATGCGAGGCGTCACAACCTACCCACAAGTAGTCACAACTGCCCTCGAGTTGAACGAGCCCACGCCGCGGATCCCCGCAGAACCAGCCACGCAATCGATCACACGTTCCCACTCAGGGGCAAGGGCGTTCACAGCCGTCCAGCCAGGACACTCCCGCCTCAAAAGCCCCCTCAGAAAGGCAAGGACCACCCGGCCGACCCGGCTGCAGATTGCCCGAAACCGCAAGGGAGTTCACGACGACCGCGTCACGGATCCGGACCAGGGCGGCCTGCACGAGACGGGCCCATGCCGTGAAGCCCGCCGACCTGCGCTCACCCATACAGGGGATCAATCACCGTGAGGGGAAGCGGGTCCCCGTCGGGGAAGTCTGTGCCTGCCGGCAGGCCCCGAGGGCTGGCGTCTGGTGCTGGTGCCGCTGGCCTTGATGCTGGGTGTGGCGGCCGGCAGGTGGTTCTACTTCGTGTTCGGCGAGGCGGCCGAGGCCGTCACGGTCGGCGTCACCGCCGCCGACATCGCCGTGCAGCTGGTGGAGTGTGGCTGCAGAGCGAGGTCGGCCTGCGGGAGATGGAACAGCGGGTGCGGCGCTACGACCTCGCCATCTCCCGCAGCTCCCTGCACAAGATCCTCAACGAGGACCAGCTCCCGCCGGTCAAGGTCCTCGCCGCCATCGTCGGCGCCTGCGGCGTGCCACAGGACCAGATCGACGTCTGGATGTACCACCGGGCCCGGCTCGAGATCGCCGAAGTACGGCACATGCGAACCACCGCGACCGCCAAGTCAATCGACAGCCACAGCCACACCGGGCCGCTCACGCGGATCTCGTACGGTCCGGGCCGGAGCCTGCAGATCCTGATGGCCGCCTGCAGCCTGATAGCGGCCCTGCTGCCGCTGCTCATGCGCCTGTAGTCCACCCTCATCCGCTCGCCGGTTGGGCCCCGGAACCAGCTGGATCCGGGGCCCACCGGCCTCCCCCGCCGCGCAGCCGCCGAACTGCGTGCCAAGTCACGGATAACCAGGACCGGGACGCAGCCGAGGGCCCGCCGCGGCAGGCGGCGGGCCCGGGGCAGGACCAGGCGGCCAGGCCAGGCGGACGCGGCGGGCTACAGGCGCGCTTCGGCTGGTTCTCTGCGCTGTGTTCCAGGTCCGTGCAGGGCGCGGCTAGCATCCTGGCCAAGGCATGTCCGCTGAACCGAAGGGGTGCTCGTGGCGCAGGTTGTCCGGGGGCAGCGCGTGAGTGCGTACGTGGGGTACTACGCATTCGGGTTGCAGGAGTCCGACGATGCGGACCTTCCCGTACCGTTCCCCGACGACTTCCACCGCGATGCATTCCTCGGCACCCATACGGGGCGTCTGGACATCACAAGTGGCGGTCACACCCACACTGCCACGGTGGACGTCGAGGTGTGGGACGCATCTCCGCCGCCGCAGGATCCTGCGGACTGGGATGAGCAAGCAGAAGCTGATTTCGAGTCGACGAGCGGACAGCTTGCGGTGTGGTCGATGCACACGGGCCGGATGGACGAGGTCATCAAACTGGCGGACTCGGGCGGCTCCTGGCGTGTCCGGGTCAGCTGTACCGGCCGGGCCGAGGCCGCTGCGCTGTCGGAGGGCCAAGGCACCGGTGTCGGAGTGGAGCGCTACCTCATCCAGTTCTGGCCGGCCGACGCATAGAGACTGCCCGCGTACTCGGTCCCGACACCTCCGGCGCACAGGCTGCCGTTCCAGGACCTTGGCCACCGCGGCGTCCACCTCAGTGCGGCCCCGCTCTCGGACCCACGAGCCGTAGTGGCCGCCAGAAGAGCCGGCGGCACCTCGGCCGGGCGCCGCAGCAGTTCGGAGGGAACGACCGCCATCCGCTGCGCGCGGTACAGCATGTTGACCGCGTGATCGCCGAGGGAGACGAACCATCGTTCTGCCCGATGTGCACGGGTTCGGGCATCAGCCCTGCCGCCGGATGACGTTGCGGGCGCTGTCGCCGGTGGAGATGATCCCCTCGTTGTGCCGGACCGCGACCGCGCGTTCTCCCGAAGTACCCGGTACCCGAGTTTCCTCCGTATTCGGGCTACCCTGGTCGTCCCCGCCTGGCGGTACGGGCCCGTGGAGCCAGGCGCGCAGCGGGCCGTTCTTGCTGGCCAGGGTCACCGGGTTGAAGTCGGCTGCCGGGATGCCGTGGTGGTCGTGGCGCACGATTCCTGTGTGGACGCCGTCCGACACGCACAGCGCGAAGCCGTCAGCCCGCTCGCGCAGAGCTTTGCGTAGCAACTGGGCGTCCAGGAGGCGGCAGGCATGGTTGAGGTCGGAGCCCACCCACCCGCCGTGCTGGTCGATGGCGACGTACCCGGTGGCGACGACTCCGCGCAGTCGGATCTGCGCCGAGCTGGACGCCAGCCGGTTGTATCCGTGCAGTTGGGCCGGAACTTCGGAGAGCAGGGCGCGGAGCAGAGCCGTCACGGAGGCGTTGGCATCGATCAGCTCCATGACGGAGTCGCCCCGGTCGGCCCGTATCCGCAGTGTTTCCTCGATGCCGGCGTATTCCAGGGCACGGTCGGCGATGTCGTAGAGCACGCGCCGCAGATGCGCCTGCTCGACGTCGTCCCGGTCGCTGTACTTCTCGATGTCGAGCAGGAGGATCGTCCGGCTCACGGGGTCAATCATGGTCGCCTTTCGGTGGCTCTCGATGGCGTTCGGTCGCTGCTAACGCAAGAGTGCCCGATATCAGAAGGGCGGCGCGGCTGGAGGCGCCGAGATCGCCATGGGCATGCGCGTACACGCATACACGCTGGGCGGCGCCCGGGTCCGGATGCGCTGCCTCACCACCGGAGAACCCGGCCCGAACGGCACGGAAGAACGCCCGGAGGAGTGCCTGGCCGCCGGCGCCATCCTAGGCGTGGACTGCGGTCGTCCGCGTCTGCTTCGACGCGGCTGAGGGACGGGAAGACCGTGCGGCCCGTCGGCGGACACTGTCGCCGAACTCTACCGACCAGGCCCGCTCTGGCGCGTCGCGCCGTCGGACAGGGTAGACCACACTCTGCCCACACTGACACGCGACTTCGGCGTCGACATCATGGACTGGCCTTCTCCGTCGTGGAGATGCTCACGATCGACCATCTTGGACATCCGCCTTTGAAGGTCAGTAGTCAGCCGGAGGGGGCTGGCGCTCAATGCCTCAGCCTCGGCGGCATCGTCTCGGCGGTGACTGGCGAATAGTGCGGCAAGGCTGGGCCGAGACCTAGAGGGAATCGGCCAGCAGCCGGCGTTGGTGGTCCCGCGCCGGTTCGTCGTAGTACTTGTCCGACCAGTGGCCGGCAGTGAGCGGCACCGGCGCTTCGACTCCGGACTCGGGGCCGGGCGTGGGCTGGTGCGCGGCCAGGCGGAGCGAGTCGCGGAAGCGGTGGTGGTTGAACAGGCGGAAGAACTCGGTGAAGTAGATCTCGGCGAGGCCGTGGTCGCCCCCGATCACCAGCATGTTCTCGTCGTTCCTGTTCGCGGAGGGGTTGCTGAAGTTGGCCGAGCCGGTGACCACGATCGGATCGTCGCCGATCGGGTCGATCAGCAGGTACTTCGTGTGCAGGTACTCGATGTTGTTGGAGAACGGGTTGTCGTGCTCGGCCGCCCAGCCGGCGAGGCCGCCCTCTTCGACGAGGCCGCATGCCACGAGCTCGGTGTCGGGATCGGTGACCAAGTTCCGGTGCGCGTCGGCGATGCTGGCGTTCTCGAATAGCAGCCAACGGAGCGCGGCGTGGTCACCCGGGAGCTGGTTGGCGAATCGCGGATCGAGGTTGAACGGAAAAGTGATGCACACCAGATCCTGGGCCGACCCGAAGAGATCGGCGTAGCGGTCTTGCACCGTAGTCCGCGTGTGCGGGCTGAACACAACCGAGATACCCGCGGGCCAGGGATCGGGCATCGGGTTATTGGCGTCCACCCAGTTGTTGAGGGTGCCAGGGGTGGGGTCTGCGACGAGCTGCGCCCAGTAGTCGAGGTACTGCTGGGCGACGGTCGGCTCGGTGACGGTGTGTCCGACGTTCGACTGACCGAAGATCCCGTTCTCAGTGATGTTGGTCGACCCGGTCCAGACGGCCCGGGGCGCACCGTCGCGGCTTGCGATCACGAACTTGTTGTGCGGGATCTGAGCCCGGGCCCGCCAGGCTACGACCAAGTCGTCGAGGCCGGCGTCGGTCACCGCTTTGCGGTTGTCCTCGTGGTCGAACACGACGAGCTGGACGTCCACGCCCGTGTCTGCGGCCACGCGGAAGGCCTTGAGCACGGGCAGGTACTCGAACTCGTACAGCGCGGCGTGGAGCTGCCCGTGGTCGCCGGCGGCGGTGCCGATGAAGGCGAGCAGCGCCTCCTCGAGACCGCGCGACAACCATCGCCAGGCCTCGCGGTTGGCGATGTCGCGGGGGTGGAGGTTCTTGAAGCGTTCGGCGTAGGCCTGCGAGGCATACACGCCACGGTTGAACCAGACACCGTGCACGCCCGGCTCCTCGGTCTGCACCTGCAGCTCGACGGTCGAGACCGGGGTGAGTTCCTCCCCCGGAGTTCCGGTCATGGTGTGCACGCGGTAGGTGTAGGCGTGCCCTGGCTTGGCGCGGTAGTCACCCCAGGTGAAGGTCTGGAACGGGTTCCAATTCGACCCCCATCGGCGCCTCGCCTGTGGAAACCGGATGCGGTTGTCGAGCCAACGGTGCTGGCCTTCGGTGTGATCGAACCGCTCGACCCCGAACCCGAGCACGCCATTCATGGCAGCTCGATCATGGTCGAACCCCAACACCACCACATGAGTCCCGGCGATGGCTTGCACCCGCAACGGCCCGGAACTGCCCTGCACCCTCATGCCCACACCTCCCCGCTCACCCGACCACCTTCTGGACCAATGCTCGCTTCCGGCCGCCATCGGCTATCGCGTAGTCAGGTTCCCGATACCGAAAACGGTCCTTCGTCGAACGCCTTCGTTACGCGAGTCGAGTCGCACGTGTCGCAGACTCCGACCCGCCAGCACGCCCCCCGGGGGCCAAGACCGTGATGTTGCCGTACGAGTGCGCCGGAGCCCGCCCCTACGGGAGGGCGGATGCACGACGATCGGCGCACCCGTACCTCCAGAATGCGACATAGGACCAGACAGTGCAGCCCGGGCGCTGCCCTCGCCAACTGGGACCACCCTGGTTGCGTCCCGCGAGGCGGTGTAGACATACGGAGCTCACGACTCCGCATGCCGCAGTCGAAGGAAGCCCGACACCTCCGCGATGCGCGGCGCACAATAACTAACACGTCGCCTTCATGCACATCTTCAGCGTCGCTCAACACGGTTACTGCGCCAGCCACTCGCGCTTCTTCTGGGGTCTGCGCCTGCATCTCGTGTGCACATTCTCTGGCCTGCCGATTGCCTTCGCCCTGGTCGGGGCGGAGGCCAGCGAGCAGCAGACTCTGCCGGAGATCTTCGCGGTGGATACCGGGTTGCCGGCGCAACGTCCCGGTCAGACGCTGATCGGAGACAAGAACTACTTCGGCGCCCAGTTCGAGGCGCAGTTGGCGGACCTCGGCGTACGTCACCTGAGGCCCGCCCGCAGGGGCGAGGCGGAGCGGCCGGGCGCGGAGTTGTTCAAGCCCCTTCGCCAGGTCGTCGAACCGGTCAACCAGACCCTTGAGGGACAGCTCGATCTGAAACGGCATGGCGGTCGCACCGTCATCGGGGTGTCGGTGAGCGTCCTTCAGCGTCTCCTGGCACTCACCGCCGCGATCTGGCACAACGCCGAGGCCGGTGCACCGGTCCTTGCGCTCACTGACCGCGTACGACCACTGACAGCGGAGCGGCAGCCCCGGCTCGACGACGGTCTGGCCGGCCTCACTGCAGCGCGAGTCGGCCGCAGGACGTGACGGACCGCCGAGGGCATGACCGCATGCTCGCCAAGCACTGAGCCGCCGCCGGAACTCAATGCGGGCCGGGGACCTCAGGGGCCCGGCCCGGAGCACCGCACTGGTTCTACTTGCCTTCCAGTGCCGCCACCAGCTGAGGCAGGTTGCCGCCGGCCACAATGAGGGCAAGGTGGTCGTGGTAGTCCCGGCTGCTGACGATCACGCCGTCGCGGACCCGCAGCACCTGGATGTTGGCGGCCTCGAAGGTCCGCCCGGTCACCCGGTGGTGCACGTGGTAGTCGAACTCGGCGACGACCACCTCCGCGTCGTCGGTTTCCCGGACGACGACGTTCCCCGGGGTCAGCTCCACGGGCGAACTTGCGGAGACTTGCGCGAACCGCTCTTTGAGTGCGGCCCGCCCCTCGAGCCGGCGCGGACCGACCGGTTCGAAGACGGTCTCCACTACGGCGTCCTCGGCATAGAGCTCGGCCAGCTCCGTGAACCGTCCCGCGCTGATGCCCTCGATCAGCTTCTGGAAGACCTCGCGCGGTGACAGCGTTTCAGGCATGACAACCTCCAGTGGGATCCGTGGATAGAATCGGACTAGCGACTCCGTTTTCACAATACGGACTGGCGACTCCGGTTGTCCAGGGTGGTTCTGCCGTCGACGGCGAAAGGTGGGAGACGGATGAGTGGCGCTCAGGAGCGCCCGCTGCGGGCGGACGCGGCCCGCAACCGGGCCAGGCTGCTGGACACCGCCACGGAGGTATTCACCACCCGCGGCGTCAGCGTGCCGACCGAGGAGATCGCACGAACCGCCGGGGTCGGAGTCGGAACGCTCTTTAGGCACTTCCCGACCAAGGAGGCACTGCTGGAGGCAGTGATGGTGCGCAGACTGGAGACAATGACAGCCCAGACCGCGCAGCTGGCTGCCGAGGCCGAGCCCGCCGAGGCCTTCTTCGCCTGCTTCCGGCTGGTGGTGGAACAGTCCGCGGGCAAGAACGAGTTCACCCAGGCTCTCGCTGCGGCCGGGGTGGACGTGCATGCGTCCCTGCAGGAGCCGACCAAGGAGATCCAGGCTCGGCTGGCCGATCTGCTGGCCGGGGCGCAACAGGCGGGGGCGGTCCGCCCAGAGCTGGGCCTGCCGGAGTTCATCGCCCTCCTGGCCGGTACCGGCAGGGCGATGGAACAGCTCGGAGCGGATCCGGTGCCCCGGGAGCGGATCTTCGAGGTCATCTTCGACGGGCTGCGGCCACGCTGAACCGAAGGCGCACAAACCTCCCACGGAAGTTGCCGAACGGGCTGCGAGGCACACCGCCATCGCGAGCATCAGCGACACCCGACTGACCCCTTGGAATCAATCGTCTAGGCGCTGGAGGAACTTCCGGCGGCCAGCTGGTTCGTGATCACATCGGCGGTGAGTACCAGTGCGAAGCCTTTGCGCAGGACGGCGAGTTCCGGTTCCTGCCGGGACTCGTCGTCGGTGGCTGTGACGTCGGATCCGAATACGACTTTGTATCCGCGTTCGTATGCCTGTCGGGCTGTGGTGCCGCAGCAGTAGTTGGTGAGCGTTCCCGTGACGATCACTGTGTCGCGGCCGAGGTTTCGCAGCGTTGTGTCGAGCGGGGTGTCGTAGAACGCGCCGTAGGAGGGTTTTCGGATCAGGACCTCGTCGGCGCGGAGGTCCATTTCCTCCCACACCTCGGCGGGGCCCGGCCTGTGCCAGACGGTGTCGGCGTGCGGGAGGTATCGCAGGGCGTGCGGCCGGTCCAGTCCGAGATGAGTGTCGTCGAAGATGGTCCAGATCACCGGGACCGAGACGGCCCTGCATGCCTCGACCAGCCGGCGCAGCCTTGGCGCCATCCGGGTGGCCGCCGGCACCCAGTAGGGGCTCCAACCGGGCCGGATGAATTCGTCCTGCATGTCGATGACCAGCAGCGCCGAGCACTCGGGCCGCACCTTGAACGATGCCCGGCCGTGCTCGTAGGCATCACGCGCCCGCGCGGTCACCCATTCCTCGGTATACGTCATTCCCACCCCTTACATCGATTCGATGTACCTCGTTTCGATGTGCGAGACTAGCAGCATGCTCGAACTCGCGATCCTGGGATTCCTGGCCGACGGGCCACTGCACGGATACCAACTGCGCCGCCGGATAGCGCACTTGTCCGGCCACTCCCGACCGGTCAGCGACGGCAGCCTCTATCCGGCGATCAACCGCCTGGTCAACGCCGGGCTGCTGGACCGGCGGACCGAGCCAGGCGTCTCGGCCGCTCAGCGGCACACCCTGAGCCTGACCGCCATCGGCCGCACCGAGCTGCTGCGCCGGCTTCGAGAGCCCGACACACTGGACATCAGCGACAGCACCCGGTACTTCACGATCCTGGCCTTCCTCTCCCAGCTTCCCGACACCGCCGACCAGCACGCGGTGCTGCGCCGACGGCTGGAATTCCTGGAACAGCCTGCGAGCTTCTTCCACGATGGCGACCGCCCACTGGGCGCTGATGACACCGACGACCCGTACCGCCGGGGCATGCTCGTCATCGCCCGCGCCACCAGCCGCGCGGAACGGTCCTGGCTACGGGCGACGCTGGCATGATGCCGCCTCAGAAGACCACCCGGTCCGGCTCCGGACGCTCCCCCTTCCGCGAAGGTGTGCGGGTGGCAGAGCAAGTGCGTGGGGTCGCCCACATCCTGACGGACTTCGTCAGTCCCCTGCCCACTGGATCACGCCAGCATCTGATCGACAGCCTTGCCACGTTGGTCTACCGCTACGGGCGCCCCGAACTCGCCGCTCGCCTGCATACGGTGACGGCTCCCACCCCCGAGCACGAGACCGAAGACGGCCAGATGCCTCGGATCAGCCCGAACGGCACCAGGTAGCGCGCACGGTACCTGCGCCGCGAGATGCCGACTGCGAGCCGAAGCCCCTATCTGTGAAACCGGGGTCCACCGTTCAGGCTCCGTTCTCTGTGGGACGAACCCACCACCCAGTTCGGGATTACGTGGATCAGCGCACGAGGGAACGCACGATGCGGAATCCCGCGTCGTCACCGTGGGCTGAGTCCGCTCAGGGGGCACCCCTGGGCGGGAGGGCGTGTCCTCCTTGCGCCGGAGGGAACTCCCTTGCGCCAGAAGCCGTCTCCCGATGTGTCGCCTTGTATTGAGTGTTTGACACAAGATCCCGAGCAGGGCATCTTGTACTCACCGCTTGATACAAGATGATCTGGGGGGATCTCCATATGCTCGACACCGTCCCGCTCCAGTCCCGGTTCCTCAACCACGCCGACCACTACGCCCGCTGGTCCGGTCTGGCCATTGGCATCGTGGCCGCACAGCAGTTGGTCACGATGGAGAGCGGCGACATCACGATGCCCCTCGTGTTCGCCATCACCGCTTTCGGCCTGTGCGCGGTGGGCGGTGTCCTGCTCGGCGACGCCCTGACGCTGCGTCCCCAGGAAACGGTACGCACCGCGAGTCTCGCCCCGCGCCTGGTCCGAGCTCACGTGCCGCCCCGTATGGCGCCCCTGCTTCTTCTGCAGGCGGCGTCCCTCGTCACCCTGCTGGTGATCGGTGCGGTCACGGCGTCCTCCGACCCCGACCGGATAGGCAGAGCGGGGCGTGTCATGACCGTCACCTGCGAAGGGATGCGCGCTTCCCTCGGTCCCTGGCCGGGCCTGTACTACAGCGGCCCGATGTTCGCCGCCCTCGCGGTCGGAACCCCCGCCTGCGTCTGGGCCCTGCGCCGTATCGCCCATAGCCCGGGCGACGACCAGCAGCGCCGCGACCGCGCGTGGGCGATTACCGGAGCCTGGGGGCTGATGGTGTCGAGCCAGGTGCTGCTCGTCGTTCTGATGATCTTCGTCGCGCTCACGGAGAAGGCCTGCGCCGGCCCGCTGGGCGCCGCCACCATCGTGGTGATCTGCCCCCTGGGCCTGCTGAGCCTGTTCACCTTCGGATGGTCCCTGCTCACCGTGGTGGCACCCCGGGCGGTCGACGACGAGGCAGCCGACGATGGGACCTTCGACGATGAGTGAC
Source organism: Streptomyces sp. NBC_01210 (assembly GCF_036010325.1). Classification (GTDB taxonomy): domain Bacteria; phylum Actinomycetota; class Actinomycetes; order Streptomycetales; family Streptomycetaceae; genus Streptomyces. The sequence continues at coordinate 8,981,560 of NZ_CP108549.1, read as the reverse complement.
CCCGCCGTCCGCGTCGACACCACCAGCCAGGTACCGCCGTACGAGCAGATCCGCGCCCAGCTGGCCGCGCTGATCCGCACCGGCCGGCTGGCCGAGGGCGAGCGCCTGCCGACCGTGCGCCAGCTCGCCGCCGACCTCGGTCTGGCGCCGGGCACCGTGGCCCGCGCCTACCGCGAGCTGGAAGCCGCCGAGCTGATCCGCACCCGCCGTGGCGCGGGCACCCGGGTCGCGGCGCTCCCGTCCGAGCCGCACGCGCACGATGCCGACCAACTCACCACTCTGACCCGGGACTTCACCTCCGCCGCCCGAGCACTCGGCGCCGACACCGAGGACATCCTCACCGCCGTCCGCAAGGCCCTGGACCCGGGGCCCGCCTCCTCATCGGCCACCGCCGACAGCGGAGCGGGTGACCCCAAGACGTCCAAGGCGTCGGCGCAAGTCACAGGCGTGAGGCACAGACTTGAGCAGCAGGCGTAAGCAACAGACGTAACAGGCACAGGTAGCAGTGGGTGATGAGCCACTGTTACGCCACGGCGCGGCCCCTGAAATGTTCTACCGCTGACCCGGTTCCAGGGTCGATCCACTGCTCCTGACGCGGCCCCTGCGCGACCTACCCCTCCTTGCCCTCATCGACGTCGTCGGGGGCCGGGTCGCGAAGGGGCCGCAGGCTCACGCCCGCGGGGGTGGTGGCGCGGAAGCTGTAGCGGACCAGGCAGTTCAGGTTCGCGTGGCGGAGCGGGGAGAGCCGGGCCACATCCTCGTCCAGGATGTCGTGCTCGCGCTGATGGGCGGGTAGGCCCCGCAGCGCGGTGACTGCGGCGTCCAGGTGGCGGGTCGTCCGCAGCACGGCGGCGTTCAGCACCAGGCCGAGCGTCCGAGCTGGTCCTCCTGGCCCTCGCGGTACGCCTGCATGATCTGTCCGCGCCTGCCGTGGCAGATATCGCGGGCCGGCTTCTGCCTCGACTCCTGGACGGGCTCGTACGGACGAAGTCCGTTCTCAGGAGCGGAGCCCCGTACACGACCGAGGAACTGGTAGCCACGTCCGAAGCGAACGGAGCAGCCCGCGCTCGAGCGGGACAACTGGCTGCGGGCGGGAGGGCTCATGCGACGGGACGGCAGTTGCGGCTCCGGGGCCATCGGAGCACGGTCAGTCGGCGGAGCTCCGGAAGGAGCGCAGGAAGACGCCCAGCGCGCGCCGGTTAGCGGCGTCGTTCCAGTTGTCGGCCGGGGTCGTCCAGCGCAAGGAGAAGCCACGGCCGGAGCCGATGAGGAAACCGCGGCCGAGCGTGCGCTCGCGGACACCGGTGTCCTCGGAGTACCACTCCATGTCCGCCGCGTCGAGGCCACGGTAGTCGGCGGTGCGGATGTCGCCCAGCCGCCGGTAGTCGACGAACACCCGCTTCAGGGACGGCTCCAGTGCCCGCCAGACTGCGACGGGGTCCGGTCCGAGCTGCTCGCTGTAGGTGATCGCCAGCGTGCGAGGGTCGCCGGGCGCGCCGAACGTGACGCGGTAGGACACATCGGCTGAACCGCTGCGGTCGAGCGGCTTCCACCCGGTGGGCAGGTCGATGGAGAACCCCTCCGGAGCCTCGTAGCCGTAGAAAGAGTTAGGGTCGGCGGTTCCGCTGGCGGCCGGGCGGGACGGCGTGGGGCCCGACGCGGAGGGGCCCTCGTCCGATCCTCCGGTCAGGGCGAGGGCGGTGACCGAGGCCCCGACCACGGCCAGCGCCAGGACCCCGAGGAGCGCGGGCCGACCGACGGTTCGCCTGCTCCACACCCGCCCGGTCCGCCGGACGGCAGCGTACGCGTCGCGCAGGCAGGGGAGCGGCGCCGCCTGCTTTGGTTCCTCGGGATCCTCGCGCAGGATGCGGGTCAACGCCGCGCGGACCACCGGCGCGGGCAGGCGCTCCTGCGGGTCCCTGCGGAGCAGCCCCTGGATGGCAGGGCCGAGCAACCCCGCGCTCCGCGGAGGCCAGATGGGCCGCAGGTCAACCGCTCGCAGCGTCGCCTCGACCGGTCCACGGTCCCGGACAGGCGGACGCCCCTCTACCATCATGTATAAGATTGCCCCAAGTGCCCACAGATCTGACGCGGGTTCCGTGCCCTCGCCGCGGGCTTGCTCGGGAGAGGCGTACGACGGCGCGGTAACGCGTGGGGCCGACGCGTTACCCAGCAGCCCGAAGCCGGCGACCAGCGTTCCGCCGTCCTTGCGCACAAATATTTGCCCGGGGCTGAGATCGCCGTGCGTGATGCCTTCACGATGGGCCGCCGCGAGAACGTCGAGGATCTCCAGGCCTATGCGGGCAGCGCGGACGTAGTTGACCGGGCCTCGCCACAGGAGGTCGCTGAGGGGAGCGCCCTCAATCCGATCCATGACCGTCCACACGGCGCCGTTCTCCTCCAGGACGTCTAAGACAGTGGCCGCCCGGCCGGGGCAGGTCAGTTCCATGGCTTCGGACTCGCGCAGAATCCGAGCGGCGGTGCGGCGTGCGCCGGTGGCCTGAACTGGCCGCGCCTCCATCAAGGAAACCGGCCGTCCGAACCGGACGTCCTGACCGTGCCAGCCGGTGCGGCCTTCCTCACGGTGTACGACCTCCTGCGGCCAGTAGCGTCCGGCGATCAACTCCTGTGTGGTGGCTTGCCCTTCGGTCACGGTCATCCCTTGCTGCGCGCCGGTCTCCGCCTTTCTCAGTTGTACGGCGGGACTGCCCGCGGGTGTTCAACGCGTACGCGAATTGGGCGGCCGGATCTTCGTCCGCCCCAGCCCAAAAGCGAAGCTGTTGTGCCGGCACAGCCTGCCGGAGAAGGTCGACCTCGGGCAGGCCGCGGACCGGCCGGTTGTACCTGGATGTGCCCGCCTGCCGGCTCCTTGTTGCTGCGCGTCAGGACTCCTACCGCTCTCTCCCGCACCAGCCGACGTTGTGCCTTCCTCGCTTCCAATCCTCAGCCGACCAAGGTCAAAGGGCGAGTTGAAGATCTGCCCGCCCTGGATCCTTGGCACAGGGGCTGAACAAGGCCCGGACGTGCAGCATGACGTCAAGCCAGTCGCGTTCCTAGAGGCCCTCGACTTGTTTGACGGTGTGGGTGCGCCAACCGTGCGCACGCTCTGGGGCTAACCACCGGGGATGCCGAACAGGCAGGTATTCGAACAGTTCCAATACCCGACTCCACCATTAGGCCGCTCCAGGGCCGACACGCCCGAAGTCCTCGACCAGGAAAAGGGCCTGGGCCCTGGCCGAGACGCTCACCCAGGCCGGCGAGCGCATCGCCTCCGGCGAGAAGATCACCGGACCGGCCGCCGACCGCTACCGCGCGGCAGCCGCCGAGTTGTCCCACCACTACGTCGGGACCTACCTCACACTGACGGGACGAGCTGGTTCCGCCTCACTTTGAACTCGTCTTCCCCGCTGAGGGCCGTGACGCCATGCACCGAGGTGGAGACGGTGACAATCTCGTCTTCCGCTGCTGTCGTGGTCTCGCGTATCACACAGACGACACCCACCTCCAGCGGATAGGCCGACTCCGGGCCGAGGCCATCCGGCGCATCGAAGATCGGACACTTGTCGACCAGGGACCAGCGCCTGCTAGCCGCATCGGTGAACTGAACCTCCACCCAGCCCGGGAACTCATCGGCCACCCACCGGACTGCTTCAGCTTGCAGAACAACCACCAGGACCCCCTTCGCAACCAGCAAGAAAGACAGCGACCAGTATCCAGCGATAGCCCCACCAACCACTTACGCGACAACCTTTAGGGAGTCGCGGGAACTTCCTGGCGAAGGTCACTGACCCCAGCGTTGAACAACAGACCTGTGTCCACAAGGACTCGATCATCGGCAAGGCATCACCGACGCCTGGCGGCAGGCGACGGTCCTGACGGACAGCGTCGCGGACGGCCTGCAGGACCGGCCCCGGCTGGACGCCGCGCTGCGCCAATACGACCTCGACCGCGACGAGCTGGACATGGACCGCCGCCGGGACACCCTGGCCGTGGCAGAGCTCCGGCCGAATCGCCGTCTGGCACTGATGCGCGCCATGGCGGACGACCCGGTGATGATCGAGCGCTTCTTCTCCACCGTCTCCGGAGCGTGCCCTCCAGTGAGCTGATCACGCCGGGTCGAGGGTCGCGCAGGCTCCAACTGCCGTGTCCCGGCATATGTGACCTCGGCTGAATAGGTGCCACAAAGGCAGCTGTGGCCTGTTGACAGAACCAACTCATGAGTCTGCGCAGGTCAGTTGAGGTTCTGCTCGCTTCCTGCCGTGCTTTATGAAGAACGTCCCGGAAGGGATATGAGGCATTTCGTCCCGCCCGAGTTAGGTCAGTTGCTGGAGACGGGAGACCCTTGGGAGCCGTACAGGGTGCTGGATCAGTTCGGGAGACCGGTCGAGCCCATCGCGCTGTACCTCAAGGAGCTGGCGGCTCCGGTACGGGCGTACCGGCCCGGGGGGACGCCCACGACCCGCTTGAAGTGCCGGGTGAGGTGGGACTGGTCGTAGAAGCCGGCGGCGGTCGCTACCTCGCCCGGCGGCTGCCCGTCGAGTAGCAGACGGCGGGCCAGGTCGACGCGGCGGGAGGTCATGTACTGGTGCGGGGCGATACCGAAGGCGCCGCTGAAGGCACGTACGAGGTGGGTGGGGTGGGCGTGGAGCAGGCGCGCGGCCTCTTCCAGGGCGATGCCTTCAAGCAGTCGTTCGTCGAGGAGGTCACGCAGGCTCTGGGCGATGCCGCCGTCGGGCCCCGCGCTGCCGAGGGCCGGCCTGGGACGCAGGTGCCGGCGCAGTCGCTCACTGATGAGGGCCAGACGGCTCTCCGCCTCGAACTCGTCGCCCCGGTTCGCGAGGGCTGTGTGCAGCTGTCCGACGCGTCTGCGCAGGACGGGCTCTGTGAGGTCCGGGCCGTCGACCGCCGGCCCGATGAAGCTCTCGTCCAGCTGTGTCATGTCGAGGTAGAGCACGCGCTTGCGGAAGCCCTGAGGGGTGGCAGGTGAGCCGTTGTGCGGGACCTGCGGTGGGAGCAGGCTCACGGTGTCGCTCGGGGTGCCGCGCTCGTAGCGGTCCAGGTCGTAGCGGACCGCACCGTCGTCGACGATCAGCAAAGTCCAGGCGTCGTGGACGTGCATGGGGTACGCGTGCTCGGTGAAGTGGGCGTGGAAGACCTCAACGACACCCGCGACCGGCGGGCGCCAAGCGGAGATCTCCTGCCGGGTCGTCACGCAAAGAACGTACAAGACGGAGAAGGCGTGCACCCCGGAGTCTCGAAGCATGAGAACCGAGGATGAGACCGAGGCGGGGGCCGTGGCCTGGACCGGGGCCGGGACTGGGGCCGGGACTGGGGCCGGGGATGAGAACGCGCCTGTGCGCTTCGACACCAAGATCGCCGTCCTGCTGCGCGACGACCTTGAGTCCTGGCAGCGGCTGAATGTGACCGCCTTCCTGGTCAGCGGGCTCGGCACGGCGTCACCCGAGGTGATCGGCGAGCCGTACACGGACGCCGACGACACCGCGTACCTGCCGATGTTCCGCCAGCCGGTGCTGGTCTTCGAGGGGACGAAGGAGACACTGACCGCCGCGCACGGTCGTGCGCTGTCCCGCTCGCTGCCGAGGGCCGTGTTCACGTCGGATCTGTTCAGCACGGGCAACGACCGGGACAACCGGGCGGCCGTACGGGCTGTGCGCAAGGACCAGCTCGATCTGGTGGGGATGGCCGTATACGGACCCCGCAACGCGGTGGACAAGGTCCTCAAGGGCGCGCGAATGCACCCCTGAGCGCCGGAGTGGCGAGTACGGGCGCGGGCCTGACCGGCCGCTTCACCACCGGATCTCCACCGGGCCGCGACAGCTGCCCGGTGGAGTGGTGTAAGAGGCCGAACAGGGTCCGAGGCAACGGCGTGGAAGTACTCGCGCCGATCGACCTTCCAGGCCAGGGCCAAAGAGCGCGGCGGAGGCTACCTCATCGGGAAGGACTTCGCCGTGTACACCGCGACGAGCGAGATCAGGCAGGACCTCAACGATTCCGGGCTCCTGCGCCTGTTCTGTGACGACGCCGCGGCCAGCCCAGCGACAGCCAACTAGACTGCTCTGACCTGCAGAAATTCCAGAAGCAATAGCAGGATTCCAGGTTCTTCCGGCACCGCAGGTCAGCACGCCCCAGGCCCGTTGGCCGCAGGCAGACCTGCTGCGATCAGCGCAGTTCAAGACGCTGCCTGCACACCAACTCGATTGCCCAGATTCCTTCCGGGACCGGTGGTCACGGGCCTGATCAGACCCGTGCACATCTCAAGAACTCACACCGTCCGCTCCGTCCTGACCGGAATCCGCTGATGACTCTTCGGCCGCAACGACATCACGACCACCCCAACCGCCGACACCGCCCCGCTCCCAACCAGGCAAGCACCCACTGGCACAGTCGTCAGCACCCCGCCAACATCACCAACGCAGTCACCGCGTTGTGTCCAACCACGGTTGCAGTACGGTGGCAGCCGTGACCTGGGCGCACACCCACGCGCAGGGTGAATCCGACGCAGCGGAAGGCAAGTCCCTCGGCGAGCCGCTGCCCCAACGAAACGAGGTGACCCCGGACTTGGCCATGAGAGCAGGCAGAACGGATCCGGAGACCGATCGTGGGCCGGGGACCGCGGCAGCCGGGGGCACCACCGCGCCTTCACCGTCCCCAGCTCGCGGATACCTGCGCTGGCTGCGTCGCGTGGTCGCGGTCGCGGTCAGCCTCTGCGCCGTCGTGAGTGCGGTGCGGCTGGTCGCGCCCGCCACCACGGGAACGACGGGGGAGCCGCCCGGGGTCCTGCGGCAGCTGGCCTTCCTCCGGGCGCAGTTGAACAGTCAGGCCGGTGACGAGGCACAACAGCAATTCCCGGAGGGGTACTTCTTCCTGCACGCGCTGTACGGCCTGAGCTGGGTCGAAATCGGGTTGCGCGATCCGGCCGGTGAGCAGGCGGAGGCACTGCGGGAAGCACGCTGGGCGTTGCACCAGCTCGACTCGCCAGCCGGCCGCGCTCCGTTCAGCCCCAACCTCGTCCCACCGTACGGAGTCTTCTACCGCGGCTGGAGCAACTGGCTACGCGGCGGCGTACTGAGCCTGCAGCCCGTCGGGCAACGCCAGCCCAGTGAACTGCGGCGATTCGTCAACGATACCGCCGCCCTCGGCGCGGCATTCGATGCCTCACCGTCGCCCTACCTGCCCGCCTACGCCGGGCAGGCATGGCCGGTCGACTCCACCGTGGCGATGGCGTCCCTGCGGCTGCACGACACGCTGCTGCCGCCCCGGTTCGACAAAACTGTCCAGCGCTGGCTACGGGGCGTAGGGCAGCGCCTCGACGCGCAAACCGGACTGCTCCCGCACCGGGTCGACGCCTCCACCGGTGAACCGGTGGAGGTGGCCAGGGGCAGCTCACAGAGCATCATCCAGCGCTTCCTTCCCGAGGTGGATCCCGCCTTCGCCGACGACCAGTACCGGCGCTTCCGCAGCCAGTACGTGACCTGGCCACTCGGCCTCGGGCCAGCCGTGCGGGAGTACCCCGACGGCATGGACGGCCCGGCCGACATCGACTCCGGCCCACTCCCCCTCGGCGTAAGCCTGTCGGCGAGCGTGGTCACCATCGGCGCCGCCCAGGTTCACCACGACGCCCCGCTCGCTGCGGCACTGGCCAACTACTCCGAACTCGTCGGCCTGCCGGTCGACACTCCGTGGACCAAACGCTATGCCGTCGGCCTGCTCCCCATCGGCGACGCGTTCCTGGCGTGGTCGAAGACGGCACGTCCCTGGGTGGCGCGCGCCGCTTCGCCACCGCCGACGACTGTCTCGTCATGGTGGTCCACACCGCTGCTGTCGCTGCTGGCCGTCCTCGGTGCCGCGCCGTGGTTGCCCGCCCTGCTGCGGCAACGCCAACACCGCCGCGCCGGGCGAGCCAGAACTGGGTGAAGGCGGTGAGGATCAGCCAGGTCCAGCAGTCGGCCGCTTCGAGGGGCGGATCTTCGGGCAGGTCCAGCCCAGGGTCTGCTTGAACAGCCGGAACGTGTGCTCGATGTCGAATCGCCGCAGGAATGCCTGCCAGAGCAGGGTCGACTTCCGTCTCGCCGGCGTCGGTGCCCGACCACCACAGCCAGACCGGCTTCGGCGTCGCGCCGCTGGGTAGGTGGTCGACCTGCAGGCGGATCACGGAGCCTTCGATCAACGGCAGGGCCCCGAGCTGGGTCGTCCAGGCCGAGCGGTGGGTGAGTCTGGGGTGGAGCCGGTCCCAGACCCGGACGGTGACGGTGCCGTAGAGACGGGTTTCAGTCACCGTCTGCGCATCGGGGGTGTTCCAGGTGGCGGGGTCGCCGAATACGAACTCGCCTCCGTGGCGGGGCGGGCGGCCCCTGGTGCCGGGCTCACCTGCAGCCTGCTGGGTCAGCGCAGTCTCGCTCGCGGCCTGGTCGACGATCGCGTTGAGGTGGTCTCCGTCTTCCTGGTGGGCCGGGACCTAGCGGAAGTCCACGGTGCCGCCGGCCAGCAGTTCGTCGATGCGTACGACGTGGTCGCGGTTGGCGACGGGTTTGCCGGCCGCCCAGTTTTCCAGCCGTTTCGTTGCCATCCGCCGATCCATTTGGTCACGGCGTTCATCGCGTACTGCGAGTCCATGCGCACCTCGAGTGGCACGGCCGGGTCGGTCGCCTCCAGCACCAACTCCAGCAACGCGGTCAGCTCCGCAACGTTGTTGGTGGCCTTGCCGAGTTGTCCGGCCTTCCACGACTCGGGCTGACCTTGCGTGTCGGCCACGACCCATGCCCAGGCTGCAGGGCCAGGGTGCCCTTCGATGCCCCGTCACACGCGGTCAGTGATGCGATTGGCCATCGCTCGATCACGCCAGCGGGACCGCACCGAGCAGCTGCTCGCGCACGCTGTCGTAGGCGATTCCCACCGATTCCGCGCCGTCGATCTTCCTAGTAGCGACACTTTGGCGCGAGCGGAGCGCCCCAGCGTGCGTTGTCGATCTGCGTGACGTCGTGGCCGGAGAGCGCGACGCTGGGGTCGGTGGACACAAGGTGGCCGATCCGTGCCGCCTCGGTGTGCGACCAGCGCACACTGCGGGTGTCCATGGCCACGACGTACAGAGTCCGGTGGCGTGTCGTCAGGTGCGGGGCGAAGTTGGCACAGACGATGGGCGATGCGGACGTGTCCCGGGGAGAGCGTGCGGCCGGGCGGCAGAACTCCCAAACCTGGACCACCTCTTGGCGGGCTCTATGTGGCCGTAGAGCTTGTCCTGGGACCCGCGAGTGTGGCCAAAATCCACCGCCTGGTCCCGGACGAGCTCGGCACACGACGACAAGAAAGTCGGTCATGCCCCGTACAGCCCTCCCACCAGGCGCTTGGTCACTGGGGCGAACGGGCTCCGCAACACGGCCGCTAGCATCCCCTGGCGCTGAGTGGTACCTTGCAAACAGCACGTGTGTACGCCTTCACTTCGGCGCCAGTGCTTGTTTCCTTCAATTTCGCTGATACGCCCGTCTTTTCACGACCGGCAGTCCAGCTCTCAGCACCAGATCTTCTTCCCGGCTCTCGGCCTTTGCCCGCCGCACGATGCGTAACTCTGCAGCATCCCCCGGGCCCTCCTTCATCATGTCCGCGAAAGGACCCGCGTGACCAGCACTCTCGAAACCCCCTCTGTCCAGCAACAACTACCGGTTCAGGCCGTCGGCGTCCTCGACATCACCAGCAACGGGCATGGCTTCCTCCGCACCCATGGCATTCTGCCGAGCACGGGCGACGTGCAGGTGTCATCCGCCCAGATCCGCCAGCACGGCCTGCGAAAGGGCGATGCCATCGAAGGTCGCGTCGGCCGGCCGCGCTCCCTCGCCCAGGTGGAGCTGGTCAACGGCCGCCCACCGAAGGAGCTCCGCGGCCGTCCGCACTTCGGCGACCTCACCCCGCTCCACCCCAGGCAACGCCTGCATCTCGAACACGGAGCAGGGAGCCTGACAACGCGGCTCGTCGACCTGGTCGCGCCCGTCGGCAAGGGCCAGCGTGGGCTCATTGTCGCGCCGCCCAAGACCGGCAAGACGGTACTTCTGCAGCAACTGGCTGCCGCCGTGTCCGCCAACCATCCTGAATGCCATCTCATGGTGGTGTTGCTCGACGAACGCCCTGAAGAGGTCACCGACATGCGCCGTTCGGTACGAGGTGAGGTACTCGCCTCGACCTTCGACCGCTCTGCCAAGGAACACATCGCCCTTGCAGAACTCGCGGTGGAGCGAGCGAAGCGGCTTGTGGAGCAGGGCCAGGACGTCGTCATTCTGCTGGATTCCCTTACCCGCCTGTGCCGGGCGCACAACAACGCGGCGACCTCGGGCGGCCGAACCCTCACCGGCGGCGTGGACGCCGCAGCCGTACAGGGACCCAAGCGTCTCTTTGGAGCCGCCCGCCTCGCCGAGGAAGGAGGCTCGCTGACCATCCTCGCCACGGCGCTGGTCGACACCGGATCCCGTGCAGACGACTACTTCTTCGAAGAGCTGAAGAGCACGGGCAACATGGAGCTCCGACTGGACCGCGCGCTGGCGGACAGACGGATCTTCCCGGCCGTCGCCATCACCCCCTCCGGCACTCGGCGCGAAGAACTCCTACGTTCTCCTGCGGAGTTGGCAGCGCTGCGTGGACTGCGCCGCGCTCTTCACTCGCGGGACGGGCAGCCGGCCCTGGAAACCCTGCTAGACAGGATCCGGCATACGCCGAACAATGCCACGTTCCTGCGGCAGATCCACCACACAGTTCCCGCGGTCTGAGGGCCGAGCACGACACAAGCGCCGGCGGCACAGTCACTCAAGGTGCGTGCGAGCAGTCGTGGCCACACGATCCCCGGCCACCGGGCCTACGGGTTGCCATGCCTGGCCGTCGAGCGAAGAGGGGGCCAAACCCGCGTCAACCCTGCCGTCGTAAATCTCATGAGCCGTCGACGTCCTCTTTGGGCAGTCCGGACTCCAGCATCACTGGATGAATGAGTCCGATGTTTGTGCTGGTCGCAACCATGGCGAAGGGCGCCCGTTGGCTCGTGTGTGACTACCGGCCTGGACGCCATTCCGGCGGCACTGTACGTGTTCATCGACGATCATGTGGCCCCCCGTCGTCGGATCGGGCGACCCCCGAAACTGACAGACGCCGAACTGTTGTGTCTCCTGCCGGACGGTCCGCATCCGGCCTTCAGGGCGCACACGTCGCGGTGGTGCACCGCACCGGTCAGCCGGGCGAGGGTCTGGGTCTGCTCCCGGTACAGCCGGCGTCATGCCGTACGGGCACGGTGGGCACATACGGCGGCGGCCGCCGTGGCGGCGAGCACCACAGCGGCCGCGATGAGGCTGGTCATGGTGCTCACCTCCTCCTTGTGGGGTGTTGGGGTCATGGGATGGGCGGCCTCGCCGCCGCGGTGTCCGGAGCCCGCTCGTCGTGGGCGGTCTGCATCGCGGTCTGCAGGTCCGGCCAGTACGTGAACTGGGTTGCGGTGCGGTCCTCAACCGACTTGAGCGCGGCCTGGTGCTCGGCGCTGCCCGGGTACACGCCGTCCAGGGCCGCGGCCTTGTAGCGGCGCCAGGCCCATGCGGCGGCCGCGTACGTAGCGCCGACAGCGGCCGCGATCGGGTAGATCAGAGCAAGGTTTGCCATGGCGGGGCCTCCCGTCGATGTGGTGGGGCCCCGCCCTTCGGGGCTATTCGCTGGTGAGCTCCGGCTGCTCGTCCTCGAAGGCGCGCTCCTGGTCCTCCGGCGTGAGAGTCCGGTAGCAGGCGCCACAGAGGTGCTCGTCGGTCAAGCGGCCAGGCGCCGTACTGCGGGAAAGTCCGCCTTCCCGCAGCGGGTGACGGTGGGGTGACGTGAACAACACGGCGGGAGAACCCCGCCGGCGTATTCGCCCGCACCGGCCAACGCCCTTTCGCCCTGGCGGCCATCTGGCACCACTGGAACATCGGCGCCAAGGTCAAACGATCTCTGATCGCGTATGACCACTGAGAGCATCGGGCTCACTCATCCAGGACTCTTGAGTAGGCAGGGCATGCGGCATCGTCGGATAGCCGGAAGGGAACGCCGGTGAGTTTCTCGGACAGCTCCCACAGTCGGCGGGCGGTGTTGGTGTCACGGATGGCGCGCTCCTCGGTGCGCAGGATGGGCTCGCCGCGCAGCTGCAGCGGTCCGTCGGGCACGACATACGCTCCGCCCGGGAGGTCCGGGACGGTCGCGGCGTACAGGGAGGTCTTGGCGCCTTCGGGGGTTGGGCGGAAGGCGACGCGGACCAGCAGCCGGGTCAACGCTCCATAGAGTCGACCGCGGTTGCCGTTGGCGCCGCCGGTGAGAACGTTGGTGCGGGTGAGGCCGGGGGCGACGCACATGCTGCGCAGCCTCAGGCCGGCGGCGTCGGCGCGGCGTTGCAGTTCGGTGGCGAAGTAGAGATTGGCGCGCTTGGACTGCAGGTAGGCGAACACGGTGCGATAGCGGCGTTCGGCGTTGAGGTTGTCCAGGTCGAAGCGGGCGAACCGCTGGCCCTCGCTGCTGACGGTGACCACCCGCGGATCGGGCGAGGCGAGCAGATGAGGCAGCATCAGCCCGGTCAGGGCGAAGGTGCCCAGGTGGTTGATCCCGAACTGCGACTCGAAGCCATCGACGGTCCGGGCAAACGGCACCATCGCCACCCCGGCGTTGTTGACCAGCAGATCGAGCCGGTCATGGTCCCAGCCGTCGGCGAAGGCGCGTATGGAGGCAAGATCGGCCAGGTCGAGGAGGCGTACCTCGGCATGGGCGCCGGGTGCCTGGGCGAGCAGCCGATCCAGGGCGGCCTCCCCCCGTTGGGGACTGCGGCAGGCCAGCACGACATGGGCGCCCCGGCGAGCGAGCGCCTCCGCGGTGACCTGGCCGATGCCGCTGTTGGCTCCGGTCACCACTACCAGGCGGCCGGATTGGTCGGGGATGGAGTCGAGGGTCCAAGTACGGGAAGCGCTGGGCATGGCTTTCCTTCTCAGCTCATCGGCTGAGGCGTCCGGTACGCAGCTGGACAGAACCCGCCTCAGTGCAACTTCTAGTTGCGATAGACTGGAGCCTGACACGCAATCGGCCACTAGCGCAACTAGGAGTTGCAATGGACTTGGGGTCCTCCGGTCCTGCCCGCCCGGTCGGGCGCGGCCGCAAGGCCCAGGCAGCGGTGCGCGCGGCTACCCTGGCCGAGCTGCTGGACCGGGGATATGCCGAGCTGACCGTCGAGGGCGTGGCCCAGCGGGCCGGGGTGCACAAGACGACGGTCTACCGGCGCTGGAAAGATCGCGCGAGCCTGGTCGTGGACGCGCTTGCCGAGCACTTCGCCACCGACATCCCAACCCCGGACACCGGAGCCGTCGAGACCGACCTGCAAGCGCTCGCGCGGGCGCTCGCGCAAAGCATGACAGGCCCGGTGGGCAGGGCGGTGCAGACCGCGATGTACTCCGACGCAGGTCGGCTGCCGGAGATCGCCGAGGCGCGGCGGCGGCTCTTCGCCGACCGGTTCCGGCGTGCCGAGCCCGTGATCACCCGCGCCATCGAGCGAGGCGAACTCCCGGCGGAGACCGATCCGGTCGAGCTGCTCAAAACGCTGGCCGCACCGATCTACTTCCGGTTGCTGGTCAGCGCTGATCCGATCGAGGAGGGCACCGCCGACCAGGCCGTGCGGATCACGCTCGCCGCCGCCCGCGCCGGCGCCCTGACACAGGGCTCCGCCGTAGCCGTCAAGGCGACCGAAGCGGACGCCGGTCAGGCATGAAGGGCAGCGTGCTCGCCCCACGCGTACATTGCCGCCAGAAGGGCGTCCAGACCGGTAGGCACACACAGGCCAACGGGCGCCCTTCACCATGGTCGCGGCCAGCACAAACATCGGACTCATTCATCCAGGTGCTGCCTGTCCTCGGCATCGGCCGCAACCGGCTGCGGCAGGTACCCGTACTCCCCGGTGATCGCGAAGCCGTCGACGTGTGGCTGCGCTCGATGCCGCGCTAAACAATCGTCGGCCGGCCATCCAGCTCTGCCACGATCGCGGCACTGATCGCGCCGTCGGCTCGGCGCCCGCCAGTGGGACGGGTAGCGGCTCGCCGAGGAACGGGTATTTCTCTTACGAATTATGCCTGAGTGCTACGGTTCGCGAGTGCTGTTGAGCTGTGCGTTCGTGAATCTCAAGCCGGGAGTCGGCAAAACGACGAGCGCGATCTGGCTGGCCCACGCGCTCCATGAGTCGGGCATGTCTCCCCTCTTCGTCGACGGGGATCCGGCTGGTTCTGCCCTGCGCTGGAGCGATCTGGCCGACGGATTCCCGTTCCCGGTGGTCGCCCTGCCAGTCGGTGATGTGCACCGCCGAGTCGACGACTTCCTCGGTGACCGGCGGGCGGTCGTCTTCGACGCTCCGCAGCTGGAAGACCATGCACGTATCGCTCGCAGCATCATGCGCCACGCGAACGAGTGGATCATCCCCGTGACGCCGGCGCCCATCGAGCTCGACCGGATGGCGCCCATTCGGAGGGAGATGGACGACGTGGAGTCCCTGCGTGTGGAGCCGGCACGCACCGCGGTACTGCTCAACCGCACCAATCGCCATGAGCCCACTCGTACCGGTCCTGATGCCGACGCACGCGAGGTGCTCACCGAGCGCGGCTACGACGTATTGGGGACGCAGATCCCCCGGCTCGACCTGTACGCCCAGTCATTCGGCATGCAAGTCAAGGTGAAAGGTTCGGCCTATATGGACCTCGCGGAGGAACTCATGAAGCGGCAGCCGGCGTGAGCCGACGCAAGGACAGCTACCGTGCCGCCCTGCACCGGAATCCAGAACCGCCGGGCATGACCAAGGTCGCTACGCTCCGGAACCGGTACGTTCGCGTGACTATCGAGTTGGCCCCGGAGGTGCACCGTGAACTCGCCTATTGGGCCGGCCCTCCCATGGCTCTCCTCGGCGTGGCCGGAGCAACTGTCTCGCACACCTGGCGCCTGCTGACCGCTTGCATGCCCGATTCGGGTAACTCCTCGGTCTGACGAGATCGTCCCGATGTCGCTGTGAGGGCCGGCGCTACTTGTCGCCAGTCAGTCACGCTCCCGCCCAGCCAGCACTGACACACTCGGCGAAGTCAGGGATCTGCCCCCGTCCGAGGCTGCTCAGGTGCTGGATGCCGCAATGCGGGGGCCCTCGCATCCGGGGTCGCCAGCCGATCATCGCGGTCGCCTCCGCCGGGCGGCCGCCGCGCACGGGTCAGTGAACGCAGGCTGACAGGGCCGCCCCCGTCGGCCGGGTCTGTGGGCCCGTTCCGCTCAGGTGAGCGAGGTAACGTGGAGTAACGACTGTTACTCCTGGGGGTAGATATCCCCAGCGGCCATGGCGCTCTCCTGCTCGCTCAGCGCGAGCAGTTTCCTCGCCTTGTCCTGGAGGCGCTGACGCTCCTCCGGGGCGGTCGCCCGTTCCGCCTCCTTATTCAGGGCATCGGCCTCCTGTCGCAGTTGACGGACGTGGCTCCCGGATTCGCCTGAACCGCTCATGACCACTCCTCGGACGTTCTGGATGAGCGCTGGCCCCCTCAGGGAATCAGCGCCCTTGCGTTTTTGCATCCCGAACGGTCTTGGGCAGGAATCCTCGGCATCACTCATGCCGGGTTGATGTTCAGGCGGGGGCTTCTCCAGCGCCTCCACCACTTCGGCCGGCAGCAGCACGCTGACGGGCCTCATGTCCAACATGGCTCTACCGTACGGCCGCCAGCGCTTGCCTGTACGAGACACGGGCAGCGGCCCGCCCCAGCCACCGATCAGGCCGCGAGCCGCACCCCGCACCCGGTCAACGAAGGTGCTTCGCCCATGCGTCACGCGCGGCGGTGACAGGACTGGCGAGCATTGACCGAGGGGCGAGTAGGCTCCGGGCATCCGCGAAGCGGCCACCTCAGCGGCTGGCGGATTGCCTCGGGGCCCGCGGCCCGGACTTCACCGTCCGGCCTGCGGCCGGCCGTGTGGACGGTGCGGCGTTGGGGTCGGGGAGGCTGGGACGAAGCACCCTGCCGAAGCAGGCGGCTTCGGCAGCGTGCGCGCCGCGCCTCTCGTGGTTGAAGAGGCGCGGAACGGGACGATCGCCTACGCCGCGTGGGAAAGGGTGGTGGAAGGAGAGGGCACACTCCCATCCCGAGCGGTGATCGAGGTGCTCGCAGTCGACACGACTACCGGCAAGACCACGCGGTCGGCCGAGATTCCCGCCGCTCCCAGCGCCACTGGGCTGGCTGCGGAACCTATCGGCGCTGATGAGATTCTCGCGCCGCAGATCATCGGAGTCGACGCGGATACGGTAGTGGTGGCAGCAGCCGACACCACCTATGCGGTCGACCGCGCCGCGGGCTCGGTTCGCTGGAAGTAGGCCGACTTCCGTGCCGTCGCGCTGGCCGACGGAATCGTCGCGGGCGGTGAGAAGCTGACGCCCCTCGAAGGCCGGCTCACGGGATACGCGGTGGCTACGAGCGTACGGCGCTGGACGATCCGCGACACCCGGCAGCCAGCCTCCGTCGCGCCGAAACTGGTGACAGCCGAGCACGGGGACAAGACCCTCATCGTTGATCCAGTCACCGGCACCGAGCGCGCTGCTCTGGCCGGGTCCGGCTGGCAGTGCCGCCACGACGCCCAGTCACTTGTTCTGTGCTCCGCTTACCGGAGTGTGTCGGGTACAGGGATCACGGTGTTCGATGCCTCCACGCTCAAGAAGCTGTGGGCCCTGCCCGATGATTCCGGCCGCATCGTGCCGAAGGTCAACGGTTTCTGGCACGGCGCCGTCTACTCCCAGATGAAGGACGAATCTGTGATTGTCCTGGCCGGCAGGACCGGAAAGGATCGCGAAACGTCTCCTGGCGCGGCACCATTCGAAATCGACCCGTACGGCGGCCTGGTGGGCGGAAGCCGCCCAGCGTTCTATCGCGCAATCGGCTGACCGGCCCGCCTGCGCGCAAGGCGGGGGGCAGCCGTCCCCACTCGGCTGTCCTTTGACAATCAACTTAAGTCCACCGCAATCAGCTGACCTGGGTGGACTTACTTCGATGTCAAAGGATGGTGGCGGAGGTACGTGGTGAACGGGAGCCCGGGGCGCACCCGGCCCACCACGGAGCCTCATGGCGGCGGCTCGTCGCAGCTGTACCAGACCCGGGCCAAACCGTCTCTGACAGGGCTCCGCTTCCTACGTCCCGGCCTACACCACACCGTGACCACACCGGCCCCGAAGCCCTTAACCACACGGCCTTGGCCTTTAGGCGAGTGGCCGGGAGTCCGGCCCAGTGGGTCTGGTCGATGACCCAGGTCCCTCTGGCTGGCGGCCGCTGCTGCTGGCCGATTGCGATCCGGACGGCGGCGGCATCCTGCCGGGGCGTTGGAACGACGGATCCCGGCCGACCGAGGCCCGCACAACCTTGCCGTGTGCTCACGCGCCAAGGGCCATGAGCTCCCCAGGGGCACTTGACGACGGGGCGCGCCCGGCAGGGCGCGCCCCTTTCGCGTTGAGACCCGCGTTCTCCGCCGTTCTCACGGGGCCGCGCCGCCGGTCGGCGCGCGCGGTCAGGACGGGCGGGCGCCGGGTGTCACCCGGACGCCAGCCGGTCCCCCTCGGGGGTGTTCGAGAGCCAGCAGACGCCGCCCGCGGGGATCCAGGCGACCCGGTCGAGTGCTGCGGCGACCCGGTGGAGGACGGCGTCGTCGCCACCGGCCCAGGGTTCGAACCCGGTGTCGCCGATTTCTCCAACAGCCATCAGGCCGCCCCTCACCACGTCGGCGAGCACCTCGCCGGCCAGGGCTCGGAAGTCGCCGCTCGACGACTCGGCCGCCTCACGTGCGAGCCCGATCAGCCGGTCCACCGGTACCCAGTCGTCCAGACCCTCGACGAGAAGCTCACGGACGATGACCTCATTGTCCATCGGGTAGATGCACCTTCATTCCTTTGCCGGTGACCGGGAAGATGTCAATCGTCTCTCCGCCGGACCGGGACGAAGTACGCCACTGGATGACCGTTCCGTCCGCAAGCTTGTAGACGTCCGGGATCTTCGGCCCTCGGGCCGGCAGCCGCTGCGCACCGGCGGTCCACCGATCGAACGCCCCGCGCATCTCCGCGACGCTCGACATCTCCTTGACGTGTGGCTGCTTCCCCTTCGGAAGGGCATCGAAGCCGGACTTCCATACACCGCAGCCGTTCGCGTTGTGCACCAGAAGGGGCGTGTCGCCGGCCAGTACGTAGAAGGTGTGCAGATTGGCAACGGTGAGGTTGTGGACCGTCCGGTGCTGGTCGGTCCACGACCTGACCGCGCTGATCTGGACGCGTGTGCCCGCGCTGGTGCGTAGCCACCCGCCCGGCTCCAGCTGCTCCGCCGTGGCCCACGCCTCGAGGTCGTCGACCCAGAATGGGTGTCCTTCGGTCGCGGTGACCGTGGCAGTGCCGTCGTCGGTACGTATCGTGACGTCGACAAGGTTCTTCTGGCCCTGGCCGGTGATGTGGGCAGTGACAGGCTCGGCCTGAGCTAGACCGCTCTCCGGGTCACTGGCGAGCACTTGGTCGCCCACCTGTACCTGGTCGATGGGCAGGCGTGAGCCGTCTGCCATCATCACCGCAGTTCCGCCGGGAAAGCTGTTGCAGGTGACGGCTTCCTCGCCCTTTCGGGCCTTCTTGACGTCCTCGGCGGTCAGGAGACGGTCGCCGGCCCGCAGCCAGTGCAGGACGGACAGCCCTCCGAGTACTCGTTCCTTGGTGCCGAGCCTCTGACCGGTTACCACGTCCTTGCCGACGATGGCCTCGACGACACCCTTGCCGTCACCGACACCCGGCAGCAGGTCCAGCAGCAATGACATTCTGCGCTGCTGTTCGGCCTCGTCCAGACCTGAGGAGCCGGCCCCCCAGGTGTCCCCGATATGGGAGAAGTCGAAGTCGATCCCCGGCATGTCGCGGAGCTTCTCGGCACCCTTCTTGATGCCGGGTACGTGCTTGTTGGCCTCCTTGACACCCTTGTTGGCCTGGACGATGCCCTCGTTCATCTCCTTCATGCCCTTGTTGGCCTTGGAGATGCCCTTGTTGGCCTGGGACAGGCCACTGTTGACCTCGGCGACGCCCGCGTTCATCTCCCTCAGGCCGCGGTCCATCTGCGCGAAGCCTTCGTTCATCTGGTCGAAGGCGGCGTTGAGTTCAGCGAGGTCCTTCTCGAAGTCGAAGATCGGCTTCGCGTCCGGATACTTCGGTGGTGTGTAGTCCGGGAAGTAGTCCCCCAGCGCGACGGTCAGGAGGGTGAGCGTCAGCAGCGAGCCGCTCTGGTCGCCCAGCAGATCATCCGCCTTGGCCAGGTTGGTACCCAGCTTGTCGAGGTGGGGTTTGGCGCTCTTGAAGGTCTTGACAGCCTGTTCCAGGAGCTTCAGCTGCTGCGCAGGGTCAGGGACGGTGGTGGGGTCCACCAGGTCCAGCGGCTTGAGGGCCTCCAGCGCCTTCAGGTTCTTGTCGAACTCCTTGAAGCTCGCTCCGTGGTCCTTCATGGCGTCCTGTGTGACGAACAGGAACAGGCCGACGCCGGCGCCGAGTTTGACCGCCTTTCCGGCGAACTCCTTCAGGCATCGTGGCCGTTCGAGCAGCGGCAGACGGTCGCAGTTCGCATACTGCGCCACCTTCAGTGCGATGGCCGCCAAGCGCTCCACGCGGCTTTTCTCCGCGGCCGCGGCCGGGGCCGTGGACGCCATACCGCCGGTGAACAACATGGCCAGTGCGACGACGTACGTCGCGATTCTTGATCTGAGATTGCGGTGCATGCATTCCTCGACCGGCGCTCGTCGATACCCTCCGACGAGCGCCGGTTCTCGTTCCCCGTGACAGTCCGACTGTCTTGTTACTGGCGCGTAGCCAATTGGTCATGCGCACCGTATCTCACGACATGTCACCGGGTTGGCGGCCCCCTGCCGTGACGGAGGCCGGAATCCGCCGGGAGGCCGTCCGCAGAGATACGTGCCGGCTCCTGGCCGGTACCTCGCGCACCCGCGTTCCCAAGCCCCGCGGCGAAACCCGCGACTGGGACGAGGACTTGGGCGAGGACGTCGACGGCGAGGAAGCGGCGACGGTCAGCCGACCAGCGAAGGACCTGCTGCGGTTCTCCGCCCCGCACGACGCGCGCCAGCCGGCAGCGTTCATCGAGCTGCGGGTCCTCAACCCCGAGCGGGTGCACTGGCGGCGCGGCTTCCAGGCCGCCCAGCGCTACACCAAGGAGCACCAGGACCTGTGCGTGCCCTACGGCTACCGCACTCCGCCCAACTGGTCCCCGCCTACCTCCCGCTGGGTGTGCGGGTCACCGACTGCCGCCGGCACTACAACGCCGACCGCGCCGCCCAGCTCCAGGCCCTCGGCATGGCTGGTCGCACTTCGACGCTCCGGTCATCCAGCGACAAGCCCCACGGCCGGCCCCGGTGGACTGTATCGACACTGGCGCGACGCAGCACCGTCCCCAGCCTCGCGAACTGGCGCGGGCTCAGCCCGGTGAACGGGGCATCCAAGACGGCTCCGACGCCGTGATCACACCAGCCACAGCAAGATCATTCCGCTGCCGGCGATCCCTCCGGCTGGTGAGGGTGGGTTCCGGACGCAAAGGCGAGAATGTCGCAGGCCGCTTCACCCAGGCTCCCGAAGTGACGATGTACGCCATCCACCGCAACAGGAGCGTTGACCCCCCACACCGTCATGCCGGCACGCAGCCCGGACTG
Organism: Streptomyces sp. NBC_01210; assembly: GCF_036010325.1. GTDB lineage: Bacteria > Actinomycetota > Actinomycetes > Streptomycetales > Streptomycetaceae > Streptomyces. The sequence goes on along the minus strand of NZ_CP108549.1, from coordinate 8,960,836 downwards.
CACCCCGGAGGGGGCATCCTCGATAACCAGACAGTCCTCCGGCTGGGCACCGAGCCGCTTGGCAGCCAACAGATAAGGGACAGGTGAGGGCTTGCCTTCCTCGACGGAGGCAGCATCCACGATGACGTCCGGGACCGACAAGCCGGTCCTGGCAAAGCGTCCGCGCACCCGGTGCTCGTAATTCGACGTCACCAGCGCCCACGACCCCGGGGGCAGAGCGTCCAGCAGCTCAGACGCACCGTCGAACGCCGTATACACGCCGGACCGCACGTCCTCGTCCTCCAGGTCATGCAGCGCGGCCAGGCACTCCCGTGGGTCACGGTTCGGAACGACATACGCGAAGGTCTCCATCGGCCTCGTCCGCAGCGCCACTTGGTAGACCTCATCGGGATCCAGCCCGTATCGCTCGGCCCAGACTCGCCAAACCCGGCGCTGGTTGTCCACGGCATCAATCAACGTGCCATCGACATCGAACAGGACATACTTCTTGGCTCCGGGCTGAGCAGGTTCACCGATCACCCCTTGATCATGCCATCAGGCCCCGGGCAAACAGGTTGCGGGACAGCCCTTAGGCAAGCTGAAGACCACACGCTGCTGAACTTGATTGGGCGATGTCGGGGCGTTCAGGCTCGGGCGCCGCAATCGCCGTGCGCGCGGGCGGGGAGAGACCAAGTTCGCGAACGTACCGGACGAGTTGAGTCCGGTACCGCGCCGAAATGGTGGCCGCTCCGTTTCCACGGGGCCACGCTCGGCAGCCACCGTGAGCCCGCGCTCCGAAAGGTCCCGTTCCACCTGGTCGATCCGGGCCACGCACACGCCCCCTGGTCGCTCATGGTCGAAAGGGTGATGTCACCGGCTCGGAGACATTGGCAGACCGCTGATCAGGGGCATGACCACTCGCCACGCTCGTCGAGGTGAAGCAGGCCTTCGTCACGTGGATGCCGGCACGCTCGGGCCCGGGCCCGGAAGCATCAGGTCCGACGAGAGCCCTCTGTAGTACAACCACGATATTGAAGATCGAAGGCCCAACGGACCGGTCTGGTGACCTGATTGGCCGGAGCTCCGGGGGCTTTGACCTGGGTTATGTGGCGTCGGAACCTTCAGCGGTCGTGTTGATCGACTGTCCTCTCGGACCGGCCGACCAGCGGCTCAAGTGGTGGATGCGGAGGGAGCCGCTCAGACGGTTGCCGCGAACGCGTCGACACCTGTGAGCTCGGCCGAGAACTTCCACAGCCGCGCCGCCTGCCCGGGGTCAGTCGCGTAGGCGCGTACGCCCCCGGTGAGCTCACCCTCGCCCGCGGGCTCGGCGATGTCGCAGTCCTCGCAGTAGACGCCGCCCATGCCCGCCAGCTGTGGGGAGGTCGCTGCCCACACTTGCGTCGCCGCACCCTGGTCCGGGGTCTTGAACTCGGCGTTCGCCACGTTGCCGTCCTCGTCGATCCAGCCGGCAGCGAGCATCTCCTCCCTGGGCACGTGGCGCGCCAGCTGGGTGGCAATGGCGCCGGGGTGCACCGAAAACGCTCGCACACCGGCGTCCCGGCCGAGCGCATCGAGCTGTATGGCGAACAGTGCGTTGGCAGTCTTCGCCTGCCCGTATGCCTGCCACTTGTCGTAGCCGTGCTCGAACTGCACGTCGTCCCAGTGGATGTCCGAGAACTGGTGGCCGCTGGAGGACACCGTGACGACTCTCGCCCCGCCCCGCGCGATCGCCGGCCAGAGCCGGTTGACCAGTGCGTAGTGGCCGAGGTGGTTGGTCGCGAACTGCGCTTCCCAGCCCGGTCCGACTCGTGTCTCCGGGCAGGCCATGATTCCGGCGTTGTTGATCAACAAGTCGATGCTGCGGCCGGAGGCGATGAAGCGTTCGGCGAAACCGCGGACACTTGCGAGGTAGGAGAGATCCAGTTCGTCGACCTCCACGCTGTCGATGGCGGCGACCGCCTCCTGAGCGGCCGCGCGGCGCCGGGCGGGCACCACGACATGGGCGCCGGCGCCGGCGAGTGCCCGCGCCGTCTCCAGTCCAAGGCCCGAGTAGCCGCCGGTGACGATCGCGAGCTTTCCGGTCAGGTCGATCCCGCGCAGGACCTCCTCCGTGGTGCTCTGGGCTCCGAAGCCTGACCCGATCCTGTGCTGAGGAGTTGCCATGCTTTCAAGCTACGAGCTGGAATGCGCTCGAAGTCAAACGCGTGGCCGAGCCCTCGTCGGGTTCACTCCGGCGAGGGGGTGTCCCAGTGGTTCCGGGCAAGAAGTCCCCGCGGTGGCTGCGCTGGCGGCCACCAGCCGGGCGGTGATCACGGCGCGTGACCCGAAGCGGTCCGACAGCGGGCCGGCGAGGAGGAATCCGGTGGCGTGGGCGAAGCCGAACGCCGTGGCGGTCCAGGTGGCCTGGCCCGGTGTGGTGCCGAACGAGGCGGCCATCGGGTGCAGCAGAGCCAGGACGGTGTACATCTGGCCGGCCATCAGGACGCCGAGTGCGGTCAGCCGGGCGATGGTCGCGGCGGCGGGCGCCCAGTCCGGCGGCTGGTCCGGCGCGGGTCACGATTGCTGACCGGGGGAATGTGCTGGGGGTGGGACATGAGGACGTCAGAAGTGACATCTGGTCGGCCGACCGCCTCCTTGGGAGCGGCATGAGGGTTCGACGGCGCCGCCGCGACAGGGGGCGGCCAGTGTTGGGAGGGAAGCGGTTTTCTGCGTGTGCGGGGCGGAACGGGGCCCAATGCCAGGTTCACGGGCGACGCAATGTGGATACAGGCCGCTCGTTTCCTGGGTGCGCAGCACCACGCTTGCGCGACGGACCGTGTGGCCCGCAGCCCCGGGGCTCTTTGGCAGCCCGGAAATCAGGGGTCCGCGGTGGGTGCCCCCGGCCGCGGGAGGGACGGCCGGGGGACGATGAAGGGGAATACTCAGGCGGCGGGGGTGTTCAGCACGTACTCGCGCGAGGCGTGCACCTCGCTGCGCAGGGCGGGCAGGTCGACGTCGAGGACCTGGCCGTTCCACTTGCGGGGTTCGCCGTTGACGAGGACGGCGCTGATGTTGCGGGCGTCGGAGCCCAGCACAATGGTGCCGATCGGGTCGTTGAGCGGCATGTTGTTGATGTCCTCGGACTGGATGACCAGCAGGTCGGCCTTCTTGCCCGGGGTGAGTGAGCCGGTGACGCCCCCGAGGCCGTTGGTGCAGGCGCCTTGGAGGGTGGCGAAGTCCAGGACGTCGTACGTGGTGATCCGGGAGGGCTGCCGCCGGTCGGTGCCGTAGACGGCGTTGACCGCACGCATTCGCTGGATGGCGTGCAGTGCCCGCATCTGCGTGAACATGTCGCTGGCCAGGGCGACTTCGACATCGATGCTCAAGCCCGGGCGGATCCCGACGGACAGGGCCTCGTCGACGGCGGGGATCGCGGTCTCCAGGCCGATCTGCGCGTCGGAGGTGGGGGCCAGCGCCACGGTGGTCCCGGACTCCCCCATCGCCTTCCACGCCTCGGCGGTCAGTCCGGTGGCGTGGATGAGGGTGACGTCGGGGCCGAGGATGCCGTCCTTGGCCCAGCGCCGCACGGCCTCGGAGGACGACCTGCCGAAGACGGCGTCCACGCTCACACGGATCCCCAAGTCCTGGGCAACACGGGCGAGTTGCCGCCCGTACGCGAGAGTGGGGCCCCCGATCTCGTCGGTGGCCAGGGCGGCCAGGCGCAGCGTCAGCAGCTGATCGTCGCTGCTGAAGTACTGGTCCTTGAGCCGGGTCAGGTCGCCGGGCCACTGCCGGTCCCAGTCGCCGAAGTGCGGGCCCATGGAGGCGTGCACGCCGCGGATGCCGGCGTCCAGGAGGGCCTGGATGGCGGCGTCGGAGTGCTCGCGGGTGCGGGAGTTGTGGGAGAAGTCGAGCATGGTCGTGATGCCGCTGTCGATCGCGGTCAGGGCGGCCAGTTTGGTGCCGATGTACATGTCCTCGGGCCGGTAGACCGTGGCGTAGCCGGCCAGGGTGGCCATGACGTAGCCGCCGAGATCGTCGACGTCCGGCATGATCCGCCGCAGCTGGGCCTCCCAGGCGTGCCGGTGGGTGTCGACGAAGCCGGGAGTGATGATGGTTCCGGTGGCATCGACGACGACGGCGTCGCCCGCGCTGAGGTCGGGGCCGACCGCGGTGATCGTGTCGCCCTCGACGAGCAGGTCGCCGCAGTCGATGACGCCGAGGTCCCGGTTCATGGTGACGATGGTCGCGCCGCTGAACAGGATGCGCCGCGTGTCGGCCGGCCGGCGCCGGAGCTGGTCGAGGACGGCAGCGCTGGTCGTGTCGTTGACGTTCATGAGGGGTCTTCTTTCCATGTGCCGGCGAGGGCCGGACTGGTGTGCCGTCAGGGGCGGTCGAAGCTGCTGGACCCCCAGCCTCGGCCGCTCCGCTGCGGCTAACCACGCCGCCGTTTCCCCAGGTGTCGCGCACCCAGGCTCAGGACGTGCCCCGGCACGCGATTCCGGGGCCGCACAAGGGATCAGCCCAGGTGCATGAAGCGGCCGGGGGCTCCCGCGATCACCGCTTCGCCGCGGGAAGACAGGCGGCTTTCACCGACGCGGTGCCGCTGGTATGCACGGAGTCTGGAGGCACAGGTGCGGCGCATCCGCCCACGTGGCCGACCTCGTTGCGAATCCCACCAGAGCCCACCGACCGGACCGGCCAGGCGCCGTCGGCCGGCGCCGCTGCCGGGCGCACCGCTGCACGCGATGCTGGGTGCGCAGCACCCAGGAAGCCCTCACCTGGGGAGACGGCGGCCTGGTTGCCATCGGCCGCCGGGCCGACCGTAGAGCCATGACCAGCAACGACACTCCCCGCGACCCGCACCTGTACGTCGGGATGTGGGTGACCGCGGACGGATTCATCCGCCAGGAACTGCTGCCGAACGGCCGCTACGACGAGGCCCGCGGCAACCGCCAGAGCGCCTACACCGGCCGTTACAGCGTCACGGGCAACCACCTCGACTACGTCGACGACACGGGCTTCACCGCCACCGGCGACATCCGCGACGGCGTTCTCTTCCACGAGCACCTGGTGCTCTACCGCGAGGGCGACGAGCGCGCCCGGCAGGGAGCCCGACCATGACCAAGATCCACGTGCAGGTGACCGTCTCCGCCATCCCGGACCAGGTGTGGGACCGCAAACCGTGACTTCTACGCCCTCCACACCGGGCAGCCGCTGATGACGGCCACCACCGCGAGAGGACGCGTACTTACCGCAGGGGCGTCATCCCGGCCTCGTCCGTCGCGGCGTCGATCGCGTTCGCCATCGACCAACCCGCCGAGGTCGACGTCAGTGAGACCATCGTCCGTCCCACCGCCGACCAGGTCTGAGCCGTTCACCGTCCCCTCCGAGTGGTGGGGAGGGGACGGTGTCGTCGGCTCGCGCAGGCGGCGGGGGCGAGTTTCCTTGGGGGGCAGAGGGCCGGGTCGCGCGCGAGCAAGTAGGAAGTCAGGGGTCGCTGAGAGCTCGGCCGGATTCATCCTGCACCGTTTGTGCGGACTCCCCTCGGGCGGCGATGGCACGGAGTTCGGCGAAGGCAGCCGCGGTGACACTGGCCGACTCGGCCTGGTAGACAACGAGTTGCTGGTGCGGGGCATCGTTGACCGTGAAGGCCGAGAACTGGATCTCCAGAGCGCCGACCTCGGGGTGTGTGAGGTTCTTCGCCTGCTGGGTCTTGCCCTTCACCTCGTGCCGTGCCCACAATTCAGCGAATTCCGGGCTCTTCGCGCGGAGCGTGTAGACGACTTCGGTGATCCGCGGGGAATCGGGGTCGTATCCGTAGGCCGCGCGAATTTCGGCGACGCAGGAGTTCGCGCCCTTCTCCCAATCCTGGTAGAAGGAACGCCCGGCCGGGTCGAGGAAGACCATGCGGGCCAGGTTGTCGAACCGCTGGAATCCGCTGTGCAGGGCCGCGGCGAGGGCATTGTGCGCCAGGATGTCCAGGGCCGGTCCCAGGACGAAGGCGGGGGTGTCGGGCCAGCTGTCGAGCAGCTGGAGGAGCTGGGGGCTGATCCGGTCGTGACCGGCGGGAACGCTGCGGCGTTCCTGAGGCGCCCGGGTAAGTCTGCGCAGGTGGTCGAGCGCCTCGTCGTCGAGGTGGAGGGCGGCGGCGACCGCGTCGATCACCTGGGGCGACGGGCTGTTCTCCCGGCCCTGTTCCAGGCGCATGTAGTAGTCGGAGCTCACGCCCGCGAGCATGGCGACTTCCTCGCGGCGCAGGCCCGGTACCCGCCTGCGGCCGTGCTCCGGCAGGCCTACATCCTGCGGCTTGAGGGCTTCGCGCCGTGCTCTGAGGAACTCTCCCAAAGGAGTGGTGTCGCTCATGACCCCAACCTAGTGGAGGAGAATGCCGACCGCCGGTGGGCGGAACGTCCGGGCGTCCGACGATGCCACGCCCGCGAGGTCGGCCGCTTACCAGAATCAGGCCGCAGGGCGCGGTCCGCGGCGCCCTGCCTCATCGGTCCCTCCCCGCGCAGGCTCGGCACGCGCCGCCGGGGGGCCTCGGCAATCCCGCCTCGGCCGGGCTGAGCCGACCGAGGCACGAACGGAGTATCTCCCCCAGCTCCACAATCCGGGTCATGGCGTCATCTTCCTTCGCGTCCACCCAGGCAGGGAGCCGTGAGTGTAGCCCTGGCACACCCAGGAAACGACGGGCCGGGCTGTGTCCTCGGGGAGCCGCGAGCGCGCACTCAGTCCGTGCCCATCGCGGTGTCCTGCGCGGGCACGGGGCTGGCACTGAGCGAGCCGAGCAGGGCGAGGGCGTCGGCGGAGGTGCTGCCCGGTTCGGCTTGGTAGACGATGAGTTGCTGGGTGGGGGCACTGTTGACAGTGAAGGCCTCGTAGTGGAGCTCCAGGTCGCCGACCTGGGCGTGGTGGAAGAGCTTGGCCTCGCGGGTCTTGCCGCGCACGTCGTGGCGCGCCCACAGGACGCGGAAGTCAGCGCTCTTCATGGACAGTTCGCCGACGAGCTCCCGCAGCCGCGGGTCCTCGGGGTCGAAGCCGGCCGCCCGCCGCAGTGTGGCCACGCTCGATTCGCCGGCTCGGTCCCAGTCGCGGTAGAAGCCGTGCGCGGTCGGGTCCAGGAACGTCATGCGCAGCAGGTTGTCGTAGTGGGTGAAGCCGGCGTACAGGGCGCCGGCGAGCCGGTTGCGAGCCAGGATGTCCAAGGCGTGGCCCAGGACGAAGGCGGGCGTGTCGCTCCAGGTGTCGAGGAGTCGCCGCAGGTGTGGGCCGACGCGTTCGACGCGGGGGGCGCGCCGCGTACGGCGCGTGGTCGGGGTGGCCACGCGGTACAGGTGGGCCACCGCTTCGTCTTCCAGTTGCAGAGCTCGCGCGACGGCTTCGAGTGTCTGCTGGGACGGGTGCCGTTCGCGGCCCTGTTCCAGGCGCATGTAGTAGTCGGTGCTCACCCCGGCGAGCGTGGCGACCTCTTCACGGCGCAGACCGGGCACCCTGCGACGGCCGGATGTGGGAAGTCCCGTGTCTTCGGGGCGCAGCTGGGCACGCCGCGCGCGGAGGAAACCTCCCAGCGCGTTCTCGGCGGCGGGGTCCTTGTCTGAGTCCATGGTGTCGAGGCTAGGGCGCCGCAGTGCCTTGTTGTGGGGGCGAAGGGGGGCGCACTTCACCTAGGAATCGCGCACCCTGGACAGCTGCGACCTGGTTGTTTCTCCGGCGCCTCCCCACGGTGAGTGCCTGACCTCTGCATCTACAGCTCGTGAAGTGCCCGGCCGCTCACCGACAGACAGCACGTCACCGTCCCTGACATGTCAGCCGTGCTGGTGCTGTGAACCTCGCATTTCATGGACGCGAGCGCCCCGCGCTGACGGGCAAGTGTCCAGTCCCCGTCGCATCGAAAGCTGACCGATCTCACTGAGACGTGACGGCCCGGAGGTTCGTGTCACCGATTCCTAATGCCGTTTGTCAAGCCGCGAGGGCCGTCGGCGGCGTGAGCTCGTAACACCGTCCGTCCCGCAGGAGGGCCCAGAGAACGTTGACGCGGCGCCGTGCGAGAGCGAGGACGGCCTGGGTATGGCGCTTGCCCTCGGCTCGTTTGCGGTCGTAGAACCGGCGGGACTCCTCGCACCTTCGGATGCTGAACAAGGCGGAGGTGTAGAAGACGCGTTGGAGCCTACGGTTGTATCTCTGGGGGCGCCGCAGGTTGCCGCTGATCTTCCCGGAGTCCCGGGGTGCCGGGGCGACACCGCCGAAGCCGGCGAGCCGGTCGGGAGTGCCGAAGACGCTCATGTCGCCGCCGGTAGCGGCCAGGAACTCGGCGCCAAGGATGACGCCCAGGCCCGGCATGCTGGTGATCACTTCGAAGTCGTGGTGCTCGCGAAACCGGGCCTCGATGAGCTTGTCGATCTCGGCGACCTGCTGGTTGAGACCCATCACCTCCGCCGCCAGCGTGTGCACCATCCGGGCGGTCAGCCTCTCGCCCGGCAGGCTGGTGTGCTGCCGCTCGGCGGCCTCGAAGGCTGTCTCGGCCAGTTGGTCGGCGCGGTGGGCCTTGCGGTTGCGCAGCCAGGTTTCCAGCCTCTTGCGGCCGATCCGGCGGAGGGCAGCCGGCGTTTGGTAGCCGGTCAGCAAGATGAGCGGGCCGGTGTTGGTGAGGTCGAGCGCGCGCTCCAGGCCAGGGAAGATGCCGGTGAGTTGGGCGCGGAGCCGGTTGACTGTGCGGGTGCGGTCGGCGACCAAGTCCCTGCGCCGTCCGGTGAGGATCTTCAGATCGGTGACGGTCTCGTCGCCAGCCCGTAAGGGGTGCAGGTCGCGGCGGATACGGGCCTGGTCGGCGATGACGGCGGCGTCCTTGGCATCGGTCTTGCCTTCGCCGCGGTAGCCCTCGGACGCGCGGTGGATGGCCCGGCCGGAGAGGTAGAGCACCGGTTGGTCGTGGTTGAGGAGGATCGCGATGGCGAGGGCGGCTCCGCCGTCGGCCAGGTCGATGCCCCAGGTCACCTCGTCGCCCAGGGCCAGGACGTCGGCGAGGAGTGCGAGCAGTTCGGGTTCGTCGTGGGCGACGCGTCGGGACAGCAGCCGACGGCCGCTCTCGTCGATCGCGACGCAGTGGTGGTGACTCTTGCCTGCGTCGATGCCGGCCCAGATCGCGGCCATGGTGCCTCCGTGCGGTGCGGTGTGCTGATGCCTCCGACGGACGACCTCGCTGTCGATTCCCTACAGAGCGATCATTCGCAATTCCTAATTGGCAGCCGAGTCGTCGTGGGGCGTCGGGCGGCCAATCAGTGGAAGCCACAAGCGGCAGAAGTTTGAAAGCCACACCCGACACCCCTGGGTGGGCCAACCATACGAAGGGCTCGCCCGGTCCCGGAGAAGAACGTAGGGAACGTAGGGAAGCTTGAGCGGCGGATGCCATTACGGCATCGGGAGAGCCAGTCGAGCGCTTAACGCACCGGTTTCGCGCACTCTGGCCACTGCTCACGGCACAGTGGAGGCATGAACGCAGACGAGAGGAACCTTCTGGCCCGGGGACGCGTGGCGACCAGGCTTCCCGCACAGGACCTGGACCGGGCACGGCGTTTCTACTCCGAGCAGCTCGGTCTGGAACCCGTCGATGAGCGGCCCGGCGGGCTGTTGTACCGGTGTGGGGGTGTGGAGTTCGCGCTGTTCATGTCGACGGGAGCCTCTGCCGGCACCTTCACTCAGATGGGGTGGCAGGTCGACGACATCGAGGCAGCCGTGGCGGACCTCAAGCAGCGCGGCGTGGTGTTCGAGGAGGTCGAAGTGCGTGGGTTCCGGACGAGGGACGGGATCGCGGAGATCGACGGGAACTATCCGAGCAAGGGCGCGCGGGGTGAACGCGCCGCCTGGTTCCGCGACAGTGAGGGGAACTTGCTGGGTGTCGGCGAGCTGGTCTTCTGAGCAGAGCACCCGGACTGACAAGATGATCAGATTTAGTAAGAGTTCGGCGAGATGGGTCAAGGTTCGATGAGATGGGACAGCCAGTGGAGTCCTGCCCGACTGCTGGCTTCTGATCGAATGGCCCGCCGGCGCCGAGGCTCCCACTGGCTACTGGATGTCCAACCTGCCGGCCCACACCGCGATCACCGATGTGGTCCGTCTGGCCAGGTGCGCCGGCGCATCGAGCACCACTACCGCGAACTCAAGCACAGTCTGGGCCTGGACCACTTCGAAGCCGTTCCTGGCCGGGACGACACCACCATGTCACCCCCGTGACCGCCGCCCACGTGGCTTCGAACGAGTTTTCTGGCCCCAGGGGAACGAGTCTTCTGGCCGCGGTTAGCGATCTTCGGGGCCTGTTATGAACGAGTCGATTGGCTCCACCAGCCGTGAGAGCCGTGCGAGGCCCTCTTTCTGGCCGCGGTGTCAGTAGGCAGATGCCTGGTGTTGCAGGGTTGGCCTGCGAGCCGGGGCGAAGACCGGCGCTAAGCCTTCGTCGGCCCTGGTGGGCCGTTGACGGAGTGTGAACTGGACCGGTGTGATGGGATCCTCGTGATCAGCCACGCCCAGGAAGCGTGGAGCAGACGATCGCCTTAGCCCGTTACGTCCAGTCCAGGGCCGCTGGCGAAGGTGACACACAGCCGTGAGGGAGACGTGACGTGGCTGTCCCATGGGGGCTCCTGATATCCACCGCCGGTGGCGTTGCCGCCACCATCGTGGGTGTCATCGCAGGCGGCATCGTCGGGCGCCGCAGCCAGAACCGGCAGTGGCTTCAGGAGTCGAGGACGACCGCCTACGAGAAGTTCCTGCAGGCATTCGGCACCGTGGAGATGGAGCTCCGCCATGCGTTCCTCGACAAGCGCCGGCCTGCCGTCGTCTGGGAACCGTTCAACGCCGCGCTGCAATCGATGTGCCTGGTGGCAAGCCGGGAAGCCATCACGGCAGCCGAGCAGCTCTGCGACATCATCGAGGAGTTCACCATCCTCTTCCACGGTCGTCAGCCGACAGACCTCGAAGAACTCCGGCCGATCCACAGCGGGTTGCACGAGGCGCACTTGAAGTTCGTCAACGCGGCTCGCCGCTCGCTCGATACGTCGCAGGAACACCTTGCCCGGACACTGGGCGGCCCGTCCGCGTGGCATGGGTCGAATCCTTCTATGCCCGAGGTGATGGACCCGGTGGGGAGTGAATAGCAGAAGCTTTAGCTACTAGGCACTCTTCGGCTTCCTGCCGGTGTTCTTCTTCGCGGTCGCCTTCTTGGTCGCGGTCTTCTTGGCGGCGGCCGTGCTCTTCGTGGCCGCCGCCTTCTTCGCGGCGCGTTTCTTGGGCATGTCGTGGACGGTGGCGTGATCGCCGCTCTCCCCGCGGGATTCCTTCGCTGCTTGGACGGAGGCGTTGAGCGCGGCCATGAGGTCGACGACCTGCCCCGCGGGCTCCGGCTCGCCCTCCGCCTTGGGCGGGGTCTTGCCTGCGGCCTTGGCGGCGATGACTTCTTCGAGTGCTGCGCGGTAGTGGTCGGTGTAGCCGGAGATGTCGTCGGCCGCCATGGTTTCCATGAGCTGGATCGCGGCGTCGACCTCGGAGTCTTCCAGGTCGACCGTCTTGGGCGTGAGCGCGGCCGGGTCGCGGATCTCGTCGGGCCATCTCATGGAGTGCAGGACGATCGCGTCCTCCTTGATCCGCAGGAGTCCGAGACGCTCTCGGTTGTGCCAGGCGAACTTGGCGACGGCGACCTTCGCGCTGCGTTCCAGGGCCTTGCGCAGCAGTACGTAGGGCTTGGCGGCGACGGCTCCGTCGGCAGCGAGGTAGTACGAGTCGCCGATGCGTACCGGGTCGATACTGTTGGCGGGCACGAACGCGACGATCTCGATGGCCTTCGCCGTCGGCAGCGGCATGCTGTCCAGGTCCTCATCAGTGACCTCGACGATGGTGTCCTTCGAGACCTCGTAGCCTCTGCCGATCTCGTCGTTGCTCAGCTGTTTGCCGTCGATCTCGCACACCTTGCGGGTGCGGATCCGGCCCTCGTCCTCCAGGTGGTACTGGTGGAAGCTGATCGATCGGTTCTCGGTGGCCGGCAGCACCTTGATAGGGATCGTGACCAGGCCGAACGAGATCGCACCGCTCCATACCGGCCTCGGCATGAGACACCTCCTCCACCGCCGGAGTGCCAGCCTAAGACGCCTAAAACGCTTCAGCATGTCCAATGGCGTGGGCCGTCTCTGATGCGCACTAAATCGAACACATGATTGAATTTTGGCCATGGCCCACACCTCATTCCCGCCCGATCTGGTGCAGGCCCAGCGCGACTGGCCCGCACCTACGCGGAGCTTGCCGACCGCCAGGCCCCCTACACGGCGCTGCGCCGCCGCCTGATGCAGTTGTCCTCCGGGCTTCAAGATCCAGACCCCTTGGCCAACGGTTACGCTGTGCCGCGTTAATCTTCCATGTCCTGCCGCCCAACAGCATTGCAGTAACTGACCGTTGCGCGACGGCCGCCTCCGGACGTCCTGCCTGCCCGAGGAGTTGTCGTTAGATGAGCGAGCACCGTCCCAAGCCGCCGCATTCCCAGGGCGACGAACCCTCCGCGGCAAGCAGTGCCGCCGAGCAGTCCAACTGCCCAGCCCCTTCCGGGGACACTGCCCCGCAGACTCCTTCCGATTCGCACGAGGCCCGGCATCCGAACGGCGAAGACGCCGAGGACGGTCGTACCACCCAGCCTGGCGGTGACGGCCTGCACGAGGAGGCGAACACCGGCGACGACGGAAGTGATGGTGGCCGGGGAGGCGACGGAGGCAAGGGCTCGGGCAACGGCCGCGAAGGAGACCCTGGCAAAGCCCGCCGCATCGACTATCCGCGTCACAACAAGTACGGATGGCGGCGCTGGGTGCCGTCGTGGAAGCTGGTCACCGGCCTCTGTCTGGGCTTCATCGGCAGCTTGATGGCGGCTGCCACCATTGCCTACGCAGTAGTGGAGGTCCCGGACCCGAATAGAGCGTCCGAGGCGCAGAACAACGTCTACTACTGGGCGGACGGCACGCAGATGGCCGCCACCGGTGGCGAGATCAACCGGCAGATCATCCCGATCTCGCAGATCCCCGAGGACATGCAGAACGCGGTGATCTCGGCGGAGAACAAGACGTTCAGGACGGACTCGGGTGTCGATCCGATGGGTATCGGCCGGGCTCTGGTGAACATGGCCAAGGGTGGGCAGACCCAGGGTGGCTCCACGATCACCCAGCAGTATGTGAAGAACGCTCGGCTGGGCGACCAGTCGCAGACCTTCAGCCGTAAGTTCAAGGAGCTGATTGTCTCCGTCAAGGTAGGCGCCAAGATGGGCAAGCCGGATATCATGGCCGGTTATCTGAACGCCTCGTATTACGGACGTGACGCGTACGGTCTCCAGGCCGCGGCCCGCACGTACTACGGAATCGACGCCAAGGACCTCAACACGGGGCAGTGTGCGTTCCTGGCCTCACTCCTGAGAGACCCCGTGCACTTCGACCCGGCCGGGTCGGTCGACATCGATCCCGCCGCGACGCCCGAGGCCAACACCGCCCGTGTCACCGAGCGCTGGAACTGGATCCTCGACGAGATGCTCAAAGACGGTCACCTCCCTGCCGCGGAGCGGGTCAAGTACAAGAATTTCCCGATGCCGAGAAACGCCGCCAAGAACGGGCAACTCAGCGGGCAGGTCGGCTATCTGGTGGACCTTGCCAAGTCCTACTTCCTCAGCACCAACGACCAGGGCATCGGCGCCGACGATCTCGCGAGGGGCGGCTATGAGATTCACACGACCTTCCAGAAGGACAAGGTCGACAAGTTGAAGGCCGCGGTCAAGAAGGTCCAGGACGCCAACATCAAGCCCAAGAAGCGCCCGGACACGGACACCTTCGTGCAGTTCGGTGGCGCCTCGGTCAACCCGAAGACCGGCGAGATCGCCGCCGTCTACGGCGGCGAGGATGCGACCAAGCACTTCACCAACGGCGCCGATGAGACCGGTGCCCAGGTCGGATCGGCCTTCAAGCCGTTCGTCCTGGCGGCCGCGATGGAAACCGGTGTGCGGGACCCTCTCAAGCCCGAGGACCAGGGGCTGGATGACCGCAAGCTCGTCGATCCCGACAAGAGCGTCTACAACGGCAAGAACAAGCTCAAGATCAAGAAGTACGACGGTTCCGTCTGGACGAACGAGAAGGGAGAGGAGTGGCTGCAGACCAACGACGGCGGCGAGTCGTACAAGAACATCACCTTGCGTGAAGCCATGGTCCACTCCGCCAACTCGCCCTTCGTGCAGCTGGGCATGGACATCGGCATCCCGGAGGTCAGAAAGTCGGCGGTGAAGGCCGGCCTGCTCGAGTCCTCCTTGTCCAAGTCGAACGTTCCGTCCTTCTCGATCGGTATCTCCTCCCCCAGCGCCATCCGCATGGCCGGCGCCTACGCGACGTTCGCGGCCAACGGCAAGCAGCGCGACCCGTTCTCCGTCAAAAAGGTCGAGCATGAGGGCAGGACGGTCTACGAGCACGAGGACAGGACCAAGCAGGCCTTCACCACGGCCGTCGCGAGCAATGTGACCGACGTGCTCAGGTCTGTCGTCGACGAGCCCGAGGGCACCGGCAAGAACGCCCGGCTCCCCGGTCGGCAGGTCGCCGGAAAGACCGGTACGACCGACGGCAACAAGTCGGCCTGGTTCGTCGGCTACACGCCGCAGCTGTCGACCGCCATCGACATGTACCGGCTCGACGACAACGAGAAGAACAAGAACCGCGCATTCCTCGAGATGTACGGCACCGGTGGCCAGGACAAGATCCACGGAGCGTCGTTCCCCTCCGAGATCTGGCAGACCTACATGTCGGAAGCGCTCAAGGGCCAGCCCGTGATGAACTTCCCGGCCCCCGAGCCGATCCGGCCCTGAGACCATCTGGGAGGCCCAGACGTTGTTTCATTTGGTGAGTCGACGGCAGCCGGCCAGCCAGGACGCGGTCCTCTCGACGACCCAGCGATGACGGCCGGGTTACTTCGAGGGCTCGATGCCCTGGCGGGCGATGCGGTGCCGGTGCCGCGCTTGCGGAGCCAGCGGCGCAGGTGGTCGTAGGCGTAGCCCACCGCCGCCGACGGCCGGCATCATGGGCCTATCCCAGCAGGCAGATGGCGCCGGGCAGCACCGCTCCCGCACTCAGACGCCGGTGAGTACATGGGGCGCTCGCACCGGCCTGCCACGACCTGCCGGAGTGAGCTGAAAGGCTGCGTCACCTCCACAACCGGGAAGCAACAAGCGGGCGTTCGCCGGTCGCGGTGTGCCGAGCACCTCACGCGGGCTGTCCGGAAGCCTCGGCCGGGCTGTCATGGCCGGACCCAGTCCAAGCCGCCCTCCACACCCACAACCACACCCGCATCCGCATCCCGGTGAGCCTGCGCACGACGAGGACCGCCGGCACGCCGAAGGCGATGTCGAGGACGTCGGCGACCATCAACACTCCCACTGCATCCCTGCAGCCCAGGAGGAATGCCCATCTCGCAGACCACGCATGCCTCGTGAGGCGACACACCCGGCGCGGGAGGAAGCGGAGCCAGCGATCGTGAGCGGCACCCATTTTTCGGTCACGATGAGCTCAGTCCGATAACTGACTACTTTCATGTATGGAGGAACGGTTTGGATTGTGGAGTTCACGCATAGAGATCGATGAATCTGGAGGTACCACCATGGTCCGTCTCCGTTCGGCCTCGCTGGCCCTGCTGACCGCTGCCGCATGCGTCGCGCTCCCCGGGCCATCGGCCTCGGCCTCCCCCGGCGACACCGCGACCATGTGCTCGAGCTCCTTGACGCCGTCCGGCTGGGTCGATGTGCAGTGGTGGAACAGCTGGGCGTGCGGCACCACGTTCAACCCCAATATGAAGAAAATCCAGCAGGTCTCCGGCATGCCCATCGGATCCACCGTGAACGCCTGCGCCTCCACACTGCCCCCGGCGGGCTGGGTGCAGGTGAACCGCTTCTACAGCGGCGCCTGCCAGTACTCAGCAGTCCCCAGCCATGACCCCAACACCTGGACGATCAAACGGGTTTCCTGAGGCCGAAGGTCTCTCTCGAGAGGGAGAACGCCGGGTACATCGGTGACTCAGGCGTCGTTTCATTTGGGGCTGGCGGCCGTTGGACCGTTCGTGGCTGATCTGGTTGAGCGGCTGATGCCGGAGTCCCCAAGGCGGAGGCCGACGGCGGGCGGGTGACCGCGAGGCCCGGGCCGCGATCATCTTCGCGGCCACCTCAGGCTGCGCGTTGCGGCAGCTCCCGCCGGTCCGAGCTGGCAGACGATCTACCGGCGCTTTTGCCCAGTGGAGCCGGCAGCGTGTCTGGGCCCGGCTCCACCGCGTAATCCTCGATGTCTGGCTGACCGGCTTCCGCCGACTCCACCGCCGCAACGAGCAGAAGCGGAACACTCCTGGCAATGTGTACCAGCCCGTTTCAGACGGTTCACTCCTGTCTGATCCCAAGACACCCCGGCTTAGCTCCTTTTGCGCCCTGGGGAAGGACCGCGTCCGACGGCACTACCGAAACATGACGCGACACTGCCCATATCTCAGCGACCTGTCCGATGCCCGCTGGGAATTGCTGGAACCCACGCTGTCAGCGTGGCGAGCCGAGCGCAGAGGCAAGGGCCTGGACATCGGGCGCCCACCCGAGCACGACCTGCGCCGCATCACCGCCTGGCAGAGAGAGGCATCTTCGACCAGCTCAACGGAGTGCTCCGCCGACTGGTTCGGCAGGCCGAGGGGCGGGATGCCGAACCGAGCCCTTGCGTACTGGACGCGCGGAGCGTCAAGACCTCCGCCAACGTGCCTACGGCCGGCCGAGGCATCGCCGCAGGCAAGAAAATCGCGGGCCGCAAGCGCCACCTCGGTGTCGATGCCCTCGGTCTCCTGCTGGCCGTCCGGGTGACCGCAGCGAGCGTTTCCGACAACTCCGGCGGCATCCACGTACTGTCCCGAATTGCCGCCGAGAACCCCCTCGTCACCAAGGCCTGGGCCGACACCGGCCAGCGAACCAAGGTCGTTGACTACGGAGCCCGCCCCGGCGTCGACGTCGAAGTTGTCCAACGCGACCCCGAAATCAAAGGATTCAAGGTGATCCCCCGGCGCCGGGTTGTCGAGCGGACGTTCGGCTGGCTCATGCACCACCGGCGCGTCGCCCGCGACTACGAGACCCACTCCTACCGCTCCGAAGCCATAATCCACGTCGCGATGATCGACCTCATAAGCCGCCGACTGACTCGCGATCCACCCCGAACTGGCGCGACCTCTGATCGGCCTCGGCACCATCACGCGTCTCCACCTACTGCCGCAAGCTACTGGCACGAAGCTCCAGCAGGTCGACACACTCACGGAGATCAGGCTGTGGCAGCCCGCGCTCGCGCATCAATGCGATGGCCTGTATGTGGCGACCGTCGGCGATCAGAGCGTCCACCTCTGCTCGCGCCTCGGCCGACAGCCTGCTCCACAACGAATCATCCACGCTCGCATTGAACCTGCCGAGCAGCCATAGCCGCATGGCGGCACCCCCGATACCAAACACCTCCGCCGGGACAAAACGATGTCTTAGTGGCATAACGGCGTGATTGGTTGCCAGACTGTTCGCTGGCCTGGGCATGGATGGGGGCCTTGGTGATGTCAGGACGTAACGGGGAGGCTAGCGAGGGGCCGCGAGGACGTCCCGGAGCACGTCCTCGAGTGTGACGCGGGCCAGCTCGAGCCTCAAGGTCTCCTCGATGCCCTCGTAGATGCCCTGCATCGCCGGCTGGATGCCGTAACCCACCACGCATCCCTGGTCCGGGGTGGCGCGGTGCATCGCGAACAGCGGGCCGGGTTCCACTGCCTCGTACACGTCGAGCAGGGTCATCGACCCCAGCTCGCGCGCCAGCGACCAGCCCGCACCCACGCCCCGCCGGGACTCCACGAGCCCCGCCCTGCGCAGCTCGCCGAGCAGCCGCCTGATCACCACGGGGTTGGTGTTCGCGCTGGTCGCGATCTGCTCGGAGGTGGCGACCTCATGGCCCTGGCGCTGGTAGAGGCCGATCCAGGCCAGCGCGTGGGCGGCGATGGTCATTCTGCTGTTGGCGCTCATGAACCCCTCCTCCCGGCCGCAACGCTTCATGTTACGACGACGTAGTCGTAACAACAAAAGTTGCAATGAACTGTCGTAACCATTAATGTTTCGACTATCGGGAAGAGTCAATCAACGAGGTGAGAAGAATGAACAAGCGGCTCACGGGCAAGGTCGCCCTGGTCACCGGGGGGGCGCGCGGACTGGGAGCCGCGACCGTACGACTACTGGCCGAGCAGGGCGCCGACGTCGCGTTCACCTATGTCAGCTCCGAGAAGCAGGCGCAGGCCGTCGTCGACGAGGTGCTCGGCAAGGGAGCGAAGGCCGTCGCCTTCAAGTCCGACCAGGCGGACATCAGTCGGGCGCCGGCGCTGATCGACGACGTGGTCGCGCACTTCGGCGGCCTGGACATCCTCGTCAACAACGCGGCGATCTCGGTGGAGCAGGGCCGCACGGTGGACGACCCGGACGCCGACACCGCCGCACTGGACCGGATGCACGCCACCAACTACCTCGGAGTGATCGCCGTCATCCGGGCCGCCTCCCGCGTGCTTCGCGCGGGCGGCCGCATCATCACGGTGAGTTCCGGACTGGGCTCCCGGGTCGGTGCCCCGGGCCTTGCCGACTACGCGGCGACCAAGTCAGGGATCGAGAGGTACACCATGGGAGTCGCACGGGACCTCGGGCCCCGGGACATCACGGCCAACGTCGTGGAGGCCGGACTGATGGAGAACGGCATGCAACCGCCGGACCCCGAGACCCTCAAGGCCATGGTCAGCTCGCTATCCCTGCAGCGCGTGGGGCACCCCGACGAAATCGCCGCGGCGATCGCCTTCCTGGCGAGCCCCGCCGCGTCGTACGTCACGGGCGCGGTGCTGGACGCCCACGGCGGCTACAACGCCTGAACCGGAACCCTGCCGCGCCCCCGAAGGACGGCATCGCACCTTCGGGGCGCGCACCGCCGACGAGCACCACCAGCACCAGGGCGCACACCCGGCATGCAGTGAGCCGCTCGTGCAGCACGACGAAGCCGACCACCGCCCCCACGGCAGGGCTCAGCGCGAGCAGGAGCCCGAAGGCCGCGTAGACGCGTGGGCGAGTTTATGGGCGTCGGCGGCATCGATGCTCAGGCCATACACGGTGTTGCCACGAGGCGAGGAATGCGACGGCCTCGGGGGCTCGGCCGCGCGCTTCATCGCGGCGGTCTCGGCGAGCGCGTCGAACAGGTCGCCGGCCGCGGCCCGGGTGTAGACCGAGCCGGGCGCAACGGTGTTGTAGCCGACGGTCCCGGCCGCTGTACTCGGCCATCCAGCCCTGCATCAGTGATGCCCGGAACGGGCCCGAGCCAGCCACCATTGTCACGGTCGGCGGTCGGCGGTCGGCGGTCGGCGGCCGGATGCAAGCGCAGAGCGCGCCGGAACCTACCGCGCGAGCCGGTGCAGAGTGGCGGCTGCCTCGGTCCACTTCCCGGAAGCGAGGTCGAGCTGGGCCAAGCCCCACCGGCCGAGCGTCGAGGCAAGCCCCATCCGTGGGCTCCCGCTTTGCCGACGACGCGTGGCGCGTACCGCTCGCAGGTCCCGGCGTCATCCGCGGGCCTGGCAGCCAGCATCAACTACGTCGCTCATGCCGTCCCGACACTGGATAAATTCGAGCCGGGCGTGACGTGGCCCCGCCCCGGGCGGCCAGGCTGCAAGGGTTCCTCCGGACTTGCCTCCCAGGTGAAGTAGCTCGACGGTGCGATGCGCTACGTCCAGCCACCGGCGCGATCAGCATCCTGAAGCTGGACACCGGTGCCGCCCGCCTCCACATGGCAGGGGCTCACTCGATGCGAGCGGAAGCGTCCGACGCCATCAGGACGCCACGGCGCTGTCCCGGCAGTCGGGGCACAAGCCCCAGAAGGTCACGGCGGCCTCCTGGGTCTCGTACTCCTTCGGCAACTGTGGCTCCATGCAGGGAGCCGCACCCACCGTGCACTCGACGTCACGGATGGCGCCGCAGCGACGGCACACGAAGTGGTGGTGGTTGTCGTGGTGCTCGATCTCGTAGCGAGACGGATGGCCGGGAATCTGCGTGCACCGGACCAAACCGGCGTCCGTGAGGGCGCGCAGTACGTTGTAGGTGGCCTGGAGGGACAGGCGGCCCGTGACTCGCTGGGCGCGCTCGCGCAGGGTGTCGGCGTCGAGGTGGCCGGGCGACTCGCAGACAGCCATCAGCATGGCCATGCGCTGGGCTGTGACCCGCATGCCTGCCGTGCGCAGCTGTGTCGCGGCCAGCGCCATGGGTTCCTCGGCGGTCGTCATGCTGCCCCGCTCTTCAGGGTGTCCAGGCCGTGCAGGTCGGTCCCCCCGATCCATGGTGTGTGCCGACCGTCCAGGTCTGCTGTGTCCACGTCGACGGACAGCTCGAACCACACGCTCTTCCCCACGGGCCCGTGCTCATAGCCCCACCGTGCGGCCAGCATGTCCACGAGTGCCAGTCCGCGGCCGTCCTCATCCTCGGGGCCTGAGTCGGTCGGGCAGGGAGGTTCCGAAGAGCCGTCGCTGACCTGGCAGCGTAGACCGGACACCCGTTCGAGGGTGAGGCGCAGCGGGCCGACCGCGTGACGCAGCGCGTTGCACACCAGCTCGCTCGCCAGCAGCTCGGCGGTCGGGACGAGCTCGCCGACACCCCATCGGGGCAAAACATTACGTATCGCGGCCCTCGCCACACCGCACGCGGTGGGTGACCACGGCAGCGGCCAGGGCCCGGCCACGAATGATTCCACGCAGTTCGCGGCCAGGGGCACGTCGACGGCAGCGGGGGGTGCAGGGAGAGTGGAGCACTGAGGGCCGGGGGAAGCCGTATCGGCGATCCTTCCGCGCGGACGAGGTGCTCGGGGGGCTGTGCGGTCCATGAGGGCGCGCCTTCGGGGGACGGTTGCAATCTCCCTTTCGACGGTACGGCTTTTCTGGAGTCCGTCAAGACTATGGAGTGCATCATCCTTCATGATTCATGCAAGCTACTGGAGAGGATCGCATCCGGCTCTGGGCTTCGGAAACCAGCCGAGCCGTACTACCCGCGGCGAACGCGTTGCACCGTCCAGCCTCGTCCGCTGTATCGCCATCTGCTGGGCGTCGTGGAGGCGGAAGATCACCCGACGCCATTTGGGGCCGTTCGACGGCTTCCGTCCCGCTTCCAGGGCCAGGACATCCCGGCGTCCCACTTCACGGAGGAAACAACCGCACGTGGTGTGAGGCAGCGACCGGTAATCGTTCGACAGTGGCTTGCGGGTCCGACATCCTGCGGAGCGACGACGTGAACAGACCTCAGGGAGAAGGCCGTTGAACCCCACCATCCGCCACATCACCTTCGACTGCACCGGCGAGCCGTACGAACTCGCCCAGTTCTGGAGCGCGTTGCTCGGGCGCCCCGTGTCCGACGAGGACAAACCGGGTGATCCGGAGGCGCTGATCGAAGACCCGGAAGGTGGTCCAGGTCTGCTGTTCGTACGGGTGGAGGAGGGCAAGACAGCCAAGAACCGCGTCCACTTCGACCTGAAGCCTACGGGTCGCAACCGGGCCCAGGAGGTCGAGCGGGCCCTGGAGCTGGGTGCCCGGCAGCTCGCGGACCACACCCTGCCGGACGGCAGGGGCTGGGTCGTCATGGCCGATCCGGAGGGTAACGAGTTCTGCGTCGAGCGAGGAGAGCTGGGCTGACGCCTGCACCGGTCGTACATGGCGAAGGCTCGTGCTCTGTTGAGGGAGCATGGGCCTTCCGGCTCTCCGGAGACCGCACGTGCGTGGCTCGTGCCACGGGCGAAGGGCCCGGACAGCGCCACACGGGAGCATGAACAAGATTCACTGTCCCGACCAGCCCGTGCGCACTCGCAGCTGAGCCCGTTCCACGCCCAGAAAGTGCTTGACTCCACCAGTTCCGCGAGAGACATCCGCGAGCAGTGCGGCCGTGGGTGGCGCTGCGCCGCGCCACCATGGCCGAGGACAACAGCTCCGACGCCCCCTCTCCTCCTCGTCGCGGGTGTGCCGCACCACGATGATCAGGCCCATGATGCCGACCTTCAGCGTGCCGAAGGAGACGTACCGCCAGGCCGTGATGCCACCGATCGAGTCGTTGAAGATCGGGCCGTACAGGGCGCGCGGGGTCCTCGGTCTCCGGCCTGATCCTCCTGGCCGACAGAGCGGCGACCGGTGCCGGCGGGTCTGTGCCTCCCTGCTCGATACCGGCCCGCCACCCGCCGTGACCTGGGCCCTTCTGGCCGCGATACCTCTGCTCGCGGCCGCGCTGCTGCCCCGCCGACCGTAGGGAGGACGGGTCCGTTCACCGGTCTCGCGAAACAGGACTTCGTCGACGGCAATTGTCGACGGCTGTTGTCGTCCGGATCAAGCCGGAGCGGCTCGGAGCGGGCTGTCTGGGATGAAGGTGACGGGAAGACGCTCGGGGCCGCGCAGACCGCCAGGCCGCCAGCGCAGCTCGCCGGGTGCCACGGCCAGAGCAAGGCCAGGAAGGCGGCGCAGGGCGGTGCCGATGGCGATCTGACCCTCCAACCGGGCCAGCGGCGCCCCGAGGCAGTAGTGGATGCCGTGCCCGAATGCGAGGTGGGCCTTGTCTCGCCGGGTGATGTCCAGGCGGTCGGGGTCGGGGAACTTCGCCGGATCGCGGTCGGCGATGGCGGAGGCGATCAGCACGGTCGCGCCGCGTGGAATGGTCACGCCCGCGATGGAGACGTCCTCGCGCGCGAACCGGGCGATGCCGGGGTTGACCGGTCCGTCGTAGCGGAGGAACTCCTCGATCGCGTCCGGCAGCAGCGCCGGATCGTCCCGCAGCATCTGCAGCTGGTCGGGGTGTGCGAGCAGCGCGGCGATGCCGCCGCCGATCAGGTTGACGGTGGTGACGTATCCGGCTGCCAGCAGCAGGAAGGACATGGCGATCAGCTCGTCCTCGTCCAGCCGCTGCTCCTCGTCCCGGGCGATGATCAACGCGCTGAGCAGGTCGTCCTCTGGCCGGGCTCGTTTGGCATCGAGCAGCTTGATCAGGTACGAGCGCATGTGCTGCCACGCCGCGTCCACCACGGCCGGGTCCGGCAGCTCCGCTCGGCGCAGGATCATGTCGTCGGTCCACCGCTCGAAGTCGTGACGGTCCGTCACGGGTACTCCGAGCAGTTCGCTGATGACGGTGACCGGAAGAGGCAGCGCGAAGTCCTCGACGAGGTCGGCGCGGCCGGCCGGCACGACGGCGTCGAGCAGTCGGTCGGTGATCGCCTCGACGCGGGGCCGTAGCTCGGCGACCCTCCGCGCGGTGAACGCCTTCGAGACCAGGCGGCGCAGGCGAGTGTGGTCGGGCGGGTCGGAGCGGAGCATGTTGCACAGCAAGGACTCGCGTTCCGGCGCGGGCAGCTGCCGCATGAGCCGGGGATCGGACGCGTCGCGGATGTCGCTGCTCAGCCTCGGGTCGGACAGAGCTGCGAGGCCGTCCTCGTACCGCGTGACCAGCCAGGCTTCCAGGCCCCCGGCGATAACGGCACGCCGCACGGGGCCATCCTCGCGCAGCTGCCGGTAGAGCGGGAAGGGGTCCGCCACGAAGCCAGGGTCGGCGTAGGGCAGAAGGACCGGCTGCTGGCTCATCATGCCTCCCGTAGTACGTCTCATGCCCCGGAAGTAGGTTGCGATCATGTACGTCGGACTTGCCAAGTTTGATGCTATATATACCAGTGTGTAGATCCCGGGATTTCACCGCAGGAGAGGCGACGCGATCGTGCTGCGTGGTGGGCGGCGGCCCGCCGGTATGGCCCTCGGCCTGGCGCTGGCCCGGGCCGGCGTGACGGTGACGGCCCTCGACAAGCACGGCGACTTCCACCCGCATCCACCTGCCCTACCGCGCCCCCTACGACCAGCACACCATCCACCAGGCGCCGGCCCACGACCCGGTCCACGCCCGCGCTGTCGTCACCGAACGCTCCACCGTCGCCACCGTCGCCGAAGAACTCGAGCCCACGCTCCGTCGGGACATGGACCACCCCCGGCACATTGGTGACCCCGACTACGTCGCCGTCGGGTTCTGGGGCTGGGCCGACCGCACGGCCCCAGACGTCGGCGCTGCCGTGCGCGATCGTGGCGGTGCGACAATCACCCGGGTGAACCGACTCCTGCACCGCGACCGCACGCTCGAGGACCTTGAGGACTCCCTCTGGCCCGCCCCAGGCCCCACGACCAGTCTCGTGGAGAGGGTGCACGCTCTGCGCCGCAAGCCGATCGGCACGCTGACCATCGAAGACCTTGCGGACACTGATCGTGCAGAACGTGGGGCTGTCGTTCCTCCTGCCGCTCGCCGTTGAGGCACTGCTCGACAACCCGAAGGCGGAAGGCAAGTTCTACGAAGGCGACCTGCTGTCCGCAGTGACGACCAGGGACCCCGGCTCCTGGTCGATTTTTCCCGACCTCGCCCGCGAGCTCGGGACAGTCGTGTCCCGACTGACCGACCTGCCGGGCGAGTTGCAACGGGACGCCACGTCCTTCCTCGAGACCGTCGGGCACGCCCAGAGCTCGGGGGCGGGGCAAGGAGGCGGGCAGCGCGGAGCGAGGCAGCGGGCTCCTTCAACTCGCCGGTGAACGAGCCGAGCGCCTCCACTTACAGGGCATACGCGGTGGGTTCATTGCCCGCAGATCGCTTCAGCGCAGACCTTGTGGAAGGGGTCGCCCTGGTCGTCGAGGAGGTTCGTCGGCCTGCCGCAGTGCCTGCAGGGCTGGGGCTCGAAGGACCAGTGTGCGGAGGATCGCCAATCCAGCAGCCGTTCGGGCGTGCGCGGAGCAGACACCATTTACCCGCGGCTGCGCCGCCTTGAGGTCGTGGCTCGTCGGAGTCGATGCGCGGGACCGCGCGCACTGGCCCCGCATGCCGAGTCAGGTGCCCGAAGCCGCCGTCGTCGCCCAAAAGCTGGCGGTGGAGGGAGCTGAGTACCTTCGGCTTGTGGATGCTGACCACAGCGCTGCTCTTTCATGGCGTCTCGCTCACTCGGTCGGTTCCTGGCCGGTGAGCAGGTCGAGCAGGCCGGCGGGGGCGTTGCCGCCGAAGATGAGCTGGTGATTCTTGTCGGATTCGGCGGCGAACTGGGCACTGCGGGCGAAGAGAGCCTCCTCGTACTCTGCAAGCGCGGCTTCGATGTCGTCGGGATGTGCGGCGATGGCTTTGCCGAGTTCGGCGCCGTCGAGCATGGCGAGGTTGGCGCCCTCCCCGGCGAACGGTGACATGAGGTGGGCGGCGTCGCCCAGCAGCGTCACTCCGGGAACGCGGTCCCAGCGGTGGCCGATCGGCAGGGCGCTGATCGGGCGCGGGGCGAGGGCGGTTTCCCCGTCAGTGATGAGTGCGGTGAGTTCAGGCGCCCATCCGGTGAATTCTGCCGCGACCTGGGCCGCCGCCGTTTCGGGACTGGCGAGGATGGCGGCGATCCATTCCTGCGGTTTATTGAGCGCGACGTAAGCGTGCAGAACGGCGTCGGCCTCTCGATGGCCGAGGATCCCCTTGCCAGTCGTGACGGCGAACAGGGAACCGTCGCCGACGGCCTTGGCCGCTGCGGGGTGGCGTTGGTCGGCGTCGTACAGGTAGGTCTCGATGAACGACGTGCCGACGTACTCGGGCTTCGCGTCGGAGAGCAGCGGCCGGACCCTCGACCAGGCGCCGTCCGCGCCGACGAGGAGGCCGGTCGTCACGGTCGGCCCGTCGGCGAACGTCAGCTCGTGCCTTCCGTCTCCGAGGGGGCGGACACTGGTGATCTTGTGTCCCCACTGGATCATCTCGCCGGGCAGCGAATTGATCAGGATCCGACGCAGGTCTCCACGGAGCACCTCGGGGCGCCCGCCCGTGCCGTCGTCGGGCTGGTCAAGCAGGACCGCGCCGTGCTGGTCGAGCACGCGCACGGCCTCGCCGCCTTCGTGGATGATCGCGCGGAACTCGTCGGTGAGTCCGGCCGCTTCGAGGGCGAGCTGCCCGTTGTACTCGTGGATGTCGAGCTGACCGCCCTGCGTGCGGGCGTCCGCCGATGTCTCGGCTTCGTAGATGGTCGCGGGGATGCCGTGCAGGTGCAGGACCCGGGCGAGGGTCAGGCCGCCGAGCCCGGCGCCGATGATCGTGACGGGAGTGGTCATGGTGGTTTCCCTTTCAGCTGGACACGCTCTACTCGGGTACAGTGTTCGCAGTAATGGTGCCACGAATAGCACTACTGCGAACAGCGAGCGCAGTAGTGAGGAGGAAAACCGATGGACGACGCTCACACGGTGATCTGGAACCGGCCGCAGCGGGCCGCGAAAGGCCCCGCACCCTCACGCACCCGGGCGGAGATCACCGCCGCCGCCATCGCGATCGCCGACGCCGAGGGCATCGAGGCACTGTCCATGCGGCGCGTCGCCAAGGAACTGGGAACGGGCACAGCCTCGCTCTACCGCTACCTGGCATCCAAAGACGACCTGCTCGATCTCATGCTCGACGCCGTAGCGGCCGAAGACGGCGGCCCGCCTGCCCCCACCGGCGACTGGCGCGGCGACTTGCGGACACTGGCCTATCGCTCCCGGGCCACCATCCACCGGCATCCCTGGATGACCTCCCTCGCGGCAGGGCGCCCATCACTTGGACCGAACTCCCTCGATGCCACCGAACACGCACTCGCCGCCCTCGATCCCCTCGGCTTCGACATCGACGTCATGATCACCGTCGTCGATACGCTGCATGCCTTCGTCCGCGGCTACGCCATCGGCGAGCTCGCCCAGCAGGAAGCCGTCCGACGCTCCGGAATCGGCATCCAGGAATGGATGGACGCCCACGCGCCCTACCTCGACAAAGTCGTCAGGGCCGGGCGCCATCCACTCCTCGCCCGGGTCATTCGTGATGCCGAACTTCCCCACGCGGCCGACAGCGCCGAGCGCGGTTTCCAACTGGGACTCGAACGACTCCTCGACGGATGGGAGGCCAACCTCCCCATCCGGCCCTGACGATTCGGCAGCGCCAACTGGAGGTTCCTCGGCGAACTCCGCACTCCGACGTCGGCCTCCGCGCGCGCCGAACCCCCGACGCAGCACGATTCCCAGAAGCGCCCTCTGCCCGGGCAAGATCAAGAACGTGACGCCAGACTGGCAGGTGATGGTACGCAGGATGGTCGACTTGCCGCCGCCGGTGCCTGCGGAGATCAGGACGTGCGGGGAGTCGGCGTCCAGGTCGACGGAGACCGCCTTGCCGCCGGATCCGACGCCGATGACGGGTGCGGACTCCTTGGCCTTGGCCATCATCTCCCGGATCTTAGGGTCCTTCAGCAGGGCCTTCGCCGGGGGCTTGCGGGTCTTCTTCACCATCACGTATGTCTCGCGGCCGGCCACGTGCCAGGAGAACGTCACGCCCTCCAGTGCGAGCTTCTGCGTGATGAGGTCGGCGATCAGGTCCTTGGAGAAGTCCAGGCGCCCCGGCACGTCGACGCGTATCTCCGCGGAGTCGTCGGAGAGTTCTTCGGGATGTGGAGGTAGCGGCGCGGGTCGGTCTGCTCCGGCAGCCTGAGCGGCAGCGTGAGCGCCTCATGCAGCGGGAAGACCCACTCACTCATCAGCTCCCGGCGCTTGCGGGTCAGCAGCCCGTACGTGACACCGCCGACGGTCAACGCGGAGGCCGCACCGATGCCGCCGGTCTCCAGCGCGGCGAGGGCCCGGTCCCGGTTCTCCCACTGATCCTGGGCCATCTGCCAGCTGGTGTCCGGGTGCCTGCCGACCAGGTAGGCGCCCTCCCCCGCCGCTGCGAGCCAGGTGATCCGGAAGGCCAGGCGCTGCCATCCGGCCCGGTAGGAGGAACGCCCCACGCGGCCTTCGACCTTCGACCTTCGCCAAGACCCGGGTACCCGAGGCCAGAACGTCACGTCGGTCCGCTTCACCCCGTCCATGGGGCGCCCGGCCAGGAACCGGCCGATACCGAACGCGAGGGATTCGGCGGTCTCTTCCACCTGCTTGTCGAACTTCGTCTGCGCCATGCCGTGCCCCGGCGGTGCACTGTGTCCGGATCAGCGGGCGATCGAGATCGCGAAGGGCGCGAATCCGCTGGACCGAATCGCATGCGGTACGAACAGTATCGCGGCCTCCGTGGCGCGGGCGGTCTGGATCCCGCCGAGATCAGTGATCCACTCCTTGCGCCAGCCGAGGTTGATGAGCAGTTCACGGACGGTCTGCTTGGCCTGCGGGTCCTCGCCGGAGAGGAAGGCGTCGGGCGCCTGGGTGAGAGTGGCTGGTGCGGTCATCACCGGGAAGAGCATGGTGTTGAGTGTCTTGACGACGCGCGTTTCGGGGAGCGCTTCCTGGAGTTGTTCGGCGAGGCTTGAGCCGGGGTAGATCAGGTCGGCGGGCAGTCCGTCCGGTCCGTCGACGGTGGCGTTGGAGACGTCGACGAGGATCTTGTCGCGCAGTTCCTCGCGCAGGGCGACGAGCCGGTCCAGCGAGCCGGCGCCCGGGGTGGCGTTGATGACGATCTGGGCTGTCCGGGCAGCGTCGGCGGCGGCGCCCGGCGCGCGGTCTGCCACGGTCACCTCATGTCCTGTCCGCGTGAGGGCTGTGGCCAGGTTGCCGCCGACGCGGCCGTTTCCGAGAACTGCGATCGTGGTCATGATGATCTGGTCCTTCCGTGCGTGCAGGTTGTGGTGCGCGGTCAGCGTGAGAGCGTGGCGACGGCCTCGGCGTGGACGCCGGGCGCGGCGGCCAGGAAGCTCTCGCTCTGCGGGGTCCAGGGGCGGCCCTCGGCGTCGGAGATCTGTCCGCCGGCCTCGGTGACGAGCAGCGCCCCGGGCAGCAGGTCCGCGCGGGCGCCGGCGAACTGCCAGAAGGCGTCGATCCGGCCGGCGGCCACGTTCAGCAGGTGCAGGGTCGCGGGCACGGCGGTGCGGACGACGAGCGCGTCGAAAAGCATCGCGGTGATCGAGGAGCCGACGCGCCGCACGACCTTCTCGTCCTCGTCCGGCCGGGCCTGGCTGGTGGCCACGATGCTCAGGCCGAGGTCCGCGGTCTGGGAGACGCGCAGCGGCCGGCCGTCGAGGTGGGCGCCCGCGCCGGTGAGCGCGGTGTAGGTCTCGCCGGTCAACGGCAGGTGGACCGCGGTGAGCACCGGCTGGTTCTCACGCACGAGGGTGGCGGTCACCGCCCAATCCGGCAGGGCGTGCAGGTGGTTGACGTTGCCTTCGGCCGGATCCACGACCCACCATTCGCCGGGCGGCAGCGCCCCGCCGTCCAGTTCGTCCTCCACCCAGCCGGCGTCCGGGCGCAGGCGCGTGAGGCGGGGGCGCAGGATGTCGAGGGCCGTGTCGTCGTTGGCGGCGAGCGCGCGCATCAGCTCTTCGCGGGTCTGGTAGCGGACCACCTCGCCGAAGCGCTCGCGCAGCGCCGAACCGGCCGCGCGCACGGCGATCGCGGTCTGGCCGAGCAGGTCGGCGTCGGAGGCGGCGACGTCAGTGGTCTGAGGCGTTTCGGACATGGTGGTACTCCCGTGTGAGGAGGGGTGATGAGGCCGGTCGGGCCAAGCTGTGCGTTCCGTCTTGCGCCCTCGTCTCGAAGGTATACAGCCCTTTAATTAACATCAAATGCATGTCAAGCACGGCTAGGATTACTCACATGCAATTGGATTTGAACCTGCTCACCGCGCTCGACGCGCTGCTGGAGGAGGGAAGTGTGGCCGGGGCTGCCGCGCGCCTGCGCGTCACCGCCCCCGCGATGAGCCGGAGTCTGGGCCGAATCCGGCGCACGACCGGGGATCAGATCCTGGTGCGCACCGGCCGCACGATGACCCCGACGCCGTATGCGATCGCCGTCCGGGAACAGGTGCACGAGCTGCTGCACCAGGTCCAGGGGGTGCTGGCACCGAGCCGTGAACTCGATCTGGCAACGTTGGAGCGCACTTTCACACTCCGCTGGCACGATTCCCTGGTCGCCTTGAGCGGCCCCGCACTGCTCGCGGCCGTGCGCGGACAGGCGCCGGGCGTGCGATTGCGCTTCGTCCCGGAATCGAGCAGCGACACCCCCGAGTTGCGGCGCGGCGAAGTCGACCTGGAGGCGAACGCCAACCGCCCGAGCGCACCGGACACCCGTGCCGAGAACGTAGGCGAGACCCGCCTCGTCATCGTCGTGAGGCAGGGGCACCCCCTCACCCGCGTCAGGACCGTCACCGCAAAGCGGTACGCCGCCGCTGAGCACGTGACCGTCTCGCGACGTGGAAACCTCAGCAATGCCCTCGACGACGCCCTCGCGCGGCTCGGCCTCACCCGCCGCGTGGTGGCGACCGCGCCCACGGAAGCGGCCGCGCTGGAGTTCGCGCGCGGCTCCGATCTCCTGATCAGCGTCCCCGAAGCCACCACGCGGTCAGCGGTCGCCGACCTCGGCCTGGTCGTACTCCCCCTCCCGCTCGAACTGCCGTCGGCACCGATATACCTGTCGTGGCATCAGCGCTACGACACCGACCACGCCCACGCCTGGCTGCGCGGGCTGGCGCGAACCGCGCTGGCCATGTGCCGAGCGTCGTAGTCGGCGCCGTCCGGCCGCTTCACCCATACGTCCACGCGACCACCTTGATGCCGCACGGCCGGCCGCTGTGCGGACCCGCATTGACCCGCATCAGATCACCAGACCCCGGCGGTAGGCATACACGACCAACCTGAACGCGGTCGCGAATCCCGAGTTTGCCGAGAATGCAGGACACGAACGTCTTGACGGTCTCCTGGCTGCTGACGTTGAAGCAGATCGCCGCCGCGTTCGGCGACGTGCCGAGCGACCGCGCCGCTGCAGGTCAATACACCTAGCCGCGCCCTAAAAGGCGTTGTCCAGCGTCAGGGTGAGCTCGGCGATCCGCCACCCACCGTCGGACCGGCACAGGCCGAACGTGTAGACCCAGGTCGAGATCATCTGGATGCTCTCGCCGGTGTTCCTCGTCTGCACCAGATAGGCCCGCACCTCAGCGGTGGCGGCGTCCGTCGTCGTGACCACGACATTGCCCAGGTGGTGCCGCACCCTTCCGGTCTGGGCCGTGTACCCGTCACGGATAGAGTCGAGAACCGCCGCGCGTCCGGCGACCGGGCCGAGCACTCCCTGTCCGGGCATCGTGAAGGTCCAGGTGGTGTCTTCGGTCAGGACCGCTTCCAGCTCGGGCACATTCAGCTCGTCCAGGGCGTGGGCGTAGTTCGCCACCGCCTGCTGGAGTTCGGCGATCACGAGACCACCGTCAGCACGATCTTGCCTTGGAGGTGGCCCTGCGCGGCTCGCGTGTGTGCGCTGCCCGCCTCGGGCAGCGGGTAGGTGCTGTCCACCCCGACCTGGAGCTTGCCCTCGTCGAGCAGGCGCCCGATCTCGGCGAGCTGGGGGCCGTTGGAACGCACCTGAATGTTCGAGACTGTGATGCCCAGACTCGCCGTCTCTTCCGGGTCGTACTGGGCGAAGAACACCGGAAGCATGGTGCCGCCGCGCTTGAGCACGGTCAGGAAGCGTGAGCTGTCCGGGCCACCGACGGTGTCGATCACCAGGTCGACACCGCTGACCACGTCCGCGGCCTGCGTCCTGGTGTAGTCGATGAACTCATCGGCGCCGAGCTTGCGCAGGAACTGCTCGTGCCGGCCCGAGGCCACCGCGATTACGTGTGCCCCCTTCCATTTCGCCAGCTGCACCGCGAAGTGGCCCACTCCACCGGCGGCCCCGTTGACCAGCACGGTCATCCCTGGCGTGATCGGCACCGGCTGGTGCACCTGGCCGGTGAAAGGAGACGGCACGTCGTGGCCGAGATCAACCAGGTACTGCCAGGCCGTAAGCACGGCCATCGGCGCCCCAGCCGCCTGCACGTGGTCGATACCGGCCGGCTTGTGAGCCAGGTCCGAAGCCGGCGCGGCCACGTACTCGGCGTATGTCCGGCCGTCGAATCCGGGGAACCGCAGCATGCCGAAGACCTCGTCACCGACGGCGAACCCCAGCACGTCCGGAGCGACCGCCTGGACCACGCCCGACATGTCCGTTCCGGGGATCAGGGGGAACTCCAGCGCCGGCCTCACCTCGGCCGGCATGACCTTCATCCCCTCACGCAGGTACCAGTCCGGCGGATTGATGCCCGCCGCGTGCACCCGGACGAGCACCTCGCCCGGGCCGATCTCGGGAACCGGCACCTCGTCGTACTGCAAAACTTCCGGCCCGCCGGCTTCGTGGAACTGGATCGCCTTCATCGCGCCTGTCGCTTTCTTGGGGAAACGTTGCTCCTTCAGTCAAGGCCCAGGACGGCATGGCCGTCCAAGACCGGTTCGGCAACCTAATCATTCCGAAACGGCATGACGCCTACGCTGGAAGGGTGAACGATCTCGGACAGGACCTGGAACTGCGGCTGGTGCGCTACTTCACCGTGGTGGCGGCGCACCAGCACTTCGGCCGGGCCGCCGCCGACTTGCACGTGGCCCAGCCGGCGCTGAGCCGCCAGATCCAACGGCTCGAGAAGTATCTCGGCGCACGACTGCTGGACCGCGTACCCCAGGGCACCCGGCTCACTCCGGCCGGCCAGAGGTTCCTCCCCCGTGCCCAAGCCCTGCTGCAGGCCGCCCGCCAGGCCGAGCTGGCCGTGCGTGAACAAGCCGAGACCGAACGAATCGCCATCGGCTACGTTGAAGACCTGGTGATCACTGCCGCCGTACGGGAACTGCGCCGCCGTTACCCGGACGCCGAGATCGCCACCCGGTACCTGAGCTGCCGCGACGTCGGGGCGTTGTCCGACAAGCGCGTCGACGCCCTGATCGCGCCGGCCCCGCTGCCGCTCGCCGCCGACGACGTGTTCACCACGCCGCTGTACGAGGAGCCCCGGATGCTCGTGGTCCCGCGCGGCCATCCCTTGGCCGACCGCGCGTCGGTGACCGCGGAAGAACTGGCCGGCGAGGAGGCGGCGCCGTGCGCGTTCGAGACCGCGGACTGGACTTCCTACCGGATCCTCGGGGCCAGCGTGCCGCCGATCGAGAGCTACGAGGACAAGCTCGAACTCGTCGCGAGCGGCAGGGCGATCGCCGTGCTACCGGTCGGCGATCGGCGTAGCTCACTGCGTCCCAACCTCGTCACCGTCCCGGTCGAGGGCGCTCCCCCGAGCCAGGTCGTCCTGGTCAGCCGCAAGGGCGACCCGAATCCGATGATCAGGAATCTCCGGCTGGCGGCCAAGGCCGTCCTGACCGCCCCGGCAGCCTGACCGGGACCTGCTTGGCACTGAACTGCCCCAAGCGGTGCTCACGCGCGCTGTGTTCGTCGCGCATCTGCCGGTATCGCTCGGGGTTAGGTTGTGCTGACTCAGCGTCCGACCCTATGGAACGGCGATCAAGCACGCCGTCTCGACCAGGAACCGTTGCCGAATCGCGTGAGGGTGCAGGGAAGCTTCAGATCCGACCAGGTCAACACACACGTATTGTTCGGGGTCGTCGTTGAGATGCGCTCCGGAGCGCTGCCTGTCGCGAGCGGCAGCCCGCCAACACCTAGATCAACTTCCTAGCGTTGTTTTTTCGCTGGAAGCTCCCAGGTTCCCTAGGGCTGCCTAGCCCTGCGGTGCGGCCCGTCGCACTGCCAAGTATTCGGACCAGTTCCCGCTAGCGAGGGTGGCCCAGCGTTCGGCTGGCTTGGGATGGATGCCGAGCAGGTCGGCGATGACCATGGGCGGCAGGTCTACCAGGGCGTCCATCATGGCGGTGTTCCGTGCTGCGCGGGCGGGCAGACCGTGGTGTCTCAGGGTGTCGGCGAGGCCGAGGGGGTTGCGCGGGCGTCCAGGGCTGTGACCGGGCAAGAGGTATCTGCGCCCGGCCGTGTTGCTGTGCCGGGGGCCGTGCTGGAGCTGATCGTCGATGAGGCGGGCGAGCTTCGGCGGGAGCACGAAGGGGTGGTGGTTGACCGTCAGGTAGGTATGCCCTGGTCGTGGCGAATGTGGTGGTCGGTGAGTTCGACGATGCGGGTCAGGGGGAGGGCGTAGAGGCGGACGAGAGCAGCCGCGACACGGACCTCCAGAGGCAACGCCGTGTCGTTGAAGCAGCGCAGCAGCTCTTTTCGGTGCTTGTCCTCGACCTGGAAGTGGCCTGGGAGTTGGGCGGCTGGGTGCTCGATGACCAGATCGGGCGGGTGTCAAACCGCCGGCCGGAGGCATGAGCAAACTGGTTACAGGCCTTCGAAACAGCACCCTCACTCTGCGCGAGGTAGCCGCCCAGCTGCGCGCCTGGGCCAGCTGACCCGCCCCACGGCACTGGAGAACGCAGCCCGGGCCGCGGCCAGACCCCGGCGAGCGAGAGAACGGCCGGGTGCCGCAACCTCGCCGGCGGCCAATGGCTCCCCTGACTCCCCCGGCAGATTCAGCCTGAGCAGACAGCTGGTGCTGCCCGGCGGGCCGGCTTCGAGGTCGGACACGCTCCGGGCAGCACCGTCCAGGATCGCATTGGTCACCAGGCTGGAGCCGGGATGCCGTGGAGCGAATTGCAGAGCTGGGCGGTCCGGGTGGCTCAGGTGGCGACGGCTTGTCGGCCCGCGGTGGTGATCGGAAGAGGCGTAGGTAGGAACAGTGTTCGCCGTCGAGGTCGGCGCTGCCCTGGACGTGGCCGCAGTCGTCGATCGAGGCACCGAGGCCGAACTCTTCCAGAGCGATCTCGTCCGCGGCCGTCAGCCCGGCAGTCTTCCCCGGGCACATTTCAATGCGGAGATCGCGCCAGGAGAACCGGCCGGGCCGGAGAGCGGGAATGCCGCACCGTCACCCGCTGCCGGGCGCCACGGGTCGGTCCCGGCGATCTTGGCCAGGAAAGCAGTTGTCCTCCACGTGGTTTCCATGAACGATTCGGGTGTGACCACGTTGTTTCTGACAGTCGGCCTGCCGGGGGCCGGGAAGACCACAAGGGCTCGTCAGCTGGCCAAGGAGCACAACGCGCTGCGGCTGACGCCTGATGAGTGGATGATTCCGCTGTTCGGTGAGCCGGAGGCGGACGGGAAGCGCGATGTCCTGGAAGGACGGCTGCTCTCGCTTGCTCTGGAGGCATTGAGGCTTGGAACGAACGTGGTCCTGGATTTCGGATGCTGGTCTCGTGACGAGAGGTCAGCGATCCGCTGGTTGGCGGAGTCGGTGGGGGCGTCCTGCCGCCTTGCGTATGTGCCGGTGGACCTTGAGACCCAGCGCGCCAGGATCGCCCGTCGTCAGTCGATCACTCCGGATCAGACCTTCCCGATGAGTGAGGCGGACCTCTTGCGCTGGAGGACGCTGTTCGAGGAGCCGGACGCCGCGGAACTCGATGGGGATGAGATTGGCAGTCCTCCTCATGATTGGCCGGGTTGGCCCGAGTGGGCCGCCGATCGATGGCCATCTCCTATGTGACTGTGTGGTCCCCGTCCGGGAGTACGCGTGTGCGGCACTTCGCCATCGGCACCGGCGAACACCAGCAGCCTGAACCCGTCGTACTTCGATTATGTACTGCTGAGCTATCCGAGAAATGGTTCAGCGCCATGCGTCGGCATGCACGATTCAAAAGCTTGTGTTGTGAGTCCTTTACGGAGTGGTTCGCGGCTTTGGCCACTGCCAAGGCATGGCCATCGTTCCGTCATCTTCAACTCCGTGGCGGCGATAACTCAGCCCATCCTCCCCGTGTACCCGTGCCAGCAGAGCAAGTTCTGGTATGGGATCGTGGAAGGGGTTCCCACCGTCAAGGGCCTGACACGCGAACCTTTCGGCCCTTTTCCGATCACCCGCGCCTAGGCACTGCTCAGCCAGCAACCTCAGAGGTTTGCTGTCACCAGATGCAACGGCAATGCGAAGTAGCTCCTCAGCTTTCTCACTGTCGCCAGACTTCCTTCGCTTCAGCATCAAACTCCACAGCACGTCGGCAGAGCCGCTTACCTCGGCCGCCTGGCAAGCGAGTTGTTCTGCTACCCGAGAATCCCCAGCCTGTTCTCGAATGCGCGCCAAATTTGCCAGGGCGAAACCGTAACCCGTAGCGGCTGCGGTGCGGTACAGCCGCTCGGCTTCATCAAATTCCCCCTGCCGCTCTTTCAGTTGCGCCAGTTGAGACAAAGAAAGGCTGTCGCCTGCGGCGGCTGCTTCCTGCCACAAAGGCTCCAGTTGGTTCCAGCTGCCGCGCAGGCTCGCCAATTCCGGTACAGCATAGCCAGCCCCGGACTTGATGGCTGCGAGGTATAGTCGTCCGCTTTCCTCTTGATCTCCAGCATCTTTGCGTGCCTTCGCAAGACTTACCAAGGCATGCACTTCACCAGCTGCTGCAGCCTGGCGGGCAAGACGTTCAGCCGTCTCCCAGTCCCCGGCATTCCCTCGTATCCGAGCGAGTGCTTCCAGGGCCTTGCCGTGGCCAGCAACAGCAGCCTCCTGATACAGTCGTTCCGCTTCCGTCGAATTCTCAGCGCCTTCTTGCATGGTCGCGAGCCTCACCAATGCCTCGGCGCTGCCTGCCTCTGCTGCCGCTTGACACAGCACTTGAACTTCTTCGTCTCTCCCGAAACTGATGTCCCGGCGCAATTCCGCCAGGCTTAGGAGGCCCTCAGTGTGTCCAGCGTCGGCGGCGGCGCAGAACAGTTGAGCGGCACGTCGTAACCGCCCGCGGCAGTATGCGGATTCACCAAGGGCATGCAGATCGGCTGGAGTGGTGAGGTGTTCGGTGGCATCCCAGAATGGTGCGGCAGGAAAGAAGGTGCGGCGGACCCTTCGTCCGTGCTGTCGGAGGTAATCATTAACCAAAACCATCCCTGGTAAGGGCCCCATACCCGTGGGAGATGGCGCGTACTGCAGGCATTCAATTGTTTGCTTGATTCGGATTCGAGCGTAAACGAGGGCGGCGGCGAACCAATCTGGACCGGCGGCAGCGCGTTCAGCATCGGTGAGATACCCAGAGGCGGCGGCTTCGAGGAAACCGAGGGGTAGCGGTTGAGTAACATTCAGGCGATCGGCGTCCAAGGCCGCGCTGATTACCGCTTTTCCATAGGGGCCGTGCTCGCCGACTGCGTGTTCGTAGTGTTTGACGAGCTCAGGTCCTGCGGCCAGGACTTGGGTCAGTTCGCAAGTGCCTGTATCTAGTGCGGCAGTCAGAGCCTGGTCCTGTGCGGCCGCATCACAAGCATCCTCGAGTCCGTCAGTAAATGAGCGGGGAACATAGACGTGGTGTGCTTGGCTCAGCAACTTTCGAGCTAGCCGGTGGGTATCCCTTCCTTGCTGGCGGGCCGATGCGGTGAGCTCCTCCTCCTGTTCAGGCCACAAGGTGGCGATTACAACGAGAGGACCATCGCCATCGAGACGGCGCAGCAGGGCAGCTGCTGCCGTTTCACCGACGTCGCCAGCCAAGTAGTCCCACGCCTCGTCAAGCCACAGCACCGTGCGCGAGGAAACGAGGCCAGCAGAGAGCGCCGAGAGCAGACTGTGAGCGTCCACTGGGCATAACAGGTCGAATTCGCGAGGGATCGTTGCGTGGATGGCCTCGTAAGCTGTCCGGGTTTTGCCGGTGCACGACTCACCCGTTATCAAGATCAG
Source organism: Streptomyces sp. NBC_01210 (assembly GCF_036010325.1). Taxonomy (GTDB): domain Bacteria; phylum Actinomycetota; class Actinomycetes; order Streptomycetales; family Streptomycetaceae; genus Streptomyces. The sequence goes on along the minus strand of NZ_CP108549.1, from coordinate 8,923,326 downwards.
AAGTGGCCTCGCCGAGTCCACCGCCGTGGCTAGCAGCCTGTGCAATCGACTGTCATGCGTGCGATGAACATACGTCGGCAAGACGAAAACGGAGCCTTCGTCACTGGGATGGCCAGAAAAAGCCGGGTGAACACCAAGCCTCTGTGCTGTCCATGCATGAAGAGGACTTGGCAGGTCGCGCAGCGCTGACGGCTCGGCATGGCGTTCGGCCTGTTCGGCACCCTCCGACAAATGCTCTCGCCCAACGTTCTGTCGGGAGAGGGCGATCGAAGGAGCCTCTGCGCTCTCCTCGGCGGCAGTAGATTTTCCCCGGTCCGCTGCGTTTCGCAGCTCCCGCCACCAATGAATGCCACGTGATTGCTCGCCTGACTTGCGCTGCGCTCTTGCCTCAAGCAGTTCGATGAGCATCGTGAACGGGCGACCCTCGTCAGGCACAGAGACACCGTTGAACCACGAGCTGAGCTTACTTTTGCCCATTTTGACGGCTGGGTCCTGGTGTGTGCCCCAGGTCTCCATCTCTCCGAGCGACGGGTTGCCGGCCTGCTGTCTGAGGTTTGTCATCGCCCAGACGAGGCGCTCGGCTGCGGATCTACCCTCCATGGCCCCCCGTTCAGTCTGAACCTTCGCTGAACACTAATGGTCTGTTCGCTGACCTGCACAGACGTCGGACCAGGTAAGTACGACAGTCGCTGAACCCTCCGCTGAACCGATGCCCTGGCTTCGAGGCCAACAGGTGCCGCTACTCGAACTATTGGAGAGTGCGATGAGGAAGGACGCGACCGAACGGGACCACCAGGTGGCTCAGTGCCGATGCAGGACCGCCGTGAGTGGCTGGGTGGTGTCTGGGGTGGTGAGGGAGCTTCTGCACTACATCCTGACGTTGCTGCAGTCGTAGTGAGCCCTTGAGGGCTAGGTGCTAGAGCGGGCCGCCGACATCGGCGGCCCGCTCTAGCACTTTGCAGCGCCTGGTCGAGCCACGCGCATGCTGCGGAACAAACTCTGCGTGGCCAACAGCCAGTGTCTGTCGGCTCACTGCCTCGCTGTCTTCCTGGGTCCGTCAGCTCGCTGAGCATGCGCGGACGACGATCCCGGGGAGGTATCACCAACGCGCGCACAGCGGTGGAAACCGGACAGACCTAAACCCTGGCCATATCGTCGGCTCCAGCACCGTGCCGCCCGGCAGGGCGGCGGGCCCCGGCAGACGCGGCACCGCTCGGGCCAGCATCGGCTCCACCGGAGGAGCAAGTCTCATGTAAGGCAATTACCCGGGCAAAGAATGCAAACTCGTCTCTATCCGAGTGAGGGGCGCTGGGTGAGCTGTGGATCTGGAGAGCATCGCCGGCGAGCTGTACGGGCTGCACCCGGCCGACTTCACCGCAGCCAGAAACGACCACGCGGCCGCGGCCAGAAAGGCAGGCAACCGCACGCTGGCAGGACAGATCCAGGCCCTGCGGCGCCCGACCCACTCGGCCTGGGCCAGCAACCAACTCGTCCGCCGGCAGCCGGACCAGGTCCCGCCGCTGATCAGCCTCGGCGAAAGCCTGCGCCAAGCGCTCCGGGATGCGGACGTCCTTACGGGACCCCCTGCCAGCACGAACACGCCTGCATCCGTTGCCCAATGCTCAGCGTCAACCCGAAGATGCTGCCCCGCCTTGACGAGCTGGAGGAGGACCTCCTCGCCCGCCGTGAACGCGCCGTCGCAGAGGACTGGGGAGGCGAGATCGACGGCCTCGACCTCACCCTCACCTTCCTGTGCAGCAAGCGAGACCAAGCCCGACGCTTCGAGCGAAGCGGTCCGGTCCCGCTCGGGCTGCCCACGATCCCTCATCAGGTCTCCCAGCTCACAGAAGGGTGATCAGGAGGACGGAGACAAGGAGCACTGTCTATGCAGGGCCTGATCGGTCAAGTACATGCCGTTCATCCCCGCCGCCTTCAGCTCCGCGAAGCCCTTGGAGCCGATGCGCTCCAGGAGTGTCGGTGGGTTCGGATATTTAGACGTGCGGAATAGGGCAGGCGGGCCAGCCGAGATTCAGCTCGGCTGGATCGCGTGCCGCAGGGGGCGCAGAGCGGCCCGCGGTCGGCGATCCCTCGGGTACTGGGTAGCGTCAGCCTGGTGAATCTCAACCTCTTCAACGATGTGCCTGATGGCCTGACTCAACGAGCCCGGTCGTTCGTCCGCGCGCACGGCGTCAAGGTCGACATCCGGCCCATCGAGGAGCACAGGCAGTGGTGGCTTGAGCGAGACATCCCGGCGGCGGTCATCGACCGGATGGCGGCCTATGAAGAGCAGTGGGGTGGCCTGGTACTGCCACCCTCGCCGCAGTATGACGGCGGACCCAGGTACCTCGAAGCGGACTCGCCCGAGGGCTCAATCTCCGATGGCTGGTGGTTCGAAGCCGGGATGCAGCGGACCGCCGTCCCGTACTCGTTCATGATCGGGCCGTCCGGTGAGTTCGGCATTCACGCAGGTCGGTGGGTGCCCCTCCACGCCACCGTCGCAGGCTGGGTGGAGTCGCTCGCACTGACCCACCACGTGTCCGTGTGCGCAAAGCAGATCCTCAAGGTCACCGGCGACGATGTCGATGGCATCGTGCTGGACGGGTACGAGCCAGTGCGCGAAGTGAAGGGCCTGGCCGACACCTGGTGGCGAGGAGCCGACTCGCTTGTGACGATCTATTCAGGGGAGGCCGAGGCTCTCTCCTTTCCGCGGGGCCGCACTGCGTTGATCTACTCCGGCTTGGATGAGTGGGGCCTGCGAGGAGGCGTCAAGGACAGCGAAAGCTGAGGATGTCAGGAGCCCTTGGTCCAGAATCAGGGCATGGACGTCCCCAAGCTGCTCGAAGCCGCGACCCTGCTTGTCCCCGAGGAGATCGCCACAGAGAACGACATCACGGTGCGGGACGTCTGGGAGTACCTCCGGGAAGACGAGTGGGAGGTGGCCCTCGGGCTGCTGGAGGAACTCGGCGACGTCCATTCGCTCCCAGTCAGCTTCTGGGAGACCCTGGCCACCGCAGCCGAGCAGATGCGACTGGAGAGGAGCGCGGCCTGGTGCCACTGGCGCTGCTACGAGACCCGCGACGGCATCATCCGAGCCGACCTCACCCTGCGGCCAGCCTCCGAAGCTCGACGGCGAGCCCCCTTCGACGGTACCGGCGTTCTGCGACCGATGTGGAACATCGGAAATCGCACCTCGACCGGCGAACCCGCCCTCAACATCGCCCGACTCTGGGTGGAGTTCATGCCCTTCCTGGAGCCCGGTGGGCAATCCTCGGTGCGGCTCGCTCCTCTCGACCCCTCCCAGTGGCAGCACCTTGAGCCCGGACAAGTGATCACGATGCACGAGGACCGATCCGTCGCCGGAACGGCCGTCGTCTTGGAGGTTCAACCCTCTGCGACGGCGGCCACCGAGTAGAGCAAGGCGGCCGCTGGTGCAGAGAAGGTCAGTTGACTGCACTGACTCGGGGATCGGCTCGACTCGATGGCGGCGGTTAGGCTGGGGCAGTGAACCGCACCGATCGCCTGTATGCGCTGGTCGAGGAGCTTCGAGCGGTAGCGCCCCGGCCGCGCAGTGCTCCGTGGCTGGCACGGCGGTTCGAGGTCAGCGTGCGCACCGTAGAGCGGGATCTCGAAGCGTTGAGGCAGTCGGGCCTGCCGATCCGCAGTGACTCCGGTCGGGCTGGTGGATACAGCCTGGACCGGGACCGTACGCTGCCGCCCGTGACACTCAGCGCCACTGAGGCCCTCGCCGTCAGCGTCGCGCTTCGCACAGCGGCGTCCACGCCGTTCGCGGCAGCCGCACACCGCGCCGGTCAGAAGGTGCTGGCAGTGCTGCCCGCCGACGTGCGACAGCGGGAGGAAGCGCTCGCGCGGCTGGTGTACCGGGTCGGGGACCACGCGCCCGGCCAGAGCGGCAAGTTGAGCGAGATCATCGTCGAGGCAGTGGTCTCCGGACATGTCCTGCACCTCACCTATACCGACCGGGCTGGCGCGGCAACAACGCGCGACGTCGAGCCGTTGGGCCTCCTGTGGGGACCCAGTGGCTGGTATCTGGCGGCGTGGTGCCGGCTGCGGTCAGCGGTCCGAGGCTTCCAGCTCGACCGGATCACCTCGTTGGAACTGTCGGACGAACGAGTGGCGTCCCGGGAACCGCAGTGGAGGGCCGAGTTGAAGCGCTTGGATGCCGAACCTTTCGCTCTGTGATCTGAAACACCGACAGGACGGTGTCGCGAGGGGCCGCAATGCTGTTCACCATGGACAACGAGAAGCGCATGATCACGTGGTGCCGCATGTGGAACGAGGACCCCTCCCTGGCGTACGGCCTGATGTCCGACGATTGCGTGCAGTGGTCGGATCACGGAGCCAGCCTGGACACGGTGGTCGGCCCGCACGAGCAGGAACAGTTCGTCACCGGGTACCGCGCGCGCCACGTGAACGTCTTCAGCCCGCGAGTCCTCGTCGACGCCAGTGACCGATTCGCCTACCTGTGGGATGTGAGGAAGGCCGACGGTCAGGTACTGACCGGCATCGACGTCAACATTCTCACGGACGACCGCATACGGGAGAACTGGACGTTCGTGGCGGAGCGGCGTTGTGAGCAATCCGATCCAGAACCCGATGCGGCCCCTCGGACCGACCCTGCCACGATCGAGGACCTGTGCCACCACTGGGTTCAGCTTCGCAACGGCCGGGCCGAGCTGGCCACGGACGTGGTGACGGACGACTTCGACCTGTTCTCGGGCGCCGGACCGGGTGGCGATGCGCACGGCCCCTCCGAGTTGGCCGACCTGATCGAGCGACAGGCCAAGACCAACGACCCGCCCGCCATCAGGATCCACCGGCAGCCCGTCGTCGACCCCGCGCGAAGGTACGTAGCGTTTCTCTGGACGGCCGAAACCAGGGCTGACGGTACCTCTGTCGGCGGCGTCGACCTCCTGACAGTGCGCTCCGGCCGGTTCGCACGCGCGTGGTCCCTGACGGGGACTCGTCCATTCCGGTACTGAAGCCCGTGCCCACGCCACCTGGTGGACGCAATATCGGTGGTCGCGTCTGTGTGTCCATTTCGGCACCGTAGGCGTGGATGTCTGGCGCCAGGACTGAGGCCGGTAGGCGGCCCGGCCCAAGTGGTGCCCGGTACACGTCAGGGTGCGCGGTCGCTGTCGTTTCCGAGGGAGTTACGAGTCGTGGGTGGAGCTGGACGCCGCGATAGCCCTGGTCTTCGATCCCGCCGTCGTCGCTCTCTCCTTCTCCGTCGTCGGTCGCAAGCGTTCCAGCAGGGCGTAGAGCGTGGCGCTCTCGGCTTCGTCCAGGGCGTCGAGGGCGCCGTGTGTCTCCTGCATCTCCTCGCGCACGCAGCGGATGATCTCGCGGCCCGCGTCGGTCGCGACGACGTTCTTCACGCGGCGGTCTGCGGGGTCGGCTTCACGGCGGACCAGCTCGCGGGCCTCCAGGCGGTCCACGATCCCGGTGACGTTCGACGCGTCGCACACCAGCAGGGCGGCGAGGCCGCGCATCGGCAGCGGGCCGTCGAGCTGGGCGAGGACCTTGGCCTGGGTGGAGGTAAGGCCGTGGTGGGCGGCGGCCGCCGCGAAATCGCGCCACTGGGCGGTGCCGATGGCGGCCAGCAGTTCCAGCAGCTGGAGCTTGGTGGGGGCTTGTGGGGCGGTGGCGCTCATGGTTGGAGCGTACTCAAGATGCTTCACATTATCAATTATTTACTTGACTACCTTAATCATTTAGGTTTACCGTCTGCGCAAGTACTTGATGTCATCAAACATCTGCGATCTGAAGCATTGAGAAGGTCCCGACTCCCATGAGCACCGCCGCGCCCACACCCGTCGCCGACGCCCGGTACAGGAACGAGACGGTCATCGTCTTCGCCCTGAGCCTTGCCGCCATGGTCGTGTCGATGATGCAGACCCTGCCGGTCCCAATCCTGGGCCTGATCCGCAACGACCTCGGCACCTCGACCGCCGGCGTCAGCTGGGTGACCACCGCCACCCTGCTGTCCGCCGCCGTCTTCACCCCGCTGCTCGGCCGCTTCGGCGACCAGCACGGCAAGAAGCCCACCCTGGTGGCCGTCCTCGGCGTCATGGTCGCGGGCTCCGTCATCGCCGCGGTCGCGAGCTCGCTGCCGCTGCTGATCCTGGGCCGGGTGCTCCAGGGTGCCGCCACCGCGATCTTCCCGCTGGCCCTTTCCGTCCTGCGTGAAGAGGTCCGGCCGCAGAAGCTGCCCGGCGCCATGGCACTGGTCAGCGGCACGCTCGCGTTCGGCAGCGGGCTCGCACTCGTCGCCACCGGCCTGCTCACCTCCGGCGACGACGCCGACTACCGCAACGCCTTCTGGATGGCGACCGGCTTCGCGGTCCTCGCCCTGCTCGCCGTCGTCTTCCTGGTTCCCGCGACCCGGCACAAGACCGGCGGCCGCACCGACTTCCTCGGCGCGTTGACCCTCGGCATCGCCCTGCTGCTGCTCCTGCTGCCGATCTCCCAGGGCCACGAGTGGGGCTGGACCTCGGGCCGTACGCTGGGCAGCTTCGCCGGCGCGGCGGTCATGACCGCCGTCTGGGTACTGGTCGAGCGCAAGGTGCGGGAGCCGCTCGTCGACATGGGGATGTTCGTCCACCGGCCGGTCCTCATGGCCAACCTGGCCGGCATCCTCGTCGGCTTCGGCATGTTCGCGAACTTCCTCGGCGTCTCCTACCTCGTGCAGATGCCCGAGTCGCTCACCGGCTTCGGCTTCGACGCCTCCATCCTGCGCGCATCCGTCCAGTTCCTGCTGCCCGGCGCGATCGTCTCACTGCTCACTTCGCCCGTCGGCGGCCAGCTGGTCCGCCACCGCGGCCCCCGGTACGTGCTCGCCATGGCCGCAGCATTCGGAGCCGTCGGCTTCGGCTGGCTTACCCTCGACCACACCCACACCGCCTCGGTGATCGGCGCCGGCCTCATCGTCGGCGCGGCCGTCAGCTTCGGCTATGCCGCCATGCCCGCCGTCATCATGGCGAGCGTTCCACACCACCAGAGCGGCATCGCCAACGGCATCAACTCGATCTCCCGCTCCACCGGCAGCGCGATCGGCAGCGCGATCGTCACCACGATCCTGGCGTCCAAGACCATCGAGCACCTGCCGGCTGGTGTGCCGCCGCTGCCCGCCGAATCCGGGTTCACCCTCACCTTCGGCATCGGGGCAATCGCCTTCGCACTGGTCGCGGTGATCAGCTGGCTCGGCCTGCGCGGACAGCACAGCCCCCGGGTCGTCGAGGCGGGCAAGGCAAGCGCGGCGAACGCGCCCAGTGCGCCGAGTGCGCCCGCGGCGCAGCAGGCGCACGCGCCGGCCGACGCCCGCTGACGCCGCCCTTCCGGGGGAAGCCGGGGCCGGGTTCGGATGCCGTTTCGGGGCGGACGTGGTGTGCCGACCGTGGGCAGAGGCCGCCACGCCACGGCGGCGGGGAGGGCACCGCGCCCCGCACACCAGGAGAGGCCGCCATGGCGATCTTCATCCATGCCGTGCTCCCAAGCGTCACCACGGGCCAGTACGACGCCCTGAACACGAAGTTCCAGCATCTGCCCGACATCCTCCAGGGGCCCCTCCCATGCCTGCGTACCGACCGGCAGCGGCCTGGAGATCTTCGACCTCTGGGAGTCCGAAGAGGACATGGCCCGGTTCGGCGAGAAGTTGATGCCCATCGCCGGGGAGCTGGGCTTCCCGGTGACACCCGATCAACGCGAGGCCTCGCAGGTGCACAACTACCGGAATCTTCAGGAACCACCAGTCGTGGCTGACGACCCGGACGTGGTATCAGTTCGAAACAACGGATCCGGACCAGACCAACTGAGACAACATCCGGCACCCACTCACCCGGGACCAAACCAACCGAGATTCCCTGCATCCCCACATCTCAACTGATCTGGTCGTCACCGGTCTTGGCCGGGGCCAGATCGTTTGACGGGACATCAACCGGCACCGCGTCGTAGTGAAGACGCCTCCTCCCACGTGTCTGATCCCTACGCGGCCAGGCGCGGTCCCGGTGGTGGGATGGAGGTGGGGCCAGGCCGTGCAGGTTGGGGAAGCTCTGCCGGCTCCGCAGCTTCACACCCCAGCCCTGAGGCTCGGGCTGTCGCGATCCCATGCGTACAGGCGTGCTCAGCGCGGTGAGCACAACCGGTCGGCGGTGCGGGGCCAGAATCAGGCCGACTGCCAGGACCCGCTTCGCCTCGTACCGGGATTGCGGGGTCGTCGGTGTCCGGCGACGGCCAGCACACGGCGACACGGTTGCCGTCCACAGGTTCCAGAACAGCGGAGCACCCGCGCCCGTGACGCCGATTTCGGCGACGGTTCCGTGGGCGGTGGCGATGACGCCGACGTTCGGAGTCGGCAGTCCCGGGCGAGACCGACCGGTGTCCGCCCGGTAACTCCCGACGACACACTCACCGAACGCCACGTTGAGTTACTGAACTGTTACATTCAGTCACCATGCGGGGATGGAGCCCTGAGTACGTGCCGCGGTTGGCGGCAACTCCAATGCACTGCCCTGCCCCATCGCATGTGGGCGCGGTGCAAACCGCTGTGCACGTCCATTGGCACGTCCATGAGAAGCACCCAAGCAGAGGCGGTAGTCGTGGCGCAGGAAGCCAGGATCGACGTCGAGTTGACGGCGAAGCAGGATGAAGGAAAGCCCCCGGCCGAGGCGTCGGCGACGCTCGCCGGGGCGCTGGAGCCAGGCGTATGGTTCGCGAGCCCGGCGCGGACGGCACGCGCCGAGGACCAGAAGCCGGTGATCTGGGAGCTGCGGTCCAGCCGGCCGTACCGGCGCGAGGTGGCGACCGGCACGGCGGCGGTCTACTTGGCCAACGGGCACAACAGCCTGGAGCGGCCGTTCATCTTCGCGGACGGCTTCAACTACGGCCCCAGTGATCTTCCGGGCCTGTGGGAGCACTTCAACGCGCCCTACAAGAAGGGCAAGCCCGGATTCCTCGACCAGCTGCTCGCCGCAGGCATCGACGTCGTCCTGGTGGGCTTCGATCAGCGTCACACCTACATCCAGGCGAACGCCGGTGTGGTGATCAGCGCCATCCAGCAGGCCATCGCGGAGCGGCAGGGCAACACCCCGCTGATCGTGGGCGGAGTGAGCATGGGCGGCATGATCACCCGCTATGCCCTCGCCGAGATGGAGCACCACGGCATGGACCACCAGACGGAGACCTACATCTCCTGGGACACCCCCCACAACGGGGCGTGGATCCCGCTGGTGCTCCAGCAGATGGCCTACTTCTTCGAGTCCTTCCCCACCGGCAACCCCGACGCGCCCAAGCAGGCCGACCTGATCAGGAGCCCCGCAGCCCAGCAGCTGCTGTGGGCCTGGGTCGAAAATGCCAAGTACTCCGGCCCGGTCGCCACCACCAGCGAACCGCGCAAGCAGTTCCTGGCGGAGCTGGAGCAGTACGGCCAGTTCCCGATGCGGCCCCGCAAGCTGGGCGTGGCCAACGGCACCGGAACCGGCACCGGCCGCGACCTGCCGCCCGGCAAGACGGTGTTCGACTGGCGGCTGCCGCTGGTCGCCGCCGCGACGGCCCGCTTCCAGCCCGACGCCGGCGAGCACCAGCCGATCGGCGAAATGAAGGCACTGGGCCAGGTGCGCCGCGGCAACACCTCCCACGTACCCGCCCTCGACGGCGCGCCCGGCGGCAGCCTCGGCTCCTTCGGCATGATCGCCGACGCGCTCAAGGCCGAGATCCCGCAGGAATACCGCAGCGGGTGCTTCGTCCCGGCGGTGAGCGCGGTAGCGCTGGACTTCGACCCGGTCACATGGAACGTGAACCCTTACGAGGACATCGAGTCGCTGCCCGCCGAGAAGAGCATGCTCGACGAGTTCAAGTGCGACACCGAGAACACCGAGCACAGCCAGGTCACCGAGACGCTGGCCGACTGGATCGTGGAGCGGCTCGCCCGCTGACGCCAGCGATCCAGGCACGGCGGTCACTTCGGCGGCCCACCTGCCTCCGGAGTGACCGCCGTGCATCACACCGCGTCAGGCCGCGGCCGGGCACCCATTGATGCCCGTTGCGCACACGTCCCCAGGAGCGCCCACCAGCGACTACTCGTGCCGGTCGGTGGCGTCGCCCTCGGCCTCGCCCTCTTTGGTGTCGGGCCGGCCGCCGAAGGTCCGGCGCCGAGCAGCTGCTGACCCCCTGCCGCCACACCGCATGGAGGACCCCGGCGAGCCCGGCAGCGCCGCCCAGGGTCGCGCGAATGTGACGGCCCCATCGAGCGACCGTGGGTGAACCCGTCACTGGTGTCCTCGTCCGGGGACCCCGGGCCCTGGTAGACGCCGGCCAGCGACAGGAACTCCTGCAGTACCAATCTCATCGCGCACCACTCTCTCTTGGGCGGGGGACGTGTCCGTCCCTCCCCCCAGACATCGTTCCGCGCGAAAACTCAGTCCGAGCCGGCTCAGCGGAGGCAATCGGCTCGGATAATGATCGTTGATGGGCAGCGATCACGAATCCGGATGCGTCAGGATCACCGATCGGCGACAGTCGCGCGCCGGGAACACTGCTGAGCTTCTCATTCGGCGTGCGGATGGCTCTGGCGCGGCCGGCATGGCCGACGTGTGGCTGCTTTCCTTCGCCGCTGCGCTGCCGACCGTGCACCGTGCGCACAGCGATGACGATGTGCGGGACTGGTTCTCCCACGTGGTCGTGCCTCAGTACGAGACCTGGGTGGCCGTCGCCGCGACTCGCCAGGACAGTCGGTCACGCGGCCGCTGACAGGCGCCGCCCGCCCCAGCGAATGCCCTTCTCACTGCGGATACGGGCACGCTCACGTCTCTGGGCTGCGAGGACGTCGGGGCGGGCACTGCGCCGGCGCGGATAGGCGTGAAGCCGCGTCGACTGCTGAGTGTCCGCCCGTCCCCCAGCGTGTGGCCCGGCCCCTGTCAGAGGACCGGGCCACAGCTCCCCGTCGCCACTGGCTCGTGGCTACTGACCGGCGGCTGCCCGCCGGCGACTAGCCGTAGTAGTACGCCTTGGCCTCGACGGTGTGCGCCTTGCCCTTCAGGTAGATGCGCATGTAGTACGAAGTGCCGGACGCTGCACCGGTCTTCACTGTCATCCAGCCGCCGTTGCAGTAACCCCAGCCACCCTTCTTGACGACCTTCTTATCGCGGGTGCGCACGACGTCGATCTTGTACTTGGTGCCGTCGCCGCCGTTCCAGCAGCGAGCGTTGACGCCGAGCGTTCCACTGCGCGGGACGAAGTCGGGCGTGGCCCAGTACTTCGTGGGCGTGTGGCTCTTCGGTCCCCGGATCAGGTGCCAGCCCGCCTTGGCGGCGGAGGCGTCGGTCCGGGTGGCCGCGGCCTGCGCGGTGGGAGCCGACTGCTGCGCCGGCTCTGCCTGTGCGGCGGGAGCGGCCATCGCGAGCCCGGTGCCCAGGGCCACCGTGGCCGTCGCCAGAGCGAGGCTCTTACGTGCATACATGCTGTCGCATTCCTTCCTGAACCACTGGCCGGGACCCCCGTTGGGTACCTCAGGTCGACCTGTGATCCGTGTGGCGCTGCGGTGGTCGGCCGAGCGCCGTGGTGCTGGTCCAAGAAGCTACGGGCGCCGCCACCCGGGCAGCGGCCAGCGCCGGGTTGAACTCCTCGCCAGCCCTGGGCAGTAGGCGCGCGGTTCCTGCAACTTTCGTGGTACCGCGGCAGTTTGACGTGCCGTCGTCGGGCCCACGGCTACGCTGCGGCGATGCGGATCCGCCCCCTCGCCGCCGACGCGCTGATCGCCGTGGCGCTCACCAGCGTGGCCGTACTGCTCGGGCAGGAGGCCGCGAGTCAGGGGTGGTCGTCGCTGGACGCGCCCGCCTATGCCCTGGTGGCGCTGGTCAATCTGCCGCTCGCGGTGCGCAGCAAGGCGCCGGTCGCGGTCTGCTGCTTCGTCCACCTCGTGTGGTTCTGCTACGTCAGCGCCGGCTACTGGCCCGTCGTGAACACCTTCGGCCCGATGCTCGCCGTCTATACGGTCGCGTCGCTGCGTCCCGTGCGTACCTCCGTGGCTTGGGCCGCGGTGATGGCCGGGATCTGGATCTACGCGGGCGTGGTGAGCCACACCGACTCCATGCAGTCCGTCGTCGGCCAGGCTCTCGTCTTCCCTGCCGTGCTCTGGCGCTTCGGCGCCACCGCGCGTCGCGCGTCCGAACTCGCCCGCAGACTCCGTGCGGAGCAGGCCGAACGGGCCCGCCGCGAAGTGGCCGAGGAACGCGGCAGGATCGCGCGCGAGCTTCACGATGTGGTGGCCCACCACATGTCGGTGATCTCGGTGCAGGCGGGACTGGCCGGTTTTGTCTTCGACTCGGACCGGGACACGGCACGTGGTGCGCTCGCCACGATCTCCGGCACCAGCGCGGAGGCGCTTGAGGAACTCCGTCGCATGCTCTGGGTGTTGAGAGCCTCCGAAGAGGACGGCGTTCCGGCCACACCGATGCCGGGTCTCGCGCGTCTCGGGGAGATGGTCGAACGCGTGCGGGCCGGTGGCATACGGATCGAGCTGCGGGTCGAGGGCACGGCGCGCCCACTCCCGCCCGGGGTCGAACTCTGTGCGTACCGCGTGGTTCAGGAGGCGCTGACCAACGTACTGAAGCACGCACCGGGAGCCCGCGCGGACGTGGAACTGCACTATGGGCAGCGGCAGTTGGAAGTGGCCGTCACGAACGACGGAGAGGGGGTGATTCCGGACAAGCTTCGGTCCGGCGGCGGGCACGGGTTGATCGGCATGCGAGAACGGGCCAAGCTCTACGGCGGGCGGGTCGACATCGGCCCGCGGAGCGAGGGGGGTTTTGCGGTGCGCATGACCCTGCCCACCTCCACGCAGGCCGTACGCGAGGGAGAAGACACTTCGGGATGACCAGGGTGCTCGTCGTCGACGACCAGTTCCTGATCCGCGCGGGACTGGTGGGGCTGCTGCACGCGGCACCCGGCATCGAGGTCGTCGGCGAGGCGGGCGACGGCGAGGAGGCCGTCGCGCTGGCGGCGGCGACCTGCCCCGATGTGATTCTGATGGACATTCGGATGCCCGGCATGAGCGGCATCGCGGCCACCGAGAAGATCCTCGCCGACGCGGCCGACCCGGCGCCCCGCGTCCTCGTCCTGACCACCTTCGACCTGGACGAGTATGTCTACGGGGCGCTGCGCGCCGGTGCCTCCGGCTTTCTGCTCAAGGACTCGGGTCCGGAGCGGCTGCTTGCGGCGGTGGCGGCGGTCGACGGAGGCGACGCGCTCTTCGCGCCCAGCGTCACGCGCCGACTCGTCGAGGCGTTCGCACGGCAGTGCGGTCCCACGGCAGCGACGGACGAACCGCCGCCCGATCTGGGAGCGTTGACGTCCCGGGAGGTAGAGGTGCTGAGGCTGACCGGGCGCGGCCTGTCCAATCTGGAGATCGCCGGAGAGCTGTTCATCAGCGAGGCGACCGTCAAGACGCACCTCAACCGCACCATGACCAAGCTGGACCTGGGTAGCAGGGCGCAGGCCGTGGTGGTGGCGTACGAGACAGGCCTGGTCACCCCGGGCGGCGCAGGCTGACACGCAGCCTGGGCGCGCCTGGACGCGTCCCAGGCCGATTGTTGGAAAGGCAGTATTCCGACCTTGCGCTATTCGCCTGGGGACGATCAAACATGAGTACGTCCGCGACCGCCCCCTCGACGGCCACGAGTCCGCCCGCAAGCGGGCCTGGTCGCCGGCGGCGCCGGTCCGCACTCGCACCACGGCCGGTGCGGGGGCCTTGCCGGTGCTGCCCGACGCGGCTCCCACAATGCCCGGCGGCCGGATTCCCGGGCCCGGGCCATCGTGGAGGACCACGAACACAGCGGGCAGGGGGCACAGTTCACGTCCCCGGCCCACCGGGAGCGGCGGATCAGCCCGGCGTCACCGCGCCCTCCGGCACTCCGAACCACTCCCCAACGCCTCTGCCAGCCCGGCCGTCGACGTCGGCGCCTCGCCCCCGCGTCGGCCGCCCAGGCCGTGAAGCCGTCCGGACGGACGAGGACCGCCGCCAGTTCCGGGCGGGACGGGCAGCCGGCTGTCAGGGTGTCGACGCGGCCGGCGTACCCCGCGGCGAGGGCCCGGAGCCCCGGGTCGTCGGTGAGGTCGAGCAGGAGCGCCCGGCCGCCGTGGAGGTGGTCCGCGAGGCGGCCGCCGTCGGTGAGTTCGAGGTCCGGGGCGCTGCGGCCGGTCAGCGGGTGCTCGCCCGGCAGGTCGTACCGCACCCCGGCACCGTTGAGCCGCGCGGTGAGGTACGTGGTGCCCACGACCGTCCCCGCCAGGTCGCTGACGATCTCGCGCAGGGCCCGGGACTGCGGGTCCGGGCGCATGGCCGCGACCTGGGACCGGGTCCAGTCCAGGACCCACGCGCCGACCGGGTGCCGCTCGGAGGTGTACGTGTCCAGCAGCCCTTCCGGCGCCCGGCCGCCGATCACCGCGGCGAGCTTCCAGCCGAGGTTCATCGCGTCCCCGATACCCAGGCTCAGCCCCTGGCTCCCGAACGCGGAGTGCACGTGTGCCGCGTCGCCCGCCAGCAGCACCCGGCCCTTGCGGTACTCCGTGACCTGGCGGGCGTGGTCGGTGAAGCGGGTCGCGGTCCGCACCCCGGTGATCGTGACGTCCACGCCGGATGCGCGGCGCAGCCGCGCCTGGAGGTCCTCGGTGGTGACCGGCGCGTCCCGGTCGGCCGACGGGCCGTCGAACTCCACGGTGACGACGCGGCCCGGCATCGGCCCGTGGGCGTACACACCGGCGTCCGTGGCGGTCCAGCCGACCTTCAGGTCCTCTGCGCCGGTCATCTCCACGACCGCCTGGTGACAGGTGATCTCCGGGTCCGTACCGGGAAATTCGAACCCCGCGAGCTTGCGGACAGTGCTGCGGCCGCCGTCGCAGCCCACGAGCCAGCCGGCGCGTATCGCCCCGCCGCTCGTCCACACGGTGACGGCCCCGTCGTCCGCGTCGAAGCCGGTCAGCTCCACTCCCCGGCGCACGTCGACGCCGAGCTCGTCCGCCCGCCCGCCGAGCAGCTGCTCGATGTCCTGCTGCGCCACGAGACCGATCTCAGCGGCGGGTCCGGCGTCGCCGAAGCCCGTGAGGGCCGGATGTTGCAATCTTGGGCGCCCGGCTTTCTTCGGTCGGCTCGTCGTAGGGTGAATCTCTGACGTAATGGACAGGAGGCTCAGGTGGCCGGGACGACACTGACCGAGACGACGGTCGCCGAGGTGATGGCCGAGCTGGCCGAGCTCGAGGACCCGAAGGCGCGCGAGGTGAACGAGAAACACGGTGACGATCACGGTGTGAACCTCAGCAAGCTGCGCGCGCTCGCGAAACGGCTGAAGACGCAGCAGGAACTCGCGTGCCAGCTCTGGGAGACGGATGACACTGCGGCGAGACTGCTGGCGATCCTGATCTGCCGCCCGAAGGCGTTCGAGCGTGACGAGTTGGACGTCATGTTGCGCGAGGCACGTACACCCAAGGTGCACGACTGGCTCGTGAACTACGTGGTGAAGAAGAACCCGCACTCCGAAGAGCTGCGCCTGGCCTGGTCCGCCGATCCGGATCCAGTGGTCGCGAGTGCCGGCTGGGCGCTGACCACCGAACGCGTGGCGACGAAGCCCGAGGGCCTCGACCTCGCAGGACTGCTCGACATCATCGAGGCGAAGATGAAAGACGCCCCGGATCGCCTGCAGTGGGCGATGAACCACTGCCTGGCTCAGATCGGGATCAAGCACGCCGAGCACCGCACCCGTGCAATCGACATCGGTGAGCGCCTGGGGGTCCTCAAGGACTACCCGACTTCCGCAGGCTGCACGTCTCCGTTCGCGCCCATCTGGATCACCGAGATGGTGCGCCGGCAGCACGACAAGACGTTGGCTTGATCGACGGTAGCTCGCAGTGCCGGGAATGGGGACAGTCGAGCGGCTGGTGCCGGACGAGTTGTGGGAGCTGCTCCAGTTGGTGGTGCCGGACGCACCGACGACGCCCCACCTGGTGGGCACGTAGCCGTGTACCGAGCTGTGCACTTTCCCGCGAACGCCGACACCTTCCACAGATCGACTTGAGTCACCAAGCTGGTCCCAGCAAGTTCGCGAACATGCGAGGGGTCGAGATCGCGGATCTCAGGAAGCAGCCCATTGGCCAGGTCAGCCTGGAGAAGGGCTCTCGGGCAACGATCCCGCTGGAAATGACGACCACCTGCCTAGCCACACACCCCTCAGCCATCTGATTCTTTGTGCGCCCATGCGATCTCGTGCAGGAAGTCCTCCACGAAGTCCTCGTCGTCTATGAAGCGCCCGACCCAGTTCGCAAACTGAACTGCCACTTCTTTCTCGGCTGCGACCACGAGGGCGTTGGGATCGGGCGTCGACGTCAGGTCCAGATGCTGTCGCAGCCATGCGAGATACTCCGCATGAGGCCCCTGTTCGTCTTCGTCGTCTTCGTCGTCACTGAAACCGGCGCTGTAGTCCCCGACCGTGATCGACCGGTTGCATCCGAGTTGCTGGAACAGATCCCGGAGGTTGCGTGAGACGACAGCGATCCCACCTTCGTCTCCGAACACCACGACGGGCAGAGTGGCCAGGTCGGCGCGCCGGTCGATGCGCCAGAGGGCGTAGATCGAATTGGAAGCGTTGGCATTCGCGAAAGAGAGAAGGCTGTCGAGGAACTCCGAATCCTTCGACCAGGTGCTGATGCTCGCGGTGTCTCCGAAGTCCGTCAGGTAGAACCCAGGCGAGATGTTATCGACTCCGATTCGTTCCTCCAGCTCCTTGAGGAGGTTCAGTTCTGGGATGGGTGAGTATGCGTCACTCATAAACTGCTCCAAGTAGTGGGATGTGCAAGGCCGTTCGACAACATGGCGAAGGCTTACGGCTCGGGGTCGGCCAGGGGCAGGCGGCAGCAGGTCGGGCCAGGTGGCGCCGGCCAGGACGTTGGCGATGGTCTGCCGGTTGACTTTTTGCCGTCGCCAACCTGCGCCGCCGCCCCCGCGGCAGTCGAAACTGTCTCGGCGTATGTTCCGACTCGTCTGTCGTTCATGTCTTGATCGGCTGCGATGTCCTCGTAGTCCCCGACGCGGACCTCCGCGTGGACGAAGTCCCTGTTCACTGGGGCGGATTCCGAGGTGCGGGGGCATCATCGAAGAGGATGTGCCGCAGTATCCGGGTGAGGTGTTCGGTGAGCTGCTCGGGTGGCATCGAGGCAAGTGGCTCGGTTCGTGCGATGTACCGGCTGAAGACCACTCCGATCATGTGTGACCCCACGAGTGCTACGCGGGTGTCCAAGTCATCGCCGAGCGCTGCCGGTGCGTTGGGGGAGAGCACGGACCGGTACGCAGCGGCACTGTGCTCCTGCATCGCGACCAGGAGGTGAGCGGCTGCACGCTCGTCGGACGCGGCACTGCGCACGAGGGCGACGAGTGGGTCGTTGACGGCGTCGGTCTCCATCCGCTGGACGAAGGCGTGGGCAATCCGGTCGGGCAGTGTCGCCGGGTCTCCGGCAACTACCCGTTCCAGGTCGCTGTTACCGGGCACAGCCGCGAGGAAGAGTCGCTCTTTGGACTGGAACTGACGCGTGATCAGACCGTGGGTGACACCGGCTCGGCTCGCGATTTCGCGGAGGGTCGTGCGGGCGTAACCACGCTCGGCGAAGGCGTGACGAGCCGCCTCCAGAATGGCTGCTCGGTGTCCCTCCGGGTCCCGTCGGCGCGTGCGCAGTGGCTTCTCGGACACTTCCTGACCGTTCATGGCGACTCCTTCATCTGATCACTGTAGTGCCGGCCACCGGGGGTCCTCGCTGACCGCTGGTACCCTTAATATCCAAGTGGACATTAAGGTCCATTGAGATTGGAGGCTGTTGTGAGCACGAATCCGCCGGAGTCCGCGGGGATCGTCGAGACGCGGCTACTGCACAAGATGCACCGGGCCGCGACGTCCCTGCTGGCCGACGCCGCACAGCGCGACAACGCCCCGTCGGCCGCACTGGCCGAACTGCGTGACTTCCTGGTCGCGGCGCTGCGGCATCACCACGAGAGCGAAGACGATGTGCTCTGGCCGCAGTTGATCGCCGCCAACCCGGTGGCCGGCGCCGTGCTGAGCGAACTCAGCACGGAACACGATGCGCTGGACGCGGCATTGGACGCGCTCGCCGTCGCTCCCGTGCAGGACGATGCGGACCGGGCAGCGGTGGCCGCCGCGGCAGCCAGTGTGCGCGACCTGGTGCACCAGCACCTTGAGCACGAGGAACCGGTGCTGTTTCCCGCGTTGGCAGCGCACATGTCAGATGAAGCCTGGACCGAGTTCTCCCGCGCGGTGATCGCCTCGGCCCCGCCCGTAGGGGCCCACCTCAACCTTGGTTTCTTCGAACAGGTGGGCACTCCCGCCGAGCTCGCGGTGGTCACAGCGAACCTGCCGCAAGCCGTTCTTCCCCTCGTGCCGGCCATGCGTGAGCAGGCCAAAGCCACCCTGAACAGCCTTCACACAACCGACAACGTAAGGACGGTCATCGCGTGACCAGCACACTCATCGTCGGCGGCAGCGGCGGCCTGGGCGGAGTGATCGCCCAGTACTTCGCAGACCGCGGTGACGACGTCATCATCACCAGCAGGGACAAGGCACAGGCCGAGACCATTGCCGCCGGGATCGGCGTCGGCGTCCGGGGGCTGGCCCTCGACCTTGCCCAACCCGAAACGATCAGCGCCTCGTTGGCCGACGTGGCCGAGGTCGACAATCTTGTCATCACCGCGGTCGGGCAGGCCGCGAACACGCTGGCGCAGTTCAACATCGCTGATGCCGTGACGGCCGTGACCATGAAGCTCGTCGGCTACGCCGAGACCGTCCGTGTGCTGCGCGACCGGTTGAGCCCAGGCGCTTCCGTCGTTCTTTTCGGCGGGCTCGCCAAAGAACGCCCGTATCCAGGCTCGACCGTCGTCACCACCTTCAACGCCGGAATCACCGGCCTGGTGAAGACCCTCGCGGTGGAGATGGCTCCGCATCGCGTCAACGCCCTGCATCCGGGCCTGATCGGCGACAGCCCCAAATGGCGCGACGTTCCCAACCCACCGCACTCGGCCCAGACACCGATCGGACGACTGGTGACGATGGCCGAGATCGCAGACGCCACCGATTTCCTGCTCCGCAACACCGGCATCAACGCCCATGACCTGTACATCGACGGCGGCCTGCTGGCCACCTGACCCACAACACCATTGGCAACTGAGCCACCACACTGCTCGTCGCTCGCCCTTATCCGGCGCTGACCGACGATCACCTCCACGAAGCCGATCGAAGGCCGCCACCACACCCAAACCCACGCTCCGCCGGGCCCCGTGAGCCAGGCCAGGTTCTCGGCGACGATGTCCCGTCCACCGAGATCCTGGACCGGCCCCAGGTGACTGCGGCACCGTTCATACGACTGTGATCCACATTCTCGCGGTCCGATCGCGGAACGTTCAGGCGCGGAGTGGAGCGTACGAAGCAGTCGCCCACACCCATCGATGTCGGGGACACAGACGAAAGCAGCTGCCGATGTTGTTCCACATGAAGGCGTCCTGCCACCCCGACCGACCGCCGGCCCACCCGCTCAGCGCGTCGATCACCTTCTCCTGGGAGATCGTCCGGGTCTGATAGTGCTCAGCTGCGGTCCCGTCCCGGAACTCCAGTTGATAGGTGTTGTCGTCCCTCAACCACACTTGCACATACCAATCGCCATCTGCCTCGTCGTCAACTCGCTCGACGATCACGAAGGCATTGCCCCGGCCCAAATTGGCCACCATTTCACTCAGCACTGTTGGGCTTCTTCACCAGACGACCGCGTTCGTCTCTCGCTTGCAGCATGGGCCGATCTTCACCCATGGGTCTGACACCAGGACCAGCCCCTGACGCTCACTGACCATCCCCAGTTGGTTCGCTCCGCGAAGCAACTGGGGATCAAGAGCACCTTTGAGGAAAATTCGAGATCGGCATCACGGTCGGTGCGCATCGCCTCCATTCGCCGGCGCACCGGTGCGCACCCTCCGGATGCGCATCGGATGCGGTCACTGACGCGCGCCGGGGGCCCTGTGGCGGGGCGGGCACCCGAGCCCCACCGCGACCCCGCACGACCAGGCCCTGGTCTCGCCGCTGCGGTACCGCCGCGGCCTCTGCGGGCAGTTCTGCCGAGCTGCACAGAAGATTTCACTGTGCGGGGCGCTGACTTGCACACTGAAATCTTTCGCGGGTCGGCTTGCGACGGTTGGGGCGCACCGAGTGCTTCAGTGCCCGACGCCGTGGTCGCCTGTTTCCGTTGCTGTGGGAGCGACAGCTGTCAACGTTTGACGCGGCCGCGGATGGCCAGGACGGCCAGGCCCAGCAGGACGGGTTCGGTGAGGCGGGTGGCCATCTCGGTGTAGGTGCCGGTGGTGGTCAGGTCCTGGCCGGAGGAGCGGAACACCACCGAGTTGATGACAATCCGCAGGGACTGCTCGAACCGCTCGGTCGACAGCAGACGGTCACGGTACGGTCCGTCGGGGTTGACCGGATCGGGCGTCTTGGTGGTCATCGTGATGCTGCGACCGGTGAGGGCGCCGGTGCTGGTGGGCTTCGGGTCGTCCTGCGGCAGGCCCCAGAGCATCATCGCCAGCACGGTAGCGGTCATGGCTGCAGCGCGCTGTCGGGCCACCCGCACCTCGGACCGCGTCGCACCCCGGCCCTTCACCGGACGCTCGCCTGCGCGGCACCGAGCTGACCCGGCGAACTCCTCCAACCCATCACGACACGCAGCGAGTTCATCCGCGAGGCGAGTAGCGCCACCCTTGGGGCCCATACCGAGAGTGGCGCTACGGCTGAGAGTGTCTGGTTGTGAGCGAGCCGTGTTCGGGCTGCCAGAGTGGTTCGGCCGGAACCTGGACGCGTGGTCGGACACGATCGCGACCCGCGGCATCTCTGAAGTGATCGACAGCCACGACATCACCACCGCCGACGCCTGACACCCGCACACCAACGACGACCTGCTGCGCGTCAGTTCCCTCGATGCCTGTGGCGCGGTGGGGTGCGCCGACTGGTTTGGATTCGAAGCGATCCGCGTTGGCGGAGGTAGACGGAGAGGATGGCCATAGACACGACGGCGAGAGTAATTCGGACTGCCAGTTCTGCAGAGCGCGGCTCCACACGTCGATGGGGAACAGGTAGTAGCCACAGCGGATCGGGGCCTGCAATTGTGGTGGAAGCTCTTCGTCGTAGCCGATCGGCGAGGGATGGGCCAGCTTGGCGAAGTGCCGCAGCCGCGCCACGCCACGGCCAACGCTGAGGCTCGGTGACGGCCGGCACCCGTCGTGTCCTTGAACCACGCGAGCGTCTGGCCGATCGCCCACTCCTGCGCCTCTTCGACCTACCGGCGCGATGCTGACCTTTTCGAGGGGTAGCTGCAGATATCCGTTGGCGGAGTCACCCGGGCAGGCGGCGGCTCGCGCGCGGGCTCCCGGATGGAGACGGCGGACATGGCGCTGGACGTGGCCGGGAGCAGAGACGCCGGCTCAGGTAACCGGCGGTGTGTGGCCGGCCGGCACTGCCTCCTCGGGTGCGACCGGCTTGGGCGGCGTGCCGTCGCCGAACGGCCGCCCGCCCAGCGCTGCGCGGTCGTGCGGCTCGAGCCAATCCGTCAGGTCCGGGCCGGCCGGCACGATCCTGGTCGGATTTATGTCACGGTGCACCGTGTAGTAGTGCCGCTTGATGTGGTCGAAGTCGACCGTGTCGCCGAAGCCGGGCGTCTGGAACAGGTCTCGCGCGTACGCCCACAGCACCGGCATCTCGGAAAGCTTGTGCCGGTTGCACTTGAAGTGACCGTGATAGACGGCGTCGAAGCGCACGAGCGTGGTGAACAGCCGCACATCCGCCTCGGTGATCGTGTCGCCGACGAGGTACCGGGACTCTTCGAGCCGCTTGGCGAGCCAGTCCAGCCGGGCGAACAGGCGCTCATAGGCTGCGGCGTACGACTCCTGCGACCCGGCGAAACCGGTCCGGTAGACGCCGTTGTTCACGTCCTTGTAGACCACCTCGTTCACCGCGTCGATCTCCGACCGCAGCGCGGGCGGGTAGAGCGCCGGCGATCCGTCGCGGTGGTAGAGCCTCCACTCCAGCGACATGTCGATCGTGATCTGCGGGAAGTCGTTGGTCACCACCTTGCCGGTCGGCACGTCGACGATCGCCGGCACCGTGATGCCCCGGTCGTAGCCCGGGTCGCGGGCGAAGTACGCCTCCTGGAGCCGCTCGATGCCGAGCACCGGGTCGCGGCCGCCCGGGTCGAGGTCGAACGTCCAGCTGCGCTCGTCGTGCGTGGGCCCGGCGATGGCCATCGACATCGCCCTCTCCAGGCCGAGGAGCCGCCGTACGATCACCGCCCGGCTGGCCCACGGACAGGCCCGGCTGACCACCAGCCGGTAGCGGCCGGGCTCCACAGGGAAGCCGTCGCGTCCGTCGGTGGTGATCCGGGTGGTGATGTACCGGCTGTCACGCGAGTACTCCCCGCCGCGGTTCACATAGCTCACTTCAGCGCCATACCCAGGAACAACAGCAATGAAAAGGGAGAATAGCCTCAAATGCCATCGGTATCGCACTGTGATCGAGAGCAAAACCGGAAAGACCAGCTCTCGGTAGCCGGTCCCAAAAAGGTTCGAGTAGTCGACGAAGACATCCGGTACCCGCCCGCCGTCCTTGAAACCTGTTGCTACTTGCCGCGGCCTGTGACGAAGTCACGGGCCCGGTCGACCAGCCCGATACCAGGAGCCAGGAGTTTGATGGCCGGCGGTGAGGTGGGAGCGCCGGGGTGGGGACGCGTGGGGGCGGTCTTCTTCGCGTTCCGGACCTTCTCGCCCAGGCTCTCCAGGACAAAAGGATGACAGCCCTGGCGCAGCTGAACGAAGAGATTATCCTCCTCATCCTTGACATGTGCGAAAACTTCCACCCTGAGATTCACCAGGAGCCGGTTGAAATCGAGGTCGTCGGCGTCCCTCGCCTCAAGGCCCTTGAGCAGCTGCTCCAAACGGCCGTGGTCAGCGAGCTCCTTGTCCGCCAGGGCATCTCCGTTTTCCAGGTACTCGCGCACTGCGGGGTAGAGGTGCATCTCCTCGGCCACTGAGTGCCGTACCAGCTCAATGGTCAGCTGGTCGAGCAGCTGCTTACGCTCCGCCGACCCAGGCGTGACCTCCTCGATCTGCGCGAAGAGCTCGCCCACCTCACGGTGGTCGGCAGTCAGTTCCGCGATGACATCCGGAGCGTGTGCCATGCCGCATGCTGCCTTTCCCTCGGGCCGATCGCAGCCGACTACTGGCGTAACAGAACGACGCCTTCCCTCTCCCCCGGCTCGTAACGCTCTGGGAGGCAGATTTGAGCCGGATGCCGTCAAGGGCGACGGGCTCTTGGCGGCGCGCGGTTCCTGGATGGGACCATCGTCGGAGCTGCCCTGTCCGGCCTTCTCGTCCGCACCGAGCGGTAGCCCGCCCCAGCTGCTGGCGTACAGGTCCAGGACACGGGCGGCCTTGGGCGATAGTCGGGGTCGCTGATGAAGATCCAGGAGCGGTGCTGCCAGGGCCTGATCGCGTCCTGGTCCAGCCAGCGGCGCACGGTGAACGCCGAGATGGGCCGGGGCGATCCGGCGGACGACGGCCTCGCGCGCCAGTTTCGGGCACGACCAGCGTGACAGCGGCGCGCCTGCCTCGGCGGGAAGCTGACACGCCAGGGCCTTGACCTGTGCGGCCTGCAACGCGGTGAAGACGGCGGGCCGCCCCGGACGCTGGAGGTCGGCCAGTCGAGCACGCCCAGGTCGGCGAACCGGACCCGCCAGGTGCGCACGGTGTCCACGTACACCCCACCTCAACAGCGATCCGCGCGTTGGACATGCCCCGCGCTGCCAAGAGCACGATCCGCGACCGGACCCTGGCCTGGTGCCGAGTCTTGTGACCATAGGCCGCCTTCTTCAGCCGTTGCCGCTCGGCGGCGGTCAGGGCTATCGGGCAGGCGGCAGGAACAGGCAAGGCAGACAAGCCGATCAGCAGGAGTGGATCACAACGGCAGGGGGTCTTGTTCATGCTGTTTCGTGGTGGAGGGCGTCCAGGACGGTGAGTTCGTCCTCGGAAAGGCGCAAAGAGCCGGCGGCCACGTTCTCGGCGATATGGTCGGGCTCGCCAGTACCGGGGATGGCTAGGACGTGGGGGCCCTGGTGCAGAGTCCACGCCAGCCGGATCTGGGCTGCGCTCACTCCGCGGGCGCGGGCGATGGCGTGCACCTCCCTGCTGTCGTCGGTGGTCGCGCCGACCGTGCGTCCGGTGCCGGCGATCGAGTAGAACGGCACGAACGCGATGCGCTGTTCACCCCAGATGTGCAGGAACTCCCTCTGCCCGGGCGATGCGCCGATGCCGTACATATTCTGGACGCAGACCACCGGAGCGATGGTCTGAGCCTCGGCGAGGTGGTGGGGGCGGACGTTGGACAGGCCCAGGTGACAGATGAGTCCGGCCTCGCGCAATTCGGCGAGTGCGCCGAAGCATTCGGCGATTGAATCGGTGCCGACGATGCGCAGGTTCACCACATAGGTGGTCACGGCCGAGCTGGCGAAGGTTGTCCTCGACCTGGCCGCGCAGCTGTTTGGGGGTGGCGTGCGGCAGCCACTGGCCCGAGGGATCGCGGCCCGGTCCGACCTTGGTGGTGATGACGAGATCGTCCGGGTAGGGAGCCAGTGCCCGGTTGATCAGCTCGTTGGCGGAGCGCAACGGCGAGAAGTAGAAGGCGGCGGTGTCGGTGGCCGTGCCGGCCAGCCCCCGTATGGAAAAGGAGCGGACTCCGGGCTCTTCAGCGAGACGGTCAGCGCCGCGGCAGCCGATGCAGCCGCACCTGGCCGACGGCACCCGCTGCCACTTCGGCGGTCATGTACGTGCAGTACGGCTGACGCCTGCGATCGGTCGGTGAACCCGGGTTCAGCAGGCGCAGCCTGCCGTCGGCCGTCGTGTCCCACGGAATGTGGCTGTGCCCGAAGACCAGCACGTCCAGTTCGGGAAACCGCTCGATACACCGTCGTTCGCGCCCCGGCGCCGGGCCGGTCTCGTGGACGACGCCGATGCGGAGCCCTTCCAGTTCCACGAGCGCCACTTCGGGCAGCCGGGCCCGCAGGTCCGCCCCGTCGTTGTTGCCGTACACACCGACCAGGCGCTTCGCCCGCGCCTCCAGCAGGTTGAGGGTCGCGGTGTCCACCCAGTCTCCGGCGTGTATGACAACGTCGACGCCGGCGATCCGGTCGAGGAGTTCCCCCGGCAGCGCCTTGGCCTTCGTGGGCACATGGGTGTCGCTGGTCAGTAGCAGGCGCACCCTTTCAGCGTATGGGGTCAGTCGGCCTCGAGCCGTTCTGCTCCTCCAGGCGGTCCATGCTGTTTTCCAGCGTGCGTCCACGACGTCGTCCGGTAGTGCGCACTCCTCGTCGAAGAAGGAGAGACGCACCGTCACCTCGCTGGCTGTTCGCTGCCGATGCCCGTCACCACCGGGGTCGGCCCCAGCATCCCGTGACCTGCGATTTCACCGCATCACAGAGGCATCGGCTGCGCCGCAACGGAGAGCCGCTGTATTGCTGACCAGATAGTTCGGCGAGGCCCTCACCACCTCGCCACACCTCTGCGGCGCAGACGCCACATGGACACCGCGCTGCCGTATTGCTGGGGGAACAGCGCGGCCCAGCGGGCAGCCCCCGCAGGCGGATCCGGTGTGGCCGCTCACCCGTGCACCCGACCGTGCCAACATTCTCCAGCTCGGCCGGCCCTCTGCCGACCGCAGCGCACCAGCACGGCACCACTGGCTCCCGCGAGCATCCACGCAATACCCAACGAATGATCAAGAGTTCAGAAGCGGCCGGGCCGCCGGCACCCTCGTCCTCGCTCGCCGTACAGGGGGTCGGGGAGCGCCTCTGGCGGTCCAAGCCGGCGTAGGCTCACCACATCATGAACGGCTCGCGTGGCCTGCTCCGAGGGGACGCAGCGCCCGCTGCCCCTCCGCGAACGGATCGGTGTCGCGTAGCGCGCTGCGTGGGCTGACCCACGCTCAGGGCATGGTGTCAGCTGCCAAGTCGCGCACGCAGCAGTTGCTTGCCCAGTTCGGCGCCCTTACGGCTGTCTGCCTGGGCCTTGCGGAACAAATCGACGACTTCGGTGTCGCTGTCGCGTTCCCCATCCTGGATGAAGGTCTCCATCCGCAGCGCGTTGCTCAGGCACGCCTCGATGTACCAGATCAGGTTGTAGTCCTTGTCCTTCGTTCCAGTGACCTCTCCGGCCTCGCTGCTGGTCATGCTGTCCCTTCCTTCATGGTCTGCATGTGCGTACTGGGCGACCATGCACCCGCCTCGATGTACCGGTATCACCGCCCCGGAGAAAGACGTGTTTCACGCCAACGGCCGCGAGTCAGACCGACGGCTGGGCGCGGCCTGATCCGCCTGATCCGCCTGCTGCCGCCGGCGCGGGCACACCTACATGCTGCTCGGCACACATTCATAACGAGGCTGCATGCGCAGCAGCACCACGGTCCTCGCCAAGAGGGCCCGGGTCCGGTACAGGGCCGGGTCCGGGGGTTGGTCCTGGAGGAGATGGCGCGGGGTCCGGCGAAGGTGGCGCAGGGTCCGGCGTGGGATAGGGGCTCGGGGGAACAGACATGTCGTCCCTCCAAGGAGAGGAAGACGCCCTTGGGTAACCATCCCACTGGCGAGACTGTACGTACCGAAGCGCCGCTATGTGCCAAAGCAGCGTTCTCGGGCGGTCGGACTCCCCTTCTTCGAGGCGCTGGCTGCCCGGTACCAGGCCGAGCACCAGCGGACCGTGCTGACCAGCCGGGTCATGCGGCTGACCGGCGATGCGACGAGGGGCGATAGGGCGCGCACCACCACCCGTATTCCGCCGCACCGCCGAGGCTGCCGGAACCGGCGACTTCGCCGCCCGGCTGACAGCACCGCGCTGGCGTCCCACTCCGCCACCGCGGCAGAACTCCTCCAGCCCGAACGACTCTGTCCGCCGCCCCCGCAAAGCCCCGTCAGGGGCGTCGCTGAGGACCTCACAGTGGGGCCGGGCAGTTGCGCGGCCAGGATCCTAGGCTTCCCCGGGTGTGTCCGGGAGACGAGCGTCGATCCAGCCGGCTTACCGGGCGGCGTCCGACCTTTCCGGTCAGCCCTGGGTGCGGCTCACGCATTCTTTGACGACGTTCCGGAGGTTGCCCGTCCTCTCCATTAGTTCGCGCTGGACCCGCGCTCCGTTGCCGGTGGCCAGCAGGGTGTTGATCGCTTCCCGAGCGGGCACGAGGTCACCCGTGTCTTCGAGTTCGTCCCGCGCGTGGTCGAATAGCGCCCGCACCACTGTCTCTGCGGGTGCGGGTCGCATGCTCAGGGGATGGATCAGCTGATGTTCCAGGCCGTACCGGCCAGCCTGCCAGACAGCCATGCGCAGCAGGGCCACCCCGTGCCGGGCGGGCGGCTCGCCCTTCTGCCACTGACGGAAGGCCGTTTGCACGAGGCCACGGGACAAGGTGGCGAGCAGCACCGTCGTCGACGGGTCCAGGCACACGTCCGCCACCCGGATTTCGACGGTGGGGTAGCGGTGGGACAGCCGGGCGTCGAAGTAGATCATGCCTTCGTCCCGCAGCACGCCGGTGCCGAGCAGCTCTCGCACCTGTTCGTGGTACCGATCCGCGGAGCCGAAGACCTCCACAGGACCGGCGGAGGGCCAGCGGCCCCAGACCTGGCTGCGGTAGCTGCCGTATTTGCTGTCCTGGCCCTGCCAGAACGGGGAGTTTGCGCTCAGTGCCAGCAGCACGGGCAGCCACGGCCGGATGCGGTCGAGGACCGCGACACCCTCCTCGTCTGAGCCGACAGAGACATGCACATGACATCCTCCCGTGAGCTGCTCCTGCACGGTCAGCCCGAACTTCTCACCCATCCACCGGTACCGCTCGCTGAACCCGATCGAGGGGCTGACGGGCAGAGGAGAGGTGGCAAGCGCGGCGACGGCCGCGCCCAGCCCCTCCGCGTGGCGGGCGGCCTCGGCCCGCCAGCGCCGGATCTCGTGCGCGAGGCCATCCATGGCGACCTGCGGCCGGGTGGCAAACTCGAGCTGCTCGCGTTGCAGTTCCGCTTCGAAGACCTTGTTCTTGTCCTTGCGGACGGCCTCCCGGGAAGCGGCGGCCAGCACGGTCGCCGACAGGGCGCGAGGCTCACCGCTCTCGGCGTCCACCAACAGCAGTTCTTCCTCGACACCCACGCTGCGCACGACGACTGCCTTCCCGCGGCCCGGCCGCAGCTGGCCCACCTTCTTCGGCATACCGCCGCACGGAGTCTCTCATCCACGGTGCCGACTAGTGGTCGGATGCCCGCCAAACGGGGAGCGACACCTCGCGGCGCCCTCTCGTGGCGCGCACGCCGACCACCCGTTGCACGGGACAGGCGAGCCGACAGCGGAAACCCCGATATGCCGCGGTGATGGGGGCGATAGCGCCGCAGCCGATTCGCGGCTTAACTGTCGGTGCACGCTCGACCAGTGGAAAGGGGAAAGGTTGCCCTTGTGCCGGTGGCTCGTTTACTCGGGTACGCCTATCCGGCTCGAAAGCGTTCTCTACCGGCCCTGCCCCGGCCAACTGCACGCCCTGCAGTTTGCGTTGATCGCGATAGCGCAGGTTCCGACCATCGTCGAGCGTCAGCACGAGCGGTCATACGCTTCAATCGGTTCGTCCGCAGAGCAGCACCACAGTGATCCCTCATGCCGAAATGACACACAAAGGTTGGCCCATCACCCGTTGGCGCGAACAACCATTTGCCGTGACGCCACGCCTTCCCAAGACGCCTTCCTGAGACGCCTTCCCTCGAGTTCTCTCCGCAGCCGTTTCTCGGTGACGCCCCGCAGAACTCCGGCGTCGCGCACCTCGATGGCCGTGACGCGCCGACGCCGGCTGCAGCTGATCAGCGCCTGACGGAATCCTTCGACATCCGGCAGTTCGGGCATGGCTTCCTCCGCAGCCTTGCTCGTCGTGCGGCCGCTGTTCGCCGAACGCCTACCCCAGTCGGCCGAGCCCACACCGGCGCCGAAAGGCGCCCCTCCGTGACCACGGGAGACTGTCACGCCGGTCGACACCAGAGGCGATGTCGACGGCGCGGCGTCACGCCGTGACTTCGAGCCGTCGTCGGGCGGCGCGGACCGAGCAGCGGTGCCGGAGTACGTCCCCCAGGGGTTGGCATCCAGGCGCCCGGCGATCACGTCCTGCTCGCTGTGCCCCTTGCGCCGACGAGCTTGTCCTTCAGCCGCTGACACCCTTGGGGGTCGCTCGCACGCTCCGCGGCCTGTTCCAACTCCTGCGCCTCGGCACGCATCTGCTGAGCCCGACCGCCGGGTTCGCCTGCAACGCTCATGATCACTCCTTGGTACGGGGTGAGCGGACACACCAGCGAAACAGCGCTCACGCCCCCAGCCTTTCGAAGGCTCACCCGGCGTTGTCCACGCAGTTCCCATGCCCCGGCGGTCCTGTCAGGAGACTCGGTGGCGTGCACCGTCCCGGTGACAGACCGCCGGGGTTTCACGAGTCCTGCGAATGTGCCGCGTCGGAGGGACTGGGCTCCCGACCCGGCTCGGCCGCGTCGTCGCCTCCCGCGCCGGGCAGTCCCGCCGGGCTTGCCAGGGCTTCCAGGAGCGGGGCAATGTCCCGGTGCCCTTCCGCCGGATGACGGAACCTTCCTCCGATCAGGCGGTATTTGTTCCGTCGGCCCTCGCGCGTGCGCGTCAGGTACCCGGCCGCCTCCAGGTCGGAGACAACAGCTTGGACGGTCCGCTCAGTCAGGTCGAGAGAGCTGGCAAGATCGCGGATCCGGACCCATGGATCGCGCGAGATGGCCGAAAGCACGCGAGCGTGATTGGTCAGGAACGTCCATGTGGTGCGGGGCGCCGGGGCTTCGTCCATGAACCCATCGTACGTTCCCTCATACAGGTTTTGCATCACCCGAAACTAAATTCAGGTATCTATTGACGTATCTCGCGGTACGGCTCAACATGAGGACAGAGGATTTGCCGTTCCAGGGAGATGATCATGGCTTCCCGTTCAGGCCTGTCCAAGAAGCCCGACCCGCGCCCCGTGCGCCCGACCTTCAGCAACCGCCTCGCACTCACAGTGACCGGGGTCGCCGGTGGCCGCGCCCGAGTGGTCGCGGCGGGCGAAATAGACCTGGACAGCGCACCAGATCTACATCGGGTGCTCGACGCGGCCCTGCAAGCGTCCACCGGCCTCGAAATCGATCTCGCCAGGGTGTCTTTTTGTGACTGCTCCGGTCTTCAGGTCCTCATAGACATCCGCCACAAGGCCCTGTCGTCCGGCCAGACCGCGGCAGTGATCGACACCAGTCCCTGCGTGTGGAGGCTCTTCGACCTGACCGGCACCCTCGACGTCCTGGCCGCTACGACTCGCGCTGGCGCGGACAGCGATCCCCTGCCCCCTCTCCGCGGCGAGACAGCCATATCGGAATCCGGCGGCTGAGAACCTCGAAGGCCTGATCATCCGTGAGCGGTCGGCTCGCCTGCCAATGAAACCCGGCCCGACCACGTGCGCACCAACAAGACGTAAGCCTCCCGCAAGAACCGCGGCTACCCGCGCCGGCGCGGGATCTGCTGCACCATCCCGGACAAGGCCGACCAGGTCCGCAACCGCAAGAGGCGCGGCTCGAGCGGCGGCCGGCCGCCGAAGTTCGACAAGAACGACTACCGCGAGCGCCACGCGGTGGAGTGCGGGATCAACCGCCTCAAGAGGCACCGGGCGGTGGCCACTCGCTTTGAGAAGCTCGTCGTCCGCTATGAGGCCACCGTCCTAGTCGCGGTCATCAACGAGTGGCTATGACGCGCAGGCCCGTGGCAAGGCCAGCTCATAGCGGCTGACCCAGGTGACGGGACCGTCCTCCAACCGCTGACCAGGAGCACCGCCCACGGGCACGTCTCCGCGGTGCGCGAAGCCATGGGCCTCGTAGTAGGCACGCAGTCGATCATTGGACGTCACGCAGTCCAGCCGCAGGTAGTTGGCGCCCCGTTGCCGTGCGGCATTGGCTGCCCAGTCGAGAATGCCAGCCCCGAGCCCCGCCGCCCATCGGAGCACGGCCACGCGGTGCAGGTATCCCGCCGCCCCGTCGGCATCCGCCCACAGTGCGCTCTCAAGGCGTTCAAGCACTGGCTGGCAGTGCTGCGCCATGTGAAGGAGGTGAGCGGCAGTGTTGCCGCCACCTGCCGCTACTACGGCATCAGCCGTCAGTGCTACAACCTCGCCGGGTAGGTGATAGCCACTTTGGCCACTGACATGAGCTGCTGGTAAACGAGCCGGCCCAGGCCGGTCCCGAGGTCACTTCATCTCCCGGCGGGCCTGCTTCACCTCGCGGTCGACGGCCCAGGCGTCGGCGACCGGCCCGAGGTGGCCAAGCTTGTCTGGGTTGATCACCGAGCGGATGGTCTGGATCTGCCCGTCGAGCACCTCGATGGCCAGGACGTGGAGCACCTTGCCGTCCCGGTCGCGGAAGACCGCGCCGGGCCGGCCGTTGACCTCGTGCGGCTCGAACGTGACGTCGATCCGGGCCAGCAAGGGGAAGACGGAGGTGAGCAGCCGGGCCACATTCTCGGCGCCGACGACGGCCCTGGCCAGCTGCGGGGCCTTGCCGCCGCCGTCCCCGACCATCGACACGTCGGCGGCGAGAAGATCCCGCAGGCCGGCGAAATCGCCTTCGCGGAGGGCGTCGAAGAACCGCGCCGCCAGTTCCTGCCGCTCCTGACGGTCCGCTTCGAACCGTGGCCGCCCGGCGCGCATGTGACGTCGCGCCCGTACCAGCAGTTGCCGGCACGCCGCCTCCGACCGCCCCACCGCCGCGGCGATTTCGTCGAAGCCGAAGGCGAACACCTCTCGCAGCACGAACACCGACCGTTCCAGCGGGCTGAGCCGTTCCAGGAGCAGCAGCGCCGCCATCGACACCGAGTCGGCGAGCTCCGCCGAGCGTGCCGGATCCTGGTACGGATCGCTGAGCAGCGGCTCGGGGAACCACGGTCCGACATACTCCTCCCGCCTCACCCGGGCAGAGCGCAGCACGTCGATCGAGATACGCGTCACCGTGGCGGACAGAAACGCCTTGGCCGAGGCGGGCCGGGTCGCCGAGGCGTCGAAGCGGAGCCATGCCTCCTGCACTGCGTCCTCCGCCTCACCCACGCTGCCCAGAATCCGGTACGCGATCGAGAACAGCAGCGGCCGCAGCTCCTCGAACTCATCGACCTTGCTCATGCAGACTCCCCCTTGCAGTGCTCCCGCCCGGCCGGACTCGCGCCGGCGAGGCATCCTCTGAAGATCATCCGGTTCGTCGGCGGGACAGCACAACGCCCCCGGCCCGCCCCCGGCCTGGGCCAGGGGCGGGGGCCTGTTCAGTGGAACTGCCCGACCTCGTAGTCGCCGGCCGGCTGCTGAGCGATGATATTCAGCCGGTTCGCCGTGTTCATGAAGGAGACCAGGACCGCCAGGGCGGTGAGCTGCTCCTCGTCGTAGTGCTCGGCCGCACGCGCCCAGACCTCGTCGCTCACACCGCCGGCCGCGTCGGCGACCCGAGTCGCCTGCTCCGCCAGCTCCAGGGCGGCGCGCTCGGCCTCGGTGAAGACCGTGGCCTCCCGCCACGCCGCCGCCAGGTTCAGCCGCACCGAGGTCTCGCCGACTGCGGCGGCCTCCTTTGTGTGCATGTCGATGCAGACTGCGCAGCCATTGATCTGGCTCACGCGCAGCGCCACCAGCTCCTGCGTCGCGGCCGGCAGGGAGGATTCCTTGATCGCCTTGCCCGCCGCCATGAAGTGCTTGAAGGCCTTGCCGGCGGTCGGGCTGGCGAAGTAGTTCAGTCGCGCGTCCATCGTGTGCTCCTCCGTGGTCGTCAGTGGCTACACCCCCTGAGACGAGGTAGCCCGTCGCCCTGTGACACGGTGGGGCGTGTGACCCACGTCTCCTCGCCGCCGGCGCACGTCAGCCGACGAAGTACTTGCCGTCCACGATCAGTACGGCGTCCTTGCGGAGGCAGCGCCGTGGCTGGAGCGCGAGCTTCGGTCCGAGGTGGTCGATGACACTTGCCGAAGGCGCGCGGGCTCAGCCCGGTGAACGGGGCCATCCAAGACGGCTCCGCCGTGATCACACCAGCCACAACCCAAGATCATCACACATCAAGATCACTTACGGAACAGCCCTTAGCCAGCCCGGATGCCTCCTATGTAACTGGAGCGTCGTGGGCGGTCGACGGAGGGATGCTGCGGATGGGACCCAAGGCCGGCTCCCATTTTCATGACGACTCCTGGCGCCGCCTCTGAGGGAGGGATGGAGTCGGAGCGGGGAGTGCCTCGGATTGACAGCCTCCCTAAAGGGTGGGCATTTCCGACTGGCCCGCCGTTGCGGGGCGGGCTTTCGAGTGGGTTCCTGTTTCAAGGGACCATGCCGGGGGCCGTGTTGACGCACCTGACCGTACCGGCCCTCCGCAGGCGTTTCGCCTCTTCGCCTGCCGGCGGCGAGGATGTTCGCGTCCCCGAACCAAGGACGCGTTTCCTCCCCGACCTGAACTAAAGGCCCGGCTTCCACCCGAGAAGGCTTCGATGGACGCGACTCCTGTACGTCTGCGATGGGCTGCTGTTCTTCGCCAGGGCTCGCAGTGAGGCCTTTGTCGCTGACAGCGATTGAGTCCGCGGCCCGTGGGTTATCCATGACTGGCGAAGCGGCGCTCGATGGCGCATGTTCACGGGATCGTCGGGAGAGTGGTGCATGCCCCTTCAGAAGCGCAGGACGCGATTGAAGGCCAGGGCCGGGGAAGCCACCATCAGCGGGTTCACGGCGGTAGACGGGCGGCTGCCCGTCGCCGAACTGGCCAGGCAGCTATTGCGCAAAGCCTTCCCCGACCACTGGTCCTTCCTGCTCGGTGAAGTGGCTCTCTACTCCTTCCTGGTGCTATTGCTGACCGGTACCTATCTCACCCTCTTTTTCGACCCGAGCATGGTGGAGAGCGTCTATACCGGTCCATACGAGCCGCTGCAGGGGCGGAGCATGACACAGGCCTACTCCTCCACCCTCGACATCAGCTTCGACGTACGCGGCGGCCTGTTGATCCGTCAGGTACACCACTGGGCGGCACTGGTGTTCCTCGCCGCGATCACCGTTCACATGCTGCGGGTCTTCTTCACCGGAGCTTTCCGCAAGCCCCGAGAGGCCAACTGGATTGTGGGCGTGACGCTGTTTCTCCTCGCCCTCCTCGAAGGCTTCGCGGGCTACTCGCTGCCCGACGACCTGCTGTCCGCTACAGGTCTGCGTACGGCGGCCACCATCGTCGGTTCAGTTCCCATCGTCGGGACGAATCTGGAGATGGCCGTCTTCGGCGGAGAGTTCCCAGGCCATGTCATCCTCCCCCGCCTGTACGTCGTGCACCTCTTGCTCGTTCCCGGCCTCATTGTTGCCCTGATCGTTGCTCATCTCATCCTGGTCGTCTATCTCAAACACACGCAGTGGGCTGCCCAGGGAAAGACCAACAGCAACGTCGTCGGTCAGCCGATGTTCCCTCAGTTCACCGCGAAGTCCACCGGCTTCTTCCTCATGGTCTTCGGCGTGCTTACATTTCTCGGGGCCCTTGCCCAGATCAACCCCGTATGGGCCTACGGCCCATACCGCGCCGATCAGGTCTCCGGTGACGCCCAGCCGGACTGGTACGTCGGGTTCCTGGAGGGAGCGATGCGACTCATGCCCCCCTGGGAGACCAATTTTGCGGGCCACACCATCATGTGGAATGTCTTGATTCCCGCAGTGGTGCTGCCCGGCGTCGTCTTCACCGTGCTGTTCCTCTATCCTTTCTTCGAGAAGTGGGTGACCGGCGACCGCCGTGAACACCACCTGTGCGACCGGCCGCGCAATCGCCCGACCCGCACTGGACTCGGCGTGGCGGCCATCGTCTTCTACGCGATTCTCCTCCTGGCCGGCGGCAACGACGTCATCGCCTTCTCCTTCCGGGTTTCGGTCAACACCATGACCTGGATTCTGCGTATCGCGCTGGTACTTGCTCCCCCGCTGGCGTTTGCTGCGACCAAGCGCCTATGTCTCGCTCTTCAGATGCGCGACCGGCGCCTGCTGACCGAGGGAGAGGAAACCGGACAGGTGACTCAATCGCCCTACGGCGAGCTGTCCGAAAGTCATCGCGCCCTCAGTCCCCCCACCCGCTACCGTCTGCTGCTGCGGGACATCCCGGAACCCCTGAGCCTGCCCGCCGAAGGCCCGGTCTCGCGCCGGCGGCGGCTGAACACGGCTCTGAGCGTCTGGTTCTACCGCGATTACGTCGAGCTGCCTGCTACGGACGAGCAGCGAGCCAAGATCGCGCAACGGACGGCTCCGCCGGACCCGGTTGGCGATCACCACGACTGACAGACCGGGCGAGCCACTCGTGTGAAGCCTCAGTCTGCAGACCCGGCGTACTGGAGGGCCATCCCGCACACTCCGGCCAGGGCCACCCCTACACCGATCAGAAGGAGCCACAGTCCGAACACCGTCCCGAGGGCGAGTAAGGCGGCACCGCCGGCGGTCAGCACTGGCCAGGCACTGTGCGGGGGGAAGAACGCGACCAGTCCGGCCCGCTCCTGCACATATCCCTTCTTGCGGTCCTCCGGGCGGCTCCCCTTCCTGCGGTAGTTCGCCCCGAAGAAGAACGAGACCAGCAAAGCCATCAGGAAGGCGACGGTGAGCGCCGCCGTACCGGCCGGCTCCTTGGACCACACAGCGTAGAGAACGTCGGTCAGAAGAAAAAATGCGGCGACACCGGCGAACACAATGCTCTCCGTCTTCATGCGTTCGCGCCCCCCGGCGTGTCCTCAGTCGGCGTGTTTTCTCCAGGGCCGATGCGCGGTTTTTCCATCAGAGCGCCATACTTCAGGTCGAACGCCGGGGAATCGGAGCGTACTCGGGGCAGAGCGTAAAAGTTGTGGCGCGGCGGGGGGCAGGAGGTCGCCCATTCGAGGGACCGGCCGAATCCCCACGGGTCGTCGACCTCGACCCTCCGTGCGGAGTGATGGGTACGCCACACGTTGTAGAGGAACGGCAGTGTCGACAGGCCCAGGAGAAATGAGCCGATCGAGGAAATTGTATTGAGGAGAGTGAAACCGTCAGCCGCGAGGTAGTCGGCGTAACGTCGCGGCATACCTTGCTCGCCGAGCCAGTGCTGGACCAGGAAAGTTGTCTGGAATCCGACGAATAGAGTCCAGAAGTGGATCCGCCCGAGCCGTTCGTCGAGCATGCGTCCGGTCCACTTCGGCCACCAGAAGTAGAACCCGCCGAACATCGCGAAGACCACTGTCCCGAAGAGGACGTAGTGGAGGTGGGCCACGATGAAGTATGAATCAGTCAGATGGAAGTCCATCGGGGGCGAAGCAATCAGCACTCCACTGAGGCCACCGAGCAGGAAGGTGACAAGGAATCCAAGCGACCAGAGCATGGGCGTCTCGAAGGAGACGCTGCCGTGCCACATGGTGCCGATCCAGTTGAAGAACTTGACTCCGGTCGGTACGGCGATGACGAAGGACATCATGGAGAAGAACGGCAGAAGCACGGCTCCCGTGGCGAACATATGATGAGCCCAGACGACTGCTGAGAGCATGGTGATGCCGATTGTGGCACCGACCATACCGACGTAACCGAACAGCGGCTTCCGGCTGAACACAGGGAGGATCTCGCTCACCACACCGAAAAACGGCAACGCGACGATATACACCTCCGGGTGGCCGAAGAACCAGAAGAGGTGCTGCCAGAGCAGCGCGCCGCCATTGGCGGAGTCGTAGATATGGGCGCCGAACTTCCGGTCGGCCTCGAGGACGAGCAGCGCGGCGGTGAGCACTGGAAAGGCCAGCAGCGCCAGGATCGACGTGAAGAGAACGTTCCATGTAAAAATGGGCATGCGGAACATCGTCATTCCTGGCGCACGCAGGCACACGATGGTGGCGACGAAATTCACGGCTCCCAGCGTCGTACTGAGCCCGGAGAGCACCAGACCCATTGCCCACAGGTCACCGCCGGCGCCAGGCGAGAACACGGAACTGTTGAGAGGGGCATAGGCAAACCACCCGAAGGCCGCCGCCCCGCCCGGGACGACGAATCCGGACACGACGATCAACCCGCCGAAGAGAAACAGCCAGTAGGTGAGCGCGTTGAGGCGGGGAAAAGCGACATCTGGCGAGCCGATCTGCAGCGGCATAACAGCGTTGGCGAAACCGGCGAACATCGGTGTGGCGAACAGCAGCATCATGACCGTGCCGTGCACGGTGAACAGCTGATTGTATTGTTGGGCGCTGACGATCTGCAGACCGGGGCGGGCGAGTTCCGTTCGCATCAACATGGCCAACAGCCCGGCCAGCAAGAAGAATCCGAACGCCGTAACCATGTACAGATTGCCGATGACCTTGTGGTCCGTGGTTGTCAGCCAGCCCATGAGCCTGACGCCGGCACTAATTCGTTTGTTGGTGACCGATTCGGCAGACATGGCTTGTTGCTGATCCTGCGTCATCGTTCCCGTCCCGAATAGTCCGCGATTTACCCGCGGCTTTAATGGTGGCACCTTGAACCACGGACAGGACGCGCGACTGGCGGATGAGACGACGAATTTCATCAGCTCACCGGCACGCACCACCACCTACCCTTCCAACGAAACGGCGTGACCAGTCTGTTGCCGCGTTCGACATCGAAGACGGAAGCGTCATCGGTTCCCTTCACCGCCGCCACCCGGCCGTGGAGTTCAAGAAACCTGGTCAACATAGACAAGGCGGTGCCGGGCGAACTCGATGTCCACCTGGTCTGCGACAGCTAGGCCATCCACAAGGCGCCCGCGATCAAAGCCTGGCTCGGACGACGCCCCCGCTTCCACGTCCACTTCACACCGACGGGTTCCAGTTGGATCAACCGGGTCGAGCGATGGTTCGGACACCTCACTGACAAACTCATCCACCGCGGCACCCACAGATCGGTGCAAGCCCTCGAAGCCGACACTCGCACGTGGATCCAGCCCTGTAGCCCTGAGCCCGTGAGATATACGCAGGGCGGCGGGTTAACCGATGGCACGGCCCCCTCGGACGTCGATTTCGCGCACAGGTTCGCCGCAGCGCACCGTGCCGCCACGGCGTTCGAGGCGACGGACCATCGCGGCTGACAGCTGTCCCGCACCTCCGGCCGGAACTGGGAAGCCGTGGTATTGGCCGAGCATGCACAGCAGCCATCCGAAGCCGCCACTGCCTGCGGCCTCCAGAGCCAGATCCGCATGCAGCGCATTCCCTGCCAGCATCAAACGCCGCACCACGGAATTCCTCCTCGCCGAGCCACCGGGCGGGCAGCACGAGAGACCGCGCCAGAGGCAGACCGATGTCCACGCAGCCGGAGCGCGACGGGCCCCGGCCTTCAGCGGGGGGGAAGGGCGTGAACAGCGCGTCGAGGAGATCCCTGCTGATCTGCTCCCAGGTGCCGCACATACGCGACCAGGCGGCTCCGTCCCCGGCGGCGAAGGAGTCCAGCCTTTGCGCGGGTCCGGTCCTGTGACCGCTTGAGGACGGCACAGCGCCCGTCCGGGAGGGGATGGGCCGGCACGGAGGGCGGGTGGGCCCAACGCAAGCCCTCGGCCTGCAGGTTCAGGCCCTGGATGACAGGTGGCGCCGCGGCGAGCGGGGAGAAGGCACTGAACCTGTCGTTCACATAGTCGGGTGCACTCCGAGGTCGCTCCGAACAGCGCCTCCAGACTCACTTTGCGCCTCGAGAACCTCGACGCTCCAGCCCGCATCCGCCGGGAGATTCGCCGCTACCAGACCGTCCGGGACCTGCTCCGACGACCACCGCGTCCAGCATGCTCGGCTCCTCACTCCGGCGCGTCGGCCAGGCTGCTTGAAGCCTGAGGTCGGGCGTCGACAGCGTGCAGAGTTTCACCCAGGGACATGGTCGACGGTACGGCCACACCTGCGCCCGCCGCCGCCAGCAACATCCTCCACGCACGCCTGTGAAGGGTTGCGGCCTGCCTACAACTCAATGTCCTCGCTGCTGCGGATGTCGGCGTTCATATTGCGTTGCATCATCCGCAGAGCGGCGTCGGCCAGATCGGCGTGGATGTGCGCGACGGCGTCGTCCGGCACGGTCACCTGCAGATGCCGGATGTGAGCATCGAGGGCGGAATAGAGCACGCACTGCTCAGTGACCTGTCCGCACAGAATGATGTGCCCCACGTCCAACTGGGTGAGCAGGTAGGACAGCGGGGTCCCGTAGAAGATCGAGTGTCGCGCTTTGACGATGAAGAGGGAGTCGTCGTCAGGTCTCAGCGGCTCTACCAGATCGGCGTGCCGACCGGCGAGAGCCGTCTCCACGATCTCGCCGTGATGCGAGCGCCACTCACCGAAGTTGTCGTTGACGTAGATGACCGGAACATTGCGCTCCCGGGCACGCTCGATCAGTCGGACGATCGCCGGGACAGCCTTCACGGCAGAGGGGAGGAGGAGCTCCGCATCGGGATGATCATAGGTGTTGATCATGTCGATCACGACGACAGCGCAGTTCCTCATGGAAGCCATGGTTCCACTCCATGCAGCAGCCTGCACACCCAGCCGACTACCGATCCGTAGCCCAGATCGGAGCAGCGCGTTCGCGACCGACGCAGGGTGCGTTGTCGTGGTTGGTGCGGCTTTCATCGGGGGCAATGCGGGAGTAGCGCGGGGGCGCGCAACGGCTGCGGCTCTCGACGGCGCTACCGCGACCGCGCGACGGAAGGCTCTCCCCTCCGGCCTCCGTTGGGCACTCGAACCAGCTGGTGAGGAGGGCCGAGGGGCAGGCGAATAGGCTCGGTCCGGGACGGGGGCAGCCCGAGCGTCCGGGTGGCGGACGGTGCCGGGCGAGGGACTTCTCCACCTCGCTGCGGATGCCAGGCGGGAGCTGACCGGTCATCGCCCGGTGACGATGAGTTCGGCGACGCGGTGCAGTTTGATGTTGGTGTGCTGCGACACTTCCCGCAGCACGGTGAAGCCCTGATCGGCGTCCGTGCGCGCGGCAGTCATGAGGACGCCGATCGCCTGGTCCACCACTGCGTGTGAACGCACCGCCTGGTGGAGCTGGTGCACTTCCTCCTTCAGAGCCGTCACCTCGTCGGCTGGAGGTTGGCTCGAGGCGACTTTTCTGTCTTCGGGTGCAGGATCGGTGTCCATGGCCGACGGTCAGGTCCCGATCGCATCCAGCGCCTCGCCCAGTGATGACGCGCACGGCACGCCGCTTCCACCGCCAGCCGCCTTGAGCACCTGCCGGACAGGCGGGGAGGGGGCGGCCAGATAGAGCGCCGTCTGACGGTGCAGTGGAAGAAGCAGGGCGAGGAGGCCGGCGTCAGCCGAGGTCACCGCCCTGGCGTCAACCACGATCGCTTTAGCGCCTGCGAAAAGGAGCTCGTCGAACTTCTTCTGCACCGGTGCCAGCGCCTTGGTGTCGAGGTCGCCGCCGACCGTCACCACCCAAGTGCGGCCGCGGCGGCGACAGCCGAGAACTTGGGGTCTCGCAACGGGATGCGGGGCTGAGGTATCGATGTCGGACATCCCCCACACGTAGCAGAGCCCTTCGGGTCGGGCCAGATGTCCTGGCGAACAGCCCACACCTCCGCCGCGGCGGGCGGGGACGGGCGCTGCTCGTTCGAGTACCGGAATGTCAGTCTGCGAGGACGGAGTCGTCTTCGGGGCGCGCACCGGGCAGCCGGTGGCGGGCGGCGACCAGCGCGGCATCCACGTCGCGGGTGCCGGTGGACACGCACAGCGTGTAGGCGAGGTCATCCATGCGCCGCTGGCCCTCCGGGCCGCCGTCCTCGGCA
Source organism: Streptomyces sp. NBC_01210 (assembly GCF_036010325.1). GTDB lineage: Bacteria > Actinomycetota > Actinomycetes > Streptomycetales > Streptomycetaceae > Streptomyces. Next base: position 8,882,442 of record NZ_CP108549.1, on the reverse strand, counting down.
TGCAGAACCCTCAAGGTCTCGTACTGCTCGATCAGGTTCTCCAGCACCGCAGGGTGAGCCATCAGCACCACACATCTCCTTTACGCCAGGCACAAGTTGGTACTCCCGATGGTGCGGCGCCTACCCGGACCCCGCATCTTCATGCAGGCACAACAATTTCCGCCGCGGGACAGTCACCTCGAGGGGCATGGCGGCTGTGCTGAAGAAGCGAACGGACATCGGCAAGCGCCGCGCTGGTTGCTGGAATTGTCACCTACGGTTGCTCAACCGGAGAATCGGCGAACCGTCCGACGGCGTCTGCGACTGCTGCAACAGCTTCAAGGACCTCAAGACATCCGCCGAGCGGCTGAAGGCTCTCGCGTTTAAGGACAACTGGAGCCGCAGGCGCACAGTGTTCCTTTGCAGGATCATGTTCCGGAGTGAACGACCCACATTCCCGTCAGTCTCGAACGCCTCATGCCAAAAGGCCCTCGACTGCCCAGCGCGGCCGCCGTCGTGCTTCAGAACTGGAGGAAGAACATCACGGGAGGCGATTCCACTCTGGCTTCGTACGGCGGCACGAAGGCCGAGGACGCCTTCGGCCTAGCGCACAGGTGCCATCCCGGATCCCCGCGGCGCTGCCCTTTGCCGCCCGATTGGCGGTCTGGTGTCCCGGGCGGAACGGTATTCGGCGGTAGTTGCTGCGGTCGTCGGTGTGTGTTTGTCGGCCGCGGGCAGGCGCTGAGTGAGTGCTGAGTGGGTCCAGACAACTCGGTCGACTGAGCTGTCCGAAACTAAGGAGAGGTGTCATGCCGACAGGTTCCAGCCCCAAGCGGGAGCGTCAGTACGAGCACATCAAGGAGAGCACCGAGAAGCGCGGCGCCTCCCCTGGGCGCGCGAAGGAGATTGCTTCGCGGACGGTCAACAAGGAGCGGGCCAGGGCTGGGGAGTCGAAGACGGCCAGCAAGCCTCCACGCAGGACAAGAAGTCCGCATCCCAGCGCGGCGGCGAGCCTTCTCACGGCGGGGCGCAATGACCGACGAGGGACCAGCTGTACGAGGAGGCCAAGAAGCGCAACATCGACGGACGCTCGTCGATGAACAAGCAGCAGCTGCGGCAAGCCCTGGGCCGCTGACCGTGTGTGCCACCGGGGGGATCCTCGCACCGCCCACCGAACCAGCCGCTGACCACCGGCCCCTGCTGCAGCACGCCCCTCGCAGTCATGTTCCCGTAGCGGAGGCGGCGCCGTGGGGCTCGCTTCCTGATCAGGCGGCGCGGGGAGGGCGGCGCCGGGAAACCACCAGGATGGCCATGTCGTCCTCGTGTTCGCCCTCGGTCCAGAGGCCGACGTCTTTGGTGAGGGCATCCACCAGTGCATCGGGGTCCCTGAACCGTCTGCGCATGCGCCCTGAGGAGACCGGATCATAGAAAGTCCCCCGCTTGTCCCGCGCCTCGGTGACACCGTCAGTCACCAGCAGCAGCGAGGCCCCCGGGGGCAGCCGCACCACATCGACGGGCACGGAAGCAGCAGGAGTGATATCGCCCAGCCCCACCCCGAGGGGCAGCTGTGGGGCGGTCGGGTCGAGCCGCACGAGCTGTCCATCGTGAACCAGGTACGGGGGCGGATGCCCGCGGTTCACCAGGCTCAGCACCTCGCCGTCGGCGGAGACCTCAGCCAGCACAGCGGTGGTGAAGTCCTCCGTGGAGATCACCGGGCCGCTCCGGGCCGCTGCCCTGGCCAGCGCCTCGTCCATCCGCTGACCCAACGTGACCAAGGTGGGAGCGTACTCGGCCTCCTGACGGAACGCTCCGATCGCGACCGACACGGCGGCGACAGCCGCCATACCTTTGCCCCGCACATCTCCGATGATCATCCGCACCCCGAACGGCGTCTCCTGCACCGCGAAGAGATCACCGCCTATCCGCGCCTCGGCCTGCGCCGCCGTATACCCCGCAGCCACGGTCAGCGGCCCGACCTCACTCGGCGGGTCCGGGAGCACCGCCCGCTGGACTGCCTCCGCGACATCCCTGGCCATCGCCAGATCGCGCCCTTGCCGCACAATGAGCCGGTTGACCGCGAGAGCCAGCACGCCGATCAAGCCGACCACGGCCAGATCGACAAACAATGGCGTCGCCGGACGTCCGCGTTCGATATCCACCGCCACCGAGACCACGCACGTGACACACACGACGGCGAGGGCGGAGCGGAAGGAGAGCGTGGCGCCCGCGACGAGCGGCGCGGCGGCCAGCAGCGGGAGTCCCGTGTACGGCTGGGGCGCGAAAAGGTCCAGGAGGACGCCAGCCACGAGGGCCAGCGCCGCGAGCATCCACGGCACCTTCGCCAGCGTGGGTTGCAGGACTTTCACAGTGCATCTCCTGCTGCCGGGCCGCGCTCACGGCCCGGAAGGAACGGAGCACCCACACGGTTTGCCTTACCGCACCATGTTTGCACTACCAATGGCTTCACATATACGCCTAGTGGGCCAGATGCGCTCGTTTACGGGCGCACTCCCAACCAAGCCGACATCACCCCATCAAGTTGAGTAGCAGTGATCGCCTACAACCCGATCCGGCCACTGAGGAACACGCCGTCGATCCGGGCGTCATCACCGGGCCCGGTCTCCAGGCCGCCCGCTCCGCCGCCGTCGCACCTTCGGCGCTCGCCTCGGTCAGTCTCTCGCCCCGGATCTGTTTCCGGTGACATGAAGCCGGGCGAGCCGATCACCGCCCCGGTGGAGGTCAGGCCGCCGATGTGGCGGCATCCAAGGCGGGGGGCGATGCCGAAGCCGATCACCTTCGGTCCGCCGATGGTCACCAATCGCGGTGGATGAGCCTGGCGGCGTGGATGCCGCTGTTTAAACCCGGTTCCCCGGCGCAGACGATAACTGAACTCAGCCGTACATCCCCGAGACGGGAGAGGATCATCATGGGCATCATCGCCTGGATACTCATCGGCTTGCTCGCCGGAATGATCGCCAAGCTTCTGATGCCTGGCAAGGACCCCGGCGGCATCATCATCACCATGCTCATCGGCATCGCCGGCGGCCTTCTCGGAGGCTGGCTCGGCAAGGTCATCTTCGGCGTCGACTCGATCGACGGCTTCTTCGACCTCTCCACCTGGGTCGCGGCGATCGTCGGCTCCCTGATCCTGCTAGCCCTCTACCGGCTCATCACCGGAAACAGGCGCACCCACCGGCACGCGTGACGGTGACGAGCGACGAGAAGCTGAACCCGTACGAGGCAGGGGCGCCTCAGCGCGGTCGGGTCGTGTCCCGCAGGTTCGACCGCGCCAGGGCGACTACTCGCCGCCGAAGGGAACGCATCGGCGCGGACACGGGCTTGCTGGCACTGCTGGGCTTCATGGCCATCGCGGCAGGCGTCGGCCAGGGCGTGACCGGGTACAAAGCGCAGCTTGCCGTGCCGCAGCTGTTCGCCGTCATGTTCCCGGACTGGTTCACAGGCGTGGCCTTCGCCGCGATCGGTATCGGCGCACTGGTGCCAGCGGCCATCATGTCGATCGCAGCGGCGAACCTGTTCACCCGTAACGTCTACAAGGAGTTCCTCAAGCCGGACGCCACTCCCGCGCAGGAGACCTTCGTCTCCAAGGTGACGTCGCTGGTGGTAAAGATCGGCGCGGTGGCGTTCGTTCTCGGAATCGACCAAACAGTTTGCCATCAACCTGCAACTCCTCGGAGGCATCTGGATCCTGCAGACGTTCGTGGCCATCGTGGCAGGTCTGTTCACCCGGTGGTTCCAGAGCTGGGCGCTGCTGGCCGGCTGAGTGGCGGGCATGGGGTACGGCACCTGGAAGGCGTACGAGGTCCCCGGCACCAAGCCTGGCTCACACTTCGGCGGCAGCTCCGCCGAGATCCCGGGTATCGGGCAGATCGGCTACATCGGCCTGACGGCCTTTGTGCTCAATCTGTTGGTGGCGCTGGTGCTGACCCTCGTGCTGAAGGCAGTCAACGCGCCCTCGGGCACGGACCAGACCTCGCCCGCCGACTACACCGCGGAGGTGGGCGACCCACACGTGGCGGGCGAGACCCCGCCGGCCATTCCGACGGACTGAGCAACCAGTACACGGGAGGCATGAGGCCGACCACGTTGCGGGGAGCCCCGACAGATGGTCGCTGCGGCCCGCCCGGTGACAGCTCTGGGGAATCACGTCAGCGTCACAGCGAGTATTGCTGACACGACTGCGCAGACCGCCGCAGAAAGCATCGCCGTCCGCGCCGGGCGCCTGTCCGCGTCGCCAAGGGCACTACCTCAGACACAAGGACTGTGGGGAGCTGTGGGGCGCGGGCGCCGAACTGACACATCTGCGCACACCATACGCAGTCGTCAGCGCATTGCAGCGGGGAGTCCAGCCAATACACCTCTGGCAGCGAGGCGCCAAGCGCCGGGATTGAGTCGTTAACCAAAGGCTCACCCTCGAATCAGCGGTCGACCCTGACCACTTGAACCGGCAAGCGTCCGTTCCGTAACCCCGCTGTCACTGAGCCGTTGGACGCGAGCAAGCCTCTGCTGGGCCCTGCAGGCCGGGCCCACCGAATGATCCGCTCGTTCTGCGACTCGACTTGCGTCACCGTCAGTCGGGCGGGCCACAGCGATGAAGAGGCGCGGAAAGGCAGACGCTTCACCGTCCTCATCCGTCATCGCGTCCCGCCCTTCCAGGAGAGCGGCGACGAGCCGCCCCGGCCTTGGTGTGCCTGCACGACGGCCGCGTGCCGACAGCTGCGGTGCCGTCTCAGGGCCCCTCGTCGGCTCCGTCCCGGCCAGCATCTTCTCCCTGCCAGCGTTGGAAGTTTTCGCTCCGCCGGGCCGGGGTGTACTCAATCTGGATCAGGCTGAGACCGATGAGCGGTGAGTTTCTATGCTGCCTTGCGCCTGAGATCCACTCGAGTCCGCGCATGGAGGGGAGAGGCCGGCCACAAGTGGTTGCGAAGCCGCCCGAGTTGTCGGGGCGGGGCCGCAGGTACTGTTACCGCGTGGAGATGCTGCACCTGCGCTATTTCGTGGCCGTCGCCGAAGAGCTCAACTTTTCGCAGGCGGCGCGCAAGCTCCACATGGCACCCTCTCCGCTGAGCCAGCGGATCAAAGATCTTGAACGCGAGCTCGACCAAGTGCTGTTCGAGCGCACCACGCACCGGGTTGAACTGACGCCCGCCGGCGCCGCGTTGCTGCCGATGGCGCGCGAGGTTCTCGAGCGAGTCAACTCGATACCATGGCGGCTGCGAGAGGCCGTCCGGCGCCAGCGCCGCACGGTGTTCATGGGTATGCCGCCCGGGGTGCACCCCATTCTGCGCAGCCGCGTCCGTCTGCTCGAGGATGCCTGTCGCGAGATGTCCGAGGTCAAGCGCTGGCCCGGCACCACAGCGAGCCTGGTGACCTCCGTCCGTGAGGGCAGGCTGGCGCTCGCTCTGGCGCGTTTGCCGGTCGCCGAACCTGCGCTCGAGATCATCGAGGTCATGAGGGAACGTCTTGGCGCCGCAGTCCCGGCCGACCGGTTCCTCGGCCGGAATTCAGTCACGCTCGATGATCTGGTGGATCTGTCATATGTGGCCACACCTTATGACGCCACTCCGGCATACTTCGAGGAGATCGACACCCGGCTGCATTCCGCTGGAGTCAAGAAGAGAATCCGAATCAACATGGCCGACTATTCCGGTACTTCCGAATTGATCTCCAGTGGCATCGCGTTCTCGATGACTATGCTTTCCCCGGAAAGCCCTATGCACCTCTACCGGTTGGACAACGTGGTCGTCATGCCGGTCGATGACTTCCAACCCGACTTGGTCACCGGGCTGTTGTTCCGTAAGGACCGGGCAGCCGAGGGCGCAGACCTCGAAAGCCTCATCACCAGCGCCCGGCAGATTTTCGGCGACGCGATTTCCGTCTGAGCAAGCCGTCAATACCCCTCTACCATAATGACAATGGCATGACCGCTGCGGTCATGCCATTGTTCTTTACATGATCATTCCCTGCTCTCCATTTCGACGCTAACGTCGATGACGAACGGTCAAAATGAAGTGCCGCGAGAGCAGGAGTAATGATGGACAGCACGGCCGAGAAGAGCACCGGCCCCCTGGACGGAGTCCGGGTGATCGACCTGTCGACTGTGGTGATGGGGCCCTACGCCGCGCAGATCCTGGGCGATCTCGGCGCGGACGTGATCAAGATCGAGTCACCGTCGGACACCATACGGCTGGGTGAGTACCGCAACACCCGTGGGATGACGCCTCTGAACCTCAACGTCAACCGCAACAAGCGAAGCGTGTCGCTGAATCTGAAGGACGAGGCCGGTCGCGAGCAAGCGCTCAAGCTCATCGACACCGCCGACGTGCTGATCACCAATATGCGCCACGGCGCGCTGGACCGCCTCGGTCTCGCATACTCCGAGATCGCCGCGCGCAACCCGCGCCTGGTCTACGCGCACGCGCAGGGTTTCCGCAGTGACTCCGAGCGGGCCGGCAGCGCCGCCTACGACGAGACGGTGCAGGCTGCCTCCGGCCTGGTGGACGTGGCGAACAGGGCGATCGGCCGGCCGGTCTACCTGCCGACGATTCTCGGCGACAAGGTTTCGGCGCTGACCATCGTCTACTCGGTGCTCGCCGCGCTGCTTCACCGGAGCAAGGCGGGTACCGGCCAGCACGTCGAGATCCCAATGACCGACACCGTCCTCGCGTTCAATCTCGTGGAGCACCTCGCGGGCCATGTCTTCGAGCCGCCGGTGGGCTCCACCGGGTTCCCGCTCTCGATGGCCAAGGGCCACCGGGCGGTGCCCACCAGGGACGGCCTTGCCTGTGTGATCCCCTACGGTCCGCAGAACTTCCGCGACTTCTTCACCTCCGCAGGCCGTACCGATCTCGCCAAGGACCCGCGGGTGAACGGCGAGGCGATCGCCGATGCCGATATCGACGCGCTCATGGATCTCGTCGAGGAGTGCTCGCCCGTCTTCACCAGCGAGGAGTGGGAGCGTATCTGCGCCAAGTACAGCATTCCGATGGCACCGGTGCTGGAACTGGACCGTGCGGGCGAGGACCCGTACGTGAGGGAAGGCCATCTGCTCGATGTCGTCGAGCACCCGAGCGAGGGCGCCATCCACACAGTCGGCATCCCGGTGCGCTTCTCCGCCACTCCCGGCTCGATCCGCCGCCTCGCCCCGCTTCCCGGCCAGCACACCGACGAGGTCTTCCGCGAGCTCGCCACCCGGCACTGACCCCCATCGATTTGAGAAGAAGGAGCCGCACATGAACCCCACCGCTCAGGTGCGCACCGAGACCATCGGCGCGTGCCTGCTCATCACCATCGACCGGCCCGCCGCGCGCAACGCGGTCAACGCGGCCGTCGCCACCGGACTCGCCGCCGCGCTCGATGAGTTGGAGGCCGAGCCCGATCTGCGGATCGGTGTGCTGACCGGCGCCCAGGGCGTGTTCAGCGCCGGAATGGACCTCAAGGCCGCGCTGGCCGGGGAATCACCGGAGGTCCCGGGGCGCGGGTTCGGCGGCCTGACCCAGGCCGAGACCACCAAGCCGTTGATCGCCGCCGTGGAGGGCTGGGCGATGGGCGGCGGCTTCGAACTGGCCCTCGGCTGCGACCTCATCGTCGCGGCGGCAGACGCGAAGTTCGGCCTGCCGGAGGTCAAACGGGGTCTGATCGCGGCCGGTGGCGGTGTGATCCGGCTGCCCAAACGGATCCCTCACCACCTGGCCATGGAGCTGCTGCTGAGCGGCGAGCCGATTTCCGGGGAAAGGGCCGCACGGCTCGGCATCGTCAACCGGGTCGTGCCTTCCGGCGACGCCGCCGCAGCCGCGCTGCAGTGGGCGGAGCAGCTCGCGGAGAACGCCCCGCTGGCGCTCGCCGCCGTCAAGAGGGTCGTCCGAGCCGCCGACGGCGCACCCGAGTCCGACGCGTTCGCCGCACAGGCCCGTGAGCTGGCCGGCCTTATGGCCTCCGCCGATGTGCTGGAGGGCATGACCGCGTTCGCGGAGCACCGTACTCCGGTCTGGCAGGGCAAATAGCTTCAGGAAGGACGAGATCATGAAGCAGCAGGACGTATCCCGGCGCATCGCCACCCCCCTGGTGAACCCGGCATACCCGCCGGTCGTTCCACGGTTCACCGACCGCGAGTACCTCAACATCGTCTACCGCACCGACGCCGAAGCGCTGCGCGCCGTGGTACCCGAGCCACTGGAGATCGACGATCCGCTGGTGCGGTTCGAGATCATGCGGATGGGCGATGTCACCGGGTACGGGCCCTACACCGAGGCCGGTCAGGCCATCGAGGTCCGCCATGAAGGCGAGCGGGGCGAGTACCTGCACGCCATGTACCTGGACAACTTCCCGGCCACCGCCTCCGGTCGGGAGGCCGGCGCGTTCCCGAAGACGGTCGGATCGCCCGCCCTGTATGTGGACCACGGCACCCTCGTCGGCGTCCTCGACTACGGCACGCAGCGCGTGGCGACCGCGACGATGGGCTACAAGCACCACGACCTGGACCCGGACGAGGCGACGGCGCAGATCACCGTGCCGACGTACATGCTGAAGATGGTCCCCGGCTTCGACGGCGCGCCGCAGGTGGCGCAGCTGGTACGCACCGAGATCACCGACGTCGTGGTGAAGGGTGCCTGGACCGGCCCGGCGCGCCTCCAGCTGTTCGCGCACGTCCTCGCCCCGATGGCCGACCTGCCGGTGCGCGAGATCGTCTCCGCGAGTCACATCCTGACCGACCTCACGCTCGCTCCGGTCAAGCCGGTGCACGACTACCTCGCGCGCTGAACCGATGAGCAGTAATCCGACGACGCAGAAAGAAGACCTTTGATGACTGAGTCGTTCACCACCGCGGCGGTGGTCGGCGCCGGAACCATCGGCCTGTCATGGACCGCCCTGTTCGCCGCCCACGGCCTGACCGTACGGGTCAGCGATCCGCGTCCCGACCTCGCCGAGGCGGTCGACACAGCACTGGCCGAGTCGGCCCCGCAACTGGCCCAGCAGGGACTGGACGTGCGGGACATGGCCGGCCGGGTCCACCTGGCACCCGACGTCGCCGAAGCCGTACGGGACGCCGACATCGTGCAGGAGAACGGTCCGGAGAACGTCGGCTTCAAACGCGAGCTGTTCACCACCCTGGTGCACGAGGCCCCGGCCCACGCCTTGCTGCTGAGTTCGTCCTCGGCCATCTGCGCCACGGCGTTCACCGATGAACTCGAGGACGCCGCGCGCATCCTGATCGGTCACCCGTTCAACCCGCCGCACCTGGTGCCGCTGGTGGAAGTGGTGCCCGGCGAGCGCACCGGTGCGGACTCGGTGGCCCGGGCGGTGGACTTCTACCGCTTCGTCGGCCGGGTTCCGGTGGTGGAACGCAAGGAGATTCCAGGCTTCGTCGGCAACCGCCTTCAGAACGCGCTGAGTCGCGAGGCCATCTACCTGGTCGAGCAAGGTGTCATCGGGCCGGACGAGCTGGACACCGTGGTGGTGAACTCGCTCGGGCTGCGGTGGGCGACGGTGGGCCCGTTCCTCGGGGCCCACCTGGGGGGAGGCCCCGGCGGCTACCGGCACATGGCCGAGCACATCGGTATGTCGATGCAGGCGATGTGGGACGTGCTGGGCCACCCCGAGCAGGGGCCCGAGCAGAGGGAACGGCTGATCCAAGCCGTGGAGAACTCCTACGGCTCCCGCTCGTACGGCGAACTCGCCCAGGAGCGCGACCGCAAGCAGCTCGCCGTGCTGTCCGCACTGGACAACGCGTCCAGGAACGTTGAGGAGACCAGGTCATGACCACCCCGCTCACCGAGGCCGCCGAGAAGGAACGCTCCGGCGACGCCCTCAGCGCCGACTTCTACCGCTACGAGGACCTGCTGCCGCCGGAAGAGCGCAAGTTGCTCCTCAAGGCGAGGACCTTCATGCGTACCGAGGTCAAGCCCCTGGTCAACGAGTACTGGGCCAAGGGAGAGTTCCCTCACCAACTGGTGGACAAGTTCCGCGGGCTGGGGCTCGCGGGCGTGCCCTACGAGGGGTACGGGAGCCCGCTGCCCGCCGGGAGCAACCTGCTGATCGGCATGCTCTCGATGGAGTACACCCGCACCGACGCCTCGTCCGCGACCTTCTTCGGCGTGCACAACGGTCTCGGGATGTACAGCATCTACCGGGGCGGCGATCAGCAGCAGCAGGACCGCTGGCTCCCCGCGATGGCCGCACTGGACAAGATCGGAGCCTTCGCGATGACCGAACCGCTCGGCGGCTCCGATGTAGCCGGCGGAATGCGCACCACCGCCAAGTGGGACGGCGAGAACTGGGTCCTCAACGGCGCCAAGAAGTGGATCGGCAACGCGACCTTCGCCGACCTGGTCGTGGTCTGGGCGCGCGACGAGGACGACGACAAGGTCAAAGGATTCGTCGTGGAAAAGGGCACCCCCGGTTTCTCCCCCGTCAAGATCGAGAACAAGATCGCGTTCCGGATCGTGGAGAACGCGGAGATCACCCTGACCGACGTCAAAGTGCCGGAGGCCAACCGCCTCCAGCGGATCAACTCCTTCCGGGACGTGGCGGAGATCCTTCGCGCCACCCGCAGCGGGGTGGCGTGGCAGGCTCTGGGTGTGATGATCGGCGCCTACGAGCTGGCGCTGGAGTATGCCAAGGAGCGGCGGCAGTTCGGCCGGCCGATCGCCCGGTTCCAGATGGTGCAGGATCTCCTGGTCAAGAGCCTGGGCAACGTCACCGCCTGCTGGGGCATGCTCGTGCAGCTGGCCCGTCTGCAGGACGCCGGTATCTTCCGTGACGAGCACTCCGCGCTCGCCAAGGCGTTCGTGACCTCACGGATGCGGGAGGTCGTGTCGTGGAGCAGGGAGATCTTCGGCGGTAACGGCATCGTGCTGGACTACGACGTCGCGCGGTTCTTCGCCGACGCCGAGGCGATCTACTCCTTCGAGGGGACCCGCGAAATGAACACCCTCATCGTCGGCAAGGCGATCACCGGCGAAAGCGCCTTCGTCTGAGCCGCATGCGACCGCGGCGCCGGTTGCACCGCAGACCGGAGGGCCCAACGCGCCTGGTAACCCCCAGAGGGATGCCAGGCTCGTGGCGCTTCACTGGACAGCCGGGCGCAGGACGGTGGCACCGTGCCAGTGGCAGATGGCCAGGGCGAGCTGGAGCGCGAACGCGTTGTCCTCCACAAGAACGCCGTGCTTCTCGACGGCCTGCTGGACGCGGTAGTGAACCGTGTTGCGATGCACCGTCAGCTGCTCGGCCGTGGCGGCGTAGCTGCGGTTGGTCGCAAGAAAGACCCGCAGAGTCTCGCGCAGGGAATTTCGCCACGGATCGTCCACCGACAGGCCGCCGAGGGTGTCGGCGACGAAGTCCGCCAGCTCGTCAGGCTCGTCGGCCAGCAGGGCCAGTGGAGCCACCTGGGCGAAGGAGACGGCACGGGGCGCGGCGTCGCCCGCTGCCAGCGCGACCGCCTTGGCCCGCGAGGCGCTGCGGGCACTGCGGCGAAAGCCCTCCAGGCCGGGGCGGGCGTTGCCGATGGCAACGCGCACCGGCAGCTTCGCCCGCCTCAGTGCCATCGCCACCGCGTCGGGGTCGACAGCCGGGCAGGCGGCCTTCACCGGGAACCAGATGCGTACGTCCATCTCGTCGGTCGGCACGAGCAGAGGTTCGTCCCGCGTGTGGAACTCCCGCTGCAGGAGGGAACTCAGGCGCTCGAGGATGCCCATGGCGTCGACCGGCCCAGCCCCGCGGTTGACCCACCCCTCCACGGCGAGGTGGGTCCCGGCCATCCGGTAGCCGAGGGCGGCCTCGGCCTGTTCGATGTTGGGCGACGCAGCGTGCAACAGCTGACCGACCCAGTGCTGGCGCAGCGCGCCTCTGCTGCTCACCCAGCGTTCGCGTTCGTCCTCGTAGGCGCGAGCCACCTGTTCGGACACCCGGTCGACGTACGCCGCGATGATGCCGACCAGCGAGATGACCGTGCTCGCGGTGTTCGCGCCCGGCAGTTTCATAGCCTTGTCCAGAACCAGGTCGAGGGAGCGCGCCTGGCCCAGGCGGTAGGCGCGCAGCAGTGCCGACATCGGGACGTCGCGCTGTGCGAGTCGGCGGGCGTACGAGACGGCAGAGGGCGGCGCGTCCACCGTTCGCGGGTCGATGCCGTTGCTCATGACGTGCAGGGAGGTGACGACATTCTCCGTAACACTCGCTTCGAGCAGGCTGTGCAGCCGCTCGTCGTGGTCGAGGACCGCGATCTCCCGCTCGATGATGGCGATGAGCGTGGCAATGAGTTCCTCGCGTTGAGGCAGTACGGCGAGCGCCACCCGCGCGACCGGGTCAGAGGGTGTGCTCACGTCGGCGCTCCCTTCCTGCCCGCTCACCGGGCGAGAAACCGCAAGGCGGACTTTGCGGCGTTGAAGCCTCCCATGCCGTGGGTTCCGGGGCCGGGCGGGGTGGCCGCCGAGCACAGGAAGACGCCGGGGATGCCGGTGCTGTACGGGTCGAGGGCCACGCGGGGCCGCAGCGCCACCTGCAGGGCCGTGTTGGCGCCGGTCACGATGTCGCCCCCGACGTAGTTCGGATTGTAGAGCGGCAGTTCGGCGGTCGAGCGGACGTAGCGGCCGACGATACGCTCGCGGAATCCCGGGGCGAACTGCTCAATGCGGTCCAGGATGGCTTCCGTTGCGTCGCCTGTGTAGCCGTGCGGCACATGCGCGTACGCATAGATGGGGTGGACGTCTCCGGCCGAGCGGCCGGGGTCGGCGAGGTACTGCTGAGAGAGCAGCACGAACGGGCGCTGCGGCATGCGGCCCAGGCCGACCTCCCGCTCGGCGTGGACGACCTCCTCCAGGGTGCCGCCCAGGTGCACGGTACCGGCCCGGCGGCACGCCTCGTTGCTCCACGGCACCCCGCCCTCGACGGCAAGGTCGACCTTGAACGCCCCCGGGCCGTGGCGCCACTTCCGGTAGGCGCGCCCCACACGGGAGGGCATGCGATCCCCGCAGATGTCGGCGGCGGCACCCGGAGCGACGTCGAGCACAACCGCCCTCGCCGGGGGCAGCTCGTCGAGGGAACGCACCCGCACCCCGGTCTCGATCGTGCCGCCGCGCTCCTTGAGCAGTGCGGCCAGCGCCTGGGCAAGGTTGCGGGAGCCCCCACGGACCACCGGCCAGCCGTACCGGTGCCCGGCGGCGATGAGCATCAGTCCCACAGCAGCGCTGGTGGGTCGGGTCAGCGGGTGAAAGGCGTGCGCCGCCACCCCGGCGAACAGGGCACGCGCCTCCTCGCTCCGCCAGCGGCGGGCGATGGCGGTAGCGGGCAACAGCGCCCGCAGGCCGAACCGTAGGAGGTGAGCCGGGTGCGCGGGCACATGCGCGATCGGCTTGAAGAGGTCCTCGGTCAGCGCGTCGAACCCCGACGCCAGCGGGCCGAACAGGCTGCGCCAGGCCGGTCCGTCCGCGCCGAGCGTGCCGACGGTCTCCTCGATCGAGCGGACCATCACCCCCGCCCGTCCCGAGGCCAGGGGATGCGCGAGATCCACCTCGGGCCAAAGCCACTGAAGGCCGTACCGCTCCAGGCCAAGAGACTGAAGATACGGGGAGGCAACAGCCATCGGGTGCACGGCGGAGCAGTGGTCGTGCAGCACACCGGGCACGGTCAGCTCGCTGCTCCTGGCCCCGCCGCCGATCTCCTCGGCGGCCTCCACAACGGTGACCGCCACCCCCTGCTGAGCGAGGGCCACGGCGGCGGCCAGCCCGTTCGGGCCGGCCCCCACCACGATCGCGTCACTCATGCACGGTCTCCGCCTGTGCGTGAACGCGCCGCGCGCTGCCGTCGACGGTGCGCACCGGTATCGAGGCATCGTCGTCGGCAAGCCACGGCTGCCGGGTGACCATGTCCTTGACGTCCACGTACCCCTCCTCGATCCGGCCGGTTGCGGCATCCACGATGCGGTAATGCTGGCGCTGCCTGTGCAGGGGCTGTGATTCAAGAATGATGACGCGCAGCTCGCCCTCCTCGAAACCGCAACGCTCCTGTACCGCGTCCAGGAGTTGTTCGTTGTGCAGGTGGCCATCGCCGAAGTTCCAGCCCAGGATCCCGCCCGCCACATACTCGCCGTCGCGCAGGTCGTAGGCCTCCGTGTCGTCCAGGGCGCGGGGAAGCAGGCCGTTGAGCGCCCGGCCGTGTGTGTGCATCGAACGCCAGGCCATGCCCTTGTGCAGCATCAGCTCGGCGAGGTCCTCTCCGTAGATTGTGACGAGCTGATCCTTGGCCATACCGGCGGCCTTGGTGATGTGCGGGTTCAGCTTCTCCTCTGTCCCCCTGCGAAAGCACCAGGTGCTGGTGGCCCAGTTCCCGGCGTAGTAGCGCATCGCGGGCAGGAACGACACCAGGTGCGGCTTGGCGTTCCCCAGCGCAGGCACGGCGACCAGGCACACCAGCAACAGGACGGCCAGGAACGGAGAGTCCAGGGAGGACACCCCGATCTCCGCGTAGTGCCCGAAGAGGAACAGCGCCGAGAAGATGAAGAAGACGTTCCACTCCAGCGGCACGCCCATGGGGAAGGTCGACATGATGTGGAGGTGGAAGACGACCATGAGCGTCAGCGCGGCGGTCGTGGTGATGCCGCCGTCGGAGAGCAGGAGTGCCAGGGGCACCACGTACTCGATGACGGTGCCCATGTGCGCGGCGAAGCCGGACACTTTGGACGGGCGCAGGTCATCCGGGTAACCCCGGTAAAGCTTGCGCTTGAGCCACTTGACGCGCTGCAGCGGACTGTTGCTGATCATGATGGCCACGACGAACGGGAAGTGACGGTTGAGCTTGGACGTCGCCGCGCCCCACCACAGCGCCACCATAACGAGCTTGAGCCCGATGATCATGTCGGTGAACGGGAGGCAGAAGACCAGCAGAGTCAGCCCGTACTGCTCGCCGCGGGCGGCGAGAAACACGGTCTTGTCGCGCAGCCCGAGCAGCGCGAGGGAGAGAGCCAGCGGAATCAGCCGGACCGGCTCGATCAGACCGAGGGCGTTCTCGCGGGACACCGGCCCGGCGTTTGCCGGGGAGATCAGCAGCCACACCGCCGAGCTGATGACAGCCGCGTACAGCGCCACATCGAACGCGGTGCGGCGCGTGCCCCGGGTCAGGGGCACACGACCCGGCCACGGAGGCAGCCGGACGGTGCCGGGCCGCAGCCAGTGCAGAAAGGCACCGACCGGCGGCACGAAGCGCAGCGTCAGGGGTCCCGATCCGCACCCGAAGCCGAGCACCTCGAACAGCAGCGTCCAGATCACGATCTTCTGGTAGACGATCGGTTCGGTCCACCAGGACGCGACGTCGCCCATGGACCCGAGTCCTGGCGTCGCCGCGGTGACGGCGACGCCGCCGAGCACATAGCTCACGATCTTGAGGAGGTAGAGGACGTAGACCGCCCCCGGTGTGCCGAAGCCGTTCTCGGCCCAGTGCTGGGCGAGTGGACGAATGCGCTGCAGATACGGCCGCGACCGCCATTTCTTCAGGTCGAAGTCGGCCAGATTCGGCGTGATGAATCCCATGACGAACCTTCATTTCTCGCCCGGGGGCGGAACGGAGGAGGAAGCGGCTCAGACGGCCGGGAACGCGTGGGAGACGAGCTCCGCACGCAGAGCGGGCTTGTCCGTCTTTCCGACGGGGTTCTTGGGGAGTGTCTCCACCGCGATGAACCGCTCCGGAAGCTTGAAGCGGGAGAGTGAACCGCGGCAGTGCTCAAGGAGGCCCTCGGTCGTGACGGTCGCGCCGGGACGCAACACGACGAAGGCCACGGGCACTTCACCGAACACCTCGTGCGCCTGCCCCACGACAGCCGCCTCGAATACCCCCGGGTGGCTGTAGAGGAGCGACTCGATCTCCTTGGGGTAGATGTTCTCCCCACCGCGGATGATCAGGTCTTTGATTCGGTCCACCAGCACCAGGTAGCCGTCCTCGTCGAACTGGCCGACGTCACCGGTGTGGAGCCAGCCGTCGACGACCGTACGAGCGGTCTCCCCGGGCCGGTTGAGGTAACCACGCATCACATTCGGGCCGCGGACAACGACTTCACCGGTAGCGCCCTGCGGCAGTAGGCGGCCTGAGGGATCCATGACGGCAACCTCCTGGCCCGGCATGGCAAGGCCCACAGTGCCGGGCTTACGCAGGCCGTCGAGGGGGTTCGACGTCGACGCGCACGTGCCTTCCGAGAGGCCATAGCCTTCCACGATCGGGATCCGGTAGCGGCCCTCGAAGCGTTCGATGAGCTCAGCCGGCATCGGCGCGGCCCCGCACGCCGCGAACCGGACGGAGGAGGTGTCGGGCTGCTCCGATTCCGGGAGTTCCATCAGCATCGCGTAGATCGCGGGCACGGCCGAGAAACGGGTCGGGCGTACCGCCTCGATGGTACGGAAGAACGTCTCGGCCTTGAAGCGTCCGGCGACAGTGACTCTGCCCCCCGCGAGCAGCGACGACAGCACACTGACCACGATGCCGTTGACGTGGAAGAGAGGGAGGATCAGCAAACTGTGGTCGTCCTGGGCCAGCTGCGACACCTCGATCATCATCGTGGACATCGCCTCGAGGTTGGCGTGGGAGAGCATGACGCCCTTGGGCCTTCCCGTCGTGCCGCTCGTGTAGATGAGCAGCGCGAGTGCGTCGGTGGCGGGTGGCGTCTCACCTCGCCCGCCCCAGGCCCCCCCCGCGGCGTTCGCGGTGCCTGCGGACCCAGCGGTTGTGCGGAGCTCCGCGACATCGATCCTGGGCAGGGACAGGACCAGGCCGTCATCGTCCTGACCGACGACGACTTTCGCTGCCGAGTCGGCCAACTGGTATTCGGCTTCGTCGGCGGTCAGTGCCGGATTCACCGGGGTCACTGCCGCGCCCAGCCGCCAGGCCGCGAAGAGCGCGACCACGAATTCGACGCGATTGGGCAGCATCACCGCCACCACGTCGCCGCTCCCGATCCCGCGCTGCCTCAAACACGCGGCGGCCGCCCGCACCTCGGCCAGGAATTCCGCATTGTCCAGGTCCAACACATCGTCAGCCAGGCTGGGCGCATTCGGCCAGCGCGCTGCGCGCACATCGGGCAGTTCCGCAAAGTGCATCTCAGGTCCTCACAGTCGTCCGCCGCGTGTGAAGAGAGACAGTACGAACGGGCAGCGTCGCAGGCCCATGGGCGCGGAAGACGACTACCCCGACGCCGATTGTGCGCGGGGCACAGGGCACGCACGACCCGGCTGGACTGGCGATGGCCTTTTCGACTTCGTCCGGTGCACGACACCGTCGACGTTTCCGCGGTCCTGGATACCGCGACCGGCAACGTGATCAGCAAACTGTCCGCCCCACATCGGGCGGTCGACTTACGGGACTTCCACGGAGAGAGCGACGGCCGGACCGAACCCGGCCTGGCAGTCCACGTGATCTGCGGCAACCCTCTCCGCCCACAAGGTGCCCGCGGCGCACACATGGTTGCTCAGTTCATCCACCAACTCGCCGCCGACCGGCTGACCTACCGCCACCGCCGCTGGCCGACGTGCACCGCCTCCCAGGCCTAACTAAGCCATGGTGGGCGCCGAAGACTCCCCCAGCTTGGGATGCTCCCGCTCGGCGTGCGAACGAGGCGCGGGAGCACCGGGCGCTGGACGGCACGTGTGCCCGGGCAGGTCAGGCTGCCCGGGCACACGGTTCACGGAGGGTTGGGTCATCCGGTGTCGACGGTCGGACGGCCCTCACCGGCTGGGTCAGTGGTGGTGGCCGCGGCCCCAGGACTCAATGTCGACGGTGCGGCCGCGGTCGTCGCGCAGAGTCGCGGTGTCGGAGCGGTCCCAGACGTAGGTGCGGCGGCCCTGGTAGAGGTCGGTGCGGCTGTCGCGGCCGGCGCCAGTGTGAACGCGGACGGTGGAGCGGCCGGGGAGGCGGACGTCATGGAAGCGGAAGCGGTTGCCGTCCGCGTCGCGCAGAGTCCAGCCGCTGAGGTCCACGCTGCGACGGGTGTTGTTGGTGATCTCGACCCATTCGGCGTTCAGCGACCGGTTGGTGCCGATGCCGCGTCTGGGACTGTCGGCCTGCACGCCGCTGATCACGACCTGGGAACGCTGGTGGTGCCGGCCGCGGTCGTTGTCGTCGGCCGAGGCCGGCAGGGCGACGGCGGAGACAACGGCGCCGGCCGCGAGGACGGTCGCCGCGATACGGCGGGCGGTGCGAGAAGCAGACATAGGTGACGTCTCCTCAAGAACGGTGCTCCACAAGCCGATGAGAGCTGGTGGTGCGGTGCGGGTTCCCGGACCGTGCTGGGCCGAGGACCCAAACTCTGGGGCGCCCGGCGCGGCCGGCGGCAGGCCAACCGGCGCACGTTACCGTTTGCGGACATTTCCGTAACAAGCGCCGGTATCGGTGGCGCATATGCGGCGAGCGTGACCCTGACATTCACTGTCCGCTACACCGATCCGTTCAATGATCAAAAGCAAGCCCTTGCGTGCTCCGGCGCACCATCGGTTACGCCACCCGGCACATCACCCGCTCGGCGGATGGAAACTCGGTAACGACGTTTCTGCGCGTTTCTTCGCACAGGCGAGACGGTGTCGCACATACACGCGACAGGAAAAGCCTTCGCTCTGACAAGGACCGGGTACACGCTGTTGGAGCCGGGGTCCCGCCGGACTCCTGATGAGGGCGGCCGAGGCGACGGACACCATTGGCTGATCAAGGACCATCCGCGACGGCTTGAGGCTGCAATGCAACCGCTCCCGGCGGATCAGCGTGGAAGCGCACCGGCACACGCCGAGACCTCGGTGCTCGCGGCACGTTGCGACTCGACAAGGACAAGCGGATGGGCCTTCTCCCTACAGTCGTGCCCGGTCCCCACGCCGGGCCGCAGACGACGCGGGACGGATCCGACCGGCATCGTGACTGGGATGTTCAGGTATCCCCCAGGCGCGAGAACTTCGTCTGGAGCAGATCAGTGAAGACGCCGATGGGGTCGTCCCAGCCACTGTTGACCCAGTCGCCGTTGACATTGACGGTAGTCATGTGTTTGCCGTCGCGGGTGCCGTATGTGTAGGACCACGAACCGAAGAGAGCGCCCCCCATGCCCCAAATCGTTTCCCCGCCGGGCAGGGTCACTGAGGAGACGCCGAGACCGTAGGTGGCGTTGGAAATCCAGCGGTGGGTCGGCAGTGTGGTGAACATGTCGCGTTGCTGGTCTGGCGGCAGTATGCGGCCGCCCAGCAGGGCGCCGAAGAACTGGTTGAGATCGTTGAGGCTGGAGATCATGCCGCCGGCCGCCCAGACCATGGTGGAGTCGAACTCGGTCGCGTCGTGGACCGGGGCGTCGGGTTCGGTTCGGAACAGCTTCGTGTAGTGCCGAGAGTGTGGCCCGTGGATCGTCGGGTCGCTGCCGTGCGGCAGGTACGTCCCGGTCAGGCCGATCGGGCGGGTGATCCGCTCGGTGATCTCGTCGGCAAGCGCCCGGCCGCTGACCCGTTCAATGATCATGCCTGCAACGACGTAGTTGGTGTTGGAGTACGCCCAGTTCGAACCCGGCACGAAGGTGGCCGGATGCGCCATGGCGATCTGCACCAGTAACTCGGGGCTGTGGGTCTCGTGACGGTTCAGTGCTTCCTGGTCATCGGTGCAGCTGAAGATCCCGCTGGTGTGGTTGAGCAGCATCCTGATCGTCACCTGGCTGCCGTCGTGGTTGTGGCCGCGGACTACGCCCGGCAGCCACCGTTCCACGGTGTCGTCAAGGCTCAGCCTGCCTTCGGCCGTCAGTTGCAGCATCACGGTGGCCACGAACGTCTTGCTGATGCTGCCGATGCGGAACCGGTCCTGCGGTGAGCGCTTGCGGCCGGTTGCGGTGTCGGCCACTCCTGCCGTGCCGAACCATCGCTCGTCGCCGTCGCGGATCTCGGCGAAGATGCCGGGAAGGCCGCCTTGACTCACGGCCTGGTTGAGTATCTGCTGGAACGCCGCATGGCTGTCGACCACTGTGGGGTCCGGCTGGTGGGCGGCACGTTGGTGCATGCGGGGATCTCTCCTTGTCGGTACCGGCGCGGGCGAGCGACCCTGGTCGATGTTCGGGAATGGACGGTGTCGGCTGTCTCTGGCGGTCACTCGCCCCCGTTGCCGAGTGTCTGCCGTACGTGGTCCACCAATGCGGCCTGATCGACGCCGGCCAGGGCGAGAGCGCGTGGCACAGTGCCGACCTGAGCCTGCAGAATCCCGAGCAGCACATGCGCCGGCCGCAGCTCCTTCTTGCGGGCAACGGAGGAGAAGCTCCGTTCCAGCGCGAGTTTGGCGGACGCACCCATGGTGGGTGGCTCGGAAGCACGGCTCGGCGAGGGAAGGTCATAGACAGCCGGAGACACTCCGACGGTACGCAGGCTGTGCTCGAACTCCCGGTCCAGCGCGTCGCGGACACCTCCGTGATCGAGCCCGGCCGAGGTCAGAACCTGATGCGTGACGGCCTCCTGCTCGGCGGCGATCGACAACAGGAGATGGTGTGCCTCGACCACCGCCGATCCGTCCTCGCGGGCTTCGTGCGACGCCCGCACGATGACCGCGTGCAGGTACTTGTCAAACGCGGTCATCGCCGCGCCTCCTCAGCTTGACTCCGGCGGTGATGAGCCGCTTGGCATGCTTCTTGTGGACGGCTTGGCGCGTGACACCGAGCGCCTCGGCGACCTGCGGCCAGCCCCAGCCCGTCCGCATGGCCTGCTCGACCGCAGCGTCCTCCAGTTGATCAGCGAGGCGCCGCAACGCCACGACAGCCGCCAGGGCGTCTGCGGGTTCTCGGGGAACGGGACTCTCAACAGCAGGCATACAAGCAACCATAGTTGACTAATAGTCATAGTCAACATGAGTTGCCAATCAGTGCGTCAGGGTTGGGCGACGCCGGGCACTCGTGATCGCGGGGCCGGAGTGTCGGGAAACGACGGCGACCCCTCAGCAGGTGGCGAGGAGGCCATCCACCAAGGCTCGGAGCCCATCCAGGTAGGTGTCCTCGGCGGTCAGCGGCGCCCAGTGGTCCGCGACCTGCGCCAAGCGGGGCAGCTCGCCCGGGTCGAGATCGGCGAAGACTTGCTCCCGGTAGGTCGCACGGTCATCGTCTGCGCGCCGCCGGGCCGCTGTCGCCCGGACTACGATCTCTCCGGCGGTGTAGTACCAAATCGTGCGGTAACCGTGCACGGCCCGCTCGGGGGGCAGGCCGCATTCGACCAGGCCGTCGACGATCTGCTCGACGAACCACAGTGCGGACGTGGACATCAGGTCATCGGCGGTCAGCACCTCCACGATCCAGGGGCAGGCGGCGAGCGCCTCGTGGATCGTGGCAGCGGCGACGATGATCCGCTCGCGAGGCCTTCCCCGATGGGGGCTTGCTTGACCACACCGGGCCAGGCCGGGGGACGCACATCGCGGCCATGACCTGCGCGAATGCGGGTGCGTCCCGGCCCCCGTCACTACGCCGCCCGCTGACGGCCCGCGCCGCGGGCACCCGCGCCCCGGGCCTCGGTGCCCGGCTCGCCGCCCGCGCCCCGCCGGGCCACCATGAAGTACGGGACCGGCCCGGGGGCCAGGCACTGGGAGGCACCCGTGGCGCACACCCAAGCAACCGACGTACTGATCGCGGGCGCCGGCCCGGTCGGACTGAGCGCGGCCGCCGAACTCCGCCGCCGCGGGGTGCGCTGCCGTCTCGTCGATCGGCTGCCGGCCCGCCTCCCCTACGCCAAGGCGGTCGGCATCCAGCCGCGCACCCTGGAGATCTGGGACCGGATGGGCCTGGCCCGCAGCTTTCTGGAAGCCGCCATTCCGCTGCGCGGCCAGCTGATCTACGTCAACGGCCGGGAGCAGGCGCGGATCGACCTCGCACTGCCGCCCGAGGTGCCCTACGGATTCGCCGCGCTGCCGCAGTACGAGACCGAGCGCCTCCTGGAGGAATACGTCGCGAGCTTGGGCACGGCCATCGAACGCGACACCGAGCTGCTGTCGTTCAACCAGGACACGGACGGGGTCACCGCCCGGCTGGGCACCGCCTCCGGCGCCGTCGAGGAGGTCCGTGCTCGCTACCTGATCGGCTGCGACGGCGCGCACAGCATCGTCCGCAAGGGGCTGGGACTCGGCTTCGAGGGCGGGGCCCTCCCCGAGGGGTACATGCTGGCCGACGTCGAGGCCGACTGGGACCTGCCACACGGATACGGCATACGCTCCAGCCACCGGGCCGACGACGGCTCCACCGACGACCTGCTGGTCTGCATCCCGCTGCCCGGCGCAAGCCGCTACCGCATGTCGATGCTGGTCCCGCCCGAGCTCTCCACCCGGACGACAAACCGGCCGCCCGCGCGGGGCGACGGCGTAGCGCACGGCCTGGAGGGCTGCCGCGCCCCGGAGTTGTTCCACATCCAGGCCGTCGTCGACCGCCTGGCCCCCAGGCCGGCCGCCCTCTCCCGAATGCGCTGGTCCTCCGTCTTCCGCATCAGCCACCGGATCGTCGACCGCTACGCCGACGGCCGGGTCTTCGTCGCGGGCGACGCCGCCCACATCCACCCGCCCACCGGCGCCCAGGGCATGAACACCGGAATCCAGGACGCCTGCAACCTGGCCTGGAAACTCGCCCTCGTCGTCCACGGGAAGGCCGGGCCCGCCCTGCTCGCCAGCTACGACGCCGAACGCCGCCCGATCGGCGAAGAGGTCGTCGGCCGGACCGTCCGGCACGCCACCCACGGCATCGAGACCGACCCCGGCGACCCGCGGACCCTGATGCTCCGCGAGGCCCAACTGCTCGTCGGCTACCGGGGCGGCCCGCTTGCCGGCAGCCCGTCCGGGCCCGCTGACGCGCCCCAGCCCGGCGACCGGGCCCCGGACTGCGCCGGCCTGACCGCCCCCGTCGCCACCTACCCGCTGCGCCTGCTCGACATCCTGCGCGGCCGCACGGGGCACGTGCTGCTTCTGTACGCGGCCGACACCGCCGACCTGGCCGAGGCCGCCGACGCGGCTGGGGCCGCCTGGGTGCCGCGAGTGCGCGGCGGCAGCCCGGGCACCTCCGACGGCCCGGACCCCGGGACCGGCCTGCTTGCCATCGCCGTCCTCCCCCGCGAAGCCGCACCAACCGCCCCCGGCACCCTGGCCGTCCCCGGATACCGCGACGCGGCCGGGGAGTTCGCCCGGCTCTTCCGCCCCGACGGCCCGACCGGCTTCGTCGTCCGCCCGGACGGGCAGCTCGGTGCCCGCTTCCCACTCGCCGGCACCGCGGCGGCCCTGTCCGCCTACCTCGCGGCCCTGTCCGCGCCGACGTGAACACCGCGGTCGGCCACGCCGAAGGTCGCCGCGGCAGCCGGCCGCTACTGCGCCGCCGCCCGCGGCTGAACGCAGAAGCCCTCCGGCGCACGAACGGGCCCGGTAGGCAGCCCCGACTCAGCAGGCCCTGACCGTTAAATGGCGCGAATGGGTAAAAGGGCTACGAGTTGCGACTGAGCGCTCCAGTTGGTTCTGACCGCTCTTCCGTGATGCCTACGGCTGAAGGAGGACGCGGGCTCTGAGCAGTGCGAATGAGGCTCGCCCGTACATTTGCCGCTTGATCGTTTTGATTCTGGCAGGGACCGCGCTGCCCTCCCGGATGGCCATCATGTAGCGGTTCGCAACGTGGTATCCACCGGTGTAGCAGAGGGCGGTAAGAACCCTTCAGTTGGCCAGTTGAGAAAGGGTGGCGCGCCCACACCGTCCGCCCAGCCGGCCTCGCTGTCAGCGCTCTGTGTGATGATGCGGACGCGTCCCAGGGGAGGGCCGCGGTCTACTGATTGCCAGGGGGTTGGGGATGGGTGCCGGTACGGAGCCGGACGGTTCGTCCAGGTCCGACGAGGAGTGGGAGCGGTTTCTGCGCGAGTCGGTGGCGGGTGCCGCCGACGCGCCCAAGGAGCCGTCGGCGCGGGCCCGCGACGTGGCAAAGCGCCTGCGCGCGGAGCCCGGCCGCGGCCTGGAGGGCTGGCGCAGCTACACGCCCGCGCGGCCCAAGCGGCGCACGGGCTGGTACGTGGTCGGACTGCTGGCCTCGCTGGTGCTGCTCGTGGTGGCGCTCGCGCCGGGGCGGATAGTGAACCTGTTCGCCGGCGACGACCCTGACTCCCCGCCCCTGGCGGCCGAGACCGCCCGCCCAACCCAGGCACCCCCGGCTGAGGCGGCCCAACGCCCCACCATGGACGAGCCGTTCCGCGGTTCGCCGGCGGCGAGCTGGGCGAGCGGAGCGGCGGGGATCACCGTGCCGAAGGCCGTGGCGGTCGGCTGGATGAGCGCGGCCGAGGTCGAGCGGGCCCTCGCCCGCAGCCGGGACTTCCTCGTCGCGTCCGGCCTGGACCGCGGGGTGCTGCGGGGCGAGCGCCCCGAGAAGGCGATTGCACTGATCAACCCGCACCAGAAGGACGTCCAAGACCTTCTGAAAACCGCTTTCCAAACCCCGAGCGAGAAGAACGACCCCCTCCTCCTCTTCAGCCGCTTCCAGCCCTCCCGCACCCACCTGGTCGGCGACGTCGTGAAGACCCGGGGCCGGCTCACCTACCGGGAGGGGGAGCGCGGCGCGCTCGAGGTGACCGCCGACGTCACCTTCGTCTACCCGGTCACCCGCGCGGAAGCGGGCGGCGACGACGAAGTCGTGCGCACGATCGTCCGGCGCGAGCTGGTCCTGAGCTGGGACGACCCTGACAAGGTGATCACCGAGCCGGGCACGTTCTCGATCGTCTCGTACAAGTACGACATGACCAACGGCGGCTGCGGCGCCCCCACGGGCTACTTCACCCCGCCCTTCGGCACGGACCGCCGGGCAGACGAGGCCGGCACGGAGGTCGACCCGTACGACCGCAGCGCACCGGTCGGGCGGGGCGAGTCCTCTGGGGACGAGTGCGGGAGGGCGACGCGGTCCTAGCGGGCGTTACTCGGTGGCGGCCACCCCAATCCCGAGGGCGATGAACATCCAGCTCGCCGACACCGGCTTGTCGCTTAGCGCCATCGGCCGCCGTCTGCAGTTGGACCGCAAGACGGTCCGGCGCTACCGGAACAAGGACCTGGCAGGGCTTCTCGCCTCGGCGCAGGACCGCGGCCACGCTGTCCTCGACCCGTTCATCGAGCACGTGCAGCACCGCTTCCAGGCGGGCTGTACCAGTTCGATGCAGCTCTATCGCGAGTTGCTCGCCCTCGGCTACACCGGTGGATACCACGTTGTGAACCGCTACGTGACGGCCATCCGGGAGGGCATCGCGGTCCCTGCCCGCTCGGTGACTCCCGGCCCTCGCGACATCACCTCATGGATCATGCGCCCCCAGGAGACACTCAACACCTCCGACGTTGCCCAGCTGGAAGCTGCTCGGAGTGCCTGCCCGGAGATCGCCTTGGCCTGTGACGTCGCGCGGGAGTTCACGGACATGCTCCGCCAACGCCAGGGCCACCTACTGCGGGACTGGATTCAGATGGCCGAGCTGGGCGGCCCGGATGCCATCGGCATCTTCGCCGACTCCATCCGCCAGGACCTCTACGCCGTCACCGCCGGCCTCACCCTGCCCTACAGCTCCGGCATCGTCGAAGGGCGCGTCAACAGAATCAAAACGATCAAGCGGCAAATGTACGGGCGAGCCTCATTCGCACTGCTCAGAGCCCGCGTCCTCCTTCAGCCGTAGGCATCACGGAAGAGCGGTCAGAACCCTTCAGGCCCTTTAGCGCTTGATGTGGCCCCGCTGAGCGTCGGAGCTGACCCGGTAGCCGGATGACGTAACGAAACGCGGGGCCCTAACGTGGCGGATCATGAACATCCTGATCGTAGGCGGCAGTGGCTTCCTGGGCCGCGAGTTGGCTCAGCAGGCACTGGCAACCGGACACGCCGTGACAGCGACCTTCGCAACTCGCGCCGGCGACATCCCCGGGATCCACTGGCTGCCCATGGACCTACGTCGCAGCGAGGAGATCACACTGGCGCTCAGGGAGACCCAGCCGGGCGTTGTCATCAATGCGGCGTACCGCAAGGCCGACTGGGCAACCACAGCCGACGGCGCCATTTGCCTTGCGATGGCCGCCACGCAGCACGGAGCCCGGCTGGTGCATGTGTCCAGTGACGCCGTCTTCTCCGGCGCCGACGTCCGCTACGACGAATCCGCCACGCCGGATCCGATCACCCCATACGGGGCTGCGAAGGCTGCGGCCGAAACGGCGATCCGCCTGTTCGCCCCGACCGCCGTCATCGCTCGCACCTCGCTGATCATCGGCGGCGGTGGCTCCGTGCACGAGACATTCATCCACGATCTGGCCACCGGGCGACGAAGTGGCGTGCTGTTCACCGATGACATCCGGTGTCCCGTACATGTCGCAGACCTCGCCCTGGCCATTCTTGAGCTGACCGTCTCCGATGTCGCAGGCGTGTGCCACCTAGCAGGATCAGATGCAGTCAGTCGTCATGAGCTCGGTGTCCTGATCGCCGGCCGCGATGAACTGGACGCCTCGATGCTGACCGCCGGTCGCCGCGCCGATGCTGATTCCCCGGGAGCGCTGGACGTCCGCTTGGACAGCACTCGGACGCAACGCACATTGCGTACCAACCTGCGAGGCGCCCGCGACTTCCTACGTCGCAAGCGCTGACTCGTACCTCTGTCCACGCCCTCCAGGTCAGACGCATGTCCGTCATTCTGCGGGCCAACTCCGACGCTCAGCGGGGCTGACTCAACCGCTAAAGGGCGCCGGCTGTCACACGAGTTGTGGCTGAGCGTCACAGCTGGCGGCTGAGTGCTTCCGTTGGTTGTGGCCGCTGTTACGTGTTGGCTGATCTCCATGTCCACAAGCTCGGGGGCGAAGAGGTCCACAACGGGTGCGTTGAAGGACCAGTCGTCCGGGCTGCTGCTGGGGTCGGGTCCGTCTGGGACCAACTCGTGGGTCGCGGCGTCCGACGCCCCCACCCGGGATGGGTAGTCCGGTCGTAGCTGAGGGCGCCGCCTACGGCTCCACGATGTGCCGCAGGTAGGCGTGCGGGTCGGCGAGATAGCGGCGCCAGTGGTCCACGACACCGAGCTCCCGCCAGCCGACCCTCCGCATGCCGTGCTCGCCGACCTCGATGATGTCCGCGCCCGGCAGGGCGGTCAGCAGCGGGGAGTGCGTGGCACAGATGACCTGGCCGCCCTTCTTTCGCCAACCGGTCGATGTGCCCGATCAGTTCGAGGCACGAAGAGAACGAGAGCGCCGCCTCCGGCTCGTCCAGGACATAGAGCCCGGCCTGGAGGAACTTTCCGCGGAACGCCGCGAGGAAGCCCTCACCATGGCTGACCGAGTCCGGCGAAAACCCCTCCCCGCCCAGAGCGTCCAGCGCGGTCTCGGCCCGCAGGAAGAAGCCCTTGCGGGCCGACCAGCTGGTTACCATACGACGCCCGCGCGCGGCCGCGTCGAACCTCATCCGTTCGCCGAGCACCGACTTGCCACGCGAGGAGGTGTAGCGCCAGTCGTGGGAGCCGCCGTAGGAGTCCAGACCGAACCCTTCCGCCAGCGCCTCGACCAAAGTCGACTTCCCCGAGCCGTTCTCACCGACCAGAAAGGTCACCGGCTCGGTGAAGCGCAGCCCTTGGTCAAGCAGCTGCCGGACGCAGGGCACCGACCAAGGCCAGGCGTTTTCGTCGTACGAGGAGAAATGGGCATACGCGCGTTCGACAATCACCCGACCAGTGTCGCCCATGACTCAGAAGACGTACGGCGCTGCTCCCCGGCGGCCGAGCCGGCAGTCGATCACCGAACTGTTCGGCCCCCCGTCGACGCCCTCCCGGCCTGACCCCGGGCCCGCGATGCGCGGGCTGTGCCGCCACGCGTACCGCTTCGCCGACGCCGATGGCGTCAAGGGCGCGAATGCCGTTGGCGTGCAGAGAGATACCCGCGCCCGCGTCGTCGAGGACAAGGACGCGTTCGATGACGGTCACTTGCCAGCCGATCAGGCGCAGGCCGATCGCCGCGGCCAGCCCACCGATGCCTCCGCCGGCAACCACCGCACTGCTGGCCATGCCAGGTCCCTTTCTTCCGACGCCCCCGCCACGATCTTCTACAGGTGTAGAGGCGGCGGATGCGGGCGTCGGCCGACTCCTCCGCCCGAGCGGCCTTGAGGGCCGGGATGAGCGGGTTCTTCTTCCGTGCCGATGGCCGGACTCGAGGTTGTCGGCATCGTCCCGGCGGTCGCGTTCGTTCTTGTGGCACAGGTGACGCCTGCCGACGCCGGGACGGGACGCCGGTGCCGCTCGGCGCGTCAGCCCCTGGGACCGCAAGCCCTCGGACAGGTCAGCGGATGTCGCCCCGCCAATCCCAATGCCTCACGTCATCGGCGCGTGGCCCGTACGTCGCGCGCCCGCCGGGACCGAAGGCACTGATTTCGGTGGGAAGAGCAGCGCCGGCGGCCAGTTCGGCCGCGCTCCATCCGGTCACATCCAGCAGCAGCCCGTCCAGCGGTCCACCCACCAGCTCCCGGTAGACGTGGCCCGGCTGGGGACCCGGATCGGGGTCCTCATGGTCCGCCCCGTACACCCGGCCCCGCATCAACTCGTCCATGCCCACCATCATCCCGACCACCACTGACAACAGGCCGCCCGGGAAGGCTCCCGCTCCAGGGCACGCGAGGTGCCGGTGCAGCCGGTGCTGGCACAGTGCCGGTATCCGCGGTACAGCGCTCTGGCCGCGGGCATCCACACCTTGCGGTTCCACGCTGCCGGTCGAGGTGCGCGTGGAGTGTTCCGCGTGGCAGACGGCTGACCGGCACCGTCAGACGGGACGGCCGTCGGGTCGGCCGTCGGGTCGGCGACTCACCGTGCGGGATTCCAACTCGTGGACGCCGACAGGTGCTGACGTCGGCGCGGCGGGGAAGTCATCATGTTGACGACATCACCCTGTGACCTCCTCGAACGGACGGCTGCGCGTGAGCACTACCCCCACTGAGACCCCTACCGGGCGTATGCAGGGCCGGACCTGGACGGTACGGCTGACCGGCCATGCCGACCGGACGGCCACCGTGTCCTGCTCGACGGGTGCCTGCACCATGCCTGCACGGTCACGGGACGTGGCCGGGCTGCGCCGGTTCGCCGCCCTGCACGCGGCCTCGCACGCCAAGGCCGCGAGGGTACGGGCCTACGCATCGTGTCAGTGCCGCGCGGCGGAGTGTGCCGCCCACGAGGGCATGCGGGTCCACTGCTCGGGCGGAACGGTGCTGGTACTGCGACATGATCCGGCCGTGGGCCGCGTGTGGCACCTCGCTGAAGTGTGCACCGTGTGTGCGCCGTTGATGACCCACACGCGCGTCGTCGGCCTCCCCGCCCCCACGGCCCGCCCGGCCGCACCAGAATCGTTGAAGCGGCCCGAGCGGGCCGGGCAGCGTGTTCCGTCGCCCGCCGCACCGGCTGCTGTGGCGGTCGGGTTCTCCTCCCCCACCCCCGCCGGCGGGGACGATGACCCGCGTCGTGCCCCTGGTCAGGCCCGGCGCGCCCAGCGGCGCTCTCCCCGCGGCGGGCAGCGGCGTTGACACCCCGGGCCCGGCGGTGAGCTGCCGCCTGCAGGGCCCCGATGCCCTTGCGAGAGCGGGAGCCTGAGATCAGGAGGCAGCTGCGGTGGTCTCCTCGGCGGGCCCAGGCGCAGTCTCGGTCTTGATGGCCGTGTAGTAAACGGTCGAGCCCTGCTTGGCCCGATCGACCCGGCTGCGGGCCACCAGACGCTCGGTGGTGGTGCGCACGAGGTTGTCGCTGATGTTGCGGGTCGGGTGCGTCTCGGCGAGTGCTGTGGCGATCTCGCGTGCAGTACGCGGCTCGCTCTGGCCGCTGAGGTGCTGGTGGATCAGGTCGGTGAGCGGCGGCACCGTGTCCGCGGGCTTCTGTACGGCCGTCTTCGCCGCGGACTTCTTCGCGGCGGACTTCGTGGCCGCTGCGGCGGTCTTCGTCACGGTCGTCTTCTTGGCCGGTGTGGTTCCGGCCGTCTTCCTGCCGCGGCGGGGTGCGGGCACGGCGGCTGCGGTCTCGTCGCCCAGGGCTGCGCTCATGCTCTCCAGAAGAGCGTGATCGGACTCCAGGGTGGCCAGTTGGCCCTGCAGTGTTTCGATCTCCGCGCGGATGCGCTCCTGTTCCGAACGGTTCCTCTCCAGGTCGGCGCGTACCTTGTCGGCGTACTCGGTTTTGAGGGTGGTGTTCTCCTGTGTGGGCATGAGGGGCTCCTGATGTGTGCGTGGGGATGTTGGGGACGGACTCTACTCACCTGTCGTGAGGAATGTGTGGGGGCAACCCCACAGAATTCTCCGACGCCCGGAATGGCACACCGAAGAGTGATCCACTTGAACTATCCGCACGAAGTCGGAACTCGGGTTCGGCAGCGCGAGATTGCTGAGCTTCGGCCTGTTGCCCCGCATCAAGCGGGTCAACAAGGGAAGTTGTACCGGCCGGTGGCCGGGCGAGGACGTAACTCCCGGGGCCTGGGCCGCGTTTGGTCGGACACTCCGCCTGCGCGTAGCCGACGGCGGGTCAGCTCTCGGCCGGCATCACCCGCGTCACCTTGCCCTTGAGATCGGCGTCCAGGTAGCCGCTGGCGTAGTCGTCGGTGAGGTAGACCGCCAGGCCGAGAGGGGTGTGGAAGGTTTCGTCGGCGGGCCGGACGACGAGGTAGCGCATGGTCGGCTTCTTCACGTTCAGGTCCTTCTCCGCCCTTCTCAGCAGGGCGGGGACGACGTCCCAGTCGAAACCGTCCAGGCTGAACGGGCGGTCGCCGCCCGACAGCGTGCTGCTGATGATGCCCTTCACCACTCCCTCGCCGACGCGGTAGGTGTAGCTGTCGTACCGCGTGTTGCTGCCCTTGACCATGATGTCCACGGACACGTACTCCGGGTAGACGGTGAGGTCGGACGCACGGTCGGTGCCCGTCGCGGCCTTGATCTCCTTGATCGCCGTCCGGATGCCGTCCGGTGTCAGCAGATCGTTCTTCGCGACGGAGTTCGAGGGTGTGGAAGTGGGCGTGGGCGTGGGAGTCGGTGTCGGAGTCCGCGATCCGGTGACGGAACCACCTGGTGCGTTCGACGCCGTGTCGCCACCCTGCTTGTTGCCGTCCGGCAACAGGGCCCACACCAGGACGCCGATCAGTACGGTGCCTACGACGGACGTCGCGACCGCGATCCGGTGCTTCCCACGGTTCGGCCGGGGCGGAGTCTGCCGCGTCGGGCCCGCTGGGTAGGGAGTCGGCGGCCCTATCGGTCCCGGCACGGCGTGCTGCGGAGTCGGCTGTCCGAAGCCTGCCGGTACGGACGGCCCGGTCACCTCTCCCAGCGGAGGCGTCAGCCGGTACGACGTGGGCTCGCCGGTCCCCCTCGGAGCGCTCGGGCCGCCCTCCACGGCAGCCGCGAGCATCCGGTCGACGATATCCGGGTCCGGCCGCGCGGCCGGGTCCTTCACGAGTACGGCGGCCAGCACCCCGGTCAGGGGCCCCGCCCGGCGAGGCGGCGGAAGCTCCTCGCGGAGGACGGCCGCCAGCGTCGCCAGCGTTGTCGCCCTGCGCAGCGGATTGTTCCCCTCGACGGCGACGTACAGCATCATCGCCAGCGACCACAGGTCGGAGGCGGGCCCACCGTCGTCGCCGGAGATCCGCTCGGGGGCCATGTAGTCGGGCGTTCCAATGATGGACCCGGTCGCGGTCAGAACGGTCGTCTCCCTGATCGCGGCGATGCCGAAGTCGGTGAGCACTGGGCGGCCGTCCGGTCGCAGCAGCACGTTCGCGGGCTTGACGTCCCGGTGCTGGATCCCGACGTCGTGCGCGGCCCGCAACGCGGCCAGCACCTCTCGCCCGAGCCGGGCGGCCTCGACGGGCGCCATCGGCCCCTTGTCCAGCCGGTCCTGGAGCGATCCGCCGGTCACCAGTTCCATGACGAGCCACGGGTAGGCGAGCCCACCGTCGTCCACCACATGGTGGATAGTCACCACGTTGGGATGGTCCACTCGGGCGAGCGCCCGCGCCTCCCGCAGTACCCGGGCCCGCAGCATCGCCGCCGCCTCCGGGTCGTACTCCGCAAGCCCCGGATCGGACGGCCGCACCTCCTTGAGTGCCACGGCCCGGTCCAGCACCAGATCACGCGCCCGCCACACCATCCCCATACCGCCGCCACCGAGCCGCGCCTCCAGCTCGAAGCGTCCATCGATGACCCGTCTGCCGGATTCCCCGTCGCTCATGGCCGGGAGCCTACGAGACGCCGGTGACACCCTGCAGACCGGGCACCAATCATCGGCCGCCGGCAGCATCTGCCCATGGCGCACACCAGAGTCACCCGACGCCATCGGCTGCGCGCTGCCAAGGGTCGGCAGCGGCTCGGACTACGGCGAAGGCAGGCGAGGCTCCCTGGCCCCCGGCAGGCCACCAGCCGCCACAACCACCCAGAACAACCACAAACCCCGGCGAAAACCAAGACCACACACGCCGAGGCCCCTGCCGCTACGCTCGGCACGCCAGGCGGACAGAACCGGCTCGATCAACTCCCGGCGGGCATCGGACAGATCACTGGGACATCTGCGATGTCCGGGCATGTTCGAGCAGTACCGGAGAGCCTCGCGGCAGTGCAGGGCGCAAACAGCGGTCTATGGGAGCGTCTTGGGATCAGACAGGAGCGAGCACTCATGGGCTGGTGTGAACAGGCTCTCCCCTGGGGGCCGGCTGAGGTGCTGGGGCCAGGCGGCTCGGTGGCCGGCGCGGTTCAGACCTTGTCTGCTGCGACCAGCAGATACTGGAAACTGCCGTCCTTGTAGGCGTCCAGGAAGGCCTTCTCGATTCCCGTGGCCAGGGGTGACTTGGCGCGCAGTTCCCAATAGGGAATGGTGGCCGCGGTGAGGTCAATGACGCTGACGGGGACGAGGCGGTTGGCGGCCATTTCCTTGAAGTAGCTGCTGCGGGGATGAATGCTGCAGATGTAGTGGGCGTTGATCTCGCTGACGGCCCGGGACGGCAGTCCGTAGGCGTCGTTGTAGCAGCCGGTGATAGTGACGTAGCGACCGCCGTGCTTGAGGAGCCTGGCGTATTCGGGGAACAAGAGGGCCAGGTCCACGTACATGGTGCTCTCGTTGTTCCAGATAGCCTGGAAACTGTCGCTCTCGAAGCCGCTGTGGAGCATGTTCTTGAGGTGGAAGCGGACCTTGCCCTCTACGCCGCGTTCCTTGGCCTGGCCGTTGGCAAAGGCGACCTGGGTTTCGGAGATGGAGACGCCGTCGACGCGACAGCCGAAGCGACTGTGGGCGACGAAGCTGCTGCCGCCGCGGCCCGAACCGGAATCCATGAGGCGGTCCGCAGGGGTGATGTCGCCGAGGTGGGTCATCAGCAGGTCGGCCTGGGCGCATTCCAGGCGATGGAGCTCGGCCGTGAGGCGTTCCTGACGGGTTTCCTCGGGGCCCTCGATGACGGACCAGTCCACGTCGCCGATGCCGTAGTGGTGGTGGTAGATGCCGTCGACCTCGCCCAGGCGGAGGTTGACGGGGTTCCTCTCCTGGTTCCAGTAGTTGGCGACGGACTTCTGGTAGAGGCTGCGCAGGGGATGGGTGGTGGTGTCCTGGACGGTCATGGACTTCTCCTTTTTGCGCGTTTCGATACGGGTTCAGTTCGCGTGCTGGTAACGGGCGCTGGTGGCGTGCCACTGTTTGCTGCCGCCCATCCACGCCCACAGACCGGCCAGGTAGCGGCGCAGTTGGGGGGAGCCGGCCGCTGCCAGGACGGCGCAGTCGGCCTGGACGGTGTGCATGAGTTCGTCATGGATGGCTGCCGTGCGGTCTACGGCTTCTTGGAGGGAGCAGTCATCCTCGGCGGCGATGAGGTTGGGCAGGTTGGTGTCTCCGGGGTCTTCCTTGGCCATCGAGTAGAGGTCGTTGAGCAGGACGTTGGCCATGCCTGCGTAAAGGTAGGTGCGGCGCACGGTGGGGTCGGCGAACTCGTGGGCGGGCAGTTCGTAGCCGCCGACCGGGTCGATCAGCACCATGCAGGGGTAGAAGGCGTTTTCGTAGCGGTGCAGGAGGTACTCCCACACCGCGGGCTTGCGCCCACTGCTGCGCCATTCGGCTTCCTGCCCGTATCCGACGAACATGACGGCGAGTTCGTGGCGCAGACGTGCCACTTGGGTGGTGCTGGCGATCTGGGACAGGTGGGCGAGGCTGGACCGGAAGGCGCGCAGGACGGGCTGCCGGTGAACGAGTTCTTCGAACTGCGCGAGGTAGCGGGCAGGGAGGCGGACGGGGTCGACCACCGCGTGGGCCATCGCGAGGCGGGCGCCCAGGAGCTCCGGTTCTGTGTCGTCGCCCTCGTCGACCCAGTGGTCGTCCACGGACCATTCCGCGAGCCCGCAGCGGGCCGCCGCCAGCAGGCGGTCGGGGTCGTCGCAGTCGGGATGCGCGAGCATGAACAGGCGCCCGAACTGATGCGAGCGCAGGCGTTCGAGGCGGCCGGTGAAGATGCCGATCTCCGCGGCCCAGTCGACCAGACGGTTGTTGACCTCCTCCCCGAGGGCGGGGTCATCACGCACCGCGTCGGGGCAGTACAGGGGCGGGATCCGCACAGCCGTGTCCTGGCCGCCCGAGGGGTCTTGCGTTGCGGACGGTGGGACCTCGTCCTGTCGGGCGGACTGCGCCACTTGCGACGCCGTGGACGGGGTGCGGGATCGGATGGCGCGGGCGGCAGCCGTGCCCGGCCCGGCGGGGCCGGCCAGCAGGCGCTCAAGCGCGACGTGCGAGGGCGGGGCCGGTAGGGCCTGCGCGGTCGTACGGGGTGTCGGGGCCGTGGGGAGGACTGGTGGGTGAGTGGCCGGCGGCCCGTCCCATGTCCACGGGGGGACGCCGACGCCACTGGTTCGGGTCATACGAGGAGTGCCTTTCGGATGGGGCGGGTGGGCGCGCCTGCTGGCGTGCGGGGCATGCCTGCGTGGCGCGTCATACGTGGGCGCAGGCGTGAGCGGACGCGGACGGCGTGCGGCCGGCCGAGCCGGGGCAGCGGGGCAGTTTGGGTGCCCGTCAGCTGCGGTCAGCGCCAGCGGCCGACTTCGACGTTCTCCAGGATGCCGAGGGCGTCGGGGACCAGGATCGCGGCCGAGTAGTAGGCGGTGACGAGGTAGGAGATGATCGCCTGCTCGTCGATGCCCATGAAACGCACCGACAGGCTCGGCTCGATCTCGTCCGGGATCCCCAACTGCCGCAGCCCGATCACGCCCTGGTCGTCTTCACCCGTGCGCATGCACAGGATCGAGGTCGTACGAGCTTCACTGACGGGGATCTTCCCGCACGGATAGATCGGCACCCCGCGCCAGGAAGGGATGCGGTGGCCGCCGATGTCCACCCGCTCCAGGGACAGGCCGCGCTTGTTGCACTCGCGCCCGAATGCGGCGATGGCCCGGGGGTGGGCGAGGAAGAACTTGTTCCCGCGCCGCCGCGAGAGCAGTTCGTCCATGTCGTCGGGACTGGGCACCCCGTCATGGGGCTGGAGGCGCTGCGCGTAGTCGCAGTTGCTGAGCAGCCCGAACTCCGGGTTGTTGACGAGCTCGTGTTCCTGGCGCTCGCGCAGCGCCTCAAGGGTGAGGCGGAGCTGCTGCTCGGTCTGGTTCATCGGTTCGTTGTAGAGGTCGGCGATGCGGCTGTGGATTTTCAGGACCGTCTGCGCGATGGAGAGCTCGTACTCGCGCGGCTTGGGCTCGTAGTCGACGAAGGTGTGGGGGATGAGTGGCTCGCCCACGTGTCCGGCCGCGAGGTCGATCGCCGCCTCGCCGTACCTGTTGGTGCGCTGCTGCGGGAGCGCCGCGACGGTGTCCAGGTGGCTGCCCAGCGACTGGGCGCGTGCGGCGAGGTTGTCGACATCCCTCTTGGACAGCACCAGCACCGTGCAGGCGGTGGTGGCGCGGAATGTGCACTCCCAGGCCGGCTCCGTTTCGGTCAGACACTGGTCGCCGAAGTAGGCGCCGTCGGCCAGGAATCCCAGAACGGCGTCTCCGCCGTAGGGTCCGGTGCCAACTTTGTCGACGCGGCCGTGCGCCAGCAGGAAGACGCGGTCGTTCGCGTCGCCGGCACGGGCCAGCACCGTGCCCGGCGCGCAGTCGACCTGCTCGCAACGACCGGCCATCTCGCCCAGCACCGCCTCGTCGCCGTACCCCCTGAGCGCCGGCAGTTCCCCCAGCTCTGCCGGGATGACCGAGACCCGCCCGCCGGTCTGCACGAACGTCACCCGCCCGTCACCCACGGCGTAGCTCAGCCGCCGGTTCACCCGGTAGGTTCCGCCCTGCACATCCACCCACGGCAGCATCCGTAGCAGCCACCGCGAGGAGGTCTCCTGCATCTGCGGAACGGACTTCGCGGTCGTCGCCAGGTTCCGCGCGGCGGACGTCGCCAGACTCTGTTGCTCGGACGCTTGCGCTTGCACGGCTTCCCGGTCGGCTTCAACGGTCATGCGTGATCCTCAGCTCTCCTGTAGGTGCCGACTCACCCTCCTTCCTAATCACTTCGCCTGTCATCACACGAAAGAAGGTGAATGCCCCTTTCCCGTCCGGGGTAGCCAGGCAACCGTGTCGTTTCTTCGCACAAACGTCCATATGCGGTCAATCACTGTCGGCGCCCTTCTCTTGATTCAGTTGCTCGGTCGCTGCTGATCTTGGAAGGCCTCGCTCCGTCTCGCCCTCGCGCCACGGCGTGGACGCGGACACCACGAGACGGCTCATCCAGGCTCATCGACGAGATTCTTAAAAAGTTCGGACGGCGATGTCGAGAACCCGTGACCGGCTCCGTCCCAGCATTGAGGGCGACCACAATGGGTCGTACCAGCACCGAGGAGAGACACGATGGCCAAGTACCTGCTGCTCAAGCACTACCGCGGCGCCCCGGCGGCGGTCAACGACGTGCCCATGGACCAGTGGACGCCGGAGGAGATCTCGGCCCACATGCAGTACATGCAGGACTTCGCGGACCGGCTCGAGAAGACCGGCGAGTTCGTCGACGGTCAGGCGCTCGCCCCCGAGGGGACGTTCGTCCGGTACGACGGCGAGGGTCGCCCGCCGGTAACCGACGGACCGTTCGCCGAGACCAAGGACCTCATCGCCGGCTGGATGGTGATCGACGTCGACAGCTACGAGCGCGCCATCGAGCTGGCCGGGGAACTGTCGGCCGCCCCCGGGGCGGGCGGGAAGCCGATCCACGAGTGGCTCGAGCTGCGCCCGTTCCTGGCCGCGCCGCCCACCATCACGGAGTGACCTCATCGATGAACGAGGCCCTGCTCCGGAGCCTCACGCCGAGCGTGCTCGGGGTCCTCGTCCGCCGCGGAGCCGACTTCGCGGCGGCCGAGGACGCCGTGCAGGACGCGCTGGTCGAGGCGGTCCGCGTCTGGCCGGCCGACCTGCCGCGGGACCCGAAGGGCTGGCTGGTCACCGTGGCCTGGCGCCGGTTCCTCGACGCGACGCGGGCGGACACTGCCCGCCGCCGGCGTGAGGACCTCGTCGACGAGGAGCCGGCGCCCGGGCCCGCGCCCGCGGTGGACGACACGCTCCAGCTCTACTTTCTGTGCGCCCACCCGTCGCTGACACCGTCGTCCGCGGTCGCGCTCACGCTGCGCGCCGTCGGCGGGCTGACCACCCGCCAGATCGCCCAGGCCTACCTGGTGCCCGAGGCGACCATGGCGCAGCGCATCAGCCGGGCCAAGCGCACCGTCGCCGGCGTGCGGTTCGACCAGCCCGGCGACGTCGCCACCGTGCTGCGCGTCCTCTACCTGGTCTTCAACGAGGGCTACTCCGGCGACGTCGACCTCGCCGCCGAGGCCATTCGACTCACCCGGCAGCTCGCGGCCGCGATCGACCACCCCGAGGTGGCAGGGCTGCTCGCCCTCATGCTGCTCCACCACGCCCGGCGCGCCGCCAGGACCGCACCCGACGGCAGCCTGGTGCCGCTCGCCGAGCAGGACCGCGGCCGGTGGGACACCGAGTCGATCGCCGAGGGCGTCGAGATCCTGCAGGCGGCCCTCGCCCGCGACCGGCTGGGCGAGTTCCAGACCCAGGCCGCCATCGCGGCACTCCACGCTGACGCGCCCACCGCCAAGGAGACTGACTGGGTACAGATCGTCGAGTGGTACGACGAGCTCGCGCGCCTGACCAACAGCCCGGTCGTCCGGCTCAACCGCGCGGTTGCCGTCGGCGAGGCCGACGGACCGCGCGCCGGCCTGGCGGCGCTCGTGGCGCTGGACGACTCACTGCCCCGCCACGCCGCGGTGGCGGCGTACCTCCACGAACGCGACGGCGACCTTGCGACGGCGGCACGGCTGTACGCCGAGGCGGCCCAAAAGGCACCCAACCTCGCCGAGCGCGACCACCTGACGCGCCAGGCCGCCCGGCTCAACGCCCGCCGGTATCGCTGACAGGTCCCGCTCGGATTCTCCCGCGGCACTTGGCGCGGCCCCGTGGCCAGATCGGTCGCCTCAAAGTGAGTAGGCGGGTCGAGACCAGCTGCACGACGCGTTGCCGGCGGGGAACCTTGGCAGCGACGACATGCGCGCTGGAGGCGTGGTGTCCCAATAGACCCGCCCGCTGCAGTGCCCGGTGAAGGTGACCCGTCTGCGACGGTTCGGCTGCCTGAAAAGCGGCTCACCCAGACTCATCTACGAAGAGCCGGTTTGAGCGCGCATGGCCGCCGTGACGCTGGGCATCACGGCGGCCGCGCCTCTGGCGTCAACACCGACCCGCCCTGGAAGCGACCGGCAATTGCCCGACTGGCACCGGTAACCTACCGCCGGTCGCCAGCCAGACGGGCACTGCGGGAGATCGCCCGACGGCACGTGGTCTGCGTGGCTCGGAGCTGCACTGTGAGCAGCTGGGCGATCACGCCCTCAACACCTCGCCGCTGGCACGGCAGCAGGGGTGCGGCCCCTCGCGACCTGATGATTCGGTTCTGGCAAGATCGTGCGACAGATCGAGAGTCTGGCCGCGTGAGCGAGCTGCCCCGGTCGGACAACGGGGAATTCAACGGGGAAAGTGAGATGAGATGCGTACGTGGACTCGTGCCATGCCGGCGGCGGTGGGTGCTCTGGCGGTGGGCTTGGCACTGACCGGCTGCAACGACTCGGGGTCGAGCAAGAGTCGGGCCGGCTCCGGCTCCCGCGCGTCCGACTCCGGTTCGGACGCGTCGGACGGCAAGAAGACCTTCCGTCTGGGTGAGGCCGGCCCGGAGGAGGAAAGCGACATGCAGAAGTCGTCGGGCGCCAAGTACACGGTCACACCGACCAAGGTGCAGACCGGCACCAAGGCCGACATGGACAACTCCGGGCTGAAGAAGGACACGAAGGACGGCCCGCAGATACCCGTCTACGTTTGGTCGACGCTCACTCACAAGAGCGGCAAAGCCATGGAGATCGGCGACATGGACGACGACCTCGTCGTCAAGACGGTCAACGGC
The DNA here is from genome assembly GCF_036010325.1 of Streptomyces sp. NBC_01210. Taxonomy (GTDB): domain Bacteria; phylum Actinomycetota; class Actinomycetes; order Streptomycetales; family Streptomycetaceae; genus Streptomyces. Next base: position 8,843,068 of record NZ_CP108549.1, on the reverse strand, counting down.
CAGCGCACCCGTGCCCTCATCGTCCTGATGGGCGAGGCGAAATGGCCCAACTGCCCAGCGCCGGACCCAGGCAAGAAGCTCAGCGCGGGCCAGTCGGAGAAGATCTGCACCGCCTTCCTCATCCCGGAGGGCCAGAAGGCAGCCGCGGTAGAGCTGACCCAGGGCTTCTACAAGGAACCGCTGGAGTGGCCGGTCACCAACTGACCGGCCCGCTTGTAGACGCGAGCGACAGCGCGGCCCCTTCCGTCTCGGCGGGGCCGCGTTGTCGCTCGCCGCTTCAGGCCGGCCTGAACGCAGCCCGCGCCCACCTCGCCGAGCACGGCAACGTTCAGCCCACAGAAGTACGTCACCAATGGCCACATCACCGCAGGCTTCGCCCCGCTCGCGACGTCGCAGAAGCTCCGCCTCGCCGCCCGAGGGTGCCGAGTGGTGGGCCTGCTATCCCCGCGCGTGCGGGAGCAGTGGCGGCCGACGACGGCTGCACCCTGATTTCGAGCCGCCCCAGGGCCCGGCACCAGTGGCAGGGCCCTTGAGGACGATGCCAGAAAGCGTCAAGCCCCGGCCTCAGTGATGTTGACCATCCAGCCGATCTCGAACTTGTCCGTACACATGCCGAACACGTCGCCCCACATCTGCTTCTCCAGCGGGACCGACACATTTCCCCCGTCGGACAGCTTCTCCCAGTAGCCGCGCAGCTCATCGGCGTCGTCGCCGCTCAGACTCACGGCGAAGTTGTTGCCGGGCTTGCGGTCCATGCCGGGAGGGTTGTCGGCACCCATGAGCGTGAAGCCGCTCGGGGTCTCCAGCTGGCCATGCATGATCTTGTCGGCGTACCCGGGCGGCGCCTCTGAGCCGAAGTCGCCGAAGGTGTGGACCGTCAAGGTGCCGCCGAAGACGTCCTTGTAGAACTCCATGGCTTGCTTGGCGTCACCGGCGAAGCTGATGTACGGGTTGAGTCGAGAGGCCACAGCACGATCCTTTCGTGATGGTTTGTCAGGACTGCACAGTAGCCCCGGTCGACCCCCGCCGTCGTGATCTCCATCGCCTTCTGGACGCCTTCGATGAAGAACCGACCCCGCTCATGTCAGCTCCCCAGTCGCTCACCGCGACGACCGGAGATGAGACGATCACCGTCGGCCCGCATCAGGGCGGGGTTGGGGTCTTGCAGGGAGGCGCAGTGGGGCTGGGAACGGTGGTCGTTACTGGTGCGGCAGGGAATATCGGCTCGGTCGTGCGGCAGGCCTTGCGCACAGAGGTGAGCCAACTGGTCCTGCTCGATCGCGTTCCGCTTCAGCAAGAGGCAGCAAACGAGGTGGTCCACACCGTCGACCTGCGAGATGCCCCCGCCGTAGAAGCCGCGCTCTCGGGTGCGGATGCCGTGCTCCACCTGGGCGGGCTGCCGGATGAAGCACCGCTGCCCGACCTCCTGGAAGCCAATGTGCTGGGTACCCACCATGTTCTCGAAGCCGCCCGGCGCACGGCGATTCCGCGTGTAGTGCTGGCCAGCAGCAACCGCGTGACCGGGTTCTATCCCACAGCGCATCTCACCGGCCCGCAAGAACCTGTGCGCCCGGATGGTCTGTACGGGGTGAGCAAGGCAGCTATCGAGGCCCTGGGACAGCTCTATGCGGACAAGTTCGGCCTCTCCGTGATCTGCCTGCGCATCGGCAGCTTCGAGGAGGCCCCCACCGAGCCCCGCCACCTCGCGACCTGGTTGAGCCCGCGGGATGCCGTCGGCTTCAGCAGGGCCGCACTCGCCGCCCCTCTCTCCACTCGCTTTGCCACCGTGTACGCCGTCTCCGCCAACACCCGCCGCTTCTGGGAACTCCCCACGGAATCCGAACTGGCCTACACACCCGCCGACAACGCCGAAGGACACACAGCACACATCACCGACGCCCACGTCCCTGCCGACCCCGCAGCTCCGCAAGCCGGCCCGTACGCCCTGCCCGAATTCACGTTGAAGCACATTCAGCCCTGATCTGACCTTGGCCCACCGCTCGGGCGCTCGAAAGATGGCTCGCCGACGTGAGGACCAAGAGCAGTCGACTCGTTGGGCTTGGGGCCGGTCAGTGGAAGAGTCAGTCACCGTCGTTCCGGGGGCGGTACAGAGCAGCCTGCCACCGTCCTGCCTCACCCGGCCAGAGGATCGTCCAATCGCGGCCCAGAACGGGCTGAACCTCTTACGACGAACACCGCTTGACGCCCCTCACGTCGTGGCTGTCCATGATGACCGCAGAGTCTTTACAACCCTCGGGCGTGCTGCCATGGTCATGTCCCACGTGGCGTCGCCGCGGAAGGCGACGCCCTGTTCGTGGGGGGACGTCGACATGATCCGTGGCTTCGCACCGTTGCGTCTCAGGCGACTGTCCCGGTTCAGATCCCGGAGCCTGATCCTGCTGGCCCTGACCGCAACCCTCGCGGTTCTCCTCCCCCTCCTCATCTTCGGCGGCAGCGCGAGCGCCGGACCGGGGCAGGCTCTGCCCGCGGCGGACCCGACGTCCCCGCCGCCGGCCCCGCACCACCAGGCCGCCCCCGCCGCCGCCATGGAGCCCGCCGCGCCCACCCTGCCCCGCGACGGCTGGACCGCGACCGCGAGCGACCACGAGACGGCAAAGGGCGACCACAGTCCAGCCCGCGCCTTGGACGCCGACCCCAACACCATGTGGCACAGCAAGTGGACCGCCCCGACCACCGCGTTGCCGCACAGCATCACCATCGACATGAAGAAGACGGTGGTCGTCTCCGCGCTGGTCTACCAGCCGCGAGCCACCGGCATCAACGGCCGGGTCGGCGAGTACGCGATCCACCTGAGCGCCGACGGCGCCGCGTGGGGTGCTGCCGTGGCCACCGGCACCCTGGCCGACGACAACACCGTCAAGACCCTGAGCTTCGCGCCCAAGGGCGCCCGCTACATACGCCTGACCGCGACCACCGAGGCCGGCAGCCGCGGCCCCTGGACCAGCGCCGGCGAGATCAACCTGCTCGGCGATCCGGGCACCACCGCCTCCGTGGTCGATCTGCCCCGCGACGGCTGGACCGCGACCGCGAGCGACCAGGAGACGGCGAAAGGCGACCACAGAGCCACCCACGCCCTGGACGCCGACCCCAACACCATGTGGCACAGCAAGTGGACCGCCCCGACCACCGCGTTGCCACACAGCATCACCATCGACATGAAAACGGCCCGCCCCGTCTCCGCCCTCTCCTACGAGCCCCGCCGCACCGGCGTCAACGGCCGTATCGGCGCCTACACCGTCACCACCAGCACCAACGGCACCACCTTCAGCACTCCGGTGGCGAGCGGCACCTGGAAGGACGACGACACGTTGAAGGGCACCACCTTCACGCGTACCGTCACCGCGCGCTACATACGGCTCACCGCGACCACCGAGGCGGGGCGCCGCGGGCCGTGGTCCTCAGCAGCCGAGATCCGGGTCAGCGGTCCCGCCGACCCCGCCGCCCACGGCATGTGGGGCAGGGTGACGGGCTTCCCGCTGGTCCCCGTAGCCACCGCGGTGCTGCCCAACAACAAGATGCTCGCGTGGTCCGCGTACGGCGTCGACCGCTTCGGCGGCAGCCACGGCTACACCCAGACCGCGATCATGGACCTCGCTACCGGGCGCGTCACCCAGCGCCGCGTGGACAACACCGGGCACGACATGTTCTGCCCCGGCATCGCGGTGCTCGAGGACAGCCGGGTCCTGGTCACCGGCGGCTCCAACGCCAAGCGCGCCAGCATATACGACCCCGCGACCGACGCATGGACCTCGACCGCGGACATGAACGTCGCACGCGGCTACCAGGCGATGACGCTCCTTTCCACCGGTGACGCCTTCGTCCTCGGCGGATCCTGGAGCGGCGGCAACGGCGGCAAGGGCGGTGAGGTCTGGTCCTCCGCCAACGGCACATGGCGCAAGCTCAGCGGCGTCCCCGTCACCACGACCATGACCGCCGACCCGCGCGGCCCCTACCGCGCCGACAACCACCAGTGGCTGCACGCCACCTCGATGGGGCGCGTGCTGCACCTCGGCCCCAGCAAGCGGATCAACTGGATCTCCACCAGCGGCAACGGCAGCATCACCGCGGCCGGCACCCGCGCCGACAGCCCGGACGCGATGAACGGCAACGCGGTCGCATACGACATCGGCAGGCTGCTCACCCTGGGCGGCGCCACCGCGTACGAGAACGTGAAGGCGACCAGGCGCGCCTACACCGTCGACCTCAACGGGGGCGGTACGCCGGTCAGCTCCCGCACCGGCGACATGGCCTACGCCCGCGCCTTCGGCAACAGCGTCGTGATGCCGGACGGCAAGGTCGCGGTCTTCGGCGGCCAGTCCTACCCGGTCCCGTTCAGCGACGCGACCTCGGCGATGACCCCCGAGATCTGGGACCCGGCGACAGGCAGGTTCACGCGGATGGCGTCGATGGCGGTGCCGCGCAACTACCACAGCGTCGCCAACCTGCTGCCCGACGGCCGCATCTTCAGCGGCGGCGGCGGCTTGTGCGGCGCCTGCGCCACCAATCACGCTGACGGGGCGATCTTCACCCCGCCCTATCTCCTCAACGCCGACGGCACGGAGAGAACCCGGCCCGTCATCAGCGGCGGCGTCCCGGCCCACGCGGCCAACGGGGCAAAACTCGCGGTGACCACCGACTCGGAGGTCACCTCGTTCGTGCTGGTCCGGGCGGGCGCCGCGACCCACTCCACGGACAACGACCAGCGCCGCGTGCCGCTCACCTTCCGCCCGACAGGCACCGGCGCCTATGAGGTCACGGTGCCGGCCGACCCGGGCGTGGCGCTTCCAGGCACATACTTCCTCTTCGCGCTGAACGCCCAAGGAGTGCCCAGCAAAGCCACCTTGCTCAACCTGCACTGACGCCAGGCGTCCTCAGCGGATCCTTTGGCTGGAGCGCCCTTGCCTCTGAGCTCCTGGCGCGGCCGTATGCCGTGCTGCTAGCGTCCGTTGCAATGCCGGAGTTCTACGGATGCGGTTACGGGGCCCGGAGAGTTGGCTCGGCAGCAGGGCTTGTCCGGCCTTGAGAGGGCAACGCTGGGGGGCGGCGTGGGTGTCAATACGTTGTCGGGAGTTCACGGCATCTGGAACTACCAGTACCTGAAAGACGCAGCGTTCGACATGCCCGGGGCGATCGGCGCGATCGGAGCAGACTGGTCCAGGTGGGTGGGGCGGGGTCTGCGGAAGGTGGACGCCGCGTTAGCCCCTCCCGGTCCGATACCCGTCGCGTACTACTCCGACTGCCTGTTCCGCGGCGTTCGCATGGGCGGCGAGGATCCCAGGCGGCTTACACCGTTCGGCCAGGAGTTGCTCGCGGCGTGGATCGAGGAGGTGCGCTTGGCGGAGGTGGGAGTGGCGGCTGCGCCGCTCGTGCCCCAGGGGCGGCTGACGTTCGCGTTGCGCTCCATGGTGCAGTGGTTCACGGAGCGGTTCGGTCAGCGGTCCCTGCGGATCGTCTCCGCGACAGTGGGCGAACTCGCCGCGTACTTCGATCCGGAGTCCCCTGCCGCGCGGCTCCAGGCGCAGGATCGGGTGGCCACGATGCTGCGGTGCCACCGCCCTCGAGTACTGCTCGCTCACTCGCTCGGCAGCGTCGTGGCCTACGAGACGCTGAGCGCGCATCCCGATCTCGAGGTCGACCTGTTCGTGACGATGGGCAGCCCTCTGGCGATGCGAACTGTGGTGTTTGAGAGGCTGTCACCCGTGCCACAAGGGCGCGGGGCCAAACCGCCCGGGGCGGCCGCGTGGGTGAATATCGCGGACCGTGGTGACCCAGTGGCCGTGCCGAGGCACGGGATGTCGCAACGCTTCATAGATGTGGTGCGGGACCGCGAGACGAGCATTCATCTCGTCGACCCGCATACGGCGAAGAACTATCTGCGCTGCGCCGAGCTGGTCGAGGAGATCCTGCCGCATGTCACTACGAGGAGCGCCTAGACAGGTGCTCCAGTGCGTAGACGCGCCCTCCTGCGCCGACGAGGAGCAGTCCGTCGCCCATCGGCGTGATAGCGAAGACCGGTAGGCCGAAGTCCATCCGGGCCGTAGGCCGGCGAGCTTCCAGGTCCCAGATCTGAACTGCGCCGTCGACGCCACCCGAGAGGGCTACGGGACGCCCGGCGAGAAGTGTGGTGACGAGGACGGTGACGGCGCCGCGATGGCTCCCCACCAAATGGTCGCCGATTCTCACACGACCGTCGGCGTCGGCGGCGGCGGTGATCAGTTCGCCAGCCACGAAAGCTGTGCTCTGCCGAGGATCCTTCGTGACCTGTTCCGCCTCCTGCCAGGGCGGCCGGGCGTGCGCTGCAGTATCGACATCCCAGATGCGGCAGCCACGCGCCGACCGCACCAGGGCCACCGGCGTGCCGCCCAGCATGATCTCCTCCACCCCGACCACGGGATCGCCGTCGCCGAGCAGCGGCTCCTGCACAGGCCAGCCAGTCACAAGGTCCACCGCGTGGCAGGTACCTTCCTCATCGCCGTACACGGCCACCGCTCCTCTACCGGTCCTGCCCACCGTGGTCAGGGCCCCGAGGGCGGTCACCCGCGGCGCTGCAGAGCCTGCCGTACCTATACCGGAGGAATCAGGGCCGATGAGGGCGACATGGCCCGCACCGTCGTGGCCGAAGTCGCGCAGCCGGGCTCGACGGTTGAGGCTCCACAGTGCCGTGGGTCCGTCTCCGCCGACCAGGCAGCGCAGATCTCCGTCCCGCGTTCTGTGAAGAGCAACGGCCCGTACCGGCTCGCGATCGACCTGGATCGGGTCCCCGACTCGTTGGAAGGTGGCCAGGTCCCACACGGTCAGGGAGCCGTCCTGGCTGCCGACAACCGCGACAGATTGATCCCTCAGTTGTCCAATGGCAACCGCGTTCGCAGATCCGCCGCTGCCTTCGAGCAACCGCTGCTGGGTATGGGTCTGCACGTCCCAGATCGCTGTGGCGCCATCGGCGCGGCCCGCCAGCAGGACGAGACGCTTGGCAGAGTGGCCGATCGCAGTGGAGCAGACGGCGGACGAGTTCGTCCAGACGTGCGGCGTGGGAGCACTTGGCTCACCGCAGTACCAACTCCACAGTTTGCCCGAGCGGCTGACGCAGCCGACGGCTACCGAGCTGCCGTGTCCGACAGCCGTGATCGCGGTCGGTGGCCCATCGGGGACCGTGACCGGCGGACCCACCCGCTCGCCGGAGGCCACGTCGCGTGTGGTGACCTCACCTGCGCTGTTCCCGCTGATGACGAGGGAGCCTCCTGCGTAGTCGACCGTGGCCAGCGCCGTAACGGCAGCGCTCTGCCGGGGCCAGGTGGTCGCACGGCCCGAGCGGTCGGTGATTGTCACCTGCCCCTGTGAGGTGCCTACGATCAGAACACTCCGCCCATTGACGCGGCTGAGCCCGAGGGCGCGTGGTGCCGCTGGGGCCGGCTCATTGGCCCGGGGCTGGTGCCAGTTCCACGAGCGCAGATCGCCGCGGCTGGTGAGGACAGCAACGGCCAGCCCTGTGGAGAACGTGTCGTCCGCTTCACTGCCGGCCGCCCACAACGGGGCCCAGGGTAGGGGCTGTTCCCCTGATAGGTCTGCCACGCGGCGGGCGAGGTCGGGCTGACCTTCCTCGACGGCTGCCAAGGCCAGGGCGGTGCGTCGGTCGGCCGTACGCCGCGCGTCGTGCCATCGCGTCACGACCCGGCGCACCGATCCTGTCAGTGACGGCAGGTAGGTACTGGGGGCGGCGTGGAGGAGGTATCCGGGGTCCGTGAGTACGACGTCCGCCGCTGCGCCGCTGCGGCCTGCGTGCCCCAGGGTGTGGCGGAGTACATAGGGCTCGGCGGCGGACCAGTGGCGGCGGCCCGGCGGCCCGAGTCCGTCCAGAAGGGCGTGGAACACCGGCTCGACGTCCTGCCTGCGGTGGAGGTAATGCGTGAGTCCACCGTGGAAGAGCCGGTGGACGGAGACCGCGTCTTCGTCGACGGAGCGGCGCAGGTAGGTGTGTCCTGCGGTCAGGGCTGTCTGGATGTCCGTGAGCGAGGGGGGAGGACCGGGGTTCAGAGCCGCTACGACGCGCTGGATCACGGAGCTTGGCATGCCGTCGCCGCGCGCGTGCGCGAGGGCCGTCAGAACGGGGCGCAGCCACGGATCGGCGCTCGGGCGGGCCAGGTCCAGATCGAGGACCTCGGGCAGCGTGCGGGGCGCTGATGCCCCGAAGCGTTCGGCGGCGTCGTTTCCGGAGGAGGGGTCGAACGACGCCAGGAAGTGGTGGGTGTAGAGACCGGCCACCAGGAATTCGCCCCACCCGCTGCCCCGTCGGGCAACGAGGGTTTCTGCAAGGGCGCCGGCGAATGCTCCGGTCATCTGATGGCGGCTGCGGAACTCGGGCACACTGCGGAGCAGTCCGCTCACGTAGGCGTGCAAGTCCGCGAGCAGAACGGAGGGGGGTACGTCGTCGAGGTCGAAGCACTGGCCGGTGGCGGTAGCGAGACTGCTGAGCTTTGCGCTCTCCTCGTAGTTCCTGGCCGCGACGAGGATCCGCACGGCGGCGGTGCCGGAGCGGTTCGCTGTGGCCAGGCGTGTGAGCCAGTCGGATGTGGCTGCGACGTTGTCGGCCTCGTCGAGTGCGTCGACTACCAGTGTCGGCGGCTGGGTGTGCGGCTGCGCGTGCAGGGCAGTGAGGAACTGTTCGGGCGTGGGGTCGCCGAGGCCGAGCTGGCGACCGAGCGAGGTGGCGATCGCGTCGAGTCCTCGGTATCGGGCGTGGGCGACCGCGAGGCGCTCGAGCGGCATGGGAGCAGCCGCGACATTGTCCCAAACGGCCCGGGTGGGCTCACGTAGCCGTGGGTGAGCGGCGCAGACCAGCAGGCCGAGGAGTGCAGACTTGCCGGCCCCGGGGCTGCCGGTGACCACGGATATCGGCGAGGCACCTTCGCCCCCGAGCCAGCGGGACAGGCGGCGCAGCTCGTGGGCACGGCCGCTGAAGCCGCTGCCGATGCCCTCGCGAGGGTCGTGGACCTCATCCAGTCCAATCGCGGAGTCGATGAAGTGCCGCAGATCCGGTCCGTGGTCCGCCTGGTCGAGGAAGGAGCTGAGTCTGAGGACGGAGTCAAGGGGCCGGTGGAAAGCGTCGGCGGTGGCTTCCGCGGTCCGCTTTTCAGCGAGGTAGGCGGGATTGGGGAACAGTGGCAGCACGACTGGCTGGTCGGTGACCTCGACACGGCTGGCGGTGACGTACTGCCGGTAGACGCGGTTGGCGTCGGCCATCCTTACGACAGCACGGCGGACAGTGTCCACGAGAGTGCCCAAGGGTATGTACGCGGCGCGGGGCGCCAGGTCCAGGCGCTGTGCTGCCATGTCACGCAGCACTTCAGTGAGCGCCTTGGTAAAGTGCCCGTTGAAGGCGTCGCGGTCAGGCTCACAGGCGGCGATGACCCAGCCTCGTCGACCGGTCCTGTCATACCGCGGCTGCCACGGCAGCTGCGTTACCGTCCCGGAGTTGCAGAGGTCGAGGGTGAACAGGACGACTGGCCGGCCCTCGACGTGCTGGAGCCCGGTCAGCCACCCTCCGATCTCCGTGCTCTCGTGCGGCACCGCATCGGCGCCCAGGGCGTAGAGGGAGCCGTCACGGCCCTCTCCGTGCGTCAGCAAGTGCACCAGCAGGGCGGTGTCGGGTCCGGCCGCCTCCAGCGTTTCCCGCACCAGTTGGCCGAGGCCGACCGCGGTGATGCCTGGCTCGGTGACGGTGGTGACGGAGAAGCCGAACTCTTCGTCGAGCACCGCTGCGAGTTCTTGGACAGCACTGGCTGCGAAGTCGAGGTCAGCGAGTGCCTCGTCGTCGGATCCCGTGAAGCCGGATACAGCAACCAGCAGAGCGCGCCGGTCTCGGGCCTGGAAGGTCACACTCGTGTCTCCGACAGCCGGTCGAGAAGACGTCGGATCCTGCCGGTATGGACCGACGGCAGCCGATCGGCCACCGTGACAGCTGCGCGGAGGGCGGCGCGGGCACGCTCGACGTCTCCTGCGCGTAGCCGGACGTCGGCGATCCTCCGGTGCGTGCGTGCCCGATGCGGGGCGAGGATCAGGGCATCATTCAACTCGGCCTCGCCGTCGTCCGACCGGCCGATCGCAATGAGGCTTACTCCGCGGGCAGACTTGAGATCGGCTCGTCGGTCCGGCGGGTCATCCTCGGACACCGACAGGCGGTCCAGATCGGTGAGGGCGGCGTGTGGGTGCCCAAGATCGGCATGAATTTGCCCGCGTGCAAGCAGGGCTGACTGGTTGTCCGGCGCGACGGCCAGCGCCCGCGTGAGATAGGTGAGGGCGTTGGCCTCCTGCCCCGCGTACCACTGAGCGTATCCGAGGCCTTCCAGCAGCACAGGGTCGTCCGGCAGCAGAGCCAGCCCTTCATACAGCACGGCGGCGGATTCCTCGTAGTCACCGGTGGTGAACCGCACTTCGGCCAGGGCCCGGTACAAGCGAGCAGTGGACGACAAGTCACCGACGACGGTGAAGAGCGATAACGCTTCCCGGTAGTAGTCGATCGCGACGCTGGTATCGCCCGCGAAGCGAGCGATGGCGCCGCGCACGGCAAGGGCGTCGGCTACACCCCATTCGTCGTGCCTTCTACGGTAGCCGTCAGCGGCTTCCAGGATGAGCCGCTTTGCCGCCTCGAAATCCGCCGCGCAATATGCACTTTCTGCGGCTACTCGCAGTTCGTCGGCTGTCTGAGGGGGAACTTCCTCTTGCTGGAGCGGCGCCGGGACCGGTTCGCGGTAGGGCATAGATAACCCATACCACGGCGCAAGATCGGTCCCTGTGGTGCCGGAAGTCTCAGCGACGGAGTGCGCAGGCGCCTCACTCATGGCCGCCTCCAAACAGGTGGCTCCCCGACCAGGCATCCAAGCAGTCCTGCATACAAGTGTTTCGCCCGGCCGCTCGACTTGTCAATCGAGATGGCAGCCCCGCGCCTCGTCATGCCATCAGTCTCAGCCATCCGCGTCTCTGTCCCCAAGCGTCCCACCAGGACCGTCCCGGCCTATCCCACGGACGAACAGACACGTCACGGCCGCGATGCACAACATACCGGTAAGCCCCCCGCAGGGAACGCAGTTCACGGAAAACGAATTGCGTTCCTCCGGTAACACCTGAACGAGTGAAGTCCGCCAATTCGTTCGCTTTGAGAGATTCCAGCGGAAGCCTCCGTGCCCGCCCCCACTCGCGCTTCACGCCGTACCATACGGAGACGGCTTGGTGGCGTGCGACTTCTCCTTTCAGAGCCGGATCGTCCAGCACGCAGTAAACAACCAGGGAGCAGCCCTCGTGGAAGCCTTCACCCGCAGTCCGATCTTTGGCGAGGAGATCCCGGCCAGAAATTCGCACTTCACCGGACGGGAGGAGGAGTTGCGGACGCTCAGGCAGAGGTTGAACCACTCGGCAGTCGAAGTCCTCAGCCAACCGCCTCAGGCCGTCTTCGGGTTGGGTGGTATCGGAAAGACCGAGATCGCCGCGGAGTACGCCCACCGCTACGCCAGGGACTACGACATCGTGTGGTGGGTGCGTTCAGAACACGAAGACCGGGTGCGGGACGCCTTCGTCAAGTTGGGCAAGCGGCTGGGCATCACCCACACGGACGGCCAGCGTGACAAGTCCATCTGGGCCGTGATGGACGAACTGCGCGGCGAGCGCTACGACCGTTGGCTTCTCATCTTCGACAACGCGACGCAGCCCGAGGTCATCAAGCGTTATCTTCCCGTCGGCCGGCCACACGGCCATGTGATCATCACCTCGCGTGAGCAGCAGTGGCGCCGCCACACCAAGGCCGAGGGCATCGAGGTCACCCAGTTCTCACAAGAAGAGACCGTCGAGTTCCTCCGCAAACGTGTCCCCGACCTGGCACCGTGCAACGAGCAGGGCGACGCACTGAGCCCGGAGACTGAACGCAGTCGACACGAGGACGCCGTACGCCTGGCCGTGGCGCTGGACAACTTGCCGATCGCCGCGGAACATGCGGCGGCCTATCTGGCCGAGACCAGGGCCCCGGTGCGGGACTACCTGAGGATGTTCGAGGAGAACGCGCACGCGCTCCTCAGTGAACAGGTCGATATGGACTACCCCCACGCGGTGGCCGCCACGTGGAGCATCTCCAGCCATCAACTGGGCGAGGACGCATCCGAGTTGTTCAACTTGTGTGCCTTCTTCTCGCCGGAGCCCATGGCGGAGGAGCTGTTCCTGACCGGCGGCAGAGACGTGCACTCGCCGCCCGGGCTGGCCGATGTACTCGGCGACACCCGCCGCTTTCGCCAGGCCGCCCGGCGACTGCACCGTTTTTCCCTGGCGAAGATCGATGGAAAGCGCAACGTGGTGATGGTGCACCGAGTGGTGCAGCGCGTCACCCGGGGACAGATGGAGATCGAGCGGCCTCAGGACTGCGACGAGTACCGCACGGCGGTGCACGCTCTTCTGGCAGCCACCAATCCGAAAAACCCCGATCGCGAGAGCAACGACGCCCAGTACGACCGATCGCTCCAGCACCTCAGGCCGGCGGGGGCACTCCACACCCACAACCGCGATCTGCGGCAGCTCACCATCGACCAGGTACGCCGTCTGCACCTGAGGGGTGGTCACGAAGACTCGCTGCGACTCGGCGAGGAAGCGCTGCGGGCGTGGCGCGAGAAGTGGGGACGCGACGACGAGCAGGTGCTCCAGCTTGCCGTCGAGGTCGGCATCGCCATGCGCTTGGCGGGCCGATCCAAGGAAGCGCGGGAACTGAATCAGGAAACGTTCGAGCTGCTGACCAGTAGTTTCGGCGAGGATCACGAGGTCACCCTCATCTGCGCCAACAGTTACGGTGGCGACCTGCGCACGCTCGGCAGGTTTACAGATGCCCTGGAACTGGACCTCAAACTACTTCCCCTTTTCGAGCGCGTCTTCCTGTCGGACCATCCGCGCACGCTGAATGTGCGCAACAACCTCGGCGCGGATTACCGGCGCCTGGGCCGGTTCCGCGAGGCACTGGAGCAGGACCAGCTCACCTATACAGAGCGCGAGCGCGTGCTCGGTCCGACGGACCTGCGCACGTTGACGTCGAAGGACGCGGTCTCACATGACCTGCGCGGCTGCGGGGACTACGACCTCTCCCTCGACGTGGCACGGGATGTCATAACGGTCCTCACGCAGCGGACCGGGCCGGAGACCCTTGACTCGCTGAACGCGCAGAAGAGCTTCGCGGTAGCGCTGCGCAAAGCGGGACATTACGACGAGGCGCTCGAGGAGAGCGCAAAGGCGGTCCAGCGGTATACCGAGTTCCTGGGCAAGGAGCACCGTTACACCCTGCGGGCCAACATCAACCGGATCAACGACCTCAGAGTCACCGATCAATTGCGGGAGGCTGAGGAGTTGGGCCGCTGGGCGCTGGCACTGTGCCCAAAGTTGGACACGCCGAAGGGTGACATCACCTGGGCCACCATGGTGAACCTCGCGCTGGTCCTGCGTAGCCGCAACAGCCCCGAGGAAGCTCGCACTCTGGATGAAGCAGCAATGCGCGGCATGACCGAGCTCTACGGACCCGACCATCCCTTTACGTTGCAGGCCACCGCCAATCTCGCCAGCGACCTGGCCGCGGTCGGGGACATGGCAGGGGCGCGAGAGCTGGGCGAGCGCTGCTACGAGGCGAGCGGCCTGTTCCTTGGGAAGAACCATCCGGACACCCTCGCTATGGGTGCCAACCTCAGCTTGGACCGGCGGGCCACGGGTGATCAGGCGCGGGCCGAGGAATTGCGGGCTGAGATCCTGCGCCGTTACAAGGATGCGCTGACGTTGGAGCATCCGGTCGCGCGGATCGCGCAGCAGCGTGGGCGTGTCAATATCGACATCGAGCCTTATTGAGCAGCCCGAGCCAGATCCGCCGATACCCGGTCCCGGATTACGGAGATGAGGCGTAGCAGGTCAGGGCAGTACACGGACGGGTTGATAAAGCCCGTGGACCGGTGGTAGCGGTGGGTGAACAGCCCACCGCCGCAGGTCCGCACTACCGCACAGCTTCTGCAAGGCGCTGCCAAGGACTTGATGCCGCCCTGGCGAAGCCCGGTCAGAGGATGGGAGAGCGCGGTGTCGAACGAGTCGGCCGACACGTTCAGACCGAGATCAGCTGCCCCGGGGTAGGTGGCGCTGAGCGAATCGAGCTGTTTGATCGACCCGTCTGTGTCCACGACGACCACTGTCGAGGGACGCAGGCCGAGGCCCTCGACCGCGGGCGTGCCGCCCAGAACGGACTGAGTGACTTCCCCGAACAGCCGGACCCAGGTCTCCTGTTGGTCGTACCAGCGGTCGAAAATGGGTAGCAGCCAGTCCGCGTACGGGGTTCCGACCGAGTCTGCTTCCCGCCCGGGCGGTGGGTGCACCCACGTACCGTGCGGGAGGAGAAAGTCGACTGCCGGAGGCTTATAGGCCAGCAGCGCCTTATATGTGGTCAGCGGAGGGTGTTCCAGGTCGACCGTGCACAGCAAGCCGCTGAAGGCGTTCCTGAACCGGTCCTGTCCGAGCAGCCGCAGGGCGCGGTCGACATGGCGGTGGCTGCCCCGGCCGTCGGCGAAACGGCGGTGGCGGTCGGTGGCGCGAGCATCCCCGTCGAGGCTCACACCGATCTTGACGCCAATGTCGGTCAAGGTCTTCAGTCGCTCCTCGGTGAGCAGGACACCGTTGGTTTGCATGCTGACCTCGACTCGGGCCGGAACGGTGGCCCGAAGCCGCCGTACGAGGTCGGCAAGGAAGCCAGTGCCTGCCATCAGCGGTTCGCCGCCGTGCAGGATCACGGCGAGCGACGGCAGTCGGTGCGTCACGGCATGTGCGGCGATTCGCTCGACCGCGTTGTTCACCGTGGTCTCGCTCATCCGGCGAGGCTGGTCACGCCACGCCTGGTCAGCCATCTCGTACACATAGCAGTAGTCGCAGGACAGGTTGCAGCGGCTGTGGACCTTCAGAACGAACTGGCGGAACGGTACGGCCTTCATGAGGCCCTCCTGCGGGGTTCGTTGTTGGCGAGCCAGTCGGCCAGCTCCAGAGGATCGATGAGGTCGCCAGTGGTGTCATGGATCGCAGCGTGCAAGGCGATGGCGAGCGGAACCCTGCGGCAGAGGAATGCCGCGGCCGGGTCGGAGGACCACTTGACGGCGAGGGCCAGACCGGCCCAAACCTCGGGCTCCACAGGGCGCCGCCGGATCTCGCTGCGGTAGGCGGCCACCGCGGTCAGCAGGTCGCCGCGCAGAAGGGCGGCATCTGCCTTGCTGAGGCCCAAGTTCGCTGGGCCGCCCTGCGCTTCCTCGTCCAGTAGTCGGCGGGCGCGCGGCGGATCCACATATCCCAGGGTCAGCAGCATCCCGCGAGGGTGGGAGCACTGCACCCCAGCGGATCGGATCCGGGACGGCACGCTGGACCACTCGGCGACATCCGGAGGCCGCCCCGCCGTCCAGCGCGCGACCAAGCGGTCCACCGACTCCGGGTCCACCACGGTGTGGCGAGCCTCCCATGTCGTCCGGTGCTCGTACGAGGCGCGCAGGGCGATGCGGCGGGCCGCCTTGGGAGCCGGGTCGCGTTGCCACCGGCGAAGCTGGAGACCGGCTGCGGCGACGAAGCGCTCCCCCTCGGCGGTAAGTCGGCTCGACGCGAGCAGGCTCTTAACGACGCCCAAGGTCTCGGCACAGCGTCGTACGAACTCCGCGTGACCTCGCAGCGCCTGATCGGCCGGCATGTGCCACCGCTGAGTACGCCAGAACCGGGTGACGCCGAGGTAGGCGTACGCACCGTGCAGCAGCCCCCGGGACGGGCGCGGGTCGTCACGCCACGGTGCGTAGGCCAGTTCGCCCTTCCTCGAGTCGACCAGTGGAAGAAGGTCAAGGACGGCGCACAATTTCAGGTGCTGGAATTCGTGCACCAAGGTTTCGGCAAGCGTCAGGTCGTCGGACGGTAACGAGGTAGCGACCGCGCCGAATGTCGATGGAGAGGTGGCGGCGACGGTTGATCCCGTCCGATCGGCCTGCAGGGGCACAACCGTACGCATGGAGACAGAAATGGCTTCTGCGTCGTTGCGGTGATGCGCGGCGAGAATGCGCCAGGCACCGGCGAACCTTTCGGACCACTGCCGCAGTTCCCTGTGGTCGACCGTCGCCAGGCGGGGGTGTCGGTAGCGGTCCAGGTACGGCGTGGAACTGTCGACGTCGAGTTCGAGTGACAACCCGGCGTGCCGGGCGACCACTGACGGCGGGCGCATTGCAGGAAGTCCCATGGCCGCCTCGCCGGTGACGAGCTCCAGCCGAACGCCGGAATGCCGGAGCCGGGCGTACCCTCGCACGGGCGTGCATAACGAGCCGAGACCGGGGAGTACGAGCAGTCCGTCTGGCAACGCCACCGGCAGGTTGAAGTCCAGCCCGGCCCGGACGCCGGCGACTGCAGCGAATGCCCCAGCCTGGGAGAGGTCCGCCCTCAGTGCCAGACTGTCGGACTCCACATGTTCCAGACGCAGCAGGCAGTCGACGGCCCAGGCTCCGAGCTGCGGCATCTGGAGCACCTTGGTGAGGATGTCGGGAGCTTTCTGCTGGACGCGATTCAGCAACGCCCACGCCCCGGCCAACTCCAGTTCGTCATGGGCTGCGGGGAAACGCCGACCCGCTTCGGCGATCACACTGTGCAGGAGCAGAATGTGCTTACTGCGTTCCGCCTCACACAGGCGCAGGAGGGTCGTGGGATCGCCGGCACCCTCGGCGAGCTGGGCCAGGTCCGCCTGGAGGAGCCCATGCATACCGATCTTCATATGCCCGATTAGATGTTCGCATTGAATGAGTAGAGCGGTTCTTGTTCGTCTTCGATTCTCTGCAGCAACAAACGTACCGATGCACGGAGTCCCGCCGACGGCAGATCATCTATCTGCGACAGTTCCAAATCAGTCAGTTTCGGAAGACTCGACTGTGGAACTTCTCCTGATTGCTCCATCCGCCGCCCCCATACGAACGACGCAGCGCAAACACCGCCGCGGTAGATGATGAGCCCGGCTCCGCCTCTGCGCCCCGGCGGAGGCTCGACCTCAATCGTAGCCTCGTTCTCGGAGCGTGACTCGTATGTGGGGGAATACGGAGCCATCCCGCAGCGGCCAGAGGAAAGCGGTCCGCAGGAGCAGCGTCCGAAACCTGCCAGCATGCTTGGTACCAAACCCGCTCACTGACAAGGCAGTCCGGGCCCTGGCCCGCGTCAGCCGTCAGCCGTCAGCCGTCAGCCGTCCAAATAGTCATCCGAGTCTCCCCGAGCCACCACGCACAGCCGGACGGGTCGCCCTGTGGTTCACCCGCGGACGGACGGGGCGAGAGGGAACGCAAGCGCTCCCCTGGGCCCGCTGCTGAGTATCGCAATACGGTGGAGCGGGCCATCGGAAGCTGAAACAGTTCAGAGACATGGCAACCGCCACGACGAGCGCGGATACGTCTGCCTCGGCACCGTCGTCGCCGCCGCCCTCCTCATCTGGCTCCGCTCGTCACCGAAGCAAAGGATTCCAACGGCGGCTCACCTGCGGCCGGAGCACAGCCGAAGAACCGCGTTGCCCCAGCCAATGATTGGCCACTAGGGTCGGTCGGGTGACTGCCGGGTCGGCCATGGGCCATGCACGAGTGAGGTTCCCGGCCTCGGCGTGAGCGCGAGGCGGGCAAGAGGCCCGCCCACTTCTCCGCGTCTTTGCTTCCGGCGCCCGCGTACGGCGCCCCGTCCCAGCAATTCCCAAAGACCCGGAGACACACCACCGATGCCGTACGACCAGCAGTACCCGCACGAAACCGAGCTGTCGACCTCCGTCCAGCTGAACCACACCGCCATCTACGCCAGAGACCGGCACCTGTCGGCCGAATTCATCGCCGCGATCCTGGGGCTGAAGGTCAGTGCTCCGTTCGGGCCGTTCCTGCCCGTCGACCTCGGCAACGGCGTGACGCTCGACTACTACGAGAAGCGGGACGAGCCGATCCAGTCGCAGCACTACGCGTTCCTCGTGCCCGACGCGCAGTTCCACTCCATGATCGCCCGTCTGGAGGCGGTGGGGGTCACCTACTACGCCGACCCCAGCCACACCGAACCCGGCCAGATCAACCGTCTTTTCGGCGGTCACGGCGCGTACTTCGACGACCCGGACGGCCACAACATCGAGATCATGACTCGGCCCTACGTCCGCCCCTAGCAGGCCGTCTGGCGGCGGTCCGTCGGGCACTCCTTGCCAAGTGGCTCTCCAACTTCGTGGCCCGGGTCAACGCCTGGGCCAGCGGGGTGGGCCGCTTGGCGGGGAGGGGACGAATACTTGACCAGGTCGACGAGCTACCTGATCGGGCTCGGCGGGCACGACCATCGTGGCGGTGGCGGCGAGACCGGGTGGCTTTGTTCATGAGTTACGGGATCAGGCACACACTCCGTGAGGACGATCAACGGAGTTCGGTCCCGGTGACGTAGCGTCATCTGCCCGGCTCCGGCCTGCCGTCCTCGCTTCCTGCCTCGCCGGTGCTGCAGTGCGGACTCGCAGCGCGCGGTCCACGGCGCGACCAACTCCTCGACCAGATCACCAAGGTGGGAGCAGGGGATGCCGCGCCCACAGTCCTCTTCACGTTCCGAGGGCCCCCGGACGCGGCAATCGCACCATGTAGATGTCGATCGGGTCCTGAACCTCCACTGTGAACCCGTGGCGCTCGTACAGCCGCCGGGCGGCGCTGCCCTGCAGGACGTTCAGGCGGACGAGCACGCCGTCGACATCGGTCCGGTCCAGCAGTGTTCGCAGGACAGCCGAACCGATCCCTTGTCCCTGGATACCTGGGGCGAGATAGAAATGCTCCAGCCACTGCGCGTCCTCGGCCGGCCGCAATGTGACGCAGCCCGCGAAGGCGCCATCGGCCAAGATGACCGACGTGTGCTGCGGCGAGAAGGAATCCCGCAGCCGCTGCCGGACCCGATGCTCGTCGAACCGACCCAACCGCTCCAGGTCCGGGCGCATCACCATGGCCCGCAGCTCCGCGATCGCCTCGACATCTGCTAGCTCCGCGGGGCGCATGGCCCATTCCATGGGCCGGTCCGACTTGAAGCCAGGCACCACCTGGCCCGCCTGTATCTCGTCCGTCTCTGTTCTCGCATCCACGGCTGGATTGTGTCAGGGGGCCGCTGGGACGACGTGCGCAGCAAGATCGATCACCTGCCACTCACGAGCAGTCGGGCACGGTCACCGCGCACCGCAGATCTCCCGCCCGCTAAGGTGACGCGCCATGACGACCTTTGAACACTCAGCCGCCGGGCCCACTTCCCCTTCGTTCGCTGTGCACATTCCGGACGCTGAACTCGAGGTCGAGCCGCTCGACCCCGATCAGATCGTCTCCGGGGAGCCGGTCGTTACCGGCAGGGTCCTGTGGGAGTCCGAAGACGGCAAGCAGCTGCGCGGCATCTGGCAGATCACACCGGGCGTGGTCACCGACACCGAGGCCAATGAACTGTTTGTCGTCGTGAGCGGGCGCGCCACCATCGAGGTCGAGGGCGGTGACACGCTGGAGGTCGGGCCGGGGGACGCGTGCGTCCTGCGCGAGGGGGACCGTACGACGTGGACGGTGCACGAGACGCTGCGCAAGGCGTACCACATCAGCTTGTGAGGCCCCGCGCGCGGCGAGGTCGCCGCAGCAGGCCAGGCGCCCACCGCATCCCCGCCCGTTCCCCCTTGAACGCCTGGTGACCTCGGAGTCCGACCTGTCCACACCGCCCGCCGTCCGAGCACGGCGACGGCTTCGACCTGTCCGGCGACTTCGAAGACGTAGCAGCCGAGGTCGGGAGACTCGGCGACGCGCCGGCGGGCCGTCACGGTGGGCCAGCAGCATGCACGTCCTGTTCCTGACGGAGGCGTCATACGCGGAGTTTCAGACGGAGCGTCACGATCCTCGTGTGGCGGGTTTCGACTGACAGGCGGCGCGAGCACGCTGACGTGATCGGCGGCGGTGCTCGCTCCGGCGTTGCCGGGCCGCAGCCGTCCGGCAGTTCGCCGACGCGCGCGAGGAGTCCCATCCCCGTACTCGTTGGTCTTGGCCTGACGCCGAAGACACCACCTGCGCTCAGCGGGCGAGCGGCACCGCGTCCGCAGAGCCGCCGTTGCCGCGCAGTGGCACCACGACACTGGCCACGGTGACCGGCCGCGGTCGCGGTCCCGTGGCCCATCGGCTCCGACCGTGGTCAGCCGACGGAGTCCATGAAGCTCAGCATTTGGATATTGATCTGCTCTGCGTGGTCAATCTGCGGTCCATGGCCGGTGTTTGAGACGATCTCGGCGCGGGCGCCCGGTATCAGGCGCGGGACGCGCTCCACTTGCCGCTGCGGGTGCACGAGGAGGCTTCGCTTGCCGAGCAGCAAGTAGAACGGGGTGCGGATGGTGCGCAGTTCGTCCTCCATGAGAGGAAGCGGAGCCGGGCGGCGTATGCGGTAAGCGCGGACGCCGGACCTGATCATCGTGCGCAGTTCGGGCACGATGAGGACCGGCTGCTCCAGCCAGGCTGCCAGGCGCGGGCGTAGCGCCTTGGGCGCGAAGGTCGCGAAGAGGCTGGCGAAGATCCATACGAAGAAGCGGAGACCCACCTTCTCCAGTCCGCCGGGATCGAGCAGAGTGACCGAGGCAAGGCGGCCGGGCCTGCGGTGCGCCTGGTTCAGGACGAGCCATCCGCCGTAGGAGGAGCCGACGAGGTGGACGCGGTCCAGGCCAAGGCCGGCCAGCGTCTCGTCCAGCCACTGTGCGGCACGTTCGGGTTGGTGGATGGGTTCGCGCTGCACGCTGCGGCCCGGGTCGCCGGGGGTGTCGATCGCGTAGACCTGGCGTTCGGAGCTGAGCGCAGCGGTGTTCGGGTACCACATGGCGGAGCAGCTGCCCGCCCCGTGCACCAGGACGATCGGGGTGCGGGACTGGGCAGCGGGGTCCGTGGGGCCGTACCGGTAGACGTGCGTGGTCCCGAAGCGGGTCTCCACGTCCATCTCCGCAATCGCGGCCGGCCCCAGGGCGTAGACCGCGTCGCAGGCCGCGAAGTAGCGGTCACGCAAGGCGTCGTTCACATAGCGGCCGACATCACGCTGGGTACGGGCGCGGGTCGTGGTCTCGGGCACGGTGGGCCACCTCCAGGAGCATCCGTTCTTCGTGATACGACCGTACCATAATAGTGGTACGGCCGTATCATGAAGATGGCCCGACAAGGCCTCAGAGCAGAGGAACCGAGGAGCGGAGACCCGGCAATGCCCAAGCGCGTGGACCACGATGTACGGCGCACCGAGATCGCCGAAGCACTCATCCGGGTCGCCGGGCGGCGCGGATTGCACGCCGTGGGGATGCGCGATGTGGCCGCAGAGGCGGGGATCTCGCTGCGACTGGTGCAGTACTACTTCCAGACCAAGGAGAAGCTGCTGCTCTACGGGCTGCAACACCTGGCCGGAGGATTCGGCGAGCGGGTCGCCGCCCGGGTTCGGGCCGCCGGGGACGACCCGGGGCCGCGCGCGATGATCGAAGCGCTACTGACGGCGTCGTTGCCGACCGACGAAGAGAGCCGCACCTTCCACCTCGTCTACACCTCGTACGCCGTACTGGCTGTCACGGACAAGACGCTTGCCGCGCAGCCCTTCCTGGACAACCCCAATGCCGCCGAGGACACCGTGGCCGGACTGCTCCACAAGGCCAAGGACGCCGGGCTCATCGGCCCCGATGTGGATGCCCGTGCGGAGGCGATCAGCCTGCTCGCCATGTCGGCGGGACTTGGCACCAGCATCCTGGTCGGCCAACGCAGCCCGGAGTCCGCCGATACGGTTCTGGGCTACCAGCTGGACCGGCTTTTTCAGGGCGGGCGTAATGATTGAGGATCCAACGAGCATTCCCGCGCGGGTTCGTTGGTGCCCCGGCTGGAGACTCTCGTCACGTTCACCCGCAGGCGCCGCTCGAGCTCGGCAATCAGACGCTGCCGATCCCGCGGTTACGCCACACCCCGGCCAGCGCCACAAGCGTGATCCAGGCCCGCTCACCCTGGGCCTGCGCAACTGCCATGCCGACCATGTCATCGCCCAGCACCACAACCACGGCGGGACCGCCGGTACGGGCCGCGGCCATGACCTCAGAGACGGGGAACACGGGGGCGAATCGTCCGCCGACCAGTCCTGATCCCACATCTGGACAGCACGGTCCGGATCGTCGTCGCGGAAGTCGCCACAATCGCCGGGCCGGTATCACCACCACCTTGCGGACAAGTCGCCACCGCATCACCGGCGCCTGGCCGCGCACTATCGAAGCGGCATCCTGCCTCACTCATTCTCCGCGCCGATCCGACACCCGTCGAACGCACGGGCAGGCGCCTGCCGCTGACGCCGACGACACAGCAGACACCACGTCACGCACCGTGCTGCTCGGTCTCCCGCTGAGTACACCTTCAGTTCGTCACGCGAAGGCCAGATTCACGGGGTTGCGGCTCGCGGGGGCTCCGGCAGGCTGCCGATTGGTCCCTCGGCTGCACGACCCTCGTCTTCGTGACCGCCCTCCTGCTTTCCCGGCGAGCACGAGCGTGGTCACGAAGTCCCGCTCATCTGACGAAGACAGGAGCACCGCCGCCGTCGTCACTCACGACCGCCAGGAACACGACCAGTCCCACTATCAGAACGATCAACACCAGACAGCACGGTACCGAGGACGGCGCCTTGAGGGGTGGTCGGGCTGCGACCTGCGCGGCCACTCGTCGTACGTCACCGGCGTGGTACCACATCTTGCTGGCATACCCCGTCGTGGTCATCCAGCTCTTCGAACGGACCCGCACCCCATGGGCCTGCGCATTCAGGTACACCGACTGAGTACCGACGCCCGGCCACAACGAGCTCACCTGGCGCTCCGTCAGCCAGCTGTCCTCCTCGTCCTCCATACTCAGCCCCTCCCCCATCGGCTTGTGACACGTTGCTATGAACTGTCCCATGTTGAGAGGGAGTTCGTCCGCCCATTGCCGCCCGGGACATCAATGGGGTGGCCCCTATCGGGAGATACCAGGTGACCTGGTGTGGACGTCAGGACGGATTGGGTCCACCGGCGGCCGCTTTGGCGGGCTTGTACGCGCTGATGATCTCGTTCTCCGCGTCGGTGAGGTATTCCTTGAGGATCTGTTCTGCGGCGGCCGCGTCGCGCGCCTGGAGCACGGCCAGCATTTTGCGGTTACGTCGCAGGTAGGGCTCATGGAAGGTCCGGGGGTCTTCCATCACGTGAAAGACGAGGCGCAGTTCGGCGAGGACCTGCTGCATGAAGTCCTCCAGGCGCGGAGAGCACGACAGTGCGACGATCGCCTGGTGGAAGTGCATGTTCGCGGTCCCGACGTCTGCCCAGCGGCTTTCCTCGGCTGCGCGTTCGCCTTCCTCTGCGGCGGCGCTGAGTGCCTGCAGCACCGAGTCGGGGGCCGTGGGGAGACTTCGGACCGCGGCCGTCTCGATGAAACCCCGGACGCGGTAGAGGTCGACGGCATTTTCTTGGCTGACGGTCCGCACGAAAACACCGCGATTGAGTTCGTGGTCCAACAGCTTCTCGTGCGCCAGCAGCCGGAATGCTTCGCGGAGGGTGTTGCGTGACACCCCGAGCGCACCCCCGAGCGCTTCCTCGGACAGACGAGTGCCCGGAGGGAGGAACCCTTCCATAATTCGGTCACGCAAGATGCCCGCGACCCGCTCCGCAGTGCTGCTGCGTCCGAGAAGAAGCTCCCGGTCCTTACCCAGCGCGGCGGTCAGTGCTCCCAGAGCGTCGGTGCTCACTCGATCTCCCCAGTGCTCATCTTCCCTTCCCAGTATCCACGGACACCGTGGAATTGTTCAACATGTAAATTAACCTCACGTAGGATGCTGGCTTTGAGGTGTTTCAGGAAGGCGGCCACAGTGGCCGCCTCGCGCAGAGCCACTTCCGCTTCAGCAAGCGCCAGCCGGACCCCGGGACAGCGGTGCGGTCCTGCGGCGAAGGACAGGTACTGGCGGACGGCGCAGAGCCCGGATCAGTCCTCGCTATCGGTCTGCGAAAGGAGGTCCGTGATGGTGTTTGCACCGTCGCTCCCGAACCGGTCGGTGGTGTGCACGATGGCGAGACGGCGGATGGGCTGGTCCTTGGCACGCTGCTGTTTGAGCAGGGAGAAGAACATGCGGCCGAAAGTTGCGCCGGTCGGCCCAGTGCGGAAAAACCATTCGCGGCCTCGTGGTGTGAGCGACGTTGCGGAGGACTCTGCGTTGACGAACGGAACGCGGAGTTGTTCGGTGCGGTCGCTCGCGGCGAGAGTGACGGCGGACTCGTAGCCGCCGCTGAGCGCTGCGGGGTTCTTCTTCAACAGCGTGTCAACTGCGCCGGCCGCTCGCTGGGCGTCTCCCCCGGTGTCCTCAGTGACGACCTTGATGCGGGCACTGTTGAGGTGCGGCAGGCCGGCCGCCTTGGCCAGGGGCAGGGCCAGGCGTGGCATGGCGGTGTTGATGACGGTGGCGGCGAATTCCGCGCCGCGGCGGGCGCTGAGGCCTGCGGAAGCGTCCGGCCCGGTCAGAGGCGCCAGATAGCCGATCGTAATCGCTGCGGAGCTGGTCATTTGGTCGGGACCGCTGCTGCCGGTGCATGCCGTGGAGACGAGGAGCACAGCGCAGGCCAGCAGGGGGCGCAGTGGGTTCATATGGTGTGAGCCTTCTGAGGCAGGGGCGAGGGCGTACCGGCTGGGTCGGGTTCCGGCTCAGGCCGGGCCTGGGTCGTCCTCGTCGTTGAAAGCGGCTTCGCCTTCGACCCAGCGGCGGTGCTCTCTCCATGCCTCCTGCGAGGAGAAGGCGGGAGCGGCTGCATCGCTCGTGTCCGGAGTGTTCGGCGACGACGGGTGAGGTGCGGGGGGTTGCGTGGGCTGCGCCGGCGGGGAGGGCGACCGGGTGGCCTTGCGGGGTACGGCGGCGTGACGCAGCTGGGCCTGCGGAGCAGGGGCCTGCTGCCGGTGTGACAGCGGCTGCTGAGGGTCGTGAGGGACGATCAGGGAACCGGGCAGGATGACCGTCGCAACTGGCGTATTCCGTCGCGCGGGCTATGAGGTCGAAGCTGCGGATGTCGCGGATCAGCGACTGCCCCCCGGGCTGGGTGGCCAGACCGGATCCCATGTCGAGGAGGTTGGTGACGGCGGCCGTGTACTGCGCGAGGATCGAGCTCTCGGTGAGGCTCGCATTCCGGGCTGCGGCCCGGATCGAAGGCAGGCCGCGTATGTCGGCCAGTGTTCTGTCGAGCCGGAGCTGGAGAGAGCGGTCGTCATCACTGTCGATGCTCTGGGCGGCCCATGCATAGGTGTCGGCCACACGGTCCACGACCTTCTGCTGGGCCTCGACGTCGGCGGCGCGAGTCTTGCGTCGGCCGGCGATGAAGCAGGCCGTCAGGTCACGTTCGGTCTGCAGCGCGGACACCAAGGGCAGGGCGCGCTGCTGCAGCCGGGCCAGCGTGGCCAGTCGGCCGTAGTCGTTGGCTTGGCCGATGGAGTCGGCGACGGTACTGGCGACCAGGGCTACGGCGAGTGTGGTGGGAATCGGGACGGCCGCGGCGAGTTTGCCGCTCACGGGCCAGTCGCCAAAACGAGCGAGACGGAGCAGCGTGCCACGCTGGGGCAGCTGCCGTTTGGGGCGGCGGCGTGCCCGCGAGGATCGGGACTGGTCGCCGGCTTCCGATTCCGTGGTGGGCTTGTCTGTGGATATGTGGCGGGAGGCCGCGTTGGATCCTCGTGGCGTCACTGCGGAAAGCTCTCGGTGTGTGGCTCGCGCCCGCGGGCAGCGGCCAAGGGGCGAACGAGTAGGGCCCTGCGCCTCCGCCGGCCGGCCCTGTGGGGGCTGAGCGGGCGGAAGCTGACGCTCTGCCCAGGACGCAGCTGCGCGGCCCGGTCGAGGTCGTGGTCGGCGATCACGGCGATGACGGGGTAGCCGCCGGTCACGGGGTGGTCGGCGAGGAAGAGCACGGGCTGGCCGTTGGGCGGGACCTGCAAAGAGCCCAGGGCGGTGCCCTCGGAGGGCAGTTCGCGATCGACGGCTCGCTTGAGTACCGGTCCCTGCAGACGGGCGCCGATGCGGTTGCTGTCTGCACTGACCTGGTAGGCGGTGGAGTACAGCGTCTCCATCGCCTCGAGGGTGAACCAGTCTTCCCGAGGGCCGGGCAGGATTTCGAGTGTGGGGTGCTCGGGGAAAGGCTCGGCGGGGGCGAAGTCGACGGTGGGGAAGCTGCTCGGAGGGGATCCGACGGGTAGTCGGGTGCCGCCGGCGAGCACGGCGGGGCCGATGCCGGAGAGCGTGTCGGTGGACCGGGAGCCGAGGACTTCGGGTACGACGATGCCGCCGCGCACGGCGAGATAGGTGCGCAGGCCGTGGGTGGGCAGGCCGATGGTGAGCTGCTGACCGGGGTGCACGATGACGGGGCCATTGGCTGCGATGGTGCGTCCGTCCAGGGTGGCGGGGCACGGAGCGCCGGTCAGAGCAATGGTGGTGAGCGTGTGGAAGCGGACGCTCAGACCTCCGTAGGTGAGCTCGAGTCCGGCTGCGACTTCGGCGTTGCCCACCAGGCGGTTGGCCAGCCGCAGGCTGCCGCGGTCTGCGGCGCCCGAGGTGCTGACGCCGAGGGAGGCGTAACCGTGGCGGCCTAGGTCCTGCACGGTGGTGAGGGGGCCGGGCTTAAGGATTTCGATCATTTCGACACCTGGACGAAGCGCACGGCGCGGCCGGGCAGGAGGAGGGCGGGCGGGGTTCTGCTCAGGTCCCACATCACTGTGGGGGTGTGGCCGATGAGGTTCCATCCGCCTGGGGATTGACGGGGGTAGATGCAGGTGAAGCGGTCGGCGATGGCGACGGCTCCCGCGGGGACCTGGGTGCGGGGCACGCTGCGGCGGGGAAGATGCAGGAGCGGGTCGAGCCCGCTGATGTAGGCGAAGCCGGGGGCGAAGCCGCCGAAGGCGACGGTGTAGGCGGCTTCGGTGTGGCGTTGGATGACTTCGCGGGTGGTGAGGCCGGTCAGCTGGGCTGTCTCGGCCAGGTCGGGCCCGTCATACACGACAGGGATTTCCAGGGCGTCCTGGTGGGCGTGCCGGGCGGTGGTGGCCTTGCGGGAGCTGACTGCCTGGGCGAGGGTCTTGCGTGTGGTGATGGCGGGGTCGAAGACGATGAGCAGGGTGTGGGCCGCGGGGACCATTTCGACGATGCCGGCTTCGGGTTGGTCGCGAAGGCTGTTGTGGAGGCCGAGGACCTGTTCCAGGTTCTCGAGCTCGATGAGCAGGCTTCGGCTGCCGGCGGTCAGGAGGCGCATGGCTAGTGCACCTCTACGAACGGGCTGAGCGTGACGCCCGCTTCAAGTAGTGCCCTTTTCACCTCGCGGGCCATCTCTGCGGCCCCGGGGGTGTCTCCGTGGACGCACAACGAGCGGGGGGTGAGGGTGACGGTGGTGCCCAGCAGGGACGTGACCGTGCCGTGAAGCACCATGGTGGTACAACGCTCCACCACGGCGTCAACGTCGTGCAGGACGGATCCGGGGATGTCGCGGGGCACGAGGCGGCCCTGTTGGTCATAGGCCCGGTCGGCGAAGGCCTCTGCGACGCCGGTGAGTCCGCGGGTGTGGGCTGCTTGCAGCACGCGCGAATCCGGCAGCCCGAGGACGGCAAGGTGGGGGTCGTAGCGGTGTACGGCCTCGACCAGGGCGGTGGCTTGTTCGCCGTCGACAGCGACGGTGTTGTAGAGAGCACCGTGGGGCTTGACGTAGCTGACCCGGCTGCCGGCGATCCGGGCGAAGCCGTCGAGGGCGGCGATCTGGTAGATGACATCGTTGATGAGGTCCTCGGGAGCAACGCGCATGGCCCGCCGGCCGAAGCCGGCGAGGTCGCGGTAGCCGACATGGGCGCCGATCGCGACCCCGTTCCCCGCGGCCTTCCGGCATACCCTCCGCATGATGTTGGGGTCCCCGGCGTGGAAGCCGCAGGCGACGTTGGCGCTGGTGACGATGTCCAGCAGGGTGTCGTCGTCTCCCATCGTCCAGGCCCCGAATCCTTCGCCCAAATCGCAGTTGAGGTCGATAACCGGTGGGATAGCTGCCATGGCATTTCCTTTGCGAGGCTGACCGTGGGGCCGGGCTGTTGGTGCGTACAGGTCAGGCGAGACGGTCGTCGGCTTAAGTGTGGGTAGGGAACTCGTATCTCGCGGAAGGTGCGCTGTGAGGCGTGCCGCTTCGCGGAGCGTTCCTTGCGCACAATGGTGGCCTTCTTCTTCAAACGGCGTCGGGTATACAGCTGTCGCCGCACGGGCCGGCCAGCTGCGAAAGTGAGGTCTCGAAGCAGGCCCACACCACGTGCCCTCCCTGCAGGTGATGGTGGCCCCAGATGCTGGTCACAGCATCGACCAGGAACAGTCCTCGGCCGTGACAGAAGTCCTCGGGGCATTCGTCGACGGTGAGATCTCCGCTCCAGCCGGAGCCGTGGTCGCCGACTTCCAGCGCCGGCAACCCGGAGCCGTCCCCGTGATCGATCACATGCATGCTGTGCCAGATCGGGCCGCTGCCGTGCGTGACGGCATTGGTGACCAGCTCAGAAACGACCAGTTCGGCGTCGTCGGTCAGGCCTGTCAGGCTCCAGGCCTCGAGCTGCTCTGCGATCTGCCGACGGGCGATGGCCGGGGCCTGCATCGTCGGACTGGGGGCCCATGTCGCGGCGAGCTGAGCGGTGCTTCGTGCGGTGGCGATGGGGGTCATGACGTGCTCCCCAAATGATCAAGTAGGGGGAATGAGGATTGCCGGGAGGGGGACGGCGAGCGTCCGAGGCGGCGGATGACCGCAGAAGCAAAGTCGCTGTGGCGATTCCCTCAATCTAGCTATTGTTCAACAATCCCGCAATATCCCAATCCTTGGATATGACATGCAGTCGATTCCCGGGGCGACTGGCACCCCTCACCGGCGTACGCCGCGGCTCGGCCAGTGGACTGCGGCTGCGGCCGGGCCACCGGTGGGCGGTCGGCCGGATCAACTGCACGCTCACGTCCGGGCGGGGCGGTCTGCCCGCGCTGGGGAACAGCCTCTGAACGCGTTCGCGGCCGGTAGTGCGGCGCCAGACCGACACTGCGATGCGCGCAAGGCCGGTGGTCATCGAACTACTGGTATTGCGGTTCCGCTGTCCCAACGCCGACTGCGCGCTTCAGGCGATAGCGGCGGGCCGTGGGCGTCTACTCGGGTGGCAGCGGCCGCTCAGAGGCGTCGCTCCACCAGGGCGTATCCTCCTGCTCCGGCTCGCGCCATGAGGCCCGGTTGATCGGGCCGCCCGCTCTACGCCCTGCAGCGGGCCCCGTTCCGCCGTCCGGCGCGTACCGCTGGTCGAGGGCGCGCAGTGTGGGGCGGGTCCGGCGTTGTGCGCTCGGGAAGCGGAGGTCGAGTGCGCCGTTGAGCGTGCGCTCCCAGAAGCCGAGCAGTGGGACGATCCACTCTTTGTCCCCCGCGCTGTCCTGCACGGAGATCTCTTCGAGCAGGGCGATCTGTTGCGGTGCCACCTCGTGGACGAGGATGCGGAAGAGGGGCGCTGGTGGCTCGGGAGTGGTCGCGAGACCCGTGGGCTGGGCCGCCATCAGCTGGTCGCAGAAGTCCTGGATGATCTCGCCCTCGTCGAGCAGGACCCACTGCTCGTACGCACGGAGCAGACCCGGCCAGCTGGAGACGCTCTCGTCGAAGGCTTCGAGGCGCAGCGTCATGGCGGCGGAGTCGCCGTCCTGAAGCCTGATCCGGATGGAGTGGGGGGAGGCGGCGGGTCCCTCCACCGCCACCCTGCCGTTCCACATCGCGCACAGGATGCTGTGCAGGATCCGCTGTCTGTCGCCCTCTGTACTGGCCAGCCAGTCGTCGCGGTAGCCCAGTCGCTGGCGCCAGTGCAGGAAGTCGTCGGTGCCCGCCGCGTCGTGGGACTGCGACCACATGCGCAGTATGTGCCGTACCTCGGGGACATCGGTGAGGCTCATCCCGCTGCGGAACAGCACGACGGTGATGGAATCGGTGGCAGCGGCGCGGAATTCCATGACCGCACCCGGCTCGCGTGGGAGGTTCAGTTCCTGCCTGAGGAACTGAACGGCGTTGCTGTTGCCCTCGGTGTGCGGGTGGATGACAAGTACCTTCAGCGGACCGTTGCCGGCGGGCGTGAACCCGACCGGCAGCAGGCCCGCGAGCTGTGAACGGAACTGGTCGAGCCAGTGGCTGTCGACCGAATCGGTGGCGTCCTCGTCGCCTGCGGCCGCCTGCAGCAGCATGCCCAGAGAGGGCAGCAGCGGATGGTCGTTGAGCATGCTCGCCTCGCCGAAAAGCCCCTTCACGCGCCGCTCGACCACCTGCTTGATCTCCTTGACCGCGGCGCGCGGAGAGTGGCGTACGGCATCCAGCGCGCGCTGCCACTCATCGGGGTGGATCATCTTGTCGAGGAGCGCGGCGGGGTCCTCGTCCTGCGCGAGCCCCTCGAGTTGGCACAGCCGGTCGAACACGGCGTAGTAGAGGGCCTCGAGGTTGTTCTGCGGGGGCAGCAGGCAGGAGAGGCCGGCCCGGTCGTCCCGATAGAGCTCCCTGCAGCATTCGGTGAAGGACTTATGCTCGTCCTCCTCGTACGCGCGAAGCGCCCTGTCCAGTTCGGAGACTTCCTTCATCGCGTGCACCAGCGGGACCCTCCATCGCGCCTCGTGATCCTTCCAGCCGCGGTGCCACAGCATGCTGGCCCGCCATCTGTACCAGGCGTCCTGCTCCTCGATGACCTGCTGTACATCCGGATCCCCCCAGCGAGCCGGCACCAGTCCGCCCTTGATCCTGGGGACCTGGGGGGTGGAATGCTCGACACCCTTCGGCCGCTCCGGCTCGTTCTTACGATTGTCGAGCATGCCGACGAAACCTCGCTCGGCGGGCCGCTGCGGGTGCCCCACCAGCCCGGCCATGACGTGTTGCATCCTGAAAGGCCCCAGCAGGCCGATCAGATTTCGCGCGCCCACGCGCGGTCTGAAGTCCTCCACCAAGCGAGGGATTGCCCGGTCGAGCTCCCGGCTGAGCCTGTGGAGACCGTCCTCCATATCGCCGATCCGATCCCGCAGCGCCTGGCCGATGGCTTTGCTTCCCTTGGGCAGCGGGTCGGGAAACAGCACTTCGGGGACCTCACGCGTCCACAGCGGCCCCAGCCCCGAGTGCATGAACATCTCCCTGACCCTGGCGGTGCCGCCCTCGTCCGCGCGACGGGCCTGCTCGGCCATGTCCCGTACCGCATTGGCGAGCAGCCGTCCCGCCATGATCTCCGCAAGGTTGTCCGCCGGCACGGTCAGAGATGCCGCCAGAGCGGTGGACATGCCCCGGCGGCCGATACCGGAGCGCGACGGAGCGGAGCGCTGCACGCTCTGGCTGACGAAGCCGGCGGCGGACGACGGGTAGTCACCCTCCGCGCGCCCCGAAGTGTTCTCCTCGCTCGGGTGGGTGCCGATCAAGGACATCACCATTGCAGTAGCCGATCGGCGCAGATCCTCGGGCCGGATGCCGGCAGGCCTGCCCAACAAGATGGCGGTCTGGACGGTCGAAGGACGCAGACGCACCACGCCCTCCTGCGGATAGCGAACGGAGAGCGCCCCGGGCTGTTCGACATCACCGAAGTCTGGCGAAGGGGCGTTCTGGTCATCCACCAGGCGGGAGAGGTCCACCAGTGCACGCCCGGCGTTGAGTTCGGCCTCGCGGCCGCCGCCCGCCTCGGGCGGGAACGCCGACGGCATGACGACCAGTGGATAGATCTTCACCCCCGGCATGTTGAACTTGCGGAACTCGTGCCCGATGAGGTGGATGAAGTCGTAGTAGATCCCGGCTCCGGTGCCTCCGGCCACCGAGAACGCCACGAACACATCGCAGCCGCGGATCTGGCGTCCGCCCAGGTCGCGCAGGTCACCGACGGAATTGCTGACCGCAGCGATGGCCGCCCGCAACTGGCCAAGGACCGGCTCCAGGCCGTTGCGCAGTGTCGCAAAGAGCGCCGCCCTGCCGATGGTCGGCAACTGCCCGGCACCCATGTGCAGCGGCGTGACCTTCGGCTCCTGCTTGGCGGGCGGCAGCCACTCTCGTGTCTCTTCATGCAGCGCCACGCGCAGCAACCGTGTCACTTCGGTCGAGGTGTCGTAGTTGGGTGGCAGGTCGTGAATGACACGCGAGGTATGGGCATAAGCCGCCGCCTCGGCACCCTCGGCGTTGAACTGCGGCAGCTGATCAAGCTCGCGCTCACTGAAATCCGCGTACACGAACTGAAGGCAGTCAGGCAATTGGAACGGGGCACGCCTGCCTCCGCCGGCCAACGCGGTGCCGTCGGGGCCGCAGAGACTGCGGCGCAGGCCACGCTCCAGTTCGGCGCCTATCAGCGCGCCCGTTCCTCCCAGTCCAACGAAGAGCATCGGGTCGTAGATCTTGGAGATCGAGGGGACGCTCAGACTCGGGAGCGGTTCGGCTCGTCCCGGATACGGAGAGCGGGGGCCGTCGGCAAGCTTCGGGCCGTCCGCAACGGGTTGGGCGTCCTCCCCGGCGGAGGGAGCAGAGGGAGGGCCCGCCGCGCCCTTTCGTGGCGCCACGGCTGTCGACATCAGGGCCGCCAACTGCCGGTTGGGGCCGCCCAGTCCTTGCAGCACCGACAGCGCGACCGTCGCGAACGGCACGCCGCTCTCCGGAATCGAGAACCGGCTGTCTGCTGCCCCGGACGGCACCAGCGCACGGAAGTCGAGCGTGCCCCCGAACCGCTCGGCGACGGCACCGGAGATCCCGCTCAGCACATCGAGCACCTGCATCGACTCGCGCCGGGTCAGCGTGTCGAGGAGTTGGTCCCGTACCCCTGGCGCGAAGTCGTACAGCACGGTCTCCGGGTCCTGGCTTTCGGTGTGCGGGCCGTCCACGGCCACGAGCAGGCCGGACAGAAAGACTTCGGCCAGATGCATCGGCCCTGATGCGGGCAGCATCGCCCGCTGCACCAGGCGCATCACGGGCAGCGTCAGTGGCGCCGCAGCCAGGTACCCGGCGAGCTCGAAGGCCGCCGGGGACGCCTCCGCCCGGAACAGGTCGAGATCGGCCCATGGGCCGGTCGGCGCGAGCCGCTCCGACTGCGGCTCCTGGTCGCTGGGACCGGTCGCCAGCCCGGCGGCGGGCACCGCCAGCATGGGCGTCCCTCCTGTTGACTTGCCCCCAACGACATCGGCCCACGGCTTCAGCCACCCTGCGTCGACTTCCAGTACGGGAATCCACCCGTCGAGTGGTCCTTTCGTCAGGGGAGGGGCAATCGAATCCGTGGCGTGGATGAGCGGTAGGGACCGTCCGGTACGGGACTGGGCGGTGGCCCGTACCGGCACCGGCCGAAGTGACGTGCGGTGCCAAAGACGCCGGGGCAGCACCTGCAGGATGGCCACCGGGGATGTCCTGGCCCACTGGCCGAGTGCCAGGCCGATCCCGCCACGCTGCCAGGCGGAACCCACGCCGTCGGTCAGGACCAGCACAGCGCGCCGTCCGGTGGGATCCGTGAGCTGTTCCGGGCTCCGCCGCAGTCCCCGACGCCGGCCCGGGCGCCATCCGCGTCGCCGGAACGGCTCGAGGTCGATCCCGGTGTCCGATGCGAGCATCGACCAGCAACGTACATCCCTGAACGCCCCGTGCCGCTCAAGCAGAGTGCGCAGTTCCGCGCTGAAGCTGTGCCACATCACCATGGAGGGTCCTGCATCCACCACCAGGTCGACCGACAGCCACGGTTCGGTGGCCGGTAGCTGAACGGGGAAGGGGAAGCACGCCTCGGCGGACGCCGTGGCAGAGGCCGCCTCGTCCAGCACGAGGGGGCCGGGTGCCCGGACTTCGCGTTTCAGAGGGCGCAGGGCACGCGACAGGGCGAGTCCGTCTGCGAGGGCGAATGCGCCGGGGACGCGCACGGCCGACGCCCGTGTCCCGGTGAAGTCCCCGTCGGTGGCGGAGCCCGAGGGGCCGAGCCAGGAGGGCGCCCCGGCCGGATACAGCTCAACCAGGGGCCCCTTCCCGGCCGCGCCGCCGCTCCTCAGCCCGTCGCCGCTCCGCCTCTGTTCCCCTTCCGCTTCCTCCCGACCGGACGGGCCACTGTCAGCGGCCCTTGTCTGCACATCGATGGCTGGTGCGGAATCCTCTTCGGTTCCCCTGCCCGGCACCCCGTCGTCGAACTGGCCGGCCGCCGTGTCCGCTTCGGGCGGGCTCT
Source organism: Streptomyces sp. NBC_01210 (assembly GCF_036010325.1). Taxonomy (GTDB): domain Bacteria; phylum Actinomycetota; class Actinomycetes; order Streptomycetales; family Streptomycetaceae; genus Streptomyces. The sequence continues at coordinate 8,808,824 of NZ_CP108549.1, read as the reverse complement.
GCGTCCGGCCGATCGTGTGCTGGGCCAGCCACAACACATCGGCCACATCTTCGGCCGTCGGGGAACCGATCGCCGGTCCTGACGCAAGCAACTGCAGGATTTCTTTGGGGAGCTCGCCGGGCATGGGGGTCAATCCTCGTTGAGCGGCCGCAGCAGGCGGCGCTCAATGAGTTCCGGACCGCCTTCTTCCTCCCACAGCGATGACGAGGCCATCTGTAGGGCGTTCAGTAGCTGATCGTTCGCCAAGTCCGCGGACTCGTCGTGCTGTTTGCGCAGAAACGTGGCGATCAGGCGGCGCCGCTTGACGAGTTCCCCCTCGTCGCTGGTCGGCAGGTGGGCAGCCACAATGTGGGCGAGTTTGTCCTCGTCGGGCGGGGCAATCTCCAGACGTACGCAGCGCCGCAGGAACGCCGGCGGGAAGTCCCGTTCACCATTGCTGGTGAGCACGACCACGGGGAACTCTGTGCAGCTCACCTGGCCGTGGCGCAGCTCTACCCAGCGGCCTGGGTCCGTCGTCATCACCGTCGCGCTGTCCCGGGCCAGCCGCGCCAGCTCCGGGATGAGGAACTCGCCCTCCTCAAAGACATTCAGCAAGTCGTTGGGTAGGTCGAGATCGCTCTTGTCGATCTCGTCGACGAGCAGCACGCGGGGCCTTTGCCAGGGGAGCAGCGCCGTACCGAGTGGGCCGAGCCGCAGGTAGGGCCCGATGTCCGGCGGCTCCACCGATTCTCCGGTTCCGCCCTGTCCCGAAAGCACCTTGTCGCGGTGAAGACCCACGTCCTGGAGCCGCCCGATCGCGTCGTAGTGGTACAGCCCGTCGAGGAGAGTCGAGCGGCTGGTGATGGACCAGCGCAGCACAGGACCCAGTTTCAGCTCATGAGCAATGCTGTACGCCAGAGTCGACTTGCCGACCCCGGGCCGACCGGTGACGAGCAGCGGACGGCGCAGGTGGAGCGCCATGTTGACCAGGTTGACCTCCTCCAGATCCGCCTGGTACGTCATGCCCTGCAGGTTGCGTCCGAGGCGGCGCCCGCCGACCCGGCCCACCTCGACCGACGACGGTGTCAGCCCTCGGGAGGTGTCGTCGGGAGCGTGCTCCGAGAAGGCTCGCCAGGGCGGCGGTGCGGGCAGCCGCTCGATGCCGTCGTGCGGTTCCTGCGAACAACGGTAAATCCACCAGTGCGGCGCGACGGTCGCCGACTTTTCGATTTCTTCCATCACTGCTCCTGTTCCTGCTCGTTCGCAGTCCAGACCGGAGCAGCGAAGGAGCGTGCCTGGCTCACGTCGATGCAGTCCGGGTCGTCCCACAAGAGGGTCAGGTGGTTGTGCATATCCGCGATGTCGTCCTCCTGCGCCGAACGCCGCCATCTGCGCAGCAGCTCAGGCAGCGACGGGAGGTCTTCGGTGGCGAGTTCACCGAGTCGCGAGATCAACGGCCCGGGGTCTCCTCCGTCGCGGCGCCAGATGATTGCGGGGACACCCTCACGTACGGCGTCCTTGACTCCGTGCACGGCCCGCTCGTCGGTCGGCTCGTAGGCGAAAGCGAGACCCAGGCAGGCGATGTCCGCGTGAGTGTCGAGCCAGCGTCGTACGTCTCCGTCCTTGCCGCGCAGGCGCAACACGGGTCCCCCGCCCTTCAGGCCAGCCAGCGGCTCCGGGGCGCCCGGTTCGGGGTCATCGATCGCCAGCCACCCGCATCGGGTCAACACCTGTGCCGCAGCCGTCCCGTTGTGCAGCAGCTTCCAGCGGTCTCGCCACGGCCGGCGCCACGACGGCTCTCGCAGCCGGTCCAGGGACCGCACCACCACCGGGCACTGGAACCCGACCCGGTAGCCGTCCGCGTCGACTCCCCACATGTCCGCAGGGTGTCCGAGCAGCGACCAGGGCAGCAGAAACTCAATCCGGAAATCGTCGGCGTGATCGCCCGTGGCAACGAGATCGTTCCAGGTAACGAGCAGGTTCGCACCGCCCGCAGCCAGCTCTCTCCTGCCGAGACGACCCTTGCACTCCCGCTTGGTGAGCAGACGCAACCCCGCGTCGTCGCGGTCGTAGAGGTGCGCCTCGATGACGTACTGCTCCGAACCGGCAGGCGCAGACACCTCCTCCACCCTCAGCTGGAGGACCATCCGGCTGCTCGGTGCCGGTTGCCTGGTCCGGGCGGACAGGGCGAGCTTCTCCTCGTCCTGAAGCCCTAGCAGACCGGCCGCGTTGCCGATCTCCTCGCGCAACTCGTCGCTCACGCGGTCGGGTAGACGGGCGGCCAGTTCTGCGAGGAACAGCAGTACCAGCGGCACTCTGTCGTTGCCACGCGCCTGGTCGAGCCGTCGCACGGCCTCCGGCAGAGATTCCCTGCCGCGCAGGGGCGCGCGCCGGCCGGGTCCGCACGCCGTCTGTACCGCCTGCTCCATCACGGCACGCGGCACAGACGGGGCGATACGGTCGCAGAGTTCCTCAAGTCTCGCCAGCTGCCGCTCCGGGAGCCTGCCTCTGCGAGTCAGCCAGTCGATGCATCTCTTCAGGTCGAGCAGGGCGGCTTCGTCACGGCGCAGAAACTCCATGGTGGTCCACAGCGCCCGCAGGGCCGCCTCTGGATCGTGATGATCCTCGCAGAAACGGGCCAGCTGCAGAATATGGTCGGGTGCCACGGCGGACTGCCGGATATCGAGAGGCCTCCTGTCCTGATTGAGTTGGGCTCCCATTTCTTTGAGGACGGTGTGCCGGAATTCGGCGTCTGCGGAATCCGGGAATCCGAGCAGGGCCTCGGCGAGCCGCACGGCTCCACCCCGTGGCCATGCACTGCCGTACTGGGGAGGGGGCGGCTCAGCCTGGACGCTTGGCGTCCGGGGCGGGGGCGGTGGCGCAGGGAGTTCACTGCTGATGCTGTGCATGCCCAGGTCACCGCCGCCCGGATCTCGGCTCGCCCCCAGGACGTGACGCAACCGCTCCAGCCACCCTCCCCTCATCACGGTCCACCAAGCACGGCACGTAACCCATGGATAGCGCCCTCGCCAGGACGCAGAGATTCGATTGCCATTCCCAGTGCCCGGTAGGCCAATTGTGGGTTCTGATAGCCGCGGCACCGTTGCACGATTTCCAGCAAGTGATCACGGGGATGCGATCGGTACGCCACCTGAAAGGCTGTCGTCAGGCCCAGCTCCTCGCCCATGAGCCGCAGGATCTGGCGGCGGAAGTCCGGGTCCTCCGTATCGGGAAATCCCTGCAGTGCCGCCACGATCTGCATCGCGTCGGGCAGTGCGCCGCGTTCGACGAGAACTGTCCGCGGTTTTGGCAGCAGGTCTGCCAGCCAAGCGTGTAACGCGGACACGGGGGTGACCCATCCGCCACGCGGACTGTCGTAGTCGCGGCTCCCCTTGAGTACCCCGCACACTTCCCCGGTACCGGCGCGCATCACCATGCTGCCGCTCATTCCGTCTTTCACTTCATCGCCGCGGACTCTGATGTACGGACCGATGGGCCCGGTCACCTCCAGCAGCAGCGAGTCGGGGTGGACACCCTCGTCCGGTGCATAGGTGGAGAATCCGCGGACTTCCACCTGGTCCGCCGGATGCGGATCGTCCGTTGCCAGTTCGGCATGCGGTCGTCCGTCGCGGTGCTCCACCATGAGCAGAGCCAGGTCGGGGAAGGCGTAGGAGGGGCCGATACCGCCGTGCTCAGAGGACACCTCGATGTCGCCTTGCCGCACCAGGAGCCGCTCCTCCTGGTGGTGCACCGTCACGCTCTCCTGATACTCCCGGGGTTCAGCCACCACGTGTGCCACGGTGACCACATACCGGGACGTCACCAGAAATCCGCTCCCCAGGAAGCCCGTCGCATCACTCAGCCAGACAGCGGCGTCCCGTGCACGGCTCACATGGGGCACTTCGGCATTCTTCATGACCAGTCGTCAGGCAACGTCGACCGGGACGGACGTGTTGTGAGGCTGTGCTGCGTGGGATTGCTCCCGCCTGGAGGCCGTGTCCCAGGTCATCCGCACGCTCAGGGAGGCCTCACTCGCCGCCTCCGCGATCACACCCACCAAGTGTCCTGACTTGATGGCCAACTTGAGGCCGAACTCCAACTCGAAGCTGTCGGGCTGTCCAGGTCCACCACCGGCGATGGTGTCGGCCGCCCATCTCCCCATGCCCTTGATCAGTGTGCGGACCTCATCCAGCTTGAGCGCCACCGCGGCCGTCGCCTGGCCGCTCGCTCTGCGCAGTCCCGCGTCCCCGCCACTGCCCGGCTTGGTCAGTTCTATGACCTCGGCCCGAATCTCCGTGCCGTCTCCGATGTCAATCGTGACCAGAGCGCTCATCGGCACCCTCCCCCTCAGATTGGCTGCCAGCATACGGACGACCATGGGCAGTTGGCAGCGATTCGCCCTTGGTTTCCCCCTTCCTCGCATCCTTCGCAAGAAGCGCCGCAACCCTGCACGCACCCGAGTACGGCCCGGGGACCGCGTAGCGCCACCCCACCCTCAACTCGAAGCCGCCCTGCCATTGCGCTGACAGGCCCGACCGTAGCCCGGCACGGACGGCGCGCTTGCCGTGCGGACCCAGCGGACTCGAATCAGCCGAGGGGGGCGCGGTCGCTCGTTGCCGTTGCCGTTGCCGTTGCCGTTGCGCGCGATGCGTCCGATCGTCCCGCCGCCGCTGCGGTGGCCGGTTCCTCCGGGGTGCACGTGACCTTGTCGCGAGGCGTGTAGTGGGTCTGGAAGTCTTCGCGCTTGATTTCCCGGCCGTCCTGCACGAAGACGCGGCCGACGGAAACGTCGAACCCTTGGAGTGGGCTCTGGACTTCGCACTGCGGGCCGCTGCCTGTGCGCGTGCCCGGCGGCTTGATGTTGGTGCGCGGCCCCTTGGTCGCACGTATCTCGTCGTACTTCTTCGTGCCCAGGAAGGTGATGGTCACCGACGTGTCAGTGGATTCGGCCTTGATGTAGAGGGCGTGACCAGAATCGTTGATCCAGCGGAGGTCGAGGGTGCCCCACGCGACGGTGGCCTCGCGGCCCTCGGGGTAGCGCTCGATGTAGAAGGAGTGGGCGCCGTGCTCCATGGGCTTGACGCCCGCGAAGAACATGGCGTTGAACATGGTGGTGGCGACTGCGGAGACGCCGCCGCCGGGCGACTTCACGAACTGACCATTGTTGATCATGATGCCGTCGACGAAGCCGTTGTCCTTCGTGCGCTCGCCGACCGTGCGGTTGAAGCTCCACTCCTGTCCGGGGTGGACAACCGAGCCGTTGATGAGCTGCACCGCACGGCCGATGTTGGTGCTGCGGTAGGGGGCGGCCGGGAACGCGACGGTGAAGGAGGAGACCTTCTCCTTGATGCCGAGCCGCTGGACCGATGCACTCGTGAGCTTCGGCTGGACCACTGCGGAGGCGATCTCGCCGGTGCGGGCCGGGCCGGAGCGGGTCAGCAGGGGCATCACGGCCTCGCCGAGGGCCTTCGCGGTGACATGCCGCCCGACACTGCTGTCCTGGGCCACCACCACGCGGTCGTCGTCGTCGAGACGGAGCGCGGCGTCCCGAGGGCCCTGGGAGGCGTCCCGCACCGGGCGGGAGACAGCGGGGTCGACGAACAGCCCCTTGGAGTCGAGGCTCGGCACAAGGCGGTTTCGGCTGTCGGGCTTCATCGTCAGATGCTTGCCGAGCGTGGCGGGGGCCATGGCTATGCGTTTGTCGGCGAGGGTCAGTATGACGGGGCCGGACATCGCGGGCTGGGCGAACTCATTCATGGCTCGCTCGGTCTCGTGCGGGCCGATGCGCGGCTGCGTCTGCCTCACCGGTATCGCGACGGGGGTGGCATGCGTCGCGTTGCGGTAGTCGTGGAGGATGGTGTCCAGGGCCTTGTCCGCGATCACGGTGACGCCGGTGACCGGAGCGACGGCCTTCGCTCTGCCCTTCTCGAACGATATGGCCCCGTCACGGACCTGCCGCTTGGCGGCCGCGGCGATACGGTCTGTTCCCGCCCGGCTCTTGTGCTCGTCCACACGTAGCACCGGCTCGACGTCCCGGCCGCCGGAGGCGAGGAGCCTGCCGATCGCTGTCACCGGGTCGGATCCTGCGCTCGCGGCACGGTCGACGGTCGCTGCAGTGTCGAGGGACAACCCGAGCGCGCCGGGATCGGCCTTCTCGATACGGTCACCGATCTTCAGCGTGAGCGGTGCCGCGAAGACCGGCCCGAGCTTGCGGTGCAGGACCCGCTGGGCCTCCGCTCGGCCCATTCCTCCGATGTCGACACCGCGCACCCTTGTGCCCTCGGCGATGTCGTCGCCGGCCACGAGCCCAGCGACGTAGAGGCCACCCAATCCGAGCACGACAGCCCCACCTGCGACAGGCAGAACCATCCGCCAGTTGACGGTTCTGCTGCGTGCGCGTCCCATGTCTCTCCCTGTAGCGCCGACGGGCCGGAAAGGTGCGTTTGGCCAGCCAGAGCCAGACCTGCACAAGCGAATTCGCACACAATAGTCCAGAAAATAGATGAAATCGGAGAAATGTAATTTCCGTCACGATTGAGGAATGCACGGTCGAGTCGGAACCGGGAGGTCGCCCTCAACACCCCCGGAGCCCGCGAGCCGGAAAGCTCGCGATCGTCACCGGCGGCCACTCGGTGACACCGCAGTGCCGTCGAAACGCTGTCGCTGAAAGTGAACGAAGCCAAGCGTCCTGTCACCATGCTGCGAGGCAGAACCTTCCACGAGTCACGCACCCCAGAAGCAACCCCCGCATGACCCACGCAGGCTTGACGAAGGAAGCAGAGACACCCCTGCTCCCCTGCCCTGCTCCCCTCTTGGGCGGACAGCCGCTCGCGTTGCCGGTCGCCAGCGCCCAGCGGGCAGTGCCGCAGGTATGTCGGCCTCGTGGCCGGCCGTGCGTCGGCGGCTGGGAGCGGCTGCGGGCTGGATCACGAGGTCCGAGGTCCCCCAGAATGACTGCGCAGTCCCCGTATAAACCGTCACGAGTAACCGTCACGAGAGGAAACGCCGTCGCATGGCCGGCAACGCAGACATGGTGTCCTTCATCGAAGCGCGGCTTGCCGAGGAGGAGCAGGTCGCGTGGGACGCCGGCGGCGCGAGCTGGAGGTGTCCGGCGGATGTTCCAGGAGAGGTCCACGACAGGACGTCCGGCATAGCGTTCACGGTGAGAGGAGCCGGCTACGACCGGCACATCGCACTCCAGGATCCGGCTCGTACGCTGGCCCGCATCGAGACCAGTCGCGTCCTGCTCGGCGAGTACGTGGAAGTGGCGGACCGGGACGCCGACCGGCCGGACGACGACTTCGCCTCCGGACGTGCCGTCGGACTTGGCTTCGCGGTGCGGCAGCTGGCCGCCGAGTACGCCTGGCACCCCGGCTACAAGGCGAAATGGCTCCCCCGGTTCATCCGGTAGCGCTCGTAACAGGTGTGAGGAGTCGACCCCATCGGCCGCCGCGGTCCCCGGCGGTGGCGGTTCCCTGCTTGGCCGGACTGCCGCGGCGGGCGCCCCCACCTACTCTGGGTGCTCCTGCGCCCGGGTGTTCAGGCACCGCACGGCGAGGGCCGCGATGTCGTCGTCGAGCCTGCCGCCGCTGTAGTGGAGCAGGTCCCGGTGAAGCCGGTCGAGCAGCTCGCGGGGCGGCGCCGGGCCTTGCCGCCGCATCCAGTCCGGCAGCGGGAAGAACTCGCCAGTGCGGTCCCGGGTCTCCGTTACGCCGTCGGTGTAGAGCAGCAGCTGGTCGCCCGGGGCCAAGGCGGCGGTGTCGACAAAGTAACGGTCTCCGATGAGCGTCGCGAGGTTGAGGGGCGGCGAGGGGGTGGTGGGCTCCAGGACGCGGATCTCCCCGCGGTGCACGAGCAGCGGCGGGGGGTGCCCGCAGTTGAGAAGTCTGACGTGGTCGCTGCCGTGCGGGATCTCGGCGAGAATAGCGGTAGCGAAGCGCTCCGGCAGGTCCTGGGCGGGGAACGCGTCGCTGTGGCGGGCGATGCTGGTCTCCAGGCGATGGACGATGCCCCTCAGGTCGGGCTCGTCGTACGCGGCCTCCCTGAAGCAGCTGATCACCGCCGCAGCCGCCCCCACCGCGGGCAGGCCCTTGCCGCGTACGTCGCCGATGAGCAGCCGGACCCCGTACGGCGTGTCGGCCGCCTCGTAGAAGTCGCCGCCGATCCGGGCCTGCTCTTGGGCCGCCAGATACAGCGACTCGATCTCGACGCCCGCGATGCGGCGCGGCAGGGGCCGTAGCAGCACCTTCTGAGCTGCATCGGCGACGAGCCGGACGTGGAAGAGTGTCTCCTCCCGCTGGAGCCGGACGTGGCTTGCATAGGCGGCCGCCAAGGTGACCGCGACGATCGCAGCCGCCGTGTACGGCGTCCCCAGGTCGGTGTAGAAGAAGCTGAGGCCGATCATGACCAGCAGGCAGAACGTCCCCAGCAGGATCGTGGGGAGCACGGGCCACATCGCAGCGGCGAGGGCGGGTGCAGCAGGCAGGAGGCGGCTGAAGGCAATCTCCCTCGGTGTGGAGAACGCCAGGCCGGCGATGAGGACGGTAAGGATCACGGGTGAGAGCCGGGCAGCGTCCCACCGGCCGCCGTAGGGAAGACGACGGCTCCGGCGCCGTCCGGACGTGATCACAAAGTGCATCATATAGATCTGAAACGGTTATCGAGCTCAAAGGGATCATGCACTCATCTTGATCTTTGACCTCCGCTGTCCTCTGCCACCGAGCTTGGACCGATCGCCGTTGAACTTGGACCGGACGCTGAGGGACGGAGGAGGAAGCCAGCTGTTGCGTTCTCGCCGTGGCACTCAGCGGATCATGAGCGCTTACAGACAAGCGGGCCAGAACACCACTCGATCGACGTGATACTGCCTACGCGGAGTGCTCGACGTACTCGAAGATGACCCCGCCGGGGTGTCGCACGGTGGCGTTGCGCCCGGTCGGCACCTGGTTCGGGCCGGAGACGATCTCCCCGCCGTGCGTGTCCAGGAGCTTGTTCAGTCCGTCCAGATCATCGACGAGGACCGTGCTCTGGATCTCCCGATACGGAGCAAGCGCCTTGTCGGTGCCCGCAACGAGCAGGAAGCCGCCGATGCTCGCGACTTCCACGTCGCCGTAGGGGAACCGCATCCGGGTGTCCTGGCCCGTCAGGTCGCGCAGGGCCGGAAGCGCGCGGTCCATGTCATCCACGTACAGCCGGGCCAGCGTCGCCAGCACCTTCATGCCCACCCTCCAAGATCAGTTCGATGATCTCGAAATCTTGAACTGATGGCCATACTAGTTGCAGGCCCGAGGCGGAGACGTACGCACTCTGAGTCAGCCCAAGCCCGCAGGCTTCGACCTGGGCGGCCGTGCTGCATGCCCTCGGTGACCCCGCGCGTCTGGAGCTACTGCGGTGCCTGACGGCGAACGGTGAAGTCACGTGCGGCCCTGAAGGGATCACCGTTCCGCGCTCCACGCTGTCGAACCACTGGCGGATGCTGCGCGAGGCGGGCAATACCTCCACGCGCACCAGCGGCAAGACTCGCCTGGTGTCCTTGCGCCGGGCCGAACTCGACGCCCGCTTCCCTCACTTGCTCAGCGCCGTCCTGGCCGAGGTCACCCAATCCTCCACGGACTTCTGAACCCGCTGCCCCAGCGAATTCCCGTCGGTCTGGGTGGCCCTGAGGCTTCGTGACGTCGACTTCCCCCCTCACCCGCCAGAGGTACCTCCCCCGCCGCGGTTGCCATGAGAGCCGGAGCGCAGCGCAAGGGCGCACCATATGGCCGCCGCCGTCAGCGCGGCCCCAGCCATCGCACCCAGCACCGGCGCCTCCGGCCGCCAGCCCAGCGAGAGCCGGGTGCCCAGCATGGTGAGCACGACCGCGATCCCTTCCGGGGCATAGACCGGCACCCTGGCGGCGGCAGCACGCAGTGCGGCTGCCGCCGCCAGGCCGGTCGCGGTCCAAGCGAGCAGATACGGCCAGAGTGCCCCCGGAGCGGCGGACGGCAGCCCGTACTCCTCGGGGCCGATACGGTACAAGGCGCCGGCCCAACCCAGGCCCACCCCGAGGACGGTGATGACCGCCACCCACAAGGCGTGGCGCCACAGCGGGCCTGGCCGCACGGCCCCTTCGTAGTCGTCAGGGCTGGAAGGGTCGAGAAGTTCGATCACGCCCAGAAGGACGCGGCCTGGCGGCCACACGTTGCCCCCGAAGGAGAGATCACGCAACCGATGTGTTCGCGGCGGTCCTGGGACCTCAACATCGACGCCACCGCCTGCCGTGCCGACCAGCACGCCGCAGGAGCGAGGAACATGGGGACTTGCAGTACTTGCAGAAGGAGCCGCCCGGCGGCGTCGCCACCGAGCCCGACGACCACGGCCTCGGACGTTCGCGCGGCGGCCTGACCACCGGGCTGCACCTGGCCGTCGAGCAAGGACAGAAGCCCATGTCCATCGTGATCACCACCGGGCAGCGGGGGGACTCCCCGCAGTTCGAGTGCCTGTGACCAGCACTTCCGTAACCGACCCTAGATGAGTGCCGCCGCCAGCAGTGCGGCGGTGCTGGCCACCAGCGGATGGTCAGCCGACGCGTCTTCCTCGTGTTTGGTCGTCAGGACGGCCATCACGATCGGTGCGCCGTCCGGCGGCCAAGTGATGCCCACGTCGTTGTTGCCGCCGTACCTCCCGCCACCGGTCTTGTCGGCCACAATCCAGTCGGCGGGAAGGCCGGCGCGGAATCTGTCGCCGCTGGTCGTGTTGGCGAGCAGCCAGCCGGTGAGCCGTTCCCGGTCCTGGGATGTGAGCGCGTCGCCGAGCGTGAGGCGCGTGTAGGTCCGGCCGATGAAGCGGGGTGTGGTGGTGTCGGTCACGCGCCGTGGTTCCGCCGAGTTGAGTTCGGGCTCCCATCGATCGAGCCGGGTCTTGCCGTCCCCGATCGAGCGGCAGAAGCGGGTGACGGCGGTCGGTCCCCCCAGCTCGCGGAGCAGCAGGTTTCCCGCGGTGTTGTCGCTGTGGCGGATGGCGGCGTCACACAGCTCCGCGACGGTCATGCCGCCTGCGAGGTTCTCGGCCTTGCCGGTGATCGGGGAGTAGCCCGACTTCTCGACGTACTCCGCGGTGTACCGGATGCGCTTGGCCAGGAACTCGCCGTCGTGGTCGAGGTCGCGCAGAACGGCCGCGGCGGCGATCGTCTTGAACAGCGAGCACATTGGGAAGCGTTCGTCCGCGCGGTACGCCACCATCCTGCCCGTGCGCATATTGCGGGCGAACACGCCCAGACGGGCGCAGTGCTGCTGCTCGAGCTCCCTCAGCCGCGAAGTGATGCCGTCATCCCCGCCAGGTAAGGCGTATGCCGTCCCGCCGAGGGGCAGGGCGACGGAAAGTGCCGTGCCGGCGCCGAGAGCGAGTGCGGTGCGGCGGGAGGGGCGTGGTCCTTTGGTGTGCAAGGCGTTCCCTTCTGAGGCGATCATGACGTAATTCAACACGCGCTGGCGGCCCGGCTGGTTTCGCTGCGGGTGTGACCGTCCTGGCGCAGCGCCGGTGGGCTGCGTGCCCTACGGCCCGTGGGACGGGGCCTACGAAAGGGGCATGTGACCAACGCTCTCGCAACAGTGCACCCACATCATCAGCGGCACGATCCGGTCACCGGCATGGGTGTGCACGGTCTCGCTCCAGTCTGCGGTGTCGTACACCCACACCCGCCCCTGGTCGCTGCACACCGCCAGGTACTTGCCGTCGTCCGAGAACTCCATACGCTCGACGCAGTCGTACTTGACGCTACTACCCGTTGTCGTCTCGAACGGTCGCAGGCTGACCGCCGGTTGGGCAAGGCCCGGGTATGTACGGCGCGTCCTCGGCCGTCCAGCTGTCGCCGTTCAACGGGAAGGCGGCCGAGCTCCAGGCCTGCCCCTTGCTCAAATGCTCCAGCCACTTGCGGTCCGTGACCCGTATCTCGTACTCGCCCTGGATCAGCAGACCCTCGTCCTGCCAGGTGCCGCCACGTTCGTAGTAGAAGTCGTGGAGTTCTTCCCACTGTTCCTCGGTGGGCGGGTCGTTGAGCGTCTCGGTGCGCCGGACTTCCGAGATGAAACGGCGTGCGTTGGTGTCGACCCATTCGTAGTTCAGGATGTCGTCGGTGCTCAGCACCCTTCCCAGGGGACCCTTGCGTTCGTCGTCGTTGCTCAGATAGCCCGCCGCGCTCTCCCAGAGGAAGTGCAGGAAGACGCCCGGCTCCTCGCCCGGCAGGGGGATGTGCGTGCGCGACCCGGTGTCGTAGTAGACGACGAGCACCTGGATTCTGACAGGGAGCCGGTCCGGATCGACTTTCAGAACCCGCACGCCGTACATGTCGGTCGACATCACAGTCGGACCAATATCATCGCATGCCGAAGTTCACGAAGCGCCTGGGCCGCGGCGCCGAGCTGAGCATCGCCGAGGACCTGCGCCACCACGACATCCAGCTCGAACTCCTCAGCGGTCGCCTCCCGGGGGGTGTACGACCCGTCCGGGCACGGCGCCGCACTGTGTCCACGGAGAGGATGTGGGCAAGCACCGGCCTCTCCGCACTGTTCAGCGGACGCGGGTCGAGCGAAATCAGCGAGCGCTTGTCGGTGAGGACCAGGAGCAGTTGGCGATCAGTCCGCCCGAGAACGCAGGTGAGAGTCTTTCGCGCGGCTGGTCGCCTGGTGCGGCGGGGCGCCTGTCACGGACGCCAGTACAGCGAGGGGTCTGGGTGGTCGGCGAAGCCGAGCGCACGGTAAAGAGGCTCACCGTCCGGAGAGGCATACAAGTCCACTCGGGCCACCTGGCGTTCCCGGAACCAGTCGAGCAGGCCCTGCATGATCGCGCGGCTGTGGCCGCGCCGTCGGTACGCCGGATCGGTGACCAGGCCGATCACGTGTCCGATCCGGCCGTTGCGCAGGTGCGGGCCGGGCAGCCGTTGCTCGATGGTGCCGATGCCGCAGGCGGCGAGGCCGTTGTCGCCGTGCACAACGAGGATCCGCACGGCGTCCGCTGTCACCTGTTCCTTCAGCACCGCGGCAAGAGTGTCCCGCCAGTCGTCGTCTGCTGATGAGGGGTTGAAGAAGTCGCCGCCGAGGGTGTCAAACAGCAACGCCCGCATGCGTACGAGCTCCGCGACGTCATCGTCCACTGCCTGCCGCACAAGTGACATGTAATAAGCATAGGGCGTATTAGGGTCTTACGTCGACCTGGTTTGAGATGGTCCCGTCGAATGACTTGCGGGACTGGCGGTTCGGAAGTGGGCACTCAACATCTGGGGGCGCATCGCCTTCGCCACGGTCGCCCTCGCGACCGCGGTGGGCGCTGTCGAGGTGTCCTTCAACTGGCGTGCCGGATGGCAAGTGACGGAAGAGGCGCGGTACCGACTCATAATGCGTGGGGGCGGCTCACCAACACCCGCGTAGCTGCGTCGGCAATCCAGGCGTCTACGGCCCTCACCGTGGGGAGTGAAGACAGTCGAAGGAGACGAAGTGCGTGGGCAGTTCGCGCGCGAGACGCGGCGCAGTGCGGACGCCAGCAGTGAGGCCTCCGGAGACGAAGCCCAGCGACGCGACGCACGCCCGTGGCGGCCCGGTGACCAACCGGGCCGCCACGGCATTGGCGGTGTCGGGATCGTCGGAGTCAGTCGGCCGTGCCCTGGTCGGGCTACTGGGGCGGGAAGTGCCGGTCCAGGATTTCGACCCACCCGTGATACCGATTCTCGCCCCGGCGAGCTGGTACTCCTCAGCTGGCGGTGCCCGTTGATCTCACTCGATGCCTGACTCGGCCTCCTGCAGGGCGCCGTTGGTCTGGACACGAAATGGAGTCAGCGGCTGGGCAGGGGAGCAACAGTCGGCAGTATGCTGCTGTCCGGAGGCGGCGTGGGACATGCCGCTGACCAGCCCGGACAGCGCGGGCCTGTCCGGGACAGCCCCCTGCCCTTGTTCCGCCCCGCCGAACGCCAGCATGCTCCTGGCATTCCGACGGACATCTCCGTCGGCCCACTCCCCAAGCTCAAGCGAAAGGTGTGTACAAGCATGCGCAGGACTGCGTTACGAAGCACGGCAGGCGGGGCACTGGCGGTACTGGCGCTGATGGCCGCGACCACTCAGGCGGAGGCGAAGGTGGCCGACCGCGGCTGGTCGGCGAGCAACAGCTTCGCCCGCGGCAGCGGCTATATCGATGAGAACAACAACGGCTTCAGCGTCAGCGGCTCAGTGACCGACTACGCCAGCAAGCCCTCGACGTCATATGTCTACGTGAGCTGGCTGGAGTACAACCACGGTGCCTGGACGACCGTCAACCGCCAGGCCAGTGGACGCGCGACGAACGGCACGACGGCCGGCATCTCGCTCTCCCGAACCACACCGTACGACGTACGCCGCATTCAGGTGACGGTCTGCACCTCGACGGGCAACTGGTACTGCGGCAGCCCCGGTTAATACTGCAAGATCGTGGCCGCTGAGACAGAAGAACGGCCGGGAGTTGCCGGAGGGGACCGTGCACGGTTGCCCGACCGGATCCAGCCGCTGCTGCATGCCTGCACAGGGACGCCGGACGAGGTGCTCGATGACGTGCGTGAGTACGTCATCGAGCACCTCGGCATGCTGATTCTCGCCCTGGTGAACCGTTACGTCTCACTGGAGGTCCTCGTTGATCTCACTCGATGCCTGGCTCGCTCCCCCGCTGCCCGCCGTTGGTCTGGACACCAAGATGAGTCAGCGGCTGGGCACGGGAGCGACAGTCGGCACGTACAGCACGACGGGGGGCGGCACCAGCGGCGGCGGGGGCGCCTCCGGCTTCGGCGCGGCGGTGGCGTCGGCTCCGCCGGTAGCGGTGGTCTCGGCGGTACCGATGCTCTCGGCGGCGGGGGTGGCGGCGGCTTCTTCGGCGGCGGCGGCGCCGACCCCTTCGACAGCTACGGCTCTGGTGGTGGAGGTGCTGGGTCGTCGTTTGTCACGGCCGGTGCGGTGAATCCCCAAGCTGCTGCCGACACTACTGGCACGCCCACGGTCACGATCACCTACACCACCCCGGGTCCCACCGGTCCCACCGGCCCACAAGGAGCCACCGGAGCAGACGGAGCAGACGGAGCAGACGGAGCCACCGGCCCACAAGGGCCGGCCCTGGACATCGCCACGGTCGGCACCGAGCGTGGCATCTACCGGGCCGAGGTGGACTCGCAAGGCCAGGCCTGGATCCAGGAAGAACGGTTCATCCGCGCTCACAACCGGTGGATTGCCCTGTCGAACATCCCGGGCTACCCCTCCACCCGCATCGCAAGTGTCTCCCTGGCCGTCGCCGCCGACCGTCTTCGGATCTCCCTGCTGGCCGCCGACAACCAGCTGTACGAGGCCAGCTGCCCGGTCAGCCGGCGCCCGCTCTCCGAGGACTTCCTGCACCACCAGTGCGGCCGGTTCATCCACATCACCACTCGCAACCCGTAAGGGGGTTGGCCGAGATACGGCCGAAAGGGATAGCGGAGCATCTTGAGGTCCGGTTCAGGTCTGTTCGTATGGGGATCCCCGTGCGAACAGACCTGATCTTTACTCACCGCAGAGTGCGACCTGCCGGAGCACCGTCTCATTTAAGCTGTCCCGGCAACTGCCACCGGAGCTCCAGGCCCGCCGGCTGGCACTGGCAGCAAGACCGCCGAACAGTACGAAGCCACCGAGCCCGCCGTCGGCGCCGCTGGACCACGCCGCGCACCAGCATCCCCCCGGGCACTCGACAACCTCGCCGAAGTCCTCACCGAACTCCTGCTCCAGGACCCCGCCGCCACCAGCCCGGCCTACGACGACATCGTGGCCGACATGCTCGCCGGCCTCTTCCCCGACGAATGGCCCCCGCAGCGGAACCTGGACTTCCTCGCCCAGCACCAGGTCTACGACAATCTGCTGAGGCACCCCGAGGCCAACGGCGCCTGGGACTGCACCCAGAAGCCATCGCGTACCAGCGCCCGGCAGAGCGTCGACATCGCCACCGCGATCACCGGATGGATATCCGGCGAGCCCATCCCCCGCCTCGCCACCACCGGCCGGCACCTGCGCCACGGCGTCGACACCGCGCAAGTCCTCGCGCCTCAACGCCGGCGGTACCTCCCGGCGCGAGGCAAGAAGCCGGGTCGGCCGCCGACTTGGACATGGCGGCAGCTGATCAACGGCATACGTTCGCGGATCGGGACCGGTGCGCCGTGGCGGGATGTCCCACAGCGGTACGGGCCGGGAGACCGGGCCTACGACCTGTTCCGGCGTTGGCAGCGCGACGACACCTGGAAGCGGATCCTCGAGCAACTGCAGGCCGTGGCCGACGCGAAGGGCCGGATCACCTGGGATGTCAGCGTGGACTCCACCATCGCACGCGCCCACCAGCACGCCGCCGGGGCACGAAAAAGCGCGGGTCCCGCGGCGGCCGACCACCGAAGTTCGACAAGCCCGACTACCACGAGCGCCACGCGGTGGAGTGTGGGATCAACCGCCTGAAGAGGCATCGAGCGGTAGGAACGAGACACGACAAACTTGCCGTTCGCTTCGCAGCGACCGTGGTCGTCGCCGCCATCAACGAGTGGATATATGTGGCCCCGCCGCGTACCCAGTCGTTAACCTCGGCACCCATGAACCAGCGGAAGCGGAAGAAGCTCTCCCGACACCTATTCGTAGCAGTCTTGATGGGCGACACCATCCGTGTGAAGGCGCTTCTGTGGGCTGGGACCGACCCGAACCGAGAGGACAGCGAGGGCACCACTCCTCTGTATGTGGCATCCGTGAATGGAGAAGCCGAGATCGCCCGCCTGCTCCTGGCGGCCGGGGCCTCTCCGGACACCGAGAGCAGCGGACTCGGCTCGGAAGGCACCCCCCTGTGCGCAGCCGCATGCTGGGGACACACTGAAACGGTGCGCGAATTGTTGACGCGCGGCGCCGATCCGAACCTTCGTGAAGATCACGGCACGGGCCGCTCACCAATCAACTGGGCGATCGACGGCCCCCATCCCGAAACCGTCGCTCTCCTCACCACAGCGGGTGCAACCCCCGCGGGAACCACATAGCATCGCCGTTCGTCATCAGGGCTCCAGCCAGTTCGCTGGATCTCACCACAAGCCACTTTCGCAACAGGCCTACGCCTTCGACCAGGTCCTGGCGAGGACGGAGAGTTCGGGGGTAGCCGTAGCTCAGCCGCCGCACCCGCAGGCCCTTCGCAGGCGCTACCGCGCCCGTCACGTCGTCGAGGTCCGCGATCAGCAGCGTCCGTTCCGGACCGACGGCCGTGAAACCGGCGGCGCGCAGCGGTTCGTCCATGGGGACCGGGTCGTGGGCGTACGCCCGCCACTCGACCGGCTCGGAGCGGGCAGCGAAGGCCTCTTGCTGCCGACGGATCAGCCCGGTCACCTCCATCGGCCCGGTCCCGCCGGTCAACGGAGCGTGGTGGACCGTGCCGTGCGTGCCGTAGTGGGTCCGAAGGACGGTGCCGTCCCCCTCTGTCACGGCCCCCACGGGCGCCCGCTCCGGCACATGTCCCCGTACTTGTTCGTCATACGCTGCCAGCAGCGCGTCCACCCCGTCCATCGAATCCTCAGCCGGCTCGTACCAGTGCACGACCATGACCAATGTCAGGACGGTCGCCGCCACGGGCCACTCTTTTCCCGTCGGGGGCTCGGATCGCCAGGACCGTCCTGACAGCCGGTGGGCTGTGCTGGACGTATGCCCGCCCGACTAGGGCACCAGCACTGACATCACGTCACGCGGCAGCGAGGGGTTGGCGGCCGCCGCTTCCACCACTCGCGAGTCGTCGTCGTCGAGCAGTTCGACTATGGCCGGCGGCGGCAGCGCCGGGTGGCCGGCAGCTATGAGCCTCGCCCGCTTGTCCGCCAAGCAGGCGAGCAGCGACGGGGCCGTCGTGTTGCGGTGCCGGGCAACCTCGCGGAGCGCCTTTGGCACCGGCGGTTCGTGCCGGGCCAGGTCCTCCAGCAGTGCCGACGACGCGTCCGGGTTGGCCGCCACCTTGGCGACGACCCGGACTCCGTGCCGGTCGACCATGGCGCGCAGCTGGGCTTCGGAGAGGCCCGGGTGCGGCGCGATGGACTTGACCACCTTCGCGTCCGGGTCGGCGGCCAGCGCGTCGCGGATCTCAGCCGGCAGATCGCGTCGCTCAGCCAAGAGCATCCGCACGGCCGGATTCGGCGACTCGGCCAGCTCCTTGACTTCGGCGGGAGAGGCAACGGCGATCCGCGGCAGGAGGGTTGAGCCGATCTTGGTAGCGCCGGCCAAGTGGGTCAGCACGTCGAGCGGCACATGTGGGTTGTGTGCGAGCCTGCGCTGCACGTCGTGGCCAGGGTCGGTGGCCAGCGCGCGGATCAGGGCGTCGTCGATCGCGGGATTCTCGGCAAGGTCGGCTCGAACACCGGGACGGGGATCAACGGCGAGCCGTCCGCACACCTCCATCGGCAGGTCGCGCCGGGCGGCGAGCGCCCAGCGCAGCAGCATCGAAGGATGGTCGACGAAGCCGACGACGGCTTCGGTCGGTGTGGCCGGATTCCGCAGCGCCATCTGCTGCATCTCGTGCACGGTGGACTGGTGGGAGCCGTCGCAGGAGGCACCGGACCGCAGATCGCAGTCGATCCGCGGGCATAGCGGATCGTGCACGAACGGCGTCTCTTCGCGGTCGCATACCAGGCACCACTGCGCTGGAGGCAGCCCCTCGCCGGTGATCAGTGCCGCCAGCACGGCCGGTGGCGTCGCCTCGTTGGCCGCCACCGCGCTGCGGACCTCGGCATGCGGATGCCCCGCAAGTCGGGCAGCCATTTCCGGCGTCGTCCACAACGCGAGCTCCGCGCCGACCCGTACGTCCGAGTCGGCGGCGAGGGTCTCCACCACATCAGGCGGGAGGTCCGCGCAAGTGGCCAACTTCTCCCGGCGCTCGACGACTGGATCTGCCGCGAAGAGGCGTGCCCACTCCGGTTTGCCGGCACGCTCGCCGAGCAGGGCGAGCGCGGCGTGCGGCTGTGCCACGGGATCGACGTCGGCGGCGGTCAGTCGGCCGTCGTACGCAAGCCGCACAGCGGTCTCCTCAACGCGCGCGGCCAGCGCAACCACCTGCGCATGGCTGAGGTCCGCGCGATCTGCGAGGTCCGCGGCAATGTCTGCGTCCGCGACGGCGATCAGCCGGTCGACCAACTCGGACGGCAGGGCCGGGTTGGCGGCGAGCCCGCACAGGACATGGTTCACAGGGACATCCTGCCGGGACCGTGATCGAATCGCTCGTGGATTTCGACGCGGCGATCTTTCAGCATGTGGGCTCGGTCGGGGTCGGCGGCATCGCCGTCCGGTGCCGGCCGCCCACGATCCTTCTTCCTGCCTCGCTGAGGGCCCGCCGCCGTCCCTGTACGCGAGATGGAGGAACTGTGCTTGCTGTGGCGGGAGTTGACCTCACGGTGTGGAGATCGCCGGTGCGCCGGATGAGGTCGACCGGCTGACCGCAGCGCTGAGCGGCGCGGCCGAGCTCAGGCCGGTGCGCATCTGACAGCAGGCCGAGTGTCCCGCCGTTGCGGGCCCGCAGTCGGTACGGCGTACACCCGCAGCGACGGAGGAGGTAGGCGCCGTTCCCAGCAGTCCCAACGGGCCCCGGTCGTATCGGTGTTCGCGCCCGCGACGGCGGGGCACGGGTCATAATCTGCTGGTGGAAACCGAACACGGGGTGCATCTGACCAGCCGGAACGGCCCGTTACCGGAGCTCGATCCTCCGGTACCGCCCTGGCCGGTGTGGCGGGCGGACTTTCCCGTCACCGCCCCGGCCGGTCACCCCTACCTGCTCGCCACGGTGCGGATGACTGTTCCCTCCGGCAGACACTGGCAGCGCCACCGGCTGGTCGAAAACCATGAACTGCACACCCGCCTCGTCCCCCTGCTGGGCACCTTGCCGCTGAGTCACTCCTTTCTGCAGGAGCCGCACGGCGGACAGAAATGCCGCTTCCACGACGTCGCCGTGAAGGTGTGGCAGGACAGCGACCCCGACCACTGGCCCAACACCCTCTACCGCCGGCTCGCCGCCGAGGACGGACAACGCCAAGGACTCGGCGAAGTCACCGTCACCCTCCGCCTTGAAACCCGGGACGGACACGTCCACCAGGTAGCCCGGACCATCAGCGAATGCAACGTACGCGCCGACGGCCGCCTCATACTCGCCCAACTCCCCCACGACCCCCTGCCCACCAGTATCTGACCCTGCCCTCCGGCCGTGCCGCGGGATTGGGCCGTAGCTGCGTGGGCAGCTGCAGCGCACTTCTGAACAGGTCGGGTGAGCTGAAGGGGTCCTGGACGAGGCCCGGGCCGAGGAGTCCACACGGGATGCCATCCGTTGCCCAGCGACTACGCCACCCGCCCCGATCGCACACCACGCAGGACCAACTGACGCCACCGACGAACCGGCCTGGCGGCAGACACGCGGCTACCAAGACCTCATGGCTAACCGTGGCGAGATCGCGGCGATGCCGGCCTCGCGTACCGCTTCGACATGAGCTGCCGCCTCAGCATGGCGGCCCGTCCTGACGACGGCCTCGACGAGATCCATGATGAGGAACAGTGCGGTGCGGACGTGCGAGGCGAGCTCGCCCGCGCGGCTGACTGCGGACGCGTGCCGGTATGCGTCTTAGGGTCAGCCGGTCCGGGACATGAGGCTTCAGCCGGCTGAGCGCCCGGTCCAACGGTTTCCACAGCTCGGGGCGTTGACCGCCGTGGCAGACCCAGGCGAGGGTGTAGAGCGCATCGATCATGGTGGGGTCGGTGGCGTCGTACGGCTGGTGCTCGGCGACAGCGCGGGCCCGTCGGTGGACGGCGAGCTGCCCGCGCAGGTCGGTCAGGATGCTGGTGCCCTGCGCGGAGTCGGCCCCGTCGCCTACCGCACTTATGCTCGGTCGGTCACGAACCAGTCGAGCGCCGCAGTCAGCTCCGCCGGCTTCTCCACCGGCAGTTCGTGGCCTGCGTCCACCATCCGGACCAGCGCGTCCGGGTAGGCCTTGGCCATCCGAAGCATCTGCGCGACGGGCAGCTGGATGTCGTGGTAGCCGTGCACCAACAGGGTGGGCGTGCGGATCTCGCCGACCCGGTCGAGGACGTCGAAGGTCCGCATGGCGGCGTAGCACGTCATGACCACCTCCCGCGGTGTGGCCGAGGAGGCCCGGATGTACTCGCGAATCTCCTCGCGCGGGTAGCCGGGGGCAAAGGCCCGCTGGATGTTGGCGGCGACGAACAACTTGAACGGCACCAGCGTGGATGCCGCCATCAGCAGGCCCCTCCCCCGGCTGTAGGTCATCCGGCTGATCGAGTTCACCAGTACGAGGCGCTCGATCCGTTCGGGATGCCCGAGGGCGAGGGTCTGCGCGATCATCCCGCCCATGGAGTGGCCGACGGGTATGAACCGGTCGACCTTCAGGTGGTCGAGGAGGGCGAGGACGTCCGCGGCCAGCTCTTCGATCGTCCGCGCCCCCGACCCGCTGCTCTCGCCGTGCCCGCGCAGGTCGAGCCGTATGACCCGCCGCTTCGGGGCGAAGTGTGCCGTCTGGTGGTCCCAGCGGTGCCGGTTGGCCGTCCAGCCGTGGATGAACACCAGGGGCACGCCGTCACCGTCACGGGGGCCCTCGTCGTCGTACGTCAGTGCTGCGCCGTCGAGAGCGAGCTGCGGCATGGGTCGTTGCCTCCTGAGGTGTGGTCCGGGTACGGCCGGATGCTGCCTCCGGCCGCCCCGGAAGACGTCCGTCACCGCCGCTTGCCGAGGAAGTCGAAGATGTGCCCGAACACGTCGAGGGCGGCGCCCCGGCCGAGGGACGTGTCGGGGTGACCGTAGCCGGGAATCTCCGTGTACGCCACGTCCAATTGCGACTGCCGCTGGGCGAGTACCTCGTGGCAGAGCTTCTGGGAGTCCAGCCACAGCCCGTTGTCGCTACCCGCGAGCAGCAGGACGGGGTGTCGGTACGGCCGGCCGCGTCCAGCGCGTTGGGCGGCAGCGCCCCGTAACGGTGGTCGCCGTCGTGCCGGCGCACCTGCGCTCCGGGCCGGTACGATCCGGCGCAGATGCGGCAGGATCCACAGCGGCGCGGGGCCGAGCAGCGAAGCGCCCGTGCCCCAAGCCGAGTTGTGCCGCTGACGCTGATCGACGCGCGCATCGTCAATGATGACCCCGTCGAGAAGCCGGTAGAACTCTTCGGCATCGATCCGGTGGGAGCGTTCGACCTCGCCGTTCAATTGGCCGGTGGAGCCATATTCGCCGAATCCGGTGGTGGAGCCAGCAAGGGGCGTGGGGGTCCCTGAACAGACGGTGACGGTGCTCGGATCTGACCGGGACAAGATATGGAAATGGCTTTGACCAGCCCGGACAACGTGCGGCTGTCCGGGACAGCCGTTTGTCGTTGCCCTGCTCCGGCAACAGCAGAAGGCTCGTCGCTGACCGGTCAACCGATGAACCCTGCTGAACTGCGGGGCCGGACGCAGTCCAGCTGAATCGGATCTGAAGTGAGGAGAGTTCATGCGGTTCCACCAGACTGACCGCGGCACGCTGCGGGGGAAGATCAGCCTCATAGCGGCATCCGGAGTACTCGCGGGTGTCGGCTTGCTGGGAGCGGCTGCAAGCGCCCACGCTGTGGAGAGCGGGGCGTCAGGCGCCAGGGCCGTAACGTGCAGTGTCGGGGTCGGCCACACCGCGGTATGGGCGAGGTGCAGCGGCACCGGTTACGCCCGACTGAGCTACTGGTGCAAGACCACACCGTGGGGCGACACCTGGCAGCTGAAGCGCACGGGTTACGAACGAGTCAACGGCTCGCACACCATCAGTCGCGAGTGCGCGTACGAGGCAGCCAGCCCAAGCTGGGACGCGCGCTGACGACAGAGCAACTGGCCAGGCTCTATGCCTGTCACGCTGCACCTCAGCCCGTACGATGAGCTCAACGGTGGGCCACGCACAGCTCGGGCCTGCAACAAGGCGGACCCCAGCGGCGATAGCGCACTCAACGCCGACAAGCGGGGTGGGTCACCTGAAGGCCCCGATGTTCCGTGCCGCCCACTCGGCGAAGGTCCGGGTGGGCGGCCGAGGACCTGCTCGACGTCGGGGCTGATCCGCTGCTCGGCGGGGTTGGGCTCGCCAAGGATGTCGAGGGTGGTCTCGACCACGGGCTCGGGCATGAACTTCAGCATCTGCGCGCGGGCCTCGTCCCGGGTCTGCTCGATGAATCGGATCGGCTCGCCGAGCGCGTCGCCGATGGCTTCGGCGAGTGCCGGGGCGTGCTGAGGGCGGGCCCGGTCAACTCGTAAACCTGCCCGGCGTGACCGTCCTCGCTCAGGGCTGCGGCGGCGACCTCGGCAATGTCGGCCGGGTCGATGGTCGGCAGGCCGATGTCACCGAACGGCGCGGCGATCCTCCGTCGGGAACGGACCGACTCGACCCAGGCGTACGCGTTGCCACGCCCCCATGGGATGCCGACTGCGGTGCATCCCGGCCTCAGTCCGTCCCGGGCAGGGCTCCGCACAGACATCCGTCGATGCCTGTCCCGGCGGCCGAGCGCTCTGCTCCTGGTCTTCGGCAGCGGATACGGCAGGCCCATTGGCCTCTTCCTCCGCGGCAGGGTGCTGTGGGCCGGTTATCCGTGCCGGCGCAGGTCGTGGAAGAAGTCCTCGATGACGTGGAGCTGCCCGGAGCGGGCCGTCTCGTCGTAGACGTATTTGCCGACGGCGAGGTCGAGTACTCCGAGGCCGAAGGGTGAGAACACCAGTGGCCGGTCCATGGGGGGTGTCACTCGTCCGGTCATGACGTCGTCAAGTGTGCCTTGGAGGAAGTCGCGGTTGCCGGTGAGCTGTTCGGCCAGATGCGGAGAGGTGTTGGCTTTGAGGCAGTGTTCGACGTCGTCGACGATGTTGGTTGAGGCGAGGATGATCTCGGGTGCGAGGTCGCGCAGGGACACGTGCAGAACCAGGGGGTTGTGGTCGAACCAGGCCGGGTCGCTGATGTGCGGCTCGCCGGCGATGGTGGCGAAGACGACGAGGTCGCTGGAGCGGATCAGTTCCTCGGGGCTGTCGTGCACGGTGATCTGTCCGGCCGTGCCGGTCTGTTGGAGGTAGTCGCGGAAGCCGGCGGCGCTGTCGGGTGACAGGTCGTGGACGCCGGTCTCGTCGAAGGTCCAGCCGGTGCCGGTCAGGAAGGTGTGGATGTAGCGGGCGATCAGGCCTGTGCCGAAGAAGCCGATGCGGGTGGGCCGTTGTCGGTTTCGGGTGAGGTGGTCGGCGGCGAGGGCGGCCGATGCGGCGGTGCGGGTGGCGCTGATGATGGAGCTTTCCAGGCAGGCGAAGGGGTAGCCGGTGTCGTGGTCATTGAGGATCAGGACTGCGGAGGCCCTGGGAATGCCAGCCTGGACGTTGTCGGGGAAGCTGGAGATCCATTTGAGGCCGTCCACCCGCACTTGCCCGCCGATCGAGGCGGGCAGCGCGATGATCCGGGAGGAGGGGCGGTCGGGGAAGCGCAGGAAGTAGGAGGGTGGGTTGACCGACTCTCCGGCGGCGTGCAGCTGGTAGGTGGCCTCGACGAGGTCCACGATCTGCTTTTCCCGGTCCTGCAGGGCGTGCTGGACCTGGGCGCCGGAGATCACTGCGAACGGTGGCACGGTGTGCGGCTGGGACATGGCGGGCTCCCTTGCGGTGGAACGGACGGTAGTCATCCGGCGCTTACCTCGGTCGTCGGCGGGCACTCGGCCAGGCGCAGCGGCTCGGCCATCGCGACGAGTACCTCGCGTGGTCCTTGGAAGGCCTCCCTGCTGTGCGCGGTGCGCACATTGTCGACGAGCATGAGGTCGCCGGCCTGCCACGGCTCGCGGGTGGTGTGAGCCGTGTAGGTGTCGTTGAGGAGCTCGATGATGTCCGGGCCGATGGGGTCGCCGCCTCCGAAGCGGGTGTTGAACGGCAGTCCCTCGGCGCCGTAGACGTCGATGAGGTATCCATTCGTTGAGGAAGGCGATCTGGTTGAACCAGCAGCGGCGGCCGGTGACCGGGTGGGCCGTCACTGCGGGGCGGCGCTGGCGGGTGCGCAGACTGCCGTCGGGTTGCCAGGCGAATTCGATGGCGCCTGCGCGGCAGTAGTCCTCGATGGCGGTCCGGTCGTCGGTGCCGAAGGCCTCGGCGCAGGGGGCGCCGATCTCGTCGTTGTAGGTGCGGGTGAGCAGCCAGCCTTCCTGTTCGAACCGGTGGACCAGTTCGGGCGGCAGTGCCTCGAGCACGGTGGGGGCGTCGGCGATGGCGGTGGCTCCGCCGGTGGTGGGTGCGGTCAGGCAGGCAAACAGCATGAGACCGGGGGGATGAAGGGTGTAGCTGAGTTCGTGGTGCATGCACATCGGCTGGTTCGGCGGCCAGGTCGAGGAGGAGTACACGCCCGGGGTGTAGGTCTGGCGGGGGGCGAAAGCTTCCTTGTCGGTCATCAGGGCGGAGGCCAGGCGGCGGAGGACGGCGCCGGCCTGGTCCGCGTCGCGGAGCTGCAGGCCGCGGATGAGGAGCACGCCGTGTTCGGTGACGAGGGAGCGCAGGTTGTGGCGATGTTCGGCCGCCCAGCCCGGCGCGTCGTCGGGGGCGTCGGTGTGCAGGATCGCGGGTTTGCCGGGATGCAGGTCCACGTTGAGCAGGCACGCCGGGGTCGAGTACGGCACGGTGCTTTCCTTTCGATGTGGTTCAGGAGGAGGCCAGTAGTTCGGTTGCGTGTCGCTGGGGTCTGTCGTCGACCAGTTGGGCGAGGTCGGCGAGGACCGGGTGGCTGGTGACATCCTTGGGGGACACGGCGCGGTCCAGGGCAATCGCAAGCTTCACCGCCGACAGTGAGGTGCCGCCCCGGTCGAAGAAGTGGTCCCGCCGTCCGATCCGGTCCTGCGCGATGCCGAGCACCGTCGCCCAGACGGCCGCCAGCCGCTGTTCGGTCGGCGTGGCCGGCGGCTCGTGATCGTCCTCGCCGGTGCCGAGTTCCAGGGCGAGCGCGCACAGCTTCTTCTTGTCGATCTTGCTGTTGGCGGTCAGCGGCAGACTGTCCCGCCAGTGGAAGGCCGACGGGACCATGTACGCGGGCAGTGAGACGGCCAAGCGGTCCTGCAGGATGCCGGGCTCGAGGGGCTCAGGGCTGCAGTAGAAGGCCGCCAGCTGCTTGCTCTGGTCGGCCCGCTCGGCGACCACCACCGCGCCGTCGCGGACACTGGGGAGGCGCAGCAGGGTGTTCTCGATCTCGCCGATCTCGATCCGGAAGCCGCGGATCTTGACCTGGGCATCGCGGCGGCCGAGGAACTCCAGCTTCCCCGACGGGTGCCAGCGGCCGAAGTCACCGCCCCGGTAGAGCCGCTGGCCCTTTCGGTGCGGATCCGCCATGAAGGCCAGCCGGGTCCGCTCAGGGTCGTTGACATACCCGCGGCCGACACAGACTCCGGAGAAGACAATCTCGCCGGGGGCGCCGAGCGGTACGGGTGTGAGGTGTTCGTCGACGACGTACACGTGCACGTTGTTGACCGGACGGCCGAGCAGGATCCGGTCCGGCACCCGGTCCATCACCTCGTGGTTGGTGTCGTCCGAGGTCTCCGTCAGCCCGTAGGCGTTGACCAGCCCGATCCCGGGCTGGGCGGTGAACCAGCGCTCGGCGAGCTCCTTCTTCAGCGCCTCACCGGTCACCGAGACGCACCGCAGGTCCGGCAGTTCGCGGGGGCGTTGCTCCAGACTGGACAGGACGACTTCAAGGTAGGACGGCACCACTTGGAGCACGCCGACCCGGCCGTCGACGATCGTGTCGAGGAACTGTTGGGCATCCAGGATGACTTCCTGCTCGACCAGCAGGGTCCGCCCGCCGACCAGGAGCGCGGAAACCAGCTGCCACAGCGAGATGTCGAAGCACTGCGGCGCGGTCTGGGCCACCACCTGCCCCTCGCCGATCCCCAGATCGTCGATCTTGGCGAACAGATGATTGAGCATGCCCGCGTGCTCACACATCGCCCCCTTCGGCTCGCCCGTGGAGCCGGAGGTGAAGTAGATGTAGGCGAGCTGGTCCGCGGCTACGGCGATACCGGGATCATCGTCGGCATGGTCTTCTTCGTAGGCCGTGTCGACGAAGAGCGTCTGCATGGCGGGCAGCGTGGTCAGGGCCTGGTCGAGGGTGGTGGTGCTGCCGGGTTCGGTCAGCACGAGGCCGCATTCGGCGCGGGCCAGTGTGGTCGCGATGCGCCCGGCCGGGAAGTGCGGCTCGATGGGCAGGTATGCGCCGCCGGCCTTGAAGACCGCGAGGACGGCGGCCAGCCAGTTGAGGTTGCGCTCGGTCACCACCGCGACGACGCCTTCGCGGGCAAGGCCGCGGGCCTGCAGGGCGTGTGCCAGCCGGTTCGCCCGGGTGTTGAGTTCCCGGTAGGTCCACTGCCTCTCGCCGTGCACGGCTGCGACGGCGTCCGGATGCGCCCGCACCCGCTCCTCGAACAGCTCGTGCACCCGGCGGTCCGGCAACTCCCGGCGCGGTCCGGCCAGCCCCTCGAGCTGGAAGCGGAGTTCCTCGTCGGACAGCAGGCTCTGCCGCCCGTGGCCGGCATCGGGGTCGGCGGCGATCAGGGCGAGTGCGGTGAGGTGGTAGCCGGCGATCCTGGCGGCGCAGTCCGCGTCCAGGACGTCGGTGCGGTAGCGCAGCCGCAGCGCGAGTTGGTCGCCGCGGCGGGGGAATCCCACCTCCAGCGCGGTGCCTTCGGCGAGATCGCCGCCGTCACCGGTCGGATCGAACGCGGTCTCGAGCGACCGTTCGCCCAGCTCCAGCTCGCGCCACAGATCACCGACCGGGAAATCCTTGTGCGCCAGCAGTTCCGAGGCGACTTGATGGGTGTTCAGCAGCAGCGCCCGCCACGAGTCAGGTGCGGTGGTCAACCGACACGGCAGCGGTTGGCTGGCCTCGGCGGCGACGACGTAGCCGGTGGTGATCTCCTGCTCGCCGGACAGCGCCGAGAGCACCTTGGCATGCGCCGCCAGCAGTACCGAACCGAGCGGCAGTGCCAGCTCGTTCGCCAGTCGGTGCGACGCCGTCATGATGTCGTCGGGGACTGTCGTCTTATACTCCCCCACGCCGTTCACGGGGTTGAGGGTCCAGCGTGGGGCGGGGGTGAAACCGCCGACTGTCAGTACGCCGCGCCAGAACTCCCGGCCGGCCTCCATGCGAATCGGTTGCGTTCCCATTGGATCTTTCCTCCGCTTGTTGCTGTTGCCGCGGTGTCAGTTGCCGCCTGCCGTGGCGGCGTATGTGTCGTTGCTGTCTTGGCGGGCCGGCAGATCAGCCTTGTTGTCGCGCATTTCCCGGGCCGGGTTTCCGCCCCACCCGGTGTGCCGGGGGATTTCCTCGCCTTTCATGAGGAAGGAGTCGGGGGCGAGCACCGCGCCGTCGCCGATCGTCACGCCGTAGTGGACGAAGGCGCCGACCCCGAGGGTGCAGTGGGCACCGAGCGTGCTGTGGCCGGACTTGAAGGCACCGTCCTCCTGCGAGTGGCACTGGATCACGGTCCCCGCATTCAGCGTGCTGTCGTCGCCGATGGTGACGAGCGTCCGCTCTGGGAAGAAGCAGCCGTCGTCAAAGACCCGCTTGCCGAGCCGGACCCCCAGCAGCCGCCAGATCACGTTCTTGAAGGGGGTGCCGTTGAAGACCTCGACGTAATCGACCGAAGCCATCTTCCAGAAGCGTTCATGCCGCCAGAAGGAGGGCTCGTAGATCGAGCAGTACAGCGGTTTCAAGGCCTTGAATCCCGTGGCGGCCCGTTCGATCAGTGCGAAGTAGACGACGGTGAACAGGAGGGTAAGGACACCGGCCAGCGCGATCACCGACGCACCGAGCGAGGGGTAGAGGTCCGCGGCGCCCATGGCGATGAGGGTGATCACGAAGAGATGGACCCACCGCGCCAGCAGGTACAGCCCCGCGGTGACGGCATTGTGCTTGTTCTTGGCGGCGAGGCGGCGGTGCAGCTCGTCGCCGCTCTCCAGGTGGTTGAACTTGTTGTCACGCTCGACCGTGCGCGGGATCTCGAAGCTGGGCGAGCCCAGCAGGCCGACGCCCTCCCGCACCGGTCCGTCGATCGGGACCATGACCTTCGTCGCGAGCAGGCAGTTGTCGCCGGTCTTGCCCTGCGAGGGATAGGCGACCCGGTTCCCGAGGAAGTTGCGGGGCCCGATCGACACCCGGGACACGCGGAAGGACGTGCTCGAGAAGTCGGCGTTCATGATGGACAGCCCGTCGGCGACCATGGTTCCGCTGCCGACGGAGCTCAGATACGGACTCTCGTGCTTCACTTCCGTGCCGAAGTTCGACCCGGTCTGCTCGACGCGGGACAGGTCGTATCCGAGGTAGCGCAGATAGTGGACGATGCTGGAGCTGTCCCCGAAGAGCGTGGCGAAGAACTTCCTGTTGGTCATGAGGGCGATCGCCCGCTGGATTCCGTAGTGGAAGCCGTACAGCGGATAGGCCTTGTCCGCCTTGATGGCGAGGTTGAGCACGCGCGGCACCGTGCCCACGACGAGGAGGCCGGCGAGCGCAGCGCCGAAGAAGAGCACGAAGGAGGCGGTCAGGGCGTCGAGGTAGAACGTCCAGCTCGTGAAAGCCGCAGGCTCCGGGTTCAGCAGCGCATGGAACTGTGGGACTTCGGCGCGCAGTACGCTCACGCCGCCCATCGCCAGCGGCAGGTACACAACCAGTGTGTTCAGCAGCTGCAGAACGCTGTAGACGGCCCTTTTGAAGGTGTCGCAGTCGGCGGGGTCGACTGCCCGGTAGTCCACCTCGGTCCGCTGCGCCGGGGACCCGTGCCGGCGCTCGCCGTCCGGCACGGCCTGCCCGGCGTGCAGGGAAGAGGCGTGGCCCAGCTGGGCCCCGTCGCCCATCGAGGTCTCGATGTCGAGCACCGTGTGCTCGCTGACAAGCACGTCCTTGCCGAGGGTGACCGTGCCGGTCTGGATCAGGCCGGCGTGGGCGCGGTAGCAGGAGAAGAGCACGTCCTTGCGGACGACCGTGCCGTCACCGATGGTGAGCAGGTCGGTGCATACCGGAATCGCGCGGGAGAGGATGGTGACGCTTTTGCCGATCCGCGCGCCCAGTGCCCTCAGGTACAGCACGTAGAGCGGTGAACCGGCGAACAGACGCAGGGGGCTGGTGCGGATCAGGGTCTTGACGACCCAGAAGCGCAGGTAGCCCAGGCTCCACACGGGGAACTCCCCGGCATTCCAGCGGCCGATGAGCACCCACTTCGCCAGGACTGGAAGGGTGCACAGGCCCAGGAAGCTCGCGCCGGCGAACAGGACCGACCGCAGATAGGCGTCGAGCAGACCGGAGCCGGCGGAGATCCACTCGTAGCCTCGGACGGCGACAAGGGCGGTGAGGTAGGAGTATCCGAGGAAGATCAGGAGCTGCAACGTGCCGCAGAGGACATAGCGCAGCGTGCCGGCCGGTGCCGGCACCTCAGTCGGTACCTCGGCCGGCGACGGGGTCGGCGGCGGGACGGGGGCGGGCGCGGCGTCGGTGAGCGCGGCGGCCAGCGTTCGGATTGTGGGGTTTCGATAGATGTCCTTCATCGACATCGAGGGCAGGTCCGCCCGCTTTCTGACCCGGGCGCAGAACTGGGCCATCACCAGGGAGTCGGCGCCCAGGTCATGGAAGAAGTGGCTGTCGAGGTGCACCTGCTCGACGTGCACGATGCCTGCCAGCACCTCGGCCAGGACGCTCTCGGTGCCGGTCGTCGGCCCGGTGTACGCGGCGTTGTGGATGGTCGAGATTTCAGCCGGATCGGCCGTCAGGACCTCGATGGATTTCCCTGGCACGTGAGCTCCTTGAGTGCGTTTCGATCAGCGTCGGTCAGTGCGGACGGATTCTTGAGTCCCGCCTCTCCAGTAGGCCCGGCCGGGGAGTTCCTGTCCTGCCCCTGGATTTCGGGGCTTGACGCAGCAAACCGGCCTTGGTAGCCGGCCGCTGCCGGCGGCCTTCGCCTTGTGTTTCCTTGCGTTCCGGTGCGTCGCCTGGCTTACGACCGCGTACAGGGGCAGCCGTCTCATCCGCGCGACAATCGCCCAGCGATAACGCTGACCGCCCCTCTGGCCCGGGCATCTGCCGGGCCGGAGTACACCGGCAGGAAGGCCACGGCAGGCCGGACACAGCTGTAGCCACGGCCAACCGGAAGCGCAGATGACCCGGCGCCGGCGATCGTTCACCCCCGACCCAAGCACGACCAAAGCCGCCTGTTCACGAGCGGGTGTGCGTGTCAAGTCCCGAATTTCGGTGGCATGACAGGACCGCTCCGATTCAGGCGTACTGGAGGTGTTCCGGCGGATGACATCTCGCCGGCGAATTCTTCCCTGAGCCGCGCCGAGACGGATGAGCGGCATGCGGCGCTCCGCCACAGTTAGGAGGCGATCATGCCCGTCATATCCGTTCCGCAGGACTTCAACGAGGACGAGCTCTACGTCGACCTTGAGGGGATTTTCGGGCACCCGCTGTTCCTCAAGTGCGAGGGCTTCAATTTCGCCGGCTCGATCAAGCTCAAGGCCGCCACCGAGATGGTCGAGGCCGCCGAACGCGACGGCCTGCTGACCCCGGACTCGGTCCTGGTCGAGTCGTCCTCGGGCAACCTGGGTGTGGCCCTGAGCATGATCGCAGCCAGCAAGGGCTACCGGTTCCTGTGTGTGACCGACTCCCGCTGCAACCTGGCGACCAGGTTGATGATGGAGGCCCTGGGCAGCCAGGTCCACGTCATCACCGAGGCCGACCCGGCCGTCGGCTTCCTCGGCGCGCGCATCGACCACGTCCGCGCTCTGTGCGCCTCCGACGACCGCTATGTGTGGCTCAACCAGTACACCAACCCCAGCAACGGCATGGCCCACTACCGCACGACCGCCCCGGCCATCGCCCGGCAGTTCCCGGACCTGGACGTGCTGTTCGTCGGAGCCGGCACCACCGGGACCCTGATGGGCTGCGCGCGCTACTTCCGCGAGTGGCACCGGCCGGTGCGCATCGTGGCCGTCGACAGCGTGGGCTCGGTGACCTTCGGGGGCGCCCCGGGCCGACGGATGATTCCCGGCCTGGGCACGAGCAGGCGCCCGCCGCTGCTGGACGAGACCTATGTCGACGATGTGGTGTGCGTGACGGAGGCCGACACCATCCAGACCTGTCACCAGCTGGCCAGGCGTGGGTTTCTGTTCGGGGGTTCCACCGGCACAGTGGTCAGCGGCGCGATGGACTGGCTGGCCCGGCAGGAGGGACGGGAGCTGACCTCGGTGGCCATCGCCCCGGATCTGGGTGAGCGGTATCTGGAGACCATCTACCAGAGCAACTGGGTGCAGGACCTGTACGGCGAGGACGTCCTCGGCTCCCCGACGCTGACCACGGCATCCCAGGCAGCCTGACCCCCTTGCGGCAACCGTGCCGCGCCGCACCCGGGCGGGTGTGAGCCGGTGCGGTGACCGTGGCCGCTCCCAGGGGCGGCGGAGGTCTTCGGCGAGGGCGCGGGCGAGGCGGAGCTGGGTATGGGTAGCGGTGATCAGCTGGCGGGCAGCCTTTATCGGCCAGTTCTCGCTGCGGACTGAGCTGTACATCCGTTGCCGCTACTGCAGCTTATGGAGACGCATGTCAACTCCTGGATGAGTGAACGTCAGCGCAGAGGGCGACGACAGCCAATTCGCCGAGCGATAGCTTCTGTCCGTACCGCGCTGACGCGGGCAGGTCTACCACGACCATGATCGCTTCTGCGCACACCAAGAGAGGGTGACACCGACTCGACCGATGATGAGCGCGCCAGCCGCGCCAGGTGCCGCCCTGGACCCGAAGGGGGAACTACGAATGCGACCGAAAGTCTTAACGAGGACAGTCGTCAGTGTCACTGCCGTCGTCGGGATTGCCGCGGGGAGCCTGGCGAGTGCGGGCGCCAGCTTCGCGGCGTCCGCGCCGACCTCGATGCCGGCGGCGAGCTCCGAGGCTGTCGTCCCGCTCGCGGTGGTCAACCTCGGCCTGAGTACCGCGCAGGCCAAGAACGTCCAGTGCTGGCTGAAGGCGAACTGGGGATACACCGGCGCGCTTGACGGGCAGCTTGGCACCAATAGCTGGAAGGCGTTCCAGCGCAACCTCAGGGCGTACTGGGGCTACACCGGCGCGATCGACGGAATCGTCGGAAGCGGCACGGTCAAGGCGCTGCAACGCCTGCTGAAGGACAGCTGGGGCTACACCGGCGCGATCGACGGGGACCCGGGACCGGGGACCCAGGCCGCGTTCAAGCGTTTCGCCAATGCCTGCAGCGGCTGGTGTTGAGCGACTCTCGGTATGAGCGCGTGGGCTTGTTCTGTACGGTCTGACCTCGAAAAGCGTCCCGAACGGTGTCACTCAGCCGGGAGTTCGGCAGGCGGAGACGGCGGTCTTGGCTGTGAACCTTCGTGCTGATCCAGAGCGCGGGTTTCACTGGCCCCAAGACCGCCGTCGGCCAGAAGCTCCCCGTCAAGGTCGGCGGCCCCTGAGCAGACCGCGCACCCGTGGCAGCCCATGGCGAAGCTGGGTGCGAAGGCCGCAAGGCCGAAGTGCCCAGGGAGCCCTCTTCAGAGGGGCCATCGGCCTTGTCTCAGGGCTCCTTGACGTCGCTGGTGCGGGCGACGATCTGTGCCCCCTACTTGTCGTGGACCCAGCCCAGATGCCTCCCCTTCAGGAGATCCACGCCAACCTCATCGACCGCCTTCAGGAGGCCAAGGAGCAGTGCTGGCTCGGCGGTTGAGCAAGCCTGCTCGTGGACGCAGTCAGTTCCATAGGCGCGCCCGCAGAGTCCCTGCCGCCCGCGCTGACGCCGCGGTCCCACGCGGCTTCGGCACCGTGCACCTCGCCTCCGAACTCACCGCGACCGCCATGGTCTTGCGGTGAACCGCGCCGCGCGCGCCGACACTACGCGCCCCTTGATCCCGGCGGTCACGAGCATCATCGTGAGCAGGTAGTCGCGGGCAGTCGCGGGCCCTTCACGGTTGTGCGGGGACGGCGGACAGGGATGGATGTTCAGGCGACTGCGTGCCGGACACGCCGCCGGTGACCGGCCCATTCGTCTCGTCCTTCTTCCAGGGACCGACACCGAGCTTCCCCGTCGTGCCCAGGTCGAGCTCCGGGATCACCATCACCGGGGCGGCACCGGGCTTCTCCCACACCCTCACGTAGGGGGCGTTCACGGGATTGCCGACACCGGCTTCTACGGTGTTGCGCCAGACCAGACCGGCGTAGGCGCGCTCGCCGGGCTTCAAGACCAGCGGCTGGGGCACGCCGTCGGCTCCGGTGCCGGTGGCGACAGCGCTGCCGCCATGGAGGATCTTCACGCTGTTGACGGGCTTGTGGCCCTCGTCGAGGAGCTGGAGCTGCGGGTAGCCGTTGAGCCGGGTGGTTCGGGTGCCGCAGTTCTCCAGGTGGAGGCTCACGACGCGGAGTCCCATGGCGGCATCGCCATCATCGGCGTACACGCGCACTCCCGAGGGCGGGCAGGGGCCCCCTTGGGAGGGTGCTTCGTCGGCGGGGACGCTCCTCACCTCGGCGATCTGCACGCGTACCTTGCCGCGTGGGTCCGAGGGAAGTCCGCCCATGGCGACGGTGCGCTTCACGGTCTGACCGGGCTTGACGGACGGCACTGTCTGCTTCGTACTTGTCAGCGCCTCTCCGGAATCCGACAGGAACTCGAAGGCGATCGTGTAGGTGAAGGGTTCGGTCTCATGGTTGGTCACCTTGAACTCGGCGCAGGCACGGGCGCCGCCGCTCGAGCCGATGATCTTTACTCCGTCCTTCTCCAGACCGGAAGGGTCTCCAGGCAGGGCCGAAGTGCCGGGCGCGCCCGGCGTGTCGGAGGCCTGAGCCCCGCAGGAGGACTTGCCGGGAAGATCCGGCGTGTCAGACCCCTGCGTCTGCGTCAAGTCGGCGCTCTGCGAATCTCCCTTCTGCGATCCGCAAGCCGTGAGCAGCAGGACGCC
The DNA here is from genome assembly GCF_036010325.1 of Streptomyces sp. NBC_01210. GTDB lineage: Bacteria > Actinomycetota > Actinomycetes > Streptomycetales > Streptomycetaceae > Streptomyces. The sequence continues at coordinate 8,773,890 of NZ_CP108549.1, read as the reverse complement.
GGCGACGACGATGGGAAGGGTGAGGGAGTCGCTACGCATTCGCCAAGTCGATCAGGACTAGACCACGCCAGGCCGTGACGGAAGCCACACTTCCAGTAACAAGCCGGTCACAGGCGGGCGAGCAGTGCGGAGGGGAGCGTACGACCTTCCCCCGCAATTGGGGCCGGGCGTTTCGACCTCGGCTTTCACGCGTGGGCAGAGCCGGAGCTGTTCAGCGATGCCCTCGGTGCGCATCGCAGTCCGGTAGTGCGTCCGGCCCGGCCGCACCGCCCCGCACCACAGGGTGCGACCTTGGCCGTCGCTGATGGTGGTGGTCTTGATCGTGTTCTGCTTGCGCTTGCCGGAGACGAAGGCGGCCCGTCCGGGGCGTCCGGCCTTTGGCCGACGGACCTGGGTTTGGGTGCCGTCGATGCGCAGTGTGACGTTTTCGGCCTCGGCGTAGGCGAACACGTAGCCCAGGGTACGCAGGCGCAGGCCTGGTCGTTGCGGGACGGCGAACCCGCGTTCGGCCAGCAGCGGCCTGATCTCGCCGATACCCGGCCGATCGTGGAGGACCCGACCTGAGGATCACGCCGAGGGCCTCGTGGGTCAAACCGGTGCGCAAGTGGACCAGGGTGACCAGCAGTCGGTCGGTGAACACCAACTCGCATTTTGGCCCGGCGCCGGCCTGGCGCCGCCGGTCGCCGCGGCGCCGCTGGCGGCGCCCGGACTCGCATCGTGCCTCCCACCGCGGCGCGAGTTCGGTGACAAGCTCGCCAAGGTGTCCCCGTGACAGCCCGCTGAAGGCGTAATGGGACATGGCCGCGCCGGCCCTGACCGAGGTTCACACCTCGACAACCTAGTGGGCCACCAGCACGTCACCGCCTGCGTGAAGACGCGGTCAGGCGGGCTGCCACAGCTCGACCCGATTGCCCTCAGGATCGGTGACCCAGCCGAATCGACCGACACCCTCCATGTCCTGCGTCTCTTTTGCCACGTCCGCTCCCTTGGCGCGCAATTGGGCGAGCATCGCATCCAGGTCGCGGACCCGGAAGTTGAGCATGGTCTGCTGGGCGCGCGACCCGAAGTAGTCGGTCTCGGACTCGAACGTCGCGAACACCGTCAGCCCGGCTCCCTGACGCCACAGGCCCAACTCATCGGCGTCCAGGCCCAGGCAATCGCGATACCACTCGCTCAGGGCCGCCGGGTCGGCGGCTCGCATGAAGTATCCACCGATTCCAAGCACACGTTCCATGCCGCTATCTTGCCAGGACGGCGATCGGGCGCGGTGGCACCACACCATCGCCCGCTTCACACCCCCGTCTCAGTGAGCGGTACCTGGAGACCATCTACCGGACCAACTGAGTGCAGGGTCTGCACGGCGAGGACGTCTTCGGCTCCCAGTCGCTGACCACCGCATCCCGGGCAGCTGCCCCCCGGACACGGTGAAGCCCTCACGCATCGCAAAGACCCAGCGGCACAGGCCCAGCTGACGATGTGCCGGTTGTCCCTCGCACGGGACGTGGGTGTCCTGTCCCGGTCCTCACTGGCCTGTGCCACCCGTTGCCTCCCCCGGGTGGGGGAGATGGATGCGTCCGGCGGGGGATGTGACCGGGCGGGTAGAGCCGGAGGCTGGGATTCCTGCTGATGGAAGGGGAGTTCGGGTGGAGCGCTGGGATCGGGTCGGGCGGAGCGCGGCGTATGGGGCGGCTCTGGCGTTGTCGCCGTACTTGCTGATCAAAGTCTCGTGGGTGGTCGGCGCGCTGATGGGCGTGCTGCCGATCGGTGATGGGTTCGGCTTGGCGGAGTGGGTGGTGCTCAACACCGTCACGGTTGGTATGGCAGTGATCGGGATCGCTCTGGCGCTCGCTTTGGTGCGGCCGTGGGGGATGCGGATACCGGGGGTGCTGGTCGCGTTCTGTTCCTGGGTGGGATCGGGGTTCCTCGTCTCGGTGCTGCCTTTCGTTCTGTTCAGTGCGCTCCGGGGCGGCGGCTCGCAGGAGGGCGGGGGCGGCGACGATCCGGCCATGCCGGTCTGGGAGGGGGTGCTGGTCCAGTTCAGCTTCGTGGGGATGGGGCTGGGGTTGGCTCTTGCGGTCCCGGTGTATCTGCGGCACCGCTGGCCGGATGCGTTCATCGGGCGCGTCGGTGACGGTCCGCGTACGGCGCCGCCGTGGGCGGCTGTCGTCGGTGCCGCGGTCGGACTGGTCTGGATCTACTGGGCGGTCGGCGGCACGTTGGGAATTGCCCACCCGGCCGAGCGGAACACCGACGGGTACGTGTTGGCAGCTGTTTGGGGGTTCTGGGGACTCGCCGGAGCCGCCGCCATCTGGATGGTCACCGCGGCACGTCCTGCCCGGTTGCCGCGCTGGCTCCTACTGGCGTTCGGGTGGGTGGGGTCGGGCTCACTGTTCGCGTGGAGCGCCTGGAAGCTGCCCCTCATGCTGTATGTAGCGATGACGGATCCGGCCGATGTCACGCCGCCGGAGAACCCCACCGTCGCGGTGGCGGTGCATCTCTGCGCTGTGGTGGCAGGCCCAGTAAGCAGCGGTCGTGCAGCGCGGCGTGTGCCGGGGACGAGCACGGGCGCCGGGTCGCCTTCTTGGCGGATTCCTGCTCAGGCAGCCGGGCGTCACAGTCCCAGGGAGATGGCCAGTCGGGTGAGTTCCGCCGTGCTGTTGATGTTGAGCTTGGCCCGGATACGGCGGAGATAGGCGTCGACCGTGTGCTTGGAGAGCCCCATGTGGCGGGCCGTTTGCAGGTAGGTGCGCCCTGCGGCGATATGTCGCAGCGTCTCCCGCTCACGCGGGGCCAGCGTAGGTGCGGGGGCTTCGATGGACGGCGTGGCGAGTGTGAGGCTCATGGGATTTCCTCCGACGGATCGGCTCGGTCATCACTGCTCACACCCTCGGAAGCAGGGGACATATGCCTGAATACGGCTATTTGTCCGCTTTCAAAAAGCATGTCCGGGCAACTTCATGACGGTGTCCGCCGACTGTCACAGGCCTGTCACAGGGCACGCCCACAGGCGTGCCATGCACGATCACTTTCCGAAGACCCCTTTTCCGCCTCCGACGGCGGGGGCGGGCGGGGCCGGCATTTGAACCGCCGGTCGCCTCCTCTGGCATTACCGACGGCCGGGGGCCTGGGGCACGGCCCTCGCGACAGCGCTGGATTGGTGCTCCGTGCCCCTCAGGATCATGCTTGTCAGGAGGGCCCCGGCCGTGCAGGTTCCCGAAGGGCGAGATGAGCGGCGATGGAGCGACTTCCCACCCCTCCTGGTGAGCGGCCGGACGAGTCGGACGCCTCCCCCGAGTCGGCATACACGGCCACGGCCACCGTCAATGAGCAGGGCATCGTGACGGGGTGGAGCGAGGGTGCCCAGCGTCTGCTCGGCTACGTGCCCTCGGAGGTCGTGGGGCAGACCGCCACCCGGCTGCTCGCCGATGACGTCGGCGAGACTGCCCGGCGGGATGCGGCCCGGCGGGAGAGGTGGAGCGGCACCGTGGCGCTGCGGCACCGGGACGGCCACCGGCTGGAGCTGGGACTGCTCGCGCATCGCCGGACGACGGACGGCCCGGTCACCGGCTGGCTCGTGGTGTCCGGCGTGGTGGGCAAGCCCCGCACGCCGGGGAGCGAAGCGCTGAGGGAATGGACGTTCACCCAGTCCCCCGACATCCTGGCGATCTTCGATGCGGACCTGCGGCTGGTACGGGCGAACACCGGCATGGAGCGCGCGCTTTCCCTCACGGAGGCCGAGATGCTCGGGCTGCACCTGCCGGAAATCGCGCCGCATCCCGTGAGCGACGAGGCCGAGAACAAGATGCGCCTGGCGCTGGAGACCGGCGAGCCGCAGTACGTGGAGGCCTACATCCGCCCCACGGGTGTCAGCCCGGATCGCGGCTGGTCGACCTCCCTCGCCCCGCTGAAGGACCCGGACGGCCGGGTGCGCGCCGTGTGCCTGGCGGCGCACTTCAGGTCCGGGGAGTACGTCGCCCGGCAGCAGATGCTCCTGCTGAACGACGCCGGCGCCCGCATCGGCACGACCCTGGACATCGCACGCACCGCGCAGGAACTGGCCGACGTCGCCGTCCCCCGGCTCGCGGACTTCGCAGCCGTCGACCTGCTCGACCTGCCCCAGCACGGCGACCAGCCACCCTCCGCCCCTCCGGCAGGGCCCATCGCCATGTGCCGCACCGCCGTGCGGTCGGCCCTCGAAGGGAGCCCGGAGTCCCTGGCCGCGGTGGGCGAGACGGCCACCTACCCGGCGCTCTCACCGGTGGCCGAGTGCTTGGCCCAAGGCCGTAGCGCCCTGTACGAGGTGACCGACCCCGCCATCGCCCGGTGGGCGGCCCAGGACCCCGGAGCCGCCTGGATCCGCGAGGTGGGCACACGCTCGGTAATGGTGGTGCCAATGCGTACCCGCGGCATCACGCTCGGCGTGGCCTTCTTCAGTCGTCACCAGCGCCGGGAGCCCTTCGAAGCGGACGACCTGGTGCTGGCCGAGGAGCTCACAGCCAGAGCGGCGGTCAGCATCCACAACGCCCGCCGGTACACCCGCGAGCGCACCACCACCATGACCCTGCAGCGCAGCCTGCTCCCGCATACGCTGCCCGACCAGGCGGCACTCGAGATCGCCTCCCGCTACCTGCCCGCCGGTACCCAGGCCGGCGTGGGCGGCGACTGGTTCGACGTGATCCCGTTGTCCGGCGCGCGGGTGGCCCTCGTCGTGGGCGATGTGGTCGGCCACGGCATCCGCGCCTCCGCCACCATGGGCCGGCTGCGCACCGCGGTGCGCACCCTGGCCGACGTCGAGCTGCCGCCCGACGAGCTGCTCACCCACCTCGACGACCTCGTCATCCACCTGTCCGCCGACGAGGGCGGCACGGAAGGCGCCGCCGAAACCGCCGGAGGCATCGGCACCACCTGCCTGTACGCGGTCTACGACCCGGTCTCCCGCCGATGCACCCTCGCCCGGGCCGGCCACCCCCCGCCCGCCGTGGTCACCCCGGACGGCGCCGTCTACTTCCTCGACGTCCCGGCCGGCCCGCCGCTGGGCCTGGGCGGCCTGCCCTTCGAGACCATGGAGACCGAACTGCCCGAGGGCAGCCTCATCGCCCTTTACACCGACGGCCTGCTCGAACCCCGCCACCACGACATCGACGAAGCCCTGGACAAGATGTTCGCAGCCCTCGCTCACCCCGCCCCGACGCTGGACACGGTCTGCGACAGGGTCCTGACGGCCATGCTGACCCATCGCCCCGATGACGACATCGCCCTGCTCATCGCCCGCACCCGGGTCCTCCACGCCGACCGGGTCGCCGCCTGGGACCTGGCCTCCGACCCCGCCATCGTCGCCCAGGCCCGCAAGAACGCCACTGACCAACTGGCTGCCTGGGGACTGGACGACGCCGTCTTCATCACCGAACTGATGGTCAGCGAACTGGTCACCAATGCCATCCGTTACGGCCGGCCGCCCATCCAGCTACGGCTGATCCACGAGGACAGCACCCTGATCTGCGAGGTCTTCGACTCGAGCAATACCGCCCCGCATCTGCGGCGTGCCCGGACCTTCGACGAAGGAGGGCGGGGCTTGCTGCTGGTCGCCCAGCTCGCCCAGCGCTGGGGCACCCGGCATCTCCCCATCGGCAAGACCATCTGGGCCGAGCAGTCCCTCTCCGGGAGCTGAACACGTTCCGCGGGGCGCAGTCCCGTACGCCAGCCGGAGCGTTATTCCTGCCAGACGACGCGGCCGGCAAGCAGTACAGGCCAAGCAGCATGCCACCCTGCCGACGGAACACTTCACTTCTCCGTGCAGGGCCGCGCGAGACAGCCCGTGCCACTTACTCGCAGACATTCTTCAGTCTGGCTGGGCGGCAAGTCTGTTAACTTGCCGCCCAGCCAGAGACGCGGTCCGCGACTGTCAGGCCCTAGTTGCCGTTGCCGTTCCCGTTGCCGTTGCCGTTTCCATTGCCATTGCCATTACCGTTCCCGTTGCCGTTGCCGTTTCCATTGCCATTGCCATTACCGTTCCCGTTGCCGTTGCCGTTCCCGTTGCCGTTTCCATTGCCGTTGCCGTTTCCATTGCCGTTGCCATTGCCGTTTCCATTGCCGTTGCCGTTCCCATTGCCGTTGCCGTTGCCGTTCCCGTTCCCGTTTCCATTCCCGTTGCCGTTGCCGTTTCCATTGCCGTTGCCGTTCCCATTGCCGTTTCCATTGCCGTTGCCGTTCCCATTGCCGTTTCCATTGCCGTTGCCGTTCCCGTTGCCATTGCCATTGCCGTTCCCATTGCCATTGCCTTGGTGGACGAGATGGCCGTGACCGGCTACGGCCACGTGTGGCTTCGCCGGGGCGGCGAATGCTGTGGAGGGCAACAGCACGCCTCCTGCTACCAGGGTGGTCGAGGCGGCAAGCATCAGAAGACGCCGGGTCCTATTGGTGTGAGTCATGTGAGTCATGGGGATTCTCCTCCGGTGAGAAGTAGTGAGGGGTTATCGAATGGCCCCTGTCGATTCACGGGCCTTTCGCCGGCGGGACGCATGTCCCGCACATCACACCGCCAGGGCTTTGCCGGACGATGCGGGTGGGCCACCTGATTTGCGTGAACCCATGCCTCAATTAGGACCCGGCGAGCAAATCGCGTCACGCCCCTGAATTTCGGGACTTGACATACGGAGATGGGCACGATAGCCGAGGCACGGCCGGGAGGCGGAGGCACATGACCGTCGGGCAGCGCACAGGCCGGAACGAAGAGGGGCCCTGCGTCCCGCGCCATCGCGTTCATCCGCATCCTGGCCGCGCGCAGCGGTCACACCAAGCGTTCGAGCCGGATCGTCCACGTAGCCACCGGCTCGTCCGGGAAGAGCCTGGCTTTTGGGAGTGAGTTGACACTGCCGGAGGCATGCTCGGCGATCAGGCTCAGGGAAACGATCGTTCGCATTACACCCCTGCCGCGAGCGCGTACCCGTGGGTCATCGGCGTATCGCTTCCGCGTCCGCAAAGGCGTCCGAAATCTCGCCCGCCGCCCCGGACCCGACAAGGGCCGTCCTCGTCTCCGGCGAAGGCGACCAGATCGCCGTCACCAAGCTCTACCGCCCCGGCCGCTCCCTGGAGACGCTTATCGAGCTGTTCAAGAACCTCCAGGCGGGCCGACGTGGACCTCATCGTGCGCGGCCAGGACATCGACACCTCCACCGCGGTCGGACGCATGTTCTTTCAGATTCCGGGTGCAGACGCCGAATTCGAGCACACCATCATGCCGCAAAGACTCATGCCGCAAAGAACGATGGACGGTCCCCAAGCCGTCCGCGCCCAGCCCGCACCGGCGGCCAAACGGCCCAGCCCGCTCCCCCGCCAAGCGCAGTTGGCGCGGGAAGTGACGACTCCTTGCGACTGCCGCCGTCCAGCAAATCGCCGATGAGTTCGGCGGAACTCGAGGCACGCTCCGTGTGCATCAGCTTGTTGTGTCCGTGGGTTCGGCTGAAACGCGGGGGTGGGTGCCCTTGTGACTTGGTCAAGGGGCAAATCGGGGTTGGTGGTTGGTGGTTGGTGGTTGGTGCCGTCGCGGAGCATCGCGAAGAGCGCATCGGCCCGGCGTCGGGCGAGGCAGAGGAGGGCTTGGGTGTGTGGTGCTTAGACACCGTTACCTTTGGTGCCGGTGATGGCTTATGGGTCCTCTGCCAGCGTTCGGTGCCAACCACGGAGGGCAAGCTCCCGCCTGGCGGCGGCTCAGGTAATCGCAGGGCGCCGGCCGCGAGCACATCGGGCATAAACAGCGATGGAGGGCCGCACCCCGGGCTGGGGTGCGGCGCTCGGCGCATGTGCTTACGAGGTCCAGCCGCCGTACGGCACGGTGATCAGCTCCATGGCATGGCCCGCCGGGTCCATGAAGTACACCCCGCGGCCGCCATCGTTGTGGTTGATCGCGCCGGGCTGCTGCCGGTGCGGGTCGGCGTAGTGCTCGATGCCGCGCTCGCTGATCCGCGCGTACGCCGCGTCGAACTCCTCCTCGGAGACCAGGAAGGCGTAGTGCTGCATGGCGATGTGGTCCGCGGGGATCGTGGCGAAGTCCAGCGTGACGCCGTTGCTCAGGCCGACCGCGATGAACGGGCCCCACTCCGCGGTGATCTCAAGGCCCAGCAGGTCCGCGAAGAACTGGGCGGACTCCCGGTTGTCTCGGGCGTGGACGATCGTGTGGTTCAACTCAACTGACAAGGAATGCCTCCGAAGGCACCTCCCGACACCTCCATGCCTCACCCAGCCGGTGATCGACACGCGATGTCCCGGTAGATCCTAGTCGCTGTTGTCTACGAAGTGAGTCGGCGGTAGTTGATGAGCGCTGCGGCTATACCGACGAAGGCGAGGAAGTGCTCGGCCTTGCGTTCGTAGCGGCGATGCAGGCGCCGGCATCCAGCCAGCCAGGAGACCGTCCTCTCGACGACCCAGCGGTGGCGGCCCAGTCGTGTGGAGGGCTCGATGCCCCTACGGGCAATGCGGTCGCGGATGCCCCTCTTACGGAGCCATCTGCGCAGGTGGTAATAATCGTAGCCCTTGTCCGCATGGAGCTTGGCCGGGCGCCGACGACGCGCGCCGCGTCGGGAGCGGACGGGCGGGATCCCCCGCACCAGTGGCTTCAGGCCGAGGCTGTCGTGCATGTTGGCACCGGAGATGCCCAGCGACAGGGGCAATCCGTTCCGGTCCGTGCTCAGGTGGATTTTCGATCCGCTCTTGCCGCGGTCGGTCGGATTCGGTCCGTCAGTGGCCCCCTTTTGCCGCCCGGACGCTGACGGAGTCGATCGCGCACCGGGACCAGTCCAGCTCTCCTAACGACCGGACGACACGTCCGGATAGTGCTGCGCATGAGAATTTCACCTCCTCCGCCATATTCCCTCCGAGAACGAGAAGAACCTCGATCTCATCGAGGTGAATTCATGTCAAATACTCGGGTGGACGACCTCACGTCACGGTGCAGAACCGCGCGAAACAGCCCGCACATGCCACTTTCCCCCAGGCATGCCAATCTGGCCGGGTGGCATGTCCATTGACTTTGCCACCCGGCCAGACCACGACCTCACTCGAAACTGTCAGCGATTGTCAGGCCCTACTTCCCGTTGGTGTTGGTGTTGGTGTTAGTGTTCGTGTTCGTATTGGTGGTGGTGTTGCCGTTCCCGTTCCCGTTCCCGTTGCCGTTCCCGTTCCCATTGCCGTTCCCGTTGCCGTTGCCGTTCCCATTTCCATTGCCGGTGCCAGTGCCAGTGGTATTGGTATTGGTGTTGGTGTTGGTGTTGGTGTTGTTGATGATGACGACAACCTTCCCGCCGCCCCCATGTCGGCCTCCCTTACCGCCACCGTGCTTGTTTCCCTTCCCGCCATCGTGGTTGCCTCGCTTTTCGTGGTGGCCGCGACCACCCTGATCAGGGGCCTTCGTGGTGACGGCGCCGACGTGCGCCGGGGCAGCGGCGAATGCACTAGTGGAAGACAGCAGCGCACCTCCTGAAGCCAGCGCGGTCGAGGCAGTAAGCATTACGAGACGACGTGTGCAGGATATGCGAGCCATGGGAATTTCTCCTCCGGTGGGAAAGGGTGAAAGGACTGAACGAACGGCCCTAGCAATTCACGGGCCTTTCGACCGGGAAACATGTCCCGTAAACGCGCCGCCAGGGCTGTTCCCGACGATGCGGTTGGGCCACCTGATCTGCGTGAACCCATGCCTCAATTAAGCCTGGGCAAGCAAACCGTGTCATGCCGCTGAATGTCGGGGCTTGACAGATCGCGACGGTCGCGATTAGGAGGCATGGGCCACCCGGCGGGCGCCGGCGCATGGCCGACGGGTGCGCACAGTCCCGTACGAAGAGATGCGACTCGCGTCGGCGCCTCTCACTGTCCGGCGTGCCTGTCACAAGGATCCGCAGCGTTCGGCTGCGCGGCAGGCCCTCGGCCCGCCCTGCCGAGGCTGACCAGCCCATCCCACGGCGACAGCCGCAGGCTGCCGCTGCCGCCGGCGATCGAGCTCACCCCCCGGCAACGTCAGCGACTCCACCCCCTTGCGTGGCAAGTGCCGGAGACCACCCACATCCCCCGCACCGGACATGGACGGCCCCACAGCCGCCCGGGCCAGATCCCTGACGTCAGGCCCACTCCTCCGAAGCAATCCGCGACGTGCTCAGACATCACGGTGTCGTCGAAACGATCCTGGAGGGCAGCGGCTGCCCGAGCGGATTCGACTACCCCGCACCGGGCTCGGTCGACCCCACAGCCGACCGGTGTGCCTGCCCTCAACCCTGTCAGCGATGCAGTCGCCGCACTTCCCCCTGCCCCATGTCCGGTCCGACTCTGCTCACTTCCTCCCCCATACGGGCAGTTCACGCGTGCTGTTGACCTGCGCCGTCGCCGGGCGTTGAAGAGCGCTCCCAGCCGACCAGCGATCGTTTCCCGGACCGCAGCCCTCGCGTGGTCAAGGGCCGGGTGACCGGATGGGGGGACTGCCGTATGACCCCTTGGCTGTGCCGACGGCGCCGGGCGGGTCGGAGCCGGGAGGCCGCCGAGTACGGGGCGAGCACGCTCCGTCTTTGAGGTGTCACACCAGCCATTGGGGTGTCACGTCGGCGCCGACCCATGGCCATCTGCCCGTGGCAGGCCATCTTGCCCGCGAGAACGTGGCCGGGCACGGCTCGCGTGACCCCTGCTGCGGCCGCCGGGCCCCGAACGGGTGCCCCGCGGCAGTTCCGCCGGGCTCTTGCCTGACATCTGCGGCTGCGTCAAGCCCCGAGTTGTCGGAGCGTGACGAGGCGGTGCCGCTCGGGCCCTACTCGAAGTACGGGCCTCACCGGAACGAGCCCGGGGCCAGATGGCAGGGCGGAAAGCCTCAGCGAGGATTCTCCCTCTCACCGGACCGCCCGTTACCCGCCACACCGTCCTTGGCCGAGGAGTCCGCGCCCCGCGCCCTCATCGCGCCGGTGCGAAAGATCGGAACTGCCTCATGTCCAAAAACTCCAAGGCCCTACGGGCCGGCGCGCTGAGCGCCACCGCCGCAGTGATCGCCACCGCCGTCGCCGGGGGTGCCGGTAACGCGTCCTCAACGCCGTCGGATTCCGCCCCGGCCACGAGGAAACCGCCAAGTTCGCTGACCGCGCAGAAGCTCAGCTGGCACACGTGCGCCGCACCGACCCCGGCACAGGGCACGAGCGAGGCCCCGGGCGGCGCATGGCAGTGTGCCACCCTCAAGGCGCCGCTGGACTACGCCAAGCCGGACGGCGAGACGATCAACGTCGCACTGATCCGCGCCAAGGCCAAGGACCAGGACCGGCGCATCGGCTCGCTGCTATTCAACTTCGGCGGCCCCGGCGCCTCCGGCGTCTCCATACTCCCCAGCCTCGGCAATGAATTCCAGACGCTGAACTCGCGCTATGACCTGGTCAGCTTCGACCCGCGCGGCGTCGGCGAGAGCTCGGGCGTGACATGCCTCAGCGACAAGGAGATCGACGCCTACTACGCGGGTGACGGCTCGCCAAACGACGCCACCAGGCTGAAGGACGCGGCCGAGTTCGGCAAGAAGTACATCCAGGGCTGCGAGCGGAACTCCGGCAAGGTCCTTTCGCACGTGGACACCGTGAGCGCCGCGCGTGACATGGACCTCATGCGTGAGGTCCTCGGCGACAAGAAGCTGTACTACTTCGGCATGTCGTACGGCACCGAGCTGGGCGGCGTGTACGCCCACCTCTTCCCCAAGAACGTGGGCCGTTCAGTCCTGGACGCCGTGGTCGACCCGACCCAGGACCCGCTGCAGGAAACCCTCGGCCAAGCGAAGGGCTTCCAGCTCGCGCTGAACAACTACATGAAGGACTGCGCCGCCACCAAGGGCCCCGCATGTCCGACCGGCAAGGGCGGGGACGAGGGCAGTCAGAAGCTCGCCGCATTGCTGAAGAAGATCGACAAGCAGCCGCTACCCACCCAGGACGGCCGCAAGCTCACCTCGGACCTGGCGTTCACCGGCATCATGTCAGCGCTCTACTCCACGGCGTACTGGCCCACGCTGACGACCGCGCTGGACGAGGCGCTGGTCCTCGGCCAGGGCAACGGGCTGCTGGCGCTCGCCGACGCCTACAACGGCCGCGACGAACAGGGCCACTACACCAACGCCGACAACGCGAACATCGCCATCAGCTGCGCGGACCAGAAGCAGCGCTACACCGACGGCGACGTGCAGGCAAGTCTGCCGCAGTTCCGCAAAGCCTCGCCCGTCTTCGGCGAGGCCATGGCCGGGAGCATCACCAGCTGCACTGGCTGGCCGGTCACCGGCAAGACCGACAAACCACAAGTCAGCGCCAAGGGCTCGGCGCCGATCCTCGTCATCGGCAACACCGGCGACCCGGCCACCCCCTACGAGGGAGCACATAAGATGGCACAGGAGCTGGGCGACGGCGTGGGCGTCGAAATCACCCTTACCGGCCAGGGCCACGGCGGCTACGACAGCGGCAACAGTTGCCTGAAGAAGGCCGTGGATCGCTACCTGCTGGACGGCATAGTCCCGGCACCCGGCACCACCTGCTCATAACACCGGCCCGACACCACACACTCCGGGCCCAGGGCAAGACCGCGTTCCCACACTCCGCACCCGCGCCGAGGCACGTTCCTGGCACAGGACCCGAAGCGGCGCCGTCCAAGGCCAACTTCCATACCCCGCACACTGACCATCTGCCCCGAGCACCGACCCCGTCGGAGTCAGCTCCACTCTGGCCCGCTCCGACCACACAAGGTCAGCAAGTTCGAGGTTGCGAGGCAGGGTTGCCCCACGCCGCCCCCTGGCCACCACCGGACCGATCCGAGCAGCGGGCAGGCCACCCGTGCATCGAGTCCGGCAACATCCGCCGCGCTGTTGCAGCACCGCCCCTGAACAGCAGCGCGCCTGCCGCCAGCGTGGCGCCAGGGACCGGGAACAGCACCCGGCATGGAAGGCCAACCGTCGGGCGTCCCGGTAGCCGGCAGCGCCACCGACGATCGCGACGCATCCCGCGCCGAGGACCGGTCCCATGCCGGGCATCGACTCGACGATCTGGGCTCGCTCGCGACAGGCCGGCTGCCGCTCCCCAAGATCTGCATCAGACCCCAAGAAAAGTGCATACAGACAGGGCAACACCACGAGACCCAGCATGCTCCGCCGGACAGAACCTAACCGGGCGGACGGCCAAAGACCGGCCGGGCCCAGACAGGCGGATCCGGGGCAGGCCCGGGGTGCTGTGCGGCTTCGACAACCCCGGGGTCCACCCGTGTCGGCGGATGCGCACCCTTGCCGACGCCGCTCGCAGTGGCACGCAGTGCCGCCACGAACTCCAGGCAGGAGCCGTAACGGTCCTCGGGAGTCTTCGCCAGGGCCTTTGTCAGAACGTCGTCCATCGCCGACGGGATCCCCGGCCGTTTCTCGCTCAGGGCAGGTGGCTGATCGTACTGATGCGCCCACAGCAGCGCCATGTCCTCATCCCGCTGGAAAGGCGGCCCACCCGCGAGGGTTTCGTAGACAACGCAGGCAAGGCTGTACAGATCGCACCTGCCATCCACCGGGCGTCCTGAAATCTGCTCCGGTGCCACATAGTCGAGCGTGCCGACGAACTCGCCCACCTCAGTAAACCCGGTCAGCGACAACGACTTCTTCGTCAGCCCGAAATCCGTGAGATAGACATGCTCAGGGTGATCGCTGTCAGTTCCCCCGGCAACCAGAATATTGCCGGGCTTGACATCCCGGTGCACCAAATCATGCTCATGGGCCGCATCAAGTGCCGACGCCACCTGAGCGGCGATACGCAGCGCAGTCGCAACCGGCAACGGACCGTCCCGGTCGAGCAAAGCCCGCAGATCCAGCCCGGAGACATAACGCATGGCGATATACAAGACCCCATCCATCTCGCCGGCCTCAAAGATCGGCACAATATGAGGATGGTCGATCGCAGCAGCCACACGCGACTCGTGCGTGAAACGGCGACGGAAGGTGTCATTGCGGGCCAGCTCCGGGGCAAGCAGCTTCAGCGCAACCGTGCGGTCCAGACGCAAATCCCTGGCACAGTACACAACGGCCATTCCCCCGCGACCGATCTCACGCTCCACCCGGTAACCCGCAATCTGCGCCCCGATCAGACCCGAAGCCCGACCCGAATACAGACCCGTCCCATCCGACGCCGCACCCATTACACGCCATCACCCAAGGTTGCGAGAGCCGCGAGACAGACACACGGACCACCAGCTGGGTCACCGAAGCAGACGCCCCTGCCCAGCCCGACACCCCACACGCCCACCCCGCGGTGCCGGCTCGGACCCATCACCACGGAACCGGAACCGGCCTCGAAGACAAGTCCCGGCGCAGCCGAACCGACAGGCCGCTCACCCATACCCAAATTCTATCCAGTGATCCACACAACTGCTTGATTAAGATCAACCCCGATCTCAAGGCCGGCCCACCCACCACACCCCGGACACCCTTCTGCCAAGAGACCAGCTCCGCCGCCGACGGGCCCCCTACGGGCCGACCCGCGTCTAGGTACGCCTGCCCGAGGGGCGGGCGGAAGTGGGCTGGATCCACCGCATCGTGGTCTCCCAGCCGTTCACCGACACGACCTGGCGGCACATCCGCGGCGTCGTCGAGCGGCACGGCAGCCGGGCCGAACATGAGGAAGAACTCGCCGGCGCCCTCGACGCGCTGCTGTGTCCCTCCAGGTCGGCGCTGTCGGCAGTGGGCCCGTCTGATCGCCCCACCCACTGCTGCCCTCCCGGGTGGCCGGTTCTTGAGTAATTCACTGGTTGCCCGGAGTCGTCTCGCTTGAATGCGTCGCGCGGCTCCGCTGAAGGCACCCGGTGATCAACAGCGCCGCCTTCGAGACAGCTTTGCCCCATCGTTGGCGAAAAGCCGACCGACAGGCAACGCCGCCACAAGCCCGGCCGTCCTACCGCAAGTACTTGTACTCAGCTCTTAGTTGGAGGTAGGCATGCGAAGGTTGATGACAGCGGCTGCGGCGCTCGCGCTGGCGGGCGCCGGGCTGGTGGCCACGGCCGGGGTGGCCGGCGCCGCGACCGGCCAGGTGGGGAAGGCCGCCTCGGCCACCGCCTGCTCGACCGCCTGGGGCAGCGGCGGCAAGTCGGCCACGGACTCGGACTCCAGGCCGCTGAAGAACATCAAGACCAGCCAGAACACATGCTACGACCGCATGGTCTTCGACATCAGTGGCGCGACAGGCAAACTCGGCTACCACGTCGGTTACGTCGACAAGTTCCACCAGGACGGCTCTGGTGAGCAGATACCGGTCAACGGCGGCGCCATCCTGCAGGTCTATGTTTCCGCGCCGAGCTACGACCCGGCGACCGGTAGGCAGACGTACGCCGGGAAGGCCGGGCAGCCGCTGCCGGGTGTGAACATCTCCGGATACAAGACGTTCAAGGACACCAAGTTCGGGGCGAGCTTCGAGGGGCAGACCCAGGTCGGCCTGGGCGTTCGCGCCAAGCTGCCGTTCCGGGTGCTCCAGTCCGGCGACCAGCTGATCGTGGACGTCGCGCACACCTGGTGACCCCGCGCAAGGCCAAAGGTTGCCAGGCCGCACCGCTGGTGCGGCCTGGCAGCCCGGATCTG
Organism: Streptomyces sp. NBC_01210; assembly: GCF_036010325.1. Taxonomy (GTDB): domain Bacteria; phylum Actinomycetota; class Actinomycetes; order Streptomycetales; family Streptomycetaceae; genus Streptomyces. Next base: position 8,758,301 of record NZ_CP108549.1, on the reverse strand, counting down.
AGCAGGGCGTGGTAAGCACGGGAGAGGCGGAGAAGATCGCCGTCGAACAGGAAGGCTTCAGGCGGGTAGAGAGGTCAGCCAGTCGGTCAGGAGCCGGTTGATCTCGGCGGGGCGCTCTTGCTGGATCCAGTGGCCGCAGCCGTCGAGGATGTGGGAGGAGACCAGGCCGGGCAGCGTGACGGGGTACGCCTTGATCGCGTCGGCCAGCCAGGTGGTGGAGGCGTCCGAACTGCCGCCGATGAACAGGGACGGCTGAGTGATGGGCGCGCCGTCGAAGTCGGCGAGGTCTTCCCAGTCCCGGTCCATGTTCCGGTAGCGGTTGAGTGCGCCGCTCATGCCGGTTCGCTCGAACTCCCCGGCGTAGACATCAAGGTCGTTCTCGCTGAGCCAGGCAGGCCGCCGGCCGACGGGGAACCGGTCGCGCAGCGTCCCGCCCCGACCGACGAAGTGCGGGCCGGGTGCGTCAGGGGCGGGCATGGTGTCGGCGGACAGGGCGGCGTAGAAGCCCGCGAGCCAGCCGCGGACGTCGGGCTCGATCTCGCCCTCGGCCCGACCGGGCTCCTGGAAGTAGGACACGTAGAACTCCTCGTCCCCGCCCATCTGCGCGAAGACCTCGCTGGGCCTCGGTCCGCCGCGCGGGGTGTACGGAACACTGAGCAGCCCTACCGCGCGGAAGATGTCCGGTCTGGCCAGGGCGGAGTTGGCGGCGATGGTCGCCCCCCAGTCGTGTCCGACGATCACTGCGGACTGTTCGCCCAGGGCGTGCACGACTGCGGCGTTGTCCTCCACCAGATTGAGCATCCGGTACGCGTCTGTGTCGCCGGGCTTGGAGGAACGGCCGTAGCCGCGGACATCGATGGCGACCGCGCGGTACCCCGCTGCGGCCAGCTCAGGCAGCTGGTGGCGCCAGGAGTACCAAGATTCCGGGAAGCCGTGCACGAGCAGCACCAGCGGCCCGGTGCCCTGTTCGACCAGGTGGATCCGGCCCGTGGGCGAGGAGACCAACCGGTGAGTGACGTCCGTGGCTTGCTGTGGCATGAATCCTCCGGGGCTCTCGATCTGCCATGCGCGCCGAGCCCGTGCCGGCCCGCCGTTCAGCGCTTCAATACCGATCATGTGGCGAACGGTGCGGGCACAGCGAGTCTTCTTGCCGCTTCAGCAACACGGCTCTGGACGGTCCTGTCTCACGCGTTCCGACGTTTCTGCCCGCGCCAAAAGCACGACGGCCGGGGTCCGCCCACCTCAGGTCCGTCCGTCGCCCGGCCCCTCCGCCTCGCCCGGCCCCTCCGCCTCAGACTCATCCCTCGCAGGACCGCCCGCTCTGGTCGCCCCCGCCCGCAGCCCGTCCATCACGAGGTCCAGCAGACGCATCGCACGCGGCTGCCAGTCGCTGTGCGGGTCGATCTGCCAGAGCCCGGCAATGGCGAGCACGAAGTCGTCGGGGGTCAGCCCCGGGCGGATGGTGCCGGCCTCCTCGTTCGCGTTCAGCAGGAGCGTGACCGCCTGGGTCACCGGGCCGTGACCCAGCTGGGCCAGGCTGCCGTACTTACTGGTGGTCTTGCGCAGCGCGTCGGCCAGGCCGGCCTTGGCCATGGCGTACTGGGCCAGGCGGTCCATCCACTCCCTCAGGGCCTGGTCAGGTGCGCGGGTCTGAAGCAGCTGGGCAGCGGTGTCGGCGACCTGCTGCATCTCGTAGCGGTAGACCTCCAGGACGAGGGCCTCACGGTTGGGGAAGTTGCGGTAGAACGTCCCCTGCCCGACGCCCGCCTTCTTCGCGATCGCGCTCAGCGGGGCATCCGCAGCCCGTGTCAGCTCGGCCAGCGCGACTTCCAGGATGCGCTCGCGATTCCGTTGCGCGTCCGAGCGCAGAGTCGCGCTCTCCTCTTCCTGCACTCGTCCTCCTATCGGAATCACACCCAAGCCCGGCCTTGCTAACCGGACAGCTGTCCGCTAAGTTCGATGGCTACCGGACAGCTGTCCGTTTAGATCCACCATAGCGGCAGATCCAGCCAGTGCGGCCGACCGGTGCCCACCGTCACTCGTTCATTCACCCGCATCGCCCTCTCCCTCCCGGACTCTCTGCCGGGATCGTCTCGTTCGACGCGCATCAGCAATGCGAAAGAAGGCTGATCATGGCCCCATCGACGTCCAGCGCCATCACCCTGAACATCAATGGCGAGAAGTACACGCTGCCCGTCGACCATCGCACCACCCTGCTCGACGCCCTGCGCGAGCATCTCGATCTGACCGGCACCAAGAAGGGCTGTGACCAGGGCCAATGCGGCGCCTGTACGGTGCTGATCGATGGGCGCCGCGCCGTTTCCTGCCTTCAGCTCGCGGTCGCGGCCGAGGGGCGCGCGATCACCACCATCGAAGGCGTGGCCGATGGTGAGCGGCTGCATCCGGTGCAGCAGGCCTTTCTCGACCTCGACGGCTATCAGTGCGGTTACTGCACACCGGGGCAGATCTGTTCGGCCATCGCCGTGATCGAGGAACACGCGGCGGGCTGGCCGAGCGCCGTGACCGACGATGTCCGGCCCGAAGCGGCAGTGCCTGCGCTCACCGCCGAAGAGATCCGCGAGCGGATGAGCGGCAACCTGTGCCGCTGTGGCGCCTATGTGTCGATCGTGCAGGCGGTCGCGCGGGCGGCAGAGGCGGCCGAGGCCGAGGTCAAGGAGGCGGCGGCATGAGGGAATTCGGCTACGAACGCGCCTTCGACATCTCCGGAGCGGTCGCCCTGCTCGGCGCCGACCCCGACGCCCGCTTCCTCGGCGGCGGCACCAACCTCGTCGACCTGATGAAGGCCGGCGTGGAAAGGCCCGCGCTGCTCATCGACGTGACCGAACTTCCTCTCGACGGAGTGGAGTTCACTCACGACGGTGGGCTGCGCATCGGCGCGATCGTCACCAACAGCGATCTCGCGGCCCACCCCGAAGTACGACGTCGCTACCCGGCGTTGACGCAGGCCCTCCTGGCCGGGGCCTCGGGACAGCTGCGCAACATGGCCACGGTCGGCGGGAATCTGCTCCAGCGGACCCGCTGCGGCTACTTCACCGACCTGAGCAAACCGTGCAACAAGCGTGTCCCCGGCAGCGGTTGCCCCGCCCTCACGGGCGAGCACCACAATCACGCGATCCTCGGTGCCTCCGAGCACTGCGTCGCCACCCATCCCTCGGACATGGCGGTCGCGCTCGCCGCCTTCGACGCCGTCATCTCGTACGAAGCGGTGGACGGGCCGGGCGAGTTGCCGATCGCCCAGTTCTATCTGCCCGTGAGCGACACCCCGCACATCGAGACCGCCCTTCCGCCCGGCGCGCTGATCACCGGCGTCACGCTGCCGCCTGCCCCGGTCGCCGCCCACTCTCGGTACCGGAAGGTGCGCGAGCGCGCCTCGTACGCGTTCGCGATCGGCTCGATCGCCGCCGCGATCGACGTCCGGGACGATGTCGTACGCGAAGTACGCCTCGCGTTCGGGGCGGTCGCGTCCCGGCCGTGGCGGGCCCGTGCGGCCGAGCGGGTGCTGATCGGCGGCCCGGCGAGCGCGGACGCGTTCGCCGCCGCGGCGGATGCCGAACTGGCGGCCGCCGAGGCGCTTCCCGAGAACGGATACAAGGTGACGCTGATACGCAACCTCGTCGTGGCCGTGCTGACCGAACTCACCGAGGAGGCGACCCGATGACGACGACGCCGACGCCGACCACGACGACCAAAATCGCCGCCGCGACGGGAGCCGTCGGCTCAGCCCACGCCCGGGTGGAGGGCCGCGACAAAGTTACCGGGGCGGCCCGCTACGCCGGAGAGATACCCTTCGCCGAACTCGCCCATGGCTGGCTGGTGTTGTCGACCGTGGCCCGTGGCCGTATCCGCTCCGTGACGGACGCCCCCGTCCTGGCCATGCCCGGCGTCCTCACCGTGCTGCACCACCAGAACGCGCCGCGGGTCGAAACCGGCTACGTAGGCATGCTGGGGCGGCCGAACCCGGTCCTCGGGATCTTCCAGCACGACCGGGTGCCCTTCGTGGGCTGGCCGGTGGCGTTGGTCGTGGCCGAGACACCCGAGCAGGCCAGGGAGGCCGCCGAGGCGCTGGTGGTCCGATACGACGAGGAGCCGCACGACGTCGCGTTCTTCGCCGGACGTTCCGGGGCGTACACCCCGGAGAACAACCCGATGGTCCAGGCCGAGACGGAGAAGGGGGACGTAGAGGCCCAACTCGACGCCTCCGCCGTCGTCGTGGACGAGGAGTACACCACACCGGAGGAGCACCACAACGCGATGGAGCCGCATGCGGCGACGGCTCGCTGGGACGGCGGCCGACTCGACGTCATCGACTCCAACCAGGGCAGCACCTGGGTGGCGAGCGAACTCGCGCAGCTCTTCTCCCTCGATCCGGCCTCCGTACGGGTGCGGTCCGAACACGTCGGCGGCGGCTTCGGATCGAAGGGCCTGAGCCCGCACCAAGTGGCCGCCGTGATGGCCACGACCGTCCTCCATCGCCCGGTCCGCGTCGTACTGACCCGCCGTCAAATGTTCTCCCTCGTCGGTTTCCGCAGCCCCACGGCGCAGCGGATCAGGCTCGGCGCCGACGCCGACGGCCGGCTGCGCGCGCTCGATCACCAGGCGCAGAGTCTTACGTCGACCGTGCATGAATTCGTCGAGACGAGCGCCGCGATGGGCCGCGTAATGTACGACGCCGACGCGCATCACACCCTTCACCGGCTCGTACGGCTCGACGTGCCCACCCCGGCCTGGATGCGCGCACCGGGCGAGGCACCGGGATCCTTCGCCCTCGAATCCGCCCTCGACGAACTGGCCGAGAAGTGCGGCATGGACCCGATCGCACTGCGCGCACGCAACGAACCCGAGACGGGTCCCGTGTCCGGGCTGCCGTTCAGCAGCCGCAATGTGCTCGCCTGCTTCGAGGAGGGCGCTCGCAGGTTCGGCTGGGCGGACCGGGACCCACGTCCCGGGCTGCGCCGTGAGGGGCGCTGGCTGCTCGGGACCGGGACGGCGGCGGCCACCTACCCCTCGGGAGTCGGCCCGTCCACAGCGGCCGTGACCGCGGAGTCGGACGGAACCTTCACCGTGCGGATCAACGCGGCGGACATCGGGACCGGGGCACGGACCGCAATGGCCTTGGTCGCCGCGGACGCGCTGGAGGTGGATCCGGACCGCATCCGTGTGCGCATCGCGGACAGCGACCTGGGCCCGGCGATGTTCGCCGGCGGCTCGATGGGCACCCGCTCCTGGGCGTGGGCGGTGACGGTCGCGGCGGACGAACTGCGGGAGCGACTGGCCGTGGGAGGCGGCATTCCGCCGGAGGGGATCACCGCCCGGTCGAACACAGCCGAGGCCATCGGCGCCCTCGCGCAGAAGGAACGGCACTCCTTCGGAGCACACTTCGCCGAGACCGCGGTGGATGTCACCACCGGTGAGGTGCGCGTGCGACGGCTGCTCGGCATCTACGCCGCGGGCACCATCGTCAACCCGCTCACCGCCCGCAGCCAGTTCATCGGCGGAATGACCTGGGGACTGTCCATGGCCCTCCACGAGGAGGCAATCAGGGACCAGGCCTCCGGCGGCCACGTCGGCGCCGACCTCGCCGGCTATCACTTCGCCGCGCACGCCGACGTGCCGCTCATCGAGGCGGACTGGGTGGACGACCCCGCCCCGGACGACCCGGTCGGGATCAAGGGCATCGGCGAGATCGGCGTCGTGGGCGTCGCCGCCGCGATAGCCAACGCGGTGTGGCACGCGACCGGCGTACGTCACCGGGACCTGCCGATCCGTCCGGACCGCGTCCTGCGGGCGGCGGAGGAAGCCCGGCGTCGGGCGGCGGAGGGAGCCCGGAGTGCTTGACATCGCCGAGGAGTTGACCGCTGGTTCGATCAGGGCCGGGACTTCGCCGTCGCCACCGTCGTGGCCGCCCGCGGCAGTGCGCCGCGCGGTCCCGGCGCCGCCCTGGCCGTCGACAGTCACGGCACCGCCATCGGTTCCGTCTCCGGCGGTTGCGTGGAAGGGGCGGTGTACGACCTCTGCGTCCAGGCGCTCCAGGACGGCCGGACGGTGCGCGAACGGTTCGGATACAGCGACGAGGACGCCTTCGCGGTGGGACTCACCTGCGGCGGCGTCATCGAAGTCCTGGTCACGGCGGTGCGCGCGGACGCGCCGGTGTTCCAGGCAGGGGTGGCGGCCGCGGACCGAGGAGAGGCAGCGGCACTCGCCCGGGTGGCTCGGGGCCCGGGCGAACTGCTCGGCAGAGCGCTGCTCGTCCACCCCGACGGATCGTACGAGGGCAGCCTCGACGGACATCCGGAACTGGATCGGACGGCGGCGGCGGAAGCCCGCGCGATGCTGGACACCGGCCGCACCGGCACCGTCGAGATCGCGGAGGACGGGTCGCGCTGCCCGGGCGGCGTGACGCTGTTCGTGGAGTCCAGGGTGCCGCCGCCCCGGATGATCGTCTTCGGCGCCGTGGACTTCGCGACGGCGCTCGTACGGGCGGGCAAGTTCCTCGGCTACCACGTGACCGTGTGCGACGCCCGGCCGGTCTTCGCCACCCGCGTCCGGTTCCCCGCGGCCGACGACGTCGTGGTCGACTGGCCGCACCGCTACCTCCGGCGCACCGCGACCGACGAACGAACCGTCCTGTGCGTGCTCACCCATGACGCCAAATTCGACGTTCCTCTGCTGGAGACGGCCCTGCGGCTGCCGGTCGCGTTCGTCGGCGCGATGGGCTCGCGCCGCACCCACGAGGACCGCAACCGACGCCTGCGCGAAGTAGGCGTCACCGACCGTGAGTTGGCCCGCCTGCGCTCCCCGATCGGCCTCGACCTCGGCGCCCGCACCCCTGAGGAGACCGCCCTGTCCATCGCGTCGGAGATCGTCGCGGCGCGCCGGGGCGGGACGGGGGTTCCGCTGACCGGTTCGGGGACTCCCATTCACCATGACACGGACGGGAGGGAGGAGGGCGAGGCCCGCTCCCGAGCCGCGGCGTGACCCGGCTCGGCTGCAAGGCCATGAAGGCCGGGACGTCGCCGTGCAGGACAACCGGGAACCCGAAGGCATCGCGGAGTCCGAGAAACCGTGGTCGGCCTCGCCTTGCTCAGGGCCACTGAGGTCCACGTCATGGGTGGCCGACAGGCAGCTCGGCCCCCCTCGGGCGGTCAGGAACCCGGAGCCGAGTCCGCCAGCCGGCCACGCAGCCTGGGCCGTGACTCGTCCTGGCCGACGCCAGCTGCAGGCCGCTGTGGCGAGCGCCGGGGCGTCTCGGCCTGACGGCGACGTACAGGATCGCGATGCAGCGCATCCCGGCCGGGTGTGCGGCGGCGGCACCCGGGGCGGCATCCTCCAGGGCCACGCAGTCGGCCGCGGACACTCCCCGGCGGCGCGGCACCTCCAGGAGACCGAGACGGTCTGCGAGACCGCGGCAACGCTCGAGGAGCTTGTCACAGCTGAGTGGGTGAGCACTCCATGCCGGAGCAGCGACGATGCTTCAAGACGGCCGCAGCACCCTGCGGCGGCCGGAGGCCGCTACGCGGGGCCCTCTCGGGCAGCCGAGTCGCCGGCTGGCTCGCGACTGCCATAGCTGCGGGACCAGCCCCTAGCGGAGACGATGGGGGGAGGCAGGGCCACGCAAGCCGAGCCGCGGGCTCGGGCAGCGCCCTGACACCGCTGGGTGGCGGCGTGTGCAGTGAGGAGAGCCTGGGATGTGTGCAGCCGAGTCCCTGCGGAGCGGTCCCGACACGGCGGGCGTCGCTCCGACCGCGTCTGGTGGCCTCCTCGATGTGCTGAGCGTGGCGGCCGTTCTCCTTGACGCCGAGGGCAGGATCGATCTCTGGAGCCCGCAGGCGGAGGACCTGTTCGGTTACAGCGCCGCGGAGGCCCTCGGCGAGTTCGCGGGCCGCCTGCTGATCGACGATGAGCACCTGGAGGCGGTGCTGGAGCTGTTCGCACAGGTCATGGAGGGTGGTGGCAGCTGGGCCGGAGTCTTCCCCGTCCGGCACAAGGACGGCAGCAGGCGGCTGGTGGAGTTCCGCAACATGCGGCTGCTGGACGACCAGGGGGACTATTACGCCCTGGGTCTGGCCGCGGATCAGGCAACGCTACGGCAGGTCGAACGGGACCTGGCGTTGTCCGCCCGACTGGTGTCCCAGTCGCCGATCGGACTGGGTGTACTGGACACTGACCTTCGGTACGTCTCGGTCAACCCGGCGGAGGAGCGGATGAACGGCGTGCCTGCCGCCGAGCATATGGGCCGGCACGTCCATGAGGTGCTTCCCTTCTTGGACGAGTCCTTCGAAGCGACGATGCGCGCGGTTCTGGCTACTGGCACCCCGGTCGTGGACCAGTACACAGTCGGTCGCACCCCAGCCGACCCGGACAACGAGCATGCTTGGTCGATCTCTTTCCACCGGCTCGAAGCGCCCAACGGGAAGGTGCTGGGGGTGGTGACCTCCAGCGTGGACGTCACCGAGCGGCACCGTGCCGTCCAGGAACAACGCCGCACCGTGCTCACCCTCCAGCGCAGCCTGCTACCACGCTCGCCACCGCAGCGGCCGGGGCTGGCTGTCGCCTCCCGGTATCAGCCGGCCCTGGCGGCCAGCGAGATCGGCGGCGACTGGTTCGACGTCATTGCGCTCGGTGGCGACAAGACCGCCCTCGTTGTCGGTGATGTCATGGGCAGCGGCGTCAGCGCCGCCGCCAGCATGGGCCAGCTCCGCACCGCCACCCGCACCCTGGCCGGCCTCGACCTCGACCCCGCCCAGGTCCTCCAGCAACTCGACCACATCACCGAGGACCTGGAGCAGGACACGATCGCCACTTGCGTCTACGCCGTCTACGACCCGCACAGCGCGCAGTGCCGCATCTCCCTCGCCGGCCACCTGCCCCCAGCTCTCCTCCGCCTTGACGGAAAGCACGAACTGCTCAAGCTGCCCACCGGAACCCCGCTGGGCGTCGGCGACGTCGACTTCCGCACCACCACACTGGCCCTGCATCCGGGCGATCAGCTCGTCCTGTACACCGATGGGCTGGTCGAGAGGCGCGACCAGCCCATCGACGCATGCCTGGACACGCTGCTCGCCCTCCTGGACGACCCCCATCGCTCCTTGGACGCAACCTGCGAGCTGCTCCTGAACACCCTGCGCCACCCCGGCGACCACGACGACGTCGCGCTGCTCATCGCCCGAGTCCTGCCCTCCGTGCTCAGCCGCGATGGCACACGCCCGCCCGTGACCTGAGAACTCAGCGCGAGCGTGCCTGCGCAGAGACCGGCAGCACGTGCGGCAAGTTCCAAGCGGCTGGTCCACCTGCAGAACAGCCCTCACCTTGCACGACATGGCGGCGCGGGGCATGTGCAGAGGGCCGGGCAGAGATGGGCCTTCGTTTCGTCCCGAAGGTCGTCAGGTGGAGGTCTGCGGTGAGCGGTTTGCGCCTTTGGGAGAGACCGCGCCGGGATGCAGCGCGCCGCACCCCGGAAAAGACTATGGGCAGTATTCCGATTTGGTTGCCGCCCGCTTGTGCGATTGAGGTTCCCAATGAATCCGATTGGTGCTGCCTGTTCCTACCAGGGGATAAAACAGGAGTCTGTCCCGCCCGCCCCGGGCAGACACGGCGAGGCCTGCGCGGGCCGGGGGCGGATACGGCGGTCGCTGGCATGCTCAGCTGCGGGCATACTGCTCACCGGCTGCTTCGCTGCCGGTGAGAACGTAGCCGGTGACCGGGGTGGACGCCCCACGGCGCAGCACCAGACGCCGGTGACGTCGGGGAACGGAAAGCCGGCCAAAGCGCCGCCAAGCAGCCCCGACACACGGGCGCCGGCCCCGACGGATGTGAACAGTGTGCTCGCCCGCTCTCTCGAACCGGTCCGAACGCGGAGCGACACTCAGGTATCGGTCGCTGTTCTGGAGCCCAGGAACGGTCGGCGGGCGGTGTACGGCTCACAAGGGCACGTCACCGCGAGCGTGGTGAAGGTGGATATTCTGGCGACCCTGCTGCTGCGTGCCCAGCACGAGAGACGGCCGCTCACCCGGTGGGAGGCATCGACCGCCGCTTCGATGATCCAGAGCAGCGACAACGCCTCTGCCAACGCCCTGTGGCGGCGTATCGACGGCGGCCAAGGACTCACTGAGGCCAACAGGACCCTGGGATTGACCTCCACCCAAGCGGGGCCAGGCCCCCAGTGGGGCCTCACCCAGACCACCGCGGCAGACCAGCTGGCCCTGCTGTCCGCCGTGTTTGACGACCATTCACCGCTGAATCGAGCCTCACGCGACCTGATCCAGTCCCTCATGGGCGAGATCGACGCCGACCAGGACTGGGGGGTGTCCGCGGCAGGCAGCCGTTGGCAACTCAAGAACGGCTGGCTGTTGCGCCCCCACTCCCAACGCTGGGCAATCAACAGCATGGGGCGGGTCAAGGCACACGGGAGCACGTTCTACCTCGTGATCCTCTCTCACGGCAGCCGGAGCATGTCCCAGGGCATCTCCGCCGTGGAGCAGGCAGCGCAGTCAGCCGTACATGTCCTTCGCAGCACTCCCCCTCCTGTGTCCCCGATCATCCGCTGACCTCTGCCCTGCCGGCCCGAGGCCGCATCCCCTGCTTGTGGCGAAGGGAGACCTGGTGGGCGATCAACTGCCGTCCCCGAGCGGCTTCTTGCCGCTGGAGCGAACAGAGATGATCTCGTCCCACTGGCACGAGTAGTTGCCTATGAGGCGGTGTTCGCGACGCTCGAGGAGCTTGACGCCCCTGCGCCCCACATTGCGTCAGGAGCTCAGGACGCCCGCTTGCCCGCCCGCCACTCCGGTGCAAGCACCGACCAGACCTCCTCGTCGTGCCGCTTCCCCCGGTACAGGTAGCTCTCCCGCAGCACGCCGTCTTTCGTCATCCCGAGCCGCCCCGCCACGGCGATGCTGGCCTCGTTCGCCGCCGAGACCCACCACTCCACGCGGTGGATGCCCCGCTCCTCGACGGCCCAATCGATGATCACGCGCACGGCCCGGGTCACCAGCCCCTTGCCCACCGCCGACGGCTCCAGCCAGCAGCCCGCCTCGGCGGTGCCCTGCTCGACGTCCATCCTCCGGAAGAGGACCGCGCCGACCAGCCTGCCGTCCGTCCAGATGCCGTAGAGCCGCCCGGCGTCGGCTGCGGCCTTCTCCGCGTACGCCTGGAGGAACGCCCGGCTCGACTCCACGTCCGTTACGACGTCGGGTAGCGCGTTGTGCTGCCCGATGAACTCCCGACCTCGGTCCACGTGGGTCAGGAACTCCTCGGCCTGCCACGGTTCGAGCGGGCGCAGCTCGGCTCCGTCGTCGCCCAGGGATATCGCGTACATCGTCACCCTTCCACGTCGGAACCAGCACACACGGCAGCGCGAAGGGATCTTCTCACGGGCGGCGTCACGGGCGACTGCGACGGCGTGGCACTCCGGCGGTCCGATGCCCTGGCCGGTCCAAGGGCCGAAAGCCGGTCGCGCTTCGGCAGCAGCGGCTCGAACCCCTCCCACAGCTCGTCCGGGTGGATGACGCCAAGGGCACCCGACGCGCGATGTGTTCGGCCGACGACCGGGTCAGCGGGAGTCCTCCGTACGAGGGCCCAGTGTTGGACCGGTTTCAGTGCTGTGGTGGATGTTCGAAGGGGAGGTCCTGGAAGACCACGCGCTCGGGCTCGATGAGTGACACGATCGCTCTACGCACAGGGAAGTCGCTGCCGACGTAGCGATTACTCATCCGGTCCATGATCGCGATCGCCTCCTCGCCCTCAATCTCTGCGGCCACCCTGCCGCGAATCACCGCGCTGCGGTACGGGTTGTGTTCGTCGCATACCGAAATTCCCACCCGGCCGTCCCGACGCAGGTTTCTGAGCTTGACATTCTCCTGCGCGGAGAAGATCGCCAGGCGATCGCCCTCGACGGCGATCCACACCGGCGAGACGTGGGGCGCGCCGTCAGGCATCAACGTCGCGACGTGGGCCATGTTTCGGCCGGTGAGCAGCTTGCGTACATCTACGGAAAGTTCAGCCACCTCTCCGAGCCTACCGATCACCGCCATTCCGCGGCCGGTGACACACCCGAGCGAAGCAGTCACATGATCGGCCGGACAAGTTCCAGTAGGGCTTTGTCAGGTGGATCATGCCGCGGGCCGCAGCGCCCAACGCCTGCATCTGCGGCGTTGTTGTCGGTCGCCGCAGCCGCGGCGTGATCCACCGGATGGGCTTCAGCAGCTGACGGACCAAGTGTGCGAGCCGCCCTGGTCGTTCGCGCCCGAGTCGTATCCGACCTCCTGCCCGGGAGCCAGGCAGAGGGTTACACGTCCCAGCAGCTCGCGGCCCTCGTACACCTTGACGTGGTCGGGGACGTTCGGCCCGGAGATGCCGTGGTTCGCCCACGAGGAGTCGTGCTTGAACATGTCGCCCTCCCACCAGTGGTCGTCGCCGCCGTGCTCAATCTTCAGGCCCTCGAAGTTCGCGTCCGTCCAGACGCAGAAGTAGCCACTGCGGCAGGGCGCTGCCTGAGCGGTGGCCGAGGTGCCCAGAACGGCGCCGGCGGACATCAAGGTGGCTGCGAGGACAACGGTGAAGCGTTTCATGATGACGGGTCTCCCTTGGGTGGGTGGTTGTCGAGCAGGGCTGTGGCTCCGGTGAAGGCGTGTGCGCGCAGCCGCCGCCAGTCGGCGATCTCGACGCGGTGCCGGGCGCGGACCTCGGCGAGGCTGCGCTGTGTCTGGGCCGCTTCGGGCTTGAGGTTGTTGACGATCACCGATGCCTTGAACCAGGCGCGCTGATCGCCGTAGAGCCGTCGCTGAGCTGCGGCCAGGCAGCCATCGGTGTGTGCGCGTACGACGTAGCCGGTGGGCAGTGCAATGGACAGCTCTGCCCGGCCCCCGCCGAAAAGCGCGGCGGTGACCCGCTGTTGCTCGGGGGCCGGCGGCGGGCTCTGTCCGGGGCGGGGCGGGGTGAGGCCCTGGCGGGTGAGGCAAGCGTCCGTGAGTAGCTGGGTGGCGGTCTTGATCACCTCGTCCGGAACGGGGCGGGGCGCCGGGGCCGTGCAGCCCGTCAGAAGGCAGCCGGTCAGGAGCAGGGAGGCAGTCAGCAGCCCGGCGACCGTCGTACGAAAGTTCATCTGCGGATCAGCCCTGCTCGCACCCCATCGTGGTGTCACTCACGCCGTCGAACTTCGTCGCCCAGGCGGTCCAGTTGTTGTCATAGTCGTCCGGGCGGATCTCCCGGTAGAGGCAACTGCCTCCTGGTTGGTAGCTGATCGCGTAAACGCTGACGGAGGCATGGGAGTCGAAGGAGTAGGCGTGCCGCGTTACCCGGGGGTCGGCCTCGCGGTAGCCGGGCGGGGTATAGGCCCAGGCTCCTCCCGAACCCATCTGGTTGGGCTCAGGCCAGAAGTACACCTGTCCCGGCGGTACGGCCTGCGCGTCCGGCGCAGCCTGGGCAGCCGGCACAAGAGCGGCGGCGAGGACAGTGGCGAACGCGGCTGAGGCAGTGACGAGTTGACGCATGCGGGTGGGGCCCCCGAGTGGTGGTGATCGATCTGAACGTGGTCACACTCCCCACCATTTGCGCGTCTATGCGCTTTACCACCCGTAAGGGTGACTAAGCCCTGTACGGCGGATCATGGTGTGAGCCACAGGTGGACTGCGGCGGCGGCGATGGTGCCGCGGAGGACGGGGGCCGCCCCTCCCCCGGCGACGGACGCGCCCCGCGCCGCCGTAGAACCCGGGCTATTGGCCAAGCACCAGCCGGTGGGGTCGCCGCGGTCCCGACCCATCGGACAGTGCCTAGTTCGGCCCCATCGGTGACGGAGTCCATGAGCACCGCGGGCCGCCCGTCTCCCAAGTGTCGTACGCATCCAACCCGGTTGTGGGGTCAGCGAAGACGGATTCGGCTGCAGCTGCATGCGGGCTCGCTCATTTCCCGTAGGTCCGCTTCCACCTCGTCCGGTGGCTGGAGTCCCCCTGGCCACCACCGTTGACGCTGAGCAGCGATGACAGGGAAGCGCCGTTGTTCCAGAGGCCGAGGTGATCGCGATGCACGGCCAAGATGTCGTGCTCCGCGGCGAACGCCTCCGAGGGGCGGCTGAAGCGCGTGGTCGTCACGAAGACAGCCACGTCCGCCTTGAAGTGCACCTTGGCGCCCAGAAGGTCCCGGAGCTCGCGGCTGGCGATCGCGTTGCTCGGCGCGTATCGCTTGCACTGCACGACGATGGTCCGCCCGTCCGGTAAGCGGCCCCTGACATCAGCACCGTTGTCGCCGGAGCCGCCGACCCGCCGGACTTCGGTGCAGCCGTCCCTGCGGCACAGACCGGCGACCAGCTCTTCGAACTCGGTTCCTGACATCACGTCCACCTCGGCGAGCGTGCGGTGACCTGCCTGTACCGCATCGTCCTGCCGCCAGTTCCGGTCGCGGCTCCGCAGCAGCCGGTCCGTACGCCACAGCCACCATGCCAGGGAACCCAGACTGCCGACGACGACGGCCGCGACAACGTACGGCCAGATCGCCGACCAGAACACCACCAGCAGTACCACCAGCAGCCCACCGCCTACGAGCGCCGCCTTCCGTAACGCCTCGCGCCGCCTCCGCGCCGCGGAGCGACGTCCCCGCCGAGCAGCCAACCGAGTCCCCCTCCGCCGTCCCTGCAGAGCAGTGTGAACAGAAGAGGAGGCACTCGGAAGAGCACGCATTGGCCACGGCTCAATTCCGGTGGTGCACCGGCAGAATGCCTACCGTTGTTCGCCTTGTCGTACGTGAGGATCCTGACGTCGTACTTGGCGGTCCGGAGCCCAACTCCCGCTGGAGACCGCACTGGCGGTGAAGCTGGTCACCTTGTCCGTGCACCTGCGGGCGCATGCGAGCACCTCATCGTGCCCCATGTCCGCGGTCCCGCCGACGGCCTGCCGCGCCCGGTACTGCGCCGACAGCCGCCCATCACCGCGATGGCGCACCCCGAACTGCGCCACGAGGTCCGATCGATGATGCTGTGGCGGCGGCGCTCGCCCGGGAACAGACGGCAGCCCGGCGGCGAGGAAGAGCCTCGTGCGGTTCACGAAATCCGGTCGGCAGCCTCCCGGTCCTGTTGGCCTGCCAGCTCGCCTTGAACGAACGGGTCACTCGCAGGGTCGTAGGGCCCGTCGTGGTCCGCCAGGGTTTCCACGATGCGCTGCCATTCCTCTTCCTCGGATTCCCTCCGCTCACGCTGCTCGTCTGCTGCGGAGCCCTCTTCCAGAGAGTGCTGTATGGCTCGGAGCGCGGCTTTGGCCTCGTGGTGTGTCATCCCAGTGGCCTGTTCACGAACGGAAGACCACGCGGCTCTGGCCGAAGGGATGGGCTCGTCCATGGCTGATGTGTCTCGTTCGGGGAGGACACGGGAGCGAGAAGGCTTAGTCATGTTGTTCCCAGCGTTGTCGAGTTGCGGAGTGCAGGTCTGTCCGGAGACTGGCGAAGGGGTACGTAGTGGCTGTTGTCCGCTGACTCGGGTCGATATTCCTGCGCCCCGCGAGGCATGACCGCCGCAGTCAGGGGTAACGAAGAGCTGCTCCGGCCAACCGGCCGCCGAGCAAGGGATGGGAAGGCAACTCGACGTACCCGCCGGCGGTACGGCGCTGTCCTGCCGCGGATCGTCCGCGGCCACGCTGTCGCTGCACACCCGTGAGGCATCGGCCGGCATCATCGATCTGCGGCAGAGCAGATTCGGGATGCTGCGCGACGATCCCGCCGCCTGGCCCGCCGGACTTGTCCTCGACGGAGCCGTCTACGACAGCGTCCAGCCTGCCCTTCCGGCCCGCACCCGTCTGCCCTGGCTCGGCCGCGACCCTGCCGGCTTCGTCCCCCAGCCCTACGAACAGCTCGCCGCCACTTGCCAACGCCAGGGCCAGGACGCCGAGGCCCGCACCGTACTCGTCGCAAAGCACCGCAGCATGCGCCCCACGCTGACGCCGCCGGCCCGACTGTGGAGTCTCCTCCAGGACGCGACGGTCGGCTACGGCTACCGCCCCATGCGTGCAGTGGTGCTCCTGCTGGGTTTCCTGACCCTGGGGACGGCACTGTTCACTGCATGGCCCCCGACGGTGGTGGGGGACGGCAAGGCACCGCATTTCCAGGCGGCCATCTACACCCTCGACCTGCTGCTGCCCCTCGTGGACCTGGGCCAGGAACGCTCCTACGCCTCGGACGGCGCCCTGCAGTGGGCGGCCGTCGTATTGATCGGCACGGGCTGGCTCCTCGCGACCACGGTCGCAGCCGGCGCGGGACGGGTGCTGCGCCGCACCTGACGGGCTCGTGCGTGGTTGGCGCCGGCACCTCGACCGTGCGCTCGCATTGATCGACCCGGTCGCGCCGGCGCAGCGCCGCTTCGATGATCCCCTCTCATCCAGGATCGAGTCGTGGCGGCGGTCACAGAGAACCTGTCGGGTGGCCGCGTACTACCCCGGCGAGCAGATGCGAGCAGCGCCCTGTCCGCTTGCCGCTCCGGAGCCTAGGAGGCCGTCGGGACCTTCGGCAGGGTCAAGTCGCGGTTGATGATGCGGGCAGCGCCTTCGATGGTGGCGATGCCGTCGTTCATCGACCGGTTGCCGTGGGAGAGCACGACGATCGCGTACTCGTGACCTCCGCCGGTGAACGCGCCGATGCTGTGTACCCGCCAGCCCTTGGTCGCACGCGGCAGCCAGCCGTTCTTCAGATGGACCGTCGCCGAGCCGGGTGCCCCGGCCGACACCCCCCACCGCTGGTCGGGGACGACTCGATTCATCAGGCCGAGGGCGTAGGTGCGTGCGTTCCGGTCGAGGACCGAGTTGTCCGAGGTGAGCAGGCGCAGCAGTTTGAGCTCGTCACTGGCGGTGATCTGGGTGCGCCCCCAATAACCCTTCGGCCCCGCTACGGTGTCCCGCATTCCCGCCAGGGTCAGGAAGTGCTGGATACCCTTGGGGCCGATCTGTCGCCACAGAGCGGACGTCGCGTCGTTGTCCGACTTGGTGATCATGGCGGTGGTCAGGTCCACCTCGTGCGGCGTGAGGCTGCGGTGCTCCTCCATGGCCAGCCGCAAGAGGGCTCCGAGCACCGTGGCTTTGACCACACTTGCCGAATCGAATGTCGCGTCGGCTTTGTACGTGCAGGAGGTTGCCGTGGTCCGGTCGTAGAGCGCGAGCGCGGAGGCGCCCTGGCGCCCGTGGAGTGCGCCGGCGATGTCCTTCGACAGTCGGCCCGCCAGCCCCGGCAGCCGCGAAGTGCACGTGACCTGCGCGCCGCCGACCGTTGCGCCGGCGGTGCTCGCCTCGGCCGGGGCGGCCGTCGCGAGCGCAGCCAGCGTTGTCCCGACAACCAGGGCCGTGGCCAGGCCTCGCCGCGCACGGCGCGATATATGCGTTCCGAGCATGAAAATTCCGTCCCGCTCCATGTCTGCGATCACATCGGCAGCCCGCCCGCGATCGGTTTTGCGCGTTCGACGCCCTGCGAGTGCCGACGGGCTTCGGCCGCTGTCTTCTCCCAGGACGTGGACGCCACCCCCGCGAGACCGGCGCGGCAGAGCGCAGAACGGGACACGGCGCAGGAGCCCCGGGCTGATTCACCGGCGGGCAGCCTGACGAGCGTCCTGGTCCCCGAACACCGGTGACCTTACAGGGGCGGGGACGAGAGTAACGCGAAGAAGATGCCGACTTGTCCGTTTTGCGTCTTTTGCTCGCGTGTGATGCTTGTCAACCTACTTCGTGTGGCCGGGCTTCGGGCTTCTCCCTCTCTGCCCTCGGGCGGCTTCAGGGGCTACGCGGCACGCGCCGCTGCCCTCCTCACCGCCCTGGGTCACTCTTAATCCCGGCCGACCTCCAACGTCGTCGGGGATATCAAGGCGATCCGCACCAGAGCCGAAGGCTCCGGGAGCAAGCGTGACACGGACGCCGAACCGGCCCGCCGCCCGCCGGCCTCATGACCGCCCTGCCCGGGCCTCGACCACTACCCGTTTTGGGCTCCCTCGGGCGAGGTCCTGACAACCGCAGCCAATCTCATCGGCTGCAACTGGCCTGCCGAAGAACGCGACTTCGAGAAGCACCGTGAGTCGACAGTCGCCGAGGGCTTCCAGCGCTATGCGCGCGAAGGTGTGCTCGGCCCGGGCACGAACCCGCCGCGCGCTGAATCGGGCTTGCGCGAGCAAGCCGAAACGCCACAGGCAGCAATTGAGGGGCTGCACCGCGGGTGCGGCCCCTCCCGCTGTCTGACGCACCCCGCGCTGCACAGCGCCGCCGCCACGACTACCACTCATCAAGGGTCCTTGGCCACTGTCGGCGAAAGACGCGTCGAGCCGTGCGCGTCGGCAGCGCGCTCGGGAGGCGGCCGGCCGATGCAGCCGCGCCATGCCGGGCACTTCTGCTCGCAACCGCACACTCGTATGGTGAGTCGTCACTTGTGTCCGGCCAGAGGGGAACTGATGGTGCGTAGGACCAGGCTCATCCGACACGCCGCAGCGTTCACGGCAGCCCTGCTGCTCTCCGCCGGGCTCGCCCCGGCAGCCTCCGCCGACGGCCCGGCCGGGCCGAGTCCGGTCGCCGTCCGGCTCAACGCCTACTGGACCCAGGCCCGGATGGCGGGCGCACTGCCCGGCGACACCGGCAAGGGCTCCGAGACCGGGCTGACGACCCCAGCCGCCTCCCCCACGGTGGACGGGCCTCGGCCGGGCGAGTACATCCCGCCCAGTATGAGCTTCGACGGGATCCCCCAGGCCGGCACCTTCTTCTGGACCGACGCCACCGGCACCGGACGCACCTGCAGCGGCTCTGTGGTGCGCAGCCCCGGCCACGACCTGGTGCTCAGCGCCGGGCACTGCCTGAAGGGCTACTCCGGCACTTCCCCCAAGCGCAACCTGGGCTTCGTGCCGCAGTACCACGACGGCCTCAAGCCCTTCGGCATCTTCCCGATCAGGAACAACGGCGTCTACGTCCCGCAGCAGTACTACGACCGGGGCGAGCACGCCGGAGCCGAGTACGACTTCGCCTTCGCGGTCACCGAGCCCAACCAGGACGGGACGCGGCTCCAGGACGCGGTCGGTGGGGTGCGGCTGCTCACCGGGACGGGGTACTACCACGCCCCGGTGCGGATGATCGGGTATCCGGGGAGGGCGCAGAAGCCGCTGGAGTGCTGGAGCTGGACCACCAAGTGGGCCAGCGATGACCCGGCCGACACTGGCGCTTTCCCGCGCATCGCCTGCGACGCCTTCGTGGGCGGGACCAGCGGCGGGCCGATGCTGGTGCCGTGGCCGGGCGGCTGGGCGGTGATCGGGGTCATCGGCGGCTACCACACCGGCGGCAACACCCCCCAAGTCTCCTACAGCTCCTACTTCGGTGCCGCAACCCAGGCCCTCTACCGCGCCGCGATCGCCGGCGACCCGCCCGCAGGCCCGACTTCCTGAGCCCCAGCAGCCAAGCCTCATGCCCGCAGCACAGCGCCTTTCACCGCTGCCGCCGGGTGAGGAGCGGCCGAACGAGGCCATCGTCCTGGCGAGGCGGCGAGAGACAGCCGAATGGATGAACCAGGCATTCTTGATGTGTTTGGTAATTGACGCTACATCACACAATGGCAATTCTGAAACGCACTCAAGAATCCATTTGTATGAGGGGAGGAAGAATGCTTTCCGTTTCAAAGTGGGGTGTGGTGGCGACAACGGCGGTCTCGCTGGCAGCTCTCGCGGGTTCCGCCTCTGCATTCCATGACCCGTACTCCCTGGACAGGGGCATGGGAAGTGGGCGCACAGAGGCCATCCGACTGACGTCGACGAGTACGGGCACCACGGTGGTCGACAACGGTACATCCGGACCCGGCATCGGCGATCAGATCATCATCAGCGCGAACCTCTTCCGCAACGGTGCCGGCTATGGCACCGAGGGGGCGGTGTGCACTCGAGTGGCAACAGACACCACCCTCTGCTCGGGCACCTTCAGCCTTCCCCGTGGGCAGGTGTCATGGCAACACCTGAAGACCACCCCCATCGGCACCCCGCCCAGCGACTTCGACGTCGCCATCACCGGCGGCACCGGTGCGTACGCCACTGTCCGCGGCTACGCTCACATCGCCCGCACCGCTGAGTCGGGCGGCGCCTTCACCCTCCATCTCCTGCACTGAGCCCCCTCGCCACAGCACGCCCAGGGCTGAGCTTGTTCCTTGGCCCCGTGCGGTTGTGAGCTCTGGCGCAGCGTGGTCCGTCCCAGCCCCGGTTCTCCTATGATGAACAGCCCCACCCGCTCGTGGGTCACGGAGCGGATTCCCTGCCCGACCCAGGCCCTGGAGCAGGCTCCGGTGCCCGCTTGGCCGGGCGGGAAGACCACATGCGTGCCAACAGCAGAAGAGCGGAGAGGCCGAACAGTACGGCGGTGATCAGTAGCCAGCGGCCGAGAAACACGTCATCGGGGAGGCCGGTGTAGGCCGTGAAGTTGTCCACCTGTCCCAGGATCAGGGGAAAGTAGGTCAGCAGCAGGACGCCGGAGAGGAAGACGGGCACCCGGACGTAGTTGATCCATCCCCACATCGGCAGGTTGCCCTCAGCGGCAGGTTCTCGACGTCGGCCCAGTACGGTCAGGGCGGCCCGGTCGGTGAGCGTATAGAGGGGGAGAAGGACCAGGTCGTGCAGGAGGGCCGCTCCGACGAACCACACGACGACCATCCACGGTTCGTCTCCGTCCAGCAGCCGGATACCCGCATACCCGGCCAGGGTGAAGGAGCACAGCACCGGCAGCAGGTGCAGCGGCGAAGCCCCGTAACGCGCCCGGAAGCCCCTCACGCGCCCTCCCCGAAAGTCAGCCGGGTGACCCATTTGGTGTTGTGGACCCCCGGGTTGGCCGGGACGATGACGCGAGCCGGATAGCCGTGATCCAACGACAAGTCAGTTCCGTTGACCCGCAACGCCAGCAGCGAGCGCGCGTCGCGGACCTGGTTGTCGCGCAGCATGGCCGAGCGGAAGGCCCCGCTGCGCTGGGCGGATTCGACGAACACACCCGGCGCTCGGTCCACGAAGCCGACGAGTGCGGCGAGGTCTGCCAGCCGCACCCCGCTCCACTCCTGGTCGTCGGTGGACCACCCTTCCACGCAGGCGATGGGCAGCGCCGCATCGTATTGCGGCAACGCCAGCACCTGGTCGCGGGTGAGGATGCTCTCGCGGCCCCCGCCCCGCACGACCAGCCGCCAGCCGGGGCCGATATCGCGGGCACGGATTCCCACACCTGCCGCGGTCTTGTTGATCTGGAAGCCGTTCGGTCCTCGCCCTGGCTCCTGGCCGTGCGGGGCGAGCAGGGCGGTGGTTCTGAGGGAACCGCCGATGCTCTGTCCGGCCGTCACCGCGAGCAGTACCAGGGAGCCCGCCCCCACCATGCCCAGAGCACCCCGCCGCGACATCGTCGGTGGGGCCGGGTCCGGGGTCACCAGTCCGGTCTCGTCCGCGGGTGCTGCTTGCTTGCGGCCGATCGGCGTGCGCAGCTCGTCACCGAGGGCGCCGCTGCGCAGTGTCCGGATCACCAGGGGAATGCGGAAGGCGATATGCACAACGAAGGCGCCGATGAACACCCACGCCCCGTAGAAATGCAGGACGTAGAAGGAGCCGGGAAAGATGTAGTCCAACTGGATATTGAGCACACCGGTGGCGAACTCGAACAACACCCCGCCCACGAGCAGCAGCAGAGACAGCCGTTCGAGCGCCTGGCTGACCGATCTCACAGGCGGCCAGGCGAACAGCCGGGGAATCACCGACCACAGTTTGGCAAGCAGTACCGGGATCAGCACGATGCCGAGGGTGACATGGACGCCCTGGTTGAGGCGGTACAGCCAGTACGGATCGGTGGGCCAGGCGAACAGATAGAAGCCCAGCCATCCCCTCTCGGGGGTCTGGTCATTGCCGGCAAGATCCGGGTTGTAGGCGGCGTAGGAGAGCAGCCCGGTCACGAACAACACCGGGACACCGACGAGCAGAACCGAGCCGAAAACCGATGTCAGCCACGGTCCCCGCAGAGGACTACGCCAAAAACCCGGCCGGGACGGACCGGCCGGTGGGCCCTCCCGCAGCATGACCGCAAGGCGTTCCCTCGATGCCTTTGGGCTTGAACCGGCCGTTGAAGTACCTGGAGGGCGGTCGCCTCCTTCGCGCACCTCGGGCGGCTCGCCCGAGGATGTGCCGCGACCCCGGCCGCCAGATTCCTCGTGTCCTGCCGACGACTCGGTGCCGCTCACCCCGCCCGGATGCTCGTTCGTCGCATCCCCTTGTGGCGCTGACGTGCCGTCAGTGCCACGACGACCCACCCCGCCGGCGCTCGCGGTCGGCTCATCCGCCTTGGACGGCTCGTTCGTACCGTGTGTGTCGCCCATTGGATCCCCTGTGCGGTTCACGGAACGGCTGGCCACCGCCCAACGCCGAACAGTAGACCCGAATGTCAAGAATTAATGGTATTCGTTGCGTTTGTCTTCTGGTGACTCTGGCGCCGACCGACTGTCCCTGAAGCAACTGCCGAGGCAACGGCATCTCGCCTCTCGAACCCGACCTTGTGGAAGCAGCCCGCCATGGTGTGGCGGGCGCCTCCACACGTATGCGTCGCCCCTACGCATACGAAGAGATTCCCTGCGGCCGACGCGACGCTTCTGCGACCGCAGTGGCCGGGCCAACTGCCTGTCACCGTCAAGCAGTCGATGAAAGTCCCCAATTCAGGACCATCATCCTCACTGTTTGGTGCCCCAGACAGGGTGACGATCGATACCTTGCCAGTACGGCGGGTCGCGGCGGGCAGGGTTGTGCAGGCCGGGGTGGGGGTTGGTGCGGGTGCAGCGGGGGTTGTCCACGCAGGGCACGGCGGCCGCGGCATCGACGCTGCTCGGCTTCGGCTCGGGGGTACTGGCCAACGTGGCCACGTCGCAGTGGACCTGGTCTGTTGGTGCCGGTCTGCTGGTGTGGGTCGCGGTGTGGGTCGGGTTCGAGGCATGGCGTGCGAGCCAGGAGCCGCATGCGGCGCCTCAACGCGGTCCTGGTGGTGGCCGCGGCGTCGGCCACAGACGTGGACGTGCGGAGGGAAACCATGAGCAACCGTGGATGGCTCCCCCGCTGGACCGGATGATCGAGCGACCCGAGCTGGCTGGTCGACTGGTGGCCGAGCTGACGGCACCGGAACCGAGCGAGGTCGGCATGACCACCGGGCTTCGGGGGGCGGGAGGGTTCGGCAAGACGACCCTGGCGGCTTGGGTGTGCCACCGCCCCGAGATCGCGGAACGCTATCCGGGCGGTCTGCTGTGGGTGACTCTGGGCCAGGAGATCCACGGCGCGGACCTGGCCGAGCGAGCCAACGATCTGGCCTGGGCACTGAGCGGCCGGCGGCCAGTACTCTCCGATCCGGACGCGGCTGGTGCCGAGTTGGGCCGCCTGCTCGACGAGCGCAGGCAGCCGGTACTGCTGGTCATCGACGATGTGTGGCAGGAGGCGCAACTGCGGCCGTTCCGATTCGGCGGGCGATGCTGCACCCGGCTGATCACCACCCGCATCCCCGACCTGCTGCCTCCCGGCGGCCCGCACATCGCGGTGGACGCCATGTCCGTCGACCAGGCCCAGCTGCTGCTCGCCGACGGAGTCACCGGGCTGCCCGCAGAGACAGCGCAGCGGCTGGCTCAGGCGGCCGGGCGGTGGCCGGTGTTGCTCAATCTGCTCAACGGCGTACTGCGTCGACGCATGGATCGAGGGCAATCGGCGCAGGAGGCGGCCGAGCAGATCCTGCGCACCCTGGCCGCTGACGGGCCGACCGCGTTCGACCCGGCCCGACCGGCCGTGCGCAGCCGGGCTGTGGCCACCACGGTCGAGGCCAGCCTGGCGCTGTTGGCGCCGGAAGACCGGCACCGCTACCTCTATCTGGCCATCTTCCCCGAAGACGTTGCCATCCCCTTGGAGGTGCTCGAGCTGCTCTGGCCCAGTGTCCGCATCGACCGCCTGTGTGAGGAACTGACCGGGCTGGGGCTGGTCGCCGACTACCGGCTGGATGCGCCCGGGCCTCGCCTGGTACTTCACGATGTCATCCGTGCCTTCCTGCGCACCCGCTTCAGCGCCGAGGACCGGGCGGAGGTGCACCGGCGGCTGATCACCGCCGCTTCCGGGCTACTGGCCCACCGGGATGGCAGCCGGCCACGGCCGTGGTGGACCCTGCCTGCCGACGCCGACTACCTGTGGCGCCATCTGCCGCAGCATCTGGCCTCAGCCGGCGAGGGAGAAGAGCTGACTGCACTCGTTGGTGACCTGCGGTGGGTGGAGGCCAAGACCCGTAGGCTCGGCTCGGTGGTGGGAGTCACCGCCGACCTTGCGCTGGTGGACACCCCCGCCACCGACATGCTGCGGCGCGTACTCGAACGCGCCGCTTGCCTGCTCGGCCCGATCGATCCACCTGAGGCGCTGGGTGCGACGCTGGCCAGCCGGCTCCACGGTCTACCTCAACTCGAAACGTCCCTGCACCGCTATCAGGACACGCTGCCCCGACCCCGGCTGGAACCCGCATGGCCCCTGCCTGATCAGACCGACCCGGCCCAGCCACGCCCAGCCGGACATGTCGGCGGGGTGACCAGCTGTGCGTTCTCCCCCGACGGCACACTGCTCGCCACCGCCGGCAACGACGACACGGTGCGGCTGTGGCAGGTCCCGCATGGCAGGGAGCAAACCGTACTCACCGGCCACACCGGCGGAGTGTGGGACTGCGCGTTCTCCCCCGACGGCACCCTGCTCGCCACCACAGGCGGGGACGGCACGGTAAGACTGTGGCACACCACCAACGGCACCGAACAAGCGATCCTGACCGGCCACACCGCTTGGGTTCGTGGCTGTACGTTCTCTCCCGACGGGACACTGATCGCCACCACCAGCAACGATCAGACTGGACGACTGTGGCAGGTGACGAGCGGTGCCGCCGTGGCCGTGCTGGCCGGCCACGCCCGGGTGTACAGATGTGCCTTCTCTCCCGACGGCACGCTGCTCGCCACCACAGGCGGCGACGGCACGGCACGACTGTGGCACACCGCCGACGGCACCGAACACACGGTGCTGAGCGGCCACACCAGCCGAGTGCACAGCTGCGCGTTCTCCCCCGACGGCACCCTGCTCGCCACCACCAGCAACGACCGCACGGTGCGGCTCTGGCACACCACCGATGGCACCGAACAAGCGATCCTGACCGGCCACACCGGCTGGGTGCGTGGCTGCGCGTTCTCTCCCGACGGCACTCTGCTCGCCACCGCCAGTAATGACCGCACGGTGCGGCTCTGGCAGATCGCCGACGGCACCGCACAGGCGGTCCTCACCGGCCACGCCGACGGGGTAACCGGCTGTGTCTTCTCCCCGGACGGCACGCTGCTCGCCACCGCCGGCCACGACCGCACGGCACGGCTGTGGCGAGTCGCCGACGGCACCGAACACACGGTGCTGAGCGGCCACACCGACCATGTGAACGACTGTGCTTTCTCCCCGGACGGCACGCTGCTCGCCACCACCAGCGACGACCGCACGGTGCGGCTGTGGCGAGTCGCCGACGGCACCGAACAGGCGGTGATGAACGGCCATTCCAGTTGGGTGGAGAATTGCGCGTTCTCCCCGGACGGCACGCTGCTCGCAACAATCGGCCGCGATCAAACGGTGCGGCTGTGGCAGGTGCCCACCGGTCGCCGCCACTGCGCCCTGCGTGTTGCCAGCGACCTGACCGGGATCGCCTGGCACCCCGGCGCCGCTTTGCTCTGCGTCGCCGGCGGAATTGGTACGTACGCGCTGGCCTACGTGCCGTAGACAATCTGCGGCACCGTCGCCCGGCAGGGCGAGGCACCTCGTCACACTCCCCCGGGTGTCCCGCGATACGCATGTTGCGGGCCCCGTGGTTCGGTCAGCATGTCGCGTCGTCCCGGCCCGGTCGAGCGCCCTGGGAGCCGCGTCGTCGCGACGCCGAAGGCGCCCTTGACCGGGCTCTCGGGCACTCACCATTCCGAAGGCGGGCACGTTGTGAACACAGGCCTCAGGAAGGCTTCACCGCTGTCACGGCGGTGACGGTCACCTTGTTGTCGCACTCGGCGAAAAGCCCGTCATCCAGGGCGACTTGGTGTGCCCCCGACCCCGGCAGGCCGACCACCAGCGTCGGGTACACAACGGGCTCGGAGCCGGACTTGCAGTAGCCGTCCGCCTCGCCCTGGACCTGGACGAAGGTCAGTTTCACCCATGCCTTGCCGCCGGGCGCCAGCCGCACCGGAGACGCCGATCCCGTGCGCGTCACCGTCAGCGGAGCGTTTTTCTGCGGGGAACCATTGCCCGCTCCCGCCACCGTCGGGTGGCCCTGCAGAGTGCACGCGCGCCCAGAGGTGTTGGCGAACTCGACGACCGCCGCTCCGATGCCCGTGCCCTCAGGGCGAACAGCGGCCTGATACGCGATCGCCTTCAGCCCCGTCCCCGGACAGGTTCGGGCCTCGTCGCCCGCCGATCCGGTCCCCGAACCCGGCGTCGAGGGAGAAGCGCTCGCCGCCGGCAGCGCCGATGTGCCCCCCTCGGCCGGCTTTGAGGCAGCAGAGTCCGGCGCCCCCGAAGAGCCTCCCGCCGTCGGCGACCCGGACTCCGCTGCATCGCCGCCACCAGGCTGGCACCCTGTCACCAGCAGTGTGGCCGCCGACGCCGCGACCATCGCCATCCCGGCTCTGCGGATGCTGTTTCCGTACTTCATGACGCCCCCGATTGAGAAGTGGACAGGTACCGGCCTCTCGCCGGCACTCGACACTGCAGACAGCGCCCGCCGACGTCAGGTTTCGGCCATTGATCGTCTGTGACACATCGGTGACAATGCCGGATCAATGCAACCGCCCCGCGTCACACCAGCATCGTCACGCCCATCAACGCGCCCGCGGACGCCGGCCGGATGGCCCCGCCCGGGTGCGGGCGGGGCCATCATGGGGATCTACCGGGACAGCATCCCGTTGGACACCGCGGCCGGCACAGGCGCGTAGCCGGTGGTCCGGGTGGTGAAGGTTCCCCGGCCCTGGGTCCGGCTGCGCAGCCGGGATGCGTAGCCGAACAACTCGGCCAGCGGCACGGTCGCGGTGATCACCGTTGTGCCGGCCCGCGCGGCCTGGCCCGAGACCCGGCCGCGTCGTGCCGCCAGGTCGCCGAGCACCCCACCCACGGCGTCTTCGGGCACGGTGGCCGTGACCTCAACCACCGGTTCCAGCAGCTCCATCACACTGGCGCGCAGGGCTTCCCGAAGTGCGAGCCGACCTGCTGTCCGGAACGCCATCTCCGAGGAGTCCTTGGAATGCGTGGCGCCGTCGGTCAGTGTGACCCGCAGTCCGGTCACCGGGTGGCCGCCGAGGGGGCCCTCGGCCAGGGCGTCCCGGCAACCGGCCTCCACCGCGCGGATGTACTCCTGCGGCACCCGTCCACCAGTGACGGTCGACCGGAACACGAAGTCCCCTGCGCTGCCGCCGTCGTTGTCACCGGCGTCGCCGGCCGCAGCCTGAAGGGCCTCCACGTCGAGGACGACGTGTGCGAACTGGCCGGCGCCTCCGTCCTGCTTGACGTGCCGGTACACCAGCCCGGACACCCCACGGGCGACCGTCTCACGGTAGGCCACCTGCGGCCGCCCGACGCCCACATCCAGCCCCTGGGCGCGGCGGATCTTCTCCACCGCGACCTCCAGATGCAGCTCGCCCATCCCCGACAACACCGTCTGGCCGGTCTCGGGGTCGGTCCGGACCGCCAGTGAAAGATCCTCCTCGACCAGCCGTGCCAACGCCGACGCCAACCGGCCGGTATCGAGGCTCCTGCGAGTCTCGACCGCAACAGAGACGACCGGATCGGCCACCGTGGGCGGTTCGAAGACCAACGGCGCCGCGGCTGTGCACAGGGTGGCCCCCGCACGGGCGGCCTTCAGCCCGATCACGGCGACGATGTCCCCGGCCACCGCCCTGTCCACCTCCGCGTGCCGATCGGCCTGCACCCGCAGGATCCGGCCGACCCGCTCGGTGCGGCGCGCGCCTACGTCGAGCACTGCGTCTCCCTTCTGGATCGTTCCCGAATACACGCGCAGGTAGGTCAGGCGCCCCGTGGCAGTCGAATTCACCTTGAAGACCAATGCGGCGAACGGCGCCGCCGGGTCGCAGGCTCTCTCCTGCACCGTGCCGTCCAGGGTGCCGCGTACCGCCGGCACGTCCAGAGGCGACGGGAGGTACGCCCCGACAGCCTCCAGCAGCGGCTCGATCCCGCAGTTGCGGTATGCCGATCCGCACAACACCACCACGCCTTCACCACTACGGGTCAGGTCGCGCAGTGCTGCGGCCAGAGTCTGTGCGCAGACCGTCGACTCCGTGCAGAACTCCTCCAATGCAATCGGGTGGAGTTCCGCCACGGCCTCCTCGAGCAGTCGGCGGCGACGGTGCGCCTCCTCCCGCAGGGCGTCAGGTACCGGGCCCTCCTCGAACGGGTCGCGGCCGGCGCCCCAGACCAGCGAGCGCATACGCAGCAGATCCACCACCCCAGTGAACCCGTCCTCCTGCCCGATCGGCAGCTGGACCACCAGCGGGACCGTATGCAACTGTTCCCGGATCGACTCGACCGCCGTGTCGAGGTCGGCACCGGCGCGGTCCAGCTTGTTGACGAATGCGATCCGAGGCACTCCGTGACGGTCGGCCTGCCGCCACACCGACTCGCTCTGCGCTTCGACTCCCGCGACAGCATCGAACACCGCGATCGCGCCATCAAGCACTCGCAGCGAGCGCTCCACCTCGTCGGAGAAGTCGACGTGGCCCGGTGTGTCGATCAGATTGATCCGGTGACCGTCCCAGACGCAGCTCACCGCCGC
This sequence comes from Streptomyces sp. NBC_01210, assembly GCF_036010325.1. Taxonomy (GTDB): domain Bacteria; phylum Actinomycetota; class Actinomycetes; order Streptomycetales; family Streptomycetaceae; genus Streptomyces. Next base: position 8,729,484 of record NZ_CP108549.1, on the reverse strand, counting down.
GGCGAAGATGGTGATCCCACGGTCGCGCTCCTGTGAGTCGAAGTCGGTGACGGTCGTGCCGTCATGGACCTCGCCCCGCTTGTGGGTGGCGCCAGTGACGTACAGGATCCGTTCGGTGATGGTGGTCTTGCCGGCATCAACGTGGGCGAGGATGCCCAGATTTCGGACGCCGGTCAGCGGACTGGTGGTATGCAGGTCGGTACGCACGGCCCAAGGCCTTTCAGGATGATCGAGATCAGGGCAGCGCGATTCCCGGACGAAACGGCCTGGGGTCAAGCCGGCAGCATCCCCTGATCCAGCATCATCCGCTGGTGCAGCACGACGGCATCGGGACGTACTCGGCCAGTCGGCTCACCGGGCAGGCAGGGATCAGGCGTTCGTCACGGACGTCCAGTGGCGGCCGCGCAGCCGGCACTGGGCACACATAGACATCAGGATCACGTCGTACCGTGAACGGGGAACGACGACAGAGGTGCGGTAACGCACGGTCGGCTCCCCTCACTCGTCGAATCGCGCGCTGCGATGTCGAGCAGCGCACGAGGCGAGTGTAGTAAGCCAGGATGAGCCCGTGCACCGGATTTTCGTGCCTCAGCGGCGGCTCCGGAACGTTCGGCGCACGTCGTCGATCCAGGCGCCGGGGACTTCCCAGGGAATGAAGTGGCCGCCTTCGTCGTGGGCGGTGAGATTGACGTGGTTGTACCAGTCGGCGCGGTCGCCGGCGAGCCAGTTGTCAACGCGCTGCTGTGCGGTGGTGACGCCGGGCGGGTTCTCGTAGCCGACGAAGGTGATGCCGGTGGGGGCTTCGACGGCGGGGGTACGGGGGTGCGCGGGGGTCCAGGGGTAGCGGTTGGCGTTGGCGTAGTAGCGCATCGAGGTGCCGATGGCGTTGTTGGCCCAGAAGATCGTGGCGTGGGTGAGGAGGTCGTCCTTGGTGAAGACGGTCTCGATGTCGCCGTGGTTGTCGCTCCAGTTGACCCAGCGTTCCAGGATCCAGGCGAGCAGGCCGACGGGAGAGTCGCTCAGGCCGTACGAGAGCGTGCTGGAGTCGAGGACGTGGGCGGCCAGGTGGACGGCGAAGCGGCGGTCGAAGGCGATGATCCGGGCGTGGATGTCGTCGGGCAGTCCGTCGGGGATGGGCCGGCCTCCGCTGAGGTCCCAGGCGCGGTCGCCGTTGAAGAAGGTGAGCTTCAGACCGGAGCCGATGTGGATGCCGTGGAGCTCGTCCGCGTATTTGTGGCCGAGTTGGCCGGTGACCAGGGCGCCGATGTCGCAGCCGCCGGCGGCGTACCGGGTGTGGCCGAGGGTGTCGGTCATGAGGGTGTGCCAGATGTCGGCGACCTTCCAGAAGTTCATGTCCGGGTGATCGGGCAGCGGGGTGGAGAAGCCGAAGCCGGGCAAGGAGGGGACGATGACGTCGAAGGCGTCGGCCGGGTCGCCGCCGAAGGCGGCGGGGTCGGCGAGGGGGTCGATGACCTTGGACCAGTGCCAGAAGGTCCAGGGCCAGCCGTGGGTGAGGATGAGCGGGATCGGGGCGGGGCCGACTCCGGGTTTGCGCATGAAGTGGACCGGTACGCCGTTCACACGCACCTGGTAGTGCTGGTAGGCGTTGATGGCGGCTTCGGCCTTGCGCCAGTCGTAGTGGTGGAGCCAGTACTCGGCCAGTTCCTGGAGGTAGGCGCGGCCGACGCCGTAGAACCAGTCGCTGTTTCCGGCGTCGTCGGGCCAGCGGGTGAGCTCCAGTCGCCTCCTGAGGTCGTCCAGAACGGCGTCGGGCACGTGGACGGGCGTGGGGTCCAGCGGCATGCGCGGTGCGTCTGCCACGGTGGATTCCTTCCTGTGCGGGAGGAGCGGCGCGCCGGGTGTCAGAGCCCGCTGTCCATGAGCGCGGCCATGCGGGTCAGCGCGGGAAGGGCGGCGGTGATGGAGTGCCGTTCCTCGGGGGTGAGTTGATCGGCCAGTTGGGAGAAGCGGCGGACCCGTTCCTGACGACGGCCGTGGATGACCCGCGCGCCGGCGTCCGTCACCCGGACCAGGACGGCGCGGCGGTCGTCCGGGTCGGGATGGCGTTCGACCAGTCCCTCGCGTTCCAGGCGGGTGACGAGCTGGGTGACGGCCGGCTGGGTGATCTGCTCGGTCGCTGTCAGCGCGGTCAGCCGCATGGGGCCTTTGCGGGTCAGGGTGTGCAGGACGGACAGCGTGGTGAAGCTGTGCTTGTCGCCGACCGGGAGCCGGATGTTGCTGCGGGTGAACTCCTCTATGGCCGAGGCGAGTTCGTCGGCGTCGAAGTCCGGGTTGCGGGGTCCTGCCATGAACCCGAATGTATCACTGACTTATTAAGCTGCTTATGCAATTCCGCGTCGCGCCGCCGCGCGGGCTGACGACCTGATGCCATCGACCCGGGTGACGACGCCCTCCCGGAGATGCGTCGTGGCCGTGCAAGTCTCCGGGGGGACGACCCGGTGCTGTCGGCCGACTCGGCCGCCCCGCCCTTTGGGAGTGCCGTCATGGTGCTGAGCTGTTGACGGCGTCATCCAGGGCGACGTCGTCGCGCAGCATGCTGTAGCGAACCCCGTCCCGCCAGCGTCCGGCCCGGAACACGACGCTGCGCAGCACGCCCTCCCGAGTGAAGCCACACTTCTCCAGCGCGCGCTGCTCACCGATGTTCTCCGCCTCGGTGTCCGCCTCAAGCCTGACCACCTGGGTGTACGTAAACAGGTAGTGGGACAGGGCCCGTTGGGCTTGGGTGCCGATGCCGCGACCCCGGGAGTCGGGCAGTAATTGGGCGCCGATGTTCCAGTAGTAGGAGGTGCGGGAGGCCACCATCTTCCGCCAGGCAACGAAGCCGTGCCGTTCGGCGCCGGCCACCACCAGAAGCTGGCTACCGTCCTCGCCGAGCAGGCCGTTCTCCGCCCAGCGGCGCCGCCAGACTCCCGGGTCGGACCAGCCGTGCCACTGAAACGGCCCGGCCGCCTCCGGTTCGGTCAGGAACCGTTCGAGCAGCGGGAGATCGGGCTCGGCTATGGGCCGCAATGTCACCTGACAGTCGCTCATCGGGCAGACATTAATTCACCGGTCCGGACCGGCAAGGGCCGGGCGAACTCCGCCAGTGCGCTGAGCTGTGTCTGATCCAGGAGTTGCGAAGAGCGAGCGAACTGCGGTGAGAACCAGTGAAGTTCACCGCAGCGGAGCTGATGACGTCGGGGCGGTATGCGGGCCAGGTGCCATTTGTGATCTTTCTACAACATGCTCGTCAGAAGCCTGGCGGGGCTCTCGTTCGCGCGCAGCACTCTCTCCCCGAAAGGATGGCCCGGCAGGTGAACGCCACTCGACGCAAAGCCAGTCAAGGGGGAGCTTCATGAACGACGGGTACTCGATTTTCGCTCGGACGATCGCTGACCTGACGTACCCAGAGGTAGAGGCGGCAGCCGAGCGGGGAGCATGCGTTCTACTGCCCACCGGGGTCATCGAACAGCACGGCCCTCACCTGCCACTGGGCACCGATGCCTACGGTGCCTACCAACTCTGCCGACTCGTGATGGCAGAGCTGGAGCAGCGCGGGGTGGAGGCTCTGATCGCCCCGCCGGTCTTCTGGGGGATCAACCAGGTGTCGTCGGCGTTCGCCGGAACATTCCGCACCCGCCCCGAGACCGCCGTAGCTCTCCACACCGACATCCTGGACTCCCTGGCCACGGACGGGTTCGACCGGATCTTCGTGATCAATCATCAGGGGGACATCGCACACAACCAGATGCTGCTGGACGTGGTGCAGCGCCAGCACGAGCAAGGACGCGCCGGGGTCGTGCTGCTGGAACCCGACTTTATCGCCGACCGGCTCGGCTGCTCGCCGACCCCCGCACTGGCCTCCTTCGCCATGCAGCCGCTGTTTGAGGGCCTGGAACTGACGGGCGAACTCGGCGTTCACGCCGAAGAGATCGAAAGCGCCCTGATGATGCGCTGGTTCCCCGAACTCGTCGACTACGACGCCATGGCCGGACTGAAGCCGACGGGCCTGAGCCCCGATGACCTCGCAGAATGGCGGAAGGGAGGCGAGCACGCCCGCCGGGTGACACCGCAGGGATTCTTCGGTGCACCCAGCCCCCGTGACCCCTTCCTGTGGCGCTTTCACCAGCGCATGGCCGCAGCCATGGCGGATCTTGTGACCGCGTCACTGTCACCTTCTCACCGAGCCCAACGATGATGCGGCCACTTCATCGGTCAGTTCATGTCGACGCACCAGCAGATGGTCTCACCTGCAATATCACCTCGAAGGCGGACCCTAGCCGGACCAGGTGCCGAGACTCATCTCGGCAGTGATGCCGGGCCCGAAACCGGCCAGCAGACCTTTTTGCCCCTCAAGGGCTGATCCCTCGTCGAACATGCGGGCCAGGGCATCGAGCACCACGGCGCTGGCGATGTTGCCGTACTCGGTGAGCGTGGCGCGACTGAAGCGGAACGCTTCGGGGCGTACGTCGAGGAAGCGGCTCAGGTCGTCCAGGATCCGCGGACCGCCCGCGTGGATGACGTAGAAGTCCAGCTTGGAGGCGTTCCACTGGTGCTGTTCGGCAACGGCACGCAGCGCCGGGGCGAGCGGCTCCATGGTCCCGGGCACGCGTTTGTCGAGCTGGAAGTGGAACCCCGTCGGCCGGACCGCGTAGGAGATCCAGTCCTCGGTGTGAGGGATGAGGTACGAGCCGTTGAATTCCAGTCGGATCCCGATGCCACCGTTGCCTCGGACCGCTGCGGCTGCGATCCCGTCGCCGAACAGGCCATTGGACAGCAGCGATCCCACGCCCAGGTCGCTGGGCTGGTAGCACAGCGAGCAGAACTCGCAGGCGACGACGAGCACATTGGCGTCGGGGTACGCCATGCAGAAGTCGTGGGCACGGTTGACGGCCGCACCGCCTCCGGCGCATCCGAGTTGTGCGATGGGCATCTGCCGTGTTTCCGGGCGAAAACCCATCGTGTTGATGAGCCATGCGGTCAGCGACGGCATCATGAAGCCTGTGCAGGAGACATAGACGATCAGATCGATCTCCTGCGGCTCGAGTTCCGCGTGATCGAGCGCCTGGCGCACCACGGCGGGCACTCGGGCTTTGGATTCCGCCTCGTAGACGGCGCTGCGGGCATCGAACCCCGGGTGTTGCAGCACCTTTTCTATCGGCTGGATCAGATGTCGCTTCTGTACCCCAGTGTGCTCGATCAGACTGAGGATCAGAGGGAGTTGCGGATGGGCTGCATGCAATCGCGTTGCCAGTTCGAGGGTTTCCTCGTTGGTGATGACGTTGTCGGGTACCGTTACTGCCGGTTTGCACAGAACCGCCATGGATATCCTCCCAGCGTCTGATGTTCCATACGGCACAGCCCTGGCCGGATTTGGGGTCATTCATCAGGTGACACGCGCGCGGCTTGATGCGCGCGGAGGGCGAAGAGCGCCCAGTGCTTGCGGCGGCGTTGAGGCCGACAATCCTGAGACGGCGCAGACAGGTCGACCGTCGCGAGCAGCGCGCTCGCCATACGACTGGATCCGCATCCGCCACGCGGTTGGCCAACGACCCACAACGCTACGCCAGACGGGTGGAGCGTGCATGCCGACCGCGGCACCGATTCGCATCCGACGCGAGGGTCACCCGTTCGGAGCATTGCGGCTGGTCATCGGCCAGCCGGTCGGTTGAAGTAGACGGTGGATTCGTTCGACCTCCGCAGCCGTCCTGTGCGCTCCATACCGCCACTGGACGGGCGCAGGCGCCGACTACGGGCGCCGTCCGATCGCCGGGGACCGGCGGCACCGCCGGCATCTGCCTCGGCATGTGGACCACCAGTGGTACGCCCACCCTGCCCATTGCGCTGTCCGGCCCGGAAGGACCCCCACATGACGCCAGGAGCACCCCCGGAGAACAACAAGCAGCTGACCATCGGAGGCGACCTGATAATCAACCGCCTCGGCTTCGGCGCAATGCACCTCACCGGCCCCGGCATGTGGGGACCGCCGGAGGACCCCGACAACGCCATCGCCGTGCTCCGCCGCGCCGTGGACCTAGGTGTCACCTTCATCGACACCGCCGACGCCTATGGGCCCGGCGACAACGAACGCATCATCCGTGAAGCTCTGCATCCCTACCCCGGCGAACTGGTGATCTGTACGAAGGGCGGCATGCTGCGCTCCGGGCCGGACGACTGGCCGGACGAGGGCGAGCTGTACATCGTCCCCCTGGGCCGTCCGGAATACCTCCGCCAGCAGGTCGAGATGAGTTTGCGCAACCTCGGCGTGGAGCGCATCGACCTGTACCAGCTGCACAGCATCGATCCCGCCGTGCCTCTGGCCGACCAGCTCGGCGAACTGGTCAGGCTCCAGGAGCAGGGCAAGATCCGCCACATCGGTATCTCCGGACAGCCCGGAGTCACCGTGGAGCAACTCGAACAGGCCCGCAAGACCGCGGCTCTCGTCGCAGTGGAGAACCGCTACAACGTCGCCGACCGCGTCGGCGAAGACGCCCTGCGCTACGCGGAGGAGCACCGTATCGCCTTCATCCCCTGGTTTCCCATGGGGCACGGAGAGCTCGTCGGGCCTGACGGTCTGCTCACCCCGATCGCCGCGCGGTACGGCGTGACGGCCTCGCAGCTCGCCCTGGCCTGGCTGCTGCACTGCTCACCGGCCACCCTGCTGATCCCGGGCACCGCTTCCCTCACCCACCTGGAAGAGAACATGCGCGCGGCCGACATCCGGCTGAGCGACGACGACTGGAACACCATCACCTACGAGGTCGACCGCAGCCGGTCCGCCGGCATCGCCCCCGTGCCGGTGCGCTGAGCGTCAACCACGCGACGACGGAGGACTCATGGACACTTCATACGTGCACCCCAATGCCACCGTTCTGCGCTCCTTGTACGCGGACCTCGCCCGCATCGCCGACTACGTCGATGACGACGTGGTGCTGCACACCGCGCAGCGAGGGATCGTCGGCCGGCCGTCGAAGGTTCACGGCAAGGAAGCCGTCCTGGCGCATGAACGTGACCTCATCCGCCTGACGGGCCACACCCTGGTCATGGACGTGGAGCACATCACGGCCAACGACGAATTCGGGGCGGTGCTCGGAACACTGCGAGCACATCGCGACCGCCGGGACATCGCGATGCCCTTCTGCGGACTGTGGCGCTTCAAAGGCGGCAGGATCGTCGAGCACTGGGAGCACGCCTATGACCCGCTGCTCCTCGACCGGTCCCTGACCGGCGGTACCGAACCCGTGACGCCCTGAACGCTGGTCGGCCCCGCCGCGCCCGCGCGGGCGCGGCGGGGCCGAGGCCCGTCTCCCCCTGGCACCTGATGCGCGACGACGGCAGTCCGGCCATCCGTTGGGCGCAGGAAGATCAGCCTGGCGCCGGGGAGATCACCGCACGGCGTTCATGACATCCTGTGACATCACAACTCGCCGGGACTGGATCGGCGGACGTCCGGGGGTTACGGGGAAGGTCGATGAGGCTCTGCTTCCTGGTGGAGGAGCACTACCGTCACGACGGCATGCCGATTGAGGTGATCCGTCAACTGACATCTTGGGGGCACCGGGTGGACGTGCTGCGGCCGGGCGGTTCCCTGCTGCGCATGACCGAGACGGTGCAGGCGGGCACCCATGACGCCTGGGTTCTCAAGACCGTCTCCGGCGGCCCAGGGCTCACCTTGCTCGAAGCCGCCGCCGCGGCCGGGATGACGACAGTCAACGACGCCCGGTCGATACGAGGTGTACGGGACAAGGCACTGGCCGCGGCGATCGGTCGCAGCCGCGGGCTTCCCCTGCCACAGACCTACGCGGCGGCGCGGCCCGAGCTGCTGGCGGAAATCCCGGCGTCTGAGTACCCGCTGGTGGTCAAGCCCGCCGACGGAAGCTCGGGGCGGGCCGTGTACCTGGTGTCGTCACCGGATCGACTCGCCGCAATGGTCCCCGAACTGGCGAGGGAGGGCATGCTCATAGCCCAGCCGTATGTGACCAACCCGGGCATCGACGTCAAGGTGTACTGCGTCGGCGGCGAGCTGTACGCGACCGAGCGCTGCTCCCCGCTCCACCCGGACCGCTCGGTGCGAGAACGCCGCGTCCCGCTGTCGGCCGAGGTGGCCGGGATAGTCGCCCAGGTCGGGGCGGTCTACGGCCTCGATCTGTACGGCGTGGACGTGCTGCTGGGACCCGACGGTCCTGTGGTCGTCGATGTGAACGATTTCCCGAGTTTCCGTCAGGTCCCGGACGCGGCGGCCCGGGTGGCACGAGCCGTGCTCGGGCTGGCTCGCACAGGCCAAGCGTCCGGCGCGGCCACGCTGCCCTCCCCCCGTCCGCCGGAACAGCACAGCGAGGTCGCCGGGTCGTCGTTGACACCGCGCCCGCACCCTGCGCAGGTCCCGACTCCGGTGCAGGTTCCTGCGGCGGCGGGTGAGAGCGCATGAGGATTGGTCTGATCACGCCCGAGCCCGACCATCCGCTGCTGGCCGCCACCGCCGCCCTGCTCACCCCCGAGCATCGAGTGGAGACGCTGGACCCGAAAACGGTGGTCGACGTCCTCGAGCCGCTCGCCGACGTCTACCTGCTGAAGTCGCGTACGCCACGTGCCCTGGCCCTCGCCCGCGACCTGGAGCAGCGGGGCGCCCCCGTGGTGAACTCGGCTGCGGCGACCGCACTGTGCCAGGACCGTACGACGATGGCGGAACAGGCCCGGCGGGCCGGCTTTCCGTTCGCCGCTACCCGCACCTTCACCGCGCTCGCTCAACTGGCGTCCGGCCCACGGCTCCCCGGCCCGGTCGTGGTCAAGAGCCGCCACAGCCGAAAACACGACCTGGTGGCCCGCATCGACAACGACGGACAACTGCGGGAGCTCGCCGCCGCATACCCACAGGAGCCGGTCGTGGTCCAGGAGTTCGCACCGAACAGCGGCTGGGACCACAAACTGTGGGTGGTCGGAGACCAGCTCTTCGCCGCCCTGCGCCGTTCCGAACTCTCATCCGCAGGGCGGGTCTCCGCACGCCCGCTCGCCCTCGGTGATCTGCCGCCCGGCTGGCCCGCCTTCGCGCGCCGGGTCGGCGAGGTTTTCGAACTCGACGTCTACGGCGTGGACGTCATCGACACGGGCGATGGCGCCCCGCTGATTGTGGACATCAACGCCTTCCCAGGAGTCCGGGGTCAGGCCGGTGCTCCGGAGGCCCTGGCGGCACTGACCCTGCGCAGAACGAAGCGGTCATCGACTGCCGACACTCGGCGGGTGACTGGGACGCGGGGCGAGTCGAGCGCGACTGCAGCCACTCCTGCTTCCTGACAGGCCGGCGTACTTGAAATACGAAGGAGTTACGCCGCTGATCGTCCTGTCGGCCAAGCAGCCGCCGGGTCGTGCGGCCCGGTGGGTGACGCCGGGCCGGCGACCCGTTGGGCGCATTGTGCGGGGCGTCCGGCGTGTCCAGGGACCGAGGGCACGAGGCCGTCACTCATGGCAGGTGATCGGTTCACCCAGGTGTCGTGGGAGGCGGCGCGGCGGGGCCCTACCTGGCGAGGAACGCACATGAGGAAGCTGCTGCCCCCACGGCTGCGTGTCTGCGGCAAGTCCGCCGGTCCCGCGCATACCGGCCCCGCGCCCGCCGGGACGGCGGGTCCTGCTGCCCGCCCTGCTGCTGGGCCCGACGGCATGGCTGGCGCCCACCCGCAGGCTGTCGCCGACCCGCAGTCGGGCCATGTCGCAGCCTCGCAGCGGACCATCAAGGCCTGGGGGATGGAACCAGTACGGCCCGGTCGGTGACGGCACCACCACCGACGCCTCACATCCGTCACCGTCCCCGGGTCACCCGGGTTCGCGCCTGGGGAAACGACGAGCTCGGCCAGCTCGGCGACGGAACCGTCACCGACCGCAGGGCCCCGGTCACCGTCACCGGGCTCACCGGCGTCCGCGCCGTCTGGACAGGCGGAGGTCACAGCATCGCCGTCTGAGCCCTCGCCCCCACCAGCCGCTTCGTTCCCCCGCCAGGGAAGCGGCGCGGGAGGGAAGCGCCTGGTGGGGGGACGTCCCCGCGTGTGCGGGGTGAGGGCGGCCGAAATGAAGTTGGGTCCTTGGCCTGAGTCAGGGATGATCTCCACCGTGGCAGAGAAAGCGAGTGCGGGATCGGGAGCGAGTCTCGACAACGAAGCCGGACGGTGGGATGAGCGGCTTGGTTGGGCATACGGTCTCGTAGCGGACGATCCGGGAGAGCGGGCGGCGGCGCTGACCCAGTTGTCCAACAGTCACAGGAAGACCTCCGACGCTCACGACCGGATGAACGAGGCGTGGCGACGAAGGCTGCCCCTGGGCAGGAAAAGAGCCGCCGGAAACTACTACGAGGCCCTGAGGCATTCGCTGCCCGGGGCTTTGTGGAACCGCCCGCCCGGCACAGACATCGCCGCGTGGCCCGGCCTCCCTTACGCACTTCTCTACCTGGAGTGGGAGGCGAGATATCCGCGTGAGTGGACACAGCATGCCAAGGCATGGGGCACGAAGGAGCGCCTGATCCGAGACCTGGCTGTCACTCACCACGACAAGTCCACCCGAGCCAAGCTCGCCGGCCTGATCGAGATCGTCGTACAGCGTCCCTACCGCTGCAAGGACCATGAGTATGTACGCGTTGCCCGGGCCGTGGACAGCGATGACCTGCGCGGCAGGCTCAACACGGCCGCCCGCACGGAAAATCCATGGGCGCGACGCCACGCCGGCTACATTCTCTGGCTTCTCGATCGCCCCGAAGTTCCCCATACGCGTCACGTCTGGCGACAGTGGCTGACGTCGGAATGCAGCGAGCAAGTGCTGCCCGAGCGGCCGGTTGGAGAGCCGGCTGAGGCCGCCTACTGAAACGGCTCATGACCAACCCATCGACACCCGATTTCCAAATCCGCTGACATTTCGATGCCCAACGGCAATGAATCCCATATCAGGGTTGATCGCCGTTTCGGCTTGCCGTCAACGCAACGCATTCACCTAACGGCGACTTCTGTCCCGGGTACCTCAAGCGGCAACTGACCTGCGGCGTTGCCCTTCAGAAGCAGATACTTAGCCCGCCGCCCATCTTCTGGTGAACTGAATTACGCGCGCTGGTCGGACTGGTGCCGGACTTTACCTTTCGGAGCCGCCGAAGATCTCGACAACGGGGGCGCCGGCAGCGGTCGGCTGCGACGCATACCCGAAATGCGCTCTTCGTATTCGCATGCAAGTCTTGTAGCAGCCCATCGTCCGACATCCGCTACAGGAGGCACGTCGTGGGCAAGAAACAGAGCCGGCAGAACCGCGGCGCCCGCACCGGCGGCCATGAGCGCAGCGCCACCGTGGAGGCGAAGGAGCAAGCGAAGCCATCGGCCGCGCATGAGACGGTGCGCCCGATCTCGGAGCCGGTCTCCCATAAGCAGCAGCGGAAGTTCGGCCACAACTGACCCTCCGGTGATCTTTTGCCGTCAACGTCGGCAGGGTCAAGGTCCCGTCCCAGCCGGTCTCCGCCATCGGAAATCAGCTCCGTCTGACGCACTCACGGCTGATCCGCAGGGCTGCACAATTACTCGTCCGCACCGGCCGTGAGCGATACAGGTCAGGTGCGTCCGTAGCGGTTGGTCTGGTCGGCGAACTCCCGCGCCATGTCTGCGCTGACAGTCGGTCGCGTACTGCCGATGGTCCTCAGATAGTCATCGGTGCTGGGATGGGCCCGGTCCCCGGTGTCCAGCGTACGTTCGAACAGGGTCTGGGCGACCGTACGGGCGGCCTGCGCAATGTCCGCGGGGGTGAACCCCTCACTGGCCTCGGCAAGGACCGGAATGTCGGCCTCGGCTCCGGCCCTGGCGAGGTAGCTGGTCCACAGGGCGCACCTGGCCTCCTGGTCGGGTGGACCGACCGGGAGTACGTAGTCGAAGCGGCCGTGCCGGAGGAACGCCTGGTCCAGGGCGGCTACGTTGTTGGTGGCGCAGATCAGCAGTCTGTTGTCGCGGTCCCGGAACCGCACGATGGACTTGAGCAGTTCGTTGACCACGCCGACGGTTGCCGGGTCGGCGTTGCTTCGTGTGCCGGCCACCTCCTCGACCTCGTCGATGAAGACCAGGACGTGGTCGAGCTGGGCCAGCTCGTCGAACCGGCGGCTCAGGCTCGTGGCGAGACCTTCCTCCAGCGCGAGCCGGGACGGGAAGAGCTCGACGAAGGGCCACCCGAGACGACCGGCCACCGCACGGGCGAAGGTGCTCTTTCCGGTGCCGGGCGGGCCGAACAGCACCACGGCCCGGGGCGGTTCGACGCCGTGCTGGGACGCGAGTTCCGGATGTGCCAGCGGCAGGACCAGACGACGCTCGATGAGCCGCTTCTCCGCGGCCATTCCGGCCAGCTTGTTCCAGGCCCCGGTATCCGGCATGGCTGCTCCGAGAGAGGACAGCACCACCACGTCCTGGGCCGTCACCCCTTGGGACTTCTCGAAGTAGATCAGACCCTCACGAGGCCTGAAGCCGGAATTGCGCAGTGCGGTGGCGGATGCCTCATGGTCGGGAAGAACCGCACCGAGGGTTCTGCAGCCCATGCCCTGCAGCCGGTGTTCCAAGGCGGACAGCAGCGCGGAGCCCAGTCCGAGATTCCGCCATGCGGGGTGCAGACTGAGCCGCAGGACCCAGGCCCGGTCACCCTCCAGCCGACTCACGGCAACTCCGACGAGGTGACCGTCGGCGACGGCGACGACGGTCGGATGAAGTGCCTGGAGCGCAGCGACGACATCGGAGAGCCGGAACACCGGCGGCAGCTCGGGGCTGGTCGCCTCGGCGTCCAGTCGGACGACCGCTTCCAGATCGTCCGGAGCGAAGTCCCTCACGTGCCAGCCGGCCACACTTCGCCTCCCGTCGGCGTCGCCCCTCCTCCCATGATCGGCCCCCGCTCACGACCCCGCCTGTCCGGTGGACAGGAACCAGCCGGGCGCCGGGTGGCGTCGGGGCCGAGGAGGTCGTGTACGGCTTGGGGGCCGTGGTTGCGGCGTCCGCCGGCACGTATCGGCGGACCGGGAAGGACAGCTCGTCGGTCAGGCATCCGGATCGCCGGTCAGGCACCCAGAGTCTGGCAGGCGGGGCAGAGCTCGTAGCGGCCATCGTTCACCACGCTCCCCCAGCCGCGGCACTCGGCGCAGTCGCGAGCCAGGGCGATGTTCGCCCGGAGGGCAGGAGCGTTGGGGTGGGCTCCAGTGGTCATCAGGTCGTGCTCCTCGGGTAGAGGGCTATACATAGCAAAACTATGACATAAGGTGCATATCTATGCAACGACTTCCCGTGACTCGGTACGCGTGGATCACCTCGGGCTCGCGTCGACCGCAGCCCCGGCGGCGCGCCATGCCGGTACCGCTACCCAGCGGTCCGCCGTGAAGCGGCCGGGGGCGCTCGAAAACCTCGGCGCCACGTGGCCCGCAGATACATTTCGGGCCTTCCGGGGGTGGCGGTCACCGCCGACAGAAGGGGATCACCTGCGTCACCCACGGGCCCTTCCCGGGCTTGTCACAGGCGCTCAGGGTCGCCAGGTGCGCAGATGCTCGGCGACGCGGCCGGCGGTACAGCGCGGGTCGTGCAGGTCGCGAGCCAGGGCGGTGAGCTCCTCTCGGGTGGGAGCGACGGGGATGCCACTGGCCTCGAGGTACATGACGGCGACGGCGCAGGCGACCGTGAGGTTGGAGCGCTCCAGCCACCGGCAGCGGCCCAGCGTGTGGACCAGAGCAGCGGCGCGCGCGAAGGGGCCGCCGTAGACGGGTTGCTCCAGGAGCTCGGCGCGATGACGGGCGACCGCACCGATGGGCACGCCGAGGTCGTCAGGGGCGGGATCGCGGTGGCCGGCACGCTCGGCCACCTCCAGGACCCAGGACAGATCGACGTGCAGGGACATGGTCACGCAGCGGCGCCCCGCGGACTGGTGTCGGTGGCGGTGGCGTACTGCGCGTCCATGCCGGCTTCCAGGTCGTCGAGAAAGGCACCGTGAGTGTCGATGAGGCGCTGGGCGGCGGCCATGCCTGCCGCCCGGGCACCGGAGGTGTCCTCGGCGATGAGACGCTCGATATACCGGTTGAAATCGAGGCCGCGGGCGGCTGCGGCGTCCTTTCCGGCGGCGAGCACGCCGGGCTCGAGTCGCACCTGCGTCTGCTTCTTCGCGCTGCTCATACCACCGAGGGTAGCAGGGTGGTAGCAGCCAACGGGGCTGGATTGGACTGGCGATACCACTCACGGGCGCGCATGCGGGTTCAGGCGTCTTCCGACGGCCAGGTCTGCAGAACCTGGTCCAGGCGGTGATAGGCGTCGTCGAACCAGGCGTCGGTAAGAACGACAGTGACCGTCACGGTAGTGAGCGACATCGAGCGGTCCGCGATGGTGACGTGGGCCCGCTCACCGTCAGGATCGCGCTCGATGAGCATCTCGGTCGTGCGCTTGCCCTCAAGCCACGCGACGTCGGCCCCGCCATCGAGCGCGTCCAGGACTCCCTGCCACTCCGTCAGGTCCTCCGGGAAGATCCACGTCGCGATGCTTCCGCGTACGAAAGCGGTGTCGACGATGATTTCTCCGACCAGCGCGAGGGTGCGGGGCGGGTCCTGGGCGGACTTCTTCCCGGTGATCCGTACGATCACGCTGGTGCCCTCGCCCTCCAGACTGATCAGGTCGATCGGACCCTCGGACGCCATCGCTGCTCCCACCCTCCCCGGTACTTGTGCCCGGCACCATAGCCGACAGCGCTGACGCCGTCTCACCGACGTTGATACTGCATGACCTGTGCGCACGTGTGGAGAGGAGCAGTTCGCCAGCCAGGCGGGCCCGACCCGACACCGTGGTGTGCGCGCTGGCGCTGCCCCATATGCCGTCGCTGGAACCTGTCCCGATTACCGGAGAGTGCGGAAAAAGGCGCGGATGTCGGCGACCAGGTCGTCCGGTACCTCCATCGCGGCGAAGTGACCGCCACGATCGAACGGCGTCCAGCGCACGATGTTGTTGGTTCGCTCCGCGATGTGCCGAAGCGGAATGAAGTTCTCTTGCGGCAGAACGGCAAGCGCGGTCGGCGCGGTGGACGGCGGGTACATCGCGCCCCGGTAATCGGCGTGTGCCCGCTCGTAGTAAACGCGGGCTGCGGAGCCGGCAGTTCCGGTCAGCCAGTACAGCATCACGTTGGTGAGCAGCTGGGCGCGGTCGACGGTGCTGTCCGGGTCAGTCCACTCCGTGAACTTCTCCGCGATCCAGGCCAGCTGGCCGACCGGGGAGTCGGTCAGCGCGTAGGAAAGCGTCTGCGGCTTTGTGGACTGAATCTCGGCGTAGCCTCCGGCGTCCCGGTCCCAAGCCTGCTGGCGTTCCCAGGAGGCCGGCGTGCGCTCCCGCTCAGCCGGGCTCAGCGGGGCCAGTTCCGCCTCGTCGCGCTCGGAGGACGCCGCCGCGCCCGGAAGCAGGTTCAGGTGGACGCCGATGATCTGGTCGGAGTGGGTGCGGCCGAGCTCGCGGGAGATCGCCGATCCCCAGTCTCCGCCCTGGGCGCCATACCGCCGGTAGCCCGGGGATACTCGGCAACACCAGATGGAAGGCATCGGACGGATCACCGCCGTGGGCGCGGGGATCGGTCAACGGCCAGGCGATCTCGGCGAATTCCACGATCGAACCCGGCCAGCCGTGCGTGATGATCAGCGGTGTCGCATCCGGTCCAGTCGCGCTACCGGGTGCGCTCGCCCCTGGACAGATGTTGAACGATGGCTGCCATCGGCGTGGCAGTGCTAGGCATGGTTTCTTGGATCTCCTGACAGGGGTGGGGAGTTGGGGTCCCTACGTTCCGTCCTACGGGCCGAGGCGATACCCGTCGAGGACGGGGTGCCGAGCGACGAGGCGCTGTTCGACCTGGTGGGTGACTCCCGGTTCGTACTGATCGGAGAGCCATCCGCGCGGGACGCTCTTGAGCCGATCAGGGAAGTGGAGCGCCGCGGGCAGTGAGCCAGAGTTCGTACCACTCCTCTCGGGTGAGGTCCGGTTCCTGCTGCGCGGCGTCACGGCAGGCGCGGATACGTTCAGGACGCGCGCTTCCGATCACCGGCACGATCCCGGCCGGATGCCGCTGGAGCCACCACAGCAGAATCGTCTCCGGCGTCGTGCCTTTCTTGTCGGCCAATGACGTGATGAGCTGCGCGGTCGCGTACTCGTCCGGCGTCTGCTGCCGACCCGTGAAACGGCCCTGCGCGAGTGCCCCCCATGCCTGCAGGGAAATGCCGTTCGCCTGGCAGAACTCGACCGTCCCGAACGGGAAGCCGATTGCAGCGGCTTCCGGGGTGTTCACGAGGACACCGGCTTCGAGCCAGTCCCGCCGCTGCAGGCTCATCTCCAGCTGATTGGCGACCAGCGGGACGTCGAGACGCGCCTGGAGAGGGGCCATCTGCACGGCGCCCATGTTCGACACACCGAACCGTCGCACAAGGCCCTGCCGGTGCAGCGATGTCAGTGCCTCGGCGATCTCGTCCGGGTCTGCCAAGGGATCCGGCCGGTGCAGTAGCAGCACATCGATGACGTCAGTACGCAGACGAGCCAGGCTCTCCTCGACCCGCCGGGCGATGCTCTGCCCAAGGAGGTCGTAGATGCCGGGCCGCTCGCCGTCTGCAAGGCGGATACCGCACTTGGTCTGCACGACGATGCGCTCACGCAGTCCTGGGGTGCGGGCGAGAACCTCACCGAAGACTGCCTCAGCCTTCCCGTGCCGGTAGATGTCGGCGTGGTCGAACGTGCTGATCCCGCAGTCCAGCGCCGCCTCGATTGCTGCCTCGGCATCTGCAATCTCCGGCGCGCCGTAGGGTTCGGTATCCCAACTGCCGCCGAGCCCCATGCACCCGTACAGCAGCCGCCCACCGCTCGTCCCCGCATTCGTCGTCACACCGTCACCCTACGACGCAGCATCAGCAGCAGCTGTCCATGGGCCGTCTGTAAAGCGCAAGCAGAACGTAAGGCGCCAATCCTGTCCCCTGAGGGTCCGTGGAGGCCGAGTCGCGGCGAAGTCGGTCTAGCTGGACGGGGGCAGGCGGCCCGCAGTTCCCTGCGGACAGAGCGGCTCGGTGCGGTCGGCACCGGGCCGACGCCCTGAGGCCTGCAGATGGTGCAGACCTCAGGGCGCGGTGTGTCAGTGCTTCGTGACGGCGTCGAGTGCGTTGACGATGCCGTAGCCGTAGAAGCCGTTCACCCGCCTGTGGCCTTTGCAGGTCGAGTCTTCGATGCCGTTGCCGTCGGGGTCGTACAGTCCGGTCGGGCAACCGGGGTTGTCCGCCTGGGCCTTGAGCAGCGCCTGCAGAGCCTGCGGGCCGGCCCACGGGTGGGTGCTCTTGAGGAGGGCCGCGACACCGGCCACGTGCGGGCCGGCCATCGAGGTGCCCTGCAGGAAGGCGTACCCGTTGTTGGGCATGGTGGCCAGGATCCGGCCGTTCTTCGACGGGGTGTCCGGGATCTGGTACTTGTCGCCGCCCGGGGCCGCGACGTCGACGACGCCGAGTCCGTAGCTGGAGTAGTACGACTTCAGGTTCTGCACTCCGGTCGCGGAGACCGTGACGACACCCGGCAGCTGGGTGGGGATGTCGAAGCACTTGTGCGGGTCTACGGTCCGCGGGGCCGGGGTGGTGTCGTCGGGGCTGGATTCATCGACGATCGCGTCGGAGTCGAGGTCGTCGTTGGAGTTGCCCGCGGACGCGACGTGCAGCGTGCCCTTGCTCTGTGCGTACAACGAAGCCCGGTTGACCGCGTCGACGATGGCCTTCTGGTCCGGGTCGTCGAGGCAGTTGTAGAGCCACGGGTCGATGTAGTAGCTGTTGTTGGTGATCTCGACGCCATGGTCGGCGGCGAAGACGAACGCGCAGACGACACTCTCCGGGAAGAAGAGACTGGTCTTCGGGTCGCTCACCTTGATCGAGGAGACCTTGACGCCCGGAGCAACTCCGGCCACGCCGATGCCGTTGCGGGCGGCGGCTATCTCACCGGCGACGTGCGTGCCGTGATAGTCCTCCGCCGGGTCGTACGGACGCCAGGCACCCTCGCTGGTGTCCGCAACGCCGCCCACGCAGTTGGCGGACTGACGCTTGGAGAAGTTCGCGGCGAGGTCGGGGTGGGTGTCGTCCACACCCGTGTCGATCACGGCGACGGTGACGTTCCTGCTGCCCGGGTTGACCTTGGCTGCCTTGTCCGCGCCGATGGCGCGCAGGTCCCACTGGTCGGCCTCGAGCGGCTCGGTGCCATCGGTGGCGGCCGTACGGGCCTGGGCCTTGGCGCTGTCCACGTACTCCGGGGCGCCCATCTCGGTGGTGCTCGCAGGGGCGAGTGCGGCGGTACGCGTGGCACCCGCGCTCTGCACGCCCTTGACGGTGCGTATCTGCTTGGCGAAGTCGGGGTTCGCCGAGTGGACGACGATGACGCCGATCTTCTCATAGGTGATGACAACGGTGCCGCCGGCTTCGGCTATCGCCTTCTCAACGGCCTTGATTTTGCCGTGGTTCGCCTTGGTGTTGACCACGTACGAGAGCTTGGGGCCGTCCGTGGTCGCTGTGGCAGGGGTGTCCTGCACGGCGGCCTGGGCGGAGGCGACGCCCGGCAGAAAGCCGAGCGACGCGGTCAGCGCCAGTCCGGCCGGTACCGCGAGGGCGGCACGCAGGCGTCTGGAGCGCAGATGAGCCATGGAGGTACTCCACATCATCAAAGGGCTGCCCGAATTGTGTACGCACGGGCGAGGTACGTGACGAAGCAAGCTAGCGTCGATCAAGCGTGCGTATCAATGGCCAACGGCAATAGGCTTCCTTACTTGTTTCCGGCTCCCCGTAGACATTTCGCCCACCGCGCGATGCTGAAGATCGTTGCCGTCGGTGGCGGTGCGTCCGGGGCGACAGCCCGGCCAGGGCGGACCGCGGCCATCGTTGTGTGCGCAGCCCCGGCGTACTGCCGTCTGCCCGCACCGGAGTTTGTACGCACCAACTGCGTAGGAGACCGGAGCAAGCTGTCGCTGCCGCCGCCCTCTGGATCTCGAAAAGCGCCTCCTCTTGTGGCCGGGCCGGAGGGGCGAGGGCGTCGCGGAGGCGGGTGATCAACTGACGCCATTCTTTCCGGCTGTTCACGGCTTCGTAGTACAGCTCGGCGAGTTCGGACGGTTCCGCGACTACCTGGTCCAGGGCGTCGACAGCCAACATCCGGAGGTCGATGGGGAATTCCGGCATTGCGTCGGAGGGGCCGTAGTACGGGCAGGTCGGCTCGCCACCGGGGCATCGTGCGACGATCAGGGCAGCCGCGGCCACGGCGCGCATGGCGTCGGAGGCGTCCAGGGAGTCCGCGGTGTTGGCGGCGCGTTTGAGCGCGCTCCGGACCAGGTTCTCGCGTTCTTCCATGACGGCCTCGTCCAAGGCGATGGCGCGGCGTCGTCATTGTCGAAGGGACCGATGTCCCAGGTGCCTATGGTCATCTCCTCCAGGAGTCCGCGGTGCCGGCGAGGTCAGGAGCGGCAAGCGATTCTTCCGCGAGTTCGCCCGCAGGCGGAGTGCACCTCGCCGGTGCTGTGTGCTGCGGCCATCGAGGCGCCGGAGAGTGGGGCGGCCGCGGCCCTGTGATCGCGGCGCCTGACCCTGCCCTCGAACTCGGGTGTCGTCGAAGGACACGTCCATCGGATCAAGCTGCTCAAGGGCCAGATGCTTGAACCCACCGACCGAAAAAGCAGCACAAAGCAGGCGTACGCTGGTCAGAACGCCGTATGCACCGCGAGTGAACGCTGGAGGCGGCGCATGACCGACCCTCACGGCTTCCTCAAGATCCCCCGTCGGCCCGTCCCGCCGCGCCCCATCGAGGAACGGCTGAGCGACTGGAACGAGGTCTACGCGGGCCAGGCGCTGCTGCCGCTCGTGTCCGAGCAGGCCGGGCGCTGCATGGACTGCGGCCTGCCGTTCTGCCACAGCGGCTGCCCGCTGGGGAATCTCATCCCCGAGTGGAACGCGTACGCGACGCAGGGCGACTGGCGAGCCGCGGCCGAGCGGCTGCACGCGACGAACAACTTCCCCGAGTTCACCGGGCGCCTGTGCCCGGCGCCGTGTGAGGACGCCTGCGTGCTGGCCATCAATGCCGATCCGGTGACGATCAAGAACGTCGAGCAGGCCATCGCCGACCAGATCTGGGAGCGCGGCTACGCGCCACCGCAGCCGCCCGAGCGGCTCAGCGGCAAGACCGTCGCCGTCATCGGGTCAGGACCCGCGGGACTGGCAGCGGCCCAGCAGCTGACCCGGGCGGGCCACACGGTCGCGGTGTACGAGCGCGCGGACCGAGTCGGCGGACTGCTGCGCTACGGCATCCCCGCGTTCAAGCTGGAGAAACGGCACCTGGACCGCCGCATCGAGCAGATGCGGGCGGAGGGCACCAAGTTCCGCACGGAAGTGGACGTCGGCAGCGATCTCGACGCCACCGAGCTCAGGAGGCGTCACGACGCGATCGTCGTCGCCGTCGGAGCCATGGAGCGCAAGGAGCTCCCCGTCCCCGGCCGCGAGCTGCACGGCATCCATCAGGCCATGGACTATCTGACCCTCGCCGACCGGGTCAGGGAAGGCGACTACGCCTCGCCCCCCATCACCGCCGAGGGCAAGCATGTGGTGATAGTCGGTGGCGGGGACACCGGCTCGGACTGTCTGGGCACCGCACTCCGCCAGGGCGCCGCCTCCGTGGTGCAGCTGGACATCAACCCGGAGCCCGGCGATACCCGGCCGGACACCCACCCCTGGCCCACGTATCCGAAGGTCTACCGGATCTCCCATGCCCACGAAGAGGCCCGGGGGCGGGAGGGCACGGATCCGAGGGTCTTCTCCTCCGCCACCCTCCGCTTCGAAGGGGGCCCGGCCGGCCACGTGCACACGCTGCGCCTGACGGAAGTGGAACCCGAGGCCAGAAGGCCGCTGTCGGACACCGAGCGGGTGATCCCGGCGGAACTGGTCCTGCTCGCCCTTGGCTTCTCCGGTCCCGAACGGGACACCGGCCTGATGAAGCAGCTCGGGCTCACGCTGGACGAGCGCGGAAACTTCGCGCGGGACGCCGCCTTCGCGGCCGAGACGCCCGAGACGCCCGAGACGGCGGAGACGGCGGAGACGGCGGAGCAGGCCGTGCGGACCGTCCGCACCAAGACGGACGGGATCTTCGTCGCGGGCGACGCGGGACGCGGCCAGTCTCTTGTGGTGTGGGCCATCGCGGAGGGACGTGCCGCCGCGGCGGCCACGGACCGGTATCTGACCGGCTCCACCGTGCTCCCGGCCCCCATCACTGCAAAGGACCGGCCCCTGGCGGCGTGATGCCCCGGGCCTGCCGCTGCCCCCGCGGGCGCGGCCCGAACCTGCCGCGCATCCTCCCCCTCGGCTGTAAAGTGACCGGTGTAACTCCTGTGCGACCCTGGCTGTCGAACCCGCTGGTGAGCGCAGGGAAATGGCCATCTGGGTCGTGACGGTGATGCGCATGGTCACGTGGAACCAGTCCCGCAGTGCTCGGCCTCGACGGTGCCGCCGTGCAGCTGGCGGTGGGCCTGGTCCGGATCTGTGCCAGGGCCCAGGGTCGGTGGCCCTGGGAGCAGCTACTGAAGGATCTCGTCACCGACCGTACCGACCGCTGATGGACCCACCCGCCCTCGGTAGCCGGCCATAGGGGCGGACGTGGCCGACGAGGTGCGCATCGGTCTGCTCGGTGGCTTGGACGTGGTGGTCGGAGACCGCCACGTCGCCGCCGGGGCGTGGCGGCTGCGCAAGGCCAGGAGCGTACTGAAACTGCTGGCCTTGACACCAGGCCACAGGCTGCACCGGGACCGGTTGTACGACCTGCTGTGGCCCGACCTGGATCCGGAAGCCGCGTCCAACAACCTGCACCAGGTGTTGCATGCCGTCCGGCGTGCGTTGGCGACGGCCGGGACACCCGGCGATGTCGTCGTCCTTCGGGACGACATGGTCGTACTCGGCCCGGACGGCGGCGTCCGAGTCGACGTCGACGAGCTGGAGGAGGCGACACGACGGGCATCGGCCGACGGCAGATCGGCGGATTACCGCGCCGCGCTTGCCCTGGCCGAGCATGAACTGTTGCCCGAGGACACCTTCGAGCCATGGACGCAGGAGGTGCGCAGTGCCATGGGCGTGCGGCGCACCGGGCTGAGACTGGCTCTCGCCGAGACGCTCGAGCAGGACGGCCGCGCCGACGAGGCGGTCGAGGTGCTGCAGTCTCTGATCGCCGACGATGAACTGAACGAGCCAGGCCACCGGGCACTCATGCGGGTCCTTGCAGCTGCGGGGCGACGACGGGAGTCGCTGGCGGTGTACGAGCAGCTGCGCGACGCGCTCCGTGGTGACGCCGGATCCGACCCGGACCCGCAGACCCGCGAGTTCTACCGCACACTGCTGGTCGGCTCGGTCGAGGAGCCGGCCGGTCGCGGTCCCGTTCATCGTCACAACCTGCCGGCGCAGATGACCAGCTTCATCGGCCGGGAACGCGAGATCGTCGAAGTGGCGGAACTGCTCGCACGAAGCCGGCTGCTGACCCTGACCGGCCCTGGCGGTTGCGGCAAGACCCGACTCGCCGTGGCCGTCGCAGCCCACCACCTCGAGGCTGTCCGCGATGGTGTGTGGTTCGTCGACCTCGCCGCGCTCACAGACCCCAGGTTCGTTCCGGACGCGGTCGCCGCGGTGCTCGACATCCAGCTCTCACCGAGCAACAGGACGCAAGCGGCGCTGGTCACGCAGCTCGCCGGGCGGGAGCTGCTGCTCGTGCTCGACAACTGTGAGCACCTGGTCGAGTCTTGCGCCGCCCTGGTCGCGGATGTTCTGTCCCAGTGTCGGGGGGTCGCTGTGCTGGCCACCAGCCGCGAGCCGCTGCAGGCCTACGGCGAACGCACATGGAGGGTGCCCTCACTCGGGTTGCCGGACGTGCGCCGACTGCCACCGCCGGCCGAGCTCGGCCGTGTCTCATCCGTGCGGCTGTTCGTGGAGCGGGCCACGGAGGCCGTCCCGCGTTTCCAACTGGACGCGGACAATGCGGCCGCCATCGCACAGATCTGCTTCCGTCTCGACGGGATGCCCCTGGCCTTGGAACTCGCGGCCGCGCGGGTAAGCATGCTGACACCGCGACAGATCGCCGAGCGGCTCGACGACGCGCTCAGCCTCCTCGGGCAGGGCAGCAGGCATACGGTGACTCGGCAGCAGACGCTGCTCGCCACACTGCAGTGGAGTCACCAGCTGCTCGACCCCGAGGAGCGACTGCTCTTTCGTCGGCTCGCGGTATTCGCCGGCGGCTTCTCCCTGGCCGCGGTGGAGGAGGTGTGCACCAAGGACATCGACCCCGCATCCGTGCTGGATCTGCTCGGCAGGCTCGTCGACAAGTCGCTCGTCCTGGTGGAACGCCACGGCGACCAGGCGCAGTATCGACTGCTGGAAGCGATCCGGCAGTACGCACGGGAGCGGCTGCGCGAGACCGGGGAACTGGCGGAGACCGAGAGCCGGCATCGCGGCTTCTATCTCGCACTCGCCGAGTCGCATGACCCTGAGCTGACGACCCGGATCTCCGGCGAGACGTCGCTCCAGCTCGAAGTCGACCACGACAACCTCCGCGCCGCTCTGAGATCGGCCCTTGAGAGTGACCCGGACACCGCGCTACGGCTGGCGGTCGCATTGCGGCTGTTCTGGGCGGAGCGAGGCTACTTCGCCGAGGGGCGGCGCTGGCTGGACGACGCCCTCGCCGCCGCGCGGGCGCCGACCCCGCTACGGGCGCGGGCGCTCACCGGTCAGGGCGTGCTCGCGGTACGGCTCGGTGACGGCTCCCGGCTTGCGTCGATCGGCGCGGAGATCGTGGCGATCCACCGGGCGCAAGGGGACCCGGCGGCACTGGCGTACGCCTGCTACCAGCAGGCGGTCCTGTTGTGGATGCGCGGCACCTGGGACGAGGCACGGACGGCACTCGACGAGGCATGCGCGCTCGCCGGCGGCGAGCCGTCGGTTCTCGCGGCCGCCGCGCACCAGCGGGGAATCTGGGCCGTCTGCCGGGGTGACGGGAGGGCGGCCCGCGAAGCCTTCACCGAGAGTCTGCGTCTGCTCGCCGGCCTCGCCAACGGGACCCGGCCGTTCTTCCCCGTCATGACACCCGGGTACATGGCGGAGGAGGACGCCGAGGGCAGGATGTCGGTGTTCTTCGAGGAGACCGTGATGGTCGGGCGGCTGGTGGGCGCGGCACAGGCTCGCGGGTACGCGTTGTCCAATCTCGCGTGGGCCACCCGGCTGGACGGCGGTGCGCAGGAGGCCAGAACAGCGGCCGAACAGAGCGTGGACTGCTTCCGCATGCTCGGCGCCCCCCCCGGGGAGTCGCTGGCCCTCAACACCCTCGGAAACATCTGCCGCACCCATCGGGAGTACGACGCAGCGCGGCAGTACCTCGACGCCAGCCTCCGGATCAGACGCAGGCTCGGCGACCGCCGCGAGGTCGGGATCACGCTGGGCAGCGTCGGCCTGCTGGCCATGGCCGTCGGCGACGTCGACGGCGCGCGGGCGGCGATCGGCCTGGCCCTCGCCGGCTTCGAGGAGACCGACGACATCCCGGGGACGACGAACAGCCTGCTCCACCTCGGGCTCGTCGCCCGGGCCGCGGGCGACGCCGCCGCGGCGCGGGATCTGCTCACCCGCGCCCTGGACCTGGAACACGTGGCCGGTTCGACGTGCGCCGCCGGGTGGGTGGCGGCCATGCTGTCCCGGCTGGCGGAGGAAGCGGGCGACCATACCGGCGCGGACGCTTTCACCGCCCGTGCGCTGGGCCTCTTCACGCGGGTGGGCGACATGAGGGGCCTGGCTCACCTGCGCCGCGCCGGGACATGGGCGCAAAGCCGACGCTAACCCGGTGCTAAGCGGCACCTCCTACGGTCCTTGATGTCGGAGCGAAGACCACACCAAGGAGGCCGACGATGTCGATCGAGACAGCAAGGGGTGTCCTGGGGGACGCCACCATCGGTGAGCTGGAAGCGGCTCTGCGCGGGACGGTAGTACGGCCGGGCGACGCGTCGTACGACGAGGCCCGTTCGATTTGGAACGCCGCGCACGATCGGCGGCCGGCCCTGATAGTGCGCTGCGCCGGGACCGCCGATGTGATCCGGGCGGTCGAGTTCGCGCGCAGCCAGGACCTGCCTGTCGCGGTGCGGGGCGGCGCACACAGCATCGCCGGGTTCTCGACCTGTGACGACGGGATCGTCATCGACCTGTCCGCCATGAAGGGAGCGCGCGTCGATCCCGTAGGACGCCGGGTCGTCGCACAGCCCGGGCTGACATGGGGCGAATTCGACCACGAGACCCAGGCGTTCGGCCTTGCCATGACCGGCGGCCTGGTCTCGACGACCGGTATCTCCGGCTTCACCCTGGGTGGCGGGGTGGGCTGGCTCGTCCGCCGCCACGGCCTGGCCTCCGACAATCTGGTGGCAGCCGATGTCGTCACCGCCGACGGCCGGCTCGTGCACGCCAGTGCGGAGGAGAACCCCGACCTGTTCTGGGCGCTCCGGGGCGGCGGCGGCAACTTCGGTGTGGCCACATCGCTCGAGTACCGGCTGCACCCGGTCGGCCCGCAGGTCCTCGCAGGCCTGATCTTCTACCCCCTCGCCGAGGCACGCCAAGTGGTCACCCGGTGGCGCGACCTGACCGCCGAGATGCCCGACGAGCTGACGACACTGGTCAACCTGACCACAGCGCCCCCGCTGCCGTTCCTGCCGGAGGCGGTGCACGGCACCCGGGTCGTGGTCGTCGCCGGCATGTACGCCGGCGCCATCGAGGCCGGTGAGGCAGCGGTCCGTCCGTTGCGCAGGCTCGGTACCCCGATCGCCGACCTCATGGGCCCCATGCCCTACGTCGGCATGCAGTCGCTGCTGGACCCGCTGTGGACGCCTGGCGCGTACAACTACTTCACCTCGGCATTCATCGAGCCATCCAACACGGCGATCGATGCGCTGATGCGCCTGCACCTCACCACGCCGACGCCCTCCAGCGAACTGCACCTGCACCATCTCGGTGGCGCGTACGGTCGCATCCCCGCTGACGCGACCGCGTTCAGCCAACGTGACGCAGGCGTCCTGTGCAACGTGATCGCGCGCTCCGACGAGCCGGCAGGCTTCGACGGGCACGCCGCGTGGGCACGCGCGGCACGGGAGGAGATCGCGTGCCACGGCGACGGTGCCATGTACGTCAACTTCACCGGTGACGGGGCAGAGGACAAGGTGCGCGCCTCGTATCCGGGCGCGGTGCACGACCGGCTCGTGCAGGTGAAGGATGAGTACGACCCCACGAACCTGTTCCGGCTCAATCAGAACATCCGCCCGTCCTCAGCGAGGTGACCTGGTGCACTGCGGACCGCGTGGGCGGTACCGGGGCCACCGTGTCGGTTCCTCCTGCCCGACAGTCGGCGCGGGCCGGCCCGTGCGGCCACCGGTTGCGGTGCGAGCGTGGTGCCGTCGGCCCTTGCGATGCCGCCGCAGCGCGGCACCGCAAGGGGCCAACTTTTGGGCTGGTGGTCGCAGTCCGCTCGCATACAGGACGGACGCCGTGCGCGTGACCCGCGAGCTGATTCCTGGATCCCGTGCTGCAAGCACCTGGACCTACGCCCCAGTGCTCCCGTGTCCTCTCAGGTGTACCTCGCGATGGGGATGTGGATATCGAGGACGGCACCGCTGGCGCGGGCTGGTGGCGCGTCCAGACTCTCCAGGACGTGGAGCATCGGCGTGTTGCCCGCGGCGACAGTCGCGGTCAGGGTGTGGTGACCGGCCCGGCGGGCCACGTCGGCCGCGTGTGCGGCCAATGCGGTGCCGAGCCCCTTGGACTGCCATTCGTCCTCGATCAGCACGGCGAGTTCGCCGACACCTTGCTGATCGGTGCGCATGACGTTGGTCATGGCGATGATGCGGTCCGTGCGCTGGGCGGTGGTGGTGACCAAGGTGGTGCCGCGCTCCGGGTCGGACAGCAGCCGCCATCCGGCCGGAGACATCTCAGGTTTACCCGCGTGGTAACGCAAGGCTCGGCTACCCGGCGAGCAACGGCGGTGCAGGGCCTGGATGGGCCCGAGGTCGGCGGGGGTCACCTCCCGGGTCCGGGTGGTGGTGCCGTCGGTCAGCGTGATCGGGTGTGCGGGGCCTCGAGGGCCGGCGTCGGGCATGCGGCGCTCTCCTCACATAGCGAACGTGATTGGTGTGCCGCGGAGCCCCTCCTGGGGGGTGTGTCCGCCTTGGCACAGGAGCAGTCTTTTTCCACTCCCCAGCCGATTCAAGGGGTGTTCACGCCATATCGATTACGCTTCGCGCACTGCTTGTCACTCATCGGAGTGACATTTATGTGCTCTCAGTCCTCCTCCGCCGCCCTCGGGGCAAGGAGCATGCGCGCACCGACCCGTACGACGTCCCAGTCAGTGCCCGGGTCACGGTCCCGCGCACGCTGCAGCCAGGTCGCCCGGTCCCTGTGCTGACGGCGCAACTGCTCCGTGTCCAGTTGGACACCGTGCGGAGGGCCTGCCTCCTCCAGCTCGCTGATGCGCTGGTCCATCGCGGCGAACAGCGCCAGGTCGAGTTCGGTCACCGCGGCGAGGAACTCGCTCGTCGGCATGGTCACCCGACCCGTCTGCGGGCCGGCGAACTCGATCACGCCTTCAGGGTCCGCCCGGTGCTCCCAAGCGACGGTCACGGCGTCGTCCTCGCCGGCGATGGTGCGCCAGCAGCGTACGTGCGGGGCGATGCGGAGGTAGCTGGTGTACAGGTAGCCCGCGCTGTGCCAGGTCAACGCCGCCTCAGCCTCCGGCGTGTCCAGCCAGGCCCAGTCCGGCGAGATGTCAGCCGCGACGTCCACCAAATCCTGTGGCACCGGTTCCATCGCCTCCGACACGAGCGCGATCACGTCTTCCCAGAGTCGGACGACGTAGTAGTCCACATAAGGGTTGGGTGGCTCGGCATCCCTGTCGTCCCGAAGTTCGTGGACAGTGCGCTCGGAGTAACGCAGCACTTCATGGCCGCCCAGGTCGACGCAGTACCAGCCCTCGGTCAGCGCGAACCAGTGGAGTTCGGGATGCTCCCCGCCCCACGGCCTGACCATCTCCAGCGGAGTCAGTCCGAAGCGGAAGCGAATCGCGGGCGCGGTATGGATCACCTGTTCAGTGTCCCTGCTCGCTCACCCGAGGTAACTCGACAGCATCAGCAAGGGTGCGCCAAGGGCGTGTCCGAGGGCGGATTGGGACGGTCGAGCCCCCTCAAGGACTCGGCTTGTCGCGGCAGGAGCGGGCGTCGATCGAGGGGCCGCTCGGCTTGTGGGTGCTGATCCAGCCGGGGTCCGCAATGGGCAACCCGGGCAGCGACGTCACGATGTCCCCGATCCACTCGCTGGTGCCCACGAACCTCTTCAGCCAGGTGGCCAGTCTCCGGCAGTCTGCACGATGCCCCTTGGGCAGCCCGATTCCGTAGAGCTGAGGCGCGCCGATGGTGAGCCCGGGAAGCACGCGCAGGTTGTCCGCGGCGTGCTGCTGGGCAAATCCGTAAAGAATCGCCTGGTCGGTCGAGACAGCTGCGACCTGACCGCCCACCAGAGCCTCGATGCAGTCGGAGGCGTCGTCGAGGACCTGCACGACCACGCCCATCCCCTTGAGGTTGGTCAGCGCCTCCTGCGACGTGGTGCCGTCCCAGGTGCAGACCCGCTTGCCTCGCAGGTCCTCAAGTGCCGTGATGTCCCAGCCGTTCGAGCCCACGAGAAATCCCTGGCGAGTCTTGAAATAGGGACCGACGAAATCAACCTTGCGCATCCGTTCCGGCGTGATGGAGAACGAGGCGATCACCATGTCCGCCGTGCCGTCCTCCAGTTGAGCGATTCGGTCCCCCGACGAAACGTCGACCGGCTGGCTGAACGGGACCCCCAATTCCTCCTTCACGCGCTCGAAGAGCAGATAGTCCATGCCCGAACGGTCATAGTTCTCGGAATAGGAGATCCCCGGCAGATCGTTGTGCGTGGCAACGGTGACCCTCTCGGCACCGAGGAAGTGTGGCTCCCCCGACGACGGGCCGCAGGCCGTAAGGGCCGCGGTGACCGCCACGGCAAGGGCGGCCGCGACGCAGGCCGACGGCCGTCGTGGCGGATGGCCGGCCGGCCGTGGGCACGGTGTACGAGACATGGTCTCCCCCTCAGTCGTGGAACGCCGCACCGGCGACGGAAACAGCTAGCAGGCAGCCCTCTTCGGCGGACAGGATGACCTGGACGCGAACCTCGGTGCGTGAGCCGCCGAGTGGGAGGTCGACGGGCGTCCCCGCGCGCACCCCCTCGACCCGGCCTGTCTTGCTCCCCCCGATGAGTTGCAGCGTGAGTTCACTCTCGGGCGTGCAGGACTGCTGCAGCGGATCGGAGTCCTCGACCGCCAGCGTCAGGCGCAGCCAGGAGCGTTGCGCGGAGCCGTCGACGACGATCTGCGCGGCGGACGTGTGCGTCATCGGACCCGAGGGGGAAAGGTGCGTGCGTCCGGTGACGTCGATCTCGCCGTGCTCGGCGAGATGATCCATTCCCACGAGCCCCAGGACCGCGAGAAGCAGGGCGAAGCCTTGCACAAGCGCACGCGGTACGGGCGAGCGGCTGTTGCCCACCACGCCCACGACCCGGCAGAAGGACAGCACCACGGCCGTACCGATGGCGGCGTACACCCAGGAGAACTGACGAGCCGGACCGGCCGGCCCCGCGATCAGCGCTGTGGCGCACAGTGCCAGTACCAGAAAGAAGGGTGGCCAGTTCCAGCCGCTCCAGCGCTTGGCTCTGCCGGAGAACTCGCTGACATCACCTGTGAAGAGGGTGAGGACCACCCTGCCGACCTTGCCGATCGTCAGCGATCCAGAGCCTGTTGAGTTCACGTGATAGGTGTCGGTGGAGCGGTGGGGAGTCACCAAGCGGCTCCGCCGTCGGGACGACGGCCGAAGTGGAAGTCAGCCTGCGTGATCCGGCCGATGGCCGGTGAGTTTTCACCGTGGGACGTCACCGTGATGGTGTCACCGGGCCGGTTCGACTCCATGGCTCGTCGTACGTGAGAGAGCAGGGCTTCGCCCGTCAGCGAACCCTCCACCAGCCACCGACCGATCGCCGTCTCCAGTACCAGCCGGTCGCCTGCAGTCAGGTTGGCGACGGCTTCGACGGCAGCTGCTTCCTCCGGGCTCCCCGCCGAGGCGTCGGCCTGCCTGCACAGCAGTCCGCCGAGAAGTGCGCGGCCGCGCTCCACGGCACTGTCCGCGAGTCGGTTCTGTACCGACTGGGCCAGCGTGCCGGCGAAGGTGGCCGCTGCTGCGGTCACGAACGGGGTAACGGCGGCTGCAGCTGCCAGCAGATCAGACATGGCTTTCCCATCCTCGGCAGCACTCGCACAGGCCGCACGCGTATGCCTCACGCAGCGCGTTCTGCCCTCGTTCAGCTGGCTTTCAAGGCTACGGAAAGCGAATGTGCCGCATGCAGGATGGACTGTTCTGACCGTATCTCTCCGATGCTGTCTGCTGCGAGTCCGAGTGTGTGCTGATGCGGTCGGAACGCGTCACGTGAGGAGCGGTGGGCGCGGCTCGACAGCTTGGCCGTGCCGGTCTGGTCCGCACCCTTCGTGACTGGGCTCTGCCCGGCCGAGTGTGAGTACGTCAGCGCGGACGGGCTGAGTACGTCGGCCGATTCCCACCAGCGCCGCTGCTGGTCGAATGAGAACCATGACTCCTCACGCAGCGCGCCACCCCCGCATGCAGCACGTCACCAACACCGGCTCTGCGCTGGCCGTTGTCCTGCTGCCACTGGCGGCCGGCATGCTGCTGGCCAAGGCGTTGGGCTCGGACCCGCTGACATCGGTCAACGCGATGATCGCCCAGAGCGGGCAGCGAGCACGCGTGTCACCGTCGCAGTGGCGCGGATGCGGCAGATATGCACTGCGCGGGCGGGAGGCTGCCGCGCGCGGGGCCGCTCTGCGCACACGCGCGGCTGCCGCCTGCCGCTCGGTGACCCGCACGGAGATGAGTACCGCTGCCACGAGCGCGGGCGCGGAGGAGAACCTGCCCCCTGTCCAGGGCGTTTAGGTTTCGCACTTCTCCTCGGCATTGTCGGTGGCTCAGAGGGAGAACCATGCACATCGGAGTCATTTGGTGTCAGCCACCCCCGACAGGTCGGGCCTGTTCTCGTGCAACGTCCCGAAGGAGTTGAGCCGGAACCCGACGAAACACACACAGCCCCAGGCGCCGATGGCGCGTATCAGAACTTGCCCATGTGCTCCTCAGTGCGGTGCCCCAACTGCTCACGGAACTCCGCGAAAAAGCTGTCGGTGAGCGGCGGCCACCCCCAGAAGTCGAAGGCGAGCGCCCCGAGGGCGAAGCCGGTCGGCCACTCCCACTCGGTGACCGGGACGGACACACCGCAGGAGGAACAGACGGCCCTCCCCTCCCCCGTTTCCCGCCATGCGTCGATGCCGTCCTGGAAAGGCTGCCAGGCCTCCTCGTCCGCCTCCCACTCCTCCGGATAGTTGATGATCACGGTCTTCGTCCGGCAGCGTGGGCACGTGGCGGACTCCGGCTCGCTTTCCCCCTGCCCCCCGATGTGGTCATCCCGCCCGACGATGACGGCCACCGGGCCCGGTATCCAGTCCGAACCCCAATCTTCCGCAGTCCGCTTCCAGTTGGGGCCCGGCACGTACCCCTCGTCCACGTTCAGGCTGTACATCGCGTCACTGGACATCTCGCGCGTGAGTAGGCCTTCGGCAACCATCCAGTCGACCATCCGCTCCGCGAGCACCCGGGCCTCCTCGGCCGTCACCTCGACATCGACGATCCGCTCGAAGAAGTCACC
Source organism: Streptomyces sp. NBC_01210 (assembly GCF_036010325.1). Classification (GTDB taxonomy): domain Bacteria; phylum Actinomycetota; class Actinomycetes; order Streptomycetales; family Streptomycetaceae; genus Streptomyces. The sequence goes on along the minus strand of NZ_CP108549.1, from coordinate 8,697,659 downwards.
CATCGTCCTTCAGTCCCCCTTGATCAGTCGGCGGAACCCACGATGCCATCCCCCTCCGACAATGGACCGCGTCACTGGCGAGGAAGCTCGGAAAGGGCCTGCAGCCCCTTCAGGAAGCCGGCGCGGTCGGCGGCCGGCAGCTGGGCGAGCAGTTGCTCCTCGCCTTGCTGGATCGCAGCCTGTACCGCATCCCGCAGCCGTTGGCCCGAGGCGGTGAGTGACAGCAGACGTACCCGTCGGTCCTTAGGATCCGGCTGACGGCGGATCAGCTCCCGTGCCTCCAGGTCGTCGAGGACGGCGATGATGCGGGTCTTGTCCGCCCGGATGGCCTCGGCCAGCGCCGCTTGAGTGCGGATCGGTGACTCGTCGAGGTGCAGCAGTACCGAGTATGCCCACATCGTCAGACCGTGCGCGTCGAGGATCGGCTGCTCGGCTGCCATGAGCGCACGGCCCAGGGGCACGATCATCGCCGCCAGATCGGGACGGTTCGGCCGCCCCCCGGATGTGGTGCCACTGTCGGCTGCATTCTCGGCCATGGTCAAGAAAATACCCGTTGACGATTCATACGCTCACGCAGATCGTAAGCACATGCATATGAACCAAGCGGATGTGCCCGCATCGCACGCGGACTTCGCACGCCTCCGGCGCCTCAATGCCCAGGCAGTCAGGGACAGCGTGAACCTGATTCGCCGAATGACCCCCGGCGATCTCCTCAGGCCAACCCCCTGCTCGGCGTGGACACTGACCGATCTGCTCGCCCATATGACGGCTCAGCACCACGGATTCGCGGCAGCAGCGCTTGGGCGCGGGCAGGACCTGTCGCACTGGTCGGTCCGGCCGCTCGGCAAGGATCCCGTCACGCAATACGGCGACGCGGCCGAGAAGGTCATCGCCGCGTTCACGACCCTGGAGAGCCCCGACCGCGAGTTCACCCTCCCGGAATTCACCCAAGCTCGGACCTTCCCCGCCGCCCGCGCGATTGGCTTCCACCTCATCGACTACGTGGTGCACAGCTGGGACGTCGCCAGCGCCCTTGGTATCGCGTACACACCCGGCTCCGAACTCCTGCAGGCCGCCCTGCCGATAGCCCGCGCCGTCCCGGACGGCGACTCCCGGCTCGCGCCAGGCAGTGCCTTCCGACCGGCGCTCGCCGCGGGCGACGGCGCGGGCACACTGGAGAAGATCCTGGCGGCTCTCGGCCGCTCGCCGGACTGGCACCCCCCTCTTCCGCGACAACCACGCCGTCCCGGTTAGCGCCCGGCCCTCCGCCTGGAATGCCCGGCGGAGGCGAGGCTCGGGGGGCTGCCTGACTGCGGCGGGAGCGGCACTGGCCCCCAGCCGACCGTGAGGTGGCGCGGCGTTTCAGGCCGGCGGCGACGCCGCCTCCGTCGTGCGAGGCGCGGGCTGCCGAGTGGAACACATATGCGTCGAACTGACCCTTGTTTCGAAGGCGAATCGCAATTAGGGTTCGACAATGTCGAACAACGGTCGGGGTGCTATGGAGCCGATCGTGTGCAGCGGTCGACGCAGTGTGGCGCGCCGCTGGTCAGAGCACGCCCGAGGGCGCGGTTGAACAGCCGCAGGAAACCCTGCCCAGCAAATCCACCGGGAAATCGCCATGCGAACCACCGTCCTGAATCCGTCCACGGCGCGGTGCGGCACCATCGCACACCGTGTCGCGGCCTCTCGTCGCGGGCCGGGCAACGCCGTTTCCGTTTACACCTTCACCGTGCCAGCGGTACCCGCCGAGGTCTCCGTCGCCCGAAAGAGGGCGACCTGCATCCTGCGGGACTGGGGGCTGCACGAGGACGGGCTGAACACGGCCGCGCTAGTGATCTCCGAGCTGGTCGGCAATGCCGCACGGCACGCCGTCCCACATTCGGCCAGAACCACGGTGATGCTCACCAGAACCGGGACGACGCTGGCGCTGGCTGTGCACGACGAACACCCCTTCCTGCCACAGGCCCTGCCCGCGGCCGATCCCGGACAGGAATGCGGACGGGGCCTGATGATCGTCGACAGCCTCGCCCGCGAGGCAGGCGGCGCATTGCAGGTACGCCGGGTGCCCGCGCGCGGCAAGGAAGTCCGGGCGCTCTTCCCCGCCGCCGACTCCACGGACACCGCGGACCTCGCGGCATGTCTGGCCGACGCATGCCCGGTGATGCACTTTCAACGACGAAGCCCAGGTGACCGCAGGGCTGTGCATCACGGCTGACCCGTCCGGCACCGGCTGTCGGCGGTCAGGTGGGCCGCCTGCCGGGGCCCTTCTGTGCGAGCACGCGCCGACCTGGACGACTACGCGCATCGGTGAACCAGCCGCCGCAACGGGCGTGAGCGTGCGGGGCGCTGCGGTACTACGAGGAGCAGAACCTGCTCACCGCAGAACGCAGTCCCAGCGGTCAGCGGCACTGTCCGGACAGCGCCGCCGACCGGGTCCACCTGATGCAGCAGTTGTACGCCGCGCGCCTGCCGAGCAGGACGATCGTGGACCTGCTGCCTTGCATCGAGACCGACGAAGTGACACTGGAGCTGTTCGACCGGCTCTTGGCCGAGCGCGACCGCATCGACAAGCGGATCAGTGATCCGGTGAACACCCGGGACATGCTCGACACGGCCATCACCATGGCCACCGATGCCAGGAAACCGGGCCGCCCCTGCCCCCGCTGAGCGGAAGCGAAGACCGCACCCTCTGCAATTGCTCCAACCACTGATTACGGGGTCGCCGCGACGAAGCGACGAAGCGTTACGGAACACCGGCCGCCACTACCACGGCCACCCCTGGACGACGGGTCTCTGGCTTCGGCGTAATCGGTCGGCGTACCGGCGCCCACGGGGACCAGGGCCTGCCGTGCCGGAGTACGTCACAGCGGGTCGGCTGACGCCCCTACGCCGCCTGTCAGGCGGCCGCCAGATGGGCGGCACGGGCAGCGACTCGTCGATCTTGCCGCGCCGAATATGGAACGGCACACCCAGGATTCACCTCTAGGGTGACGCACCATTACTTTCCCGAAAGGCAGTGTTGATATGGCCGTCGACGCATCGAGCGTCGCACGAGAGCGGGGCCAGGAGTCCGGTGATGAGCGACGGAACGGCGGGCAGGACAACTCGTCGTCATGGCGGACTGCCTGGCCTCTGGCTCTGTCGCTGCTGCCGCTCGGTCTGCTCGTCATGGCGTCGTGGATCGGCCGGCACGTGCGCCCGAGCGCGGACGAGTGGTGCTTCCTGCCGAGCGTGCGTGACCACGGCATCTCCGGGCTGATCGGGAAGTTCTACTTCACCGACAACGGACGGGTCGGCAATGGCCTGCTGGTCGGGCTGTACGCGCAGTTCCCCGTCGCCGGGCACCAGTGGTTCGGGCTGATCAGCGGCGTGCTCATGCTGGCGCTGCTGTGGGCTCTGACCGTTCAGCTCCTGCGCAGGGCCGATCTGGAGGTGCCGCGCGGTCTCCCGCTGCTCCTGACGGCCGTGATCACCGCGGTGTTCCTCTTCGCGACCCCCAATACGTACAAGACGTTCTACTGGCCCGCGGCCTCCGTCTCGCACACAGTCGCACCGGTGCTCGCCTGCGCTGTCGCCATCCCGCTGCTGCGCGCAGGTGGCCGCCGCAGCCGTATTGCCGCCCTGGCCATCGTGTTCACGGCAGGCGTCTTCATGGGCACGCTCTCCGAAGAGGCGTCGGTCGTCGCCCTGGTGGTGCTGTCATGTGTGGTGCTGTTCGCGCACCGCGTCTTCGCCGTGCGGGTAAAGGCCTTCGCACGCCGCTGGTCGCTGCTCGGGATGGCCGGCATCGCCATCGGCACGGTCGTGCTGGTGACCTCTCCTGGGTCGCGCAATCGCCGCGAGCACTACGGTGCCGACCGTGCCTCCATGTTCGCCCCCGAGTCGCTGCTGGGCTCCCTGCGGGGATATGGGCAGATCCTCGAGACGATCCTCACCACCTGGCAGTACGCCGGAGCTGTCGCGGCCGGCGTACTGCTCGGTCTGCTGGCACGCGGCCAGGCTCGGCGGCCCGCCGTCCTGCTCCCCTGCCGCCCGCTGCTGCTCACCACTCTCGGCGCGGCCGCTTTCCTGGTCTCCGGCTACCTGTGCACCGTCATCACCTACCCCGTCTTCGGAGCAGACGTGGTGACGACAGAACGCACTTGGAACGACTACCTCCTGCTCTACGTCATGCTGCTGGTCGGCGTCGGTGCCTTCATCGGGCGCTCACTTCGGCTGCGTGGGCGCCGTACGGGGGTGGCGACCGCGGCGGCCGCGGCGGTTTGCGCCGCGGCCGTGCTGGGACTGGTCGGCCCGCTGAACGGACTCGGGGACTCGATGGAGGTACGGGCCGAGAAGTGGGACCGTCAGGACCGGAATCTGCGCGAGCAGGCGGCGGACGGCGCCAAGGTTGCGCCGTACACGCCCGTTTCGGTCGCCAGGATGCTGGAGCCCTTCAGCAACCAGGGCCGCAGGATCTGGCCGGCACAGTGTGTCGCCGACTACTACCACCTGGACAAGGTCACTTACGGTCGCACCCACGATTGATCGTGGGGTGGCTGTACCGCGCGGCTCCGCAAGGGCGAGCTTTGGTTCCCGGCGGCCTACGCGGCCCTTGAAGCCATCGGGCCCGGCATGGCCACGGAGGACAGCCGGAAGGCCCCGAACTCAATTGCGGGTGACACCGCTACTCGACAATGCGTCGCTGAGCTCGGATGCGGAGGCGGCCGCCGTGTGGGAGACGTTTGTCTCCCGGACCACATAGTGCGGCCGCCGCTTCGCCTCGTGATAGATACGTCCCACGTACTCGCCGATGACACCGAGCGTGGCGAGCTGGATGCCGCTGAGTGCGACGATGGCAGTGATCAGGGTGGCGTAACCGGGCGTGTCCACCCCGTCGAGCAAGACGTTCGCGATGATCCACAGCGCATAGCCGAGGGCGGACAGGAAGAGCCAGAGTCCGGTGTGTATCGCCATGCGCAGTGGGCGGCTGTTGAAGGAGAGCAGCCCGTCGATGCCGTAGTTGAGCAGGCGCCGCCCGCCCCACTTGGACTGCCCGGCCGCCCGCTCCACATTCTGGTAGGTGAAGCTGACGGTGTCGAAGCCGATCCAGGAGAAGAGCCCCTTGGAGAATCGGTTGCTCTCCGGAAGGGAGAGGACGGCGTCGACAGCACGGCGCGACAGCAGCCGGAAGTCGCCTGCCCCGTCGACGACTTCGACCTCCATGAAGCGGCGCACCAGACCGTAGTACGCGCGGCTGAGCGTCCTGCGAACCGCGCCTTCTCCGACACGGTCGCGCCGGGCGACGACTTGGTCGAAGCCGTGCCGATGCAGCTCCAGCATGCGGGGCACCAGCTCCGGAGGGTGCTGCAGATCGGCATCCATGAGGACGACCACTTCGCCGTCGGCCATCCTCAGCCCGGCGAGCATCGCCGACTCCTTGCCGAAGTTGCGGCTGAAGGAGGTGTAGCGCACGCGGGAGTCCGCTGCCGCAAGGTCCCGGAGGTGAATACGGGTGTGATCGCTGCTGCCGTCGTCGACGTAACAGATCTCGAAGGCGGTACCGGTCGACTCGAGAGCGGCGACCAGCGCCGTATGAAAAGCGTCGATCACTTCACTCTCGTTGAAGCAGGGTACGACGACCGAAGTATGAACCGTTGTCATCTCTCTCCATGGTGCTGAGGTGCGGGCCGGCTGCGTAACTCTGCGAGTCGTCGCGTATGGAGGATGGTCGGCGGGCCGTAGAGGTTGCCTCCCGGACTCACAGTGGGCACCGAAGTCATGGTGAAACAGCGGGATGACTCGCTGGACTTCGTTGGGGAGCTTGCCCAAGCCGTCACGTCTGGGCCCAGGTTTCCCCTTGAGCGGGTTGCGCGGAAAAGCAGGAGCCGGACGCATACGTGCAGTGACCCCCTGACCCGGCACCGTGGGGGCAGTTCATAAGATCGAGCCTGTGACAACGAGGACAACGGGGTGGGTCCCGCCGACGGAGACCGAGCAACTGCTGTACCAAGCAAGGGCGGCAGGCGCCGTCGAGGCGGAACTGGGTGCGCTCGCCCGCGCGACGCTCTTCCTGCCGGTCGGCCGGCTCTACGCGGACACCCCCGGCTCCACCGTCCCGTTCGTTCCGGCCAAGGACCTCCTGACCGGCAAGTGGAGCATCTCGGTCCACACGGCAGGCATGCTGCCGCCCTGGCATCCGGAGTGGGTGCACTGGTCCACCACTCTCGCGGAGCTCGCCCGGATCTGGCCGAACGACAAATGGCGGCTCTCGGTCAACACGGGTACGCCGTGTGCCGTCAGCATCGAGGCCAAGCGGTCCCACCGTCAGGCATGGCTGAAGGCGACCACCGACGGCGGCCCACCCCGCGGGCTGCTGGTCACGCACGCGGGCGGCCCGCTGGAGGGCGCCTTGGCCCACGGTCTGGCCTGCGGTGCGCATCTGTCGGTGCACAACAGCATCGCGTGGAACGAACTCGGCACGACGTACTTCGACTACCGCAAGGACGTCGGCACGCTGCGCAACACGTGGAAGGTGACGAACCGCGGCCAGTATCTCCGCACGCTCGCCGCCCTGTACGGGGCCCAGCTCTCCGGCTGGGAGGAGGCCATCGCCCTGAGCGCGCGTGCCGGGCTGGCCGAACGCCTGGGCAGGACGCCCTCCGGGGGAGAGTGGCTGGATGCCGTAATCCGGTCCGCGGTCCTGCGCAGGGCCGACGAGGAGACCGTCGAGGAGGTCCGGCGGACCGCGGGGCGGATCGCCCGCTACGAGGAGCAGTTCCGCGCCGACGGGGTACTCGGCGCAGATGAAAGCGTCGACTCACTGAACGCCTTCGACTACGGGCGGATCATCACCTTCGTACGGATGGGCCTCGGAGCCCGCCTGACCGATCCGGGGGAAGCGGAAGAGGCCGTCCTCAAGGCCGGCCGGCTGAGCCGGGAGACCTATGCCTCGTGGGACGCGTTCTCCGCCGCGTACTCGCTCGCTCGTGTACTCGCCTTCGACAACGAGGAGTTCGGGCAGACCTACCAGGAGTCGGTGGTCCAGCACCGCATTCTGACCCAGGCCCCCAAGACTCCCTACCGGATCCTGCCGTGGTCATGAACTGGACACCACCGACACAGGTCGAGCGTCTGCTGTACGAGGCCGGGCTGCGCGGCGACGTGGATGCGCAGCTGAAGGTGCTGGCGGCGGAGGAGCTGTACATCGGGCAGCACCGGGCCGAAGTCGACGCCGAGCCGGGCATCGTCCGCTGGCGGCCGGTCGCACACCCGGTGACCGGGTCACGCTGCAAGCTCCTGCTCACCCGAGGCATGCTGCCGCCCTGGCACCCGGACTGGATCTTCCATGAGGTGGATCTGGACTGGATCGCGGACTTTCAATGGCCCGATCCCACGGTGTGGCTCGCCGTCAACCCGGGAACGCCCGCCGCCGTGAGTCTGCCGGCCTCGCCGCAGGACCGCGCCCTGTGGCGCCGCTACCACGCGGAGAACGACCGCACGACGCAGAACCGGCTGAATGCCCTGCACACCGGACCGCTGTTCGGGCCGCTCGCCTTCGGGCTCGCCTGCGGGGCGCACCTCGCCGTGGCCAACGGCGTGCCCTGGAACGAGGCCGGCACGGTCTATCTCGACTACTGCTCCCAGCGGCGCATGCTGCTCGAATCCTGGGCGATCAGCGACAACGCGAGCTGGCACAAGCAGATGACGGCCCTGCTGGACTACTCCAACAGCCCGCCAGAGCCCGAGTTCGCGCTACGTGTGCGCGAGCACCTGCGCAGGGGAAGGGGCGAGCTCCCGCCCGCGGATCTGTGGCGCGAGACCGCTGCCGGAACGCTGCACGACCAGGGCGCGCCGCAGTCTGTCGTCACGGAGATGGAGGAGCTGGTGCGCCGCATCTTGCGGTACGAGGCCAGATTCCGGGCCGACGGACTGCTGCCCGATGACGGCAGGGTCGCCACGGCCGCCGCGTACGACTACGGACGGGCGCCCTCCGTGGCCCGCTGGGGGCTGGCCGCCCGGTTCTGCACACCCCACGAGGCGGAGCAGGCCATCGTGCACGCGGGCGCGCTCGCCAAGGCGGCGTACGGGTCGTGGCAGGACTTCTGCGCCGGGTATGTGCTGGGCAGGGTGCTGCGCTTCGACGACGAGGAGTACGGCCCCTACTACGAGGACGCGCTGTCGTCCCACCGGATCCTGATGGACGACGAGGGCAGCCCCTGGCGGAACATCCGCTGGAACTGACCACCCCGCTCGGCTCGTGCCATGCGGGCACAGCCACCGGTCGGCAGGCGTGCTCGCACATCACGACAGGGTGCTCCCCTGTTGAGCCGTCACGTCCGTATCCACGTACGCAGCGGCCCGAGGGCGGGTGCGACGCCAGGAGGTGCGAACGCATGCGAGGTGCCAGCAAGAGCCAGTCGGAGTAGACGGCTGCCCTGAACGAAGGACAGCGCGCGCGGACGGCCCGTCGGCGTGCCGGAAGTGTCAAAGGCTCTGTGGGAGGAAGTCGGCCAAGCGAAGGGGCCGGACGAAGCGCCGGCGGACAGAACGGATTCCTGGAGGCACCATGCTCGACCGCACCGTGCCACTCATGCCGCGGGGCTCAGGGATGCGTCCGGCCGATGACGAGGCTCGCGAGACGGCCCCGCTCCTCGGGCGGACACGCATGGAAGCTGCGGCCGATCGCCGGGTGCTGCAGGCGGTGGCCCCTCCCACCGCGAGATCGACGGCGCGCTGCTCGACGCCGGCCACGAAATCTCCGAAGCCGAACACGAAGAGACGCCGCACACCGAGTAGCCGGTGACCACTCCAACGAACACGGGATTCACTGACCATGGTGCAAATCGGATACACGATGATGACCGAGCAGGCAGGCCCCCGCGAGCTGGTGGAGCATGTCGTCCAGGCCGAAGACGCGGGATTCGACTTCTCGGTGACGTCGGACCACTACTTTCCCTGGCTGCGCTCGCAGGGCCACTCCCCGTATGCGTGGAGTGTCCTCGGGGCGGCCGCTCAAGCGACCTCGCGCATCCCGCTCACGACGTACGTGACGTGCCCGACGTTCCGCTACCACCCGGCAGTGGTGGCGCAGAAGGCAGCGACCATGCAGCTGCTGTCCGACGGCAGGTTCCGTATGGGCCTGGGATCCGGGGAGAACCTCAACGAGCATGTCGTGGGCGGCGGTTGGCCGTCGGTGGATGTGCGGCATGAGATGTTCGAGGAAGCGGTCGGTATCATCCGCGCGCTGTTCGAGGGAGGCCATGTCACCCACCACGGCGCCCACTTCGATGTGGACTCGGCCCGGCTGTGGGATCTGCCGGATCACCTTCCGCCCATCGGGATCGCCGTGTCGGGGGAGCGTTCCTGTTCCCTCGCCGGCCGCCTTGCCGACTTCGTCGTCGCCACGGAACCGAAAGTGGACCTGCTGACCTCGTTCGACCGGCACGGCGGAGAGGGCAAGCCCCGCGTCGGCCAGCTGCCGGTCTGCTACGACACCGACCGGGACGCGGCGGTGCGGCGGGCCCATGACCAGTTCCGCTGGTTCGGAGGCGGCTGGAAGGTCAACGCGGAACTACCACATCCGGATTCCTTCGCATCGGCGACCCGGTTCGTACGCCCCGAGGACGTCGCCGACTCCATTCCGTGCGGGGACGACGTCGAAGACTTCGTAGAAGCCGTACGTCCGTTCGTCGACGCGGGCTTCACGGACGTGGCGCTGGTACAGATCGGTGGCGAGACCCAGCCCGAATTCCTCGACTGGTCGGCGAAGACGCTGCTGCCCGCCCTCGGCGAGGCCTTCGGGTAAGTTCAGCCAGAGGCCGTCAGTACATCTGAATCCCGGCCAGTACCCGGTCGGGCGTCAGTGGGAGTTCGCGAAAGCGGGCGCCGGTGGCATGGTGGACGGCGTTGGTAATGGCCGCGGCCGTGCCGACGATGCCGATTTCGCCGATCCCCTTGCTTCCCATCGGATTGAGATGGGTGTCCCGCTCATCGAGCCAGTGCGCCTCGATGACCGGCACGTCCGCGTGCGTGGGCACGTGATAAGCGGCCAGGTCGCTTTCGGCGAAGTCACCGAACGCGGCATCCATGGTGCTGCCCTCGGTGAGGGCCATGCCCAGCCCCATCGTCATACCGCCCACGAACTGGGACCGCGCGGTACGCGGGTTGAGGATGCGGCCGGCCGCGTACATGCCGAGAAGGCGGCGAACGCGTACCTCACCGCTGTCCGTGTCCACCTGCACCTCGGCGAAGTGGGCTCCGAACGCGTGTCGGGAGAAGGGCGACGCACGGTCCACGTCGGCAGCGGTGTCGGCCCGGGCGGTGATGCCCTCGGCGGGCGCCGGTCCGGGCCGCTCGGCGAGGCGTTCAGCCAGCGCGGTGCACGCCTTGTGGACGGCCCACCCCCACGAAGCGGTCCCGGACGACCCGCCGGCGAGCGATGCGGACGGCAGATCACTGCTGCCGATCTCCGTGCGTACGGACTCCAGCGGGGCGCCCAGCGCATCAGCCGCGATCTGCGCGAGGACGGTACGGGCCCCTGTGCCGATGTCCGTCGCGTTGATCCGGACGACGTATGTGCCGTCGGCCCGCGCATGGGCCGTGGCCTTGGAAGGTCCCACGAGAACGGGGTAGGTGGCCGCCGCGACGCCGGTGCCGGTCAGGAGCGGGCCGGTGCGCCGGATTGCGGGCCGCGGGTCACGCTCCGCCCAGCCGAAGCGGCGGGCCCCTTCCCTGAGGCATTCGACGAGATGCCGGCTGCTGAAGGGCCGGCCGCTGTCCGGTTCCCTGCCGGGTTCGTTCCGGATACGCAGCTCCACCGGGTCGAGGTGCAGGCTCTCGGCCAGTTCGTCCATGGCCGATTCCAGCGCGTGCATGCCCGGGGCCTCGCCGGGTGCCCGCATCCACGACGGGGTCGGGACGTCGAGCGCCACAACGCGGTGGCTGGTGCGGCTGTGCGGCGACGCGTACATGACGCGCCCGGGCACCGCCGCCTGTTCGACGAACTCCTTGATCTGTGAGGTATGCGTGGTGACCTCGTGGATGAGGGAATTCAGGATGCCGCCGTCCCCCGCACCGAGCCGTACGCGGTGCAGCGTGGGAGGGCGGTGGCCGACGACCGCCGGCATCTGCCGCCGCGGCAGGGCAATCTTCACTGGTCGGCCGATGTGCCGCGCAGCCAGAGCGGCGAGCACCACGTGCGGCCGAGGGGTGCCCTTGGAACCGAATCCGCCGCCCACGTGGTCGGACACGACGGTCACGTCACCTTCGGGCAGTGCGAACAGAACGGCCAGGGCTTCGCGGACCTTGGTCGACCCCTGGCTGGAATCGTGCACGGTCAGCCGCCCGTCCTGCCACTCCGCGGTGGCGGCGTGCGGTTCCATCGGATGGTTGTGCAGTGGCGGGATCACGTAGGTGGCATCCACGCGCACGGGCGAGTCCGCGAACGCGGCGTCGGCGTCACCGCGCTCGCGAACCGCGGGATGGCCGCCGTTGGCCTCTTCCGGTGTATAGGCGCGGGGGTGGTCGGCCCTGAGGATGACGTCGTGCGGCTGCGGCGCGTCGTAGGCGACTTCGACCAGGCGGGCACCTTCGCGGGCTTCTTCCAAGGAGTTCGCGAGGACGAGAGCGACGTACCAACCCCGGTGCGGCACGTGGGCGTTCTGGAGCACGGCGAGCGTAGGGTCGTCCGGCTCGGCGAGCCGCGGGGCCGATGCGTGGGTGAGGATGGCGATCACGCCCGGGAGGGCCAGCGCGGCGGAGTCGTCGATAGCGACAACCTCTCCCCGGGCGATGGTGGCAGGCACTGGCCATGCGTACGCGCAGCCGGCAGGGGCGTGTTCGAAGGCGTAGCGGGCGACGCCGGTGACCTTGTCCCGGCCTTCCCTGCGCGCGGCGGGCGTGCCGAGCGCCGGAGGGGTGTGACCCATCGCGGGCTCCTTCTTGGGCTTGGGACGCGGTTCGGCTCAGGTCCGGTCGGCGAGCCGGGACAGCACGTCTGTCGCGAGGTTGCGCGCGAGGCCGACCTTGAAGGCGTTGTCGCGCAGGGGCTGCGCCGCGGCCAGTTCGGCATCGACGGCGCGGCTGATGTTCTCCGTCGTGGGCGGCACTCCAAGGAGGTGCGCCTCCGCCTCGCGTGCCCGCCACGGCACGTGGGCAAGGCCACCGAAGGCCAGCCCCACGTGGCGCACCAGGCCGTCCACCACCTCGAGGACAGCAGCCACCGAGGCGAGCGCGAAGGCGTACGAGGCCCGGTCCCGCGCCTTGCGATAGGCCGAGGGAAGGCCTGCGGGGTCGGCGGGGAGCAGCACACCGGTGATGAGTTCGCTCGGCTCGATCACCGTGTCCCGGTCCGGCCGGTCGACGGGCAGTCGGTAGAACTCTGTGACAGGCACAGCTCGTTCGCCGCCCCTCCCCTGGAGCGTGACCGTGGCGGCGAGGGCGGCGAGGGCGACCGCCATGTCGGACGGGTGGGTGGCGATGCAGTGCGGTGAGTGCCCCAGTACGGCGTGGTCGCGGTGCACTCCGTCGCGTGCCCCGCACCCGCTGCCGGGCACCCGCTTGTTGCAAGGCTTGCCCAGATCCTGGAAGTACCCGCACCGAGTGCGCTGCAGGAGGTTTCCGCCGGTCGTGGCGGCGTTGCGCAGTTGGCCGGATGCACCGGCCAGGAGCGCCTGGGACAGGAGGGGGTAGCGGGCGCGTATCGCGGGATGGGCCGCCAGGTCGCTGTTACGGACGGTCGCGCCGATCCGCAGACCACCGTCCGGCAATTCGTCGACCGTGCCGAGCGGGAGCCGGGCGATGTCGACGAGCATGTGGGGGGTCTCCACACCGAGCTTCATCAGGTCGACGAGATTCGTGCCACCGCCGAGGTAGTACGCGCCGGGCCGCCCTCCGTGCGCGGCGACCGCTTCCGTGACGGTCGTGGCCCTGACATAGGCGACAGGTTTCATCGGACGACATCCCCGACGGCGTCGACGATGTTCGGATACGCGCCGCAGCGGCACAGATTGCCATTGAGTCGTTCCCGGATCTCCGCCGCTGTCAGCGTCACAGGACCGTCCGTGGGATGTGCCGGGTCCGTGGCGCACGAAGGGTGACCCGCGGCCGCTTCGTCGATGGCACCCAGCGCCGAGCAGATCTGACCAGGGGTGCAGTAGCCGCACTGGAACGCGTCCCGGTCGAGGAATGCCTGCTGCAAGGGGTGCAGGCGGTCACTGGCAGTCTCGGCCAGCCCTTCCACCGTCACCACGTCAGTGCCGTCCTGCGCGACTGCCAGGAGTAGACAGCTGTTGACGCGCCTGCCGTCGACCAGGACGGTGCACGCGCCGCACTGGCCGTGATCGCAGCCTTTCTTCGCGCCGGTGAGTGAGAGGCGTTCGCGGAGCACGTCCAGGAGCGATTCGCGGTTGTCGACCGTGACGGCTTGGGAGATTCCGTTCACCCGCACGGTGATGCAGGACTGGGTGTCGAGTATTCCAGTCGTGCCCGCGTCGTGCGGACTGCTGTGGGGATCCGCCATGGCCCTTCGTCCGGTCGCGCTGTGCGCCTCGTCGCGTATCCAGGCTGGACCAAGCCACGATTCGCGGCACGTGGAGCGCCGGCGGAAGGTGCCTGGGAACGCGGCCGAAACAAAGCACGTACGCGGCACCCAAGCGAGCAAATGAGTGACTCATACCGCAACCGACCTGCCCTGAAGCGGCGCAAACACTGGGCCTCGCCCCTTGTAGCGTGGAGGCGACCCTGCGCGATCCGGACGGCGTGCTGTTCACCGTGACGAGCGACCCTCGAATGGCTGAAGGTCATCACAGGCGGCTTCCGCGGGCAGGCCGGTGTATCACAGCGGCTTCCGCAGGCTGGAGTGACCGCGGCGCCACGCCGAGAGGAGGTGGTCACCGAATCGGGAATCGACCCAGCCCGTGGCGTCGATGCCGAATGCCACCTCTTCCTCGAGCCAGGGTTCTTCTTCGAGCAGACCGCCGATGACATCCCGCCGAACGACCTGTTCGTGCACCGCGTCCGCCTCAACGTGCTCCGCGTAGAAGTGCACCGCGGCCGGTCCTGCGCCGACCCGCCGCAGTGCTTGAGCCATGCGGCGCGAGCCCGGCGACGACGTCACCTCGACGGCGGCGAAGTGCCCTACCAGAGCACCCCGCAGCGCCCGATGCAGGCCGAACAGCGACATCAGGTTGACACTCGTCAGCATTCCCGAAGCGGCGGAATTCACATATCGGCCGTAGTCCGTGTCCAGGCCGAGGTCCGCCATCAGATCGGCGAAGAGCTGTGCGTGCACTTGCTCCGCACGTCCCGCGCCGAATTCGTCGAACTCCACCGCCACCATCGCCGCTTTGGCCCTGCCCCAGAGACGCGGGAGGACCCATGCATGCGGATCGGCCTCTTTGAGATGGTAGAGGGACCGCTGGGCCGCGTACTCACGAAGCTGCCACAACTCGCCCCGGTCCTTGAGGAAATGGGACGTTCCCGTGCCGTTGAGGGGTTCGACGAGGATGTCCTCGAGCGCCTCCTGCACCCCCCTGCGCCGCCCTACGTCCATGCGCAGTGCGGCGAGGAAGCACCGCTCCATCTGCCCGCGCAGGCGCAGCAGTCCAGGGTCCCATTCCCAGTCGGGGTCGACGCCGGAAAACCCCCGGTAGTGCAGTTCGTAGCAGAGGTAGAGCGCGAGTTGCAGGTCGTCCCCATACGGAGCGGCGCATGCCACCACCTCTCCCTCCGGCAAAGGGTGGCCGGGGCGGCCATGCAGTGCGCGTACGACTCCGTACGACAGCTCCCCCCGGTTCTCCGGCAGGACAGGCTCGGCCAGACGGCCGTCAGAGGTTCGCGCGGGAGCCTTCACTGTTCTCGCCGCTTCCCCCGGCGACGGTGGCTGGTGTCGCACCACGGATATGTTCGGCTGCGCCGGCAAGTGCACAGCGCAACGCTGAAACGGTCCGACACCGCCGTACCCCCGTCGTCGAGAACCACTTCGACAGGGCCCTCGACAAGCATCGGGCCGTCCTTCGTCAGGGTGACGCGACGCCGCCGCACAGTCGGTTCGGTCGGCCCACTCGGTTCGGTCGGCCCACTCGGTTCGGTCGGCTCAGTCGGTTCGGTCGGCTCAGTCGGTTCGGTCGGCATGGAAGATCACCAGCTCTTCCTTCTCGTCGCCGGGCTCGATCAACCCCTGGGCCTCCAGCCACCGTCTTCGTGAGCTCAACACCGGCCCGAAGGGGACACAGCGGCGGTCCACCACCTCAGCCCGCAAGCCCGCCCTGTTCAGACGCGCCAGTGTCTGAGCGACGCCGCACAGGCCGGAGTGCACCAGCAGCAGTGCCCCGCCGGGGCGGAGCAAGCTCGCGGCCCCGTCGCAGATTCGGTCCACCACGGCCCGGCCGTCGCGTCCTGCGTCCCAGGCCATGGCGGGGCCGCATCGCGGCAGGCCAGGCCCGGGTGCGGGCACGTAAGGCGGATTACTGAGGATGAGATCGAAGCGGCGGCCCTCGACCGGAGCCAGTAGGTCGCCGTGCAGCACTTCCACCTTCAGCCGGGCAAGGGCTGCATTGAGGCGGGTTGTCAGCGCGGCACGCCAGGCCCGGTCGACCGCGGTGACGCGTGCACCGCGCCGGGCGGCGGCCAGGGCCAGGGTTCCTCCGCCGGTCCCCACGTCGAGGACGTCGGCACCCGGTCTCAGTGGCTCGCGTTCCAATGCCTGCGCGAGCAGGAGCGTGTCGTCCTGCGGGGCGTAAACCCTTGGCGGAACCAGTACACGGCCGCCCCGGCCATCCTTTTCCAGACTGAGCATCCATGTCACCTCTGTTGCTTGCGACGCCTCGTGCTTCACAGCCGCCAATTCCGTCACAGTCGCGAGTGCCCACTGAGGCGGCATTCTCACGCCGAGCGGAACAATTTATGGACTGTTTCATCCGGTTTGCCCTGGGGCCCGGACGGTGCTTGCCGTGAGGCGGATGCAACGCTGCCGACCGTCAGCAGGATGAGATCATCCACGACGCCGACAAGGCCGTGGCGCGATTCGGCAGAGGCGCGCTGGCGCTGGGCACCGGACCCCCGTACCGCCAACCTCCGCAGGAATGCCCTCACCTGGCCCATGTCCCCGTGCTCTTCCAGCGCGGGCCGGACGTGGTCGACCAACCGTGCGGCTTGCACCGAGGCAGGAAGTATCCGACCGGTGAGCGCGTCGACGCCGTTGCCCGACCAGCCGTCCCGCGCCGCGCGCCAGTACGCCCCACGCAGCAGCTCACTGCTGGGGCGCGGGCCCGGGTCGCCACGCCGGACTCGTGCCGCCGCGGTCACCGCGAGTGCCCTGATCAGGACCGCCATGGCCGCGGCGTCATCGATGTCCGGCATCACATCCATGGACCGGATCTCCAGCGTCGGCAGACGCGGGTTGGGCCGGATGTCCCAGAAAGGAATGGCCGCGTCCAGCATGGCCTCGGATTCCTGCATGGCAACGGCGAGGCGCTCGTAGTGATCCAGGGATTCGAAGTACGGCGGCGGCCCCAGGCAAGGGAAACGCCCTCTGACGACGGAACGCCAGCTTTCGTAGCCCGTGTCGTGCCCTTGGTGGAAGGGAGAGTTGGCGCTCATCGCCACAAGAAGCGGCAGCCAGGGTCTGAGGTGATTGCTCACCAGTACGCCCAGCTCTCGGTCCGGCAGATGCACATGTGTATGGAATGCGCAGACGGCGAAGTCGTCGAGCATGGCACGGTACTGGTCCACGCTGGCCCGATAGCGCGGATGGTCTCCGATTTCGGCCGGTCCGCTGCCTCCGATGACCGGAGTACCCGATGCGCACAGGCGTAGCCCTTCGACCTGGGCAGCTGCGGAGGCGGCACCGCGCATCCAGGCCAGCTGGCTGAAGAGTTCCGCGAAGCTGGAGCACGGTGGTGTCTTTCCTTCTATTTGGTATTCCGTGAACTCGCCGGAGACCAGATCGCCCATCACGGAGGAAGCTCGTGCGACCACCCTGGAACCGCCCGCTTCCACGGAGCGGCTCCCGGGGTGAACGAGAAAGTACTCCTCCTCCACACCCACCGTGGGGACGGCTGCGTGATCGTGTCCGTTCGCACAGCTGCCCGCGACTTCCCTTTCCCCGTCACCCATCGCGTTTCCCGACGTCCTTGTCGGGAGCCGACCGGGAACCCTGGTTCCCGAAACCCCTCAGCTCATGCGGGGTAAGCCTCTCGCCCTCGCTGCCGAAGTCGTCGGCTTCACGAGTTTCCTCAATGTGCGTCCGGCGTGCAGGGCGTCGAGGCTGCTCATCGGGACGGGGCGGCCTGCTGCGGCCTCGCCGGATCCCCCAGCCGACCAGGCCGATCAAGAAGGCCACCACAACGATCCCAATGAAAAACGGGGCAATTCCCGTGAGCCATTCGCTATCGGCGGCAAGGCTGGGCACACTTCCGCGGCCAAGTGCGACTGGGAATGTGTTCATGGCGATCATCTCCTCCGTTCGGTGCACTGGAAGCCGAGTCGACCGACAGCGGATTCACAGTGCAAGGCTCAGTGCCATGGCCAGGAAGTTCCGGAGATCGGGGTCGGTTGTGGATACTCACGTGATGGCGGGTGCCCTATACGGCCCTCTTCATGTCGCGCGCGAAGCCCGCATTCAAGTGGCGTGTGCGCAAGGATTGGCTGACGTGCATTGTGTCTACGCGCAGAAATCGGGCCGAGGCGATGGCGCGGCGCGACCAGCCCAGGTCACCGCGGGCACTTCGACGCCACGTCGAGTCGGTACGTGAGTTGGCGGGTGCTTGAGCCGCCGAGTGGAGCATGGAGCTGCGACGAGGCACGCTGTATCCATGCGGTTGCTCTTCCGCTCCTCTCCCCGACCAGGGGCGGGCGGCCATAGCCGGGCCCTCTACACACTGGCGGAGTGTGTGCCCTTCGCGATCGCAGTGCTGGTGGTGGTCATCGAGTTCTCACCTGCACACTTTCTGTACACCGGGCCCCTCCTCACCGCGACTCCGGCGTTGGCCGCGGTGGCGATGGGCCCCAAAGGCACCTTCGCGGCAGCGGCTTTCGCCTTGGCCATCAGTGTTACCACCGCCACCTACAACCAGGCGTGGGGTAGCCAGCAGGTCTACACCAACTTTCTGGCTCTCTTCCTGGTTTCCGCGGCCAGCGTCACCACCAGTAGCGCGGTGCACACTCACAGGCAGAACGAGCTCAACCAGATTCGCCGGATTGCCGTGGCGGCCCAACGGGTGCTGCTGCGGCCCGTACCCGACCGACTCGGCCCAGTGCGGGCGGCGAGCATGTATATCGCGGCGGAGACGGGGGCGCAGATCGGCGGTGATCTGTACGAGGTTGTGCAGACCCGGTACGGGGTCCGGATGATCGTCGGAGACGTCCGCGGCAAGGGGCTTCCTGCTGTGCGCTCGGCCGCAGCCGTGCTGGGCGCCTTCCGGGAGTCCGTGCACTATGAAGATGACCTGGTGGAGGTCATCAACCACTGTGCGGCTGCGCTGCGACGGGAGCGCGCCATGCCGCGCGGCATCGATCAGGACGCTGAGGAAGATCAGTCGGAATCGTTCGTCACCGCGCTCGTGGCTCAGGTGCCGGACGGGCCCGTAGTGGAGTTCGTCAACCGTGGCCATCTGCCTCTCCTGGTGCTGAGTGAGGGCAAGGTTCAGGCCGTGATGCCCGCTTCACCACTGCCGCCCCTCGGTCTGGAAGAGTTCATCACCGGCCCTCCGGCCAAGGCGGAGAGCCATCCGTTCGCAGGCGGCGACCGCCTGCTGCTGTACACCGACGGCGTGACAGAAGCCCGCAACAGCGAGAAAGAATTCTTCGCTCTGCCCGAGGCCATGGAAGCGCTGAACGAACGCACCCCGCCCGAGTTCCTGGAACAACTGCACCAGGGATTGGTCCGCCACACCCAGGGCCACCTGGCGGACGATGTGGCGATGATCCTCGTTGACCGGCTCGACGAGGAATTGGATAAATAGAGCTGCCTCCCATGTGGTGACCGCTCGTTGGATTGTTCATGGCCCGGGGAAGTCAACGGTCCACCATCCGTTCATGATGCGGTCGCGGGCCGGTGTGTGGGGCCGGCTACCCGCGGCAGTGCTGCATCACCTGGACGACCACGGGGCCGATCAACGTCTCCCGCGTGGTCCTCGACTCAGCCGATGTCAGGGCCGGCCAGCTGCACCAGGACCAGTCGGCGATCTTCGAGGCGCAGTCGTCGGCGCCCGCCTATCGACTCCTGTTCCAGGCGGATACTTGTTGGGTGAACGTGTCAGTACCCGGGGCTTTCGACCTGCGGGAGCGACTTGGCAGCAGCCTCTTCACCCGCGTCGCAGGCCCCGCGGGCCCGGAAAATCGTGCTCGCATTCATGACACACCGGGACCTCGCTGGTTCGGTCCGGACAGGCCAATCCGTACCGTCCACGGCGACGCCTCGATGTTCATCGGCGGACTGAGGGCCCTGTTGCTGCAGTCCTTGCACCCGCTGGCCATGGCCGCGGTGGCAGCTCACTCCGGCTATCAGGGTGACCCGTGGGGGCGGCTGCAGCGCACCAGCACATTCCTCGCCGTGACGACCTACGGCACCGCCGACGACGCCCAGCAAGCGGTCGACCGCGTCCGAGCGGTGCACGACCGCGTGAAAGGGACCACCCGCACCGGGGAGACTTACCACGCCGCCGACCCGCATCTGCTCGCCTGGGTGCACATCGCCGAGGTAGACAGCTTCCTTCAGGCCCACCAGCGCTACGGCGCGCATCCCCTGGATGCCACCGGGTGCGACGAATACATCGCCGACACTGCACGCGTCGCAGCCGCGCTCGGTGTGACCGACCCTCCACGGAACCAGGGCGAGCTGGCCGACCGGCTCGCTGCCTACCGCCCGGAACTGCGCGCGACCCAAGAGGCCCGCGAGGCAGCGCGCTTCATACTCCTCCACCCGCCCCTGCCCTGGATCGCCCGAGTCCCGTACGCCGTCCTCACCGCCAACGCTGTGTCCACACTTCCGCTGTGGGCCCGCAAGCCGCTGAGGCTGCCCCATCTGCCGGGGATCGAGGAAACCTGCGTACGACTGGGTGGACATGCGCTGATCACGACGATCCGATGGGCCATAAAGCCTCGCCGGCCCGTCGCGCACACGACCTGACCAGCGGACACTGCGTCCGCTCGCACTCGCCACACCGGTCGTAGGCGGGGACCGTGTTGTTCACTCTCCCGCAGCGACCGCCGCTTGGCATATCGGGCACCGGTCCTTGCCGTCCCACCCGTCCCACCCGAAAACCGCGGGCGAGAGGGACTGGCCTTCAAGCTCCTTGCGCACGGCGACCCGATAGGACCAGACCGCGCCGATGTAGGGGTGGTAGACATCGTGGAAGGCGGGTGACACCAGCGAAGCCCCTGCCGCAACCGCACGTTGAAGAGCACGGAGCTGCTCGAACATCACCTGCCCGGCACCGGCGACGGCCGCGGTCGCATCGATGAACAGACGTTCACGTACTTCATAGATCGCTGCATCGCTCAGTGCCGCGCGGGTGGCTGTGCCCAGGTCGACTTCGGCACCTGGGGCTTGCGCGATCTGGCGCAACCGCGCGTGGCACGCCCCAGCGGCTCCGATGAACTCGATGTACACAGCCCGCCGCCGTGCCCCGACTCCCCGGTCATCTTCGTGGCGATGGCGCAGGTAGTCAGCCAGAACGGTGCCGGAAATGGCAAGAGAGCCACCACTGACCGCCGCGACGAGCGTCCCCCAGTCCACGTCTGCCCCCCAGCAGTGATCACAACGTCGACGTCTGGAATCTACGCGCGGCTTCCCTCGAAGAACAGAGGTCAAGCCAGGCGCAGTTGCCGCGCAGGGGGCACTGCATCACGACGCTGCGGGCGCAGCGCGCGCAGACCCTGCTGGATCGAATCGCCCAAGTGGAAGTGTGAGATACCTCGACAGGCAGACGTGGAGTTCGTGGACAGCCTCACTCACTCTCCGCCCGTGTGGAGTGAATCGAGGCGGGCCAGTTCGTCCGCAGAGAGCCGCAGCGCGCTCGCGGCCACGTTCTCGAGGAGGTGGTCCGGATTGCCGGTGCCGGGGATGGCCAGCACGTGCGGTCCTTGCTGAAGGGTCCACGCCAGCCGGACCTGCGCGGCCGTCGCGCCGTGCGCGCTTGCGACGGCGAGTACCTCTTCGCTGTCGGTGGCGCTCGCACCCGCGTCACCCCCGGCACTGGCGATTGCGTAGAACGGTACGAACGCGACGCCCTGCTCCCCGCAGGCGCGCACGAAGTCGTGATCCTCGGGCCGTGCGCCAACGCCGTAGGAGTTCTGCACGCAAACCACCGGCGCAATGGTCCGGGCCTCGGCGAGCTGTTCGGGCCTGACGTTGGAGATGCCCAGGTGGCGGATCAGCCCGGAGTCGCGCAGACCGGCCAGCGCACCGAAATGCTCGGCGATCGAGCCGGTTGCCAGGCTTCGTGGGATGCGCAGGTTCACCACGTCGAGGTGGTCACGGCCGAGCTGGCGCAGGTTCTCCTCGACCTGGCCGCGCAACTGCCCGGGCGTGGCCCACAGCCACTCACCCGAAGGATCCCGGCCCGGCCCCACCTTGGTCGTGATGACCAGATCATCCGGGTACGGGGCCAGTGCGCGATTGATCAGCTCGTTGGCGGAGCGCAGCGGCGAGAAGTAGAACGCGGCGGTGTCGATGTGGTTCACACCGAGCTCAACGGCGCGGCGCAGCACGCTGATCGCCCGGTCACGATCGCTCGGGATGCCGTTCCCGAACGCCCGGCCGTTCTGTGTCAGGCGCATCGCGCCGAAACCGATCCGGTTGACTGTCAGGTCGCCGAGTTCCCAGGTGCCCGCGGCCGCCGCGGTGATCGTTTCTGAGGTCATGACCGGAGTCTGTGTCAGACCCCTCCGGAGCGCCTCAAGGTGGCAACAACCTGCCAGAGACAACGCATCCGCTCGCGACCCCCGTGATCAGCTCGACCTCGGAGCCGGCAGCGAGCCGGCGGACGAAGACCCGATGCTCCGGCAGACAGCAGCTGCCGGCAGGCTCATCGGCCCGTCAGCTGCGCCCGCCGGGTGGCGAAGTCGACGCCGTGGGAACCGCGTTGGCCGTCGGCGTTGACGCGGAAGGCGATCAGGACGTGGACGCCGACGCTGCGCAGGGCAGCTCTGCCCCACCCAGGTAGCCAGTGACACCGTGTGAAGCATTGGCCTGTAATGTCTCGCGGAAGCTACTCGGTGGGGGGCCGCGGGCCATTGTGCCGCGTGTGAGTATGCGCCCCACGAGTCGCCGACATCCCAGACAACGAAGACTTCGGGGACCCGTATGAAACACACCGGCCTGGGGCGCAAGCTCTTCGCCATAGCCGCTGGCACAGCCTTCGCGCTACTCCTTCCCGCCGCCTCTGCCGACGCAGCCGGCACTCAGGTGTACTCGGGCAACGGATGGAAGGCACTGCCCAACGTCCACTCCCTGTCGGGGGACGGCACCGGCTACACGATCCAGTTCGCCAGCGCCGACGCCCGGACCAAGCTCGGCCCGGCCGCCAAACAGGCTGCCGCCCAGCTCACTTCGGTGACCGGCATCAAGTTCACCGTCTCGACGACTCTCAAGGCATCCCCTGAGGGGTGCGCGGCCCAGCCGCGCCATGTCCTGACGCTGGGCACCAAGTACCGGCCGTTCGACGGCAGGAAAGGCATGTCCCGCGCGTGGCACTGCTTCAACACCGGTGACCACAGCGTGTGGGGCGGGTGGTCCTGGATCGACACGGAGTACTGGTCGCGGCCCGACTGGTTCAGCAGCAACAAGGCAATCAACGCGGCCATAACCAGGAACGCTGTCAACCACGAGATCGGGCACCTGGTCGGCCTGAACCACCCGAACAAGGACCTCAACGGTGACGGCAAGGTCGCCGACTTCGAATGCGTACTGACCCCGAAGAAGTATCGGCCCCTGATGTGCTCGCCGAACGGCGGCTACACCACGGCGGCCGACGGAGGCAAGTTCACATCGATCGAGACGCCTGGTCTCAAGCAGCTCGCCGACAACTGGACGCTCCCGGCCCCGGCCGGCAAGGCCCGCCTTGCCAGGACAACACCCGGCATCGACGGGGGCGCGCTCGGCGGAGCCGACTCCTGAGGCATCAGGAAAGCGACATCTGAGGGAACAACCCTCCTCTCGTCACGGGGTGCCGCCGGAGCCACCGGCGGCACCCTGGAACCGCCCTGACGCCACGGCTCCGGATTGGCCGATTCACGCCACAGGTACGTTCTGCATCGCCTTGGACGCTAAGTTGAGTACAGCGAGCCCCGGCCTCCGTGTCATCCCCCGTACACGGAGCCCGGGGCCGCGCTTTCATACTCCGCCCGAGGGGCGTCACCCGGAGCCCTCTGCGACGCGGTCACAGCGACGGCCCAAATCGGGGAGTGTCGGCAGCCATGGGGCACGCAGGTGAACGGTTCCGTGGCCCCGCCCGTCAGCCGGTCGGCGCCGCACACTGTTTGCCGGGAGGACAGAACCACCTGAGGGCCGTGTCCAGCAGCTCCTGCTCGTCGTCGGAACCGTCGGCGTCGGAACCGTAGGCCACTATGGCGTACCGCTGCCCGTCCTCCGCTTCGAAGCGGTGATCGATGACATGCCGGGTGAAGCTCTGCGACTCCCCGGCGACTTCGTCGGCGCGGTACTCGTGCGTGGCGGCCTTCCGCGCGGCCCCCGAGCTCTCCTCCAACGTGATGACTTCGTAGCCGTTGAGTTTCCGGCTCTCGAGCTGTGCCGCCTGGAGCGAGGCGTACGGCGATGTCACCAACGCCCACCAGCCGTCCTGCCCCCTGCACGGCCTGGGCCACCTGGCCACTCCGCCCGGCAGAGAGGCCGTCAGTCCCCCGCCCGGACACCGAGCCGGCGAACCACAGCGCCACCGCGACCATGGCGTACAGCTGGGACCAGGGCAGCGGCAGCCCTCCGGTGAGCTTCAGGGCCTCGTCCCCGGAATAGAAGGCCGTCAGCACGTCATGGAACTGCACGTCGGAACCTGCGCCCCGCTGGTCCCCCAGGGCATCCCAGAACATCACCACGTCGGTGATCAGGAATCCGCTCCACACGGCGAGCAGCAGCAGCGCCGTCGTCGTCTCCTGGCGCATAACGCGCAGGGCGTGTGCCAGCACTGGCAGGACGTCCACGCCCAGCGGCGGTGCCACGGGCCGCTCCGGGTGTCCGACCAATTCACCCACGACGCGGCGACGGAAGGACATGTCCAGGTAGACCCCGGCACACAGCAGGCGAGTGGCCTCTGTGCGGCTGTACTGGTGCTGCGGGAGGTTCTCTCCGGCCACGGGCATCCCCACTCAATCCGGGCAAGGAATAGGCAAGTTACTGCGCGGTCGGCACTCAGGGTGAGAAACAGCGATACATACGCATCGATCAGGTGAATTTCTCCAATTCGCCTTGATTTTCCGAAGGTAGGCCATGAAACACCCTGCCGGAGGCAGGCGCGCGTCGCACGGTGCTCGCCCCCAACTCCCGTGCTCTGGACTCGAAATGACGCCGAGTTTCTGGCAGTCCCCGAACCCGGCGTGCCCGACGGCACGCGCTCGATCCCCAATGCCGGGTGGAATAAGCCACGGTAGTGTGCCGAGACATGCTGATTCTTGGTCAAGAGGACGTTGCGGCGCTGCTGGACTGCGATGCGCTGATCGACGCGCTCGCAGGGGCGATGGCCGACCTGAGCGCCGGGGACGCCGTGGTCCCCGCGCGGACCGCAGCGCCGGTTCCTGGGCTCACGGCGACGATGCTGGTCGACATGCCCGCCTACGTTCCCTCGACCCGGGCGCTGATCAGCAAGCTGGTGTCAGTGTTCCCGGGAAACGCGGGCGGGCCTGTCCCCGTACGCCAGGGCGTGGTCGCCGTCTTCGACCCGGACACCGGCGTACCGGCGGCGCTCATGGACGCGACCTGGCTCACAGCGGCCCGCACCGGCGCCTGTTCGGCTCTGTCCGCCCGACTGCTGGCCCGCGAGGACGCTTCCGTACTGGCGGTCCTCGGGACCGGCCCGCAGGCGCGCGCTCACGCGGTGGCTGCGGTCCGGGTACGACCGATCCGCGAGCTCCGCATCGCCGGCCGGGACCGGGCCAAGGCGTCGGCACTGGCAGAGGAGGTCTCGGACGACCCGGCTACCGCCGGTGTGGCGGTTCGGGCCGTCGAATCGTACGAGGAAGCACTCGATGATGCCGATGTCGTCTGCGCGGCAACGTACGCACAAGAGCCGGTCGTCCGCCGTGACTGGATCACACCGGGCACACACATCACCTCGGTCGGTTACAACCCGCAAGGCCGGGAGATCGACGACCAGACCGTCGTCGACGCGCTGCTGTTCGTGGAATCGCGCTCGGCCGCACTGTCCGCGGTGCCTCCCAACCGTGATCTCGCCGAGCCGATCGAACGCGGCCTGATCAGCGCCGGGCATGTGCGGGCCGAGCTGGGCGAGCTGGTCGCTGGAACAGCCACCGGGCGAACCAGCGACGAGCAGATCACCCTCTACAAGTCGGTCGGCGTGGCCGTGCAGGACGCCGCCGCGGCGGCCCTGGTCCTGGCCGCCGCACGTGAGCGCGGAATGGGCCGGGAGGTCTCGCTCTAGCTTCGGGCGGCGGCACCCACGATCCGGCTGTGCTGTCCGGCACTCATGGGGCCCGGGACGTCGCCAGTGCCCGGCTCGCCGAGGCAGCCGGGCTCTGACCGCTACCGGCCCAGCACCGACCGGAGCGTCATGCCATAACGGGTGCGCAGCCGCCGCACTTCCCAGAGCGACAGCGCGGACACCGACAGCGGGCCGCCGAGCGAGAAGGCGTAGATCACGAGCGGAGGCGCGGCCACATCCGCGTCGTCGAAGAGCTGAAGACCGAAGAGCGACCAGACCAGCAGCGGTGAGAGCAGGGCCGGCAGCAGCTCATGAACGTCCCCGGTACGAAAGCAGGAATTCAGTCCGGTGACAGCGGCCGCAAGGGTGAAGCACACCGCCGCGACGAGAACGGCAGCGCAGGCGAGCCCGGCCGCGATGAACAGCAGAGCGATCACCAGACCACTGATCAGCGTGCCCACGGTGTGACCGAACAGCCCGAAGGTGAAGTCGTGAGGACCCACATCCGCGGTCGAGACGATGTCGCCGCCCAGGGCGGCCACCGTCAGCCAGACCACGCCCGCTCCGAGGGGCACCGCACCCAACGCGGACAGTGGGCCACCGATGCGGCCCGCATACATGCGCCCCAGGGGCGCTCGGGCCGAGAAGATGAAGAGGCTGACGCCGACGACACCGGCCACCACAACGATGCAACAGCCGATCAGCAGCTCCTCCAGCTTGCCGAGCACGAAATCCTCGCGCCCTTCGCGCAACGGATAGGCCAGGAGCAGCCACGCCATGGCCACCAGCCCCAGCGCCGTGCGGACGCGCTGCATCCGGGCGATGACGGGGTCTTCGATACGGTCCGGGCGGGAGGGGCTGGTCAGTGCCGAAGCCGCGGCTATGGGACTGGGTACGGCTCTGACCAGCGTGTTCAGGGAATGACGGGTAGTCAACTACGCTCTCCGGTACGTGTTCACATGTGAGGGGAGCCCGGCTTCGGCGCCAGGCGTCCGTCACCCTAGCTGATCATGAACGCGTCACCGGATCCCGTCCGTCGAGGTAGAACGATTGGCCGGGTGGGATCACGGAACGAGCCGCCGCGACGCCGCCACCCAACGCCGCAGCCCGGCGCAGGCGACGCCGCCCATCACGTCCATGATCGGCGGTCAGCATCAGCAGCCGCGCCCATCAACGCCTGGTGAGAGCGGATGGCGCGCCGGCCGACTGCGCGCCCTCGTCGTCCAGACTCAAGGTGTCGCGGCCCGTCATCGTGACCACGTAGATATTGCCCTTGGGGCAGGATGCGACGGCCGACTGGTCGGTGGGGTGGCTGGTGACCGCCTCGAAGACCATGGATGTCTTGCGTACCTCCCGCAGCTCCAGGGCCTCGGTGCAGCCCAGCTCGCGGCCGGTGCCCACTTCGGTCACCTCGCTGACCTGCTTGCCCGCCAGCTCACCCCGCCGCGCAGGATGCAGCGTCAGGGTGACGGCGAAATCGTTGGTCCGGGCCTGAGTGACGCCGTCGGCGGACGGGGTGCCCGGGCCGGTGCCCACCCATGTGCCTGTCCAGGACGTGGGCAGGGAAGCGACGTTGGGGGACTGTGACGGCTTCCCGCCGGTCGCGTCGTCAGCCTCGCGATGCTGCAGCGCGAGCGTACCCGCCGTCGCGAGCAGAGCCGCGGCGATGGCGCCTGCGATCGCCCAGGCGGCACGGCCGGACGACCGCCATCGCGGGACACCGGTAGCGAACGGGCCGACGGCTGTCCCCCCGTCGGAATCGGGGCCGTGCGCCGCCTCACCCGATACGGACGCCGGGGACGGGGGGCACACCGGCGCGGAAATCAGCGCGTGTGCCTGCGCCTCCCGCGCGGCGAGATCCGTCTCCAACGCCTCAGGCAGCAGCTGCAGCCAGTCCCCGGTCCGGCCGCCGAGACCCTCCAGCAGCGCGCCGACGGTGCTCGCCGTGGGCCGCTGCTGCGGGTCCTTGGTCAGGCAGGACCGCAGCAGCGAGGCCAGGGCTGCCGGCACTCCGTCGAGAGTCGGTTCCTCGTGCACGATGCGGTACAGCAGCACCGCTGCAGAGACCTCCTCGCCAGAGCGGGAAAACGGGCCGGTTCCGGTCGCCGCGTACACCAGCACGGCAGCCGACGAGAAGACGTCACCCGGTCCGCCCGAACCCCCGGCGCTCGCCTGCTCGGGCGACAGATAGCCGGGAGAGCCGATCACGCCGCCGGTTCGCGTGTGGCGCGAGTCCTCGGCGGCACGGGCGATTCCGAAATCGATGAGCAGGGGACCACGACGACTCAACAGCACATTGGACGGTTTCACATCCCGGTGCGCGAGCCCAGCCGCATGCACCGCCCCCAGCGCCGCCGAAAGCTCAACTGCCAGAGCCAGTACGGACCGCTCGGGCAGCGGCCCGTACCGCTGCACCCACTCCGCCAACGAGGGCGCGGCAACGTACTCCGTAGCGAGCCACTGCGGCCGCTGCCCCACGGGGCTGTAGTCCACGACCGAAACAGTCCATGGGGAACGCACCCGGTCGCTGTTGCGGATCTCGCGGGCGAACCGCTCCTCGAACCCCAGCTCGCGCCCGAACTCGGCACGCACCATCTTCAACGCCAGCGGACGCCCCGACACGGTCCGCGACAGATACACCCGCCCCATGCCACCTTCACCGAGCCGCGCCAACAGCGGATAGCCACCAACAGCCACCGGATCCGACCCGTCCAGCATCTCCATACGCCGCCGCCCCCGCCCCTTCGCACCGGCAGCCAGTGACCCCGCCGTATCCGCGACAACCGTATCCAACGGTGGTTGGCCCTTGTTCGGCCGCGTCAAGACGTACTGGTCCATGCCGACGCCGTACGGGGAACTGGCTATATCCCAGGTCGTGTTGGCAGGTACGGCGCTCCCGTGCGGTCACCCGTCCGACGGCGCTCGGCTCGCTTCGACCATCCACGCAGAATCGCCACAACCGGCCCACGGTGATGCTCTGCATCAGAGTCGTCACGCAGGCTCATACCCAACGGCCCGAACACAACATGCGTTCATCTCATCCTACTTATGGAGATGACCGACTTCGATATCTGATTTCAATGAGTATCCGATACACTTCCGCGGCAAGTGAAATGGTTGTTTGTCCAGGATGTGACCCGGGGGGGGCACCTTGGAACCATTGGGGCCTGACGACCCCGTCGTCGTGGGGCCGTACCGGCTGGCCGCCCAGTTGGGCAGTGGCGGCATGGGCCGGGTCTACCTCGGGTACTCGCCGAGCGGTCGGCAGGTCGCGATCAAGGTCATCCGCCCGGAGTACGTGCAGGAGCCCGCCTTCCGGCAGCGCTTCGCCCGCGAGGTGATCGCCTCCCGCGCCGTGAGCGGGTTCTTCACAGCCGGGGTGGTCGATGCAGACCCCGAAGGGCGCCAGCCGTGGCTGGCGACCGCGTACATTCCCGGCCCCTCACTGCAGCAGGCGGTGCAGAAGAGCGGCCCCCTGCCGGAGCGGTCCGTGCGGGCGCTCGGCGCGGCGCTGGTGGAAGCGCTGACGGCAATTCATGGTGCGGCTCTGATCCACCGGGACCTCAAGCCCGCCAATGTGCTCCTGGCCCAGGACGGGCCACGTGTGATCGACTTCGGGATCTCCCGGCTCGCCGAGCACAGTGGACTGACGCTCACCGGCACCACGATCGGATCTCCGGGCTATATGTCGCCCGAGCAGATCCAGGGACTCCCGATCGAGCCCGCGACCGACGTGTTCTCGCTCGGCTCGGTTCTGGCCTTCGCCGCGATGGGCGCCGGCCCCTTCGGTGAGGCGTCTGTGCCGGCACTGTTGTTTCGCGTGGTGCACGAGGAGCCCAATCTCCAAGCGATACCGGCAGAGTTGCGCTCGCTGATCAGTCGGTGCCTTGCGAAGCAGCCCGCCGACCGCCCGGCACTTTCGGCCCTGATGCCCGCTCTGACCGGCGGCCGGTCACCGGTGGAACTGCTCGACGCGGGCTGGCTGCCGAAGGCCTGGCAGGGCGAAGATGCGGCGGGGACGCCCGCTTTCCCGGACGTGCCCACCTCGACTACGGCGCGGCACACGCCCGTCCCCGTCCCAGCCCCCGCCCCAGAGCAGCCGCAGAGTCTGCCGGAGCCCATGCCAGAGCGGCCGGTCAGCCGTCGCCGACTGCTGTACGCCGCAGCCGGCACCCTGGGAGCCGGCGGGCTGGCAGCCGCCACCTGGGCGATGACGCGGGACGGGAAGTCGGCCGCCGCCGGATCGCTGCGCTGGCGATTCACCACCACCGGCACGGTCCTGTCCTACCCCAGCGTGGCCGGGGATCTGATCTACGCGGCGAGCAACGACGGCACGCTGTACGCGCTGACCACCAACGACGGGCTGCGACGGTGGAAGTACACGACCGCCGCAGCCATCGGCTCCGCACCCACCGTGCTGGGCGGCAGCGTGTACCTCGGCAGCGACGACCGCATCCTGTACGCCTTCGACGCGCTGTCAGGGAAGGTCCGTTGGCGGTTCACCACCGGAGGCATCGTCCATACCCCGGTCGTGACAGGGGGCGTCGCGTACGTCGGCAGCGCGGATCATCGGCTCTACGCCGTGGACACGGCCAGCGGAAAGCGTCGGTGGGCCTTCGCCGCCGGCAACGATACCCACTCACCCGCCGTGTCCGGCGAAACGGTGTACGTGGGCAGCAGCGATACCAGCCTCTACGCGGTGAACGCGAACACGGGCGAGAAGCGGTGGGCCTTCACCACACGCGGGGCAGTGTCCGGCATCCCGTCCGTGGCGGGCGGTTTCGTCTACTTCGGCAGCACCGACGGAAACTTCTACGCGGTCGACGCAGACACAGGGAAGCAAGTCTGGCAATTCGGGGGTGCCTCCGTCGGGTCCAACCCGGCGATTGCCAAGGGAGTGGTGTACGTGGGAGGCGGCAAGACGCTGCACGCGCTGGACGCCGGTACCGGCAAGCCCAGATGGGAGTTCACGGCCACAGGAGACGTCCATGCGCCGGCCACAGCTGGAGCGGTGGTGTACGTGGGGAGCGATGACACCAAGCTCTACGCGTTGAACGCTGCGACAGGAACGCAGCTTTGGGCCTACTCGGCCTCCGCTGCTGTGCACTCGCCGACAGTCGCGCAGGACACGGTGTATTTCGGCAGCGACGACAGCACCCTGTACGCCGTTCGTATCTGAACCAACCGGGAACCGGGCAGCAGACGCAAGCAGTCCTACTCACTGCAGGTAATGGCTTTTTCATGTCTGAGTGACGCTGTTTGTTACCAAGGGGGGACATGTCAACATATTCATTGCGGCTGGATCGGCGCGCCGGGAGGAGGAATCGCCGCAACGCTTCAGCCGTCGCTGCCTACGCCCGTGCTGCCCGGACCTGCGGCCCGCTGGCCAACCCGGGCCGGGAAGTGGAGTTCCGCTCGGTGCTGCGACCGGGCCATCGGGTGTCGCTCACAGTTCTGACCGCCACCACCGCCCTGGCCGACATCGTATTCATCGGCTGGCTGCTGCTGCCCGAGCATGTGCCCGGGCCCGGGGTGACCGGCGTCGGTAACGGCTGGCTGTTCCTGGCCCGGCTCGGGTTCTGCTTGGTCATCGCGGTCGAGACGATCAAAATCGTGCAGGCGGTGGCGATCTGGGTGTTCGCCTTCCGGGCGAAGGACCCCATCCCCATGGTGCCGCCGCGCGGACTGCGGGTCGCCATGCTCACCACCATCGTGCCGTCCAAGGAGCCGATTGCCGTCGTTCAGCGGACGCTGCGGGCCATGCTGGAGGTGGCGCGCTGGGACTGCACCGTGGATGTCTGGATCCTGGACGAGGGAAACGATCCGACCGTACGGCAGATGGCCGCGCGCCTGGGGGTCCACCACTTCAGCCGCAAGGACCGGCCGGAGTACAACATGCCGTCCGGCCCGTTCCGTGCGCGTACCAAGTCGGGAAACCACAACGCCTGGCGCGCCGAGCACGAGTACGAGTACGACGTGGTCGCCCAGATGGACCCGGACCACGTGCCGCTGCCCTGCTTCCTGGAGAGGACCCTGGGCTACTTCCACGACCCGGACACCGCGTTTGTAGTAGCCCCCCAGGTGTACGGCAACGCCTACGACAATTGGGTCGCCCACGGCGCCTCGGTGCAGCAGTACCTGTTCAGCAGCATCGTCGAGCGGGGCGGCAACGGTCTGGACGCCCCCTTGCTGATCGGCACCAACCACCTCTACCGGGTCGCCACATGGCAGCAGATCGGCGGCTACCAGGACTCCATCATCGAGGACCATCTGACGAGCATGAGGGTCCACGGCACGCTCAATCCGTCTACCGGAAACGGCTGGAAAGGGGTCTACACCCCCGACGTCGTCGCCGTGGGCGAGGGCCCGACCACCTGGACCGACTACTTCAATCAGCAGAGGCGCTGGGCCTACGGCATCTGGGAGATCAAACTCAACCCGCGGCTGAGGCAGGGCATCCGGCTCCGGCCCCGCCAGCGGCTGCTGTACGACCTCGTTCAGTTCTACTACCCGAGCGTCGCCATGAGCCTGACGCTCGGCACCCTCGCCACCGCCCTGTACATGCTGCTCGGGGTCTCGTCCATCCAACTGCCGGGGCTGCCCTGGTTCCTGCTGTGGTCGGCGGGCATGGGCGGCTCATTCGCCCTGTGGCTCTGGCTGCGCCGATTCAACCTCGCCGAGCATGAGAGGCGGGAGATCGGTATGGCGGGGATCCTCCTGTCGCTCTTCGCCGGGCCCGTCTACATCGCAGCCGCGGCGAACGCCCTGCTGCGCCGACCGCTGGCGTATGTGGTCACCGCCAAGGGCGAGCTGCGCAGTTCGGAGTCGCTGCGCACCTTCCGGCTGCACCTGATGTGGGCCCTGCTGGCCGGGGGTCTGCTGACCGTCAGCTTCCTCCACGACCATGACTACACCGGCATGCGGATCTGGACGCTGCTGGCCCTTGCGGCCGGCTCTGCCCCACCGCTGCTGGCCCTGGCCCAAGGTGTCTCCACACGCTTGCGCACCGCGAGGGCCGACCGGTGAGGGTCACTACCCCAAGGGTGCTCGCGCTGCTGTGTGCCGCCCTACTGTCCTGGTACACCTTCCAGGTGGCGCCGGATCTGGCGGACCGCGAACGCCGCGAGGCAGCCGCGCGCGCCGACGCAGTGCTGCCACCGACAACCGTGCTGCCGGACGACGATCGCACGTCGCACCCCCCCGCCCCGCAGAGGCCCACGGTCTTCTTCCCCGCCGCGGGAAAGGCGTTCATCGGCGTCTTCACCTCCGCGGGCACCCACAGCTTCACAGAGGCAGCCGATTTTGCCCGGCAGACCCGGCACCGCCCGCAGGTGTACGAGTTCTCGGCCGACTGGGAGACCGATCACTTCGACGCTCAGGCCATCAACCGTGTGGCCAAGCGGGGCATGCTGCCCATGGTCGCCTGGGAGCCATGGGACCACAGAGCCGAGGCGGAGGAACCCACGCTGCGTGGAGAGCAGTCCGAGTACCGGCTGTCGAGGATCATCCACGGCTCCTTCGATTCATACATACGGTCATGGGCGCTGGGCATCAAGTCGCTCAGCTACCCGGTGGCCATCCGCTTCGCTCACGAGATGAACGGCTACTGGTACCCCTGGTGCGAGCAGTCCAACAGCAACCGCCGTGGGGAGTACGTCCGAGCGTGGCGTCATGTGCACAAGATCTTTGACGCGGTGGGAGCACGTAATGCCCTGTGGGTGTGGAGCCCCAACGTCAGCTACACGAACTCCACACCGCTTACCCGGCTCTACCCGGGAGACGCATACGTGGACTGGGTGGGGCTGTCCGGCTACTACGGCACCGTGGGCAAGGAGAACTACCAGTCGTTCGACCACCTCTTCACTCCGACGAGGACCGAACTGCGCCGCTTCACCCGCAAGCCACTCGTCATCACCGAACTCGGCGCCACGGACGCCGCCGGGCGGAAAGCAGAGTGGATCACCGGCATGTTCCGTGCGCTGCCGCGCCACCGCGACATCATCGGCATCATCTGGTACCAGGCGGTGAAGGAGATCGACTGGCGCGTGGGCACGTCCCACGCATCTTCAGCCGCCTTCACCACCGGGGCCTTGGCGAGCCGGTACCAGCAGAAGTGGGAGCCAGGTATGGCGCCACGTCTTCGGTAACCATTCAACGGTGCGGATGCGGGACGACTTGATATCTCTCGCCGCCGTACAGGGACTCGTACCGGATCTCGAGCGCGAGCCGTCGATTGACTTCGCCGTCGACGGTCAGAGTGCTGCCGACGATTACTGCTGGCACAAGTCCAGAGTTGACGCATCTGATCCCTGCCTGCCTCCTGGAGGCCAGCCTCACCAGACGGCATGTCCCGCCAACTCGCTTGTGTTTTCGGATCGTTACGGCGCTCGGCCAGCTCGTCCGCCTGCTCCGCGAGGGGGAAGGCCCCCGGCGAATACCAGGGCGGGATCGTTGATCTCGGTCACCGTTCCCCGGCATCCGACGCTGACCAGGTCGAGGTCCGCGCGGGTGGCGAAGGGAAGCCGCTCGGTCGCCTCGATCCGGTCGACCTCCTCCACCACTGTGTCGATGGTGCCGAACGCACCGGCGAACTCCCGTGCCCGTGCCGGGTCATGAGCGGGCAGAACCCTTCCGCCGGCGGGGAAGGGCCGCTCGATGAGGGTGAGCCTGAACTCCCCGTGTTGCGCGATGCCCTCCTCCGGCGGGCAGTCCCGGAAGTCGTTGTCAGTCATCGGATACCTCCGTGGATATCAGGGCGACCGTGGCCCGTCGCCCTTCCCTCGCCGGCTCCCGCGCCCCTCCTCTGCCGGTTCGGAATGAGCCATTGCCGGTCTGCCCTCGGAACCTCGACCTGGTGGCGCTCACAGACTGCCCGCAGCCCGTTACACAGGGTGTACGCCCATGCCGGAGGCAATGACGGCGGCTCCCGGAGAGCGGAGGGTTCCGGCCGGGAGGGCGGCCGACACGGCCCAGTGGGTGCAGACGGGGCGCCGCGCGGTCTCCTAGCCTCCCTCGCCATGCGCCTCACACACCTGAGACGGATCGCCCTCGCCGCGGTCCTCGCCATCGCCGTCGCCCTCCTCGGACTGGCCCAGCCGGCCGCTGCCGACACACCCGACCTGACCTTCACCGTCGATCAGCCGGTCGCGGCCCCGGGCTCCACCGTGAACCTGACGATGACGCTCACCAACAACCAGGCCACCGACGTCGCGTTCGTCTATCAGTCGATTCAGCCGACCTGGGCCACATCACAACGCAGCGATCTCAAGTACTCGTTCACTTCGTGCGCCTCCGAGGGCGCCACGTGTACCGGCACCGGCACGACCGGGCTCGGAGTGAACTACGCCCTCCCCCTCGCCCCGGGCGCCAGCCGCACCGTCACTCTCACGTTCCAGATCGCCCCCGACTCCGGCTGCAACGGCAGCATCTCGTTCTACTCGTACCTCTACTACGAGTACAACGGACACCAGAGCGCCATGGACGGCATCCACAACACCCCTGTCACCCAGGTGGACTGCCCTCCCGCTCCGCAACCGGGCTCCTCGAACGCAGACCACTCCTGACCCCAAGTGGCCGGCGAGCAGGGCAGGCGACCCCGGCAGAAACACACCGGGGTCGCCTGCCCTGCCGCCGGGCGGCCACAGCGCGGGACAACCAGCCCGGCCCCAGCCGACAGTCCCTGGGGTGAGCTTGCCGCCGGGTCAGCCGGTGCGCACCGCCGTGACGGTGAAGCGTTCGACCTCGGCGATGTGCCCGCCGGTGGAGGCGACAACCGTGAGCACCGGGTCGCGGGCGCCGGAGAAGGTCACCGACTGTTTCCAGGGCTGGCCGTTGCCGCCCGCCGAGGTGCAGCACGAGGTGCCCAACGGCGCCGCGGACGACGGCTGGCGTACCTGCACGCGGATGCTCTCGTCCACGCCGGTGATCCGCCCGCCGATCAGCATCGGGGATCGTACGAGCGCCCCGTAAGCGGGCATGGTCAGGGAGAACGTCGTGTCGTCGGTACCCACGACCTCCCACGGGGCGTCCGGGCCGGTGCCGTACCGCACGAGGTGGACAATCGCCGCGGTGCCGCCCTCGGACCCGCGCAGTGCGACGCCGATGCGGGCGTGCGGACCCTTGACGGTATGCGCGGAGATTCGGCCGATGTCCCGGAAGCCGAGGTAGCCCTGGGTGAAGGACAGTGCGGTCCGGTCCGGGTCGAGATGCCAGGGCTGGTGTCCCCCGGAGTGATAGTCACGCTGCCACGCCTGGGCCTCGGCGAGCGTGGCGAACGGCCAGATCGGCTGGAGGCGCCCGGAGCCGAGCGCCGGCGCGCTGCCGCCGGGTGCGGGCGTGGTCGGCGCTTGCGTGTCCGGCGATGTGGTCGCCGACGGGGCCGAGGGAACGGGCGTGGTGGGCGACTGCGACGGCGAGGACGTCCCCGGTGCGGCGGAAGGCGATCCCGACGCGTCCGGGGGCCCGCCAGAACTCCCGCAGGCGGTGAGCATCAGGCCGGTCACGGCTGTTGCGGCGAAGAGTCGGAATGGGAGCCAGATGTTCATAGGTGCCCCAAAAAAACGTGTACCGACCGCCGGTACGGTCTGTGCGCCTATCGTGCCACCAGTCCGGTTCGCGTCACAGACCCCCGGCCCGGTCGTGTCCCCGTAGGCCGAGCGCCCATCGGCCTGCCGCTGGGCGATGACTCGCCCGTGATGGTGATCGTCGGCGAGCTGGGCATTGTCGTAGCGGCACTCCCCACCACGTAGCGCCGCCCATCGCGGCCTCGGAGTCCCCGGCCCACCATGTCGCCCGCCTGGGCAGCTGTTACGGAACCGTCTTCTCTCCCCGTGCAACTACTACGCCCCCTCTGCCGTCTACCAGGCGGAACTCGCAACACGCCCGCATAAGGAGTCGACAGCCGTGGGGGACATACGCCGACGAGGAGTCGTCGCACTCGGGATCACCGCGCTGGTGGCCCCGCTCACTCTGGCCATGGGAACCACGACCGCTCAGGCGGCCTCGTGCACAACGCGGACCGGGGCGTACCAGAAGCAGGTCGAGAAGTTCCTCGGCCGCCCGGTGGACGGAAAACAGTCGGCCGCCGACTGCAAGGCGATCCAGGCATTCCAGACGAAGCACTCGATCAGCCCGAACGCCGGACTGGCGGGACCCATCACCTGGGGCGTCATGGATCTCATGAACAAGCAGAAAGCCGTCGGGAAGAGCCCGAACAAGTCCGGCAAGTGCCCCACAAACAAGGGCCGCGTCGCCTGCGTCGACCTGACAGTCCAGCTCAGCTGGATCCAGGACGGCGGCAAGCTGGTGTACGGACCGGTCGCGGTGCGTACCGGTCGCGACGGATACGAGACGCGGACCGGCCTGAAGAAGATCTACTGGCGCGACATCGACCACGTGTCCACCCTCTACAACGTGCCGATGCCGTACAGCCAGTTCTTCGACCGCGGCCAGGCCTTCCACTCCGTGGGCATCAGCGTCTGGGCACCGCCCGGCTCGCACGGGTGCGTGAACATGACCAAGAGCGACGCCGCCAAGTACTGGAGCCTGCTCCGCAACGGTGACGACGTCTTCGTCTACGGCCGCAAGCCCGGAACCTGAGACACCTCACAACCCGGCAGTGCCCGCACAAGCGCCCGGAGGGGGCCGGAACCATGTTCCGGCCCCCTCCGGGCGTACTTGTCATGGGACACACAGACGGTGGCCGGCAGTGCCGGTGAAGCCGCAGCAGCCGGCCACCGCCCAAGGCCGCGACAACGGGGGCCGACCTGGAGGAGGCGCACGATCGACTCCTCCCCCGACGAGCTCGTGGCGATGGGCATCTGCGCTGGTACAAGGCGTAATACTGACTCCATGCGCCCGATTTGGGTGGATTTCATGCTGGGTTCATGACGCAGGAGTGCATGCCGATGGATCTGAACCTCACCGACAAGGTCGCCGTCGTCACTGGTGCCAGCAAGGGCATCGGCTTGGCCGTCGCCGAGGCGCTCGGCCGTGAAGGCGCGCGTGTCGTCGCCGGCAGCCGTACCGAGACCCCTCAGCTTGCTGCGCTGCGCGAGAGGTACGACGTCGCCTTCACCCCCGTCGACCTGGCCACCGCCGACGGTGCGGGCCTGCTGGTCCAGGCTGCAGCGGACCGACACGGCAGGATCGACCTGCTGGTCAACAACCTCGGCGCGACCCGCCCCCGCTCCGGCTTCCTGGACGTCGATGACGCCGAGTGGGAACGGGTCTTCGATCTGACGTTCTTCAGTGCGGTCCGCGCCAGCCGTGCCGCGCTGCCGCATCTACTCGCCGTGGGCGGCGGGGCAATCGTCAACATCAGTTCCCTCAACGCCCGGCTGCCCTTCCCCATGGTGGTGGATTACTCAGCGGCCAAAGCCGCGTTGAGCAACCTCACCAAGGCTTTGTCGGAGGAGTTCGCCCCGCGCGGCGTACGCGTCAACGCCATCGCTCCCGGGCCGGTCCGGACCCCGTTCTGGACCGACCCCGGTGGCTTCGCCGACACCGTCGCCGCCGGCGCGGGCAGTACCACCGAGGAGGCCCTGGTCGATGTCGTGCCCCGGCAGATGGGCATCTCCACCGGACGGATCACCGAGCCCCAGGAGGTGGCCGACCTCGCTGTCTTCCTGGCCTCCCCCCGCGCCGGCAACATCACCGGTGCCGAATTCGTCATCGACGGCGGCCAGATCAAGACCACCTGACCGCTGTCGAATCTTGTCCGGCTGATGCCGCCCCATGCCACTTGGGCCCGAGGGGTGCGGTGGTCAGCGGAATGCGGTATCCGTTCCTATTGCCTCCACCGCGTCCAACTCGTCCGGCCGGGACTGGAGATGCGTGTCGCGGTTTTCCGGTCGCAGCCGGGCACCCGTACGTGAACGCGCAATACGCTCACAGGCCCGTGCCCCCAGGTGCGACTGTTCATCTGCGCGGCGGCGGCCGGCGCAGAGCACCACATTCCTATGATCGAGATCCGGACAGACATCGCGGCGGATTATGCACAACCAGCGCTCTCGAAAACCGGGTTCTCCTCTCCGCATCCGGCAGGCGCGGCGAGGCGAGCCCCGCAGCACCGGCGCGATTCCACCGAGGAAGGTACCGTCCCTCCAGCCCGCTCCGGTATTCCGCGCCGAACTCGCCGGCATCCTGCCGCAATATCGGCAGCCGATTTTCGGCCATCACGCTCGGCAACATCCCTGTAACCACAGAGTGGTGATCATCACAGGCTCGTGGTGTCAGACCCCCTGAGCAGTGCGCTAACGTCATCGGGCGGCGCACCGAAGTCGGGGATTTCATGAACCATGACCAGGCCGACTCGGCGATGAAGCCGGAATCAATTGAGGCTTTCACCCGTCAGCGCGCCGCGTGAACAAGGAATCACCAGGAGAGGTTTATGAATAAGAGTCGATTAGAGTCCATCGGGACATATATCCCCTCGGCTGTTATGAGTACTCCGCAGCTCCTCACCCGCATGGAGAAATCTCCGGAATTCGACCTCTTCAAGATCACCGGAATGGCCGAGCGCCGCGTCGCGGACGACACTGCCGACCTCCCCGAGGACTGCCTCACGATGGCAGTCTCGGCAGCCCGCGACTGCCTGGATCGCTCCCGCTACGCCCCGGCCGAGATCGACGTCGTGGTCTCCTGCTCCATCAGCCGCACGACGGACGGCCGGCGACACCAGTTCGAGCCGTCATTCGCCCACCGCATCGCCAAGGAGATCGGCGCCAACTCCGCCATTCACTTCGATGTCTCCAACGCCTGCGCGGGCATGATGACCGGCGTCTACCTGCTGGACCGGATGATCCGCTCCGGTGAAGTGCGCAACGGCCTGGTGCTCAGTGGGGAGCACATCACCCCGATCGCCTTCACTGCCGCGCGCGAGATGGAGGACAGCCGGGACCCCCAGTTCGCGTCCCTCTCCGTGGGCGACTCGGCCGTCGCCGTGATGGTCGATCGCGCCACCGACGAAGCGGACGTGATCCACGACATCGAGCTGATGACCTGCTCGGAGTACTCGCATCTGTGCCTGGGCATGCCCAGTGACGACACCGGCGATCTGGCCATGTACACGAACAACAAAGAGATGCACGCCCAGGACAGGCTCTCGCTGTGGCCGACGTTCCACCGCGACAAGCTGGCCGAAGACGGTCGCCAATTCGCTGACGAGGGATACGACTTCGTCGTCCAGCACCAGGTCGGCAGCCGGTTCATCGACTTCATGAACCACGTGGGCGAGAACATCTTCGACACACCGATGCCGCAGACGCTCTCGGTCGTCGAGAAGTTCGCCAACACCGCGACCACCTCCCACTACCTGGTACTCCACCAGGCACTGGCGGAAAGCCGAATACCCAAGGGGTCCAAGATCCTCCTGGTACCCGCCGCCTCGGGTGTGGTGACCGGTTTCCTGTCCGCGACCGTCTCCTCGCTGGAGGTATGACCATGGCCACCGTCATCACCTCCACCGCCGTCAGCCCGGTCGACGACACCGGCAGCGCGATCGGGTACGCGGCATCGGCCGGCAGTGCCTGCCTGGAACAAGCCGGGCTCACCGCCGCGGACGTCGACGTCCTGATCAACGTCGGTGTCTACCGCGACTCCAACATCTCCGAACCGTCCGTCGCCGCGCTCATCCAAAAGCGCATCGGTATCAACCTCGACTACCTGCACGCCCCCGACAGGCGGGCCGCGTTCTCGTTCGACCTCATGAACGGCGCCTGCGGCGTGCTCAACGCCGTCCAGGCGGCCAGTGCCCTGCTGGCAACCGGGAGCGCCCGCCGGGTGTTGGTGGTCTCCGCCGACACGCATCCCTCGATGGACCCGTCGAAGGCGGGTACTGCCGAGTTCCCGTACGCGAGCACCGGCGCGGCGCTGCTGCTGGAACGCACCGACGACGCCCGTGGCTTCGGCCGGGTGCACCACCGATCGACGCTGGGGACACACGGCGTCAACGGGTATCTGCCGCTGCGCGAGGTCGGCTCCGAGGGGCGCAACACCATCGTCGTCGACCGCGACGGCGGCGTACTCGAGCTGATGCTCGACCTGGCCGTCGACTCCGTACTCGGCTGCCTCGCGGCCGAGGAGGGCACCGACGCCGACGAAGCGACAGCGGTACTCGACCGCACGCTCCTGATCACCTCCCAGCCGTCGCCCGACTTCCCCGCCCAGCTCGCCAAGCGCCTGGGCGTGGCATCCGATGCCGCGGTCACCGTCGAAGGGGTGCAGGGCGACCCGCACACCTCGGCACTCGCCCACGGCTGGCGACAGGCACAAGACGCGGGCAGGCTCGCGGGCTTCGACCGGATCCTCTTCCTCGCCGTTGGCGCCGGGCTGAGTTCGGCAGCCTCCCTCTACCACCTGGCCTGCGACAGCGACGGAGCGGCGCGCTGATGCCTGGCACCACAACCGGACTGCGCCAGGACACGTTCCTGACCGAACTGCTTGCCCGGCACGCCGTCCGCACGCCCGACAAGCCGGCCGTCATCCACCCGGACGGCGACCGGATGGAGTCGGCCGGCCGACCTGCCTACGCCTCGGTCGGCTACGCCGAATTCGCCGCCCGCGTCACCGCCTGCGCCGCCGCACTGGAAGAGCACGGCATCCGCCGCGGCACCCGTACAGCCCTGCTGGTGACTCCGGGCGTCGACCTGCTGACGCTGGTCTTCGCTCTGCTGCACGTCGGCGCGGTTCCGGTGGTGGTCGATCCCGGCATGGGGCTGAACCGCATGCTGGACTGCCTTCACCGGGTGGGTGTCCAGGCATTCATCGGCGTACCGGCCGCACACATCCTGCGGCGGCTGCGCCCGCGTGCCTTTGCCGGAGTGCGGAGCCTGATCAAGGTGGGCGGCGGGAGCGGCACCGCGCTGGAGGAGTTGACCGCCCTCGGTGCGGGCCTGCCGCAGCTGCCTCCGCTCAAGTCCGGGCCCGACGACCTCGCACTGATCGGCTACACCACCGGCAGTACCGGCCCGGCCAAGCCCGTCGAGCTGACCGTCGGCATGCTGCGGGGCATGGCGTACGGCGTCGAAAAGGGCCACTTCACCGCCGACATGACAAGCACTCTCGTCACCCTGCCCCTGATGGGCGTGTTCGACCTCGCGGCGGGCCGCACGGCCGTGGTGCCGAAGATGAACATGGGCCGGGTCGGCGCCGCCGACCCGGCACTGCTGACCGACGCGATCCAACGCTTCTCCGTGAACGCCATGTTCGCCTCCCCCGCGCTGCTGGGTCCGCTCTCGGCCCATCTGGCAGCGACCGGCGCCCACGTGCCGTCGCTGCACATGATCGTCTCCGGTGGCGCACCGGTGAGCCCCGAGCTGATGGGCGCGCTGCGCGCCGTACTGCCCGGCGAGGCACGTGTGTTCAGCACCTACGGGGCGACCGAGGCGCTGCCGATAGCACTGGTGGAGAGCAGAGAGGCGCTGGCCGGGCCGGCCGCCGGCCCGGCTGAGGGCCTGGGTGTCTGTGTCGGCCGGCCCGCACCCGGCACAACGGTGCGCACCATCGCGGTCAGCGACGGGCCGGTCCCCCGATGGACCCGCAAACTGCCGGTGGCAGCCGGTGAGATGGGCGAAATCGTGGTCAGCGGTGAGGCGGTCAGCCCGCGCTACTTCCAAACGCCCCAGGCCGACGCCGAACACAAGATCCAGGACGGCGAGCGTCGTTGGCATCGCACCGGTGATGTCGGGTGGATCGACGGTGAGGGAAGGATCTGGTTCTGCGGGCGCAAGAGCCACCGGGTCCGCGCCGCCGACGGCGACCTGCACACGGTGCGCTGCGAGAGCGTCTTCAACACCCACCCGCAGGTGAAGCGCACGGCGCTGGTGGGCTTCGGCCCCTACGGCGAGCAGCGGCCGGTGCTGTGCGTGGAGCTGGCACCTGGCACCGACCGTAAGCAATGGCCCCGGATCGAGGGCGAGTTGCTCGAACTGGGCGCGCGCAGCCCCATGACCAAGGCGATCACGGACTTCCTGCCGCACCCCGCGTTTCCCGTCGACGTCCGCCACAACGCCAAGATCCGCCGGGAGCTGCTGGCCGGATGGGCCGACGACCAGCTCACCGGAAGTCGTCGCCCAACGGCGGCCGACCGGGCGCTGCGCACCGTCCCCCTGCTCGGGTGGGCGTACCTGGTGGCCTGGCCGCTGCTGCCCCTGGACCATGCGGCGCTGACCGCTCTGTGGTGGGTCGACGCCTTCCTGAGCGTTGTCGTCCACGCGGTCCAGATACCGTCCGCGCTGCACGCGGAGCAGGAACTCGCCACCGGGCGCAAACCGTGGGCGACTGCCGCGCTCACGATGCTCTTCGGAGCCACGTGGTGGCGGACACAGCTCCGCAAGAGGAAGGGCGCTTCCGTATGAAGGTGCTGGTGACGGGCGCATCCGGGTTCCTCGGCAGCCATATCGTCGACGCCTGTGTACGGGCCGGCGAACAGGTGCGGGTGCTGGTGCGCGAAGAGAGCGACCTGAGCTATCTGCGCACCGTCGCAGGTATCGAGTTCGCGTACGGCGACCTGCGCGACGCCGCCTCGGTACGCCGGGCGATGATCGGGATCGATGCGGTGCACCACAGCGCGGCGCGGGTCACCGACAGGGGCACCCGCGGCCAGTTCTGGGACGAGAATGTCTCGGGCACGGAGCGACTCATGTCGGCCGCCCGGGAAGCCGGGGCACGACGCTTCGTCTTCATCAGCAGCCCCAGCGCGCTGATGAGCATCCAGGGCGGCGACCGCCTCGACATCGACGAGAGCGAGCCCTTCCCCGCACGCCACCTCAACCTCTACTCGGAGACCAAGGCCGCCGCGGAGCGACTGGTGCTGGCCGCGGACCGCGCGGACTTCACCACCGTCGCGCTGCGCCCGCGCGCCGTGTGGGGCCCGCGCGACCACTCCGGTTTCATGCCGCGGCTGCTCGCGAAGATGATGACGGGCAGCCTGCCCGACCTCTCCGGGGGCAGGCCGGTGTACGCCTCGCTGTGCTACTGCGAGAACGCCGCCGATGCCTGTGTGCGGGCGGCACGTGCAGACGGCGTTGGCGGCAGGGCGTACTTCATAGCCGACGGACAGCCGGTGGAGATCTGGAGCACGCTCGCCGGCCTCGCCGAACGGTTCGGCGGCAGACCTCCGACCAAGCGCGTCTCCCACAGCCTCCTGCGCACAATCGCCTTCACGGCGGACATGGTCTGGAAACTGCCGCCGCTGGCCAAGCACTCCTCGCCTCCGCTCTCCCGCTACTCGCTGGCGCTGCTGACCCGGTCGGCGACGTATGACATATCGGCGGCGCGACGGGATCTGGCGCCGCCACGGGTGGGCCACGAAGCCGGGATGGCTCAACTGGAGGCCTGGATCAACAGCATCGGCGGCGTCAATGAGTTCATCCGGAAGGTGAAATAGCCATGACTGCGCAGCATGCCGCCACGGGCATTGTTCCTGGGGCCGGTACTGGGAGCAGCACCGCCTTCCGCCGGCCCGTCTCACCGACCGAGTGGTCCTATCTGGCGGCAGCCCGTCTGGGTGAGCTACTGGTGCTCCAGCTGGTGGTCGAGGGCACCGGGCCGATCGACGCCCTGGCCTTGAGCCGCGCCGTGGCGCAGGCCTCGGCGTCGTGCCCGGGCTCGCGCCTGGTACGCCGCGGCAGGATGTGGGTCGACAGCGGACTGCCGGCCCGGATCGTGGTCGCCGATGGACGGGCCTTCGACCGCAGTACACTCACCGGCCTGCCGGAGCTCACCGGCCGGCTGGCCGAGGCGGAAGGCCGCTCCGGCTGCGAGGTTCTGCTACTCACCGGCGAACCCAGCACCGTGGTGTTCCGCGCCTCCCACGCCGTGATGGACCTCAAGGGCACGGCGATCTGGGCCGCCGAGGTCTTCCGCGCTCTGCGTGGTGAACCGCTGCACGGCGCCGCCGGTTCGCCGGCCGACTACCAGTTGCTGGACACGCTCGGCCGCCCCGGGCAGCGGCCCCGCCTCGGCCTCGATCAGCGCTCGCCGCTGGCCGGCCGGCCGGGCAGCGGCTCGGTGTGGCGGCGGCGTACGGTTCCGGGCCGACACGCGGCGCTGGCCGCGAAGGTGGCGGCGGCGG
The DNA here is from genome assembly GCF_036010325.1 of Streptomyces sp. NBC_01210. Classification (GTDB taxonomy): domain Bacteria; phylum Actinomycetota; class Actinomycetes; order Streptomycetales; family Streptomycetaceae; genus Streptomyces. The sequence continues at coordinate 8,652,989 of NZ_CP108549.1, read as the reverse complement.
TTTCCGGCGCCGTCGGTGGTCCCGCGGCCCGGATCATGGTCCCGGTGGATCTGCGGCGGCACGTCCCGACCGTGTCGTCGACGGCCAACCTGGCGCTGCCGGTGTTCCTCGACGTCCCGGCCGGCCAAGGCACGGATGCGGTGCACCGGCGGTTGCTCAACGCACTGGCCGACCGCCGGGAACTGGCAGCCGGGGCGGAGACGGCGCTCGCCCGGCTGCCGCTGCCCGCAGCCGCAGCACTGATCGGGGCTTCGCGCGCCGCCACGTACGCCCGGCACCGTTATCTGGCGTCGGCAATCGTGTCCAACGCCGGCCGACTGACGCTCGAGGAATTCAGCACTGGGGAGTTCACGGCGGCGACCGTGTACGCCCTGCCGGTGCATGCCCCCCTGGTTCCTGTCAGCATCGCACTGCTCGAACTGCCCGAGCACACCGAACTGGTGATCTCGGCCCGCGGGGCCGCGGACGTGGGCGAGCGCTGCGAGTCGCTGCTGGACCGGATCGAGACCGCGCTGGGCACGGCCGTGCCGGTCTCGTGCGCGCCGCCGACGGCACCGCCTCGCGAGCCCGCCGCCGACCGGCTGCTCGCACCCGGACCTGACGGGCTTCCGCCGCTGGACACCACAGTGGTGCAGCTGTTCCGGGCGCAGGCCGCCCGGCGGCCCGAGGCACCCGCAGTGATCGGCGGCAGCCATTCGTGGTCGTACGGGGATCTGGACCGCCGCTCGGACTCTGTCGCGGCCGTGCTGCTCGCCCGGGGGGTCAAGCGCGGCGAGGTGGTCGGTGTGCTGGCCGACCGCTCGGCGCTCGGCCTGGCCGGGGTCTGGGGTGTCCTCAAGGCGGGCGCCGCGTTCTTGCCCATGGACATCCGCAATCCGGCGCAGCGGGTCAAGGAGCTGCTGCACGACGCTCAGGTCCGCTTCTGTCTGACGGACGCGGCCTCGGCGGACACGGCGGAGGGGGCCGACTGCACAACGATCCTCCTCGAGGATGTCGGCAGCGACCGCACCACGTTCGACGGGCAGCCGCACAGCGTCCTGGCCGCTGCCGCTCCGGACCCGGACGATCTGGCGTACGTGATCTACACGTCCGGTTCCACCGGCAAGCCCAAGGGCGTCCAGATCGAGCACCGGAGCCTCGTCAACGTGGTCGGCTGGATAGCCCCGTTTCTGCGGTGCGACGAGCAGACCCGGCTCGCGTACTCCTTCTCGCCCGGCTTCGACCTCTCGATGATGCAGATCTTCCCGCCGCTGCTGCACGGTGGCGCCGTCGTACCGGTGCCCGGCGAACTCGACCCCGTCAAACTGCGTGAGATGTTCTCGGGGCTGCAAGCCAACACCCTGGCGCTGACCCCGACCCACCTCGAGCTCGCCGCCCGGCTCGGCCTCCGACCGGCCGGCATCCGCGCGCTCCATCTCGGCGGCGAGAACCTCACCACGGCCAGCAGCCAGTGGGCACGCACGTCGTTCGGGCCCGACTGTCTGATCGTCAATATCTACGGCCCCACCGAGGCGACGGTGGCCTGTACGGTCGCCGTCGTCGGCGACGACGACGCCACACGCGCCTCCACGCCGATCGGAGTGCCGGTACACCGCACCTCCGTGGCCGTGCTGGACGAACAGCGAAACGAAGTCCGGGACGGCGAGTTGGGCGAGCTCTATGTAACGGGTGTTCAACTGGCCCGCGGCTACCTCGGCCGCCCCGACCTGACGGCCGACCGCTTCGTCTACCTCCCGGACGGCCGGCGCGCCTACCGGACCGGCGACCTGGTGCAGCAACTGCCGGACGGGCAGCTCGAGTACGCGGGCCGGATCGACACGCAGGTCAAGATCCGGGGTCACCGGGTCGAGCCGGCCGAGGTCGAGGCGGCGCTCACCGCGCTGCCGGACTTCGCACAGGCCACCGTGGTCGCCCGCCGCAGGCACCACACCGGCCCGCAGGCACTGTGCGCCTACGTGGTCCCCGCCGAGGGTGCGGCGCCTCTCGACGAGGCAGCCGTACGGGCGGAGTTGGAGCGTACGCTGCCGTCCCACCTGGTGCCCTCGGTGGTGTGTGCGGTGCCCGGGCTGCCGGAGACGGCCAGCGGCAAGACCGACCGCAACGCGCTGCCGAATCCTTTCGACGAAGCAGACGAAGCAGCGGCAGGGCCGGGGAAGCCGGCCGCCTCGGGAGCGCCCGCCACGAACCCCACGGGCACGAGGCCCCCCGGGGCCCCACGTGCTCCGGGACTCGGCACTGCGGCGGTGACCGCCGGGATCTGGTCCCGCATCCTGCACTGCGATGCCACTCGCCTCGATGCCTCCTCCGACTTCCACGCACTGGGCGGCGACTCTCTCGCCGTCCTGGAGATGCTGGCCGCGCTCGGCGACGAACTACTGGGACAGTCCATGGAACAGCAGTTCCTGACCCAGCTCGGTTCCCTGAGCGAGAATCTGACGCTCGGCCGGGTCGTCGAGACCGTCGACGCGCTGCGGAGCACGTCGTGATCTTCGTCGGCGAGGGCGCGCTGCTCTGGCGCGCCGTACAGCACACTCTGGACAGCGGCCTGGCCGTGGACCTGGTCTGCGGCCCTGCCGCCGCACGGACGGCTCGGCCCGACGTGCCCTTCCTGGCCGCCACGGACGTCAACACCGTCGCTGCCGAACTGGCCGCCGCCTGCACGGACGGCCTTGTCTGGTCGGTCAACAACCGGATGATCTTCCGCGCTCCGGTCCTCTCCACCGGGCTGCGCATCCTGAACGTCCACCACGGCCCGCTACCTGCCTATCGGGGGCTGCCCGAGGTGGCTCTGGTGTACGCGATGCTGCGCGGCGAGCGGGAGTTCTCCGCGACACTCCACCAGGTGGACGAGGGCATCGACACGGGCCGTACGCTGGCCGCCGAGCCTTATCCGATCGGCCCGAACGACCCGTACCACGTGGTGCTGCGCCGCGGCTTACAAACCTGCCACCACCTCTTCGAGCGCTGCCTGTCCCTCGCCGCAGCCGACCCCGAGTGGATCGGCGAGCCCACCCCACCCATGGGGGCCGACGGCGGCTACTTCGGCCGCCAGGCACTGATCCGGCTGCCCGAGCACCGCAGTAACCCGAATTTCGGGCGCGCCACCGACCTGGGCTTCCTGGCCGGCTACCTCCCGGAGCTCGCCGCAGCGCTGGCCTGAAGCCGGGCAGCCATCCGCACCGGCCGCGGGCAGCGGCTGGGTCCTGGCAGGCGTTGAGCCCACGGCCAGGACGCTCACCCCCTGCTCGGCTTCCCCGACGGCCGGCTGGAGGGAGCGGCCGCGGTGAGTACTCCTCAGCCGCCGCTCAAGGGAGTGTCCGGGGCGACATGGTTGGCGACCGAGATCAAGAGCTCGGTACTGAAATTCTTGGCGGTGTTGCTGCAGATCCCCTGTGTCGCGACCGTCGCGATCGCGATCTTCTTGGAAGGCAGATAGGCGATCGTTCCCTGATAGCCGGCGAATGACGGATTCTGCAGGAGCCAGGTGTTCTGCACGGCCAGCCCAAGGGCATAGGAGGTCGTCGGCGACAGCTTGGAAACGGGTGTGATCTGTACCTTGTGCGACTCGGGCGTCAGCAACTTCCCCTCGCCCAGTGCCATCACCGACTTCCCCATATCCTCCAACGTTCCCGTCATGACCGCTCCCGGGGCCAGCGTCCATGACGGATTCCAGTAGGTGGAGTCCTCGAATACGCCCCGTTCGTTGTCGAAGGCATGGAGTACCGGGGCGGTGATCTCCGCCGTTGACGGGTTGTCGGTCCGGGTCAAGCCGAGGGGCTTCAGGATCTCATTCCGCATCACTTCCGCCAGAGGCTTCTTCTCCACTTTCGAGATGATGTCACCAAGGATCACCCAATTGGCGTGCGAGTACACGAAACCCGTTCCCGGGGCTTTCTCGAGCGGCTTGGAGACGGAGATCTTCACCAGTTCTTCCGCCGTCCATTGCCGGAACGGATTCTTGTAGAGCTCGGCCACGAACTCACGATCCCGGACATAGTCCGAGTATCCAGAGGTGGTAGAGGCCAGCATCTTCAGTGTGATCTCGTCCGCGTGTGGAAGGTCGGGGCGCCACCGGGAAATCTTGTCGTCAAGCTTGACCTTGCCCTCGTCGACGAGCAGCAGAATTTCCGTCGTCAAATAGGGAATCGCAACCGAGCCAATCCGGAAATGCATGTCCGTCGCAACAGGAACGCCCGTCATCGACTCTCCTGAAGCGACATTCGAAATTCTCTTGCCGTCGACCCATACCCCTGCCATGGCTGAACCGAGTTTGTACTTCTTCAGGGATTCTTCGACCTGCTTCTTGGTGAAGTCGGCGGTGTCCGTCGGAATGCACGTGCCGCCTTGAGAGATCTGTCCGGACGGACACGCCTTCGCAGCGCTCGCAGCCTCACTGTCGACACAACCCGCCAGCGAAGCGCCCAAAAGCAATTGCAGACATGCGAGAGTAAGTGTCTTGGGTGTACGCACGGTGGAGCCTCCATGCAAGGTCGAAGGACGCCGGCTCTGCGATCCCCACTTGTCGCCATTGAGGGCCTCGTTTCGCATGCTAACCGTCGGCGTCAGCCGGCGCGCTTCAGAGGTTTTCCAGGAGCTCCTCAGAACCGCACCGCACCTCTGAGCCGACATGGGGCTTGCGAAACGGCTCGCCACAGGGCGCCGGCACCGCAGCCTGGCGGAAACTGAAAGCAGGGAGCAGGGAGCCGTGAGGAGGAGACATGACCGAGAGCACCATGGGCGACGAGGTCTACCAGCCGGACGGGTCCGAGGTGCAGGACGATGCCGGACTGCTGGACGCCGAGGACACACTCGAGGATCCCGCGCTGCAGATCCTCTCGGACGGGTACTCCCCGCCGGAGCGACCGTGGGCCGTGGACCGGGTGGGCACCACCGCAGCGGAGCAGCGCCTGGGCGAGAGCCTTGAGGAGCGGCTGGCCGAGGAGGCACCGGACGTCACCGTTCCCACGGGCGATGGGCTGGGGGACACCTCGGACACCGACGGCGAGCTGATCGACGACGAGGTCGGGGCGGACCGCGCCGGGCGGCTTGTGGCCCCTGACGAGGGGGCCCACTCCGACCTGGAGAAGGAGCTGGTCGCTACCGACGTCGGCATTGACGGTGCCGCCTCGGCGGAGGAGGCGGCGATGCATGTGATCCCGGAATCCGAGCAGCTCTGATCTGCGCGAGGCTGCGCTGGGCGCTCGACCGAGCGCCCACCGCGGGGCGTCCGCCATAGGCTCCGGCGTCAGCGTTCCTCACGGAACAGAACGTGCCGGCCGACGGTGGCGTCGTACTTGCGCAGGAGCAGGCGGTCGGGGTCGTTGCGCCGGCTCTTGCGGGTGACGTAGGTGTCACCGGTCCCGGCAGTCGACCGCAGGATGATGACCGGTCGGGTGTCGCTTCGTGCCATGGGGTGCCTCCCGGCGATTCCGCTGGACCCCATCCCATAAACGGGATGGTTTTCGTTTTCATCGATGGGCTGATGGCAGTAACGAACCAAGACCCCGCCGCATTCCCGGGCGCAGCCCCGCTTCGGTGGGCTCCGACGGAAGGCTCACGGGTTCGGCGGTGCCCCACAGCCAGCGGGCGGCCCGCCGGTGAGCTGCAACCAGGCTGCCTCCGGAGAGCGGCCGGGCAGCCGACGATGTGCCAGCACGACACCGGTGCCCGGCCCGGTGGTGTGAACGTGGATGTGTGACGCGTTCCGCGACGACGGCATCAGCAGATTCGTGGCAACTGCTCCCCGATCGGCAGGTCCACCACCCGCGTGCCGCCAAGTCCGGTACGCGCCACCACCATTCCGGGGTGCGCCTCCACAGCTTCGCCGATCACAGTGGCGTCAGCGCCCAGAGGGTGCGAGCGCATCGCTTCCAGGACCGGCTCCGCGTGCTCGCGCGGAACGAACGCCACGAGCTTGCCCTCGTTGGCGACGTACATCGGGTCCAGCCCCAGGATGGCACAGGCGTTGGCCACGGGTGGAGGGACAGGAATGGTGCGCTCCTGGATGACGACTCCGGCGCCGGAGGCTGCCGCGATCTCGTTCAGGGCGGCTGCCAGGCCTCCGCGCGTGGGATCGCGCAGCACATGCAGGTCCGGGGTGACAGCGAGCATCGTCTCCACCAGGCCCCCGAGGGCCGCGCAATCGCTTTCGATCTCCACACCGAACTCGAGGCCCTCGCGGACGCTCATGATCGCGACGCCATGGACGCCGATCGCGCCGCTGACGATCACAACATCACCGGGGACGACGCGCTGCGGCCGCAGATCGACGCCCGTCGGGATGATGCCGATCCCCGCGGTGTTGATGAAGATCCCGTCACCGTGGCCGGCTTCGACCACCTTGGTGTCGCCCGTCACCACTTCGACCCCCGCGGTGCGCGCGGCCGAACCGAGCGCCTGCGACACACGCGAGACCACCGAGAGCTCGACCCCCTCCTCCAGGATGAATCCGCAGGAGAGATAAGCGGCTCGGGCGCCGCTCATGGCAAGGTCGTTGACGGTGCCGTTGACAGCCAGATCACCGATACTGCCGCCGGGGAAGAACAGCGGCCGCACCACGAAGGAATCCGTGGAGAAGGCCAGCCGGACTCCGCCGAGCGAGAGCGCCGCGGAATCGCCCAGCTGGCCGAGCACCTCTCCCCCGAAGGCCGGCGCGAAAATGTGCTGGACGAGCTCGGCGGAGAGCACGCCGCCACCGCCGTGGCCCATCACCACCCGGCTCTGGTCCCGCAGCGGGGCTGGGCAGGTCCACGCCGTGAGGTCCGGCAGACCCGGCCCGGCGGCCTGCGGTGAGCCGTTCAACGGCGTATCGCTCGAGAGCGCTTCTGTGGTCTCAGACAACGGGGCTCGCCTCCAGCGATGCGTTCGTGATGTCCAGCCGCCGGTAGAGGTAGTACGCGGCGCACGCGCCCTCACTGGAGACCATGGTGGCGCCGAGCGGGGTCCGCGGCGTGCACAGCGTGCCGAAGGCCTCGCATTCATGAGGCTTCAGCAATCCCTGCAGGACCTCGCCGCTGCGGCACTCCGCCGGCTCCCTGGTCTGGATGCCGGTGACCGAGAAGCGGTACTCGGCGTCGTACTCCCGGTACCGCGAGGACAGCCGCCAGCCGCTGCCGGGGATCGTTCCGATGCCGCGCCAGGCGCGATCGGTGACCTCGAAGACATCCGCCAGCATCGCTTGAGCGGCGTGGTTTCCCTCGGGGCGCACGGCACGCGGATAGGCGTTGTCCACGGTGTGCTCACCGCGTTCCAGCTGCCGTACGGCCCTGCGCACCCCCTCCAGGATGTCCAGCGGTTCGAATCCGGTCACGACGATCGGGACACGGAACCGCTCGGCCAGCTCGGGATACTCCGCGACGCCCATCACGCTGCACACATGCCCGGCCGCGAGAAAGGCCTGCACCCGGCAGCTCGGGGACTGCATGATCGCCTCGATCGCGGGAGGCACCCTGACATGGGACACCAGCAAACTGAAGTTCTGGATGCCGAGCCTGCGCGCCTGATACACCGTCATGGCATTGGGCGGCGCGGTCGTCTCGAATCCGATACCGAAGAACACCACTTCCCGGTCCGGGTTCTGCTGAGCGATCTTCAGGGCGTCGAGCGGCGAGTAGACGACCCGTACATCGCCGCCTTCGCTACGGACCTGGAACAGGTCACGGCCGGTGCCGGGCACGCGGAGCATGTCACCGAAGGAGCAGAAGATCACCTCGGGGCGGGAGGCGATCTCCAGCGCCTTGTCGATGACTTCCAGCGGGGTGACGCACACGGGACAGCCGGGTCCGTGGATCAATTCCACCTGGTCAGGGAGCAACTGGTCGATGCCGTGTCGGATGATCGTGTGCGTCTGTCCACCGCAGACCTCCATCAGCGCCCACGGTCTGGTCACGGTGGAATGGATGTCGTCGAGCAGGCGGCGCGCCAGATCCGGGTCCTGGAACTCGTCGATGTACTTCACTTCTCGGCCTCCTGAGGCGTGTCGATGCCGGCGGCGGGCAACGGGGATCCGCCGGCTTGCGCCACCGGCTCCCACGGATCGCCGAACTCCTCCTGGAGCAACCCGAGCGTGGCAAAGAGCTCGAGGGTCTTCTTGGCCGACTCCTCGTCCAGGCGCTGCAGGGCGAACCCCACATGCACGATGGCGTACTCGCCGACCTGGAGGTCCGGCAGATACTCCAGGCACACCTCCTTGACGACACCGCCGAAGTCAACGCGGGCCATACGGGTGCCGTCGCGTTCTTCGATGTCCAGGACTCTCCCGGGTACCGCCAGGCACATGTCCTTCTCCTCGCTGTGGGTGTTTCGTCGCCCGGTCTCCCCGGGGCACGTCGTCAGTCGCCTCCTGCGCGCAGGGCCACGGCGGCATGTGCGGCCACCATCAGTTGACCCAGCGCCAGCCCCCCGTCGTTCGGCGGGACTTGGTGGTGGCGCAGGACGGTGAAGCCGTCCTCGCGAAGCGTCCGTACGCACGCCGAGGAGAGCAGAGTGTTGGCGAAGACACCGCCGGTCAGAGTTACGGTGTTCAGTCCGCGCTTGTCTCGCGCCATGACGCAGATCTTGTGTACGAGATCGGCGACGGCCCGGTGGAAGCGCGCGGCGACAAGGGCCGGAGGTGTGCCCGCCCGTACGTCGTCGACGACTGCTGCCAGAACGGGTGCAGGGTCAGCGGCCACCGCAGCCCGGCCATCACCCGGAGGCCGCACGGCGAACGCGTAGCCGACGACGTCCTCGGCCGCCGCCGTGAGCGCGGCCGCCTCCAGCTCAATGGCTGCCTGGGCTTCGTATCCGGACTGATGGCAGACGCCCGCGAGCGAGGAGACGGCGTCGAAGAGCCGCCCCATGCTGGACGTGGGCACACAGTTCAGGTTCCGCTCCAACTGGTGTTCCAGTACCCGGAGTTCGTCGGGAGGGCAGGCGGCAGTGCAGGGCAGGTCCTGGGACCAGGCGATGCCGGCTGCGCGCAGATGTGCGAGTGCCATTCGGTACGGCCGGCGCACCGCGGCGTCGCCGCCCGGCAGGGATACATAAGCGACGTGTCCGAAGCGGCTGAACCCGTCGTAGTCCGCCAGCAAGAACTCCCCGCCCCACACCGCCCCGTCGTCACCGTAGCCAGTGCCGTCGAACGCGACCCCGATCACGGGGCGGCTCCCGTCCAGTCCGTGCTCCGCCATCGCGGCGGCGACGTGTGCGTGATGGTGCTGTACCCGCACGACCGGCCGGCCGGCCGCGTGCCGGCCGGCCCACTGTCCGGAGCGATAGCCGGGATGCCGGTCGGCCGCCAACAGCTCAGGGTTCACCCCGGTGATCGACTCCAATTGCGTTTCGGCGCGCTCGAACGCCTGCTGCGTGGCGAGGTCGTCCATGTCCCCGATATGGGCCGAGAGCCAGGCCCTGTGCCCTTCCGCGAGACAGAACGCGTTCTTGAGGTCGCCACCGACAGCGAGGGCCGCCGGCACGGGTAGGGGCAGTACGACGGGCAATGGGGCGTAGCCACGAGCGCGGCGGATCGTCAGCGGCTCCCCGTCGCACACCCGCACCACGGAGTCGTCGCACGGCACGTGGATCCCGCGGTCGTGCGTGAGCCAGGCGTCTGCCAGGTGCGCCAGCCGGGTCAGTGCGTCGGTGTCTTCGGTGACGATCGGCTCCCCCGCCACATTCCCGCTGGTCATCACGAGCAGGCACGGCCCGTCGGCATCGCCGGGCAGGCCGAGAAGCAGATGGTGCAGAGGTGTGTAGGCAAGCATCATGCCGAGATCGGGACTGCCGGGGGCGACCTCCTCCGAGGGATTCGGCAGTCCCGGCGGCACAGCGTCAGGCCGACGGCGCAGCAGGACGATGGGCCTGACGCCGCCCGTCAGCAGGCTTCGCTCCTGGGGGCCCAGGTGCACAAGGTGCTCGATGTCGGCGATGCTCCTGGCCATCAGGGCGAACGGTTTGTTCCCCCGGGCCTTGCGGTGGCGCAACGTGGCCACGGCCCGGGAGTTGGAGGCGTCGCAAGCGAGGTGGTAGCCGCCGAGGCCCTTCACGGCGAGGATCGCGCCCTGGGACAGGAGCCTGCGGGCCTCGGCGACGGGGTCCTCGGCGGATACGGGCCGAGGCGAATCCTCCGTATTCGCTTGCGCCACGAGCAGACGCAGGCGGGGGCCGCAGGCGTGGCAGGCGACCGGCTGCGCATGAAAGCGGCGGTCGGCCGGATCGGAGTACTCCCGGGCGCAGTCGGCGCACATCGGGAAGTCGGCCATGGTCGTGTGGTCCCGGTCGTACGGAAGACCGCGGACGATCGTGAAGCGGGGGCCGCAGTGCGTGCAGGTGATGAAGGGGTGGCGGTGACGCCGGTCGGCCGGATCGGCCAGTTCCGCCAGACAGGTGGCGCAGGTCGCCATGTCCGGCGACACCAGGGTGCGCGCGGGTCCGCCCGTGGTGGATGCGGCGATGGTGAACCCGTCACCCCCGGTGGTGGGGACCTCCTGATGGTCGACGGACTCCACCCGCGCGAGAGGCGGCGCGTCCGCGGAGATGCGGGCACAGAAGAGAGCGACGTCAGCGGGTGGCCCTTCGACTTCCGCGACAACGCCCTCACCGGTGTTGGTCACATGGCCGACCAGGTCGAGCCCGGTGGCGAGTGTGTACAGGAACGGCCGGAACCCGACGCCTTGAACCACGCCCCGGACAGTGACCCGCCTGCGCTGCACCGCCTCCTCCGCGGCGACGGCGGCCGACTGCGGACCGCTCACGAGCCGGACTGCGCCATGGCGCCGGCGGCCGCCGTATGGGTATGCGTACCGTGTTCGTGCTGATGGAGATGCTCCTGACGGGCCATGACGGGCGCGTGGACCGGCCCGCCGTCCGCTGCCGCCGTCGCCCGGTCCAGCAACGCGCCGACGCCGTCGCCCCGACGCGCGGACGTCAGCAGCACTTCCACCCCCGGGTTGACCTGCGCGACGTTCGCCCGGAACGCCGCCTCGTCGAACTCGACCGCCTCTGCGATGTCGGTCTTGGTCACCACCACCAGGTGCGCCAGACCGAAGGCGGTGGGGTACTTCAGCGGCTTGTCCTCCCCCTCCGTCACAGAGGCGAGCACAACCCGCACGGACTCACCGAGGTCGTACGAGGCCGGACAGACCAGGTTGCCGACGTTCTCCACGAACAGCAGCCGGGTGTCCTCGGACAGCCATCCGTCCAGGTGCCGGCTCAGCATCCCGGCCTCCAGATGGCACAGACCGTCGGTCAGCACCTGCTTGACCGGGACTCCTGAACGAGCCAGGCGCACAGCGTCGTTCTCGGTGGCGAGGTCGGCGGTCAGGGCCGCGACCCGTACTCCCCGCTCCCGCGCCAGCAGCAGCTCGCCCTCCAGCAGAGCGGTCTTCCCACTGCCGGGGCTGGACAGCAGATTGACGATCGTGGTGCCGCGGGCGGCAAGTTCGGCGCGCAGCGTGTGCGCGGTCGCATCGTTCTTGGCGAGGACCGCCTGTTGCAGATCGACCACACGGCACATGCTTCAGCACTCCTCGAAAATGGGTTCACGGGCCCGTTCGTGCTCCTGGCCGTCCTCCCAGTGCACGCTGACGATCTGCAGTTCGCGTCCCGAGAGCAGCTCGGCGGTCGCCTCTCCGCACATCGGACAGCACAGTTGCGGCGGCATTCCGACCGCCCATTCATCCGCGCACGGTTCGCAGCGGGCACGACCCGGCACGGAGTCCGCGACCAGCTCGGCACCTTCCAGAACGGTCCCGGCACAGGCCAGTTCGAAGCAGAAGGAGAGAGCGTCGGGGACCACTCCGGCCAACTCGCCGACCTGGAGGCGTACGGACGTCACCGCGGTGACGCCGCCTGCTTCGGCCGCCGCCTGCTCCACCTGGCCGACGACAGCCAACGCGATGGACATCTCGTGCATCGCTCTCCGTCCTGGCACTGGCCGACCGCCGTCGAACGCTCTGGGCCCGGTGGGCGTCGCCCGCCCGCGCCAGCTGAGCGCTGGGGCCGTTCGGCACCATTACAGGCCGGGACCCGGCGGCGGGGAGCCCGGCACGCCGACGCCACCCGGCCGCGTACACCGTTCGGGGCAGCGGCGGAAGCCGTACCGGTCCCGGGGTGCACGTCGCCACGGAACCGCCCGGCCGGGAGGGTGGCTCCAATTACTACTTAAACGGACAGAACATACCTATATGGCATTAATGCATGGATAGGTCGAATGTGGGGATTTAATACGCACTCCGGGAGCGCGATCACGCTTCGAAGTGTCCGGAATGGGCGTTTGCTCGACATTGCTCCCGACATCCATTTTGCGGGAAATCACGCGACTTGTCGTGCATTTTCGCGGCGCCGTGGGGCAGACCGTCCCGCATCGACGCTCGTGATATGGGTCACGTCCGTGACGCTGCGCGAAGGGCGCCGGCCCGGCTCAGTCCCGTGCCCCAGAAAGAAAGTTGAGTTTCCCGCCCTCGGTGGATCACGGGATTTTCCGCGGCAGAATCCGCCGCGTGGATTGCAGTGGTGAATTCAGGGCTTGTTCCATCCAGCCCTTTTCGCTTACGGTCACCGCAATCCGGACGGAACGCCGAATCCTGCCGCCGTCCGGCAAAACCCACCCACTTACGTACGGCAGGAGCGGGGGACCCAGGTAAGCCGCCGATCCGGAACCCGGAACGGCTCGGGGTGAAGTCGCATTCCCCCTGCGGCCGGGCATCTCCAGCCCGAACCCGACAGCTGACCTCGCAGGCGACGGAGAGGAACTCGCCATGCCCGCAAAGGGTAAGCATCGCCGTCCCAAGTCCAGCCCGATCACTCGGGGTTTCGTCGCTGCGGGTGCGGGAGGTGCCGCACTCGTTCTGCCGGTGATCGGCGCGACCACTGCCGGCGCGGCACAGCCGACGGCGCATCCCTTCACAGCTGAAAAGGCTGTGGCGCCGACCGTCGCGGGCACCACGCCCGTCGCCGCGAAGAAGGCCCTGCCCACCACCTATTCCGTCGTTGTGGGCGACTCCCTTTCCAAGATCGCACGGGCACACTCCCTGAGCGGCGGCTGGATGCGGCTGTACAAGGACAACCGGCGGGCAATCGGTAGCAACCCTTCGCTGATTCACACGGGTCTCAAGCTGTCGGTCGGCAAAAAGGCCAAGGTGACCCCCAACACGTCTGCTCCGGACGAGCGGGCCAGCCGCTCCGCGCAGAGGAGCACGCTGGCCACCAATGGCGCCGCCACCGCCGCGAAGCCCGCGACCTATTCGAACAACCTCGACGGCTGGATCAGGGAGTCGCTGGACGTCATGGCCAAGCACGGCATCCCCGGCTCGTACAACGGCATCCACCGGAACATTATGCGCGAGTCCTCGGGCAACCCGCTGGCCATCAACAACTGGGACTCCAACGCCGTGAAGGGAACCCCGTCCAAGGGGCTCCTCCAGGTCATCGATCCGACGTTCCGTGCCTATCACGTGCCCGGTACGTCAATGAACAGCTACGACCCGGTCGCCAACATCACCGCCGCGTGCAACTACGCGGCCGCCAGGTACGGCTCGATCGACAATGTGAACGGCGCCTACTGACGCCGGTCACCTCAGTCGCGTCACATCCTGCGGATGCGCAGATAGCGCATGAGGTCCGGCAGGGCCAGCCTGACGACGGCGGCCAGCGCAGTCGCGGCAGTAGCGGCGGCCGCGCCACCGATGATCGTCTTCTTCATGCTCTTCTCCTCACTTCGCAGCCTCGCCGACCGCAGCCGGTGGCGCGGACGATTCCTGCTCGCCGTCCCGCAGCAAGCCCATGATCAGCCGTACGGCCTCCGGCACCGCGGCGCCCACGGCGGGACTGAGACCGATGCCTTCCTCCACACCGGCGGGTTCGCATCCCACTACCAGGATGCGCCGCGGCGGCCGCGCGCCGGTGCCGGCGCAGAGGGTCTCCAGGAGAGCCAGGACCGCGTCGGGGGACATGCGGTGACCGTCCAGCAGCGCGTTCCGGGGCTCGATGCCGCCCGCGCCGTCGGCTTCGATCAGATACACCGTGCCGGGTTCGCCGCCGCGCGCCGTGGCATCGACCAGGACGAGCGTGTCGTAGCCGTCGAGAAGCTGATACGCCAGGTGCACGCCCCGTACGCCGATGTCCACGACCTCGGCGTGCTCCGGCAGCTGTTCCGCGGCCAGCCTGCGCACGGTCTCGACGCCGAAGCCGTCGTCGCCGAGGAAGATGTTTCCGACCCCGGCGACCAGAATCCGGTCGTTGTTCCGCTCAGGACGTGTCATGCGTCCTCCAGGGGGGCGACCTCGTCGGGCTGGAAGTACAGGAAGCGGCCCTGCTCGCGGCGGATGTCGGCTCCTGGATCGCCCTCGACGGTCACTGCCAGATGCACGGCCCCGTCCACGTCGTGCAGCACCGCCTCGACCCTGGCGCTGCGGCCGTGCAGGAACAGGTCCTGTGCGTCGGTGCGCCGCAGGCCCGGGCGCAGCAGCACGCGGCTCCCGGCGCCCAGCGACCGGCCGTCCACGACGACGCGGTCGCGGGCCGGGTCGAAGCCGGAGTCGCTCGCCGGGTCCCACCACGGGGTGCCCGGTGCCTCCACGCCGTATTCGCCGGTAAACCCGGGACAGGCGGGCGGCGGGGGTGCGTCCGACGCGTCGGGGCCGGTCACCTCCCGTAGCGCACGCACCGCACCGTGCAGGCGCTCAAGGACTTCAGGAGGCATCGAGTCGGCCAGGTCGATCACCGCGCCGGCCCGCTCGTCGGTGCCACGAGCCTCGCGCTTCTCCTCGTCGGTGAGGGCTGCGGTGCGCAGCGCGAGGATCTCGTCGATCTCGGTGGCGTCGTAGAGAGCCCCTGGGCTCTCCGGGGCGATGGCGGGGTGGTCCTCCAGGATGATCGGGGAAGACAGCACCAGATCCGCGCGGCCGGGTTCGCCGGCGAGGACCGGCCAGGTGTGCAGGTTGCGGCAGGACGCGATCGCGCCCTTGGCCCACTCGGGCGGATCCGTCATCGACAGGAACGACCCGGCGCTGAGGCCCATCAGCAGATGGGCGGCCACCAGCGAGCGGGGCAGCGCCGCGTCACGGTCGGCCGTGCCGTCCGGCGGGCTCCAGCTGCTGGTGTTCTCCACGACAGCGGTCAGACGCATCACCCGGTAGGGACCGTCGAGGTCACGTGCGGACAGCCGCACGGCGCCACTGATCTCCTCGCATCGGCGAATCAGCCGGCCCACCGTCCGGCCGGTCGCGTCCAGGACGGGCTCGGTCTCTTCGCGGGCAGGGCGGGTGAAGGGAACAGTGACACCGTCTCCTGCCAGCTCCTCCACGTCTGCGAGCACCTCGACACGCTCCTCGGCGCCCTCGTCCCAGGGAACCAGGACGCGGTCCTCGAGGTGGAGTTCGGGCACCGTCTCGAACCCGCCGTCCTGCCGGGCCTGTTGCACGGTCCTGCGCCGGGCGTGCAGGAAACGCACCTCGACCGCCAGCCTCGCGCCCGCCTTCGGTTCCATCAGACATTCGGTGTGCTGGAAGTCGTGCTCCTCGCACTCGGAGCCCCAGGCGGGCGGCACGAGCACTCCGAACTGCCAGCGCAGCCGGTTCTTGGCCGCCGAAGCCCGGTACGGGTAGAGCACATAGCCCTCGAAGAGCACCGCGTCGGCCACCTGTCGGGCGACGGCGAACCGGGCTTCCGTCGCCGGTGCGAAGGCAGTTGTCGTCAACGGGCCGTCCTTCCGGTAGCGCGTGGCAGCAGCGCTCGGTCCAGGGCGTGGACCGGCTGGGGGTCCGGCGTGCCGGCCTCGGCCAGCAGGGCCCGGACGGCCGCCTCCCAGGAGGGATGTGCCCGCCGCGAACGGAAGGCGAGCAGCGCGTCCATGGTGTCGCGCGGCAGCCGGATCCAGCCGCAGCCGGGGAAGTGCTGCTCGACCATCTCCTGCCACACCTTTACCGGCATCCGGAAGGCCGCCTCCCGGTCCCACGGCACGGGTTCGACGCGGAAGCCGCCTGCTCCGGTGAATGCCGTTCCGGAGAACAGCATGAGCAGCGACACCTCGCCCGCCTCGAGGGCGTTGAAATACCGGGTGGCGGCGACGTCCATGTCGTACGTGCAGGGGACGGCGAGGTCGGTTTCCGTCTCTCCCGTGAAGCTGGGAACCATGTGCGAGACCTGGGCGAACTGAACCGGCTGGAGCGTGCTGCCCCAGCGTGAGCGCTCTCCGAAGAGGTCGGCCAGCCCGTCGGCCTCCGCGGGAGCGTAGCCGCGCCGCGCGGGTTCGATACGGATCTGGCAGCGCAGGGCCAGGGCGTGCACGCGGGCGTTGTCGGACGCGGTGATGCGCAGCCTGAAGACGAGTGTCGGACCGGCGGCGTACTGATCGGCCCGTACGCCCGTACACGTGAAGGCGAACTCCGTCATGACCGGTCCGCCCCCTGCACCACTTGGGCGCGGCCGCCGACATGTGCGAAGAAGGCCTCCAGATCGGTCCGGGCCTCGGCTCCGCCGTCAAAGCCCTGCCACAACAGGCGCATGCGGCCCACCAGTTCGTAACAAATGTCGATCGGGACGAGGTAGCACTCGGCCCGGCCTTCCACCCGGCGCAACAGAAGCGCCTCCACATCGGGTTCGAGGAGCGCGGCCAGTCGACTGCCGCCCAGCACGGTCTGCCATGCCGACGGGTCGAGTTCACTCTCGGTCGCGCCGGCGGGACTCGGGTAGAGCGCGACCAGGCGGTTGAGCGCCGCGTTACGGAAGAAGAAGGCAACGCCGACCGGGATCTGCAGAACTTCCCACGCGCTGTCGTCCAGGCGGTGGTCCGGGTCGGCCAGATAGCGGTCCGGCACCGCCCGGAAGCGGCCGCCCGCGGCACCGGGCCGCTCGAACAGGAGGGAACACGGGACGCAGGCGCAGGCAAGTGCGCGTTTCTCCGTGTCCACCAGGTGGCGGTGGCTGTTGTCGGCCACCGCCACTCCGCACAGTTCGCAGCGCTCCTGCCGGGGTGGCCGCTCGGTCAGAAACCGTCGCAGGCCGCGCAGTTCACCGGCAGGCCCAGGAGGCTGTGGCCGGAGCTGGGGCGCGCTCACCGCGTCTTCGCCACGGCCGGTCCGGGCGCCGTACGGGACGTGGGAGCCTTCCCGATCTGGAGCAGCGCCGGCTCCCGGGCGGTGGCGCCGGCCTCCACTTCCACGGCCGTCACCTCAGGCGCAAAGCAGGTGAGAGCGTCCTCGACTGCCTGCTGTGCCGACGCGGCTGTGCCGGCGCAGCCGCAGCCCGCACCACCGGCAGACCGCAGGCGCAGCGTTGCGGAGGAGTCGTCGAAGCCCGCCACCTCCCAGGCATGGTCACCGGCCGCGTCCAGAGCACGCGCGATGCGCGTGGCGGTGTCCTCGGGGTGCAGGTCGTGCAGGACCAGCAGGCTCGAGACCAGTTCGTCTCCGAGCAGGCCGGCCAGGGGGCTGCCCGGGGATTTGCCGGCGGCGGGGGCATCGAGCAGCCGGACGATCCGGGCCAGACCGGCGCCGTAGAAGTCCATCAGGACCCTGACCAGTTCCTCGGCCCCGGCACACGCCGATTCGTCGCCGGTGGCGGCCAGTCGGTCGAGGACTTCTTCCACGCGCCGTCCTGCCTGCTCCGCGTTCATGACCCGGTGGGCAGCATCGGCCGGCGGGGCGGCGGTGTGGGCTGCCGCGCTCATCCGGAAAGGCCGCTCAGGCCGGTGGGCACGTGCATCGACTTCACGGTCTTTCCGCCGCCGACGTACATGTGAACGCCGCAGGGCAGGCAGGGGTCGAAGCTGCGCACCGTGCGCATGATGTCGATGCCCTTGAAGTTCTCCGGGGAGTTCTCCTCGAAGATCGGCGTGTTCTGCACGGCGTCCTCGTACGGGCCGGGCGTGCCGTAGGAGTCGCGCGTGCTGGCGTTCCACGGAGTCGGCGGGTACGGATGGTAGTTGGCGATCTTCCCGTCCCGGATGACCATGTGGTGGGAGAGGACACCGCGTACGGCCTCGGTGAAGCCGCAGCCGATGGACTGGTCCGGCACCTCGAACTTCTCCCAGGTCTGGGTGCGGCCGGCACGCACTTCGTCCAGGCCCTTCTCGGCGCAGTGCAGGGCGATGGCCGCAGCGTAGGCCTGGAAGTAGGTGCGGGCACGGTTTCGTTCCAGCGCGTTGCTCCAGCGCGGGATCTTCCACTCGAAGGTGGTCTCGGGCTTGGTCATCGTGCGCGGCAGGTTGATGACGACGCTGTTGCCGGTGGCCTTGACATAGCCGACGTCGACGAGCCCGGACAGCGCCGTGGACCACAGGCGGGCGAGGGGGCCACCGCCGGTGTCGAGCGGCAGGTAGTCCTTGCCGTCGAACCAGCGGGGGGACATCACCCAGCTGTACTTGTCGTTGAAGTCCCGCTTCTGAGGGGCCGGGATGGTGTGCTGGTTCCACGGGTGGCGCGGGTCGACGGGGTTGCCGAGCGGGTCGTGGGTGACGAACTGCTCCTGGCCCTGCCAGTCGTCGTAGTACGAACTGCCCAGCAGGATGCGGATGCCGAGGTTGATCTCGGTAAGGTCGTTGGTGACGAGCTTGCCGTCGACGATGACGCCGGGGGTGACGAACATCTTCCGTCCCCAGTCGGTCATATTGGCGTAGGTGAAGTCGCAGTACTCGGGGTCGTTGAGGGCGCCCCAGCAGCCGAGCAGCACCCGTCGGCGGCCGACTTCCTCGTACCCGGGCAGAGCCTCGTAGAAGAAGTCGAACAGGTCGTCGTGCAGGGGGACGACTCGCTTCATGAACTCCACGTAGCGCATGAGGCGGCTGAGGTAGTCCGTGAAGAGCTGAACGGAGGCAATCGTGCCGACTCCGCCGGGGTAGAGCGTGGAGGGGTGCACATGGCGGCCCTCCATGAGGCAGAACATCTCCCGGGTGTAGCGGCTCACCTGGAGGGCTTCCCGGTAGAACTCGCCTTCGATGGGGTTGAGTGACCGCATGATGTCGGCGATGGTGCGGTAGCCGTGGTCCCCGGCGTGCGGCGCCTCGGTGCGCTCGGCGAGCTCAAGGACGCCGGGGTTGGTCTCGCGGACCATCTTTTCGCAGTAGTCGACCCCGACCAGGTTCTCCTGGAAGATGTTGTGGTCGAACATGTACTCGGCGGACTCGCCGAGGTTGATGATCCACTCAGCCAGGTGCGGAGGCTTCACCCCGTAGGCCATGTTCTGGGTGTACACCGAACACGTGGCGTGGTTGTCGCCGCAGATCCCGCAGATGCGGCTGGTGATGAAGTGTGCGTCCCGGGGGTCCTTGCCGCGCATGAAGACGCTGTAGCCGCGGAAGACCGACGAGGTGCTGTAGCACTCCGCGACCCGCTTCTGCTTGAAGTCGATCTTTGTGTGGATGCCGAGACTGCCCACGATCCGGGTGATCGGATCCCAGGCCATTTCCACCAGGCCACTGCCGTCGCCGGCCGCCTTCGTCTTCGGTGCCATCGTGAGTGCCGTGCCCTTCTTCAAGCTGGAGGTGGGTCGCGCGGTGAGGCGTGAGCAGGTACTTCGGTTCAGCGGGGGTTCACCAGGGCGGCCGGTAGCCGGTGGTCAGCTTCTGTCCCGTGTGGCGCCACTTCGGCTCCTTGTCCACGGTCCTGGCCGTGATGGTCCGCAGCTTGCGGATCACCGCGCCGTACGCTCCGCTGGCGGTGCTGGACACCTTCGCGCCGGGCGGTTCGTCCATGAACGGCATGAACTTGTCCGGGAACCCCGGCATGGTGCAGGCGATGCAGATGCCTCCGACGTTCGGACAGCCGCCGATTCCGTTCATCCAGCCCCGCTTGGGCACGTTGCACTTGACGACCGGGCCCCAGCAGCCGAGCTTGACGAGGCACTTGGGCGAGTCGTAGGTGTCGGCGAACTGTCCCTGTTCGTAGTAGCCCGCGCGATCGCACCCCTCGTGCACGGTGGCGCCGAACAACCACGTCGGTCGGAGCTTGTCGTCCAGCGGGATCATCGGAGCGGCGCCCGCCGCCTGGTAGAGCAGGTAGGTCAGGGTCTCCGAGAAGTTGTCGGGCTGGATCGGACAGCCGGGCACGCACACGATCGGGATGCCGGCCTTGGACGTCCAGTCCCAGCCCAGGTAGTCCGGCACACCCATCGCACCGGTCGGGTTGCCCGCCATGGCGTGGATCCCGCCATAGGTGGCACACGTTCCGATCGCGACAACAGCCAGCGCCTTGGGCGCGAGCCGGTCGATCCATTCACTGGTGGTGATCGGCTGGCCGGTTTGGGGATCGTCGCCGAAGCCGCACCAGTAGCCTTCCTGCTTGATCGACTCGTTGGGGACGGACCCCTCGATCACCAGGACGAAGGGGTCGATCTCACCGCGCTCGCCCTTGAAGAACCATTCGATGAACGTGTCCGCGCCCCCGACCGGCCCACATTCGAAGTCGATCAGGGGCCAGTGCACAGCGATCTTGGGCAGGCCGGGCAGCACGCCGAGCACGATCTCCTCGATACTTGGCTGCATCGCCGCCGTCAGGGCTACCGAGTCACCGTCACAGCTCAGCCCGGCATTGATCCAGAGGATATGGATCGGTGGCGCGTCATCGGCGGGTGCCCCGGCGGCGTCCGCGTCCTGGGCCGCGGTCGACGTGGCTGCATTCATCAGCGTGCCTCCTTGGGGAGGTATGTCATGAAATTCGGCATTTTGACCTCAGCCTTCTTGTTAACAGACATCCGGTGCTGAAGCCGAGTTTTCGGCGTCCGGTCCGGTGACACGGGCCTGGGACCGGAGCTGATCCGTCACGCGTGTTGCAGACACCGGAACCTCCAGATGCGGCGGTGTTTGCAGCGGCTTCTCCTTGCGGACGAACGCGCGGCGCAAAGCGTGGTAGGGGGCGGCCGGGTCGGAGAAGGTCCGCCGCATATGGGCCAGCTCCTCCTCCCGGAAGGCGGCGAGCGGCTTGAGACTCTCCTGGTGGTCCCGCTCGGCCTTCTTCGCAGCGATCCGCGGCTGCACCGCGGGGAGGGAAGCGAGGTGCCCGGCGAGCCGGGCGACCTCTGCGGTGAAGTCCTGCGGGGTGCACTCGACCAGTCGCTCGACGAGGCCCAGTCGCTGCGCGGACGGCCCGCTCACAGGCAGGGCCTGACGCATCAGACGCCCTGCCACCGCCGAACCGACGCGGCGAGGCAGCGTGTACGTCCAGTACTCCGAGCCGTACAGGCCCATCAGCCGGTAGTGCGGATTCAGCACGGTGCCCGATCTGCACCACACCTCGTCCGCTGCCAGTGCGAGCATCGCCCCGCCCGCGGCGGCATGTCCGCCGACGGCAGCGACCACCAGCCGGTCCGTGGTCATCAGGACGGCCTCGACCAGGTCGTCGATGGCGTTGATGTTGGCCCAGGACTCCGCACCGGGGTCTTCGGCCGCCTCGATGACGTTGAGGTGGATGCCGTTGGAGAAGACCTGGCTGCCGCCGAGCACCAGCACTGACGTGGGACGCGAGCAGGCCTCCTGATAGGCCGCCAGCAGACGACGGCACTGGGTGGTGCTCATCGCGCCGCCGGCGAACGAGAACGAGAGGATGCCGACGTTGCGCTCCTCCCTGTAGCTGATGTCCGTCCAGGTACGGCGATGCGCGTCCAGACGCAAGGGCGCGGGGCTCTCCGGCAAGGAGGGCAGCCGGCCGGCAAGCGCCTGAACGGCAGGCAGCTTGAACGTGGGGGGCTGCCCGGGCCTGCGCCGGGGCCGCAGCTCGGGAATCCACACGGCGCCGTCCGTCGTCGCGCGGCAGACAGCTCCGGCTCGTGTGGCCAGAAGTTCGCCTGGGTGCCCGCACAGCTCGTCCTCGGGGTGGCCCCCGTGCAAGTACCACTCGCCGCCCAGCAGTTCGTCGAGCACTCCGGGCTGCGAGTCCGCGGCCCGCAGCTTGCGGACGATCGTTTCGGTGGACTCCGACGCCCAGTCGATCCGCCGGACGCTCTGATCGAGATACGGCCGGGCTCGGCCGGTTCCTCCACTGCCTTGGCCGGTCTGCGCGCGAGGGGTGTACGTCCCGGTGGCGAACCGTTCCACCGCCAGCATCACAGCAGTCACCGCCGCGTCGGACACCTCGCCGCGGTACAGGTCGCTCTTGGCCACCGGCGGCATCGGGCAGGCGGCTGCGGCCCACACGTCACCCGCGTCCATCTCCGCGTTGGCCTGCAGGACAGTCACACCCCAGTGGCCAACGTCCTCGTGCATCGCCCAGTCGAGGGACGAAGGCCCGCGGTCCCCGACGGGGCCGGGGTGGACGACGAGACACGTGTACGCGGACCACACCTCGCGTGGGATCGCCGTCTTCAGTATCGGCGCGACGACGAGCTGCGGCTCATGACGGCGTACGGCATCCGCCAAGGACTCTCCGTGCAGGGCGAGTTCCACCGACACGGTGTGACCGTGATCCCTCAGTTCGGCGTGGAGTCGCTGTGTGAGGCTGTTGAACGCAGTGGCGACGAGCAGGATGTGCATGACAGGCCTCCCAGCGGTCAACGTCTCCGGCAGCGTCTCCCCGGCCGCCTGTGATCGTCGAATAAACGGAACCGGCCACGGCGACGCCGAGCCACGAGGTCACCCAAAAGCGGACATGGCGACGGCCACCTGGCGGTTCGGGCCTTCTCGGCCTTCCCCATGAAAGGCGCGCGCCGACACCGGTTGTGGCCGCCTGCATGTCCTCGCGTGGTCGGGTAGGCACGTCGTATGACTCTTCAGCATCCCGCCGATCGCGGTGGCGACAAGCGCACATGGTTCGCCCGGTTGGCGGAGCACGCCTCGAACTTCACCAGCTCGCCGGCCTTTTTCGGAGTGTGCTTGGCCTTGGTGGCCCTCGTCGTCACTGCCCATGCCATGAAGCTTCCGGACGAGTGGCTGCTGCTCGCCGGAGAATCGATGACCGCCGTCACGCTGCTGCTTCTGGCCCTGCTCAAGAACTCGGAACGGAGAGCCGAGCACGCGATCCAGCGCAAGCTCGACGCCATCGCTGCCGCGCTGCTGGAGATGCAGGAGAAGAAGCCCGGCCAGGCACTCGAAAACCTCAGGAGCGCCATTCGTATGGAAGAGGAGACCTGAGGGACGGACTGGGTGCGCCTGGGGCCTGCGACGCCGACGTGAGCCTTCCCTGCACAACGCGCCATCGTCGAAGAGGGGCAGGCGCATCACGTGTCTCCGCCTGCCACCTCACCCGATCCAGTCGCTGTCCCGGCAGCCGCGGCGGTGTGACCTCACGGTCGGTGGCCGCCGGGGATGTCGCCCGGCGAGCACCACCGCCCGGTGCTCGCCGAATGCCTCTTTCCCGATACGCAACAGGCACGCTGACTGCTGGTCAGGACTCCTCGAAGTAAGCGTCCAGGACAGCGTCGAGTTCCGCTGCCCACTCCTTGAGAAGGCTCCTGGCCGGGGCCTCGACCTCGGCGTCGAACCAACGGCGCATCGTCAAGTGGACCGTGACGGTGAATCGACGCCCGAATCGGGCGGACTTCACCTCGACGGCGCCGATCTCGTCCCACCGGAACTCGGCTTCCTCATCGTCCAGCCGGAACCGGACCCCGTCGCGGTCCGCCCTGATCGAACCGCGGCGGTCTCTGACCTCGAAGACGGGGCCGCTCACTTCCTCCCCCGTCTCGCTGACGACACCCTCCTCGTCGGGGGCGGGTACCTCCTCACGGACGGCCTCGTCAGACCTTCGCTCCTCGGTCTGGTCCGGGATTGGCTCTTCTGCCTCCTCCACTTCTCCCGTCCCGGCAGAGCGGGGGGCCGTGAGGCCAGGGATGTACGCCGGGTCTGTCCCGACGGCGTACTCGAGCGGAATGTTTGGATCTACGCGCTGCTCCACGACGGGCAGTATGGCCGATGAACCTGTGGGCAACCAGTGAACCGTGAGACGAGGGGGCACCACTGGCTTCGGCCATGACCGAACCGGCCGCCTTTGGTTCGCGGTACAACTCTCACGACCGGTGCAGGAAGAGGTCCAGCTCGTCGCCACCGCGGAGGGCAGCGGGTCAGCGCCTCGGTCGCGACGCCGCGTCGCCGGTACTCCCGGGCGACAGCGAGGTCGACCACACGGCGGGACCGGGTCCACGGTCGGCCTCGAGAGAGCCGGATCCGGCCGGCCGGAGCACCATCGACTTCGACTTCGATGATCTCCAGCCGACCGGGCGGATACCGCTGCAGCCAGTCGCGCTCACGTGCGTCGAACTGTCGGCAGAGAAGGAACTCCCGCTCGCGCTCCGGCCACGCATGCAGCCGAGGCCATGGCCTTCCCGGACGGCAAGCACGCAGCTCCGTCAGACGTACTCCGATGCGGCGTCCAGCAGCCAGTCCGCCAGGTAGCCGGCGAAGGACGAACGGACCAGCAACCAGAAACCGGCCCGGGGTTCGTCCCGTGCGACCAGCACTACCTGCGCGCGGGCCAGGGTGGTCTGGGCGCAGCGTCCGGGGCCGAAAGCACGTGGGTGCAGGTCCAGCGGGCAGCCGTGGGCCAGCAGATCGCGGGCGCGGGGGCCCGTGACGAGCAGGGTGGTGCGCTGGGCCGAGACATCGGTGACCGATGCCGGTTCGTCGCCGGCAGCCGCCCTGATCTGGTCCTCCAGGCCCGACTGGCTGCCGGGCGGCCCGACGACGAGCCATTCGTCGGGGCCGAGCCAGATGGCGGCGCGGCCACCGGCGTGTACGACGGTGTCGGGTTCGATGGGCAGTTGGAGACCCAGAGCAAGCCCGACGGCGTCAGCAGCCTTGCCCTTGGGGTCGAGCCGGACGTTGACCTGGGCCAGGAAGGGCAGTTCGACCAGGCGGACGGCTCCTCCGGAGGCGCGGGTGGCCGCGGTGAGGCGCCCGGCGGCATGCGCCAAGGGGCTGTGGCGGGTTGCGGTGTCAGCCATCGCGGCGGGCTCCCTCGGGATCGTAGAGGACGGGGCTTGCGACGGTCACCGGGACCAGACGGTCGCCCACGGGCGCGTACAACCGCTCGCCGATGCGCTCCCGGCCGCCCTTGATCAGGGCGAGTGCGAAGGTCCGGCCGAGCGCCGCGCTGTGGTAGCTGGAGGTGACATGGCCGAGCATCGGCACCGGCGGCTCGGGGAGCACGCTGTCGGCGACCAGCTGGGTGCCCTCGGGGAGGAAGGAGTCCGGGTCCTCGGGAAGCAGGCCGACGAGGTGCTTGCGGTCGCCGCGTACGGTGTCGGCGCGTGCGTGGGAGCGCTTGCCGACGAAATCGGGCTTCTTCTTGGACACCGCCCAGCTCATACCGAGGTCCTGCGGGGTGACCGTGCCGTCGGTGTCCTGGCCGATGATCGGATAGCCCTTCTCGGCGCGCAGTACGTGCATGGTCTCGGTGCCGTACGGGGTGATGCCGAACCGGCTCCCGGCCGCGTACAGCGCCTCCCACAGCGCGCGGGCGTCCCACGGCGACACGTTGATCTCGTAGGCCAGTTCGCCGGAGAAGCTGATCCGGCAGATGCGGGCGGGGATTTCGGCGACGGTCGTGTCGCGCCACGCCATGAAGGGGAAGTCGTCGTTCGCGACGGCCAGTTCGGGGGCGAGGCCGGCCAGCAGCTCGCGGGAGCGGGGGCCGACGAGGGCGACGGTGGCCCACTGCTCGGTGACGGAGGTGCAGTGGACGCGTAGTTCGGGCCACTCGGTCTGCAGCCACTCCTCCATCCAGTCCAGGACGGCGGCCGCATTGCCCGTCGTGGTGGTGACGAGGAAACGGTCCGCGGCGAGGCGGATGACGGTGCCGTCGTCGAAGATCATGCCGTCGAGGCGGCACATGACGCCGTAGCGGATCATGCCGACTTTGAGGGTGCTCATCATGTTGGTGTAGAGCCGGTCGAGAAGAACGGCGGCGTCCGGCCCCTGCACGTCGATCTTGCCGAGGGTGGAGGCGTCCATGAAGGCGACGCCCTCGCGGGCAGCGCGGCACTCACGGAGCACGGCGGCCTTCATGTCCTCGCCGTTCTGGGGGTAGTACCAGGGCCGCTTCCACTGACCGACGTTCTCGAAGAGCGCACCATGCTCGACGTGCCAGTCGTGCAGGGCGGTCACGCGCACAGGGTCATGGAGCGCGCCGCGGTCGCGGCCCGCGAGGGTGGCGAAGGAGACGGGGGTGTAGGGAGGGCGGAACGTCGTCGTGCCGAGGGCGGAGATGTCCACGCCGAGGAGCTGGGCGACGGTGCCGCTGGCGAGGACACCGGATGTCTTGCCCTGGTCGTTGGCGGTACCGGCGGTGGTGTAGCGCTTGGTGTGCTCGACCGAGCGCATACCGGCGCCCGTCGCGCGGGCCAGGTCGTCAACGGTGACATCACGCTGAAGGTCGACGAAGCGTGGCGCGCCGGCGGCGCCGGGGACGACGAAGACCTGCATGGACGGGGACTGCGGTTCGCCGGCCACAACCGGGAGCTCGGGGGCACCGACCCCATAGCCCTCGGCCTCCATCGCTCGGGCGCCCGCCGCAGAGCCCTGAGCGAGAACGCCGGGCAGATCGAAGACGCCGGCGACGGAGCCCGCGGCCTCGACCGCCTGAGGGCATGAGTCGGGGACGAAGGTGCCGAGCGTCTCGTCGTAACGCAGCTTTCCGCCCGCCTGGCTGAACAGATGCGCGACGGGGTTCCACCCACCGGAGACCAGCAACAGGTCGGCAGCGAACTCGCGCCCCGACGGCCCTCCGTACGGGGCAACGGTCACCGCGGCGAGGCGTGCGTCGCCCGCGGTACCCGTCACGGCATGCCCGGCCAGCACCTCGATCCCGGCCTGCTGGGCGCGGCGCGCCCACTCCCCCGGTTCGGGTCGGGTGTCTACGACCGCCGCGATGTCCACGCCCGCCGCCGCCAGGTCGAGCGCGGCCGCGTAGGCGCTGTCGTTGGTGGTGAAGACGACGGCGCGACGGCCCGGCAGGACGCCGTAGCGGTTGGCGTACGTACGGGCCGAGCCCGCCAGCATGACGCCGGGCCGGTCGTTGTCGGCGAAGGCCAGCGAGCGCTCATGGGCTCCGGTGGCCAGGACGACGCGGCGGGCGCGGATGCGCCAGACACGCTCGCGGGAGACCTGCTCGGGGGCTTCGCCGCCGAGGTGGTTGGTGCGGCGTTCGACGGCGAGGACATGATTGTCGTCGTAGTAGCCGAAGACGGTGGTGCGGCGCAGCACACGAACCTCGGGCTCGGCACCGAGCCGCGCGCCCATCTCGGCTGCCCAGTCCAGGAGTTGGCTTGTTCCGAGGAGACTGCCGCCCAGCTCGGGCTGGTCGTCGGCAAGGATGACACGCGCCCCGCTGCCTGCGGCGGCAGCCGCGGCCGCGAGTCCGGCCGGTCCCGCGCCGACGACGAGCAGGTCGCAGTGGGCGTGGACGGCGTCGTAGCGCGCGGGATCGGGCTCGGTGGCAAGCCGTCCCTGCCCGGGGAGGCTGCTGGCGACGAGCCCGTCGTACAGCTCCACGGCCGTCGCGGGCAGCATGGGCTCGGGGAACGGCTCCTCGATCTGGACGACCGCGTTGGGCTCCTCGACGCCGGCGGAGAAGATGCCGCGCGGGCGGCCGAGCTTGATGCTGGTGCCGGCCTGGATGATCCCGTTGGCGAGCAGGGCGGAGGCGAGGGTGTCGCCGCGGAAGCCTTCGTATGTCGTGCCGTCGAAGGTGAAGGTGAGCGGTTCGGCACGGGCTACGCGGCCGCCGGCGGTGCGCCGGAACGGCTGAGTGCCGGTGCCGATGGTGGGGGCGGGGGTTGACTCCCCCACCCCGCCCTTTCCCGTAACCAGGGGCTCCGCCCCTGGACTCCGCTCCTCAAACGCCGGAGGGGCTGGATTGTGCGGGACAGCCTGTCCGCCGACCCTACCGGCTGAAGGGGAGGCCGCCGGTTCCGGGCGCGGCTCGCCCGCTCGGTACACCGTCAGGATCTCGTTCGTCGCCGTATTACGCACGGCGTTGAACCAGCGACGGCATCCGGCCGCATGGCTCCAGCGCTCCGCGAACGGACCCCTGGGGTTGTCGCGGAAGAAGACATGGCGGGCCCACTCCTGGTCGGTCAGGGCGGCGGGGTCCTCGGGATAGGGCACGTGCGCCTGGCCGCCGTAGTGGAATTCGGCCTCGTCGCGGGGCCCGCACCAGGGGCATGGGATGAGCAGCATCGATTCGGCTCCCTAGTGGGCCACCGCGGCCGCGCCGTGCTCGTCGACGAGCGCGCCGGTGGTGAATCGGTCGAGCGAGAAGGGGGCGTTGAGGTGGTGGGGGGTGTCGTGGGCGATGGTGTGGGCGTAGACCCAGCCGACGCCCGGGGTGGCTTTGAAACCGCCGGTTCCCCAGCCGCAGTTGAGGTAGAGGTTGTCGACAGGGCTGAGCCCGACGATCGGCGAGGCGTCGGGGCTGACGTCGACGATGCCGCCCCAGGTACGCAGTACATGGGCACGGGCGAAGACCGGGAAGAGTTCCAGGGCGGCGGACATCTGATGCTCGATGATGTGGAAGGCGCCGCGCTGGGTGTAGGCGTTGTACGCGTCGATGCCCGCGCCCATCACCAGTTCGCCCTTGTGTGCCTGGCTGACGTACACATGCACCGCATTGGACATCACGACCGTGGGGTGCACCGGCTCAAGGAGCTCGGAGACCAGCGCCTGCAGCGGGTGGCTCTGCAGCGGCAGCTCGAAGCCCGCCATGGCTGCCAGTACCGAGGTATGACCGGCCGAGCAGAGCGCCACCTTGCCGGCGGCGATCGGGCCGAGCGTGGTCTGCACGCCGACGACCCGCCCGCCCTGGATGTCGATGCCGGTGACTTCGCAGTTCTGGATGATGTCGATGCCCGCGGCGTCGGCGGAGCGCGCCAGCCCCCAGGCAACGTGATCGTGCTTGGCGATACCGGCCCGCGGCTGGTAGGTGCCGCCCATCACCGGATACCGCACGTCGGGTGAGATGTTGACGATGGGGCAGACGTCCTTGACCCGCTGCGGGTCCAGCCATTCGGCGTCGACGCCGTTGAGCCGGTTGGCCTCGACACGGCGCACGCTGTCGCGGACATCCTGCAGGCTGTGGGCGAGGTTCAGCACACCGCGCTGGGAGAAGAGGATCGGGTAGTCCAGTTCGTCCGCCAGCCCCTCCCAGAGCTTGAGGGCATGCTCGTAGATTCCGGCGCTCTCGTCCCACAGATAGTTGGAACGGATGATGGTGGTGTTGCGGGCCATGTTGCCGCCCGCGAGCCAGCCCTTCTCCAGCACGGCCACATTGGTGATGCCGTGGTTCTTCGCCAGGTAGTGGGCGGTCGCGAGACCGTGTCCGCCGCCGCCCACGATCACCACGTCGTACGACCGCTTCGGCTCGGGCGTGCGCCACAGCCAGTCGGGGTGCTCGGGGAGGTCGGCGCCCGGGGTGCGGGGGCTCATCGGGCGTCTCCTGAAAGGTGCGGGTACAGCGGGTGCTTGGCAGCCAGCGCCTGCGTACGGGCGCGGAGCGCGGCGACATCGGGCGCGGGCTGGAGGGCGAGCGCGATCACATCGGCGACCTCGGTGAAGTCCTCTTCGGTGAAGCCGCGGGTGGCCAGAGCGGGGGTGCCGATACGCAGCCCCGAAGTGACCATGGGCGGGCGGGGATCGAAGGGGACGGCGTTGCGGTTGACGGTGATACCGATGTCGTGGAGCAGGTCTTCCGCCTGCTTCCCGTCCAGTTCCGACTCCCTGAGGTCGACCAGGACCAGATGGACATCGGTGCCGCCGGTGAGGACGCTGACTCCGGCCGCGGTCGCGTCCGGCTGCGTGAGCCGTTCGGCGAGGATGCGGGCGCCGGCCAGGGTACGGGCCTGCCGCTCGGCGAACTCCGGCGACGCGGCGACCTTGAACGACACCGCCTTCGCTGCGATGACGTGCTCCAGCGGGCCGCCCTGCATTCCGGGGAACACCGCAGAGTTGATCTTCTTGGCGATGTCGGCCTCATTGGTGAGGATGACGCCGCCGCGCGGGCCGCCGAGCGTCTTGTGGGTGGTCGTGGTGGTGACATGGGCGTGCGGTACGGGACTGGGGTGAAGTCCGGCGGCCACGAGGCCCGCGAAGTGGGCCATGTCGACCATCAGGTAGGCGCCCACCTCGTCGGCGATCCGCCGGAAGGCCTCGAAGTCCAGTTGCCGGGGATACGCCGACCAGCCCGCGATGATCATCTTGGGGCTGTGCTCCTTGGCGAGCCGCTCCACCTCGTCCATGTCGACCAGGTTGTCGGTCTCGTCCACGTGGTAGGGCACGACATTGAGCATCTTGCCGCTGTAGTTGATGCGCATGCCGTGGGTGAGGTGACCGCCGTGCGCGAGGTCGAGGCCGAGGATGGTGTCACCGGGCTTCAGCAGGGCGAAGTAGACGGCGGTGTTCGCCTGCGCGCCCGAGTGCGGCTGCACATTGGCGAATCCGGCGCCGAAGAGGGACTTGATCCGCTCGATGGCCAGCCGCTCGGTCACGTCGACGTGTTCACAGCCGCCGTAGTAGCGGCGCCCCGGATAGCCCTCGGCGTACTTGTTCGTCAGGACCGAACCCTGGGCCTCCATGACCGCCGAGGGGGCGAAGTTCTCCGACGCGATCATTTCGAGGGTGGACTGCTGGCGGTCCAGCTCCGCGGAGACGGCGGCGTGGACCTCCGGGTCCAGCTCGGCGAGCGGCGCGTTCAGCGTGTTCATGCGGCGTTCCTCTCGGCAGCCTCAACGACATTGGCGAGCAGCATCGCCCGCGTCATGGGTCCTACGCCGCCGGGCATGGGCGCGACCCATCCGGCGACCGTGGCGGCATCGGGGTGCACGTCCCCGATCAGCCCTTCGTCGGTGCGGGTGATACCGACGTCGAGGACGACGGCACCGGGCCGAAGCATCTCGGGGGTGATCAGTCCGGGCGATCCGGCGGCCGCGATGACGATGTCCGCCTCCCGTACGTGCCAGGCCAGACCCTTGGTCCCGGTGTGGCACAG
This sequence comes from Streptomyces sp. NBC_01210, assembly GCF_036010325.1. GTDB lineage: Bacteria > Actinomycetota > Actinomycetes > Streptomycetales > Streptomycetaceae > Streptomyces. The sequence goes on along the minus strand of NZ_CP108549.1, from coordinate 8,622,105 downwards.
GGTCACGGTGGCGTTCTCGGACCTGCGGGTGAGCAGCAGCCCGATCGGCCGTCCGACCGTGATGCCTCGCCCGATGACGCACACCCGCGCTCCGGCGAGGGGGACGTCATGGCGACGCAGCAGTTCCACGATGCCGCGCGGGGTGCAGGGCAGCGGGGCCTCGATGCCGAGAGCGAGGCGTCCGAGGCTGACCGGGTGCAGGCCGTCGGCGTCCTTGGCCGGGTCCATGCGCTCCAGTACCGCGTTGGCGTCCAGGCCCCGCGGCAGCGGCAGTTGGACGATGTAGCCGGTGCAGGCGGGGTCGGCGTTGAGCTCGTCGATGACGGCCTCCACCTGCTCCTGCGTCGCGTCGGCGGGCAGTTCGCGCCGGATGGAGGCGATCCCGGCCTGTTCGCAGTCGCGGTGCTTACCGGCGACGTACGCGTGACTGCCGGGGTCGTCGCCGACCAGTACGGTGCCGAGGCCCGGCGTGATTCCCCGCGCGGCCAGCTTGGCGACGCGCTCGGCGAGTTCGGTGCGGATCGCAGCCGCGGTACGGCGTCCGTCGAGGACCTTTGCGCTCACGGTGCTCCTCTTCTTACGGATGGGGGCTCAGCCGCGCAGGCGGGACATGGAGGGGTCGAACAGCGGCTCGTCGGCGACGACCGCTTCGACGCGCTGGTCGAAGTAGCCGATGTGCATGGTGCGGCCGGTCGTGGCGAGCTCGGCGGGCAGCCACGCATAGGCGATGCCCTTGCCGATCGTGTAGCCGTGAGCGGCGCTGGTGACATAGCCGACGGGGCGGTCGCCGTCGTACACCGGCTCCTTCCCCATGACCACGGCCTGCGGGTCGTCGATGGTCAGACAGGTCAGGCGGCGCCGCACATCGGCCTTGCGCCGCTCCAGCGCGGCCTTGCCGATGAAGTCGTCCTTGTCGAGCTTGACGGCGAAGCCGACGCCCGCCTCGTAGGGGTCGTGCTCATAGGTCATGTCGGTGCCGAAGGAGCGGTAGCCCTTCTCCAGACGCAGACTGTTGAAGGCGCCACGGCCGGCGGCGATGCCGCCGAGGGGCTGGGCGGCCTGCCAGAGGGTGTCCCAGAGTTTCTGGCCCATGTCGGCGGTGGTGTACAGCTCCCAGCCGCGTTCGCCGACGTACGACAGGCGCATGGCGGTGACGGGGACGGAACCGATGTGGGCGCGCTTGGCGCGGAAGTACTTCAGACCGTCGTTGGAGAAGTCCGAGTCGGCGAGCGGCTGGAGCACCTCGCGGGCCAGCGGGCCCCACAGGCCGACGCAGCAGGTGCCGGCGGTGATGTCGCGTACCTGGACCGACCCGTCCGCCGGCAGGTGTCGGCCAAACCAGTCGAGGTCCAGGTTGCCGTTGGCGCCGACCTGGAAGTGGTCGCGGCCGAGACGGGCGACGGTGATGTCGCTGCGGATACGGCCGTCTCCGTCGAGGAGCAGGGTGTACGTCACCGAGCCGACCGACTTGTCGACGTTGCCGGTGGACAGCCGCTGGAGGAACGCGGCGGCGCCGCGACCGGTGACTTCCAGGCGCTTGAGCGCGGTCATGTCGTACATCGCGACGGTCTCGCGCGTGGTCTGGGCCTCTGCGCCGACGATGGGCGACCAGTAGCGCGCCGCCCAGTCGTTGGGAGTGGGGATGGAACGCCCGGCTGCCAGGTGTTCGTTCGCCTCGTACCACTGGGGCCGCTCCCAGCCGGTGGCCTCCAGGAAGACGGCGCCGAGTTCCTGCTGGCGGGCGTAGAAGGGGCTGGTGCGCAGGGGGCGTGGCGCGCCGGCCGGCTGGAGGGGGTGGAGGATGTCGTACACCTCGACGAAGTTCTGGCAGTCGCGTGCCAGGACGTACTCCGGGGAGAGCTGATGCGGCTCGAAGCGGTTGACGTCGCACTCGTGCAGATCGAAGGACGAGCAGTGGCCCTCCACGAGCCATTCGGCCACCGCGCGGGCCACGCCGGCCGAGTGGGTGACCCACACGGCCTCGGCGACCCAGAAGCCCTTGACGTCAGGTGATTCGCCCAGCAGCGGCAGGCCGTCGGTGGTGAAGGAGAAGAGACCGTTGATGCCCTCTTCGATCTTGGCGTCGCGGGTCGCGGGCAGCAGTGCCTGTGTCTCGGTCCAGGCGTCGGCGAAGTCGTCCTCGGTGAACTTCATGACCGAGGGCATCCGCTCGGCCTCGTCCACCGAGGCGATGTCCTCCGGGTCGACCGGCATGGGCCGGTGGCCGTAGTAGCCGATGCCGATGCGGTCGAAGCGGTCGCGGTAGTACAGATCCGCGTCCTGGTGGCGCAGGATCGGCCGGACGGCCTCCTCGGCCTGGCCTTCCAGTGCGGGAACGGGGCCGGTCCAGGCGAGCTGGTGGGCGAGCGGGGTGAGGGGCAGGTTCATGCCGACCATGCGGGCGATCTTCGGGCCCCAGATGCCCGCACAGCACACGACGATGTCGGCGGGGATCTCGCCCTGGTCGGTGACGACTGCGCTGACCTCGCCCTCGCTGTGTACGACGTCGAGGACTTCGTGGCGGGCGAGGAAGCGAACGCCGCGCTCGGTGGCCCGCCGGATCTGGGCCTCGACGGCGAGCACCGCCTTGGCCAGGCCGTCGGTGGGGACCAGGAGGCCGCCGAGGACGCGCCCGGGGTCCACCAGCGGGTGCAGTTCGATGCACTCCTCGGGGCTCAGCAGCCGGGACTCGATGCCCCAGGCGGTGACCCAGCCGTGGCGGCGGTGCAGCTCGATCAGGCGTTCCGGGGTGGTGGCCACCTCGAGTCCGCCCACCTGCAGGAAGCAGGGCTCTCCGTCGACGTCGAGGCTGCAGAACTTCTCGACGGTGTAGCGGGCGAGCTCGGTCATGGTCTTCGAGGAGTTCGTCTGGAAGACCAGCCCCGGCGCATGGGACGACGACCCGCCGGTGGCGGGGAGGGGCCCCTGGTCGACGACCGTGATGTCGGTCCAGCCCGCGAAGGACAGTTCGTCCGCGAGCGCCGCTCCCACGACGCCCGCTCCGATGATGACCACTCGGGGTCCCGCCATCGCCGCACCTCCGCCTTTAAGCAGTTAAGTTGCTGTCAGCGCAACATGCTTCAGGTTGCGCAACTCACGATGCCGGTCGCCGAGGGTGGGTGTCAAGGGGCCTTCACGGCCGTAACCGGGGCAAAAAAACAGCCGTGCCCGGCGGGCTGTCACGGCAGCCCGCCGGGCACGGTCAACGCTCCCGGCCCCTCCTGTGGATCAGCTCTTCTTGAGCCAGAAATCAACCTTGTCGCGGTTGGCGTCCACCCACTTCTTGGCCGCCGCCTCCGGCGTCATCTTGTCCTCGGCGATGTACTTGGCCACGAGGTTCTGGTCCGAGTTGGTCCAGGTGAAGTTCTTGACGAGGTCATAGGCAGGACTGCCCGAGTCGGCGAACTTCTTGCTGACGATCTTGTCCAGCTCGTATTCGGGGTAGTCGCAGGCGACCTTCTCCGCGTCGGCGTCGCAGCCGTCCTTGTACGCCGGCAGATTCACCTTCACCAGCTCGACCTCCGACATGAACCACTGCGGCGCGTAGAAGTATCCGATCACCCAGGACTTCTTGGCCTCGGCCTGTCTGAACGCCTGGATGAGCGCCGCCTCGCTGCCACCGTAGACGACCTTGTAATCCAGCTTGAGATTCTTCACCAGTGCGGCGTCATTCGTCACGAACGACGGATCGCCGTCGAGGAACTGACCCTTGGCACCCGACTCCGACGTCTTGAAATTGGCGGCGTATTTATTGAGGTTCTTCCAGTCGGTGATGTCCGGGTGCTCCTTGGCCAGCCACGGCGGCACGAACCAGCCGATGACGCCCGTGTTGCCGGTCGCGCCGGCCTCCACGGCGGTCTTCTGGTCGGTGATGTACTTCTTCTTCAGGTCGTCGTGGCCCCAGTTCTCGACGACGGCGTCCACTTCGCCGGTGCCGAAGCCCTGCCAGGCGACCTCTTCCTTGAGGTCCTTCTTGGTCACCTGACACTTGAGGTCATTCTCGGCGACATACGCGATGACCGCCGCGTTGGCCTCGTAACCGACCCAGGGGTTGATCGCGAGGTTGAACGTGCCGCACTTGCCGGCGCCCCCCGCCTTGTCCGATCCCGACTCGCCGACCTTGGCGCCGCCGCAGGCGGTGAGCGCGGCGAGGCTCATCGCCGCCAGCCCGGCCACCGCGGCCCGCCGTCTCGCGGGCCGCGACTGCCCAATGAAGTTTCCGATCATTACTGCCTCCTGTGCTTCTTCCTGTGGGCGCTGAGTTGTGACCGGCCTAGCGGGCGCCGGGCGCCCTCGTTGTGCGCCGTGCCGCTGCCTGGGTTATCCGGTCGAACATGACCCCGAGCAGAACGATGGCCAGGCCCGCCGCCAGGCCCTTGCCGTACAACTGGCCCTGGGAGAAACCGGCTACGACGTCGTAGCCCAGGGCGCCCGCACCGACCAGACCGCCCACGACCACCATGGACAGGACGTAGATCAGTCCCTGGTTGGTCGCGAGTGTCAGGGCGCTGCGTGACATGGGGAGCTGGACCTTGGTGATGATCTGCCAAGTGCTGGAGCCGGCTGCCGTGGCGGCCTCCACCGTGGTCTGTGGCACCGCTCGCACTCCATCCGCGATGATCTTGATTGTCACGGGAGCCGCGAAGACGACCGCGGCGATGATCGCCGTGAAGCGCGTCGCACCGAACAGCGCCAGGAACGGCACCAGATACACGAAGGAGGGCATGGTCTGGCCCGCGTCGAGGCTGGGTCTGATCAGCCGGTCGACCAGCGGACTGCGGCCCATCCAGACCCCGACCACGACGCCGAGCAGCATCACGATCAGAGTCGCCACCGCCGTGGAGGCCAGCGTCGTCATGCTGTCCGACCACACCCCGGTCCCGACGAGCAGTGCCACACAGACCGCCGCCGTGACACCCGCGCGCCACCCGCCGAGCACTGCGCCGACGGCGACGAGGACGACGCCGACCAGCCACCAGGGGGACTCGGTGAGCAGTGTCTCGAAGGGGTTGAGCAGCGCCGTGGTGATCAGGTCCCTGGTTCCGTTGGTCAGTCCGCCGAAGGTGTCCTGCGTCCACAGGGTGACCGAGTCCGCCGTGCGCGCGATCGCGCCGCCGACTGAGGCGTCGCCGGGGAACTGGGCTGCCCACACATAGGTGTGGGACAGCCACACGCACACCGCGGCCGCCGCGCCACCGGCCAGCAGGAGGGGCCGGCGCCACTTCGTGAAGCGGCCGGCGCGGCGCTTCCTCGCGGCCTCCACACGGTCACCCGCCGCGGTCGTCACCCGGTCCAGCACGATGGCCATGACGACGATCGCGAGGCCGGCGTTGAAGGCGACGCCGACGTCCAGGGTCTGCAGCGCCTTGACGACCGTCTTGCCCAGCCCGGGCGCGTCGATCAGGGCGGCGATGGTGACCATGGACAGCGCGGCCATGATGGTCTGGTTCACGCCCATCACGACGGTCCGCTTGGACATGGGCAGCAGCACCTTGGTGAGCGTCTGCCGCCGGGTGGATCCCAGCGACTCTGCGGCCTCTACCGTGGTGGCGGGCACCGAGCGGATGGCGTGCGCGGTGATGCGTATGGCAGGCGGCGCCGCGTAGATGAGCGTGGCGATCGTCGCGGATGCCGGGCCGATGAGGAAGAACAGCGTCAGCGGAGCGAGGTAGACGAAGGTCGGCATCGTCTGCATGAAGTCCAGGAACGGCGTGATGGCGCGGTTCACCCGGTCGGAGAGCCCGGCCCAGATGCCGAGCGGGATGCCGATGAGCAGGGAGACGAAGACCGCCGACAGGGTCAGGGCCAGCGTGTCCATGCTCTCCTGCCACAGTCCCTGCAGCCCCAGGAAGACGAACCCGGCCACGGCCAGGGCCGCGACGCGTATGTTCCCGAACGCCCAGGAGAGATATCCGGCGAGGCCGACGACGCCCAGCCAGCCGATGACGGGGACCGGGCGCCCGCCCTGCGGCTGGGAGATCAGCGACTGGATGAAGGTGACGAGATTGTCGATGACCAGCCGGATCTCGTTGAAGAAGTAGAGGAAGAGCGGGTTGCTGTTGCGGTTCGCCCCGATGCTGTCGTTGACCGAGTTGAACCAGCGGTGCAGGTCCGTCAGGTCGGCCGCCGCCAGCGCCAGGGTCTCCCGCCCGCGCAGGGCGGCGAACAGCACCAGCCAGGCGAGCACGATCGCGGCCACCACGACGCGGCGGCTGACTCGGCGCACGGCCCGGGCCGGGGCGGCCGCGTCGGCGGCGACAACCATCACGCGCCGCCTTCCTGTCCGGCGACGACCGCGAGGATCTCCTCGTCGCCGACGATGCCCAGCAGCTTGCCGTCCTGGACGACCTTGACCGGCCTGTCGGCGGCGAGCACCGCCCGCGTCGCCTCGCGCACCACGACGTCCGGGCCCAGCTCCGGGCCGTCGAGGGCGTCGCCGGGCTCCGGGGCGCGCATGATCCAGCGCAGGGTCAGGACTTCGGCGCGGGACACGTCCTTGACGAACTCGCGGACATAATCGTCGGCGGGAGCGCCCACCAGTTCGTCACCTGTGCCGCACTGGACCATCTTGCCGTCGCGCATGATGAGAATGCGATCGCCGAGCTTGAGCGCCTCGGACAGGTCGTGGGTGATGAAGACCATGGTCTTGCCGACCTCGTGGTGCAGGCGGATGACCTCGTTCTGCATGTCGCGGCGGATCAGCGGGTCGAGCGCGGAGAACGGCTCGTCGAAGAAGAGCACGTCCGGATCGCCGGCGAGCGCACGGGCGAGACCGACGCGCTGCTGCATGCCGCCGGAGAGCTGGTCGGGGTAGGAGTTCTCGTATCCGGCCAGGCCGACCAGTTCGACGACCTCCATGGCCCGCTTGACGCGCTCCGCCTTGCCCATGCCACGTATTTCCAGGCCGTACGAGACATTGTCGACGACCCGGCGGTGCGGCAGCAGCCCGAAGTGCTGGAAGACCATGGAGAACTTGCGGCGCCGTAGCTCGCGCAGCCGTTTGGCGTCCGCGCCACGGATGTCCTCACCCTCGAAGTTCACTTCACCCGCGGTGGGTTCGATCAGCCGGGTGAGACATCGCACCAGCGTGGACTTGCCGGAACCGGACAGGCCCATCACGACGAAGACCTCGCCGGGCGACACGTCGAAGTTCACATCCCGTACGGCGGCGGTGCATCCCGTGCGGTCCATGAGCTCGCGGCGCGTGAGCCCGCACAGCTCGTCGGAATCCGGCACCTGGTCCGCCTTGGGCCCGAACACCTTCCACAGCCCGCGCACGGAGATGACCGGGGGCCTGTCCTGGTCCTGGGACGTGCCGCGCCGCTGCGGCAGTTCAGTCTCTGTTGGGGTCACGGTCGACCTCTCTTCGGCATTCAGCCGCGGAACCAGTGCTGCGGCCGGGGTTGGATGTTCTGCCAGATGTGCTTGGGCTCGCGATATTCGTCCAGGCCCGTCGGCCCCAGTTCCCGGCCCACGCCCGAGTGGCCGAAGCCACCCCATTCCGCCTGCGGTACATAGGGGTGGTAGTCGTTGATCCACACGGTGCCGTGGCGCAGGCGTCGCGCGACCCGCTGGGCCTTGCCGGCGTCCTGCGTCCATACGGCTCCGGCGAGTCCGTACTCGGTGTCATTGGCGATGCGTACGGCGTCGTCCTCGCCGCTGAAGCGCTCGACGGTCAGCACGGGGCCGAAGGACTCCTCATGCACCACACGCATGTCCTGGCGACACTCGTCGAGCACGGTCGGCGGGTAGTAGTAGCCGCTCGCGAGTTCCGGGTCCTCCGGGCGACTGCCGCCGCAGCGCAGTACGGCGCCCTCGGCGAGGCCCTCGGCGACGTAGGCCTCGACCTTCTCCCGGTGCTGTGCGGAGACCAGCGGTCCCGTATCGGCCTCGGGATCGAAGGGGCCGCCCAGACGGATTCGCCCGGCACGGCGTACGACCTCGTCGACAAAGGCGTCATGGAGCTCGTCCTCGACGATCAGACGGGCGCCGGCCGAGCAGACCTGCCCGGAATGCAGGAAGACGGCCGTGAGAGCGAAGTCCACCGCGGCCTCGAAATCGGCGTCGGCGAAGACGACATTGGGGTTCTTGCCACCCAGTTCGAGGGCGACCTTTTTCACGGTCGCGGCGGCCGTGGCCATGATCCTTCGGCCGGTGTCCAGGCCCCCGGTGAAGGAGATCATGTCGACGGCGGGGTCTTCGGACAGCGGCGCGCCCACCTCGGGTCCGGTACCCAGCACGAGGTTGGCGGCTCCGGCCGGCAGACCGGCCTCCTCAAGTGCCCGCATCAGCAGGATCGATGTGGACGGGGTGAGCTCGCTCGGCTTCAGCACGATCGTGTTTCCGGCCAGGAGAGCGGGGGCGACCTTCCACGACGCCTGGAGCAGCGGATAGTTCCACGGGGTAATCAACCCGCAGACTCCGACCGGCTCGTAGGTGACGCGGCTGACGGCGTCGTCGCGTCCGGTGTCGACCACCCGGCCGGCGCTGGTGCCCGCGATCCCGCCGTAGTAGCGGAAGCAGGAGACCACATCGGCGATGTCGTACTCGCTCTCCACCAACCGCTTGCCGGTGTCCAGTGATTCGGCGCGGGCGAACTCCTTGGCGTCGCGCTCGATCAGATCGGCGGTGCGCAGCAGCAGCGCGCCGCGTTCCCGCTCGGGGGTTCGCGGCCAGTGGCCTTCGTCGAAAGCCCGGCGGGCCGCTGCGATCGCGGCCTCGCTGTCGGCCCGGGTCCCTTCGGACACGACCGCCGCAAGCGTGCCATCTGCGGGGCAGAGGATCTCCCGGTGGCCCCCGGCCACCGGATCGCGCCATTCTCCGTCCAGATACAGGTCTGCCACGTGCGGAGCCCTTCGACCGAAGTTCGTTGCGCATCATGCACTGCATTGCTTGTGGTGGAACACCCTGGCCGAACGCATGACCCACGTCAAGAGGGCAAGACGGGCGGATTCCGCCCTGGAGCCCAGTTGTCCCGCTTCTCTTGACCGCGGCCCACAAGGGGCTGACCATGTTGCGTATCACTCACCGTGTTGTGCAATACGCACCAACGGAGGCCACGTATGTCCCCTCGACCGCAACCTGGCCGCGAATACGTCCTCACCCTCTCGTGCCCGGACCAGGCCGGACTGGTGCACGCCGTGAGCGGCTACCTGGTCAGGAACTCCGGCAACATCCTGGAGAGCCAGCAGTTCGACGACCGGCTTCAGGACCGTTTCTTCATGAGGGTCCACTTCGATGTGTCCGACCCCGACACCGACGTGAAACAACTGCGTGACCGATTCGGCCCCGTCGCCGAGGCCTACCGGATCTCGTGGACCCTGCGGGACGCCTCGACCCCGACCCGCACGCTGATCATGGTGTCGAAATTCGGCCACTGCCTGAATGACCTCCTCTTCCGCCGGCGCACCGGCGCTCTCAACATCGAAATCCCGGCCATCGTCTCCAACCACGAGGAGTTCGAGGAGCTGGCCGGGACCTACGGCATCCCCTTCCACCACATCCCGGTGACCAGGGACACCAAGGCCGACGCCGAGGCACGTCTTCTGGAGCTGGTGCGCGAGCTGGACATCGATCTGGTGGTGCTCGCCCGCTATATGCAGATCCTCTCCGACGACCTGTGCAAGCAGCTCGAGGGCCGGGCCATCAACATCCACCACTCCTTCCTGCCCAGCTTCAAGGGCGCACGCCCGTACGGGCAGGCGTACGACCGCGGCGTGAAGCTCGTGGGCGCCACGGCGCACTATGTGACGCCGGACCTGGACGAGGGCCAGATCATCGAGCAGGACGTGGTCCGCGTGGATCACTCGCTCGACCCGGACGAACTGGTCACGGTTGGGCGGGACGTGGAGGCACAGGTGCTGGCGCACGCCGTGAAGTGGCACAGCGAGAGCCGCGTGATGGTGGACGGGAACCGTACGGTGGTCTTTCGCTGAACCAACCGGGCTCCGCCCCGGACCTCGCGCCTCAATCGCCGGACGGGCTCCAGCGGAGCCCGTCCGGCGATTGAGGGCACGCCCGAAGGGTGTACCTGGGGCCGGGGGCTAACAACCGTCGAGGCGCTCCAGCATGCCGCGGCGCCAGCGCTCCGTCTCGGCGATCTGGTTGAAGGTGAACAGGTGCAGGCCCGCGACGGCCGCCGAGGGAGCAGTGAGCGCGTCCGCGCTGCGTCTGAGCAGCCGATCGGGCGAGTAGCCGCCCGGTGCCGCGAAACGCAGAAACCAGGAGGCGTGCCCGGCCAGGAACCGCGCCGACTCCCCCACCCCGATCTTTGTCGCCATGGAGAGCAGCTTCGCCCGCTCAACGGGGCCGGCGACGCCCACATGGACGGGCAGCACGATGTCGCGCCGGCGTACCCGCACGAGCCAGTCGCCGAGCACGCGAGGATCGAAGCACAGATTGCTGACGATGTACGTGGCGTGCGCGCGCTTGTCCCACATCGACTGGACGATGACGTCGTCGTCGATGAGCGGATGGCTTTCGGGGTAGCCGGTGATGCCGATGTGTGTGAAGGGGCTGCCCAGCTCGCTCAGCCTGCACAGCACCGGCAGCGCTCCGTGGTACGTCCCGGCCGGCGGGTCGGCGTCCCCGGCCGGGACAAAGATGTCGTCGATGCCCGCCGCACGGAGCCGGCCGACGACGTCCGCCAGGTGCGCGTCGTCCCGCAGCAGCCGCGCGGGCACGTGCGGGACGACGCGGTAGCCGTGCGCCGCCAGCCGGGTGGTGAGGTCGAGCGTCGGCTCCAGGCCCTTGACCGGCGACGCGGTGACCGTGACCACCACGTCGCGCGGCACATGGGCGAGCACCTTGTCCTGTGTGGACTTCGCCGGCAGGACCTCGTAGCGGACGCTCTTCAGCAGTGTTCTCACCGTGGGTCGCGGTGCCGGTAGTACTGAGCCTTGGAGGCCGGAAGCGGCTTCTTGCCGAGGATGAGGTCGGCGGCCTTCTCCGCGATCATCATCACGGGTGCGTAGATGTTGCCGTTGGTGACGTACGGCATCACGGAGGCGTCCACGACGCGCAGCCCCTCCACGCCGTGCACCCGCATGCTCTCCGGGTCGACCACGGCCATCTCATCAGTGCCCATTTTGCAGGTGCAGGAGGGGTGCAGGGCGGTCTCGCCCTCCTTCGCGACCCAGGCGAGGATCTCCTCGTCGCTCTCCACGGACGGTCCGGGTGAGATCTCCCCGTCGTTGTACGGGGCGAGCGCGGGCTGGTTGAGGAGCTTGCGGGTCACCCGGACCGCCTCGACCCACTCGCGGCGGTCCTGTTCGGTGGACAGGTAGTTGAAGCGCAGCGCCGGGTGCTCGCGCGGGTCCTTGCTCTTGATCTTCACGGAGCCGAGGGCGTCGGAGTACATGGGTCCGACGTGCACTTGGTAGCCGTGCCCGCCCGCCGGCGAGGTGCCGTCGTAGCGGACCGCGATGGGCAGGAAGTGGAACATCAGGTTGGGGTAGTCCACGTCCTCGTTGCTGCGGGCGAAGCCGCCGGCCTCGAAGTGGTTGGTCGCGGCCGGACCCTTGCGGAAGAGCCACTGGAGGCCGATGAACGGGGCACGCCACTTCGCCATGTACGGCTGCATGGAGACCGGCTGCTTGCAGGCGTACTGGACGTACACCTCCAGGTGGTCCTGCAGATTCTCGCCGACTCCGGGCAGATGGTGGACGACGTCGACGCCCAGGGACTTGAGTTCCTCCGCGTTGCCGACGCCGGAAAGCTGCAGCAGTTGGGGGGAGTTGATCGCGCCGCCGCAGAGAATCACCTCGCGGGCGCGGACCTGCTGGGGCTTGCCACGGCCGCGCCGGTACTCGACACCGACGGCACGCTTGCCCTCGAAGATCACGCGGGTGACAAGGGCACGGGTCTTGACGTCAAGATTCGGCCGCCTTTTCACGGGCTTGAGGTACGCCTTGGCGGCTGACAGGCGACGTCCGCGGTGGACGTTGCGGTCGAACGGGGCGAAGCCTTCCTGCCGGTAGCCGTTGACGTCGTCGGTGCGGGGGTAGCCGGCCTCCTGGACGGCCTCGAGGAAGGCGGGGAAGAGCGGGCTGGAGGCCGGGCCGCGTTCGAGGACGAGGGGGCCGTCGTGGCCGCGGAACTCGTCGTCGGGGTCGGCCGCCAGGCAGTTCTCCATGCGCTGGAAGTACGGCAGGCAGTGTGCGTAGTCCCAGGTCTCCATCCCCGGGTCGGCCGCCCACCGCTCGTAGTCCATGGGGTTGCCCCGCTGGAAGATCATGCCGTTGATGCTGCTGGAACCGCCGAGCACTTTGCCGCGGGCGTGGTAGACGCGGCGGCCGCCCATATGGGGCTCGGGCTCGGATTCGTACTTCCAGTCGTAGAAGCGGCTGCCGATGGGGAAGGTCAGCGCCGCGGGCATGTGGATGAACACGTCCCACGGATAGTCGGACCGTCCGGCCTCCAGCACCAGAACGCTGTTGTCCGGATCAGCGGAGAGCCGGTTCGCCAGTGCGCTGCCGGCCGATCCGCCGCCGACGATGACGAAGTCGTACTGCAGGGGAGCCATGGCTACCTCGTCTCGATCGCGCCGTTCGATACGCGGGGCATGCTAGTACGGGTAGCGCTATACGCACCAGGTTGCGAGCCACGCAACTTGCCGAGAGGTGCGTTCCTCTGCCCAGCTGTTGTTTACTGCGCGTATAGTTTCGCTGTGAGCAACTACAGTCCAGATACCGAAACGACCGGTTCGCAGCCCGGCGGAGTCCAGTCCGTCGACCGCGCCATCAGCGTGCTGGAAATCCTTGCCCAACAGGGCGAAGCGGGCGTCAGTGACGTGGCAGCCGAGATCGACGTCCACAAATCCACGGCATTCCGCCTGCTCGGCGCGCTGGAGGCGCGCGGTCTGGTGGAGCAGGCGGGTGAGCGCGGCAAGTACCGCCTCGGCTTCGGCATCGTGCGCCTGGCCGGCGCGGTCACGGGCCGCATCGACATCACGCAGCAGGGCCGCCCGGTCTGCGAGCGCCTCGCAGAGGAGATCGGCGAGACCGTCAACATCGCCGTCATGCAGGAGCACTTCGCGATCAACCTGTTCCAGGTGCGCGGGCCTGCCGCAGTGGCGGCGCACAACTGGGTCGGCCAGCTGACCCCGCTGCACGCCACCTCCAGCGGCAAGATCCTGCTGGCCCACCTGCCCGCCAAGGAGCGTGCCGAGCTCCTGTCGCAGACAGGCCTGAAGAAGGTGACCCCGCACACCCTGACCGCGAAGACAAAGCTCGAGAAGAACCTCGCCGAGGTCAGAGAGCACGGGTACTCCTGGACCAAGGAGGAACTGGAGCTCGGGCTGCACGCCATGGCCGCGCCGGTCCGCAACAGGGACGGAGAGGTCATCGCGGCACTCAGCGCCTCGGGGCCCTCGTACCGGTTCACCGAGGAGCGCATGCGCGAGCTCGCCCCGTTGCTGATCCAGGGTGCGGAAGAGATCAGTCACCGGATGGGCTACCTGGGCTGACCGGGGCGCGCTCGCTCCGTCAGCAGGAGCGGTCGGAGCGTCCAGAGCAGGGCGTGGGTCACCGCGGGGATTCCCGGGCGGCCCAGGTCTCGCTCCTGCCGATCTGAAGGCCGCCGGCGCCGGCGCTAATCCGACTGCCGGGTGCCGAGACGCTCGTGGATCCAGTCGTGGAACACGCCGATGTGGTGCTCGCTGGGTACGAGTACGCCGCCCTTGGCGTACAGGCGGGAGCTCATCGCGGGCTGGCAGCGCTCGCAGGCGTCGAAGTCCTGCCGGTTGACCCGGTCGAAGAGCTCCACGGACCGGCTGACATCCCTGCCGCTGTCCACCACGTCCTTGAGGTAGAGCCAGTCGCACTCGACGATCGTGCGGTCGACAGCGACCGGGTACATCCGGTGGAAGATCACATGGTCGGGGACGAGATTGATGAATACCTGCGGCGGGACGGTGATCGCGTAGTAGCGGCGGTCCTGGTCCTCGGAGACCCCGGGGATGCGGTCCAGGCCTTCGGAGCCGTCCACGGTGAAGCCCTTGACCTCCGCACCGAATTCGGCGCCGTGGCCGACGTAGTACTGCGCGGCATAGCCGTCGGCGAACTCCGGCAGAACCTCGGTGAGTTCCGGGTGGATCGTTGCGCAGTGGTAGCACTCCATGAAGTTCTCGATGATCAGCTTCCAGTTCGCCTTCACGTCGTAGACGATCCGCCTGCCGACCTCGAGGCTTTCCACGTCGTAGCGCTCGATCGACTCCACGTCGCCGAGCCGTGCGACGACCTCACCGACCACCTGTTCCTCGAAGGAGGGCGGGGTCTCCGCCAGACAGACCCAGACATAGCCCAGCCATTCGCGAGAGGCCACATTCGCCAGGCCGTACTCGACACGGCCGACGTCGGGCATCTTCGTGAGGTTGGGCGCCGCGACGAGCTTGCCCGTCAGGTCGTACGTCCACGCGTGGTACGGGCACTGGAAGGCGCGCTTGACCTCGCCGGTCTCCTCCGTACAGAGCTTGGCGCCACGGTGCCGGCAGACATTGAAGAAGGCGCGGACGGAATTGTCCCGGGCCCGGGTGACGAGGATGCTCTCACGGCCCACCTCGACGGTCCGGAATGCGCCGGGCTTGGCCAGGTCGGAGGAGCGCGCGACGCAGAACCACATCTCCTCGAAGATGTGCTCCTGCTCCTGGGCGAAGATCCCGGGATCGGTGTAATAGGAGCCTGGGAGCGTGGCGATCAGGCTGTCCGGCAGGCTGGTCGAGGTCACAGTGCACTCCTCGCGGGGTGACGTCGTTGATCGGTCGTCGCGCCGGGGACGAGGTAGTCCCAGCGGCGTAGTGCGATATGCAATACAGGCGTGCTGAGCAACAGCGGGTGACGCCGCGCGAGTGGCGTCAGAGCGTGGCGGCGGCGAGCTGCTTGCGCCAGCGGGTGAACAGGCGCGGCTGGTTCATCCCGAGGACCGCGACAGGATGGCCCGACCGCCGATACACCGCCAGGAAGCTGCGGTCGTTCGGGAGCCCCTCCTCGACCGTCACACTGTCGGCCCCGGCGGAATGCCCGGCGAACTGGATCCGTACGCCGTACTGGTCCGACCAGAAGTACGGCGGCTTGGGCACTCCCGGCGTTGCCGTACCGCCGGACAGCAGCGCGGCCACGGCCGCGTCGGGCCGTTCCCGCGCGCCGGTCCAGTGTTCGACGCGCCGGTGGACCCCGGCGACCGGGTCGTACCAGGAGGCGCAGTCGCCGACCGCGACCACGGCGGCCACGCTTGTGCGGCCGTCCGCGCCGCACGTGACGCCGTCGTCCAGGGCGACGCCACAACCGTCGAGCCACTCGACGCACGGGCGGGCGCCCACGCCGACGACGACAGTGTCGGCCGGGATGCTGCGGCCGTCCTCCAGCAGGACCGCCTCGACGCGGGCCGCCCCGCTCAGGCCCTTGACGCCGACGCCGCAGAGCAGACGTACGCCGTGGTCCGCATGGAGCGTGGAGACGACGCCTCCCATGACCTCGCCCAGCGGTCCGGCCAGCGGAGTCGGCGCCGCCTCGACGACCGTCACATCAAGCCCCAGGCCGTACGCGGTCGAGGCGACCTCGGCGCCGATGAACCCGCCGCCGATCACCACCAGCCGCCCGCCCCGGGTCAGGTCGGCCCGCAGGGCACGGGCGTCGTCCAGGGTGCGCAGCGTATGCACCCCGGCCAGGCCGTCGCTGCCCGGCAGCGCGCGCGCGGTCGCACCGGTGGCGATGACAACCCCGTCGGCACGGACGGACCGGCCGTCCGCGAGCCGCACAGCACGGTCACCGAGGTCGAATCCCGCGGCCCGCACGCCGAGCAGCCACTCCGCCTGAAGGTCCTCACCGTCCGCCTCCAGCGCGAGATCCGCTTCGCGGATCGTGCCGGCGAGGAACTCCTTGGACAACGGCGGCCTGTCGTACGGACGGTGCGGCTCGTCACCGATCACGACCAGCCGTCCGTCGTAACCCTGTTTCCGCAGGGAGCGTGCGGCCGACAGTCCCGCGAGCGAGGCGCCGACCACGGCCACCGTTCTCACGCGAGACCTCCGGCGAGCCGCGCCGCTATGCAGGGCGGCAGATTCGGGGCCGCCGTGGACGGCTGGACGTAGATCATGCCGTCCTCGATCAGGACCTCATGGGTGCGGACGGGGAGCTTGGCCGGCGGTGAGTCGACGGCCCCCGTCCGGAGGTCGAACTTCGAGGCGTGCAGCGGGCATTCGACTTCGCAGCCCTCCAGCCAGCCGTCGGCGAGCGACGCGTCCTGGTGGGTGCAAGTGTCGTCGATGGCGAAGACCTCGCCGTCATCGGTGTGGAACACCGAGACGGGCGGATCGATGTCGAGCCGGTAGGCCTCGCCTCGCGGCAGATCCGCGAGACGGCACGCGGGAATCATCATGACACCTCGGGTGCTCGGGTGCATATAACGAAACAGATTGCGGTAAGCGCAACGTCAGTTTGAAGTCCCCCAAAGCCCGTGTCAAGGCATCCCCCGGACAGGCCGACCCCTTGTTCCATGTTTCTTTTTACGCAACGCTGTGCGTAGTACACAACTTCCGATCCGGAAGGAACGACGTGGCGATCAGCGTCTTCGACCTGTTCAAAGTGGGCATCGGCCCCTCCAGCTCGCACACCGTGGGGCCGATGAAGGCCGCCCGCCTCTTCGTCAACGCGCTGGACGAGGACGGCCTGCTGTCCCGCGCCGCCTCGGTGCGGGCAGAGCTCTTCGGGTCCCTCGGTGCCACCGGACACGGTCACGGCAGTGACAGGGCGGTACTCCTGGGCCTGGAGGGCGAGGACCCCGAAACCGTCGACACCGACACCGTGGACGACCGGGTGCACCGGATCCGCGAGACGGGCCGACTGCGACTCCTGGACGTCAAGGAGGTGGACTTCCGCGAGCGCGAGCACCTGGTGCTGCACCGCCGCCGCACTCTTCCCTTCCACCCCAACGGCATGCGGTTCCAGGCCCTGGACCACGACGGCGGCGAGCTGAGGACATGTACGTACTACTCGGTGGGCGGGGGCTTCGTCGTCGACGAGACCGCGACAGGAGCCGACCGGATCAAGGCCGACGACACACCTGTACGCCTCCCCTTCCGCTCCGCGTCCGAACTGCTGCTGCGCGCCTACGAGTCCGGCCTGCCCCTCAGCGGAGTGATGCTCGCCAACGAACTGTCCTGGCGGAGCGAGAGCGAGGTCCGGGCCGGCCTGCTGAGGATCTGGTCCGTGATGCGGGAGTGCGTCGACCGCGGCTGCTCACGGACCGAGACCACCCTGCCCGGGCGGCTGAAGGTGCCACGCCGCGCTCCCCGGCTACTGCGCACCCTCGCCGAGGACACCACCCGGCCCGGGGACCCGCTGAAGGTCATGGACTGGGTCAATCTCTACGCCCTGGCCGTGAACGAGGAGAACGCCTCGGGCGGCCGCATCGTGACCGCGCCCACCAACGGCGCCGCCGGAATCGTGCCTGCGGTGCTCCACTACTACACCCGCTTCGTTCCCGGCGCCGACGAGGACGGAGTCGTCCGCTTCCTGTTGGCCGCCGGCGCGGTGGGAGCGCTGTTCAAGGAGAACGCCTCGATCTCCGGGGCGGAGGTGGGCTGCCAGGGCGAGGTCGGGTCCGCCTGCTCCATGGCAGCCGCCGGTCTTGCCGAGGCACTCGGCGGCACGCCGGAACAGGTCGAGAACGCGGCCGAGATCGGCATGGAGCACAATCTCGGACTGACCTGCGACCCGGTCGGAGGACTGGTCCAGATCCCCTGCATCGAGCGGAACGCGATCGCCTCGGTCAAGGCGATCAATGCGGCGCGGATGGCGCTGCGCGGCGACGGCACCCATGTGGTCTCGCTCGACAAGGTCATCAAGACCATGCGTGAGACCGGCGCCGACATGAAGGTGAAGTACAAGGAGACCTCGCGCGGAGGCCTCGCGGTCAACGTCATCGAGTGCTGAGAAAACTACATCTGATCAGGGGTTTCTCCTCTTTCAGCTCTGTCACGGCGTTTCCCGTCTGTACGCCGGATCGTCCCTGAAAGGTCCTTCCCTCTGACAGAGCTGAAAGTCCCTGAAAAGTCCCTGGAAAAACGACGACCAGCAGGGGTCTCACCCGCAGGTTCGAGGCCCCTGCCCCGGATTGCAGACGGCAGGGGCAGCATGGGGAATCCCTGCTTCCGATCCCTTGCCCTTCCTGGTCGAACTGGTCCACCAGCGCGAGCTGCTGGTCCTCCCCTGCTCGGGGGCCCGGCCATCGACGCCCCCGAAGCCGTCGACCTCCAGCAACAGATCGCCGCCACCCTGGAAGAACTTCTGGCCGCCGGCCGACAGCACGGCAGCATCCGCGAGGACGTCACCGTGGTCGACCTGATCACGACGGGCGCGCTCGCCTGCCGACCGCTCCCCCACCTGCCCGCCGACCAAGCCACCACGCTGGCCACCCGGCACGTCCGTGTCTTCGCTGATGGGCTGCAACCCGCAGCGGCTCGACCGCTGCCCGCCGCTGTACCCCATAGCGAGATCGTCGGCCACCGGTACCTGACCCGTCAGGGCGGGGAGGGGCCGCATCATGACCGGCTGGCCGACTCGGCCAGACCGGGTTCGGCGTAAACCCCCACGGACAAGGTGGGCCTCACGTGTCATTACGTTGAGTAGCGCAAAATCCGCATAGCGTGGCTACCGGGCGTCTGTGCCGTTTCCGTCGTCACGATGTGCTGGGCTCCCACCGAACAGCAACCCGGGGCAGTCACGGTCCGCAGAACCCGGCGGCTGCCCCAGGGGCAGCCGCGTCAGCCGTTAACGGTAGGGAGTAACAGTGAACGACAAGGAACCGAAGCTGATCTACGGCCAGGGGGCCGAGGCGTGCCCCGAGGGGACCTTCTGTCTCTACCGGGCCACTGGCTTCAACGTGGGTCAGACCCCGGGACGGGGTGACAAGATCCTTGCCATTCCGATGGGCGTGTACGTCAACGACTTCTCCGAGTACGGGTTCGACCACAGCGGCGACGGGGTGAGCGGGGTCGTCAACAACACAATCGAGGACAACGCGCTCTTCTCGGCCGCCAATCAGCAGGGGCACTCGCTGTCGGTGGACCGGGGGACCTCGATTGCGAACCTTGCCGCCATCCCCATGGCCGGGAGCCCGAACGGCTCCTGGAACGACCAGGCCCAGTCCGCGCTGGCGTCCCGCTTCGTGGGGAACCTGCGCGTCGACCAGGAGTTGCGGGGCCACTGGGCGGAAGGCCCCGGGCACCTTTACTCCTACCGGCTCACGATGTACGCCGAGGACACCCGCGTCATGAAGTGGGCCGTGGGCTTCGGTGACCTGCCGGAGGGAACCTCACTGTCCAAGAGCTTCATCGACGCCTTCTGGGGCGAGATCCTCCGCAACGGCACCGACGGTGCCATCCTGCTCGGCTCCCCCGAAGGCGGCGGACACAGCGTCGATCCCGGCACGGCCCTCCCCATTGACATCCAGGTCGTCTACCCCGAAGAAAGCTCCGCCTACGAACGCCTCACCGGCCTGAACGCCCAACAACTGGGCTGACCCGGCACCTGCCCACAGCGAACCGGAATACGGCCAGCGCACGGCGTGCAGCTACTTACCGCGGTGCCCTGGTCGCTGGTCGCTGTTCCCCGATACCGGGGGACGTTGGGCAGGCGTGGGCATAGGTCTGTGGGCCGCGCCGATCGGCGCCTTCGGCGCGATCGCCGCCGTCACCGGGTCGGCCGGACTGGGTCGTGTCCTTGGCCTCGGCGGAGACCTGGCCCTGGCCAGCCTCCTTGACCGCGTCCGTGAGCGCCAGGCCCGAACCCGGCTCCAGGATGTCGCCGACGACCAGGCCGATGCCGAGGGCGACCATCGACATCACCAGGAAGTAGCCGAGGGCTATGCCGCCGACGGCGCCGACCTTGGCGGCCTTACGTACGGAGCCGATGCCCAGCACGATCGTGCAGAAGATGATCGGCGAGATCATCATCTTGATCAGGTTCACGAATCCGGTGCCGAGCGGTTTGAGCTCGACGGCGAAGTCGGGAGTGGCCAGGCCCACGGCGATGCCCAGCGCCACCGCGATGATCACGGCGATATAGAGATAGTGGGTACGGTCCCGCCTGACGGCTCCAGTAGCCACGGGGCCCTCCTCATTCCGATTCGTCCATGTCCCTATGGATGCCGTGACTATCCACCACCCTGTGACCCGGTCACCGTTACGTTCGTTTCGTTCACACAAAATCGGCCAGGCATACTGACACCATGCGCTTTCCTCGCCCCCGCAGCCTCGCGGGTCAGCTGGTGGTGGCGGCGGCGCGCTGGCGCTCGGCTGGGCCCCGAACGGCTCAGTCCGTCGCCCGATCGGGGGGGAGGCCCCGGCGATGCTCCAGGACGCGGTCCACCAAGTGGCCCGCCGCCCCGGTGTAGTGCGCCGGGTCGCAGAGCTTCCTGAGGTCTTCGGCCGACCGGCGGCCGGTCAGGGCGGGAGCCTCAGCCAGGACGTCCGCGAGATGGCGGCCGGTGGTCGCCGCCTCGGCCGAGACCCGGGCGAGCAGCGTCTTCGCCTCGGCCCGGCCGAGTTCCACGGACAGCAGGGCTGCGAGCCGTTCGGAGACGACCAGGCCGCCGGTGAGGTCCAGATTGGCCCGCATCCGGTCCTGATGGACGGTCAGGCCCTCTGTCAGTTCGGCGGCGGTGTGCGCGGCACCGCCGGCCAGCCGCAGACAGTCGCGCAGCGGCAGCCATTCGGCGTGCCAGGCGCCGGCGGGCCGCTCGTCGTCGTGGACGGACGCGTGCATGAGGGCGCCGACGAGGGAGGGCACCTGGTAGGCGGCGGAGCGGATCAGCGCCGAAAGCGCGGGGTTGCGTTTGTGCGGCATGGCGGAAGACGTGCCCCGGCCCTCGGCAGCCGGTTCCGCCAGTTCGCCCGACTCGGTGCGGGAGAGGAGTTGGACGTCGGCCGCGATACCGCCGAGGGCGCCGGTCAGCAGGGCGAGCGCCGCGCCCAGGTCGGAGATGGGCGTGCGGACGGTCTTCCAGGGCACGAGAGGTTCGGCCAGGCCCAGTTCGGCGGCGAGCGCGGCGGGCAGCTCCCGGATGTACCGCTGGCCGCCGCCGTCGGCGGCGTCCGGAACATGCAGGAGCGCGTACTCCGAGTATCCCGCCATCGTGCCTGCCGCGCCGCCGAGTTGGACCGGCAGCCCTTCGCCGCGCACCCGGCGCAGCCGGTCGCCCGCGTCGAGCACGCCATCGTTCCGCGTGCCTGACGGACCGCCAGGGGACGGTCGAACAGACAGGTCACGCGGATCATCCGGGAGTACGACGTGGCGTGCAGGAAGTCGAGTTCACCGGCTGGGGCCGACGGGTAGAGCTTTCCGGCCACCGGCGCGGGCACCGCGAGTACGGCCTCACGAGCCGTCACCACCGAGCCGTCGGCGAAGACCAGCCGTACGCCGCCGTTGTGGATCTCGGTGACCTCCTGGACGGCTCTGCCGGTGTGCACGGTCAGCCCTTGCGCGACCTTCCGGGCCAGGGAGTCCATCCCGTCCCGGTACGTTCGCCAGCCGTGCAGCAAGCGGGTGGCGACCAGCGTGGCGACCAGCGGCGCGACGCACGACCGCCGGATGTCCCAGGCCCAGCCGGTCCCCGCCGCCGGCTGGAGCAGGTAGTCGTGCAGGTCCGGGTGTTTGCCGTCGACGAACTCGGCGACCGTACGCAGCCCCAGCGGGCTCTCCCCCGGCCGCCGCGTGCTGACCTTGCCGAGCGAGGGCAGCAATCCGCCCAGCATCCCGGCCATGGCCGCCCGGCTGCCGAGCGACAGTCCGGCGCCGGTGAGGATGCCCACCCAGTGCCCGCTGCCCGCGTGCGCCTTTCCGTTCCGCCAGACACCGGCGAGGCTGCCGACCTTGAGCACCCCGCCGTCCCGGTCGAGGCCGACGTCCTTGATCAGCTGCCAGGTGGCCGGGTAGCCGTGCGAGGCAAGGGTCTCGGTGCCCTTCTCGACCAGCCAGCCGTTCTCCTTGCGCGCCCGCATCCGGCCGCCGATTTCGCTGTCGGCCTCGAAGACCTCGGGCGCGCGGCCGGCTTCCTTCAGCCGGTACGCGGCGGTGAGGCCGGCGATCCCGCCACCGACGACGGCCACATCGACGTGCGTGCTCGTCTCTCTCATGCTGGTGCACTCCTCTCTCGACGCTCTGGTCCGGACACCGCGGCTCCTGTTCGCCCTGGGCGGGGGCCCTGGACCGGGACCGCGCTGGGCTGGGCTGGGGCGCGCTACGCCCAGCGCCCGGTGCCGTACGTCTCCTCGCCCTGCAGCCGCTCGCGCAGCTCGACCCGGCGCACCTTGCCCGTACTCGTACGCGGGATCTCCGCCAGAGGCAGCACGCGCGGTGCCCCGAGCGCCGGCAGGTCCGCGGTCGCGCGCGCCCATTCCGCCTCGTCCAGCGAGCCGTCCCGGGTGCAGACCACCGGCAGCGGGAGCTGCCCGGGGATGCCGATCACGGCGGCCTCCAGCAGCTGCGGCAGCCGGTCGGCCAGTACGTCCTCCAGCTCGATGCAGCTCATTCCGGGGATCACGTCCACCTCACGGTCCAGCAGCCGGAAGGCACCGGCGGCGGTGCGTACGCCGTAGTCGCCGGTGTTCCACCACTTGCCGCGCGCCTTGTCCTGCCAGCGACGCTGCTCGCCGAGGTAGCCGATGCAGCGGCCGTCGGTGCGGGTGAGCAGCACGCCGGGCCTGCCGTTGGGGACCGGCTTCATCGTCGCCGGGTCCACCACCTTCATCCCTGTGAAGCCGGGGATCGGGCGTCCCACGTCGCGCGTCGTGGGGTGCCGGTCGCCCTTGGCGGCGAGCGCCCTGCGGGTGAGCAGCCGGAAAGTCATCGGGCCGGTCTCGGACTGGCCCCAGCCCTGGAGCCAGGCCGGGAAGCGCCGCTTGCTGGCGTGCAGGAAGCGGCGGACGGTGGGCGGGTGGATGGCGTCGAAGGTGCTTACGTAGAGCCGTACGTTCCCGCACAACTCCTGCCGCTTTTGGGCCAGTTCCTGCCAGCCGATGTACGTGGCGGGCAGCGCCTCCAGATATGTGGGCCGCCGCTGCGCGAACATCCGCTCCGCGGTGGCCGGGCTCGGGTCGGCGAGAACCATCGCGTCCTTCGGCTCCAGCCTCAGGGTGCCGGTGCTCCAGGTGATCATCCGCATGTGGTTGAAGGGGGTGGCAGTGGCCACCGTGTCGGAGCGCTTCATGGCCACGATCGGGAAGCGCAGCGACTCGGTGCGGCCGAGGTGGCCGAGCACGGTGTCGACGGAGTGCACGACGAGCTTCGGGACGCCGATGGTGCCGGAGGTGTGGGTGGCGACCATCGGCTCGTAGCCAGCCGTACGGTACACGCCCGGGGTACGCGCCCCGCGCAGGTCCTCCAGCGCCACGGTGCCGGGCGGCGCGGCGCCGACGGTGACCGTGCGCGGGACGAGAGACTTCAGGTCCACGCCCTGCTCGGCCGCGCGGCCGAGGATGTCGGCGGTGGTGACGAGCAACTGCGCGTCGGCGCGCTTGAGCACGGTGCCCAGCGTCTGCGCCGGGAGGCCGGTTCCTTCGCGGCCGGTGAGCAGGTCGCCCCGCCGGGGCCGGGCTCGG
Source organism: Streptomyces sp. NBC_01210 (assembly GCF_036010325.1). Taxonomy (GTDB): domain Bacteria; phylum Actinomycetota; class Actinomycetes; order Streptomycetales; family Streptomycetaceae; genus Streptomyces. Next base: position 8,598,509 of record NZ_CP108549.1, on the reverse strand, counting down.
ACCGGTTCAGCGCGGACAACAGCACGTATCTCTCGGTGATCCCGAAGAGCGAGTCACTGAGCGAGGAGGGCGAACAGCTCGTCAAGGACATCCGGGCGACGGAGGCACCGTACGACGTCCAGGTCGGCGGCCCGGCGGCGGAACTTGCGTTCGACCTTGCCGTTCGTCTGCGGCCGGTAGGGGCGGGTGAGCTTGCCAGCCGCGTCGAGGTCGGCCAGGGCCTCGGTCTCGGCCGCGGTCCTGTGCGGTGTCGTATGCGGCTAGCTGGACCGGTCCCGCAATCCGACCTCGCCCTCGGCCGCGAACCGACGCACCCATTTGTGAGCCGTGGTGCGGGATATGCCCATCTCGGCCGCGACATGCGCGACCGGACGGCCGGAACGGACACGATCAACCAGCAACCGCCTCCCGAAGACGGTCAGCCGGGCATTACGGTGGGACACGAAGACCTCCGTGCGGTGCAGTCCTAGACAGCTCCACCACACCGGAGGTCTTCGCCATGATCAAGACCCACGACAGTCAACAACGCTCGTGATCAATACAGCTGCGCCGACCACGACGATCTTGCCGTCGGCCTGCACCGCCACCCCGTTAGCCGGGGCGAATTCGCCGGCGAAGTCGGTGGTCACCTTGCCGCCGATGCCGAAGGTGGGATCCAGATCGCCCGGGGCGGCCAGCGCAACCCCGGGGCAGAACAGCACGAGCGCCGCGCCCAGGGCCGCTACCGCCCCAGCCCCGCTGTTCCTCGACCGCTGCCGGCCTGGGGCACGTCTGGTACGCCGTCTGAACGCTAAGAGATCAGGAAAGACGTGGACATGGCCATGAAAGCTGCCTCTCATACTCCGGGCCGCCACGTGCCACCGCAGCCAGCGGTCCTGCCAGTGACGACATTCCTCACGGGTGCCTCGCGCACCCGCTCGGGAGGCAGACTGCAGCAGGATGGCGCGCCGAACCCGGGGCGCTCACAACCACCGCTTTCCTTCACCCTGATGGCGCTTCATGGATTCGGCCAAGCGGTGCCCTGCAGCGCCTGACGGCCCAGAAACCCCTTCGCGCCTGCCGGGCCGTGCTGGCGACAGCCGAGGTGTCGGCGGCATCTCGTACGACCAGGTGCCCACCGAGTACCTGGAGCCGCCCTCAGCGGCGGAGCAGGCCCTGAGGCCGCGTCGGGCTGGGTGCTGGCGAAGGCCGGCGGCCGCGGGCCCGGCCGGGGAGTCGTGCACGCCGTCGACTGCGAAGAGACCCCGCACGGAGCGCCGGTGCTGGGCCTGGAGCGCGCCCTGGACGCGGCGCAGCACCCGGGCACCCGGCTGTGCAGCCTGTGCGGCGCGGCGGCCGAGCTCGATCCGGTGCTGAGGGGCCTTGGCCGCGGCTTCGGCGGCGAGGATTAGCGCTCGGACGGTCCCTCGGGGCCGGGGTCGCGTGCCGGGATCTCGCTCCTGCAGTCCCTGCACGTGACGGTGTCGGGGAGCGTCGTGAAGCGGATGCCGGAGACGCGGTAGGAGCCGTCGATGCGGTGACTCCCGCAGATCGGGCAGGGCGTGGCCTGGAAGTCCTTCTCGCAGCGCAGGCACCGACCGTGCTTCACAGTGTCGGCGCCCGGCTGGACCACCGTGTCGGCACTTCCGCACCGTGCGCAGTGCACCTCGTTCTCGTCCACGTTCCTCCTCAACCACCGGTAGGCAGAGGGGCATGGAACCAGGTGCCGGCGGATTCCGCTTGCATGCTTCCCCCCGGCACGACCCATGCAGCCGGCAAGGGATTGGGGCGGCCCCGCTCGGGCGTACGATCCCCGCACCATGAACGAAGGTGTGCCGGGATGCATCGAGTGGAGCGCTCCGACAAGCTGCCGTGGTGATCTGATCACCAGCGTCGCGAGATGGATCTTGAACTTCGGCGGAACGGTCTCATGTGGCCTCCGACAGTCCCCCGCCGGGCCGCGGAGGCGACGTGGTTGCGCGTCACCCGGGTGACCTCGTCCCAGAACGGCTTGGCGGTCAGGTACGTGCCGAGCGCGGACAGGAAGCCGAGGGAGACGTCCACGCTGAGCCGCCCCTGTTTGGCCCAGTAGACGTCGCTCAGGTCCAGCAGCAGGGCGAACTCGTCAGTGATCAACGCGGTTCCGGCGCCGTAGGCAGCGGCGACGACGGGGTGGCCGACGGCGCGTTCGTCGCCGCGTACGGCGACTAGGCCGATACCGGCGAGCGTGGCGATGCCGAAGTTGTAGTGGTGCAGATGCTCGCCGCCCGCGGAGATGTTCCCCCAGGGCAGCCAGCCTCCGCGGATGCCGTGGGTGACCAGCCGGACCGTGCCCCAGGTGGTACCGAAGGCAACCCAGGTCACGATCAGCGATCGCTTCGTGGGGGTGAGATGCCGGTCGGCCGACTCCCGCCACCGCTCAACGAGCCGCGGCCTGGTCTGGGCGTGCTGCCGCGAGGTGTCGGATTTCATGGAGTGGACTCCAAACTTCGGCCCGCTTATGCCCACGGTCTTCTACCTCGCACGCCAGTCCACTCACGTGGACCTATCACTTGTCGAAGGAGCTGGCGTGGCCGACGGCGTTCATGCAAGAGGTGCAGTAGTCGTCGCGGTCGTACGCCGCATCCGCTGTGCTGATCGCCTTGCTGTTCATCACTCGGCCGCACAAGGCACGGCCGTTGCGGTCGAGAACGTGCCAGAGCAGCCCCCCGTCGGCCTTCGCCGCCAGGTGTTCGGCGCGCATGTTGTACATCGGCCACCTCCTACTCGAACGCAGTAGTGGTGAAGCCCATGAGACGGCACGATCGCCCGAACCGGCGAGCTAAACCTGCCATCCGGGTGAACGGCTGCTGGCGCCGAGAAGCCGTCGACGGTGCGCGAGGCCGTGGGGCCCTGCCGACCCTCCGGATGGGTCCTGCAAAAGCCCGCGCCGTTGTGCACGCCCCGGACTGCGAAGAGGCACCGCAGGGCACCGCTGCTGCGGGATTCGGCACTGAACGCGGCCGAACGGCCGGGCGGCCGGTCCGTCCTGCCCAACCGGCTCGAACGGTACGCAGAGCAGCTGGCAGTCCAGTGCGACCTGGACACTCCTCGGCTGCGGATCGTCTGAACAGCTGACACGCACCTACCGCCCAACACCGGGCTGACCGCGACCGCTCGGCTTCGCCTCGCGCCCCCCGTCGCAAACCAGGGCCGGTGGACGTGCGGCACCATGTGAGGGCGTACGGGGAAGGGGGGACTACTTGGCAGCCGGCCCGCCCCAGGTGCACGTGCATGCCACTTACGGCACCCCATCATCTTGCGCATGAATGAGCCCCTGTATGCGCAGTAATACTCCATTCTGTCCGCTTCCGGCCAATCTGCCATAGGCGGGCTGCGGCTGAGTTGTGCCGTAGCCCGGCTCGCGTCGGGCCGCTTCACAAGCCGTGGCCACGGTCGTCGCAGTGGTCTGTCAGGGCGAGTTCGCCGAACACTACCCACGCCAGTCACTCGTGCGACTGCGGCACATCCTCGACCGGCCCCACACCGACGAGGCCGTACTGGCGGCACAGGACGCCCTGCGGGACATCGCCGCCCGCGAAGGTCAGTTGCCGCGCGTGTGGAGCACCGTCATCAAGTGGGCCACCGAGAAGAAACACCTGGCGGGCCACCGGGCGTTCCTCTCACTCCTGGACCCGAGCGTCGACCCCTACGTCCTGCAGGTCATGCTCGCGGCCGCCCAACAGGATGCTGACGTCAAGGACGCCCTGGTGGAGGGCTGGAACGTGGCCCTGGCTGACTCCCGGGTCGATGCCGAATGCCGGGAACTACTGGTCGCCTGGGCCCGTGTACGGGAATCGGAGCAGGTACCGGAAGGCACCGTCACCGAGATCCTCAACGAAGTCGTGGTGCAGCACCTGTACTCCACGCCCATCTCTGCGCTCATCTTCGGCGAACCCGGCGTGGCCAACGACGCGGCCGTCATCGAACTGCGCAAGGACCTCAGGCTGCCGCCGTCACTGTCGGCCGCACTGCCCAACGAGCCCTCACCCGCGGGGTCCTGACGGTGACCGGCTCCCGATGGGCCCGGCGCCGCACCCGCAGACATGTGCGGCGCGGCCTGACCCGCTTCGACGCCTGTGATGCAAATTCAGCGGGAGGGCGTCTCGGCGCCCTCCTGATCTCCTTTGAGGGTTCGCTTCTGGTGTCCAACCAAGCAGTGCGGCCATTGCAGTTGGCCCCGTGCAACACGCTCGCCGCACTGGACGGACTGGAGAAGAGATAGGAGCGGACCAGCCGGACTCTCTGCCCCTCCGCCTTCAGTACCCCGTCGGCCAGCTGGGCCGCGGGAGCCGCGGGAGCCGCGGGTGGATTGTGTGAAAGAAGACGGGCATGGCGACCGGGCTGGTGGACCGCCTGACCAAGAGCAGTAACTCGCGCCCGTCGTTACTTAACGTAATGGAGCTAGAGTAGTGCTGCCTGCATCGGCTGCGGCCTGTGCGCCACCGTCGGCTGTGACCATCTTCCACTTCCGGCCGCAACTAATGCCGCGGGCGAGATGGACTGGGACGTCGCGGTGGACTCCACGAGCGTGCGAGCACCATTTCGCGGTCGGCACCCGGACGGAACGGCCGTCCACGCCCCGGCAGGAAATGAGGACTGCAGCGGTGTTGAACCACAGGACGAGACAGTGTGGCAGAGCTTCCTCGTCCGCCTGGCGGAGGTGGTGCGGGAGGCGAGGCGCTCGGCCGGTCCTGCTGCGGATTCAGCAGCAAGCTGCACCTGAGTCAGGCCACGGCGGTTCCGGTAAGCGAACTCACGTTGGGCTGGCTCGCGGAGCCACGGGGCGAGCGCTGTGTCGAGACCCGAACGGAGTCCCGTGCGCCAATCATCCAGAAGCTGGGTATCACTCAGCTCGGGAATGGGACGCTTACGGGCACTCGGCCTTGAGGAGGGGGTGTGCATGGAATGGTTCTGTTGACACTGCTGGCAGCAGTCGGTGGATCCCTACGGGGATTTCTGGAGCTGTACCGCCAAACGATGGCTTGGCAGGCGGCGCGACACAAGCACCGAGAACGTGCCGGAAAGCGAAAGGACCGGCCAGCGTTCAGCGCGTACTACGACCTCGTGGCGGATCCGGTGGCTGCAATGTTCCACACGCTGCTGGGAGCTGGGGCAGGTGCACTGTTCGCCGCACTTGATCAGATAAGCAGCTCGTGGGCAGCTGTGGTGGTAGGGGCGTCGGCTCCTGCGCTACTCACGCAACTGGGCAACGTGAAGGCCATACGTAACGCCGTGAATGGCCCGCCCGCCGCGAACGAAGAAATCGCCGGCCAAGCCCCCCCGGCCGCCGCTGACTATGGCGAGGTCCAGCCGAGTTACCACACAGAGATGCCGACTACCAGAGGGGCTCGACCAGATCAGCAGACTGCTGAGGTCACCGTGCCAGGAGGTGAGCGGTGACGACCCAAACCGTGTGGCGCCGCACCGGGGCCGCAATCCTCGGAACGAACCGCGTTCCCGTAGCACGACCGCGACGTGGCCCGGATGACGCTGCCCGCTCTGCTCTTCGCCGGTGCGCGGCGGCGACCCTGGGAGTCTCACGGCTCGCTGAGGACGTCTCGACGACCGGAGCAGAGGATCGGGCTCAAGACCCAAGTGAGCAACAGCTGCAGACGGAGCCCCGAGCAGGCGAGCGCCACAGGATTCCCATTATGGACTTCGCGGTCGTTCCAGTCATCGTCGTGGCATTCGCCGCTCTGGCCACGGGCTTCGTCACAGCCGTCGCGCATGGGCAGGACGTAATCCCAGGCGGCACAGCAGGTGTGGCCGTGGCTGTCCTCGCCGGGATGATCTTCTTGCATTTGCTCGTGCTTGGGCGCGATCGCTGGTGGGGTGGGAGTGGATCCAGTTCCATCCTCACCATGGGCGTGTTGATGCTCTACGGCTGGGTGTCTGCCGGGCTCATCAGTCTTGTCACCGTGTTCTTTGTGGGGACAGCTCGGCGTCGATGGCGGCAGGGTCTGTTGCACGGAGCCGTAGATATCCTCGGCATCGGTGCGGCCGCCTTGGTCCTGGCCGCATTCGGGAACGTACCTAGGGCAGAGGCTCCTTGGCCTCCCTCCACATGGGACGCCACGGTCTTGCCGGCAGTCCTGCTCGCCATGGCCAGTTACACCTTGGTGTCCCGCGTCATGACCTCGCTCTTGGACGTTCCACGCGGCAGTCGGCCGGCCATCGCCCTGTCCGCCCTGCTGAGCCAGGGGTTGATCGCTGTGGCGATGCTCAGTATTGCGCCGCTCGTCTGCGTGGTGGCGTGGCACATGCCCGTGCTGCTGCCACTGTTTGTCGTGCCGTTGATTGCGCTAGATTCCACGCTCTCCATCGCCAGGGCGCGAGCGGAGGAGCAGCTGCAGGACCCGCTGACCCGGCTGCCCAACCGGCAGTGGATGCTGGAACGGACCTGGAATGCGCTGGACGAGGCCGAGCGGACCGGTACCCGGTCCGCGCTGGTGCTCATCGACCTCGACCGGTTCAGGTCGGTCAACGACACACTGGGCCATCTCGCCGGTGACCGGCTACTGCTGCAGATCGCTGACAGGTTGCGCCTAGCCTTGCCGCGCGGGGCAGAGGCCGCGCGGCTCGGTGGTGACGAGTTCGCCGTACTGCTGCCGACGGCCGAGTCCACGACCAGCGCGAAGCGCAGCGCGCGTCATCTTGTCGCGGCGCTCGGCTCGCCGCTCGATCTCGACGGGCTGACCCTGGTGCTCGAAGCGAGCGCCGGCGTCGCAGTCTTCCCCGACCACGCGCTTGACGTGGAGGGGCTGCTCAGGCGGGCGGACGTCGCGATGTACCAGGCGAAGCGGGATCGTACGGGAGTCGAGGTGTACGAGTCCAAGCGGGACTCCAACACGACTGATCGGCTGAGCTTGTTGGGCGATCTGCGTAGCGCCCTGGACGCAGGTGACGTGGAGGTGCACTACCTGCCGAAAGTACAGTTCGACGGTCAGGTGGCGGGCCTGGAGACGCTGGTTCGGTGGGTTCATCCAGAACGCGGGCGTGTCTCGCCCGATGAGTTCATGCCCATCGCCGAGTCCTCCGGGCTGATGCCCTACCTCACGGAGTACGTCTTGGAGACCGCGCTTTGCCAGGTGGCGCGCTGGCGCGCCCAGGACCTCGACGTTGCGGTCGCCGTCGACGTCTCGTCACGTGACATCAACGCACCGGGGTTCGCGGGCGCGGTGGCTGCGCGGTTGGCAAGACACGGCGTTCCCCCTGAAGCATTGACACTTGAGATGACGGCTGACGTATCGCTGGACAATCCGCAGCTCGCCGAAGAGACCCTGGCGGCGCTGACTAGGCACGGTGTGAAGTTGTCCCTGGACAATTTTGGAACCGGCTACTCATCACTGGTGCATCTGCGGCAGCTTCCGCTGAGCGAACTCAAGATGGACCGCTCCTTCGTCGCCCGACTGGCCGTCGACACCGAGGACGCGGAGATCGTCCGCTGCACCGTGGACCTGGCGCACTCGCTCGGCCTGATGGTGGTCGCCGAGGGCGTCGAGGACGACGAGACCTGGGAGCGGCTGCGCGACCTGGGCTGCGACGGAGTGCAAGGCCACCTCATTGCGGGAGCGATGCCACCGGCCGCCGCAACGGACTGGCTGCGGCGTAACCTCGGGGATGCGGGTGGACGACGTCAAACCCCCGCCCACGAGCGCCACCCCTCCGATGAGGCCTCAGACAACCTGAGGGAACGCCGTGAACGCGCGCGCCAGACCCTGGTGCCCAAGAACATTGCTGTCTTTGCCCTCCAGCAGGAGCTGCAGGTCCTCCAACTATCCGAGCAGGGTTTGTCTGACTATCAAATCGCCGTGCGCGTGTCACTTCCCATGGACACAGTCCGAGCACTGGTGACAGCAACTTCAGCCGGAGCCGCATAGGTTCTATTTGGGCGATCAGGTGACGAAAGAGACGAAGTCAATGCCAGGCGTCCAACACTGCGGCGGCCAAATCCGGCAGGGAACCGTTCACTGGCAGTGACGGCGAAGTCCTCGAGCTGGGCTTCGTCGAGGCTACCGTCTTCCAAGCGAATCTGAGAGCGGCACACCCCCACCCAAGCGCTCAACCGCACGGGCCCGACATCACGCATTCAATTTCAGTAACGCGCCAACGTCACCTTAGCGTTGGCCGCCAGCCGACCTGGGGGCTGACTGCTCCGCCCCCTCACCAGAGGGCACCATTACCACGTCCTTCCGGCACCGCCCAACCGGAGATTCCCGGGACTCTTTCACCGGTAGATGCAGCCCATCTCTCGGGAGCACAGCGATGCCTGATTTCCATCTGCCCACTCACGAGGCACCATTCCTGAATCTGCCGAAGGCGGCTGAATACCTCGGTATCTCGGCACTCAATGGGTGGGTGGTGGAGCAAGAGAAGGCAGACTCGCGATCCAACCCTTCGCTCAACCCGCTGAACCAGAAACCGCAGCGCCGCGTGAGGCGCGGTTCCAAGTAGCGGAGTTCCCCGGAATTCTGCTGCACCGAATTTGTTCGGCTCGGGATAAGTAAGGCGCCGAGGCAGCTTTACGAACACCACGTCGTGCAGAACAACCGACCAAGCACCTTGGAGGAACCTTTCACGTGGCGGGCTATATAGAAGAACGGTGGCTCAAGAAGCGGCCGAGCAAGCAGACCGGAAGCGTGAGCGCACCGCGGTCTGGGGGAAGCGCAAGCGGTACCGAGTCAAGGGAATCCCTGGGGTCCAGGATCGCTTCTTCGACACGAGCGAGGACGCCAAGCAGTGGCTTGCCACGGCGAAGACCGACTCCAAGCGTGGCGAGTTCGTTGACCCGCGCGACGGCGAGATCTCGCTCGCCGAGTACATCGAAGAACATTGGTGGCCGAGTCGGACTGACGAGCCTTCGACCGCAGCACCGATGCGCAGCCGAATTTGGAACCACATTATTCCGCTCTTGGGAGAGGTCGCGCTGCGGGACGTCGACGCGTCGGCACTGCGTACATGCAAACCCGAGTTGCTGTCCCGGGTGGAGGAGTCGACGGCCGAGGTGATCTGGATTCATCTCACGACAATCTTCAACGCTGCTGTGGACGACAAGCGCCTACTCAAGAACCCGTGCAAGGTCCACCGCACGGTCAAGCCTCCGAAGCGGACGCAGAAGAAGGCGAAGGCGTGGCAGCGCGGGACCGTGGATTCGGTCCGGGCTGTGTTGCAGGAGCGCTATCGATTCGCCGTGGACCTCGGTCTTGGACTCGGCCTGCGCCAAGGGGAAGCGTTCGGCCTCGACGTGGACGACTTCGACCTTGAAGCCGAGGTCGTCCATGTGCGGCGGCAACTGCGGTGGGACTCGAAGGGGCGGCCGTACTTCTGCTTGCCCAAGGGAGGCAAGACCCGCGATGTGCCTCTCTCCCTCACCCTCGCGCTCCGCGCCCGTGAGCATTTCCGGCGCTTCCCGTCGGTGGAGTGCACGCTGCCGTGGCGCAACCCCGAGACACCGACGACCGCACTCGAAGCTCGGCAGCGAAAGCCGATCGCGGTCCGGCTCGTGCTGAGCAGCTCGCAGGGCAAGCGGATCAATTATCGGACATGGAACGAGCGGAGTTGGAAGCCGGCGCTGGTAGCTGCCGGCGTCCTCAAGGCGGTGGGCGAGAAGGTCCAGCACTACGGCGGCCGCACCCGCAGGAACCCCATCTTTGAGCTGTCGCGTGAGGACATGTTCCACGTCCTCCGGCACACGTATGCGAGCGTGCAGCTGGAGGCCGGCGAGTCCATCGTGAGCCTCTCGGAGTGGCTTGGCCACTCCTCACCGAAGATCACTCTCGACCACTACGCTTACTTCATGCCCGGGGCAGGCAAGCACGGGCTCGCGGCCATGGACGCCTGGCTTACGCAAGATCAACAGCGGAAAGTCTCTGAGAAGTCCCTGGCGACCCCCTGGATCACGTCGCTGACCGTAAACCCACAGATCATAGGCCTGATCAAGTCAGCCGAACGCGTGAAGGTGAAGTACAAGGAGACCTCCCGCGGAGGCCTCGCGGTCAACGTCATCGAGTGCTGACCCGATGGAATGCCGACGCGAGGCCGACGCGAGGCGGTCAGAACCCGCAATCAGAACCCGCGGTCGATCCACTCCTGCAGATGCGGGGCCTCGGCGGAGATGGTGGTCGTATCCCCGTGGCCGGTGTGCACGACGGTGTCGTCCGGCAGTGCCAGCAGCCGGTCCCGGATCGACTCGATGATGGTGCCGAAGTGGCTGTACGACCGTCCCGTCGCCCCCGGCCCGCCCGCGAAGAGCGTGTCACCGCTGAAAAGGGCGTTCAGAGCGGGCGCGTACAGGCAGACCGCTCCGGGGGCGTGGCCGGGAGTGTGCAGCACCGTCAGATCGACACCCGCAACCGTGATGATCTGGCCGTGGGCCAGTTCACCGTCGGGCAGCCGCTCGGGGTGGGTCTGCTTCCACAGCGGCAGGTCGTCCGGGTGCAGCAGGATCGGAGCGCCGGTCCGGTCGGCGAGCGCCGGGGCGGCGTCGATGTGGTCGTTGTGGGCGTGCGTGCAGACGATCGCGCGAAGCGCCCGGCCCCCGAGCTCGGCCACGATGGCGTCGGCGTCGTGCGCGGCGTCGATGACGATCGCCTCGCTGTCGTCGCCGACCAGCCACACGTTGTTGTCCACGTCCCAGGTGCCGCCGTCGAGGGAGAACGTTCCGGACGTGACCAGTCGTTCGATGCGCGCGGACATCACAGGACCACCACCGAGCGCAGCACGTCGCCGTGGTGCATCCGCTCGAAGGCCTTCTCGACATCGTCCAGCGCGATGGTCTCGGTCACAAACGCCTCCAGATCCAGGCGCCCCTGCAGATGGAGGTCGATCAGCATCGGGAAGTCACGGCTCGGGAGGCAGTCCCCGTACCAGGACGACTTGAGCGCTCCGCCGCGTCCGAAGACGTCCAGCAGCGGCAGCTCCAGTTTCATCTGCGGGGTCGGCACCCCCACCAGGACGACGGTTCCGGCCAGGTCGCGGGCGTAGAAGGCCTGTTCGTACGTCTCCGGACGGCCGACGGCCTCGATGACGACGTCCGCGCCGAAGCCGCCGGTCAGTTCGCGGACCGCCTCCACCGGATCGGTCTCCTTGGAGTTGACGGTGTGTGTGGCGCCGATCTTCTTCGCGGTGGCCAGTTTCCGCTCGTCGATGTCCACCGCGATGATCTTGGCCGCGCCCGCGAGCCGGGCCCCGGCGATCGCCGCGTCGCCCACGCCGCCGCAGCCGATGACGGCGACGGAATCGCCGCGTCCGACGGCGCCGGTGTTGATCGCGGCGCCGATGCCCGCCATCACACCGCAGCCGAGGAGCCCGGCGACCGCGGCCGACGCCCTCTCGTCGACCTTTGTGCACTGCCCGGCCGCCACCAGCGTCTTCTCGGCGAAGGCGCCGATGCCCAGGGCCGGGGACAGCTCGGTACCGTCGGCGAGGGTCATCTTCTGCTTGGCGTTGTGGGTGTTGAAGCAGTACCAGGGCCGCCCCCGCAGACAGGCCCGGCACTGTCCGCAGACCGCACGCCAGTTCAGGATGACGAAGTCGCCGGGTTCGACCTCGGTGACGCCCTCGCCGACCGCCTCGACCCGGCCCGCCGCCTCATGGCCGAGCAGGAAGGGGAAGTCGTCGTTGATGCCGCCCTCGCGGTAGTGCAGATCGGTGTGACAGACCCCGCAGGCCTCGACTTTCACCAGCACCTCACCCGGGCCGGGGTCAGGCACGATGATCGTTTCCAGGCTGACGGGGGCGCCCTTCCCCCGCGCGACAACAGCACGGACCTGGTGAGTCATGGCCACTCCTCAGCTGATACGAATCCACGGGGCACGCGTTGCTTATTACGGCACGCACCTCATGTGCCGCAACAACAGCATCATGGAGGGCCGACCTACGGTCAAGGATCCTGCGTATCAGGCATGCTGGAATGACGGTGTCGATCCGCGCGTCGGGCCCGACCGATGTCACCCCGACAGGGAACGCCGGCCGGTGCTCGCCAGCTCGTTGAGAGGGCCGTCGGTCAGCGTGGCGCGCTGGTCGATCGCCACCGGCAACCGCGCCATGGTGGAGGGCTCGATGAGACCTGCCTGCCCCAGGACCGATGCCTGGTCCCAGTAGATGTGCTCGCTCGCGATCAGGATGCCGTCGAACGACACGACCGCGATGACCGCGATGCTTATAGCCCTCCCCGTCGGGGCCACACCGGGGAGGATCCAGGGGACTTCAATGTCATGGGTGAACGAGACCAGCATCTCGTCGGCAATGCGGTCGTCGCCGACGGTCCGGGTCAGGGTCGCAATCGTGAAGTCCCGTGGATTGCGGCCGATGAACCAGCGTCGGTAGAAGTCACGCACGGGCCCCCTGCCGCGAGCGCCCATGGCAGTGGGCACATGGAGCACCGCTGGTGCGTCCGTCATGGTCTCCATCGTCGCGTCGACGTCGAGGGTGGCGAACTCGCTGCTGGTGTGGAGCTCCCACACGCGCTCCAGCTGCGAGCGGACGGAGTCGGTCGTCATGGAAGAGCCTCCTCGGGCTTCCATCCCCAAGCGGTGATCAGTCCGGGTGAGAGTGCGGCGCATTCGGACGAGTCGAGCGAGCGGACGGCCGCGTCGATCGTCGCTTCGTCGACCAGCCCGGTGTCCACGATGCTTGTCCTGGCCCGGTCCCAAGTCTGCGCCCAGAAGCGGCTGATGGGGCTGCCGGGCAGCAGGGGAGGTACATGGATCTCGGCCGCGACGGAGGTGAGACCCGCGTCGCGCAGCAGTCGTGGGTACTGCGGCACCCAGGTGACGTCGGTGCCGATGGTGTTTCGCAGGCCTTCCCACATCGCTCGCATGACCTCGGCGTACGGGGTGCTGGGGGCGCCTGCCGTCGTCAGGTCGACGGCGTCGCCGAGAACCAGCACACCACCCGGGGCCACCAGCTCGCAGAGCTTGGTGATCATGCGCCGGTAGGAGGGCAGATGCATGAGGACGAACCGCGCGTGGACCAGGCGGAACCGGCCCGGGTCGAAGTCCGGCGCGCTGATGTCTGCCTCCAGTACCCGGAGCCCGTCAGTGGGCGACGCCGTGAGGAAACGTACGTCGCGGTCGACCGCGAGCACGGAGGCGACCCCGGCCCGGCGCAGCAGCTGCCTTGCGACGGTGCCGGTGCCCGCCCCCACGTCCAGGCAGTGCCAGCCCGGGCCGGCTCCCAGCTCTCTCAGCCGGGCCAGGGTGGTGGCGTCATAGGTGAGCCCGCCAAGGTCGATACGCTCGGCCTCGCCGCTCTGCTCGGGCCTGAATACCGTTTCTCCGTACCGCCTTGGGGACGGAGCATCGTCATGGCGGGGCGCAGACACGTACGCGTCACCGCCTTACCTCGAGGCGTCGCGCGAGCAGGGTGCCGCGGGGCAGGTGGCGACAGGGGGCAGCCACCGTCTCGCACTCCTTCATTATGACCGTTAGGACCGGTCGCTTCCTGTCGCGCCCGCGCGGTACCAATCGGCCGGAGGACGGCGGGGCCGGCAGAGCGGCCCAGGCGGTAGAGGGCGGGCCCGGCTCCGGCCGGATGGCGTGCTCGCAGGACTCGCGTGCGGCCGCGTCGCATGAATGTGAATATTCCGCTGCTCGAACTCTTGCAAATTCACATTCATTTCGGCAGGATCTGCCGAGTCCACGCCGGTCAGCCGCATATCTGGCTGCCCGTGGACCCATGGGTCGCTGAAACGACACACCCTGACCTCTTCGTCAGCCCCTGGCGGGCCTGCTGTCCCATGGGGGGAGCACCGCCGGATGCGCCGTTGTGGTTTCACTTGAAAGGCACGTCCGTTGAGCATGAGATCCGGCATCGGTGGCGGTCTGCGGGCGGATGCCCTCAGCACGTACGACATGGTGGTCATGGCCGTCGCGGGCTGTGGTCCGGCATACACGGTCGCCGGAACGATTCCCGCGCTGATCGCCGCCGTCGGTGTGGCAAGCCCCGCCGCTCTGCTCTACTGCGCGATACCGGTGATCGGCATCGCCCTGGCCTACCGGCAACTCGGCCGCGTGGACCCCAACGCGGGGGCCGCATACAGCTGGGTCGCCCGGTCGTTGCACCCCTTCCTCGGGTTCCTGTGCGGCTGGTCGCTCGTGGTCGCCTGCACCGTCTTCATGGCGTCCAGCACCGTGCCCGCCGGCAATGCGACGCTCTCACTCGTCGCGCCGAGCCTGGTCGGTGACCCAGTGCTGGCCGCGGTCGTCGGCTCCGGCTGGTTCCTCCTGATGGCAGGGGTGGTGGCGTACGGAGCCCGGATCGGAGCCCGCGCGCTGGCCGTCATCACCGCCGTACAGCTGTTCCTGCTGATCGGCTTCGCGGTGGCTGCGCTGCTGTCCGACGGGAGCGGGACGGAGTTCTCCCCCTCCTGGTTCGGCTTCAGTCACTTCGAGGGACAGGAATCCTTCGTGACGGGCGCGCTGATCGCCACCTTCGCGTACTGGGGGTGGGACGTGACCAGCAATCTGGGTGAGGAGACCCGGCGCGGCTCGCGTGGTTCGGGGTTCGGCGGGGTCATCGGTGTGGTCCTGGCGTTCCTGCTGTTCGCGCTGATAGCCGTCGCGGTCAATGTCCTCATGACGCCGACCGCCGTGTCGAGCGCCCCGGAAGGCATTCTGATCGCGCTCGGTCAGCAGGTCTGGCCGGGTGTGGGCGGCACGCTGCTGGTGCTCGCGCTGCTGCTGTCGACGGTCGCCATGCTGGAGACCGCCCTCATCCAGGCCAGCCGCACCCTGTTCGCCATGGGCCGGGACAGGACGCTTCTCCCCGTCCTGGGCCGTATCCACGCCAAGCGGCATACGCCGTGGGTGGCCACCGCCACCATTGCAGTGGCCGCAAGCACGCTCGCCATCGTCGAGGCCGCCCGACTGGAGCCCGGCGAGTCGCTGCTCTCGGACGCGGTCAGTGGCGTGGGTCTGCAGGTCACCTTCTACTACAGCCTCGCCGGACTGAGCGCCGTCGTCGTCCACCGCAAACTGCTGCGCACCTCCGCGTCCAACTTCCTCCTCATGGGACTCTGGCCGCTGGCCGGCGCGTTGTTCATGCTGTGGATCATGATCGAGTCCGTTGCCTCCCTGAGCACGTCGGCGCTGATCATCGGGTTCGGCACGCTCGCCCTGGGACTCGCGCCGATGCTCACCGCATGGCTCCGGCAGCGGCCGTACTTCGAGCCCGGGCGCCTCGACGCCGACCGGGCGCGCGCCATGGACGATTCCTTCGGCGGCGCTGACTCCGACGAGACGCACGCCGTCAACCTGACCAGGAACCAGGACGAGCTCCTCACCGACTTCTGACTCCAGTTCCGCCTTCTCATTCAAAGGACGCCTGCCATGGCCCCGGCCTGGAACCGAAGACGCTCCGCGGCACCTCACTACGACCAGACCTTCGGCGACAAAGCGCTGTCCGCCGCATGCGAGGACATGGTCATGGGCCGCTGGGAAGGCGCACACGATCTGCTGGCCACCGGCCCCCACAAGGACTGGGACCGCCGCAGCCACCGCATCCGGCTGCTCGCCCACACCGCCGCCGACAAGCGGATCGTGGAAGCCTGGCAGACCGCCCAGCCGAACAGCGCGGACGCCGTCGTACTGCGGGCGGACACCGAGGTGATGCGGCTTTTCGCGGCCGCCCGTACGGGAGCCCTGCCCGGCTCCGACAGCCTGGACCGCACGGCCCACATCTGTCTCAACGCCTCCGAGGCCTTCCCTGAGGACCCCCATCCCTGGGTATCGCTGATCACGCTGGGCAGGCTGTACGGCAGCGGGACCCATTCGATGAACCGGTGGTGGCCGGAACTCCTGGCCCGCGACCGGTACCACCGCGAGGCGCACCATCAGGCTCTGCGCTACATGTCGGCGCGCTGGCACGGCACGCACGGCCAGGCCTACGCCTTCGCCCGTGACTGCGCGGTCTACGCACCGGCCGGCTCCCCGTTGCTGGTCATGCCGCAGATCGCTCGCGCGGAGGAGTTCCGGCACCGCACCGAGACCGAAGGGGCCAGGCCACACACGATGGTCGGCTACTGGGCCGGGGAGCGCTGGGACCTCCTGGAGACCATGGAACGCTGGATAGCGGTCCGATCCCCCATTGAGGGGGCGCAGGACGTCGCCGATCTCAACCATCTCGCTCATGGTCTCGCGCATGCCGGACTTCTCGTCGAGGCCGCGACGGTCTTCGATCTGCTCAAGGGACGGGCCACCCGGGCGCCGTGGTCGTACACGGGCGACGCGGAAGCGGAGTACATGCGCTGGCGCGAGCGGGCGTCCCGTGCGGCGGCGGAGCAGACGGATCCCCGGAAAGGCTGACCTCTGATGCGTACCGGCTCCTTCAACGCGGGCAGCCTGCTGGAGCAGGCGGTGCAGGCTGCCGTGAGCGGTGCGAGTTTCGCTCCGTTCACCGAGGGGCCGGCCGGTGCTGTCGACCGTCGCAGAGGGGCGGCGCACAGTGCGGGAGCGGTGTTCCGGTCGATGCTCGGGAAGGACTTCAGCCTGGGGCAGCCCGGTGCCCGTGAACGGGTGGGGACCGAGTCGTCTCCGTACGGCTTCAGCCTGGGCGTGCGCTATCTCCGTTCCGAACCCAGTGAGTTGGTGGAGGCGGCGGTGCGGGCGACGGCTGGCTGGCGTGCCGCGGGACCGCGGCGCCGGGCCGGGCTCGCGGTGGAGATGCTCTGCCGACTCCATGACCGTAGCCATGAGATCGCGCACGCGCTGCATCACACCACTGGGCAGGCATACACCACGGCCCACCGGTCGGGCGGTCCGCACGCGCAGGACCGGGGACTCGAGGCGGTGGCACATGCGCTGACCGAGTCAGTGCGCAGACCCGCCGCCCTGTCCTGGGAGCATCCCGGCAAGTTGGGCGGCCCCGTGCAGATGGACGGCACGTGCACTGTCGTCCCGCGCGGCGTCTCGTTGCTCATCGGCTGCCCGGACTTCCCCACCTGGAACGGCTATCCGGGCCTCTTCGCAAGCCTGGTGACCGGGAATCCGGTGATCGTCAAGCCCCACCCGCGCGCGGTCCTGCCGCTCGCGCTGACCGTACAGGTCGCCAGGGACGTACTGGCGAAGGCGGGGCACGATCCCAACGTGGTGACACTGATGGCGGAAAAGCCCGGTGAGAAACTTGCGTCCCGGCTCGCGACCGACCCCGCGATCCGACTGATCGACTTCACCGGCTCGGCCCGGTTCGGCGACTGGCTGCGGCGCAACGCCCGTCAAGCCGGCGTATACGCCACACCGGTCGGGGCCAACACGGTGCTGGTGGACTCCACCGACGACTACCGCAGAATGCTGCGCGAGCTCGCGCTGTCCCTGTCGCTGTGCAGCGGCCAGAGCTGCACCGCGCCGCAGAACATCCTGGTGCCTTCCGGCGGGATCACCACCGACGAAGGCCACAAGCCCATAGGGCGGTTCAGCGTCGATCTGAGCCGCGCCGTGAAACGGCTCCTGGCGGATCCGAGGCGTGCGGCAGGGATTCTCGGGGCAATCGGCAGCGACCGTATCCGCAGCTCCCTCGCGCATGCGGCCGAATGCGGGGTGGTGGTGCACGCATCCCTGCCGGTCGCACACCCCGACCATCCGGCGGCGGACATCCGTACCCCGCTGATCGTCCGGCTGGAGGCACACGACGATCAGGTGTACTCACGCGAATGGGCCGGGCCCGTCTCCTTCGTGATCGCCACCAGATCGACCTCGCAGAGCCTGGACATCTTCCGCCGCACCGCGCGCGGACACGGCGGCCAGTACGCCTCGGTCCACTCGACGGACCCGCTGGTCCTGGGGGCCGCCGAGGCGGCATCGCTCGACGCCGGAGTACATCTGTCGGAGAACCTCGCCGGTAATGTCTTCATGGACCAGTCGGCGGTGTACGGCGACTTCTGCGAGGCGGGCGCGCCCGCGGGTGCTCACACCTCCCTCGCGGACCCCTCCTTCGTCACCGGCCGGTTCCGTGTCGTGCAGTCCCGCCGCCCCGCGGCCCCGGTACTGGGCGTGAGCTCTGTCGGGGCGTAAGAGCCCCTCGCGCGGCGAATTCCCCACTGTCCTATCCGTCCGAGGCGCGGTCGCATGAAACGCCATTGAGGCGCGATCATTGTCTGGGGCCGAGACACCGGTCGCGGAGGAGGAGTGGACTGATGCTGAACGAACGCGCGGGACAGCCGGCGCGGCCTGAGGATCTCGTCGATGTCGCCCGGCTGGTGACCGCCTATTACGCATTGCACCCCGATCCCGCCGACCCCTCCCAGCGCGTCGCCTTCGGCACGTCGGGGCACCGCGGGTCTTCCCTCGCCACTGCTTTCAACGAGGATCACATCGCCGCGACGAGCCAGGCGATCGTCGAGTACCGGGCCCGTCAGGGCACCGACGGACCTCTGTTCCTCGGCGCGGACAGCCATGCGCTGTCGGAACCGGCCCTCGTGACCGCCATCGAGGTCTTCGCGGCCAATGGAGTGACCGTACTGATCGATACCGAAGACGGTTACACCCCCACTCCGGCGGTGTCGCACGCGATCCTCACCCACAACCGCGGGCGTGCCTCCGGGCCGGCCGACGGTGTGGTCGTCACCCCCTCGCACAACCCGCCGGCGGACGGCGGGTTCAAATACAACCCGCCGAGCGGAGGTCCGGCCGGCTCCGAGGCAACCGGTTGGATCCAGGAGCGCGCCAACCAGATCATTGAGGGAGATCTGAAGGATGTGCGCAGGCTGCCCTACGCCCGCGCGCTGGCCGCGTCGACCACCGGGCGGTACGACTTTCTCGGCTCCTACGTGCGGGACCTGCCGTCGGTACTCGATCTGGACGCCGTGCGCGCCGCGGGCGTGCGGATCGGTGCCGACCCCCTGGGAGGCGCGTCGGTCGCGTACTGGGGCCGCATCGCCGAGGAGCACCGTCTCGACCTGACGGTGCTCAACCCGCACACCGATCCGACGTGGCGGTTCATGACCCTCGACTGGGACGGCAAGATCCGGATGGACTGCTCCTCCCCGTACGCGATGGCGTCACTGATCGAGGGCCGCGACCGCTTCCAGATCACCACCGGCAACGACGCGGACGCCGATCGGCACGGCATCGTCACGCCGGACGGCGGACTCATGAATCCCAATCACTACCTCGCCATCGCGATCAACTATCTCTTCAGCCACCGCGAGCAGTGGCCGGCCGGTGCCGGCGTCGGCAAGACGCTGGTGTCGTCCGGCATGATCGACCGGGTGGCCGCCGACCTCGGCCGCGAGCTGGTCGAAGTACCCGTGGGGTTCAAGTGGTTCGTGGACGGGCTGGCCGAGGGCACCCTGGGCTTCGGCGGTGAGGAGTCCGCCGGTGCCTCCTTCCTGCGCCGCGACGGCTCGGTATGGACCACCGACAAGGACGGCATCCTTCTGGCGCTGCTCGCGTCCGAGATTCTGGCGGTGACGGGGCAGACACCGAGCGAGCACTACGCGTCGCTCACGGCCCGGTTCGGCGAGCCTGCCTACGCCCGCGTCGATGCCCCCGCAACCCGGGAGGAGAAGGCTGTGCTGAGCCGCCTCTCCGCCGACCAGGTGACAGCCGACTCCCTGGCCGGGGAGCCGATCACCTCGGTGCTCACGCACGCTCCGGGGAATGGGGCTCCCATCGGAGGTCTCAAAGTCACGACGGACAACGCCTGGTTCGCCGCACGCCCTTCGGGCACGGAGGACGTCTACAAGGTGTACGCCGAGTCCTTCCTCGGACCCGAACACCTGACCCGTGTGCAGGAGGAGGCACGTTCCCTCGTCTCTGCGGCCTTGGGCGGTTGACCTCCTGGGTCGTACGGCGCTTGTGCCACGCGCCGTACGACCCAGGGGCTCATTCCGTCAGCTGCGCAGCGGGCCGTCGCAGGTGTAGTCGGCACTGCCGGCGCGGCCGTCCGTCCAGAGGTCGACCTTGCCGAAGTGGCAGTTCATATCGGCCAGGTTGGTGGACGCGGGGCGAGTCCGATCCAGGATGAAGTAGTCGACCGTCTCGGACATGTCCTTGAAGATGCGGTCGGGGCTCGAGGCGTCGGTGAGGGTCGCGGTGATCCGGCCGGTGCAGACGAAGCGGCGCGTCGTCGGATCCGGTGCGGTCGCGCAGGTGGGACTGAGCTGGGTGGCGGTCGCGAAGGAAGCGCGGACGGCTTCCGCCGAGGAGTCCCTCAGCCGGTCGTTCGGATTGAACGTGGTGTTCGGCACGAAAAGCTTGTCCACCTGGGCGATCTGTACGTCCAGGAAGCTGTCGTACGCGCGCTGCACCGCCGCGTCCCCGCCCAGGCGGTTCCGCCAGGCGTCGAAGCCGGCAGGGTCGTCGGCGCGCAGGTACCCGTACATCTCGCGGATCAGCGACGGCCGCTCGGTCCACAGGAACTCGAAGAAGGTGCCCGCGTAGTCGTAGAAGCGGAAGCCGTCCCCGTCGTAAGTGGCGTGCAGCAACTGCTGCACGGTCATGCGCGGCCCGCCGCCCGCGGTGTCCTCGATGACGCCCTGCACCAGTGACTTGCGCACGGCGATGCCGTCGTCGCGGGTGCCGCCGTCGAAGAACTCGGCCGTGCCTTCGTCCATCGCGGTCGTGCGGTCGTCCTGGTACCACGGTCCCTCACCGAAGTAACCGGGCACCGCCCAGCGGCCGTTGAGGTAGTGCGTGTACTCGTGACGGAAGAGCTCCTCCAGGGTGAGCGAGGAGTCCTGCGGTACGCGCCGCTGGTAGGTGTAGAAGGTCGCGCCGCGCTCGATGTAGATGCCGCCGTTGTTGGTACCCATCCCGGTGAGCAGCGGGTGGTACGTCTCGTAGTCGGCGCGCGAGGCGTAGAGCACGATGTTCAGCGAGGTGTTGGTGTCACCGGCGAGCGGCGCGTCGGTGCCGAGGACGCGGTGGAACTGTGCCTTGACCTGCTTGCTCGCGTAGTAGAGCTGATCGACGGTGGCCCGGGCCAGCCCGGTGCGGACCTTTATGGCGCCGTTGTCGTAGCTGTAGGTGTACGGGAAGATGCGGCGCTCGATGTCGTCCTTGCACACCCCGTACGGCTTGCATGCCTCGTAGAAGTTGAGCCAGCCCGCCACCTTGGCCCAGGGCTGGCTGCCTTCGCCGAAGTTCCGCGTGGTGACCGGCAGCAGTGCGCCCAGGCCCGAGACGGTCTCGGTCTTCAGTGCCTCGATCTGGCCGAAGCGGCCGTACTCGCCGAGCGCGTCCCGCACCACCCACTCGTTCGCCGTGCCCTTGAGATGGGTGTATCCCGCGAACTTCTTGAAGGCGTTGCGGTAGGTCGTGTTCCGGGTGACCAGCGTGCGGAAGGAGGTGTCGTTGTTGCCCGGGTAGATGCCCAGGTAGTTGACGGAGAGCCCGGCGAGCGCGGCGCCGCCCCACGCCGGGTCCTTGTAGGTGGTGGTGTGGTACGGGTCCAGGGTGGCCAGCACCTTCTGGATCAGGCCGATCTGGGAGTGGCGCAGCCCCGGGCCGCTGCCCGCGTAGAGACCTTCGCGCAGGGTCTCGGCATTGGTGCGTGTCACGGTGAAGGAGCGGGCCGCTGTCCCGAAGGCGTTGACGGCGCGGCGCATGGCCTCGGTGGTCGGGGCGTCGGTGACGTCGATCTCGCCGCGTGAGAAGTCGTGGTAGACCACGGCGTGGAGGTAGGTGAACATCTCCAGGAGATGACTGCCGTTCTTCCCGTCATGGGCCGGGGAAAGCGTGGATATCCGTCGGGAGACGGCCTGCACGTGGGCATCGGACATGACGGGGGCGAGGCGGGCGTCCCAGGTCCAGATGAGGTTGCGCAGACAGCCGTCGGCGGTGACGGCCGGATCGGCGAGGAAGTCCGCGAACTGCTCCGGGCTCAGACGGGTGATGCCGTCGAGTGTGCAGGGAACTGCGAGTGTGCCGGCCGCCGTCCTTGCCGTGCCCGCCGTACGGGCGCCGGGGACACGGCCCTCCGGCAGCCCGCCCGGCGCGGGTGCGGTACGGGTCGTGAAGGTGGGTGCCGTGGCGAGGCGTTCCACCTCGTCCTGCTGGTTGTGGCGTTCGACAGCCCCGGCGGGAGCGGCTGCCCGCTTCGGCTGGACGGGCGCCGCCGAGGCCTGGCCGAGCGGTGCGAGGGGGGCCAGCAGCGCTGCGGCCGTTATCACTGCGGCCAGCAGGGGTCTGGGGGCGTATCTGTTTCGAGACACCGATGTCTCCTGAGGGGGGTTGGCGATGAAGTGCCGTGTCACAGGCGGCAGTTGAAGCGAGAGATACCAGCTGCTGCCATGCGATGTGCAACGTAGTAATGTGACATTGCACTGACAACCCCTGTGCACACTCCACTTCGCCGGAACCTTGTCCCAGGGAGACGAATCCGATGACCGAACAGGCGCTCCGCACCGGAAGTCACGATCTGACGCCCTCCGCCGATTTCCAGGCCGCCATGGCCCGCGACTGGGCCGCCAGCCCGCTGCCCGGCGAGCTCCTTCTGCCCGCCGCCCGGTTCACCCCCTCCCGCCGCGCCCGGCTCTCCGCCCGCTTCCCCGGCGAACGACTGATGATCCCCGCGGGTGAGCTCAGGGTCCGTTCCAACGACTGCGACTACCGGTTCCGCCCGCACAGCGCGTATGTCTGGCTGACCGGACTGACCGGCGAGGACCAGGCGGGGCATGTGCTGGTGCTGGAGCCGTCGGGACCGAACGGCCACGACGCCGTGCTCTACATACGGCCCCGCTCCCCGCGCGACGACAGCGAGGAGTTCTACCGGGACCGCCGCTACGGCGAGTTCTGGGTCGGCCGGCGCCCCGACCTCGGCGAGGTGGAGCGGATGACCGGCATACCCTGCGCGCACCTGGACGCGTGCGGAAAGCTGCCTCCCGGCCGGGACGCGTCACACGACGGCGAACTCGCCTCCGTGCTGAGCGAATTGCGGCTGATCAAGGATGTCTGGGAAGTGGACCAGCTTCAGCTGGCAGTCGACCACACCGCGTCCGGCTTCGAGGACGTTGTCAGGGCACTGCCGCGTGCGCTCTCGCATCCGCGCGGTGAGCGCTGGGTCGAGGGGGTCTTCGGACTGCGCGCCCGCGCCGAGGGAAACGGCACGGGTTACGACACCATCGCGGCATCCGGCGCGCACGCCTGCGTACTTCACTGGATACGCAACGACGGCGCGCTGGACCCACAGAAGCTACTGCTGCTCGATGCGGGCGTGGAGACCGACTCCCTCTACACCGCCGACATCACCCGCACCCTTCCGTTGTCCGGGCGCTTCTCGTTCCTCCAGCTGCAGGTGTACGAGCTGGTGCTGGCAGCCCAGGAAGCGGGAATGGCTGCACTCAGGCCCGGAGCGAGCTTCCGGGACTTCCACCGGGCGGGCATGCGGGTGATCGCCGAGGGACTGGCCGAGTGGGGAATTCTGAAGAGCCCGGAGGGCGATCTGCACCGGCGCTACACCCTCTGCAGCAGCGGCCACATGCTCGGACTCGACGTCCACGACTGCGCGCAGGCCCGCGTCGACACATATCTGGACGGTGTACTGGAGGAGGGCAATGTGCTCACCGTGGAGCCGGGCCTGTACTTCCAGCCGGACGACGAGACGCTGCCGGCGGAGCTGCGCGGCATCGGAGTACGGATCGAGGACGACCTGGTGATCACCGAGGACGGTGCACGGCTGATGTCCGGCGCGCTGCCGCGGACACCCGAGGGGATCGAGTCCTGGATGGGCGCGCTTCTGGAGGGCTGACCTCCGTCCCACGGCGGGCGTCCGGCCGATCTTCGCAGCACCTTGGCAGGCCCTGTGTGTCCACAGGAAAATCCCCGGACGTCGTCATCGGGGCCGGGGTGGTCGGCGTGGCCTGTGCCTTCCCCACAGAGCCGGCGGCCCGGGCGATCGCCGCACAGCTGTACGGCACACCGGCCGTCACCGAGGCGCTGCGCCGCCGCCGGGCCGGGATGCGCGTCTTCGCCGACACGGTCGGCGCCGCCCACGCTCCCGGTCCGAGGTGGGCCGGCTGGCTCACCGACGACACCGACGTCTGCCGCTGCGAGGAGGTCGCCGCGGGCCGGATCCGTGCGGCTGTGGACGACCTCGGGACCGCGGCACGCGCAGCGTCAAGCTCATGACGCGCGGGCATGGGCCGGCGCCAGGGCCGTATGTGCGGCGAGGCCGTGGCCTGCCCCGCAGGCGGAACCGAGTCCCCCGAACGCCGGCCGCTCGCCCCTCCGGTACCGCTCGATGTACCGCCCGGGGTCGACCCCGCCAACTGAACCAACTCTGCGAACCCTTGCACACCCCGTAGGAGTGTTAATAAAATGTCACACCTCATCGAAGGGGATCCTTCATGACCTCCCACTCGTGGAGCAGCGCCCACCCGTGGCGCGGCATCATGGTCGCCACCGCCCTCCCGCTGCGCGACGACCTCTCCGTCGACTTCGACGCGTACGCCGAGCATGTCGCATGGCTCATCGCGAGCGGCTGCGACGGCGTCGTCCCCAACGGATCCCTCGGCGAGTACCAGACGCTCACCGACGACGAGCGGGCCCGCGTCGTCCGCGTCGCCGTGGATGCCTCCGGTGACGGAGCCCGGGTCATGCCCGGTGTCGCCGGCTACGGCAGCGCCGAGGCCCGCCGCTGGGCCGACCAGGCGGCCGAGGCCGGCGCCGGCTCGGTCCTGCTGCTGCCGCCCAACGCATACCGCGCCGACGACCGTGCCGTACTCGCCCACTACGCGGAGTTCGCCCGGAGCGGGCTGCCGGTCGTCGCGTACAACAACCCCCACGACACAAGGGTCGACCTCACCCCCGAGCTGCTCGCCCGACTGCACAGCGACGGCAGCATCGTCGCCGTGAAGGAGTTCAGCGGCGATGTCCGCCGCGCATACCAGATCGCCGAACTCTCCCCCGGCCTCGACCTGTTGGTCGGCGCCGACGACGTCCTGCTGGAGCTCGCCGTCGCCGGAGCCGTCGGCTGGATCGCCGGCTACCCGAACGCCTTCCCGACCACCTGCACAGAGCTTTACCACGCCGCCGTCGCAGGCGACCTGGACACCGCGCTGCCCCTCTACAAGTACCTGCACTCACTGCTGCGCTGGGACTCCAAGGCCGAGTTCGTCCAGGCCATCAAGTTGTCCATGGACATCGCCGGGCGCCGCGGCGGCCCGGTCCGCCCGCCACGCCTCCCGCTCACCGGCGCCGTCGAGGCCGCTGTGCGCGCCGCCACCGAGAAGGCCGTCGCCGACGGCCATCACTGACCACAGGGGCCCACACATGCGTACTCGCAATGTCTTCCATGCCGTCGACTCGCACACAGAGGGCATGCCGACCCGTGTCATCACAGGCGGCGTCGGCGTCATCCCCGGCGCCACCATGGCCGAGCGGCGCCTCCACTTCATCGAGCACCTGGACCACATCCGCACGCTTCTGATGTACGAGCCCCGCGGCCACGCTTCGATGAGCGGGGCGATCCTTCAGCCGCCCACGCGTCCCGATGCCGACTACGGAGTCCTCTATATCGAGGTCTCCGGACTGCTGCCGATGTGCGGACACGGCACCATCGGCGTTGCCACCGTTCTGGTGGAGACCGGCATGGTGCCCGTGACCGAGCCGGTCACCAGGGTCCGCCTGGACACCCCGGCCGGTCTGGTCTCCGTGGACGTACACGTCGAGGACGGCTCGGCAAAGTCCGTCACCCTCACCAATGTGCCCGCCTTCTGTGTCGGCCTGGACCGCGCGGTGGATGTGCCGGGGTACGGGAAAGTGACGTACGACCTCGCCTTCGGCGGCAACTTCTACGCCTTCGTCGAACTCGACGCGCTGGGAGTTCCCTTCGACCGGGCCCGCAAGGACGATCTGCTGGCCGCCGGACTGGCGATCATGGAGGCCATCAACAGCGCCGACCGGCCGGTCCACCCGGAGCAGCCGGAGATCGGGGGGGTCAAGCACGTATATCTCGCCGCACCCGGCTCGGACGGGCACCGGTCCCGGCATGCCATGGCCATCCACCCGGGCTGGTTCGACCGTTCCCCCTGCGGGACCGGCACCTCCGCCCGGATGGCGCAGCTGCACGCCCGCGGCCTGCTGCCGCTGCACCGCGACTTCGTCAACGAGTCCTTCATCGGGACCGAGTTCACCGGCCGACTGATCGAGGAGACCACCGTGGGCGGACTGCCCGCCGTGGTGCCCACGATCACCGGCCGCGCCTGGATCACCGGCACCGCCCAGTACTTCCTCGACCCGGACGACCCGTTCCCCGGAGGCTTCCTGCTGTGACCATCGCCGCCGTGCCGGATCAATGCCGCGTCCGGCGGCGTCGACTTCCATGTGCCGTTCGCGGTGCGCAGTCCTCCGGCCGTGGGACCGCGCGAACAGGACCACGCGACCCTGGAGTTCCACTCCCCGGCCGCACCTACGTCCTCGCGTCCACACCCTCGCACCTGCGAAAGCAACGTGACATTGTACCCTGGTGATCCGCGGCAGTACGGAAGGAACACCATGGGGCACCTGAAGCAGCGCAACCTCATCACGGCCCGGGAACGGCTGCGCGACCAGGTGGCCCACGCCCTGCGAGCCGCGCTCATTTCCGGCGAACTCCGCCCGGGCGAGGTCTACTCGGCGCCGGGGCTCGCGGAGGACTTCGGTGTCTCCGCCACCCCGGTACGCGAGGCGATGCTCGACCTGGCCCGCGAAGGCCTCGTCGAGCCTTTACGGAACAAGGGATTCCGGGTCACCGAGGTCAATGAGCGCGACCTCGACCAGTACACCGAGATCCGCACCCTGATCGAGGTGCCGATGGTCGGCCGGATCACCCGCAGCGCCTCCCGCAAGGACCTGGAAGCGCTGCGGCCGGTGGCCGATGAGATCGTCCGCGCCGCCCGCGAGCACGACCTCATCGGCTACCTGGAGGCCGACCGCCAGTTCCATCTCAGCCTGCTCGGTCTCACGGGCAACGAGCGTCTCGTCGAGACGGTCGGCGATCTGCGCAAGCGTTCCCGCCTCTACGGACTGACGGCCCTGGACGAGCGCGACCAGCTGCTGCCGTCCGCCGAGGAGCACCTGGAGCTCCTCAACCTGATGCTGGCCGGTGACGCAAAGGCCGCCGAGGCGTGCATGACCCGGCACCTGGGCCATGTGCGCTCCCTGTGGGCGGAAGGCCGCAAGGACGCCGAACCCCCCGCAGCGCGCCGGCCCCGGCGGAAGTCCGCCGCCGCGGGCTGACAGCAGGGGCGGCCCGGCGGACTTGTGGCCGCCGGGCCGCCGGGCCGCCGGGCCGCCGGGCCGCTTCGGGATTACGTGGACGTCACTCGCCCAGATACGCGTTGCGGATCGAACGGCCTGACTCCTACGCGTTGTTCTACTTGCTCTCCTTGAAACACACCACGAATGCCTCGGCGCCGACCTGGGTGAGGGAACCTGTCGCGCCGGCGACGTCCGTGCACGCGAGAGTGCCGGAGACCGCGTCCTTGACGGTCTTGAGCACGGTGTAGTCGGCGTGGGCATCCGTGCAGCCGAGCTTCTTGACCTCCGGAGTCTCGGTGGTCCCGGTGTTCTGGAAGCAGTCGCCCGCCTTCAGTGTCCCGGCGTCGTCCTTCGAGTCGTGCGGACCGAAGACGGAAAACGCCACCAACCCCGCGAGGACGACAACCAGCCCCGGCAGGACCAGACGGTTGCGTTTGCGGGGCGCGTCCGTAACCAACGCGATCGGCTCGTGCAGGGGCGGAGTTGTGGACACAGGTGGTGCTACCTCCGACGGGGTGATGGGCATACCGGCGCAGGCGACCCTAGCAACCCACCCGTCACCCTTGTTGATCGCACCCGGTCGGGCCGGACGGGAGTATCGCCGGTCACGGAGACATGGAGGCGGTGAATCCTTCTCGGGCGGCTGCTTCCGCGCCGGAACTAGCTCGGGCTGTGCGGCGCCGAGTCCATCCGGAGGAGCGATTCAGCCTATTACTCTACAATTGTCATGATTAGTTCCGATTGTTAAGTTCGAGCTACCGCACCCCGAGGGGTGGCCGCGACGCTTCGGTCACTGACTCGGAACCTGCTGTCGGGTGCCCAGTGGAGGATGCGATGGACACGACGTGGACGATCGTCATCATCGTGGTTGCCGTGATCGTTGTGGTCCTGGTGGCGCTGGCCGTGCGGAGCATGGCCCAGCGTCGACGACTTCAGGAGCGCTTCGGGCCGGAATATGAACGCACCGTCGAAGCGAAGGACAGCCGTCGAGCGGCCGAGCGTGATCTGACCGCACGAGAGAAGCGCCATGAGAATCTGGAAATCCGGGCGCTGCCGTCGACCGTCCGGGACCGGTACGCGCGGGACTGGGCCAGCGTGCAGGAGCACTTCGTGGACAGCCCCGACCAAGCCGTGGGCGAGGCGGACCGGCTTGTCACCACCCTGATGAGCGAGCGCGGCTACCCGACCGAAGGGTACGAACAGCAATCGCGCGACCTGTCTGTCGAGCATGCCCGCACGCTGGAGCACTACCGCGCGGCCCACGAGATCAACCTGCGCACCGGCAGCAGAGACACCTCCACAGAAGAACTGCGGAGCGCAATGGTCCACTACCGGGCACTGTTCGAGGAACTACTGAAGGACGACACCACTTCATCGGATGAAGGACGCCGATGACCGGCGAGCATGGACAACATCCCCTCACTTACCAGTCCATGGAGGTGGAAGCGATATGCAGGGAGAAGGCGGATTCGGGCGCGACGACCGTGTCGCACCCGGCGAGGAGCGGCTTTCCACTGAGGACATAGCCCGGCCCCAGACAGAGCCCGCGGAGCCACCGCCCCTGGACGACCCGACGCCAGACTCCGATCCCGGCCGCGCGGAGCCGAGAAGCAGAATCACAGACGCGCCCGGTGACCGGCGGCCCCCCGCCCATGAGCCCGCCGGATCGGGGCAGGAGGACGCAGCTGTTCCACTCCTCGGGTCCCGGGAGGCGGAAGAGCTGCGTTCGCGGTGGAGCGAGATCCAGCAGGGCTTCGTCGATGACCCTCAGGAGTCCGTGCGGGCAGCAGACGGGCTGGTTGCCGAGGTCATGCAGCTGCTCGCTTCGACCTTCGCCGACCACAAAGAGAGGCTCGAAGGGCAATGGCACCAGGGGAATGAGGTCGCCACCGAGGATCTACGGATCGCCCTGCGGCAGTACCGGTCCTTCTTCGACCGCCTGCTCACCACCTAGCTAGCGCTCGGACGGTGCCTCAGGGCCGGGATCGCGTGCCGGGATCCCGGTCCTGGAGTCCATGCACGTGACGGTGTCGGGGAGGGTCGTGAAGCGGATGCAGGCGACGCCGTAGGAGCCGTCGATGCGGTAACTGCCGCAGATCGGGCAGGGCGTGGCCAGTCCTTCTCGCAGCGCAGGCACCGGCCGTGCTTCACGCCGTCGTTGCCCGGCTTGACCACGGTGTCGGCCGTTCCGCACCGCGGGCAGTGCACCTCGTTCTCGTCCACGTCCTCCTCGACCGCCGGTGGGCAGAGGGAACAAGCCGTACTGCGCCCACACCGGCGTGACCGGGGATATCTGGCTCGCCACCTTCACCGGCAGCGCCCGGGGCACCCGCACCCCGCTCGGGAACTGGCGCACAGCCAGTGCCCCAGCCCTCGCCACCCACGGAACCCCCGCCACGGCCAAGCTCCACTGCGCCTACCGCGACGTCACGGACATCATCCGGGTCGCTTCCCTCAACGGCACCTCCTGAGCCAACCCCTTTTGCTGTCAATCCCAGCGCCGGCGCTAAGACTTACGAGGCTCCGGTGTTTGCCTCCTTCGACGGCCGGTTGCAGTTCGCCTACCGCAAGCGCGACCACAACCTCTTCGTGATCACCCCGGCAGCTGCGAGCGGCAGACTCTGGACGGCTCGCCTCGCGCGGGCCCCTGACCCAGCCGCTGGGGCGAAGTCGGCCTTGAGTCGAGGCGGGGGCGCACAGCGGACGTAGTGGCCGGGATTCGAGGGAATGCGCCGAACCGAATTAAGCGGATAATTCTCTTTGATTATCGATTCGATATCGAGACACGAACGCAACGCGACAAGTATGTGCACAATTGCGCCATTTTGCGTCCTTTATAGTTCTCCCGAGTCATCACAGATGATCTCTACACCCCGTCACATCATGAAACGGGGTCATCACTAAGTAAGTGGAGGTCCCGTGTTTGGTCTTCGGGCTCGTCTGGTCAGACGCCCCTCTGGAAATCACGGCACTGGTAATTCCGGAAAAAGCTCATGGTGGTCCCGCAAGCGGGCCGCCACCATCGCCCTTACGGCACTCGCCTCGTTCTCCCTCCCCGCCGCGCCGGCGAACGCCGCGCCCTCGGACTTCCTCTACGTGGCGAACCACGACGACAACAACGTCTCGGTGATCGATACGTCCACCGACACCATCGTCGGAACTCCCATCACTGTGGGCGCCGGCCCCACAGCGATCGCCATGCTCCCGAACGGCACCAAGGCGTATGTGAGCAATGGGGCCGGCAACAACGTGTCGGTGATCGACACTGCCGACAGGACCGTCACCGCCACCATCGGAGTCGGCGTTAACCCCCGCGGTATCGCCGTCACGCCTGATGGCACGAAGGCCTACGTCACCAACACCGGTTCAAACGAGGTCTCGGTGATCAACACCGCCACCGACACCGTGTCCAGCACGATCAGTGTCGCCGGACAGCCGCTGGCTGTGGCGATCTCCCCCGACGGAGACACCGCCTACGTCGTCAACGTCGGCAACAACACCGTGGCGGTGATCGACACCGCCACCGACACCGTGAGCACCACCATCACCGTGGGCACCAACCCTTCCGACGTGGTGTTCGCGCCCAACGGGGCCAAGGCGTACGTCACGAACTCCACCTCGGGCACCGTCTCGGTGATCGACACCGCCACCAACACCGTGACTGGCTCTCCCATCACAGTGGGCACCGGGCCGAACGGTCTGGACATCCTGTCCAACGGTTCGAAGGTCTACGTCGCCAACCCCGGTTCCAACAGCGTGTCCGTGATCGACACCAGCACGGACACCGTCGCCACCACCATCACCACCAACATCGGCGACGACCCCCAGGACGCCGTGGCAACGGGGAACGACCAGAAGGTCTATGTGCCCAACCACGCCGACAACAACGTGTCGGTGATCGACACTGCGACGGACACCGCCAGTCCCACCCAGGTGCCTGTCGGACTCAGTCCCGGAGGAGCCGCCGCCTCCCCGAGCCAGGGTGACACGGTCGTCACGTTCGAGGTCAGCCCCACCGACGGCCTCACAATCACCGTCCCCGACACCGCCACCCTCAGCAGCGTCGCCCCCGGCGGCACCGCCACCGGACAGCTCGGCAACGTCACCGTCGACGACCAGCGCTCCCTCGCCGACGCCAACTGGACCTCCACCGTCAGCCTCAGCCAGGACTTCACCACTACCGGAGGCTCCCCCATCTCCGGCGGCGCCGTGACGTACACACCCGGCGCCCCCGTCGCCCAGACCAACGGACCCTTCACCCCCGGAACCCCCGGAACCCTCGCCGGCCCTCGCACCGCCTACAGCAAAACCAGCGGCTCCGGCGACAACAGCGTCACCTGGAACCCCACCCTCGACGTCGCCGTCCCCGCCGATGCCGTCGCCGGCACCTACACCGGCACCATCACCCACTCCGTGGCCTAACGAGTTGGTGCGTACGGCAAGGCCGCCGCCGCGAATGCCGCGACGGCGGCCTTGCCCTGTGCGACGCCCAAGCGGCGCATCACAAGATGAAGACCCACAATCTCTGACGCACCCTCATTGCATGACATTTATCGTCGGTATGGGGGCGCCGATCCGGCGCACCGTCGTCCTGGTCACCTTGGGATGCGCGGCACTCACAGCCGCTCCGGTCCACGCCGAGGGATCCGGAGACAGAGACAGATACGACAACAGCGACAGCGACGGGTACAAGGACGGCGGGTACAGGGACAGGGGCGACACAGACGTCGTCTTCGAGGTGAGACCCACCGACGGGCTGACCATCTCCGTTCCCTCCAGGGCCACCCTGTCCCGCACGGTTCCCGGCGGCACCGCCTGGGGCCGGCTTGGTGAAGTGGAGGTCGCGGACGAGCGTTCCGCCCCCTACGCCCAGTGGACCGCCATCGTCTCGCTGCGCCGCGAGTTCACCCCTGGCGGCCACGGGAACGACGCCATCTCCGGCTCACGCGTCCGGTACGCCTCCGGCCCACCGATCCACGCCTTCAACGGCCCCTTCTTCCCAGGATCCCCAGGCAGCCTCGACAATCCCCGCGTCGCCTTCAGCCATCCTGACGGCTCCGGAAACAACTTCGTCTCGTGGAATCCATCCCTGGCCGTTCACGTGCCCGAGTCCGCGGTGGCCGATCTCTACCGCGGGACCGTGACCTATTCAGTGGCCTGACCCATGGATGCCTAAATTTCCCGACAATTCTATTAATTCAACGCGGGACACAAGCGTAATATGCCAGACTTCTACGCAATTCCGTCTCTATAGTTCCTCCTGGTCTCACAGATGATTTCTACGCTCTGGCATCATCCCTGGCCATCGTCAAGGACGCGGAGTCCCTTGCTCGATCCTCGGGCTCGTCAACTCAGGCGGCCACTAAACATCACGGAAATGGGGTGGTGACCAATTCTGCGGCGTAACCAACCACGCGCCCGGGTGCGCACCCGGGCCGCCGCCGCGATCATCGCGGCGACGGCCTTCCTGAGTGCCCCCTCTGACGCCCCCGCCGTGGCCATCCCCGCTAAGCCCGCGCTCGACTCCGGGCCGGGCCGGTTCGGCGTCCGGCTGGTCGACGTACCCGTGGCCCGCCGCAACGACCCCCGCGCGCGCATCTATGTCGTGGACCATCTCAAGCCGGGCATGACGATCAAGCGCAGGATCGAGGTCTCCAACAAGTCGGCGTCCCCCCTTCGTATCGACCTCTACGCCGCCTCGGCCCTCGTCAAAGACAGCAGATTCCTGTTCGGCCCCGCGCGTACGCCCAACGAACTGGCCCGGTGGATCCGGGTCGAGCCCGGCAGCGTGAATCTGGCGGCCCGCACGAAATCCATGGTGGACATGGCGCTCACTGTGCCGCGCACCGCACAGTCCGGAGAGCGCTACGCGGTCGTGTGGGCCGAGAGCCAGGCCCTGCCGGATGCGCGGCACAACGTCGGCAGCATCCACCGCGTCGGTGTGCGCGTCTACCTGGACGTCGGGCCCGGCGGTGACCCGCTGGCCGACTTCGTCATCCAGAAGATCACGGGAACTCGGGACAAGCAGGGCCGTCCGAGCGTCGCCGCCGTCGTACGCAACCTCGGCAGACGCGCCATGGACGTGATGTCCGGGCAGCTCACCCTGAAAGGCGGCCCCGGCGGCGTCAGCGCGGGCCCCTTCCGGATCCCTCCCGGCACCACCTTCGCCGGGTACCAGACGGGCACCATCACCATTCCCCTCGAACCGCGTCTGCCCGACGGCCCCTGGAAGGCCCAGCTCGAACTGCGCAGCGGCCCGGCCCTGCGATCGGCCACAGCCACGCTGATGCTGTCCATGCCGAAGAAGCCCACGTCGCACAAGCTCTGGTACCCCATCGGAGCGGCGGCAGCCCTCGTCCTCATCGCACTCGTCACCACGGTGCTGCTGCTCCTACGCAGACGTCGCAGAAACCGCGAAGCCCCGGACACTCCGGAGAGGCGCCGAGGTCCCAGCCCAGAGACCAAGGAACAAGCAACCCGCCGGTAGCTGGGTTCGGTTCATACCGGGGAGCACGCGTATTCACCTGCCGCCAGTTCCCCCGAGGTGCGGCCCGCCGTTGCGCTCCTGCAACCACATCGCCGCGACCTGCGGATACGCCTCGGCCAGCGACACACTAACGAACGAACGCGCCCGCCCTTTCGTGTCGGCGTCGCGGCGGATCGCCGAGTATGCCGGTCGGCGTCGCCCCGAAGTACTGCGGAGCCTTGGGCAAACAGGCCAACTGCCAGGTCGCCGTGAGCGTGCACGCGGCTCCCGACGTCTCCGCCACCACGGCTAGCCGGCGCTCCGCGCCTGGGACCGCCGCCGGGCCGTCCGGCGCTTGAGCGCCCGGCGCTCGTCCTCGCCGAGTCCGCCCCACACACCGGAGTCCTGGCCGTGCGCCATGGCCCACTCCAGGCAAGACTCCTGGACCGGGCACCGGCGGCAGACGGACTTGGCCTCGGCGACCTGAAGCAGAGCCGGGCCGGTGTTGCCGACGGGGAAGAACAGGTCGGGGTCTTCGTCGAGGCATGCCGCTTCATGACGCCAGTTCTCGTTCTCCACGGGAGTTCCTCCTCCATTCGCTGATGATTGTCGCTTCCCTTACGGGTCGCCGACGATCGCCCGCTGAAACTGCCGAGGCGCATGCGAATGCTGGACTGTCCGAAATCCGGCCGGTGCGCACCGAGTGCCCGCCCGGTTTCCCGGGACTGCTCCACCTGGTCCTGCACTAAGAGGCCTAGAAGAGCGTGATCATGGCAGCCGACATGCGCGAGTGGTGCAATCACGATGCCGTCGACGCGAAGGCCCGCCGGGCGGCGTCTCATCTGCTGACGGCGGCGACGGGCTGAGAGGTTTTCAGCCCGTATCCCAGCTACGGTCCGTCGGGCTCCGGCCAGGAGTACCGTGGACTCACCGAGGACACTTCGTACATCAGCTTTCACGCTGGTGTCGTTTTCGGCGATTCACGACACCGGGCCGGTTTCGACCGGCCGGGGGCAGGGTCCGCGTCATGACCGCAACTATGTTGGACAAACCGGCGGTCGAAGACCGGACCTCTTCGCTGCCCCTCCGACTCATACTGGCGCCGGCCGGCGCCGCTCCTGCTCTGATCGACGGTGCGTGGTGGCCACGCTCCCGCGACTTGACGGCGGAACTCCCCTCGCTCACCGCACTACTTGACCCGCTGTGGGGGCGGATCACCCGCGTCACGGTGAACCCCACGTTCTGGCCGGTCATCCCACGGAAAGTGCCCGTCGCCGGGCATGTGGTGCATGTGGGCTGGTTCAAGGCCGAGCAGGACCCGCACAAGCTGCTGCTGCTCTCCTACACCACCGGCCGCTGGGACCTGCTGGTGATCCCGCCGGAGACGGGCCCGGCCACAGCCGCCCGGCTGATGGCCGCGGCCACTGACCCATCGCAATGTCTCACGGCGAGCGGCCTGATACAGGAGGCAGAGCTCTTCCGAATCGCGGCAGAGGCCGACTGGGACTCGACCCGCGAGACGGTCTGGGACTCCGAAGGCGGCCATGACACCCGCCGCCCGACCTCTCGTACCCCCGCCGGGGCAGTCATTGACCACGTGGCGACTCCGGCGAAAGGCATGTGAGGGGCATGGAGATCTTCGCGACGGTGATCGTGCTTCTGGCGATGATTGCCGTGGGCGTCCTGGCGATTCAGCTGTTCACTACGCGCCACGACGATCGCATCGCGACCTTGCCTCCGGCCGTGCCCGGCCGCCGGGCAAGGATTCAGGGCGGACCGCCGCAGCACGCAGCGCGACGAGCGGACTGTGGCGGCTCCGGCCGTGGCGTCCGCACACGGGAGTGAGTCGTGAGAACGCGGGAGTGAGTCGCGGGAGCGCGGGGAGTGAGTCGTAGGAGTGAGTCACGACGCAAAACCGGTCGCCCCCAAGCCCCCGATGGTCCCCCTCGAAGCGGACGCCGGCGCTGAGCGGGGCGATGCCGTGCCGCGCGCGCCCGGGTCATCGGCGCCGCACTTCGCGACTTGTGCCCAAGTGCCGTGCAGTGCAGCAGATATGCACACGCGGCACCGGTGCCTGTCGGGAAGCGCCCAGTCAGTGAGAATGGCTGGCTGCCAGCCGTCCATGGCCCGGGTCAAGGGCTACTCTGCTGTGTAGACGTCCCAGACCCCGGCGGCATGTTGCTGCTCAGCACAGATGTCTGCGGGGAGCGGATCCTGAGTCCGGTCGCCCGGCGCATCCCCTGGTCGTTCCCGATCCTGGTGCACAGGCTGTTGGACCGGCCATTCGCCCGCCTCCGCCGAAAGTACGCCCCTACCGTGAGCGCACCAGGAGGAGCCGGAAATCCGGCTCCGCCGCTTGACTGTGCCCGGCGGGTCCCCCTGAAACCGAGGCGTCATGCCCCTACCGCGACTGACCATCTACCGGCACGACAGCGAGAGCCGGGCGCTGATCACCCTGGCCGGTGAGATCGACCTGGAAACTGCGCCGCTTGTGCGCGAGACGCTGAAGCGCTGCCTGCGCGACGGCATCCGCACCGTCGACATCGACCTGACCCCCGTCTCCTTCTGCGACTGCAGCGGCCTCAACGCCTTCCTCGAGGCGTCGCAGCACACCACGACGGCGGGAGGGGCTCTGCAACTGCACTACCCGCCTCCGACGCTGGCTCGGCTCGTCGAACTCACCGGCTCCGGATTCCTGCTCCGCGGCCTTCCGGCCCTTCAAGGACCACCGCCTCGCCGGGAAGGCATCGTCGCAATCACTCCAGCCCAACGGCCTGCTCCTCTCCACTCGGCCCCCCATGGGCCTGCTCCGGCCATCACTGCCGCCACGGGCGGTGTGCTGTGACAGCCCGCCCTGCGCGAAGAGGCTCGCGGGAGCGGGAAGATCACGCATCGTCCGCCATGAGCGCGATTCGCCTGCGCCGGCTCAACCGCTGGCAGGCCGAGGGCCTGAAGGAGGACCTGGCAGACCTGTACGTCGAGTCCACCGACACAGCCGCCGGCGAGGAGTACCGCAACCGCCAGGCCTTTCTGCGCCGCCTCACAGATGACGTCCGGAGGCCGGGGTTCGCCATGCTGATCGCGGAGACCACCACACTGGCCGGTTGCGCCTTCGGATTCCCCGTACGGCGCGACGGCTCCTGGTGGCGTGGCTTCGACGGAACACTGCCGCAGAGCATCGAGCAGCTCACCGCATCCGGGCATGTCTTCGCCATCACCGAGATCGTGGTCCACCCGCACGAGCAGGACCGCGACCTCGCCCGCCGACTGCAGGAGCGACTGCTCGCCGACCACCAGGCGTCGCTCGGCGCGACCCTGGTGGATCAGGCAGACCGCGCAACGTATGCCGCCTTCCAGTCCTGGGGATGGCAAGAGATCGGAGAAGTACGCAGACCGCCCGGCCCGGCAGTGACACGGGCGCTGGTCCTGGCCCTTGGGGAGCGAACAGCGGCCACTCCGGACGGCCTCGCGCACAATGCCCGGACTCAGCGGCCGGAGCGATGACCGGCAGCCGGTCGGCACGGATCCGCGTGCTTGCGGCCGAGCAGGCGGCCCTGCGTGGTGCCCGGGTCGGCGTGGTGGATGTGTGCACCGCCGCCGTGGCGGCCCTGCCGGTCGGCGGGGCCGGGGTGTCCGCGATGTCCCGGACCACAGCCAGTCACCCCTTGTGCAGCACCGACGACATCAGCGAGCAGCTGGAAGAACTGCAATTCACCCTCGGTGAGGGGCCGTGCGTGGACGCCTTCGTCCTCGGCACAGCCGTTCTGACACCCGATCTGCGCGCCGGTGAAGTGCGGGGCCGCTGGCCCGTGTTCGCCGATGCGGCCCTGGACGCCGGAGCGGGCGCGGTCTTCGCGCTCCCTCTGCAGATCGGGGCGATCAGTCCGGGAGTTCTTGACCTCTACTCCAGCCTGCCCATCGAGCTGACCGCGGAGGAGCTGGCCGACGCCATGGCTTTCGCCGACACCGCGACCCTGGTCCTGCTCGATGTGCAGATCGAAGAGTCGAATACGCCACCCGTCGGGATCCCGCCGGACGGGCCTTACGAAGACCTGGGCAGGTACCGGGCCGAGATCGACCAGGCCACCGGCATGCTCACGGTGCAGCTCGACGTCGGCATCGAGGAGGCATTCATCCGGCTGCGCGCCCACGCCTACGCCCACGGACGCCGGCTCGCCGAGGTAGCCGCCGACGTGGTCGCCCGCCGACTCCAATTCCCCCCGGACACAGCCACGGACGCGGACACGGATCAGACCGACGAGGATCCCTGATGCAGGAGCCGACCAATGAACGTGCTCACTTCCCGCCCCTCCCCGGCGGGAGTAGCTTCGACAGAGGGTGTACACGATGAATGATCAGCTCCTTGCCAAGACATTCGTCGAACTGGCCGACAACCTGGTCGCCGACTTCGACCTGATCGACTTCCTGCGCCTGCTGACCGACCGCTGCGTCGGCATGCTCGGCGCCAGCGCGGCCGGCGTGCTGCTCGCGGACCGGGACGGCGAACTCCGCGTCATGGCCGCCTCCAGCGAACAAGTACGCCTGCTCGAGCTCTTCCAGCTCCAGAACGACGAAGGTCCCTGCCTGGAGTGCTTCCGCACCGGCGCACCCGTGACAGTCCCCGACCTGAGCAGGGAGGCCGACCGCTGGCCGCGCTTCGTCGAGCAAGCCCACCACAGCGGGTTCGCGGCGGTCCAAGCCCTGCCGATGCGTCTCCGGGACGAAGTCGTCGGCGCCCTCAACCTCTTCCGCACCCACCCCGGCTCCTTCGACCCGGTCGGCACACCCATCGCACAGGCCCTGGCAGACGTCGCCACCATCAGCCTCCTGCAACAACGCTCCACCCAGCGCAGCAACGTCCTCAACGAACAGCTGCAGACCGCGCTGAACAGCCGCGTCCTGATCGAACAAGCCAAAGGCAAGCTCGCCGAACGCCAGGGCATCGACATGGAACAGGCCTTCACCGCACTACGCGGCTACGCCCGCGCACACAACCGGCGCCTGTCCGACGTCGCCCGAGCCTTCATCGACGGAACCGAACCGCTCACCGGCCTGAGCACCTGACACGGTCACGGAAGCTGTCGCCTGCCTTGAGCTCCGCCCGTCACCGCGATTGCACTTCCGCGACACCACACACGGCCGAGGAGTCCCGGATGTCCCTCCGTACGAAAGCCACAGCACGGCCCGACGCACGCCCCGAATCACGACCCGAACGACCCGAACGACCCGAACGACCCGAACGACCCGACGCAGCAGTTCAGGCGCCGGACGCATACGACGGTACGGCGCCTTTCCCGCGCGGTGAGGCTGTGCCCCGCGCTCGCCCGCCCAGCGCGGGCAGTTGGCGGTGACCGCACTCATCGCGAAGTTCCCCTTCCTGTCCCTCCTCCTTAGCGGCCGGCTGCTGTGGGGACGGCCGATCGGGCCCACCGATCTTCTTCTTGACCGCGCGACCAACCTCTGGCCGCTCGCGCTGCTCTCGTTCGGGGAGAGCTGGCACAACCTCCACCATGCCGACCCCACCTGCGCCCGCCACGGCGTAGACCGCGGCCAGCTCGACCCGACCGCCGCCGCCGCCGATGAACAGTCACAGGCGGCGCCACCGCGCCGAGGCGAAGGAGAAGACGCCGAAGAGAATCAGTCCGACCGCGACGGCGACCAGGAGCCACGGGCCCATCGGGGTGTGCGTGAAGCTGCGGAGCGTCGCGTCCATGCCCTTGGCCTCGTGCGGGTCGAAGCGGACCGCCGCAACCAGGATGAAGGTCCCGGCTGCGGCGAACACGGTGCCGCGCGCCACGCCGCCGCCCACACCCAGGCCGGTCACGACCTGCCGCGTGCGGCGGCTCATGGCCGCGGTATCCAACTGCCGCAGGAAGCGCCGCAGTGCCGCCCGTACGGCGAGCACCGTGCCGATGCCGATCAGGAGACAGCCCGCGGCGCCCACCAGCACACCTCCGTACGGCAGTTCCAGCGCCGATGCCGTCCAGTCCTGAGACTTCGCATCGCCGCTGGAGCCCTGGCCGCTCCCTGCGGCAAACGCGGCAGTTGCCCAGCAGACGGCGGCGTAGAAGAGAGCCCGGCCACCGTCCAACAGCCGGGAGGCGGCCTTCCGCCGAGGCCCCCTGGTCATCACCGCGCGGGCGCCCCGCCAGAGCGCCATGCAGCCGAAGCCGACGACAAGCGCCCAGAGCATCACCCTCCCGAAGGGCTGCTCCGCGACCTGGCGAAGCGCGCCCTGGCGATCAGCTTCCTCGCCACCGCTCCCCAGAGCGATCCTGACGGCCAGCGCGCCGATGAGGACATACACGACGCCACGGGCGACAAAGCCCGCCCGTCCTGCGACGGTCAGGGTCTCCTGCTCCGCGGAGTGGCCGGTCATGGATCTCGAAGCACGGGCCCGCCAGTGTGCGTAAGTCGACGTCACGATGCCTCCCTCAGGTGTGGGCGCGCGGTACGCCTCCTGAGCCCCCGAGTGCCCCCGGCCGAGCGTCTGATGCACGCTGCTGGGCGGCGATGTGTTCGCCACCACCCACGACGCCGGCTGCCGCGCGGGCGGCGCTGAGCTCGGGCGGTGTCGGCCCGCTGACCAACCGAGCTCCGTTGACACCTGCGGCCCCAGCCGCCGTGCACAACTCCCCAGCGATCCTGACGCGCTCCGGCGGGATGGGGCCGTCCGGCCCGGCCATCCTCGGCGGACCGCCGGGCGTCAGCCAACCGATCGCGGCTCATGTCCGGTGAGCGAGCACCCGGGCATCCCCGCGCAGTTCTGGGCGACGGTATCGGCGAAGGCGCGGGCCAGTGGGCTCAGGGCGTCCCACCGGCGTACCGCCCAACCGGCGGACAGGGCGGGCAATGCCGGAAGCGGGATCAGGCGGACGCTGCTGTGTTCGGCGCCATGGCGGCCGGGCAGGGCGGGTACGACGGCGTGGCCGAGGCCGAGCTCCGCGAGGAGGATGGCGGTGTCCCAGTCGGCGACACCGGTGTCGGCGGTCCATCGGACTCCCAACTCGGCGAAGTACGCGTCGAGATGAGCTCGGGATGTCGAGTTCTCGGGGAGGCGGATCAGCTGCAGGTCCGCCAGGTCCGCAGGGTCCATGTGGGTCTTGGCCGCCAGCGGGTCGTCGGCTTTGACAGCCAGCACCCAGGGCAGTTCGACGACGGGGCGCTGCTCGATGCCCCGGACTGGGGTCCCGATGGTGATCCAGGCGAGGTCCAGGTCGTGCGCGGCGAGCGCGTCGAAGCAGCTGCGGCTGGAGTTCTCCGTCTCGAACTCCAGGCTCACCTGGGGGTAACGCCGGCGGAAGTCGACGATGGCCTCGGCCATGAAGTGCCGTACGGTCGTCGCTCCCGTGGTGATCCGCACCGAACCGCCGTCCCCGCGCACCAGGTCCTGGAGTCGGCGCAGGGCGAGGTCGATGCCCCCGATGCCGTCGGCGGCCGCGGCCTGGAGGATGCGCCCCGCCGAGGTGGGCACTACACCACGTGGGTGCCTCTCCAACAGGCTGACGTCCAGTTCCCGTTCCAGCCGTTTGACGTGCTGGCTCACCGCGGACTGCGTGCATGAGAGGTCGCGGGCCACGGCGCTGAGGCTGCCTGCTCTGCACACCGCAATGAAGACACGTAGATCGTCAAGAGTCACGAGGGTGAAGGTATCCCTTGGGGGTCTGCAAGAAAACCCGAGGATTGACTTGGGATTTCACCGTCACCGAAGATCGCTTCTGGGCCCAGGGCGGCAACCTGTTCAGGGAATTCGTGACGGTCCGGACCGCCGCGAAATTCCCTGAACAGGTGCCGACCCGACCGGCTCGGAGCAAAGACTGTCCGGTAACCCGAACTGCCCGCCCCTGTGCGCGTCTTCGGAAGGTGAGTTGTGCAAGCAATCGAGTTGGTGGCCATCGGAGCCGCCGGCATCGCGGCCGGCGGGATCAACGCGGTGGTCGGGTCCGGGACTCTCATCACCTTCCCCACCCTGATCGCCTTCGGCTATCCGCCGGTGCTGGCCAATGTGTCCAACAACATCGGCCTGGTGCCGGGCGTACTGAGCGCCGCATACGGCTACCGCAGAGAACTCAAAGGCCAGTTGGGCCGGTTGATCCGGTTCGGCATCGCCTCGCTCATCGGTGGGCTCATCGGCGCGCTGCTCCTGCTGAGACTGCCCGCCGAGACCTTCAAAGCAATAGTGCCCGTACTGATCCTGACCGCCTGCGTTCTGGTCCTGCTGCAGCCCCGGCTCGGCCGATGGCTGCAGCAACACCGGAGCCACAGGCGAGATGACGGCGGCGCCCCCATGTGGTTCGGCGTACTGGGCACAGGCATCTACGGCGGCTACTTCGGAGCGGCACAAGGGGTCCTTCTCATGGGACTCTTCGGCAGCTTCCTTCGGGAAGACCTGCAGCGGCTGAACGCCGCGAAGAACGTTCTCGCCTCCATCGTGAACGGAATCGCGGCTGTCGTCTTCATCACGGTTGCCGACGTCGACTGGACCGTCGCCGCAGTGATCGCCGTCGGCTCTGCCCTCGGCGGCGTACTGGGCGCACGTGTGGGCCGCAAGCTGCCACCGGCCGCGCTGCGCGCCCTCATCGTCACCGTCGGCCTCACCGCGGCCGGAGTCATGGCCTTGCAATAGACCTCCTGGACAAGTAACACCCCTGCCGAACAACTGAAAGGAGTCCGTCCGCGTGCCCACATCAGCAAGCACCGCTCACGCCCTCGATCTCCTGCGCGACTGCGGAGCCGAGAATCTCGATCATCCCGGCGGCACGCTACTCGCCCACCTTCAGCGGGTGCAGCAACAGCTCGACCGCTGGAGAGCCCGCCCTGCGCTCCGACTGGCCGGGCTGTGTCACGCGTTCTACGGAACCGACGGCTTCGCCACAGCGCTTATGCCGATCGATCGTCGCCCCGAAATTGAGGCAGTGATCGGCCCCGAGGCCGAGTCCATCGTCCACCTCTACGCAAGCTGCGACCGGAAGCGGTCGTACCCCACGCTCGCGGACACCGGCGCCGCCTTCCGGGACAGATTCACCGGCCGCACTTTCACGCCGAGTATTCAGCAGCGACAGGACTTCGTCGAGCTCACCGTCGCGAATGAGCTGGACATCGTTCGTATCGACCCCGCCTTCCGCGTGAAGTGGGCGCCCGATCTCCTGGTGCTGTTCACGCGCTTCCGCCCTCTGCTGAGTGAACAGGCCTGGCAGGACTGTCTCACTGGCCTCACCCTGGCTGAGCCTGCTTGAAAACCTGGTCCTCGCCCGGGTCGCCAACACCCGCCACATCTGACGGCTCGGCGAGGACCGAGAGGAATCAATTGACCTGAAGCTTGGTTGAGGTCATAGCGTTCTGGGTGCGCCCCGGGCCACACCGGCCGACGGGAACCGCGTCGGCCCACCCAGATTCCGGAGGCACCCCATGGACATGGAAGTCACCGCGTGGACATCGCTGCACAGCGCGATGAACGCCCAACAGGACCGGAGGCCCTTCTCCCGGGCCACCCTGCGTCGAATCGCCTCCTTCGCCAGGCCGCACCGTCGGCAGCTGTACCAGTTCCTACTGCTCAGCGTGATCACGGCACTGCTGGCGGTGGCCACACCCGTGCTCGCGGGCCGCGTCGTCGATGCGATCGTCAAAGGCCAGGAAACCGGCACGGTCACCCGGCTCGCGCTGCTGATCGCCATCATCGCCGTCGTCGAGGCGGGGCTCGGCCTGCTCACCCGCTGGCTGTCGGCGACCCTCGGCGAGGGGCTGATCCTCGATCTCCGCACGGCGGTCTTCGACCACGTCCAGCGAATGCCGGTCGCCTTCTTCACCCGCACCCGCACCGGCGCACTCGTCAGCCGGCTCAACAACGACGTCATCGGGGCCCAACGGGCCTTCAGCAACACCCTGTCCGGCGTCGTCTCCAACCTCGTCACCCTCCTGCTGACGCTCGCCGTCATGCTCAG
Source organism: Streptomyces sp. NBC_01210 (assembly GCF_036010325.1). Classification (GTDB taxonomy): domain Bacteria; phylum Actinomycetota; class Actinomycetes; order Streptomycetales; family Streptomycetaceae; genus Streptomyces. The sequence goes on along the minus strand of NZ_CP108549.1, from coordinate 8,554,905 downwards.
CATCTCCTGGCAGATCACCCTGCTCGCCCTGGTCCTGCTGCCGGTGTTCGTCGTCCCCGCCCGCCGTATGGGCTCCCGCATGGCCAAGATGCAGCGCGAGGCCGCCAACCACAACGCCGCCATGGGCACCCAGATGACCGAACGCTTCTCCGCCCCCGGGGCTACTCTCGTCAAACTCTTCGGACGGCCCGCCGACGAGTCCGCGGAATTCGCCGCGCGCGCCCGCCGGGTTCGCGACATCGGTATCCGTACCGCCATGGCCCAGTCCGTCTTCATCACGGCCCTCACCCTGGTGTCCGCCCTGGCTCTCGCCCTGGTCTACGGACTCGGCGGCTACTACGCACTGCGCGGCAGCCTGGACCCGGGAGCCGTCGTCGCCCTCGCCCTGCTCCTCACCCGCCTCTACGCCCCGCTGACCGCACTGGCCGGCGCCCGAGTCGAGGTAATGAGCGCCCTGGTCAGTTTCGAGCGGGTCTTCGAGATCCTCGACCTGAAGCCACTGATCGCGGAGAAGCCGGACGCCCGCCGGGTGCCGGACGGGCCGGTGTCCGTGGAGTTCGACGGGGTCCGCTTCGGCTATCCCTCCGCCGACAAGGTCTCCCTCGCCTCCCTCGAAGAGGTCGCCACCCTCGACTCCCGCGGCGGCACGGAAGTCCTGAACGATGTCTCCTTCCGCGCCGAACCCGGCCGGATGGTCGCCCTGGTCGGCTCCTCCGGAGCAGGCAAGTCCACGATCGCGCAGCTCGTTCCGCGGCTGTACGACGCCGACAGCGGTTCCGTACGGCTGAACGGCATCGATGTACGCGACCTGACCTCGGACTCGATCCGCGAGACGATCGGCATGGTCACCCAGGACGGCCATCTCTTCCACGAGTCCGTGCGCGCCAACCTGCTTCTCGCCCGGCCCGACGCCACCGAGGACGACATCTGGGACGCCCTGCACCGGTCCCGCCTGAGCGGGCTGGTGGCCTCACTGCCCGACGGCCTGGACACCGTCGTCGGCGAGCGCGGCTACCGGCTCTCCGGCGGCGAGCGCCAGCGGCTGACCATCGCCCGGCTACTGCTGGCCCGCCAGCGGGTCGTCATCCTCGACGAGGCGACAGCCCACCTCGACTCCACCTCCGAGGCGGCCGTCCAGGAGGCCCTGGGGGAGGCTCTGGAGGGCCGTACCGCTGTGGTGATCGCCCACCGGCTCTCGACCATACGGGCCGCCGACCTGATCCTGGTCGTCGAGGAGGGCCGCGTCATCGAACGCGGAACCCACACCGATCTCCTGGCCGCCGGAGGCCGATACGAGGAGCTGTACCGCACCCAGTTCGATCGCCCGGAGGCGGACGAGGCACACCCCGTGCACCCCGTGCACTGACCCCGCGCACCGGCACGCGTGTCGGCCGCGTCACCGGCATGGGGTTGTTTTCTCTACTGCCGGTGCCGCAAGGCCCTGGCGATGTCTTGCGGTCCGTCAGGTCCGGCCGCGTGTCTGCGCAGGCACGTCGAACGAGATCCACACATCGGGCGGCAGGTTGGGCCGACCCAGTACTGGTCTGCGTTCCTCGGTCCACGCCTCAGGGGCAAATCTTGGTGGCGACGCGGCGCCAGAAGCGCACTGCGGTGACGTTGTCGTCCTGGAAGGCGACTTCCCACGGACCCGGATGTTTGGCCACCACCTCCTGGACAGCACGCAATCCGATCCCGGCTCTCCGTGCCCCGCGTACGACGAAGAAGCTGTTCAGTACGCGCGCCCGGCCGCCAAGGATAGGGACTGTCCGGCCCGATGTGACAGGAGTTCGAAAGGCTGGGATACGTCGGCCTGTTGTGCCGATACTGCATCAGCGTCGGCGGGCCACGTCCGCGCTTTGCGCCGCAGCCTGGAGCGAGCGCAGTGCGAGCAGCAGAAAGCCGATGTCGTCGAGGAGGACCGGGTCCGGCAGCAGGTCGACCGGACTCACCAGGTAGATCATGGCACCCCAGAAGACCGCTTTGTTCTCCATCGGAATTCCGGCATCCCGCAGCTGCCGCCGTGCCTTCACAAGTCTGACCACGAGCACGCCGGCCAGCACGACGGTGGTGGCGATCAGGACCGTGGCGACTGCCACCACCACCCACATTTCGGTATGCACGACTTCTCCCACCTCCCAGCTCTCATCAGAACAGGTACCCCGAGAACGGCTACCCCGCTCCGGCGGAGGCTCTCACCCGGGTGCCGTCGGACGGGTGGCGCGGATCCGTTCAGGACCTCAGGAGACCTCACACCGTGATGACGATCTTGCCGCAGGCATGGCCGGCCCTCAGGTACTGAATGGCCTGGGGAACCTCACTCAGCGAGTACGTCCTGTCGACGATCGGAGTGAGTTTGCCTGCCTCGATCAGCTTCCCCAGCAACTGGAGGTCCTCCTGCTTCTCCGTGGACACCAGCATCCGCAGTTTCTGACTCACGAACGGTGACAGCACCGCTGCCCGGAGCGCGCGGTCCACGCCCTCGAGCCACCGTCCTCCCCCTTCGGATCCGACGATGACGAGACTTCCCCGCGGATCGAGAGCACGCCGCAGGTGTGCCAACGAACGACCACCCGCTGTGTCGAGGATCAGGTCGTAGCGCCGCGGCCCGTCCGCGAAGTCCTCGCGTGTGTAGTCGATGACGTCGTCGGCGCCGATCGAGCGGACCAGGTCCGTCTTCTTCGTGCTGCACACACCGGTGACATTCGCTCCGAACTCCTTGGCCAGCTGCACCGCGAACGTCCCGACGCCTCCGCCCGCACCGATGACCAGCACCTTCTGCCCCGCCTGGACCTGTGCACTGCGGCGAAGACCCTGGAGGGCGGCAAACGCGGAGGAGGGGACTGCCGCCGCCTGCTCGAAGGTGACGTTCGCCGGCTTGGGCGCGAACTTGTCCTGGCGCGCGCAGGCGTACTCGGCGTAGGAGCCCGCACAGGTGCCGAACACCTCGTCACCGGGCTGGAACCGGCTCACGTTCCGACCGACTGCCTCGACACGCCCCGCGACGTCCAGACCCGGAACACGGGTTTTGGGTCTGCGCAGCCCGAATCCTACGATGCGAAGGAGGTACGGCAGGCCCGTGACGAGGTGCCAGACTCCCTGGTCGACGCCGGCGGCGTGAACGCGTACGAGCACGTCGTCATCGCCGACGACCGGCTTGTCGATCTCCTTGAGTTCCAGGCCATCGGGTGACCGGTACGTCTCCCGGACTATTGCCTTCATGGTGTCTTTCCTTCGCTGTCCGGGTACTGGAACACAGTGTCGAGCGGGACGGTGAACACCCTGGCGATCTGAAATGCCAGTTCGAGTGAAGGCGAATATCTGCCTTGCTCGATGGCAATGACGGTCTGGCGTGACACACCGATGCGTTCTGCCAGATCCGCTTGCGTCATCTCTCCGTGCGCGAACCGGAGGGCCCGGATCGCGTTCGTGACCCTGGTGGGCTTCACCATGGCTGGAAGCCTCGGCGATACGCGACGATCTTGGCCGTGGAACCGAGGATCGCCGACAGTACGAACGCCAGGTAGACCGCGTTGGCGATCCAGAAGTAGTCCAGCTCGGCCATCGACATACCGAGCGCTGCCACTCCCCCGATGACGACGAATGACTGCCCGATGTGTTCGCCGAACCGATTGATCTCCCTGTCGCGCTGATCCTTCTTGCGGGTGTCCTTCGGCGAGAACATCGCCATGAGCATATGGAGCACGATCGACGCTGCGATCGAGATGCCCAAGGCCCACAACAACGTCGCCACATACGACACCTCGACGAGAGGGGTATCCCCCGTTCGCCCAAGAATGACGACGAGGTAGCCCACGTACGTACTGACCGCGAGCACCCCCATGGCCCATGCGCTCTTCTCTTCGAATGGCATACCGTGAATGTAAAGCAACACAGACACCGTGTCAAAGTTTCTTGACACGCTCTGCGCGGTCGGCCCCCGGCCCTCCCAAGGCGGGTGCCACCAGTGACATAGGGGCGCGAGCCGGAGCGAACGCGCCTGCCGCGCGTGCCCCTTCGCTTCATCGTCGCGTTCACCTGGCGACTGCCGGCGTACGAGCGCAACAAGCACGGGGAAGTGTGGTTCTTCCGTGGGCTGATCCAGTGCGCGGCACAGGCATGGAGGCAGGCACGGACACTCCCCTCCGGGGCGCCGGAAGGGCCGGTGCGTCCGGCAAGGAGGCCAGTACGACCGCCAACTCCTCAATGGTGCAGGTGAGTTCACCGACCCATTCGATACAGCGTCCGGCGTCCCACGGCCCGCTCTGTGGCGCGCAACTGCTCCAGAAGCGTGCCGATGGCGGCCAGGGGACTAGACCGAGTCTCCAGAGTGAAGACGGCCTTGTGCACCGCGAACTGCCGGCCAGGACACAGCCCCTCGCGCGACAGCCAACTCGCCTCGATTGAACGGTGGTTGACCGCCGACCTGAGCCTGACGGTTGTCGTGCGACAACTGCATGCATTCGACCGTGCGGCCGTCAGGCGTCATCGCACTCTGGCGCCCTTGACTCCGCTGCTTCCTTCGTCGTCATCGTCGTCGGAGCCGGGCACGTAGACGTCAAGCACGTTGATGTTGATCTCGACGACTTCCAGGCCGGTCATCGTCTCAACGGCGTCCGTCACATTGCTGCGGATGTTCTTGGCGGCCTCCATGATCGGAACGCCGTACTCGACGACGATACCGATGTCGATGGCCGTCTGCTTCTCCCCGACCTCGGCCTTGACACCGCGACCGGGGTCGGAGGACCGGGACATTTTGTCCCGGACCGCACCCATCGCTCTGGAAGCTCCTCCACCTACAGAATGAATGCCGTACGTGTCCCGAACCGCGATTCCCGCAATAGTGGCTACCACGGAATCGGCAATCGTGGTCGTGCCGCGCACGCTGTCCCCGTCGGCGCTCTCCTCCAGAGTGGTCGCGCCTGGGCGGTCGATACTGGCCATCGGAGATCCTCCGCACAGAGTCGGTTCCTCTCATCGGCGGAGTGGACCCTGACATGGGACTCCTCACCGCCCGAACCCCCACTCCACTGTGCTCCTGGCCTTTGGCATCCGCCATTCGGGCGAATCCACCACCAAGACGTGCCACGCCACACCACGCCCCGTCCCGGTGCGCGGCACATCACTGCTCCCGCAGCTTGCAGGGCGTCGAGGCCGAGCACCGGGCCAGGGGACCACGCACAGCGGAGGGATAGTTGGCGGCGGGGCGCGGGCGAACGCCACGCTGTTGTTATCGGGGGCAGCCTCGCGAGAATCCCGGCGGCACACGTGCTCGCCGAGCACGCCGACAGGGTGACGGTCGTCGGGCGACCACTTCCCCCGAGGACCCCGAGCCGCGCCCCGGCGCGCCACAGGGCAGGCACGCCCATGTGCTGCTCGAGAACGGACAGCTCGCGTTGGACGCTCCGCTGCCGCGCTTCATGGCCGAGTTGAGGGTCTCGGGCGCACCGCGGCTCGGCATGCCGTCGGGCATGGTGCAGTGGGAGAGCGGGGCGCACGGCGGCGACTTCGTACATCGGCCCCCGCTCAGTGACCCGCAAGGAGCTTCACGGCCAGGCCCCCTGCCCGGTCACGCCTCGAAGGCAACGAGGAGGACCGGCCACCCCGGCCGGACGCGGCCTCGGTGTGAGCTCAGCGGGCGAGTGCGCTGCGGGCGGCTTCGCACGCCGCTTGGCGGTCGTGCGGGACGAGGCCGATACGGGTGCGCCGGTCGAGAATGTCGGACTCGTCGAGGGCTCCCTCGTGGCGGACCGCCCACACCAGTTCGGCGCCGGTGACGGGGTGTCCGGGAACCACGGGCAGGGCCAGAGACGGGTCGGCGAGGCCGAGTGCGTGGACCGCCGGGGCTTCCGATCCGTAGCGGCGGACCAGGCGTCGGGGTGCGGCAAGCGTCGCGAGCGTGCCGGGCCGGGCGGCGCCGACAAGCGGGATCGAGGTCGTGCGGCACCGGTCGGCGCTCAGACCGCTCCCGGTGACGGCGGCGTCGACGGCGTCCTGGGCCATCCGCCGGTAGGTGGTGAGCTTGCCGCCGACGACCGTGACCACACCCTGGGTTGATGTCACAACGGCGTGCTTTCGGGAGATGTCGGCGGTGCGGCCCGTGTCCGACGTCGTGGTGTCCAGGAGCGGACGCAGCCCGGCGAATGCTCCCACCACCGAATCCCGGGTGATGGATATGTCGAGGGCCGAGCCCAACACGTCGAGGAGGAAGCCGATGTCCGTCTCGGGCACTTCCGGCACGTCCGGGATGGCGCCGTCGATCGGCTCGTCGGTCAGCCCCACGTAGACCCGGCCGTCACCCTGTGGCAGCACGAGCACGAACCTGTTGGGCTCCCCCGGGATCGGGATGTGCATACCGGCGGTGAGGCTGCCGATCTCCTCCGAGCGCAGGACCACATGCGTGCCGCGAGAGGGGCGCAGCCGTACGTCGTCGACGAGGCTGCCCGCCCAGACCCCCGTGGCGTTGATGACCGTGCGGGCGCGGATCTCCAGTTCCTCTCCGGTGAGTTCGTCGCGGACCCTGGCGCCGGAGCCGGTGAGCGAGAGCGCGCGGGTGCGGGTGAGGGTGCGGGCGCCGTGCGCGGCCGCTGTGCGGGCTATCGCGGTCACCAGGCGTGCGTCGTCGGTGAGTTGGCCGTCCCAGGACAGCAGTCCCCCGCGCAGGCCCGTCGGCCGCAGTGCCGGGACCATGTGCCGCGTCTCCACCGTGGAGAGGGTACGGGGAGCGGGCAGGGTGGTGCGTGAGGTGCGGGCGGAGGCACGCAGGAGGTCGCCGGCCTTGAAGCCGGCCCAGGCAAGCGCAGCCTGGCCGCGGGAGACCAGTGGGGTGAGCGGCAGGACGAAGGGCTGGGCCCGTACCAGGTGGGGGGCGGTGCGTTCCATGAGGACGCCGCGTTCGACGGCGCTTTCGTGGGCGACGTCGAGCTGGCCCGTGGCGAGGTAGCGCAGTCCGCCGTGGATGAGCTTCGAGCTCCAGCGTGAGGTCCCGAACGCCAGGTCATGGGCGTCGATGGCGGCGACGCTCAACCCGCGTGAGGCGGCGTCGAGTGCGGCTCCGGCGCCCGTCGCGCCGAGTCCGACGACAAGGACGTCGACGCGGGCTCCGTCGGCGAGTTCGGTGAGCTCGCGGCGTCGGCGTGCCGCGCTGAGCGAGGAGGGGGCAGGAGCACGGCCACTCGAGCGGCTCATGGCGTAAGGGTCCTCTCCAGAAGGGTCCGCAGCTCTTCGAGGAAGGCTGCTTCGGTGAGTTCAGGGTCGGTTTCGTCGGTCATCGTGCGCAGCGAGAGCGTGAAGGACTGGGCGACGAGCAGCAGGGAGCGGGCCTGAAGGTCGGGGTTCATCCGGCGGACGGACCCGTCGGCGTGGCCCTCCCGCAGGGCACCGGTGACGAGCCCCAGCAGTGCGTCCTGGCTGGTGCCCCGGTGGTCGAGCACATAGGGCAGCAGCAGCTCGGGGTCCACGTCGATGATCTTGCGGAAGAGCGGATGGGCGCGAAAGGCGGCGACTCCGGCGACCATTCCGTCGATGAGCCGGGTCCGGGTGGGGACGTCGGGCTCCGGGCCGGTCATCGTGCCGACGGCGAGTGCGATCCACTCCCGGGTCATCACGTCGCCGACCAGGGTCCGTACGTCCGGCCAGCGGCGGTAGAGCGTCATACGGGACACTCCGGCACGCCGGGCCACGTCGGTCAGGGTGGTGCGGCGTACGCCGACAGCCAGGACACAGTCGCGTGCCGCGTCGAGAACGGCATCTACGTCCGAACGGTTGTGACGAATGGGCGTCATCTGTCACAGTGTAATCGCAGTGCAGGCCGTACGGCACGGCGACCCGCAAAACCGAGGGTGAGGATCCAAGTGGACATGTTGTGGAGCGGCTGGGGAGACCCGGCCAAGGCGGCCCCGCTGCCCGACACGGTGGTCGGCCTGCTGCGCGACCTGCTGGGCGTCGCGCCGAGGGAGAGCGGCCCCGCGCACATCGGCAGCATCCCCGCTCCCGACTCCCCCCTCACCGACAAGACCCGTCAGGCGCTCGTCGACTGCCTGGGGGACGCCACTCATCTGCGCACCGACGCAGAGACACGCATCCGGCACACCCGGGGCAAGTCCACCCCCGACCTGCTGCGCATCCGGGCCGGCGAGGTCGACGACATACCGGCAGCTGTCGCACTGCCGGGCAGCCACGACGAGGTACTCGCCCTGCTGCGAGTCTGCGCCGACCACGGCGTGTCCGCCGTGCCGTTCGGAGGCGGAACCTCCGTCGTCGGCGGACTGGCCCCCGAGGCGCAGCGCTGCTTCATCGCGCTGGACCTGCGCCGACTGGACAGTCTGGTCGCGCTCGACGAGGTCTCCCGTACCGCCGTTCTGCAGCCCGGGCTGCGCGCACCCGAGTGCGAGGCGCTCCTCAACGAACAGGGCTTCACCCTGGGCCACTTCCCGCAGTCGTACGAGTGGGCCTCGATCGGTGGGTTCGCCGCGGCGCGTTCCAGCGGCCAGGCCTCGGCCGGATACGGCCGGTTCGACGACATGGTGCTCGGCCTCACCGTGGCCACCCCGGAAGGCACCCTGGAACTGGGACGCGCGCCCCGCTCGGCGGCAGGACCGGATCTGCGCCAGCTGATCCTCGGCTCCGAGGGAGCGCTGGGTGTCATCACATCGGTGACCGTGCGGATCCGGCCCGTGCCGCAAACCAAGATCTACGAAGGCTGGCGCTTCTCGTCCTTCGAGGCGGGCGCGCTGGCACTGCGCAAGCTCGCCCAGGACGGTCCGCTGCCGACCGTACTGCGGCTGTCGGACGAAACGGAGACCTTCATCGGCCTCGCGCAGCCGGACGCCATCGGCGGGTCCGACGCCCCGCAGGCGGCCGGCTGCATGGCGATCGCCGGCTACGAGGGCACCGCTGAGGACACTGCGGACCGGCGCGCCCGGGCCCGAGAGGTGCTGCTCGCCTGCGGCGGTGAATTCCTCGGCGCAGAACCGGGCGACCGGTGGGCCCACGGCCGCTACAACGCCCCATACCTGCGTGACGCGCTGCTGGACGCCGGCGCGTTCGCCGAGACCCTGGAGACGGCGACGTTCTGGTCCGGCCTGCCGGCACTGTACGACGCGGTGCGCCAGGCTCTCACCACGACCCTGACCGACGCAGGCACCCCGCCCCTGGTCATGTGCCACATCTCCCATGTGTACGAGAACGGCGCGTCCCTCTACTTCACCGTGGTCTCGGCGCAGGGGGACGATCCGGTCGCCCACTGGGCCCCCGTCAAGCAGGCCGCCAACGACGCGATCCTTCTCGCCGGCGGCACCATCAGCCATCATCACGGAGTCGGCACCGACCACCGCGACTGGTACGCGCGGGAGATCGGCCCTGTCGGAGTCAACATCCTGCAGGCCGTCAAGAACGAGATCGACCCGTCCGGGGTCCTCAACCCCGGCGTCCTCATCCCCGTCCGCTGACTTGCCCCGTGCCGACCGGAGGCGCATTCATGCGACATTTCACAGCCATCGTCAACCCCACCGCAGGCGGTTCCAGCGGTACGGCGGCCCTGCTTCCGCTGGCTCGCCTCCTGCGGGAGGCCGGGGCGCAGCTCGACACCCAGTACAGCCGCAGCCTGGAACACGCACGGGAAGTAGCGCAGCAGGCCGGCGAGCGCGGGCACGTCGTGCTCGCGGTGGGCGGCGACGGGATCGCCGGCTGTGTCGGCGGGGCACTGAGTGGCACTGACACCCTGTTCAGCATCGTCCCGGCCGGCCGGGGCAACGACTTTGCCCGCGCGCTCGGACTTCCGGCCGACGCACCCGCCCTGGCCGAAGTGCTGCTCAACGGCTCGCCTCGGGCGATCGACACCATCCAGGTCGAATCAGCCGTGCACCCCGGGACATGCGTGCTGGGCAGTGTGTACGCGGGAGTCGACGCGGTGGCCAACCAGTACGCCAACACCGCCCGGCTGCTGAGGGGCGCCGCCTCGTACTACGCGGGCGGCATGCGTGCCGTGCTGACCTGGCGACCCGTCTCCTACCGCATCACCGTGGACGGCGTGCTTCACGAACGGCGCGGCTACACGGTCGTGGCCGCCAACTCCCGCTTCTACGGGTTCGGCCGCCAGATCGCCCCCGACGCACGGCTCGACGACGGCCTGCTGGACGTGGTCGTGATCCGGCATGCACCCAAGCGGCTGTTTTTCGCGATCATGAATGAGCTCAAGACAGGGGCGCACGTGCAGCGCCCGGAGGTGGAGATCCTGCGGGGCAAGGAGATTCGCATCGAGGCCGATCGCGATATCCCCTACGGCGCGGACGGCGAGATCGAGGCGACGCTCCCGGTGACGGCGAGGGTGCAGCCGGGGGCACTCACCGTGCTCTGCTGACGCGGAGGTGCGCCTCGCACCGTTGAGTTACACAGACTCGGGCGGAATGGGCGTGGCCTGGTGAAAGTACATGCGCCATGTCCCATCCGCAGGCTGCTTGCGCCAGAGCGAAGCCCGCCGTGCCCGGACTCCACCGATCGTGGTCTCGTAGGTGACATGCACCAGCCCGGGCGCCAGCAGAACACCGGTCACATGAGAGGGCTCATAGCGCGGACCGTTTTCTCCGCCGCCCTGCATCTCCGGCAGCTCGGCAAGCATTTCCTCATACGTCCACCGCCGACCCGAAGCACCGACCTCTACGAACTCCGGGTCCAGCAGCTGCCGGGCAAGCGACCGTGACGATCGCACGCTGGGGTCCATCAGACGCAGTTCGCCCGCGATCGCTTCGCGTACCTCATCCGTCTCTCCGCTCATACAGGCATCTTCGTCCCGGCAGCCGAGTCCTTCGCAAACCGAGATACCGCGCGGCGCCGGCCCGCCCGCACACAGCTCTCCGCAACACGCTTCAGTTCTGTTGGGAGACGCCGGCGGTCCAGCGCTGGTCGCTGTCTCCGTCAACCGGGTCGAAGTCGAGCAGACTGCCCTCGGAGCTGCCCAAGGGTTCAAGGGCGAAGTCCGGCGCGACCTGTGGGCGTATGGCTCCTGATCCATCAACGGTGAAGAGAAGATTCAGGCCGTTCTTGCCGTTGACGGAGGCGCAGGACCAGATGCCGACGCCGCGGTCGGTGTCGCCGCGCGAGTCCAGGCAGAAATCGGGATCTGCGTTACTGCGCAGGAGGCCGATGGAGTCCAGACTCCACTGCTGGGTCAGGGCGCCACTGCAGCGCACGGTGACGACATCGGTGCGGTCTGCCATCACACCGTTCACGATGTCCAGGCACAGACCGGAATCCGTGTGAACGACCTGGGTGTAGCCGCCCCCCGGGACGATCGGCACCGGCCGGCGCGGGACGCTCTTCGACGGAGCGGGCGCCGCAGGCTTGGGGGCAGGAGGATTGGCGGCAGCGGCCGACGTGGTGGGGCTCGGCGAGCGTGAGGGCTTCTTCGACGGCTCCAGGCTGGGGCTCGTCGACGGGGCGGGAACGGGCACGGCCGCGGTGGGCCAGGCTTCCCGGAGCGGGGGCTCCTCCGCGCGGTCGCGTGCCGGACCGGAGTCCTCGGATGCGGTCGCCAGCAGAGTGCCTGCGACAACAACGGCCGCGGCCGCCACAGCGACGAGGACGACGGTCCGGGACAGCCGCCTCGCGCCGTTCCGCGGCGTCTGCTCGCTCTGCGGCGACTCCGCCGAGGCGGTGGACGCGGACATGCCTGCCGTGGGGGCCGACCGGTCGGACTGGACCGGTACGGCGTCGAGCAGGCCGCGCACGGGACCGCGCGCCGCGTAGGCCGCTCCGCCCCACCGGAGCAGGCCCTCAGCCAACACAGTCCGGGGGTCGTCCGCCAGCCGCGGCAGCTCCGCGACCAGCCGTGTACAGCTGGGACATTCCGTCAGATGGAGCGTCAGATCCTCGCTGCGCCGCCGGTCCCCCGGCCGCGCCGCCGCCTCGATGATGCGGCGGAATCCCAGACATTTTCTGTCCCCGCCCTGCTCCAGATATGCCCGGAGATAGGCCTGGCGCATGGCGTTCTGCGCCTTGTCCCGCAACTCGGGAACGATGTTCGGGTCGACGTTGAGGAAGGTGGCGACCGTGGCGTCCGGCTCCTCGTCGACCACCGCGTACCAGAGGACGCCCCGTGTCAGCTCCGGCAGCCGGTAGAAGCCGGTCAGCATGGCCGACGACGCCTCGAGCCGGAGGCGCCGGGATTCAGGCAGATCTGTTGCGCTGAAGTCGGCAGTGTCATCGATCCATGCCACGAAGTCGGATTCGAGCCGGTCCCGGCGACCGTCGGCGGCCCAGCTGAGCCCCACCCGCTGAACAAGCATCAGCAGATGGTGACGCCAGTTCCCCTGGGGCTCAATGCCCCGGCACGCCTCCCGGGCGGCGAGGCCGAAGGCCTGGACGGCCAGTTGGTTCCCAGCGACCTGATTGCGTCCGCAGAGCCGGGCGTAGGTGAGAACAGCAGGCAGGTGGCGGCGCTTGAGCTCCTGGATGGCGGGATAGGCGGGCGGGGCACCGGCGCGGATGCGTTCGGTGAGCCCCGCGTCCGACAGGGCGGTGTAGAGCAGTTTCTCGTCCGCGGAATCGGGACCGACCTTGTGGAGTTCTGGCACCCTGTTGACTCCTCGTTCACTACCGCGCGACCGACCCACCTGCCCAGGCGGAAACACGCCGTTGTTACCAGCAGGAAACAAGAGCCCATAGTGAAGCAGCCGGATCAGCAGGGAAAGATGTTTCCGTGGGTAAGTCGTCACCGACGGCCGCCCCCGTGCCCGTGTCTGCACCGTGGAGGTGCTGCATCAGCGGCAAGCGCGACTGCGGCATTCGATGAATGCCACAAGTGGCGCACCGCCAACTGGTGCCGATGTCCGTACTTGAACCCGCCGGAGCCCTCCCCCTCTCCCAACCGCCGGAGACCGGCAGGTCCTGCCTTCCTGCTCCTGTACACCGCCTGGGCCGGTGGCCCGGCTTCGGACCGCTGCAGCAGTGCGACGATATTTTCTCTCCAGGACCAGGAAAATCTATCGCGTCCAGGGTAGAAATTACCCGCCTTCACGGTTAGAGTTTCTCGCGTAGCCGACGAAGTCAGCGCACGCGACAGAGTCGGCCCGGGCGGCCTCCGGGCTCGCCCTGCAGTACCGCAGTTCTCAGAGCAGTACGACACAACCAGAGAGGAGCAGACGCCATCAGGATCGCCCGGGCGAGGATCCAGTACGCCCGGGTACCGCAGGCCCCGATTGGAAGGTGGTCCCCGGTCACGCATCCGCGATCCCCGCACCTCCGCCCTCAGGGACGGACACGCGGAACAAGAAAGCCAGCGCACAGCGCCGGCAGATGGTGTTGATACCCCTCGGGGCCCTGGCGTGTACGCGCCGGGGCCCCTCGACGCGCGTTCCAGAAAGAGGTGCAAATGCCCCCAGAAACTCCACCGCACACCACCAGCGACCGATTCGATGATGACGACTACCCCGCCTACACCATGGGTCGCGCCGCCGAAATGATCGGCGCCACGCCCGGCTTCCTCCGGGCCGTCGGCGAAGCCCGTCTGATCACCCCACTGCGATCCGAAGGCGGCCATCGCCGCTACTCCCGCTACCAACTGCGCATCGCCGCTCGCGCACGCGAACTGGTCGACAGCGGGACACCGATCGACGCAGCCTGCCGCATCGTCATTCTGGAAGACCAGCTCGAGGAAGCCCTGCGCATCAACGAGGAACTGCGCCGGCCCACGGCAGACTCGGGCGGGGCAGTCGGCTCCTGACTGCGCCTGAGCATCGGCGAACCCTCGCCCCGGCCACGAAGGCCGGACAGGCGTGCTGTTCGCCGGCCCGGCGAAGAGGCCGCGTTTCCACGCCCGACACCGCCTCGGCGGCTCCCTCCGTTCCGCCCCCATGCGCTCCGCGCACTCGAGTATCTATTGCCGCAGGCACAGATATTCGGCCAATGCGCGATGAGGGTTTATGGCACGGCGGGCGGAGTGATATTACTCGCCGCGCCCGGCCGCTTGCGCCGTGCTACCGTTGTTCTCAGTTGCAGTTGTGGTTCCCAAAGACTTCAAGTGCTCGTACCGGCGTTAATTCCGGAGCGTGCACTTCTGTATTGCCGGATACTTTCCGGACGGGGCAATCATCGCGGCGACGCGGAGCTCGCACAGTGCGGGCACCGGGCACTGCCCCGAAGGAGATATGACATGGCTACTGGCACCGTCAAGTGGTTCAACGCGGAAAAGGGTTTCGGCTTCATCGAGCAGGACGGCGGCGGCGCTGACGTGTTCGCCCACTACTCGAACATCGCCGCCCAGGGCTTCCGTGAGCTGCAGGAGGGCCAGAAGGTGAACTTCGACGTCACGCAGGGCCAGAAGGGCCCGCAGGCCGAGAACATCGTTCCCGCCTGACGCTGACACGCACGACGCAGCTGGGGCCCGCACCTTGGGGTGCGGGCCCCAGCTCGTTACTTTTTCCGGGTTTCAGCCAGGGCCGCAGTGGCTTCACGCGAGGCGAGAGACAATACGTTTTCTCACCGTACGGCAGTCGATCCGTCCACGGCTCCTGCCGGTCACAGGCCCGCCCGATTTCCCTGATTCGGCATCCCACGCCCTGGCGCATGTCAGTCATTTTGACGTACCGGCCCCCGTTTCTTTCGTGGCGGTCGGACTTCGTCTTCAGTTTTTGCTTCGGCTCGTTCTTGCGATTTCTGTGGCGCTCATTGCTGCCGAGAATCCCTCGATACGTGCCATATCGAGGAAGGTTCTACATGAACCGCTCAGCTCGCACGAACGACCGCTACTCCCGCACCCGCAAGGGCGGCAACGCCGGCTCCGGCAGAGGCGACGGCTTCCGTTCGCAGCCGCAGGGACGCCAGGGAGCTCCGGGCCGCTCGGCGGCCCCGCGCCGTTCCGGCGGCTACGGGCGTCGTCCCGCCGCACTGCAGGGGGAGTTCGCGCTGCCTGTCAGCATCACACCGGCGCTGCCCGCCGTCGAAGCCTTCGCCGAACTGGATATACCCGCACCCCTGCTGGCGGCGCTTCGCACCGAGGGGGTGACCGTGCCGTTCCCGATCCAGGCGGCGACGCTGCCGAACTCCCTGGCCGGCCGGGACGTGCTGGGCCGCGGGCGTACCGGTTCGGGCAAGACGCTCGCCTTCGGTCTGGCGTTGCTGGCCCGTACCGAGGGCAGGCGTGCCGAGCCCCGTCAGCCGCTGGCGCTGGTCCTGGTTCCCACCCGCGAGCTGGCTCAGCAGGTCACCGACGCGCTCACCCCCTACGCCCGGTCGCTGAAGCTGCGACTGGCCACCGTGGTCGGCGGTATGTCGATCGGCCGCCAGGCCAGTGCGCTGCGCGCCGGGGCCGAGGTCGTGGTGGCGACGCCGGGCCGCCTCAAGGACCTTATCGAGCGCAAGGACTGCCGTCTGGACCGGGTGGACATCACCGTCCTGGACGAAGCCGACCAGATGGCCGACATGGGGTTCATGCCCCAGGTCACCGAACTCCTCGACCAGGTACGCCCCGAGGGCCAGCGGATGCTGTTCTCGGCCACCCTGGACCGCAATGTCGACCTGCTGGTGCGCCGCTACCTCCACGACCCGGTGGTCCACTCCGTCGACCCCTCCGCGGGCGCGGTCACCACGATGGAGCACCACGTCCTGCATGTCCACGGCGCCGACAAGTACGCCACCACCACCGAGATCGCAGCCCGCGACGGCCGCGTGATCATGTTCCTGGACACCAAGCACGCCGTGGACCAGCTCACCAAGCACCTGCTCAACAGCGGCGTACGCGCCGCCGCGCTGCACGGCGGCAAGTCCCAGCCCCAGCGCAACCGCACCCTGGCCCAGTTCAAGACCGGCCACGTCACCGCGCTGGTGGCCACCAACGTCGCAGCCCGCGGCATCCACGTCGACAACCTCGACCTCGTCGTCAACGTCGACCCGCCCAGCGACCACAAGGACTACCTGCACCGCGGCGGCCGCACCGCCCGCGCCGGCGAGTCCGGCAGCGTCGTCACCCTGGTCCTGCCCAACCAGCGCCGCGACATGGCACGCCTCATGGCAGACGCCGGCATCACCCCGCACACCACCCACGTCCGCTCCGGCGAAGCCGAACTCAGCCGCATCACCGGCGCCCAGCCCCCCTCCGGTGTACCTGTCACCATCACCGCACCCGTGGCGGAGCGAGCGAAGCGCGGCGCCTCGTCGTCCCGCAGCCGGCGCAGCCGCCCCGCCCAGACCCGCCGCTCCCCCGCTGCATCCCAGGGGCGGACGGGCACCTCACAACGCCAGTCCTCGTTCAGAAGCGCCGCATGAAATCACAGCCCTGGCAGTCGCACTCGGCCCATTGATCCACCGAACACGAAAGGTGTCCCTTGACGCTGATTCTCACGCAGCCACGGCAGACGGCCCGCATCGAGCTGACTGCCGCCGACGCCATGACCACACCCGGACCGCAGGTCGGCGATGACATGATCGTCGACGTCGCCCTGTCCGTCCTCATCGGCGCCGGCGTGGGGCACCTGATCGTCCGCGGTGAGGACGATCGCTGTGCCGGTCTGGTCTCACGGGCCCAGCTCACCGCGTACCGCAGTGGCTCCTGGTACGCGGAGGACACGCGGTTGCGGGACATCGTCCACGACCGGGGACCGTTCACTCTGTCCGAAACGTCGCTGACCGAAGCGGAATACGCCATGCGGGCCCGTGAACTCGGCGCCTCGCCCGTGGTCGACGAGGACGGGTACATCCTCGGCGTCCTCGCCCTCGCACACTGATCTCCCCGGCCGGCCGGCCGTGTCCGCTCTTCCCTCCAACCCTGTTGAGGCACTATGCGCTGCGTCATCGCCCGCTTCCCCTTCGACCTGGTCAAGAGTGACGTGCAGCAATCGATGAAGGGCATCAAGCCCGAGCCCGTCACGGGTGAGTCCGTGACCATCGGCCGCCGCACGTTCCCCGTCAAGCAGGTGGGCGAAGTGATCACCGGACAGGATCGCCGCGATTTCACCGCCGGTGAAGTAACCAGGGCTCTCACCCGCCTCGGCTTCACCTGCCACACCGCCCCCGCAGTCGTCCATCCCCCCGTCCTCACCCCGCTGCAAACAGCCTCGGCACAGCTCGGGGCAGCGGCGCACATATGACTGAGACCGGATAGCGCTGAGGGCTCCGACGGGCCACGCTCGGAGCCCTCTTCTCGCCGGCTCACGACGGCTTCATCCGACAGCACTCTCAGTGGCCCGCGAGGAGCTTCACGCCCACGACCCCTACGCCGATCGCAGTGTCCAAGAGGCCTGAAGTGAGCGCGCTCAGCGGCCCATTGCCCATCCGCAGGCCGGTCCGCCAGCCCCACAGGAACAGGGACGCCACTTCCACCCCGGCGCTGGTCAGCAGCGCGGTGCCCAGATCCATCGCGCCCAGCGCCGACATGCCGATCAGCGCCAGTGGGCCCACGGCGCTCAGCAGCAACGGACTGGAGACATGCAACCCCGTCCGGATTTCCGCCCGGCTCGCGCTGCGCCCGGTCACGGCACGGTGCGCCTGCTCGTCGGCGACCAGCGTGGCCAGCCATACCCCGAGCGCTGTCACCGCCACGGTGAGCGCCGCCTCGGTGTGGTCGGACTCCTCTGCCCCGGCAAGGGTCACCACGACGGCGGCCAGGGTGATGGTCGCGTAGATCCGCTCCTTCAGCCGTGCGGCCGCGGTGTCGCCGGCGCGGGCGGCGGTGGCGGCCGTGGCGGCGTTCTGCTGGGGGGCGACCGGTCGCGCTTTCGGGTCCGGTGTCGTCATGCCGACCCGTCTTCGGGCACGCTGACCGCAGCGTCGGCCAGGATCAGGGTCATGCGCGCGCCCTTCCGCCGTGAAGCCACGTGCCCGAAGTACCGATTCAGTGACAAACGGTAGCCGACCGGACACGACACAGACGTGTCCATGAGCGTGCCGGTGTCGGGCACGGGTGCCTGTGCGGTGCAGCCGGCCCGCGACGCCTCAGCGGATCACTCGACCGGCCAGGTATGTGCAGGTGCGTTGAGGTGCATGTAGTCGATGTACTGCTGTGTCATCCGCCGCAACGCTTCATGGCGCCCCACGTGGGTGGAGTCGTCGATGTGGTGGAACATCTCCTGCTGCCACACCGCGCCGTTGCGGCCGGTGACGCACCGCTGTTCGATGATCCCCAGCAGCGGTTCCCGCCACGCCGCGTCCATGCCCCAGCGCTCCAGCCCCTGGTGCGCCAGCGGAAGAAGACGCCGCAGCACCAGTTCGGACACCGGCACCTCGCCCATCCCGGGCCAGTACAGACGCGCGTCCATCCCCCGCCGCGCCGCGGCGTGCAAGTTGTCCTCGGCTGCCGAGAACGACATCCGCGACCAGACCGGCCGTTCCTCGTCGACCAGGCCGCGCGTCAGCCCGTAGTAGAAGGCGCCATTCGCGAGGACATCGGCAACCGTGGGACCGGCGGGGAGCACCCTGTTCTCCACCCGCAAATGCGGTCTGTCGTGGGCGACGGCGTAGACCGGGCGGTTCCAGCGGTAGATCGTGCCGTTCTGCAGAGTGAGCTCGGCCAGTTCAGGCGTGTCTCCGCCGTCCAGTGTCTCCTTCGGATCCTCGTCGTCGCACAAGGGCAGCAGGGCGGGGAAGTAGCGCAGGTTCTCTTCGAAAAGATCGAAGACGCTGTTGATCCACCGCTCTCCGAACCACACCCGGGGTCTCACCCCCTGCACCTTGATCTCTTCCGACCGGGTGTCGGTGGCCTGCTCGAAGAGCGGGATACGCGTCTCGTGCCAGAGCTCCTTGCCGAAGAGGAACGGCGAGTTCGCAGCCAGGGCTACCTGCACCCCCGCGATCGCCTGCGCCGCGTTCCAGTAGTCCGCGAAATCGTCCGGCGAGACCTGTAGATGGAACTGGGTACTCGTGCATGCCGCCTCGGGCGTGATGGTGTCCGCGTACGTCCGCAACCGGTCCACCCCGTCCACCTCGATCCGCAGATCCTCACCCCGAGCCGCGAACACCTGCTCATTCAGCAGCCGGTACCGCGGGTCCTCCGACAGTCCCGCCTCACTCACATCCGACTGCCGAAGCGTCGGCAGGATTCCCACCATGATCAGATGCGCGCCGACGTCCGCAGCCCGCTCCTCTGCGTGGTTGAGGGCGTCCCGGATCTCCTTCTCCCACGCATCGGGACCACCGGCCGTCAGGGTCCGCGGCGGGATGTTGATCTCCAGATTGAACCGGCCCAGTTCAGTCGCCCAGGCCGCATCCGCGATCGCCTCCAGCACCTCGGTGTTACGCATGGCCGGCTCGCCGCTCGCGTCCACCAGATTCAGCTCGATCTCCAGACCCACCTGCGGCCGCTCGAACTCGAATCGTGCCTCACGCAGCATCTGCGCGAACGCGTCGAGGCACTCCTGCATCTTGATCCGGTAACGGCGGCGGTCCTCACGGGTGAACACCATCGCCGGAACATCTCGACCCATCGGCCCTCCCGAGTCCCCTCGGCAGACACCCCCGCTCCGCTCCAAGCGTCCCACTCCCCCGCCGCCCGGACCAGCCAAGACGGGCGCGTAGGCCACCCGTATGCCCCGTGACGTGCACCGTGACCGCACGTAGGGCTGCGGAGACCAGCAGTCCCCCTACGCGACGAGGTGCCGTACGTGTCGAGCCATGGTCATCATGGAATTGCCCAGCCGCAGGAGCGCGGGGCAGGAAGGGGAACGCGATGGAGCTGTTCCCGCCAATGCCGCTCGCGGAGTGGCAGGAAACCAAAGAAACGCTGCACCGATTCGCGCAAGTCGTCGGCAAGATCCGTCTCGCCTCGAGCGCTCGGCGCAACCACTGGTGGAACGTTCCGTTCCACCTCACCGGACGCGGCGTCACCACACGTCCGATGCGAGAGGTCGACGGTCATTCGGTTTTCACAATCGACTTCGACTTCGTCGACCATCAACTGGTCCTCGCGACCTTGGACGGCAGAGCAACGTCCGTCCCGCTCCTGGGCCAGTCGGTGGCGTCCTTCCACCACAGCACCCTTGAGGCTATGGCCGCGCTGGGCGTCCGGGTGAGCATCAGCATTCCCCGGCCGTTCGACCTGCCCGATACCGATCGGCCGTTCGCCGAGGACACTGAGCATGCGGCCTACGATCCCGTGCTCGCCAACCGCTACTGGCAGGTACTCAGCCAGGTGGCATTGGTGCTGGAGGAATTCGCAGCCGGCTTTTCGGGAAAGGTCAGCCCCGTACACCATTTCTGGCACACCTTCGATATCGCCCACAGCCGGTTCTCCGGAGGGCACATGGACCAGCCGCCGCAGGTCGATCCCGTAACACGGGAGGCATACTCCCGGGAGCTGATCAGCTTCGGATTCTGGTTCGGTGACGATGCATTCGCCGCGCCCGCCTTCTACTCCTACACCGCCCCCGAGCCTGCGGAACTGACCGCGGAGCCGCTCACGCCCGCTACGGCACACTGGGTTGCTCGCAACACCGGTCACCTGGCCGTGCTGCCGTACGACTCGGCCCGCGCCGAGAGCGATCCTCGCGCCGTTGTGCTCGCCTTCTACGAAAGCGCCTACCAGGCCGGAGCCCGACGCGCCGGCTGGGACATCGCCGGCTTCGCCGCACCGGGCGGTATTACGGACCCTCAACTGCCGGTCCCACGTCCGTGAAGGCCAGGGCGTGACCGCTCGGGGGTCCTCGAAGCACGGCAGTGTCCGGCCCCCTCAACAGCAACGTCAGCGCAGGTGTTGCTGCCAGTCCGCGGGGACCTTGCCCTGCGGGCCCGGGGTCGGCTGGGAGGCCGGGTGCGAGGTGGGCGGGAGCAGCTGCGGGCCCTCGTAGTACTGATCGGTCTCAGTGTTCCAGAACCAGTTCTCTCCCGGCTCGAAGCTGGTCAGGAAGGGGTGCCCCGCCTGGTGTGCATGCTTCGTACCGTGTTGCGAGGGGGATGAATCGCAGCATCCAATGTGCCCGCAGGCGGCGCAGCGCCGCAGGTGGAACCACCACCCCGGTCCGTCGCCTGCCTGGCAGTCCGCGCAGCCGTCGCCGCTCGGAGCCGCTGTTGGATCGATGCCTGGAATCTGGTCGTGTGCCATGTGACATGCCTCTCTGGTGAGGCTGAGCAGGCGTCCTTGGGGACCTGTTCCGCGTGCTGAGGTCAGCAACCTGCCTTCTTGCATCGTAACCGGCCAGGCAGCAGTGAGCGCTTCCATCGCCGCTGCCACGCACGACGCCCTGCCATTCAACGGTCCCGCACAGGTTCTCAGGGGCGCTGTGCCGGACTCCCGCACCATGGTGGACCCGGCACGGTGTGACATCCGCCGTGCCGGGTCCCGGGCGTCAGCCGCACCTACGGCCGCTGTTGATGCAGCCCACTGCCTTCCTCATCAGCGATGCGGACATCACGTTGATGAAGTCACCGTGGTCCGTCACCGGCTTGTGCAACTGCTCGGGGAAGCTGTCGACGGCGAACAACGAGCCGGGCGCAATCTTGTACGTGATCCGCTGGACCAGCTGGGGAATGGCCCGGAATCCCTGGGGGCAGGCGCCGTTGGCGCCGGCGAAGGCCACATGCGTGCGGTGATTCGCGCTGTCGGTGTTACTGCCGTCCCAGCAGCTCTGGAATTTGAACGTACGCACCACGTTGCTGCCCCGCGGGCACAGCGGGTACTTGTCCTTCAGCTGCCGGTTCTCGAAGCCGGTGCAGCTCCAGGAGGCGTTGGCGTTGGTTGTTCCGTTGGTGAACGCCTTGGCATCGCCGGTGATGATGCGCAGGAACGTGGGCATCGCGGTGACCTTGCTGACAGGGCTGCCGCGGAAGGTGAGTTGCACCGAAGCCGGCTGGAGAATGCGTCCGACGTTGCCGTCCTTGCCTCCACCGGGGAGGTTGGCATCGCCCTCGTTCTTCCCGTTGCGCAGTCGCAGGACCGGCCAGTAGTGGGTGGAGCGGTCACCGTTGGTGCACGTCGTGCCGGCGGCGGCGAGGTCGTCATTGGTGGCGAAGGCGTCGGTCTCAAGATTCCCGACATAGTCGTGCATGTGATGGGCGCCGTTGCTCACACCCGGAGCGACGATGACGTTGTCGGGGTTGAAGTGCTTGTTCTCGTTGCGCCCGCAGCGCGACTGGAACGTACCGCGGGAGGCGTTCGACTGCAGACGGGGATTGGCGGCATTGGGTCGTACCTTGCGAATGTCCACGAAGTCCGACCTTTGGGGACCGGTCTGCGCCGGGCTGCCGACGGCCGGAGCGGAGGCACCCGCAGCAGGGGGGTTCGCAGCTGCAGCGACGGACGGCGACGCGGAGGCGGAAGCGGGGGCCACCTCGTCCCGCTTGACCGTGCAGGACGCCAGCGAGTCCAGTTGCTCCGGCCGGTTCGACACCCGGTCGATCTCGGCGGCGATACGGTCCAGTGTGAGGCGGCGCTGGGACGACAGCGGGTCCAGCACTCGCGTGCGCACCCACTTCTGGTCAGCCTTCCCGCCGGCCGCGGCGAGCTGCCCATAGGCATCCGCGACCTGACTGTCCAGCTGCGCCAGCTCGTTGTCCACGGTGGGCCGCGCCTGCTGCGGCACCTGCGACAAACGGACCGCGACGTCCGGACAATTGATGGTCATCGCAGCCGCCGCGGCCCACTGTGGGCGCGCGGATCCCCGCGCGGCCTCAGCGTTGTTGTCGGTCATCAGGAGAGCTCCGCCCCCCACCGCCATTGCTGCCACCGCGGCGACCGTCATGCCGATCCATCTGGACCGCTTGTGTCTCTGCCCGTACCTCACAGGCTCGCCCCTCTTTGGTTGCCATGTCACACCGGGGACTTCATGCCCCTCGGCCGAGTCGGACCGTGCCGTGCCCTCACCCGCTCGGGCGCAAGACACAGCACAGCGCAGTGAGATACGGAAACCAGGGCTGTTCTACTCAGTACGAGAAAAAGAAGTCACCGCCCGCGGCCCTCGCGGATTGACGGGCTGCGCATGGATGCCGGCCACACGCCCGGCGACCGTCGCCAGGGCCGACCTGGTCGGCGAACTCACCTGCCAGGACGACGGCTTCCGCCGCTCGTGGGGCAAGTCACGGCGCCCGTTCCGCGAGCGCTGGACGCAAGCGTTTCCGGTCACCCGCGCGTCGGACCCCTCGAACTGGACTGGCAGGCCATGGCTCTCAATGCCGCACCCGACCAGACTCTGGTCACCTACACCGCACCCCGTGGCACCCCGTCTCACGACGCGCTCCGCTTCCTCGCCGGATGGACCGACAGTCCCCGGGCATCGGCCACTGACGAGCCCGAGCACGCGCAAGGCCTGTGACCGCCCGCTGGGGATCCGGAACGGCCGCCGCACGTGGAACTGCGGTACCGCACCGGCCCTCGAAGACCTTGACTCGGTTACGGGGCGGCACCTTCACGGACTTCACTCAGGTTCCGTGCGTAGGAAAGTCCTGCGCGTCCGCCCAGCAGGACCTCTCCAGTGGGTTCGAATCCTGTGCGGTCCAGCACGGCTCGCGAACCGGCGTTGTCGAGTGTCGTCGAGGCCCGCAGCGTGGTCAGACCGTACTTCGCGGCGGCAAGGGCGCATATCTGACGGACGGCGGTCGTAGCCAGGCCTTGACGGGCGGCCTTCTCGGCGATCCGGTACCCGAGCTCGGCAGAACCGCCCTCCACATCGATCAGGTTGACCCGCCCCAGCACCTCGCCACCGCTGCCCACCAGTACGTGGAAGAAGTGCAGCCCAGCGGCCTGCTCGGCGAGCAAGTCGCTGTGCCGTGCGTCGAAATGGGTGAAGTAGTCGTCGCCACGGTCCGGAATCGAGGCGGAGAAGTAGGCCCGATTCTCCTGCTCGAACGCGAGCAGGGCCGGGGCGTGGTCGAGGCGAAGAAGTTGAAGATCGGCCATAGGAGAACATTACGCATCCCCGCACCTGGGGATGGATCTGCCCCGCTCGGTGTCCCGAGTGGCGACAACCGGCAGCGTCACGGGCGTAGGTCATTCGGTACGAGCACGAGCGCCCCGGCGACATGGCCCATGTCGACATCAAGAAGCTCGGATGCATCCCCGCGGGCGGCGGCTGGCGGATACAAGGAGTGGGCACCGAGGCCGTACGGGCCTCCCAGCGCACTGGTCCCGTCGGCGTCGTTCCCGGTCAACTCCAGCGCCTGGCGGTAGGCGATCGCCCTTTGTCCTCGGTCGCCTCACCCTGCGTGGACGGCTAAGCGACGTGCAGCGGCCGGTTCCGTCAACGTACCGGCCGCCACTGACACGGGACCTGTTCAGTTATGACCGGGTCAGAGGTCAGTTACCGGTCAGGGCCGCGACGCTCTCAACCTCGTAGTCAGCCGGGTTGGCCGGCCGCCCGCAATGGGCATCCAGTGCCGACGCGCGTGGCGAGTTCGGCCCGCAGGGTCGTGAGTTCGGCCATGCGTGCGTCGATGACCTGGATCTTCTCCTCGAACAGCGCGGACAACGCTTCCGCGGCGTCCGGCGCCTCGCTCAGTTCCTCGCCGTGCCGCGCGATCTCCGCCAGAGAGAATCCGAGCGTCTGCGCAGTCCGGACATACTCCAGCCAGGCCACTGCCTCGGGCGGGAAGTCACGGTAACCGTTGGCCAGCCGCCGGCCTGTGACGAGGCCGACCTTCTCGTAGAACCGGATGGTGTCCCTGGTCATGCCCGCCTGCGCGGCCAACTCTCCGATACGCATGACCCTCCGTCGGATGATGGACTTGACCTTGGAGCGTACTCCACTGTTTACCGTGAGGCGTCGCTGTCGTGAGACCACCAGGAGCCTCATTGTGATCCGCCACTTCGCCCCCGCACGCCCCACCTATCTTCGCGTCGTACGCGCGAGCGCCTGGTACGACCTCGTCGTCACGGCGGGATTCGCGACGCCGTGGACGTATGCGCTGGTGCACGACGCGCTGTCATCGTTGGGCAACACACTGGGGCTGGGTGTCCTGCCCGAACTCGACCCGATGCAGACCCTGTACGCGAATCTGATGGGTTCGGTCGTGGTCGTCTGGGCCGTCCTGCGTATCGTCAGGCCGCTGCCGGTGCACGGACTGCTCGACGGCATCGCGCGCACGCTGTTCGCGGCATGGCAGGCGTACGCGCTCGCCCACGGCGCCCCGCAGCTGCTGTGGCTGTTCTTCAGCGTGGAGGTGGCGTTCGGCCTCGTCCAGCTTGTGCCGTGGTGGCGGAACCGGCACACGAACCTGTTGGACCACAAAGCCGGCCCGACCGATGGGCACCCGCTCAGCACTGCGAATCAGCGAGGCCCGGCTTGAGCCACAGGCATCGGCGGCCCTCACACGTGCTCCTGCTCGATGACTGCGCCGATGGACTACCGGTGAACCGGCTCGTCACTGGGACCCGACCAGGAGACCCATGTCATTCGATCACGCTGTCAGGCAGGGGGAAATCGGTTGCGGCGAGCCGCGGGCAGGCCGATGCCCGGTGGTACTGGCCCCATTGCGAGCCGAGGTCGACGATCTGGTCGATCCAGGCGTCGTCCAGAGCTTGGTCGTCGTTCGCGGCCCAGGCCTCGACGATGAGGTCCCAGTGCCGGACATTGAGGGTGCGGTACTCCACCTGCACGGAACTCGAGCTCAATCTCGTCGGGACGAGCCCGGGCGAGGAGCTCGGGAACCCGTGCGGGCGTGAACAGTTCGCCCGTCCCGTCTTGTCGAGCAGCGAGGAGACTCTCTCCTTCGCCGTCAGCGGTCCCCACCGGTAGTGGGTCGTATCGCAGACCAATCGCGTGGTACCTCCCGAAGTCGTCGCCATTGACGATGAGCACCCGGACACCGGGGGAAACCCATCAGTTCACGAACCGAGGGTGCGGCGGCTGCGGGCTCGAACGCTCCCGGGAATTACGCGCCCGATCATGATCTCCACGCCGCCGACCGTTGCCGTGCCGTGCCGTCGAGGTGCCGATGGGCACCGTCGGCGGCGTCAGTAGCGCTCGACCGTCGACGCCCCACCGTATTCGGAGCCGGACAGACCAAGCGTCGCGTCGTAGGCGTTCTTGTGATCGCCATTGCTGTCGTGCGCCTCGATGGCGTCCGAAACCGCTTCGCGCAGCGCCTTGTCATCCTTGTTCATGCCGACGCCGTAGGGCTCCTCGGTGAACGGGCTGCCGACGACCCTCAGCTTGTCCGGACGCTGGGCGGCGTAGCCCATGAGGATGGCGTCGTCCGTGGTGACGGCATCGACCTCTTTGCCGATCAGTTTCTCGACGCACTCGTTGTACTTGGACGTCTCGACGGTCTTGGTGTTGTAGTCGGGCTTCTTGATCTCCCGGAGCGCGGTAGAGCCCTTGACCGAGCAGACCGTCTTGCCCTGCAGAGAAAACGGCCCACTGATCGTCCTGTCGTCCTTGCGGACCAGAAGGTCGGCGCCCGCCGTGTAGTACGGGCCGGCGAATCCCACTCGCTTCTTGCGCTCGTCGTTGATCGTGTACGTGCCGATGTACAGGTCGACCTCGCCGTTGGAGATGGCGGCTTCACGGTTCTTGGTGTCGACCGTTTTGAACTCGATCATTTCAGGGGAGAATCCGAGGTCGGCGGCGACCATCTTCGCGATCTCGATGTCGAAGCCGGACCGCTTGCCGTTCGCGTCCTGGAAGCCGAGATACGGCTGGTCGTTCTTGGCACCGATGACGAGCTTGCCGGCCCTCTGGGCCTTCCGCAGGATCGGGGAGTCGATCTTGACGTCCTTGGCGACCTCGTACGTGGGCAGCCTCGGCTTGTCCCAGCCGCCCGAGCTGGCGCTGGGCTTGTCAGCGGCATCGCCGGACTGGCCATCACAGGCGGTTGCAGTGAGGGCGACCGCAAGCACAGCGATCGCCGCGGCTGTGGCGGACGTGCAGGGCTTCATGGTGAAACATCCTTATATCAACAGGTTCGGCAGATTCGGCGGTTGGAGACAGGGGCGTCGCCGCACGGAGTCACGCGTCAGGGGTGCAGGATCTTCGCAGGAGGTCCATGCTCGGTCGCTGCGCGGGCTGTCGCGGAACTCGTGCGGTGAGGCCGCTTCGACGATCTTCCCGTCGGCAACGAACACGACCCGTTTCGCGGCGGATCATGCGAAGCCCGTCTCGTACCGAAGGCCAGGCCGAAGACAGCGCGCAGCCGGGCCCGCTGCTCACTCTCCGGGGCAGCGGATTCCCGCCGATCCAAACCAGGCCGACCCGCAGCAAGGACGGCGCCCCCGGCCACCGAAGTGCCCGTCATTCGGCTCTTTGCTCCGTCCTCGTCGTTGGGCAGGACAATAGGGACAGGGCTGTCTCGCCGTCACTAGATCTGAGCAAAACTTGAGCATCACGGTCCGGCTACGTATAGCTCCCGTTCGTGCGCGGTGAGCGGACCCTTGTTGACGGATCACCGTCATATTGCTCGGATGACTGCCGCCTCCTCCCCTTCCTCTTCTGCGTCGGTACAGCGCGCCCGCGTCGTCATCGTGGGCGCAGGACCCGCCGGTCTCACAGTCGCCAACATCCTGCGAGCCGCCTCCGTCGACTGCGTACTGCTGGAAACGGAGAGCAGAGAGTTCATCGAACAGCGGCCCCGCGCGGGCTTCATCGAGGAGTAGGCGGTACGCGCCCTTGAACAGCGCGGGCTGGCCAACCGGCTGCTGGAACACGCACAGACCTACAGCGAGTGCGAATTCCGTTTCGCGGGTGAGCGCCACCGGTTCCGGTACGGCAAGCTGTCCGGGCACCATCATTTCGTCTACCCACAACCACTGTTGGTGACAGATCTGGTGCGCGAGTACGCGGACGACGGGGGCGGCGACGCCCGCTTCGGCGTACGCGATGTGGAACTGCACGCCATCGACACAGATCTGCCGTCGGTGTCCTATACGGACCCGGAGACGGGCGAGCGCCGGCGCATCGACTGCGATGTCATCGCGGGCTGCGACGGCGCACGCGGCGTGACGCGCGCCTGCTTGCCGCCGGAACACACCACCGTCGCCCGGCATGACCACGGTGTCGGCTGGCTGGCTCTCCTCGCGGAGGCGCCGCCGTCCTCCGACTGTGTCGTCTTCGGCATCCATCCGCGCGGCTTCGCCGCCCATATGGCTCGCAGCCCCCAGGTCACCCGCTACTACCTCGAGTGCCCGCCCGGCGACGACCCGGAGAACTGGCCGCACGAGCGGGTGTGGTCCGAGCTCCGCGACCGGCTGTCGGCGGATGGGGCCCGGCCTCTCGCCGAGGGCCGGCTGATCGAGAAGCGGGTGCTGGACATGCACAACTACGTCGTGGAGCCGATGGCATACGGACGGCTGTATCTGGCCGGCGACTCGGCCCACCTCGCGGCACCGATCGCCGCGAAAGGCATGAACCTCGCGCTGCACGATGCGCTGCTGCTCGGCGACGCGCTCGTCGCGTACTGCGGCAAGGGCGACGACAGCGGTCTGAGCGACTACTCGGCGGCCTGTCTGCGGCGCGTGTGGCAGTACCAGGAGTTCTCGCAGTGGCTCTCCGACCTGCTGCACGGAGCCTCGTCCGGCGACCCCTTCCGGGCGGGCTCCGCGGCTGCCCGGCTGCGACGGATCCTCGGCTCGCCCGCCGCCGCGGCCGCTTTCGCCGAGTTGTACATCGGCAAGGACATCGATTACTGACCTGGACCGGCGGCTGGGCCGGCTGCCTCTCGTACTCGAAGTCGCCACAGCTGACTCAGCGCACCACAGCTTCCTCCACCAGCAGCCGTACGACGGCCGCGATCGACTCCGCGTCGATTCCGGACGCGTGCAATTGCTCCTCCGGCTCAGCCGATGCGGGCATGTTCTGGACGGCGAGCCGTACCAGTCGCGGTACCGGGCGGCCGTCCGAGAAGACTCCCGCCACCGCGTCGCCGAGGCCGCCCTCGGGGCGATGGTCCTCCACCGTCAGCAGACAGCCGGTCTCGTCGGCCGCCTTCTGGAGCGTCTCCGCATCGACGGGCTTGACGGAGTAGAGATCGACGACGCGCACGCCGATGTTCTCCCGGTCCAGCAGCTCGGCTGCCGCGAGCGCCTCATGGACCGTCACTCCGGCGGCGACGACGGTGACACGGTCCCGCTCCCCCGAGCGGAGCACCTTGGAACCGCCCACCGGGAACTCCTCGTCCGAACCGTAGACGACCGGCATCTCGCCCCTGCTGGTGCGCAGATAGCTCACATTCGGCAGGTCGGCCATGGCCTCGACGAGCCGGGCCGTCTGGTTGCCGTCACACGGGTAGAGCACCGTGCTGCCGTGCACGGCACGGAACATCGCCAGGTCCTCAAGACCCATCTGGGACGGCCCGTCCTGGCCGATCGCGACCCCCGCGTGCGAGCCGACGAGATTGATCGAGGCGCGGCTGACGGCTGCCATTCGTACGAAGTCATGGGCGCGGGTCAGAAACGCCGCAAACGAGGAGGCGTACGGGACGTATCCCCGTGCCTGCATCCCCACAGCCGCCGCGACGAGCTGCTGCTCTGCGATGTAGCACTCGAAGAAGCGGCTCGGGTGTGCCTTCGCGAAGTATTCGGTACGCGTCGAGTCGCTGACCTCGCCGTCGAGCGCGACGATGTCTCCGCGCACCGAGCCGAGCGCGGCGAGCGCCTGTCCGTACGCCGTGCGGGTGGCGACCGAGTCGCCGATGTCGAAGCGCGGCATCGGAAGGTGCACGCCGCGGGCGCCGTGCAGCACCCGTCCGGCGGGTGGGGACTGGACTTCCACCCGGACGAAGCGCGGCCCGCCGAGTTCCTCGATGGCCGCGTCCGCGTCCGGCAGCGGCTTGCCGTGCATGCCCTCCCGGTCCTCGACGGTGGAGACGCCGCGTCCCTTGTGGGTCCGGGCGATGACCGCGGTGGGCCGCCGGAAGGTGGAGCGGGCTTCCGTCAGCGCCGCGTCGACGGCGGCGACATCATGCCCGTCGATCTCGATGGTGTGCCAGCCGAAGGCTTCCAGCCGCCGCGCGTAGGCGTCGAGGTCCCACTCGTGGCGGGTGGGCCCGCGCTGGCCGAGCCGGTTCACATCGATGAGCAGGGTCAGATTGTCGAGACGCTCGTACGCCGCGTGCTCGACGGCCTCCCACACGGACCCCTCGGCCATCTCGCTGTCGCCCGACAGCACCCACACCCGGTAGGGGATCTGGTCGAGTTTCTTGCCCGCCAGCGCCATGCCGACGCCGATCGGCAGACCCTGCCCGAGGGACCCGGTGGCCACGTCCACCCAGGGCAGCCGGGGCGTCGGATGCCCTTCGAGGCGGCTGTCGAGACGCCGGAAGGTGAGGAGCTCCTCGTCGTCGACGACGCCCGCCGCCCGGTAGAGGGCGTACAGGAGCGGCGATGCATGCCCCTTGGAGAAGATCAGCCGGTCGTTGCCGGGGTGCTCCGGCCGGTCGAAGTCGTAGCGCAGATGGTTGGCCAGCAGGACGCCGACCAGGTCCGCGGCGGACATGGAGGACGTCGGATGCCCGGAGCCGGCCGCGTCCGCGGCGCGGACGGCGTCCACGCGCAACTGCTGGCCCAGTTCCGTCAGTAGTTCGGTTCGCATGTCACTCCTCCTTGACGGTGGGATCCGGGATCCGGGACCCGGGCGAATCCGTACCGGGACCGCCATGCGCGGGGCCCGTCATGCGTTGGCAGGGAAAAGGAGGGCTACGGGCGGGGACCGCCGTCCCCGCCAGGAGCCGATGATTCCTCCCCATTTATCCCATGGCCGCTCGGTCGATTCGTCGAGTCCCCTGCCCGGACACAGCCAAACCTGTCGTTCCACGTCGAGGCATGGGACAGGCGACTTCGGGTACCGCTGGGGCAGCGTGCATCTCGCTGCCGCAGAGATCGACGATGCCGCCCGCGCGCGTCGTGACCTGCAGGCTCGTGAGGCATCCGGCGCGCAGGAGGCGGAGCGAGCGCGCCCTCGCGGCTCGCGAGTACCTCGCCTCCGGGGCACGATGAGGAACGAACCCGATTTCCCCTTTACTCCCCGTGACGCGCTGAGAACCATTCAACCGGGACACCGAGTGTGATGGACAAGGAAACGAGAGCGGCCAAGTCCGCAGCAGCTGCAACCTCGAGCGCCGCCGCTTTCGGCGCGCCCTGCTGGGTCAGTCTCATGGCCCGTGACCTGGAGGCTGCCCAAGATTTCTACGGAGCGGTCCTGGGGTGGCGCTTTCGCAAGGGCAGACTGGGCGACCAGTTCAGCGTCGCCTTCCACCAGAGCACACCGGTCGCCGGCATCGGGGCCCTGGCACCTCAGCTGCAGATCGCCGTCGCGTGGACTCCGTACTTCGCCGTCACCGACACGGACGAGGCAGCAGCACGTATCCGGGAGCGCAGCGGCACGGTCGCGGTCGGTCCGCTCACCTTCTCGCTGGGGCGCGGGGCCCTGGCCTCCGACCGGGACGGCGCCGTTTTCGGCATCTGGGACGGCGAGCTCATCCCCGACTGGCACAGTTGGCGCAAGCGCACGCCCACCTGGCTGAGGCTGCGGACCCGGAACGCATTCGAGGCCGCCATCTTCTACGGTGAGGTGCTCGAGTGGGCGTGCGAGCGCCCTGGCTGCTGCGAGGTCAGCTACGAGGAGGACGAGGTCGTCCTGCACAGCGACGGGCACGTTCTCGCGCGCCTCAGCTCGGGGGCGGAAGAAGCCGTGCCGGATCCCATGATCCAGCCCCGCTGGCACATCCACTTCCCGGTCAAGGACGTGGACGCCACCGCCGATGCTGCCGTCAAGAACGGCGGCTTTGTGCTGGTACGGCGATCCACACCGCATGGCCCTGAGACGACGCTGTGCGATGCCGACGGCGCCCTTTTCACGGTCACCAGCCGTCAGTTCCTGGAGTGACGTTCCCCGACTGATCTGCGCCACGTGCGCGTGGTCGCCGAAGCGCCACGTCTTTGCACGGGCGGCCCCACTCAGGGGCCGCCCGCACACACTCACCGGTCGGCGTCCGGCCGGGAAGCGCCGCCTTGCGCCCCGACAGCAGCTACGACCGGTGCGACACGGCGTTCACGATTTCCCGCGCGCTGCCGTACGCCCCGTCCGCCGGCAGGCCGTTCACCAGATCGATCAGTCGGTCCGGGGCGTGGCGCTCGCTCAGAATGTGCACCAGGTCCCGGCGCTTCGCCGGGAAAGCCGCGCGGCCCAGGTGACGGGCCAGCTCAACCCTCAAGTGTTCATCGGCTCCCAGCGAGCCCACCGCAGGCACCGGGCCCGACGCGATGTCCGGGTCGTCATCGGCGCCCGGCTCCGGGTCGTGCCACTCCTCTACCCGAGTGGGGTGTCCTGAACGGAGCAGTCCCTGCAATTCGTGCTTCATCTCGTCGTCCTTGCGGACGCTGAGGCGGTCGCTGCCTCGCTGCATGTCTCCTCCTCGCTCATGGGGACTGTGCACGTACCCGATCCGTCCTCCCTGACACAGGCAATACAGGAGCGGAATGCACAGTTCCAGCATGCGGCTCCGGTGCAGCCCGTTTCCATGCGGTTCAGCCGGGCACGTGCGCTTCCCCGAACACTGGACGCCGCACAGCAGGCGGAGGCGTGGATGAATCCGGTGCGCGTACCGGCCGGCCCGCGACGCCCACGACCCGCTCGTTCGAGGTAATGGCCCCGGTCAAGGGGCCGAGCTGCGCCTCGACCGCTTGTCGCGCACCCATCGGCGTACGGCGGCGAGCTGAGGGTGCCGTTCGCGCTGTTCGCGTGCGCTGCGGTCCAGCTCTTCCATCAGGCGCTTGGAGCGTTGGGCGATGTCCAGCTCTGCCAGGATCCGGTCGATCTCCGTCAGCAGCGCGCCAAGAAGCTGCCAGTGGCGCGGGTGCCGCTGAACGCCCTCAAGCAGCAGCTCCGCCGCCCTATCGCGGGCCGCGGTGGCCGCGGCGAGCTCGCCGGCCAGCCGGGACTCCGCCGCATCGGCGCTCTCGCTCACCTGCGTGGTCACCAGTACGGCGAAGCTGACGAGGGCGTCGGCGACGTGGGCCAGCAGTTCCTCGAGGGCGACCCCCTCCTCCGGCGGGAACAGATCTTCCTCACCGCGCGCCTTGGCGAGGTCGGTCATCGTGCGGGCAAGTACCCGCAGAACCACCGCACAGATCTCCAGGGTGTCGAGCCCGGTGCGCAGCACCACTCGGCGCAGCAGTCCTTCCTTCACCCGCGGATTCAACCGAAGGCTGTCCTCCGCCTGGCGCAGCGCCGCGTCGACGTCGGCAATGTCGTGGTCGAGGCGGCGTGCTTCATGGAGCCGGGCGGCGGCTCGCTCCACGGTGGTGTGGCTGCTCAGTTCCTCCCCGATGCGCAGAAGCAGCCGGCGCATCCGCCGGGCCAGGTCCTGGATGGAATCACCGGCCGGCCCCACCCAGACGGGAGGCACGAGCAGAACGTTGAACAGGAGGCCCACCCCCGCGCCGATCAGTGTCTCCAGCACACGGTCCCATGCGGTGTACGCAACCCGGCTCACGCCGAGCACGAGCATCGCGCTGATCGCGACCTCCGGGACGAACTCACCGACCCGCACCAGGCGCCCCACCACCAGGGAAGCCAGGATGATCAGTCCCAGGCTCCACCACGACAGGCCGACGAGTGCGCTGAAGCCGCTGGCGATCAGAACACCGGCGATCACGGAGTTCACTCGGCGGATGCCGGTGGTGAGAGTGGAGTAGAGAGTCACCTGGACTACGAGGAGCGCGGTGAGGGGAGCGGTGAGAGGGGCGGGTTCGCTGGTCAGCCACAGGGCAGCGACGTAGGCGAGAGTCGCGGCCGCCGTCGAACGCAGCGTCTGGACGACGGTGGCTTCCCTGCCCCGGCTGACGAACTCGGCAATCGGCTCTCTTACCGGATTAAGAAGATCAGGCACCCCTTGGTCCTTCCCGCGCTCGAGCGGGACAGACGTAGTCCAGCTGTCTGGCCCGCCGCCGCGGTCAGTGTTTCCCCGGCGCCGCGCGTTTCTCGGCGGGCCCGTGCTTCGGCCGGCCTCGCGCGACGTAGCGTTCCGCAGCGAGCACGGCTTCTCTGGCCGTGCGCTCTCCCATCAGTACACACAGGGTGTAGGCGGTGTCTTCGAAGCGCATGCGCGCTTCACCGTCGTGGGGGGCAGCCAGATAGCGGTGCTCATGTGCCCGGTAGCGGGCCATCAGTCCGGCGATGACAGCGAGGTCAGGCATCAACATCAGTGCCCTCCTTGAGTGAAAGCACCAGCGGGGTGCGCACCCAGCGGTCAGTCCGGGCCAGTGTTACCCGGGGCAGCGACAACCGCCATTCGCGTGACTACCCTCAGTGAAAACCCTAGGTCAGAGCCGGAGCTGGACCCGCTCAGGTTTCGCTACTGGAGCTGCGCGAAGGGGCTGCCTTCGAGCTGCTCCAGGAGAGCAGCAGGACCCTCGTAGACCGCTGACGCGCCGGCTTCCTCGAGCTCGGCGCGGGAGATGCCTCCGCAGAGAAGACCCAGGCACGTCACATGTGCCTGGGTCGCGGCCTCCATGTCCCACCGTGAGTCGCCGACGAACACCGCGCGCCCGGCGGGCGCCCCGGCCAGTTTCAGGGCATGCTCAACCGGATCGGGAGCCGGCTTTCCCCTCTCCACGTCGTCGGCACTGGCCGTCGCGCTGATGGCGTCGTCGGCGTCGATGGCCCGTCGCAGCGCGGTGAGTTCCGCGCCCCCGGCGGAGGTGACCAGGACGACCGTCCAGCCACGGTCGGCCAGGGCCCGCAGCAGGTCCCCTGCCTTCTCCTGCGGCGGCAGCCGGTCGGAATACGTCCCGTACAGCGCCTTGTGCGCCTTGCTGATGACGTCGTCCCGGCCGGTGTCCCGGCCCTCCCCGAGCAGATGCGCGATCAGGTCACCGCTGGGCAGTCCGAGCGCCCGATGAATGTCGTGCATCGCCACCCGGTGCCCGGCCTGCCGGAAGGCTTCCCACCACGCCGTCACATGGAGGTGATTGGTGTCGGCAAGTGTGCCGTCGACGTCGAAGAGAGCCGCACGTTGCATAGGGCAGGTTCCTTCTACCGGTATCCGGTCGTGCCGCACGTCCGGACGGGTGAACGTGGAGTTCAGTCCGCGACGAGGGCCCGGACGCTGCAGTCCGCGACAAGCGCTCGGACGCTCTCGACGCGGCAATGCCTGATCTCAAATCTCTATCAGGCATTGACAACTGTCGCCGTCCGAAAGGCACGGCCATGCTCCGGACCCCGCCCCCATCACCATCACCTGGGGAGCAGCGGCCCCAGCGGCCCCAGGTCGATATTGAGGTCCTCGGGCTCGAGTCCGAACTTCTCCCTCAGGACGTCCATCCGGTCCTCCAACAGCATCAGAGTGAGCCCGATCCGCTCCTCCTGGTCCTCCGTCAGGTCCCCCACGTCCACGCGGCGCAGTGCCTGCCGCTCCATGAGCTGGCGCAGCAACTCCACCACCGTCAGAACCAGCTTCGCCAGATCGCGTTCGACAGTGTCGGGGTCCAGGTCGACCCTGCGCCTGCCGCTCATCCGGGCTCCTCCCAAGGGGATGCGACCCGGGCGTTCACCGAGCTGACCAGTGCCTTGAGGTCGATGCGTACGAGATCGACGTCGGCGATCCGCAGTGTGACGTCCCCTGCGATCACGACACCGCCCGCGAGCAGTCTGTCGAGCAGGTCGACCAGCGCGATTTCGCGATGGGCCAGCGGCGCCGGAGCAGTCATCGCTCCCCCACCTCGCCCGTGAAGGAGTACGGGGCCCACGGCCCGGTCAGCTCAACCCGTATGCCCGGCTCGTGCGGTCGCAGCTCGTCCAGGCTCTCGACGAAGACCGCGCTCTCCTCGCGCGGAACGAGATAGGCCGCGTTGAGGACATTGTGGCCGGCTGCCCCGGAGAGCTGTGCCCGCTGCGGGCGGTGCAGCCTCTCCGCCTCCGCATGACGGGACAGCTTCTCGTGCAGTCGCCGCGACACCGTGTCGGCGCGCTCCCAGATTCCTTCGTCGGCACGGCGCTCCTGAAGGCGCCTGCGCAGGTAGTCACGGCCGGTCGATGCGGGGGCGGGGGCGGGGGACGCTGCTGCGGGTTCCGGCGTTTCCGCGTACACCTTGACGCCCCATTCGACGCGCCCGTCGAGCCTCTCCAAGGTGCGGACGAACCGGTCGTGGCCCGAGTCGAGAAGTCGTCGCACGCCGTCTTCGTCCCGGCATACGGTGGCGAGCCGCAACGGCAGCGGACAGCTCAGCGACGTGAGCGCCGCGATCACGGCCTGGTGGGCGTGGGCGGTCTCGGTCAGCCAGTCGAGTTCCTCGAGATGGGCGCGGAGCGGGATCTCGTTGAAGTCGTCGGCGGACACCGCGGATACGACGGCGACCAGGTCGCCGTGGTGCAGAACGTACGGCCGTGTGTCCGCGACCCCCCGGAGATCTGCGGCCAATGGCCCGTCGAATGGGTGGGTCACGGCGTACACATAGCACAGCTCATTCATGCCGACTCCTTGCGCTCCTCACTGGTTCGATGAGCCGATTCCAGTTCCGCGATGCGGCGCTGCAATCGCTCGTTCTCCTCGGCCAGTTCGCGGCGGCGGGCACCGGAGGAGAGCGCCGGGTCGTCCTCCCACCAGTCGATCCCCATTTCCTTGGCCTTGTCGACGGAGGCGACGATCAGGCGGAGTTTGATCGTCAGCAGTTCAATGTCCAGAAGGCTGATGCGGATGTCGCCCGCGATGACGATTCCCTTGTCGAGCACGCGCTCCAGAATGTCGGCGAGATTCGCGCCGCCGGA
Organism: Streptomyces sp. NBC_01210; assembly: GCF_036010325.1. Classification (GTDB taxonomy): domain Bacteria; phylum Actinomycetota; class Actinomycetes; order Streptomycetales; family Streptomycetaceae; genus Streptomyces. The sequence goes on along the minus strand of NZ_CP108549.1, from coordinate 8,518,297 downwards.
ACCGCCGTAGGGGTCTGGGAGCCTGTTTGCGGTGGTCATCGGCGCCCGCGGTTTCCGGTCCCGGCGTACTCGGCCTCGTCCTCCACCTCGGCCTCGTCCTCATCCAGGCCCTGGTCCTCGTACTCGTTCTCGTCCTCGTCGTCGTCGGCCTCGTATTCGTACTCGTCTTCCGGTTCTTCCTCCGCGTCGTCGTCCTCGTACACGATCTGCTCGTCCCGCTCGTCCCGCTCGTCCTGCTCATCCGCTGCGGCGTCATCGTCGCGGCGCACCACTTCGCCGTCCCGGATCTCGCCGCGCCACCCGTCCTCTGCCTCACCGCGCATCGAAATATGGCGGGCAAAGTTCTTGAGATCGAGCCGGGCGCGCCGGCCCTGGGCGCGCCAGAGGTTGCCTGTCCTCTCGAACAGCCCCTTGGGGTAGTACTCCAGGACAAGCAGCACCCGGGTCAGGTTCTCGCCCAGTGGATGGAAGGTGACGACACCGTTCACACGTCCCTTGGCTCCTTGCGACGTCCACTGGATGCGGGTGTCCGGTATCTGCTCGGTGACGTGGGCCTGCCAGCTACGGCTCGACCAGAAGATCTTCAACTGCCAGTCCGATGTGGCGTCGTCGGCGATGCTGACGCTCTTGACGCCCTTGGTGAACGTGGAGAAGTCCTGGAAGAGTGACCACTGGTCGTAGGCCTCGCGCACCGGGACTCCGACATCGACGGACTCCATGATGACGACGGGCTTACTCCCTCCCCTGGCCTTCTTGCGCTTTCCGCCGAAGCCCTTGAGGGTCTGGGTGATATTTCCCTTGATCCGCGAGGCCCCCAGTTCGACTGCACTGCGGAGCGGGCCCTTGCCCTGGGCGGCCTTGCGGCCGCCTTCCACAGCCAGCTTGGCGAGGCCGGGGCTGCGGCCCTCCGCGATGTCGTTGAGCTTGACCGTGGTACGGCCGAGGGTTCGGCCGACCGAAGTCATCTTCTGCTGGGCCTGCACGGCCAGATAACTCAGCAGCTCCTCTTTCAGTTTCTGGGCAGCGGGGTTGTCCGCGCTCAGCAGGCTCGGTTTCTCAGCCATGGCTCCGGCCTCCCCTCGAGGTGGCCTTCTTGGCAGCCGCCTTCTTCGTGGTGCGCCGGCCGGTCCCGGTCGCCTTCTTGGTCGGGCTCCTGCGCGTGGGCGTCGCTTTCTGCGCCGTCTTCTGCGCCGCCTTCTGCGCTGTCTTCTTCGTCCGCCTTCCCGACGTGGCTCGTTCCTGCGGCTCCTTCTTCTCGTCCTCCTCCAGGTCCTCATCGCCCTCGGCCCCGTCCTCACCGAGCACGTCGGAGGCAGCGCCGTCGATTCGGTCCTGCACATTCAACGTCCGCTCGTGCAAGCGGTCGGCGATCCCTTCGAGCTGCCGGTTGACCAGCGCCCCGGTGGCCGCCCTGCCCACCCCGCGCAGGTCCTCGCGGAGTTGGTCGCCCATCTCCTTGAACTGCGGGTTGTTCTGCAGCTGTTGACTGACGAGGTCGCCGAGCGCCCTCGGGTTCAACTGCAGCCGCTTGCCGGCCACCATCGTGCCGATGGCGAACGCCAGCTTCGCCTTTCTCGTGCGCCCGAGCACATACCCGGCGCCCACGGCGAGTCCCATCACCAGCCGGTTGTTCAGCTTGTTCATTGCTTCTGCTCCCTGTTCTGCATGATCTGCAGCCGCTCCAGGAGTTCGTCCTCTCGGCGGTCGAACTCGGCCTCGTCGATATCGCCCGCATCAAGTTGCTCCGCGAGACGGGCAAGTTCGGCCTGGATGGCCGACGGGTCGTAGTACTGCCGTTCCGCCTCGTCCACCACCTGTTGCAGCACCCAGACGGTGCCGCGCACGGGTGCGACGGGCAGCAGCAACAGCTCTCCGAGCAGTCCCATCTCTCACTCCACGAAGCTGTACGGAGGGAGGGGTCCGGTCACGGTCAGTGCCAGGTGCGGCTGTTGCCGACGCAGCTCGTCGACGGCATTCAGGAAGTCGGCACCGCGCTCGCGGATCACGAGGAAGGAGAGATTCATCAGCCATCCGGTGCTCTGCGGCCCGGCGCTCACCTCCTCGGCCGATCCTTCGAGCGTCGCCCGCACCAGATCGGCGTCCCGGGTCTCGCGCAGCTGCACGGCGGCCGCAATGCGCTCGCCGAGCTGCATCTTCTGCTCGTGCGAAGCGCCCTGGGCGGTCCGGCCTGCCTCGGCCATGGCCCGTAGCCCGGGATCGTCGGCGAGCACCCGGTGCAGGACAGCCTCTTCGTCGTGCGTCGCCTTCACGTTGTACTCGGTCTTGCCGTCGAGTGCGCTCAGCCGGTCGAGATAGTGTTCCTCACGTTCCGCGAGCACGGCTGTCAGTGTCTCGTCGTCCGGCGAGATTCCACCGAAGCGCAGGGGCAGTACGGTGCCCTCCTCGCCCGCTTCGCGCAGCACGTTCTGGTGCGCCAACAAGTCCCGCCGCTTGGGCTTCAGGTCTTCGGGCGCATCGCTGACCAGAGCCACGAGCCTGCCCTGCCTCAGGACGCGTACACGCCGCGGCGGGTCGCCCACTCCGTTCGCCATTTCCGGGAGGCTCGGGTGCGAACTCCTTGCGATGCCGTAGACATACGTACTCACTCCGTCTCCTCCTTCTTGGTGCGGGACGTCGTGCGCCTGGTGCGCGGCCTGGATTCGGCCTTCTCCTTCTCGTCGTCACGGCCCTGTCGGAACGAGTCCGAGATCTTCTCCGCGGCACCTTCCAGCACGCCCTTGGACTTACCGCGCGCTCCGGACTCCGTGATCTCGCCGACCAGATCGGGCAGACCCGGGTCCTTGCGCGGCCCGGCCTCGAGGTCGAGCCGGTTGCACGCCTCCGCGAAACGCAGATACGTGTCGACGCTGGCGACCACGATCCGGACATCGATCTTCAGGATCTCGATTCCTACGAGAGAGACCCGTACGAAAGCGTCAATGACGAGCCCACGGTCGAGTACGAGTTCCAGGACGTCGTAGAGGCCACTGCTGCCTCCACCCCTGCTCTGCTGTGCCGGCACAACAGTCATCGATACCAGTCCTCCTTTGTCGGTTTTCGGTCGACTGCGCGGCGGACCTGCTATTTGGGGTCGGCCCTGCCGCGCTCGTAGCGGCGAACGCGTCGGTAGCCGGTCAGCTCGCCCTGAGCGTCGAGGGTCACCTCGTACGTCGCGAGGAGGCTTGTCGTCGTGGGGACGCGGGCCAGTTCGAGCACCTCGACCTCCAGCGACCAGCCGTCCTCCGTCTGGACGAACGACGAGACCGATTCGGCCTCCATGCCGGTGAGCTCCGTCAACTGGCCACGCGCCTGCCGCAGCAGCTCCATCGGGCCCGGCCTGTCCGCCGCACTCTCGTTCTTCTTCGGTGTGTTCTCTGATGAATTCGCCATGGCTCCTCCTTTCTGCGAGTAACACGAACGCGCGATTTCAAACACCAACTTGCGAGGACAGGCGCCGAGTTGGTCATCCCGGACATGTGCGGAGGTTTGCTGAGACGGGAGGGGGAACCCGGAGAGGAGTTCCCAGGAAAGGACAGGGCCATGGAGCTCATCGCCGTGCTCGTTCCGATAGCGATGCTGGGCGTCGTCCTCGCGCTCGGCCGCTATGAAGAACTGCTGCTGTCGCCTCACGAGGAGGCGAACGCCGAGTACGCGACCGGCCGCCACATGCAGCCGCTCGGCGTGCCCTCGCTTCCGGAAGGCGCGACAGTGGAAGGAGCAGCCGGCGGCCGACCGGGACGCGGGTAGTGCCCCGCGCCCGGCTCCGCGATCGCCGTCGCGGTGCGAAGGAGCTGAGATGCACCCTGTGGAGGCGCTGGAACGGATCGCGTTTCTGCTGGAGCGCTCCCTCGCGGAGACCTACCGGGTCCGCGCCTTTCGCACCGCCTCCGCCGTGCTGGCTCAGATGACCGACGCGGAAATCCGCCGACGCGCGAAGGAGGGGTCACTCGAAGCCGTCAAGGGCATCGGCCCGAAGACAGCGGGTGTCGTACGGGAGGCGCTGGCCGGAGACGTACCGCTCTACCTTCAACGACTGGAGGACGAGGCGTCCAAGCCGCTTGTCGAGGGCGGGACCAAGCTGTGTTCCCTGCTGCGCGGCGACTGCCATCTGCATTCGGACTGGTCGGACGGCGGCAGCCCCATCGAGGCGATGGGGCGGGCGGCGATCGCCCTGGGCCACGAGTGGGCCACCCTCACCGATCACTCTCCCCGGCTGACCGTCGCGAGTGGGCTGTCGGCCGAGCGGCTGCGTGAGCAGTTGGAGGTAGTGGCGGAGCTCAACAGTCAGTGGTCCCCCTTCCGGCTGCTGACCGGCATCGAGTGCGACATCTTGTCGGACGGCTCGCTCGACCAGGAGCCGGAGCTGCTGGATCAGCTGGATCTCGTGGTCGTCTCGGTCCACTCCGAGCTGCGTATGGAGTCGGCGGCCATGACACGGCGCCTGGTCAAGGCTGTTCAGAACCCCTTGGCCGATGTGTTGGGCCACTGCACGGGCCGACTGGTCGCCGGCAAAAAACGGCCCGAGTCGCAGTTCGACGCGGACGAGGTCTTCGCGGCCTGCGCGGCCCACGGCACGGCCGTGGAGATCAATAGCAGGCCCGAGCGACGGGATCCCCCCAAACGCCTGCTGCGCCAAGCGGTGGCTGCCGGAACCTGCTTCGCCATCGACACGGACGCACATGCCCCGGGGCAGCTCGACTGGCAGATCATCGGCTGCGCCCGGGCCGAGGAGTGCGAGGTGCCCGCGGAACGAGTGATCAACACCTGGAGGGCGGCGGACCTGCTCGACTGGACCGAATCCCGCGTGCGCCCGGCCTCCTGACCGGAAGCCGTTCGACTACCTGCTTCGACTACTTGCGGGCCGGTGCTCGACGCGGGCATACGGATCGGATCCCAGCCCTCGACACCGGTAGCGCTGTGGGGAGTTCCGGCGGGTTCGGACTCCGGTGAGCCGCGCCGGCGAAGACGGTCTCGGCCGACGACGGGCTCACCGAGCTCGGCGCCGGTCGAGCGCCGGACCTCATCACCGTCACCCCGACGACAATGACGGTCGTGCCGTTCAGTCGATGCGGGAACACTCTCCGTCGCGGCTGTCCGCGGTCGAAGGCAGGACCGCGGTCGGCGTCGTTTCGCTGGGCGGCCTGACGATCGGGCGCGGGCCCGCCCGCCCGGAGAGACATCCGCGGCTCCGCTCGCAATAAGTGACCGCGCGGATGCTGCGCGTGAGTGAACGAGAGGGAGTTATTCTGCCCGTGATGCCCCTATTTCGACCGGGACGCTGAGTGCGATGGACAAGCAACCGACACGGGCCGCGTTCAACAGGACGTCGAGCCACGATGTCTACGGCGCGCCCTGCTGGATCACTCTGCTGGCGCGCGACCTGTCACAAGCGCAGGCCTTCTACGGCGCGGTACTCGGATGGCAATTCCGGCGCGCCAAACTCGGGGACCAGTTCAGTATCGCCATGCTCGAGGGCATGCCGGTTGCCGGCCTCGGCACACCCGACCCCGCTCTGCGGGCACCGGCCGGCTGGACGCCGTATTTCGCGGTCGCCGACGCGGACGAGACCGCGGCGCGGATACTGGAGCGCTGCGCCACGGTCGCAGTGGGCCCCCTGACCTTTCCCGTCGGCCGTGGCGCGCTGGCCGCGGACCGGGACGGAGCCGTCTTCGGCATCTGGGAAGGACAGCTCGTCTCGGACTGGCTGAGCTGGCGCAAGAACGCGCCGGCCTGGCTGCGTCTGCGGACACGGGACGCGTTCGATGCCGCGATCTTCTACGGGCAGGTCCTCGACTGGGCATGCGAACGGCCCGGCTGCTGCGAGGTCGAGTACGAGAAGGAAGAAGTCGTACTGCGCCACGACGGGCACATCGTGGCCCGCCTGAGCTCCGGCGCGGTCGAAACCGCGCCGGACCCCATGATCCGGCCGCGCTGGCACGTCCACTTCCCCGTCGCCGATGTGACCGCCACTGTCGAGGCGGTACACCGCAACGGAGGCATGGTTCTCGGACAGCGCGACACTCCCGATGGCCAGGCAGCGACCGTGTGCGACACCGAAGGCGCCGCCTTCACGGTCACCAGCCGCACATTCCCCGACTGAGCCACCACCGTGCCCACCGCGCCGAGTCCTGGCGGCGGCCATCGCGGCGAGTAAGGGCTGCGCGGGCATGGCCAAAGTGATGTGCCGGGCGCAGCCCGAGGTGCCTTCGTTGCCCGGTTGGTGACGCTCCCGCAGTTCGGTGTCAGGGATTCGTGCGCCCCGCACCTGCCCCGAAACGTCGCGGCTGGGGCAGCATGCAGAGGGGACCGGTGCCCAGGGCCGCTTCCGGCTTCGGCCGGATCGTCGTCCCGGGCACGGGCCGGAGCTGCCAGCGCGTGCTGATGGCGGCGAGGGCGAGGGTCGCCTCGGCCAGGCCGAAGGCGTCACCGATGCATTTGCGGCTGCCGGCGCCGAAAGGCACCATCGCGCCATGCGGCACTGATGCTGCCCGTTCAGGAAGCCAGCGATCGGGGTCGAAGCGACCGGGATCGGGGAAGAGATCGGGATTGCGGCCGAGGACGTAGGGGCTGTACAGGACGATCGCGCCCGGCTTCAGCTGCTCCCCAGCGAGTTCGGTCCGGACGGTGGCTGTCCGGCTGAGCAGCCAGGCCGGCGGGTAGAGACGAAGGGTTTCGGTGACGGCGCGTCGGGCGTAGTCCAGGGCGGGCAGGTCGGCGAAGGCCGGCAGTCGTCCAGCGAGGATGCGGTCGGCTTCGTCGTGCAACTGCTTCTCGACCTCGGGGTGTCGGCTCAGCAGGTGGAGGGCCCATGCCAGGACGCTCGCGGTGGTCTCGGTGCCGGCGATCAGCAGGGTCATGACCTGGTCGCGGATGTCTTCATCGGTGAAGCCCTCACCGCTCTCCTCATCCCGGGCGCCGACCAGGATCGACAGCAGGTCTCCGTTTTCCGCCCCCGAGCGCCGGCAGCCCTGGATCGTCTCGTCGATGACCGCACGCAGCCTCCTGCGTGCCTCCTCGAAGCGCCTGTTCTCCGGGGTGGGAAGTCTCTCCAGGAGACCGACCGGCGAGGTCATCCGCCGGTAGATGCCCCGGAGGATGACGGGGAGACAATGCTGTACGTCGGCAACGGCACGACCTCCGATCGTGGTGGAGAACAATGTTCGCGTGGTGACCCGGACCGTCAGCGCATGCAGCGCGGCGCCGAGGTCGATGTCACGGCCTTCCTCCCATGAGTCGAGCATGGACTCGATCTCTTCGCACATCACTGCGGCGTACGACGCCGTGCGGCTGGAGTGAAAGGCAGGCTGCACCAGCCGGCGCTGCAACCGGTGCTCCGCCCAGGCCGAGGTGAACAGGCCGTTTCCCACGAGGGGTCGGACCTTGTCGAAGAGCGGGCCGCCCTTGTCGTAGGTGCGCGGGTCCAGCAGCACCTGCCGTACGAGCTCGGGGTGGCAGGCCAGGTAGGCGCGCTGGGGGCCAAGACGGATCTCGACCAGGTCACCGTGCGCGGGCAGGGCAGCCAAGAACTCCAGCGGACGGCGCCGCAGAGGGATCGCATGGCCGAGAACGGGGAGTCGGCCGGGAGCGTTGCCTTTCGTCGGCGGCACAGCCATGCCGGTTGTCGACAGGCGTGTGCTCGGCCGTATGCGTGCAGTCCCTGCCACTCTTCAACTCCTTGTCATGCACGGTGTCGCTGCCCGCGACCCGCTGCTCTCAACATTGGTATCGGTATCGGTATCGGTGTTGGGCCGTGCCCGGAATCGGGTGACGGGTGCGGTGAGGCTGATCCAGCCCGAGGTGGAGCCGTCCCAGACATAGCCGTCGCCGAAGTAGCGAGGCGTGAGGTACTCGAACTCCGCACTGCCACCGATCAGGTGGTCCAGGCCGTTCAGATAGGCACGGATGTCCGCGCGCGTTCCGTGTGGACCGTTCAACATCCGGTCGCGAGCCACGATGTAGGCCTTCTCGTGATGATCGACCAGCTTGTGAAGCCGGTCGACGCACTGCTGCAGACCCAGTCCCCCACGCTCGGTCAGCACGCGAACCACCGTCATCTTGTCGCCCTGAGCGTGCTCCTTGCGCCACGAGAGCAGGTCGTTGACGATGATCATCTGCCGCATACAGTGCGTGTGCACGTCCGCGAGCAGCCGATCGAGTCCGGTCATGTCGACGCCCGCCGCATATTCGGTCATCAACCGGATGAAGTCGCAGCCGAAACTGTCCAGACGCACGGTCATACAGGTCTCGTAGTCCGGCACCCGCTCCGTCAGCTTGAACCGGATCTCGGTGACGCACCCACGGAGAAACGCTTCGAGAGCACCGGCGAACCGTCGGATCTGACCGGGAGAGAGCCCAGGGCTGATACGACGCCACAGCTCCTTGCCCGCTACGCCGTAGGGAAAGTCCTCTCTCCCGCCGCCGTCACCGTGGAAGTCGTCCATGACCTCGGCGAACACATCGCGGGCACTGGCCTCATCGGCTCCCAGCGCCGAACGGTCCGAGGCGAAGCTGTCGATGACGGTGACGTACTGGTACCAGTCCGCGACATCGAGCGCCCGCTGCTCATCCGCGTACGGCACGGTCAGTGGCCCGTACAGTCCGTTGCGCTGGCGTAGGTAGCGCAGCAGGTCTTCCTCGCTCGCGAAGCAGTCGCCGAGCCGGCTGCGCACCCAGCCGTTCGACCGGAACTCGATCTGCGTTGCCTTGGGGTGGTAGGCCACCGGCAGCAGGCGAGGCAGCTCGGGCAGGAAGAATTCGGTCATGACGTCCTCACGGAAGCGGAAGCGGCGTGGGCGAGTTGACGCAAGGTCTCGACGGGGCCGCCTCCGTGAAAGGGGCGTGGTCGAGGGCTTTCACGTCCAGCTCGACATCGGTGCGAGCCCCGATGGTGTGGCCCTTCGCACCTGCCACAGCAGCGCGCATGGCCCCCTCCGAGGAGCGAGACGAGGAAGCAACAGCGAGCAAGTCAGGGCGGGGATCAGGTACTCCCCCGTCCGTTCGCCCTGGATGCTTCACCTCTCGACGCACAGGGAAACCGACGATGCTGCCCCTGGCGCACCATGCCCCCACGATGTGGTGCACGGCACGGCGCGCGCGGGCAACCGTGCGCCGTTGACTACGCGGATGGTGCTCCGCTAAGCGGCTCGTGCCGCACCACATCCAAGCGGCGAGGCCTCAGCCCCGCCGTGACCAGCTCGTCGCGCGCCCGTGCCGCAACACCCACGGCCCCGCACCGACCGGCCAGATCCACTCCACGGTGCAGAGGCTCGGCCGCTTGCGAGAGAAGTCCGGCACGGCGCAGAGCGGTGCCGAACTCGACCAGAGCGCTCGCGAGTTCGTACGACGAGGGCGACAACTCCAGCGTAGTGACGGCACGCCGCAGCAGAGCAATTCCCTCGGGCCCGTCCGTCACCCGGGCGAGCACAGACAGCGCCTTCCCCACTGCCGTGGCCGTACCGAAGCGCTCGGCGCGGCGCAGTGCCTCCTGCGCCAGATCCAGCGCCCGCCCAGCATCCGTCGTCCGGGTAGCCAGCGAGAGTTGGGGCAGCCACGGGCACCAGGCCGGATTGCGCATTCCACGCAGATCGAGGCGGCGGCCCACCGCGGACAGCTCTTCAGCGGCCTCCTTGTCCATGCCCCGGGCCAACAGCAGTTCGCCGTGGACAGTCTCGGCGTCGGGAAGCGTCACGGCCGAGGGGAACGGCTTACCGAACCGGCGGGCGACCGCCAGCTCCTGGGCAGCCGCGGTCTCTCCGCGGGCCATCAGGATTTCGATCAAGGTGGCCATCGCGTACCACTGCGCATGAATGCCCGCGGGCCCCAGGCGGTCCGCGAGTTGCAGCCCGGCGCGTACAAAGTCCTCGGCGTCGGTGAGCTGACCTTTCCAGAACCGGATGTAACCGAGCAGGCTGTAACCGAGCGAGAGATGCACCCCGCGCCAGCCCTGCTGTTCGTACTCCGCGATGGCTCCCGCGTACAGATGCTCGGCCCGGTCCGGGCGGTCGCAGTACAGGAAGGTGAGGGCCACCAGCGACGGGACTTCGAAGCCCCACCTCTCGTCCGTCCAGCTCATCCCGCCGGAACCCAGCGCCCGCTCCGCGAACTCCACCGCGGTTGCCGCCGGTTCGCCGCGCACCATCGCATCCCATGCGCGCAACCCGTAGAGGTAGCGCTCGGTCTGGCTCTCACCGGACAGCCGCCGCGTGAGGTGGCTGAGCCGACGGGACAGAGCCGGGGCTTCCCGGTCGTCGGAGGTGAACGCCGACATCCTGAAGTGCTCCATGAGCATGCGAAGGCGTTCTCGCGAGTCCGTGGCCGTACGGAATTCCTCCATCGCCAGGTCCGCCGCCTCCGTGAGCCTGTCGCAATGCGACAGCGCCCGCCCGAGACGGATCACGATGCTCTGCCGCAGTGCCGGCTGCAGATCCGGCTCCTCCAGCGCAGCCCGCAAATGGTTGACCGTCACGGCCGGATCGTGCAGGAGCGCCGGGGAACCGAGTTCGTGCAGCACCGTGGCCCGCAGTCCCGCGGGCGGAGGCTCGCGCAGGGCGCGGCTCAGGCAGCGCCGGGCAGCGTCGGGAGCACCACGGCGCACATATTCCCGGGCCGCGTCGCGTAGCTGCTCCGCCACCCAGACATCCCCCTCCGGCTGTGTCTCCAGCAGATGTCGAGCCGCCGCAGCCGGACCCTTGCCCGCCTCCACGAGCTCCCAGGCCGCCTTGCCGTGCAGTGCCACCCGCATCGCGGGCGGGATGGCCCGATAGACCGCCGTCGCGATCAGCGGATGGACGAACTCCGGCTTCATGCCGTACGTCAGAATGCGCTCGGTCCGCAGCGTATCCGTCGCTTGCGCGGCCTCGGCCGGTCCCTGCGCCGCCAGCGCCGCAGCCATGCCGAAGGTCGCCTCCGAGCCGAGGACGGCCACAGCCCAGGCCATCCGCACAGCGAGCGTGCCCAGCTGCTCCAGCCGGTCCACCAGGCCGCCGCCCCTGGTCTCGGCAGCAAGGTCCCGCAACGCGCAGGCGTTCTCCCTCCCGGGGACCAGCTGACCGTCGCGTACCTTCGCCGCCAGCTCGACCGTCTCGAAGGGATTGCCGCCGGTGACCAGCCAGGCTTCACGACAGAAGTCGTCGTCGGCCTCGGTGCCCAGCGCCTCGCGCATCAGATGGGCGACCGCGGCCGGCGTCAACGGCGCCAGGTCGAGCGGACCCACCCGGTTCCGCCCGACCATGTCGCTGAACGTCGTGGCTTCATCGGGCATTTCCTCCGCGCGGTACGCGACGACCAGAAGTACGGGCAGTTCCTCGACCCGTACGGCAAAGGAGGTCAGCCACGCCAGGGACTCCGCGTCCGCCCAGTGCGCATCGTCGACGACCAGGACCAATGGGCCACGCTGTACCGACACATGCGTGACCACCCAATCCAGACCGTCCCGCACACCTTGCGGATCCGGCACCACGCCCTCCACGGCGGGACTCAAGCCGACACAGGGGCCCACGATGCCGTACCAGTCGCCCAGCAGCTCCCGGCGCTCACTCTCGGAGTACGAGGCCAGCAGCGGCTGGAGCAACTGCCGCACCACATGGAAGGCCAGACTCCGCTCCTGCTCGCCGCCCTTCGCGAAGAGCGCGGTGCACTCCCGCTCCGGCGCAAGGCGACGCACCTCCTCCAAGAGGGTCGTCTTGCCCGCTCCGGCCGGTCCTGTGAAGGCCATCAAGCCACCGCGCCGTGCTGAGGGGATCACCGCACCCGTCGGCGATCGGCCGCTCACGGCGTCCAACGCCGCCTTGACAATGACCAGTTCGGCATCTCGCTCAAGAGCTCTCGGCACGATCCGCATGTCCCGCTCGCGCTGCTCCTCGTCCGGTGCTGGACCTACGGCTCGCTGCGTGTCCGACCAATCCGTGGCCACCCGTTCCCCTCCTGGCACGACGAGCATGCACGTCGGAGACCCCCGCCCTTGACGTAGCGTATCCCCCAAATCACCGTCAGCGAGAGGGCGGAGGCGCAGATACATCCTCATGAGTGCACACGCCATGACGATGTCCCGCTCCTCCGGCGCATTGGCACTCCGCGGATGCGGCGGTGTGGGGGTCAGCCGGGCCAGGTTCCGGTCAGGCGGTGCACGGCGCCGGCGCCGGCGCGGTCGACCGCCGCCTTGACCGCGGCAAAGATCGCACCCTGCAGGCCGGCGGCGATCAGAACTTCCCCCCAGCTGCGATCTCTGTCGGTGGCGTCGGGAGCATCCTCGTCGTGGCCGGTGGCCTTCCATACCTGCTTGAAGACCGCGCCGGCGAGAGCACCGCTCGTGGCGCCCAGTACCAGGCCGACCGGCTTGTAGGCAATCTTGGACGCTTTCATCAGCTCTTCCTCCTGCGGCGGACGAGGACGACGACGGCCAGGGCGGCTGCACCGGCGATGAGCAGATTGCGGTTGCCGCGCGCGACCTGCGCCGTCCGGGCGACCTTGTCGGCAACCGGATCCGGGGTGTTGTCCTGGATCTTCTCTCCGAAGGCGTGGGCAGTCTCGGCCAGTTGCTGCTTGGCGTACGCGGCCTTGTCGCGTACCGCCTCCGGAGTCTTGTCCTGCGCAACGTGGAGGGCGTGGGCTGTCTTGTCCTGCACCTGGCTCTTGACCCTCGCCGCCTTCTGCTGTGCCTGGGCCTTGATGTCGGCCTTGGCGGCCAGCGCCTCGACTGTCCGACCGAGTTCCTCGCGGGTTCCCTGCGCCTGCTCGCGCAGTGCTTCAGGGGTGGGTGTGGAGCCGTTGTTCCGGGACTTGTCCGTCATCGGTGTGCCCTCTCCTTGATCTCGGCGACGTCGTCCTTGACGCCCTCGATGGCTTGCTCGGGGCTCGGCGGGGCGGCCAGGCTGATCTGCTTCCTGCCCACGGCGGCGAGCACGCCGGCCACCGCGAGGAGGACGGCGGTCACGGCCAGTGCCGAGATCCACAGCGGCCAGAGCAGATCCAGAGCCACGATCGCGGTGGCCGCAAGGGCCTGCAGGGCGATGAAGCCGATGACGCCGGCTCCGCCGTACAGACCGCCACCCCTGCCGAACCGTTTGCCCTTCTGCTGCATCTCCGCCTGCGCCAGTCGCAGCTCCTGCCGCATCAGCTGGGATATCTGCTCCGATGCCTGCTTGACCAGGTCGCTCACGGATTCCTCGGAGTCCTGGCGCGGCGGGTGGTCCAGTGACCTGTTCATCGTCGTGACCTTCCGTTCGGTTCGTGCGCGGCTTGATCTCCACGGCGAGTACCCGAGCCCGGTCGGCCCATTCGGACGACCACCGCCTCGGCTGAGGGAGTCGCAGCAGAGCGCGGAGCAGCGGCCGGGGTGCGCGGTGCACGAGGGCGGGTCAGCGGTCGCCCATCTCCTTGCGTTCCTCATCGGTCCACGTGCGGGTGTCCCGCGGCTCCACGTAGGGCTCTTCCTCCTTGGGGTGGCCGCCGATGATCGCGCGTTCGCGGACCATCTCCGCGTCGAATTCCAGGCCGAGCAGGATCGCCAGATTCGTGATCCACAACCAGACCAGGAAGATGATCACTCCGGCCAGGGTCCCGTAGGTCTTGTTGTAGGAGGCGAAGTTCCCCACGTACAACGCAAAGCCCGCCGAGGCGATCATCCAGATCACCAGAGCCAGGAAACTCCCCGGAGTGATCCACTTGAATCCGCGGCCCTTGGCGTTCGGTGACGCCCAGTACAGGATCGCGATCATGATGGTGACCAGCACCACCAGGACGGGCCACTTGGCAATCGACCACACCGTCAGCGCCGTGTCCCCGATCCCCAGCGCCGTACCGACCTCCCGGGCCAGACCGCCGGTGAACACCACGATCAACGCACTGACGCAGGCAAGGGTCATCAGCACCAGGGTGACGCCCAGCCGGACCGGCAGCACCTTCCACACCGGGCGGCCCTCAGGCACGTCATAGACAGCATTGGAACTGCGAATGAACGCCGCCACGTACCCCGACGCCGACCACAGCGCGACCAGCAGGCCGACAATCGCCACCACCGAACCGGTGCCACCGTTGCCCTGGAGCTGTTCGATCGCATTCGAGACGACATCCCGCGCCGGGCCGGGGGTCATCTTCTTGATGTTGTCCAGAACCCTTTTGGTCGCCGACTCACCGGCGATGCCGAGCAGCGAGACAAGGACCAGCAGCGCGGGGAAGAGCGCCAGCACCCCGTAGTAGGTCAGCGCCGCTGCACGGTCAGCCAGCTCATCGTCCTTGAACTCCGCCACCGTCCGCTTCAGCACCGCCCGCCACGACTTTTTCCGCATCGCTGTCGGATCGTCCGGAGCGTCACGCTCCACCTGCGGATCCGGCCCTGGCCGACCGCCGTCCGGCTCCGAATCCGTCCCACGAGCCGCACGCCGGTGCTCGCCGTCCTGCGGGCGTTGCTCATCCCGCTTGGCCTGCCACATTGGTGCCATACCGTGCGGGTGACCGCAAATCACTGTCCTGAAACTGGCGCCTGGTGCCTTATCCCTGGTGCCTGGGCGGGCGCCCTCCGGGGGCGCCCGCAGCGTGCTGGCATGACAGCGTCACTTCGCCTGGAGAAGGTCACTCCCGACAACGTTCTTGCCGCATGCCGCTTGGCGGTCCGCCCCGACCAGGAGCATTTCGTGGCTCCGGTCGCGCGGCCGTCGGCCGAGGCGTACGTGCAACCCGATCTCGTCCGGCCCCGGCTGATCTTCGATGGCGAGCCGCTCGCGGGCCTTGTGCTCGCGGGCCTTGTGATGGCCTTCTTCGACGTCCGTTTCAACCCGGTGAGCGAGGACGAGCTCGTCGGCGAGCTGGATCCGACCGGGGCCTGAGCGCACCGGCCCGTAGCCCAGGCATGATCCACCGGAAACGCCCTCGACGAAGCGGGACCGCGTAGGCCCGAATCAGCTGCGCGGAAGAAGGGTACCGAGTGGTCCGAGGTCGAGGTTGAGGTCTTCGGGACGCAGCCCGTGCTGGTCGCAGAGTTCGGTCATGCGTTGCTCGAGCAGCATGAGTGTTGTACCGATCTCGTCGACCTGTTCGTCAGTGAGATCGCCCAGTTCAACACGGCGAATCGCCTGACGTTCCATCAACTGCCTGAGGAGCTCCACCACGGTCAGAACAAGCGCGACGAGGTCATGTCCCATCTGGTCCCGGTCCAGGTCGAGTCGACTGGCCTTCATAGGGGGCCTCCATCCGCCCAGGGTGCGGGAACGCGCTCGTTGACGGACGACAGCAGTGCGTGCAGGGACAGCCGCACCAGTGGAACGTCGGCGATCGCGATGACCAAATCACCGCTGATGACCACGCCAGTGGCGAGAAGACGGTCCAGGAGGTCGACGAGCGGAACTCCGATGGGGCCCGACAGGGGCTCCGGAGCATCCCAGGGCACCACCTCGTGCGTCATGGCTTACACCTCGCCGACGAAGGAGTACGGCACCCAAGGCCCTGAGACTTCGATCTGCGCCCCGGTCCGCTGCCGCAGCGACTGGGCCAGGCGGCCGAGTTCATGAACCCGGTGCTCGGCCACCAGGTAGGTGGCGTTGAGGATCTGAATACGCCGATTACCCGCCGGCTCTTGGCCGTGGGACCGCAGCCGGCGGAACGCGGTTGCAAGGGTTCGGAGTTCGGCATCCACCTCGTCCGCGATGCGCAACGTCTCTTCTTGGTGGCGTTCGCGCCGTTGCTGAATACCTCGCTTGCGATCCAGGTAGGCAAGTCCGGCACCGGGGGCCGGGGGGGCGGACACAGCAGGAGGGGTGGTGGGGCGCGCGGTGTCCGTCGGAGTGCTGGGGGCGTACACCTTCACTCCCCATTCGGCGTGATTCTCAATGCGTTTCAGAACAGCGTGGAAACGGTCCGCTTCGCTCGTCAGAGCTTTCCGTGCGCTCGCGTCGCTGAGGTACAGAGTGGCCAGCGGAAGGGGAATCGTAGGGCCACCGAGGGAAACGGCGGAAACCACTTCATGGTGAGCGCGTGCACATCGCTCGAGCTCATCGCGGTCCGAGAGGCGTTCCTGCCAAGCCTCGTCGATGAAGTCAGCGGCGGGCACGTGCTGGACGACAGCGGTGAGCGTCCCGAACGGCAGACTTCGTACGGGCGCTTCGCCCGAGAGGCCGGGCAGCCCCGTCACCGTAGCCGGCTCCAGGCTCCGGCAGACAGCGAAGACGTAGGTGGCGACGGCGGAGTCGGGGGCCTGCTCCTTCATGTGCCTCGTTTCTCCTTGGTCCGTTGCAGGGACGAGGTGTCGTCGTGCCCCTTCGATTCCAGCGCCTCCAGGCGATCACGCAGCTGGCGATTCTCGTCCTGCAAGGCGCTGCGGGACGCGCGGGAGCTCAGTGCCGGGTCCGTCTCCCACCAGTCGATGCCGGCCTTCTTCGCCGTGTCCACGGATGCCACGAACAGACGGAGCCGGATGGTCAAGAGCTCGATGTCGAGAAGGTCGATCTTGATGTCACCGGCGATGACGATCCCCTTGTCGAGGACGCGCTCAAGAATGTCGGCGAGGTTGGTGGTCTGGGGCCCGGCGACGGGTTGGGAGCCTTGTCTGAAGTCAACGTCGGTCACGTGGCCGCCTCATTCCTCTCTCTCCTCGTCGTCAGGTTCCTCTTCCTCTTCCTCCTCCCACTCACCGTCCTCGTCTCCCTCGTCTCCCTCGTCTCCCTCGTAGCCGCCGTCTTCCTCGTCTCCCTCGTCTTCCTCCGTGTCCTCGGCCTCTTCATCAGCTGCTTCTTCCTCCTCCATGGCCTCTTCATGGGACACGACAACCTCGCCGTCACGGATTTCGCCGCGCCAGCCTTCGGGCTCCTCGTCGGTGAGGGTGACGTACCGCTGGAAGTGTTTGAAGTCCAGTCGCAACCGGCGACCCTGCGCGCGCCACAGGTTGCCGGTCTTCTCGAAGAACCCGGAGGGGTAGTACTCCACGACCAGGACGATGCGGGTCAGAGTCGGCGCCAGCTCATGGAAACTGACGGCACCGCGGGTGGTGCCCTTGGGGCCCTCGGAGGTCCATACGATGCGGTCGTCGGGAATCTGCTCTTGCACGGTCGCTTTGAAGCTCCGCGAGGAAGGCCCGACCTTGACCTTCCAGTCACTGGTCATCTCGTCGCTCATCGAGACGTCCCGGACCCCCTTGGTGAAACTGCTGAACTGGTCGTACTGCGTCCAGTAGTCGTAGGCGGTACGTAGGGGCACTCCCACATCGAGGACTTCGATGATGTTCATGGACTTGCCGCCGCTGCCCTTGCCCTTCTTCTTGCCTCCACCCAGGGCGTCTTTGGCTTTGTCCACGACGTTGTCCTTGATGCCCTTTGCCTTCTGGGTGACAAAGGCCTTCAGCGGCGACTCTCCCTGCATGATGGAGCCGAGCGCAGGCATGAGAGACCCACCGTTCTCGGCGACATCGGTAAGCCGGTCTGTGACGTCGGTGAGCTTGTCGCCTGCCTTCTCAGCAAGGTGCCCCATCTGTGCGCTGAGGAAGTTCGACAGCTCTTCGCGGAGACGGTCGATACCCGACTCTTCTGCCTCGGGCTCGTCTCTTTTCGTCCTGGCCATGGTTGGCTACCTCCGGCGATCGGCGCGGTTGGTTGTCTTCTTGGCGGCGCGCCGCGATGACGTCGTCTTCTTGGCCGCGCTCTTCTTGGCGGGAGCCGTCTTCTTGGCCGCGCTCTTCTTGGCGGGAGCCGTCTTCTTGGCCGCGCTCTTCTTGGCGGGAGCCGTCTTCTTCGCCGCGCTCTTCTTGGCGGGAGCCGTCTTCTTCGCCGCGCTCTTCTTGGCTGGGGCTGCCTTCTTCGCCGGGGCCTTTTTGGCGGGGGCCGCCTTCTTCGCCGCGCTCTTCTTGGCTGGGGCTGCCTTCTTCGCCGGGGTCGCCTTCCTCGCCGCGGCCTTCTTGGCCGGGGTCGCCTTCTTCGCCGCGGCCTTCTTCGCCGGGGCTGCCTTCTTCGCCGGAGCCGCCTTCTTCGCCGCGGCCTTCTTCGCCGGAGCCGCCTTCCTGCCTGCGGCCCTCGTGGAGCGCCCTCGGGGCCTCTCACTGCGGCGGCGTCGCGGACTTACCTCCTCCGGCTCCTCCTCTTCTTCCTCTTCCGGCTCCTCCTCTTCCGGTTCTTCCTCCTCTTCCGGCTCCTCCTCTTCCGGCTCTTCCTCCTCTTCCGGCTCCTCCTCTTCTTCCTCTTCCGGCTCTTCCTCTTCTTCGTCCTCGTACTCCTCCGGCTCCTCCTCTTCTTCCTCTTCCGGCTCCTCCTCTTCCGGCTCCTCGTACTCCTCCTCCGGCTCCTCCTCTTCTTCCTCCTCCGGCTCTTCCTCCTCCTCGTACTCCTCCTCCGGCTCCTCCTCTTCCTCTTCCTCTCTCTCGCCGAGACGCGCTGTACGGTCACTGATCGCGTCAGCCAGCGAGCTCATCCCTCGGTTCGCTGTAGCTGTCACCGCCTTACGGCCAGCGTCGAGGACTTCCCCCTTCAACTTCTCCTGCAGCTCGGCGAATTGTGGGACCTCGCCCAGCCTGCGCATCCCTTCAGCGGCGAGCTGACGCGGTTCGAGCCCGAATCGCCTGCCCGCGACATACGTCGCCACGGTGAGAGCCAGTCGGCCTTTCTTGGTGCGGCCCAGCACGTAGCCGGCCACGATTGACACGGCGAGGGCCAACTTGGTTTGCTCGTCCATGGGTTAGTCACCTTCGTTCATTCCGCGCGCATGACGCTTCATGGAGTCGGTCGAGCAGCCGCTCCTCTTCCCGCTCGAACTCCTCTTGACTGATGTTTCCGTCTTCGAGCTCCTGATTCAGCGCGACCAGTTGGGCGCGCAGTACGGCGGGGTCATGCAGCTGGCGATCGGCAGCTTCATTGACTTTCTCCGCTACCCAGATCACTCCGCGGACCGGCGCGAGAGGGAATGTGAGCAGTCCCGTAAGGAGTCCCATGTCATGCTCCAGTCGGCGTGGGAGCGCCCTCTGCGGCGACGAAGCTGTAGCACGGCAGAGGGCCCGCAATGCGAAGCTCGACGCGTTCACGGTGGGCATCAGCAAACCGCTCCGCCGTTGTTAGGAAGTCGTCGCTGTCGCTCCGGTTGACGAGGAAGGACACGTTGAGAGCGCACCCCTGAACTTCCGGTCCCGCTGCTGCCGCGCGAGCCATGGGCGTGAGCTCGCGCACCAGACGCTGGCCGGCCTCGGCCGCTCTGCGGGACAGCGCCACAGCCACGGCTTCACCCAGCCGGAGCGTGGCGTCGTATCCGGGACGGCGACGTACGTCCTCGCGCAGCCGCCGGATGTTCCTGTCCTCAGCCACGAGGGCGGCCAACCCGTTCTCGGCCGAAAGTGCCTTGATGTTCACCTCGACCCCGCCGTCGACGTGCTCCAACGCCGCGATGTGGCGCGTCTCGACGACTGCCAGTTGCTTGCGCACGGTCTCCTCGTCCGGTGCAACCATTCCGAAGCGCATGGGCAGCACCGGTCCGCCGTCAGCCAGGCGCATCAGGAGATCCTGGTGTGCGAGCAGATCGCGACGGCGTGCACGCAGCTGCGGGGGCGCATCGCTGACGACGGCGGTGACACGCCCCTGCCGGACCACTCTCAAGGAGGCAGGCGGGCTGCCCACGCCGCAAGCGCCCGTCGGCAGCGGTTTTCCGGTCCGGATGATCGCGTAGACGTACACACCATTGTTCGTCACCGGTCATGCCTCCACGCGTCGGCGTCGACGGGCCCCGCTGCCGGCAGGCGCGCGTCGACGCGGCCGCTCCTGCTGCTCCTCGTCGGCCTCATCGGACTCATCGGACTCATCGGACTCATCGTCGTCACGGCCTCCGACCGCCTTGCGCACGGTGTCACCCACGGATTCCGCGGCCTTCCTCACCTTGCGCTTGCCGACGGACTTGGCCGCACCGCCACCGAACAGCTCCGGGACGGTGGTGCTGCGCGAGTCGCGCTCCAGGTCCAGTCGGCCGCACGCTTCGGCAAACCGCAGATAGGTGTCGACGCTGGCGACGACGATGCGCGCGTCTATCTTGAGGATCTCGATGCCCACCAGGGAGACCCGGACGAACACGTCGATAACCATGCCCCGGTCCAGGATGAGTTCCAGCACGTCGTACAACGTGCCGGCGCGTGGCGGGCACGCAACCTCGTCGGAGTACACGGTTGTGGGCATGGGTGCGTCCTCTCAGCTGGTCGGGCAGCGCAGATCACTCGTCGGCGGAGCCCCTTCGATAGCGGCGGACCCTGCGGTACTCCAAGAGCTCGCCGCCCTGATCGAGTTGCACCTCGTACGAGGCGAGCAAGCTCGTTGTGTCCGGAATTCGAGCCACCTCAAGGACGTCAACGACGACGCACCATCCGTCGTCCGTGTGTCGTACTGCCGACACGCCCTCTATGGGATGGCTGATCAGCCCCTCCAGCCGCTGGCACGCATCGCGGCCAGCTTGCTCCGGCCCCCGGGTGGAGGAGGCTCGTCGGCCCGACGTCTTTGCCGAGGGCCGCTCCCGCGTGCGCCGCTGTTCTGCCATAGCAACAAGTCTCATCGCTAACAGGAACGGCGCATCTTGTGCTGAGCCGTCGGCGTGGCCGCTGCGCCCCCGTGCGTGCACCGGGGGGCCTGCCACGCGGTTGCAGGGAGGGTCATGCACGGGTCGCGTAGCGCGCGGCTGTCGGATCCGGGAGCGGTTGCCGCCTTGACAGCCGAGGAGCAGAGTGATTTGGAGATCTTTAGGCGAATCGGGAGGTCACCGTGATCACTCTTGGCGTCATTCTGCTCGTCATCGGGTTCGTGGCCGGTATCAGTATCCTTTGGACCATCGGGATCATCCTGGTCGTGATCGGGGCAATCTTCTGGATCCTGGGGTCGGTCGGGCACGCGGTCGGCGGGCGGCGACACTATTGGTAGAGGACCGCGCTTATGGGGGGCGCTCGCGTAGTCCCCGTAACCGAGGGCATCTGGCAGCGAGTACGGCCCGGTGCCACATTCGCCACCAGGGTTACCCAGATACCAGCCTGATTGCGGCGTGCTGCTCTCCGGAGCGGCGATGCTCGGTCCCGGCTCTCGTCGCAGCGATCAACACGACTACGCCCCCCGCAGAGCGTGCCGTCGACGCGGACGCCGGCATCCCGGACGTGAATACGCAAGGAGGGAGGAACGTCGTGGACGAACGATCGCACCTGCTCGGCATCTACCTCAACGACCATCTTGCGGGTTCTTTCGCCGGCACCGATCTGGCCCGTCGCATGGCGAAAACCCACGAGGATCCGGCAGTCTCTTCGACCTTGGAGGCCATTGCGGCAGAGATTGCTCAGGACCGTTCGGCTCTGCTGGAGATCATGAGCAGGCTCGACCTCCCGGTCCGCCGTCACAAGGTCGTTGCGGGCTGGCTGGCCGAAAAGGCCGCCCGCCTCAAGACCAACGGCCGCCTTGTGCGTCGTTCGCCGCTCAGCTCCCTGCTGGAGCTGGAGATACTGCGACTGGGTGTGGAGGGCAAGGCGGCGGCATGGAAGACGCTGCGGCTGCTGGCTGACAGCGAGCCGCGGTTGGAGTCGCAGAAGCTGGACACCCTCCTCGAGCGTGCGGGCCATCAGCTGCGAACGCTCGAGGAGCTGCGCCTCCAGAAGGCGAGAACCACATTCCGGCACGCATGACACGCCTTCTTGGTGCTGTCTCAGCCGAACATGGCGGTGTCCGGCCTGCCCGCCGAGCCCGCCGCGCCGTCTCGGCCCGCGTGCACGGGCAGGTGGTAGACGGCGAAGGCGCGTCCGATCACCGGCTGGGCGACATTGCGCACGCGCACCCCACCGCTGGTCATCCCGTGCTCGCTGCCCAGGTGCGCATGGCCGTGCACAGCAAGGTCGGCTCCGGCTTCGTCCACGGCCTCGGCCAGTAGGTAACTGCCCAGGAAGGGAAAGATCTCCGGCGGCTCCCCAGCAAGGGTGTCCGGGACGGGTGCGAAATGCGTCAGCGCGATCCGTACGGCGCAGTTGCGCTCCTTGAGCTCCTCCAGCGACCGTCGAAGGCCGTCAGCGCAAAGCCTGCTGCGACGCATGAACGCTTTCATCTCGGGCTCGCCGAACTCGCCGCCGCTGCGTCCGGCGAACCCGCCGCCGAAACCCTTCGTACCGGCAACCCCCACCCGCACGCCGCCGACGTCCAGCACGGCGCTTTCGCTCTCCAGAACGGTCACTCCGGCCCCACCGAGCAGCGCCGTCACCTCGGCCTGCTGGTCGTTGTTGTAGTCATGGTTGCCGAGAACCGCCACCACCGGCACGTCCAGGCCGGCCACCTCCCCGGCGACCACCTCGGCCTCGTCGACCGTCCCGTGCCGGGTCAGATCACCGGCGAGCAGTAGCACGTCGGCGCACTCGCCCAGAGTGTCGAAGGCCGGCCGGAGCGTCCCCGCACTGTCGCGTCCCATGTGGATGTCGCCGACTGCCGCTACTCGGATCACGAGAGCTCCTCAGGATGGTCGGGTGCGGTCGTGGACACCACCACCAAGTCCTCCCGCAACGAGAGCCCCTGGAGCACCTCTCGCGCGACACGCAGAATCTCGTCCCGGCATTCGGGGCTCGAGACTGTGCCGGACAGCAGGACGGTGTCGCCGCGCAACTCGATCCGTACACCCATCTCCGCGGTCGGGCCGCTCGCCAGCCGGTCCCTCAGGTGTGCGATGCGGTACTCGGCGGTGTCGCCATGAGTCATGGCTTTGCCTCCCGCTTTTGGATGATCTCCAGAAGCTCGAGGAGGTAGAGAAACGCCTCGGGCATCGGCGAATCCCGGTGTTCGCGGCGCACTCGGTCCCAGTCGATCTTCTCGCGGAGGCCCCGGGCGATGGGGAGTACGGCTCCGAAGTCACAGTGATGCTCGGAGAAGGCGGCGAGCAGACTACTGACGAGGTCGGTGGGCGACAGCACAGGCATGCGCACCGAGTCCACCGGCAGGGTCTCGGCCCGGCCGAGCAGCTCTGGAGTCACCGGCTGTTGTGCCAGCTCGAAGATCAGGTCGATTTCCTCGCCATGGCTGCGGGCCTTGATCAGCCAGTCCTCCGGCGGGGTACGCACCTCGACCTCAGCGTTCTCCAGCGCCTCGGACACCACCGCCGCGTCTTCGCGCAGAATGCAGAAGTCGGCGTCGTGCTGGAGGCTGACCGGCACGCCGTGAGCGTAGGCGGCCACACTGCCGGCCAGAGCGAACGAGTGCCCGCCGCTCTTGAGTGTGGCGGCCACATGCTTGGTGGCTTCCAGGATCGCCTGAGTGCGATCCGGCGGGAGTGGCCAGGCACTGCCCCGCACCTCTGCGCTCTGTTGCTGCACGCGTCCGCCCTCCACAGCGCTGCCTCCGGCCGGCCGCAGGTCGGCCGGGGTACCCCGGTCACCGGGCTGGGCCTACGAGTAGATCCTCACCAAATGCACCGTACTCGTCCAGCGACCATCGCGGTCCCGTGTCGGCTCGCGTGCCAAAGCCTGTCCATGGGGCCAGAGTGGAAGAGAAGCTCCGGCGGGCGACGCAACGCAGCAACTGGAGCGCTGCCGCCCCCGCGCCCCCTGCCCGAATCGACGGCATTACGTAGTTGCTTCCCCAGCGGGTAGCAGGTACTGAACGAAGTGCAGACGGAAGGAAGTCCGATGAGCGACGCTGGAGGCAGGCACAGGGGTGTGGGGCCGGGAGATCTCGACGACCAGCAGCTACTGCGGGAGCTGGAAACCATTCACCGCACGCGGCACGACACGTTGCTGCACGGCTCACAGAACGCGCTGGTAGCGCACAGCATCCGCATGACGGAACTTGAAGCCGAGTACCTGAAGCGCCATTCCGACCGCCCTGTGGCGCCCGGCAGGACACGGGAAGGCGCCCGCGCGAGGACCGAGTGATTGGTGCCGTACGTCGCGCCCTCGGCGCACTGGGCCGATGGAAGTGCGTTCGCGCGCGACGCCGTTGGCCAAAGGGCAGAAAGGGAAGTCGGCAATCATGGCTGCGGAGCGCCCGACAATCGACGAGTCGTACTGGATGGTCACCACCCCCGGTACCGGCTACCCACCCGCCGGCACGGACCTGACCGCCGAAGTCGCCGTCATCGGCGGGGGCATCGCCGGCCTGTGCACCGCATGGGAACTGGTCCGGGCGGGCCTGGACGTCGTCGTCCTGGAGGCGGACCGGATCGCCGCCGGAGTGACCGGATACACCACAGCCAAACTGACGTCCCTGCACGGTCTGGCATATGCGCGGCTGGAGGCGAAGCACGGCGCCGACAACGCCGGTTTGTATGCGCTCTCGCAGCAGGACGCGGTCGAGCGGACAGCGACTCTCTGTGCCCAGCTGGGCATCGACGCCGACCTGGAGCGCGCCCCTGCCTACACATACGCAGAGGATTCGAAGCGCGCGGGCGAGATCAGGGAAGAGGCGGAGGCGGCCCGCAGGGCAGGACTCGACGCCTCCTTCGTGACCGAGACGGAACTGCCCTTCCCGGTCTCCGGCTCGGTGCGCGTCGATAGCCAGCTGCAGTTCCATCCGCGGAAGTTTCTGCTCGCCTTGGCCGAGAAGTTCGTCGCCGCGGGCGGCCGCATTCACGAACGCAGCCGCGTCACCGCACTCCACGACGGCAGCCGCTGCCGTCTGTCCACGGAGGGCGGAGTGACGGTCCAGGCGCGCGATGCCGTCATCGCGACCCACTACCCGGTATTCGACCGCACCTTCCTCTTCACCCGGCTCAAGCCCCGTCGGGAACTGGTGATCGCCGCGCCGGTACCGTCCGATGCCGCGCCCACGGGCATGTACATGAGTCCCGAGGACAGGGTCCGTTCGGTGCGCAGCGCGCCCTACGACGAAGGACGCCGGCTGCTCATCGTCACAGGTGAATCGTTCGAGCCGGGGGCCGGAGACGTACGGCAACGGTTCGCGCGCCTCGACTCCTGGGCGCGCGAGCGGATGCCCGGCTTCGCAGAGGCCGACAACGCCTACCGCTGGGCGGCGCAGGACAACGACTCGAGCGATCACCTGCCGTACGTCGGACACGCCCACCCGGGCACCCAGCACGTCTATGTGGCCACCGGCTTCGGCGGCTGGGGCATGAGCAACGGGGTGATGGCCGGCCGCCTGCTCGCGGCCCACATCGCAGGCGGGGGCCGACCTGCCTGGACCGACCTGTACGACCCGAGAAGGCTGCCTCGGGTCAGCGAGACGGCGGAGCTGGTGAAGTCCCAGACTTCTGCCGCCCGGCACTTTGTCGGCGACCGCTTGCACACCAGCCACGTCGACTCGGTGAACGACATCCCGCCCGGCAGCGGAGCGGTCGTACGACTGGAGGGAAGGCGCTGCGCCGTGTACCGCGACGAGTCGGGCCATGCCAGCGTGCTCTCCGCGCGCTGCACTCACCTCGGCTGCCTGGTGCAGTTCAACGATGCCGAGCGGGTCTGGGAATGCCCCTGCCACGGCTCCCGCTTCGCAACGGACGGTGCGGTCCTGCACGGACCCGCCACCCGGCCACTGGAATCTCGTGAGGCGTCCGGAACCGGGGGATGAACAGGGTGAGAGGTCCATCGGTCTCGGCTCCGATGCCCACATCGCGCATCCGCTCGGCACGGACAAGGGAAGCAGCGGTCAAAAAGACAGGTCGCACGGGGTGATGAGGTCGCGGCCACGACCTCTGAGGTCCCGCCCCGCTCTCTGAGGCGGCACCCCGGTACTGCGACCCGGGTAACCGACGGCGGGGATGCGAAACACCCCGGCGCTTGTGACGGAAAGTAGCTGCCTGGCAATCATGAGGCACATGCCATGCGGGCGGGGGACGAATCGCATTCGCTGGATTGCCCACCAAGCGGAAATAGCACGCTCATCAGGCTGGGTACGGGCTCGGACACCGCATCCTGGTCCGGTTCCGACCTCCCAGCGGCCCGCCCGGAAGACGGGTTCTGAAAGTTTGGGATATGCCGCGGCAATGTGGGCACTCGCGGTTGAGGTGGACGGGTACATATCGCCGCGCATCGACGGAAAGGACGTGAGTCCCGTGCGAGTGGCGTTTCTCATGGCTCCCGAGGGTGTGGAACAGGTCGAACTGACCGACCCCTGGAAAGCTGTCGTCGAAGCCGGTGGCGAGCCGGAACTGATCTCGACAAAGTCCGGACGCGTGCAGGCTTTCCACCACCTCGACAAGGCCGACACCTTCCCCGTTGACCGGACGGTCGCGGAGAGCAATGCAGAGGACTATGCCGGGCTGGTGCTTCCCGGAGGCGTCGCCAATCCGGACACACTGCGCATGAACAAATCGGCCGTCGCCTTCGTCAGGCTGTTCTTTGACCTGGCCAAGCCGGTGGCAGCGATCTGTCACGCCCCCTGGACGCTGGTGGAGGCCGACGTGGTCCGCGGGAGGACGCTGACCTCTTGGCCCAGCCTGCAGACCGACATCCGCAACGCGGGCGGCACGTGGGTTGACGAGGAGGTCGAGGTCTGCCGTGCCGCCCCCGCCACCCTGATCACGAGCCGGAAGCCCGCCGATCTGAAGGCTTTCTCCTCGACGTTCATCCCGGACTTCGGCAAGTGACCGGCAGCACCCTGGAGAGGGTCAAATGGTTACTGTAAGCAACAAAATGATCAATCGGTATCCACATGCGCACTCTGGGTGATGAGCGCAAGATGGGCATGCCAGCCCACTCCCCACATGAAAGGGCAACCGTCATGAGCAAGGCAAAGGCGAAGGCAAAGCAGGTCAAGGGAAAGATGAAGGAAACCGTCGGCAAGGCCACTGACGACCTGAGCATGCAGGCGGAGGGCCGTGGCGAGCAGATCACGGGCAAGACCCAGGAAGTCACCGAAAAGGCTGCCGACCGGGCGAAGAAGTCCGGACGGTAAGCCGGGATCACTCAAGGACTGGACCTGAGGCGGTACCCACCGCGTCAGGTCCAGCACCTTTAGCGTCAACCCCTGCCGCTTTTGGCGTCAACCCCCACCGCTCCGCCTCTTTCAGGGCTTGAGCGGATCGTGCCCGAGGGTCATGAGGCTGTGACGCGCCTGAACGTCCCCGGCGTCACGCACCCGCTCCTGCTGAGTTTCGACGGCTTCCACGACTTGGTGCATGACCTGAACGTCGTCGTCAGTGAGGTCGGCACGCCGCTTCAACAGAATCGACAGCACATGCCGGCCCGCCTCGACGTCGGCGCCCGCCGGCAAGGTTTCCGCGCTCTCGGCCTCCTCGCGGGTTTTGAGCCATGCGCTAAGTTCCTGGGAGGTCATGTTCACCAATTGGTGAAACTCATCCCAGAGAGCCTCGTTCTCGACTGCGTCCATTTCACCCATGCTCGGCTCCGTACATCGTGCCGTCTTTGCGGCAGGCAGCCGCGCCGGCCATCGGGCGCAGCGTCTTTACAGCCCTGCCGATGCCTCTCGGGTGACCAATCGGCAAGGACTCCAAACCTGCCGAACAAAGGCGAGCGCCGACAATCAGGAATCCCCGGCAGACAACTTCCGGCCGGGGAGCACGTCAACGGCGCTCCAAGGAGCCCCGAACAAATGCTGCCTGGCCAACGTGCTGCAGGTCGTCGGCGATGACGCTGACGAGACGGACGCCCAGAGTGACGGGCGGGGACCAGGTCTCGTCCACGACTCTGTCGAGCGCTGCGTCGTCGAGCCCGCGCACGAATCGCATGGTCTGCTCGTGGACGGCGTCGTAGTAGCCGAGCAGCAGCTCGGCGGACTGGACCTGTACCGCGGCGACCTGCTTGCTGGAGTGGCCGAACCCGGTCGCCCTCTTGGTAAAGGGCAGCTCGAAACGGTCCGCCCAGTCCTGGGAGAACCACACCTGCTCCCACGCGGCTGCATCAGCCACGTGATCGTCCTGGATGCGCGACAGATGCCATACGAGCCAGGCGATCGAATTCGCGTCGTCATCCAGCCGGGCGTTGAGGTCATCCGGTGAAAGCCCGTCGACCGCCGCGTGTACTGCCTCCCGGACGCGCTCGAACGCATCCGCCAGCAAATCCGAGCTGTTCATGCATCGATCCTTGATCCTGGGCCGTCCCGGCAAGTGGCTGTGTCTCCGGAACCACCATGAGCCCTCTACCGCCCCGGCCAGGCGTTCGACACGAAGTAGCGCGGCAGACACAGGTGATCGCGCCCCAAAACGCGCACCACCACTTCGGGCACATGCCAATCCGCTCCTCAATTTGCCCTGCGCGATCACAGCGTGGTGACCGGCGCGTCCGGCGGCAGCCGGAAATGCGTGCGCGCGGCCGACTCCAACGTGCTCGTAGCGTCCCAGTCCTCGTGCCGCACCACCTCCGCGCCCCCTTGCGAGAACGAACGGCCGATCCACTCGTCATAGCCCACGCCGTCGGGCGGACTGTCCTGGCGTCGTACGTGGTAGCCGCCCTTCCCGTCCATGGACAGCTCCACCAGCCACGGCGCGCGGACGCCTGTTCCCTCGACAAGGGTCCGGCCCCGCGCTGCCAGTTCGGAGCAGCGCGTGACCAGACCCACCTTCACGGCCCCGCCATCCATCTCGCGGATCTCGACGACCTTCTCCGCACAGAACCACCGGGCCGTGGAGGCCAACGAGGAGTCGGCCAGCATGCCGCCCTCCTTCTCCAGTCCGGCGACCAGTGCGTCATGCACGACCGGCTGGACGGCCTTCCTCAGCGTGGGATCGACATCAGGCGCGGGTGCCGTGCAGCCGGCGACCATCACCGCCAGGACTCCATACGCACCCGCATACCACCACACCCGCGCGCCGCTCATCGTCTCCCCCGCCCCCACGCTGCCGCGCCGTGAACTATATGTGGGAGCACGATTGTTCAGGTCCTGATAACAACTGGCTCTTACACGTGCGACCCAGGACGCAACGGCACTACTAGGTCATGTCCGACCAGGCGTAAGGCGGCCGGATAGGTCCGCTCCCCGATCCGGCGCCCACAGCCTCCAGGTCACGATCGGCCACCCTCATCAGCTGCCCGGCGATGTCTCTCATGGCCCGGCTCGCCGCCAGTTCGTCGCCGATTGCGGGGACGTCCACGTCCTGGGGATTGCAGTGGGCCACCCCGTGGCCGGTGAGCGTCGCGGTGCCAGTGTCCAGCACCGCCTCGGCCTTCGTCGTGCCGTCCTCCTCGGTCAGGCGAACGCGGACCTTCCACTCAAGTGTCCGAGTCATGGCGCACCTCCTCGCCCGCGGCCGCAGTGCGCCGCCGCGACGCAGTCCTGCCTTCAGGATCCCCCCGCCGGGGCCAGGTCGCGCGCCACCCGGAAACGCGCCGCCCGGAAAGGGGGACCCGCCAGGCAAGGGGGGCTGGCCATCCGGGGGATCTCCGGTCCCCCACACGACGCGTTGCGCTGGGCGGGGCAGAGGACCCGTTACGTTCCGGGGACGAAGGCACTGTGCGGGGTGACCAGGCACCCGGTGACCGCCGGGTCCGGGAGGTGAGCGGTGGGGCACACGAACGGGCAGGCCCCGGTGCGGGCGCGCGGCGAAGCATCGCCGCGACCCGCGAGCCGTGGCGCCGCACGGCGGCTGCGGTGCCTCACCGTGCTTCCCCTACTGGCCGGACTGCTGACCTCCTGCGGCTCGGACGAATCCGGCCCGGTCAGCCTGAACTGGTACAACTTTCCCGACGATTCAGGTGCCCTGGCCGGCGCAGCGAGCAACTGCACCCGCGCCTCGGGCGGGCGCTACCGCATCGCGTACAACAAGCTCCCGCGCGGCGCGGACGGCCAGCGTCAGCAGCTCGTCCGCCGGCTCGCCGCGCACGACGACACCCTGGACATCCTGGGCCTCGATGTCACCTGGGCTGCGGAGTTCGCCGAGGCCAATTGGATCCTGCCGTGGACGGGCGGCAATCGCCGGAGTGCCACCGCGGGCACCCTCGAGGTGCCGCTGCGAACGGCGACGTGGAAGGGCAAGCTGTACGCCGTCCCGTACAACACCAACACGCAGTTGCTGTGGTACCGAAGCGACCTCGTGCCCAAGCCCCCCATGACCTGGGCCGAGATGCTGGGCATGGCACGCAACCTCGCCAAGGAGGGCAAGCCCCACTACGTCGAGATCCAGGGCGCCCAGTACGAGGGGTTGACGGTCTGGTTCAACACGCTCGTGGAGAGCGCGGGCGGCTCCATCCTCAACGCCACAGCCACTGCACCCTCACTCGGCCCGCCCGCGGTCCAAGCGGCCACGATCATGCACAACTTGGCCACCTCACCCGCCGCAGACCCCTCCTTGTCCAATCAGATGGAGGATCAGAACCGGCTGGCCATGGAGTCGGGCACCGCCGCCTTCGAGCTGAACTACCCGTTCGTCTATCCCTCGATGAAGGCGAACAAGCCCGGCCTGTTCAAGAGTTTCCGCTGGGCGCCCTACCCCGGCGTGGGCCCCGGCCGACCGTCGAAACCCACCATCGGAGGCATCGACCTCGCCGTCGGCGCCTACTCGCGCCACCCTGACCTCGCGTTCGAGGCCGCGCTGTGCCTGCGCAACCGTCAGAACCAGATGACCGCGGCGCTCAAGGGCGGGCTGCCGCCCACGCTGCGCGCGCTCTACTCCGACAAGGCACTCTTCAAGAGCTACCCGTTCGCCTCCGAAGTGCTCTCGGCCCTGGAGAACGCCAGCGTCCGTCCCCAGACCCCCGCCTATCAGAACGTGTCCATCGCGATCTCGCACACGCTCTCCCCGCCATCGGCGATCAGTCCCCGGAGCGACGTCGTGAAGATCGGCGACCAGATCGAGGACGCCCTCCAGTCCAAGGGGCTGATCCCGTGAACACCCCGACCCCCGCTCCGTCGACGGCTCCGGCCCCCGCCCCCGCCCCCGGCAGGAGCGGAGCGTTGTCCGAGGGCGCACGGCAGGAGCGACGGCTGGGCTGGCTGCTGTGCGCGCCCGCGGTGGTCGTGATGCTCGCCGTCACGGCCTACCCCATCGGCTACGCGATCTATCTTTCTCTGCAACGCTACGACCTGCGCTTCCCAGGTCAAGCGCGCTTCGTGGGCCTGAGCAACTACGCGGCTGTGCTCTCCTCCGAGTTCTGGTGGGAGGCGTTCTGGGTCACCCTGTTCATCACCGTCATCTCCGTAGCCGTGGAACTCGTCCTCGGCTTCGCGCTGGCCCTGGTGATGCATCGCGCCATCTTCGGCCGCGGGACCGTGCGTACCGCGATCCTGATCCCCTACGGCATCGTCACTGTGGTCGCCGCCTATTCCTGGCAGTACGCCTGGACCCCGGACACCGGCTACCTCGCCGCACTCCTGCCGCCCGGCGATGCCCCGCTGACCGAGCAGTGGCCGGCCATCGGGCTGATCATCCTCGCCGAGGTCTGGAAGACCACCCCCTTCATGGCACTTCTCCTGCTGGCCGGACTCGCACTCGTGCCTGAAGAGACGCTGCGCGCCGCCATGGTCGACGGTGCGTCCGCCTGGCAGCGCTTCATTCTGGTCACGGTGCCGCTGATGAAGCCGGCCATTCTGGTGGCTCTGCTGTTCCGCACCCTGGACGCCTTCCGGGTCTTCGACAACATCTATGTGCTGACCTCGGGAGCTCATGGCACCGGCTCGGTGTCGATCCTCGGCTACGACAACCTGTTCACCGCGCTCAACCTCGGCATCGGATCGGCTATTTCCGTGCTCATCTTCCTTTGCGTCGGCCTGATCGCCTTCGCCTTCATCAAACTCTTCGGGGCTGCCGCCCCCGGCTCACAGGAGGCGGGTCGCTGATGGCCGGCGCAGGCAAGAGGCACGTCACCGGCTGGGCCGTCGCCAACACCGTGGTGATCGCCTATGCCCTGTTCCCGGTTTGGTGGATCGCGGCCCTGTCGTTCAAGGACCCCAGCACCCTCACCGACGGCAACTTCGTCCCGGACAAGTGGACGCTGGAGAACTACAGCGGCATCTTCCAGACCTCGGAGTTCACCCGGGCCCTGATCAACTCCATCGGTATCGCCCTGATCGCCACAGTGATCGCCGTTGTGCTGGGCACCATGGCCGCCTACGCCGTAGCGAGGCTCCGTTTCCCCGGCAAGAGGCTGCTGATCGGCATGTCCCTGTTGATCGCGATGTTCCCGCCGATCTCGCTGGTGTCCCCGCTGTTCAACATCGAGCGCATTCTGGGGATCTTCGACACCTGGCCGGGGCTGATCATCCCGTACATGACCTTCTCCCTCCCGCTCGCGATCTACACCCTGTCGGCGTTCTTTCGGGAGATCCCGTGGGATCTGGAGAAGGCGGCCAAGGTCGACGGGGCCACGCCCGCGCAGGCGTTCCGGCTGGTGATCGCGCCGCTGGCCGCGCCGGGCGTGTTCACCACCGCCATCCTCGTCTTCATCTTCTGCTGGAACGACTTCCTGTTCGCGATCTCCCTGACCTCGACCACCAGGGCCCGCACCGTGCCGGCGGCGATTGCCTTCTTCACCGGGAGCAGCCAGTTCCAGCAGCCCACCGGTTCGATCGCCGCCGCGGCGGTAGTGATCACCATTCCGATCATCGCCTTCGTGCTGCTGTTCCAGCGGCGCATCGTCGCCGGACTGACGTCCGGGGCCGTCAAGGGCTGACCGGCAGCAGCCGACCGTCAGGACAAGGAGCACCGACCGTGGCCGAGATCGTTCTCGAGGGCATCACCAAGCGGTTTCCCGACGGCGCCCTGGCCGTGCGGGACGTCAACCTCACAGTCGGCGACGGGGAGTTCGTCATCCTGGTCGGGCCCTCCGGTTGCGGCAAGTCCACCACGCTCAACATGATCGCCGGGCTTGAGGACATCACCGATGGCACCCTGCGGATCGATGACCAGGTCGTCAACGACAAGGCGCCCAAGGACCGCGACATCGCCATGGTCTTCCAGAGTTACGCCCTCTATCCGCACATGACCGTGCGAGAGAACATGGGCTTCGCCCTGCGCCTGGCCAAGGTCGACAAGACCACCATCAGGAGCAAGGTGGAGGAGGCCGCCCGCATCCTCGACCTGACGAATCATCTGGACCGCAAACCCGCGAACCTCTCGGGCGGCCAACGCCAGCGCGTCGCCATGGGCCGCGCCATCGTCCGCGCCCCCAAGGCGTTCCTGATGGACGAGCCGCTGTCCAATCTCGACGCCAAGCTCCGGGTACAGATGCGCACCCAGATCTCTCGACTTCAGCAGCGTCTGGGCACCACCACCGTCTACGTCACCCATGACCAGACCGAGGCCATGACGCTCGGGGACCGTGTGGTCGTGATGCGCAGCGGCGTCGTTCAACAGGTCGGCACCCCGCAGTATCTCTACGACGAGCCACGCAACCTGTTCGTCGCAGGGTTCATCGGCTCACCCGCCATGAACTTCCTCCACGCCACCCTGGAGGAGAACGTGTTGCGCACCATCGTCGGCGAGATCCCCGTGTCCGACGAGGTACGCCAGAGCCTGGAGCGCCAGAACGCGTCCCGGGACCTCATTGTGGGTCTGCGGCCCGAAGCCTTCGAGGACGCCGCACTGGTCGATCCGGGCCGGTTGGGGACGGGCACCGCCTTCACCACCACCGTGGATGTGGTGGAGTCCTTGGGCTCGGACGTCTACGCCTACTTCACCGAGGAGGACTGGCAGCCGACCGCCACGTCGGAGCTGGACGAGCTGGCCGCCGATTCAGGCATCAGTGAGACGGGAGCCAGCGGCCATCAGATTGTCACCCGGCTCAGTACCGGGACGCAGGTCCGCGAGGGGAGCCAGGCCGAGTTGTGGGTGGACACCTCGAGGGTCCATGTCTTCGACCCACGCACCGGCGCGAACCTCACCCACCGGGAGAACAGCGGCGGATGAGCCCGGACTGTCCGAGCAAGCCTGGCGTGCAGCCGACGTGGTCGCCCAGCATCGAGGCGTACTGATTCGAAAAACGTCAACATAGAAGAAGGTCGAATCAAGAGCGCATTGGCTGCTGCCCGAGATGATCGACAAGCTCGCGGCATCCTCACCCGTCCTGGATCACCACGGCGCCGTTCACACACGCCACGCCCCGGATAGGGTGATTTGATAGAACCTGCACCCGGAAAAGCTGTACCCGAAGACGCTGCACCCGTGATTCGTCGGCAGCGCCCGGCCGGTAGATCGCCAGGGAGCCGCCTGCAGGCGGAGCGCCCCACACCCCGGGGTTAGGTCGTTGTGTTGGACACACACGAGTCGACGAGTGATGTGCCGGATCAGCCCCTGTCGGCGATCGGGTACGCGGGTGTGCTCCGCGAGCTGCTTCCTATCGCGCTGTGGAGGGCCGATGCGGACGGGCGCCTGGTGGAGTGGTCGCTCGCCGCGCAGGATCTGCTCGGTTACGAGCCGGAGGAGCTGCTGGGCCGGCACGGGATCCCGATATTGGTCCCCGAGCCCGACTGGAAGCTGGCCGATCAGCTGATGCAGAAAGTCCGGGCGGGTGAGGCTGTGGTCGGGTCCCTCCCGGTGCGGCACCGCGACGGGCATCTCGTGCCGATGGAGATGTGGATCTGCCCGGCTGCGGACCCGCAGGGAGGGACGGGCATCCTGGCCATCGCCGTGGAGACCTCCGAGGTTCTGCGCATGCGGGATTCACTGGCGGCCCTGGAAGGTTTGTTCACCCAGTCCCCCATCGGTCTGGCCATGCTCGGCCCCGATCTGCGCTTCCTGCGGGTCAATGACGCGCT
Organism: Streptomyces sp. NBC_01210; assembly: GCF_036010325.1. Taxonomy (GTDB): domain Bacteria; phylum Actinomycetota; class Actinomycetes; order Streptomycetales; family Streptomycetaceae; genus Streptomyces. The sequence goes on along the minus strand of NZ_CP108549.1, from coordinate 8,483,741 downwards.
GGCGCGGATGCAGGGCGTCTCCGCCGCCGACCACCTCGGCAAGCGGCCGGCCGAGGTCACGCCGGGGGTCAACACCGCGGAGCTGGAGACGGTGATGCGGCAGGTTCTGGATCGCGGAAAGGCGGTGGTCGACGTACGCCGCACCGGTCGCACACCGGCCGACCCCGATCACGACCGGATCTGGTCCTGCTCCTATGCTCCACTGCTCGACGGCGTCGGCCGGAGGCTGGGCCTGATCGCTTCGCTGATCGACATCACAGCGGGGCAGCAGGCGCAGGACGAGGCCGGCCGGGCGCGGCGGCGCCTGGCGCTGCTGGCCGAGGCGGGCACGCAGATTGGGACCACCTTGGACCTGCGGCAGACTGCCGAGGAAGTGGTGCAGGTACTGGTGCCCCAGTTGGCCGACTCGGCCGACGTACAACTGCTGGAGGAAGTGCTCGACCCCGATGAGGCCGCCGCATCCACCCAAGGCGTGGTGCGGCGTCTGGCAGCCGCCTTCCCCGATCCGTCCGCCCCCACCGCAAGACTGGCAGTGGGCGCCACCTTCCAGGTCCCGATCGGCTCGGTGTACGAGCAGGTCATCGCCGACGGGCGCCCCATGAACCTCTACAAGGCCGATGTCCCGGCGCTGATCACGGATCCGCGCGCCGAGCGACTGCGTACGTACCTCGGCACCCTGGGCTCCGCGCGACTGGTCCCGCTGGTCGCCCGTGGCAAAGTGCTCGGCGCCGTGGTGGTGACGCGTGCCCGCAGCCGCGAGCCGTTCGACGAGCAGGACTGCGTACTCATCGACGAGCTGGTCGCCCGAGCGGCGCTGAACATCGACAACGCGCGTATGTACACCAGCCAGCGAAAGGCGGCGCTCACGCTGCAACGCAGCCTGACGAACAACGCGCTACCGGAAGTGACCGGCCTGGAACTCACCGGGCGCTACCTGCCCGCCAGCGACCACGAGGTCGGCGGCGACTGGTTCGACGCCATCACGCTGCCCGACGGCAGGACCGGGCTGGTCATCGGAGACGTCATGGGGCACGGAATCCATGCGGCGGCCGTCATGGGACAGCTGCGCACAGCGGTGCGAACACTGGCACGGCACGGTATCCCCCCGGCTGAGATGCTCCGTTCCCTGGACGCCGCCGTGAGCGACCTGGGTGAGAATGAAATGGCGACGTGCGTGTACGCGGTCCACGACCGGGCTGCCGGCGGTTGTCTGATCGCCAGAGCCGGCCATCCACCTCCGGCCGTGGCCGACGCCCAAGGGACGATCGCGTTCCTCGACGGCCCATCGGGTACGCCCTTGGGGGCGGGTGGGCAGGACTTCCGGACCGAGCAGGTGCCGCTGCCCCCCGGCAGCCTGTTGGTGCTGTACACCGACGGCCTCATCGAGGCCCGCGACAGAGACCTCGACCAGGGCATGCAGCAACTCGCCCAGGCGCTGCGGCAACTCGACCACCCGTTGGAGGAGATCTGTGACCGCGTCCTCGGCCAACTGCTGCCCTCCACGGCCCAGGACGATGTAGCGGTGCTCCTCGCCAGAACTCTGCGTCCGCGGGGCTCGGTGCGGAGTCACCCCGCGCGGATCCACTCGCGCGGTCCCGCAGGGAAGGTGCAAGGCTGGTAGCGATGGACACACCGGTGACGACGTTCAGCGAGGGCCCGGAAGACCCCTTCGCGGTGCGGCGTGCGGCTTCGGCGGTGCTGGACGACCGCGGGGCGATCGTCGGCTGGAGCAAGCGGGCCGAGGCGCTGCTCGGCTACCCGCCGGAGGAAGCCCTTGGGCGGACGGCGCTCGGTTTCCTGGTCGACCCCCGCGAGAACGACATCGTCCTGGACGCCGTGGCGGCGTGCGTACGCGACCGGGGCTGGTTCGGGGTGGTGCCCGTACGGCACCGCGACGGTCATCGTGTGGAGCTGGGGTGCCGGGCCCGGGCGATCATGAGGGGTGACTCCCACGGCGAGTGGTTTCTCGTCGCTGCGCCGGCCGAGGAGGTCGTCCAGTGGGAGACGGACCGGTCGGTCCTGGACGGGTTGTTCCGCCGCTCCCCGATCGGTCTGGCCGTCTTCGCCCCGGACCTGAGCATCCTGCGGGTGAACCGGGCGATCGCGAGGTTCAGTCAGATACCGGTCGAGGCGCACCGGGGGCTCCGCACCGGCGACTTCCTCATCCAGCGGGACTCCGAAACAGTGGTGAGCCAATTGCGGGAGGTACTGGAGACAGGCCGGTCCTCGATCTCCACCGAGCAGCCCTGCGTCCTGCGGCGGGACCCGGACCATGAGCTGTTCGTGTCGATATCGGCATTCCGGATGGAGGACCCCTCCGGACGGATCCTCGGCGTGACGCAGACGGTCGAGGATGTGACCGACCGGTATCGGGCCCGCCATCGGCTCGCGCTTCTCAACGAGGCCAGCGCCCGCATCGGGACCACGCTGGACGTGGCGAGGACGGCGAGTGAGCTGGCCGAGGTTGCGGTCCCGGACCTCGCCGACTGCGTCTCCGTGGACCTGCTGGAGCCGGTGGCCCGCGGCGAAGAGCCCAGCCAGGAGGTACTCGGAACCGTGCGCCGCATGGCCATCCGCAGCACCATGCCGGACACGCCAGAGGTGATGTATCCGGTGGGCCGCACGATTCACATCCCGCCGGCGAGTCTGCAAGCGCGGTGCCTGGCCGCGCGGCGTCCGGTCATCGACGCGCATCAGGAAGGCGTTACCGGGTGGCTCTCCAAGGACCCGGAGCGTGCTGAGCGCGTCCTCCGCCTGGGTGACCCCTCGCTGATGGTGGTGCCGCTGGTCGCGCGGGGGCTCGTGCTGGGTCTGCTCAGCCTGTGGCGGTGGCGACGGCCCGATCCGTTCGAGGAGGACGACCTCACACTCGCCGAGGAGTTCGCCTCCCGCGCCGCGGTCTGCATCGACAACGCACGCCGCTACACCCAGCAGCACGACGCGGCGCTCACCCTGCAGCACAGCCTGCTCCCGCACGAGGTACCCAGTCACCCCGCGGTCGAAATCGCCCACCGCTACCTGCCGGCCGACGCCACGACCGGCGTCGGTGGTGACTGGTTCGATGTCATTCCACTCTCCGGGCTTCGCGTCGCCCTCGTCGTCGGCGATGTGGTCGGCCGCGGTATCAACGCGGCGGCCACCATGGGCCGACTGCGCACCGCCGTACACACCCTGGCCAACCTCGACCTCGCCCCGGACGAGGTCCTCTCCCGCCTCGATGATCTCGTGGACCGCCTGGCCGCCGAGCAGGAGCCGAAGGACGAACATTTCCCTCAAGTCATTGGCGCAACGTGCCTGTACGCGGTCTACGACCCGGTTTCGAGGCACTGCGCCCTGGCCCGCGCCGGTCACCCGCCGCCGGCGGTGGTGGACCCGGACGGGCAGGTGCGCCTCGTCGACCTACCTGCCGGTCCGCCGCTCGGCCTGGGCGGGCTGCCGTTCGAGGCCGCCGAGCTGGAACTGGCCGAAGGCAGCCTCCTGGCCCTCTACACCGACGGCCTCATCCAGGGCCACAAACGAGACGTCGACGAGAGTCTGGCGGCTCTGTGCGGGGCGCTGAGCCTGCCCGTCGGCTCGTTGGAGGACACGTGCAGCGCGGTGGAGGACGCGTTGCTGCACGACCGGCCGACCGATGACGTTGCCGACGATGTGGCACTGCTCCTCGCCCGTACCCGCGTCCTGGCCAGGGAGAAGGTGGACGCGTGGGAGCTGCCCGTGGAGCCCACCGCCGCTGCTCAGGCCCGCATGCTGGTGGCATCCCGGCTGACCGAGTGGGGGCTGGAGGAGATGGTCTTCACCACCGAGCTGATCGTCAGCGAGCTGGTCACCAACGCCTACAGGTACGGGGAGGGGCCGATCGGCCTACGACTCATCCGTGACCGCCACCTCATCTGCGAAGTGTCCGACACCGGCAGCACCTCGCCACACCTCCGCCGCGCCCGCACCACCGACGAGGGCGGTCGCGGACTCTTCCTGGTGGCTCAGCTCACCGAGCGGTGGGGCACCCGGTACACGCGTGACGGCAAGACCATCTGGGCCGAACAGCCGCTGCCCGCCACGTCGGCAACGTGAGATCTCCGCTGATGCCTATCGTGGAAAAGTCGCAAGATCGAAGCGACGCGGCACTGGGCAGGAAGCAATGATGCGGGAATCCGGGATCGACTATGAGGCCGTTTTCCATACCTTGCCCAGCGCGGTGGCGCTGCTCACTCCGCAGCTGGTGTACGCCGACGCCAACCAGGCCTACCTGCGACTGTCAGGCCGCGCACGGGAACAGCTGCTCGGGATGCGTCTGTTCGACGCCTTCCCCGACAATCCCGGTGACCCCGACGCGTCCGGCATGCGCAACCTGAAGGCGTCACTGCTGCGGGTGGTGGAGTCGGGTTTGCGCGACAGCATGGCGCTGCAACGCTACGACGTCGAGGCACCCGACAGGCCCGGAGTGTTCGAGGAGCGGTACTGGAGCCCGGTCAACGCCCCCGTTCTCGATCCGGACGGAAAGGTCGTGCTGATCGTGCACCGGGTGGAGGAAGTCACCGAGCTCATCCGCGCCCGCACCCGCCGAGAAGCAGGGGACCGCCATCAGCTGATGGAGGCCGAGCTCTACGCCCGCGCCCGGGAACTGCAGGAGGTGAATGAACGACTGCGCCAGGCACACGCCCGCGAACGGCAGGTCGCCCTCGCCTTGCAGGAAGCGATGCTGCCCGCACCGCGCCCGGTCGGCCATCACCGGGCGGCGGTGCGCTACCGGCCCGCCGTCGGCGCTCTGAACGTGTGCGGCGACTGGTACGACCTGGCCGAGCTGCCCGGCGACCGCATCGCTGTCGCCGTCGGCGACGTCGTCGGCCACGGCCTGCCCGCGGCCGGCGTCATGGGACAGCTGCGCAGCGCCCTCAGCGCCGCCGTATGCGTCGCCGACGGACCCGCGACGGCGCTGGACGTCGTCGACCAGTACGCCCGCTCCATCGAGGGCGCCGAGTCCACCACAGCGGTCCAGGCCATCGTCAACTGGGACAGCCACACCATCACCTACAGCAGCGCCGGCCACCCGCCGCCCGCGCTGCTCCATCCCGACGGCACGGTCCGGTTTCTCGACCAGGCCACCGACCCCCCGCTCGGGGCCCGCCCCGAGCATGTCCCCCGCCCCCAGGGTGACGGCGCCTTCACCGACGGTGCCACCCTCGTGCTCTATACCGATGGACTGATCGAACGCCGCGGTGAAGACATCGACACCGGACTCGCCCGCCTCACCGAGTGCCTCACCCGGCATCCCACAGCCGACGCCGATGCCCTCGCCGATTACCTGCTGTCCAAACTGATCCCACCCGGCGGGAACACCGACGACACCGCTCTTGTCGTCATCCGTCTCTGAGCCCCGGCCCTTCTCAGAACGGCCGCCCGCCCCGCTGCGGGTGTCGGCGGGGCGAGCAGGCCTGCGCCCTATGCCCTGACACGCTCCGCGACCGCCTGCACCCGCCGCCTTCCCACAACGCTGCCCAGCCAGCCGAGCAGGAAAGCGGCCGGCATCGACACGAGGACGACCGTCTGGAGCGGGAACCAGTTGAGGTGCCAATTCGGGAAGAACGCCCAGGGGTTGCCCGAGAAGACCGGGCCGGATATCTGCAGCCCGATGGCGCAGCACAGGCCTCCATACAGTGTCCAGAACAGTCCAGTTCGCGTGTAGCCGCTCCAGAAAAGCGAGTACACCAGCGCCGGCAGCAGGCAGGAAGCAGCCACCGCCAGGGAGAGAGCCGACAGGAAACCCATGTTCCATCCCTGGACCCAGACCGCCAGCCCGATGCTCAGGACTCCGACGCCGGCGGACGCATAGCGTGCGGCGGCCACCTCTCGCCCCTCGGTCGTGCGCCCACGGAACAGGACATGCGTGTACAGGTCGTGGGCGATCGCCCCGGCGGCCGCCAGGGTGACGCTCGCAACCACCGACAGCGTGGTGAGGAACACCGCGGAGGAGACCAGGACGACGAGGAGTGCCCCGCCCGTGTGGATGGACGAGCCGCCCGCCAGTTCGCCGGTGAGCATCAGCAGGCTGCTGTTGCCTCCCGGATCCGCGGCCAGGATTACCGGAGCGCCGATCAACGCGGCGGCCGCGAATCCCGTCACAGCTGTGGCGAGGCAGAAAACACCGACGATGCCGACGGTGTGGCGCACCGTACGGCGTGCCGTGGCAGCGTCGGGAGCTGCGTTGAGTTGCATGGCCACGTGGGGCATGCAGGCCACACCCAGCACGATGGTGATCATCAGGCCGACGAAGTCGAGTGTGCCTCGGGGGCCGGTGCTGCCGGCGAATCGGAGGCCGGGACGCATATAGACGGCCGGGCGGCCACTGCCCTTTCCGGCGGCGTCGATCAGGGAGTCGCTGCTCCAGTGAAAGCGATGCAGCAGCACAGCTGTTACAGCCACGGCCATGCAGAGCAGCACCACCGTTTTGATCACCTGAAGTGCCACGGTTCCGCGCATACCGCCGAACGCCGTGGCGCAGACGACCAGTGCGCCGATCATGACGATGGCTGTCTGTTCGGCGCCCGGCCCGGACAGCCCCAGCAGCATCGCAGTGGTCGCTCCCGCACCTGAGAGTTGCACGACCAAGTAGGGGACGCATGCACTCAAGGTCACGACGGCGACCGCCATCCGTACCGCGGGCCCTGGAGCCCGCAGAGCGAAAGTGTCGCCCAAGGTGTAGCTGGCGCGCTCGCGCAGGGGGGCGGCCAGCAGGAGGAGCACGCCGAGTGAAAGTACGGTGCACAGGGCGATGAACAGACCGTCGTAGCCAAAGATCGCGACGCTTCCCGTGGTGCCGAGCACCGTGGCCGCGGACAGGTAGGCCCCGGACAGTACGAGGGCTCCCCGCAGCGGCGGCAGCCTCCGGCCCGCTGTGTAGAACTCGTTGACACGGTCCCTCTCAGGGCCGCTGAGAACGCAGATGAACAGTATGGGGACGATCAACGTCAAGAAGCCCACGAGAACCAGGGAGCGCGTGTCCGTGTCCAGGGTGCCGGGCACAGCGAGCAAGACGTCGGAAATCATCAGTACTCCACGTCCTGGTCGTTCGGTACGAGTTCACCGGCACGCCGGTCGTACCGCGCCGCCGTCCACAGCAGGAGGGCCCCCTGGAGAAGGACTGCCAGCACGCCGATGTTGATCTCTCCCCAGATGCGGGTGGCCATGAAGTCGGCAGCAGAGCAGGCGAGCAGCAGATGTACGCCGAAGGTCAGTCCATTGACCACGGCGAAAGCGACACCTGGACGATGCGGCCGTGGTTGATGATGAAGCGGGGCGGCGTGTTGTTGAGCCATGACGTTCTCCTGGCGGGCAGGGATGAGGGCGGATCACCTCAGTGCGGGGCTCACCAGAACACGTGCGGCCATGGCCGGTCCACGCGCTGTGCTCGCCCTGTTGTCCGCTCCCAACGCCGGCATGGGGTCACTGTGCGAATGCCCAGCCAGCCGTGCCGTCCGAGCCCGGCGCCGCCTGCGCCGACGCCCATCGCCAGGGACGAGCATCCGACGTCAGGCGGACCGCAGCGGGTTCCCTTCGTACGGGGTGCCGAGTACGGCGGCTGGTCCGAGCAGGCGGTGCGCGTCGAGCGCGAGGGTGAGTTGCACCAGATCACGAGGGCGGGACAGAGCGAGTCCGGTGATCTGCTCGATGCGGCGGAGACGGTTGAGCACAGTGTTGCGATGGCAGAACATGTGCCGGGCGGTCTGGACGGCGGAGCCGCCGTTCTCCATCCAGATACCGAGGGTGTCGAAGAGCGTGTCGCGATCGGCGGGTTCAAGGTCATACAGGGGCCGGAGCACCTGGTGGGCCAGTTCGGCGGACAGATCGGGCCGTGAGATCAGGAGCCCGTCGGGCAGGCAGGAGTCGAGCCGGACTATGTCACCGTCGGCCCGGCAGGTGCGAACGGCGAGCTCAGCCATGTCACGCGCACGGGACAGGCTGTCCAGACCCTGGACGACCGGGCTGATCCCGATACGCAGCCCGGGACCGGCGGCCAGACCGGAGGCGAACACGTCCAGGGGACGGTCGCCCAGGTGGGCGACGAGGACATCGCCCTGGGGGCGGGTGTGGCGCAGGATCCGGATGCCGCGCACCTCCGGAACGGTCTTGGGCGCGCGGCCGTACGGCGGTGTGGCCCGTACCGCCGCTACCGCGAAACGTCCGCCGAGCGGCAGATCGAGGATCGCCGCCGCATCCCGGGTGAACTCGGGTTCGCTGCGGTTCTCCAGCAGGGCGGCGAGGACCAGGCGGACGCGTTCCCCGTGCCGGCTGGCGACGCCCTCGGCGACCTGCCGGTAAGCGTCGGCGACAAGAACGGCGTCGCGATCGTTGCTCTTCCACACCAGCTCGGCCACGTGTACCAGCTGGCGCGAGTCGCCGAGTCCGTCCCGCTCCACCACGCTGATGATCCCGCCCCACACCTCCGAACCGGCGACACGGAAGGCGTGCAGCACCTCGTCGAGAGGACGGCCCTGTTGGGCGCGTCTTATGCCGAGCTCTCTTGTGTAGCGCTCGACGCCCACGATCCTGGTCGGATCCAGGCTGGCTTCCAGCCCGTGGCGCACGCCGGTGCCCACGGATTGCCTCAGGTCGGGCGGTGCCAGCACCAGGTCGGCGTAGTACGGCACCTCGGCGCGGATCTTCTCCACCACGCTGTCGGCGAATTCCGTGCCACGCCCCAGAAGGTGCCGGCAGGCACGGTCGAAGAGCTGGAGAGGAGAGGAATCCGTGATGCTGTCGATCAGCGGGCCGCTGACGACTGCGTCGTGGGTGCGAGGACTGGTGTGCATGGACCCTCCAGGTGGACGGGGCGTGCGAGAACACCACGGCGAGCCGCCATGTCGTGAGCTGGACGGGGCGCCGTGCGACCTCCACCGGGTCAGCCGCCGGTGCGCGGAAGCAGGCGGCACCTTCCAGGAAGCCACCATGCTAAGCAGTTGGTTAGCTCGGGGCGAGGGCTCAGCCAAACCGTGATGATTCCGCGCAGGTTGCGGCGCCGACGGAGGCCGGATGACCGTTCGTGTCGTGCTCGCCGACGACCAGCCTCACCGCCGGTCCGGCGACGACCCGCGTCCTGGTCCTGACCGCCTTCGACGAGGCCGAGCACGTCTACGGCGCGCTCCGCGCCGGCGCGAGCGGATTCACGGTCAAGGACATGACACTGAACGACATCCTCGCGGCGATCCGCGTGGTCGCCGCGGGTGACGCGCTGAGGGCGCCCGGTGTCATGCGCCGTCTGATCGCGGGCTTCGTTCAAGCCCCGTTCCCGCCGGAGCGCTCCCGGCGGCCGGTCGCGGCGATCACCGAGCGGAAACAGGACCGGGTGCAACTCGTGATCACCGCCTATGAGATGGGCTGGTCACGCCGCCCCGCTGATCGCATCTCCTGGCCGGCCTTTCGCTGTTGGCGATCAGCACATCGTTGGTCGGCAGCGCTCCGTTGCCCCAGGTGCTGGACGAGCTCGGCAGCGCGGACCAGTATGAAGCCTGCCTCAGTAGCCACCCCGAATGGCAGCGGTGCCCACGAGTCATACTGCGGCGCGGACCGCCACGGACGCGGATGCACGGCGACACCCCGGGATGTCCTCGTCCTGTCCTGGCAGTTGGACCTTGCTCGCTCTCAGGAGGAGACCCACCAGCCGTGACCCCACACGACGAGACCATCGGCTCCCCCGGCGAGCGAAGGGTGCAGAAGCAGTTCGGCACCGCCGACCGCGCAGCCGACTTCTACGACCGGCAGATGCATGACTTCCTCACGCCCCCCATGAGGGACTTCATAGCCAGTCAGACCATGGTGTTCCTGTCCACAGCCGACGCTGGTGGCGCCTGTGACTCCACCTTCCGCGCCGGGCCGCCCGGGTTCGTCATCGCGCTTGACGACCGCACATTGACCTACCCCGAATACCGCGGCAACGGCGTACTGGCCAGCGTCGGAAACATCACCGAGAACCCTCATCTCGGTCTGCTCTTCATCGACTTCACTCGACACCACATAGGCCTGCACATCAACGGGTCGGCCGAGCTGCGCACCGAGCAGGAGCAACGAGCCGAGTACCCCCGCCTCCCGAGGGACACAGCACCCGGCCGACAGCCGCAGATGTGGATACACATGACGGTCGAGGAGGCGTATGTCCACTGCTCCAAACACATCCCCCATCTGGAACCCGCTCCACGGCCGCGCGCCTCGGAAACGCATCGCCCCAAGGATGCCGAGTACTTCACCGAACGCGAGCCCGCTTACCCCGCGGCGTCCGGAGCCGACTCCGGTGAGGGCACTGCGGGATCCCGGCGGCTCCGTCGCCTGTGGCTACGGCACTGACGGAGGACGAGCCGGACCCTCTTGCACAACGTTTCCGCTACGTCTTCGCAGGCGCGCCGGCCGGCGACTCACCGGGCAGGCACCTTCGTTGCCCTGAGGGCACGCTACGCACCGGGCCACTGGCCGGCCGGACGGACGATGCCCAGCAGCAACAGCACCAGCTCGTCGACGACCTGGTCGAGCGTCGCGTCCACCCAGCCGGCCCTCCAGTCGTGCAGGAGACCGTTCACACTTCCGATGAAGGCCGCCGCGGCGACCCGGTAGTCACGCGGCGCGGCCTCACCGCGCTCGACCGCCGCCGCAGCTTCCGCGCAGATGAGATCCACCCAGCGGGAGCGCCGGGCAAGACGCTGCTCCTCCAGCCGCGGACTGACACCGATGATCTCGACGAAAGTGATCCGGATACGGCGTGGGTCGCCGGTGACGTTGGCGGCATAGGCGCGGAAGGCCGCCGCGGCCCGCTCCGCGATCGACAGACCGTCGACCTCGGCGAGCGCGGCCAGGGCGGCCTCCTCCGCCCAGTCGTTGACCTGCAGGTGCAGAGCGGCGAGCACGTCTTCGAGGGTGCGGAACTCCTCGTAGAACTGACGCGTGGACAGTCCCGCGGCCTCGCTCAAAGCGGCCACGGTCGTGGCGCGGTAGCCGGGGCTGTCGCCGAAGAGCTGGAGGCCGGCAGCGAGGAACCGCTGACGCCGCTCGGCCTGCCGTTCCTCGGCGGACCTGCCCGCGTAACGGCCAGTCGGTTGTCTGAGCCTGCCCGCCACTGACCCTCCCTCGTCGGTCCGCACCATTTTCTCGTGTCGTGAGCCTTGTGGAGTGTCCCGCCCCTCGTTACTTTCCAGTAGCCCAATCTGAATGGTCGCGTATTCAGATTGGGCGGGGCCCAGCTGTCCGCTCAAGCCGCGGTCGAAGCTCAACCCATCTCGCTCCACTGCGACGTCCGGCACCGCAAGCACCACTTCCGCACCACGAGGTCCAACTCGCCCCCCACGGAAGGAACGACGATGTCTCTGCCCACAAAGCGGCGTTCACAGCGGATCGTCTCCGTAGGTGTCCCTCAGCGCTGCCCGTCCCTGCGTTCGCTCAGCGCTCTCGCCGCGGCCTTCACCATGGCCGTCGCAGGCTCCGCGACAGCGGCCGCCGCGTCCGCCGCGCCGACCGCCCCTCGAGCAACGACCGGCACCGCCGCGCATGTCGGCGCCGCCGACCTCAAGGAGGTGATGTTCGTGGGCAACAACTGGGACGGCACCGCCGACGTCATCGCGTCCCACGGCGACTTCGCCAGGATCGGCCGCATCAACGTCATACCGGACAAGGACCAGCGGCTCGCGGAGATCTACCTCAACCCGGTCAAGCTCATCTACTTCCTCGGCATCCGCAACGGCCCCGGCGAGGGACACGACCAGTTCGTCGACGACATGTACTCCACACCGGACGGCTCAGCGATGGTCGTCTCCCGACCGAGCTTCGCCGACGTCGTGTCGATCGATCTGGCCACCGGCCGGATCAACTGGCGCTTCCCCGTCTCCGGATACCGCTCCGACCACATGGCGGTGTCCCCCGACGGCACACGCGTCGCCGTCTCGGCCTCGACCTCCAATACCGTCCATGTGCTCGACATCCGGACCGGCAAGCAGCTCGGGTCGTTCAAGACCGGCGACAAACCGCACGAGAACGTCTTCACCGACGGCGGCAAGTACCTGTGGAACATGTCGATCGGCGAGGTCAACACCGCCCTCGACGACCCCGTGATGGACTGGACGAAGGGCGACCGCCGCATCACCGTCGTCGATGCCACCACCTTCAAAGAGGTGAAGGTCATCGACATGCGCTCGCGACTCGACGCCTTCGGCCGCAAGGACCTGTCCGACGCGGTCCGCCCCGTCGCCTTCACACCGGACCAGTCCAAGCTCTACTTCCAGGTCTCCTTCTTCAACGGCTTCCTCGAGTACGACGTCGCATCCGACCGGATCACCCGGGCGAAGACTCTGCCGAAGAACCCCACGACCAGCGAAGACCGCACCACATGGGTCAACGACTCCCGCCACCACGGTATGTCGATGAACTCAGCGGGCGACAAGCTGTGCATCGCCGGGACCATGGACGACTACGCGACGATCGTCGACCGGACCTCGCTCCAGGAGGGGCCGCTGGTGCCGGCCTCGAAGCCCTACTGGGCGACCGTGAGCGGCGACGGTGCATCCTGCGTCATCTCCGAGAGCGGCGCCGACCGTGTCACCGCGATCGACTTCGCCACCGGCAAGAAGGTCGCGTCCGTAGCGGTCGGCGACCACCCGCAGCGTGTACGCATCGCCCATGTGGCAGCCGACTGGACCAGCCCTTCCACGAGCTGACCTCCTGACGGGGCCTGCTCGTCACAGCGACCCGGACGGTGGGGCAGCAGACTCGTGATGGCCACCGCCGTCGGAATGCCACTACCCGGCAATCACAACGATTGCCGGGCACCGGCTCAGCTCAGGAACCACCGCTGGTTGACGCCGCCTTGGCAGGTCCAGATCACCAGCTGGACCCCATCGGTGGTGGACGCACCCGGGACGTCGAGGCATTTGCCGGACTGGGCCCCGATCAGCCGGCCGCCGACTCCCTGCGTCCACCTCTGGTTCGTGCCGCCGTGGCACGTCCACAACTGCACGACGGCTCCGTCGGCGGTGCTCCCGGCCGCCACGTCCAGGCAGGCGCCGTTGATGCGGAGACTTCCGTCCGGCGCGGCGGTCCAGAACTGCGCGGCGCTGCCGTTGCACGTCCACAACTCGACCTTGGTGCCGTTCGCGCCCGAGCCGTTGTAGGCGTCCAGACACTTGCCGGCGAGACCGGAGGGGATGTAGCCGCTCAGCCCGCCGGGCTGGTGGCGGATGATCGCGGCGATGAGTGCGTGACCCGGGAAGTCCGTCATCACTATGCCGGTGCGGGCGCTGTTGCCGCCGCCCAGGTAGTCCACGGTGCGCTGGTTGAGCCCCGTGCCGCCGCCGTATCCACCGGCGACGTCGGCCGGAGTGGCCCCGAAGGGGGCGCAGTTGGCGGATGTGTATGTGACATACATGGCGCCCGAGGAGTCGTTGCCCGCCTCGGCCAGGTTCGCCTGCGCCTGGCTCCACTTCTGGTCGAGGCCGCACTGGGTCCAGTCGTTCTCGATGTACCGGCCCCAGTCCCCGCTCGTCAGCTGCGTCAGGCCGAAGCCGGAGTAGACCTGGCCCCGGGGACCGGTGAACTGGGTCAGCACGATGTGGCCCCGTACCTGTCCGAGGGTGGGCATGGCGGCTGCGCTCGTACCGGTGACCGTGGGTGCGTGGAAAAGGCCCGGATAGCGGGCCAGATAGCTGTTGAAGACCCTGATGCGGCCCTCGGTGGTGGTGTTCGACGGGTCGTCGGCGCAGTGCCCGGTCGAGCCGCTTCCGCTGCCGCCCTCGGTCGTGTTCGCGTCACACTCGCCGTGCAGGTTCATCAGGACGGTCTCGGTGGGGTGTGCGCCGAGGAAGTCGCGGGCTTTGGTCAGCACATCGTCGAAGTTCGCGTTCTGATACACGTCGCTGTGGTGGATGGCGAACGCCGATCCGCTGTTGACGACCCGTACGCGGATGTCGATCGCCCGGATCCCCGCGTTGAGCTGGGCGGTCAGGGTAGCGCCGCTGTCGCCGTGGTTCTCCTGTGCCTCGTACGCCGAGGGTGCCAGCCAGCCGCCGTGGATGGCGAGCGTGTCATGCGTACCGGGTATCGAGAGGCTTCCCAGGCTCAGCTGACTGGATGCGCCGCCCATCCACTCCGGATGGCTTTGCGCGGTCAGGCTGTTGAAGGCGTCCGAGGATGTCGAGGGCTGGGCCGTGGCCGTCCCGGGAGCGAGGACACCGAGCGAGGCGCCGAGCAGCGCGCCGGTGGCCCCCAGCACGATCCGGCCGCGCAGGCGGTGAAGCAGCCGTTGCGGGAACCGAGCGCGTAACGAGACCGCCATCATCACCCTCCGGGTGGTAGTGATCCGACCCCTTGCGAGCGCCAAGAGTGGACTACACCAATGGCGCAGTCAAGGGATGTCGATCCTGTGGCTGGAAGCGGGCGGCCGGCCACGCGGTGATCCACGCTGTTTCTGTCCGGCCCGGATGTACCGGGTGGACTGCGAGTGAGCCAATGGGACGGCGCAGCCGTCGGCCGGCGGCTGCGCCGTCACGAACCCGATCAGGTCACCGATCTCGTCAGGGAGTTGCGGTGGGGTCGATACCGAGCACCACAGTGCCGATGACACCTTGGCTGAGCGTGCTGCCGACCAGGGTGATGGTGAGCAGCGTCGACGACCCACCGTTGCGGTAGATGCCGTCCTGGGCGTTGAGCGTGCGGCGGGCGGTGTTGGTCCGGTACGGGGTGAGGGCGGCGACCTGGGTGTTGTAGTTCTCGGGGAAATACAGCTGGCCGGTGTGGGTGACGTGCCCGCCCTCGTACGTGCCGCCGGAGACGGTGCCGCCGACATGCGTCTTGAGGTGGATGTGCAGGGCGCGGCCGACGTACCAGCCGGGGTAGATGGTGGTGAACTCGGCGACACCACTGGAGTTGGTGAGCTGAACGCCGCGCAGGAAGGTGGTGTCCGGGGTCGAGCCCCCGGCGACGTAGCCGGAGTAGATCCCCCGGGCGTCGCACTGCCATATGTCGACGGCGACATCCGGGAGCGGGGCGCAGGTTCTGGTGTCGATCACCGTGGTGCGCAGGGTCATCGGCACTCCGGGTTTGCCTTCGGTGACGTTCTTGCGGACCGTCTCAAGGTCCAGGTAGTAGGGGCCTTCTGTCTGTTCCGGAGTCAGTACGCACGCGGCTTCGAGCTTGGCGGCCGCCGGTGCCTGTTCGCTTTGCGGGCTCGTCCCGAGCCCTTCGGGGGCCGCGAGTCCTGCGGCGGCCAGTGACAGTGCGGTAGCGCCGAGTCCGGTGAGAACTGCGCGACGGGATGCGTTCTCGCGGCCGTTGGACGGCTCGCTCTGGGGGTGGGGGGATTCACTCATGGACCGAAAAGGTAGGCGCATGCCGTGTGCATGACAAGGACGTCTTTTGGCCACAAACGATTTCCGCGGTACGGGCGGCCGCCGACGTAGCGGTTGAGCGCGGACGCTGTAGGGGCGAGCCTGCCCGGCGGTGTGCCAGTCGTCCAGACCACATGGACGTTGCCGTCTGTCGGGGATCACCATTCGGCGCCTGGGCTGCTCGGCCTTGAAGCAGGGACCGACCTGCACCCGCACCCGCACCGCAGCGTCCCCAGCACCCAACTCCCCTTCATCTGGGGGACTTTCGAAGACATTCGAAGTCTTTGCCGGCCCTCGACCTGCTACGGAAGGAGACGGCCCGGAAGCGCGAAGGGCCCCTCCCCCGAATCAGTGGGGAGGGGCCCTTGCGCCGCGCCCATCAGCACACCGCCGGGACCCGCAAAAAAAGGGGGGCCCGGTCGGCGCCCACCTATAATTCGAATCCGAACAGCCGCGATCATTCGGAGGAGGGTTCGTGCCTGGTCAGCGATCCATCACTGAGACCGAGCGGATGGTCCGGGCCAAGCTGGGCGACACGCCGATCCGGCACGAGCAGATGGCCATGGTGGGCAACATCCACCGCGCGGCCGCGGCGGTGCGCCAGCATGTGGAGAACTCCGTGCTGCGCGGCTCCGACCTGACCTGGACCGGCTTCGTTGTGCTGTGGGTCGTATGGATCTGGGGCGAGATGGAGACCCGCCAGGTGGCCGAGGAAGCGGGGATTTCGAAGGGAACGCTGACGGGCGTCGCGCGCACCCTCGAGTCGCGGGGACTGGTCAGGCGCACCGAGCACCCCACCGACGGCAGGCGGGTGCTGCTGGCCCTCACCGACAAGGGCGAGGCACAGATGCACAGCCTCTTCCCGGAGTTCAACGCCGAGGAGGCCTTCGTCGCCGAGCAGCTCAGCGACGAGGAGTGCCTGCAGACGGCGGACGCGCTGCGCCGCGTCGTCGTGCAGATCGAGGCGCATGGCGAGGAGCGGCGGATGCAGCTGCTCGACGGGGCTCCCCCGGTACGGCGGCGCAGCGGGCGGCGCCCGAAGGCGTGAGCGCTCGCCCCCGGGCCTGAGCACGCACACCCCAGGCCACACGATCCCGCAGTCTCACCGTCCCCCCGGCCTCACCGCCCCTCCAACCTCACCGCCCCTCCGACCCCAAGTGCGGTCGGCCCCTTGTCGGCGCAGGCACAGTTCCATATCGTTTGAACTCAAACGAATGAGAGGAGTAGGGATGATGCTGAGCCTCACCCCTGACGAACTTCTGCGCCGGGCCAAGGAAATGGAGCTGCCCGCACAGCACCACATCGACGGCGTCGACGAGCCCGGCGGCGGCTCGACCTTCCCGGCCGTGTCGCCCCGCGACGGCCGGATACTGACCGAGGTCGCCGATGCCCGGGCCGCCGAGGTCGACCTCGCCGTGGCCGCGGCGCGACGCGCCTTCGACAGCGGCCCCTGGCCCCGACTGGCCCCGGCCGACCGCGGCCGCGCCCTGCTGCGGATCGCCGGTCTGCTGGAGGAGCGGCGCGAGCAGCTCGCCCTCACCGTGTGCCTGGAGATGGGCAAGCCCATCAAGGACGCGTACGACATCGAACTGCGCGCCGCCATCAACACCTTCCGCTGGTACGGGCAGCTGGCCGACAAACTCACCGACGAATCGCCCCACACCGCCCCCGACGCACTGGCCCTCATCACCCGGGAACCCGCCGGGGTCGTCGGCGCGGTGGTCCCGTGGAACTTCCCGCTCACCCTCGCCTCCTGGAAGGTGGCGCCCGCACTCGCCGCCGGCTGCACGGTCGTGCTGAAGCCCTCCGAGTGCTCGCCGCTCTCCGCCCTGATGCTGGGCCGCATCGCCACCGAGGCCGGGCTGCCGCCGGGCGTCCTCAATGTCGTCACCGGTGACGGCCCCACCGCAGGCCGGGCCATCGGCCGCCACCCCGACGTCGATGTGCTCGCCTTCACCGGATCGACCGCGGTGGGACGGCAGTTCCTGCGGTACGCCGCCGACTCCAACCTCAAGCGCGTCTGGCTGGAGCTGGGCGGCAAGTCGCCGAACATCATCCTCCCCGACGCCCCCGACCTGGACCGGGCCGCCGCCACCGCCGCCTGGGGCATCTTTTTCAACCAGGGCGAGATGTGCACCGCGCCGTCCCGGCTGCTGGTGCACTCCTCCATCGCGGAGCAGATCACCGACGCCGTCGTCGAACGTGCGGAGGCTCTGCGCGTGGGCGACCCGCTGGACCCCGGCACCGAGATGGGTGCTCTGGTCGGCGAGGACCACCTGGGCCGCGTCATGGACCACATCGGCGCCGGCGTCGTCGAGGGGGCACGGCTGCGCACCGGCGGGGCCCGCACCCTCGCGGCGACCGGTGGCAGCTATCTGGAACCAACGGTCTTCGACCTGGTGCAACCCACAATGCGGCTCGCCCGCAACGAGATCTTCGGTCCCGTCCTGTCCGTGCTCACGTTCGACGACATCGACGAGGCCGTCGCGCTCGCCAACGCCACCGACTACGGCCTCGCAGCAGGCCTCTGGACCAGCGACCTCACCACCGCCCACCGGGTCTCGCGCGCCCTCAAGGCCGGCACCGTCTGGGTCAACTGCTACGAGGAGGGTGATCTGACCGTTCCCTTCGGCGGGGTGAAGCAGTCCGGCAACGGCCGCGACAAATCCGCCCACGCCCTCGAGAAGTACACCGAGCTCAAGACGACCTGGA
This sequence comes from Streptomyces sp. NBC_01210, assembly GCF_036010325.1. Lineage (GTDB taxonomy): Bacteria > Actinomycetota > Actinomycetes > Streptomycetales > Streptomycetaceae > Streptomyces. The sequence continues at coordinate 8,465,676 of NZ_CP108549.1, read as the reverse complement.
TCCGGCTGTGACAGCCCCAAGACCCCTGATCGCGATCCCCGCCCGCTTCGCCGCGTCCACGTCCGCGCTGCGGTACGCCGCCGAGGTCAACGCCCGTGCCCTCGTCGAGGCGGTGTGGCGGGCGGGCGGGGAGCCCGTGACCATCCATCCGTACGCCCCCGGAGGCATCGCCGATCCGGCCGGGGTCGCAGCCCGACTGACCCGGTTCGACGGCGTCCTGCTGCCCGGCGGAGGCGACCTCGCCCCGCACCGCTACGGAGACCTCGGCCGGCACGACAGCGTGTACGACGTGGACGACGAGCAGGACGGCTTCGACCTCGAGGTCGCCCGTCAGTCGCTGCGTACTGCTCTGCCGCTGCTCGCCGTCTGCCGGGGGCTCCAGGTCGTCAACACCGTGCTCGGCGGCACTCTGCACCAGGACATGGGCGGTCGCGAGCGCGAGCACCGCCATATGGTGCACCCCGTAGCGCTGCGGCCCGGTTCGCGGATCGCGCAGATCACCGGTGTCGAGAAGACCGAGGCCTCCTGCTATCACCACCAACGGGTCGACCGACTCGGTGAGGGGCTGTACATCACTGCCACGGCCGCCGACGGCACGCCCGAGGCCCTGGAACTCACCGGAGCGCAGGGCTGGTTCGCGGCCGTGCAGTGGCATCCCGAGGACACCGCACACGAGGATCCCGTCCAGCAGCGGCTCTTTGACGCGCTGGTGCGGGCTGCCGGCGACCTTCTGTGAAAAAGTAAAGGGTGTGGGGCCGGATCCCTGATGATCCGGCCCCACACCTCTTGCTCAGCTGCTCAGCCCCGCCTGGGTGGCCTGATGCCGCGGAACTCCCAGTCACCGCCGAGCGCGGTGGAGAGCACCTCCTCCGACTCGGTGGGCTGCGCGCCGACGTCCGCGCGGATCTCGGTCGGGCCGCTGACGATGTGGTTGGTGAGCCGGCCGAGGCCTTCGACCTCCACCTCGACGACATCGCCGGGCTTGACGGGCCGCGAGTTCGCCGGCGTGCCGGACAACAGAACGTCGCCGGGGAACAGGGTGATCGTGCGGGCGATGTCGGCGACGAGATAGTGCATGTCCCACTTCATCTCGTCGGTCGAACCGTCCTGGACGACGTTGCCGTTGACGTATGTGCGCAGCCGCTTGCCGTGGAAGTCCCAGTCGGTGACCAGGCCGGGGCCGAGCGGGCAGAGCGTGTCGGAGCCCTTGACGCGCAGCATGGAGCCGGCGTCGGTGTCGCGGAAATCGTGCAGGCCGTAGTCGTTGGCCACGGTGTAGCCCGCGATGTACTCCCCCGCCCGGTCCGGCGCGATGTTGCGGCAGGTCCGGCCGATGACGATGGCGACCTCGCCCTCGTAGTTGAGCCACTTGCAGCCCTCGGGGCGGACGACGGCGCCCTGGTGGGCGTTGAGCGACGACGTCGGCTTGTGGAAGTACGTCGGTGTGTCCGGGAGGCCGATCCGGAACTCGTCGACACGGCTGCGGTGGTTGAGATGGACCGCGACGATCTTGGACGGGACGACCGGCGGCAGGTGCTGAGCCTGGTCGGCCTTGACCCGGCGGCCGTCGCCGACGACCAACTCGTCGCCGTCACGGACGGTTTCGACGACGGCGCCGTCGAGGAGGATGCGGCGGAACTCGGACGTCTCAGCCATGTCAGCTCTCCTGGTCGGCGTGCGGGTCGCGGTGGTGGTGCGGGTCGTGGCGCAGGCCGGGTGCGGCGTTGGGGGTGCCGGTCCCGGTCCAGCCGTCGGCCGGGCGGTCGAACCACAGATGCGCCTGGCCGGTGCCGATGGCGTTCTCGTACTCCCCGTACTGCCGGGCCGTGGCGATGCACTCACTCTCGCCGAGGGCGCCCGCCATCATCAGATAGTGGAAGAACTTCGCCTCGGGCTTGTGCTTCCAGAACTCCGGCATGGTCTCAAGGACCTTGGCGTGGCGGCCTTCCTTGAACCAGGCGATGCGCTCGTAGTCGGCCTCCCGGGCCCCGGCGCTGAAGATGTGGGAGGGGTCGCTGGGCTCGTGGTCGCGCAGCTCCCGCAGCGGCCAGAAGGTGTGCGACAGGGCGCCGGAGGCGATCAGCAGCACCTTGCGGCCGGGAGTCGCGGCGATGCCGTCGGCGAGGGCGCGGCCGAGCCGCAGGTGGTCCTGCATATCGCCGGTCTGGCAGACGCCTATGGTGACCCAGCGCTTGTCGGGCAGGCCTTCACCCAGGTACTTCCACAGGTTGATGGTGGCGTAGTAGATCGGCAGATAGACGTCGTCGATGGCGGTGATCCAGGTGCCGTGCTTCTCGGCGAACTGCGCGACGTTGTGGGCGAGTTCGGGGTCGCCCGGGAAGTCGTACGGCATACGGCGCATCCCGCGCGGCAGCTCTTCGGAGGTGAACAGGCCGGCGCGGCGGTCCTGGGCGGTGATGACGAACTCGACGGTGGTTGCCCAGTGCGAGTCCAGGACGACGACGGTGTCGTAGTCGGCGGTCTCGAAGACGTCCCGGCGCAGCTGCTGAAGGCCGGTGACAAGGGTGATCTCCTTGCCGTCGTTCAGCTCGAACCGGTCCTCCTGCGAGAGCACGATGGTGGGGACGTGCGAAAGCAGTCCCGCACCGACGATCTCACCCATGGTCCCGCCATCCCTTCGGTGCCGTCACGCTGTTCTTGATGTCGCAGTAGAAGTCGAAGCTCCAGGTGCCGCCCTCACGGCCGATACCGGAGGCGCGGGAGCCGCCGAACGGCGCCTGCAGGTCTCGTACGAAGAAGCAGTTGACCCAGACCGTGCCCGCGACGAGCCGTGCGGTGACGCGCTCGGCGCGCTCGCGGTCGCTGGTGACGACGGTGGCGGCGAGGCCGAAGCGGGTGTCGTTGGCGAGGCCGACCGCTTCGTCCTCGGTGCCGAAGGCCTGCAGAGTCAGGACGGGGCCGAAGACCTCCTCCTGGACGATCTCGCTGTCCTGCGCCACGTCGGCCAGCAGCGTCGGCCGGTAGTAGAGGCCGCCCAGCTCGGTGTTGGGGCCGCCGCCGATGACGGCGCATGCGCCGGCCGCGAGCGCCCGCTGCACAAAGCCGTCGATCCTCTCCAGCTGGCGCGCGTGGATGTTGGGGCCGATGCCGGTGGCCTCGGCGCGTGGGTCGCCCTGCCGGAGCTGTTCGGCTCTGGCCACGAAGCGCCGGGTGAACTCATCGGCGATCGAGTCCTCGACGAGGATGCGGGTGGCGGCCAGGCACACCTGTCCGGCGTTGTCGTACTGCTCCACGGCCAGGTCGACGGCGAGGTCGATATCTGCGTCCGCGAAGACCAACAGGGGTGATTTGCCGCCCAGTTCGAAGCTGGCGGGTGTCAGGTTGAGGGCGGTCGCGGCGGCAATCGTACGAGCGGTGGGCACCGAACCGGTGAAGCTGACGCGCCGCACGTCCGGGTGCGAGACAAGGGCGCTGCCGGCCTCGGAGCCGTACCCCTGGAGGATGTTGAGGACGCCGGCCGGGAGTCCCGCCTCGGCTGCGATGTCCGCGAGCAGGGATGCGGTGAGCGGGGACCACTCGGCGGGCTTGAGGATCACCGTGTTCCCGGCGGCGAGAGCCGGGGCGATCTTCCAGGTCGCGAGCATCAGCGGCGCGTTCCACGGCGTGATCAGGACGCAGGGGCCGGCCGGGTCCCAGGAGACGTGGTTGGTGTGACCGCGTGTGTCGAAGTCCTCGTGGCCGAGCCGCAGCAGCCAGTCCGCGAAGAAGCGGAAGTTGTGCGCGACGCGCGGCATGACACCGCGACGGTGGGAGCGCAGCAGGGCGCCGTTGTCATGCGTTTCGACGATCGCCAGGTCCTCGATGCGTCTCTCGACGCCGTCGGCGATGGCGTGCAGGATGCGGGCGCGTTCGGCTTGCGGGGTGCCCGCCCAGGCGGGGAAGGCGCCCTTCGCGGCGGCGACGGCCGCCTCGGCCTCCGTCGCCGTGCCGCGGGCGATCTCACCGAGCGTGCCGCCGTCGATGGGCGAGACGTCGTGGAAGGTCTCGGCGGAGGCAACGCGCTCGCCGCCGATCCAGTGCCGGGTGTCGACGGCGACGCCGGCGACGGTGGTGATGTGTCCGGTCATGTCCAGGTGCTCCAGGTGCTGCAGCTTGTGATGAGGAGTGCGGGCGCCGATGGAAGAGGAGCCTCGCCGGTGTTTGAGGCGGGGGGTCCGGGGCGGAGCCCGTCGTGCGGCGGCAAGGGCGGGGAGAGCTTGCCGCAGGCGTCTACTCGGCCCCGGACGTGCCGGACTCCAGCACATGCCCGCCGTCCCAGACCGCCCCCACCTGCCGGTAGTACGCCGCGATCGGCTCCCGGACCTCCAGCCGCGCCAGTTCCTCCGTCGGCGCCTCGAACAGCTCGAGCTCGGCCTCGCCCCGCCATGCCTGCCCTGCCTCGAAGGACGCGGCGCCGGTCTCGATGAGCTCGTCCAGCGCGAGCCCTTTGCCCTTCTCGACGGAGGGGAGCCAGCGGTGGTGGGCCATGGGGTGTCCGTTGACGAACCCGTTCGTCTCCGACTCCTCCCGCAGCGTCACCACGGCCTGCGCGAGGCGCCGGTCGGCGGCCGCGAGCGTCGCGCCGAAGCGGGCGCCGGCCTCGATCCGCGGGGCGGGCCCGTACGGATGCGGACGGGTCTGATGGATCGAGCCGAGCTTCTTCGGGTAGCCCTGGTGCAGCCCGCGGGCGATCGCGAAGTCCTTGTCGACCCAGATGTAGACGCAGCGCGAGTACGTTCTCCCCCGGTAGGAGCAGCGGACCACCGCGAAGGCCTCCTTGTACTGGGAGCGCACGGGGTCGAGCAGCTCCTCGCGGGAGCCGGAACAGGACTGCCAGTCGGCCCAGATGAGGGCGACCGCACCCGGGTCCTCGTCGGCGGGCTCCAGCGGTTCGGGGAGCAGTTCGCGCACCCGGGCGGGATCGGTGCGGTACTCGACGGTGAGGAGGTCCCCGGAGTAGTGCCATGGGGGCGAGGGGATGAGCGATGAGCTGCCCGTCGCCGTCTTGGGGTGGAAGTAACCGCGCGTCAGCGACACGATGTCTCCTCGGTGGGGTGGGGGCAGCCATTGAATTCGTTTGGATCCAAATAACAGTCTCCCCGCACCCTCCGTCAACCCCGCCCACCATCCGATTCACTTCCGCCGGAACGGTCCGCGCGGGAGGCTTGCCAGGGAGGGCCTCACAGAATACGTTTGACCCCAAACGGAACACGGGACGACCGGAAGGGGCACACAGTGTCCACCCACCCCTCCCCCACACATCCGGGCGCCACACCGGAGGAACTCGCCGCTCTCGCGGACGAGCTCTCCGCCCAGGGCATCGACCTCGTCCGGGTGCTGTGGAGCGATCTGCACGGAGTCGCCCGGGGCAAAGAAGTGCACGTCAGCGAGTTGTCGCGGTTTGCCGGGCCCGGCCTGTCCTTCTGCCAGGCCGTCATGGTCACCGACCTCGGCGGAAACCCGCTGGACCTGTCCGAGAGCTCGGGAAGCGGCTGGCCCGACGCCCATGCCCGGATCGACCCGACCACGCTCGCGATCCCCGGCTATGCGCCCGCAACCGCGTTCCTGCTCGCCGACGTCACGGACTCGTCGGAGAACCACGCCCCGTTGCATCTGGACCCGCGCGGGCTGCTGCGCAACCAGGTCGACCGGCTCGCCCGCCGCGGCCTGAATGCCGTCGCCGCGCCCGAGCTGGAGTTCTATCTACTGGCCCCGGACCCGGAAGCGCCGCACGGCTGGCGGCAGTACTCCGAGCACGACAGCGCCGGATACGTGGTCGGAGCTGCGTACGACCCCGACTCCCTGCTCCCGCTGCTGATCCGCGAATGCCATGCGCTCGGGCTGCGCGTCCAGACGGGCAACCAGGAGTTCAGCGGCGGCCAGTTCGAGATCAACCACACGCACGGACCGGCGCTCGAGGCCGCGGACCGGGCTTTCCTCTTCAAGTACGCCGTGAAAGAGATCGCGGCGGCACGCGGTCTGCGGGCCACCTTCATGGGCAAGCCCTTCGCCGACAAGGCGGGCAGCGGACACCACGTCCATGTGTCGCTCGTGGACAACGATGGCGGGAATCTCTTCGCCGATCCGTCGGGCGAGGGCGGTCTCAGCATCCTCGGACAGTCCTTCCTCGCGGGCGTGCTTGAGCACGCACCGGCGCTCACCGCCCTGCTCAACCCCACCGTCAACGCCTACAAGCGGCTCGCCTCGCCCGACTCTCTCGCGCCCACCACCGCCAATTGGGGCTACGACAACAGGACCGCTTACGTACGGATCCCGCCCGAGCGCGGCCCCGGCACCCGGCTCGAGGTTCGCGTCGCTGACGGCGCCGCAAACTCCTACCTCGTCATCGCGGCCCTGCTCGCAGCGGGACTGGACGGAATCGATCGCGAACTGGTCCCGCCCCCGTCCCTCACGGAGCGCCCGCGCACCGAGGGTGTACCGCCGCTGCCGTCCTCGTTCGGCAGTGCTCTCACCGCCCTGGAGGAGGACAAGCTCCTCGGCGAAGCGCTCGGACCCCGGTTTGTCGAGGTCTTCATCGCCCTGAAGCGCCAGGAACGCGCCCGTTTCGAACGCGCGGTCACCGACTGGGAGTTCCGCGAGTACGCACGCATGCTCTGACCACTGTATGAAGGGAAACACATGGACCTGCAGCACTGGCTCCGCGAAGCGGCACGAGCCAACCAGGAGTGGTCGGCAGGCTTCGGCACGTACACGACGCACCCGTCTCTCGCCGTCGAGGACGATCGATTCGCCGAGGTTTTCGGGGAGTTCACCGAGCGGCTGAAGGACAACTACCCCTTCTTCCACCCGCGCTACGCCGGGCAGATGCTCAAGCCCCCGCACCCGGCCGCCGTGGTCGGATATGTCACGGCCATGCTGATCAACCCCAACAACCACGCGCTGGACGGCGGTCCGGCCACAGCAAGGATGGAACGCGAGGTGGTCCAGCAGCTGGCGACGATGTTCGGCTTCGGCACGCATCTCGGCCATCTCACCACCAGCGGGACCGTCGCCAACCTGGAGGCGCTCTTCGTCGCCCGCGAACTACATCCCGACCAGGGCGTCGCCTACAGCGCGGAGGCCCACTACACCCATGGCCGGATGTGCGGCGTCCTGGGTGTCGAGGGGTACGCCGTGCCCACGGACGACCGTGGCCGAATGGATCTGGACGCCCTCGAGGAGCTGCTGCGCACGGGCCGCGTCGGCACGGTCGTACTCACCACGGGCACCACCGGCCTCGGCGCGATCGACCCCGTCCATCAGGCGCTCGCCCTGCGGGAGAAGTACGGGGTACGCATCCATGTCGATGCCGCCTACGGAGGCTTCTTCACGCTGCTCGCCGGCGCCGAGGGAGCGGCCGGACTGCCCGATGCCCCGTGGCGCGCCATCGCCCACTGCGACTCGGTGGTGGTCGACCCGCACAAGCACGGACTCCAGCCGTACGGCTGCGGCGCGGTCATCTTCGCCGACCCCGAGGTGGGCCGCTTCTATCTGCACGACTCGCCGTACACGTACTTCACCTCCACGGAACTGCATCTCGGCGAGATCAGTCTGGAGTGCTCCCGCGCCGGGGCCTCGGCCGCGGCCCTCTGGCTCACCTTCCAGCTGCTGCCGCCCACGACCGAGGGCCTGGGCAACGTCCTCGCCGCCGGCCGCCGCGCCGCCCTGCGCTGGTCGGAACTGATAGAGGCTTCGGACGCCCTGGAGCTGTACCAGTCCCCCGAACTCGACATCGTGTCCTACTTCCCCGCGACCGACCCCGCCGCCCTCTCCGTCATCGACACGGCCTCGGAACGCGTGCTCCGGCAGGGCATGACCGAGCAGGACCCGGTCTTCCTCAGCACTCTGCGGGCGGATGCCCGTGCCTTCGCGGCACGCCACCCCAAGGTGACCACGGACGCGGACGGGGCGCGCATCCTGCGCAGCGTGCTGATGAAGCCGGAATCCGAGGACCATGTGCAGCAGTTGCACGCCCGGTTGGAGCAGCTCGCGCGACAGTCCTAGACGCCGCCGCCGTGCTGCGTACCGACGCCGCCGTACGCCGGACCTCCCGGCGGCGGTAACCGGTGTAACGGCACTGGCGCCTCGGGTTGGTCCAGACCTATTGACGGTAGGTCTGGACCATTTTACCGTGTGGCGACATCACCTCACGCGAGCCTCCAGGCCTGCCCCGGTCGCGCGCCCCCATCACCACCGTGGTTCACCAACTCACCCGGAGCCAGGCCGTCATGGACGACTTCGTCGATGCGGTGACGGCCAGAAGCGGCGAGAAGGGAGCACAGCATGATCGGTCGGAGGTTACGTCTGCTGGGGGTCGGCCTGGCGATGGCCTGCCTCGTGCAGGTACTGGTCGCCGCGGCGCCGAGCTCACCGAGCTCACCGAGCTCACCGAAGGCTGCCACATGTGCGGTCAAATCGAAGCCCTCGGGCTAGGTGCTCCAGGGGTACTGGGAGAACTGGGACGGCGCGGCAAATGGCGTTCACCCGCCGTTCGGATGGACTCCGATCACTGACACCCGCATCCGTGATCATGGCTACAACGTGGTCAATGCGGCCTTCCCGGTGATTCGTTCGGACGGCACTGTCCTGTGGGAGGACGGGATGGACGCGACGGTGAAGGTAGCGACCCCGGCCGAGATGTGCCAGGCCAAGGCGGCCGGTCTCACGATCCTGATGTCCATCGGCGGTGCGACCGCCGGTATCGACCTCAGCTCCAGCGCCGTCGCCGACCGCTTCGTCGCGACGGTGGTGCCGATCCTGAAGGCGTACAACTTCGACGGCATCGACATCGACATCGAGACGGGCCTCGTCGGCAGCGGCAACATCAACCAACTGTCGGCCTCGCAGGCCAACCTCGTTCGCATCATCGACGGCGTGCTGGCCCGGATGCCCTCGAACTTCGGCCTGACGATGGCGCCCGAGACGGCCTACGTCACTGGAGGCAGCGTGGCATACGGCTCGATCTGGGGCGCGTACCTGCCGATTGTGAAGAAGTATGCGGACAACGGCCGGCTCTGGTGGCTGAACATGCAGTACTACAACGGCAGCATGTACGGGTGCTCCGGCGACTCGTACTCCGCCGGCACGGTCCAAGGGTTCACCGCGCAGACGGACTGCCTCAACAGGGGGCTGGTCGTCCAGGGCACCACGATCAGGGTTCCCTATGACAAGCAGGTTCCGGGGCTGCCGGCGCAACCGGGCGCCGGGGGCGGCCATATGTCGCCGAACCTGGTGTCGCAGGCCTGGAACAAGTACAACAACGGCCTGAAGGGCCTCATGACCTGGTCCATCAACTGGGACGGGTCGAAAGGCTGGACGTTCGGAAACAACGTCAAGGCTCTCCAGGGCCGGTGAAGTCGGCGTTGGGTGAGCACCGCAGGGCATCGGTGCGCGGTCCTCAGCAAGCTCGCAGCCGGCCCCGGCCGCCTCGAGGGCCGCTGCCGCCGGGCCATATCCGGCTGCGAGGGCGGCGGCGCTGTGCGGCAGGCGACGGCTACCAGTCCTTTTCGACGCCACCCATCTTGGCACCGGCGAGGACGCTCACCCGGCCTGTGTCGTCGTAGACGTCCTGACGCCACTTGGCGAACGCATCGGCCAATCGCTGCATGTCCTCATCCGATCCGAAGCCCGCCTGCATCATGATCTGCGCCTCGTTCCTGTCCCCCACCTTGCGGATGATGACCTTGCCGGCCATGGGTGACAGGACGTCGTCGGTCCTGACGCTGTTCGAGGCGAGATAGCCGCGGAAGTCGGCCTTCGCGTCGTACCAGCCCGCCATCTGCTCCTCGGAGGTCAGAACCGGCTCACCGTCGCCCTCGGTCGTCAGATCGGGCTGCTCCGCTCCGGACTCGTCGGTCGTCTCATCCGTGCTCCCCTCGGTCGCTCCCGACTGCCCCTGAACGGAATCGCCGGCCACCACTTCGCCCGGCCCCGGCCGCTCGTGTCCGCACGACACCAACAGCCCGCAGAGCAGGACCACCACTGTCGCGGCCCCCGCGCGGCGCACCCTTCGGCCAATCGTCATCAAGACCCCCCGGTTCGCGTACTGTTCCCCGCTGTCCAGATGCATACGACGCCGGTTCCGTTCCCGGTTCTCGGGAGATCCATGAGATCCGGGTGGGCCTGCTGCCCTCACGGCAGCAGATGGCCAAGCTTCCCGAGGAGCTCACCCGCGTCGCGCCCGGACCCCCCTCGCAAGCGCCCGACGCCGACTCGAGGTCGGAGGGGCCGGTACGGGGCATTCGGACCGCCGCCGAGACCCGAGCGGCACACCGGCCACGCCATACGGTCCGCGTGCCTTCGGGCGAATATCGCGCCAGAGGCGTGGCACGAAGGGCCCTCGGTGGTACGAGCTTGTGGATGTCCAGGCCATCGGATCCGCAGTCCAGCAATCCGGACCCCGGCGCACCGTCCGCCGGGCGCCGGCGCCGGATCCGTACGGCGTCGCGTCAGGCGTTGCGCGGCATCACCGCGCCTCCGGCCGGGAAACCGGGCGGCCGACGCCCGCTGCCCCGCTCCCGGCCCGGTGGCGAGCCGCGGGTGTCCCCCACTCTGCGGACGGCTGCCGCGTACGCCTGGCGGATCCTCGTGGTGGGCGCCCTGGTGTACGCCGCCTTCGCGGCTCTGGGGCGGTTCCACGAGATCGCCCTGGCTGTCTTCCTCGGCATGGTCATCACCGCGATGCTCCGGCCGGTGGCCGACCTCCTGGGGCGCGTTGTGCCACGACCGCTCGCCGTCGCCGTTTCCCTGATCGGCGGCATCGTCCTCGTCCTGGGGGTCCTGGCGCTGGTCGGCAACGCGGTGGCGAGCGAGCAGGAGGGGCTGGTACGGGAGTTCCAGGCCGGCTTCGGCAGGATCCAGCGCTGGCTCCAGCAGCCGCCGTTCCGGCTCAACCCCAAGGCACTGACCGACATCCAGTCCCGGATCGGGCAGTTCCTTTCCAGCCACCGGGCCACCCTCATCAGTACGGCACTCAGCGGCGCCGGCCGGCTGGTCGAAGTCCTGACCGTGTTCGCCCTGGCCCTGTTCTCCTCGGTCTTCTTCATCCACTCCGGCGACCGGCAGTGGGGCTGGTTCTGCGACCAGCTTCCGCCGACCGCACGGGACCGGGTGGCGATCGCGGGCAGCGCGGCCTGGCGGACCTTCACCGGGTACACGCGCGGCATCGTGCTGGTGGCCGGGACCAACGCGATCCTGGTCGGCGTAGCCCTCTTCGCTCTCGGCGTGCCGCTCGCGGTTCCGCTGGCTCTGCTGGAGTTCTTCGCCGCCTTCATTCCGCTGATCGGCTCACCCATCGCCCTCGCAGTCGCGGCCGTGGTGGCCCTGGCGGCCAAAGGCCCGCTCATCGCGGCCATGGTCGTCGCCCTCATCGTGATCATCGGGCAGATCGAGGGCCATCTGCTGCACCCGATCGTGATGAGCTGGGCCGTTCGGCTGCATCCGGTGGTGGTCGCGCTCACGGTCATCGGCGGCGCCGTCGCGGCCGGAGTACTGGGGGCCGTGGTGGCCGTGCCGATGGTGTCCGTCCTCTGGTCGGTCCATCAGGCGCTGCGCCGGGCGCGCGAACCGGATCCGCTGCAGAACCCGGCCCCCGGCGGAGGGACGGGTTCGTAGGGCGGGCGCCACGGTCCTTGGTCTCCGAGCACGGCCGGGTTGCCCGACTGGAGGACGAGGCGGGCTCAGCGGACATGATGGCCGGCCTCCCGGAGGATCTGCCGATGTTCAAGGCGGGGCCGCGCTCCCTGTTCCCGACGGCTGAACTCGGCAACCGCAGTGACATCCTCGCCGCCGACATCCCGGCCGGCGGCAAGACCTCGGCCCGCGCCATGGCGCGTCTGTACGCCGGGCTGCTGGGCGATGTTCCCGGTGTCCGGCTGATCTCGCCGGAGCGGCTGCGTGAGGTCACGGCCGTGGCGGCCGAGGGCACCGACCGGATCTTCGGGAACGAGAGCTCATGGGGGCTGGGCTACTCGATTGGCCTCCCCGGCGTTGAAGGGCAGACGAGCGCGTTCGCGATGGGCGGCGCCGGCGGAAGCTTCGCCTACGGGGACACGACCAACGGCATCGCGTTCGCGATGACCAAGAACCGGCTGACCATGGACTTCTCTGCCGCCATGGAGCTCATCGGGATCGTGACCGGGGCCACGACGGAGAGCTGAAGGCGCCCGGAGCTACGAGTCATGGCCGGCGTCCCGCACGACAGTGATCCGGCTTCCCCGGTGAGCGAATTCCCGCACGCCTACGCCGCCAGACCGACCGGGCCGCCCATCGCAACCCGGCGCGGTCATCTGGCTCCGCAGCCTCCGCCCTGCAATGTGATCCGAACCAGCAACGCTCCCTGAGCGGCCTCTGGGAAGTCAGGCACGCTCCCCCACCCAGGCGTCAGCCTCCGGCAGGAAAACGTCCCGCCAGGAACTGCTCGAACGTGCCCTTGCCCACGGCCCGCTCCGGCGTCAAATGCCCGCCCGTCCGGAACCCGCGGTAGGCCTTGCCTGCCAGGCGCATGCTCAGCAGGGGACGGCGTCGTCCGCTCGCGCGCAGATAGGCCCGGGCCAGCTCCGGAAACGTACGCACCTCGGGGCCGCCCATGTCCGGCACCCGCCCCGCGGGCGCCCCGGTCGCGAGCTCGGCCAGCCGGGCAGCGACCTCCGCCACCTCGATCGGCTGGTCGGCGACCCCCGCCGGGAGCAGCATGACCGGCAGCTTCGCCGAGCCTTGCAGGAGCTGCAGCACCAGGTCGTGGAACTGCGTCGTGCGCAGCACGGTCCAGCCGAGCTCCGATTCCTCGACCAGCCTCTCGACGGCGAGCTTGGTCCGGTAGTAGCCGAGCGGCACCTGGTCGACGCCGACGATCGAGATGTACGCCAGATGCCGCACCCCGGCCTGGCGGGCCGCCTCGATCAGATGGCGTGCCGCCTGCTCGTCGCCGCCGCGCGGCGTGGTCGCGCAGTGCACGACCGTGTCCACGCCCGCGACGGCTGCGGCCAGCCCCGTGCCCTCGCGCAGGTCCACGGCGTACGGCCGCGAGTGTCGGCTCAGCACACGCACCTCGTGCCCGTCCGCGCGCAGCCGCTCGGTGACGAGCCGGCCGAGCGTTCCGGTGCCGCCGGTCACCAGGATCGTGGTCATCGCAGTTCTCATCCCTTCGGTGGGCGTGCGCTCCCCGGTGGAGTGCCCGTCATCCGCTGAGAACCGACGAGCACCCAAAGATGTGACAGCCTCTTCGCGACCGCACTCACCCGTGGGTCACTCCCCCGGGGGCCATTGCGGCGAACTGCCGGCCCGCGAACACGAGTTTGTCCGGGTTCACGACGACCCTCACCTGGGCGATGACGCCGTCCCGAAGTTCGAACGAGGCGACGGCGATGAGCTGCTCCACCGCGTGCGCCACCAGCGCCGGCGCCCCGTTGACCTCGGCGACCCTGAGGTCCCAGCCGCCCGCGAACCGCTGCGCGCCGCCCACCAGGAAGCGCACAACCGTCTCCCTGCCGACGATGGGCCGCCGGGCCGCGGTGACCTTGCCACCGCCGTCGCTCCACCAGGTGATGTCCTTGGCGAGCAGCTTCTCCAGTCCTGCAAGATCGCCCTCGCGTGCTGCCATGACGAAGGACTCCACGAGCTCGTTCTGCCGCTCGGCTACCGGTGTGAATCGGGCCTTGCACGTCGCCACCCGCTGGACCGCCCTGCGGTACAGCTGGCGGCAGTTGGCCTCGCTCAGGTTGAGCACCCCGGCGATGTCCCGATGGCTGTAGTCGAACGCCTCGCGCAGAACGTAGACCGCACGCTCCGTCGGCGTGAGCCGCTCCAGCAGCACCAGCAGCGCCGTCGACACGGCGTCGCGCTGCTCGGCGGACTCCATGGGGCCGAGCGAACCGCCCTGCGTGAACACCGGTTCCGGCAGCCACGGCCCCACGTACTCCTCGCGCTGCACACGGGCCGAGGTGAGCCGGTTGAGGCACAGGTTGGTGACGACCCTGGCGAGCCAGGCCCCCGGGTACTCGATCGCCCAACGGTCGGCGCCGCTCCAGCGCAGGTACGCGTCCTGCACCGCGTCCTCCGCCTCCTCGGCGGAACCGAGCAACCGGTAGGCCAGGCCGAACATCCTGGGGCGGTGGGCAGTGAACTCCTCGGCGGTCCCTGACGTCACGTGCCCAGCGTGCCACAGGCGCGGAGGCATCCAGCATCCGGAATTTGTCCCGGGGGGACATCGGCCGCTGCTGAACGGTGCTGCCGATCGCTGTCCTTCGAGCTGACCGGGGCAGGCCGCAGATGGCCTGCCGCTCCATCCCGGTCCTGGACAAGGTCAGGTCCGCGGCCCGGTCGACCGTCCGCGCACTCTGCCCGACGCGGTGGCCGGTGGCCGGTGGCCGGTGGCAAGGGTATTCCTCACGCGTCAACCACGCCTACCTGCGGGGACGCCGCATCGTGGCGGCTCAGCCCGGAACAGTCCTAGTCCGCTCACACGGAGTGGACGGGCCGGGTTGCATCGCCGGCGAACTCCCTTATCAGGTCGAGAAGACGTGTCGGCTGTTCGATCTGCGGGAAATGACCTGCGTCCGCGACGAGTTCGAACCGCGCCGCCGCGAACGACTCCGCGTATGCCTTGCCGTAGGCCGGGGTGACGATCCCGTCCTCCCGGCCCCAGGCGACAAGGACGGGCACATCGACCTTGGGCAGCCGCCGACGCAGCTCCGGGTCGTGCATGTACGGATCGCGGGCGTAGACGGCGGCCACCGTCCGGTTTGCGGCGCCCGCGGCGATTTCGTCGTTGGTGAGTGCGGCCGGGTCGGGCCGCACAGACGGGTCATGGAAGGCCAGCCGGGCGGCCTGGTCGGGGTGCAGGGCGAAGATGTCGGCGATCTCGGTGGCGTCCCCGTCGACGTGGATGCCGACGGCGTTCACGAGGACGATGCGGCCGATGCGGGAAGTGTCGCGCAGGGCGAGTTCGGACGCGATCCAGCCGCCCAGGGAGTTTCCGACCACAGTGACGTCACGCAGGTCGAGCTGCCGGAGCAAATCGAGGTAGACGGACGCGAGTCCGGGGATGCTGTCGAGGTTGTCGGGACGTGGGCGGCCCGCGAAGCCCGGGTGGGTGGGCGTCAGCACCCGCCCGTGGCGGGCCAGCAGCCTTGCGAACGGCAGGACGGAGCCGGGGCCGGCGCCGCCGTGCAGGAGGAGGAACGGGCGCCCGGTGCCCTGGTCGTCCCAGGTCAGGCTGACTCCGCCGATGAGCGGGGCGGCATGGGAGTGGGCTGCTGTGCGGTCGGACATGGGAGAGCCCTTCAGGAGGTGTGCGGCGACGACACCCCGACTCTAAGTAAGGATGTTTATATAAGCAAGCTTACTCAGCCCTCTATAGTGGCCCGTATGCCCGTTGCACTCCAAGACCTGGGGCTGGCCGTCAAGCGGCTGCAGCACCGTCATCACCGCACTCTCGACGCCTTGCTGATCGAGCAGGGAACCACGCTCGTCCAGTGGGACGCCCTCCGTGCCATCCACCGCCATCCCGAGTCGACGTCCCACGAGTTGGCACTGCTGACCTTCCAGAGCGACCAGTCCTTCGGCACGCTCGCCAAGCGGCTGCTCGCGCAGGGTCTCATCGAACGCACCGTGGGACCCGGCCGGGCCATCCGGCACCGACTCAACCCTGCAGGCGAGGCCGTGCTCAACAAGGGGCAGGCGGTGGTGGACCGTGTGCTCGTGGAGTCCTTCGCACCGCTCTCGCCGCAGGAACGGGATCTGCTCCATTCGCTGTTGATGCGACTGCTGCCCTAACGGGCCCAAGCCGACACGGAACTCCGAACCGAGTCACACGTCGCCAAGCTGCGCCGAAGTTCACCGAGTGCATCTCACGCGTTCCTCCGGCCATTCCGGAGTCTCGGGTGTCAACCTTGACGCCCATGAGTATCAAGGCCATGTCCGTCAGGCGTGTTCCTTCCGATTACGGTGCGAACCGGAGGAAGATTCCGGCGAGGTGAAGTCCGTCCAGGTACGGCACCTCATCCACGCCAGTGGGAGCCATGACCGTGCGGTGGTCCACAACTCGAAACCGATACCGCGATGAACGGTACGCGCGACCAGGCCGTACTGCTGGCTGGCAATGACACCTGGACCGTCACCGCCACGGCCGGCCTGTCATCCGCCGGCCGGGCAGGAAGGGACATGCTGTGACCCTGTCTTCCTCGAACGCCAGACTGGCTTCCCTGCGCGCCGACCTCGAGCGCCGCAACCCCGCACAGCCTGAATTCCATCAGGCATCAACGGAAGTGCTGGAGACCCTGGCTCCCGTGCTCGCCGTCCGTCCCGAGTATGCGCAGCCGGGGCTCATCGAGCGCCTCTGCGAGCCCGAACGGCAGATCATCTTCCGGGTGCCCTGGCAGGACGATCGCGGCGCAGTGCACGTCAACCGAGGATTCAGGGTGGAGTTCAACAGCGCGCTCGGCCCTTACAAGGGCGGCCTGCGTTTCCACCCTTCGGTGAACCTGGGCGTCGTGAAGTTCCTCGGCTTCGAGCAGATCTTCAAGAACGCCCTCACCGGGCTGGGCATCGGCGGCGGCAAGGGCGGCAGCGACTTCGACCCACGAGGTCGTTCGAACGCCGAAGTCATGCGCTTCTGCCAGTCCTTCATGACGGAGCTCCACCGGCACATCGGCGAGCACACCGACGTCCCGGCCGGCGACATCGGCGTCGGCGGCCGCGAAATCGGTTACCTCTTCGGCCAGTACCGGCGTATCACCAACCGCTGGGAAGCGGGCGTCCTCACCGGCAAGGGCCAGGGGTGGGGCGGCTCAGCGATGCGCACGCAGGCGACCGGATACGGCAGCGTGCTCTTCGCCGCCGAAATGCTGAGTCGGCGAGGAGAAGAGCTCGCGGGCCAAGGGGCCGTGGTTTCCGGCTCGGGCAATGTTGCGATCCACACCATCGAAAAGCTGACGCGCAGCGGCGCCCATCCCATGACCTGCTCCGACTCCGAGGGCTATGTGGTGGACGAGAAGGGCATCGATCTCGAGCTGCTCAAGCAGATCAAGGAGGTTGAACGCGCACGCGTCAGCGAGTACGCCGAGCGCCGCGGCGCCTCCGCCCGCTACGTCCCCGGCGGCCGCGTGTGGGATGTACCCTGCGACATCGCCTTCCCTTCGGCCACCCAGAACGAGCTCGACGCCCAAGACGCTCGCACCCTTGTCCGCAACGGAGTCAAGGCCGTCTCCGAGGGCGCCAACATGCCCACCACCCCGGAAGCGGTGCGCATCCTGCAGGACGCGGGTGTGGCCTTCGGCCCGGGCAAGGCCGCGAATGCCGGCGGCGTCGCCGTCAGCGCCCTGGAGATGCGCCAGAACGCCGCCCGTGACTCCTGGACACCCGGGCGCGTGGAGGACGAACTCGCGGAGATCATGCGCGATATCCATCGCGTCACGTACGAGACTGCTGAGCGCTATGGAGCACCCGGCGACTATGTGACGGGAGCGAATATCGCAGGCTTCGAGCGCGTCGCGGACGCAATGCTCGCCCAGGGAGTCATCTGACGGAGCGGCAGCAGTAGCCGTGACGGTGGGCCCGGTCGACCCCGGGCCCACGCAGCGAACACCATGGCAGGCGACGGGCAGCGCTCTGCAAGCAGCCCCAACGATGCCTGTTGCGCGATGCATTGACGAAACAAGGGCACGGATCTAGCTTCATCGCGTTGCACTTCATACGTCATATATGAGACGCGATATGCGAGATCTGAGAGTGTCCATGGCTTTCGCCCCGAGCCCGATCCCCTCCCGGACCCAGTACGTACTGGAGGCGATCAAGCACGCCATCCTCACCGGCGGCCTCAGCCCCGGCCAGGCCCTCGTCGAGACTGAACTCGCCGCGCAGTTCGGGGTGTCGAAGACACCGGTACGGGAAGCACTCAAGACTCTGGCCGGCACCGGCCTGGTCGTCATGAGCCAGTACAAGGGAGCCACCGTCCGCACGGTCGACGCGGGCATGGCGCGCGAGGTGTACGACGTGCGGCTGCTGCTGGAGCCGGAGGCGCTGCGGCGATCCATCGAACGCTCGGCGGACCTGGACGCCGCCAAGGACGCCCTGCTCAAGGCCGACGACTCCGCCGACCGGGCCGAACGCTCGCTGGCCAACCGTGAGTTCCACCGTGCCTTGTATCTGCCGTGCGGCAATCCGCTGCTCGCGCGGATGCTCGACGAGGTACGTGATCAGGCGGCACTGGTCTCGGCCGTGGTCTGGGCCGCCCAGCCGTCCTGGGAACTGGAGGCAGTCGAGCACCGGGAGATTCTGCGGCTCGCACTGGCCGGGGACGCCGACAGTGCGGCCCGCGCCCTGCGCGAACACATCGCCGACTTCGTACAGCGGGCGTTTCCTGAAGGAGCGGACGCATGACCACCTCGGATGTCACTTCCCTGCGCGCCGCGCTCGCCGATGTCGTGGCAATCCCTGTCACCCCCTTCACCGCAGATGACACCCTCGACACCGACACTCACCGCGCACTGCTCAGACGGCTCCTCGACGGCGGTGTACGCACTGTCACGCCGAACGGCAACACCGGCGAGTACTACGCGCTGAGCCCCGAAGAGCGACGCGCCGTCACCGAGTTGACCCTCGATGAGGTGGGCGACCGGGCGGCGGTTCTGGTCGGTATCGGCCTGGACCTCCCGACCGCTGTCGCAGCCGCCGAGCATGCCCGCGCCGCGGGAGCCGGGATGGTGATGGTGCATCAACCTGTGCACCCGTACGCCTCGCACGACGGCTGGACCGACTACCACCGTATGATCGCCGAGGCGGTGCCGGAGCTCGGTGTCGTCCCGTACATCCGCGATCCGCAGCTCGGTGGTGACTACCTCGCCGAACTGGCGGACTCGTGCCCCAATGTCATCGGCGTGAAGTACGCCGTTCCGGATGCCACGAGGTTCGCCGCCTTCGCCCGGGACGCCGGCCTGGACCGCTTCGTCTGGGTCGCCGGACTCGCCGAGCTGTACGCACCGTCCTACTTCGCGAGCGGCGCCACCGGCTTCACCTCCGGTCTGGTCAATGTCGCCCCGACCGTCTCGCTGACCCTGCTGACCGCGCTGCGTGCGGGCGACTACCCGGCCGCCATGAAGATCTGGGAGCGGATCCGGCCTTTCGAGGAACTGCGCGCCGCTCATCAGTCCGCCAACAATGTGACGGTGGTGAAGGAGGCCCTCGCCTCGCTCGGTCTGTGCCGGCGCGGCCTCCGTCCGCCGAGCCGCGCACTGCCGGAAGCGCAGCGTGCGGCGGTCGCCGGACTCGTGGCCGGTTGGGCCGGATGACCGTCAAGCGCCCCGAGGAACTGCGCAGTCACCAGTGGTACGGAACGGAAGGTCTGCGCTCGTTCAGCCACCGCGCCCGCACCCGCCAGCTCGGCTATCTGCCCGAGGAGCACCTGGGCAAGCCCGTCATCGCGATCCTCAACACCTGGTCCGACATCAACCCCTGCCATGTCCATCTGCGTGACCGGGCTCAGGCCGTCAAGCGCGGTGTGTGGCAGGCCGGCGGCTTTCCGCTCGAATTCCCGGTCTCCACGCTCTCCGAGACCTTCCAGAAGCCGACCCCCATGCTCTACCGCAACATGCTGGCGATGGAGACCGAGGAGCTGCTGCGCTCCTATCCGGTGGACGGCGCGGTACTGATGGGTGGCTGCGACAAGTCCACGCCCGCGCTGCTGATGGGCGCGGCCAGCGCCGACCTGCCCACCGTGTTCGTACCGGCCGGGCCGATGCTGCCGGGCCACTGGCGCAATGAAGTACTCGGCTCCGGGACGGACATGTGGAAGTACTGGGACGACAAACGGGCCGGGCTGATCGGCGACGCGGAGATGGCCGAGCTGGAGAACGGACTGGCCCGCTCCCCCGGCACCTGTATGACCATGGGCACCGCTTCCACGCTGACCGCGGTGGCCGAGGCGCTCGGCGTCACCGTCCCCGGCGCGTCGTCCATCCCGGCCGTCGACTCCGGGCACGAGCGGATGGCTGCCGCGTCCGGGCGGCGGATCGTCGGTCTGGTGCACCAGGACCGGAAGCTTTCGCAGATCCTCACGAGGGAGGCGTACGAGGACGCGGTCGCCACGGTTCTCGCCCTCGGCGGCTCGACCAACGCGGTGATCCATCTGATCGCGATGGCCGGGCGCTCGGGCGTGCAGCTCACGCTCGACGAATTCGACCGCATCGCCCGTACCGTGCCGGTGCTGGCCAACCTCCGGCCCGGCGGCCGCTATCTGATGGAGGACTTCCACTTCGCCGGCGGACTCCCTGCGTTCCTGGCCCAGTTGACGGACGTGCTGCATCTGGACCGGCCCACCGTCGCGCACGACACTCTGCGTGAACAGCTCGACGGCGCCCTCGTCCACAACCCCGATGTCATCCGCCCGCGCGAGAATCCTCTCGCCGAGGAGGGCGGCGTGGCCGTGCTGCGCGGCAACCTCTGCCCCGACGGCGCGGTCATCAAGCACATCGCCGCCGAACCCCGCCTCCTCAAGCACACCGGACCCGCCATGGTCTTCCCCGACTACAGGACGATGCAGCGAACCATCAACGACCGCGGGCTCGGCATCACCGCCGACCATGTGCTGGTGCTCCAGGGCGCGGGCCCCAAGGGCGGCCCCGGCATGCCCGAGTACGGGATGCTGCCGCTCCCCGACCACCTGCTCAAGCAGGGTGTACGGGACATGGTGCGGATCTCCGACGCCCGGATGAGCGGCACCAGCTACGGCACCTGCGTACTGCATATCGCTCCCGAGTCGTACGTCGGCGGGCCGCTGGCGCTGGTCCGCAGCGGGGACCTCATCACCCTGGACGTCGCGGCGCGCACGCTCAGGCTCGAGATCCCGGACGAGGAGCTCGAACGGCGCAGGGCTGAGTGGACTCCGCCGCCCGAGCGGTACGAGCGCGGCTACGGCGCCCTCTACACCGAGCAGATCACCCAGGCCGACACCGGCTGCGACTTCGCCTTTCTCGCCCGGCGCGGCAAGAACCCCGACCCGTACGCGGGTTGAGCTCCGCTCCTGAGCCTCGATGCCTCGTGGGTCCCGCACCGGCATCCGAGGCCCGCCGGCCAACGGCCGTTCCCGGGCTCGGCTCGGTCACGGCCGGCCCGGCCGGCCGGCGTACGACGGCAACACCTTCAGCTTCCGGGCCGTCGGAGAGAACGCCTCGTCACAGCATGACGTGCTTGACCTGGGTATAGTCCAGCAGGCCGGCCAGGGAGAGATCACTGCCGTAGCCGGAGTGCTTGATCCCACCGTGCGGCATCTCCGACACCGTGGTGCCGTGCGTGTTCACCCACACGATCCCGGTCTGCAGGGCCCGAGTCGCGCGCATCGCACGGTCGTGGTCCGTGGTCCATACGCCGGCCGCGAGGCCGAACCGCACGTCATTGGCAAGCCGCAGCGCCTCCTCCTCGTCCGAGAACGGCTGCACTGTGACGACCGGGCCGAAGATCTCCTCCTGCACGATCTCGTCGCTCTGGCGGACACCGGCGACCACGGTCGCCTCGTGGAAGTATCCGGTCCTTCGGATCCGGGAACCACCGGTGACGACCTCGGCGTGATCCGGCAGTCTGCTCAACAGGGCCTCCACAGAGGCGAGTTGAGCAGCGTTGTTGAGCGGGCCGTAGTCGGCGTCCGGCTCACCGGGCGCCGCGGTGCGCAGTTTCTGCGCCCGGGCGGAGAACGCCGCGAGAAACGCATCATGAATGCGGTGGTGCACCAGCAGCCTTGTGGGGGCCGTGCAGTCCTGGCCGGCGTTGTAGTACGCGACCGCGGCGAGGTCCGCTGCGGCGGACTCGATGTCCACGTCGTCGTGGACGATGACCGGAGCGTTTCCGCCGAGCTCGAGATGGACGCGCTTGAGGTCCGCCGCCGCGGCGGCCGCGATCTCCCGGCCGGCCCGGACGCTGCCGGTGACCGCGATCAGCCGGACGGCCGGATGGGCGGTGAGTGCCCGGCCGGTGTCACGGTCACCACAGACGACGTTGAGCACGCCCGGCGGCAGGTGTCCGGCGGCGATCCGGGCCAGCAGGGCTGATGAGGTGGGGGTGGTGTCGGCGGGTTTGAGCACGGTCGTGTTGCCGGCCGCGATCGCCGGGGCGATCTTCCACACCGCCATCATCAAGGGGTAGTTCCACGGGGTGATCTGGGCGCAGACACCGACCGGTTCGCGCCGGAGCAGCGAGGTGCGTCCCTCGGTGTACTCGGCAGCGGCGGCGCCGGGCAGGTTCCGGGCGGCTCCCGCGAAGTAGCGCAAGGTATCGGTGATCGCGGGCAGTTCCTCGGACCGGAAGAGATCCGCGGGCTTGCCGGTGTCCCCGACCTCGGCGGCCACAAGGTCGTCCGCGTGGTCCTCCATGGCATCGGCGATGCGCAGCAACGCGCGCTGCCGTTCAGCCGGAGTGGTCGTGGACCAGCGGTCGTACGCGGCTGCCGCCGCCGCACACGCGGCGTCGGTGTCGGCCTGTCCGGAGCGCGGTGCGGTGCGGTGCACTGTTCCGGTGGCGGGGTTGGTGAGCTCCATCAACTCACCTGACATGGCGGGGAGTTCGGCTCCCGCGATGTGGTTGAGGACCACGGGATACACAGCGGGCTCAGCCACGGCGCAGCGCCTCCTTCGCCGCGGCGCGGCCGGTGCGTACGGCGCCCTCCATATAGCCGGCCACCCACTGGTCGGAGCCGCACACATAGAACGGTGGTTCATGGGTGCCGTGCCGGGGGCCCACAGCCATGACGTCGCCGGGGGTCCACTGCGTGACGTAGCCCTGGGTCCATGGATCGGTGCCCCACATCCGCAGATACGCGGTGAGTGGCTGGTGGGCCTCGTCGCCGTAGAGGCGGGCGATGTCGCCGAGCAGTTCGGGCACGCGCAGCCGGCCGGGCATGCCGAGCAGTACGCCGTAGCGCTCGGGCGGGATGAGAGCGGAGAGGATGCCCTCGTTCTGCGGCCAGGTGCTGCCGAGGACGCCTTCGCATTCGGAGAGGCCGTTGAGATCGTGGTCGCGCCAGAAGGGCTTGTCGTAGGCGGCGACGAACTTGGCCGCGACCGCCTGGCGCTGCTGGTGCAGCGAGGCGAGCCGTTCGTCGGGGACTCCGGAGACGGTGACCGAGCGGAGCGGGCCGACGGGCAGCGCGCTGACGACGGCTCCGGCGGTAAGGGTTTCGCCTCCGGTCAGGCGTACGGTGCAGCCGCCGGGCCGTACGGCGATCGCGTCGACCGGTGCCCCGAGCCGTATCCGCTGACCGAGCCCGTCCGCCATGCGCAGTGCCACGGTCGCCGAACCCTCCGCGACCCGCAGTCCCTCCCAGTCCTCGTAGTCGTAGTGGTCGGCGTGCCCGGTGCCGGGGACGGCTGCGTGCTTACGCAGGGCGGCCAGCAGCGAGGTCCGTTCGTACGAGCCACTGGCCAGGGCGAGTTGGCCGATCTCCCAGAGGCGTACGACGGCGTGGGTCGCGCCCTCGGAGCGCAGCCAGTCGCCGACCGAAATCCCGTCGAGGGCAGCGGCGTCGGGGTGGGACCACGGGTCGTCCGGGTCGACGGTGCGGGCCAGGGCGGTGAATGCGGCGGTGACCCGCTGGTGGCAGGCGTCGTCGCCGGGGCCGAACCAGTGCGGCGGGTCTCCGGCGGACATTCCTTCCGGCGTGGCGCGGGCGATGACCCCGGGCTCGGCGACATAGCTGGGGATCAGGGTGAGGCCGAGTTCGGCGGCGAGGGTGAGATACGAGGTGTGGGCGCGGCCCACGACTTCGCCGCCGAGCTGGACGAGCCGGCCGTCGGGCAGCGTGGTCTGCTCGACGCGGCCGCCGACCCGTTCGCGGGCCTCGAGGACGAGGACGTGGGCTCCGGCCGCGGCCAGGTCCCGTGCCGCGGCGAGACCGGCGAGACCGGCGCCGAGCACGATGACATCGTGGTTCATGGGGGCGTTCCTTCGCTGGATCGGCTGCGGGGCGGGCAGTCAGTCGAGGACCAGGCAGTGTTCGGGCTTCCAGCCGATCTCGACGCTCTCGCCGCCGCTCCAGCGGTCCTCCATGCGGGAGCGGTCGGTGTTCTGCTCCAGTACGGAAAGGGTGATGCCCGGGGCGAGTTCGATCAGGTAGGTGGTGGTCGGGCCGGAGTAGACGGTTTCCCGGACGACGCCGTTCACGCGGGTCATGCCGGGTTCGAGGTCGGAGAGCCAGATCTTCTCCGGCCGAATGGACAGGCTGACCCTGCTGCCGTCGCTGACGCCGGCGCGGGTCCCGACAGGGAGTACGGGGCCTTGGTCGATGTGGACCTCACCGGCACGGTAGGTGCCGGGCACGAGGTTGGACGTGCCCATGAAGGAGGCGACGAAGCTGCTCGCCGGGCGTTCGTAGACGTCCTCGGGTGTTCCGCACTGCTCGACGCGGCCCTCGTTCATCACCGCGACCCGGTCCGACATGGTGAGGGCTTCGTCCTGGTCGTGGGTGACGAAGACGAAGGTGATGCCGACCTCTCGCTGGATCTGCTTCAGTTCGACCTGCATCTGGCGGCGGAGTTTGAGGTCGAGTGCGGCCAGCGGCTCGTCGAGGAGCAGGACTTGGGGGCGGTTGACCAGGGCGCGGGCCAGGGCGACGCGTTGGCGCTGGCCGCCGGAGAGGGTGTGGGGCTTGCGGTCCGCCAGGCTGCCGAGCTGTACCCGCTCCAGCATGCCGGCAACGCGTTCGCGTATCTCGGTGCGGCCGACGCCTGCGCGCTTGAGACCGAAGGCGACGTTGTCGGCGACCGTGAGGTGGTCGAAGAGGGCGTAACTCTGGAAGACGGTGTTGACGTTGCGCTTGTTGGGGGGCAGGGCGGTGACGTCTTCGCCGCTGAGCAGGATGGTGCCGTCGGTGGGGTCGGTGAATCCGCCGATCATCCGCAGCGAGGTGGTCTTTCCGCAGCCGGAGGGGCCGAGGAGGGAGAAGAACTCGCCGGACGCGATGTCCAGGGTGAGGTCGCGGACGGCGAAGGAGTCGCCGTAGTTCTTGCTGACGCAGTCGAGCCGGACCGCGGGTGCGGTGTCCGTCGCCGTCAGGGCGGCCGAGGTGGTCGTCGTGGTCACGGGTGTCACTTCCCGGAGAGGAGGTCGAGGCCGCCGCGACGGCCGAACAGGCGCGGGATGAACAGGGCGAGGGCGATGAGGCCGATGGATCCGGCGAGCATCAGGGTGCCGACGGCGTTGATGGTGGGCTGCACACCGAACCGGATCGCCGAGTAGATGCGGACGGACAGCGGCTGCGGGTCGACGCCGGTGGTGAAGTAGGCGAGGACGAAGTCGTCGAAGACAAGGGCAAAAATCAGTACGGCGGAGGCGAGGATGCTGGGGAGCAGTGCGGGCAGGGTGACCAGGCGAAGCGCCTGCCAGCGGGTGGCTCCGAGGTCCATCGCGGCCTCTTCGACCTCTGGGTTGAGGGCGGCGATCCGGGACCGGAGGATGACCGTCACATAGGAGATGGAGAAGGTGATCTCCGCGAGCATGACGGTGCCGGTGGACAGCGTGATGCCCATGCCCTTGAAGAGCATCATGGCCGCGACCCCGGTGACGATCTCGGGGGTGATCAGGGGGACGAGCATGATGAGGCCTGCGAGGGAGCCGAGGCGGCTGCGGCAGCGGACCAGGCCGAGCGCCAGTGCCACGCCGAGGATGAGCGAACCGGCCGTCGCGACCAGGGACACCCGAAGGCTCATGCCGAGCGAGTCGAGCAGGACATCGTCCTGGAAGAAGGCCGAGTACCAGCGGAGGCTGAAGTCCTTGAAGACGGTGAGGGACTTCTGGGAGTTGAAGGAGAAGAGGACGACGACGCCGATGGGCAGGTAGAGGAGCGCGAAGAACGCGGCCGTGACGGCGAGGGCGAAGCGGGGCTTGCGGTCGGTGCCGCGGCGGCGCCTGCGGACACGGGAGGTGCGGGTGGCCGGGCTGCTTCCCGTGCGGGTGGCGACGGCGCGGAGCGGGCGGGCGGCGGGGCGGCGCTGCGGTTTGAGAGCCGGGCGCAGAGTCATCGGGTCGCCTCCGCTTCGTCCTTGCGGGCCCGGCGGAGGTAGCCGACCATCCCGAGGAACAGGACGACCATCATGAGCATGGTGAGTGCCGAGCCGAGCGGCCAGTTCTGGCCCTGGAAGAACTTGTCCTGGATCAGGTTGCCGATCATGATCTGGTCGGGGCCTCCCATGAGCTGGGCACTGACGAAGTCGCCCATGGCGGGCAGGAAGACGAGGACGCAGCCGGCTGCCGCGCCCTGCCGGGTGGCGGGAAGCGTGACGAAGAAGAAGGTCCGCAGGGGGCCTCCGTAGAGGTCGCGGCCTGCCTCGATCAGCGAGACGTCCATGCGCTCCAGCGCCGCGTACAGCGGGATGATCATGAACACGATGAAGCCGTAGACCAGCCCCGCGATGACGCCCACGCCGGACTGGAGAATCTTCGTGCCGCTGTCGGCGAGCCCGACGGCGCGCAGTGCCTTCAGCAGGGGGCCGTCGTCGGACAGAACGACGGACCAGCCGTACATCCGGACCAGGTAGTTCGCGAAGAACGGGACGACGATGGCGGCGATCAGGAGGTTTTTGAGGCGTCCGCCGTGCAGGGCGATGGCGTAGGCGACGGGGTAGGCCACGGCCAGGCAGATGACGCAGGTGAGAAGTGCATAGCCGAGGGAGCGCAGCAGCACGGCCCGGTAGGCGGGTTCGGCCAGTGCCGTGATGTTCTCGAAGTTGAGTCCGAAGTGCGGATTGCCGAGCGGGTCGGTGGTGCCGAGCGCCAGTGCGGCCACCAGGACGAGGGAGGCGACCAGGAAGGCGGACATCCACAGGGTGCCCGGGACCATGAGCCAGGCCCACAGCCGGTTGCCGCCTGCGGACGGTCCTCTTCGGGGCCGGGGCAGGACGTGATCTGTGCGTCGTTTCATGTCGTCAGCCGGCCTTCACACGGGTCCAGGCGGTGTCGCGGGCCTGTTCGCCCTCGGAGGTGGCATTGCGGAAGTAGAGCTCGTCCGTCAGGTCGTCGGCGGAGACCTGGCACTCGGGGAACGGCTCCACGAGCGCGGCGTAGGTTTTTTCGCTGCCGCCGACCGGCATGGGATAGCCGATGTACTCGATGTTCTTCTTCACGTTCTCCGGGCGGAGCATGTAGTCGATGAAGAGCATCGCCGTGCCGGGGTGGCGGGCGTCGGAGGGGATGGCGTAGCAGTCCGAGTTGATCGGAGCCCCTTCCTTCGCGACTTCGAAGCCGAAGATCGAGGGGTCCTTCGCCTGGTTGAGCATGGCGGCCATATCGCCGCTCCATGCCTGGGTCATGGCCGCGTTGCCGGTGAGCAGGTTGTTGTAGCTGTCGCTGGAGAAGCCGCGCAGATGGGGCCGCAGCGAGCGCAGGGAGTCGGTGATACGGCTCAGCTCACCCTCGACGCTCGTGGAGACGTCGAGACCGAGCTTGAGCGCCCCCATGCCCAGGGCTTCGTCCCGGTCGTCGAGCAGGAACACCTTGCCCTTGGCCCGGGCGTTCCACAGATCGCCCCAGGAGCCGGCCAGGTCGCTGCCGATCTTGTCCTTCCGCCAGCCGATCCCGGTCTTGTACATGGTGAAGGGGAGGGTGTGCCGGGCTCCGGGGTCGTACCAGGGGTCGGCGAAGTAGTCGTAGTGGGTGAAGACGGCGTCGGCGTTCTTCAGCCGGGTGTGGTCGATGGGGCGCAGCCGGTTTCCTTCCGCCAGCCGCTGGGCCCATTTCGCGGTGGGGAAGATGATGTCGTAGCGGTTGCCGGCGTTGAGCTTGGCGGCCATGCCTTCCATCGAGTCGAAGTTCGACTGGATGACCTTGACTCCGTACTCCTTCTCGAATCCGGCGAAGACGGCCGGGTCGACGAAGTCGGCCCAGTTGAAGTAGACGAGATCACCGTCGACCTTGACGTCGATGAGTTTGTCCTCGGCCTTCTGCGCGGCGGGGCCGGAGGAGGAGAATCCGCAGCCGGCCGCGGTCAGGCCGAGACCGACGGCCGCGGCGGAGCCGGTGCGCAGGAAGGAGCGGCGGGAGGGGGAAAATGCTTCGGGGGACATACGAGGTCCTCTCCGTGGGGTCCGCGGGGCAACGGACACCTGGTGCGGGCGGGGTGGTCCCTGGCACGCATGCACGTGCGGGACCGGGGAGCCGCGGGGTCGGTTCGGGGGGACCGACGGCGTACTCGACAGGGGGGTGGCCTTGGCGGTTCGGGCTCCACGCCGGCCGCGAGGGGGTCAGCTCAGTGCTGCCCGGCGGCCGCTGGGACAGGTTCGGTCAGGGCTCCACGCCGTCCAGGTCGGCGCGGACGCGGTCGGCGAACCAGCCGACCGCGGACTCGCGCCGGGACAGGGGCCCAGGTTCGAAGCCCGGTGTGGTGAGTCCTTTCTGCACACGGGCCACCAGTTCGGCGTCCTCGTCGTTGGTGATCCAGCCGATGTGGATGTTCAGCCGCCGGGCGAGCTTGGTGCGCAGTCCGGTGCCACGGCGGGTGTAGAACGCTCCGGGTACGGCCACGCGATCCACCGCCGTCGGGATCGCGGTCCAGGCAAGCACATGGTCGGGGTAGAAGTCGATAAGTGTGTTGGGGTAGATCACGGCGTACCGCCAGACCCGGCGGTCGGCCTCGGTCAGACCGGGCATGGGGGCGGTGATGCGCTGGTAGAGGCGCTCCGCCCAGTTCGAGGACGGCTTGTCGCGCAGGGGCGAGGCGAACAGCGTGTACGCCTCACCGATCTCGCTGGTGTAGCCCTGGTAGTCGAGCAGCCGCATCAGCCCGGGGTGGGCGACCGGCACGTGGTAGCCCTCGAGGTAGTTGTCGACGGCGACCTTCCAGTTGGCGTGCTGGACCTCGGCGCCTTCCAGGTCGTGGATGCGGCTGCGGCCGATCGGCACCAGATCGGTGCCTGCGTAGTGGCCGACCGCCTCGGCGAGGCCGGCGCACTGCTTCGCCAGCGGTGCGGCGTCCGGGTCGAGGTTGGCGAAGACGAAGCCGAGGAACGACTCGACGCGGACGGGGAACAGCCCGAGCCTGGGTTTGTCCAGGCAGGGGATCTGCCGCGCCTCGGGGGCGCCGACCAGCCGTCCGTCGAGTCTGTACGTCCAGCCGTGGTACGGGCAGCGGATCGCCTTTCCGGCCGGTTCGGGGCTGGTGACCAGGCGTGTTCCGCGGTGGCGGCAGACATTGAGGTGGGCTGCCAGACTGCCGTCCTCGGTCCGGACCACCAGTACCTCGCGGTCGGCGACCGTGGCGGCGAGCCGGGCGCCTGGTCCGGGCAGGTCGGATTCGTGGCACACGAGCTGCCAGGACTTGGCGAAGATGTGCCGGGTCTCGGCGGCGGCCGTGCCGGCGTCGGTGTAGTAGCGGGCAGGCAGGGCCTGCCCGGGGCTGAGGTGGTCCTGAAGTGCGGCGGAGGCTTCGGGGGCTTCCGAGGCCATCGATGGCGCAGAGGCTTCGGGGGCTTCCGAGGCCTTTGCTGGCGCAGAGGTTTCGGGGGCTTCGGGCTGCATCGGCTGACTCCTCCATGCCGCATACGCGGCGATCGGTGTTGAGGCGGCCCAGGGGCTGTCTGCGGGCCGTGGTGAGACACCGGGAAAGCCGCGCTGACTAATTGGTCAGTCAGATTGCTGCCGCGTTTCCGCAGTGTCAAGACTTGTGAACTGACTAACTGATTAGTTAGCGTAGTCCTCATCGCTGCTCCCCGCGTTTCGTCGTTTCCCGTCGAGCCGGACGACGGCAGCCTCCCGGGCGCCCACGCCCGGTCCGTACAGCCGATTTCCCGTCGCACGGCACCCCGGTTCCCGGCAGTGAGCCACAGACAGCGCACATCGCACCCCTTGGCCACTGCCGGCCCGGTCGGGCCGTGACGGCTCTCCCATCCCTCCCGGAGGCAGGCATGAGCGGTCGTCGGAGTCTCGTATGGCTCGGGCTCACTCCCGAACCGGAGCGGGAGCTGCCACCCAGCGTCGCCGCCCTGCGCACCGGTGCGCGGGGTCAGGC
The DNA here is from genome assembly GCF_036010325.1 of Streptomyces sp. NBC_01210. Classification (GTDB taxonomy): domain Bacteria; phylum Actinomycetota; class Actinomycetes; order Streptomycetales; family Streptomycetaceae; genus Streptomyces. The sequence goes on along the minus strand of NZ_CP108549.1, from coordinate 8,435,696 downwards.
CGCGACGCCACCGCAACTGGCGGCCGCCGAGCGCCGCCGTGTGGAGACCTTGATCCTGCACGGCAGCCGGCGCGGCTGGCTGCGCTATCTCGCGGAGGTCACCGGTCTGGTGACCGCCGTCGCCGACGGCTCCCGCCCGGGCGACCCCCGGGCCGCCCTGCTCGCGGGAGAGGTGGTGCTCGACCACCACCGCATGCTCATCGGCCTTCCGGGACCCGGATACGGCCGAACCGCGGCGGACCGCACAGCTCTCGAACACGCGGTGCGCACCCTGCGTACCCATGTAGCGGAAGGAAGCCGGGGATGACCGGGATCCTGTCCCAGATACCGGCCCGGACGGGCTCCCTCCTCGGAGCGGCACCGGCCGTGGCGGAGAGCGCCGAGGCGTACGCCGCGACGGGCGGCTACCGGGACGCCGTAGGCCCGGACGTGCTGCTGGCCCATATCGCGGCGGCCGGGCTGCGGGGCCGCGGCGGCGCCGGATTCCCCGTCGCCGTGAAGCTGCGGACAGTCCGTGACGCCGGCGGCGCTCCAGTGGTGGTGGCGAACGGGGAAGAGGGCGAGCCCGGCTCGGTCAAGGACCGCTGGCTGCTGCGGGCCCGGCCCCATCTCGTCCTGGACGGCCTCGCCCGCGCCGCCGCGATCACCGGAGCCGTACGGGGCTTCATCTACCTCTCCGACCCCTACGCCGGCGCACGCGTCCGCCATGCCCTCGCCGAGCGCCCGCCGCGGCTGCCGGTCGAGGTGATCGAGACCGGACACACCTACGTCGCCGGCGAGGAGACCGCGGTCGTACGGAGGATCAACGGCGGTCCGGCCATGCCCACCGCCAAGCCGCCCCGGCCGTTCGAGCGGGGAGTCGGGGACGAGCCGACGCTCGTCTCCAATGTCGAGACGCTGGCCCGTATCGCCCTCATCGCCGGCCGACCGGAGCTGCGCCGCCGGATCGCCCGCGCCACGCTGCTGACCCTGTCCGGCCGCCACGGAACTCCGCTGCTCACCGAAGTTCCGTACGGCTCCACGCTGGCGGCGCTGGCCGCGGCCCAGGGCACTCCCGACGCCACCGGGGCGCTGATGGGCGGGCTCTTCGGCGGGTTGATCGGCGCCGGCTCACTCGGCCTCCCGCTCGATCCCGGCGCGCTCACCGCCGCCGGCACGGCGCTGGGCTGCGGGGCCATCCGCTTCCTCGCCCCGGGCGAGTGCCCGGTGGCGGTCGCCGCCGACGCCGTGGATCATCTCGCGGCCGAGAGCTCCCGGCAGTGCGGCGTCTGTGTGTCGGGCACGGCCGCGATCAGCGACACCCTGCACCGGCTGACCGCCGGCACGGCCGGGCCCGACTCCGTCGAGCGGCTGCTCCGGTGGTCGTCCGGCCTGCCCGGGCGTGGCGCGTGCGGCCTGCTCGACGCCGCCGCGGGCACCGCAGGAAGCCTCCTGCTCGCCTTCCCCGAACCCGTCCGAGCCCACCTCGGCACCCCGTGTCCGGCCTGCGACGCAAGCCCTCCCAGCGGTGGCCACCGGCTCTCCGTGCCCGTACCGGACGTCATGGACGCGACCCCGTCCGATGCCCCACTGCCCGGCTCCTCCCCCGTGCCCGCGCTGAAAGGAACACCGTGAAACTCCTTCTGGACTCCACACGCTGCCAGGGCTACGGCCTCTGCCAGGAGCACGCCCCCGGCCTCGTCGAGCTCGACGAATGGGGCTACGCCACGGTCGTCGCCGTACCGGTGCCGGACGGCGGCGAGGACGCGGCCCGCGCCTGCGCCGAGGTCTGCCCCAACTCCGCCCTCCGGCTGGAGAAGTGACATGGGACGTGATCTGACCGCTCTCTTCGACCCCAAGTCCGTCGCCGTGGTCGGCGCCAGCAACGACCCGGCGAAGTACGGCCACGCGGTGGCCGCACAGGCGCTGCGCGACCCCGAGCGGCGCCCCGTGCATCTGGTGAACCGCCGCGGCGGTACGGTCCTCGGCCGCGCCGCGGCCACCAGCCTCACGGAGATCGGCGAACCTGTCGACCTGGTGGTCATCTCCGTGCCGGGCCCCGGTTTTGAGGCCGCCGTCGACGACGCGCTGGCCTGCGGAGCCCGGGCGATCGTCGGCATCACCGCCGGCTTCGCCGAAACGGGCCCGGCCGGACTGGCCCGGCAGCGGGCGATCGCCGATCGCGTACGCGCCGCCGGAGCGGTCCTGGTCGGCCCCAACTGCCTCGGGATCGCGGACAACACGACCCAGCTGTACCTCGCCTCGGACAGCTTCGCGCCCGGCGACATCGCACTGCTGAGCCAGAGCGGCAACCTCGCGCTCGAGCTCCAGCTCCGCTGCGCGCCGCACGGCCTCGGCTTCTCCCGCTTCGTCTCCCTCGGCAACCAGGCCGATGTCACTCTCGTCGACCTCGTCGAGGACTGTGCGCGGCACGAGGCCACCCGGGCCATCGCCGTGTACGCCGAGGACTTCGGGGACGGCCGTGCCTTCGCCCGGGCGGCCGCCGCGGCAGGCAAGCCGGTCGTACTGCTCACTGCCGGGCGCGGCACCGCCTCGGCCCGCAGCGCCCAGTCGCACACCGGCGCCCTCACCACGTCGTCCGACGTCGTGGCCGCGGCGTGCCGCGACGCGGGGGTGGAACTCGTCGCCACGCCGCGCGAGATGACCGTCGTCCTCGCCGCGCTCAACGCCGGCCTGCGGACGAGCAGACGGCGTACCACGGTCTTCACGGACGGCGGTGGACATGGCGCGATCGCCGCCGACGCCGCCGAGGCCGCCGGTCTTGAGGTGCCCGAACTCGGCGCAACGGCGCAGGAAAGGTTGAGAACCGTGCTGTGGGAGCAGTCCGCGGTCGGCAATCCCGTGGACCTGGCCGGGATGGGCGAGCAGAACCCCGGGTCGTACGCCGACACGGTCGGCGGGCTGCTCGCCACCGACGAGGTCGACGCCGTGCTGATGACGGGCTACTTCGGCGGTTACGCGGCTTCCGACGGAGGCCTCGGCAGCGGTGGATCCGCGCTCGCCGAGGGCGAGTTGCAGGCCGCCCGGGCGATCGTCACGCACCGGAGGGCAACGCCCAAGCCGCTTGTCGTGCAGTCGATGTATCCGCGGTCGACGAGCTGCCAGGTGCTGGCCGACGCAGGGATACCGGTGTTCTCCTGTACCGAGGACGCCGCCCGCGCGCTTGCGGCGATGACGGTCCGCGAGGCGGGCGGTCCGCCCGGTGTCGCCTCGCTGCCACCGGCGGCGGCCCCTCTGCGGGACGCCGGGTACCACGGGGTCCGGGGCCTCCTCAGTGCGGCGGGTGTGCCGTTCCCGCCGGCGCGGGAGATCACCGATGAGGCCGGACTGCTCGCCGCGGCCGAGGAGTTCGCCGGTCCGTACGTCCTCAAAGCCCTGCACGTACTGCACAAGTCCGACGCGGGCGGCGTGGCGCTGCGGCTCGCGGACCGGCACGCGCTCACCGCCGCCTACCGGGACATGCGCGCCAGGCTCGGCGCGCCTTCCTACTCGGTCGAGGCGATGGCCGACCTCACGGACGGCGTTGAGCTGATCGTGGGGGTGAACCGCGATCCGCAGTTCGGTCCGGTCGCCATGGTGGGTCTCGGTGGCGTCCTCACCGAGACGCTGCACGATGTCGCCTTCTCCCTGGCGCCCGTCCCGGCCCGCCGGGCCGGACATCTGCTGCGCGGTCTGCGTACCGCCGCACTGCTGGCGGGCGTCCGGGGTCGGCCGGCCGTCGATGTGGCGGCCGCTGCGGCCGTCATCGAGCGCATCACCGCCGTCGCCGCTGCCCACCCGGAGATCGCCGAGCTCGAGGTCAACCCGCTGCTGGTCCGCCCGGACGGCGTACTGGCCCTGGACGCCCGGGCCGTACTCGTCTGACGACCCACTCCCCCTCACCACTTCTCGGAGGACACGATGGACTTCTGCTACACACCCGAGCAGGCCGACCTCAAGGCGCGGGCCGCCGCGTATGCGCGGCTTCTGATGCAGTACGAGAACCAGTCGGAGGAGGCGGGCGGTCCGCTGCCCGCCGACACGGTCCGCGAGCTGACCCGCGCCGCGATCGACGCCGGCGTGTACGCGATCAATATGCCCGCCGAGTGGGGTGGGGCCGGGCTGTCCCTGCTCGACCAGGTCATCGTCGAGGAGGAGTTCGGGAAGGTCACCAACTGCCTCTGGGACATCCCGTGGCGGCCTGCCAACGTGCTGGCGTACGGCACGGAGGCGCAGCGGGAGAAGTACCTGCTTCCCGTCGTCCGGGGCGAGCGGTTCGACGCTTTCGCGGTGACCGAACCGGGAGCGGGCTCGGACCCCGGCTCGGGCACCAGCACCGCCGATCGCACCATCGGCGGCTGGCTGCTGAACGGCGAGAAGTGGTTCGTAACCTGTGGGGACATCGCCGACTTCCTGCTGGTGCAGGCCGATGCGGGCCCGGAGCGCGCGGCGACGCTGTTCTTCGTGGACAAGCATGCGCCCGGCGTCGAGATGACGCGCGTGCCGCGTTTCATGCACTCCGCGGTGAACGGGCATCCCGAGTTCACCTTCACCGATGTCTTCGTCCCCGACGAGGACGTGCTCGGCGGCGTCGGCAACGGCTACGAACTGACGAAGGAGTGGTTCACGGACGAGCGGCTGATGATCGCCGCGCGGACGACGGGCGCGGCCGAACGGGCGCTGGAACTCGCCCGCGACTGGGCCGTCGAGCGCCGCCAGTTCGGCTCCCCCATCGCCGACTTCCAGCTCATCCAGGGCATGCTCGCCGACTGCGCCGTCGACATCGCAGTCAACCGCGCCTACACCCACCAGGTCGCCTGGGAGGTGGACGAAGGGCGGGCCGACCGCAAGACCCTGCACGCCAAGGCGGCGATCGCCAAGCTGTCGGCGAGCGAGGCCGCCGGGCGCGTCATCGACCGGTGCGTCCAGATCTTCGGCGGCCGCGGCTACGACCGCTCCTACCCCGTCGAGCGCATGTACCGCGAGCTGCGCGTCGACCGCATCTGGGAAGGCACCTCCGAGATCCAGCGCCTGATCGTGGCCAACGAGCTCATCAAGCGCGGCACCAGGGCACTTGCCCTGCCCGCCTCCTGACGCCCCACGCCGCCCCCGCCGGCACACGTTCGTACCCGACAACTTTGAGGAATGACATGGACTTCCGCCTCACCGCCCGTCAGGAGGAGCTCAAGAGCTCCGCGCGCGGGCTCACCGACTTCATCATGAAGTACGAGCTCGACTGCGAGGAGAACAACGGCCTGCCCCCGCAGGCCCATGCCGAGATCCGCGACGCCGTGCTCGGCAGCGGGCTGCAGGCCGTCAACATGCCGACGGAGTGGGGCGGTGCCGGTCTCTCGATCCTGGAGCAGGCCACCGTCCAGGAGGAGCTCGGCCGGCTCACCGGTGCCCTGTGGGACACGGTGTGGCGGCCGGCGAACGCCCTGCGCTTCTGCACGCCCGAGCAGCGCGAGCGGTACCTCGTCCCTGTCATCCAGGGAAGGCGCCGTGACTGCTACGCGGTGACCGAGCCCGAGGCCGGATCGGATCCGCAGAATCTGAAGACCACCGCGACGCGGACCGGCAGCGGCTGGGTGCTGAACGGCGAGAAGTGGTTCGTCACCGTCGGCGACCACGCGGATTTCATGATTGTGCTGGCCGCTGCCGGTGAGGAGCGGGCCCCGACCCTTTTCCTCGTCGACAAGGAGACGCCCGGCATCGAGATGACCCGCGTGCCGCGCTTCATGCACACCTTCGTCTACGAGCACCCCGAGTTCACGTTCACGAATGTCCATGTCCCCGAGGACGCGGTCCTCGGCGGCATCGGGAACGGGTACGACATCACGCGGTCCTGGTTCACCGAGGAGCGGCTGATGATCGCCGCGCGGACGACGGGCGCGGCCGAACGGGCGCTGGAGCTCGCCCGCGACTGGGCCGTCGAGCGCCGCCAGTTCGGCTCCCCCATCGCCGACTTCCAGCTCATCCAGGGCATGCTCGCCGACTGCGCCGTCGACATCGCAGTCAACCGCGCCTACACCCACCAGGTCGCCTGGGAGGTGGACGAAGGGCGGGCCGACCGCAAGACCCTGCACGCCAAGGCGGCGATCGCCAAGCTGTCGGCGAGCGAGGCGGCCGGGCGCGTCATCGACCGGTGCGTCCAGATCTTCGGCGGCCGCGGCTACGACCGCTCCTACCCCGTCGAACGCCTCTACCGCGAGCTGCGCGTCGACCGCATCTGGGAAGGCACCTCCGAGATCCAGCGCCTGATCATCGCGGGTGAACTGGTCAAGCGGGGCACGGGCGTTCTGCAGATGCCGTCCGCCGGCTGAACGCTGCTGGCCGCCGGGCCCGGTCCACGCGACCGGGTCCGGGCGGCGGCGCGGTGACCCGCAGCTCATGGCCCGTAAGACCGTCAGGGAGAACCGAGGAGAAGCAATGGCCGGTATCGAGCGGATCGGGATCGTCGGCTGCGGCCTCATGGGATCCGGCATCGCCGAAGTGTGCGCGCGGGCGGGACGAGACGTGATCGTGGTCGAGGCGAGCCGCGCGGCGGCGGACGCCGGGCACAGACGCATCACCGCCTCGTTCGACCGGGCCACCGCCGCCGGAAAACTGTCCGCCGAGGAGCGGGATGCCGCGCTGGCCCGGATCGCGACGACCACGGACATGGACCTGATGGCCGACCGGGATCTGGTCGTGGAGGCCGTTGCCGAGGACGAAGCGGGGAAGGTGGAGGTCTTCGCCCGGCTGGACACGACCGTGAAACGTCAGGACGCGATTCTGGCGTCCAACACCTCCTCCATACCGGTCATCCGACTGGCCGCGGCCACGGCGCGCCCGGAACACGTGGTGGGCCTGCACTTCTTCAATCCCGTCCCGGTCCTCCCGCTGGTCGAGCTGGTGCCGTCGCTGCTGACCGGCGAGAGCACCGCACAGCGCGCGGAGGCGTTCGCCTCCGATGTGCTGGGCAAGCAGGTCGTCCGCGCCCGGGACCGTGCCGGGTTCATCGTCAACGCCCTGCTGGTTCCGTACCTGCTTGCCGCCGTACGGATGGTCGAGTCCGGTACGGCGTCGGTCGAGGACATCGACCGGGGCATGACCCTGGGCTGCGCCCACCCGCTCGGTCCGCTCGCCCTGACCGATCTCATCGGACTGGACACCACGCAGGCCATCGCGGAGTCGATGTACGAGGAGTTCCGGGAGCCGCTCTACGCACCGCCGCCGCTGCTGGCCCGGATGGTCGACGCGGGCCTGCTCGGCCGTAAGTCGGGCAGGGGCTTCCACACGTACCGATGAATCGGCGCCGTGCGGCGCACGTTTCGCGGCGCCTGTGGCCAGGGGCCCGGGGTCCGGCGCCGGGCGAGATACGGGAAGATGGAGAGGCGCGGGGCGGGCAGGCGGCCCCGCCCACCGCATATGGGCGGCGATACGGAACGGGAGCAGTAACGTGGCCAAGGCCGAACGCACGCTCGAGACACGTGAGCGGATTCTCTCCGCCGCGTGCGAAGTGATTGCCGAGGTCGGCTTCGAGAAGATCCGTATGCGCATGGTCGCCGAGCACGCCGGCGTGTCGACGGCTCTGCTGCACTACCACTTCGAGACCCGCGAGAAGCTCTTCGCGGAAGCGATGACACACTCCTTCGCCCAGACCGGCACCGAACTCGAACGCGACGCCGACTCGGTCCCGGCCTCGGTCACGCTGGCACGCATCGTTCACAGCATGCTGCCCACGGACCCGGAACTCCGGCAGGACTGGAAGCTCTGGCAGGAGCTCTGGGTACGGGCGCTGCGCGACAAATCCGCACACCATCTCGCCGTGGATCTGTACGACCAGCTCCACACCTGGGTGGCCGAGGCACTGCGGCGGGGAACCCGCACCGGTGAATTCGCCGACTGCGACATCGACGCGACCAGCACGCTGGTTCTCGCTCTGTGCGACGGCTTCGGTATCCGGCTGATGCTGGACGACCCGCGGGTCACGCTCGACACCGCGCAGGCAGCGATCTGGCAGGCCATTGCCGGAACTCTCGGCATTCCGTCCGTGTTCCCGGACATCTGAGAACCGGGCGGTACGGACCGGCTGCCGCTGCTGCCCCGAGGAGTGTCCTACCCTCGGCCAGATGTTGATCGAGCATCGCGGAAAGTGTCCTGTCGTTCCCGATTCTGCCTACGTCGCCCCCTCAGCAGTCCTGTGCGGTGCGGTCGTCCTGGGCGAAGGGGCACGCATCATGCACGGTGCCGTACTCACTGCCGAGGACGGCGAGGTGCGCACGGGCACGAACGTGGTGGTGCTGGAGAACGCGCTGGTCCGTGGCCGGGCGAAACATCCCGCCATCCTCGGCGATGCGGTGCTGATCGGCCCGCACGCCCATATCAACGGAGCGACGGTCGAGGACGAGGTCTTCGTGGCGACGGGTGCCTCGGCCTTCCCGGGCGCCGTGGCAGGCACACGCTCCGAACTTCGGCTCAACAGCGTGCTTCACGTCAACTCGCGGCTGGCGCCCGACACCGTTCTCCCGATCGGCTGGATCGCCGCCGGAGACCCGGCGCGCTTGTTCTCCCCCGACCAGCACGACGAACTGTGGGAGGTGCAGCGCGGCCTTGACTTCCCCGGAACCGTCTATGGCGTCGCACGCGGCACTTCGATGCGCGCGCTCATGGCCCGCCAGGCCGACTTCTACGCAGCCCACAGAGACGACCGCACACTCTGACCGGCGGGGCGATCAGCCGTCCCGTGCGGCTGACGTACGGGCCTGGCCACGCCCGGAGGGGATGAGGGCCGCCCTCCGGACCGTCTCAGGGGCACACTGAAGACGTTGCCGTCCCGGAGCGCCGAGGAGCAAGCACCGTGCCAGTGCCGATCATCATCGACTGCGATCCCGGGCACGACGACGCCGTCGCCATCCTGCTCGCGGCCGGAGACGCCGCGATCGACCTGCTCGCGATCACCACGGTCGCCGGCAATCAGACGGTCGAGAAGACCACCTTGAACGCGCGCCGGGTCTGCACCGTCGCCGGGATCACCGATGTTCCCATCGCGGCCGGATGCGCACGGCCGCTCGTCCAGCCGCTGCTGGTGGCGGACGACGTCCATGGGGCCTCGGGCCTCGACGGGCCGCAGTTCACGGAACCCACCGTGGACATGGTCCCGGAGCACGCGGTGGACCTCATCCACCGGATCCTGACCGAACATCCGGAACCCGTCACCCTCGTCCCGACGGCGCCGCTGACCAACATCGCCCTGCTGCTGACCCGGTACCCGGACAGTGCCGCGCACATCCGCGAGATCGTGCTCATGGGCGGCTCCACCGAACGCGGCAACAGGACCCCGGCGGCCGAATTCAACATCTACGTCGACCCCGAAGCCGCGGACATCGTCTTCCGCAGCGGGGTGCCGCTCACGATGTGCGGGCTCAACGTCACCCACCAGGCGCTCGCCACGCCCGAGGTGCTGGCCCGCCTCGAAGGGCTCGGCACCGAACTCGGCCGTATGTGCTCCCAGTTGATGACCTTCTTCGCATCCAGATACCGGCGGCTGTGGGGCTTCGAAGCCCCGCCGCTGCACGACCCCGTCGCGGTGGCCCGGGTCATCGACCCGGCGATCGTACGCTGCGTCGACGCGAGCGTGGCGGTGGAACTGCGCGGCCAGTACACGCGCGGGGCGACCGTGGTGGACCTGCACCAGTACCTGGACCGGCCCGTGAACGCGCGAGTCGCGGTGGCCTTGGAACAGGAACTGTTCTGGGACCGGGTGATCGCCGCTGTGGAAACGCTCGGGAAGCGGCGCGCTCAAGCCGCAGGACCCATCCGCGGGTAGCAGGTGACCCAGCGGTGGCTTACCTCCCAGGTGCCGCCCTCGGCGGTCGCGCCACGCAGCCCGTGCAGGGTATCCGGTCCGGCGAGGGCCGGAAGGCGGGAGTCCGCAAGGGTCGCGAAGGCGACGGTGCGGGCCGGATCCCAGTCGGTGCTGTGGCGCAGGCGGCGGCTCAGCTGGACGAAGCCGGGCGGAGCCGCCGCCACGACCCACGCGTCCGGCGGCCCGGCGGTCAGCCGTCTGCCCGGGCGCAGCCAGGACGCGGCCGTCTCGGGCCAGTCCACCACCGCGAGGACCTTTCCGCCGCGTGCCTGCCATGCGGCGGTGAAGGCTTGGGCAGCGGCGCGGGAGGCGGCATCGCGGCTGTGGCCGACGGCGACTGTCTCGATCCGCGACTTCTGCTGCGTCAACAGGCCTATGAGGGACGTGAGTTCGGCCCCGGTGTGCGGGGCGGGCTGCGGCAGGTCGCCGTATGCGGCCAGGTTCTCGGCACTGATCAGGGGTGAGCGGGTCTGCTCCCGCTCCGTCCGAACTCTCATGACGTCGTGCTCTCTCGATTCTCTTTCCAGCGCATGTACTGATGGGGCAGGCACACGGCGCACGGACGGTATCCGGCCCCGACGGCGGTGTTCTCGTCGGCGAAGAAGACACGGTGCCGGGTGTAGCCGCCGCGGGCGATGGCCCGCAGCGCGGAGGGGCAGTCCAGCCGCCCGTACAGCCGGCTCCGCCAATGCCCGCCCAGCGTGCCGGGTGTGGTGCTGCGACAGGCATGGCCATCGGCACCGAGCAGGGTGTACGTGCGCATCACGCCGCGTCGTGGAAGACCAGCCCGAGCACGTGACGGCGGCCGGAGCGGACGGTGCTCACGCCGTGCCGCATGGCGCCGGCGGACCAGCCGCGCTTCGAGCGGACCGGCCGGTCGCGCGTGGTGAAGATCAGGCCATGGCCCCGCTGGAGGACGGTTGCCGTGCCTCGGGACTGGGCGCGGGGCCGCTGTTCGACGAGCAGGAACTCGCCGCCGGTGTAGTCGCCGCCCGGCTCGTCGAGGCCGATGACGACCTGGAGCGGGAAGAGCATGTCGCCGAACACGTCGCGGTGCAGTGCGTTCCAGTCGCCTTCCTCGTAGCGAAGGAGGATCTGCGCGGAGCGATCCTGTCCGGCCTCGTGGCACATCGCCAGCCACTCCTCCAGAGTGTCCGGCCACGGCGCCGGGCGGCCGAGCCGTTCGGCCCAGGCGCGGGCGATGGACAGCAGGTGCGGATAGAACGCGGCGCGCAGTTCGGCGACCGGCTCGGGCAGATCGTGCTTGAAGTAGCGGTACCGGCCGGAGCCGAAGCGGTGGCGGGCCATGTCGACGGTGGTGCGGAACAGATGCTCCTGCTCGTACAGTTCGGCGATGCCGGCGCACTCGGCGGGGATCAGCAGCTGCGGGGTGAGCGCGCAGCCGTAGGTGTCCAGCTCGTCGGCCAGGGCCGTCCAGTCAGCGACGTCCACGTGCTGGTGAGCCCGTGCGGAGGCGATTTCGGTGATCATGCGATGTCTCCGGGAAGGGTGGGGCCTCGATCTGTGGTTCGAGGCCCGCGCTCAGGCGGCCTGCAGGACGCCTTCGTGAGTGAGGAGCTGCCGCTTGCGCTCGAGGCCGCCGGCGTAGCCGGTGAGTGAGCCGTCGGCGCCGATCACGCGGTGGCAGGGGCGTACGACGAGCAGCGGGTTGGCGCCGATCGCGGTGCCGACGGCGCGGACCGCGGCCCGGGGCGCGCCGATCTGCGTGGCGATATCGCCGTAGCTGAGGGTCTTGCCGTACGGGATGGTCTCCAGCGCGTTCCAGACCTGTCGCTGGAAGTCCGAGCCGGTGACGAGGAGTTCGACGTCGAAGCGGGTGCGCTTGCCGTCGAAGTACGACCTCAGCTGGGCGGCGATCTCGGTGAACGCCTCCGCGTCCTCGCTCCAGCCGTCCTGGACTGTTGCGCCGCCTTTCCGGCCGCGGAGGGAGAGTGAGGCGAGCGCGGTACCGCCGTTGGCTGTGGCGGACTTCTCGCCCACCAGCAGCAGTTCGCCGAGCGGGCTGTCGATCGTCGTACAGAGGGTCATCGTTCTGATCCTTTCTGGGTGGTTCAGCGGTGTTCCGCCATCAACTCTGCGGCGTGTCGCGGGCTATGGCTGGCGGAATTCGGACGTCGCGTTCGCGGCGCTGTCGGCGGGGCCGGCGCGGCGGAGAGCAGCAACACACAGCGATGACCTTCGCGATGATGGCGCCCAGCCGCCCACCCGGATTGCGCCATCCGGGGCAACAAGTGGGGCGCCTCATTGACATGACCCACTCAGATCTCTAGCGTCGAAAATAAGTTAGTAAAGGTTCCTAACTTGAATGCGCCGAAGCTGCCGAAGCTGCCAAAGCCCAGATGCTCCGAACAGACCCCTGGGAGACCACCGTGGCCCACCGCCCCGCCCTGTACCGGCGCCTGGCCGCCACGGCCGTCGTCCTCGGCCTGCTCCTCACACTCCACCGGAGCGCGACGTCCACCACCCCCGCCGGACACTCCGCCCGCGGACCGGCGGTGACCCACGTCGCCACCGCGCCCGGCAGCAGGACCGCGCTGTCCGGCTACCGGATCCAGTCGACGGCCAAGGTCTCCGACTCCCCGGCCGTTGTCTCCAGCCCCGGGTATCCGGCCACCGGCTGGCATCCGGCCGGACCACGGTCCACCGTGCTCGGCGCCCTGCTCGCGAACGGCACGTACGCCGATCCGTTCTACTCCACCAACCTCGAGAAGATCCCGGCGGCCGACTTCGCGGTCCCGTGGTGGTACCGCTCGGACTTCACGGTCGCCGACACCGCTGGGCCCCTCCCGCCCGGCGGCGGGCAAGAAGGGCGCACCTACCTCGACTTCAGCGGAGTGATCTCCGCCGCCGATGTCTACGTCAACGGCAGCCAGATCGCGACCAGGAGCGCGGTGGCCGGTGCGTACACCCACCATGAACTCGGTATCACCGCCCTGGTGAAGGCCGGCACCAACACGGTCGCGTTCCGCGTCCAGCCCAACGACCCCAACAAGAACCTCACCATGGGCTGGATCGACTGGCTGCAGCCTCCGCCGGACGAGAACATGGGCATCGTGCGCGATGTTCTGGTGCGCCGCGGCGGCCCGGTGGCGCTGCGCGACACGCACGCTGTCACCAATCTCGCGCTGCCCTCGCTCTCCTCCGCCGAGGTGACCGTCAAGGCGCAGGCCCGCAACGACTCGGCGAATCCGGTCACCGCCACCGTATCCGGCACGCTCGGCACCAGTACCTTCAGCCAGGACGTCACTCTGGCCGCGCACCAGACGAAGACGGTCGTCTTCACCCCCGCCGCCTACCCGCAACTGCGCCTGCAGGCACCGCGCGTATGGTGGCCCGCCTCGATGGGCGAGCAGCCGCTGTACAACCTCGACATGACCGCCACGGTCACCGGAACCATGTCCGACACCGCTCATGAGACCTTCGGCATCCGGGATGTGAAGGCACCGCTGAACAGTGACGGCGCCCGCCAGTACAGCATCAACGGCCGCCCGTTGCTCATCAAGGGCGGCGGTTGGTCCCCCGACGAATTCCTGCGCTGGGACCGTACGTACGTGGCGGACCGGCTCAAGTACGCGCTCGATCTGGGACTCAACACCATCCGGCTGGAGGGACACATCGAGCCGGACGAGTTCTTCGACCTCGCCGACCGCTACGGCGTGCTGGCCCTGCCGGGCTGGGAATGCTGCGACAAGTGGGAGGGCAACAACAACGGCGGTGAGCCCGGTGACAGGTGGACCGACGCCGACTATCCGGTCGCGAAGGCGTCGATGGCCGCCGAGGCTGCACGGCTGCGCGACCACCCCAGCGTCATCTCCTTCCTGATCGGAAGTGACTTCGCCCCCGACGCGAAGACCGAGAAGAACTACATCGATGCCCTCAAGGAGACCGACTGGTCCACTCCGGTGGTCGCCGCGGCCTCGGCCAAAACCTCGCCGATCTCAGGCAGTTCGGGCATGAAGATGACCGGCCCCTACGACTGGGTCCCGCCCAACTACTGGTATGCCAAGCGCGAGGGCGGAGCCACCGGCTTCAACTCCGAGACCAGCGCCGGCCCCGATATCCCCACACTCGACTCCTTGCGCCGCATGATGTCCCCCGCCGAACTGGAAACGCTGTGGCGCAACCCCTCCGCCAAGCAGTACCACCGCTCCCCCTCGAGCACCTTCAGCACTCTCAAGCTCTACAACGACGCCCTGAGCGGCCGCTACGGCGCCCCCACGAGCCTCGATGACTATGTACGCAAGGCGCAGCTCGCCCAGTACGAGAACGTGCGCGCGCAGTTCGAGTCGTACGGGCGGAATGCCACCGACTCCACCAAGCCCTCCACCGGCGTCGTGTACTGGATGTTCAACAGCGGCTGGACCTCACTGCACTGGCAGCTGCTGGACCGCTACCTGGACCAGGGCGGCGCCTACTTCGGCGCCAAGAAGGCCAATGAGCCGCTGCATGTCCAGTACTCCTACGACAGCCGGTCGGTGGTCCTCGTGAACAACCGGCGCGCTTCCGCCTCGGGACTCACCGCGCGCGTGACGCTGTTCAACACCGACGGCACCCAGAAGTACGACAGGACCGCATCCGGGCTTACGGTGGCCGGCGACGGTGCGAAAACCACCGCGCTGACCCTGCCCTTGTCGGTCGCCGGACTGTCCACCACGTATCTGGCCAAGCTCGTACTCACCGACAGTACGGGCAAGGAGTTGAGCCGTAACGTGTACTGGCTGTCCACCAAGGCCGACGTCCTCGACTGGGACAACACCGACTGGTACTACACACCCACCACCGCGTACGCCGACCTCAAGGGGCTGGGCTCCATGGCGAAGGCGGCCCTGTCCACGACGGCGAACACCACGACGGGCGCCGACGGGACGTCCACGACCACGGTCACAGTGCGCAACTCGGGCACGGGCAAGACCCCGGCACTGCTCACGGACGTCCATCTTGTGAACGGCGACGGCGTGCCCGTGCTGCCCGTCCAGTGGTCCGACAACCAGGTCAGTCTCTGGCCCGGCGAATCGACGACTGTCACCGCCGCCTACCGCACCGCCGACCTGCACGGTTCCGCGCCCAGCCTGCGGATCTCCGGCTGGAACACCCCGACGACGACGGTGTCCGCACGCTGATCAACACCCCTGGACCGCCTGCTGCCGGTCGCCCCGTGTGCCGCGCTTGCCCTCTCACCCTTGACGGGGTTGTGTTCCGTCGAGGGGACAGTCGGTGAGCAGCGTGCTCGGACCGGCCGCCGCCGGGCGGGCCACCGTGTGGCTGGGCGCAGGCTGCCTGCCCTGTCCGGTCCAGGCCTCCAAGGCAGTGAACGCTGAGCGGTGGCAGGGCGTCAACGGCCGCAGCCGGTCCGGAAAGACGTCGTAGAGCGAGTCGACGTGTGTGCCGCCTTCGACGCGGTAGTAGCGGAACAGCCCGCCGCGCCCGGCTTCGCGCACCATGCGGGCGTACACATCGGAGTCCCGGCCGATGGGCAGCAGCACATCGAGCGTGCCGTGCAGACTGATCAGCGGCTTCCCGATCCGGCCGGTCAGCCCGATCGTCGCGACGGCACGGCGCACCTCCGGGGGACGCGAGATGTACGCGTAGTCCGCGTCGCACGCGGGCGTGCCGGGCGCGCAGTACGGCGTCCCCGCCTCGGTCGGCCCGTCGTAGCCGGGATCCAGCTCTTCACGGTAGATCCGCTGGGTCAGATCCCAGTAGTACTGATGGTGGAAGGGCCACAGAAACTCCGAGCCTTCCGGATATCCGGCGGCGAGCATCGCCCGGTGTGCCGCGTCGGCGCCTCGGCCACCGGCTGCGTACACCGGGTAGTGACGCAGGGCGGGTGGCAGGAAGGTCAGCAGATTCGGTCCGCCCGACCGCCAGAGCGTCCCCTCCCAGTCGACGCCGCCGTCGTACAGCTCAGGGTGGTTCTCCAGCTGCCAGCGCACCAGATAGCCGCCGTTGGACATGCCGGTGGCAAGCGTGCGGGAGGGCGGGCGGTGGTAGCGCCGGGCGACGACCGCGCGGGCGGCCCTCGTCAACTGCGTGACGCGGTCGTTCCACTCGGCGATCGCCTCGCCGGGCGCGGCGCCGTCGCGGTAGAAGGCCGCGCCGGTGTTGCCCTTGTCGGTGGCGGCGAAGGCGTAGCCGCGGGACAGGACCCAGTCGCCGATGACCCGGTCGTTCGCATACTGCTCGCGCACGCCCGGGGAGCCCGCGACCACCAGTCCCCCGTTCCAGCGGTCGGGCAGCCGGATGACGAACTGCGAGTCATGGCTCCAACCGTGGTTGGTATTGGTGGCGGAGGTGTCGGGGAAGTAGCCGTCGATCTGGATACCGGGCACACCGCTGGGCGTGGCAAGACCTGCGGGTGTCAGCCCGGCCCAGTCGGCCGGGTCGGTGTGACCGGATGCGACCGTCCCCGCCGTCGTCAACTCCCCGAGGCAGGCTTTCTCTTGGCGCTCGGCTCCCGGCACCTGCAGCCGGGTGATCCGGTTGCAGTGGCCGGTCGCCGGCGTCTCGGGCGGTTGCTGTGCGACGGCCGGGACGGCGGTGAGCGCGAGCAGCAGCGCGGCCGTGTACGGCAGAGCGAAGGGCACGGGGAAACCTCCTGAGGCGTACCGACCGTCGGTCAGGGGCAGTTGCCATCGGCGACGACGAAGTAACCGACGGGTGATTCCTTGAGCGTGTGGGTGACGAAGGTGTTGTGGAGGCCCATGTTCTGCTGGGAGCCCTTGGCGTAGGCATAGCTGCCGTCGGTGGTGGCCCGGCCTGCCTGCACCTGGTGGTAGTTGTCGGCGGTCCAGCAGGCCGTCGCGCCGCCGGTGGTCGTGGCCGTGACCTGGCCGGAGCGTGCGCCTTCGGCCCCGGCCGCGTCGCGGGCGGCCACGCTGTAGTCGTGCCTTGTACCCGGGCTCAGACCCGTGTCGGTGAACGAGGCGCCCGACGGAGTGGCGATACGTGTCCCGTCCCGGTACACCGCGTAACCCGCCGCGCCCTCAACTGCCGTCCAATTCAGGGTGATCGAGGTCTGTTTGGCACCCGTGACGGTGAGCCCGGCCGGGGCCGGCAGGCCGCCGGGATCAGGCGCGGAGCCGTCGAGGCCGAAGAACTCGGTGATCCAGTAGCCGGAGCAGATCGAGTCGATGAAGTTCGCGGTGCCGGTCTTCCCGCACTGCTGGGGCCCGGTGCCCGGGTCCACCGGCGTGCCGTGGCCGATCGCGGGCACCCGGTCGACCTCGACGACGACCCTGCCGTCCGCAGCGAGATACTGCTCGCGGCGCGTCTGATTCGGCCCGATGGTGGAGGTACGGTCCGGGCTCTGGTCCACTCCGTGCACCGCGGTCCACTGGTCCCGCAGTTCATCGGCGTTCTTCGGCACGACCGTCGGGTCGTTGTCGCCGTGCCAGACCGCCACCCGTGGCCACGGCCCGGAGTACGCGGGATGGGCGTCGCGGACGCGCTGCGCCCACACCGCAGGTGTACGGTCCACGCCGGGGTTCATACAGGTGAAGGCCCCCGTGTCCTTGGTGCAGTCGTACGGCAGTCCAGCGATCACCGCGCCCGCCTCGAAAACGTCGGGGTAGGCGGCGAGCATGACCGAGGTCATGCCTCCTCCGGCCGAGAGACCGGTGACGTACGTACGCCCCGCATCGGCGCCGTAGGCACTCTCGGCATGCGCCACCATCTGCCGGATGGACGCGGCCTCGCCCTGCCCTCGCCGGTTGTCGGCTGCCTGGAACCAGTTGAAGCAGCCGCTGGAGTTGTTCGCGGACGTCGTCTCGGCGAGGACCAGCAGGAACCCGTGCCGGTCGGCGAACGTCGTGAGCCCGGAGTTGTCGGCGTAGACCTGGGCGCTCTGCGTGCAGCCGTGCAGGGCGACCACGACCGCCGGATGTGCGGGGAGGCCGGCGGGCCGGTACACGTACATGTTCAGACCGCCGGGATTGGCACCGAAGCTGCTGACTCTCTCCAGGGGTACGGCCGCCTGCGCGGCGGGCGCCGGGGCGAGCCACAGGGTGGCGGCGAGCAGAGCGAGTACGGCGCCCACGCGACCGGCGGCCCGGCGCATACCGGCAGGCTTGGGCGAGCTTGTGCGCAACAGCATCCGAGACCTCCCGCAGACATACCAAGGTGCCGGTCACACTAGGAACGGGCCGGTCGCCCGCGGAATGGTGACGCCACCCATAGCGGCGGCGGCCGACGGCGGTGCGCGCACTGTTGCCCGTGCGCCGTCCGCCTGCTATTGGCCCGAGCCACCGACCGAACGGGCGAGGTCGGGCGGGCGGCACAGGCGACGTCGCTTTCCAGCAATCATCGCGCCCGCCGGCCGTCGGCCGTACGACGCCGGGACGTCGCCCGCCGCGGGGAGCCTGATGGCGCGACTACTTCCCGGCAGCGTGAGAAGCGGAGATTGACCGAGGCGATGGCCACATCCCATGGAAACCTCCTTCGGGGGCTGCCACTGCGACAGATCGCCTGCCTGGTGCCGATCGCTGCGGTCAGCATCTGGGCGGCCCAGCACTGGCCGCTCATCACGGCCGGCGGCAGCCAACTCCTGTCCGCCAACCAGTACTGGCTGCTGCTCGCTGTCACCGTCACCGTGCTGGGATGGGTCGCCGTCTCCTTCACGCGCCAGGGAGCGACCCTCGAACGCCTCCCCCCGCTACGGCTGTTCGTGACGCAGTTCGCCGCGGGTGCAGCCAACCATCTCCTCCCGGCAGGGCTCGGCGCGGGCACGGTCAATCTGCGCTTCCTCCAACGCTGCGGACTCTCGCTGCCGCGCTCCTCCGCCGCTCTGGCCCTGCACATGCTGGCGGCGGGCACAGGGCGAGCCGTACTGCTGCTCGCTCTCCTCGCCGCCTCTCCGCACGCGCTGCAACTGGACGACCTCCTGCCGCACGCGGCAGGCCCGGTGCTGGTGGTGGCGGGATCTCTGGTGTGCGTGGTAGCGGTCGTGCTGGTGGCGGTACGGCCACTGCGCAGAGCCATCCGCGCGTTCGTCGACACCGCGCTGCGGGACGCGCGCTCCGTGCACACCAGGCCTGCGCGTGTGCTGGCTCTGTGGGGTGGCGCCGTGGCCTATCCGACCCTGCAGGCTGCGGGACTGGTCGCCGTGGCGATGGCGCTGGACGTGTCCATTCCGGCCGCCCATGTCGGGCTCGCCTATCTGGCCGGGAGCACGCTGGCCGCTGTCATCCCGACACCCGGTGGCATTGGCTCGGTGGACGCGGCACTCGTCATAGCGCTGGTCATGGCCGGGGTTTCGGTCGCCGTGGCCACCTCTGTGGTTCTCGGGTACCGGATCATCACGGTGTGGCTGCCGCTGCTTCCCGGTGCCCTCGTACTCGGTGTCCTGGTCCGCTCGAAGGTGATCTGAGAGCCGCTTGCGGCGCCGGTGCCTCGGGTCGGCCGGCTGGGATCGGCCACTGCCGCCGGGACATTCCGGGACGCTGAGCGAAGCCCCTGCCATGATGCTCGGATGCGTGTACTGATGCCGGTTCCCGACCGCGATTTCGACGTCACCGAGGTGGCCGTGCCCTGGCGGATTCTCACCGCCGCCGGGCACCAGGTCGTCTTCGCCACCGAGCGCGCGGGAACAAACCCCGCCGCGGATCCGCTGTTGCTGACCGGCGTGCTCTTCGGGCAACTCGGCGCCGAGAAGGAACCCAGGGACTTCTACGACGAGCTCACCCGGTCCCGGGAATTCGCCGCGACCGTGGGGTGGGCGGATATGAAGGTGGCCGAGTTCGACGGGCTGATCCTGCCGGGCGGCCACGCGCAGGGGATGCGGCAGTACCTGGGCTCGGAGGTGCTGCACCAGCAGGTTGGCAGGTTCTGGGCGCTGGACCGGCCGGTCGGCGCGATCTGCCACGGCGTGCTGGTCCTGGCGCGGTCGCGTGCGGGCATCGGCGGCCGCAGCGTGCTGGCGGACCGTCGTACGACCTGCCTGCCGAAGTACATGGAACGCTCGGCCTATCTCACCACCGCGTGGCGCCTCGGCCGCTACTACCGCACCTATCCGGCCTATGTCGAGGACGAGGTCAAGGCCGCGCTGAACGATCCGGGCACCCTGTTCGAGCGTGGGCCCAGGGTGCTCACTGCACGCGGAACCGCGACCGACGACTCACACGCGTACGTCGTGCAGGACCGCAACTACCTCTCGGCCCGTTGGCCGGGGGACGCATACCTTTTCGGCCGCCGATTCCTCGAACTCCTGGAAGCCTCCGGATCCGCCGGATCGCAGCCCTGACCGGGTTCAGGGCCCGCCCCGTGCGGTGTGCGTCCGCCCGAAGGGATCTCATCTCCGAGGCGTAGAATTACGGAGAGAAGATTTTGCGTTCAATTACCTACGACGCCGGAGGTGACCGTGGACGTCCTCGTGCTCATCGGTCGCATTCTCTTCTGCGTACTGTTCCTCAACTCGGCGGTCGGCCACCTCACCAAAGCGAAGGCCATGGCGGGCTACGCCGGCGCCCGGGGTGTCCCCGCCCCCGCGGTGGCGGTCCCGGCCAGCGGGTTCCTCCTCCTCGCCGGCGGACTGATGGTGGCATTCGGGGTCTGGGCGGACCTCGGCGCACTGCTCCTGGTCGTCTTTCTGGTCCCGACCGCGCTTCTGATGCACTCCTTCTGGAAGGAGACCGCCGAAGAGTCCAAAACAATGGAGATGGTCAACTTTTTCAAGGATCTGTCACTGGCCGGTGCGGCGCTGATGCTTCTCGCGTTCTTCTCCTATGTGGGCCACGATCTGGGACTCACCCTCACGGGCCCACTCTTCGACATCAGTTGATGGCTCAAAGCGGAGGCGGCACTCGCGCCGCGACTACGAGGGCCGGGTTCCTTGAGCAACCCGGTGAACCCCCGCAAGCTCGTCCCGGAAGGCGATGACCGTCTGCCGGGCGTGCCGCAGCCCGATCCGCTTGAACTCGCCCTCCAGCTCCGCAAGTTCCGCAAGCGTCGTGTCCGGTGCACGGCCGTGGCGGGAGCGGGACTTGATGAGGCCGAGGCGGGACAGCGCCGTTCCGCGGGGCTCGTTCATATCGCGGAATTCGCGCAGGGACAGTGTGTAGGCGACGCAGGCCTCCTCGTAACGGGCCGCACGGAAAAGGACGTTGCCGCGCATCTTGTGGTTATAAGCGAGCGCGCCGGCCAGATCCATGTCACGGCAGATGGTTTCGGCTTCGGTCAGCAGTGTCAGTGCCCGCTCCGTATCACCCTGCACGGACACCACGTCGGCTATGCCGCGCAGCGACCAGGCCCTCCCGCGTGCGTCGTCCGCGTCGTCCGCGATCCGGGCGCATTCTTCGAACAGTTCTAAGGCCTCTTCGTATGCGCCGGTGTTGCGGTGCATCTGCGCGATGCCGGACATCGCCCAGACCATGTGCCGGGATTCGCCGTGCGCCCTTGCCTGTGCGAGCAGTTGCTCGTGCATCTCCGCGACGGCCTCGTAGTCCCCCTGGATCCGCCCCGTCTCGGCGAGGCCTGCGAGCGAGTAGCCATGGGCGAGTCGATCACCGCCATCGAGGTCGACGGCAGCGGCCAGCAGACGGCGGGCCAGCGGCAGGGCTCCGCACTGCCGGGCCAGCGTGCCACCGCTCCACAGTGCCCACGCCATCGCGCCCCGGTCGCCGGCCTGCCGGGCGGAGCGGTAGCTGTCGCGCCAGGAGTCACCGGCTTCGGCCACCCGGCCCAGCCGTCGGTTGGCCTCGGCGACGGCGAGCGAGGCCCGGGCACGGTCGAGTGCCGAGACGGCGTTGCGCCGCGCGTGGCTCGCAGTGGTGAGCACTTCGTCGTACGAGGAATTGACGCCCAGCATCGAGCCCAGTTCGCCCTGGTATTCGGGGGCGAATGCCTTGCCGTACATATCTCCGTGGCCTCCTGATCATGGCGGTGACTGATCAAGAAGCTATGAGCCGGCAGGTATGCGGCGAATCCCCCGTCGTATGTGTCATCCGGTACGACCAAAGTGCTACGGGACCGAAGCCGATCATCATCGAGACGTACGGGGCACAGCCTCGACCTGCGAGAACAAGGAGTTCCCGGGAAGGCCGGACAGGGCGCAGCCGCACCTGAGGCTCGGTCCGGGCCGGGCCCGCACCGATCGCGAAGGGTTTTGCTCACCAGGTCCTATTCGGCGATCTCCGTCCGTTCCCACCATTCGTAGACAGGCAACCGTCCCTCCGGGCTCTCCTGATGCCGCGACGTGACCTTGAAGTGCTCGTACCCGCCGCGGTGCGGAATCTTCAGCTCTTGTCCGGGAGGAGTGATCGGGACGATCCGCTCCTGCAGATCATCCGGGCCACCCTCAAGGACTGCCTTGCTAGCCATGACCCCAGTCTTCCTATCCACGCCACCACTCGCACCTTGGGCGGCGACAAAGGGTGGGGGTCTCATACGTTCGGGCCACCGATGTGGACCGCGTTGTGATCCGCGCCGTCGACCACGACATCGCGACCGGCGCCTGGTGGCCTGTCGAACCTCCCCGCACACGGCAGAGCCCGCCGCGGCGGAGGGCCGGCTCAGGCCCATGATCCGTGTCGCGACGGGCTCGGCCCGTGGGGGGCGGCTTGTCAGGCGGTGTGCAGCGTCAGGCCGTACCGGCCGAGGATTTCGTTGATCGGCTGGTACCAGGTCTCGCCTCCGCCGCTGCAGTTGCCCCAGCCACCGGAGGTCACCCCCTGGGCCTGGTCGCCGCTGATGAAGGATCCGCCCGAGTCCCCGGGCTCGGCGCAGACGCTCGTCTTCGTCATCTGATGGACCGCGCCCTGGCTGTAGTTGACGGTCTCATTCTTGGCCAGGACCTTGCCGCAGTGCCAGTGCGACGTGGAGCCGGAGCGGCAGATCGAGGCGCCGACGGGGGCCTCGGCGGAGCCGCGGACCAGCTGGTCGGAGACGGTGCCCCAGCCGAGGACCACGGGGACGGTCCACCAGCCGTTGCCGACGCTGACCCAGGCGTAGTCGTTGTCGGGGAAGGACGAGCCCTGGAACGCGCCGATGGCGGAGCCGTCCCAGCCGCGGACCGCCGCTCCCGGCTGACCGCAGTGCCCGGCCGTGACGAAGCCGCCGTACACGGAGAAGCCGATCGAGCACCGGACGTTGCCGGTGTAGTACGGGTCGCCACCCACGGTCCCGGCCGCGAAGGTCGTCGGCGCCGCCGTCACCTCCTTGACCTGGACCGGACCGGCCTGGCGGGCTCGGGCGAGGAAGCCTTGGACATCGTTGTCACGTCGCTCGGAAGCGACAACGTTCACGACGACCCGGTTGGCCTTCGGGTCGACGTGCCAACTGCCGACACCGGCCGGGGCAGACATCTTGTCGATCTTCTTCTTGGCCGAGTCCAGCTGTTGCGCGCTGTGCGTCACCAACCGGACCGAGGCACCCGTCGCACGTACGGCGTCGGCGTGCAGCCCGTCGGTGACGGCCACGGTCAGCTTTCCGCTGTCCGCGTCGAACCAGGAGCCGCCGAACGACGATCCTGCGGCGCGGCGCGCCTTTCCTTCGACGGCGGCCGCCGTCTGCTCCGCCGTCAGGCGCGCCTCCGCCTGACTCTTCGTCAGACCCAGGTCGTGTTGCATGGCGGCGAGCAGACCTGCGGAGGCCTGGGGTTCGGAAACTGGGGCGGGGGCGGGAGTTGCGGCAGCGGCCGGGGCGAGCCCGACGGCTGCCCAGGCGCCGAGAAGGAGAAGCGCGGACATGCCGGCGCGTATACCTGTCGTGCGTCTCAAGGCTTTGACCCTTCGGTTGTTCCAGCTTCGTGGGGGATGGAACAGCGAGCACACGAGAGCGCTCTCACGGTGCGCCCGGCCGGAGCGTAGCCGAGCTGAATCATCAGGTCCATGCCAACGGACCACCACTGGGCCATGTTGGCCGGATTGCGAGCAGGGGCCCGCGCGCTCGGGCGGCCCGACCGTCACGCCCGCCACGCTGATACCGGCCACAAGCACCCGGCAGGTCACCCCGGACGAAGCGCTGCGCAAGTTGGCCTGCGGCAACCGGCGACGGGGAGAGCGCGGCCGACGCCCGCTGCTGCCCGCACGGTCTCCTCCAAACTGCGGTGGCCTACCGGATGCGACCCGGAGGTGGCGGGAACCAGCCGTGACGGAAATGTGTCCCCCATGAGGACAGCAGGTGGGCTAGCGTGCGGCGGTCGTACACAACTCCGTGGCGGCGCATCCGACCGCCGGGAACCGTGGCGTCGAGGGGGGCAGGATGAACGCGTGGTCGGTACCCGGGTACACCGAGTCCCGGGAGTTGGGCTCCGGCGGCAGCGGGCGCGTCGTCCTGGCCGTCCATGAGGCGACCGGCTTGCCGGTGGCCGTCAAGTACCTCAGCGAGAGGCTGCGGACGGATTCCGCCTTCGTTCAGGTGTTCCGGGCGGAGGCACGTCTGCTCGGCGGCCTCGACTCGCCGTATGTGGTGGGGCTGTACGAATACGTCGAAGCGCCACAGGGCGCCGCCATCGTGATGGAGCTCGTCGACGGCATCGCACTGCGCGCGCTGCTGCAGCGCGAGGGTGCCACCGGCCCCGAGGCGGCGCTGGTGGTGCTCAAGGGCTCGCTGCTGGGACTGGCCGCCGCACACCGGGCAGGTGTGGTGCACCGCGACTACAAACCGGAGAACGTTCTGGTCGCGGCGGACGGCTCGTCCAAGCTGGTCGACTTCGGCATCGCCGCGGGACGCGGTACCACGCCGGGAGTCGCCGGCACTCCCGCCTACATGGCTCCGGAACAGTGGAACGGGGAGCCCGCCTCACCGGCAGCCGACGTCTATGCCGCGACCGCGACGTTCTACGAGTGTCTGACCGGCCGCAAGCCGTTCTCCGGCGAGAACTTCGCCGAGCTGGCGCTGCAGCACATCAGCGCACCGGTCCCCGAGGAGGAAGCTCCGGAGCCGGTGCGCCCGCTGATCAGGCGCGGAATGGCGAAGGAGCCGGAAGAGCGGCCCGCGAACGCGGCGGCGTTCGTGGCGGAGCTGGAGGAGATCGCCGGGGCGGCCTACGGCCCGGACTGGGAGGAGCGGGGCCAGCGGAAACTCGCCGCGCTCGCCGCGCTTCTGCCGCTACTCCTCCCTTCTGCTGCCGGCCAGGCCGCGGGGACCACCGAGCTGGCCACGACCGCCCTGGGCGGCGGCTGGGGCAGCTGGAAGCCGGGCCTGCGCGGGGTGTTGACAGGTATCGCCGCGCTGGTTGTGGCCGTGCTGGTCGCCGTTGCCGCGAAGGCGACCGGGGACGACCCGCGGCAGTCGACGGCTCAGGCCGTTGCCACCACCAGCGCGGTACCGGGCGCGTCGACCGCTTCGCCCGTCGGCCCGTCCGGCTCCGCGAGCCCTTCGCCTACGGGCAGCGTCTCCGCCGACAGCTCCCCTTCTCCGTCCGGCAGCACGGCCACCGCACCAGCCGGACCCATCACGCCCTCACCCGTGATGTCGTCGACTCCGGCCTCCCCGCCATCGTCGTCCGCGCCGTCCACCGACCCGAGCACTTCCCCTCCCACCACCGCTCCGGTGAAGGTGAGGTCCGTCTCCGTCTCGAGCCTGCGCCAGACGAGTACAACGGGTGCCGCCGCGTCCATCGACGTCGTCACGGACGGGACCGGTCCCGTGACCATCGTCATCGAGTGGTTCACCGGCGATGCGAAGGGTGAACTGGGCTCGCAGGACGGCTCGCAGACCTTCGAGCGCAGCGGCGCGACGCAGTACACGATCGCGCTGGACCACACCTTCCGGGGTCGGGCCTGTTACTGGGGAGTCCGGGCGACGACGAACCCGACCGCCGCGAATGGCAGTTCCACGCAGCAGATCCTGACCCGGCGGTGCAGCATTCAATGAGCGATCCACGTATCCCCCACGACCGCGCGCCTGGTTCCCCCGGCGACGTCGCACCGGCGCGCGCCGGGCACGACGGAGTCGGCGAAAGCGACGGCTACAGCGCGACCGCGCTGGGCAGCCACTGGTTCGAACATCCGGACCCGGAGGAGAGCGCGTCGGCCGCGCCGGAGAATGCCACCCTGGCACAGGCCGCGCAGCCGGTGAACGCCACCCTGGTCCAGGCCGCGCCGGAGAACGTCACCCTGGTCCAGGGCGCGCAGCCGACGAGCGTGGCACCCGACCGCGTGGAGGGCGAGGTACTCCGCTTCGGCCCGGGAGTGACCGCGGTCGTCCGGAACCGGAACCGCGACAACACGACCGCGGCACTCTGGCACGGGACACTGCCAGGCCGGCCCGCCGGGCCCGAGCCCCGTGAACGCCGCCGCGGTGGGCTCCGGCGGTACGCCCTGGCAGCCACGGTGCTGCTGGCCGTGCTGGCTTTCCTCGCCTGGCAGCGGTACGGGCCCGGCCTGGCCGTACGGGACGTGGCGGTGCAGACCGCTGCGGAGGGGCCCGGCTGCGAGGGCACGGCCGACGTCGTGGGCATGGTGGAGACCAACGGACGGCCCGGCACCGTGACGTATCGCTGGGTGCGCAGCGACGGCACCGAGTCGGGCCTGCTGCGGGAGAAGATGACGCGCGGTCAGAAGCAGGCACGTCTGCATCTGCTGTGGACGTTCCGCGGCCGGGGCGAGTACCGGGCCGGTGCGGAGCTGCGGATCATCTCGCCGTCCCGGCACACGGTCGCCGTACAGTTCAGGTACCGGTGCGTCTGAGCCTCGACAGGCCGGCGCGGGGGGCCGCACCCACAGGCCCGGAGTCAGGCCGGACGGTGCGCGATGACGCCGAACATGGTCACGGACATATGCAGAGCGTCCTGCTCGGCGGCCGCGGTGAGGTCTGCGTACAACCGGTCCCGCTGCTGTTCAGTGATCTGCTCGCGCCGCACGGCGGCCACGCCGAGCATCCGGATGAGGGGCCAGTTGACCTTCCTTGTGCTCTGGATGAGCGCCTGTGAGCCGAGGTCGTCGATCTCCAGCCCCGCTGCGGCCAGCTGACCGGCCAGCTTCCGCCCGGCGTACGGGTTGGCGGCCGCCGAGAGCGCGCCGCCGGTCAGCTCCGCGACCACGTCGGCCTCGCCGGGGTGCAGGATCGTGGTCGCCCAGTCGGTGTCCAGCAGCGCGACCCGCCCACCCGGCCGCAGCACCCGTGCGATCTCCGCAGCCGCCTTCTCCGGCTCGGTGAGGTGCTGGAACACCCGCTCGCACCAGACCACGTCCACATCGGCATCGCCCATCGGCAGCGCGAGCGCGTCGCCGTCCACGAATCGGGCCGGGCTGCCGGCCTCGGCCGCCCGCTGCCGGGCAACCGACCGTAGTCCGGGGTTCGGCTCAACCCCGATCGCGTCGCCGCCCGGTGTCACCGCCGCCGCCAGCACCAAGGTCTCCGACCCCGTACCGGCTCCGATGTCCACCGCCCGCTCGCCGCGCCGCGCGGCGACACCGAGGTGCGCCCACTCGCGCAGTCGCCGGACGCCCTCGCTCGCCGCCTGCCCGTCCAGCGCGCCGACCAGCCGCTCCGTGTCCGCGCCGCCGATATTGTCCGAGTGAAACGCCGAGGTCGGCCGCGAATCCGCCATGCCGACCACTGTAGTTGTCCCCTGGACCGATGCCCTGGGGCCGATGAGTTTCGCCGGCTGCGGCAGTCGTCAGTGGTGAACGAGTGCCGGCCTCTGGAGGCCCGGGAATGAGAGCCCTGATCGTCACCGAGAACATCACGGTCGATGGCGTCGTCGAAGCGACGGAGGGCTGGTTCGCGCCGGCCGGTGACGGGCCGCAGGTCGACCAGTCCGACCTCGAGGCAGCGCTTCGTGCACATATGGAGGCTGCCGACGCGTTCCTCGTCGGGCGGGTGACTTTCGAGCAAATGCACGATTACTGGCCGAAGCAGACCGCCGACAGCACGGGCATCACCGAATATCTGAATACCGTGTCCAAGTACGTCGTCTCCCGCACGCTGCGCGACCCTCACTGGGAGCACACCACCGTGCTGCGGGGTGCGCTCCGGGCCGAGGTTGAGTCGCTGAAGTCCGTGCCGGGCAGAGACATCGTCGTGACGGGCAGTATCAGCCTGGTACGGGACCTGATCTCGGCCGGGCTGGTCGACGAGTACCGGTTGTTCGTGTACCCGGTCGTCCTCGGACACGGCCGGCGGTTGTTCGCGGACACGAGCGAGATCGCGAAGCTGCGACTGGTGGAGACCCGGCCGTTCGGCTCGGGCGTCGTGCTGCTGCGCTACCGGACAGTACAGCCGGCCCCGCCGCCTTCGTGACCGGCCGTAATGTACGGGAAGGCGTCGCGGGACCGTTGCCCTCGCGACGCTGCGCGCAGCGGAGGCGCACCCGGGAGTGCCGTCGTACGCTCAGCGTCATGACCATCGACCGGCGCATGCTGCTCCGCGGCATGGGCAGGGCAACCGCGGCAGGCGTGATCGGTGCCGCACTGGCCGCCGGCAACAGTGGCAGGCCACCCACGGCGGCTCGCGCGGAACGCCCCACCCGCCCGCGGCCCCGGCCCGCCACCCCGTGGGCCACCGCTCAGCCGGCCGTCGTACCGCGCGCTGCCTGGGAGACCCACCCGATGCCTCCCCATAGGCCCGAGCTCTCCGCGACCACGGTCACAGCGGTCTTCATCCATCACACCAACAGCGGAAACGACTACTCCCGGCGAGAGGTCCCCAATCTCATCCGCTTCCTCTCCGACGACCACATGGAGCGCCGGGGCTGGGACGACGTCGGCTACAACTTCTTCGTCGACCGGACCGGCACCATTTACGAGGGACGCTCCGGGGGCATCGCCAATCCTGTCGTCGGCGCGCACACCCTGGGCTTCAACGTCGGCACCGTCGGCATTGCGGCGATAGGCAGCTATGGCTCCGGCTCGGCGGTGCCCGCGCCGATGCTGGAGGGGATAGCACGGCTCGCCGCCTGGAAGCTCGGTCTGTACGGGGTCGACCCACGCGGCACAACGACCCTGGTCTCCACCAACGACGGCAGCAAGTACCCGAAGGGAAAACAGGCCGTCTTCCACACGATCTCCGGGCATTGCGACGGCTACTGGACACGGTGCCCGGGTTCCGGGCTCTACACACGCCTTCCGCAGATCCGCGAACGCGCCGCCCGCCTCCAGGGCCGCACCGACGCGCCGGCGGCCCGCGCCGATGTGCCGTCCTGACCTCGTCAACCGGCGTATGCAAGCCCGGCATCGGACTTCTCGGCCCAGCGCACCGCGGGTCCCATGGCAAGTCCGGCTGCCAGGAACAGCGCACCGAGCAGCAGCCATCCGGGGACGCCCCAGCCGACGATCAGGGTGGTCAGCAGCAGGGGACCGAGCATCCGGGCCACGGAGACGCCGGTACCGAAGAAGCCCTGGTACTGCCCTTGTTGGCCGGCCGGGGCCAGGTCGAAGCTGATCTGCCAGGCACCGGCGGACTGCATCATTTCACCGGCGACCTGAAGTACCGCTCCGGCCAGCAGTACGGCCACGGCGACCCAGGCGGCCGGCCCCGCCGCCGCCGAGAGGGCGAAGACGGCGCAGGAGGCGAGCATCACCGCGCCGCCGCGCCAGACCGTGCGGGTGGCGCTGGGCAGGTCGGTCACCGCGGCGGCCGTGCGGACCTGGAAGAGCATGACGGCTCCGGTGTTGAGCACGAGCAGGGCGGAGACGCTCCAGCCGGGCGCCGAAGTCCGTTCCACGATCCACAGCGGGATGGCCAGGCTGATGAGGGGCATCCGCAGCAGCATGACCATGTTGAGGAACGAGACCAGCACGTACGGGCGGTCGCGGAGCACGGCGAGTTCGGGACCGCCACCGGTGGTCGGGGCTGCGGGCTGCACGGTGGGCAGCCGCAGCAGTACGAGCGCGCACAGGGTGAAGGCCGCGGCGTCCATCGCGAAGACCGAGAGATACGCCTCGCGGGTGCCGAAGTGCAGGGCGACGCCGCCGGCTGCGGCACCGACGGCCAGGCCGGCGTTGAGCGTCGACTGCAGGTAGGCCAGGGTCTCGGTCCGTTCCTCCTTGGCCACCAGGCCTGCGAGCAGCGCCTGCCGGGCGGCAGCCAGGCCGCACTGGGCTGTTGCGTAGCAGCAGGCGGCCAGCAGGAACGGCACGAAGGAGCGTACGAAGAGGAAGGAGGCCACCGAGGTGGCGGTCGCCAGTGCCAGGAGCACAGCGGTGGAGCGGGGACCGTGGCGGTCGGCCAGGTGGCCGAGGGGGACTCCCGCGACGGAGCCGATGGCCCAGGCGACGGTGAGGCCCAGGCCGATCCGGTCGGGCGAGAGGCCGACGATACGGGAGAAGTAGAGGGCGGAGCAGACGTAGTACGCGCCGTCGCCCAAGGAGTTGATCAATTGCGCGACGGCCAGTATTCGTGGGGACCCGCTCGGCGGCACGATCCGGAGAGACATGGGGCTCCTTGGCTGAGGGGCGACCTGCCTGCCGGTCGCGCCGCCCCTTACCCTAGGAGCCCAAATGGCCCCGCAAGCAGGCCATTTGGCTGCCGGTTGACTGGGCCATTCTGCTTCCGTACCCGTCCGTCGTGACAGCGAATAGGGTGGATGCGTGACTGAGCTCTGGAAGCCCTCCGACGCCGGTGTCCTCCGGCTTCCTTCCGGCCGTGCGGTCCGGGGCAGGGGCCTTCGGCGCCCTCTTCCGGACGGGCCGAAGCCCGCGTACGGCGTGTATCTGCTCGGCAAGCGCCCTCCCGAGGTCCCGTGGGAAGCCCGGTGGCTGCGCTGGCCGGACTTCCGGCTGCCCAGCAGCCATGCGGATGCTCGGGCTGCCCTCGGCGAGGCATGGGCCCGCGCCGGTGTCGAACGGGTCGAGATCGCCTGCGGCGGAGGCCGTGGCCGGACCGGAACAGCCCTGGCCTGCCTTGCCGTCCTCGATGGAGTGCCGGCGGACCGGGCGGTGGACTTCGTGCGCCGGCATTACGACGCCCGCGCGGTCGAAACCCCCTGGCAGCGACGCTATGTGCGGCGCTTCTCCGACTGAGTGCGGCTGAATTCGGCTGTCTCGGGCCGGAAATGAAGTAACGGTGGGTAAGTGACCAGTCTCACCGCGCTTGGTCCCCTGCGCGCGTTTCACGCCCGTTTCCGACTGCCATGATCCCTACTGATGCGGGGTTCAGTTGGCTCCCCGCGGACCGAAACAGCAGCAGAAACAGGGGCGTTGGCGTGAGAGATACGTGGTTGCGGCAGGTGGCGCGAAGGCGTGGGGGCAGCGGCGGGGGCTCCGCTCCACGCGGGCCGCGGACGGCCCGCTCCGCTGCCGCGGTGGCCGCGGCGGCGGCGCTGCTCGGCCAGCTGCTCGGCGGGCACCCCGCCGCAGCGCAGACAGCCGCGTTGCCGGGATCCGCGTACCCCCTCGTCCTCGACGTGGATCTGACGCCGAATCCGGTGTGCAGCGGACCGGTCCGGGGCCGGGTGCAGATGTACGACCCCGCCGCGGCGAAGGCCGGCGCCACGGTGGAGTGGCGGGTGCGGGCCGGGCAGGAGCAGCTGGCCGGCGGGCAGACCGTCATGGACGCGAACGTGTCCGCGGCCGAGTTCAGTATCCCGTTCGACCGCGTACCGGCGGCGAGCACGGCGCTGCAGTTCGACGCGCGCGTGCTCCACTCGTCGGACGGACGGGAGCCCGGCCCGTACGGAAAGGTCTGGCGGGACACCGTCCGGCGGGGCTGCGACCCGGTGCGCGTGGCATCCGTCGGCGACTCCGTCGTATGGGGGCAGGGTCTGGACCACGACCAGAAGTTCCCCTATCTGACGGGTGAGCTGCTCGGCCGCGAGACCGGCCGGGGACATCAGCACATGGACTACTCGATCTCCGGCGCGGTCCTCGACGCACCCGAGCTGCCCGCGGGCAACGACGACGCCGACTGCCTGCGGATGCAGGAGAAGCAGGACCCGGACGGCGACGGGGAAATGGAGTTCGGCGAGGTCACTCAGCAAATGCCGGACGTGTTCTGCCAGTTGGAACAGGCGGGCGCGCAGGCGCGGGCGGGCGGATACGGGCTCGATCTGGTCGTCGTCAACGGGTGCATCAACGACATCGACCCCTTCTTCGGCATCGGCGTCGGCATCACGCCGGGCTCGAGGAAGCTGCCCGAGGCCGTGCGGCGCGAGTGCTCGGGCATCGGCGCGGCAGCCGAGAACCCGGCCAAGGATGTGCCGTACTTCAGCGGCGCCAAGGTCGGCTACGGCGGCCGCGGTATGCAGGCGGCGATCGAGAAGGCGCATTCGCTGCCGGGGCGGCCCAAGGTGCTCGTGGCCGACTTCTACTACGCGCTGAGCCGCAGCAGTTCACCCGTCCCGGTGAAGACCTGCACGGCACCGGGGGTTGCCGGTGCCCGGCTGGCCGCCTGCAAGGGCGCGCTCGGCGGTGTGGCCGAGCGCTACGAGCAGTACACCCAACTGGCCAACGACGCCTACCGGCAGGCGGCCGCGGCGGCCAACGCCGCCTCCTCCGACGGCCCGTACGCGATTGCGGCCGACGGCCTGTTCTCCCGGGACAATGCCGTGCTCGCCCCGCACTCCAAGGTCTGGGCCACTCCGGTCTCCGACCCCGCGTTCCCGCTGCGCACGCGGGCCTGCCCGGAGCTCAGCGGGACTCCGGCGCAGTGTCTGTCCGCGGCCGTGGCCCATCCGGACATCGTCGGCGCCCGTCAGTATGCCGACGCTTTCCTCCTCAACCCGCGCCTGCGCCAGTGGTTCCACCTCCCGGCCGACGGCCCGCACGCGCTGCTGGACGCCCCGAAGAACGGGCACACCGGGAGCCCGCTTCGCCTGAGCGCGACCGTGGACGGGAAGGAGCCTCCGGCCGGATACAGCTATCGCTGGTACTTCGGTGACGGCACCGAGCAGGAGACCAGCGAGGCAACCGTCACCCATGTATTCGATGGGGAAGGACCCTTCCTGCCACGCCTGGTGCTGACCGCCCAGGACGGCCGACAGGTCCTGAGCGAGGCCGCGGAACCCGTCACGGTGAGCTGACGGTCTCGCACGAAGGGGAGTGTCGGGGGCGGTTCGCGGATGCGGGCCGCCTCCGAGCCGTCCTGGGCCCCCACCTATTTCGTCGCCTTGACGATAACAGTCCAGGACTATATCGTCTGACTGACGAAAAAGGGGGAAGCCTTCATGGCCGACATCATCAAGCGCCTGGGATGGCGCCATCTCCGTACCGCGCCCACCGCCCATGTGCGCCACTTCCGGCGCGGGCGGCTCGTGCACGACGGGCCGGGACTGAGCTTCTGGTTCCGTGCGCTGACCGCAGCGCTCTCCGAAGTCCCGGTCGACGACCGGGAACTGGCCATGGCCTTCCACGCCCGCACGTCTGACTTCCAGGACGTCAGCGTGCAGGCGACGGTGACGTACCGGATCAGCGAACCGGCCACCGCCGCCGCCCGTCTGGACTTCTCGATCGATCCGGACACCGGCGTCTGGCGCGGCGCCCCGCTGGAACAGCTGTCCACCCTGCTCACCGAGACCGCACAGCAGCACGCGCTGGACGTCCTGGCCCGTACACCGCTGGCGGCAGCCCTTGTCGACGGCGTCGCTGCGGTCCTGGAGCGGATCACCGACGGTCTGGCCGCGGAGCCCCGGCTGCCCGCCACCGGCATCACCGTGGTGGCCGTCCGCGTGGTCGCCCTCCGCCCGGAACCGGAGGTGGAACGGGCGCTGCGCACGCCCGCGCGCGAGCAGATCCAGCAGGAGTCGGACCGGGCGACGTACGAACGCCGGGCCGTCGCCGTGGAGCGCGAACGCGCGATCGCCGAGAACGAACTGGCCAGCCGGATCGAACTGGCCCGCCGCGAGGAGCAGTTGGTCGAGCAGCACGGCACCAACGCCCGCCGCGAGGCGGAGGAGAACGCGGCGGCGGACGCCGTACGGGCCGAGGCCGAGGCCGCACGCACGGTACGGCTGGCCAAGGCCGAGGCCGAAGCGGCACGCGACGTCGGGCAGGCGCGGGCCCAGGCACAGGCCGCCTGGCTGCGGGTGCACGCCGAGGTGGACGCCGCCACTCTGCACGCGCTGGCCGCGACCCGGGTCGCCGAGAACCTGCCGCGCATCGACAGCCTCACCCTCTCCCCCGATGTCCTCACCGGCCTGCTGGCCAGGCTCGGCCGGGCCGACGGCGAGCAGTCGTGAGTCTCGCGCCGCGCGCGGTACTGGTGCACCGGGCCACCGAGTACGAGGAGTTGCTCGCCCGGCACGGCACCCGTGGCCAGGCCGACTTCTTCCTCTCCTCGCGCGGCCGGAGCATCCAGGAGGTGACCGAGCGGCATCACCGTGCGCGGCGGGCGCTCGCCGATGTGGCGGCGGCGGTTCCGCTGGCATGGCGGCAGACCAGGGTGGAACGCGCGGACCTCGACCGTTTCCTCTTCGGTCCCGAAGACGTGGTGGTCGTGGTGGGCCAGGACGGTCTGGTGGCCAACGCCGCCAAGTATCTGTCGGGTCAGCCGGTGGTGGGGATCGATACCGACCCAGGCCGCAACCCGGGCGTGCTGGTACGCCACCGTGCGGCCGACGCCGCCAAGTTGCTCCCGGCGGCCGCGTCCGGCGGAGGCGCCGTCGACGAACTCACCATGGTGGAGGCGGTCGCCGACGACACCCAGCGGCTGCTCGCCCTCAACGAGATCTACCTCGGCCCGCCCGGCCACCAGACCGCCCGCTACCGGCTGCGTACCGGTGCGGACGCCGCCCGCACCGAACCCCAGGCCTCCTCCGGGGTCCTGGTGGGCACCGGCACCGGCGCCACCGGCTGGCTGCGCTCCCTGTGGCAGCAACGCGGCAGCAGCCTGCCGCTGCCCGGTCCCGCCGACGCCCAACTGATCTGGTTCGTACGGGAGGCCTGGCCGTCGCCCGCCACCGGCACCACACTCGTGGAAGGCGTACTGGCACACGCGGAACGGCTGCGGCTGACCGTCGAGTCGGACCGGCTGGTCGCGTTCGGCGACGGGATCGAGACCGACGCGCTGGACCTCACCTGGGGCCAGACGGTCAGTCTCGGCATCGCAGGCACCGCACTGCGGCTGCTCCACTGACCCAACCGGCGGCGTGCTCGGGCACGCAGCCGGTCCACTCGGCGGTACGAGCCCGCGCCTACCCCTCGTACGGCCGCCGGTACGCTGTTGCGTCTATGCGCCGCTTCCCCCGCACCGGCCCCCTTCACCACAGGCGGCCCCTCCTGGCCGCCCTCGTCGTCGGTGCGGCCCTGTCCGGGGTCGCCGGCTGCGCGTCCGAGACCGGCGCACGGGACGGTGGCGTGGCGCCCAGACTCTCGCCGCCCATCAGCCCGCAACCGCTGTGGCCGCAGTACGCCCCACCGTCGCCGCCCGCGGCAGGCGAGTCCAGCCCCTCGTACAAGCGGTACCTGACCGTCGACGGCATCACCGTGCCCGCGGGCGGGCTCAGGAAGGTGGCGGTGAAGGAGCTGCTGGAGAAGGACCCCAATGTGCCGCCGTTGGTACGGGCCGCAATGAAGAACTGCCCCGGCTCCGGCTGCGGTCTGCGCAGCCCCGCCTACCGGGACCTGACCGGGGACGGCCGGGACGAGCTGGTGGTGGCGCTGGACGAGGAGTCGGTCGGGCTGACTCTGATTCAGGTCTACTGGGCCGTGGGCGGCACGGTGCGCCCGGTGCTGATCAGTTGGGGGCCGATCGGGCTGACCGGCGAAACGTTTGGCCACGACCTGGTGCTCACCTCGACCGGCGACGACGGCCGGTTCACCACCCGCTACCGGTGGAACGGCGCGGTGATGACCGCGGGCGTCCCGCAGGACCAGGCCGGCGACCCGGCGGGAACGGGCTCAGGCACGGGCCCGAGCCGGGCACGGGCACGGGTCCAAGTCCTGGTCCGTCCATGAGCTTGCAGAGCACGAGCCCGCCGACAAGGACACCCCGATGACCCCGATACCGCCGACGACACCCTCCTTCGCCCCGCCCGGCTCCGCGGCCGAGGCGCATCTGCTGCTCGTCGAGGACGACGAGGTGATCCGTAACACCGTGCGGATGCTGCTGGAGCGCTACGGCTTCACCGTCTCCATCGCGGGCGACGGACTCACCGGCCTGGAGATCTTCCGCGAGCGGCGCCCGGACCTGCTGCTGCTCGATGTCATGCTGCCCGAACTCGACGGAATCGGGCTGTGCCGCAGAATCCGTGAACTGAGCCTCGCGCCGATCCTGATGATGTCCGCACGCGGTGACGCACTCGACGTCGTGTCAGGGCTGGAGGCGGGCGCCGACGACTATGTCGTCAAACCCTGCGAGAGTGCCGTACTCGTCGCGCGAATCCGCTCATTGCTGCGCCGCGCCTCCTTCACCCCGGCCGCCGGCCCGGACCGCGAGAGCGAGAGCGAGAGCGAGGACGGCACGAGCACGCTGGTCTTCGGAGATCTGACCATCGACACCCGCGGGATGGAGGTATGGCGCGCGGGGCAGGCGCTCGCCCTGACCCCGACCGAACTTCGGATGCTTCTCGAATTCGCGGCGTCGCCCGGCGTCGTTCTGGAGCGCCGTACGCTGCTCAGCCGGGTATGGGACCACGCCTGGCACGGCGACACCCGCGTGGTCGACCTCCATGTACAGCGCCTGCGGGCGAAGATCGGCGCCGAACGGATCGAGACGGTCCGCGGCTTCGGCTACAAACTGCGGCGCTGAGATGGCACTGAGATGGCGGATCGCCGCCCTGGTCGCCGTGGCCATCTGCGCTGTCGCCGCAGCCGTCGGCGTGCTGGTCGACCATGCCTCGCGCGACCGTGAACTGTCGCAGGCCCGCGACAGCGCCCGTACGACCCTCGACCGTGCGGCCGTCACCTACGCCCGCACGGGCGCGGTGCAGGGCACGGGCGCCGCACTCGACGCTCCGGGCCTGCCCGGCGGCTTGCGGGGGCTGGTGGCGAAAGGCCGCCAGGGAACGGAGTTCACCACCGCAGAGGAAAGGCCCGCAATGTGGGCTGCCCGTCCGGCAGGTGGCCAAGTGCTGTCCGTCCGCGTCGATATGAGCACCACCATGCGGGACATCCGCGCCCTCGATACCAGCATCGCCTGGGCCAGTGTGTTCACCACAGCGGTGGTGCTGCCGCTCGGCGTACTGACCGCCGGACGGATGAGCCGCCGGTTGCGCACCGCCGCCGGCACCGCCCGGCGAATCGCGGCCGGAGACCTCGATGCCCGGATCCGCGCCGCAACCCGCCCGCGCGACGAGATCGCCGAGATTTCCGCCGCCGTGGACACGATGGCCGCCGCTCTGCAGGAACGGCTGCGCGGTGAGCAGCGTTTCACCGCCGACGTCGCCCATGAACTGCGCACCCCGCTCATGGGCCTGGTCACCGCCGGCGAACTGCTCCCCGAGGGGGAGGCGGCCGGCTATGTACGCGACCGTGTACGGGTACTGGCCGCGCTGGTCGAGGAACTGCTGGAGATCTCCCGGCTGGACGCAGGAGCGGAACAGGCGGATCTGTCCCGCTGCCCGGTCGGAGCCCTCGTCGAGGAGATCGTCGCCCGCGCCGGCCTGTCCGTACACCTTCTTACGGAGGGGCCGTCCGCGGCAGGTGGGGAGGCGAAAGTCTGGACCGACGCGCGCCGGCTGGAGCGCATCCTCACCAATCTGATCGTCAACGCGCACCGGCACGGGCGTCCTCCGGTCACCGTCACGGTCACCGCGGACGGCCGCACCGTGACCGTCGAGGACCGTGGCCCCGGCTATCCGGACACCATGCTCAGAGACGGGCCGCAGCGCTTCCGCACCGGAGCGCGCGCCCGCGGCACCGGTCACGGGCTGGGGCTGACCATCGCGCTCGGCCAGGCCGAAGTGATCGGCGCCACCTTGAAGTTCACCAATGCACCTGGCGGCGGTGCCGTCGCCGTACTCCACCTCCCAGGCCTCGGCCCGGACACCGCGTGCGGTCCGGAGACGGAGACGGACATTTAACCGGGGCGATCCGGGGCCGATACACAGCTGATACAACTCCGTGTCCCAGCCGAAGTCTTCCTTTTGGTTGACAAAGATCTTCGGCGTCGAGGATGGCGCCCATGCGTATCAGGCACAGTCCCGACCGGACCGCGGATCAGCTGACAGCGAGCTGGGCCGGTGCGGCCCGCGAGGCCGATACGGACGACGCGCTGAGAGAACCGGCGAAGACCGGCGACCGGGACAGCGGCGGGCGGCGCGGGCGCAGGAAGTCCGGGCGGTCGCGAAGGCCCGGGAAGCGGACGGGCTTTCGCCGGTTCGTCAGCTGGCGCAAGGCACTCGCCTGTGTGATCGTCCTGTGCGCCCTGGTGACCGGCGCGTTCACCGTTCTCTACTTCGCCATCGACATCCCCCGGGCCAACGATCTGGCGAAGGCGCAGAGCAACGTCTTTCTGTACAGCGACGGCTCCCGTCTCGCCCGGACCGGGGAGATCAACCGGGAGACGGTTCCGCTCGACCGAGTGCCGAAGGATGTGCGATACGCGTTCGTCGCGGCCGAGAACAAGGACTTCTACAGCGACTCCGGCATCTCGCTGACCGGCACCGCCCGCGGCATCGTCAACACGCTGACGGGACAGGGCACACAGGGCGGATCGACCATCACGCAGCAGTACGTCAAGAACTACTACCTCAGCCAGGAACAGACCGCCACCCGCAAGTTGAAGGAACTGGTCATCTCCCTGAAGGTCGACCGGAGCAACTCCAAGGACGACATCCTCGCCGGATATCTGAACAGCAGCTACTACGGCCGGCTCGCCTACGGCATCCAGGCCGCGGCCCGGGCCTACTACGGCAAGGAGGTCGAGGACCTCACTGTCGAGCAGGGCGCCTACCTCGCCGCGCTGCTGCAGGCACCCAGCCAGTACGACTGGGCCATCGCCGCCCCCGAGGCCAAACGGCGGGTCCTGCAGCGCTGGGGCTATGTGCTCGACAACATGGTCGGCGAGGGCTGGCTGGACAAGACCGAGCGGCAGCGGATGCGCTTTCCCGTGCCGCTGGCCCCCCAGCCCGGCGCGGGACTGTCCGGGCAGGCCGGCTATCTGGTGGACGCCGCCCGGCGGGAACTGACGGCCTCGGGCATCAGCGAACAGGAACTGGCGGGCGGCGGCTGGCGGATCACTCTCAACATCGAACCGGACAAACAGCGGGCACTGGAACAGGCGGTCCGGTCGGGAGACAGCAACAGCGACAGCGGTCGGCAGGCGCCGTCCGGCGCACCGGCGCAGGACCCGGACCGGCAGGCCGGAGCAGTTTCGGTGGATCCGCGGACCGGCCGCATCGTGGCGCTCTACGGCGGCCGCGACTACATGAAGCACTACCTGAGCAACGCGACCCGCTCCGACTACCAGGCCGGCGCCACCTTCGAACCGATTGCCTACGCCGCGGTGATGGGGGCCAAGAGGCAGAATCAGAGTGAGAGGGGCCTCAAACAGATCAGGCAGACCGCCGCAGACCTCGGCATCGCACCGGACGCCAGCGGCTTCACGGCACCGCGCGCCACGGAGCTGGGACTGATGGGCGTCAGCCCACTGGAAATGGCCGGTGTCTACGCCTCCCTCCACCACCAGGGCAAGAAGGTCACACCGTCGATCGTGAAGTCGGCGCAGCGCGGCGAGGAGCGCACCTCGCTGCCGGGCGCGGTGGGCGGCCAGGCAATCGACCCCGGGACCGCGGAGCGGGTCATCTCCGACCTCGCCTTCTCGCCCATCCGTGGCATCGGTCGGCGCGGCGGCGTCGGGCCGGAGGTGGCGGGCAGGACCAATCAGATCGTCACAGCGGCGTCGGGTCCCACCGACGACAGGAAGGCCGAGTGGTTCATCGGTGCCACCCCCGACCTCGTCACCACGGTCGCCCTCTTCGGCGAGGACGCCAAGACCACGAAGCAGGTCAAGCTGCGGCACATCGGGGACGGCCACCCCAACAGGATCTGGAGCCTCTACACCGAACATGCGCTGGGCAGGCAGTCCTCGGCCGTACCCGAGCCGGAGTACGGGAGCGGGAGCGGTGACGAGGTGGCGGACAGCGGTCAGTAGCCCTGCCCCGGAGACCAGCGGTGGCGGGTTCGGACGCGGACCTGCCACCGCTGCTCAAGCCGCAGGGGCGCACGCCGTCAGGGGTTGTGAGGGGTGTTCGACAGGCGGTCCAGCCATTCGGCCATCAGTGCCGTCTCGGCGGTACTGAGCGCCGGGACGGGCGACCGGCGGACGAGGGCGCCCAGCCGGGCCGCCGCGGCCGGGAGCTGTGCTTCGTCTCCGCCGACGCCCGCGTCCGACGCGCTCGGGGTGGCGTCGGGGCCGGACACGTCCGGGGTGAAGACGGCGGCGTGCACGGCGTCCCGTACGCGCCGCGACGTGCTCTTGTCGGTGAACGTCGAAGGGCGGGATACGAGCATGAGGGCGACACCGACGTTGGCCGACATGACGATCTGGGCGGCCAGTTCGGGGGCGAGGCGGAGCTTGCCCTGGGCTGCGACGCGTTCCAGGTCCATGGTGAGGAACTGGTGGGACTCCAGCGCCGCGGCCGGTGGTGTGCGCCGGGGCTGCGCTGCCGCTTCGTCGCCAGATACTTGTCGAAGCCGTAGTCGACGACGGCCGACAGCAGGCCTTCCTTGTCCCCGAAGTGCCGGTAGAGCGCCGGGGCTCCCACCCGCGCGGCCTCACACACGGCCCGGGTGGAGACGTCCCCGTTCTCGGACCGCGCGACCACCGCGGACTCATGGTGTGCGTCGGTGCGAGGAGGTCCTGGAGCCCGATGCGGGTGAGGAACTGGGCGCGGATGCGGTCGGCGACGTCGCTGACCTCTTCGGAGCCGTCGTTCATGGGGTCGATATGGACGCGGAAGGGGCGGGTGCCATGCGGGGTGTCGACGACTTCGACGATGGCGTCGGCGAACGACGCTACGCCGGAAGTCGGCAGCCAGTACTGTGGCGCGAATGATCAGACACATACCGTTCGAGCGGCTCCACAACTTCCGCGATCTGGGGGGCTACAGCACCGCGGACGGCCACACCGTGCGGTGGGGCCGGCTCTACCGGTCCGACTCCCTGGCCAAGCTCGACGGCGCCGACCTCGACCGATTCCTCGCTCTCGAGGTGCGCACCGTGATCGACCTGCGCTACCCGTGGGAGATCGAGGCACGAGGCCGGGTTCCCGACCGCGAGGGGCTCAGCTACGTCAACCTCAGCGTGGAACACCGCCCCTACGACCAGGCGGCCATCGACCCCGGCGTCGATCCCTGGCGCTTCCTCGCCGACCGGTACGCGGAAGTCGCACTCGACGGTGCCAAGGAGCTACGTCAGGCGCTCGAGGTCATCGCGTCGAACACCAGCGGCCCGCTGGTGTTCCACTGCGCTTCCGGCAAGGACCGCACGGGACTGCTGGCCGCCCTGGTCCTCGCCCTCATCGGGGTGGCCGAGGACGATATCGCCGCGGACTTCGCGCTCACGGAACTGGCCACGGACCGGCTGATCGCCGACTGGCGGGCCGCCCACCCCGAGCGGACCCTGACGTGGCCCGGCTACGGACGAGCGCCGGAAGAGATCATGCGGCTGTTCCTGGCCGATCTGTCCGCCACGTACGGATCCGTGTACGACTACGCCGTCCGGCATCTCGGCGTCGACGACCAACTGATCGAACAACTGCGCACCCGGCTCCTGGAGGACTGAGCCGCCCGGGCCGGGTGCACGCTGAACCCGGGCAGACCCCGGGTTCAGCCCGTGGCAGTCAGCTGTCCCGGTCCGCGCCGGGCTCCCCGGACTCCGTGTCCCTGTCCTTGCCCGTGACGGACTGCGTCGTATCCGGGCCCGGCCGGTCCGTGGCGGCCGGGTCCAGGATGCGGTTCAGGAAGTTCCTGGTCCGCTCATGCTGCGGAGCGCCCACCACCTGCGCGGCCGGGCCCTGTTCGACGATCACGCCGCCGTCCATGAACACCACCCGGTCGGCGACCTCCCGGGCGAAGCTCATCTCATGGGTGACGACCATCATCGTCATGCCTTCCCCGGCCAGCAGCCGCATCACCGCCAGCACCTCCCCCACCAGCTCGGGATCGAGCGCCGAGGTCGGCTCGTCGAAAAGCATCACCTCAGGGTCCATGACCAGCGCCCGCGCGATCGCCACCCGCTGCTGCTGTCCTCCGGAAAGCTGCGCGGGGTAGGCGTCGGCCTTGTCGGACAGCCCGACACGTTCCAGGTTCTCCCGCGCCACCTTCGCCGCGCGCGCCTTGTCCCGGCGCAGAACGCGACGCTGCGGCAGCGTGAGGTTCTCGGTCACGTTCACATGCGGAAAGAGGTTGAACTGCTGGAAGACCATGCCGATACGGCGGCGTACCGCGTCGATGTCGACGTCGAGGTCGGTGACTTCCGTGCCGCCGACGAAGACCTGGCCCGCGCTGGGTTCCTCGAGCAGATTCACACAGCGCAGCAGCGTGGACTTGCCCGACCCGGACGGCCCGATGACACAGACCACCTCGCCCCGCGCGATGTCGAGGTCGATGCCCCGCAGCACTTCGTTGTCGCCGAACGATTTGTGCAGACCCCGGATCTCGATCTCCGGCCCGCCGGCCCCCGTGCTCTCCACTGTCTCCGTCTTCTGTGACATCTCGTCCTCACCTGGCCTTTTCGGCACGAGCCTCGAGGCGGCGTACCACGAAGCTCAGCGGAATCGTCACCAGCAGGTAGCACAGCCCCGCCACCAGGATCGGCGTCGAGTTCGCGGTCTGACTCGCCAGATCGCGGCCGAATTTGGTCAGCTCACGCTCCTCCAGCGTCACGCCGAGGAACAGCACCAGCGACGAGTCCTTGAAGAGCAGTACCAGCTCATTCGTCAGCGGTGGAATCACGATCCGGAACGCCTGCGGGATGATCACCGACACCATCGCCCGGGCTCTGGAGAAGCCCAGCGAACGGGCCGCCTCCATCTGCCCCTTGGGCACAGCCTGGATACCCGCCCGAATCGTTTCTGCCATATAGGCCGCGGCCACCAGTCCAAGACCGAGCGCGACCTTCCCGTACACACCGCCGGGGATCTGCGTTCCGGGGAACGCCAGCGGCACCGCCACACCGACGAAGATGAAGATCAGCAGGGCGGGCAGGCCGCGGAACAGCTCGATGTAGATGCTCGCGACCCAGCGGTAGGGGGCCACCGACGACAACCGCATCAGCGCGATGATCAGGCCCAGCACCAGGCCGAAGATGAATCCGGAGAGCGTGTACACCACGGTGTTGCGCAGCGCCGTGGTGATGATGGCCGGGAACAGCTCTTTGGCGAGGTCCTTCTGCGCGAACTGATTCTGCAGCCGGTCCCAGTCGGCCAGAACGCCGATCAGGACCAGTACCGCCACGAACACCGCGTACTGGACGCCCTGCCAGACGCGGCGCCGCTGCCGCCGGGTCAGCCGAGAGGTCACGACTTGGCCTTGGGCAGCGGACCGATCCACTGCTGGTACAGCTTGTCGTACGTGCCGTCGGCCCGGGCGTCCGTGACCGCCTTGTTGATCGCCGCCAGCAGCTTGGCGTTGCCCTTCTTCACCGAGAAGCCGTACTGCTCACCGGTCTCGATGTTCTGGCCGAGGGCGAACTCGGCCGCGTTCGCCTTGTCCTTCAGCCAGCCCTGGACGACCGGGTAGTCAATGACGACGGCGTCGACCTGGCCGGTGCGCAGCCCGTTGAGCACCGCGTCCGAACTCTCGAACGCGACCGGGTCGAAACCCTGGTCCTTGGCGTAGCTCTCGCCGGTCGTCTCCGCCTGCGCGCCGAGCTTCTTGTGCTTGGCCTTGATGTCGGCGAGCGACGTCACTCCGCTCTTCTTCGTCGCCAGCAGCGCCTGAGTGGCGTCGAAGTACGGGACGGAGAAGTCCACATTCTTCTTGCGCTCAGGAGTGATCGTCATGCCGGCGGCGGCCAGATCGCACTCGCCGGAGTTGAGGAAGGCACCGGTCTTGAAGTTCTCGAACGGTGTGTCGAGGATCTTCTGCTCGACCTTCAAATTCTTGGCGACCAGATCGACCAGAGCCACGTCAAAGCCGACGACCTTGCCGTTCTGCTCGAACTGAAACGGCGGATAGGGCAGGTGGGTGCAGGTGGTCAGCTTGCCCTTCGCGACCACGGGGACGCCGCCCGCCGCCTCACCGGGGCCGTCACCGCCGGAGGAACAGCCGACGGCGAGGAACATCCCGGCCGCGACAGCACCAACGGTGACGCGGGCCCGGCGGGTAGAGCGAGTGCGACGAGCACCGACCGACCACAACACAGCAGACCTCCAACGGAGCGGGTGGGTGGCGGACAGAACGGGGAGCCACCCGTCGAGATCGTAAAGCACCTGGGCCATGGGGTGACGGAGCTGTCCACAACACGGACCTGGTCAGGACGGTCGGGCAGGCAATGGGTCCATGGTCCGTACCAAGGCCTTGACAGTCCCTTAGTTCACTTCTTAAATCACGTAGTGAACTAAGTACCCCCCCACCTCGGTCGGCGCATTCCATCCGCACGTCCCCTATGCGCCCTCGTCTGTCATATGCATGACAGACCCCTTCCTCTTTATGCACCGGAAGGGAGAGTCATGGACTCCCCACGCTTGTCACGGCGCTTGTTGCCGGCTGTTTCCTCGGCTCTTGCCCTCGCATCGCTCACCACCGGCCCGGCGAACGGTGAACCCGCGCCGACGGTCGCCGCCACGCCCGCCGCAGTGCCCGCAGCCGTGCCGTTCTCCGACGACTTCGACGGTCCCGCGGGCTCCGCCGTCGACGCCGCCAAATGGCAGATCGAAACCGGCGACAACGTCAACAACCACGAACGGCAGTACTACACGGCCGGCAATCACAACGCCGCTCTCGACGGGCAGGGCCATCTGGTCATCACCGCCCGCCGGGAGAACCCGGGCAACTACCAGTGCTGGTACGGCAGGTGTGAGTACACCTCCGCCCGGCTGAACACCGCCGGCAGGTTCACCCGGGCTTACGGACATGTCGAGACCAGGCTGAAGGTGCCACGCGGCCAGGGCATGTGGCCCGCCTTCTGGATGCTGGGCCATGACATCGGCCAGGTCGGCTGGCCCGGCTCCGGAGAGATCGACGTCATGGAGAACGTCGGCTTCGAACCCTCCACCGTCCACGGCACCCTCCACGGCCCCGGTTACTCCGGCTCCGCCGGCATCGGCGCCGCCTACA
This sequence comes from Streptomyces sp. NBC_01210, assembly GCF_036010325.1. GTDB lineage: Bacteria > Actinomycetota > Actinomycetes > Streptomycetales > Streptomycetaceae > Streptomyces. The sequence goes on along the minus strand of NZ_CP108549.1, from coordinate 8,390,811 downwards.
CGCTGCCGGGCGGCCAGGTCTTCGCCGACGCCTTCCACACCTTCGCCGTCGACTGGGCTCCCGACTCCGTGACCTGGTCCGTCGACGGCACGGTCTACCAGCGGCGTACGCCCGCCGATCTCGGCGGCCGTACCTGGGTGTTCAACAAGCCCTTCTTCCTGATCCTCAACCTCGCGGTCGGCGGCTACTGGCCCGGCGACCCCGACGGCAGCACCGCCTTCCCCCAGCAACTCGTCGTCGACCATGTGCGGATCAGCACCAGTGACAGCCCCGTACACCGGCAGACCTGACCTCTCCATCCCAACCCCTCACCGAGCCGTCCCACCGGCTCATCGGCACAGGAGAAACCGTGCTCAGATCGCAGCGAACGCCCGGAGCGGGTCGCCACAGCTTCACCCGCGCCCGCCCCGCACGTCCCCTCGTAGCCGCCTTCATCGTCGTGGCCTCGGCCGGTTCGGTGCTGGCTGCCGTCCCGACCACCCAGGCGGCCACCCCGCTGCGGGCGGCCGCCACTGCCGCCGCACTGCCGTCCGGCTGGGCCATCGTGGTGAACAGCGGCAGCGGCAAGTGCCTGGACGCGCGCTCGGCCGCGACCGTGAACGGCACCGCCGTCCAGCAGTACGCCTGCAACAACTCCACAGCCCAGCAGTGGAGTTTCACCGCTACCAGCGACGGCTTTGTGCGGATCAACAACCGCAATGACGCCAACCAGGTGGCGGACGTGAGCGACGTGTCCACCGCCGACAACGCCGCGGTGCATCTGTGGACGTACGGCGGCGGCGACAACCAGCAGTGGCAGGCCGTGGACGAGGGCGGCGGCGCGTACCACTTCGTCAACCGCAACAGCGGCAAGTGCCTGGATGTCCCCTCCGCCTCGACGGCCGACAGCGTCCAGCTCGTGCAGTACACCTGCAACGGCACGGCGGCCCAGCGGTTCCAGGTCACGCCCGTCACCACCGCGCCCAGTGACGTCGACCTCGGTCCGAACGTGGTCGTCTTCGACCCGTCGATGCCGTCCTCGACCATCCAGAACCGGCTCAACTCGATCTTCCAGCAGCAGGAGGCCAACCAGTTCGGCTCCCAGCGCTACGCGGTCATGTTCAAGCCGGGCACCTACAGCAATGACGTCAACGTGGGCTTCTACACCCAGGTTCTGGGCCTCGGCCAGTCGCCCGACTCGGTGACGATCAACGGCGCGGTGCATGTCGAGGCCGACTGGTTCCCGCCGCAGAACGCCACCCAGAACTTCTGGCGCGGTGCCGAGAACCTCTCGGTGAACCCGACGGGCGGCACCGACCGGTGGGCGGTGTCCCAGGCGGCTCCGTACCGGCGCATGCACGTCCGCGGCAATCTCGCGCTGGACGACGGCGGCTGGGCCAGCGGCGGGTTCATGGCCGACACCAAAATCGACGGGCAGGTGCGGTCCGGTACGCAGCAGCAGTGGCTGACTCGCAACTCCCAGCTGGGAAGCTGGACCGGCGCCAACTGGAACATGGTCTTCGTCGGCAGCCAGGGCGTCCCGGCCACGAGCTTCCCCAGCCCGCCCCACACGACCGTGAACCAGAGCCCGACGGTCCGCGAGAAGCCCTTCCTGTACGTGGACAACGCCGGTGCCTACAAGGTGTTCGTACCGTCCGTGCGGGCCAACTCCTCGGCCACCACATGGGCCGGTGGCAACGCCGCCGGCGCCTCACTCGGCATGGACCAGTTCTTCGTCGTGAAGGCCGGCGCGACCGCCGCACAGATCAACGCCGCCCTGGCCGAGGGAAAGAACCTGCTGGTCACCCCAGGCGTCTACCATCTGAACCAGACTCTTCGGGTGACCCGCCCCGACACCGTGATCCTGGGGCTCGGCCTCGCCACCTTCGTCCCGGACAACGGCGTCACGGCCATGACGGTCGCGGACGTCGACGGCGTCAAGGTCGCGGGCATCCTCTTCGACGCCGGTGCGACCAACTCGCAGACCCTGATGGAGGTCGGCCCGGCCGGCTCCTCCGCCGGCCACTCGGCCAACCCGACGTCCCTGCACGACGTCTTCTTCCGGATCGGCGGCGCCGCGGTGGGCAAGGCGACCACCAGCCTGGTGGTCAACAGCGACAACGTCATTGGCGACCATATGTGGATCTGGCGCGGTGACCACGGCACCGGCATCGGCTGGAACACCAATACGGCGGACACCGGACTTGTCGTCAACGGCGACAACGTGACCATGTACGGGCTGTTCGTGGAGCACTACCAGAAGCACCAGACGATCTGGACCGGCAACGGCGGGCGCACGTACTTCTACCAGAACGAGATGCCGTACGACCCGCCCAACCAGGCCGCCTGGATGAACGGCTCCACCCAGGGCTATGCCGCGTACAAGGTCGCTGACTCGGTCACCAGCCACCAGGCGTTCGGGCTCGGAAGCTACTGCTTCTTCAACGCGAATCCGAGCGTGACCGCCGAGCACGCCTTCGAGGTCCCCGACAACCCGAATGTGCGCTTCCAGAGCATGGTGACCGTCTCGCTCGGTGGCACCGGAACGATCCGCCATGTCATCAACGGCCGGGGTGGTCCTTCCAACTCCTCGACCAATGTGGCCAATCTCGTCAGTCACCCCTGACCCGTACTTCCCGCAGCACACCGGCCGAAGCCGGATCCGACGGCCGTTCGGGTCCGGCTTCGGCCACAACGCCATGGACTACGGCACGGGGACGACGCTGTCCTCCTCGTTCGCCGGCGAGACACAGAACCGGTTCCTGGTGGACGGCCTGAAGTGGCTGGGCGGTGGTGCGTGATCCGGCGCCGACGCCCAGGAGCGAGCGAGCCGCCGTGCGACGGTTATGAACGCGCGCGGCGGTCCCGAGCCGGCCGACCGCTCTACTCCCCTGCCGCGTCCCGCAGGGCATCGATCAGCCCGCGCAGCGCGGGCTGGGGAAGCGAAGTCTCCCGTACTGCCGCGTAGATGCCGCGGACCGGCTCGGGGCCGCGGACCTTGCGTACGACGACACCGGGGTGCCGGTTTCCCAGTCCGATGAGCGGCATCAGGCTGATTCCGAGGCCCGCGGCGACGAAGCCCTGTGCCGTGGCGTAGTCCTCGCTCTCCACCACGAAGTCGGGAGTGAAGCCCGCCGCGGCGCAGGCGTCGAGCACGATCTCGAGGCAGGGGCCGACCGGCCATTCGTTGCCGACCCACGGCTCGTCGGCGAGGTCCGCCAGATCGAGTACGCGTTTCGCGGCGAGGCGGTGCCCCTTGGGCAGCACGGCCCGGTAGGGGTCGTCCAGCAGGTGCACAAGGCGGATGTCGTCGCGCGGCCGGTCACGGGGGTGGACCACGACGGCAAGGTCGGCGCGGCCCTGCTTCACCTCGGGCAGCGGGTCGTCGGGGTCGATCAGCTTGAGGTCGACCCGTACGCCCGGAAACTCACGGCGGAGCCCGGCCAGCGCCGGAGCCACCAGCGTGGCGCCGGCCGTGGCGAAGTAGCGGATCGACAGCCGACCCGTGCGCCCCTCCCGCAGGTCCGCGAGCGCTGTCTCCGCCTTGGCAAGGTTCTTGCTGATGATGGCCGCGTGCTCGGTGAGCAGGCGGCCTGCGGCCGTCGGCTGCACGCCCCTGCCGACCCGTTCCAGCAGCGCCGTTCCGGCCTGCTTCTCCAGCGCTGCCACCTGCTGGCTGACGGCGGACGGCGTATAGCCGAGATTCGCCGCGGCCGCGGTCACCGAACCGCTGGTCACCACGGCCCTCAGGACCTGCATGCGTCGCACATCAAGCATGTAGGAGAGCTTAACGGACCATGCATTACTTTTCACTAGTCGTACAGCGTTGACTGAGGCACGGTGGACACCGGACGAGCGAAGAGGAGACGAAACGTGTTCAGCGGCGGACGTGGAACGTTGGTGCGGATGGGCGTGCTCGCCCTTCTCTGGGGATCGGGCTTCCTCTGGATCAAACTGGCCCTGAACAACGGCCTGTCGCCCGTCCAGATCACCTTCACCCGCTGCGCACTGGGCGCACTGGTCCTGGTCGCGCTGTGCTTCTCGGCGCGTCAGCGCCTCCCCCGCGACCGTGCCACCTGGGGCCATCTCATCGTGGCCGCCTTCTTCTGCAACGCGTTGCCCTTCGCCCTGTTCAGCATCGGCCAGCAGACCGTCGACTCCGGAGTGGCGGGCGCTCTGAACGCGACAACTCCCTTGTGGTCCCTGCTGATCGGCATCGCCATCGGCGCGGAACGCGGACCCCACCCGGTCCGTCTGGGCGGGCTACTCCTCGGATTCGCGGGCACGCTGCTGATCTTCGCGCCGTGGCAGCAGAGCGGACTCGCGAGCTGGGGCTCCTTGGCCATCCTCGCGGCGGCGGTGAGCTACGCCGTCGCGTTCGCCTACATGGGACGCAAGCTCACCGGCAAGGGCACCGCCCCCATCGCGCTCTCCGCGGCGCAGCTTCTCACCGCGACGGGCCTGAGCACGCTCGCTCTGCCCGTCGGCGGCCTCGAGTCGGTGCACATCAACCTGGTCGGCGTGACCGCTGTCGTCGTTCTGGGGATCTTCGGCACCGGATTCACCTTTGCCCTCAACTACCGGCTCATCGCCGACGAAGGAGCGACCAGCGCCGCCACGGTCGGCTATCTGCTGCCGGTGGTCTCGATGGCGCTGGGCGCGATCGTGCTGAGCGAGGAGCTCACGGTCCGGGTCGTCGCGGGAATGGCCGTGGTGCTTGTGGGCGTCGGCCTGACCCGGTGGCGGAAGCGGACGCCTGTGCCATCGGCAGAGGTGACGAGGGAGACGTCGCTCAGCCGGCAAGCCGCGGCGTAGTGGTGCGGCGCCGGGCTCCCGGCCCGGCAAGCCGCACCACGGGGTAAGGGCCGTAGCGGTTGATGCAACTGACCGACCGGACAGTCCATGCAACAATGCTCCGGCAGCCGCTACCCGTCGGTAACGTAGCCGCCCGCTCCCGCCATGCCCTGCCCTGCCCTGCCCTGCCCAGCCGTCCGCGAAGGCACACCGCGATGTCGTACTACCCTCCGCCGCCCTCATATCCCGAGCAGCCAGGACAACCCCACCACTCCTGGCAGGCGCCGCCCCCGCCCCCCGTGCCGCCGGCCGATCCCCGCCGCGAGATACGCGCGCTGAGCGCCGCGTACCAGCGCCTGCGCCGTGTGGCGAGCCTGACCGCCCTCGGGTACTTCGTGCTGTTCCTCCTGCTCTCCGCATATCTGCCGGGGCTGATGACCACCAAGATCACCGGTGGTCTCACCATCGCCCTCATGCTCGGCCTGATCCAGCTGCCGGTGACCCTCATAGCCGTCGCCGCGTACGAGAAGTCCGCGCGCCGCCGGGTCGACCCGCTCGCCGAAGCCGTACGTCTCCAGGCCGACCCGACCACCGAGGGAGCACGCCGATGAGCGGATTCGGCTCCGAGGCCCAGACCATGTCCTTCGTCGCGTTCATCGCGGTGACCACAGTGACCCTCCTGCTGTGCGTGATGACCGGGCCCGACCGCGAAGACCTGGACGAGTTCTACACCGGCTTCCGCTCCCTGACCCCCATGCAGAGCGGACTCGCCATCGCCGGCGACTACATCTCCGCCGCGAGCGTGCTGGGCACCATCGGCGTCATCTCGCTGGTCGGCCAGGACGGACTTGTCCTCGCCCTCAGCACCGCGCTCTCCCTGGTGCTGCTGATGTTCCTGCTGGCCGAGCCCCTGCGTAACGCGGGCCGGTTCACCATGGGCGACGTACTCACCCGCCGCGCCCCGAGTCCCGCCGTCCGCATCACCGCATGCCTCGTCACGCTCACCGCACTCTTCCCCTTGCTGATCTTCCAGCTGGCGGGTGCCGGCGATCTGCTGGCCTTCGTCCTCGGCATGGACTCTGCCGGATTCAAGACCGTCTCCATCGTGATTCTCGGCCTGCTGATGATCATCTACGCGGCCATCGGCGGTATGAAGGGCACCGCCTTCATCCAGATCGTCAAGACCGTGGTGCTGTTCGCCGCGGCCGTCGCGATCGCCTCGCTCATCCTGCACCGCTTCGACTTCAGCATCCCCTCGCTGCTGGACGCCGCGGCACGCGGAAGCGGTGCGGGCGATGCCTATCTCACACCGGCGCTCCAGTTCGGCGGCGACGGACTCGACATGATCAGTGCCCAGCTGACCGTCGTGCTCGGCGCGGCGTGCCTGCCGCACATCACGATGCGTATGTTCAGCTCCCGCAGCGCACCCGCCGTGCGGCGCTCCATGTCCTGGGCCGTCTCCACCGTGGTCATCATGTGTGTGCTCAGCGCCGTGATCGGCTTCGGAGCCGCCGCGATCGTCGGCCGCCAGCAGATCACGGCCGCCGATCCGCAGGGAAAGACCTCGATCCTGCTGGTCAGTCAGGCGATCATGGGCACCGAGGTGTCCACCTTCGAGACGCTGCTGTTCACCGCGATGGCCACCGCGATCTTCCTGACGCTGCTGGCCTCCGTCGCCGGCATCACGCTCGCCTGCGCCAACACGCTGGCCCACGACCTCATCACACACGGTCTGCGAGGCAAGCAGGTGCTGCGCGACAGCACCGAGATGACGATCGCCCGCACGACAGCCGCGGCAGTCGGTCTTGCCGCGATCTTCCTCGCGGCCGGTTCCCGGCACGTGAATCTGCAGGCGATGGTCACCCTTTCCTTCTGCATCGGCGCCTCGGCGATCGCACCCGTCCTCGTCTACAGCCTCTTCTGGCGGCAGTACAACCGCACCGGGCTGCTGAGCACCCTCATCGGCGGCGCGCTGAGCGTCCTGATTCTCATCACCGGCACCACGCTCGTCTCCGGGTCCCCCCAAGCCATCTTCCCGGACGACGACTTCACCTGGTTCCCGTACACCACCACGGGCCTCGTCTCCATCCCGGTCGGATTCCTCGCCGGCTGGCTCGGCACTGTGCTCACCCGCAACAGAACGAGGGTCGGCGGCCTGCCGGAGTACGACTACGACGCGGTGGAGGCTTCCATCCTGGCCGACGCCGCACCGCCCCGTGGATGATCACTGGTGACCGCGCGACAACCTCGCGCGCCCAAGAATCGGAGTCGTACCCATGGCACGCACTTTCACCGTTTCGGACAGCATCGTCATCGACGCCGACCCGTCGACGATCTACGCCCAGGTCAGCAACCCTGCGCTGATGGGCCGCTGGAGTCCCGAAAACCGCGGCGCGGCAGTGCGCGACGGCCGTGAGCAGGCGTACGTGGGTATGGTCTTCGACGGTTACAACAAGCGAGGAGCCCTTCGCTGGACGACGCGGTGCACGGTGACCGCGGCGGATCCGGGTGAGCGGTTCGCGTTCCGGGTGCACGCCATAGGCAAGCGCCGGCCGGTGATGCCCGGCCGTATCGCCACCTGGGAGTACCGCTTCGAGGCTGTCGACGGCGGGACCCGGGTGACCGAGACCTGGACCGACGACCGGCGGTCCTGGCCCGACTTCCTTGCCCATGCGTTCGACAGGGCCGCGACCCGCGGGCATACGTTCGCCGACTTCCAGCGCCGGAACATCCGGACCACGTTGCGCAATCTCAAGACGGCGATGGAGCCGACGACCGCCTGACCGACGTCTGCGCCCTCGTCCGGCAAGGGCGAGGGCTCGACCTCAGCCGGTGGAGAGCCCGGCCGCGGAGCTCGCCAGCGCGTCCAGCACCGGCCGGATCAGCGGGTGCAGCTCCGCTCCGCGGCGTACGGCGGCGAACACCCGGCGGGTCGCGGCCGGGCCCGCCACCGGTCGTACGACGGTGTCCTTGAGCTCCATCCCGCGCAGCGCCGAGCGCGGCACCAGCGCCACGCCTGCGCCGGCTCCGGCCAGCGCGACGACGGCGCGGAAGTCGTCCGAGGAGTGCACCAGACGGGGCTGGAATCCGGCGAGTTCGCAGGCGAGCAGCACCATGTCGTGGCAGGGATTGCCGGGGTACGGACCGATCCAGTCGCTGTCGGCGAGCTCGGCGAGCGCCACCCGCTCGCCGGCGCCGAGGGGGTGGTCGGCGCGCAGGACGGCGTCGAAAGGCTCCGCATACAGCGGTACGCGGGCCAGCCGCCGATCGCCCTCGCCGGGTGCGCCCCGATACTCGACCGCGACGGCCAGATCCGCCTCGCCGTCGAGCACCAGCGGCAGGCTCTCGTCGCCCTCGGCGTCGCGTACGCGTACCCGGATGTCCGGATGGTCCGCGGCGAGGCGCCCTATGGCCGGGGCGACGACCTCGGCGATGCCCGTGGCGAACGCGGCGACGGTGACCTCACCGGCCGCACCGCCCGCGTAGGCCGCGAGCTCCGCCTCGGCCCGCTCCAGCTGCGCGAGCACGGCATGGGTGTGGGCCAGCAGGATCTCTCCCGCGGCCGTCAGCCGTACGCCCTTGCCGCTGCGGATCAGCAGGGCATGGCCGGTCTCCTGCTCGAGCGCGTTGAGCTGCTGGGAGACGGCCGAGGGGGTGAGGTACAGCGCGGAAGCCGCGGCGGTCACCGTTCGGTGGTCCGCCACGGCCCGCAGGATACGCAGCCGCCGGGGGTCGATCACCCAGCCATTTTGCCAGCCTCGGTCAGTCCTTCAGCGCCTGGCGTGCGTCGATGAAGGCGGCGACGGCCCGCTCCACGTCCTCGGTGGAGTGCGCGGCGGAGAGCTGGACCCGGATCCGGGCCTGGCCCATCGGGACGACGGGGTACGAGAAGCCGATGACGTACACGCCGCGCTCCAGCAGGAGTTCGGCCATCCGGCCGGCCTCTGCGGCGTCGCCGATCATGACGGGGGCGATGGCGTGGTCGCCGGGCAGGATGTCGAAACCCGCCTCGGTCATCTTCGTACGGAAGAGGGCGGTGTTCGCGTTCAGCCGCTCGCGCAGGTCGCCGGCGGACTCCAGCAGGTCGAGGACCTTGAGGGAGGCGGCGGCGATCACCGGGGCGAGGGAGTTGGAGAAGAGGTACGGGCGGGAACGCTGGCGCAGCAGGGCGACGATCTCGGCGCGGGCGGCGACATAGCCGCCGGAGGCGCCGCCGAGCGCCTTGCCGAGGGTGCCGGTGATGATGTCGACGCGGTCCATGACGCCGTGCAGCTCGGGGGTGCCGCGGCCACCGGGGCCGACGAAGCCGACGGCGTGCGAGTCGTCGACCATGACCATGGCGTCGTAGCGGTCGGCGAGGTCGCAGATCTCGGCGAGCGGAGCCACATAGCCGTCCATGGAGAAGACGCCGTCGGTGACGATGAGGCGGCGGCGGGCGTCCTGAGTCTGCTTGAGCTGCTGCTCCAGGTCGGCGAGGTCTCGGTTGGCGTAGCGGTGGCGGCGGGCCTTGGACAGCCGGATGCCGTCGATGATGCTGGCGTGGTTGAGGGCGTCGGAGATCACCGCGTCCTCGGGGCCGAGGACGGTCTCGAAGACACCGCCGTTGGCGTCGAAGCAGGAGGAGTAGAGGATCGTGTCCTCCTGGCCGAGGAACGCCGACAGGCGCGCCTCGAGCTCCTTGTGGACGTCCTGGGTGCCGCAGATGAAGCGGACGGAGGCCATGCCGTAGCCCCAGCGGTCCAGCGCTTCCTTGGCGGCGGCGACGACCTCGGGGTGGTCGGCGAGGCCGAGGTAGTTGTTGGCACAGAAGTTGAGTACGTCACCGGAAGCGACGGACACGGAGGCGCTCTGCGGCGTGCCGATGACGCGCTCGGGCTTGTAGAGACCGGCGGCGCGGATCTCGTCGAGGGTGGTACGGAGATCGTCGCGGACGGACGCGTACATGGTGGGGCTCCTTACGAAAAAGCTCGGACGAGAGGCTCAGACGGTCCAGTCGAGGATGATCTTGCCGCTGCGGGCGGTGGCAGCCTCGTCGAAGGCTGCATCGAAGTCCTGGTAGCCGTAACTGCCGGTGATCACCGGGCTGAGGTCGAGTCCGCTCTCGAGCAGCACGGTCATCGCATACCAGGTCTCGAACATCTCACGGCCGTAGATCCCCTTGATCGTGATCATCGAGGTGACGATCTTCGACCAGTCGACGGCGAACTCCTGCGCGGGCAGGCCCAGCATGGCGATACGTCCGCCGTGGGTCATGTTGTCGACCATGTCCCGCATGGCTTCCGGGCGGCCGGACATCTCCAGGCCGATGTCGAAGCCCTCCTTGAGTCCGAGCTGCCGCTGTGCCTCGGCGATATCGCTCTGGGCGACGTTCAGCGCGAGGGTGGCACCGGCCTTGCGGGCCAGCTGGAGCCGGGACTCGCTCACATCGGTGATCACGACATTGCGCGCGCCGGCATGGCGGGCGACGGCGGCGGCCATGATCCCGATCGGTCCCGCGCCGGTGATCAGTACGTCCTCGCCGACCAGCGGGAAGGAGAGCGCGGTGTGCACGGCGTTCCCGAACGGGTCGAAGATCGCAGCGATGTCCAGGTCGACCTTGGTCCGGTGCACCCACACATTGGAGGCGGGCAGCGCGACGTACTCGGCGAAGGCGCCGTCGCGGCCGACGCCGAGGCCGATGGTGCTACGGCACAGATGGCGGCGGCCGGCGAGACAGTTGCGGCACTTGCCGCACACCAGATGCCCCTCGCCGCTCACCACGTCGCCGACCGCGATGTCCTCGACGTCCGCGCCGACACGGGCGACTTCGCCCACGAACTCGTGGCCGAGGACGCGGGGCGTGGTGACGGCCTGCTGGGCCCAGCCGTCCCAGGACCTGATGTGCAGATCGGTGCCGCAGATCCCGGTGCGCAGCACCTTGATCAGAACATCGCCTGCGCCGGTCTCCGGCTCCGGCACGTCCATGAGCCACAGCCCGGGCTCTGCATGCTGCTTGACAAGTGCCTTCATCGGGGCGGCTCCAGGCATCGTGGTGGGGCTGACCGGAGACAGTGCCGACGGCACCGGTCAGTGGACCTGCACCAATGTGCCCAGCTGTGACTGCAGAGTCCATCGAGGATTTCTTAAGCGGGCCAACAGCAGAGCTTCATGCAGGTCGGCCGGGTCAGAGCAACACGGTGTACGGCGAACGGGGACCGCACAGTGCAAGGCTTCCCGGAACTCCGGCTCCGCCCATTGGATCAGCTCCGGGTCTCGGTCGCACCTCATCGGGGGGCCGGCACGTGCTGCTCAGCCGCACCGGCCGCGGTTACTCGCGCGGGGGATCTGCTCCCCGCCTGGTCCTGACCTCTGGCCCCTGGCCTTGGCCTGGCCCCAGGAATCCGGCGGCACGCTTCCACGTGTATCGAAATGATTGCGAACGGACCTGCGGCTCGCGATGCTCAAGCTCGTTCACCAACGGAGGGACAGGAACAACTTGGTGAAGAGGACCACGGCGGTGGCTTCGGTCGCCGTTGGCGCAGTCGCTGCCGGGCTGCTGAAGACCGGGGCGGCATCCGTCCGGGCGGCCCTGGGGCTGCCGGGCGACGAGCGTGGCGTTCTGCCGGTTTCCGCGGAGTGCTGATCGGGGGCCGCGGCACGGCGGATCGCCGCTGATCCGGCGGGGCCTCTCGCACATCCGGGTGCTGCCATCGGGCATCCCGCGAGAGGCCCCGCCAGGTGCATTCGGGCGGGGCGAAACCGAGCTCCTTGCGGAACGGGGCGAGCACATTGGCGCCGAGGATCTTGCGGATGGTGTCCTCGGGCGGACCGCGCCGGTGCAGTGCCTCGGTGCGACGTGCGTCAGTCGATTCCGCGGGCGCTCCGGGCATGGTCCGCCGTGCCGCCCGGCTGACGTGCAACGCGCGCGTCGAGGAGGTCGGGAAGGTGAGCCCTGGACGTTCCGCTCCTGTGCTCGGCCAGGGTTTTGAGCTGCTCACGCAGCTTCTGGTTCTCGGTGTACAGATCGGCGAGTGCCCTGACCTTCGTACGCACCACCCATGGATCGACGGGCTTGACCAGGAAGTCGGCGACGCCGAGGTTGTAGGCACGGGCGGCCAGTTCATCGTCCCTGCCCAGTCCGGTCATCAGCACGACGGGCAGATTCCTGGTGTGATCCAGTCGTTTGAGATAGGAGAGCACTTCCAGGCCGTCCATCCGCGGCATGACGACGTCGAGGATGACCACTGCGATGCCGCCGCGCAGGACGTTCTTCAGCGCTTCGTCCCCACTGTGTGCCCGTACCACCGGACGCCCCACAGGGCGTAACAGGCTCTCTATCGCGAAGAGGTTGTCCTCGCGGTCGTCCACCACAAGGATCTTCAAGACACAGCCCGCATCCCTAGACCTCCCTCGTCAGGCGGCCACATCAGCGTACGCCGCACGTGCGGCGAGGGCGGCCCCGTCCGTGTCCTTCGGCTCCCGCGGGGCTTCGGGGGTAGAGGCAGTATGAAGCCTCGGGCAGTGCGAAGCACCCGGCGTGGACGGGCTCTTGTTGTGCGGCGCTCCCGAACCGGACTCTCTGTCGCCGTCAGGCCACGGTGCTCGCCTTCCTGAACCGCAGGCGGGTCAACAGACCGCCACGGTGCGGATTCCGGCGCACCGGCAGTAGTCGCGCGCCCCTCGGGACGGTCCCGGAGACCGTCCGGGGCTCGACCTTGGGGACAGGGCGTGGCGCGGGGCGGAGCTCTCGCGCCTCCCGCAGCGCCTCGGCCAGGTTCACCCGATGCCAGAGAATCTCATCCGGATGGTCCGCCAGGAGCAGCCGCTCCACTACTTCGCGCCCGGCGGGCGACTCCGGGCGCCCGGGGACGAGTTCGGGCCGGAGCACGCGCAGATGTGAGCGTTCGTACGGATCGGTCGCCACCTCGGACACCGCGACCGGGTCGAGCACGGAGGCGATCGCCGCCGCGCGCTCCCACGGATTCGCGGTCCTGCGCAGCAGCAGCCCAAGACTCCGCCCCCGCCAGTTGCGTGCGCGCCGGTCCTCACCCGCCTCCAGTACGGCTCGAAGCGCCTGCGGGGTTCTGCCGCCGAGGAGGCCGGGATGGGCGAGGGCGAACTGGCAGACCTCTTCGGCCAGATAGAGCCAGACGACCGCGCGATAGCGGTTCAGATAGAACCGGACCGGGGCGAAGTGGCCTGTGCGGGCGAGCCGGGCGAAGCGCGCCGGGCTGATGGAGATGAGCCGTGCGCCTTCCACCGTGCCGACGGTCCGCACCCGCTCCCGCAGTGTGCCCGGGAATCCTTCCTTCCCGCGCAGCCGGTCGATCTCCTGCTGCTCGACCCTCGGCGGGCCGCCGCTCTCGCCGACTGTGGTGCGAATGTGCCCGAGCTGGACAGCGAGATCGAACTCGCCCCGCTTGAGATCCAGTTCCTGAGAGGCCCGGCCCAGCGCCAGACTGCGCGTTGCTGCTTGCTTCACCGTCATGACGGTCTCCCCCGTGAGGTGTGAATACTCTCGGTGACGACCGTAGCCCGAACCAAGCACATTCCGCCCGGCCTGTGGATAACTGCGGACCGGGCGCTGTCGAGCTAAGTTCCTGCAGGTCAGCGAGGGTCGCCACCTGGCTGCCTGGCGGCAACGCCCAGATGCTCGCCGACCCGGTTGACCATCAGCGTCATCTCGTACGCGACCAGGCCGACGTCGGCGTCGGCGGAGCTGAGTACACACAGGCAACTTCCGTCGCCCGCCGCGGTGACGAAGAGCAGCGCTTCGTCGAACTCGACCATGGTCTGGCGTGCCTTGCCGGCCCGGAAGTGGCGTCCGGAACCCCGGGCGAGGGAGTGCAGACCGGAGGAGACCGCGGCGAGGTGTTCCGCGTCTTCCCGCGCCAGACCCGTGCTGGCCCCCGTCACCAGGCCGTCGTTGGACAGCACGAGTGCGTGCCGTATGTGTTCGATCCTGTTGGTCAGGTCGTCCAGAAGCCAGTCAAGTCCCTTGTCCAACACCATGTTGGTCCTCCCCGCTCATACGTTCCCCGTGTCCCCGTTGTTGTCCGTAAGCCTTTCGTACGAGGGGCGGCACGGCAAGGTGCGGGCTAGCCGACCGAATCCAGCAGCCGGGCCGTATGCATCCGCCCTGCGTACTCGACGAGTCGTACGAGCACCTCCTTTCCCGAGTCCCGGTCGCGTGCATCGCACAGCACGACGGGAGTCCCTCGTTCCAGGTCGAGAGCGCGTGAGACTTCGTGCGCGCCGTACGTGCGTGCGCCGGCGAAGCAGTTGACCGCGACGACGAAGGGAATCCGGCGGTGTTCGAAGTAATCGACTGCGGGGAAGCAGTCCACGAGGCGCCGGGTGTCGGCGAGGACGACTGCTCCCAGTGCTCCCTGGGAAAGCTCGTCCCACAGGAACCAGAAACGGTCCTGCCCCGGAGTCCCGAACAGGTAGAGGGACAGACCCGAGCGAATGGTGATGCGTCCAAAATCCATGGCGACGGTCGTGGTCGTCTTCTTGTCGACTCCCCCGGTGTCGTCGACCGTGCTGCCCGCCTGGCTCAGCTGTTCCTCCGTACGCAGAGGCCGTATCTCACTGACCGAGCCGACCAGAGTGGTCTTGCCTACGCCGAAGCCACCGGCGACGAGTATTTTCAGCGCGAGGTCGGTCGTCTCCCCGCCAGTATTTTCAGAGCTCTCGGAAGCCATGTCATTTCTCTCAAGAGTGAGCCCAAGATATCCGGCCCGCCTATGAAACGCGCAGGTCAGAACGGTCTTTGAGGTCTCGGTCAGCTGATTCTCGGCGTTGGTCCATGCCAGTACGCAGACAGCATGGCAAGCGCGGCCCCGCCCCGAGGGAAGGGATCGCTATTAGAGCGTTGTGACTGATACGGGTCCACTCGATGCCCGAACCAGCGCGCAATTCGATCCTGTCCCGGCGGGGCCCGGGTGGATATTCGCTGGCGGGCGCGAGCGCCGGTGTTGAGGATCGGGTCATGCCCACATTCCTGGTGACCGATCGTCTGGCGCTTCGCCCGTTCAGCGAGGCCGATGTGGACCATCTGCTCGACCTCGACAACGATCCCGAGGTCATGCGTTTCATCAACGGAGGCCGGCCGACGACGCGGGAAGCGGTCCGTGCCGAGTCCCTGCCCCGCTTTCTCCGTCACTATCCGTGTATCGACAACCGCGCGTTCTGGGCGGCCGAGGAGCGGACCACGAAGGAGTTTCTGGGCTGGTTCGTCTTCCGGCCGCTGGACGACCACAGCAGTGCGGTGGTCGAACTGGGCTACCGGCTCGGCCGGGCCGCATGGGGCCGCGGCCATGCGACGGAAGGCTCGCGCGCGCTGATCCATAAGGGCTTCTCCGAACTCGGCGTGGAGCGGGTGGTCGCGAACACGATGACGGCCAACGCCCGTTCGCGACGCGTGATGGAGAAGGCGGGTCTCACCTACGTCCGGACCTTCTTCGAGAAGTGGCCCGACATCATCGAAGGCTCCGAGCTCGGCGATGTCGAGTACGAGCTGACCAGGGCCGACTGGCAGCTGAGCACGAGGTCTTGAGCGGCTCGAGGCGGGATCGGCTTCATGGGGTCAGCGGCTTCGGCGGCTAGAGAGCCCGCAGGCCCGCGATCACCTCCCTGAGGATCTTCTCGTCGGGCAGCTGCGTCGGCGGCACGGGACGGCTGACCCTGATATAGCCCGCTTCGAGCAGATCACCGAGGAGAACGCGTACGACACCGACCGGGAGGTCCGCGTCGGCAGCGAGTTCCGCGACGGACTGCGTCTCGCAGCGGCAGAGGGTGAGCAGCGCGCGGTGTTCGGGCCCGAGGAGGGACTCCTCCGCCGGGCCGGGTGCATCGGCGGCGATGTCGACGAGGGCGATCAGGTCGAACCGTACGTTGCTGGGACCCGGCTTGGTCCGCCCGCCGGTCATCGCGTACGGGCGGACGAGCGGGCCTGCGTCGGCGTCGTACCACTGGCTGCCGCACATATCAGCCATGTCGGTCACGTCGTTCACGCCATCACATCGCGGTGATGCGCGGCGGGGTGCGCAGATGCTCGCCGACGCGTTTGACGAGGCGGGCCATCTCATAGGCGATCAGGCCGATATCGGCGACGACAGAGGTGAGCACGGCGAGGCAGGAGCCGTCTCCCGCGGCCGCCACGAAGAGGAAGCCGTCGTCCATCTCGACCATCGTCTGGCGTACGCCGCCGGCGTGAAAATGTCGCCCCGCGCCCTTGGCCAGGCTGTGGAATCCGGAGGCGACGGCTGCCAGGTGCTCGGCATCCTCGCGGGTCAGCGCCGTCGATGCGCCGACCGGCAGGCCGTCGTTGGACAGCACGACCGCGTGGCGGACTTCGCCGACCCGCAGTACGAGGTCGTCCAGCAGCCAGTCGAGGTCGCCGAAAGTGTGGCGGGCTGCGGCTGACTCGTGCTCGGTCATGCTTCGTCTCCTTCACTGCCGGGGGCGGCCGTGCCGGGGGCGGCGCCGCCGCCCCGGGTCCAGCCGTTGCGGTACGCCGTCATGCGGTCCCGTACCTGTTCGGGGGTGCGTTCCGGGCTGTCGTCGACGCCCGCGAGATCAACCGGCTCCTCGGCCATGGGCTCCTCGCGCAGTTGCGGGACGAGGTGCGCCTGCCTGACCCGGCGCGGCAGTTCGCCGTCCGCGGTCTGCGGCGGGGCGCCGCGCAGGCGCAGCGCGGTGACGCCGGGCGGGACGGGGGTCACGGTCTGCGCTTCGAGCACCGGTCGTGGCGCCGGGGCCGGTACGGGTGTGCCGTTGGTGCGCGGGGCGGGCTCGGTCGGCGCGGCCGCGGGTTTGCCGTCGCCGGGGCCCGGGTCGCCGCGGGTGCCCGGCGGGGCCGAGAGGGCGCTCTGCAGCAGCGAGGTCGGCAGCGGCACCACCGCGGTGGTGCCGCCGTACGGCGAGGTGCGCAGCTGGACCTTGATCTCGCGGCGGAAGGCGAGCCGGCTGACGACGAAGAGGCCGAGCCGATCACTGTCGAAGAGGTCGAGTGCTTCGGACTCCGCCAGTCTGCGGTTGGCTTCGGCGAGAACGTCCTTGCCCATGCCCAGGCCGCGGTCCTCGATCTCGAGGGCGTAGCCGTTGCCGACGGGCTCACCGCTGATGCGCACCTTGGTGTGCGGCGGGGAGAACTGTGCGGCGTTCTCGACGAGTTCCGCCAGCAGATGGGTGACGTCGGCGACGGCGGTTCCGGCAATGGAGGTCTCGGGCAGTTGCCGCACCTCCACGCGCGCGTAGTCCTCGATTTCTGAGACGGCGGCCCGTACGACGCTGGTCAGCGGGACGGGCGTGCGCCAGGCTCGCCCCGGCGCCGCCCCGGACAGGATGATCAGGCTTTCGGCGTGCCGCCGCATACGGGTGGTGAGATGGTCGAGGCGGAAGAGGTCGCCGAGTTCGTTCGGATCGTCGGCGCGGCGCTCCATGGTGTCGAGCAGGGTGAGCTGGCGGTGGACCAGGATCTGGCTGCGGCGCGCGAGGTTGACGAAGACTCCTGAGATGCTGCCGGCGAGTTCGGCGCGTTCGACGGCGGCGCTCAGCGCGGCCCGATGGACGGTTCCGAGTGCCTCGCCGACCTGGCCGATCTCGTCCTCGGCGGGGCGTCCCGGCGGGGCTTCGGCCTGGATGTCGATCTCTTCGCCGGTGCGCAGGCGGCGCATGGCATGGGGCAGCTTGTGCCGGGCGATCTCAAGTGCGGTGTTACGCAGGCTGATCAGTTCTACGACGAGGGCACGGCCGATGCGTACGGAGATGACCAAGGAGGCGACGACGGCGGCGAGTCCGAGGAGCACGGCAGCTCCGGCCGGGGTGAGGATGCCGTTCGCCACCGGGTCGGACCGGTCTGCTGCCGCGCGGCGGGCGTCCGTCTCGATGGCGCGCAGCCCGTCACCGACGGCCGCGTGGGCCTTGTCCCAGGCTTCGGCCGGGATGATCTGCGCAGCCTTGTGGCCTGCGGGCGCGGCGAGCACCTTGTCCTCGGCCGCCTGAAGCTGCCGGTAGGGGCTCTGCTGAGTGAGTTCCCGCCAGGCGGCGCGCTCGGGGCCGCGTAGATCGGTGACGGCCGATTCGGCAAGGCTCCGGCGGGTCCAGACGGCTCCGGTGAACAGCCGCTGACGCTCCACACCGAGGGACTTGGTGAGGTGCGCGGACGTGAGCAGAGCGTCCTCCCGGGCGAACATCTCGCCGGCCCGGGCGAACTCCAGGAGGACGCGGGCGTCGGAGCCGGGCCCGGTGTCCTGGATGCCGGTGAGTGCGCCGGAGACGCTGAACGCGGCGGTGACGGCGGCGGTGTACTGCTCGTAGGTCGCGTTCCAGGTGGCCTTGCGGTCGAGGACGGCGGTGCGCAGGGTGCGCAGTTTCTCGGCGCGGGTGACGAATTGGTCGAGGCGTCCCGCGACGGCGGCCGGCATGTCGCCGCCGGCGGCGACCGTGTGCTCGCTGTCGAGGAACAGCCCCTTCAAGGCGTCGTCGGTGCGCCGGGCCTCCTGCTGGAGTGCGGCCGCACGCTCGTCGGACGGTGCCGCCACCTGGCGTACCGCTGCGCGCCGTTCGGCTTGCAGAGCCGCGACAGCGGCGGCGACAGGTTCGCGGACCTGGGTGTCGACGCGCTGCAGCTGGCGCAGTCGCGACACGTCCTGGGCGGTGGTGACGGTGGCGAATCCCCAGAGCGCGAGCAGCGAGACGACGGGCACCATCAGCAGAGAGATGATCTTCGCGCGTACCGTTCCGGGGCGCAGCAGCCATCGACCTCCGGTGTCGGCCGGGGGCTGGGGTGCGTCGTTCCGTAGCACCTGTCCGGTGTGTTCGACGGCGGGCGGCCCGGCATGTGCGCGTCGTCCGCGGGCTGCCGCCGCGGATGCGGGCGGCAGTGGGGGCGGGGGCGTGTTGGTGTCGGCGCCCGAAGTCCTGCGGGGTGTGCGCATGGCCTCCTCGTTCCGGGTACGGGGCTGGGGGTGCGGCGGCAGCCGGGCCGGCTAGGCGGTGGCGGTCGTGGTGGTGCTCGGGGGACCGTTGGTGCTTGAGGGTTCGGCCGCAGGGGCAGGGGCGGATGCGGGGTCGGTGGCGGGGTCGGATGTGATCGGCCGCCCGGCCGAGGTATAGGCGGCGTGCTCGCGTGCTGTCGGGGAAAGCGCGACGAAGGCGGCGGTGACGAAGAGGTACGACCCGAGGCCGACGGCGAGGGGGAAGATGAACTGCATCGCCGCGGCCCCGGGCAGTTCGCCACCGGAAGGGGCGACCCGCACACTGACCGCGAGCATTCCGGTGTAGTGCATGCTGCTGACCGCCGCTCCCATGACGAGCGAGGCGACGGCGACCGCGACCGGTGACTTGATGTTGAGCGCCGCCCACAGGGCCGCGGTCGCGGCGACCACGGCGAAGACGACGGAGAGCGCGACGAGCAGCGGGTCGTAGTGGACCGAACCGTGCAGCCGCAGGGCGGCCATGCCCAGGTAGTGCATGCTGGCCACGCCGAGCCCTGTGGTGAGCCCGCCGATCAGCAGTGCTGTGACGCGGTCACGCCCGAACCCGACGCAGAAGACGCCGGCGCCGACGACGAGCATGGCGACGAGCAGGCTGAGGATGGTCAGCGGCACGTTGTAGTGGATGTCGGTGCCGGTGACGGCGAAACCGAGCATCGCGACGAAGTGCATCGTCCAGATGCCGGTGCCGATCGCGGACGCGGCTGTGATGAGCCAGTTGCGGCGGGAGCGGCCGCTCGTGCCGAGCGCGCGTACGGTGCAGCGCAGCCCGAGGGCGGCGCCGATGACGGCCATCGCGTACGACAGCACGGGGGTCAGCAAACCGAATGCGGCGTGGTCCAGGTGTCCCATGGCTCATGGACGCTAGACCCGGAGGGGGCGCGCGCTGGGGGCGCATTTCGAAAGCTGATGGAATATGACTGAGAGATGTTTCTGAACGATCGTGCCGCGCTCGAACATGTGCACCGCCGGTCGCCCAAGCGCTGAGGGATCATGTCCTCATGGCCGACGACCACACACATGTGCAGGAGTTCTTCAGCGCCCGCGCCGCCGACTGGGACGCGCGCTTCCCCGACGACGGTCCGGCTTACACCGCCGCCGTCGCCGAGCTGGGGCTGCGTCCCGGCGACGCCGTGCTCGACGCAGGCTGCGGCACCGGCCGCGCCCTGGCTCCCCTGCGGTCCGCCGTGGGAGCGCAGGGCACAGTGCTCGGGGCCGATCTGACACCCGCGATGCTGGAGGCAGCGGTACGCGCGGGGCACCGGAGCAGCGGACTGCTGCTGCTCGCCGATGTGGCCCGGCTGCCGCTGCGCGACGAGTCGCTCGACGCCGTGTTTGCCGCGGGCCTCATCGCCCATCTTCCACAACCGGACGTGAATCTGCGGGAGTTGGCGCGGGTCGTGCGACCGGGCGGCAGGCTCGCACTGTTCCACCCCATCGGCAGGGCGGCCCTCGCTGCCCGCCAGGGCCGGCAGATCACCGAGGGTGATCTGCGCGCCGAGCCCAGTCTCCACCCGCTGCTGGCCGGTTCGGGCTGGCGGATGACCTCGTACGTGGACGAGGATGCCCGCTTCCTGGCCCTGGCGGTCCGTCAGGACTGAGCCGTCAGAGCTGAACCGTCAGGACTGAGCCGTCAGGACTGAGCCGTCGGCTACCGCTCGTACGAACGCCGCCGGATTGTCGAACATGACGTTGTGACCGGCGTCCGGGACGGTCAGCACTCGTACTCCACAGGCCACCAGCTCTTCGTGACCAGGGAGTTCACCGCTGCGCGCGCCCTGCAGGTATGTGCGGTCCACCGGCAGCTCCATGAGCATCCGGCGCATCGTGGGGCGCGTACCGCTCATCAGTCCTGCCGCACTGCGGTACAGGCCGAGCGGGTCCGCCAGGCGCATGGTCGCCGACCAGACAGGACCGACGCGCTCGAGTACGCGCGCGAAGCCGCCGCCGTGGACGAACTCCTCCTCGCCGTATGTGGCGATTCCGCTGCTGCCCGCCGTCACCGGCGGGTTCGGGTCGAGGTTGCCCTCCGTGACCACCAGCCGTGCCACCAGATCCGGGCGACGGTACGCGAGCACGATGGCGACGGCACCGCCCATGCTGTGCCCGACGAGCTCCGCGCCGCGCACACCGGCCGCGTCGAGTGCGGCGGCGAGCGCGGCCGCGTGGTCCTCCAGCGTGTAGCCGAAGTCCGCGGGCCGATCGCTGAGGCCGTGTCCGGGCAGATCGACGAAGAGCGAGCGGCGGCCGGCCAGTGCCGGGTGGGCGGCGATATGCGTGTAGTACGCCGACGAAGCCGCGCCGAGCCCGTGCACAAATACCCTCGACGGGCCCTCGCCCGCCGCCTCCGTCCAGCGAATGAGGCTGCCCTGCGCGTCGAATCGGGCCTGTCGCACTGTCGATCTCCCCTGCTCGTCGATGCCGTGCTCTTCCGTCTGTTCCGCGTGGCAGCATACCTCGGTGTCGATGTATTGCGCTATCGATGTACACCGCTCTTGCGGCAGAATGCAGGCATGCTCGAGCTCGCCATCCTCGGTTTTCTCTGTGACGCCCCGCTCCACGGCTACGAACTGCGCAAACGCATCACCGCACTGACCGGGCATGTGCGGCCGGTCGCCGAGAGCACGCTGTATCCCGCGATCAAACGGCTCGAGAAGTCAGGTCTGCTCGCGCGCGAGACCCAGCCCGGATCGGTTGCCGCGCCCCGCCATGTCCTGAGCCTCACCGCCGACGGGCGGCGTGAGCTGCGGCGCCGGCTCGCAGAGCCCGCGCAGGGCGAAATCACCGACGAGAACCGGTGGTTCACCCTGCTCGCATTCCTGCGGCATCTTGAGGACAGCGAGGCGCAGGCGACGGTACTGCGGCGGCGGCTGGAGTTTCTGGAGGAGCCGGCCAGCTTCTTCTACGATGGTGAACGTCCCCTGCGTGCGGAGGAGTTGGACGATCCCTTCCGCCGCGGCATACTCACGATCGCCCGCGCCACCAGTGAGGCGGAGCTGAAGTGGTTGCGGACCACGATCCGCTCCCTTACCCAGGGAAGCTGACGCCGGGCACGCAGCACACGCCGTTCCCCTTTCGGTCGCCGCAGGTCCAACTTCGCGCAGGGATGCAAGACTTGAAAGATCGGCGGCAGCCGCCGCCCTGGAGGAAGGTGGTCCGGGTGTTCAGCAGACTCCGCAGGCTCCGCAAGTTCCTCGCGTACCGCCCGGACGAAGCACCGGTCGCACGACCTCCGGTGCGGCAGCACAACATATTCGAGGCCGCGGCAGTCTATGTGTCCGGGTGCGCGGACGACGATCAGGAGCAGATCGACGAGGCGGTGACCTGGGTGTCCCCGGAGGCGCTCTCCTTCGGCGTCAGCGAACTGGCCTGCCGCGCGGTCATCGCCCTCGCCCGCGAGCGGGACGAGTCTCCGCAGACCGTGGCGCGTAGTCTCCTCGGCCTGCCCGCCGCCTGACATCGGAACCGGACAGGTCGTAGCGGGCGAGGGCCTCGGCCGGGCTCAGCCCCGTGCGCTCGGCATGGGCGAGCCGTTCCTTGACCTCGCGCAGGGTCCGCGGCCGGTAGCCGGGGCCGCAGAGCAGCTCTGCAGGAAGCGCGGGCCCACGCCGAGCACGGCCGACAGCGCACGCCGGCCTGCTGCGTCCCGGCGCCGCGGCACGGCGAGAGCGGAGCCCGCGTTCACCAACGGGCCGCCGCACCGAGATCGGTGCGGGCCCTGAGGTAGTCGGGTGCCTTCTTGAAGGAAGTCCGGCAGGGCAGGCAGATGAAGTGGGACGTGGATCCGGCCATGGGGCGATGCTGGGACCCCGGTGCGGAACAGGCCGAACCATTTTCGTGCCGTGAACTCTCGACGTCCGGGTTACCCACTGGTTAAGGTGCGCCGACGAACGATCGGATGGGGAGGGTGCTGTGGCCGGGACGGACGATGCCGTCGACGAGGACGCGCTCTATGTGCTGACCGCGGTGCTGCTGACGCCGGCGCAGTTCCCGAGCGTGCTCGGCGACGACTTCCCGGCGGCGTGCGCGGTGCTGGGGCTCGAGCCGTACGCCGAGGGGTACGGGCTCGTGCTCGGCCAGGACTGCGAGGGCGCCCGGTGGACGGTCGTGGTCGACGATGTGTCGCTCGTCGCGGTCGCGATCGCCTCCTGGGACTGCGGCATGGAGTACGACCTGTCGCCCGGCGAGCGCACGGTGGTCGCCGCGCTGCCCGGCTGGCCGCTGGCTGTCGCGGTCGCCGCGCCGGGCGTGCCCGCGCCGCACGATCCGGCGCCCGAGGAAGGCGACCGGCCACCACTGGCACCGCCCGACACCGAGTCCTGGGGGCCGGCGCAGCGGCGGCTCGGGGCGGACGAAATCGCGCTCCAGTGGGCGGAGTGGCGGCAACAGATCGGCGACGACGAAGCGTTCGGCAGGCAGCACACCTCGGACGTGTCAGACACATCGGACACATCGAAGACGTCTGACGCTCCCGCGAGCGAGCCGAAAGAGACCCATGAGGGTGTGCGGCGGGCGCTGAAGGAAGCCCACGCCTATGTGGAATCGGCCCCGCCGGCCGGGCGGGTCCGCTCCAGCTTCGCCCCGGGCGGGGCGCGGACGCTGCGCGCCGACGGCCCTGGCTGGTCCATGGTCGCCAGGACCGACGACATCGCGTTCGTTCTGCTGGACGAGGAGCCGCGCGAGGTGCTGCCGGTGGGTCGCGGACCTCAGCTGCCGGGACTGCTGGAGTCGCTCGACAAGATCGCCGTACGCCCGGCCTGAGCCCCGGCGATCAGCGATCAGCGATCAGCGATCAGCGATCAGCGAAGGATCACGAGCCCCCTTCCCCGTCGATGTGAGCGTCATACTCACAGCGGCCCGATCGAGCGGGCAGTCGATTTACTGGTCTACGGGGAGGACGCGGCGTGCCGGACGGTGCAGTGGAGCGACAGGACGGGCTGGTCGAATGCCGAGCGATCGGCATGGTGGTCGGCGGCCGCAGCGCGGTGGAGGACGACGACTGGGGGCTGGAGAGCGCGGTGATCCGGCTCGACAGCGCGCAGTTCGGGCCCGAAGCGCTGTTCGGTCTCGAGGAGTTCTCACATCTGGAGGTCGTGTACCACTTCGACCGGGTCGCTCCGGGGAAGATCCAGACGGGCGCCCGTCATCCGCGGGGCAATACGGACTGGCCGCTGGTGGGGATCTTCGCGCAGCGCGGGAAGAACCGGCCCAACCGGCTGGGGGTTTCGCGCTGCCGGCTGGTGAAGGTCGACGGTCTGGAGGTCTCTGTGACGGGGCTGGATGCGGTGGACGGCACGCCGGTCCTCGATATCAAGCCGTATATGGCGGAGTTCGGCCCGATCGGCGAGACGATGCAGCCGCAGTGGTCGGTGGAGCTGATGCGCGACTACTACTGACAGGCCGTAAGAGCTGATGGACACGGGCGCCGCCCGCGGACCGTACGACTGGTACATCCGCGGGCGGACGGGCGTCCGCCCGCGGATGTACCAGTCGATCGAGCTCTAGACCCGTTCGAGCGGCCGGTGCGGTCCGTCCGGCAGCTCGACGGCTATCGTGTCTCCGGGCTTGACCACTCCGCCCGCCCTGACGATGCTCATGATCCCGGCCTTGTGCACGATGTCACCCGCTTCGTCACGGCCGACGACCTGCTTGAGCAGGCCGTCCTGGAAGGTGTCGATCTGCAGACACGGATTGCGCAGGCCGGTGACCTCCACAACCGCTTCCTCGCCGAGCCGCAGCACCGTGCCGGTGGGCAGCGCGAGAAGATCGATGCCGCTGGTGGTGATGTTCTCGCCGAGGTCACCGGGGCCGACCTCGAAACCGGCCGCCCGCACCTCCTCGAAGAGCTCCTGGTGGATGAGGTGGACCTGGCGCAGATTCGGCTGAGTGGGGTCCTGCGCGATCCGGAAGCGATGCCTGACCGTCACCCCCGCGTGGACGTCCCCCTCCACCCCCAGCCCGGCCAGCAACGTGATGCTGTCACGGTTCGGCTTGGTGAAGGAGTACTCGCCGTTGCTGCTGACCTTCGTGACTGCTGCGCTCATGGAGCGAAGCCCCCTCTCCCGTGCCGGTGATCGTTTCCGACCCTATACCGGCACGGTCAGGGAGCCTCGGGTCAGCGTCCGATCTCCTTGCGGGAGATACGGCGGAGCCTGCGGCGCTGGCTGGGGTCGAGCGTCAGATACGCCACCGCGGGCACACCCAGCACCACCAGCAGCGACAGCCAGAATCCGATCAACGGCCACAGGAGCAGGCCTACGGCCACTCCCCCTATCACGATCTTTGTACGTGTCGACATCTCGACGCCTCCTTCGCGGCCGTGGCCGCTCCTGCCGTGAGAACGCGCGCACACGCCCCACGGTTCCACTATGCGTCGGCGCGCAGCGGTTCGCCGACCTCATGCATGTGAGTCAGTGCCTGCCGGTACGAGTCGATGAGACCGGTTTCGGTGTACGCGACGCCGAGCGAGCGGCAGTGGGCGCGCACCAGCGGCCGGGCGAGCCGCAGGTGGGGGCGGGGCATGCTCGGGAAGAGGTGGTGCTCGATCTGGTAGTTCAGGCCGCCGAGGAACCAGTCCGTCACCGGCCCGCCACGGATGTTGCGGGAGGTGAGGACCTGGCGGCGCAGATGGCCCCAGCGCTGACCGCTCTCCTCGTCGGGCATCTCCATCCCCTTGTGGTTCGGCGCGAAAGCCATGCCGAGGTGGAGGCCGAGAAGCATCTGGTGCATGAGCGCGAAGACGACGGCGTGGCCCAGGGACATGGTGGTCAGCAGCAAGGTGACATACGCGGCGGCATGGGCGAGGAGCAGCAGGCCCTCGACGGCGCGCTCGCGGGTGGTCTGGCGGGCGCCCGCCTCCTTGGAGAGGACGGCCCGGAATCCGTAGACCTTGAGGGCGATGCCTTCGAGGGTGGTGAGCGGGAAGAACAGCCAGGCCTGGTGGCGGGTGAGCCGGCCTCGGAATCCGGCGCGGCCCTTGGCCTGCTTCTGCGTGAAGACCAGTATGTCGGCCGCGACATCCGGGTCCTTCTCGATGTGGTTGGGGTTGGCGTGGTGCCGGTTGTGCTTGTCGTTCCACCATTCCTGGCTCATGCCGAGCAGCAGATTGGCGTGGAGGAGCTGGATGATCCGGCTCTTGCGGCGGTCGCCGGTGATCTGGGCGTGTCCGGCGTCATGGCCGAAGAAGGCGGTACAGGCGGACAGGACGGCCAGCAGCGGTGCGAGCAGCAGCACCCACCAGGAGCCACCGAGCAGGGCCATGCCGGCGATCACGGCGGTGAGGCCGAGGAGATTCACTGTGATGCCGCGGACGTACCAGCCGGTGCGGCGCTCCAGGAGAGCCTGCTCCTTGACGGTCCGCAGGAGCGGCGCGAATTCGCTCCCGGCGCTGCGACCCGCGCCGGCGCCGGAGGTGGGCGGCGCGGATGCGGGAGCCACAAGGGTGGCGGTGGCCTCGGGCATGACGGTCTCCGGTCTGTTGTGCCGTGCGCTGGCTGCGCTCACTGCGCTGACCTGAGAAAACGTACGGATCAGTGACCCTTGACAGCCATGGCGCCACCACCCGGACACAGTTGGGGCCAGCCCGTGGCGAGAGGTGGTGCTGGCTGCACCACGGCCCGCACGTGTGAGCCGGGTCACTGCCTTGTCGCATCCGTCCCCGGCACTGAGTGGAGTACCCTCGGCGGCTCCGGTCCGCAGTAGTCAAATTTGAGGAATGCGCCATCGCTGTGCACAGACTTCCCGCAGCAACGCTCTCTCCGACCACCGAACCCGAACCCGAACCCGAGCCCGAACGCGACCTCGAACGCGACCTCGACCTCGACCTCGACGAACTCATCCGCTGCTGTGCGGTCTTCGTGCCCGGGAACCCGGCCCGCGCCAGCCGCATCGCCTTCTGGCGTCCCGACGGCGACGGACTCCCGGCCGCGCCCGGTCCCGTCGAGCGGCTCACCGTGGTCGCGGACGACGCCCGCCCGCATGCCGTATCGGCGCTGCTGCTGCCCGTACGGGTCGCGCTGCCGGTCCTGACCAGGGCCCGCGCCTCGGCGAAGGCCTCGCCGGCGACTGCCTTCTGGGGCGCGGCGACCATCCTCGCCCTCCAACTCGCCGCACGGGGGCTGCTGTTGCCGGGGCTCACCGCCACCGATCACGACGCCTGGCGGCTCGGGCCACTGACGCCCCAGGACCTGGAGCGGGTCCGTACGCTCGCGGCCTCGATGCCGCCCGCCGCGCACTGCGTGCCGCTGGACGAGGCAGCCGATCCTCTGCTGCTGCCGGAGCCGGAGCGACTGCTGCGCGCGTTCCTCGACGCGGTCGCTGACGGTCTACCGCGCACGCCTGCGGCCGCGATCGCGGCAGGCGGTCCGGCCTTCGCGGCGCACGAGCCGCAGCACCTTCCCGACCAGCGTGCCTGGGCGGCGGACGTCGCCGCGGGCCATGACGCGGGTGTACGGCTCTCCCTGCGCATCGAGCTGCCGGGTCTTGCACAGGCGGACGCGGAGGGCGCGGGGCCGGTCTTCCGTGCCGTCCTGCAGATGCACCGCGTCAGCGATCCGACGCTCGTCGCCGACGCCGCCGAGGTATGGGCCGGGGCAGCCCGCCCGGATGCGGCGTTCGGGCCGCGCGCCCGGATGGACGCCCTGCTCGCGCTGCGTCGCGCCGCCCGCGCCTGGACGCCGCTCACTCCCCTGCTCCATGCCGCCGTGCCGGACGCGATCGAGCTCGCCGACGAGGAGGTCACCGAACTGCTCGGCGAGGCGGCCAGGGCGCTGGCGGCGACCGGCGTCCAGGTGCACTGGCCGAAGGAGATGGCGCGCAAGCTCACCGCACGCGCCGTGATCGGCCCGCCCGATGAGCCCGGCCCCGGACAGGAGGACGGAGAGGCTCCACTGAAGGACGATTCCGGACTGCCGTCCTTTCTGTCCGCGGACGCGCTACTTGCCTTCAACTGGTGGTTCGCGCTGGGCGATCAGCAGCTCACCCGGGCGGAACTGGACCGGCTCGCCGAAGCGAACCGCCCCGTCGTCCGTCTGCGCGACCAGTGGGTGCTCATCGATCCGGAGGAAGCCCGGCGCGCCCGCGAGAGCCAGGACCGCAAGCTGACTCCGGTCGACGCCCTCGGCGCCGTACTGACCGGCACGACCGAGGTCGACGGCCGCCGCATCGACGTACAGGCGTCCGGATGGCTGGCGCGGCTGCGCGACCGGCTCGCCGATCCCGAGGGCGGACAGCAGGAGATCGGACAGCCCGCGGCGCTCGCCGCGACCCTGCGCGACTACCAGCTGCGCGGCCTCAACTGGCTGAACCGTATGACCTCGCTCGGCCTCGGCGGCTGTCTCGCCGACGACATGGGACTCGGCAAGACGATCACGCTCATCTCACTGCATCTGCACCGGCAGACCGACACATCGGCAGCGGGCCCCACGCTCGTCGTCTGCCCGACGTCCCTGATGGGCAACTGGCAGCGCGAGATCGAGAGATTCGCGCCCGGCACACCCGTACGCCGCTTCCACGGCCCCTCGCGCGGTCTCGACGCCCTGGCGGACGGGGAGTTCGTGCTCACCACGTACGGCACGATGCGGCTGGACGCCGAGAAACTCGGCCAGGTGTCCTGGGGCATGGTCGTCGCCGACGAGGCGCAGCATGTCAAGAATCCGTACTCCGGCACCGCCAGGCAACTGCGCACCATCGGTGCGAAGGCGCGCGTCGCGCTCAGCGGCACGCCGGTGGAGAACAACCTGTCCGAGCTGTGGGCGATCCTCGACTGGACGACGCCTGGGCTGCTCGGGAAGCTCGGCACCTTCCGTACGCGCTATGCGCAGGCGGTGGAGGGCGGCAACGATCCGGCCGCGGCCCGGCGACTGGCCGCGCTGGTACGGCCGTTCCTGCTGCGCCGGCGCAAGTCCGACCCGGGTATCGCGCCCGAGCTTCCACCCAAGACCGAGACCGACCGGGCCGTGTCACTGACCAAGGAACAGACCGGTCTGTACGAGGCGGTCGTACGGGAGACCCTCGCCGCGATCTCGGAGGCCGGTGGCATGGAACGGCGCGGTCTGGTGGTGAAGCTGCTCACCGCGCTCAAGCAGATCTGCAACCACCCGGCGCAGTATTTGAAGGAGCAGAGCCTCAAGGAGGCGCCGCCGCGGATCGCCGGCCGCTCCGGCAAGGTGGAGCTGTTGGACGAACTCCTCGACACCATCCTGGCCGAGGACGCGAGCGTGCTGGTCTTCACCCAGTACGTGCAGATGGCGCGGCTGCTCGAGCAGCATCTGGCGGCACGCGGCGTACGCACGCAGTTCCTGCACGGAGGCACGCCGATCGCCGAGCGCGAGGCGATGGTGAACCGCTTCCAGGACGGTGAAGTGCCCGTCTTCCTGCTGTCGTTGAAGGCGGCGGGCACCGGGCTGAACCTCACCCGGGCCGAACATGTCGTGCACTACGACCGCTGGTGGAACCCCGCCGTCGAGGCGCAGGCCACCGACCGTGCCCACCGCATCGGTCAGCACCGTCCCGTGCAGGTCCACCGGCTGATCGCGGAGGGCACCATCGAGGACCGGATCGCCGACATGCTGGCGCGCAAACGGGAGTTGGCGGACGCGGTCCTCGGCTCCGGCGAGACCGCCCTGACGGAACTGACCGACGCCGAGCTGGCGGATCTGGTGGAGCTGCGAGGGAGCACCCGATGAGCGGCAGGGACGAGATGGAGCGCACGTTCGACGCGCTGCCGCCGGCGCACGGCCGGGGTTTCGCACAGACCTGGTGGGGCCGGGCGTGGCTCAAAGCGTTGGAGGACACGGCGCTCGACGGCAAGCAGCTGAAGGAGGGCCGCAGGCACGCGCGTGAGGGTGCGGTCGGTGCGGTGTCGGTACGTCCCGGACGGATCACCGCCGTCGTACGGGACCGGGACGGCACCGCGCAGCGCAGCGATGTGCTGCTGCAGGAGCTGAGCGAGGAGGAGTGGGACCGCTTCCTGAACATGGCGGTCGACCGGGCGGGGCATATCGCCGCGCTGCTCGACCGGGAGATGCCGCCGCATCTGGTGGAGGACGCGGCGGCCGCCGGTGTCGAACTGCTTCCCGGCATCGGCGACCTGGAGCCCGAGTGCAGCTGTGAGGCATGGGACCACTGCCCGCACACGGCGGCCCTCTGCTACGAGCTGGCGCGGCTCCTTGACCAGGATCCGTTCGTGCTGCTGCTGATGCGGGGGCGCGGGGAGCGTCGTCTCCTTGACGAGCTGCAGATACGGAGTGTGGCGCGGGCGGCCGGGGCGGAGCCGGAGCAGGAGGCCGCCCAGGCACGGACGCCCGAGGGTGTGCGGGCCGACGAGGCATTCGCGGCGCGGGACATCCTGCCGCCGCTGCCGGCTCCTCCACCGCTGCCCGACGAGCCCGGGCAGCCGCCCGCGCTGGACACGGAGACCGCTCCGGCGGCCGGTATCGACGCCGCGGCGCTGGAGTTCCTGGCCTCGGATGCGGCGGCGCGGGCGCACCGGCTGCTGTCGGAGGCTCTCTCACCCGGTCATGAACAGCAGCCGTTGAAAGTGGGGTTGACACTGGATCAGGACGCGGTACGGCTGTCCGCCGCTGCGCCGGGACCGGCGGTCGCGGGACGTCTCGCCGCGGGCACCGACCGGCAGCGTGCCGAGCTGGACCTGGCCGTGCGCGCCTGGCGGTACGGCGGTGCGGCCGCCCTCTCGGTGCTCGAGGAGGAGTGGACGCCGGAGGCGGAGGTGCTGGCACGGGCGCGGACACAGCTCTCCGACGCCTGGGAGGAGGCGGAACGCCCGCAGTTGCGGGCGGGCGGCTCGGGCCGCTGGACGGTGGTGGGGGCGGAGGCGCAGTTGCGCGTGGGCCGTGACGGCCGCTGGTGGCCGTACCGCAAGGAGCGCGGCCGCTGGGCCCCGGCCGGTCCCGCGGACCACGATCCGGCGGCGGCGCTGGCGGAGGTACTGGGCGAGACGGGCTGAACGAGCCGTGTCGCACGCGTGTTGACAGTGCGCCAGGCGGTGTTCATCCGGCCGTCTCATCGCGTTCGGGAGGAGCGCTCAGCCTGGCCACTGTCACATGATCTGTTGGCCAGGAGGCCCTATGTCCCCGCACGCGCAGCAGCAGCGCACCGTTCGCCGTTCCTTCGCCATGGGGCTGCCGATCGCTCTGCTCGCGGCGATCGCCGTGGCGGGCACCGCCACGGGCGTGCCGGGTCATGACGGCAGGGAGCAGCGGGCTCCGCGCGTGGTGGCGACAGCGACTCTCGGGGACATCCCGCTGGGGCGGTTCAGCAACGCACTGCTGCCCGGCACGGTCGCCGACGACCGCGGCGTCGACCTCGGCGGGATCGGCAGCGACCTCTACCCGGCAGGTCGCAAGGGCGAGTTCTGGACGGTGACCGACCGCGGGCCCAACGGCCAGATCAAGGTGGATGGCAAGAAGCGCCGCACCTTCCCCGTCTCCGGGTTCGATCCGGCGATCGTGAAGGTGCGGGTGTCCGGAGACCAGGTGCGGGTGATCACGGCGATCCCCATCACCACGCCGTCCGGCAAGCCGGTCACCGGGCTGTCGAACCAGGCCGCGCGCGACGAGGCCCCGTACACGTACGACGCGAAGACCCCGCTCTCGTACGACCCCAACGGCCTCGACACCGAGGGCATCGTGCGTGCCGCGGACGGCAGCTTCTGGCTCGCCGACGAGTACGGCCCGTCCCTGGTGCATGTCTCCGCCCGCGGCAGGGTTCTGGCGCGGTACGTGCCCGAGGGGCTGAAGCTGACGGGCGCCGGCTATCCGGTCGTGGAGGCTCTGCCCGGCATTCTGCTCCAGCGCAAGACCAACCGGGGCTTCGAGGGACTGACCCAACTCCCGAGCGGTGACCTGGTGCTGGCGGTGCAGAGCCCGCTGTCCGTGCCGGACGCGCATGCGGGCGAAGCGTCGCGCAACGCGCGGCTGCTGCGATTCTCGCCGAGGAAGCGCGCGGTGACGGCGGAGTACGCCTACCGCTTCGACGCGGTGGACGTGGTCGACCCGAGCGAGGACGACACCTCGGAGCTCAAGATCTCCTCGGTGGTGGCGATCGGCCGCGACAGCCTCCTTGTGCAGGAGCGCACCGACAAGACGTCCCGGCTGCACCGGGTCACCCTGCCACGCGGCGGCGGCATCCTGGGCGGTGCGTGGGACGACACGGCGACCTCCCCGTCGTACGAGCAGCTCGAGGATCCCTCGGCGGCGGGCGTGCCCGTACTCCGCAAGAGCCTGGTCGTCGACTTCGGCAAGGTCGCGGGCGTGCCCGGCAAGGTCGAGGGCATCGCGCTGGTGGGCCGCAACACGCTCGCGCTCATCAACGACAACGATTTCGGGATGACCGACGGGCCCGAGGCCTTCGACGCGCAGGGGCGTCTGGTGGACAGTGGCATCGAGACGACGGTGACATACGTCCGGCTGCCGCGGCCGCTGCGCGGCTGATCACCTGCCGGCATCGACCATCAACTGTCGCTGATACCAGCGGCAGTTGATGCGGCCATTCTCCGTCAACTTGGGCCACGACCCGTACCTCGTGAGGTTGTCTTCCACAGCAGCACGGCGATGGCTCCCGCGGCAGCCGTCGCCGCTTCCCTTCCGGCGGGCGCTCGGACCTGGTGCAGTGGCCGGCCCGCGACCACGGGCTGTCCCGGCTCGACGCGTACCAGCTGATCACACAGGCGGGCGAGGCTCCGCCCGCCCATGTCCGCGACACCAACTACCCCTGTGTCACGGAGATCCGCAAAGAGTGGCTGCCGGCGGGAGATCCTCATGGCGGCCTCCACCGTCGTCTGCGGGAGGTCGCCGCCTTACTGCCCCGCCACTGAAACCCCCCACCAGGAGAGTCCCGTGAACCGTAGAGGACTGCTCCGGGGCGCCGCCGCCGCGGCCGCCACCGGTGTACTGCTGCCCGCCGCCCGCGCACATGCCGCAGTCAGGGCCGACACCGACTATCCGCCGGCCCGCTGGGCTCCGGCCTCGACCGCCAACTGCACAGCGTCCGACCGCCCTTCGGAGTATCCCGTCGAGTATGTGGTCATCCATGTCACCCAGTTGGGTTTCACCGACACCCTCAGGGTCTTCCAGAACCCGGCGAAGCGGGTCTCCGCGCACTATGTGGTCCGCTCCGCGGACGGCTGTGTCGCGCAGTGTGTAGGGGAGAGCGACGTCGCCTGGCACGCCGGCAACTGGGACTACAACACCCGCAGCGTCGGCATTGAGCACGAGGGCTGGGTGGACCGGCCGAAGTACTTCACGCGGGCGATGTACGAGCAGTCGGCGGCGCTCACCGCCTCGGTCTGCGATCGCCACGGGATCCCCAAGGACCGGGCGCACATCATCGGCCACTGCGAGGTGCCGGGCGCCACGCACACCGACCCCGGTCCGCTGTGGGACTGGGGACGCTACATCCAGCTGGTCAACTGCGTCTGATGCGGGGACGCTTGTCGGTCCTCGCGGATGGGGTCACGATGGGCGCGGGAGGCCGAGTTGAGCGACGCATGGGTGGCCCTGGAGTCCGGCGCGGATCCGACGGAGCGGCTCGCCGCGCTCAGCCGGGCGTACGACACGTATCTGACGGCGGGCCGGGTCGAGCGGCCGGTGCGTTCCGTGGTGGCCGAGTCCTGGCGGCGTTCGGCCCGCGCACATGTCAGCCCGGAGGGTACCGCCGGAGTCGAGCTGGACGCCGACGATCTGGGGGCGTACCGCGAGAGCCATCCGCTGGCGCGGGTGATGCCGCTGGTCCGGGAGCTGATGGGCGCGTACGCGAGGGACGGCGAACATCTGGTCGCGGTCTGCGACGCGCAGGGCCGGCTGCTGTGGGTCGAAGGGCCTTCGGCCACCCGCCGGATGGCGGGCCGGATGAACTTCGTGCCGGGCGCCCGCTGGGCCGAGGCGGTCGCCGGGACGAACGCCCCGGGCACGTCGATCACGGTGGACCGGCCCGTCCAGGTCTTCGCCGCCGAGCACTTCCGACGGCCGGTGCAGGCCTGGACGTGTGCCGCGGCCCCCATCCACGACCCGGCCACCGGGCGGGTGCTGGGCGCGGTGGACATCACCGGCGGCGACCGGCTGGCGCATCCGCACAGTCTGGCGTTCGTCGGGGCCGTGGCGCGGGCCGCCGAGTCGCAGCTTGCGCTGCTTGCCCCGCCGCCCGCGGCCGACCATATGCGGCTTTCGGCACTGGGACGGGACGAGGCACTGCTGGTGGCGGGCGGGCGCAAGGTGCGGCTGAGCCGCCGGCACAGCGAGATCCTGGTGGTGCTGGCCCGGCGTCCGGAAGGTATCGGCGGCGACGAGCTGCTGGTGGAGCTGTACGAGGACGAGTCGGTCACCCCGGTCACGCTGCGGGCCGAGCTCTCCCGGCTGCGCGGCCTGCTGGGTCCTGAGCTGCTGCGCTCGCGCCCGTACCGGCTGGCCGTGCCGGTCGACGCGGACTTCGGCACTGTGGCGCGCCGACTGGCCTCGGGGGCGGTGACCGGGGCGCTGAGCGCCTACGCGGGTCCCCTCCTGCCCGCCTCGCAGGCTCCCGCTGTGGCACGGCTGCGGCGCCGTCTGGAGGACCAGCTGCGGGCGGCACTGATCGCCCGCGGCGATCCGGGACTGCTGGCGGACTGGGCGTACAGCCCGTGGGGTGAGGACGACCTCCCGGTATGGCGGGCGCTTGCCTCCGTACTGCCGGTACGGCAGCGTCCGTCAGCGCTCGCGCGCGTACAAGAACTCGACGGCCGACAGGGCTCCTGACCGCTGCAGCACGGCACAACCCGGCCGACATTCGAACACACGGACAGTGACCGTTCTGTCCCCCTTTTCACCACCGGATGAGGGCTTCGACATTTCACCACCGGATGACGGCTCCCGCACTGCGATCACGGGCCGATCTCCTTAGTGTCATGTGGTGGAGCGGTGTCATGTGGTGGAGCGCCACAGGGCATGACCCGGCCGGGCCCCTGACCGGCGCCCGCCCATCCGAACCGGAGGGAGCCCCCCATGCCGGAGCTGTTCATCGGCGGTAAGTGGACCACCGCGGTCGACGGGCAGGTCCGCGACATCCGCTGCCCCGCGGACGGCACCCTCGTC
Source organism: Streptomyces sp. NBC_01210 (assembly GCF_036010325.1). GTDB lineage: Bacteria > Actinomycetota > Actinomycetes > Streptomycetales > Streptomycetaceae > Streptomyces. Next base: position 8,355,974 of record NZ_CP108549.1, on the reverse strand, counting down.
GCGACCGTCGACGAGGCGGGGCGGAAAGACGCCGCGGCGGCGATCGCCGCGGCCCGTGACGCCTTCGACCGCGGACCGTGGCCCGGCACTCCGGCCGCGGAGCGCGGCCGGCTGCTGCTGCGCGTCGCCGATCTCCTGCAACGCGACAAGGACGCACTCGCCCGCGCCGAATCCCTGGACACCGGGAAGCGGCTCGTGGAGAGCGAGTACGACATGGACGACATCACGAACTGCTTCCGCTACTTCGGCAATCTGACGGCCGCGGGCGGCACCGACCGGATTGTCGAGACCGGCAACCCCGAAGCGGACAGCAGAGTGGTGCACGAACCGGTCGGCGTGTGCGCACTGATCACTCCATGGAACTACCCGCTGCTGCAGACCTCCTGGAAGGTCGCCCCTGCGCTCGGCGCGGGCAACACCTTCGTGCTCAAGCCCAGCGAGCTGACCCCGCACACCGCCATCATCCTGATGCGGTTGCTGGCCGAGGCCGGGCTGCCGGACGGGGTCGCCAACCTGGTGCTGGGCGCGGGGCCCGCCGTGGGCGCGCCACTCAGTGAGGATCCGCGGGTCGACCTGGTGTCGTTCACCGGCGGTCTTGTCACCGGCCGCCGCATCATGGCGGCCGCCGCCCCCACCGTGAAGAAGATCGCGCTGGAACTGGGCGGCAAGAACCCGAACATCGTCTTCGCCGACGCCGACTTCGACGCGGCGGTCGACTACGCCCTGATGGCGGTGTTCCTGCACTCCGGCCAGGTCTGCTCGGCCGGGGCGCGACTGCTGGTCGAGGACGAGCTGCACGACAGGTTCGTCGACACGGTGGTGGCCAAGGCCCAGGAGATCCGGCTCGGTGGCCCGTTCGACGAGAACGCCCGCGCCGGGCCGCTGATCTCTGCCGAGCACCGCAAGAAGGTCGAGGCGTATGTCGCGGCAGGACTGGCCGAGGGCGCGGTGCTGCGCTGCGGCGGAGCGCGGCCCAAGGATCCCGCGCTGCGGGACGGCTTCTACTATCTGCCGACCGTGCTGGACGAGTGCGCACCGGGCATGTCCGTGGTGCGCGACGAGTCGTTCGGCCCGGTACTCACCGTCGAACGGTTCCGCGACGAGGAGGAGGCGGTCTCGCTCGCCAACGACACGGTCTACGGGCTGGCAGGAGCGGTCTGGTCGCAGGACGTCGACCGGTCGCACCGGGTGGCCTCGCGGTTGCGCGCCGGAACCGTATGGATCAACGACTTCCATCCGTACGTGCCCCAGGCGGAGTGGGGCGGTATGAAGCAGTCCGGTTTCGGCCGCGAACTGGGGCCGACGGGACTGGCCGAATACCGGGAGGCGAAGCACGTCTGGCGCAACCTCGCGCCGCGTCCGCAGAGGTGGTTCGAATGAGTACGGAGACCGGCGGTGGGCCTGACCCTGTCGGTCCGGCCGCCGCCGCCAGGACGCAGAGCCAGCACGATGACGACGCACTCGGCGAGCTCGGCTACCGCCCGGAGCTGAAGCGCACCCTCGGCAACTTCCACACCTTCGCCGCCGGGATCAGCTACATCTCCATCCTGACCGGCACCTTCCAGCTGTTCTACTTCGGTGTCGCCTTCGGCGGCCCCGCGTACTGGTGGTCCTGGCCGATGGTCTTCGTCGGCCAACTGATGGTGGCCCTCTGCTTCTGCGAGCTCGCCGCCCGGTACCCGGTGGCCGGGTCCGTCTACAACTGGGCCAAGAGCATGGGCGGTCCGCACATCGGCTGGCTCGGTGGCTGGATGATGATGACGGCCACCATGGTGACCCTCTCCGCGGTGGTCCTCGCCTACCAGATCACACTGCCGCGCATCGACGACTGGTTCCAGTTCGTGGGTGACGGCAGCGGCAAGACCGACGCGGCCGCCAACGCCGTTCTCCTCGGCACGGTGCTCATCCTCTTCTCCACCCTGGTGAACGCCTTCGGCGTCAAACTCATGGCGACCATCAACTCGGCGGGCGTGTTCATCGAGCTGATCGCCGCCGTCGCCCTGGTCATCCTTCTCGCGGCACACATCACCCGTGGCCCCAGCACCGTCCTGACCCAGACCTACGGACTCGGCAGCGGCCAGCCCCTCGGTTACTTCGGCGCGTTCCTGACCGCCTCGCTGGCCTCCGCGTATGTGATGTACGGCTTCGACACGTCGTCGTCGCTCGGCGAGGAGTCGCACGATCCGAGCCGCAACGCGCCCCGCGCCATCCTGCGGGCCCTCATCGCGTCCTTCATCATCGGCGGACTGATCCTGCTCTTCGCCCTGATGGCCGTGCCGAACCTGTTCGCGAAGCAGCTCTCCACGGAAGGTCTGCAGTACGTCGTGCTGGTGACGCTCGGCTCCACGATCGGCGAGATCGTGCTGTGGTGCGTGGTCGTCGCGATCACGGTCTGCACACTTGCCGTGCAGGCCGCGGGCATCCGGCTGATGTTCGCGATGGCCCGGGACAACAACCTGCCGGCGGGTTCGCTGCTCGCGCGGGTCAGCCCACGCTTCAAGACACCGGTGGTACCCGCCGTGGTGATCGGTGTGGTGGGTGTTTTCATCCTGGTCATCAACATCAACCAGCCACAGATCTTCTCGGTGATCACCAGCATCGCCATCATCATGATCTACGTGGCCTATCTGCTGGTCACCACACCGATGCTGGTCCGGCGTCTGCGCGGCAAGTGGCAGCCCGTCGAAGGCAAGTTCTCACTCGGCAAGCTCGGGCTGCCCGTCAACATCCTCGCGGTGCTGTGGGGCGCGGCCATGTCGCTCAACCTCGCCTGGCCGCGCGCCGAGGTCTACAACGCGACCGGACCGCAGCACTGGTATCTGCGCTGGGGCGCGTTCCTCTTCGTCGGCGTGGTCGCCCTCGGCGGCTTCGCCTACTACTGGTTCGTCCAGCGGCACCGTACGGGCGTGCTCGCCGAGCACCGCGCCGTGCTCGCGGACGAACCGCCGACCGCCGCCAACTCCTGACTCCCCCGATCCTGGAGATTCCCTCGGTCCTTCTGTCCCACCGATCCTGGAGATGCGATGCCTGCAGACAGCCCCCTCCACGAGTTCGACTATGTGGTGGTCGGCGGCGGCACGGCCGGCGCCGTCATCGCCGCGCGACTGACCGAGGACCCGGACGTCAGCGTCTGTGTACTGGAGGCCGGTCCGTCGGACGTCGGCGACGACAGCATCCTCCGGCTCGACCGGTGGATGGCTCTGCTGGACTCCTGTTACGACTGGGACTACCCGGTGGAGCCGCAGGAGAACGGCAACAGCTTTCTGCGGCACGCCCGCGCCAAGGTGCTCGGTGGCTGCTCCTCGCACAACTCCTGCATCGCCTTCTGGGCGCCGGCCGAGGACCTCGACGAGTGGGGTTCGATGGGCTGTACGGGCTGGAGCGCCAAGGACTGCTTCCCGCTCTACCAGCGTCTGGAGACCAACGACGCGCCCGGGGAGCACCACGGCCGCTCGGGCCCGGTCATCATCCGTACCGTCCCGCCGAACGACCCGTGCGGAACGGCACTGCTGGCCGCCTGCGCGGCTGCGGACATCCCCACGACCCCGTTCAACACCGGCGTCACGGTGATGCGCGGCGCACACTGGTTCCAGATCAACTGCCGTCCCGACGGCATCCGTTCGTCCGCGTCGGTGTCGTATTTGCACCCCATCCTCGGCAAGCGGCCGAACCTGGAGGTGCGTACCGATGTGCAGGCCAAGCGGCTGGTGTTCAACGGAGATCGGCGCTGCACCGGCGTGGAGTATCTGGAGCCCGACACGATTCACAGCGGCGCGGTCACGGCGCGCCGCGAAGTGGTCGTCTCCTGCGGGGCCATCGACTCGCCGAAGCTGCTGATGCTCTCGGGTGTCGGACCGGCGGACCATCTGCGGGACTGCGGAGTTGACGTGCGGGTGGACTCGCCCGGCGTCGGCTCGCGTCTGCAGGACCATCCGGAGGGCGTGATCATGTGGGAGGCAAAGCAGCCCATGGTCACCTCCTCCACGCAGTGGTGGGAGATCGGCATCCTCGCGGACACCGAACCAGGCCTGGACCGGCCGGACCTGATGTTCCACTACGGCTCGGTGCCGTTCGACCTGAACACCTACCGGCGCGGATACCCGACGTCCGACAACGCCTTCTGTCTCACCCCGAACGTCACCCGGGCCCGGTCCATGGGTACGGTGCGGCTGCGCACCCGCGACTTCCGGGACAAGCCGAAGGTCGACCCGCGGTACTTCACGCACGAGCACGACATCCGGGTCATGACGTACGGTCTGCGGCTCGCCCGTCAGATCGTCTCGAAGGCGCCGATGGCGGAGTGGGCGGGCACCGAGCTCGCTCCGGGCCCTGCGCTGCAGTCCGACGAGGAGCTGTTCAGCTATATCCGCGAGACGCACAACACCGTCTACCACCCGGCGGGCACTGTGCGGATGGGCGCGGCGGACGACGCCGACTCGCCGCTCGATCCGCAACTGAGGGTCAAGGGCGTCAGCGGGCTGCGGGTGGCCGACGCGTCCGTGATGCCGTTCCTGCCTACGGTCAATCCGTGCATCACCACGATGATGATCGGCGAGAAGTGTGCCGACATGATCAAGGCGACCTGACACCAGGCTGACCCGTCGGTCCGAGCCCTCCGTCCGAGCCCTCCGTCCGAACCCTGGGTCTGATCCTCGGTCCGATCCTTCGATCCGATCCTTCCCTCCGATCCGCAACCTGCTTGCAACGTCATGGCTCCTAGCCTCACGGCGAGCGCCGTCCAAAGGCGGGCGGCACCCTCACCGGGAGGCCATGGAGATGACCCGATACGCAGCGCCGGGCAGCGACGGCGCGATCGTCTCGTACCAGTCCCGCTACGACCACTGGATCGGCGGCGAGTACGTCCCACCGGCCGGCGGCCAGTACTTCGAGAACCCGAGCCCGGTCAACGGCCGTCCCTTCACCGAGGTCGCCCGCGGCACCGCCGAGGACGTCGAACGCGCCCTCGACGCGGCGCACTCCGCCGCGCCCGCCTGGGGCCGCACCTCCGCCGAGGCACGCGCGGGGATCCTCAACAAGATCGCCGACCGGATGGAGGCGAACCTCGAGCAGCTCGCGGTCGCCGAGAGCTGGGAGAACGGCAAACCGGTACGGGAGACCCTGGCCGCGGACATCCCGCTCGCCATCGACCACTTCCGCTACTTCGCGGGGGCTCTGCGCGCCCAGGAGGGCTCGCTGAGCGAGGTCGACGACGACACCGTCGCGTACCACTTCCATGAGCCGCTCGGCGTCGTGGGACAGATCATTCCGTGGAACTTCCCGATCCTGATGGCGACCTGGAAGCTGGCGCCCGCGCTGGCGGCGGGCAACGCGGTGGTGCTGAAGCCGGCCGAGCAGACCCCGGCGTCCATCCACTTCTGGCTCAGCCTGGTCGCCGATCTGCTGCCGCCGGGCGTCGTCAATATCGTCAACGGCTTCGGCGTGGAAGCCGGCAAGCCGCTCGCCTCCAGCCCGCGCGTCGCGAAGATCGCTTTCACCGGCGAGACCACGACGGGGCGGCTGATCATGCAGTACGCCTCCGAGAACATCAAACCGGTCACGCTGGAACTCGGCGGCAAGTCGCCGAACATCTTCTTCGACGACGTATGGGCGGCAGACGACGACTTCCGCGACAAGGCGCTCGAGGGCTTCACCATGTTCGCCCTCAACCAGGGCGAGGTGTGCACGTGTCCGTCGCGTGCGCTGATCCAGCGCGGGCACTACAGCGAATTCCTGGAGGCGGGCATCGCCCGCACCGAGAAGATCGTGCCCGGCCACCCGCTGGACACCGACACGATGATCGGCGCCCAGGCCTCCAACGACCAGCTCCAGAAGATTCTTTCGTATCTGGACATCGGTCAGCAGGAAGGCGCGAAGGTCCTGACGGGAGGTCAGCGCATCGAGTACGACGGCGAGTTGGCGGGCGGTTACTACGTGCAGCCGACGATCTTCGAGGGTGACAACCGTATGCGCGTCTTCCAGGAGGAGATCTTTGGCCCGGTCGTCGCGGTCACGTCCTTCTCGGACTTCGACGACGCGATCAAAACGGCGAACGACACGCTGTACGGGCTCGGCGCGGGCGTGTGGACCCGGGACATCAACACCGCCTACCGGGCGGGGCGCGCCATCCAGGCGGGCCGGGTCTGGACGAACTGCTACCACGCCTATCCGGCGCACGCGGCGTTCGGCGGCTACAAGCAGTCGGGGATCGGCCGCGAGAACCACAGGATGATGCTGGACCACTACCAGCAGACGAAGAATCTCCTGGTGAGCTATTCACCGAAGAAGCTCGGCTTCTTCTAGGGCCAAGAAGAGGGCGCCTGAACTGGGCTGCTGCCCGTCAGGCGCCCTCTGCGCCATCCGATTACAAAGCAGCCCGGATTGCGTCGACTATCCCAACTCATCCCACCGGTCTCCCACTCCTGACCAGCAGTTACGGACCAGATCCGGCAGCCCTGGGGAACTTGGCGTAGTGCCGGAAGAGAACTTCAATGCTCTGCCCGGCTCGGCGCGCGCTTTCGGCCGGGGTCCACGTCAAAGTGCAGCCAGAAGGAGATCCCGGCGTGCCGAAGGTCGTAAGGCCTCGTGGCAGCCGGCCGTTCGGCGCCACGCCGAACCGGTCGATGTGTGATCTCAGCGTGCTCACGAAGGAGGGCGGGATCGGCACGGGCCGCGTGGCCTTGGCTGCGCGTCGTTTTGGGGAGCGCACTTCATAGACCTCACCGTCGTCGGTCCACTCCTTGCCGGAGGCTACGACCCCGCCCCGTCAGGTTGAGCATGCCTCACCGGTCTCCGGGAGGTGCCCCCAGTCGCTGTAGGACGTTCAGTATGCGGCTATGCCTTCCCGCGGCGGTACCACGATCAGAGGGCAGGTCGCCTGATGGAGGAGCACGTGGCTCACCGAACCGAGCAGCATGCCGCGAAAGCCGCCGAGCCCGCGGGACCCGACCACCAGGCATCGCGCGTTTGCGGCCGTGTGGGCCAAGGCCCGCGCCGGGTGGCCATACCTCACCCGATAGTCAACCTCAACCTCCGGGTACTTCTCCCGCCAGCCCGCCGTCGCTTCCGACAGCTCAAGTCTGGAGCGATTCTCGACATCGGCCCGCTCGCCGCCTACCGCCCGCTCGCGATGCACGTAGCGCACCATGACCGCCCGCAGTCGAGCCCCGGACACCGCGGCCTCTTCGAAGGCGAACGCCATGGCATCGCGGGAATTGGCGGACCCGTCGACCCCCACGACGACCACGGGCGGCTCGCCGACGGCGTGCTCGGGTTCACGGGCCACCACTACCGGGCACCCGGCATGGGCGGTGAGGGTGACCCCAAGGGGGGAGACGGTGAACAGCTGCTCCGCCACGTTCAGCCGCTTCGCACCCACCACCAACAGAGCGGCATCCGCACCCTGTTCCACCAGCACCCGGGCTCGCGGACCGTCAGCGGAACGCGCCTCGACCTCCAAGCCCGGATGGCGTGCGTGGACGAACTCCACAGCCTCACGCACCACCGCCTCTCCGCCGGACCGGAAATGGGCGCTCCAGGTGCGCTCCGGGTGGGGAACGTGAGGGGCGGGGTCTGCTCCCGGCGGCCATTCCAGCGCGTGTACCAGCCGCAGCGGCAGTTGCCGCAGCACGGCTTCGTCCGAGGCCCAGGCAAGGCCGGTTCTGCTTGCGTCGGATTGGCTGACTCCGGCGACTACGGGCATACGCCCGTGGACATGGGGGGCGGGGGTCCTAGGCATCTTGGCTCTCTCCTTCACTGTGACAGCGTCGGCATACCGGCCCCATCAGCCTCGCCGCACCGCCCGCCACACGCGAGGGCCATCAGGTGCCCGCCGGGGGACCACTGGTCCCGGCTTGAGGCGCACCCCAGATGTCGCGGCCGTGCCCAGCCCCCGGGACGTGACTTGGTGGGACCGCCATTCCCCCACCAGCCGACAGATCGAACGACAGCCGGACACCCCGGGAGCGGGCCCGGCGAACCGACGGGCCGCCATATCGTCGGGTCTTTCCCCGGCCTGAGCGAGCCAAAGGTGAGCATGCGGACGTGTCGCAGGAAGAGTTCACGTGTCGCTCGTGACGCATCTCCGCCTCGGCCTTCACCTACCTGCCCGTGTTCGAAGCCGGACTGCAGGACGACATCAGTGCCCAGGTGGCTCAGGCGCAGGGCGACATGCTGCTGCCGTGGCGGCAGAAGTTCCACACGGTGGACGTGGTCGGGAAGCCGGTCCCGGGTGCTGCTACGCGGCGGCCGCAACCGTCCTGGACGGGTCCGTCCAGGACAGGTTCGGTTTGGGCCGCGGCCGGCCAGTCGTGGGTCACCACGGCGACGGGCGACGCGGCGTGTTCGATGACAGCATGGGCGACATGGCCGATGTGCGAGCCCCAGCGGACCGCGCCGGATGCGACCGGCCGACCACCACCAGATGATCGGCGCCCTCGGTGTAGCAGGGCGCGTGGTCCCATGCGCGCGGTGTCAGGGGTGCGGTACGACCGCGACCGCACTGGGCGCGTGGTGGAGAACAGCATGGGTAACTGAGCCAAGACGGCGCAGGCCCGTGTCGTGGGTGCGGCGTCCGACGACCACGAGGCTCGCGCGGCTGCTGTTGGACAGCAGAACCTCCGAGGCTGCGCCGATCTCGACATGCTCGATGACATCCACATCGGGGTACTTCTGGCGCCAGGGCCCCAGGGCGTCGGCCAGGATCTCCTTGTGCAGCGGCTCCAAGCCACCCGCCTGGTCGGCCAGCCACATCGATCCCGGACTCCAGGACAGGACCGAAGGGATGCTCCAGGCGCGTACAGCTCGAAGCGTCGCTCCGCGTTCGGCGGCAGCCGCGAAGGCGAACTCGAGGACTGGTCCGCCGGCTTCCTCTGCTTCCTGGACGCCGACGACGACCTCGTCGAAGCGCTGTTGCACTGTGGTCTGCCTCGGCCCGCGCACCATGACGACCGGCCCGGTCGCCTGGCGCAGCACCTGCAGGGACACAGAACCGACCAGATAGCCGGTCAGCGTGCCGTAGCCGCGAGAGCCCAGCACCAGCATCTCGGCCCGCGCGGCTTCGGCGACGAGCGTCGGTACGGGGTCATCGACCAGGAGCTCGGTAGTGACGTTCAGGTCCGGGTACACCTTGGCCACGCGGGCTTCCGCCTCGTTCAGCACGTTGCGCACCCACCGCTCCTCCATTGCACGGTCCCCGATGTACACCGTGTCGGTGCCGCGCCACACCCAGGCGTGCACCAGGCGCAGGTCCATCCCCCGGCGCGCCGCCTCGTGCGCCGCCCAGTCCGCGGCGGCGAGGGCGTGGTCTGTTCCGTCCAGTCCAACGGTGATGGTGCCAGGCATGGTCGCCTCCCGGTGGTGCCGCCGCGGTCAGTATTCGCAACGGACTTGCTGACTTCGTGAGGTAGACGATTACAGAGGAGGGACCGGCGGTGCCTGGGCCGATCGTCCCTGGCCCGGGTCCTCTCGGCCCTGTTCCACGCTGTGCCGACCACCGCCGAGCCGGGAACGATCCCTGCACCGCTCGGGCCCCTACGCAGTCGGGGCTACGACCGGCGTCTCCCCTCGTCGGGCGATCGTCGGCCGCACGTGGGGGGAGCGCCACCAGCTCGCGGGCGATGGCCTGCGCCCGTGAGCGGATCCGCTCACGGTCACGGAAATCCCCGCCTCGCCCGGTCGGCCGCTTCTCCCGAGTCGCGGTCGCATGCAAGTGATCGCGCAAGTCCGCCCAAACCGGCCGTGACTGGCCCCCGCGCCGCGCCGCCCCATAGAGATTTCGTGACGCGTCTCAGGCGTCCTGCCCGGAGCTGACAGCCGGGACCGCAACAGCCGAGCCGGATCGCCCCAACAGGTCTGCCGCCACAGTGCCGTTCGGCCGTGCGGCAGGGCCGTTCGGCCGTGCGGCAGGGCCGTTCGGCCGCAGCGTACTCATCGGCCCCAGCGAGAGATTGAGCACGCGCACCGCTCATCGCGCTCACTCGTGAAAGGTACTGACAGGCATGGTCGTTCACCTCCCTCCGCGTCGGCACACCGGTATCCGTATTCCGTCGTGGCATCGAGCCGGGACGACCCGAACCGGCGACGGCGCGCAGCCCGGTCCGTGAGCGGCGCCCTTGCCCGCGCTGCCGCCGCCCGCGTTCTGATCGGTTTCCTCTTCCTCTGGGCGTTCTTCGACAAGGCCTTCAGATGGGCGCATTCTGCGGCTCCATCTCTTCCACGTGCTGCAGACGCTCTTGCCGCACACCGCGGACCTTGATGTGGGTGTCCCGGCTTGAGGGCTCGCGCGCCCTGTGGCAGGCCTGGTGCGGCGCCAGCGCTGCATGACGATCCGTCAACTCCAACCAACCACACCGCGCGCCATGACGGTCCGCCTTCCGTCGACCGGAGAGCAGGGCCTCCACCCGATTCCGCCTTCGGTGGCGAGCCTGCCCCTCGGAAGGGGCCTTTCGCACCGCAGAGGGGGCCTGGCGGCCTGCCCCATTTACTCGGCGCGGGTGAAGCTGCTGCCAGGAACACAACAGACCAAGCAGGAGGTACTACTCATGACTCGTGCCGTGCTTGTCGGGATCGACGGCTCTCCCGAGAGCCTGGCTGCCGCGCGCTGGGCAGCCACAGAGTCCGTGCTCCGCAGCGTTCCGCTCCATCTCGTGCACGCCTGGGACTGGTCTCCCGCCGCCTCGGCTTCCGTCCCGACCAGTGAGACTCAGCGTCATTGGGCCGGTCGCATCCTGCGTACTGCCGTGGAACAGCTCCGTAGCAGCCACCCTGAGCTTCGGCCGACCCACGAGCAGATATCGGACTCGCCCGTCGCCGCGCTCCTGGCAGCGGCCGAGAACGCCGAGGTACTCGTCCTCGGCTCCCGCGGCCTGAGCGGAATGGCCGGATTCGTGACCGGCTCCGTAGCACGCAGAGTGGTCGCCCATGCTCCGCGGCCGGTCGTACTCGTACGATCCGAGAGGCATACCGGGGCACACTCATCTCCCGACGTACTCCGGCCGACCGGCGCTCCCCACAGCTCCGACATTGTGGCCGGCATCGACCTCACCCATTCCTGCGACGAGGTGATCGAATTCGCTTTCGAAGCGGCCCTCGTGCGCGGCGTGGGCCTGCACGTCGTACACGGCTACACCTTGCCGTCGTCGTACGCGATCGCCGCCGGTGGGGGCACGCTCATCGACGATTCCGGGCTGCTCAGGGAACGTGAGTACGCGCTGAGCACGGTCCTGGAGCCGTGGCGCGAAAAGAGCCCTGACGTTGCCGTCCGTGCCAGCAGCGTTTCGGGGCAGGCCATCGCCCACCTGGTCGAAGCGGCTGCCCATGCGCCGATGCTGGTCATCGGCCGACGCGAGCGAACATCGCCCCTCGGAATGCATCTGGGGTCTGTGGCTCACGGCGTGATTCATCACGCAGCCTGCCCGGTGGCCGTCGTGCCCCACGCCTGAGACCAAGCCCCGGTCCAGGTGACCGCCCGTCGGGTGGGGCTCCCGTGGCGAGATACGCGGGGGCCCATCCGGCCCTGGCGCGGCCCCATGGCGACGGACTAAGGATGGAATCACAGGGCAAGGTGCTCGTGACAGTGTGGAGGACAAGTAATGACCGAGGACCTGGAAACTTCACCGCGGAAGCCGATTCGCGTATTCCTGCTCGACGACCACGAGGTCGTGCGGCGCGGGGTGAGCGACCTGCTCGACGCGGAGCCCGATATCGAAGTCGTCGGTGAGGCGGGGACAACAGAACAGGCTCTTGCCAGAGGGCCGGCGCTGCGTCCTGACGTCGCCGTGCTGGATGTGCGGCTGCCGGACGGCGACGGGATCACGGTCTGCCGAGAACTGCGGTCGAGGATCCCGGACCTGGCATGTCTGATGCTGACCTCTTTCGACGACGACGACGCACTCCTCGACGCGATCATGGCGGGGGCCGCAGGCTATGTGCTGAAGGAGATCAAAGGGTCTGCGCTAGTTGCCGCGGTCCGCACCGTCTCCTCCGGCCAGTCGATGCTCGACCCAGCGACCACGACCCGTCTGATGAGTAGCCTCCGCGGCGACTCTCCGCAGAACACCGAAGCAGGCGCACTGTCCGGGCTCTCCGCCCGCGAACGGGAGATCCTCGATCTCATCGGAGAGGGACTGACCAACTCCCAGATCGGCAAACGGCTTTATCTGGCGGAGAAGACGGTCAAGAACAACGTCTCCCGCCTGCTCGCCAAGCTGGGCGTCGAGCGGCGCATCCAGGCTGCGGTCATGGTCACGCAGGCCGCTCCGCAGGCCCCCGTTCGGCGGGACCGCTGAAGCGGAGGAGGGCACTCGTCAATCCGGGAGAGAGAGCCTTCACCCAGGGACGCCCGGTACCTGCCACGTCAGGCGCGTGCCGCCGTGCGGGGAGGTGTCGACGGTCCATCGGGCGCCGAGCCCGGCCTGCGACGGGCGGAGACTGAGCGCTCACGGGGTACCGTGCACTACTTCGCGCCGCGCTGTCCGGGGCGGGGTCACTCGTCGGTCGAAAGGGGAACGCTCCAGTCCACGACACTGCCAGTGGGCTGATTGGGCGCAAGGACCAGAGCTCCTCCGAGTTCCTCGGCGCGGGTGTGGAGGTTGGCCAGGCCGCTGCGGTGGGCGCCCGCGGGGGCAGTACCCCGGCCGTTGTCGGTCACCCGCAGCGTAAGGTGCGCCGAGGTTACCTGGGCGGTGATCTCCACCTCGGTGGCGTCGGCGTGCCGGGCGGCGTTTGCGAGAGCTTCGCGGAGCACTGCAAGAAGGTGGTCTGCCATGGCTTGCGGGACCAGGGTGTCCAGCAGCCCGGTCATGCGCAGCGCAGGTGCGAATCCCAACGCCTCAGATGCCCGGTTCGATTCGGCCACCAGGCGGGAGCGCAGCCCGGTGTCCTCGGGGCGACCGCGCTGTTGCAATCCGTAAATGGTGGAGCGGATGACCTTGATGGTGTCGTCGAGGTCATCCACGACTCGTGCAATGCGCTCGGCGACCTGCGGTCGGTCGGCGACCTGGGCGAGGGTGGACTGCAGGCTCAGACCGCTGGCGAACAGGCGCTGAATGGCCAGGTCGTGCAGATCACGGGCGATGCGGTCACGGTCGGTCAGAATGAGGAGGCGTTCGGCGTCGTGCCGATGTCCGGCGATCTCCAGGGCAAGAGCGGCATGGTTGGCGAATCCGGCGATCATGGCCACGGCCGCGTCGGAGAACGCGGGACGGCCGCAGTGGCGGGCGACTTGCAGGACACCGCGCACATGTTCGGGCGTACCGAGGGGGACCAGGAAGACCGGTCCCAGGGTCGTGGAAGCGGTGTCCCGTTCGGCGCGGGGGTCGGCGTTCCAGTCCTGGGTGGTGATCGTCTCGCCTGAGCTGTAGACCTTCCCGGCCAAGGTGGTGTGCGACAACACCAGTCCAAGGGCACGATTCGCGTCCGTTCCGGCGGCGGCCTCGATCACCAGATTGCCGGTGCGAGGAACGGGCACGGCGAGGGTGACCACGTCGGCGTCGGCCATCTCGAGGACGGTGGCGGTGAAGTTCCTCAGTACCTCGGCAGGTTCAATGCCGGACAGCAGGGCACGGGTCAGTTCGCCGCTGGCCATCAGCCAGCGTTCCCGACGCTGGACGGCGTCGTACAGCCGAGCATTGTCGATTGCCACCCCGGCTGCCACGGCCAGCGTGACCAGCACCGCTTCGTCATCGGCGCCGAACTCGGCCCCGCCCCGTTTCTCGGTCAGGTACAAGTTGCCGAACACCTTCTCACGCACCCGGACGGGCGCACCGAGGAAGGTCCGCATCGGTGGATGGCCGGCCGGGAAGCCGGAGGCATCGGGCTGCTCGCCCAGGTCGACCAGCCGCAGCGAGTGCGGTTCACGGATCAGGAGCCCCAGGATGCCCCGGCCCTGCGGATAGGGCCCGATCTGCTCGATGGTCTCGTCGCCCATGCCGACCGTGATGAACTGGCTGAGCCCATTCTCCTCACCAATCACGCCCAGGGCCCCGTACCGAGCATCAACCAGGTCGGCTGCGGACTGCACTATCTGCTGCAGTACAACACCAAGGTCCAAGTCGCTGCCGACGGCCAGAACCGCCTCCAGCAGCGGATCTACGCGATCCCGGGGCGAACGCGCAAGGACTGCCTGCGACTGCGGGTCGTTCAGCAGCTCGTCCAGCCGCAGCTGCGATGCCGCCGCCCCGGTATCCCCCTCGGCATACGTGTCCTCGCCCACTTCGTCTCCCTAAGGCCGCCGGCACATTGCCTTTGGCTCCTCCAGCCTGCCCCGGACGGATCGGTCTGCACGCATCCACGCGTACCAAGACGAATCCATGCCGTCGAAGAACCCGCGTTCACGAAACCGCCCAGCATGCTGCGGGGCACGAACCCATCAGCCCTGCGACGCTCGATGACGCCCACCACGATCTGGATGATGCTGCCGGGGATGTCGGGCGAAGAGGCCATCGGGTCGCTCTGACAGGGCCGGTGGGCCCCTTGGAGAGGCCGTTCGGCCCTCGCCCCTGAACCCGAATACGGCACAGGCTGAGATGGCGGGCACCACGCCCATGAGCCCTCACCCACTGAAGTGATGGCGCATGGCTACTGCCGAGGATCAACACCATAGGGCAGGAGTTCGTGTCCATGATCGTCACGCTGTACGGGCAGATCAGTCACTCTGCACCGAGGAGGCGAGTGATGCGTGAAGGGGCCGGCGGTACAGGCGAAGCTGTCCATCGGGCGGACGCAGCCCGTGCATTCTGCCTCACACGCCAATCGCTTCTCCTCGGCATCAACCCCTTACACGCCTATTGCGTGACCGGGAAAAGTGCCGACAGTGGTCGATTGTGGTGAGCTCCTCCCCCGCAACGACGCAGACTACCGGCGTCCACGACATCAGCTCGTCGGCTTGCCTGCCGGTCCACGAGGTCCTGCGCGAGCTGGTGTCGACCAGGGAAGGCCTCTCGGCGGAAGCAACTGCTGACCGGTTGCGGCGATGGGGACCGAATGCGGTCGCCTCACACAAGGCCCGGGTACTGCCCGTGCTGTGGCGGCAGATGCGATCACCGCTGCTGGGCCTCCTGTTCGCTGCCGCGACCATCTCGTATGTCGTCGGCCGCCACAGCGATGCGGTGATCATCGGTGTGATCTTGACACTGTCGGTCGGGCTCGGCTTCGTGAACGAGTACCGCGCGGAGAAAGCCGCCGAAGCCCTCCACGGACAGATCAGCCATCAGGCCGTGGTGATACGCGGCGGACGCGTTACCGCGGTGGAGGTCACGGCCCTGGTGCCTGGCGACGTGGTGGAACTCAAGCTGGGCGACATCGTGCCTGCCGATCTGCGTCTGCTGGAGGTAACCGGTCTGGAATGCGGTGAGTCAGTACTGACCGGCGAGTCACTGCCCGTCCCCAAGGACACCGCTGCCGTCTCTGTCGGCGTGGCATTGGCCGAGCTCTCCTGCTGCGCGCTGATGGGCACGGTGGTGCACGCAGGAAGCGCCCGCGCTGTAGTGGTCGCCACCGGTACAGCGACCGAGTTCGGGAAGATCGCGGCCGGACTGAGCGGTCATCAGTTGGAGACCGAGTTCCAACGGGGGCTGCGCCGGTTCTCCATGCTGCTCGTGTACGTGGCCGGCACGCTGACCACGTCGATCTTCGTGATCAACGTAGTGCTGCACAAGCCGCTCATCGACTCACTGCTGTTCTCGCTGGCCATCGCTGTCGGAATCACTCCCCAGCTACTGCCTGCGGTGGTCTCCACCAGTCTGGCCGCCGGCTCGCGGCGGATGAGCCGCCAAAAAGTGCTGGTCAAGCGACTGGTGTGCATCGAGGATCTGGGCGATGTCGATGTGCTGTTCACCGACAAGACCGGCACGCTGACGCAGGGCCGTATCAAATTCAAGAGGGCCCTGCCCGCGGGCCGCCAGAGCCCGGAGCAGGTGCTGAAGTGGGGACTCCTGTGCACCGACGTCGATGCTGACGGCAGCCAGATCCTGGGCGGCAATCCGCTGGACACGGCACTGTGGGAGGCCGCCACCGCGCAGCCGGAAGACGCGGACGCGAACGTGTACCAGCGAGTCGGCATGCTGCCGTTCGATCACGAGCGGCGCATGTTCTCCACCGTGGTCCGCGACCCGATGGGTGGGACTGTCCTGGTCACCAAGGGGGCTCCGGAGAGCGTCCTGGAGCGCTGCGAGAACGTACCCGAGCAGGCTCGCACGCTGCTGGCTACGGAGTTCGCCGCCGGCAACCGTGTGGTCGCTGTGGCCACCCGATCCGCCCCAGGACTGGTCCGGCCCGCCGCTGCCGACGAACACGGCCTGGAATTGGCCGGGCTGCTGGTCTTCCTCGATCCGCCCAAACCCGACGCCGCAGCGGCGCTGCTCCGGTTGGCCGGGCTCGGTGTCACAGTCAAAATCGTCACCGGAGACAACCCGACCGTCGCCGTCAGGGTCTGCCATGACCTCGGTATCACCAGCTCTGGCACGATTACCGGTACCGACCTCGACGCCATGGACGATGCCCGGCTCAGAGCGGCGATCGCACACACCACGGTATTCGCCCGCGTCAGTCCGCAGCACAAGGCCCGCATCGTGCGTGTCCAGCGCACCACCGGTCACGACGTCGCTTTCCTCGGCGACGGTGTCAACGACGCGCTCGCACTGCACGCAGCTGACGTGGGTATTTCCGTCGACTCGGCCACCGACGTCGCCAAAGACGCGGCTGACGTCATCCTGCTCGAAAAAGATCTTGATGTCCTCGCGGACGGAGTCGCCGGCGGCCGTCGGATCTTCGCCAACACCATCAAGTACGTGCTCATGGGAACGTCCAGCAACTTCGGCAACATGTTCAGCGCCGCCGGAGCCTCGCTGTTCCTCGGCTTCCTGCCGATGCTGCCGTCGCAGATCCTGCTCAACAACCTGCTCTATGACACCAGCCAGCTCGCCATTCCCACCGACCGTGTCGACGAGGTGCAATTGCGCCGTCCTTCGCATTGGGACATCAGGTTCATCCGCCGTTTCATGATCTTCTTCGGTCCGCTCAGTTCGGTGTTCGACTTCGCGACATTCGGCGTCATGCTGTGGGTCTTCCATTCCGGACCCGCTCAGTTCCGGACCGGGTGGTTCGTCGAGTCTCTCGCCACCCAGACCCTGGTGATCTTCGCCATCCGCACCCGCCGTATCCCGTTCTGGCGAAGTCACCCCAGCCTCCCGTTGACCCTGGCCGCCCTCGGAGTTGTCAGCGTAGGAGTCCTTCTGCCCGCTACACCGCTGGCCGCCAGGCTCGGGTTCCAATCGCTTCCGCTTGGCTTCTTCGTCGCGCTTGTCGCCATGGTGATCTGCTACCTCGCCCTGATCGAGGTAGGTAAGCGGATCTTCTACCGCTGGCTGCCGACACCAATTGCCGAGCCGCGGGGCGCGGTAGGCCACAGCCGTCTCCTGCGTCGTCGTGCTGCCCGGTTCAGCACTGCTCTCCGCCCTGACCACCGATCCCGCCCCGTTGAGAGATGAGCCGAGCACATCGGGCCCAACGGCCGCCTGCCCGTACCGACCGACCGTGCCGAAATCTCCTCTCGGCACCTACAGAGGAGCACGAAATGCCCGACATTCACCCGGTATCAGCCAACTACCTCGATGAAGCAGAGCTGGCGGCGTTGGACGCGCATTGGAGGGCCGCGAACTACCTGGCCGTTGGCCAGATCTACCTGATGGCCAATCCTCTGCTCCGTGAGCCATTGAAGCCGGAGCACATCAAGCCTCGGCTGCTGGGCCACTGGGGCACCTCGCCCGGTCTGAATCTCGTCTACACCCACCTCAACCGAATGGCCCGGGACCATGGGAAGGACACCATCTGTGTCTGGGGCCCAGGCCACGGAGGACCGGCCGTCCTGGCCAACTCCTGGCTGGAGGGCACGTATTCCGAGACGTACCCGGACGTGAGCCGGGACGCGGAGGGTATGGCGCGCCTGTTCCGTCAGTTCTCCTTCCCCGGCGGGGTGCCCAGCCATGTGGCCCCGGAGACTCCGGGATCGATCCACGAGGGGGGTGAGCTGGGGTATTCGCTCTCCCATGCCTATGGCGCCGCCCTGGACAACCCCGGTCTGCTGGTCGCCTGCGTCATCGGCGACGGGGAGGCGGAGACCGGGCCGCTGGCCGCGTCCTGGCACTCCAACAAGTTCCTCGACCCGGTCCACGACGGAGCGGTCCTGCCGGTCCTGCACTTGAACGGGTACAAGATCGCCAACCCGACCGTGCTTGCGCGCCTGCCCAGGGACGAACTCGACGACTTTCTTCGTGGCCTGGGCCATGACCCGCTGCATGTCGAAGGTGACGATGCACTTCAGGTGCACAGCTCCATGGCACGCGCCATGGACACCGCACTCGATCGCATCAGCGCCATCCAGCACGGCGCCCGCGAAGAGGGCGTCACCGAACGCATGCGCTGGCCGATGATCCTGCTGCGCACGCCCAAGGGATGGACCGGGCCGACCGAGGTCGACGGTGTGCAGGTGGAAGGCACATGGCGCGCGCATCAGGTGCCGCTGTCCTCCGTACGCGAAAACCCGGACCACCTCAGGCAGTTGGAGGAGTGGCTGCGCTCCTACCGGCCGGCGGAACTCTTCGACGATCGCGGCAGCCCGCGGGAGCGGGTGCTGGAGTGTGTGCCCGCTGGCCCTCGCCGTCTCGGGGCCAGCGTGCACGCCAACGGCGGCCTGCTCGTACAGGACCTGCCGATCCCGCCGCTGGAACGGTACGCCGTTCCGGTCGACAAGCCCGGTACGACCCTGCACGAGCCCACCCGGGTCCTGGGCGACCTGTTGGAGGGGGTCATGGAAAACACCGCCGAGCGTCGGGATTTCCGTCTGGTGGGGCCGGACGAGACGGCCTCGAATCGTCTGCAGGCCGTGTACGGAGCGACGGGCAAAGCATGGCAGGCGCGGACCCTGGAGATCGACGAACACCTGGACCGCCACGGCCGGGTCATGGAGATCCTCTCCGAACACACCTGCCAGGGCTGGCTGGAGGGCTATCTCCTCACCGGCCGCCACGGGCTGTTCTCCTGCTACGAGGCGTTCGTCCACATCGTCGACTCCATGGTCAATCAGCACATCAAGTGGCTGCGCACGTCGAGGCGCCTGCCCTGGCGCCGCCCCATCGCCTCACTGAACTACCTGCTCACCTCGCACGTATGGCGGCAGGACAGCAACGGCTTCTCCCACCAGGACCCCGGCTTCATCGACCACGTCCTCAACAAGTCACCCGAGGTCGTGCGGGTCTACCTGCCACCGGACGCCAACACCCTGCTGTCGGTGGCCGATCATGTGCTGCGCTCCCGCGACTACGTCAATGTCGTCGTCGCCGGAAAGCAGCCCTGCTTCGACTGGCTGACCCTCGAGCAGGCCCGCGGACACTGTGCCCGCGGTGCCGGAATCTGGGACTGGGCAGGCGCGGAGAATGAGAGCGGGGAGCCCGATGTCGTCCTCGGCTGCGCGGGCGACGTCCCCACCCTGGAAATCCTGGCCGCCGCTCAGTTGCTCCGCCGGCACCTGCCCCACCTGGCCGTACGCGTCGTCAACGTCGTGGACCTGGCTCGGCTGCTCCCCAAGGAGGAGCACCCGCACGGCATGCCGGACGCGGAGTTCGACGCGCTGTTCACCTCCGACAAGCCCCTCATCTTCGCGTACCACGGATACCCGTGGCTGATCCACCGCCTGGCCTACCGGCGCACCGGGCACGCCAACCTGCATGTGCGCGGCTACAAGGAGGAAGGCACCACCACCACGCCCTTCGACATGGTCGTGCGCAATGACCTCGACCGGTACCGGCTCGTCATGGATGTCATCGACCGCGTCCCCGGGCTGGCGGTACGCGCCGCTGCAGTCCGACAGGAGATGGCGGACGTCCGTCTGCGCCACCACGCCTGGATTCGTGAGCACGGCACCGACCTGCCCGAAGTCAGCGAATGGAACTGGAACAGCTGAGCGCCCCGGCGTCGGTCCGTGATGTCGGAGACAGGACGCTGATGCACCCCAGCTCCAACTGACGTGGTCAAAGTACCAACTGACGCGGCCAACGCACCCAGCGTCCACTGAGCCAGGCCCGTAAGACCATGAGCACCTTGAAGCAACCGGAGTCACCATGCCCCTTACGTCCGCACCCCTTTCGGGGGCCGCCCGGGGGACAGGTCTCAGTCAGGAGCAGGCATCCCAGCTGCTGGCGGAGTGCGGTCCCAACGAGCTCAGCGAACAGCGCAGGATATCGCTTCGGTCCCGAATCTTCGCTCAGCTTCGTGACCCGCTGATCATCGTGCTGCTGGCGGCCGTGGCACTGACCGTGGCGACCGGGGACTACGCCGACGCAGTCGTCATCTGTGTGGTCGTGCTCTTCAACACCACCGTCGGGGTGGTGCAGGAGGTGCGCGCCGACAATGCGGTCGCTGCCCTCTCCGCCATGACCGCGCCTGCTGCACGAGTACTGCGCGGCGGGACGGAACATAAGGTGACCTCGTCAGCCGTCGTCCCGGGCGACGTGCTGGTACTCGGTGAGGGCGACATCGTCCCCGCTGACGCCGCGCTCACGCAGGCCGCTGCCCTTCTGATCGACGAGTCGGCGCTGACCGGCGAATCCGTACCGGTCGACAAGGACGTCCACGGAACGGATCCGCACACGGGACAACTACAGGCGGGAACCGTCGTACTGCGTGGCCGCGCTGTCGCCACCGTCACCGCCACCGGGCCGCGCAGCGCCCTCGGCATGATCGCCGCCTCGCTGCACCCCCGACAGCAACAGACCCCGCTCCAAAAGCGCCTGGCCGGGCTCGGCCGGGTACTGGCCCTGGTCACTGTAGGGCTGTGCCTCCTCGTGCTCGTCCTGGGACTGGTGCGCGGCCAGTCCTTGGAGACGATGGCGGTAACGGCCATCAGCCTCGTCGTGGCAGCCGTCCCGGAGTCACTGCCGGCCGTCGTCACCCTCGGCCTGGCGCTGGGCGCGCGGCGGATGGCCGCTCGCAACGCCGTGGTTCGCCGCCTGTCCGCAGTGGAGACCCTGGGATCGGTCACCGTACTGGCAACGGACAAGACAGGCACCCTCACCGAAGGCCGCATGGTCGTCGAACGAGTATGGACCGCCGCCCACGGCACGGTGACCCTGACGGGCGCGGGATACGAACCCGTTGGTGAAATTCTCACGACCGGCCGACATTCAGTACCCGCCACCAGGGATGCCGTACGAGAAGTGCTCATCGCAGCGGCGTTGTGCAACGACGCGTCGCTGATTCCGCCCGGGGAAGCAGACGCGCAATGGACCCCGCTCGGTGATCCAACCGAGGCCGCCCTGCTGACCGCCGCCGCCAAAGTGGGCTGTACACCCGACGAGTTGGCGCGAACTCATCCCCGCATCGACGAGGTGCCGTTCGACAGCCTCCGCAAACGTATGACCACCATCCACCGCACGCCCTCGGGAACGATCGAGATCTACCTCAAGGGCGCACCTGAAATGGTGCTGGACGCCGCGCTTCTGAACGAGAGTCCCGCGTCACTGGAGCATGCGCGTAAGGAGGCCGCCGCCCTGTCCGCCGAGGGCTACCGTGTCCTGGCCATAGCGTCAGGTTCGTCCACCTGTATTCCTGTCCCGATCGAGGAGTCGGAAAGCGGCTTGCGGCTGCTGGGACTGACAGCCATCAGCGACCCGCCCAAAGAAGCAGCCACTGCGACTGTGCAAGCCTGCCGCCGTGCCGGGATCACCCCGGTTCTCATCACTGGAGACCACCCAGCGACTGCCCGTGCGATCGCGGAAAGGGTCGGTATCCTCACGCGAGCTGACGCCACCATGCCGAGCCTCGTGGCCACCGGTAAAGAGCTGGCCGCCGGACAGATCCCGGACCCCACCCGGGTCAGGGTTTTCGCTCGTACCACGCCTCAACAGAAACTGGACATCATCCAAGCGTGGCGCGCCCGCGGAGAGGTCACCGCGATGACCGGCGACGGCGTCAACGACGGTCCCGCCCTGCGGCAGGCCGACATCGGCGTGGCGATGGGCCGCCGGGGAACCGAAGTTGCCCGCCAAGCTGCCGATCTGGTCCTCGCCGACGATGAACTGACCTCGGTGATCTCGGCCGTGGAAGAGGGCCGCCGTGTCTACGCCAACATCCGCCGGTTCCTCGTCTATGCGCTGGCCGGCGGTGCCGCGGAAATCCTCGTTATGCTCATTGGCCCGATGCTCGGACTCGCATTGCCTCTGCGAGCAGGTCAGATTCTGTGGATCAATCTGCTCACTCATGGTCTGACAGGGGTCGCCATGGGCGCCGAACCGGTCTCACCCCACGCCATGCGACGCGCGCCGCGCCCGCCTCAGCAGCACGTACTCGGCGACGGGCTCTGGCAGCGGGTACTGCGGCTGTCGGCCCTGGTCACGGCAGCCAGCCTCGCTGCCAGCCTCTGGGTCCGGCACTCCGGCGGCCCGTGGCAGACCGCCCTGTTCATCGCCCTGCTGGCCGCCCAGCTCGGCGTCGCTCTGGGGCTGCGGGAGCGACTGTTCACGCGCCAAAATCTGTTTCTGCCCGCAGCTGTGCTGACTGCGGCGGGGCTGGGCGCTGCCGCACTCTACGTACCCTTCCTGGCAGACCTGTTGGACACCTCATCGCCATCGTGGACCGGTATCGCACTCGCCGCGGCTGCCGGCCTCATCAGCTTCGGCGCAGCACGCACCGAGAGCTGGTTGGCGAGGACTGCCGACCAGATACCTGCCGCACCGTGAGACAGAACGCCGGTGGACGTCCCGGGTCTCGAGTACTTCGACGCTGGACCGGCGTGGCCCGCTTCATCGCCCTTCTCCTTGGCGGCGTCCGGGTGGCTCCGTCGCAATAGAAGCCGTCGTCACACCCCGGTGGCATCGGGCCGTACGTAGGGGCCGAGGCCACGGGATCTCGTACGACTGGACGGCGATCACCGACAGGACACGCACTGGTACACGAACTCCACGTCCGGGCACTCCACCGCGCAACACACAACAACGTCGCGATCCGCGTTGAGAGCGCCGGGGTCGAGCGGCGCTTGCTGGACCTGCCCGGCCGAGGCCTCATCGACGCACCGGTCAGCCGGGACCTCCGAGCAGACCAAGATCCGGGCCAATTCCGGGCCATCATCCCCTCGTTCGAGACAGATTCGTTTGTTTCTGCTGGTCAGGCGAGGTGTAACGCATGTACCACCAGCAGACGAAGAACCTGCTGGTGTCGTACTCGCCGAAGAAGCTCGGCTTCTTCTAGAAGGCTGCGGAGGGCCTCTGACCTGCAACTGCGCGGGTTGGAGGTCCTCGTACTACGGGCCTCTGCTCGCCGGACCGCGAGCGCGTGACACCCTGTTTTTCCCAACCTGTCTCACTCGGCTCCCACCGCTTACCAGCATCCGGACCAGTCCCGGACTCGCGGGTTCTCGTGGGGTCATTGGCGGCTGACCGTACGGGTCACGCCCGTGACGATCGTCGTCGCCAGGATCCAGCCGGTGATAATCAGGGCGTACGACAGCCACTGGTGCCAGCCGTCAGGGGCGAAGGCTGGCTCCTGGCCGAAGTTGATGACAGGCAGGAGCAGGTCGAGGGTGTAGAAGACGGGGTTGAAGTCAGGGGCCTCGTCCGCCTTGATGGGGCGCGGGTGGTCCAGGCCGTACGCGATCGATCCGATGGCCATGAGGGACAGCAGCCAGACGGCTGCGCGCAACGGACGGAAGCCGTAGCCGACGGTGGCGTCCTGGACGTACCCCCACAGCCGCCCGTACCAGGTGAGCGTGGTGCGTCGGCGGCGCTGCTTGGCGAGTTGGACGAGCCGGGCCGCGTCGTCGTCACCGACGTGGCGGTAGGCCGCCGTCAGCTGCTCATAGCCGTACGGCTCATACCGGTCGCCGTCCCGCTCCAGCATCGGAAGGCGGCGTTCGGCCGGCTCGTGCGGGGTGAGGACGGTGTACGTGAGATTGCTGAGATACAGCTGGTCCGGCAGCATCTCCGGTTCAAGGGTCAGGATCTCGATTTGAGAACGCCGTAGATTCAGGGCGCCGCCCTCGATGCGATCGCCTCTGCGCAGCCAGAGTTCACCGATGACACAACTGCTCGCCCGCAGTGCCGTGTCGCCCGGATGCGACAGGTGGGCGTGGAGCAGGTCGAGACGGCCCGATATGCGCGAGCCTCGGAGCTCGACCCGGCCCTGCGCTCGTACGCACCGCGCCCGTACATGGGCTCCCACGTTGAGGTTCTGCGCGTCCAGCGCGGTGCCATCGGGCTTGTTGAACTCGGCGTCCTGAACGTTGATCCGCCCGGCGACGGAGGCGCCAGTGAGCCGTACCTGTCCGTGTGCGCGCATCGCCGGCGCCCACAAGTCGTCCCCGATCGCGGCCTGGTTGAGCTGCAGCACCGGCTCGGAGTCGTCCGGCGCCGTGAATTCCGCGCGCTCCATGAACAGCGCCCCGGAGATCTGTGCCCCGCCGAGTCGCACCGGCCCCCGCATACGGCAGTCCGTCATCCGCAGCACCCCCTCGACCCGCAAGGTCGCCGAGGCCAGGCCCGGCAGAACGGACTTGCTCAGATTGAGCTGGCGCAGCTGGGCACCGTACAGGTCGGGAACGCCGTCGAATTGGCAGTGGCTCAGCCGGATGGCGGCGTCGATCGTGGCGAACTTCAGGTCCAGTACGCCGGTGATCCGCGCCCCCGTGATCTTGAGCGCGGCGATCTCCCCCTCCTCCTGCGGAGCCTTGAGCAGCAGCGCCCGCAGCACACTCGCCCGTACGGTCCGCTCGGCGCCCCAGGTGTTGCCGAGCGCCGGATCCTCGTTCTCGGCGGCGCGGAAGTCTACGGACTCGCCTCGCGGAAAGGCCCGCCATATACGTACCTCGGCCGGCGTCAGATCGTTTGTCTCGCTCACCTCGGGACTCTGACGTGCTGCGTTCGAGCTGTCAACTGCCGTACGAAGCACGCCGTGCTGTCCGACATCCACCGCTTCGCGTGCCCGGTTCGCTGCGCGCTGCAGCTCAATCAGCTCAACCACTGGCCCTGGACCGATGTCATCACCGCCGGATCCAGCAACTCGAGGCCCTTCCCGGCCCCGGCTGACCGGAAACACCTCGCCCCGACGAATCGGCAGCACCTGCCGGAGCAGTGGAACCCGGTGCCCGCCCCACGCGACAGCCGGGCCCGCAGTCTGTCCACTACCAGTCCGGCCAGCCGAATCAGGCCGCCGAAAGAAATCACGACCCGTCACGAAAGTTCGAGGTTAGTGCGTTTACGAATTCTCGACATCGGGGTGGGCCCGTGCCACCGCTTCCTACGAAGTCCAGCCCCCCGGCGGTGGAGCCACGGGACGCACTCCGGGTTCTTCCCGGGTGCATCGTGTACCCCATCGGTCTAACGTGGAGATGTAGGTGGCACGGGGTTGACACTGCAACAAGCTGCCCAAGGACGGGCACTTCGCCGCCTGGGAGCAGCCGGAACTCCTCGTGGAAGAGTTGCGCACGGCCTTCCGCTCTCTTCGGTAGACCGTGCCCGACCGACGAAACATGCCCTCGCGCGGCGGGGCGTCAATACCGAGCCGCTCGGCCGCCCAGAGCCGCGCGGCCACGTCGTCCTCATGGATTTCTGGGCGTCGGGCGCAGGAGAACGATATGAGCACTCAAGAGCAGGGCGGCGCACAGGGCGGCATCAAAGAGCCGACCGTGGACATGAAGATCGAGGTCCACATTGTCCCCGTCGCTGACGTCGACCGTGCCCTGCGCTTCTACCAGAGCCTGGGATGGCGGCTCGATGCGGACTTCGAGGCCGGCCCAGAATTCCGGATCGTTCAGCTGACGCCGCCTGGGTCGGAATGCGCGATCATCTTCGGCCGCGGGGTCATCTCCGCGGCGCCTGGATCCGCAGAGGGCTACCTCGTGGTCCTCGACCTCGACAAAGCCCGCGCCGACCTCGCCAGCCGCGGTGTTGAGGTAAGCAAGATCTTCCACAAGGTCTACGACACCGGCGCTGAAGTACAGGTCGACGGCCGCGATCCAGACGGCCGCAGCTACGCCTCCTACGCCTCGTTCAGCGACCCGGACGGAAACGGGTGGCTACTGCAAGAGGTGCAGGAGCGACTACCTGGACGGTGACGACTCAGGAGGCTTTTGCCGTGGACGTAGCCGCGTTGACAGAACTTCTGCACGAGACGGCGGAGCACCATGGCCCGTACGAGGCAACGGCCCCCTCATATGCCTGGCCTTGGGCTTTCACCAGGGGTGCTGTCCGATGGGTGATCGAGAAAGCAGAGTTCCTCTGAGCTGCAACGATAGGACTTGCGGACCGGCTCGGTGCTGCTGGTCGAGACGATCCGAAGTCCGGTCTGAACGGCGCCGTATCGGCAGCATCGGCGCCGTAGCGCAAGCCGTCCCTTTGCACGATCGTCGATCACGGCCAGGCCGGGTCCGGGGAGCCAGTGGCCGCCCTGCTGCGAGAGGCGCCGTCCAGTCGGCCGCACATCGTCCGTGATCCGAGTGGTCTGGTGCCTGTGGCTGTTTGGGTGCGGGCAGCGGCGGGGATTGCGTGGAGCATGATCCGAACCATCGTGCGCGGCTGCGCAGCGGGGGCGGCGGGGACGACCGCATTGAACGCCGTGTCCTATGCCGACATGGCTTTGCGCGGCAGGCCCGCCAGCACTGTGCCGGAAACTTTGGTGGACACCATCGCTACCCGGATGGGGCTTCCGCTCCGGGACTCGGCCGAAAAGGGCAACCGGCTCATCGGTCTCGCAGCGCTGACGGGTATCGCCGTGGGAAGCGGGACGGGCGCCGCTGTATCGCTGGTCCACCGGACAGGCGCTCGGATGCCCCTGTGGTTGGGAGGGGCCCTTACCGGAGCATTGGTGATGGTCGTCGCCGACGTGCCGATTGCCCGCCTCGGGATCAGCGATCCTCGCACCTGGTCAGTCGGCGACTGGGCGTCGGATGTCGTACCGCACCTTGTTTTCGGCCTGGTCACCTACGGCCTGGTGACCGCATGGGATCAGTAGCCGTGACCTTCGCCGCCACCATCTGACCTGCTTGGTGGGTCGGCGCAGCCTCGCGGGCCTGCGCGACATCCCTGGGAGCGCCCCGATCTCCGGGCGATCGGCCCACGTCTCGACCGCGCCGTGGGCGGCCCACGTGTCGGCCGCGGGTTTCGGCCGGCGTCCTGCCGGACGGACGGCATGGACGCTGACACCGATCCGCCGACGAACGCGACCAGTGGATGATGGCAGAGGGTCTTCTTCCAGGTCGCGGTGGCGTCCTGTTTCTCGGAGTGCGCGCGCCGGTCCCGTGAGGTGAAGGCGGCCGCACGGGTTCTTCGGGTGTGAAGACGAAGTGGGCCGTGCGGCCTTGTCCCATCCTGCCTTCTGCGGCATCCCCCATGCGCATCTCGGCGGTTTGATCGGGGAGTTGGCCACACCGTGGCAGGCCCCGGCGGGAGTCCGCGCTGCGCGAGCGACGGGGCGGCGAACGGCGTCGGCAGGTCGCGGCCGGACGCAAACACGAGCTCGTGTTCACCGACCGGGTGCTGGTGACCCTGGTCCATCTGCGCACCCAGCTTCCGCACGCTGCGGCTCGCCGAGTTGTACGGGGTGGGCCGCTCCACCGTCAGCGAGGCCGATGGGACATCCGCCTGGCGCGTACCGCCGTGCGCGGCGCGCCACCGCTTCGCGAGAAGCTTGTCAGTTCCATGGGACGGCGAAAGGCAAAGGCAAGGAGAGCTCTCTCCTTGCCACTCTTAACGTATAGCGCGCTGGGGGGCTTGCGGCAAGACCCGGGTCGTGGCGCAGAATCGTCGGCCGATGCCACAACCTGCGGAAATGAGGGCACGACGTGCGTGTGTTGTTGTCGACGTACAGGGGACGCGGTGACGTCGAACCGGTGGTGGGACTGACAGTTTCGACAGAGCTTGAGGCGCCGGTGATTCGACCAACCAGTGCAGTGCGACGGAGCACGGCTGTCCCGGAGGTATCGCAGTGATCGAGCAGTACGTGTTGGACCTTCAAGAGGTTGACGGGATGCAGGTCGCGGTCGTTGGCGGCAAGGGCGCGCACCTGGGGGAGTTGTCGCGGATCGAAGGCATCCGCGTGCCGGGTGGGTTTTGCGTGACGACGGACGCCTTCCGGCGGATCATGGCGGAAGCGCCGTCGATCGACGATCGGCTCGTTGAGCTGTCGCGCCTGAACCCGGATGATCGGGAGGGGATCCGCACGCTCAGCGCGGAGATCCGCCGGACCATCGAAGGGATCGCCATCCCGGGCGATCTCGCGGCGGCGATCACCCGCGCGCTCGCCCGGCTCGGCGAGCAAGCCGCCTACGCCGTCCGATCCAGCGCGACGGCAGAGGACCTGCCGACGGCCTCTTTCGCGGGCCAGCAGGACACGTACCTCAACGTTGTGGGGCCTGCGGCGGTCTTGCGGCACGTCGGCCGGTGCTGGGCGTCGCTGTTCACCGAGCGGGCCGTGACCTACCGCCTGCGGAACGGCTTCGACCACCGTACGGTCCACATGGCCGTGGTCGTGCAGCAGATGGTCTCCCCGTACGCGGCGGGCATCCTGTTCACGGCCGACCCCGTCACGGGCAACCGGAAGGTCGCCACCGTGGACGCCGGCTTCGGCCTCGGCGAGGCCCTGGTCTCCGGCCTGGTGAACCCGGACGTCTTCAAGGTGCGACACGGCGAAGTCGTCGCCAAGGCGATCGCCGCCAAACAGCGTGCCGTTCACGCCCTGCCGGCCGGTGGTACGCACGAAGTGGCGATCGAGTCGCAGCGGCAGGAGCAGCCGGCGCTGACGGATGCGCAGGTCGTGCGGCTCGTGCAGCTCGGGCGGCGGATCGAAGCGCACTTCGGCAGCCCGCAGGACATCGAATGGTGCCTGGTCGACGATGGCTTCCAGATCGTTCAGAGCCGGCCGATCACGACGCTGTTCCCCATCCCCGAGAGCGGAGACCAGGACAACCACGTCTACGTCTCCGTCGGCCATGGGCAGATGATGACCGACCCCATGAAGCCCCTGGGGTTCTCCATGTGGCAGCTGACGGCGATGGTGCCGATGCACGAGGCCGGCGGGAGGCTGTTCGTCGACGTCACCCGGCGCCTGGCCTCGCCCGTGAGCCGCGCTGGCCTCCTGGAGGCCATGGGGAAGGGCGATCCGCTGATCAGGCACGCTCTGGAGACCGTCCTCGACCGCGACGGTTTCGTCCCGACGCTCCCGGACGCGGGCCCCGGCGGGCCGCCGGCCGGCGGCGCGTCCGCCCCGATCGAGACCGATCCGGCCATCGTCACCGAGCTGATAGAGCGCAGCCAGGTGTCCATCGCCGCCCTGGAGCGCGACATCCGGACGAAGACCGGACCGGCGCTGTTCGACTTCCTGCTGGAGGCCTTCAAGGAGCACAAGCAAGTCCTCAGTGATCCGCTGAGCATGCAGGCGATCATGGCGGGGATGGAGGCCACATGGTGGCTCAACGACAAGCTGCAGGAGTGGCTGGGCGAGAAGAACGCGGCCGACACGCTCACGCTGTCCGCCCCCGACAACGTCACGTCGGAGATGGGACTGGCGCTCCTCGACGTCGCCGACGCAATTCGCCCGCATCCGGACGTGGTGGCGTTTCTGCAGGGCGTCGAAGACGAGTGCTTCCTGGACGAGTTGGCGAAGCTCGCGGGCGGGACCGAAGCGCGCGACGCCATAGAGGCCTACCTCGACCGGTACGGCATGCGCTGCGTCGGCGAGATCGACATCACGAGGCCGCGTTGGCGCGAGCGCCCCACCACGCTCGTTCCCGTGATCCTCGACAACGTCAGGATCTTCGAGCCGGGCGCCGCCGAGCGGCGCTTCGAGCAAGGCCGGCAGAAGGCGCAGAAGAAGGAACAGGACGTGCTGGCACGCTTGCGGGCCCTGCCGGACGGGGACCGGAAAGCCGACGAGGCCAAGCGGATGATCGACCGGGTCAGAACCTTCATCGGGTACCGGGAGTACCCGAAGTACGGCATCGTCAGCCGCTCCTTCGTCTACAAGCGGGCCCTGCTGGCGGAGGCCGAGCGCCTCGTGCAGGCCAACGTGCTTCCTGAGAAGGAGGACATCTTCTACCTCACGTTCCAGGAACTCCACGACGTCGTGCGCTCGAACCAGGTGGATGACCAGCTCATCCAGCAGCGCAAGGACGCGTTCCGGTCGTACCACGCGCTGACGCCGCCCCGGGTGCTCACATCGGATGGTGAGGCCGTCACCGGGGCGTACCGGCGCGACGACGTGCCGACCGGCGCCCTGATCGGCGTACCGGTTTCCGCCGGGACCATCGAAGGGCGGGCCCGCGTCATCCTCGACATGGCGGAGGCCGATCTCGAAGCGGGCGACATCCTGGTCACGGCCTTCACGGACCCCAGCTGGTCGCCGCTGTTCGTCGGAATCGCGGGCCTGGTGACGGAGGTGGGCGGCCTGATGACCCATGGCGCAGTGATCGCCCGGGAGTACGGCTTGCCGGCCGTCGTGGGCGTGGAGCAGGCCACCCGGCTGATCCGGGACGGGCAGCGGATCCGCGTGCACGGAACCGACGGGTACGTCGAGATCCTGCCTTGACCGACCACACCGAGAAGCCCCATCCGTAGCTTCCGACCAAACAACGCCAAGCAGTTGATGACCACCCCACGACCGCCGCCCGCAACGCGCACACGCGGACACGACCCGTAACCGTTCTTCACTTGGGAAGTGCCTCTGTGCTACGGGGAGGCCCTCACCCCACCCGCCCGCGCCGTCAACGCTCACCCACGACCCGGATCCGGAGCGGTACTGGCGACGGCACGCTGCAGATCATCGGCCCACCGATGGTGGCCACCACTCGCTGAGCCGACGCCGTTCCGGAGACCGGCCTACCTCGCATGGACGAACCGCCTATAGCGGCTGGAGTCGGCACCTCGGACACTGAGGGTGAGCGGACGACTATTTTCGGTCAGAGGTGCGATTCGTGACGCCATGTACGAGATCGGCCGAGGCCTGCCGGGCGAGCGCTGCGCGGATCTTCTTGTCGCGAAGCCTTCGCGTGTGCCATTCATCCGGAAGTTGCCCCGTTCTAGTGGAGGATTTGCCGATCTGGCGGTGATTCCGCAAGAGAAACGACCGAAAGTGTCCTTTGTGTTTTGACTGTTGATCGGCCTGGCGGTGAAGGTCTGGTTCATGTCCCCCTCACCCCCCGTCGCATCCAGCGGTCTGCTGCGCATGCGCGACTTCCGTCTCCTGCTCGCCGGCGCCGCGGCCGGTCAAGTCGGCGCCCAGGTCACTCTGGTCGCGCTCCCGCTGGTGGCGGTTCTCGTGCTGAAGGCACCCGCGTTTCAGGTGGGACTGCTCACGGCTGCCGAGACCGCCGCGTTCCTCCTGATAGGGCTGCCTGCGGGCGCCTGGGTCGACCGGATGCGGAAACGCCCGCTGATGATCCGGTCCGATGCGGTGCGCGCCCTGGCCATGGCGAGCGTCCCGCTGGCCGCAGTCGCTCATGTACTGACGATGGCGCAGCTGTACGTCGTCGCTCTGGTCACCGGAGCGGCAACCGTCTTCTTCGACGTGGCCCATCAGAGCTACCTGCCCGAACTGCTGCCCAAGGAGCGGTTGATGGCGGGCAACGGTGCATTGGAGACGGTCCGCTCATCGGCCCACGTCGCCGGCCCGGGGATCGGCGGCGGACTCGTACAAGTACTCGGGGCCCATCTGGCGATCGTGGCCGACGCGATCGGCTACGCCGTGTCGGCGCTTTTCCTGCTGGCTATGAAGCGGCCGCCCGAGAGCCCGCCCGAGCCTGTTCCGGGCGCGTCCCTGCGCAAGGACATCGGGGAAGGCCTCCGGTTCGTCCTCGGCCACCCTTTGCTGCGCGTCATCGCCGCAACGACCGGCCTCGGCAACTTCTTCACCGCGATGCTGATGGCCACTCAGACCATCTTTCTGGTACGGGTGATCGGCCTGCAGCCGGTCGCCATCGGTCTGATGCTCTCCGTGTCCGCCGTGGGCGGACTCGTCGGTGCACTGAGCGCCGCCACGCTCGCCGGCCGCCTCGGGCAGGCCCGCATCATCTGGCTCTCCGCGCTGGCAACCGGGCCGTTCGCACTGTTGTGGCCGCTGTCCGGACGGGGAGCCACCGCCGCCCTGTTCGCCATCGGCTCCGGCGTGGTCTCCTTCGGCGCTGTTGTCTACAACGTCGCCCAGGTCAGTTTCCGTCAGACGCTCTGCCCGTCCCGACTGCTCGGCCGGATGAACGCCACACTGCGCTTTCTTGTGTGGGGCACACTGCCGCTCGGCGCGGTCGTGGGCGGTGCCGTCGCGGGCGCCTTCGGTCCGCGCGCCGCACTCTGGGCCTGCGCGATCGGCTTCCTCTTCGTACCGCTGCCGTTGCTGCTCTCCCCCCTGCGCCGCATGCGCGATCTGCCGGCCGCTCCTGACGACACGCAAGACTCGGAAGACCCGGAAGACCCGGCCGAGCGCGACACGGGCGGCCACACCGAACCCGTCGCCGTCGGCTGACTCGAAGCCCCGTTCCAGTTCCGGCCTGCCTGCCGGTCATTACTTGCTGCCGTCCCGCCCGAATGGCATGGCGCGGCGTCCGACGCGCGGCCACGACAGACACGACAGAGAGGACAACGTGCACCTCAGCATCACGGGCCAGTACCTGGCTCGCTACCAACGAATCGCCGCCGACAACAGGGAAAATGATCTGCTGCCTGTCACCGGAGCTCAGCGGCGCTTCGTCCTGGTGCGTTCCCTGGACCCCGCCGGACGGCCGGACATCGTCCCGATGTTCTTCGCCTTCCGCCGCGGCACCGTGGATTTGGTACGGCTGCGAGCGGCCGCGAATCATCTGGCCGCCCGGCACCCGGTGCTGCGCGCCCACCCGGAGGTGCTCCGCGGCACCCCCGCGCTTCGCCTGGCGGAGCCGGACGTACCGGTGGAGCGCCTCGTTCGCGCGCCCGGCGAGGACGCGGCCACCACCATGCGTCGAGCCCTGAGCGCCTGGACTGTGCAGGGCTCGCCGCTGCGGCTCTACCTGGCCGAGGACGGATCGGATGCCGAGGAAGAGGTGCTCGCGGTCGTACTGGACCACACGGCCTGCGACGGCCAGTCGCTGGCGCGCATCGTCGAGGAGCTGAGCAGCGCCTACGGCCACGGGATCGGCCCCGGAGAACTCGCGCCCGCCGACGCGGCCGCGGAACTGGCCGCCTACCGGGAAGCGGTTCAGATGCAGCTCGAGGCCGAGCAGCGCGCGGGGTCGGCCGCCGCGCTGGAGTACTGGGGCGGGCGGCTGCGCGACGTGCGCGAACGAGCCGCGCTGCCCGTGCCGCAGGCTCTCGCCCCCGGCACGCTGCCCACCGGCACGGCCGAACTGCGGCTGGCCGCTCCGGCCTCCGGCGTAACGTTCCCCGCTCTGCTCGACGCCTGTCAGGCAACGGCCCGCGTCCTGTACGGAGCCGGTCATGTGTCACCGATCGGGTACCCGTGGGGCGGCCGCCCGGCCGCCGCGGCGCCGGTGGTCGGCTGCTTCCTCAACACCGTCGTCTTCCCCGCCGGTACCGATGACGTCCCCGACGGCCCGAGCGGCGACGACCCCTTCGGCACGGCGGCGACGGCCACCGACTGGTGGGGCGACCTCGACCGGGCGGACACCCCCTTCGACGAAGTCGTGCACGCCGCCCGGTCGGCCGGGTCCCTGTGGTCGGGCCGACTGGACGGCCTGCTGACGGTCGACGACGCCCGTCGCCGTCCACCGCTGAGCCTGGGCGGAGTGGCGGGCCGCGAGGTCCACATCGACGGCCGGCACGTGCGCGCCCCGTTCGCGGTGTCCGTCACCCAGGGGCACGAACTCCACATCCGCCTGGTGTGGGACCGCCACATGCTCGACGACCACACGGCCGAGGACGGGTTCGGCGCCTTCTGCGCGGCCCTGCCCGCACCGCAGCGAGCCGACGTCACCGTCGGCTGAACGCCGCAGTCGTACGCGGAAACGACACAGCGCCGAACCGCACACGGCCGGCGCACCGCACATCCCTCAAGCGACACAGCCACAGAACCGCCCCGAAGCCACCGAGCACAGCACGGCAGGACCGCGCGATCCGCGGACCGGCCCGCGAACCCCGGGTGGGGAGCACAACCGTGCCCCGACCCGTATCCGAAGAACCCGACCCGACAACCTCAGGGATCGCCCATGCTTCCCCTCTCCTCGTCGCAGGAGATCGTCTGGCTGCACGAACAAGTGCAGCCCGGCAGCCGCGCCTACAACTTCACCGCCTCACTCGACCTGTGGGGGACGCTGGACACCGAGGCCCTGCGCCGCGGACTCACCGCCGCCCTCGACCGTCACCCCGGACTCCGCCTGGAACTCGTGGCTGTCCCCGGCGCGATGCCCGCCCAGCGGACCGCTGACGCCTGTGCGCCCCGCCTGCGCAGCGTGGATCTGACCGGGGAGGCCGACCCGGAGGCCGCGTTCGCCAAACTGCTGCGCACCGAGGCCGAGACCCCGCTCGACACGTACGAGGCGCCGCTGCTGCGCTGGACGCTGGCGCGGCTCGCCGACGACCAGC
The DNA here is from genome assembly GCF_036010325.1 of Streptomyces sp. NBC_01210. GTDB lineage: Bacteria > Actinomycetota > Actinomycetes > Streptomycetales > Streptomycetaceae > Streptomyces. The sequence goes on along the minus strand of NZ_CP108549.1, from coordinate 8,321,433 downwards.
ACCGGCTCATCCACGTCGAGCACCACCTGATCCACGACGGGCACTCCTTCGCGATCCTGCTGGGCGATGTCTTCACCGTCTACCGCGCCCATGTCCTCGGTGAGCCGGTCGCTCTGCCCCTCGCGACCTCGTACGCGGACCATGTACGTGCCCAGGCCGACGTCCAGGCCGACGACGTACGGGCCACGGCCCGGCAGGCGAGCCTTGAGTACTGGGCCGACGAACTGCGGGGCGCCTCCTACGACATGCCGTTGCCCGGCCTGACCCGGCCCGGCGCCCGGCGCAGGCACCACGGCGGACAGCTGCGGCAGTCGATCGGCGCGGATCTGACCCAACGGCTGCGCACCCACACCCGCGAGCGCGGCCTGACCCCGTTCTCCACGCTGCTCGGGCTCTTCGCGGAGCTCCTGCGCCGGCACAGCGGCCGCTCCCAGATGGTCGTCGGCACCGCCGTCGGCAACCGCCCGCGGGGATTCGAGGACGCCGTGGGCATGTTCGTCAACACGATCCCACTGCGGCTTCGCCTGGACCCGAAAGCCCCGGCCGAGGACACCATGGACGAGGTGACCGACACCCTCATCCGCGCTCTGCCGCATCAGGAAGTGCCGGTCCAGGAGTTGACCCGCGCACTGGCCCTGCACACCTCCGGCGCGGACAACCCCCTGTTCAGCGTGATGTTCAGCGCGCACGATGCGGCACTGCCCGAGATCGGGGTGCCAGGCCTGGACATCACCTTGTTCGAGGGGTTCAACACCGGCACCACCCGATTCGACCTCGATGTCGTCCTGCTGCCCGACGACCGGCGTGGAGTGGGCCCCCGGCACGGGGCGCCCGGCATGACGCTGGTCTGGGACTACGACGCCGATCTCTTCGGCGAGGACGTGGCGAAGCTGCTCGCCGAACGCTTCCTGGATCTGCTGCGCGCCTACCTGGACGCTCCCGCCACCGTGCTCGCCGACCTCGCCCTTCCGGCGACGGCCGGCGATCCAGCACCCGAACCGCACGCGGTCGCGCAGGGCCGGAACGCGCTCGACCCGGCCGCCGCCCACGACGCCTCGCTGCCCGCGCTGCTGATCGGGGCCCGCCGGCTCACCTACGGCGACCTCAACCGGCAGGTCACCTCCCTCGCGCAGCGGATGCGGGACGCCGGTGTGACCGCCGGTCAGCCGGTCGCCGCCGTACTGCCGCGCGGCGCCGACTCGGTGGTGACGCTGCTGGCCTGTCTGCGGACCGGAGCCGTGTACTGCCCACTCTCACCGTCCGACCCGGTCTCCCGTCTGGAGCTGCTGCTCGAGCGGCTCGGCCCGGCGCTGGTGCTGACCTCCGCCGACGCGGCGGCGACGCTGCCCGCACACCTGCCGACGGCCCGTATCGACGCCGCCGCCTTCCCCGCCGCGCGACCGGCCGATGTGGTGGCCGGCGCGGCGTACATCATCCACACCTCGGGTTCGACCGGCATACCCAAGCCCGTCGCGGTGGGCCGGGCGGCCCTGGAGAACCATCTGACCGGCGCGGCCGACCGGTTCGGCCTGGCCGCCGGTGACCGGGTGCTGCTGTTCGCCCAGCCCTCGTTCGACGTGGCGCTGGAGGAGGTCCTGCCTTCGCTGTACGCCGGCGCCTGCCTCGTCGTACCGGAGCGGGAAGTGCCCACCGGAGCAGAACTCGCCGAACTGCTGGCCGCCGCCCGGGTCACCGTCGCCAACCTCCCGACCAGTTACTTCCTCGCCACCCGCGAGGAGTTGCGGCCGGTGCTGCGCGAGCGCCGCTGGGCGCCGAGGCTGCTGGTGCTCGGCGGCGAGCGCATCCCGGCGGACGCGATGCGCGCGTTCCTCGCCGACACCGACGCCGTCGTGTTCAACGTCTACGGAGTGACCGAAGCGGCGATCAGCTCGACCGTGCACGAGATCACCCGCGAGAACCTCGCGGACGGGGCGGAGATCCCTCTTGGCACCGAACTGCCCGGCGAGCGAATCCACGTCCTGGACGCGGCGCTGCGTCCGCTGCCGGCCGGTGCGGTCGGTGAACTGGCCATCGCCGGCGCCGGTCTGGCCGAGGGGTATGTCGGCAGCCCGGAGGCCACCGCGGCCCGATTCGTACGGATCGAGGCACTGAACGGCGAGCGGGTCTATCTCACCGGCGACCTCGGCTACCGGGATCGCGAGGGGCTGTTGCACTTCTTGGGGCGCCGCGACAACCAGATCAAACTGCGGGGCTACCGCATCGAGCTGGAGGAGGTGGAGGCCGCGGCATCGGCCGTGCTCGGCGGACGTTCCTGTGCCGTCGTCCTGGACCGGGAAGCGGCCGGGGGACCGCGCCTGGTCGGCTTCCTGGAGAACTCCGACGGACAGCAGCCGTGGGACGAGCAGGCGATGCACCTCGAACTGAGCCGACGTCTGCCGAGTGCCCTCGTACCCGGTCGATGGGCGCGACTGGATGCCATGCCGACACTGCCCGGGGGCAAGCCGAACCGAGTGGCGCTGACCCGTCTGGCCGCCGAACTCGAGCCCACCGCACCGCCCGAGGAGAGGGCCACGACCGCAACCGACCCCGCGGCATTCGCCGATCCGTCACTGGCGCTGCTCGCCGAGGGCTGGCGCGAGGTGCTTGGCCACAGTCGGTTCACCGGTGCGTCCCACTTCTTCCGGACCGGCGGACACTCGCTGCTCGCCGCGCGGCTGGCGGCCTGGCTGGAACCCCGCATCGGCGCACGGCCGCCGTTGCGGCTGCTCTTCCAGAACCCGGTCCTGTCCGACCAGGCACGCGCCCTTGGCGCGCTCTCCGCGCCGACCGTTGCCGCCCACACCGCTACCACCACGCCGACGGAGTCGTGATGACCAAGATGCTGAGTGACACGCCGACGGGGGCCACACCGATGACCGGGCGTTCTGCCGAGCCGATGGCCGAGCGGACCTCCGAGCTGATGAACGACCGTCAGGCCCACCTGCCGAGCGTCGTACACGGTGCCCCCCTTTCCCAAGCCACCGCCGCCGGAGTGCTCTCCCGCTACGAGGAATGGGTACGCCGCAGTCCCGAGGCCCCCGCCGTGGTCGACGGGACTCGTACCTGGAGCTACCGGCAGCTGGACGAGGCGGCCGACGACGTCTTTCGCGCCCTCAGCGACCGGGTCCGCCCGGGTGACCTGGTCGGCGTCTGCCTCGACCGCTCGGCGGCGCTGGCCGTGACCGCGATCGCCCTCGCCCGGATCGGAGCGGTCTATCTCCCGCTGGGCCCCCGCCCCGGTGAGCGCCGCATCGACGCGGTCACCGAGGACGTCGCCGTGGTCTGCCTGATCGGGGACCCCACCGTGCTGCCCGCCCGCCATCAGGCCGCCGAGCAGATCGCGCTGCCGCTGCCGGGAGGGGGGACGAACGCCGCCCCGCAGGCCGTCGCGGCGTTCGCCCCTCCCGCTGCGAGTGCGCGCCCGGCTCCGCAGGAAGCCTTCTACGCCGTGCTGACCTCCGGCTCCACCGGGCCGCCGAAGGCTGTCGCCGTCGCGGAACCCGCTCTGTCCGCACTGCTGGACTGGTACCGCACCGAGACCGGCCTGGCGCCCGGGGACCGGCAGTCAATGCTGATCGGCGTCGCGTTCGACCCGCATGTGATGGAGTTGTGGGCCGGTCTGACGTCCGGCGCGGCTCTGGTTCCCGCTCCGGACGCTGTTCGCTGGGACCCGGCCGAACTCACCGCATGGTGGCGCGACGCCGCCGTGACGGTGTGCGTCGTGGCCACTCCGATGGCCGAACCGGTGCTGGACCGGACCTGGCCCCAGGACCTCGAACTGCGTCACCTCGTTGTCGGCGGCGACCGGATGCGCCGACGCCCAGGTGCGGATGTGACCGCCACGGTGCACAACGCGTACGGGCCGGCCGAGGCCACCGTCGTCACCACCACTCACGCCATGCGCGCCACGGACCACGACGCGGGCGACGAGACAGCGCCGTCGATCGGAACTCCGATCCCGGGCGCCACGGTCGTCGTCACCGCTGCGGACGGCCGTGTCGCCGCCCGCGGTGAGGCCGGCGAACTGTGCATCGGCGGCACCTGCCTGGCAGTCGGCTATCTGGACCCGGAGCTGACGGCACGGCGATTCACCGCCCCGCCCCCGGGACTCGACGCGGGGCGGACAGACCGTGTGTACCGCACCGGGGACCGGGTGCGGATGCTGGACGACGGCAGACTCGAGTTCCTCGGCCGTCTCGACGATCAGGTGAAGATCAGCGGAGTACGGATCGAACCGGCCGAGGTCGAGGCCGCGCTCGAACAGAACCCGTCGGTGCGCAGCGCGGTCGTCACCGCGCCCCGTTCCGCCGACGGCAGCGCCCGCCTGGTGGCGTACGTCCTCGCATCCGACGGAGCGAGTGCTGACGAGCTGCTGTCCGCGGTACGGGCCTGGCTGCCCGAGCAGGCCGTGCCCTCGGCCGTGCGGATCCTGGACGCCTTCCCACTTGACGCCAACGGCAAGGTCGACCGTGCCCAACTGCTGAAGCGTGCTTCGGCCCCCACGCAGCCGATCGCCGCCGACAGCGCCACTGCCGACAACGGCGATTCGCACGACGGCGCAACGGAGAGCGAGCGACTGGTCCTGCGGGTGGTGCGCGACCTGCTGGACAGCCCCGGTACCGAACTGGGCGACAACTTCACCGAGGCCGGCGGAACCTCGCTCGTCGCCTCGCGCCTGCTGACCGTGATCGAGCAGGAGACCGGAGTGCGGCTGCGCGCACCGGAGTTGCTCCGTCAGCCCGACCTTCGGGCAGTCGCGGCCGTACTCGACGAGCGCCGCGCCGCCGTCGGACCGGCGGTGGCCTGAGATGGCGACCGTCCTGGCGAACACCCCCGACCACAGGAAGGAAAGCCCCGTGCCGGCTGACCGCACACCGTCCGCGTACGCCTCCGGCCTGCCCGCCCTGGTGGCGCGGCATGCCGAGCAGACCCCGCAGGCCCTGGCCGTGATGGACGGCGACACCACACTGACGTACGCGCAGCTGGTCACCTCCGCCCGCGCTCTGGCCGCACACCTGCACGACCATGGCGTCCGCCCCGGCGACCGGGTGGCGCTGCTGGTGCCGCGATCGGCCCGCACGCTCGTCGCGCAGCTCGCGCTGTGGTGGGCAGGTGCTGCGTGCGTGCCGCTCGATCCGGCACACCCGCGTCCGCGTACCGAAGCCATGCTCGCCACCGCCGGGGCGACACTGACCGTCGGAGACAGCAAGCTGCTCGAATCCGCGGCCCCCACGGGCGCCACCCTGGCGCTGCCCGACGCTCCACTGCTGACCGGCGCCGAGCTGCCCGCGGTGGAGCCCGGCCCCAACGCGACGGCGCTCGTCCTGTTCACCTCGGGGTCCACCGGCCTTCCCAAGGGCGTGACGGTCACCCACGGCGGTATCGCCCAACTGGTCACCGCTCCGCAGTACGCCACCGTCACCGCCCGCGACCGGGTGCTGTTCCACTCGCCGACCACCTTCGACGCCTCGACCTTCGAGGTGTGGTCGGCCCTCGCCAACGGAGCCGCCGTGGTGGTGTGCACCGCCGAGCGGCCCTCCTTCGAGGATCTGGCCCAGCAGGTGGAGCGGCACGGCGTGACCGTGGCGTTCTTCACCACGGCGCTGTTCCACCAGCTGGCTGCCCGCCGCTCCCGGGTGTTCTCGGTGCTCCGCACGGTGGTGGTGGGAGGCGAGGCAATGGCCGCCCAGCATGCCCGGGCGGTGCTGCGCGCGTTTCCCTGGCTGGAGTTGGTCAATGGCTACGGGCCGACGGAGACGACGACATTCGCGACGGCGCACAGGGTCACCGATGCGGACTGCGACGGCCCGGTGCCGATCGGCCGCCCGGTCGCCGGTGCCGTCACACACGTCCTGGACGGGACCGGGCAGCCGGTCGCGCCGGGCGAACACGGTGAACTGTGGATCGGCGGCAGCCGTCTGGCAGGCGGATACGCGGGACGGCCGGAGCTGACCGCCGAACGCTTCGTGGACCATGCGTCGCTGGGCCGCCTGTACCGCTCCGGCGACCTGGTCTCGGGGCGCCCGGACGGAGTTCTGGACTTCCACGGCCGCGTCGACGACCAGGTCAAGGTCCGCGGATTCCGCATCGAGCCGGGCGAGGTCGAGCACATCCTGCGCGAGCAGGCGGAGGTGGACGACGCCGCTGTGACCGTGCGGCGGCCCGCAGCGGACGACGCCCGCCTGGCCGCCTTCGTCGTAGCCGCTCCCGGCCCGGTACCTCGTGCCGAGACACTGAGGGCGCGGCTCGCCGAACAGCTGCCCGCCCATCTGGTCCCCGACGAGCTGACCCTCGTGGAGCGGCTGCCCCTGACGGTCTCCGGCAAGGTGGACCGGCGCGCGCTCACTGCTCTTCACTGCACCGCCGACGCCGAAGGCGCCACCCAGGCGCTGACTCCGATCGAGCAGGCCGTCGCCGAGGTGTGGAGCCGCAGCCTGGGCTGCGAAGTGAACCGGCCGGACGCCGACTTCCTCGCCTGCGGCGGCCACTCCCTGCTCGCTCTGGTCGTCACGGACGACCTGCGCGAGGAGCTCGGAGTGGAACTGTCCCTGCCCGACTTCTTCGCCGCCCCCACGGTGGCCGGACAGGCCGCCCTCGTCGAGCGCGCCCTGCTGGCCAACCACAGCGATCTCCACCTCGACGCGCCGGAGGACACCGATGGCCACTGACAGCACCCCCGGCTCTGTCACGCTGCAGGAAGAACTGCTGCGCAGGGCCCGGGCCCGCGCCGGCACCCGCCCGGCCGCCCCGGTCCCCACAGCCGTCCACGCCCAGGGGCCCGCCCCGCTCTCCCACGCCCAGCGCCGGATGTGGCTGATGGACCGCCTCGGCCAGGGAGGCTCGCTCTACAGCGTGCCCTTCGCCACCCGGCTGCACGGGCCGCTCGACGTGGACGCCTTCGCCGTCGCACTCACCACGCTCGTACGACGCCACGCCGTCTTGCGCACCCGTTACGGTCAGCGCGGCGACGAGCCGTACCAGGAGACGCTTCCCGCGCCCGGCACGATCGCCGTACCGGTGGTGGACGTCGACGGCGACGGCGCGCAGACGCTCGCCGCGGAGGCGCGCCGTCCGTTCGACCTGGCTGCGGGTCCCCTGCCGCGTGCCCTGGTGCTGCGGCACGGCCCCCAGGACCACACCGTGCTGCTGACCTTCCACCACATCACCATCGACGGCGGGTCGCTGGGGACCGTCGCCGACGAACTGACCCAGCTGTACGCAGCCGCCGTGGACGGACGCCCTCACGAACAGCCGGAGCCGCCGCAGTACCCGGACTACGCGCGCCGCGAGCACGCGGCGGCCGGCCGCCTCGATGCGGGACTGGGGCACTGGACCCGCCGGCTCGCCGGAGCCGTACCACTGCGGCTGCCCCGGCCCGCGCACCCTTCCGCCGGCCTGGGCACGCGTGCCGTCGCCCGCACCACGAAGCTGGACGCCTCGGTGCTGTCTGCACTGCGAGAGCTGGGCAGGCAGCACCGGGCCACCCTCTTCACGGTGTCCCTCGCCGCAGCCTTCGCCGCGCTGCAGCGGTTCACCGGCGAGGACGACCTGGTCATCGGCTGCGCCGGCACCCACCGCGAGGGGGCGGCCATGCGCGGTCTCGTCGGACTGTGCGTCAATACCCTTCCGGTACGTGTGAACCTGTCCGGCGACCCGGAGTTCGGGATCCTTGTGGACCGGGTGCGGGACGCGTTGCTGGAGGCCCAGGAGCACCGGGACGTTCCCTTCGACCTGATCCTGGAGCGGCTCGGCGCCGCCGCGCGGGACGCCGACGGCACGCCGCTGGTGCGGGTCACCGCGGACGTCCTGCGGGAGCCCACGGCGCTCCCGCTGCCCGGCACCGTCGCCGAGCCCGTCGAAGTCGGCCTCGGTGAAGCCAAGTTCGACCTGTCGTTCGGCCTCATGGACACCGACGAGCCCGCCTGCCTGGTCCAGTACGGTCAGGCAGCGCTGGCGACGGAGGCGGGAGACCAGCTGGCAGACGCCTTCGCCGACCTGCTGGCCGCAGTCGCCGTCGACCCGGAACTGACACTGTCACGGCTGCCCGGCCGGCCGTGGGCGGTCCCGGCCGACGACGAGTGCCATCCGGCCGAGACCCGGCTGCGGACGCATCCGCGGGTGAGCGATGCGGCAGTGCCGCAGCCGACGACCGGACCGCTGATCGCCTATGCCGTCCTGCGGGAGACCGGGGGCCCCTCGCCCGCCGAGTTGCGGACCCATCTCCGGTCCGCCCTCGCCCGGGAACTCGTCCCGGCCGCGGTGACACTGCTGGACGCGATGCCGCGGAACGCCGACGGCGCACTGGATGCCGATCGGCTGCCCGGCGCGGCATCAGCCTCCGCCCTGCACGGGGACCGTGCGCACGCGGTGACGGCGGCGTTCACCGCTTTGCTGGGCCGGACCCCGGCGCCGGACGACGACTTCTTTGTCCTTGGTGGCCATTCCCTGATCGCCGTGCAGCTTGCGGAGCGCTTGCGCACCGGGCTCAGGCTGCCGCTGACCGGTCTCGATGTGATGCAGAACCGGACACCGCGCGCACTCGCCGCGCTGCTCGACGCGCGTGAAACGGAACGCGCGGCGGCGGCCTGGACGGCTCCGCCGGTGTCACGTAGCCGGCGGGCACGCGAGGGCACCGTGCTGGTGACGGGCGGCACGGGCGGCGTGGGAGCGTTCCTCCTGCGCGAACTCGCCGCCCAGGGCAGGCCGGTGCTCGCGCTGGCCCGTCCCGAGTCGGCACATCTGGTGGCCGGGGACGGTGTGGACGTCGTCGAGGGTGATCTGACCGACCTGGACGGCCTGCGCGCCGCCGTGGAGAGTGCGGACGCGGTGATCCACGCCGCCTGCACCTTCACCCGTCCCGAGGTGGACGTGGCGGCGATGGAAGCGATGGTCGACGCCTGGCACAGCGGCCCGTTCGTCTTCGTCAGCAGCGTGGACGCCTATGGACGCCCCACGGAGCCGTGGGTGGCCGAGGAGTCGGCCTCCCAACAGCCGTTGAGCGCGTACGGACAGGCGAAGCTCGACTGCGAACGGATGCTGATGCGGGCAGCCGGCACCGGGGGCCGGGGCGGGGCCAGCGTCGTACGCTCGCCCATCGTGTGGGGTCCGCACGACCGGCTGCGCGATCAGTTGCGCTGGGGCGCGACCGGGTTGCTCTATCAGGCTGCCCTCGCCGGAAAGCCGATCGCCCTCCCACGCCCCGGCACCGCCGGGCGCGACTGGTACGGCGCTCCGTGGGTCCACGCGGCTGCCCTGGCCCGAGCTGTGACCGCCTGCCTGGCCACGCCCGTCCACGGCGTGGCCAACGCCGTGAGCGGTCACGTCGCGTGGCAGGATCTCGCCGCCGAGCTGCGTACGCTCCTCGCCGGCGACAGTGAGATCCAGCTCGCCGAGCGGGTGCATCCGGACCTCGACCACCCTTGGCACTACCGCGCGGACCGGCTGGCCACCGCACTGCGCGAACAGCCCGGGGAGGACTGGCAGTCCGTACTCGCTGCGATGGTCGACGCCTCCCAGGCCTGAGCGCCCGGGAGAGCGGGCCACGCGATCAGCCCCCGGCGCGAGCCGGGGGCTGATCGCGTCCGTGCCAGGCGCACCGGGCACGGACCGGCAGGTATGCCTCCGCACAGTCCACGAATGCACGGCGGCACAGCGATTCCTGGCCGGAACGTGCAATCGACGCTCGGAACCGGACCGTGGTGCATCCCCACTCCTGAACCACCAACGTCCAGGGCAGTGGCACAACAACCGCCACTGCCCTCCCCGCCATGCCCGCCCCGCGCGTATCAACAGACCGTCCCGGGACCGAACCGCCGCAATACCTCGAAGGGGTGATCCCCGATGTTCGAGTGCTCGTCGATGCAGACAGATCAGCCGTCCCTTGACCTTCACCAGTCACTAGAACATGCGTCCATGATCTGCCCCCGATCCACCCGTGACGGGACGCGATCGGCACCGTTCTTAGAGCACCTGTACTCATCGCCCACCCTTCTGGAGGAATTGTGATTCCCGTGCCCATCCCTGTGAATGGCCCTGCCGTGTTCGAACAGCAGCGGGCGGCCCGCTGGTCCCTGCGCCCCTTCGGGCGCATGTTTGACGCTGCCGCTCACGGTCTCCGCCGCTCATCACGACCGGATACGAGGTGGGGGGCATGAGCGAGCCGATTGGCCCGAAACCCTTCCCGGGTCCGCGGGTGGAGGTGCCCACACCTCGCCATGAACCGCTACCCCTCCCGCCGATGACTGTGCCTGCGGGTCCGGTGGACGGTGACATCACCGATGAGCTCGAAGAGGCGTACTGGTCGGTCTACGACGGCGCAGCGGCCAAGGCGACTGTGGGCCAGGTCCTCGTGCGCCTGCCGCGGATCGTGCGGCAGATCGGCCGGCTGGCGTGGCAGGCCGACCGCGTGGCGACTGCTGCCGTGTTCGTCCTTCAGCTGGCTTCTGCGGCGATGTCCGCCTTCGGTCTGGTGGCGTCGGTAGCTGTGCTCCACGAGCTGTTCGCCCAGGGGCCAACGCCGGACAAGGTGCACTCCGCCGTGCCACAAATCCTGCTCGTGGTGGCGTTCCTGTCGGCCCGGGCGCTCCTTGAGGCCGGGGTCGCCGTTGCCCAGGCGCGGGTGACGCCTAAGATCCGCACCGCACTGGAAAGCGACTTCCTCCGGCTGACCGCGCACGTCCGGCTCGATGCCGTCGATGACGCCGACTGGCACGACGACGCCTACCGTGCCAACGACCGCGGTCTGTTCTTCGCGAGGCAGATCGTTGGCCAGGTGGTCTCCCTGGCCTCCGCCCTCCTCGGGCTGATCGGCACGGCCGGCGTCCTCACCGTCCTGCACCCTCTCCTGCTCCCACTGCTTCCCTTGTCCGTCCTGCCCGTGGGCGCCGCGGCGGTCCGCACCGCCCGGGCGCGCTTCCACTCCTTCAAGCGGTGGAACGCCCTTCAGCGCCGGGTGCGAGTGTTCTCGTGGTTGCTGCTGGACCGGGACTCGGCCGCCGAACTGCGCTCCGACACGGCGCAGAGCGCCCTGCTCGATGAACACCACCGCCTGACCACGCGCATCGCCGACGAGGACACCCGGCTCGGCGTGAGTTCCGCCCTGCTGACGCTGGGTGGCCGGGCGCTCGGGGGCATCGGGACCGGCATCACATACACCGCGCTGGGCGCGATGCTGATCGCCGGGTGGCTTCCCCTGGCGGCCGGCGCGGGCGCGGTTCTGGCGATCCAGGCCGGCCAGAGCTCCCTGACTCGGTTCGTGGACGTGGCCCACCTTGTCTATGAGCACGCGATGTGGGTGACGGACCTGCTGGAGTTCCAAGAGCGCTGCCGCAGGCTACAGCCCCGTCGTCGCGAGTTGACCGCACCCGAGACCGTGAAGACCATCACGCTGCAGGACGTCACCTACACCTACCCCGGCAAGGACGCCCCCGCCCTGGACCGTGTGTCGATGACCTTGCAGGCCGGGCAGACCGTCGCGTTCGTCGGCGGCAACGGCTCAGGCAAGAGCACCTGTTCGCGTCTGATCGCCGGGCTCTACGACCCGGATACCGGCTCGGTGCGGTGGGACGGCGTGGACGTGACGGACATGGACGCCGAGTCCCTGCAGGCCCGGGTCTCGATGGTGCTGCAGGACCCGCTCCACTTCCCTTTCAGCGCGCTGGCGAACCTGACGATCTCCCGCGGCACGCTCACCCGAGCCGATCCGCAGCAGGCCCTGGATGCTGCGGAAGCCTCCGGTGCCGACACCGTGATCGCCGGTCTACCCGGCACCTGGGCGGCGCTGCTGTCCAAGCGGTTCCGCGGCGGACAGGAACTGTCCGCCGGCCAGTGGGCGAAGATCGCCGTCGCCCGCGGCCTGTACAAGAACGCCCCCGCGCTGCTGCTGGACGAGCCGACCGCGAGCATGGACCCGAAAGCCGAACACGCCGTCTACCAGGCGGTCTTGGGTGGCAAGCGCAGGGCGGACCAGATCACGGTGCTCATCTCGCACCGGCTTGCGAGCGTCGTGGAGTGCGATCGCATCTACGTCTTCGACGGCGGCCGGATCACCGAATCCGGCTCCCACCGGGAGCTGATGGACCTCGGCGGCGCCTATGCGGAGATGTTCACCCTTCAGGCAGCGGGCTACCGCGCCCCGACGACCGCGGACAAGGAGGAGGTATGAGGACCCCTCTGCCGGACGGGGAGTCCCGCCCAGCCGGTGCTGCCTCCTCGCATGACCCTCTGAGCGCGCCGGGAGGCGTGCGCGGTGGGCGGTCGTTGTGGCGGCACCGCGCCTTCCGGCTCTACCTCACGGGCCAGGCCGCGAGCGTTGCGGGCACCTCGGTGAGCCAGGCTCGACTCCGAGGGCGCCGTACCCAGGATCCAGCTCTTCTTCATGGCGAGCAGTTGGGCCGGCGAGCCGCAGCTGCTGGAGCCCGACCTCTGCACCGAGTGGAAGTGGTGGCCGCGCCACGCCCTCCCCCACCCGACCGTGAGCTACACCCGAGCTGCGATCGACGGCATCGCCCGCGGCCACGCCTACACCCAGCTCGGCTGGCCCTCATGACCACCAGTATCTGAAGGGAGATCACCGTGAACGCCGACACCGTCAACTCATCCACCTGGCACGAGTACGGAGCCCACCACTTACGAGCACAGACCCCGCTCCCGGCGGCCGAACGGGTCAACTGGGGCTTTTGGAAGAACGGCCCCGGATCAGAGGTCCTGGGCGACCTCACCGGCGTCCGCACACTCGATCTGTGCTGTGGCGCCGGCCGCTTCGCCGCCCACCTCGTCCGCGACCACGGCGCGAGCATCGACGCGGTCGACACCATCACCGCTCCCGAGAACAGCGGGAACCTGGCCTCATGTCGCCTCATCCGCGCTCGGCTGCGAAAGGACTCAGCCGATGACCGGAGCTGAACCAAGGCCCCGATTCGCGGCTCCGGTCGACGTCCACCTGATCCTGCGCCGCAGCAGCCCCGGCGGGGACGAGGTGTTACTGTCCCGCCGAGCCGGATCCGTGTACGCCAGCGGGCTGCTGCACCTGCCGTCCGGGCACGTCGACGGAGCGCACGAGGACGTCGTGGACGCGGTGATCCGGGAGGCGCGGGAAGAGACCGGTGTGCTCATCGACCGGGCGGACGTGCGGGCCGCGGTCACCGTCCACCACCGCAGCCCGGCCGGCGGTGCCCGCATCGGGTTCTTCCTGGAAGCTGTCCGCTGGCAGGGGACGCCGGAGATCCGCGAGCCGCAGCTGTGCAGCGAGATGTCCTGGGTACCGCTCGACGCTCTGCCGGACGACATGGTCGCCTACTGCCGCGCCGGCCTTGACGCTTACCGGCACGGAGGCGGCACGACCGTGCACTTCCAGCAGCCTGACGATCCGATCGCCTTCGACCGGGGCGCCGACCGGCTCCAGCTTCTGCCCGCAGCCGAGGATCGGGGTGCCGGATTGGAGGCGGGACTGCGGGCGTTCGCCGAGCAGGCCGTCGGTCGCTTGGCCGTTGTCGCCTATGCGTCGTGGTTGCGGGAGGGCAGCAGGGTGTGGCGGCTGACCGGCATCGGGGGCGGGACGTGGTTTCTCAAGCAGCACCGTTCCGCGCGATTCCACCAGCGTGAAGTGGGCGCATATCGGGAGTGGGTGGGGACGCTCGGTGCTCGGGCGCCTCGCCTGGTGGCTGTTGATGCGGAACAGGGAGCCGTCGTGATCACCGCGCTGGAGGGGCGCAGCCTGCACGGTCTGTCCCTTGATCCCGCTCGCGAGCGGGAGGTGCGGCGTCGGCTCGGCGCTCTGACGGCCGACTTTCACCACGGCGCCCCGTCGCGGCCCGCGCTTGAGCGGGGGCCGTCCCCGGCGGACAAGCTGGAGCGGCATCTCGCCGTCGCGCGGTCGTTCCTGGCCGACGGCGACGAGGAACGGCTGCACGCCACCGCCCGCAGGTATGCCGCGCTTGGGCCGGCGGAACTGGTGCCCACCCATGGCGACCTCCAGTACCGCAACGTGCTCCTCGGGGACGGCGACGAGGTGAGTGTCGTCGACTTCGAGCGGGCCGAGTACGCCACCGCCACCCGCGATCTCGTGCGGCTCAGCGATGTCTGGGACGGCCGGCCCGACCTGCGCGAGGCGTTCCTGGCCGGATACGGACGCCCGTTCACCGCCGTGGAGGAAGAACGGATGGAATGCGAAGCGGCCTTCGACGCGCTGTCCGGTCTCGGCTACGGCCACACCCATGGAGACCCCGAGGTCGCCGAACGTGGGCAGCGCACGCTGGCCCGCCTGCGGAAGAACCCCCGCTCGTAAAACCACAAGCGCAAAGGAGCAGCCAGTTGGGATACGTACGGCAGGACGAATGGAACCACCACTACGCCGAAGGCAAGGGCTTCCGGCAGCTCGGAGATGCCGAACGGGACCTGCTCGCCGAGCATGTGCCCGCCCCGCACGGTGGCCGGGCCCTGGATGTCGGCTGCGGCCTGGGTGAACTCGCCGTATTCCTAAGGTCGGTGGGGTACACGGTCGATGCGGTGGACTACGCCGACAGCGCCCTGTCCCGGGCCGGCGCCGACTGCCCGGGCGATGTGCGGCTTCTGCACCTGGACATCGAGCGCGACGACCTCGATGACCTCAGCAACGACGGCTACGACCTGATCACCTTCCGGCTCGCGTATCCGTTCTTGCGCGACCGCACCCGGGTCATGCACGACCTCGGGCTGCGGCTGCGCCGTGGCGGCGCGGTTGTCGTCATCACTCCCCTCGCCGATGCCGTGTCCGAGGACAAGCGCGACATCGCGCTGGACGAGTCCGAGATCGGCTTGCTGTCGGCCGGCTGGGGACGGGTACTGCGGCTGGGGGCGGACGGCATGGCCGTGCTCGTCCTGCGCGGGCCCTGCCACACCGATACCGAGCCGGTGAAGAAGCACTCCCCCAGCTCGCACGCCCAGACCGGGGCCCTCGCCGACGTCACCGACGACAGCGGCGGTGTCCTTCCGGGGGCACTCCACCACCGGCATGTGGGAGCTGCCCGGTGGCAAGACCACCGAGGGCGAGTCGTCCGAGGCGGCGGCCGTCCGCGAACTGCATGAGGAAACCAGGCTGTTGGCCGACGCCAACGACGCATGACTGCTGGCCGTGATGCTGGACGACAGCCACGGCGTGCCGCGCGTTACCGCCGTCGTGCCATCACCGCCCGGTACGGCACGCTCCGGCGGCGCGAGCCCAAGCTGTTCGACCGTTGGGAATGGCACGACCTGGCCTCGCTGGGCTGCCTCGGGCCCATCTTCACCCGGCCACACACGTCCTCGACGAAGTCCGGGAAGCCAGTCTGAGCATCTCAGCTGGCCACATCCCCGAGCGCCGGGCTGAGTATTTGTCGGTCGCTGGGATGAGGACCAGCGCCTCATACGCACTTCGGGGGTGCTGGTTAGGGTCGGCTTTCATGCAGACCACGGGAATCGCTCGTCGTGATGTGCTGGAGCGCAGGCGCGACACTCAGGAACGGCTTGACGGGGAACGGGATATATGGGTGTCGACGGCTCATCCAGATCACGGCCCGCACCAGGTGCCTTTGTGGTTCTGGTGGGACGGGCGGGCGGTGTGGATGTGCACCGGCGAGACCTCCGTGACCGCGCGTAACGTGCGCAAGGAGTCGCGCGTGCGCCTGGCGCTGCCGGACACCTTCGATGTGGTGCTCCTGCAGGGGCAGGCGGAGTGCTTCGCGGACCGGGACGTGCAGGAGGACGCCGCGGATGCGTTCGCCGGCAAGTTCCGGTGGGACCCGCGTACAGAGAAAGGCCCGTTTCTGTATATACGCGTGGTTCCGAGGACTGTGCTCGCCTGGCGCGGTGAGCCGGAACTGCGCGGCAGAGTCATCATGCGCGACGGAGCGTGGCGGTAGTGGCTTCAGGTCGTATTGGTGAGGCGTCTCTTCTCCGACCTCGAGGGCGCATACCGATGCTGAGCGTCAGAGTCGCGAGATGAAGCGCTCAATGACCAACTCAGGCGCTCAGTCACACGAGACCGGACACGGACGGGTGCAGGTGGTCCTCGGCGACGGCGCGCTCGGCGTCCCGGATCACGTCCCAACCTCGGGTTTCGACGCAATCCTCATCGCCCACCATTGCTGGGACATTCCGCCCGCCTGGACAGCCAACCGGCCCAGGACCGCTACCTCGTCGCCCCGCTGGAGATCCACGGCTACACCCGGGCCATCGCGTTGCAGTTGCGCGGCAGCGTGCGGAGGAAGCGGCGGCTCCGGCACGCGGGGCGCTGACGATCGTCATCCTGGCACTCATGTGTCAGTTCTCCGGAGTTCATCGCGGCACCGTAACGACAAACCTCTGTGCGTGGGTGCCTGGCCAGCGACTCCTTCACTCAGGTCACCCTCACGGGTGAAGCATTGCCAAGTCCGAGGAATCTTCATCCAGCGTGAAGGGCTCAGCCCTACTGAGACGCCCACGTCCCGTGAAGTCGCTGGGGGAAGCCCATGGGCCTGACCGTTGTACGAGACCTCCGTGACGCCCGACGACCCACCACCGCCGCGGAGTTGGAGAGGCTCGAAACCAACATTTTGGCAGGGTTCATCCTCGCTCGGGTTGCGGCCGGTACGGACCGCCGACTCGACGAAGCTCTCGACCGCGGGCCCGACCACATCGCCAACGACACCGTCCTCATGCCCCGCTTCGGCGACCGAAAGGCCGACAACCAGGCTGCCGCTCTCATCAGCGACCTCTACCCCGACCGCGAGGTCGTCCAGCTGGAGATCCACACCATCGCCGAAGGCGGCGGCGGCATCCACTGCGCCACCCAGCAACAACCCACAGTTTGAAACTGCCGTTCAACACGCGCGCCGGCGGCGTGAGGTCCGCATCCGACGTCAGTCGGAGATCGGCGGAGCGAGCTGCTCGGCGATGTGCTTCGAGCGCGGCGATGCGCTTGTCGGCGAACCGTGCCTTGCCCCTGGCCGCACTGAGGCGCTTGTTGAGGCGTTTGTTCTCGTTCGCCAACGGCCAGGTGAAGGCCGCACATTTCTCCGATACGAATCCGCCGTCGCTCAGTTCAGTCGCCATCCAGTGTCGGTTCTCCGCGCCTGGGCGGTACGGCGGGCTGCTCGCCGCCCAGTGCCTCCTGAACCAGGGCGACACGAGGGGCCCGACGATCACACCGCCGTGGCCCCCTCGCTGTCCCAGATCCATCTCACCGTTGCTGACTTTGCAGGCCTGGCGTCGTGCGGAACTGACAAGTGACGTGCGCCGCGCGGCAATGGGCCTCGTCAGATGAGAACGACAGCGTCCCCGGAACTCACCGGGCCGGGCGCCACCACTATGGCCAGGGCATCCAGCCGGGCGTGATGTGCCTTCGCAATTGCTCGCAGCACCAGCGGGGAATGAGGCAGATCCTGCTGGGCCTCATTGGTCATGACACACCGTTCGCTGGAGCGCACGAACTCCACGCGCAGGGCACCGCCGATCCACGCCTTGCACCCGAACCACTCGTCCTCGACGAACGGACGGGTACCCGGTGGGGTCCGCACCAGGAGATTCGGCCGGAAGCGCCGCTCGTCAACCGGAACATCGGGTACGGCCGCGCGCACCCAGTCGAGGGTGGCTGTGGTCAGGATGCTGAGAGGAAGCTGGTCGAAGTGGGAGATGGCTTCCTCGCGGGCCAGTTCGACGTCGTGTCGGCCAAGATATCGGCGAAGGTAGGCAGTCGGCTCCGCAACGGTCACGCCGTGCGGATCCAGCAGTTCGGGCTGCTCCGTTCCGTCCGGGTAGCGGGAACGCAACTGCAGCAGGCCGGGCATGCGGCGGAATCGTCGGGTGTTCTTCCCCGAGCCGAACTTGCCCTTGCTGTCGCGCACCGCAAACAGGCGGTCGCCGACGAGACCGCGGGTGTCAACATCCGCTTGCTGCAACTGTTCGCCTCCCGTCGACTTGATCGGATACCGCCAGATGCGCTCGACCGTTCCTACTGTGCACGTCATTCAGCGTACGTTACAAGAGTTCCCTGCCCGATTCCGGGCAGAAAATGGGAAGTTGACGGCTCCGGCATCACAGTGGCCACTCATGATCACTGCCTCCGCACTGGGGTCCTTCGCACTGATCGTGGGACTCCTCACGCTCATACCTGGCCTCGACACCGCCCTCATACTGCGCACCGCTGCACTGGGTCACCGCAGGCGCGCCTGGGGCGTAGTCCTCGGCATCCAGACCGGAACCCTGGTCTGGGGTGTGCTCAGCTCGCTCGGCATCACCGCTGTACTGACCGCCTCACACCTCGCCTACGCGATACTCCGATGGGCAGGGGCCGCGTATCTGGTGTGGATGGGAAGCGGGATCCTGGCATCGACCCTGCGCCGACGGGCTCGGGCGGATCCGGCTCAGGCCGACGCTGCGCACGAGCCGGATACTGACGGCAGCTTCGGAAGCGGCTGGCGCCGGGGCACCCTGACGAACCTGCTCAACCCCAAGGTGGGCGCCTTCTACATGGCTGTCCTGCCGCAATTCATTCCGGCCGGCGCCCCGCACCTGACGACCGGCACCCTGCTGGCCTGCGTGCACATCCTGCTCGCCTCGCTCTGGTCGGGCGTACTGATCGCATTCGCCCGGGTGCTCCGCGGCAGCCTTCGGCGCCCCTCAGCACGCCGGATCCTCGACCGGATCAGCGGCACGGTCATAGCCGGCTTCGGCGTCCACCTCGCCCTCGGCGACTGAACGTACGTGGTCAGACTGCAGCCCAGCAGCGCGGCATCCCAGCCTGGGAGTAGTGGCTCGGCCGGCTTGTCGCAGGCGGTGAACTCCAGCACCGCCGCGGTGCGGGCGAGGTTGGCCCACACGTCCTCCTGGAAGGGCAACTAATCGCCGGTACCGCAGCATGAACTTCCACGCCTGGTCCGCGCTCGACGCGCCATCGGCGTCCGCCAACGGGTCGGTGAGCATGTTGTGGTCGTCGACAAGCGCCAGTAGATCCCGCGCAGTTGCGTCGCGGCCGAGCTCGTTACCGTGGCCAAGGCTGACTCTGGCGACCTCGGCGGTTCAGGCGGTCTCCCATAGCAGGCACAGGCCATTGAGCAGCGGGATACCGATGAGTGCGCCAGTGATGACCGTGACACTCACCGCGCAAGAAACGCAATGCTCCATAGGCCCAGGGGAGTTCCTCCTGGCCGACGGTACCGCCGTACGCGGCGCGCCGCCGCTTCCCAAGGAGGTTGTCCGTCCACAGCCAGCGGACGACAAAGGGCAAAGAGAGTACCCACTCTCCTTGCCACTTTTAACTTATAGCGCACCGGGGGGCTTGCGGCAAGACCCCGGTCGTGCCGCAGAATTCTCCGGCCGAGGCCAGAATCTACGGAATCGTTCGTGACGCCGGTCCGGACGCCTTGCTGTACGCAATGGTCGCAAGTGACCTCAGATCGGAGCCAATGACGTGAACCCCCTGACCACCAGGGCGTTTGACCTTCCCGACCACCTCTCTCCCAAGGCCGACCCGACGCTGATCGCCGACGATGAGCAGCACTTCGCGGCCATCGCGGAGTGCCTCGAGCAGTCGATCGCCGAGCTGTCCGACCGTCTCGATGCCGAGCTCAAGGCGCCCGGCGGCGTTGGCCGGCAGGCGATGGACCGGGATGCGGAGATTCACCGGCTGACCGTTCGCCTGCGCGCGCTGCGTCGCTTCGGTCTGGACCTGTGCCTCGGACACATGGTCGGCGCGGACGACCGCGAGCCCGTGTACGTCGGACGACTTGGCCTTACGGACAGCGCGGGTCGTCGGCTGGTGGTCGACTGGCGCTCCCCCGCGGCCGAGCCGTTCTTCGGAGCCACCCACGGCAACCCGATGGGTCTGGCAAGCCGCCGCAGGTACCGCTGGACCCGCGGCCGGATCAGCGACTACTGGGACGAGGTGTTCACCTCGGACGGGTTTGTCGGGCACGCCGCGCTCGACGACCAGTCCGCCTTCATCGCCAGCCTGGGCAGCAACCGGTCGCCACGCATGCGAGACGTGCTCGGCACCATCCAGGCCGACCAGGACGCCATCATCCGGGCGGGGTCCCGCGGCGCTCTCGTCGTCGACGGCGGTCCGGGTACGGGGAAGACCGTCGTCGCTCTGCACCGCTCCGCCTACCTCCTCCACTCCGACCCTCGCCTCGGTCACCGCCGGGGCGGCGTGCTGTTCGTCGGCCCGCACCGGCCCTACCTGGCCTACGTCGCCGACGTCCTCCCCAGCCTCGGAGAGGAGGGCGTGCAGACCTGCACCCTGCGGGACCTCGTCACCGAGGGTGCCGGAGCAGCGATCGAGGCCGACCCGAACGTGGCGCTCCTGAAGTCCTCCGCGGACCTGGTGAAGGCGATCGAGCCGGCCGTCAGGTTCTACGAGGAACCGCCCACCAAGGGAATGACGGTCACGACCCACTGGTCCGACATCTGGTTGAGCGCCGGCGATTGGGCCGTGGCGTTCGAAGCAGCACCCGGTACTCCGCACAACGAGGCGCGCGACCAGATCTGGGAGGAGCTGCTCACGATCCTGGTGGACAAGCACGACGGCGATGTCTCGGCCGACCTGCTCCGCAAGTCCCTGGGGCAGAACAGGGAGCTGCGCACCGCCTTCGACCGCGCGTGGCCGCTGATCGAAGCGGCTGACCTCGTAGGCGACCTGTGGTCGGTACCCGCCTACCTGCGAAAGTGTGCTCCCTCGCTCAGCCTCGATGACGTACGGCAGCTGCAGCGCGAGGACGCCCAGGCCTGGACGGTGTCCGACCTGCCGCTCCTGGACGCGGCTCGGCAGCGGCTCGGCGACCCGGAGGCGTCGGTACGCAAGCGTCGGCACGAGGCCTCCGTCACCGCCGAACGCGCGCGCCGGGCCGACGTCATCGACAGCCTCCTGCAGAACATCCTGATCGACGAGAGCGAAGGCGCGGTGGGGATGCTGCACGGACGGGACCTGCAGGACACCCTGGTCGACGAGACCGCACAGCCCGGCGCCGAACCCGACCTGCTCGCCGGCCCGTTCGCGCACATCGTCGTGGACGAGGCCCAGGAACTGACCGACGCGGAGTGGCAGATGTTGCTGCTCCGGTGCCCGTCCCGGAGCTTCACCATCGTCGGGGACCGCGCCCAGGCCAGGCACGGGTTCACGGAGTCCTGGCAGGAACGGCTCGAGCGGATCGGGCTCGACCGGATCAACCTGGCCTCCCTGAGCATCAACTACCGGACGCCGGAAGAAATCATGGCGGAAGCCGAGCCGGTCATCCGGGCCGTGCTCCCGGACGCCAACGTGCCGACCTCCATCCGCAGCAGCGCCGTCCCCGTCGTCCACGGACCTGCTTCGGATCTGGGCTCGATCCTCGACACCTGGCTCGCCGCACATTCCGAGGGGATCGCCTGCGTCATCGGCGATCCCACGTTCCGGGCGACGTCCCGCGTCCGGTCGCTGACCCCGGAGCTGTCGAAGGGGCTCGAGTTCGACCTGGTCGTCCTCATCGACCCGGAGGCGTTCGGCAAGGGCATCGAAGGAGCGGTCGACCGCTATGTCGCGATGACCCGAGCGACCCAGCAACTCGTCGTCCTCACGAGCTCCTGACGTCGGCCGGACGAACGCCCGCTACCGGCCGAGCTGGTGGCGTTCCTGGACGCCGGCGCACCACCGGTGTACGTGGGCTTCGGCAGCATGCCATGCCCATGCGCACCTCGAAGGACGCCACCCGTTTGGCCATCGAGGCGGTCCACGCGCAGGGCCGCCGCCCACTCGTCTCCCGCGGCTGGGCCGACCTGGCCTGATCGACGACCAGGACGACAGCTTCGTCAAGTCGGCGAGGCCAACCAGCAGGCGTTGGTGGCGACCTTGACCGGGACTGGCGTGCGTGCCACCAGGTTGCGCCATCTTGGCTGAGTGTTCGTAGGACGACCCGACGCGGATCGGGTTCGAGTCGGGCCAATGGCCGGCTGAGCCTCACCCGGCGCGGCGCCGCGTGATCGCCAACGCCGGCGGCGCGCTCCTCCGGGAGGGGTTCGGCGGCGAGGACATGGCGGCGGGTTACTTCGCAGGCTCGAGGCGTAGCCCCGTACCCCTGAAGACGAAGGCCGGGCAGTCACACCCCATGTCGGTGAGGCAGCCCGGCATTTGAGCGGTTTCAGCCCCAGTGGATGGTGTTCGAATCTCCGGTGCTGATGATCCCCACGTTGTTTCCGCCGATGGCGATCGACCTTTCCCCCGAAGCAGTGACCCTCACCCCGGATTCCTGCCCGACCGTCTCCAACTCGTCTACCAGCCGGCGCAGGCGATCCGCGAGCCCCTCATCAGCCCGCAGCGCCTCAGCAATCGCCTTCGCGGCCAAACTCAGCGCCCTCTGCCGTGAGATGCGGTCGACCGAGTCCTCCAGTCTCCGCATGGGCGCATGGTCGGGCAGTGAGTTGTGCACCAGCTCTCGAATTTGACCGAGCCTGCGCCCAGCTGCGGACGACCGGTCGGCCCCGCCTGCTGCCCCGCCCGGCTCCAGGAGGACCGCGACCCGATCGGCCAGCTCTCTTTCGGACACCGGTGGCGGGTCGAGCGCCCGGCGGATTGCCTCTGTACGAGGGTGGTCTTCTCCGAGGACGCGTACGGAATCCGCGAGGGCCTGTTCATAGAGCGGAGTGGCACGGCTCTTGTCGCCTTCGATGCGGTACGAACCTGCGAGATTGCTGCGCACGGCCAGTGTGTCCGGATGGTCGGAGCCGAGGAGCCGTTCATGGTCGGCGAGAGTCCTCTCGTACAGCGCGATCGCCGCTTCGATGTCGCCTGCCGCTTCATACGCGCCGGCGAGATTGTTCCGGGAGGCGAGGGTGTCGGGATGATCTTCGCCGAGGACAGCGGTGCGCACGCCTAGTGTCCGCTCGTAGAGCCGGACGGCTCGCTGCACATCGCCCTGCGATTCATACGCGCCGGCAAGGTTGTTGGAGACGGCCAGTGTGTCCGGATGATCCGGGCCCAGAACCCGCTTGCGGTCGGCGAGTACCCGCTCGTAGAGCTGGACAGCGTGCTCGAGATCGCCCCGCGATTCAAGGACTCCGGCGAGATTGCTGTGGGCGGCGAGGGTGTCGGGGTGGTCCTCGCCGAGGATGCGCACATAGTCCGCCAGCGTCGACTCCAGCAGCGGAATCGCACGCTCCAGGTCGCCCGCCTCCTGATAGGCACCAGCCAGATTGTTGCGGGAGGCCAGGGTGCTCGCATGGTCCTCTCCGAGGACTCGCCTGCGGTTCGCGACGGTCTGCTCGAAGAGCGGAATGGCCCGGCCCAGATTCCCGGCGGCCCGGTAAGCGCCCGCGAGGTTACTGCGCGTGCCGAGAGTGTCGGGGTGGTCCTCGCCGAGGATGCGCACATAGTCCGCCAACGTCGACTCCAGCAGCGGAATCGCACGCTCCAGCCGGCCGGCTGCCCGGTGGGCGCCGGCAAGGTCATTGCGATATGCCAGCGTGGCGGGGTGCTCCGCGCCGAGCAGCCGTTCGCCCCCCGCGAGGGCGCGCTCGAAGTAGTCGGTGGCCCTGCCCACGGCCCCCTGGTTCTGCAGGAATCTTCCTGCGCCGATCAGTAGGGGGAGAATGTAGCGGGTGTCCTCCTCCGGCGGCGTATGCGCGACCAGGGCGGCGAAATGCGGCAGCAGCGCGCGCCACTCGCCCCAGGTGGCGGGATCCTGCGAGCTCTCGGGGAAGGCACGCTGCAGGATCCGGATCGCCTCGTCATGTGCGGCGCCGATGTCGGAGGCATCACGGTGCGGATCATCCGGGTCGGGGGTCCGGGTAAGGGCCTGCACCAGCGGGTGCATCGAGACGGCACCGTCACTGCGTACGGAGAGCATGCTGTACGCGGCAAGGCCCCCAACCGCCTCCCTGACGAGACCGGGCTCCTCGAGCCCTTCCAGCAGGGCGAGCGGAATCGACCCGGAGCCGTACCAGGCCAGAATGCGCAGCAGCCGACCTGCCAGAGGCGACCGACTGAGCCGGTCGAGGGAGAGCCGCCAGGTCCTGGCAATGGTGTGCGCCATGTCCGCTCCGGCAGCGGCCATGTCGTAGACGCGCGCCGGTGAGGCGGCGAGCATGGACTGATAGGCCCTGACGGTGAGCCCGCTCTGCGAGAGATAGGCGGCGGCCTGCTCAACGGCCAGCGGTAGGTAGCCCAGTTCGGCGCAGAGATCCTCTGCCCCTTCCAGATCGATGCCTTCCCGGTCCTGGGTCGCGATCCGCACGAGAAGCCCGACCGCTTCGACCGGCTCGAGCACGTCCAGGCGCAGTGCCGTGGAGGTGACCCGGTGCCAGCCGGCCGAGAGACGGCTGGTCAGGATCAGCCGGCCGTTCGGAAGGCGCGCAAGCAGCGGCCGGATATCCGCCGAGTCGTTAACGTCGTCGAGGATCAGGAGCCAGTTGTCGTGCGCCGCGAGCCAGGCGGTGGCCCATTCCGCGAGGTCCTTGAGCGGCGCCCCGGAGGTCTGCCCGGGGAGCAGGGCCGTGGTCAGCCCGGCAAGACCGGACTCCACGCTCGCTGCGGAATCCGCGCCGACCCACCACACCGGGTTGAAGCTGTCGGAACGCTGGAGCGCGTAGGCGGCCGCGAAGGTGCTCTTCCCGACGCCCCCCAGCCCGTGAACCACCGCGGTGCCCGAACGAGAAGCGGACAGGGCCGAATCCAGCGCGGCAAACTCCGCGTCTCTGCCGATGAACAGCGCGGTCTGCCCGGGCAAGTTGACCATCCCCGGGGCAGCTGCGACGTCCGCGACCGTGGCGGGAACCCATCCGTTGCGCGCTGCGAACCTTTGCTGGTGGGTACGCGGGAAGACGGTGACGGTGATGATTCCGTCCGATTCCTTGACCGTCGGGATCGGAGCTCCCACGTTCTCACAGTCCGCCACCACCGCGAGAATTCCTTTGCCCTCACCCTCGACCAGCCGAATCCAAGTGAGCATGCTGGCCAGCCGGAAGTTACGCCGTGTGGACTCGCCCGAAAGCCCGTCGATTCGTCGGGCTTCGTCGCCTCCCAATTCCTGGCCCGTCCAGGTCCCCGGATTGGTGATCTCCATCCGGCCCTCGAAGAGTCGTACATGGATACAGGAGGTCACGGCGGAGTAGTCACGGTGCGCGACGGCATTGGCGACGATCTCCCGCACCGCAATCATCGGGTACGCGTACACCGGCTCGGCGAAGGGACCGGTCGGCGATGGTGCCTCACCGCGCTGCACCCGATCTGCGATGTACTTGTTCACCTGCACGATCTGGTGCTGCAGTGTCCCGAATACGGTGATCTTGGCCGAGGCGGCATTACGGTCCTTGCCGTAGTACTCACAGCATTCGACGACCGCGCTCGGTATGATCTGCGCCGGATTCTCGCCGACCAGCAGCACACCGATCTTTGTCAGTCTGCCGTCTCTCACCAGGGAAGTTCGTTGCAGGAATTCCCAGGCACTGAGGCTCTGCGGATGCTCTGCGGCGATGTCCTCGCGTAACTGACCTCGAAATTCGGCCAAGGCCTCGATGCTCGGGGTCGTTGCCGAGGTGATCCGGTCCATATGATCCACCACTGCCTCGCCCGATGGCGTGTTTGCCTTCTCGTCCGCCCTTTCGGTCTCTTCGGCCACATTTGGGAAATAGGCGTTCAGGGCTTTGACAAGCCCCTCCAGTGCGCCGGCCGGATCCGCGTGGTACCTGGCAACGACCGTGTTGAGCGAGAGATCGTCGAGATAGAGGCCCGCGTCCATCTCGACGACGAGAACCTTGCCGCCCTCGATGGCATGGGCGGCATTCACCAACTTGCGGGACCAGGGCCGTGCTACGGCGTGGACTGTGGCGCACAGGACGATGGGAATGCCGCTCCGCAGATGCTGGGTCGCTCTGCCGATCAGCGATTCGCCCACTCCCACGGCTTCGTTGTGCACCACTGTGAAGCCCGCTGTCTCGAGCGGGACGGCCAGCTCGAGCGGTCGGTCCTTGTCGTGCGGATCCGAAACGATGTAGACGGTTCGGTTCACTTCAGGGCTGAGTCGATAAGTTCAATGCCCCGGTCCCATTCGCGGGTGAGGTCCACGTATTTGATGTCTGCGAGAATCGTCGGAAGCGTGCCACCGCTCAGGAAGACCGGCAGGAGTCTGACTCCCAGACCGCTCAACTGTCTGGCCAGGGTGGGCATCCACTCCCGGTCCGTCCATTCGCTCGGGCCCTCGCTGGATAGGCACAGGATGACGTACGTGGAATCCGTCAGCCCTGTTTCGATCGCCTTGACGATCGAGTCACCGGCCTCGATCTTCTCGTCGTCGAGCCATACGTCGTGGCCCCTGCCTCTGAGATCGGCCGAGAGTTTTGCGGCCAGAGTCAGATCGGTCGACCGGTGACTGATGAAGACTCCAGGCACGTAACCCCTCCTCGCCACGTCGCGTGCCCGCATTGTACGTTCGCGGCTCGGCCCGATCGGCTTGAACCGGTGAAGTCGTACGCAGCAGGTGCCCGAGGGGCAACAGCAGCGAGCGGCGGGGGCGCCAGCCCTCCTGATGGCCCGTGATCCGGACCGCCCCCGGACCAGGTGTCGGGTGTGAGCCGTTCGGGGACCTTCGGCCTGGAACCCGACTGGGGCACGCCGTGACCCCCTGATGCGGTCGCCTCTTGCTGGTTGAGGGGGCCGCCCCGTCAACGCGCCCAAAGAGGCCCAGGATCAGGAGACCGAGTGACAGATCGTTCATTATTCCGAATATGAGGGTCTCGTCATTACGGGCTCCCCGTTCCTCTTCTATGCGTCAGGGTTACCTCCTCCCAACGCATTGAAGGATGGACGATCGTGCACCATCTCGCCCCGAGCGCGATTCTGGTGTTCAGCCTGCTGGCTCACTCGCGGGCGATCGGAGCGTGGGTCCGCGACCGCTCCCGTCAGCGGCTCAACTGCGCCGTCCTGCGGGAACTCGCCCGCACTGGCGGCACAGTCCGCGAGGAACACCGGTCAGCCGGCGGTAGGAGCCTCGTGTGGGAACTCCGGCTACCGCAGAGCCGGGCCGTAGCCGCGCCCGGGCTTCGGGCCGCCCGCGCAGAGAGGGTTCACCGACCACGGCGGCGGCGTCCCAGCTGCGGCGCCGCCACCGTACGCCTGTCGGGGAACCATGCCGACCCCGGCGAAGCGGGCGGCGGCCGGTGACCGAGGAAAGTCCAGCCGAGCGAGACGCCGAGTGTTCCGAAGCGCTGTTCGACGCCTTTTTCAACAGCTGCTACACGTCTGCTGTGCTGTACGTGCAGTGCCGAGAACCAGGCGCGGACGCGGAGCACATTGTCGAAGAAGCCTTCCTCGAGATCTTCAAACGCTGGGACGAGATCGAGAACCGGCGCGGATATCTGTACGCCATCCTCAGAAACGGAGTCGCCACTCACCATCGGATGCTGAACAGGGAATCCCGACTGCGGGAGGAACTCGTGGCCTCCTGGCCTCGTGAGACCAGCCAGGACCCCCTGGAGATGAAGATCATCTATGACGAGGTCATGGACGCCTTCCAACAACTCAGCGGGCGTGAGCGCGAGATCGCCGTTATGAGATGGATGCTGCATTGGACACCCGACGAGATCGCCGACCAACTCGGCATCAGCCGGAGCACAGTGTCCACCCACCTGTCCAAGGCCACCAGGCGACTCCAGGAGATCTTCGGGAACACACGCACAAAGCAACGGAGCGCGGAGGGTGACCGATGACTGAGAAGATGCACAACGGAGAGCCCGACGACCTGCTGACCGCTTCGATCGCGGACCGCGTCGCAGCGGCGGAGGCATATCTGCGCGCGAACTCCACGTTGCTCACCTCCGAGGCGCAGGCGTCCATGCTCATGCGGGTGAAACAGCAGGCCGCATTGCGGCCTTCCATGGTTCCGCAGCCTGCCCGATCCGTGTCGGCAGTGGCTCCTCGGCGTGACCGGCTCCGCTCCACGGTCGCGCTGCTCGAGGAAGTGGCGGGCGCCGTCCTCGTCCAGGAACGGCGTCGTGGCGCTAATGCCTTCGTGGATGCCCTTGAGGGCGAAGCCTCCCCCACGACCGCCGCCGACGAAGGTCGGGCGCTGGAACGACTCCTGGCCGTGGCGAGCGCCTTGGAGGACATGCCGCAGCCGACCCTGGACCCCGAGGTCAGAACCGTGCAACGTGCCCAGCTGATTGCGGCCATGGAGGCCATGGTCGCCGACGGCACTCTGACGGCCTCCCAGCGCCGTGACGGCCGTCGCGGCACCCGGCGCGCCACCGCACGCGGCCTCGGCAAGCTCAGGCCCCGCTCCAGATGGTCCCGCGGTCTCGCCGCCGGCGGCCTCTCCGTCGGCGTCGCGGCCGGCGCCTTCGGCGGCGCCTCCGCCGCGAGTACGGACGCTCTCCCCGGTGGCACCCTTTACGGCCTCAAACGCGGCATGGAGGACTTGCGGCTCGGCCTCGCCGACGACGGCGCCGACCGCGGTGTGCTCTACCTCGACCTGGCCTCCACCCGGCTCAACGAAGCCCGCCATCTCATGGAGCGAAGCCGCGGCGGCGAGCTCGACGACGAGTCGCTCAGCGAGATCCGAAGCGCCCTGTCCGGCTTGCAGCAACAGGCATCAAAAGGCCACCGGCTGCTCAGCACCGTCTTTTACCGGGACGGCTCCCTGCAGCCGGTCGAAGCGCTCTCCGCTTTCTCGGCCGACCACCGCAAGGGCTGGTCCGAGCTGCGTGAGCGGCTGCCGGCGAAGCTGGACGATGTCAGCGACAAGGTCACCGCCGTCTTCGACGCCATAGAGCAGGAAGTGCGCCCGCTGAGGAGGCTGCTGCCCCCCGCGGACGGCTCCCGCCCCGGTGACAGACGGGACGGCTCGGGCAGCGCCAACCACTCAGGAAAGGGCACACAACCGCCCGCACCCCCCTCCCCCGGCTCCCCCGACTCCTCTCTCCCCCCGCTCCTGCCAGGATTTCTCCCGGGCCTCGGCCTCAGCGAGGAGCCCGACAGCGACAGCTGAGCCCTGCGGCGGGGTTGTGCCCACAACCCGGCCACAGCGGCCCTTGTGCCGGCACACTCCGGAAATCGTGCTGACCAGCGGATAGATCCGGCGCTCGCTGGATCGGCCACGAGGACGCGCATAGGCGGCCGGGGAAGGAAGCGGTTCCCGGTCGCCTTCCGACCCTGCACGGCCTTCTCACCACCGGCTGACCGGCACCCGGGTCCCGCGGCACGCACGAGTGCCCGAGGGAGAGGGTTGCCGGGTGTCGCACAACGTCGTCGGCGTTGATCGCTCCACTGCCCGACACGAGCAAGCCCGATCCGGAGTCCGCTTCGCGGGAGATCGGGTCGCGGTCGCTCAGTTCTGGAGCCGTGGTACGGATCGCGTCCAGGTAGGCGGACTGGGCGTCGGTGCACACCTGTTGGAACTCCGACTGAGGGAAGTACGCCGTCCGGTGCTCTCCATGGCGCTGCCTTGTACGCCCCTCCCTCTGCCAGGCGCGCGACCGCCCGCCTCGGAGCCGCTGGGAGCGCCGTGGCTTCCTGCGGTCCGAGACGGGCGGTCGCCCGGCCCCGGCGGGCGGACATCCCGATCTGCTCTGCTGTTACGGCGCCATCTCGTACGCCCCGGACAGCGCCTCGACGCGCTCCCAGACTCGGGCCGAGCGGGCGTCGTCGACGACCGGGCGACGGACCGCGCCCAGCGCCCAGTGCTGCTGTTCCGCGGTGGCGGAGTCCTTGCCGTGCAGTTCGACGGCGTGCGCGGAGAAGTCGCGTACGAGGACGGAGAACAGTTCGTCGAGCACGTCCTCCTCGACGCTGGTCAGGCGCGCCTGTTCCAGGATCAGCTGGCCGTGCACGACCAGCGCGAACAACTGGCCGACAGCGAGAAGGAGATCGAGGTCACGGCTCTGCTCCTCGCCGGGAGCTGCGGTGGTGACGAACTCGCACAGGGCGTCCGCCTGCTCCCGGAAGCGGCCGACGTTGGGCACATCGGCATACGCGTCATAGGCGGTGCGCCAGTCGTGGAAGCGTATGGAGCCCAGGCCGCGGGCCGGTCCCTGCCGGAAGAGGAAGGCGTCGTCGGCCGCGTCGAGGCGGGTCGGCACGGGGGCGTACTGGGCCGGGTGCAGCAGGTGATTGCGCATGAACTTGAGGATCAGCGCAAGGTTGACGTGGACCGTGCCCTCCAGCTTCGGCAACCCCCGGATCTCGACGGCGGCCTGGGCGAAGTAGGTGTCCTTCTCGAAGCCCTTGGCCGCGATGACGTCCCACATCAGGTCGATGACCTTCTCACCCTCCGTGGTCACCTTCATCTTCGTCATCGGGTTGAACAGCAGGTAGCGACGGTCATCGGGGCCGGCGGAGCGGAAGTAGTCGACGGCGCGGTCGCTGAACAGCTTCATGCCGACGAGGCGGACATACGCGTCGGTCAGCTCGCGGCGCACGTGCGGGAAGGCGGTGACGGGGCGGCCGTAGAGGATGCGGTTGTGTGCGTGGGTGACGGCCTCGTACATCGCGTGCTCGCAGATGCCGATCGAGGCGGTGCAGAGGTTGAACTTTCCGACATTGACAGTGTTGAGGGCGGCGTCGAAGGCAGCGCGGCCGGTGTGCAGTACGTCGTCGGGGCCGACCGGGTAGTTGTCGAGGCGGAACTCGCTGACGTACTTCGAGGAGTCGACGACGTTCTTCACGAGGTGGTACGCCGGGTGGCGGCTGTCGGCGGCGAAGAAGACGTAGCCGTCGGGGCCCTCGACGTCGGTGCGGCGGCCGAAGACGGAGACCAGGCCGGCGGCGTTGCCGTTGCCGATGTAGTACTTGGAGCCGCTGGCCCGGAAGCCGCCGTCGCCGTCGGGCTCCAGCAGCATGTCGGTGGAGTAGATGTCCGCCCCGTGGGCCTTCTCGGACAGGCCGAAGGCGAACACCTCGCCCTGGGAGAGGAGTTCCGCCGCACGGGTGCGAGCAGCGGCGTTGTCGCTCTGCCAGACCGGGCCGAGGCCGAGGATGGTCACCTGCCACGCGTACCAGTAGTCGAGCCCGTAGAACCCGAAGATCTCGTTGAGGGCGGCGATCCGTGCGGTGTCCCAGCGGTTGTCCTTCTGCCCGCCGGCGGAGGCCGGGGTGAGGAAGGTCGAGAACAGGCCTTCCTTGGCGGAGAACGCAAGGAAGTCCGCCAGCCAGGCACGGGAGCGGTAGTCCTCGATCAGCTTGCGCTTGCCGCGGTCCTCGAACCAGTCGACGGTGGCGCGCAGCAACCTGCGGGTCTCGGGGTCGAAGTGCGCCGGGTCGTAGGTGCGCGGGTTGAACAGCAGTGGGTCGGCCATGGATGTTCGCCTTTCCGGCTTGAGGGTCGAGGATTGTGGGCTGGAGAGCTTCAGGTAAGGAGGGCTGACGGGAGTGGTCGGGACGGACCGGTGGCTCGCGGCGGCGGTTCAGCGTTCGGGACCGAGCCGGTGAAGCGTCTCGAG
Source organism: Streptomyces sp. NBC_01210 (assembly GCF_036010325.1). Lineage (GTDB taxonomy): Bacteria > Actinomycetota > Actinomycetes > Streptomycetales > Streptomycetaceae > Streptomyces. The sequence goes on along the minus strand of NZ_CP108549.1, from coordinate 8,290,044 downwards.
TACGTCGTCGAGCCAGGCGAGCGTCATCCGCTCGTACGCAATGCCGCCGCGCAGCACCACGTGCTGGAGTTCCCGCCCGGCGTCGGGCGTTCCGGGAACCTCGGGTCCCGTGAAGTCACGCCGCTCCCCCACGAGATAGTGCGCGAGTCGTTCGGTGTGCGCCTGGTGGTGCCGCTCGACCTCGCGGATCAGCGCGGCGGGGTCGTCGAAGGCCGCGCCGCGGATCTTCACGGCGAGGTCGTGCCGGACGCTCTCGGGTTCGATCGGCTCGTGCAGCCACTGGGAGAGGGCGGCCCGGCCCGGGGCGGCGACGGAATACTCCTTCTTGTCCGGCCGGGCCTGCTGCGGCACCTCGCGGACGTCGATCCAGCCGTGGCTCTCCATGCGCTTGAGGACGCGGTAGATCTGCTGATGGGTCGCGGTCCAGAAGTAGCCGATGGACCGCTCGAACCGCCGGGCCAGCTCATAGCCGGAGCCCGGCTTCTCCAGCAGAGAGACGAGGATCGCGTGCTCGAGCGCCATGCCCCGATCCTTCTATGCAACTAGTTGCATAGACAAGCGGCACCGCCCAGGTGAGACACGGCTCACCCGGGCGGCCGGTCGGAGCCACAGCGCACCTGGGCAGCTTCGAACGGGAGCCGTTCCGGGCCATGGCCCGACCGCTGGGCAGAGGTACGGAGCTCTTCCGCGGGCGCGTTGTCCTGGCCCTGTACGGGATGCTGCTCGCCGTCCCCGACTCGGTCGACAACCGGGAGACTTTCGGCAGCGCGGCCCGCAGCGCAGCCCGACGGGTTACCCGCGGGCGCGGATGGTCGCGGTGGCGGTCATCGCGGCGACGAAGACCGTGGCCGCAAGCGCCGGCACCAGCAGCCCGGCGCATACGTAGCTGAAGGCCTCAAGCCCGCTGGAACCCCAACCCGACACGACCAGGTGAGGAGTTCAGGCCGATGAGTCCTGCGGCCGAAGCCGCTGACGAGCGGCCTCAAGCCGCTGGTCGTAGTCGGGCGCGAACAGCTCAGGAAGTGCATTGTCCAGCGTCCCGGCGATTCGGTGGATCGGCGCCCACACCGCCGGATCGTCGACAACGCGGCTGAGGTCCGTCATCTGGAGCTTCTCCAGCCAGTGCGACAGCACCAGCGCCTCGTCGCTCGTGAGCTTGATCGTGACCTGGCTATCGCTCATGCACACCCCTACGGCTTGGCCTCCACCCTCGGCCGCCGAACCTACTGGCCTCCGACCTTGATCAAACACATAGGGGCACCCCCCCGGCGAGATTGTGCCTGCCATGTGATCCAATCCCACGCTTGCATACGGCACTCAGGGGGAATAACCCTTGCTTCTCAGGGGGAACAAGGGGGGCCTGTCCATGACCGCGGGGGATCCACAGAGCCGTATTCCGGCCTATCCGGGCGTCGAGCGCTTCATCGACGCCTTCGACAAACTGGTGGTACAGCCGCGGCGCAGCCGCAGCAGAGTGCCGGTCGTCCTGCTCAGTGAGCCGGGCGGCGGCAATGCGGGACGCCGGATCGTCACGGGGCTCCGCTCACGGATGCGCGGCCGCAGCGAGGTCCTCGCCCCACACGCGTACATCCCGCAGATCCCGGACGGGACCGACCCGCCGCCGCTCGAACTCTTCGAGCATCTGACCCTTCAGCTCGCCGAGACCATGCCGCCCGGCACCGGTGAACTACGGCTGCACAGCTACCGGTTACTGCGCTCCGTCGTCACCGCGCCCGCCATCGAGGGACTCATGGAGCGCCGCCACGCCGAGCTGCGCAATCACTGCTACGCGGAGCACCGCAACTGGTCGCGTACCGCCCAGACCCTGTGGTGGCTCGGCGGCCGCGACCAGGCCAGCGGCGGCACGCTCCTCGAGCTGCTGTGGAACTTCATCGCAGGCCCGCTCTTCCAGCGGCTGCCACGCGCCTTCTACGGCTGGCGCGCCAACCGCCGCATGCTGGGGCGGGCCCGCAGCCGCAGCTGGTACGCGGAGTGGGTGCGCCGTCAGCACGGCAGCCCGCCCACCGACTTCTTCCGCTCCGCGCTCGACCTCGTCCACGGCGAGCCCGCCAATGAGCCGGAGCGTATGGACCGAGTGCTCATGCACGCCCTGCTCGCCGACCTCGACCAGACGAGCCGGGCCCGTCTCTTCAACCCCTGGCGGCGACGCCGCACCTCCCGCTTCGTACTGCTCTTCGACGAGGCAGGGCCGGCCGACTCGCGCGTCCAGCGCTTCCTGCGTGAACTCCGCTCCGCAATGGAGGACTTGCGCTGTACCTCGGTGTTCGCCGTGGCGGGCGGCGTACGTTCGCTGGCCTCGCGCATCCCCGACATCGACGCATCAGGCCTCGCCCACGCCGGCGCCGAGCTGGTCAACATCGAGCGGCGCGGGATGTCGCCGGGTCAGCCGACCGGCATCGTCGTGCCGGTGGCCGAGGGACCCGAGGACGACCAGGCGGCGGTGTACTGGCTCGGCCGCTGGCCCACGCTGGTGACCCCGTCGCCGCGCTGGGGTCCCGGCGCCGAGGTGGCCGGAGTGCTCGGCATCGGAACGCTCGCACTCGCGCTCGCCGCGGGCCTCGTCCTCGTACCGGACATCGGGAGCAGCGAAGAGGACGACCCCTGCCAGGGCTCCACCTTCCTCGGCACGGACGGGCAGTGCGTCGGCGTCGCCGAAGGCGCGGCCGGCTTCGGCAAGGAGCCCAGTGAGCAGGCCGTACGGGCCGTACTCCAGCAGATCGAACAGCAGAACGAAGAGGTCGACAAGGAGCTCGCGGGCCGGCCCGGCGACGACCCGCGCCCCGGTCGTCGCACCGTCGTCTACTTCGGCCCGCTCACCGGCGGCAAGGACGCCGAGGACCCGGTGCGCGGCGGCACACTGGCGGAGCTGCGCGGCATCGCGCTGGCGCAGCAGCACATCAACGCCCAGGCGCTGCGTTCCGGCGAGCGCGTCCCGCTGCGGGTGCTCGCCGCCAACGCGGGCGACCGTTTCAAGGACGCACCCGCCGTCGCCGACCGGATCGCGGAGCTCGCCGCGAGCGATCCGTCCATCGCGGGCGTCGTCGGCTTCGGGCAGAGCCGCCGCAATACGTACGACGCGATACGCACACTCGACAAGGCAGGCATCCCGATGGTCGGTACCTCGGGCACCGCCGATGAACTCCTTCGCCAGGGCGAGCACTACTACCAGACGGCCCCCACCGATGCGCGGGCCGCCGAGCTGATGGCAGCGTTCGCTTCGGGCGCGGGGATGACCACGGGCGGGCAGAAGGCGCGCCGGGTGAGTCTCGTTGCCGACGCCACCGACGCCTACAGCAACAGCCTTGCCGCGTCCTTCCGTGCTTCGTACGGGCCCGGGCGCACTGACGTACTCCTCTACACCCCCACCGACGCACCGGAACCGGGACCTGTGCCGGATGCGCTCGGCGGGCGGCCCCTGCCGACCGTGGAGGACCTGGCCCGCGAGGTCTGCCGTGCGGTGCGTGAGGAGCCGCGGACGGCGGTGGTGTGGTCGGCGCGGGCCAGCCAGTTCCAGCTGTTCCTGGCCGAGATCGCCCGTATCTCCGGCGGCTGCCCGAAGATCAGCGTGCTCGGCGGCGACGACGTCACCAACACGCTGACGGAAGAGCGGCGCCCCTGGGACGACTTCAAGGGCCTCACCCTCTTCTATGTCTCGCACGGCTACACCCCCACGCTGGCGGCACGGAGCCCGGAGGCCGCGGCCTTCCTCGCCGCGTACGACCGTGCCTACGGCAGCGACCACAGCGCCAGGACGAAGGCCATGCGCGAGGACGGCCATGTCGCGCTCGCCTGGGACGCGTTGCGCTATCTCGCCGAAGGCATCGACCAGGCCTGGCGCACCACCGGCGGACATGACGACCGCCTCGACCGCGGGCTGCTGCAAGGCGTGCTCTACCAGGGCCTGGGCGGCGGGGGCTTCGACGGCGCCACCGGCCGTATCGACGCGCACGGCGCGGCGGGCGGGGGCCGGCTGACGGAGGACAAGCTGCTTGCGGTGCTGCGGGGCAGCAACGACGAGCCGACGACCGAGCTGCTGTGCGGCACGGTGGCGCGCGGCGATAAACGCACGATGTGGGGGCCGAAGGGCGAGGAGCACCCGTGCCCGTAGCCGCGTCGGCTCATCGACCCTGGCCGATGCGATCCGGGGGACGCTGTGGGCGTAGGGTCGGCGAGGACGGGAGGTTGCCGACTCTGTGGAGGTGGGTGTGTGGATGCCTCGCACGGTGCGGATCCGCCGGCAGCATCATTGCCGCGCAGATTGGCCGCATTGGAGATCTGTCCGCTGACGGATCGGTCGGGAGTGCACGCGGCCGGCGAGATCACTCTGACCACCCGCACGACGTGGGAGCGGACACTGGAGGATTTGGTCGGCGGGGGTGGTGACGTTCATCTGGATCTGTCCGCGGTGACGTTCGTCGACGTGGCGGGTGCGTCCGCCGTGGCGGTTGCGGCCCAGCAGCTGGGCAGCGGCAGGCGCATGGTCCTCACGGGGCCGCCGCCCGGACTGCGGCGCGCCTTGGAGATGTTCTGGCCAGGCTTGGTGGCGATCGAGGTGACGGCGTGACGCACTCGGCTGAGTCGTTCGTCCACCCGGCGTTGTTCTACCGGGGAAGCCGGGAGTACCTGGCCGGCACGGTGCCGTTCATCCAGGAGGGTCTCGCCCTGAGTGAGCCGGTGGCGGTGGCCGCCCCGTGGAGCAACCTCGAACTGCTGCGCGCGGAGCTGGGGAGAAGCGCGGAGACTGTGCGGTTCATCGACATGACCGAGGCCGGGCGCAACCCGGGGCGGATCATTCCCAAGGTACTGCGGGCCTTTGCCGATGCCCGTCCCGGCCGGCGGGTGCGGATCATCGGTGAGCCGATCTGGGCCGGCCGCACTCCGGCCGAGTACCCGGCCTGTGTCCAGCACGAGGCGCTGATCAACACCGCGTTCCGGGGACGGGAGGTCACCATCGTGTGCCCTTACGACGCCGCACGGCTCGATGCCGCGGTGCTCGCCGACGCGTACGCCACACACCCCGTCGTCGTCGACGGAGGACATGCGGAGCGCAGCGACACGTACGACCCCGACCGGGTCGTGGCTGCCTACAACCAGCCGCTGGCACTCCCGCTGCGGGCCGCCGCGTTCGCCTTTGAAGCCGAACGCCTTCCCGATGCCAGGGACTTCGCGGTCGAACGGGCCAAGCATCTGGGTCTGACGGGCCAGCGTCTGGGGGACTTCGCCCTGGCTGTCGCCGAACTGACCACCAACAGTGTGGTGCACGGCGGTGGATCAGGCACCGTATGGGTCTGGGACGAGGGCGGACAGGTCCTGTGCGAGGTGAGGGACTCAGGGCACCTGAGCGACCCGCTGGCGGGCCGACGTCCGCCCCTGCGCGACCAACTCGGCGGCCGGGGCCTGCTGATGGTCAACTACCTCACCGACCTGGTCCGCGTCCACACCAGCCCGGAGGGCACCGCGGTCCGCTTCCACCTCGGGTACTGACCGGGACACCGAAATCTTGGCGCGTGGCGGATGGAATGCGTGCCGAACGAAAAGCGAGATTCCTGAAACACGCGCATGGAGAGCCAAACCCCGGGCACATGAGGTCCTGGAGGTTGATAACTATGGTTCCCCTGCTTCTCGTTCTCCTGCTCGCCCTCATTCTCTTTGGTGCCGGATTTGCATTGAAGGCACTGTGGATCGTGGCGGTGATCGTGCTCGCTGTGTGGCTGCTCGGCTTCGTCATGCGCTCCGCCGGAACCGGAGGAAGCCGCGGCCGCTGGTACCGCTGGTAGCGGCACGACCCCAGATTCTCAGGGCGGCCCCGGACATCCTTGTCCGGAGCCGCCCTGCGCGGCATTTCATTCCGGCGGATGGGGTTGCGGTGTGCACGAAGGAGCGAATCCAGGACAGGAACCGCGTATGACAGCAACCCTCCCGGAGTCTTCTCCATTTCCGGTATGCAGCAGCCACAGGGGCGAGTTGGTCAACGGAAAGCCGCCTCGAAAGGGTTGATGAGGACTACCACCACCCTGATGGCACGTATGACGGCCGAAGGCTGCGCTGCCCCATGGGTCCGGTGGCCGCAAGGCCAACTCCCCCTCCAGCCGCGCCTGACGCCTCGCTCCCTTGCGGCGGGTCACCCACCCCTCGCCGACCGAATCCGTGTTCCGCCGATCTTTGTCGGCGTTGCAGCTCGTGGGCTAGTCTTTGGCGAATTTGCCGTCTTCAAGGGCGGCGGATCGTAGCGTTGGCTCGGGCATTTGCGATCTGTCCGAGGTAGGCACTTACTACCTCCGTGTACTGCTCTCGTAGCGGCCGAACTCGAGTGAGGTTGACATGGCTGACACGACCGGATCAGCGTCTGCGGTGGGCAGCACGGCTGCACGCGGCGGCGCCAAGGTCGGTGAGCTGGAGTTGCGGCAACTGCTTGCCGGGCTGACCGCCGTACGCGACGGCGACTTCGGCACCAGGCTGCCCAATGAGGCCGACGGCTTGCTCGGTGAGATCGCCACGGTCTTCAACGGCATGGTCGACCAACTCTCCTTGTTCACATCCGAGGTGACCCGCGTGGCCCGCGAGGTGGGCACCGAAGGAACACTGGGCGGACAGGCCGAGGTACCCGGCGTGTCCGGCACCTGGGCGGATCTCACCGACTCCGTGAACGCCATGGCCGGCAACCTCACCGCTCAGGTGCGATCCATCGCACAGGTGGCCACTGCGGTCGCCAAGGGCGATCTGTCCCAGAAGATCACCGTCACCGCGCGCGGCGAGATCCTGGAGCTGAAGAACACGATCAACACCATGGTCGACCAACTCTCCGCATTCGCCGACGAGGTGACCCGCGTCGCACGCGAGGTCGGCACGGACGGCAGGCTCGGCGGCCAAGCGGACGTCAAGGGAGTCTCGGGCACCTGGAAGGACCTGACGGAGTCCGTCAACGTGATGGCCGACAACCTCACGGCCCAGGTGCGGTCCATCGCTCAGGTCACGACCGCGGTGGCGCAGGGAGATCTGTCACAGAAGATCCGCGTGGACGCGCGCGGCGAGATCCTTGAGCTCAAGGACACCATCAACACGATGGTCGACCAACTCTCCGCATTCGCCGACGAGGTGACCCGCGTCGCACGCGAGGTCGGCACGGAGGGAAATCTGGGGGGCCAGGCGACTGTGCGCGGTGTGTCGGGCACCTGGAAGGATCTCACCGACAATGTCAACGTCATGGCCTCCAACCTCACGGGCCAGGTGCGGTCCATCGCTCAGGTGGCCACCGCCGTGGCACGCGGCGACCTGTCGCAGAAGATCACCGTTGAGGCCAAGGGTGAGGTGGCGGCGCTCGCCGGGGTGATCAACACCATGGTCGACACGTTGTCGGCGTTCGCGGACGAGGTCACTCGCGTGGCGCGTGAGGTCGGTACCGAGGGCATCCTCGGCGGCCAAGCGCACGTCCCCAACGTGGCCGGGACCTGGAAGGACCTGACAGAAAACGTCAACTCGATGGCGAACAACCTGACCGGCCAGGTACGCAACATCGCCCTGGTGACCACCGCTGTCGCCAACGGCGACCTGTCGAAGAAGATCGACGTCGATGCGCGCGGCGAAATCCTGGAACTCAAGACCACCATCAACACGATGGTCGACCAGCTGTCGTCCTTCGCAGCCGAGGTGACGCGTGTCGCCCGGGAGGTCGGCAGCGAGGGGCGACTGGGGGGCCAGGCGGAGGTCGAGGGAGTTTCGGGTATGTGGAAGCGCCTCACGGAGAACGTCAACGAGTTGGCAGGCAATCTGACGCGACAGGTACGGGCCATCGCAGAGGTGACCAGCGCTGTTGCCGAGGGCGATCTGACCCGCTCCATCACCGTGGACGCTTCCGGAGAGGTCGCCGAACTCAAGGACAACATCAACTCCATGGTGGGGTCGCTGCGGGAGACGACCCGGGCCAATCACGAGCAGGACTGGCTGAAGTCAAATCTGGCGCGCATCTCCGCGCTGATGCAGGGCCATCGTGACCTGGCTGTCGTAGCAGAGAACATCATGGATGAGCTGACCCCTCTGGTGGAGGCTCAGTACGGTGCTTTCTATCTCGCCGTGGACGGCGACCAGGGCGTGGAACTGACGCTTGTCAGCTCCTACGGCCGCCCGGCGCGATCCGCCCCGGACACACGGTTCAAGCTGGGCGAATCCCTGGTCGGCCAAGCTGCGCGCAGCCGCCGCGTCATCGCCACGGACAAGGTTCCCGGCGACTACGTCACCCTGTCGTCCGGCCTTGGCCGCACAACGCCGGGTAGCTTGATCGTGCTGCCGATTCTTGTCGAGGACCAGGTCCTCGGTGTCATCGAGCTCGCGTCCTTCACTTCCTTCGCGCCCGTCCACCGCGACTTCCTCGAGCGGCTCATGGGAACCGTGGGCGTCAACGTCAGCACCATCGTGGCCAACGCCCGTACGGATGAACTGCTCGGCGAGTCGCAACGCCTGACGAGCGAGCTCCGGGCGCGCTCGGAGGAATTGCAGGTGCAGCAGGAGGAGCTGCAGAGGTCCAACGCCGAGCTGGAGGAGAAGGCCGCGCTGCTGGCCGCGCAGAACAGCGACATCGAGGCCAAGAACCTGGAGATCGAGCAGGCCCGCGGCGAGTTGGAAGCCCGGGCCCAGCAGCTGTCCCTCGCTTCGAAGTACAAGTCGGAGTTCTTGGCCAATATGAGCCACGAGCTGAGGACGCCGTTGAACAGTCTCCTCATCCTCGCGCAGCTTCTGTCGCAGAACCCCACGCGAAACCTCACGCCCAAGCAGGTCGAGTACGCAGGCATCATCCATTCAGCCGGCTCCGATCTGCTGCAATTGATCAACGACATCCTGGACTTGTCGAAGGTCGAGGCCGGCAAGATGGACATCAATCCGGAGAGAGTCCCGCTGCGTCGGCTCCTGGAATACGTCGAAGCCACATTCCAGCCGCTCACCGTTCAAAAGAGCCTCGGCTTCACGATCACCACAGCACCTGGAGTGCCGACCGACCTGCTCACCGACGACGCGCGGCTGCGTCAGGTACTGCGCAATCTGCTGTCCAACGCGGTCAAGTTCACCGAACGCGGCAGCGTTGAACTTCGGATTGAGCCGGCGGCGGACAGCGAACTGCCGCAGACCATGCGCCGGGTCGGGCCCACCGTGGCGTTCCGTGTCAAGGATTCCGGAATCGGCATCGCCGAGCAGCAGCTGGAATCCATCTTCGGCGCCTTCCAGCAGGCAGACGGCACCACGAGCCGAAATTACGGCGGAACAGGGCTGGGTCTGTCCATCAGCAGGGAGATTGCCCACCTGCTCGGAGGCGCGGTCACCGCTGAGAGCACGCTGGGCCAGGGAAGCACTTTCACCCTTTATCTTCCCGCGTGCCGCGCGGACTTCGAACACCGCGCCGCACTGGCGCCGAGCGCCGAAATCGGCAGTAGTGAAACGGCCCCCGACGACACCCTTCGTCCCACTGCTCCCCCGGCCCTTCAAACGTTCCCGCGCCAACGACGCCTTCTGGTGATCGAGGAGCGGCCGCGTGGCCTCATGACACTGGTCGCCGAAAGCACCGTCACCGAGTTCACCGACAGCCGCGACCTGACCGACCCGCGCGCCTCAGTGGAAGTCATCAGCGCCCTCGGAGCCCAGGAGGCGGCCGCCGCGCTCGCCGCAGAATCCTGTCACTGCGTCGTACTGGACCTGGACATGCCCGACGGCGAGGCCCTGCGGTTCCTTGACGCCATGGACGGCGACGCGGGACTCCGCGGGGTTCCCGTCCTGGCCCACAACAACCGTCGTCTGGGCCAGGCACACGAACGGAATCTGCAGACGCGAGCCGAGACCCAACCGCTGGAGCTGATCTCCAGCCTGGACGAACTGCGGGAACGCATCGCCCTGCACCTCTCCGCCGAGCAGCCGGGCGACGTCCTGCCACTCATGCGACCCGAGGAGGCCGCACTCGCTTCGCCCCAGGACACTGACGAAGCCCTGGCCGGGCGCACCGTCCTCGTCGTCGATGACGACGCCCGCAACCTGTACGCCCTCAGCGGCATCCTGGAACTCCACGGCATCAACGTTCTGCATGCCGAGAACGGCCGTAAGGGCATCGACACTCTCTCCGAGAACCCCGGTGTCGATCTGATCCTGATGGACGTGATGATGCCGGAGATGGACGGCTATACCGCCACCGCTGAGATTCGGCGGATGCCGGCCCACAGCACGCTGCCGGTCATCGCCGTGACAGCCAAGGCCATGCCTGGGGACCGCGAGAAGTGCTTGGCCGCAGGAGCCAGCGACTATGTCACCAAACCGTTGGACGCCGATGACCTCATCGCGTGCGTTCGCCGATGGGTGAACACGTAGCCGGCTCCCGCCCCTGCCAACCACTTTCGCGCGTCAACCATCCCGTCAGGAGCAGCACTACGGTGAAAACCCCCCAGCCGCCCGAAGAGCCCGTCCGGGATGACGGGCCGCTGGGGGCTACCTCCGATCACCGGTACCCCCGCGTCAGTACCCTGCCCCCGTCCTACGGTTCGGAAGACAGCACCAACGAGGGGGCAGGCTCCGAGCTCTCCGACATCCTGGAGCGCGCCCGGGCTGAGGTCAGCGCTGACCCAGTCGGCGCATCGGCGGTCGGCCGACTGGCCGCGACAGTCGAACGCCTTCGCCGCGAAGTCCAGGCAGCCCATGCCGCCGCTGATGGCCGCGCCTTGATCGAGCTCGCCAAAGGCGTCCTGATCGAGCGGCTCCACTGCGGCCCCACCGAGGCAGCCGGGCACCTCGCCGGGCTGGCCGAACAATCGGGCATGTCACAGCTTGAGCTGGCTGCCGACATCATCAATCAGTCCGCACACGACAGTTTCACCGAGGCGGCCCGCGACTTCATCTCTCGGACCAACAGTGCCAGTGAGACGTCCGACGGGACAGCCGGATCTGTCGCGGTCCGGCTGCGCGCGGCCGAGAGCGGCGCACTGTCCGCAGACGACACGCAGGCCGTGGCCGAGTCCGTCATGCAGCACGCGCTCGCCCCGCTGGGTGCCACTGCGGTCGCCATCTGGGCAGCAGGACATGACGCGTCTCTCACCCTCGCCGGCAACGCCGGGTTCCCTGCGGAAGAAGCCGGGCGCTGGCATTACGTGCCGCCCGGTGTGGAGACCGTGGCCCGCCGAGCGCTGACCGAGCGCCAGACCGTGTGGTTCCAGGCACTCGCCGAAGCGGGCCTTCCCTCAATCAGCGATTGTCAGGCAACCGGTGGCGGACGAGTGGCCGTACCGGCCGGCGCCGGCGGCCGGATCATCGGAGTCCTGGAAATCTGCTGGCCCCACCGCCTTGCGCCGCAACCGCCTCAGATCCAGCGTCAAGTGGAAGCCCTCGCTGAACTCTGCGCCCACACACTGGAAACACACACAGCGCCAGTCATCGGTTCACCGGGCGCACCCAACGCGCTGAAACGAGACCTCGCCGAACTGGTCGACCTCGTCGACGGCCTCTACGACCCCGCTTTGGTGCTGCTGCCTCACCTCGAGGCCAACGGGCTCCTGACCGACTTCCGCATCCATCACACAAACCGTCACTTCGTCGATCCTGCAGGACGACCGCGCACCGCCGTCAGCGGAGCAATGCTTCTGGAGGCCTACCCCATGGCCGCCGGCGACAGTGACCTGTTCGAGAAGGTGGAGCGGGTGCATGCCACCGGTGAACCCTTCCACGCCCAGCGGATGACGCTCACCGCGCTGGTCGATCAGGTGCCGCTCGAAGCTGTTGCCGACATCAGTATCAGCAGGCACGGCGGTGCCGTATTGCTCATCTGGCGGATAGAAGACGAAGCAGGCCGATTGGCCAGCCTGTTGCAGCACGCCCAGCGCCTGGGCCGCATCGGCGGTTTCGAGGAGAACACCACAACCGGCAAGATCACATGGAACCAACAGCTGCACAGCCTCCACGGCCTGCCGCCCACCGCTGCACCCATACCCTTGGAGCAACTGCCCGCGCACGCCCACCCCGACGACGCAGTCGCCATCGGCCGCTTTCTCCGTACGCTGTTCCGGCGTCGGCGGGCCGCTTCCACTGCCTTTCGTCTGCAACGTCCCGACGGCATCACTCGGCACGTCCGGGTCGTCGCCGAGCCGGTTCTCGACGCGGACGATCGGCTGCTGGCTGTGCGAGGTGCCTTCCAGGACATCTCCTCGCAGCACTGGACCGAAGTGGCGCTGGCAGCGACACGCGACCAACTCGCCCACACGGAACAGGAGTCGGCCGAGCGCAACCGCCTGGCTCTGCAACTCCAGCAGGCAATCATGCCGCCCGCCGGGGGGCCGATCAACGCTCCTGGGCTCAGCGTAGGAGTGCGCTACCGGCCCGCGGAGACCGAGCACCTGGTCGGCGGCGACTGGTACGACGCATTCGTCCTGCAGTCCGGCCAGGTCCTCGTATGCGTCGGTGACATCGCAGGCCATGGCATCGAGGCTGCGACCAGCATGATCGTCCTCCGTAACGCCCTACGTGGCCTCGCGGTTACCGGCGCAGGCCCCGCGCAGCTCCTGACCTGGCTCAACATAGTGACGCACCATCTGACCGAGCCGGTCACCGCCACTGCGGTCTGCGGTCTCTACGATCCCAGCCGCCGCGTCCTGCGCTGGGCCCGCGCCGGTCACCTTCCGCCCGTCCTGGTGAGCGAGCAGCAGGCCACGACACTGCCGCTCATCCGCGGCATGCTCCTCGGCGCCGTCGCACAAGCGGAGTACGAGGAAGGCGAAGTACGACTCGAGGCGGGCGACACATTGCTGATGTACACCGACGGACTGGTCGAGCGAAGAGACTCCTCCATCCACGACTCACTACAGCATCTGATCGCCACCGCGAGCGTTGCCACCCAGTCGCTCGAACAACGACTGGACCGGCTCCTCACTCACAGCAGGGCAGACACCGATGACGACACATGCGTCGTCGGCCTCCAGGTGAAGTGATGGTGCGCTCCGACGTTTCTGGGCATCCCGGCACCTGACCGGAATGCTCATGCGCGGTCGGGGAAGGCGCATTCTCGCCGGACCTTCACTCTGGAAAGGATGACGCATGTCGACAGCCACACCGTCCACACGCCACACGGCCACGGAGTCGCTGCCCCAGAACAACTTCCAGGACAGCGTCGGTGAACTGCCGTGGATCGAGGACACGGAGAAGATCGCCCCGAAGGACGCGCGCGAGCTGTCGAAGCTGTTCTTCGATCGACTGCGGGTCCTCGATGAAGGCACCCACGAGTACCAGTACGCCCGCAACACGCTCATCGAGATAAACCTGACCCTGGTCCGGTTCGCCGCCCGCCGCTTCCGTAACCGGGGCAACGGTGAGATGGAGGACATCATCCAGGTCGGCACCATCGGTCTGATCAAAGCCATCGACCGCTTCGACCTGTCTCGCGAAGTCGAGTTCACTTCCTTCGCCATCCCCTGCATCGTCGGCGAGATCAAGAGGTTCTTCCGCGACACCAGCTGGGCCGTCCATGTCCCCCGTCGACTCCAGGAACTTCATGTCGACCTGACCAAGGCCAAGGAAGAACTGGTCACACGCCTGGGCCGCCAGCCCGGCGTGACGGAGTTGGCCGAGCACCTCGGTCTCGGCGAGGACGAAATCGTCGAAGGCCTCATCGCCTCCAACGGCTACGCCGCCGGCTCCCTCGACACGCCGGGCGGCTCCAACGACGAAGGCGCCGGCATCGCCCCCGCCTACACCGAGATCCTCGGCGAGAGCGACCCCGCAATGGAACTCGTCGAAGATCTCCACGCCCTCGCCCCGCTCCTTGACCAACTCGACAGGCGCGAACGCCACATCATCGAGTTGCGCTTCGGCCAGGAGAGGACCCAGTCCCAGATCGGTGAAGAGCTCGGCATCTCCCAGATGCACGTCTCCCGCCTCCTCGCCCGCACACTGAAAAAGCTCCGGACCGGCATGCTCACCGACCACTGACCGTCGGCACCGGTCCCTTCCCACTGAGCACATGCGTGGCTACGCACGCCGCACAGCAATGAAGTTCGGCGCGCAGGAGATCCCTCGGCCGAGAAGGGGCGGCACGGACGGCAGACGTCAATCGTCCACAGGGCCTTCCTGGTGGAGTGCGTTCGCGCGGTCGATCTCGGCCAGGTGCTCTTCGGCCCAGGCCCGGACCGCGGCCAGCGGCAGCTGCCATTCCTGGCCGCCTGAGTGGCGGGGCCTGATCAACCGGGCTCCGAAGTCGGCACCGGTCAGCTGCTGCGGATGCGCGTGTGCTCAGGCGGGTCCATGTGCGCCCGGTGTGTCGCCCGGCAGAACCGGTGCGCCGGCGATGACGCCTGGGTTGCCCTGGTCGCGGAGCTGTTCGCACCGGGCGCCGCCCGTACAACCCCAGCCAGTGCCGCCCGAAGCGGGACAGTGGGCGTTCCTCGACCGTGATCGGCCCGCGCGGTGAGCACCTCGAAAGGCCCCCTGACAGCAGCCGCATATGCGACGAGACCGCGCCGCGTCGAGCGTGCGCCTCCCACGACGGCCACCGGTGTACGCCGGTGCTGTCGCGGGTCGCGCGGACCGCCTACCGCTCAGAGCGCGTCGGCGTTGCCACCCTCTCCACGGCGCCGGGTGCACCAGCCGTCCCGCCCGCAACGCCACCGTCTATCCTCGGTGCCGGGCACCGAGCGAGTCCCGCGAGCGGCGTGCGTGCGGGCAGCCATGCTGGAGAATTCCAATGACCGCGGTTTGCGACCCCCGGCCGTTCCGCCGCGGCCGCCTGCCCCGCCACCGACCCAGGAGGTGCCTTCCGTAGTGGCCGATCACGACCGGCCCGGCCGACCCCGCCCCATCGAACGCCTCGCCGCGTTCACCGCCCTGGCGGCGCTGCCGGGAGCGCTGACCACCCTCATCGTCGGAGCGGTCATGAACTGGGCGGCCCTGGTAGCCACCGTCGCGGCGCTGCTGGTCGGGGTGACGGCAGGCTGGCACGCGGTCTCGCACAGAGGTATGCGACGCGCGATGGCGGGCCTGGGCATGGTCCTGGCGCTGGCACTGCTGGTGGCTGTCGCGTTCCTCTCGGACTTCAGCCTGCCGCGTTTCGCGGTGATCCTCGTGCTGGCGGCGCTCTCCACGACCGCGGCGCGCGTCGCGCTGCGCCGGCGCGAAGGGTCCGTCGCGGCGGCGGGCAGACCCGCCGCGAAGCCGGTCCGCCCGGTCCTGCTGATGAACCCGAAGTCCGGCGGAGGCAAGGTCGGGCAGTTCCGCCTGCCGGACGAGTGCCGCCGCCGCGGCATCAAGGCCGTTCTGTTGAAGCCGGGTGAGGACCTGCGAGAACTCGCCGAGGAGGCGGTCGCGCGCGGTGCCGATGCGATCGGTATGGCCGGCGGGGACGGCTCGCAGGCGATCGTCGCGGAGGTCGCCGCGCGGCACGGCATCCCGCACGTCGTGGTCCCCACCGGCACGCGCAACCATCTCGCGCTCGACCTCGGACTGGACCGTGACGATGTGGTCGGCGCCCTCGACGCGTTCGTCGACGGGGTGGAGCGGCGGATCGATCTGGCGACCATCAACGGCCGTGTGTTCGTCAACAACGCCTCGCTCGGCCTGTACGGGCGCCTCGTGCAGTCGCCCCAGTACCGGGATGCCAAGCTCAAAACCGCCGCGGAGACACTCCCCGACCTCCTTGGTCCGGACGCGGTCCCGCCCGACCTGCGCTTCATCGGGCCGGACGGCGCCCCGCACTCCACGGCGACGGTGATCCTCGTCTCCAACGGCCCCTACCAGCTCGACCGCCTCGAAGGCCACGGCACCCGGGAGCGCATGGACTCCGGGAGGCTCGGCGTGGTCACGCTGACGATCCGCGACGCAGCCGAAGCCGTGAGGTTCACGACCCTGCAGGCGGCCGGGCGGGTGCGGCGGTTCCCCGGCTGGCACGAGTGGACCGCGGAGCGGTTCGAGGTACGCTCCGGCGGTCCCGTGGCCGTCGGGGTCGACGGCGAGGCGTTGACGCTCGAGCCGCCGATCGTGTTCGCCACGCTGCCCGGGGCTCTCCGCCTGCGGCTCCCCCGGCACGCGGTCGGTCTCTCCCCGGCGAGGCGGGCGGTCCACCTGCTCTCGCGGTCGACCGTCGCCGACCTTGCCGCCGTGTTCCTCGGCCGCCCGGCGGACCGGCAACAACCGGCCGACGAGACCCGCTGAACGCAGCGGGGACGGCGGGCGCCCGCTATCTGCTGCGCCTGCGCGATGCCACCCGAAGGCCTGAGGACTTCGGGCCACACGTCCGCCCGGTGCCGCACTCCCCGTGGGCGGTCAACGCCCGTGCCATCTCCTGCCCTTGTTCTCGGGGACGGGGGACTCCGCCACCAGAGACAGCCCGGCGGCCCCCGGGATCCGACCGCCGGTGCACCGCGGTTATCGAACCGCCGGGGTGGCGAGGGCGGTTCAGCCAGGAGTGGCGTCGTCGTACCCCCGTGCTCATGGCGAGCACTTGTACGCGGGCATCGTTCCGGAACACCTCCGAGCGCGGCACGGCGGCCGTCGGAGCGCTCGGCCGGCACCCGCTGGAACGTCCCGCTCAGCGCACCGGGATGATGTCGGGGGCGCCGAGCCGCACCGCGTCGGCCGTCTGGTCGTCCGGCTGCTGCTGAGCCTCGCGTTCGGCCGCCACCCGCTTCAGGTAGTGGTCGACCTCGCGCTCCCGGTGCGCCCGGTCCCACTCCAGATGAGGTGCCATGAGTTCGGCGACGGTACGCGCCGCGTCCACGCCGCGGTCCCAGGACTCGATGGAGATCCGGGTACGCCTGGCGAGCACATCCTCCACATGGCGGGCTCCCTCATGGGTCACCGCGTAGACGGCCTCGACCCGCAGATAATCGTCGGAGCTCGGCAACGGTTCACCGAGTGAGGGGTCGGTCTCGACCATGTCGAGCAGTTCTTGCACCAGGGAGCCGTAACGGTTCAGCAGGTGTTCGATGCGGGCGACATGCAGCCCGGAGCGCTTGGCGAGATTGTGCCGGGAGTTCCACAGGGCCGGATAGCCGTCGGCACCGAGCAGCGGAACGCGCTGTGTGACGCAGGAGGCCACCTTCTCGTCCAGACCACGGGCCGCCTCGTCGACCGCGTCCTTGGCCATGACCCGATAGGTCGTGTACTTGCCGCCGGCCACCACGACAAGCCCGGGGACCGGGTGCGCGACCAGGTGCTCCCGGGACAGCTTGCTGGTCTCCGCGGCCTCGCCGGACAGGAGCGGGCGCAGACCGGCGTAGACGCCCTCGACGTCCTCGGCGGCCAGCGGTGTGACCAGAACGCGGTTGACGTGTTCCAGCAGGTAGCTGACGTCCTTGGAGCTCAGCGCGGGGTGGGCCTTGTCCAGTGTCCAGTCGGTGTCGGTCGTCCCGATGATCCAGTGCCGCCCCCAGGGAATGACGAACAGCACGCTCTTCTCCGTGCGCAGGATCAGCCCGGTGCGGGAAATGATCCGGTCGCGCGGGACCAGCAGATGCACGCCCTTGGAGGCGCGGACGTGGAACTGGCCGCGGGTACCGGCCATGGCCTGGGTGTCGTCGGTCCACACGCCGGTCGCGTTGATGACCTGCTTGGCTCGCACCTCGGTCTCGTTGCCGGTCTCCAGGTCCGTGACCACAGCTCCCACCACCCGCTCGCCCTGGCGCAGGAAGCGGCTGACGCGGGTGCGGTTGGCGGCCAATGCTCCATAGGCGGCTGCGGTGCGCGCGAGGAACATGGTGTGCCGGGCATCGTCCACCTGGGCGTCCCAGTACTGGATCGCGCCGACCAGGGCGTCGGAACGCAGAGCGGGCGCCTCGCGCAGTGCCTGGCGCTTGAGCATGTGGCGGTGGTGGGGCAGGCCGCTGGAGGTGCCCGAGGCCGCGGCCATGGTGTCGTAGAGCAGCACGCCGGCGCCGACGTAAGGGCGCTCCCAGACCCGGTGTTGCAGTGGGTAGAGGAAGGGCACCGGCCGCACCAGATGCGGCGCCAGGAGCTGGAGCAGCAGTCCCCGCTCCTTGAGTGCTTCGGCGACCAGCCGGAAGTCGAGCATCTCGAGGTAGCGCAGGCCGCCGTGAATCAGCTTGCTGGAGCGGCTGGACGTGCCCGAGGCCCAGTCCCGGGCTTCGACGAGACCGACCGTCAGGCCCCGGGTGGCGGCATCGAGGGCCGACCCGGCGCCCACGACACCGCCACCGACGACGAGGACGTCCAGCTCACCCTCTCCCAGCCGGACGAGAGCCTCCGCGCGCGCCTCGGGCGAGAGAGCCACCGGGTTCGCCATCGGTCTCCTCCTCGTGCTGCGGTCGTGCGCCGCGCGTGGCCGGGGGCGTGCCCGCCCGGCGGGGACCTACTCGACCTTGGCCCAGTCAAGCGTGCGCTCCACCGCCTTCTTCCAGCCCGCATAGCCTTCCGCGCGCTGTTCCTCGGACCACCCGGGCTCCCAGCGCTTGGACTCCTGCCAGTGGGTGCGCAGCTCGTCGGTGTCCTGCCAGAAGCCGGTGGCCAGACCGGCCGCGTAGGCGGCACCGAGCGCGGTGGTCTCGGCGACGACCGGGCGGCTGACCGGTACGCCGAGGACATCGGCCTGGATCTGCATGCACAGGTCGTTGGCCGTCACTCCGCCGTCGACCTTGAGCACGTCCAGGTGGACGCCGGAGTCCTGCTCCATGGCCTCCACCACGTCGCGGCTCTGGTAGCAGATGGCTTCCAGGGTGGCCCGCGCCAGGTGTCCGTTGTTGTTGTACCGGGCGAGGCCGACGATCGCGCCACGGGCGTCGGAGCGCCAGTACGGGGCGAACAGGCCCGAGAAAGCGGGGACGAAGTACATGCCGCCGTTGTCCTCGACGGTGCCGGCCAGACGCTCGCTCTCGGCGGCGTCAGTGATGATCTTCATCTGGTCGCGCAGCCATTGCACCGCGGACCCGGTGACCGCGATGGAGCCCTCCAGGGCGTAGACCGCCGGGCTGTCGCCGAACTGATACGCCACGGTGGTGAGCAGGCCGTGCTGCGAGCGGACCAGTTCGGTCCCGGTGTTGAGCACCAGGAAGTTGCCGGTGCCGTAGGTGTTCTTGGCTTCGCCGGGCGCGTAACAGACCTGCCCGACGGTGGCCGCCTGCTGGTCGCCGAGCACCCCGGTGATGGGAATGGCGGCGCGCAGCGGCCGGGAGGTTCGGGTCGCGCCGAATGCCTCCCGGTGGGAGGACGGGTTGATGGTGGGCAGCATCGCCCGGGGAATGTCGAAGAAACCCAGCAACTCGTCGTCCCAGTCGAGGGTCTCCAGGTTCATCAGCATCGTGCGGCTGGCGTTGGTCACGTCGGTGGCGTGGATGCCGCCGTCGGGACCGCCGGTGAGGTTCCACAGGACCCAGCAGTCCGTGTTGCCGAAGAGGGCATGGCCCTGCTCCGCCGCCTCACGGACTCCGTCGACGTTCTCCAGAATCCACTTGATCTTGCCGCCGGAGAAGTAGGTGGCCGGCGGCAGCCCCGCCTTACGGCGGATGATGTCACCCTGGCCCGAGCGTTCCAGTGCGGCCGCGATGGAGTCGGTGCGGGTGTCCTGCCAGACAATGGCGTTGTAGTAGGGACGGCCGTCGCGGGGGTCCCAGACAACGGTTGTCTCCCGCTGGTTGGTGATACCGATCGCCGCCAGGTCGGACGGGGACAGGTTCCCGTGCCGGAGGGCGTTCTGTATCACCGAGTTGGTACGTTCCCAGATCTCCACCGGGTCGTGCTCGACCCACCCCGAGCGCGGAAGAATCTGGGCGTGCTCCATCTGGTGCTTCGCCACTTCGTTCCCGTCGTGGTCGAAGATCATGAAACGCGTGCTGGTGGTTCCCTGGTCCACCGCGCCGACGAAGTCCGCCATGGCATGCCGCCTCTCCTGTGGGATGGACTGGGTTGCGGCCTCGCGCTGGGCCGGTCAGGCCTCGGGGGTCGGGACGCGTCCTGGGGGCTCCGGCTCCGCAGTCGGCAGGAACCGGCCGACGAAGAACTTGTACAGGAACGCTCCGAGCACGCCGCCGATCAGTGGACCGATGATGGGCACCCAGAAGTAGAAGTTCCCGTACTGATCTCGCCACGCTCCGCCGTACCCGGTGAGGAAGCTGGCCAGCCGGGGACCGAGGTCACGTGCGGGGTTGATCGCGTAGCCCGCGTTGGTGCCCCAGGCCATGCCGATCGCCACGACGACCAGGCCGATGATGAAGGGGGCCAGGTTGGCGCCGGGGGGCGTGTTGAGCAGGTCGGTGATCGCCATGATCAGCAGCAGCAGGATCGCGGTGCCGATGATCTGGTCGCGGAACGCACCCCATTCGCTGACCGGCAGATTCGGGTTGCCGTTGGCGGGCAGCGTGGAGAAGACGATCTGCGTCTTGAAGGTGTGGTCGGGGTCCGCCTTCGCCAGCGCCTCGGTGTAGTTCCAGCGCACCACCAGGGCTGCGACGAAGGCGCCGGCCGTCTGCGCCAGCGCGTAGGGCGCCACCTTGGTCCACGGGAAACCCCTGAACGTCGCCAGGGCCACGGTCACCGCGGGGTTGAGGTGAGCACCACTCATTCGCGCCGCCACATAGACGCCGAGGGTCACGCCGAGACCCCATGCCCAGGCGATGCTGTCGTGATTCCCGAGGCCGCCCGGGGGATCCGTGAGGGCTCCGCCGGCAACCACCTGGGCCACGACGCCGCAACCGAAGAGGATGAGAATCATGGTGCCGACGAATTCGGCCGAAAGCTCGCCGATCAACCCTGATCTTTTGAGTCGCTCAGCCATGGAAGCCCACTCTCCGCCGGCCCAGACCGGCCGTCGACTGCCCGATTTCTCCAGATATCAGCATAGGACGATCAAGAGCCAGCCGCACGCACAGCCCTTGGCCACCCCTTGCTCACCGCGTGGTGGGCCCTGCCGAGCGGACCGGCCGGCTTTCGTCACCGGCATCGCGACTCGTCCGGCAGTTGGTGAACGGGCTCACTCCGCAGGTCAGAGCCCCTGAGAGCTCAGCCGCTGTGGGCGGCGTCGAGAGTCAGACGTGCGATCGCATGGGGGGTGCGTGACGATGCTCATGGGAGATGCCGGGAACCGGCGGCGGGATGAAGCCGGCAGGGGCCGACAGACGCCTCTGACCGGCAGGGACGTAGGCCACGCCGGTCAGAGGCCTGCGCTCAGCTGTCCTTGGCCGCGGGCTCCAGGACGAAGACCGGGATCTCGCGGTCGGTCTTCTTCTGGTAGTCGGCGTAGTCGGGGTACGCCTCGACGGCCCGCTCCCACCACACGGCCTTCTCGTGCCCGGTCACCTCACGGGCCGTCATGTCCTGACGCACCGGGCCGTCCTGCAGCTCCACCCGGGGGTCGGCGACGACGTTGTAGTACCAGACGGGGTTCTTCGGGGCGCCTCCCAGCGAAGCGACCACGGCGTAGGTGCCCTCGTGCTCGACCCTCATGAGCGGGGACTTACGGATCTTGCCGCTCTTGGCGCCCTTGGTCGTCAGGAGGATGACGGGCATACCGCGCATCGTCGTTCCCTTGGTACCGCCGGAGCTCTCGAAGAGCTCGACCTGGTCGCGCACCCACTTCTCCGGGCTCGGCTCGTACTCGCCCTCAAGAGGCATGTCATCCATCCCATCGTCGGAGACTTGCGTACAGGGACTCAACGCCCTGGGGCCACGCAATCATCCCGCCCGACGTTCGTAGCGGAGCAGCACGGTCCGCGCGTCGAAGGACCGCGACTCGACGAACTCGAGGTTCAGCCGCTGCTTCCCCTGCAGGAACAGCGGCCTGCCGCCGCCCAGGACCACCGGGTGCACGACGATGTGGTACTCGTCGATCAGGCCGAACTCCGTGAGGGCGGACGGCAGTGTCGAACCGCCGGTCAGCAGCAGGTCCTTGCCCGGGCCCCGCTTCAGGGCCGCGACCTCTTCGGCGAGGTTCTCGCCGATCACTCGGACGTTCCCGTCCGGCTGTTGCAAGGTCCTGGAGAAGACGATCTTCGGAGTACGACGCCATACGGGCGCGAAGGCGAGGTCGTGCGGGTCGTCGGAGATCGACTCGGCGTCGGGCCAGTAGCCGGACATCATCTCCCAGACCACACGCCCGTAGAGGAAGGCGTCGACGCGTTCCTGCAGGCCGTCGCCGTACGCGCCGAGGTCCGGTCCGAGCACCGGCCAGTCGAAGGCTCCGCCGGGCCCGTCGATGTGTCCGTCGAGCGACGCGTGGACAAAGTAAATGATCTTCCGCATGACCGTTCCTCCTGATGCGTGGTGCGCCCCCTTCGGCGCCTAACACCGGTATGTCGAACGGTGTCGGGCCCGATCGACACCCCAGGGGGAAAATCTTCCGCGAAGGCGCTGCAACGGCATTGCAACCTCGTCGGTGCTCTGCTGGCGGGATGACTGAGGCCCCGCGCGTGGAGCTGACCCCCGCAGCCGCCGATCTGTTGCGGCGGCTGCGGGCGGCCCACGGTCCGTTGATGTTCCACCAGTCGGGCGGCTGCTGCGACGGCAGCGCGCCCATGTGCTACCCGGAAGGTGAATTCCGCACGGGCGCGTCCGACGTCCTCCTCGAGGATCTCCGGGTCGACGGCGTCGAGGAGTCCGTCTCCTTCTGGATGTCCAGGAGCCAGTACGAGGTCTGGAGCCACACCCGGCTCATCGTCGATGTCGTCGAGGGCCGGGGCAGCGGTTTCTCGCTGGAGGCGCCGGAAGGAGTGCGGTTCCTGATCCGGTCGCGCGTTGTGGGTGCATGAGGCGTCAGCCGCGGTCCCGTACCGCCACGATGCCGTTGAAGACCCCGGCGTAGGCCGTGCCGTCGGGGCCGATGGTGATCGGCGCCCAGTTGTTGTCGTACGACGGGCCCGTGCCCGTGAGCCGCTTCCAGCGCCGCTCGCCGGTGCGGAAGTCGACGGCGGTCAGATACCAGGCGTCGATGCCGAGTTGGTTGGGCTCCTTCTCGTAGAAGTAGAGGAGGCCGTTGGCGGTGGAGAGCTTGGGGACGGTGGAGGGCGAGCGGACGCCGCTCTGCCAGACCGTGTCGCAGCCACTGCCGTCCTCGCGTACGTCGATCCTGCTCACGCCGCCGACAACGGTGCGGCCGAAGGTGAGTGAGGCCGGGTTCTCGTAGCCGTAGTTGTTCTCGACGACGATGCTGTTGCCCCAGGTGATCAGGGAGTTGTCGGTGGTGGACGCGCCGGATCCGAAGACGGGCACCTTGCAGACGAGGCGGCGGTCGGCCGGGACGTCGGTGCCACGGCGGTAGACGAGGACGTTCATCCGGTCGTCGGCGTTGTCGGTGATGGCGGCATAGCCGTCGCCGAACAGGTCCGGCGTGGTGCCGGAGCCCTGGTTCACGGAACCGGGCTTGGTACCCGTTCCGCGGTCGTACGTCTGGCGCCACTGGATCTTCGGTGTCCCGTCGGGGCCCGAACGGAAGCTGTAGAGGGCGTGGTCGGAGACGATCGACACGCCGTCCCGGGCGACGGAGAAGGAGTTCTGGATCTCTTCGCCGTCGAGCCGGACCGAACGGATCTCGGACGTCCGAGGATCGACGCTGCCGACGCGTCCGAGCCGTGTCACCCACCAGATGCGGCCCTGCCAGTCGGGCATGACGGAGGTGACGGGATCGCAGGTGCCGCTGGGGAACAGGTTCGTCCAGCTGACGCAGTCGTGCGGGACGTGGGCGGTCAGATCCCAGTCGTTGTCGACGACGAAGCGCCAACTGCCGTCGCCCGCCTGCTCATGGGCGATACGGAGGATGTGCTGTCGCGAGTCCGCCAGCACCACTCGGTCCTGGTCGTCGAGGTAGAAGTAGGCGCCGCCGGACGTGTCCTTGAAGATTTTGGAGAAGTCCAGCCGGGTGATGGCCTCGACGGTCGATGAGCGCTGCGGCAACCGGTACTCGGCGAGCGTGTCGAGCGTGCGCGGGTCGAGAAGCTTCAGCAGGAACCCGGTGAAGGTCCCGCAGACGGTGATCAGTCGGCCGGCGGCGTCGAAGGTCGCGGTGGCGCACTCGCCACCGACCGGGGCGATCCGCTCGCTGGTGACCTCGGGGTCGCGGCCGAGGGGACCGGAGAAGGGATGGGTGCCACTGCCCGCCGCGTCCGCGTGCATGCCGCTGCGTCCGTTGGGCGCGAGGAAGGGGTGCTGCGGGGGCGCCTGCCCCGGCACCGGCCGAGCGTCGGCGGGCGCGCCCTCGTACTGGCTGACCAGTCGGTGGCCGGGTGCCTTGGGTATCTCCTCCGCCTGCGCGGCGGGGGCGGTGAAGGTGGTCGCGGCGACGGCCAGGGCCAGGGCCACTGCGCGGACGAGCGCTCTTCGGGACATGCGGCTCCTCGGTTGCGTACGGGTGTACGGGTCGCGCCGCCGCCCGACGTTAGAGCCGACCCCTTGAGGTGTCCATGGAAAGGCCATGGGTTTTACGGACGCTTCATGATCGCGAAATGAGCGGGCCGCACGGCACCGGCTGACATGCTGGTACGTGTGAATGCCCCCACTCGCGGCGCCTGGCTGCGCGCCGGAATCAGCCGCAACGGCGGACCCCTGCAGGAGAACGAGCAGGTGGTCTGGCTCCAGATCGACGCCTACTACGCGGACAGCCGCGGCTTCGCCGGCATCACCACGTACGACGGCACCGATGTCCGCTTCCACCACGACGTCGGGAAACCCGGCGAGGATGTGGGAACCCTTCAACGGGCCGGTGACCGGCTGATCGAGACGGGTACGAACCCGGACGGCAGCACGTTCCGCGAGGTGTGGACGCCGCTGGTGGACAGCGAGGAAGAGTGCGGGTCCTGGCGGGTCGGCGAGGCTCAGATCGTCCGCGTCGGGACCCATGTGGTGCATGTGGACGCCGGCGGCGGAGGCTACTTCGAGCTGCCGCCGGACGTCGAGGTGCCGCCGGAGGTCACGGTCTGAGGCTGCCCACCACATGGGCGGTGGCCGCGATGCCTTCCTGGATGGTCGGCGCCATGCTCGTGCTCGCGAGAAAGAACCCGAGCAGGGCACAGACCACGGCATGAGACATCTTCAGTCCGCCGTTCCGCAGAAAGATCACTGTGAGCACCAGCAGAAACAGCACCAACGAGATCGAAATAGCCATCGCCAACCTCCTCCGCCGCGCCGGAATTGCGGCATTCGGCCGTCAGTCTGGCGTAGTGGAGGGCCCGTACGGCCGACTGGCGTGTCCGCCGTTCGGGTGTTGTCTGCCGGTGACTTCGAGTGGAGAGGCGCCGGACGAAGGTGCTGAACGCGCGCCGGTGACGCGGAGCATCTGCCCCATCGCGGCCAGTACGGACGGCTCGACGCGGCCGGCCCGACCGCGCCAAGGGCTGCGGCACGTCAACCCACACGGCGTGCGCGAGCTCACTTATCCCGGCTATAGCTGCGACAGGAGCACAATCGAGTGAGGGGGGACGAGAAACAGCTCCGCCCGGAGGGTGTCAGATGCCAGGGAACCGGCCTCCGTCCCGCTACGCCCCGGATCAGGGACTCACCACCCGCATGGTGACGACGATGTTCCTGATCGGGCTGCTCTATGTCGTCTTCGTCGGCGCCCTGCTGGCGATCCTCCGAGGCTCGTGGCCGATCATTCTGCTGATCGCAGGCGGGCTTTTCATCGCGCAGTTCTGGTTCAGCGACCGTCTCGCGGCCTTCAGCATGGGCGCTCGCGAGGTCACTCCGGAGCAGGCGCCGGAGCTGCACGGCGCCGTCGACCGTATCTGCGCGCTCGCCGACATGCCCAAGCCCCGCGTCGCGATCGCCCACAGCGATGTGCCGAACGCCTTCGCCGTCGGCCGCAACGAGAAGACCGCGCTGGTCTGCGCCACCACCGGCCTGCTCCGCCGGCTGGAGCCGGAGGAGTTGGAGGGCGTCCTCGCCCACGAGCTGTCGCACGTCGCCCACCGCGATGTCGCAGTGATGACGATCGCATCGTTCCTCGGTGTCCTGGCTGGCGTGATGACCCGTATCGCCGTGTGGGGCGGCTTCGGCCGGGCGGGGGGCAGCCGCGACAGCAACGCCGCGATCGCCATGCTCCTGATACCCCTGGTCAGCGCGGTCGTCTACGTGATCAGCTTCCTGCTGACCCGACTGCTCTCCCGCTACCGCGAACTGTCCGCCGACCGCGCGGCCGCCCTGCTGACCGGCCGCCCCTCGGCGCTCGCGTCCGCGCTCACCAAGGTGACGGGCGACATGGCGAGGATCCCGACGCAGGACCTGCGCAAGGCGGAGCCGTTCAACGCCTTCTGGTTCGCGCCGGCGTTCTCCTCCAAGGAGAGCCTGAGCCGCCTGCTGTCCTCGCACCCGACGCTGGAGCAGCGTCTGGACCAGCTGGGCAAGATCTCGACGCAGCTGGCCCGCCCGTAACGCGCCCCCGCGACAACTGACAGACGCCCGACAGACGACTGACAGAGGCACTTCTGTGGGACTCCTCGACACGATCCTCGGCCGCAGCAAGCCGGTACGGCCCGACCTCGACCAGCTCTTCGGCCTGCCCGCCGCCGCCATCACCCTCCAGGCGGGCGCCGGCTTCACTCCGACCGGCATCGGCTCGGTGTGCTTCGCCAGCGTGGAGGGCGGCGCCTTCGCGCAACTCCAGGAGGACGTACGAGAGCTGCTCGACACCGACACCGACCGGGGCGGCGTCCCGGTCGAGTTCAGCCAGGACGCGTACGGCTACACCTGGCTCCTCGCCCGCCACCCCGCCGACGACACGGCCTCGCTGGTCAACGACCTGCACGCGGTCAACACCCTGCTCCAGGACGCCGGCTTCGGCCCGCAGCTGCTCTGCTCCCTGATCGCCTTCCATGAGACATCCGGCGATCGCTCGCTGGCGCTGGTCTACCTGTACAAGCGCGGCACCTTCTACCCCTTCGCACCGCTCGCCGGCACAAAGGAGAAGCGCGACAACGCCCTGGAACTGCAGACCAGGGCGTTGCTCACGGACGACCTCCGCATCGAGACGGACCTGGCCCGCTGGTTCCCGGTCTGGGGCGCGCCGGGCCTCGGGGGTCCGAGGTAGGTGGCGGACTTGACCACCGCGGGCACTACCGCACCGAGCGACCGCGGACTGCCGGCCCGGCGCTCTGCCCGCCCACCTGTGTGCGGCGCGGCTGAGTGCTACGCCTGGGTGCTGTTCTCGGTCATGGCCTGGGTGCCGATGACGTTGAGGAGCCCCAGCCGGTCGGAGGCGTCGCTGCCGGGGGCGGCGGTGTAGGCGACGATGCGTGGATCGCTGCCGGGAACCATCAGGACGTCACAGTCGAGGGTGAGTACTCCGACATCGGGGTGGCGGACGGTTTTGGTGTCCGTCTCGTGGACGCCCACGATGTCTACTGACCCCGTGCGCGGAGGAAGCGCTCGAGCGCAGCCAGATCGTCCGTATTGATGTGGTCGACGCGGGCGGCGAGCAGCTCGGTCCACACTGCGTCGCGGTCGGGACCGGCCACGTCGGGCGTCGCCCAGAAACGGACGCGCTGCCCGTGGTCATGGGCGTCAGCGACGATCGCGTGCAGCTTCTGCCGCTCGGCGGCCGGGAATTGGCCGGTGCCCAGCCAGCTGAAACTCTCCGTCCAGTTGCTGGAGATCAGCGGGACGAAGGAGGCGGGGGCGGTGGTGCCGAGGTCTTCGAGGCGGCCGTCGTAGAAGGCGTACCGCACTCGCTGCGCCTCCATGGGTACGCGGGCGGCGCGGTCGCCGGAGATGACCGGGGTGACGGCGCCGAGGCGGACATGGCCGTACGCGTAGGTGCTGAGCATCCGCCGGTAGTGCCGCAGCTGGCGGTCGAGTTCGAGATACGCGGCGGCGCCGTCCGTCTTGATGTCGATCAGCAGCTGGACGGGCCGCCGGTAACCGCGGTACACGGAGCCGTGGTTGACCTTCACCCGGGCCAGCAGCGGGTCGAGGTAGAGCGAGCGCAGGGTGCGGGTCGGGTCGAGGTCCGCCGGCTCATGGGCGACGAGCAGCTCGCCGTTCACCAGGAAGATATCGGCCTCCACGCTGGTGAAGCCGTGCGACAGGGCGTCGTGGAGGGGCCGTTCATGCAGGTAGTCGTTGTGGGCGTGGGCCCGGCGGAGCGGCTGCGGGCCGGTCCGCCCGCCGTGCTTCTCGGCGGCCTGCGCATGGGCGGGCACGGCGACGGCGCCGGTGAGCGCGGCGGCGAGGGTGGTGACGGCTCTGCGACGGGTGGGCAGCACGATGGTGCCTCCGGGCTCTGCGGGTCGGGAGGGACACCGGTGAGTATCCGCCCGGGGCAGCCCAATGGGCAGAGCAGCGCGAAGAGTTCGGCCACCCGTCACCTGGTGCTCACGACGGCTACCGGAGCGCGGGGAGCTCGCCGTCCAGCGGTCGAACGGGTCAGGGGCGTGGCGGTCCCGGGTGTCGGAGACGTGACGGTCCCGGGTGGTGAACGGCCGGATCTCGTCCGGTGTCGCCACGGCGGACGGCGCGGGCGGGCCGCACGGCCCTGCTCACGCGGAGCTGAGTTCCGGCGGCATCGAGCAGGCCGCCGCGCCGATGGTCGGCGCGGCGGCCCGAGTTGCGGTGAACAGTGCCTCGGTGCACAGCCCCTACGGAGCCTGCAGGTCGACCAGTGCGGCCAGCGCCTCCTTGTGGCGGCCCGGCGTGCCCAGGGCGATCTCGTCGGACTTGGCGCGCTTGAGGTACAGATGCGCGGGGTGTTCCCAGGTCATGCCGATTCCGGCGTGCAGCTGGACGCACTCCTCAGCCGCGCGCACGGCCACCCGGGAGCAGTATGTCTGCGCCACGGTCACCGCGAGGGCGGCGTCGGAGCTGTCCGTGGCGAGGGCGTCCGCCGCGTTACGGGCCGCGGCCCGGGCCGAGACGACCTCCAGCCACACCTGGGCCATGCGGTGCTTGAGCGCCTGGAACGAACCGATGGGCCGGTTGAACTGGTGGCGCTCGCGGGTGTGACGGACCGTCTCCTCCAGGCACCATTCGGCGAGTCCGAGCTGCTCGGAGGCGAGCAGCCCGGCCCCGGCGAGCAGTCCGCGGCGTACGGCCGCCTCACCGGTCTCCGCGTCCGCGAGGCGGCTGGCGTCGGCCGTGTCGTCGAGGGTGACGGCGGCGAGCGGACGGGTCAGATCGAGCGGGGTCAGCGCCTCGACGGTGGCGTTCGCCGTCTCGACCGCGTACAGGCCGTCGGACTTGAGCACCAGGAGGACATCGGCGGCAGCGGCATCCGCTACACCGGTGATCCTGGGTGCGTCGACCGGGAGCGGCCCGTCGGGCGAAGCCGACAGCGGCACGGCGAGGACGGCGGTCCTGCGGCCGGCCGCCAGCTCGGTCAGCAGCCCGGCGACGGCCTCCGTCTCCGTGTCGAGCGCGAGCAGGGTCTGGGTCGCGATGACGGAGCTGGTGAGATACGGCGCGGGGGTGACGCTGCGACCCAGCTCCTCCAGCACCACGGCGGCCTCGCGGTGGCTCGCGCCCTGCCCGCCGAGCTTCTCGGGTACGAGGAGTCCGGCCGCGCCGATGTCCCCGGCGAGCGCCTTCCACAGCTCGGGGTCGTACGGCGTACCGGACTCGGCGCGCACCAGGACGGACGCCGTATCGACGCGGTCGGCGAGCAGAGAGCGTACGGCGGCCCGCAGGTCGTCCTCGTCCTCGGAGTACAGCAGATCGGGCTGTGTGGGCTGAGTCGTCATCGGGCCAGGTCCTTCCAGGCGACGTCCTTGTCGTTGCGCGGCTCGGAGGGCAGCCCGAGGACGCGTTCGGCGACGATGTTCAGCAGCACTTCGCTGGTGCCGCCCTCGATGGAGTTGCCCTTGGAGCGGAGATAGCGGTAGCCGGCGTCGCGCCCGGTGAAGTCGACGAAGTCGGGACGGCTCATGGTCCAGTCGTCGTACAACAGGCCTTCCTCGCCGCAGAGTTCGACCTCAAGGCCGCTGATCTCCTGGTTGAGGCGGGCGAAGGCGAGCTTCATTCCGCTGCCCTCGGGGCCCGGCTGGCCGGCGGCGAGCTGTTGGCGCAGCCGCTCTCCGGCCAGCCGGGCGACCTCCGCCTCCACCCAGAGCGTCAGCAGCCGCTGGTGCAGATCGTGGTTACGCAGTTCGGGGCGTTCGCGCCAGGTCTGCGCGATCGGGCCGATCATCCCGCCCTCGCGCGGGAGGCGGCTGCCGCCGATGGAGACGCGTTCGTTCATCAGGGTGGTCTGGGCGACCTTCCAGCCCTCGCCGACCTCGCCGAGGCGGTGTGCGTCGGGGATACGCACATCGGTCAGGAAGACCTCGTTGAACTCCGCCTCACCGGTGATCTGGCGCAGCGGCCGCACCTCGACACCCGGGTCGGTCATATCGCAGATGAAGTAGGTGATGCCCCGGTGCTTGGGCAGGTCCGGGTCGGTGCGGGCGATGAGGATCGCCCAGCGGGCCACATGGGCGCTGGACGTCCACACCTTCTGGCCGTTGACGACCCAGTCGTCGCCGTCCCGCACGGCCCGGGTGCCGAGCGCCGCGAGGTCGGAGCCCGCGCCCGGCTCGCTGAACAGCTGGCACCACACCTCCTCGCCGACCCACAGAGGACGAAGGAAGCGCTGCTTCAGCTCTTCGGAGCCGTACTTGAGGATGGTCGGCGCGGCCATGCCGAGGCCGATACCGATACGGCGCGGGTCGTTGTCGGGCGCGCCGGCAGCCGTCAGCTCGGCGTCGACGGCGGTCTGCAGCGTGCGCGGGGCGTCGAGTCCGCCGAGGCCCTTGGGGTAGTGCACCCAGGCGAGGCCCGCGTCGAAGCGTGCCTTCAGGAAGTCGGTGCGGTCCGTGGTGGCCGGTGGGTGCGCGGCCAGCAACTGCTCAGTGCGGCTGCGCACTTCGGTGGCGTCCGTCATCGGGCTTCTCCTTCCGGGATGACGACCAGGCGGCCCGTGGTCGTGCCGTCCGCGACGCGCTGGACGGCGTCCGCGGCGTCCTTCATGGCGACGCGCCCGCTGATCAGCGGCTTGATCACGCCCTGCGCAGCGAGCTTGGTCAGCTCCTCGTGGCAGTCGCGGATCGCGCTCGGCTCCATCGTGTTGTACAGGCCCCAGTGGAGGCCCACGATCGAGTAGTTCTTCACCAGGGCGTGATTGAGGGCCGGGGTGGGGATCGAGCCGCTGGCGAAGCCGACGATCACGATCCGGCCCTCGAAGGCGATGCACTTCACCGACTTGGCGTAGGCGTCACCGCCGACCGGGTCGTAGACGACGTCCGCGCCGCGGCCGC
Source organism: Streptomyces sp. NBC_01210 (assembly GCF_036010325.1). Lineage (GTDB taxonomy): Bacteria > Actinomycetota > Actinomycetes > Streptomycetales > Streptomycetaceae > Streptomyces. The sequence continues at coordinate 8,258,860 of NZ_CP108549.1, read as the reverse complement.
CGGTGGCTTCCTTGACCGCGGCGACGATGTCGTCCTCCCGGCGGTCGATGACGATGTCGCAGCCGAGCTCCCTTGCCGTGCGCGCCTTCTCCGCGCCGCCGACGACACCGATCACCCGCGCGCCGGCCGCCTTGCCGAGCTGGACGGCGGCGCTGCCGACGCCGCCCGCCGCAGCGTGCACGAGCAGCGTCTCCCCGGCCTGGAGGTGCGCGCGGCGGTGCAGCCCGAACCAGCCCGTCTGGTAGCCGATGTGCAGGGCGGCCGCCTCGGCGTCGTCCAGGGCCTCGGGCGCGGGCAGCACCGCCGCCGCGTCGGCGACGACGTACTCGGCGAGTCCGCCGTTCGGCAGCGCGGGGTTGGCGATCACCCGGCGGCCGTCCTCGGTCTCACCGCAGATCTCCACACCCGGCGTGAACGGCAGCGGCGGCCTGATCTGGTACTGGCCGCGGCAGAGCAGCGCGTCGGGAAAGTTGATGTTCGCGGCGCGGACCTTCAGCAGCAGCTGCCCCTCGCCCGGCGTGGGCCGGTCCACCTCTTCGAGCCGCATCACCTCGCTCGGCTCGCCGTTCCGGTGCACTCGCCATGCCTGCATTTCGGGGCCTCCACAAACCGTAGGCGGTACTGCGCTCCATCGCATACTAAGCGGTCGCTTGCCTCGGCGGAAGACCCGATCAGGCCTGCTTCGGCCTGGCCCGGACCCGTGGCGCAACCTTCAGTGGAAGGCGCCGTGCCGGTGGCGGGTCGGCGGGACATCGAGATCGATGTCCGCACCGGCCCGGTGCGCCCGCCGGATCTCGTCGCACCGCATCCGTACGGCACAACGGGCCCTGCGCTCGACCTGACCGGTGACGCTGCCGAGCCGTGTGGACCGGTACGCCCGGTCGTACTGGTGGATCGCGAAGCCGGTCCGTACGAGCCGTGGCCGGGCGCAGCGGCCCTCGGCGCGGGCCGGCATCTGCTCGCGGCGGCTGTACCGCAGGGAGCGCAGCACGAGCGCGCGGAGCGCGACGGAGCGGTAGCGCTCCTCCCACGTGGGACCGAGGTCGTCGTGGCGCCGGGGAATGTGATGGGCGCTGCGGGACACGTGGGCCTCCGTAGACGCCCGAGGACCGTCCTGGGGTGCCGGCGGAAAGCGAAAGGGCCGCTGCCCCTGGGTCCGTTCACACCGCCGACCTTTTCCACGCTGCTGCACCCGGCCCCATTCTGAGGAACTGCCAGAAGGCCGCACCGTCGACGTCAGCGCCGGAACAGCTCGAAGGTGACCGCGGGACGGCCGCCGAAGCGCTCCGCCGCACCCTGGGCGCTTCCGGTGAGGAAGTTGCGGCAGTACGTCTCCGGGTCCTGGTCCGTCAGCACCTCGATATAGCTGCGGTGCTCCAGCAGCGAGAGTACGGAGCGCTCCAGGCCGGGCGTCGCGTCGACCGCGTGGGTGGGCGTGGTGGAGCCCGCGACGGCCACCCACCGCACCCCGTTCCACGGCTCGAGACCCTGCTCGGCGATGAGTTCGGGGAAGATCCAGCGGTTTCCCGCATCCCCCGCCGCGTCCAGCGTGGCCCTGCCCACGGCCCGGTGGTCGGGGGTGTTCCACGCGGTTCCGCCCCAGGTGTCACGGTGGTTGAGGGTGATGACCAGCTCGGGCCGGTGGCGCCGGATGGCCCCCGCGATGTCCCGGCGCAGCCCCGTCCCGTACTCGATCACTCCGTCCTTGTGGTCCAGGAACTCCACCGTGGAGACGCCGACGACGGCCGCGCTCGCCCGCTGCTCCTGCTCGCGCAGCGGGGCGCACCGGGCCGGTTCCATGGTGTCGATGCCCGCCTCGCCGCGGCTGGCCAGGAGGTAGGCGACCTCACGTCCGGCGTCGGTCCAGCCGGCGACGGCCGCGGCGCAGCCGTACTCGAGATCGTCGGGGTGGGCGACCACGGCCAGCGCGCGCTGCCAGTCGTCGGGCATGGGTTCCAACTGCTCGGTCATGGGCGCAGGATACGGCGCTGAATGTGCGTCAGAGCTCCGCGCGGGCGAGGGAGAGCAGCCGGTCGAGGACGCGCGGACCGCCGGCCCGCACCCCGTCGTGCTCGTACTCGTCGGTGACCCAGGTGCGCAGTCCGCGGATGGTGCGCGCCGTGCGCAGCGAGTGATCCGTGTCGACGTACATGTCGTCGTGGTAGATGGCCGCGGCGACCGGCACACGATTGGCGGCGAGCCGGGCCGGGTCGTACAGCGGGGTCCAGTCGGTGCGCGCGGCGAGGATTTCGGCGGCCTCGCGCAGCGGGCGCAGCGCTGGGTCCACCTCGAAGTGCCAGGGGTGGACGGTCTCCCCGGTGAACAACAGGGGCCCGTCACCGGCCAGGGCTGTGGCAGCGTCGAACTGCGGGAATTCGGCCCGGACCCGTTCGGCCGCCCAGTCGGTCGGCTCCGCGCCCTGGGCGTAGATCGCTTCGTGCAGTACGGCGTACAGCGGATGCGCGGTGTGCGAGAGGGTGGCGAGCACGCTCTCCTGGAACGCGTCGGAGAGTTCGTACCCCGCTCGCGTACGGACGAAGGCATCCTCCAGCAGATAGTGCAGCTGATGACTGCCCTCCCCGCCGCCGAGCAGGACGCCGAGTGACTGGAAGGCCTCGGGCGTGAGGGCGTAGCCGCCCGGCAGCACGATCTTGTGCTCGCCGAGGTGCGCGGCGATACGGCGGGCCCGTTCCACGTCCTGCGGGTAGCGGGCGTAGTGGGCCTCGGCCTTGCGCTGGATGCGGGGGTACGCGGCTCGGTAGACGTCCTCGGCGCCGGCGTCCAGGGAGGGCAGACCGCCGGTGACAAGCACCGTGCGCAGGCCCTCGGGCGCCGTGGAGAGATAGTGCGTGGCGCAGAATCCGCCGAAGCTCTGGCCCAGTACGGTCCACGGCGCGCCGCCGGTGAGCCGCGGCCGGATCGTCTCGCAGTCGCGCACGATGCTGTCGGCCCGGAAGTTCGCGAGGTGGTCGGCCTGGGCCTGCGGTCCGCCGCGCAGCGACAGTGTCTGGCGGTTCAGCGGAGTGGAGCGGCCGGTGCCACGCTGGTCGAGGAGCAGCACCCGGTACTCCTGCACGGCCCGTCCCAGCCACGCCTGTTTGCCGATGAAGCGGCGGGCACCGAAGCCGGGGCCGCCCTCCAGATAGACCAGCCAGGGCAGATCCGCGCCGGCCCGCCCGCTCGCGACGACTTCGCGGCCGTACAGCTCGAGCTGCTCCCCCGCCGGGTCGGCATGGTCGAGCGGGACGGTGAAGTGCCGGTCGGTGAGGATGATTCCCGGCTGGCGATAGCTGGTCACTGCTGCTCCTGCTCCTGTCTTTCAGTACGCCCCGCCCGCCCATGGGATCACATGGGCGGGCGGGGTACATACGGAGCCGGTGTCAGCTTGTCGGGAAGTCGTCCGGGGTCCTGGCCCGGTCGCGGACCCAGACACCGGCGGGCTTGAGCTGTCCGGTGCCGGTCCAGGGACCGTTCTTGTTGCAGGTTCCCACCTTGAAGACGGCGCCGGAGCGTTCGTCGTCGGAGTAGTTCCAGTTGGACCAGCTGATCTTCTTGCTCGCCATCAGATCGATGTACTGCTGGGCCCTGGTGAAGTTGTTCCCGCCGTCGCCGGAGGCGGTCTGGGTGCCGAACTCGGTGACGAACATGGGGAGTCTGTCGGCGGCACGGGAGAGCGTATTGAGGTACTCGGTGCCGTGCGAGGCCGCGTAGAAGTGGAACGTGTACATGATGTTTGCGGCGTTGACCGGGTTGTTCACGATCTCGGTCTCGTCCGAGTCCTCGGAGACGCCGAGGGATGACCAGGCGCGGGTGCCGACCAGGATCGGGGTGTCCGGGTCGTTCTGCCGGATGACCGGAATGAGCTGCTCGGCGTAGCTCTTGATCTTCGACCAGCTCACACCGCTGGGCTCATTGGCGATCTCGTACAGCAGGTTGTTCTTGTTGGCGTGGCGCTGCGAGATCTCGGTGAAGAAGGTCTTGGCGCGGGAGAGGTTCACGTTCGGGTCGCCGGGACTGAGCATGTGCCAGTCGACGATCGCGTACAGCCCGCGCACGGTGGCCTGCTCGATGATCGAGTGGACCAGGTCGGTGAACTTGCGCGGGTTGGTCTCGTAGCCGCCCTCCTGGATGTACATGGAGATGCGCAGGACGTCGGCGTTCCAGTCGGTGGCCAGGGCGTCGAGTGAGCCGGAGGTCACGCACTGGCTGTACCACTGCAGACCGTGGGTGCTCATGCCGCGCAGCTGAACGGGTTTGCCGTACTGGTTGCATAGCTTGGTGCCGCAGACCTTGAGCTGTCCGTTGATCGCGACGGGGGTCTTGCCGCCGGGGGCCGGCCCGCCCGTCTCGACAGCGAGATGGTCCACATTGGGGCCGCCGTTGGCGGTGGTTGCGGTGGCCCGGATGATATTGGCGCCGGCCTTGAGGTCGGCGGTGACGGTGGTCGTGGCCCAGGAGGTCCAGGCTCCGGTGCCGGGGAAGGCGCGCTTGGCGGCGGCGACGGCGCCGTTGACGGTGATGTCCATCGGACGGTTGGCGGTGGTGCCGTTGGCGTAGCGGAGGGTCAGCGAGGTGCTGCCGACCTGGGCGGCGTCGACCGTCCACTCGACGTAACTGCCGGTGCTGTTGTTGTAGTTGACGAAGCCGGTGCCGGTGAAGCCGGCGTGATTGGACTCGACGACGCCTTGTGAGATGACCGCGTTCTCGGCCTCGTGGGTGACGGCGGCAGCTGCCGGGGCCGCGGACGCCGCAGGGGCGGCCGGGGCTGTGGGCGCTGCGGTGAGGCCGAGGAGCAGGGCGGCGCCGAGGGTGCCGACGCCGCCGAGCGAGCGTAACCAGAACCGTGCCGGTCTCATGGGGGTCTCCCTTGCCTGGGCTGGTGGGGGCGGGACTGATTGCCGGACAGAACTGACCGGCGGTTGAAACTGACTGGCGGATACTGACTGGCGGATACGACGGACCAACGGATTCGGCTGCCTGACGGATACGACTGGAAGGAAACTTTCCTAACCGGTGGAATAGCAGCGTGCACCCCGCCCTGCAAGGGCCATGACAAGAAACGGCGGCGCGTGCGTGCCGTACGACTCGTACAGCCCTGCCCGTGTGCGCTGCCGCCCGGCCGCTGTGCCGGGCCGTGGGCTCCGGCGGGCCGCGCAGCCGGAAGCCTTCGGCCAGGGTGTATCGCACCCTGCGGGCGGATTCGGCTTCGGGTTCGGCTTCGGGTTCGGCTTCGGTCGAGGCGGCGTCGGCTACGGTGCTGGTTGTGGTGATCAACGGAGGGGACACAGCAGAACCGGGAACCGCACTGCTCATCGCAGCCGCCCCGGTCGGCAAGGGCCGTCTCATCGACGCGAGTTCGGTGCTGCCCGCGCTCGCCGCCGTACCGCCCAGCGCGCTGACGGGCACACCGGCCGCGACCGTGATCGAGCTCGCCGAACCGCTCGACCCCCAGACCGTACTCACCCGGATCCGGGCCACCGCGACCGCGGAAGGGCCGCTGTCCCTGTACATCGCCGGGCAGCTGCAGCTGGACCGCAGGCAGCGGCTCCTGCATCTCGCGCTCGCCCGGACGACACCCACGACCATGCGCTACACGGCGCTTCCCTGGCACTGGCTCGCGGGCGAACTGGCGATCCGGCGTCCGGACACCACGACCGTGGTCGTCGATCTGGTCGCCGATGCCCAGGCATGGCAGCACATCGCGGCGCAAGGCCTCGCCCTCGGGCATGGCGTCCGTCTCTACGGCCGTATCGCGCCGGCGTCCCCACGCCGCGGGACCGCGGACCCCGCCTATCTGAAGGCGTGCGCGGCGATCTGGCGCAGCGGCGCACGGCCGGACCGTGCCACGCTGCACGAACAGGCCGCGGCGCGGGCCGGCACCGACGACGCGCTGCTGCTCACGAGGGGCACTCCTCCGCCCGCGAGCGTCCCGGCCGCGCGGGCCGCGGTGGCGTCCGACCCGCATCCGGCGATTCTCGCCGCCGCGCAGGCCGGGCGGCACGCCGAGGCCGCGGCGGCGGCCTCGGCCTGGGAACAGCAGGAGCTACGGACCCACGGCCCCGGCTCGGTGCAGGCCATCCACTGGCTGGAGGTCCGGGCCGATCTCGCCCGGCTCGCCCGGGATCCCGGTCTCAGCTGCGAGTTGTGGATGGCCGCCGCCGAAGCCCGGCTGACACGTCGGCAGGCCCCGGACGATCCCGATGTTGAAGGGGCGGTCGACCGGGCCCACCACCAGTGGGAACAGATCCGCGATCTGCCCCGGGCACGCTCACTCGCGCCGGCGCTCGTCAGGCTGCGCCAGGGTGTCCCGGGCCGTCAGCGCGGGGCGCTGCAGGTGCTCCAGCGGCGCCTGGAGAGCCTGCACGCGGGCCAGGCGTAGCGAGCCCGGCGAGAGACACCGTCAGTGCCGCACCCTTGTGCCCCTCAGCGGCCGTGCGGGCGAGCCCGACAGCGAGGACGCAGCTCGCCTCTCGGCTCGGCCGGGTCGCTCGGAGTGCGGCGCTCCCGCAGCACACCACGGCAGGGCGCTCAGCGCTCGGCCGTGGTGCGGTGTATTCAGGGTTCATGGGCTCTCGACGACTCCCTGGGGATGAGCGCTGGTCATGGAAGCAGGGGCATGTGCTGGTTGCGGTACCGCTCGCGCTGATCGCGATCGTCACGGTGGTCGACATCCTGGCTCCGCCTGACGTCCACCTCGGCCCCTTCCTGGTCGCCGCTCCCGCTATCACGGCGTCTTTCGCCGGTCCTCGGACGACGGGCCTCGTCGGCGCGGTAGCCGTATTGGCTCAGGCCGTGGTCGCGATGTTGCGCACCAGCCTCACCGACCTGAACCACACCTTCCAGGTCATCGCTCTGATCCTGATCTCGGTGTTCGTGACCTTCCTCGCCCATCTGCGGGAACGGCACGAGAAGGAACTGACCCAGCTGCGCTGGGTGGCGCAGGCGGCACAGGAAGTGGTGCTGCGGCCGCTTCCCCACCGGATCGGCTCGTTGCGCATCGCCTCCGTGTATCTGGCCGCCGAAGCCGAGGCGCAGATCGGCGGCGACCTGTATGCCGCCGCCCGCACAGCCCAGGGAACCAGGCTCATCATCGGTGACGTGCGGGGCAAGGGCCTGGAGGCGATCGGAGACGCCGCTCTCCTCCTCGGCGCCTTCCGGGCCGCCGCCCACCAGCAGGCCGACCTGCCGGTGTTGGTGGCCTATCTGGAGCGAACCGTCTCCTCGGACCCGACCGACCTCGGAGCCCCTGGAAGCGACATGGAGGATTACAGCGAAACATTCATCACCGCTGCTGTGCTCGACGTCCCCGACGACGAGTCGGCCCTGCACGTGATCAACTGTGGCCACCCTCCACCCCTGCTGCTGCGTGATGGCCAGGTCACCCCACTGGAAGTTCGCCGCCCGGCACCGCCACTGGGCCTCACCGAATTCGTGGAGGCCGCCTTCGCCGCCGAAGTCTTTGCCTTCGAGGTCGGCGACATCGTCCTGCTCTACACGGACGGTGTCATCGAGGCCCGCGACAAGGCCGGCACGTTCTACCCCCTGGCTGAACGGGTGACCGTCTGGTCCGGCGAGGGACCTCGCGCCCTCCTGAGTTACCTGTGCAACGACCTGCTCAGCCATGCAGGCGGATATCTGGACGACGACGCTGCCATGGTGGCGATCGAGCGTCTGCCTGCAGACTTGAGCGGCAAAGGGGCACGTGACCACAGCAGCGAGCGGTAGGCGGCCGTCACCTCGATTCCACCGCGGCCGCTTGTGCGCGGGGACCGACGGCGTGCCCCGCACCGCGTCGGTCGGGCCGGGACGTGGGCGCGAGGCGGCGTCTGGACCTGTACGCCGACCCCAGGACCGGGGCCGGGCAATCGCGTTCGGCGACGGGCCGTTTTCACCGCTTCCCCGCAGCCGTACACGCGCCTACCGCCGGGCGGCGGCGGGGGTGCGGGAGGCTCGGCAGGCCGCCGGAGCGGCGGGACGTCGCGGGCTGGAGGCGGATGACGGCCCTGAGGCCGCCGCCCGGGGCGGGGAGGAGCAGGGCCTCGCCGCCACTGGCCAGGGTGAGGCGCTGAACGAGGGCGAGGCCGGTGCCGCCCTTGGGGGCGTCGGGGGCGCGCCAGAAGCGGTCGAACGCGCGGCTGCGTTGTTCGGCGGTCATACCGGGGCCCTGGTCTTCGACGTGCAGCTCCGCCGCCGTGGCCGAGAGCCACCGGGAAACGGTCACCATGCTGCGCGGGGAGGCGACGCGCAGGGCGTTGGAGAGCAGGTTGTCCAGAATCTGCTCGAGGGCGCCAGGCACCGCGAGGGCGGTGCCGACCGGATTGCCCTTGAGGACGAGGCGGACGCCCTCCCGGGCGTACAGCCCGGACCAGGCGAGGGTGCGGTCCTGCAGTACCCGGTCCAGGTCGACGGGTTCAGGCGTGAGCGCGGTCTCCTCCATCCGGGCGAAGGCGAGGAGGCCCTCGACCATTCTGGCCAGCCTGTCGGTCTCGGTCATCGCCGCGTTCAGGTTGCCGCGCATTTGGGGCGGGATACCGGGTTCCATGTTGTCCAGGCGCAGCCGCAGCGCGGCAAGCGGGGTCTTCAACTGGTGGGACGCCTCGCCCGCGAAGGCGCTCTGTGCAGCGAGCAGATGCTCCAGCAGGGCGGCCGTGCGGTTGAAAGTGGCGGCCAGGCTGCGTACTTCGGGCGGTCCTGTGGTGACGGAGGCCGGGGTGGAGAGGCTGCCGCCGGCCAAGGTGCGGGCGGCGCGCTCCAGTTCGAGGATCGGGCGGCCAATCCAGCGGGCCAGCGCGAAGGCTGCCATGGTTACGACGGCCAGCACCCCGAGCCCGCCAAGTCCCAGCACAAGCCACACCCGGTGGACGTTGTTCGCGATCGCGTCGGTGGGGACAGTGAGGCGTACGGCGCCGTGAAGCGTCGCACCGTGCCGTACCGGAACGGCGACCGAGAGCCACTGGACGCCGCCGATGGTGGAGGTGCGTACGTTGGCTCCGTCACCACCGAGCAGCGCGGCAGCGATCTCCGGGTGCTGGGCGAGGCCGGCCTGCTGGTCGCGGCTGAGTGGGTGCGAGGTGGCGAGCAGGGTGCCACGGCTGTCCACAACCAGGAGTCGGCCACCGATGCGTTCTGCGCAGACGTCGACGCGTTCGGCGAGTTCCTCGGGACGGCCGTAGGCGAGGGAGAGGGCAGCGTAGTCGGCGACCGATTCCGCTTCTTCCGTGGCGGCGTTGGTGGCGCGCTCACGCTCGGCCCGGGTGTAGACGTAGCCAAGTGGGAACTCCAGGCAGATGAGGACGAGGGCCGCGAGGGTCAGATAGCTGAGCAGCAGTCGGCGTGTCATCGGGGCTGTGATTCCGGGTGGTTGGTGTCGGTGCGGGGGCGTACGGCGAGGCGCAGGCCCACCCCGCGCAAGGTCTGGATCCAGGCCGGGTCACCCAACTTGCGCCGCAGCGTGGCGACATGGACGTCCAGGGTTTTGGTGGGGCCGTGGAAGTGCAGATCCCAGACCCGGTCAAGGATCTCCTGGCGCGAGTAGACCGCCCCGGGGTCCTCGGCCAGGAGGGCCAGCAGATCGAACTCCTTGGGGGTGAGGATGATCGGCCTTTCCCCGATCCAGACCTCGCGGGTGCGGCGGTCGACGACCAGCGCCCCGGTCGGGGAGGACTGCGGCGCTATGCGTCCGGGTACGGGCGAGGGTTCGGGGTCCTGCCACGCAGATGCCCCCAACCCCCAGTCGGGTGCTGTGGCGGGCGGGGTCGCCACAGCCGCCCGCGGTAAGGCCCCGGCACCGTTGGCGGCTTCCGCGGCAGGCGCGGCAGGCGCGGCACCCGACCATGCTGCGGTGCGGCGGGTCACGGCCCGGATGCGTGCGATCAACTCCCGGATGCTGACCGGTTTCGCCAGGTAGTCGTCGGCGCCCAGCTCCAGGCCCAGCACCCGGTCGGCCTCCGTTCCTCGTGCGGTGAGCATGATGATCGGCACGTCGGAGACCTGGCGGATGCCGCGGCAGACGTCGATGCCATCCATATCGGGCAGCCCCAGATCAAGCAGCACGATGTCGCCGTACGGGCCTTGCAGCCCGGCGGCGCCCGTGGACACATGGCCCACCGTCAGGCCGTAGCGGCCGAGGCCCTCCACAAGGGGTTCGGCGATCGTCTCGTCGTCCTCGATGAGCAAGGCCCGCAGGGTCATTGAGTTCCGTCTTCGGCGTCCTGGTGGGTCTGGCGGCGGGCATTGTGCTGGCCGCGCTGCGGATGTCACAGACCTCGGTACGCACCAGCGTGGAGGGCGACACCGCGAAGTTGGTCATGGCGGGCAATATGACCTTCCTGCGGCTGCCGAAGCTGATCGACGCGCTGGAGGCGGTCGCCGCCGCCGGAAAGCCGAGGGTACGGCTCGATCTGACCGCCGTGGCGCACTGGGACCACGCCTGTCGTAGCCAGGTGGACGAGTTCGTGGCACAGCACCGAGGATCGGACGTAGGCGTGGAGCTGCTGCGCCCGAACACACCGAACGCGCCGGCCCCGCCCGGCCCGTCGGCATCCGAGGCGCAGCCGCCGCCCGACAACAGCGCGGCGCATGTGCCGGGGCCGACGGCTCAGTGGTTCTACCTCGATCCGACTCCGGTGGAGGGCTCCATCAACCCAATGGACTCGACGGACTCGGCGGACTCGGCGGACTCGGCGGACTCGGCGGACTCGGCGGAGGAATACGGGTCCCGGGTGCGAATGCGCTGACCCGGTCGCCCCAGCCGAAGGCGCGCCGTCACCGGCGCGCTGGGGGCTCCAGCATCACCGCAGCACAGGAATTTCGCGCAAGCTCCCTGGCCTCGATTCAGCGTGCGTCGCCGGCCTGCCGTCCTCCGGGACGAGCCGGCGTCGCGGCAGGGTGGCCGCAACTGATCGTCAAGGATCAAGCGGGTCCCCCTTGAGGGGGTGTCAGGCGTCCAGGACCGCCTCCGAAAAGGGCCGTTCGATTCTCACCCGTACGGGCTAGCAACCGTCGGGGAGCCCTTCTCCCCGTTGGGCTGTCCCCACTTCGGAGTTGCGTGGCCACGGGAGCCATGAGTCGGTTGGAGTCGTGTTCTGCCAGATCTCACCATCAGGAGGAGACATGAGCACTGCGCAGAAGGGCCAATCGGCCGAGCGACTGTCCGTGGTGTACGCGGTCCACGTCATCGAGGGCGGCGAGCAAGGGTTCCTGGACGTGTACGAGCGAATACGCAAGTCCGTCGCCCGCGTCCCCGGACACCTCATCGACCGACTGGGCGAACCGCTCGACGGATCCCGGCAGTGGGTGATCACCAGCGAGTGGGAGACGCCCGAGCACTTCTTCGCCTGGCAGCAGGGCGAGGACCACCGCGCACTGGTGGCTCCGCTGCGCGAGTGGGTCGACGAGACCCAGTCGCTGCGGTTCCGGGTCATTCAGGAGACCGTGGGAGGGAAGGCATGAAGCGCCCCGACGGCCCGGTCGCCGTCCTCGGTCTCGGCACGATGGGAACCGGCCTGGCCACCCGACTTCTTGACCAGGGCATTCAGGTACGGGTCTGGAACCGCACCGCGGAGCGGACCGCGCCGCTCGCCCAGGCCGGCGCCTTCGCCGCAGCCCATCCGGCCGATGCCGTCGAGGGCACGAGCGCTGCCATCTGCACCGTGGCCGACGGCGAAGCCCTCGGAGCCGTGCTGCGGGGACCGGACGGGGTCCTGGCCGGGGGCCCGTACCCCGGCGCCCTGGTCTGCGCCAGCACAGTCGCCCCCGACGAGGTCGTCCGCCTCACCGGTGACACGCACTCCGTTCTGGACGTCGGCATGCTCGGCAACCGGGAGCACGCCCGCACCGGCGAGCTGCGCCTCTTCGTCGGCGGCGAGGAGCGGGTCTTCACCGCGGGGCGGCCGCTGCTCGAGCTGCTGGGCAAGGAGGTCGTCCACCTCGGCGAACTCGGTTCCGGCATGCGGATGAAGCTGCTCCTCAACCTGCTGATGGGGATCGAGGTGCAGGCTCTGGCCGAGGCCGTCGAGTTGGCGGCCGCCGCCGGCCTCGACCGGAAGCTCGTCCTCAGCACGATCGCCGGCAGCGGCTTCGCCTCGCCGGTCATGGCGTTCAAGTCGAAACGCCTGGCAGCCGGGCGCTTCGACAAGCCCGACTTCCGGCTGCGCCTGATGGCCAAGGACCTCATGCTCGTCGCGGACCAGGCCGCGGCGGCCGGACTGCGGCTTCCGCTCGCCACCGCAGCCGCGGAGACCCACGTCCGCGCCACCGAGCAGGGACGCGGCGACGAGGACTGTGTCGCGGTCGCCCACGCACTCACACCGAACCCGGGAAGTCGCACATGATCATCGATATCCACGGGCATCTGTCCCCACCGGAGGCAGCCCGACGCTTCCCCATGCCCCCCAGCCTGACCGACGTCGACGGCATGCTCGCCGCCCGTGCCGAGGCCGGGATCGACCTCACCATCATCGGCAGTCCGGTCGGCGCCGGCGCGATGGCGCGAGTCCCGGGCGTCGACAACTACGCGCAACCACGGGACCGGCTGCGCGGCTTCCACGACTGGATGTCGGGCCTGATCGCATCCTTCCCCGACCAGCTGCGCGGGTATGTGTACGCCAACCCGTTCGGCGACGACGATCACCTGGATGGGGTACGCGAGACGCTGGCGGACCCCGCCTTCGTCGGCCTGATCACCACATCCAGTGTCCACGGCGAGTTGCTCGGCTCTCCGCGAGCCGACTCCTTCTTCGCACTGGCCGCCGAGACGGGAGTGCCGGTCCTGGTGCACGCCCCGGCCGAACCGATCGGCACGGAACGGGTCGACGACTTCGGCTTCGTCGAGCAGATCGGCCGGTTCGGCGACGTCTCGATGGGCATGGCCATGATCGCGTTCGCGGGGTGGCTGGACAAGTACCCCGGCCTGCGACTGATCGGCGCCACCGGCGGCGGCGCGCTGGCACTGCTGTCGGAACGCCTGCAGACAGCGGCGCGCCCCCGGCACTGGGGTGGGGGCGCGCCGGCTGGGCAGCCCTCCGCCCCGACGCCGCCCTCCGCCCCGCCGGCGGCCGACCCGGGCGCGGCGCTGCAGCGCATGTATGTCGACACCAGCACGTTCAGCCCGGCGCACCTGGGCCTCAACGCGGAGGTACTGGGGCCGGAGCGGATGCTGTTCGGCACTGACTCGCCGCCGATGTCCGTGCCCCTGGAGGAGTTCATGCGCATGATCGAGAAGCTGCCGATCGACAAGGCGTCCCAGCAGCTCATCCTCGGCGGCAACGCCGAGGCCATCTTCGACCTCAGGAGCCGTCCGTGACCACAGTGGATGACCCAGCCACCGCAGCCGAGCGGTGCACCCCCGAGTTCCGACGGAACCCACACCCCGTCTACGCGAACCTCAGGGAAACGGCGCCCGTCTGCCCCATGCGGCCGCCGCACGGCATCGACACATACCTGATCACGCGGTACCAGGACGCGCGGGCCGCCCTGGCGGATCCGCGGCTGAGCAAGGACATGTACGGGGCCATGGACGCCTACCGAAGGATCTTCGGTGACTCGTCCGTGGCACTGGACGATCACATGCTCAACGCCGACCCGCCCAAGCACACCCGGCTGCGCAAGCTGGTCAACTCCGAGTTCACCCCGCGCCGTGTGGAGTCGCTGCGGCCACAGATCCAGGACATCGTCGAGACGCTGCTGGACGGATGCTCGACCCGGGAACCGGTCGACCTGCTGCCCGCGTTCGCCTTCCCGCTGCCGATCACCGTGATCTGCGAACTGCTCGGCGTGCCGCCGGACGAGCGGTCGCAGGTGCAGACATGGTCCACCACGGTGGCGCACACCGGGTTCAGCAAGGAATCCAAGCAGGCCCAGCAGAAGGCGGAGGAGAGCCTGCACGCGTACTTCGCGGATCTCCTCGCACGTAAGCGCAGCCGCCCGGGCGACGACCTGCTCAGCGCGCTCACCGCAGCCCGGGACACAGACGGCGGGCTCACCGAGCAGGAGCTGATCTCGACAGCGTTTCTGCTGATGTTCGCTGGTCACAAGACGACCGCCTACCTCATCGGCAACGCCGTCTACCATCTCCTCACCCATCCCGCACAGCTCCGCGCCGTGCAGGAGAACCCTGAGCTGGTCGGCCAGGCGGTCGAGGAGCTGGTGCGCTACGACGGCTCGGTGGAGAGCGCGACGTTCCGTTTCGCGACCGAGGATGTGGAGATCGCCGGAACGCGGATCCCGAAGGGCGCCCTGGTTCAGATCGCGCTCAGTTCGGCCAACCGCGACCCGCTGAAGTTCGACTCCCCGGACCAGTTCGATGTGACGCGATCGGAGAACGCGCAAAGTGCCCATCTGGGGTTCGGGCACGGCATTCACTACTGCCTGGGAGCACCTCTGGCCAGACTGGAGATGCAACTCGCTCTCACCGGTCTGTTCAGCCGTTTCCCGCGGGTGGCTCTGGCCGACCCCGCGCGTGAGGCGCCCTGGATGGTGGTTCCGTTCCCGGCCTTCCGCGGCCTCGCGGAGCTGCCCGTCGTGCTGGAACCAGCTGTGTTGTGACCGACAGTGGGGGGGATGTCGGCATCCTCATGCCGGCGCCGATCACGTTCTCTGCGCTCACAAGGCCAGAGTCCGCCCCGGAGCCCCGTCCGGCCACCGGACCCGGGGACCTTGACGACTCTCTGACATGCGGCCGCCACGACGGCGCCGCGCAGAATGCGCTGCCACAGATGAGTGGGCTCAGCCTCAGGGTTGAGCGCGGTGATCGGCAAGGTCGTGGTGACCTCCGGCATGCTGCGGGCCCTCTCCGCCGCCGAACGGGAGGCTCTCTTCGCACACGAACGCGCCCACCTGACCGGCCGTCACCACGTCTTCCTCACCATGGTGGAAATGGCCGGCCTGTGCCATCCCGGCCTGCGTGCCCTGCGCGAACCCCTCAGCTACGCGCTGGAGCGCAGCGCCGACGAAACCGCCGCCCAGGCCATCGGCGACCGCAACCCAGTCACCGCTGACTGTTGAGAAAGCCGATGACGACCGCGCCCCACCAGGTGGCCTGTGACGCGAACGCGGTTGCGGCGCCGCGGACCAGAAGCGAGCGGCCGTCGGGCCGGCCGCCGAGGGTCCTCAGGCGCCGGTGAAGGGCACCGGCCTGGACACCGTTGAGGGACAGAATCAGGACGAGGCCGAGTTTGACGCAAGTGAGCGGTGAGGTGATGTCGGGGTGGAGGAAGGCTCCGCTGAGGAGCAGACCGAAGAGGCCGGCCCAGACAAGGGTGTGCAGAGGGGCGGTGAAGTCGAGCACCTCGCGCAGAGTCTTGCGGCCCATGAGCCACAGAGCGCCGTAATAGTCGATGGCGAGAACCGCGCCAAATCCAAGGACCAGGCAGGCAAGGTGGGCGAAGAGCGCCGCAGTGTGGAGCGTGGCATCGGCACGCACGTGGACGGCTGTCCATGTGCTGGCCGCCCATCCGACGCACACCGCCGAGGATGCCAACGCGGGCCCGCACCACGGGGGAAGCTGAAGTGTGTCTGCTTCCTGTCCGGAGCTTCGTTGAATCGAGGGTGCATCGGCGGTGGACATGGTGCTCCAGAGGTGTAACGCGGGGCGCCCACACCACACCGGAGCGAGCGAAGGTAAGGCTGGCCTAAGTGGCGAACTTCGTCAATGTGACTGTCCGCACAGCGGCAACCACTCGAGGTGCGGACAGCGGCAGTGACCGGAGCGGCTGGGTGGCACGGGTCGCTTCACTGTTGCTCTGTGTTGCTCTGTGTTGCTCTGTGTCGCCGATGCTCTGTGTCGCCGAAACCTTGATCACGGTGCCCGCGCCAGACATCCCGGTACGACAGTGAACGGTCGGTCGGCAGCTCGTACACGTTCACATGTGGTCGTGTGAACAGCTCCACGGGTTCCCCCGGCGAGCCGGGAGAAACGTCACGTGCGAGCGGGCCGTGCTACCGGGAATCCGACGCTCGTCGCCATGCCAGCATGACACCCATGGGCCGAGCGGACTGCCCCCGCCCGGGCTCGGTTTCCCTCCGCCCCGCCCTGTGACACCGGCGCGGGCCCGTCTCTGGAGCGGCGATGGCAGACCAGCAACACTCCCTTGCCCGTACGTACGCCGCCTTGCGCCGGTGGGCGCCGCCACCCGCGCCGACCGGGTTCCTGGTGCTGCTTGTGGTGATGTTCGCGCTCTCGTACGGGGTCGGTTCAGCCGTCGGTCCGGTCGCACCCGGCATGCACTCCACCGGCACCGGTTCCGACGGTGGCTCCGAACCGCACGGGGACGGTGGCATGGGTGACATGCACTCGGGCGGTGAACGATGACGGTGGAACCGGCGAGCGCGCTGGTGACCACTGATCTGATCGTCGGCGGCATGACCTGCGCGGCCTGCGTGAACCGAGTGGAGAAACGACTGGCCAAGCTCGAAGGGGTGACTGCCACGGTCAACCTCGCCACGGGGCAGGCCAGGGTGAGCCACCCCTCGGACATCACCGCGGAAGACCTCGTCGCTGCTGTCGAACGCGCGGGCTGCACCGCCGAACTGCCCCTGCCGCCCGAGCCGCAGGAAGACACCCGGCAGCCGGAGCCGGAGGAGGGCGAGCCGCGCGGGGAACGCGAGCGGCTGCTGATCACGGCGCTGCTCTGCGTGCCGGTCCTCGTGCTGTCCATGGTGCCCTCCCTGCAGTTCCGCAACTGGCAGTGGCTGTGTCTCATGCTGGCCGGCCCGGTGGTCGTCTGGAGCGCCTGGCCGTTCCACGTGCGCGCGATGCGGGGTCTGCGGCACTCGGCGGCCACCATGGACACCCTGGTCTCGCTCGGTGTCGTCGCATCGTTCTCCTGGTCCGTCTATGCGCTCTTCCTCGGCGGCGCGGGCGATCCGGGCATGCGCATGCCGTTCACCCTGCTTCCCTCGGTAGGCGGAGATGCCGCACATGTCTACCTGGAGGCAGCGGTCGGTGTGCCGTTGTTCGTCCTGACCGGCCGCTTCTTGGAAGCGCGCGCCCGGCACGGGACCGGTGAGGCATTGCGTTCATTGGCCGGGCTGGCCGCCAAGGACGTGACTGTTCGGGAGGACGGACAGGAGCGGCGGATCCCGATCGAACGGCTGAGGGTGGGCCAGGAGTTCACCGTCCGTCCGGGGGAACGGGTAGCCACCGACGGTGTGGTGGTATCCGGGAGTTCCGCTCTGGATCTCTCCCTGGTCACCGGGGAGAGCGAGCCCGTCGAAGTCGGTCCTGACCAGCCAGTGGTCGGGGGCGCAGTCAACGCCGGAGGTCTGCTCTTCGTGCGGGCCACGGCGGTCGGCGCGGACACCCAACTCGCTCTGATCACACGGATGGTGACCGAGGTTCAGGCGGGGAAGGCTCGTGCCCAGCGTCTGGCGGACAGGGTGGCAGGCGTCTTCGTCCCGGTCGTTCTGGCGTTGGCTGTCACTGTCCTCGGCTTCTGGCTCGGTGCCGGAGCAGACCCGCAGGCAGCCGTCACCGCGTGCGTGGCGATCCTGGTCGTTGCCTGCCCCTGCGCGCTGGGCCTGGCGACCCCTACCGCCCTGTTGGCCGCCGCCGGCCGCGGCGCCCAGCTCGGCGTCCTGGTCAGCGGACCTCAGGCACTGGAGGCACTGCGCCACATCGACACCGTCGTCCTGGACAAGACCGGCACCCTCACAACCGGGCACATGACCGTCGCTCAGGTCACGCCGGTCACCGGTGGAATCGGCCGGGAGGCTGCGCTCAGGCTCGCCGGCGCGGCGGAGCAGGGTTCTGAACACCCGCTGGGTCGCGCCCTCACCGCGTACGCACAGCGGGCACTGCCCGAACGTCCCTTGCCCGAAGTGACCGGCTTCCGGGCTACGCCGGGGGCCGGGGTCACCGGTCTCGTCGACGGCCTCCGTGTCGAGGTGTGTGCCCCCGGCGACGACCTTCCCGAGTCACTGGCACAGGCGTTGGCCGATGCGGAGACTTCCGCGCTCACCCCGGTCCTGCTGCGGGTGGACGGCGTCGACGAGGCCCTCATCGCCCTGGGCGACGTCGTGCGGCCCGGGAGCTACCGGGCCGTGGACCGCCTGAAGCGGCTGGGAGTGGAACCGGTCCTGGCCACGGGCGACCGAGAAGCCGCCGCCAGTGCTGTCGCCGCTGAACTCGGCATCACACAGGTGCACGCCCGCTGTACCCCCGAGGGCAAGGCAGACCTGATACGGCAGTTGAAGAAGGAGGACCGTCAGGTCGCCGTCATCGGTGATGGCGTGAACGATGCCGCCGCGCTGGCCGGCGCCGATCTCGGGATCGCTATGGGCACCGGCACCGACGTGGCCATCGGAGCCGCCGATGTGACCCTGGTGCGCGGCGACATCGAGGCGGTCGCCGACGCGGTCCGGCTCGCCCGGCGCACCCTGGGGACGATTCGCGTCAATCTCGTCTGGGCGTTCGGGTACAACGTGGTCACCGTGCCGCTGGCCGCGGTTGGCTGGCTCAACCCGATGGTCGCCGCCGCCGCGATGTCCGCCAGCTCGCTCCTGGTGGTGGGCAACAGCCTGCGTCTGCGGGCCTGGCAGCCTTCGCCGCCTCGTCCCACACGGTCCGGAACACGTCGCCCCCGAGGAGGTGTTCAGCGATGACGGATCCCGACCGGGCACCCGCGGCTGAGGGCTGGAGGCCGAGTCGTCGGCGTCTGCGCGACGGACTCTACGCCGCGCTCGCCCCGGTGGCCGCCTGCGCGGTGGCCCTCGGCGGGCTGACGACCTGGGCCAAGGCCGGGGCCGCCGGCAGCCCGCCACGGATCAAGGTCAGCGACGGGCGTGTCTTCCTGCCCTACGGCGACAACGAGGACACCGCGGCGTTCTTCCGGATCGCCAACAGCGGTGGGGCCGCTGACCAACTGGTCTCGGTGACGTCGCCCGCCGTCGAGAGTGCCATGCTGAGCCGGCACGAAAGTGCCGACAGCGGAGCCGGTTTCATGCGCATGGTCGACTCTGCGGAAATCCCGGCGGGCGACACCGTCGTCATGTCACCGAGCGGCCTGGACGTGATGGTGAGGACGAAGGCCCCCTGGCAAGTGGGCGATACAGTCCCGTTCGTTCTGCACTTCCGCCACGGCGGACCGGTCGACACCGTCGTGGTCGTGGTCCGGCCCGGCAGCTGAGCCGGCCCCCGGACCGGGCACAGCGGTTCACACGATCGCGATGGAGTCCAGCTTGCCCGCCTTGGCCTCCTCGACGATGGAACCGAACTGGTCGGCACTCATCTGCACCTGCTGACCGAAGTCATCGGTGATCACGATCCTCCGCTCGGCAGGAGCGGCCTCGTCGACGAACAACTGGGGGCAACCGCAGTTGCAGTTACCGCAGAATGTCGCCACGGGCTCCAGAGAACTGATATCGGTCATCGCAATCGCCTTTCGTACGCGTCCGCCCGCAGAACGGCCTCCTGCGGCCCGACGCCGAGGGAATGCCCGATCGACGCAGGACGCAAGCCTCGGTGGGGCACGCCCCCGAGGCACGGCACATGAGGTTTTTGCTTCCAGTGCTTCCGATTGCGGAGGGAAGGCGGAAACCGGACGAGGCCTCGGCACGACTACATGAGAGAGGTCGCCGCTCCGGGGCGGCCGGGCCTACGGGCGAAGTGAAACGCGTACGGAAACAGTTGCCGGTTCGCCGGAACCTGACACGGCCGTCATCCGACTACTGCCGCGTGGGAGGGCGGACACCCGTCGTACCCCTGCAGTTACGGACGAATGAGGGGCGTGTGATGGGCGGGCTGAATGTACGCATGCGGGAGGTCGCCTGCCGCCATGGCCGGGTCGAGGCAGTCGCCGACGTGGATCTGGAGATCGCCGCCGGTGAACGCGTGGCGCTGACCGGGACCAACGGCTCGGGCAAGACCACGCTGCTGCGTGCCGTCCTCGGCCTGCACAGGCAGGTGACCGGATCGATCCTGGTCGGCGGCCGGGACACCCGTTCGCCGGCGGAATGGGCCTGGCGGCGGCGTGCGTGCGCCTGGATTCCGCAGAAGCCGGCGGCCGGCCGATTCCCTCTGCTGGGTGACGAGTTGCTGGCCAGCAGCACCGCGCCGGAGGAGGCCACCGAAGCCGCTGCCCGGCTCGGTGTGGGGTCGCTGACCGAGCGGCCCCTGCACACCCTCTCCGGCGGGCAGTTGCAGCGGATGTACCTCGCCCGGGCGATCGGCTGCGTCGCCGCCGGAGCCGAGGTGCTCCTGGCCGACGAACCCACCGCTGCCCTCGACTTCAGCGGCCAGTCGGAGGCGGCGGACGTCCTCACCTCCCTGCCGGTGACGCTGGTCGTGGTGACACACGACCGGTCTCTCGCGGACCGCTGCGACCGGGTACTGGAGATGGCCGCGGGCCGGCTGCGGGAGGTCCGGTGACCCTCGCCACCGCCGACCTCGGTGAACTCCTGCAACTTCTGCCCGTGCAGCGGGCCGGGTTCGCCCTGCTGTTGGCCGCGATCGGACTACCGGTGATCGGGGTGGTCATCGTCGGGCTCGACATCATGCCGGTCCGGTTCGCGATGATGCACGTCGCTCTGCTGGGCATCGCGGTCGGCATCCTGACCGGACTCGACCCGATGCTGTGCGCGCTGGTGGCCTGCGCCCTGGCCGGTGCGGGGGTCGCTCCGCTCGCCCGCACCCCGGACGGCCTGTCCGGCGCGATGGGCCTGCTGATGAGTCTCGCGATCGCGGCCGCGCTGCTGGTCCTCGCGGTCTCGGGAGTCAACGCCTCGGGCGCGTTCGCGTTGCTGTGGGGGTCGATCCTGTCCGTCGGCACCGCGGACCTGGTGGTGCTGGCGGTGCTCGCCGTCGTCGTACCCGGGCTGTTCTGGTGGCGACGCCGCGATGTGGCGCTGCTGCTGTACGACCGTGAACTCGCGCAGTGCTCGGGCGTCCCGGTACGCGGACTGACCCTGGTGCTGCTGGTACTGGTCGCGGTCGCGGTGGCCGGAGCGATCAAACTCACCGGCGCGCTACTGGTCGACGCCCTGACCCTGCTGCCCGCGCTCGCCGCGCGCCATCTGGGCACCTCGCTGAAATCGATCACCGTGTGGGCGGTCGGTATCGGCATCACCGTGAATCTGACCGGGTTCCTCATCGCTCTCCGGCTGGACTGGCCACCCGGGCCGGTCCTCGTCCTGACCGCGGGGGCAGTCGTCCTCGCCGTCCATCTCATACCCGAACGGAGAATCAGCTCATGGCGCGCACCCGCGTCCGTATCACTTCCCTCCTCGCACTGAGCGCAGCCCTGGTCCTGGTCACGGGCTGCGGAAGCGACAGCGACTCGTCGTCCAGGAGCGGCACCGAAGGCAAGGAGGGAAAACCGGTCGTGGTCGTCACCACGACCTGGGAGGGCGCCTTCGCGAAGGCCGCGGGCGCCGAGGACGTCAAGGTCATCGTGCCCCAGTCCGTGCACCACGCACCGGACTACGACCCGAAGCCGTCCGACCTCGCGGCAGTCGCCAAGGCCGACTTCGTGTTGTACGCACCCTTCGAGCCGTACGCCGGGAAGATCAAGGAAGCCGCCGGCTCCAAGGCCGAGCTGGTCGAGGTCAGTCTCGACAACGACGCCGACAAGGTCGGCGCCGAAGTGGCCCGGCTGGGCAAGCTGTTCGGCACCGAGGACGTCGCGGCGAAGTGGAAGACGGCCTTCGACGCCGAGTACGCCAAGCTGTCCAAGGACCTGAAGGCTGCCTGGCCCGGCGGGAAGAGCCCGGCCGTCGTCACCCAGGTCTTCACCGCCTGGTCCGCGAAGCTGGCGGGCGCCACCACCGTCGGCACTTACGGGCCCGAGCCGGTCACCCCGGCACAGCTGGCCGACCTCTCCAAGAAGAAGCCCGCCCTGGTCCTGGACAACGCCCATATGTCGACCGGAACCGTACTGCCCGACTCCGGTGCCAAGCAGGTCAAGGTCGTCAACTACCCGGGTGAGGACCTGGATCTGTTGCCCGTCTACCGCAACGCGGCCGCCGAGCTGAAGAAGGCCATGTCCGGGTCCTGAGCCCGGTAACGGGTAGGCGCCCCGTGTCTCCCGGCTGGGGGCAGTCCGTACGGACTGCCCCCAGCGGACATCTGCTTTCTTCTCCCCTGTCCCTAGTCTTTCGCGCCTCGTCTTCGACCCATGCCCACGGCGGGTGTGCATACCGATTCGGGGTGCTGGCTCGCTCGTTCCCGACCCAAACGGGGTCCTCCCCCGCGGCCCCGGCCTGACAGCCCCCTAGCCGTTCCATCGCGCCGGATGTGCACTGGCGCCGATGAGGCATGCGCAGCGGTGGCAGCGTCGCCCGACGCGCGACGACCGCAGGGCAGTACTCGGCAAGGCCCCGGCCCGCGGCGTCTGGCGCCAACTGCCGCTGCCCGCGCTGATCCTGGGCATACCGGCCGTCGCCGCTCTGGGCTGGGCGCTGCCGGTCCTGGGGGTCACCCTGCTCGGGTTCCTCGTCGCGGACGTGGCGTTCGGACTCGTTCGACGGGGCCGGGCAACGTAGCGAAGAGCGGGAGGCACGCACCACGCGTTCCCTCCCGCTACTCGTCAGGCATCGGGTCCGGAGAGCGGTGCGGCACCGCTCTCCGGTCCCTCCGTCAGCCTGCCTGAGCGAGCGGAACCGCAGCGAGGTCCCGCTCCGGCGGCAGGTTGTCGGTCAGGCGCCGACGCAGCCCTGCTCGGTCGGGCTTGCCTGCCGGAGTCAGGGGAAGTTCCTCCACCACCAGGAGGCGCTCGGGGTGCTTGCGCTGCTCGAGCCCCCGTTCCGTCAGGTGCGCACACAGTGACTCGAGCGTCGGGGAATCGGTGGTGCGGGACACCACACATGCCGCCAGCCGCTCCCCCATCACCTCGTCGGGGACGCCGACACACACCACGTCGCGTACGTGGGGGTGGGCGGCCAGTTCCCGTTCGACTTCGGCAGGACTGATGTTGGCGCCGCCGCGGATGACGATGTCCTTGAGGCGTCCGACGATGTGAAGAGTGCCGTCCTTGTCGAGGAGTCCGAGGTCTCCGGTGCGGACCCAGCCTTCGCGGGTGCGATAGCGGGCATCCAGGTCCGGGGAGGCCACGTAGCACATGGGGGTCATCGGGCCTCGCGCGATGATCTCTCCGATCGCGCCGTCCGGCAGCTGTTCCTGGGTCTCGGTGTCGGCGATGCGGATGTCGGCGACGCGAGGATCGGGACGGCCCGCGACAACACCTTGCCCGTCAGCGGCCGGGGTTTCGCTGCCCAGCCCGGTGTGGCAGTTGACCCCGTCGGCCGAGCCGTAGAGGTTGACGACCGGGCAGCCGAACGCGCGGGCGGCGTGCTCCGCCGTGGTCCCGTCCAGGGCCGAGCCACCGAGGATCAGGGCCGTGGGGGCGGGCAGTTTCTCGCCCGTGCTGTCGAGCCGGTCGAGCATCATGCGCACCATGGTGGGCACGCCCAGGATGTGCGTGGGCTCGTGTTCGCGAACCGCGGCGATCGCGGCTTCCGGGGTGAAGTGATCGAGGAGAATGAGCGTCCCGCCGTGCCGGGCGAGAGTGACCGCGGTGCCGTTGGAGCCGAAGGCCGAGGCGAGCGGCACCAGGAACAGGCAGCGCGGCGGTGTCTGTTCGGGCATCAGCGAGGCGAGGAAGTTGCCGCGCCCGCCCGCGAGCGCGTTGTGGGAGTAGACGACCATCTTCGGCTCTGCCTCGGAGCCGGACGAGACGAGGATGCGGGCGGCGCTGTCCGGATCCGGCCGGGCGGGGACGAACGCACTCGGGTCGGATCGCAGCAACTGCGCGAGCGGAACCGTTCCTTCTGGAGCGTTGCCGGGTCCGGCGGCGATAACGTGCCGCAGTGCGGGCAGCGCCGGGGCCAGAGTGTTCAGGTCGGCGGCGTGATGGTTGCCTCGGTGCTCAACCGCGGCGATGACCGCGACGGCCTCCGCGCGGCGCAGCAAACACTCGGCCTCCAGGCTGCCGCGGCCGACCGGAAAGGGCAGCGCCACGGCGCCGAGGGCGGCCAGGGCGAGATCGGCGACAACGGCGTTGCGTCCGTTGGGTAGTTGGACGCCGACCACATCTCCTGGGCTTATGCCGAGGTCTCTGAGGCCGGTGGCGAGACATCGCACCTTGCGGTCGAGGGCGGTGTAGCAGAGTTTGCCCTTGGCATCGAGGAGGGCGGTGCGGTGGAGGTCCGCGATCTGGCGGGCCCGGAAGAGGCTGTAGAGATCGAGGTCGGGGCAGGTGCCGTCGATCACCCAGGAGCGGCGGAGGTCGGCGGGCAGCAGGTCGTGCAGTGCGACGGTCACGCGAAGCTCCAGGGGTCGGGAACGGCGGGGGCACCGTGCGTGTCGCGGCTGATCGAGCCGGCGAAGCGCGGATCGTGGTGCAGGTCGGCGAGATCGGTGGTGACCGCGGTTGCGGTCAAGCCGTGCTCACGCAGCTGGGTCAGGGCCTCGTCGGTATGCAGATCGCGCAGGTCGTATGCACCGGCTGCGGCCGCGCAGGCATCGGCGGGGGCTATCCAGCCGTCCGCGGTACGCAGGGGGCGGCGGAACCCGGCCGGCCGTCTCGCGCTTCCGCCGGTCGCGGCCCGGCGCAGGGCGGGGGCGGTGAGGACATCGGCCGCGCCCAGCAGTGAGGAGTCCACGCGGACGCCTTGGCCGGTGCGCTCGCGCAGCAGCAGTCCGGCGAGCACGGCCTCGGTACCGAGGAGTCCGCCCATGACGTCGAGCAGGGTCATCAGGGACGGCGCGGGCGGCTCGTCCGCGGGGCGTACGGCTTCCCCGACTCCGGTGCGGGCCTGGACCATGAAGTCCGTACCCATCGGAGCGCCCGGGAGACGTTCGGCCCAGCCGCTGGTGTACGCGTACACCAGTACAGGATTGGCCTCGGCCAGATCGTCCCGGTCGAGGCCGAGTTGAGCGGCCTTCCCGGGGGCCCAGTTGTGCAGGAAGACATCGGCACCGGCAGCCAGATCCCGCAGTCGACGCCGGCCCTGCGAAGACGTGATGTCCACTTCGACGGCCTCCTTGCCCCGGTTGAGCGCGAGCCACCGGGCGGAGATGCCGGAACAGGCGGGGGGCATCCCGCGCAGCGGGTCACCGCCCGGCGGCTCTATACGGATCACGTCCGCGCCGAGCCGTCCCAGGAGGTGTGCGGCGAGCGGGGCCTGGATACGGCGGCCGGCCTCCAGCACGGTCAGTCCCGCCAGCGGCCGTACGGGAGCGGGCAGTGAAGCCGGGGGGCGAGGGCCCTCTGCGTGAGAGGTGAGTGACCACGGTGCGCCGCCGTCGTGTTCGGCGGCACGCGCAGCCAGTGTCCCCAGCGGGCAGACCTCGGCGCCGGAGACCGATGCCGCCTGCCGGATCCGCTGCCAGGACTGGGCGCGCGTGGTCGTGTGCAGTGCCTGTGGGAAGGGTGCGCAGGCCGTGGCGTACCGGAACTGGAAGGGCCGCCAGCCTGCCCGTATCGCGTCGGCGGGCGCATCCAGGGCCCGCCAGAAGGCAGCCCATGCACCCGGGTCCAGGGTCTCCAATTCGAAGAGGGTGCCGTCGCCCGCGGTGAACGGCGGTCCGCCTGCGGCGAGTTCGGCCGCCTCGCCCTCGTCGGCCCCTGTCGCGGCAAGGTACTGGGAGACGGACAGCAGCCCGGCCCGGTCGGCGCTCGTGGCCACCCGTGCCGCCGGTCCACCGCGGGCCTGCCCCAACAGCCCTGCCAGGAGTCCTTGGACGGTGAGTACGGCCGCCGCGGTGGTGGCGTAGTCGACAGCCAGACCGCGCGGCTCTCCCTCGCGTCGGCCGTGCACGGCCATGATGCCGGTGGCAGCCTGCACGGTGGCCTCGTCGGCGCTCCCACTCGACGGATCCGCCCAGGTCACCCGGGCTTCCTGGGGTCCGAAACCGTCACCGGTCAGCGCGATCTGCACGCTCCGGGGGTTACGGGCGCCAGGGACGCTACGGACATGGTTCGAAGCGGCCGGTTCAGGCTCCGTCCGGGCTCCCAGGAGCCGCAGGTGCTCGGCTACGAGGCCGGTCAGCTCGGGCGGCCCGGAACTGTCGAGGTGCAGCCCGTCGAGTGGCCGGACCGTCTGCGTGGTGGCTGGTGACGCCATGCCTCTCCTCTCCTGGCGCGGCGGTGGCCGACGCATGGGGATGTGCGGAACGCGGGAACCAGGGCGCCTTCACGCCCGACCAGTTCCACGGAGAGACAGTCGGACTGTCGTTCCCATGGGTTCCCCGCAGACTGGAGGAAAGTGGTGCAGAGCCGAGGCCGATTGGCGGTCGGACTTCCGGAATGTTCGCCCCGGACATTCGAGTTGGGGGCCCGGGTGACGGAGTTCGTACGCAGCCGGGTGATGCCGTGCGAGCCCGTACTGGACGCAGGAGGCCCGATCGCCGCAGCCACCCTGCGTGACCTTCGGACCCAGGCCAAGGAACAGGGTCTGTGGGCCTTGCCGTTGCCCGCAGATCTGGGCGGCCAGGGCCTGCACCTGTCGGAGTACGCCCAACTGGCAGAGGCCGAGGGAGCGAGCGACCACGGGCCGGCCGCCCTGGGCTCCGCACCGATGCTGGACGTGCTGATGCTGCAGCGCCACGGCTGCGCCCGGATAGGCGACCTGTACCTCGAACGGCTGGTGGCCGGGGAGCTCCGCACCTGTTTCGCGATGACCGAAAGGGAGGTCCAGGGCACGGATCCCTTGATGACCAGTACCCGCGCCGTGCAGGAGGCGGACGGGAGTTGGGCCGTCAGCGGCCGCAAGTGGTTCACCTCCGGAGCCGCCGACGCCGACCTGGTCACGGTGCTCGCCCGAACCGACGGAGTGCCCTCCGACCGTGAGGGGCTCTCCCTCGTCGTGGTCCCCACCGACTCCCCCGGATTCCGCGTCGTACGCGAACTGCCCGTCCTCGGTGCAGGCGGCCAATGGGAGATCGAACTCGACCATGTCACCGTCCCCGGCGACCATCTGATCGGCGAACGCGGCAAGGCTCTCGCCATCGCCGGAGAACGGCTCCAACTGGGCCGGGCCCTGCGCTGCCTGCGCTGGCTCGGTCAGGCCCAGCGGGCCTTCGAGCTGATGTGTGAGCGCGCCAACACCCGCGCCGGGTCACGTGGTCCGCTCGCCGGCCATCAACTGGTTCAGCAGCATGTCTTCGAGTCGCTGCTCGCTCTGCGCACCACCCGCCCACTGGTCCACGAGGCCGTGGCACTCATCGCCGGCGGGCTGGATGCGCATGTGGAGGTCGGCCTGGCCAAGGTCGCCGCCGCCCGCATGCTTCAGCAGGTGACGGACGCCGCCATCCAGATCCATGGCGCGGCCGGACTCGGCCCCGACACAGCCCTGCCCGCGCTCTTCCGTACCGGCCGTGCGGCCCGAATCCTCGACGGCCCGGACGAGCTGCACATCACGTCCGTCGCACGGCGGGTACTGCGCACCTCCTCCTCGGGCGGACGAAGCGGCGGCCGTCCATGACAATGGAATTGAGGTGCCCGCAGTACGACCCCCGGGCTGCCGGCCGCGGCCCCGTCCGCACCGAGCATCCCGTACCGGGCGCCTCGGCACCGGGTGTCGGCCCCCGCACCGGGCAGTGCACTCAGCGCGGACCCGCGCCGGACAGGTCATCGCGGGAGGACCCCATGACCGAACCGACACGGCCGCACGACGGCCCCGTGGATGTCGTAGGCCGGGCACAGCATCGCGATCTGCCGGTCGACTCCGGGTTACACCTCAGGCGTCGAAGCCATGTGAACCGGCTGTCCGGCTACACCTCCCGGACGTCGACCAGTCCGGTGAGGGCAGCGAGCCCGAGGGCCAAGAAGAAGTCGCCCCACACCAGTTCGTGCCGTACGGCGGCACCCCGCCCGACGTCGTAGCAGCCGTCCAGCAGCATGCCGGCCGGCCGGGTCCCGTCCCGCCCCGTGAGATGTGCGGTGACCAGCCGGTCCAGGATCACGACGGCGCGGTGGGAGTATTCCGCCGCCCGGGGTCCTGGGATGCGGGCGAGCTTCAGCAGCGCGACCGCCGTGATCGCGGCGGCCGAAGTGTCCACCGGGCCGTCGGGCCATGCCTCGTCCGCCAGGGGAACGATTCGTCGGGCAGACCCCGTCCGCGGGGCGGCCAACTGCGCTGCCACGCCCTCCAAACGGGCCGGCTTCCACCCAGCGGCGCCGGGGCGGTGCAACGCGTCGGCCACTGCCAGCAAGAGCCATGCCCGCCCCCGGCTCCAGCCGGGCGGCGGATCGTCGCATGCCTGCCAGCCCGTGTCCGCCTCGAAACGCAGGGCCGGCGCCAACCCCTCGCGGACGCACAGGTCGATATGCCGGTGGAGGTGGGAGGCGGCTGCCGCGGCGCCCTCGAGGCCCGCGGTGGCGAGCAACGGCACCATGCCGGGGACTCCGTCCACGCGGGCCAGCAACCTGGGTCCACCGAACGCAGATCCCCAGGGGACCAGACCGAGTTCGGGGTCCAGCGCGGTCAGACAGGCCCGGGCGGCTCGGTTGCGCAGCTCTTCCGCACCGGCATCACCGACGGCCAGAGCGGTTCCGTACCAGTGGATCAGACCACGGGTGGCGGTGTCGGCCTCCACCCAGCCGGCCAGCCGCGCCGTGCACGCGGAGGCGAGGGCCCGGTCGGCCTCGTCGCCGGTGTGCCGGGCCCGCAGCCACAGCAGCCCGGCCCAGAACCCACCGGTCCACGAACCACGGCCGGTGGTCACCCAGCGGCCCGTGTCCGGGTCGGCGAACAGGGGGAAGCGATGGCCGACTTCGGCCGCGGTGACGGCGGCCCGGTCGAGGACGTCCTCCAGTGCGCGCTCGACCCGGTCGGCCGGGGTCACGCCGGACTCACCGTGCGCTGCCGTCGCTCCCGTACCGCCCAGGTCATCGCGACTGCGCAGGCTGCCGCGAATTCCGCGGCGACCAGCAGCCAGCCGGGCCCGTAGTGACCGGCTTCCGCGAGTACGCCGAAGACCGGCGGACCTACGGCGAAGCCGGCGAAGAACCCGGCGGAGACGAGCGCCGAGTCCTGGCCGGTCCGGCCGGGGGCGGCGCGCTGCATGACCAGCACCATGGAGACGGCATTGCCCGACACGGCGAACACGCCCACTGCCACCGCCGCCATCCACACCAACGGATGCACGAGCAACGCGGCCGCCAGGAGCAGAGCCGCTCCGACCGCACCGGCCGCGAGCCATCCCGGCAGCCATTCGGCGCGCCCCGGCCGGGCCGCCTTCGACCAGCCCACCCGGCCGGCGATCCCCGCCACGCCCAGCACCGCCACGAGGGCGCCGGCCGCGGTGGGCCCCAAGCCGAGTCGCTGCGCGCCGAACAGCGCCAAGTAGGTGTTGACCGATGCGATTCCGCAGCCCAGCAGCAGAGAGAACACCGTCAGCCAGGCGATGGCTCCCCGCGGCACCAGCGACGACCGAGAACCCGCCCCCTTCACCGGAGGATCGACAGGCAGCGCACGCAGCGTCCACAGGGCCGCCACCACCGCCGTGCCGGCCGCGGTCCACACCGCGCCACGCCAGCCGACGCCTGCGGCTAGCGCCGTCAGGGGCAGCCCGGCCGCGAACGCACCCAGCTGCACCCCCGACTGCTTCATCCCGGTCACCGAGCCCCGCCGGACCGGCGGAACGCCGGCCAGAATCGCCTTGTTGGTCGCCGGGTTGGCCAGGGCCTGAGGCAGACCGCCCAGCGCAACCGCCACGAGGAGGAACCCGGCACCGGGCGCCGCACCGATCAGCGCGAGCGCGGCGGCGGACACCAGCAGCAGCGCAACGAGCGCGCGCCTCGGGCCGATCCGGTCCACGATCCGCCCGCCCGCCGGGGACAGCACCGCCGCTGTCCCGAAGCCGATCGTCGTCGTCAGGCCCAGCACCGTGGGTGAGATACCCAGTTCGTCCACCAGGCGCGGGCCGAGCGCCCCGAGCAGGAAGAGTTGCATCATTGAGAACGCCATGGCGCAGGTGAGCAGCGCCGTCAACCGACCATCGGTTCCTGCTGCTGACGCCGTCTGCGCCCCTTGCTCTGCCCCCACCGATGTCTCCGTTCCACCCAACTGGACTCCCCTCGGGCCACGTCAGGAGTCGGCCCGCTCAACGCTGAAGTTCCCTACGCCAGTTGTGGCCTGCGCCACATGCCTCCGAGTGAGGTCGGCACCGGAACATTGCGTACCCACGCATGGTGACCACGAGGGGGATGCAAGGATGAACTCGCCATGACTCCGGGTCGATGTTGTCGCGCGGTACGGGCTGCGGTGTTCGCAGCCACCTGCGTGCTGCTCGCAGCACTCGGCCACCTCCTGATGTCGGGGGTGGCGGTCCCCTGGTGGGCCATGTCCGCCGGGTTCGCCACTACAGCCGCGACGGCCTGGATCCTCGCCGACCGGCAACGCAGCGTTCTCAGCGTCACGTCGACAGTTGTCGCCGCCCAAGCGGCACTGCACACCGGGTTCTCACTGGCTCAGGCAGCGGTTCATCCTTCGGTGTCCGACAGTGCCTCACTCGCCCAACAGTGGGCCCGGTACCTGCTGTGCAGGGCGACGGAATCCGGCGCTGTCCCTCCTTCCGAAGCCGTGCGGGTCATGACCGACGCCGGGCTCGGCCACCACCTTCACCAGCCGCCCCCCGGCGCCACAGCCATGGCCATGACGGACGGCACGACGATGTCTGCCGGGCACGACATCGTCGGCATGTCTCCGGCAGGGATGCTTGGCGCCCACCTGCTGGCCGCGCTCCTGTGCGGCCTCTGGCTCGCGTACGGAGAACAGGCCGCCTTCAGCCTCCTGCGCGCCGTCGCCGGATGGCTCGTCGCCCCGCTGCGCCCGCTGTTCCGTCTCCCCACGCCACCTCATCGGCCACGCGTCCGCGCCCGGCGTGACCGCAGGACCCGCCCACTGCGGCAGCTTCTGCTCAGCCACGCCATCACCTCACGGGGTCCACCGTCCGGGACCGCTGTCATCTGACAGCTGGTTTCCCGAACGTGCTGGTGTGCCACCGCGCGTCTCGGGCATCGGCGCCGCCCATCGGCAGTGCCGTACGACTCACCGGCCCGCCCCACCGCGCGGTGCCGGTTCCCGGATTTCCAGAAGGACATCAGACGATGACCCCTGCCCTGCCCCAACACCGAGCCACCGCCGACGCAAGGCCCTCGCGTCACACACACGGTGCCGACGAACCGGTGACGCGCCTGGCGCTCGCCGCACGCGACGGCGCCCCCGACGCCGTGGACCGCTTCGTCCGCGCCCTGCACCGCGACGTCTGGCGCTATGTGGCCTACCTCAGCGCCGACCCCCAAGCAGCCGACGACCTCACCCAGGACACGTTTCTGCGCGCGCTCGGCAGCCTCCACCGGTTCGAGGGCCGCTCCTCCGCCCGTACCTGGCTGCTCTCCATCGCCCGGCGCACCGTCGTGGACAGCCTCCGCTACACCGCCGCCCGCCCCAAGGTGTCGGACAGGGACGACTGGCAGTCCGCCGCCGAACGGGCACAGCCACGCGACCTGCCCGGCTTCGAGGACGGAATCGCGCTCGCCGAACTCCTGGCGGTCCTCCCGGCCGAACGCCGCGAAGCGTTCGTACTCACCCAACTCCTCGGGCTCCCCTACGCAGATGCCGCCGCGACCATAGGGTGCCCGATCGGCACCGTCCGCTCACGCGTGGCCCGCGCCCGCACCTCACTGATCGAACTGCTCAGGGAAGCCGAGACTCCCGCCGCTCAAGGCGGGGCGGAGCGACTGATCCCGAGCCGTCCGCATGCCGATCGCGCGCCAACTCTCGCCGCTGCGGCGGCCTGAGGTCACACGGAGGTCAACCGCCGAGGGGGTGCCGATCCGCTGCTGCGCATCAGCACCCCCTCGTGACGCCTGGGTGCATCGCGCGGATCCACGCCACGCCGGTGAAGCTCTTGGCCTCGACATGAATCTCCACGCGCCGAAAACCGGTGGCCGACAGGCCTTCGTAACCGGTGGCGACCAGATCCTGGTAGAGCGCGTCGGAGAAAGCGACCACCAGGTGGGTGGAGAGGGTTTCGGCGAGGGCACGGCGTACGGGACCGGAGTCGAGGACGCGGAAGAGAGCGACCACGGCGGAGCCCGCGTAGCCGCTGTCCGCCTCGTGGACGATGCCCTGGTGCAGGCTGGCCCGCATACGGATGCTGCCGGGAACCCGCGAGTCTGCGGCTCGCCCTCCGGGTTTCGTCCTGTCCGAGGCAGTGGCCGGAGCATTGGCCACAGCCAGTCCTGCGGCCAGGCCGTCCAGCAGTCGCGGTACGACCCTGGTCTCGTCGATACCGGGTTCCAGCACGAGCAGATAGCCGTCGCCCTGGGCCTGCCGGCCGCAGTGCCGCCACTCGATGCCGGCCTGCTCGCAGGCGGAGCGCAGGGTTCGCAGCAGGACACGCTGCAACCTGACCATGTCGGCGTTGTCACGCGCGCTGTACTTCTCGATGTCGACGGCGAGGCAGAGCCGCCGCAGACCCGGCGGCAGTTCCCTGCTGTCCGGGCCGGCCTCCTCGCCGTCCGTAGAGGCACCCTCCTCAGAGGCACCTTCCTCGTATGCGCAGAGCGCCCAGGCGCCGGGGAGGGCCCCGGGGTGCGCGAGCGGGGTGGCGGCCGGCCAGACCTCGGCCACCTGGAGTCGGAACGGTGTGTCGTACGGGGTTTCCGCCTCCCTGCGCAGAAAGGTCCCGCCGAGCACCGGCTGCACGGTCACCGTGGTCAGGCTCAGCCGGCCGGACACCTCGGCCGCGGTTCCCGGCAGGCGTACGACTGCCTGTGCCCAGCGGCCGTCGGGGCGGAGCGCGCCGCTGCGTCCCGGGGCCCGGAAGGTCCAGCGGAGTCTGTCCCGGCCGAGTCCGAACGCGGCAACCTCCGTTCCGTCGGCAGCGGTTGTACCGGGGGCCGGATGCAGGGTGAGGGCGTGTGTTCCGTCGTCGAGCCGGACCGCGAGGGATACCTGCTGGTAGCCGCGTCCCTCCGGCAGTTCCTCCAGGTCGAAGGGGAAGCAGAGCAGGATGTCACGGTGCGTGGCGGCTGCCGCGACACCGCCGTCGGCGGCCCCTTGGAGGTCTGCCCCGGGAAGGGCATAGCCGAGGGGGCGCCCCAGGGAAGCACCGCCGATCCGGTCGCGTACGTGCTGACGCCCCTTGGACACCACACCGTCGACGGCAAGCAGATCCGTGGTCGCCAGTACGTCGTCGTGGGTCTGGTCGTCGTAGGCCCTATTGACACTCCCGGCACCGCCGTTCGGTTCCTCGTACTCCGTGCCGTCTTCCCCCACGTCCCTGACTCCCCCTCATTTCCTGTGCGGTGGGCACCTCTTGTCAGCTGTCCGGCTCCGTCAGACGGGCGGCGCGGCGCAGTCCGGCCGGGGAGAGGACGGTCACCCGGCTGTAGCCGACCCGGATGACTCCTTGCTCGGCCAGCGCCCCGAGCACGTGGTGCACGCGGCGTTCCTTGGCGCCGACCAGTCCGGCGATCTCCACCTGGGTGAGCCGCGGCCCGATCAGGACGTGGCCGCGCGAGGGCTGCCCGTAGTCCTCGACCAGGTCGACGAGCACCCGGGCGACCCGGGTCGCCACCGGACAGCCGCTGAAGTCGCCCCGTCGCCGCACCGACCACCGGTTCTTGCGCACCAGCATCCGGCTGACCGCCAGTGCGGCGGCGGGACAGCGGTCGAGGCAGCCGAGGAAGTCCTGTTGCCCGATGCGCCGGGCGGTCACCGCGCTTGCGGCGGTGACCGTGGCAGATCTGGGCCGGTTGTCGAAGGCTGCGAACTCACCCACCAGATCCCCGCCGAGCCGGACGGCCAGCAGTGCGATGTCGCCGTTCTCCGTGACCGCCGTGACCTTGGTGACACCGCTCAGCAGCAGGAGGACGAAGGTCTCGTGCAGCCCCTCGGCCAACAGGATCTCGCCCGGTTCGTACGAGCGTGGAGTCCCCAGCGAGAGCAGAGTCTTCGCGGCCTCCGGGGAGCCGGCCAGCTCGGCCAGGAAGGTGCCGTGGGGCCACCGGTCTGCGGAGCCCGGGCCTTCCGTGTACCTCTCCGGCATCACGGCACCTCCCCGGGCCTCTCGGACTTCTCCGGCACTTGTGGCGAACCGATCGTAGTCGGTTGGCCATGGTGAACACCCCTTTTCCCGCACGAGAGTTGTGCCCGGTGGCCTTCGCAATTCCGCAGCGCTGCGGGAAGGCGCCGCCGCGGGCGGTGCATGCTGACTGCACGGGGGGACGGCACGGGGACCCAGCCGTCGGCGGCCAACCGGGTCCCCGTAGTCCCGTGGCTCCCACCGCAGCCCGCGCCCCTGGCAAAGGTCAGACCCTCGGCGCCGGAGCGAGCCGTAGATCCGGGGAGCCAAGCAGGGTGAACCCCGCCCAGTCCACCGGCCGTGTGTGACAGCGCCTGGTCTCCCGTACGGCATGGCGCAGCGACTCCCAGGTAGTCGCTCCCGCGGCGAGGTGCTGGTGGAAAGCGGTCAACTTACAGCTTGTACGCCTCCGCCCGGCGCCGCTCCTCGGCCATGCGGTCCGCCTTCCTCATACGGACCATCGAAAGCAGCTGCATCACGTCTCGGACTCCTGCGGCTGGGGCAGCGCGTCCGCGTGCACGGTCCACACGCGGTAGTGGAACTCCTCGCCCACGTCCAGCAGTTGGTCCCGGACGCCGTACCAGACCTCCTGCAGCAGCGCTCCCAGGGCGGGATCGGTCCTGCACGCGGACCGGGAGGGGGCATCCCGCGACGCCAGACCCCTGAGGTCCATCGGGCGGTCGCCGACGAGGAGATGCACGGTCTCCGGCCGCGGACCCTGCGCGGGGACATCGGAGGGCCAGTAGATCTTGACGGAGGCAGTCGTGCGGGTGCTTCTGTGCGCGTCCCCGCAGGGTTCGAGCCGGTAACCGCTGGGCTGGTCGTTGGTCACCAGGGCGGTGCGACCGCTCAGTCCGACGCCGATCACCCAGAAATACAGGGGCACACCGCAGTGGTTGGCCACCGTGACCCGGTAGCTGTCACCGTCGTACAGCCGCTCGCCCACCGGGCGCAGCACCCGCCAGTCGCCGCTCCCGGCCGGATGCTCAGCCTCGAACCGGACCTCCGGGCCGGCGTCCAGACGGCCCGCGCCCTCCGGGTCACGAAGCCGGCGTACGCGTTCGCCCCGGGCCAGCTCCTCCAGCAGGGCGGTCAGCCGGGCCGGATCGGAGTGGGCGGTTCCGGACGGCTTCCGGAAAGGCTGCCCCTCCGCGTTCAGCACTTCGCACGTCCCGTTCCGCGCGCGCACGGTGGCGAAGGCTTCCCGCTCGTCCCCGGTCTCGGCCAGCCGTGGACAGCGGGCGAGCTCCTTGCGCAGCGCCTCGGCGAAGAGGTCATGGGCGTCGATGAGCACATGCCGGCGGTCGTGGACCCGCAGCGGAAGCGCGTACGAGCCGGGCGGAAGCGTCGCCGTGAGCAGCTCACCCGCCGCCGGCCGGGGCGCGGCGGACTGCGGCGTGCACAGCAGAGCGTCCCCCGCTTTCATCACCTCCACGGTCGCCGCCATGGAGGTCTCCCGGCCGCCGCCCTCCGGCTGACCGCCGGGGAACACCATGCTGACGGTGTCCTCGATGCCGAGACCGAAGACGGCGCCGCCGGGAACGACGAACCGGCCGTCCCGCCGCACCAGCGGGAGCCGTTCGGGCTCGGGGGGCTCCTCCAGGGAGAACGGCAGCCGTCCCGAGGGTCCTCCGGCGTCGGGCCATTGCCGCACCTGCTGTTGCTTGATGCGGTCCCGGGCGTGCGCGACCAGCACCGACCAGGGCACGGGGGGATGCCGTCGCGGATCGAGCACCTTGGCCAGGGCCGCGGTGAATACGCCCTGCCGCCCGGCTCCGGGGCGTAGTTCGGCCTCGTACGCCGAGTCGTGTTGCTGACATGCCGTCAGCCGTACGACGTTCGGGACCAGCGGGTCGCCCGGACGCGAGAGGGCGGCCGCGCGCTCGAGCCCCGCGGCCCGGGCGACTCGGGGCAGCTCCACCGATTTCAGTGCCCACCGGCCGGACTCGTACGCCGCCTCCCGTACCGCACCGCCGGAGTGACAGCAGTCGAGGATGACGGTGACATTGGGGGTGACATCGGTGAGGACGCGGACGGCGGCGGTGAGTTCCTCGGCCAGATAGCCACGGAAGTCGGTGGGATTACTGTCGGCCATGTCGACGGGCACCAGATACTGCAGTTCGCCCAGCAGTGCGCCGTGCCCCGAGTAGTACACGACCACACCGTCGCCCCGCCGGGTGGCCTCCCCGAGCCGGCTCAGGGCCGTCTTGATTCCCGCGTAACTGGCCAGTTCTTCCGTACAGGTCCGTACGTCGGTGAATCCATGGTTCCTCAGCACCGCGTGCATCAGCTCCACATCGGCGTGGACGCCGGTCAGTCCGTAGGTCTGGGCACCGATCAGGACCGCTCGTAGCGTCATCTCATACCCCCACATGGATGAAGGGCGCCCAGTGGTACGGGTGCCGGTCGTCTGCGTCCGTATGACGCAGCGGTTCGCTGTCCCGGGCCGGGGACGTGGACGGGGCCGAAGCCGGGGGCATGGACGCTTCCGAGGACCGGGCGCGGGACGCCGGTCCCGCGCGGACTCCGGCACGGCGCGTCAACGCGCCGAACTCCTCGTCCCGTTCGGCGCCGGACAGGTCACGCACCTCGCGCTGGGCGCGGGCCAGCGCCCCACCGACGGAGGCGGCCGGATCGTGGACGAGGTGCCGGTATGCCTTGGTGACGACCAGGCAGCCCGTGCTGTCGCGGACCGGCCAGAGCGAGACCACGGCATGCCGCGCCCCGGTGATCAGGGCGGCCCGGGTCAGCCCCAGGACATCGCCGCCCGCGGTGGCGCTGCCGCGCCCGGTGTCGCAGGCGGACAGCACCAGCAGCTGCGGCCCATGAGCGGCGGCCAGCAGGTCGGCGAGGCCGAGGAAATCGTCCCCGGCGAGCGGCAGCCGACTGCGGTTCGGAGCCAGTTCGTCGATCAGACCGTGCGCGGCGAGATGCAGCACCTCGCAGCCGGGCGCCGCGTCCAGCACCTTGGCACGGGTGGCTTCGGCACCGGTCAGGAGCCGGTGACGGGGCATCAGCCGGGCGATCTCGGCGGTTTCGGCCGCGGTGCCCGGCAGCTCCCGCAGCCCGTGCCGGGGGTCGCAGGCCGGGGCGCCCACCAGGAGGGCGCCGAGCTCCGACCAGGGCCGGTCAGGCGCACGGTGCCTGGTGAGGAGCGAGGCCGCGGGAAGGTACGACACCTCGTGGGTGGCACCGAGGACATCGCCGTTCCAGGGCAGGGCGTGGAAGGGCAGCAGTGAGAGTGCGGCCGGGGGAACCACGATCACCCGCCGGTGATGCCGGAGTTGAGCGGCGAAGGGCCGCAGCAGCAGCTCGGCCAGCTCCCGGCCGTCGGCTTCGCCGGCGCTCCCACCCGCCGTGGAGCACCAGCCGTGGAAGCGTCGCGCTGCCGCCACCATGGCGTGGGCCCACCGGGTACGGCGCTCGGCGAGCAGCGTCTCACGGGTCATCGCCCAGGCGACGAGCGTGTTGTCGAAGAGGTGGTAGGCGAGGAGCAGAGTGCCGGGAGGCAGTGCCGCGGCCACGGCGGCGGCGTCCGGAAGCGCGCTGCCGCCGGACGCCGTGAGCGCGGCCGGAACCAGCGTCCGTACCTCCGCCTCGGCGACATCCAGAGCCCGCTCCGCCTCCTCGATGCGCCCCCGCCGCACTTCCTCTTCCGTCCTGGCGCCCGCTTCCGTCCCGCCGCCCTCGTGCGTCCACGTACCGGGAGTCCCGAGCGCGTCGTCTCCCGCGACCGCCTGCGGCCCGCGCCCTGCGGCCCGTGCCGGGTGTCGAGCGTCCACAGGTGCCGACGCATTGGAAGCGGGCCGCGCGCTGCCTTCGACGGATGAGCCGGCCGGGCCCGGCGGAGCCACCCGGCTGCGGAGGGTGGCCGCGTGTTCCTCGAACTCCGCGGACCAGCGCACCTCGGCGGCCAGCCAGTTCCTGACGGCAGCGACGGCGGTTCGGTCCGTGCCGGCGGCGTCGAGGGCGTGGACGGCGTCGAGGAATCCGGCGCGGCTCCGCTCGGCCCGGGTGAAAGCGGCGGCCGGCGCGGCGGGACCGCCGAGTGCGAGGAGGGAGAGCACCGCGGTGTGGTGCAGGCCGGCCACCACCTGGTCGTCGGCGAAGGAGGCGCGCAGTGCGTCGCGGGCCAGCTTGATGTGATGCTCCTCGTAGGCGTCGAGCCCCAGCAGGGCGTGGCCGGCGGCCTCGCCGTACGCACCCCTCGCCAGGGCGAGGTCGGCATGGATCCCCGGCCGTTCCCAGGGGTGGTCCTGGTCCGGGCCGGCGGCGCCGATGAACGGCACATGAGGGGCGGCGCGTTCGGGCCGGCGCAGACGCAGCCAGAGTCCAGCCGCCTGGATGGCGGAGAGCTTCGGCTCGACCGCCTCCATCTCGGCCCTGGCCCTGCCCCACTCCCGCAGATCGACGTGAACGGCACAGCGCAGGACGCGCCGGATCGTCTCGTCCGGGATCCGCTCGGCCTCCCCCAGGGCCTGCCGGGCGAGGCGGTCGGCCTCCTCCTCCAGACCTGCCGATTCGGAGCGGCGAGACCGGAAAAAGGTCTCCTGGGCCGGGCAGGACGCGAGGTCGGAACGGAGCATGCCGAGGATCGTCTCCACCGGTTCGACGTCGGCCAGAAAGCGGGTTCCTACGTTGATCGCGATCTCGATACGGGATCGCGAGGCGGCCATCACCTCGGGGTCCCGCAGGGCGGACGCCTGGTCGTGGAAGATCTTGGCGGAGTGGATGGCGCCCAGGCAGTCCGCCAGTTCGGGCGGCTCGCCCTGATCGGTCCTGCGCCGGAGCTGTGCGAGATGGTCCTTCTGCTCCAGATCGGTCAGCACGATGCCGGCCAGCCGGTGCCGGGCCCGCAGATAGGTGCTCGCCGCCGCGGTCGCCATGCCCTCGGCGGTGCCGTCCGGCTCCGGAGCCAGCCGGTGAGCCAGCAGTGCGGCTCGCCTGCTCCGGACAACGTCCCCCTGCCTGCCCCAGAACTCCGCCCGCTCCAGGACGAGTTGCCGGATGCCTCGCAGCCATGACGTGCTCCCGGCCGTACGCGCCCAGCTCACGACGGACTCGGCAGTCTCGGCCCGCTCCCCCGGGTCCGTCTGTGCTCCGGAGTCGGCGCCGGTCGCGATCAGGTCGAGCTCCTGGTGGACGCCGAGCAGCGCGGCGTACGCTCCGTCACCTGCCGCGACCGCCAATTCCCGTGCGCACGCGACGGTCCTGCGGCATTCATCCAGTTCGCCCCGGAGCCGATGGATGTGGGCGAGGCGCAGCAGCGCCGCGGCCCGGCCCCGCAGCGATCCGGCCTCCTGGTACGCCGCGTCGGCCCGCTCGTAGTGCTCGGCAGCCAGGAACAGTGCTTCCGGATCCGGCGGGTGCGGTACGGCGGCGCACTGTTCCGCCGTTCCCGGCGATCCCAGGCGCCAGTCGCCGGTGAGAAGCGCGGCGAAGCCGGCGGTCGCGGGGCTCGGGGCGTTCTGCCCCACGTGCTGCAGCAGGGGTTCGGCCGCGTGCCGGTCACCGGCCCGGACGCGGAGGTCCGCGGCGAGCAGCAGATGGCAGGCTGCGGCATCCGCGTGGCCGGTGGCGGCGATCTCCTCGTACAGGCCGTCGAACCACTTCAGCGGTTCCCGGGCGTCCGCCGAGAGATCCCGCTCCGTCCAGTGGGCGCGCACTCCGTACTGGACCGTTCGCGCCTGGGCATCGGCCGCCCCCGCGGCGTGACCGAGCGTCATACGGGAGGAGAGCAGGACCGGAGTGACGCGTCCCGCGAGGTGCGCACAGAGTCGCAGCCGCGGGTCGGTGGCCGAGGCCATGGCGGTCTCGATTCCCTCGCCGGCCTTGAACTGCGCGACTTCGGCCTCGGGCCGCAGGGGCACCAACGAGGTGCCGGGCTGCCAATTGCTGTCCATGGCGACCGCGGCGGTCCGCAGGGCCCACGAGAGCGGAGACCACGGTGACGGCCGCACGTGAGCGTGTGCCCTGGGCGGGGTCGTCCCTTCTGAGGCGCCCTGTGTCGGTTCCTCCAGGATGGCCAGGGCCCGCTTGGGTTCACCGGCCGCGAGTGCGGCCGCCGACGCGAGCCATATACCCAGCGACTCGTCGTCCCGGGGGGCCGGCTCGCCGGGACGGCGGACGACGGGATCGGTTCCCCGCCGCTCGATGAGCAGCAGCGCGGTCAGCCGGCCGATGGCTTCGGCGTTCTCGCCGTCCCCCACGGTTACACCCTGCCTGGTTTTGGCCATGGTTTTACCCCCCCCACTCCCCCGCATTCCCGTCCGACGGAGCGCCAGGTTGCCGACCGTAGCGGCGGATTCGCGGAATGGGCCATGGTTGTGGATTTCACAGGCCGCACCTAACAATCTCGATCAATCGATCGGTCATTTAACGACACATTCAGAATCGATTCCCAGACAAAACAAATACGATCCTGGCATCGCTCGAACCACTCGCCGAGCTGCGTCCATTTCCGCCCCACAAGGAGTCGACCGCCACACGATTCCGCACCACCCTGGATACCGCACATCCCCGCAACCAATTCCGCAATACGACTGGTTGTCGCCTGCCGACCGATGGCATATTTCAGACCGGTCCAGGCCCGGCGGGGGGAGCACCATGGGTTGGCTGGAACAATTGCGCGGGCCATCGGCCCGCGCTCGCGGCGGCCATGGTGCCACCACGGTCGCCGGGCATTTCACGGCAGGCCCGACGCATCACGAACCCAAGCGCCTCGCGGCCGAATTGCGTGATCTGGCCGGCCACCCGCTCTGTGCGGTGCACGGCGAGGCGCTGCGCCGTCTCGCGGATGCGGTGAACAGCGGCAGCGAGGACGAACTGCGCATGTGGGCGGGCGGCGGACTGGTCGCCGCGTACTGCGGGCCGGACGCGCTCACAGCCGCGACCGCCGCGGAGTCCGGCGGAGCGCGGCGGTTCCTCCATGCGCTGCCCTCCGTACTGGTCTTCGCCCCGCTGCTGGTCACCTGGGCAGGGCTGGGGGCCGCCGCCTACGCATACCAGCGGATGCGGGACTCCGGCGAAGGCGCCGACGCCGGCCCGTCCGAGTCGTTCCTCACCCTGTGGCAGCAGGGCTTCGACGGCCACCTCTGGCCCGTCCTGCACTTCGACATGATGGTCGTCTACACCGTCATCGCCCTGCTGGCACTGATGGGCACCACCGTGCTGAGCCGCCTCAGGGACACGGCGGAGGAGACGGAACGGCGGCTGGTCGTTCCCCGACTGTCGGGAGCGCTCGCCCAGGTCGAGGCGCTGGCCGCACGAGCCGCGCACGCCTCCCCCGCCCACTTCGCCCAGGAACTCCAGGGCGCGGCCACGGGATTGCGGGCCCTGCTGGTCCGGGCGGCCGATGTCCAGGAACGCGCACACGGGCTCCTCAGCGAGGCCGGTGGGGCCGCGGAGCAGCACCTCGCCGCCGTCAAGGCTCTGGAGTCGGCCGTGGCCGAGCTGCGGGCGGGAACAGCGGACGTACGGGAGTCCGTACACGCCACCACACAGGCGGCCGGCGAGGTGGCGGCCGGTTCCCGGCTGCTGACGGACGAGCTCGCCAAGTCGGGCAGCGCCATGGCTGAAGGCATGGACCGCGCAGGCCGGCTGGCTGCGGAACGGATGGGCAGCGCCGGGCAGCTGACCGCCGACCGGATCGACAAGGCCGCGCGCGAGGCACGGGAACGGGAAACCGCGGCGGCCGACCGCACGGCGCAGTGGATGCGCCAGGCCGTGCAGGAGGTGACCGGATCCCTCACCGCCGTGCGCGCCGCGACGGCCGAGTCGGCTCAGGTCCTGACCGCGACGCTCGGCGGTCTCGACCGCACACTGGCGGCCCTG
The DNA here is from genome assembly GCF_036010325.1 of Streptomyces sp. NBC_01210. Taxonomy (GTDB): domain Bacteria; phylum Actinomycetota; class Actinomycetes; order Streptomycetales; family Streptomycetaceae; genus Streptomyces. Next base: position 8,216,997 of record NZ_CP108549.1, on the reverse strand, counting down.
CCGGCCGCCCTCGAACGCGCGGCCGCAGAGGGCGCCGAACGCATCGGCACCGCCTACGACCTTGCGGTCGCGGCCCTGGCCGTCTCGCTGCGCGAGGAGGTGCACACCGTCACCACCGAACTGGCCGCCCGCATCGCGGAATTGCGCGAAGCCACTCTCACCCAGCAGAACGGCCTGACCCGGGCGCACACCCGGCTGCTCGAAACGGTCGAGGAGTTGCACGGCGCACTGCGGTCCCTCGCCGACACCCTGGCCGCGGGCCCACCCGCCCCGCCCTCCCCGCCCTCCCCGCCGACGCTGAGCCTGCCCCTGCCCGGACTCCGTCCACCCGCCGGGCCGGGAGCGGGCGCCGAAAGGAAGCAGGCCCGCCCCGAACCCGCCGGTGATCCCCGGAGCGCGCGGGCGGCCGGCGAGGGGGACCGATGAGGAGACGCGGCATGTCGGGGGCACGGCTGGCAGGGTGGCTCTTCGCCGATCTGCTGCTGGTCATGGTGGTCGTGGCGCTGGGCGGCGAGAAGATGACGGAAGGCGCCGGTGCGCGCATTCGGCCGGAGCTCACGGCCGGCCCCACCAGTACGCCGGCGCCGTCACTGACGCCCGCGATCCCGGCCCCTGCGCCGAGCAGCCCGGCGGCCCCGGCCGGCGGGCTCGATCCGGACACCGAGTCGATCACCGTACGCACCGACCCGGAGGACCTCATCGGCGGCTCGGACGGGGCCGCCGCGAGCATTCGACGCCAAGTCGTCCAGAAGGCCATGCAGTTCCAGGGCGAGCGGGCCGCCTTCGTCATCGTCTTCGGCAACGCCGGACGACTCCCGGGCGGCGCGGTCGACACCCGGTCAAGCACGGCGTATGCCGAAGCCGTCGCCAAACTGCTGCCCGCCGCCGCACCCGATTTCTTCCCGCCCTACGACGAGAAGATCATCCGCAGCTACCACAACACGGACCCCGGCGTTCCGTCCGGCACCGCCGAGATCGAGCTGTTCTTCCTGCTCCACTGACCCACTCACCGCACTCACCGCGGAGTCGCCGTGCCCCACTCATCCGCATCAGCCGCCACAGGTTCCCACACGTCCTCGCCCACCGCTCTCGCCGATCTGCAGCGGTACGCCGAGGATGCCCAGACCATGCTCCGGGACCAGGAGATACCCGACACCCCGGAGTGCCACGCCGCCCGGGACCGGGTCCGGGAAGCCGCCCAGGAGCTGCTGGACCGGGCCATCTCCCCCGTCACCATCGGCGTCGTCGGGGAGTACAGCGTGGGCAAGTCCCTGCTGCTCGGCACCCTCTTGGGCTGCCCCGATCTGCTGCCGGCCGAGGAACGCCCCACCACCGGCAACATCACCGTGCTGTCGCTGACCGCGGGCGAGCCCGGCAGCCCCACCCGGGCGGCAGATGACACCGAAATCCGCTATCTGAGCGAGGCGCAGCTCAGCCGCTGCGTACAGGACATCCTCTCCAGTCTGATCACCAAACTGGACAAGAGGCATCCGGAGTTGGGCGCGGGCACCGCCCTCGCCGGATACGACCCGGTGGCCGATCCGCGTGGCTGGGCGCCCTTCGACAGCTGGTACCCGTGTCTGTGGCCGGCCCCACCGGGCGCGGGAACCCGCCCGGTGCCGCCCGAGGTCATCGACGACACCCACCGGGACACCGTGGTCGAGCTGTGCCGGATCAGGGACGCACTGCTCAGTCAGCAGGGAGAGCTGAGCGTTCTCGGGCAGAGCGTCTCCGTCAAACGGCGGATCGTCAACGAGGCCCTGAAGCTCCCGGCCGAGAAGGTAACTCCTCCCACACCACCCAAGCTCACCATCCAGCCGTTCAACCGCGAGAACGTCCGCAGCGAAGTGGGCGATGCGCTCAGCCGCAGCTTCCCGCTGATCGAGCGGGTGGTCCAGGAGGTCACGGTCTCCCCCGACCACTGGGCCCTGGGCGGTCTGCTGACCGAACACCGGCTGCGGTTCCTGGACTTCCCCGGCATCGGAGCGGCGGGCTCGTACGGCAGGGACAAGTCGCTGAGCCGGCGTGTGCTCGTCGACGTACACACCATCCTGCTGGTCCTTCTCTCCGCCCGCCCGCAGTCCAAGGGAGCCTCCGAATTCTGGGACATGCTCCTGGAGGACGGCCGCACCCCGGAGGCCCTGGGCCAGGCCGCGCTGGTCGCCTCCAACATCTTCGACCGGACGCACCTTCCGTCCCTCGCCGCCCTCCCGGGCTCCGAACTGCCGCTGCCCCAGCTGCTGCGGCACGCGGACGAGCTCAACGGAATCCATGTCTACGGCAGCAAGTTCGTCCGGGGACGCCAGGACGGCATCGTCGTGACCTCGGCGATCCCCGCGATACGCCGCTACGAGCTGTCGTACACCAACCTCTCCGACCACACCCGCGACCGCGTCCGCGCCGCCATCGGCAAGCTTCCGCCGCCCGGCGAACGCCCATGGGAGCCGATCGCGGCCCGCCTGGAGGCCACCGAGCCCGCCAATGCCTGGACGCCACGGCTGCGCGCGTACGACGAGGACGGCGGCGTCGGCCATCTGCGCACGCTGATCGAGGAGCACGTACGGAAGAACGGCGTGGCGCAGAAGCTGGAACGTGCCGAGCGCTCACGGCGGAAGCTGAACGCGGCACTGCTCACGCTCCAGCGCCAGATACACCGCTCCGCGGCAGGCGAGAACGCCGCGTACCGGGAGATCACGGAGATGTTCGCCGAGCTGCGCTACCTGCTGGACAAGCGGGTGCGCCCCGCCCTGCACGCGCTGCACAGCCCCGACCCGCTCGCCGAGGACGGCGGCGCGGCACCGGATTACGGCGAGGCCGGGGTTACGGGAACCCTGGCCCGGCCGCCGGGCTTGGCGACGACCGCCGCCGCCGTGCACCAGGACGTCTTCCAGTGGACGCAGTGGCACCAGCTGCTGGAGCGCGCCGACCGGGACCAGCAGCATCTGGTCACCAAGAGCAGGCTGCCCGCGGCCGATACGACCATCTGGGAGGACTACTTCGATTCCGGGGACGCGGGCTCCGACGCCCCGGACGACATCCTCGGGGACGCGGACCCGGCGGAGGACTCATCCGGCATCTTCGTCGAGAACTTCCGGCAGACGGTCCAGGAGTGGAGCAGGAACGGCAACGACGGGCTGCGTGAGTGGTGCCAGGACTGGGCCGCCCACTGGCAGCAGGAGTTCGCCGCGCTCCGCGAGTGGTTCGCCGAACCCGATACGCGCTCGCTGCTGATCGAGCTCTACTCCCGGCGCCGCGGCGGATCGGCGAAGGCCCGCCGGCAGCTGGGGCATCTCTGGACCTGTCTCGACCCCGAGAAGACGGTCGGAAAGATCATGCCGAGGCTCGACCACCGGGAGTGGGACAGGAGCGAGCTGGAAAGCCGTTTCCCCGCCCGGCCGCACCACGCACTGGCCTGGCACCACCTGATGCGGGACCTCGAGGAGCACATCGAGGAGCGGGAACGGCACCCGTTGCGGGTGGTTGAACTGCGCCAGCACACGGCGGTAGCCGCGGCCCGGACGGTCACGGACCATCTGGAGGAACTGCTCGGTGTGGTCACCGAGCAGCTCATCCCGGTGTACGACCAGGCATCTGCGGCCCTCCTCAAGGAGAGCGACATCGTGCCGCCCCGTCAGGACCCGCCGGGCGACGGTCTCTTCGGCGGTCCGGCCGGCCATCCACCCGGCGGCTCACCGGACGGTGACGGCGGCGCCGACGAGTACCGCGAGTACGTCGAGCAGCCGATCGACCACCTCATCAGGACCTGGAGCGTCGACTGACCATGAGCAGCGCACTGGAGATCTCCTTCCGTGTCCCGCCGCGTGCCGGCACCGAACCCGGCACCACGCCCCACCCCGGCGTCGTGGCGCTCGGCCGGCGGCACTTCCGCGTCTACGCCGACCAGGACGGCTTCGCCCTTCCCGAAGTGCTGGTTGAGCGTGAGCCCGGCAATTTCGGCTACATCACCGTCCATCTGCCGCCCCGCGTCGAGGTCCGCGCCGAACCTGGGGAGCCCATGCCGGCGCAACTCGCGCACGCCCTGGAGACCGTCTGGGTCCCGCAGGAGTACACCGTCGTCAGCGTGGACGGACTCCGAGTCCTCTCTGCGTACGCCCGGTTGCCCGTCAGCCTGGTGTACGGCGATCCTCGTACGGCGCCACCGGGTGCTCCGTTCCCCGAGAGGCAGCTCCGGGTCGATGTGCACTGGTCCGTCGACTACACCGGCCCGTCGGGCAACTACACCGCGCCCGGCAGCGTCACCGTGGAGTTCGCGCCGCCGGGTGAGCAGCCACCGGCGGCGGAAACAGCCTCCGGGTTCGCCTCCGGCTTCGAACCCGCGGACGATGGCGAGTTCCTGGCGCTGCGGACCCCGCAGCCGGCGGGCGACCACTTCCAGCAGTTCGTCGTCGTCGATCTGGGCTCGACCGCATCCACGGCGACGCTTTGGGACCTGGGCAATATCACGCACCGGCTGGTCGACCCCGATCAGACGGCGGCCCTCGCCGAGCTGCTGAGAGAGTTGCTGGAGCCTCCTGCCGACGCTCCCACCGAGTGGCGCAAGGTGGTGGAGGCGATCATGTCCAGCCGACTCGTACTGGGTCGCCGGGGCGGACAGCGGATCACCGGGCGGGAGGCACTCGCGCGGCTGAACGACGCCGATGTCGTCGACGCCCTGATGGTGAAGGTGGAGCAGAGCCTGCATCAGGACAGCCGGCCGGCGCTGCGGGACTGGCTGGTGTCGCGACTCTACGACGGTTACGCCCGCGTCATGAGCACCCCGGCGCTGGACCGCCACAAGCTGCGGCCCGTGGACTACGAGGACGTCACCGGCAAACGCACCCATGCCCCGGCGAGCGCCCTGGTCGAACTGTCGAAGCCGGCCGAGGCCGAGCCCGGCGTCGCTCCGCTGCCGCAGGACCGGAGTTTCAAACTGTGCGGGGAGAACTCCGACGACGCCATCACCGGTATCAAGCGCGCCCTCCTGGAGCATCCGCCGCGCCCTGTCGGCGGCACCGACATGAGCGCCGTCCATCTTGCCCAGCACATGTATCTGCGGCTGGTGGAACGGGCGGAGGAACTCACCCGCCGTGAGGGGGACCGGTCGGAGCCACGGCTGCGCACCGCCGTCATCACCTATCCGACGAGCATCCTGCCGGAGATCAAGCTCCGGCTGGAGACGCTCGTACGCACCGGACTCGGCATCCCGCAGGTGGTGATGGACTACGACGAGGGGCTGGCCGCCAGTCTCTTCTTCGTGATGCGGGAGCTGTCCGACAACCAGAACCTCGGTCTGGAGGCGCTGCGTTCCCGGTCGCGGCACGTCAGCGACGACCCGCCGACCTGGCATCGCATTCTGCTGGCCATCGACATCGGCGGCGGCACGACGGACATCGCGCTGCTGCGGCTGGCCATGGTGGACCAGACACCGGAGCTGACGAAGGAGGAGGAGTTCGTCTCCGGCCGCGACTACCGGCTCGAACCGCAGCTGCTGGGCTCGACCGGGCACGGGCAGCTCGGCGGCGATCTGCTGACTCTTCAGGTCTTCTACTGGATCAAGGCCTGTCTCGTGGACCAGTTGCGCTCCGGTGGCAGCAGCCCCGGCGCGGCAACCGGTATCGGCGCGAACGGTGAATCCGTCACCCGTACCCTCGCCACCCGGATCGCCGACCAGGCCGCCGAGATGCTGAACGTCATCGTCGCCCCGGACGTCCACCGCACACTCGACGAGTACCTTCCGACGCGCTGGGACAATGTCCGCGACGAGGCGGAGCGCGACCGGCGACGGCGCCGTTTCACTCTCCTCTGGCAACAGGCCGAGCTGCAGAAACGCGAGCTGGGCAAAGGTGCGGACGGCAGCGGGGGCGGGGGCTCAGCGGCCGCCGGGACGATCAGGACCGATCATGTCCAGGCGATTCTCGACGCCTGCTCGCACGGGCTCGGCCAGGCGAAGGAGGTCAGGCTCGACCCCGCCGACTTCCGAAAGCTGCTGCAGCCGGTACTGAGCCGGGCCGCGGAGATGGGCGGCGACCTCGTACGCACGGTCTTCACCCGGATCCACGAGGAGAACGCGAAACGCGTCGCCAAGGGCCTGGATCCGCATCCGGTCCCTGCCCTCGACCAGGTGGTGCTCTCCGGCCGCAGCAGCGCGCTGGCGCAGGTGCGGGAGAACGTCATCGACGTACTCACCAAGGTCGACGCCGACTCCCAGGTGCGGCTGGGCTGGAACCCCACCGCCCTCGCGGTCGAGAAGGGCTTCATCGCCAAACAGGCGACCTCGCTCGGCGCGGCCTGGGCCCATTCCACCCATGCCCTCGCGGGCGTGCTGGGCGGACAGCGGACTCGGCTGCGGGCCACGGACGCGGTGATCCGGCTGAGCGATCTCGACATCAGGACCCAGGGGCTCTTCTCCGCGCTGCCAAGCGATTTCGGCCCGGTGACCGGCGAGGCCAGGGTGCTTCCGGTGCTCCGCGCCGGTACTCCCTTCATCGAGCTGGACGCGCGGGGCACCAGAGGTGTCCGTACGGACTGGCAGCCACTGAGCGACCTGGTACTGCTGTACCGGGCCGTCTCGTCGAAGGACTCGATCCAGTGGGGCAGTTTCAATCTGTTCCTGGCCGCCGACGCGGAGTCGATGAAGGAGCCGCTGGGTGAGGTCTGGCGGAGCATGGACGGCAACGGCGTCAACTACCAGCTGGAGATGGACCACCGGCTGTTCTCCTACATTCTGCTCTGCAACGGCACACCGCATCTGCTGGTCACCGGTCAGCCCCTGGAACTGAACGACGCACTGCCGGGTCTGGCCTTCAATGCCTCGCTCGGCCAGTGGTCACTGCCCGGCAGCATCTGCGTATCGCTGGGCGCGCCGGACGCGGGCGCACCGGACCTGGTCGAGGTGTTTCCGGATCCGCGGGCCGCCGGTCCGGGTGCAGGAACACGTTCGGGTACGGGCGCTGGTGAGACGTATCTGGGCGAGCTCTTCCACGACACCACCGATTCCGAGGAGCCACCGGTTCCGGGACGGGTGGCGGGGCTCGACGCGCTGCCGGTCCGGGGCAACTACCACTTCTATCTGCTGCGCGACGGCAGCGGCGAACCCGAGTACCTTGGCCGGCTCCCGGCCCCGGGCCAGGGCGAGCACTCGGCGACGTTGGACGCCCACGGCCGGCTCCGCGTGCACCGGGGTGCCGTCCCCTATCTGCCCGCGGAGACACTGCGGCAGGTCGAGCAGCGTCCCGGCCGGGTACTGCACCGGCCGATGAACCGCGGTGTCAGCAACTTCAACAAGCACTGGGACCCCACGAACGGGAGCCACTGATGCCCGCCACCAGCACGGCCACCGACCACTGGGACATGTTCGCCGACGCCGTGGCCGACATCTTCAGAGCGGGCCCCTCGGAGAGCCGCGACGCATTGCTGGACGCTCTGCGCCGATGCGCGGAGACGCTGAAGGAGGAGATGACGCCGGATCACGAACGGTACGACGGCGACTCCGACGAGGTGGTCTCCCGCGTACTGGACGCCTACAAGGCCCTCGGTCTCGCGATCCGGGCCGCCGGAAGGGCGCCGGCCACGGGCGGACCCGAGCCGGCCGACGAGGCGGACAACCGCACCGGGGCGGCCCGGCGGACGGGCGAGGACGGTACGGACACGGGTACCGGGGCCGAGTCCCAGGACATGACCGCAACGCGGCACGATCCCGATCCTGAATTCGACCGCGAGGCCCAATGTGCCGCCCGCCTGGTCGAGTTGGGCGATGAACTGCACACGGCCCACGGCATGTACGTCGGCAGTTGGCGGCGCCGTCCGCCCGGGCCCGTCACCGGGAAGGACATAGCCGGGTCCTGGGAGTCACTGCACATCGCCCTGCTGCGCCTACCCAAGAAAGACGTCGCCACCTGGCGGGACAAGTTGGCCAGGGCCGCACGCGAGTCCCTCGGCATCGACAGCGCCGCGTCGTCGGGCGCGCCGGACGACCACCCCGTTCCCGCGCTCGGCGCTCTGCACAACGGAGTTGTCCTGCCGCGCGCCTTCACCACCGAGAGGGCGCTGAGAAGGGCCGCCGCCCAGGCGCCCCCGGACGTCCGCGACGGGCTCGGCATCGGGGACGCCGGGGCCGGCGACTTCCACGACCCGCGGCTCCACTGGGCCGCGCGGGCAGCGCAGGCGCTCCGGCTGGTGGAGCTCGACCCGGAGCTGCGAGCTGTCCTCGACCCGGACGGCGCTCCTGCCGCTCTGTGGCACGAAAAGCAGAACCGGTACCGGAACGTGCTGGTGAGCAGCTTGAAGACCGCTGCCAACGCACTGAGTGGAGGGGCCGACTGGACCCCCTCGACACAGTTGGGCCCCGCCCTGCAACTCGACCTCCTACTGGGCGGACTGCACCACGAACCGGCGGCCGCCCCGGACAGCTGGTGGTGGTGGTGGCGCAGGGAAGTGTCGTGCATCCTCAAGCCGCTGGCCGAGAAGGCGGGCCATGAGTTGGTCTTCGACGACACCCGCACCTGGCACGAGTCCGAGCTCGGCGCGTTCACCAGGAACAATGTGGGGGGCGACAGGACGCGGGACGAGCAGTTGATGCACTGGGTGCTCCAGACCCCACTGCGCCGACGCGGCGGACAGGGGACGGAGTTCCCGGGCAGGGTGGTCTGGCGCCCCGACCCGCCGAACCCCGGCGGGCTGTGACATGGCGGGAACGGCGGGGACCCATCGCCACACGTGGAGCGGCCCATGGTGGGTGCGCGCGAGCGCCGTGCTCGCCGCGTCCGGGGTGGGACGTGCCGCCGGACTGTCCCCACAGCTCGCGGCCGATGTGGCGATGCTCGGTGCACAGGACGGTGACGCGAGGCGGGTTCCGCTCCGGGTGGTGGTGCCCCGTACCGGCCCCGGCCCCGGGCTGGTTCCGCTGCTGGCGGGGCTGCGCATCGCCGATCCGCCCTTCGACACGGACCTCCTTCCGGTCTCCGTGCTCCACACCGCCGTCGACCGCCCCGAACTCCGGTTGGCGCCCGCCCAGTCGGCGGCGCTCGACCGTCTGGCCCGGCTGCTGGCCTCTCGGCCGCAGCTGCTGGGCGAGGCACTGCGCGCCTCGCCCGGCACGGCGGCCTGGCTCCGCGTCCGTGCGTCCGAGGCCGCCGCCGGCCCCTTCTTCCGCCCGGGCTGCGCGGGCACCGAAGCGGTCGCGCGTACCTGGCGCCGCTGCCAGGACCTCACCGCGGCCGGTCCCGTATCGGCGGTCCTGGATGCCGCCGTGGCATCGGCGCTGTCCGCACCGGCGGTGATCCGCGCGCCGTTCCGCGCCTCTCTCCTGCCCTGGCCGACTCCGGGCGAAAGGGGCCGGGACAGCCTGTGCACAGAGGTCGTCGATCTACCTGTCGTAGCGCCGGACAGGGGCCGGACCCGCGACCGGGCGCGCGCTGCGCCGACAGGCCCTGGAAGTACTGCACGCCGCGCACCTCGTTCTCGCCGTGTTGCCGGCCGACGAGCTCGGTGCGGACGCGAAGCCCTCGTCGGCGGTCGGAGTGCTCGGGGGACTGCTGGACCAGGTCCGGCGGGCGCCGCACGCGCCACCGGTCGTGCTGGTGGCGACCGTGGCCGGGTTGCGCGGGAGGCATGGAATGGCGGATCTGGGCAGCTGGTTGCGCGGTCGCGGCGGCCGGACCGTGGGGCCCGCGACCGAAGGGTTGCCGGTGTACGCAGTGGCCTTGCCGGAGGCCGGACTGGCGGCGCGGCTGCTCGACGGGACGGTTCGGCGGCCCGGGTACGCCGTGCGGCAGGCGGAGGCCGACTGGGCTGCCTCAGGTCTGGCGGCGCTGAGCGAATTCGTCCTGCGCCCGCTGATCGGCGAGGCCCCTCGCCAGGTTCCCGGCCTGACCGTGCAGCGGCTGCGGGCCGCGTGCCGGGACATCCGGCTCGGCTGCCTCGACTTGACGGACCGTCATGAGCGGTCCACGGCCGGCCCTGCGAAGTCGCCTCCGCCCAGGGAATCACTCCTGGAACCGGAATCGCTCCGGGAACGCGACGGACGCGAACTCTGGGACCGTCTCGAAGCCTTCGCCGCGTCCGCGCTCGCGGAGCGAGCCGTGCGGCGGCTGGCCACGAACGGAGGTCGGCCGCGTGGAGATTGAACCGCTCGGTCTGGTCGCGTTGCTCGCCCTGCTGTTCGTGTCCCTCGCCCTGTGCGGCGTACTGGCCGCACGGGTCCGCCGCGGATCGCGCCGCGACGTAACACCGGCACTGGTGCCACCGAGGGAGCTGGTCGCGGCGGAACTGGAGCGGACCCGCGGGGCGTACGAGGTCCAGCTCACACGGCTCCGTGGAGAGCGGGAGCAGGCACTCGCGGACAACGGTGTTCTGCGGTCGCGGCTCGCCGAGGTGGAGGGCGGCGTGGAGGCTGCCGTCGCGGCGGCGGTGGAGGTGCGACTGGCTGCCGCGCTGGAGGCAGATGTGGAGGCGCGACTGACCGCCGCCTTCGAAGCGAAGGTCGAGCTGGGAGTGGCTGCCCGGCTCGCCGAGGCGCTGGCGGCCGCCGCTGCCCGGAACCGCACGCGGGAGGCGGCCGAGGCCCCCTACCCGCCCGGCGGGCCGGCGCTCTCCCCCGCCGTACCGAGCCGACTGCCGCTGGGCAGGGATTCCGCGGCCGACAGCACCGTCGACGGTGCAGACCTCGGTCCGCTGATCATCCGGGCGGCCTCCGTTCGGGGCGACCGGCAGCGCGACGACGGTGAGCACCGGCGGGACGCGATCCTGCTGGGGCTGGTGGAGGAGATTCCCTCTCCGACACTGCTCAGCGTGGTGGCCGCGGGTGCCCCGCGCGGGCTGTGGTCGCGCTCGGCCGCGGAGCGGGCCTGCCGGAGCCTCGCCGCGCAGCTCGGCCACTACGGCGAGCGGCTCGGCGCCGAGCTGTATCAGGGTGCCTACGCCACCACGCATGTCCCGGGCGATGACAGCGAGCTGGGGGGCCTGCTGCGCACCGCCCTCCAGGGTGTGGCTCGCTCGGTGCGTCTGGTGGCGCGCAACGAGACGGGCGGTGCGAGCTCCGGTATCGGCGGCACCGGCGGGGCCGGGGACGCAGCGGTCGAGGTCGCGCTCACCGGACTGCTGTCCCGCCTGGGCGATCATCAGCTGCGTGAGCATGTGGCTTTCGGTGTCGGCGACTGCTCCGTACTGCGGCTGCGAGAAGGCGCCTGGGGCGAGGTTTTCACCGGTGCCCGGGAGGCGCGGCTGCCCACCGCCGCGCCGGAGCTGCGCTGGGCCCGGTTCGAGACCCGGCCGGGTGACCTGCTGGCGGTGTGCAGCGCGCCCATGGCGGAGCTGCTGCTCCGCGAGGATCTCGGTGACTGGTTCGCGGAGCGCTGGGCAGACCGGCGGCCGTTTCTGACGGCGTTTTTCTCCGATGTGAATGTTCGGGTGAGGTCGGCCGGGGGCGACCGGTCGGCTGTTTGTCTGTGGGATTTCGGGGAGGCCCGCCGCACCTCTACGACCGGTGACTCGACGCGGTCCGCCACCGGCGACGGTCACGCGTGACGCGGGGCCCGTACGCGTACTGCCATGAACGGCGGCGGCTCACACCGAGCACTTCCCCTCACGGCCGGGACAACGCGGCTCCCGGGCAGCGGTTCCGGCAACCGCTGCCCGGGAGTCCGCGTCGGACCGCTGGGCCGGGTGGCGTCAGAGCCGGATCTTCCAGCTGGTGGTGGTTTTCAGCGTTCCGGCGATTTTCGGGTCTCGCGCCGAAGGCGTACGGTCCTCGGCGGTGATCGACAACTTGTGCGTGCGCAGGTCGAGCAGCCTTAGGGCCAGGTCCGACACCCGCACCTGAGTACGGCCCGCGAAGGGCTTCAACTCCCTGCCGTCCAGATACCAGCGGATCCTGAGCTGACGCCCGTCCGCTCCCGTCAGCCGGGGTACGGCGGCCTTCGCGGTGTCTCCCAGCCGGAGGGTGCGATCGGTGGGGGTGACCGCGGTGACGATCCGCGCATGGCGGTAGAAGCCGGCGATCATCGCCTCCACACCGGGCAGGTTGAAGGGCTTGCCGAGAGAACGCATCAGGGAGTCGTCGGTGGGCCGGTACAGCCCCGTGACGAAGTAGCCCCCGCCCTCGTATGTGCCGACCGTGCCGCCGTCGGGCGACTCCTCGCCGAGCCAGCGGTGCCACTTGGCGCGCTGCCCTGCCATGTCCCCGGCGGCCAGTGTGGAGATATTGGCTTCGTCGGGCTCGGGGCCCGTGTACTCCTCGTAGCCCGGGTAGCCGGCGTAGGAGTACTCGTCGGCGAGCTTGCCCAGCGAGTGGCCGGTCTCGTGGATGGCGACCTGGCCGGACTTCTCGTTGCCCGCCGAGGCGGTCGAGATGCCCTCGTAGCCGAGGGTCGCGCTCGGCTCGTTGTAGCCCGCGCCACCGTACTTGGCGCTGTTGGCGAGAACGAGCACCAAGTCGGCCTCGGGCGCTTTCGCCACGTACCCGTCGACCTTGTCCTGGTCGATGCACAGCAGTCGCTCGATGTCGTCGCACCAGAAATACGAACCCAGGGCGGTGTCCCGGACGACGGACGGAGTTGGGTCACCCGAGACGCCGGACTGGTTCGACACGGCGTCGACCGCCCAGACATTGAAGAGACCCTGGTACGTCGTGTACGGCTCGACCGCCGCGACCTCGGCCCATTTCTCCTTGGCGTCGGTGTGGAACTGGCCCAGCTCTGCGGCGGTATAGCCGTCCCCGACGACGACGATGTCCAGCCGGTCGGCGGTGGAGCCGTTGTCCACCAGCTTGGTGACCTCGCCGTCGGCGGCTTCCTCGGCCGCCGAGAGCCGGGGCGCGGGCCGGCTCCGGCCGTCGGCAGGTACGCGCGTGTGGCCGGATCCGGCGGCTGTGCCGTCTTCCGGCCCGGGTATCTCGACCTCCACCCCGGCCCTGCCGGGCGGCGCCGGATCCGCTGCCGCGCTGCCGGGTGCGGCGGCCAGTACGGCCGCGAGGGCCGCGGCCACGCCGACCGCCGCCATAACTCTGCGCCGTGCTGAACGCATGAAATCCTCCCCTGATGCGGAAGTTAAGCAGCTGAGTAAATGCAATGAACGAGATGCTTAAACTAGGCGGAGGTACAGGACGTGCGCAATCCCTACTGCCCCTGAATACTGGGGAGTTCGAGAACCAGGGGGTCCTCATGGACGAACCGGCCGAAATCGGCCGCCGGGTGCAGCGACTGCGTAACCAACGCGGCCTGACACAGCGGCAGTTGGCCGAACCCTCATACACTCCCGCGTACGTCTCGACACTGGAGTCCGGCAAGGTCCGGCCCTCAGAGACCGCGCTGCGCTTCCTCGCGGAGCGGCTCGGCACGTCGTTCGAGGAGCTGGCCACCGGACGCCCCGCGCATCTGGCCACCGAGCTGCGGCTCGCCCTCACCGACGCCCAGCAGCAGCTCGCCACCGGCTCCGCCGACGAGGCCGCCGTCAGCTACCGGCGTCTCCTCACCGACGCGGAACACCTCGACCTCGCTCCCGAGCAGGCCGAGGCGCTGCTCGGACTCGGCGACTGCGCGCTGGAAACGGGTGAACTGGCCAACGCAGGACGTCACTTCGAGGCGGCGGAGCGGCTCCTGGCCGGTGAACCGCTGCCCCGCCGCGCCCGCGCGATCCGGGGCCGCGCCATCGCGCACCTCCTGGCCGGGGAGCTGCGCTACGCCTGCTATCTCCTCGAGTCCACCATCGCCGAGCTGGGCGCAAGCGGACTGGCCGACCCCGAGGCGCTGGTACTGCTGTACGCCGCTGTCATCGGCCCATACATCGACATGGGCGCCCACGCCCGCGCCGCACACGCCGCCGAACTCGCCCTGGCCCTGGCGCCGCAGGTCAACGACCCGGCACTGGTGGCGAGCATGCACCGGCAGGTGGCCCGTACGTTCCTCGCCGAAGGACGCACGGCCGACGCCGACGCCTCGCTCGCCAAGGCCCAGACGATCTACCGGCAGCTGAGGCTGGGGACCGATCTCGCGCACTGCCACTGGATGCGCGGCTACGTCCAGGCTCAGAACGGCGAACTCGACGTGGCCGAGAAGGAGTTGCGCACCGCCCGGGACATGCTGGCCGCCAGGCGTGCCGTGCTCTACACCGCCCAGGTGGAGGTGGAGCTGGCCGATGTACTGCGGCGGCTCGGGCGACACGACGAGGCGGCCGGCCTGCTCTCGGCGCTACTGGAACTCGGCGACCAGCACGGCGCGGTGCACGCGGGCGGCGCGCACCGGCTGCTCGGGCTGATCGCCGAGGAGCGGGGGGAGGCCGAGGCCGCCGAGGAGCACTACGTCCTGGCGCTGGCTCTGCTGGAGCGCAGCGGGGCCAGCGGTGACCTGGCCGACCTGTGCCGTCTGCTGGGCGACCTACTGCGCCGCAGCGGCCGCACCGAAGCCGCCCTGGACGCGTACCGGACGGGACTGGGCCACCGGGCAGCCCCCGGCACGACAACCCTGGGACCGGCCCCGGCGGCTCCGACAATCCCGTAGCGCTGAGTGCAGTCCACGACCGCTCGTATGCACCCGCAACTCCTGCTCCACGTCACCCTCCGCCGCCCGGCAGGGGCTCACCCGCGTAACGGGCCACCCCCTCATCGCGCAGGCGGCGGGCGCGTAACACCAGCTCCAGCTTGAAGCGCCGGTCCGGATCGTCCACCTCGTCGCCCAGCAGTGCGCGGATCTGGCGTAATCGGTAGCGCACGGTCTGCGGATGGACGCCGAGTCGTGCCGCGACCTCGGGGGCGCCGCCACGTGTTTCCAGCCAGGCGAGCAGCGTCTCGACCAGTCGTCGGCTGTGCGCCGGGGCGCACTGGTCGAGCGGCGCCAGGCAGCGACGGGCCAGGTCCTCGATCAGTTCCTCGGGCGGCAGCAGGACCAGCGCCTCGGTGTGCTCCGTGCACTGCAGGACCTGGCCGGCCGGGAGCAGCCCGCGTTCCATCAGGCGTACGGCGGCGCAGGCCCAGTGCAGCGATTTGGCCGCATCGGCGAGCGGAACCGGCGGTCCCATCGCGCCGGACCAGCCCGTCATCGCGCGCTCCAGGAGTTCCGGCCGGCCTGCCGCGTCCGGCTCGGGGACGACCATGCGCGGCTGCTCGTACTCCATGTCCAGCAGCACATCCTGACCCACGGCCGGGGCGACGGACTCCGGGGCCGGTCGCAGCAGTACTCCGACGGCGACCTGTTCGGGCAGCGGCCAGCCGATGCGCTCGGCATGCTCGGCGAGGGCGTCGGCGGGCTTCGTGCGGTGCTCACTGAGCAGCAGGCTGATCAACCGCTGCTGCAGCCGGAGCCGTTCACCGGCCTCGCGGGCGGCGGCCTCGACGTAGCCGCGTACGGACTGTGCGACGAGCCCGTCGAGATACTCGAATCCCGACTCCACCAGCTCGTACATGGCCGGCGGCGGGATCTCTACCTGCTGACCGATCTCGGCGAGGCGACGCCACGCGAGCCGCACGCCGAGCCGGTAGATGGCCTGGAGCGAGTCCAGGCTGCGGCCGTGCAGCACTTCGCCGCGGCCGAACTCCTGGAAGACCTCCAGCTGACGCCCGTGCGGCCGGTCCTCCTCCACCACGAGGTGGTCCACGAAGTCCTCCAACGCCCTGCGGATGCCGATCAGCGCCATGGGCTCGCCCGAGTCGTCGACGACGAGCGGCAGGCCGGGGAACTCCTTGCGGATCTCGACCAGGATGACCTGGGCGAGTGCGGGCACCTCGGCCATGGCCAGGGCTGCGAATCTACGTGCCCGCAGGCGGGGTACTTCCCGCCAGGCCGTGCGCACGGGCATGGCTTCCTCCCTCGCTGCTGGTCGGCTACGGCTGCGGGGACGCTGTCGGCCGACCCGTCTCGAACGAGACGAGGGGCACATTGGGCTGCTCGGGCGTGACATTCAGAGCGGCAACGATGCCGAAGGCAGCCCCCACGGCGAGGACGGCGGCGGCCATGGCGGTCAGCACGGCAGCGGTGAGTCTGTGCATGGTCCAGCGAGCCTTTCGGTCGGAAGGCACCCCGCCCCACGGCCCCGGCTCGGCGATTGCCCAGTCTGTGAGGGGCATTGACACTCCGTCAAGAGGGCGCTTACGGTCCCGGCCCGTACAGACGCGCACCGTCCTGAATCCACCATCGGCCCGGGAGTGCCCCCCATGCGTCGTACCGCTTCGCCGTTGTCGCTGGTCCTGTTGGGTGTCGGCGTCTTTCTGCTCGTACTGGCTCCGATGCTCGCCCGCTACGTGGAACCACGCGCCGAACGCACCCCGACCGATGTCGATGTCACCACGGTGTTCACCGGCACCGGCGAGTATTTCGACACCACCAACGTCAGACCCGTCCGGGACAAACCGATCACCATCACCCGGCGGGTGCTGGGCGATGTCGCCGCGAGCGAGCGCAGCGGGCGGGCGGTGTGGGACGTGTCCACAGCCATCGACACGCCGGACACGCTGGCCTTCCGCGACCCGCGCAGGTCCTACCAGTGGACGCTGGAGCGCTGGGTGACCGACCGCAGGACCAACGCTCCGGTGCACTGCTGCGGGGAGACGCCGGAGTATCAGGGCGAGGCCTACCTCAAGTTCCCCTTCGACGTGCAGAAGCGCGGTTACCTCTGGTGGGACAACACGCTCGGAGCCACCGTGCGGCTGGAGTTCAAGGGCACCAGGAAGGTCGCGGGCTACGAGGGTTATCGGTTCACCGGATCCGTGAACGACACCCGGACCGGCACCCGCCAGGTACCGGGGCGGCTGGTCGGCCTGCCGAAGCAGAGCCAGGTCCATGCCGAGGAGTGGTACGCCAACAAGGGCATCGAGCTCGTCGTCGACCGGCGGACCGGCCGCATCATGAACGCGAGGATCGCTCCCCGCAAGACACTGCGCGCCCCCGGTGCCGACGAGGCGAAGGTGGTTCTGCTGGACAGCGCGGGGCTGGAGTTCACCCAGGACACCCAGCGCGAGATGGTGGCGCTGGCGAAGTCGGACAGCGGCAGACTGCGGGCGCTGGGTGACATCGCGCCGATTGGCGCAGGAGCGGCCGGGCTCGTGCTGGCAGCCGCCGGGGTCGTACTCGTCGTGCGCGGCAGGGTACGCCCGAATCCCTAGCAATGCGCACAATGTGACGCGGTGTCAGCTCAACAGCAGGCCAAATTTGTCACCGCCGTGAGTAGCGGCATCGAACAGCCGGGCGGACACTACCAACCCCACCCCACCCCGCCCCAGGCCGCTCGTGCCCCCAACGCCCCCCACCGTCCCGCACCTCAAGGCGAGTTGGAGCTCGAATGCCCCAGCACGTACCCCCCATGTTGCGCGCGCCACTACCCCACCACCGGCCGAAGTCTCCGGAGCACGAACCTTCTTCCGGCCCTCCTCCGCATCCGCGCCGGATCGTCTTCCTCGCCCGCCGCGACCTCGGCAACCCGGCCGCCGGCGGCTCCGAACTGCTGATCGACCGTATCGCCGACGGGCTCACCGCCCACGGCCACCAGGTCACGCTCCTGTGCGGCGGTCCCGCCGCCTTCCGCGACTACCGCGTGGTCTCGGCCGGCGGGGACGCCGGACACTTCCTGCGCGCCCGCCGCGCCTTCGAACGGCAGGTCGGTGACTGCGACCTGTTCGTCGAGGTGTGCAACGGCATGCCGTACCTCGCCCCGCTGTGGCACCGCGGGCCTACGCTCTGCCTGGTCAACCATGTGCACACCGACATCTGGACCGAGCGTTTCCCCGGCCCCGCCGCTCGGCTCGGCCGACGGCTCGAGCGCTGGGCACTGACTCGCGCCCACAGCGGCAACCTGCTGGTCGCCGTCTCACCTTCCACGGCCGACGCGCTCCAGGGCCTCGGTGTCCCGCGCGAGCGGATCCGGCTCGTCCACAACGGTGTCGAGGATCCGGGCCCGCTCGCCCCCAAATCGGCGGAGCCGCTGTTCCTCGCCGTGGGACGCCTCGTCGAGTACAAGCGGATCGAGCTGTTGCTGCGTCTGTGGGAGAGGGTCAGACCGGTCACCGCAGGCCGACTCGTCATCGTCGGTGACGGGCCGGAACGCGCCCGGCTCGAGGCTCTCGCCGGGCCCGGCGTGACCTTCACCGGCCGGGTCTCGGAGGCCGAGAAGCACCGGCTGCTGTGCGCGGCCTGGGTGTTGCTGCATCCCTCGCTCGTCGAGGGATGGGGGCTGGTGGTGACCGAGGCGGCGGCCCGGTCCACGCCCGCCATCGGCTTCGACGTGCCCGGACTCAGAGACTCGATCGACGACGGCGTCACCGGTGTGCTGGCCCGCGGCGAGAGTTCGTTCGCCGCGGCCTGGTGCACGCTGGCGCTCAGCCCCGAGCGGCGCGAGGCGCTCGGCCGGGCGGCCGGGCAGCGGGCGGCGCACTTCCGCTGGGGCGCCACGGTCCGGCAGTTCCGGGCGGCGGCCGCGGAGGCCGCGCCACGGCGGATGGACCGGCCGTGAAGGACCCCTCCATCCGCAGGTCCCTCACTCTCTTCCGGGCGTTCATGGGCGAGCAGTCCGATCCGGACCGGTGTTACACCCTGCTCGCCCATGACGCGGCCGACCAGCTCGAGCGGCAGATGCCCCTGCGCGACCGGCTGGTGGTGGATGTGGGCGGCGGACGCGGCCACTTCACCGAGGAGTTCCGGCGGCGCGGAGCACAGAGCTTTCTCTTCGAGCCCGACCTGCGGGAACTGGGCGCGCGGGGCATCCTCCCCGCGGGCTCGGTGGTCGCCGACGGCTATCTGCTGCCCCTGGCCGACGGCGTCGCCGACATCTGCTTCTCCTCCAATGTGCTGGAACATGTCGCCGACCCGCAGACCTTCCTCAGCGAACTGATCCGCGTCACCCGGCGGGGCGGGCTGATCTACGTCTCGTTCACCAACTGGCTCTCCCCCTGGGGCGGTCACGAGTGGGCACCCTGGCACTACCTGGGCGCGGACCGCGCCCGCGCCCGGTACCTGAGACGGACCGGGCGCCCCGCCAAGCACGCCCTCGGCGAGAACCTGTTCGCGATCCATATCGGTCCGACCCTGCGTCAGGTACGTGCCCGCGAGGACGTGTCCCTCGTCACTGCCCGCTCGCGGTACTGGCCGTTCCTCGCGCAGGCCGTCACCCGCGTCCCGGGCCTGCGCGAGATCGCCACCTGGAACCTCCTCCTCATCCTCCGGCGCCGAACAGAAACGGCAGCAGCGATGGACAGCCCACTGCGAGCCACCCGTGGCTGAGACGACGTTGACCCTCCCCCCGAGCCGGCCCGGCCGGCCCCGGCCCACCGTGCCGCCCCCGCCGCCGGGCGACGGGCCGCGCCGCAGATCGTGGCTGCTGGCCTTCTGGGCTGCGGTCCTTGTCGCGTTCCTCTCCGTGTCACCGGGCAGGATGACGTTCGAGACCAAGCTCGGAGTGGTCGCCGACCCATGGAGGTTCATCGGCGACCTCGGGGAGCTGTGGCAGAGCCGCGCCGGATTCGGCGGGCTCGCCAACCAGTACGCGGGATACGCCTTCCCGACCCTCCCGTACTACGCACTCACCGACCTCGCGCACATCCCGGTGTGGCTGGCCGAGCGGCTGTGGCTCTCGCTGATCGTGGCCACCGCGTTCTGGGGCGCACTGCGGCTCGCCGAGCGCCTGGTCATCGGCAGCGCACGGACCCGGCTGCTGGGCGCCGTCGGCTACGCACTGTGGCCCACCTACACCATCGTCGTCGGCTCCACATCGGCGGCCGCGCTCCCCGGCGCGCTGTTCCCGTGGGTACTGCTGCCGCTCACCGGGACCCGCACCCCACGGGTGGCCGCGGCCACGTCCGCGTTGCTCATCCCCTTCATGGGCGGAGTCAACGCGGCATCGACACTCGCCGCGCTGCTGCCCGTGGGGCTCTATCTGCTCAGCCGCCCGGCAGGTCCTCGCAAGCGCGCCCTGATCGCCTGGTGGGTTCCCGGTGTGGTGCTCGCCACCGCCTGGTGGGTGGTCCCACTGCTGCTGCTCGGCGTCTACGGCGACGACTTCATGCCGTACGTCGAACAGGCCGACACCACCACCGGCACGATGTCGGCGACCGAACTGCTGCGCGGCGCCGGCAACTGGGTCGCCTACCTCCACTTCGGCGAAGCCTGGCTGCCCGCCGGCTGGACCGTGGCGACCGCGACGATCACCATCCTCTGCTCGGCGCTCGCCGCCGCGCTGGGGCTCGCGGGCCTGGCCCGGCGCGATCTGCCCGAGCGCCGCTGGCTGCTGCTCACCGTGCTGGCTGTCGTCCTGATCGCCCTGGCCGGATACGCCGGTTCCCTCGGCGCCCCCTTCCACGACACGGTTCGGGACTGGCTGAACGGGCCGCTGCGGCCCTTCCGGAGTATCTACAAGTTCCAACCCGGGCTCGCTCTCGCCCTCGCCTTCGGGCTGATGCACCTGGTGGCGACGGCAAGCGAGAGCCACGGGGCCCGGCCGTTCCCCGCCCGGCGCCACGCCCCCCTCATCGCCGCGCTCCTGGTCCTGCCGGGCCTGGCCTGGCCGTATGTGAACGGGACGGTCCTGCAGCCGGGCGCCTTCAAGGAGCTGCCCGGCCAGTGGACGAAGGCCGCCGACTGGCTGGCGAAGAACTCCCCCGACAGCCGCGCTCTCGTCGTCCCCGCCACCGCCCACGGCCTCTACACCTGGGGCTCGCCCATCGACCAGCCCTTCGACGTACTCGCCGACACCCGCTGGGCGCAGCGCGACTTCGTGCCCTTCGGTACGCCCGGATCCCGGCGTGCCATGGACGCGGTGGAGCAGGCACTCATGAGCGGCAGTGAAGTGCCGGGCCTGCGCGACTACTTGTCACGCGCCGGCCTCTACTTCGTCGTCGTGCGCAACGACCTCGACCCGGACCAGATCGGATACGTCCCGCCGATCACTGTGAAGCGCACCCTGGAAGCCTCCGGCTACCGGAGGGTCACCGGATTCAACCCGGTACTCACCGGCGGCCGGATCCCCAGCGGCACACCGTTGCAGGTCCAGGGCATCTTCCCGCGGATGCAGGCCGTCGAGATCTATGAGCCCGCCGGCAACACCCGGCGGCCAGGACAGGTCGGCCTGCAGGCGGTCGCCGACACCGCCGTGGTCAGCGGCGGCCCCGAAACGCTGCTGCAACTGTCCGCCGATCCGCGCCTGCGGAGCAGGCCCACCGTGCTCACCGGGGACAATCACCCCGGGCTCGGCACGCCTGCCGCGCAGTACGTCGCGGACGGGCTGCGCCGCGCCGACACCCGCTTCGGACTGGTCAACAGCAACACCTCGTACACCTACACCGAGGACGAACGGAACCCCAGCGGGAGCCTGCAGGACCCGGGCCGGCAACCGCGGCAGATCCTGCCGACGAAGGGCACCGGGCATCAGACGACGGCCGTCCTGCGGGGCGCCGCCTCGGTGACCGCCTCCAGCAGCGGCAACTGGCTGTTCCATCTGCCGCAGTACGACCCGGTGAACGCCTTCGACGGCAACCCCCAGACCGCGTGGGCCGAGGGCAGTGCGGGAAACGCCGCAGGCCAGTGGCTCCGTATCGGCTTCTCCTCGCCCACCGGCATCCCCGCCTCGCTTCAGCTCACCCCGCTGCCCGGCGACGGAATGCGGGCCGCCCCCACACTCGTACGGGTCGAGACCGACCAGGGCTTCGAGGACAGCCCGCTGGCACCGAACGGAAGCCCGCAGCCGGTCAAGGCGCCGGCGGGGCAGGCCAAGTGGCTGAAGATCACCGTCCTGGCGGCCCAGTCCCCCAAGGCCGGACTGGGCGGCGCGGGCTTCAGCGAGGTCGCCGTCCCCGGCGTCCAGGTGACCCGGCTGCTCCGGCTTCCCACCGACGCGCACGACAACGAGGCCCGGGCCGAGGTCTTCTCGCTCCATCGCGGCAGCGACCCGGGCGGCCTCTCGCCGGTCTCGGCCGAAGAGGGACTGCACCGCCGGTTCGGCGTCGGCCGGGGCGGAGACTTCGCCGTCACGGCCAAGGCGCTGCCGGTGCCGGGCGAGGCGTTGGACCGGCTGGTCACCGGTGCCGATCCGCGGCAGGGGCGGCGGATCACGGCGACCGCCGACTCGACCAGCCGGCTCGGGAACGGCCTCAGCCCGCGCAATCTCGTCGACGAGGACCTGACCACCGCATGGATCGCCGGCGACCGGCCGGTCATTCATCTGCGCTGGCCCGGCCGGAAGACCATCGACGAGATCGTCCTCGCGGCCGCGGGCGGACTCTCCACCCGGCCCGAGCAGATACTGATCAGCACCCCGAACGGCGCCGTGACGGCCGGCGTCGACGAGAACGGCCTGGCCCGCTTCGAGCCGATCACCACGGACCGGCTCGACATCACCATCAGCCGGGCCGCGCCGCTGACCGTCCACAACCCCGTCGCCGACAACCCGATGCAATTGCCGGTGGGCCTCAGCGAGGTCTACATTCCGGCACTCGCCGACCTGCGCACACCACCGCCGGCCTCGCGCTCAAGGTTCTCCGTGCCGTGCGGCGAGGGTCCGCCCCTCGCCGTCGACGGCACGCTGCACGCGACGAGCGCGTCCGGAACGGTGCGCGATCTGACCGAGCGCCGGCCCGTCGATGTCACGCTCTGCCATACACCGGAGGGCACTCTTCCGCTGGGCCGAGGACTGCACCAGGTGGAGGCGGGCGACGAAGGTCCCCTCGCGCTCACCGACATCACACTGACCCGCGGCGAGGTCCGCCCGCCCGCCATGAGCAAACAGCGGACGGCGACCGCGGCCGACTGGCGCGGCGACCGGCGGTCCGTGACCGTCGGCGCGGGCGAGGCCGGCTACCTCCAGATGTACGAAAACGCCAACGACGGCTGGAAAGCCACCCTGAACGGCAAGAAGCTGATCCCGTTGCGGATCGACGGCTGGCAGCAGGCCTGGCTGATCCCCGCAGGCGCGGGCGGCACGGTCGAGCTCGAGTACGAACCCGTGCTGCTCTACGACATCGGGATGATCGGCGGCGCGGTGGCGGTGGCGCTGCTGGCGGGTCTCGCGCTGGTACGCCGCCGGGGCGGCAACCCGGCTTCCGTGGCGAAGGCCCCACCGGCGCCCGGATGGGTTCTGGGCTGCGTCGCGCTGACCCTGGTGGTCGCGGTCGTGGCGGGTCCCTTCGCGCTGATCGTCCCCGCGCTGGCGGTAGTTGCCCGCCTGCGGCACTCCCTGCTGGTGCCGATCGCACTGGTGGCGATGGCCGGCGCCGGTATCGCGGCCGCGACCGGGGCGGGCGATCCGGTCTCCGCCGGCCGGGGCGCGTTCGGCCCGGCGGCCCAACTGCTGGCGCTCATCGCGCTGTGCGCGGCCGTGGTCACCGTGGACCGGCGGGTACGGGCGACTCCTGCCTCCGCGGCACCGGACCCGCAGCCCCTGCCCCAACGGGTGCGGTCCGCAAACGGCCCTGCCGGGCGCCCCGTTCCTGGCCCTGCGCCCAACGCTGAACCGCCCGGCAACGTGGCGCTCAACCAAAGGGAGACTCCGCCGAGATGACCGCCCTGCAACCCGCCAGGCCCGGGCGGCCGCCCGAGCCCGCTCCGGACCGGATTCCGTTTCCGGTCGTCGACGAGATCTCCCGGCACTGTCTGCGCGAGGAGGAGCCCGAGACCGTACACATAGAGGTGCACCTGCCCCGGCAGCCGGATCCGGAGCGGCTTCGGGCCGCGTTCGGCGAGGCCTTGCGCCGGCACCCGCGGATTCTGGTGCGCGAGGCTCCCGGCCCCTGGTACCGGCGGCGCTACGAATGGGAGCTGACGGGTACCCCGGACGTGGATCCGGTCGGCTTCCCGGAGCCGGGGCCCGGTGCGCTGGAGCAGGCCAGGGCCAGAGCGCTGGCCGAGGCTCCGCCGCTGTCCGTCTCCCCACCCGTCCGGTTGGAGGTGGTGAGGCCGTCGTCGACGGGCAGTTCCTGTGTGCTGCTGTTGACGGTCAACCACACCGCCCTGGACGGGCCCGCCTGTCTGCGCGTGCTGGCCACTGCCGCCGAGTTGTACGGCGGCGCCGCCGTCTTCCCGACCTCCCCCGTACGCAATCCCGTCGGCTCGACGGGGCGGCCGGGGCCACCGCCGCCCGGCCGCGCGGGCGGGCCGGCCCGGCCCGGCCGTGTGGCACCGGCTACCAATGCCCGGGGGTCAGCCGGCGGAAACGGACTGCTGCTGGCCGAGCTGCCGGTGCCGCGCCGACCGGCCGGGGCCGGCTACACCGTCAACGACCAACTCCTCGTCACCACCTGCCTGATGATCGCCCGCTGGAACCGGCTGCACGACGCCCCGCCCCGGCCGATGCGTATCACCATGCCCGTCGACGACCGGCCCCGCGGCGCCGAGATGCCCATCGGAAACGGCACCCGTCTCGTGGAGGTCGGATTCGGGGCGCAGGAGTGCGCGCCGGAGCCCGGCCCAAAGGCTCTCGCCGCCCTGCTGCACCGTACCGCGGAACGCACCCGCGCCCTGAAGTCTGCGCCCCGCCCCCAACTCGGCCACGCCGCAGCCCTCCTCACCGCACCCGCCCTGCCCGTGGGGATGCGGGCCGCCCTGACCCGAGGCCTTCGGCGGGCTGCCGCTCCCTGGACCTCGACGACGCTGCTCAGCAACATCGGGCGCATTCCGTACCCGCTGGACTTCGCGGAGGCGGGCCGGGCGGAGGCCGTCTGGTTCTCGGCTCCCGCCGCGATGCCGCGCGGGCTGACCGTGACGACCGCCAGCACGGGAGGACGGCTGCATCTGGCGCTGCGCTGGTCGCGCGCTCTCCTCGACGACGCGGCAGGACAACGGCTGTGCGACTTCTTCAAGGAGTATCTGGCCGCCATGGCGGATCTGCCGGCCGATTCAGGAGGTGACGGGTCATGACGGGAACTCTCCCCGCGGGACTGCGCGAGTTCTACGAGAACCCGGCCGTCCCCGTCGCCTCCGGAGATGAGCGCAGCCGGCGCCAGGCGGTGATGCTGGCCCGAGTGCTGCCCCCCGAGCCCTCCCTCGTCGTCGACGTCGGCTGCGGCGACGGCTCCGCGGCGGCCACCGCGGGTCCGCTCCTTGGCGATCACCGGATCGTCGGTATCGACTGGTCCCAGGACGCGCTGCGCCGGGCCGCCACCCGGATGAACCATGTCGTGCGGGGTGAACTGACGTCGGGCGGGCTGCCGTTGGCCGACGCGAGTGCCGACGCCGTGCTCTTCAGCGAGGTGATCGAGCATCTGGTGGATCCCGACAGCGCCATGGACGAACTGCGCCGCATCCTCAAACCGGGTGGCCATCTGATGCTCTCCACTCCGAACCTGGCCGCCTGGTACAACCGGGTGCTGCTGGCCGTCGGGGTGCAGCCCGTGTTCTCGGAGGTCAGCCTGCGCGGCATTCACGGCCGCCCGGGATCCCAAGTGGTGGGCCACCTACGCCTGTTCACCGCCCGCGCCCTGCGGGGATTCCTCACCGCCACGGGCTTCGAGGTGGTCACCCTGGCCGGCGCGCCCTTCCACGGTGTCCCGCGCGCCCTGCGCCCGGTCGACCGGGCCGCCTGTGCCGCGCCATCCCTGGCCTCCATCCTCCTGGTGCACGCCAGGCGGGTGTAGAGCCATGTGGTGGGGGGTGGCATCGGCTCTGCTGGCCAACGTCTTCTACAGCACAGGCTTCGTACTCGAGAAGCGGGCGCTGTCCCGCCTGCCGCGACTGAACACGGGACAGCCGGCCCGAGTCGTACGGTTGCTCATCGGCAGCCCGTTGTGGCTCGGCGGTTCGCTCGCGCTCGCCGCCGGCTTCGCGGCACAGCTGGCCGTCTACCGCACGCTTCCCATCGCGGCCGCGCAGGGCATCTTCGTCTCCGGTCTCGTGCTGCTGCTTCTGCTTTCCTCGGTCGTGCTGGGCGAGCGCCCCAGCGGCCGCGAGCGACGTGGCGTGGTCGTGATCACCCTCGCCCTGCTGATGGTCGTGGCCTCCCTCCAGCGCTCCGACGCCGTGGGCGGGCATGCCTCGGCCCGCCGTGTCCTGCTGATCTGCCTGCCCGCGCTCGCAGCGGGGCTGTGGCTGTACCGGTCCGTGGAACGCCGGACCCGCCGCCGTCACCGGCTGCCGACCGCCGGCGTCGAATACGGTGTCGCTGTCGGCCTGTTGTACGGCGTCAGCTCGCTCGCCATCAAGGGCGTCTCCGGTCATCTGACGACCCGCGGTATCGGAGACACGGTCCTCGCCCTGCTGAGGTCCCCCTATCCGTACATCCTGCTCTTCACCTCGGTCACCGGCCTGATCCTGTCCCAGACCGCGCTGCAGCGCTGCCGGGCATCTCTGATCGTGCCCGTCTGCACCACCGTCACGTGTCTGTTCACGGCCGCGCTCGGCACTTTCGTCTTCGGCGAGTCCCTGCCGGGAGACCCGCTGCGGCTCGCCCTGCGACTCGGCGGCACCGTACTCGCCGTCTCCGTCCTGCTGATGCTTCCGCGCCATGACGAACCCCCCACCCCGGCAAAGGAGTTGGCTCATGAAGCCTGACGATCCCCTGCTCCGGATCATCGTCTGCCCGATCGACAAGGGGCAGCTGACGCTGCTCCTGCCCGAGGAGATCCTCTACAACCCGCGGCTGCACCGGCGCTATCCGATCATCGATGGAATACCGCAACTGCTGCCCTCCTCCGGTGCCCGGGTGCCCGACGAGGAGCACGAGCGGATCCTCAGACGAATCGGTCCCTGACATTCGCCGCCGACGGCGGCTGTACCCCTTCCTGAGTCGCCGGCGACGGGTGGGGTGTGACCCCGCGGGCCTCATCCGCAGATGCTGCCGGCCCTCCTGGCCCGCGACAGCGGCGACGAGGCGGGAGCCACAGCACTGGCACATGCGATCGCCCGCTGGGCGGCAGCACTCGGCGCCGTACACATCGAGGCCCAGGCCATCGGCTTCCTGGCCGGCGCCGACCCGACCGCACCACCCGAGAATCACTCTTGACCGCCTCGGCTGCCGCTCCGCCCCTCGCCACCCAGGCGGTCAGCGCCGCCTGCCCGCCCGGCCGTCGCTCGACGCCACCGGGGACGGCGTGCGACTTCACCACACGTGTGCTGCTCTTGATGGAGTGGAGACCCGCGACACTGCCCGGGCCCGCCCGCCTGCGGGCCCGGCCCACAGGCGGTCTCCGCGCAGGAGCGGAGACGGGCGGTGAGAAGGAGGAGCCATGTCCCACACGACGAAAGCGTCCCGGCACCTGAGCGGTATGCGGAACGCTCGCTACGGCGAGGTCCTTCTCATCTCGCCGGGCGAGGACGGTCATCTCAAGGCCGCCGTCTACAACACCTTCGGCCTCAACGACTGTCCGCCTGAGCAGTGGAACGCGCTCGACCCCCGTGCGCTGGCGGAACAATTCCAGGTGCCGATGGTGTTCCTGAACGGACCCCGCTTCTGGACGATCGACGAGGTCACGACGTTCCAGTGGGGGGACACCGCGATGTTCGACGGCCTGGAGGCCCGCTGGGTGGCCGAGGTCCGCATCCCCGCGGAGATCGACCTCACCGGGGCGACGGCCAGGAAGTTCTACGTCGATTCCACGGTGAAACGGGACACCGAGTACGTCCTGTCCAGTGGCAAGCCGGTGCACGAGCTGATCGCCCCGGGCGACCGCACATACGTCCTACAGGCGTACTCCCACACCGTGGACGACAGCCAGACGATGGAATCTCTGGCCACGCTCGGTCGGCGGCTGCGACTCCCGCAAGGCTGGCGGTACCGGGTCCACACCCCGGAAAACGACCTTCTCGTACGGACGGTCGCGGGAGATGCCCACGTCGTGCAGGACGAGCTGGAGAACACCTACATGCTCCTCGCCCACTGAGCTCCGCGCGCCCCAGCGCTGTTCCGAGGTGGCCCACCTGCACTGCTGCCTGCGGCGTGCGGCAGGATGACAGGTCGCGCCGAGTGGATTCCGTACGACCCGACGCGACCGCACAACCGCCCTCCCAGACTGCACAGGTGGCATGGTGACGACACATCACATCCGGCTCACAGCGGCAACCCCCGCCGTCCGTACTCTTCCCCGTGCAACGGGAGGAAAGCGGTGAACCGGGACCTCACACTGCACGACGTGATCGTCGCCGGAATCGCGGTGGCCGCAGGCATCGCGGCCGCCCTGGTGCTGCTCGTGATCCTGAAATGGCTCGGCGAACGGGCCGGCAGAACGCGTTGGAGCGGCGACGACATCCTTGTTGACGCCCTGCGGGCACTGGCCCCCTGGGCAGCGATCACCGGCGGCGTGGCGGTCGCGGCGTCGGTGCTGCCACTGAACGCCGGGGTCGGACGCAACGTCACCATGACGCTCACCGCCGTGCTCATCATGGCCGCGACCCTCACGGCCGCGAGGATCGTCGCCGGGATGGTGCAGGCCGTGGCGCAGTCCAGGTCCGGTGTCGCCGGGTCGGCCACCATATTCGTGAACATCACGCGCGTCGTGGTGCTGGCCATGGGCTTCCTTGTCGTACTGGAGACCCTGGGCGTCTCCATCGCCCCGCTGCTCACCGCGCTGGGCGTGGGAGGTCTGGCAGTCGCCCTGGCCTTGCAGGACACTCTGGCCAACCTCTTCGCGGGAGTGCACATCCTCGCTTCCCGAACGGTGCAGCCCGGTGACTACATCAGGCTCAGCAGCGGCGAGGAGGGCTATGTCGTCGACATCAACTGGCGCAACACCGTGGTGCGCCAGCTCTCCAGCAACCTGGTGATCATCCCCAACACGAAGCTGTCCGGCACCAACATGACCAACTTCCACCGGCCGGACCAGCAGATGACGCTCAACGTCCAGGTGGGAGTCGGCTACGACAGCGACCTGGACCATGTCGAGCGGGTCACCACCGAGGTCGTCGAGAGCGTGATGGCGGACATCGCCGGCGCCCTGCCCGACCATGAACCGGCCGTTCGTTTCCACACGTTCGGCGACTCCAGGATCGGCTTCACGGTGATCCTGGGGGTCGGCGAGTTCAGTGACCAGTACCGGATCAAGCATGAGTTCATCAAGCGTCTGCACCGCCGCTACCGTGCCGAGGGCATCAGCATCCCCGCTCCGACGCGGACCATTGCCGTGCAGCAGGGAGAGTTGCCGATTCCCCACCAGCGCTCCGCCGAGGAGCCGATGACCGCACCGACACATCGGGTCCCCGCGGTGTGACGACCGGGGGCAGGACGCATTCCTGTGTCACCCGTCCATATGCGCGGCTGACCGTCCCGCCTTGCTGAGCCGCACCACGTCCCCTGCCCTGCCGCCCGCGAGGACATCGATCCGGGCTCCGGTGTCCGGATCGGTGAAGGTCCGGCCGGGCGCGTATGCGGCCATGTCCAGCTGGGTGCAACCAGTGGGCGGAGTGGCGGTCGGGTTGGCGTTGATGATCCTTACCGGTCCCTCGCCGGTCCGGGCGGCGGAATCGACCTTGTAGATGAGGACGCCGGTGGAGCAGGCGCCCTGGTCGTTGCCCTCGGCGCGGCGGGACTCGGCGACGTACGCCGTGGTCTCGCCGGTGCGCAGTACGGCGATCTTGGTCCCGCCGGGGCGCTCCACCGGGGTCAGCCGTACCGTGCGGCGTCCGGGGCCGGGCAGGCAGGAGACCTGGTTGTCGCGGGTCCAGCCGAGCTTCCACGAGTGCCAGCCGAGGTACTGCGGGGCGGGTCCTGCGATGTTGCCCATGACGTCCCAGCCGCCGGCGTACTGGTGGGTGGAGCCGGTGAAAGAATACAGGTCCGGGAGGCCGAAGGTGTGACCGGTCTCGTGGGCGGCGACCTTGTACACCAGCGCCACATGTCCTGCCCGAAGGTGACCGCCCACTTGAGGCGGGTGCCGTCGGCGGTGACACCGGGCGTGGTCGGGTCGTAGAGGTAGGTCGGGGAGAAGGAGATCGCGGCCGCTGCCTTCGTGGGAACGACATACACCATGTCGTACGCGGCGAGGTCCGCGTGGGGGTCGGCGGCGGTGATCGCGTCGCGGACGTACTTCTCGTGGGTCTCGAAGGTGAGGCCGCGCGCGAATCCGTACGAGGTGGAGTCCGCGGGCATCCGAATCCAGCGGTGCAACGAGCTGATGGCGAGCCGGGAGCGGCCGTAGCCGGCTCTGCTCATCCAGTCGGCGGCCGGGGCGAGTTGGGCGGCGTACGCGTCCGTGGAGTCCGTGGCCTGCGCGTCGGGGAAGTCCACGAACAGGGTCAGGACGCGGTGGGTGCCGGTGGAGCGCTGGAACTGGGTCCGATCGGTGTTGTGGCCCTCGTCGGTCCAGCCGGTCTTGCCGGGAAGGGCACAATCAGCGGCCGGAGCAAACGAATTGGGCGTTGTGGCAGCGGTGGCCGTGGTCGCGGCGGCGAGACCGGAGACGAGGGCGAATACCGCGGTGAGCGGCCGCAGGCGGGTCGGCAGGGCGGACATGTCTCTCCCATTGGGGGCGTTGGTGACAGGCGGAAGCGGAGGGGAAGGACGGCAGAGGATGGGGTTACGCGCGGTCTGCGGCCAGGTCCATCAGGCGGGCCAGCACACGGCCGCCAGAGGCGGTGACGCCATCGTGCTCCCATTCATTGGTGATCCAGGCGCGGGTGGCACCGACCTCGCACGCGGTGCGCAGGGAGAGTGCGGCGTCCACATACATGTCGTCGTGGTAGACGATCGCGGCGAGGGGAACCTGGTTGACGGCGAGGCGGTGGGGGTCGTACAGCGGCGGCCAGTCGGCGCGTTCGGCCAGCAGGTCGGCGGCGTCCGCGAAGGGGCGCAGACCCGTGATGTCGCGGAACATCCACGGGTAGATCATTTCTCCGGTGAGGAGAAGGGGATCCGCGTCCTCGGCGAATTCAGGGAGGTCCGCGAGCGCCCGCGAAGCGGCCCAGCCGCTCGAAGCCGCGCCCTGACCGTAGAGCGTCTCCTGCATCACGGCGAACAGCGGATTGTCGGTGAAGCCGGTGAGGGCCATCACCTGATGGAGGAAGGTGTCGGTCAACTCGCCATCTCCGTCCAGGGATTCATCGAGCAGCCAATGGAGCCGTTCGAAGCCGTCGCCCATGCCGAGGGCGAGTCCGAGGGTGCGCAGACGGCGGGTGGTGAGGCGGTCTCCATTGGGCAGGTGGACCTCGGTGGTCGCGAGGAGATCGGCGATCTTGCGGAGGCGGGGGGCGTCGTCGGGGTAGCGGGCGTAGAAGTCCATAACGCGGTCCCGCACCCGCGGGTAGGTGCGGGCGTACACGTCGTCGGCGGTGGCGGTGAGACCGGGCAGACCACCGGTCACGTAGCAGGCCCGCAGGCCCTCGGGCGCCTGGGAGAGGTAGGTGAGGGTGATGAAGCCGCCGTAGCTCTGACCGAGTGTCTCCCAGGGCTGTCCATCGCAGAGCTGACGACGAATCAGTTCCGCGTCGGCAACCACGGCGTCCGCACGAAAATGTCCGAGATAAGCGGCGAGTTGGGCGTGTGATGCGAAGCGGGCGGCGGACCGGGCGGTGACGGGGGTGGAGCGGCCGGTGCCGCGCTGGTCCAGCAGGAGCACCCGGTGGGTCTTGAGCGCCTGGGGCAGCCAGCTCGGTGAACCGGCCGACGGACGGGGTGATTTGCCGCCCGGGCCGCCCTGCAGGTAGAGCAGCCAGGGAAGTCGCTCGCCGACGCGGGCCGGGTCGGCGACCTCACGGGCGAAGACCTGGATGTCCGGCCCATTGGGGGCGGAGTGGTCCAGGGGGACGGTGAAGACATGGTCGACGGTCGCGTACGCGGGGTTCATGGATCCCTTTCACAGCCCAGGAGCTGCGGTGTGAAGTGTGACATTGCATGGCTCAGCATGGTGCGGCCGACCGTCGGCGGGGAGCCCCCAAGTCCGCATAACTCCACGTTATGGAGGGCCGTGCCGCCCGAGTCAGCCGTGGCCCGCCTCGGCCAGGGCTGCCTCCTCGTTGACCTGGGCGACCCGTAACCCCTTGTCACGTTGTTTTCACAGGTGACAGGGTGTACGTGCGGCTCGAGGTGTAGAACTCCAAGGCCGCGTGACCCTGTTCGCGCGGCCCGTGGCTCGATGCCTTGGCGCCGCCGAAAGGCAGGTGGAAGTCCACGCCGGTGGACGGGGCGTTGATCCGGGTCATCCCGGTGTCGAGCTGATCCAGTCCGTTGAGGGCCGTGTCCAGGTCCGCGGTGTGGACCGAGGTGACCAGGCCGTACGGGACCGAGTTGGTGATCCGTACCGCGTGGGCGAGGTCGTCGGCGGGCAGCAGGGCCGCGATGGGCCCGAAGACCTCCTCGCGCAGCAGCCGGTGGCCCGGGGACACCTTCTCTACCAGGGTCGGGGCCGCGTACCAGCCGGGAAGGTCGGGCACGGTTCCACCCGCGAGTACCGAGAGCCCGCCCCAGGCACTGCTGACCTGATCGCGAGCATGTTCGTTGATGAGGGGTCCGCACACGATGGACGGGTCGGCCGGGTCGCCGACCGGGACGGTCCGCAGCGCCTCGGAGAGTGCCTCGCGCAGGGGATCGAGGGCCGCACCGACCGCGATCACGCGGCTGGTGGCGGTGCATTTCTGGCCCGCGTATCCGGCGATCGCGGCGGCGATGTGGACCGCGGCCCGCTCGATGTCGGCGTCCGGAAGGACGAGGGCCGCGTTCAGGCCGCCCATCTCCGCCTGGACCGGGATGCCGCGGGCCGTGGCGGCACGTGCGACTGCCCGGCCGACGGTTGTCGAGCCGGTGAAGGAGACGACGTCGGCGGCGGCGACGAGGGCGTTGCCCTCGTTCGCCCCGCCGGGAAGCACGGTGAACACCCCGGCCGGCAGGCTCTGTTCGACGATCTCGGCCAGGCGCTGGGCACATGCTGTCGCTTCCGGAGCGGGCTTGAGGACGACCGCGTTGCCCACGGCGAGTGCCGGGGCAGCCTTCCAGCTCGGGATGGCGAAGGGGAAGTTCCAGGGTGTGATGAGGCCCGCGACGCCGTGCGGGCGCCGGCGGGTGAGGAGGAGTCCGGGGCCGGCGGCGGGTTCGTGGACGGCGCCGGTGGGTTCGTACGGGGCCTGGGCGTAATAACGCCAGATCGCGGCAGTCCGCGCGACCTCGGCCCGGGCCTCGGCGAGCGGCTTGCCCACCTCGCGCACGGCGAGTCCGGCAAGCTCGTCCGCGGCGGCCTCGATGCCGGTGGCGACCGCGGTGAGCGCCGCCGAACGGGCGGCCGCACCACCGATCAGCCAGCCGGGTTGGGCGGCGCGGGCCCGCTCGACGGCATCAACCACCTTGAACCCACCGGGAGTCGGGATGCTGACGAGTACGTCGGTGGGGTCGGCCGGGTTGTGGGAGACGAGGCTGGTCATAGGAGGAAACCTTCGGGGAGGGGGTCGTGGAAGACATGTCGCGTACACATGCGGGGCTCCCTTGGTCAGTGGTGACCGTCGGCGACGGCCTTCTCGGTGGCGGCCCGGACTCCGGCCTCGATCTCCCCTGTGAGAGGGAAGCGCGGCGGGCGAGTGGGGCCACCGCGGCGGCCGACGATGTCCATGGACAGCTTGATGGACTGGACGAACTCCGTCTTCGAATCCCAGCGCAGCAGCGAGTGCAGGGACTTGTAGAGCGGCACGGCGGTGTCCAGGTCACCGGTGACAGCGGCGTTGTACAGCTCGGCGCAACTGGCGGGGAAGGCGTTGGGGTAGCCGGCGATCCAGCCGACCGCACCGGCCACGGCGAGTTCGAGCAGGACGTCGTCCGCACCGATCAGCAGGTCGAGTTCCGGGGCGAGTTCGGCGATCTCGTACGCGCGCCGTACATCACCGGTGAACTCCTTGACCGCGACGATGTGCCCGTCGCCGTGCAGCTTGGACAGCAGCCCGGGCGTCAGATCCACCTTGGTGTCGATGGGATTGTTGTACGCGACGACCGGCACCCCCGCCTTGGCGGCCTCGGCATAGTGGGCGCGGACGGCCTGCTCGTCGGCCCGGTAGGCGTTCGCGGGCAGCAGGAGGACCGAGCCACAGCCGGCTTCGGCCGCCTGCTCCGCCCAGCCGCGGGCCTCGGCGCTGCCGTAGGCGGCGACACCGGGCATGACCCGGGCCCCGTCGCCCGCCGCCTCAACGGCGGTAAGGACCACGCGGGCCCGCTCCTCGTCGGTGAGGGTCTGGTACTCGCCGAGCGAACCGTTCGGCACGACGCCGTCGCAGCCGTTCTCGATCAGCCAGGCGACATGCTCGGCGTACGCGTCGTAGTCGACGGACAGGTCGTCTCGCAGGGGCAGCGCGGTGGCGACCATGATCCCGCGCCAGGGACGGGTGCTGTTCCAGTTGGTGGCGGTCATGTCAGTAGCCTCTCTATAATGTGTGACATTTTATAGATGTGTGATGTGGTGCCCACAAGGGGACGGGCCGCGGGTCAGCGGTCAACCCCCGGGGCGGTATCGGGCTCGATCCCGGCGGGCTCGTCGAGCGAGGCGAGTACCGAGAGCGGAACAGGCACGGCGAACGGACGGCGTTCGGCGGATGATTCCACGGCGCCCTCGCGGGCTGCCAGGCAAGCTACAGCCGTCCCGCACATACGCCCCTGGCACCAGCCCATGCCCGCCCGGGTCAGGAGTTTGACGGTGCGTGCGTCGCGGGCCCCGAGGTCGGCGATGGCTTCACGGATGCTTCCGGCGGATACTTCCTCACAGCGGCACACGTCCGTGTCGTCGGTCAGCCAGCCCGTCCAGCCCGGTCCCGGGGCATGGGCGACGGTCATCGCGTCGGCGAAGGCGCGCAGCCGGTCCCGGCGGCGTTGCAGCTCGCGCACGCGCCCCTCGCGGACGTGGTACCCGTACAGTCTGGCGGCTGACGCGAGCCCGGCCAGTTCCCCTTCCGCGCGGGCCAGCTGCGCGCCACCGACTCCCCCGGTCTCCCCCGCCGCCCACAGGCCAGGCACCGAGGTTTCCTGAAGGCCGTCCAGGGCCAGGGCGGATGTCCCGTCAGCCAAGGGGCGGGTGGCGCAGCCGAGTGTGGTGGCCAGCTCGATCTGCGGGGCAAGGCCGTGTCCCACAGCGAGCGCGTCGCACTCGATCCGCCGGCCCGCCCCCCGTACGGGCCGCCAGTCGCGGTCGAGCCGGGTGACGGTGACGGCCTCCACCCGGTCGGTGCCGTGCACCTCGGTGACCGCGCTGCGGGTGCGCAGCCGTACCCGGTGCCGCAGCAGAGCGGCACCGTGGACCGCCGCCTCGACCAGTTTCTGCGGGTTGGCCGCGAGCGCGCGGGGACGGCGGGCGTATCCCAGATAGCCGGACGCCTCGATCACGGCCGGGACCTGCGCGCCGGCGGCGGCCAGCGAGGAGGCGACCGCGAGCAGCAGGGGCCCGCTGCCCGCCACGACCACGCGCCTACCGGGCAGCACCAGGCCGGACTTGAGCATGGCCTGCGCTCCCCCGGCACCCACGACACCCGGCAAGGTCCAGCCGGGAAAGGGCAGTTGGCGTTCGTACGCCCCCGTCGCGAGCAGGACCGTCCGGGCCCGCACCCGCACCGACCGCTCTGCGGTGCCGTCGACCCCGGTGACGGCGTGCAGCGCCCACAGGCCGTTGTCCTCCTTGGCGACCGCCCAGACATGGTGTCCGTAGAGGTGGCTGACGTCGCTCTGCTCCAGGCGTCGGCGGAGCTCGGCGAAGGCAGCCCAGTCGTGGTGCAGGGCCTCGGGCCGCGCCGCCTTCAGGCTGGGCGCCGGATGCCGGTAGAACTGCCCACCGGTCTGGGACGAGGCGTCCAGCAGAGCTACGGACAGGCCGAGTTCGGCGGCGGTGACGGCGCCCGCGAGACCGGCGGAGCCCGCTCCGATCACCGCGAGGTCGTACGGGTCAGACGCTGAGGCCGGCATGGCCGTGTCCCTCCTGGGTGGTGATCACGTCGCCGGGACGGGCAGGCACCAGACAGGCTCTGCGGTTGGGCTCCCCGTTGATGACGGCGAGACAGTCGTAGCACTGGCCGATGCCGCAGAAGACACCCCGCGGGCGCCCCGCCTTGCGCGTGGTGCGCCAGGCGAGGATGCCCGCGGACCACAGGGCTGCGGCGACGGACTGCCCGGGCAGGGCGGTGACGGGACTGCCGTCCATCGTGATCTCGAACGATGGACCGGGGTTCGCCCCGACCAGGTCGGCGGGGGTACGGGCCACTGCGGGCCTCCTCTCGTAGCAGACGGGTCAAGCGGCGGCTTCGAAGCGGCCGGGATGGAACGGGCCCAGGTCCAGGGGAAGTTCACCGCCGTCCAGACAGCGTGCGACGATCAGCCCGGTGGCCGGAGCAAGCCCGATCCCCGCGCCTTCGTGACCGCAGGCGTGCAGCAGGCCGGGCACTCGCGGATCGGGGCCGATGGCAGGGAGATGGTCGGGCAGGTACGGCCGGAAACCCGCATACGTCCGCATCGCCCGGACCCCTGCCAGGACCGGGAACAGTGCGGTGGCCTGCGCCGCCAGGCGGCGCAGCACCTCGGTCGACAACGTACGGTCGAAGCCGACCCGCTCCCGGCTGGCACCGATCAGGACGGGGCCCGCCGGGGTGCCCTCGACCACGGCCGAGGTTTGCAGCGCGGCCGAACCGCTCACGACATCGGAGACATAGTCCGCGGAGTACACCTTGTGCCGCACCACGCGCGGCAGCGGTTCGGTGACAAGGACGAAACCGCGGCGGGGCAGCACGGGAAGCTCGACGCCCGCAAGCCGGGCCAGCTCGCCACCCCAGGCGCCGGCGGCGTTGACCACGTACGGGGCATGCACATCGCCGGCCACCGTATGCACTCCCCGCACCCGTCCGTCCGCCGTGGTGAGCAGGCCGGTGACCTCCTCGTCGAGCCTGAGGCGCACCCGGTCACCGCACGCGCGCAGCAGATGCGCGGCCGCCAGGGCCGGCATGACCTGCGCATCCTGGGCGTAGTGGAAGCCACCTGCCAGGCCGGGGGCCAGGTGCGGCTCCAGGTCCTTCAACCCGTCGCCCGGGACTTCCTCCGACCGCACACCGGCCTTCTCCTGTCCGGCCGCGAAGTCGCGCAGGGCTTGCATCCCGGCCTCCCCGGAGGCGACGACGAGGCCGCCCTTGGGTTCGTACTCGATCTGCGGCGGGAGCAGTTCGGCCAGCTCCCGCCACAACCCGGTGGACAGCACAGCGAGTTCGAGTTCGGGTCCGGGCTCCTTGTCGGAGACCAGGAGGTTGCCCTCGCCGGCACCCGTACTGCCGCCCGCGACGGGGCCGCGGTCGATCACGGTGACGGAGAGGCCGGCTCGAGCTGCGTAGTAGGCGCAGGCCGCGCCGACCACGCCCGCACCGACGACGATGAC
This sequence comes from Streptomyces sp. NBC_01210, assembly GCF_036010325.1. GTDB lineage: Bacteria > Actinomycetota > Actinomycetes > Streptomycetales > Streptomycetaceae > Streptomyces. Next base: position 8,179,793 of record NZ_CP108549.1, on the reverse strand, counting down.
GTCCGAGGTGTTTCTTGTGAGCACAGCAGTAATATTTCACATAGCACTGACGATGCCAAGGGTTTCGCGCGATCCGCCCGCCGCATCGGGTCGGTCGTCGCCCCCCCTGCTCGGCCATCTCATTCTGGCCGTAAAGGAACTGCTGCCCCACTCCGAAGTGACCTCGCGCTGTCAGTACTCCCCCACGACTCTGCTCGACGATCTTGCGGCGGGCCGCTTGGAAGCGACGGTGCTCGGCGACCATCCCGACCAGGAGCTACCGCCACTCGAAGGCGTGGTGCTCAACCCGATCGTCACCGAGCCCGTATTCGCCCTCCTGCCGACGGCCCACCCGCTGGCGGCGCAGGAGGAGGTCTCTCTGGCTCAACTCATGGACGAGGACTGGGCAGTTCCCCGCCCCGACAGCGACCGCACCCGCGAATACTGGTCGTCCGTCTGCGCTCAGGCAGGTCGCCGTCCGTTCACTCCGTACGAAGCCGAGGGACGGCAGTTGATCGAGATCGTACGGGCCGGCTTGGCCGTCAGCCTCTGCCAGGCCACCTTCATCGAGGCCCCGGGCGTCGCTGTCCGTCCCCTCGCCGGAAATCCTCTGTGGTACCGGCATGTTCTGGCCTGGCACCGCGACGGCGCTCTCGCCGCACACGGTGCCGAAATCCACCGCAGAGTCGCCGCCGGCTATCTGGACACCTGTGCCGCCAGCCCTGCGTACGCACGCTGGCGAGAACGGCATCCGCAATCGGCCGGATCGGCGGAGACCAGAACCTGAGCCCATGGGCGAGGGGCACGCGGCTGACGAAGCCGTTGTCGCAGCCGGAGGTGGCTGTCGAGCAGCATTGCGGTCCGGCGCCTTGTCGTGGACAGTTGCTCTCGGTACAGAGAGCCGAACGCTTGGAGGAGAGGTCGGACCGGTATGAGAGGACCGCTGCTGCACCGGCGGTTTCCGCAGCTGGTCACCTCATTGCCGTACCTCCCGCTCGGCGATCGGCCGACGCCCGTACGCGAGCTGACCGGTTTGGCACACGGGGTCTCGCTGTGGTGCAAGGACGAGAGCGGGTTCGGCTCGGGCGGGTGGGGTGGCAACAAGATCCGCAAGCTTGAGTGGATCCTCCCCGATGTGCAACGCCGTGGGACACGAACCATCCTCACAGTGGGTGGACTCGGTACGAACTGGGGCCTGGCCACGGCTCTTTACGCTCGGGAGCAGGGCCTGACCACCGCGCTCGCCCTGATCGACCAGCCGGTCGACGACCATGTCCGGGCACAACTGGAGCGGCTTCGACGGTCCGGTGCCACCCTGCACTTCACCCGTACCAAGAATCAGACAATCGCCGCCGCCCCCTGGCTCTTCCTTCGCCATGCCACGGGGAGACGGCTGCCGTACTTCCTGCCGGCGGGCGGATCCGCACCGGTCGGTACGCTCGGCTACGTCGAAGCAGCCCTCGAGCTCGCGGCCCAGGTAGCGGACGGCGCCCTGCCGGAACCCTCGCATGTGGTCACCGCCGTCGGCTCAGGAGGTACGGCCGCGGGACTGGCTCTCGGCCTCCGGCTGGCAGGGCTGCGCCGCACGCGAGTGGTGGGCGTGGTCGTCAACCACACGCTGCAGCTGGACGCGCAAGCCGTGGTCACGCTGGCCAGGAAAACCGAGCGTTTGCTTCGCAGGCGGGGCGCGAACCTTCCTCCGATCCAGATCGCGCCGGATGACGTGACGATGGTGCGGGACTGGCTGGGCCCGGGCTACGGTTACGCCACACCGCAGGCCGTTGAGGCGCAGCGACTCGCCGCCGACAGTGCGCACATGGAGCTTGAGCCCGTGTACACGGCGAAAGCGCTGGCTGCCCTGCTCGCGATGGCGGCCGACGGTCGCCTCGGCACTGTTCTGTTCCTGCATACCCACGGCCCCAGGGACGGCCTCTGAGCACCTCCGGCTCACCTCGACAACACCTCCGCGGTGCATTCGATGCAGCGCATCGGGCGGGCCGCCGGCGCCAGGTGAGCAACTCCGCGTCGAGGTCTGCCGGTTCCCACCGGACATCGTCCGCGGGAAACAGCGGACGAAGGTTCCGGATCGGCGTCAGCCCTGGCCGGACCTGCGCTGCGGGTCCGGCCAGGGCATGAGTGGGACAGTCTTCATCGACGACGTGCGGTCTCCTGGCGAGTGCGCGTCCGGAGCAGCACGATGCCTGCGATCAGCAGCACAGCTCCGGCCGCCGAAGGCCACAGCTGGGCGCCAGTAGCCGCAAGCCCGTCCGGTCCGGCTTGTCGCTCGCTGCTGCCGTCAGGCGCCAGGCCGTTCTCACCGGCGTCCGGCGGGCTCTGCGCGCCAGGCGTACCGGCAGCCGAACCCGCCGCAACCTCAGGCTTGTCCACACCACCCGCAGTATCCGGCGAACCCGTCACACCAGGCTTACCAGCCGAACCCGCCGCAACCTCAGGCTTCTCCACACCACCCGCAGTATCCGGCGAACCCGTCACACCAGGCTTACCAGCCGAACCCGCCGCAACCTCAGGCTTCTCCACACCACCCGCAGTATCCGGCGAACCCGTCACACCAGGCTTACCAGCCGAACCCGCCGCAACCTCAGGCTTCTCCACACCACCCGCAGTATCCGGCGAACCCGTCACACCAGGCTTACCAGCCGAACCCGCCGCAACCTCAGGCTTCTCCACACCACCCGCAGTATCCGGCGAACCCGTCACACCAGGCTTACCAGCCGAACCCGCCGCAACCTCAGGCTTGTCCACACCAGCGGCCGGAGGGGCGGCGGGGCCGCCGGGGCCGCACTCTCGTCCGTCGTTGATGCAACGCACCACCTCCCGCATGAGGTTGTCGTCGAAGACGTTGATGAAGTCGCCGTGGTCGGTGACCGGCTTGTGCAGCTGCTCAGGGAAGGAGTCGACCGCGAACACCGCCGGCTTTTCCCCGTCGAAAACCGGCGGCGGCACGTCGTAGACGATCCGCTGCACGAGCTGCGGAATGGCCCGGAAGCCGCTCGGGCAGCGGCCGTTCTGGTCGGCGAAGGCCACGTGCGTGCGGTGGTTGGCGCTGTCGGTGTTCTGACCGTCCCAGCAGCTCTGGAACTTGAAGGCACGGACCACTTGGCTGCCCTCGGGGCAGACTGGGTACTTGTCCTTCAGCTGGCGGTCCTCGAAGCCGGTGCAGCTCCAGGAGGCGTTGGCATTCGCGTTGCCGTTGACGAAGGCTTTGGCGTCACCGGTGATGATCCGCAGGAAGCGGGGCATCGCGGTGACCTTGTCGACCGGGCTGCCCGCGAAGTTCAGCGTGACCTGGGCCGGAGTCTGGATCTCGCCGACGTTCTGGTCCTTGCCGCCACCGTCCGCGTCCGCGTCGGCCTCCTTCTGGCCGTTCTGCAGGCGCAGGACGGGCCAGTAGTAGGTCGACTTGTCACCCTGGTCGCGGCACGTGGTCCGGCCGTTGGCGAGATCGTCGTCGCTCGCGAAGGCGTCATTGGCCTGGTTACCCACATAGTCGTGCACGTGGTGCGCACCGTTGCTCACACCGGGCGCCACGATCACGTTGTCCGGGTTGAACTTGCCGTTCGCGTTGACACCGCAGTCGGTGGAGAAGGTGCCGCGGGAGGCGTTGCGGAGCGTGCGCGGGTTGCGGACATTCGGCTTGACGGACTGGATGTCGACGAAGTCGGACGCCTCAGGGCCGTTGTCCGCCTGGCCACCGTTGCCGTTGCCGTTGCCCTGGTCGCCGTTGCCGTTGTTCTGGCCGTCGCCCTGGTCCTGCCCCTGGCCGTCGCCCTCACCGGCGTTGGCCCTGTCTGCGTCATCCACTTGAAGAGTGCATGGGGCCATCGGATCCAGTCCCTGCGGGCGCTTCCCTGCCGCACGGCTGATGGCTACGGCTATGCGGTCGATGCTTGCTGCGCGCTTGTTCTTCAGCGGCTCGAGGACAGCGTTCTGGGCGAACAGCGGATCCCGCTCCATCTGCTCCTTCTCGTCGACGAACCGCTGATAGGCCTCGGTGATCTGGCTGTCCAGCGTGGCAAGTTCGCGGTCGACCTCCAGCCTGGCCCCATCCGGTACTTCCGGCAGCCCGTTCGCAACCTCAGGACACTTGATCGTGGACGCGGAGGGTCCGGCGCTCCGGGTCTGATTCTGCTGTTGTCCGTTCCATTCGCCGGGCCAGGGGCCCCGTCCCTCGCCGGCGGAGGCGTAGGAGTTGACCGCGATGAGGCCACCCCCGCCCAGCATGAGCGCGATCGAGGCAACGACTGCTCTTTTGCCTCTCTTTGAGCGTCTTCGCACTGTACGCCTCATTGGAACTCCTATGTTTCATTGCCGGTCGGCCGTTAACATGCGCTGGCTGAGGGAGAAGCGCTGTGCTACGTACGGAAGAGACCCACGAAGTGTTCAACGGCGAACAGCAATTCGTAGCAACCTCCAGCAATGGAGGTGCCTGAGGCGGAATCCGAGGCAGCCCGAAGCGGCTTCGGAGGGTGGCACGCGCCCTGCCAGTGGACCGCGAGGCGAAGGCTCGCCACTGTGCTCAGCGGCGCACCGCTACCGCCTCCACCGGAGCCTCCGATGCGGTCGCATTCGACGCGCACAACCCCGGCCAGGCACGGATCATCGTCCTCTGGATCGCCGACGGCGCCACCGGGCAGGCAGCCGGACATGCGGGCCCGGTCCGCGCCGACCGTCCTCGACGGCCGGCCGGAGGCCGTCACGGGCGACGGACACAAGAGCCGCGTCGCCGAACCGGGAACCGTTCATCCAGCACACAAACCGCCCTGGGCCGTGCAGTCCACCAACGCCGCCGGTGACAGAACCCGGACGGGGTACCGACCGTGACCTGGACGCTTGCTGGCTCGATTCCGTTGGAAGCTGTCATGAGTGCCACTGGGGAGCGGCGGACCGGCTGTCTAGCGTCGGTGGCGAACCCGGCACAGACCGGTTCGCATCCATCCCGAATGGAACACAAATGCACGCCCAGATCGTCTTGTTCGACGGCTTCGACCCGCTCGACGTCATTGCCCCCTACGAGGTCCTGTACGCCGGCGGCACCGCCTCCGCCGGCGCGGTGACGGTGGAGCTGGTCTCCGCCGAGGGGGCGCGCGAAGTGGCCAGCGGTACCGGCGACCTGACCTTGCGGGCGACGGCCCGCCTCGATCCCGAGCGCGCCGACCTCGTCCTGGTCCCCGGCGCGTCGGGCCGCGTCGAGGAGGACGACGGGAAGCCGGGACCGGACTCTGGCCGGCAGTCGGAGGACGAAGCAATTCCCGTCCTGCTGGGCCGCACCCTGGAAACCGGCCTGCCGCCCCTGCTGAAGTCCGCCATGGAACGCCCCGGGGTAACCGTGAGCGCGGTGTGCGGCGGCTCGCTCGTCCTGGCCATGGCCGGCCTCCTGGAGGGCCGCAACGCGACCACTCACCACATGGGTATGGACCTGCTGGACGCCACCGGTGTGCGAGCGGTGCCCGCGCGCGTCGTCGACGACGGTGACCTCGTCACCGGCGCCGGCGTCACCTCGGGCCTGGACCTGGCCCTGTACCTGCTGGAGCGCGAGGTGGGTCCCAAGGTCGCTCATGCCGTCGAGGAACTGTTCTCCTACGAGCGCCGAGGCATCGTCTGGCGCGACCAGGGTCCGACCCCCGCCGCCTTCTGAGACACCCCTTTCGCTTCTTCCCTTGTGCCGCGCCCGCGTACCATCCCGTAAGGAAGCCCCGCATGTCCGTCGAAGGAACCTGGGACCTGAACATCTCGACCCCCATCGGCACCATCACGGCCGTCGTCTACCTCCACTTGGCGAACGGCGCCCTGACGGGTACCGCCCACGGCGCCGGAGAGGACGTCGCTCTGAACAACCTGGCGCTCGACGGCGACCGCCTCACCTGGACCCAGTCGATCGCCAAGCCCCTGAGGCTGAACCTCGGCTTCGCCGTCACGGTCGACGGAGACACCATGACCGGCAGCTCCAAGGCCGGCCGCCTGCCCGCCTCCAAGGTCACCGGCCACCGCCGCACCGGTCGAGCCAGGGATGTATCCCGACGATGACCATCGTCGTGCCAACACGATGCGTGATTTCAGTCCGCCGCAGGGCCGTCCGTCGTGTCCGTCGACGGCCGATGGGCGGGCCACGCGTTGAGGGCGCTTGCCAGCTGGGCGCGCGAACGGACGTCCAGTTTCTGGTAGATGCGGGTGAGCCGCGCCTCGACCGTCTTCACGCTGAGGTACAGCTTCGCCGCCGCCTCCTGGTTGCTGGCCCCCTGGCCGACCAGCAGCGCGAGCCGCAGCTCCGCCTCCGTGAGGGAGGACACGGCGCCGCCGCGGGCCGGGGCGGGTTCGGTCGTACGGGACGGTGTCTCCGTCACCAGTGCCAGCCAGGGCGACGCCCCCGCCCGTTCGAAGACCGCGGCCGCGGCCTGCAGCGCGTTCTGCGCGGCCGACCGTCTGCGGCGGCGGCGTTCGACCCGGGCGAGCGCGATCAGCGCCCGTCCGCGTGCCAGCGGCAGCCCCGCCGCCGCGAAGCGATCGGCGGTCTCGGTCAGCAGCCCCGCCGCCTCATCGGGCTTTCCGACCGCCGCCAGATGCAGGGCGTACGCGCGGTCGCAGCCGAGCAGCACCGTTGCGCGGCCCAGTCGTTCGGCGACGGGACGCACATCGGCGAGCAGGGCCGCGGCCTCCTCGGGGGCATCGCTCGCGATCAGCGCCTCGGCCAGCTCCTCGTGCCAGCGCAGCATGGAGGGGTCGACCGTCGACTGGGCGCGCTCACCGGACTGCACCCGGCGCAGGGTCTCCAGGGCGTTCGCCACATCCCCGGTCACGAGCTGGACCCGGCCGAGTGCGTACAGGCTTCGGGAGAGGAAGACATGGTCGCCCTCCTCCTCGGATGCCTGGACACTGCGCCGGGCGTAGCTCGCGGCGCGGGCGAAACTGCCGCCGGCGCTCTCCGCGAGAGCCAGCGTGTACCAGGCGGGCCCCGGCGAGAGGCCGGCCTCCAGCGTGAGTGCGAGCGACCGCCCGGCGTGCGCGAGCGACGCCGCGCACTGCCCCTGCCGGGCGTCGATCTCCGCGAGCGTATGGAACAGCTCGATGGCGTCCTCCACCGGGCCACGGCGCTCGACCAGCGGCAGCAGGGCGTTGAGCTGGTCGCGGGCGTCGGTGAGCCGGTCGTCGAACAGCGCATGGCGGATCGTCAGGATCTGTGCGGCGTTACGGATGCCCAGCGGCCGCACGACCATCTCGAGGGCTCGTGCCTCGGTGAGGACCTGCTCCGCGTCCGGCGAGCCCAGGACGCGGTCCATGCGCGCCTGGACGGTCAGCGCCGTGGCCGCCGTCATCCAGTCGCCGACCGAAGAGGCCAGCACCGCGGACTCGACGGCGGCGGCCCGGGAGCGTACGGGATCACCGTCGGCCAGCACGTGCTTCACTGCCAGCCGCAGCTGGACGGCCGCCCGCAGCGCCGTGTCGCCCTCGGAGTCCTCCATGGCGTGGACGTAGATCTCGTCGAGGTCGGTCAGTCCCTGCCCGGCCGTGTCCAGCACCGCGAGTCGCGCGCGAACCCGGTCGGCGGGTGCGGCGTCGCGGGCGAGGAGATCGGTGGCGGCGCGCATCGCCAGGTCCGCGCGGGCGGCGCGGGCGGCTTCCTCGGCGGCGTCGACGAGCCGGGCAAGCCGCTGCGCGCTGTACCGGCCGGGCGTGGACTCGGCGGCGAGCAGGGCGAGTTCGGCGGCCAGTGCGCTGTTCCCGCGGCGTCGTGCCGTGTCGGCCGCGGCCGCGACCTCCGCTGCCAGTTGCTCGTCGGGGGTGTCCGTGGCCAGCGCCCGGTGCCGTACGGCCTCGACGGGGTCGTCCACGACCCGCGCGAGAGCCGCATGACCGTCGCTGCGCTCGGCCCAGTCGGCGTCGTGCACCAGCGTGGAGGGCAGCAGCCCTGCCGTGAACGCGACCGTGCCGTCCTCCGTCAGTGAGATGAGATTCGCCCGCTCGGCGGCGGCGAGGTCGGCCTCGGCCGTGGGGCGGCCCGTGCGGCGGATCAGCGAAGCCGTCGGGCGCAGCGCGAGTGCGGCCAGCAGGAGCGTGTCACGCACGGCGGGGGAAGCGGCGCCGAGCAGTTGACGTGCGAGATCGCGTGCGCGCCCGGACAGGGACAGGGCCTCGGCGTGGTGCACCGGCGTCCTGGCGTCGGCGAGGGACCGGCCGACGGCGAGGGCGAGACGCGGATTGCCGCCGCTGGCCTTGTGGATACGGCCCGCCATCCGGGACGGCAGCCGGTGGTGGAAGAGGAGTTCGGCGATCTCGTCGGCGTGCAGCGGCGCTACGTTCAGGACGTCGGCCTCGGACGGCACCCACAGGGGCTCCGGGCAGGCAGCGTCCAGTGCCGGCGTACTCGTGGTGGATGCGTCAGGTCCGTATGCCGCCGGGGTCTCGACGGCGACGACGCGTAGCGCCGATGGAGCCAGATGCAGGGCGAACCGCAGCAGGTCGGCGCTGTCGGCGTCGATGCGCTGGACGCCGTCGACGACGAGCAGGACGGGGCCGTGTGCGGCGAGCGTCCGCAGGATCTGGGCGAGGGCGAGCCGCAGGGCGATGGGGTCCCAGCCGTTGTCGGGCACGGGCGCCTCGCGGCACAGCATGGCGACGGCGGTCCGCTGCGGTCCGGGCAGTCCCCCGAGGACGTCGGAGCTGCCGGGGCTGCCGTCGGGCCGGACCGCGGGCCAGGACGCGCAGGCCGAAATGGTCGCGACCAGGGCGGCGGCGGCCGCGCCGGGTATGTCCCGGTCGGCGGGCAGTGTGGCGAGCCAGAGTACGGTCTCGCCGCGGGACTCGGCGCGCGCGGCGGCGGCCAGGGCGACCTCCGTCTTGCCCACCCCGGCAGGGCCGGTGAGCAGGGCGCGCCCGCGGGTGTGCAGGACCCGGTCGAGCCGAGTGAGGAGCTCCCCCCGCCCGACCGGTGCAGGGCGGTGCGCCGCCGTTGTCACCTCCCCACCACCCCCCTTGTGGCCTGCGCGGGACTCTGCCCGTTGAGAGCAGAGCATACGAATCAGGCCACCGCAGTCCAGGCTGTGTGTCCGGCATACGGACAGGCCCGCCCGGACAGGCGGCGGGGCGCGCCCGCGGCGATATGCCGCGAACGCGCCTCTGACCAGCTGTGATGCGGTTGTTTGGGGTGGTTCAGAAGGTGAGGCTCCAGGAGTCGATGTAGCCGGTGTCACCCGATGCCACATCGCGGACCTGCAGCTTCCAGGTGCCGCCTGCCACCTCGCTGGACGCGTCGACCGTGTACGTCGCAAGGACGTTGTCGGCGCTGTCGGACGACGACGAGGTCTTGAGGTTGCGCACCGTGCCGTCCGGCGCGATCAGGTCGATGGCCAGGTCGCCGCGCCAGGTGTGCTTGATGTCGACGTTGACCTTGAGGGCAGCGGGGGCGTTGCCGGAGAGGCCGGTGACGGCGATCGACGAGCTGACGGTCGAGTTGTCCGCGATCGTCACGTCCGCCGTGTTGCTGAACGTCGTGCCGCCGGTGGTGCCGGTGACGGCGTTCACGGTCTTCGCCGCGTCGGCGATGCCGGTGCCGCAGCCGCCGGTGCAGGTGCCCGGCAGTGGCCTGGCGTTGCTCTTGATCGCGGCCTCGATTTCGACCGGGGTCAGAGTGCTCTTGGCCGACTTGAGTAGCGCGGCCAGCCCGGCGATGTGCGGGGCGGCCATCGAAGTGCCCTGGTAGGGCTTGTAGTTCTCGGTCGATTGGGTGGTGGCCCCGGAGTTCAGCGTGGAGAGGATGCCGTTTTCGGGGGTGGTGACGGTGCCCGGGGTGTCGGTGGCGCGGCGGGTCTCGCCGCCGGGAGCCGACACATCGACGATGGAGCCGAAGTTCGAGTAGAACGAGCGGTTGCCCTCGCGACTGGTGGACGCCACGTTGATGATGCCCGAGCAGTTGGCCGGGGTGAAGCCGGAGGCGTTGGCGTTGCTGTTGCCCGCCGCCACGACGACCGTGGTGCCGCGCGACACCGCGCCGTTGATCGCGTTCTGGTAGACGCTGGGGCAGGTGGCGCTGGCGCCGCCGAGGCTCATGTTGATGACCTTGGCCGGGTTCGGGTTCGCCGGGACGCCCGGGACGGTACCGCCGGACGCCCAGGTGATCGCGTCGGCGATGTCCGCGGAGGAGCCGCCGCACTTGCCGAGCACGCGGACCGGCTGGATCTTCGCGTTGTACGCGATACCCGCAACGCCCTTGCTGTTGCCCGCCGTTGCCGCAATGGTGCCCGCGACGTGGGTGCCGTGCCAGGAGGAGTTGCTCGCCTTGGAACCGGTGCCGCACTCGCCGTCGGTCGCGCTCCAGTCGCCCTCGTCCTTGGCGTCGCTGTCCCGGCCGTTGCCGTCCCGGGCGTCCGCGGCGGTCGAGATGAAGTCGTAGCCGGACACGACATTGGCGGCCACGTCCGTGTGGGCGGCGTAGCCGGTGTCGATGACGGCGACGGTGACGCCGCTGCCGGTGGTCTTGTCCCAGGCGCCGGGCACGTTCATGCCGCCGGTGGCCTCGAACAGGTCCCACTGCTTGGTGTACTCGGTGTCGTTCGGGGTGACCGCCATCGCGTAGGCGCGGATGTCGGGTTCCACGGACGCGACCGACGGATCGGCGCGGAAGGCGTCGAGGACCTCGGCGAGGTCATTCTTGGACGCCTTGCCACCGAGGTTGACCAGGGCGGCACCGCCGGCGAGCCGACGCTCGAACGACAGGCTCTCGCCGGTCTCGGCGGCCTTGGCCGTTGCGTCGGTCTTGGCCGCCGTGTTGGAAGTGGCCTCGGACGTCTTGGACTTGTAGGTGACGATAACCTTCTCGACCGGTGCGGTCGGCAGTGCGGTCATCGACTGGGAAGCCGGAGCGGGCTTCGGTGAGGGCGGCGGCGGGGTGGCGGCGAGTGCCACGGAGTACGTGGCGGCGACGGCGGCGATCGTCGCGCTCGCGGCCACGACGGATATGAGTCTCCGTCTGGAACCGTTCAAGGTGTTCCCTTTCAACTGACGGTGCGGAGCGCGGGCGGGCGGCGCGGGAACCGCGGTTCGCTGTGGGGGTGCGATCCGCGGTTCCCTGGGCCGGGTCGCCCTTGCGTCGCCGTCGGCGCGACGGCCCCTGGTCAAGGGCCGTCCCCGACGGAACCCATGACTTACATGCACCTGACATCAAACAGTCAGGAGATGAGATCCGCCGGTGCGGCAGACAGTAGGGAACGGGGAGATGAACCCGATACGGGGAAAACCCTTGTCACCCCCGTGGGAGCCCCGGGGAGGGTTCGGAGCGCGCCGGGGGCCGGGAGGCGGGGCGAGGCGCGCGAGCTGACGAACTGTCGGTCATTCGGGGCGACACCGGCTCACTCCGCGCGACGTGTGTGTGGCAGGGTGTCGCGGCGCGCGGAGCGGCGGATTGTCAGTGGGGGCTGGCATGCTGAAATCGACTGACCCCGTCCGTCATCCACATCCGTCATCCACCGCGCACTCGCGGGAGGAGAATTGCGATGCTGACTACCACATACGTCACGGGCTCGCCGAACTGGCTGGACCTGGGAAGCCCCGACATCGACGCGGCCGCCGCCTTCTACGGGGCACTGTTCGGCTGGGAGCTGCAGAGCTTGGGACCGGAGGCCGGGGGGTACGGTTTCTTCCAGCTGGACGGGAAGACCGTCGCCGCGATCGGCCCGCTCACCGAGGAGGGCGCGTCCTCGGCGTGGACGCCGTACTTCCTGACGGCCGACGCCGACGCCACGACCAGAGCCGTAGAGCGGGCCGGCGGCACCGTCCGTCTCCAGCCGATGGAGGTCTTCACCGAAGGCCGGATGGCGGCGTACACCGACCCGACCGGCGCCGACTTCGCGGTCTGGCAGCCCGGTGACACCAAGGGCCTGGGCGCGGTCACCGATGTGAACACCTTGTCCTGGACCGAGCTGTACACCACGGACGCTGCCGCCGCGAAGGACTTCTACCGCTCCGTGTTCTCGTGGGACTACAAGGACATGCCGTTCGCGAGCGTCACCTACAGCGTCGTCTCCCCGTCGGGCGGCGGCCAGGAGGCCACGCAGGGCGGGATCATGCAGCTCCCGAAGGAGAACCTGGAGGCGGGTTCCCGCTCGGAGTGGCATCCGTACTTCGAAGTGGTCGACGTCGACGCCACCTTCGCCGAGGCCACCCGACAGGGTGCCACCCCGCTCATCCCGCCGATGGACGCGGAGGGCGTGGGCCGCCTGGCCATGTTCACCGACCCTTTCGGTGCGCCTGTGGCCGTCATCCGCGGCGCTGCCCGCTGAGTCCGCGGCCCGGACGGTCGGACGAAGTTGTTGCCGCCCAGGGTGGAGCAGCCGTACAAGGTCGACGGGGGCCTGCGCGGCCACCGGGAGCGAGGTCGGCAGTACCGGGCGCCCGCCGGGGGGACACAACAGGGTCATGTCGACACCGCGCGTAGAGCTCGGAGCCGACGGACATCGCTTCCTTGGGGGCCGATGTCACAGCCGCGAGGTGAGCCGAACCGTTCACCTGCCGGGGGCCCGCTCCGGGGCAGGACGCTGAACGGGGAGCCGTAGCGCCGCCCCGGCGCCCCGGGCGACAGCCCGCACGAACCTTGGAGCGCTGAGTACAGATGAGCAGCAGCCCCGCCGATGCCCCCGATCCCCCGCCGGCCAATCCCGGCAATGGGCCCGCCGTCTCTCGTCAGGAGTTCGACAGACTCTTCGACGCGGTGTGCACGTGGGGCCGCTGGGCTGCGGCCGACCGCGGCGCCTGGAACAGGGTGACATCGGGCCATGTGCAGCGGGCCACCGCCCTGATCCGGTCCGGGACGGTCGTGCCGATGGGGCTGCCCTGGAACACCCTGCCCGGACCGGACAACAGCAAGCCCGCATTGCACTACATGTCCGACCTCGGCGACGTGGAGGCACCGGAACCCTCCACCCACAAGGACTTCATTGCCATGGATTACCACGGCAAGGGCGTGAGCCATCTCGACGCGCTGTCACACATCGCCTACCGAGGGCAGCTCTACGACGGCCGTGCGGCGCGCGAGGTCGTTGATGCCGGGGGTGCCCGCTTCGGCGCGGTGCCAGCACTCGGCCCCCTCGTCACCAAGGGCGTACTCCTCGACCTGCCCGCCGTCCTCGGGATCACATGGCTGGAGCCTGGCCACGCACTGCACGCGCAGGACATCATCGCCGCTGAGAAGGCACTCGATGTGACGATCGGGGACGGCGATGCGGTGCTGCTGCGCTCCGGCCGCTTCCGCCGCCGCCGGGAAATCGGCCCCTGGAACCCTGACGTGGCGAGCGCGGGCTTGCACGTGGACGCCATGCCGCTGCTGGCCGAGCGTGCCATTTCCCTGCTCGGCGGCGACGGGGACAGCGATGTACGACCCTCGCCGGTCGAAGGCCTGCACTCTCCGGTCCACGCGCTCGCCATCACCGCCATGGGAGTGCCGCTGCTGGACAATCTCGACCTCGAAGCACTCTCCGCCAGCTGCGCCGAGGCGGGCCGTTACGAATTCATGCTCGTCGTGACGCCGCTGAACGTACCCGGCGGGACAGGCTCGCCCGTCAACCCGGTCGCGGTCCTGTGATGGCCGGCCGCCACCGTCGCCTCGCGCCGGCCGCCGATCACGGTGGACGCCGGCCAGGTCTTTTCGACAGCCGGCCATCGCATGACGTCAGAGCTTCTTATATTCACCCAAAAAGTGAGGAATATACTCAAATGGAGACTGGGTGATCACAAAGTTTATGTGAGGGAAGTGATGCAGATGGGGGTCGTGGGAGACCGCACCGGCCCCGTACGCCCCCGCGAGCGGTTTCTGCATGGCGAGTCGGTCGAGGGGGGCGTGAGAAGTCCGATTCTGAGCTCGTGGCAGCGCTGTCGGCTGCTGGGACTCTCACCGGACCAGTCCGAGCTCCCCTACCGGCAGGATTTCGATCCGGACAGCCAGCTCGTCCGCGCGGCCGGGCCTGTGCTGGACCGGCTGCGATCCATGTTCGCGGGCAGCAAGATGAACATCTGTCTCGCCGATGGACACGGCACGGTGCTTGAACGCCGTTTCGGGGAAGCGTCCTTGGTCCGGCATCTCTCCGCGATCCAGAGCGTCCCGGGCTTCGTGTTCGCCGAGCAGTTCGCCGGGACCAACGGCGTCGGTCTCGCACTCGCGGAAAGGGAGCTGTGCCAGGTCTACGGTGCAGAGCACTTCGCCGAGCGCTCCCAGTCAAACGCCTGTTCTGCAATCCCCATTCGCGACCAGCTCAGCGGGCGCATCGAGGGCGTCCTCTGCCTCGGCTATCCCTTCACCGATGCGGACCCGGCGCTGGTCACCGTGATACGCGACGCCGCCGAAGCCATCGAACGGCGGCTGATGGAGCAGAGTTCGGCGCGAGAGCGTGGCTTGCTGCGGGCGTATCTCGACGCCAGGCGCCTCGCGTGGACCAGCGAGGCCGCCAGGGACGGGCACCTGATCGACATGGATGAACTGGTTCAGATCGGGCTGGACCAGCGCGATCAGATGATACTCAAGGAGAAGGCCAGCGAGCTGATCTCCTCGTCCCAGCGGGCTGCCGTCGACGTGTCCCTGTCCCGCGACCGGCGGGTCACGCTCTTGAGCCGTCCGGTGACGAGCCCCTCCGGGGTGGAGGGCGTCGTCATCGAAGCGGTCCTCCCCGGTGACTCGCCGCAACCCCGCACCGCCGTCCCGACTCGCGCCGGCCGGCCACTCGGCCTTGTCGCGCAATATGCCCCCACTTCCGCCGACCCGTCGTCCGGGCACCTCCCCGGCGCCGCAGCCGGCTCGGCCGCCACGACGGTCCGCGCGCCCGTCCCACCCCGCACCGACGACTCCGCCAACGGCTTGGCCAGGGGGCTGGTGCTGGTGGGCGAGCCGGAAGTAGGGAAGTACGCGGTTGCGGCCCGACGCCGCCTGGAGCTGCTGGCCGAGGCCAGCACCCGCATCGGCACCACCTTGGACGTGAGCCGCACCGCCTGGGAACTCGCCGAGACGGCGGTCCCGCGCCTGGCCGACTTCGTCACCATCGACGTGCCCGAGGCCGTACTGCGCGGCGAGGAGGCCTCCGACGCCAGTACCGAACTGCACCGTACGGTGGTCCACGGCATCCACGAGGACTGCCCCTTCTACCCGGTCGGCGAGCGGGTGGACCTTCGCCCGGCGACGCCCCATCTACGATGCCTGGCCAGCGGACAGGCAGTGCTGGAACCCGATCTGAAGTCCGCCGCCGGCTGGATCGCCCAAGAACCCGAGCACGCCGAGCGGATCCTCGCCCACAACGTCCACTCCCTCATCTCCGTCCCCCTCCTCGCGCGCGGCGTCCTCCTGGGCATCGCCAGCTTCTACCGCTCGCAGGATCCCGCCCCCTTCGGGGACGACGACCGCTCGCTGGCCCAGGAACTCGCTGCCCGCGCCGCCCTCTGCATCGACAACGCCCGCCGCTACACCCGCGAACACACCCTAGCTCTGGCACTTCAGCGCAGCCTGCTCCCGCGCGGCCATCCCGAGCAGGACGCCGTCGAGGTCGCGCACCGCTACCTGCCCGCCGAATCCGGAGTGGGTGGCGACTGGTTCGACGTCATCCCCCTCTCCGGCACCCGCGTCGCCCTCCTCGTCGGCGATGTCGTCGGCCATGGACTGCACGCCGCCGCCACCATGGGCCGGCTGCGCACCGCAGCACGCAACTTCGCCGAACTGGAACTCGCCCCCGATGAACTCCTCACCCACCTGGACAATCTCGTAGTGCGCCTGGACCGGGAGGAGGGCGGCGAGAACCCTGCGCTGGGCAGCACCGGCATCGTCGGCGCCACCTGCCTGTACGCCATCTACGACCCCACCTCGGGGCAGTGCACCATGGCTCGCGCCGGCCACCCTCCGCCCGCGCTGGTCCACCCCGACGGCACCGTGACATTCCCGGACATGCCCGCCGGCCCCCCTCTCGGCCTGGGCGGTCTCCCCTTCGAAACGGCCGAAATCCACCTCTCCGAGCACAGCCAGCTGGTCCTCTACACCGACGGACTCATCGAAGACCGCCATCGCGACATCGACGTGGCCCTCGATCAGCTGCGCCGCGCGTTGGCCCACCCGGACCGAACACCCGAGGACACCTGCCAAGCGGTCCTCGACGCCATGGCACCCGACCACCCTGGCGACGACATTGCCCTGCTCGTCGCCCGCACCCACGCCCTGCCCCCGGACCGGATGGCCACCTGGGACCTGCCCGCCGACCCGGCCCTCGTCTCCGACGTCCGTGCCGCCGCCGTCCGCCGGCTGAGCCAGTGGGGGCTGGAGGAGTCCGCTTTCGCCACAGAGTTGCTGCTCAGCGAGCTCGTTACGAACGCCGTCCGCTACGGCACCGGGCCCATCCAGGTACGCCTCATTCACGGCCGCACCCTGATCTGCGAGGTCTACGACACCAGTAACACCGCCCCACGCCTGCGCCAGGCGGCCACCACCGACGAGGGTGGCCGTGGCCTGTTCCTCGTTGCGCAGCTCGCCGAGACCTGGGGCACCCGCTACACCACCGACGGCAAGGTCATCTGGGCTGAGTGCGCCCTGGATGCGGCGTGAGCTCCACTCGGCACAGCCGGGAGGCGTAAGGGGAGACCGCCTCCCGGGCAACTCGCCCATTGGAGTCAAAGGGATCAACGATATGCCGGAAATGCGGTAACAGATCCCAGTACCATCCCCCATGCAGTCGGGAAGAACCCGGAGGCCGACCCTCGGAGAAGTCCGTGAATGACGCTCCCGACACCTCGATGAGCCCACCCTCGCGCTTCGGTGGAGAACCTCTCGTCCGCATTCGCGGTCTCAGCAAGCGATTCGGCGGCACCCTCGCGCTCGCCGCGGTCGACCTCGACATCCACGGCGGCAGCGTCCTCGCCCTGCTCGGTCCCAACGGCGCCGGGAAGTCCACCCTCATCAAGGTGCTCGCCGGGGTGCACCGCGCCGACGAGGGCGAAGTGACGGTGGCCGGGCATCCACTCGGCTCCGCCGCCGCCACCCGGAAGATGTCGTTCATCCACCAGGATCTCGGCCTCGTCGAGTGGATGACGGTCGCCGAGAACATCGCACTGGGCACCGGCTATCCGCGCCGTCGCGGACTGGTCTCCTGGCGGCAGACCCGAGAGCGCTGCGCCGAGGCACTGCGGATCGTCGCCGGACACCTGGACGCCGACTCCCGGATTGCCGACCTCGCCCCCGCCGAGCGCTCGCTGGTCGCCATCGCCCGCGCCCTGGCGACGCGGGCGGAGCTCTTCATCCTCGACGAGCCGACCGCCACCCTCCCCGCCGCGGACTGCGCCCGGCTCTTCGACGTACTGCACGCCCTGCGCGACCGAGGGCACGGCATCCTCTACGTCAGCCACCGGCTCGACGAGGTCTACAAGGTCGCCGACACCTTTGCCGTCCTGCGCGACGGCCGGCTCGTCAGCCAAGGTCCGCTCGCCGTCCACAGCCCCGCCCGTCTGGTGCGCGACATCGTGGGCCGCGAACTGGCCGGCCACCGGACCGCCACCGCCCCCGCCACAGCCCCGCCCGTCCTGAGCCTCGACAGCGTACGGACCCAATACACCGGACCGGTCAGCCTGGAACTGCGTGCCGGCGAAATCCTCGGCACAGTGGGCCTGACCGGCGCCGGTCACATGGACCTGGGCCGCGCCCTCGCCGGCACCCGGCCGATCCTCGGCGGGCGGGCGCTGCTCGACGGCCGCCCGTACCACCCGCGTACGGTCGCCGCCGCTCTCGACTCCGGCATCGGCTTCGTGGCCGGCAACCGTCAGGAGGAGGGCTGCGCCGCCGAACTGACCGTACGGGAGAACTTCCTGGCCAACCCCCGGGCAGCCGGTGTGCCGCCGTGGCACTGGATCAGTCCCCGGCGCGAGCGCGCCGAGGCCACCGCCCTGATCGATCGGTTCTCGGTGCACCCCCGCGACTGCGAGGTCCCGATCGCCACCCTTTCGGGCGGCAACCAGCAGAAGATCATGGTCGGCCGATGGCTCCGGGGGAGCCTGCGCCTGCTGATCCTCGAAGAGCCGACCGCCAGCGTGGACGTCGGCGCCAAGGCCGCGATCTACCGTCTGCTCGACGACGCGCTGGCCGCCGGCCTGGCGGTACTGCTCATCTCCACCGATTTCGAGGAGGTCGCAACCGTGTGCCACCGCGCCCTGGTGTTCGCCCGTGGGTCCGTGACAGCCGAGCTGACCGGCGAAGCCCTGACTGTCAGCGAACTCACCCGCACCGCCTCGGCCATGCCCGCCATCACCGGAACCGCGACGAGCCGGTGACCCCCTCCCCCTCGCCTCGATCCCTGCTCGGCTTTCTGCGCGGACATCTCATCGGCACCTACGGCCTTCTGGCCCTCACCGCCCTGCTCTTCCTGATCTTCTCCATCACCCTGCCGGACACCTTTCCCACGCGGGACAACATCTCGTCGATCCTCTCCAACCAATCGATCCCCGCCATCCTCGCGCTCGGCGCGACGATCCCCATCGTCACCGGCAAGTTCGACCTGTCCATCGGCTACGGTCTCGGCCTGGCGCACGTCATGGTGATGCAACTGATCGTCAACGAAGGCTGGCCCTGGCCGCTCGCCTGCCTCGCAGTGATCCTCGGAGGGCTGGTGGTCGGCGCTCTGAACGGTGTCATCGTCGAGTTCGCGCAGATCGACTCCTTCATCGCCACTCTCGGCACCGGCAGCATCATGTACGCCTTCACCGGCTGGATCACCGACGGAGCCCGGATCGTCCCCGGACCGCAGGGCCTGCCGCGCGCCTTCACCGACATCTACGACTCCAGGTTCCTCGGCCTGCCGGTACCCGCCTTCTATGTCCTCGCCGTCGTCGTCGCCCTCTGGCTGGTGCTGGAGCGGCTGCCGCTCGGGCGGTACCTGTATGTCATCGGCTCCAACCCCCGTGCCGCCGGCATCCTCGGCATCCCCACCCGCAAGTACTCCGTCTACGCCTTCGCCGGATCGGGCCTGGTCGTCGGCTTCGCCGGTGTCCTCCTCGCCGCCCAGCAGCAGACCGGCAACCCGAGTGTCGGCCTGGACTACCTGCTGCCCGCCTTCGTCGGCGCCCTGCTCGGCTCCACCGCGATCAAACCCGGCCGCGCCAACGCCTTGGGCACCCTCGTGGCCGTCGCCGTCCTCGCCATCGGCCTCGCCGGCATCGGCCAGCTCGGCGCCCAGTTCTGGGTCACCCCGCTGTTCAACGGCGGCACCCTGCTCATCGCCGTCGGCCTGGCCGGCTACTCCGCCCGCCGCCGACTGCGCACCGACCCCACCGCGACCCGCCAGTCACTCGCAACGCCGTCGGCTGCACCGACGAAGGACGGCAACCCCTAGAACACTTCGTAGCGCGCACCTGCGTCAGGAGCACCGTGTACTCGCACCGAAAGACCGCCCTCACCGCCGCAGCCCTGCTGGCACTGACTACCACCGTCGTTGTCGGTTGCGGGCGCGGCCCGTCGACCGGCACCGGGCCGTCGAAGGCCGGTTGCCCCGCCGTCCTCGCGAAGGCCAAGGGGGCCGTGCAGCAGGCCGAGAACACCAACGTCTCCTGGAACGGCCCCACCAGCGGCCCCACGGCGGTTTCCGGCAGGACCATCGTCTACGTCGCGCAGACCATGACCAACCCTGGCGTCGCAGGCGTCGCGCAGGGCGTCAAGGAAGCCGGGAAGGTCACCGGATGGAACGTCCGGGTGATCGACGGAGAGGGCACCCCCGCCGGCATCCAGGCAGCACTCAGCCAGGCCGTCACCCTCAAGCCCTCGGGCATCGTCATCGGCGGCTTCGACCCCAATCTGACTTCGCAGCAGGTGGCGCGGGCACAAGCGGCGCATATCCCGCTCATCGGCTGGCACGCGGTCCGTTCCCCCGGGCCGAGCAAGAACCCCAGCCTCTACACCAACATCACCACCAAAGTGGAGGACGTGGCGAAGATCAGTGCGGACTGGGTCATCGCTCGGTCCAACGGCAATGCCGGAGTCGTCGTCTTCACCGACGACTCGATCCCGTTCGCCAAGAACAAGTCCGAACTGATCAAGCAGGAGCTCGCCACCTGCTCCGGCCTGAAGCTGCTGGCGTACGAGAACATCCCGATTCCGGACGCGAGCCACCGCACCCCCCAGGAGGTCTCCTCCCTCCTCTCCCGCTTCCAGAACAGCTGGACGTACTCCGTCGCCATCAACGACCTCTACTTCGCCGACGCCGCCCCGGCCCTCCGCGCTGCCGCAAAACCAGGCTCCGGCCCTCCCTTCAACATCGGGGCGGGCGACGGCGATCCCTCCGCCTTCCAGCGCATCAACAGCAAGCAGTTCCAGGCCGCCACCGTCCCCGAGCCGCTGTCCCAGCAAGGCTGGC
Source organism: Streptomyces sp. NBC_01210 (assembly GCF_036010325.1). Lineage (GTDB taxonomy): Bacteria > Actinomycetota > Actinomycetes > Streptomycetales > Streptomycetaceae > Streptomyces. The sequence continues at coordinate 8,159,445 of NZ_CP108549.1, read as the reverse complement.
AAATCATCGATGAGTTCAACCGCTCGTTCGCCGGCCAGGCCGCCAGCGGCTACGTCGCCCCCGTCCACATCGCCACGGCCGACAACAGCAACGGGGCCACTTCCTGGAATCCGTCGGGCTACCGCGAGGCCTACCGGAAGATCTGGCGCGCGTAACGACCTCGTGCACGGTCGGCATCGGCGCCGGAACAGCGTCACGCGAGCGTCAGAACCGTCAGCAGCGACGGGTCTGGTACGGCACGGGGGCGGGTACCGGTTCGTGCGGTGTCGGGCACCGCCTCAAGGCGACGAGGAAGGTCAGCACGATTCCGCCTGCCACGACGAAGAGCGTGGTACTGATCCCGTCGGCGGTGGCGATTCGAAGCTGTTCACCGGAGAGGCCATCGAGGCCGGCAGTCGCCACCAGGACGAGGATGGCGAGGCCGACAGCTGCGCCCGCGCCTGAGCCGGTGGAGGCAATGCCGGAGGCGATGCCTTGTTGTCGGTCGGAGATTCCAGTGGCGGCGGCGATGAACATGGCCGTGAAGACCACCCCGTCGCCGACGCTGAGCACCACGAGGCCGGGGACGAGTTCGATGTATGTGCCGTTCGGCGAAACCGCGAGGCCGAGTGCGACCGCACCGAGCGCACCGACGGCGAGGGCTGCGGCCAACGTGCGCCTGAGACCGAACCGCGTCACGAGCTGGCCTGCGGTTGTCGAACCGGCCACCACCACTGCCGTGGGGATGAGGAAGCCGGCGCCGGTCTGCAAAGCGTCGTAGCCCAGAATCTCCTGGAAGTAAATGGACAGGAAGTAGAGCACGGAGCCGAAGGTCGCCATGAACATGAACGCGATGACGACGCCGGTGATCAAGTTGGGGTTGGAGAGCAGCCGGGGTGGCATGAGCGGGTCGTCGCTGCGCCGCTCGATGATGAAGAAAGCTCCGATCAGCAGGAGGCCCGCCACTGCGCTGACCAGGATGCCCGGCGAAAGCCAGCCCAATCCGGGGCCTTGCACGAGGGCGAACACGATGAGTGTGACACCGAGAGTGATGCTGAGGGCACCGGGTAGGTCGAAGTTACGGCCTTTTTCGCGTTCACCGTCCCGGGGGATCACAACGAAGGCGAGCAGCAGCGCAGGGCCGGCCAGCACGACGTTGACGAGGAAGACCGCTTCCCAACCGAACGCCTGCGTCAGAAGACCGCCGAGCAGCACACCGATGACGAGTCCTGCCGCGCCTGCCCCTCCCCAGATTCCCAATGCGCGGTTGCGGGCGCGGCCTTCAGCGAAGGTGGTGTTGATGAGGGCCAGGGTGGTGGGGAAGACGAGGGCTCCGCCGAGACCTTGGAATGCGCGGGCGGCGAGGAGCATTCCTGGGCCGGTCGCGAGTCCTCCCGCGAGCGATGCCCCGGCATAGAGTGCGAGGCCGGTGGCCAGGATGCGGCGTCGTCCGAGCAGGTCGGCGGCGCGCCCGCCGAACAGTAGGAAGCCGGCCGAGGCTACCGCATAGGCGCTGATGACCGCCTGGAGCGTCCGCGCCGAATAGCCAAGGTCGCGTGCGATGTCGGGGAGTGCCACGACCACGATGTACTGGTCGAGCGAAACGATCAGCATGGCGAAGGACAGGAGCGCCAGCATCGCTGTCTCATGGTTCCAACCGAGGCTGCCGGGCGCCGATGATGTCGCTGTGGGTCGCACGGCAGCACTCCTGATGATCGGTCAAGTCAGCGCTTACGGCCTGCCGGGAAAGTCCGTCTGATTCGGGGCGGGCGGGCCTCACCGAGAAGGACGGTGGCCAAGACCCTATACAGCTCGCCCTCACCAACACCGTCAACGACCCACGCCCGCTCACGTGGCATGTCCGCGGGTAGCGGATCAGGGTGCACTGGAAGTGCTCAACCATCCATTCCGCGCCCCTCGTTGGCGATCGCCCGACGCCGCTCCAACCGGCTCCGCCGACGACGCGGGCGGATACCACCGGACTCTCGATTCCCTCAGCGTGCGGATCAGTGGGCAATGGCTTCGGCTCTCAGCGACGGTTGAGCGCGCCGACGCTGCTCTCGTCCGTGACCAGCGTGGGCATGACCGTGACACCTGGAGCAGGCTCTACGGATTCAGTGGAGTCGGCGCGGTCGACCGCCGCCAACCGGCTGATCTCCGCGGCGGGTCGAGGAGCCGCCCTCCGGGTCGCTGGGACGATACGCCCATGACACCCAGGACAGGCTCTCCCCAGAGTTCGGCATCGGCGCGACTCGTCCTGCTGACACTCGCGGCCGGGCAGTTCCTGATGGCGCTCGACAGCTCTGTCATGAACGTCTCGATCGCGACGGTGGCCGACGACGTGGGCACGACCGTGACCGGGATCCAGGGCGCGATCACGGCATACACGCTCGTGATGGCGATGTTCATGATCCCTGGCGGCAAGGTCGGCGCGCTCATCGGCCGCAAGCGCGCGTTCGTGATCGGCTGCGTCATCTACGGCTGTGGATCCCTGACGACAGCGCTCGCCCCGAACCTGCCCGTGCTCCTGCTCGGCTGGTCGTTCCTCGAGGGGATCGGGGCGGCGCTCATCCTGCCTGCGATCGTGGCGCTCGTCGCCGGCAACTTCGGCGCTGAACGCCGGCCCGCCGCCTACGGACTCGTCGCGGCCGCAGGGGCCGTAGCCATCGCGGTCGGACCGCTGATCGGGGGTATCGCGACGACGTACTTCTCCTGGCGCTGGGTGTTCGCCGGTGAGGTCGTGATCGTGCTCGGCATCCTGGTACTGGCCCGCCGCATCGCCGACGCGCCGAGCGACGGACGCCCGCGCATCGATCTCGTCGGCGCCGTGCTCTCCGCCCTTGGGCTCGGGATCTTCGTCTACGGCGTACTCCGCTCGGACGAATGGGGCTGGTTCCAGCCGAAGCCCGACGCACCCTCCTGGCTCGGGATCTCACTGGTCATCTGGCTGATGCTGGTGGGTGTGCTCCTGATCTGGCTCTTCCTCCGCTGGGAGGCCCGTCTCGTGGAGCAGCGCAAGGAACCACTCGTGGACCCGGCGCTGCTGCAGAACAAGCAGCTCACCGGCGGGCTGACGATGTTCTTCTTCCAATACCTCGTGCAGATGGGCGTGTTCTTCGTCGTACCGCTCTACCTGTCGGTCGCGCTCGGCCTGTCCGCGCTCAAGACCGGCGCATACCTCCTGCCGCTCTCACTGACACTGCTGGCCGCCGCGATCCTGATCCCACGTTTCTTCCCGGACGTCTCGCCACGGCGGGTGGTGCGGCTCGGGATCCTCTCACTACTCGCGGGCGCGGTGGTCCTGATGGCCGCGCTCGACGCAGACGCGGGGGCGGAAATCGTCACCATCCCCCTTCTGTTGATCGGGCTCGGTATGGGCGCGCTGGCGTCCCAGCTCGGGTCGGTCACCGTGTCCGCAGTGCCGGACGAGCAGAGCGCGGAGGTCGGCGGCATCCAGAACGCCGTCACCAACCTCGGCGCCTCGATCGGTACGGCACTCGCCGGGTCGATCCTGATCGCCGCGCTGACGGCTTCGTTTCTGACCACCATCGACCAGAATCCGGCGGTGCCGGCCGAGGTCAAGAGTCAGGCAACCGTCCAACTCCAGAGCGGTGTGCCCTTTCTGTCGGACGCCCAGCTCAAGACCGCCCTCGACGATGCGGGCACGAGCACGGAGGTGACCCAGGCCGCGCTCGACGCGAACGCCGCAGCGAGGCTCGACGGCCTGCGCGCCGCACTCGCCATCCTCGCCCTCGCCGCCCTCATCGCCCTGTTCTTCACCCATCGGATCCCGACGACCCAGCCCCGCTCGACAAAGCCATAGCGGCGGACGGCCCTGTTCCGCCAAACAGCGCAGCCTGCCGGTCTCCTGAACCGAGGCATTCAGCAGTAACTCCGCAGCCGCCCCCAGAAGCGGCTCGGCATCCTCGGCACACACCCGGTGATTGTCAGCAGCCGGAGGACATCGCCCGTGGCACAACATCTCGCGTCGCACGAAAGCCGTGCGAGAAGGTTCTCACCCGTCTGCGCGGTCTGATGTGCCGACAGCTGCCGGTACCAGCAGTCTAGGATTCATCACCATATACTGGGACATTGCCTTCCTCTGCCTGACACCGGCATGCCCATATCAGGACCGGAGGAGAGGGAATGTCACACGGCGTCGGCAGGACACGCTGGAAGCGCTTCGCCATCATCCTGGTCCCGGGCATCGCGGCCGCCGCGACTCTTGGTGTCGCCATGGCGCAAGGAGCGCTGGCCGCGTCGTTCTTCATCTCCGGCCAGCGCTTCCAGGTCGGCGCCGACTCACTGACCGTACGAGGTCTGAGCATCTACGGCATGGTGGACGTGCCCCGTAAAGGCACCCCTGTTCCGGTCGTGGTCACCGGGCTGAGGCATGCGAAGATCGACGGTCTGTGCCAGTCCGTTGTGGTCCCGGTCCCGGTTCTCGGCACGTACACGCTGAGGCTCACTGGTGACCGGGGCGTGGCCGAGGCGAAGGACATGTTCATCGATGGGACCTCCTTGGCAGCGAGTCAGGCGTCCCTCGATGATCTCGACATCGGTGTCGCGGCCGGCTCGCTCACCAAGGGCAAGGTCAACCCCGATGACAGGGACTCGCGGTTCTTCGATCCCAACGGCTTCGCACAGCAAGCGGCGTCGGCCACTCTCACCGACGTACGTGTCATCGCAGTCGCCGTCTCGGCCGCCACTCTCAATGTCCCTGGTCTCAATCTGCGTCTCGTGAAGGGGCGCGAAGAGTGCTTCTGACCGTGTGACCCGGGCTCGCCTGCCCTGCCTCCTGCCCGCTTCCACAGGGAAGACGCACGTGATCCACAACCCTTTCGGCAGACGCCCAGGACTGCGCGTCGCGATCGCCGACGCCCGACGGAGATTCAGGGCATGGCGTGGTGAACGCCCCTTCTGGGCCGGGCTGTTCACCCTCGCGGCCGGAGTTCCCGTCATCTACTTCCCCTACGTGAGCCTCAGTCTGGGCGGCATCCCTCTCGCGCTGTCCACCACCGCCGGCGCAGGCTCGCTGATCATCGGGATCCTGCTCGTCATCCTCGGCATCACCCTCTGGTTCCACCAGCAAGTGCGTGTGTTCGCCGGGATCGCGGCCATGCTGCTCGCCCTCGCCTCCCTCCCCATGGTCAACTTCGGGGGGATGTTTCTCGGTCTGCTCTGCGGCCTCGTCGGCGGCTCCCTCGCCTGTGCCTGGGCCCCGCCGGACACCGCGGATCCTCGGCCCGCTCACCGCGCCTCCGCGGCCGTCCCGGTGAGCGAGGACCAGGGTGAGAGGTGACGACCTGAGCGGCGTACTCGACCGCTTGCGGTGGTCACTCGCCAGGACGCTGGCCCTGACGGCTCTGCCGGTGGCACTCTTCGGTGCGCCGACAGCTTCGACCGCGCTCCTCTCCTCCAGCGGTGTCCCCACATTCGACGCTGTCGGGACCGATGCCCCGCGCGACCGGCCTTCTGCCGCGCTCGGCAACGGCCCCTTGGTTCTTCGGGCAGACAAACTCATCCTCCACGGGAGCGTTTTCCACGGCGTGGTAACCGTGCAGACCCCGGCCGGACCCGAACGGGTTCTGAAGTTCACCGCACGGTTGATGCACATCACCGACCTCGACCTGACGATCGGCGGCGGGGTACGCCTGCGGGCCAGACCCGCGACGACATCCACGATCAGGGGCAAGGACGTGGTGACGCTCTACACCGAGAGGCTGTCCGGCTCGCTCACCAGCCTGGGCGGCGCCCCACTCCCCGCGGTCCGCAGCGTCACGATCACCCCCGACGCCCTCCCGCAGTGGCTTTCTCACCCGGGGGCGCCCATGCGGACCGTCGCGTTCGAGGACGTGACCGTTTCGCAGGCCGGCCAGTTCGGCGGCGATCTGACCATCTCCGGGCCGGACCTCCGTGCCGCGGACCGGTGAACACCGCACACCGGTGCGTGCAGCTGCGAGTTCCCGTGCTGGACATCAAGCGCCCGCATCGCTCCAGAGACCTGCTACAAAAGCATCGCCCCAGGACAACGCACCCCACCCCGTCGGCTTCAGCGGCGTCGCGGGCAGTTCCGGACTGGCAGCGGCACCCGCCGAGCAGGGGGCCGCGGTCAGCCTTTGGCCCAGGCTTCCTCTTCCTCCCGTGCGGCGTCATAGGCGCGTCGGGCGGCGGCGACCTGTGGCAGGTGCGCCTCGGACCAGCCCACGAGAGTGTCGAAAACCGGTACCAGGGTGCGGCCCAGGTCGCTGATCTCGTACTCCACCCGGGGCGGGATCTCCGCGTGGTAGGTGCGCACGATCATGCCGTCACGCTCCAGCTGACGCACGCGCTGGGTGAGGACCTTGGGGGTGATGCTCGGCACGAGCCGCTGCAGTTCATTGAAACGCAGCCGCCCATGGTGCTCGAGCACCCACAGGATCGGGGTGGTCCAGCGACTGAACACCAGGTCAACTACCGGATTGATCGGGCATGCCTGGTCCACCGGCTCGGCCATGGCCGTCTCCTTACCACCCCGGGCCCGCGAATCTGCGGGCACTATCTCTGAGGTAACCACTATACCGAGGAAAGTAGCCTGGTGGTGTTGCAGAAAGACAGCAGCCCGGCACTCCCGCCGAACCGGACCAAGCCCCGCTTTCTGGGGCACGGTCTCCTACGCGAAGAAGGCACCACCATGACGTTCCCGGCACTCCCCACGCGTGAGGGCGACCGGCCCGAGACCGGGCCGGAGGTTCCTCACCTGCAGTACACCCAGATCAGCCCGCCGCAGATCAAGGAAGAACTGCGGCACTGGATGGCCACCGCACTGCCCGGCATCGTCCCGGGCCGCAGCGAGATATCCGTCCCCAGCACCTGGGCGGTGTTCCTCGGCGACGTCGCCCCGGCCGAGGGCGCCCGGCTGTTCCTGCCGCGGGGGAACGCGGAGTTCGCGCACCTGCACGCCGACGGCAGCCTCCACCTGGCGCTGGACCCGGCCGACCACCCCGCGTTCCTGGCCTCCGGGTGGGGCGAGAAGCACCCTCTGTACGACCGCGGCGTCAACGTCGTCATGTTCTACGCCCCCCGCGACCAGGCCGAGCTCGAGGTGGCCAAGAAGGTCATCGCCACCTCCTACCAGTACGCAACCGGCCGCGCTCCGACCGTCACGACCGCTGCGGCCTGACCGTGACACCTGCCTGCCCGGTGGCGCGCTGAAGTCGCCGCCACCCCAACCCCGAATTCGTTCATCAAGGAGAACTGACCGTGTCCGCTGTCTCGATCGCCATTGCCTACCACTCCGGCTACGGCCACACCGCCCAGCTCGCCACCGCCGTCCGGACCGGCGCCGCCTCCGTCGAGGGGAGCGAGGTCCACCTGCTCGACGTCACCGCGCTCACGGACGCGCAGTGGGCGCTCCTGGACGAAGCCGACGCCATCATCTTCGGTTCCCCCACTTACATGGGCACCGCCTCCGGCGCCTTCCACGTCTTCGCCGAGGCCACCAGCAAGCGGTGGATCCGCCGCACCTGGCAGGACAAGCTCGCCGCGGGTTTCACCAACTCCGGCTCCAAGAGCGGCGACAAGCTCCACACCCTGCAGTACTTCACCATCCTGGCCGCACAGCACGGCATGCACTGGGTCAACCTGGACCTGCCCTCGGGCTGGAACACCAGCACCTCCACCGAGCACGAGAACAACCGCCTGGGCTTCTACCTCGGCGCGGGAGCGGCGACCCACGTCGACCAGGGCATCGAAGCCGTCCACGGCGCCGACCTGAGCACCGCAACCCACCTCGGCCGTCGCGTCGCCGAACAGGCACTCATCTACGCCCGCGGCCGCGCGATGACCACCCAGGCCGCCTGACCACAGCAGCGCGGCCGGCGCTCATCGACGCACGCCACGTGAAGTGGCACCTGCCCGACAGGCAGGCAGCCAGCCGGCCGGCCTGCCGCAACCCTGCGGAGGAATCCCATGCCCAAGATCAGTACAGGGCGAGCCCTGCTGACCCTGACCTCGCTCGCCACAATGAGCCTCGCGTATGTGGCGGACTGGAACGAAACGCACATCTACAACCCCGACTGGACGTCGCACGCGAAGTTCCACAACGCCCAGACCATGAGCGTCGGCGCTGCGCTCGGCCTGGTGGGTCTGTACGCCCTGTGGATGCACCGCGGCGCCTGGTCGCACTCCCGGCTTCAACTCGCCACCGGCGCCGCATCGTTGTATTGGATCACCCAGCTGTCGGCGATCTTCTACCCCGGCACGGCGCTCGTCGACCCTCCGAGGACCTTCGCCCCTCAGCCCGCACTCGCCGCGGCGATATTGGCCCTCAACGCGCTCGCGTATGTCGTCGAGAGCCGACGGATCGGGCGCAGCACCAGGCAGAGGCGCATGAAAACCGCTGACCTCAGCGCCGCCGGCACCAGCAGTCCCTGACGATGCGAGCGCCGCGATGCCCACGCCTGCGGGGTGGAACGAGGCCGCGCCCACCCCTCGAGTAGATGCGCGCGGCCAACCCCGTCTCATCAGGCGTGTTCCGGATCCGGCCGCCCTGCGGTCGCACCCGGTCCTCCCGAACTCTGGAGAGACGGCTTGCTGAAGAAGGTGACCGGACGCCGCTGCCGCGCTCCGTCGACGACGATGTCGACGGACTCGTTGTAGAAAGCCACCCGGTCCTTGATGATCCACACGGAAGGCAGAGGATCGGGATAGCTCCAGGCGATGTCGGGCCGCACGTCGGCGCCGCCCGCCCACGACCAGTAGTCGGTCGCCACACCCTTGTACGGGCAGCGGGTTCGCGCACTGGTAGGGGTGAAAAGATCGAGGCGGACGTCCTCCCGCGGAATGTAGTACCGGACCGGCAGGTGCGTCTCGAACAGCAGAACCGGCGTACGCGTGTCCGCGACGACGGTGCCCTCGATCTCGACCTGGACGTGCCGGGTGCTGGGCAGCGCGTCCACCCGCTTGTACGGGTCACGGGGGTGCACGAAGATCTCCTCGTCCTCTTCGTACCAGTGGTCGAGCACCTCGTGCCCGAACCATTCGAAGCTGATGTAGTCGGCCAGCTCCTCACTGGGATAGGTCCAGGCCGCCGCCTGGACGGTCAGTTCGGCGAGCGCAAGGTCGTAGAAGACCGTCGCTCCCCCGTGACGTCGTGGGTTGGCGGGCCGCTCGGTCCTTCGCAGCAGATCCATTCGGACCTCTGCGGCCGGGAAGGCGTACAGGGGTACGGGACGACCGGGCTCCCACACAAGAACGGGCCGGCGGCTGTCCACGACCGTGACCTCGCCCTTCGTCGCACGCACCCACCGCTCACTCGGCTCCCAGGTCATGCTGTCGATCGAATCGGGCCGACGGCGTTCGACCGGCACGCCTTCCGGGCCTCCATGCGGAGTGGTCATCGGTCTCCTCCTCGCTCCGGCAGGTGCCTCTGGAAGCCAGTGCCCTCGATACCGCGGTGTCGCACCGGCATCCATGTCCACGCTGCTCCGGATCAGAGCTCCCCGCAAACGCCGCCTTCGGCGGAACTGCGGCGGGTGCAAGGGCGCGGTCGGCGCATTGTTCGGGGAATGTACGGGCGGCGGCGCGCCCGCCGGGAGGGCACTTGATGTGGTTAGCATCGATGAGGTTGCCGCACGTGAGAGGCAGTGATGACGGAGTCCAGGGGCCTCGTGCTGATCGTCGAGGACGAGCGCCACATCGCCGATGTGGAAAGGCTCTACTTGGCGCGCGAGGGCTTCGGTGTCCACGTCGAGACCGACGGGATTGCCGGGCTCGCGGCCGCGAGACGGATGCACCCGGTGGCGATCGTGCTGGACATCGGTCTGCCGGGCCTGGATGGCATCGCCTTCTGCCGTGCCCTGCGTGACGTCGGCGACTGGACGCCGGTGCTGCTGGTCACCGCGCGCGGTGAGGAGGCCGACCGGATCCTCGGTCTCGAGTTGGGCGCGGACGACTACCTGACCAAGCCGTTCTCGCCGCGCGAGCTGGTCGCCCGGGTCAAGACCGTGCTGCGCCGGGCGGCCGGGCCGCCGGGGCAGCCGACCGAGAGCGTCGGCCGGCTCAGCGTGGACTCGATCAGCCGCACTGTGCGCTGCGACGGCGAGCTGGTCGAGCTCACCGCCACCGAGTTCAACTTGCTCGCGTACCTGCTCCAGCACGTGGGGCAGGTCTTCAGCCGTGAGCAGCTGCTCGCGCGGGTCTGGGGGTACCCGGGCTACCGCGACACTCGAATGGTCGACGTCTTCGTCTCACAACTGCGCGCCAAGCTCGGCGAGGCGAGCCCGATCCGTACGGTCCGCGGCGTCGGCTACAGCGCGACGGCCTCCAGCAGGTGAACCGCCCCCGCTCCCGTCGTGGCTCGCTCGCACGCAACATCGTGGTGCTGACCACGGTGGTGGCGGCACTCGCAGTGGCGTTGACCGGGCTGATCGCCTGGCAGACGGCCGAGCACGGCGCGGAGCAGCGCGAGCGCGACCAACTGACGCGCCAGGCAAAGGTGCTGAGCCGCCTGCCCGCCTTGTCCGAAGCCCTTTTTACCGGCGCCCAGGTACTGGCCGGGCCGAACAGCGTGCACCTCGCCGTCATCGCCCCGGACGGGACGGTGAGCGGGACCGCTACCCCAGCCGTCGACATGGCGTCGAAATCGGACCTGCTGGCGGGAGAGCCGGTCTCCACCGACAGCGTCCTGGGCGGCCAGGACGTACTGCTGGTGGGGCAGCCCGGCGCGCGCGGCGGCGCGATCGTGCTGACCGAGCCGTACACGGTCGTCACCCAGAACACGAACCAGATCCGCCGCAACGTGATCGCGCCGCTGATCGTCGGCATGCTCGGCGCGGCACTGGCCGGAGCGCTCCTGGCCCGCCGCATCGCCCGCCCGCTCGCGACGGCCGCGCAGATCGCGCACCGGCTCGCCGACGGCGAACGCGGCGTACCGGCCCCGGTCGACGGCCCACGGGAGACCGCGGACATCGGGCGCGCCCTCAACATCCTGGACCAAGCGCTGGCGCACAGCGAGAACCGGCAGCGGGAGTTCCTGCTCTCCGTCTCCCACGACTTGCGCACCCCGCTGACCGCACTGCAGGGATACGCCGAGGCACTTGCCGACGGCCTGGTCGAGCCGGACCAACTGCCCGAGGTCGGCGGCATCCTCGCCGACGAGACCCGCCGCCTGGACCGCTTCCTGGAGGACCTGCTGGACCTGGCCCGGCTGGAGGCGGACGACTTCCGCCTCGACACGGCCCCGACCGACATCTCCGCACTCGTCGCCGAGGCCGCTGCCTTCTGGGCCGGCCCCTGCGCACGCCACGGCGTCGACCTACGGCTCGAGCAGTCCGGGCGGCCCGTCGTCGACACGGACGCCTTCCGGGTTCGCCAGCTGATCGACGGCCTGGTGCAGAATGCCCTACGGGTCACGCCCGAGGGCGCACCCCTGGTCCTCGCCGTCCACGCGGCTGCGGGCGGCGCGGCTGAACTGCAGGTCCGCGACGGTGGACCTGGCCTGAGCGACGACGACGTCCGCATTGCCTTCGACAGCGGTGCCCTCCACGAGCGCTACCGGGGCACCCGCCCGGTCGGCAGCGGCCTGGGCCTGGCCATCGCCCACCGCCTGACCGGCCGCCTCGGTGGCGCCATCGGTGTCGAAGGGCGCGGCCCGGAAGGCGGCGCCTGCTTCACCGTCACCCTCCCGCCGTCACCCGACGGCGCTTGAGGACTCGCGAGCACGTCCAAGCGGGCGCGCAGCCGCCCGTACATTCCCCGAACACTGCGCCAAAGGGCCCCTTACACGCGCCGCGCACAGTGAGGCCCCATGAAAACTGAATCGGCCGAGGGGCCTGGACTGCTCCACCGGAGCGGGCGCTGGTGTGCCCGGCACGCCTGGCGGGTTATCGCCCTGTGGGTGCTGCTCCTTGTCGGCCTCGGGCTGGCCAACCACAAGTGGGGCGGCACCTTCGCGGACAGCTTCTCCCTGCCCGGCACCAGTGCCCAGACCGGTGCCGACCTGCTCAAGGCCCACACAAGCAGTTCCGAAGGCACACCCGCCCCGATCGTGATCAAGTCCGACCAGGGTTCGGTCGCCCGTCACCGGGCCGCGATCGACGCGGCCGTCAACAACCTGGATCAGCTGCCGAACATCCTCTCGGTGGCCGACCCGCTCACCACGCCCGGGGCAGTCTCCGCGAACGGCGACATCGCCCAGATGACCGTCCGCTTCAGCAGCAACCCGGCGAGTTTCGACCGCTCCTATCTCGACCGGGTCGACACCGCCGTCGAGCCACTGCGCACCGATCACATCACCGTCGAATACGGGGACCCGCTCGGGCAGCTGGCCGCGCCCAAATCGGCCGACCGCGCCTCGGAGGCCATCGGTCTGGCTGTCGCCGTGCTCGTGCTGCTGATCGGCTTCGGCAGCGTCGCCGCCACCGGACTGCCGCTGCTGACGGCCGTGTTCGGCCTGGCCGTCGGCCTGGGCGGCCTCGGCCTGCTCGCCTCACACTTCAGCTTCGCGCAGGCGTCCCCGACCCTGGCCGCGATGATGGGCCTCGGTGTCGGCATCGACTACGCGCTCTTCCTGGCCACCCGCTACCGAGCGCTGCTCCACTGCGGGATGGAACCCGCTGACGCGGTCGGGCGCACCGTTGCCACCAGCGGCCGTGCCGTGCTGGTCGCGGCCGCCACGGTCGCCATGGCGCTGGGCGGGCTCTGCGTCTCCGGCGTGAGCTTCATCGGCACCCTCGGCGTCGCGGCCGGGCTCACTGTCGTCGTGGCCGCTGCCGCGTCCGTGACACTGACCCCCGCGCTGCTGGGTCTGCTCGGCCGCCGCATCGACCGCCTTCACGTGCGCACGCCGGTCGCCGAACCCACCGGCGAGTCGGACGTGTGGCACCGCTGGGCCGTCAAGGTCAGCCGGCGCCCCTGGCTCTTCCTTGTCAGCGGCCTGCTCCTGCTCGGCACACTCTCCATTCCGGTCGCGTCCATGCAGCTCGGCCACGTCGACGCCGGATCACAGTCCACCGGCCGGACCGACCGCCGTGCCTACGACCTGATCACCGTGGGATTCGGCCCCGGCGCCAACGGCCCCCTCACCGTCGTCACCCACCTTGACAGCCGGCAGGTCGCCGACCAGACCGAGCGCCAGGATCTCGCCACCTCGCTCCAGCACACGCTGGCCACCGTGCCCGGCGTCGCCTCCGTGACACCCCCGGTCCCCAGCCCCGACCACGACCTGCTCATCACCACCGTCACCCCCACCACCGGCCCGCAGGACCAGGCCACCACCGACCTGATCCACACACTGCAGAACGACACGGTGCCGCAAGCTCTGTCCGGCACCGGTGCCACCGGTTACGTCACCGGCACCACCGCCGCCACCCAGACCTTCACCGACACCCTTGTCGCCAAACTGCCCCTGATCATCGGTGTGGTCGTCGCCGCCGCGTTCCTGCTGCTGCTCACCGTCTTCCGCAGCCTGCTCATCGCGCTCAAGGCCGCCGTGCTCAACCTGTTCTCCATCGCCGCCTCCTACGGCGTGGTCGTCGCGGTCTTCCAATGGGGCTGGGGCGGCGCGCTGTTCGGCATCACCGAGAAGGTTCCCGTCGAGTCCTACGTGCCGATGATGATGTTCGCCATCGTCTTCGGGCTCTCCATGGACTACGAGGTCTTCCTGCTCTCCCGGATCCGCGAGACCTGGATGCATCGAAAGGACAACCATCTGGCCGTCGCCACCGGCCTCGCCGCCACGGCCCGCGTCATCACCTGCGCAGCACTGATCATGACGAGCGTCTTCCTGGCGTTCCTGCTCTCCACGAACGTCGCCGTCAAGATGCTCGCCCTCGGCCTCGGAGTCAGCGTCATCATCGACGCCACCGTGGTCCGCCTGATCTTGGTGCCCGCGTCCATGTACCTCTTCGGGCGCGCCAACTGGTGGCTACCCGGCCGGCTGGACCGGCTCCTTCCGCATCTCGACCCGGAAGGACCCGCCGCAGCGCCCACCTCTCTGCCCGCACCCGCCCCTGTGCCCGCCCGAGGAGACCAGCGATGAAGCACCATCTGACGAAGACCCGGGCTGCCATGCGCCGGCACCTCGTCCTCACGGTCACTGCCGCCGTGGTCCTGGTAGCCGCCGTCGCCACGGGCGCGGCCGAGTTCATGGCCCGCAACATGATCCAGAATCGCATCGCCGAAGCAGCACCCTCTCTCGGCGACAACGTGGCGGTCAGCGTGGCCGGCGACTGGGTTCTGTGGGACCTGGCACACAAGAACATCCCCAGACTCGACATCAGCAGCGACGACGCCCACCTCGGCCCCCTCTCCCAGGTCTCCGTCCACGCACAGCTCGACGACGTACGCCTCGGCGACACGGCGACCGTCGGCAGCACCCACGCCCAGGTGACCGCCGGGACGCAGTCCCTCGCCGCCGCGATCCAGACCGCCGCCCCGTCCGTACCGGTCGCATCGGTCACCACCGACCCGGCGAAGGGAACCATCCTCGCCGCCGTCGGCCCGGCCGGCGCCGGACAGTTGACGCTGCATCCCGTACTGAAGGGCGGGAGGGTCACCCTCGCCGTCGACGGGCTCACCGTGTTCGGCCGCTCCGTCCCCACCAGCCGGCTCGGGATGGGCAACGGCAGCCCTGGATCGTCGCCGGGCGCGCACAAGGACTACCCGCTCGGACTCAAAGCCACGTCCGTGCACGTCCGGCCGGACGGCCTGCACATCGCCCTGACGGGCGGCCCCAGCACCCTGGCCGGCGCCTGATGACCGGATACACCACACACATCACCGCAGTTCAGCGCACCCTTCCCCGTGGTTTCAGGGCCACCGGGGGCAGCTCGGGAGCAGGCAGCCGGCCGCCGTCGTAGCCCTTCACCTCGCCGAAGCGGGAGCTGGTCATCCAGTCCGCCCGCGCCTGCGCGATCTCCTCGTTCGTACGCCCGATGAAGTTCCACCACATGACGATCTCCTCCTCGAAGGGCTCGCCGCCCAGGAGCATCAGGCCCGCGTCGGATTCGGCGCGCAAGGGGAGTTCGGTGCGGCCGCAGCCGAGGTAGAGCATCGAACCTGGCAGTACGGGCACGCCGTCGACATGCGTCTCGCCGGACATGCAGAGCACGGCGTACTCGAAGTCGGGGTCCAGCGGCAGGCTCGCCGCCGCACCCCGGGAGAGCGCCAGATCGGCGCCGACGAGCGGGGTGTAGGTGGTGCCGGGCGAGAGGGCGCCGTCGAGCTGACCGAGGATGACGGTGGCGGTCAGGCCGGGCCCGCTGACGGTCGGCAGGTCCGCGTGGTGCTGGAACTGCGGCTCGACGTTCCGTTCGGCGTCGGGGAGCGCGACCCAGAGCTGGGCTCCGTGCAGGAAGGGGGCGTGCGGCTTGGGGCTCTCCTCGGAGTGACTGATCGCACGGCCGGAGGTCATCAGGCCGAGTTCGCGCGGTCGGATCGTCGCCAGGCTGCCGGTGCTGTCGCGGTGCAGCACCTCGCCCTCGTGGAGCCAGCTCACGGTCTGGAGTCCCATGTGCGGGTGGGGCGGGACCTGCATACCGGGCTCGTCGGCGATGTCGTCGGGGCCGTAGTGGTCGACGAAGGCCCAGGCTCCCACCATGCGGCGGCCGAGGTTGGGCAGCAGCCTGCGGACCTCGGTGGATTCGCCGAGCCGGACATGGCGCGGGCTGAGGAGTTCGCGGACGGGTTCGGCGACGACGAAGCCACGACCGCCGCAGACGGAGAGGGCGGCCTGACGATCGAGATTGCTCATGGCGCTCAACCTATTCCTGTACGGACGCGAGCCGTCAGCCCCCACGCCCAAATTATAGTGGAATATTCAACCATCTCTCTTTGCTGTGAACCGTGCAAGCAGCAGACCGGGGCTCGAGGAGGAGAGCACGTGAACGAGACGTACTACGAGTTCGGCACCCCCGCGGAGCGGTGGGATCGTGCGCAGTTGTTCTTCGACGCCAAGGAGTACGTCACCGCGGCCCGCATTCTCGCCGGTCTGGTCGCCGAGTCGCCGGAGAAGATCGCGCCGCGTCTGCTGCTCGCCCGCGCCTACTACCACTCGGCACGGCTGCGCTTGGCGGAGGCCGAGCTGCGCGCCGTCCTGGAGCTCAGCCCCGTGGAGCACTACGCACGGCTGATGCTCGGCCGCACACTGGAGCGCCAGGGGCGCCCGCGGGACGCCGCACCGCATCTGCGGATGGCCGCGGCGATGTCCGGAGAGCCTGTGCCGGAGGCGGTCGAGGGGTAGGGCGGTCGACCGTCGGCGCGGTGGCCGGGGCCGTCCGGCTGCCGGTCCGTCCTCAGTCGCCGGACGCCGCGGTCACGCGAGCAGCCAGGCGATGAGCGACAGCGACCCCATCGACAGCAGCGTGGACAGCAGGACGGTGTCCCTGGCCAGATCAGTGTTCAGCCGGTACTCGGAAGCGAAGATGAAGGCGTTCTGCGCCGTCGGCAGACCGGCGCAGAGCACCACGGCGAACAGCTCGTGCCCGTCGAGACCGAAGCCCCAGCGCGCGAGCGCATAGGCGAGCAGCGGCTGGACGGCGATCTTGAGCGCGACCAGCACGCGCCGTTCGGTGCGGCCCATGGCGTCGGGGCGCTGCGCCCGCGCGTTCAGCGACATCCCGAGGGCGAACAGCGCGGCGGGCACGGCCGCGCCGCCGAGCATCTGGACCGGAGCGGTCAGCTCGGCGGGCAGCCGCCAGCCCGCCGCGGCGACCGTCACCCCGGCGGCCGACGCCGCGATGATGGGATTTCGCAGGGGCAGCTTCAGGATGCGGCCCCAGCGGTCGCGCGCTCCGCGCCGTACATCCAGATCTATGAGCACCAGGATCACCGGCGTGATGAACAGCGTCTGGAACAGCGCCGCCGCGATCACGAACGATGCGTCGTCCAGGACGTGTACGGCGATGGGGATGCCCAGATTGGCGGAGTTGACATAGGCCCCGGCCATCGCGCCTATGGCTCGGTCGGCCTGGCGGCGGCGAAAGACCCACCGGCCAAGCAGCAGGCCCACCCCGAACACGATGACGAGGCTGGCCGCGAACACCGCCACGCCCGGGCCGGCCAGCTCGGACACCCGTGACCTGGACAGCGTCAGGAACAGCAACGCCGGCATGGCGAACGCGAAGGCGAATCGCCCCAGCACGGTCTGCGCCTGAGCGCCGAGCACATCGAACCGGCCCGCCGCCCAGCCGACGGCGGTGATCGCCCAGATGGGCAGGAAGCCGGCGAGCATGGTCACCCGGCCAGCATGCATGACCGCGATCATCACACCTCGGTCGCCCCCGGCAGTGCCGCGTACACCCCTGAGGCAGGGAGAGTTGGGCGTTCTCGGCGCTGCGTCGCATGTCAGCCAGGTTCGCCCAAAGGAGTGCCCCGAGGCGTCCGACGTGTCAGCATATGGCTCATGCTCTCGCTCGTGCCTGCTGCCGTGGCTCCCGGCAGAATGGGGACACGCCCCAACCGGTGCTCCAGGCCTCGTACGAACTCGTGCTCCGGCCGTGGGAAACCGACGACGCTCCGCAGGTCATCGAGGCCTTCAGCGATCCCGAGATCCAGAAGTGGCACATGCTGAAAGTGACCACGGAGGAGCATGCCCGCCAGTGGATCATTGCCCGGCAGCGGAGTTGGCAGCGGGAGTCCGGGGCGAACTGGGCCATCACGAACGCGAAGACCGGGGATATCGTCGGCCGTGCCGGACTGCGTTACATCGATCTGCGCGCGGGACGAGGCGACTGTACCTACTGGGTCCTCCCGCCGGCCCGCGGGCAGGACATCGCGGCAAGGGCGCTTCAGGAACTCGCCCGATGGGCCTTCGAGGACATAGGGCTGCATCGGGTGACGGTGGCGCATTCCACCGTCAACACCGCGTCGTGCCGCGTTGCCACCAAGGCCGCGTTCACGTTCGAAGGCACGATGCGCAGTCAGACGAGACACCTGGACGGCTGGCACGACATGCACCTGCACGCACGCATTCACAGCGACAAGGGCTGAAGCTGACGGAAGAAACACCACATCCGTCTGGGGGGACAAGGATGCAGCTCACCGTTTTCCTCAGCTTTGAGAACCACCAGAAGAACCGGGCTGTGTGGCTCGGCCGAGAGCTCGCCGCATCCGGCTTCCGGGTCATCATGGAGGACGATTTCGGGGCCAGTTCACCGCGCGTGGAAATGGCCAACGCCATTCAGGACTGCGACCTCGTCGTGGCCCTGGTCACCAGCGCCTACGCCCACGCACGGGCCACGCAACGGGAGCTCGACTTCGCCGAGGCGTTCGGCAAGAAGGTCGTCGCGGTCTTCACCGGGCTGTCGTCCCGCAGTGCACCGGCCAAGTCGTACACGGCGTACCGCCGCCTGGAGATCAGCGAGACCTGGGAGGACACCGACGCCCAGTGGCGTCAGGTCCACGAGCTGCTCGTACGGCTGCTGCATCAAGAGGTGCAGGCCTCGCCGCCCTCAAGGCCGAGCCCGCGGAACAATCCATCCGGTGTCCCCCTGGAGAACGCGGTCCTGCTGTACGACATCGAGGACAGAGCGCTGGCCGACCTCATTATTCAGGCGCGGCCCGGATGGCGGAGGAAAGGTGGACCGGGCGAGGCGAATGCCACGGAAATCCCGCACGTTCTCCTGTGGACAGTCGCGTCGGCCGAAACCTACAGCCTGGGACGCAAGGAACTGGAGCATGCCGCTGCCGAGTCTCCGGTGTATCTCGCAGTCGCCGGAGACGCTCCCCCTCCCGCTCCCGAGCTGGACGCGCCCTCGTTCTCGGTGAACGAATTCATCCCCCAGGCCCGCAGGGTGGCGAGCCGGCCCGGGCGGAAAGCCGCTCCCCAGTCCCGGGTGGCCAAGCTGAACGAGCAGGTGCTTGCCGCCAACGACAGAACGCCGATCAATGTGCTGGTCGACCGTCTCTGTTGCTCGCCCCGAGTCGCCGAACTGGCCGCTGAGGCCTACCGAATCGCTGTGAGTGAGCTCAATGCGGGCGACCATCTGAGGCTCTCCGCGGTCTACAACCAGGCGCTCGCTCTCAGATTCCGCGGCGACTGGCGGCAGGCCGTCGAATTGATCCACAACGAGCTGCTGGCCACACCCTCCGATCTGACCGCACAGGCGGAGAACCTTCGGCTGCATCTCACGCTCGAGCGAATGTCACTCGAATACGAGCTGGGCGACCGGCGGTCGGCCGGTATCGAGCAGGAGATCACGAATCTGCAGCTGGAGTTCCGGGCCGCCGGCGAGTTGCCCGGCTATGTGCAGACCGGCCGTGTCCTCGGGAACGTGCTCCGCGAGCGCGGCAGTTTCGACGCCGGTGAGCGCGTGATCCAGCGCACGATCGGCGTCGCGGAGTATCTCGCGGAATCCACCGACGGCAGCTACGGCGACCTGGTGCTCGCAGACTGCCTGCGGGAGCTGGCGCAGCTGTATGTGGCACGGATGGACTTCACCCGAGCCCGCAGCAGCCTCAAGGACGCCAAACAGCTGCTTGCCGTCCGGAGCGAGGAGAGGCATGGAGCGGCGCGCTATCTCTCGGCCGTGCTGATGTACGTCGACGCGACGATCGACGACCGCGACGGGACGCACACCCATGCAGACCCGCCGACCGAGCGTGCTCACAGCGCGCTGGAGATCCTTTCCGGCTTCGAGAACCCGATCCGGCTGGCAACGATCTACGACTGGCTGGGCCGGGCCTGGACCCGGCATGTCCCCAGCAGGCGCGAGAACTTGACGCGCGCGGAAGAGTATCTGCGCAAGGCGCTGCGCATGCGCGAGGTCCACGGACACAGCTACACCCTCGGTCTCTCCCATCTGTCCCTCGGCGGGCTGTACGAAGTGCTGGGGAACATGGAGCGGGCGCTCGACAGCTATGAGCTCGGCCGTCAGGTCTTCAACCAGCGGGGCCTCCGACCGGCTCTGGCAAGGGCGCATGCGGCCCTGGCCCGCGGCTACTTCCGGATGTCCCGCAGTCCGGACGACGACGCCGGGACCCTGTACCGCGAGCATCTGGAACACGCGGACAGGCTCTATCAGGAGATCCGGCTCGCCAAAGAAGGCATGGAGTTGCGCTTCGAATTGGAGCACAGCGGCCGTCGGGCCATGAACGAGGTTCCGGACAACACCCCACTCATCTCCGTCGGCGAGTACCACTTCCACAAGTGGATCCGCGAGCACACCGCTACGCACGGCCCGGAGCTGGACCGCAATTTCAGCCTCACCGTAGGCATCGGTGACGACGCCGCGGTCGTGTCGTTCGACGGAGCGGCCAACGGTCAAGGCCTTGTGTACACAACGGACTCCGCTCCGGGATCGCTGGCCGAACCCGGCAAGTCACCCGAGTACGTGGGCCGTTTCACGGTGGTCCAGACGCTGGCCGACATCATTTCCATGGGTGCCCAGCCGGTCGGGCTGCTCCTCAATCTCTTCCTGTCGCGTTCGGTCTCGGTCGGCTATGCCCGGCGTCTGATCGAGGCTGTGGTGCGCGAGGCGGCTCGCTACGGCGTCGCCGTCATCGGGGGAGATGCCAAGGAGCGCAGCGAGCAGTCGGTGGGCTGCGTGGGCATCGGATACGTCGACAAGTCCCGTATTCTCACCAGGAATTCAGTGCGCCAGGGGCATGCCATCGGCATCACACTCGCTTCCAGCCCCACCGGCGGGTGCCGCCCGATCGGCACTCGATGGGCTCAGGAGCTGGTCGAGTACTACCGTATGGACCGCTCCGGCGTCATGCGTGACTTCCCCCAGCTGCGGAAAGTCGTCGACCCCAAGGCGAAGTACGAGCTGCTGTATCTGCCGGACAGAGTCATGGCAAGCGCCGTACGCACCGGCCTCATGAAGTCCGCCATGGACACAAGCGACGGTGTACTGGCCTGCCTGGAAATTCTCGGGCGGGAGAGCAGTGTGGGCTTCGAACTCGACGAGGCCGCAATCTCCGACATCATCGGCGACGAGGCACGCACGCTCGCCGGCATCCTCGGTCTCCCGACGGGACTGTTCCTGTTCAGTGCCGGTCATGACTGGGAAGTGGTCTTCGCCTGCGAGGAAGCAGATTTCGCAGCCCTGGCGGCGGCTGTCGAGCACGATCTGCGGGGGAACGGCCGAGTGGTCCGCATCGGCACAGCGGTGCAGCGCACCGAGCAGGACGAAAGCGGTGTTCGCATTCGGCGGACGAATGGCGAAGAGCGATTGCTGCAGTACTACACGGACGAGAAGTTTGTCCCTCGCAGATATCAGGATCGCCCTTCCCAGTGGCTGACTTTCGCCAATAGATTCGCGCCGGATGACCTGTCCGGCGTCGAATGAGAATCCGCCGGGTCGGTCGCCACCGACCACTCAACCGATTTGCGGTAAAACGCCATCAGCATATCAATGGCTTCGAACTACCGAGCGTCGCGGTGACTCACTCCTCCGCTGTTCGGATATCAGGTTGGTGAAGCATTGCAGACGGGTAATGATATTCTGAAGCCGAAACCGGAGGACCCGAAAGGGACCACCCCGTCACGGGTGGCTGTGGTCGGGTGCGGCCGAAGGTTCGGAACTGCGATACTTCCCGTCCTCAAGGAGTGCGAGGCCCAACTCGTAGCCGTCATCGATCCAAGCCGTCATGCGCGCGACAGCGTGATTTCCGGTCTTCTCGGGCAACCCACTCCGGTGACGTCCGAAGAATTGTCGGCGACTGTCCTGCGCGACAGCAGGCCGGACATGGTTGTCGTGGCCTCCCCCAGCGGACTCCATTTCGAGCACGCCTGGATGGCGCTTGCATCGGGAATGATGACATTCGTGGAAAAACCTCTGGCGCGCTGTGCGGAGGAGGCGGACCGACTGAGAAGCATGAGCGGAAGAAGGCTCGCCGTCTCGGAGCAGCGAGTGCACCGCACAGATCTCAAGTTCGTACGGGAGTGCATTTCGTCCGGCGGCATCGGCAGAGTCACGAAGATCATCTATCACGATACCGTGGCTCCCGTTCCTTCGTTCGGCAAGAGCTGGCGCAACGATCTGCTGCTGGCGGGCGGAGGAGTTCTATTCGATCTCGGGTATCACACGATCAATACGCTGCAGTGGCTCCTGGACAGCAGCTGTCACGACCTCGTGCCGCGCTTCGTTCGTCTCGGCCGGGGGAAATTCTCGGTCGAGGACAGTGCCCGCATATCCTGCACGGGTCAGGAAATGGAACTGCGGTTGCGCATCGGTCTCGATGCGGTATGTCCGGGCGAGTATCTCCTGATCGAGGGAACAAGAGCCTCCGTGCGGGTCAGAAGGGAACGTCTGGACGGCTCCATATCACTGGTCGCCGTGCACACCCCGAAATCCGGAACGCGCATCACCCGTCACCACCTCGACAACGCGCACGACACCCCGTTCTCTGAGGGACTTCATGGCCGGAAAAATATCTGAGACATCACTCGACCGTCATGTGGCGACGGTACGGCTGCTCGAAGCATTCTACGAACATGCGAACA
The DNA here is from genome assembly GCF_036010325.1 of Streptomyces sp. NBC_01210. Classification (GTDB taxonomy): domain Bacteria; phylum Actinomycetota; class Actinomycetes; order Streptomycetales; family Streptomycetaceae; genus Streptomyces. The sequence goes on along the minus strand of NZ_CP108549.1, from coordinate 8,137,037 downwards.
CCAGAAGGGGCTTCTTATGAATTTGCTGAACTATCAGGAGAAGACATTCATCCAGGAAATTTTGGGGCCGCTCGCCAGCACGGCCCAGGCAGGGAACTTCGAGGATGCGGTGGTGCTCGACCTGGCGAAGATGACCGGACAGAATGATGCCCCTTTTCTTGTCTATTCGATGGACCAGCCCTACTTCATCCAGCAGCCCGACGCCTCCCTTGCCCCCCAGCGCTTCTACGGCCGCTGGATCGCGGGCACCACCTGCAATGACATCATTGCCATGGGCGCCAGATGCCGCGGCTTCTCACTTGCTCTGGCGGCACCCCCTCAGACCCCCGCCGATGACATCCGGTCCATTGCCCTGGGCATCAACGATGTGCTGACGAGCATCGGCTCGACATACGAGGGGGGCAATTTCCACAACGGCGACATGGCGACCGTCGGGTTCGCCTGGGGAACCGTGCCCAGACACGGAATTGTCCGGCGGTCGGGTGCTCGTCCCGGCGACAGAATCGTCGTCACGGGCGAACTCGGTTTCGGCTGGCTCGAGTACCAGATCAGAAAGAATCACCTGGAGCATCTGATCGACGATGCGGACAAGGCGAAATTCCGCACCTACAAGTCGATGCCGATCGGTGCCGCATCGGCCGTCGCCGCAGCCGCCGAGAGTGAATGCTTCACCTCCGGCATGGACCTGAGCGACGGGCTGATCGAATTCCTGTACACCGTGAAAACCAGAAACAACGTCGGATGCCTGATCGACGCCGACCTCCTTCCGGTGTCTGCCGCGAGCCGGCGCAACGCCCCTCTTCTGGGCCGGCTCGGCCCGTCGCTCGGTATCGTCGAGAAGTTTCCGTTCCTCCTCTCCTTCGATCCGGGCTACGACTCCCCGCTGCGGCACGCGTTCACGGTTCGCCCCGAGGCCTTTGCCGACGCATCGCAGCACTTCAGCGAACACGGCTACGAACTGCATGTCATCGGTGAGGTGACCGATGACCCGGCCGTCCTGCTCAAGACGGACCGGAACGTCTGCGAAATTCCGCCGTTCTGGGACGACAACCTCCGTCAGACCACCACCATGGAAGCCTGGTCCGACTTCATCAAGGGACTCGACCTGAAGGGATGAGCGATGCGGAAGGACGAACTCGCGCTGCATGGAGGCCCGCCCGCCGTGACGGTGGAATGGAGCCAGGACTGGCCGTACATCGGCGCGGAAGAGGTCGCCGCGGTGACCGATCTGCTCGAACGCGGCGTCATCTCCATCTACGACCGTTCAGGCATCGTGGCCGAATTCGAGCAGGCCTTCGCGGACTACCACGCGGAGGAGCAGGGCGTCCCGTATGCGCTGTCCCACAATTCCGGCACCTCGTCCTTGCACGCCGCATACTTCGGACTCGGCATCCGGCCGGGCGACGAAGTCGTCGTCCCCACCTACACGTTCCTCGCCACCGTGACCCCGCTGCTCCAGATGGGCGCGCTGCCGGTCTTCGCCGATCTGGACCCGGTCACGCTGACCATGGACCCGCGCTCGGTCGAATCCCGCATATCTCCGCGTACCCGCGCCATCGTCGTCACCCATATGTGGGGGCATCCCGCAGACATGGCGGCACTGCTCGCCATTGCCGAGCGTCACGCTCTGCCCGTGGTCGAGGACTGCTCGCACGCCCACGGGGCCACCATTGGGAACCAGAAGGTCGGCACGTTCGGTTCGGTGGGCTGTTTCAGTCTCGAGGGCCACAAGGCAGTGGCAGCGGGTGAGGGCGGAATCCTGGTGACGCGCTCGCGCGAGGTCTACGAACGCGCGCTCATGCTGGGTCACTTCGGACGCCGGGCCAAGGACGAGGTCATGCACAAGGACCTGGTTCCCTTTATCCAGACCGGGTTCGGCCACAAGTACCGTATGCATCCGCTGGCGGCGGCGATAGCCCTTCAGCAGCTGCGCCGACTCGACGCGCGCAACGAGCGCCGTCGTGCCAACCTCGATCTGCTGTGCGAGGTACTGAGCCCAGTACCGGGAATCCGTCCGCCGACAACGCTTCCGGGAGTGGCGCGGGGCGGCTGGTACGGGTTCAAGGCCCGATATCTGAGTGCCGAACTGGGGGGCCTTCCTCTCCCGCGTTTCATGGACGCCCTGCAGGCCGAAGGAGTGCAGGTGAAACGGCCCGGCTCGCCGCCGCTGCACCGGGTTCCCGTCTTCCGCATCACCCGCACGGAGGCCCAGCGTCTCGGACTCTCCTGGGCCGGCTCTCTGCCGGAGTCGACTCCGCCGTTATGGGATTGCCCCGTGGCCGAAGGCGTGTATCCGGAGCTGCTGAGCCTGCCCACGTTCTCCGGGGATTGCTTTCCCGTCGTACGCCAGTACGGTGAGGCGTTCGCCAAAGTCGCCGACCGATGGCAGGACCTGTTGTGAATCGACAGCCCGCCGCACCGCATCGAACGGACCGCATGAGTCAACTCTTACGCACTTCGGTCGCCCGAGTGCTCTTCTCCGTACTGATAGGCGCCACCACAGGGCTCGTTCTCTTCGGGGTCACCCGGCTCTCCGGCCGCGATCTCTTCGTCGTCACCGGCGGCATCGCCGGTGCGGTCAGCGTCTTGATGTTCCAGGTCTACGGCCGCGCCGCGCGACTGACCGAAGTGACCGTCACAGTGCCGCAGTTCAGTCAGCTGACCTTCATCGTCAACGACGAGTCCCGGCAAGTGGCATGGCGCTTGTTCGTCGAGACTGTCACCCGGGTGAGCACCCAGCCCCTCAAACACGACGACGGCCTGATCCGCGAGACTCTCACCTCGCTGTACGGGCTGTTCGCCACGACGCGCGAGGCGCTGAAGGCCGCACGCCCCTCAGTGCCGGTCTCCGGAGGCCCGACCGTCGAGTATCTCGCCATCACCATGCTCAATCGGGAGCTCCGCCCGTTCCTGTCCAGCTGGCATCCGCGCCTGCTGGCCTACGAGAACGCGACCCCGGACGGGCCCGAGTCGGCCTGGCCGGACAACGCCGACTGCCGTGCCGAACTCCGTGTCGTACAAGCGAACTTGCGCAGCTACGCGCTGGGGTTCGCGCGACTGGCAGGCGTCAAGGAGGGGCAGCTTCTGATCGACGGCGCCCCCTGACAGACGCAGGACCACCGGGTGTCACGGTCAAGGGCACAAGAAGTGGAAGCCCGGCCTGGGGTGCATCAGGAAGTCATGGTGGGAGATGTTCCACGCGTACGCCCCGGCCAGCGAGAACACCACACGGTCACCCGCCCGAAGACCCGCCGCCGGGACCCGGCGGGCGAGGACGTCCTTGGGCGTGCAGAGCTGCCCGGCCAGGGTGACCAACTCCTGCTGGGCCGTGGACCGCGGCCAGGGGTGCGGCCAGTCGTTCACCGGAAGCACCGTGCAGGGCTGGTCGTGGCCCTTCGTCGCCGGGGTGCGCAGATGGTGCGTGCCGCCCCGGACGACCGCGAACTCCTCGCCGTGGCTCGGCTTCACGTCCAGCACCTCGGTGGCGTACCAGCCACAGTACGCGGTCAGCGCGCGGCCCGGCTCGATGCGCAGCGTCAGGCCGGGGTGGGCCGCGGTGAGGCGGGCGAGGCCCGCCCCGTAGGCGGCCCAGTCGAAGCGGGCGTCGGGGTCGGTGTAGTCGACGGTCATGCCGCCGCCCACGTTCACCTCGCGCAGGTCGATGCCGTGGCGTGCGGCGAGACTCGCGGCCCAGGTCACAATGGACTCGGCGGCGGCGAGCTGCTGAGGGGCCCGAAGGCCGCTGGCCAGATGGGCGTGGATGCCGAGCAGCTCGAGGTGCGGGCAGGTGCCGTCAGTGAGGAGGCGAACCGCGTCATCCGCCTGGGTCGGGTCAAGACCGAACGGCGTCGGCCGGCCGCCCATGGACAGGGCGCTTGCCTCCAACGAACCGTCGGCCAGGGGAAGGTTGAACCGCAGCAGAACTCCGACAGGCGCATCAGAAGCCCGCCGGGAGGCGAGTTCCGCCAGCATCCGGAGCTCGTATGCGCTCTCCACATGGAAGCGCTCCACGCCCAGGTCCAGCGCCGCGGCGATCTCGGCAGGCGCTTTTCCCGGGCCGCCGAAGGCCAGCGGACGCCCCGGAACAGCCTTTGCGACATGGGCGAGTTCACCGCCCGACGAGACCTCGTAGCCGTCCACATACGGGCCGAGGGCAGCCAGGATCTCCGGCTCCGGGTTGGCCTTGGCGGCGTAGTACAACTCGACGCGCTCGGGCAGTGCCGACCGGACGGACGCGGCATGCTCGCGCAACGCGCCGAGGTCGTACAGATAGGCGGGCAGACTCTGGGCCGGCAGCGACAGGGCGCGGTCGCGCACCGGATCGGTGGGGGCGGTCATCGGGCGCTCCAGACGTCGTCGGTGCGGGTCGCTCCGGACAGCACGTCCTCGGCGAACGGGGAAGGAAGGCGGACATAGCCCGCCTCACCGTCGGCCGTACGCTCCCAGCGGGTGAGCAGATTGGCCTTGGCGGGCAGCGGCGCGCCGGACAGCAGGGCGCCGAGACGGGCCGGGCAGCCGTGCTCGTCCGCGTACTCCTGCAGCACCCGGCGGACCTCGGCCCACAGCGCTGGTTCGGTCTCCGGGTGCAGATCGGCGAGCGCGGCGAGCATGTCGGACACATGGTTCACCACGAGGCAGTAGACGACCCGGTTCCAGCCTCGCTCGGCGTCATACGTCAGCGGGCCCGCGACCTCGGGCGGCAGCACGGCAAGGGTGTCGGCGTGGTGCTCGGGCAGGAGCTTGGTGCCTTCGAGATCACGGAAGAGGACCTGGGCGGGTCTGCCGTCGGCGTCGACACAGACGACGACGTTCTGAAGATGCGGCTCGAGGACAAGACCGTGGTCGAAGTAGGCGGCCAGGACGGGCGGGAGGAGCAGCGCGAGATAGTCCCGCCACCAACTCAGGGCGCTGCCGGGGTCCGAGTCCGCCAGCAGCCTGGAGATATGGGCGGGGCCCGTGGGGTACTCATCGGCGATGGCTGCAGCCAGCAGAGGTGTCGTGCCGGGCCGGAGATGGGCGTCGAGCCCTTCGCGGACGATCACACCGAAGCCTTCGAGAAGAGCGAGGTCGGGCCGGCCGTCCGGGCCGGGGATGGCGAGGCTGCGGTAGGCGGGTTCGCGGAGCATGCCGCTGCCGGGGAAGCGGGTGGCAAGTTCGGCGAGGGCCGGTCCGAGCAGGCGGGTGAGGGCGACCGCGCCGGCCAGTTCGTAACTGGCGTTCTTGCGCAGGCAGTTGGTGATGCGGACGTTGAGGCTGAACTTCAGGAAGGTGTCGCCGTCGTAGAGGGTGCGTACGGACGCGGTGGCGGTGAACCGGCTTCGGCCGCGGCCGAGATCCAGGATGTCGCGCCGGGCGATGGCCGCCCGCAGTGACGGGTGCTCGTGGAGCAGTGCGTACTGCCAGGGGTGTGCGGGGAGCAGCCGGTATCCCTCGGGCACCGCGTGCAGCCGGTCCAGCGGGTCGGTGGCGCCCGGCTCGGCCGACTCCTGAACGGTCAGATGCTCGCGTACGGCGAGCAGGTGGAGCGGGAAGGCGGCCGCGGCTTCGGGGGCGTAGGCGGACCAGAGGGCGGGGTCGCCGCTGCGGGCCTTGGGGGTGGGGTGGAAGCGGTGGCCGAGTCTGAGTGACTGCTCGGATGCCAGGTACGTGGCGAGCCGGCCACCGTCGAGGGCGGGACGCGGCGCGGCCAGGGCGGCGCGGACGCCCTGATGGCTCGCGTCGACCTGGGCCAGGAATTCGTCATTGCGCGCGCCGGTACGGAGCGTGAGCTCGGCATGGGTGTACTCGGCGAGGCGGCGCCAGCCGAGCTCGGACCAGCCGGTGCCTCTCTGTTCGGCGACCGGGCCCCTGAAGCGGTGCGCTCCGATGAAGGACGTACGGCGAAGGGCCACTTTCAGCAGCACCCCACGGCGTGGCAGGCGCAGCAGCAGATGGCCGTCGATGACGGCGGTCTCGTGCTCGGGGCCGGAGACCTCACGGAGGAGACAGTTGAGGAGGGTGTGGGCCACGGCCTCGTCGGCGCTCGGCAGCCCGGTCGGGGCGGCGGAATGGGGGGCGGCATGAGTGGAGGAGTAGGTGGGGACAGTGTGGGTGGAGACAGTGCCCATGGGCAGTGACATCAACGGCTCCGGCGGATGCGGCGAGCGGCAGGTGGGTTGTGTGCCGGGCATCGCCGCTCACACCTGCCGCAACAGGTAGTTGGGACCGGTGGTGTAGTGCTTGTTGATGTCGACCGCGCCCGAGCGCTCCTTGGTGAGCAGGGTGCCCGCGGTCACCATCGCCTTGACCGGCAGGCGCGCCGCGTCAAGAACGTGTTCGCGCAGTACGGCGCCGGGCTGCCCGGGCCGGGTTCCGAGCCGCTCCACGGCCTCAACCAGGCGGTCGCGTAGGAGATTCAGCAGCCGGCCGAGCGGGGCGCGGCCATGGCGGGCGAGACCGAAGGCGTACGCCCCCGCGCACAGATGGACCGTGATGGTGGTGAACAGATCGACGACCGGCGCGTCGCTGTCTCCGAAGATCCGCGCGTCGTCGAACTCGGACGGGTCGGGCGCTTCCGCGCCGAGGGCGGCGCGCATCCGTACGGTGTTGATGCGCGGTCCGTCGTTGTCCTTGAGCAGCAGTCTGATCCGGGTGCGGCCCGCCTGCGTGTCCAGCACCAGCGAAATGTTCTGCTGATGGGACTCCAGGGCGATTCCGTACCCGAAGAGCGTTGTCTGCCAGTCGAAGAGCAGTCTGAGTACGGCGTCGAGAAGGGCGAGTGGATCGCCGCCGTGGAAACGGTCGGCGAGATGGTCGATCAGCAGCCGCCCGCCGGGGGCTTCGCTCAGCAGGGCCGCCATCGGCACGACGACTGCGTCGTCCAGGCCTGCCGGACAGCGCCGGAGCAGTACGGCGAGAAGTTCATGACCGGCGTGGGCGAAGCGGGTCTCGTCGGCGTTCAGGATGCTGTCCCGGAAGCGCGGCTCGTGGTCGACCACGGTCTGCAGCAGGCACTGCATCGCCGCGCCGTCGACCAGTGTGCCCGGCTTGATCGTGCGCCGATTGCGCATGCCCAACGTGGCAGTGGCCAGGGGCAGTTTGAGATGGATGCCGGGGTACGCGGCGAGCGCCACGGTCCGCATCGACAGGGTCGGTACGGCCTCCAGGTACGGACGGTCGGCCAGCACCGCCCGGCTGTCGAGTCCGGTGGCGCGCAGTGCGTCCCGCAGCGGTTCGCCCACGGTCAGCGGATGGACGGGGATGGCGAGGTGGCTGTCGTCGAGGTCCGGCAGGCCGAGCACCGACGGCGTCGGCCATGGGTCGGCCGGGTCCACGGGCCCGATCACGCCCTGTGCGGTGACCGCGTCCTTGGGAAGGGCGATCCAGCGCAAGTCGAATCGCGGGTGGAACTCCGGTGCGTACGCACGCAGTTGTGCCGTCGTGAGTCCCAGGCGGCCACGCGCGGTGGGGTAGACGGGGTGGTCGAGACGGGCGGCGAGGGTGTCGTGGGCGAGTCCGCCCGCGAGTCCGGTCCAGTCCGCGGGATCGGTGCCCTGCCGGGCCCCGAGCATCGCGATGACCTCATGGTGCGTGACGGCGTGCAGCCGCAGGGTGGCGAGCGTCTGGCGGCATTCCTCGGCGAGGGCGTCGAAGCCGTCGTGGTCCACGGGGTCGGCGAGCGCGCCGAGCGCGGCCAGGATGTCGTCGGCGGTGCTCAGTTCCCTGCCGTCGGACTCCCGGCGCAGCAGGGGCAGACGGGCGCGGGTCTCGTACTGGAATCCGTCCTCGCGAATGGGCAGCTCAAGCGCGTCCCCGTCTGCGGCCTGCAGACGCAACCAGGCCCCGTCCGGGCGCTCCAGCGCGGTGGAGCGCGTGCGCAGGCCCACGACATCCTCCCGCAGCAACGCGCTGAGCAGGCGAAGGAGGAGGTCCTTCTCGGCCGGGCAAGCGACTGTGTTCGTCACCGTCACGGGGTGATCTCCCAGCGCTGAGCGGCGAGGAAGTCGGTCACGGCCCGGTCCACGGTCTCCTGATCGCTACCGATGGCCCGGACGACGCCCAGGAGATCGCGGTTGGTGTGGTGGAGCTCGTGCCGCTCACCGGTCCGCCGCAGCGGCCGGTAGGTCAACTGCACGTCACCGACCGCCAGTTCGGTGGCGGCAGGGGCGGCAGTAAGCGTTCCGGAGCGATCGGCGCACGGGTAGTCGAGCCGCGCCGCGCCGCCGGTCCGTGCCCCCAGGTCCGCCGGCAGCGGCTCGCCCAGATGCGTACGGAGGATGTGCTCGAAGAGCGGAATGTCCAGCAGCCGTGCGAGGAGCAGGTCGCACTGATCCCCGATGGCACGGTAGTTGACCTCTATGATGCGCGCGCGTTCTTCGTGCACGACGAACTCGGTGTGGCAGGCGCCGAATCCGACCCCGAGCGCTTCCAGCTGCGCAAGAACCTGCGCGACGACGGGCTCCGGGTGGGCCGGAAGGTAGGTCAGACGCTCCTCGATGAAGTACGGGGGTGGAGACAGCTCGGTGTGGAAGCCGCCCAGCACATGAAGGCTGGTGCCGTCGCCGAGTGTCTCCAGGGTGTACAGCTCGCCGGGAAGGTATTCCTCCACGACCAGGGCGGCCCCCGGCCGGTGTGCCCGGATCTCCTTGCACCGCAGCACAAGATCGTCGGGGCCGTCGACCAGGACGACGTCTTCGCTGGCCACGCCCTCACGCGGCTTGACGACGCACGGGTACGGCAGATCGCGGGCGGCCGGGGTGGCGAGTGGGTCCTGTCCGGCGGCGAGTTCCACCGAGCGGACCGTGTCCATGCCGGTGGCGGCGAGGTGGCGGCGCATCTCCGCCTTGTCCTTGGTGCGCAGCGCGGCCTGCCAGCCTTTGGCGGGGAGGCCGAAGTAGTCGGCGGCCAGGGCAGCCGGGGTCTGCAGATGGTCGCTGTTGGTGAAGAGGGCGTCCGGCGGGCGATGGGTCGCTATCCGGGAGATGACCGCGCGGAAGTCGCGCACATCGCACTCGAGGAGCTCGATGTCCGGGCAGGCGACCCGGTGCGCCTCGGGCTGGTCGGTGAGCAGGGTGATGTCGAGGCCGAGCCGGCGGGCGGCGGGGAGGAATCCCTCGGTGACCGAGTCGGTCGGGTTGAGGGCAAGCAGGTACAGCTGCATGAAGGGATCACTTCCGCGCGCAAGGTCGGACCGTCCGAGAAGGTGAACCAATGGTGCTTGGACACAAACGGAGAGCCTAAGTTAGGCAGACCTAACTCTGTCAATTCGCCGCCATGCGGCCTCGATTCACAGTCAAACCCTCCAGTAGGGTTAAGGTGAGCCTTGCCTTACTGCTCTGTGGCCTTCCGTGTGATCTCCCCTGTCCTCGATCTCGGTGTTGAGGAGTACCCGTGACCCTGGCTCCGGCGTTTCCCCAGACCCCGGCGTTTCCCCTGGCCGGACCCGCCGTGAGCTGCTCCACCGTGCTCGCCTCGACCTATCAACGGCTCACCGCGGTCTGCGAGTCGTTGAGCGTGGACGTCGTGGCCCCCGTTTCGCAGGCCGCCCAAGGATGGGCAGACGGCTCCGAACTGGCGGAGCGTCCGGAATTCCTCGACGCCTTTCTCGACGCCGAGGCCTGGCGCATCCAGGAACGTCACGCGCACACGGTTCGGCGGGACGTCGCCGCGTCCCGGGCCCTGCACGACTACCTCTGGTCCGTCTGCCTGTTGATGAGCGGCCCCTGGTTTCTGGATCGACGCGTGCCGCGGATCCGCCCGCGCGACGTCCGGATCAGTCTCACCACCGGAGCGTTCGGCATCGTCCCCGGCGGCTTCGCCTGCCTCCCCGACGATCCGGCGGCCGGTCTCCCCGGGGCCCGGGTACGGGCACACGAGGAGGCGCTGCGGGCGGAGTTGCGCGCTGCCGTCGCCAACCACGTACGGCCGCTGCTCGCCGCGATCGGCCCGCAGGTGCGGCGCGGGCCGCGAGCGCTGTGGGGCATGGTCGGCGACGACCTGGTCTCCGGCATCTGGTACCTCGGCCGCATGCTGGACCAGGAGGAGCATGCCGTGCGGGCAGCCGGCGAGCTGCTTCCGGGACCCGTGCCACCGTTCCCCGGCGGCGCCGACTTCCGGCGGCTGACGGGCCGGGAAGGGCAGTCGTACCTCACCCGGACCCGTCTCGGCTGCTGTCTCTACTACGCGATCCGCCCTGCCGAGGCATGCGGCACCTGCCCGCGAACCTGCGACTCCGAGCGGCTGCGCCGGCTTGAGGGCGACACACCCGCCCTTGCCGGTGGCAGTGCCGATGTGAACGCGGGTGGCGGTGCCGGTGCAGTGTCAGTACCTGTTTCCGATCCCCGGTCCTGAGTAGCCTGGGCTTACCGTGGCCTGGTGTCAGAGGGCACCGGACGGACCGAGGAACGGAACTGTCGGGCCTGCGGTGAACGGCTGAAGCCGGGAGCCGGCCTGATGCCCGGTTCCGCTCCGGGGCGTGTCGTGCCAGGCAGTGGCGCACGGAGCGGCGGCCGCGGAAGCGGCTGTCGGCGGTGAAGGACGGCGCCGGTGAGGCGGAGTGCCCGCGCGCCGAGGCGTCTATGGACAGGTGGCGTGCGCGCCGGTCGGGGTGTTCTACTCCTGTGGTGTTCATGATGACTTTCCTGCAGGAGTTCGAATCCTGGTACTGGAACTGCGAGTTCGACGACCCGGAACTGACGGCCGCCTACGATGCGACGGGCACCGCGACGACGCCGGAGGAGTTCGAGCAGGCGTTCTTGGTGCTGCTGCGCAGCAACGACACAGTCGCCAGGGGGACCGCGCTGGACTTTTACGACCGGGCGGGTGCCACGAGCCGGTTCGGGGAGGAGAGCCCGTTCGATGCGCACACGGACGAAGTCCTGGCCGTCGCCCGGGAGTTGCTGCGGCAGCCGCCCAGGCCCGAGGACGAGTACACATTCGAGGGCGCCAACCACGCGAGCGCGCTGCTCGGGCTGAAGAACGCCGCGGGCCCCCAGGACACGGACGCGATCGTCGGGATCCTGGAACGGTTCCTGGAACGGACGCCGGATACAAACCTGCACGACAACGCGCTGGTGGTGGCCGGCGTGGTGCTGAAGAGCTCGGCGGTGCCCGATCCTCGGCTGGTCGAGCTGGTCGGTGGGCTGGTGTTCGACCGGTCGTCGGACTGCGACGACCGGCTGGCAGCGCTGGGCGCGCTACGCGAGGCGCCGGGCGCCGAGGTGACCGCCCTCCTGGTCCGCGCGACCGGTGAGGACGAGTGGAAGATTCGGCAGGAGGCCGCCTGGGCGCTGACGGTGGGCGGGCGCTTCTACGCCCACCGGGAGCTGCTGGAGGGCCTCATCGAGACCTGGCCGGACGGCGAACGTTCCTGGTGGGGGGATTTGGCTCGGCAGGCCCTCGCCGAGGGGCCGCACAGCCTGTACTGGGAAGGGCACGAGCCGGAGACCGAGGAGCTGCGCGCGGCGCACCGCGAGCTGCGTTCCCCGACCGACGAGGCCGCGCACCGGAGCGCATACCGCACGATGCTCCACAGCGGGCAGCCGGTGGCCGTGGGGATCGCGCTCGATCACTTCCACCAGGACGACGGACTCACCCGTTTCGGGCTGGACGCGCGGGAGTGGGCGCCCGAGGTGCTTGCCGTCGCCCGGGACGTGCTGGGGCACCCTGGGGCCGGGGCGAACCATGCGAGCGCGCTGCACCTGTTGGAAGAGATCGCCGAGCCGGCGGATGCGGAGGCGCTCGCGGCCGCACTGCGAACGAGGGGCGGCGCGAAGGCGGCTCGCGAGCGTGCCGTACAGACGGCAAAGAGCTGCCTCACGCGCTGGGAGGCACCGGACGACCGGGTCATCGCAGCGCTGGAGGGGTTCATCCACGACGCGTCGTTGGACGTGGACGAACGTTCGGAGGCGGTCATCGCGCTCTTCGACCTGCCCACCGCGCCGCAGGCCACCGCCGTTCTGGTACGCGCCACCCGCTCCCCGGAGCTGCCCATCCAAGTGGAGGCGGCGATCGGCCTCACCTTCGAGCACCTGATCGACGACCACCGGGAGCGGCTGGAGCGGCTGGTCGCGACCTGGCCCCAGGAGGCCGGGAACAGGGCCACGATCGTCCGCTTCGACCTGGGTGAGTGAGGCCCGCCGGGTTCAGACACAGACTCCTAACCTGTTTCGCTCACCAGGGAGTTCGCCGCATGTGGGGGCGGCCTTCGCCTGATCATGTGCTCCGACCAAGGTGCACGTGACCACGACGAACCCCGCTACGACGTCGGCAAATCCGTCAAACGCGAAGTCACCATCGCCTGCGCTTCAAGCGACCCGTGGAGAGAGAACAAGCTCAGTGCCGGTGGCTGACGACGTTGACGACCCGGCCGTTGGGATCGCGTACGAAGAACCGGCGCACGCCCCACTCCTCGTCCCGCAATGAGTGCACAATCTCCGCGCCCCGCTCCACCATCGCCGCGTAAACCGCGTCGACTTCATCCACCTCGATGCTCATATCGGCCGCGACCGGTGCGGTCTCGTCGTGGGTGGCGAGGGTGAGCTGGGCGGTGGGGTTGGTCGGAGAGGCAAGCGTCATGACCCAGCCGTGGTTCATGACCTCCTCAAGACCGATGAGACCGTAGAAGTCCCGGCTCTCCTCCATGGCCTTGGTTCGAATGTCGGGCACAACACGGCGCACGGACATCGGTATCTCCTACTCGTTCGACATCTGCTGGTCTCCGGTGATCTCCAGTGTGGCGGACACGCCTGATCGCCCCGCGACGGGACCAACAGCACTGAGGGGGGCGCCTGTTCAGCCTCGATGGTGCTCGGTGTCGACCGTCTGAGTAAGGCTGAACAAGGTGTTCGCATCCGGCTCGGACATTTGCTGACGAAGAGCGCTTCGGAACAGCTCGTCTCCCAGGAGGGCCCTCTGCCGGCCGAGCCAGTAAAGGTCTGTCCTGGGTGACGCACCGAGCTCCAAGCGCAGGGCGAGTGCTTGCAACGTCGTCCGCGTAGTTCTTTCCAGCCAACCCCGGTTCCGGGGAGCAGGCGCCATTCCCATGGTGCTCAGCTGGAGCGCCCACTCCCCGTACGGTGCTGCTCAGCCGCGGTACGTCTCCAGCAGCCGCAGCCATACCTCGCTGATCGTCGGGTACGCGGGCACGGCATGCCACAGCCGGTCGATCGGTACCTCGCCCGCGACGGCCACCGTCGCCGAGTGCAGCAGCTCGCCGACGCCCGGACCCACGAAGGTGACGCCGAGCAGGATCTCGCGGTCCAGGTCGACGACCATCCGGGCGCGGCCGCGGTAGCCGTCGCCGTACAGGCCCGCCCCGGCGACCGATGCGATGTCGTAGTCGACGGCGCGTACCCGGAGGCCGGCCGCCTCGGCCTCGGCATGAGAGAGGCCGACGGCCGCGGCCTCCGGGTCCGTGAAGACGACCTGCGGGACCGCCGCGCGGTCGGCGGTCGCGGAGTGCGCTCCCCAGCGGTCGGTCTCCAGTAGCGGAACCTGCCGGGCCCTGGCCGCGATGGCGGCTCCCGCGATACGGGCCTGGTACTTGCCCTGGTGAGTGAGGAGCGCCCGGTGGTTCACATCGCCGACCGCGTACAGCCAGTTGCTGCCCTCGACGCGGCAGCTGTCGTCCACGGGAAGCCAGGAGCCCGGTTCCAGGTCCACCGTCTCCAGGCCGAGGTCCTCGGTGCGCGGAGCGCGGCCGGTCGCGAAGAGCACCTCGTCGGCCTCGATCCGCTCGCCGCCGTCGAGGACGAGGGTGACGGGGCCGGAGCAGTCGGAGCGTTCCACGGAGGCGACGGAGGTGTGCGTACGGATCTGGGCGCCGGCCTCGGTCAGCGCGTCGGCAACATGCTCGCCGACGAACGGTTCCATCCGGGGCAGCAGGCCCCCGCCGCGCACGAGCAGGGTGATCTGCGAGCCGAGTGCCTGCCAGGCGGTGGCCATCTCCACTCCGACCACTCCCCCGCCGACGACCGCGAGCCGCCGCGGCACTCGCTGGGCGCTGGTGGCCTCGCGGCTGGTCCAGGCCTTGGCGCCGGCCAGGCCGGGGATGTCGGGCAGGACGGCACGACTGCCGGTGGCCACGGCGACGGCATACCGGGCGGTCAGCACATGGTGCTCGCCCTCGGGGCCGTCCACGACGACCTGTTTCGGTCCGCGCAGCCGGCCCTGTCCGCGGTAGAGGCGGGCGCCGATCGAGTCCATCCAGCCGACCTGGCCGTCGTCCTTCCAGTGGGAGGCCTCCTCGTCACGGTGGGTGAGGACGGCTTCGGTATCGAGCGGTCCCTGTACGGACTGGCGTACGCCCGGGACCCTGCGCGCGTCGGCGCGGGTGATCACCGGGCGCAGCAGCGCCTTGCTGGGCATACACGCCCAGTACGAGCACTCGCCGCCGACCAGCTCGCTCTCCACGACCGCGGCACTCAGTCCTGTCGCTCTGACCCGGTCTGCAACGTTTTCCCCGGCAGGGCCGCCGCCCACCACCACAACGTCGTACTCCACAGGTTCCGTCATAGAGCCAGTCTGGTGCCGGGTGTGCCTCCTGGCCACATGGGCAGGGGGAGGAATAGCACGGCCCCGGGCACCGTTGTCGGGGGCGAGTCCGTCGGACATCAGGAAGAGGTAGCACGTCATGAGCACTGTTGAGCTCACCAAGGAAAACTTCGATCAGGTCGTGACCGACAACGACTTCATTCTGATCGACTTCTGGGCTTCCTGGTGTGGTCCCTGCCGACAGTTCGCCCCTGTCTACGAAGGCGCGTCGGAGCGCCACACCGACCTGGTGTTCGCGAAGGTCGACACGGAGGCTCAGCAGGAGCTCGCCGCCGCCTTCGAGATCCGCTCCATCCCCACCCTGATGATCGTCCGTGACAACGTCGCGGTCTTCGCCCAGCCCGGCGCGCTGCCCGAGGCCACGCTGGAGGACGTGATCGGTCAGGCGCGCGCGCTGGACATGGACGAGGTTCGCAAGTCGATCGACGAGGCGAAGACCGGCGCTGCCGAGACGGAGCCCTCGACGGAGGTCTGACAGCAGCCCGGAGAGGCCTGACAGCAGGCCGGCTCAGCGCTCGAGGACCAGAGCGAGACCCTGGCCCACGCCGATACAGAGGGCGGCGAGGCCGGTTCCGGAACCCGCGGCCGCGAGCTGATGGGCGACGGAGCCGGCCAGCCGCGCGCCGGAAGCGCCGAGCGGGTGGCCGATGGCGATGGCGCCGCCGCGCGGGTTGACCAGGGACGGGTCCAGGTCCGGCCATTCGGCGAGGCAGCCGAGCGACTGGGCGGCGAAGGCCTCGTTCAGCTCGAAGGTGGTCAGGTCGGCGAAGGATTTGCCGGCCTTGGCCAGCGCCCTGTGCACCGCCTCGACCGGGCCGAGGCCGAAGAGCTGCGGCTCGATACCGGTGACGGCGGACGTACGGATCCTGGCGAGCGGCTCACGGCCGGTCGCGCGCAGGCCCTCCTCGTCGACGAGAAGCAGGGCGGCGGCCCCGTCGTTGAGCGGCGATGAGTTGCCCGCCGTCACAGCGCCGTCCGCACGGAAGGACGGCTTCAGCTTGGCGAGCGCCTCCATGGACGTGGAGTCGCGGATGCATTCGTCGCGGGCCAGGTCCACTCCGTCGTACGGAACGACCTCACCGTCGTACAGCCCCTTGCCCCATGCCTCGGCGGCCTTCTGGTGGCTCGCGAGCGCGAAGGCGTCCTGCTCTTCGCGGGTGATGCCGTGCTTGTCGGCGATGAGTTCGGCGCTCTCGCCGAGCGGAATGGTCCACTCGGCGGGCATCCGCGGGTTGGTCATACGCCAGCCGAGAGTGGTCGAGTACAGCTGCTGGTGGCCGGCGGGAAAGGCCCGCTCGGGCTTCTGCAGCACCCAGGGGGCACGGGACATCGACTCGACGCCGCCCGCGATCGCGATCGACGCGTCGCCGAGCGCGATCGCCCGCGCGGCCTGAATCACGGCCTCCAGGCCCGAACCGCACAGGCGGTTGACGGTGACGCCAGGGACGGAGACGGGCAGCCCGGCGAGGAGGACTGCCATGCGCGCGACGTCGCGGTTGTCCTCGCCCGCGCCGTTGGCGTCGCCGAAGACCACATCGTCGATACGGGCCGGGTCGAGCTCCGGGGCACGGTCCACGAGCGCCTTGACGACATGCGCGGCGAGATCGTCCGGACGTACAGGGGAGAGCGCGCCGCCGAACTTGCCGATCGGGGTGCGGACGGCGTCGACTATGTAGACGTCGCGGATGCTCATCGGATCTCTCCCAAGGCCTGGGCCGTTCGGCTATTGCCTGGTGAACGATGGTTCACACATGCCCCGCCCGAGTCTCTGCCGGGTGCCGTCCGCTGTCAACGGCCGAAGGAACCCACGGTCGACTGCGGAAGGCGCCCGCTGTCGTTCGACGGAGGAATCCGCCGGAACACGGGCATCGGGCAACGGCGGGCTGTCAGGCGTCCTCCGCGTCGACCACTCTCGCCGAGAGCCCGTAGTCCAGCTCCGACCCGTCCACCAGCAGCGCCTCGACCGTGCGCGTCTCCGGATCGATGTCGGCCACCATGCCGTCGCCGGCATAGCGCGGGTAACCGGAGGATCCGTACCGGCCCGTCGCGTCCACGACCGCCGAGCGGATGGCACTCCTGGCCAGGGATGCCGCGTCGTCGCCCTCGATGTGCTCGGGCACCACCAGGATCTCGAAGCGCTGCGGATGAGTACTCATGCAAGCGACGCTAGACACGCCCCGCCCGGCCCGCATGTCGTTCTTGGCGGACCGGATACCGCCCTCGGCGCGCGGATTCAGCTGGACTCGCGGTGGACGGCCCGCGCCCCCATCAGATCGTGCGGCTCGGGCTCGGCGCCCGGGTCGCGTACGACGCGGTCGACGAGCTCCGCCAGGCGCTGTCCGGTCACCAGGTCGATCCGCACCGTGCTCAGACGTGGCCGCAACAGCTTGCCCAGCAGCAGATCGTCGGCGCCCACCACCGCGGTCTCTCGCGGGACGTCGATGCCCGCGTCCTGAAGTGCGCGCATCAGGAGCATGGCGTACTCGTCGTTGTAGGCGTAGACCGCGTCGAGGCCCAGTTGCCGCCAGCGGGCGGCAAGTGCGGTGGCCGACTCCTCGTCGTACGACAGGGGCAGCGGCTCGATCCGGGCGCCGGTCCGGGTCGCGGCCTCGGTCGCACCCACGAGCCGGGGGCGGGAGAAGAGCTCCAGGCCGGGTTCCTCGGGCAGCACGACGCCGATGCTGCGGCAGCCTCGGCCGATCAGATGCGTGGCCGCGCAGCCGCCGATCTCCCGCTGGTCCATGACGAGGGAGTGCGCGCCGTCGACGTGCTCGGGTCCCAGTGTGATGACGGCCTTCGCACCGGAGCGTTTGAGGACTTCGACACCGTGCGCAGTGAGCGCGACCTCGCCGAGCGAGACGACCGCGACGGGCCGCAGTTCGGCCCAGGCGCGGGCTGCCTCGTCACCCTCGAGGCCGAGGCTGCCGTACTGCACGACGGTGTAGTCCAGGCGGCGCAGAGCCCACTGGAGTTCCTTGAAGAAACGGCTGTAGAGCGGGCCCACCGGGACATGGGCGGTGGGCAGCAGGACCGTCCGGGTGTGACCGGCGCGCAGGCTGCGGGCCGCGGCGTGCGGCACATAGCCCAGTTCTTCGGCGGCCTCGTGGACCCGCCGGCGGGTGGGCTCACTGATCCGGACGGCCGAGGTGTTGTTGAGCACGTACGAGACGGTGGCACGCGAAACTCCGGCCAGCCGGGCGACATCGGCACTGGTGGGAACGGGGCGTTCTGCGGACTGCTTGGGTGTCTGGCTCATCGCTCTCGGCATCCTTCCAGACCGGTTCCGGCGCCGGGTTTCGCGGATGGCCGGAAACAAGTGCCGCACAGCGTTTACACGCGTCACGACCCTTACCGCATTGCTGGTTCCCTCGCTGGTGACGGTCGCCGACCCGAGCCGCGCGGGTAGGCTCCCCGCCATGGACGACGAGTTGATGGTGGGGCTGCTCGGGCGGGTGACCGGCACGGTCGGACCCGGGCTCGTCGGTGAGGTCATCGTTCATATCCGCGGCGGCGCCGAGCACTTCCTCGCCTATCCGGCCTCCGCGCAGGACCGCATCGAGACCGGCACGGTGGTGACGGTCGTGGAACATCTGCCGCCGCGCACCGTCTATGTCACGTCCGCGTACGGCAGTTGAGCCCCCTCCCGATCAGGAGGACACTCCCGGTCATCCGGTGCCGGACGGCACCGGGCGAAGGGGGCTGTGCCGATGGTTGTCGGCGTCGCGGCGGGACTCGTACTCGCTGCCATCATTATTCTGATCGGCCTGTTCAAGCTCATGTGGCGAGTCGCCGAGCCGAACGAAGCGCTGATCATTTCTGGCTCCACGCACCGGACCGAAGGCCTCGGCGAGGGCATGGGGTTCCGTATCGTCACCGGACGCGGAACGCTCGTCCTGCCCGGCATCCAGGCAGTGCGCAAAATGTCGCTGGACCTCAACGAGACCGAACTGTCCGTGGACTGCGTGACACACCAGGGTATTCCACTGAAGGTGCGCGGGGTGGTCATCTTCAAGGTCGGCGACGACTTCGTGTCGATCGCCAACGCCGGACGCCGCTTCCTCGATCAGCAGAAGCTGATGGCGGAGCGCGTCCACAATGTCTTCGCGGGCCATCTGCGGTCCATTGTCGGCGGGTTGACGGTCGAGGACATGATCCGCGACCGGGAGAAGCTGACCGGTCAGACGCGGGCGGCCTGCGGCACCGAGATGGAGAAGCTGGGCCTGATCGTGGACTCGCTGCAGATCCACGAGATCGAGGACCCGACCGGTTACATCAAGAATCTCGCGGCACCGCACGCCGCCGCGGTCCAGCGGGACGCCCGGATCGCGCAGGCCGAGGCGAACCGGCGGGCCACGGAGGCCGAACAGCAGGCTGCGGCCCGTATGTCGGAGGCGACGAGGGACAGCGAGATCCTGCAGGCGGGCTATCAGGCGGAGCGTGACAAGGCTTCGGCGAAGGCGAAGCAGGCCGGCCCGCTCGCGGACGCGGCCGCGCGCCAGCAGGTCGTGGTCGAGATGACCCGGGTCGCCGAGTTGGAGGCACACCGTCGCGAGCAGCAGCTCCAGG
The DNA here is from genome assembly GCF_036010325.1 of Streptomyces sp. NBC_01210. Classification (GTDB taxonomy): domain Bacteria; phylum Actinomycetota; class Actinomycetes; order Streptomycetales; family Streptomycetaceae; genus Streptomyces. Next base: position 8,117,939 of record NZ_CP108549.1, on the reverse strand, counting down.
CGGATGTGCGCAAGCCCGCGGACGCCGCGGCGTACGAGAAGCGGACGCTGGCCGAGGGCGAGCGGGACGCCCGTATCTCCGCGGCGCAGGCGGAGGCGAAGGAGACCGAACTGGCGAGCGCGGCGAAAGCCACGGCGACCCGGGTGACCGGTGAGGCGGAGGCTGCGGCGAACCAGGCCCGCGGGCTCGCGGTGGCCGCGGCGGTGAAGGCGAAGGGTCTGGCGGAGGCCGACGCGATCAAGGCGCGTGCGGCCGCGCTCGCCGAGAACCAGGAAGCCGTCGTCGCCCAGCAACTGGCCGAGAAGTGGCCGGAGATCGTCGAGGCGGGCGCCGGTGCGTTCAGCAATGTGGATCACATGATCCTGCTGAACGGGGCCGACGGGATGTCGGACATGTTCGCGAAGGCACTGACCGTGGGCGGTACGGGGCTGGGGCTGGCGCGCCAGCTGCTGTCGACCATGAACCAGAACGGTGACCGGGGCTCTGGCCGGAGCACCGGCCAGAGCCCTGTGGGCGGCGCGGTGAACGGCATGGTGCCGCCCGCACCGCACACCGAGAAGATCCCGGTGACGGACGAGCCGAAGGACTGACTCCCGCTGACCAACGGCACCCGCCCCTGCGGAACGGACCGCACAGGTCTTACCGTGTGGCGGGTGACGATCTTCTCCGGCGCAACGGGCGCATCCGGCGCATTCGACGGCCCCTCCGACCTTCCCGGCAGCAGCGGCCCCGCCGCCACCACCGAGGCCGACCCCACCGAGGTGGGCCGGGTCCGCACCTCGTACGCTCCGGATCGCGACGGCGATCCCGATCCCGGCGAAATCGTCTGGACCTGGGTGCCCTTCGAGGAGAACGACGGTCGCGGCAAGGACCGGCCGGTGCTCGTGGTGGCCCGTGAGGCGGCCGGCACGCTGCTGGCCGTACAGCTCTCCAGCAAGCGCCATGACCACGACCGCGAGTGGGTGGCGATCGGTGTCGGGCCGTGGGACCGCGCCGGGCGCGAGTCCTGGGTCGATCTCGACCGGGTGCTGCGGGTGCATGAGGACGGTATGCGCCGTGAGGCGTGCGCGCTGGACCGGCCGCGTTTCGATGTGGTCGTACAGCGGCTGCGGGAACGCTACGGCTGGAGCTGACCGGCGAAGGTGCGCCTGAAGGCCTCGAGCGTCGGGCCCTCGGCCGTACGGTCCAGTACCGCGAAGACGACCTCCTCGAAGTGTCCGGCGAACCGGCCGCTCCCGGTGAGCAGGGGGTGGAAGGCGCCCGCGACCGCCGCGGGGTCGTTGCGGAAGACCCCGCAGCCCCATGCCCCGAGCACAAGGCGCCGGTAGCCGTGTTCCACGGCCGTCTCCAGGACCCGCTCGGCCCGCGCGGCGAGGGCCGCCGGAATGCGGTGCGCCTGGTCGGGGCTGCGGCTGGTGATCACTCCGGCGTTCGGCGCGGGCGAGGTCAGAAAGCCCACGGTGTACGGCGCGTCCAGCAGCCGGCCGCGGTCGTCGCGGAAGACCGGGACGCCGGGCGAGTGGATGACCCGGTCGGTGTAGAACGGGTTGCGCTCGGCGCGGTGATGGTCGTAGAACTCCGGGGCGCGCAGCAGTGTGGCGTACAGCGCGGAGGCGCGGCAGAGCGCCTCCTCCTGGGCCTGTGCGCCGTTGAGATAGCCGCCTCCCGGGTTGCGCGCGGAGGCGAAGTTCAGGACGGCGACCGGCGCCTGGTCGGCGACCGTCAGCCGGCGGGCCGCTTCCGTGCTGCTCTCGGCCGTGACCTCGAAGGCTGTCGTACGGTCCGTGTCCGGCGTGACCTGGACAGCCTCGGGGCCGTACATCCTGGTGCCGGCCAGGGCAGCGGTCACCGCCCGCCCGATCGGGACCTCGCGTCCATCAGGTCCGAGGTAGTTGCCGGTTTCAACGATCGCCTCGGTCTGCTTCGCGATCCCCCGCAGTCGTGCACTCATGAGGGACATCGTCAGTGACCGGCAACAGACGCGGCAAGCGCATTTCCGACTGCCAAGGGCACTCTTGTGCGAAGCGGCGGCCGTGGCCTTAGGTTGGCAGAGTGCCTTCGACAGGAGGAGTCGATCATGCATCCACCCGATGCCGGTGACCAAGGCCGGCCGATCGCCGAGGATGAAGCGGAGGACCTGCTCCGATGTATTTGCTTCAAGAACGGCCCGCCCCGCACCATGGGTGTGGAGGTGGAATGGCTCGTTCATGACCTGGACCGACCCGAGCGCCCGGTCCGGGCCGACCGCCTGACGGCGGCCTTCGACCAGGTGCGTTCCCTGCCACTGAATTCCGCTCTCACCTTCGAACCAGGCGGCCAGCTGGAGCTCAGCTCGCCACCCGCCGCCTCCCTGATGGACTGCATCGACTCCACCGCCGCCGATCTGGACGCCGTACGCACCGCGCTCCGCCCGGCAGGCCTCACTCTCACCGGCCTCGGCCTCGACCCGTGGCATCCGCCGCGCCGACTCCTCCATGAACCCCGTTACGACGCCATGGAGGCGTTTTTCGACCGGACGGGTCCGTCCGGCCGCGCTATGATGTGCAGCTCCGCATCCATCCAGGTCTGCCTCGACGCGGGCCACGAGGAGCCGGGACCGCTCGGGCACGGCCGGCGCTGGCAGCTCGCGCATCTGCTGGGCGCGGTGCTGATGGCGGCCTTCGCCAACTCCCCCGCACGGGAAGGGCGCTACACGGGCTGGCGGTCGACCCGGCAGGCCGTGTGGGCCGCGCTCGATGCCGTACGGCCGGTGGCACCGCCCCTGTACATGGAGCCGCACTCCGCCTGGACCGCCCACGCGCTCGACGCGCCGGTGATGTGTGTACGGGCGGCCGACGGGCCGTGGGAGCTGCCGGAGGGACTGACCTTCCGGCAGTGGATGCGCTCAGGGGTGCCGCGTCCGCCGACCCGGGAGGATCTCGACTACCACCTGACCACGCTCTTTCCACCCGTGAGGCCGCGCGGCCATCTCGAGCTGCGCATGATCGACGCCCAGTCGGGAGAGGACGGCTGGATGGTGCCGCTCGCCGTCACCACGGCCCTGTTCGACGACGCCGAGGCGGCGGAGACGGTCTATCGCGCCGTCAAACCGCTGGCAGAGACGGCAGGTCCGCTGCCCGCGCCGCGCAATCCGCTCTGGATCACTGCCGCCAGGGACGCACTGGCGGATCCCGAGCTGCACGCGGCCGCGGTGACCTGCTTCTCCGTCGCACTGGAGGCACTCCCCCGCATCGGCGCGTCGGACGCCGTGCGGGACGCGGTCGCCGCCTTCAATGAGCGCCATGTCCTGCGGGGCCGATGTCCCGCCGACGATCTGCGCTTCCCCTCCCTCGGGAAGGAACTCCGCACATGACCGAAGAACTCCGGCGGCGCGCCCTCGACGCGCTGACCGCCGCCAGAGCCCGGACGGCCACGCTCACCTCGTGCGTCGACGACCATGAACTGACCGCGCAGCACTCTCCGTTGATGTCCCCGCTGGTCTGGGACCTGGCACACATAGGCAACCAGGAGGAGCAGTGGCTGCTGCGTACGGTCGCCGGGCGTGAGGCGCTGCGGCCCGAGATCGACTCCGTCTACGACGCCTTCGAACATCCGCGGGCACTGCGACCCACGCTGCCGCTGCTGGCCCCGGCCGAGGCACGTGCGTACGCCTCCGACGTCCGCGGCAGGGTCCTGGACGTCCTCGACCGCACTCCGCTGGAAGGCGGGCGTCTCGTCGATGCCGGCTTTGCGTTCGGGATGATCGCCCAGCACGAACAGCAGCACGACGAGACCATGCTGATCACCCATCAGCTGCGGAAGGGGCCAGCCGCGCTCACCGCGCCCGAGCCGCCGACGGGCAGCACCAAGGGCCTGCCGGCCGAAGTCCTCGTCCCCGGTGGCCCGTTTGCCATGGGCACCTCCACCGAGCCATGGGCGCTGGACAATGAGCGGCCCGCGCACCAGCGTCTCGTACCGGCGTTCTTCATCGATACGGTGCCGGTGACCTGCGGCGCGTACCAGGCCTTCATCGAGGACGGCGGCTATACGGAGCGCCGCTGGTGGGCGGCCGAGGGCTGGGACCAGATCCGGCAGCACGACATCGCCGCGCCGCTGTTCTGGCGGCGTGAGGGCGGTCAGTGGCTCCGCCGCCGTTTCGGCGTGACGGAGCCGGTGCCCGCGGACGAGCCGGTGCTGCATGTGAGCTGGTACGAAGCCGACGCGTACGCCCGCTGGGCGGGACGGCGGCTGCCCACTGAGGCCGAGTGGGAGAAGGCCGCGCGGCATGATCCGGACGCCGGCCGTTCGCGCCGCTTCCCGTGGGGCGACGACGATCCCACACCGTCACACGCCAATCTCGGCCAGCGCCATCTGCGACCGGCTCCCGTCGGCAGCTATCCGGACGGTGAATCACCGCTCGGTGTACGGCAGTTGATCGGCGATGTGTGGGAGTGGACGTCGAGCGACTTCCTCCCGTATCCGGGTTTCGCCGCCTTCCCCTACCGCGAGTACTCCGAGGTCTTCTTCGGCAGCGCGCACAAGGTGCTGCGCGGCGGTTCGTTCGCCGTGGACGCGGTGGCCTGCCGCGGCACCTTCCGCAACTGGGATCTGCCGGTGCGCCGCCAGATCTTCTCCGGGTTCCGCACGGCACGGGACGCGGCTCCGCAGGAAGGCGGCGTCGCCTGATGTGCCGCCATCTCGCCTTCCTCGGGCCTGCGCTGCCGCTCGGGCAGCTGCTCGTCGAGCCCGTGCACGGCCTGTACCGGCAGTCGTGGGCGCCACGCCACCAGCGACACGGAACGGTCAACGCCGACGGTTTCGGGGTCGGCTGGTACGCCGAGGACGATCCCGTACCCGCCCGCTACCGGCGCTCCGGCCCCATCTGGGCCGATCTCTCCTTCGCCGACCTCGCCCGTGTGGTCCGCAGCGGGGCCCTGCTCGCCGCCGTCCGCGACGCCACCGAAGCGGGCGCGGACGGCGAGGCTGCGGCCGCACCGTACGCCGCCGGGCCGTGGCTGTTCAGTCATAACGGCGCGGTCCGCGGCTGGCCCGGCTCCCTGGAGCCGCTCGCCGTGACACTGCCCGCGGCCGAGCTGCTCTCGCTCGAGGCCCGCTGCGACTCCGCGCTGGTGTGGGCGCTGCTGCTGCACCGGCTGCGCGACGGCGACGACATGGGCCAGGCGCTGGCCGACACCGTCCGCGAGATCGCCGCGGCCGCGCCGGGGTCCCGGCTCAATCTGCTCCTCACGGACGGCGAGACGATCGCGGCGACCGCGTGGGGCGACACGCTCTGGTATCTGGCCGAGCCGGGCCGCCGCACGGTCGTGGCCTCGGAGCCGTACGACGACGATCCGCACTGGCGCGAGGTTCCCGACCGCACCCTGCTGGCCGCTACCCGCACCGATGTCCTGCTGACCCCGCTCAAGGAGCCCACCGCGTGAGCCCGTTCCTGCTGACCCGAACCCTGCCCGAGGACGCGACGGACGCCGCCCTGCGCGCGGATGTGCTGCACGGCCTGACCCGTACGCCGAAGGCTCTGCCGCCGAAGTGGTTCTACGACGCCCGCGGCAGCGAGCTGTTCGAGGAGATCACCCGGCTGCCGGAGTACTACCCGACACGTGCCGAGCGGGAGATCCTGGCCGTCCGCGCATCCGAGATCGCCGCGGTGAGCGGGGCACGCACCCTGGTGGAGCTGGGCTCGGGTTCCTCGGAGAAGACCCGGCATCTGCTGGACGAGCTCCACGGTCTGCACAGCTATGTGCCGGTCGATGTGAGCGAGAGCGCGCTGACGGGCGCGGCCGAGTCGCTGCTCGCCGAGCGGCCCGGGCTGAACGTCCATGCCCTGATCGCCGACTTCACGCGCGGGCTTGCACTGCCCGGCACCCCGGGACCGCGTCTGGTCGCCTTCCTGGGCGGCACGATCGGCAATCTGCTGCCTGCCGAGCGCGCCGTCTTCCTGCGCTCCGTGCGCTCACTTCTCGCCCCCGGCGACGCGCTGCTGCTCGGCACTGATCTGGTGAAGGACGAGGGAGTCCTGGTCAGGGCTTACGACGACGCGTCCGGGGTGACGGCCGCGTTCAACAAGAACGTGCTGTCCGTCATCGCCAGGGAGCTGGGCGCGGACATCGACCCCGACGACTTCGACCATGTGGCGCTGTGGGACCGCGAGCAGGAGTGGATCGAGATGAGACTGCGGGCCCGCTCCGCGCTGAACGTGAAGATCCCCGAGCTGGATCTGGAGGTCTCCTTCGAAGCGGGCGAGGAGATGCGTACGGAGGTGTCGGCGAAGTTCCGTCAGGAGGGTGTACGCACCGAACTGGCCGAAGCCGGGATGGTATTGACGCACTGGTGGACGGATACGGAAGGCAGGTTCGCGCTCTCTCTCGCGACGGCCAGCTGAGCCGCGCGGGCCAGTGAGCGGCGGTCGGGGCAGCTCCCCGCGGGGATGACCGGCAGCAGCCGGATCTCCGCGGTGAGCCCGCCGGCCGCCGCGACCCGCCACAGGGACGCGGCCAGCGGGTCGTCGCCGACGAACGCGGCCGCGCCGGTGGGCAGATAGCTGATGCGTACGGGCTGGACGGCGGCGCCCGCGTCCAGCGCGGCCTGGAAGACGGCGGGCCGGAATCTGCCCTGGCCGCGTCCGCACCAGGTGGAACCTTCGGGGAAGGCTATGACGCGTGCCCCGTCGTCGAGCGCGGACGCCATCTCGCGGACGGTGGCGGGCAGCGTACGGAGCCGGTCGCGCTCCAGGAAGAGGGTGCCGCCCCGGGCGGCGAGCGGCCCGAGGACCGGCCATCGCCGCACCTCGGTCTTGGCCAGCATCCGTCCGGGCAGGGCCGCCGCGATCAGCGGTATGTCCAGCCAGGAGATGTGGTTGGCGACGACCAGAGAGGCACGGGGCCCGTGCGGCCGGCCGACGATCCGGACGCGTACGCCGAAGGCGCGTACCACCGCACGCGCCCAGCTCCGGGTCATGACGTCCCGGACCCGGGCGCCGAACAGGGTGCCCAGCAGTGCGGCCAACGGTGCGAGCAGCAGACCCACGACGACGGCCAGCGTCCCCGCCAGCAGCCGGGCAGCCGCCCTGAGCGCACCGGCCGCCGGGCCGTGGTGTGTCGCGCAGCCCCGCGGGGTGCAGGGCGCGCTGGGCAGCCAGACGCTCATCGCACCGGGGCGAGGGAGAGGAAGTGCCGCAGGTAGCGGGGGTTGGTGCGGCGCAGCGAGAGCAGGACGTACAGGTCGGCGACGCCGAAGTCGGGGTCGTGGGCGGGCGCTCCGCAGACCCAGGCGCCGAGTCGCAGATAGCCGCGGAGCAGGGCGGGCAGCTCGGTGCGCCCGGCGGGCCGCTCGACGGACTCGGGGTTCCAGAGCTTGTGAGGCGTGACCCAGTACTCCTCGGGAGCGAGGTTCTTGGCCTTCACGGTGTCCCAGGTGGCGGCCGCGAGGGTGCCACCGTCGGCGAGCGGGATCGAGCAGCAGCCGGCCAGCCAGTTGTGTCCGGTGCGGACCATGTAGCGGGCGAGTCCGGCCCAGATGAGCGCGATGACGGCGCCGTTGCGGTGCAGGGGGTGGACGCAGGAACGGCCGACCTCGACGAGGTCGTCGCGGATCGGGGAGAGCCTGGCGAGGTCGAACTCGCCCTCGGAGTAGAGGCGTCCGGCGACCCGGGCGCGGTCGGGCGGCAGCAGCCGGTAGGTGCCGACGACCTCACCGGTGTCCGCCTCGCGGACCAGAAGGTGGTCGCAGTACGCGTCGAAGGCGTCGATGTCCAGGCCCGGCTCGGGTCCCTCGAGCCTGGCTCCCATCTCACCGGCGAAGACCTGGTGACGCAGCCGCTGCGCGGCCCGTACGTCCTCCTGGTCGCGGGCGAGAGCGACGACATAGCGGGGCTGGTCGGTTTCCGGGCCGGGAGCGGCCAGGGGCGAGGGCATGGGCGCGGAGAGCTGTGCGGGGAGAGGGGCGGGGACGACGGCTGGCGATGCGGGCATGGCAGTCTCCTGTGCCGGACGGTAAGGGACGGACCGCGGGTGCGGCGGCCCGGCTCCTTACTTCTTCCGTGGCCGGCTGGATTCGACATGACCGCTCGGCGGAGACTGGATGTGCGACGGCTGAATGGCGGGGAATACGGTGCCACCGAGCGTGCACAGACGGTAGGGGTGGCTGTCAGTGGGGCGTGAGCGCCACGGTGATGCGCTTGGACGCGGCTCGCGCCGCTCGTCCGGGCTCCTTGCCCTGGAGTACCGCCGTCATGTACGGCTTGATCGGGTTGTCGGCCTCGACGCTCGCCCACTGCGGAGAATGTGGTGTGGCCCTGCCTTGCGCGGCTCCCGCGGCCGTCGCCACGGTGCTCTCCTCACCCCGAGGACACCCGCGAGGGTGGGCGGACGCCCGCCTGGCGTCCGCGCCCTTGAGCATGGACTGGCGGCCGGGCACCGTGTCCTCGAAGGTCGTTCCGGCCCACGGCAGGCGGCGCTCCGTGCGGTGACCTGAGCCCCTCGCGCGACCGCTACCGCATCGTCCCCCGGCTCGCACCGGCCGGCCGCGGACGACCGATCCGTTCCCGACGCCTCGCGCAGCGCCTCCTGGTGGGGCACCGTTGAGTGAACGTACAGAGAGGAGTGCGACACACATGTCGAATCACACCTACCGGGTCACCGAGATCGTCGGCACCTCACCGGAGGGCGTCGACCAGGCCATCCACAACGGCATCACCCGTGCGGCCCAGACCCTTCGGGGACTGGACTGGTTCGAGGTGACCCAGGTCCGCGGCCAGATCGTCGACGGGCAGATCCAGCACTATCAGGTCGGCCTCAAGGTGGGCTTCCGCCTCGAGGACGGCGAGTGACCGGCTGACGAGCGGACCGTCCGCCGGCCGTCGGGATCAGGGCGACTCAGGTCGGGATCAGGGCGGCTCAGGTCGGGACCAGGGTGGGTCAGGTACGGCCCTCGCGCTCCTGAGCGTCCTTCAGCGCCTCGGTCGTACCGGCCGCCCACCGGGCCCGTACGACCGGGAAGCCGGCCCGTTCGGCCTCGTCGCACACCAGCTCGTCGTCGTCCACCAGCATCCGGATCTCCCGGTCCCGGCCCAGCCGCCGCAGGATCTCCAGCTTGGTGGTGCGGGCCGGCCGGCGGTCGTCGTTGCGCCGCATGAACACCTTCCCCTCCGGCAGCCCCTGCGCCGCCAGCCAGTCGAGGGTGTCCCTGCGGCACCGTTCCGGCCTGCCCGTGAGGTACCTGACCTCGCACTCCTCAGCGGCCTGCAGGCACAGCTCGATGCCCTTCGCCAGCGGCGGGTCGTCGGGGGCAGCCGTGAAGAAGGCGTCCCAGTCGCGCGGCTTGCGCTCGAGGAAGTGCTGCCGGTGCCCGGAGTCGGCGAGCGTCCCGTCCAGGTCGAATACGGCCAGTGGCCTGCTGCTTCGCGTCACGGCCCCCAGCCTAGGGAATCCTGGCGTGGCAAGGGCGTTGTCACCGGGTGTGAGATCAGTGATCGCGTCCGCCCGCCTCTCCGTACTCGACCGTTCCCGCACCCGCGAGGGGCACGACGGGCAGGAAGCCCTGCGCGACACCGTGCGGCTCGCGCAGGAGCTGGAGGCGCTCGGCTATCACCGCTTCTGGGTCTCCGAACACCACAGCGTGCCGGGGGTGGCGGGCTCCGCGCCGACCGTCCTGGCCTCGGCCGTCGCCGCCGCGACCTCGACGATCCGCGTCGGCACGGGCGACGTGATGCTCCCCAACCATCAACCGCTGGTCGTTGCCGAGCAGTTCGGGGTGCTGGAGTCGCTCTTCCCGGGCCGGATCGACATGGGTCTGGGCCGCTCGGTCGGCTTCACGGACGGGATACGCCGGGCGCTGGGCCGCGACATGAAGGACGCGGAGGACTTCGCCGAGCAGTTGGAGGAGCTGCTCGGCTGGTTCACGGGAGAACGGACGGCGCATCCGCAGGTGCACGCCCGCCCGGCGGAGGGTCTGCGCGTCCCGCCGTACCTCCTGGCCACCGGCGAAGGGGCAAAGATCGCGGCCGAGGCCGGGCTGCCGCTGGTCATCGGCGACATCCGGGGCCGTGACCGAATGCTGACCGCCGTCGACCGCTATCGGCAGGACTTCCGTCCTTCCGCCTGGTCCGAGCGGCCCTATGTGGTCATCGCGGGCACGGTCGTGGTCGCCGCCACGGAGGAGGAGGCACGCCGGCTGTTGATGCCGGAGGCCTGGTCGCTGGCGTACTCCCGTACGCACGGCGTGTTCCCGCCGCTCGTCCCACCGGAGCGGATCGAGGAGCTGACGATGACGGCGAAGCAGCGCGAGTTCTACGAGTCCGGGCTCACCGGGCATATCGCGGGGACCGAGCAGCAGGTCACGGAGGCGCTGGAGGCGGTGGTGAAGGACAGTGCCGCCGACGAGGTGCTGGTCACGACGAGTACGTACGACCGCGAGGCTCTGCTGGACTCCTTCCGGCGCCTCGCCCGGATCGCCGGGCTGACCAGCGCGGACGCCTAGAATCGTCCGCTATGCACAGCCCTCACGACCCGTACGTCCGTGTCCGCGGCGCCCATGAGCACAATCTGCGCGGCGTCGACGTGGACATCCCGCGCGATGCCCTCGTCGTTTTCACCGGTGTCTCGGGGTCCGGGAAGTCCTCGCTCGCCTTCGGCACGATCTACGCCGAGGCGCAGCGGCGCTACTTCGAGTCCGTCGCCCCCTACGCCCGCCGGCTGATCCACCAGGTGGGCGCGCCCAAGGTCGGCGAGATCACCGGGCTGCCGCCCGCGGTCTCGCTGGAGCAGCGCCGTTCATCGCCCACCTCGCGCTCCTCGGTCGGAACAGTCACCACGCTCTCCAATTCGCTGCGGATGCTGTTCTCGCGGGCGGGTGACCATCCCGAGGGGGCCAAGCGCCTGGACTCGGACGCCTTCTCGCCGAACACGGCCGCCGGGGCCTGCCCCGAGTGCCACGGTCTGGGCCGCATCCACCGCACCAGCGAGGAACTGCTCGTCCCCGATCCGTCGCTGTCCATCCGGGACGGCGCGATCGCGGCCTGGCCGGGGGCCTGGCAGGGCAAGAACCTCCGCGATGTGCTGGACGCTCTGGGGTACGGCATCGACCGGCCGTGGCGCGAGCTCGACCAGAAGGACCGGGACTGGATCCTGTTCACGGACGAGCAGCCGGTCGTCACGGTGCATCCGGTACGGGAGGCAGGCCGCATCCAACGCCCGTACCAGGGCACGTACATGAGCGCCCAGCGCTATGTCCTGCACACCTTCGCGGACTCCAAGAGCCAGACGCTGCGCACCAGGGCCGAGCGGTTCCTGGTCAGTGCGCCCTGTCCGTCGTGCGGGGGCAGCAGGCTGCGTCCCGAGGCACTGGCGGTGACGTTCGCGGGCCGTACGATCGCCGAACTGGCGGCGCTGCCGCTGACCGGACTCGCCGAGGTGCTCGAATCGGGCGCCGCGGGCGGCTCCGAGACCGCACGGGTGCTGACCGCCGATCTCCTCGCCCGGATCGGCACGGTCACCGAACTGGGGCTCGGCTATCTCAGCCTGGACCGCACCGCGCCCACCCTGTCCAGCGGAGAGCTGCAGCGGCTGCGGCTGGCCACCCAGCTGCGTTCCGGTCTGTTCGGCGTCGTGTACGTACTCGACGAGCCGTCGGCCGGTCTGCATCCGGCGGACACCGAGGCGCTGCTGGTGGTTCTGGAGCGGCTCAAGGCAACGGGCAACTCGGTCTTCGTGGTGGAGCACCATCTCGATGTCGTACGCAGCGCGGACTGGCTCGTCGATGTGGGGCCGCATGCGGGCGAGCACGGCGGTCTTGTGCTGCACAGCGGCCCGGTGGCGGATCTGGCCGGGGTCGACACGTCGGCGACTCGGCGGTTCCTGTTCGAGCGGCGGTCCGCGCCGGTGCGCGAGGCCCGCGCGCCGGCGGGCTGGCTGCGGCTGAACGGGGTCGAGCGGCACAATGTGCGCGGCGTGGACGCGCGGTTCCCGCTCGGGGTGTTCACCGCGGTGACCGGCGTCTCGGGTTCGGGTAAGTCGACTCTGGTCGGGCAGGTGCTCGCGGGCGCTCTCGCGGAACGGCTGGGCTCGGATGCGCCGGACAGCGACGGGACGGACGCGGCGTCGGCGGCCGGGTGCTTCTCGGTCGAGGGGATGGCGGCCGTGCAGCGTCTGGTCCAGGTGGACCAGCGCCCCATCGGCCGTACGCCGCGCTCCAATCTCGCCACGTACACCGGTCTGTTCGACGTCATCCGCAAGCTCTTCACCGCCACCGACGAAGCCAGGGCACGCGGCTACAAGGCGGGCCGGTTCTCCTTCAATGTGGCGGGAGGGCGCTGCGAGACCTGTCAGGGTGAGGGCTTCGTCTCGGTGGAGCTGCTCTTTCTGCCCAGCACCTACGCCCCGTGCCCGGACTGCCACGGTGCCCGCTACAACCCGTCGACGCTCGAAGTCCGTTACGGGGGCCTGAGCATCGCCGAGGTGCTCGATCTGACGGTGGAGGCCGCGGCGGAGTTCTTCACCGGTGTCCCCGCGGCCGAACGCAGCCTGCGCGCCCTGCTCGATGTGGGGCTCGGCTATCTGCGCCTCGGCCAGCCCGCGACCGAGCTGTCGGGCGGCGAGGCTCAGCGCATCAAGCTCGCCACCGAACTGCAGCGGGTGCGGCGCGGGCACACCTTCTATGTGCTGGACGAGCCGACCACCGGGCTGCATCCCGCCGATGTCGAGGTGCTGATGCGGCAGTTGCACGGTCTGGTCGACGCGGGCCACTCGGTGGTGGTCGTCGAGCACGACATGGAGGTGGTGGCGGGCGCGGACTGGGTCATCGACCTCGGTCCGGGTGGCGGCGACGAAGGCGGTCGCATCGTCGCCGCCGGTACACCGGGCGAGGTGGCGGGCACGGCCGGCAGCCGTACCGCGCCCTACCTCGCGCGGTCCCTCCGCTAGGCCGCTGTGTCGAATGTGTAGTAGCGGGTGTGGTCGAGCATGTCGGCAGGGGTCACGTTGTTCCACGGGCGCATCGTGTCGTGGAGGTCCACGACATTGGCCGTCCCGGCGGCCGGCAGATAGGCGGAGCCCGGGTGCCGGGCCTGCCAGTCGGCCCAGAGCTTGTCGATAAAGGCGTGGTGCAGCCAGAACACCGGGTCGTTCGGGGAAACTCCTGTGGTCATCTGGCCGCCCACCCACACATGCACCCGGTTGTGCAGGTTGACGCCGCGCCAGCCTTCCAGGTGGTTGCGGAAGCCGTCCGACGCGCTGTTCCACGGCGGAGCGTCATAGGTGGCCATGGCGAGCACGGAGTCGACTTCGGCCCGGGTCGGCAGCTGTTGTCCGCCCGCGCCGAGCTCCCGGCGCAGATAGCCGCGACCGTCGACGCGTATGTTCACCGGCCATTTGCCCGCGGCGGACGCGAACGGGCCGTCCATCACCTGTCCGTCCCTGCTGCGGCCGGTGCCGCCGAGGAAGTCCGCCGCCCAGAGGGAGGAGCCCGCGGTACGGTCCGCCGTCCAGTCCCAGTACGGGAGCGCCACGGAGGGGTCCACGGCCTGGAGTTGCTGCTCGAACTGTATGAGGAACCTGCGGTGCCACGGCAGGAAGGACGGCGAGCGATGGCCGACCCGGTCGCCGTTGTCGGTGTCGCTCATGATGAAGCCGTTGTGAGTGGTGACGAAGGTGTCGTACTGCCCATTGCGCTTGAGCTCGAGCAGCGCGTCGACGAAGCGGCGCTTCTCGGTGGCGGTCAGCCGGGCCTGGTTCTTGCGTACGGTCATGGCGGTGCTCCCGGATCAGGCGAGGACGAGGGGGACGAGCTCGGCGCCCTGGAGTTCCACCACGGCGGCGCGGGCCACCGCGCGGGGCGTGGCGAACGTCTCGTAGTGGTTGACGACGCTGATCCAGGTGCCGTCGGCATTGCGCATCACATGCAGCTCATCGCCGTCTATGCGCACCGCGTAGCCGGCGCCGTGGTGTCCCATCCCGTGGTGTCCCATCCCGTGGTCTCCGCCGCCGTGCGAGGGCGCGCCCTGTATGCGGCGCCCCTGGTAGACCTCGTCGAACGGCGCGGGGTCGGAGAGGTTCGGGGCGGGGTCGGAGGCGTTCGGGGCGGCCGCCGCCGGGTGTGACAGCGCTGTGGTCGCGAGATCCGCGACGGCGAGTCCGGCGAGTGCGCTCGCGGCGGCGCCCAGGGCGCGTCGGCGGGTGAGTTCAGGCATGGCAACCCCCAGAGTTGGCAGTGCTTCGGTAGGGCACGAGCGTGGTCGGCGCCCGTTACCCGGCCATGCCTACCGGCTCACCCGAACTCCGGGGAAATCTCCGGGTACCGGGTCGCTGCAATGCGGACATGTCGCGATACACAGTGCAGAGTTGAACGAAGTTGATCTTGCTGTCGACGCGCTCGATCGCACCCCAGGGCGTAAATCCTGCGGCTGATGTGACAATTACATGAACAATTTGTTGCCCGGGGCGGGGAAGCGTGGGCGCCCTCACACACGAAAGCTGTCCTGAATCTCCTGGCCCCGGCCGCAACATCGGCCTCAGCGACGGACTTTCCGGGTCGCCCGCAGCCACTCCTTGTTCATCGCCGCGATCGACGGCAGCGGGATCCCCTTCGGACAGGCCGTCGCGCATTCACCGGTCAGCGTGCAGCCGCCGAAGCCCTCCTCGTCCATCGTCGCAACCATCTCGAGCACACGGGTCTCGCGCTCGGGCGCGCCCTGTGGCAGCACATTGAGGTGGTTGATCTTCGCCGATGTGAAGAGCATCGCGGAGCCGTTGGGACAGGCAGCGACGCAGGCGCCGCAGCCGATGCACTCCGCGTGCTCGAAGGCGAAGTCGGCATCCGGTTTCGGAACCGGCGTGGCGTGGGCCTCGGGAGCGGAGCCGGTCGGGGCGCTGATGTAGCCGCCGGCCTGGATGATCCGGTCGAAGGCCGAGCGGTCCACGACCAGGTCCTTCACCACCGGGAAGGCGGAGGCGCGCCATGGCTCGACGTCGATGGTGTCGCCGTCCTTGAAGGACCGCATATGGAGCTGGCAGGTGGTGGTGCGCTCCGGACCGTGGGCGTCGCCGTTGATGACCAGGCTGCAGGCGCCACAGATACCCTCGCGGCAGTCGTGGTCGAAGGCGACCGGCTCGTCGCCCTTGAGGATGAGCTCCTCGTTGAGGGTGTCGAGCATCTCGAGGAACGACATGTCCGTCGATATGCCGTCGACCTCGTAGGTGACCATGGCGCCGGGAGCGTCGGGGTTCTGCTGGCGCCAGACGCGCAGGGTGAGCTTCATGCGTAGCTCCGCTGAGTGGGGTGGACGTACTCGAAGACGAGGTCTTCCTTGTGCAGGACGGGCGCCT
Organism: Streptomyces sp. NBC_01210; assembly: GCF_036010325.1. GTDB lineage: Bacteria > Actinomycetota > Actinomycetes > Streptomycetales > Streptomycetaceae > Streptomyces. The sequence goes on along the minus strand of NZ_CP108549.1, from coordinate 8,102,625 downwards.
CGCCGGTCCCGCCGCTGTGCTCTCCCGGGGGACGACTGCCGGGCCCCCGGTACTCCCAGGCGGCCGCGTAGCCGAACTCCTCGTCCTTGCGGGCGGCTTCGCCGTCCGGGGTCTGGGACTCCTCGCGGAAGTGGCCGCCGCAGGACTCGGCGCGGTGCAGTGCGTCGAGGCACATCAGCTCGGCGAGCTCCAGATAGTCGACGATGCGGTTGGCCTTCTCCAGCGACTGGTTGAACTCCTCACCGCTGCCCGGCACCTTGATGCGGCGCCAGAACTCCTCGCGGATCTGCGGAATCCGGCCGAGCGCCTTGCGCAGCCCCTCATCGGTCCGGGCCATCCCGCAGAACTCCCACATGAGTTGCCCGAGTTCGCGGTGGAAGGAGTCGGGCGTGCGGTCGCCGTCCACGGCCAGCAGCAGGTTCAGCCGGTCCTCGGTCTCGGCGAGCACCTCTGCCACCGCCGGGTGCGAGGCGTCGACGGTCTCCGGGTGCGGATTGCGGGCGAGGTAGTCGTTGATCGTGGACGGCAGGACGAAGTACCCGTCGGCGAGCCCCTGCATCAGCGCGGACGCGCCCAGCCGATTCGCTCCGTGGTCCGAGAAGTTGGCCTCGCCGATGGCGAAGAGCCCCGGGACAGTGGTCTGCAGGTCGTAGTCGACCCACAGGCCGCCCATCGTGTAGTGCACGGCCGGATAGATCCGCATGGGAACCTCGTACGGATTCTCGGCGGTGATCCGCTCGTACATGTCGAAGAGGTTTCCGTACTTCTCAGCGACCTTCTCCCGGCCCATCCGCCGGATGGCGTCGGCGAAGTCCAGATACACGCCCTGGCCGCCGGGGCCGACGCCGCGGCCCTCGTCGCAGACGTTCTTCGCGGCGCGCGATGCGATGTCGCGCGGGACGAGGTTGCCGAAGGAGGGGTAGATCCGCTCCAGGTAGTAGTCGCGCTCGTCCTCGGGGATTTCGCTCGGCGGCCGCTCGTCGCCGCGCGCCCTGGGGACCCAGATACGGCCGTCGTTGCGCAGCGACTCGCTCATCAGGGTCAGTTTGGACTGGTGGTCGCCGGTGCGCGGGATGCAGGTGGGGTGGATCTGGGTGAAGCAGGGGTTGGCGAAGTACGCGCCGCGGCGATGGGCCCGCCAGATCGCGGTGGCATTGGAGTTCATGGCGTTCGTCGACAGATAGAAGACATTGCCGTAGCCGCCGGAGGCGAGCACCACCGCGTCCGCGAAGTGGCTGGAGATCTCGCCGGTGATCAGATCGCGTGCGACGATGCCGCGGGCCCGTCCGCCGACGACGATCAGATCGAGCATCTCGGTCCGGGCGTGCATCTCCACGGTTCCGGCGGCGATCTGCCGGGAGAGCGCCTGGTAGGCGCCGAGCAGCAGCTGCTGTCCCGTCTGGCCGCGGGCGTAGAAGGTACGGGAGACCTGGACACCGCCGAAGGAGCGGGTGTCGAGGAGGCCGCCGTACTCGCGGGCGAACGGCACACCCTGCGCCACGCACTGGTCGATGATCTCCACGGAGATCTGGGCGAGCCGGTGGACGTTGGACTCGCGGGCGCGGAAGTCGCCGCCCTTGACGGTGTCGTAGAACAGGCGGTGGATCGAGTCGCCGTCGTTGCGGTAGTTCTTGGCGGCGTTGATTCCGCCCTGGGCGGCGATGGAGTGCGCCCGGCGCGGTGAGTCCTGATAGCAGAACTGGACGACGTGGTAGCCCTGTTCGGCGAGGGTCGCGCCCGCGGCGCCACCGGCGAGGCCGGTGCCGACGACGATGATGGTGTGCTTGCGGCGGTTGGCCGGGTTGACCAGTCCGGCCTCGAAGCGCCGTCGGTCCCAGCGCTCGGCCACGGGTCCTTCGGGGGCCTTGGTGTCGGCGACAGGAGCGCCGGTCGTGTAGTTCAGGTAGTTCATGTCAGCTCACCACTCCGGTCATGACGGCGAGGGGTACGGAGATGAAGCCCGCGGTCAGTACCAGCGCGAGGACGTTTGCGACGGTCTTGAGGACGCGGTCGCGGGTGGCGTTGCCCACGCCGAGGGTCTGGGCGGCGCTCCAGAAGCCGTGCCGGATGTGCAGTCCGACGGCGAGCATCGCGACGATGTAGATCACGTTGCCGTACCAGGTGGAGAAGGTCGCGACGACGTTCTCGTAGGGATGGCCCGGCTGGGCGTTCTCGTTGACCGTGAGCGTCGTCAGGTCCAGCAGATGCCAGACGATGAACAGCGCCACGATGATGCCGCCCCAACGCATGGTGCGGGTGGCGTAGCCGGCCCGGCGCCGCTTGTGCGCGTACGGGACGGGCCTGGCCTTCAGATCCCGCTTGCTGAGCTGGTACGCCGATACTCCGTGGCCCACGACGGCCGCGAGCAGCACCACGCGGACGATCCAGAGCCCCCAGGAGTAGTGCAGGACGGGCTCCCCCATGGTGCGCAGCCAGTGACCGTACGCATTGAACTCCCCTGCCCCGAAGAAGACTTTGAGGTTGCCCATCACATGCGCGACCAGATAGCCGAGCATGATCAGGCCGCTGACGGCCATGACCGTCTTCTTGCCGACGGTCGATCCCCAGAACGTGCGCGTGAGGGACGGTTTTCGATCCGTCCGCGTTGCCAGAGCCATGTACAGAGACGCTAGGGCGGGAGGACCCAAGAGGTCCAAGACATGATCCGGCTCATTTCCATAGGCATGCCCTATCGTGGATGCTATGCAGTTCCAGCAGCTTCTGTACTTCGTGGCGGTCGCCGAGACGCGCCACTTCACCCGCGCCGCCGAGCGGGTGCATGTCGCCCAGCCGTCCCTCTCCCAGCAGATCCGGGCGCTGGAGAAGGAGCTCGGAGCGGAGCTGTTCAGCCGGGCCCGCGGCAATATCGCCCTGACGGACGCCGGGGAGGCGCTGCTTCCGCTGGCGCGCCGCATCCTCGCCGACACCGACACCGCACGCCATGAGGTCCAGGAGCTCGCACAGCTGCGCCGCGGCCGGGTCAGGCTGGGCGCGACGCCGAGCCTCTGCACCGGTCTGCTGCCGGATGTGCTGCGGACCTTCCACGATCTGCACCCGGGCATCCAGCTGCTGATCGAGGAGAGCGGTTCACACGATCTCGTACGCGAGCTGGCCCGCGGGTCGCTCGATCTGGCCCTGATCGTGCTGCCGTTGCCGCCCGCGTCCCCCGCGCTGACCACGGTCGAGCTGCTGCGGGAGGATCTGGTCGTGGTGTCGTCGGCTGCGGCGAAGGCCCCGCACCGGCCGGTGCGGATCGCCGATCTGCAGGGCGAGCCCCTGGTGATGTTCCGGCACGGCTACGACCTGCGCGAGCTGACGGTCGCCGCATGCCGCGCAGAGGGCTTCGAGCCGGCCTTCACCGTGGAGGGCGGCGAGATGGACGCCGTACTCGGTTTCGTACGGGCCGGGCTCGGCGTCGCGGTGGTGCCGAGCATGGTGGCGGACCGCGCCGGGCGCGATCTGCGGGTCACCCCGCTCGCCCAGCCGGGACTGCGCCGTACGATCGCGCTCGCCCACCGCAGCGATGTCGCCCCGCCGCGGGCCGCGCGCGAGCTGCAGCGGGTGCTGCTGAACTCGCGCACGGCGGTCGACTGACCGTCGTCGGGGCACCGCCTTCGGCGTTGCCCTCAATCGCCGGACGGGCTCGATGGTGCGGCGATTGAGGCGCGGGGGCCGGGGGCGGCGCCCCGGGGAAACTACACCGCGTCCGCCAGCGACAGCGCGTGCAGCTTGTCCGGCGGCCCGGGCCTCGCGTAGTACCAGCCCTGTGCGGTGTCGCAGCCGAGCTCGCGCAGCTGCTCCGCCTGGGCGCCGGTCTCCACGCCCTCCACCGTCACGGCCAGCTGCAGACTGTGCGCCAGCGAGACGATCCCCTCGACGATCTTCAGATCGACGGGGTCGGCCGGGTGCCGCTGCATGCCCTGGGTGAAGGAACGGTCCAGTTTGAGCACGCTCACCGGCAGCCGGCGCAGATTGGCGAGGTTCGAATAGCCGGTGCCGAAGTCGTCGAGCGCGATGTCCACACCCATCTCGGCGAGCTGGCGCAGCGGTTTGAGCAGATCCTCGTCCGCGCCGATCAGCGCGGACTCGGTGACCTCCAGGCACAGGGCGCCCGGTTCGAGGCCGGAGCGCTGGAGCACGTCGACCGTGTCGGCGACCAGTCCGGGGTGGTGGAGCTGCGCGGGCGAGAGGTTGACGTTGATCCGCAGCGGGCCGCCGTCGGAGTGGCGCCTCTGCCAGTAGCGAGCCTGGCGTACGGCCTCCTGGAGCACCCAGCGGCCCAGCGGCACGATCAGTCCGGTGTGCTCGGCGAGCGGAATGAACCGGTCCGGACCGAGTACGCCGTGCTGCGGATGGCACCAGCGCACCAGCGCCTCGGCCCCGTGCACGCTCCCGTCACCCAGGTGGACCAAGGGCTGGTATTCGATGAAGAACTCACCGCGTTCCAGGGCCGCCGGCAGTGCGGTGGTCAGCCCGTGCCGGGTGATGGCGCGGGCGTCCGCCTCCGGGTCGGCGAGCTCGAAGCGGTTGCCGCCCGCCGACTTGGCGCGGTACATGGTGATGTCGGCGCTGCGCAGCACTTCGGCTGTGGTCCGCTCGCCCGCGGGCCCCTCGACGATGCCGATGCTTCCCCGGACGGTGAACTCCCGGCCGTCGACACGGATGGGCGAGGCGAGCGCGGCGAGGATACGGGCGGCGAGGTCGTCCACCTCGCGCTGGGTGTCGGGTCCGGTGGTCAGCGCCACGAACTCGTCGCCGCCGAGCCGTGCCACCATCTCACCGGGCGCGGTGGCGCAGCTCTGCAGCCGGTCCGCGACCTCCACCAGCAGCCGGTCGCCCGCCGCGTGACCGAGGCTGTCGTTGATCGCCTTGAAGCCGTCGAGGTCGAGGTAGCAGAGGCCGAACCGGGCGCCGTCGCCGGCGGAGAGCGCCTTCTCCAGCCGTTCGAAGAAGAGTGTGCGGTTGGGCAGCCCGGTCAGCGCGTCGTGCGTGGCCTCGTAGCGCAGCCGCAGATTGAGCAGCCGGCGCTCGGTGGTGTCCTCCATCAGCGCCAACTGGTACTCCGGCCGGCCGTCGGGGTCCCGCAGCAGAGAGACCGTCAGATTGGTCCACAGGACCGTGCCGTCGTTGCGGAAGAAGGGCTTCTCCACGCGGTAGTCGTCGCGCTCGCCGCTCACCAGCTCCCGGTACAACTCCCAGACGTGTGGCCGGTCTTCAGGATGGGCCCAGTCGGTAACCTTCCTGCCACGCACATGGTGCTCGAGCCCGCCGAACATCCGCTGCAGGGTCTCGTTGACCTCGAGCACATTGCCGTCGAGGTCGGCGATCCCGATGCCGATCGCAGCGCCCTCGAACACCGCACGGAAGCGGGCCTCGGTGGCGTGCAGCGCCTGCACCGCGTCGCTGCGGGCCAGCAGCGAGGAGCGCGCGATGGCCTCCTGCTCGGCCAGTGTGCGCTCGCGCAGTCCGTGGGCGAAGCCGGCGGCCACCGCGTGCTGCAGCCGGGCGCAGCGAGCCCGGCTCTCCTCGGCGGGCTGCTCGGGGTCACCGGCGCCGCAGTACAGGACCAGATACGCGTCGACGACGCCGAGCGTGCGGCTGAGTGCTTCGGGGTCCATGCAGTGGGCCTCGACCAGGGCCGCTCCGACCCGCTGCGCGGCCTGTGGGTCGAAGGGCCGTGCGTGCAGGGACTCCCTCAACCGCCGGGCCAGCGGCAGCAGATGCTTCTCGAGCTCGGCCCGGGTCATCGACGTGGCCGTCACCGGGAAGATGGCCCGGCTCCAGATCGTCGCGAACCGCCGGAGTCTGTCCTCCAGGCCGTCCGGGTCCACCGCGGAATCCGTCACCTCCGTCGGCGCCATCACGCCTTGCGCCCTACCCCGGCGAAGCCCGAGAAGGCGTATGGGTCCTCCTGCTCGGCGGGCGCGTCGGGCCTCCAGTGGGGCATGGACACCAGACCGGGCTCGGCCATCTCGTACCCCTCGAAGAACCGCGCGATCTCCTCGCGCGAGCGCATGACCAGCGGGTTGCGTATGTTCCGGTAGACGTCGACCGCGCCGCCCGCCTGCTCCTCGGGCAGCGGTATTCCTTCGTACGAGGCGTGGGTGATGACGATGAGGCTGCCGGGCGCCAGAGCGTCACGGAGCTGGGCCACGGCGCTCTGTGGATCGTCCTCGTCCTCGAGGAAGTGCAGTACGGCGACGAGGAGCAGCGCCACCGGCCGCTCCAGGTCGAGCAGTCCGCCGACCTCGGGGCTGTCGAGTATCTGCTGCGGCTTGCGCAGATCCGCGGAGACGACGACGGCCTGCTCGTCGCCGTCCAGAACGGCCCTGCTGTGTGCGACGGCAACCGGATCGTGGTCGACGTAGACCACGCGGGAGGCGGCGTCGGCCTTGTGCGCCACCTCGTGGACATTGCCGAAGGTCGGAATCCCGGAGCCGATGTCAAGGAACTGCGTGACACCCTCGCTCACCGCGTAATTCACGGCCCGGCGCATGAACGCCCGGTTCGCCTGCATGATCTTGGGGAGGCCGGGCATGAACTCCATCGCCTTGCGGGCCGCTTCCCTGTCGACTTCGAAATTGTGCGAGCCGCCCAGGTAGTAGTCGTAAATGCGAGACACGCTCGGCACCGATATGTCGATGCCCTGCGGGGCCCAGGCGGGACGCTCCATCGATGTCTCCAACAAGTCGCCACGGGGGAGTTCGGCCATGTTCCTGGCCGGTGTTCGAGCCGAGGCTACTGATCGCCCGCCAAGAGAGCGAGCCCAAACGGAAATTAGCGGTCCGTTCTTGGTCACACGCCGGTGGCATAGCAACCGGCCCGCCATCACGCGGGGGGCGTGAGACGGGCCGGTTGGGCCGGACGCGCAGCGTGGGGACTACTTGGGCGCTCCGACCAGCTTGGCCTGGGGCGATACGACGTACCAAGTACCGCCCACACCCTGGCCGTTGGTGTCGCCCGGCTTCTTGTCGCCCGCGAAGGTGTAGATCGGCCAGCAGTCGATCGACTGCTGCTTGATGCCGTCAGGGCGGTTGAAGGTGACGAAGCCCTTCTTGATGATTCCCTCGGTGTCGTTCTTGTCGACCGGAGCGACAACAGGCCACTTCTTGAGGCACTCGCCGGTGCACGCCGACTTCATCGGCCAGGCCGAGTCCTTCTTGAACCGGTAGACGGTCATGCCGTTCTTGTCGACGATGATCTCGCCGAGCTTGGGGTCCTTGTGGACGGAGAGTCCGGCGAGGTCGGCGGGCTGGCTGCCGGCCTCCTCGCCACCGTCGCCGTAGCCCGATCCGGACCCGGCGCCCTCGCCGCCGCCGAGCGCCTTCTTGCCGTCGGGGGCCGACGCGAACCAGGTGCCGCCGACGCCCTGCCCCTTCGCGTCACCGGGCTTGGCGTCCTTGGCGTAGCGGTACATCGGCCAGCCACCGATGGTGAGTTGCTTGCTGCCGTCGGCCCGGGTGACCTCGCCGATCAGCGAGGCGTCGGTGCCGGGCGCTGCCGAGGCGCCGCCGGCGGACACGGCGGGCCACGCCTTCGCGCACTCGGCTTCGCAATTCGACTTCGGCGGGCTGGCGGTGTCCTTGTCGAAGCGGTAGAGCGTGAAGCCGGCACTGTCGGTGACCACCTTGCCGAGTTCCTTGCTGTCCCAGACCGCGAGTTGGCCGGCCGGCTTGGCCGCCGCCTGCTCCGCGGCGCCGGCGCCGGAGCCGTAGTCCGAGCCGTAGCCGCCGTTCCCGGGCTGGGCCGGCTTGGCCGCGCCGACCGTCTGACCATTGGGGGTCTCGGTGCCCTTGTCCTGACCGCACGCCGTCGTCAGCGCGAGTACGGCCGCCGCAGTCACCGCGAGCGAGGCGTTACGCCAGGTGTTCATGTCCACTCCTGTTGTCCATCGAGCCTGTTGCGACGCCAGGTGCGCCGTGTTCATGGCCCTAGGTACGGACAGGAGGGCTCCGCGTGTTCAAGCCGTTTGAAAAAATCTTCGGAGTCGCCAACGCGAATCGTAGAAATCCGGCTTCCATCAGGGGAATTCACCCCAAGACGGATTGGCTTGATCTCATCCGCAACACTGGCTCCACCAGCCACTCCGTCTGCGCGACGACGCGGCGAGCCGTTCGGATCCTCGGATCGCACGGCGTCCCCAGGCGCACCGGTCCTCGGCAGCATGCGGCGGGCTGCGCCCGCGGCCGCGCTGTCGAAGAGGACAGCGTGGTAGCGGTCCGGGTCGCAGTATCCGCGTGCACCCTCGGTGCAGCCCTCGGCCTGGAAGTGTTCCGGCGACCCGCCACCCCGCTCGTACGCACTCTTACCGCCGGCCCCCTCGCATCCACCGCCGGAACCAACGCCGCGACGCCCCTGGCTGTCCGCCGCATGGGGGACATCGATGCCCCATTCGCGCGACAGCGATCGCGGCCGATCAAGGCCACTCCTAGCGTTTCGGTCATCGAGGTGCATTCCCCGACCCTTGTGGAAACCAGTTCCGCAGCTGCTCCTCGGAGACCCGGAGGATTGACCATGCGCGCGATTCGTGTCGCATCCGCCGCTCTGCTGGGAGTGGCCTCACTCGCACTGACCGCCCCCACCGCGGCGGCGACCGACAGCCGGCTGACGCAGCCGTTCTTCACCGTGAGCCCCTCTACCGTCCCGCCGGGCGGCCGGGTCACCCTGTCCGCCAGCGGATGCAACACCACGGCCACTGCCACGTCCGGGGTCTTCGACCCCGTCACCGTCACCCCGGGCACGTCCACCTCGACCACGGTCGACGCGGACGCCAATCCGGGCACCGTGTACACGGTGCGCTTCACCTGCGGATCGCAGGTGGGAACGTTCGCTCTCGCCATCGCCGGCGGCGCCTCGAATCCGACCATCAGCTCCACCACGACCGTCGGGCCCGGAGCCGTCGGAGCCGTCCGAGGCGGTCTCGGCGGCAGCATCGGCGGACTGAACGCCGGGGAGCTGGCCGGCGGCACCGCACTGATCGTCGCCGCGGCCACCGCCACCATCTATGTCGTACGGCGGCGCACGTTGAACCGTCAGCACTGACGCAACCGCCTGTACCGGCTCCTCATACCCCATATACGCCCGTCGCCCCGAGTCCTGGCCAGGACTCGGGGCGACGGGCGTGGGGGCCGACCGGGAGGTTCGACCGGTCAGACCTTTCCGCCGGCCATACGACGACGGCGGGCGATGAACAGGCTGCCGCCGACGGCCGCCGTGGCGACCAGGCCGGCGCCGACCGCCATCTCGGTGGCGCTGGGACCGACCGAGCCGCCGAGACCGCCGAGCGCACCTCGGCCCGGCAGCACAGTGAACTGTGCGGTCGCCACGGTCCGGTTGTCGCCGAGGAGCCCGTTGTCGTTGCGGATCCCGTTGTCGAAGAAGAGACCGTTGTCGTTACGGATCCCGTTGTCATTGCGGATCCCGTTGTCGTTACGGATCCCGTTGTCGTTACGGATCCCGTTGTCATTGCGGATCCCGTTGTCATTGCGGATCCCGTTATCGTTACGGATCCCGTTATCGTTACGGATCCCGTTGTCATTGCGGATCCCGTTGTCATTGCGGATCCCGTTGTCGTTACGGATCCCGTTGTCGTTACGGATCCCGTTGTCATTGCGGATCCCGTTGTCATTGCGGTTCCCGTTGTCGTTCTGGTTGCCGTTCAGGCCGTTCAGGCCGTTGCACCTGACCGCCAGGTTGTACTGACCGGGAGTCGCATCGTTGTGGATCCGCGCGATGGCGGCCGAGATGCCCGAGCGCTGCTCGGAGAGGCGGGTCTGTGGGAAGGCGTTGGACGTGACCGTGCCACCGCGATTGCAACCCCGGACCGTGATCGTCAGGGTGCTGCCCTGGTGAACCGCCTGCGGGCTCACGTTGACACGGATGGGATCGTTGTTCCGGATGTCGCCGCCCGCGGCGGCCAGCGGGGCAGAGAGCCCTACGGCCGCGCAGGCGGCCGCGGCCACTGCGAGAGCGCGTGAAGCACGCATCGTTGAACCTCCAGCGGAAGACGCCCCAAAGCGGGCGCTCCGGGAAATTCGACGAGTACGTCTTCCATGACGAACCCTCACTGGGGCGAGCAGCCGCCGCATTTCGGCGCTGGTCCACCCCGGTGAGGCGACACGCCGACGACGCGCCGCAAGATCTGACGGAGTCGCAGGTCACAGACCGTCAGAATTTTTATCTGCCTTTTGCTCGGATGGGTCACCATCGCAGGCCCCACCACCCATTCGCTCCTCCCTCCTCGCCGCTTTGACCGAGCGCACTTAGCGTGGCTACAGACGCCACGGAGGGAGAACTATGGGCCAGGACTACGGCGGCTGGAAATCGACGAGACGCTCACCCTGGGGCGTTCTGGCGCTCGCCCTGCTCAGCGGGATCGCCCTGATAAGGAATGGCTCGGACGTCACCCTGGGACCGCCGCAGCCTGCCGCCGCGGCCGCACTGGCCGGCCGCGCGGTCGGCGAGACGTTCATTCCCCCCTCCGTCGAGCCGCTTGTGTACGCCCCCGCGGCACGGGTGAGGATCCCGGCGCTCAACGTGGACGCCCCGGTCGCGGATGTGGGCGTGGACCAGGACGGCTGGATCGCCGCCCCGCCGCCGCAGGACCCCAATCTGGCCGGCTGGTACCAGAACGGCGTCTCCCCCGGCCAGCGTGGTACCGCGGTCGTCGTCGGGCATGTCGACAATCTGTCGGGGCCCGCCGTCTTCTACGGCCTCGGCTCCATCCAGAAGGGCAACCACATCGAGGTGGACCGCTTCGACGGCAAGACCGCGGTCTTCGAGGTGTACGGCGTCGAGGTCTTCCCCAAGGATCAATTCCCCGGCGCCCAGGTGTACGGCGACACCGGACAGCCGGAGCTGCGTGTGATCACATGTGGCGGCGGCTACTCGAAGGCAGGCGGATACTCGGGGAACGTCGTGGTCTTCGCGCGCATGGTCAAGACCCTCTGAACCAGGACCGGCGAACCGCAGCCGGTTCAGCGGCGCGGGACGGTGATGCGGTATCCGGCGTCCAGCAGCTCGGGCAGATAGCTGCGCAGCGCGGCGACGCTCTGCGAGCGGTCGCCGCCCGCGTCGTGCGAAAGGACGACGACGCCGGGACCCGCACCGTCCAACACGCTGCGGACAATCGATTCGGTGCCCGGCTCCGTCCAGTCGAGGGAATCGACGGTCCAGGCCAGCGGCTCCATGCCGAGCTCCGCACCGATCTCGAAGGAGAGCTTGTTCCAGGCGCCGTACGGCGCCCGGTACCAGAGCGGCGCGGAGCCCAGCGTCCGCTCGATCACCTCGCTGGTACGGCCCAGTTCGTCGCGGATCCCGGACGGCGGAAGCTTGGGGATCAGCGGGTGCGACCAGGAATGGTTGCCCACGACGTGCCCGTCGTCGGCCATCTCCCGGAGCAGGTCCGGGTTGTCGGAGGCCAGCTCGCCGCAGACGAAGAACATCGCCCGCACTTCGTGCTCGCGCAGCGTGCTCAGGATGTCGGGGGTGTAGCGGGGGTCGGGCCCGTCGTCGAAAGTGAGCACCATGGTGCGTCCCGCCTCCGACATCCTGAGGAAAGGGCGCTGTCGCACCGGTGGCAGCGCCCGCCTGAAGCGCGGTGGCGTGTACGCGGTCATGGGCTGCAGCCGGTAGGCCGACGTGTAGACCGGCGGGCCCGCGGCGGCCCGGGGGCCGCCGGCCGGGGGCGTGGCGGCAGACCCCGCGGGGGAATGCGCCTGCTCGGTGCAGAGCAGCCCGGCGGTGGCGGCCGCGCCAAGGCAGGCGGTGATTCGGAGTACCGACCGCCGACCCGGGAACATCTGGTCCTTTTTCATGACTAACTGCTTGCACGGCTGGCGCTCCGGGCACCTCATCCACACCGGTTACGCAGGCGAAACCCACCCGATCGGAGCAGCGGAGTGATGCGGGCAACGGAGCTCAGTTACGGCGGACCAGGGGGAAGGGCAGTGTCTCGCGGATGGTCAGCCCGGTAAGGAACATGACGAGTCGGTCGACCCCAATGCCGAGACCCCCGGTCGGCGGCATCGCGTACTCCAACGCGTCGAGGAAATCCTCGTCGATCTCCATGGCCTCCGGGTCGCCGCCCGCGGCGAGCAGCGACTGCGCGGTGAGTCTGCGGCGCTGCTCCACCGGGTCGGTCAACTCCGAATAGGCGGTGCCCAGTTCCGCGCCGAAGGCGACCAGGTCCCAGCGTTCGGCGAGGCGCGGGTCCCGGCGGTGCTGGCGGGTGAGCGGGGAGACGTCGGTCGGGAAGTCCTTGTAGAAGGTGGGCATCTTGGTCCGCTCCTCGACAAGGCGCTCATACATCTCCAGGACCACATCGCCGCGGGTGTCGTCGGGGATGTGCGGGACGCCCGCCCGGTCGCATATTGCTCTGAGCACGGTCTCTTCGGTATCGGCGTCGACCTCCTCGCCGAGCGCCTCGGACACCGCCCCGTACAACGTCTTGACCGGCCAGGGGCCCGAGATGTCGTGCTCGACGAGCTTGCCGTCCGGGCCGGCCTTGTGCGCGATCGCGGAGCCGAAGGCGGCGGTGGCCGCGCCCTGGATCAGTTCGCGGGTCAGATCGAGCATCACGTCGTAGTCCGCAAAGGCCTGATACGCCTCCAGCATCGTGAACTCGGGGTTGTGCTTGTACGAGACGCCTTCGTTGCGGAAGGTGCGGCCCATCTCGAAGACCTTCTCCAGGCCGCCCACGCACAGCCGCTTGAGATACAGCTCGGGGGCGATGCGCAGATACAGGTCGAGGTCGTAGGCGTTGATGTGGGTGGTGAAGGGGCGGGCATTGGCACCGCCGTGGATCTGCTGCAGCATCGGCGTCTCGACCTCGAGATAGCCGCGCTCCAGCAGCCCCTGCCGCAGCGCCTGGACGGCGGTGGAGCGGTGGCGTACGACATCGCGGGCATCGGGACTGGCGACCAGGTCCAGATAGCGGCGGCGCACCCGGGCCTCCGGGTCGGCGAGCCCGCGCCGTTTGTCGGGAAGCGGGCGCAGGCATTTGCCCGTCAGCTGCCACTCCGTCACGAAGACCGAGAGCTCGCCCTTGTCGCTGGCGCCGATCTCGCCGGTGGCGGTGATGTGGTCGCCGAAGTCGACGTCGGAGGTGAAACCCTTGATGACGTCACGGCCGGAGCCGTCACGGGTGAACGCGAGCTGGAGGTCGCCCGACCAGTCGCGCAGTACGGCGAAGACGACGCCGCCGAGGTCGCGTACGACCATCACGCGCCCTGCGACGGTGGTCTGCCGGCCGGTGCGGGTACCAGGGGCGAGCGTGGGGTGCGCGGCGCGGATCTCGGCGAGGGTGTCGGTGCGCTCGGCGATGTCCACGGGGTACGGGTCAGTGCCGTCCGCGCGCAGCCGCTCCAGCTTGCGGTGGCGGATGAAGACCTGCTCCGGCAGCCGCTGCTCCCCCGCCACCGCGCCCGATTCGGGTCCCACCAGGCCGAGCGCGTCGATGGACGGCAGCCCCTCGGTGGTGACGGGCGTGACGACGCCCTGCCCGCTTCTGCCCTTCCCCCAGAGCTTGCGCAGGCTCGGTACGGAGACGAAGCCTTCGGCGATTCCGGAGGCGAGGCCGACGCGGGCGAGCGAGCCCGCGTCGCCGTAACAGAGGAAGCGCGGATACCACTCGGGCTGGTATTTGACGTTGGACCGGTAGAGGGCTTCCAGCTGCCACCACTTGGAGAGGAAGAGCAGCAGCTTGCGCCACACCCTCAGGACCGGGCCCGCGCCGATGCGGGCGCCCTCCTCGAACGCCGAGCGGAACACAGCGAAGTTGAGCGAGATACGGCGTACACCGAGTCTGGGCGCGTGGGCGCAGAGTTCGGCGACCATGAACTCCACCACGCCGTTGGGCGCGGCGCGGTCACGGCGCATCAGGTCGAGCGAGATGCCGTCCTTGCCCCAGGGCACGAAGGAGAGCAGGGCGATCAGATTGCCGTCTCCGTCGAAGGCCTCGACGAGGAGGCAGTCGCCGTCGTCCGGGTCGCCGAGGCGGTCGAGCGCCATGGAGAAGCCGCGCTCGGTCTCGGTGTCCCGCCAGGCGTCGGCCTTGTCGACGATCTGCCGCATCTCCTCGTCGGTCAAGGCGGAGTGCCGGCGGATCCGGGTGCGCGCCCCGGTCCGCTTGACGCGGTTCACGGCCTGCCGGGTGACGCGCATGTCGCGACCGTCGAGGTCGAACCGGGCGACGTGCAGGATCGCCTCGTCACCGAGCTGGATGGCGCCGAGCCCGGAGCGCGCGAACACTTTGGCGCCGTCCTCGGACGCGCCCATGACTGCGGGGGCCCAGGCATAGCGTTTGGCCACCTCCAGCCAGGCTCCGATGGCGGGGGTCCAGGCCGCACGGTCGCCGACCGGGTCGCCGCTGGCCAGACAGACACCGGCCTCGACGCGGTAGGTGACGGCAGCCTTCCCGTTGGGCGAGAAGACGACGGCCTTGTCGCGGCGGGTGGCGAAGTAGCCGAGGGAGTCCTGGCGGCCGTACGCGCCGAGCAGAGCGCGAATGCGGGGCTCTTCGTCACCGTGCAGGGCGGCTTCCAGTCGCTGCGAGCGGAATAGTGTGCTGGCCGCGCTGAGCAGGGCGATCGCGCCGAACAGCCCAGGGAGGAAGAAGAGCACGCGCGGCGGGCGGGCATCGAACTGGTCGCTGGAGACCAGTCCGCCGAGCACCCGGTTGGAGGCCCACAGCAGCCGCTGGCCCTGCGGCAGCGAGCCGGGGAAGAGCTCGACCAGACCCCAGCTGACGAGTACCCCGGCGGCGAGCCCGAGAACCAGGACGAGCAGCGCGCGGCGCAGCGCACCGCGCCGGGTCTCGGCGTAGAACTCCCCGCGCGCGATGACCAGCACCGCCAGGGCGATCACGCACAGCACCAGGCTGGGGATCCAGGTCACATCCTCGTCGAAGATCACCACCAGCACGTCCGCGATCAGCACCAGTGCCAGATATCCGACGACCAGCCACCACGCGGCCTTCTTACGGGCCCCGATGGCCGCCGCGAGCAGCAGCAGGAACACGGCGTAGGCGAGGTTGGCGCTGACCGGGACGGCGATGCGGTCCAGGAACAGGGCGACGGGCCGCAGCAGTCGCCGCAGTGGAGGGATGAGCGCAAGGATGACGCAGAACACGCCCAGTGCGGCGAAGAACATCGCGAACGCCTCTGGCACCCTGCTGAG
Source organism: Streptomyces sp. NBC_01210 (assembly GCF_036010325.1). GTDB lineage: Bacteria > Actinomycetota > Actinomycetes > Streptomycetales > Streptomycetaceae > Streptomyces. The sequence goes on along the minus strand of NZ_CP108549.1, from coordinate 8,087,448 downwards.
CAAGCCGCCACGGGCGGACCTGGGCGCCTCCACGGTGACAGTCATGTTTCGCACTCTAAGGAGACCATCGGCGGGCCGCCTGTCGGGAGCGGATAGCCTCAATGGTGTGACAGAGCAGCAGCCTCACCGCTTCGAACGCGGTACCGACGGCCCCAAGGTCATCGTCGTCGGTGTGGACGGATCCGACTCCTCACTGCGTGCGGCGTCGTACGCGGGCGGCCTCGCGCGACGACAGAATGCCCTGCTCGCCATCGTGTACGTCCAGCCGGTAATGCCGGCGGGTGCGGCGCTCGGGGTCCCGGTCCCGGTCGGGGACATGACGGGCGAGATCGCCGAGGGGCTGGTGGCCGAGATCCGCTCCGCCGCCGAGCGGGTCAAGGGCATATGGGAGGTCCGCTGGGAGTTCCACACCTTCCGCGGCGACCCGTACAGCGGTCTTGTCGCGGCAGCCGACGAGCTGAAGGCGGACGCCGTGGTGGTCGGGGCTTCGGAGTCGGCGGGCCACCGGTTCATCGGTTCGGTGGCGGTACGGCTGGTGAAGGCGGGGCGCTGGCCGGTGACCGTCGTTCCGTAGCGGTCCCGTTTACTTCCGGCCGACCGCTCACCGCACCATTCGTCGCTCCGTGCGACCGCTCGCCGAAGACCACTGTGCGCCGTCTGTCCCTTCACGCCTGGATGCGTTCGTATACGCCACGTGGCAGCGACTTCAGCGCGAAAGGGTGTTGGCAATGGCGACCGCGACCGCGACGACCGACGATCGGGCCATGGCGGAGCTGCAGCGTGAACACGGCCCCGCACTGCTGAGCTTTCTGCTCGGACTGACCTACGGGGACCAGCAGCGCGCCGAGGATCTGCTGCAGGAGACGCTCGTACGCGCCTGGCAGCACCCCGAAGCGTTCGACGGTCCGTACGAGTCGATGCGGCCCTGGCTCTTCACGGTCGGGCGCCGCCTCGCGATCGACGCCCGCCGGTCCCGGATGGCTCGTCCCACCGAGATCGGCGACGGTGTTCTGGCCGCCACGCCCGACCCGGCGGACATCACGGAGAGCGCTGTCGCCGCGCTCGACGTCCGGGCGGCGGTCGGGTCGCTGAGCCCCGAGCACCGGGCCGTGCTGGTCCAGATCTACTTCCAGGGGCTGAGCGTCAACGAGGCCGCCCAGGCACTCGGTATACCCGCCGGTACGGTCAAGTCGCGTTCTTACTACGGACTGCGCGCGCTCGCCCGCTGCCTGCCGGGCTACAGCAGGCCCACCTCGCCGGCGGCTGTCGGCCGCTAGCGACGGCCGGGACCGGCCGTCCGCCGTACCGCTCGTCGTGCCGTTCGACCGTTCATCGCTGTTCGACGCCGTACCCGTCGCCCCTTTCGGCCGCTGAGCACCCAGCAGGTCCGTGTGCGCCAGGTGGCGGACAACTCCACGAGGGCGTCCCGCCGCTCTCTGAGGCTCGGTGCGGCCCCGGCGACGCAGCCAACAGGACACCCCCGGAGGAGGGTTACGGTGACATCCACCCCGGCCGGTGGCAGCCTCACGCAGCAACTCCCGCCGTGTGACCAACTGTTGTTTCCGAACGACCCGCAACTACGTGGTCGCGGCCCGGAATCTCGGCGTCACGGACGACGACGCGCCGGCGGCGCTCCGGCACGCACTCGCCACACCCGGCGGCGACGGACACCGATGAGCTTCCGCCGCGGTGGTGGTCTCATTCTGAATGTGTGCCAGGTCTTCCTCGGGCACGGCCAGGGAGCGCGGTGTGCTCAAGGCGATGCTGCGGCTGAACCCGGGCCCGGCGGTGCGCGTACTGACACGACGTACGTACTGCGTGTTCCGAGCCACCCGAGGACGGTTCCTGTGACCGAGACGCCCCCTGCCCGGCGACCGGCGATCGCCGAGACCGCGCTGGCCTGCCTGGCGCTGAGCCGCTGTCCCGACGCCGCGGCGGCCCGCGCGGCCCGGCGTGCGCGCCGCTGGCTGCGTGGCGCCGGTCCCCAATCCGGCGTCCCTGTCACCGAGTTGATGTTGATCCAGTCGGCGCTGCGGACGCTGGCACTGCGCGAGGGGAAGCCCGTCGATCTGAGCCATCCGCTGCTCGCCGCGCCCGGGTACGCGGCTCTGTCCCGGATCGTCCAGGCGGTGGCCCTCCATGTCGATCTGGGGGTCGTCGGCGGTGCGCCGCCCGGCCGGCTGGCCGGGCTGCTCGCCCACGACATCGCGACCGCCACGCCCTGCCCGTTCACCGGGCGGTCCGGCTCCCCCGCCCTGTGGGCGGCACGGCTCCTGGTGGAACATCCGGCGGCCGGCCGGCAGCCGGTGCGTGAGGCGGTGGCCCGTATCGCGGCGGCGCGGCGGGACGGCAGCCGCATCGAGGACGAGCCGCCCGCCACGGCCCTCGCACTCCTCGCACTGAGCGCGGCGGACGCGGGCAGCCCTGCGTGGCGGCGGTGCCGCGCGGGGCTGTTGCGCTTCCAGCTCCACGACGGCAGCTGGCGGTCCGGATGGGCAGCCGTGGCGGCCTGACACCATGGCTCGCTTCGGGCTGTGGCAAGGTCCCTTCCACCCCGGCCGCCCCGATGGTGGCCAGCTCCCCCTGGGACCACGACAAAGGGGTGACCGTATGCGAAACCTCACGCTGAAGTTGAGTAAAGACGGGCCCTCAGCCGTGTTTCTCGTTGGAGGCTCGTGGTCGAGTCGGCATACGACGTCGTCCGGAAAGAAGGTGGGAAGAGTGCGGCCCGAGAGTTCGAACGGCACCAGCAGCGGCGGGCTGGCAGTACCCATGGCATGGCTCTGCGCCGAGTACATCGCTGACGAGATGCTCCGCACGGGTGCTCTTGTGGGGAACGGCTCGCTCGAGTTCCGCGCGGGAAGACAGACGCTGGCGCTCACCATCTATCTGTGCGACAGCGCGAACGAACTCGGGAGTGTCCGGGGGGTCTCCCGCATCGACGACTGGCTCTCCCTCACCTCGTACGGTCATCCCTGGCAGGAGTGGGTGCAGGAGCGGCTGGCCGCCCGGGAGGAGCGGGAGCGGGACCCCGACGCGGGGGCCGATGTGGATCTCGCGCTCGCGAGGGCCGCCTGGAGCTGGCTGCGGCAGACTGAGCTGCTGGCCGCCGACCTCGGCGACAGCGGACCGTGGGCCCCGGCCGGCCCGCTGGACGTGCCTGTGGACGAGTGCGAGCAGATATGGACTCCGGCCTGGCAGTTGGGTCTGCCGCTGAGCCATCTGGCCATCCACCTCTTCTGAGGACGACCGCTCCTGGTCGCTCATCGTCACCGGTCAGTACGAAACGGGTGGCGAGGCGACTCAATGTGGACGCGGAAATCTCATCCGCCGGCCCGGCGTCCGGCCGATGAGTGCACACCCGCCCGGTACTTGGGGATCCGCATCGTGATTTTCATGCCCGCGCCGACGCCGGTCTCGATGACGAGTCCGTAGTCGTCGCCGTACACCTGGCGCAGCCGTTCGTCGACATTGGACAGTCCGATGCCCGACGAGGCCGGCCGCTGCCCCGCAAGGATCCCCCGCAGCACGGCCGGGTCCATGCCCACGCCGTCGTCCTCGATGGTCACCATGGCCTCGGCCCCGGCGTCCCGCGCCGCGATGGTGACCCGGCATTCGTCCCTGGAGTCCTCCAGACCGTGCTTGACGGCATTCTCGACGAGCGGCTGCAGACACAGGAACGGCACGGTCACCGGCAGCACTTCCGGGGCCACCTGGAGCGTCACCTTGAGCCGGTCGCCGAAGCGGGCCCCGGCGAGCGCCAAGTACTGCTCGATGGAACGCAGTTCATCGGCGAGATTGGTGAAGTCACCGTGCCTGCGGAAGGAGTAGCGGGTGAAGTCGGCGAATTCCAGCAGCAGTTCGCGAGCGCGCTCGGGGTCGGTGCGGACGAACGAGGCGATCGCCGCGAGCGAGTTGAAGATGAAGTGCGGCGATATCTGGGCACGCAGGGCACGGATCTCCGCCTCGATCAGCCGGGTACGGGAGCGATCCAGCTCGGCCAGTTCCAGCTGCACGGAGACCCAGCGGGCCACCTCCGTCGCCGCCCGCACCAGGACGGCCGACTCCCGGGATCCGTAGGCGACGAGCGCGCCGAGCACTCCTTCCTCGCCGGTCAGTGGGGCGATCACGGCCCAGCGCAGCGGGCACTCCAGGTCCTCGCACTCGGTGTGCACACTCTGGCTGCGCCCGGAGTCCAGCATGTCGGCGACACGCACCATCACCCGCTGTTCATGGTGGTCGGCCCCGCGGCCGTCCCAGGCGAGTACGGATTCGCGGTCGGTGAGGCAGAGTGCCTCGGTGCCGAGCAGTGAGCGCAGCCTGCGGGCGGCCTTGCGCGCGGTGTCCTCGGTGAGGCCGGCGCGCAGCGGGGGCGCGGCGAGCGAGGCGGTGTGCAGAGTCTGGAAGGTGGCCCGTTCGACGGGTGTGCCGAGGTCGAGGTCGGGTTTGCCGCCACGTCGTGCGGTCAGGCGGCCGATCGCGATGCCGGCCGCGAGCAGTACCGCCCCCGCCGCGGCGAGTGCGGCCATGCCGATCCCGGTCATCGTTCGGCTCCTTCGGGCTGCGGCCTGCCGGCGAGGTCTTCCGGCAGATGCAGCCGCGCGAGGATGGCGGCGGCGCCGGGCGGTATGTGACGTGGGGTGGCCAGTGACACCAGCACCATGGTCAGGAAGCCGAGAGGCACCGACCACACGGCGGGCCAGGCCATCAAGGTGTGCGGCCAGCCCTGCGGCGCGAGGCCCGCGCGGGTGGCCATCACGGCGGTCAGCGCGGCGCCGCCGCCGATCACCAGTCCGGCGGCGGCACCGGGTGGCGTGAGCCCGCGCCACCAGATGCCGAGCACCAGCAGCGGGCAGAACGAGGACGCCGAGACGGCGAAGGCCAGCCCCACCGCGTCGGCGACCGGCACATTGGTGGCCACGACGCTCGCTCCGAGCGGCACCGCCATGGCGAGAAGGGTGGCGAGGCGGAAGCTCCGTACGCCACGTGCGGGCAGCACATCCTGCGTGATCACACCGGCGACGGACATGGTCAGTCCGGAGGCGGTGGACAGGAATGCCGCGAAGGCGCCGCCCGCGAGCAGCGCGCCGAGCAGCTGCCCCGCGATGCCGCCGATGATCCGTTCGGGCAGCACCAGCACGGCGGCATCCGCGTCGCCGGTGAGGGCAAGTTCGGGTGCGTAGATCCGCCCGAGCGCTCCGTAGACCGGCGGCAGCAGATAGAACGCGCCGATCAGCCCGAGGACGACCAGGGTCGTACGACGCGCGGCGCGTCCGTTGGGGCTGGTGTAGAAGCGCACGGCGACATGCGGGAGTCCCATCGTGCCGAGGAAGGTGGCGAGGATGAGGCCGTACGTCGCATAGAGGTGGTAGCCGTCGCGGCCGCCGGACAGCGGCTGGGACCAGCCGGCCGGGTCGGCCCCGGCGGTGGCCCGCGCGGGCACTTCGGAACCCTGCGGGAAGCGCAGCGTGGTGCCCGCCTCGATGCGGTGGGTGCCACTGCCGAGGGTGATTTGCCGCTCCTTCTCGTACGGTGTGCCGTCGATGCCGCCGGAGACGGCGAGGGTGAGTGGTCCCTCGAGATCGATCCGGACGGTGTCGTCGACGCGTACGACGGTGTGTTCGCGGAAGAGCGTGGGCGCGTCGAAGCGGGCGCGGGGCGCGTCGTCGCCGAGCCAGGCAGCAACGAGAAAGAGCGCGGGCAGCAGCAGCGCGGTGAGCTTGAGCCAGTACTGGAAGGCCTGGACGAAGGTGATGCTGCGCATGCCGCCCGCGGCGACGGCCCCGGTGACGACGAAGGCGACGACAAGGCCGCCGACCCAGTTCGGCGCTCCGGTGAGGATCTCCAGGGTCAGTCCCGCGCCCTGGAGTTGGGGCAGCAGATAGAGCCAGCCGATGCCGACGACGAAGAGGCTGGCGAGCCGGCGTACGGCGGCGGACTCGAGCCGGGCCTCTGCGAAGTCGGAGAGGGTGTACGCCCCCGAGCGGCGCAGCGGTGCGGCGACCAGCACCAGCAGTACGAGATAGCCGGCGGTGTACCCGACCGGGTACCAGAGCATGTCGGGGCCCTGGAGGAGCACCAGCCCCGCGATGCCGAGGAAGGAGGCTGCGGAGAGGTACTCGCCGCTGATGGCGGCGGCGTTGAGGCCGGGCTTCACCGTGCGGGACGCGACGTAGAAGTCGGAGGTGGTGCGGGATATTCGCAGGCCGAGCGCGCCGATGAGCACGGTGGCGAGCACCACGGCGGTGACGGCGGTCACCGCGTAGGTCTGGTTCACGTCGAGTCCTCCGGGAGCACCCGTCAGCGCCCTTCGACGAGCCTGGTGAAGTCCTGTTCGTTGCGTTCGGCACGGCGTACGTACCAGCGCGCCGTCAGCCACATCACGGGGTAGACCGCCACGCCGAGCGCCGCCCAGACAAAGGGCTCCGGCGAGGAAAGGGTGCCGCCGAACGCGGCAGGGAGCGCGAAGAGCAGAGGCAGGGAGCCGACGAGCAGCGCGAGCGTCCCCAGCGCGCAGAGCGCGGCCCGCAACTGGCTGCGCATCAAGGAGCGTACGTACGTGGCGCCAAGAGTGGTCTGCTCGGTGATCTCGGACCGGGCGGGGGCGTGTCCGGGCCGTCGTTTGGCGCTGCGTGGCACGCCGGTGACGACCTCGCGGCGCGGTTGTTGCTCTGCAGACATCGTCGTCCGCTCCAGCGTCTCTCGGCGAACCTCGGGGGCTGTGGAGTCTACGCAGGAGCGATTACCGACGGTAGACGCCGGTCTCTCAGTGGCCCGTCCGCTGGGCGGCGCAGTCGCTGAGGGCGATCTCGAGCTCGACGTACGATTCCTCGGCCCTGCGGAACGCGACTTCGAGGGCGGCTTCGGCACGGGGGCCGACGAGCCCCTGGGCCGATTCCTGGATCTCGTAGAGCACATCCGCCCAGCGGCCGGCCGCGCTCTTCAGCGTCGCAAGGAGTGCCTCGAGGTCACGAGCGCTGGACACCCGGGTCGCCGGCAGGCTCCTGAGCTCCTCGAGCAGTGCTTCGATATCGGACATCAGGCCCCTTCTCCGCTTGCCCGATCAAGGTTAGGCGGCGGACAGGGGCGGCTGCCGCCGAATCCGGGGACGGCTCTGTCAGCGGATGACGCCCGTCGCCATACGGCCGTGCCGGGAGGACGAGCGGCTCTCCAAGACCGTCGAACGGTCGGCCGCGCGCGGTCGGGTCCGGGGCGCGGTCGGTTCCGGGGCGCGGCGGTCGGGCCGGTCGCGGTTCAGCCCCTGGCGTGCCGCATCAGCAGATCGCGCAGCTGACGCGCATGACGGCGGCTGACGGCGAGTTCGGCGGCGCCCACGCGGACAGTGGTCGCCCCGGCGTCGAGGCGCAGTTCGTCGATGCGGGCGAGTGCGACGAGGTGGCTGCGGTGTATCCGTACGAAGCCGCGGGAGGCCCAGCGCTCCTCCAGAGTGGAGAGCGGGATGCGCACCAGGTGGCTGCCGTCCTTGGTGTGCAGACGTGCGTAGTCACCCTGGGCCTCGACGTAGGCGATGTCGTCGATCGGTACGAAGCGAGTGACGCCGCCCAGCTCGACCGGGATCTGTTCCGCGCCGGCGACTGTGCCCGGCAGGTCGTTCTGTGCCACGGCGGGTGCGGTGTTCGGTATGTGAGCGGGAACGGCGGGGCGGCCCACCGGGCCGGGCTGCCGCGCCTCGCGCGCCGAGACGACCAGGTCGCGGACGCGCCGTACCGCTTCGGCCAGCCGCTCCCTGCGCACCGGCTTGAGCACATAGTCGACGGCCTTGAGGTCGAAGGCCTGTACGGCGAAGCCCTCGTGCGCGGTGACGAAGACGATCAGCGGCGGCCTGGCGAAGCCGGCCAGCAGTCTGGCGACGTCGAGTCCGGTGAGCCCTGCCATGTGGATGTCGAGGAAGACGACATCGATGCCGTCATCACCGTCCGGGCCCGCGTCCAGGGCGCGGCTGATGCGTCGCAGCGCCTCGGTGGCGTCCGTGGCCCCTTCCGCGCTCCTGATGCGTGCGTCGGAGCGGAGGAGGTAGAGCAGTTCTTCGAGTGCCGGTTTCTCGTCGTCGACAGCCAGTACGCGCAGCATGCTGCGGAGTGTATGCGGGGCTCGATTCCGGGACTACGGGCTGTCGTCGCCGTGCCGTCGACCAGGTCCTGTTCCGAGAACATCGCCGGCAGCACGGGTGCGCCGGCGATGTCGATGAGCCCTGGCCTGAAGGGAGTTGGGCGATCGAGCTCTGTCCCACTCCGGCACGGCTCCACCGAACCCACAGGGGCAGTTGCGCTCATCGTGCACAAAGTTGAGCAGAGCGGCGGCCTGATGCGTACTCCTGGGCGACAGACCGCGTCAGACGCAGCACCGCAAGTGACGAATCGAGGACCCATGAGCATGCAGCAGCGGCACCGGGACGTGGCCGCCTATGCGCTGGGCGTCCTGGAGCCCGCGGACGCCTTCCGTTTCGAGGAGCATCTGTCCGAATGCGTCACCTGCACGGTACAGCTCTCCGACTTCGCCTCCCTTGCCGCGTCGCTTTCCGAACTGGGCGGTCCCGGCCGGGTCGAGCCGCTGCCCTCCGGGCAGCTGCTCGAGCGGCTCACCGACGAGGTCACGATGGTGCGGCGACGGAGCTCCGGGCGCCGGCTGCGGCTGGTCGCGGCGGCCGCCGCACTGATCGTCGGGGCGCCCACTGCGGTGGTGGCACTCCAGGACCAGGCCGGCGGGCCCGCTGTCGGGCAGCGGGTGGTGGCCAAGGACGCCAGGACCGGAGTCACCGCGTCCGCCGCGATCGAGAACCGGGCGTGGGGCACCGCCGTCGCGCTGCGGCTTGCGGGCCTGACCGGACCGGCCACATGCCGGCTGGTCGCCATCGGCAAGGACGGCATTGAACATCCTGTCCTCAGCTGGTCGGTTCCTGCGGGCGGTTACGGAAATCCGGATTCGCCGGGGCATGAGCAGCCGCTGGACATCGAGGGAGGTACGGACGTGCCGAGCGGCGAGATCGGCCGCTGGGAGGTCCGTACCCTCGACGGACAGCCTGTCGTCACGCTCAAGGGATAGCTCCCGGAACTCCGGAACTGCGCGGGACTCCGAATCCCCGGCTGATCAAGGCGCTTTCCGGCCGGGCGGTGCTACTTCAGCAGCCGCGAGAGCCTGCGGTCGGCGAGCGGCTTGCCGCCGGTCTGGCAGGTGGCGCAGTACTGCAGCGAGGAGTCGCTGAAGGAGACCTCGCGGATGGTGTCGCCGCAGACGGGGCAGGGCTGTCCAGTACGCCCATGGACCCGCAGGCCGCTCTTCTTCTCGGCCTTGAGCCGGCCCGCCGCTACTCCGCGCGAGCGCTCGACGGCTTCGCGCAGGGTGGAGCGCAGCGCCTCGTACAGCACGGTGGTCGCGTTCTCGTCGAGGTTCTGCACGGGCTTGAACGGCGACATCCTGGCGACATGCAGGATCTCGTCGCTGTACGCGTTGCCGATGCCGGCGATGACGCTCTGGTCGCGCAGAGCGCCCTTGATCTGCCGTCGTTCCCCGGCGAGCAGCGCGGCGAAGGCGTCGCGGTCGAAGTCGTCGGCGAGCGGGTCGGGGCCGAGCCGGGCGATGCCGGGCACCTCGGCCGGGTCGTGTACGAGATGGACGGCGAGGCGTTTGGTGGTGCCGGCCTCGGTGAGGTCGAAGCCGCCGCCGCCGGCGAGGACGGTGCGCAGGGCGAGCGGGCCCTTGCCCGGGCGTGGCGGCGCGGCAGGAAACTCGTCCTTCCACTGGAGCCAGCCCGCCCGGGCGAGATGGGTGACGAGGTGGAGTCCGCCCGCGCTGATGTCGAGCCATTTCCCGTGCCGGTCCACGGCGGTGACGGTGGCGCCTTCGACGGCGGTGAGCGGCGGGTCGTACGTCTTGAGGACGCTGATCGCCAGCGGCAGGACGCGGGCGATCTCCTGTCCCACCAAGTGGCTGTCGAGGAACTCTCTCAGCGCTTCGACTTCGGGCAGTTCAGGCATGCATCCAGGGTGCCGCAGGGGAACGGCGGCCGCAGGTTCACAGCTCCCGCAGACCGTAGACGCGGCTCGCCGTTGTCTGGAACACCGCGCGGCGTTCTCCGTCACCCAGCCGGTGCGTGAGCGCGCGGGCCGCGGCGACCACCTCTCCGTAGCCGGCGGCCAGCCGGCACACCGGCCAGTCGGATCCGAACATCAGCCGGCCGGGGCCGAAGGCGTCGAGGACCGTGTCGGCGTACGGACTCAGCTCCGGCGTGGTCCAGCTGGACCACGCCGCTTCGGTCACCAGGCCGGAGAGTTTACAGACGGTGTTCGGCCGGGCCGCGAGGGCGCGCACATCGCTCGCCCAGGGCTCCAGTTCCTTCGAGGCGATGGGCGGCTTGCCCAGATGGTCGAGTACGAAGGTGAGCGCGGGCAGCCGGGCCGCCGCCTCGGACGCCGCGGGCAGCTGCTTCGGCAGCACCACAAGGTCGTAGACGAGTCCGGCACAGGCGACGGCGGCGAGACCGCGCAGTACGTCGGGGCGGAGCAGCCACTCGGGGTCGCTCTCGCCCTGGACCTGGTGGCGGATGCCGACCAGCCGGTCACCGCCCGGGAGTTCACGCAGGGCCGCCAGGGTGTCGGCGACATCGGGCGCGGTGAGGTCGGTCCAGCCGACGACGCCCGCGACGAGGTCGCTGCCGTCGGCGAGGGCGAGAAACTCCGGGGTCTCATCGGCGACGGTGACCGTCTGGACGAGGACGGTGGCGCGTACGCCTGCGGCGCGCGCCTCGGGTGCGAGGTCGTCGAGGGTGAAGTTGCGGCGGATGGGAGCCAGGTCGGGACCGGTGATCCAGTCCTGGTCCCGTATGGAGAGGTCCCAGACATGGTGGTGGGCGTCGATGATCGCCATGGCTCACAGCTCCCAGACGACGGGCAGTCCGGCCGCGGTGCCGTCCGCGGAGTAGTCGTGTACGACATCGAGGAGTTCGGCCATCCGCGCCTGCCAGGCGATATTGACGGGGAGCTCTTCCAGTTCGGCCAGCAGCCGGGCGTAGTCGGCGCAGTCCAAGAGGTGGAAGAGGTCGGTGCCGCTGCGCCAGATCGTCCAGGAGGTGACTCCGGCGGCACGGATCGCGGCGGTCAGCTCCTCGGGGACCTCGCGGTGTGCCGCCTCGTACTCGGCGACGCGGTCGGCGCGGACCGTGGTGTGCAGGGCGACTCTCATCGGGCATCCCCGTCCTTCGGCAGCAGTCCTTCGGCGCGCAGTTCGTCCCAGAGCTCGGTCGGGACGGAGTGGCCGAGCAGCTCGGCGGCGTCCCTTACTTCGTCGGCGGACCGGGCGCCGACCAGTACACCGGCGACGGCCGGATGGCCGAAGGGGTAGTGGAGCGCGGCGGCGCGCAGCGGTACGCCGTGCCGTTCGGCGACGGCCTTGAGCCGCAGGGCCCGCTGCAGGATGCCGTCGGGCGCGGCCGTGTAGTCGTACCGGGCGCCGGGGCGCGGATCGGCGAGCAGCCCGGAGTTGAAGACCCCGCCGACGACGACGCTCTTGCCGCGGGCGGCTGCTTCGGGCAGCAGTTCTTCCAGCGCGCTCTGGTCGAGCAGGCTGAAGCGGCCGGCGCACAGGACGGCGTCGACGTCGGTGTCGCGGAGGAAGCGGGTGAGCATCGCGGTCTGGTTCATCCCGGCGCCGATCGCGCCGACGACGCCTTCGGCGCGCAGCTGTTCCAGTGCCGGATAGCCGTGGCGGAAGGCGGCTTCCTCGTGGTCGTCCGGGTCGTGCAGATAGACGATGTCGATCCGGTCGAGGCCGAGCCTGACGAGGCTCTCCTCGATGCTGCGGCGTACGCCGTCGGCGCTGAAGTCCCATACGCGGCGGTGATCGGCGGTCACAGCGAAGCCGTGCGCGAGGTCGTCGCCGCGGGCCTCGCAGGGTTCGAGCAGCCGCCCGACCTTGGTGGAGAGGGTGTAGGCGTCGCGGGGCCGGGTGCGCAGTGCCGCGCCGAGCCTGCGTTCGGAGAGGCCGAGCCCGTAGTGCGGCGCGGTGTCGAAGGTGCGGATTCCCGTGTCCCATGCGGCGTCGAGCGCGGCCGCGGCCGCCTCCGGTTCGACAGGGGTGTACAGATTGCCGACTCCGGCCGCGCCGAAGGACAGTTCAGTGATGTCGACCGCGCTGCGTCCGAGCGTGCTCCATCGCATCCCGCTGCTGCTCCCTCGCTGGCATTCACCGATCACGACGAATATTCATCGGATCACTTAAGGGCGTCAACACCCTTGGAGCAGCCAGATCTGGGGCTGGACGTCCGACCTGTCCGATCTATCGGATCCATCAGGGCCGGTGAGGCTCGGGCTCGGTGAGGCTCGGGACTGGTGGGACCCGGCCCGGCGAGACTTCCGCGTCTATCCGGCGACGGTGACGCTGAGCAGTTCTGCGAGCTCCTCACTCAGACTCTCCGCGAGCCGGTCCAGATCAGGCACGGCCTTTCCGTCGGCGACCAGGCCCACATGCACCTGACCGCCGTAGGTCGACATCGCGATCGCCAGGGACTGCCCGCGGGCCAGCGGCGCCATCGGGTAGACCTCACGTAGCGGGCAGCCGCCGAGCGAAAGGGCCGAGCGCGGCAGCGGCACGTTTGTGACCAGGACGTCGAAGAGCATCCGGGCCGCACCTCCGGCCAGTGGCGCACCGAACCGGTGGGCCAGCGGCGGCAGTTGATCGGCGACTACGGCCAGCGCACCGGCGCCGCGCGAAGGGCCGGCCGCCTTGTTGCGGTCCATCGCGGTGCGAACGGCGTCGAGCCGCGAGCGCGGGTCGGGGTCCGAGACGGGGAGCGGAAGCAGATACGCGGAGAACTTGTTGCCCGAGCCGGACGGGCTACCGGGCCTGCGCCGGGAGACCGGCACCAGGGCGCGCGGATCGGCGGCGGGCAGCCGCTCGTCCCGGTCTCCCATCCAGCGCCGCAGTGCACCCGCCACGGTGGCGAGAAGTACGTCGTTTGCCGTGCCGCCCACCGCCCTGCGTACTTGCTGCACATCCTCCAGGTCAAGCACGGCGGTGCCGAGCCGTCGTGTGCCGCTGGAGCCTGCGGAGAGCGCGGGCACACCCCGGGGGTCGAGCCTGCTGGCCCGCACGACGGAGGCGCCGACGCCGACGGCGCGGCCCAGCTCCTCGATACGGGCCCGGGCGAAGCCGGCCACCTGCCAGGGACCCGCGGTCCACGGCCGGGGCGGTACGGTGCGCGTCCGCCGTACGCCGACGGTGCGCGCGTCGGCGATCTGGTCGAAGATGCCTGCCCCGATGGCGACCGCGCGCATACCGTCGGCCAGCGCGTGATGGAGCTTGACCAGTACCGCGAACGGTCCTTCGTCGCCGTCGTCGGCGCCCGTGAGGAGATACATCTCCCAGGGCGGCAGGCCGCGCTCGAGGGGCCGCTCCATCAGCTCGGCGGCGATGGCGGTGGCCTCGGCGGCGAAGTCGCCGTCGGGGAGGCGGACGTGGTGCACATGCCGTCGCACGTCGAAGTCCGTGGCCATGGCCCAGGCGGCGCCGCCGACGGGGAGCAGAACGTCACGCACCCGCATCCGCAGCCGGGGGATCGCCGCGGCACGACCGGCGAGCAGGTCGAGGAGGCGGTCGCCGCCCCGTGCGCCCGGCCCGGCGGCCGCCGTGGCCACGGCAGCGGGAGCGAAGAATGCCAGGGCGCCGAGATGCATCGGATGACCGGCGGACTCAAGGTGCCAGAACGCCAGGTCGAGAGGTGCGAGGAGCTCGCTGCTCAATGGTTCCTCATGTCCTAGAAGGCCAGGTGTGCGAAGTCAATCGCCTGCGGTCGGTTACGGTCAAGTACGATCAGTTCACGGACAGTTAACAACTGGCAATAATCAAGATTTCGGCCTCTCCGGAATCATGAACTCGCACCACACGCATTTGCCGCTCCCTCGCGACTCCACACCCCACGCCTCAGCCAGCCGGTCCACCAGCATCAGACCGCGCCCGGACACTCCCGACTCCCCCGCGTCGCGTCGGCGCGGCAGCGCACTGGAGCGGTCCTCGACCTCCACCCGCAGCCGACGCTCCACCCCGGACAGCACGCGGATGGTGACGATCGCCCCGCCGTCGGTGTGCATCAGCGCATTGGTGATCATCTCGTCGGCGGCCAGCTCGATCTCGTCCGACCGCTCGCGCGCCCCCCAAGCCCCGGTAGCCGCCCGGATCATGTGCCGGGCCGAGCGCAGCGCCTCGGGGTCGTTCTGCGCGACATGCTGCTGCAGTCGGCCCCCGGTCTGCGGGGTGTACGCGCCCTTGCGGCGGAGCAGCAGGATCGCCACATCGTCGTCGCCGCTCCTCTCGTCGACCACATCGCACAGCTGGTCGCCCAGCAGCTGCAGATCGCGCGGGCCTCCGCGCACCAGCGCGGTCAGCATCTGCATTCCGTCGTCGAGGTCGGCGCCGGGCACCTCGACCAGCCCGTCCGTGTAGAAGAGCAGGGTCTGTCCAGGGTCCAACTCGACGGTGGTGACCGGGTATTCGAGCCGGCCGAACTCCGCGGAGAGCCCCAGCGGCAGCCCGCCCTCCACCGGTAGCCGACGGGTGCCGCCGTCGTTGTCCCGGACCAACGGGTCCACATGCCCGGCGCGCACCAGCTGCATCACACCGGTCGACAGATCGACCTCCGCGTACATACAGGTCGCGAACCGCTCGGTGTCGAGTTCATGGAGGAAGACGGAGGCGCGTGCCATCACGGTGGCCGGAGTGTGCCCCTCGGCGGCGTACGCCCGCAGCACGATGCGCAGCTGCCCCATCACCGCGGCCGCGTGTGTGTCATGGCCCTGCACATCGCCGATGACCGCGCCGACCCGCCCGCCGGGCAGCGCGATGACGTCGTACCAGTCGCCGCCGATATCCCTGCCCAGCCGTGCGGAGCGGTAGCGCACGGCGATCTGCGCCCCGGGCACGGCGGGGATCCGGCGCGGCAGCATGGCCTGCTGCAGCCCCTGGGCGAGATCGTGCTCCTGGTCGTAGAGCACGGCGCGCTGCAGGCTCTGCGCGATGCTGCTGCCGAGCGCGACCAGCACATTGCGCTCCTCGGAGCTGAAGCCGGTCCTGTCGCCGTAGAGGAGGCCGAGAGCTCCGATGGGACGGCCCTGCGCGATCAGCGGCAGATAGACGGCGGAGTTGATGCCGAGCCCTTCGATATGCGGCCACAGCCGCGGATAGGAGTCGGCGAAGTCCCGTTTGGACTCGATGAAGCGGGGCGCGAGCGTACGTACGACCTCGCTCATCGGGTACTCGTCGTCGACCCGTGTGTAGCGGGTGCCTGGCACGAAGGAGCCCTCGGGACCGTCGGCGACCAGATGGATCCGCCCGCCCGACTCCAGCAGCCCCATGACCAGGCTGGTCGCGCCGAAGTGCTCCAGACCGTGCGAGTCCCTGAGTACGTCGATGACTTCCTGCACGGTCCTGGCGTGAGCGAGGGCGGCCGTGGTGCTCTCGACGACGCTGGTCTGCCGACGGCGCTCCGCATCCACTTCGAGGCGGGCGGAGGAGTCGGCGAGCTCCTCGGTGGCGTCGCGGACGATGCCGATGATCCGCAGCGGCCGGCCCGCGCTGTCGCGCCGGATGAAGCCCTGGGCGTGGGTCCAGCGCAGGCTGCCGTCGCGGCAGCGGATGCGGAAGTACGCGCCGTAGTGCTGACTGCCGCTCTTGAGCGCCCGCGACACCATGGCATCGAGCCGGCCGGCCTCGTCCGTCGGCACCCGGAGCTTCAGGTTCCCCGGGTGGCCGTCGAACTCGCCGGGACGCAGGTCGAACACTTCGTGTCCGGCCGGGTCCAGGTTCATCAGCCCGCTGGCCAGGTCCCAGTCGAAGCTGCCCATGCGGTTGAGGTTCAAGCTCAGTTCCGGTTGGGCCGGCCAGTCGTCGGGGAGCGACAGGGCACCCGCTGCCCGATCAACCATGGGGCCACTCTGCCATCATTTGTCGGATTCTTCGACCGGTTCGGACGATCAGCTCAGCCCTGGAACATGTCCGGCTCCGTCGACTCCGCGGAGGAGGTGAGGAGCTCCGGCGGGGCGGGCGGAAGCTCATCCGTCACGGACACATCCGGGGCAACGGCGGGGTCAATGGCTGGATCGATGGCCGGGTCGAGGAACGGGTCGAGGAACGGGTCGGTGGACGGGTCGGTGGACGGGTCCACCGGCGGCTGCCCGGGCCCCGTAAGGGTCGGCGTGAGGCAGCCGGGCTCGAGCGGACTGGATACCGGCTCCTCCCCCGGCTCGAGGGTGGCCGGTGCCGGGCAGTCCGGGGTCGAAGGGTCGCCGCTGCCCTGCGTGTTATCGCCCGGCCCGGCCGGGTCGCCCGGCTGGGCCTGGTCACTCGGCTGGGCCTGGCCACTCGGTGCCGCCGGCGCGCTCGGCCCGGTCGGGTTGACCGGCTGAGCCTGGCCACTCGGTGCCGCCGGATCACTGGGCCCGGTCAGTGCGGTGGACTGCGGGTTCGCGAAGACATCGTCCGGATGCACGGGCGGGAGCACAGCGGGCTTCCTGTCCTCTTCGCCGTCGGTCCCCACCCTCCGCTCGATCCAGCTGTTGTTGCGGACGCTGACGATCACAAGGTTGTTGATCACCGTGGCGGTCGGCTTGATGACGATGACCTGCTCGGGCCGGTAGCCCGCCCAGGCCCGGCCCTTGTGCACGAGGGCGCCCTTGACGGCGACCGGTGGCTTCAGCGGGTTTCCGCCGACGCACCGGACGCGCGGCGCGCCGTACTGGTCCACCAGAACGGCCGTGCCCGCCTGCAGCACGGACTGATAGGCGGTGGTGGAGCCGTCACGGAACCCATGGCCGGTCACCCGGGTGTCGGCGCGCAGGATGACGGAGGTCAGGCCGCGCAGGAAGGTCGGGACGTCCGCCTGAGCGACCCCCATGCCCTGCGCGAACGCACGCGACTTGACCCGGTCGCGGCCGAGGAGGGTGATCTGCTGCCCCACGTCGCAACTGCCGATGGCCTCGGTGCCGCCGTAGAGACCGGGCGTCGAACCCAGGAACGTACTCATCGCCGGGCCCGTGCCGGCCCGGTCGCCCGGCACGCTCGACCGGGGCGGCGGAGGCGGCAGAGGCGGCTTCATATTTCTGGCTGTCGATGCCGTGTACGGGTCCGGACCCTGGGCTGCGACCGGCTGGAGGAGGACCTCCCGCGAGTCGGCACCCGAGCCCGCGCCCGAAGAAGCCGCGTCGCCGGCGCCGCCGCAACCGGCCACGAGAAGCGCGACGGACAGCGCGGCCACGGCCGCGTACCAACGACGAATTGGTGAACGCACTAAAGTCTCCCGCCTCTTCACCCCGAGATGTCCCTCAAGTTCTGCCGGATTCCCGCCACCCCCGCGACTTGAACGCGTTCAAGTAAGGGCATAGTCTCGGCCGAAAGAAACTGAACACGTTCAAGTCCAGGGGGGGTACGTGATGTCCGTACTGGTCAACCTGATCGTGATGCTCGGAATGCTGGTGGTGGTGCCCGCCGGAGTCCGCCTTATCGACGGCGCCGAGCTCACGTCCATTCGGCGGACATGGCTCCTGTTCGCTGTTCCGGGAGGGGTCGCTCTGTGGCTGCCGCGCTCGACCGCAGCCACGGCACTCGCGGCCGTGTACGCGCTCGGCACACTGGCCCTCGCTCTGCACGCACCGCGACGGCTGATCCGTACGCGCTCGCTCGCACCCGCCGAGATCGCGGTGCTCACCGCGCTGGTGACACCAGCGGTTGCCGGACTGGCACTGGTCGCCGAGCGCTCGGGACACTCGCTCTTCGGCTTCAGCCTGCCGATCCTGGCGCTGACCGTGCCTCACTTCCACTTCGCCGGCTTCGCCGCCGCGCTGGTCGCGGGCCTGGTCTGCCGGGCTGCAGCGGGGCCGGCCGGACGCTTCGCGGCACTCAGTGTGCCGCTGGGCACCCTGCTGGTTCTCGGCGGCTACTTCCTCGACGACTGGGCCGAACTGCTGGGGGCACTCGTGCTGACCGCCGGTATGTGGGCCGTGGCTCTGCTGACCTGGCGGGATGTCCGGACCGGCGGTCGGGACCGTTTCACCCGCACACTGCTGGCCGTCTCGGCCGCCGTACTGGTGGCCACGATGCTGCTCGCCCTGAGCTGGGCGCTCGGCGAGGCCACCGGACTGCCCCACCCCACTCTGACCTGGATGGCCGCCACCCACGGCCTCGGCAACGCCCTGGGCTTCGCACTCTGCTCGGTGCTGGCCTGGCGACGACTCAAGGAGACACCCGCATGAAAAGCCTCCGCAGGCAGACCGGCCGCACGCTCAACTACCCGGAGACCGGCGCCACCCGGCTCGGCCCGCTGCCCGACGGCTACCACCACCTCCACCACACCACCCGGATCGGCCGGAGCCGCGCCGCTTTCGAGGCCGCCGGCACAGCGGTCACCAGCTGGCGGATGCACCGCGGGTCGGGCGCCCGGGTGCTCACCAACGCGGTACAGGCGGAGCCGGGTGCCCGCCTCGAGGTCTCGGCCGGTGTCGGACAGCTGCGGTTCACCGCGCCGTGCGAGGTGATCTGGACCGCGTACGAGAGGAACCGGACGGGCTTCGCGTACGGGACGCTGACCGGGCACCCGGAATGCGGCGAGGAGTCGTTCATCGTCGACATCCGGGACGACGGCTCGGTGTGGTTCACGGTGACGGCGTTCAGCCGTCCGGCGACCTGGTACACCCGGCTCGCGGGTCCGCTGGTGCCTGTACTGCAGAAGGCTTACGCCAGGCGGCTCAGTCACACACTGCGGCGGATCGCCGCTCCCTGATACTGGAGGTAATGGAGTGGTTCAGCGACAGTGACTACTGGCTGAGCCGGCTGGTCTTCCAGCGGGCTCTGGCCGGCGTGTATCTGATCGCCTTTCTCACAGCCGCCCTGCAGTTCCGGGCGCTGATCGGCGAGCGGGGCATGCTGCCGGTGCCCGAGTACGTACGAGGGATACCGCTGCGCCGCGCGCCGAGCCTCTTCCAACTGCACTACTCCGACCGTTTCTTCGCCTTCTGCGCCTGGGCCGGCTGTCTGCTCTCCGCGGCCCTGGTCGCGGGCGCCGCCGACCGGATCCCGCTGGGGGCAGCGATGGTGTGGTGGGCGCTGCTGTGGGTGCTGTATCTGTCCATCGTCAATGTCGGACAGACCTGGTACAGCTTCGGCTGGGAGTCACTGCTGCTCGAGACGGGCTTCCTCGCCGTCTTCCTCGGCAACGACCGCACAGCCCCGCCCGTGCTGGTCCTGTGGCTGCTTCGCTGGGTGCTGTTCCGGGTGGAATTCGGCGCGGGGCTGATCAAAATCCGCGGCGACGAATGCTGGCGCAACCTCACCTGCCTCTACTACCACCACGAGACCCAGCCGATGCCGGGGCCGTTGAGCTGGTTCTTCCACCATCTGCCGAAACCCTTCCACCGGGTCGAGGTGGCCGCCAACCATGTGACCCAGCTCGTGGTCCCCATCCTGCTGTTCACGCCGCAGCCCGTCGCGAGCGTCGCGGCGGGCCTGATTGTGCTGACCCAGCTGTGGCTGGTGCTCTCCGGCAACTTCGCCTGGCTGAACTGGATAACGATCACTCTCGCGCTGTCCGCCGTGGACGGTTCGTTGCTCGCGGATCCGCCCGCGCTGCCCGCGCCGTCGCTCTGGTACGAGATCGTCGTGATCGCCGTATCCGCCCTGCTCCTTGGCCTCAGTTACCGTCCGGCGCGCAATCTGCTCTCCAAGCGGCAGTCGATGAACCGCTCCTACGACCCGCTCCATCTGGTCAACGCCTACGGCGCGTTCGGCACGGTCGGCCGGGTGCGCCATGAGGTGGTGATGGAAGGCACCGAGGAGACGGTGCTCCACCAGGGCACGGTGTGGCGGGAGTACGGCTTCAAGGGCAAGCCGGGTGACGTACGCCGGATGCCACGCCAGTTCGCCCCGTACCATCTGCGGCTCGACTGGCTGATGTGGTTCGCAGCGCTCTCCCCCGCCTATGCGCGCTCCTGGTTCGGGCCCTTCGTGGAACGGCTGCTGGACGGCGACCGGGACACGCTGCGGCTGCTGGGGCACAATCCGTTCCCGGACGCCCCGCCCGCGTACGTCCGCGCCAGGGTGTACCGCTACCGGTACACGACCTGGCGCGAACTGCGGGCCACCGGCGCCTGGTGGCACCGGAGCTATGTACGCGAGTACCTCAGACCGACCAGGCTATTTTGAACACCCAGGCGTGCTTGCCGGCCCGGCGGGCCGCGGCGGGCACGTCGATCACCAACTTTCCGCCGGTCGTACGCCAGCTCAGCGGCCGGCCGTGGCCGAGCATCGTCACCTTGTCGCCGGGTCGGACAGGCACCGGCGCCTCGACGGTGAGCGTGCCGCCCGGCGCGGCGAGCGAGTGGATGTAGAAGGCCTTGTTCGGGCGGACGGTGAAGCGCAGATCCTCGCCGAGCTGCGGCATCCGCGCCCAGTACGTACTGCCGTAGATCGCCTCGCCGTTGACGTTCAGCCACTCTCCTGTTTCGCGGAGCCTGCGCTCCATGATCTCGGGAATGGACCCGTCGGCGCGCGGGCCGATGTCGAGGAGGAAGTTGCCGTTCTTGGAGACGATGTCGACGAGGGAGTGCACCACTTCCTCCGCCGTCATATAGCGGTCGTCGGGCGTGGCCGCGTTGTAGCCGTAGCTGAAGGGGTCGAGACCTCGGCTGGACTCCCACTTGTCGGTGACGATCGAGTCGTATGTCGTGTACTCGGGGGTCGTGAAGTCGTGCGGGCCGATGCCCGAACGGTTGTTGACACTCACCTCGACCGGCCTGGCCCGGTTCTTGGCGTGGTTGAAGTACTCGGCGAGGACCCGGTGGCTGTCATTGGCGCCGCCGATGTCGCACCACAGCAGCTCGGGGTCGTAGCCGTGGATCAGCTCCAGCATCTGCGGGGCCTGCAGATCCTTGATGTGGTCGCCGGGACGGTGGCCGGTGTACGGCACGGGCTCCAGCGTGTACGGATTGCGCGGAGCGTGGCCCTTCCAGGGGCTGTCCGGGTTGAACCACTCGGGCATCGAGAAGTACAGCCCGCGGTGGAGCTCGGGGGTGTGGCGGCGCGAGGCGTCGAAGAGCTCCTTGATGAGGTCCCGTTTCGGGCCCATCTTCACCGAGTTGCGGTCGCTGACCTTGGTGTCCCAGAGCGCGAATCCCTCATGGTGCTTGGAGGTCAGTACGTGGTACTGCGCGCCGGCGTCACGGAACAGCTCGACCCAGGAGCGCGGATTGAAGCGTTCGGCCGTGAAGCGCGGGATGAAGTCGTCGTAGGCGAAGGACTCTCCGTACGTCTGGCGGTGATGGGCGTACGTCGGGTTGTTCGGGTCCTGCATCTGGCTCCAGTACCACTCGGCGTACTGCTTGCCGACCGGCGCCCACGCGGGCACGGAGTAGACGCCCCAGTGGATGAAGATCCCGAACTTCACGTCCTGGAACCAGTACGGCGCCCGATGGGTGTTCAGGGAGGCGTCGGTGGGTTGGTAGTCGGGCACCCCGAGGGTGAGCGAGCGGCGCGCGGCGGCCGCCTGCCGGCCGCGGCCGCGTGCCACGACCGTACCGTCCTGGCTGGTGCCCGGCGGGGTGCCGGGGCTGCGGCGGATGCCGATGCGGACCCTGGCCTGCTCGCCGGGGGCGAGGCGGGTGACCGGGGCGGGAGCGACGGTGCGGGCTCCGGGCACGTCCACGGAGAGGGTGAGGTGGTCCGATGCGAGGATGCCGATGGTGCCCGCGTTGACCACGGTGGCCTCGACGCTCTGGGCGCCCGAGTCGAGCAGGGAGGTCGTGGAGTGCGCCTCCCGCAGCGTCAACGCCCGTCCCTGGGCGGCCGGTTGAAGGGTGAGAGCGAAGATGTGGAGTGCGCTCTTGTTCGGCTCGGCGGGGTTGGTGACGGGCAGCGTGAGCGCCACTGCGTCCTTCATGGAGTCCATGGCGAGTTCGGCGGTGGCGATGACGACCTGGTGCGGATCCTTCTGTCCGGCCGGGTTGTAGCGGTACGGGGCGGTGAGCGCGCCGCTGCCCGAGTACCAGTCGGGGCCACCGAGCGCCGCGGTCTGCGTGGTGCCGTCCGCGTAGTGCACGGTCGCCTTGCCGGAGGCAGCTCCGTAACTTCCGGCGACGAGGAACAGTCCGGAGAGATAACGGCCCTTGGGGAGTTCGATGCGCTGTCCGAGGGCGACGATGTTGTTCTTGGTGCCCGCAGTGGCGGCGGGGAGGAGATAGGCGATGCCGTCGATCTCCAGCTGTCCGGCGGGGAGTTCCTCGCCGGGGAAGGTGTAGCCGGAGCCGTCGAAGTTGCCACCGCGGGCGTCCGCGGTGTCGATGCCGTCATTGTCGAACCAGCGGTCGAGTGGTACAGGCACGGCGGCGGGGACGGTGCCCCAGTCACCGCCCGAGTCACCGTGCTGCTCGGGTGCCGCCGCTCGCGGGCTCGCATCGGCCCCGGCCGGGTGTACAAGGGCGGCGCCGACTGCCGCCCCCGCCGTCATTCCGAGTACGTGGCGTCTGGGAAGTTCGGTCATGAGGTCCGATGATTGAAGCGTGACGGAGACCTGTCAATGCTCTTCACCGGACAGAGGGCAACTTTCTCACCGCAACCATCGGATGAATCACGATGACCTGCGGGAAGGACTGACGCGGCAGTCGTGGGCCTCAGCGGATCTCAGCGCCACTCAGTCCGCCTCAACCTGACGTTCGTACGCGCCGTTGTTCATACGCGCTGACCGTTCGCACCCCCTGCCGATGTGGCCAGGGGGTACGCGGCAAAGCGATCCGCTCAGTCGATGCCGGGCAGGATATGCGGCTCCGCGAGGTCTTCCTCGTAGCCGGCCAGCCGGATCGGTGCTGATCGGGCCCAGACTTCAAGGCTGCCGAGTTCTTCGGGCCGACCGGCCCGCTCGCCGCCTCGTTCGGGCGGTCGCTTTTCCTGCTTCGTCACTTCTGGTGTCACCGCGCACTCCTCTGTGTCGCGTAACTGGGACAAGGGCAGTTCGGTCGCGGTGGCGCCGTCACTCGGGCGGGACCGCGGCCTGGTTGCAGACTTGTCCCAGGACGGCCAAGGGGTTTTCGTGGATCCCTTGGTGGCGTCCGTTCACCCCAGAGTAACCAAATGAGCGCGAGCCCGCTCGATGGGGCCTGTACATCGGCTCAATTCCGGCCAACGATCTGTCCCTGTCCGGGGCTTCATGGGATCGTACGCAGATGACTTCCGGGCGCGCACCACGCAGCCTCGAGGGAAGGACAGCCCTGGTGACCGGGGCTTCCCGGGGAATCGGCTTCGCCGTCGCCGAGGCGCTGGCGGAGGCGGGAGCCGATGTCGTGGTCACCGCACGCGATCCGGACGGTGTGCGCACGGCCGTGGCGGAGCTGCGCGGCGCGGGCGCGCGGGCGGTCGGCTGCACCGGCAGTGTCGCCGATCCGGCCCATCTGGATCAGTGCACGGAGCTCGCGGTACGGGAGTTCGGACGCCTCGACATTCTGGTCAACAACGCTGCCACCAAAGCGCCTTACGGTCCGCTGATGAAGGCCGATCCGGACGAGTGGCGGCAGGCTTTCACGGTGAATGTGGAGGCGGCGCTGCGACTGGTGCAGCTCGCCTGGCGGGCCTGGATGCGCGAGCACGGCGGGGCCGTGGTCAACATCTGCACCGAGGGCACGCACGGGGTGGGCCCGCAGGTCGGCGCGTACGGCACGAGCAAGGCGGCGCTGCTGCACCTCACACGTCAGCTCGCCGGTGAACTGGCCCCGGCCGTACGGGTGAACGCCGTCTCACCGGGGCTGGTACGCACCGAGATGGCGCGCTTCGTCTGGGAGGGCGCCGAGCGGCGAATCGCCGAAGGCCTGCCGCTCGGCCGGATCGGCGAGCCCGGCGATGTGGCGCGGGCGGTGCTCTGGCTCGCCTCCGACGCGGCCGAATGGGTGACGGGGGCCGATCTGCTGGTCGACGGCGGTACGAGAGTGCGCGCGGCGGCGGGCACCGGCTCGTACGCCGTCCACGAGCAGCTGCGGGCTACCAGTTCGCCGGAGCGTAGTCCTTGAGGAAGCAGCCGTAGAGCTCCTCGCCGTCCTCGCCGCGCACGATCGGGTCGTAGACGCGAGCGGCGCCGTCGACCAGGTCGAGCGGGGCGTGGAAGCCCTCGTCGGCGAGGCGCATCTTGTCGGGGTGCGGGCGCTCGTCGGTGATCCAGCCGGTGTCGACGGCGGTCATCAGGATGCCGTCGGACTCGAACATCTCCTGGGCGCTGGTGCGGGTGAGCATGTTCAGCGCGGCCTTGGCCATGTTGGTGTGCGGGTGGCCCGCGCCCTTGTAGCCCCGGCTGAAGACGCCCTCCATGGCGGAGACGTTCACCACGTAGGTGCGCTTGGCCTCAGCGGCTGCCATGGCCGGGCGGAGCCGGCTGATCAGGATGAACGGCGCGGTGGAGTTGCACAGCTGGACCTCGAGCAGCTCGACCGGCTCGACCTCCGAGACCGTCTGGACCCAGCTGTTGGTGTCGTGCAGATCGGGAACCAGACCGCCGGCGTCGATGGCGGTGCCCGCCTCGATCCTGGCGAGCGAGGCGGAGCCGGTGACCAGTGCCAGTTCGGTGACGTCCTGGGCGGTCAGGGCCTCGCCGCGGCCGACGGGCAGCGCGGCCTGGGCGCCGCTGCCGAAGGCGCCGATGACGTGGGAGCTGGGCAGCTCGCCCGCGGGCAGCGGCGCGGACTCGGCGGCGAGGAGTTCGCTGTACGCCTGCGGGGAGCGGCGTACCGTCTGCGCGGCGTTGTTGATCAGGATGTCCAGCGGGCCCTCGGCGGCCACCGAGTCGGCGAGCGCGACAACCTGCGCCGGGTCACGGAGATCGATGCCGACGATCTTGAGGCGGTGGATCCACTCGTCGCTGTCCGGCATCGCCTTGAAGCGGCGGATGGCGTCGCTGGGGAAGCGGGTGGTGATGGTGGTGTGGGCGCCGTCGCGGAGCAGCCGAAGGGCGATGTACATGCCGATCTTGGCCCGGCCGCCGGTGAGGAGGGCGCGCTTGCCGCTGAGGTCGGTGCGGGCGTCGCGGCGGGCGCGGTTCTCGGCCGCGCACTTCTGGCACAGCTGGTGGTAGAAGGCGTCGACCTCGACGTAGCGGGTCTTGCAGATGTAGCAGGACCGGGGGCGCTGGAGTATGCCCGCGATCTCGCCGGTGACCGACGAGGAGGGCAGCAGGCCCTCCGTCTCGTCGTCGATCCGTTCGGCGGAGCCGGTCGCGGTGGCCTCGGTGACGGCCTTGTCGTGGGCGGTCTTGGCGGCGCGGCGGTCCTGGCGGCGGCGCTGCTTCACGGTCCGGTAGATGCCGGCCGTGGCCCGGCGTACCGTGATCGCGTCAGGGTGGTCGACATCCAGCTTGTCGAGCTCGTCGAGCACGCTCAGGCAGACGGCCAACCGCTCCGGGTCGATGCCCGGACCGAACACCGGGCTGTCCTCTGTCACCGTCATCGCTTTTGCCGTTCCTCGATCACTCGTTCGCCGTAGCGCCCACTCAGCAGTTTCAAAAGCGCAACTTTACTGAGTGATGAGGTGTGGGCAAAATGCCGGGATCCGCACCGGTCCCGGCACGGCGAGGGGCCCGGCCGGATCCGCACCGGCCGGGCCCTTCTCCCCGGTCACGCAAAGAGGCCGGTGAGCCAGGTCTGCCAGGCGTCCTCGTTCTTCTTGGCGTCAGCGCCACCGGCGAAGTCGTGCACGCTGACGCCGACCGGCGCTCCGAAGTGGTTCCTGCCGAAGACGCGGTACATCGCCTCGTCCGTGCGCAGCCCGATGAAGTACGGGTTACGGAAGTCGACGACCGCGTCGAGGGGACCGGCGCCGGGCACCTCGACCCGTACCGTGGCGCCCTGGGCCGCGTCGTCCGGCAGTCCGAGCCCGCGGCTGACGACCTCGAGCCCGCCCGGGCCGTTGGAGGCGGCGGGAGCCTCGAGGGTCGCGAAGGTGGCGGTGCGGCCGGTGAAGTGCTTGAGGTACTGCTGCAGGGTGTGCAGATAGAAGTCGGTGTGCTTGTTGGCACCGTCGTACTGGTTGTCCCAGTCGTCGACGAAGATGCCGCTGTGCACATAGCGCACCCAGGAGCCGCCGCCCTCGCGCTCTTCGATGACATGCTCGAGCTGGTTGAAGGACTGCTGCGGCACGTCCTCCGGGCTCTCGGTGCGGCCGGTCAGATGCCGCGGCGGGTCCCACGCGGTGACGGTGCCGCCGAACGGCGCGGCGCCGCCCTCCCTGGGCTCGTACTCCATGGGCCACAGCCAGCCGCCCGTGCCGGTGGTGATCGCGTCCCACACCTGCTCGGGACTGGCGTCGACCTCGAACTCGCGGACGATCTCGAATTCCTTGGACATGATGACTCCTGATATTCAGGCGCTCCTGGGCGCGTGGATCACGTGGTGGACGCCCGAGCCGACCGTCGTGGACCGGACGACCTCGAGCGGGGTCTTGGCGGGCTCATCCTGGGAGAGGCGCTTGCCGCTGCCGACGACGGGGTCGATGAGCTGCTTCCTCATGACGACTCCTCGATGGCCCTGGTGGCAGGGGGATCGGGCTTGACGGTGGGGTGGAGCGCGACGACGATCCGGTGCTCGCGGCCGCCCTCCGCGTTCTCGTCGTGGTATTTGGCGATCAGGGCGCCGACGCCGTGCGTCAGTTCCTCGACGAACGCGGCCCGGTCGGCGGCCGACGCGAAGCGGACCTCGCCGTCCAGCGCATAGGTCGCGAGCCGCTTGCGGGCCTTGGTGGCCCCGGTGATCAGGGTGCCGACATCACGTACGAGACGCGCGGCGACGGCGAGCATCCAGCGCGCCGAGAGCTGGTCGCGGAAGCGGGCCGGGTCCGGCTGGACCGCGGCCAGGGCGAGCGGCGAGATCACATACGAGGCCGCCGTGGCCCGCATCAGCCGCTCGGTGACATTGCCCTTCCTGCGCTCGCCGGCCAGCTCGACCAGGCCGTGCCGCTCCAGCGCCTTGAGGTGGTAGTTCACCTTCTGGCGGGGCAGTCCGACACGGCCCGCGAGCATGGCCGCCGACGCGGGCCCGGTGGCGAGCTCGGCGAGCAGCCGGGAACGCATGGGGTCCAGCGAGACGGCGGCGGCCGCCGAGTCCTCGATCACGGTCACGTCCAACATGGCTCCACCCTCCCACCGACAAATAAATTTGTCCAGACAGAATCGCTTGTCGGCTGAGGAGATTGCGGAATTCGTGCGTCCGCTCGGAGGTGCGCCCGCTTGTGCCGTGCGGAGCGTGTGGGCGCACCGGGGAAGCCGGCGGCCGACCGCGGCCGCGGCCGCGGCGCAACGTTGGCTGAATCCAGCGAGTCACGCCCCAGAATCTTCAGTGGTCCAGACCCTTGAAGGTCGCCCGGCGCCCGGCAACCGCTTTCGGACGTTCCGACCTGGATGCCCGGTCGCGGGCCGGGAGCGGGCCGCCCTTTCGCAGAGGCGCGAATGGCGGCGATTCCCCGATCATCCCGACAGTCGCTTCGCAGCCACTTTGCGCCAGGTTTCACAATGCCCACACAGATCCCCCAAAAGGCACCTCACTATGTGATCCGACAGAGAGCGGGACACGCGGGGCGTCGCCGGGACACGTCGACCACCGCAGGGGGGCAAGGGCATACCGGGCCATGTCCGGCATGCCCTTCAGGGGAGGAACACATACATGGGGCGCACCGTCCGCACGGCTGCCTTGTCCACTACGAGCGCACTTCTGCTGGCGCTCGCCGCGCCTGCCACCGGGGCCGTCGCGGCACCGGTGCCGCGTATCGATCTGAAGGTGCTGGTGGTGGACGACGGGGGTCCCGCCACCGCAGCCATCGCCGCCGAACTCGACGGCTCGGGAACGCCGTACACCCTGCTCGATCTTTCCGGGACGAACCGGCCGGTGATCGACGCGGGCTTCCTCGCCGACACGGTGGACGGGCGTCCACGCGCCAAGTACCAGGCCGTGGTGCTGCCCAGCGACAGTCCTGCCGGAGTGGGCGCCGCCGAGCTGGCGGCGCTGGCCTCGTACGAGCAGAGTTTCGCGATCCCGCAGGTCGACGCGTACACCTACGCCCGTCCCGAGGTCGGTCTGGACTACCCGGTCAACGGCGGGTACAGCGGCTCGCTGGACGGTGCGCGGGCCGAGGTGACGGCCGCCGGCAAGGCCGGTCCCTTCGGCTATCTCGACGGGCCCGTGCCCTTCGAGGACAACTCCCCTTCCGTGGGCGAGAGTTACGCACATGTCGCCAGGCCCGCAGCGGGCGCGGACTTCACCAGCTACGTCGAGGCACCGCTGCCCGGCTCGCAGCAGCGCGGTTCGATCGTCGGCGAGTACCGCCACGACGGCCGCCGCGAACTTGTCGTCACGTTCGTCTACAACCAGTACCAGCAGCAGTTCCGGCTGCTGGCCCGCGGCATCGTGAACTGGCTGACGCAGGGCGTCATGATCGGCGCGGCACGCAACTACTTCGCCGTCCATGTCGACGATGTCTTCGCCGCCGACGACCGCTGGGACAGCGTGCTCAACTGCACGCCGGGCGACGTGGACTGCCCCCCGGGCCAGGGCGGCGAGCCGGACCCGATCAGGATGACGGCCGCGGACGCGCAGTACGCGGCCCAGTGGTCCGCCACCAAGGGCTTCACACTGGACATGGTCTTCAACGGCGGCGGCAGCGAGCTGTTCAAGGAGGAGAACGCCGGCAGCGACCCGCTCGCACAGCAGCTCACCGCCGACAGAAACACCTACCGCTGGGTGAACCACACCTACAACCACCCCTTCCTCGGCTGCGTCCAGAACGTCACCGTCGTCCCCTGGGTGTGCACCAAGAACGCCGACGGCAGTACGCAGTACGTCAGCCAGGCCGAGATCTCCGCGCAGATCGGCGACAACCGGGCCTGGGGCCAGCGCGCCGGACTCCCGCTGCAGACGGACGAGTTGATCACCGGTGAGCACTCCGGAATGAAGATCCTGCCGCAGCAGCCGGACGACAGCCCGAACCTCGCGCCCGCACTCGTCGCCAACTCCGTCGGCTGGCTCGGCTCCGACAACTCCCGCGACCCCGCCCAGCGCCAGGTCGGCCCCGCCCGCACGGTGCCCCGCTACCCGATGAACGTCTTCTACAACGCGGGCCACACCCGGGAGCAGATCGACGAGTACAACTGGATCTACACCAGGGCCTCCGACGGCGGCAGCGGCATCTGTGAGACCGCGGCCAACTCCACCTGTCTGGAGGAGCCGCTCGACACGGGCACCGGATACGCGTCCTACGTGGTCCCGCTGGAGGCCCGCATCGGACTCGGCCACGTTCTCGCCAACGACCCGCGGCCGCACTACATCCACCAGTCCAATCTGGCCGAGGACCGTATCGCCTACCCGGTGCTGAACCGCATCCTCGACGACTACGCGGCGCTGTACGCCGACAACACCCCACTGGTCAATCTGCGCCACCGCGACATCGGCGCGGAGCTGCGCGACCGTGCCGCCTGGAACACCGCCGTCAAGGCGGGCCAGGTGACCGCGTACCGCATCGGCGACGCCGTCACGGTGCAGGCTCCCAGTGGGGTACGGGTCACCGCCACCACGCCGGCCGGCACCCGGCAGAACCTGTTCCTGGGCACCACCGGCTTCGGCAGCCCCTACGCCGGTTCGGTCTCCGGCTGGGTCGCGCCCGGACTGCTCCAGGACCGGGTGAGCCTCTCCCTGCCCGCCGCCGCGACGCCCGCTGCCCGTACCGCGAAGACGCCGAAGGCCACGCCGGTCCCGCCGGCCGCACCACGGCTGCCGCTTCCGTCGGGTGTGCGCCAGCGCGTTCCGTACGGCGTGACGGGCTGACAACCGCAGCACCAGCTACAGACGAACCTCTCGCGGTCCCGGGGCCCAGCCCTGCCCCGGGCGCCGCGGCATCCACGCGCCCCTGCCTGCCCGACGGGCGAGGCGCCCCTTCCCTTCTCGCACCCAGGGGAGCAGTTCCACATGGCCGAGCCACTTCGCGCGCCGCGGTCCGGCGCGCATCTGGTCACCCTCCTCACCGAAGGCACCTATCCGCACAGCCACGGCGGCGTGAGCGTGTGGTGCGACCAACTCGTCGGCGGAATGCCCGACTTCGACTTCCAGGTCATCGCGGTGACCGGCACCGGGCGGGAGACCCTCGCCTGGGAGCTGCCCGCACATGTCTCGCCGCCCGTCTCCGTCCCCATGTGGGGGCCCGACCCGACCGGGACCGCGCCGCGCGGCAGAAGGCTGCGGCTGCTGATGGCCGCGTACGAGAAGTTCCTGACCTCGCTCCTCGACCCGGCGTCCGAGGCGCACTTCGGACCCGCTCTGTACGAACTGGCCCGCTCGGCCCGTGACGGTGTGCTCGCACCCGCACTGCGCACCGACCAGGCCGTGCGCACCCTGGTGGGCGTCTGGAACCGGCCCGACCTGCCGGTCTACGCCTCCCGGCCCACACTGCACGACGCGCTGACCGCCACCGACCTGCTGGAGCACGCACTGCGGCCACTGGCGGCAGCGCCACCGCAGTACGGCGTCGCCCACGCGGTCAGCGGCGGCATCGCGGTCCTGCCGGGTCTGGCGGGCAGGCAGCTGTACGGCGTACCGCTGCTGCTCACCGAGCACGGCGTCTATCTGCGCGAGCGCTATCTCGGCTACCGCACCGGCCCCTACCGCTGGCCGGTGAAGGCGCTGCTGCTCGGCTTCTTCCGGCTGCTCGCCGAGGAGACGTACCGCGTGGCCGCGCTCGTCACGCCCGGCAACCGCTACAACCGCCTCTGGGAGGAGCGCGGCGGCGCCGATCCGCAGCTCATCCGAACCGTCTACAACGGCGTCGACCCCGCGGCCTTCCCGCCCGCCGGACCCGAACCGGACGCGCCCACGCTCAGCTGGGCCGGCCGCGTCGACCCGATCAAGGATCTTCAGACGCTGATCCGGGCCTTCGCGCTCGTACGGAAGGAGATACCCGAGGCGCGGCTGCGGCTCTTCGGTGGCACACCGCGCGGCGGAGAGGCGTATCGGGAGCGCTGCGAGGCGCTCGCCGCCGAGCTCGGACACGGCGATGCCGTCACCTTCGAAGGACGAGTGGAGGACATACGCGACGCCTACGCGGCGGGCAATGTCGTGATGCTCTCCAGCATCAGCGAGGGCTTTCCGTTCACGCTGATCGAGGCCATGTCCTGCGGGCGCGCCACCGTCTCCACCGACGTCGGCGGAGTGCGCGAGGCCGTCGGCGACAGCGGTCTTGTCGTACCGCCACGGGAGCCGGAGGCGATGGCAGCAGCGGCACTGGAGCTGCTGCGCGATCCGCAGCGCCGCGGCGCGATGGGCGAGGCGGCGCGGCTGCGGGTGATCGAGCAGTTCACGCTCCGGCAGACCGTCGACACCTTCCGCTCCATCTATCTCGAACTCGCCCTGGGCACCGCCGAATCGGCGACCGGATCCACGGCGTCCCAGCAGACGGTCGGGGTACTCGCATGAGCGGCCCGCTACGCCTGGTGCCGGGCGAAGGCGACACCTTGCCGGCCGTACCCAGGCCGCGCAGCAGGACCCGCGCCCGGCCCAGCTGGGCGGCGGACCCGATCGACGAGCTGGCCGAGCGCCTGGTCGAGCAGGTCGCGGTCGCCGTCCACCCGTACGAGGTGGCCGCGCTGCTCGAATCGGACGGCCTGACGGGGGATCAGATCAGCGAGCGCTACGCGCGTCCGGATCTGTTCACGCTCGCCGAGGACCTCTACGCACGGGTGCCGCGCCACTACCCGGAGCCGCCGCCCGCACCCGACCCCTGGCGGCCCGACCATCTGCGCTGTGCGCTGCGCGGTCTGGTCTTCGCACTGCCCGGGCTGGCGTACGTACTCGGCGCCGGGCTGTGGCACGGCACGGCGGACGTCTCCGGGCTGATCGCCGCCGCGCTGGCGGCCTGGGCCTGGAACCAGGCGCTCAGCCACCGCGCGTATCTGCGGCTCGCTGCCGAGGGGCGGGCAGCCGCCGGGCGCACCCTGCGTATCGGCGGCCCGGCCGGAGCTCTGGGGGCCGCCGTCACGGGTCTGCTCGTCTCGGGCCCCGGTACCGGCGCGGCGTTCGCCGGCGGACAGTCCTGCTATCTCGCCGCGGCGAGCGTTCTGCTCGTCCTCGGCCGCGAACGCGTACTGCTGCTCACCCTGCTGCCCGTCGCGGCAGGCGCGGCGGCGGCCTCGGTGTGGCGGCTCCCGGCGCCGCTCGCGCTGGGGCTGCTGCTCGCGACGGTGACACTCGCGGTCGCGGCCGCCGGGCATGCGATCCATGGGACGCTGCGGTCCGCGCCCACCGCCGCCGCAGCCAGGCCCAAGCTGCTGCGCTCGCTGCCGTACGGACTGTTCGGGCTGGCCGCAGGAGTGCTCGCGGCGCTGGCCGGGGCCGGCGATCCACGCTCGGTCGTCGTCCTCACGCTCAGCATGGGCTTCGCCGAGTGGCTGCTGTACCGCTATCGCTCGCTCGCCGTCGCCGCACTGCGCGAGAGCACCACCTCACGCGGCTTCACCCTGCGCGCCTGCCGGGCCCTGGCGCTCTGCCTCGGCGCGTATCTGGCGGTGCTCGCGCTCGGCGCGCTGGTCGCCGGGACCGGGATCGCGCCGCTGCTCGTCCTGGGCGCCGTGCTCTGGACTGCGCTGCTGCTCCAGGCGTTCTCGGTGGCCTGGATGCCTGCCGCCGTCTGTCTCGTCGCCGCGGCAGCCGAGGCCGCGGCGCTGCCCGCGGGGCTGCCACCGAGCCCTGTCCAACTGATCTGTCGTACCGCAGCGGCGGCCGTTCTGGTCGCCGGGGCCTGCCGGCTGTTCGGCCGGCCCACCGCACACCGCTGACCGTGTTCTGACACCACCGCACCCGACCACCGAAACAGAGGAGCAGCTTTCGTGACAACCAACGCACTTGTCGCCGTCACCGGAGCCGAGGGGTTCATCGGATCGCATCTGACCGAGACACTCGTCGCCGCCGGCTTCCGGGTCCGCGCCATGGCCCAGTACAACTCCTTCTCCTCCTACGGATGGCTGGAGACGCTCTCTCCCGACACCCTCGACCAGGTCGAGATCGTCCTCGGGGACGTCCGCGACCCCGGCTCCGTGTATCAGCTCGCCGAGGGAGCCGAGGCCGTCTACCACCTCGCCGCACTGATCGCGATCCCGTACTCGTACCGGGCCCCGCACAGCTACGTGGACACCAATGTCACGGGCACTCTCAATGTGCTGGAGGCGGTGCGCAAGCTGGGGATCCCCCGTCTGGTGCACACCTCCACCAGCGAGACGTACGGCACCGCGCAGACCGTGCCGATCACCGAGGACCATCCCATCAACACCCAGTCCCCGTACGCCGCTTCGAAGGCCGGCGGCGACCGGCTCGCCGACAGCTACCACGCCAGCTTCGACACTCCGGTGGTCACCCTGCGCCCGTTCAACACTTTCGGGCCGCGCCAGTCGATGCGGGCGGTCATCCCGACCGTCATCGGCCAGGTCGCGGCGGGCGAACGGGTCATCACGCTCGGGGATCTGCGCCCCACACGGGACTTCCTCTATGTGAAGGACACCGCACGTGCCTTTCTCGCCGTCGGCACCGCGCCGGCCGAGGACGTCGTCGGCCAGACCTTCAACGCAGGGACCGGCAGTGAGATCTCGATCGGCGAACTCAACCGGCTCATCGGCAAGTTGATGGACGTCGATCTCGACGTACGCGAGGACGAAGAGCGCATCCGGCCGACGGGCTCCGAGGTGATGCGGCTGGTCGCCGACGCCGCCCGGCTGCGCGCGGCCACCGGCTGGCAGCCCGAGCTCGACCTGACGGACGGGCTCGCGCACACCATCGGCTTCTTCCGCGACCCGGCGAACCTCGCCCGCTACAAGACCGGCATCTACAACGTCTGACCGCGCTCGACCACCGCGTCCGCAAGCGCCACCCAACAGAACACCGACAGTACTGACAGGGGAGTCTTCATGCACGCAGTGATCCTCGCCGGAGGCAAGGGCGTCCGCCTCCG
The DNA here is from genome assembly GCF_036010325.1 of Streptomyces sp. NBC_01210. Classification (GTDB taxonomy): domain Bacteria; phylum Actinomycetota; class Actinomycetes; order Streptomycetales; family Streptomycetaceae; genus Streptomyces. The sequence continues at coordinate 8,053,449 of NZ_CP108549.1, read as the reverse complement.
CCCGTACACCACCGCGTTACCGAAGCCGCTGGTGCCCATCGGTGACCAACACGCGATCCTCGAGATAGTGCTGCGCCAGCTCGCCGCCGCCGGCTTCACGAGCTGCACCATCGCCATCGGCCACCTCGGACACATCATCCGCGCGTACGTCGGCAACGGCTCCCAATGGGGCCTGCGCGTCGGCTACTCCACCGAGGACAGCCCGCTCGGCACCATGGGCCCGCTGCTCACGATGATGGACCGGCTGCCCGACGAGTTCCTCGTCATGAACGGCGACATCCTCACCGACCTCGACTACGGGGACGTCATCAGGCAGCACCGGGAGTCCGACGCACCGCTCACCGTCGCCACCTACGCCCGCAAGGTCGCCATCGACTTCGGGGTGCTCACCACGGAGTCGGGCAAGGTCGTCGGCTTCGCCGAGAAGCCGAGCATGGACTACCGCGTCTCCATGGGCGTGTACGGACTCAACCGGGAAACCCTCGCCGGCTACACGCCCGGTCTGCCGCTCGGCTTCGACGAGCTCGTGCTGGACCTGCTCAAGGCCCAGAACCCGCCGCACGCCTACGACTTCGACGGCTACTGGCTCGACATCGGCCGCCCCGACGACTACGACCGGGCGAACGCGGAGTTCACCACCCACCGCGGTCTCCTCCTCAAGGGAGCGTGAGAGGTTCCGTGCGCATCCTCCTCCTGGGCTCCACCGGATTCCTGGGCGGGCACACCGCCGAGCAGCTGCGCGCCCTGCCGGGCGTGCGGCTGCTCGTCGGCGGGCGGTCCGCGGCGGCCGATGTGCCCTTCGACCTCACCGCCGGTCCCGGCCTCCTCGCGGAGGCGCTGCACGCGGCCTCGCCCTCCGTTGTCGTCAACTGCGCGGGCGCGGTGGCCGGCAGCGCCGTACACCTCACCGACATCAACGCGCGCGGTCCGGCCGCGCTCTGCGAGGCGCTGCGGGACGCGGCACCGGGCGCCCGGCTCGTCCATCTCGGGTCCGCCGCGGAGTACGGGCCGACCGCACCCGGCTCGCCCGTCGCCGAGTCGGCCGCAACCAGGCCGCTGAGCCCGTACGGAGCCACCAAGCTGGCCGGTACGGTCGCCGTCAACTCCTCCGGACTCGACGCGGTCGTGCTCCGCGTCTTCAACCCCGTCGGTCCCGGTGCGCCCGCCGCAGGGCTGCCCGGACGGCTCGCCGGCGAGCTGCGGCGTGCCGGTGACGAGGGCGCCGTCCAGGTCGGCGATCTGTCCGCGCACCGTGACTTCGTCGACGCACGGGACGTCGCGGACGCGGCCGTCCGCGCGGCGACGGCTGCCGGGCCGCTGCCGCCCGTACTCAACATCGGCAGCGGCCGCGCCACCGCGGTACGCGAACTGGCGGACTCACTGGTGAGGGTGGCCGGCTTCCGCGGCCGCCTCGAGCAGACGGGCGACGGCTCGGCGCGTTCGCCGGCCGTGTCCTGGCAGTGCGCGGACATCGCGGCGGCGCGTGCCGCGCTGGACTGGCGACCGGAACGCACCTTGGACGACTCCCTCACCGCTCTGTGGGAGTCATCGGCCCCGGCCGGGGCAGCCCGATGACCGGGGCGACGGGGCGGGTCGTGTGCTTCGACGGCTGGGCCGCAGAGAACGGCGCACCGGCGGCGAGCATCCGGCCCGCGCCCGGCAACCACCTGCCGCACCGCGGCGATCCGGGCTCCGCCGGCACGGCAACGGAGGGCCGTCACGCATGACACTCCTCGTGCCGATGTACGTCCACCCCGCCGTCAACCCCGACGCCTGGAACGTCCTCGTCGCATCCGCACCACTTCTCTACGGCGTCGTGCTCAATATCGATGACGGACCCGGCGACGCCCCCGACCCGGCGTTCACCACCGCCGTCCGCGCGCTGCGGGCGGCCGGTGTACGGGTGCTGGGATACGCGGACACCGACTACGGGCGCCGCCCGGCCCGGGCGGTCGTGCACGACTTCGAGCGCTACCGCGACTGGTATGCCACGGACGGGTTCTTCCTCGACCAGGTCGCTCCCGACGCAGCCGGGCTGCGCCACTATCGGCGGCTGACCCGTGCCGCCAGGGCCCGCGGCGGCCAGACCGTCGCGCTCAACCCGGGCGTCCATCCCGCCGCCGGCTACGCGGCGCTCGCCGATCTGCTGGTCACCTTCGAGGGCGGCTGGGACGCCTACCGGGCGGCCCCGGCCGCCCCGTCCTGGACCGCCGGTCATCCGCCGGCCCGCTTCTGTCACCTGGTGCACGGGGTGCCGGCCGGGCTCTGCGGGCTCGCCGCCCGTACCGCGGAACTCCGCCGTGCCGCGGTGCACTGCGCCGTACCCGGCCACGGGCCCAACCCGTGGTCGGCCCTGCCGCCCGTTCTCCGGAAGGCCTCATGAACTGCACGACCCGGCTGCGGACCGTGATCCTCGGCCTCGCTCTTCTGCTGCTGGCAGCCTGCTCGGCCCCGCCTCCGGACCCCACCCCCGATCACCCCACTCCGGGACCGCGCTGGCTGCCGCGGCCCGGTACCGCCTGGCAGTGGCAGCTCGACGGCCCGATCGACGACCGGGTCGACGTACCGGTCTACGACATCGACGGCTTCGAGAACGACGCGGCGACCGTCCGCCGGCTACACCGGGCCGGCCGCAAGGTCATCTGCTACATCAACGCCGGCGCATGGGAGTCCTTCCGCCCCGACCACAGGAACTTCTCCGCCGCCGTCCTGGGCGGCCAGAACGGCTGGGAGGGCGAACGCTGGCTGGACATCCGCCGTCTCGACACCCTCCGCCCGCTGATGGCCGAGCGCATGGACATCTGCCGGTCACGCGGCTTCGACGCGGTCGAGCCCGATCTGCTGGACGCCTATCTCAACGAGACCGGCTTTCCGCTGACCGCCGCGCACCAGCTCGCGTACAACCGCATGATCGCGCGCCTGGCGCACGAGCGCGGCCTGTCGGTGGGGCTGAAGAACGATCTGCCTCAAGTGCCCCAGCTGGTGGGCGATTTCGACTTCGCCGTGAACGAGGAATGCGCGCAGTACGGCGACTGTGCGGCGCTGACACCTTTTGTGAAGGCCGGCAAGGCCGTCTTCCATGTCGAGTACGCGCTCCCGGTCGACAAGTTCTGCAAGCGTGCTCGTCAGCTGGGGCTCAGTTCCATGCGCAAGAAGCTCGATCTGGGGGTGTGGCGCCAGCCGTGCTGAGGGCACAGCTGAAGGAGAGCCGCTCTCCTTCAGCTCGAGGCGAGTACGGCCTGTACGGTCTTGCCGCCGCCGGGTCCGCCGCGCACGGCGAAGTGCTGCGCGAGCTGACGCACCAACGCGATGCCCCGCCCGCCCTCGTCCGACTCCTGCGCTGAACACAACCGCGGCGGTATGGGACTGCTGTCCTCCACTTCGACGGTGACCAGTCCGGTGTCGATGTGCAGCCGGAGTCGGCAGCCGCTGCGGCCGTGCCGGGTGGCATTGGTGACGAGCTCAGAGACGACCAGGGTCACGTCTTCCACCTGGTCCCCGGACACCTCCTCGCCGCGTCCGCTGGTGAGGAAGGCGGTCGTCAGATGCCGCGCCCAGCGGGCCGATGTCTCTGCCTGCGGCAGGGTGTACGTCGCGCATGCGGCTCGCCGACGGGCTTGCCTGTGCGCACGCATGGAATCACTCCGTTCTTCACTGGGCAGTCTCGGCAGCCGGTTCAGGCCAAGAAAACCGACTGGGGCAGCCGTCGGAGGCATCCACGCAACGACAGGCCCCTCACCCCTGTGATTCCCGGGTGGCACGATCGGCAATCAGCCGCGGGGCCCCTCTTTGGGCCGGCAAGCCTCACAGCACGCGCCGGCCCTTCCCCAGCGCGATGACTCCGTTCTTCGAGACGGTGTAAAGCTCCTGGTCGCGCTCGGGGTTGACGCCGATCGTCGCGCCGGGCGGGACATCCACGTTCTTGTCCAGGATCGAGCCACGCACCACCGCACCCCGACCGATGCGAACGTTGTCGTGGAGGACCGAGCCCTGCACCACCGCCCCCTCTCCGACGACAACGCCGGGCGAGAGCACGGACCGGGTGACCTGGCCGCGGACGACACAGCCGGGGCTGATGATCGACTCGCTCGCGATGCCCGCGCCGATGAGGCGGGCGGGCGGCAGCTGGCCGGAGTGGGTGTAGAGGGGCCAGCGCCGGTTGTCGAGGTCGAAGACCGGACGGTCCGGAATCAGATCCATATGGGCTTCGTAGTACGTGTCGATGGTGCCCACATCACGCCAGTAACCGTGCTCCCGCGCACTCTCACCGGGCACATGGTTCTCATCGAAGTCGTAGAGGTGTGCCACACCGCGCTCGGTGAGCATCGGCAGTATCGAGCCGCCCATGTCATGGACCGAGCGCTCGTCCTCGGCGTCCCGGTGGAGAGCGTCCACGAGCACCTTGGTGGAGAAGAGGTAGTTGCCCATGGAGGCGAATACCCGGTCGGGGTCACCCGGCAGCCCCGGCGGGTCGGCGGGTTTCTCCAGGAACCGCTCGACCCGGGCGCCGTCGGAGGCGGGTGTGATGATCCCGAAGGAGGACGCTTCGGCGCGCGGCACCTTGATCCCGGCGACGGTGACGCCGGCTCCGCTCTCGATGTGCCGCTGCAGCATCTGCCGCGGGTCCATCCGGTAGACGTGGTCGGCGCCGAACACCGCGATGTAGTCGGGCTGTTCGTCGTTGACGAGGTTGAGTGACTGCAGGATCGCGTCCGCACTGCCGAGATACCAGCGCCGGCCGAGCCGCTGCTGGGCCGGTACGGGCGTGACGTAGTTGCCGAGCAGACTCGACATCCGCCAGGTGGTGGTCACATGGCGGTCCAGCGAGTGCGACTTGTACTGGGTCAGTACGCAGATACGCAGGATGTCGCCGTTGACGAGGCTGGAGAGGACGAAATCGACGAGCCGGTACATGCCGCCGAAGGTCACCGCCGGTTTTGCCCGGTCGGCGGTGAGCGGCATCAGCCGCTTGCCCTCCCCGCCGGCCAGTACGATTCCGAGCACCGAAGGTCCACCGCGCATCGCGCCCCCTCTATGCGTGCCATGCCCGCCATGCCCGCCATGGCCGCTATGGCTGTTTGAGCAACTCCTCGTACACCTCGTACGTGCGCCGGGCCACCTGGTCCCAGCCGAACTCACGAACCGCGCGATCCCGTCCGGCCGCGCCCATCCTCGCTGCCTCCCCGGCGTCGTCGAGAACCCGGTTCACCGACTGGGTGAGACCCGACTCGAAGGCTTCGGGGTGAGCGGCGTCGTAGGGCACGAGCAGTCCCGTGCGTCCGTCCTCCACGACCTCGGGGATGCCGCCGACCGCCGACGCGACGACAGCCGTTCCGCAGGCCATGGCCTCCAGATTGACGATGCCCAGCGGCTCGTACACCGAGGGGCAGACGAACACCGCGGCATGGCTGAGGAGTTGGATCACCTGCGGACGCGGCAGCATCTCGGGAATCCAGTGCACCCCGTCGCGTACGCGGTCCAGCTCCTCGACCAGCTCCCGGAACTCATGTCCGATCTCCGGGGTGTCGGGGGCGCCGGCCGCCAGCACCAGCTGGGCGTCCGGGTCGAAGGAGCGGGCGGCGCGCAGCAGATGCGGGACGCCCTTCTGCCGGGTGATACGGCCGACGAAGAGGACGAACGGGCGGTGCGGGTCGAGGCCGATCCGCTCGAGTGCGGTCGTCTCGTGGTCGGGACGGTACAGACGGGTGTCGATGCCGTTGTGGACGACATGCACCCGGTCCGGATCGAGGGCGGGATAGCAGGCGAGGATGTCGGCGCGCATACCGCGGGAGACGGCGATCACCGCGTCCGCGGCCTCGATCGCCGTGCGCTCGGCCCAGCTGGAGAGGGCGTAGCCGCCACCCAGCTGCTCGGTCTTCCAGGGGCGCAGCGGCTCCAGCGAGTGCGCGGTCATCACATGCGGTACGCCGTGGAGCAGTTTGGCGAGATGACCGGCGAGATTGGCGTACCAGGTGTGGGAGTGGACCAGTTCGCGGCCCTGGAGCTCGGCGGCCATCGCGAGGTCGACGGAGAAGGTGCGCAGTACGTCGTTAGCGCCGTCGAGTCCGGCGAGCGGCTGGTGGCGCAGGACCCCTTCGGCCGCGCCCTCTCCCCAGCAGTGCACCTCGATGTCGGCGAGAGCTCGTAACTCCCGGGCCAGGAACTCCACATGGACCCCGGCGCCCCCGTAGACGTCCGGCGGAAACTCACGCGTGAGCAGTCCCACCTTCACGGAGACTCACCTCGCGAAGGCGGTTGGTTCAGCCCCCATGGCCTGCTTTCCGGCCGGGGGGCCGGCCCGCGGCGGAGCCGCAATCGGGGACTGCGTCCCCCGGGAAGAAACAGCACCCCACGATGGTCACTCACATACGGCGTGCGCGGAAGACCGCGGTCAGGACCGCTGCGCGGAGCGCCGCGGCGGACGGTCGAAGACGCAGTCGCCGCACAGCCCGCCCCCCGGGCAGCGGTAGTAGAGGCAGCAGCTGCGGCGCCGCAGCGCGGGACCGTGGACCGTGCCGGACAGATCGGGGTGGGCGAAGAGTCCGGCGGCGAGCGCCGATGCCCGTTCGCCCACTTCCGGCCGGCCACTGCGCCGCGCCCAGGCGTGGAGTTCGCGCACGGCCCCGGCGAGTGCGGAGCCCGCGTTGCCCCACAGCAGTTGCCGGGAGATCCGTACGTCGGCGTGGAGCGCGTCCGCCAGGGGCACGAGGTGGCCGTACTGCACCACCTCACGGACCGTTTCCGCGGTCGCCGGCAACGGATGTGCGACGGTCAGCCGCAGATCGTCGGGGGCGCTGCGGTCCGGGTCCCAGTGCAGCCGCGTGGGGTCGAGGTCGGGCAGCTGTCCGTACAGTGCGGCGGAGCCCAGCGCGACCGACCAGAGCCGGGCGGCGAGTCCCAGGTGGGCGATGGAGGCGGCGACCCTGCGCTCGGGGGCGCGAAGGCGGGTTGCGACCGTGTCGATACGGGCCGTGAGCGGCGCGGTGTCACCCGCGTACAGCCGCGCCAGCGGGAGCTGCCGCTCGCCCGGTGTGCCGGTCCGCAGGGCGAAGAAGCCACCGACGGAGCCCACCTCCTCCAGATCCACGCCCACGCTCCCGCTCTCTGTCATCACCCGTACGAGGTGTTCTGCCCCTGACATGCGGAATGCCCGCACCAGGTCACCGTAGTCACGGCTCGCGATGCCCGGCCGGGGCGGGGACACTGGACGGAGAACGCCGTATGCGTCCATATGGGTGAGTACGTCTTGGAACCGAGCCGGTCGGTCTCCCTCTCGCCGACGTGCGCCCCCGCCGAGAGGGGGATTTGACCGACGCGCGTACTACTTCGGCAGTAGGTCCAAGTGCCTGCTCAAGGACGACGACGTGAACGCTGAAGCGGGAGATCGTGGTCTCTATGAGTTCCCTCGCGCTGGCCGTGGTGCTGTCACTGGTCTCCGCGGTCGCTTATGCGGCCGGGGCGATCACGCAGGAGCATGTGGCTGCCTCCACCTCGGCACGGCCGTACGCACCGCTGCACCACGCCGCATGGTGGGGCGCCGTCGCTCTCAACGGGCTCGGCGCCGTGCTGCATGTGATGGCGCTGGCGTACGGGCCGCTGAGCCTGGTCCAGCCGCTCGGCGCGCTGACAATCGTCTTCGCGCTGCCGATGGCGGCGCTGTTCGTACGGCGCAGGGCGGGGGCCGCCGCCTGGCGCGGCGCGATCATGGCGACCGTCGGGCTGGCCGGGCTGTTGGCGCTGACCGGCACATCCACCTCCCACTCGTTGGACGGCGGGCAGCGCGGGGTGCTGGCCGCCGCGACCTTCGTCGGTGTGGCGCTGCTCTTCCTGGCCGCCCAGACCGTGAACCGGCCGATCATCCGCAGTGTGCTGCTCGCCGCCGCCGCGGGTGTGGCCTTCGGTATCGCCTCGGTGTTCACCAAAACCGTCGCGGTGGACTGGACGTGGTCCGCGCCGCTCGACCAGTGGCCGAGCCTGCTGGTGATCGCCGCCCTGGCCTGCGGTGGTCTGCTGCTCTCCCAGTCCTCCTACCACGGCGCGGGACTCGCTGCCCCGCTGGCCACGGTCACGGTCGTCAATCCGGTGGTGGCGGCCGCTGTCGGCATCACGATGTTCGGTGAGACCTTCCGGTACGGCGTGCCGGGCACCGTGTTCGCGCTCGGCTTCGGTGTCGTGGCGGCGGGCGGGCTGATGCTGCTGACGACGGAGCGGATCAAGGCGACGCGCGCGGAGGCGGAATCACCGGCGGAGGCGGACGCGCGGAAACGCCCCTCGCAACAGCCGGTCCGCCGATCGGAACCGCGGATGCGCCATGTGGAACCCCGAGGGCGCCACATACCTCCGCACGGGCGCCCGTCAGACGGAGACGCCACCCGATCTGAGGTAGGCGACGGGATCGATGTCGGACCCGTATCCGGGACCCGTACGCACCTCGAAATGGAGATGCGGCCCTGAGCTGTTGCCGGTGGAACCCGAGCGTGCGATCCGCTGACCGCTGCTGACCTGCTGGCCGGAGCGCACGGTGAGCGCCGACAGGTGCGCGTACTGGCTGTACTTGCCGTCCGCGTGGCGGATGACGACCTGATAGCCGTACGCGCCACCCCAGCCGGCCGAGACGACGCGGCCGGAGGCGACGGCCTTCACCGAGGTGCCGGTGGGGACCGGGAAATCCAAGCCGGTGTGGTAGCCACTGGCCCAGGCGGAGCCGGGCTTGCCGTAGGGGGTGCCGGGGCTCGCTTGCACGGGGGCGCTGAGTCCGCTCCGGTGCGCGGGCTTGGCCGCGTGCACCTGCTTGGGCGCCTGCTTCTTGGGAGCCTGCTTCTTGGGCCGCTCCTGCTTCGGCGCCTGCTGCTTGGGCCGGTCCTTCGGCTTCTGCTTGGCCGGCGCAGCGGTCGGGTCGGGCCTCGGGTCGGGCTTGGGAGCCTCGACGCGCAGGATCAGCTTCTGGCCCGGGTGGATGAGGTCGGGGTCGGGGCCGACGACGGTGCGGTTCTGTGCGTACAGCTGATGCCAGCCGCCCCTGACCTGCTCGGAGTCCGCGATCTTGGAGAGTGAGTCGCCGCGGGCGACCGTGTAGCCCTCGCGATGTGTGGGCACGGTGGTCGGCGTGGCCTTCTTCGGCGCTGCCTTGCGTTCGTATCTGTGCTCACTCTGCGGCGCTAATCGCCTCGCCGGTGCGATGTCGGGGGCGTCACCGCCACGGGTGAGCCCGGCGCGGGTGGAGCAGACGGGCCAGGCCCCGGGCCCCTGGCCCTTGAGGACCCTCTCGGCGATGGCTATCTGCTGGTCCTTGCCGGCGAGATCCGCGCGCGGGGCGAACTCCCTGCCCCCGTACGCCTCCCAGGTGGACTGGGTGAACTGCAGCCCGCCGTAGTAGCCGTTGCCGGTGTTGATCTTCCAGTTGTTGGTGGACTCGCAGGACGCGACCTTCTCCCAGACGTCCACCGAGGCAGCATGGGTCGTGCCCGCGCCGATGAGCGGCAGAGCCATGCCCGCACCGCCCGCCGTGACAGTGAGAGAAGCACGGTTGATGCGGCTCGGCTGGTATCGACGGTGCCGACCGGTTGCGGCCATCTCGGGACTCCCCCACTGGTATGCAGGTCACATCACAAGCGGCCAAACTAGGTGCACCGCACGCGCCATGACAAGGGGTCAGCTCCCGCGCACTGTGGCCCGGGTGACGGCCGGCGGCCGACTGCCGCCACGCGCCAGGAAGTCGGCGAGCGGCAGTGTCGCAGCGCCGACGGTGACCGCGTCCGGACCGAGCTGTCCCAGTTCGATGGTGGTGCGGGCGCCTGCGTGGCGCAGAGCGTACTCCCCCGCGTACCGGCGCACTTCGGGGAGGAGGTGCGGGCCGAGCAGCAGTCCGGCCCAACCGCCGAGCAGGATGCGTTCGGGCCGGAAGAGGTTGATCAGGTCGGCGACGGCCGCACCCAGGTACTCGGCGGTGTCGTCGAGCAGTGAGAGTGCCACCGGGTCGGGCTCGGGGCCGTCCGGGCCGGGGAAGGCCGCGGAGAGCAGCGCGGCCAGCCCGGCCTCGTCGTCGACGTCGGCCGCCGGCGGTCCGCCCGCCTCCTGCCAGCGTTCGCGCAGCGCTTCCGCGCCCGCGTACGCCTCCAGACAGCCGAGAGAGCCGCAGCGGCACCGTCGTCCCCGGATCCGTACGGTCGTATGGCCCCATTCGAGCGCACTGCTGCTGGCGTTCTCGTCGGGCGTGGCGGCGTGCACGACACAGGCGCCGACTCCGGAGCCGATGAGCGCGACGGCGGCCTCGCGGGCGCCGCGGCCGCCGCCGAACCACATTTCGGCCTGGCCGAGCGTCCTGGCGCCGTTGTCGATGAACAGCGGTACTTCTGGGGGCAGTTCGACGGCGGCGCGGAGGAGCTTCTCGAAGGGCACCGCGCTCCAGCCGATGGTCTGGCCGTGTACGACCGCGCCGTCGGGGGTGTCCTGTTCGATGATTCCGGGGACGCCGATCCCGATGCCGAGAAGACTCGTCGCGTCTGCGTCCGCGTCCCGCAGGACGTCAAAGACGCCGGTGCGGACATGGGCGACGATGCGCTCGACGTCGTAGCCGTGCTGGGCCAGCGGGCTTTCGGTGCGGGCGAGTTCGGTGAGCGAGAGGTCGAAGAGTTCGACACGTACGCGGGTCTCGCCGATGTCGATGCCGATCACCAGTCCGCCGCCGGGGGTGACGCGCAGCAGGGTGCGCGGGCGGCCGCCGTCGGAGTCGACCACTCCGGCCTCCTCCAGCACTCCCTCGGCGACGAGCTCCGAGACGACGTTGCTGATGGATCCTGAACTCAGCCCGGTAGCGGGGCCGAGCTCCTGGCGGCTCAACGGGCCGTCGAAATACAACCGTTGCAGTACCCGGGCGCGGTTGCCGCGCCGCAGGTCGCGCACTGTCCGTCTGTCGCGCTCCGCCATGATGCTCCTTCCCTGGACGCAACATACCCCGGCCGCAGACCTTGACGCGCACTTCCCTCACCTCTTAAATCACGGCATGAATTAAGCCAGGGAGACCGTTCGGGAACCGAACGCAGCCACCCCCGGGAAGGGGCCACCTCTCATGCGCACGATCAGAGCCGCAGCAGCCGTCACCGCACTCGCCGCCGTCACAGGCTGCGGCGGGGGCACCTCCGCCGACGGAGGCGGCAGCAACGAATCGCCCAAGACGCTCACGTACTGGGCCTCCAATCAGGGCCCCGACATCGAAGCCGACAAGAAGATCCTCACACCCGAACTCAAGAAGTTCGAGCAGCAGACGGGCATCAAGGTCAAGCTCGAGGTGGTCCCCTGGTCCGATCTCCTCAACCGGATCCTCGCCGCCACCACGTCCGGCCAGGGCCCCGACGTCCTCAACATAGGCAACACCTGGTCGGCCTCCCTCCAGGCGACCGGCGCACTGCTGCCCTGGGACCGGAAGAACTTCGACGCGATCGGCGGACGTGACCGCTTCGTCGGTTCGGCGGTCGCCTCGGCCGGGGCGGAGGGCAAGGACCCCGCGGCCGTACCGCTGTACTCGCTCGCGTACGCGCTCTACTACAACAAGAAGATGTTCGCCGAGGCGGGCATCTCGCAGCCGCCGGCCACCTGGGACCAGCTGGTCGCGGACGGCAAGAAGCTCTCGAAGAACGGGAAATGGGCGCTGGGCGCCGAAGGCGGAAACCTCGCGAACAACATCCACCAGGTCTTTGTCCTCGGAAAGCAGCACGGCGCGGACTTCTTCGACTCCTCGGCCAAGCCCACCTTCACCTCGGACGGCGCAGTCGCCGCGGTGAAGCAGTATGTCGATTTCATGGCCAAGGACAAGATCATCGCTCCCGGCAACGCGGAGTACGCCCAGAACCAGTCCCTCCAGGACTTCGCACGCGGCAGGACGGCCATGGTGCTGTGGCAGGCCGCCGCATCGACGTTCGCCGCGCAGGGCATGAAGCCCGCGGACTGGGGCGTGGCGCCCGTACCGGTCCCCGCCGGCGCTCCCGGCACCGGCCGGAACACCAACTCCATGGTCGCGGGCATCAATATGGCGGTCTTCAAGAACACGAAGAACATCGACGGCGCCAAGAAGTTCGTGAAGTTCATGACGAGCGACGCCGAGCAGAAGCTGCTCAACAAGACGTACGGATCCATTCCGCCGGTCAAGGCCGCGCAGCAGGACCCGGCGTTCTCCGCGCCCGATCTGAAGGTCCTGCGCGACACGCTGACCGCCGGCGCCGCGCCGCTGCCCCAGGTGCCGACCGAGTCGCAGTTCGAGACGGCTGTCGGCACCGCCGTCAAGCAGCTGTGGGCGGATGCCGCGGCCGGACTGCCGGTGACGACCGAGTCCGTCAGGGCACGCCTGGCCAAGGCCCAGCAGCAGATGCAGCAGTGAGGGCTTCCCTATGACCACCGTGGCTCCCGGCCGGACGGACCGGGCCGACAGCGGTGCGGGCTCGGGCAAGGGGGACGCGCGCAGACGACTTCCGCGTATCCCGGACCGTATCCGCCACGGCGGTCTGCCCTATCTCCTGCTCCTGCCGGCCGTCGTGCTCGAACTGCTCGTCCATCTCATTCCGATGGTCATGGGCATCGTGATGAGCTTCCGCCGACTCACGCAGTTCTACATCCGCAACTGGGGCGAGGCCCCCTGGGCGGCGCTCGACAACTACAAGGTCGCCGTCGACTTCGACGCGCCGATCGGCCAGGCCCTGCTCCACTCCTTCTACGTCACCTGCCTGTTCACCGTCTTCGCCGTCGGACTGTCCTGGCTGTTCGGCGTCGGCGCGGCGATCATGATGCAGGAGAACTTCCGCGGCCGCGGCTTCCTGCGTGCCGTCTTCCTCACCCCGTACGCCCTGCCGGTGTACGCCGCCGTCATCACCTGGGCCTTCATGTTCCAGCGCGACAACGGCCTGATCAACCATGTGCTGCACGACCAGCTCGGCCTCACCGACCAGCCGTCCTTCTGGCTGATCGGCGACAACAGCTTCATCGCGCTGGTCGTGGTCGCGGTCTGGAAGTCCTGGCCGTTCGCCTTCCTCATCGTCATGGCGGGGCTGCAGAACATCCCGCGCGAGCTGTACGAGGCGGCGGCGATCGACGGCGCAGGCGTCTGGCAGCAGATCCGCAAGATCACGCTGCCGTCGCTGCGCCCGGTCAACCAGGTACTGGTGCTCGTGCTGTTCCTGTGGACCTTCAACGACTTCAACACGCCGTATGTGCTGTTCGGCAGGGCCGCTCCGGAGGCCGCCGACCTGATCTCGGTCCATATCTACCAGTCGTCGTTCGTCGCCTGGAACTTCGGCTCGGGATCCGCGATGTCGGTCCTGCTGCTGTTGTTCCTGCTGCTGGTGACGGCCGTCCATCTGCTGCTCACCTCCCGTGGAAGGAGGGGCGCCGATGCCTAAGCCGCCCAGGTCTCCGAGTGCGCCGCCGCAGTCGTTTCTCTGGACGCGCCGCGTCGTGCTGACGTTCCTCACGGCGTTCGCGCTGCTTCCCGTCTATGTGATGGTCAGCAGCTCGGTCAAGCCGCTGCAGGACGTGTCGGGGAAGTTCCAGTGGATTCCGTCGGGGCTCACGATCCGGCCGTACTTCGACATCTGGAACACCGTTCCGCTCGCCCGCTACTTCCTCAACTCACTGATCGTGGCGGGTGCGGCGACCGTCCTGTCGGTGGTGATCGCGGTGTTCGCCGCGTACGCCGTGAGCCGCTACCGATTCCACGGCCGACGGGTCTTCACCATCACGGTGCTGTCCACCCAGATGTTCCCCGGCATCCTCTTCCTGCTTCCGCTGTTCCTGATCTTCGTCAATATCGGGAACAGCACCGGCATCGCCCTGTACGGCTCACGCGGCGGGCTGATCCTCACCTATCTGACGTTCTCGCTCCCCTTCTCCATCTGGATGCTGATCGGCTACTTCGACTCGATCCCGCGGGATCTGGACGAGGCCGCGATGGTGGACGGCTGCGGACCGCTCGGCGCGCTCTTCCGGGTCGTGGTGCCGGCCGCCGTCCCCGGCATCGTCGCCGTGGCCGTCTACGCGTTCATGACGGCCTGGGGCGAAGTGCTGTTCGCCTCCGTGATGACGAACGACGTCACCCGCACGCTCTCCGTCGGGCTCAAGGGCTACGCCACCCAGAACGACGTCTACTGGAACCAGGTCATGGCCGCTTCGCTTGTCGTCAGCGTGCCGGTGGTCGCCGGGTTCCTGCTGCTCCAGCGCTATCTCGTCGCCGGCCTCACCGCGGGCGCCGTCAAGTGATCCGTCCACCGACCCCAGCAGAAAGGCAGTCCGTGAACGACCTCAACGCCCTTCCGGCCGACTTCACTTGGGGCGCAGCCACCGCCGCGTACCAGATCGAGGGGGCCGTGGCCGAGGACGGCCGCTCCCCGTCGATCTGGGACACCTTCTCCCACACGCCGGGAGCGGTCGCGGGCGGCGACACCGGCGATGTGGCCTGCGACCACTACCACCGCTGGCCGGAAGACATCGGGCTGATGAAGCAACTCGGCATCGGCGCCTACCGGTTCTCGATCGCCTGGCCGCGGATCGTGCCCGGCGGAGACGGGCCGGTGAACAGGGCGGGCCTCGCCTTCTACGACCGGCTGGTCGACGGTCTCCTCGACGCGGGCATCACGCCGTTCGCGACGCTCTACCACTGGGACCTGCCGCAGACGCTCCAGGACCAGGGCGGCTGGCCGGCCCGCGAGACCGCGGAGCACTTCGCGGTGTACGCCTCCGCCGTCGCCGAACGGCTCGGCGACCGGGTCAAGGACTGGGCGACGCTCAACGAGCCACTCTGCTCGGCGTGGATCGGCCATCTGGAGGGCCGGATGGCGCCGGGCCTGACCGATCTCAGGGCCGCGGTGCACGCCTCGTACCATCTGCACCTCGGCCACGGTCTGGCCGTCCAGGCGATCCGCGCGGCCTCGTCCGACGCGCGCGTCGGCATCGTCAACAACCTCAGCCCGATCGAGCCGGCGACCGATCGCGCGGAGGACCACGCCGCCGCCGTCCGGGCGGACGGCCACACCAACCGCTGGTGGCTCGACCCGATCCACGGCCGCGGCTATCCGCAGGACATGCTCGAACTGTACGGCGTCGAACTTCCGGAGCACGCAGGTGACGTGAAGACCATCGCGGCGCCGCTGGACTGGCTGGGGCTGAACTACTACTTCCGCCAGATCGTCACCGCCGACCCGACCGGCCCCGTGCCGTACGCCAAACAGATCTATCTACCGGGCGCCCGGCACACGGCCATGGACTGGGAGGTCCATGCGGACGGCCTGGAACAACTCCTCCTCCGACTGACCGAGGAATACGGCGCGCAGCGCATCCATGTCACCGAGAACGGCTCGGCCTATCCGGACGTCGTCCGGGCGGACGGGACGATCGACGACCCCGAGCGCGTCCAGTACCTGGAGGAGCACCTGGCGGCCTGTGGACGGGCCGCCCGCCAGGGCGCGCCGGTCGCCGGCTACTTCGCCTGGTCGCTGCTGGACAACTTCGAGTGGGCGTACGGCTACGACAAGCGGTTCGGCCTTGTCCACGTCGACTACGCGACGCAGCGCCGCACCATCAAGGGCAGCGGGCACCGGTACGCGGACATCATCCGCGCCGCGTCGCGAAGGGCGCGCAGGGCGGCGTGATCGCAGGCCTGCGCACTCGTCTTGCGCAGGTCTCGGGTTCGAATCCCGAAGGCGACTCAAAGGTAACCGCAGGTCAGGCATCTGACCTGTGGTTTCTTTGTTCTGCCTTGTCGGCCTCGGCGGCGACAATGACGCACCCGGCAAGGTCGCTGCCGCAGGCCTGTATCCGGAGCATCGGCAGCTTCATCGCTCGAACGCGTGGGGCGACAGGGTGCGAAGGGACGGGTCGTGAGTCCGGCGGTCGAGCTCCGCCCCTGCTGCCGTCAGGGCACGCTCCGGATCCATTGCACCAGGACAGCGCCGAGCAGCGTGAGGGCGGCGGTGAACGCGAAGAGCGCCGGGTAGCCTCCGAAGTGAGTGACCAGTACGGCGGCGATGGCCGGTGCCAGCACGTGCGGGATGGAGTTCGCGATGTTGATGACACCGAGATCCCGTCCTCGGTCGCCCGCGGTGGGCAGCACCTGGGTGATCAGCGCCTGGTCCACCGAGACGTAGACGCCGTAACCGAGGCCCATCAGGCTCGCGGCCACCAGCGCGGTCGGCCATGTCGGCCAGATCGCCAGCAAAGCCGAGCCGAGCGCGATCACCACACCGGACGCCGTGACCAGCGACTTGCGCCGGCCGAGCCGGTCGGACACCACACCGCCGATGAACGCGGTGAGCACGATGCCGACGGTGTAGAGGACGACGAGAGTCAGCAGCCCCTGTTCGGCCTCGCGTCCGGGAAACCGCTGTTCGTAGTGCACCTCGTCGCGCAGGAAGTAGAGCAGGTACAGCGTTCCTGTGGCGTTGCCGAGCTGTACGAGCAGTCGCGTCAGCCACGCAAGGGCGAAGTCGCGGTGGCGACGAGGGCTGATCCAGAACCCGGCCAGGAATCGCGACAAGCCCACGGCGGGCACCGCGGAGCGCGGCAGCCGGGCGTCCTTGACCGACGACACGAACGGCACGGCGAACAGGACCACGACGGCGGCGACCAGGGGGTAACCGCTGTGGGGTCCGCTCACAGCGACGGTCACCAGGACCGTACCGAGCACGACGGCCAGGGGCTGAGTGGCTCCCACCCACGCGCTCACGACGGCACGCTGCGCGATCGGGACATGGTCGGGCACCTCGGCGACCAGGCCTGCGAGCATCGCGCTGAGCGACAGCTGCACCAGGCACCAGCCGAGCGCGACGCCTGTCACCGTGGTCTGCGGGGCCAGGATCCCCAGGCCCAGCGCTGTGCCCAGCGCGCCGCCGGCCAGCCAGGGCCTGCGGCGGCCGAAACGCGAGGTGGTGCGGTCCGACAGGGCGCCCGCGATCGGGGTGGCGACCAGTGCTATCACCGCGCCGAGCCCGGTGACCAGACCGAGTGCCGACTCCTTGTGGCCCGGGTCGATCGTCTCCAGCTGCTGGGCGAGCAGTACCTGTATCGGGGTGTACAACGCGGTCCACATGCCCAGACTGACGAGCGCGATGCCGCCCACGAACCTTCGGCCGACCCGCGTGACCGGTTCGGCGAGCGTGTCCGGCACAGGGGTGGTGGCAGGGGCGGACCGGGCTTCAGGGATCATCGTGGCCTTTCGGTCGGGTGGCGTTTGCCCGGTCCTATGAGCCGGCGCAGCCGATCACCAGGTGACCGGGCGTCTCGAGTCGCCCAGGACCCTGCTGGAAGCGTTCGAACGGGCGATACGGCGCGAATCGCGGCCCCCTGCCGTAGACCTGGCCGGCAGCGGTGCCGTTGGTGTGACGTGTGAATACGGACAGTTTGGTCCGGGTGGCTGACCGGACGCTGACACGGCGTTGACACGGTCCCGATGGCGCATCCTGGACATGCCTACGGCCCCGGGCCGACAAGCCCGGGGCCGTAATGCGACATCTCCACCGCTGATCAGCCCTCGTATCAGGGCGCCGGCGGCCGACGATCAGAGCAGGGTCTCTGCAACCTCGTGGAAGGCAGGGCTCCATGACGTGGGGCGCAGCGTCTTGGGGTCGAGCCGGATGTGCACTCGCTGCCCCTCGGCATGCACCACGCCGCCGTCCGCGGACAGTACGCGGAATCCGTACACCGCGCTGGAGTCGGAGAGTTTGTCTATCCAGAGGTGGATGCCGATCTCACCGGTGCCGCGAATGGGTGCCCGGTAACTGATCGAGAACTCCGCCACAGCCAGGAACACGTCGGGGTGGGTGTACTTCCCGTCGGTGAACGCGAATCCTTTGCGTGCCCAGAATGTGGTCAACGCCCGTTCCACCAGCACCATGTAGCGGGCGTTGTGCACGAAGCCCATCGAATCGAGCTCGTCGAAGTGCGTGTAGCCGGGTTCGACGATGCCGCGCTCCACGGTCGTCTCGTGCTGGGTCATGCCTGCCTCCGAGGTGTGCTGGGACGAGCCGAATTCTGGACGGTAACAGTGGGGATCATCCTCGGCAGGGAGAATCAGCCACTTCCGTGTCAGACCGGAGCGACCTCCACGATGGACAGTGTTCCCGGCGTGGAGATGACCTTGAGCGACTTGAGGTCAGCGGCGGCGAGCAGCTCCTCCAGTTCCTGCTCGGTGCGTTCTCGTCCCTCGAACACGGTCAGCATCAACACGTCGGAGATGGTGACGGACGGCGAGATGTCCACGTGCGGGCGCACCGCGTCGACGATCAGGAGGCGCGACCGCTCGGTCATGGCGCCGCGTACGGTTCGCAGAATGCGCAGACTGTCGGCGTCGCTCTTGTCGTGGACGATGCGCTTGAGGACATAGAAGTCCGCACCGGGCGGTACGGCCTCGAAGAAGTCCCCCACGGCGGTCTTCCAGCGCCCCTCGATCGCGGCGTCGTCCAACGTGTGCCGCTGGAGGACAGATTCACGTTCGAAAAGGACGCCGTGCAGACCGGGATTCCTGGTGAGCAGGGTGCGCAGGAAGCCGCCCAGACCGCCGGCGAGATCGATGACCGTTCCCGTCTCAGGGAAGTCGTAGCTGGCGACGATGCCGCTCTGCTCCGTCATGGACATGGTGTCCATCGCATCGCTGAAGAGCCGCTCGCGCTCCCCTTCGCCCTGGATGTAGTCGAAGAGGGGGGCGCCGAATATGTCGTTGAAGACGGTGCTGCCGTCGCGGACGGTGTCCTCGAGGCGTCCGGCTGACTGCCAGTACATCTCATCCGTGAACAGCAGGGCCGTGGAGCGTACGGAGTAGGGGGTGTCGGTGCGCAGGACGTGTGCGGCGGGAGTGAGGTGGAAGGCCGAGGTCTGGTCTTCCCTGAACATGCCGCGGGTTGCCAGGAAGCGCAGTACCCGGTGGAGGAAGGGGCCGTGTACGCCGGTGAGTTCGGCGAGTTGCTGAGCTGTCTTGGGACCGTCGGTGAGGTGGTCGGCGATGTCGTTACGCAGGGCCACGCGCAGTGCGGCGGGGTAGAGGTAGCCGAGCGAGTCGCCGAGGACCTGCCTGACTGCCGCTGCGATCTCCGTGGCCTGGGCCGGTTGCGCATCGCTCAAGGGTTCGTCTCCCTGTGTCTTGTTCATGAGCAGTTGGCTGTCAGCCGCTCAGGCCGTCACCGCTTCGATGATTGACACCGTCCCCGGAGTGGGGACGACCCGCACCAGCCGGAGGCCGGCGGCACCGAGGAGTTCCTTGAACTCCGGCTCGGTGCGCTCCTTGCCGTCGAAGATCGTCATCATCGCCACGTCGTACAGCTTGGCCGGGTGCGGATCGTTGCCGGGCGGCACCACGGCGTCGATGACCAGGAGGCGGGACTGGTCGGACATGGCCTTCCGGACGGCCTGAAGAATCCGGAGGCTGTCGTCGTCGCTCCAGTCGTGCAGAACGCGCTTGAGGACGTAGATGTCGCCGCCGGTGGGCGCGACGTCGAAGAAGTTCCCCTCGGCCGTCTCCCAACGGCCCTCGATCGCCTCGTCGTCGAGCTGATGCTGCTGGAGCACCGCGTCCTGTTCGTACAACATGCCTTGCAAGCCAGGGTTGTTAGCGAGCACCGTGCGCAGGAAGCCGCCGGGACCGCCGCCGATGTCGACGATCTTCCCGGTCTCCGGGAAGTCGTAACTTCCCGCGATGCCGCCCTGCTCGATGGTCGACAGATCGGCGATGCCGGTGTGGAAGATCCCTGCGCTCTCCTCGTTCTGGTCGAGATAGTCGAAGAGGGGGGCGCCGAAGATGTCGTTGAAGACGGTGCCGCCCTCGCGGACGGTGTCCTCGAGGCGTCCGGTCGACTGCCAGTACATCTCATCGGTCAGCAGCAGGGCCGTGGAGCGTACGGAGTAGGGGGTGTCGGTGCGCAGGACGTGTGCGGCGGGAGTGAGGTGGAAGGCCGAGGACTGGTCTTCCCTGAAGATGCCGCGGGTTGCCAGGAAGCGCAGTACCCGGTGGAGGAAAGGGCCGTGTACGCCGGTGAGTTCGGCGAGTTGCTGGGCCGTCTTGGGACCGTCGGTGAGGTGGTCGGCGATGTCGTTACGCAGGGCCACGCGCAGTGCGGCGGGGTAGAGGTAGCCGAGCGAGTCGCCGAGGACCTGCCTGACTGCCGCTGCGATCTCCGTGGCCTGGGTCGGTTGCGCATCGCTCAAGGGTCTGCCTCCATACGGCATCGCACTGTGGTCGCGTGACCCGGCGCGCGAGGGCGCCTGTCACCGGTCACGGATCAGCCTGGCCCTGTGGGCTGACGGGTGACTGACCGATTGCTGACCGCGCCGGGCTCCCGCCCCGGTCCGCCTGAGCGGTCAGCCGGGCGTCAGCGAGCTGTCAGTGGGCGCGGCGACGATGCGCCACGTATGCCCACCCGCCGATGGTGCGGGGCCCGGAGTATCCGAGGACGTGGAGGCAGCCTTGACGGCACTGGACGGCGCAACCGTGATCGAGGGCACGGTGGAGTGGCAGGGGCATAAGACGTGGTACCGCGTGGTGAGTTTGCCCGACCCTGGCTCCGGCCAGGGTCCCGAGCAGACTCCGCTGGTGATCTGCCACGGCGGCCCGGGGCTGACCCACGACTACCTCACCTCGGTCGCCGAGCTCGTGAGCACGGGGCGGACCTGCGTGCTGTACGACCAGGTCGGCAACGGGCGCTCCGAGCACCACGGGGACGCCCCTGCCCAATTCTGGAAGCCCGAGTTGTTCGTGGACGAACTTCAGGTACTGATCGGTCACTTGGGCATCGCAGACGACTTTCACGTACTGGGACACTCGTGGGGTGGGATGCTGGCGCTTGAGCTGGCCGTCCGGCGGCCGCCGGGGCTGAGGTCGATCGTCGTCGCCGACGGATTCGCGTCGTCGTGGACCTACCGCGAGGAAGTCGCCCGGCTGCTGAGGGAACTTCCCCCGGACGTACGGGAGCCGATCGAGCGCCACGAGGCGGCGGGAACCACCGGCTCGCCGGAGTATCAGACGGCGGTACGTGCCTTCTACGGACGTCATGTGTGCCGCGCCCGTCCCGTGCCCGGTGAACTCCGTCGAACCCTTGAGTACGTGGGAACCAATCCCACGGTGTACGAAGCCATGATGGGGCCCAGTGAATTCACCATGACCGGAACTCTGCGGAGCTGGGACATCCGCGACCGACTCGACCGGGTGCGGGTTCCCGTGCTGCTCGTATCCGGACGGCACGACGAAGTGACGCCCCGCGCCGTCGAGGAGATCCAACGCGGCGTGCCCCAGGCTGAGTGGGTCCTCTTCGAGGAGTCGAGCCACATGCCGCATCTCGAGGAACCCGTCCGTTTTCGCACGGTGGTCGAAACGTTCCTCGCACGGCAGAGCGGCCCGACGGCTGGAACGGCAACGATCGTCGGGCGTGGTTAGCATGACCGTCATGGCATCAACCACCCCCACTGTCGGCCTGTTCGGGATGAATATGAACGCCGCGGCGGATCCGGCGGTCTCGGCCCGCATCGCCCAGCAGGCCGAACGGCTCGGCTACGACTCGCTGTGGGCGGCCGACCATGTCGTCCTGCCCCGCCCTCGTACCGAGGAGTCGCCGCTGGAGCCGGACACTCCACTGCTCGATCCCGTGGTGGCCCTGACGCATCTGGCGGCCCACACGGAGCGGATCAGGCTGGGCACCGGCTGCGTCGTCCTTCCGCAGCGCAACCCCGTGGTACTGGCCAAGCAGCTGGCCAGCCTGGACGTGGTCAGCGCGGGCCGCCTGATCTTCGGGGCCGCCGTCGGCTATCTGGAGCCCGAAATGAGCGCGGTGGGCGTCCCTATGGCCGGCCGTGGCGCACGGGCGGATGAGTACCTCCAGGCCATCAACGCGCTGTGGTACATGGACAAGCCCGTCTTTCACGGCTCGCATGCCGACTTCGAGTGCGTCGACGCCCGCCCGCGGCCCCTGCAGCGCCGGGTGCCACTGGCGATCGGCGGACACAGTGCCGCGGCACATCGGCGCGCGGTCGCCCACGGCGACGAGTGGTTCGGCTATCTCGTCGGCGTACGCTCCACCGCGGAACAGGTGCGCACGCTCAAGGAGCTCTCCGACCGCGCCGGACGGCAGGACAGACCGCTCAAGATCTCCGTGGCCCCGGCCCGGCCGCTGGACGTCGCCACGGTGAGCAGGTACGCGGAACTCGGAGTGGATCGGCTCGTCGTCGTACCGCCCATGGACCTGACGGTGCCGGAGCTCGAAGAGTTCGTGGAGCGGCACGCGCCCCGCAAGCTCGGGGCGGCTCCGGCCTGAAGCGTGTTCCGGGCCTTGCGATGGGCGGCGTTGTCCGCCTCCTCGCCCGCCAGTAGCGGCCGACCGGGACGTTTGCGGTGCGGGACAATGAGCCCGGTGTTGATGCAGGCGTCGTCGGCCGTCACGGTGACGCCCTGGCACTGGGCGGGTGGGCCGGAGTTCCGCCAAACCTGGGCATCGGCCTTGTTACCCGGCACCGGTCGGGCGGTGGCGACGACCGCTCAGTATCGGCGTCGATGCGCTCTAGGCGGCCCAGGCCGTCCCGTGGTCGGCTGCGATGAACCGGGAGACCTGCTCCCCGACCATCAGGGCAGGCGCATGGACGTTGCCCGTCGTGATCGCCGGGAACACGGAGGCGTCGGCGACCCGCAGTCCGTCGATGCCGTACACCCGCAGCTGCGGATCGACGACGGCATCGGCGTCCACGCCCATTTTGCAGGTGCCTGACTGGTGGTGATAAGTCGTCACCGTGCGCCGCAGATATTCGCGCAGTTCCGGGTCGCCGACGACTTCGCCCACGTCGGGGCCCGGGTACAGCTCACGGGCGCCCCACTCCTCACGCAGGACCGACGAGCGTCCGATGTCCCGGCACAAGACCGTGGCGGCCACCAGGCTGTCCACGTCCGCTCCCGTACGCAGTGTGCCGGGGTCGATGAGCAGCTCGTCCTCCGGTTGCGCGCCGGTCAGCCGGATCGCCCCCCGGGAAGTGGGCCGGACGATCCCGGCCTGCAGGGTGAAGCCACTGGGAGGCCCTGTCATCCCCGGCTGGTACATGGGGACCGGGAAGTGCAGCGGCTGGAGGTCCGGCACCGGCAGCCCCGGCCGACTGCGCCAGAACAGATGCGTCTGGGCGGGGCCGAGGCCCGGCGAGGGGCGACCGACGGGGCGCTCTGTGCTGAAGATGACGGGTGCCAGGACGTGGTCGTGCAGGTTGCGTCCGACGCCCGGAAGATGGGCGACCACATCGATTCCCATGGAGCGCAGCTGGGCGGCGGCGCCGATGCCGGACAGCATCAGCAGCCGGGGCGACTCGATCGCGCCTGCGCTGATCACCACCTCCGCGCGGGCGGTGGCCTTCTCGACGATCTCCTCCCGCAGCCACTCCACGCCGACACAACGGCTGCCTTCGAGGAGTACGCGCCGCACGCGGGCCCCGGTGATCACGGTAAGGCCGGGCAGGTGGGCGACCGGGTCGAGATAGGCCGCGGCCGCGCTGCACCGGCGGCCGTCGGCAATGGTGAACTGGGCCTTCGAAATCCCCTCAGGGCTACCTGAGTTGTAGTCCGGCTGAAAGGGGATACCGGTCTCCGACGCCGCCTGGATCAGCGCGTCGTGGATCGGATCGGCGTGGTACTTGGTGAGCACCGGCAGCGGCCCGCCCGAGCCGTGCAGTTCGTCCGCCCCGGAGTCGTAGTCCTCGATGGCCCGGAAGACCGGCAACACGTCCCGCCACGACCAGCCGTCATTGCCGAGATAGGCCCAGTGGTCGTAGTCCAGCGCCGCGCCCCGGGCGTAGATCAACGCGTTGAGCGCACTCGACCCGCCCAGCACCCGGCCGCGCGGCCAGTGCAGTCTGCGGCCGGCCGCGTGCTCCTGAGGCGTGGTGCGGTACGCCCAGTCCTGCTCGCTGAACCACAGTTCACCGAACCGCAGCGGGTCGTCGATGGCCGGGTTGGTGGCCTGGCCGCCGGCTTCCAGAAGCAGGACGTTCGCGCCCTGGTCCATCAGCCGTCGCGCTACGACACAACCGGCGGAACCGGCACCCACGACGATGATGTCGAAGGGACCGTTGCTGAGCGATTCGGCCACGGGCCGACCTCCGTTGACGGGTCGTCGGGTTTGGGGTGAGGGAGCTTTTACGCCGAGGTGAAGACCAGGACCGCGTTCTGGCCGCCGAAGCCGAACGAGTTGCTCACTGCCACATCGATGTGCTGGGCTCGGGGGCCCTTCTCGACGATGTCCAGCTCGATTTCCGGATCCAGGTTCTCCAGGTTCGCCGTCGGTGGCACGGTCTCGTTCTCCAGGGTGAGCACGGTCAGCGCCGCCTCGATCGCGCCCGCTGCACCGAGGGAGTGACCGACCGCGCCCTTGGCGGACGTCACCGTCGCACGCGTGCCCAGCACCTGGTGCAGAACTTTGGACTCGGCCGCGTCGTTCAGCGGCGTCGAGGTGCCGTGCGCGTTGACGTGGTCGACGTCGCCCGGGGACACGTCGGCCGAGGCCAGCGCCGCCTCCAAGGCCTGTCGGGCGCCGACGCCCTGCGGGTCCGGGGCCGTCATGTGGTGGGCGTCGGCGGAGGCTCCGTACCCCGCGATCCTGGCGCGGACGCGCGCCCCACGGGCCCGTGCGTCCGTCTCCCGTTCCAGGATCAGTACGCCGCTTCCCTCGCCGATGACGAAGCCGTCACGATCCACGTCGAACGGGCGGGACGCGGCGGCCGGTTCGTCCAGCCGTCGGGACAGCGCCCCCATCTGCGCGAACCCGGTGACAATCAACGGGCTCACACCCGCTTCGCTGCCGCCCGTGATCACCACATCGCAGCGGTCGTCGTGCAGCAGCTGTGTCGCGACTCCGATCGCGGTCGCGCCCGAGGCGCAGGCCGTCGCGGTGACGAAATTGGGTCCGCGGGCGCCGAACTCCATGGCGAGATGACCCGCGACCATGTTCGGCACCAGCAGGGGGATCAGCAGCGCGGAGACCGAGCCCGGCCCTTCGGAGAGCAGGGTCCGGTGCTGCTGCTCCCAGGTCGAGACGCCGCCGAGCCCGCAGCCCATGACGACGCCGACGCGCGCGCCGTCCCACGTCTTGGGGTCGAGCCCGGAGTCGGCAACGGCCTCCCGCGCGGCGACGATGGCCAGTTGGACGAATCTGTCGTGGACGAGGGTACTGCGGCGCCCGACGAGCTTGGCCGCGCTGAACCCCGGGACCGTGTACGAGATATCGACCAGCAGGCCTTCGAGGGCGGGATCGCGTTTGGCCGTCGGCAGGGCTTCGCACACGCCTCGCCAGCTCGCTTCGGTGCCGATGCCCGCGGCGGTGACCAGGCCGAGCCCCGTGACGGCGACGGGAGCAACGGTCATGACGTCTTCGCCGCGGCCGCCTGCTCCTCGATCACCTCGGCCGCCCGCCCGATGGTGTCGCGGGGCGACGCGGCGTCGTCGCTGATCTTTACGCCCAGTTCCTTCTCCACCACCAGCAGCAGCTCCACGAGGAAGAGAGAGTCCATCTCCAGGTCCTCGAAAGTCACGTCCGGTTTGATCTCCGATCGCTCGACCTGGAAACGGTTGACCAGAATGTCGGCGAGGGTGTCGTACATGGCTGTCATCACGGATTCCCTTTCTCCGGTGGTGCTGTCCTGTGGTGGTGCGCAGGGGCCGGGGGCAGTGGCACCGCCCCCGGTGTCACGCCGGGCCGGTGTCACGACAGGCCGGTCTCCGGCCACGTCAGTACGGACGAGCCCCAGGTGAGACCGCCGCCGAAGGCGGTGAGCAGTATCTGGTCACCGGGGCGCAGCATCCCGGTGGCATGCGCGTGGTGGAGGGCCAGCGGGATGGACGCGGCCGCGGTGTTGCCGACCTCGGCTATGTTGCTGACGGCGCGCTCGCGCGGGATGTCGAGTTCGTCGGCGAGCCGGTTGAGGATCCTCGCGTTGGCCTGGTGGGCGACCAGCCAGTCGACGTCGGAACGGCGCCAGCCGGCCCGGTCGAGCGCCGTGGTAGAGGATTTCGCCATGCGCTGTACCGCGTGCCGGAAGACCTCCTTGCCGGCCATCGCGAAGTAGCGGTCCGCGGCCTCGGCGGGCAGCCCGGTCAGGCGCTGCTCCGAGCCGTCGGCACGCACGGTGATGAGATCGCGGCCCTCCCCGTCGCTGCCGAGGTCGAACGGGCCGATGGCGCCCGGTTCGTCGGGCTCCCCCGCGCGCAGCACCACCGCGCCCGCGCCGTCACCGAAGATCGCCGAGGTCGTCCTGTCCGTCGGGTCGAGAATGCTGGAGAACGTGTCCGCCCCGATGACCAGGGCGCGGGTGGACGAACCGGACGCGATCAGCCCGGCGGCGTTGGCGAGACCGTAGATGAATCCCGTGCACACGGCGGAAATGTCGAACGCCGCCGCGCCGGACAGCGCGAGCCGCGTCGCCACAGTGGGCGCGGTCGCCGGACAGGGCCGGTCGGGCGTGGACGTCGCCACGACGACGGTGTCCACATATGGGTCGCCCGAGGACTTGAGCGCCTGCTCGCCGGCCCCGACCGCGAGATCCGAGGTGGCCGTTCCGGGCGCGGCGAAGTACCGCTGGCGGATGCCGGTCCGGGACTGTATCCACTCGTCGGAGCCACCGGACGCCGCGGCAATCTCCTCGTTGGACACCGCGCGGGGCGGCAGGCAGCCGCCGATGCCGGTGAGTACCGCGGCCCGGGTCATCGGATGTCGCCCATGTGCGGCACGCTCAGCACGTTGGGCATGCCCGGCATGCTCACCGTGTTCATGCGATCTGACCGATGGCTGACGGTCGGCTGACCCCGGTCAGCGTGAGCGCGGGGTCCTGGGCCAGGATCTCGGCGTAGCGCTGTTGCAGGGGCAGGCCCGGCTGTACACCCAGTTCCTCATCCAGTCGATGACGGGTGCGGTGGTACAGGGTCAGCGCCTCGCCCTGTCGTCCCGAGCGGTACAGGGCCATCATCAGCTGCGCGCAGAAGTGCTCGTTCAGGGGGTGCTGGGCGACGAGTCGGCGCAGTTCGGCGGCTGCCTGGCGGACATCGCCGACGGCCAGTCTGGCAGTGATGAGGTCTTCCCACATGGTCAGCCGGCGCTCGTCGAACAGGGCGGCCGCCGCCCTGCACCGCAGGCCGTCTCCGGCGTCCAGCAGGGCCGGTCCGCGCCACAACCGCAGCCCCGACTCCAGGAGTTCGAGTGCCCGGTAGGGGTCGCGGCGCAAGGCCGCCGAGCCCCGCGCCGCGAGGTCGAGGAATCGGTTGCCGTCCACGGACTCGCGCGGGATGTCCAGTACGTAGCCGTTGTGCACGGCGCGCAGCACGGTCCCGTCCGCGCGCTCCTGAGAAGGGCCGTCAAGGATTTTCCGCAAGCGCGCTGCATGCGCCTGGAGTGCGTTGTGCACATTGCCGAGAGGCTGGCCGGACCACAGCTCGTCGGCGAGTTCGAGATGGGAGATCGCCCGTCCGGGTTCCAGCGCCAGGGTGGCGAACATGGCGCGTACCTTGTTCGCGCGGATTTCGCGTTCGTGACCGCCCACTGTGACGGAGACGGTGCCAAGAATTTCGATGTGCACGACACTCCTAAGTCAATTCGACTCGTCGGGCGTCCAGTCGGCGGCATCGCAATGGCGTCCGATTTACGGCTACCGCGATCTCGCGTTGATCAAATTGTTCAGACGCCAATAGTTGTCGTGTGACAGAGGGAGTGTCAAGGCAGTTCTGGCGGGTACAGGGGGCAACCCAGGGGCTCCCCCAGGGTGCCCAGGGATTCCCCCGGTGCCTTACAGGGGTAGCGGATGCAAGACTCCTGGCTCCGGAGTCCGCCGAGAGCAACCGCGTTTATGCGGTGCACATTGACTATTCGTCGGACCGCCAATTCTGACCGGATCGGAGCAGACGCTTGACGAGTGGATCTGCAGCGAACTGGAGGCCGGTGCCTCGCCTCGACCACGTCATGGTGCTGCTCGACGGGGCCGCGCATCGCGATGTGTCGGCGAGTGGATTCCTGACTCAGCGCTTCGGGAGGATCAAGCGCAAGGAGGCGGAAAGCTCGGTCGCCGGGCAGTACTCCACACTCGGAGTGGCCGGTGAGAACACTTTGATCGAGCTGTTCGGCAGTGATCTACCCAGCGCGTCGCCTCTCACGGGCGGCCTGGTGTTCTCGTTCGAGGAGCCGGGCTCCGCGCAGCGTGCCCGCGCCTTGCTGGACGCCTCCGGCGAGGTCAAGTACCACCATGACCTGGTACGTCGCTCGGTGGAAGGCACGGACGAGCAGCAGCCCTGGTACCACCTGATCAGCGTCGACCTGGGTGAGGCCAGCCCGCTGCTGCTCTTCCTCAACGAGGTGACGCCCGAGTACTTCCAGTCCCTCGGCGCCCAGCCGGCACCGGACGGGACGCTGCCCCGGAAGCACTATCTGGACGCGGCGCTCGGGGCTCCGGCGGGGGGAAACCGGCTGATGAGGGATGTCACCGGCGTGACGATCTCGGTTGCCGCGGAGCGCGGCCGACGCCTCGCCGACGCGCTCGCGGTCTTCGGCTACACCGGGGCCGAAACTGCTCCGGGAGTACATGAACTGCGTGGTCCGGGCCTCACCGTCCGGCTGGAGACCGGCGATCAGCTGGAACGCGTAACGGAAATCGAGATCGGCCTGGACCCCGAGGTATACGAATCCTCGATCCCCAGGGAGTTCCGATTCGGCGAGACCTCGCGACTTGTCATCGAATCAGCAGAAACTGCGCGGTGGAGCTTCACTCCGTCGCAGTGAGCGATCTTGTGCGGGATATGCCAGAAAGGCTTAGTCAGTCACCGCAGGTCGAGTGCAATCGGGGAGCCCAAAGAAATGCCTGAGACGACACCACTGTTCAGTGAGATATTCGACCAGAACGTCGCGGCGACGCCGGAAGCGACCGCGGTCGAGTTCGGTGACCAGCGGCTGTCGTACCGTGAATTGGACGACAGATCGGCCCGGCTGACTGCGGGGCTCATCCGCAGAGGCGTCGGCCGGGACAGCGTGGTCGGGATCGCGGCGAGCCCGTCGCTCCACCTACCGCCGGCGGTGCTCGGCATCCTGCGCGCGGGTGCGGCCTGGCTCCCTCTCGACCCCGCCTACCCGGCCGACCGGCTCCGCTACATGATCGCCGACTCCGGGCTCTCCCTGCTCGTCGCCGATCCCGACACCGCTCGTGACCCGGCGTACGACGGTCTGGAGATCATCAGCCCCGACGCGGGTCCCGCTGTGCCGACGACGCCCGCCGCCAGGGAGCCGTGGCCGCTCCCGACGCCCGGCCAACTCGCCTACGTGATCTACACCTCGGGGTCCACCGGCCGTCCCAAAGGCGTCGCACTCACCCATCGGGGGCTGGCCCATCTTGCCCGCGCGCAGATCGACACCTTCGGCGTCGAACCGGACGGCCGGGTGCTGCAGTTCGCGCCGACCAGCTTCGACGCCTCGGTATTCGAGATGACGATGGCGCTGTACGCGGGCGCCACCCTGGTGCTGGCGCCGCGCGACGACATCGCGCCCGGCCCCGGCCTCGCGGACTTTCTGCGCGACCGTCGCATCACCCATCTCACGCTGCCGCCCTCGGTGCTGGCCACGCTGCCGGAGACCCCGCTGCCCGACCTGGCGGTGCTGGTGTGCGCCGGCGAGGCGCTTCCGGAGCACCTCGTCGAGCAGTGGCTGCCCGGACGCCGCATGTTCAACGCGTACGGGCCCACCGAGACCACCGTGTGGGCCACGGTCGCCGAGCTGACTGCCGACGGCGGCAAGCCTTCCATCGGCACGGCCATCCGCGGCGCCCGCACCCTGGTCGTCGATGAGTCGCTGCGGCCGGTGCCCGCGGGCACGCCCGGTGAGTTGCTCATCGGCGGGGCGGGCGTGGCGCGTGGTTACCTCGGCCGGCCGGGCCTGACCGCGGAGCGGTTCATCCCCGACCCCGGATGTGCCGAGACCGGTGCACGGCTGTACCGCACGGGTGACCGCGTGGTCGAGCGGGAGAATGGCAGCCTGGAGTTCCTCGGCCGCTTGGATCACCAGGTCAAGATCCGCGGCTTCCGTATCGAACCGGACGAGATTGCCCGGCAGTTGGCCGAGCACGCGCAGGTCACCGATGCCGTGGTGATCCCGCGTGACGACGGGGCCGGGCCGCGGCTCGTCGCCTACGCGACGGGCGACGGCCTCGACGCCGCGGGGCTGCGGGCCCATCTCGCCGAGCGTCTCCCGGAGCACATGGTGCCGGCCGTCGTTGTGCCTCTGACGCAGATGCCTCTGACGCCGAGCGGCAAGATCGACCGGGACCGACTGCCCGTGCCCGCCAGAGGATCCCGCAAATCCTCCGGCCGTACGGAGCCCCGCACCCCCACCGAACGAGCGCTCGCCGACATGCTGGCCGACCTTCTGTCTCTCGACTCGGTCGGCGCGGACGACGACTTCTTCGCCCTCGGAGGCCACTCACTGCTGGCCGGGCGGCTGGCTGCCCGGGTGCGCTCGGAGCTCGGCCGCGAGCTTCCCCTGCGCCGCGTGTTCGAAGCGCGCACCGTGGCGGCGATGGCCCTCCTGATCGACTCGGCCGCCGCCGGGCTGACCGTGCCAGCGATCCGGGCCGGGGCGCGCGGGGACGGGGGCACACCGGTTCCGCTGTCCTTCCCTCAGGAACGCATCTGGTTCCTGGAGAAGCTGGCGCCGGGCAACCTCGCCTACAACGCGCAGGCCACGATCCGGCTGCACGGCCCGCTCGACATCGACGCACTGCACGCCACCCTCACCGAAATCGTGCGCCGCCACGATGTGTTCCGTACCGCGTTCCGGGAGGTCGACGGTCGGCCCATGCAGTTTCCGCAGCCGACGACGCAGGTCCTGCTGCCGCTGCACGACCTGGCCGGGCTCTCCGCCGGCGAGGGGACGGAGCGCGCCGACGCCATCATCAGGGAGACGGTGCAGGCCCCCTTCGACCTCACCACACCGCCACTGGTCCGCTGGGTGCTGATCCGGCACGGCGAGGACGACCACACACTCGTACACGTCGAACATCACCTTGTGCACGACGGCTGGTCGTACGCGCTCTTCCTGCGTGAGTTGCAGGAGCTGTACGCGAGTCTGGCGCAGGGCAAGCCCTCGCCGCTTCCCGAGCCGGCCATCGGCTACTCCGACTTCGCCCTGTGGCAGCGGGAGTGGCTGCAAGGTGACGTCCTGGACGCATACGTGGCGCACTGGACCAAGGAACTCGACGGCATACCCGCCGCGTTGGAGCTTCCTACGGACCGTCCGCGGCCGGTCGCGCAGAGCTTCAAGGGCTCCTCGGTGCGCATCGACCTGCCCGGGGAACTGTGCCGCAAACTGCGCGCCTACAGCCGCTCCCGCGGCACCACCCTCTATTCCACGATGCTCGCCGGGTTCTCGGCGGTGTTGTCGCGCTACAGCCGTCAGTGCGATGTGGTCGTCGGCAGCGGGGTCGCCAACCGGCGACTCACAGAGATCGAGCAGATGATGGGCATGGTCGTCAACACCGTGCCGTTGCGCATCGATCTGTCCGGACAGCCGGGCTTCGACGCACTGGTTCGGCGCGTCCACGACACCGTCGGACGAGCACACGAATGGCAGGACGTGCCACTGGACCGGCTCGTCGACGCCCTGGCGCTGCCCCGCGACCCCTCACGCAACCCTGTGTTCCAGGTCATGTTCAGCTTCCACGACTCACAGATCCCCGACCTGAACTTCATGGGCATCCGCGGCTCCGTGCTGGAGCTGCACAACGATTCCGCCAAGACCGACATCAACGTGGTGGTGATCCCGCGTGCGGAGCAGCGCGCCGGACGCGGAGTCGGTGACGACGACGCGGCCATCACCCTGATCTGGGAGTACGCCTCCGACCTCTTCGACCCCGAGACCATGCGCCGGATGGTCCAGCACTACACGACCGTCCTCGACGCGGCACTCGACTCCCCCGAACTCTCCTACGAGCACCTTCCTCTGCTCACCGACGGTGAGCTGGCCGGCATTCTCCAAGGAGCGCGGGGAGCGGCGACACCGTTCCCGTACGAGCGCACTGTCCCGGAGCTCTTCGCCGAGCAGGCAGCGGCCAGGCCGGACGCGACAGCGCTCGTCAGCCGCGCGAAGTCCTCCACCTACGCGCAGGTGGAGGAGCGGGCCAACCGCCTGGCCCAGCTGCTGCGGGCGCGCGGCGTCGGCAGGGACGTGCCCGTCGGCGTGCTGCTCGAACGCGGCGACGAGATGGTGATCGCGCTGCTGGCGGTCCTCAAGGCCGGCGGCGGATACGTACCGCTTGACCCCGGATATCCGGCGGAGCGGCTCACCGCGATGCTCGACGACGTCGCCGCGCCGCTGGTGGTGACGCGCGCGGGTCTCAGGGGGCGACTGGCCCCGGGGGCGGCGCGGACGCTGGTCCTGGACGAGGTGGCCGAGGAGCTGGCGAACGCCCCGGCACACGCGCCGGCTGCGCAGGCCGCACCCGACAGCCTCGCGTACATCCTGTTCACCTCCGGCTCCACCGGCAGGCCCAAGGGCGTGATGGTCGAACACCGTTCGGTGCTGCGGCTGGTGTGCGGGACCGACTATGTCTCCTTCGGGCCGGACGAGCGATTCGCGCAGGTTGCCGACGCCTCCTTCGACGCGCTCACCTTCGAGTTGTGGGGCGCCCTGCTGCACGGCGGGTCGCTGTTCGTCATCGACGCGGACCAGCTGCTCACCCCCGGCGGGCTGGCGGCGGCGCTGAGCGAGCATGGTGTGACCAGCATGTTCCTCACCTCGGCGCTGTTCACGGAGGTGATGACTCAAAGCCCGGCCGCCTTCGGGGGGTTGACCAATCTGCTGGTCGGCGGCGATGTGCTGAATGTGAGCCGGATACGGCAGCTGCTGGACAGTTCCGCCGCCGACCGGCCGACGCGGCTGCTCAATGGCTACGGACCCACCGAGACCACGACGTTCGCGGTGTGCCACCTGATCGAGCCGCTGCCGGACGGTGCGCCCTCGGTGCCCATCGGCCGGCCGATCGCCAACACCACGGCCCATGTGCTCGATCCGCACCTGCGACCCGTGCCGGTCGGCGTGCCGGGCGAGCTGTACATCGGCGGACCGGGCGTGGCCCGCGGTTACGCGAACCGCCCCGGGCTCACGGCCGAGCGGTTCCTGCCCGACCCGTACGCCGGTGGCGGAGCGCGGATGTACCGCACGGGTGATGTGGCGCGCTACCGCCGGAACGGAACGGTGGAATTCCTCGGCCGGGCCGACAACCAGGTCAAGATCCGCGGATTCCGGATCGAGCCGGGGGAGGTGGAGACGGCGCTCAGCGCTCACCCCGGCGTCGGCCAGGCCGCGGTCGTCGTCGACGACGACGACGCCCCGTCCGGTCGCCGGCTGGTCGCCTATGTGGCGTGCGCGCCGGGTCGGTCCGCGCCTTCCCCGGAAGTGCTGCGGGACTTCCTCGCCCGGACGTTGCCCGCGTATCTGCTGCCCGCCGCGTATGCCGAAGTTCCGGCGATGCCCCTGACTGCCAGCGGCAAGGTCGACCGGGCCGCGCTGCCGGCGGTCGACGACAGCCGGCTGCCGCTCGACGGCCATGTGCCTCCGCGCACCGCGACCGAACGGACACTGGCCGGGCTCCTCGCGGAAATGCTCGGCGTCCCCGGAGCCGGAGTGGCGGACGACTTCTTTGTTCTCGGCGGGAACTCCCTGCTGGCGATGCGCCTGATGAGCAGGGTCAACGAACTGTTCGTCGTGGACGTGCCGCTGCGTGACTTCCTCGGCGCGCCGACCGTGGAGCGCCTCGCGTCCGCAGTGGACGCCGCGCTCGCATCCACCGACGGCGACCGCCCGCCGCCCACGGCCCACGGCACCGTCTGCGAGACCGATGCCGACGAGGACCTGCTCGACCGGATCGACGAACTCTCCGACGACGAGGTGAACGCACTCTTGCGTGACATGGCTGAGAACGAGGTCGAACGATGACGGACGGCGCTCTCTCCGGCGGCACGGCCGACGACCGGCGTGCCCGGCTCGCGGAGCGGCTCAAGCGGCGTATCTCGGAGCGCCATTACCCTCTCTCCTACCCTCAGCAGCGCCTGTGGTTCCTCGACCAGCTCGACCCGGGCAGCGCTGTCTACGTCGTCCCCCTGATCTACCGGATCAGCGGCCCGCTGGACGTCGCCGCCATGGAGCACGCGCTCGGCCAGGTGGTGCGCCGACATCACGTGCTGCGTACGGTCTACCGGTCGGTGGACGGCACGCCGCGCCAGTTCGTCCGGCCGGCGGAGCCCGTGACCATCCCGGTCCGCGATCTGTCCGCCCGGCCCGACCCGGCGGCCGAGGCGGAGCAGGAGTGCCGGCAGGAGGCCGGCCGGCCGTTCGATCTGGCTTCGGACGTGCCCGTACGGGCCCTGCTGCTGCGGCTCGCGCCCGACGAACACTGGTTCTGCCTGAGCCTGCATCACATCGCTTGTGACGGCTGGTCGCTCGGCGTCCTCGGCAGCGAACTGTCCGCCCTGTACGGGGCTTTCATGGACGGTCGGGAGCCGGAGCTTGCACCGGTGGAGAGGCAGTACGCAGCCTTCGCCGAGGACCAGATGGCCCGGCTCACGGGGGGGGCCGCTGGAGGAGATGCTGGGTTACTGGCGGGAGCGGCTGGCCGGGGCCCCGGCCCTCGCGACGCTGCCCGCGGATCGTCCGAGGCCTCCCACGCAGAGCCACCTGGGCGACCATCTGGACTTCGCCATCGGCCCCGATGTCACCGAGCGGGTGGGCGAGTTGGCCCGCTCCAGCGGCGCCACGCCGTTCGCGGTGCTGCTGGCCGCGTTCACTGCCGTGGTGCACTCCCGGGCCGGCGGCGACGAGGTGATCGTCGGATCGCCCGTGGCGGGACGGACCAAGGCCGGCCTGCAGCCGCTCATCGGCTTCTTCACCAACACCGTGGTGCAGCGCGTTGACGTCTCCGGCGAGCCGACCTTCCAGCAGCTGGTGGCTCGCGCCCGGGACGAGAGCCGGTCCGCGGTCGCGCATCAGGAGCTGCCCTTCGAGAAGCTGGTGGAGGAGCTTCAGCCCAGCCGTGACCCGGCCCACAACCCGCTCTTCCAGCTCATGTTCAGCTACCACGAGGGTGATGCGGACGGCCTGGTCCTGCCGGGTTGCGAGGTACGGCTGGTGCCGGGCGACACCGAGACCGCCAAGTTCGACCTGACCCTGAGCCTGACCCGCGTCGGCGACCGGCTGTCGGCCCGCCTCGAGTACAGCACCGACCTCTTCGAGAAGGACACGGCGCTCTCGATCGGCGATCAATTCAGCGCTGTCCTCGCCGCCGCCGTGGCCGCCCCGGACACCCCGCTGCGTCAACTGCCCGTGCTGTCACCGGACGAGACCCGCCACGTCCTCGTGGACTGGAACCCGCCCGCCGAGCCCGTACCGGGCGTATTGGTCCACGAGCTGATTGCAGAGCAGGCCGCGCGGACACCGGACGCCCCAGCACTGCTGGGTGCGGACCAGCAGCCGCAGGACGCGATGACATACCGCGAACTGGACCGGCGCGCCGAGGCGCTGGCCGCCCGGCTGCGTGCATACGGCGTCGCCGCGGACGTTCCCGTCGGCGTCTATCTGGACCGCTCGCCCGACCTGGTCGTCACACTGCTGGCCGTCCTCAAGGCCGGCGGCGCGTATCTGCCGCTCGACCCCGGCTATCCGGCGGACCGGATCGCGTTCATGGCCGAGGACTCGCGCACGCCGGTGATCGTGACGCGAGTGTCCCTGGCCCGTCGCATCGCGGGGTTGCCCGCTTCGCTGCTGCTGCTCGATGCGCCCGAGCGGGACGTGACACCTGCCGGGCCCAGCCCGGCCGGCACCGTCTCGCCGCAGCATCTGGCGTATGTGATCTACACCTCGGGCTCGACCGGCAGGCCCAAGGGCGTGATGGTTTCGCACCGCAATGTCCAGACGTTCTTCGGCGGCATGGACAAGGTGCTCGGCGGGGACTCCCCGAACACCTGGCTTGCCGTCACCAGCATGTCCTTCGACATCTCAGTGCTGGAACTGCTGTGGACGTTGGCACACGGCTACCGGGTGGTCATCCGTGGCGACGAACCGAGTGCGCACAGCGCCGGGGCGGGCGGCATGACCGTCACCTCCTCCGTGCAGGCCCAGCCGGTGGACCTCAGCCTGTTCTACTTCGGCGGCGACCGGGGAGGCGAGCCGGGCGATGCTTACCGGCTGCTGACCGAAGGCGCCAAGTTCGCCGACCGGAACGGGTTCTCGGCCGTATGGACGCCGGAGCGGCACTTCCACGAGTTCGGCGGCCTGTACCCGAATCCGTCGGTCACCGCGTCCGCGATCGCGGCGATCACCGAGCGCGTGGCCGTACGGGCGGGCAGCGTCGTCCTGCCTCTGCACGATCCGCTCCGGGTAGCCGAGGAGTGGTCCGTCGTGGACAACATCTCCCACGGAAGGGTCGGCATCTCGGTCGCCTCCGGCTGGCAGCCGGACGACTTCGTACTTGCGCCCGACGCCTACGCCGATCGCAAGAAAGCCATGATGAGCGGTCTCGACGAGCTGCGCCGGCTGTGGCGAGGGCAGACCGTACGCCGTCGCAACGGGGCCGACGCCGAGACGGACGTACGCATCTTCCCGCCGCCCCTGCAGGACGAACTTCCGGTGTGGGTCACCAGCGCACGCAGCCCGGAGACCTTCCAGCTCGCCGGAGAGAGCGGCGCGGGGCTGCTGACCCATCTGCTCGGGCACAGCGTCGAGCAGCTCGCGGAGAAGATCCAGCTCTACCGGCAGGCCTGGCGCGAGGCCGGGCATCCGGGCAACGGCCAGGTGACGGTCATGCTCCACACCTTCGTCGGGACCGACACCGACGAGGTGCGCGAGACCGTCCGCGAGCCCCTGTGCGCGTACATCAAGTCCTCCTTCGACCTGCTGACCGGTCTCGGCCGGGCGATGGGGCGAGAGATCGATCTGCGTACGCTGCCCGAGGACGAGCTCGACCACCTCGTCGCGCAGGCCTTCGACCGGTTCTTCGAAACGTCGGGGCTGCTGGGCACGCCGGAGCACTGCGCCGATGTGATCGACCGGCTCAAGTCGATCGAGGTGGACGAGGTCGCCTGCCTCATCGACTTCGGCGTCGAGCACGAGCGAGTGCTCGCCTCCCTGGAACATCTCGCGACGACACGCGAGCTGAGCGAGTCCCGGCGTCGCACCGCGCAGGCCGACGAGCCCATTGCGGCACAGCTCGTACGGCACGGGGTCACCCATCTGCAGTGCACGCCCTCGGTGGCGGGGCTGCTGGCCGAGGACGAGGAGGCCGCCGCCGCCCTGGCCGGGCTGGACCGGCTGCTGGTCGGCGGCGAGGCGCTGCCCGCCCCGCTCGCCGAGCGGCTGGCAACACTGCTGCCCGGCAGGGTGCACAACATGTACGGGCCCACCGAGGCGACGGTCTGGGCGACGACGGCGCCAGTGGGCGGTCCCCGGCCGGTGACGTCGGTGACGATCGGGCGGCCACTGGCCAACGTACGGGCGTATGTCGTCGACGCCTATCTGCGGCCGACGGCCGCCAACGTCCCCGGGGAGCTGCTCCTCGGCGGCCCCGGTGTCGCGCGCGGCTATCTCGACCGGCCCGCGCTCAGCGCGGAACGCTTCATGCCGGACCCCTTCTCCGCGGAGCCGGGGGCGCGGCTCTACCGCACCGGCGACCTGGTGCGTCGGCGTGCAGACGGTGAGCTGGAGTTCCTCGGCCGCCTGGACCACCAGGTCAAGGTCCTCGGCCACCGCATCGAGCTCGGCGAGATCGAGAACACGCTGGGCGCACATCCCGATGTACGAAGCGTCCTCGTCACGGTGCGCGGGGACGGCGGGCACAGCCGCCTTGTTGCCTACTGCGTGCCCGTCCCGCACGGAACGGACGCCCTGACCGGTCCCGCACTGCAGGCGTTCGGAGCCAAGTCACTGCCGGACTACATGGTTCCCGCGGACGTCGTCTTCGTCGACGCTCTGCCGATGACGGCCAACGGGAAAGTGGACCGCGCAAGGCTGCCCGCCCTGGAGAACCGGCGGGCTGCCGTCTACCGGCCGCCGGACAACGACAAGGAGCGTCACGTGGCCGAGGCACTGGCCGAGGTGCTGCACGCGGACCGGATCGGCATGGACGACAACTTCTTCGAGGCAGGCGGAAATTCGCTGCTCGCCGTGCAGGCCAGGGCGCGGTTGCAGCCCGTGCTGGGCGATCGGCTGTCCCTCGTGGACATCTTCCGCTACCCCACGGCGCGGGCTCTGGTCGCCGCGTTCGACACAGCGGGTGCGGCAGGCGGCGCGGGTCCGGCAGGCGCGGCGGGGGGCGGCGACGGACTGGACCGGGTGCGCAAGGCGGCGGGCAGGCGGGCCGACGCGTTCGCCCGGCAGGCGAAGCGGCGAGCGGAACGGAGTGGGGCGTGACGGGCGGCGAGGAGCTGGACGGCGTTGAGCCGGTGGCCATCGTCGGCCTGGCCTGCCGAGTACCGGGGGCCAGGACGGTCGATGACTTCTGGCGCAATATGCGCGACGGGGTGGAGTCGATCACCTGGTTCGGCCGGGAGGAGCTGGCGGCCGCGGGCATCGACGAGGAGACGCTGGCCGATCCCGACTATGTCCCCGCGTCCGGTCATCTGGAAGGCGCGGACCACTTCGACGCCTCGTTCTTCGGCTTCAACGCGGGCGAGGCCGAGACGATGGACCCCCAGCAGCGCATGTTCTGCGAGACCGCCTGGGAGGCCATGGAGGACTTCGGTCACGACCCGGCACGCTTCGACGGCACCGTCGGCGTGTTCGCAGGCTCGTTCATGAACAAGTACATGGCCCAGAACCTGAACACCAATACGCGCTTCCTGCGCTCGCCGATGGCCCCCGCGACGCGGATGTTCAACGACAAGGACTTCCTTGCCACCCGGATCGCCTATCTGCTCGACCTGACCGGCCCGGCCTACACGGTGCAGACGGCCTGCTCGACCTCGCTGGTCGCCACCCACGTGGCCTGCCAGTCGCTGCTCAGTTACGAGTGCGATGTCGCGCTGGCCGGCGGGGTGACGGTCAATGTGCCGCTGAAGGCCGGCTATCCGGTCGCGGACAGCGGGCTCTTCAGCGGCGACGGCCGCTGCCGCCCGTTCGACGCGACGGCCGGCGGCACGGTGCCGGGCAACGGCGCTGTGGTGCTCGTGCTGCGCAGGCTGTCCGAGGCGCTGGCCGACCGTGACCACATCTACGCCGTGATCCGGGGTTCCGCGGTCAACAACGACGGTTCGATGAAGGCGGGATTCGCCGCCCCCAGCGTCGACGGGCAGGCCCGGGTGATCGCTTCGGCGCTGGCGATTGCCAACGTCGATCCCTCCACCATCGGCTATCTGGAGGCGCACGGCACCGCCACTCAAGTGGGCGACCCGATCGAGGTCACCGCACTGACGCAGGCGTTCCAGCTGTCCGCCGACGCCGTGGGCCAGTGCGCGCTGGGCTCGGTCAAGGCCAACATCGGGCATCTGGACGCGGCGGCGGGCGTCGCCGGACTCATGCGGGCCGCCCTCGCCGTACATCACGCGCAGATCCCTCCCACCGCGAACTTCACCCGGCCCAACCCCGAACTCCGGCTGAAACACACGCCGTTCTATGTGCCGAACGGCGCCCGCGACTGGCAGCCGGCGAGCGGACCGCGGCGGGCCGGGGTGAGC
Source organism: Streptomyces sp. NBC_01210 (assembly GCF_036010325.1). GTDB lineage: Bacteria > Actinomycetota > Actinomycetes > Streptomycetales > Streptomycetaceae > Streptomyces. The sequence continues at coordinate 8,013,773 of NZ_CP108549.1, read as the reverse complement.
TCATTCGGGGTGGGCGGCACCAACGCACACGTCGTCATCGAACAGGCACCGGCCGCAGCCGCCGAGCCCTCGCCGGCGCAGCCGCGGGAGTGGCAGCTGCTGCCCGTCTCCGGACGTGACCGGACCACCGTGGATGCCGCGACCGAGCGGCTGGCCGCCCACCTCGACCGCGCGGATTCGTCCCAGACCCTGGCCGACGTGGCGTTCACGCTGCAGGACGGCCGACGGAGCTTCGGGCTGCGGAGGTTCACGGTCTGTACGGACACGGCGGACGCGGTGCGCGCGCTGCGGGGCGAGGAGCCGGACCGGCTGATCACCAGAGCCGCGCCCGACGGGAAGCACGAGGCGGTCTTCGCCTTCCCCGGCGGCGGCATGCAGCACCCGGACATGGGCCTGGACATCTACCGCTCGGAGAAGGTGTTCCGTACCGAGGTGGACCGGTGTGCCGAGCTGCTGGCGCCGAGGCTTGGGTTCGACCTGCGCAGGCTGCTCTTCCCCGCCGCCTTCACCGCCCTGAGCGGCAAGGAACTCGCCGGTGGCGCCGCCACTATGGGACGCGGCCAGGGGGCCGGCGTGGTATCCGCGCTGTTCACCATCGAGTACGCGCTGGCGCGTCAGCTGATGGCCTGGGGCGTACGCCCAGCAGCGATGATCGGGCACAGCCTCGGCGAGTACGTTGCTGCCTGCCTCGCCGGAGTGTTCACCCTCCCGGGCGCGCTCGACATCACCCTCGCCCGGGGCGAGCTGTTCGCGAAGATGCCGCCGGGCCGGATGCTCGTCGTGCAGCTGCCCGAGGAGGAGCTGCTGCACCTGCTGTCCGACCGAGTGTCGGTCTCGGCGGTCAACGCGCCCGATCTGACGGTGGTCGCAGGGCCGGACGAGGACATCGCGGCGCTCCTCACGGATCTGCGCGCTCGCGACATCGACTGCCGCAAGGTGAGCGTGCCGGTGGCCAGCCACTCGTGGATGGTCGATCCCTATCTCGAAGAATTCACCCGCAAGGTCGAGCAACTTGCGCTGTCCAAGCCGGAGATACCCTTCGTCTCCAGCGTCACCGGCACCTGGATCACTCCGATGGAGGCCACATCCGCCGCGTACTGGGCGCAGCATCTGCGCCGGCCGGTGCGGTTCGCCGACGGAGTGCGCAGCGTTCTGGACCGGCCCGGCCGGATGCTGCTGGAGGTCGGCCCGGGCAAGGCGCTGACGTCGCTGGCCACCGCCCAGCGAATGGCGCCGGCTCCGGTCGCGGTCTCCACGATGGGACTGCCGCGCGACCCGACGCCCGATCTGGCCCACCTGGTCACCGCCGTCGGCCGGTTGTGGCAGCAGGGGGTCCCCGTGGACTGGAACGCCTTCCACGGCGAGGCCGCCCCGCGCCGTGTGCCGCTGCCCACCTATCCGTTCCAGGGCAAGCGGTACTGGGTCGAGGCGCAGCGGACCCGGCCGCACACCGAGCCGGAGCCGGACTTCGAGGATGCGGCATCCGAGGCGGTCGGGGACCACGCCGACGGGCAGGTGGCTCCACGCACCGAGGCGGAACGCCAAGTAGCCGACATCTGGTGCAGCTTGCTGGGTGTCGACCGGATCGGAGTCGACGACGACTTCTTCGATCTGGGAGCGCACTCGCTGATGGTGACGCAGGCGACCCGTCAGCTGCGGCGCATGGGCGTCACCGGCCTCGCCGCCCGGGACGTGCTGCGCGCGCCGACGGTGGCGGCGCTGGCCGCCATGGTCGAACGGGCGCTGGGCGGCACGGATGCCCCGGCTGTTCCGTCGGGCCCGGTCCTCGAGGACGAGGTGCTGCTCGACGAGGACATCCGGGCGGGCGATCTGCCCGCTCCGCACGACGGACCGCCGAGGGCCGTGCTGCTCACCGGCGCCACCGGCTTCGTCGGCGCTTTCCTCTGCGCCGAGCTGCTGGAACGTACGGACGCCACGGTCCTGTGCCTCGTACGGGCCGCGGACGTGGCGGAGGGAGTGGAACGGGTCCGCGCCGCGCTGGACTCGTACGGCCTGGCGGTGCCCGGGAACCGGCTGCGCGTGGTGACCGGCGACCTGGCCAAGCCGCTGCTCGGCCTGACGCCGGACGGCTTCGACGAGCTGGCCACAGAGGTCGACGCCATCTACCACTGCGGCGCATGGGTCAACTTCGTACGTCCCTACCGTGCCCTGAAGTCGGCCAATGTGCTCGGCACCCAGGAGATTCTGCGGCTGGCTGCCCGGTCGCGCCTCAAACCCGTGCATCACATCTCCACGCTGGCGGTCCTCGCCGGTGCGATGACCGGCGAGCGGGACACCCTCCGCGAGGACGATCCGCTGCCTCCGCCGGTCGGTCACGACACCTCGTACAGCCAGAGCAAATGGGTGGCCGAAGGTCTGGTCGGGATTGCGCGGGAGCGCGGGATCCCGGTGTCCGTCTACCGCGCGGGCGGGGTGTTGTGCGACAGCCGTAACGGCGCCGCCAACAGCGAGGACTACATCACCAAAGTCATCCAGGGATGCGTCCAGCTGGGGCTTGCGCCGCTACGTGCGTACGAACTGTCCGTCGGCACGGTGGACCACCTGGCGAAGCTGGTCGTCGGACTGTCCCAGCGGCCGGAATCCCGGAACCGGACGTTCCACACCATCGACCCGCAGCCGCTCGAGTGGAACCACATCTTCCAGAGGATCAGGGAGTTCGGGTATCCCGTGCGCAGCGTGCCCTTCGAGGAGTGGCGTGCGGCGCTCATCGAGCAGGTGGACCGTGAGGGCGAGGACAACGCCCTGGCACCGCTGATGGCCATGCTCGGAGATGTGCCCGACCGGCGGATGCCCGCGATCGACTGCGGAAGCGTCCTGCGGACGCCGAACCTGGCACCCGCACCAGCCCTGGACGCCTCCTTCTTCCAGCGGATGCTCGGGTTCTTCGTACGCCGGCAACTGCTGCCCGCGCCCGACGGCGGCGCGACCACCACCAGGACGGAGAAGTGACGAGACATGCCTCAACTCCTGACCGGCGCCACGGTCATCGACGGACTGGGCGGCGACCCGGTGCCCCGGGGTTCGGTGCTGATCGACGGAGAACGGATCGCCGACGCGGACGTAAGGGGACCGGCGCGCGATGCCGACCTCGTCGACCTCAGCGGGCTGACCTTGCTGCCCGGCCTCATCGACGCGCATGTCCACCTCGGGCACTCCAGCGAGTCGCGGGCCATCCTCAACATGGAACTGTCCGTCGCCGAGCGGGCCGCGGACATCTTCCGCACGCTGCGCCAGACCGTCGAAGCCGGGTTCACCGCGGTCCGCGACTGCGGCGGGATCGACCATGGAGTGCTGCGCACCGTGGGCCGTGGGCTCGTGCCCGGGCCCAGGATCTGGGCGTCCGCGTCCCCCCTGGTGCAGTGCGGTGGACACGGGCACCTCGGTTCGCCGTTCCTGCCGCCGGATGAGACGTTTCATTTCCGGGTGCGCGGGCTGACCGCCGTGGGCCGTATCTCCGACGGCAGTGACGAGGTGCGCAAGGCCGCTCGTGAGTGTTTCAGGCAGGGCGCGAGCTTCCTCAAGATGGCAGTCACCGGCGGGGTGGTGTCCATCGCCGACTCGCTGGACGACACCCAGTTCACCATCGAGGAGATCGCCACGGCGGTGACCGAGGCACGGGCCCGGCACACCTACGTCACAGTCCACGCGCACAACGTCGCGGGCATCCACAACGCCGTGAAGGCGGGCGTGGAGTGCGTCGAGCACGGAACCGGGATCGACGAGGAAACCGCCGCGATGATGGCGGCCGGCAACGTCAGCCTCGTGCCGACCCTGTCCATCGCGCAGGTCCTCACGGAGAACTTCGAACAGCACGGACTGCCGCCGCAGATCCGCGAACGCGTCGGCGACACGATGCAGGGCATGACCGACGGGCTGCTGGCCGCCCGGGAGGCCGGCGTCCCCGTCGGCTCCGGCTCCGACCTCATCGGGCCGAACCAGAACCGGCGGGGCCTGGAAATCGCGCTCAAAGCCAAGATCCTCGGTGCGCGGGAGGCGATCATGTCGGCCACCTCGGTGAACGCCTCCATCATGCGCGTCGCGGACAGGATCGGCTCGATCGAGGCGGGCAAGTACGCCGATCTCGTCGCGGTGGACTTCGATCCGCTCGCCGAGCCCGAACTCTTCGACAACCCCGACCGCGTCGTCCTTGTGATGAAGGGCGGCACCATCATCAAGGACACCCGCAAGTAGCGGGGGGAGAGGCAACTCATGGCGGACCACGGCAGCACTCCGGAAGCAGCCGGCAGCTATGCAGTAGTGCTCAACGAGGAAGAGCAGTACTCGATCTGGGACGTGTCGCTGCCGATGCCGGACGGCTGGCACGCAGAGGGGTTCTCCGGCAGCAAGGAGGAGTGCCTCGCTCACATCGAAGAGGTGTGGACGGATCTGCGCCCACGCAGCGTGCGCGTCGGCTGAACCGCCGGCCACGGCCGGGAAGGGAGACGATTGACTTGGCCATGTGGCCGAGCGAGTTGAAGCCATTGGTCGTCGGCATCGGCGGCACGGGACGACCTGGATCGACGACGGACAAGGCGCTGGCAATGGCGCTGCGGGGCGCGGCGGAGGCCGGTGCCCGGACCCGTCTCTTCGATGCCGGATCTCTGGGCGTGCTGCCGCTCTTCCAGCCGCAGCATACGGAGCGCAGCGAGACCGCCCTCGAACTGCTCGACGCACTCGCCCGCGCGGACGGCGTGCTGCTGGCCAGCCCCAGCTATCACGGCGGCGTCTCGGGGCTGGTCAAGAACGCGCTGGACTATCTGGAGGATCTCAGTGACGACCCCCGGCCCTATCTGGACGGGCGTGCAGTCGGCTGTGTGGTCACCGCCGCCGGGTGGCAGTCCGCAGGGACCACCCTGTGCGCGCTGCGGTCCATCGTGCACGCGCTGCGCGGCTGGCCGACCCCGTTGGGCGTCACGCTGAACACGACCGAACATCCTCTGACCTCAAGCGACATCGAGACCGGCCGCCGATTCGAGACGCAGCTGCTGACGGTCGGCCGGCAAGTGACCGAATTCGCCATGGCGTTCGGTGGCTCGAGCGAGGCCATGGCGGGGGCAACCAGATGACCGCGCGGCCCGAGTCCACACCCCAGCCGGCACGTGCCGTACGGCACACCACCGCAGAGCGCATCGAGAAGTTCAGGGAACGGCAGCAGCTGGCACGCGAGCCGGGATCGCCGCGGGCAGCGCGGCGGCAGCACGTACTGGGAAAGCTCACCGCGCGCGAGCGCATCGAACTGCTCCTGGACGACGGCTCCTTCATGGAGACCGACCCGCTGGCCCGCCATCGCTCGACCAACTTCGGCATCGACAGCCGACGCCCGATGGGCGACGGCGTGATCACTGGCCTGGGAACCGTCGACGGCCGTCAGGTGTGCGTGTACGCCCAGGACGCGACCTCCTTCAACGGCAGCGTCGGCGAGGTGTTCGGGGAGAAGGTGGGCAAGCTCCTCGACATCGCCATGCAGATCGGCTGCCCGGTGATCGGTATGAACGACTCCAGCGGCGCGCGGCTCCAAGAGGGCGTGCTGGCCCTCTCCGCGTACGGCCAGGTGGCCAGGAGGGTGGTCACCGCGTCGGGAATGATCCCGCAGATCTCGGTCATCATGGGCGTGTGCGCCGGCGGCGCGGTGTACACCCCGGCCGCGACGGACTTCATCGTCATGGTCAACCGGACCTCACACATGTTCGTGACCGGTCCCGACGTGATCCGCTCGGTGACCGGTGAGACGGTGGGCCTGGAAGAGCTCGGCGGGGCGAGCGTTCATGCGCGGCGGACGGGCAACGCGCACTACATGGCGGCCGACGAGGAGGACGCGCTCGCGTACGTCAAGGACCTGTTGTCGTATTTCCCGAGCAACAACCTTGCTGAGCCGCCGAGTTACCCCACACGTGTCGATCCGGCGGGCACGGCCCGGGACCTTGAACTGGACTCGGTGATCCCGGACGTCTCCGAGCAGCCGTACGACATGCACCAGGTGATCGAACGGCTCGTGGACGACGCGGACCTGCTCGAAGTGCACCCGCAGTTTGCGCAGAACATTCTGTGCGGGTTCGCCAGGATGGAAGGGCACACCATCGGCGTGGTGGCCAACCAGCCCATGCACCTGGCCGGCTCGCTGGACATCGACGCCGCGGAGAAGGCCGCTCGGTTCGTCCGGTTCTGCGATGCGTTCGGCATTCCGATCCTGACCCTGGTCGATGTTCCCGGCTTCCTGCCGGGCACGGTCCAGGAGTACGGGGGGATCATCCGCCGTGGCGCCAAACTCGGGTTCGCCTACATCGAATCCACCGTGCCCAAGATCACCGTCATCACCCGCAGGGCGTTCGGCGGCGGGTACGCGGTGATGGGCTCGAAGGAGCTGGGCGCGGACATCTGCTTCGCCTGGCCCACTGCGGAGATTGGCGTGATGGGCGCACGCGGCGGCATCGACCTGCTGTTCCACCGCGATCTCGCCGCGGCCGAGGACCCCGTGACGCTGGAGCGGTCCCTTACCGAACAGTACGAGGAGACGCTGACCAGCCCCTATGCCGCGGCCGAACGCGGCTGCGTCGATGACATCATCGCGCCGTCCGAGACGCGGATTTCCGTGATCAGGGCGCTGCGCGCCCTGCGGAACAAGCGGGTCGCGCCGCTGCCGAAGAAGCACAGCAATATTCCACTCTGACAGGACTGACAGGACAGGAGTTGCTGTTCACATGGCGCACGCACGGGAGGGTCTGAACGCACAGTTGCGGACGCTCATCGGGATCTCTGCCGGGATTCCACTGGGTCCGGGCATGGGTGTGCCCGACGGGAAGGACGGCCCGGCCACAGGCGCGGACGACCCGTCCTGCCTGAGGTGCGGCCTGTCGGCCGAACACCTCGGGCAGGACGGACCGGCAAGCAGGTCCGTCCCTCTGGACCCCGTCGCGTCAGTGCCCTGAGACGGAGTCGGGCAGGGAGTCCGGGCCCTCGCGGGTCACTGTCGCGGCGACGGCTGCCCTGTTCGACACACCGAGTTTGGCGAAGACATTGGACAGATGCATCTCCACGGTCTTCTCCGCGATATGCAGCTTCTTGGCGATCAGCCGGTTGGTCAGCCCGTCGCTCACGAGCGCGGCAATCTGCTGCTCCCGGCCGGTCAGAGCGATAACGCTGCTTTCCGAATCGGTGCTCCTGGCGTGTGGAGCGCGGGCGGCCAGCCTGCGGCGCTCGACGCGCGCCGCTCGCGCCAGAGCGGTGGCTCCCAGCTGCTCGCAGGCCAGCTGGGTCGCCTTCAACTCCTGTGCCGCGTCGTCGAATCGGCCCTCTTGCCACAACGCGAGGCCCACGGCCACGCGAGCGCGCAGTGCGTCGATCGCCCGGCCCGCCTCCTCCAGCCCCGCCGCGGCATGCTGTGCGGGAGCCAGGGCCGCATCCGGGTTCTGACGAAGCAGCACCTGCGCTTCGGCCAGAGTTGCCAGAGCTATACGGCCGGGCTGCTCGAGGAGGTTCGCCGCGTGCATGGCCCGCTGCGCCCAGTCCGCCGCCCGCCCCGGCCGGCCCGCGGCGAGCTCCGCCCGGACAAGCAACTCGTACCAGGCGACCCGAGAACCGGCGTCGGCGGTCGGCAGGTCGGCACCGCCCGCGTCGGTAACCAGAGCCAGACATCCCTCGGGGTCGCCGTTGAGCAACCTGGCTTCAGCCAGAATCCGCAGGGCGAGTGCTTCCTTCCAGCTGCTGGCCGAGTGCCGGGGCTGCAGCGTGGCAGCGAAGGAGTTCTGCAGCGCGCCGTCGAGATTGCCGAGAGCGATGTCCACGTATCCCTGCACCGCGTAGGCGTTGACGAGTTCTTCCGGGCTGTCCGTGCGCTCGGCGAGGTAGACCGCGTGCTCGACGGCGATCTGTGCCTCGGTGAGTTTGCCCCGGTCGCGGAGTACGAACGCCTTGCCGGCCAGCAGGTGCGGCATGAACAGCCGGTAACCGCTGCGCGTGGCGAAGCTGACCCCCTTGTCGAAGTGCCGGAGTGCTTCGTCCCAGCGTTCGAGCAGCACCTCGCTCCAGCCGATCCACATCACTGCGTCCAGGCTCTGCGCGAGCTCGCTGTCCAGCATCCCGTCCAGGATCGTGGTTGCCTGTCCGAGCAGCTCATGAGCGAGTCCTGTCCGCCCGTTGGCGGTGTTCGCCATGGCCATGAGGCCGAGGCAGGACGCCTGCAGGGGGCGGTGCCCGTGCCGCTCCACCACGGTCAGCGCCTCTTGAGCCCACTGATAACAGCCCAACGGGTCGCCGCTGTGCAGCTGTCCGGCGGCTATTTCGAACTTGAGAGATGCGCGGACCAGGGCGTCCTCGCTGCCGAGAGCATCGAGCTCCAGGCGCAGCATGGCGTCCGTCTCCTCGCGGCGTCCGAGCAGCCGTTGCACCATCGCGGCGAAGGCCACGGCTTCGGCGTGCTGGGGTGCCGGCTCCCTGGGCAGGATACTCAGCGCCTCATGCATCAGATCGCGGCACTCCTGCAGCTGGCCCATCGCCCCTCGCGCCTCTGCGGGCTGGGTCATCATCCTGGCCCGCCGGCCCTCGAAGCGGGGCTGCTGCGGGAGGGCGCGCAGTGCGGTGGTGAGCCAGGCCGATGCCCTACCGGGGTCGGTGGAGGCCACGGTGCGGGCCGCTTCGTCGAGCACTTCGACGGCGGGGAGATCGCCATGCTTGATCCATTGCTCCACATGCGGGGCGCGCTCGACGGCTGGGGCGCCACGCGTACACAGAGCTTCGTCGGCACGGAGGTGCATGTCCACGCGCCAGCTCAGTTCGCTGTGGTTGTATACGGCCCGGTGGACCACCGGGTGACGGAAGGCGAAGTACTGGCCGGGTACCACCGGGTGGACCAGATCTCGCCGGATCAACTCGCCGATCGTGCCCAGCACCGCGGTCTCGTTCCGGCCCAGCATCTGAGTGAGCAGCCCGGCTTCGAACTCGTGGCCGACGACCGCGGCGGCATCCGCCACCTCCCTCATCTCCGGTCGCAGGGGGGCCAGTTCCTCGGTGTACCGGGCGTAGTTGCCAAAGCGTGGGGTCTGGTTCAGCCGGGACAGATCGTCACGTGCGGTGAAGACCGGCTGTTCGGAGATGAGCGCCTTCAGATATCCCGGGTTTCCACCACTCTCCCGGTACAGGTGCCGGCGGTTGAACGCGGTGGCCTCACCGGCCAGCATCTCGCCCACTTCCTCTTCCAGAAGCGGTTCCAGGTGTATGTGCTCGACGATCACCTGCTCGGACCGGCCGCGGAGGGCCGCCTGCAGCGATGGGGTTGCCTGCCGATTCCGATAGGCGAGCGCGAACAGCACAGGAGCCCGCGGTGGCCTGCGCAACAGACTCGCCAGGAGTTCAACGGAGGCTGGATCGGCGACGTGATAGTCGTCAAGGACAAGAACCAGCCTGGGCACGGACAGCTGTTCCAGAAATTCGCGTACGGCGCGGAAGCCGGTCTGTGCCATGGACTTCACAGCGTCCGCCGCACGTTCTCGGTCGAAGTCCATGGTCAGCCGGAGCACCGTGTTCAAATCCTCGCGCTGCCAGGGGGGAAGCCCCTCCACTGCTGCGCGCACGAGATCATGCTGGTCGTCGAACGCGTCCGAGATCAGACCGAATGGTGCGTCATCATCATGTCGATTGACCCTGCCGGTGAATACATGGGAGTTTCCGGAACGGGCGATGCCGGCGAACTTGCCCAGTACCGCAGTCTTGCCAATGCCTGGGTCTCCCGTTATTTTGACAAGCCGGGCAACTGGCTGCCGCGCCCCTACCTGACGGAGGGCGCCACTCAGCGCACTCAAGACATCTCGCCGTCCGGCGAGAGTCTCTGTTTGTGCGGGAGTGGTTGCAGATTCTGCTGTATCCCACATTTCCGAATCGGGTGAAATAGCTAACTGACGTAGATTACGGCCGGTACGTGCCATCGCCCCCCCGTCGTGGCAGTAGGGCGCACATCCGCGTTGGTGCGGACCGCTCCCCCGTGCTTCGCACACTACGCTTCGCACATTAGCAGCAGGGCGGGTGACCGCACAGGTGCTCGATGTGACGTGCATATTGCCATTACCCCTGCAATCTGCATGCCGACCGCCGTCTTCGACATGAGTTCGTAGGCAGGGAGTGTTCGAATCGCGCGCGGGGTGAGCCCCGCGGGGCACGGCATGGGCGAGGAGTTTGACCTGAACTTGCTGAAAATAATGGCTGATTCGCGGTGGCCACAAGGGGAGATCAATTGTGGGTGTCTTGTTTTGCACCGTGACGCGGCGGCGGTGGGGCGCCGCCGGCCCGGCCGGGTTGCCGGTATCCGGATCCGGGGGGTTTGGGCCGACAAGCAGGCACGGGCGAGACTGATCGACCCCTGTCCCTGCCCAGGGTTATCCCCAGTGCCTAGTGAGCCTTGAGTGGACCAGACTTGGCGCGTACTTCCTCTGACCCGTGCACCTGCTCTGTCCGAGTGCGCGGGCTGTCGCTGTTTGGAGGAACGCGCGTGAGCACACGAATCTATGCACTCCCGGTCGAACAGACACGGTGGCAAGTTCCCGGTGGGGGAACGACGGTGTTCGACTGGGAGTACGACGAGGGCCGCGACCGGCTGCTCAGTCTGTACGAGAAGGGCAAGCAGAAACAGTGGGATGCGGCCGAGCGGATTGACTGGTCGATCGACATCGACATCAGCAACCCCATGGGCGTGCCGGAACAGACAATTGCCATCTATGGATCCCGAGTATGGGACAAGCTCAGCCAGAAGGACAAGGGCGTTATTCGCCATCACCTCGCTTCTTGGCAGTTCTCGCAATTCCTGCACGGTGAGCAGGGTGCACTAATCTGCTCTTCGAAGATCGTTCATACTGTGCCCGATCTTGATTCCAAGTTCTATGCGGCAACTCAGGTGATGGACGAGGCCCGGCACGTCGAGGTCTATTCGCGCTACCTCAGAGAGAAACTGGGGCTGGCATACCCGATCAATCCCAGCCTCAAGTCCATCCTCAATGACGTCGTATCCGACTCCCGCTGGGACATGACATACCTGGGCATGCAGGTTCTCATCGAAGGGCTGGCACTGGCCGCGTTCGGGCTGATCCGGGACAACGCCACGGAGCCGCTCGCCCAGGCACTCAATACCTACGTGATGCAGGACGAGGCCCGGCATGTGGCATTCGGCCGGCTCGCGCTTCGCGAGTACTACCCCGAACTCACCCAGGCGGAACGGGACGAGCGTGAAGAGTTCTGCATCGAGGCGTGCTACCAGATGCAGGAGCGGTTCGTCGGCGAAGAGGTCTGGCACAATCTCGACATCGATGCGGACGAGTGCATCGAGTTCATGCGCAACTCCGAGCACTTCCGTGCCTTCCGCAGCCATCTCTTCTCCCGCATTGTGCCGACACTCAAGGACATCGGCCTCTTCGGACGGAAGATGAAGCATGCGTTCGGTGAGATGGGAATCATCGGCTACGAGCATCACGATCTCGACTCCCTCATGGAGCAGGACGAGAAGATCGCAAGCGATCTCGACCGCACCAGGATCGAGCAGGTCGAGAAGGTGATCACGCTGGGCGGCGCCGACGTCTGACGGTGCGCAACCTACATATCTGAAGGCCGGATCCGGCCTTTCCGCATCCAGTTTTTTCGGGAGTGCTGAGTAGTGACGACATCCGAACCGGCCCGCAAGCGGCGGGGATACCTCGCGGTGACTCTGACGGCGTCAGGGGGCACCTTCCTCGCGATGCTCGACTCCACGGTCACCAACCTGGCGGTGCCGGATCTGTCCAAGGACTTCCCCACCGCCTCCTTACCCAATCTCTCCTGGGTCATCAGCGCCTACGCGGTGATGTTCGCGGCGCTCCTGGTGCCGGCCGGGCGGCTGGCGGACGTACTGGGCCGGAGACGTCTCTTCCTTCTCGGCATCGGGATCTTCACCGTGGCCTCGCTGCTGTGCGGTGTTGCGCCCAACCTCCCTGTACTCATCGCGACCCGCGGGCTGCAGGGGGTGGGCGCCGCCGCGATGATCCCGGCATCGCTGGCGATCCTGCTGCTCGACGGGCCGGCAGACCAACGGGTGAAGTCGATCGGCTTGTGGAGCGCGGCCTCGGCGTTCGCCGCGGCGGTCGGCCCCAGCGTCGGCGGGGTGCTGGTCGACCTGTTCGGCTGGCGCTCTGTGTTCTACGTCAACCTCCCCTTCGGTCTCCTGCTGATTATCGCGGCCGTACGGCTGCTGCCCCGCCCCGCCGGCTCGGACAAGAGGCAGATTCCGGACCCGCTGGGCACCCTTCTGGTCGCTCTCGCGGTCGGTGCAATGACCGTGGGAGTCACGGAGGGCGGCACCTGGGGCTGGTGGGACGGCAGGACACTGGCCTGCCTGCTGGGCGGAGCCGCCGGTGCGGTCGTCGCCGTGCTGCGCTCCAGGAAGCATCCGGCGCCTGCCCTCGAGACGTCTCTGCTGGGCAATCGCTCCTTCGCCGTCACGAACGTGGTGTCGCTCCTGTACGGCATGGCGCAATACCCGTGGCTGCTCGTCAGCGTGCTCTACCTGACCGGCTCCTGGCACTACTCCGAGCTCAAGGCGGGCTTTGCCATGACACCGGGCGCGGTCGCGGCGTCCGTCGCCGCGCTGGCCATGAGCCGGCTGGCCCCGCGACTGGGCGGACCCCGAGGCGCCACGCTGTCCGGGTTGCTGGCCTTCCTGGCGTGCGGTCTCTGGATGGTCTTCGGGCTCACCGACACCCCCTCGTTCCTGACCTTCTGGCTGCCCGCGGGATGCCTGGTCGGCATCGGCATGGGGGCGGCCACAATGGGGACCTCGGCTGCGGCGGCGCTGAGCGCTCCGCCCACCCGGTTCGCCGCGGCAAGCGGTATGAACACCACCGCACGGCAATTCGGTGGCGCGCTGGGCATCGCCGCACTGGCGGTGATCGTGCAGCAGCGCACCGAGGACGGCGGCGGCACGAACCTCGACGCGTATGTGGGCGTCTTCGCCTTCTCCACCGTCGTCGCCGGCGTCGCACTGCTCATCAGCCTGTTCTGGCTGCGTGTCACCCCGCCGCCGCAAGCGCAGGCCGCCCCCGCCGCCAGGCCCGGGACGGCGTCGCCCGCCGCTGAGGAACGGAGCCGAGGATGATGGACTCCGAGCGGCACGAAGCCACCCCACGGCGTACGGCACTGGTGACCGGCGCCAACAAGGGGCTCGGCAAGGAGATCAGCCGACAACTCGCGGCGCTGGGGATGAGCGTTCTGCTCACCGCCCGGAACGACGAGCTGGGCAGCGCCGCTGCGGCCGAACTCGCGGCCGAGGGCGGTGACATCCGATTCGCACGGCTGGATGTGACCGAGGAGAAAACGATCCGGTCGGTCGCCGAGCTCGTCGACGGATCTTTCGGCCGTCTCGACATCCTCGTCAACAACGCAGGAGTGAGCGGAGTGGTCCGGGGGGAACGCCTGCCCCTCGACGAGATTTCCGTCGAGACGCTGAGGAGCACGCTCGAGACGAACTTCGTCGGAGCGTTCGCGCTCACGCAGGCGTTGCTGCCCGCGCTGCGCACCGCTGGGGGCCGGGTGGTGAATGTGACCAGCGCGCTGGCCACCTTCGCACGGACCACGGGAAGCGGACCGGCGGGACGAGCGGACCTCATTCCGTACTGTGCGTCCAAGGTGGCCCTGAACATGACCTCAGTGCTCCTCGCCGACCAGCTGAGGGAATCGGGCGTCACCGTCTGCTCGGTCTCTCCCGGATACGTCGCGACGGACATGAACAACTTCGCGGGTACGAAGACAGTTCGCGACGGCGCACGGACCGTTGTGCGCTTCGCCACCGCAGCCCCCGATGAGCTGCCCGACCGGGCCTTCATCACGGAAGAGGGTGTCGCGCCCTGGTGAGGGGCCACGGGCGGGAGGCGGCCAGGTCTGGCGCGGATGCTCCCAACGGTTGGCCTGTCACTCCGGGGTGAACTCGTACTGAAGCTCGTAGAGATGACCTGCCTTGACCATGACGGTGGCTTCGATGGGGCGATCGTGGTCGCTGTAAACCACGCGCAGGGTCCGAAGGACCGGCAGATCGCTGGGAAGTTGCAGTGACCTGGACTGCTGCTGCGTAGGCACTCGCGCGGAGATCCTGTCCACGCTCAGCCGAGGCGGGTACCCCAATTCGGCGAGGAGCGTCGGCGTGCCGCCCTTGATCTTGCGGCGCTCCATCATCGCCGTACCCCGGGCGATGTCCAGCGGGTAGTAGGACGTGACCAGTTCCGCCGGCTCGTCGTCGAGCATGAGCACCTGGCGACGCAGCAGCGCCGTACCGCCCTCGGGGAGGTCCAAGGCGGCGGAGACGTCCGCGGGGGGCGCGGCTTCCCCTACGTCGAGCAGCCGCCGCAGCCTGGCGTTACGCCGACACCATCGAGAACGAGACCCTGCGCACCCGCGTCCCCGCGGCCCTGCGCTGAAACGTGCCCGGCTGCCCCGTCCACGGAAGGACGAACCGGCGCGGCGAGCCGTCAGGCGTGGGCCGACGCCGGGGGTTCGGTGCCCGGTCCGCGCGACGCGTGGGAGGCGAAGGAGGCGCGGCAGGCGCGCGGGCTGGTGGCGAGGCGCGCGGCGAAGTGCTGGCGCATCGTGATCTCGCTGCCGAAACCCGTACGGCGGGCGACCTCGGGCATGGGCAGGTCGGTGTGTTCGAGGAGCTTCTGGGCGGCGGCGATGCGCTGGTCCAGGAGCCAGCGCAGGGGCGTCGCGCCGGTGGCCGCGGCGAAGTGGCGGGCGAAGGAACGTGCCGACATGCCCGCGTGGGCGGCGAGGTCGGCGACGCCAAGCGGTTCGTGGAGGTGATGGAGGGCGTATTCGCGCACGGATGCGAGGGCGTCGGCGTCGCGGTCGGTGCGCGGGGTGGGGTGTTCGATGAACTGGGCCTGGGTCCCGGTACGGAAGGGGGCCGTGACCATCGAGCGGGCGATCGTCGCGGCCGCCTCGGCGCCGTGAGCCGTGCGGACCAAGTGCAGGCACAGGTCGATGCCGGCGGCCGTACCGGCGGCGGTCCAGATGCTGCCGTCCTCGATGAAGAGCGCGTCGGATTCGACGGTGACGCGAGGGTGATGGGCGCGGAGCAGATCGACGAGGTTCCAGTGTGTAACCGCGCGGCGGCCATCGAGGAGCCCGGCCTGGGCGAGTGTGAAGGCGCCGCCGCACAGGGCGGCGATGGTGGTGCCGCGGACGTGTGCGCGGCGCAGGGCCTCGAGTACTGGTTCCGGGGCGCGGGTGAGATGGTCGTCCAGGCCGGGGACCAGGATCAGATCAGCACGAGCCAGCCAGGCGAGGGTGCGGTCGGGGGTGAGGCTGAGACCCCCGCGCATGCGGACGGGCGTGGTGTCGGCGGCGACGCGGCGCAGGTCGAAGGCGGGGACGCCGCGGTCGGTGCGATCCGTGCCCCAGACCTCGGTGATGACCGAGACGTCGAAGGCTCGTACGCCCGGGAAGCTGACGAGGGCGACACGGTACGGGACGGGGTCGGCGGACACCGTGGCAGTAAACCATCGATCGCTGACTTGTGCACCTCTGGGGCCGAGTGGACCGGGGCGGCAGGATCGTGGACATGAAGATTGCAGAGAGCGCAGCACTGGTCGTGGTGGACGTACAGAAGGGCTTCGATGAGCTGGACTTCTGGGGTCGGCGGAACAACCCGGAGGCTGACGAGAACATCGCCTCGCTCATCGACGTATGGCAGGCCACGGGGCGGCCGGTCGTCTTCGTCCGGCACGACTCGTCGAAGCCGGACTCGCCGCTGCGGCAGGGACACGAGGGGAACGGCTTCAAGGAGTACGTCGAGCAGCGGCGCGGAAAGGGGGCCGCGGCGGAGCTGTTTGTGACGAAGACCGTGAATTCGGCCTTCTACGGGACGCCGGACCTGGACGCGTGGTTCAGGGCTGAGGGCATCTCGCAGTTCGTGGTGGCCGGGATCCAGACCAATATGTGCGCGGAGACGACGGCACGGATGGGTGGAAACCTTGGGTACGAGGTGCTCTTCGCGCTGGACGCGACGTACACGTTCGATCTTGAGGGGCCGTTCGGCTGGCGGCGGACCGCGGACGAACTGGCGCAGGCGTCGGCCGTGTCACTGCACGGCGGAGGCTTCGCGACGGTGGTGACGACCAAGGAGCTCGTGGCCGCAGCGGCCTGAACGCGGCCGCCCCCGTACACGGACGCATCGGCGAGACCGGGAGCGGCTCGCCCCGCCGGAAGGGGATCCGGCGGGGTGAGTGGTCACGCGTGGGCGGGGGCCGTCGGCTCGGTTCCCGTCTGGGTGACGACCGAAGCCGCCACCTGTGCCGCGAACTCCAGCATGCCCACCGCACGGTCCGGGCTCAGCGTGCGATCCCAGCCGGCCCTGGTGCCGAGCCAGGCGAGGACGCCCGCCATGAAGGCGTCCCCGGCGCCGATGGTGTTGACCACATCGACCGGGACGGCCGGTACGCAGACGGGCGGACCGGCCGGGGTGTAGGCGGCGGCGCCGCGGGAGCCGCGTGTCATCACCACCAGGCGCCCCTCCCCGGCAAGCCTGCGGCAGCTCTCGTCCGGATCCCTGTCCGGCCACAGCCGCAGCAGGTCCTCGTCGCTCGCCTTCACCACATGGGCCAGCGCGCACAGATCACGGAGCAGCCCCAGGCTCCGGCGGGGATCGATCGTACGGTCCTCGCGCACATTGGGGTCCACCACCACCAGCGAGTGCCGGGCGGCCGCCTGCGCGGTCGAGGCGACGGCCTGCGCCGCCGGTTCGACGACCGCGGCCAGGCCTCCCACGTACACCGCGCCGAAGCGCCCGACGTCGGCCGCCCGGTCCGGGAACCGGAAGGTCGCGGTGGACTGGAGGTGGAAGTGGTAGCCGGTCCCCGTCTCCCCCGGATCGGCGACCGCCAGTGCCGTGGGGAGGTCGGAGCGGGCGCAGCGGGTGAGGTCCACGCCGGCGTCCGCCAACCGCCGTTCGATGCTCCGCGCGAAGCCGTCACCGCCGAGCGCTCCGGCGAAGGCGACGGGCATGCCGAGGCGCGCGAGGCCGACCGCCACATTGGCGGGTGCGCCGCCGGGCTGCGCGCGCCTGACGTCCGGCTCGCTCGGCACGGGGACGAGATCGACGAGCGCTTCGCCCAGTACCAGGACTCCGTCGGGCCCGTCGCTCACGGCTCCACCACGATCTTGCGGCCGATGCCCGCCTTGAACCGGTCGATGGCTTCGGGGTACTGGTCCAGCGGCAGCCGGTCGCTGATGAAGACGGACGGGTCGAGCACCCCGGTCGCGAAGAGCGCGGCGGCCCGCTCATAGCTGTGCAGCACCGCCATGGAGCCGGTGATGGTGATCTCCTGGTTGTAGATCCGGTACGGCTCGATCACCGCGGTCGTCGCGTAGTCGGCGACCCCGAACTGCAGGAAGGTGCCTCCCTTGGCGACCCGTCCGAGGCCGTCCTGGATGGCCCCCGCATTGCCGGTCGCGTCGATGACGAAGTCCCAGCCGCCCGGCTGCTCCAGCTCCTCGGCGGTGGCTGCCGAGCGGGAACAGCCGAGGAGCGAGGCCGTCGCGAGGCGGTCCGGATTGACGTCGAGGATGTCCACGCCCGCGGCGCCTGTGCGTTTGGCGAGCTCCAGCATCATCAGGCCCATGGTCCCCGAGCCGTAGATCAGCACCTTGGCGCCGAGGGTGCTGCTGTTGAGCACGTCGTATCCGCGGACCGCGCAGGACAGCGGCTCGATCAGCGCCGCGTCCCTGACGTCGATGTGATCCGGCAGGCGTACGCAGTTCGCGACGGGGGCGACGGCGAACTCGGCCGCACCGCCGGGCACGGTGACGCCGATGGCCGCCCACCGGTCGCAGAGGTTGCCGCGTCCCGCCCGGCAGTAGCGGCATTCGTGACAGTGCAGGGACGGGTCGACCGCGACCTTGTCGCCGACGGCCAGTTCGGTGACATCCCTCCCGATGCCCACGATCTCACCGGCGAACTCATGGCCGGGCAGGATCGGCAGCGTGGGCGCGAACTCGCCCTGCAGAATGTGCAGATCAGTGCCGCACAGACCGCACGAGGCCACCGAGACGACGACCTCCCGCGGTCCCGGGGTGGGGTCGGGAACCGTCGTGACGGAGACCTTGCCGGGGCCTTCGACGATCGCTGCCCTCATTTAACAGCTCCAAGGGAAAGGCCCTGGACGAGCTTGTCCTGGGCGGCGTAACCGGCGGCGAGCACCGGCAGGGACACAACGACGGACGCGGCGCACAGCTGGGCGAGGAACAGGCCCTGACTGGTGACGAATCCGGTCAGATAGACGGGCGCGGTCTGGGCGACCACGCCGGTGAGCACGCGGGCGAAGAGCAGCTCGTTCCAGCTGAAGATGAAGCAGATCAGGGCGGTTGCCGCGATCCCGGGAGCGGCCACCGGCGCTACGACCCGGGCCAGCACGGTCGGCAGCCGGGCGCCGTCGACCTGCGCGGCTTCGATGATGGAGACGGGTACGTCCGCGAGGAAGGACTGCATCATCCAGACCGCGATCGGCAGATTCATCGAGGTGTAGAGAATGACGAGGAGCCAGATGTTGTCCAGCATCCCGGCGTTCTTCGCGAAGAGGTAGACGGGCAGCAGACCGGCGACGACCGGGAGCATCTTGGTGGACAGGAAGAAGAACATCACGTCCGTCCACTTGCGTACGCGCCGGATGGAGAGTGCGTACGCCGCCGGGAGGGCGAGGACGAGCACCAGCAGCGTGGAGAAGGCAGACGCGGTCAGGGAGTTGATCAGGGACGGCCACGGGCTGGGGCCGCCGCCCGCGCCGAAGAACTCCCGGTAGCCGGCGAGGGTCAAGGGCGCGCCGAGCGAGGGCGGATTGGTCGCCGCGTCCGCCTCCGAGTGCAGTGAGGTCAGCAGCATCCATGCGGCCGGCAGACAGAACCCGATGCCCGCCACCCAGGCCAGCAGGCCGAGCGCTGCGGTGCGGCGCCTGGCCCTGCGGGCGGCGGGTGGCAGCAGTGTCGAAGCAGCCGGGGCGGCCGTGGTGGCGGTCATGCGCGGTTCCCCTCCTCACGGAAGAGGGACGAGACCACCCGGAGCGCGAATGTCGCGATGATCATCGTGCCGATCACCACGACGACTCCCGCGGCGGACGCCAGTCCGTACTCGTGGGCTTGGTAGAAGGTCTGGTAAATCGTGTACGGGAGGTTGGCGGTGCCGAGTCCTCCGGAGGTGATCGTGAACACCGCGTCGAAGTTCTGCACGATGTACACCGAGCCGAGCAGGACGCCCAGTTCGAGGTAGCGGCGCAGATGCGGCAGGGTCAGATAGCGGAAGGTCTGCCAGGCGCTCGCTCCGTCGAGGCGCGCCGCCTCCATCATCTCGGCGGGCCTGCTCTGCAGTCCCGCGAGCAGGATCAGCATCATGAACGGCGTCCACTGCCAGACGAGCGCCGCTTCGACGGCGATGAGCGGCATGCCGGATATCCAGTCGGGCTGGGCCGGGGACGTGTCGCCGAACAGCTCGCCGATCCAGGTCAGTGCCCCGTTGAGCAGTCCGTACTCCGGGTTGTAGAGCGCGTGCTTCCACAGCAGCGCCGCGGAGACGGGCACGATCAGGAACGGCGTGATGAGCAGGGTGCGCACCATGCCGCGGCCGAAGAAGGAGCGGTCGAGGAGCAGGGCGAGGAGCAGTCCGAGCACCACGGTGGCGACGACGACGCTCGCGGTGAGCAGGACGGTGGTGAAGACCGAGTCGCGCAGCTCGGGGTCGGTGACCACGGAGGTGTAGTTGGACAGTCCGGCGAAGCTGCGCGCGTCGGGGTTGAGGGAGTTCCAGTCGAAGAGCGAGATCACCAGCGTTGCCACGAACGGCAGTTGGGTGACCGCGATCAGGAAGACGAGGGCCGGCAGGAGCGGGGCCCGGGTGGCCCAGGCCCGTACGCCCCCCTTCCGCTCCTTCGGCTGCCGCGCCGGCTTCGACCGGACCTGAGGGTTCAGCGGCTGTGTGGTGACGGAGGCACTCACTGCTGCTCCTTGCCGACCTTCTCGGCCAGCTTCTGGGAGGCGGCCAGGGCCTGGTCGACGGACTGGCGGCCGGCGATGGCCGCGCTGATCTCCTGCGAGACCTTGGTGCCCAGGTCGGTGAACCCGGGGATGCCGACGAACTGGATTCCGGGCGCGGGGCGGGGCTGGGTGCCGGGGTTCTCCGGGTTGGCGCTCGCGATGGCCTTCTCGGTGATGTCCGCGAAGGCACCCGCGGCCTTGCGGTACTCCGGGTTGGCGTAGGTGGAGGCCCGCTTGCCCGCGGGCACATTGGCCCAGCCGCTCTTGCCGCCGACCAGTGCCTCGTACTTCTTGCTGGACGCCCAGGAGATGAACTTCCAGGCGATGTCGGACTTCTTGGACGCCTTCTGCATGCCCCAGGCCCAGGTGTAGAGCCAGCCGGAGCTCTTGGTCTTCTCCACCGGCGCCGGTACGTATCCGATCTTGCCCTTCACCGGGGAACCGGCAGCCTCCAGGGAACCGGCTCCGGCCGTGGCGTCGTACCACATCGCGGTCTTGCCCTGGGTCATGTTGTTGAGGCACTCGGCGTACCCGGACTGGGCCGCGCCCGCCTCACCGTGCTTGCGCACGAGGTCGACGTAGAACTGGGTGGCCTTCTTGAACTCGGGGGAGGTGAGCTTCGCCTGCCAGTCCTTGGTGAACCAGGTACCGCCCATGGTGTTGACGACGGTGGTGAGCGGGGCGATGACCTCGCCCCAGCCGGGGAGCCCGCGCAGACAGATGCCCTTCATGCCGCTCTCGGCGCCGTCCGCCTTGGCCGCGAGATCGGCCACCTGCTGCCAGGTGGGCTGCGCCGGCATCGTCAGCCCCTTCCTCGCCAGGACGTCCTTGCGGTACATGAGGAAGGACGACTCGCCGTAGAAAGGCTCGGCGTAGAGCTTTCCGTCCTTGGCGGTGAGCGAATCCCGCAGCGGCTTGAGGATGTCCTCCTGGTCGAAGGCGGAGTCCTTCGCCGCGTACTCGCCGAGCTCGTGCAGCCAGCCGTTCTTGGCGTAGAACGGCACCTCGAAGTTGCTGATGGTCGCGACGTCGTACTGGCCCGCCTGGTTGGAGAAGTCCTGGCTGATCTTGTCGCGAACGTCGTTCTCCGGGAGCACGGTGAAGTTGACCTTGATGCCGGTCTCCTTGGTGAAGTTGTCCGCGGTCAGCTTCTGCAGCTCGACCATCTGCGGGTTGTTCACCATGAGTACGTTCACCGCCTCGCCCCCGCCGGAGGAGGAGGCACCTGCTCCGCTGCACCCCGCGAGCAGGGCCATGGCGGCCGTGCCCGCCCCCACACTCAGGCGGATTCCACGTGGTCGTCGCTGGAGGGGCATGATTTCTCCTGATCGGTCGTAGCGGCTCGGTGATCGGTGGTTCAGGGCATGACGGCCCTGCCTCGGCCGGGCTGCTGGGTATCAATGCGCTTATGGGGTACGGCAGTTGGGCACCGAGGGCGCGTCGGGGTCAGACGCGGATGACCTGGGGGCCGAGGAGGGAGTAGCGCTGCGCCTCGGCCGAGGGCAGGCCCACGTCGGTGACGATCGCCTCGAAGTCGCCGACGTCGGCGAAGCGGCAGAAGCTCGCCGCGCCGAACTTCGTATGGATTCCGGCGAAGACCCGTCGGCGAGCGCTGCGCATGGCCTGTGCCTTGACCTCGCTGACCGCGGGGTCGGGTGTGGTCAGTCCGTGTTCACGGGAGATGCCGTTCGCGCCGACGTACGCCAGATCGATGACGAAGTCGGCGAGCATCCGGGTGGCCCAGTGGTCGACCGTGGCCATGGTGCCGCCGCGGACACGTCCGCCGAGCAGCAGCACCGAGGTCTTCTCGGCGTCGGCGAGGACGGTCGCCACCGCCAGGGACGCGGTGACGACGGTCAGTGGCCGGTCCCGCGGCAGCGCTTCGGCGACGAGCTGCGGGGTGAAGCCCTCGTCGACGAAGACCGTCTCGGCGTCACCGAGCAGATCGGCTGCGGCCGCCGCGATCCGGGACTTCTGCGGCACATGACGGGTGGTGCGCACGGCGAGCGTGGTCTCGAAGCCGGCGGACTCGACGGGGTAGGCCCCGCCGTGCGTACGCCGGACCAGGCCGTGCTCCTCCAGGGTGTGCAGATCCCGCCTGATGGTCTCCTTGGCCACCCGGAACTGGTCGGAGAGCCGGTTGACGTCGACCGACCCGTCCCGCCGGGCCGTCTCGAGAATTCCTCGTCGGCGTTCCTCGGTGTCCACGGCACACTTCCTTGCTTCTGCTTCTGCTGGTGCTGCGAGCGCCGCGCGTCCGTTCGGGCTCATGCGTCGTTTGTACAAGCAGGCACGGCCGCTCGACCAGGCTCTTCGCTGAATGCGCTGTGCCCGAATCTGCCCGTTTCAGCGAAGCCGTCGGCGCTGGTCGGGCACCATCGGGCCGGAAACGCGGTGGACGGCGCTGCCCGCTTTCCGCCCTGACGGCGTCCGAACCCTGCCCGCGGGCGGACACTTGAGCCGGGGCGCGATGTGGCCGACCCGGAATGCGGAACAATCCGGAGGGCTTGAGGATCAATGAATGGCTGGCTCCGCCCGTACGTATGTGCAGAGGCGGAGATGGATTTTCCGACGGACATCCAGGAGCACACGTATGAGTGGAACAGCCCAGATCGGCGTCACGGGGCTCGCGGTGATGGGCCGCAACCTCGCCCGTAACTTCGCCCGCAACGGCTTCACGGTGGCCGTGCACAACCGGACAGCGGCGAAGACGCGGGCGCTGGTCGAGGAGTTCGGTCACGAGGGCACCTTCGTGCCCGCCGAGTCGGCCGAGGAGTTCGTCGCGGCCCTGGAGCGCCCGCGCCGCCTGGTCATCATGGTCAAGGCGGGCGATCCGACGGACGCCGTGATCCAGGAGTTCGCGCCGCTGCTGGAGGAGGGCGACGTCATCATCGACGGCGGCAACGCCCACTTCGCCGACACCATCCGCCGCGAGAAGGAGCTGCGGGAGCGCGGCATCCACTTCGTGGGCGCGGGCATCTCGGGCGGCGAGGAGGGTGCGCTGCACGGGCCGAGCATCATGCCGGGCGGGTCCCCCGAGTCGTACGCTTCCCTGGCTCCGCTGCTGCAGAAGATCGCCGCGAAGGCCCCCGACGGCACGCCCACCGTCGCGCACATCGGCCCGGACGGCGCCGGTCACTTCGTGAAGATGGTGCACAACGGCATCGAGTACGCCGATATGCAGCTGATCGCCGAGGCGTACCACCTGCTGCGCGCGGTCGCGGGCTACTCCCCCGCGCAGATCGCCGAGACCTTCCGCACCTGGAACACCGGACGGCTCGACTCGTATCTGATCGAAATCACGGCCGAGGTGCTGGCCCATACGGACGCGGCGACCGGAAAGCCCTTTGTCGACATCGTCGCCGACCAGGCGGAGCAGAAGGGCACGGGCCGCTGGACCGTGCAGATCGCGCTCGATCTGGGTGTGCCGGTCTCCGGTATCGCGGAGGCGGTCTTCGCGCGCTCGCTGTCGGGCCAGGCCGAGCTGCGCAACGCCTCGCGCGCCCTGCCGGGCCCGACGGCCGAGCCGCTGAGCGAGGCCGAGGCCGCGCGTTTCGCCGACCAGGTCGAGCAGGCGCTCTACGCATCCAAGATCGTGTCGTACACCCAGGGCTTCCACCAGATCCAGGCGGGCAGCGACGCGTACGACTGGGACATCGACCTCGGCACGGTCGCCGCGATCTGGCGGGCCGGCTGCATTATCCGGGCGGCGTTCCTGGACCGGATCCGCGGCGCGTACGACGCACAGCGCGACCTGCCGAGCCTGCTGTCGGACAAGCAGTTCGCCGAGGAGATCGGCGCGGCGCAGGACGACTGGCGCGAAGTGATCGCGTCGGCCGCCCGGCAGGGCGTCCCGACGCCGGGCTTCTCGGCGGCCCTCGCGTACTACGACGCCCTGCGTGCCGAGCGGCTGCCGGCGGCGCTCACCCAGGGGCAGCGCGACTTCTTCGGCGCGCACACCTACCGGCGAACCGACCGGGAGGGTTCGTTCCACACCCTCTGGGGCGGTGACCGCTCGGAGGTGCGCACCGACTGATCCGCGGCTACGCCGGGCGGGTCAACGGCGGGCGGTCAGCCCGCCGGTCCCGGCGCGGGCTCCGGCTCCGGTACGGGGTCGGGGCTCGGGCCCGGCGGCCTCGGGATGGGGTCCGGCGCAGGACCCGGCGGGGGCGAGGGAGTCGGTACCGGGCCCGGCAGCGGGCCAGGATCGGGCCCGGGCGGGCTCGGCGTCGGGACGGGCGAAGGGGGGACGGGCGGCTGGGTCATGCCAGACCTCCAGAGGTACGGAGTCGCGTTCCCAATGTCTCCCGTTGCGCGTGCCCACGCGCGCCGGGTCCACGCGTCATGATCCGGACGAGACCACCTCGGCGGCCGCCCGCAGCCCTTGCCGAGGACTGGAGAGGACCGGGACAGCCGTCCTCGTACGGTCGGCGGCGTCCGCCATCGAGGCCTGGGCCAGAACGATGACATCCGCCTCGCGCACCGCGTCGACGGCGGCGGCCACCGTGTTCAGAAAGCCGTCGCGGTCGCCCGCCTCGAAGCGCTCCCAGGCGCCGTCGACCAGCAGCGTGCGCAGGTCGGCGTGCCGGCCTGCGGCCTCTTCCCGGATCAGCGCGGCTGTTGGCTCCAGGGTGCTGTGCACGGTCGCTGCCACGACGACGCGACGCTTCCCGGCCGCCGCCGCGGCCATCGGACGGTCGACCCGCAGCACCGGTACACCCAGTTCGGCGGCGCATGCCTCGGCGACGCCGCCGATGGTGGAGCAGGTGCACAGCACCGCGGTCGCACCCTCGGCGACGGCACCGGCCAGCACGGCGGCGACCGCGGAGGCGACCGCCGCGGGGCCTTCCTCGCGAGCCCTCGCCAGTAGCTCCTCGTGGACGAGGTGACGCAGCGCGAGCCCCGGGTGGTCCTCGTCCCGCAGGGTCTCGAAGACGGGGACATGGACCGGGGAGGTGTGCAGCAGCGCCAGCATGACAGGGATGCTAACGCCGCTGCGGGAGTCACCGGAGCCGGGGATTCGCCTTCAGCTGCTCCTGCGCGGCCCGCACCAGTTCGGCCGGGGCTGCGGGGGCCTCGTCGGGGTGGCGGAGGGCCCACTCGGCGGCGTACGGACACAGCGGTACGACGGGAACGCCCTCACGCGCCGCCATCGCGTAGAACTCCCGCACCAGCGCCCCCGCGATGCCCTTGCCCTCGTGCTCCGGCTCCACCACGGTGTGCACGGCGACCAGGGCGGCCGGGGCCGCGTCGAGGGTGAAGTAGACGACGCGGCCGGTGACCTGGCCGTCCTCGTACGCCTCGAGGAGTCCTGCCGGACGGTTGTCGCGGATATCGGGATCTGCCATGGCAGGTGTCTCCT
The DNA here is from genome assembly GCF_036010325.1 of Streptomyces sp. NBC_01210. Classification (GTDB taxonomy): domain Bacteria; phylum Actinomycetota; class Actinomycetes; order Streptomycetales; family Streptomycetaceae; genus Streptomyces. The sequence continues at coordinate 7,988,368 of NZ_CP108549.1, read as the reverse complement.
TCGGGCGGGCCGGACGGCGGACGACGCTCCGAGAATCAGACGGCGGCGTGCGGGCTGCGTTCCGTACGGCTGCCGGGCACGGGCGCGGAGGCGTCCGAGCCGAGGGCGACGATCCGGTTCTCCGCGTCGACATGGACAACACTGGGCACCAGGCTGCGCGCCTCGGCGTCGTCGACCTGGGCGTAGCTGATCAGGATCACCAGATCGCCGGGGTGCACAAGGTGGGCGGCCGCGCCGTTGATGCCGATGACTCCTGAGCCGCGCTCGCCCTCGATGACATACGTCTCCAGCCGGGCGCCGTTGGTGATGTCGACGATGTGGACGAGCTCGCCGGGGAGCAGATCCGCGGCTTCCATCAGCGCGGCGTCGACGGTGACGGAGCCGACGTAGTGCAGATCGGCCTGGGTCACGGTGGCCCGGTGGATCTTGGACTTGAACATGGTACGCAGCACGGCGGCACTCCCGGATCTTGGCTCCCCGCCTGCTTTTTGCAGGTCAGGGGCGGTTCCATACCCAACTGTCTGTCGCATCTTCGGGCAGCCTCGGCAATCAGGGCTGATGCTGACCGATCGCTGACTCGTCCGACACCACGTCAGTTGAGTGCAGAGGCTCTGTCGGCAGCCTTCCGCCCCACCCCACGTGGACCGCACCAGCCTACGCAACCACTGCCCGGCTGCCCAGCCGAGGGTGCGGACGAGGCGTTCAGGACGCCTGCGCTGGAACCGTCTGCTCCGGGCCGCTACCCCTCGGCGGCCTCTGTTTGGTCCTTGTCGGACCGCGCAGCCAACTGCCTCTTGGTCCGGCTGCCGAGTACCGCGGCCCCGGCGAGCCCGCTGCCGAGGAAGGCCACGGCCACGACCCACGGCTGGTCGAAGCGGTGACCGGTCGCGTGGTCCAGGGAGTAGCGCCCGGCCCCGGCGAGTCCGATGGCGGCCGCGGTGAAGCCCAGAAAGGCCGGATACTCAAAGCCTCCGCCCTGGTTGAAGAACCCGGCGGGCATGTGCACGGCCACCGCACCGGCCATGGCTCCCGCGGCCGCGGCACCGGCCGCCGGGGTGGCCAGGCCCAGCGCGAGCAGTGCGCCACCGCCCGCCTCGCCGAGCCCGGCGGCGACGGCGCTCTCCCGGCCCGGGTGGAATCCCATGGCCTCCATCCCCTTCGCCGTGGCGTCCAGCCCGCCGCCCCCGAACCAGCCGAACAGCTTCTGCGAGCCGTGAGCCGCGAGGACCGCGCCGGTGCCGACGCGCAGTACGAGCAGTCCGAGGTCACGTCGGTTGATGCAGGCCATGAAGGTCTCCCGGATCGGACACGGTGGGGTGGGGGCGTACGGGATCCACTCTCGCCCGGTTCGGGCCGCCGTCCCCCGTACTGCTACGCCGTACGGGTGATGCAGCCCGTGATCCACTGGCCGGAACCATGCGGTAGATTTTGCGCGCCCTTGACCAGCGTCAACTACTCGACATGGAGACCGGCCCCTCAATGAGTGACATCGTCAACGGACTTGGCCGCGCGAGCGCGTACGGCGCCCTCGGTGTGGTCCTCCTGATCCTCGGCATAGTCCTGATCGACGTGCTGACGCCCGGGAAGCTCGGCAGGCAGATCTGGGAGGACCGCAACCGCAACGCCGCGCTGCTGCTCAGCTCTGCTCGGTATCGGCGGCATCGTGTTCACGTCGATCTGGACGACGTACGACAACTTCGGCAAGGGTCTCGCTTCCACTGCCGCGTTCGGTCTGCTGGGGCTGGTGATGATGGCTGTGGCGTTCCTGGTGGTGGACCTGGTCACGCCGGGCAAGCTCGGCGCGACGCTGGTCGAGGTGGAGCCGCACCCGGCGGTGTGGGTGACCGCCTCCTGCAATCTCGCCGTGTCCGCGATCGTCTCGGCGTCCATCGCCTGAGGTCGGCGGCAGAGGGGATACACACCGCGATCAGCAGGCCGGTTGATATCGGAGCTCGCCCCGGGGCACCCGGACGGGGCTTTCGGGGGAATCGTGAAGCCGCGTCCGGTGTTTGTGCACGGCATCGGCGGTCCGCGGGACGCGCCGCCGAACTCGACGCCCGGTTACGCGCGTTGGCCGACGGCGCCCGCTCCGCGGGGCTGTGACCGGGACAGCCTCACGTGTTCCAGAAGTGATGCATGGCGTACGAACTCCACGGCCGCCACCCCTGCGCGTCCTGCGCCGCCACGCCGGCGCGCCGCATCCCCGCCTGGACCGCCACGTCCTCCGCCAGGAGTACATCCGGGTCGCTGAGGGCCCGCATCCGGATGTAGCCGGCCGTCCAGGGGCCGATGCCCGGCAGGGCGAGCAGCTGCCGCTCGGTCCCGGCCCGGTCGGCGCCCGGGTCCAGTATCACCGTGCCCTTTGCGAGCGCGGCCGTCAGCGTACGGAAGGTGGCGCGCCGCGCGTCAGGCATGCCGAGCTCGTCCAGAGAAGCCTCCGCCAGGTTCTCCGACCGCGGGAACAGATGCGTCAGCCCGCCACTCGGCTCGGGCAGCGGCTCCCCGTACGCCGCGACCAGCGCGTCGCCGAGCTTCCGTCCCGCGGACACCGACACCTGCTGGCCGAGCACCGCCCGTACCGCGAGTTCGTGCGGGTCGGCCGCGCCCGGGGCGCGCAGTCCTGGACGGGCGGCGACCAGCGGGGACAGCGCCGGGTCCGTGCCGAGGCGTTCGGCGACGGCGCACGGGTCGGCGTCCAGGTCGAAGAGACGGCGCATCCGCTGTGTTGCCGTCGTCAGATCACGCAGGTCCGCGAGGTGCAGCCGGCACTCCAGCCAGCCGCCCGCGCCCGGCTGTTCGCCCACCTCGGCAATGCCTGGACCGCCCGGCAGCCGCAGTGTGCGCCGGTGGCTACGGGAGCCGCGTTCGCCGACGATCTCCTCAATACCTGCGATCGCGCGGCTGCCCAGATAGTCGAAGACTTCCACGGAGGCGTACGGACCGCGGTAGGCCAGCCGCAGCGGCACTCCGGCCGCGGCCCCGTTCTCCTGGGCGACCGGGCCGAAGCGGGAGGTGCGGCCGGGCCGGGCGGAGCGGAGTTCGCTGGGGGTGGCCGCGTAGATCTCCCGCATGGTGTCGTTGAACTGCCGCACGCTCGCGAAGCCCGCCGCGAAGGCGATCTCCGCCGCCTGCATGGTGGTGGTCTGCAGCAGTACGCGCGCGGTGTGGCCGCGCTGGGCGCGCGCCAGAGCGATGGGGCCTGCGCCGAGTTCGGCATTCAACTGCCGCTGCACCTGCCGGGCGCTGTAGCCGAGCCGGTGGGCAAGGCCTGCCACGCCTTCCCGGTCCACGATGCCGTCGCCGATCAGGCGCATGGCGCGCCCGACGACGTCGGCGCGGGCGTTCCACTCGGCGGAGCCCGGCACGGCGTCGGGGCGGCAGCGGCGGCAGGCGCGGAAGCCCGCGCCCTGGGCCGCCGCGGCCGTCCGGTAGAACGACACGTTCCGGCGCTTGGGCGTGATCGCGGGACAGCTCGGACGGCAGTAGATCCCGGTGGTGGACACGGCGAAGAAGAACACCCCGTCGAAACGGGCGTCCCTGCTGGTCACCGCCTCGTACCTGCTGTCCTCGATCGTCATACGGCCAGTATGGGCAGCGCGCCGGGCGCTCGGCTGGCGGAAATCGGACGTCGCGTTTCGGACGTCGCGTTCCGCCGTCTCGTTCGGACGTCGGGTTCCGACGTCTCGTTCGGCTATCGGCGGCGGAGGAAAGCGGACACACCCAGCGCGAGAAGCGCGAGCACGGCGGCCACCCCGCCGAGGAGGACGGCTGTGTTGCCGCCGTCGCTCTCCGCCGACGCCGCGGCCGGCTGCCCGGCGGCCTCGTCGGCAGGCACAGAACCCGGTGCGGTGACCGGCTGAGAGCTCGCCGGCGCTACGGCAGGGTCGGAGGCGGGCTGCGAGGTCGGCTCGGTGACCGGCGCGGAGGGCGGCTCGGCAGCGGGCTCGGAGCCCGGCTGATCCGCGACCGGCTCGCCGCCCCGCTCCGTACCCCCCGCCAGCACCACGTCGGAGCATGAGTAGTAGGTGTCCGGCGTGCTCGAGTTCCGCCATACCGTGTAGAGCACGTGACGGCCCGTCAGTCCGGCCGGAAGCCGTCCGGTGATCCGGTACGCGCCGTCCGTGAGCTTCGGATCGGTGGCCGTGGCGAAGGGCTCCGCCGACAGATCGGCCCATCGCAGCGGCGCGGTCGGATCGTAGCCCTTCTTGGTGAGATACAGGTCGAACGTTCCCTCGTGCGGGATCGTCGTCCGGTAGGTGAGGGTGAACCGGGCACCGGCCTTCAGGGTCGTCGTCGGCCAGTCGGCGCGGGCGATGTTCAGGCCCCTGTACGCGTCGAGGCCCGCGCTGCACAGCTGTCCGTCCGGGACGACCTCGCGGTCTCTGCCCCGAACGTCGGCCACGCGCAGGTTGTCCCACTGGTCGAAAGCCGATCCCCCGTTCGCGGCAACGGCGGCCCGGCAGGCGGCCGACCTGCCCTGGGCGCCCTCGGGACCGCATGCGGCCACCCGGCTGACGGGATCGGTCGGCGCCCCGTGCGCCTGCGCAGTCCCGGCAGCCACGGCCGTGAGCAGGAGCGGCAGGACACCGGCGAGCGCAGCGGCGGCGGCAGTTCGATGGGCAGTCATCCGCGGCATACCTCCTAGGTCGGCTCAACAGCCTGCCGTGTATTACGGCTTCGCCCGGCCGAGCGTTCACCGCGGGCCAACCAACGCCAACCAACCCGACCAACAACGACCAACGCCGACCAACGCCGACCAACAACGACTCAGTACGCGGTGATCTCCACAGGGCCGCCGCGCGCATCCGCCCTTCCGAACCAGTCCGCGCGGAGGTGGAGTCCACGGCCGGACAGCGCGGTACGCAGCAGACGCTGCCGGCGGAGCACCCGGCCGTCCTGGCTGACGACGAGGACGGGGCGGGCGAGCGACTCGCCGGTGCGCAGAAGGAAGCGGTCCCGCAGCGGACGGGGGCCGTCCGGGGCGATGCGGTTCGGCGCCACCCACTGCAACGGTCCGGCGACCTGCAGCCGCAGCCCACCGTCCGGCCACGTTGCCCCGGCCAGGTGCCGCAGCACCTGGTCCGCGACGTACCGGCCCTCCTCGGCCGCGGTGCCGGCCGGCTCGACTCCGTGCAGCAGGTTGCCGACGGCGAAGACGCCTGCCTCGGCGGTACGGAACGCGGTGTCGACCGCGGGGCCCCGGGTGCCGGGGTCGAGCGGTATCCCTCCGCGTCTGGCCAGTTCGTGGTCGGGGATCCAGTCTCCGGTGAACACGACCGTGTCGCAGCCGACGGTGACGGTTCTGCCGTCCAGGTGGCGCAGTCCGACACCCGTCAGCCTGCCGCGCCCGGTCAGTTCGGTCACGGTGGCACCGGTGAGCAGCGGGACACGACGGCTCAGCAACGGGTGCGGCGGCCGGCGCGCCTGGTCGGTCACCATGGCGACGACCTCGACTCCGGCGGCCCGCAGAGTGCGTACCGCGGAGAAGGCGATCGGCTCCGCTCCCACGACGATCGCCCGGCTGCCGACCCGCCGGCCGTGGAGGTGGACTTCCTGCTGCAGTTCACCTGTGGTGAGCACACCCGCCGGCCGGGTGCCGGGCACCAGCCGGGCGCTGCGCGGCCGTTCGCGCGCGCCGGTGGCGAGGACGACGGCGCGCGCGGTGATCCGTTCCAGTCCCGCCGGGCTTGTGGTGTCCAGAGCGCGGGGGCCGGACCAGCCGGTGACGGTGACGCCGGTGCGCAGGTCCGCTCCGGCACGTACGGCGTCGTCGACGAGGCGGCGGGCGTACTGCGGACCGCTCATCGGACGGCGCAGTTCGCGCGGTCCGAAGCCGCCGTGGCCGCAGTGCCGCGGGATGCCGCCGGCCTGTTGCTCGCGCTCGACGATCTCGACGGCGCCCGCGCCCGCCCCGGCGAGCCGGGCGGCGGCGGCGAGGCCGGCCGGTCCCGCGCCGACGACGAGGACGTCGACGGTACGCCCGGGCCGGCTCATCGGCGTGCCTCGAAGAGCTCGCGCACGGCGGCCCCGCAGTAGAAGCCCTGGCAGCGACCGCCGCGCGCGCGCGTACGGCGCCGGAGTCCGTCGAGCGAGCCCGGCGGAACCGTACTGGCAAGGGCGTCGCGGATCTCCCCGCGGGAGACACGTTCGCAGTGGCAGACGAGTGTGCCGTACTCGGGATCCGCGGCGATGAGATCGGCACGCTGGTAGGGACGCGGGAACGCCTCCCCGAGGTTCGGCATGCGTACGGGCTCCAGTTCGTGCCCATCCCCCAGGTCAAGACCGGCGTCGGCAAGGAGGTCGGTGACGTGGGCGGCGATCGCCATCGATGCGGTCAGTCCCGTGGAGCGGATACCGCCGACGGCTATGTACCGCTGCCGCGCGTGCGCCCGGATCCGGTAGTCGTCGTGCTCGGTGGCGGCGCGCAGGCCCGCGTAGACGGCGGTGATCTCCTCATCGAGCAGCTCCGGCATGATCCGTCGGCCCTTCTCCCTCAGGAAGTCCAGCCCTTCGGCGGTCGCTCCGGTGGCTTCCTTGTCGCCGAGGTCCTCGGCGGTCGGGCCGAGCATCACATTGCCGTACACGGTCGGTGCCACCAGTACGCCTTTGCCGAGCGCGGTCGGCACGGGCAGCAGGATGTGGCGGACCAGCTCGCGGGCGAGCTTGTCGAAGACGATGAGCTGGCCCCGGCGCGGAGTGACGGTGAAGTCGGTGTGGCCGAGCTCGCGGTCCAGCTCGTCGGCGTACAGTCCGGCCGCGTTGACGAGGTAGCGGGTGCGCAACAGACCACGGCTGGTGGTGAGTTCATGGTGGCTGCCACCGCTGGTCACGCTCTCCACCCGGCAGTTCAGATGCAGGTCGACGCCGCCTCGGACGGCTTGGGTGGCGTACGCGAGTGTGGCGGTCCAGGCACAGATGATGCTCTCGCCCGGGACGTCGAGCGCACCGAGCGCACCCGGCCCGAGGTGCGGCTCGCGTGCGCGCACCTCGTCCGCGCCGATGAGCCGTGCGTTGTGGTAGCCGTTGCGCTCGGCCTTGGCGGCGAGCGCGGGAAGTGCGGCGAGCTGCTCCTGGTCCCAGGCGACGAGGAGCGCACCGAGCGGTTCGACCGGGATGCCGGTTTCCGCGGCGTAGGTGGCGAGCCGCCGCTGTCCGTCGCGTACGAGCCGGGACTCCAACGAGCCGGGGACGGCGTCGAATCCGGTGTGCAGGATCGCCGTGTTCGCCTTCGACGTGCCATTGCCGACGTCGTCGGAGGCGTCCACGAAGGCGGCACGCAGCCGGTGGCGGGCGAGTTCGCGGGCGATGGCCGAGCCGACCACGCCGGCGCCGACCACGATCACGTCGTGCATCGTGTCCGGCAGTTGCCCGGCGGTCGTGACAGTCATGGTGCTCCCAGGGCGGGTTTGAGAAGTCCCGCCTGCCCCGCGGGCGGACGGCGCTACTTCCACAACACGCCCTGGTCCTGATCGCGCGTACGGCCCCCGGCCGGGCTTCATGGAGCAGTCGGGATTCAACGGTCAGTAGGGGTACGGTCCAGCAGCGCGGCCACCTCGGCGCGGAAGGCCGCGAGGCGCTCGGCCGCCTGTGCCGCGCTGATCCTCGGCTCATGGACGACGGACGGTTTCCACGCGGGTATCGCCTGCTCGGCGGTCAGGCCCGGATCCAGGCCCAGCCGCGCCACCGCTCCGACCCCGAGTGCCGTGGCGTCGGGCAACGCCGATACTTCGACGGGCAGTTGAAGCAGATCGGCCTGTGTCTGCATCAGCAGGGCCGAGCGGGTCAGGCCGCCGTCGACGCGCAGACCCGTGAGCGGTGTCCCGAGGTCCGCGGCGACCGCGTCGGTGAGCTCGACGACCTGAGCGGCGATGCCTTCGCACAGCGCACGCACCAGCTGTCCGGGACCGGTGTCCAGTCCGAGGCCGGTCAGCGAGCCGCGCAGATCGCCGCGCCACCAGGGGGCCGCGAGACCGGCGAGGGCCGGTACGAAGGTGACGCCGCCACTGTCCGGCACGGCCGAGCCGACGGGGTCCAGGTCGGCGGCGCCGGAGATCACTCCGAGGTCGGTGAGCCAGCGGACGGCGGAGGCGGCCGTATAGACCTGTCCGTCGAGGCAGTAGCTGGTGCGTCCGCCGAGCCGCCAGGCGACACAGCTGACAAGGCCGTTGCTCGTACGGCGCGGGCGGGACCCCGTCTGGGCGAGAAGGAACGCACCGGTGCCGTAGGTGCATTTGGCGGTGCCCGGTTCGGTGACGCTCTGGGCGAGCAGCGCGGCCTGCTGGTCGACCAGGAGTCCGGTGAGCGGGATCGCGGTGCCGAAGGCCGTGGTGATGCCGACGGGGCCGTCCGCGTCGACGATCTCCGGCATCCGCTCGCCGGTCAGGCCGTAGATGTCGAGCGCCTGCGGAGACCAGTCGACGCGGTCGAGGTCGAGGAGCTGGGTGCGTCCGGCGGTCGCCGCGTCCGTGACGAAGGCGCCGGTCAGCCGGTGGATCAGCCAGGCGTCGCTGGTGGTGACGACGCCTTCGCGGGTGAGCTCGCGGCGTATCCAGGCCATCTTGGGCGCGGCGAAGTACGGGTCGAGCGGGAGTCCGGTCAGCTGTGCCAGCTCGGCGGCGTGCGGGGCGAGTTCCGCACAGATCGGCTCGGCCCGCCGGTCCTGCCAGACGATCGCGTCGGTCAGCGGATCGCCCGTGGCCGGATCCCAGGCCAGGACGGTCTCGCCCTGGTTGGCGAGGCCGACAGCGGCGACCGGTTCTCCGGCACGGGCGAGCGCCTGGCGTCCGGCGTCGACGACCGAGGAGAGGAGCGCGGCGGGGTCGACTTCCACGCGTCCGCCGCTGCGGTAACGGGGGTTCACCGGAGCGGAGCCGGTTGCGATCACACCGCGCTCGGGGCAGATGACCAGGGCCTTCGTACCGGAGGTGCCCTGGTCGACGGCAAGCACTGGGCCTGTCATCGGGCCACCCCGCTCTTCGGTAGAAGTCTTCGGTAGAAGGAATCCGGCAGAGGAAACGCAGAGAAACCTTGATCGCTCAAGGAGAGCGTGGAGCAGGTCACGGCCGCCGTCAAGAGCCCCCCGGCGGACCTGCGTCCCCACAACCGCAATCCTGACCGGCCCCTGATGCATCATCAACTTCTTGCTGTTACCCCATGGTTGAGTAAGATCACCGCAAAGCATCGCCTTCAAGCACCGCCTCGACCCCTCACCGTCTCCAGAGGACCTATGACCACCACAACGAGACCTGCAGCGGGCTGATGTCCAACGACGAGTTACGCCCGGTGTACCACCCAGCGGGTCACGACAGTGAACTGCGCACCGCCATGCAGGACTTACGCACCGGTCGGTGGGTGTCGATGCGGAACCTGCTGACCGCGACCTCCGACTGGGCACTGTGGACCCAGCGGACCCAGGTTCTCGCTGCGGTGGCCGCCGGTTCCGACGCGGTGCAGGCCTGGCGCAGGGAGGAACCCCGCTCGCTCGCCGCGACCGTGATGCACTGCCGGGTCGTGGTGGAGCGGGCGCTGCGGGCCCATCGTGAGGGGCACCGGCGTACCCAGGAGCTGTGGCACGAGGCCTGGGAGGCCTGCCGGGTCGCCGGTCACCAGGCTCCGGAGGATCCGGTGCCGTGGGTCTGTCTGCTGGCGCTGGCCCAGCTCGACGAGAAGCAGCAGATGGACGAGCATCGCACGGCACCGCCGGGTCCGATGCTGTTCCCCGGCCCGTGGGGTCTGCTGGCGGAGGCCGACAAGCGCGATCCGTTCAACCGCGAGGCTTACCACCGGATGCTGCAGTTCGTCTACGCGCGCAGGTCCGGCGGTCATCTGTCCGAGGCGGTCAACTTCGTGCAGTGGGCGGCGTCCTCCGCGCCTTCCGGGTCGCCGTTGCACGCGCTCCCGCTCTATGTACGCGTGGAGCGCTACCGCCGGGAACACGGCCAGGAGAAGGCGCTGGATCTCCACTGGGTGACGGAGGACGCGGCCCGGGACGCGCAGCGCGCCCTGCACAGCTGGTTCAACCAGGTGGCCCCGGCCGGGCGTTCGCTGCTTGATCTCAACTATCTGTCCCACGCCCTGTGGGGCGCGCTCCAATTCCCCGACGCGGCACCGGTGTTCGAGGCGCTGGGCCCGTACTACACCACGCTGCCGTGGGCCTACCGCACAGACAGCCCCGGTGACGCGGGCCTGGCGGAGGAAGTGTTCCTCCGCGCTCGTGGCCGTTGTCTCGCGGCCGCGCGCGGCGCGGGGCCCTGACCGCGCACCCAGCCCCGCGAGCCCGACCGCACGGCTGATCCACCGCTCTCCCCTGCACGCGTACGCGAGACACGTCCGCGCGCCCGCACCACGCCCTGTCCCTGCCCCTGCCCCTGCTCCCGTCCCTGTCCGCTCAGTGCATCACCCTTTCCCCGGAGGTTCTTCGATGTCCATATCCCCGCCGAAGTGGTCGAGTTCGGACCAGATTTCCCCGAAGGACGAGGAGGAGCGGCTGCGCGAACTCGGCTATCAGCCGGTGCTTGCCCGCCGCATGGGTGGCTTCGGTAATTTCGCCATCAGCTTCTCCGTCATCTCGATCCTGTCCGGCTGCATGACCCTGTACGGCTTCGGGCTGAACACCGGTGGCCCTGCGGTGATGCTCTGGGGCTGGGCGGGCGTCGGTCTGTTCGTCCTGTGCGTCGGCATGGCCCTCGCCGAGGTGACCAGCGCGTACCCCACGTCGGGTGCGCTGTACTACATGGCCGACCGGCTCGGCGGCCGTAAGTGGGGCTGGTACACCGGCTGGCTGAATCTCCTCGGCCTGCTGGGTGCGATCGCCGGTATCGACTACGGCTGCGCCCTGTTCACCGGGGCGTTTCTGAATCTGCAGTGGGGATTTCATCCCACACCCGGCTCCACCATGATCATTTTCATGTGCATTCTGCTGCTGCACGCCGTCCTGAACCTGTTCGGGGTGCGGCTGGTCAGCCTGCTCAACTCGGTCAGCGTGTGGTGGCACCTGGGCGGCGTCGCTCTGATCGTCGGCGCACTGGCCATCGTGCCTTCCGACCACCAGTCGCCCGAGTTCGTCTTCACCGAGTTCGTCAACGGCACCGGCTGGGACAGTCCCATCTATGTGGCCGCGATCGGCCTGCTGCTGGCGCAGTACACCTTCTCCGGCTACGACGCCTCCGCGCATCTGTCGGAGGAGACCTCCAACGCTTCCGTCTCCGCCGCCCGCGGCATCGTACGTTCCATCTGGGTCTCCTGGATCGCCGGTTTCGCCCTGCTGGCCGGTCTGACCTTCGCCATCCAGGACTACGAGGGCACCAAGGCGAGTGCCACCGGCGTACCGCCGGCCCAGATCCTGCTCGACGCGCTCGGCACCAGCGGCGCCACGGCCCTACTGCTCGTCGTGATCGTGGCACAGCTGTTCTGCGGCAACGCCGAGGTGGCAGCGGCCAGCCGTATGGTGTTCGCGTTCAGCCGCGACAACGCGCTGCCCGGCTCGGCGCTGTGGCGGAAGGTCAGCAGCCGCACCCAGACCCCGGTCCCCGCGGTATGGCTGTCGGTCGTCTTCGCCTGTCTGCTGGCCCTGCCGTCCCTGTACTCCACGACCGCGTACGGCGCGGTGACCGCGATCAACGTCATCGGCATCACGCCGGCGTACGCGATCCCGATCTATCTGAAGCTGCGCGCCAAGGACCGCTTCGAACCCGGTCCGTGGAGCCTGGGCCGCTGGAGCAAGCCGATCGGCTGGGTGGCCGTGGTGTGGGTGGCGTGTGTGACGGTGTTGTTCTGCCTGCCGCAGTCCAACCCGGTGACCGTCGACACGATGAACTACGCCTCGATCGCGCTGGTCGCTGTGCTGGTGCTGGCCACCGTGTGGTGGTTCGTGGCACGCCGCTCGTACGGCACGCCGTCCGCGTACGGATCCGCCCGTGAGCAGGCGGAGATCGCGGAGAACATCGTCTGACGCGTCAGAGCCGCAGTCCACTGCGAAGCAGTCAGGGCCCGTCCCAGGAGGGGCCCTGACTGCGTGGTGTCACTTTCCGGCAGGCCTGCCGGTGACCTTGAGGTCGCGCAGGCTGCCCACGTTGTCGAACGAGCCGAAGCCCACCCTGCCCGAGCCGAATGTCTTGTCCACGGCGGTCATCAGCGGGTTCTTCGAGCCGCCGACGTATACCGCGATCTCTCCGCTGTCCGCGCAGTGCACGATGCGGACGTCGTGCCATCGCGCGTCGGCGATGGCCGGCGGAGCTCCGGTGGATCCGTTCCACTGGTGATCGAGCCGCAGCCGGTCCGCCTCATTGACCACGAAGATGCCGTTGTGCGGGTAGATCGTGTTGTCGGACGACAGATGCGCGTAATAGAACTTCGTGTCGGACTGGTAGCCGAACACGATGATCACGTCCCGGTTGCTGATCTCGACCGGGGTGTCCAGCCGGACCTCCGCGTCGATCCGGGTGGAGCCGAACCGCGGCCCCGCGGTGAGCACCGCGTACTCGAACGGCCTGCGCGGTCCCGGGCGGGCGACGCCCGCCTCGGCGAGAGTGACCTGGCCGCGCGGGAACTGCCATTTGGCGGGGGTGACGGGCGCCCAGTTCTTCGCGCCCGTCACATGCGTGAGCGTGGTGCCGTGGGTCCTGCAGTCGGCGAACCGGCGGGTCCCGGTGACCTTCCAGATCTTGCCGTTCGCCTTGGACAGCAGATACAGCTCGCCGCGCGCGTCCCGGCCGAAGCGGAGGTCGACCCGGCTGTCACCGGCGAGTTCCGGCAGGGTGACGCGCTCGCCCGTACGGCCGAAGAGCATCAACTGGTAGGTGTCGGCGAGCTGCTTGCCGCCCCTGCGCATCTCGCTTGCCTCGGAGTACAGCAGCCGGCCGTCGACGACGTCGCCGTAGAGGTATTTGCCCCACAGCGCCGGCGCGTCGTGGCCGCGGTAGACGAAGCCGCCGACGATCGCGCGCCCCAGGTCCGACCTGCAGTTCCAGCTGGCGGGCGGATCGTGGTCGTACGCGGCGACGGGGTAGGTGTAGCCGTTCTTCGCGTCGTCCTCCGGCAGCGGGAGCAGCCGGTCGCAGGGGTTGACCGCCGCCTTGTCGTAGACGAAGGTGCCTTCGCGCTCGCTCCAGCCGAGGTTGTCTCCTGCCCGCACCTCGTAGACGCCTTCGACGGCGTGCTCGCCGATGTGCCCGAGGTACATCCGGTGACGGCCGGCCGGGTCCCAGCTGAAACGGTGCGGGTCGCGCATTCCGTACGCGTAGATCTCGCCCAGTGCACCCGGCTTGCCGACGAACGGATTCGAGGCCGGAACCCCGTATTTTCCGTTCGCGCTGTTACTGCCGCGCGGATCGATACGGAGGATCTTGCCGTGCGGCAGCGCCAGATTCTGCGGCTCGGTGTTGTTGACACCCTGGGCTCCGTCGCCCGCGGCGACGTAGAGCAACCCGTAGTCCCGGTCGCCGGGCCTCGCGGTCGGGTTGAAGTCGATCTGCTGGATGCCGTGGCCGCCGCCGGAGAATCCGATACGGAGCAGCTCGCGACGGCTGCCGCTGAAGGTGTCAGCGGCCGGGTCGTCGGCCGTCCACTCGGTAACGATGCCGTGGTAGTTGGTGGTCGCCTGCTGGACGAAGTCCGGCCGGGCGGAGGTGGCGGAGGCCTTCTCGGTGTGGACCGTGAAGAACCTGCCGTTCTTGCGGAAGCCGGGGTCGAAGGTGACGAACCCGAAGCCCTGGCCCATGCCGCTGCTGGCGAAGAAGGCGGGGCCGATGGCGGCGGCGACATCCAGATATACGCGCGGTTGTCCGTGTTCGACGAGATAGAGCCGGCCGTTGAGGTCGGGGACCGCCATCCGCCCCGAGCGGTCGGGCAGTTCGCTCAGGAAGTTGATCCGGGCATGGCGCTTGAGGCGGGGGTCTGTGACCGGTCCGGGAACGGGTTCGGTCTTGGGGAAGGAGGCGTACTCCTCGACCACCAGGCCCAGACCGGACTGGATCGGCTTCGTCGGTATCGGGTCATGGACAGGCCCACCGGCTTCGTCTGCTGCCTGCGCCGCGCCGGGCGACGCCGTCAGTACGGACAGCAGCAGGGCGAGAGCGAGCACGGCAATGAGGAACGGGGATCTTTTGCTGCGAGGTGCGAGCACCGCTGGTCTCCTTCGACGCGAGGGAGCGAGAGCTCAACCATGTAATCGACGTCTCGGTGCTTGAACAACCGTCGTGCACAGACCAGTTGAGAATGCTGCCTGTCTTGCGGGATGCCTCGGGATTCCTTGACACCACGTAAGGTGATCCGTAACTTCCTGTGCACGAATAAGACCATCGGTCACATACGAGAACAGGTGGAGCTGTGAGTCCAAGACGGATCGTGGTGTCGGGCGGCGGTACGGGCATCGGGCTCGCCGTGGCTGAGTCCTTCGCCGCGGCCGGCGCCGATGTGACCCTTCTCGGCCGCCGCGAAGTGGTGCTGCGCGCGGCGGCCGAGAAGCTCAACGCCACCCACGGGGACTCCACGGCGACCTGGTTCCCGGCGGATCTGTCCGAGCCCGAACAGGTACGCCGCGCTGCGCAGTTCATCACCGACGGCAGTGACGCGGTCGATGTTCTGGTGACCAACGCGGGAGGCAATGTCGCGGCCTCGCACGACGGCAGCCTGGAAGGCATCGCCGACAGCTACCGCCGCAACTTCGCCGCCAACGTCCTGACATCGGTCCTGCTGACGGAGGCGCTGCTCCCCCACATGCGGCGGCCGGGCGGCCGGATCGTCCATCTGTCGTCGATCGCGGCTCTGCGCGGCCCGGGTTCGTACGGCGGCTCGAAGGCCGCGGTCAACACGTACACCTTCGATCTCGCCCAGAGGCTCGGCGCGGAGGGCATCACTGTCAACGCCGTGGCACCCGGATTCGTCGCCGACACGGAGTTCTTCGGCGACCGCGCCACTCCGGAGTTCATCGCCTCGCGGGTGAAGCAGTCCCTGACGGGCAAGCCGGGGCTCCCCGCCGAGATCGCGGCGATGGTCCGCTATGCCGCCTCGCCCGAGGCCGCGTATGTCACGGGCCAGATCCTGCACATCAACGGCGGCGCCGCGCTGGGCCGTTAGACGGGCGCGCGCGTCCCGGCCGGACCGGCGCGCCGCCTGTCGCCCGCCACCCGCCGCCCGTCACCCGGCGCCCGTCAGTCCAGCCGGAACGCGTCCGCGAGTGCGTCGATCTGGGCCTCGAGCAGAGTCCCCGGGTCGTGCCCCATACCGGTGAACTGACCGGCCACTTCGAGGCTGACGGCGCCATGCATCTGGGACCAGGCGAGCACCGCCCCCGCCAGCGCACGGCCCACACCGCTTCCTGACGCCGGCAGTTCTGTGTACTGCTCCGCCCAGGACGCCACGGCGGGCTCCCGCTCCGCCCAGGCGGTCATCTGCTCGACGAGCCGGACCGCCGGTCCCGACGGCTCCCCCGCGACGAAGACGCTCAGGAACGGACCGAGCGCCGCCCGCGCCCGCGCCACCGTGTCGGCCGGTGCGCTGTAGCCGGGCAGGGGCGGGCCGGCGATCAACAGATAGCGGTGCGGCTGCTCGACGCCCCAGGCCCGGAACGCGTCGGCCAGCGCGTGCAGCCGTGCGCGCGGTGACACCTCGGCACAGGCCTCCGCGGCGACTCCGATGGCCTCGGCAAGGTCGTCGTACGTATCGCGGATCAGCGCACTGAGCAGGTCGTCACGGTTGGCGAAGTAGCGGTAGAGCGCGGGCCCCGACATGCCCATTTCCTTGGCGATACGGGTCAGCGCGATGGCCGCCAGGCCACCTTCGGCCAGCTGTCGCAGCGCGGCTTCCTTGATCTCCGCGCGCGTCTGCTCCCTGTACCGGGCCCGTGGGCCCTGTGTCGTCGGCGTCACAGCCACGTCCCTCCATCGATGATGCAAACCATCCTAGCTTCTGTTATGGTTCATAACTAACGCAACAATGCATCACCATTTCGGGTTCCCGACCATCGTTTTCCGGGGCTCTGATGACCTTTCCCCACACCATCGACGCGGACGCACCGGTCGTGGTCCGCCGCCGCATCACCGTCGACGCGCCCGCCGCGCCGATCTGGCGCATCCACAGGGACATCGACGCCTGGCCCGGCTGGAATCCCGGCATCGAGACGGCGCACCTCAACGGCCCGCTCGCGCCCGGTGCCACCTTCCGATGGCTGACCGGCGGCCTGGACATCGAATCGAAATGCACCGGCTCCTGGACGAGTCACTCGAAGCCTGGCTCCGGCATCTGAAGACAGCGGCGGAGCGGGCGTAAAGAACCGCCCCCGGGCGCCTCACCCGGGCGCACGCCGTTCGAACACCACGTCCCGTGCCGTGTCCAACGCCGTCGCGACCGCGCCCAGCAGGATCGCGTCCTCACCGAGGGCGCTCGGGGCGACCTTGGGGCGCAGCGGCGTAAGGGACTTGAGGGTGTCGCGGACAGTACGCAGCAGCAGGTCGGCGCTGTGGCCGACGCCGCCGCCGAGTACGACCAGGTCGGGGTCGAGGACGGCGGCCACGGCGGCGACGGTGTGGGCCAGGCGTTCGCCCTCCTGGCGGACCGCTGTGGTCGCGGCGGGATCGTCGCGACGTGCGGCGTCGAAGACGTCCTTGGCGGTGAGCGGTCCGGTCATGCCGAGCGCACGGGCCGCCGCGACGACGGCCTCGCCCGAGACTGCGTCCTCCAGGACATCCGGCTTGTGCCGTCCGGGCCAGGGCAGGAAGCCGATCTCGCCGGCGGCGCCGTGCGCGCCGGTGAACAGCCGGCCCTCGTGGACCACGCCCATGCCCAGGCCGGTGCCGATCATCACGTAGACGAAGAGTCTGCTGCCGGCGCCCGCGCCGAACGCGTACTCGCCCAGGGCGGCGAGGTTGGCGTCGTTGTGGACGGCCAGCGGCAGGCCGAGTTGCTCACGCATACGGTCGAAGAGCCCCGCGCGGCCCCAGCCCGGCAGGTTGACCGCATAGCGCACGCGGTGGTGCTGACTGTCGTACACACCCGGGGTCGCGACCACGGCCTGGATCACCCGGTCGAGGTCGACGCCGCTGTCGGCGACGACCCGGTGGGCGGTGCCGACGACGAGGTCGGCCATGGTGGCCGAAGTGCGGGCGCGGTTGCGCACGTCGGCGCGGGCAACGACCGAACCGTCCAGATCGGCGAGGGCCACCCGCAGCCAGTCGCGGCCGATATCGATGCCCAGGGCGTATCCGGCGGCCGGGTCGGGGGCGTAGAGGACGGCGACGCGGCCGCGTTCGGGGGTGTGGGTCCCCACCTCCCGTACCAGGCCTGCCTTTTCCAGCGCAGCGAGAGCGCTGGAGACGGTGGGTTTCGACAGGCCGGTCTCGCGCGCGAGCTGAGCCCGGGACGCGGACCCGGCCGCTCTCAGCCGGTCGAGCAGCAGCCTCTCGTTGGCGCCGCGCAGTCGCTGACTACGACTACCTCGGCTACAACACCACCGCCTACATGGGCGCCGAGATCAAGGACACCGGCCGCACACTGCCGCGTTCCATCATCTTCTCGATCCTCGGCATCATGGCGATCTATCTGCTGCTGCAGATCGGTACTCTCGGCGTCATCGACTGGCACCGGATGACCGACCCCGGCGACATCGCCTCCACCTCCGTCGCCTCCGCCGTCCTGGAGGAGACCTGGGGCAAGGGAGCCGCCGACACGGTCACCGTCCTCATCCTCATCACTGCCTTCGCCTCCGTCTTCGCCGGCCTCCTCGGCGGATCGCGAGTGCCCTACGACGCCGCACGCGACCGGGTCTTCTTCCGCCCGTACGCCAAGCTCCACCCCAAGCACCGCTTCCCGATGCTGGGTCTGGCCACCATGGGCGTCATCACGGCCATCGGCTTCCTCATCGGCCGCCACACCGACCTCGCCACACTCATCCAGCTGCTGACCACCGTCATGGTGATCGTCCAGGCCCTGGCCCAGGTCGTCGCCCTGACCGTACTGCGCAAACGTCAGCCGGCCCTGAGCCGCCCGTACAGGATGTGGCTCTACCCGCTGCCGAGCATCGTCGCCCTCGCCGGCTGGCTGGTCATCTACGGATACGCCGACAAGAACTCGCCCGGCCGCCACCCCATCGAATGGTCACTGGCCTGGCTCGCCCTGGGCTGCGCCGCCTTCCTGGTGTGGGCGCGCTACGAGAAGGTGTGGCCTTTCGGGCCCAAGGAGATCTCGGAGGACTACCTCACGCAGCAGGACAGCGGGACCGAAACCATCACGGCCTGAGCGGCCGATCCGCTGCCCGCGGCCGCCGGCCGGTGGCCCCACCTGTTCCGCGGCAAAACCCTTCGAACACCTGTGACATTCCCACGAGCCCTGGCGCTGTTGTCTGTAGGGGACATCGACAAGGTGTGCCGTGCCGGCGCGACAAAGAGGACCGAGTGGGCAAGGTGGGGGGGCGGCCGCCGTGCGGAGACGTACGACGCGGAGCTCGGTGAGGAAGTCGCGCGGGCACAGGAAGGGGACGAAGGGGCCTTCGCCGCTGCCTACAGACGCGTACACCCTCCTCTGCTGGGCTATCTGCGTGGCCTGGTCGGGGACGATGCCGAGGACGTTGCGTCCGAGGCGTGGCTCGAGATCGCGCGTGACCTGGGGCGGTTCCGAGGGGACGGCGCGGGCTTCCGTGCGTGGACGGCGCGCATCGCGCGCAACCGGGCCATCGACCATCTGCGTCGGCTGAAGAGCCGACCGCGCGGCACGCTCCTCGAACAGGAGCTGGGAGAGCTGCCTGCCGGGCAGGACACAGCCGGAGAGGCCTTCGAAGCCATCTCGACGGAGCGTGCCCTCGCGCTGATCGCGACCCTGCCCCGACAACAGGCGGAAGCGGTGCTCCTCCAGACGGTCATCGGACTTGACGGGGCGGCGGCCGCGCGGGTGCTGGGCAAGCGGCCCGGGGCGGTACGGTCCGCCACGCACCGCGGGCTGAGACGGTTGGAGAAGCACCTGGCGACGCTCGAGCGAAGCCGTGTGACAGATTCGGACTCCCGTGCGCTGGGAGAAGCGACATGACCGAGAACCGATCCAGAGGTGCCATGGACTCCGGGGACGAGCCGCGGACGCCGACGCCGGCACGGACGCCGACGCTCGATGAGCTGCTCGCTGCCGCCGCCCGCCCGGCGCCCGCCGCACCGGAAGCGGAGGAGCGCGCCGTCGCAGCCTTCCGGGCGACGCGCGAGGAGGGTGCGCCGACAGCGCGCACCCGGCGTATGGATGACTGGCGGCCCGTGGAGCCGCGGGTCCGGACCCGCTGGATCAAGGTGGTACTGGGCACTCTCGTGGCCGGGCTGACGCTCGGAGGCGTGGCGATGGCGGCCGGCGCGATCCCGACACCGTTCGGCGATACGCCCGAGAAGCCCGAACCGTCGCCCAGCGCTTCCTCGGCTCAGGACATGGAGACCCCCGGCCCTGCGCGCCCCTCCGCCCCCGTGCCATCGGCGGCCGGACCAACCGCGCGTACTTCCGGCGAGCCTCCGCCCAAGGCCCGGAATCAACTGGCGCAGTGCCGTGTGTACGAGTCGAAGCAGGGGCGGGGCCGGTCGCTGGACAGTACTGCGCGACAGCATCTCGAAGACGCCGCCGGCGGTCCCGACTCCGTTGCCGCGTACTGCGCACGGCTGTTGAGCGAGCAGCCTCTCAACCAGCCGCCCAACACAGGTCCGTCCAAGGACGACAAGAAGGATCCGCCCGTGCCCGCCGGGCAGCAGAACGGACGGGAGAACGGAAGCGCTCCCGGACAGAACCCGTCTGGGAGCCAGGCGAACTGACAAACCGACGAAGGTGCATTGCGCGCTGGTGCGCGGCCGGGGCCCCTTCTTTGTGGGACCCCGGCCGCATTCCGTCAGCGGCCGTCGGGCTAGGGGGTCAGCACCAGGCCGATGCGTGCGCCTGCCGGCGCGCCGAGAGCCGTGACGCCGTGGTACACGCCCGACGAGGGGATCACTCCGGACGTGCCGCTGTTGTCGATCTGGAGGACCGCGCCGTTGTTCGCGTCCTCGCCGTCAGCACCGATGGCCAGATCCGCCCGCGTGTAGCCGGACAGATCGGTCAGTGAAACGGACGAACCGAGACGGTCGTTGGGCTCGGTGTCACCCGGCACACCCGCGGTGTCCTGGTGGTAGGCGACCGACCCCGTGGCCGTCGGTCCCGTGGCCGAACCGCGGAGCAGGATCACCTGGCCCGCGTTGCTCCGGGCGACGCCGTTGCGGGTGATGTCCTCGCCCGGAAGTCCGGTGAGCATGTCGCCGTATCCGTCGAGGTTGACGTCGCCGATGGAGATGGACGCGCCCATGTCGTCGCCGGTCTCGCCGGTGTCGGGGACGCCGGTGGTGTCCTGACTGAATGTCAGCCTGCCGGTCGAGGTCAGCCCGGTCGCCGAGCCGAACACCGCGGTGACGGCGCCGCCCTTGGCGGTGTGACCGGACTCGGCGGCGACGGGCTGACCGACGGCGAGGTCTGCATAGCCGTCACCGTTGAGGTCACCGGCGGCGAGGGAGCGGCCGCCCTTGGCGTCCAGGATGCCGACCCGCTGCAGACCGGTGGAGGAACCCTTCAGCCACAGCAGGCGTGCGATACCGCCCGGGTCGCGGAAACTGATCGCCACATCGGCGTAGCCGTCCTTGTTGAAGTCACCGGTCACGGCGGAGGAGAGGCTCGTCGCCGCGGTGTACGCGGAGGTGCCGAGGAAGCCGGCCTTCGTGGCGTACTCGGACTTGTCCTCGAACACCCACCAGCGGCCCGGCTTGCCCGGAGCGACGGTCAGAATATCGGCCTTGCCGTCCGCGTTGAAGTCGCCCACGGTGACGGCGGAGCCGAGCTTCTCGCTGACCAGCCGGTACGCGGGAGAGGTCATGTACTGCTTGCCGGTGTCGAGCCCGGGGCCGTACACGACCGTGACCGAGCCGGTGTCTCCGTGGCCGGAGTCGTCGTCCTCACCGAGCGCGCCGACGGCGAGGTCGGCGTAGCCGTCACCGTTGACGTCGCCGTGCGCTGCCGAGGAACCGAAGTTGTCGCTGGTCTCGTTCTCTCCGGGGACGCCGGGTGAGGCCTGGGTGAGGGTGCGCCGGGCCGTGGCCACCGGCCCGCTCGTGTCGCCGGGCAGGACACTCACCGTGCCACCGGTGGCCGCGGTCTTCGGCAGGCCGACGGCCAGGTCCGTGATGCCGTTCCGGTCGAAGTCGGAGGTGGGGATCGCTGAGTTGCGCCCCGCGCTCGCGGCGAAGTCACGGATCGATGAGAGCTTGGCGTACAGGTTCTTGCCCGGGCACGCGGTCGCGAAGGCGTCACGGTGGCCGGAGATCACATTCATCGTGGCCTGCTGGCCCTCGGTCCATTTGCCGGTGTTGCCCTGGGCCGTGAGCGTGACCGTGCCCTTCGGGCTGCCTCCGTACTGGCCGAGCTTCCAGGCGGCGACACGGGCGGCCGACTGCAGAGCGGCCGTGGTCGGCTTTCCGGCAGGCTTTCCGGTGGCGGCATCGCCCTCGAAGTCACCGAGCAGAGCGATGCCGGTGGAGTAACTGTTGAATCCGTACGTGTGCGCGCCCTTGACCGGCAGGTCGACGCCGCCGGCCCGGCCCTCGAAGATCTGGCCGCACTTGTCGACCAGGAAGTTGTAGCCGAGGTCGTTCCAGCCCTCGGTCTTGACGTGGTACGTCATGATGCCGCGGACCAGGGCGGCCGACTCGGCGCAGCTGTAGCTGTTCGAACCGACGGTGTGGTGGATGAAGACCGCCTGCACCCTGTCTATGTACTCGGCGGGGTCGTCGACCATCGACTCGTCGGCGCCCCACTGGGCGCGGCCGATGATCGGCGGCTGCTTCACCGTCGACGGTGGAGCGGTCGGCTTGGTGGGAGTCGGGCTCGGCGTCGCGGTCGGCGTCACAGTCGGGCCGGCCGTGTCGGTCGGAGAGCTCGTCGGTGTGGCCGAGTCCAGGGGAGTCGCGGTGTCGGTCGGCGACGCCGGATCGCTCGGGCTGACCGGATCGCTCGGGGAGGCGGACGGGGTCTCGTCCACCGCGAACGCGGCGTTGTCCATGACCGTGGCGGCCGGGCTCTTGGCCTCGGTCCTGCTCACACCGGGGTCGACCATGTGCAGCTTGAGGTTCTTGGGCAGCGCCTTGCCCGAGTCGACGCGTACCTGCACCGCGGTGGACGGTCCGACCCACAGCGGCTCGGACGCTCCGTGTGCCGTGCCCTCGGCCCCGTCCGGCCGGTGTGCGTCCAGTTCGAGCGCCTGCCAGCCGGACCACTTGCCGGTCTCGGCATTGCGCGTACGTACCCGTGCCGTGCCTTCGACCGCGGCCGTGGCACTGTCCCAGCCGATACCGACGAGGGAGAACGGCTCGGTGCTGGTGGCCGGCAGCTCCCGCTCGCTGGCTCCACCCTTGTCCAGCCCGAGCGTACGGAGTTCAGCCGCCCGCTCCTGCTGATGCGGCTTCTTGGGCAGTCGGACGGGTTGGCCGTGGCGATGGTGACCACCCCCGCCCCGCCCAGGACGACGGCGCCGACGGTCAGCCAGGCTCGGCGCTTCATGCTCAATGGTCTGTACGCATGCGACGTACGCGGGCTCAAGTGCCCCACCTCTCCAGAATGTTCACCTGCGGCGCACCCGTCACATGGGCGGCCTGAGATACCCAGCGCACCGCGCTGACGAAACATCACGGGCAGCGGCTGGCTGTGATGCGGATCACGCATTGTTGGTGCCGTTGCGTCAGGGCGCGAGCGCGAGTACGAGTACGACGCCGGGCACCGGGTCGTCTTCGCCACCGAGCGGGCGGGAACACTGCCCGCAGCTGGTCCGTAAAACGATCAGAGGCCGTATCGAATCTCTTCGATACGGCCTCTGATCTGCGACTTCGAAAAGTCGGGACGACAGGATTTGAACCTGCGACCCCTTGACCCCCAGTCAAGTGCGCTACCAAGCTGCGCCACGTCCCGGTGCGCGCTTCTTCCGGATTTCCGGCCGAGCGCGCAAGAGAACATTACCCCACTTCGCGGGGCGGTTGGACGTCCGGCCTGCGGTCATATGCCCCGCGGTGGCCCCGACGGCGAGGGCATCACACCGTGCCTCAAGTGATCCGGGTTCGGCGGGTTACTCCGCGGCCGTCGGCTCGACCGGCCCACGCACGTTCCAGCCGGGGGCACGCACATCCAGCCGCAAATCCTCAGGGACGACCTCTTCTCCGCAGTGGCGGCAGCTGTGGACCATCTCCAGCTCCTCGCCGCAGGAGTGACCGAAGACCGCCGGTGGCTCGTCGACGAGCCACCTGTCACCCCATGCGCGCAGCGTGGTCAGCACGACCAGCAGGTCCCGGCCCGCCTCGGTGAGGTGGTATTCGAAGCGCGGAGGATGCTCGCTGTACGGCCGCCGGACGAGGATGCCGACGGACTCCAGGTGGCGCAGCCGCACGGTGAGGACATCGCGGGGAGCGCCGGTGTTACGGGCGATCGCGGCGAACCGGTGATTGCCGAGGCTGATCTCCCTGACGGCCAGCAGCGCCCATTTCTCACCGACGACCTGCAGCGACGCCGCGATCGAACACGGCCTGCCGCGCGAGTCCAGGGCCGGGGCGGGAAGCGTGCCGCCCTCCTTGGTGCGTGCCTTCATGCTCCCTAGGTTGCCACATCCAACTCACTGCCTCTAGCATCGCGTCCCGAGAAGTCAGTTTGATATTCAAACCATGGCGCGAGTCGGCCGGAAATGAGTGACGAATCATGGTCCAGCAGGCCCCACCCGTCGAGGACACGGCGGCGAGTTCGCGCTTCCGTCTCGTCTTCGCCGTCGTTGCCGCCGGCGTGGCGATGTCCAACCTCGACCTCTTCGTCGTGAACGTGGCGCTCCCCCACATCAGCGGCCACTTCCACGAAGCCTCGCTGTCCTCCGTGTCCTGGGTGCTCAATGCCTACGCCGTGGTCTTCGCCGCGCTGCTCGTCCCCGCCGGCAGCTTCGCGGACCGCAACGGACCGCGCCGCGCGTATCTGCTCGGTGTCTCCGTCTTCACCGTGGCCTCGGTGCTGTGCGCGCTCGCGCCGAGCGTCTGGCTGCTCGTGGCCGCTCGCGTCGCGCAATCGGCAGGTGCGGCGCTGCTCATCCCGGCCTCGCTCGGCATCCTTCTGGCCGCCGCCCCGCCGGAACAGCGCGGCTCCGCCGTACGCAACTGGGCGGCGCTGGGCGGGCTGGCCGCCGCGCTCGGCCCGGTGGTCGGCGGCGCGCTCGCCCAGGCCGATTGGCGCTGGATCTTCCTGATCAACGTTCCGGTCGGTATCGCCACCGTCATCGTCGGCCGGAGCGCGATAACGCCCACCGCACGTCGTACGGAGAGCGGCCGCAGCGATCTGCTCGGCGCGGCACTTCTGACCGCCGGAATCGGCGCGGTCGCACTCGGGCTGGTCAAGGCCCCGGACTGGGGCTGGACTTCGGGTTCGCCGGCGATCGTGCTGCTGGCGGGGATCGTACTGCTCGCGCTGTTCGTCCGGCGCTCGGCGAAGCACCCGGTGCCGGTCCTGCCGCTGCAGCTGCTGCGGACGCCTGCCATGGGCCCTGCCCTGCTCGCGAATCTGCTGTTCGCGGCGGCCTTCGGCGCAATGCTGCTCTCGGCGGCGCTCTGGTGCCAGAACGTATGGCACTGGTCCGCGCTGCAGACCGGTCTGGCGATCAGCCCCGGCCCCGTCATGGTGCCGCTTCTGTCAAAGTACGCGGGCCTGCTGGTGCAGCGCTTCGGCGCGGCCGTCGTGGCCGCGACCGGCAGCGGGCTGTTCGCGATCGGCCTTCTCTGGTGGATCGCGGCCCTGAGCGTCAAGGAGCACGACTATGTGCTGGGACTGCTGCCCGGCATGGTGCTGACCGGCGTCGGCGTGTGCTTCACACTGCCCACGCTGGTGGGCGCGGCGGTCACCAGGGTTCCTCCGGCGAACTTCGCCACCGGCTCGGGCGTGGTGACCATGGCGCGCCAGACCGGCAGTGTGGTGGGTGTCGCGGGGCTGGTCGCCGTGCTCGGCAAACCGCACGGTGCGGCGGCGGCGGACGCCTTCCGCCACGGCTGGATCTTCACTCTGGTGGCGACGGTGGCCGCGGCGGCCGCGTGCTGCCTGCTCCTGCCGCACTCACGGCCTGCGGCGAAGACCGACGGTGACCGCTGACCGCTGACGGCTGACGGCGGGCGCCTGTCGGACCACAGTGGACAATTGAGGTGTGGACAAGGCACGGAGGGACCGCGACATCGAGGGGCGCGCACGCAACGCACGCCCTCGCGACGGGCTGGGACGCCCGCTCCCGTACGGAACACCGGGGGTGGAACGGCAGCCCGAGGGTGTGGTGCGTACGCCCGGTGAGACGCTGACCGAGGCACAGCGGCTGCTCGACGCGGGCATGCCCTTCCATGCGCACGAGGTCTTCGAGGACGCCTGGAAGTCCGGTCCCGAGGCCGAGCGTGAGCTGTGGCGAGGGCTCGCGCAGCTGGCGGTGGGGCTCACGCACGCCGCCCGCGGCAATACGGCGGGCGGCGCACGGCTGCTGCTCAGAGGCGCGGACCGGATCGCCGGCTTTCGCGACCCGTACGGCATCGATGTGACCGGGCTGACCGCCTGGGCGCGTGAACTCTCGGCCCGCGTCCAAGGACCGGTGGACGCGGGCGCCGAGGCGCCGCGGCTGACCTCAGCCCTGTAGCAGGACGACCTCGAGGGTGCGCGGGCCGTGGACACCCTCGACCCGGTCGAGTTCGATGTCGCTGGTCGCGGAGGGTCCAGAGATCCAGGTCAGCGGGCGGGTCGGGTCGAGGCGGGGCATCGCCTGCGGTACGGACGCCACGACCTGGTCCGGGACGCGTACGACACAGATGTGGTGGTCGGGGATGAGCGTGATGCGCCGACGGCCCTGTCCGGGACCGGCGTCCAGCACGATCGTGCCGGTCTCGGCGATGGCGAGCGCGCATCCTGTGACGACACTGTCGACGGCGTCGAGTTCCTGCGCGGTGGAGACCGAACGGTCGTGGATCCGGGTCGCGTCGGCGGCGGAAAGCCACTCGGGCGGCAGTCCGGGCGGTACCAGCACAGTCGCGGAGCCGCGGTACGCGAGCAGCCGCATGAGCAGCAACGGCAGTTCGTCCGCGGTCGTGCGGTGGACGACGGCCCGGTAGTCCGCGAGGTTCTCGTGGAGGAGGTCGAGGACCGCGGCCGGGTCGTCGGGTGTGTGGGTGGTGAGGTAGTCGCGGGTCGGCACGGGAGCCTCGGGCGCGGCGGCGACAGCGCTGCGAACTCGGGCGAGGATGCGGTCGCGGGAGCTCGTACGGGAGTGGGGTCCGGCGCTCATGTGCGGTTCCTCTTCCACCAGTCACGGAAGGATTCGGCGGGCAGCTCGGGCAGTTCACGGTCGGCGGTCCAGGCTCCTGCGCCCGGCAGTTTCCTCGGGTGCAGCCTTCGGGTCCTGGACGCGGCGCGTTCCCCGGCGGCGAGCGCGGCGGGATGGTCGAGGACCCAGCCCGCGGCCTTGATCGCGGCCTTCTCCAGGCGGTGGCCCTTGCCTCCCTGGTCCGCGACCTTCTCGCGAAGGTGGACGAGGACTTCGGGGATGTCGATGGCGACCGGGCACACCTCGTAGCAGGCCCCGCAGAGAGAGGACGCGTACGGCAGAGAAGCATCGATCTCGCTCTGGATGCCGCGCAGTTGGGGGCTGAGGATGGCGCCGATCGGGCCGGGATAGACCGAGCCGTACGCATGCCCGCCGGCCCGCTCGTACACCGGGCAGACATTGAGGCAGGCGGAGCAGCGGATGCAGCGCAGCGCCTGGCGGCCGACCTCGTCGGCGAGGGCGTTGGTGCGGCCGTTGTCGAGGAGGACCAGATGGAAGCTCTGCGGTCCGTCGGCGTCAGCGGTGCCGGTCCACATGGAGGTGTACGGGTTCATGCGCTCGGCGGTCGATGAGCGTGGCAGCGTCTGCAGGAAGACCTCCAGATCACGCCAGCTCGGCACCACCTTCTCGATACCGACCACCGAGATCAGCGTCTCGGGGAGGGTCAGGCACATCCGGCCGTTGCCCTCGGACTCGAAGACCACGAGCGTGCCGGTCTCGGCGACCATGAAGTTGGCACCGGAGATACCGACCTTCGCCCGCAGGAACTTCTCGCGGAGGTGGAGGCGTGCCGCCTCGGCGAGTTCGGTGGGGTTGTCGGAGAGGCCGTCGGGAGCGGGCCGTCCCCAACTCCCCATCCGGTCCTGGAAGATGTCGCGGATCTCGCCACGGTTGCGGTGGATGGCCGGAACCAGGATGTGCGAGGGCCGGTCGTCGCCGAGCTGCACGATGAGTTCGGCGAGGTCGGTCTCGTAGGCCGAGATGCCTTCGGCCTCCAGGGCTTCGTTGAGAC
Organism: Streptomyces sp. NBC_01210; assembly: GCF_036010325.1. Taxonomy (GTDB): domain Bacteria; phylum Actinomycetota; class Actinomycetes; order Streptomycetales; family Streptomycetaceae; genus Streptomyces. Next base: position 7,961,009 of record NZ_CP108549.1, on the reverse strand, counting down.
CGATCTCCTGCGTGGCCATCGACTTGACCTTGACGACCTCGCGCTCGCCGGTCGCCTTCACCAGACCGGCGACGATCCGGTTGGCCTCCGCCGCGTCGGCCGCCCAGTGCACGGTGCCGCCGGCCTCGGTGACCGCCGTCTCCAACTGCTCCAGATAGCGGTCGAGATAACGGAGCGTGTGGTCCTTGATCTGCTTGCCGGCCTCGCGCAGCTCCGCCCAGTCGGCGAGCTCCGCCACCGCCAGGGCCCGCTTGTCGCGGATGGTGTGGGTGGCGTGCCGCAGATTGGCGCGCAGCGTCACATTGTGCACGGCTTCCTTGGCCGCCTCGGGGAAGGACGGCATCCCGAGATACGTGCCGCTCATACGTAGGGCTCCTCTTCGGTACTGGCGAGGATGTCCGCGATGTGCAGGGCGCGCAGCGGCACGCCTTTCATGGGCACAGCCTCGCGGCGCAGGATCCCGCCGATGTGCATCAGACAGGAGTTGTCGGCTCCGCACAGCACATCGGCTCCGGTGGAGACGGCATTGCGGACCTTGTCCCGTCCCATGGCGGCGGAGACCTCGGCGTTCTTGACGGCGAAGGTGCCGCCGAAGCCGCAGCACTCCTCGGCGCCGGGCAGTTCGCGCAGCTCCAGGCCCTTCACCGCGTCGAGGAGCTTCCGCGGCCGTTCACCGAGATGGAGCATCCGAAGACCGTGGCAGGAGGGGTGGTAGGTGACGGTGTGCGGGAAGTAGGCGCCGACATCGGTGACGCCGAGGACGTCGACGAGGAACTCGGTGAGTTCGTATGTACGGGAGGGGAGCGAGGTCTCGCCGAACTTCGGGTAGTGGTCACGCACCATCGCCGCGCACGATCCTGACGGCGTCACGACGTACTCGTACCCCTCGAAGGCCCGCGTCGTCCGCCGTATCAGGGGCTCGGTCTCGCGCCGGTAGCCGGTGTTGAACTGTGGCTGTCCGCAGCAGGTCTGCGCGGCCGGAAAGTCCACCTCCACCCCCAGCCGCTCCAGGAGTCTCACTGTCGCGATGCCCGTGGCCGGATAGAACGCGTCATTGACGCAGGTGACGAAGAGTGCGACACGCATGGTCGGAGGATATGCCGCTACCGGCGGCCCCGGTAGGTCCCACGAACCGCCGGATGCGGCAGACTCGACAGGGTGAGAAAGATCTATGTGATCGGCATCGGGGCGGGCGACCCCGACCATCTGACGCTGCAGGCGGTCAAGGCGCTGAACAAGGCGGATGCGTTCTTCATGCTCGACAAGGGCGAGGAGAAGTCGGATCTGACGCGACTGCGGCACGACATTCTGGACGCGCACATCGAGGACCCTTCGTACCGGCTGATCGAGGCACGCGATCCGGAGCGGGACCGGAAAACATCGGACTACTCCCCCGCGGTCGACGACTGGCGCCGCCGCCGGGCCGACCTCTATGAGCGGTTCATCGCCGAGGAGCTGGGCGAGGACGAGTGCGGGGCGTTCCTCGTCTGGGGCGATCCGGCGCTGTACGACTCCACCCTCGGCATCCTGGAGGAAATCCTCGAACGGGGCGCGGTCGCGTTCGACCATGAGGTCATTCCCGGCATCAGCAGTGTCTCCGCGCTGCTGGCCAGACACCGCACCGGTCTCAACCGGGTCGCGCGTCCCGTGCAGATCACCACGGGCCGGCGGCTCGCCGAAGGCTGGCCGGACGGCGTCGACGATGTGGTCGTGATGCTCGACGCCCGGCAGGCCTTCACCCGCCATCTCGACCAGGACCTGTTCATCTACTGGGGCGCCTATGTGGGCACCGAGGACGAGATCCTGGTGTCGGGGCGGCTGGCGGAGGTCTCCGACCGGATCGAGGAGCTGAGGGCCGAGGCGCGCGCCCGCAAGGGCTGGATCATGGACACCTATCTGCTGCGCCGCGGCTGAGGGGGCCGAGTGGTCGGAGCGGTCGGAACTATCCGACCTGTCCGAGCTGTCCGAGCTGTCCGAGCTGTCCGAGCTGTCCGAGCTGTCCGAGCAGTTCGAGTACGCCCGCCACGTCCGGCGCGAGGGGCACCCCGGGCGGCGCGGACGGACGGCGGACCACCACCACGGGCATGCCCAGCTCGCGCGCGGCGGTGAGCTTGGCGGCGGTGGCGGGCCCGCCGCTGTCCTTCGTCACCAGGACGTCGATGTCATGCGTACGGAGCAGCTCCCGCTCGCCCTCGAGGGTGAACGGTCCGCGGTCCAGCAGGACGCGGATATGGCGGGGCAGCGGCGGCTCGGGCGGCTCCACCGACCGTACGAGAAAGTGCAGTTGATCGAGGCATGCGAAGGCGGCGAGGCCGAGACGTCCGGTGGTGAGGAAGACGCGCCGACCCAGCGCGGGCAGCTGCGCGGCGGCGTCGACGAGCGAGACGGCCGAATGCCAGTGGTCCCCGGGGCCGGCGCTCCAGCCGGGCCGCCGCAGCGCGCAGAGCGGGATACCGACGGCTGCCGCGGCCTGCGCGGCGTTGGCGCTGATGACGGAGGCGAACGGGTGCGTGGCGTCGACGACGGCATGGACGCGGTGCTGGCGCAGCCAGTCGGCGAGACCTTCCGGGCCGCCGAAACCCCCGATGCGTACCTCTCCGGCGGGCATCCGGGGCTGCGCCACCCGGCCGGCGAGCGAGGTGGTGACACGGAGGCCGCCGCGCCCGGTCAGCTCGGCGGCGAGCTGTCGGGCTTCGGCCGTGCCGCCGAGGATCAGGATGTGCGTGCCGGGCATGGGACCGAGGCTACTTCGCCCGTGGATCGCGTACGCGCTCGCCCGGCCTGGGACGAGGACGCGGTACGCGCGATCATGACCCGAGGCGTAGTGCCATGTCACACGTCGCCACCTTCGCCCAGGGGGCGGGCACACTCTGTCCGAAACGGATCAGGTCACCAGGTCAGATGGAGCGCTTCGGGCGAGCGATGGATCAGGGTGGGCCGCATCACGATCGGCAGCCGGTCCTCGTCGATCCGCAGACCGGGCACCCTGCGGGCGAACAGCCCGATGGTCAGCCGGAGCTGCTCACGGGCGAGCTGGGAGCCGGGGCAGCCGTGGGTACCGTGGCCGAAGGCCACATGCTGCCGGGAGACCGGCCGCGTGATGTCGAAGACCTCGGGCCGCTCGTAACGGTCCTCGTCGCGATTGGCCGATCCGTATGCCACGAACACCGTTGCCCCGGCAGGGAGTTCGGTGCCCGCAATCGTCACGGCCCGGGTGGTGGTCCGTCTGAAACCCTGGACCGCGGTGTCGTACCGCGCGGCCTCCTCCACGGCTGCCGGTATCAACGCCGGGTCGGCGCAGATCAGTTCCCACTGCCGTCGGTCGCTCAGCAGATGGAGCAGCGTCGTACCGATGAGCGCGGTGGTCGTGAGATGCCCGGCGATCAGGAAGTTCTGGAGGTTCGACACCAGCTCGTGGCGCTGGTCGAGGGTGAGATCGCCGCTGCCGGGCGCGAGCGCGGCGACCATCGCCGAGCAGAGGTCGTCGCGCGGGCTCTTCCGCCGGTCCCGTATATAGGTGTCGAGAAGCTTCTGCAGCGCGACAACATCCTCGGCGGCCCGGACCTGCTCGTCCGGGTCCAGCGGTCGGAACAGCAGCTCTTCGGCGCGGTAGCCGCCGTGCACCGCGGCCGGCACATCCGCCGGGTCGAGCCCGAGCAGCCGCCCGATCACCTGACCGGGCAGCTGTCGCGCGTACGCCTCCATCAGCTCGACCCCGCCGTCCGGCGCGAAGCCGTCGACCAGCGCCTCGGCGCGCTCGGCGGCGTACGGCACCAGCGCGGCGACCCGGCCGGCGGACAGGCCGCTGTTGAGCGGGGCCCGGTGGCGCTGATGGGCCGGGCCGTCGGTGGAGACGACGGTGGGGCGCTTTCCGTAGCCCTTGGCCAGCACCTCCAGCGCGGCCGGCGAGGGCATGACGTCGGGGAGCAGCGCGCGCACCGACGAGAACTCCTCGGGCCGCCGCAGCACTTCCCGTACGTCCGTGTCCCGCGCGACGAGCCAGGCATCCAGCTCGGGAACGAAAGTCAGGCCCTCGGCCCGGCGCGCGTGCGCGTAGAGCGGGTAGGGATCGCGTTGCAGCTCGTCGAGCCTGGCGTGATCTTTGCTCGCCACGCGGCGCCTCCGGGGCGGAAGGAAGGTTCCTGCACTGTGGACGCACCGGTCGTCCGGATGTTCGGCCGCGGCACGTCCGGCCATGGTGCCCGAGCCCCGCCGCATCGGGAAGGGGCACTGTCCGCAGAGCGCACTTTGGCGTAATGGGCCCTGTACCAAAGGCGGATCGCCGGTCTACGGTCTCCGGTGGCCGACGGTCGCACAACGGGGGTGCACTCGATCATACGCGGGATCACTGGGTTACGGTCCTGGACGCGGGCGTCGGGGTGGCGGCGGTGGACGACCGCCTTCTGCCTGGCAGCGTTCGCGGCAACTCCCCTGATCGGGCCCGGATGTGATGTCGTACCCAGCGCTCAGGCGGCGGCGCGGTCGACGGCCGAGGGCGGCAAAGGGGGCCTTGTCCCGTACTACGCGGATCAGTTCAGCCAGGAGGGCTTCGACTTCCGCGACAGGCTGGGGACCGAGTACAGAGGCGCGTACATCCGCGAGAAACGCCAATTCGCCAACGGCTACAGCGAGTTCGCCAACGTGGCCGCCGCTCTGGTCGATCCGCGCGGGCGCACCGACGATGAACTCGAGGACCTGCTGGGCACGGGGCGGCCGGAGGAAGCCCCGGCGTACGACTTCAAGCTGGTGCCCCTGGAGGATTGGAAGCGCTATCTGCGGCCCGGGGACTATCAGGAATTGCGCGCGCAGGGCGTGAAGAACCTGCTGATGGTGCGGGCGATGAGCTTTCCCGGCGTGCGGGAGGGGCGGAAGAAGACGGGCCTGCACTCCGAGAAGCTGATCAAGAACGTGCTGCAGCAGAACAGGACCGGCAAGGCGGCCCTGCACCCGCTGTCCTGGTACACCGACCGGGGTCCGTGCGAGGAGTGCGACGAAGAGGTCATCGAGGACGGGACCCCGGTCTACCACACGCAGGAATACGGCCTGAGCCGGCAGGAGCGGGCCCGGCGGGATGCCGAGCTGAAGAAGGCCGAAGTCGAACTCGGCAAATTAACGAACAGTCAGAAGCAGCTCGTCGAGCGGGCGGAGAAGGCGGCCAAGCTACCTGCGGGACAGCGCGCGAACGAGAGGAAGGTGATCAAGAGGGAGATGGAGAAGGTGGCCGACCGCCGGAAGGCCGCGGAGGCCCGCAGGCAGCGGATCGTGGACCGCTACAAGGACATCGAGAGTGTCCGGGCTGCCACGGCCAGCGGCAATCTGCGCAAGGACATCGACAAGGCGCGCCAGGCCGACGCCGCGGCCAAGTCCGTGTTCGTCGCCGCTCGGACGGACTGCCCGACGCCGCAGGCACAAAGCCTCGGACTCCCGGGCGCCGCCTCCCATGTCCGGCTCGCGGCCTTCTCCACGCGGCGGACCGCCGACTGCGGTGACGCTGACGAGCAGGCCAGGGGCGGTCTGGTGCGGGGCTTGTCCATGCCGCCCCAGGCGCCCGGCGGCATCGACTTCTCCCGCCTTGAGCTGCGCTACCTCGCCGATCCCGGGTCGGACGGCGGTGGTCTGCGCTACGCGTTCAAGGCTCCCTTGACGGCATCGGGCAAGGGAAGCGGATCGACAGGGTTGGCCGGCGCCAGGGAGTCGTCCGAGGCCTTCTTCACCTGGCTGGAGTTGGAGCCGTCGTCGTTCTGGGTCAACCTCAACCCCAATGAGCCCGACCGCATCGTCGACTCCCGGCTCGGCCGGACCGACGCGGGACGGGTGTTGCTGCAGGCCGATCTGCTGCTGAAGAAGACGACCGGCACGTTCATCCACCCGGACTCGAAACTCGGCGCGGAGTACTGGGGGTCACTGTCGGGCGACTGCATGTCGTTCCGTACGTGGATCGTGCCGACGCCGGCGACGGTGCACGAGGAGGGGGATGAACTGCACATCCTCGACGCGCCGTTGGACGTACAGATGGAGACGCAGTATCTGAAGTCGCGCGGCGGCAACGCGGCGGTGTCGTGCCCGGAGCAGTCCGCCTCGGTGCAGGAGCACAACGAGGCGGTGTTCCGGCGACTGATCCTGCCCAAGGTGGTCAAGGCGGTGAACACCGCCCCGAGTACGCCGAGCTGCGGCGTGTGTATCTCAGCAGAGTCGCGGCCGAGTGGTACCGCAAACTGAGCGTGCGCAAGAAGACGGCGTACGGCGAGATGATCGACAAGGGTGACATCAGCGACTACACCACGCAGAAGAAGTGGACGCCGCGCGACACCTTCGACCAGTACGTACGCTCGTACACCAAGGGCGAGTTCAAGGTGACGCACCGCACCCGTAAGGGCAACACCGAATACACGAAGACGTACATCTACGGGGGCGTCGACTTCACCTCCGTCCGCTACACCTCGATGTCGGCCGACCGGATGAAGGAGCGCTGGCCCACGCTGACCCGGGACGTGAGCCGGTCGCTGGCACAGCCCGTGACGGACACCGGACAGCGGCAGGTGTGGCTCGGCGGAGGCGCGTCGGCGGCGGACGCGGGTGCGGGTGCGGGTGCGGAGGCCGACGCGGGTACGCCGGCGACGAGGCAGGCCGACGACTCGAACGGTGGGGGCGTGTCGGCAGGGGATGTCGCGTCCGGGGCGATCCGGTGGCTGCCGGCGGTGGCGCTCCTCGCCGTGTTCTTCGTGCTGCGGCAGAGGGTGCGCCGGCGTCGCGTCCGCTGACTCGGCTGCGGCGTGGGCCGCAGCACCGCCTCGGGCGCTCACTGGCCGGCAGCGAAGCCGTGAAGCCCGCCGAGCGCGAGCCGGGCAGCCAGGGCAGCGGGGTGGTTGGACCGCGCACCGCCACCTCCATCAGGAGCAGTCCCGCGGTCTTACTGCGACCACACCCTCCCCCTTGACCGAGAAGCGAGACGACCGAGGGGCCTGGAGAGAGCGGCTGCGACCATCGTGAGACCACATCCAGCAGCTCCGCGAAGCCCTCGGGCGGGTCCACTCCCCCACCCCGCACGGCTTCTGCCCCCACCGCCGACGATCCGCAGACCGGCCGGGCGACCACATGGCGACCGCCCTGCCCCTGAACACACGAAAGGCCGCCCTCTCATAGATGAGAGAACGGCCTCCGACCTGCGTTTCCGCACAGTCGGGACGACAGGATTTGAACCTGCGACCCCTTGACCCCCAGTCAAGTGCGCTACCAAGCTGCGCCACGTCCCGGTGCCCGTCTGACCTGGGGTTTCCCCGGGCCGAACGCGCATGAGAACAATACCGCACTTCGACCGGTGGTCACGAACCCGTTTCCACCCCTGAGCGCGCTTGACCTCGACCATTCCCCACAGGAGCGGCCGCCCGGCTTCAGCGCGTACGACTCCCCGCCCGGCCATCATCCCGACCGGCTGCTGGTTCCGGGCACCGAGATCGGCAGCGGCCGCCTCGGACACAGGCTGCCGCCGACCGTGGGGACCTCGGGCTGCGGCCGAAGGGGCCCAGAGCCGGCCGGGACCTCGAGGCCTCTACGCCGGCTTCACGGCGCCGCATCCGGGGCGGCCCCGAGCCGTCGTCGCCCGGGTCGAGCCCAGGAACGCCCTCGCCTGGAAGAGGGATTTTGATCATGGACACCCTGCGCGACCGGTTCGCCCCGACGACATCGGGACTACTGGACCAAGATCCACGGCCGGCTCTCATGCCGCCCGAGATCAGCAGGGAGGGCTTCGACGGGGCGGAGCGCCGGCAGCCGGAACGGGTGATCAACGCGGGGATCCGGGAGTGGCTAGCTCGCCGGCGCCTGCCCCAGCTCAGGGTGGGCGTCGACCAGTCTGCGGGGTGCGGCCTGGCGCCAGGAGTCGAGCAGGATCGCGTACAACTCCTCATCGTCCTCCACGGCCGCCAACCGCACCCGCAGCCAGGCGTAGCTGTCGTCGTGCCCCGCGCGTATGAAGAACTTCTCGGGCTCGGAGGCGATCAGCCCTTCCCGGTCCTCCTTGGGGCACTTCACACCCATCGCCTTGTCGTCGTCATCGAGCGAGGCGAAGATCTTGCCGCCGCTCTTCAGGCGGAACGTGGGCATGCCCCAGGCGAGCTTCTCCATCGCGTCGGGGAGGGAGAGCGCGAGCCTGCGTACATCGTCAGCAGTGGCCATGCGTAGACGGTACGACGCGACACTGACACTGGCCCCGCCGTTGCCGCACAGGGCTCTTCCGACCCATTGACCCCCTGTATAGCGGGAACCTACGCTGTGCAACGTATTCAGAAAGCGCTTTCTACATCACGGTCCGTCCACCAGCACCGGGAGCGCAATGAGTAGTTCACCGTGGACGCTGCACTGCGTATGGCGCGGCGGCTGGACGCCATCGGGATCAGCGCCTTCGAGCAGCCGCCGCCGGCCAATGACATCGCGGGTCTGCGGCGGCTGCGTGAGCACTCCCCGGTGCCGGTGGCGCTCGACGAGAGCCTGCGGCACCCCACCGATCTTGCGACGTTCGTCCGGCTGGAGGCGGTGGATGTGGCGATCGCCAAGGTGCAGCGCAGTGGCGGTCTCACGCTGTCACGGCGGCTGTGCTCACTCGCGGAGGACTGCGGGGTGCGGCTGATGGGTTCGGGGCTCACCGACTCGGATCTGGGACTTGCCGCGTCGCTGCACCTCTTCGCTGCGTACGGGATCGACACTCCGGTCGATCTCAACGGCCGTCAGTTCATCGACTCCCCGTACGCGACGGAGACGGTGCGGGTGGAGAAGGGAGTGGCTCAGGTGCCGGATTCACCGGGGCTGGGGGTCGAGGTGGACTTGTCGGTGGTGCGTGAGCTGGCCGTCGACGTACTGGAACACCGGGCGTGACAGCGCCCGGCTGTTGTACGCGCCGGGGCGCGCGCTGCTGACACCCCCGCGCGCCCCGAGCGCCGGATGTGCACCTCCGACCGCCGGTCCCCCGCCGGCCTGCCGGGCCGGAGTGCGTTCTTTTCGGTCCAGGTCTGCGCCGTATCGGTTCTGCTGGTGTTCCTGGATGTCACTGCTCCGCATGTCTGAGGAGGCTGTTTGTCCCTCAGTGCCATATGCCCACGAAACCTTTGCCGTTGGCATGTGGCAGACAGACGCACAGGGGGAATGCCGTACGGCAGGACCGGACGGGCCCGTACCACGCGGAACACAGCCTTAATCAAACGTCAACGGTCCCCGTTTTGGACAGAGTTGGCGTCGATCTTGTGCCACCCTGAAACGATCAACACCATGATGTGGTCGGCCTGTTCGGGACGAGACCACTGCCGATGCACCACCTGCTCGAACAACCGCCCGAGCAGGCGTTTAGCAGAGGAAGGCTCGCGATGGACGGTTACTTCGCCGGTCGACTGCATCATCAACTACGTGATCATGTGCGTGACTTCGCAGAGAAGGAGATACGTCCGCGGATCCCCGCGATGGAGGCATCCCGTGCCGTCCACCACGAACTGTCCCGGCTCGTTGCCCGGCAGGGCTGGGTCGGCGCCACGATCGGCAAGGAGCACGGCGGGATGGGGATGGGGCACCTCGCCAAGACCATCATCATCGAGGAGCTGTCCCGGGTCAGCGGCGCGATGGGTGCGATGGTGCAGGCCTCCCAGCTGGGCGTTGCCAAGATTGTCCACTTCGGCAGCGCCGAGCAGAAGAAGACCTGGCTCCCCTCCATCGCCGCGGGCGACTGCCTCCCGACGATAGCGGTCACCGAACCCGAGTCGGGCGGCCATGTACTGGGCATGAGTGCCACCGCCGTACGGGACGGCGACGACTACGTTCTCAATGGCCGAAAGGTGTTTGTCGGCAACAGCCATATCGGTGATCTGCACGGCGTGGTGGTCAGGACCGCACCCGGGTCGAGGGGGTTGACCGCCTTCCTGGTGGAGTCGGGCCGGCCGGGCTGCAGCGTCGGCGAGCAGCAGCCGACCATGGGCCTGCACGGCTTCAGCTTCGGCGAGCTGCACTTCGACAACTGCCGTGTCCCCGCGCCGAACCGGCTCGGCGAGGAGGGCGACGGGCTGGCCGTGGCGTACTCCTCCAGCGTGCTCTACGGACGCGCCAACCTCACCGCCGTATCGCTCGGCATCCACCAGGCGATCCTGGAGGAGACCACGAGGTTCTGCTCGGATCGGCAGCGCTATGGCAAGCCGCTCCATGAACTGCCGTCCATCAAGCTGAAGTTGGGGACGCTGCAGTCCCGGCTGATGACCTCCAGGCTCGCCGCGTACCACGCCGTGCATCTGCTCGACGAGGGGCTGCCGTGCGATGCGGAGCTGATGAACGCCAAGCTGGTCAATGTCGAGTCGGCGATCGACTCCGCGCGCAACGCCATGGAGATCCATGCCGCGGCAGGGCTCTTCACCGACCGCCCCATCGAGCGGTATCTGCGGGACGCGCTCCATATGTTCGCCCCGGCCGGCACGTCTGACGTACAGCTGCTGCGCCTGGCGGAGGTGGCGCTGGGCACGGCGAAGGGCCAGTGGTCGCAGCGGCTGTCCGACGTGGTCCGGCTGGAAGCCGCCGTCTGACCCGGCCCGCGGCGCATGACGTCCCCGGAGCGCGCGAGGCAGCCCGGGGACGTCACTTCACAAGGATCAGAGGGACTTCAGATGCCGCCGTCCTCACGCCGGTGGATCTGGTCGATCAGTTCCGCGGCCAGCGACTTGATGGTCTCGAGCCCCGCCCGGCCCCAGGGCCGCGGCTCGGTGGCGACAACACAGATCGTGCCCAGCGCGATCCCCGTACGGTCGATCAGCGGCGCACCGAGATAGGAACGGATGCCGATCTCGTCCACGACCGGGTTCCCGGCGAACCGCGGATAGTCGCAGACGTCCTCCAGGACCAGGGCCTTGCGCCGGACGACCACATGCGGGCAGTAGCCGTGGTCTCGCGCCATGAACCGGCTGACATCACCGCCGCCCGCCGCGGCTGTCGCACCCAGGTCGGTTCCGGAATGTGTACCGGCCGGGGTGTGCAGTCCGGCGAAGAACTGCCGGTTCTCGTCGATGAAGTTGACCATGGAGTACGGCGCGCCGGTCACCTCGGCGAGCTTGTGCGCGAATTCGTCGAAGGCCGGGTCCGGCCGGTCCCCGAAACCCAGCTGACGCAGCCGCCTCACACGGATGGGCGCCTCGCGGTCGACGGGAGTGAGCAGCAGATGGCCGGTCGGGTCGTACGTCATGTCGGTGCTCCGTAGCTCGGTGCCGGGGCCGGCACCGCGGTGGTGGTGAGCAGATGCTGGACGAGGGTGACCAGGGTCCCTATCCCCGAGCCGGCGATCCGCGCGTCGCACAGCACGACCGGCACCTCCGGCTTGAGGTCGATCGCGGCCCGTACCTCTTCCGGGTCATAGCGGTAGGCGCCGTCGAACTCATTGACGGCGACGACGAATCCGATGCCGCGCCGCTCGAAGAAGTCCACCGCGGAGAAGGAGTTCTCGAGACGGCGCGTGTCGGCGAGGATGACCGCGCCGAGCGCGCCTTCGGAGAGCTCGTCCCACATGAACCAGAAGCGCTCCTGGCCGGGCGTTCCGAAGAGATAGAGCACATGTCTTCGGTCCAGGGTGATCCGGCCGAAGTCCATGGCGACGGTTGTGGTGGTCTTGGACTCGATGCCGTCCAGGCTGTCGGTCGCCACGCTGACCTGGGTCAGCAGCTCCTCCGTATTCAGTGGTTCGATCTCACTGACCGCTCCCACGAAGGTCGTCTTGCCGACCCCGAATCCGCCCGCGACGAGGATCTTCAGCGCGGCGGGAAAGGCATCGGCAAGCTCAGAGTCGTCGTCGTAGGCCATCCAGCACCGCCTCCAGCAAAGATCGGTCGGTGGGTGAGTCGTGGCAGCGGGGCGCCCGCGCCGTGACGGCCCCGCAGTCCACGAGATCGGAGAGCAGCACCTTGGTGACCACAGCCGGGAGCCTGAGGTGCGCCGAGATCTCGGCGACCGAGGTCGGCCCGTCGCACAGCCCGAGCGCCAGGGCGTGCTCGGGGCCGAGATGCGTCTGCGGCACGCTTCCGGTGGCCATCACCAGGGAGAGCAGATCCAGCGCGGTCGTGGGACGGGTGCGGCCGCCACTCACCGTGTACGGGCGGATGAGCCGGCCGGCCGCGTCGTCGAGCAATGGCCCGTCCTTGGGGGCCGGCACGTTCACTGCCCCGCAGCGCTCGGCGCCCCCGCCGACTGTCTGGCCGGGGTGGTCAGGTACGGCCGTACGCTCTTGACCAGCATCGCCATCTCGTATCCGAGGACCGCGGCATCCGCCTCACGCCCAGCCAGCACGGCGAGGCAGGTGCCGGAGCCGGCGGTGGAGACGAACAGCAGCGTGGAGTCGAGCTCCACGACCACCTGGCGTACCTCGCCACCGTCACCGAAACGCGCTCCGGCGCTGCGGCCCAGTGAGTAGAGGCCGGAGGCGAGTGCCGCCATATGGTCGGCGCTGTCGGCGTCCAGGCCGTGCACCGATTTCACCAGCCCGTCGGAGGAGAGCAGCACCGCATTGCGTGTGTACGGCACACGCTGGACCAGGCCGCTGAGCAGCCAGTCGAGGTCCGAGACATGGCCGTTCGGCACATCGCTCACCATGGTGCATCTACTCCTTGGGGGTGTTGTCGTGGCGCAGCGGGGCGGGCTGTGGGGCGGGGTCCGCGACGGACTGGGACTCGGCCAGGCCGATGCCGCGTTGGAAGGCCGCCATCAGGCCCGGGTCGTGGAGGGTGTTCTCGTCGTCCTTGCGGTGCGACGGGGCGTCCCTGAGCTGGGGGACGAGGTGTTCCTGGCTGCGACGCTTGGGCAGTTGGGGGCGGCCCATGGGGCTGGGCACCGTTCCGTCGGAGGGCGGTGCTGCCGTGGTGTGGACGGGCTGTTCGGCGGACGAGGTCTCCGCGGGAGCCGAGTGGTTGACGCCGGGGCGGGCGGCGGCCGGGTTGGGACGGTCGCTCTGGTCTCCGCGTAGGGGGAGGAGGTCTGCGCCGAGGGTGGCGTGCACCGGTGCGCGCCGCGGCTGTTGAAGCTGCGGCGGTGATTCCAGTTGCGGTTGCGGTTGCGGTTGATGCCGGGGTTGGGGTTGGTGAAAGGCCGGTGGCTGGTGCGGCATTGAGTGAAGCTGCTGCGGGATCAGGGGTGGGGTCGAGGGCAGGGCCCCGGCCGCCTGCGCCGCGTCGGGCTGGGCCGTGGGGCGGTCTGCGGTCTCGCGCCCCGTGGTGGCCTCGGCCGGCGAGAGTCCATCGGGCTCGGCACCGAGGAGTCCCTGCGGCAGTACGAGAACGGCCTGGACTCCGCCGTAGATATTGGACTGGAGCCGTACCGCGATTCCGTGTCTGCGGGCGAGCGCGGAGACCACGAAGAGGCCGATCCGCCCGTCCTGCAGCATATGGGCGACATTCACCTGGTCGGGGTCGGCGAGCAGGGCGTTCATCTTGTTCTGTTCGACTGCGGGCATACCGAGGCCACGGTCCTCGACCTCGACGGCGAGTCCGGCCGTGACGTGCTGGGCGCGCATCAGCACCTGAGTGTGCGGGGCGGAGAACAGCGTGGCGTTCTCGACCAGTTCGGCCAGCAGGTGGATCACGTCGGCGACGGCGTGGCCGCGCAGGGTGCCGTCGATCGGCGGTACCAGTTTGACCCTCGGGTACTGCTCCACCTCTGCGATGGCGGACCGGAGCACCTCGGTCATGGTGACCGGGTTGGACCATTGCCGACGGGACATGGCGCCGCCGAGGACCGCGAGGTTCTCGGCGTGCCTGCGGATGCGGGTGGCCAGGTGGTCCACATGAAAGAGGCCCTTGAGCAGCTCGGGATCCTCGACCTCGTTCTCCAGCTCGTCGAGCAGCTGGATCTCGCGGTGGACCAGGGACTGGAGCCGACGGGCCAGATTGACGAATACTTCGACCTTCTGTTCGTTGCCGACGCTGCTCGAGAGCCGGGACGCCTGCACCACCGCCGCTACAGCGGCCTCGTGGGAACGGCTCAACTCCTGTGTCAGCAGATCGAATTCGTCCCCGCCCGGTGGTGCGGGCTGCGGTGTCCTGCGGGCGGGCGGGCCTTCGCCCCGTCTGAGCTGCTCGATCACCGTGCGCAGCTCGGTCTGTCCGCGCGCGGTGGACTGGCGCAACGCGGCGCAGCGGTCGTGTACGGATTTGGCCATGCGGTCCGCGCCCATCGCCGCCGCCGCCACGGAAGCGACGGCCAGCACAGCGGAACCGGTGAGCACGGCCCACAGGTTGGCGGAAGGCTGGGCAGCGGAGGAGCGGATCGCGAAGATCACCGCGGCCGCGCCGATGAGCGCGGTGCCGACCGCGGGCAGGACTGCGGTGCGCAGGAGTTGAGGGCGTATACGGGCTTCCGGTGACGACGGCACGGAATGCGGCCTCCCTGCCGATGACAGGGAGCGGGCGCCTGGCCGGCCGTGGCGCCCGCCCTCACGGCGGTCCGGCCGCGCGGCGGGTGCGCGTAGTTGAGACATCAGCGTCCTTGGTACGTGGGGCCCCAGGAATCGGCGTACTGCAAGTGGTCAGCTTCGGCTCCCGGCGGGCTCGTCATGCACAACAGGAGCCCACCGCTGATCACCGGCAACACACGGTAGTCGCCAAGCGCGCACGTGCGACGAGCAGTTGACAAACTTGCCCGCCATTCGTCCCGCTCTGGTATGAGGCCTCGTACGCCAGCCCGAAAACGCCGGCTTGCCCCCCTCCCGCCGCGACGGCGGCGAAGGGGGTCTCGGATGCCGCAGGGTCAGACGCCGCAGGGTCAGACGCCGCAGGGTCAGACGCCGCAGGGTCAGGCGCTACTCATCAGGCGCTCGATGCCACCTCGGGGCTGCCCGTATCGGCAGACGCGGTCCACCCCGTGGCGGGCGCCGTCGCCGCCGCGCGCCACCACGGCTCGGACGGAATGCCCTCGGCGGTCGGCTCGAACGGCTCGCCGGGCCGCGGCAGCGCGATGCGCGCACCTTCCGCGGCTGCTGCCGCGACCGTGCCCTCGCCGGGCTCGGCCCACGGGTGCGGCGCGAGATTGAACGTCCCCCAGTGGATCGGCAGCATCGCGCCGGACGGCTTCCCGCCCTGCAGATCGAGATGAGCGCGGATACCCTCGGCGGGCGTCATATGGATGTCGGGCCAGTATTCGCTGTACGCACCGATCTGGATCATGGTGGCATCGAACGGGCCGTGCTCCGCGCCGATGTCCTTGAAGCCGGGGAAGTAACCGGTGTCCCCGCTGTGGTAGATCCGATGCTCGGGGCCTGCGACGGCCCATGACGCCCAGAGGGTGTGCTGCTGATTGCGCAGACCGCGACCGCAGAAGTGGCGCGCGGGCGTGGCGGTCAGCCGGAGGCCGGCCACCTCGGTCGACTCGTTCCAGTCCAGCTCGCGCAGCCGGTCGGCGGGCACACCCCAGTACTCCAGGTGTGCGCCGACGCCGAGCGGCACCGCGAAGACCGTGTCCGTGGAGGCCAGGGCACGGATGGTGGGCAGATCGAGGTGGTCGTAGTGGTCGTGGGAGATCACGACGACGTCCACCGGACCGAGGACGGCGAGCGGTACGGGCACGGGGTGCAGCCGCTTGGGGCCCGCGAAGGGGAAGGGGGAGCAGCGCTCGCCCCAGACCGGGTCGAAGAGCACCCGACGGCCGTCGATCTCGGCGAGAACGCTCGAATGCCCCATCCAGGTGAGCCGCAGCCCCGAGGCCGGAGGCTTCGCGATATCGGCGAGAGTGGTGGCATGGATGGGCACGAGCCCGACCGGGGACCGGTGCGCCCGGGCTTCCTTCCGGAAGTAGATCTTCGCGAATTCGATCATGGAGCCGCCGGACGGTCTGGTCCTGGCACCCACAGGGTTCTGGAAGGAGCCGTCCGCGAAGTTCGGCGAGCGGCGGATCCGCTCCCACCGCTCTCCGGCCGGGTCGGCGCCGAATGCGGCGGGTCGCAGCGAGCGCAGCCGAGAGCTCAGCGGGTGGGGGGAACCAGTGCCGGTCACGGCACCTCCTGATGTCGGTGTCTTTTCATTATGAGCGGGGGGTACGACAGGACGGGAACGGGCCCGTTACGGGACTCGGCGTCGCCGGTTTCCCGGGACTTGACGTCGCTGTCCCGGACCGGCCATCGCCGGTTTCGCGGCCGGGGCCGAAGCGCGGGCGGCATGACCGACTCAGCCGCGCGGCTGGCCGTAGGCCCGTTCGATGCGCAGCCGCAGCACAAGACGCTTGTCGCGGACCATCGAACGCCGGTAGTCGTCCCAGTCCTGGTGTTCACCCACGACGTCCCGGTAGAGGGTGATCAGCTCTTCGACGGTGGCGTCGTGCGGGTCGGCCGCGACCGGGGAGAGCTCCGCGGTGCCCTCGACGACGGTCCATGCCCAGCGGTCGTCGCTGGTGACGTGGTATCCGGCGCGCGGGTCGCGGCGCAGGTTCCTGGTCTTGGCCCGGTCATCGGTGACGGACACCCGGATGGTCCGCTCGTCGGGGTAGTACGCGTGCTTCACATTGGAGAGCTGGGGCCTGCCGTCCCGCTTGAGCGTGACCAGCACCCCTCCGTCGCACTCGGCGACCAGCCTCAGCAGCGCTTCCTGCTGAGCGTCCCTCTGCGGATCCTGCCGGGGATCCTGCGATGCGTCGATGTCCGTCATGACCACAGCAACGTCTCACCTCTCACGGGTGTTCCTGAAGATCTTTCCCTCCCGATGTCACACCCCGGGGTACCCGGTCCGTCGTACGCGTGAAAGGACGTCGTCCACACCTTCAGGAGGCCCGTCATGGCCCGTATTCCGCTCACCCCACGCCGCTCGCTCCTGTTCCGCGCGGTGGAGTGGTACTGCAAGCGCACATACGGAAAGGTCCTCGATCCCGCGAGGGCGCTGGCCCACAACCCCGGGTGCTGTGGACCGATCTGCGTTTCGAGCTGTCGGTGGCCAAGTGGAAGGAGCTCGACCCCGGCCTGAAGGCGCTGGCGGTGATGGCCTCGGCGGCCTCGATCGGGTGCAGCTGGTGCATGGACTTCGGCCACTGGGAGAGCCAGGGCCGCGGCATGGACGTCCGCAAGCTGCGCGATGTACCGATGTGGCGCGACAGCACCGTCTACACCCCGCTGGAACGCGATGTCATGGGGTACGCGGAGGCCATGACCGCCAATCCCCCGGAGGTCGGGGACGAGTCGGCGGCCCGGCTGCTCACCGCCCTCGGCGAGGCCGCGTTCGTCGAGCTGACCGCGATGGTGGCGGTGGAGAACCTGCGCTCGCGGATGAACGCCGCACTGGGTCTGACCAGCCAGGGCTTCAAGGACCACTGCGACATTCCGGCACGTCCGGGGACCGCCGCCGGCTGAGCCGCGTGCTACGCGACCACCGGCCGGCAAACCTTGTTGACGATCATGTTGACGGGGGAGCTCCCAGCTCCAGATATTGACTGGCGATTCAGTTAGTCTGTGATCCGGCCACGAGCGCGGGCGGTTGCTGTCCCCGGCCCCACCGTGATCACCGTTCCCGAGGAGACCGCCAGATGACCACTCCGCTGCTGTCGCTCAGCTGGACCGACCATGTCACCGGCCGCGAGGGCCATCTGGTGATCGACCGGCTGGTGCGCGGGGTCTCCAGCGGGGGCCTGCGGATGCGCGAGGGCTGCACGCTGGACGAGGTGGCCGGGCTGGCCCGCGGGATGACGATGAAGGAGGCCCTCCACTACAACCCGAAGGGCCGGTACATCCCGCTCGGCGGCGCCAAGGGCGGTATCGACTGCGACCCGCAGGACCCGCGGGCGTACGGGATCCTGGTCCGCTATCTGCGCGCCGTACGCCCGTACATCGAGAATATGTGGACCACCGGCGAGGACCTCGGGCTGACCCAGGACATCGTCGACAGGGCCGCGGCCGAGGCCGGTCTGGTCTCCTCCATCCAGGCCGTCTATCCGCTGCTGGACGACGAGGCGACGGCGCGCCGTCGGCTCGCGGACGCGTTCGCCGTCGAGGTGGACGGCATCGGGCTCGACGAGCTCGTCGGCGGCTGCGGTGTCGCCGAGTCGGTGCTGGTCGCGCTGGACCGGGCGGGCGTGGCGTACGAGGGGACCCGGGTCTCCGTCCAGGGTCTTGGCACGATGGGTGGCGCGACGGCCCGGTTCCTCGCCCGCGCCGGGCTGAAGATCGTCGCCGTCGCCGACGTCAAGGGCACCGTCGCCAATCCGGCCGGGCTCGATGTCGATGCGCTGCTCGCGGCCCGTGACTCGTACGGGACGGTCGACCGTGCGGCGCTGCGGCCGGACGATCTGGAGCTGTCCGACGACGCGTGGCTGTCGGTCGACGCGGAGGTACTGGTGCCTGCCGCGGTCTCGTACGCAGTGGACACCGCCAACCAGGCGCAGATCACCGCGCGTTGGATCGTCGAGGCGGCGAACATGCCGGTGCTGCCGGATGCCGAGGAACTGCTCGCGCGGCGCGGCATCACGGTACTGCCGGACGTCGTCGTCAACTCCGGTACGAATGCCTGGTGGTGGTGGACTCTGTTCGGGGACATCGGCGCCGACGCGGACGAGGCGTTCGCGTACACCCGTCACTCGATGCGCGCGCTGATCGGCCAGATGCTGGCGCGCGCGGAGGCGGACGGGACCACGGCGCGGGCCGCCGCGCACGCGATCGTCGCCGACCGGCTGCCGGTTATCGCCGAGCGCTACGGCTGGTACAGATGACGGCTTGGCCCGACATCCTCGCCGCCCCGGGGTGGGTCGCCGTCGTCCGCGGAACGCACTGAGAACGGCCGGTTGGACCCGCGTCCGGGCTCAAGATCGCCTGTGTAGGGTGACGACGTGACAAGAGTCCGGTTGAGCGTGACGGAGCGGCGGGAAGAGCTGCTTCGTGCTGCCGTCGAGCAGATCGAGGAACACGGTGTGGCGGCCGTGCGGATCGCCGATGTCGCGTCGGCGCTCGGTGTGAGCAATGCCCTGGTGCTCTACCACTTCTCGACCAAGGAGAAGCTCGTCGCGGCCGCCTTCACCTACGCCGCCGACGGTGACCTCGCGCATCTGCGCAAGTTGCTGGGCCGCCGGACCACCGCCCTGCGCCGGTTGCGCGCCGCGGTCCGCTGGTACGCGCCGACCGGGCAGGCCAAGGGCTGGCGGCTGTGGATCGAGGGCTGGGCGGCCGCCCTGCGCGAGCCGGCGCTGCGGGACGTCGCCCGAGATCTGGACCAGCAGTGGAAGGCGGCTCTGACCGAGGTCATCGCGGAAGGTGCGGCGGCGGGCGAGTTCCCGTGCGAGGACCCGGCGGCGACGGCCTGGCGGCTGACGGCGTTTCTGGACGGGCTCGCCGTGCAGATGACCTCGTACGCGGGGTCGCTGTCGCGCGCCGCGATGCTGGAGTGGACGGACGACGCGCTCGCCCGTGAGCTCGGTGTCCACCGTGACGCACTGACCGCCGCCGCACGCTGAACGCCGGAACGGGCGGGCCCGCAGCCCCCATACTGGGCAACTGTGTCTCACCAGTCGCAGCACCAGACGTTTCAGCAGCCCGAGCAGCCGACGGATCGCCTCCCACCCGATGTGCTGGTGGTCGGCGGCACCGGGGTGGACACGGTCGTCCGCGTCGACGCCCTGCCGGTCCCGCTCGCGGACTCTGTCGGCGTCGGCCCGATCCGTGAATGGCCGGGCCACACCGGTGGCAATGTCGCCCTGGGCTGCCGGGCCCTCGGGCTGAATGCCACCCTCCTCGACTACATCGGCGATGACTGGCCGGGCCGTCTGGTCCGGGAACAACTCGCCGCGGGCGGCGTGGATTTCGAGTCCTTGATCTCCCCGGCCGGGACGCGGCGCGCGGTCAACCTCGTCGATCCCGCGGGCCGCCGGATGTCCTTCTACGATGCCCGCGATCCCGACGGGCTGCGGATGCCGCGCGACTTCTACCTCCCCCATCTGCAGCGTGCTCGCCACATCCATCTCTCGATCATGAACTTCGCGCGGTTCCTCTACGACGACATCGAAGCGCTGGGCGTGCCGGTCTCCACCGATCTGCACGACTGGGACGGACTGGCGGAGCACCAACGGGAGTTCGCGCTCCGCTCGGACCTGGTCTTCCTCAGCACGGCGGGCGCGGGCGAGCGAATAGCATCGGTGATGCGGGAGATCCTGCGCGACGGTCGCGCCCAGGCGGTGGTCGCGACGGCGGGTGCCGGTGGCTCGTACCTCCTCAGCCGCGACGGCGGATCCACCCCGCGCCCGGTCCCGGCAGTCGCCCCGCCCGCTCCGGTGGTGGACTCCAACGGCGCGGGTGACGCCTATGTCTGCGGCTTTCTGTTCGGGCAGTTGTCGGGCCGCGACCTGGAGGAGAGCGCGAGGCTGGGCGCGGTGGCCGGCGCCCATGCCTGTACGGGCGAGGGCAGTACGGCGCTGATCGGACCGGCCGAACTCCTGTCGTCGGCCGTGGTCTGACGCACCGGTTCGTACGCCGCTGTGCCTCAGCCGTCGTACGGGCGGGGAAGGCGATCCCTGTCAGCCTCGCCGACTCCTGCCACAACCGGCACGCGACCGCGGGATCCTGCAGCCCGCGCGGAGAACGCGGTCCGCTGCGGCGAGCGCTTGAAGGAGCCGAGACCGGACGGGCCGTAGTACTCGCCGGGCCGCGCCTCCGGGGCGGCAGGCGGCCCGCAGCACCGGCAGCGCGCCGCCTGCCGCGTCCGAACCGAAGGTGCGCACTGCGAAGTTGACGATCCGGGTGACCCCGCGGCGGCGGCCCGCCCGTGGCAGGCGTCATAGCGATGTTCGCTCTGCAGATCGGCGAAGTCGAGGCGGGCACTGCTCTGCGCCATGCTGGTGACGGTGACGACCCGGCCGCCCGGAGGTCGAGGAGCCCGGGCAGCAGCCGCGCTCGGGATCCGGCGAGTCCCGTGGCGACCGCGAAGCCGATCCCGCGGGTGGCACCGGTGACCAGGGCCGTACGCCCGGTCAGCCGGGGCAGGTCTGCCACGCCCCAACCATCCGCTGTTACAGGGGCAGCAGATTCGGGCGCTTGGCCTCGACATGGTCGCCGGAGCTCTCACCGCGCAGCCGTCGCCCGATCCACGGCACCAGGTGCTCGCGCGCCCAGTTGATGTCGTCGCGGCGCACCTCGAGCGGTCCGCGCGGCGGCAGGGGCGGCCACGCCTGGTCGGGGTCGGCGGGCACCTCGAGTCCGAGCACCTGGGCGGCACGCAGTGCGACCCTGGTGTGGCCCTCGGGCGACAGATGCAGCCGGTCGGCGTCCCAAGCCCGCCTCTCCTGGATGGACTTGAGCGACCACAGGTCGAGTACGGGGCAGTCGTAACGGTCAGCGATGGCCCGTACATGCGCGGTGTACGTGGCGATCTTGCCGCGCAGATGGCGCAGTACCGGCACTCCGCGGGTGTCGAAGCCGGTGGTCACCATGACGGTGCCGACCGAGCCGGCGAGGTCGGCGACGGCCCGCTCGAAGCGCTCGGCCACGTCGTCGGGGTTGCTGCCGGGCCGGATGATGTCATTGCCGCCGGCGCAGAAGGTCACCAGATCCGGGGCGAGTTCCTTTGCCCGCGGCACCTGTTCCTCGACGATCTGGTCGAGGAGACGGCCGCGTACGGCGAGGTTGGCGTACCGGAAGGTGTGCTCCGGCATTCGGTCGTCGAGCAGGACCGCGAACCGGTCCGCCCAGCCGACGTACGTCCCGTCGGGGCCCGGGTCTCCGACGCCCTCCGTGAAACTGTCACCGATCGCCGCGTACGACCCGAATACGCCACTGTCCTCTGTTCTCGAATCGTCTGCCACGAGACCTCATTTTTCCCTTACGGATGTGACCTACGCGACCGTAAGGAGGGGTTGACGAGGCGTGATGTATCCCACCGGTCAAGATTCGTCCAACCCGGAATACGCCGACTCCCCCCGCGCCGCGGGCGGCGGCACGAGGGGAGGACGGGGCACTGCGTGCGTCGGACGGATCAGATGGAGACGCCGTGCTGACGCAGGTAGGCCAGCGGGTCGATGTCCGAGCCGTAGCCGGGGCCGGTGCGGATCTCGAAGTGCAGGTGCGGGCCAGTGGAGTTGCCGGTGGTGCCGGAGAGGCCGATCTGCTGGCCGCCGCTCACGCTCTGGCCGGAGGTGACGGAGAGGGCGGAGAGGTGGGCGTACTGCGAGTAGGTGCCGTCGCTCTGCTGGATGACGATCTGGTTGCCGTACGCACCGCCCCAGCCGGCGGAGACGACGGTGCCCGGGCCGACCGCCTTGACGGTCGTGCCGGTGGACGCCGCGAAGTCGAGACCGGTGTGGTAACCGCTGGCCCACATGGCGCCGGCGAGGTGGTACGGGGTGATGACGGTCGCGCCGTCGACGGGGGCGGTGAAGCCGGAAGCGCTGGTCTGCGCGGCGTTGCCGCCTGCCGAGCCACCGGACGAGGACTTGGCGGAGGACTGCACCACCGAGCCCGAGTCCGAGGAACCCGAGTCCGAGGAACCCGAGTCCGAGGAACCCGAGGGCGCCTTCGAGGAGGACGCCTTCGACGAGGACCGGTCCGGGCTCGACGGGTGCTGCGACTTTTCGGGCGCCTTCGCCTTCGACTTCGCGCCGAGGGTGAGCTTGAGGCCGGGGTGGATCAGCGACGGGTTGTCGCCGACGGCCTCACGGTTGTCCTGGTACAGCTTCTTCCAGCCGCCGGGGACACCGTGCTCGTCGGCGATCTTGGACAGGTAGTCGCCGGGGACGACGGAGTACGTGG
This sequence comes from Streptomyces sp. NBC_01210, assembly GCF_036010325.1. Taxonomy (GTDB): domain Bacteria; phylum Actinomycetota; class Actinomycetes; order Streptomycetales; family Streptomycetaceae; genus Streptomyces. The sequence continues at coordinate 7,938,301 of NZ_CP108549.1, read as the reverse complement.
TGGGAGAGGCCTTCTTCTGCGCCACGTGGGCCGCGGCGGCGGACCCGGCGGAGAAGGGGGAGGACGGGGCGGCGGTCACGGCCTTTTCCGGCGCCACGGCCGGAGCGGCCTTTCCTGCCGCGTGGGCGCCTGCGGCGCCTATCAGCGGCAGGGCGATGGCGGCGCCACCCGTACCGGCGGCGACGAATCCGCGCGTGATCGGGCTGACCTTGGGGCGGCGGTGCTTACCCTTCTTGGGCATGGCGAATTCCTCTCCGGCGCCGGCGAGGTGAGCTGTCGGGTTCGGGCTGGAGATGCCCGGCCGCGCAGTTGCGCGACTTCACCCCAAGCCGTCCGGAAGTCCGGAATCGGCACATCACCTGGGTCCCCCGCTCCTGCCACACATGGGTGGGTGAAATTCCGGTCGGCGGCAGGATTAGGCGTTCCGTCCGGATTGGTCGTGACCGTAAACGAATGGGCGTACCGGAACAAGCTGTCGCTTTCGCCCGTCAATGATCCCTTTGATATCGGCCCCGAAATTCCCGTAACCCTCCGTAAATCAAGGATCCTCGCCGTCCGCCCCGGAAACGGAATTCACCCCTGCCGCCCCACCACACACCGTCACGAATATGATCCCGCTCACGGCCATGCACCGTCCGCCTTGGAGACGGGGCACATTCTCCCGAATCGCCCAATTCAGACAGACCCGTCATTTAATGATGATTGCCAAGTTATGATCCGCAGTCCTGCTTACCCTCAATTCATGCCATGTCGCGAGAAATCCCACCGCGGCTCACTGCTCTTGCCCGAGGGGCACACCAGCGGCGCGGAATCAGCGGCGTCGCAGCCGGATCACCGTGGCGTCCATGTCGCCCGTCAGCCCGGTGTGCAGCCCGTGATGCAGGAGCACGGATCCGCGGTGCACGACGCCCGTGTCCAGGCACTCGTACGCGGCTGCCGGATCGAGCCCGCGCAGCCTGAGCCTGGGCGGCTGTTCGCCGTAGTGCTGTGCCTGGAGCCAGGCGAGAACGACGTTCTCGTCACCGCGTACGTACTGCACGGCGCTCAGTCCGCCCTCCGGCGCCCGCAGCCGGTACAGCTCGCCGTGCTGAACCACCGGCCTGATCTTCTTGTAGAGCTCCACCCAGCCGTGCGCCTCGGCGAGCTCCTCCGCGCTCCACTCGGTGAGATCGCCACCGACTCCGAGCACTCCTGCCATGGCGCTCACAAAGCGGAAGCGGAGCGTGCTGACGCGGCCGTTGAGCTGGACATTGGGACTGTCGGTCACCCAGGCCGCCATGACCCGTGCCGGGTGCAGCTGGGTGAAGCCCTGCTGGATGGCGAGCCGGTCCAGCGGATCGGTGTTGTCGGAGGTCCACACCTGGTCGGTCCGGGACAGAATTCCGAGGTCGATCCGGCCACCGCCGCCCGAGCAGGACTCGAAGGCGACCGAGGGATGCGCGGCGCGCAGCCGGTCGAGGAGTGCGTAGAGCGCCTGCACATGCTCGACCCACAGCTTCTGCGGATATGTCTCGCCGGGCCAGCCGGCTTCCGTGAAGCAGCGGTTGAAGTCCCATTTCACATAGTCGATGGGCGCGCTGCCGAGCAGTCCGTCCAACTGCTCCCAGAGGTAGGCCTGTACATCCTCGCGCGCGAGGTTCAGTACGAGCTGGTTGCGGAACTCCGTCCGTGCCCGGCCCGGGTGGTGCTGCACCCAGTCGGGGTGCGCGCGATAGAGATCGCTGTCGGCATTGACCATCTCCGGTTCGACCCAGATCCCGAACTGCATGCCCAGCGCGTGCACTTCGTCTGCGAGCGGCTTCAGCCCCCGCGGGAAGCGCTCGACGTTGGGTGTCCAGTCGCCGAGTCCGGCGCGATCGCTGGTGCGCTGCCCGAACCACGCGTCGTCCACCACGAACAGTTCGACGCCCAGGGCCGCGGCCCGCTGCGCGAGCGCCCGCTGCTGCTCCTCGGAAATGTCGAAGCCGGTGGCCTCCCAGGAGTTGTAGAGCACCGGCCGCTCAGCCTGGGCGTCCGGGATCACATGCGCCAGCTGCCAGGCGTGCCAGGCCCTGCTGGCTCCCCCGAACCCTCCTTCGCTCCACAGTCCGGCGAAGACGGGCGAGGTGTACGACTGGCCCGGTGCGAGCCGCAGCAGCCCGGAGTCGTCGTAGCCCGCTCCGCCGGTGATCTGTACGAGTCCGTCGGGCAGCTGCGCCACGGAGATCCGCCAGGACCCGGACCAGCAGAGCGCGGCGCCGTACACCTCGCCCCGCTCCTCCGTAGCCCCTTCCGCGTCCAGCGCGACCCAGGGCAGATGCTGGTGGCCGGTGTGGCCGCGCCTGCTGCTCAGCACCTTCTCGCCGTACGCCAGCTCCGACCGTACGAGCAGCGACTCCGCCGCCCACCGGCCGTGCAGCTGGCTGAGCCGCCAGCTGTCGCGCTGCGGCAGTGTCCAGGTGGCGGCATCGGCGCGCAGAAGTTCCAGGTCGGGGCCCTCGCCCTCATGGGTGACGGTGACCCAGCGCTCGATGACGTCAGCGTCGTCGCGCATCCGATGGTGCAGGGTGAGCCCGAGGCCGTGTACAGCGTCGGTGAAGTGGAGCCTCAGCTCGTCGCCATGCACCTCATCGGCGCCGGCGAAGGTCCACTCGGTGCCGCGCACCGTGTCCGTACGGACGGAGAGCGCCGGCCGTGCGAAGCGCGGGCCGCCCTCGACCGGATACTCCTCGTGGCCGTCGAGCTGTGACTCGAACGGCCAGTAGGGCGGCAGGCCCTGGGCCGCGAGTGCCTCCGCGTCGGCGCCGGAGATCCGTGGCCCCCAGTGGAGATGCAGCAGTTCGTCAGCTTCTGTCAGACGCAGCGCATAACTGCTCCTCGGTCCGGAGAGAACCCACGTACGACCCTTGCCAACACACTCGATCATCCCGACCCCTCAGATACTCACAGGTTCGCACAGGTCCGCACATCATCCGACCGGAGCCGTCGCCGGTGCAACGCTCTTGCGGAGACGAACCGAGATGATTGCCCGATAAAGCAATGTCGTATCGTCGGGAAACGCGCCATCGTCGGCGAGCAGCGCCGACGGCTGTCACTTCAGGAGCCCCCGTGACACAGCAGCTGCCGCAGATCCCGTCGACAGAACCTGAGCTGTCCGGAGTGCGCAACTTCCGGGACGTGGGCGGCCTGCCGACCGTGGACGGCCGGCGGGTGCGGTACGGACGGCTCTTCCGCAGCGGCCACCTCGCCCATGCCACCGAGAGCGACACCGCGTTCCTCTCCACCCTGGGCCTGCACACGATCTTCGACTTCCGTAATGCCGCGGACCAGCAGCTGGAGGGCCCGGACGTCGAGCTGCCGGGCGTGCGCAATGTGAATCTGCCGCTCACCGACCCGGCCGACGGCGCCCAGTTCTGGAAGATGGTCCGGGAGGGCGATCTCGACCAGCTGAAGTCGATCCTCGCGGACGGCAAGGCGGCGGGCCGGATGTCGGCGTCGTACCGGACGATCATCAAGCATCGCACCGCCGAGCACAGCCGCGTACTGCACGCGCTCGCTGAAGACAGTGTCCCGGCGCTGATGCACTGCGCGGCGGGCAAGGACCGCGCCGGAATCTCGATCGCCGTGTCGCTGCTCGCGGTCGGCGTGGAGCGCGAGGCGATCGAGGCGGACTACCTCAAGTCCAATGATCCGCACCGGCGTTATCTGGTGCGCCGCAGCGACAACTCCCCGGCCGGGATGTCCCCGGAAGTGATGGGGCTGCTGAGCCCGCTCTTCGACGCGCGCGCCGAGTACCTTGCGGCGGCCTTCGAGACGATCGAGGAGACCTGGGGCACGACGGAGCGGTACCTCGCCGAGGGCCTGAAGATCGCCCCGGAGACGCGCGAGCGCCTGCGCGAGCGCCTCATCGACGAGGCGTAGGCGACCGCGGAGCAGGAGATGCGGAGCAGGAGACGCGGAGCCGCCGGATGCCGAGCGGCCGCCTACTGGTTCTGGCCGCCCAGCGTGAACAGAAGGTAGAGGAACCCGGCGAACAGATGGCCCGCCACCAGGTAGGCGAACAGCCGGATCACCAGCCCACGGGGAAACGACCGCTCTTCATTGCTTTTGGACATAACAGGCCTCTTCTCTGAACTCAGTTGTGCGGATGGAGGTTGGGGCTCTGCAGCAGCGTGTGGACGAACAGCAGCTCGGCACCCTCGCGGCCGACCGCCGCGAGACGGTGCGGGGTCAGTGAGTCGAAGTGCGCGCTGTCCCCGGGCGCCAGCTCGTGGACCGCCTCACCCAGGCTCAGGCGCAGCCGACCGTTGAGGATGTACAGCCACTCCTCCCCGGGATGCACCCGGACGAGCTCGCCCTGGCTGCCGTACGGAACCACCAGCCGCAGGGCCTGCATCGCCCGGCCGGCTCCGCCGGTCTGGTGGTAGGTCCAGCCGTCCGCCTCGGAGGGCTCCCGGCTGCCGGCGCGGATGATCGGATCGCGTTCCGGCGCGAGCTCGCCGAGGAGCTCCGCGACTGTCGTACCGTAGATTCTGGCGAGAGCGAGCAGCATCGGCAGCGACGGCTGACGGTTGCCCGTCTCCAGCCGGGACAGGTGGGCGGGGGAAAGCCCCGCACGCTGGGCTGCGGCTTCCAGGGTGAGGCCACGGCGGCGGCGCAGATCCCGTAGCCGTGGCGCGACATCCGGCAGCACCGTGGCCACCTCTTCAGTGGGGCTCATGCCTCCATTGCGCCAGGATCTTTCCCCTGGGGCAAATTTTTTGCCCCAGGGGCAAAATCAGCGGTTGGCGACCGCCTGCTTCACCAGCGTCTTGCCGAAGTCCCACATCAGCCCGCCACCGCCGTGCGCGTCGTCCATCACCGCGGTGAAGGCCGCCACGAACCGCTCGACCTCCCGCTCTCCGATGGTCAACGGCGGAATCAGCTTGATCACTTCCAGGTGGTCGCCGGAGACCTGGGTGAGGATCCGGTGCTTCTGCAGCAGCGGCACCACCACCATCTGCGCGAAGAGACCCTTGCGGGCCGCCTGCAGCATGGTCCAGCGGCTGCGCAGCTTGATCGATTCCGGGCGGCCGAACTCGATGCCGATCATCAGGCCGCGGCCCCGCACCTCGTGCAGCAGCTCATAGCGGTCGACGAGCGCGGCCAGCCGCGACCGCAGCAACTCTCCGGTCACCCGCGCGTTCGCCACGACATGCTCGTCCTCCAGCACCGAGAGCACCGCGAGCCCGGCAGCCATCGCCTGGGCATTGGAGCCGAAGCTGGCCGAATGCACCAGCACCCGGTCCATCGACGAGTAGACCTTCTTGAAGATCCAGTCCTTGCCGAGCGTCGCGCCGACCGGCACGTACCCGCCCGAGAGCGCCTTCGCCACGCAGACCAGATCCGGCTCGACCCCTGCCTCGTACTGGTACGCGTAGAAGTCACCGGTCCTGCCGAGGCCGGTCTGCACCTCGTCGGCGATCAGCAGCGCCTTGTGCTTGTGCAGCAACTCCTGTGCGGCGTAAAGGAATCCTGGCGGCGTCGCATGCACGCCCTTGCCCTGGATCGGCTCCACGACGAAGCCCGCCACATCGCCCCGCGTCAGCTCCCGCTCCAGCGCGGCCAGATCACCGAGCTCGATCGCGGTGTCGGGCAGCAGCGGCGCGAAGCCGTCCCGGAAGCCGGCCTCCCCGTTGACCGACAGCGATCCGGTGGTCAGCCCGTGGAAGGCGTGCGAACAGTAGAGGATCCTCGGCTTCCCGGTGGCGTACCGGGCGAACTTCAGCGCCGTCTCCACCGCCTCCGTACCGCTGTTGCCGAAGAACACCCGGTCCAGGTGCGGACTCTGCCTCAGCAGCTTCTCCGCCAGCAGCCCCGGCAGCGGCTGGCAGTCGAAGCGTGTGAGGTCCGCGAGCGAGGCGTCGAGGACATCGTGCAGCGCCTTGCGTACGACGGGATGGTGCCGGCCGAGCCCCATCACCCCGAAGCCCGCGAGCATATCGAGATAGTCGTTGCCGTCGGCGTCCCAGAAGTACGCGCCCTCGGCCCGCTCATAGACCTTGTCGAAGCCGATGGTGTGCAGCATGCGCGGCAGCTGGTGGTTGAGATACCGCGCATGCAGCTCATAGCGCTCGGCCCCGCGCTCCGCGAGGAGTCTCGCCAGATCGAAGCCCTTGAGCGGATCGGTCATTCCTCAGCTCTCCTTGACTGCCATGGCGGCACTGATCCGTCCCGCGATCTCGACCGGGGTGAGTCCGATGTCGGCCAGCACCTCGCCGCGTTTGGCGTGCGCGAGGAACTGCTCGGGGATGCCGAAGGTGCGCAGCGGCACATCCACGCCGGCGTCGCGCAGCGACTGCCCGACGGCTGAGCCGACACCGCCGTTGCGGCTGTTGTCCTCGACCACTGCCACCAGCCGGTGCTGGGCGGCGAGCGGTGCGAGCTGTTCGTCGACGGGCTTGACCCAGCGCGGGTCCACCACGGTGCAGCGGAGACCGCGGCCCCTGAGCAGTTCCACCGCCTGCAGACAGACGGCGGCCAGCGCACCGACCGAGACCAGCAGCACCTCGGCGTCGTCGGCCCGGTGCAGTACGTCCATCCCGCCGATCCGGCCGATCGCCTCGACCGGCTCGCCCACCGACTCCTTGGGGAAGCGCAGCACCGTCGGCGCGTCTGCCACGGCGACGGCCTCGCGCAGCTCCTGGCGCAGCCGGTCGGCGTCGCGCGGCGCGGCGATCCGCAGCCCCGGGACGACCTGCAGGATCGACATGTCCCACATGCCGTTGTGGGAGGGCCCGTCGACCCCGGTGACGCCGGCCCGGTCCAGTACGAACGTCACCCCGCACTTGTGCAGGGCGACATCCATCAGCAGCTGGTCGAAGGCGCGGTTGAGGAAGGTGGCGTACACGGCGACGACCGGGTGCAGTCCGCCGGTGGCCAGCCCGGCCGCGGAGACCGCGGCGTGCTGCTCGGCGATGCCGACGTCCCACACCCGCTCGGGGAACCGCTCGGCGAACTCGGTCAGCCCGACGGGATGCAGCATCGCGGCGGTGATCGCCACGACGTCCGGCCGTTCCGCGCCGATCTCGGCGATCTCGTGCCCGAACACCGAGGTCCAGGAAGGCCCGTTGGAGGGTGCGAGCGGCTCGCAGGTGAGCGGGTCCATCACGCCGACGGTATGGAAGCGGTCGGCGTCGTCCTCCAGCGCGGGCTGGTAGCCCCGCCCCTTCTCGGTCAGACAGTGCACCAGTACGGGCCCGTGGAAGCGTTTCGCGCGGCGCAGCGCGGACTCGACGGCCGCTATGTCGTGTCCGTCGATCGGCCCCACGTATTTCAGGCCCAGATCCTCGAACATCCCCTGTGGTGCGAAGGCGTCCTTGAACCCCTTCTTCGCGCCGTGCAGCGATTCGTACAGCGGCTTCCCGACCACGGGTGTGTGCTGAAGTACGTCCTTGCCCCAGGCAAGGACCCGCTCGTAGCCGTCGGTGGTACGGAGTGTGGCGAGGTGGTTGGCGAGGCCGCCGATGGTCGGCGCGTAGGACCGCTCGTTGTCGTTCACCACGATGATCAGCGGCCGGTCCTTGGCCGCGGCGATGTTGTTGAGCGCCTCCCAGGCCATACCGCCGGTGAGCGCGCCGTCGCCGATGACGGCGACGACATGGTCGCTGCTGCCCAGCACCTGATGTGCCTTGGCCAGGCCGTCCGCCCAGCCGAGCACGGTCGAGGCGTGGGAGTTCTCGATGACGTCGTGCTCGGACTCCTCGCGGGACGGGTAGCCGGAGAGACCGCCCTTGCCGCGCAGCTTGGAGAAGTCCTGTCGGCCGGTGAGCAGTTTGTGTACGTAGCTCTGGTGCCCGGTGTCCCAGAGGATGCGGTCGACGGGCGAGTCGAAGACCCGGTGCAGGGCGACGGTCAGCTCCACCACCCCGAGGTTCGGCCCCAGATGGCCCCCTGTTCTGGCTACCGCATGGACCAGGAACTCTCTGATCTCCTCGGCGAGATCTTCGAGTTCCGCATCCGTCAGCGCCTTGAGATCGCGCGGCCCCCGGATGGTCTCAAGAATCGTCACGGTCGGACCCCCTTCACATGCTGATCAGCTCACGGTGACGGCGGGCTGCCCGGAGGCCACCCCTGCGTCCTCCATGGATTCGGCGATCTTCATCGCCTCTTCGATGAGGGTCTCGACGATCTTCGACTCGGGCACGGTCTTGATGACCTCGCCCTTCACAAAGATCTGACCCTTCCCATTGCCCGACGCCACACCGAGGTCCGCTTCCCTCGCCTCGCCGGGGCCGTTGACGACACACCCCATGACGGCGACGCGCAGCGGCACCTCCATCCCCTCGAGACCCGCCGTGACCTGGTCAGCGAGCTTGTACACATCCACCTGCGCCCGACCGCAGGACGGGCAGGACACGATCTCCAGCCGCCGCTGCCGCAGATTCAGGGACTCCAGGATCTGGATGCCGACCTTGACCTCTTCGGCGGGCGGGGCGGAGAGCGAGACCCGGATGGTGTCGCCGATGCCCTCGCTCAGCAGCGCGCCGAAGGCGACGGCCGACTTGATCGTCCCCTGGAACGCCGGTCCCGCCTCCGTGACGCCCAGATGCAGCGGATAGTCACAGGCGGCCGCCAGCTGCCGGTAGGCGCCCACCATCACCACCGGGTCGTTGTGCTTGACCGAGATCTTGATGTCGCGGAAGCCGTGCTCCTCGAAGAGGGACGCCTCCCACAGCGCGGACTCGACGAGCGCCTCGGGCGTCGCCTTGCCGTACTTCTCCAGCAGCCGCCGGTCCAGCGATCCGGCGTTCACCCCGATCCGGATCGGAATCCCTGCATCCGCCGCGGCTCGGGCGATCTCCTTGACCTTGTCGTCGAACTGCTTGATGTTGCCCGGGTTGACCCGGACGGCCGCGCAGCCGGCGTCGATCGCAGCGAAGACGTACTTCGGCTGGAAGTGGATGTCGGCGATGACGGGGATCTGGGACTTGCGCGCGATGGTGGCCAGCGCGTCCGCGTCGTCCTGGGTCGGGCAGGCGACTCGTACGATCTGGCAGCCGGACGCGGTCAGTTCGGCGATCTGCTGCAGCGTCGCGCCGATGTCGGAGGTGCGCGTGGTCGTCATCGACTGCACCGACACCGGGGCGTCCCCGCCGACGGCCACGGTGCCGACCTGGATGCGCCGCGAGGTGCGGCGCATCGCGATCGGCCTGGCCGGCAGCTCGGGCAGCCCCAGTGCGACTGGCTTCCCTGCGGACATCACGTCACCCGCGGTTTCCCGAGACGGTTTCGCGCGCCGCCCGGAGGGACTCCTTGAGGGAGCCCATGGTGGCGAGGACGGCGGTGGGCTCGTAGCCGCAGTGCGCCATGCAGTTGGCGCAGCGCGGGTCCTTGCCGCGGCCGTACTTGCTCCAGTCGGTCTCCTCGATGAGCTCCCGGTAGGTGGGAACGTATCCGTCGGCCATCAGATAGCAGGGGCGCTGCCAGCCGAAGAGCGAGTAGTTGGGGATCGCCCACGCCGTGCACGGGAAGTCCGCCTTGCCCTCGAGGAAGTCGAGGAAGAGCGGCGAGTGATTGAGCCGCCAGCGTCGCCGGTTGCCGCCCGCGAAGGACTTCTTGAACAGCTCACGGGTCTGCTCGACGCCCAGGAAGTGCTCCTGGTCGGGCGCCTTCTCGTAGGCGTACGCGGGCGAGATCATCATCTCGTCCACCTTCAGGTCGTCATTGAGGAAGTTGAGCACCTCGATGACGGTCTGCGGGGTGTCGGTGTTGAAGAAGGTGGAGTTGGTGGTGACCCGGAAGCCGCGCTTCTTGGCCTCCTTGATCGCCTCCACCGCCTCGTCGAACACACCTTCCTTGGCGACCGACTCGTCGTGCCGTTCGCGCAGCCCGTCGATGTGCACGGCAAAGGCGAAGTAGGGAGAAGGGGTGAACTCCTCGATCTTCTTGCGCAGCAGCATGGCGTTGGTGCAGAGGAAGACGTACTTCCTCTTGGCCACCAATTGCCGCACGATTTCGTCAATCTGAGGGTGCATCAGCGGCTCGCCGCCTGCGATCGAGACCATCGGGGCCCCGGACTCGAGCACCGCCCCGACTGCCTGCGCGACCGGCATGCGCTGCTTCAGGATCCCGGCCGGATGCTGGATCTTCCCGCAGCCCTCGCACTTCAGATTGCAGGCGAAGAGAGGCTCCAGCTCGACGATGAGCGGAAACTTCTCACGCTTGCGGAGCTTCTGTTCAATGAGATAGGTCCCGACCCTGATGGTCTGACGGAGCGGCATGGCCATCTAGCTCACCTCCTGGGGAGCAGCAAAGAACGGTGCCATTCGTAGAAAGCGGGAAGGGTGGCGCGAAGAACACGGAAAGCTGATATTCCACCGCGCACCGTGCCAATACGGACCAGTTCATGCTCCGGAGCGTCCACGACCACCCGGACGGCCGCAACCGGGCGGGGCCCGGCGCTCAGAGCGCTGCGCAGCGTGGCCGCGGACTCCATGTCCACCGCGATCGCCCCGGTGGCACGCAGCTCGGCACACTCCTGCCCGCGTACGACATGGTCGGATCCAGTCAGCGGGCCGGTGTGCACGGTGCGTCCGGGTACGGCCCGGGTCACCGCCTTGACCAGCAGTTCTGTGTTTGTGCAGGCCGTGACGCCGGTGGTGTCGCGAGTCTCGTCGGCGACGACGAGGTCCCCGGGATGCATGCCGGAGGCAAGGCCCGCGCAGAAACCGGAGGCGACAACCACCGCACTGCCGAGCGGACCCTCGCGCAACGCACCGAGAACGGCACGTTCCGCGTTGTCCGGCCCCATACCCGTACGGAGCAGGGTGACCGGACCGCGCGCGCCACTGCGGTCGCCGCTGCGCAGGGCGAGCTTCTCGATGCCGAGCGCACAGGCGATCAGCAGGGGCGCGGCGGAGCCGGACTGCTCCAAGGACGCTTCCATCAGCCCCCCTTGCGGCTGTCCGTGCGGTCGGCGAAGGGCTCCCCGTGCACATAGCGGCCGAGCGCCGTGAGCGGGAAGACCTGCCGGTAGAGGTGGTAGTTGATGGAGAAGTCCCAGGGGAAGCCGGTGCCGGTGAAGTGCGGCTCGTCCCAGGAGCCGTCCGACTGCTGGTTCTCGACGAGCCAGACCACTCCCCGCTCCGCCGACTCGCTCTCCCGCTCCCCCGCCGCGAGCAGGGCGAGCAGCGCCCAGGCTGTCTGGGACGCGGTGGAGGCACCGTGGCCGATCCACTTCTCCTCGCGATACGAGCGCAGGTCCTCGCCCCAGCCTCCATCGTCGTTCTGAACGGATCTGAGCCAGCGGACGGCACGGCGGACGGCGGGGTGCGCGGCGGACATTCCGGCCGCGATCAGCGCCGGCACCACCGACCCTGTCCCGTACACGTAGTTGACGCCCCAGCGCCCGAACCAGGCTCCGTTCGTCTCCTGTTCGGCGAGCAGCCACTCGATGCCGCGCCGGGTACGGGGGTGGTGAGCCTTGCCCTCATGGGCCAGCATCTCGACGACATGCGCGGTGACGTCGGCCGACGGCGGGTCGATGACCTCGCCGAAGTCACAGAACGGCAGCCGGTTGGGGAACGCGCTGGTGTTGTCTGCGTCGAATGCGGCCCAGGCGCCGTTCCTGGACTGCATGCCCATGGTCCAGCGCGCGCCCCGCCGGATCGCCGCATCGACCTGCGTCGGGTCGGCGTGCTTGACCCTCCTCAGGGCGAGGATGACCTCGGCCGTGTCGTCGATGTCCGGGTAGTTGTCATTGTGGAACTCGAACGCCCAGCCGCCCGGAGCCAGTCCGGGCCTGCGTACGGACCAGTCGCCGGGCCGTACGATCTCTTCGCCCAGCATCCAGTCGGCGGCCTTCACGAGCGCGGGGTGGTCCGCTGCCAACCCGGCGTCGGCGAGCGCGATGGTGGCGAGGCAGGTGTCCCAGACCGGTGACTGACAGGCCTCGATCATTCGGGCGCCGTCCTCGCGCCACACGGCGAAGCGGTCCAGCGACTCCAGGCCCGCCCGCATGACGGGGTGCTGGAGGTCGTAGCCGAGGAGGTGCAGGGCGATCACGGAGTACACGGCGGGCGGCTGGATTCCGCCCCAGCAGCCGTCGTTCTCCTGGCGCTCGATGATCCAGCGAGCGGCGGCGTTCATCGCGACGCGCCGCAGCCGGCGCGGTACGAGCTTGTGGTACGCGTGCAGCGCCTTGTCGGCGCGCTGGAAGAACCCGTCCCAACTCGCGGCGGGCGCAAGTGGTTTGGGCGGGTTCGGCACCCGGGCGTCGATGTGCAGCTCGTCGAGCGCGAACGGTGCGGGCCGCACCGGCCGCTTCGCGGAGACCACGGTGAGCGGAACGATGGTCTGCCGCGCCCAGCAGCCGAAGTCATAGATGTTCAGCGGGAACCACTTGGGCAGGAAGATCAGCTCGGGCGGCAGCTCGGGCAGGTCGTCCCACTTCCACCAACCGAAGAGGGCCAGCCAGATCCGGGTGAAGACCCGGCTCGCGGCGATGCCACCCTGCTCGCGGATCCAGCCGGAGGCGCGCGCCATGTGCGGGTCGTCGGGCCGGTCGCCGGCCAGCCGCAGGGCGACGTACGCCTCGATGGTGGTGGAGAGTTCACCGGGACCACCGTAGAAGGTGGCCCAGGTGCCGTCCTCGCGCTGCTCGCCGCGGATGAAACGGGCGGACGCCTCGGTGGTCACAGCGTCCTGGATACCGAGGAACTGGCGGAGCAGTAAATCCTCCGCGTCCATCGTCACATTGGTTTCGAGGTCGCCCTTCCACCAGCCCTGGGCGTCCTGCCGACCCAGCAGATGCTCCACGGAGCGCTCCGCGGCCCGCCCTGCGGCGTCGAGAACGGCGCTCGCGGCGGATGTCGTTTCGGTTGTTTCACTGGCCGCGGTTGCGCGGGCCCACGCGGGCCCGCTGCTTCCGTCGGTCGTCGCTGTCATGGCTTCCCCTTCGATGCAGTGGCTCTCTGCTGTGCTGGGGTCTCCGTCGGCCGGCGCACGGTTGCCCGTGCACCGGCCGGCGACTGCGATTCATATGCGGCAGGCGATATCGATCATCTCTTTCGTACGACGACGAAGTCCGCGAGCGCGACGAGCTGCGCCCGCACCTGTTCCGGCATGTCGACACCGCCGAGGGCCTCGATCGCGACGGCATGCTGCCTGCGGGCCTCCTGCGAGGTCCACTCGCGGCCGCCCGCCTCCTCGATCAGGGCCGCCCTGATCGCGAACTCCTCCTCGGAGAAGCTGTCGAAGTCATTGCTCTTGGCGTCCGCCGCGAGCAGCTCCCCGAGGCGCTGTGAGGCCGGTCCGCCCGCGGCGAGTGCGGCGACGACCGGCAGGGACTTCTTGCGCTGACGCAGATCGCTCCAGGTCTGCTTGCCGGTGGAGACAGGGTCGCCCCAGATGCCGAGCAGATCATCGACGGCCTGGAAGGCGAGGCCGAGGTGGTAGCCGTACGCCTCCAGGGTGTCGGCGGTCCTGTCGTCCGCCCCGCCGAGCACCGCGCCGATGGAGACGGCGCAGGCCAGCAGCGCTCCCGTCTTGTTGCCCTCCATCTCCAGGCACTCCTCGACGGTGACCCGCTCGCGGTGCTCGTAGGAGATGTCCTGGGCCTGGCCGTCGATCAGCTTGCGCGTGGCGGTGGTCAGCCGGCGTGTGGCACGCCCCGCCTCGACCGTGCCGAGCTCGAGCAGGACCTCGTTGGCGAGCGCGAAGAGCGCGTCGCCGACGAGGATCGCCTGGGCCGGGCCGTGGACCTTCCAGACGGTGTCCCGGTGGCGGCGCTGCTCGTCGCCGTCCATCAGGTCGTCGTGCAGCAGCGAGAAGTTGTGCACCAGCTCCACGGCGACCGCGCCGGGCACGCCGACCTCGGGCGCTGCTCCGGCCGCCTCGGCGGAGAGCAGTGCGAGCGCCGGCCGTACAGCCTTGCCGCCGTCCCCGGCGGAGGGCCGTCCCTCCACGTCGATCCATCCGAAGTGATAGGCCGCGACGGTGTCCATGGGCGGCGCGAGCCGGTCCACGGCGGCGCGCAGCACCGGGGTGGACATGGTCCGCCCGCGTTCAAGCAACGCAAGGGTGTCCAGGCTCTCTCCTCCGGCTGCGGTGTCACCAGCCGGATTCGCCGAGGGCACAGTCGGCACGGTCTCTCCTTTTGTTCCAGTACTCAGACTCACGCCGCCTCCTTGAGCGGATGTTCATGGGGGCGGCCGAGCGCGGAAAGTGCGGCACCCGCGGCGCTGAAGCCACTGCGTACGGCGCTCTCCATGGTCGCGGGCCAGCCGGTGGCGGTCCACGCGCCCGCAAGGTACAGGCCGGGGGCGCGGGTCTGCGCGCCGGGTCGCAGCCTGCCGACTCCCGGGGCCGGGGCGAAGGTCGCCGTCCGCTCCCGGGTCACGAAGAAGTCGCGTACCTGGGCGCCGCGCGCGGCGGGCAGCAGCCGTTCCAGCTCGCGTAGATACCGCTCGCGCAGTACGGCGACGGGCGCGTCGATCTCGTCCTCGGCGGCGGACTGGGACAGCGCCAGATACTGGCCGTGCTGCAGCCCCGAGGCCTCGGTGCGGTCGAAGACCCACTGGACCGGAGTGCCGAGCGCGGCGAAGAAGGGGCGGCGCAGCACCTTGCGGTCGTACAGGACATGGATGTTGAGGATCGGCGCGGTGCCGATGTCGAGCAGCCGGTCGGGGTCCTGGAGCGCCCCTTCGGGCAGCAGGGCGTGGGTCTCTCGCTGCGGTACGGCGAGCACGACGGTGTCCGCTTCCAGCTGCTCGCCGGCCACCTCGACGTGCCAGCGGCCGTACTCCGCCCGGGAGATGTCCCTGACGCGGGTCGACAGTTCGGTGCGTACGCCTGCGGAGTCGAGCGCCTTGCGAGCCAGCGTGTCGTGGAGTTCGCCGAGCGGCACGCGCGCCCAGCCGATGTCGGCGGCGCCGGGCTCGGAGAGCAGCCCGGTCTTGAAGACCATCGCGGCAAGGCCCATCGAGGCGTTCGGCGCGGTGGCGTTCAGGGTCGCCACGCCGACGAGGTCCCAGAGGGCGTCGATGGTGCGCTGGGACTGGCCGTGGCGGCCCAGCCAGGTAGCGAAGTCGATACCGTCCAGCGCCGGGTCGGCCGGGTCGAGCTTTCCGAGGGCGAGCGCGGCGCGCCCGACACTCGCCCGCTCGACGAGCGAGAGGTGCGGGTAGGTGGCGAGGCTGCCGGCCAGGTGCAGCGGCACGGGCAGCGCGGTGCGGCGCAGCCGTCCGAGCCGCGGGCCCCGCGCACGCGCCACGTCCAGTACCGGTACGTCCAACCGGTCCTGGAGCGGGGCGAGATGAGCACCGCCGACCCGCTCGAGGAACCAGCGGTATGCGGCGCAGCAGCGCAGATACACATGCTGACCGTTGTCGACGGTGAGGTCACCGCGGCGGAAGGAGAAGGCGAGACCGCCCAGACGAGGGCGGCCTTCGACCAGCGTGACGCGGACTCCCGCGCCGGCGAGTTGCAGTGCCGCGGTGACTCCGGCGAGTCCCCCGCCGACCACCACCGCGTGCCGGGACCGCATGTCGTCGTCGTCCGTCATGCGACCTCCCCTCGGGCCGTTGCCGTGAGGGACGCCGCGCCGTGGCGGACGGTTGCCCGCCGCTTGTGCGCGTGCGCCGGCATCAGGAACGCCCCCTGAGGGTCTGCCGGGTGATGTGCCGGGCGTCGAGTCCGGACAGGCCACGCACGGCGACGTACGCCTTCTCGCGTCCGGGCAGGGACACGCGGCCGCGCAGCACCGCCTCGGGGTCGCGCTCGATGCGGTCGAGCAGTCGGCGGTAGATGCCGGCCATCGCGGCGACACAGGCGCCGCTGCGCCGGTCGAGCATCGGCAGCAGCCGGTAGCCCTCGGCGAAGAGCGTTCGGGCGCGCCGGACTTCGAAGTGCACCAGGCCGGCGAAGTCGGACCCGGGCGGCGGGGTGGTGGTGCGGAAGCCCGCGGAGCAGCCGAACTTGGCGAGGTCGTCGGCGGGCAGATAGGTGCGTCCGCTGCCCGCGTCCTCGCGAATGTCCCTGAGGATGTTGGTGAGTTGGAGGGCGAGGCCGAGCGTGTCGGCGTACTCGGCGGCGCGCTCGGCGCCACGCGCGCCGGGCTGGGTGCCGAACACGCCGAGCGAGAGACGCCCGATCGCGCCCGCGACACACCGGCAGTAGACCTTCAGGTCGTCCCAGGTTTCGTACGTCTCGCCGCGCACGTCCATCAGCACGCCGTTGATGAGTTCGTCGAGCCCGCCGAGCGGGAGCGGGAAGCGGCGCGCCGCGTCCGCGAGCGCCACAGCGACCGGGTCGATGTCGTCCTCGTCGACCGCGTCCTGCCGGATCCGGTCCAGCAGGTCCCGCGTGCCCTCGAGCCGGTCCTCCTTGGCCTTCGGCTCGAGGGTGCCGTCGCCGATGTCATCGACACGTCGCGAGAACGCGTACAGCGCCGACATCGCCTGGCGCTTCTCGGTCGGCAGCAGCCTGATGCCGTAGGCGAAGTTGCGCGCCTGCTGTCCGGTGACGGCCTCGCAGTAGCTGTACGCGGCCTGCACCGGTGCGGATACCTCCGTCGGTCCCTCCATCGTCCGGCTCACCCCTCTCTACGCGCTCTTCGCAAGACAGCTCCCACTTCACGCAGCAGATTCGCCTTGGTGGGCTTGGGCGGTCCTGGCAGGACATCGTGTCCGGTGTCCGCGATCGCGGTGAGGGCGGCGAGCCCCCCGGCCACGAATCCGGCGAGCAGCAGCCGCAGCCTGCCGTGGACGCTACCCACCAGTGGGGTGCCTTCATTCAGCAGCTGCCGGGCGCGTTCAGCTTCGTATGCGACCAGGACGCGCACCGACGCGCTCCCGGTTCCCGCGGCGAGGTCGGCCTCGGTGACGCGGAACCGCTCCATGTCCTCGACCGGCAGATAGACCCGGTCGCGCCCCAGGTCCTCGGTCACGTCCTGGAGGTGTTCGACGATCTGGAGCGCGGTGCACACGGCGTCGGAGCGGCGTACGCGCTCGGGGCTGGTGGTGCCGGTGATCTGCAGCACCAGGCGGCCGACGGGGTTGGCGGACAGCTCGCAGTAGGCGAGGAGATCGTCGTACGTCTTGTAGCGCCGTACCAGCTGGTCCTGGCGGTTTGCCTCGATCAGGCCGAGGAAGGGCTCGGCGGTGAGCGAGCGGCGGCGTACCGTCGGTTGGAGGGCGCGCAGCAGGGGATGCCGCGGCGTGGCGTCGAAGACGCGCCGCAGATCGGCCTCGAAGGCGTCGAGCACGGCGAGCCGGTCCTCGGCCAGTGCCGGGTCCACGCCGAGGTGACGGGCGTCCGCGCCGCCGGGTGCGAGGTCGCCGTCACCGATGTCGTCGACGAGGCGGGCGTAGCCGTAGACGGCCATCAGGTCGTCGCGCCAGGCGCGCGGCAGGAAGAAGGGGGCCACGGGGAAGTTCTCGTCCGCGGCCTTGTCGAGTGTGGCGCGCACGGATTCCTCGGGGCGCGCCACCCGGGTGCCAGTCATGGCGCGCTGCCCGGTGCGGGGACGGCGAAAGCCTCGCGGAGCTGGAGATTTTCCGTCATTGCCGTCACATCTCCCGTTCTACACTGCCGACCCAATACATCCTATTTCGGACACGCCGCCCATCCTCCCCGCTGGGAGACCGCCCGGCGGACAGGATTCCTAGGGAGTATCGCCCTACTTGCCGCAATTCAGCACCGGTACAGCTTACGTTGTACAACGCCCAGTGATACGTCGGGGTGTTGCGCGCGTTACAAGAACACTCCAATCCCGGTCAACCTTCCCTGGCGACACAGGACTTGACCTTCACTTGACGCTCCCGGCCGGAGCGGTTGCGGCTCCTGCCCTGCCGTCCCCTCGAAGGACGCGGAAGGCCCCCGCCTGGATGTCACGACGGGAGCCTTCGACCGGGACTTCGATCGGGACCGGACTACTTGCCGGTCTCCTTCTCGTACGCCCTGATGACCTCGTCGGTCGGGCCGTCCATCAGGAGTTCGCCCCTCTCCAGCCACAGGACGCGGTCGCAGGTGTCCCTGATCGACTTGGCACCGTGAGAGACCAGGAAGACCGTGCCGGCCTCCTTTCGGAGCTCCCGGATTCGTTCCTCGGAACGGATCTGGAACTTGCGGTCACCGGTCGCCAGAGCCTCGTCGATCATCAGGACGTCGTGGTTCTTGGCCGCGGCGATGGAGAAGCGGAGCCTCGCTCCCATACCGGAGGAGTAGGTGCGCATCGGAAGGGTGATGAAGTCGCCCTTCTCGTTGATTCCGGAGAAGTCCACGATCCCCTCGTAGCGATCGCGGATCTCCTCACGCGTCATGCCCATCGCCAGTCCGCCGAGAATGACGTTGCGTTCGCCGGTCAGATCGCCCATGAGCGCGGCATTGACGCCGAGCAGGGAGGGCTGACCGTCGGTGTAGACCTTGCCGCTCTCCGTCGGCAGCAGGCCCGCGATGGCGCGCAGCAGGGTCGACTTGCCGGAGCCGTTGGTGCCGATCAGGCCGATCGCCTCGCCGCGGTACGCGGTGAAGGAGACACCGCGTACCGCGTGCACCTTGCGGATACCGCGGGACTCTCGCTTGTCGCGTCGGAGGATGCGGCTCAGCGCCGCGGTCGCACTGCCCTTGCCGCCGCTGCCGCCGCTGACCCGGTACACGATGTGCACATCGTCGGCGATGACAGTCGGGATGCGTCCCTGGTTGTTGTCAGCCACGGCCGTACCGCTCCTCAGCCTTCCAGAAGTACACAAAGCCTGCGACGCCCAGCAGCACGGCCCAGAGGGCTCCGGCCACCCAGACATGCGGCGGCAGATTGGACGCGCCGTACCCGTCGATCAGCGCGAACCGGATCAGGTCCATGTAGATCGCCGCCGGGTTGTAACTCAGCACATGGCCGATCCACTCCGGCTTGTCCTTGAGCATCACCGAGATGGAGAACATGACGCCCGAGGCGTACATCCAGGTGCGCATGATGAAGGGCATCAGCTGGGCCAGGTCCGGTGTTTTGCTGCCCAGCCTCGCCATGATCAGGGCCAGCCCGATGTTGAACACGAACTGCATGGCCAGCGCGGGCACGATCAGCAGCCAGCTGAGCGACGGATAGCTGCCGAACGAGGCCGCGATGACGAACAGCACAATCATCGAGAACATCAGCTGCTGCAACTGCTGCAGCGCGAACGAGATCGGCAGCGCGGCGCGTGGGAAGTGCAGCGCCCGCACCAGCCCCAGATTGCCCGAGATCGCCCGGACACCGGCCATCACCGAGGTCTGGGTGAACGTGAAGACGAACACACCCGTCACGAGGAAGGGGATGAAGACCTCCTTGTCCATCCCCCGTCCCGAGTCGAGGATCAGGCCGAAGATCATGTAGTAGACGGCCGCGTTCAGCAGCGGGGTCGCCACCTGCCAGAGCTGGCCCAGCTTGGCCTGGCTGTACTGCGAGGTCAGCTTCGCCGAGGAGAACGCCAGGATGAAGTGGCGCCGGCCCCAGAGCTGCCCGATGTACTCGACGAGCCCCGGCCGGGCACCGCTCACCGACAGGCCGTACTTGGCTGCGAGCTGCGCCGAGGTCAGGCCTTCGTCGGGAGATGGCGGGGCGGTCATCGCGATCGCTCCGTCATGGGTTGTGTCACTCACAAGTTGAAACTTTCGTGTTCAAGATGCGCGGCAGGTCGGGCGCTGCTTCGGACGTCGCCGGTCCTGGGAGTACGCCCGATGATCCCAGAACCGAGCTTGTCAGACGATGGGCGGTCGGCCCAGTCGCGTGAGCCGCCATACCGTACGCCACTTCATCGGCCGACGGGGACCGCAGGGCGTCTGCCAGCCCTCTTTGAAGCCGCCGAACCAGGCCTTCAGCGCGGACACCGAAGGGCGCCTGGCCAGTGTGAGCAGCACCCAGACACCAAGGTAGACGGGGACCAGGGGCGCGGGCAGATTGCGGCGGGCGAGCCAGACCCGGTTGCGGGCCACCATGCGGTGGTAGACCGCGTGCCGGGACGGCGGCATCGTCGGGTGGAACAGCAGCATGTCCGAGCGGTAGTCGATCGCCCAGCCCGCGTCCAGCGCCCGCCAGGCGAGGTCCGTCTCCTCATGGGCGTAGAAGAACTCGTCGGGC
The DNA here is from genome assembly GCF_036010325.1 of Streptomyces sp. NBC_01210. Lineage (GTDB taxonomy): Bacteria > Actinomycetota > Actinomycetes > Streptomycetales > Streptomycetaceae > Streptomyces. Next base: position 7,918,227 of record NZ_CP108549.1, on the reverse strand, counting down.
AGCCCGCCGACCTCGGCGAGGACCTTTGTACGGACAGCATTGGCGCCGCCCAGGAAGGTCGTCACCCGCGAGGAGCGCATCGGGTCGGAGGCGCGCAGCCGCGGGACGTGGCGGCGCTGGGTGAGCCCGGTCTCCGGGTCGGCGATCCGGAAGCTGATGATGCCCAGCTCCGGATCGGCGTCGAAGGCCTGGCGCACCAGCTCCCCGGTGTCGTTGTTGGGCAGCAGTCCGTCGTCGTCCAGGAAGAGCAGTACGTCGACGCCGGAGCCGGACGGGCCGAAGGCCTCGATGCCGACGTTGCGTCCGCCGGGGATACCCAGGTTGTCGGGTAGGTCCACGGTGCGTACACCCTCGGGCACGTCCGTCACCGGGGCGCCGTTGCCGACGACGACCACCTCGATCGGGTCGCCGTCCTGCTTGGCGACCGAGTCGAGGAGGGCGCGCAGATCGTCGGGGCGGTTGCCCATCGTGATGATGACCGCGCCGAGCTTCATGGGCGTACTCACTTGAGCCTGCTCGAGGCCAGGATGGACACCAGGTGCAGCAGCGTCTGGAGCAGCGCGATGCCGGCCAGCAGGGCGACGCCGAGGCGCGAGAAGAACAGGTCACCCCGGACCGCGTCCAGGACGGCGAGCACCAGGATGAGCAGGGACGCCTCGATGCCGAGGACGAGCCGGTGGAACTTCAGCGCGCCGGCGGCCCGGCGGGCCAGTGCCATGCCGGACGAGCGGGGCTCGGACGCCGCCTCCTTGACCGGCGGCAGCCCGCCCTGGTGGCGGGCGACCCCGACCAGGTCGGTCTCGGCCTTGATCAGGATCGCGCCGAGCGCGGCGAGGGTGCCGAGGAAGGCCCACAGCCAGTCGATCCGCCCGGGGCCCCACAGGTCGGCGGCGCGCAGGCCGAAGCCGACCAGGACCGCCGCGTCGCACAGGTAGGCACCGACGCGGTCCAGGTACACGCCGGAGAGCGAGAACTGCTTCTTCCAGCGGGCGACCTCGCCGTCGACGCAGTCGAGCAGCAGGTAGAGCTGGACCGCCACGACGCCGAAGACGGCGCCCCAGACGCCCGGCACGAGCAGGGCGGGGGCCGCGAGGACGCCGCAGAGGGTCATCAGGTAGGTCAGCTGGTTCGGCGTGACCTTGGTGGTGACCAGGCGGCGGGTGATGCGCAGGGAGATCTCGCGCATGTACAGGCGGCCGCCCCAGTGCTCGCCGCTTCGCCGGTCCTTCACTCCCTCCGGGTGAACGACCGGACGGAGTTCAGCTACTGATGGTCTTGGCATAGTCGGCGTACGCGTCCCTGATCTGATCGGTGGTGAGGTCAAGGTGCTCGAGGATGGTGAAGCGGCCCGGACGGGTCTGCGGTGCGTATTCCACGGCCTTGACGAACTCGTCCGTGGAGAACCCGATTTCCTCGGGCAGCACCGGCAGGCCGTGTCTGCGCAGCACCTCGGCGAAGAGTCCCGCGTCGTCGTGGGCACCGCGCAGATGCATCGCGAAGGCGGCGCCGAGGCCCACCTGCTCGCCGTGGAGCGCTGAGCGCTTGGGGTACAGCAGGTCGAAGGCGTGGTTGATCTCATGGCAGGCGCCGGAGGCGGGTCGGCTGTCGCCGGCCACCGACATCGAGATACCCGTCAGGACCAGCCCTTCGGCGAGGACGGTGAGGAAGGCGTCGTCGCCGATGCCGCCGGGATGCCGGAGCACTGCCTCGCCGGCCTGACGGGCCATTGCGGCGGCCAGTCCGTCGATGGACTCGCCGGTCAGCCGGTGGGAGAGCTCCCAGTCGGCGACACACGAGATGTTCGAGATCGCGTCGCCGATGCCGGAACGTACGTAGCGCACCGGGGCGTCGCGGACCACATCCAGGTCGATGACGACGGCGATCGGTGTGGGGACTCCGTAGGAGCCCCGGCCGTTGTCGTTGTCGAGAGTGGCGACCGGGGAGCAGAGCCCGTCGTGCGCGAGGTTCGTGGCGACTGCGACCATCGGCAGCCCGACGCGGGCCGCGGCGTACTTCGCCACGTCGATGATCTTGCCGCCGCCGAGACCGACGACCGCGTCGTACCGCTTGCCCTTGATGTCGTCGGCCAGCTTCACGGCCGAGTCGATCGTTCCGTCGGCGACCGCGTACCAGTCGGCGTCCGGCAGCAGTGGCGCGAGCTTCTCGCGCAGCGCCTGGCCGGAGCCGTTGCTGATCGCGAAGGCGAGCCTGCCCGACGCCGAGATCCGCTGGTCGGCGAGGAGGCCGACCAGGTCGTCGAGGGCTCCCGTGCGGATGTCGACGACGACCGGGGACGGGATCAGCCGGGTCAGTACAGGCACGCGATTTCACGGCCCTTCGCGAGGTCGTCGTGGTTGTCGATCTCGACCCACTTGACGTCGCCGATGGGGGCCACGTCCACGGTGAAGCCGCGGTTCACGAGCTCCTGGTAGCCGTCCTCGTAGTAGAGGTCGGGGTCGCGCTCGAAGGTGGTCTTCAGCGCGTCCGCGAGCTCGTCGGCAGCCTCGGGCTCGATGAGGGTGACGCCGATGTACTCGCCGGTGGCGGTGGCCGGGTCCATCAGCTTGGTGATGCGCTGAACGCCCTTGTCACCGTCCGTGATGACCTTCATCTCCTCGTCGGCGAGGTGCTTCACCGTGTCGAGGGCAAGGATGATCTTCTGGCCGTTGCCGCGGGCGGCGAGCAGGGTCTGCTCGACGGAGACCGGGTGGACGGTGTCGCCGTTGGCGAGGATGACGCCCTGCTTGAGGACGTCACGGGCGCACCACAGGGAGTAGGCGTTGTTCCACTCCTCGGCCTTGTCGTTGTCGACAAGGGTCAGCTTGAGGCCGTACTTCGCCTCGAGGGCGGCCTTGCGCTCGTACACGGCCTCCTTGCGGTAGCCGACGACTATGGCGGCCTCGGTGAGCCCGATCTCCGCGAAGTTCCCCAGGGTGAGGTCGAGGACGGTGGTGTCGCCGTCGACGGGCACGAGGGCCTTCGGGAGCGTGTCGGTGTAGGGGCGCAGACGCCGTCCGGCACCGGCTGCCAGTACAAGGCCGATCATGCGGGTTCTCCTTCGTCATGTACGGCGGGTGCTCCGGAGGACACCCAGAAGCGGATGCTCTCGACGAGCACCACGAGTGCCACGGCCACAGCAAGGACCGTCAGCGCGGTGGTGAAGTCCGAGTTGTTGAGCAGGGCGGCCAGCAGCGCGACTGCCAGGATCCGTCCTTCGTGCCCGCCGATCGCCCGCACCAGCCAGTGCGGGGGCGCGCCCGTACCGCCGCGGATGCGGTAGACCGTGTCGTAGTGATGGTAGGCGACTGCCGCTACCAGCCCGAAAGCCGCGGGCAATGCCCCGTTCACGTCGGCGCGGGCCGCGAGCACCAGGACAGTGCCGTACTCGGCGGCCCTGAACACCGGTGGGACGAGCCAGTCGAGTGCGCCCTTCAGGGGGCGGGCGACGGCGAGGCCCGAGGTGATGACATACACCACAGCGGCGAGGGCGGGCCAGACGGTGCCGTAGTCGGTGAAGGCGGCGGTCGCCACGAGAGCGGCGCCGCCGGCCACGGCGGTCGCGAGCGGCAGGAACCCGGGGAGGCTCTGCGCACGCGTCCTGAAGGAGCGCGCGACGGCTTCGGCGAGTGGGCCCGAGTCGGCGAGGTCCGCGAGCGCCCGGGCGGCGCGGTCGGTGCGCTGCGCCTTGCGGGTCAGCGAGCGCAGGACACGGCCGGCGGTGGTGTAGCAGGCAGCCAGCCCGCAGCCGATCAGCAGCGCGTAGAAGACGGTGCGAGGGCTGGTCACGGCAGTGAGCACGGCGATCATCGCCCAGCGCTCACCGATCGGCAGCACGATCATCCGGCGTATCCAGACCGTCCAGCCGACGCTGTCGAGCTTGTCGGAGAGGGCCGCCGTGGGACTGGTGTTGGCCGTCGCGTCGTGGTTCGCCTCGTTGAAGGAGAAGTCGACGACGTGCCGGCAGGTCTGCAGCACCATCGCGCCGAGCGCGAGCGCCCAGACGTCATCACCGCTGCGGGCGGCGCCGAGGGCGAGGCCCGCGTAGTAGGCGTACTCCTTGGCACGGTCGAAGGTCGCGTCCAGCCAGGCGCCCATCGTCGAGTACTGCAGCGAGTAGCGGGCGAGCTGCCCATCGGTGCAGTCCAGGACGAAGGAGAAGAGCAGCAGCAGGCCTGCCGCGATGTATCCGGCGCGGGTGCCGGTGGCCGCTCCGGCCGCCGCGATCAGCGCGGTGAGCAGCGAGGCGGTGGTGACCTGGTTGGGGGTGAATCCGCGGCGGGCGCACCAGCGGGCGAGGTAGCGCGAGTACGGGCTGATGCAGAAGGTGGTGAAGAACCCGTCACGGGCCTTCACGGCCGAGCGCAGGCGTACAGCTTCGTCATCGACCGCGGCGATTGCCTGCCGGGCCTCATTGCGAGCCTGTGGGTCACCGGGAACGGTCGCGACGAGCGACCCCAGCTCGGGCCGGTGCACGGCGGTGCCGTCCGCGTCGAGCGCGTCGGCGAGCGCGTCGGGCAGCACCGCGGTCTGGACGGCCGACAGGGTGTCGCTGGTGTCGGCCACGCCGCCGGGCCGTGCGCCGGTCGCCGCCTCTGCGGTGGCTCCGGGCCGTGCGGGTCCCTCTGCGGCGGCTCCGGACGGTGCGGGTCCGTCCGCGCGGGACGTCGTTCCGGTGCCCGCGGTGACCGACAGTGCGCGGCTCAGGGCAGTCCGCGCCTCGGGCTGCGCCGTGAGCGCGCCCGGAACCGCGGCGGCCGGGAAGCGGGGATCGGTCAGTGCCAGCCGCAGCGCGTGGACGTGCCCGACGAAATGGGGGTCGACGACGGCGACGCGGTCGGCGACCGGTACGGCGTCGATCAGCGCGGCGGTGTCCTCGGCGCCGGAGGCGACCCGTACGTCAAAGCCCAGCGACCGCAGATCGCCCTCGAGCGACGATCCGGGTACCGGCGGACCGGTGAGGATGGCGGTCGACAGACGAACTCACTCCTTGGAACTGACGGTGCGGGTGCGGCGGCCCGGCCCGGCTACGCGGGCGGCGGCACGTCGGCAGAGGCTATCGGATGAACGGAAGCGGGAGTTCACTGGCCGTTTACGCCCCGCTCGGCACGGACCGGGCCCCGAAGGGCCCGCCGCGATCATCATCGTCGATGCATGCCTCGCCCGACAAACCGCGGACCGGCAGGGCCTAGGGTGGTCGGCATGACTTGGCTGATCACAGGTGGGGCGGGGTATATCGGAGCGCATGTGGCGCGGGCCATGACGGCGGCAGGTGAGCGGGTCGTGGTCCTCGACGATGTCTCGTCGGGCGTCGCCGAGCGGCTGCCGGAGGGGATCCCGCTGGTGCGCGGGGCGGTCCTGGACCGGAAGCTGCTGGACCGCACGCTCGCCGAGCACGCTGTGACCGGTGTCGTACATCTCGCGGCGAAGAAGCAGGTCGGACAGTCCGTCGAGCAGCCGCTGCACTACTACCGTGAGAATGTGCACGGTCTGACGGTGCTCCTGGAGGCGGTCGTCGAGGCCGGCGTGAAGCAGTTCCTGTTCTCGTCATCGGCCGCCGTGTACGGCGTACCGGAGATGGACCTGATCCCCGAGTCCGCTCCGTGCGAGCCGATCAATCCGTACGGCGAGACGAAGCTCGCGGGCGAGTGGCTGGTCCGGGCGACCGGCCGGGCGCACTCCCTGTCCACCGCCTGTCTGCGCTACTTCAATGTCGCGGGGGCGGAGCGGCCGGAGCTGGCCGACACCGGGGTGTTCAACATCATCCCGATGTTCTTCGACCGGATCACCCGCGGTGAGGCTCCGCGGATCTTCGGCGCCGACTACGCGACCCCTGACGGCACCTGCATCCGTGACTACATCCATGTCTCGGATCTGGCCGACGCCCATCTCGCGGTCGCGCGCCGGCTGGCCGAGCAGGACGGCGGCGGGGATCTGACGGTCAATATCGGCCGTGGGGTCGGTGTCTCGGTGCGCGAGCTCGCCGACGTGGTGGCCGAGATCACGGGGTTCACCGACGAGCCGGTCGTCGAGCCGCGCCGTCCCGGCGATGCGGCGAAGGCCGTCGCCTCGGTCGATCTGATCGCCAAGGAGCTGGACTGGACGTCCTCGCGAGGTGTGCGCGAGATGGTCGAGTCGGCCTGGGACGGCTGGTGCCTGCGGCACCCGGAGGCTCGGATCAAATGATCTTGTCAGCGCCCTGACCTGCGGTCATTTCCGCAGGTCAGGTGATATGACAACGGTGTTCAGTGCCGTGTTGCCCGATACCCCCCACCCGTAGTTCACTGAGGTCTCGGCAGATCGTTTCGACGACCAGGAGGCGTCCTCATGGGGGCTGGGCACGATCACGGGCACTCGCACGGCGGACCGCCGCCGACCGGCACCGCTGCCGCGGCCTACCAGGGGCGCCTGCGCATCGCGCTGACGATCACGCTGGGCGTGATGGTCCTGGAGATCGTCGGCGGTGTGCTCTCCGGCTCCCTCGCCCTGATCGCCGACGCCGCCCATATGGCGACCGACGGGGTCGGCCTCGCAATGGCGCTGCTGGCGATCCACTTCGCCAACCGCCCGGCCGTACAGAACCGCACCTTCGGCTACGCACGGGCCGAGATCCTCGCGGCCCTCGCCAACTGTCTGCTGCTCCTCGGAGTCGGCGGCTATCTGCTGTACGAGGCGGTGCAGCGCTTCATCACACCGGCCGAGACCAAGGGCGCGCTCACCATCGCCTTCGCCCTCATCGGTCTCGTCGCCAACATGATCTCGCTGTCCCTGCTGGTGCGCGGCCAGAAGGAGAGCCTCAATGTGCGCGGGGCGTATCTGGAGGTGCTCGCGGACACGCTCGGCTCGCTCACGGTGCTGGTCTCGGCCGGCATCATCATCGCCACCGGCTGGGAGGCGGCCGACCCCATCGCGTCACTGGTCATCGGCCTCATGATCGTGCCGCGCACCTGGAAACTGCTGCGGGAAACCCTCAACGTCCTGCTGGAGGCGGCTCCCCAGGGCGTCGACATGGGTGAGGTGCGGGCGCACATCGTCGCTCTTCCCGGCGTGGAGGACGTGCACGATCTGCACGCCTGGACAATCACCTCCGGGATGCCGGTGCTTTCCGCGCATGTGGTGGTGAGTCAGGGCGCCCTGGACTCGGTCGGCCACGAGAAGATGCTGCACGATCTGCAAGGCTGCATCGGGGATCACTTCGATGTCGAGCACTGCACTTTCCAGCTGGAGCCCGTTGGCCATGCGGAGCACGAGGCCAAGCTCTGTCACTGAGCGCTGCTAGTCTGACCGCCACGCTTGAGAGGAGCTGAGTTGATGACCGTCGCAGTGCAGGCTGCCCCGCGCAGCGCCACGCCTGGTCCGTCCTCGGCTTCCGGGCTCCCGGCCGACCTGATCTCGCATCACGTGATCACGTACGTCTGACCTGATCACGTATCTCTGATCTGATCTTGTACGACTGACCTGATCCCGTACGCCGGCCGGAGCCCGCACACACTCAAGGGTTCCCACGTTGTCCGACAACACTCTCCACGACGCTTTCTTCGCCCTGCACCACGGTCTTCCGCGGCAGGGCCCCGGTTCCGACAACACCTCCCGTCGGCTGCTCGCCCTCGCCGGGCCACTGCCTACGCGTCCGCGCGTGCTCGATCTGGGCTGCGGCCCCGGCCGGTCCGCCCTGCTGCTGGCCGCCGAGGCCGGTGCGAAGGTGACGGCGGTCGATCTGCACGAGCCGTTCCTCGACGAGCTACGGCACACCGCCGAGGCCCGCGGGTTCGGTGACGCGATCCGTACCATCAAGGCCGACATGGCCGAACTCCCTTTCCCCGACGGCTCGTTCGACCTCGTCTGGGCGGAGAGTTCCGCGTACAACATCGGCTTCGACACCGCTCTGCGGCAGTGGCGGCGGCTGCTCGCGCCGGGCGGCTCACTGGTTCTCACCGAGTGCGAGTGGACGGCCGGGAACCCCTCGGCCGAGGCCCGCGCCTTCTGGGACCAGCACTACGCACTGCGTACCACCGTCGAGAACACCTCCGCGGCGGTCGCGGCGGGATACACCGTCCTCGGGGTGCACCGCCAGCCCGAGAGCGACTGGGACGAGTACTACGGCCCGCTCGGCGAGCGGGCCGACGCCGGGGATGTCGCGGCTCCTGGCATGGCGCAAGCGCTCGCAGCCACCCGGGCGGAGATCGCCATGCGCCATGAGCACGGCACGGAGTACGGCTACACCGGCTACGCGCTGCGTCCCGCCGACGCACGCTGGCGCACCCGGCCGGAGGCGGCGGCCGACATCCCGGCCGTGCGCGCCGTCAATGCCGCGGCGTTCGCGACCACGGAGGAGGCATGCCTGGTGGACGCGCTGCGTCTCGACGGTGCGGCGTGGCTGCCGGGGGCGTCGTATGTCGCCGAGGCGGCGGACGGCACGGTGGCGGCGTACGCACTGCTCACCCGGTGCCATGTGGAGGACGTTCCGGCGGTGGCGCTCGCGCCGGTCGCGGTGGCTCCCGAGCACCAGCGCAAGGGTGCCGGCCAGGCGGTCGTCCGGGCTGTGCTGGATCTGGCCAGGGTGCGCGGAGAGCGGCTCGTCCTGGTCCTCGGGCATCCCGGCTACTACCCGAGGTTCGGCTTCGAACCGGCCTCACGGTACGGAATCAGACCAACCTTCGAGGTGGCCGACGAGGCCATGATGGCCCTTGTACTCGACGGCTCCGGGGGCGTGCCGCGCGGCACGATCCGCTATCCGGCGGCGTTCGGGGTCTGATGAATTCTGGTGAGTAGGGTCGCCCTCGCCGCGTTCCGACGCGGCGAGGGCGGACATGCCCGGGCTGCCGAAGTACGGACAAGCCGCTTTTGTGCGGCAGACTGGGCAGGCCCCGCAGGGCCGAGGACCGAAGCGAAGGATGGGTATGCCGACCACACCAGCCACCGCGGCGAACAGCTCGTCGAACGGCGCACCAGAAGCGATCCTGCTCGAACTGGTCGACGAGCACGGCACCACCATCGGCACCGCGGAGAAGCTCTCCGCACATCAGGCGCCCGGACAGCTGCACCGGGCGTTCTCCGTGTTTCTCTTCGACGAGCAGGGGCGGCTGCTGCTCCAGCGTCGCGCGCTGGGCAAGTACCACTCCCCCGGTGTCTGGTCGAACACCTGCTGCGGCCACCCGTACCCCGGCGAGGCCCCGTTCGCGGCCGCCGCCCGGCGTACGTACGAGGAGCTGGGCATGTCGCCCTCGCTGCTCGCCGAGGCGGGCACGGTCCGCTACAACCACCCCGACCCGGACTCGGGCCTGGTCGAGCAGGAGTACAACCACCTCTTCGTCGGGCTGGCGCAGGCTCCGCTGCGACCGGACCCGGAGGAGGTCGGCGAGACGGTCTTCGTGACGCCGAAGGAGCTGGCCGACCGGCATGCGGAGGCGCCGTTCTCTGCGTGGTTCATGACGGTGCTGGACGCGGCGCGGCCGGCGATCAAGGAGCTCACGGGGCCGTCCGGCGGCTGGTGAGGCGAGCCGGGTCCGCAGTAGGTCCTAGGTCCGGCCCAAGCGGTCAAGCGGCTACAGCGGCGCGCTGTCGCCGACCGGTTTCAGCGGCAGCGCGGCCCAGATGATCTTGCCGCCGCTCGCGGTGTGCTCGACGTCGCAGGATCCGCCTGCCTCCAGGGTGATCTCCCGTACGAGCAGCAGACCGCGGCCGCCCGTCTGCCCGTATTCCTTCTCCAGTGCCTTGGGCCGGTACGGGTGGTTGTCCTCCACGGAGACGCGGATCCACTCAGCGCCGATGGCGACCTCGACGGCAACTTCGGGCGAGAGCAGGGCGGCGTGCCGTACGGCGTTGGTGACCAGTTCGGACACGATCAGCAGCAGTCCCTGGACGAGATCGTCCCCGACCGGTACGCCTTGGCGGTTCAGTAGATCGCGTACGGCATGCCTGGCCTGCGGGACCGATATGTCGACGGCAGGAGCGGTGAATCGCCAGACGCCCTCGTACGACAATGGCCGGGCCGGGACGCTCCCACGGCTCTCCATAGTCCGGCACCCACCCTCGGATCGACTGCCACTGACCATCGAGTAATAAGTGTTGGGAGTCAGTTGGTCCGGACCGGGCTGCTGAGCAGAAGTCAGCGCCAATCGACGGTTTTTGACCGGGTGCGTATGACAGCATCAGCTGCGCGACTGTTCCTGATCTCCTTCTGGCCGCTTCGTCGGATCCGTGACCACCCTCACCTAACGACCATAGGTTCGGGTCCGGCGGATAGCATCCGGCTCATGGAGCCGCCCCAGTCGTCCGAGTCGTCCGAGCTGCCCGAGCAGCAGCCGCAGTTGACGCACACCGTCGCGGACGGTGTCGCCACCGTCGTCATCAGCAATCCCGCCAAGCGCAATGCCATGACCGCCGGGATGTGGCGGGCCCTGCCCGAGCTGCTCGGACAGCTGGCGGCGGACGAGGAGGTAAGGGCGCTGGTGCTGACAGGCGAGGGCCCGACCTTCTGCGCCGGCGCCGACATCTCCTCCCTGCGCGAGCCCGGCGAGGACCCCCAGTCACTGGCCGTGCGAGCCGAGGAGGCACTCGCCGCGTTCCCCAAGCCGACGCTCGCCGCGGTGCGCGGCTACTGCGTGGGCGGCGGCTGCCAGCTGGCCGCGGCGTGCGATCTGCGGTTCGCGGAGGAGGGCGCGCTGTTCGGGGTGACGCCGGCGAAGCTCGGAATCGTCTACCCCTCCTCGTCCACCCGGCGGCTGGTCTCGCTGGTGGGTCCTGCCGCCGCCAAGTATCTGCTGTTCTCCGCCGAGTTGATCGATACGGAGCGGGCGCTGCGGACCGGTCTGCTGGACGAGGTACTGCCGGGTGGCCAACTGGGGAAGCGGGTGGCGGAGTTCACCAGAATCATCGCGTCGCGCTCCCAGCTCACCCAGGCCGCGGCGAAGGAGTTCGCGACGGGCCGCACCGACCGTGACACGCACTGGGAGGAGCAGGCGCGCGTCAGCGGCGACCTCACGGAGGGGGTCGCCGCCTTCCTGGAGCGCAGAGTGCCCCGGTTCACCTGGACCGCCTGACCGGATGACCGGATGGCCGCCTGACCGGATGGCCTACCGGAGGATGAAGCGGCTCTTCGTACGAAATTCCTCGACCAGGGCGGCCGGGGCCTTCTGCGGTGAACCGGCGTCGTACGGCGGCTGAGGGTCGTATTCGGTGAGCAGCTGTACGGCCTGCGCGTGCTCGTCGTCCGCGATCCTGCCGACCAGGGTGAGCCCCATGTCGATGCCGGACGAGACGCCCGCGGCCGTGACGTACTTGCCGTCGGTGACGACACGTTCGCCGGTGGGCTCGGCGCCGAACTGGCGCAGGAAGTCAAGGGCCAGCCAGTGCGAGGTGGCCGGGCGGCCCTTGAGCAGGCCGGCCGCGGCGAGCAGCAGCGAGCCGGTACAGACCGAGGTCGTCCAGGTCGTGGTGGCGTCGACGGCGCGCAGCCAGCCCAGCAGGATCTCGTTCTCCATCTGGTCGCTCTGGCCGGGGCCGCCGGGGACGACGACGATGTCCGGGCTGCTCACCTCGGCGAAGGTCTTCGCGGCGACGAGCGCGAGGTCGCCGCGGTCGTTGGTGACCGGTCCGGTGTGCTCGGCGACGAAGACCACCTCGGCGCCGGGTAGGCGGCAGAGCATTTCATAGGGCCCTACGGCGTCCAGCGCGGTGAAGCGGTCGAAGAGAACAATGGCGATCTGCATGGTGGTCGGTCCCTCTCGGTTCGGGTTCATCCCGGTTCTGCGGGCTTCTGCGTGCTTCTGCAGGCTCTGAGGCTGCTTCCGGCTACTTCGTGGTCAAGGTGCGAAAGCGGCGCCGGTATTCGGCCGGTGCCGTGCCGAGGGTCTTGACGAAAGCGCGGCGCATGGCCTCCGGAGTGCCGTAGCCGCAGCTGCGCGAGATCTCCTCCACGCCGTCGGGGCTGTCCTCCAGGAGCCGGCGCGCCTGTTCCAGACGGACCCGTTCGACGTAGCGGCCCGGCGTCATACCCGTCTCCTCCTGGAAGGCGCGGGCGAAGTGGCGCGGCGAGAGCCGGGCGCGGGCGGCGAGTGCCTCGACCGAGAGGTCCTCTTCCGGATGCTCGGTGATGTGCTGCTGCACGTCACGCAGCGGCTCACGCCGCGCGGTCTGTGCCGCGAGCTGGACACTGAACTGCGCCTGGTTTCCGGGCCGCCTGAGGAAGACGACGAGATGGCGGGCGACGGTCAGCGCGATGTCCCGGCCGAGATCCTCCTCGACCAGGGCGAGGGCGAGGTCGATGCCGGAGGTGACACCGGCCGAGGTGGCCAGCTTTCCGTCGCGTACGAAGATCGGGTCCGGGTCGACGTCGACGGCCGGGTAGCGGCGGGCGAGGTGGTCGCAGGTGGCCCAGTGCGTGGTGGCCCGGTGGCCGTCGAGCAGACCGGCCTCGGCCAGCAGCAGGGCTCCGGTGCAGACGGACACCAGACGCTCGGCTCGCGGGGCGTGGACGCGCAGCCAGTCGATGAGGCGCGGGTCCGGGGTACGGGTGCCGTTGCCGCCGGGGACCAGCAGCGTATGGGGATCGGCGGCGTCGGTGAGGCTGCTGTCCGGGACGAGCGTGAGGCCGCTGGAGGTACGGATCGGGGCACCGTCCAGGGACGCGGTGCGGATCTCGTACGCGCCGCCCGCCGCCGTGCTCGCGCCCGCGAAGACTTCGACCGGGCCGGTCACATCGAGGCTCTGCAGGTCGTCGAAGAGAACGACGAGTACGGATCGCTGGGTCATGGTGTCCATGCTTCGCCGTGGCGGAGATGGCCGCAATGACGAGTACCCCACCTTTTCTGCCATGAGCACGGACTTCACTACGTACCAACCAGTCGGTAACATTCTGCTTATGAGCTCTCTTCCCGCGCGCGCCGGCCGCCGCTGCCACAATGCCCTCAACCCGATGCACTCGACGGTCTACTTCTCGCCCGACTTCACGAAGGAGCTCGCTCAGCTCGGCGTCGAGGACGCGAGCGCCGCCTACTTCGCCGGACGCGGCGCCGCGATGGGCGCCGTCGGGCCGGGTGCGGTCGCCGCGGCCTTCTACAACTTCAACCACGAGCTGATCGCCCGGCATCTGCCCGCGGTGTGGGACACCGCAACCCCCGAGGCCGTGCTGGAGGCGCGGCTGCGCGCCGTGGACAGCACGTTGCGGCGGCTGCTCGGTGACGAGGTCGTCGCGTCGAAGGAGCTGGCGGAGGCCGCAGAGCTCGCGCTGCGCGCCGCCGAGGCGGGCACCCGGCACGCCCGGCCGCTGTACGCGGCGCACGCCGATCTTCCCGTGCCCGAGGAGCCGCACCTCGCCTACTGGCATGCCGCGACCCTGCTGCGCGAGCACCGCGGGGACGCCCATCTCGTGGCGCTGCTCTCCGCAGAGCTCGACCCTGTCGAGGCCCTGGTGAGCCACACCGCCACCGGCAAGGGCATGGCGCCGCGCTGGATTCTGGCCACGCGCGGCTGGCGGCGTGCGGACTGGGAGGCGGCCGAGGGACGGCTGCGCGAACGTGGACTGCTGGACGGCGAGGGCGAGTTGACCGAGGCGGGTGCGGCGCTGAGGACCGATCTCGAGGAGCACACGGACCGCCTCGACCGGGCGCCGTACGAGCACCTGGGCGCCGAGGGCACCGAGCGGCTCACCGAGCTTGCGCGCGGCTTCCTGATCACCGCGGCGGCAGCGGGCGCGTTCCCCGCGAACCTCAGCGGCAAGGGCTGACGTTTACCGGGGCACTCGAAGGCAACCCTGGAGACGACGACAGCGACCGACTGCGGAGATATCTCTCCTGTTCCGCGCCATCGCCGACGTACTCCGCTCGATCGGCTCGGCGATCGCCACTGTGGTGACGCTCCCCTTCCGGCTGCCGGCCCGTCTCCTCGGCGGAGCCTCGGGACGCGGCGCCGAAGCCGCCACGTCTGAGGCGGCGCGCGACACGGCACCCGGCCACCCGGCACAATGCACTGTCAAGCACAGCCAGCACGAGAAGGCGAGTCGGGGAACCGTGACGACGTCCATCGAAGGCAGGATCGCCGAGGAGCTCGGCGTACGCGAGCGGCAGGTGAAGGCGGCCGTCGAGCTGCTCGACGGCGGGTCGACCGTGCCGTTCATCGCGCGCTACCGCAAGGAAGCGACCGAGATGCTCGACGACGCGCAGCTGCGCACGCTCGAGGAGCGGCTGCGGTATCTGCGGGAGCTCGAGGAGCGGCGGGCCTCGATCCTGGAGTCCGTACGCGAGCAGGGCAAACTGGACGAGGCGCTCGAGGCGCAGATCCGGAGCGCCGACACCAAGGCGCGTCTTGAGGACATCTACCTGCCGTTCAAGCCGAAGCGGCGGACGAAGGCGCAGATCGCCCGCGAGGCCGGCCTCGAGCCGCTCGCCGAGGGGCTGCTCGGCGACCCGTCGGTGGAGCCGCTCGCGGCCGCGGCGGCCTTCGTGGACGCGGACAAGGGTGTGGCGGACGCCGCCGCGGCGCTGGAGGGCGCGCGAGCGATTCTGACGGAGCGGTTCTCCGAGGACGCCGACCTGATCGGCGAGCTGCGCGAGCGGATGTGGACGCGGGGCCGGCTCACGGCCAAGGTGCGCGACGGCAAGGAGGAGGCGGGCGCCAAGTTCGCCGACTACTTCGACTTCGCGGAGCCGTTCAAGGATCTGCCCTCGCACCGGGTGCTCGCCATGTTCCGTGGCGAGAAGGAGGAGATCCTCGACCTGGTGCTGGAGCCGGAGGAGCCGTCGGAGCAGCCAGGGCCTTCGACGTACGAAGGGATGGTCGCCCGGCGTTTCCACATCGCAGCCCCCGGGGAACAGAGCCGTCCCGGCGACAAGTGGCTCGCGGACACGGTGCGGTGGGCCTGGCGGACACGGATCCTGGTGCATCTGGGCATCGATCTGCGGCTGCGGCTGCGTACGGCCGCCGAGGACGAGGCGGTACGGGTCTTCGCGGCGAACCTGCGGGATCTGCTGCTGGCCGCGCCGGCCGGCACGCGGGCGACGCTCGGACTCGACCCCGGTTTCCGTACGGGTGTGAAGGTCGCCGTCGTCGATGCGACGGGCAAGGTCGTCGCGACGGACGTCATCCACCCGCACGTCCCGGCGAACAGGTGGGACGAGTCGCTGGCAAAGCTGGCGCGTCTCGCCAAGGAGCACTCGGTCGATCTGATCGCGATCGGCAACGGCACGGCGTCCCGCGAGACCGACAAACTCGCCGGTGAACTGTGCGCCAAGCAACCGGAGTTGGGCCTCACCAAGGTGATGGTCTCGGAGGCCGGCGCTTCGGTGTACTCCGCGTCCGCGTTCGCCTCGCAGGAACTGCCCGACATGGATGTGTCGCTGCGCGGGGCCGTCTCCATCGCGCGCCGTCTCCAGGACCCGCTGGCGGAGCTGGTGAAGATCGACCCCAAGTCGATCGGTGTCGGCCAGTACCAGCACGATCTGTCCGAGGTGAAGCTCTCCCGTTCGCTGGACGCGGTCGTGGAGGACTGTGTGAACGGCGTCGGCGTCGACGTCAACACCGCGTCCGCACCGCTGCTTTCACGGGTGTCGGGCATCGGCACCGGCCTCGCCGAGAATATCGTCGCGCACCGCGACTCCAACGGTCCCTTCCGCTCGCGCAAGGCGCTCAAGGACGTGGCACGGCTCGGCCCGAAGGCGTACGAGCAGTGCGCGGGCTTCCTGCGGATCCGGGGCGGGGACGACCCGCTCGACGCCTCCAGCGTGCACCCGGAGGCGTATCCGGTGGTCCGGCGGATGGTGAAGGCCGTCGGCGACGAGGTGGCCTCGCTGATCGGCAACGCACCGGTGCTGCGCTCGCTGAAGCCGGCGGAGTTCGTGGACGAGATGTTCGGTCTGCCGACGGTGACGGACATCCTGCGGGAGCTGGAGAAGCCGGGGCGCGACCCGCGGCCGGCGTTCAAGACGGCCACCTTCAAGGAGGGTGTGGAGAAGCTCGGCGACCTTGCGCCCGGGATGGTTCTGGAGGGCGTGGTGACCAATGTCGCGGCATTCGGCGCCTTCGTGGACGTCGGTGTCCACCAGGACGGTCTGGTCCATGTGTCGGCGATGTCCAAGACCTTCGTCAAGGACCCGCGGGATGTGGTGAAGCCGGGCGACGTGGTGAAGGTGAAGGTCATCGACATCGACATCCCGCGCAAGCGGATCGCGCTGACGCTGCGGCTGGAGGACGAGGCCGCGCCGAAGGCGGGCGGCGGCCCGAAGCAGCGTGAGCGGGGTGAGCGGGGTGAGCGCGGCGGCCGTCCGCCGCAGCAGCGCCGTCAGCAGGGCGGCCAGGGCGACCGTGGCGGAGACCGTGGCGGAGACCGCCAGGCTCCGGCGCCGGCGAACAGCGCGATGGCGGACGCGCTGCGGCGCGCAGGCCTCGCGGATCCCAAGCGGCGCGGCTGACCACGCACACGGGGCCCCGCCGCCGGACGGTGGTGGGGCCCCGCGTCGTTTTTGCCTTCTCACCGCAGTGAGTGGTCACCGGGGTCCGGCCGACGCGGGCGGACTGTGCCGGCCGGACCCCGCTCGAAGGCGATCAGTGTTCCGTGATCTTTCCTCCGGACACCTCGATACGGCGCGTGGTGTGGACCGCGTCGAGCATCCGGCGGTCGTGCGTGACCAGCAGCAGCGTGCCGGTGTACGAGTCGAGCGCGGACTCCAGCTGCTCGATCGCCGGCAGATCGAGGTGGTTGGTCGGCTCGTCGAGTACGAGGAGATTGACGCCGCGGCCCTGGAGCAGCGCCAGCGCGGCGCGGGTGCGCTCGCCGGGGGAGAGCGTGGTCGCCGGGCGCAGTACGTGGTCCGCCTTCAGGCCGAACTTGGCCAGCAGGGTGCGGACTTCGGCCGGTTCGGTCTCCGGGACGGCCGCGCAGAAGGCGTCGAGCAGGGTCTCGGTGCCGTAGAAGAGGCCGCGGGCCTGGTCGACCTCGCCGACCACGACGCCCGAGCCGAGCGAGGCGTGCCCCGCGTCGAGGCTGAGGCGGCCGAGCAGGGCGGCGAGCAGGGTGGACTTGCCCGCGCCGTTGGCTCCGGTGATGGCGACCCGGTCCGCCCAGTCGATCTGCAGGTCGGCCGGGCCGAAGCTGAAGTCGCCCCGGCGGACCTCCGCGCTGCGCAGGGTCGCGACGACCGATCCCGAGCGCGGGGCCGACGCGATCTCCATACGGAGTTCCCACTCCTTGCGGGGCTCCTCCACCGTGTCGAGGCGTTCGATCATGCGCTGCGTCTGGCGGGCCTTGGCGGCCTGCTTCTCGCTGGCCTCGCTGCGGAACTTGCGGCCGAGCTTGTCGCTGTCGGTTGCCTTGCGGCGGGCGTTCTTGACGCCCTTGTCCATCCAGGACCGCTGCATCTGCGCCCGGCCCTCGAGCGCCGCCTTCTTGTCGGCGTACTCCTCGAAGCCCTCGCGGGCATGCCGGCGGGCGGTCTCCCGCTCCTCCAGGTACGCCGAGTATCCGCCGCCGTACAGGGTGATCTGCTGCTGTGCGAGATCGAGTTCCAGGACCTTGGTGACGGTGCGGGTGAGGAACTCACGGTCGTGGCTGATGACCACGGTGCCGGCGCGCAGGCCCTGGACGAAGGCCTCCAGGCGCTCGAGACCGTCCAGGTCGAGGTCGTTGGTGGGCTCGTCGAGCAGGAAGACGTCGTAGCGCGACAGAAGAAGCGAGGCGAGGCCGGCGCGGGCCGCCTGGCCGCCGGAGAGACCGGTCATCGGCTGGTCGAGCCCGACGGTCAGACCGAGCGAGTCGGCGACCTCCTCGGCGCGCTCGTCGAGGTCCGCGCCGCCGAGGTCCAGCCAGCGCTCCAGGCTGGTGGAGTACGCGTCGTCGGCGCCGGGCGCGCCGTCGACGAGCGCCTGGGTCGCGTCGTCCATGGCGATCTGGGCGGCGGCGACGCCGGTACGGCGCGCGAGGAAGTCCCGTACGGTCTCCTCCGCCCGCCGCTCGGGCTCCTGCGGCAGATGGCCGACGGTGGCGGTGGGCGGGGAGAGCTTCAGCTCGCCCTGTTCAGGACTGTCGAGTCCGGCGAGCAGGCGGAGCAGGGTCGATTTTCCGGCGCCATTGACACCGACGAGGCCGATCACATCGCCGGGCGCGACGACGAGGTCGAGCCCGGAGAAGAGCGAGCGGTCGCCGTGTCCTGCGGCGAGATCCTTGGCGACGAGGGTTGCTGTCATCAGATGGCTGATCCTAACGGGACGCTTTCACAGGAGGCCCGCCAGCCGGTACAGGGCCAGGGATCCCGCGACCGCGACATTGAGGCTGGCGCCGGTGCCGACCATGGGGATCTCGACGCATTGGTCGAGCAGGTCGAGCGCCTCGGGCGGGATACCTTTCTGTTCGTGGCCCAGGACCATGACGGTGGGCTGCCGGGCGGCGGGGAGGTCGCCAAGTCGTACGGCTTCGTCCGCGAGCTCCACCCCGATGATCCGCGCGCCCCGCTCACGCTGCCGTGCGAGCCAGCCCAGCGGGTCGCCGGTCCAGTGCACGCAGAGCGGTTTGCGCAGGGTGTTGCCGCGAGCCAGGGCCTCGGGCACCCACGGGAAGCGCGGCACGGTGAGACAGGCACCGACGGCGTCGCAGGTACGGGCGAGGGTGCCGAGGTTGGCCCCGTGCAGCGGCCAGAGGGGCGCGGCGTAGAGGTGATCCCAGCAGGAGTGGGCGCGGGGACGACGGGTGCGGCGAAGTTCCTCGCGGGTACGGGTGCGGATGGAAGGTCCGCCGTTGCGTCCGCTCATCGCCCGCACGGCTCTGGTTGCCGCCCCCGGCCGGGTCCACGGTCACCCCGGTCGGCGGACGGAGTCCGGCGCAGCGCCCCGAAGCCCATGAGGCCCCCCAGGGCCGAACGGCGCGAGGGACGCGTCCGGGAAAGGCCGGCGGGTCCGCCGTTGCGGCCGGTCATCGCCTCCGGGTCGCTCGCCGCGAAGGGCCGAGTCCGGGGCCACCCGGGCCGGCGGACGGAGTCCGGCGCGAGGGGCGCGTCCGGGAAAGGCCGGCGGGCCCACGGTTCAGTCGATGCATCATGCGTGGCGATTCGCGGCTCGCCCGGGCCATCGTCGGTGTCAGTGCACCATCGGTGCGACCAGCACGCTCCCCGTGGTGCGTGCCACAAGGAAGGATTGCCCCTTCACCGCCCGCGCGTCCACCGGAATTCGGTGCTCCCCCGGCTCCAGCATCCCGTCGAACAGCTCCCGCGTATGCGTGCGGTAGAGCCGGTCGAGGCGGTACGCCACCAGTCGCACCCGGCACGCCGAGGTCACCTCCACATCCGCCGCGCCGTCCGACACCGTCAGCCGGGTCAGCCGACGGCGCTCCAACGGGCTGCGGTCCAGGGCGTGTTCGATCTGCGCGACCAGGAGCGGAATGATCGGGGCGAGCCCGTCGACGTACGCGACCCGCACCTCCGCCCGCTCGAACGCCGCACACACCTCCGCACGATCCCGCTCGCCGACCGCGCGCCCGAAAGCGACCGCGCCATAGGTGCGCAGCTCCTCCGCCGGAACGCCGGCCGCGTCGCTCGTGATCTCCGCGCCGATGCCGATGGTCCGCAGGGCCGCGGCGAGCTTCGCCAGCACGGCCACCCGCGCGCCGATCAGCAGCACCCGGCGGCGCACAGGCCCGGCGTCCCCGCCGTCCGTCAGCAGCCGTTCCAGCTCGGCCCGGTACTCATCGCCGCGGAAGCGGAACGGCCCCATCCCGTGGTAGCCGTTGAGCTCCAGGTCCGCTCTCTCGTCCGTCTGCCAGGCGAAGTCCCGCCACACGATGTCGTCCCCGTCGCGCTCGATGACGGCGGTCACCGCTCCGCATTCGATGCCTTCGCACTCGGGACAGCCGTAGATCACACAGCGCCCGCCCTCCAGCGGCGCCGGGCACTCCAGCAGCAGCATGCGCACATGGGCGGTGAAGATCGCCGGCGGCACGTCGGAGGCCAGCGGCGAGACCGCGTCGAGGTCGGAGAGCTGGAACAGCAACGGCCGCCCGTCGACGATAAAGTCCATGAAGTCCCGGTGCACTTGGTAGCCACCATCCGCGAGGACTCCGCCGGCCCGCATCGCCGGCGCCAGCCCGAAGGTCGCGTACTCGGCAGACATGTCCTGAGTATCCCCAGTTATGGGGTGATCTGAGCACGGCATCCGGCATTGGGCTACGGTCCCGCCATGAGCGGCGATGTGACGGTGGTGGGCGGCGGGGTCATCGGGCTGACGACGGCCATAGTGCTGGCGGAGAGCGGCCGCCGCGTACGGGTGTGGACGCGGGACGCGGCGGAGGAGACCACATCGGCGGTGGCGGGCGCGCTGTGGTGGCCGTACCGCATTCAGCCGGAGGGGCCGGTCGGCGACTGGTCGATCGCCTCGCTTCGGGTGTACGAGAAGCTGGCAGCCCGCCCGGAGGAGACCGGCGTACGCCTGGTCGCGGGCGTCCAGGCCGGTGAGCGGCTGACCAGGCTGGGGTCGTGGGCCGCGCAGGTGGAGGGGTTGCGCGAGGCGCGGGCGAGGGAGCTGCCGCCGGGGCACGAGTGCGGGCTGTGGGCACGGATCCCGCTGATCGACATGCCGGTTCATCTGGCCTGGCTGCGACGGCGGTTCGAGGCGACGGGCGGCACGCTGGAGACCCGTACGGTCAGCGGATTCGCCGAGGCGGCCGAGGAGGCGCGGGTCGTGGTCAACTGCACGGGGATCGAGGCACGGCGGCTGGTGCCTGACGGTCAAGTGCGCGCGGTGCGCGGGCAGTTGGTGCTGGTGGAGAACCCGGGGATCGAGGAGTGGTGCACCGCGGTCGACCATGCCTCGGACAGGACGACGTACTTCTTTCCGCAGCCGGGGCGACTGATCCTCGGCGGCACGGCCGACGAGGACGACTGGCGGCTCGAGCCCGATCATGCGACGGCCGAGGAGATCGTCGCGCGCTGTGCGCTGATCCGTCCGGAGATCGCGGATGCGCGGATCCTCGGACACCGGGTGGGCCTGCGTCCTGCACGGACCGAGGGCGTACGGATCGAGGCCGGACCCCTGCCCGGCGGCGGCCTCCTGGTGCACAACTACGGGCACGGGGGCGCGGGTGTCACGGTCGCCTGGGGCTGCGCGGAGGCGGCGGCCCGGCTGGTGCCGTAGGCGCGCGGGCTCCGGTGGCGTACACGGCGCCGCGGTCGGACCACATGCGGCACCGCCCGCCCCGAGAGGAGCGGGCGGTGCCGCACAGCCGGGAACCACGCGTTGCGGTCGGCGTCCTCGCACTCCTGGGCCTTGGCCCGCAGCGTGTTCGCGCTGGCGTGCAGCCGCCTGTACTCCTCGATCTTGCGCGCGGCGCGCGCCCGCTGCGCCGCCTGCTCGGTCTTCGTGGTCTCCTGGCGGAGCTCCTCCGGGCTTCAGGTGATGACACCCCTCGCGGACACGGCCGACACGGCGGACTCCGTGCCGGTGCCGGCAGCCTGCGTGGGCGCGGCGGCGAACAGCAGTCCACCGGCCATCGCCGTGGTCACCGCGAGCACGGTTGTACGACGCATCTCAATCACCAAGTACAAAGTCGTGCGCCCCCGTTGGGCGTGTTGTTCAATACGCGCCGGTAACTTTGGCCGACATGATCACGCGGTCCCGTACCGGCCGCTTCAACACGCGGTGACCGCCTCCCCCGAGGCGAGGTGGTAGGTCGCACGGGCGTCGAGCAGCAGCGGGATCAGCTCGCGCCGGGACTGCCGCAGCGGCACGAAGGCCCCTTCACCGACCGGCCGCACCATGACACCGTGCAGGGCCAACTCGTCCTTGACGTCCGCATACTGCGCCGCGTCCAAGCGGTAGCCGCAGGGTGGATCGGCGAGGATCTGCTCCGGCTTCGCCGGGTCGTTGTCGGCGCCGCCGAGATAGACCGGGCCGCGGTCCTTGAACCCCGCCAGCCGGGCACCGGTGGTCGCGGTCTCGATCCGGGTGCGCCGTTCGTCGGCAAACGAGAACAGCCCGCCCAGAGCGTGGAGTTGGCTGGCCACCCGGCGCCGGTTGTTCAGCGACGCGTCGGCCTTCTCCGCATCGGTCACGGGATCGACGCGGCTCTCGATGAGGAGACCCACCGCGTCCTTGACGCCTGCGGCATTGCGCAGGATGCGCTCCTGACCGTCTCCGGCGGTCTGCTTGATGGGATCGCCGGTGACCGGGTCCGTCCAGATGCCGTAGGTGCCGGTACTGAAGCCGCCTTCGTGCGCGGCCGGGCGGACGTACCGGTCGGAGAGTATCTGCGACTCCTGGTGGACCTTGGCGTCGGTGTTGAGATTGCGCGGCCAGAGGTCGAAGAGATCCTTGTCGTAGTACGGCGGGGTGGCGCCGTACTCGTGCAAGTCGTAGATGACGTCCGGGCGTTGGTCACGGACAACGGCCGCCATCGCGCGCCCCTCGGCGGTCTGCAGCGCGATGTGGTCGCGGTTGATGTCGACGCCGTCGGAGTTGCCGCGGGTGTCCGCGGCCCGCCCGTCCGGGTTGGCCGTGGGGACGACGAGAATCCGTGTCCGGGACAGCAGGCGCCGGGTCTCGCTGTCCCTCGCATACGCCAGATCGCGTATCCGGCTCAGACAGGCGTCGCGGCCCGAGGGCTCGTCGCCGTGCTGACTGCAGATCAGCAGCACCGTGTTCGAGGTGTGCTGCGCGCCGATGCGTACGAGCTGCAGCGGACGGCCCTGCTTCGTCGTCCCGATCCGGCCGACCGACACCCGGTCGCTGCCCCGGTCGACGGCGGCGAGGAACTCCTGCTCCTCGGGCTGACTGGTCCATCGCGCGCCGTTGCTGGTCTCGAAGCCGGTACGGGGCAGGGCGTGCGCCGCCTCGGCAGGCGCCGTCACCAGCGGCACTGCCAGCGCCGCGGCCGTGACGGCGAAGGCGAGCGTGCGGATACGGAACTTCATCGGCTGCGGCCTCCCGGGATCGGGCGGATGGCTCGCGGCTCGGCCACACCGCTGAGCCGGGACGGGCTCGGGGCAACCGCTGCGGCGGACCCGGCGGTGGCACGCACAAAGGCGGCCGCACCGCCGACGATCGGCAGCCGCGCCGACGTCCGGGCCAGATCGAGGCTGAGCGTCGGCGTGGTGGCGGGCGGGTCGATGAGGTCCTTGTCCGTGCCGCCTACGATCAGGGCGAGCCGGTGGCCTGCCGGGACGACATGGTCACTGGCGTGCAGATCGAGGGTGATGGTGTACGCCCTGCCGGGGGTCAGCGGGCGGCCCTTGGCGTCGGAGGCGTAGTTGCCCAGATCGGCCCAGCCGCGGCTGAAGACCGTGTAGTCGACGGCAGCCGTGCGCGCTTGGGTCACCTTGAAGCAGGGGCTGTCGTCCGGGGTGCTCGCGCCCCAGCAGGTGCGTTCGGTAAGGGTGGTGATGCCTTCACCGGCGGTGGCGTAGTCACGGATGGTGTCGGGGCCGAGATCCACGAGCACGGCGGAGAGATGGGCGCTGGAGGTTGACGGCGTCGCGGTGATCGTCACCTTGGAGGAGCCGGACAGCCGCAGATCACGGCCGAGCGGTTTGGTGATGAATCCGGCCTTGGCGGAGGTGGACCGGTTGATCTGGGCGGCCCAGTCGGTCTCGTCCAGCTTCGGGTCGTCGGTGAAGGTCTCGACCGAGCCGGGGCGCGCGGGCCTCAGGCCGAGAGTGCCGACGCCGGCGGCCGTGCCGTTGCCCGGGCGGAGGCTGGTGTTGTGGGTGGCGCGTGGCGGCCAGACGCGGTCGGTGGACCACTGGTCGGGGGCGCGCTCGATGTCGGCCATCGGCTCATGGTCGATACCGTTGTCGTAGCCGAGGAGGTAGTGGTCGAACCAGCGGTGCAGGGTCGCGACCCACTCGGCGCGCCGGAAGTCGAACGGGTCGACATGCCCGGTCTGCGAGAGCCAGACCTTGCGCTCCACGCCTTCGTCGGCAAGCGCGTCCCACCACTGACCGAAGTGCTTGGTTCGGACGTTGAGGTCCTGCATACCGTGAACGGCGAGGACGCTCGCCGTGACATTGTCCGCATTGCGCACATAGTCGCGCTCGCTCCACAGCCGGGTCAGGTCACCGGTCCGCGGAGCCTGGTCCACCAGGCGCTTCTGGACGGCCTGGCAGCGGGCTCGGGCCTCCGGGCTCTCGACATAGTCGGAGAGCCACTCGGGGCCCGAGTCGTAGAGCGGGGCGCCCTTGGCGAAGTAGTAGTCGTACCAGGAGGAGATGGCGGAGATCGGGACGATCGTCTTGAGCCCCTCGACCCCGGTGGCGGCAACGCCGTTGGCGATCGTGCCGTCGTAACTCTTGCCGATCATGCCGGTGCTGCCGTTGGTCCAGCCGGCGCGGGCGGGCTCGCCGCCGCTGCGGGTGGTGTACCCGCGGGCGCGTCCGTTCAGCCAGTCCACAACAGCCTTGGCGGACTGGATGTCGGAGCGGCCGCCGACGTCGACACAGCCGTCGGAGCGGTTGGTTCCGGCCAGGTCGACCGCGACGAAGGCATAGCCGCGGGGAACGAAGAAATTGTCATAGAAGAGCGGGAACTGGACGACATTGCCGTTCGCGTCGTACGTCTTCTTCTGGCTCTCGTTACCGCGACCGCAGCAGGAGTAGTACGGACTGGCGTCCATGATCACGGGAATCTTCCGGCCCTGCTGGGCGGGTTCGCGCGGCCGGACGATGTCGACGGCGACGCGGTCGGTCTTCCCGTCGCCGTCGCCGTCGAGCCGGGTGTCCACCCATACGGATTCACGGATCGCGTGCTCGTAGGAGTAGACGGGCCTGCTCTCCCGTACCGGCGCGCTCTGCGCCCCCGTCGGCGAGAGGGTCATGGTCATCAGGGCGGCCGAGGCCGCCACCACCAGCGATCTGTACGTCAAGCGGGTGACCCGCGCACGAATCGGCATGGGCGGAAGGTACTCCGGCCAACTCCCCTGCAACAGGGGGCAATCTGGGCATCAAAGTGACCGAAGGGACACCCGGGACCATGTCGGCCGAATGGCGATCACGTGAAAGGCCGAGCGGCGTCCTGACTGCGGGCGCCGGGTCTGAATAGGCTTCAAGAGATCATCAGTCCCCACGACTTGGAGCATCCGTGCACCGCAGACTTATCGTCCCGAGCGCGCTCGCGGCCTCTCTGCTGCTGGCGATCCCGGCATCGGCCGCCGACAGCTCTCCGGGCGCCCCGGGCATCGGCGACCCTTACTACCCGGCCAGCGGAAACGGCGGATACGACGTATCCCACTACGACCTGAGGCTCACTTACGAGCCCAGTACGGATCTGCTGACGGGTACGGCAACGATCCTCGCCACCGCCAAGCAGAACCTGAACCGCTTCAACCTCGACTTCGGACTGAAGGTCAGCGAGGTGCGAGTCAACAACAAGATCGCGAAGTTCGCCAAGGAGGGCGACCAGGAGCTGGTCGTCACTCCGGCCACGCCGCTGGAGAAGGGCGCCTCCGTCTCGGTGGTCGTCCGGTACGCGGGCAAGCCCTCCGAGTTGAGCATCGGAGGCTACACAGCCTGGCACCGCACTCCGGACGGCGGCGTCGCCGCCCAGGAGCCGGACTCGGCCGTGTGGTGGTTCCCGAGCAACGACCACCCGCTGGACAAGGCGACGTACGACATCTCGGTGTCGGTGCCGGACGGCACCCAGGCAATCAGCAACGGCGTGCTGCAGTCGCAGAGTTCGAAGCTGGGCCGGACCCGATACAACTGGCGCTCCAACAAGCCGCAGGCGTCGTATCTCGCCACGCTCGCCGTCGGAAAGTTCGACATCACCACCGACAAGACGGCCGACGGGCTGCCGATCCTCAACGCGTACAGCAAGGATCTCGGCGACAACGCCGGGGCGGCGCGGGCGAGCGTCGAGCGGACCGGCGAGGTGGCCGAGTGGCTCACCGGGGTCTTCGGCCCGTACCCCTTCAACGCACTCGGGGGCTACGTCCCCAATGTCACCAGCAGTTTTGCGCTGGAGACGCAGACCCGGCCGTTCTACAGCCCGCGGCAGTTCGCGAACGGCGCGAATGTCTCCGTGGTCGTCCATGAGCTGGCCCACCAGTGGTACGGCGACAGCGTCTCCGTCGACGGCTGGAAGGACATCTGGGTCAACGAAGGCTTCGCCCGCTACAGCCAGTGGCTGTGGTCGGAGAAGGAGGGCGAGGGTACCGCGCAGGAGCTCGCGGACTACGTCTACGCCCAGCACCCGGCCGACGACGCGTTCTGGACGGTCAAGCCGGGCGACCCGGGTCCGGACAAGCAGTTCGACATCGCCATCTACGACCGGGGCGCGCTGGCACTGCAGGCACTGCGCAACAAGGTCGGCGACAAGGACTTCTTCGCCATCCTCAAGGGCTGGCCGAAGGAGCACGCCTACGGCAACGCAAAGGTCGGCGACTTTGTGAAGTACGCCGAGAAGATCTCGGGCAAGCCGCTGGCCGGGCTCTTCGACAGCTGGCTCTACCAGCCGTCGAAGCCGGACGCTCCGGCGGCGGCCGGAGTGCGGAGCGCTCGGGCGGACGTCAAGCACGTCCAGCCGAAGTCCTGGAAGACGATCGCCGCGACGAACACCGTCCACGACCACTGAGACGTGGCAGGAGCGCCGCCGTCCCGCGAGAGGGACGGCGGCGCTCTGCCGTGCCCCCTTCTCCCTTCCCTCTCCTTTCCCTTCCGCGGATTTCCCTTCCGCGGACTGGAGGGGAGCGCTCTCAGAAGATCATCGGGACCCGGATATCCTGTTACCCGGCAGCGTTCTCCCCCGCTGTCGTCTGAAGCAGCTGACTGAAGCAGACGAGGAGCGCCCGCCTTGCCCGAGCAGACCACTGGGTCCCGCCCCACTCTGGAAGCCGTCGCCGCCCGCGCCGGCGTCTCCCGGGCCACGGCCTCCCGGGTCGTCAACGGCGGTGCCGGTGTCCGGCCGCCGCTGGTCGACAAGGTGCGTCAGGCGGTCGAGGAGCTCGGATACGTACCGAACCACGCGGCGCGCACCCTGGTCACCCGGCGCAATGGCGCAGTCGCCGTGATCATCGCCGAGCCCGAGTTCAGGATCTTCTCGGACCCCTTCTTCGAGCAGCAGGTGCGTGGCATCAGCCGCGAGCTGACGGCCTACGACTCCCAGCTGGTGCTGCTGTGGGTGGAGGGGCCGGGTGACTACGACCGGATCGCCCGCTATCTCGGCGGCGGCCATGTCGACGGCGCGCTGGCCTTCTCGCTGCACAACGACGACGAACTGCCGTCGATCATCCGCCGGGTCAAGGTGCCGACCGTCTTCGGCGGCCGCCCCGGCTGGCCCGGTGCCGCCTCCGAGCTCGCCGTCCCGTATGTCGACTGCGACAACCGCGGCGGCGCCCGGGAGGCCGTACGGCATCTGGTCTCTCTCGGCCGCGAGCACATCGCGCACATCGCGGGCCCGCGCGACCAGACCTCCGCGCTGGACCGGATCGACGGCTACCGCGATGTCCTGCTGGACGCCGACCCGGAGCTGGTCTGCCAGGGCGACTTCACCGCGGACAGCGGCGCCCGCGCGATGGCTGAGCTGCTGGAGCGCCGCCCCGATCTGGACGCCGTCTTCGCCGCCAACGATCTGATGGCCTCGGGGGCGCTGCGTACACTGCGCCGGCAGGGTCGTCGGGTGCCCGAGGATGTCGCGCTGGTCGGCTTCGACGACATGCCCTCGGTCGTCGAGTCGACCGATCCGCCACTGACAACGGTCCGTCAGGACATAGAGGGAATGGGCCGGTTGATGGTCCGGCTGCTGATGCGCGTACTGAACGAGGACGAGCCGGGGGCCGGGGCCCCCGCATCGGTGATCACTCCGACCACGCTGGTGCGGCGGTCCTCGGCCTGAGTCGCCGGGGACCCGTCGCACATCGCGTGGTTGCTTCAGTCGTCAGGTGAAGGGGATCACCAGCACCGAACGGTCGGTGCCGGTCTGGAGCGTGGCGGTTCCGTTGCCGATCGCGTTCCACACCTCGAGGCGTACGGTGCCGCCCTTGAGGTCGCCGAGGGTTCCGGTCGCCGCCTTCAGGCCGCGTGACTGGGCGTACTCCTCCCAGCCCGTGACCGGGTCGGTCGCGAAGTACTGGTAGGTCTCGGTCCGGTCGAAGGTGCCGTCGCCCGTGAGGTCGTAGCTGATCCTGGCCTGCTGGCCGAGTCCGACCGTGGGACCCGCGTCCAGCTGGAGGCGGAACGCCGTGGCCGCGCCGGGAGCGAGCGTGCCGTTGACCTTCTTGATCTCATAGACGAGCGGCTGGTGCGGGGTGCCGTCGTAGTTGGCGCCGGCCGCCGAGGAGATGGTGTCGGCACCCGCCGTGCCGCCCGTCGCGGTGGTCAGTACCCCGCCGGTGCGGAGCTGGAAGGTGTTGCCCGTGGGCGGTTCCGGGTCGGGACCGGGGTCAGGGTCGCTTCCCCCGGTGCCCGTGCCGGTCGCCGTCGAGCGCGCCGGGACCGTGAGCGTCTTGCCGTCGGAGAAGGTCACCGTGCGGGCCGTGGCACCGTAGTTGTGCGCGGTGTAGGTCCGTACCGTGCCCTTGGTGAAGACCGCGGAGCTCGGGATGTCGCCCGTGACCGTCGCGTCGGGGGCGCCGAGCGCGTCGAGTGTGCTGATCCAGTGGTACGTATGCGCCTTGGACTCGCCCTGCTCCGGGGTGTAGTCCGCGTTGCCCGCGTCCCACTTGGACTTCGCCGACGCCGGGTCGGCCAGCGCCTGGAACTCCCAGAGGATGTCGCGCCATTCGACGGCCGGCCCGCCGTTCTCCCGTTCCATCTCGGCGATGTTGCGGCGGATCGCGGCCTTATCGCCGCCCAGATGCAGTGAACCGCCCGTCAGCGGAAGGGCGTTGATGCCGTGGATTTCCTCGGGGTTGGCGGTCCACCAGGTGGCGTACGCCGCGCCGCTGCCCCACACCATGCCGACCGTGTCATGCCCGAAGGAGGACGGGAAGACCTGCTGGTCGGCGTCGAACCAGTACTGGGCGATCGCCTCGGACTCGGTGGTGAGCAGATAGGTGCCGAGGTCGCGCAGCGCGGTGTCGCCGGTGGCCGAGCCCCACAGCACGAGGCCCGCGCTGAGGTTGATGGACTCCGAGGACGACTCCTGGTTGTTGCCGGCCGCGAAGCCCTGGTGTCCGGAGGCCCAACTGTGGCCCGCGTACACGTCGAAGCCCCGCAGGAACGGGAAGGCGCTGTCGGTGCGGCTGGGGTTTGCCGCGTCCCGCACCAGGGTCTTCACCATGCCGCCCCATGCCGAGTCGGCAGCCCAGGCCTGGTCGTACTGGGCGACGATCGCGGCCGCGTACACGTAATAGCTGTAGTGGAAGTGGTGGTCGTTGAGCTCGGTGTCGCTGCCGTACGAGGCCGGGTAGCCGGTGAGGGTCTTCCAGACCTGGTCGTACGAGAACTCGTTCGCGCCGCCTGCCGTGAACCAGTCCTGGAGCCGGCCCTTCATCAGGGCCAGCAGCTTGTCCCTGGTCGCGGTCTCCCCGATCTGGTCGGCGACGGGCACGAGCTGGGCGAGCTGTCCGAGCACCTTGCCGGTCCAGTAGGTGTCCGTGTAGCCCTTGAACGGGTCGGGGTCGTTCGCCACCGCGTCGAGGTAGCCCCTGAGCCGTGCCGTGTCGACAGCGTTCGTCTTCGGCAGCGCGGGCAGCACCGCGGACGCCTTCTGACTGGTGGTGAAGGAGGTCGCCTCACGGACCTTCATGGTGCCGCGCGGCGATACGTAGGTGTACGGCGTGAGCGCGTCCGTGGTGTTCAGCCACTGATGGCGGTAGAGGGCCTGGAGCGTGCCGCGCTCGGTGCCCTCCTTGGCCTCGGTGGTCAGGGTGTAGGTGGCGTTCACGGTGCCACCGGTGTAACTCCAGCTCGCCTTGGAGCCGGTGACAAAGCTGTACGCGTACTTCTTGTATGTGGCCAGTGCGTCGGTGGAGGGCAGTACGGCGAGCGAGAAGTAGTCCTTGGTGCCGAGTCCCGCGGTCACGGTGGAGCCGGAGACCGTCCAGTCGCTGCCGCTCGGCGCGAACAGCGCGTAGTGATGCCCTGCGACGGTGATGCCGAGGACATTGCCCTGGTCGGCGAAGACGGTGGGCGCGGCGGCGGTGGTGATCTGGGCGTTGCCGCCGGAGCCGTTGGCGTATACGAACGGCAGGCCGTGGCCGATGGTGGTGCGCAGCGTGCGGGCGCCGTCGGACCAGTAGGGGGTCACGGTCCAGTCGGACCAGTCGTCGGCCTTGGTGTCCGGTGAGTTGAGCCCGGTGATGCCGAGGGTCAGGTCCCGCTTGTGGGCGTACTCGTACTGGCGGCCCTCGCCGACGATCGCCGGGGTCGTCGGGTAGCCGACCTCGAGTCCGCCGGCGGTGGCCTGGTAGGTGAGGGGGTGGCCGTACATGGGGGTGGAGTACGGGTTGTCGCCGTACCGCTGGAAGGCGAGCGAGGTCCACCAGTCGTTGGTGGGGACCGGCTTGTCCTTGGTTGCGGGGGTGACCTTGGGCGTGACCGGCGCGCCGGTGTTGGTGGTCGGGCCCGACGTACCGGCGGGGCGGGTGTCGGAGTAACTGCCAGAGCCGACGGGGACGGTGGCGGCCGCCGCCGGGGTGGCGGCCGGGCCCAGACCGAAAGCGGCCAGGGCTGAGACCAGTACCAGCGCGGCAGCTGGTCTGGTGCGGGTGGCTGGCATGGACGGCACCTCGAAGTCATCACGGGAAGGGGCGTCCGAGAGCGCTCTCAGATGGGGAGGAACGTAAAACTCCTGAAACAGAGGTGTCAATACGCGGGACACAGGGAGTAGTTCGCGCCGAGTCCAAGCCGTTATGCCTTCGAGTCTTGACGGGGCGGACGCCTCCGGGGCACGCTCCAGACGCATCTCTGAGAGCGCTCTCAAGCGATCTCGCTCCACCGAAGCCAAGGGAGGCTTCCCATGCCCAACGCCCGAGCCGCCAAGAGAACCGCGGTCCGCCTGGGTGCGGTCGCGCTCGCAGGGGCACTGCTCGCCGCCTGTGGATCCGGATCGTCGGACGGCACATCCGACAGTGCGGGCGGCAAGGTCACACTCACCGTGGACCTCTTCGGATCCTTCGGCTACAAGGAGGCCGGGCTCTACGCGGAGTACGAGAAGCTCCACCCGAACGTCAAGATCAAGCAGACCGACACCGAGGACGAGCAGGACTACTGGAAGTCGCTGCAGACGCGGCTCGCCGGCGGTGGCGGCCTCGCGGATGTGCAGGGCATCGAGGTGGGCCGGATCGCCGCGGTCACCCAGCAGCAGTCCGACAAGTTCGAGGACTTGAAGCAGTACGGCGCCGACAAGCTCAAGGACCAGTTCGCCGAGGCCAAGTGGTTGGCGGCGACCGGCAAGGACGGCCAGGTCCTCGGCCTGGGCACGGATGTCGGCCCGGAGGCCATGTGCTACCGCTCCGACCTCTTCAAGCAGGCCGGTCTGCCCACCGACCGCGCGGAGCTCGCGAAGAAGTGGTCCACCTGGGACGGCTATCTGGCGCTCGGCAAGGAGTACAAGAAGAAGGCTCCGGCCAAGAGCGCCTGGATGGACAGCGTCGGCAGCCTCTACACAATCATGATCGGCCAGGAGAAGGAGCGGTACTACGACGCCTCCGGGAAGCTGATCTACGAGAACAACCCGGCGGTCAAGGCCGCCTGGGACGCCTCGGCCGAGGCGGCGAAGTCGGGCCTGAGCGCCAAGCTCGACCAGTGGTCACCGCAGTGGAACCAGGCGTTCTCCGCCGGCTCGTTCGCCACCATGCCCTGCCCCGCCTGGATGCTCGGTTACATCAAGGGCCAGGCCGGTGACGCCGGCAAGGGCAAGTGGGACATCGCCAAGCTGCCCGCAGGCGCCGGCAACTGGGGCGGTTCGTATCTCTCGATCCCCCGTGCCGCCAAGCACAGGAAGGAGGCGTACGAGCTGATCCAGTGGCTCACCGCCCCCGAGCAGCAGGCCAAGCTCTTCACCAAGCAGGGCAACTTCCCGTCATCGACCGGCGCCATCGCCAAGGTCGCGGCGGCCAAGGACCCGTACTTCTCGGACGCGCCGATCGGCCAGATCTTCGGAGACGCCGCCAAGGCGGCGCCCGTCCAGGTCCTCGGAGTCCATGACAAGAGCGTCGCCGACCAGATCACCAACGCGCTGAGCGAGGTGGAGCGCAAGGGCACCTCGCCCGACAAGGCCTGGTCGACGGCGAAGAAGAACGTGGAGAACGCCACCGGCTGACCCAGCGGTGCCGGGGAAGTGCGGGACGCCACCCGAACCTCCCCGGCACCGCGCGACTTCCTCGGGCCGGCCCTGATTCCCGGCCGGACCGGCCTCCGGCTGCCGGTCTTGCCCAACCTCCCGTTCCCACTCCTCGAAGGGCCGCACCGTGACCCTCACCGCCAGCGCGAAGCCGGTCTCCCCCCGGCCTTCGGCCGCGCACCGCACCTGGCGCACGCTCTCGCCGTACGCCTATATCGCTCCGTTCTTCGCCTTGTTCGCCGCCTTCGGGCTCTTCCCGCTGATCTACACGGCCTTCGTCTCGCTCTACCGGGTCGAGCTGCAGACGCCCGGGGAGATGGAGTGGCGTGGCTTCGGCAACTACACCGCGCTCTTCGGCGACGAGATCTTCTGGACCGCACTGGGCAACACGTTCACCATCGGGGTGCTGTCCACCGTCCCCCAGCTGGTGATGGCGCTGGGCCTGGCCCACTTGCTCAACTACCGGCTGCGCGGCCGGGCTTTCCTGCGCACGGCGATGCTGCTGCCGTACGCGACCTCCGTCGCCGCCGCGACCCTGGTCTTCGCGCAGCTCTTCGGCCGCGATTTCGGCCTGATCAACTATGTGCTGGGCCTTGTCGGTTTCGATCCGGTGGACTGGCAGGCCGGGACGGTCTCCTCGCAGATCGCCGTATCGACCATCGTCATCTGGCGCTGGACCGGCTACAACGCGCTGATCTATCTGGCGGGCATGCAGTCCATTCCGAGCGAGCTGTACGAAGCCGCCGAGATGGACGGGGCCTCGCGCTGGCGGCAGTTCATCCATGTCACCCTGCCGGGGCTGCGTCCCACGATCCTCTTCACCGTCGTCGTCTCGACGATCGGCGCCACCCAGCTCTTCGGTGAGCCGCTGCTGTTCGAGGGGTCCATCTCCGGCGGTATATCGCACCAGTACCAGACGCTCGGTCTCTATATGTACGAGCAGGGCTGGGGTTTCTTCCACCTGGGCCGTGCCGCCGCCATCGCCTGGGTGATGTTTCTGCTGATCCTGGTGCTGGTCGGGGTCAACGCCCTGATCGCGCACCGCCGTTCCCGCAAGGAGGCCGGCCGATGACCGTGCTCGCCGCTCCGCCGACCGAGCCGCCCGCCGCGGGCACACGACCCGGACCCACGCGCCGGAAGAGGACCCGGGCCGGGCGCACGATGCAGGGCGGCAAGCTCGCGTACGCGATCCTGATCGCCGCCGTCCTCGTCTCGGCGTTCCCCTTCTACTGGACGATCGTCGCCGCCAGCCGCTCCAACGCCGATCTGGCGAAGGTGCCGCCGACGCTGCTGCCGGGCTCGAATCTGTTCCACAACTTCCAGGCGGTGATGGAGGAGGCCGATATCGGCAAGGCTCTTCTCAACTCCTTCATCGTCTCCGGCTCGATCACCGTCGGCACGGTGCTCTGCTGCACGCTCGCCGGATTCGCCTTCGCCAAACTGCGCTTCCGCGGCCGCGGCGCGCTGCTGGCGGTCACGGTGGGCACGATGATGATCCCGCCACAGCTCGGTGTGATCCCCCTCTTCATGCTGATCGCCAAGCTGCAGTGGGTGAACCAGCTGCAGGCCGTGATCCTGCCCGGTCTGGTCTCCGCCTTCGGCGTGTTCTTCATGCGGCAGTACCTGGTGCAGTCGCTGCCGGACGAGCTGATCGAGGCGGCCAGGGTCGACGGCGCATCCACCGCCCGGATCTTCTGGTCGATCGTGGTGCCGATCGCCCGGCCCGGTATGGCCGTGCTCGGAATGCTGACCTTCATGGCCGCGTGGAACGACTTCTTCTGGCCGATCGTCGCGCTCTCCTCGCAGGAGCCGACCGTGCAGGTGGCCCTGCGCCAGCTCGGCGGCGGCTATGTCCACGACCAGTCCGTGATCATGGCGGGCACGCTGCTCGGCACTCTCCCGGTGCTGCTCGTCTTCGGTCTGCTCGGCCGGCAGATCGTCGGCGGCATCATGCAGGGCGCCGTCAAGGGCTGACCCCCCTCCCCCGCACCGCTCCATCTCTATTCCTGGGAGTTCCACGTCATGACCGCTGTCGACGCACGCCCCGAGACGACGACGGACCTCCGGTTCCCGGCCGGATTCCGCTGGGGCACCGCCACCGCCGCGTACCAGATCGAGGGCGCCGCGGCGGAGGACGGCCGTACGCCGTCCATCTGGGACACCTTCAGCCGTGCGCCGGGCAAGGTTCGCAACGGCGACACCGGCGACATCGCCGCCGACCACTACCACCGGATGCGCGAGGACGTCGCCCTGATGAAGCAGCTCGGCGTCACCGACTACCGGTTCTCGGTGGCCTGGCCGCGGGTGCAGCCGACCGGGCGCGGCCCCGCCGTACAGAAGGGACTGGACTTCTACCGTCGGCTCACCGACGAGCTTCTCGAGGCGGGCATCCGGCCGGTGGCCACGCTCTACCACTGGGATCTGCCGCAGGAGCTGGAGGACGCGGGCGGCTGGCCGCAGCGCGAGACCGCCCAGCGTTTCGGCGAGTACGCCGGGATCATGGCGGACGCGCTCGGGGACCGGGTGAAGACCTGGACCACGCTGAACGAGCCGTGGTGCGCCGCGTTTCTCGGTTACGGCTCCGGCGTGCACGCCCCGGGGCGCACCAGCGCGAGTGCTTCGCTGCGCGCCGCGCACCATTTCAACCTGGCGCACGGGTGGGCCGCGCAGACGCTGCACGCCGCGCTGCCGTCGACGTCCGAGATCTCGCTGACGCTCAATCTGCACGCGGTGCGGCCGCTCACGGACTCCGAGGGCGACCGGGACGCGGCTCGCAGGATCGACGCCGTCGGGAACCGGATCTTCCTCGATCCCGTGTTCCACGGCCGCCTTCCGGAGGATCTGGTCCATGACACGGCTACGGTGACCGACTGGGCCTTTGTCCAGGACGGCGATCTGGACATCATCTCCACGCCGATCGACTCGCTGGGCATCAACTACTACTCCCCCACGGTCGTCGGGGCGGGGTCGTCGGACTCGCCCTCGCCGTGGGCCGGCGCGGAACAGCACGTCCGCTTTCTGCCCGCGCCCGGTCCGCGTACCGCGATGGACTGGCCGGTCGATGCCGACGGCCTGCACGAGCTGCTGATCCGGCTGCGCGACGATCTGCCGGGCGTACCGCTGGTGATCACCGAGAACGGTGCCGCGTACGACGACTACGCCGATCCGTCTGGCGCGGTCCATGACCCCGAGCGGGTGGCGTATCTGCGGTCCCACCTCGCGGCGGTGCACCGGGCGATCGAGGACGGCGCGGATGTGCGCGGCTACTTCCTGTGGTCGCTGCTGGACAACTTCGAGTGGGCCTACGGCTACAGCAAGCGGTTCGGCATCGTCCATGTCGACTTCGCGACCCAGCGCCGTACGTTCAAGGACAGCGCCCGCTGGTACGCGGACGTCATCGTCCGGGGCGGGCTGCCCGGCTGAGCCGGGCGGCCCGTCGCGCCTCGCGCGCGAGCGGGAGGTAACGCAGTCGCTCGGGGAGCACGGGAACCACGGCCCGTACGACCCGGGCGACTCTGCGCAGCCGCCGCTCCTGCTCGTCCGTCCACTCCAGGCCGATCGCCTCGCGTGCGTCGGGCGGCATCAGCCCGATCGTCATGAAGCGGCGGAAGCGGGCGAGCGGAGGCAGCAGCAGCGGCCACACCGTCCTGAGCAGCACTCTCACCGCGAGCGGCCCGCGGTCGGGCGGCGGCACCGGCTGGTCCGTGGCGATCAGTTCGCGTACGACGACGGTCGCTTCTATCTCGTCCGCGAGCACCTTGCGGTAGTACGGCCAGAACTCCTCGATCGTCTGCGGCATGTCACGGTCGTGGATGCCGAGGATCCGGCCGACCTGGAGCCACTCCGCGTACAGCTGCCGCTCCTGGACCTCGGTGAGCGGAGGCGCCAGATAGCGCAGCGCGTGCTGGTAGACCGGGAAGCCGGTGGCGTGGACCCAGGAGTAGGAGGCAGGGCTGAGCGCGTGGTAGCGACGGCCGTGGGCGTCGGTGCCCCGGATCGTCTTGTGGAGCTCGCGGAGTCTGCGGCCCTCTTCGACCGCCGCCTCGCCGCCGTACACCCAGAGCTGGAGCGAGTGCAGGGAGCGCTCTCCCCGGCCCCAGGGGTCGGTGCGGAAGACGGAATGGTCGTCGACGCCCGCGCCGACGGCGGGGTGAGCGACCTGCAGGGTGAGGGCGGCGGGCAGCATGAGCAGGGCCCGGACGTCGCCGGCGTAGGTCCAGAGCACTCCGCCGGGCGGGAGCGGTACGGGTTCTGCTGCGGCCCTGCTCATCTGTGCGCTCCTGGCGGGTCCGAGCCCGGTCTGAATCAGTGTCAGCGCTGTTGACGAGGCCCGTGAACAACTCGGTAGTAATTGTAAACTGCGACGCTCCCGTGCGGGAGGGAACGTGAGCCGTGACAGCCGGTTACGCGGATGCGCAGGATGGACCCCACCCCGGCATGACGAACTGACGACATGGGTCCGCACAGTGCCACGCCCTCCTCGTGCGCCCGCCGGCGGGTGCGGGCGGCGGCATGGCGGGATTCGGCGAGCACGGCCTCGTAGTCGGCGTGTTGGGCCGTGGCGTCGGCGCGCAGCGGCTCGGCCCGCTGGACGGCGCCGTCGATCCTCCAGACGTGCGAAGAACCGTACGGGTTGCAGGAGTTGGTGTGATCGTGGGCCTGTGGAAAGAAAGTGGGCACCTGGTCATTACCAGGAGGTAACTCCGGCTGATTGGATGTGCGGCGCCGGTCGTACCCCCCACCAGACTCTGGAGTCCTTGTGCCGCACTCCGTGCTCCGCCGTATCCCTGGCGCGGCCCTGTCCTCCGCCCTCGCCGCCGCCGTCCTCACCGGAACGGCTCCGACGGCCTCCGCCGCACCGGCGGAGGCGACGCCGTCCCTCAAAGTGCTGACGTACAACACCTTCCTGTTCAGCAAGACGCTGTACCCCAACTGGGGCCAGGACCACCGGGCCGCGACCATTCCCGCGACCACGTTCTTCCAGGGCAAGGACGTCGTCGTTGTGCAGGAAGCCTTCGACAACTCCTCGTCGGACGCGCTGAAGCAGAAGGCCGCAGCCCAGTATCCGTATCAGACCCCGGTGATGGGGCGGAGCAAGGACGGCTGGGACGCGACCGGCGGTTCGTACTCGGCCGCCACCCCCGAGGACGGCGGGGTCGCGGTGCTCAGCAAGTGGCCGGTCGTCCGCAAGGAGCAGTACGTCTACAAGGACGCCTGCGGGGCGGACTGGTGGTCCAACAAGGGCTTCGTCTATGTCGTGTTGAATGTGAACGGCGCGAAGGTGCATGTGGTCGGAACGCACGCTCAGTCGACCGACCCCGGCTGCGGCGCGGGCGAGGCGGCGCAGATGCGCAGCCGCCAGTTCAAGGCCATCGACGCCTTCCTCGACGCCAAGAACATCCCGGCTTCCGAACAGGTCCTGGTCGCGGGCGACTTCAATGTCGACTCGCGGACGCCGGAGTACGCGACCATGCTCGCCGACGCCGGCCTCGTGGGGGCGGACGCGCGCACCGGGCACCCGTACTCCTTCGATACGAAGGAGAACTCGATCGCCTCCGAGCGCTATCCCAACGACCCGCGCGAGGACCTGGACTACGTCCTGCACCGGGCCGGGCACGCAAAGCCGGCAGGCTGGACGAACGAGGTGATCAAGGAGCAGAGCGCGCCCTGGACGGTCTCCAGCTGGGGCACGAAGTACACCTACACCAACCTCTCCGACCACTACCCGGTCGTAGCGTCAAGGCAGTAGTCGCAAACCCTTCGCAGCTGGTCAGCGGCCGCTTTTCGGCAGTGGCTGCAAGGGATTTGATGCGCCAGGGTGGTGACCATGACGGGTCACGGGCACGTCCATGGTCACCACCATCACCACACCCAGGACCGCATCGACGCCGCCCTCGAACGATCGGCCGAGGGGCTGCGGACGCTGTGGTTCTCCTTCGGTGTGCTTGCCGCCACGACCGCCGTCCAGGCGGTGATCGCGACCGCGTCGGGTTCGGTGGCGCTGCTCGGTGACACGGTCCACAACGCCACCGACGCGCTGACCGCTCTGCCCCTCGCCCTCGCCTTCATCCTCGGCCGGCGGGCGGCCACCCGCCGCTACACCTACGGCTTCGGCCGGGCGGAGGACCTGGCGGGCGTCTTCGTGGTGCTGGTGATCGCCGCGTCGGCGGTCTTCGCCGGGTACGCGGCGCTGCGGCGGCTGTTCGAGCCGCAGGATGTCAGCCATCTGGCCGCAGTGGCCGCGGCCGGTCTGGTGGGTTTCACCGGCAACGAGTGGGTGGCAAGGGCCCGGATCCGTACGGGCCGCAGGATCGGGTCGGCCGCGCTGGTGGCCGACGGACTGCATGCCCGGAGCGACGGTTTCACCTCACTGGCCGTACTGCTGGGCGCGGGCGGAGCCGTACTCGGATGGCGGTGGGCCGATCCGCTGATCGGGCTCGCGATCACGGGGGCGATTGCGGTGGTGCTGCGCGGTGCGGCGCGCGAGATCTGGCACCGGGTGATGGACGCGGTGGACCCGGCGCTGGTCGACGAGGCCGAGCACGCGCTCTCCCATGTCGAGGGCGTACGAGCCGTGCGGGACGTGCGAATGCGCTGGCTCGGGCACGATCTGCGGGCCGAGACCTCGATCGTGGTCGACCCGGCGCTGACGGTGCGGCAGGCGCATGCGGTGGCCCTGGCCGCCGAGCACGCGTTGCTGCACGGGGTCCGGCGGCTGACCGCGGCCACGGTCCAGGTCCATCCGTGACTCCCCCGAACGGGTGGGTGGTTCGGCGTTCTCGCGGCTTCTGGATGCATGGCGGGGTCATGCCACGTCGCGTCCGCGCCCCGAACTGATCCAGACCAAACTTCTCCTCGAATCCCCCCACCGCGGACTCGTTCGAAGGAGAAGCCCCCATGAGACGCACGCTCCGCGCGCGCATCTGCCTTTCCGTCATCCTCGCCCTGCCCGTCGTCGGCCTGGGCCCGGGCACCGCCGGGGCCGCCCCGGATCCGGTGCCGGGCGTCACCGCATCCCCGACGCATTACGGCCTCGACAGCATGCTCGAACGCGCCCTCGGCGACCACAGCGCCGGTTCGTATCTCGACGCCAAAACGGGCGAACTGGTCGTCACCGTCACCGATGCAGCCTCGGCCGACAAGGTACGGGCCGCCGGCGCACGCGCCAAGCTCGTCAAGCGCAGCACGGAACGGCTCGAAGCGGCCATGGACACCCTCGAGGCCCAGGCGAAGATCACCGGCACCTCGTGGGGCATCGACCCCTCGACCAACCAGGTCGCGATCGAAGCCGACCGGTCTGTCTCCGCACCCTCCATGACCCAGCTGCAGAAGGTGGCCGCAGGTCTCGGCGACGCCGTACGGATCAAGCGTGTGCCCGGAGTCTTCAAGAGGGAGGTAGCCGGCGGCAACGCGATCTACGGCGGCGGCTTCCGCTGCTCGGCGGCCTTCAACGTCTCGAAGGGCACGGCCCGATACTTCCTGACGGCCGGTCACTGCACCAACGAGGCCGTCAACTGGTATGCGTCACCCGGCGGCCCGATCATCGGGCTACGAAGGGGGACCAGCTTCCCGGGCAACGACTACGGCATCGTGCGGTACACCGGTGGCGCCCTGCCCGCCGGCAACGTCAACCTCTACAACGGCAGCTACCAGGACATCACGACCGCGGCCAACGCCATCGTCGGCCAGGCCATCCGGAAGAGCGGCTCCACCACGCACGTGACCAGCGGCAGGGTCACCGCCGTGAACGTCACCGTGAACTACGTCGAAGGGCCGACCTACGGCATGGTCCGCACCACCGCCTGTTCGGCCGCCGGCGACAGCGGAGGTGCGCACTTCGCCGGTTCCATCGCCCTGGGCATCCACTCGGGCAGCTCCGGCTGCACGGGCACCAACGGCTCGGCCATCCACCAGCCGGTGCGGGAAGCACTCAGCGTGTACGGCGTGGCTGTGTACTGATTGGCCGACCTTTGGCTGACCGACTCGCTGATGCGTGCGGGCGTGCCATCCATGGGGCACGCCCGCCGCGCTGTTCGCTTCGGCGCCGGCCCGACGCGTGCCGCGGAGGCCGAGCAGTGCGGCCGAGCAGTGCCGCAGCGCGACGCTCAGCCCTCGTGGTCGTACACCGTCACCGATATCCCCCGCGCCGTCAGCCGCCCCGCTATCAGCGGCTCGATCCGCGACCACTTCCCGCCCGCGAGACCGCACCCGATCCGCGGCATATGGACGGACGCCCCCAGCTCCGCCGCCTTGCCGGCCACCGCCCCGAGCGCCGCGTCGATCGCCTCGTACCGCACCGGAACCCCCTTGCTGCCGGTCCGTATCCCCCGCTGCCCCACCATGTTCGCCACCCACAGATACGGCGCCACCTGGACATACTGCACGGCGCCGAGCCCGAAGTCATTGCCCGCACGCTCCCGGTGCCAGCGGCGGTACGCCGCCTCCGGCTCCGGCCAGCGGCGCGATATCGCCAGCACGAAGCCCTTCCCCCAACCGCCCAGGTCGTTGCAGACATGCGCGATCAGCTTCACCCCCTTGCCCTGCGGCGCGGTGGCGTCCCCCCGTACGTACTCGATCTCGGACATGCACCCACCGTACGGACCACCACTGACAATCGGCGGACGCTTTCACAACAGTGGTGAGACAGCAATACTGTTGCACTGCACGGAGACCAGGAACGGCAGCGGGAAGCGAGGCGCACAGATGGCGACCGAGACCGAGGAGCCGACGCTCACCGTCGACGAGCTGGCCGCGCGCGCCGGGGTCACCGTACGCACCATCCGCTTCTACAGCACGCGCGGACTCCTGCCGCCGCCGGCAATCGGGCCCCGCCGCGTCGGTCACTACGGACCGGACCATCTCTCCCGGCTGGCCCTCATCGAGGAGCTCCAGCACCAGGGCATGACCCTCGCCGCGATCGAACGCTATCTGGAGCAGCTGCCACCGGACCTGAGCGCGCACGACCTCGCGATCCACCGTGCGCTGGTCGCCTCCTGGGCGCCGGACTCGGCCGAGGAGGCGACCCGCGCCGACCTGGAGCGCCGCGCTGGCCGCACGCTGAGTGAGCAGGACATCGACCGGCTCGCGGCGATGGGTGTCCTGGAGCGCGCGGACGTCTCGGCGGGATCGGACGGCTACCGGCTCGACCCGGGCCTGCTGCGGCTCGGTGTGCAGCTGCTGGACGTACCGATCGCGCACGAGACGATTCTCGCCGCCCGCACGGTCCTGCTGGAGCACACCCGCTCGGCGGCGCGTGAGCTCACCAGGCTGTTCCGGGACGAGGTATGGAATCCGTACCGCGAGCAGGAGCCGGACCCCGAGCAGGTGGCGGCGATGAAGTCGCTGTCCGCCCATATGCAGCCGATGGTGGTGCAGGCGCTGGTGACGGCCTTCCAGCGGTCGCTCAAGGAGGAGCTGCGGGCCGCGTTCAGCCAGCAGGACTGACGCGGGCCGCGTCCAGCCGGGAGAGCTGAGCGCGGCCCGGGACCGGCGTCACGCGTCGGTGAAGACCTCGCCGCGCTCCGCCTTCTCGACCAGCAACGCAGGCGGGTTGAAGCGCTCGCCGTAGCGCTCGGCAAGCTCACGCGCGCGCGCCACGAAACCGGACAGCCCGCCCTCGTAGCCATTGATGTACTGCAGCACACCGCCCGTCCAGGCGGGGAAGCCGATGCCCATAATCGAGCCGATATTGGCGTCGGCGACGGAGGTCAGCACGTTCTCCTCCAGGCAGCGCACAGTGTCCAGCGCCTCGGAGAAGAGCATCCGCTCCTTCATGTCCTGGAAGGGCACATGCAGGTCGGAACGCGTGAAGTGCTCGCGCAGGCCCGGCCACAGCCCGGTCCGCTTTCCGTCCTCGCCGTACTCGTAGAAGCCCGCGCCGCCACTGCGGCCCGTGCGCCCGAACTCGTCGACCATCCGGTCGATCACCACGTCCGCCGGATGCCCGGCCCAGCTGCCGCCTGCCTCCTCGACCGCGCGCTTCGTCTCGTTGCGGATCTTCCGCGGGAGGGTGAGGGTCAGCTCGTCCATCAGGGAGAGCACCTTGGCCGGGTAGCCGGCCTGGGCTGCGGCCTGCTCGACCGACACGGGGTCGACGCCCTCGCCGACCATCGCCACGCCCTCGTTGATGAACTGACCGATCACGCGCGAGGTGAAGAAGCCGCGCGAGTCATTGACGACGATCGGGGTCTTGTTGATCTGGCGGACCAGGTCGAAGGCGCGGGCCAGCGCCTCGTCGCCGCTGTGCTGGCCCTTGATGATCTCGACGAGCGGCATCTTGTCGACCGGCGAGAAGAAGTGCAGCCCGATGAAGTCGACGGGCCGTGACACTCCTTCGGCGAGGACAGAGATGGGCAGCGTCGAGGTGTTGGAGCAGAGCAGCGCGTCCGGCTCGATGATGTCCTCGATCTCCTGGAACACCTTGTGCTTGAGGGCGGTGTCCTCGAAGACCGCCTCGATCACGGCGTCGCAGCCGGCGAGGTCCGCCGGGTCGGCGGTCGGCGTGATGCGCGCGAGCAGTGCGTCACGCTTGGCCTCGGTCGTACGCCCCCGGGAGAGCGCCTTGGCGAGCAGCTTCTCGGAGTACGCCTTGCCCTTGGCGGCCGCGTCCGCCGTGACGTCCTTGAGGACGACCTCGATGCCCGCGCGGGCGCAGGAGTAGGCGATGCCCGCACCCATCATCCCGGCGCCGAGGACGGCGACCTTGCGGACGGGGCGCGGCTCGATGCCCTTGGGGCGGTTGGCGCCGGAGTTGACGGCCTGCAGGTCGAAGAAGAACGCCTGAATCATGTTCTTGGCGATCTGCCCGGTGACCAGCTCGGTGAAGTACCGGGCCTCGATGATCTGCGCGGTCTCGAAGTCGACCTGGGACCCCTCGACGGCCGCCGCGAGGATATTGCGCGGGGCGGGGT
Source organism: Streptomyces sp. NBC_01210 (assembly GCF_036010325.1). GTDB lineage: Bacteria > Actinomycetota > Actinomycetes > Streptomycetales > Streptomycetaceae > Streptomyces. The sequence continues at coordinate 7,875,130 of NZ_CP108549.1, read as the reverse complement.
AGGGCGCGCCGGCGGTCTGCTTCTTCAGGTTCGCGGGGAATGCGGGCAGGTTGGCGGCGAACCGCGGGTTGGACGGGGTCCCACCGGGGATCTTGTAGCCCTTGACGTCCCAGGGCTGCTGCGATTCGGGATGGGCGTCGATGAAGGCGCGGGCCTTGGCGAGCATCTCCTCGTCGGTGGCGGCCACCTCGTGGACCAGGCCGTTCTCCAGTGCGCGCTGCGGGTTGTACTGGGTGCCCTGCAGCAGGACCTTCAGCAGCGCGTCCGCGATGCCCATCAGCCGTACGGTGCGGGTGACGCCGCCGCCCGCGGGCAGCAGGCCGAGGGTGACCTCGGGCAGGCCGATCTTGGAGCCGGGCGCGTCGAGGGCGATGCGGTGGTGACAGGCGAGGGCGATCTCGTAACCGCCGCCCAGGGCCGCGCCGTTGATGGCTGCGACGACAGGCTTGCCGAGGGTCTCGATCCGGCGCAGAGCGCGCTTGATGCCCATGCCGGCCTCGAAGGCGGCCTCGGCGTCCTCGGGACCGGCCTTGATCATGTCCTTGAGGTCGCCGCCCGCGAAGAAGGTCTTCTTGGCGGAGGTGAAGATGATGCCGCGGATGGAGTCCTTCTCGGCCTCCGCGCGGTCGGCGATCGCGGCGATGGACTCCTTGAAGGCCTGGTTCATCGTGTTGGCGGACTGGTTGGGGTCGTCGAGGACGAGGGTGACGACGCCGGTCTCGTCCTGTTCCCAGCGGATGGTGGTGCTCTCGGTCATTGCGGAGTCTCCAGGAGGTCTTGGTCAGGTCGTTTCGAGCGATGGCGGTGTCGGCGCGGAGGGTGTGGGCGCTGCCGCTCGAGTGCCGGCCGTTCGGGGTGCCGGCCCGGGGGCGCGCCGCCGCACCGCTACACGCGCTCGATCACCGTGGCGATGCCCATGCCGCCGCCCACGCAGAGTGTGACGAGGCCGTACCGCTTGTCCTGGCGCTCCAGTTCGTCCATGACCGTGCCGAGGATCATCGCGCCCGTCGCACCGAGCGGATGGCCCAGCGCGATCGCGCCGCCGTTGACGTTGATCTTCTCCAGCGGGATGTCGAGATCGCGGGCGAAGCGCAGTACGACACCGGCGAACGCCTCGTTGATCTCGACCAGGTCGATGTCGTCCATCGTCAGTCCGGCCTTGGCGAGCGCCTTGCGGGTGGCGGGGGCGGGACCGGTGAGCATGATGGTCGGCTCGGATCCGGAGACCGCGGCCGAGACGATCCGGGCGCGCGGCGTGAGTCCGTACCGCTCGCCGACCTCCTTCGTGCCGATCGCGACGAGCGCGGCGCCGTCGACGATGCCGGAGGAGTTGCCCGCATGGTGGACGTGGTCGATCTTCTCCACCCAGTGGTACTTCAGCAGCGCCACGGCGTCGAAGCCGCCCATGTCGCCGATGCCTGCGAAGGAGGGCTTGAGCGCGGCGAGGGAGTCCGCGGTGGTGCCGGGGCGCATGTGCTCGTCGTGGTCGAGGACGACCAGGCCGTTGCGGTCCAGGACCGGTACGACGGAGCGCTCGAAGCGGCCGTCCTTCCAGGCTGCCGCGGCCCGCTCCTGGGAGAGCGCCGCGTACTCGTCGACATCGCGGCGGGAGAAGCCCTCGATGGTGGCGATGAGGTCGGCGCCGATACCCTGCGGTACGAAACCGGTGTCGAAGTTGGTCATCGGGTCGGCGAACCAGGCGCCGCCGTCGGAGGCCATCGGCACCCGCGACATCGACTCGACACCGCCGGCCAGCACCAGGTCCTCCCAGCCCGAACGGACCTTCATCGCCGCCATGTTGACGGCTTCGAGGCCCGAGGCACAGAAGCGGTTCTCCTGGACGCCGGCGACGGTGTCGGGCAGTCCGGCGGCGATCGCCGAGATGCGGGCGATATCGGAACCCTGGTCGCCTACCGGACCGACCACGCCGAGCACGATGTCGTCGATCGCCGCCGGGTCAAGACCCGGGAAGCGGCTGCGGAGTTCGTGGATCAGACCGACGACGAGGTCGATCGGCTTGGTGCCGTGCAGGGCGCCATTGGCCTTGCCGCGCCCGCGCGGAGTGCGGATCGCGTCGTACACATACGCTTCGGTACTCAAGACTGCAGCCTTTCGAGGGTTATGTCATGCGGGTTGCGTTTCGAGGGTTGTGCAATGAGGGCCGGGCGAGTCCGGGAGTTCAGCCGAGGATCGAGCGGCCGATGATTTCCTTCATAATCTCGGTCGTACCGCCGTAGATGGTCTGGATACGGCCGTCCGTGAAGGCTTTGGCGACGCGGTATTCAGTCATATAGCCGTAGCCGCCGTGCAGTTGGAGACAGCGGTCGGCGACCCGCTTCTGAAGTTCGGTGGCCCACCATTTGGCCATCGAGGCATGGACCGCGTCGAGTTCCCCGTTCGAGTGATCGACGATGCAGCGGTCGAGGAAGGTACGGGTGACGGCGCACTCGGTGGCCATCTCGGCAATTTCGAAGCGGATGTGCTGGAGCTTGGAGAGCGGCCGCCCGAAGGCCTCCCGCTCCTTGACGTACTGGGTGGTGATCTCCAGCAGATATTCGGCACCGGCGATTCCGGCGACGGCGATGCCCATCCGCTCCTGCGCGAGGTTGGTCATCAGATGGACGAATGCGCCGTTCAGTTCACCGAGCAGGTTCTCCTTGGGGACGCGTACGTCGTTGAAGAACAGCTCTGCCGTGTCCTGGGACTTCTGGCCGATCTTGTCGAGATTACGGCCGCGCTCGAAGCCCTCGGTGCCGCGCTCGACGACGAGCAGCGACAGCCCTTTGGCGCCGCCTTCGGGCGTCGTCCTGGCGACGACGACCACCAGGTCGGCGAGGATGCCGTTGGAGATGAAGGTCTTGGAGCCGTTGAGGATCCAGTGATCGCCGCGGTCCTCGGCGGTGGTACGGATGCCCTGGAGGTCGGAGCCGGCGCCCGGCTCGGTCATCGCGATGGCGGTGATGATCTCGCCGCTGCAGAAGCCGGGCAGCCAGCGCCGCTTCTGCTCCTCGGTCGCCAGGCCGGTCAGATACGGGCCGATGATGTCGTTGTGCAGTCCGAGCGCGAGCCCGGCGGCGCCCGCCCTGGTGAACTCCTCGGCGAGGACGGCGCTGTAGCGGAAGTCGGTGTTCCCGCCGCCTCCGTACTCCTCCGGCACGGCGAGGCCGAGCAGCCCCTGCCGGCCCGCGGCGAGCCAGGCCTCCCGGCTGACGATGCCGTCCTTCTCCCACTGCTCGTAGTGCGGCAGGACCTCCTTGGCGAGGAAGGTTCGTACGGTCTCACGGAACGCGTCGTGCTCGTCGGTGAAGATCTGGCGCTTCAACGGTCGTCCTCCTTGGCGGTGCCGGCAAGGCCGGGAATGTCCCAGTCGAGAGCGACCTCTGCGGTGTCCGCGCCGGGCTGGGCGGGCGGACGCACCACGGCGCCGGGCGTGGCGGAGAAGCGGGGCGCGGGTGCGGGCTGGGTGAGTCCGCTGTGCTCGACGAAGGTTCCGCGGGCCGCGAGATGCGGATGCGAGGGAGCCTCGCCGAGCGAGAGCACCGGCGCCACGCAAGCGTCCGAACCCTCGAAGACGGCGGTCCACGCGTCGCGGGTCTTCGTCCTGAAGCGGGCGGCCACAGCGCCGCGCAGCTCGCCCCAGCGGGCGAAGTCCTTACGGGCCGGGACCTCGTCCTTGATCCCGAGCAGCTCGATGAACTCGTTGTAGAACTGCTGCTCCAGGGCCCCGACCGCCATGTACTCGCCGTCGGCGGTCTCGTAGTTGCCGTAGAACGGGCAGCCGCCGTCGAGCAGATTCGACCCGCGCCGGTCCTGCCAGCCGCCGGCCGCCATCATTCCGTGGATCATCGTGGCCAGATGAGCGGCTCCGTCGACGATGGCCGCGTCGACGATCTGGCCGGCGCCGCCCTCGGTGCGGGCGTGCTGCAGCGCGGCGAGCACCCCGATGACGAGATAGAGCGAGCCGCCCGCGTAGTCGCCGACGAGGTTGGCCGGTACGGCGGGCGGCTCGCCGGCCTTGCCGATCATGCCGAGAGTGCCGGTGATGGCGATGTACGCGATGTCGTGTCCGGCGCGCTGGGCGAGCGGGCCTTCCTGGCCCCAGCCGGTCATCCGTCCGTACACGAGCTGCGGATTGCGCGCGAGGCACTCCTGCGGCCCGACCCCGAGGCGCTCGGCGACACCCGGCCGGTATCCCTCGATGAGTACGTCGGCGCGTTCGACCAGGTCGAGGACCTGGTCGGGGCCGCCCTCGGCCTTGAGGTCGATGAGCACCGAGCGTTTGTTGCGGTTGGTGAGGTCGTAGGCCGGATCGATGTTCAGCCCCGCACCGCCGGGCCGGTCGACCCGTACGACATCGGCGCCGAGGTCGGCCAGCACCATGGCGGCGAACGGGCCGGGCCCGATGCCCGCCAGCTCAACCACACGCACCCCGGCCAGCGGGCCGTTTCCTGTCGCCGCCATTGAGCCCCCAGCACTGTGACACAAATGATGTAACACCAGAGATGGTAAGAACGCGTTCCACTCCACACAAGGGCCTGGGCCGAGCAAGCGCTTAGAACCGGCCGCCGCCGACTCTGGGAATTCCGGCCCAAACCGCATGTTTACGGCCAATATAGGAGGTGAGCTCGGATCGTCGTCGCACGCTCGGCCTTCGCCCAGCGGCCCGCCGCGTTGATGACCGCGCTGCGCCGCGACGCCCGGTGGGCATGTCCTCACGCTGGATCCGGCCCCGGGGGCCCGGCATGTTACCGATGGGAAACGCATCTACTGTCAAGCTCGTTCGCACGCTAGCCTCAGCCACCGACAGGACCGCGGGGGCAACGGCGGAGGGGCCATTGAACAGGCAGAACGGTACCGATCGCGCACAGCGCCCGTACGACATCGTGCTCTTTGGAGCCACGGGATTCGTCGGTGTGCTCACCGCGGAGTACCTCGCGGCGCACGCGCCGGACGATTGCCGCTGGGCCGTCGCGGGCCGCAGCCGTCAGAAGCTGGAGCAGCTGCGCAAGCGCCTTGCCTCGGTGAATCCCGGCTGCGCCGAGCTGCCGCTGATCGAGACGGACGCGGACGACCCCGACGCGCTGCGCGAACTCGCCGAGTCCACCCGTGTGGTGGCGACGACCGTCGGCCCGTATCTCTGGTACGGGGAGGCGCTGGTTTCCGCCTGCGCGGAGGCCGGGACCGACTACGCCGACCTGACCGGCGAGCCCGAGTTCGTGGACCTGATGTACGTACGTCATGACGCGCGGGCCCGGGAGACGGGGGCGCGGATCGTCCACGCCTGTGGCTTCGACTCGATTCCGCACGACCTCGGCGCGTACTTCACCGTGCAGCACCTTCCGCAGGACGTGCCGCTGCGCGTCGACGGATTTGTACGCTCCAACGCCACGTTCTCCGGCGGTACGTTCGCCTCGGCGCTCACCGCGATGAGCCGAGGACGGCAAATGCTGCAGGCTGCGCACGAACGGCGACTGCACGAGCCGCGGCTGATGGGACGCCGGGCGCGGGCTCCGCTGGGCGGGCCGCGGTTCAGCCGCGAGACCGGCGCCTGGGCCCTGCCGCTGCCCACGATCGACCCGCAGATCGTGGCGCGATCGGCGGCCACGCTGCCCCGCTACGGCCCCGACTTCCGCTACCGGCACTATGCGGCCGTCCGGACGCTTCCGATGGCGGCGGGCGGTGTGACGGCTTTGGGCGCGCTCTACGGTCTGGCCCAACTGCCGCCCGCCCGGCGCTGGTTGTCGGAACGCCTCAAGCCGGGTGAGGGGCCTGACGAAGAGCGCCGGGCGAAGAGCTGGTTCTCGGTGCGCTTTGTGGGCGAGGGCGGCGGTCGCCGGGTCTTCACCGAGGTCTCGGGTGGTGACCCGGGCTACGACGAGACGGCGAAGATGCTCGCCGAGTCGGCGCTCTGCCTTGCCTTCGACGCGCTGCCGAAAACAGCGGGCCAGGTCACGACCGCCGTAGCGATGGGTGATGCGCTGCTGGAGCGACTGCAGACAGCCGGGATCACCTTCCGGGTGGCTGCCACACGCTGAGGTCAGGTGCCGGCCGCCAACACGGCCGGCCGGTCAGCCGGGCAGGCCGTCAGCCGGACAGTGCCGTGTAGACCATCGCCCCCACCCAGCCGAAGCCCGCCAGCGCGGACAGGATGAGCACGGCCGTCAGGGTGCGCTCAACGGGGTGGGTGGTGGTCTCGGTGGCGCTGTGCGTCGTCTGTGTCGTCATGCGAGGGAGCCTGCCGATCAGCGCCGGTCATGACATCCGCTCAGATACTCAGTTCCCCTACTCAGTTCCGCTACTCGGTTCCCCGACTGAGTCCTCCGGCCCGGATGCCCGAGTAGCTTCCTCCAGTGCGCGCCGGCAGAGCCGGTCGGCCCGGCGCGTGCTCTCGGGGAGCCGGTAGCGGGACGCGAGGTGGAGGGTGTGGGCACAGGCGTTGTCGAGTGTCGTGCGGTGGCCGACGGAGACGAAGACCGGCTTGACTCCGTCCTGGGTGCGCAACGCCCGGCCGACCTCCTCGCCGTCGTCGGCGAGCAGGGGGGCGAAGTCACCGCGGCGCGGACCGAGTTCGCCGTAACTGAAGACGAAGGGGTTCTTGGCGACGCCGATCACCGGCAGCCCGGTCAGTACGCCGAGGTGGGAGGCGAGTCCGAAGCGGCGGGGGTGGGCCAGGCCATAGCCGTCGCAGACGACCAGACCGGGGTCTGTCGTGAGGGATTCCAGGGCGGCCAGCACGGTCGGGATCTCCCGGAAGGCGAGGAGACCCGGGACGTACGGGAAGGCGACCCGGCCGACCGCCGTGACCTCCTCGACGACGGTGAGCGTCGCGGAGTCCAGGACGACGGCCGCCGCCGCGACGACATCGTGCTCGTCGTCGTACGCCACATCGACGCCCGTCACCAGACCGGTGGCAACCGGCGGCCCCGACTCGTCCAGAACGACCCGCGTGCGCAGTTCGTCCTGGACGGCCAGGGCCGCGGTCTCGTCGGCGGGCCAGGCGGGGGGCGTCTCGATGATCTTCATGGTGCCGCCCAGCCTACGGCCCGGTCGGTCCGGCACCAGGGCCTGATCGCGATTCCCGCCTGGCGTAGCCTGGCGATCATGTTCGTACTGGAATTGACCTACACCGCACCCGTCGAGCGTGTCGACGAGCTGCTCGAGGCACATGTGGAGTGGCTGGACGCGATGTACGAGGAGGGCGTGTTCATCGCCTCGGGCCGCAAGAACCCGCGCGACGGCGGGGTGATCCTGGCCGTCGGGGACGACCGCGCGCGGATCGAGACGATCGCGGCGGCCGACCCCTTCACGGTCGGCGGCGTGTGTGCGTACCGGATCACGGAGTTCATCGCGACCAAGACCGCGCCCGAACTCGCCCCGTACCGTCAGCAGTTGCCCTCGTAGGACCGCGGTTCGGCTAGAACTCCAGCCGCGCGACCCGGCCCTTCTCGCCCGAGGCCCAGCAGCCGAGGTCGGGTGTGCAGTCGACCGTGTCGTACGAACCGGTGTCGACGGTGCGCCAGCTGCGGCCGGCGTCCACCGTCAGATCCGTGCCGGTCGGGCCGACGGCGAGCGCCGCCGACCGGCTGTGCGGCAGCCAGGTAATGCCCGAACGGTAGGCCGGCGGCGGTGTCTTGGACTGCTGCCAGCTGCGCCCGCCGTCCCGGCTGACCGCCCCGGCGCTCGGGGATGCCTGGTCGGCGCGGTAGTCGCCGCCGACCGCGATGCCGTGGGTGCGGTCACGGAAGGCGAGTGCGAAGACTCCACGCGCCGGATCCCCGGCGGGGATGGTCGATTCGGCGACGGTCCAGTTCAGACCGCGGTCGGCGGAGTGCAGTACACGCGCCGTGGCGCCACCGCCGGTCGCCAGCCACACGTCCTTGCTCCCCGAACTGACCAGGCACTGGCCGCTGGCGGCGAAGGCCGCCTCGCCCGGCAGCGCCGCCGGCATCCCGGTGTTCGGCAGAACCTTCCACGACCTGCCGCCGTCGCCGGTCGACAGGATGCGGTACTTGCCGTCCACCGGATCACTCATGGCGAGGCCGTGCCGGCTGTCGAAGAAGGTGACGCAGTCGTAGAAGGCCTTCGCATCGGTGTTGCGGAAGGACTCGGTCCAGCTCGCTCCGCCGTCCTCGGTACGGAAGACCCGGGACGCCTCGCCCTCGCCGATGGCCAGCACCACCGCACGACGGCCGTCGAAGGCCTCGATGTCGCGGAACTCCAGCTCGCCCGCCCCGGGCGGGGAGACGTTCTGCCAGCTGCGGCCGCCGTCCGCGGTACGCAGCACGGTGCCCTTCGAGCCGGCGACCCACGCGGCCTTCCGGCTGACGGCCGCGAGGCCCCGGAACCGTACATTCGTACCGGTGTCCTTGAGGCTCCAGCTCGGCCCCCTGCCGTCTGTACCTTCTGCCGTAGCACTGCCCGATGGCTGGGCTGCCTGCGCCGGCGCGGCCAGGGCCGCGGCCACCGCCGCGGCACACAGTCCCACCGACACCGTTCGTCTCGTCTTCCCCATGGACGTCATGGCGCTGGAAGCTAGCCCACGGGCCGTACCCCGTCCAGGGTGCGGCGGACGGCGTGGGTTCCTGGGCTGAGCCCATGTCCCAGCCCAAGGAGCACGAGGGCCGGGAGATCACCGTCACCTTCGAATCACGGCGCTGTCTGCACGCGGCCGAGTGCGTACGCGGTCTCCCGCACGTCTTCGACCTGGACAGCCGGCCCTGGGTGCAGCCCGACGGCGCCGCCGCCGACCGGGTCGCCGAGGTCGTACGGCGCTGTCCGTCCGGCGCCCTGCAGTACCGGCTCGCCGACGGCTCGACCGAGGAGCCGGACCGGCCGACCACCGTGACCCGCTCCCTCGCCGGTCAGCTGGTGATCCGCGGCGATCTCGGCATCCGCACGGCTTACGGCGACCGACACGAGACGCGGTGAGGGGGTGAGGGGGACGCGGTGACGGAGGTCACATTCCCTTCGGATGCACGCAATCGCTCGTTCTGCCGTCTCTCCCGGTGTCAGGGAGACGTCAGCGAGCCGCGCACGAAGGAGCAGGCCTTGTCCACCGTCATCGAGCAGGCCGTGCAGGCCCGACTGGTCGCCTCGGCACCCCAGATGGAGTCTGTTCCGGCCACACTGCGTTACGACCGCGAGGATCCCTTCGCCGTGCAGATGGCCTTCCCGCCGCCGGCGACGCTGGAGGGCAACGAGGTGTCGTGGGCCTTCTCGCGTGACCTGCTCGCGGCGGGTGTCGACGGACCGGCCGGCGTCGGCGACGTACGCGTCAGGCCGTTCGGCTACGACCGTACGGTGGTGGAGTTCCGCGCACCCGAGGGCATCGCCATGGTGCACATCCGCACCAGTGAGGTGCGCCGCTTCCTCAAGCGCGCCCAGGGCATGGTTCCCACCGGCTGCGAGCACCTCTATCTGGACCTCGACCACAATCTCGCCGAGCTGCTGCGCGACGCCTGCTGACGCCCGGCGCCGTGGCCTGGCCGGATTCCGGCGTCACCCTGCCGGCGAGCAGAGGTGTCAGCTGCCGCCGGAGGCGCCCGCCGCGGACGCCGACGTCACCTCGAAGATCACCGCGTCCCGTACCTCCTGGATGACGTTCCTCAGCGTGGGAGCGGCCGCACCGCTGCGTTCCGTCAGCGCCTCGATCCGGTCCTTGTGGCGCCTGCGCTCATCAGCGGTGGCGAGGGTGCGCACTTCTGCCGCGGCCGCGAGTGCGACGAGGGCGGCGTCGCGGTCGGAGATCTCGGCCACCGGCACCGGACCTCCGAGCATCGCCCGCGTCTCCTCGCGCAGCGACTTCACCACGTCAGCACGGTCGAGTTCGTACTGCGGGGCGGAGAAGAGGCCGAGCAGCCGCCCGCGTCTCCTGCGCAAGTAGCCGGCTCCGGCCAGCTGCTTACGGACGGCTTCGAGGGTGTATGTGGCGTGGTGCGTCACCCACCTCTTCCATGTGCGTGGCCTGGACTCCTCGACGAGTTCCAGCAGTTCGTCGAGCACCGGGTCACCGGTGAGGTTGTCGCCGACGGGCCGGGCAACGCCGTCGGCTTCGGCGAGCATGCCGCGCTGGGCCAGCTCGGTGAGCGCCCCGGCCCGTACGAGAGGGGCTAGGCAGGACGTGCCGGTGGGCGTCATCCGCTCGGTGTCCCAGGACAGGAGATAGAGCCGGGCGGCGATCGAGAGCGATCCATTGGGCACGGGCGGAGCCTCCTTGTCCCGGTGCTGTCCCGGTCGGCCCCGGGGCCGGTCGCGCAGGTCCCGATCACGATAATTCGTTGACAGTGCCCAAGCGTCCTCGTACGTTGTACAGCGGTCCTGTTGTCGTCGATTGGAGTAGGACGTTGCTCGTCTGAGGTCCTGAGACACCGTGCGGTACAGCTGCTTCAAGCATGCTGCGCGCATCGCGTGCGACCTCGGCGCTCGAGCCGTCCTCCCCGACCGGGACCTTTCTTGTGTTCCCGGCGATCGTCGCCCGTATTCCGGTGTCTCCACCCGTTGCCCTTGCCACCTTCCACGCAACCGGGAGACCCGTATGTCTACTCTTCCCACCCACATCACCTGCTCCTCGCTCACCTTTGCCTGGCCGGACGGCACCGGGGTCTTCGACGACTTCCAGCTGGCGGTCGGCCCGGGCAGGACCGGTCTCATCGGCCTCAACGGATCCGGAAAATCAACGCTGCTGAAGCTGATCTCCGGTGAACTCACACCGTCAGGCGGAGCAGTACGCACCGCGGGCGAGATCGGCCGGCTACCGCAGAACCTGGTGCTCGACACCGCCCTGCGAGTGGACGAGGTGCTGGGCATCGCCACCACGCGCACCGCGCTGCACGCCATCGAGGCGGGTGATCCGAGCGAGGAGAATTTCACAGCGGTCGGCGACGACTGGGACGTCGAGGAGCGGGCGCGCGCCACCCTCGACCAGCTCGGTCTCGGCCATATCGGACTCGACCGCACCATCGGCGAGGTGTCGGGCGGCGAGGGCGTACTGCTGCGGCTGGCCGCACTTCTGCTGGCCCAACCGGATGTCCTGTTGCTCGACGAGCCGACCAACAACCTCGATCTGTACGCACGTCGGCGGCTGTACGACGCGGTCGCCGCCTGGTCCGGCGTCATGGTCGTGGTCAGCCACGACCGTGAACTCCTGGAACTGGTCGACCAGATCGCCGATCTGCGCGACGGGGAGGTCAATTGGTACGGCGGAAACTTCACGGCGTACGAGGAGTCGCTCGCCGTCGAGCAGGAGGCGGCGGAGCGCATGGTGCGTGTTGCCGAGGCCGACGTGCAGCGGCAGAAGCGTGAACTGGCCGACGCCCACATCAAGTTGGCCCGCCGTAAGCGGTACGGGCAGAAGATGTGGGACTCCAAGCGCGAGCCGAAGATCGTTATGGGGGCGCGCAAACGCGCGGCCCAGGAGTCGGCCGGCAAGCACCGCATCATGCACACCGAGAAGCTCGCCGAGGCGAAGGAGCGGCTCGACGAGGCCGTGGACGCGGTCCGCGACGACGACGAGATCCGTATCGAGCTGCCGTTCACCAAGGTCCATCCGGGCCGTGGCGTGCTGCGGCTGAACGAACTGACGCTGCGTTACGGGGCAGAGGTGAAAGGAGAGTTCGAGGTACGCGGCCCCGAACGGATCGCACTCGTCGGGCGCAACGGAGCGGGCAAGACCACTCTGCTGCGTACGATCACCGGCGAGCTGGAGCCGGTCGCCGGCGAGGCGGTGGCCGAGGTCCCGCTCCGCTTTCTGCCGCAGCGGCTCGATGTGCTCGACGACGGGCTGAGCGTGGTGGAGAACGTGGCGCGGTTCGCGCCCGATGCGACCAACAACCGGATCAGGGCGCGACTGGCCCGCTTCCTGTTCCGGGGCGCGCGTGCCGACCAGCCGGCCGGCACGCTCTCGGGCGGAGAGCGGTTCCGTGCGGCCCTTGCCGCGCTGCTGCTCGCCGAGCCGGCGCCGCAGCTGCTGATGCTCGACGAGCCGACGAACAACCTGGACATGGCGAGCGTACGGAGGCTGACGGCGGCGCTGGAGTCGTACGAGGGAGCGCTGATCGTGGCCAGTCACGATATGCCGTTCCTGGAGTCGATCGGCATCACGCGCTGGCTGCTGCTGGACGGTGAGCTCCGTGACATCACCACGGACGAGGTACGGGACGGGGGCTTCCGATGACGTGAGCGCGATGCGCCTGATGGGAGCGTGATGCGCCTGGATCGTAAGCGCGATGCGCGTGGTTCCCCGGCCGGCCGGGATTCCGGACAGAAAATGTCCGGAATCCCGGTTGGCGCCAGGTCTCCTGCGGAGAACATCGTCATCGCCGGTGCGCCCGCAGCCGGGCGGCACGGCCGCAAGGACCCGGCGCCACCGGCACCGCCCGCTCCCACGGCTGCCCACCGGGGATTCCATCGCCCCGGGACGGCGGGCCATGATGGGCGCGACCAGACCCCGGACAGACCTGGAGAGCGCCCGTGCCCAGCAGGAAAGCCCTGATCCGTCGCCCCAGCCCGCGCCTCGCCGAGGGCCTGGTCACCCATATCGAGCGGACCACGGTCGACGCCGCACTGGCGCTCGAGCAGTGGGAGACATACGCCGAGACGCTGCGCGAACACGGCTGGGAGACCGTCGAGACAGAGCCGGCCGACGACTGCCCGGACGGCGTCTTCATCGAGGACACAGTGGTCATGTACCGCAATGTCGCGCTGATCGCCCGCCCGGGGGCCGAGTCCCGCAGGCCGGAGACGGCGGCCGTCGAGGAGACCCTGGCACGGCTCGGTTGCTCGGTGAACTGGGTCTGGGAGCCCGGCACCCTTGAAGGCGGCGATGTCCTGAAGATCGGCGACACGATCTACGTGGGCCGCGGCGGGCGTACGAACGCGGCAGGGGTGCAACAGCTGCGCGCGGCCTTCGAGCCGCTCGGCGCACGTGTCGTGGCCGTGCCGGTGAGCAAGGTGCTGCATCTGAAGTCCGCGGTGACCGCGCTGCCGGACTCCACCGTCATCGGATACCCACCGCTGGTGGACACCCCGACGGTCTTCCCGCGGCATCTCCCGGTGCTGGAGGAGTCGGGTGCACATGTGGTGCTGCTCGGCGGCGGAAAGCTGCTGATGGCGGCGAGTGCGCCGAAGTCGGCGGAACTGTTCACGGACCTCGGCTACGAGCCGGTCACGGTGGACATCAGCGAGTTCGAGAAGCTCGAAGGGTGCGTGACGTGCCTCTCCGTACGCCTCCGCGACCTGTACGCATAACTAAATGTAATAGCACATCTCCCTACCGGGCTTGGCCGAAGGCTTACTGCCGCCTTAACCTACGGTCTCGTAACCTACGAATCCGTAGGTAACTCTCCCGTCCCCAGGAGCACCCGTGACGATCACCTCTCCCCACCTCGGCAGTTCGGAAGCGTGGACCGACGCCCGACTGCTGTTCGCGCTGGAGGAGGTGGTGGAGAAGGAACTCAACCGCCATCTCAAGGTCGCCAAGGACTGGATGCCGCACGAGTACGTCCCGTTCACCGACGGCCGCAACTTCCCCGGTTACTTCGAGGACGGCCAGGCCTGGGAGCCTGAGCAGTCCAAGGTCACCGACATCGGCAAGATCGCCCTGGTCGTGAACCTCCTGACCGAGGACAACCTCCCCAGCTACCACCACGAGATCGCCTCGCTCTTCGGCCGCGACGGCGCCTGGGGCACCTGGGTGCACCGCTGGACCGCGGAGGAGGGCCGGCACGGCATCGTGATGCGCGACTACCTGCTCACCTCGCGTGCCGTCGACCCGGACAAGCTGGAGCAGTTCCGGATGGCGCACATGGCGGAGGGCTTCGAGTCCGACAACCGCCACTCGATGCTGCACTCGGTGGCGTACGTCGCCTTCCAGGAGCTCGCGACCCGCGTCTCGCACCGCAACACCGGCCACCAGTCGGGCGACCCCGTCTGCGACCGGATGCTGGCGCGTATCGCCACCGACGAGAACCTGCACATGGTCTTCTACCGCAATCTGCTGGGCGCGGCCTTCGAGCTCGCCCCGGATCTGACCATGCAGGCCGTGCGCGATGTCGTCGTCAACTTCCGGATGCCGGGACATGGCATGCCGGGCTTCGAGCGGGCCGCGGCGCAGATGGCGATCGGCGAGATCTACAACATGCGGATCCACCACGACGACGTCCTGCAGCCGGTGCTGCGCTTCCTGAGGGTGCTGGACATCGACGGGCTGGGCCCGGAGGGCCTCAAGGCGCAGGAGGAGCTGGGCCTGTACATGGGCGGGCTGAACTCCGAGGCGACCAAGTTCGACGAGAAGCTGGCGGCGCGCAAGGCGCGGATGGCAGCGCGGGCGGCGGGCTGACCGTCCGGGCGCCGTTCCGGCCGTCTGAGCGTCCCGGCTGACCGGCGCTCCCTGCCGTTCGGGAGCCGACCGGGCCGTTCGAGCGCCGTCCGGGCTTATTCGTACGCCGTCACCGTGCGCATGGCCGCATCGCGCACGTCCGCGTCCGCGTCCGCATGGCGACGCAGCTTCCGTAGCTGCACCCGCCACGCTCGGCCCAGGACGTGCGCGAGCCGCCGGCCGAGGTGACCGTCACGGCGAAGAGTCCTTCGGTGCGGCCGTCGGCCTCGGCGAGCCCGTGGGCGGCTTCGAGCAGCGTCCCGGTGTCGCCCGGCCTGTCCGGCCGCCGAGCCGCTCGCCCAGCACTTCGGCGGTGCGTACCGCGAGTGCCGGGCGGCAACCATCGCGCGCAGCAGCTGTTCGCGTACGGCGGTGGGGGCGTCGTCAAGCGCGGCGGCAAGGGCTTCGTCGGGGACGCCGAGGCTCGCAGCGAGCAGCGACCCGCAGGGCCTGGCCGCGGACGAGCGAGTCCGGGTCCGCGAGCCGCGCGCAGACCCACTCGGCGTCCCCGCCCCCAGCGGCCGCGACGACGGCGAGCCCGCGCTCGTAGGGACCGCGCGGATCGAGCTCGGCCAGCAGCGACCGCAACTCCGCACGACTCATCTCCCCGGCCCGCACGACAAGTTCACGCATGCGGAGCCGATACGGGAGTGGGTCGAGCGCGTCCAGGAGGCGGTCCCTGTCGCGCCGGCGGGTGTGGGCCATGCGGAATTCTGCCTGCTGAGAAGCGGGGAGCCGTACTGAACAGCCGAGCTGTACGGAACAACGGGCCCGTGATCGACGGGCCTTCACCGGGCGCCGTGCCCAAGCTGATCGTCACAGCGGGTGTGCTGTCGCCCGAGCACGACGAGGGGGGAGGGGGGCGGGGCGGCTGGAGTCGAACCAGCGTGTTCCGGTTCTGGAGACCGGCGCGTCTGCCTCTGCGCTACGACCCCGCCCTTGTCGGAGATCCTAGGCCAATCCGCTCACGGCGCGGGCCGACCCTGAAGGCAAGCACGGTGCGTCTGGGCGGCGGCGAGTACGCACCGGTGCCGCAGACTCCCGCGAACGACTCCGGCACTCCCGCGAAAGACTCCCCCCACTTGGCTCGTCTCGCTGCGTCACCACGCCGCTTCCCGGTAGTCCTTGAGGAAGACGCCGGCCACCGGGGCGCCGGCCTCGCCCCGCACGATCGGGTCGTACACCCGGGCCGCTCCGTCCACGATGTCCAGCGGAGTCCGGAATCCTTCGGCGGCGATCCGTGACTTCTTCGGCACCGGGTTCTCGTCGGTGATCCAGCCCGTGTCGACGCTGCACATGTGCACGCCCTGCGCGGCGAGTTCGGGCCCACTGGTGCGGGTGAGCATATTGAGTGCGGCTTTCGCCATATTGGTGTGCGGATGCCCGGCCGTCTTGCGCCGTACCGCGAACCGGCCCTCCACGGCTGTCACATTCACGATGTAGCGGCTCCGGTGGGGCGAGGCGAGCAGCAGCGGCAGCAGCCGGTCGACGAGGAGGGTGGGGGCCAGCGCGTTGACGAGCTGTGTCTCCAGCAGCTCGGCGGGATCCAGCTCGCCGATGCGGGCCGACCAGGAGTTGGCAGGCGCGGTGTCGGGCAACAGCCCCGCCTCGTCGGCCTCGGGCAGTACGAGCGCGAGGGCTGCCCGGGCGGCTGACACCTCCCCGGCGGCCTGCATCGGCTCGTAGCCGGGCGCGCGCACAACTCCGCCGGGGAGCGCCGCGCGCTCCCCGGAAGCCAGCAGCGCGTATGACTCGGGCGGGCGGCGGACCGTCTGGGCGGCGTTGTTGACGAGGATGTCCAACGGCTCGCCGTCCCGGCGCAGCCGCTCGCACAGACCCAGTACCTGCCGGGGATCGCGGAGATCGATGGCGATGACCGTGAGCCGGTCGAGCCACTTCTCACTGCCGGGCGCCGCGTGGAACCGGTTCAGGGTGTCGTGCGGGAAACGGCTGGTGACCAGGAGTTCCACGCCGTCGCGCAGCATCATCAGCGCGAGCTGGAAGCCGATCTTCACCCGGCCGCCGGTGAGGAGCGCGCGGCGTCCGGAGAGGTCGGTGCTCATGGTCCGCCGCGCGGTGTTGTCGGCGGCACACTCGGGACAGAGCAGGTGGTAGAAGGAGTCGGCCTGTCGATAGAACGACTTGCATACGTAGCAGCGCCGCGGACGGTTGAAGACCCCGCCGGTCGTTCCGGCGGCCTCCAGCGGCGCGTCCTCACGCCGGGCGAGGGCGCCGGTCGCGGTACCGGCCACGACGGCCGCGTCGGCGTCGGCGCGCGCGTTGTTACGTGACTTGCGCCTGCGATGCCGGCCGTCCCGGGCGAAGGAGGCGGCGACCTGCTCGGCCCGCAGGCGTATCGGGTCGTCGAGGGGCAGCGCGCGCAGTCTGCTCACCGTGCGGTCGAACGCAGCGAGCTCTTTGTCGCTGATGTGCTGCATCTGGTGTCCCGCCCCGTCGTTCCCTGCGGTGGTCCGGTCCCGTGCGGCGGTCCCGCGCGGCGGTCCCGGCCGGCTTCGAACCGGCGTATCCGCCCTGACAAGGCGGGGCACCTGCCGCTGCGCTACGTCCGGGCAATGGCGGCGATCTTAGCCGCTCGCCTCGCCCGGGGCGTCAGCGCCCCGTGACCCCCGCCACCCGTGAGAGTGACGTGGTTTATCCAGGTTTGGCGTTGATCTGGAAGGGTGGTCGGCCATGGAATCCGATCTTCAGGTGAACACCGACCAGTTGGGCCGTTTCGCCACTGCGCTGAGTCGCTCGCTGACCTCACTCAGCGAGGCGAGAAGGGCGCTGGAGCACGTACGGGCCGACCAGTTGGGCACGAAGGAGCTGGACGAGGCGTGCGACGGCTTCCAGGGGCGGTGGAAGTACGGGGCGGACCAACTGAGCGCGCGGATCAGGACGGTGCACGTCGGAGTGAAGCTGAGCCGCGAGGGCTACGCCCAGGTCAACAAGGCGATCGAGTCGGCGTTCAGGGCGGTGGATTCGCGTGCCTGAGTACCCGCATCTGGGCTGGAACCCGGTCCCGGGAAGCCCCTCGGCGATCGCCGCGCTCCAGACGAAGCTCAGCACGTCGGCAACGGCACTGGGCACGGCGCACCGCCTGGTCGACCAGTTGCTCGGCGAGAGCACGTACTGGCGCGGCGAGGCGGCGGACGCGTTCCGGGAGGCGCTGGACGGGGACTTGCCGCGGCATTTGAAGAACGCGCACCGGTCGGTGTCCAAGGCGGCGTCGAAACTGCGGAGGTGGCACGACGATCTGGTGGGCTACCAGGCGACGGCGAAGAAGTACGACACGCGGGCGAAGCTCGAACAGGCGGCGCTGACGCGGGCGGAGACCCAGCACGAGCATGTCCGGACGGCGCCGGACCTGCCGGAGTCGGACCTGACGGCGGCGACGGCCGCGGTGACGAAGGCACGGGAGGCGCTTGAGTCGGTGCGGAGGCTGGCGCGGGAGCTGGAGGAGACGCACAGGGTGGAGGCGGGGCGGATCGCGAAGGCGCTCAACGAGGCGACGGACAAGCTCGCGCCGCAGGAGCCGGGTGTTCTGGACTCTGTCCTGAAGTGGGTGGACGAGGACCTCGGTGACGTCCTGTCCGACGTTTCCGCCGCCGCCGGTTTCGCGGCGTTGGTGATCGGCCCGTTCTTCCCACCCGTCGGACTGGCTCTGTTGTTCGTGGCAACCGGTGCCAGCATCGGCGCCCTCGCTCTTCATCTGACGGATTCAAGGGTTCAGAAGTCCTTGAAGGACGGGTTCACGAAAGGGGAGTTCGATGCCGACTTCTGGGACGGCGCCGTGACCTTGACCGGTGATGCACTCGGCGCCGTACCTGGCGTGGCAGCAGTGGCGCAGGGGGCCAAGGCGGCTTCGACCGCCGCTCACGCAGCAACTGCCTTCGCTGATGCCGGAGCTGTCGCAGCGGCGCGCGCCGGCTCACACGGGTTCACCCATGGCGCCTGGGACGCGATGGACGGATTGCGCCAGGTGGAAAACCCACTCACGGATTGGGCCTTGCGGAGAACGCCTTCTGCGGTCCAGGAGACAGTGAAATACACCCTCTCGGGGACAGGCGCGGTCACAGCCGCCAGTCATCTGCCTGTGTTCGATGACAACGAAACCGCCGCCGGCTGCGCGACTGCAGTCGACGGCGCCCGCGCAGTCCTCGACGACGCACCCGGCTCCGCAGCAAAGGCCGCCCATGCATGGGCATCACTGGCCAGCTAGACACGACCGTAAGGCAGTTCTCATGCCCAATGGCCCCATGACTCCCCCACCTCCGATGTGGTTCCGGCTGCCGCCGGGCTACCACACACTCGACGCGATCGCACTCGACGAGCTGGAGAATGTCACTTCGGCGCTGCTGACGCCGATCCTTCAGAGCGAGCAAGGAGTTGACCACTCCCTCCGCGACGCGCGCGCCTTTCTGAGCCTGCTCGACGCGATGCACCAAGGCGGGAGCATCCACACCTCAATCGGGGTGCATCCCGACGGTGAGGATGGTGCTTGTGTCTCACTCTTCTCCTTGTCTGTCACCGACATCGCGGCACGGACAGCTGGGCTGGCGGTCGCCCAGAGCGCACTTGCTCTGGCGAACTCCCCTCTCTGGAGCGGCAATACCCGAAGGATCCTTGAATTGCCCATCGGTGTGTCGGCGGCGCTGGTGGCGGGTACGTTGTCGGCTCCGCCGCGCAGCCTGCTGGAGGACGCGGGCATCAGTGCAACTCCGAGCGAGGTGTTCCAAGCTCGCCTGACCGTGTCGTATCCGAGTGGCGCGCATATTGCCGTTGCCGATCTCACCAGCGCGGCGACCCGCCATGCCGGGGCATACATCGACATCCTCGAGGGCATCGCCCAGACGATCACCTTCGCTGCGCCTGTTCCTTCCGCCGCGTGCGCTCCAAGGCCTTCACGCATCCTGGAGGTGCTCTCATGACGTCGCAGCCGCCGGCACTTCCTCTGACCAAAGCAGCGTTCGACCATCCGCCCACCGCGCTGGGGCACCAACACCTCGTCATCAAACGCTGGGCCTGGCTGGTTGTGGTGGTGTCCTTGGCGGCGGCGTCCGCCTACGTGTGCGCCTCGCAACCGCTGTCCAAGAGCATCGGATTCATCCTGGTCAATCTTGTCGTCTTCCCCCTGATGTTGTTCGCCACTCTCCTGGCTCTGCGCCGCACGAGGCGGGTAGCTGACATCCTCAGGACCTATCCCTGGCGGGCATACCCGTGCGAGTATCCGCACCGCTCCACGGAAAGCCCGAAAGTAATCATGATCAGGTTCGCCAACGACTACACGCCGGTCCTGCGCTTCACACCGTTCTCGGTGCACCTCGCGCAGAAACAGAATCTGCACCCAGACATGATCTGGTTCGTCGGCGACCCCCGCTACGGCGGTGTCGTCTCCCCTGTCGGCGGACATTTCCCCGTTCGCGTGGTCCTCGAGTCCATGGACCAGACCGTCCCCGACAGCACACCTGAAGACGACTCACTGGCAGAACGTGCCGGACTCGTCAGGAACGGCAGGGTCCGCACCACGTAGAGCCGCGCTGGGGCGGGTTCAGCTCCGCCCGCGCTGGAGGCGGTACCGCTCCTTCTCCGACAGCCCGCCCCACACCCCAAATCTCTCGTCATGCGCCAGCGCGTACTCCAAGCACGCCACCCGCCCCTCGCAAGCCCCGCACAGCTGCTTCGCCTCCCGCGTCGACGACCCCGGGGCCGGGAAGAAGAATTCCGGCCCCGTCTGGGCGCACAACGCGGTCTCCTGCCAGGAGAGTTCATTGTCAGTGATGGTGTTGATCGGCATGCAGGACACCGTGCCCCGCGCCGATAAACGCCCGGTCAATGAAGGATCAACGACCCGCACAGCCACCCGCGCCCACCGGCATCGAGGACCCGCCGCGAACCGTACAGATCCTCGAGGCCGCCGACGATGCGGCGCGCCCCGCGCGAACGCGTCAGCTCTGCTGCTCGCCCTGCAACACCGCGAACCGCGCGCCCGCCGGGTCCGCCAGTTTCGCGAAGCGGCCCACGCCCTCCATGTCGACCGGCGCCATCCTGACCTTGCCGCCCAGCGCCTTCGCCATGGCGACCGATGCGTCGCAGTCCACGACCTCGAAGTAGGGCAGCCAGCACGGCCCGTCCGCCGCCTCCACCGGGTCCGCCGCGAGCGGGGCGACGCCGCCGAACATCGCGTCCGGGGTCGTGCCGGCCGGGTTGACCATGATGTAGGAGCCGCTGCCGTCCGGCAGCGGCATGGTGTTCGTCTCCCAGCCGAAAACACTGGTGTAGAAGCTCACGCCCGCGCCCGGGTCCGGCGTGTACAGCTCCATCCAGCACAGCGAGCCGGGATCGTTGACGAGGTCCATGCCCTTGTTCCGGCCGGGCTGCCACGTCGCGAAGCCTGCGCCGGACGGGTCGTTGAAGACCGCCATGCGGCCCATTTCGAATACGTCCATCGGTTCGAATACGACGGCGCCGCCGGCCTGCTCGACCGACTTGGCCGTGGCGTCGGCGTCGGGCGACTGGAAATAGACGCACCAGCCGGGGGCGCCCTGCTCCGGAGTGACCGTCATGCCGCCGGCAACGGTCTTGCCGTCCTGCTGGAACATGCCGTAGCCGCCGGCCTCGGGTCCCGCCGACCGGAAGGTCCAGCCGAACAGGCCGCCGTAGAAAGTGCGCGCCTTATCGATATCGGGTGTGCCGAGGTCGATCCAGTTCGGGGAGCCGGTGACAAAGCGGGTGGTGAGCATCGTGCGCTCCTTCTTGGGATCCCGTTGCCTGTCGTCCGAGTCTGCTCCCGATCGCGTAGCGGCGCATCCAGGAAGACCGGCTCCCACAACGGCGTCGTACACCGTAGAAGTGGGCGAATTCCATTTGCGCGCGAGCCACCGGCCCCTGCAGGATCCCGGGCATGAGAAACAGAAAGGCTCATGCCGCGTAGGCGCCGCATGCCGCCGCCCTCGGCCAACGCACCGCCGCCGGACTCCGTGATCCGCCGCGGATGCCGTCAAAACACAGCCCTTGCCGAGGAGCGCCTTGAAGCCCGTACCGCTGACCCCGTACGCACGCCTGCCGCGCGCGCACCGGGATCTGCCGATCATCACCAGCACGGTGGATGCCTACGGCCGCGCGCACTGGCTGCTCGTCGAGCGGCCCGATGCCATTTCGAACGGTCCGTACGACGCGCTCGTCGTCACCGTAGACGACGGCAGCGTCCACCGGACCCATCTCAGCGCTGTGACGGCGGAGCACCCCCTGCTGGACGCCCTCCCGGACGGCGGTTTCGTCCTCGCGAACGCGCGCAGCCCCAAGCACCGGCACAGGGACCAAGTGCAGATCTTCGACGCGCTCGGTCGCCCCTCCTGGACGTTCACCGTCGGCGACGGTATTGCACATCTGCTCGCCGACGAGGCGGGCGATCTGTGGACCGGCTACTTCGACGAGGGTGTACTCGGCGATCGGCTCAGCGCCCCGGGGGTGCGGCGCTGGTCCTCGACCGGGGATGCGCTCTGGGAGTTCAAGCCGACGTCCGGAGCCGACTCGATCCTCGACTGCTACGCCCTCAATGTGGGCCGGCGCGCCGCCTGGGCCTACACCTACACGGCCTTTCCGCTGCTGGAGATCCGCGACGACCGCCCCGTCAAGGTGCGCACCAGCCCGGTGACAGGCGCTCATGCAATCGCCGTGCACGGCGACCGGGTCGCCTTTTTCGGCGGGTACGGGGGTGACAGCGGCCGCCTCGTCGTGTGCGCGCTCACCGAGAGCGCCGCCGAGCCGGTCTCGTACAGCACCCTCGTGCGGCCCGGGGGCGGCGGGATCGGCCGCCGCCGGGTCGTCGGCCGCGGCCCGCGTGTCTATGTACAGGACGCGCCGTACGCCGACTGGGGCGTATGGGACCTCAGCGGCTGACACCGTCAGTGACTGTGTCCGCCCTGCGCCGAGTGCGAGTCCGCGGCGACATGGTGCGGCTCGTATCCCGGAATCGTGCCGTCCGGCTTCGCCACCAGGAATAGGCCCGCCATTCCCATGTCGGAGTGGCTCTGCACATGGCAGTGGTACATCCACGCACCCGCGCCCACGTGTTCGCCCGCGATGACCTGGAAGCCGAAGGAGTCCGCCGGTCCTGTGATCTTGTTGTCGATGACGCGGCTGACGTCGGCGGGCCCCTCCAGCAGACCCGTCCTGTTGTCCGCCCAGCGGTGACCGTGCATATGGAACGTGTGGTAGTACTCGCCGTGCGTGATCATGACGATCTCGACCCGATCGCCCACCGTGGCCTGGAAGTTGGGGCTCTGGTCGCCCGACTTGTTGTTGATCGTCATGTCGTTGAAGACGATCGTGAACTGCTTGTCCGGGAGGATGTCGCCCTTCCTGCGGACCACCACAGGCCCGTAGAGACCCTTGCGGATACCGCCCGTCCCGTGGTCCGTGCCCACCACATGGTCGTGGTAGTGCCAGTAACCCGCGCTGCCCGCGCGCCAGGTGCCGTCGGCCCGCTTGCCCGGGGCGTGGGTGCGCCAGGTGTACGTACGCGTGCCGCCGGGTTCGACATGACTCCTGCTCATCCTGGTGCCGTCGTTGGCGATGTCGTAGTCAACGCCGTGGGCGTGCAGGCTTACCGGTACGTCCGTGGTGTTCTCGAACGCGATGTGCAGCGTGTCGCCCTCGATGAGCTCGATCAGCGGTCCCGGGACCGTCGCTTTGCCCTTCTCCAGGCCATAGCCCATCTGACCGTCCGCCAACTTCTCCGCGTACAGCTGGAGATGGCGTATCCGACCTCCGGCCGGCGCAGTCCTCGGTGCGCTCTCCGCCGAGGTCGCGTCGGTGGCGGAGGCGAGGGACAACGATGTCACGCCCGTTGCCGCGACCGCACTCCCGGCCAGCAGGCGCTTGTTGAAGCTCCGTCTGTCCATGCCGAACTCTCCAGTCTCGTAAGGAGATTGACGGGGTTCAGCTGACCCCTGGGACGGCCACACGGTAGCCGGGCGATCTTCGTTTATCCACAGTCAGGACAAAGTTCGTGCCATTGGGTTCATTCCTATTGGCGAACCGCGAAAAGGGGTCTAGTTTCCAAGGCTGTTGTTGTGACCTAAGAGGGGTGGGTGACCACATGCAGCGCACACCACATCACCGGTCGAGATCCCGAAGAAGCGGTCTGGCGGCGGCCCTTGGGGGCGGCGCACTGACTGCGTCCCTGCTCGGCGGCGGGACCGTAGCCTCCGCCAAGCCCTATCCGGAGCCACCTTCGACAACGTTGTCCCTGCCGTCGCCGCCGGGCGGCCAGAACGTACGGGTGCTCGTCTTCCACGCCTCGGCCACCGAGGAGTCGCCGACCGTCGACGCCGGTATCGCGGCGATAGAGACCATCGGGCAGACCGGGCCCGCCGCAGGCCGTTTCAAGACCGAGGCGACCGACGACGCCTCGGTCTTCACCAATGCCACCAGGCTCGGCAAGTACAACGCGGTCGTCTTCCTCACCGGCGGCGGCGATGTGCTCGACCCGGAGCAGGAGGCCGGGCTCGAGTCGTATCTGGAGGCCGGCGGAGGCTTCCTCGGCATCCATGACGCGGCACGCACCGAGCCGTACTCCGACTGGTTCACCGGGCTGATCGGCGCCCGGCCGGCCGGTGCCGCAAGTGCGGTCCAGCGCGCGGTCGTCGAGATCGGCGACCGTCAGCATCCGGCCACCAAGTCGCTACCGCTGCAGTGGAAGCGACCCGACAGGTGGTTCAACTGGGCGGTGAACCCCTCCGGCAACGTGCACACCGTGGCCCGCGTCAAGGAGAACTCCTACACGCCGGCCACCCCCGGCGCCAACGGCTGGGACCACCCGGTCTCCTGGTGCCGTGACTACGACGGCGGCCGCTCCTTCTACACCGGCATGGGCGGTACGGTCGACAGTTTCGCCGAAACCGACTTCCGCGACCATCTGCGCGGCGCGCTCGCCTGGACGACCCGGCTCTCGCGCGCCGACTGCAAGGCGACCATCAACGCCAACTACACCGCCGAGCGCGTCACCCAGCCCAACAAGCCCGGACAGACCGACCAGATCGGCGAGCCGCACGGCCTGGTCACCGCCCCGGACGGGCGGGTCCTCTACATCGGGCGCGGCGGCGCCGACTCGAGCAGGCCCGTCGTCACCGACTGGAACAACCCCGACGTCGGCAAGGGCCAGGGCGAGATCCACGTCTACGACCCGAAGACGAAGAAGGTCACCCTCGCCGGTGCGCTGACCGTCTTCGGCAACAAGGGCGGCGGCGATGAGCTGATCAAGGTCGAGGAGGGGCTGCTCGGTATCGAGCTGGACCCGGACTTCATGTCCAACGGCTGGGTGTATCTGCACTACACACCGCACTCGCAGATCAACCGCGACACGCAGATGGCCGAGCGGCGCGTCTCGCGCTTCACGCTCGACCTGGCCGCCGACAAGCTGGATCTCGCCTCCGAGAAGGTCCTGCTCAAGTGGCCTGTACAGATTCACAGTTGCTGCCACGCGGGTGGCGGGATGGCCTGGGACTCCCAGCAGAATCTCTATATCGCCACCGGCGACAACAACTCCTCCGGCTTCAGCGGCGGTTACTCCGGCAACAACCCGGAGCCAAACTTCAAGGGCGTATCCTTCGCCGACGCGCGCCGTACGGCCGGCAACACCAACAACCTCAACGGCAAGATCCTGCGGATCCACCCCGAGGACGACGGGACGTACACACTCCCGGCGGGCAACCTCTTCACGGGCAAGGAGCAGGACGAGGGCGGCGGCAAGACGCGCGGCGAGATCTATGTCATGGGCGTACGCAACCCGGCGCGCATCTTCATCGACAAGTCGACGGACATCCTCTACGCGGGCTGGGTCGGCCCCGACGCCGGTGCGCCGAGCACCACCTGGGGCCCGGCCAAGTACGACACCTTCTCCGCCATCATCAAGGCGGGCAACCACGGCTGGCCGTACTGCATGGGCAATAAGCAGCCCTATCGCGACCGCAATCTGCCCGATCCGAGCAAGCCGCTCGGCTGGTACAACTGCGACGCCCCGAAGAACGAGTCCCCGAACAACAACGGCCTGGTGAATCTGCCTCCGGTCACCGGGAACACCATCTGGTACTCGCCGCAGGGCGGCGGCGTGGACTATCCCCGCGACGCGGGCGGCATCCCGAGCTACAAGGTGGAGGAGCAGAAGATCCTGCTGCCGTGGCTCAAGGGCGGCGGCCAGGCGACCATGAACGGTCCGGTCTACCGCTACGACGCGGCGAGCGCCGGCAAGGACAAGTGGCCGTCGTACTGGGACGGAAAGTGGTTCGTCGGCGACTTCTACGACGGCGACCAGCCGCGGCACGCGGTGCTCACCGACCCCAAGACGGTCGGCAAGGGCGGCATCCCGGTGCACGCCGAATCCCTGAAGAAGATCATCCCGGTCGGGGCCGACGGCATCCGCAACCTCATGGACTGGAAGTTCGCGCCGGACGGTTCGCTGTACGTCCTGGACTACGGGCGCGGATTCTTCACCTCCGACGCCAAGTCGGCGCTCTGGCACATCACATACAAGGGTGGCGAGGCGACTCCGTCCGCCGACAACCTGGCACGGAAGGCGGCGCAGTGAGACACGTGAGACACAGAACGGCAAAGCTGTGGACGGCCCTGCTCGCGTCGGTGGCGCTGGTCCTCGGGCTGATGTCGGCGGTCGCCTACGGCCAGAGCGACGATCT
The DNA here is from genome assembly GCF_036010325.1 of Streptomyces sp. NBC_01210. GTDB lineage: Bacteria > Actinomycetota > Actinomycetes > Streptomycetales > Streptomycetaceae > Streptomyces. Next base: position 7,849,060 of record NZ_CP108549.1, on the reverse strand, counting down.
GGCGGCCGATCAGGTCCTCACCTGGACGGCCGGTGACTCGATCGAGAAGTACGCCTCGTTCCCGACCACCGCGGTGGCGGGGAGGACGACGATCGTGTTCCAGAACAGCACGGCGACCGGCAACACCATGGGTATGCCGCACACGCTGACCTTCGACGTGTCCGATCCCGAGTACAACAGCGACGTACCGCTGAACATTCTCGCCAACCCCAGCGACGACCAGGGCGGGAAGCACACCGTCGAGGTCACGCTCACTCCTGGCCGGTACCACTTCCACTGCACCATCCCCGGCCACGGCGCGATGCAGGGGATCCTGACCGTCACCGAGGGCGGTGGCGAGGACGCCACGGCGCCCGACACGACGGCGAAGGTCGACGGCGACAAGAACGCCGACGGCGCCTATGTCGGCCAGGCCACCGTGACCGTGTCGGCGACCGACGCCGGCTCGGGTGTGGACAGGATCGAGTACGCGGTCGGTGCGGCCGGCGCCTGGCAGGCGTACACCACGCCGGTCGTGGTGAACGAGGTCGGCGCGCACAAGATCCGCTACCGGGCCGCTGACAAGGCCGGGAACATCGCCGCGGAGAAGGCGGTCGACTTCTCCGTCGTCGCCCCGCCGACGGACGACAAGACCCCGCCGGAGACCTCGGCGACGGTGAGCGGCGAGAAGAACGACCAGGGCCAGTATCTGGGCATGGCCACGGTCACGGTGACCGCATCCGACACCGGCTCGGGCGTCAACACCATCGAGTACGCGATCGGCGCGAGCGGGGCCTGGCAGCCGTACACGTCCCCGGTGATGGTGCATGAGGCGGGCACGCACAAGGTCCGCTACAAGGCGACCGACAGGGCCGGGAACGCGGCCGTCGAGAAGCCCGTGGACTTCACGGTCGTCACGCCGCCGGCCGAGGACAAGACTCCGCCGGAGACCTCGGCCGGGGTGACCGGTCAGAAGAACTCCGACGGCGCGTACATCACCAGCGCCAAGGTGACGCTCGCCGCGACCGACGCCGGCTCCGGGGTCGACAAGGTCGAGTACTCCCTCGACGGCGGTCCCTACCTCGCCTACACCACGCCGGTCATCGTCGACCGGGTGGGCTTCCACACGGTTCTGCACCGGGCCACGGACAAGGCGGGCAACACCTCCCAGGCGCAGAAGGTGACGTTCACGGTCGCCGAGGGCGGCGGGGTCCCGGCGCCCAACTGCCCCGAGTGGGACGAGCGGTTGACGGTGATCGTCGGCACGGTCGACACGGGTGTGCCCAACCGCATCACCCGCAGCCGCTGCACCATCAACGAGCTGATCGAGGACGAGAAGGACTGGTCCTCGCACGCGCTGTTCCTCAAGCACGTGGACAAGGTCCTCGACGAGCTGCTCGCGGACGGCGTCATCGACCAGCGCGAGCACAAGAAGATCTACAAGGCGGCCAAGCAGTCCGGCATCGGCAATCCGGGCCGGCACACCGGTTACCGCGATCTGTTCGACGGCACGCAGGCGTCGTTCAGCAAGTGGCAGCATGTGGGCGGCGGTTCGTTCGGCCTGGGCGCCGACGGGTCGATGACGAGCGGCACCGCCAAGGGCGGCCTCGGCATGCTGTGGTTCCCGCAGCGGCAGTACGGGGACTTCTCGCTGAAGCTGCAGTGGCGGGACGACGCTCCCGGCACGGGCAACGCCAACAGTGGTGTCTTCGTACGCTTCCCGTACGTCCACGACAATCCGGAGGAGCCGCGCCCCGAGTGGGTCGCCATCAAGTACGGCCATGAGGTGCAGGTCCTGGACCGGCCGGACGGCGACATGTACAAGACCGGCTCGATCTACGGCTTCGACCGGGTCGGACTCGGCGGTGCGGGTGTGACGCCGAAGGGCACCTGGAACGACTACGAGATCCGGGTGGTCGGCCAGCACTACTCGGTGTACCGCAACGGCGTCCTGATCAATGAGTTCGACAATGTGGGCGGCCAGGAGTTCGTACCGCCGCGCGCCGACGACCCGGGCACGGACGGCCGGCGGTACTCCTCCGGCTATATCGGGCTCCAGGTCCACAGCACGACGGACGTGATCTCGTACCGCAATATCCGCATCCAGGAGCTGTAGCCCCCGGCCCGGCCCGCCGTCGGCTCCCTTCCCGCAGGCGGGAAGGGAGCCGACGGCTGCTCAATCGCTCTCCTTCTCTTTCCCCTTCTCCTTCTTGGCGCGGCTCGGCTGTACCCGCTTCGGCTCGCCCGGCATCTTCGGATAGTCCGGCGGATACGGCAGATCGCCCAGGCCGTGGTCGCGCTCGTCCTTGCGGGCGAGCTCCAGCAGGCTCTCCAGGGAGAAGGCGTGGTCGTCCATGTCGGCATGCACATCGCCGAGTTCGGCGTAACGGGCGGGCATGGTCACCAGGTCGAAGTCGTACGGCGACACATCGTCGAGTTCGTCCCAGTGCAGCGGGGCCGAGACCGGGGCGTGCGGCTTGGGACGTACGGAATAGGCGGAGGCGATGGTGCGGTCGCGGGCGGTCTGGTTGTAGTCGACGAAGATCCGCTCGCCGCGTTCCTCCTTCCACCAGGCCGTGGTCACCTTGCCCTCCATCCGCCGCTCCAGCTCGCGGCCGACGGCGATGGCCGACCGCCGCACATGCGTGAAGTCCCATCGCGGCTCGATCGGCACGAAGACATGGAGGCCGCGGCCGCCGGAAGTCTTGGGCCAGCCGCGCAGGCCGTGCTCGTCGAGGATCACGCGCAGTTCGTGCGCTGCCCTGACGGCGTCGTTGAAGTCGGTGCCCGGCTGCGGGTCCAGGTCGATGCGCAGCTCGTCCGGGTGGTCGACGGCGTCTCCGCGTACCGGCCAGGGGTGGAAGGTCAGCGTGCCGAGGTTGGCCGCCCAGATCACGGCAGCGATCTCGGTCGGGCGCATCTCGTCGGCCGACCGTCCGCTGGGGAAGGAGATATGGGCCGTCGGGATCCAGTCGGGGAGGTATTTGGGCACGCGTTTCTGGAAGAAGGACTCGCCCTCGACGCCGTCGGGGTAGCGCTCCAGAGTGGTGGGGCGGTCGCGCAGGGCGCGGGTGATCCCCTCCCCCACGGCCAGGTAGTACTGGGCCACGTCCAGCTTGGTGAAGCCCCGCTCGGGAAAGTAGATCTTGTCCGGATTGGACAGCCGTACGGTGCGCCCGCCGGCCTCCAGTTCCACCGCTGCACCCATGTGCGCCACGGTAGGCCGAGCGCAGATATGCCGCATATCGGGCAGAATCAATGCATGGATCTTCCTGTGATGCCGCCTGTCAAGCCGATGCTGGCCAAGCCAGTGAAGAAGATCCCGCCGGGTATGCAGTACGAGGCCAAATGGGACGGCTTCCGGGCGATCGTCCACCGGGACGGCGATGAGCTGGTGATCGGCTCCAGGACCGGCAAGCCGCTCACCCGTTACTTCCCCGAGCTGGCCGACGATCTGCTGGCCAATCTCCCCGACCGCTGTGTTGTCGACGGCGAGATCGTCATCGCGCACGAGGGGCGGCTGGACTTCGACAAGCTGACCGAGCGTATTCACCCGGCCGAGTCCCGGGTGAGACTGCTCGCCGAACAGACCCCGGCGAGCTTTGTCGCCTTCGATCTGCTCGCCATCGGTGACGAAGCTCTGCTGGACGCGCCGCTCTCGGTGCGGCGCACCACTCTGGCCGCCGCACTGGCCGACGCCGGGCCGCCGGTACATCTCGCGCCCGCCACCACCGATGCCGAGCTGGCGCAGGAGTGGTTCGAGCGGTACGAGGGCGCGGGACTGGACGGGATCATCGCCAAACCGCTGGACCTGCCGTACCGGCCGGACGCCCGGCTGATGTTCAAGATCAAGCACGAGCGCACGGCGGATACCGTGGTGGCCGGCTATCGCTTCCACAAGAGTGGCCCGATCGTCGGCTCACTGCTCCTGGGCCTGTACGACGACTCGGGCGCGCTGCAGCATGTCGGAGTCTGCGCCGCGTTCTCCATGAAGCGGCGCGAGGAGCTGGTCCAGGAACTCGAGCCGCTGCGGATGGATCCTCCGGACGACCATCCATGGGCGGCGTGGACGGACGAGAGCGCCCATGAGAGCGCCCGGCTGCCCGGTGCGACCAGCCGCTGGACCGGCAAGAAGGACCTCTCCTGGGTGGCGCTGCGGCCCGAGCGGGTGATCGAGGTCGCCTACGACCACATGGAGGGCGACCGCTTCCGGCACACTGCTCAGTTCCGCCGGTGGCGGCCGGACCGTGATCCCTACGGTTGCACCTATTCGCAGCTGGAGGAACCGGTGCGGTACGACCTGTCCGAAGTGCTGTCACCCCCTGGAGAGTGAGCAGGACCCTGGCCCGGGCTGCCGCCCGGCGACGGCGGCTCGACCGGCTGCGCGATCTCGGGACCGTCTTCGGTGCTCAACTCACCGACTGCGAGAGCTGTTTGGCGACCTGGGGCGCATTGTGCGCCCGCCGTCTGCGCGAGCGCTGCGACGGCTCATTACCCTGACACCCCTGGCCCCGCAGGTCATTCACGCGTGGAGCGCCTCGATCTTCTTCGCCTGCGCGGCCGGGGCCGGCACAGCGATTGATCGTCAGGGAAAGGATCAGCAACCTGATCAACCCCTTTGCCACAACGGCCACTTCGCACATGAAGGGCCACAGCAGTAACCGGCCGCCACTGTCCGTCACTTCCCTTTCGCCGCAAGACCACCGATGAGGGAGCCTCGACCGCGTTCGCGTAAGGTATGTCGGCGGTGCCGCCGGAGGCGTACGGCCGGGCGAGCCGGGCAGTGCGCACTTCTCGTACGACACCGTCGTTCCTGAACAGTTCGACCGGGAGACGTTCGGCAGGATCGCCGCCCTGTTTCGCCCTTCGGATCCTTGCGTACGCCCATGGCCGGCTCCTCAAAGGGTGATCCGAAACGGTTGCCGCACAGAGACAATCCCGCCGTCAAAGCCGGAAGCCCGTCCGGTACGTATGGAGGGTAGGACGCCGACCGCCGGCGCCCGACGGAAGAAGCAGAGAAGGACTACACGTGACCGCGTCACCCCTCATCCCCGTACCGATCCCCGATGGCGTCGCCGCGCTGATCGGGTCCTGCATGCCGATCCACATTCTGCAGGCGGAGATCGACGCCGAGTGCGCCGTGCGTGAGGTGTACCGGTTCCGTGGCCCGCTGTGTGCCGAGGACCGGGCGGACCGCGAGCACGCGCTGTCCACGCTGGCGATGTCCAACAAGATCCTGGCCGCATACAACCCGCGACTGATCATCAAGCCGGGCCGCACCTACTGACCCGCCGCGTCCGGGCGACGATCCCGGGACATCAGATCCGCTGCGCCTCGGGCGAGCCCTGGAAGGCGCGGCGGTAGGCGTGCGGGCTGGTGCCGACCTGCCGTTTGAAGCGGTCGCGGAACGCCGTCGGTGAGCCGAAGCCGACCTGGGTGGCGATCCGGTCCACCGAGTACGCCGTCGTCTCCAGCAGATACTGGGCCTGGCGGACACGGGCCCGGTGCAGCCACTGCACGGGTGTGGTCGCCGTCTGTTCGCGGAAGCGGCGGTTGAGGGTGCGGGTGCTCAGGCCCGCGTGCGCCGCGATGTCGCCGACAGTGAGCTCGCGCCCGGCGTTCTCCTCCATCCAGCGCAGCAGAGGTTCGAGTGTCGCGCCGTCCGGGTTCGGCGGCTGGTCGTGAACGATGAACTGCGCCTGCCCGCCCTCGCGTTCCAGCGGCATCACCGACAGCCGTGCCGCGTCCGCCGCCACCGCAGAGCCGTGGTCCCGGCGGATCATGTGCAGACACAGGTCGAGTCCTGCGGCGGCCCCGGCCGAGGTCAGGAACTGTCCGTTGTCGACGTACAGCACATCGGGGTCCACCTCGACCTCGGGGTGCAGTGCGGCGAGCCCGGCCGCGCCGAGCCAGTGGGTGGTGGCACGCAGGCCGTCCAGCAGGCCGGTGGCGGCGAGGACGAACGCGCCGGCGCAGATCGAGGCGACACGAGTCCCGCGAGCGGCAGCTGCCCGCAGCGCGTCGAGCACCTCGGGCGGGACCGGCACGGTCGGATCGGCGCAGCCCGGCAGGATGATCGTGTCCGCCTCGGCCAGCGCTTCCAGGCCGAAGGGCGCGCGCAGCGTGAACGCGCCCGCGTCGACCTCGTCCGCCGGAGCGCAGACCCGGACCCGGTACGGGGCCCTGCCGTCGGGCAGCCGGGTGCGGGCGAACACTTCGAGCGGCGTGGACAGGTCGAAGGCGATGACCCCGTCCAGGGCGAGTACGGCCACGGTGTGCATGGCCATAATCTAAGCGCTCGAGGTTTTCCAGCCAAGAGGCTGTGAGCTGGTCTTCTGTGCCGGAAGCCCCTGTGAGAGGGCCTGGCGGGAATCCGTTGGAAGATGGCATTCACGCCGCTGTCCGTCGTCGTCGGCGCTCATTAGTGTCGGTCCGGCCGACCCTCCGGGGGCGGCTCTTCTCGAGATTCCCGAGACATGAGGACTGGTGCCGGATGCTCGCCCGGATCGTTCTGTTCGACGGCTCCGACCCGTTGGACGTCATCGCCCCGTACGAAGTGCTCGGCGTCGGCGGCATGGGCATGCGCCGGGGCACGGTCCGGAGCGCCCTCGGCGCGGCCCCCCTCCTCGAGGGCCGGCCGGCATGACCAAGATCCTGCTCATCGTCCATGTCCTGGCCGCGATCATCGCGATCGGCCCGGTGACCGTCGCGGCCAGCGCGTTCCCGGCCGCCGCCCGCCGTGCCGCGGCCGAGCCCGACAGCGACCAGGCGCTCGGTGCCGTACGCAATCTCCACCGCATCTGCCGCGTCTACGCGACTGTCGGTGTCGTCGTGCCCGTCTTCGGTCTCGCCACCGCCAACAGCCTGCATGTCCTCGGCGACGCCTGGTTGATCGTCTCCATCGTGCTCACGACGGTCGCCGCCGGAGTCCTCGCGCTGCTGGTGCTGCCAGGGCAGAGCGCGGTCCTGGAGAACCTCGGCACCGTCGCCTCCGCCAAGCTCGCCATGTCCACGGGGGTGTTCAATCTGCTGTGGGCGACCGTCACGGTCCTGATGATCGTGCGGCCCGGATCCACGACAGGCGCGTGACGGGCGGCGTGACGAGGGCATGACCCGCCCGGACCGCCGTCACATGCGCTCGCCCCGGGGTTGTGCGCCTTCGGCACTCACTCCAGGAAGACACCGTCGACGTACACCCAGGCGCCGCCGTGCCGTTCGAAGCTGCTGCGCTCGTGCAGTTCGCCGCGCTTGCCGTGGTGCCGGTAGCGGGCGCGGAAGGTGACCGTTCCCGAGGAGTGGAAGGGACTGCCGTCCGTGGTCTGAAGGATCTCCAGCCCCTGCCAGTGCATGCCGGGGTCGGGTTCGAGATGCGGCGGCCGGGTCGCGGGGTGCCAGGTGCGCAGCAGATACGCAGCGTCCTGGGCCACGAAGGCGCTGTAGCGGGAGCGCATCAGCAGCTCGGCGGTGGGGGCTGCGTGCTCGCCCGAGTGGAAGCGGCCGCAGCACTCGCCGTAGGCCGCGGGTAGCCCGCACGGGCAGGGCGAGTCTGCGGTCAGGGCGGGTGGGACGGTGCGTTTGGGGCGTGAGCTGCGTCGGGACATGACTCCATTTTCCAGCCATTGCACGAATGGGCCCGCGCGTGGCTTCCGGGTCATGAGGGATCTCCGTATGCTCCTGCGCCGGACGCGACAGTTACCGTCGGTAAGGGGTTGGGGATGGATCGGGTGGGAAACACACGACGCACCTTTATGGCGGGGGCTGCGGCGGTCGGCGGCACAGCGGCGCTGACCTTGGCGGAAACGGCTGCCGCGGCCGTCGCGGCGGAACGCACCGCCGTCCACGGCACACCTGCCGCTCCGGCCGCCCAGTCGGTCGCCGTACTCGGCGGCGGGGTCGCCGGACTCACCGCCGCTCATGAACTGGCCGACCGCGGATTCCGGGTCACCGTCTACGAGCGCAGAGCACTGGGCGGCAAGGCCCGCAGCATGGACGTCCCAAACAGCGCGAAGGGCGCCCGGCGGCCGCTGCCCGCCGAGCACGGCTTCCGCTTCATCCCCGGCATCTACCACAACCTGCCGGACACGATGCGGCGCATCCCGTACCCGGGAAACGCCAACGGGGTCTGGGACAACCTGGTGGCGCCACCCGAGATGTCGTTCGCCCGCACCGGGCGCGAGGACTTACGGATCCCGCTGCCCTGGCCGGGCCACAAGCCGGCCCAGCTCACACTCGACGAGATCCGCCGCGCCCTGACCGCCGCGCTGGACACGGCCCTGGGCATCCCGGCCCATGAGACGGCCTACTTCGTGAACCGCGGGCTCGTCTTTCTCACCAGCTGCGACGAGCGGCGCGACGATACGTGGGAGCGCACGTCGTGGTGGGAGTTCATCCGGGCCGAGCGGATGAGCTACGACTACCAGCGCGTCCTGGCCGTCGGACTCACCCGGAACATCGTCGCGACCAAGGCCGAGGAGGCCAGCACCCGTACGGTCGCCGCTCTCCTCGAGGCCTTCGTCTTCAATGCGCTGGGCCGGGGCGCCGACGGACCACTCGACCGGATACTCAACGCCCCCACCAATGAGGCATGGATCGACCCCTGGGTGACCCATCTGGAGAAGCTTGGCGTCCAGTTCAAGATCGGCTGGACGGTACGGGAGGTGAAGTACGGCTCCGGGCGGGTCACGGCCGCGGTGATCGAGGACCCGCTGGGCGTGCGCCGGCCGGTCACCGCCGACCACTACATCTCGGCGATGCCGGTGGAGCACGCGCGGCGGACCTGGGGAGCCGAGCTGCGCGCGGCGGACTCGCAGCTGGCGCGCTGCGACAACCTGGAGACGGACTGGATGACGGGCATTCAGTTCTATCTGACCGAGCGGGCTCCGTTGCTCAACGGGCACCTCAACTGCATCGACTCTCCCTGGTCCCTGACAGCCATTCAGCAGGCGGGACACTGGCCGTCCCGGAACTTCCCGGCCGACTACGGCGACGGTGTCGCGGTGGACTGCCTGTCCGTGGACATCTCCGAGTGGGACAGGGCCGGCATCCTGTACGGGAAGACGGCCAAGCAGTGCACCCGTGCGGAGGTCGCCCGGGAGGTGTGGGCCCAGCTCAAGGCGAGTGTCAATGACACGGGCCGCACGGTGCTCAAGGACAGCGCGCTGCACTCCTGGTTCCTCGACCCGGGTGTGGCCGGCCTCGGCACCCCGAACCCGACCAATGAGGACGAGCTCCTCATCCACCCGGTCGGCACCTTCCACAACCGCCCTCAGGCAGCCACCAAGATCCCCAACTTCTTCCTGGCCGGTGACTATGTCGCCGTCGACATCGACCTGGCCACGATGGAGGGAGCCAACGCCTCGGCCCGCGCGGCCGTCAACGCCCTGCTGGACAACGTCGATTCACCGGCGGCCCGCTGCACGGTGAAGCCGCTCTTCCGCGCCCCGGAGGTCGAGCTGATGAAGCGCCACGACCGCACCCGCTACCGGCTGGGGCTGCGCAACGCGTTCGACCTGGGCTGAGGGGTTCAACGCCGAGTATCCCACGGCCCGTTCACCCCGTTGCGATCACATGAAATCCGGACGGCCGGTGTGCCCGGGACCCACACCCGGGCACACCGGCACCGCCGCCTCAGTGGTGGCCGTGGAACCGCTGCCGCCGGTTCGCCCCGAGCGTTGACCGGCTCGGGCGGCCGCTCGCCCTCCGGGGCGAAGACCAGGACCCGCTCGGGCGCCGCCGCCAGATCCACCCGGTCTCCGGGGGCGAGCCTGCCGCCGGTGCGGAAATGGACCCGCTGGCCGTCCGACAACCGTGCCTGTACGGCGAGTTCACGGCCGTGGTACTCGACGACCTCGATGCACGCCGGGATGCGCCCGCCGGCGTTCTCCTCCGCGACATCCAGGTCCTCGGGTCGTATCGCCGCGACGCCGCGGCCGCCCGCCGCGAGCGCGTCGCGGTCCAGGCCCGTCAGCTGCGCGTCGGCGAGCCGGAGCGAGAGCCGGTCGCCGGTCGCCGACGCGACGCTCTCCTTAACCCGCACGGTTGAGAAACCGGTTTCTCGCCTCAGGAAAGTAGCAGAGTACGAGGGCACCCGGACCATGGCAGTCACCCGCGACCGGGCGCACCAGGTCGCGACAGCCGTACGGCCGGGCATCGCGGCCTCACCCGTCCGGGCGGCGCGACCGGCGCCCGACCGGCGCCCGACCGGCGCCCGACCGTGCCGTAGGGCTGAACTCCTTACGGACCTGTGACGGCACGGCGCGCAACGCCGGTGAGCAGGGTTTCGGCCCGTAGCGTCGCAGCTATGCGTGTACTTGTCACAGGAGGCGCGGGCTTCATCGGCTCGCAGGTCGTCGCGGCTCTCGCCGCTCTCGGCCATGACCCGGTCGTGCTCGACGCCCTGCTCCCGGCGGCCCATCCGGAACCCCCGCCGATGCCCGACGCCGAATGGATCCACGGGGACGTCCGCGACCGGGCGGTGACGACGCGCGCGCTGCGCGGCGTGGACGCGGTCTGCCACCAGGCGGCCATGGTCGGCCTCGGCAAGGACTTCGCGGACGCACCGGAGTACGTGGCCTGCAACGACCTCGGCACGGCCGTCCTGCTGACGGTCATGGCCGATGCCGGTGTCACAGAACTCGTGCTGGCGAGCTCCATGGTGGTCTACGGCGAGGGCCGCTACGACTGCCCGCTCCATGGGCAGGTGCGGCCGGGGCCGCGCGCGGGCGGCGATCTCGCGGCCGGGCGCTTCGAGCCCCGCTGCCACGACTGTGGCGCCGAGCTGACGTCCGGTCTGGTCGGCGAGGACGCTCCGACGGACCCGCGCAATGTGTACGCGACGACAAAGCTGGCCCAGGAGCATCTGGCCGCGGCGTGGGCCCGCGGCACGGGCGGGCGGGCCGTGGCGCTGCGCTACCACAATGTGTACGGGCCGGGGATGCCGCGCGACACGCCGTACGCGGGCGTGGCCTCGTTCTTCCGGTCCGCGCTGGAGCGGGGTGAGGCGCCGCGGGTCTTCGAGGACGGGCACCAGCGGCGGGACTTCGTCCATGTACGGGACGTGGCGGACGCGAACGCGCTCGCCCTGGAGTCGCTGCACGGCCGCGAGGCGGGAGTGCTGACCGCGTACAACACGGGCAGCGGGACGCCGCACACGGTCGGTGAGATGGCGGGCGCGCTGGCCGCGGCGCACGGCGGTCCTGCGCCCGTGGTCACCGGGGAGTTCCGGCTGGGCGACGTACGGCACATCACCGCGGACTCGCGACGGATCAGGGCCGAGCTCGGCTGGAAGGCGCGGGTCGGCTTCGCCGACGGGATGGCGGAGTTCGCCGCGAGCGGGCTGCGGGGTGGCGTGTGATGACGGGCGGCGGAGTGGATGTCGTACTTCCGTGTCTGAACGAGGCCGAGGCGCTGCCGTGGGTGCTTGAGCGGATCCCGGACGGATGGCGGGCGATCGTGGTGGACAACGGCTCGACGGACGACTCGGACCGGATCGCCCGCGGGCTGGGCGCGAAGGTGGTGTACGAGGGGCGGCGCGGCTTCGGGGCCGCCTGCCATGCGGGGCTGCTGGCGGCGGAGACGGAGTATGTCTGCTTCTGCGACTGCGACGCCTCGCTGGATCCGGGGCTGCTGACCGGTTTTGTACGCCAAGTGGCGGACGGCGAGAGCGACTTGGTACTGGGCCGACGGCGGCCGCAGACCCGCGGGGCATGGCCGCCGCATGCGCGGGCCGGGAACCTGGCGCTGTCGCGGATGCTGCGCCGGCGCACCGGGCTGCGACTGCGCGATCTGGGCCCACTGCGGGCCGCACGCCGCGAGGACCTGCTCGCCCTGGCCCTGACCGACCGGCGCAGCGGCTATCCGCTCCAGATGGTGGTCCGTGCGGCGGACGCGGGCTGGCGGGTGACGGAGGTGGACGTCCCGTATCTGCCGAGATCGGGAAAGTCGAAGGTGACGGGGACGTGGCGGGGCACATGGCAGGCGGTACGGGACATGCGTGCGGTGCTCGCGGAGCCGTCGGCGCGCGGGGTCGGGGGTGGTGTGCGATGAGCTCCTCATCCGCGGGCACGCTGCTCGTCATCGCCAAGGCCCCCGTACCCGGCCGGGTGAAGACCCGGCTCACCCCCGCGTACTCCCCTGCCGAAGCCGCCTGTCTCGCCGAAGCCGCTCTCCTCGACACCCTCGACGTCGTGCTCGCCACGCCCGCACGCCGACGGGTCCTTGTACTCGACGGTGTTCCCGGCGACTGGCTGCCGGCCGGCATCGAGGTCGTACCGCAGTGCGCGGGCGGGCTCGACTCCCGGCTCGCCCATGCCTTCGGGCTCTGCGACGGACCCAGCCTGCTGATCGGAATGGACACCCCACAAGTGACAGTTGAACTCCTCGCCCTCGGACTGGAATTGGGCGACGGAGAGGCATCCTTCGGCCCGGCCGACGACGGCGGGTTCTGGGCGCTCGGGCTGGCCGAGCCCGATCCCGCGCTGCTGCTCGGCGTGCCGATGTCCGTGTCCAGGACCGGCGCCGTACAGCGACAGCAGCTCACCGATGCCGGGCTGACGGTGCGTGATCTGCCGCTGCTGCGGGACGTCGACACGGCGGAAGACGCCCGGCTGGTCGCGGCCGAGGCCCCGCACACCCGGTTCGCCGCGACCCTCGCCGCGCTCGCCGGGACCGGGGCGCGATGACCGCGCCCGCCTGGCAGGCCGATCCTTACACCGACGCTCTGCGCACCGGCCGCGGCCCGCTCTTTCTGCGCCGCCCCGACGGCTGGCTGCTGCCGCTGGAGGTGGAACGCTGGTGCGCCGCGCCGGACGCCGCCGATCTGACCGTGCTGGAGCGCTGCCGAGGCGCGGTGCTCGACATCGGCTGCGGCCCGGGCCGTCTCGTCGCGGCGCTCGCCGAGCTGGGACGGCCGACGCTGGGCATCGATGTGAGCCCCGAGGCGGTTGCCCGCACGGTACGGACGGGCGGCAGTGCGCTGCACCGTTCCGTCTTCGATCCGCTTCCCCGCGAGGGGAGTTGGGGTACGGCGCTGCTCATCGACGGCAATATCGGCATAGGCGGCGACCCCCGCGCCCTGCTGGCCCGCGTGTCCCGCCTCATCGCCGAGGACGGTGTGCTGCTCGTGGAGACCAACCCGCTCGATGTGGACGAACGCGTCCAGGTCCGCGTCTTCGACGGCGGCAGCGCACAGGGCTCGGCGTTCCCGTGGGCCCGCCTCGGCACTCCCGCGCTGCTCCGGTATGCGCGGGAGGCCGGCTGGGCGGTGCCGGAGTCGGGGGTCGACCGCTGGACGGCCGCCGGGCGTACCTTCGTCGCGCTGCGCCCCGCATAGCCGGCGGCGGCCGGACCCGGATCGGCTGGACCGGCTGCCAGGCCGGGGCCGGCGTCGGCTGGACCCGGTCGGCCGGACCCGGGTCGGCCGGACGGTCGGCCAAACCCGGGCCGGCCGCTCGGCCGTGGCATGGTGCGGCCGCGCGGCGGGCCGATACCGGTCGGCTGCTGCCCGCTCGACGTGGCCTGCCACAGCACGACTCCGCGCTGCCGCTGCCACCTGGCGGTCTGCCCTGGCACACACCCATGTCCCGTGGTCCGGCAACCAGTTCGCCGAGGATTCAGCCAGGTGGCGCGCGGCGACAGGCCGTCCACCGGCGCAGCACCCGTATCCCCACCAGCAGTACGCCCGTGAGCACTGCCACCGCCGCCAGTGCGATCAGCCAGTTGCGCGGATAGTCCAGCGGCAGCACGGAGGCGTTCTTCGGCGCCCCCGGCCCAGCAGCGCCGGCAGCGCGATCACCGTCAGGCAGCCGGCCACCACCAGTGCGCCGCGGACCCGCCGCGGGCAGGGACGGCCGCCAGCAGCAGGCCGGTGCCGAGCACCAGCGGGGCAACGACCCCGTCGTGCAGGACGATCGCGCCCGCCGGCCAGAGCGCCACGTCCTTCAGCTGCCCGCCCGTCACCAGAAGAGGTGGCAGTGCGGGCGTCGTGCGGCCTGCCGGAGAAGGCCGGGAGGACCGGTGCGGGGATCCGGGGGCAGTCGAGGCGTTCGTGGTGGTCGGAGCTTCATGTCTCCATAAGACCTCCGACGACGGGCCGCGCGGACGGGTCCAACACCTTACGGAATGCGGACGTCAGGGGGCGGCGCGCGGTCCGGGCCGGTTCCGGCTGCGACGCTGGGCCTGTGATCAACCCGCGTACTCTCGCCGCCGGCACCCTGCTCGCGGCCCTGACAGCTGTTCTCGCCCTGACCGTCCGCAAGGACGGCTATATCGACGATCCTGCCGGTCTCTCCTGGTGGTACGCCGCCTGCTGGGTGCTGTTCGCCGCGGCGGTCTTCGCGGTTCGCAGGACTCCGGTGCGCCATGCTGTGGTCCTCGTCGTCGCGGGCGGTATCGCGGTGACCGCGACCGGGCTTCTCGCTCCCCCGCGCACCAGCACCGACTCGTACCGCTACGCCTGGGACGGCAGGGTGCAGGCTGCCGGGATCTCGCCGTACGACCACGCACCCGCCGATCCCGCGCTCGCCGGGCTCCGCGACGACTGGCTCTTCCCGACCGGGACGGCGTGCGCCCTGCCCGAGCGGGTGCGGATCTCCGGTCCCGCGGGCGAGATCCACTGCACCCGGCTCAACCGGCCGCAGGTGCACACCATCTACCCGCCGGTGGCGGAGGGGTACTTCCTGCTCGTCCACGCGCTGTCGCCGGACGGTGTACGGCACAAGGCGCTGCAGACGGGCGGCGCTCTGCTGGCGCTGGGCACCACCGCGGCGCTGCTGCTGGTCCTGCGGCGGCGCGGCGATCCACGACATGCGGCGTACTGGGCCTGGTGCCCGATCGTGCCGATCGAGGCGGTGAACAACGCGCATGCCGATGTGCTCGGCGTGCTCCTGACGGTGGTGGCATTGGGTGTCGTGGTCCGGCGGCGCATCCTCGGCGGGGCGCTGCTCGGCGCGGCGATCGTGACCAAGCTGCTGCCTGCCGTGGTGCTGCCGGGCGCGCTGTCCGGCGTTCGGCGGGTACGGGACGCGGCGGCGGTGCTGTTGCCGGCCGCCGCGGTGGTGGCGCTGAGCTATCTGCCGTACGTCCTCGTCTCCGACGGCTCGGTCTTCGGTTTCCTCGGCGGCTATGTGGAGGAGGAGGGGTACGACGACCCCTCCGCCCGCAACCGCTATGCCCTGCTGCGTCTTGTGCTGCCGGACGACTGGGCGCCTGCCGCGGTGATCGTCGTGATGCTGGTGGTCGTCGTGCGGGTGCTGCGGCGTGGCGATCCCGAACGTCCCTGGAGCGGAGCCTTGTTGGTCACCGGTACCGCCTTTCTGCTGCTGACTCCGGGCTACTCCTGGTACGCGCTGCTGCTGGTGGCGCTGGTCGCCCTCGACGGCCGGTGGGAGTGGCTGGGTGTCGCCGTGGCGGGCGCGGCGAAGTACGTCACCGTGCACATGGACGCCGAGGCGGAGGCGGTGGGCACCACGGCGTACGCGGTCGCAGCCGGCGCGGTGCTCGCCGGCTGCGTACTGCGTCGTCGTTACGGCCGGCAGGCCGGCACGCGTGCCGCCCAGGCGGTCCAGTCGTAGCGGATCACGGCCGGGCCGAACGGCGCGACCGGGAGCCTCGGGACTGCGCGCATACGGTGCACCCCCTACGTGGTCCGCCGGTACTGGGCCCGGATCTCGCCCGGCGTGAGGGCCCGGTCGAGGAACATCAGGTCGTCCATCCGGCAGTTGCAGGGGTTGCCCTCCTTGTTGTTCTGCGGATAGCTGCCGCCGATCTTGATGCCGCGCGGGTCGGTCGGCGAGGCGACGTCGGGTTCCGGCGGTCCTTCGACGGCCCACGGATCGCCGGTGAGGGTGTAGAAGCCGGGCACCGGGCGGCCGTTGCGGTAGAGGGCCATGGTGCCGCTGTCGTAGTCGAAGGTCGCCGCGAGGAACACCCATGTGTCCTGCGGCAGCAGCGTCCTCCAGTCGGCGTCGGCGGCGAAGGTCTGCGAACTGGCACCGTCGACGCGCCGGCCGAGGGCCACGACCTTCATCTCGCCGTTGACCGTGATGAGTTCGAGGAGGGCTCGTACGTCATGGCCCTGCGAGGTGCCGTTGAGGATGCCTGCCAGTCCGATCGCGCCGTACCGGTCGTCCGGGTTGTCGGAGCCGGAGTTGGGGCTGGGGTTCTCGCCGGTCATCTTGAACCAGCCCATGACGGTCGTCTCGCGGACGCCGTTGAAGGCGTGCAGGGTGGACACACCGGTCGGGCCGTAGACGCCGGCCTTCCAGTCGTCGTTGCCCTTGGTGGGGGGTGAGACCTGCTGGGTCTGCAGAACACGGCCGCGGTCACGGTCCCGTACCCGCATCTGTGAACCGCCGTTGACCAACTGGATATCGGTGCCGGACCGGCCCCGGTCACGCTCCCAGGCACGGTTGCCGTGCACGGGGTGCCCGAAGTCGTAGTACGCGATCAGGTTCCGCTTGAGGCTGGGCAGTACATGACCGGATGTGTCGGTCGCGCCTGCGCTTCCCGCGGGTGCGAGCGTCAAGGGCAGCAGGGCCACTGCGAGCGCTGCCGCGACGAGCCCTCTTCTACGGTGACCGGGCACCTTCAGCGGCTTGCGCGGCCTTGGGCCGCGCTTGTCCTCGATCGCCGGACGGGCTGGATTTCGCATCGGCCACCTTCCGGATCCTGTCGCTGACCGGCCTCTTCGTGGCTTGGGCATCTCGCTCACCTCGTCGGCTCGGACTGCGTAGAAAGCGCTTCCACTCAGCGCCTGCGCCAAGTTAACAGGCCGGCGTCCCGGACAACAGCGGCACCGAGTTGCTGCGGATCGCACTGCGTCGTCACTGCGGCCGCATGGCCAACTCTGCTGTCTTTACGGCCCGTTGGGCAGAGTCGTACGCTCCGGCCCCATGACCTCACCCGGTATACGCCCCCGAAGAGCGGCCACCCTGCTCGCCACCGTGGGGGCCCTTGTCGCCGCCTGCCTCCTGGGCACGGCAACCCCGTCCGGCGCGGCCGAGGAGCCGGTGACCGCCCAGGCCACCGTCGTCCCCGTGCAGACCACAGGACCCGCCGACAAGCGCTTCAACATCATCGTTCTCGGCGACGGCTACACCGCCGACGAGATGCCGGCGTTCCGCGCCGATGTCGAGAAGCACCTCAATGTGCTCTGGTCCACCGAGCCGTTCGCCTCGTACCGCTCCTACGTCAATGTGTGGGCGGTGGAGGTTCCCTCCGCCGAGTCGGGTGTGGACTGCGACCCGGGTCTGGACTCACCGCGCCGCGACACGGCCCTGGACATGGGCTTCTGGGGCGGATGCGACGCCGACAGTGTGCAGCGGCTGCTCACCGTCGACAGCGGTTCTGCGACGGCGCTCGCCGACCTCGTCCCCGGCTCGGCGAACGCGAACCGGCAGATCGTGGCCCTCGCCAACAGCGACACCTACGGCGGCGCCGGCGGCACCTACGCCACGGCCTCCGGCGGCAACGCGCTCTCCTCGCTGATCACCCCGCACGAGATCGGCCACTCGCTGGGCAAGCTCCAGGACGAGTACGACTACTACGCGCGCGGTGTCCCCGGCGGTGCGTACAGCGGCGGTGAGCCCTCCTCCGTCCACCACACCCTGCTCACGGAGGAGCAGATGAAGCAACAGCGCGCCAAGTGGTGGCGCTGGCTGGGCGAGAGGAGCGAGTCCGGCGGAGTCATCGGACGGTTCGACGGCGGGATGTACAGCACCAAGGGCGTCTGGCGGCCCAGCAAGCACTCGATCATGAAGACCCTCGGCTACCCCTTCGACCAGGTCGAGCGCGAGGTGATGGCGCAGAAGATCTCCGCCAAGGTGAACCTTGTCCAGGGACACACACCGAACACTGCCGCGATCGGCGACGACCGGACGGTGTGGGTGGACACGCTGCATCCGGTCGGCGGAGAGCTCGATGTCGTATGGCGGCTCGACGGCCGTCCGCTGCGCTCCACCGGCGACGCCCGCACGCTCGATCTACGGCGGCTCCACCCGGCCCGCGGCACGCACAGGCTGACGGCCACGGTCACCGACCCCACGCCGTTCGTGCGCGACCCGGCGATCCGCGCGTCCGCGGCGCTGACCCGCATCGTCGCCTGGACCGTCGACACGGCCGTCACCACCCCGCGCGAGCCCGTCGGGGCCGCCTTCACCGGTCACACCGACACCACGGCCCCGGTGGGCTCGGCGTCGGTCGTGTACGCCGACACCACACATCCCGTCGACCGGACTGTGACGGTCCGCTGGGCGCTCGACGGCCGCCCGCTGGCCAGACCGGGCAACGACCGCGATCTCGACCTGGGCGCGCTGCGGCTGCGACCCGGCACGCACCGGCTCACGGCCCGTATCGCCGGTACGCCGTCCACACTGACCTGGACGGTGGACGCGGTCCCGGCGACGGCGGCGTACGCGCTCTCGAAGCCCCTGCGTACGGTGCACCGGCCCGGCAGGCCGGTGGAGTACGTCTACGACGGACCCTTCACGATGAAGCTGACGGCCCGCGACGACCGGGCCGGCTCCGTGGTGACGCAGTTCAGGGTCGACGGTGACGGCTGGCAGACGTACTACGGCTGGCCGACCGACGCCGACGCGCCCTTCCTCTTCACCCCGAGCGGCACTGCCATCGACGGTCTGGTCTACGGCAAGCTCGGAAGGACGCGCGCGGTGCCGTGGGACGAGGCCGCTCCCGACTACGGAACGCACACGATCGAGTACCGGACGCTCGACTCGGCCGGGAATGTCTCGGCGCCGAAGTCGTTCCTCACGACGCTGCTCCCGCCGGAAGCGGCGAAGGGAGCCGCGGCGGGCTGACCAGGCCTTGCGGGCGACGCCCGCACATCGCTCCCCGTGTCCCGGCCGATGAGCGGCGGCCGAGGAATCAGGTGAGAAGAAAGTCCGCCTTCCCCGACTTGGCCCCCTGAATGAACGCGGCGATCTCGCCGGAGGTGTAGATCAGCGCGGGGCCGTCGGGGTCGGCGGACTGACGCACCGCGACCCTGCCGTCGGCGAGCTTCATGGTCTCGAAGCAGTTGCCGCCATTGCCGCCGCTCCACGGCTTGTGCCAGCCCTCGGCACCCAGCTCGGCCGCGGGCATGCCGTTGTATATGCGATCCATTCACAGCTCCTCGCGGAGATCCCTGAGGATCTCCTTCGTACGTTGTGCAGTCGCGGCCTGCGCAGCCATGCGGTCCAGGACCTCAAGATGCGATGCGACCTCGGGGCGCGCGTCCAGATAGACGGCGCCGGTCAGATACTCGCTGTAGACCATGTCCGGGAGCTCGGGGACGGCGAACCGGAAGAGGACGAACGGCCCATAGGTGCCGGGGTGGTGTCCGGTCGCGAACTCCGCTATCTGCAGAGTGACATGGGGCAGTTCGGCACCTTCGAGCAACCGGTCGATCTGCGCCCGCATGACGCCGGGACCGCCGACGGGCCTGCGGAACACCGTCTCGTCCATGATCACCCAGAGTCTGGGGGCGCCTGGTCCGGTGAGCAGGGACTGGCGTTCCATCCGCAGCGCCACATGGCGCTCGATGTCCGCCGGATCGGTCCGCCCGACGGCTCCGCCGAGCATGATCGCCCGGGCGTAGTCCTCCGTCTGCAGCAGACCGGGCACAAAGTGCGGTTCGTACGCGCGGATGAGGCTGGCCGCGCCCTCCAGGCTGACGTACATGCTGAACCAGCCCGGCAGTACGTCATGGAAGCGCTGCCACCAGCCCGGCCTATTGGCCTCTTCGGCCAGCTCGATAAAGCCGCGCGCCTCGTCGTCCGTGATCCCGTATGCGCTCAACAGAAGCTGGACATAAGGGATTTTCAGCGCGACCTCGGCCGTCTCCATCCTGCGGATCGTGCCCGCGGCGACACGCAGCACCTTGGCGGCCTCTTCACGCCTGAGACCGGCCCGCTCCCGCAGATCCTGCAAGCGCTTACCGAGAACGACCTGACCCACGGTTGGGGCGGACCGCGGTTCGCTCACTCCCAGACCTCCCCCTGTGCTGTTGCGAGCAGTCTGCCACGCCCCCGCAGTGATGAATATGCCCACTCTGCAATTTTCAGAGTGGGTCTTGCCAATGTGCGTCCTGCAGGGAGAGAGTGGCCGTGTGAACCGTGACGCGCTCACTCCATGGCACCTAAACCCGTGCTTGGGGGCTCCTCATCACCGGTACGGCTTCGAGCTACCGGCGCGCGTCGAATTTGTCGCCAGTGCCAGAAAGCTCGCCCGCCAGCGGCTGCACCACTGGGGCATAGGCGGCGATATCCACGAAACGGCGATGCTGGTCATCTCCGAACTGGTCACCAACGCGGTCGTGCACACCGCCGGTCATCTGGTCGCCTGCGAACTGCTCAACGGCATTGAGCGCTTGCGCATCAGCGTGCACGACCAGGGTTCCGCACCCACCGGCCCGCATGTGTGCCGCGCCATCGACGAGGAACGCGGACGCGGGCTGCTGCTGGTCGAATCCCTGAGCAGCGCCTGGGGTTCGCACGAGTCGCACCTCGGCCCGGGCCGCATGGTGTGGGCCGAACTGCCGCACGAGGACGAACTGCCGTACGGAACGGAAGTGCCGTACTGGTCGGAGAGTCCACGATGAAGAACCTGGCCGTCTTCCTCTCGCGGGGCGGCCGACGTGCCGGCGAGCGCCGGATGACCAGGCTGATTCTGCCGCCCGCGCTGCAGGCCACGCTGGGCTGCGACGCCGTGGGCGTGCCCGCCCGGTACGGATTCCGGCTCCTTGGGCGTCTGCCGCGGAACGGCTGTGTATTCGCGGACAATGACTGGTGGTGGTGGATCGTGCCCGCCGGCTCGGACCTCGAGCTGACCTGGCCGCTGCCCTCGCACTACGCCCGCGGTGCCTATGTACCGGCGACGAAACCGCGACTGATCCGCCGGCCCGACGGCACCAGCCCCTACACCCCGCCGATCCCCCTCTATCTGATGGCCTGCCAACTCACCGGCATCGCGCCGCTGTGGGCGGCCGAGGTCGGCAGTGCGCGCGGTGCGTGACCTGAGCGGATCACAAGTCGGCCCGGTGCGGCCCCCGCGGAGACGCGACGGCTAGTCTTCGGGCATGTCAGAAGCCAATTCGAGCCCGGAGCGGCAGGGGCTCACACCACGTCAGGCACGCCGCATACGGATAGCTCTCTCCGCGGTCATCATGATCGCTGTGGGCGCCACCCTGGTGCTGCGGCTCGGCAGCACGCACTCGGTGCTGACCATGGGCTTCTACGGCATCGCGCTGATCCTCTCGGGCAGCGCGCTCGTGCTCAGCCGACAGGGACGTACGCGCGTGGCCACGGCGGTGCTGGGGGTCGGCGTCGCAGTGGCAGTGGCCTCGGAGTGGGCCGTCGCGTCGATGCGCTGACGGCCGGTGCTGACGGCCAGTGAGGGCATGGGCGGGGCGCGGGAAAGCGGGTAAGCGGGTAAGCGGGTAAGCGGGAAAAGATCAGGCCCCCACCCGGGGGATGGGCGGGGGCCTGGTCTTCGGGGTGGATCAGCCTCCGTAGTCGATCAGTAGCGGTAGTGGTCGGGCTTGTACGGGCCCTCGACCTCGACGCCGATGTAGGCGGCCTGCTCGGGGCGGAGCGTGGTCAGCTTCACGCCGAGCGCGTCCAGGTGGAGCCGGGCGACCCTCTCGTCCAGGTGCTTGGGCAGCACATACACGTCGGTCGGGTACTCCTCGGGCTTGGTGAACAGCTCGATCTGGGCCAGCGTCTGGTCCGCGAAGCTGTTCGACATCACGAACGAGGGATGACCCGTCGCGTTGCCCAGGTTCAGCAGCCGGCCCTCCGACAGCACGATCAGGACCTTGCCGTCCGGGAAGGTCCAGGTGTGCACCTGCGGCTTGACCTCGTCCTTCACGACACCGGGGACGGCGGCCAGGCCGGCCATGTCGAGCTCGTTGTCGAAGTGACCGATGTTCCCCACGATCGCCTGGTGCTTCATCCTGGCCATGTCCGAAGCCAGGATGATGTCCTTGTTACCGGTCGTGGTGATGAAGATGTCCGCCGTCTCCACCACCTCCTCCAGCGTAGTCACCTGGTAGCCGTCCATCGCCGCCTGCAGCGCACAGATCGGGTCGATCTCCGTCACGATCACCCGGGCACCCTGACCGCGCAGCGACTCCGCGCAGCCCTTGCCCACATCGCCGTAGCCGCACACGACCGCCGTCTTGCCGCCGATCAGGACATCGGTGGCCCGGTTGATACCGTCGATCAGCGAGTGCCGGCAGCCGTACTTGTTGTCGAACTTCGACTTGGTCACGGCGTCGTTCACGTTGATCGCCGGGAACAGCAGCGTGCCGTCCCGGTGCATCTCGTACAGCCGGTGCACACCGGTCGTGGTCTCCTCCGTCACACCACGGATCTCCGAGGCAAGCTGCGTCCACTTCTGCGGCGCCTCGGCCAGG
Source organism: Streptomyces sp. NBC_01210 (assembly GCF_036010325.1). GTDB lineage: Bacteria > Actinomycetota > Actinomycetes > Streptomycetales > Streptomycetaceae > Streptomyces. The sequence goes on along the minus strand of NZ_CP108549.1, from coordinate 7,826,673 downwards.
GTGCGGTTGAGCAGCGTCAGGATGTGCCCGTACTCCTCACTGTCCGCCGTCGAGGGGTCCGGGGCCGAGCTGGCCTTCTCGAACTCCACACCCTTGTGGACCAGCAAGGTGGCATCCCCGCCGTCGTCCAGGATCATGTTCGGGCCGCCGGTGGGCGTGTTGGGCCAGGTCAGCGCCTGCTCCGTGCACCACCAGTACTCCTGAAGCGTCTCCCCCTTCCACGCGAACACCGGAACACCGGCCGGAGCCTGAGGCGTGCCGGCCGGCCCGACCGCGATCGCCGCGGCCGCGTGGTCCTGGGTGGAGAAGATGTTGCACGACGCCCAGCGCACCTCGGCGCCCAGCGCGACCAGAGTCTCGATCAGCACGGCCGTCTGCACCGTCATATGCAGCGAACCCGTGATCCGGGCACCCGCCAACGGCTGAGCGGCGGCGTACTCCCTACGGATCGACATCAGACCGGGCATCTCATGCTCGGCAAGAGTGATCTCCTTGCGACCGAACTCCGCGAGGGAAAGGTCGGCCACCTTGAAGTCAGTGGCGGACTGAGAGGGCATGGGTACTCCTCGTCTTCCTGACGCCCCGGTGTATCTCCACCGTCGCAGGCGATCGGTTCAGGGTGATGTAGTGCAGGCCCGGAGCGCCTTCGTCGAGCAGGCGCTCCGCCATCGCGATCGCGTGGTCGACACCGATCCGATGAGCTTCCTCCGGGTTGTCCCGGGCGGCATGAAGTCGTCCGGCGAGCTCCTCCGGGAAGGCCGCGTCGCTGAGTTCGGCGAAGCGGCGGATCTGCCGGTAGTCGGTCGCCGGCATGATCTCGGGAATGATCGGGGTGTCACATCCCGCAGCCGCCGCCCGGTCGCGCAGCCTCAGGTAGTACTCGACGTCGAAGAACATCTGGGTGATGGCGTAGTCGGCGCCCGCACGGCACTTGGCCGCGAAGTGCCGGATGTCGGTGTCCCAGTCCGGCGACCGGGGATGACGCTCCGGGAACGCCGCCACTCCCACGCTGAAGTCACCCAACTCACGGACCAGTTCGACCAGTTCCCTTGCGTACGTAAGCCCCTGGGGATGGGAGACCCAGGTGCCCTTCGGGTCACCCGGCGGGTCGCCGCGCAGCGCGAGGACGTCGCGAATGCCCGCGTCCGCGTACTGGCCGATGATGTGCCGCAGTTCGGCCACCGAGTGGCCCACGGCGGTGAGATGGGCCACCGGGCGAAGGGTCGTCAGGGTGGCGATCTTCTTGGTCACCGCGACGGTACGGTCCCGGGACGAACCGCCTGCGCCGTACGTCACCGAGACGAAGGCGGGCGACAGGGACTCGATCCGGCGGATGGCGTCCCAGAGCCGTTCTTCACCCACGTCGGTCTTGGGCGGAAAGAACTCGAAGGAGTACGAACGCTCCCCCGCCGCGAGAACGTCCCGCAGAGTCGTCACCATCGAGACCCTCCCGTGTTGAAGTACTTGGCTTCGGGGTGGTGGATGACGATGGCGTCGGTGGACTGTTCCGGGTGGAGCTGGAATTCCTCGGACAGCTGGACACCGATCCGCTCGGGCTCCAGCAGGGTCGCGATCTTCGCGCGGTCCTCCAGATCCGGGCAGGCGCCGTAGCCGAGCGAGAAACGGGCGCCCCGGTACTTCAGCGCGAACATGTCTTCCACATCGGCGGGGTCCTCGCCGGCGAAACCGAGCTCCGCACGGACCCGGGCGTGCCAGTATTCGGCCAGTGCCTCGGCCAGCTGCACGGACAGGCCGTGCAGTTCGAGGTAGTCACGGTAGGAGTCGGACGCGAAGAGTTCGGCGGTCGCCTCACCGATCCTGGAGCCGACGGTGACGACCTGCAGACCCACCACGTCCCTCTCGCCGGACTCCTCGGGACGGAAGAAGTCCGCCAGACACAGCCGGCGGCCACGGCGCTGACGCGGGAAGGAGAACCGGGTCCGCTCGGAACCGTCCTCGTTCAGCAGGATCAGATCATCGCCCTTGGACACGCAGGGGAAGTAGCCGTAGACCACGGCCGCCTCCAGCAGGTTGCGGGTGTGCAGCTGGTCCAGCCAGCCCCGCAGCCGCGGCCGGCCCTCGGACTCCACCAGCTCGTCGTAGGTCGGGCCATCGCCGGTACGGGCCTGCTTCAGCCCCCACTGGCCCTTGAACAGCGCGCCTTCGTCCAGCCAGGACGCGTACTCCTTCAGCTGGATGCCCTTGATCACCCGCGTGCCCCAGAACGGCGGGGCGGGGACCGGGTTGTCGACGGCCACATCGGAGCGGACCGCACCCTCCTCGGGGCGTTCCTCGATCACCGCGTTCGTGGTGGCCCGCACCCGGCGCTGCTTGAGTTCGGGCAGGACGGCCCCGGGGATGCCGCGCTTGATGCCGATGAGGGCGTCCATCAGCCGCAGCCCCTCGAACGCATCACGCGCGTAGCGGACTTCGCCCTCGTAGATCTCGTGCAGATCCTGTTCGACATAGGCGCGGGTCAGGGCGGCGCCGCCGAGGATGACGGGGTAGTCGGCAGCCAGCTTGCGCTGGTTGAGTTCCTGCAGGTTCTCCTTCATGATCACCGTGGACTTCACCAGCAGCCCCGACATGCCGATCACATCGGCCCGGTGCTCCTCCGCGGCCTCCAGGATCGCCGAGACCGGCTGCTTGATCCCCAGGTTGACCACGTTGTAGCCGTTGTTGGACAGGATGATGTCGACGAGGTTCTTGCCGATGTCATGGACGTCCCCGCGGACCGTGGCCAGCACGATCGTGCCCTTGCCGTCCGCGTCCGACTTCTCCATGTGCGGCTCGAGATACGCCACCGCGTTCTTCATCACCTCGGCCGACTGCAACACGAACGGCAGCTGCATCTGACCCGAGCCGAACAGCTCACCGACCACCTTCATGCCGTCCAGCAGCGTGTCGTTGACGATCTCCAGCGCCGGACGCGTGACCAGCGCCTCATCCAGGTCCGCCTCCAGGCCGTTCTTCTCACCATCGATGATGCGGCGCTTGAGCCGCTCCTCCAGCGGCAGCGCAAGCAGCTCCTCGGCCTTGCCCGCCTTCATCGACTTCATATTGACGCCCTCGAACAGCTCCATGAGCCTCTGCAGGGGGTCATAGCCCTCGGCACGCCGGTCGTAGATCAGATCCAGCGCGACCTGGACCTCCTCCTCCTTCAGCCGGGCGATCGGCAGGATCTTCGACGCATGCACGATCGCCGAATCCAGACCCGCCTTCACACACTCGTCCAGGAACACCGAGTTCAGCACCACACGGGCCGCCGGATTCAGCCCGAACGAAATATTCGACAGACCCAGCGTCGTCTGCACCTCGGGATGACGCCGCTTCAGCTCACCAATGGCCCCGATCGTGGCAATGCCGTCCTTACGGGACTCCTCCTGACCCGTGCAGATCGTGAACGTCAACGTGTCGATGAGAATGTCCGACTCCAGCACACCCCAGTTACCGGTCAGATCCTCAATGAGCCGCTCCGCGACCTGGACCTTGTGCTCGACCGTACGGGCCTGGCCCTCCTCATCGATGGTCAGCGCGATCAACGCGGCACCATGCTCCCGGGCCAGCGCGGTGACCCTCGCGAACCGCGACTCGGGCCCGTCACCGTCCTCATAGTTGACGGAGTTGATGACCGCACGGCCACCCAGCTTCTCCAACCCCGCCCGCAGCACATCCAGTTCCGTCGAGTCCAGCACGACCGGCAGCGTGGACGCGGTCGCGAACCGGCCCGCCAGCTCCTCCATGTCCGCCACACCATCACGCCCGACATAGTCCACACACAGATCCAGCATGTGCGCACCCTCACGGATCTGATCCCGCGCGATCTCGACACAGTCGTCCCAGCGGCCCTCCAGCATCGCCTCACGGAACTTCTTGCTGCCGTTGGCGTTCGTCCGCTCACCGATCGCCATATACGCCGTGTCCTGACGGAACGGCACCGTCTGATACAACGACGCGGCACCCGGCTCCGGACGCGGCTCACGCCGCGTGGGCACCAGATCCCGCACCCGCTCCACAACCTGACGCAAATGCTCCGGCGTCGTACCGCAGCACCCACCCACCAGCGACAGCCCGTATTCGCGTACGAACGTCTCCTGCGCATCCGCCAGCTCACCCGCCGACAGCGGATAGTGCGCACCGTTCCTGCCCAGCACCGGCAGACCCGCATTGGGCATGCACGACAGCGGGATCCGCGAGTGCCGGGCCAGATAACGCAGATGCTCACTCATCTCCGCCGGACCCGTCGCGCAGTTCAACCCGATCATGTCGATACCCAGCGGCTCCAGCGCCGTCAGCGCCGCACCGATCTCCGAACCCAGCAGCATCGTCCCGGTCGTCTCCACCGTCACCGAGCAGATGACCGGAAGGTTCGTGCCGGTCGCCTCCAGAGCCCGCCGGGCACCGAGAATCGCAGCCTTCGTCTGCAGCAGATCCTGCGTCGTCTCCACCAGCAGCGCATCCGCACCACCGGCGATCATGCCCTCCGCGTTCTGCTGGTAGGCGTCCCGCAGCTTCACATACGGCGCATGACCCAGCGTCGGCAGCTTCGTACCCGGCCCCATCGAACCCAGCACCCACCGCTGCCGCCCACTCGACACCGTGAACTCGTCCGCCACCTCACGCGCGATCCGCGCCCCCGACTCCGACAGCTCGAAAACCCGCCCGGGAATGTCGTACTCCGCCAACGCAGCAAAATTTGCGCCGAACGTGTTCGTCTCCACGCAGTCCACCCCGACCGCGAAGTACTCCTCATGCACCGACCGCACAATGTCCGGACGCGTCACATTGAGGACCTCGTTACACCCCTCGAGATTCTCAAAATCCTCAAGCGTCGGATCCTGCGCCTGCAACATCGTGCCCATCGCACCATCAGCCACCACCACACGCGTGGCAAGCGCCTCACGCAGGGCGTCGATCCGGGCCGCGCTCATCCCGCTGCCGCCATGTGCGGAGTGACATACGCCGACAGTTCGGCGGCGGCCACCGCGCCGTACGTGCCGCGTACCCGGGCCAGCAGGCCGGCGCCGTTCAGCTCGTCCGGCTGCGTGCCCGTGGTCTCCAGCACGGTGGTGGCCAGTGCGCTGCCCAACTGCGTTGCGCGTTCCAGGCCGAGGCCCCACGCAGTGGCGGCGAGGAAGCCGGCCCGGAAGGCGTCTCCGGCACCGGTCGGTTCGGGCGTGCCCACCGGCGGGACCGACGGTACGTCGATGGGCCGCCGCCCGGCTGTTTCCACGCGTGCGCCGTCCGCGCCCCGGGTGGTCACCCAGGTGCCCACCCGGCCCAGGATCTGCTGTTCGGTCCAGCCGGTCTTCTCCTGGATGAGCACACTCTCGTACTCATTGGTGAACAGATAGGTGGGTCCCGCGAGCAGTTCGCGCACGTCGTCGCGTTGCATGAACGCGAGCTGCTGCGAGGGGTCGGCGGCAAACCGCAGGCCGAGGTGCGTGCATTCGCGGGTGTGGCGGACCATGGCCGCGGGATCGTTGGGCGAGATCACCACCAGGTCGAGGCCGCCGACCCGCTCGTGCAGCGGCCGCAGTTCGATGGTGCGTGCTTCGCTCATGGCTCCGGCGTAGAAGGAGCCGATCTGGTTGTGGTCCGCGTCGGTGGTGCACACGAAGCGCGCGGTGTGCAGCGACTCGCTGATGTGCACCGACTCGGTGTCGACGCCGTTCTCCTTGAGCCAGACCTGGTAGTCGGCGAAGTCCGTGCCCACCGCTCCGACGAGGTGCGGGCCAAGACCCAGGCGGCCGAGGCCGAAGGCTATGTTCGCTGCGACGCCGCCGCGCCGGATCTCGAGCTCCTCGACGAGAAAGGAGAGCGAGACCTTGTCGAGGCTGCCGGCGATGAGCTGCTCGGTGAACCGGCCGGGGAAGACCATGAGGTGGTCCGTTGCGATCGAACCAGTTACGGCTATGCGCACGGTCACTGCTCCTTGGTTCTACGGTGGAAGTTGCGTTGTTCCGTCGGCCGGTCCGTTCGGACGGTCAGTCGGCGATGGCTGCCTGGCGGAGCTTCTCGGCGCGGTCGGTGGCCTCCCAGGTGAAGTCGGGGAGGTTCCGGCCGAAGTGCCCGTACGCGGCGGTCTGTGCGTAGATGGGCCGCAGCAGGTCGAGGTCACGGATGATGGCGGCCGGGCGCAGGTCGAAAACCTGGTCGATGGCGGCCTGGATGCGCGGCACGGGTACGGTCTCGGTGCCGAAGGTCTCGACGAAGAGTCCGACCGGCTCGGCCTTGCCGATGGCGTACGCGACCTGGACCTCGCAGCGTGCCGCGAGGCCGGCGGCCACCACGTTCTTGGCGACCCAGCGCATCGCGTACGCGGCCGAGCGGTCCACCTTCGACGGGTCCTTGCCCGAGAACGCGCCGCCGCCGTGCCGGGCCATGCCGCCGTACGTGTCGATGATGATCTTCCGGCCGGTCAGACCCGCGTCGCCCATCGGGCCACCGATCTCGAACCGCCCGGTCGGGTTGACCAGCAGCCGGTAGCCATCGGTCTGCAACCGCACGCCCTCTTCGGCGAGTTCGTGCAGCACGGGCTGCACCACACAGTCGCGGATGTCGGGGATGAGGAGCGAGTCCAGGTCGATGCCGGGAGCGTGCTGCGAGGAGACGACGACAGTGTCCAGCCGGATCGCCTGGGCCCCGTCGTACGCGATGGTGACCTGTGTCTTGCCGTCCGGTCGCAGATACGGGATGGTCCCGTTCTTGCGGACCTCGGTGAGCCGTGCGGAGAGCCGGTGGGCGAGGGTGATGGGGAGCGGCATCAGCTCGGGCGTCTCGTCGCAGGCGTAGCCGAACATCAGGCCCTGGTCGCCGGCGCCCTGCTTGTCGAGCTCGTCCCCACCCTCACCTGTGGCGGCACCCTCGACGCGCTCCTCGTACGCGGTGTCGACGCCCTGCGCGATGTCCGGCGACTGCGCGCCGATGGAGACCGAGACACCGCAGGACGCGCCGTCGAAGCCCTTGGCGGACGAGTCGTAGCCGATCTTGAGGACGGTCTCCCTGACCAGGCTCTGGATCTCGGCGTAGCCCTGAGTGGTGACCTCGCCGGCCACATGGACCTGGCCGGTGGTGATCAGTGTCTCGACGGCGACCCTCGACTTCGGGTCCTGGGTCAGCAGCGCGTCGAGGATCGCGTCGCTGATCTGGTCGGCGATCTTGTCGGGATGACCCTCGGTCACAGACTCCGAGGTGAACAGACGAAGGGACACGGAACCTCCAAGTGAGGCGCGCAGTTGCCGGACGGTCGTTCCCGGCAGACTGCGCGCCACGACTGCAGGAGGGCTCAAAGGCAGCTAAACACCGTCAGTCGTCCTTGGGTGGTGTGCTGCGGGAGCCGAACCACTCGATCCAGTTCATGGCGAAGAAGACATCGCCGGAGATCTTCAGACGTCCGTTGACGAACGCGTCGGTGCCCTTGAGTTCGCCGACGGCGAGGGCGACGAGATCGCCGAGGTCCACACCGATGGTGGCGTCCGCCGGGCGGTCGACGGAGGTGGTGGCGGTGCAGGTGCCCGGGTCGCTGTCGACGACGATGTACCAGTGCCGTACGCCCAGGGGGGTGTTGACCGCGTAGCGGAAGATGCCGGACCGGCCGTGGGCACGCTCGGGGCTGAAGCAGGAGCGGAACCATTCGAAGACCAGCCCCAGCAGCCGCTCGATGTCGTCGTCCGGAAGCGAGAGGCTGCCGCCGGCCGCCGCGCCGGCCTCGGCGAGATGCTTGAGCTGGAGGTGGCGCGCGTCGGGCGGCCGCGTCATGACACGGCACCCTGGGAGGAGGAGGCCGCCGCGGTCGTGTGCTCGATCAGGACGGAGGCGTCCTTGTCACCGTCGCCCGCAGCGACCACGGCGGCGAAGCCGGCCCGGACCGTGTCCAGGACGGGGAGTTCGACTCCCGCCCCGGTGGCGTCGTCGATGGCCAGGCGCAGATCCTTCTCCATGAGGGTCGAGCGGAAGAAGGCCGGTTCATAGCTCCCCTTGCGCATCAGCTCGGCGCGGAAGCGCATGACGATCGAGCTGAAACCGCTCTCGGCGATGGCGGAGAGCAGCCGGTCGCGGTCGAGTCCGGTCCGTACGCCGTACGCCACCGCCTCGGAGAGCGAGGCGACCTGGGCGCCCAGCAGGAGGTTGAAGATGAGTTTGAGGGTGGCGGCGGTGCCGGGGGCTCCGAGGTGCAGGACCTCGGCGCCGATGGTGTCGAGCACGTCCGCGACCTCTGCGACGTCCCGCTCCGCTCCGCTGGTGTAGACACGGAGCTTGCCCTCCCGGGCCTGGAAGGGGTTGCCCACCACACAGGCTTCGACCCGGCGCAGTCCGGCGTCGGCAAGGCGGCCTGCCGCCTTGCGCGCGTACGCCGGGGAGACGGTGGAGGTGTCGATGACGATGCTGCCCGGCGCGAGCACCGGCACGATCTTGTCGAAGAGCACATCGTCCACGGCGGCTTCGTCGCTCAGGCTGAGCAGAACGACGGAGTGTCCCGCGACGGCGTCCGCGGGGCTGCCGGCCGCGATGGCGCCTGCGTCCACCAGGGGGCGGGCCTTGGCGGCGGTGCGGTTGTAGACGGTGAGGCGGTGGCCGGCGTCGATGAGGGAGTGAGCCATGCCGCGGCCCATGTTGCCGAGGCCGATGAAAGCCAGCGGCGCGCGGTCCGCGGTGGCGGACGGCGCTTCGGGCTCGGGTACGGCTCTGGGTCCCGGAACGGCTTCGGGCTGCGGCGCCGGCGGGATGTCGTGCACGGTCTGTGTCGTGATCATCTCGCCGCTGGTGCGGTACTTCCCGAGCCGACGGCGGTGCTCGACATGGGCCTGGCTGAGTTCGAAGGCCCGGAACGCCGCCTCGTCGGTCCAGTCGGTGATCACGTAGTAGACAGGGGAATCGCCCTCCGTCGCACGCGTCAGCGTCTGGCCGCGGTTGGCGGGCTGCCGGGAGATCGCCGATCCCACCTCCCACCATGTCCTTTCGAACTCGTCCTGGGTTCCGGACTGGATTTCCATCCGCAGGATCACGCGGAAGAGGGGAGTCTCGGCCATCGGTCAGCCTCCAAGGCGTAGGGATGCTGCATTACGTTCTCCGCCGCCGCTCGACGGCGGATCGAGGACCGGTCCGGCCCTCGTCCCGCTCAAGTCCCACTCGAGTCGCCCCTGTCACCGTCGAGGATGTCGACGACATTGGAGGAGTTCCCCATGAGCCAGACACCGGACGTCCGCCCTGCGGACTCCTTAGACCCTGGCGCGGCGGCGCGTTCATCCCCTCGGCGGCGGGCGGGTGGGACACCGGCGGTGCGGAAGGTCCGGCGGTGGCCACTGATCGTGCTGCGCTGCGTGATCACCGCGTTCCTGTTGCTGACCCTGGTGCAGCCGGTGCTCGCCGGGATGTTCATCACGGGCGATGTGGATCTGCTGGACCTGCACGAGATCAACGCCCACACCATCAGCTTCCTGAGCTGGCTTCTGGTCATCAACACCGTGCTCCTGTGGCGGCCGGGACGCGGGCCGGCCTGGCCGATCGCGCTGGCGGTGGTGGTCGCCTTCCTCGTACAGACACAGACGGGCTCGGGCTACTCGAGGGCGTTGGGTCTGCACATACCGCTCGGGGTCGCGCTGGTCGCCGGTGCGACCGCGCTCACCTACTGGGCCTTCGCGTACCGCGGCGGCCGCCGGTGAGCGCGGGGCGCAGCCGGTCCGAACTGTCCCGCCGGCGGCTGCTCGGGGTGGCCGGCGCCGCGGGTGTGGCCGCCGCGGCCGGAGTCGCCGGGTGCGGCAGCATGACCCGGGAGGTCTCCGGCGAGCTGCTCTCCAGCGGCGGCCGGCTGCCGGAGCCGTTCCGTGTGCCGCTGCCGGCGCCGAGGACGGCCGTGCCGGTGCGTACGACGGGCGGTGTGGACCACTACGAACTGGTGCAGCGCGTCGCCGACATGGAGATCCTGCCGGGTCGGAAAACGCGGGTGTGGGGGTACGACGGAAGCTTCCCCGGCACCACGCTCGTGGGCCGGTCGGGGCGTCAGATCGTCGTGCGGGTGCGCAATGAGCTGCCCGTACCGACGTCGACGCATCTGCACGGCGGGATCCAGGCCCCCGAGTCGGACGGCTATCCGACAGATCTCGTGGTGCCGAAGGGGTACCGGCACGATCCCGCGACGCACGGCAAGGGTGGCCATGGGGCCGGTCACGGCGGGGCGATGCAGGTCGCGCCGGCCGACTGGAAGCTGTCGCAGGGCGCCAAGGACTACACGTATCCCCTCGATCAGCCGGCCGCGACGCTCTGGTACCACGACCACCGGATGGACTTCAGCGCCCCTCAGGTGTGGCGCGGGCTCGCCGGGATGTTCCTTGTGCGCGACGACGAGGAGGAGGCGCTGCACCTGCCGGCGGCCGAGCGGGACATCCCGCTGATGATCTGTGACCGCGCGTTCGAGGAGGACGGCGCGCTGCGCTATCCGTCCGTCGATCCCTCGCTGACCGGCGTCCCGGGCGTCGAGGACGCCTATATGGAGGGCGTCATGGGCGATGTGGTGCTGGTCAATGGTGCTCCGTGGCCCGAGCTCGAGGTGGATGCCGCCCGCTACCGCTTCCGGCTGCTCAACGCCTCCAACGCCCGCCGCTACCGCCTCGCGCTGGAGCCCGGTCCGCGTGAGGGCGCCCCCTTCGTGCAGGTGGGCAGTGATGCCGGGCTGCTGGCCGCGCCGCGCTCGCACAAGGAGCTGCCTATCGCGCCCGCCGAACGCTTCGATGTGGTGGTCGACTTCTCGGCGTATCCGGTGGGGTCCACGGTCACGCTGGTCAATACGCTCGGCGAGGACGGCACCCGGCGGGTGATGCGGTTCAGGGTCACCCGGCGTGCCAAGGACGACAGCAGGGTGCCTGCCAGGCTCGCCGACGTCGAGCCGCTGCGTGCCGCCTCGGCCGTGGCCGAGCGGCAGTTCAACTTCCGTCAGACGAGCACCTCGGACGGCACGAAGGTCTGGACGGTCAACGGAAAGCCTTTCCGCTCCGCCGAGTTCGCTGCCCGGCCGCGGCTCGGAACCGTGGAACGGTGGCGCTTCACCAGCGACTTCCATCACCCCGTGCATCTGCACCTGGCCCACTTCCAGGTGGTGGCGCGCAGCGGCAGGGCTGCGCTGGACACGGACGCGGGCTGGAAGGACACCGTCGATGTACGGCCCTTCGAGGTGGTCGATGTGCTGGCCCGCTTCTCGGGCCACCGCGGCCGGTACATGTTCCACTGCCACAACCTGGAGCACGAGGACATGGCAATGATGGCGAACTTCCAGGTCGTCTGAGGGCATTGGCGTCGGCCGGTCCGGCCTGCTTCGAGCGGGCTGCGACCGGACCGATAGGCCGCTGCGTCACCGTCGGCGCATCGCGGACCTGGCCCTGTGTCACGGGCGGGGACGCAGTCGGCACTGAGAGGGGTTGGGGCGAGCCATGCGCGTACTGTTCACGACCTGGGCCTGGCCTTCGCATCTTTATGCGGTGGTGCCTTTGGCATGGGCTTTCCGGGCCGCGGGTCATGACGTGCTGGTCGCGAGCCAGCCGGCCCTGCGCGAGGAGACGGCGAGGACCGGTCTGCCCGCCGCGTCCGTCGGCAGGGATGTCGACGCCGTGGGGATGGTGCGCGGTTACGTTCTCCCCACCGCGAACGACCCGGCGGACGGCGGCGGGCAGGCCCCGCGCAGCGGCAAGGGTCCGCGCGCGATGCAGATGTTCTACGCGCACGCCGACTCCATGACGGACGATCTGGCGGCGCTGGCCCGCGACTGGCATGCGGACGCGGTGGTCTTCGAACCGACCGCGCTGGCCGGGCCGTTGGCGGCAGCGGCGGCCGGCATCCCCGCCGTGCGGCTGTTGTACGGCACCGATCTGATGGCGCGGGCCCGCGGCCTGCTGCCGCAGGTGCTTGCCCCGCTCGCCGAACGCAACGGCGTCGGCGACTTCGACCCCTTCGGCCTGCTGACCGTCGACCCGTGCCCGGACGACTTCCAGGTTCCGGTCGACCATCCGCGTCTGGCCATGCGGTACGTCCCCTTCAACGGCCCCGGCGGGCCGCTTCGTCCCCCGCTCGGCCCGCCGGGGACCACCAGGCGCCGCGTGGTGGTGACCTGGGGTCACACGATGGCGCGGCTGGCCCCGGAGCGATTCCTGGCCGGACAGGTCGCCGCCGCCCTGGCAGGGCCCGGGACCGAGGTCGTCCTCGCGGTCACCGCCGGGCAGCGTGCGCTGCTCGGCGAGGTGCCGGGCGAGGCCGCGGGGCATGTACGTGTCGTCGAGGACACTCCGCTGCATCTGCTGGTCGACGACGCCGATCTGGTCGTCGCGCACGGCGGCGCGGGCACGGTGCTGACCTCGCTGCGGGCCGGCATTCCGCTGCTGCTCGTACCCCAGCTCCCCGACCATCTCGGCCATTCGGGCCGGGTGCTGGCCACCGGCGCCGGCGAGGTGCTCACCCGCGACGAGGCGACACCGGAGCGGCTGCGTGCCGAGGCGGACAAGCTGCTCACCGGCGATGCGTACCGCGCCGCCGCGAACAAACTGCGCGAGCAGATGCTGAGTCTGCCGTCCCCGGCCGAACTGGTCGCCGAGATCGAGTCGAGGGTGGTCGCATGTGCGGCATAGCGGGCTGGGTCGACTTCGAGCGCGGGCTCAAGGAGGAGGCCTCGACGGTACGCACCATGGTGGGAACCCTCGCCAACCGCGGGCCCGACGACGAGGCCGTGTGGACCGATGAGCGTGCCGCTCTCGGCCATCGCAGGCTCGCCGTCATCGACGTGGACGGCAGCCCGCAGCCGATGGTCGCCGAGGAGGACGGCCGCACCCTCGCGGTCCTGGTGCACAACGGCGAGATCTACAACTTCCGCCAGGTGCGGGCCCAGTTGGAGTCGCTCGGCCACCGCTTCCGTACGGCCGGGGACACCGAAGTGGTGCTGCGCGCCTATCTGGAGTGGGGCGAGCGGTGCGCGGAGCGGCTGGAGGGCATGTTCGCCTTCGCCGTCTGGGACCCGCGCGCCGGGAAGCTGGTGATGTTCCGGGACCGGCTCGGCATCAAGCCGCTGTACTACGCCAGGGCCGGCCGGGGCCTCGTCTTCGGCTCCGAGCCGAAGGCACTGCTCGCCCATCCGTCGATCGAGTGCGCCGTCGACACGGAGGGCCTGGCGGAGCTGCTCGCGTACATCGCCACCCCGGGCCATGCCGTCTACCGCGGGATGCGCGAAGTCCCGGCAGGCCATGTGACGGTGGTACGGGACGGCTCGGTCACCGAGACCCGGTACTGGACGCTGCCGAACCACGAGCACCCGGACGATCTCCCGACCACGGTGGACACGGTGCGGGGCCTGCTCCAGGAGGCCGTCTCCAGCCATCTCGTCTCCGATGTCCCGCTGTGCACGCTGCTCTCGGGCGGCGTCGACTCCAGCGCGATCGCCGCGTTCGCCGCCAGGTCCGTCACGGACGGCCGACGGCCCAAAACCTTCGCCGTCGACTTCGAGGGGCACACCGAACGGTTCCGCAAGGACTTCTGGCACGAGGACCCGGACGCTCCGTACGCCGCCGAGGTCGCCCGCCATGTCGGAACCGACCATGAGCCGGTGGTACTGCGCACCGCCGACCTCGCGGACCCGGTGGTCGATGCGGCGGCGCTGCGCGCACAGGATCTGCCGCGCCCGATTCCCGACATGGACCGCTCGCTGTATCTGCTGCTGCGTTCGGTGCGCCAGCGCTCCACGGTCGCTCTGATGGGCGAGGTCGCCGATGAACTCTTCGGCGGCTACCAGTCGTTCCGCGATCCGACGCTGGTGGACACCGCCAACTTCCCCTGGGTCACCATGGGGCTGCGGGTCGCCCCGCACGGCATGAGCACGGGTCTGCTCGACCCCGGCTTCCTCAAGAAGATCGACGTGCCCGGATACTCGGCCCAGCGGTACGCCGAGACGGTCGCCGAAGTCCCGCGGGTGCCGGGCGAGTCCGACCAGGAACACACCATGCGGGTCGTCGGCCATGCCCATCTCTCGCGCTGGCTGCCGCTGCTGCTCTCCCGCGACGACCGCCTCAGTATGGCCGTGGGCCTGGAGCTGCGGGTGCCGTACTGCGACCACCGGCTGGTGGAGTACGTCTACAACATCCCGTGGGGGATGAAGACGGCCGACGGCCGGGAGAAGAGCGTGCTGCGTTCGGCGGTCGCCGATCTGCTGCCCGCATCGGTGACCCAGCGCCGCAAGAGCCCCTTCCCGATCACTCAGGACCCGCGCTACGGCGAGGTGTTGCGAGACCGCTTCAACGCCGTCGTCGCAGACCCGTCCAGCCCGGTGCGTCCGCTCCTTGACAGCCCGGCCTGCGCCGAGCTCGCCAAGGAGGACCGGCCGATCGCGGTCGACGGCTGGGGCGAGCGGAGGAACGTGGAGATGGTGCTCCAACTGGACGCGTGGCTGCGGCACTACCGCGTACGACTCGACATCTGAGAGGGGCAAGGGCCCATGCTGCAAGAGGAGCTCAAGGAGCTCGCCGCGCCGATCCTGGACAAGGTCACGGCGCATCCGTTCTGGTCCGGCCTGCGGGACGGGTCGCTGCCCGGTGAGTCGCTGGCCCATTTCGTCGAGCAGGACACCGGATACCTGCTGCCCTCCTACACCCGGGGCCTGGCGCGGGCGGCCGCGGCCGCCCGCAGCGACGAGTACACCTCGCTGCTCGGGCGGTCGATCACCGGGACGCTCGAGGCGCGTGACAAGCTGCGCGAGGCATACGGGAATCTCGCCGTGGAGCTGGGCGCCCCGGCGCTGGTGCCCGACGCGCCCGTGGACCCCGCCACCCATGCCCACTGCTCGTTCTTCCAGGCGGCGACCGCGACGTCGTTCGCCGCCGGCTTCGGGGCGCTGCTGCCGATGGTCTGGTTCAACCACCAGGTCTCCAATGATCTGTTGGAGCGGCACACGCCCGGCTCGCGATATGCGCCCTGGATCGAGATCTACCACCCGGGCGAGGGCTACAGCTACGCGGTGAAGGCCTTCATGGGCCTCGCCGACCGCCTCGGCGACGAGCTCTCCGGGGCCGAACGCGCCGAGCTCGTCGACCACTTCGCCGTCAGCACCCGCTACGAGTGGGCCTTCGCAGAGGCCGCCTGGTCCAGACCGTCCTGGCCGTTCTGACGCTACAGCTACCGCATACACACTGATCGGAAAGGGACTACCGTGAGCACCCAGACCCCGCCCAGGTATCCGTTCGCGTGGACCCCGCCCATGCAGGTTCCCGAAGCGCTGCGGACCGTACACAAGACGTCGGCGATCGAAGTGACCCTGCCGAGCGGGGACGTCGCCACGCTGGTGACCCGTTACAAGGATGTGCGGGCCCTCTTCGCCGACAAGCGGCTCTCCCGCAACATCGCCCGCCCCGACTGCGCCCGGATCTCCAAGGACAACGACCTGTTCATGGATCCGAACATCGACCCGGACCCGCCGGAGCACACCCGGGTGCGGTCGCTGGTCACCAAGGCGTTCACCGCCCGCCGGATCGAGGCGCTGCGGCCGTATGTGCAGCAGGTCGCCGACCAGTTGCTGGACGAGATGGCGGCCGGCCCCCAGCCGGTCGAGCTGAACGAGGCGCTGGCCTTCCCGCTGCCGATCATGGTGATCTGCAAGCTGCTCGGTGTGCCGCCCGAGGACCGCGACCAGTTCCGTGCGTACGTCGACGGCTTCCTGTCGGTGACCAAGCTGGCGCCGGAGGAGGTCGGCAAGTGCCGGCAGAATCTGTGGAAGTACCTGGGCGACCTGATCGACTCCAAGCGTGAGAACCCGGGCGACGACCTGGTCAGCGAGCTGATCCGGGTACGGGACGACGAGGACGACAGCCGGCTCAATGAGCATGAGCTGCACTTCTGGACGCAGGGTCTGCTGATCGCCGGCTATGTCACGACGGCGAGCCAGATCGGCACCGGCACGGCGGTCCTGCTGCACCACCCGGAGTTCGTCCGCGCGATCCAGGCGGACTGGTCGCTGGTTCCGTCGACGGTCGAGGAACTGCTGCGTACGCAGATCATGGGCTCGTCGGTGGGCACGATGCGGTACGCCATCGACGACATCCCGCTCTCGGACGGGTCCGTCATCAAGAAGGGCACCAGCGTGCTGCTCTCCGAGGAGGGCGCGAACATGGACCCGGAGGTCTTCGACTGCCCCTTCGAGCTGGACATCCGCCGCAAGGAGAACCACCACATGACCTTCGGCGCGGGCCTGCACTACTGCGTCGGCGCGGCGCTGGCCCGGATGGAGCTGCAGGTCGCCACGGAGTCCCTGCTGCGCCGGTTCCCGGACATCAGGCTGGCGGCGCCCGCCGAGGAACTGCCCCGCGCACTGGGCGGGTTCATGGAGGGCTTCACCGAGATCCCGGTCGAATGGTGAGGAGAGTCCGATGCGTGTGACGGCCAACTCCGATACCTGTGCGGTGAGCAGTCTTTGCGTCTACCGCGTGCCCGGGGTCTTCGACCAGGACGAGGACGGGCTGGTGCTCGTCCTGGACGAGTCGCCGGCCGAGGCCCTGCACGAGGAGATCCGTCGGGCCGCCCGCGGCTGCCCGACGAAGTCCATCCGGGTCGTCGAGGAGTCGGCGGCCGAAGGAGCAGTCGAATTGGCACGGGGAGATGCCGGATGAAGCGCCTGGCGACCGTCCCGGGCGGCAGACGGGCCAAATGGTTCGTCCTGGCCGGCTGGCTGATCATCGCGATGGCTCTGGGGCCGCTGGCCGGCAAGGTCGCCGACGTCGAGGACAACAACGCCAATGCCTATCTGCCGGGCAACGCGGAAGCCGCCCTGGTCAACGACCGGTTGGAGGAGTTCCGTACCGACGAGGTCATGCCCGCCGTCATCGTCTATGTGCGCGACAGCGGCATCACCACGGCGGACCGGGCGAAGGCGGAGGCGGACCGCAAGAAGCTGACCCCGCTCGTTCCCGGCGGAGCGATCGAGGGCGCGACGCCGTCAAAGGACGGCAAGGCGCTGCTCCTGACCGTGCCCGTTCCGTACAGCGACAAGTTCTCCGACACGGTGAACGCGGCACGCGATGTCGCCGGCGAGGACGTGCCGACCGATCTGCGGGTCAAGGTCGCCGGCCCCGCCGGCGCACTCCAGGACACCATCGACGTCTTCGACGAGCTGGACGGGACGCTGCTGCTCGGAAGCGCGCTCGTGGTCGCCCTGCTGCTTCTCCTGATCTACCGCAGCCCGGTGCTGTGGCTGGTGCCGCTGATCTCGGTGGGCTTCGCCGCCGTGCTGTCCCAAGTAGCCACGTACCTGGGCGGGAAAGCCGGCCTGCCGGTGGACGCCCAGAGTTCGGGCCTGCTGACAGTGCTCGTCTTCGGTGTGGGCACGGACTACGCCCTGCTGCTCATCGCCCGTTATCGGGAAGAGCTGACCCGCAACGAGGACCGGCACGGCGCCATGCAGATCGCGCTGCGCCGTTCAGGACCCGCGATCCTCGCCTCTGCGGGGACGATCGTCATCGGGCTGCTCTGTCTGCTGCTGGCCGACCTGAACTCCTCGCGCAGCCTGGGCTGGGTGGGCGCGGCAGGTGTGCTGTCCGGCTTCATCGCCATGGTCACCGTACTGCCCGCGCTGCTGGTCATCCTGGGGCGCTGGATCTTCTGGCCGTTCGTCCCCCGATTCGGGCAGACGCAGCGGGCCGGGCACAACGGCTGGGCGCGCGTCGGAGCGGCCGTGGCGCGGCGCCCCCGGCTGTCCTGGCTGGCGGCCACCGTCGTCATGGGAGCACTGGCACTGGGAGCGACGGGCATCAGCTTCGGTCTGACCCAGTCGCAGATGTACACCACGACTCCCGATTCGGTCGCCGGTCAGCGGCTGGTGGCTGCTCACTATCCGGGCGGCGAGTCGGCGCCGGCGGATGTGATCGCGAAGGCCCCGTCCGAGAAGGCGCTCGTCGCGGCCGTCGGGCGGCTCGACGGCATCGCCGAGGTGCAGCCGGTCGCCTACTCGCGCGACCGTGCACTCGTCCATGTCCCCGTGGTGCTCAAGGACGACCCGGACACTCCCGCCGCCGAGCGCACCATCAACCGGCTGCGGGACACGGTGC
The DNA here is from genome assembly GCF_036010325.1 of Streptomyces sp. NBC_01210. Taxonomy (GTDB): domain Bacteria; phylum Actinomycetota; class Actinomycetes; order Streptomycetales; family Streptomycetaceae; genus Streptomyces. Next base: position 7,808,608 of record NZ_CP108549.1, on the reverse strand, counting down.
ACGGGATCGCGGGCGCGGACGCCCTGGTCGGCGGGACCACCGCGAGCGCGCTGGACACACAGCGAGCCGTCTCGCGGGACAGCAAGCTGGTCATCCCGGTGGTGCTCGCCGTGGTGCTGCTGGTGCTGATCGCCCTGTTGCGGGCGCTGGTTGCGCCTCTGGTGCTGCTGGCGACCGTGGTGCTCTCCTACTTCGGAGCGCTGGGAGCGAGCAGCCTCCTCTTCGAGCATGCATTCGACTGGCCCGGAGTGGATCATTCTCTGCCGCTGCTCGGCTTCGTCTTCCTCGTGGCGCTGGGCATCGACTACAACATCTTCCTGATGACCAGGGTCCGTGAGGAGGTCCGGCTGCTGGGCCACGGGCACGGAGTGCAGTCCGGACTGACCAGCACGGGCGGCGTCATCACCAGCGCGGGCCTCGTCCTGGCCGCGACCTTCTCCATCCTGGTCTCGCTCCCCCTGGTGACCACGGCCGAACTAGGCGTACTGGTGGGCCTGGGCGTCCTCCTGGACACTTTCCTGGTGCGCACCGTCCTGGTACCCGCTCTCTCGTTGGACATCGGCAAGAGCATGTGGTGGCCGGGCGCTCTCCACCGCCTGCTGCGCGACGGCGGTCCGCCCCAATCAGGGGGATCTCAGGGTCGCATCGCCGACAACTCTCGCCCGCGGGGGGAAGACATCCCTCTCTGAGTACGCATCGCACCGGCCGGTCCGCCCTGTTGGGAGGACCGGCCGGCTCCAGGCCCCTGGCCCCGGCGGACGCCGGGGCCAGGGGCCACACGACCGAACCGGCACAAGCACACGAACGCACAGGAAGTGAGACTGAGCATGGGCAACACAGCAGCGGCAGGAACGCGGAGGGCCGTGCTGATCGGCTGCGGCATCGCGGGCCCGGTACTGGCCATGTTCCTGCAGCGCATCGGCGTCACCGCCGTTGTCTACGAAGGGAGCAGCGTGCCCCGGGACGAGGCCGGGGCGTTCTTGAACCTGGCCCCCAACGGAATGGCCGTACTGGACACGCTGGGCATCCGTGACGAGGTGGAGAAGTACGGCACCCAGACCACCAGCACCGCCTTCCTCAACCACAAGGGCAAGCAGCTGGGGCTCAACCCGGCCGAAACCCTGCTGATCAAGCGGGGGTTGCTCAACAAGGCGCTGCGCGACGCGGCCGTCTCCCGCGGTGTGCAGATCGAATTCGACAAGTTCTTCGAAAGCGTGGAGCACACCGCCGACGGGATCGTCGCCCGCTTCAAGGACGGTTCCACCGCCGAGGGCGACTTCCTGATCGGCTGCGACGGCATTCACTCCAAGACCCGGTACACGGTGCTGCCGGACGCTCCGCACCCCCAGTACACCGGGGTCGTCGGCACCGCCGGCTACACGCGCAGCGACCAGGCCGCGCCCGCGGACGGTGTGATGCGGATGTCGTTCTGCCTGGAGGGCTTCTTCGGCTACCAGACCACCTCGTCGGGCGAGATCTACTGGTTCGAGAACTTCCACCAGGCCAAGGAGCCCGCGCGCGGCGAACTGGAGCGGACCCCGCACGAGGAGTGGAAGCCGAAACTGCTGACCAAGCACCGCAGGGACCATCACCCGGTCTCGGCCATCATCGAGTCCACCGAGAGCGGCATCCTCGGATATCCCATCTACGACATGCTCTCGATCCCGAAGTGGCACAAGGACCTGGTGTGCCTGGTCGGGGACGCGGCCCACGCCACCTCGCCCCACGTGGGCCAGGGTGTCTCCATGGCCATGGAGGACTCGATCGTGCTCGCCAAGTGCCTGCGCGATCTGGACACTCCGCAGCAGGCGTTCGCCGCTTTCCAGTCGATCCGCAAGGACCGGGTCGAGAAGATCATCAAGGAGGGGCGCAAGACCGGTAACCAGAAGGCCGCGTCGAACGGCTTCCAGCGTGGCGTACGCGACCTGGTGCTGCCGTTCTTCCTCAAGCTCGGCGTCAAGGCGACCGAGCCTGTCTACTCGTACCGCGTCGACTGGGACGAGACGGTCACTCCGGCCCATGTCGCGGCGGCCGCAACGCACTGAGGCACGCGCCCCGAGGGGCGCGTGCCTCGTGCACCACCTGTGCCGCCGGCTTTCCGGTCAGCCTTCGGTGTGGGTGGAGATCTGGACGAAATTGCCCTCCGGGTCGGCCACATACGCGGACCGCTCGCCCCACGGCTGATTCTTGGGCGCCATCAGGACCTTCGCCCCTGCCCTCTTCGCCCTGGCGAAGAGGGCATCGACGTCCGGTGTGAGCACGGCGACCTCGGACTGGTGAATCTTGGTCCGGCCGATGCCCGGAATCCCGGTCGCCTGCTTCACCGTGTCGTACGTGGTGAAGGTGATGTAGTAGTCCGTCCCCAGCCGGACTGTTCCGAACAGCGCCGGGCCCGTCTCCGGCAGCCGGAACAGCACCTCGAATCCGAGGGCGTCCCGGTAGAAGTTCAGCAGCGTGTCGACGTTGGTCGTGTAGAGGGTCGTCTGGCCGTGCCGGACCTCCGCCATCGGCGTGGCTGTGGCCGTGGGCCTGGGCCGGGGCTTGGCGGTCTCGGCGCCCGCCGTCGTGCCGGCGGCGACCAAACTCACGGCCAGCAGCGCGGACGCCGTCGTGCCGGCCGCCCACATCCGGGCGGTACGTGCAGCCATCAGGCTCTCCCTTGTTCGATGGAATCCGGCCATTACTGAGCCAGAACTCGGCAGGGTCTCGCTCGAGCGACGCTCGACTCCGGTCGGTCACACTCCCCCCAACTCCCGATGTCTGCACCAGAAGCGAGGCACGGCATGACGACCGCCGACCAGAACAGGACGACGGAGCTCGCCGCCATCTGCCCGCGGCGCCGGCCCGCGCTGTTCGTGATGCTCTGCGCAGCATTCATGGACCTGTTGGACGTGACGATCGTCAATATCGCCCTGCCCGCCGTCCGGGACGATCTGGGGGCGTCCTTCGCGTCCGCGCAGTGGGTCATCACCGCGTACACACTCGCCTTCGGCCTCGGCCTGATCACCGGCGGCCGGCTCGGCGACCGCTATGGCCGGAAGCAGCTCTTCCTCGCCGGTGTCGCCGTCTTCACCGCTGCCTCGCTGCTCTGCGGCCTCGCACAGAGTCCGGGGATGCTCATCGGTTCGCGCGCGTTGCAGGGACTGGCGGCGGCCGTGATGATCCCGCAGATCATGGCGACCGTGTATGCGATCTTCCCGCCCGGCGAACGGGCCGGGGCCAGTGGCGCGTACGGGGGTGTGACGGGGCTCGCCGCGGTGCTCGGGCCGGTCCTGGGCGGGGTGTTCGTGACGTACGACGTCTTCGGCCTCGGCTGGCGCGCGATCTTCCTGGTGAACATCCCGCTCGGGATCGCCGCGCTGTTCGCGGCCGCACGGCTGGTGCCGGAGAACAGCGCCGACCACCCGCTGCGGATGGACCTCGTCGGTATGGGGCTGGTCTCGGTGAGTGTGCTGTGCGCGCTGTATCCGCTGGTGCAGGGCGGTGACGCCGGGTGGCCCGGCTGGATGGTGGCACTCCTCATCGTCTCTCCCTGCGTGCTCGCGCTGTACACGTGGCACGCGCGGGCCAAGGAGCACAGGGATGGCTCGTCCCTGGTGCCGCTGCGGCTGTTCGCCGGGCGGGGCTTCAGCGTCGGCGCGGCCGTGCTGTTCACCTTCGCCGCAGTGATGATCGGCTTCTTCCTCACGGTCTCGCTGACCCTGCAGATCGGTCTCGGCTTCAGTGCGATGAAGACCGGGCTGCTCTTCCTGCCGTGGGCAATCGGCACGGGCATCACATCCGCGTCGAGCGACGCTCTGGTGGGCAGATTCGGCAGGCATCTGGTGACCGGCGGTGCCCTCGTCATGGCCGCCGGCGCGCTGTGGTTCGCCGTCGCGCTCAGTGCGGACAGCGGCTGGCTGGACCTCGGACCCGCCCTCTTCGTCGCGGGGGTCGGGATGGGAGGTGTGTTCGGGCCCGCGTTCACCGTCGCCGGGGCGTCGGTCGAGGCGCGCGACGCGGGGGCGGCCTCCGGCACCCTCAGCGCCTCGCTCCAGATCGGCAACGCCGCCGGAGCGGCTCTGCTCGGCGTGCTGTTCTTCGAGCCGCTCAAGGACGCGGCGGGGCAGACGCGCGCGGACATGTTCATCGAGGCGTTCCGCGGCTTCAGCTGGTTCACGATCGGCGGGCTCGTCCTGGTCGCGCTGGCGGCGCAGGCGATGCCGCGCCGGGTGGCCGGGTACGCCGACGCCGACCCCGGCTGAGCCGGAGCGGAGCGGGCATCGAGTTCTTCTCCAGTACTCCTCCGGCGCCCCGGTGCACGGTGCAGCGGACGGTCAGAACTCCGTTTCGCGTGCTCGGAGGATTGGAGAAATACATGCGTGGTTCCACCCAGATCCTCGTCATCGGGGGAGGGCCCGCGGGCTCCACCGCTGCAGGTCTCCTGGCCAAGGAAGGTTTCCAGGTCACGCTGCTGGAGCGTGACCAGTTCCCCCGCTACCACATCGGCGAATCGATCCTCCCCTCGTGCCGGCCGATCCTGGAACTGCTGGGCGTCTGGGACAAGGTGGAGTCGCACGGCTTCCAGCCCAAGGGCGGCGCCTACTTCTTCTGGGGCCCGGAGGAGTGGGAGGTCAAGTTCAACAGCCTCGGCGACGACGGCGCCAACGCCTGGCAGGTCGTGCGCTCCGAGTTCGACGAGCTGCTGCTGCGGCACGCGGCGGAACTCGGCGTCGAGGTCGTCGAGAACATCACCGTCAAGGAACTCGAATTCGACGGCGAGCGCCCGGTGGCGGCTCTGTGGGCAGGCACCAAGGACGCCTCGCAGAACGGCCGTATCGCCTTCGACTACGTCATCGACGCCTCCGGCCGCGGCGGGGTCTTCGCCGCCCGGCACCTGAAGAACCGCGAGTACCACGAGATCTTCCGCAATGTCGCGGCCTGGTCGTACTGGAAGAACGTCAAGCCCCTGGACCGCGGGCCCGACGGTGCGATCGCCGTCCTGTCCTCGGCCGACGGCTGGTTCTGGAACATTCCGCTGCACAACGGCACCACCAGCATCGGACTTGTCACCGGCCGGGACATCTTCAACGAGAAGAAGAACTCCCTCGGCGGCATCCAGCAGGTCTACGACAAGGCCATCGCGGAGTGCCGGCACCTGCTCCCCCTCCTCGAGGGCGCCGAGCAGGTCTCCGGCATGAAGGTCGAGCAGGACTACTCGTACACGGCCGAGAGCTTCGGCGGCCCCGGCTATCTGCTCAGCGGCGACGCCGCCTGCTTCCTGGACCCGCTGCTCTCCACCGGTGTGCACCTGGCCACCTACAGCGCGATGCTCGCGGCCGCCAGCGTCTCCAGCGTGCTGCGCGGCGAGGTGGAGGAGAAGGAGGCCTGGGACTTCTACAACACCGTCTACCGGCATGCGTACGAGCGGCTGCTGGTGCTCGTCTCCGTCTTCTACGAGAGCTACCGCGGCAAGGAGCACCACTTCTACAACGCCCAGAAGCTCACCAGCACGCAGCGCGAGAACCTCAGCATCCAGGACGCCTTCGACCGCATCGTGACCGGCATCGCCGACCTCGAGGACGCGCAGGACGTCTACTCGCGGGTGCACGCCCACCTCAACGGTGCGGAGAGCGGTGACCCCAACCCGCTGGCCAACCTGAACAAGGTGCACGAGCAGAAGCAGGCGCCGATGAGTCCGCAGAACGCGGTCGGCGGTCTGTATCTCTCCTTCCGGCCCCGCCTGCACCTGGCGCGTACGGAGGGAGAGAGCACCGCATGACCACCGCACGCGCTGATCAGGATCCCGGTGTCGGCGGGGCCGGTACCGGATCCGTCAGAAGCTGGCCGCCGTGGTACCGCACGCTGTTCATGAGCGATGTGTGGGAGCGCTTCGGCTTCTTCGGTATGCAGGCCATCCTGGTTCTGTACGCGGTCGCCCCGCGCTCCGAGGGCGGACTGGGGCTGGCGAAGGCCGATTCCGCGGCCCTGTTCGGCGCGTGGATCGGGCTCGCCTTCATGCTCTGTCTGCCCGGGGGCTGGGTGGCCGACCGGCTGCTCGGCCCGCGGCGGACGCTCATCATCGGGGCCTGCGTCATCACGCTCGGCCATTTCGCGCTGGCCACACCGTGGCTGTGGACGACGCCGCTGGGACTCGTCCTGCTCGCGCTCGGCCTCGGCCTGTACAAGCCGAACCACCAGGCCATGCTCAACCTGATGTTCGGCAAGGACAGCGGCCGGCGCGAGGCCGGTATCTCGCTGATGTACGTCGGCATCCAGGTGAGCGCCCTGCTCTCGCCGCTTATCGCCGGATTCCTCGGCGAGCGCGTCGACTGGCAGCTCGGCTTCGCCGTCTCCGGTACGGCCATGCTGCTCGGCACGATCCAACTCTGGGTCAGCCAGCACCAGTTCAGGGATGTCGGAAGCCGCCCCGGGCGACCGCTGAACCCTGATGAGTCCCGGCGCGCCTTCCGGCTGATCGGCACAACCGCCGCCGTGGTGGTCGTGCTGGTGACGGGCGGAGTGGTGTCCGGCAGCCTGAACGCCGGCGGCGCCATCGGCCTGGTCGGCACGGTCAGCATCCTCGCCCCGGTCCTCGCCTACCTGGTGCTCTACCGCAGCCGTGAGCTGAGCCCCGGGGACCGCAGGCGGCTGCGCGCCTTCCTCTGGATCTTCCTCGGCTCGACGCTCTTCTGGTCGATGATCGCTCAGGACGGTTCCTCGCTCACCCTGTTCGCAAAGGAGTCGACGGACCGTCATGTGTTCGGCTTCGACGTGCCGGTGAGCTGGCTGCAGTCGGCGACGCCGCTGTTCATCCTGGTCCTGGCGCCGGTGTTCGCCTGGGCGCTGCTGAAGTACGGCGGCGGCCGCAACGGCGTGCCGGTGAAGTTCTCCGTCGGACTGACGCTGACCGGCGTCAGCTTCCTGATCATGGCGTTGGCCGCGACCCTCGCGTCGGGCGACGAGAGAGTCTCCCCGCTGTGGCTCCTCGTCGTCTATTTCATGCATGCCTGCGGTGAGCTGATCGTCGCCGCGGTCGGCATCGCGGCGGTCGCCGACGTACTGCCGCGGAAGTTCATCGCCCACATGCTCGGACTGCTGTGGCTGTTCGCCGCGCTGGGCGGCGGCGCGGGCAGTGGCATGGTCCGGCTCATCGACGTCATCCCCGAGCCCGCCTACTACCTGATGCTCGCGGTGATGGCACTGGCCATGGGTGGTGCCCTCGCGCTGCGGCGGCACACCGTGCAACGGGGCCTGTCCGGCGACGAAGAGTACGTGCCGGGCGACGACACGGACGACACGCCCCTCAAGGAGGACAGCCCGGCATGACCACCACACATCTCGCGACCGACCCCAAGGACCCTTTCGGCATCAGCCAGTTGGGGCTGGGGTTCGCATCGTCGAAACTGCTGCTGACCGCCCTGGAGCTCGGGGTGTTCAGCACGCTCGCCGAGACCGCCGACAGCGAGGCGGAGGTGGAGGAGCTGAGGGCGGCGCTCGGGTTGCACCCGCGGGCCGCCACCGACTTCTTCGACGCCCTGGTCGCACTCGGCCTGCTGGAGCGCTCGTCCGGCCGCTACCGCAACAGCGAGGCCGCGCAGCGATATCTCGTACGCGGACAGGAGTACGCGGGCGGCTTCCTCGAAGGTGCCAACTTCGTGCTGTATCCGGCTTGGGGGCGCCTCACGCAGGCGCTGCGCACCGGCACCCCGCAGGCCGAGGGTGACTTCGAGGCGATGCTCAGCGATCCGGCGGCACAGCGGATGTTCCTGACCATGCAGGACTCGCTGAGCGCTCCCCTGGTTCCGTATCTGCTGGGAGCCGTGGAGTGGAGCGGCTGGAGCACACTGACCGATGTCGGCGGCGCGCGGGGCAATCTCGCGGGGCTGCTGCTGCGCGCCCAGCCGCATCTGAGGGGCCGGGTCTTCGACCGGCCGCAGAACCAGGGGCCATGCGCCGAGCACGCGCAGACACTCGGCGTCGCGGACCGGCTGGCCTTCACCGGCGGGGACTTCTTCGCCGACGAACTGCCCGGGGCCGACGTCGTGGTGATCGGCCACGTGCTGGCGGACTTCTCGCTGGAAGAGCGCAAGCAACTGATCGACAAGGCGTTCAAGGCGGTACGGCCGGGCGGTGCGCTGCTCGTCTACGACCCGATGCCCGGCGACAAGCCCGATCTGGCCAGCCTGGTCGCGAGCCTGCACATGCTCGTGATGACGCCCGCCGGGGCGGGCTACCACCCGGGCGACTGCGGCCAGTGGATGGCGCAGGCGGGCTTCACCGGCATCACCGAGCACGAACTGCCGCTCGGCAACACCCTGGTGACCGGCCGCAAGCCGCGCTGACGTAGGCCCTCGAACCCGTACGGCCTTCGGCCGTGTCCTCAATCGCCGGACGGGCTTGGGGTTGTCGGTCCGGCAACCCCAGGCCCGCCGGCGATTGAGGTGCGGAGGCTGAGGGCGGAGCCCCCGAACAAACCGACGATCAAGGAGACCCCGTGGAGATCGGAGTGGGCCTGCCCACCACAGTGCCGGACATCGACGGGCGCCGGCTCGTCGACTGGGCGCGGCTGGCGGAGAACCACGGGTTCTCCAGCCTCGGCACGCTCGACCGTCTGGTGTACGACAGTTATGAGCCGCTGACCTCGCTCGCCGCGGCGGCCGCCGTGACCGAGCGGATCCGGCTGACCACATCCATCCTGCTCGCCGCCTACCGTCCCGGCACCCCGTTGCTGGCCAAGCAGCTCGCCACGATTCATGAGATCTCGGGCGGCCGGCTGACGGTCGGGGTGGCGGCCGGCGGCCGCGACGACGACTTCCGGGCCACCGGCGCCCCGTACGGCGACCGCGGGAAGCGTCTTGACTCCATCCTCACCGAACTGACGGAGGTCTGGGGCGGCAAGGGCCCGGTCCCCGGCATCGGCCCCTTCCCGAAGGGCGAAGGGCCGGAGATCATCGTGGGCGGCCACACTCCCGCGGCGATGGCTCGCGCGGCCCGGTTCGCCGACGGCTGGATCGCAGGCGGCAGCTCGGCGACCGCCTATGCCGAGCTGGCCCGCCAGGCCCGTGAGGCGTGGCAGGCCCGGGGCCGTACGGACGCACCGCGGCTGGTGGCGCTGGTGTACGCCTGCCTGGGGCCGGGCGCCCAGGAGGTCGCCGAGTCGTATCTGCGGGCGTACTACTCGTTCATCGGCCCGAAGGCGGAGATGGCGGCGAAGGCGGTCATCACCGATGCGGCACGGCTGCGGGAGACGGCCGCGGCGTACGAGGCGGCGGGCTGCGACGAGCTGCTGGTCTTCCCCTGCACCGCCGAGGCGGGGCAGCTGGAGCTGCTGGCAGGGGCGATGTTCGACTGAGGGACCGGGCGCCGCACACAGGAGGGTCCGCCGGCGAGGCCGGCGGACCCTCCTGTTTCCTGCTGTGTTCGCTCAGCCCGCGGGTCGGTCGGCCGACGCGACGGGCCGCTGCTTGTTCACCTCGCTGTCCGGCACGGCCTCGGCGTAGTCGCCGATGGCTTCGGAGCCGCCCGCGCGCCGCTCCAGCAGATGCAGCAGCGGTCCGGCCATCGCGGTGGTCACCAGGGCCATGACCACCATCAGGGCGTACAACCCGGCGTCGAGGACGCCCAGTTGGAGTCCGATGGTGAGGATGACGATCTCGGTCAGCCCGCGGGTGTTCATCAGGGTCGCGAGCACTCCGCTCTGCAGCGCGGGCACGCCGTTGGCCCGTGCTCCGACGAAGGCGCCGATGAACTTCCCCGAGATGGCGACGAGCAGAATGAGCCCGAGCTCGCCGAGCCCCTTCAGACCGGTCCGGGAGAGATCGACCTTGAGGCCCGCGACGACGAAGAACGCGGGGAGCAGCAGCAGCCGGCTGAGGTGTTCGAACCGGTCGACGACCTGTATCCGGACCAGCTCGCTCGTGCTGCGAGGCATCACGACGCCGAACAGGAACGCGCCGAAGACGAAATGCACCCCGAGCCATTCGGTGGCCCAGCAGGACAGCATCAGGCCGCCCAGGACGACGATGAGCCGGTCGGCGGTGATCCGGCCGCTGCCCCGGCGTTCGTCGAACAGCCACCGCAGACCTGGCTTGACGGCGAACAACATCACGGCCAGATAGACCGGCGCGAGCAGCATGGCCCACTGCCCGCCGCCGCCCGAGACCGTGACCACGACGGCCAGCAGCGACCAGGCCACGATGTCGTCGAAAGCCGCGCTGGCGAGCGCGATTCCGCCGATTCTGGTCCGGGCCAGACCGCTGTCGGCCAGGATTCTGGCGAGTACGGGGAAAGCGGTGACGGACATGGCCGCGCCCAGGAAGAGCACGAACCCGGTCCGGTTCCCGGTGTGGTGACTACTGCTCAGATGGAGAGCGAGCAGCACTCCGAGGGAGAACGGCAGCAGGACCGAGCAGAGCGAGACGCTCGCCGCGACCTTTTCCTTGCCTCGCATCAGGGCCAGATCGAGTTCGTATCCGATGACGAACATGAACAGGACCAGGCCGAGGTTGGCCAGTGCGGCGAGCAGCGGGCGGATGTCGGTGGGGAAGAGGAATTCGGCGACGGCGCCGCCGAACAGGCTGGGGCCCACCAAAATCCCGGCGAGTATCTCGCCGACCACGGGTGGCTGCCCCAGACGGCGCGCGGCGGCGCCGAGGACCCGGCTGAGCACGAGAATGGCCGCGAGTCCGATGAACAGAGACTGAACCTGATGAGGTGTCATACGCATGCCCCCTTAGCCTGCGGAGAGCCGCCGGGGGGACCCGGAAGCCGCTGCTCCGAAGCTAAGGGGGCACACTCAAGGCCCTGTTGAGGGATCAGTGGGCATCCCTCGGGGTTCCCTCGCGGACGCTCTCGGGGGCGTGGACGGTGGGCAGAGTGCCGTCGCGGTGTGCCGTACGGCAGTCGTCGACGAACTCACGGGAGAACATGGCGGTGAGGGTCGCCACACCGCCGCGGACGATGCGGACCTCGCTGCGCTTGAGGACGCCGGTCAGCCGGAGGACACGGCCGCCGGAGGCGGTGTGCCGCTGCATGTCCTTGACCTTGGAGCGGCCGACGTACTCCAGCTCCGACTCGTCGACCACGGTGCCGTCCGGCACCAGGATCTTGAGGATGGAGCGCTCGCCGGCGATCCGGACCTCGATGTCGCCCTCGGGGATTTCGGCGGACCGCAGGTCCATCTGGACCGAGCTGCGGCGGGCGGTCACCTCGATGGTGCGGGCGGCGGTCCAGTGGCCGAGTCGCTTCTCATTGGTGTAGTACGCCTCGATTCGTGCGGCTTCCTCCGTCCCGGCAGTGCCGGCCTTGACCGTGGAGACAGTGTGCTGGGTGTTCATCGCAGTGTTCCTTCCTGGAACCCGGGCAACGACCCGATCTTGACTTCTCTTGGAGCTCGACTATCTTGATAGCCAAGCTATCTGCATTTATCTTGAAGGTCGAGTTACTTGGATGTCAAGCGATAAGAGAAAAGATCTTCAGCAGGAGCTCGCCGGCGAGATCCGCGCGCTCCAGACAGCAGTCGACTCCTTCGACGCCGCGGCCGCCGAGCGGCTGGGAATCAACCGCACCGATCTGCACTGTCTGGACATCCTCATGCAGCGCGAAAGCGCCGCACCCAGCGAACTGGGTGCGGCGCTCGGACTCACCACGGGCAGTGTCACGGCCCTGCTGGACCGCCTGGACCGGCTCGGCTATGTGACCCGCTCCCCCGATCCCAGGGACCGGCGCAAGTCAGTGGTGCGGCCGGCGCCGGAAGCCGTACGGGCCGTGGCGGAGCTCTTCGGCCCGCTCGCGCAGGACGGCTTCCGGCATGTCGCGCGCTACACCACCGAGCAGCTGGAACTGCTGCTGGACTTCATGCGCAGCAGCCGGGAGCTGCAGGAGCGGCACCTCGACCGGATCCGGTCGTGACCCCGCGACCCCACGAACCGCTCAGTCCTTGTGGGCGATGACCAGAGTGACGTCGTGCCCGAGTGAGGTGCGGGTGACCTCGGCATAGCCGGCCTCCCGCATCCACTCGGCACACTGCTCGAACCGGTAGCCCTTGCCGTGCGGCGTCATCAGCTGCAGGTTCAGGCTGCGGATCAGATTGCGCAGATAGCTCTCGTCGTCATCGACGATGACCGGGTCCCAGACCAGGAACGCCCCGCCGGGACGCACCGCGGCGAAGGTGTTCTTCACCAGCTGCTTGCGCTGCTCGTCGTTCCAGTCGACCAGCGCATGCCCGATCATGAGCACATCGGCCTGCGGCAGCGGATCGGCGAAGAAGTCACCGCCGTGGTAGCGAACCTTGTCCGCCATGCCGATGGCGGACATATGGGCGGTGAAGTCCCCCTCCAGCTGCGGCAGGTCGAAGACACACGCATCCAGATGCGGATGCGCCTTCACCAGCCCGGCCAGTACGTTGCCCCGGCAGCCGCCGAGTTCGAGGACCGAGGAGTACTTCGCCCATCCGAACGACTCGGTGAGCGCCGGGATCAGCGGGCGGCTGGCGTCCTCCGCCATGCCGACCAGACCGTCCTTCTTCTCGTCGCTCTCGTAGAGCTCGCCGAACATGTCCTCGCCGGTGTACGTGGCGGCCTGCGGGGCACCCGTGCGCAGCGCCTCGCCCAGCTTGTCCCACGCCGGGTACATCACCTGGCCCGCGATCCGCAGGAAGCCGCCCAGATACCCCTCGTCGCCGGGTACCAGGAACTGCTGCGCCGCCCGGGAGTTGGAGAACTCCCCGCCGTCGGAGCGCTCGAGGAACCCGAGTTCGACCAGCGCGGCCAGAAAGTGGTCGGTGCCCCGTGTGTGCAGGCCCAGCCGCTCCCTGATCGCGTCCTCGGTGGCCGGCTTCTTCGCCAGCTCCGTGAACAGTCCGATCTCAATGCCCGTCAGGACCAGCCGCGCGGGCTGGAAGGCCATCGCCTGCGCCAGCACGGCGCCGGGATGCACCACAGCGCCTGCTTCGTGTCCGGTCATCTGCGCCCCTCCTCTCACGGAGCCGGTACGGCGGCGGTCGCGGCGCCCGAAGCCCGGGCGAGCACATCCGCGAGCACACTCTGCGGATCGTCGTCTCCCCCGGCCGTCCGCCAGGACACAAAGGCGTCCGGCCGCACCAGCACCGCGCCGCCACGGCCCACGCCGTAGACCTCCGCCCAGTCGCGGTCGGTGGACTTGAGCTCCTCGTCCGGTCCGATCGCGTATGTACGCAGCGGAATGCCGAGCTTCTCCGCGATCGGCACCGCGGCCTCGGCCCAGGCACTGCCGTCGGGCCCGGTCAGCAGCACGTACGAGTCCCAGAACAGGTCGATCGTGGAAATCGTCTCGGTGCCCCGCTCCAGCCAGACGTGCGGGGCCCTGGTGCCGGGTTCGCCGGTCAGCTCCAGGTGCGGCGTGAGTACCTTCGTACCCTCGGCGCCGACGATGGATGTGGAACGGTAGCGGTAGCCGAGCGTGATGATCACGTCGTCCACGAAGTCGGCCCGGTCCTGCTCGGTGGAGTAGCCGTGCCGGATGCGGTTGCGCACCAGCGCCTGCTCCGACATGGCGGTTCCCAGCGGACGGCGCTCGGCGTCATAGGTGTCGAGCAGCGCCTCGGAGCCCCAGCCGTGCTGGACGGCGGCGAGCTTCCACGACAGGTTGTGCGCGTCGTGGATACCGGTGTTGGCGCCGAACCCACCGGCCGGCGGGTGCACATGGGCGGCGTCCCCCGCCAGGAAGACCCGGCCGGCGCGGAAGGTCTCCGAGACCAGCTGGGCGCCCTGCCACGGCACCTTGTCCATGATCTCGACGTCGATGTCCTTGCCGGAGGCCCGGCGGACGATGTCGATGCACCGCTCGTCGGTGTAGTCCTCGGGCTTCTCGCCCTTCTCCGGGAAGTAGATGGGCGCGGCCAGCCACGGGTCGCACCCGTGCAGCCGGGACAAGCCCATCAGGGTGCCGCCCGCGGAGGCGTAGCACAGGATGAACTTGGTGTCCTTGAGCAGCGTCTCCAGCTCCGGCGCCCGGAAGTAGATGCTCAGGGCGTTGAACACCGTGCCACGGCCGACCCGCTTGACTCCGAGCGCCTCACGGATGCGGCTGCCCGCTCCGTCGGCGCCCACGAGGTAGTCGGCGCGGATGGTGAACCGCTTTCCGCTGCCGCCCTCTTCGGCGATGGCGGTGACGCCGTCGGCGTCCTGCTCGAACGAGATCAGCTTCGTGTTGAAGCGGACGTCCGCGCCGTACTCCTTGGCCTTGGCCACCAGTACCTTCTCGTACCGGTCCTGGCCGCAGCCCATCACACGCTCGGGGCTCACCGTCTCGCCGTCCAGCGACGGCGACTCCAGCAGCTCCGCGTTGTCGATGTCGGAGAACGTCTCGACCTTGATGATTCCGCCCTCGAAGTAGGCATGGGAGTCACCCATTTCGAGCGCGCGGATGTCCTTGCCGAGTCCCGCCGCGCGGAACAGCTCCATGGTCCGGGCCTGCAGGCCCGGGGCGCGGGGCAGCATGGAGGTGCTGTCCCTCTTCTCCAGGAGCATCGTGCGTACTCCACGTCGGCCGCTGAACAGTGCAGTGGACAGGCCGACGGGACCACCACCGACGATCAGCACCGGGATCTTCACGTCATACATGCATATCCCCTCTGGGCAAGCTGGGCTTCCGCCGGGATCCCTCCACGGCACCCAAAATGAGTAGCCACGCCGACTTGAGGCGCAGTGGAGATGCGGCGGTGAGGTGGCTGCCCCAGTCCCCCTTGAGGTGACCTCAACCCGCGGCGTGGATTCTCCGCCACAGCGGCCTGGCGCCAGGCCATGCGCCGTGTTGGAAGGAGTCCTGCGCATGACGCAAACCAGCCCGGATGTCAGCACGTCGGCCGGAATCATCCGGCTGAGCAACGCGTTCTGCGACGCCAAGGCGCTGCTGACCGCAGTCGAACTGGATCTGTTCACCACGCTGCACACGAAGGGGGCCTCCACCGAGGAGGAGATCCGCAAGGAGCTCGGACTGCACGGGCGGGGCCTGAGCGACTGGCTGAACCTGCTGACGTCGCTGGGCCTGCTGGAGCGTGCGGACGGCGGGTACCGCAACGCCAAGGGCGCGGACACCTACCTGGTGCGCGGCGAGCGCACCTGGGTGGGCGGCTTCCTGGAGCGCTCCAACCGCAACCTGTACCCGGCCTGGGGCCGGCTCGGCGAGGCGCTGCGCACCGGTGAGCAGCAGTCCGGCAGCCACTTCGACGTGGTCGTCGAGAACCCCCACATCCTCAAGCAGTTCGTGCACATGATGGACGCCCTCACGCATGTCGTCGGTCCCGAGCTGGTCGGCAAGTTCGACTGGTCCGGCTCCAAGTCGGTGCTCGACGTGGGCGGCGCCCGTGGCAACCTCTGCTCGATCATCGTGAAGAACCAGCCGCACCTGGAGGGCCATGTCTTCGACCTGCCCCCGATGGAGCCGCTGTTCGACGAGCACGTGGAGAGCTACGGCCTGACCGGCAAGGTCCACTTCCACGGCGGCAGCTTCTTCACCGACCCGCTGCCCGTGAAGGCGGACGTGGTGACCATGGGCCACGTCCTGCACGACTGGGACGAGAAGCAGCGCGGTGAGCTGGTGGCCAAGGCGTTCGAGGCGGTGAACCCGGGCGGTGCGCTGATCGTCTACGACCGGATGCTCGACGACGAGCCCGACCACGTCGAGAACCTGGTGATCAGCCTGGACATGCTGCTCGTCACCGACGGTGGCTCCGAGTACCCGACCTCCGAACTCCTCGCGCACGCCAAGAACGCCGGCTTCGCATCGACCGAGGTCTCCCCGCTCAGCGACTACGACACGGTCGTCGTCTGCCGCAAGGCCGCGTGAACGCGGTCCGGTCGGCTGAACGCCCCGAGGAAAGGAATCCGTCAATGAGCAAGACCCCTGAGGAGGTCCCGGTCCTCGTCGTCGGAGGTGCGGTGACCGGATTGTCGACCGCGGTCTTCCTCGGCTGGCACGGGATACGTTCGCTGGTGGTCGAGCGGCACCCGGACACCCTCAGCCACCCGCGTTCGCGTGGTGTCAATCCGCGTACGGTCGAGCTGTACCGGCAGGTCGGGCTCGAGGACCGGTTGTGGTCGGAGGCTAGCCTCGCAACGGACTTCAGCAAGCTGCTGATGATCCGTGCCGAGACCCTGGCGGGACAGGAGATCTTCAGCGGTCCGACCGACCAGCCCGACCCGAGCGGTTCGGTCAGCCCCTGCGAGTGGGCGCCGATCGACCAGGACCGGCTGGAGCATCTGCTGCGCGAGCGCGCCGGGGAACTCGGCGCGGAGCTGGCGTTCTCCACCGAGCTGGTCTCCTTCGAGCAGGACGACAGCGGCGTCACCGCCGTCCTGAAGGACACCGGCACGGGGGCCGAGCGCACGGTCCGTGCCAAGTACCTGGTGGCGGCGGACGGCAGCCGCAGCCCGATCCGTAACACGCTGGGCATCGAGTCCGACGGGCCGGGCGAGTTCGCCACCACCGTGTCGGTGCTCTTCGAGGCCGATCTGAGCAAGGCAGCCAGGGGCCGTCCCGTCGGGGTCTGCTACCTCGACAAGCCCGCGCCGTCGACAATCCTGTTCGCGCACGACGGCAGGAAGCGGTGGATCTTCGCCACCGGGATGCCGCCCGGGGACACCCTCGACGACATCACCGAGGAGAAGGCCGTCGAGCTGGTGCGGGCCGCGATCGGAGAACCCGATCTCGAGGTCGGGATCATTGCGCAGCTGCCGGCCGGCGGGGCGAAGTGGCTCAGCTTCGTCATCGGCGCGCAGGTGGCCCGCGACTACCGTCAGGGCCGGGTCTTCCTGGTCGGTGACGCGGCCCATCTGGTGCCGCCCACCGGCGGGTTCGGGGCCAGCCTGGGCATCCAGGACGCGAACAACCTCGCCTGGAAGCTCGCGGCGGTCCTCGACGGTGAGGCCGGTCCCGAGCTGCTCGACACGTACCAGGCGGAGCGCCATCCGGTCGCCTGGATGACGCTCCAGCAGGCCCTGGGAATGATGCAGGAGCGTACGGGCGACGAGGGGGAGGGCCAGGACCAGGCGGACGCCTACGGCACCACGGTGTTCGGCTACCGCTACAGCCCCGGCCCGCCCGTGTCGCCGCAGCAGCTCAGTGGGGAGCCGGGCACGCGGGCCCCGCATCTGGAGCTGGAGCGCGACGGGAAGAGCATCTCCGTGCTCGATCTGTACGGCCGGACTCCGGTGGTCATCACGGCCGAGGGCGGCCAGGCATGGGTGGATGCGGCGAAGGCCGTCGCCGACGACCTCGGCGTCACGCTCACCGCGCACCGGATCGGCGGTGCCGGGGCCGGGATCGTCGCACCGGGGAACGGGGTGGCCAAGACGTACGGCATCGAGGCGGGCGGCGCCGTCCTGGTCCGCCCCGACGGGTTCGTCGCCTGGCGCTCGGCGGGCTCCGTCGCCGATCCGCAAGGTGAACTGGCCGCCGCAGTGGGCCAGTTGCTCTCCCGTACCACCTGATCGCCCCAGCTGGTACGTGGGAGGGCCGGCACCCCTGTCCGGGGTGCCGGGCCCTCCCTTCGTCGTCCCAACCCCGGAAAGGCACCTGTCATGGCTACTGTTCCCCGCACCGTGCTGGTGACCGGCGGCAATCGAGGACTGGGCCTGGCGGTCGCGGCCCTGATGCACGCTCAGGGCCATCGCGTCGTCGTCGCCGCGCGTGACGAGGAGGCGGCCCGCAAGACCGCCGCCGCTCTGGGCGACGGCGCGTCCGGCGTCGCCCTGGACATCACCGACCCGGACTCCGTGGCACGCGCCGCCGCCGGAACGGGAGCTGTCGACATCCTGGTCAACAACGCGGGCGTACAGCTGGACTGGGGCAATACGCCCTCCGCGATCCCGCTCAATCTGGTGGAGCGGACCCTGGAAGTGAATCTGCTGGGGTCCTGGCGTGTCGCGCAGGCGTTTGTGCCCGCGATGGTGCGGCGCGGCTGGGGCCGGGTCGTCAATGTCTCCAGCGGCACCGGCACGTTCACCATCGGCATCGCCGCGCAGTGCCCCGCGTACTCGGTCTCCAAGGCCTCGCTGAACGCCCTCACCGTCATGCTGGCCAAGGAGACGGAGGGCTCGGGCGTCCTGGTCAACGCGGTCAACCCCGGGCTCGTACGCACCCGTATGCGGCCGGAGGCCGCACAGTCCCCCGAGGCCGCGGCCGAAGCCGTCGCCCGTGCGGCGACGCTCCCCGACGACGGTCCTTCAGGGGTTCTCTTCCGCCGGGACACCGTCGTCGGCTGGTGAGACTCGACCGCCGACGAGTCCCGACGCACGACGCCCGCGGGCCCTGACAGCACGCTGTCAGGGCCCGCGGGCGTCCCGGTGTCAGGGCCGGGTGTCGAGGAACGAGGTGTCGTGCTTGCCGTCCCGGAACACCGGGTCGGCGATGACCTCCCGCAGCAGCGGGATGGTGGTGTGCACCCCGGGGCCGGCGATGCGGAACTCGGCCAGCGCCCGGTCCATCCGGTCCAGCGCCTGGTCCCGCTGGGGCGCCCAGGTGATCACCTTGGCGAGCAGCGAGTCGTACTGCGAGGGCACCCGCCAGCCCGCGTAGCCGTGGGTGTCCACCCTCACGAAGGGGCCGCCGGGCGGCACGAACTCCTCCAGCGTGCCGGGACAGGGCGCGAAGTTGCGGGCCGGGTCCTCGGCGTTGACCCGGCATTCGACGGCGGCGCCGCGCGGGGCGAGGTCCTCCTGGCAGAAGCCGAGGCTCTCCCCCGCTGCGACGCGGATCTGTTCGCGTACGAGATCGACCCCGAACACCGCCTCGGTCACCGGATGTTCCACCTGGATACGGCAGTTCATCTCCATGAAGGAGAAGCCCTCGTCGTGGACGAGGAATTCGAAGGTGCCCGCGCCGGTGTAACCGACCGCCCGGGCGCCGCGCACCGCGGCACGCGCCATCGCTGCCGTGAGTTCCTTGTGCAGGCCGGGTCCCGGACTCTCCTCGATGAGCTTCTGGTGCCTGCGCTGCACAGAGCAGTCGCGTTCGCCGAGGTGCAGAACCGTGCCATGGCCGTCCGCGAGTACCTGGACCTCGATATGGCGTGCGCTGTCGCAGAAGCGCTCCAGGTAGACCCGGTTGTCGCCGAACACGGCCTGCGCGGTGGCGCGGGTCTGGCGGTAGGCGGGAAGCAGTTCGCTCTGCTGGCGTACCACGGTCATTCCGCGCCCGCCGCCGCCCGCCGCGGCCTTGATGATCAGCGGGAAGCCGATCCGGCCGGCGAGGTCGGTCGCTTCGGCGGCGCTGTCCACCGTGCCGGGGCTGCCCGGCAGTACGGGCAGTCCCGCGTCCGTCATCAGCGCCCTGGCCACGGCCTTGTCCCCGAGGCGGGAGAGCACTTGAGGCGGCGGGCCGATGAATACCAGTCCGTTGTCGGCGCAGATCTCGGCGAAGTCGGGGTCCTCGGAGAGGAAGCCGTAGCCGGGGTGGACGGCGTCGGCCCCGGTGCGCAGCGCGGCCTCGATCACCGCGGGCGCGGAGAGGTAGCTCTTGCGCGGCATACCGGGGCCGATCTGCACCGCGATGTCGGCGGCCCGTACGTGTGCGCTGTCCTTGTCGGCGGTGGAGTGCACCGCGACGGTTCGGATGCCCATCTCCTTGCAGGTCCTGATCACCCGCAGCGCGATCTCGCCCCGGTTGGCGATCAGGATCGTGTCGAAGGCCATGGTCATCCCTCTCCGGCCGGGCTCACGGCGTCCTCGGGGTCGAGGAGCACCAGTGGCTGTCCGTACTCGACCGAGGTGCCGTCGTCGACGAGCACCTCGACCACCCGTCCCGCCCTGGTGGCCTCGAGCGGGTTCATCAGCTTCATCGCCTCGATGATGCCGAGTTGCTGGCCCACCTCGACACGGTCGCCGGGGCGGACGAAGGGCGGGGAGCCGGGTGAGGGTGCGATATAGAACGTGCCGACCAGCGGCGCGCACTCGTGGTATCCGTCGACCGACTCCTCATCGTTGGCCGGCGCGGCGGCGGGCTCGCGGGCGGTGGGTGCCTGCCCCTCCTCCCACTCCACCTCGATGCTGGCCGCACCCAGGGCCACCCGGACCCGGCGCGGGTGGCTGGTGCCGACTCGTACGACGTCCGCGATGCTGCGGCAGATATCGGTGAGAGCCAGCGCGCTGGTGTCGTAGTCCAGACCGGCGAGCGGATCGCCGGTCCTAGTGGTGCCGAGGCTCTCCTTGGTCACTTCGCTCATCGGTATCTCTCCGTAGAACCTGCCGTCGTATCTGCCGTCGTATGTACCGTTGCCGTGGGGCCTGGTCACGTCCGTGATTCCAGGTCGTGGGCCAGTCCGAAGGCCCGGAAGCGCCGTCGGCGCGAAGCCGGTGACGCGGTGACGCCGCGCAGCTCGCGGAGCGCGACGACGGCCGCGCGGCGCACGGCGTCGCTCATCGCGGTGGTGTCCTTGTGGCCGCCGCCCTCGGGCTCCGGGATCACTCCGTCGACCACGCCGAGGCGCAGCAACGAGGCGGCGTCCAGGGCGAGTTCGTCAGCAGCCACCGCCGCTTCGGCCGCGTTCTTCCAGAGGATCGCCGCACAGCCCTCCGGGCTGATCACCGAGTAGGTGGCGTTGGCGCACATCAGCACCCGGTCGGCCACGCCGAGCGCGAGCGCTCCGCCGCTGCCGCCCTCGCCGGTCACCACGGCCACCACCGGCACGGACAGCGAGCCCATCAGCCGCAGGTTCTCCGCTATGGCGTTGGACTGGCCCTTCTCCTCGGCGGTGAGGCCCGGATAGGCGCCAGGGGTGTCGATCAGGGTCACCACAGGAATGCCCAGCTTGGCGGCGAGCCGCATCAGCCGGGCGGTCTTGCGGTATCCGGCCGGTGAGGGCATACCGAAGTTGCGGCTGACGAGTTCGGCCGTGGTGTGACCCTTCTGATGGCCGATCACCATGACGGGCAGTCCGTCGAGGCGGCCGAGGCCGCCGACGATCGCCGGGCACTCCTCGCCCGCCCGGTCGCCGTGCAGCTCGACAAAGCCGTCCAGCCAGTAGCCGATGTGCTCGAGCGCCGTGGGCCGGCCGGCCTCACGGGCCAGCTGGACGCAGTCCCAGGCCGGGAGCTGGTCCAGGAGCTGGCTGTCGCGGACCACCGGGTCCTCCTCGCCTGCGCCCCAGTCGGGGCCCGGCTCCTCGGCCACGGCAAGCAGTCTGCTGAGCCGCGCGCGCAGTTCGGTACGCGGCCAGACATCGTCCACCAGGCCGTGTTCCAGGAGGAATTCGGCGGTCTGGAAGCCTGCGGGAAGCTGCTGTCCGATGGTCTGCTCGATGACCCGCGGTCCGGCGAAGCCCATCCGGGCGCCCGGTTCCGCGACCACCACGTCGGACAGCGTCGCGAAGGAGGCGGCTACCCCGCCGTACGTCGGGTCGGTGACCAGAGTGACGGTGAGCAGTCCGGCCTCGTCCAGCTCGGCCAGCGCATTGCTCGTCTTGGCCATCTGCATCAGGGAGAGCGCGCCCTCCTGCATGCGCGCTCCGCCGGACGCGGTGACGATCAGCAGCGGCACCCGGTCCTTCAGCGCGGTCTCGGCGGCCGTGGTGATCGCCTCACCCGCCGCCACCCCCAGACTGCCTCCGAAGAAGCGGAAGTCCATGACGGCGGCGACGAGCGGCCGTCCGTCGATCCGGCCGCGGACCACCAGCACGGCGTCCTGCTGCCCGGTACGGGCCCTGGCCTGCTGCAGCCTTTCCGCGTACGGCTGTTGGTCGACGAAGTCCAGTGGGTTGAGCTGGGTGGCCGGTACGGGCACCGTCTGTGTGCTGCTCGAGTCGAAGAGCTGCGCGATACGGCTGGGTGCGTCGAGCCTGGCGTGCGCCCCGCACTCCGGGCAGACCCGCAGCAGACGCGCGTAGCGCTTGCCGTAGACCAGTGAGCGGCAGCCGGAGCAGGAGACCCATGCCACCTGCTCGCCGGCGGTGGCGTTGGCTGCGGGTTGAACCGTGGTGGTCATCTCTTACTAGCCCTTCAGTAGGCCGCCTCTACCTCGTAGATGCCGAACGGCACGGCGAGCCGGGAGTCGCGGTACGGGCGCAGAGGTGCCGTGTCCTCGCGGTGTCCGGCGCCCTCTTCCCAACGCCGGAACGCGGCCAGATCGGCCCAGCGGCTCACGACGACGAGCGAGGTGGGGTCCAGCGGTGAGCGCAGCAGCTCGTTGCCGAGCATGCCGGGCACTTCCGCCAGTCGCTTGCTGACCAGGTGGTACGCGGCGCGTACCGCCTCCAGCTGCTCGTCGTCGTGGGCCGCCTGGTGGACCAGGACCCGTACCTCACGCGGCATGCGCGGAGGCCTTGCCCTGGATGTGCGCGACCACCTGCATGGTGTTGAACGAGCCCTTGCCGCGGTAGGGGTGGAGCCGTTCGCGGTGGGCGAGGTGGGCCTCGCTGGACTCGAACTCGCGGAAGCCGGGCTCGTCGGTCCAGTCGCTGACGATGAAGTAGACGCTCTCCTCGGCGGTGTCCTTGGACAGCCACTGGCCCAGGCAGGCGGGGTGGCCGGTGACCGCCTCGGTGCTGCCGCGCCAGGCCTTCTCGAAGTCCGCCTCGAGGCCCGGGTTGATCTCCATCCGCAGGAGTACCCGGAACGCGCCTTCGTTACCTGAGCTGTTGCGGTTGCTGTTGCCGTTGCTGTTGCCGTTGCTGTTGCCGTTGGTCATCAGGAGATCCCCCCGTCGACGCCTATGGTGGCCCCGGTGACGTACCGGGACAGATCGCTGGCAAGCCAGAGGATCGCGCCCGCCACCTCCTCGGGGGTGCCGAGCCTGCCCAGCGCCGTCTTGGCGCTGTACCGCTCGATCATCAGCTTCTGCTGCTCCGCCGGCATCTTGTGCAGGTTCTCGGTCTCGATGACGCCGAGTGCGACGACGTTGAAGCGGATGCCCTTGGAGCCGAACTCCTTGGCCAGGGACCGGTTCAGACCGACGATGGCCGCCTTGGTGGTGGTGTAGTGGGAGCGCAGCGGAATGCCGGCCTCGACGGCCTTGGAGCCGATGGTGACCACCGAGGAGCCCCTGCGCAGCAGCGGCAGGGCGTTCTGGATCACCAGATGGGATCCGGTGATGTTGGTGTCGATGATCCGCCGCCACTCGTCGAACGGCAGCTCCGCGTACGGGATGTGGCTGATGGCGCCCGCGTTGTTGACCACGAGGTCGAGGCGCCCGTAGTGCGCCTTGGCCTGCGCCAGCAGCGCGGTGACATCGGCCGGATCGGCGACGTCAGCCTTGACGACATGGTGGTCGCCGCCCGTCTCCTTGAGTTCTTTCTCGAGCGATGTGACGGCGTCGCTGGAGTTCTGGTAGCAGGTCAGGACATCGACGCCGGCCTGGGCCAGCGCCCGTACGATGCCCCGGCCGACTCCTCGGGTGCCGCCGGTGACCAGGGCTTTCTTGCCCGCAAGGCCGAGATCCATGGTTCTCCTCCGGAAGAGTTCAGAGCAACAGTGCGAGGGCACAGCAGTTGGCGAGCAGCGCAAGCACGGTGAGCACGCTGCGCCGCTGGTTCCAGGCGCCCCAGTTCCAGCGCGGGTCATTGGCCTCGAAGTCGTCCGGCAGATTGTCCGGATCGAGCGTCTGTACCCACTTGTTGACCGGGACGTTCTTGGTGAGCGAGATGGTGACGGTGGCGGCCGCGAGCACGGCGCCGGTGATGAACAGGGCGCGGACCGCCTGGCCCGGGGCGATCAACGCCAGTACGACATCGCCGATCAGTGTCCCGAGCAGGCACAGCGGCATCGCCGGGTCGTAACGGGTGGCGAAGAAGGAGTGCGCGTGCACATAGCGGTCGGCGGGCAGTGCGGCGAGCAGCGGCCAGCCGCCGAGCTGGGTGCCGAGGAGCACTCCGGCGGCCAGCCCGTTGACCAGGACGACCAGCGGGACCAGAAGGGCGATCACCTGATTCCTCCTAGCCCGCCGTGGTCCGGCGGGCGGCCTCGGCCTCGACCTTCTGCTTGATCAGGTTCATCTGGACACCGGTGTTGCGGTTGAGGTGCTCGGTCATACCGGCGTCGCTGGCCGGGGCCTCGGGCTTCATATGGAAGTCCTGCACCCAGCGCATGCGTACGCCGGCGTCCTCCTGGGTGTACTCCCAGTACAGGCGCATGAATTCGAAGGGGCCGGTCTCGACCCGGAAGGCCTGGACGGTCCTGGTCTCGGGGTCGGGGATGCGCTTGGAGACCCAGCTCCAGACATTGCCGTCCTCGTCCGGGTGCATGGTCAGCCGGAAGGTGATCTCCTTGCCCTCCTCCTCGAGCACCTCGACGGACGCGTACTCGCTGAAGAGCTGCGGCCAGGACTTCAGGTCATTGGTCAAGTCCCAGACCAGGCCCATCGGCGCGTCGATCACGATGCTGTTGTCGGTGTGTCCCGCCATGGCGGCCTCCTGCCGGTAGTCGGTGTGGCGCGGTGGTCAGTCGGCCCGCCCGAGGACGAGCGCGGCGTTGAAGCCGCCGTGCCCGCGGGCGACCACGAGCACGGTGCGCAGTTCCTGGTGGCGCGGTTCGCCGAGCACCAGGTCGATCTCGTGTCCGGGGGCGACCGCGGTGGGTCCCACGGTGTGCGGGATCACCTGGTCGCGCAGCGACAGCAGCGCGGTGGCGACGTCGAGGGGCGCGCCCCCGCCGTACAGCCGGCCGGTCAGTGTCTTGGGCGCGGTGACGGGGACGCCACGCCCGCCGAAGATCTCGGCGAGCGCCTCGGCCTCGGCCAGATCTTCCGCGGGCACGCCGACCGCGTCGGCGAACACCACGTCCACGGCGCCGGGTTCGAGCTGTGCGTCCGCGAGCGCGGCGGCGATGGTGCGGCGCAGCGACGGCGGGCGCTCGGAGCCGGGCGGCGGGTCGAAGCCGGCCGCGTAGCCGAGCACCCTGCCGTAGATCTTCTGCGCGCCGCGGGCCTCGGCGGCTTCTGCGCTCTCGACGATGAGCATCGCGCCGCCCTCGCCGGGCAGATAGCCGGATGCCTCAGTGTCGAAGGGCAGATAGGCGCGGGCGGGGTCCTGAACGGTGGAGAGATTGCCCGTGGACAGCTGCGCGGTGAGTCCGTACGGGCACAGGGAGGCATCCGTCCCGCCGGTGACGACGAGGCGGGAGCCGGTGCGGATCAGCCGTCGGGCCTGGCCGATGGCGTCAAGACCGCCGGCCTGCTCGCAGCAGATCACTCCGCAGGGGCCGCGCAGCCCGTGCCGGATGGAGACCTGGCCGGTGGTGGCGGCGTAGAACCAGGCGATCGACTGGTAGGCGCCGACCCACTCGGGGTTGTGCTGGT
Source organism: Streptomyces sp. NBC_01210 (assembly GCF_036010325.1). GTDB lineage: Bacteria > Actinomycetota > Actinomycetes > Streptomycetales > Streptomycetaceae > Streptomyces. Next base: position 7,783,363 of record NZ_CP108549.1, on the reverse strand, counting down.
AGAGGTTCTCCATCTCGTGCTGGCCGAACTCGGTGCCGCCGGATGAGCTGGAGGTCACCACGGCCAGTTCGTACTCGGGCAGTTCGGCCGGGTTCACCTCCGCGTCGGCGATGGCCGCCTCGGCCGCGGACAGCCCCAGATGCGTCCAGCGGTCGGTCTGCGCGATCAGTCGGCTCGGCACCTGTTCCTTGGTGACGAAGTCCGGCACCTCACCCGCCAGCCGCACCGGGTACGCGGACGGGTCGAAGCGGCTGATCCGGCCGATGGCCGGTGTCCCGCCGAGGACGGCGGTCCAGTGCGCCTCGGCGCTCAGCCCGGTCGGCGCGACGACGCCGAGACCGGTGATGACCGGGGCCTGTGCTGTGGCAGCGCTCACCGTCAGCTCCTCCCGTACTCGACCATGCCCGGCCGGGCCAGCAGCATGGCGCTCTGGAAGCCGCCGAAGCCGCTGCCGACGCTGAGCACCACGTCCATCCGATGCTCCCGGGCGGTCAGCGGCACATAGTCCAGATCGCACTCCGGATCGGAGGTGCGCAGATTCGCGGTGGGCGGCACCACTTGGCGGTCCAGCGCCAGGGCGCAGGCCGCGACCTCTATGGAGCCGATGGCGCCCAGCGAGTGGCCGACCATCGACTTGATCGAACTGACCGGCACCTTGTACGCGTGGCCGCCGAGCGTGCGCTTGAAGGCGGCGGTCTCGTGCCGGTCGTTCTGCTTGGTGCCCGAGCCGTGCGCGTTGATGTAGTCCACGGAGGTCGGGGCGAGCCGGGCCCGGTCCAGCGCCACCTTGATTGCCTCGGCCATCTCTCGTCCGTTGGCCTTCAGGCCCGTCATATGGAAGGCGTTGCTGCGTCCCGCGAAGCCGACGAGCTCGCCGTAGATATGGGCGCCGCGACGCTCGGCGGCCGCCTTCTCCTCCAGGACAAGGACCGCCGAGCCCTCCGCGAGGACGAAACCGTCGCGGTCCTGGTCGAAGGGGCGGGAGGCGTGCTCCGGGTCGCCGTTGTTGGGCGAGGTGGCCTTGATGGCGTCGAAGCAGGCCGCGGTGATCGGGGAGAGCGGGGCGTCGGTCGCGCCGGTCAGCACGACATCGGCCGTCCCCTCCTCGATGAGCTGCGCGCCGTGCCCGATGGAGTCGAGTCCGGAGGTGCAGCCGGTGGAGATCAGGGCGACGGGTCCTTCCGCGCCCACCTCCCAGGCGACTTCGACGGCCAGGGTGCTCGGCACCATGTAGCCGTACAGATGCGGCACTCCATAGGTGTGGTCCACCAGCCAGTGCCGGCCGGCGTCGCTGAGCAGGACGTACTCCTCCTCGAGCCCCATGGTGCAGCCGACGGCGCTGCCGATGCTCACACCGATGCGCTCGGGCGGAGTGTTCGCGAAGTCGAGACCGCTGTCCTCGACGGCCTCACGCGCGCTGACCACCGCGAACTGCGCCGCGCGGTCCATGCGGCGGACCTGGCGCGGGTTCAGGCCGGCGGCCACCGGGTCGAAGTCGGCCTCGGCTGCCACCTGCGAACGGAAGGCGCTGGGATCGAACAGCGTGATCCGGCGGGTCGCGGTGCGCCCCGCGGAGAGCAGGCCCCAGAATGCCTCCCTGCCCACCCCGCCCGGCGCCACCACACCGATACCGGTGATGACGGCCCTACGGCTCACTGGGCACCGCCCACCTGGGGGTTGGACTCCTGCGGCCGCTGGACCTTCTCGGTGTCCACGTGCCCTAGTTCGGGGCGGGGCGCCAGAGGTGAGAGATGGAACGCGCCGCTCGCCGTCTCGGTGCCGGTGTTGACCAGCCGGTGGCGTACGCCGATCGGCACCAGCAGCGAGTCGCCGGGGCCGAGCGTGATCGGCTGGCCGTCCATCGTCATCTCCAGCTGGCCGGAGACGACATGCAGGAACTCCTCGGAATACGGGTGGTAGTGCTCGGTGACGAAGTCGCCCGGCTCCAGGGTCAGCACACCGCCGAATCCGGAAGTGCACCCCACTGTCCTGGGGCTGAGCGTCGTCCGGATGTCGCCGCCGCGCCGGGTGTTGGCCTCGACGTCGTCAGCGTGCACCCGCACGGTGCGCGTGATCTCGGTGGTCACTGCCCGCCTCCTCAACGACCTGGTCCGTCCAGTGGCTGGAACCGTCGCAGCCGTTCCTACAGACCGGCTCGAAGAGGCATTGATGTGCCTGCACCACGCCCCGGTGTACTCACGCTCGAGCCGACGGCGAGCGTTGTGACCTGCCATGGCGCGAGACACAGCACCCATCGAGGGAGCAGCCATGCCTTTCGCCGCCATCACGTACGACATCAAGGCCGGCTACGAGAAGGAGATCACCGAGATCTTCACCGGATTCCGCCGGGTGGGCTCCCCCGTCGTCAAGGGCGACGGGGGCGAGGAGGCCGCGCGGATTCTGGCCACCGCCGTCTTCATCCGCGACGACACCATGGTCCGCGTCATCGAGTACCAGGGGGATCTGGGCGCCATCGCCCGGCACATGGCGACGCAGCCGGGCGTGCGCGAGGTCGAGGAGAAGCTCGCCCCCTATCTGACCAGGCCACGTGCGACGGACACCGTCGAAGGCTTTGTCGCCACCTTCGAGCGGTCCCTGCTCACCTGCATGGCGCAGATGTCCGTACGCGACGCGACAGTCCAGTCCACGAACTGAGGGAGATTCCGTGCTGAACCGCAGAAGTCTGCTCAAGGCGGGTGCAGCGGCCGGTGTTCTGGCCGCCGTACCCGCCGGTCTCGTTCTCGGGGCGCAGCCCAAGCGCACCGTGGACGCCACCACCCCGTTCACCGTGCCGCTGAAGGTGTCGCCGCCGCTGAGGCCGGTCCGGCTTGCCGATTACGACCTGTACCGGCTGACGACACGGGAAGCGGATGTGGAGATCCTTCCCGGGACGACCTCCACGGTCCGTACGTTCAACGGCGCGCTGAGCCCGCTGATCGTGGCGCGGCGCGGACGGCCGGTGGTCATCGAGCAGGCCAATGCCCTGAACGTGCCGTTCTCCATGCATCTGCACGGTGGGCACGTCCCGGCGCACTCCGACGGCCACCCCAAGAACGAGGTGGCTCCCGGCAAGAGCCGGCTGTTCCACTACCCCAACAGCCAACTGGCCTCGACGATGTGGGTGCACGACCACTCGCACCACGCGCATGCGGAGAACATCTACCGCGGCGCCGCCGCCACCTATGTGCTCACCGACCCCGAAGAGGACCGGCTGCCGCTTCCCAAGGGGCAGTACGACGTCACGCTGCAGCTGCGTGACGCCAGGATCGAGGACAACGGCACGCTCGTGTACGACCTGCACGGCTTCCAGGAGCGGCCGACCTTTCTGGTGAACGGCTCGCCCAGGCCCTACTTCCGGGTGGCCGCCCGCAAGTACCGCTTCCGCCTGGTCAACACGTCCAACGAGCGGGCCTTCGTGCTGCGGCTCGGCGAGGGTGACGAGTTCACGCACATCGCCACGGACGGCGGTCTGCTGCCGGCCCCGGTGCCGAGCCGGATCCTGCAGCTGTGGCCGGCCGAACGGCAGGAGATAGTCGTCGACTTCTCCAAGTACCCGGTCGGTTCGAAGATCGTGCTGCAGACGATGATGACGTATCCCGGCGAGGCCCCCGAGGTGATGCGCTTCGACGTGGTGCGCGGCGCGGACGACCCGAGCAGTGTGCCGGGCCGGCTCCGGCCGGTGGCGGACCTCGGTACGCCGACGGTGGAGCGGCAGTTCGCGATGTCCTTCGATCCGCAGAGCCAGCAGCACCTGATCAACGGCAAGCCCTTCGACATCAACCGCGTCGACTTCCGTCCCAAGCTCGGCACCACCGAGATCTGGACGATCGAGAACAAGGACGTGGCATTCACCATCCCGCACTCCCTGCACCCGCATCTGGACCACTTCCAGGTCGTGGAGCGCAATGGCAAGCCGGCCGGGCCGAGCGAGGCGGGGCTGAAGGACACCGTCTCGGTAATGCCCGGCGAGAGTGCCCGGATAAAGATCAAGTTCACCGAGTACACCGGGATGTTCATGTTCCACTGCCATCTGATGGGCCATCTGACGATGGGCATGATGGGCCAGATGGAGATGGTGCACTGAGCGTAGGTACCGGCAGAACCGCCGCGGCGGTCACCGTGTCAGATCACGGTGACCGCCGCGGCATTGAGCGCGAGCGCGATGACGGCGAGCAGAGTGCGCAGCAGGTGCCAGCGGCGCCACAGCGGGCGCGGGTCCTGCCAGTCGGCCGGTAGCTCGTCCGGGTTCTCGACGGCTTTCACCCTGCGGTTGATCGGCACGTTGCACAGGTGCGAGACGGCGGAGACCCCGAGCAGCAGGACCGCGGCGGCGGTGAACAGGATCTGGGCGGCGCCGTCGTCGGCCATGACGGCGAGCGCCGCGGTCAGCAGCGTGGAGGTGAGGACGACAACCGGCATGGTCGGGTCCCAGTTGCGGCCCAGCAGTTTGTGCGCGTACACGTAGGTGCCCGTCTCCATGGCGAAGAGTGCCGGGAGCACGCTCAGCGCCACGGCGAAGAGCACCCCCGCGGTGACACCGCTGCCGAGGAGAACAGCTATCCCCAGCACCTCGGTCATGGCACTCAGGCCTGTGCCGGGTGGGAGTCGACGCTGAGCTGCGCGATGGACCGCATCGTGGCGTTGCGGAAGTACGCGGCGAAGCCGGCCGGTGAGGAGGTGTCACGCTCCTCGGCCAGATACGGCTGGAGCTTCTCCTCCAGGATGTGCACGCCCTTCTGGGTGGCCATATGGCGGCCGATGGCGGCGAAGTCGCCCTCGTAGTGGATGACGCGCACCATCACGTCGTCCTTGATGAACACTCCAGTGCCCAGGAGCCGTCCGGCGGCCGCGCCGTCCTCGCCCTGGTAGTCGGGGGTGTCGACCCGGGTGAAATGGGCGAAGATCTCCGCGATCTCGTCCTCGTGCCCGGGCTTGACCCGGTAGGTGATCGCTGCGTACGGCATCAGATTCCTCCATCGACGGTGATCGTGGCACCGGTGACATAGCGGGAGGCGTCGCCCGCCAGGAAGAGCACGGCCCCGGCCACGTCCTCGGGTCGGCCAAGACGGCCCAGAGCGGTCATCGAGGCGATCCGCTCCCGCAGTTGCGGCGGCAGATCTCCTCCGGTCTCGGCCTCGGTCACACCCGGGGCCACGGTGTTGACGCGGATGCCGCGCGGCCCGAGCTCCTTGCACAGCGCCCGCCCGAAGCCGACGAGGGCCGCCTTGGACGCGGAGTAGTGGGCGCTGAACGGCCGGCCGCGCAGGGCGACCGACGAGCCGATGTTGACGATGGACGCGCCCTCGCTGAGCTGATCGAGCACGGCCTGGGTGACCAGATAGGCGGAGGTGACATTGTGGTCGAACAGCCTTTGCCACTCCGCCGCTTCCAGATCGCCGAACTTGGCGTGGCCGTCGATGCCGACGTTGTTCACCAGGACGTCGAGCCCGCCGAGCTGCTCCTCGCAGGCCTCGGCGAGCTCTCTGGCTCCGTCAGCGGTGGTGACGTCGGCGCGTACGGTCAGATGACCGGCGCCGAACTCGCCCAGTTCCCGCACGAGCGACTCGGCGGCCTCGCCGTCCCTGCTGTGTCCCGCCACCACCTGTGCCCCGGCACGGGCGAAGGCCAGAGCCGTCGCCCGTCCGATGCCGCGAGTGCCCCCGGTGATGAGCACTCGCTTTCCGGCCAGACCCGAAGCGTTGGCATCTTCGGTGCTCATGCCGCCTCAGGAAGATTGACGTTGATCATCTTGAGCAGGATGCGCGGTGTCTCTGCCTCCACCACGGCGTCGTCGGAGAGCTCGACTCCGCGCTCGCGCTTGATGACTCCGGTCACCTGGAGCAGCGCCAGCGAGTCGTAGCCGAGGTCGATGAAGGGAACGTCCAGCACCGCGTCGCTGTCGAGGTCGATTCCCTCGGACTCTCCGGCGCATTCGCGGAGCTTGCCGGCAAGCTCCGCCAGGGTGAACTCGCTCACTGGATCCTTCCTCCTTCTTTGGTCCACACGTAGAAGGGCTGCGCCATCGCGTCCTTGGGCTCCCGCCAGTTCGGGTCGTACGGCGAGACGCACTCGGCGAGCCGGGTGTTGATGTCGTCGTAGAGGGGATGGCTGCGGGCCTGGTAGAGACGGGGGCTGATGTCGTTGTCGGCCTCGACGAGGTGGAAGTAGAGGTCGTGGAAGGTGAACAGCGACCGCCTCGCCACACCGATCATGTGGGGCAGCTCGCTCGAGTCCGACTCCTCGAAGATCTTGGCGATGTCGCCGGCTTTGCCCGGCTCCATCCGAGCCACTATGAGCGTCCGGTGTGCCACCGTCGGCCTCCTTCGTGGAATGTGCTGAGAAGCCCTGCGGTTGGCGGGCCTTCCAGAACCGTGACAGGCAGCACTGGAGCACCGCTTGACCCGTCGTCCAACTTTGCCCGCGGGGAAAGGAATTCATCGAGGTCCACGGCGCGGAACCGGTCGACGCCCGCGCTGCGCCACGCCACATCCTCCCGCACGGGCCGCGTCCGGTCGTGGAAGTAGACGGCTTCAAGACCGCCGCCGGGCACAGTGGCGAGCAGAGGGTTGGCCACCAGGAAATCGCGTACCCCCGCACTGTCCCGCGCGATGTGCAACCACGTCCCGAGATGGCGTACGGGGGTGGGCGCCGGCACGATCTCGGCGTTCAGCCGCATCTTGTACTGGACGATCGGGCGGGACAGGAACGGAGCGCCGCCGGAGAGGTCGACCGCGGCGACGTCATGCCGCCACGCCCAGTCGAAGACGAAGTACTCGGCGGCGATGAGGGCGCCCGCCCTGCGCAGCTCGGGGTCGGCGTCAAGCACTCCGGTGAGCCGGAAGCGCAGGGTGCGCCGTCGTGCGTCCCAGCGGCACAGTGCTCCCGCGATGCGCTCTCCGCCGGGGCCGCCGGCCCGTACGAAGAAGAGATGGCCCTGGCGCAGCAGGCACTCCCGCATCACGGTCGGGTCCTCGCTGACGGCGTAGGGGCCGTACCGGTCTCGCACGGTCGGCAGCAGCATCCGCCGGTGGAAGAAGTCGAGGTCTTCCTGGGTTCCGGCGTGTTCCCAACTCCAGCCTTCCACCCGCTGGTTGCGCCGGAATCTGTCCAGATTCCGGCGGCTGCGGCCGGCCAGCACGGTTGCCAGGTCGCCCCGGATCGGCACGATCTGGTGGACGCGGGCCGGCAGCAGCAGCGAGCGGTCGCTGGGCAGTGCGGCCAGTCGGCGGGCCGATGCGGTGACCATGACCAGCTCGGGTCCGGCGGCGGCCGGGGAGCCGGGGCTGCCGCTGTGGCATTCGATCTGGGCGAGCAGCCCTTTGCCGATCTCCTGCGGGCCGGTGTACGAGACGCCGGGTCCGCCGTCCGCGCCGTGGGTGTGCACGGATCTGCGGGGCAGGGCGGCGCGCAACTCGCCTTCGTACAGCCGCCGCAGCTGGGCCACGGCGGGCTCGGCGCTGTGCCGCCAGCCGTAGTCGGCCCGGGCGCGCAGCGTGCGGATCACCGGGTGCTCCCATCCGGTGCGGTCAGGACGAGAGAGGAGTTGTTTCCGGCGAAACCGAAGCTGTTGACGAGGCAGCTGCGGGGCGCGCCGGGCAGTTCACGGGGCCTGGTCAGCAGGCGTAGGGACCGGCCGGCCGCTTCCGGGGCGTCGAGGCCGGGCGTGCCGGGGGCCGTGCCGGTGCGCAGATAGCCCAGGGCAGCGGCGATTCCGGGGGCGGACGAGGCGTGCATGAGGTGGCCGATGCCGCCCTTGTGGCCGCTGACGGGGACGGCCTCCCAGCCGAGTGGAGCGCCCACGGCCTCGAGCGCGGCCAGTTCTACGGTGTCGCCCTGGACGGTTCCGGTGGCGTGGGCGTGGATGTAGCCGACGCGTTCGAGTCCGGCGTCGTCCAGGGCTGCACGGACGCAGTCACTGATGGCTTCCTCGTCCGAGGCGGCCGGGCTGCGGCCGTTCACGCGGGCGGCGGCGCCGGCGAGAACGGCCTGTGGTCGCACTCCGCGCCGGTCGGCGGCCGCCGCGGTCTCCAGCAGGAGTGCCCCGGCGCCCTCGCCGAGGCTGGTGCCGTCGCGGGCGGTGTCGAAGGGGCGGGCGCCGGTGGGGCTGAGCGCCCCGGTGATGGCCATGCCCGCGTATTCGTAGGCGTTGAGTACGCAGGTGCCGACGACGAGGGCGGTCGTGCCGCAGCCGGAGCGCAGCCAGGTGCGGGCGTAGTCGAGGGCGAAGGAGACGGAGGCGCAGGCCTGGGAGAGATAGACGGTCTCGGCGCGCGGGGAGATGCCGGGCAGGTCTGCGGGCGAGGGGCCGGCGAGCTCGTCCCGTCCCCAGCGTGGCGCCGCGCCGTCACCCGCGCCTTCCCTCGCGTCGTCGGCCTTCGGAGTCTGACCTACCGTCACCACCAGTGTTCCGGGGCCGAGATCGGCCAGAGAGGCCTCGCGCATTGCCTGGCCGGTGGCGACCCGGGCCAGGAGGCTGCGGCGGGAGCCGTGCCGCTCGTCGCTCCCCGCGCCGTCCGCCATGGCGACCGGCGCGGTCACCGTGCGCTCGAAGCCTGCGGCGGCCAGGGCGGCGTGCGGGCGCAGCGCCCGGGATCCGGCCAGCAGTCCGCTCCAGAAGGCGCCGGTGCCGCCGCCGTAGGCGGTGATCAGGCCCATGCCGGTGATGACAGTGTCGGGTGTGGTTCGTGGGGCCATCAGCGCGCTCCTCCCGAAGTGGCGGCAAGCCGGCGCAGCCGCTGCCGGTCGGCCTTGCCGCCGGGCAGCCTCGGCAGGGCGCCGACCTGGATGACGCGGGGCCTCAGCAGCGGCGGCAGACCCTGATAACAGCGGGTGCGCAGTGCCCGTTCGCTCGGCGGACGCCCGGGGTCGGCTGCCTCGACGAAGGCGAACACCGAGTCGCCGTGGGCTTTCTGCGTGGGCACGCCGACCACTACGGCGTCGGCGACCGCCTCGTCCGCGCGCAGTACGTCCTCGATGGTGGCCGGTGCGTGGTTCTCGCCGAGCACGATGATGATGTCCTTGAGCCGGCCCAGCACGCTGAGGTAGCCGTCCGGGTCGAGCGCACCGGTGTCCCCGGTGCGCAGCCAGCCGTCACCGGGCAGCGCGTCCCCGGTCGCGTCCGGGCGGCCGAGATACCCGGTCATCAGTCCTGGTCCGCGGACCAGGACTTCGCCGGTGTCGGGGGCGATACGTACGTCGGTGCCGGGCAGGGGCCTGCCGACCGTGCCCGTACGGGAGTGCGCGGCCGAGGACAGGGCCACATTGGGGCCCGCCTCGGTGAGTCCGTAGCCGTCGTGCACGGGTGCTCCGACGACGTCGAGGAAGTGCGCGGCGACGGTGGCGGGCAGCACGGCGCCGCCGCAGCCCCGTACGGTCAGCGCCCTTAGCCCTGCGCGCAGTACGGGGTCGCACTCGGCGGCCTTGGCGAGCAGCGTGTAGAGGAAGGGCACACCGTCCACCGAGGTCGTACGGCGGCCTTTCACATCGGCGGCGACCGCCTCCGGACGCAGCACGGTGTGCAGATTGAGCTCACCGCCGAACCGGCGCCAGATGCCGAACACACTGAATCCGTAGGCGTGGTTGAGCGGCAGCGGCAGCAGCAGCGCGTCGTCGCCGTCGATGCCGAGATGGCGGGCGGTGGCCTCGGCCTGGTAGCCGAGTGCGGACCGGGACAGGACGACCGCTTTGGCGGTGCCCGAACTGCCGGAGGTCCAGAACACCGCGCCGGTGCCGGGGGCCGGTGGTTCCACGGGCCGGCGGGGCGTCGCCGTGACGACGGGGGCGAGCTCGCCCCCGTTCGGTGCTGCGACGGCAACGACCTGCGGTGGCCAGTGCTGTACGGCGGCCGAGTGGCCGCGCAGGAAGAGGGGCACGTGCAGCCGCTCGGCGGCGAGCGCCGTGACGATCACGGCGGGGCCGGTCGTCGCGTCGACTCCCACGGCCAGGGGCGGGCGGCCGGTCGGGGGCCCGATTTCACGGCTCAGGGCCTTGGCGGTCCGCTCGACCGCGGTGCCCAGCGCGGTGGGGGTGATGAGGTCCCCGTCGATGACAAGGGGACCCGGAGCTGCGTTCATATCAGGTCTCCCGCGTCTTCTCCGCCGGTCAGGAACAGCCGCCTGACGCCGGGCGGCACATCGTCGTCGGGGACCTTGATACGTACGAGGGCGATACACCCCGACGCGGCGGCATCCCGGGCCCGGCGGAGCGCGGCGGGGATGGTGTCTGCGCCGTCCGGCGACTCGACCTGCCCGCCGAGGCCGCGTACCACGTCGTCGACGGGCAGTGGCCTGGCGAACCGGGTCAGCCCCGTGGGCGCGTCCAGTTCGTGGCGCAGCAGCCGGGGCCAGCCGTAGCCATGGTTGTCGAATACGACCAGGACGAGACCGAGGCCGAGTTCGGCCGCGGTGGGCAGGGCGTCCAGGCCCATCTCGGCCCCTCCGTCGCCGCACACCACGACGGTCGGGCGGCCCGCTGCGGCGAGAGCGACTCCCGGCGCGGCGGCGGTGCCGAAGCCGAGCATCGTCTGCTCGCCGGGGACCACGGTCCGGGCGCGCGGCCCGACCCGGTGGACCGGCCAGTGGTACGACCAGATGTCGTTCATGCCGTTGTCGTGGACGGTGGTGGCTTCCGGGAAGATCTCGGCGAGGGCGTGCAGCGCGGTACGGGCGGGCGAGTCGGCCCGGTCACCGTCGGCGGACCAGCTCAGCTGTGCCGCTCGGCGGGCGTGTGCCGCAGTCCGAAGCCACTCCTCCCGTTCCCGGGTGCGCTGCGGCAGCAGCCCGGCGAGCAGCGCCACGGTGGCGGCAGCGTCTCCGAGCAGCGCGGCGGCGGGCTCCACCACGCCCGCGCCGAACGCCGCCGGGTCGCTGTCGATCTGCACCAGCCGGACCGACTCCAGGGTGTCCCAGCCTAGGCGGGCGGTCTCCTCGAGCCGGCTGCCCACGGCGAGCACCGTGTCCGCGCCGCACTGGACGGTCTCCAGCGGCGGCGTCGCGTAGAGGCCAACCGAGCCGCAGACCAGCGGGTGGTCCTCGGGGACGGTGGAGCGGCCCGCCGCGGTCGTCATCACCGGCGCTCCCCAGCGCTCGGCGAGCGCGAGGGCGGCGGGTCCCGCCGCCGCCGCACGGGCGCCGCCGCCGAGGAGCAGCAGCGGGCGTTCAGCCACGGCCAGAATCCCGGCGGCGCGCCGCAGTTCGGCCTCCTCCGGTACGGAGCGCAGCCGCCGTACGGATCCGTAACCCGGCGGCGCATCGGCGGGGATCACGGCCTCGGTCACTTCGTGGCCGACCTCGACGACGCTCACCCCGGGCCGCCCGTTGACCGACATATGGACGGCTCTGCGCAGCGCCCAGGCCAGCGTCCCCGGGTCCTGGACCCGCAGATACGTCGTGGTGAACGCGGCAGCCAGGGCCGCCTGGTCGACGTCCTGGAAGCCGCCGCGGCCCAGCCCCTCGGCGGGGATACGCGTGGTCACCACGACCACCGGCGCGCACAGCGAGTCGGCTTCGATCAAGGCGGTGACGGCGTCGCCGAACGGCGGTCCCGCGCCGAGGGCCAGCACCACGGGCCGGCCGGTGACCACGGCATGGCCGATCGCCATACAGGCTCCGGCGCGGTGGGCACGTACCCCTACGGCGCGCAGCTTGGGGTGTGCGTCGGCCGCGTCCAGCAGTCCCGGTTCGTCGGTGGGCAGTCCGAAGACGGTCTCGCAGCCCGCGTCCGCGAGGCAGCCGGCCGCCTGTTGCCAGGCGGAGGGGATGCCGCTCATGTCCCTGCCCCCTCGCCCCGTGCGGCACGCAGCAGCACGCTGTCGAGGGCGTTGACGTCGAGGTCCTCGGCGAGGGTGCGTACGCCGGTCGTGGCCGCGCCGCTCCGCCCGATGAGCCCGGCGACCGCCACCACGCGCTCCCGGCCGGCGACTTGACCGTGGACCACCTCGCAGACCACCGCGGCGGGCACGCTGCCGCTGCGCACGGCGGCCGTCGCCCAGCGCAGCGCGCCCGCGCCCGCGCCGCCGGGCGTCACCAGGGCGTAGCACGGCGCGGCCCACCCCTGCTCGACGGTGAACCGGCCCAGCAGCAGCGAGGGTTCGAGCGCCAGGGACACCGAGGGCCGCAGCCGCCGCGCGGTGTCCTCGCACTTCGTCACATACTCGGCGACGACATGCAGGCAGTGGTCTGTCGCGGCGAGCACGATGGGCGCAGCGCGCGGCGGCGGATCCGACTCGGCCACCAGAGCGGCAAGGACACGCGTGACAAGTTGTACGGTTCCCGGTCCCGGCCTCCCCGCGCCCGCCACCAGCGCCCGCGCAAACCCCGCCTGCGCGCCCGTGTGGGTGTCGTACGCCTGGGTCGCGACGCTCACCGCAGCGGTCCGGTGATGACGGACTGCCGCAGGCCTGCCTCCGCCGACAGCAGCAGCGGCCGGCCGATCAGCCGCCCGTCGCGCCGGATGCTGCTGGCGTGCACGCCGTAGCCGCCGAACGGCTGGTTGCCGTCCTCCGCGTCCAGTGTGGTGGCGTTGCGGCTGATGACGCCGGTGCCCAGGGTCTCGCCCGTCAGCCGGGGCTCGCCCAGCGCCGAGACATACATGCCCCGCTCCAGCTCCTCGGGGCTGCGGGCCCACTCGCGGAGCATCTCCGGGTCCTCGTACGGCACGATGCAGAAGACCGGCGAGAAGAGCTCCGGCGGGTGAAAGTCCACACCCTCCGGGAACACCAGCAGCGAGGGTTCGACCAGCATCCGCTCCAGGTCCACCTCGCCGCCGCTGACCACGTGGTCGGCGTTCTCGGCGAGGAACTCCGCCGCGCCTTCGGCGGCGTCGTCGTAGACCAGCGGGGTCAGTACGGTGTCGGGCCAGCTGCGCGCGCCCACGGTGAGTACGGACAGTTCGGCGCGCAGCTGCTCGACGATCGCGTCGAGCCGCAGCCGGTGCACGAAGATGACATCCGGGCACAGGCAGTCCTGGCCGGAGTTGTAGAGCCGGGCGCGAAGGATGGCCCGACAGGCGGCACCCGGGTCCGTACGCGGGCCGACGATCAGGGGGTTGGGCCCGGAGCCCATGACGAGGAACAGTGGCCGGTCGCCGACGGACCTCATCACGGCATGGGCGTTGGAGGGCTGACCGGTGAAGACCACCGCGTCGGATCCCGAGCAGATCGGCTTGAACTGCCGCTGGGAGACGTCGACCATCTTGATGCGCTGGGCGAGATCCGGGTCGAGACGGCTGCTGATCAGCTTGTGCACGGCATACGCGGTGTCCCGAATACGCGCCGAGGGACGGATGATCACCTCGTCGCAGTAGAGCGCGGGGATCAGGCCGAACAGCGCGTACGAGTAGAGGATGTTGTTCGACGGCAGGAACACCGAGAGCCGCGACAGCTGGGGCGGGCAGTTGCGGGCCAGCTCCCAGGGCGCTCCGGTCAACGCCCCTACGGAACGCAGTAGTTCATCGCGGGCACTGCTGTAGGTGGCGACCCGTGTCAGCAGCGACAGCAGGTCCGCGCGGCAGGTCAACAGGGCGGAGGCGGACCTCATCGCCTTCTCGTGCGCGGCTTCGAGGTTGGGCCAGGTGCGGGTGAACGACTCCAGAACGGGCATGGACGGATGGCTCATCGAGCTGTCTCCTCGCGGCACAGGGATGTCGGGGCGGGACCGACGGGAACCGGTGGCGGCCGGAGGGTCTCCAGTGGTTCTCGAGACCGTCCGACTAACTTTCCTGCGGCTCTTCGCACGAGAGCCCGGAACTCAGCCCGGCGCAGCGATGAATGACAGAATAAACAGAAGAAAGAATACGTGTCCAGAAGAAAGAAGGAGCGGGGCGGAGAATTACTCTCGAAGGAAATAGCAATGCGCTCGATTCCCGCTCGCGGCGCGCTTCCCGGAGTTGAACCCTACGGGCTGCAGAGGGCGATGCTGCTGCGCTGGAGGCCGCCGGTCTCGTCAGCGGCGAGAAGGTCGACGTGGTGGACATCAACAACGGGGCACGGCTGTCCACGTACGCCATCGAGGGAGAGCCCGGATCAGGTGTCATCGGGATCAACGGGGCGGCCGCCCGGCTGGTCTCCCCCGGTGCACCGGCACCGGGGCCGACCTCGCGGAGCCGGTCGCCGGCACCCTGCGCGGCGAGTTCGTCCGCTGAGCGAAGCGGCGAGTGAGGAGAGGGCCATGACCAGCACCGCGTCCGCGCCGAGAGGCACCGTCCACCCATGGTTCCGGGACACCGACCGTCCTGATCCGGCGTCCTTGCGGCGGCTGTCCGCCGCCGAGACGCATGAACTGCTGCACCGGGAGCTGGCGGGGCTGAGTGTGCCGCTCGACGGCCCGCTGCCGGCGCAGCCGTTCGTGGTGCCGCAGCAGTCGTACGAGGAGCTGTTCGACATCGCCCGTACGCTGCTGGCTCTGGTACGCCGGGCGGTCCTCGCACTCGACGGTGGCTGGCCGGGCCGTATCGAGGCGCTCGGCGCGGACCCGGACGACTATCCGCTGCTGTCCGGGCAGGACAACACCGAGACCGCGTACTGCTCCATGATGGCCCGCCCGGACATCGTCATCGGGGAAAACGGCCCGCAGCTGCTGGAGTTCAACGTCGGCGGCACCTTCGGGGAACCGAACGAGACCCATGGTCTGACCGAGGTCTGGCAGCACACCCACCGTGAACGCTTCTTCGGATATGACCCGCTGGAGACCCGGGTACGGGCATTCGAGGACGTGTGCGCGAGCCGCCGGCTGCCCAGGGCGATCGCGATCATCGGAAGCCTCGGGGATCTGCTGGACACTGCCGACATCCGCTTCCAGGAACGCGAACTGGAGCAGTTCCGCCGCCGCGGCTTCACCGCCGACTTCCTCGAACCCGACCGGCTGCCCGAGGCACTCGGCCGCCCCGGTAGCCTGCGCTACCCGCTCGGCCTGCGCAACTTCGCCCCGGCCGACTGGAGAGAACGCGGTCAGAGCCTGCGACCTGTGCATGACGCCCAGCGCGCGGGGCTGCTGCTGCTTCCGCCGCAGAGCAGCGGTCTGCTCGCCAACAAGAAGGCCCTCGCGCTGGTCTCGGAGGGCCTCCCCTGGATGACCCGCGCCGAACGCCGACTCGCCGAACGGCATCTTCCGTGGACCCGTATCACCATCCCCGGCCGTACCCGCCGGCACGGTCAGGAACACGAGCTGCCGCCGCTGCTCCTGGCCCAGCAGGAGCGGTTCGTCCTCAAGAAGGCCATCGGCATGATGGGCCGCGAGGTCCTCGTCGGCCGCTACACCGAGCCCGCCGACTGGCGGCAGGCGGTCGAGTCGGCCTTCGCCGCAAGCGACAGCATCGTCCAGGAGTACGTCGAGCCCGCCACCTGCGCTCTCGAACTCACCGACGGCACCCGCACGTTCACCGCCCAGGTCGCCCCCGTACTCAGCCCGATGCTCTTCGGCAACCGGCCCGGCGGATGCTGGGCACGCTTCCTCACCGACGGCGCCAGTGGGTCCGCCTCCCGCGGTGTGATCAGCGTCGGCGGGGCCGGCGCATCGGAGAACGCCGTGCTCACCTGGGCCGGCCCGACTGAGCGCCCTGCCGCCGGTACCGAGGAGGAGGGCCGGTGATCCGACGACAGAGCCCGCCCACGCTCGTCGTCGTCGGCACGGGCTCGCTCGCCCGCGCCGTGTGTATGGCACTGGCCCGCACCCCCGCGGCGCAGGGCCCCGGCCAGGTGCATGTCCTTGGCCGCGACAGCCGGCGTGCCTCCTCGGTCTGCTGTCCGGCGCGCGCCGAGGCGGCACTCTGCCGGGTGCCGCGCCGGTTCCTCCCCGGTGAGCTGGACTCCGACGACGCGGTTCTGAGGGAGCGGCTGGCGGCGGTGGGGCCGGGCACAGTGCTCGTGTGCGCCTCGTGGCACTCGCCGTGGGAGCGAGACCGTACGCCGTCCGCCTGGACGAGGGTGCTGGACCGCTGCGGCTTCGCCGCGACCCTGCCGCTCCAGGCGGCCGTCGCCCTGCGCGTCGGCCGCGCACTCCAACAGATGTACTCCCAGGCCCAGTTGGTCAACGCCTGCTATCCGGATGCGGTCAATCCGCTGCTGTACCGGCTCGGACTTCCGGTCGTGTGCGGGGTGGGCAACGGAACGCTGATCACCACTTCGGTACAGACGGCGCTCGGCCCGGCGGCCCGGCGGGGCCTGCGGGTGCTGGCCCACCATCGCCATCTGCACCGGCCCGACCACCCGGACGACGAGGCCAGGGTCTGGCTCGGCAACCATGAACTGGGCGGTGTCGGACAGCTCCTGGCCCAGCAGCGCGGCGTACCGCGCGAGGCACTCAACCCGGTCACCGCGCACACGGTGGCCCGCTTGCTCACGGCGCTGCACGGCGGCCCCGAGCTGCGCACCGCCGTGCCGGGACCGCAGGGGCTGCCCGGCGGATATCCCGCGCGGGTCTCGCGACGGCGGGTCGAACTCGATCTGCCGCACGGTCTCACGCTGAGCGAGGCCGTCGCCTACAACGAGCGGCTCACCTTCGCCGAGGGGGTGCGTATCGCCCCGGACGGGGATGTGGAGTTCGCGCCCTCCGTTCAAGACGCGCTCCGGCCCCATCTGCCCCAGTTGTGCGAGGGCTTCCGCGCGAAGGACACCGCCCGGGCTGCGGCACAGATGTGGCAGGCGGCGCAGCTGCTGCGGCGCCGGGAGGATCCGGCCGATGCCGTGTACGCACGGAATGCCGCGAACGGCGATGAGGGGTGACGCGGATGGGGAACGGGCTGCTGGAGGGCCGGTGGATGCTGGTGACGGGCGTGCTCAACCGCTTCTCGCCGGCCTTCCACACCGCCGCGCTCGCTCAGACCGAGGGGGCCACGGTGGTGCTCTCGGCTCCGGGGGCCACGGCCGGCCACACCGCGCGTACGGCCGCGCGGCTGCCTGCTCCGGCCCCGGTCGTGGTGCTGGATGTGACGTCCACCGACGGTCCGGCAGCGCTGCCGGACCGGCTCCGCAGCCATGTGGACGGGCTCGACGGCATTCTGCACGCGATCGCGTACGCGCCTGCGGAGGCGATGGGCGGCGGCTTCCTCACGGCCGGCCGGCCGCAGGTGCGCAGGCGCTGCAGTTCTCCACGTACTCGCTGCAGTCACTGACCGCGGCCTGTCTTCCGCTGCTCGGCCGCGGCTCGTCCGTCGTCGGCCTGGACTTCGACGCGTCCGTGACCTGGCCCGACTACGACTGGATGGGCGTCGCCAAGGCGCACCCTCGAGTCGACGGCCCGCTATCTGGCGCGGGACCTCGGCCCGGCCGGCGTCACCGTGAATCTGGTGGCGTCGGGTCGGTCCGTACGCTCGCGGCCCGGGGAGTTCCCGGAGCCGAGTCGTTCGAGGCGCTGTGGGCGAAGCGCGCCCCGCTCGGCCGGGACTCGTCCGACCCGGAGCCGGTGGCCCGGGCGTGCGTCGCGCTGCTCTCCGACTGGTTCCCCCGCACCACTGGGGAGATCGTGCATGTGGACGGCGGCTTGCATGCCACCGGGGCGTGAGCTGTCAGCGCGCCCGCAAGGCGCGCTCGATACCTCCGCCGGCTCCGGCGCCCACTCCTACCCGGACGGGCTCGGACGAGACCTCCAGGTCGAGTGAGGATTCCAGCATCGCGCGCTGCAGATGCTGGAGCCGGGGGGACGGGTCGAGGCCCAGCTCATGAGAGAGGACCGAACGCAGCCGCTGGTACACCTCGAGCGCGTTGCCGCGCCGTCCGGAGCGGTACAGCGCGAGCATCAGCTGCCCCTGGGTGTCCTCGTGCATCGGATGCTGGGCGGCGAGTCCGGACAGCTCACCCACGAGTTCGTGGTGGCGTCCGAGCCGCAGATCGGCCTCGATGCGCTGGTTGAGGATGCTCAGGCGCGACTCCTCGAGCCGGGTCGCCTCGATCTCCAGCAGCGGTCCGCACTGTACGTCGACGAGTGCGGGGCCGCGCCACAGGGCGAGCGCCCGGCGGAAGGAGTCGGACGCCACCGGGCAGTTGCCGCTCTCCAGGGCGCGATGCCCGGTCCCGGCGAGCCGTTCGTACTCGGAGACATCGACCACCCCGCCCTGGGTGTCGAGCAGATAGCCGCCCGACTCCGTGACGAGGATGCTCTTGGCGCCGTTCGGCAGCTCGGGCCGGAGGGCCCCGCCGAGTGCGGCGGCTATGAGGTTGCGCAGCTGAAGAATGTAGGTCTGCAAGGTGGTCTGGACGCTGCGTGGCGGGGCTTCACCCCACAGCTCCTCCACCAGCGAGCCCACCGAGACCACTTGGTCCGGGTGCATGGCGAGCAGGGCGAGGACCTTGCGTGGTTTGACTGCAGTGGGGACGACAGAGACTCCCGACTGGATGACCCGGCAGGGCCCCAGCACGCTGATGTCCATATCCGCTACTCCCTTCGAGGCGTTGAAGCTCAGGCGATCGGATGTGGTGCGAGATGGCGCAGTTGTGCCGCGAGCAAGGTGGGCAGCTCGGCGTCACGGACGAAGAAGTGACCGCCCGGTACCGTCCGCAGATCGAAGTCGGCGCTGGTGTAGCGGCGCCATGCGGCGACCGCCGGAGCGGTCGCGACCAGGTCTTCGGCACCCGCGCAGGCATACAGCGGGCTTGGCAGCCGTTCGCCGGCCCCGTCCCGCAGGCTCCGTGCGAGCTGGAGATCGTCACGCATCGTGGAGAGCAGGATGCTCAGCCACTTGGGCCGCTCGAAAAGATAGGGCGGCAGAGTGCCGTACCGCGCGAGCGCGGCCAGCAGTCCCTCGTCGGGCAGATCCGACTGCTCGACGAGCGGGGTGGGCAGATGGGGCGCGGCACAGGCGCCGACGCCGACCAGCAGCGGCGGCCGCTGACCGGCCCGGACCCGGTGGAGTGCGAACCGGTAGGCGACCAGGGCGCCGAGACTGTGCCCGTAGAAGGCGTGCGGCACATCGAGCAACGGGCCGAGATATGTGTCGAGTTCGGCCAGCAGCTGTCCGGAGTCGGTGATGCGCGGCTCCCGCAGTCTGGTCTCCCGGCCCGGCAGCCGTATGGGAAGGACCTGCACGTCCGCCGGGAAACGGGCGCGCCAGCGGGCGAACGTCAGAGCTCCGGCGCCCGCATGATGGAAGCAGAACAGCCGCAGCGCCGGGTCCGGCAACTCCGAGATTCCGGGCGATACCGCGAGATAGTGGTTCACGCCGCCTCCTCACACCGCACCGGTTTCGACTACGCGGGTCCCGATCGTCACGACCACCACTGGAAGGCCGCTTGATCAGAGCTGGAGTGAGGTGGAGCGGGTTCACCGGGGTACGGCGTCAGCCGGTGAGAACGCCGGCACCACCCGGGCGGCAAGAGCCGCTCCACACTTCCATGGCTTCCTCACCGCGGAGGATTGCCTGGTGAAGCCGCTGAATTCGGGGAGAAGGCTCAAGGCCCAGTTCCTCGATCAGGGTTTCGCGAAGGCGCTTGTAGGCGATCAGCGCGTCGGATGACCTGCCGTCCGCGCAGTAGGCGAGCATCTGCAGCGCCCGCAGACTCTCGTTCAAGGGGTGGCGTTCGCACAGCGCGCACAACTCACCGAGCACTTCCCGGTGCCTGCCGAGCCGTACATCCGCGCCGATGCGTCGCTCCAGCGCGCCGAGGCGGCTCTCCTGCAGGCGGGTCACCTCGATACCCAGATGCCGCCCATGGGGTACGTCGGCCAGCGCCGGGCCGCGCCACAGCTCAAGAGCCGCGGTGAGACTGCTCGACGCGGCAGCCATGTCGCCGACTTCGAAGGCGGTGTGGCCGGCACAGGTGAGCCTGTCGAACTCCAGGGCATCGACATCGGCGGGATCCGCGTCGAGCAGATAGCCGCCGTGCCGTGTCACCAGCACGTTCTTGTCCCAGACCCCCGTCGTTTCGGGAATCGCGGCACGCAGTCTGCGGCGCAGTTGCAGGATGTAGGTCTGCAGCGTGGTGGGCGCGCTGCGCGGCGGGCCCGCGCCCCATAGCTCTTCCATGAGGACCGGGACGGGCACGATGTGCTGCGCGTTGAGGGCGAGAAGAGCCAGGATCTGCCGCGGTTTGGAGGCGCTGGGAAGGACCGAGACTCCCGCGGCCTCGCCGCAGAGAGTTCCCAGTACTTCGACGCGCACTCGGCGCCCCCTGTTCGGCATGGCCTTTTCCTCACCCCGTCGGACAGCTCCTCCGGCGAGAAGCTGATTCACGGAGGGTCCCATGCAGCACATGTGCAGAAACAGTGACCAGCTCATAACCCACGCATGGAGATCACCTGGAACGGGCCTATGAAATCTTCACATCCAGGGAGATGACGCCTCCACTGTTCGATTCAAGTCACCCGACAGCACACTGCTCTCGTATGCGCAGCCGAACATCCGCAGGGGAAACATCCGCCCGGCACCGTTCACATCACGATGGGAGCACGATGATGTCTGGTTACGCGTCCAGCGGAACCGCAGCTCAAGGGGCCTGCACCACCTCCGTGGAACACGACTGGCGTTTCGCCGAACTCGTCGCCCGGAGCTTTCTGCAGCCGGAACTCGCCCTGCGGTACGCGCTGGAGCCGCGCAATGTTCTCGCCGAATTCGGCATTCCGATGACACCGGAAAGCACCGTCCCCGCGCTGCCGGCGGAGGCCGACATCGAAGTCACGATCACCAACCTCAGCTCCTCGGGGGAACCGGACGCCGCGCACTCCGTGCGTGGGGCGGTACGTGCCTGCATCTGCTTCACCGAGCAGCCCTACCCCCCTGTGCCGGCAGCTCGACAGGGCGCCGTCGGCACCCTGCCCGTGTGAGCTGCACATGGATTCCCTATGGCCACGGATCGGGTTCAGGAGACATCTCACCACCGCCGTCATACCGGGCGAGGCGACCTATCTGGTCTCCGAACAGGGTGTCACCGCGATCGAGGGCGACGCAGTAGCAGCCATCGCTCCTCTACTCGACGGCAGCCGGGACCTGCCCGCCCTTGTGCGGGACACTCAGGGACTGCTGTCGCCCACCGAACTCGGCAGTCTCCTGGGGAAGCTGACGCAGGCGAATCTGGTCACCGGGTATGCCGCGCCGCAAACCGAATCGACGGACCAGGACGCATCGGCGTACTGGGAAGCCGCCGGTCTGGAGGCGACGCTTGCCGGAAGGGCGCTGACCGAGGGCCGGGTCCGATTGCTGGACCTGGGTGACGTCGGCGGGCCGACCGCCCGGGACGCCTTTTTCACCGCCGGGGTCGCGCTGAGCGGCCCCGGCGGCTGTGATCTGACGGTCGTCCTCTGCGACGACTATCTCCTGCCTCAGCTGCATGACATCGACAAGGAACAGCGCCGTAGCGGACATCCGTGGCTGCTCGCCAAACCACATGGCGTCGAACCATGGATCGGGCCGGTGTTCCAGCCGGGCGAAGGGGCCTGCTGGAGCTGTATGGCCTACCGGCTCAAGCACCACCGCCAGCCGGAACAGCTCGTTGGACAGGCGCTCGGCATGTCGTCGCCGCCGACGCCGCCACGCGCGACCATCGCCGCGAGCCGCTCGCTGGCCCTGCAGGCGATCGCCGTGGAAGCCGCCAAGTGGGTTGCCGGCTACCGCGACAAGAGCCAGCTGACCATACGAGTTCTGGACACTCTTCAGCTCGCCGTCCGGGCACATCCGGTCGGTCGGCGGCCGCAATGCCCCGAATGCGGTGACCCGCGGCTCGTCGGGGACCGCGTGCAGCAGCCCATCACCCTCGCGTCGCGGCCCAAGAAGACCTTCAGCGGAAACGGTCACCGGGCCCTGACGGCCGAACAGGTCATGGAACGCTACGAGCACCTGGTCGGCACGGTCACCGGAGTGGTCAGCTCGCTGCACCGCGCGCCCGGCGGTCCCGACTTCCTCAACGCGTACCGCTCAGGGCCCAATCCGGCGTGGACCGCGCGCAGTCTCGCGGCGTTCCGCTCCGGATTGCGCAGCCAGAGCGGTGGCAAGGGGGTCACCGCTCTGGATGCGAAGGTCGGCGCGCTCTGCGAAGGGGTGGAGCGTTACTCCGCAACGATGCACGGGGACGAGCCGAGGATCCGCGCCAGTTTCAAGGAGCTGGCCGGGGAGGCGATCCACCCCAATGAGTGCCAGCTGTACCACGAGCGGCAGTACACCGACCGACTGCAGTGGAACGCCGTACAGCCACCGTTCCAGTACATCTGCGACCCGTTCGACGAGAAGGCGGCCGTCGACTGGACGCCGGTCTGGTCGGTCACCCACGGCAGGCACCGGATGGTGCCGACCGGGATGCTCTACTTCGCCCCACCGCCCGCCAAGGGCCCCTGCTTCACCGTGGCCGACTCCAATGGCAACGCGGCGGGCAGCAGTCTCGAAGACGCCATCCTGCAAGGCTTTTTCGAGCTCGTCGAGCGGGACTCGGTCGCGCTGTGGTGGTACAACCGCACCTCACAGCCGGCGGTGGACCTGGACTCGTTCCCCGACCCCTGGATCGACGGGATGCGTGCCGAGTACTCCTTGCTCAAACGGGAGTTCTGGGTGCTCGATCTCACCTCCGACCTGGGCATTCCGTCGATGGCCGCTATCTCGCGCCGGACCGACAAGCCGGAGGAGGACATCATGTTCGGCTTCGGCTGCCACTTCGATCCCGATATCGCACTCCGGCGCGCACTCACCGAGATGAATCAGCTGCTGCCCGCCGTACTCGAGGCGCCCGCCGAGGACGACTTCGCCCTCCTCGACTGGTGCACCCGCCGCACACTTGCCAATCAGCCCTATCTGGGCCCCGATCCGACGGTCCCGGCGAAGCGCCGTACCGAGTACGGCTACACCCTGCGCCCGGACCTCCTGGACGACGTCCATGCCGCGGAGCAACTGGTCCGCGCACACGGCATGGAGCTGCTGGTCCTCGATCAGACCCGGCCGGATCTGGAGCTCCCGGCAGTGAAGGTTCTGGTACCCGGATTGCGCCACTTCTGGACACGCTTCGGTCCCGGCAGGCTCTATGACGTACCCGTGCGTCTGGGGCGGCGCACCACGCCGATTCCCTACGAGGAACTCAATCCGATACCGCTGTTTGTCTAGTAATGACAGTCACGCCCCCGTTGCACTCGCCTAGGATCTGAAACCACGCTACGCAGTGCAACGGGGGGTCACATGCTTGACGTGAATCGAACCCAGGAGAGACAACACTTGCACAGCGCAGACCACCGCGATCCAGCCATGTACGGTCGCGATGGAGGGGATGCGGGACTGGCTCCCAAGATCGCCCTGGGCATCCTGCTGGTTGCTCTCGGCGGCGTGCTGGCCGCTGCGACCCTGCATCTGCTCACCGTGCAGCAGAGCTTGTTCCAACTCATCGCGGGCGCGCTGGCCCTGCTCGGGATGTTCGCGTGCCAGGTGGTGCTCTCGGCAACCCGCCGGGTACGGCTCAAGCGCAGACAGCAGTACTGGATCCTGGTCATCCAACTGGCGCTGAGCTATCCGCCGATCCTGCTGATGGGTACCGCCTGGGTGGGGATCACCGGCTTTCTCACCGGATCACTGCTGCTCGTCCTGCGCTCACCGTGGTCATGGGTGTGCTCAGGACTCACCGTCGCCACCACCATGGGCCTGACGACGACCTGGTCGGGCAGGACCTACCTCGACGCCACGTACATCGGCGTCTCCACCATCACGACCGCGAGCCTGGTCTACGGACTGACCTCGCTCTCCGAGATGGTGCTCAAACTGCGCAGCGCACAACAGGAGATCGCCCGGCTCGCGGTGGAACAGGAGCGGCTGCGCTTCGCCCGCGATCTGCACGATCTGCTGGGATACAGCCTCTCGGCGATCACACTCCGCAGCGAGCTGACGCTGCGGCTGGTCGATCAGCATCCGGCGCGGGCCCGCGAAGAGCTCTCCACCGTGCTGGAGATCTCCCGTCAGGCCCTCGCCGACACCCGGCAGGTCGCCCGCAGCTATCGGGACATGTCGTTCTGCGCGGAACTCGCCTCGGCCCGCTCGGTGTTCGGCGCGGCAGGCATCGGCATCGAGGTCGACTCCACACTGATGGACCTGCCCGACCGGGTGGGCACGGTGCTGGCGACCGTACTGCGGGAGGGGATCACCAATATCCTGCGGCACAGCACGGTCCGCCGCTGCCGCATCTCGGCACGGGATATGGGCAATGGCACGGTGGTGCTGCATGTGAGGAACGACGGGGTCGCCCGCAGCTCCGGCGATCCGGCCTCGTACGACGGCAGCGGAATCGGCAATCTCTCCACCCGTGTCAGCGCGATCGGCGGGGAACTCACCGCCGGTGTACGGGCGGACGGCTGCTTCCATCTGGAGGCGAAGGTGCCGCTGGACTGCGGAGAGAGCCGGAGGGCGCACCGGCCGGCCCTGGTCCTCATGGACAAGCAGATCATTTAGGGCGGGCGCTCAGAGCCAGCCCTGCTCCCGGGCGATGCGGATCGCGTCGACGCGGTTGCGCGCGCCCAGTTTGGTGACGACTGTCGTCAGATAGTTCCGTACGGTCCCCACGGTCAGATACAGCCGTCCCGCGATGTCGGGCGCCTCGGCCCCGCCCGCGGCCATCCGCAGCACCTCGGTCTCCCGGGCGGTGAGGGGATTGTCCCTGGCCGCCCAGGCGTCGAGGGCGAGCTGCGGATCTATCACCCGCTCGCCCGAGGACACCCGCCGGATCGCGTCGGCGAGTTGGCTCGGCGGCGCGTCCTTGAGGATGAACCCGGACACCTGGGCCTCCAGCGCCCGGCGCAGGTTGCCGGGTCGGCCGAGTCCGGTGAGGATCAGGGTGCGGCAGGACGGCTGTTTGGCATGGACCTCGGCGGCGGCGGACAGCCCGTCGATACCCGGCAGATCGATGTCGAGCACCGCCACATGGGGATGGTGCTGCAGCACCGCGGGCAGAATGTCACGTCCCGTTCCGACCTCCGCCACTATCTGTATGTCGGCCTCGAGGTTGAGCAGGGCGACCAGTGCTCCCCGCACCATGTGCATGTCCTCGGCAAGGACCACTCTGATCATGTGCGATGGATCCCGCAGCACTCGGCCTCCCCCAACCCGCCGTCAGCGAAGGCCGAGGATACCTCTCCGACCCGTCCTGAACACCCGCTCGAGCACATCCCGAGTACCAGGTCGGACGGTGTGGTCATGCCTCAGGACTCCGCGGTGCGCAGGTACCCGCCCCCTCGTCACTCGGCGACCGACCTTCCGGAGGAGTACGCGCGGCTGCGCCGCGACGCCCCGGTGTCCGACGTCGTCATGCCCAGCGGCGACGGAGCATATCTGTTCTGCCGCTACGACGATGTACGTACTGTCCTCTCCGACGCCCGGTGCAGCAGAGCGGCCACGGTGCTTCCCGAGTCGCCGAAGCTCACAGCCGTCCCGTTCGACGCGGGCGGTCTTTTCACCATGGACCCGCCGGAGCACACCAGGCTGCGCTCCCTCGTCTCGAGTGCCTTTACGGCGCGCCGGGTTGACCTGCTGCGGCCCCGTATCCAGGAGCTGGCGGACGGCCTGCTGGCGCGGATGGCGGATCAGGGTGGCCCGGTCGACTTCAACGAGGCCTTCGCCTTCCCTTATCCCGTTGCCGTGATCTGCGAGTTGCTGGGTGTGCCCTTCGCCGACCGGGAGCTGTTCCGGGGCTGGTCGGACGCGGTGCTCTCGCTCACCGCGCACACGCCCGAGCAGATGCTGGAGCGCAAGCTGGCGCTCGTCACCTATCTGCAGCATCTCGTGGCCGAGAAGCGGCAGCAGCCCGGCGACGACCTGCTCAGCGCGCTCGTCCAGGTACGGGACGAGAACGGCCCGCTGACCGAGCACGAGCTGATCACCATGGCGATGACGCTGCTGATCGCCGGGCACGAGACGACGGTGGGGGTGCTGGGCACTTCGGTGTTCACGCTGCTGCGGCACAGCGGCGGCATGGGTCTGGTGCCCGCGTCGCCGGAGCCGGCGGCCACGCTCGTGGAGGAGCTGCTACGGATCAATCCCATCGGGGACGGCGGTCCGCTCAGGGTCACCACGGCCGAGTTCGAGGTGGGGGGCACGGCCGTGCCGGCGGGCAGCGCGGTCATCGGAGCGATCTGCTCCGCCAACCGGGACGAGAGCCGGTTCCCGGACGCGGACCGCTTCGTTCCGGGCCGCCGGGACGCCCCGCATCTGGCCTTCGGACACGGCCCGCACTACTGCCTGGGCGCACCGCTGGCACGGGCCGAGCTGCAGATCGCCCTCGGCTCGCTGGCCCGCCGCTTCCCCTCGCTGCGACTTGCCGTGCCGTTGGAGGAGGTCCGGATGCACACCGGGCTGCTGGTCAACCGGCTGGAGTCGCTGCCGGTGAACTGGGGCTGAGGAGCGAGGAGTTCAGTACCGCAGACCGTCGGGCCTGCGGGGCCCGTACCCGAAGGCGCGGTCGACGGCGATATGGCCCAGCCAGCCGAGCCCGGCGACCGCGAAGCGCCGGCGGCGGGTGAGGGCCGCGAGCGTGAGCAGGGCGGCGGGTACGGCGGGCGAGTGCAGCACGTTGTAAGGGCGTACGGCGTAGGAGGGCAGACGCTCGAAGGCGGGCGCGGCCGCGATGCCGTAGAGCAGGGCGATGTCGGGGAGCACGGCGGTTGTCCAGAGCAGATGGCTGCGGGCCCCGCCGAGGCGCGCGCCCGTGACGAGGGCGGCCACGCCGACGACGCCGCTGAGTGTCCGCCCCGCGGGGGCGTGGTAGGTCCAGCCGGAGCGTTCTCCCACTGGGGCTCCGCCCCAGACCCCGCGCCTCAATCGCCGGCGGGGCTGAAATTCAGCCCGTCCGGCGATTGAGGACACTCCCCCTACGCCCTGCGGGCGTGGGGGGACCCCCTGAAGGGCGTCCGGAGTCTGGGGCGGAGCCCCAGTTCGCCCGCCGTTGGCGCCGTTCATACAGCCAGCCTTCCTCTCCGGCTCAGCAGGCGCTGCGTACCGCCCGCCGCGGCCAGCAGCCCTCTGGGCACCGGATGCGCACCCACCGTGCGGAGCGCGGCGCGGAGCAGGGCCACGCGCACCCGGCCGAGCTCGGCCGGCGCGCCGTGCTCGTCGTCGAGCAGCAGCACCTCCCGCCGGGCCGTGCGGTCGCGCAGCAGCGCGGCCGTCTCGGCGAGCGGCACGATGTCGTCGCGCAGCGCGGCTGCGTAGGTGACCGGGATGTCCAGCCGTCTCAACTCGTCCTCGGTCAGCGCCCATTCACGTACCGCGTCCAGGACGTCATCCGGCGTGCAGCCGATGAGATGGGCGAGCGTGAGCACGGTCGTGTCGGGGACCTGGCGCTGCCACTCCCGGTCGAGGAAGAAGTGACGCAGCGGTGCGCCCACGGTGGCGACCCCGCGCAACCGCTCGTCGACAAGGGCTGCGCGCAGTGCCAGATGGCCGCCGAAGCTCAGAGCGATGGCGTACGTTCGCCGCACCTCGGCCCGGTCCGCCACCGCGTCGAGCACCGCGCTGAGCATGCGATGGCTGTCCGCGCGGTACGGCAGCGTGTTCTCACCGACGCCCGGCATCTCGGTGACTGCCAGGGCCACGCCGAGCGCGTCGGCGCGCGCAAGGATCGGCGCCCACTGTTCCTTGACGCTGACGATGCCGCCCATGACGACGATCAACGGACGGGGCCGGGTGGCGGAGAGTCCGGCCGTCCAGCAGGCGAACCTGCCCTCGGACAGGGCGATGTCGATACGGTCCAGGCCGGGGCGCGTCCGACGCCACTGGTCGAAGGACTGGACGCACAGCAGCTGCGCGCGACGGCGCACGACATCGTCGGCGGCGGCGTACGGGAAGCGGGCGAGGCCGTAGTGTCGGCAGGCCTCCAGCCATTTGCCGCGGCCGGCCAGCCGGTCCCCCGCGCGGCTCCAGACAGCCGGCCAGGAGTCGCGCCCCGCTCCGTGGGCGGTCGCCACCTCGGCCAGCAGCCGGCGGCAGTGGGCGGGTGCGAGGCCCTGTGCGCGGGCGTGCAGCAGCACATGGCGCCGCAACTCGTGCAGCGACAGCGAGGGCCCGTGCCGATCGTTCATGTCCGCTGCCCCGTCCGGCGCAGGACCGCAGCGCCGGGCCGCTGACCGGGAAAGTACGCCGGTGCGAGC
Source organism: Streptomyces sp. NBC_01210 (assembly GCF_036010325.1). Lineage (GTDB taxonomy): Bacteria > Actinomycetota > Actinomycetes > Streptomycetales > Streptomycetaceae > Streptomyces. The sequence goes on along the minus strand of NZ_CP108549.1, from coordinate 7,755,335 downwards.
ACCCGGCGCTGGAGGGCGGGGCTCGCGTTCATCGCCCGGTACACGGTGCGCCGTAGCGCCGCCGCCGGCCGCGCGGAGAGGCTGAACATCCGCTCCTGGCGCAGCTGCAGCCCCCGGGAGCGCCGGACCGAGCCCTCCCTGGTCTGCTGGAAGGCGAGCACGGCGGCGGCGAGGGCGGCCGGGCGGCCGCTGCGGGGCGCACCGAGAGCATCGGCGAGCAGCGGAGCGAGGGCGACCGCGTCGGCCAGAGCGTGGTTGACGCCCTGGCCGAGTACGGGCGAGAGAGTGTGCGCTGCATCGCCGATCAGTACGACTCCGGGCGCCGACCAGCGCCGTACATCGGTGGTGAAGATGTCCAGCAGAGTGGTGTCGGACCAGCCGCGTATGCCGTCGACAGCCTCCTTCCTAAGCTCGGGCGCGAGCTCCGCGAGCCGCGCGTGCAGCTGCCCGAGGCCGCCCGAACGCAGTTCACGCAGACCGCCCTTGGGGATGTTGAGGCCCACCCGCAGAGTGCCGTCGGTGCTCGGCAGGAAGAGTCCGTGGCGACCCGAGCTGATCCGTACCCGGTAGGCGCGCCGGTCCCAGGCGGCCGGGAACGGCAGCTTCATCCAGATCACGTCCCGTTCCAGCGGCGTGCGCTTCGCGCCGCGGTCGAGGCCGGAGAGCCGGCGTACGGAGCTGTAGCGGCCGTCCGCGCCGACGGTGATCTCGGCCCGTATCTCCATCAGCCCGTCGGGCGTCCTGGCGCGCACACCGCGCACCGCGCAGCCGTCCAGCAGCAGCTGGGCCGCCGAGGCCGGTTCGACGACGGTACAGCCGCCCTGCTCCGCGGCCGCCTCGGCCAGCGCGGACAGCAGTACGGGCTGGGCCAGCTCCACCGGATGGCGATAGGCGTACGGGAAGGTCTCGAACCGTACGTCGAGGACGCGGGCGCCTCCGTCGGCGATCTCCAGCCGGTGCACTTCGTGCGTGTGCTCCCGCACGCGTTCCAGCACGTCCAGGCCGGCCAGCAGGCGCACCCCGTCGGGCGAGACGGACTCGCCGCGAAAGACGCGTGCTCCGCCCGTGCGCTGTTCCAGCAGGACCACCCGGCGCCCGAGGCGTACCAGCGCGAGAGCGAGAGCGCGGCCCCCGGGGCCGCCACCCACCACACAGACCTCTGTCGTGATTGTCATGCCGGTGACTCGTCCTGTCCCGTGTTCGCCAGCGCCTCCAGGAGGCCGGCGTCGAGCATGGTGGAGGCCGCGGTGTCGCTGGTGTCCCCGAAGCCCGCGTCGAACAGCGCCACGCTCACCGTGTACCGGCGGTCCACCAGGCAGGTGTGGAAGGTCCATTCGTCGCCGGTCCCCCGCGATCCGTCCGGTCTCAGGACCTGCACTCTGTGCTCCTGGGGCCCGAAGCCGAACTCGGTGAAACGGAACCGCATGCCCTGTCCGATCGCTTTGCTGTACGCCTCCTTCAGCGTCCACAGCCGTACCAGGGCGCCGTTGCGCCGCTCGTCGGCGATCTGCGCGAGGGCCGTGCGCTCGTGCGGCGTACACACCTGGTTCTCGGTGCCGAGTCCGAGCATCGGCCGGTCCCTGAGCTCGGCGTCCACACCGATCCAGCCTCGGCGGGTCAGCCCGACCAGGAGCAGCGTGTCGGTGTGGCTGAGGCTGATGTCGATCTGGTCGAGGCCGCGCAGATAGGGGCGTCCGCCCGGCTTGTAGGCGAGTTCGACACTCTGCGGTTCGGCCTCGATGACCGCGCAGGCGACATGTTTGAGCAGCAGCCTGGACGCCACGAAACGGGACCGGATCTGATAGTGCGTCATGGCGGTGAAGCGCGCGTAGTCGCGGCCCAGCAGCGGGCGCAGCTCCGGCGCGTCCAGATCGTCCGGCAGCCAGTCGTCGAGCTGGGCGTGGACCACCACGCTGCCGTACTTCCGTACCGCGTCACGGACTTGCTCCCAGGGACCCTCGGGGCCGGTCACCCGCACGGGCCGCGCGAATCCCTGCTCCGTCGCGGGGTTCGCCACGGGTCCCGGAAAGATCACCATGCCAGCCCTCCAACCGCTTCACCACTCCGTCGAGTACGTCCGCCGCGGCAGCTCCGTCGAGCACTCTGTGATCGAAGGTCAGGCCGAGGCGCATGACCGGCGCTGCCGCCACCCGGCCACCACGCACCACGGCACGGTCGGCCACCCGTCCCGCGCAGAAGGTGACCGCCGTGCCGCCGTAGGAGTGGAAGATGTCGACAGCGCGGTGCCCGAGCGAGCTCACCGCGAAGGTCCCGAGCCGCTGGGCCCTGGTGCCCGGACTCCGCACTCCGAGCCGGAACACCAACTCCCCGACGGGCGGCGGCAGCTGGTTCAGCAGCCGCACCGCGGCGGCACCGGGAAGGTCGTGCGGGTCGCTCTCGCGGCACAGGTCCACCAAATCCTGGATCTCCGTCAGTGACGCCACGTCCATGCGCGGCAGTACGGCGGTGAGCACCACGCGCTCGCCCGCTTCGGTCGTGCGGTCGAGGGCGAGTTTGGCCGCCACGTCCGGCAGCGGCGCGGTGCGCGGCCACAGAACGCCCCGCGCGATCGCGCGGGCCTCGGGATGCCGGGCGACGACGCGCCCGGCGGCGTACAGCAGATAACTCACCACCGAGTACCGCAGGTCCGCCCGGCGCGCCGCCGCACGGTGCTCCTCGACGCGGGTCATGTCGACATCGGCGCCCAGATGCACGGGGGCCGCCGCCCGTGCCCAGTTCAGGTAGTAGCGCGTATGGCGCCTCGCCCGGTCACCGGACACGCTCATGTCCCCACCGCTACGGTCCAGATCTCGCCCAGACTGCGCGCCTCGAGCAGCTCGGCCACCGGCACCGGCCTGCCCAGCTCCCGCTCCAGCATGCTGACCAGCCGCAGCAGACTCACCGAGTCCCAGCAGGGCAGCTCGGTCAGCTCACGTTCCGCGTCGGCCGGCTCGAGATCGGTGCCCAGGTGTTCGTTGGCGAGAGAGATCAGATCGAGGACGGTGTGCATGACTCCACCTCCTGGGCCCGGTCGTGCGTGAGGCGCAGCCGCAGCCGCACATGGGACGGGACGGGCGGCAGCTCCTCCAGAGCGTGCAGATAGCGGACCTCGCCACTGCTCTCGTGCGTGGTCCGGAAGCCGTGCGCGGGACAGAAAGCGCGCTGCGCCTCGTTGGCCACGGTCGGCCGCCACGCTGCGTGTACGGCGGGCAGGCGGGCCTCGTGGGCCGCGTGCAGCAGCCCGGCCAGTACGGCGTGCTCGATCCCGCGACCGAGCACCCGACAGCTGACGACCATGTTCTCCAGATGCAGTCCCGCGCCGTCCGTGCGGGCGAACACCGCGCCGACCACTCCGTCGACGCCGAAGCGGTCGATGGCCCGTACCGCGAGCACGAGCGCGTCCGGGTCCTCCGCGATGCGCTTGATCTGTGCGCCGGTCAGCCGTTCCCCGGTGAGGTTGAAGCGGTTGGTCCGCAGGCTCAACTGGGCGATTCTTGCGGTCTCATGGCTGGCGGCGGGGCCGGCGTCGACCTCGATGTCCAGGTTCTTCAGGAAGCTCTCGTAGTCCTTCGACGCGGCCCGCCGGCGCTCGCGCTGTTCGCGTTCCCGGTAGCGGGCGGCCCGGTCGCGGTCCTCCTCGGTGACCGAGGGTACGTCGAACCAGGCGTCGGCCAGCAGGCGATCGGTGTGGTGGGCGGGCTCGCCGTCCAGGGGCACGACGGCAGCGCCGGGCACTCCCGCCCATACGACCTCCCGCTCGAAGTGGCTGTCGTCGGCGAAGACCACGGCGGACGGCGAGATGCCCAGGTCCGACGCGATCCTGCGGACGCCTTCGGCCTTGGAGCCCCAGTCGGCGACGATGCTGACGAAGTCGTCGGTGCTCAGCGGCCAGTCGGGGTGGGCCGCCAGGGCGCGGGCCACCGGTACCGGATCGTTTTTGCTGCACACGGCGAGCAGTACGCCCTGGGAGGCGAGCTGTTCGACGGTACGTCTGAAGCCGGCGAACGCTCCCGCGCGCAGCGAGTCCGCGGCCCGTACCTTCTCGGGGCCGTCCTCGGCGAGTATCCCGTCCCACAGCGTGCCGTCGAGGTCGAGCACCAGGCACTTCTTGGCGTCGCCGCGCTGCGCCCGGGCGAGGTGCGCGGCCTCGCGGGCGTACCCGGCGAGCAGCTCGGCGGTGCAGTGCGCGTCGGCGTACGCGCCCAGGCGCGGATCGTCGGCGCGCACTCCGGCAGCGGTCAGCGGTTCCAGGTCGAGTACGGCCACACCCGCCGCCGGGTCGGTCATCCGCAGCAGGTCGGCATTGAACTCGCGCCAGATGGCTCCCAGTTCGGCGCGCTGCGCGAGTCCGGTGAGCTGATGGGTGAAGCGCCGCAGCAGCGGCACGGTGTTCAGTACCAAGGTCGCGCCGGCCGGAGCGTGTGCCGCGTGGGCGCCGCCGAGTTCGGCCAGCAGCAGCCGCTGCCGCTCGGCCTCGAGGGCCGTGTCGTACGGCTGCCAGGGCGGCCGCACCCGGTCCCAGACGGTGAGCGGGTCCAGTACGCACAGGGTGAGGTCCGGCTCGTGTGCGTACAGTCCGGAGGCCGGGTCGGCCAGGTCCTGGACATAGCCGCCGCTGCCGCCCGCGTACGGGATCAGCAGCAGACCGTGCCGGGCCAGCTGGGCGGTGAGCGCGGGGACGAGCCCGGCCGTGGTGGAGCGACCGGTCACCGCGATCCGTACCGACGGGGTGCCGGGGTGGGCCGCGAGCACGTCCGAGGGGTCCAGTCGGGCGAGCAGCCGTCCCGCGAGGTCGAGTTCACCGTCGTCGAGCCGGGCGAGCAGCTCGGGGATCCGGGCATACGCGTCGACGAGCCGGCCCGCCGAGTGCAGCGCCCGGAATTCCTGCTGTGCTCCGCCCCGCGCGCTCATCCCGTCGCCTCCACTGCGAAGCCGGACTTGATCCATTTACTGGACTCGATCGCGATTCCGACCGCGCGACCCCCTGCCGCCAGCCGTGGCAGGAGCCGCTCCAGCTGGAGGAAGACCAGCGCGTTCCCGTTGTTTCCGGTCTCCGCGACACAGGAGACCTCCTCCCACTCGAGGCCCTGCCTCAGACCCCTCGTGATCCGCTCGGTCATCCGACCGCTGAGCTGTGGCGGAAGGACATGGCCGACGGACTCGGCGGGCCAGCCGAGCGTGTCGAGCAGGGTGTCGAGCATCTCCTGGGCCATGACCGGCACCCGGGCCTCGACGGCCTTGTAGTCCTCCGTGACGGCGGGCCGGCCGGAGTGGCGGTCCGCCTGTCCGAACCACTCGACGCGCTGGCCCGGCGCGCTGCCGAGGCCGCTGAGCCGGTGGTCGGCCCTGCTGAGCACGGCACGGGCGCTGCCGGGTGCACGGCTGAGGGCGACGGCTCCCGCGCCGTCGCCGAACAGCACATAGTTGACCAGCTGGGAGGGCGGCATCTCCCGGAAGTCCTGGCGCAGATCGAGGTGTTTGCTGCAGACGTCGCCGCCGATCACCAGTCCGACCGGTTTCGGGCCGCGCGCCCCGCCCGCGAGGAGCGACGAGGCGAGCGCCATCGCCTGGACGGCGCCCGAGCAGCCGGACTGGAGCTGGTACACGGGCACCCCGTCGATGCCGAGCCGGTCGGCCACCAGCGCGGCCGTGGTCGGCATCAGGGCGTCCGGGGTCGCGGTGGCGAGGACGATGAACGCAACGTCGTCGGGGTCGGCCCCGGCGTCGGCGAGCGCCCGGTCGGCGGCGTCGGTGCACAGATCCTCGAGGGTCCAGCGGACCGTTCCGCCGTCGAGGTCGAGCGCGAAGTGCCGGGTCCTGGTGCCGATGAATGTCTCCATCCACTCCGGGGCGATACCGAGGAGGCGGGACAGCGCGGCGTTGTCGACGGGCTCGCCGGGCAGGGCGGTGCCGACACCGGCCAGCAGGACCGGTCCGCCCCGGCCGCCGGACCGGCTCACCGCGACACCGGACGCGTTCACTCGGACTCACCTCGAGAGAGCGGTCCGGTCCGCCCTGCCGACCCGCTCTTCGGCCGGGGGTCCGGGGGTTGTCCCCCGGGAGGACGCAGCGGCCGGGGGTCCGGGGGTTGTCCCCCGGCAAGACACAGCAGCTGCTCGCCCAGATACCCGATGAGTGACTCGACGCTGACCAGGCTGGAGAGCATCTCCGGCATGGACAGTTCGCCGATCTCGGGGAAGCGGACCTCCAGCCGGTACTTGAGCTCCATCAGCATCACGGAGTCGAAGCCCAGGTCGTCGTAGAAGCGCAGGGCGTCGTCGAGTTCGTTCTGCCGGATGCCGCCGACCATGGCGACGGCCTCGTGCACTACCTGGCGTACGCGGTCGGGCGCGGCGGCGTCGGTGGCAGCGCGGGCGGGTGCGCCGGGCGGCTGCGGAGCCGGGCCCGTCGCCGTGAGCTGCTGCCAGGAGCGCCATTCGGTGGAGAAGACATGGGCGGGCATCCGCACGGCCCGTTTCGCGGCGTCCGGGTAGAAGGCGTCCCAGGCGGGGTCGAGGCCGTCCTGGTGCAGGTGGGCGAGGAGTTCCCCGAGCTCCCGCAGCCCGGAGTCCTCGTTGCGGCAGACGCCGATGGCGGGCACGTCACGGGCCGGCCCGATCCGCCGGATCAGATTGCTGAGCACCGGTTTGGGGCCGATCTCGACGATATGGGTGGGCGGCCGGTCGCAGAGGGAGGTGACAGCGTTCTCGAACCGTACGGTCGCCGAGATGTGCTCCGTCCAGTAGGCGGCGTCCAGTTCTTCGCCGGGCGCCAGCAGCCGGCCGCGTACTGTCGAGTGGAACGGCAGCCGGGGCCGGCCGCCGGGGATGCGTGAGGCGACCCGCTCGAAGCGGCGCAGCATGGGTGTCATCAGTGGCGAGTGGAACGCATGCGAGACCCGCAGCGGCGTGCAGACAAGGCCCCGCTCCTCCAGCCGGGCGCGGATCCGGCCCAGAGCCGCAAGGTCGCCGGAGAGAACCGTGGCGCCGGGTCCGTTGAGTGCGCCGATGCCGACGGTGGGCTCGTCGGCGACAAGTGCGGCGGCCTCCGCGGGACGGGCCCTGGTCGCCAGCATCCCGCCGCCCTCGGGCAGTTGCTGCATAAAGGCGCCGCGGACGGCCACGAGCCGTGCCGCGTCCGCCAGGTCGAGCGCCTCGGCGACGACGGCCGCGGCGAACTCGCCGATGCTGTGCCCGACGACCGCCGCGGGCCGCACCCCGAGCTCCATCAGCGTGCGGGACAGCGCGTACTGCACGGCGAAGAGAACGGGCTGAGTGGTGCCGGTCCGGTGGATGGCAGGGTCCCCGGCGAGGATCGACTCGTGGACGGGGGTGACGGTGTACGGCTGCAGGGCTTTGGAAGCCTCTTCGAGGAAGGTCCGGTAGACGGCGGACTGTTCGTACAGCCGGGCGGTCATCCGCGGGTACTGGGCGCCCTGTCCGGTGAACGCGAAGGCCAGCACGGGTTCTTCGTCGGCCGCTGCGGGTTCGGCGTATGCGGTCTCCAGCTCCGCCCCGGCGAACAGCCGGGAGGCGAGTTCCTCGGGTCCGTCGGCGGCGGTGGCGAAGCGGTACGGCAGTGCGGCGCGGGAGCGGTTGCTGGTCCAGCAGAGCCGGGCGAGTTCGGCGCCGGTGCGGTCCGCGACATCGACGGCCTGGAGCCGCAGATTGCGGCGCAGGGCCCGCGGGGTGTCGGCGGACAGCGTGAACACCCCGACGTGCGGGCCGGGTTCGACGGCGGGTGCCGCCGGCTGCGGGGCCGTCGCGAGGACCACATGGGCGTTGGTGCCGCCCATGCCGAAGCTGGAGACGCCCGCCCGGCAGCCGTCGGCGGGCAGCGCGAGCGGCTCGTTGATCAGTTCCATGGAGCGGCGGGCCAGCCCGAGCCGCGGATTCTCCTGACCGCACCACGGACCGCCGGGCACGACTCCGTGCCGCAGCGACAGCACGGTCTTGATCAGTCCGGCGATCCCGGCCGCGCCCTCGGTGTGCCCGATCGCGCCCTTGACCGCGCCGATGGCCAGGGGCCACTCCCGTACGCCGTGTTCGTCGCGGAACACGTCACCGAGCGACAGCACTTCGATCTGGTCGCCGAGCGGTGTGCCCGTGCCGTGCGCCTCGATGAAGCGAATCTCGTGGGGCGCGACCGCGGCCCGGCGGCAGGCGGTGGCGATCACCTCGCGCTGGGATGCGCGGTGCGGCGCCATGATGCCGTTGCTGCGGCCGTCCTGGTTGACGGCGCTGCCGAGGATGACCGCGTGGACGGGGTCGCCGTCGCGTATCGCGTCCTCGAGCAGGCGCAGCGCCACCACGCCCACGCCCTCGCCGCGCCCGATGCCGTTGGCAGCTTCGGAGAACGGCTTGCACCGGCCGTCGGGGGCGGCGAGCCCGGACTGGGCGTAGATCTCGTCGAGGACCGAGCCAACGACGATATTGACGCCGCCGGCGAGCGCCAGGTCGCACTCGCCGGAGCGCAGTGCGGTGCAGGCGAGGTGCACGGCGACCAGGGAGGAGGAGCACGCGGTGTCCACGGTGAGGCTTGGGCCGCGCAGATCGAGCTGGTAGGCGATGCGGTTGGCGAGCATGGAGCGGCCGCTGCCGGTGCCGGTCCTCGGGGTGACCCCGTCGGGCGAGGCGAGGCTGAGCCGCATCCAGTCGTCGGACATGGAGCCCACATAGGTGCCCACCGAGCCGCCCGCCAGACGCGTCGGGGAGATCCCGGCGTCCTCGACGGCCCGCCAGGAGCACTCGAGCAGCAGCCGCTGCTGCGGATCCATGGCTTTCGCGTCGGCGGTGGGCACGGCGAAGAAGGAACGGTCGAAGGCGTCGGCGTCGGTCAGGAAGCCACCGGGCAGGGCCGAGGGGCCGCGTGAGGCGGGACGTTCGCCGATGGCGTGCGCCCCGCTCAGCAGCAGCCTCCAGTACGCCTCCGGTCCTGGCGCGCCGGGGAATCTGCAGTCCAGACCCACCACCGCGACCGGGTGCCGGGACGGGCCCGATGAACGGCCCATGGTCACACCTCCCGATGCTCGCCGCCGGCCTTCGTGAACTCCTCGGCAACGTGACGCGCCAGATCGTCGGCCGTGGGGTGGTCCCAGGCGACGGTCGGTTCGAGGAAGAGACCGAACTCCTCCTCGATGTCCCCGTAGAGGCTGAGCGCCGCCACCGAGTCCAGCCCGTACTCCGCGAAGGGTGTGCGCGGGCCGATCTCCTCGGCGGGGCGCTGCAGATACTCGCTCAGCCGGGTGATCAGCCAGTTGCGGAAGTCGCGCTCGTCGAACTCCGCCACAGGCTTGGTCGACCAGGGACCCGGGGCTTCTCCCCCGGTGGAATGCAGCACCATCTGATGCTCCTCAACAACGTGTCTGCGGTCAGCCGGCGATCGGGGTGTCGTACAGGTCGTAACTGCGTGCTTCGTGATAGCGGTTCAGGACCTCGTGGAGCAGCCGGTCGTCCCAGGCGTCCGGGAGCCCGGGCAGCGGATGGCCGAGGCGCTTCACCAGCCGGGTGAGCGCGGCGGCGAGCCAGGCGGGCGAGGCGAGAAACAGGTCGTCGTCCGGGTCCTGGTGCAGCCATACGCCGAGGCAGGCCGCACCGGCCAGCAGCAGCGTGTAGCGGTCCGCGATGGCGTACGCCCTGGGGCTTGCCAGGACGGTGCGGTCCTTCGGTGACATGTCCCGGCACTCGGCCTGGAGGCTGCGCAGTTCGTCCTCGAGCGCCGCGGCCAGGGCGGTGAGCGCCTCGGTGTACTCGCCGGCCCGGGAGCCGGCGGCGCCCGCGATGGTCTCCGCCGCGCCTTCCAGCGAGCCGACGAGCGCATCGCTTCCGGCGACCAGTACCAGCCGGGCCGGGTCGAGCGGCGGAAGTCCGTCGCGGACCCGGAACAGGCCCTCGGGTGCCGGCTTCCCGGAGAACCAGGCGGTGCGGGCGAGCCTCGGCAGCTGCGGGATGATCGTGGCCTGGCAGGCTGCGGTGCCCGCGTGACCGAGGCTGATCATGGGCAGATCGCGCACATGCTTCTGGAAGGCTCCATAAGCCCCGTCGCGTACATAGAAGTTGGCGCCGAGGACGATGGACAGGTCGTAGGCGGTCTCGGTGAGCAGCTTGGGCAGCAGATACTTCACGGCGGCCGCGTAGACGCTGGTGGCCTCCGGGACCAGATGTACGGCCCGGGTGGCGGTCAGCGCCAGGCAGTCGCTGATCAGCAGATCGGTGAAGGCGCCGACGACGGTGGCGCGGGCGTGCGGGATCTCCAGCACGGAGCGGTGGTAGAGCTTGCGGTCCAGTGCGAAGCCCACCGCGGTGCGCAGTGCCGTGTCACCGCCGCCGAGGATCATGGAAGGCAGCACGCTGCGGGTGATCTGGAAGGAGCGCAGGGCCAGTTCGACTCCGTCGCCGAGCTTGCCGACCAGCGCGTCGGCGGGCAGCGGGCAGTCGGTGAACTCCACTCCCGCGTTCTGGCAGCCGCGTACGCCGACGGTCTCGTACCGCGGCAGATAGCGGTAGCGGTCGGCGGGTACGGCGGCCTTGTCGACGAGGAGCACGGAGTGGCTGCGGCTGCCGACCGTCTCCTCGGTGCGGCTGAACAGCACCAGCGCTTCGGCCCGTTCGACGTTGTTGATGACGTGTTTGGCGCCGGACATCACAAAGCCGTCGTCGGTCGGCGTGGCCCGGAACTCATTGCGTACGAAGTCGTTGCCGTGCGCGAGTTCGTGGTAGGCAATGGCCAGCCGACCGCCGCCGAGCAGCAGATCGGCGACCTTCCGCTGCTGTTCGGGGGTGCCGGCCGCCCAGACCGCGATCGCCGCGAGGAAGGTGGTGGCGCCGTAGCCGAGTCCCAGGCTGGCGTCCCTGCGGAAGACTCCGCGCAGCACCCGGCCGAGCGTGTCGATCCGCTCCAGCCGGCCGCCGAGCTCCCTCGGTACGAATTCGGCGTTGAGCCGGAACTCCGCCAGGGCCTGCTCGGCCTCGGCGAGCAGTTCGCCGCGCTCGTCGGCGGCGAGCAGCGCGGCCAGGCCGAGCGGGTTGCCGGGATCTCCCGGGTCGCCGAGGCGCCTCTCCAGGTCGGCGACGCGCTGCTGGATGAGGACTTCTTCCGCGTTCGGGGTCAGCATGGCGGTCCTTCTGCGATACGGCCTGGCAGCAGCGAGAAGAGGTCTCCGGCTTCGTACTGTGCGGTCAGCCGGCCGAGCAACCGCTCGAACAGCGACTCCAGTGCGGCGTCGTAGGCCGCGGGCCGCCGTGGCTGCGGGCCCGTGATCCCTGGCACCGCCTGCTCGAGCCGGTCCATGAGCCGGGCCAGTACGGCTTCGAGCCAGAGGCCCGACGTCCACAGCCCGGCGGTGCGCACCTCGCGTACGAGGCGCCGGTTGTGCTGCCATACGCCGAGGCAGCAGGCGGCGGCGAAGCAGATGCTGTAGCCGCGCGCCAGGTCGAAGCTCTCGACCGGTGCGCCGCCGGGCACGGGGCGTGCGGCCCGCATCCTGGTGTGCAGTTCGGCCGCCGCCCGCGCCAGCGTGTGGGCGAGCGCGGCGGCCCGGCCGAGCTCGGGCTCCCGGGACGCCTGCGCGCCGAGCACCTCCGCGGTCTTCGGCAGCGATCCGAGTACGGTGCTGCCGCGCCGCGCGAGCAGGCTGAGCCGGCCGGGGCGCAGCCCGTGCAGCTCGCGGGCGTAGCAGAAGGTGGCGGCGACGGTGTCCGGGTCGCGGTCGTGGACGGGGTGGCGCCGGGCCAGGGTGCGGAACTGGGCGGTGAGGGCATAGAGGTTGACCATCGTGTTGCCGTCGAAGATCCCGACGATGCGGTGGTCGCGCTCCAGCTTCTGGAACCGGCCGTGTGCGTAGTAGTCGGTGAGGAAGGCGCGTGCGCCGAGCACCCCGCGCAGCCGGTTCAGGATGTCGTCGACCACCGTCGGCACCAGATACTTGGCCACCGCGGAGGTGACGCTGAGTTCGTCGGGCAGAGTGTGGATGGAACGTGCGGCGACGGTGCTCAGGGCTTCCATCGCGAGCAGATCGGCGTAGGTCTCGGCCAGGGTCCGGCGGGCCGCGGGGAGATCGAGCAGCTTGCGTCCGTACAGCTCGCGCCCGGCGGCGAAGCCGTAGGCGACACGCAGTCCGTGGTCGGCCGCGCCGAGCGAGAGTGCGGTGCACAGCGAACGGGTGATCTGCAGGGCCTTGAGTACGGTCTCGGGGCCTTCGCCCTCGCGGCCGACCAGGCCGCAGGCGTCGACGGGCGCCCGGTCGAAGGCGATGCCGCTGATGTCCGCGCCGCGGATACCGAGGGTGTGCACTTTCGGCAGGGTGCGGTAGGTGTCGTCCGGTAGTTCGTCCTTGTCGACGAGCAGCAGGCTGAAGCCGCGCGGGCCACCCTCGGCGGCGGTGCGGGCGAGGAGGCAGACGAGCCGGCCCCGGGTGGCGTTGTTGATGAGCCACTTCTCGCCGCTGATGAGGTATCCGCCGTCGGTGTGTTCGGCGACGACCTCGCCGGCCATCAGATCGCTTCCGTGGGTGCGTTCGGTGAGTCCGAGGGAGACCGGTTCACCGGCCCGTACCAGGGAGGCGAGGCGTTCGGCTCCGGCGCGGTCCTCGGCGACCCAGACGCAGACGGCGCCGAGGAACGTCTTGCCGTGTCCGATGGCGGTGGTCAGATCGCGGCGGGCGATGGTGCGCACGATTTCGAGCAGTTGCGGGAAGTCGGTGAGCGAACCGCCGTACTCCGCGGGGATGTAGTAGTGGTGGACGCCGAGGGCGCTCAGCAGTTCGCAGGCGTCCGCCGGGAACTCCTCGGCGGCGTCGTCGCCGGCGGCGCGGGCGTAGGAGAGCGGACCAGCGGCGTTGGGGTCGCCGAGCCGCCGGTCCAGCTGTTCCGCGAGCTGCCAGCGCAGGCCGGGGGCCGTGTCGGATTCCGCGGCGTCCACGGCGGCCTCGGCGGCCAAGGCGGCCTCGTTCCGTACGGCCTCGGCCCGTACCGCCTCCGCCGGTTCGGTGATCGCCGTCATCCGCCGGTCCCGTCGGGGCCGTCCTGGCCGCCGCTCACCGAGACCAGCTCGCGGACCTCCGGGTGCAGCACTTCGTGCAGCGGCTGGATCCGTCCGTCGAGGAACAGCTGCCGCATGGCCGTGCGCTGGAGTTTCCCGCTGGTGGTGCGGCGTACGGTGCCGGGGCGGACCAGCAGTACGTTCTCGGCCGCGACCTCGAACTCCTTGGACACACACATCCGTACCGCTGCGGAGAGCGAGGCCAGTTCGGCCTCGAAGCCGGATCCGGTGCGCACCTCCTGGACGACGACGACATGGTCCCGGTCGGACTCGACGGCGAAGGCGGCGCTGGAGCCGAAGAGGGCGCTCACTCGCTGGACGCTGCGCTCGATGTCCTGCGGGTAGAGGTTGCGGCCCGCCACGATCATGATGTCCTTCATCCGCCCGGTGATGTAGAGCTCGTCGCCGACCATGGCGCCGAGGTCTCCGGTGCGCAGATAGCCCTCGTCGCCGTCCTCGGTGGTGGCCTTGAAGGCGTGGGCGTTCTCGAGCGGGCGGTTCCAGTAGCCGCGGGCGACGCTCTCGCCGCGCAACCAGACCTCGCCCACCTCGCCGCCGGGCAGCTTTCTGCAGTTCGCGGGGTCGACTATGGCCACCTCGCACCGCTGCGGCCTGCCCGAGCTGACCAGTGTCCTGGCCGGTCGGCCCGCCGGGGCGGGACTCAGCCGGTGGTGTTCGAGGTCGACGGCGTCCACGATCCGGGAGTTGGCCTTTCGCCCGGGTTCCCCACCTGTGACCAGCAGGGTGGACTCGGCGAGTCCGTAGCAGGGGTAGAAGGCCTCCTTGCGGAAGCCGGCGGGTGCGAAGCGCTCGGCGAAGGCCTCCATGGTCTCGGCCCGCACCGGCTCCGCGCCGTTGACGGCCGTCTCCCAGCGGGAGAGGTCGAGCTGCTCTATCTGGTCGTCCTTGATGCGGCGCAGGCACAGGTCGTACGCCAGGTTGGGGCCGCCGCCGGTGGTGATGCCGAACTGGTCGACCATCTGCAGCCAGCGCAGCGGGCGCTTCACGAAGGTCATCGGCGGCATCAGCACTCCGGCGCCGCCGAGCCACAAAGGGTGCAGCAGATGCCCGACGAGTCCCATGTCGTGGTGGAACGGCAGCCAGCCGCCCACCCGGGAGTCACAGGTCGTGCGCATCGCCTGCTGGATGGCGCGCTGATTGGCAAGCAGATTGCGGTGGGTGACCATGACGCCCTTGGGGTCGCTCACCGATCCCGAGGTGTACTGCAGGAAGGCCACATCGTCGGGGTACAGGCCGGGCTCCTGCCAGGCGCCCGGGTCGCCGACCTCCGCGCGATCGGTGGCCAGGCACGCGATCTCGGGGTGGCCGATGTTGGCCAGCAACTGGGAGACGGTCGACGCCATCGCGGCGTCGGTCAGGATGTAGCTGACGGAGGCGTCGCGGACGATGTTGGCAACCCGTTCGACGTTCTGCCGCGATCCGACGGGCGCCGGTGCGGGCACGGCCACGGCCCCGGCGTAGAGACAGCCGAGGAAGCTGCTCATGAATTCCCGAACGCCGCTCTGGAGGATGAGCACCCGGTGGCCGTGCGATCCGTGTTCCTGGAGCCAGGAGGCCAGCCGTTTCGCCTTTTCATCGAGCTCGCCATAGCTGAGCACATCGGATTCCAGCTCTCCCTGCTGATTCGCGCGGACGCAGAAATAGGCCTCCTGGCGCGCGAGTTCCGATGCTCTGTGCAACGCGAGTTCGGTGAAGTTCCGGTGTGCAGCCATCTTTTCCCCCAGAGCCGCGTACTTATGGCCAGAGCTTGGGAAATGCGTCTCAAGACCGCCTTGAAGGCGGCTCGATCTGATCGAAAAGACTGAGATATTCATGGCTGTCTTCTCGGGGGAAACTGTCTCGCGGCATGATTTCCTCATGGTTGACGCCCGGGATCCACACCCAGTACATCCCGTAGGCGATCAGTGCCCGGCCCATCGGACGCAGCACATTGACGAGGACGAAACTTCTTAATGACGACATGGCCACTCTCCTCTGCGCGGAAATGCAAGTGCTGTACGACCATGCGCCGGGCCGGTCGACTCTCGCTCCAGGCGCGGGCCGCGGACCTGCGTTCAGGACAGCCGCAGTGCCGTGTCGATCAGCGGCACATGGCTGAAGGCCTGAGGGAAGTTCCCCACCAGCCGGCCGCGCCGGGTGTCCCACTCCTCGGCCAGCAGACCGAGGTCCGTACGCAGTGCCAGCAGCCGTTCGAACAGCTCGCGTGCCTCGGACCTGCGACCGATCAGCGCCAGATCGTGCGCGAGCCAGAAGGAGCAGGCCAGGAAGACGCCTTCGCCGCCGGGCAGTCCGTCTCCGCCGAGCGCGTCCGAACCGCCCCCGGGCACCGGATAGCGGCGTACGAAGCCGTCGTCGCACAGCTCCCGCTGCACGGCTTCGATGGTGCCGACCACCCGCGGGTCGTCGGGCGGCAGAAAGCCCATCTGCGGGATGAGCAGTAGCGAAGCGTCCAGTTCGCTGGAGCCGTAGTACTGCGTGAAGGTGTTGCGCTCGGGGTCGTAGCCGTGGGCGCAGACGTCGCGGTGTATCTCGTCGCGCAGGGCTCGCCAGCGCTGCACCGGGCTCTCCAGTGGCAGCCTCGACAGTCTGCGTACGGTGCGGTCCGCGGCGACCCAGGTCATCACCTTGGAGTGGACGAAGTCGCGGCGTGGGCCCCGCACTTCCCAGATGCCCTCGTCCGGCTCCCGCCAGTTGGACTCGAGGTGGTTCATCAGCTTCATCTGGAGGATGTGGGTGCTGTCGTCGCGGGAGAGTCCCGAGGTCTGGCCCAGCCAGAGGGCGTCCACGACCTCGCCGTACACATCGAGCTGGAGCTGGTTGGCGGCACCGTTGCCGATGCGAACCGGTCCTGACTTCTCGTAGCCTGGCAGCCACGGGAGTTCGGCCTCCGGCAGTTCGCGCTCCCCCGCGACTCCGTACATGATCTGGAGGTTCTGCGCGTCCCCTGCCACGGCCCGCAGCAGCCACTCCCGCCACCGGCGGGCCTCCTCGCGGTAGCCGGTGCGCAGCAGGGCGGTGAGGGTCATGGCGGCGTCGCGCAGCCAGGCGTAGCGGTAGTCCCAGTTGCGTACGCCGCCGATCTCCTCGGGCAGCGAGGTGGTGGGCGCGGCCACGATTCCGCCGGTCGGGGCGTAGGTAAGCGCCTTGAGGGTGATCAGCGAGCGGACCACGGCCTCGCGCCAGGGTCCCGAGTAGCTGCACTGGCCGGTCCAGTGGGACCAGAAGTTCTCGGTGTCGGTGAGGAGTTGGGCGGCGTCGGGCCGGGGCGGCGCGTCGCCGTGGGAGGGCTGCCAGCTCAGGGTGAGGGTGACGCGCTCGCCCGCGCCGACGCTGAAGGCGGCGTGGGTGGTCAGATCGCTGCCATAGGTGCCGACGTCCGCGTCGAGCCAGAGCGCGTCCGGGCCGGCGACGGCGACGAGCCGGTCCCGGCCGCCGGGTCCGTGCTCGCGCTGAACCCACGGGACGATCCGGCCGTAGCTGAAGCGCATCCGCAGTGCGGAACTCATGCGGACCCGGCCTGAGACGCCCTCCACTATTCGTACGAGACACGGTGCGGCATCCGGCCTACCACGGCCCGCGCCCCTTGGCGGCATGAAGTCAATCAGCCGAACCGTTCCTTCCGGGGTGTCCCACTCCGATTCCAGGACAAGTGAGTCACCGCGGTAGCGGCGGCGGGTGGCGGCGCCCGCGCCGTCGGCGGGCCCCGCGGGCGCCAGCCGCCAGAAGCCGTGGTCCTCGGTGCCGAGCAGCCCGGCGAAGACCGCGGGCGAGTCGAAGCGCGGCAGACAGAACCAGTCGACCGATCCGTCCCTGGCGATCAGGGCGGCGGTCTGCATGTCCCCGATCAGTGCATAGTCCTCGATGAGCGCAGCCACACGAACTCCCGGAACACCGTCGCAGCCGACTTCCGGAGGCGGACCCCCGTCTCCCCCGCGGAACGCAGGGGATTCGGGCACGTTACGCGTGACACCTCAAGTCTCGGCTGGCCGCCGAATCAGCGCTGGGGAGCGGGGAATGCCACCGGGCTGCGCAGCCCGGCTCGGTTCACGGCGCGGACGCCGAAGAAGACGTTGTCCTTGGAGAGTTCGACCGTGTGGCTGATCGGGTCACCGGCCGGGACGACATGGGTCCACTCGGGCGCGGTGGTTTCGCGCCACACCACTTCGTAGCCGGCGAGATCGGCTTCCCTGCCGCGCTGCCACACCAGCTCGGTCGCGTTGGTCAGCGCGCTGGTGAGGATCTTGGCTCCCTTGGGGGTGCCGGGCGCCTGGGCGAGGGTCCACAGGGCGGCGCCTGCTGGGCGGTGGCGGGGCGGTCCCGGTCGGGGGTGCGCCGCGGCGGCCGCGGGCGGTGCGCCGACGCCGGTCAGCGCCGCGCCGAGCGCGGCGGTTCCGGCTGCGGCCGACAGAACCGTTCTCCGGCCGGTGCCAAGGGGGTTGGTGGGGCCGCCTGCGTTTCCTGAGGTCTGCCGCGACCTGAGCTCATCGTCATGGACGCGCCAACTACTGACAAGGGTGAGGGGACCGCTGCCACCGGCGTCGGCCCCGGCTCGGCCCCCCGGTCCCGGCTCAGCCGCTGGAGACGGCCCTCAGATGCGATTTGCCCCGCCGCAGCACCGGTTCGGCCACGCGCGTTTCGCGCAGTACCAGCGTCATCCTGGTGAACCCCCGGCCCTGAAGGCTCGCGGGGGTCTCGTCGACGATCCGGCACTCGGTGCGTCCCCGGCGGGGATCGGGGTGATGGAGCGGCCGCAGGGCGCCATCGTGATGGACGGCGGCCGCGCCCGCGGCGCGCATCCAGTGCGGAAGACCGCACCGGTAGGCGGCGTCCATGATCGGGTCCTCGGCGATGTCGTGACGAATGGCCTGAAGGACTCGGTCCTCGTCGTCGCTCTCCAGGGCGGACTCCAACTGCGCCAGCAATGGCAGGCACCAGCTCGTCTCGCGGTCGGCGAGCACCGTGCCCGCGTCCGGGTGGAAGAGCACGAACCGGAGGAAGTTCTGGTCCGGCATGGCCGTGGGGTGCGGCCCGATTCCGCGGAAGAGGGCGTCGAAGGCCGGGTTGGCGTGCGCCACCTCCCAGCGCCGGTCGAAGAGCACGGAGGGCAGCGGCACGGCGTCCATCATCACGGCGTAGTCACGCAGATAGGCCCGTGTCTCGGGGTCTGAACTCTCCGCGGGATCAGCCCGATCCGCGGGACCGGACGGGCTCGCGGGCAACGACGGGGACACAGGGACGTACGGACGTACGGGCCCGGACGGAAACGCGGGACCGGACGGACGGGCGGGCCCCAGCGGAGGCGCCGGAACGGACGCCCCGACAGGCGTCTTCCAGGGCGGCGGCGGATCACGGTCGACAGCGAGGCGGAAGAGCCATCCTCCCTGCTGATCGCTCATCTCGAGAGCCTTGACCAGGGCACAGAGCCTCTCGTCGGTCCACTCCTGGGCGGGCGTGCGTTCCCAGCTGCCGTACGCGCCCGTGCTGATCTCGAGCCGCGCGGCGACGTCCTCCACGCTCAGGCCGAGCTCCTCCCGGCGCCGTCGGAGGACATCGGTGACCCGCCTCGCCCGCACCGCGCCGCGGCCCGTTCCGGCACACCCTCGGCGCCCTTGGACACCAGGCCGTTCCACGCCTGCCTCATGTGTCATCGAGAACGCCACCCTTCTCGAAGTCCCGCTGCGGCAGGGCCATTTGGATCATCATCACCGCGTGGCGATCCTGCTACCGCAACAACGACCATGTCAACTATCGTGGCATTGCCCGCCGTTGACCGCTCAATTCGCGCCACAGCTGTGGCAAGACCTGGCTACGCTCTCCCGCAACGGATAATCTCCCGGCAGCGCCACTGTATGCGGGGCTGCCTCGCGTGATCTAGGAGACCTACTGGTGACAGACGGCTTCTCGGTTCCGGGTTCGACGGCCACAGTCCCCCTGGCGGCATCCGTTGCCCGTGTCGCCGAGCTCGCGGACAAGCTCGGGCTGCCCCACGGCGAGGTATTCGACATCCATCAGCTCTCCGAGGCCTCGGGCGTCCCCGCCGACGTGGTCGGCGCCCTGCTCGCCGGGCAGCGGGCCGGCGAACCCGACCTCCAGGCACGCTTTCTGCAGCGCTTCGATCTGTTGCGCAGAACGCGGCTGAAGCCCAACGGCCGCCGCTACACCCAGCAGGAGATCGCCGACGGCGCGGGCATGTCACGGCAGCAGGCGGGGGCCCTCATCAACGGCGACCGCCGGCCGACCATGGAACACTGCGACGCGATCCAGCGGTTCTTCAAGGTCCACGCCGGATTCCTGACCGCCGAGGACGCCGACGCACTCGACGGCGCCCTGCAGCGCACCGAGCAGACCCTGCTGCAGGACTTCGCCGGTGACGGCGATCCGCTGGAGCGTCTGCTGCAGGACCACGGGGTACGGGGCATCGCCTGGCGTGCGGCCCAACTCCCCACCGACAAACACCGGGACAAGGTCACCGAGTGGCTCGACATGCTCCTGGAGAGCGTCAAGCCGACGGAGTCCTGAAATGAACTCTGCGCCGACGGGAGAACGGTGAGCATAGGCAAAGAGATGCGGCGGTTGTGCGGCGAGCTCATGGCCGGAATCGACCTGCCCGTCCCTGCGGAACCGGCAGATCTCTATGCGGCGCTGTGCAAGAAGATGGGCAGCCGCCGGGGCCGGCCGGTCCAGTTCCGCGTGGCTTCGTTCCCGCCGGGAACCGCCAGCGGACTGTGGCTCGACATGGCCGACCAGGACCTGATCGTCATTGAGGAACGTACCGCCCCCGACCACCAACTGGTGATCCTCGGACATGAGTTGTGGCATATGCAGGCCGGTCACTGCAGCCACCATGTCGAAGGCGCGGCCGTCGCGGCGCGGCTGCTGACAGACGGCGCCGATCTGCAGGACACCGTACTCAAGGTCGCCGCCCGTACGCGCTTCGACGCGGCCGAGGAGAACGAGGCGGAGACCTTCGGACTGCTGCTGAGCACCAAATGCCGTTCCTGGCTGGCAGGTTCACACACACGCGGCCGCGTTCCCGGCCGGGATGCGATCGAAGGCCGGATCGAAGCGTCGCTGGGGTACCGAAAGCCGCAGGGCTGATGCGTGGAGGGTCTGGACTTCTACATACCCGGGGCCGCGCTCGCCGTCGCGTTCGCGTTCCGGCTGCCCGGAATCAGCCGCACCTGGCGTGATCCGCTGCTGCGGTCCGTCAGCGCGCTGTTGCTGGTGGCCGTCTCGGTGTTCTTCTTCGCGGCGCCGCCCACCATCGCCGCGGTGAACCGCATCACCGGTGTACCCAACTTCTCGGCGCCGCTCGTCTACTGCATCCTCACGGCCTTCAGTGCTTCCTGCCTTGTGCTCATCATCAACTGGCGCGGAGGCCCGCCCGAAGTCACCCGGCGTGCTTCCCGCCGCTGCATCACCGCGTACGGCACGGTCATCGTGGCGATGATCGTCCTGTTCGCCCTCGGTGACGCTCCCGTCGAGCGGCTGCGGGACCTGGACACGTACTACGCGAACACTCCGTACATGCGCGAGATGATCGTCCTCTATCTTGTGGCGCACACGGTGGCGGCGGTCGTGATGACCGTCCTGTGCTGGCGCTGGTCGTTGCGGGTCCACGGCTGGTTGCGCACCGGTCTGGTGCTCATCATGATCGGCTACTTCCTCAACCTCGGCTTCGACGCGGCCAAGTACTCCGCCGTATCCGCTCGGTGGGCCGGGCACAACTGGGACGCCCTCAGCACCCGCGTGGCACCCCCGCTGGCGTCCGCCTCCGCTCTGATCATCGCCGCCGGGTTCATTCTCCCGGTGGCCGGACAGCGCCTCACCGATTCCTGGCAGAGTTGGTCCACCTACTGGAAGCTGGGCGCGCTCTGGCGTGAACTGCGCTCCACCGCTCCAGAAGGTGCCATGGCGGTCCCGATCTCCCGGTGGTCGTCCCTCGACCTCCGGCTGACCCAGCGGGAAGCGTTCATCCACGACGGCATCCTCGCTCTGGACCCGTACTTCGACCACGGCCTGCGGGCGGAGTCCCATGCCGCGGCGCTCGCTTCGGGGACCGATACGCACCAGGCGGAGGCCGTCGCCGAAGCGGCGATGCTGGCCGCCGCGGTGATCGCCCGGGACGCCGACCCGCAGGGGATGATCATCACTGCGGCGGACACCCGTTCCGCCGCACCCGAGCAGGCTCAGCGCGATCTCGTCGGGATGTCCCGAGCGTTGCGTCACTCGCCTGTCGTTGCAGCAGCCCGCCGTTGTGCGGCCAGGTCAGAGAGCAGTCACCCATGAGCCAACCACACAGACCCGGCGCGGGCCCTGCCCTCCGTCACGCCGTCGTCGTCGGCGGAGGACTGGCCGGGATGCTGGCGGCCGCCGCACTGGGCGAGTTCGCCGACAAGGTCACCGTCGTGGAACGCGACTCTCTCCCGGCCGGCCCCGAACCCCGTAAGCACCTGCCTCAGGCAGGTCATGCCCACATACTGTGGTGCGGAGGAGTCGAGGCGATCGAGTCCCTGCTGCCCGGTGTCACCGCTCGCTGGCTGGCGGCCGGCGCCCGCCGCATCCCACTGCCGACGGGCATGGTCGGACTGTCTCCGCAGGGCTGGTACCGGCGCTGGACCGAGACTCACTACCTGATCGCCTGCAGCCGCGATCTGCTCGACTGGGTCGTACGCGAGCAGGTCCTGGCAGAGCCGCGCATCACCCTGCTCGAGCACACCAAACTGCTCACCCTCGAAGGAAGTTCCGCCCGTGTGACGGGGGTGCGGGTACGGACCCCCGACGGCGGTGAGCGCGTTCTGGCTGCCGATCTGGTCGTCGACTGCAGCGGCCGCAGCACTCGCGCGCCGGAACTGCTGCGGGCGCTGGGCGTCGATGCGGTGCGCGAGGACCAGGTGGACGCCGGCCTGGTGTACGCCAGCCGCCTCTTCCGTGCTCCACGGGGCACGGCGGAGTTCCCCATCGTCAATGTGCAGTCCAATGCGCGCGAACAGCGCCCCGGCCAGGCCGCACTCGTCCTCCCGGTCGAGGACGGGCGCTGGCTCGTGACACTGTCCGGCACCCGGGGCGGGCAGCCCACCAAGGCGGCCGATGCCTTCGAGGCATTCGCCCGCGGAGTGCGGCACCCCATAGTCGGTGAGCTCATCTCGCGTGCCGAGCCAATCAGCGACGTGGTCACGTTCGGCAACACGGCCAACCGGCGCAGGTACTTCGAGAAGGTCGCCGGCTGGCCCGACGGTTTCGTCGCGGTGGGTGACTCGGTGGCCACCTTCAATCCCGTCTACGGCCACGGAATGTCCGTGGCGGCGCAGGGCGTACGGGCTTTGCGCGACCAGATCCGGACGCACGGGCCCACCTCGGCAGGGCTGGCCCGGCGGGCACAGCGAGCCATCTCCAAGTCCACCGGAACGGCCTGGGACCTGGCCACGGGACAGGACATCTTCTACCCGGGGGCGACTGGCAAGCAGCCGGGCGCGGTGGACCGGCTGCTCGGCCGCTACGTCGACCGTCTGATGCTGACCTCGACCGGAAACTTCCTGGTCACCACCGCTCTGACGGATGTGATGACGCTCTCCGCACCGCTCACCGCGCTGGTCGGGCCACGGGTCGTGCTGGCCGCGCTGCGCGGGCCCCGGTTGCCGCGCCTGCCGGGGCCGCCGCTGACCGACGAGGAGCTGCAGATCGCCGAGGAACCGCACAGCGAGCCGGAGACCGACCCGGCCGAGGCGTGAGATCGGAAGCGGATCGCCTAGGCTCGGCCGCGAGATGAACGGCAATGACACGAGCGGCTCCGCGGGCAACCACACACCGCTGGAGCCCAAGGCCGACCGGGAGACGGTGCGACGGCACAATCTCAGCCTGGTGCTGCGGGCTGTCCGCGACGAGGGCGAGGTGACGCGGGCCGGTGTCTCGGCGCGGGTGGGGCTGACCCGTGCGGCCGTCTCCTCGCTGGTCGAGCAACTCCTGGAGAGCGGCTTCCTGTCAGAGTCCGGGAAGACGTTCAGCGGTCAGGCCGGCCGGCCCGGCACGGTACTGAAAGTGGCCCGTACCGGCGTCGCGGGCATCGGGGTCGAGATCAACGTCGACTATGTGTCGGTGTGTGTGGTGGATCTGGCGGGCACCGACCGGGTGCGTCTCGTCGAGCACCTCGACAACCGTGGCGCGCCGCCCGCCCGGGTACTCGCCCGGGCTGCCGGGATAGCTGCCCGGGCGCTGACGTCGGCCGTCGAGCAGGAGCTGCGGCCGGTCGGCGCGGAGCTGGCACTGCCGGGGCTCATCTCGGCGGGTACGGTCCGGCAGGCGCCCAATCTGGGCTGGACCGGGGTCGCGGCCGAGGCTCCGTTCGCCGAGGCGCTCGCAGCGCTGCGGCCCGGCCTGCCCGCGCTGCCGGTGCACGCGGAGAACGAGGCCAATCTGGCGGCCCTGGCCGAGCTGTGGTTCGGCGGTCTGGGCGAGGTGCGCAGCTTTCTCTATCTGTCGGGCGAGATCGGCGTCGGCGGCGCGCTGGTCCTGGACGGTGAACTGCTGCGCGGGGCGCACGGATTCGCCGGGGAGATCGGCCATGTCGTGGTGTCCGCTGACGGCCCCGAGTGCCGCTGCGGCTCGCGGGGCTGTCTGGAGCAGTACGCGGGTCAGTCGGCGTTGCTGCGGGCCGCGGGCATCGACGAGTCCACCGGCGCCGCGGGCGTGGCCGAACTGGAGCGCCGGGCCGGCACGGGCGACGAACGCGCGGTGACGGCGATCGCACAGGCCGGGCTGATGCTGGGCCGGGTGCTGTCCGGCGCGGTGAACCTCTTCGACCCGGACGCGGTGGTGCTCGGCGGGATCTACCGGCCGCTACTGCCCTGGCTGTCGCCGCCGGCCGGCGGCGAGCTGGCCGGCCGGGTGGTGTCGGGGCTGTGGCCCGAGGGCAGCGGGCGGTTGCGCGCCTCGTCGGCGGCTGCGGACGCGGCGCGCGGCGCGGCGGCTCTCGTGGTGCGGGACGTGCTGGCCGACCCGGTGGCGTACGCGGTGTCCTAGGAGGCAATCCAGCCCCGCCGGCGTTTGAGGGGCGGGGTCCGGGGCGGAGCCCCGGCAAGCACCCGGGCTGTCAGCGCACGCCGAGAAGGTGGTCCATGGCCAGCTGGTCCAGGTACTCGAAGGCCATGCCCCGCTCGGCCGCCGCCTCGACGTCGAACTCCTCGAACGACGCACGGTCGGTGAGCAACCCGGACAACCCGTCCTCGGCGGTGGGGCGGGCCAGCTCGTCGAGGCGAGCGGCCCGCAGCGCCTCCTGTACCCGCGGATCCGCGCGGAAGGCGGCGGCCCGCTCCTTGAGGATCAGATAGTTGCGCATACAGCCGGCCGCCGATGCCCACACCCCGTCGAAGTCCTCGGTACGCGGCGGCTTGAAGTCGAAGTGCCGCGGCCCTTCGTAGCCGCCTGTCTCCAACAGGTCGACCAGCCAGAACGCGGAGCGCAGATCGCCGGCGCCGAAGCGCAGGTCCTGGTCGTACTTGATGCCGCTCTGCCCGTTGAGGTCGATGTGGAAGAGCTTGTCGGCCCACATCGCCTGGGCGATGGAGTGCGTGAAGTTCAGCCCGGCCATCTGCTCATGGCCGACCTCCGGGTTCACGCCGTACAACTCGGGCCGCTCCAGGCGCTCGATGAAGGCCAGCGCGTGGCCGACGGTGGGCAGCAGGATGTCCCCGCGCGGCTCATTGGGCTTGGGCTCGATGGCGAACCGCAGGTCGTACCC
This sequence comes from Streptomyces sp. NBC_01210, assembly GCF_036010325.1. Taxonomy (GTDB): domain Bacteria; phylum Actinomycetota; class Actinomycetes; order Streptomycetales; family Streptomycetaceae; genus Streptomyces. Next base: position 7,730,539 of record NZ_CP108549.1, on the reverse strand, counting down.
CTGCTCGGTGACGTACTCCCCCAGCAGGTCGAAGGCTTCCTTCATCCGGTCCAGAGCGATGCGTACGTCCTTCGCCGCGCCCGACTCCGCGCCCTCGCGGCCGCCCCAGGCGACGTAGGTACGGGCCCCGAGCTCGGCGGCGAGGTCGATGTTGCGGATGGTCTTGCGCAGCGCGTAACGACGTACGTCCCGGTCGTTGGCGGTGAAGCCGCCGTCCTTGAAGACAGGGTGGGTGAAGAGATTGGTGGTGGCCATCGGCACCACCAGACCGGTCGCGTCCAGCGCCTGCCGGAAGCGCTTGATGTGCGATTCACGCTCACCCTCGGTAGCGCCGAAGGGGATCAGGTCGTCGTCGTGGAACGTGACGCCGTACGCCCCGAGCCCGGCGAGGTACTGCACGGATTCAACGGGGTCCAGCGGCGCCCGGGTCGCCTCTCCGAAGGGGTCCCTGCCCTGCCAGCCGACCGTCCAGAGGCCGAAGCTGAACCTGTCCTCGGGGGTGGGTGTGAAGCGTTCCGACATCGCCATGACCGCCTTCGATCCAGGGTTTGTTTTCATACCTTACTAATACTGCACCCGTCCATGTGATCACAGGAGCCCATCAGTACCTGTTCTCGATCTGTTCGCGCGGGACCGGGTGACGTAATTTGTTGGGTGTCGGCCAAAATAGGCCGGGAGGGAGAGGTGAGGCAATGCCGACCCAGACGGTCGTCATCGGCGTGGACAGCTCGACCCAGTCCGCCAAGGCCGCGTTCATCGACGCCGCCACCGGCCGTACGCTCGCCGTCGGCCGGGCCGCGCACCAGGTCACCGGCGAGAGCGGCGCACGCGAGAGCGATCCCGAGGTCTGGTGGCACGCGCTGCGCGAGGCCGTCGCCATGGGCCTCAAGGAGTCCGGTCTCGCCGCGTCGGCCGTGACCGGCATCGCGGTCGCCGGGCAGCAGCACGGCCTGGTCGTCCTCGACCGCGCCGGGCATCCGGTGCGTCCCGCGCTGCTCTGGAACGACACCCGCTCGGCCCCCCAGGCCGCCGCCCTGACCGAGGCGCTGGGCGGCCCGGACGCCTGGACGGCGCGTACCGGATCGGTGCCGGTGGCCTCGATGACGGCCGCGAAGTGGCAGTGGCTGCGTGAGCACGAACCGCGTGCGGCCAAGGCAGCGGCCGCGGTCCGCCTTCCCCACGACTTCCTCACCGAACGGCTGGCGGGCATCGCGGCCACCGACCCCGGCGACGCATCGGGCACCTGCTGGTACTCCACCGCCGGCGGAGCGTACGACCCCGAACTCCTCCAACTGATCGGCCTGGACGCCGACTTGCTGCCCGAGGTGGCCGCCACCGGCGCGGCCCGTATCGGCTCGCTGACCGCCGCTGCCGCCGCGGAACTCGGCCTGCCCGCCGGCATCGCGGTCGCCGCGGGCACCGGCGACAACATGGCCGCCGCCGTCGGCCTCGGGCTCGGCGGCGCCGGGCTGCTTGATCATCCGGCCCTCAGCCTGGGCACCTCCGGCACGGTCTTCGCCGCCAGCCGCACCCGGCCGGCGTCCACGGCACTCGCCGGGTTCGCCGCAGCCGACGGTACGTACCTCCCGCTGGCCTGCACGCTGAACTGCACGCTCGCGGTCGACAAGATCGCCGCCCTGCTGGGCCTGCACCGCGACACCGCCGAGGCGGGCGGTGAGGTCGTGCTGCTGCCCTACCTCGACGGCGAGCGCACCCCTGATCTGCCCGCCGCCTCAGGTCTGCTCACCGGGCTGCGCCACACCACCAGCCGCCAGCAACTCCTCGGCGCCGCCTACGAAGGCGCGGTCGTGACGGTACTGCGCGCTCTCGACGAGGTGCTGCGCACCTGCGGCCTCGACCCGACCGACAGGGAAGTCGCCGCCCGCCCGCTGCGACTGGTGGGCGGTGGGGCCAAGGGGCGGCACTGGGTGGAGACCGTACGCCGCCTCTCCGGCCGCCCCCTGCTGATTCCCGAGAGCGGCGAACTGGTCGCCCTCGGTGCGGCGGCGCTCGCCGCGGGCGCAGCGACCGGCGAGGATCCGGTGGCGGTGGCGGGCAGCTGGCAGGTCGGGAACGCGGCCGAACTGCCGCCGGTGGAACGGGACATGGAGACATGGGAGCGGGTCTCCTCCGTACTGGAGCGGGCGGCGCCGACCTTGCTCAGCTGATCGGCGACGGCCGACGAGAGAGTGGACGCGGGTCCGATCCGGGCTCTTCGGGCCGGACAGCACCGTGGAGCGCGGTCGTCGTGACAGACTCGCGAGGACCGCGCCGCCCGTCGTCGCGCCCGTCGTGCCGCCCTTCATCACCACCGTCATCACCACCGCCATCACGCCCGGACTCGATCTCGATCGGCACTCAGGAGGCCGCTCCCGATGACCCCGCCCGCCCGGACCGCGAAACAACGCAAGCAGGACGTACTGAGCCGGCTCGAGCGGGACACCGACGTATGGGTGGCCACGGCCGACGCAGACAGCGGGACCCCTTATCTGATTCCGCTGTCGTTCCTCTGGGACGGCACCACCTTGCTGGTGGCCACAGCGGCTTCCAGCCCGACCGCCCGCAATCTCCAGGCCACCGGCAAGGTCCGCCTCGCCGTCGGGCCCACCCGCGATGTCGTCCTCATCGAGGGAACGGTGCAGGCGCTGGCAGCCGCCGATCTCCCGGACGGGACCGGCGACGCCTTCGCCGACAAGACCGGCTTCGACCCGCGCCGGCTCAGCAGCACCTATCTCTACTTCCGCATTCACCCCCAGCGGCTCCAGGCCTGGCGCGAAGAGAACGAACTCAAGGGCCGCGAGCTCATGCGCGACGGACAATGGCTCATCCCCGAATGAGCGGCGAGAACGCCCCTGAGCGGCCGCCGTACGTTCTGCAGCCCATCGGCCGGGTCGAGTCTCCCTTGCTACGTCGCGCCGAGGCTCCGAAGCAGGGTGACGAGGGTTCGCCCGAGGCGTGGCTGGTGTTCGAGCAGGGCGTGGCGGAGGGTATTCGCGACCTGCAGGCCGGGACCGAGGTGCTCGTGCTGACCTGGCTCGACCGCGCCCGCCGGGACGTGCTGGCGGTGCGCCCGCGCGATGATCGGTCGCGGCCGGAGACGGGCGTGTTCAGCACTCGCTCCCCCGACCGTCCCAATCCGGTGGGGCTGCACTGCGTGGAGATCGTCGCCATCGAGGGGCTACGGGTCCGTGTGCGCAACCTGGAAGCCTTGGACGGCACACCCGTCATCGACGTGAAACCGTTGCTCGGCCGAGGCTCAGAGCGCTGACGCGGAACGGACGCACGGCGGACGACGTACGGCGGACGGCGGACGGCGGACGGCGGACGAAAGGCGACGCGCTGCGGCTTCACGAAGCGCGTCCGCGCGAGGCTCAGCCCATCACCAGCAGCACTCCCGCGTACGAAACCCCCGCCACCACCGCCCACGCGCACAGCCCGAGCGCCGCGACCCGCCCGCCCGTGCGCGTCAGCGACGGCAGGTCGACCGCGCTGCCCAGGCCGAACAGCGCGGCGGCCAGCAGTAGTTCCTGCACCCGCTGCGCCGCGTCGATCGCGGCCGTCGGGAGCAGGCCTGTGCTGCGCAGGGCCACCATCGCCAGGAAGCCGACCACGAAGAGCGGGACGAGCGGAAGCCGCTTCCTGCCTGCCGTATCGGAGCCCGATGCCGCGCCGGCCCGCCGTCGGCGGCGTACGGACACGGCCACCGCAGCGACGAGCGGCGCGAGCAGCGCCACCCGCATCAGCTTGACCAGGACCGCCTCACCGAGCGCGCCGGGACCGGCGGTCTGCGCGGTGGCGACGACCTGGCCCACGTCGTGCACGCTCGCGCCGACCCACCGGCCGAATTCCGCGTCGCTCAGCCCCAACGGCTGCTGCAGCAGCGGCAGTACGGCGATGGCGAGGGTCCCGCACAGGGTCACCAGCGCCACCGATGTCGCCGCGTCGCGCTCGTCGCTGTCGGTCGCTTCGCTCACCGCGCCGATCGCGGACGCACCGCAGATCGAGTACCCGGCGGCGATCAGCAGCGGCTGGTCGCCGGGCAGCCCCATCCGGCGGCCCAGCCACCAGGTGCCGAAGAAGGTCAGCGTGACGACTCCGAGGACCATCGTGACCGTCGCCCAGCCGAGTCCGAGCACATCGTCCAGGCTCAGCTTCAGTCCGAGCAGCACAATGCCGATGCGCATCAGGCGTTTCGCGGCGTACGAGAGTCCCGGGCGGGCCGCTCCCCGGACGATCGAGCGCGCCACCGGCAGATGCGCGGCCACGATGCCCAGCACCACGGCAGCGGTCAGCATCGGTATGTCCGGCACCAGTTGATGCACGGACCAGGCCACGGCGACGCCGAGCACCGCGAGCGCGAGCCCGGGCCAGTGAGCCGGCGCCGAGACGGAGCCGGACGGTGAGGCTGTGGCCGCCCGTTCCCGGAGCAGCGCCATCAGCGGTCGGCCGGCAGTTCGTAGACCCGGCGGACGCTCGTGCCGAGACGGGAGATGTCCGCTCCGTAGACGTGGAGCGATATCGCCCGGTCCGCGCCCGCGTTCCAGACCCGGTGGATGTCGCCGGGCGGAGCGAAGCCGCACACCGCGCCCTGCGCGTTGATCACATCTCCGGTGGCGACCAGGCGCGCGGCCGTGCCGGTCGTCGGGGACGGGAGGAGGCGGTAGCGCCGCTCGCGCTCCTCGCCCTCGTGCACACCCGTCGTACACCACGACACATGGTCGTGCACGGACGTGCCCTGTCCCGGCAGCCAGACCAGCGCGACGACCGAGAAGCTCCCGTCGTGCTCGGCGTGGAGCAGATGCTGGCGGTAGCACGCGGGGTCGCTCTCACACTGCTCCGGTGTGAGCAGATCGTCCGCTCCGAGATGCGGCGCCAGGCGTTCACCGACCAGATACGCCGTCAGGTCCGGTGGCAGTCCGCGCCCGACGGCCTCGCGCACCTCGGCGATCAGCGCGTCGAGACGGTCGGTCGTACGCGCCGCCCGGAAGGCTGCGGAGGCACTGGATGCGGTCGAAGTGGTCATACGGGCAGCGTCGTGCCGCCTGATCCATTACGTCCAACGAGGGTTTCTTCGCGACTTCCCAAGCCCCGCTTATGAGTTCAGCTCATGACTCAGCTCATGACGTCAGCAGCCGATCTTGTTCGCGGCGACCGTCTTGAGCTCCTCGAGAACCAGAGCCGTCGCCGGAATCCGCAGATGCTCCCGCAGGATGTACGCCGAGATCTGCCGCCGCCTGGCGGGCTGCAGCGCCCGCCCGGTGACCTTCCGGTGGCAGAGGAAGTTCAGTACGAGCGCCGGGATCATGGCGACGCCGAGACCTTCGGCGACCAGGCTCTGCACCACAAGATTGTCGTCCGTGGTGAACGCGATGTCCGGCGCGAAGCCCTGTTCCGCGCACTCGTGGAGGAGGTTGGCCCGGCAGCGCAGACACCCCGCTATCCACCGCTCCTCCGCCAGATCCCCCAGCTGCACCGCCCGCCGCCGCGCCAGCGGATGCCCGGTCGGCAGCAGCACCGTCAACTGATCCTCGAGGAGCGGGATCTCCACCAACTCGTCGGGTACGTGTTCGTGCAGCCCGGGATAGGTGAACGCAAGCGTGATGTCGCACTCGCCGCGCACCAGCCGCTGCAGCGACTCCGGCGGCTCGTTCTCCAGCAGTTCGACGCGGACCCCGGGATGGCCGGCGGCCAGCCGGGCCATCGCCTCGGGGATGATGGTGGCGTTGGCGCTGGGGAAGGCACAGACACGGACGCGTCCGGCGCGCAGCCGGGTGAGGGCGCCCACCTGCTGCTGGGCCGCGGACATGCTGTCGAGGATGACCGCGGCGTGCCGCGACAGCGCCTCTCCGGCCTCGGTGAGGCGCATGCCGCGGCCGACCCGGATGAACAGCGGTGTGCCGACGTCCCGTTCGAGGGCCTTCATCTGCTGCGTGATCGCCGGCTGCGTATAGCCGAGCGCGCGAGCGGCCGCGGAGTACGAACCGGTGCGGACCACTTCATGGAACGTTTTGATGTGCCGGGAATCGAACACACGCGCATCATAAGCAGAATTTGGGTACCGCGGGACCGGGGCCTCCCGCTCCCGCCCGACCGGGCTACGACTACGGCTTGCGTGCCACTCCCGCGTACAGCGAGGCCGCCTCGTTCCCTTCGGTGACTTCGTCCACGCCGAGCTCCGGGTGCCACTGCGTCAACTGCACGATGCCGGGCTCCGTCAGCTCGAGGTCCTCGAAGAAGCGGCCGATCTCGGCGTACGAGCGCGGCACCAGCCTGACGCCGCCGGCCGCGTACATGTCGACGCCCCGCTGGACGGCCAGCGGGTCGAAGTCGGCGGTGAGCTGTGACAGTACGAGGTAGCTGCCGGACGGCAGCGCGTCCACCAGTCGGCGCACCAGCTCGTACGGGCTGTCGTCGTCGCCGACGAAGTGCAGCAGCGCCACGAGCGAGAGGGCGATCGGCCGCTCGAAGTCCAGGATCTTCCTGGCCTGTTCGAGGATGCGGCCGGGGTCGCGCACATCCGCCTGGATGTAGTCGGTGACGCCTTCCGGGGTGCTGCGCAGCAGCGCCGCCGCGTGGGTGAGCACGATCGGGTCGTTGTCGGTGTAGACGACGCGTGACTCGGGGGCGGCGGTCTGGGCTATCTGGTGCAGATTGGGCTCGGTGGGGATGCCGGTGCCGACGTCCAGGTACTGGCGCACGCCCGCCTCACCGACCAGCCACCGGGTGGCACGGTGCATGAACCACCGGTTGGTCCGGGCGACATGCTTGGCGCGGTTGTCGATGCTCATGATGTGGCGGCCGAGTTCCTCGTCGACCGGGTAGTTGTCCTTGCCGCCCAGGAACCAGTCGTACACCCGGGCCGGATGCGGCTTGCTGGTGTCGATCCGTGCGGCAGCCGGCTCGGTCCCGGTCATACGAAGCCCCCAGATACTCAACGTCAAAGGTTGATCGATCATGCGATCCTCGCAGCAGGAATCTCCTGCGGCAAGTAACTCCTCGTGTGACGTGGGGAGTTCACGACCGTTCGGTCCGTGAGAGGCGGTATGGACACCGGGTGCGGGTGCGGGAGTGCAGGCAACCAGCACTCTCACCGGCATGTTCATGCCCACGTCCACATGAATGGATCCTGCTTACAGGTGCGTGCTGCTACCGCCGTCACGATCAGCGCGGTCCTCACGGCCGGGGCAGCACACGCCGCCCCGTCCCCCCACTCCCACCGCACCACACCTCGCCCGTCGCCACCTGGGCGGCCAGCACCGACCGGCTCGTACGGTGGCCGCGCAGGAGCGGACCTACCCTCCGCGCCGAAGAACGAGGCGGTCCTCATCCACCAGGGAGAGTGCGTGAGTGCACTGTCCGCGTACTCACGCTCGGATTCACCCAAGTGCCAAGTGGTCCGCGATACGGGAGTGATCGTCCAGCTCTGTCCGCAAACGCCGCAGCCGTTCATCGACCACGGTACTCACTCGCCCCCACCTCGCCGCTCCCCCGCCACTTCGAGCTCTCCGAGGATGAAGGCGAACCGGTCGGGGAACACGACGACGGGCTCCGGGTGGGCAGCGCGCATCTCCTCGATCCCCTTCTCGATCTCGCTGTCGCTGAACGTGGCGAGCAGAGACATGTAGCGGGCACGCACCATGCCCAAGTACTTGTCCCGGTCGATGCGCAGCTCGTGCTCGACGTGGGTGAGGTCGGCGTCCAGCCCTGCGCCGCGCAGGTGGCCCACGATGCCGGCCGGGTCGGGCTGCAGCTCCTCGAAGCGGGTGAGAGCAGCTTCGAACAGCGGGTACTGGATGGTGGCCGGGAGCATTACCACCAGCAGCCTGCCTCCCGGCGCCAGTCGTTCGGACAGGCCGCGGAGTGTGTGGGCCGGGTCGGGCAGGTGGTGCACGGACTCCTTCAGCCACATCGCGTCGAGCTCTTCGTACGGAAGATCGCGGCGCCCCTCGGCGATGTCCTCGGCGGAGGCGACGATCGGCGTCAGACCGGGAGGGGGTGGTGTGCCGATCTGGCGCAGCATCGCCTCGGACGGATCGACGCACAGGATGGGCTGGCGAGGCTGAAGCGACTTCGCGACTTCACTCGCGAACAGGCCGGTGCCGGAGCCGATGTCGGCGATGCGGTCGGTGGCGGTGAGTCGCAGCGCTTCCGCGATGCGGGCTGACATCCATGGGATGTAGTCCGGTCCGTACACCCAGTGTTCGTCGTACTCGGCAGCGAGCCCCTCATAGTGCCCCCGCACATCGCGCCGCTCCACGATCCCCCTCGCGTGTCACCGATGCTGTTGTGCCGTCCAACGACAGGCTATCGCGGGGTATCGGAGCGACACCGCGGCGAGGGCGACCAGCCCGCGCCTGCTAGTCGACCGGTTTAATGTCGGTGTTATGAACCACGCGCCCCAGTGCTTCCAGCTCATTCCCGGCGCCGCCGACTCGCCGGTAATCCTTCACGTCCCGCACTCCTCGCGGATCATTCCCGAATCGGTGCGTGACGGAATCGTGCTGGACGACCGTGCGCTCGAGTTGGAGCTGGACCACATCACCGACTCCCACACGGCCGAGATCGCCGCCGCCGCAGTGGAGGCCGCGCCCGTCATCCCCTGGCGGTTCGTCAACGGCCTGTCCCGCCTAGTGATCGACCCCGAGCGTTTCCCGGACGAGCGCGAGGAGATGCTGGCGGTCGGCATGGGCGCGGTCTATACGCAGACCACGCACCGCGAGCGGCTCCGGCCGCCGGGCGCGGACCCCCGGCCGCTGATCGAGCGCTACTTCCGTCCCTATGCGGAGGCGATGACCGCGGCGGTCGGCGAGCGGCTGGCAGCCACCGGACGTGCCGTCGTCATCGACATCCACTCGTACCCCACCGAGCCCCTGCCCTACGAGCTGCACGGCGACGGGCCGCGCCCGCCCGTCTGCCTCGGTATCGACGACTTCCACACTTCCCCGCAGCTGCTGGCTCACGCAGAGAAGGTGTTCGACGACTTCGGCGGCACGGGGATCAACAGCCCGTTCGCAGGCACCTACGTACCGCTGAAGTACTACGGCAAGGACCCGCGCGTCAGCGCCCTGATGATCGAGATCCGGCGGGACATCTATATGACGGAGCCGGGCGGCCCGGCGGGTTCGGGCCTCGCGGCACTCGCCGGCGCCGTGGCCGGCCTGGTCGACGCCGTGTCCCGGGTGTAGAGCGGCGCCGTCATACGCGCGGCACCAGCGTGAAGTAGCGGTCCAGTACCCCCCGGTCGCCCTTTACGTCGATCCGCGTCGCCGGGATCCGCTGCCACAGGAACAGCATCAGGTCCGACGCCGTGCCGGACACCTCGACGTCGCACGGATCGCCGCCGTCCGTGACCAGGATGTCGTCGCCCTCGAACTGCACCGTCCAGGAGTCCGTGCCGTCGGTACGGCTGAAGCGGTATCGCTCGCCCGATCCGCGCGGGGCCGAGTTGCGGCTTCGGCCGGCCGGCACCATGACCTCGAAGGTCTGGGCGATCGCGTCCGTCGCGAGCTCCGGGTCGACCGGGCCGGGCTCGCCCGTCGCACGTTCGGCGTCCCAGCGGTGCACGGCTGCCTCGATGACCTGCATCCGCAGCCAGAAGCCGACGGTCTGCTGCGTCGACCATGTCCACACCGAGTCGCTCGAGTCGCTGCTTCGGAAGGTGGACTCCAGCGTGGCGGCTCCGTCCGCGAACCAGTCGATCAGGCCCTCCGCCAGCGGTCCGTGGTTGGGGGCCGCGCCCAGGACCGGCCAGCCCTCGCGGTCCTCGGGCAGCCGGTAGATCACGGGGTCCATGGGATCGAGGGCCCGCGTGGGCCGTTCTTCGAGGACGCGGATCACGTATCGGTGCACTCCGCCGAGATGCTGGACCAGATCGGACATCGTCCAGTCGGGGCAGCTCGGGACCGCGGGTGCTTCATCCGCGCCGACGGCCCTGCGGGCGGCCGCCTCGAACGCAAGGATCTCGCGGTGGAAGTGCGCGGCATAGTCCATGGCGTCACTCTGCCATCCGGCTTCCGGCGGCCACCTGCCCGAAATGGTCATTCCCCGCTCCTTCCCGGCCACTTCGATTCATTGTCCCGTTGACGGCAGCCGCGTTCGCCGGGCTGGGCGCTCAAGGGGGCGCCGAGTAAAGGAGACCGGAAGGTGCAATTCGGTGGGGGCGGCGGTGCCGTCCGAGCGCCACAGCAGGACGCCGTACTGGCCGGAGCCGACGAGCTCGGCGACCCGCGGCAGCGACTTCGGTACGGGATTCCGGGTGAGCGTGGTCGAGCCGTCGCGTGAGCGGTCCTCGGCCACCTGCCTGCAGTCTCAGGCTCCGTCGCGGATGGCGGAGAGCAGACGGGCACAGCGTGCGCTCATGTCGTGCGCGGACAGGTCGGGGTGGGAGACCCACCAGCCGACGAGGGCGCCGACCGTGCCCGTCCACACATGCTTGAGGGCGTCCGCGTCGAGGGCGTCGTCATTGCCGTGGCCGCGCAGCAGCGCGGCGGTGCCGGAGGCCGCCAGGTCGTCGGTGGCCGCGCGGTGGCGGTGGGCGGCGCGCCACGGTTCGGAGCCGGGTGGCAGGGTCCGGTCGTACAGCACAAACCAGGCGTGCCGCTGTTCCTCCAGCGTTTCGAAGACCGCGGTGAGGACCGCGTGGGGCAGCCGGTCCCCCGACGGGCTCGACGCCATGGCCGCGTTGATCGCCGCGAGGAGGCGGTGGCCGATGTGTTCGAGACAGGCCGCGTAGAGACCGTCCTTGGAGCCGAAGTACGTGTACAGCATCGGCTTGGTGACGCCGACGCGCCGGGCGATCGCGGCCATCGACGCCGCGGCGTGGCCGTGCCTGCCGAACTCCTCCAGGGCCGCGGACACGATCTGTTCCTCGCGGCGGGCGCGCGGGACGCCCTTGGTCCCCGCGCCGCGGCTCTGGCCCCGGGTTCCTGGCGCACCGCCACCGGCGGACGCGACGGAGTCTGCCGGATCAGGTGCGGCCGAGGCTCTTGCAGTGGTCATGGCGGAGACTATACGTTGCGGTAACTTACCAAGAGGTAAATTACCGAGAGGTCAATACACGTGGTCGACAGCACTTCGCCCGTGACCCCGCCCGTATCCCACTCCAACTCCTCGCGGAACCGCTCCTGGTGGGGCTGGGGTACGGCGGACGAGGCACTGCCCGACACCGAATGCACGGCACTCGGTGGGCTGGTCCCGGGCTCGGCGGCCACCCCACTGCCGGTGCCGGACATCTCCGCCCTCGAACTGCCCAAGGTGCGTATCGAGCCGCCCTCCGCGCTCGCCCCTCTGATGTCGGCCGCTCCACGGGACCGGGCATCGCACACCTACGGCAAGGCGTACCGCGATGTGGTCCGGGCCCTGAACGGAGACCTCTCGGCCGCACCCGACCAGGTCGCCCACCCACGCACGGAGCAGGATGTGATCGATGTCCTCGACTGGGCGGCGGACGCGGACGTCGCCGTCGTGCCGTACGGAGCGGGCAGTTCGGTCGTCGGCGGGGTCGAGTACCGCGCGGACCGGCACCGCGGTGTGGTGTCAATGGATCTCTCGTCCCTGGGCCGCGTACTGGAGATCGACCCTGTCAGCCGGGCCGCCCGGATCCAGGCCGGCGCCCTGGGCCCCGACCTCGAAGCGCAACTGCGGCCGCACGGACTCACCCTGCGCCACTTCCCACAGAGCTTCGAGTTCTCCACCCTGGGCGGCTGGCTGGCCACCCGTGCCGGCGGGCACTACGCCACGCTCTACACCCACATCGACGACCTGGTGGAGTCGCTGCGCGTGGTGACGCCCGTAGGGGTCAACGAGTCGCTGCGGCTGCCCGGTTCGGGAGCGGGTCCCTCCCCCGACCGGATGTTCCTGGGGTCCGAGGGCACGCTCGGCGTGATCACCGAGGCCTGGATGCGGCTCCAGGACCGCCCGCGTCACAAGGCGTCGGCCACGGTGCTGTTCAGCGACGTCCACGCCGCGATGAACGCCGTACGCGCCATCGCGCAGTCGGGCCTGCACCCGGCCAACTGCCGGCTGCTCGACCCCGGGGAGGCCGCTCTGGCAGGTGTCGCGCGGGACGGCGAGAGCGTGCTCGTCCTCGGTGTGGAGTCGGCCCATTCCCCTGTCGGCGAGCGCCTCGCCGAACTCGTCATCCTGGCCCGTGACCACGGCGGCTCACCCGCTCCGGCTGGCACCGACGCCGAAGACGCCGCCGCCGGCACCTGGCGCTCGGCGTTCCTGCGGATGCCGTACCTCCGTGACGCGCTCGCCCGGATGAGCGTGATCACCGAGACGTTCGAGACGGCCTGCACCTGGGACCGTGCACCGGGACTGTACGAGTCGGTGCGCAGGGACCTGGGAGACGCCGTACGGGAGGTGACGGGCGCCGCCGGCACGATCAACTGCCGTTTCACCCATGTCTACCCGGACGGGCCCGCGCCCTACTTCACCGTGATCGCGCCGGGGCGGCGCGGCGAGGAAGTCGCGATGTGGGACGAGATCAAGTCCGCGGCGATGCAGATCCTCACCGACCACGGCGCGACCGTCACCCACCATCACGCGGTCGGCCGCGACCACCGGCCGGGCTACGACCGCCAGCGTCCTGAGCCGTTCGCCCACGCCCTCCGGGCCGTGAAGCAGTCGCTCGACCCTGCCGGAATTCTCAACCCGGGCGTGCTTTTCGATCCGGCTGTTGCCGGCTGACCGGGTCGTTCGCGGGAGTTCAGCGCGGAGCGGGCGCCGCGGCGACGGCCGAGTTGGTCACCGCCGCCGACACCCTGTCCCAGCCGGAGGACATCAGGACCTATCCACGGCCCTCCGACCACTCCGCCAGCTCCTCTCGCGCCGCTTGCAGCAGCTCGGCCGAGGGTGCCGTCGCGCTGTTCGTCACCAGGGCGTAGTGCAGGCTGCCGGAGTCCCCGGCGGTGAGCAGGAGGCGACGGCTGCCGGTTCCGCCGGGCTCGGGGGCGACGGCGATCGGTGTGCTTCTCGTGTACGCGGGAGGCCCGGTGACCGCGCCGAGGTCGGAGACCACCGTCGTGCGGGGAGAGTCGAAGGAGGCCGGAAGGTGCAATTCGGTGGGGGCGGCGGTGCCGTCCGAGTGCCACAGCAGGACGCCGTACTGGCCGGAGCCGACGAGCTCGGCGACCCGCGGCAGCGACTTCGGTACGGGATTCCACGTCAGGGTCGTCGAGCCGTCGCGTGAGCGGTCCTCGTAGGTGAAGGCGAGCGCGCGGCCCGCGGTGGCGCTGGGGTAGAGGCGGTCCAGCAGCCTGGCGTCCTGGCGCAGCACCGCCTTGCCCGAGTCGTCGAGGCGGATCGCCGACAGGTCCTCCTCGTTCCAGGCGTCCGCGGCGGTCAGGACCTTGTTCGGGTTGCCGTTCATCAGCTCGTGGTGGCGGCCGTGGTGGATGTCCCACTGCCATTGCGAACCGGACAGCACCGGCCCTGACTGCTCGGGCTTCGACCACCAGCCGGCGCCGGGCAGCCGGGAGTCCAGGGCCTGGTACATCGCTTTGCCGACCGTCGGGGCCTTGTCGGAGACCGTCCCGGTCAGCGGATGGCCGAACTCGCTGACGACCGCCGCTGTCGCGGAGGCGGCCGCGCGGTCACGGACGGCGCCGAAGTCCCCGGCGTACTGGCCGTCGGCGGCCTTGCCCCACATGAAGACGCCGGAGATCGCCTTCTGGTCGTAGAAGTGGGTGTTGAAGACATACCGCGAGCCGAGCATGCCGGCGTCGAGGAGGCCGCCCTCCTGCTTCTGGAAGAAGAGATTGGAGTTCCAGAAGAGGTTCGGCTCCACGAAGGCGGGCTTGTTCTGCCACCCGGCCGCGTCCATGCGCGCCCGGAACCTCGTATAGAAGGGCCAGAGCACGTCCCGCTCCCACATGCGGCTGCTCTGACCGGAGTCGTACGAGCCGGCGTGCGGCTCGTTGTACGGGTCGAAGCCTGCGACCGCCGCGAACTCGGCGCCGTCGAGGTGCTCGGCGAAGTAGGTCATCGTCGCCTGAGCCGTCGCCAGAAAGGCGTCCTGGACGCCGCCGCGGTTGTGCCAGAAGTCGTACGCCGCCCGCTTCACGGCCTCGTTCTGAGTGATGTTCTGGCCCCAGAAGAGACAGATCCCGCACGACTCGTGTGGATAGCCACCCGCCTCGACCACCCATTTGGGAGCTCCGTCGCCGGTGTACCAGCTGCCTTCGTTGAACAGGTGCCGGGAGTAGAGGTCCTGGTGGAAGTCGGGGTAGACGCGGATGCCGGCCTTCAGGAAGGCCCGCATCTGTGCGGTGGCGGCGGCGAGGTACGCGCGGTCCACCTGGCCTCGTACGGGTTCGGCGTGGGCCCACGACAGCAGGAAGCGCGCGCTGTTGCCACCGCCGAGCGCGCGCAGCGCGGTCGCGGACTTCTCGGCGTCGGCGACGGAGGCGAAGGGCAGTCCGCCGTTCTCCTCCAGCTTGGTCTCGCCGGAGACGTTGTAGCCACGGAGTACCACCTCGCGACCGAGGCCGTCGGTGAAGCGTCCGTGGTCGACCGTGAACGCCGCGGCCGCCTGCTCGTCGAACCAGAGTGATCCGGGCAGCGGCGCGGCGGCGGACGGCGCGCCGTCGATGGTCAGGGACGCGGTCAGCAGGATGAGGACACCGATCAGACGCGTGCGCATCTTCGACATGCCCACCACAATCTTGACGGTCCGTCAGATTGTCAATGGTGTCGAGACCCCCACACACCGCGCTTTCGACCGGAATCGACCATTCCGCCCGGGTCCGGCGCAGCTCCGTTATACGGCTATTTCACTTCTACGGGCGGCCGAACCACTTTCTCCGGAATGGGCACCCATAAGACCGAGCAACACCCTCTCAACACCTGCCGGAAACACTCCCTACACATAGACACCTGCGGCACGTGCGACACCTGAAACAAGGAGGGGTTCTTCAGGGAATCTGCACACGGAATACGCAGGCGTCACACGGCCTCCAGTGCGCCCTCCCCGCGCTGACCTGCCCATCCGTCGTTTGATGCGGGAATGTCCCCTTCGGCGCCAAAGGAGCGCCGGTTCAGCGCAATTGAGCTGTGCGGATACGTGAAGAAGATGACGCCAATCCATGGATGCGCGTGCACGCGACGTTATTCAACGGCCCTGTACCGCCCCGATCGGGAGCTGTCCGATTCGCCGCACAACGCGCCTGCGTGCTTTGATCCTTCGCACTGCGGGAGTCGAAAGACTCCATCGCAGCAATTCGAGTTAGTCATGCGAAGGGAAGCTCATCATGAACTCCACCCCCCAGGTTGAGACCCAGGTAATCTCCGACGCCGACCTGGACAACGTGTCCGGTGGTCTGGTGGGCCAGGCTGCGGGCGCCCTCACCGGCACCGTCGACTCCGTCGTCCCGGTCTCGGGTGTCATCGGCGCCGCCTCCGGCACCGTCGGCTCCGTCGTCGGCACCGCCGAGGGCCTCACCGGTCTGAACACCGCCGGCGTCACGGGCCTCGTCGCCGGTCTCTGAGCCGGTCCTGTGCCGCTGAGAGCGGCACAGCCAAGCGGTGACTACGGCTCGTCGGCGTTCCCCTCCTGCCGACGCGCCGGACCTCATGCCCCGGATCCCCCACGGGTCCGGGGCATGCGGCCGCCGCCCGCGCGCCACCATGGGTGCGCGCTGATCCCCCGAAGAACCAGTGCAGTTGAGGGAAGAGTGTCGTGCAGTTCCGCCAACAGGCCCTTTCCAAGCTGCAGTCGCCCGAGGACATCGATCTGCCGGTGCGTTTCGCCCGGCCACAGGGCTGGCTCGTCCTGACCGTCACGGTCATCGTCATGATCGGCGCATCCGTCTGGGCACTGACCGGCTCCGTGTCGTCCACCATCGGCGCACCGGGAATCCTCACTCATGCGCAGGGCAGCTATGTCCTGCAGAGCCCCGTCGCGGGCCAGGTCACCGAGGTACTCGCCGAGGAAGGCCGGCGGGTTCCCGCCAACACGCCCCTGGTGAAGGTCCGTACGGCGCAGGGCAGCACCGTCGTCCGCACGATCGCCGCAGGCCGGCTGACCACACTCGCCGCCACGATCGGCTCCGTGGTCACGACCGGATCGGATGTGGCGGCCGTGGAGCGGGTCGACAAGGCCGACGATCCCCTGATAGCGATGCTGTACGTGCCGGCCGACAGCGGATCGACGGTGCCCGTGGGCGCGACGGTGGACATCACCGTCCAGTCGGTGCCGACGCAGCAGTACGGCGTGCTGCGCGGCAAGGTGAAGGCCGTCGGCCGGACCGCCCAGACCCGCCAGCGGATCACCGCCCTCCTCGGCAGCAGCCAGCTGGGCGAGCAGTTCTCGCAGCACGGCCAGCCCGTCGCGGTCCTGGTGCGCCTGGACCGTTCGTCGCAGACCAAGTCCGGTTACGCCTGGTCCTCTTCGGACGGTCCGCCGTACGCAGTCGACTCCATGACCCTGGCCACCGGCGCCATCCATCTGGCCGAGCAGCATCCGATCGATTGGCTGCTTCCATGACCGCGCAGCAGCAACTGCCACCGGCGGGCCGCGGCCGGCACCGCCCCGAGAACGCGCCGCCCCCTGGGCGCCGTGCGCGCCGCGCCCCCGCTCCTGCCCCCAAGGTCAAGAAGCGGAGGGCCGCTCGTACGCCCACCGTCCTCCAGATGGAGGCCCTGGAGTGCGGTGCCGCCTCGCTGGCCATGGTGCTCGCGCACTACGGGCGGCATGTCCCGCTCGAGGAGCTGCGTATCGCGTGCGGCGTCTCCCGCGACGGCTCACGGGCCAGCAATCTGCTGAAGGCCGCGCGCAGTTACGGTCTGCAGGCCAAGGGCATGCAGATGGAACCGGCAGCGCTCGCCGAGGTGCAGGCGCCGGCCATCCTGTTCTGGGAGTTCAACCACTATGTCGTCTACGACGGCATGGGACGCAAGTTCGGCCGACGGGGCGTTCACATCAACGACCCCGACAAGGGCCGCCGCTTTGTGGCGATGGAGGACTTCGACACCAGCTTCACCGGCGTCGCCCTGGTCTTCGAGCCCGCCGACAACTTCCGCCGTGGCGGCCGCAAGCCGGGAGTCATGGGCGCCGTGCCCGCGAGGCTGCGGGGCACGAAGGGCACCCTGCTGGCCTCGTTGCTGGCCAGCCTCCTGCTCGTCGCGGTCGGCGCGGCGGTGCCCGCGCTGAGCCGTACGTACATCGACATGTTCCTGATCGGCAATCAGACCTCGCTGCTGGGACCGCTCTTCGCGTCGATGGCCGCGATGATCGGGCTCACCGCCGTACTGACCGGTCTCCAGCAGGCGAACCTGCTGCGCGGACGCATCATCTCTTCCACGCTCAGCAGCGCACGGTTCCTGCGGCATCTGCTGAGACTGCCGGTCACGTTCTTCGCCCAGCGCAGCCCGGCCGATCTGGTCCAGCGTCTGCAGTCCAACGACGCGGTGGCCGAAACGCTGGCGAGAGACCTCGCCGCCGCGGGCGTCGACGGGGTCGTGGTGATCCTCTACGCCGTCCTGCTGTGGACGTACGACCCTCAACTGACCGTCATCGGCGTGCTGATCGCACTGCTCAATGTGGTCGCGATGCGCATCGTGATCCGGCTGCGGGCCACCCACACCCAGAAGCTGCGCGCGGACAGCGCCAGGCTGACCAACACCTCGTACACCGGCCTTCAGCTGATCGAGACCATGAAGGCCACCGGCGGTGAGAACGGCTACTTCCGGCGCTGGGCCGGCCAGCACGCCACCACGCTGGAGGAACAGCAGCGGCTGGGCGTGCCGAGCGCGGCCCTGGCCGTCGTCGCCCCCACCCTCGCTGCGCTCAACAGTGCGCTGATCCTCTGGATCGGCGGACTGCGGGCGGTGGAAGGCCATATCTCGATCGGTCTGCTCGTCGCCTTCCAGGCGCTGGTGACCCGCTTCACCGCGCCGATCACCCGGCTGAACGGAGTGGCGGGCAGGATTCAGGACTTCGCGGCCGATGTGGCCCGGCTGAAGGACGTCGAGAGCTTCCCGGTCGACTCGCTGTACTCGCGCCGGGAGCGGGATGCGAGCACGCGCAGGCTCAAGGGCCATGTGACGCTGGAGAACATCACCTTCGGCTACAGCCCACTGGACAAACCACTGCTCAGCGGCTTCTCGCTGACCGTCGGTCCGGGCCGGCAGGTCGCCCTCGTCGGCGGATCCGGGAGCGGCAAGTCCACTGTCTCGCGGCTGATCTCCGGCCTCTACAGCCCGTGGGAGGGGACCATCCGGATCGACGGGCAGCGGCTGGAGGACATTTCCCGCAGCGCGCTGGCCGCCTCGGTCTCCTTCGTCGACCAGGACGTCTTCCTCTTCGAAGGCACCGTCCGGGACAACGTGGCGCTGTGGGACCCGTCGATCACCGACGAGGCGGTCGTCACCGCCCTGAAGGACGCCGCCCTCTTCGACGACGTGATCGCACGGCGGCCGGACGGCATCCACAGCCGGGTCGAGCAGGACGGCCGCAATTTCTCCGGCGGGCAGCGGCAGCGTCTGGAGATCGCCCGGGCGCTGGTCCGGCGGCCGAGCATCCTGGTCCTCGACGAGGTGACGAGCGCTCTGGACGCGCAGACGGAGCAGACCATCATCGACAATCTGCGGCGGCGCGGCTGCGCGTGCGTCGTGATCGCCCACCGGCTGAGCACGGTGCGCGACAGCGACGAGATCGTGGTCCTCGACCACGGTTCGGTCGTCGAGCGTGGCCGGCACGAGGACCTGGTCGCCGCCGGGGGCCCGTACGCCGAGCTGGTCAAGGAGCACTGACGTGTCATCCGTACATCCGTCCGCTCACCCGTCCGCTCAACCGTCCACTCACCCGTCCGGGGTCCTGGGGCCGGGCGTGACCGACGCGGTGACGTACGCGCTCGGCGGCCTCGGCACCCCCGTCGACTGCTCCGGCCTGCGCAGCGTGCCGCTGGAGGGGCCGCTGGTGCTCTGGCTCGTCATGGGCGGGTCCCTGGATCTGTTCGCGGTCGACACCGCTCAGCAGGGGCACTGGCACTTCCTCGGCCGTCTCGAGGCGGGAACGCTGCTGCTCGGCCCGGTCGAAGGCCCGCAGCACACGCTGCTCGGCAGGCCCTCACAGGACTGTCTGCTGCGCCGGATCGCGCTGCGGGAGCTGTACCGGCCCGAGTACGGCGAATACGGCGGCGGGCACGGCGGGTACGACGGGTACGACCCGTACGCAGCGCAGTACGACACCCAGTACCAGGCGCCGACTCCGCTGGAACATGCCTTCGCACTCGGCATCGGCCGCAGCCTGGGCGTCCTGTTCGAGGCCCCGCTGGAGGACCGCCCGGCCATCGACGAGGCCGTGGCCGACGACGACATCCTGTGGATGCCGGTCCCGCCGGGCAGCGTGCAGTACGGCGCCTCGTACAGCGCCGAGGCGGCGGACGACCTCCTGGTCGACGGCGCGATGTGGCAGCAGATGGTCAACCAGCAGTACCGGCTGCTGTCCGCGGTGGACCGCTGGATCGAACGGCTCGAGCGCGCTCACGAGGACCGTACGGCGGCCGGCATCAAGGCGGGCGAAGCCGTCCGCGCACGGGCCGACCAGGCGCTGCTGGCGTCCATCGGCAAGCGGGACCGGGCCGGACGGGCAACTGCCGCCGTGGACCGGGCCACCGACGACGCCACGTTCGCCGTCTGCCGCCGGGTCGCGGAGGCGGCCGGGATCACCCTCACCGAGCCCCCGAGGAGCGGCGCGGTCAACGACCGCGTCAGTCCGGTGGAGCGGATCGCGGTCGGCTCGCGGATCCGTACCCGCCCGGTCAGGCTCGACGGCCGCTGGTGGCGTACGAACTCCGGTCCCCTGGTGGGACATTGGGCGAAGTCCGGAGCACCGGTGGCGCTACTGTGGCGCCGTGGGCGGTACGAGGCGGTGAACCCGGCATCGGGTCTGCGACGGCGCATCGGCAAGGACAGCGCGGACGAGTTCGAGCCGCGCGCCACAATGTTCTACCGCCCGCTGCCGGAACGTCCCATGACCCCGTGGCGGCTGCTCCGCTTCAGCCTGCGCGACTCCGGGACCGACGTGCGCAATCTGGCCCTGGCAGGGCTGGTGACGGTCGCTCTCGGTGCGCTGGTGCCGATCGCGACCGGCCAGGTGCTCGGCGTGTACGTACCGACGGCCGAGAGAAGCCTCATCGTCCAGCTCTCACTGGCCGTCATGATCGCCAGCATTGTCTCCGCCGCTTTCATGCTGTTGCAGAACCTGACCGTGCTGCGGATGGAAGGGCGTATGGAGAGCGCGCTCCAGCCGGCCGTATGGGACCGGCTGTTGCGGCTGCCGACGAAGTTCTTCACCGAGCGCTCCACCGGAGAGCTCGCCAGTGCGGCGATGGGAATCAGCACCATCCGGCGGGTACTGTCCGGCATCGGCCCGGTGGCCGTACAGGCAGGCACGGTCGGTGCGATGAACCTCGTTCTGCTGCTCTGCTACAGCGTGCCGCTGGCGCTGGCGGCGATCGCCATGCTGGTCGTCATCGGAGCCGTGTTCCTCGGGATGGGCATGTGGCAGCTGCGGTGGCAGCGGCAGCTGGTCGAGCTCGGCAACAAGCTGAACAACCAGGCGTTCCAGACCCTGCGCGGACTTCCCAAGCTGCGTGTCGCCGCGGCGGAGAGCTTCGCGTACGCCGCCTGGGCCCGGGAGTTCGCCCGCTCCCGCGAACTGCAGCAGCGGGCGGGCCGGATCAGGAACCTGACCACGGTCCTCGACGCGGTCTACCTGCCGCTCTGTTCGCTCCTCATGTTCATGCTGCTGGCCGGTCCCGCCCGCGGCAGCATGTCGGCCGGCGAGTTCCTTACCTTCAACACCTCGGTGACGATGCTGCTGACCTCGGTCACACAGATCTCCGGGGCGCTGCTCTCGGCCGCTGCCGTCCTGCCCATGTTCGAACAGGTCAAGCCGGTCCTGGACGAGGCGCCGGAGGTCCGCGGCACCAGCGCGCAGCCCGGCGCACTCTCCGGCGGGATCGAGGCCCGAAAACTCTCCTTCCGCTACTCCGACGACGGCCCACTCGTCCTCGACGATGTGTCGCTTCAGGTGCAGCCGGGCGAGTTCGTGGCGATCGTCGGCCCCAGCGGCTGCGGGAAGTCGACACTGCTCCGGCTCCTGATCGGCTTCGACAAGCCGGCCTCGGGCAGCGTGCTCTACGACGGCCAGGATCTGGCCGCTCTGGACCAGTCGGCGGTACGCCGCCAGTGCGGGGTGGTCCTGCAGAACGCGCAGCCGCTCACCGGATCGATCCTGGACTGCATCTGCGGCGCCGAGGCCTTCAGCCAGGAAGAGGCGTGGGAGGCCGCCGAGATGGCCGGCCTCGCCGAGGACATCAAGCGCATGCCGATGGGTCTGCACACCATGATCGCCGGCAGCGGTGCGATCTCCGGCGGCCAGCGCCAACGCCTGATGATCGCCCAGGCTCTCATTCGCCGCCCGCGCATCCTGTTCTTCGACGAGGCCACCAGCGCGCTGGACAACGAGACCCAGCGCATCGTGATCGAGAGCACCCGCAGGCTGAGCGCGAGCCGGCTGGTGATCGCCCACCGGCTCTCCACGGTCATGGACGCCGACCGCGTGATCGTCATGTCGGACGGCCGGATCGTCGAGGAGGGCGCACCGTCCGAACTGCTCGCGCGTGCGGGCGGCCATCTGCACGAACTGGTGCGCCGCCAGATGGCGTGATGACCGCCCGCACCGACGACAACGGTCGGCCCAGCCCGCTCCGGACGCCAATGAGTGGCACCGCCGGCTCTATGACCGAGCCGTGTTCGGAGGTCTCATTGGCATGGTCAGGTAATTCGCCTGCCGTTTCTCTTCGGGCGAATCCAGAACTGCTGTGCCCGATGTGGCGCGCATTTGCTGTTCAGGCAGAACTGAAGGCGAACGCACCGTCTGCAACAGGAGGAACGCCACGAATTTCAGTGGCGTGTGGACCATCAAGCAGAGCAACGGACCCGGCGTCGAGTTCGACTTGTCGCCGAACGATCCATGGCCGCGCATGCGCCGGGCGCGGATCCCGGCAGGGATCCGCGCCCGGACCGGCCGCATGCGTTTTCGTCAGTGACCGGAGCTGTAGTAGCCGCCGAGCTGGTCGCGGTACGCGGGGTCACCGAGGTGCTTTTCCTTGTCGAACTCGGGCGAGGCCTTGATCTCGTCCTTGGAGCGGGAGACCCGGATCGTCCTGTCCTCGTGGTCGATGCCGGTGATCGTGCCGGCCGGGAGCATGACCTCCTTGCCGAATATCCAGACACCGGTGTCGACGACGATGTACTGCGAGCCGACCTCGGTGGAGTGCTTGTCGACCTTGCCGATGTGCCCGTCGGTGGCCTCGACCTTGTAGCCCGTCAGATCGTCGTCCGGGGTGTGGCCCGCGGTCGGAACGTAGCCCCAGATGTGCTCACTCATAGAAACTCCCTCATATTGGAGACGCAGGGAAACAGTTGAATCGGCAACCGCCGCACATCAGCCGAGAAGATGCGCTTCCCTTCGGTGCGGCGACTCCAGGCGAGTTCCCTGCATCTTCTTCCTCACACCGAATAACGAGCTTCTTCCTGAAACCGGCGGGGCGGCGAACTGGAGGCGCAGATGCCGGGGGCACCGCTCTGCGCTGGGCTACCCGCATGGCCGAATCGCACCTCGATTCCGAGAATCGCGGGTGCGCGAGGAATCGCGGGTGCGCGAGGAATCGCGGGTGCGCGAGTTTACGACCCCGTATTGAGGTCACACGAAGGACGAACTGCTGATGTCGATTGTTGGGATGTGAGCACTGTGGCTGCCGACGAGAAGGCCAAGGCGAAGGCCGAGCAGGCCAAGGGCAAGACCAAGGAGGCGGCAGGCCGGACGGTGGGCAACGAGCGGATGACCGCCGAAGGCCGTGCCGATCAGGTCAAGGGTGACGCCCGCCAGGCGAAGGAGAAGATCAAGGACGTCTTCCGCGACTAGCCGAGTACGTCCGACACCTCACCGCGCATGAAGCAAGGCTCTCGTGGTCCGTTTCTGACGGCAGACCTCGAAACCTCGCAACTGCACTGTTCTCGCTGCCAGTTCTGCAAGCCGGAGACCGTGCTGCGCGCGAGGGAGCCAGCAATGTCTTCCAGGGGCCGGCTTGGGGGCCGGCCCCTGGAAGACATGCCGCTGCTGGTCGCGGCGCCCGGGAATCTCGCCGGACGGACCGCCCGGCCACAAGCCACTCGGCCATGCCCGCACCCAGTCGGAGATCATTTACGGAACGGGCCATTAGACTCGGTGAATGGCGAAGTACTTCGACGTGCACCCCGAGAATCCTCAGCGGCGCACCATCAGCAATGTGGCCGACAGCATCCGATCCGGCGCGCTCGTCGCGTACCCGACAGACTCCTGCTACGCATTGGGATGCCAGCTGGGCAGTCGTGACGGCATCAGCCGGATCCGGTCGATCCGGAACCTCGACGATCGTCACCACTTCACCCTTGTGTGCCAGAACTTCGCGCAGCTGGGTCAGTTCGTGCACATCGACAACGACGTGTTCCGCGCGATCAAGGCAGCGACGCCCGGCAGTTACACCTTCATCCTGCCTGCCACGAAGGAGGTACCGCGCCAGTTGCTGCACCCGAAGAAGAAGACGGTCGGAGTCCGGATTCCTGACCATGTCGTTGCTCAGGCTCTGCTCGCCGACCTCGGCGAGCCGCTGCTCTCCAGCACCCTGCTCCTGCCCGACGAGGAGGAGCCGATGACACAGGGCTGGGAGATCAAGGAACGACTCGACCACGTGGTGGACGCCGTGGTCGACTCGGGCGACTGCGGCACCGAGCCGACCACGGTCATCGACTTCTCCGGCGGCGAACTCGAGATCGTACGCCGAGGGGCAGGCGACACCACGCGGTTCGAGTAGCCGCGAGGAGAACCCCTAACCGTCGGCCGCACCGTCCAAGTGCGGCAAGAAATGATCGAGGCGTTCCCGCTTGGTCCACAAGTAGGCCATGTTCTCTTCGCGCGGCGGGATCAGCAGCGGAACCGGCTCGGCGATTTTGATGCCGTACCGCAGCAGCGCTTCGCTCTTGAGCGGGTTGTTCGACAGCAGCCGCACGGATTGCACGCCGAGGTCGTGCAGGATGTCCGCCGCGACCCGGTAGTCGCGGGCGTCGGCCGGGAACCCGAGGGCGAGATTCGCCTCGACCGTGTCAAGACCCTCCGCTTGGAGCTTCATCGCCCGGAGCTTGCCCAGGAGACCGATTCCTCGCCCCTCGTGCCCCTGGAGATAGACGAGAATGCCGCGCCCCTCCGTCACGATGGTGTGCAGCGCGGCGGACAGTTGGTCGCCGCATTCACAGTGCTTGGACCCGAAGACATCTCCGGTCAGACACTCGGAATGCACACGGGTCAGCGCTCCGTCTCTCTCGATATCGCCGTATACCAGCACCATTTGTTCATCGCCGCTTTCGCGGTCCAGGTAGCCGATAGCGAGAAAATCGCCGTGCATGGTGGCCAGCCGCACTTCCACCACTCGTTCGACACCTGATGGACGAACACTGTCAACGAGCACGCCATCACTTTCTGTCATGACCCTGATCCTATCTGGCAAACTTCTGGCAGTGTGAGGGAAAATGGCGAACGTACATCAACTGGCTGCCCGTTTCATCACGTTCGACCACGGGCGCGCAGAGTGCACAACGAAAGGCCGGAAAGACATGAGCGGTTCGGGAACGCCACAGCCATGGGGCCTGTGGCCACTGGACTCCACGGAGGACGTGAGGACCCGGCGGGCCGATGTCGCCGTCCTTCCGATCGGCAGCTTCGAGCAGCACGGGGCGTTTCTCCCCCTGGTGACAGACACGGTCATCGCCTCCACCATCGCCGGGGAGGTCGCTGCCGCCCATCCGGTTCACCTCCTTCCTCCGCTGACGTTCTCCTGCTCGCACGAGCATGCTGCCTGGCCGGGAACCGTGAGCATTTCCGCCGCGACCCTCTACGCCGTCGTACGGGACATAGCCGACTCGCTCCGCCGGTCCGGTGTCGGCGCCCTGATTCTGGTGAACGGGCACGGCGGAAATTACGTACTGCGCAATGTGGTTCAGGAATCCGCCGGCAGCGGAATCCGTATGGCGCTTTTCCCGGGCTCGGCGGACTGGGATGCGGCACGGGTCAGGGCTGGTGTCCAGACCCCGTCGCACAGCGATATGCACGCGGGTGAAGTGGAGACATCGATTCTGCTGCACGCCCACCCCGAACTCGTCCGCTCCGGTTATGAAACCGCCGATTTCCTTGCCGACGACCGTAAGCATCTACTCACTCTGGGCATGCCTTCCTATACGGAG
The DNA here is from genome assembly GCF_036010325.1 of Streptomyces sp. NBC_01210. GTDB lineage: Bacteria > Actinomycetota > Actinomycetes > Streptomycetales > Streptomycetaceae > Streptomyces. The sequence continues at coordinate 7,705,252 of NZ_CP108549.1, read as the reverse complement.
TCCGGTGTCATCGGCCGTCCGTCAATGGCGTCCGCCGAGAAGGGAAAGGAGCTGCTGGCCGGACTTGTCGACTCCTTCGGTGAGTACGTCTCACTTCTCACCCCGCGGGAGACGCGATGACCGGCCGCAGCACCGTACTCGACGCGGCAGAGGCCTGGGAGCGGCTGCGGGGCATCCGGTCCGAGCCGGACGCCGAGGCCGCCGGGCTGGTCCGGGGAGCGGACGGCGGACGGCTCTGGAGGCAGGAGGCCTCGCCCGAGGCGGAGTTGCTCGCCGACCGCTATCTGCCGGTGTGCCTGGCCGGTCCGCACCTCACCTTCGCCCAACTCGGGCAGAGCCTGGACGGGTTCATCGCGACCCGTACCGGCGACGCCGACTATGTCACCGGCGAGGAGGACCGCTGCCATCTGCACCGCCTGCGTGCGCTCGCCGACGCGGTGGTCGTCGGGGCAGGCACCGCTGTCGCCGACGACCCCCAACTGACCGTGCGTGCCTGCCCCGGGGCCAACCCGGTGCGCGTTGTCGTCGATCCGCACCGCCGCGTACCGCTGAGTCACCGGGTGTTCACCGACGGGGCAGCACCGACCCTGTGGGTGGTGGGCGCGGGCAGTGACCACCGCGAGGCCGTTCCGGACGGGGTCGACATCCTGACGCTGCCGGACAGCGACGCGTTCGCCCCGAACCGGCTGGTGCAGGCGCTCGCCCGGCGCGGCCTTGGCCGGGTGCTGATCGAGGGCGGCGGTGTCACCGTGTCGCGTTTCCTGGGCGAGGGCGCACTGCACCGGCTCTACGTCACCGTGGCACCGGTCCTGCTCGGCGACGGCGTCCCGGGGCTCCGCTTCGCCGGTCAGCCGGTGATGCGGGATGCCCTTCGCCCGCCGGTGCGACGCGCCGTCCTCGGCGAGGACACGCTGTTCGAGCTGGAGCTGCGGGCGCCGCAGACGGACGAGCCACTGACCGGCGATCACCCCGATACCGGGCAGGCTCGCGGCGAAGGTGAGCACTCCGTAGACCACGGCGACGGTCAACCCCTGGGCGGCGCCCAGGCCGGCGGCGCCGAAGGCCCAGGCGGTGACGCCTTCCCTGGGGCCCCAGCCACCGACGTTCAGCGGCAGCGCCATGGCGAGCAGGGCCAGCACCATCAGGGGCACGAGCTGGGCGAACGGAGCCGTTGACCCCGCTGCCCGGGCGGCGAGAAGGAATGTGCCGAGGTGCCCCGCGAGCACCACGACGGACGACATCACCACTCCCGGCCAGCTTCTGCGGGCGAGCAGTCCGAGCCGCGCTTCGGCCAGCGCGGCTCGGACCGCCCGGCGCCATCGTGATGTGCCCGGCTTCCTGCCGAGACGTACGGCGACCGTGATCATCAGCCCGCCCACCACGGCGAGGGCCAGAGCGACCACCGGCGACGTGGCGAGGTGATGGGTCTGAGCCAGGGCCGGGGACGGCTGGGCGACCAGTACCGTCACACCGACCGCGATCAGGACCAGCTGGCCCGCGGTCCGTTCGAGGACGACCGCGCGCACGCCGCGGCCGACGTCACCCGTGTTCTGCCCGTGCCGCACCGCGCGGTGCACATCGCCGAGTACGCCGCCGGGCAGCGCCGCGTTCAGGAACAGGGCCCGGTAGTAGTCGGCGACGGCCCGGCCCAGTGGCAGCCGGATGCTCAGGCCGCGCGCGACGAGGCGCCAGCGCCAGGCGCTGAACACGGTGGTGAGCAGGCCGAGTCCGAGAGCGGCCAGGAGGGTCGGGCCGTCGATCCTGCTCAGCCCGTCCAGGAATGCGCCGGTGCCAAGACGCCACACCAGCACCGCGAGGATGCCCGCTCCGGCGATCGTGCCGACCCGGGCCCGGACCGTCTGCGCGCTCATGATGTCCCGCCCGCAGGCCGGGGCAGCGCCAGGAGATCGCTGTGGTACACCACCACCCGCAACTCCCCCGCCGCGCACGCCTCCAGGCGGCGACGCAGATACGCGTCGGCGCGCTGCGCCAGGGCCGGGCGCTCCTCACAGGCCGCGCCGACCCAGCCCCGTAGCCACTCCGCCATCAACGCCGACTCATCGGCGCCGAGCCGCCACGGACTGGCCAGCACCCGTACCATCGCCCCTTGCCGTGCGAAGGCCACGGAGGCCACCGACACGGCATCGGGTCCGAGCAGCCCGCTGCGGCGCTGGTGGGCGTCGAAGGCGTCGGCGAACTCCGCGTCCAGCGGATCGGCCGGTGTCAGCTCGACCCGCCCCACCACGGAGAGGGCCAGCAGGGCCGGGCAGCCGGCTTCCGCGCAGGCCGCGGCGATCCCGTCCACCTCGTCGCGGGTGAGCACGTCCAGCAGAGCGGAGGCCGTCAACAGCGAGGCGCCGTCCAGGTCTTCCGCGGTCAGGCGGGCGATGTCACCTCGTTCGGTCGCCACCGTCACGCGGCTGCCGTCTGCCGCCGTACGGGGCGTTCGCACGGCGGCCAGGTCGAGCAGAACGGGGTCGCGGTCGTGCAGGATCCAGTGCTGGGGACCGTTCAGCCGGGGTGCGAGCCAGCGTCCCATGGAGCCGGTGCCGCAGCCGAGATCGCGGATCACGATCCCGTCGGGCCATCGCTCCTGACCTGCCAACCAGTGGTGGAGCGGCTCGAGGAGCCCGGCTGCGCGGGCGTCGGCGTCGGCGCCCTCCCGCAGCTCCAGCCACTCGGGTGCGTAACCAGGCGCGTCGGTCGTACTCACGCGGCCCTCCGGGGTTCGAGGCGGAGTTGTTCGAGCGCGCCGGCCAGGTTCCGCGCCGTCGCCTCCCAACCGTCCAGCGCGGTGCGCCGGTCGTGTGCGGCCGTCTTCAACCGGCGGCGCAGGGCGGGCTCGCCGAACCAGCGACGCAGTGCCGTCGGGAGTGCCGCGGGGTCTTCCGACGGTACGAGCATGCCCGGCACGCTGCCGTCGGGCGCGTGCCCGACGGCCTCCGGGAGCCCGCCGACGGCCGTCGCCAGCACGGGAATACCGCGCGCGAGCGCCTCGGTCACGGCCATGCCGTACGTTTCGGCGTACGAGGTGAGCACCATGAGGTCGGCGGCGGCGTAGCTCGCGTCCAGCTCCGCGCCGGCCTGCGGTCCGACGAGGTGGACCCGGTCGCCGAGACCGGACTTCTCGATCAGCTCCCTCAGACTGGCGACATAGCCGGGATCCTGGTCGAGGCCACCGACGCATACACAGGTCCAGGGCAGGTCCGCGACGGCCGCAAGTGCCTTCACCAGCCGGTACTGCCCCTTGCGCGGGGTCACCGAGGCGACGCACAGCAGCCGCGAGGCTCCGTCGGTGCCGGGCGCCGAAGGCTCGATATCGGCGCCGGGGGCGGCGACATGGACCCGGCCGGAGGCGAGCCGGTGGTGGGCCACGAGCCGGCGGGCCGCCCAGTTGCTGGTCGCCACGACCGCCGGAACGGCGCGCAGAGTTTCTCGCTCCAGGGCGTCCAGGTCCGCCGCCCGGGCGGGGGCGAGTCCTGTCTCGTCGCCCAGCGGCAGGTGCACCAGTACCACCAGGCGCAGCCGTTCGGTCTCTCGGACGACGATGTCGGGAACGGCGCAGGCGACGAGTCCGTCGAGGAGGACGACGGTGCCGTCCGCCGCCTCCGCCAGGATGCGGGACAGCTCGGCGCGAGCGGCCGCTCCGGGCTGTGGCCAGGTGCCCGCGACGGTGTGTTCGTGGACCTGCCAGCCGATGCCGGGCAGGTCCCGGCACACGCGGCGGTCGTAGACATTGCCGCCACTCGGCGCGGCCGGGTCGTCGACGCCGCCGGGCATCACGATGTGCACGGAGCGTGCGGTCACGGTGGTAACGGCGGCGCGGTTCACAGGGTGCGCTCGTAACTCGCCCAGGCGATGTGCGATTCGTGCAGGGTGACCGCGATGCCGGCCAGGCCGCGGGCGCCCTCGCCCAGTGCCCCTGCGTGCACCCGGTCGGCGAGGCGGTCGGCGATGATCTTGGCCAGGAATTCCGTACTGGTATTGGTGCCGGCGAAGTCGGGTTCGTCGTCGAGATTGTGGTAGTTCAGCTCGCCGACGACGGTCCCGAGCTCCTGAGTGGCCAGTCCGATGTCGACGACGATGTTGTCGGCGTCCAGCTCGGCGCGGCGGAAGGTGGCGTCCACGAGGAACGTCGCTCCGTGCAGCCGCTGCGCGGGTCCGAAGACCTCTCCGTGGAAGCTGTGAGCGATCATGATGTGATCACGGACGGTGATGCTGAACAACGGGCGACCCTCCAGGTGCGGCGCGTCCGGCCCTTTTTTGCCGGGCCTGTCGTGTAGTACGGCCGACCTGGCCTCCTTGTTCAGGCCAGATCTGCAGCTTGTTCAGGCCGGATCTGCGGCGGCGTCGTACAGAACCCGGTGGCACAGTCCGGGCAGCTCTCCGGAGGCGAGCCTCGGCAGCACCTCCGGCAGTTCGTCGAAGGCGCATTCACCGGTGACCAGTGCGTCGAAGGCGGGGTCGGCGAGCAGGTCGAGCGCGATCGCGAGCCGGTCGGCGAAGGTCCGGCGGGAGCTCCGGGCCGGGGACACCGTCCCCACCTGGCTGCTGCGCACGACCAGACGGCGGGAGTGGAAGGCCTCGCCCAGCGGCAGGCTGATCCGTCGGTCGCCGTACCAGCTCAGTTCGAGAACCGTCCCCTCCGGGGCGAGGAGTTCCAGTGAGCGCGCGAGCCCTGCCTCCGTGGCGCTGGCGTGGACGACAAGATCACAGTCGCCCGCGGCCTCCTCGGGGAGCGCGAAGTCGACGCCGAGCGCCCTGGCGATGCCGGCGCGTTGAGGATCCGCGTCGACCAGTTGGACGCGCACGGCCGGGTACTGGGCCAGGACGGCGGCGACGCTGCAGCCGACCATGCCCCCTCCCACGACGGCGATTCGGTCGCCGATCAGCGGCGCGGCGTCCCACAGGGCGTTCACCGCGGTCTCCACCGTGCCGGCCAGCACCGCTCGCGGGGCGGGAACGCTGTCCGGGACGGGCGTCACGGCGCTCGCGGGGACGACGTACCGGGTCTGGTGCGGGTAGAGGCAGAACACCGTTCGGCCTAGTAGGTGCCGCGGTCCTTCTTCGACAAGGCCGACATTGAGATAGCCGTACTTGACGGGCCCGGGGAAGTCGCCGTCCTGGAACGGTGCCCGCATCGTGGAGTGCTGGCTCTCCGGCACGCCGCCACGGAAGACAAGGGTCTCCGTTCCACGGCTCACACCGGAACAGAGGGTGCGCACCACAACGTCGCCATCGTCGGGCTCCGGCAGGCGGACATCCCGTATCTCGCCATGACCGGGCGAACGAATCCAGAAGGCTCGTGCTTCACGTTCCATTGGCGTCTCCTGAGCAATCGGGCGACGATTCGCGTACTGATCTTCAAGAAGCCGCGCACACGGTACGCGGCACTCATGGATCTGTCACTCGGCCGGAGGATGCACGGTGGCCTTGAACAACGCGTACGACACGAGGCCAATGCGGCACGAGACCGCCGTGGGAGCGGGCGCTCAGGTCCTCCTGTTGGCCCTGCTCGGCACGGCAATCGGTCTGGGGCCCGCGGGCTGGCTGACGGGCCTGGCCTTCGCGGTCGGCACCTGGGCCGTGCTCACCCGCGCCCTGCGCCGGTCGTGGCTCCAGTCCTTCGGAGCGGCCAACCGCGTCACACTGGCCCGCGCGACGCTCGTCGGGGGTGTGACCGCGCTGGTCGCGGACTCCTTCGAGAGTCCGCCGCCGGTCACGGTCCTGGTCGCTCTCACGACGGTGGCGCTGATCCTCGACGCGGTCGACGGCAAGGTCGCCCGGCGCACCGGCACGGCGTCCGCCCTGGGGGCACGCTTCGACATGGAGGTCGACGCGTTCCTCATCCTGGTGCTCAGCATCTATGTCGCCACCGCGATGGGCCCATGGGTGCTGCTGATCGGCGCCCTGCGGTACGCCTTCGTGGCGGCGGCCCGGGTGATGCCGTGGCTGTCGTACGGGCCGCTGCCCCCGAGCACGGCCCGTAAGACGGTGGCCGCGCTGCAAGGGATCGTGCTGCTCGTGGCCGGCGCGGGAATCCTCCCGCCTCTGCCCGCTTTCGCGGCGGTCCTCATGGCGCTGATGCTGCTGATCTGGTCCTTCGGACGGGACATACGGTGGCTGTGGCGCGTCAGGGTCCAGGAGCCGACCGCCGGCTGACGCTTGATGTGCCCCGAAACTAGGCAAAAGTGCTTCCGACAGGTACCTTTCGCTCCCTGAGTTGAACAGTGCGGCGTCCCAACTCGGGGAAGGGAGACGCCATATGCCGGGTATCGGTCCTCCGCGCCGTGCCGAACCTCCGCGGTCGGGGAGTCTCGCCGACTCGGTCTACGAAACCGCTGAGCACGACCCCTCCCTGGTGCAGTTCTCCCGCCGGGCGTCGCCACGGTCGGACGACTGGGAACCGACGACCGCGGAGCAGTTCCGCCACGAAGTCCTGTCCGTGGCAAAGGGTTTCCTGGCCAACGGCATCCGGTTCGGCGACCGGGTCGCGCTGATGTCCCGTACTCGCTACGAGTGGACGGTGCTGGCATACGCTCTGTGGTCCGTCGGCGCAGAGATCGTTCCTGTCTACCCCACGTCGTCCATCGAGCAGGTGCGCTGGATCCTGTACGACGCCCAGGTCCGGGCCATCGTGGTCGAGCATGAGAACCACGCGATGACCGTGGCGGCGGCATCCGACGCGGAGACCCAGCTGTCCGCGATCTGGCAGATGGACCTGGGCTGTGTGCCGGCCCTGATCCACCAGGGCCTCGGTATGGACGACGACCTGATCCACCGTCACCGCGCCGCCGTACTGCCGGACCAGGTCGCCGCGATCTGCTACACCTCCGGCACCACCGGAACGCCCAAGGGCTGCCTCATCACCCACGCCAATCTCGCCGCCGAATGCGACATCCTCCTCGAAGGCTGGGGCGGGATCATCGCCGAGCCGGGTGTGCAGCCGGCGATCCTCAACTTCCTCCCCGTGGCCCATATTTACGGACTGATGGTCGTGGTCGCGTGTCTGCGTGGCGGCGTCCGCCTCGGCCACCAGCCGGATCTGACGCCCGAGACGCTGCTCCCCGCCCTGGCGTCCTTCCAGCCCACGTTCCTCTTCGCCGTGCCGTACATCTTCGAGAAGATCTTCCACAAGGCCCGCCGCACCGCCGAGGATGCGGGTCGCGTCAGCCTCTTCGACAAGGCCGCGGCCGTCGCGGTGCGCTACGCCGAGGCCGTGGAACGCCACTCCATGGGCTCGGGCCATGGCCCGAGCCCGACCCTGAAGGTCCTGCACTCCGTTTACGACCACCTGGTGTACAGCAAGCTGCGCGCCGTACTGGGCGGCCAGGTACGCAACGCGGTGTCCGGCGGCTCGACGCTGCGGAGGGAGCTGGGGCTGTTCTTCGCGGGCATGGGCGTCACCGTGTACGACGGGTACGGCCTCACGGAAACCGCGGGCGGGATCACGGCCCAGCCGCCGGGAGCGGTCAGATTCGGCACGGTGGGCCGGCCGATTCCGGGCTGCGCGGTACACATCGCGACGGACGGCGAGGTGTGGGTACGCGGCGACACGGTCTTCGCCGGCTACCTCAACAACCCCAAGGCCACCGAAGCGGTGCTGCGCGACGGGTGGTTCGCCACCGGCGACACGGGCCATCTCGACGACGAGGGCTATCTCGTCATCACGGGGCGCAAGAAGGACGTCATCATCACCAGCGGCGGCAAGAGCGTGGCCCCGTTGCCCCTGGAGGAGCAGCTGCGCCACCATCCGCTGATCTCGCAGTGTCTGATCGTGGGCGACGACCAGCCGTACATCGCGGCGCTCATCACGGTGGACCCCGAGGCGCTGGCGCACTGGCAGGCGCTGAAGGGGAAGCAGCCGTCGGACATAACGGCGATGACGGACGACGAGGACCTGCGGGCGCAGATCCAGCGGGCGGTCTCGCGGGCCAACACCCGCGTTTCGAGGGCGGAGTCCATCCGGGCGTTCCGGATCCTGCCGAACGAATTCAGTCTGGACGCCGGTCTGATGACACCGACGCTGAAGCTCAAGCGGCGGGCGATCGCAGGGGCGTACGCGGCGGACATCGACGCGCTGTACACGCGCTGATCCTGTCGTTTATGGTCCGGATCCGAACGGGACATCCAAACGGCACTGCATGCTCACCCCTGAGAACCTGGGCAGCAGGCGGAGACGGTCTGGTTCCGTTCCGCCATCCGAACAACCACCAGCAAGGACCTTCATGGACCACATCGTCGAGACCTCCGAAGGCTCATTTGCTGTTCCCTCGCCGGATCACAGGTGGACCGTGTTGTTCTTCATCACAGAGCCGGGCATCGGAGAGGTGCTCCCTGCGCTGGCCGGCTGCACGACCGGGCTGTGCTCCGTGCGCGACGCTTCGGCGCGTTTCGCACGGGCCGACGCCCGTGTACTCGGCGTCAGTGCTCACACACCGGGCCATTTGTCCGCGTTCGCAAAGGAGCGCGACCTCGGCTATCCGCTCGTCGGTGACAGCCAACTGACGCTCGGCCGCGCGGTGGGGGCGCCCGAGGTCCAGGTGGGCGACCGGATCCTGTTCTCCAGGGCCGCCGTTGTCCTCGACCGCTCGGGAGAAGTACGGGCGCTGCTGCACCCGGTCCCGGATCCCGCGCAGCATGCCGCCCTCGTCCTGGACGAGCTGGACAGGCTTGACGGCCTCGCCGGGGAGGGCGGCGCCTGATTGTGGTCGGCCGACGTGACGGCGGACGAAGCGTCCGTCTTCGCACTTCGCAACGTGGTTGCTGCCGGCGTCACGCCCCCGGGGAGCCCAATGCGATTTCCGTGCCTTGGCCGCCCCATCCTTCAGGGCTGCGCCAGAGGACGTGGACATCGAAGACGTCGCGGACGGTGTCGGCCGACCAATCCTCGGCGGGCGGTTCGGAGAGGACCAGATAGAGGCCATCGGCCGGGGTGGGCAGGGTGTGGTTGATCTCGAGGAGGCGCGTCGCTCCCGAGCGGAGGTCCGCGTACGTGGAGCGGCCGGCCCCCGCCCAGGCAGCCCGCTGCCGCGCCGAACTGGGCCAGGTCACCGATGCGCTCGCCGCCCTCCAGGACGTACTGAACGTCGTACGGACCCTCGACAGCGACGTCAGCGAGGAGGCCGTCGAGCTGCGGCACAACATCGGGATGCTGCTGCTCGCCCAGGGCCGGGCCGCCGAGGCCCGGCAGATCCTCGAACCGCTCCACGAGGACATCTGCATGCTGTTCGGCCCCGAGGACGAAATGAGCCTCGAGATCGCCGAGGCACTCGCCGTGATCCGCCTCGGACTCGACGGCACCGGGGCCGGATGAGCGACGCGTACACCTCGTGCACCTTAGCTTGGGGCGTTCGAGGTCCGCGTCCGCTCACCGTCGCCGCTTGCCGCCCCTGTCCTTGCCCTTGCCCTTTCCTCCACTTCTCCGGTGGATGCGACCGACCTGGGCGGCGGGCCGTCGGGCGGACTGATCGGCCGCCTCCTTCAGATCCGCCATCCCCGCCCGGTCGGGGTGGCCGGAGGCCAGAGCTGCGGCCAGGGTCTCGCGGGCGGGGACGTGCTGACCGCTCAGCATCTCCAGGACTCCGTCCGGCCCCGCCGTTTCCAGGAGCTGGAGCAGGCTCTCCGCGACCATGAGGAGGCTCTCCGGCTCAGTGAGGTCATCGGCGTCGAGGATCTCGCGCCGGACCAGGACGCTGATCGCGGTGGGCGCGAGCAGCGGATCGCCGCGCAGTCCCCGGGCCACGGTATCGCCGTCGGGGTGCGCCTCGGCGAGCACACTCAGCATGGCTTCGGTACGGGAACGGAAGGGGCAGGCACGCATCGCGTCGGTCAGCCGCTCCAGCGCCTCGGCGGGGCTCGGCCGAGCGGCGGTCCAGGTGGCGAGTTCGGTGCGCGCGGCATCCGGGTCGTAGTGGTCGGCGAGAACGCCGAGAAGTCCGGCGGCCGGGGCGTGGACGAGTTCGCCGAGGAGCGGTGCATCGCGGCCCTCGGCGAGCAGCCGGCGCCGTACCGAGTCGTGACCGAGTGTGGTGAGCCGGATCAACTCCACTGGCCGATCCGTGAGTTCAGCCTCCTGGGCGCGGGCACCGGCACGGAACCCGGCGTCCGGGTCCTGGAGGCGGGCGACCGTGCCGAAGAGTTCCGCGAGCTCGGGCGGCAGTCCGGCGGGCGGCAGCTCCGGCTCCGCGCTCAGCGGTTTCTCGACGAACACCGGGTCGGCCATCCCCTCGTACCGCTCAATCGCACCCAGGTCCTCAAGGGCGTCGAGCACGAGGCGCAGATCTCGGTCGGCGGCCTGGAGCAGCAGCCCCGCCCCGGTGCCGTATCCGAGATGCGTCGGTTCCCGCAGCCGCGGCCAGGGCATCGCGTAGGGCAGGCTGTAGAGAGTGTTGAGGATGTCGGGCACCACCTGCTCGAAGGTGTCGCCGACCACCGACGGGAAGTGCCATCCGCCGCGGGGCGCGACCAGCGGATCCCGGAGACCGGTGAAGGTCTCGAAGGCGCGCCGCCACAGTGCGAGTGGGTCTTTGAGGAGGGGCCGCGCCTTGGCGACGGCGTACATCCGCCCCTTGACGACCCGTACGATCCTGGCCTTCTTCGCCCACTCGACCGCGAGCCCGAGCCTTGGCAGTTGCGCCGAGGAGCGGACTCCTTCCACGCTGTCGCCCGTGCCCAGCTCGGCCACCAGCGCCCGGGCGTCCGCGATCCGCAGCGTGCCGGTCGCGGTGACCGGCCTGCCTTCGCTGCCCGCCCACGCACTGATCCCGCGCAGCCACGGCAGCACCGCGGACTGCTCGGCGAGCACGCGCAGCTCGTCCTCGGTGGGCAGGGCGACCGGCAGCTGCGGCTCGGCGCGATCCATTGTTGCTGGTCCGTCGGCGAGTTGGCGGGTCATCACCTGGTCCAGCGCCTTTTCGTCGTACGCGACCTCCCCGCGCCGGACCCGCTCAACGAAACCCTGCAAGGCCTCCGGATCGTGCACGTCCGTGCCCTGCTCAGCGGCCGTCGTCACCCAGAACTTCGACAGGCCCCAGCGGGTCCGGTCGGCCATGGCGGGCCCGTACCGGGGCGTCACGGCCTCGATCGCCGAGAGGTTCTCCGCGAGCGTGGCCCCACGCGGGTCGGCGAGCCCCATGGCGTCGAGGTAGCGCAACAGGAGTGCGAGCGTGCCGGGCATGTCCCCCGGCTCGTCCCCCGGCAGCACGGTTATCGTCCGTGGCAGCCACTCCAGCAGAAAACCCTCGACGTGCCGGGGCTCCCACAGCGCGAGCCGCCCGTCGCGCGTGCCGCGGTGCCGGTAGTCGAGTGCCGCCTCGACCCCGAAGCCGTCCAAGCGGTCACCGCGCTCGTCCGCCCACCGCCCCATCCGATGGATGAGAAGCCCGCACGTGGCCTCGAACTCGTCGGTCTCCTCGGGCGCGAAATACAGGCGCATCACTCGGGCCCTGCCTGTCGTACGGTCATCACTGAGCAACACGCTACCGGGAGAGCGGCACGCGTACGCGGGAACGAGGGTGGCCGTCACCGGCCCGGCGACGGCTTGGCACCGGCCCGTCTGCACCTGCACCTGATCGGCGAAGTTCCGCTCGCCTAACTGCGGGCCGGGCCCGGCTACCTGGTGTCGGTGGACGGCGTGCTCGTCGGCTCTCGTCCGGCCGAACGGAGACGGCCTGGGGCGCAAGCCCGTCGAACGATCCGGCGACGAACGGCATGTTGACGTCGATGCCCGCCACGTACGCCTCGTCATCCAGCACCTGGTCCGCGTGCGCCGACGGAAGCGCGGTAGAGGATGTGACGATCGGCTGCCCGCCCCGGGCCTCTGGCGGCGCGCGCTCCACGGCATCGGTCAGCGACCCGGGCCAATGAGCCGCAACACCCGCGGGCCCGGGCCCTCGTCCTTCACGGCGCGGCCGACGGCGCAACTCGGTCATCGGCTCCTTGCCGTGCCCGTGGCGGGCCGCCGTTCCCCCACTCCTCCTGCCCCCTGCCGAAGACTTGTCCAACCGCTTGCACCATCGATGGCAAGGGATACGGCGAGCCACCGGCAGGGCCGTTCTCGCATGCTCGACGGCATCGGCAGCGAATCGGTCCCGCCGGATTACGCACCCTCCCCGGTGTGGTGGGCGGAGCGACACGAAGGAGCCATAGTGCGATCGAGCCCGGCACCGGTATTCCTGGTCCTGAACACGAAGAAGATCCTGGACCGGCTTCCCGAGTGGTTTCCGGAGGCCAGACAGGAACTGATCGTGGTCAGCAGCCGTGGAGCTCTGGACGGTACCGACTTCCGCACTATGGCGCGGCAGTTCCGCCACCTCCACGTCGTCGAGGATTTCGAGCGGCTGTCCCTCGAGGACGATCTGGTCATGCTTTGCGAGCGCTTCGGCGTGCAGCGCATCCTGTCCACGGGCGAGCGCGACGTCCTGCGGGCCGCCCGCCTCCGGGAGCGGCTCGGTCTGCCCGGCCAGAGTGTGGAGGCCGCGACCGCCTACCGCGACAAGTACGTCATGAAGACGATCCTCGGGGCCGCCGGCGTCCCGGTGGCCCCGATGCGCAGGCTCACCAGCGTCGCCGACCTGACAGAGTTCGCCGCCGAGGCCGGGTTCCCGTTGGTCCTCAAGCGCCTGGATGCCGGGGGATCGAACGGTACCCAAGTGCTCTGGGAGGAGGCGGACCTGCGGCAGTTCACGCGGACCTGGGTTCCCGGGCAGACGGGTGCGCCGCAGCTTGTCGAGGCATGGGTCGAAGGCGACTTCTACCAGATCAACGGTCTGATGGACACCGGCAAGGTTCTGTTGGGCCAGGCGTCCTACCACCCCTACTCCGACTGGTTCTCCGTCGCCTACGACGCACCGGGGATGAGCGGGATGCTCCCCGAGGAACACCCGCTCACGGAGCGGCTCAGGCAGACCGCCGGGGACGTGGTGGCCGCGCTGCCGGGGGTTCCCGGGCCCTGCGCGTTCCAGGTCGAGTTCTTCCACACCCCTGACGACCGGCTGGTGGTGTGTGAGGCGGCCTCCCGCATGGGCGGCTCGATGGCCGTCGACACCCACGAGGCCACCCTCGGCGTGAACATGCACGGCGCCAGCCTGCTGGGCCAGGCCGGGCGTGGGGACCAGGTCCGCATCAGCCCCCCCACGGGGCTGCGTCAGGGGTACTCGCGTTTCCCGCCCGCGCGCGGAGTGCTCCGCCACCTGCCGAGCAAGTGCCCGCTGCCGCGGACCCTCAGCTATACCGCCCTGGGCGTGGTGGGGCGCTCGTACGACGGGTCGAGCGCCCTCGGCCCGTCCATCGCGGACCTGGTGTTCACCCTTTCCGGCTCCGACATCGTGTCCGAGATGCGCGAGGTCGAGGAGTGGTGGGACGCCAACGTCGTGTGGGAGGGGCGGCAGAACCCGGTGCCCGCGCGCTGGAAGCCGGCTCAGCGGCCGCTGTCAGCGTGACCGCTTCCTCCCCCGAACAGGTCGCCCCCGCGCCGTGGGCGACCGGGATCCGCCACTCCCTGCTCTCAGCCTTCCGACCGTCCCTCCCAGAGAGGTTGATTCCCCCATGCGAACACTCACGCCCCATCAGTCCCCGCCGGTGGCCGACACCGCCCTCGTAGTGCACGGTGGCAGGAGGCTCTCCGGATCCGTACGCACCTCCGGCTTCAAACACTCGCTCGTCACCATCACCGCGGCCGCGGCGGCGGCAGGCGCCACCGTACGCATCGACAACTGCCCCGACATCGTCGAGACCACCGTCCTCAGCGCACTGTTCCGGGCACTGGGCGGCTCCGCCGAGTGGGCCGACGGCACTTTGACCCTGAACGCCTCCGCCATGGACAGCGTGGAACTCCCCGCCGAACTCTCCGACCGGATCCACGGCTCCGTGTACCTGCTGCCCGCGCTGCTCAGCAGGGCCGGCCGGGTACGGATGCCGGCCAGCGGGGGCTGCCAGATCGGCGAGGGCCCTCGCGGCAGACCGGTGGAGCACTTCGTGCGCGTTCTGGAACGCTTCGGCGCCAGCGGCCGTACGATGCCCGACGGCGGCCTGGAGATCATCGCCCCGAAGCTGACCGGGTGCACCATCGATCTGCTCGACCACACTGACAACCGGGCCATGATCACTGGATCGACGTACAGCGGCGCCACGAAGACCGCGCTGCTGGCGGCCGCTGTCGCCCACGGCACCACCACTCTCCACCACCTGTACCCCAAGCCCGACGTCACCGACCTCATCGTGGTGCTGCGACAGCTCGGCGCCGACATCGAGATCGCCGGCCCCGAGACCGTGATCGTCCATGGAAGCGGCCCCGAGGCCCTGAGGCAGGACGTCCGGCACACCCTCGTGCCGGACCTGATCGAGGTCATCACCTGGATCTGCGCCGGCGTCGTGCTGGCCGACAGTCCGCTGTACGTCGCCGGACCCGGGATGCGCCGGGCCACCGACGCGCTGCGCCCCGAGCTCGACCTCCTGGACCGGATGGGCGTCCGGCTGGAGACCTCCCTCACCAGTTTGACCGTCCACCCCGCCGAACGTCCGCTGCGTCCGGTCGACTTCACCGCCGCCTCGCGTGGCGTCTTCAGCGACAGCCAGCCCTTCTTCGCCCTGCTGGGCGGGTACGCCACCGGCCCCACCACGATCACCGAGGCCGTCTGGACGAACCGGTTCGGCTACGTACCGGGCCTGACCGCACTCGGCATGCGGGCCACGCATGACCGGCACGTCCTGCGCGTCGACGGCCCCTGCCCGCCGCACCTGGCCGGACAGCACCTGCACGCCACCGACCTGCGCGCGGCCGCCGTACTGCTGCTCGCCGCGCTGGCCGTGCCCGGCCGCACCACCCTCGCCAACACCCACCATCTGGACCGCGGCTACCGCGACCTCACCAGAGACCTGCGCGGGCTCGGCGCCGACATCGCCACCACGGAAAAGGGAGCGATCCATGCCTGAGCGAGTGGATCTACCGAACATCGCCGGTCCCTCGCCGCGGGACGGCGGGCCCGCCCGACTGCTCGTCATCTGGCCGCCGCAGGTGCTCAGTTACTTCAACGCCGGTCATCACCTGGCGCTGTACCAGGTGGCCGGCCATCTGCGCGCCATGCTGCCGGACACCGACGTCAAGGCCGTTGACGCCAGCGTCGAGCGGGTGACCTGGAAGGACATCGGTAACGACCTCTTCCAGAACCAGTACGACGTGATCGCCGTCATGAACGACTTCGACGGCGTCGACGGACTCGGCCGCTTCCTGAGGTACGTCCGGGCGCTCAGCCCCGCGGCCCAGGTCGTCACCTTCGGGCGGCTCAGCGGCGTCAACCCCGAGCACTTCCAGAGGTTCGACCTGAACGCCGTCGTGGAGAACGGGGATTTCGAGGCCGGGGTCATGGCGGCCGTCGAAGTATTCCGGGGTCGCGCCACCACAGCCCCCGGCGTCCACCTGCGCCGCCCGGACGGAGCCGGCTGGACGGCCCCCGACCGGCCGGGCTCCGTACTGCCGTCCGAGGTCTGGCATCTGCCGGAGCCGGACGAGATTCCGTACGAGCGCTACGACGAGCTCTACCACAACGACGCCAACAAGTTCTGCGGCATCCCCCAGCGGCGCGAACTCGTCGTCCCCGCGGCCCGGGGCTGCCCCATCGGCTGCTCGTACTGCGAGGTGCACCCGATCTTCGGCAAGCGCGAACGCCGTCTGACGGTGGACCGGACGCTGGAGTACATCGACAGGTCCTTCAGCGCCGCGCCGTTCGAGTACGTGGCTTTCTACGCCCCCACGTTCACCCTCGACCGCAAGTGGACCATGGAGCTGTGCGAGCGGCTGGCCGAGCGCGGCTCACCGTACCCGTGGAAGTGCGCCACCACCATGCACCACCTGGACGAGGAGATGGTCCGGGCCATGGGGAAGGCGGGCTGCATCCGCATCAGTGTCGGCCTGGAGACCCTGGACCCGGAGGGCCACGGCGCCCTCCCCCGGTCCAAGCACAAGTCGGAGCAGGACCTGGAGGATCTGGCCTCCTGGTGCGCCGACAGCGCTGTCGAGCTGAACTGCTTCGTCATCGCCGGACTTCCCGGCACCACGGTTGCGGGCACCCGCCGGACCATCGCCAAGGTACACGAGCTCGGCGGCCGTGCCCGGCCCACCGTGTACGCCCCCTGGGAGGCGATGCGCCCTGGCATGGACGAGGACGACATGGCCGCCTTCAACCGCCAGCTGTTCGTCCCCGGCACCCACGGCCTCGGCCCGGAGGAGCTGCACGAGGCGTACGCGGTCGTGTTCGGCCAGCAGTTGGACGAGACCGCGGTGTACGAGAACATCCCCCAGCGCGAGGCCGAACGGGAGGGCTCCGCCCTACGACCGGGCGAGCCTGTGCCGCCCGGACTGCCGAGGGCGTCATGAACCACGACACGCTGGTCGGCGACCGGGCCGCACAGCACTCCCCGTTCCTCCTGCCGAGTGCGGGCGGCCGCTTCCGCAGCAAGCGGACGCGCGGCCCGGGCGAGGTGAACCTCAAGAGCGCCGGGCTGCTGCACCCCCGGGCTGCCGCTCTGCACCGGCGCACCCTGAGCGAGCTCGATCCGCTGGAGGTCCTGACCTATCCGGTGTTCCGGTCCACCTACGCCATGCTCGCCGAGCATCTGGGCACCACCCCCTCCTCCCTCGTCCTCACCGCGGGCAGCGACCCGGGGCTCGGCCTGCTGACCCGGGCCTTCCCCGCGGCGGCCCGGATCGTCATGCACACCCCCAACTACGACAGCTGGGTGAAGTTCGCCCAGATCGCCGACTGCGCGATCGACGCGGTCCCGCCCGATTCCGGCACCGGCCGGTTCGTCCTCGACGATCTCGTCACACGGCTCCGCCAGGGCCCGCCGGGGTTCGTCGTCGTCACCCAGCCGCACAGCTTCACCGGACAGCTCCACGAGACGCTGGAGCTCACCGCCCTGGCCGACGCCGTGGGCGCCCACGGCAGCCTGTTGGTCGTGGACACGGCCTATCTCGCCTTCGCGGAAGGGGGCGAGGACCGGGTACGGGAGGTGATGGGACAGCCCCACGTCGTACGCGTCAACAGCTTCTCCAAGAGCTACGGACTGTCCGGCGCCCGGATCGCCGTCCTCGTCGCCCACCCCTCCACGGTCCGCCACCTGTTCGACATCGATCCCGAGTCGCCGGTGTCCGGTGTCGCGCTGGCCCTGCTGCGCTCGGCCCTGAGACAGCACGGGACGTTCGAGGAGATCTGGGCCGAGGTCCGGTCGCTGCGCACGGAGTTCGCCCGGGGCGTCGAGGAGGCCGTGCCCGGGTGGCGGGCCCGGCGGAGCTCCGGGAACTTCGTCACCTGGGACGTCCCCCATCCCCTTCAGGCCGCCGAGGCCACCGCTTTCCTGTACGACCACGGATACGTCATCCGGGACCTGTCGGGGCAGCCCGGCCTGCCGGCCGCCGTACGGATCGCGGTCACCGACGGGCCGACCGTACGCCGTGTCACCGACCTGCTCGGCACCTGGTGGCACCTGGGGCGCACATGACCGGGCCGGCCCGGCGGCCGACGGGCGGCACCCGCACGATCGCGCTGGACGGACTGCCCAACGTGCGCGACTGCGGCGGGCTCCTCGGGCCCGGCGGCACACGGCTGCGGCGCGGGATCCTGCTCCGCGGCCCGGCCCCGAGCCCGCACACCGCCCCGGCCCTGTCGGAAGTCGGCGTGCGGACCGTGGTCGACCTGCGCCACCCCTCCGAGCGGGCCCAGGAGGACGGGCCCGGCCGGATGAACGCACGGGTGCTGCGCCGCCCGGTGCACGGGGACGTGACCCGTATCAGAGGCGTACGCCGTCCTGCCCCGAGCGTCTACCTGGACAACTACCGCGACATGCTGGGCATGGCGGCCCCGGTGGCGGCGGAGGTCATCGGCCTGCTCGCCGACCCGGACACGGCGCCGCTGTACGTCTGCTGCACGGTCGGCAAGGACCGCACCGGAGTGATCTCCGCGCTGGTCCTGCGCGGACTCGGCATCCGGCTCGCCGACGTCACGAACGACTACGCGCTCACCGGTCGCGCCTACCGGGCGCTGCGCCCCGACGACCCACGCCCGGACTGGACGTACACCTACGCCCTGGACGACCTGACGGCCCGTACCGCCTCCCCCCGGTGGATCATGCACAGCCTGCTCACCGCCGTCGAGCGCGAGCACGGCGACACCCGCGCACTCCTGGAACGCCACGGGCTGTCCCGGGCCACCTGGCAGGAAGCCGTACGGCAGGTCTTCGAACAGCTGGAATCCGAACGACAGGAAGAGGCCGAAGGCCTCGGAGAGGAGGGCTGATCATGCCGGTACTCGACCTCGGCGCCATCGAGCGCGCCGAGCTGCACCAGGATCCGTACCAATACGCCGTGATCCCGCGGTCCTTCGGGGACGACACAGCCGCCCGCGGGCTGTGCGACGAGTTCACGGTGGACGGATTCGTCCGCAGCGAGCGGCAGACGGGCTCCGGCGGCGGCAAGCAATACCTGATGAACAGCCGGACCATCATCAAGGACGGGCAGGCCGGCCGGAACGGCACCGTCGACCTTTCCGACCGGTGGCGGTGGCTGATCGAGGAGCTGCTGTCCGACGAGTACCGGGCGGCCCTCACCACCCTCACCGGCACCGACCTGGACGGTTGCTCGGTCGAGGCCCGGATGACCCGGTACTCGCGCGGCTGCTGGATCGAGCCGCACACCGATCGTGCCGACAAGGCCGTCACGCATCTCTTCTACTTCAACGACGTGTGGCGTGACGAATGGGACGGCGACCTGCGGGTGCTGCGCGGGCCTGACATGGCGGACTGCGTGCGGCGCGTCTCACCGCTGCTGGGCACCTCGGTGGTGATGGTGCCCTCCGACCACTCATGGCACGGCGTACCGCCGGTCACGCAGGAGTGCCCGGAAGACCGCCGGGCGCTGCTTGTTCACTTCGTCCGCGCTTGACCGGTCCCGACTGGAGAAGACCCATGCACATCCCCCACGACACCGCGATCTCCACTGACGTGGACGTCACCAGCGAGATCACACGCAACGGTTTCTCGATCGTGAAGGGCGCCCTCCTGCGCGTCCCCGAGACGATCGGTGACGCCGTCGGGCCTTTCGTCGCCTCTTACGACGACCTGCTGCCGGACCCCTATCTGCCGGACGGCGGCCGGTACCGGTACCGGCGGCACACCCGCTACACCTATGACGCCGTTACGGGCGAGCTGAGGGTGAAGGACAACCCCGGCTACTTCCAGACGCGGGAGAACAACCCGTTCGCCGGCGGGCAGATGCGCAAGTACGAGGAGCTCGACGAGGCGATCCAGTACAACCCGTTCCTCTGCTCGCTCATCGCCTTCAACGTCGCCCAGCTGCCGGCCAAGAAGGTGGAACGGTGGGAGGTGCAGGCGCACTGCGTACGGATCGTCGCCCGCCCGGACGAACGGGGCAGGCCGACACCGGAGGGGGTGCACCGGGACGGCTGCACCTTCATCAGCCTCCATATGGTGCGGCGCCACAACGTGAGCGGCGGCGAGACGCGCATCTACAGCCCGGACGGCGAACCGATCACCGAGACGCTGTTCACCGAGGCCTTCGACTCCTTCTTCGGCGACGACATCCGTATCCGGCATGGGGTCGGCGACGTCTCGATCGCGGACCCCGCCCTGGGCGCCGGCACCCGGGACATGCTCCTGATGAGCTACGACCCGGTGGAGCAGATATGAGCCCCCGGGAACACGGTTGTGTCGTCGTGTCGGGAGCCTCGTCGGGGTTCGGCTTCCGGACCGCCCTCCTGCTGGCCGAGCAGGGGCACACGGTGGTCGCCGTCGCGCGTCGGGAAGAGCGGCTGGACGCCCTCGCCGACGCGGCCCCGGCGGGCGGCCGGATCATCCCGCTCACCGCGGACGTACGGGACCGCGACGAGCTGAAGAGCGCCTTCGGCAAGCTGCCTGACGACATGCCGGACATCACGGCGGTGGTGAACAACGCGGGTCTTTCCCGGGGGTTCGGACCCATGCAGTCCGCCGATTCCCGGCAGTGGCAGGAGATGATCGACACGAATGTCACCGGCCTGCTCAACGTCACCTCCCTCCTCCTCCCCGGACTCGTCGAACGCGGCTGCGGCCACATCGTCAACATCGGCTCCATCGCTGCCCGTTACCCGTACACGGGCGGAAACGTCTACGCGGCCACCAAGGCGTTCGTCCACCAGCTCAGCCTGAACATGCGGACCGACCTGGAGGGCACTGGAGTCCGCGTCACCTGCGTCGCGCCGGGGATGGCCAGAACGGAGTTCGCGCTCGTCCGCTACGACGGCGACGAGCAGCGCGCGGACCGGCTGTACGACGGCGTCGTCCCGCTCACCGCCGACGATGTCGCCGAAACCGTCCTCTGGTGCCTCTCGCGTCCGCCCCATGTGAACGTCAACATGATCGAGATCATGCCGACCGACCAGCCGTTCGGTCTCGGCTTCGCTCAGCGCCGTGGTCGCGCCTAGCACGCCGGCTGCCGTCTCCGTACGGGCCGCCCGCCCCGCGGATGTCCCTGCCATCGCCGAGCTGTCGGCGCGCTTCGCCGCCGAGGACCTGCTCCTCAGCCGGACGCCGGCGCAGATCGCGGGCAGGGTCGGTGAGTTCCTGGCGGCGGTGAACGAGGTTCGGCTCATGGGGTGTGTGGGGCTGTCCCGGCGCCGTCGCGGTCTTCTGCTCTACAACCTCTGCGTCGCCCCGGACGCGCAGGGCCAGGGGATCGGCGCACTGCTGGTGGACCACGCCGGGCGGGTCGGCGCGGCCCTCGGCTGCCGGCTGCTCGTCGCCGTCTCGAAGCACAGTGGCCACTGGTTCGTTCAGCAGGGCTTCACCGAGCTCACCGCCCGGCAGATGCCTGCCGGCTGGGCCCACGCCTTCCCTCCGGGGCGGGGATCGCGGTTGTACGTGCGGCCCGTTACACAGCCCGGATTCGCCGAACAGAGCATCTACCAGAATCGCACAGAGAGTCGAAATTTATGATCATCTGCGGACTCAAACTCACTCATGATGGTGCTGTGGCGCTCCTCGACGACGGTCGGCTTGTCTTCAGCGTCGAGATGGAGAAGCTCGCCAACAACCGGCGTTACAGCACGGTCTCCGACCTCGGCATCGTCCCGGCCGTACTCGCCGACTTCGGCTACCGGCCGTCGGACGTCGACGAGTGGGTGATCGACGGTTGGGACGGCGACGAGCACGGCCGGGTCGAGACCTCGGACCGTGGCGTTCCCCTCGTCCTGCCCGTGGGCCCCTACCGGGAGTCCGACGCCTGCCCGGACCTGGTGCGGCCCTACGTCTCCGGCGAGTTCGCCATGGACGGCAGGACATACCCGTACACCAGCTACTCGCACGCGGCCGGGCACGTCGTCAGCACCTACTGCTCCAGCCCCTTCGCCGAGCGGGGCGAGCCCGCTTTCGTCCTCGTCTGGGACGGCGGCCTGTTTCCCCGGCTGTACTGGGTCGACCCGGACGGCGGGGTGGAGAACGGCGGCGCGCTGTTCCCGCTGATCGGGCACGCCTACGCCACGGCCGGCCACCACTTCGGCCCCTTCCGCAGGCAGAGCCAGTCCGCCACGGTGGACGACCTGTCGGTGGCGGGGAAGCTCATGGCGTACATCGCGAAGGGCCAGGTACGCGAACCGGTGGTGGCGGTGCTGCGGCAGGCGTTCCACGACACGTTCGAGAGCGACGACGAGCAGGCGGTGGAGTACCGGCGCACCGTCGGTGGCTTCGGCAGCCTCTTCGAGCCCTCGATGCCTCCTGTGCACGCGTTCTTCCGTGCCGTACGGGAGCGGGTGGAGCCCACGGGCGTGAGCGACGAGGACGTGCTGGCCGGCGTCCACCAGTTCCTGCAGGAACTGCTGACCGAGCGGCTGGTCGCCACGATCCTGCGGTGGAAGGGCGACGGGCCGTGGAACCTGTGCTTCGCGGGCGGCTGCGCGCTCAACATCAAGTGGAACAGCGCACTTCGCGCGTTGCCCCTCGTACGGGAGATGTGGGTGCCGCCGTTCCCCAACGACGCCGGGTCCGCCATCGGCGCGGCCGCACTTGGCATGATCCGGCACACCGGCCCCGGGCCCGTCGCCTGGCACGCCCGGCTCGGTCCGGCCCTGACGCCCACCGTCAGCATCCCGGAGGGCTGGACCTCGACCCGCTGCACGCCGCGCGAACTGGCCGGCGTGCTGCACGAGACGGGCGAGCCGGTGGTCGTGCTCAACGGCCGCGCCGAGCTCGGCCCCCGCGCACTCGGCGGCCGCAGCATTTTGGCCGCACCGACCGAGGCGGAGATGAAGGACACCCTCAACCGGATCAAGGGGCGCGAGCCGTACCGCCCCGTCGCGCCGATCTGCCTCGTCGAAGAGGCGCGGAAGATCTTCGACCCCGGCACGCCGGACCCGCACATGCTCTTCGACCACGACGTGCGGCCGGAGTGGGCGCCCCGTATCCCCGCCGTGGTGCACCTCGACGGGACCGCGCGGCTGCAGACCGTGGCGGAGGAGGACGATCCGTTCCTCGCCGAGGTGTTGTCCGAGTACCACCTGCTCAGCGGCGTCCCGGTGCTGTGCAACACCAGTGCCAACCTCAATGGCAGCGGCTTCTTCCCGGACGTGGCCTCGGCCATGGCGTGGGGCGAGGTCGACCGGATCTGGAGCGAGGGGACGCTGTACCGGCGTTCGGTATGACGGCCCACCAGACGCGCTCGGCCATGACGAAGGCGCTCATCCTTGCCGAGGCCCTGCCCTCGCTGCTCCGTCTGAGCGGCAGCACGATGGTGGTCGCGGCGGACGGCGGCGTCCTGGACGACGACCGGGCCCTGCGGTCCTTCGCGCAGGACGTGGCCTTCCTGCGACGGATCGGCGTACGGTCCGTCGTGGTTCAGGACCTGACCCGGGGCGCGGACCTGCCCCACGGCGCGGACCTGCCCCACGGCGCGACGCGGCACGGGCTCGTCGAACTGCTGAGTTCCTACGGCCCGCCTGCCGTCGGGCTGACCGGAGCCGACGCCGGTCTCCTGCGGATCCTGCTGGACGACGGTCGCATCCCGGTCGTGTCCGGCAGCGCCGGCGGTGCGTACGCCGGCACCGACCACGCAAGCCTCCCGAGGGCGGCGGCCATGCTCGCCGCCGCCCTGCGTGCCGACTCGCTCGTCCTGCTCACGGACACCGGCGGCGGCGAACCGCCGCCCGGCCCCCGCACGGCCACGATCGTCGACGGCCGCGCACCCCACGCACTGCTCACACACTTCTGCGCCGGGGACGAACCCGGACCCGGGAGCGCGCCGTGAGACGCCAACTCACCCGCGAGCAGGGCCTGTACCTGCTGGCGAACCTGATCGACAACATCGGCAGCGGACTGTGGGCACCCATGGCCCTGATCTTCTTCACCCGGGCCCAGCACCTGCCGATCGAGCAGGTCGGTACGGCCCTCACCGCAGGCGGTTTCATCGGCCTGCTGGCGGGCCCGCTCGGTGGCAACCTGGTCGATCGGTGGGGCCCGACACCGTTCGTCGTGCTCGGCAATGTGGCGCGGGCGGGTGTCTGCGCGCTGTACCCGTTGGTGGGATCGGCCTGGCACGTGGGACTGCTCACGGTCGTCTTCACGGCCTCGGAGCGGGTGTTCTGGACCGCGAACGCTCCGATGCTCGGCCGTCTGGTGCGCGAGGGCGAACTCACCCGGGCGTTCGGTCTGCTCGGCGTGTTCCGGCTCGTCGGGCTGGGTGCCGGCGCGGGCCTCGGAGCTGCCCTGAGCGGCCTGCTGATCGACGACGTGCGCGGACTGCGCCTGGTCACATACGCCAACGCCGTCAGCTACCTGGTGGCGGCCGCACTAGTGCTCGCCGTCGGGCAGGCCGTACGGGGCGCGGCCGTCACGGCGGACCACGGGGACGCGGCGCCACCCTCAGGGGCCGGATGGCGGGTCCTGCTGGCCGACCGGCCGTACTTGCTGCTGTGCCTGCTGCAGGTGCAGTTCACCCTGGCCACCCAGAGCCTTGTGGTGATCCTCCCCGTCGTCGCGCTGGACATCCTGCACGGGCCGTCCTGGCTGCCCGGCGTATTGGTCATCGTGGCCTGCGGCTGCCTCGTACTCGCCCGGGAACCCGCCCTCCGCTACGGCGAGCGCCGCTCCCGGACGCACAGCCTGCGGCTTTCCTGCCTGGCCTTCGCCCTGGCGTTCCTCCTGCTGGTGCCGGCGGCATGGCTCGACGTCCAGTGGGCGGTCCCGGTGGCGCTGGCAGCCGCCGTGGCGGGCGGGGTCGGTGAGGCGCTGTACGCGCCCGTCACGATCGCGATGGCGAACGAGGCGGCGCCAGAGGCGTTGAAGGGCCGTTACAGCGCGGTGTTCCAGACCGCCTTCGGTCTCGCCGGCGCTCTGGGTCCCGCTCTGTTCACCGGGCTGCTGACGGCCGGGAACAGTGTGCTCTGGCTGGCCCTGGCCGGAATATCGCTGTTGAGCGCTCCGGCGGTTTCCCGGGTGACCCGGGCGCTGCCGGCCCTGCCCGTGCTCGGTACGGCACAACCCGTCGAACGGAAAGGCGCCTGATGGCATGCGCAGAATCGTGATCGCCGGAATTCCGGGAGCGGGCAAGACCACGCTGGCGGCCAGCCTCGCGCGACGGCTCAAAGTTCCGCATATCGAGATGGACGGCCTTTACTACGGGCCGAACTGGACGCCAAGGGGCGAATTCACCGATGACGTACGGCATTTGACGAATGGTCCGGGCTGGGTCTGCGACGCCCAGTACCACTGGATCGTCGGCGACATCCTGGGCGGGCGCGCCGACACCTTCATCTGGTTGGACCTGCCACGGCGCATCGTGGTGAGCCGCGTGATCCGCCGGTCTCTCGTCCGGGTCATCACCGGGCGCAGACTCTGGCAGCACGGCAATGTCGAGACCTGGCGGTCCCTGCTGTTCAACCCGCAGCATCCGATCCGCCTGGCGTGGGCCAGGTACGCACAACGGCAGCGTGAGACAGCCGATTTCCTCTCCCGGCATCCCCACGCCGCCGTCGTACGACTGAAAAGCGCCGCTCAAGTGCGCCGCTGGCTCAGGACCTTGCCGTCGGCGGCGGCCGGCGACTCCGCCCGGTGACCCCAGGTACCGCCGTCGCGCCGGGCGACGTCGACTGTATGGCCTGTATGGACTCCATGAAATTCCCTTACGGATAGGAATCGGCCCGTGCAAGAAAATCCACAAGGGCACGGGCAAGGGCCCGGCAAGGGCCGGGGAGCAAGCTTGAGGACAGCGGAGACGGACCGCTCCCGGCCGGTTCTTCGGCAGCGGGCGTTCAACCCGAAACCCGAAGTGACGATCCCTGTCGAACCGTTCCGCGGGCTCCGGCGATTTCACGAGCCGCACTGGAATCCGTCGTCAGCGATCAGAAGGAAGGTGTCATGTTCAACACCGATGCTCGATTCATGCGCGTCGAATCCCCGTACGAGGTGCATCTGGCCCAGAACACACTGACCCGTGAGGACGTGGCTCGTCTCTATGCCACGGCGCCCATGGACCAGACGACTCCCATCACCCGGACCGATCCGCGCCACGAGAAGCTGTACCGGATGAACCTGGTCTATCTGATGGTGAACAACCAGAAGAGCCGGATCGTCGACTCCCTCTCGGAGGAGTGGAAATCGCTCTACGCCGATCTCGCCGGCGACGAGGTCACCCGCTGGCTGTCGGAGGGCACGGGAATCAAACTGGACGGCCTGTCCCTGGACATCGGCGTGTATACCCACGTCGACGGCGACTTTCTCTCGGCCCACAAGGACAAGCCCAATAAGGCGGTCACGGCCCTCCTTTACCTGAACGAGGACTGGCCGTCCAACGCCGGCGGCGAGTTCGAGATCCGGGTCTCCGGCGACCACCAGACCCCACCGGTGTTCTCCATCCCCCCGCGTCCCGGCCTGGTGCTCGCCTTCCCGCCCAATGACCAGTCCTGGCACTCCGTATCCCCCATTTCGACGGGAGATTCCCTCACACGGCTCCTCGTGCAGTTCGAGTACTGGTACGACCATGAGGACCGCTACCCCCTCTACCGCTAGGGCCGCCCGGCCACCGGGTGCGGATGTCCGGCCCGGGGCCGGTATCCGCTGGACAGGGGGACGGGACACCGCCCGGTCTTTCAGCCGCCGGTTTCCCGTCCCCGCCCACCCGGCCCGGCGCCCGGCCGGCGGGCCGTTCCGCCTTCATCCGTCGGCATCGGCGTCCTCGATCCTGCGGAGCAGCTCGTCGGCGTCGGGGTGACCCATCTCGGTGAGAATGGCCAGGGCCCGCTGCCAGGCGTCGTTGGCGGAGACCCGGTCGCCCTGGGCGTCGTGGGTGTCGCCGATGTGGGCGAGGGTGTCGGCCTCCAGGCCGTGGTCACTGATGTCCTGGTAAATGACGAGGGCACGCCCGTAGCAGGTGAGCGCCTGCTCGTACTGTCCGAGATGATGGTGGGCGCAGCCGAGGCTGTCCCAGGCGGCGGCCTCACCGTTCGGGTCGTCGATCCGCAGGTGCAACTCGACCGCCTGGCCGCAGCGTTCGAGGGCCGACTCGTACTGGCCCAGCAGGATGTGGGTCCAGCCGGTCTCGTTGAGGACGCTGGCCTGTCCGCTGACAATCTCACAGGACCGGTACAGGTCGAGCGCGTGCTGGTAGTGGCCGAGGGCTTCGTGGTGGCGGCCACGGCCATTGGCCATGAAGGCGAGTGAGCGGCGGGTGCGGGCCTGGCCGGCCCGGTCGCCGCATTCGGTGAACAGGGCGAGGGCTTGCCTCAGATGGCTCTGGGCCTCGTCGTTGCGTTGCAGCCGCACGCAGGCGAATCCCAAGGCGCGGTGGGCGTGGGCCTGCCCGAGCCGGTCACCCAGCCGCCGGGCGGCGTCCAGAGCGGTGCGCTGGATGCTGAGCTGGTCCTGCCAGCGTCCGCGCCGGTCGAGGAAGAGGTCCAGGGCCTGGGCCAGCTGCCAGGCGTGGACGAGGTATCCGGTGCTCGCGGCCTGCTCGATCACCGAGCGCAGGACGGAGAGTTCCGTGCCGAGCCAGGCCGCGGCCCGTTCGTGGTCGGGGAGGAGTTCGGGGCCGGTGCCGGGCTGGAGCAAGGACAAAGGGGTGAGTTGGACGCGGTGCGGGGCGAGCAAAGTCGCGGCGGCGTGGGCGGTATGCAGGTAGTGGTCGAACATCCGGTGGCGGGCCACCTGGCGGGTGCCGTCCGTGTCGATATCCTGGGCGAGCTCGTTGGCGTACGCGCGTAGCAGGTCGTGGAAGGTGTGGCGGCCCGCGGTGTGCTCGATCAGGAGGTGGGCGCGGGTCAGTTCGGCGAGCAGCGCGCGGGTCCGGCGGACCGGCAGACCGATCAGGCTCGCCGCGACCGGGGCAGAGAAGTCGGGGCCGCCCGGGTGCAGGGCGAGCAGCCGGAACAGCCGGGAGGCCTCGGGATCCAGGATGTCGTAGGAGCGCGAGAAGACCGTGCGGATGTCGGTGCTGGGATCGGTGCCGGCGAAGGCGTCCAGGTTGCCGTGGCTGCTGCCGAGTTCCGCGGCCACGGAGGCCAGCGGGAAGTCGGGCCGGGTGGCGGCGCGGGCGGCCACGACGGCCAGCGCCAGGGGCAGCTGCCCGCACAGGCGGATGATTGCCTCAACGGCCTCCGGCTCGGCCGCGACCCGGCCGGCGCCCAGACGCCGGACCAAGGCCTCGCGCGCCTCCTCCGCGGTGAGCGGGCCGAGGGTGAGCGGATGGGCTCCGTCGGTGGCGATCAGGCCGTGGAGCTGGTTCCGGCTGGTCACGATGACGAGGCAGCCCGGGGCGCCGGGTAACAGCGGGCGGACGTGCTGGGAGTCGCGGACGTTGTCCAGCAGAATCAGCACCCGCCGCCCCGCCAGCAGGCTGCGGTACAGCGCGGCCTGGGCGTCCGGCTCCGTGGGGACGTGCTGCGGCGCCACGCCCAGCGCGTGCAGGAACGTCCGCAGGGCCTCGGGGGCGGTCATGACGGAGCCGGTCGGGTCGAAACCGCGCAGGTTGAGGTACAACTGCCCGTCCGGAAACCGGTGGGCGACGTGATGGGCCAAGTGCACTGCCAACGTTGTCTTTCCGATTCCGGCCATGCCGTCGATGGCGCTGATCACCACGGTGGTCGAAGGTCGTGCGTCTTTCGGGCCGGGGAGCAGCGCGAGGGCGCGGGTGAGTTCGGCGTGCCGGCCGGTGAAGGCCGCAAGGCCGGCCGGCAGTTGGGCGGGGCGGACGGCCGTGGAGGACTGCCGCTCCACCGGGGGCACGCCGGGGGTGGGTTTCGGGTCGGGCCGAGGGCTGCGGTCCGGGCGGGATGCCGTGGGGGCCGAATCGGTCCGGCGGAGCACCTGTTCGTGGGCGGCGCGCAGTTCCGGCGCGGGACTTATGCCCAGTAGCTCGGAGAGCTTGGCCCGTACCGTCCCGTACACCTCCAGCGCCTCGGCCTGACGCCCGGTGGCGGCGAGGACCTGCATCAGCATCCCCTGGAGCGCCTCGTCCAGGGGATGCTGCGCGGCGGACTTCTGGAGGGCGGGCAGGACACGGTCCGCGGTGCCGGTTCGCAGCGCCAACCCGGCCGCCTGCGTCACGGCGGCGAGGCGTTCGCGGTCCACTGTGGTGAACACCGGATGGCTCCGTACCTCCTCGGGGAGCCCGGCGGCAGTCACTCCCTGCCAGAGGGCGAGCGACTGGGTGAGCAGTTCCGCGGCTTCCCTCAACGAGCCCGCCTCGGCGGCCCGGCGGCCCTGCTCGGCCAGGCCGCGGAAGCGCAGCAGGTCCAGCCCGTCGGCGTCGGCGTCCAGCCGGTAGCCACCTGAGCTGCGGATCAGCATGTCGCCCGGCGCCCTGGCCGCAAGCCCTGGCTGCAGCAGCCGTCGCACCGCGCCCACATGCCGGTGCACCACATTGACCGCGCTGTCCGGCGGAGCCGGCCCCCACATGACGTCCACGATGTCGCTCAGACTCACCGGCTGTCCCGCCCGCACCAGCAGCAGTCCCAGCAGGGCGCGCTGCTTCGGGGGTCCCAGCTTCAGTTCGACATCGTCCCGCCAACCCCTGACCGGACCCAGAACCGTGAATTTCACAGCCACTGAGGCCGCTGATCGGTGCATGCCACAGGCAGCTGGCGGCCGTCAGTCTTTCGGCACTGATTCGATGCTGTCGTCGACATACGATCCCTTCACGATCTTCACAAGCGCATCCCAACAGATGGGCTATTAATTATGCTTGAACCGATAAATTGCCCGACCGGCCCGGTGGCGGGCTTTGAACTGCGTGTCTTCGGCGCGATGACGGCACTGCACAGCGGGCGCGAACTACTGCTGGGCCCGCCGCGACACCGTGCGCTTCTGGGGCTGTTGCTGACCCGGCTGGGCCAGGTGATACCCACCGGCCAGCTCATCGATGAACTGTGGGGAGGCCGCCCGCCGCGCCACCCCACCGCCACGTTGCAGACGTACGTCTCCCATCTACGCCGTGCGCTCGCTCCCGGGGCCGGGACATCCGACTCCACGGCACTCGTACGCCACCGGACTCCCGGCTATCTCCTGGCGCTGGACCCCGACATGGCCGATATCTACCGTTTCGAGCGGCTGGTGGCCCAGGGACGGCGGCACGCGGCCGCGAGCCGCTTCGGGCCGGCTCGCGACCGGCTCACCGAGGCCCTGTCCTTGTGGCGCGGCCAGCCCTTCGTCGAACTCACCTCGTACGGACCGCTTGCCGAGGAGAGCGCGCGCCTTGAGCATCTGCGGCTGACGGCGGTGGAGATCCAGGCCGAGGCGTCTCTGGTGCTTGGCGAGCCGGACTTCGCGGTGGCCACGCTCGACCGGGAAGCACGCCGGTACCCGACGCACGAGCGAATCGTCGGCCATCTGATGACCGCTTTGTATCAGCTGGGCCGACAGGCCGAGGCGCTCCGCCTGTACGAGCGCACGCGCCGTCATCTGGCGGACGAACTCGGCGTCGACCCCGGCGCGGAGCTCCAGCGCATCCACACCGCCATCGTCCGCCAGGAGCTCGTGGCCAGGCCTTCCGGGCCCGCGTTCGGCACCCGCCCCGAACTCGGCGCCCACGCCGAACCCCGAGCAGGCACCGAACTCGGCCCCGACTCCGAGCTCCGAGCCGACGTCGAGCTCCGAGCCGGCAGCGAACCCCGCCCCAAGCCCGAACTCCGAGTTGGCGCCGAACTCGGCTCGGACCGGTGTCCCCCCGGGCCTGAAGCCGCCGCCGTGCGGCGCCACCCCGGCGGGACGGAGGAGCCGGGCGGGACGGAGGAGCCGCCCCCCTCACCCAGGACCGCGCACCCCTTCGTCGGGCGCGACCATGAACTCGCCACCTTGCGATCGCTCACGGCCGATGCCCTGAACGGCGGCGGACATCTGACGGCCGTCCTGGGCGAAGCCGGAATCGGCAAGACCGAACTGCTCGTGAGGCATACCGCCGAGCTGAAGTCAGCCGGGCAGCAGGTGGTCTACGGCAATTGCTGGACCGGCGACGACGTACCTCCCTACTGGGCGTGGTCCCAGATCCTCCGTCAGCTGTCGGTCTCGCGCCCCGAGGCGTTCGGCGCGGCCAAGGGGCGCTATGGCGATCTGCTCGTGTCTTTGCTCCCGGAGCATCAGAAAGACGCCGGGGCCGCGTCCGAGCGGAACGACGAGCTGATGCAGGCACGTTTCCTCACCCACGACGCCGTGTGCGAGACAATCCGCGCCCTCACCTGCGACCGCCCCTTGATCATCGTCCTGGAGGATCTGCACTGGGCCGACGGCCCCTCCCTGGAACTGCTCCGGCTGCTCAGCACCCGGATGCACGGCAGCCGGCTCAGCGTCGTGGTAACGGTGCGGGAGTCGGGCATCGGCGCCGAGCCCCCGCCCAGCGAAGTGATGAGCGGGATTCTCGGCGGCCCGAGGACGCGGACGCTCCATCTGTGCGGCCTGTCCGAACCTGCCATCGGCGCCCTCGTCACCGCCCAGGCCGGCACCGACGTGGGAGCCGACGTGATCGGTGCACTGCACGTACGCAGCAGGGGCAACCCGTATCTCCTCGGCCAGTTGCTGTCACTGATCGGCGGTGCGAAACGGCCGCGCGACGGACGGGCCGTACAGGCAGTCCTCACCGAGATCCCGGCCAGCACGCGGGGTGTACTGCGCCGCAGGTTCGCGGCTCTGCCCGCGCTGGTGGTGCGGGCGCTGCGCGGCTGCGCCGTCCTCGGTACCGATGTGGACCTCAATCTGTTACGCGGGGTCATGGATGAGGGCGACGCCCTCGAGCCCGCGATCGAGGCGGCGATCCAGACCGGACTGCTGCGGCGGCACCCGCAGGATCCGGGCCGGCTGTCCTTCAGCCACGTACTCGTCCAGGAGACCCTGCTCGGCGAGCTGAGCGGCGACGAGCGCACCCGGCTGCACATCCGGACGGCCGATATCCTGCTCGCCCGGCCGCGCGCGTCCCACGAGGACATCGACCGCATCGCCCACCACCTGTGGCAGGCATCGGCCGCACTTCCCGCCGCCGAGGTGTTGCCGCAGCTGCTGCGCGCCGCCGAACAGGCCGAACAGCGACGGTCCTACGACCAGTCCGAGACGTGGCTGAGGCGCGCCCTGCACCTGCTGCCGTCCCTCCCTCTGGAGGACCCGTCCAACTCGGACCTCGAACTGCGCCTCCAGGACAAGCTCGCCCACGTCCTGACCGCCACCGCGGGCTACGGCGACGCGGAGGCCGAAGCCACCCGCCGCAGTATCGCCCTGCATGCTGCCACCGGAGCCCCCGAAAAGCCTGCGGCGCTGTGGGAAGAATGCTGCGCGCAGATCGTCACCGGCAGGTACGACGAGTCCTTATCGACAGCCGAACGCTTGCAGACAATCGCCGAGGCCACGGGAGACCCGGCGGCCGAGCTCTGCGCCACCTACGGCCGGGGGATCGTCCTGCACGTCCGCGGCCAACTCACCGAGGCCCTGCTGGAACTGGAGAGGTCGGCCGAGATCTCGGACCGGTTCTCCTCCGACGAGCGCGCCACCCTGGCCCGCGTAATCCATCACGATCCGCGGATCCCCTGCCGTGGCTACGCCGCCCTCACGCACTGGCTCATGGGTTCCTTCGAGGAGGCCGGGCAGCTGCGCGAACACCTGCTCGCCCTGACCGAGTACGACCACACGCCCGCCGACCGCGCATTCGTCCGCTACCTTGACGCCCTGCTGGCCGCGCTGTCCGGCGACGCCGAAACGGCGGCGCGCTCCAGCGCCATCGGCCTGGAGACGGCTGCCAGGTACGGGCTGCGCCACTGGACGCTGATGCTCCGGGTGTGCCAGGGCTGGACCCGCGCCCATGCGGGCGACGACGGCAGTGGCAGCGGCAGCGCACTGATCCAGTCGGCGACAGACGACCTGCGCGCCAACCGCGTGCTCATCCGCCTCCCCCTGCACCTGGGTCTTCTCGCCCAGGCTCAGCACACCGAGGGACGCACCGACAAGGCGGCGGCCACCCTCGCCAGACTGGCCACCGAGATCCGGCTGCGCGACGAGCGCGCGTACCTCAGCCCACTTCTGCCCTTCAACACCCTGGGACAACTGGCGCGCACCCGCTGAACGCGGTCTTGCACTCGGCGCGAACCTGAGTTCGGCCGCCATCTGCCGGCCGGCCGAAGCCGGACCGCCCGCCTGGGCATCGACGTCCAGGTCGTCAAGGCCGGCCGCTCAACGCCGACGCCTGGGACAACCAGCTGCGCCTGGTCGCGGAGAACGAATGAGCAGCACATGGGGCATGCCCTCGATTATGGGTGGCCGTGCGTCCTACTCAACGGCCGGTCGGCGCCCGATGCCGAAGAAGGTGATGTCATGACCCGCCCCGACCTGCGGCCCAGCCGTCTCTCCAGCGCCGACATCCTGCGCGTCGGCGCAGTCGGACTGCGCGCCCGCCGCGCCCGCGTCATCCTCTCTGCGCTCGGCATCGCGATCGGCATCGCCACCATGGTCGCCGTCGTCGGCCTGTCCACGTCCAGCCGTGCCGATCTGATGGCGCAGCTCGACCGGCTCGGCACGAACCTGCTGACAGCGGAAGCCGGCAGGGACGCGACGGGCCAAGTGAAGCTCCCGAAGAACGCGGTCGCCATGGTGGAGCGCATCGGCCCGGTGCAGCACGCCACGGCCACGGCCGACGTGGATTCCCGGATCCGCCGCAGCGATGTGGTACCCGAGGAGCGGACGGCCGGGGTCACCACCCAGGCTGCGCGGCCGGATCTGCTGAAGGCGCTGGGCGCAGAGGTGGACAACGGTGTCTGGCTCGACCGCGGCAGAGAGCGGCTGCCTGTCACCGTCCTCGGCGCCGTCGCTGCCGAGCGCATGGGCATTACCGAACCCGGCGAGAAGATCCTGATGAACGACGAGCACATGGTGGTGGTCGGCATCCTGAAGCCCATCGAGCTCGTCCCCAACCTCGACCGGGTCGCTATGGTCGGCTTCCCGGCGGCGGAGAAGTACCTGGGCTTCGACGGCCACCCCACGACCGTCTTCGAACGGTCCTCGGACGCCTCGGTCGAGGACGTCCGCGCGGTGCTCGCCCCTACCGTCAGCCCCGGGAACGAGGGCTCGGTCAAGACACCTCACGTTGCTATGCCGTCAAGCGGCTCGGGCCACGCTCTCGAACAACGATGAGCTCGCGGATAGCCTTGCCGCATGACCGACACGGCCTCTGTCCAGCGCTCTTTGCCAACGTGGGACCAGGTGGTCGCGCTGCGGGACTTCATCCACGGACGGACATACGCTGCCGCAGCCCCCACCATCCGACTCAATGGAGAACCGCCCCACGCCCCCGGGTCTGCTCTGGCGCGCGTGGCGGAGGTTAACGGGGCCCTGTACGAAGTCACGTCCCACCTGTGCAGTCGGCTGTATGCCGAGCTTGCGACAGGTAGCCCTGGCCCCATCGCCGAGGCGTCGTGGGAGGCCCTCATGTCGATCACCACAGCCTGGCGCGAGGACCCGGAGCTGCCGGAAGGAATGAGAGAGCTGCTGCCGGTCAAGCCGCGGTGAC
Organism: Streptomyces sp. NBC_01210; assembly: GCF_036010325.1. Taxonomy (GTDB): domain Bacteria; phylum Actinomycetota; class Actinomycetes; order Streptomycetales; family Streptomycetaceae; genus Streptomyces. Next base: position 7,671,240 of record NZ_CP108549.1, on the reverse strand, counting down.
CGCGAGGTCAGGCGTTGTGGGGAACGCGGACTGCTCGTCGAAGAGTTCGCGTTTCTGGAGGCAGTGGTAGAGCTGTCCGATCATGCGGTTGAAGAGATTGCGTTGGGCGGCTGCGTGCCAGTCGCCTTGTTCGCGTCGGCGCCGGTAGTGGGCGTTGGCTCCAGTGGATGCCCGTAGTGAGGCGAAGGCCCACAGGTAGCCGGCGTGGTTGAGCCGGTCGTTCTTCACCCACCGCCTGGTGATGGAGGACTTCTTGCCGGATGCGCGGGTGATGGGTGAGGAGCCGGCGTATGCCTTGAGGCCGCGGGCGTCGGCGAAGCGGGTGTGATCGTCCCCGATCTCAGCCAGGATGCGGGCGGCGAGTTGGATGCCGAGCCCGGGGAAACTCAGCAGCACCTCGGCGTCCGGGTGTTGAGGGAAGGCCTCTTCCACCGCCTTGGCCAGGTCGTCGGCGGCTGTGCAGGCTGCTTCCAGCTGGATGAGCAGGGCGAGCATCTGTTTGCCGAGCGCGTCTTCGACCAGGGGCGGTTGGTGGGCCCACTCGCCCCGGAGGACCTCTCGGAGGCGGTCGGCCTCGGCTTCGATGCCGCGCTGGCGGCCGGCTCGCTTGAGGGCTGCCTGGATCTGGGTGCGGGTCAGCCGTGCGGCCCGAGCCGGGGTCGGGGCGGCCTTGAGGAGTTCGCGGGCCTCGGGGCGACACAGTCCGTTGGTCCAGGTGGCGAATGCGGCCAGGGCGGCGGGGTAGTACTCGCGCAGCAGGGAGCGGAGCTGGTTGGCGAGCTGCTGCCGGTTCCACAGAGAGTCCTGCTGGGCGCGGGCCAAGACGGCGATCGCGCGGCCGAGGTCTGAGTCGTCGGGGAGGGGCCGGTGGGCGTGCATGTCGGTGCGGAGGATGTTGGCCAGGACCAGGGCGTCGCCGGGGTCGGACTTCTTGCGCGAGACGCTGTGCCGGTCGCGGTAGCGGGCGGCGGCCATCGGGTTGATGGCGAACACCTTGCGCTTGCCGGTCCGCAGGACGGCCACCAACAGGCCGCGGGAAGTCTCGATCGCCACCGGGATCGGATTCTCCTCGCTGTCGCCGTACTCGGCGAGCAGCTCCAGCAGGATCTTGTAGCCAGCCGCGTCGTCGGTGATGTGCCGCTTGGCGAGCAGCTGGCCGGTGTCGTCGACCAGGGCGACGTCGTGGGTGCGTTCAGCCCAGTCGATTCCGCAGTAGATCAAGGTTCCCTCCCCGGAGTTCGGCGTTTGCGCTGGTCACGAGCGCATGCGGGCCACGCAGCGACCTAATCCCAGGCCTCAACCGCATAGCGGTCGGGCCGCCACCTCACTAGCCGTTCGTGGCACCAGCGCACCTCACGGGCCTCGGTCTAACCGGAGAGCTCATGACTCGGGCGTAACGAGAGGTCACCGTGCGGCGGGCTCGCACCACAAACACCAACGGTTCTCGAAGCAAGCGGTGGCGGCTGGGGAGACGCTGAAGGACACCGATCTTGACCGAGGTCTCAGGGACCCAGTCTCTCGAAGGCCATTCCCTTCAGCGTCCGCCTGGCCGCCACCGCTCCGAGCACCACGACCGCGCACCGATCTACGTTGAGGCCTCGACAGCCCGGCTGCACCTGGATGTCACGGTCTGGTACTCGAACATCCCGAGAAGCCCCTGCCCCTGCGGAATGCCGCTAACTACGGATTAGGCAGGCCACGGCCAGCGCGTACACCCCCGCCCGGCCCAATGCGTCGCCGGTCGCGAAGAGCCACCCGGCCGCCCCGTGGACACCGTGATCCACCACCGTGCCGGCGGAGATCCCCGCCACCGCGTCGAGCCAGGAGTAGTACGCCGCGTAGAAGAGACACCCGGCCCAGGCGAGCACCGTCAAGGCCCCCTCGGCATCGCGGCCCGGCCTGCCCCACAACGGGACCACCAGGCCGAGCACCAGGAAGGGGAACACGGGCAGTAGGGCGATGTGCAGCCCCGCCCAGCCTCCTGCCGTCGCCGCCGTCAGATGGCGGGGATGCATCAGACCGGCGGCGGCCAGCAGCAGCGGAGCGGCCGTCACCAGCGCTGTCGTACGAAGAACTCGGAGAGATCGCATCCGGTCACCGTAGGAGGCTGCCCGACTCTGCCGTGCCCCTTCCGGGAACGCGTAAGACACCCGTAAGACGGCGCGGATGGGGCTGGCCGCCAACCTTATGCGGGTGGCCGCCGCCGGCGGGCGAAGCGCCGCACGGTCAGGACGAACGCCGCCACCGTGGCCACAGCCACCAGCGCGATCAGCCAGTTGCGCGGATAATCCAGCGGCAGCACCGAGGAGTTGGCCGTTCGTCCCGGACGCAGCAGCACCGGCAGCGCCACCACCGTCAACGCGCCCGCGACCAGCAGGGCCCCACGGACCGGCCCGCGCACTCCGCCGCACACCAGCACCAGCCCGACCAGCAGCACCAGCGGCGCGATCAACGCGTCGTGCAGCACCACGGCCCCGCCCAACCAGACCAGCACGCCCGTCAGGTCACGGACGTCCAGCAGCAGGGACGCGCCGACTCCCATGAAGGCCACACCGGCCGCACCCGCAAGGACACGTATCACCTTCATGCCAGCACCTCCAGTCGGCCAACCCACTTGGTCTGCAGCACGCCGGGACGGTTGGGGGCAATGAGCCGCGCCGGATAGCCGTGGTCGGGGTCGAGTTCCTCTCCGTTCAGGCGCAGGGCGAGCAGGGTCAGCGGGTCGCGGGCGTGCTCGTGCCCCATCTCCGACACCCGGTAGCCGCCACGCAGTTGCAACGAGACCACTCTCACCCGCGCATGCGGTGACGCGCCCGCCAGCTCCAGCAGGTCCACGATCCGCACGCCCGTCCAGTGCGCCGACTTGCTCCAGCCTTCCACGCAGGCGATCGGCAACTCCACCTCGTGCTGGGGCAGAGCGCGCAGCTCGTCCAGCGTCAAGGTGTACTGCTGCGGGCCATCCACCACCAGGCGGTACTCGTGGCCGACGATCCGGCCGACTCCGGCCGCTGCGGCGGTCCGGTTGACGGGCAGGGCCTGCGGGCCCGTGTCCGGATGGCGGGGCGCGAACAGGATGAAGTCCTTCAGCGGCGTGAAAGACTGACCCACCGTAGTCAGCGTGACGGCTCCGACGGCCGCGCCCAACGCGGCCAGCAGCGAACGCCGGTCGGGACCGTCCTGCGCCGGCAGGGCGAGAGTCCCGGGCGACCGCCGGCTCCAGTGCGTCCGTATCTCGGGCGCCTTGACCGCGATGTGCAGGACCAGCGCCCCGACCACCAGCCATGCCACCGCGTAGTGCACCGGCACGAAGGAGAACGGCCACGGGTACCACTGGGCCGTGTTCAGCAAACCGGTCGCCAGCTCGAAAACAGCCCCGGCGACCAGCACCGCGACCGACAGCCGCTCGAGCGCGTGCCGGACCGACCGCAGCGGCGGCCACTCGAACAAGCGCGGATACACGGTCCACAGCTTGGCCAGCAGCAGCGGAATCGCCGCGATGCCGGAGGCGACATGCAGGCCCTGGGTGACCCGGTAGCCCCATGCCGGACGGCTCGGGATGTCGTTGGCCAGCCAGTCCGGCGGATGTTGCATCAAGTGGCTGATCAGACCGGTGACGAAGCACACGACGAACGTCAGCCCGAGCCACCGGCCGATCGAGGTCGCTGTGCGGGCGTCGTGCAGCTTGCCCTTGAACACCGGCGGAGAGACACGCAGTTTCATGCCCTCCATCCAACTCGGCACGAAGCCGTTTCGGACCATGTGAACTCTTACGGAACAGGGACGTCTCCGGACCACTGGCCGAGGCCGAGCGAGCTGCCGCCGCAGGCCCACCGTATGAGCGAGCCCGGAAGCAGTTGCGGAAAGTGCGCCACCAGCCTTCCTCAAGGTTCAACCGGCACGCACCTACCGGGATGAAGACGTGCCGGATCCGCAGGTGCTCCTCGAGCCGGCTCCGGGTAGCCAACCTGTTGTGGGAGGAGAGGTTGTCGGTGACCATCGTCACCCAATGGATCAACGAGGCGCAACGAAACAAGAAAGCCGCACAGAGGAAGCTCGATACGCCGCCCGCCGTCGCCCGGAAGAACGCATCCACGCCGCCGACGCCGAGAGAAAGGCCCCGCTCTACGAAGCTCTGGGCATCACCATCAGCTACGAAAACGCCACGAGGACCGCGACCATAAGGTCGAGGCCCTCGCTTCCGTATCGTTATAGCAAGTGTCCGAGGGGCGATTCGACCACTACCGATACGGTCGTGATCGCCCAAGGGCGTCTCGGGCTGCAAGACCCTCGAGTTGCGCCGTCCTACCCACACCCGCCCGCTGCACTACCGTTCCCGGCACGCACGATACTCGCTGATCGAACCGTGCAGAGATGCCGCGCGACCCGGTGCGCCGAGGTCAGACAGCTCCTCAAGAGCGACGCTGCGGACGGTGCCGCGCACGCCGGTGGGGTCGTCCCCGGAGACGACCATACGGAGGAACATCTCCCGCGCGGAGTCCTGTTCCGCGGTGCTCAGACCGATGAAAGCGTGCTCGCCGTCGACGTGTCGAACAGGCTGGCCGGGCGGGTCAAGGGGTGGGTGGTGTTCTGCGGTGCGGCCGTGGTGGCCGGCGCAGTCGGCGTGGGCTGCTGGTGCGCGAGGCGGCCATGATCCGCTCCAGCCCACGGCGGCTGTCCAGGGTGTGGGGATGGTCGGCACCCAGGACGCGAGTGAAGTCGAAGACCGTTCGGTGCTTATCCGGCGGCCTTACGCGTCCGCGGGGGTGGTCGGCCGTGTCGCGTAACGGTGTCGCATGGCGTCGCTGGCTGCGGGACCTGCGGGACCTGCGGTGAAGAAGACCAAAGACGACGCAGCAGCATGGACCACATGGGCCGAAGCGCACCTCCAACACCTCAACCGCGTGAACACCCCGCTCCGCCTCCCGAAGATCCCTGAGCCGCAAGCCGAGGACTCGAAGCCCTTCCTGCACGGCTGGAGCCCGTACGGCAGCGGGAAGCGCCCAGGCCGCGACGGCGGCTGTTCGTATGGTGCGGCTGGGTTCGTGGCGCTGGGTGAGTCAGGTCCAGTACGCGGCGTCGGCCAAGGTGTCGGCGTAGTCACCGAACGGGGAGACGGCGCCCTGGCGGCGGGCCAGGCGGCCGTCGGCGAGGTCGAGGACGATCGCAAGTGGCCCGGACCAGCGGCTCGCCCGACCGGGCAGGGCTGGCAGGTTGGCGCGGATCAGGGTGAGGGTGTCGGCGGCGGTGAGCTGTTCGCGCCGCTCCAGCAGGCCCAGGTGTGTCACAGCGAGGGCCTGGCTGGATGCCACCCAGCGGCGCCCGGGGCGTGTGCCTGCGGCCAGGGCGAGCAACAGACCGTGCAGGAGGCTGAGCTGGGTCAGGGCGCGTGGGCGGTTGGCTGCTTGCCGTGGTCATGTGTGGGCGGTCTGACCGATGAAGCGTGCGACCGCAGGCGGGGACAGGGAGCCTTCCCCCTCGGGGCAAGTCAGGAGGGGGTCCGTACTCCCCGCCCAGCATCACCAGGAGGTCGGTCCTATGGATCGATGGAGCCATGGCCGTCGACGAGATTGATCTTGCGGTGCCGGGGCAGGGCTGCACCGGTCCCGTCGTGGTCAGGATGTTTCGGGTACGGCGCGCGTCAGGGGATCGAGGTCTCCGTACAGGGCGGCGGCCAGGTCACGGGTCCGCTGCTCGCTCTCCACGTTGTACAGCACGAAGTAGACCGGGCCGACCGAGGAGTCGGCGCGGATCTGGCGGGAGCGGATGAGACGGAAGACGACCGCGCGGATCGCGTCGTACGTGCTGTCGACGAAGTATCCTCGTGATGGCGACAGCGGCGTACGTGTGGCGGCGCTCCACGCGGCCGGGAGACTACTTCCCGCTCCAGGAGGCGCGGCGCTCCCCGTCGCCGGAGCCGTCACCCACCCCGGTGCGCGGGTCCTGATCCGTCACCTTCCGCAGCCTGGGCCGCCCGCACCCGCTGCTCCTCGCGAGCAGAGCCGACGTCCCGTTCCAGGGGTGTGCGGCTCACGGCCGTCGCGAGGTCCTCCAAGGCCCGCTTCTGCAGTTCCGCCCCGCGCCGCACCACCGGGCTCCGGTCCCCGGCGGCGCCCTCCCACGCGTGGAGCGCCTCCTCCACGCGCCCCCAGTCCGGATTCCTGTGCTCGCGCAGGTCGACTGCCGCCTGCGCGGTGTCCGCCTCCAGGGCCTCGGCGAACCGCTCCGCCTCGGGGACGAAACGGCTGTCGGCCCGCGGGACGTGGCTCTCCATGAGCATCGCCGCCCGGCCGAACCCCTTGAGCGCCTCCTGCGCCTCCTCCGCCTCCCGCGACGTCAGACCCCTGGGACGGACCGGTTCCTGCCTCGCCCGGTCGTAGGCCTCCTGCCAGGCGGCACGCGCCTCCCTGCTCGCCAGCAGAGCCCTGCGCATGTCGGCGCGATGCTCCCGGGTCGGTTCGGCGTAGCTGCGGAGCACCGCGGCCGCGTAGCGGCCGTTGGCGGCGAGCCAGTCCGCAAGTCGCCCCGGCAGCCGGGGCGTCTCCCATGCGGGGAACACCACGTACGCCAGCATGGCCAGGGCCCCGCCGAGCAGGGTGAGCACCACCCGCTCCGGGACCGTCTGCTCCCATGCCTGGCCGCCCATGCCGAGCAGGAAGACGACGTACGCGGCAGTGAAGCACTGGGAGTAGGCGTAGCCGGTACGGATCAGCGTGTACGACAGGCCCGCCGAGACCACCGCCAGCGCGCCGAACACATGGGCGTCCGGGCCCAGGGCCCGCACCATCCCGGTGGCGAGCGCGACCCCCGCCAGGGTCCCGGCGAGACGGGCCACCGCACGCGCGTACGTCCGGTGGAAGTCCGGCCGCATCACCATCACCGATGCGATGGGCGCCCAGTAGCCGTGGCCCAGGGGTAGCCGGGCGGCGATCAGATAGCCGAGCGTGGCCACCGCCGCCAGGCGGACGGCGTGCCGGAACACGGGCGAATCCCGGCGGAGCTCACGCCGGACCGCCCGGACGCCGACCGGGAGCAGCCGGAACATTGTCGGGCGCACCAGGAACTGGGCGCCCGCGGGGCCGGGCGGCGTGGGCGTCTTCCCGCGCGCGCCGCCGCTCCCGGCGATCTCCAACACCTCGCCGAGCAGTTCCACGAGCCGCTCGGCGGCCTGCCGCGCGGGCCCCTCCAGCACCTCGTGCTCCTCGTCGACGCGCAGGACGTCCGCGCTCCCGGGCGGCACCTCGGCGGGAGTGCCGCGGCGGATCGAACGGGCGGCCGCGTCCAGGACGTCGGCGGCCGCGTCGAGCAACTCCCGCGCGCGGTCCCGCCCCGGTCCCTCCGCCGGGGCGCCGACGTCCGGGTCGGCGAGCGCGGCGACGACCGGCCGAATGCGCTCGGCGAAGCCCCGGGGGCCGTGGAGGACGGGGGGACGGGTGCGGGCCTGTGATGGCGTCACGGCGGCCGCGTCCCGGGCCGTCATCAACGGCTCCGGGTCGAACGGGGCGGTCGGGTCGTGCCGCAGCCGACGGGCGTAGTCCGCCACGGCGGCCAGGGCGTCGGCGAGCGCGTCACGATGCGCCCCCCAACGACGGATCGGGAACAGCAAGATCAGCACGGCCTGCGCCACGCCTCCGAGCGCGATGACCCCGGCGTGCTCCAGGGCTCGCCCGACGCTCGTGGGCAGGGTGATGGTCACCAGCATGCTGCCGACCGTCGTCGCTGCGACGATCCCAGCGGTCGATCCGACGGCCCACGCCATCCCCGCGACAAAGGCCCATACGGCCAGCAGTGGGAGGAACGTCACGAGTCGCCCCGCCGCCAGGTAGCCCACGAAGGTGCTGAGCGCCAGACCCGCGCCCGCGCCGAGCGCGATCACCTTGCGTGGACGCCAGGTGCGCTGGAAGGTGGCCCCACCCGCGGAGTAGGCACCGAGGGCGGCGGACGCCGCGTACGCAGGAGAGACCAGCCACAGCGCCGGCCCGACGACGATCGCCACCCCAGCAGCCGTGCGCAGCGCGAGCAGGGGCTCCAGCCGCGTCTCCTCGATCGTGAGCCCGGATCGCACGACCTCCCCGAAGGCCCGCAGCCACGTCACGGGTGGGAGCCTAGCCGGAACGCCCTGCCGGGTCGCGTCGGCCGCGCCGCTGCCTCCTGGCGGCGCCGCGCTCGGCGGGCGCGCGACCCCGGGCCGACCTCCACTCACAAACCGGCACCCTCGCGTACAGGGCGAATCGATGACCACACCCCCAGCGCCGCCTGTCCAGCCCCAGCTGCCGCGGCTCGACGTCGTCCTCGTGGCCGATCCGGGATGGCCGACGGAGGTCGCGAAACGGCTGAAGAAGGGTGACGGACCTGCCCAACCGGGACAACACCCGCCCCGTCATCGCCATGATCAGCCCGCCGGAGCACATCGCGCTGCTGTCGCTGCCCATGCTTAGCCTGGTGCGCGTCGCCCACCGGTTGAGGGGAGCGGCTCTAGTTCAGCTGGCGTGGGCTGGTCCGAAGGACCGCCGCGTGTAGCCCGAACTCCCGGTACGCCGACAGCGGTGAGCTGTGATGCCGCACGCGCGTCCGGGAGCCATTTGTGCCGGTACCGGTTCACTTCGAAGGCTGGTCACCGTGCTCGTCTTGGAGCGTGTGACGACGTTCCTGTTCGCGCTTGGAGTAGGCGGCTGCCCGGATCGCCTCGTCGCTCTCCAAGCCTGATCCCAGCGCGCCGCCCACGGTGGCGACCGAAGCGACGAACCAGGCCAGCGTCAAGTACTCTGCGGCGTGCAGCGGGGTTCGGGTCACGGAAGCGAACACTCGGTCGTTGATGATGAACAGCGCCCACACCAAGTTGATGACCATCAAACCCACGTAGCAGACGAGCACCCCGATACCCACGGTCACGACCGTCGAGGCGTTGTAGAGCCTCGCCCGCTGCCTCGCCTCCGGCGAGCCCTCTGCTGATCGATGCCACAGCTGCGCGTCTACGATCAGCCAGCCGATCATGATCCCGATAGATCCGACCATGGCGATCACGAGGCGTGGCGCGCTCAGGGCCTCAGCCAGGCTCAAGACGGTGGAGTTCACGGTGGCGACTGCTCCCGTGGCGAGTGCGGCCGCCAGGGCTTTCGACAAGCCCGGTACCAACCGCCACGGCCGGTTGGCGCGGACCATACCGACGAGCACCCGCAGGTAACCGCGCGGCCCGCTGACGACGTACCGAAGATCGGCGGTCTCCTCCTCACCGACCGGGCCCGGATGAATAGGCGTGAGACGACCGGCAAAGGGCCCCAGAAGCGGCTGACTTTGCGGAGTTCCTTGAGCCCCTGTGGCCTGCGGACCCGCCAAGGCAAGCACGACTTCTTCCACGGCCCGCCGGGCCCTCGTCTGCAGCCGCAAGCCCCCCAGTGAAGGAAGAGACAGCAGCGCCAAGCCGTGTTCGTGACTCAGATTCACAACGAGCTTGCGCCCGTGTGAGTGCAGCGGAAGGTCGGTGAGGGCCACGACAATATCCCAATTCTCCGCACTTCCGCGGTCCATGATCCGGCGCATCAAGGTGGGCGGGTCCTCGGTCCCTGAGGTGAAGGGCTCACTGACCACCTCGACGTCGAATTGTCGCCCCTGGCCCGACTTGTCGGCGAGCCGAGTAGGAAGTGTCTGGGCCATGCGCTGCGCGATCTCCGTCGGCGCGTCCGGATCCGCCAGGAGAGCCACGACCGTAACGCCCTGAGACGACACCCGCATGACTGGACCCTCCTCGTCGGCTGCCCCCGTGATCGCAAGTGCCCACAGTTGCCGCCGAGGTAACGTCGACGCCGCGTGACACGCTGGCCTCCGCCAGCAGGTGCAGGCGGTACGGCCAGATCTCCTCGTCTTCCCAGCACAGGACCGGCTCCCACCATGGGCCCCGATCGCGTGATCCGCTTCGCGGTCGCCGGACGCTGCTCCACCGAGGACCTTCAAGTTCCCGAAGCCTCGCGGAACTGGCAACTGACCCGCGCCCAAGCCCTGATCGAGCCCGCCGGAGGCCAGATCGTCACCGAATGCTTCGACATCGGCCACAGCCGCTCCCTGCCCTGGCAGCGCCGCCCCCGCGCCAACGAACTCCTCGCAGCACTGCGCAACCCCGACCGCGGGTTCGACGCCGTCGTGATCGGCGAGCCGCAGCGCACCTTCTACGGCAACCAGTTCGGCAACACCTTCCCCGTCTTCGTCCACTTCCGCATCCCTCTGTGGGTCCCAGAGGTCGGCGGGCCGATCGACCCGGACAACGAGGCCCACGACCTCGTCATGTCCGTCTTCGGCGGCATGAGCAAAGGAGAACGCAACCGCATCAAGATCCGGGTGCGGACCGCGATGAGCTCCCAGGCCAAGCTCCAGGGCCGCTACCTCGGCGGGCGACCGCCTTACGGCTACCGCATTGCTGACGCCGGGCCCCACCGTCGTCACCCAATTGATCAACGAGGCACAACGAGACAAGGAAGCCGCACAGAAGAAGCTCGACACGCTGCCCGCCGTCACCCGCAAGACGCAGCAACCGGTCACTGCCGACCAGATCCGGGCGATGGCGGAGAGACTTGGAGACATCGCACAGCACATCCACGCCGCCGACGCCGACACGAAAGGCCCCCTCTACGAAGCCCTGGGCATCACCATCACCTACGAAAACGCCACGAGGACCGCGACCGTAAAGGTCGAGGCCCTCGCATCCGTATCGTTATAGCAAGTGTCCGAGGGGGGACTTGAACCCCCACGCCCGATAAAGGGCACTAGCACCTCAAGCTAGCGCGTCTGCCATTCCGCCACCCGGACTAGGTGGTCGGCCCCGGTTTCCCGCGGCGACATGGACAACAATACCAGGGCTTCGAGGTGCCTCTCACCTGTATATCCGGTGGTCAGTGGGGTGCCGCTCACTCGTTCGCGACGATCTCGACGACCACTCGGCGCTCCGCTCACGGTCTGTTGCGGCACACATACGCACAGTGCAGGACATACCTTCGCGTGCGTGAGTGATCGCCGTTATCGACCGCCCCGCGCGCTCTCGCTGCTGCGCGAGCATCTGCGGGACACCTTCTGGTTCGCGCCGTCCGCCGGGCTGCTGTGCGCCTTCGCACTGTGGTGGGGAGCCTCCGCGCTGGATACGGAGATCATCGCGTATCTGCAGCGTGAGCAGGCGTACAAAGCGATCAGCGATCTCATCGCGATCGCCAACGACACCAAGACCATCGTGACGACGGTCAGCGCCGCGATGATGACCTTCATCGGTGTCGTCTTCAGCATCTCGCTGGTCGCCGTCCAGATGGCGAGTGGCCAGCTCACCCCGCGGGTGGTGCGGATCTTTGTCAGGAGCCGGATCAGCAAGCTGACGCTGACGGTGTTCCTGGCGACCTTTCTCTTCTCGCTGCTGGTGCTGACCTCGTACGAGAGCGAGACCGATCCCAAGCAGGTCACCTCGGTGCCGCTGGTGCAGAGTCTGCTGACCATGGTGTTGGTCGGGCTGAGTCTGCTGCTCTTCATCGTCTACGTGAGCGCCATGCTGCGGCTGATGCAGGTCGGGCCGGTCGTCGACCACATCGCCCGGGAGTCCTTCCAGATGCTCGGCAGGCAGCCGGCCGGTGGCCAGGAGCCGGCGCCGCTCCCTGCCGAGACGGCGTGGGTCGCGCATCACGGGCGGGCCGGTGTGCTGCGCGATGTCAACGTCGTGCGGTTGGTACGGGTGGCCAGGCGTCAAGGCGTCGTGCTGCGGCTGATTCCGCGGATCGGGGACTACGTGGTGCCCGGGATGCCGGTGCTGGCGGTGCACGGGGAGGGTTGGCCGTCGCGGCGGGCCTTGCGTTACACGGTGTCGGTGGGGGTGGAACGCTCCTTTCACCAGGATCTCGGGTTCGGGCTGCGGCAGCTGTCGGACATCGCGCTGCGCGCGCTGTCGCCCGCCGTGAACGATCCGACAACCGCTGTGCAGTGTCTGGACCGGATCGTGCAGTTTCTGGCTGCGGTGGTGAGGATGCCTCTCGGAGTGGTGCAGTACCGGGACCGGCAGGGCGAGGTGCGTCTGGTGCAGGACGTGCCCGGGTGGACCGATCTGGTGGACCTGGGGCTGACGGAGGTACGGCTGTACGCGCCGGGGCAACCGCAGGTGACCCGGCGGCTGGTGGCCGGGATCGACGATCTCCTGCTGCTCACGCCCGAGGAGCGGAGAGAGCCGCTGCTCAGGCACCGCACGCTCCTGGCTCAGGCCGTGGAGCGCACGGTGCCCGAGGCGGCCGAGCGCGCGTTCGCGCTGGAGCCCGACCGCCAGGGCATCGGCTAGGCGGTCACGCCATCAGGTGGTAGTCGGGGAAGTTACCCGGCAGACGCTCTCCCGCCGGGCCGTCGGTCACGGCCCGGATGAGGAGCTCGCCGCCGACGAAGGCGCCCCGCCAGGACGCCCCGAAGCCGCCGAACAGCTCGTCGCGGTCACCGCGTGAGCGCGGCTTTCCATGGCCGACCTTGAACGCGCGGATCTGCGGGGCCAGTCGCTCGTACGTCGCCGGGTCGTCGGTCGACAGCGTCGCGACCAGCGCGCCGTTGGAGGCGTTCATCGCGGCGAGCAGCTCCGCCTCCGTGTCGACCAGGACGATCGTGTCGACCGGGCCGAACGGTTCCGCGTGGTGCAGTGGCGAGGACGGCGGCGGGCCCAGGAGCGTGACCGGCGGGAGGTACGCGGATGTGTCCTGGCCGGGCAGGAAACGGCCTTCCGCCAGGGTGCCCCGGTGGAGCGGGACGGCCCCGCGGTCGATCGCCTCGGCGACCTGGTCGCCCAGTTCCTTGGCCTTCGCCGCGTTGATCAGGGGGCCGAAGTCCAGGGTGGGCGGAGAGTCGTCCGGGTGCTCGACCGCCAGCGGGTGGCCCGTACGGATGGAACGTACGGCGGGCAGGTAGGCAGCCAGGAAGTCGGCGAACAGCTCGCGCTGGACCACGAAGCGCGGATACGCCGTGCACCGCTGCTTGCCGTAGTCGAAGAGCTTGGGGATCACCGCGGTGAGTGCGTCCCAGTCGCTGTGGTTCCAGATGCCCCAGGTGTTCAGGCCCTCCTGTTCCAGGATGTGGCGCTTGCCGAGGTCGGCCACGGCGGTGGCAATACGGGCTCCGGTGTCGCGGCCGCCGACGAAGGAGACGCAGCCGATCTCCGGGGAGCGGACCAGGGCCTCGGAGAGCTCCCCGCCGCTGCCGCTGACCAGGGTGATCGGGATGCCTTCACGGGCGGCGAGAACGGAGGCCAGGGTGAGGCAGGCGACACCGCCGTCGGTCGGGGTCTTCGCGATCACCGCGTTCCCGGCCAGGGCCTGCGCGAGCATCGCGTGGACCAGGACGGACATGGGGTAGTTCCAGCTGGCGATGTTGGAGACCGGGCCCGGAAGAGGCGTACGGCCTTCGAGCATGGACTCGGCACCGTCGACGTACCAGCGCACTCCGTCGATCGCACGGTCGACGTCGGCCTGGGCGAGCCGCCACGGCTTGCCGATCTCCCAGACCAGGAGCAGGGCGAGCAGTTCGCGGTGTTCGGTGAGGGAGTCGAGGGCGGCAGCAACGCGGGCCCTGCGCTCGCTCAGAGGAACGTGGCGCCAGGCCCGGTGCTGGTCGAGCGAGGCGCGTACCGCCTGCCGGGCGGTTGCCGCGTCCAGGCGCGGCGGTCCCGCGATGGGGCTGCCGTCGACCGGGCTGGTGGCGGGCAGGGCGCGGCCGTCGGCCTGCCACTGGGCGGCCCAGAGGTTCAGTACGCGGTCGTCACGGAAGGACTCGGGGGCGACGGCCAGGCAGCGCTGCCAGGCGTCGGCCCATGCGGTGCCGGGCTTGAGGGTGAGGGTGGGTGCCATGAGAAGGTCTCCGCTCTCGGTGCACAGTCGGGGCGGGAGGTGCGATGGCTCATCTCTCGTACTGGACGGTAGTGAGCGTGGGCCGGCGTGGCAGCGCACGCGGCGTCAATTGTGGGTGACGTCACGTGATGTCGCGTGACGTCGCGAGCCGGTCGTGGACGAGCCTCGCAGTCTCGGTGGGCGTCGAGCCGAGCCGTACACCTGCCGCTTCGAGGGCCAGTTTCTTGGCCTGCGCGGTGCCGGAGCCCGAGACGATGGCGCCGGTATGGCCCATCATCCTACCCCTCCGTAGCGGTGAAGCCCGCGATGCAGCCGACGACGGGCTTGGTGATGTGGTCGGCGATGTACGCAGCGGCGCGCTCCTCGTCGTCACCTCCGATCTCCCCGCTGAGCACCATGAGCTCGGTGTCCGGGTCCTGTTCGAAGGCGGCGAGGCAGTCGATGTGGCTGGTGCCGATGACGGGGTCGCCTCCGATGCCGACCGCGGACGAGAAGCCTGTCTCTCGCAGCTCGTACATGAGTTGATACGTGAGCGTGCCGGACTTGGAGACGAGTCCGATGCGGCCGGACTTGGCGGCGATGTCGGCGGGGATGATGCCGGGCGTTGGAGGGGCCCGGGCTGATCAGGCCGGGAGGCCGGGGCAGTTGGGGCCGGACCAGGGGGTGGGCTCGGTCGTCGAGGATGGCGCGTCCGCGGGCGGCCTTGTTGCCGTCGAGCCGTAGACGAGGGGGCATGGTCAGCCGCACGGGTTCCAGGGCCTGCACGTTGCCGTCGGCGACGGCGTCACATGCGGTGATCCCGCCGAAGACATTGACAAGCACGGCGCTCACCGCCGGATCGGGCAGGATGACGGAGAACCCGTCAGCCATCACCTGGGCGGAGGCCACTCCCCCGATGTCGAAGAAGTTGGCGGGTCGGGCGCCGCAGCCGACGTCGGCGTCGGCGTCGGCGTCGGCGTCGGCGTCGGCGTCGGCGTCGGCGTCGGCGTCGGCGTCGGCGTCGGCGTCGGCGTCGAGGGTGGACATGACCAGGCCCGCGCTGTTGCCGATGACGCCGACCTCGCCGTCGAGCTTGACGTAGCTGAGGCTCTTGGCGGCGGCCGCGGCTTCATGGGCCGGCCACGCTGGACCATGGTGCTCCTCCCATGGATCGGCATGATGCGCATCAGCTCGTCGGAGTACGCCTTCACGTCCGCCGAGAAGACTCTGCACGAGGCACAGCTGTGGAGCAGCGGGCACGTCTTCTGGCTGATGGGCGTCTGGGTCTTCTTCCAGGCCGCTGTCGCTTTCCCGGCGGGGCAGTTGCGGGAGCTGCCGCCGATCTGCATCTGTGTGAGTCGGGAGACGCGGCGGCGTTGATCGATGCGTCCTCGCAGATCCTCAACCTCGTTGGTGGGCCCCTTTGCCAGGGATATCGCAGATCCTGGCAAGGCGTCATCGAGTCGGTTGCTGCCGGCCCCGAGCGTTGAAGGACGGCGGTGCCGGAGCGCCATTGGCGAACGTCGCATCATCAGTGAGGCATCAATGACCCTCGATTGTGATCGCCGGGTGCGTAGCTCTTCCAGGCGGCTCCGGCGTCGGTGGCGATGCGGGTGGTGCTCTTGTCAGGGTATCCGAGCTTCGTGCTGGAGACGGTCTGCTGAGATGCCGGCACTGCCCGGCTCCTGCCCCGCCTGCTCAAGGGACGCACGCGCGGGCCGGTGTTCGTCACCCACCGCCGACCCGGTCCGGGGAAGGTCGTCAGCCCAGGCGATGTGTGCCCGGAAACCGGCTTCGCCAGGCTGGAACGCCTGCCCGTCGATTGTGAGCCGGGCCCCCCGAGCGGTGCGGGTGAACAGCCGCACACCGAGATCCCCCTCCAGAGCTGTGATGCGCTTGGAGACGGCCTGCTGGGTGATCGACAGGTCGGTGGCGGCTTGCTGGAACTGACCCCCATCCGCAACGGCTACGAAGGTGCGTACGGTATCGAGATTCACGCCGATCAACTCCAACTAGGACTTGTCCGGGGCGATCACCGGGCACACTGGCGGACATGCCTGTCTCGCTGCATCACATCGTCATCGACGCCCACGACCTGCCCACCCTTGCCCGGTTCTGGGCCGAGGTGTTGGGCTGGCGGATCCTGTCCGAGCGGGAGCGGGAGGTCGTGATCGGGCCGGACGAGACCGCGCCGGTGGGCATCTGCTTCATGCCGGTGACGGACCGTAAGGTCGTCAAGAACCGCCTGCACCTCGATCTGACGTGCGCCGCGGAGGTCCGGGAGGCCGAGATCGAGCGCATCCTCGCACTCGGCGCCCACCGGGCGGACGTCGGGCAGAGCGGCAACGAGTCGTGGACCGTGCTGGCCGATCCGGAGGGGAACGAGTTCTGCGTGGTCCGCCCGAAGGAGACCCTCATCGGCTAGGACTTGTCCAGGCAATCAAGTTCGGAGCCAGATGACTACGGATGCTGCTGTCGCGGTGCCGAGGAAGACGTAGCAACGTTTGCCGTATCGGGTAGCCACGGCCCGGTGCTGCTTGAGCCGGTTGATCGCTCGTTCGACGGTGTTGCGTTTCTTGTACCGCACTTCGTTGAAGCCGGGTGGCCGTCCGCCGCGTGAGTCCTTGCGCAGGCGGGCGGCCCGACTGTCGGTCTTCTCTGGGATCGTGTGCCGAATGCCCCGTTGTCGCAGGTAGTTACGACAGGGCCTGTTGCTGTATGCCTTGTCGGCTGCGAGGCTCACAGGCTTCCGGTCGACGCGAGCAGCCGACGGGAGCAGTCGACGGGCGCACGCGTGCGCACGGCCCGCAGGTACGTCCACCTCACGCCGCACGGCTCGTCAGAACCGGAACACGCCGAGATCTCGCACCGTGTCGGCCAGAGCGCGGATGAGGTCGTTCTCGGCTTCGGTCCGCCAGACCAGGGCGAAGTTCATGGTGGCCATGTCGGGGACGGGAAGCCATCGGATGTTCGACATGCCCCAGTGCCTGGTGACATGGCCGGGGAAGGTGTGGATGATCTCGCCCATGCCGACGTGACTGATCAGCTCATCGGCGGTGTCCGAGGCCGCGGACATGATGCGCTCGATCGTACGGCCTCGTGGGGTGTGGAAGGGCAGGTAGCTGTCCTCCCAGTAGTCCGGCAGGCCGAGGGCAGTGCCGTGCGGGAAGTCGGCGAGCAGCTCCAGTGGCACCGAGTCGCGTTCCGCGAGCCGGTGGTCGGCGGCCACGGCGAGGATCCGGGAGTCGGTGCACAGGGTCGGTCCTACGGTGAAGTCCGGTTCTTCCACCGGCAGCCAGACGACCATGACGTCCATCGCGCCGCTGCGGAGCTGGCCGAACACATCGGTGAAGGTTGCCTGGCGGATCTGGAGTCCCCAGTGTGGGTACCGCGCGC
This sequence comes from Streptomyces sp. NBC_01210, assembly GCF_036010325.1. Lineage (GTDB taxonomy): Bacteria > Actinomycetota > Actinomycetes > Streptomycetales > Streptomycetaceae > Streptomyces. Next base: position 7,654,024 of record NZ_CP108549.1, on the reverse strand, counting down.
GGAACGCCTTCCAGTAGGGGTGCAGATCAGCGACGTTGAAGGGCATCAGGCTGACGCGGAGCTGTGCGGTGATGCCGCGGGCCGCCAGCTGGGCCCGCTCCAGGGATTCGTGCAGGCCCGCGTAGACCGGTTGCAGGTCGTCGCGGAACTGTCGGCCGACCTCGGTCAGGCGCACCGTGCGGCTGGTGCGGGTGAAGAGCTCGGCACCGATGCGCCGCTCCTGCTTCTTGATGGCCTGGCTGACGCGTGCCTGGGAGACGTGCAGCCGCTGTGCGGTCCGGCCGAAATGCAGCTCCTCGGCCAGCACCAGGAAGATCTCGATGTCGCGCAGCTCCACCGGCCCCCGACCCTTCGTCAATAACCCTGCGGTTATCGAACCCCGCACAAGTGTTCCTTGATCATACGCGCGAACCGCAAGATTGTTTGAGGCATGCAGTCACGCGTGCAAAACCCCCACTCGTACGGTCGGAGGGGATGAGGTGCCTCGCCAACGCCTTCGTCCTGTCATCGGCGTGTCTCTCCTTCAGCCACGTCAACGCTGTGGTCGGTGAGCACACCCGAACGTCCTGGACCTGCCCATGAGCGACGCCATCGACCTGACCGTGATGTACGCGATGCATGATGCCCTGCGCCGGGAACTGGCTCATCTGGACCGGGTCACCACCGCCGCGGACCGTGACCCGCGGCAGGTGCTGGCCACCGCTGCCGGATGGACGCTGTTCAAGAAGGCTCTCCATGCCCACCACACGGCCGAGGACGACGCACTGTGGCCCTCGCTGCGGCAGAATCTGGCCGGCCGGCCGAAGGACCTGGCGCTGCTGGAGGTGATGGAGGCCGAACATGCCGCCATCACCCCGGTGATCCAGGCCATCGACGGCGCGCTGACCGACCCCGGTGCCGGCTCGCTGCGGTTGGGCCAGCTTGCCGACGCGCTGACCCGCGGCCTGGCCGGCCACCTCACGCACGAGGAGGAAGCGGCGCTCCCGCTGATCCAACGGGTGCTGACAGCCGAGCAGTGGGGCCACTTCAGCCGGGTCCATGCCCAGCACATCGACCAGGACGCACCGCTGCTGCTGCCGTGGCTGCTGGACGGCGCCGATGAACCGACAGCGGAGAGGCTCCTCGCCCGACTGCCCGCATCCGCGTACGCCGCCTGCACCGCCCGGTGGATCCCGGCGTACGCCGTTCTCGACCGCTGGAGTCCGGGCGCTACGGCCTGACGCAGCCTCATTGGCCGCCGCCCTGGCGGTCTATCGGCCGACGCGAGTACGCCCTCCTGGCATCCCGAAGTACGACCGACCCGACTACGAAAGCCATCGCCTTGTCCGAATCTGTACATGTCATTCCGCTCCAGCGCGTCTCGGTCGCCGAGGCCGCCGCATGGCATCAGGTCGTTGCGACCTCGATGGCCCACGACCTGCCCGGAGTACCGACCCCCGACCCCGGACAGATCCACGCCCAGCTCACCCAGCCCGCTCTGGGCAGCCGCCGGCTGACCTGGCTGGCCATCGGGGCGGACTGCGTCCCCGTCGGAGTCGCCGGCCTGCGGGTGTTCACCTCCCCGGGCCAGGAGCACCTGTCCGAACTGGAACTGCACGTCGACCCCGCACACCGGCGCCTGGGAACCGGCTCCCTCCTGCTGTCGGCGGTCGTGGCGGCCTGCCTCACCGAGAACCGGCGTAGCCTCATCGCGGCAGCCGCGGCCGACAGCCCGGGCGAAGCCTTCAGTGAACGGTGGGGCTTCCGCCGGGCACTCACCCTGGATCACCTCATACTGCGCCTCGACGAGCTGCCCGAGGCCGACCTGCCGCAGATCGCCGATACCGCGCCCCCCGGCTACCGGCTGACCCGCTGGCCCGGCACGGTTCCCGACGAGCTCGCCGACGCCTTCGCCGCAGCCAAGAACGCGATGAACGACATGCCCGTCGGCGACCTGGACTACGGCAGCGTGGCGTGGGACGCCGACCGCGTCCGCGCCATGGCCAAGGTGATCGCCGACCGCGGCGACACACTGCTGACCATCGCGGCAGTCCACGACGACGGCACGATGGCCGGCTACACCGAGATCCTGCTCCCCCAGGGCTCCGGGCCGCGTGCCCAGCAGTACGACACGGCTGTCGTGCCCGCGCACCGCGGCCACGGCCTTGGGCTGTGGGTCAAGGCCGCCATGGTGCGGCGTCTGCGCGCCGAGCATCCCGGCGTCGTCGAGATCGAGACGGACAACGCCGACGACAACGTCCACATGCTGGCCGTCAACCACCGACTGGGATTCCGCTCCTACCGGCGCACCCGCGAGTTCCAGCTCGACGTGCCCGCTACCTGACCTCACCCACGGGCCCCTTCCCTTCCCTCGCGGCCCGTCCCGTCCCCGAACGCCACCGAGGAGCACCCCATATGCGCGTCATCACTCCGTCGAACGACAACGTCACCGTCTCCCCGAACGCCACCATGACCGGCCTGGCGGCTCCCAGCCGCGGCAGCACCGAACTCAGCACCTGGACGGTCTGCATGGACGCCGGGGCAACCGGCCCCGAGCACTCCGTCACTCGTGAACAGGTCTGGACGGTCACCGCGGGCGCCCTGGAAGTGACCTGCGACGGCCACACCCAAAAGGTCCTGGCCGGCCAGACGTTCATCCTGCCCTCCGGACTCCTGCGCCGGATCCACGCCCCGGAGCGGGCCGAGGCCCACGTCGCGATGCACTGCGACGCCCTCGCCTCCGTACCCGGAACCGAAGGCACCCGCGAACTGCCCTGGGCCCGCTGATCCCGCTGATCACCACCGCCCGACACGAACCCGCCCCAAAGGGCCCGAGGCAAGACCCGGAAGACCCGGATCCTGCCGCACCATCACCGGCCGAGGCCGGCATCCAGAGGAATGAGAAACACGACATGCGTGTGCTGTTGATGGCGTACGGATCGCGCGGCGACATCGCGCCGCTGGCGGGACTGGCGGCGCAGTTGCGGAAACTCGGCGCGGAGGTACGCGTGTGCGCACCGCCGGACGAGGAGTTCGCGGAACTGCTGGCCGGTGTCGGCGCGGATCTGGTGCCCTTCGGGCGGGACGTGCGCGCGCTGCGGACGGGAGCGCCCCCGTCGGACGCGGCCGCGTTCGCGGCCGAGCTGGTCGCCGAGCACTTCGACACGGTCGGCAAGGCGGCCGAGGACTGTGACGTGCTGGTGGCGAGCGGTCTGATGCCGGCCGGCGCCCGCTCGGTGGCCGAGAAGCTGGGCATCCGCTACGTGTACGCGGGCTTCCACCCGTTCGAGATGCCCTCCACGCACTACCGACCGTCGCCGCGGCCCGGCCCGTCGGCTCCGCCCGACATGACCGACAACCAGGCCCTGTGGGACCTGGACGCCCAGAAGGTCAACGCCCTTTACCTCCAGCCCCTCAACGCCCACCGCGCGGCGATCGGCCTTGCACCGGTGGACAACGTCCGCGACCACGTCTTCACCGAACGGCCGTGGCTGGCGGTGGACCCGGTCCTGGGCCCGTGGCAGCAACTGACGAACCTCGACCTCGTGCAGACCGGCGCGTGGATCCTGCCCGACGAACGCCCCCTGCCCGCCGATCTGGAGACGTTCCTGGACGCCGGCACCCCACCGGTGTACGTCGGCTTCGGCAGCATGCCCATGAGCACAGCCACCGACATCGCCCGGACAACCGTCGAGGCGGCCCGCGCGCAGGGCCGCCGCGTGCTCGTCTCCCGCGGCTGGGCAGACCTGGGCCTGGTGGACGACTCGGACGACTGCTTCGCCGTAGGCGACGTCAACCACCAGTCCCTGTTCCGCCGGGTCGCGGCCGTCGTACACCACGGCGGCGCAGGCACCACGACCACCGCCGCCCGAGCCGGTGCACCCCAGGTGGTGGTGCCCCAGTTCGTGGACCAGCCGCACTGGGCCGCCCGCGTGGCCGACCTGGGCATCGGCGCGGCACACGACGGCCCGACCCCGACCTTCGAGTCCCTGTCAGACGCACTCAGGACGGCCCTGACCCCCGAGACGGAAGCACGGGCGAAGGCCGTCGCCGGCACGATTCGCACCGACGGGACGGCGGTGGCCGCGAAGCTGCTCCTCGACACGGGGCACGCCGCGCCGGTGAGCCGCGAACAGATCTCCATGATCGCGCATGCCGACCACCCGATAAAATCTCCGCTCGACGACGACTCGGTCAGTCGGCTGCTCGAACGCGGCCTCCCGCGAGGTGACGAGCGAGTGCTCGACCTCGGATGCGGCACAGCGGAGTGGCTTCTGCGCGCCCTGGCGACGCGCCCGCACCTGCACGCCGAGGGCGTCGACGTCTCCGAAGTCGCTCTGACACAGGCCCGCCAGGCAGCGAGCAAACTCGGAGTCGACGAGCGCCTGGTCCTCCACCAGCAGGAGGCCACGGACTTCGGCTCTCCACAACCGTTCGACCTGGTGATCAGCGTCGGCGCCGCGCATGCCTTCGGCGGTCTTCTCCCCACCCTCGCGGCGGCCCGCAAGCACCTGGCTCCCGGAGGCCGCGTTCTGATCGGTGAGTCGTTCTGGGACCGCGCCCCTTCGCCAGCGGCCGTCGAGATGTTCGGTGACCTCGCCGACCTGGCGACCACGGTGGACCGCGTCGTCGCCGACGGATGGACCCCTGTCCACGGCCATGTCAGCACCCGCAGTGAGCTGGACTCCTACGAGTGGGCTTGCTGGGGCTCGCTGGCCTCATGGGCTCTGGACCACCCTGCCGATCCGGCTGGCGCACAGGTACTGGAGACGGCCACCGCCCAGCGTTCGCAGTGGCTGCGCGGGTACCGGGACAGCTTCGGCTTTCTCTGCCTGGTCCTGCGTCAAACATCGGATTGATCGCGTAGGGCCGCTGGCAAGCCCATTCGTCGAGCAGGGTGCGGTTGAGCAGAAGCCGTTGTCGGTCAGGACCCGTTCGACGGTGATGCCGTGGGGGTCGGTCGGGGAAGCCAGGCGGTTCAGGCCGTGGCGGACCGGAATCCGGAGCACGGTCGAGGCCGGCATGCCCAGGATCGACCCGATACGGGCCGGGTCGGGCTTTCGGTGGGTCCGCAGCCGGTGGACCCATGTGTAGGCAGTAGTGCGGATGATCATCCGCTGGACAATGTGAATCTTGGGACATCAAACGAATGTCCACCCCATGCCCGCCAGGCGCAGCGGTTGACCGCACTTGGCCGAGTGACGCGTTCCACGCACGAAGACGTCCCCCGCAGCGGGGGACGGTGTGCCGCGGACGTTGGCCCGTTCCTCGGCCCTGAGTCGGCTCGCCCGCGCCGGGGCCCGCCATGGCCGACGCCGAACCGCGGCGGCCGGAAAGTGAGTACACAGATGCAACCGACGTTCGTACTGGTGCACGGAGCCTTCGCGAACTCCTTCTCCTTCGCGCCCCTCCAGGCCGAACTCGGCCTCCTCGGGCACCGTTCGGTCGCCGTCGACCTGCCCGGCCACGGGTTCCAGGCGACCTTCACCCGCGCCTATCAGTCGCCGCAGGACCCCGAGGGGCTCGCCACCGCGCCCGGCTCGATCAAGGGCGTCACGCTCGCCGACAACGTCGCGCACCTCATCGGGATCCTCGAACGGGCCAAGCGGAACGGCCCCGTGATCCTCGTCGCCCACAGCCGGGGCGGTGTCACGGTCACGGCCGCGGCCAACGCACGCCCGGATCTGATCGACCGCATCGTCTACGTCTCGGCCTGGTGCCCGGTCCACCTCGACATCAACGACTACTACACCGAGCCGGAGATGGCCACGGTCGACCCCGCCGCCTTCGCTTCGGCGCTGGCCGGGAACCCTGCCGACCTCGGCCTGCTCCGCGTCAACTTCCGCACCGCGAACCCGGACTCGCTCACGGCGTTCAAGGCGGCCTTCTTCGCCGACGGCACCGACGAGCAGTTCCACACCTTCCTGAACACCTTCCAGCCCGACGAGAACCTGGACGTCGGCGGCTCCGCCGACCGGGCTCAGGCAGCGACCTGGGGCCGCATCCCCAAGACCTACATCCGCCTGGCCGACGACACGAGCCTGCCTCTCGCCATACAGGACCGCCTGATCCGCGAGGGCAACGAGCTGACGCCTGACAACCCGTACGACGTCCGCACACTGGAGGGCAGCCACCTGAAGTGGCTGGTCGACCCCGCGCCGGCGGCCCGCGTCCTGGGCGAACTCGCCACGCTCCCGGCCCCGTCCGCTCAAGGCGTGATCGGAATGGCGTGAGCGGTTCGGTAGTGGTGGGACGAGGAACGAGAGTGCTCATGTGGGCGCATCCACGACCGCCCGGGCACTGAGATCGGACGCCGCTACCGGGTGACAGCCTTCGCCGAGGCCGTCACCCGGGCTCCGCGCCGGCGTCCTTGGCACGCAGGGGCCGCATCCCGCCGGGCAAGTCGGGGGCTGGAAGGAGTGTTCCGCTCGATGGTCTCCGGTTTCGGCGGTGGCGCGATCTTCCCGCTGTTCGCGGCGATGACCGCGGACCACTTCGGGGAGAACAACAACGCCTCCAACTACGGCATGTTCTTCGCGCTGGCCGGGTCCATCGGTCTTGCGTCGGTGGTGCTCGCAGCTGTTCCTACGGGCTCCGGGGTGGCCGCCGGCACGGAAGATCGTGCCGACTCCCCGGCCGATCAGCCGGGACGTGGTCTGAGCCGCGGGCAGGGACAAGGCTTTACGGCGAGGGGGGGCCGTCGCGACCGGTAACGGTCGTGACGGCCCCCGCTGTTGTGCCCGGTCATGCCGACGGCTACGACAGGTCGCCGTTGTAGTCGGGCAGCTTGAACGTCTTCTCGGCGTGGCCGCCCACGAGATCGGTCGTGTTGTTGCCGATGTTGGCGATGATCGTGTAGCCCTTTGCCTCGATCGCGGCCCGCTTGCCCGTCTTGTACGCGCTGACCTCGTCGAAGAGGTCAGGCAGATCCCGTACGTACAGGCCGTCGACCGGGTACCCGACCTTCTTCAGGTTGTACTCGGTGAGCGAGTGGAGGATGCCGGGGCGGGCGGTGACGAAGAAGATGTCCACACCGCGGGACTTCGCGTAACGCGCCAGTTCGAGGACCGGCTTGACCGCAGGCGTCGGGTACTCCCAGAAGGGGTGGAAGTCGGTCTCGAGCGACGTGTTGTCGATGTCGAGGACGATCGCCTGCTTCGCACCGGAGGTGTTCGTGGTGCGCTGCTCGATGTAGGGGCGAGCAATGGCGACGACGGCGGCGACATCACGCTGCCAGGTCCCGTAGTCGACGTCGGCGAGCAGCGTACTGGCGTGGCCGGACTGCTGCGGCGCGGCGGCGGTGGCGGCCGGGGTCGCCGGGCGGTCCGACCCGGTCGAGTCCGCGGCCGCTGCGACCGGGGCGGCCATGGTGAACGTCAGCGCGGCGGCGGCGACCACCGACCGGATTCTCCACTTGCCTGCATGCATGGGGGGCTCCTGCGTCTCGGAACAGCTCAGGGGAAGCCCTCCGTCCCGTACGGACGGAGGGCATTTGGCATGTTCGCGTCCCATGATGGACGGAACCTTACGTTCCCTCTACTGGCCGGTAGCAGGATTCCCGCGCCGACGCGGGATCGGCGCCGCGCGGATAGGAAGCAGTACCGCGCGGACCCGATGCGGTGCCGTACGAACCCTCAGCAGCCCTTCTCGCGCAGCGAGTGGAGGTGCTCACTCGACTTGCGGGCGAACGCGAAGGACTCGACCGGGTTGTCGTGTTCGGTCTGCCAGTGGTGGTCGCGGTAGCCGCCCTGGGTCTTGTTCACCGCGGAGATGAAGCGCTTGTAGTCGATGTCTCCGTCCCCGACGTCCACCATTCGGTAGCCGTCGCGGGCGGACTCGTCGTGCGTGCCGTCCTTGACGTGGAAAAGCGGGTAGCGGTGGGGCCGCTTGAGGACATAGCGCAGAGGGTCGAAGGGGGCTGGGGTGCCGTCGACGCGCTTGCTGAAGCGGAACTGGCCCACGAACGCCCAGTAGATGTCCATTTCGAGGTGGACCAGATCGGGGTCGGTCTCGGCGAGCAGCACGTCGTAGAGGCGGACGTTCGGCTGGTCGGTGGCGAAGGAGAACTCCTCGGCGTGGTTGTGCTGGTAGAACTTCAGACCGCGCTTCCTGGCGGCGGCTCCATACGTGTTGAACTCCTCGGCGGCCCGCTTCCAGGCATCGACGGTGGAGCCGTAGCGGAAGGGGCCCGATGCGGTGCCGATGTGCGGCAGGCCGAGCGCCTGGGCGTCGTCGAGGACCTTGTCGAGGTTCTGGGCGAAGGTGTAGGCGTTCGGGTCGCTGGAGTAGTAGCCGACGTGACTGCCGATGCCGCGCAGCCCGTGGTCGTGGGCGAGCTGCTTCAGCTGGGCGAGGGTGATGGGGCCGGTGCCCTGGGTATAGCCGGCGTACTCGATCTCGTCGTAGCCGTAGCGCTCCAGCTCGGCGAAGACCTTCGCGAAGCCGAGGCCGGAAACCTTGTCGCGCAGGGAGTAGAGCTGGGTGCCGAGGCGGCCGGGGGGCAGGACGGGGCGGCCCCTGCCGGGGGCGGCGGCACTCGTCACGGCTGCCGAGGCCGGGCCCGCAGCGGCGCCGACGATGGCGGCGGCGGTCGCGCCGGCGGCGACGCCGAGCATGCCGCGTCTGCTGAGCCTGTGGGCGAGTTCGGGGTCGTTGGCCTTGCTTGTGCGGCTCATGGGATCTCCCGGGATCGGATTGTCAGTGGTCTCTGCTTGAGTGGAGTCCAGCGAGTTGAAGCAGCAGGGACTTCACATCGGTGGCCGCGACGCGGCCGCTGACAGCGCGGGGGGTGGAGCAGAGGATGAGCGGCCCGGTGTCACTTTCGTCGCTCGTGGGCAGGCGGCCGTGGCTGCCGCGAATAGGTGAGGGGTCGAGGGGCACGACCGCGAGGCGGTAGCGCATGCCGAGTTTCTTGCGGGCGATCGCCTTGGCCGCCTTGAGGCGTACGTACGGGTCGAGAGGGTCCATGAGGAGTTCGACCGGGTCGTAGCCGGGTTTGCGGTGGATCTCGACGAGCTGGGCGAAGTCGGGGGCCCGGTCGTCGTCGAGCCAGTAGTAGTAGGTGAACCAGGCGTCGGCCTCCGCGATGGCGACGAGTTCGCCGGAACGCGGGTGGTCGAGGCCGTGGCTCTTCTTGCCCTCGTCGTCAAGGAGTTGCTCGATGCCGGGCAGGTCGGTGAGTGCCGCGCGGGTGGCGTCGATGTCTTCGGGGCGGCGGATGTAGACGTGGGCGAGCTGGTGGTCGGCGACGGCGAAGGCGCGGGAGGCCATCGGGTCGAGGTACTCCATGCCGTCCTGGGTGTGGACTTCGAGAAGGCCGGCGCGGCGCAGGGCGCGGTTGATGTCGACGGGGCGGCTGACGCGCGTGATGCCGTACTCGGACAGGGCGACGACCGTGCGGCCTTCCTGTCTGGCGTCGCCCAGCAGCGGGGCGATGACGGCGTCGAGGTCGGCGGCTGCCTGGTACGAGCGGGGGTCGTCGGGGCCGTAGCGCTGCAGGTCGTAGTCGAGATGCGGAAGGTAGCACAGGGTCAGGTCGGGGTGTCGGGTGCGCATGATGTGTCGCGTCGCGTCGACGATCCACTGGCTGGAGACGATGTCGGCGCCCGGGCCCCAGAAGTGGAACAGGGGGAAGGTGCCGAACTTCTCGGTGAGTTCGTCGTGCAGCTCGGGGGGCCGGGTGTAGCAGTCGGGTTCCTTGCGACCGTCGGCGTAGTAGACGGGGCGGGGGGTGACGGTGAAGTCGGTGTCCGCGCCCATGGCGTACCACCAGCAGATGTTGGCGACGGTGTAGCCGGGGTGTGCGCGGCGGGCGGCGTCCCAGATCTTGTCGCCGAAGACGAGGCCGTTGTGCTGTCGCCAGAGCAGTACGTCGCCGAGGTCGCGGAAGTACCAGCCGTTGGCGACGATGCCGTGCTCGGCGGGGAGGGCGCCGGTGAGGAAGGTGGACTGGGCGGCGCAGGTCACGGCGGGGAGGACGGTGGTGAGGGGGGCCTGGGAGCCGGACTGGGCAAGGGACTTGAGGTGCGGCATGTGGTCGAGGAGCTGGGGGGTGAGGCCTACGACGTCCAGGACCAGGAGAGGGGTGGGAGTGGGGTGGGCGGCGTCGGTCATGGCAGCTCCTTGAGGCCGAGGTCGACCAGCAGGTCGCGGGCGAGGGTGAGTTCGGCGGCGATGCCGTCGGCGAGCTGGGTGCGGTTGCGTGGGCGCAGCTCGGGCGGGAGGGCCTGCCAGGTGTAGGTCTCGACCTCGAGGTGTCGGGTGAGCGGGTCAGGGCCGCCGACGAGCCGGTTCAGCGTGTCCTGGAGTACGGAGAGGGTGGAGGTGAGGGGCGGGGCGGGCGGGGCGTGCAGGGGGACGTGGAAGTGGGCACGCCAGGGGGCGTCGTCGGGCAGCGCCGTGCCGGCGAGGGCTTCGTCGAGATCGTCGGTGCCGCGCAGACCGCCCGCGGATGAGGTCTCCCCTGCTCGGAGAGCTCCGGGAAGGGTGCGGGTCTGATGCAGAAAGCGGGGTTCGGCGAAGGCGCCCAACGCCGCCCGTACTTCGGGGAGGTGTGGTTCTTCGGCGTGGAGCGCGGCGGACAGCTGCGCCTTGGGGATGGTGATACCTGCCGCGGTGAGCGCCGCCAGGGCAGCCTGCGGATCTTCGAAGGAGGTGGCGAGATGGCAGGTGTCGATGCAGATGCCGATGCGGTGCGATGCGATCGCTCTGAGGGGACGTATCGCGTCCGCGGTGGTCTCGACGATGCAGCCGGGCTCGGGCTCCAGACCGATGCGAATCGACTTGCCGGTGAGTTCCTCGAGGGCGTCGAGGCGTTCGGCGAGAGTGGTCAGGGCGGTGTGCGCGGCCCCGGCTGCCATATCGTCGAAAGGGGTGCGCCAGGCGAGTGGGAGGGTGGAGATGGTGCCCTCGGTGATGTCGTCGGGGAGCAGGGCGGCGAGGAGACGGGCCAGGTCGGTGGTGTGGGCGAGGCGTTCGGGGTCGGTCCAGTCCGGCTTGTAGACGCGGTACTTGACCTCTTCGGCGCCGAATCCCTCGTACGGGAAGCCGTTGAGGGTGACGACCTCGAGGCCGCGGCATTCGAGTTCGGTGCGCAGGCCGCGCAGCGCGGCCGGGTCGCTGATCAGTGCGCGGGCGGCGTCCTTGGCGAGCCAGAGGCCGATGCCGAGGCGGTCGCGGCCGAGTCGTTTGCGTACCGGCTCGCAGTGGTCGCGGAGCTGGACGAGTACGCCGTCGAGGGTCTCGGCGGGGTGGACGTTGGTGCAGTAGGAGAGGTGGACGGTGGCGCCGTCGGGATGGCGGAAGCGCATACGTCTGTCTCCTCATTCCCCGCCGCGGAGTATGGAGTTGCCCTCGTGGAGGGACTCCGGATCCGGAATGTCGAGCTGGAGGCGGCCGCTGAGGCCGTAGAAGGCGACGGGGTTGCGCCACAGAACCTGGTCGACGTCGTCCTCGGTGAAACCGGCGGCGAGCATCGCGTCGCCGACCTTGCGGGTCTTGAGCGGATCACTCCTGCCCCAGTCCGCGGCCGAGTTGACCAGGACCTTCTCGGTTCCGCACGCCTTGAGGACCGCGACCATCCGGTCCTCGTCCATCTTGGTGTCGGGGTAGATGGAGAAGCCGAGCCAGCAGCCGCTGTCAGTGGCGTGCTTTACGGTCGTCTCATTGAGGTGGTCGAGCAGTACGCGTTCCGCGGGCAGGTTCGATTCGCGGATGACGTCGACGGTGCGGTGCAGTCCGGCGAGCTTGTCCCGGTGCGGAGTGTGGACGAGGGCGGGCAGTCCGTGATCGGCGGCGAGCTGGAGCTGGGCGGCCAGCGCGGTGTCCTCGGCCGGCGTCATGGAGTCGTAGCCGATCTCACCGACGGCGACGACGGAGTCCTTGACGAGATAGCGGGGCAGCGCGTCGAGTACAGGTGTGCAGCGGGGGTCGTTGGCCTCTTTGGGGTTGAGGGCGAGCGTGCAGTGGTGGGCTATGCCGTACTGGGCGGCGCGGAAGGGCTCCCAGCCGAGCAGGGCGTCGAAGTAGTCGAAGAAGCTGGCGGGCGAGGTGCGGGGCTGGCCGAGCCAGAAGGACGGTTCGACGAGGGCGCGGACACCGGCGGCGTACATCGCCTGGTAGTCGTCGGTGGTGCGGGAGGTCATATGGATGTGGGGGTCGAAGATGCGCATCAGGACTCCTCGGACTGCTCGCCGGTCAGGGTCAGCACGCGATTGAGGTCGGGGGGCACGTCGCGGCCGGCGGCGGTGCGCTCGGCGGCGTAGTCGGCGAGCATCCTGGCCAGCTCGCCGTCGCCTGCGGCGCGTCTGTGCAGGCCGGCGACGGCGGCGACGGGCACGCCGGTGAACAGGCACTTGAGGACGGCGTGCCGCCAGGAGTGCGGATCGAGGTGAGCGGCGGCGTACGGGCCGACGGCCGCGGCCACGAGCCGGGTGTCGTTGGTGCGCAGGGCGTCCTCGACGAGCGGCAGGACTTCGGGGCCCACCACCAGATGGTGCAGGGCGAGGAGCACAGCGCGGCGCTCGGCGGCGGTGCCCTGCCGGTAGAGGCGGGTGAGGGTGTCCAGGTCCGCGCGGGCCTCGATGAGGAGCAGGGTGCGTACGGAGTCGGCCCGGTTCTGGCCGCAGTGCCGGCCGGCGGCGGCGAACCGGAGCTCCCAGGTGTGTGCGGCGTACGGGGAGGGGGCGACCGGTGGCGTCCGGGCGGCGCGGGCAGCCTCGGCGAGTGCGTCGGCGAGCCAGGCGCGGGCGGCTCCGTCGAGCTGTGCGTCGAGCTGTGCCTCGAGTTCCTTGCGGGACGGCGTCACCATGCCGGTACTCCCTTCGGCGGAACCTGTGAGCGGAGGAACTCAATCGATTCGCGGGCGAGTTCGGGGCCCGCATGGGAATGGCGGGGCAGTTCGACGACGGTGATGCCTTGGTAGCCGGTGGCGGCGAGGGCTTCCAGGACAGGCGGGAAGTCGATCTCCCCGTCTCCGAAGGGAAGGTGTTCATGGACGCCGCGGCGCATGTCCTCGATCTGGACATGCCGCAGCCAGGGCGCGGCATTGCGGACGCAGTCGGCGGGCGCGTCGGGTTCCAGGCACTGACAATGGCCGATGTCGAGGGTGAGCCCGAGGGGCTCCGGGGCGCCGAGCAGGCCGCGGAGGTGGTGGAAGTCGGTGAGCGTGGCGAGGAGGTGACCGGGCTCGGGCTCGACGGCGAGGGGGATGCCGGCGTCGGTGGCGGTGTCGAGGACGGGGGTGAGTGCCCCTTCGAGCCGCTTCCACGCGGTGTCGGTGAGGGTGTCCGCAGGGGTGATGCCGCTGAAGCAGTGCACGGCGTGGGCGCCGAGGTCGGTGGCGACCCGCACGGCGGTGATCAGCAGGTCGGTGCGGGCGGCGCGGCCGTCGGGGTCCGGGTCGAGGAGCGAAGGCCCGTGTTTGCGGCGGGGGTCGAGGACATAGCGGGCGCCGGTCTCGATGGTGACGCCGAGGCCCAGCTCGCCGAGTCTCTTGGCCACGTGGCGGGTGCGGGCGGCGAGGTCGGGGGCGAGCGGGTCGAGGTGCATATGGTCGAGGGTCAGTCCGACGCCGTCGTAGCCGAGGTCGGCGAGGAGCGCGAGGGCGTCGTCGAGGCGGAGGTCGGTGAGACCGTTGGTGCCGTAGCCGAGGCGCAGGTTGGTGTGGCTGGTGTCGGGGCTCATGTCGGGCTCACCTTCCGTGCGAGCTTGCGGGCGAGCGGTACGAGTCCCATGACCGCGAGGGCGGTGGCTCCGGCGCCGGTGCGGGCGGCGAGGGCGGCCTGGAGCGGGATCATGGCCCGGATGCCGCCGCCGACGGCACGCTGGGTGAGCGGTGGGGAGGGGTTGAGGGCGGCGTGGAGGAGGGGTTTTGCGGCGGTGCGGATGTATGCGGCGGCGAGGGCGGTGGCCAGCAGGCGCGCGGGGGTGAGGTGGTCCACAGGTGCGGGGGGCCGGGGGGCCTGCGGGGTGTTTTCCCCGGACTCGCCCCTTCCCTGCTGTATCGATATGCGGCTCCGCCGCGTGGGGGGCAAGCCCCCGGACCTCGGGGCCGGGATGGGCAAGGCGGGCAGGCCGCGCTGCCCGGCGCGCGCGCCTCGCGGCGCGAAGACTGAGACTCGCTGGACGCGGGACACGAGGGCGCCGAGCCCCAGGTTCGCAGCGAATGCGGTGAGGGGTACGGCCGTTGAGCCGCCCTGCGCCTCGTGGCGCGATACGGCGGTGACGGCGTAGGTGTGCGCCGCGAGCACGGCGGCGGACGGCAGCGCGACGAGCGCCGCACCACTCGCACCACGCGCATCGACGCCGCCACGGGCCCGGCGCGATACAGCACGGTCGGGCAACCGCTCTGGTCCTGCGGCAATCACCCGGCCCGGTCCTGCGGGTCCTGTGCCAAGCAGCCGGGCCAGGGCTGCCGTTCCGGCACTCGGCGGGCCTGAGGCCGTACTCCAGGCGGCCGGCACGCCGGGCCGGCGCGCCTCCCCGGGCGGTGGCCAACCCGCGCTCACGCCGGGCGAGCCAGCTGCTCCTGCTCCCCTGCCCGGCCTGCGCTTCGCAAGCAACGACAAACGCCCGCCCAGCAGGGCGCTCCCCACCCCGCCGGGGACACCGCGCCCGCCCGCGCCCCGCGGTACCGTACCCGTCGCTACCGCCCCCAGCACCAGGTCCAGCCCCCGCGCCGCAGCCATTGCCGCCGGGCCGCCGGCCGTGTGCTTGAAGTGCAGGTCGTACGACCACACCGTCGCTGACAACGCTGTCGCCACCGCCAAGGCAGGGCGGCCCGCGCGGGATGCCAGCGCCAGGCCCGCCGCCGTCAGCGCGCCGGCCGCCGTGAGCGCGGTCGCCGGGGTGATGCGGCCGGAGGGGATGGGGCGGTGCGGGCGGTCCACCGCGTCCTCTTCGCGGTCCGCCCAGTCGTTGAGGGCCATGCCCGCCTCGTAGAGGCACAGCGAGGCTCCCACCGCGAGCGCCGTACCGCGGTTGGGGCGGATGCCGAGGGCGGCGGCGCCGGCCAGCGCGTCGCCCGGGACTGTGAACAGCGCGGAGACGCGCAGCAGTTCCGCCCAGGCCCGCATGGCGCCGGATCCGCCGTGCGAGAGGCGCATCCCGTGCGAGAGGCGCATCGAGAGAAACCCCGTCACCGGGCCTCCCGCAGCCGGTCGGCGAAGGTCAGCAGGGACTCGAACTGTTCGGAAAGGCCCGCCGGGCCGCCGTCCGGGTCCTTGAAGTAGAAGCCCAGTTCGGGGAGCGGACCCGAGATGCCCGCCTCATGGGCGCGGGCCACCAGCCTCGCCAGGTCCAGGACCAACGGGGCCGCGAGCGCCGAGTCGCAGCCCTGCCAGATGGTCTGGAGGATCATCCGCGAGCCCAGGAACCCGTCGAAGGCGATGTGGTCCCACGCGGTCTTCCAGTCGCCGAGCGCCGGTACGTCGTCGATATGGACCTCGCCCTCCGGAGTGTGGCCCAGATTGTCGGTGAGTACGCGCTCCTTGCCGGCGTTCTTCGCGGCCGCCGCGCCCGGGTCGGCCAGCGCCGCTCCGTCCCCGCCGCCCAGCAGATTCGTACCCGACCATGCCCGTACGGACAGAGCGCGTTGCACAAACATGGGGGCGAGCACGGAGCGGAGCAGCGTCTGGCCTGTCTTGCCGTCGCGGCCCGCGTGGGGAAGTCCACTTGCCGCGACGGCGTCGGTGAGGGCCACGGTGCGCAGCCCGGTGGAGGGGGTGAAGTTGACGTAGGGACAGCCGGCCCGGAGCGCCGCGGCCGCGTACAGGGCGCTGGGTGGTAGCCGTATCGCGTCCGGCGCGGGCTGCGGTTCGGTGGAGGAGACATTGACGACGACGACCCGGGCCAGCCGCTGCCGCTCCCGGAAGTCGGACAGGTCCGCGGTGAAGGCGCCGATGAGTTCCTCGTCGGTCCTGGTGTCGCCGGACGACTGCGGCCCGCCCGCTCGTATCTCCTCGTCGGCTGCGGTCAGTTCACCGCGCACCGCCGCCGCGACACCGTGCGGCAGCACGCCCGCCGCGGCCAGTTCCTCGGCCCGCTTGGGCAGCGGACAGTGGGCGGTGTCGTGTCCGCCGAAGACGAGCGACGACAGGGCGGGCAGCCCGGAGCCGGCGAAGGGCGGGGTTTCGGTCACCATCCCGGTCGGCGGGTGCAGGCCGGCGGTGACCGCCGCGCATCCTGCCACCGCGGTGGTGGCGACGGAACCTCGTGCTCCGACGAACCAGACTCCGACACGGCCACTACTTTCAGCGGACACGGGCTGCCTCCCTGCCATTCGGTGTGGTGGACGGCGGGCGGGGGGTACGGCGCCTCCCCGCCCGCCGCCGTCTGACGGGACGCGCCTAGGAGGGCAGCTCCCTGAGTTGGATGTCGCGGAAGGACACCTGATCGTCGGCTCCGTGGTTCTGGATGCCGATGTAGCCGTCCTTCAGGCTGCGCACCGGGTCGGTGTTGGTGAAGTCGTTGATCTTCACGCCGTTGAGGAAGATCTGCAGGCGTTCACCCTGAACCCGGATCTCGTAGCTGTTCCACTGGCCGGGTGGCCGCAGGACGCGGTCGCGGGCCTTGAGGTCGGCGGACTTGAAGCCGTAGACGGCGCCGGTGGTGCGATCAGCCGCGTCGGTGGCGTCGATCTGCACCTCGTACCCGTTGTTCACCGCCGACCAGGGATCGTCGGAGGCCGGGAAGCCCACGAAGACACCGGAGTTGTCGTCGCCCGTCATCTTCCAGTCGAGCTTCAGCGAGTACGACGTCAGCTCCTTGGCCTGGTACCAGAGCATGCCCATGCCGCCCTCGGAGCGCAGTTCTCCGTCGACGACATTGAACTTCCCGGGCCCGGCCTGCTTCCAGCCGTCCAGCGTCCTGCCGTTGAAGATCGGCCGGTATCCCGTCTTCGGCTTGCAGTCGGCCTTGACCTGTCCTGCGGCGTAGCGCAGTCCGCCCAGCAGGTGCATGCGGAAGGCCGGTTCGGCGTACGACTCCTTGGTGTGGCCGCCGCCGGTGTAGAAGGCGCGGCCGCCCTCGTAGCTCTGGCACCAGGCGATCGGGTGGTCGCCCTTCATGGTGCCGCCCTGATAGCTGGTCTCGTCCAGGGTTGCCAGTACACGGGCCTGCGTACGCGGATTGGTGCGGTAGTTGTACCACTCGTCGGTACGCTCCCAGGCGTCGTCCAGGTGCGCGGTCGACGGATGGGTGTGGTCCTCGACGCGTACGGTGGCGGGCTGGATCTGTGGGTGGGAGGCGAAGTAGGCGCCGACGAGCCCGCCGTAGAAGGCCCAGTCGTACTCGGTGTCGGCCGCGGCGTGGACGCCCATGTAGCCGCCTCCGGTGGAGACGTAGTTCTCGAACGCCTTCTGCTGGTCGGCGCCCAGTACGTCACCGGTGGTGGAGAGGAATACGACGGCGTCGTAGCGGGCGAGGTTGCTGGTGGTGAACTGGGCCGCCTCCTCGGTGGCGTCGACCGCTATGTTGCTCGACTTGCCGAGCTCCTTCAGCGCGGCGATGCCGGCCGGGATGGAGTCGTGGCGGAAGCCGGCGGTCTTGGAGAAGACCAGGACGCGCTTTGCGGTCCGGTCCGGTGCGCTGCGGGAGAGCTCGAAATCGTCCACGTCGTAGAGGGCTCCGTCGCCGCCCTTGAAGACCAGGAACAGCTCGGTGGTCGTCTTCGGTACGGCCCGCAGGGGTATGTCGATGTCCTGGAAGGTGTCCCAGCTGCCGGTGACGGGGACGGGCGCGGAGCCGAGGATCTGACCGTTCGCCGATCCGGTGCGCACCTCGAGGAAGCCGCCGGTGCCGCCGGAGGAGATCCGGGCGGTGAGCTTGGTGGACCCGGTCAGGTTGTACGGCTTGAAGGAGATCCAGTCGTTGTTGTTGATGTCGCCGACCGTCTTGCCTCCGTGGGCGCTCGCCTTCTCGTAGATCTTGATGCCCAAGGAGTTGTTGTAGTGCTCGGCCTGCCGGTGGCGCGGCTGCAGCTGCGCCTGGTCGTGGCTGGTGAGCGCGGCCTGGCCGCCGCCACCGCCGTCGGTGTACTCGGCGTCGAAGACTCCGAAGATATTGGCGTCTGCGTCGTGCCCGCCGTCGGCGGAGGTCTTGATGGTGCCGGTGCAGCCGTTGGCCGAGGTGATGGGGTGGCCGTGGCTGTCATGGCCGAGGATGTAGGTCACCTTCACCTTGGCGCAGTCGATCGTCCCGTCCTCCGGGTCGGTGACGTTTACCTTGAACGGGATCTCGTCGCCGAAGCTGAACAGAGCGCCTTCTGCGGGGAGTTCCAGCGTCACCTTGGGCGCTGTGTTGCCGACGACCACATGGACACTGGCGGAGCCGCTGCGGCCGCTGGGGTCCTTGGCGGTGACGGTCGCCGTGTAGGTGCCGTTCTTCTTGTACGTGTACGTGGGGTTGGCCTCGGTGGATGTGCCGCCGTCGCCGAAGTCCCAGACGTAGGTCAGGGTGTCGCCGTCGCTGTCGCCGGTGCCGGCCGAGGAGAAGGCGACCTTGAGCGGCGCCTTGCCGGAGGTCTTGTTCGCGGCGGCCTCGGCGACCGGGGAGCGTCCGCCGGTGGCGTTCTCGATCCGGTAGAGCCCGGAGTTCTCGTCGCCGCCGAACCAGGCGGTGCCGTAGTCGAGTACGTACAGCGCGCCGTCCGGGCCGAAGGCCATGTCCATGATCTGGGTGCCGGTCCACGGGACGGGGTTGATGGACTGGACCGCGCCGTCCTCGCCCTGTTCGATGCGCTTGATCCAGCGCCGGCCGAACTCACCGGCGAAGAAGTCGCCGTCGTACGCCTCCGGGAACTTCACCGGGGAGGTCGAGGCGGCGTCGTAACGGTAGACGGGTCCACCCATCGGGGACTCCGAGCCGGTGCCGAACTCGGGCACGGAACCGCCGTCGTACGGAATCCAGGCCGGCTGCGCGGGCGGCAGATCGACGAGGCCGGTGTTGTACGGCGACTCGTTCTTGGGAGCCGCGCAGTTGAAGGTCGCTCCGGATGTCTTGGTCGCGAAGTCGTAGTCGACGTACGGGTCGTTCTTGCCGGTGCAGAACGGCCAGCCGAAGTTGCCCGGCTTCGTGACCCGCGCGAACTCGACCTGTCCGGCCGGTCCGCGCTTGGGGTCGGCCGCTCCCGCGTCGGGGCCGTAGTCACCGACGTAGACGATGCCGGTCTTCTTGTCGACGCTGAACCGGAAGGGGTTGCGGAAACCCATCGCGTAGATCTCGGGCCGGGTCTTGTCGGTCCCGGGCGCGAAGAGGTTGCCGTCGGGGATGGAGTACGACGCGTCGTCGTTGACCTTGATCCGCAGAAGCTTGCCGCGCAGATCGTTGGTGTTGCCGGAGGTGCGGCGGGCGTCGTAGGCCGGGTTGCGGCCGGGCGTCTCGTCGATCGGTGTGTATCCGTCGGAGGCGAAGGGGTTGGAGTCGTCACCGGTCGACAGATACAGATTTCCCTGCGCGTCGAAGTCGATGTCGCCACCGACGTGGCAGCAGATGCCGCGGGTCGCCGGGATGTCGATGACCTTCTTCTCGCTGGCGTTGTCGAGGGTGCCGTCGGCCTTCAGGACGAAGCGCGAGAGCCGGTTGACGCCGTCGAACTTCGCGAAGTCCGCAGGTGCGCCCGTGTTCGGGGCGTCGCCCGCGGGGGTGTTCAGTGGCGGTGCGTAGTAGAGATAGATGAAGCGGTTCTCACTGAACTTGGGGTCCAGGCCGACGCCCTGGAGACCTTCCTCGTCGTGCGAGTAGACGGGGATGGTGCCGACGACGCGGGTGTTGCCGGCGCTGTCGGTCATCCGCAGCTCGCCGTTGCGTGAGGTGTGCAGCACGCTGCGGTCGGGCAGTACGGCCAGGGACATCGGCTCACCGGTCTCCTCACCGCCCTTGGCGAGAGTGACCTGCTGGAATTCCTCTGCGGCCGCGGCCGGTTCGGGGTCGGCTGCGGCCGCGATCTGCGGCGCGGTGAGGGCGAGCGAGGTGGCGGCGAGAAGACTGCCGGTGAGGAGTGCGAGCGCCTTGCGGGCTCTGAGCCTTTTCCTGTGCACGAATGTCCTCCGGGAGTGGCCGGTCGAACGGGCGGGGCGGTGTTCTGCCCTCAATCGCCGTGCGGGCTGGGGGTGGAGCGCATGGTTCCGTGCTCTCGGGGCGGTGCTCGTCCCGCACCGCGCACCGGGCTGACTGCCGTGGAATCCGGAGTGCGCCGTCACACCGGGACCACCTATGTCCTGTACACCTCATGGACGGTATCCGGGTTCGTCCGGGACGGAAAGCCCTTGTGCAGAAGGGAAGTTCAACTTTTCCCTACCGCAGGACAAAGACGGATCCGGGCAGGCCGGACCGGCCCGGCGGCGTGTCCACAACCGGGTCCGTACCTGGCCCGATGAGCTAGTCGCCGCCTCCGAATGCCGCGTCGAAGGAGGCCGTGGGCGGATCGAAATCGAAGCGCTTCAGGTCGGCAAGCGCTTCCGGAGCACCTGCCAGCCGGTCCATGCCCGCGTCCTCCCACTCCACCGAGATCGGCCCGGCGTAGCCGATCGACCGCAGCATCCGGAAGACGTCCTCCCACGGAACGTCGCCGTGGCCCGCCGACACGAAGTCCCAGCCGCGCCGCGGATCGCCCCACGGCAGATGGGAGCCGAGCCGGCCGTTGCGTCCGTCGAGACGCTTACGGGCTTCCTTGCAGTCCACGTGGTAGATCCGGTCCCGGAAGTCGTAGAGGAAGCCGACCGGGTCCAGGTCCTGCCAGACGAAGTGGCTCGGATCGAAGTTGAGCCCGAAGGCCGGCCGGTTGCCGACGGCCTCCAGCGCCCGCTTCGTGGTCCAGTAGTCGTACGCGATCTCGCTGGGGTGCACTTCGTGGGCGAAGCGCACGCCCTCCGCGTCGAAGACGTCGAGGATCGGGTTCCAGCGCTCGGCGAAGTCCTCGTAGCCGCGCTCGATCATCCGTTCCGGCACCGGCGGGAACATCGCCACCAGATGCCAGATCGACGAGCCGGTGAAGCCGATGACGGTACGGACCCCGAAGGCGGCCGCGGCCCGTGCGGTGTCCTTGATCTCGGCCGCGGCCCGCTGACGTACGCCCTCGGGCTCGCCGTCGCCCCAGATCCTGGCGGGCAGTATCGCCTGGTGGCGTTCGTCGATGATGCTGTCGCAGACCGCCTGGCCGACCAGATGGTTGGAGATCGCCCAGCACTTGAGTCCGTACTTGTCGAGCAATGCGTGCCGCCCGTCGAGATACGAAGGGTCCGCGAGCGCCTTGTCGACCTGGAAGTGGTCGCCCCAGCAGGCCAGTTCAAGGCCGTCGTAGCCGAAGTCGCGGGCGAGCCTGCAGACCTCCTCCAGCGGCAGATCGGCCCACTGGCCGGTGAAGAGTGTGAACGGACGTGGCATCGGACCCTCCTAAGCCTGTGCCTGTACGGGCGTCTCTACGGGTGCCTTCGCGGCTGTCCTCGCGGGCGTCTGTACGGACGTCTCCACAGGCGTGTAGACCGCGTTCCTCTCCGCGCTCGCCTCCACCGCCGCGAGCACCCGCTGCACCTGCAGCCCGTCGGCGAACGACGGCGCGGGGTCGCTGCCCGTCGCGATCGCCTCGATGAGATCGCGCGCCTGGTGGGCGAAGGTGTGCTCGTAGCCGAGGGCATGGCCGGGCGGCCACCACGCCTCCAGATACGGATGCTCCGGCTCGGTGACCAGGATCCGCCGGAAGCCGGACGAGGGGGCGGGCTCGGTGTGGTCGTGGAAGGACAGCTCGTTGAGCCGCTCCAGGTCGAACGCCAACGAGCCCAGCTCACCGTTGATTTCGAGCCGCAGGGCGTTCTTGCGGCCCGAGGCCATCCTGGTGGCCTCGAAGGAGGCGAGCGCGCCCGACGCCAGCCGCCCGGTGAACAGCGCCGCGTCGTCGACGGTGACCGGCCCCCTTTCGATACCGCCGGACGCGGAGAGTCCGGTCGCCGCCCCGGCGAGCAGGGGCCGCTCCCGTACGAAGGTCTCCGACAACGCCGAGACCCCGATCAGCGGCTCCCCCGCCAGGTACTGCGCGAGGTCCACGATGTGCGCGCCCAGGTCACCGAGCGCCCCTGAACCGGCATGCTCGCGCTCGAGCCGCCAGGTGAGCGGGAAGTCCGGGTCGACCAGCCAGTCCTGCAGATAGGTGAAACGCACATGCCGCAGCGTCCCGAGCCGACCGTCGGCGATCAGCCGCCGGGCGTACGCGATGGCCGGCACCCGCCGGTAGTTGAAGCCGACCATGGCCAACTGGCCGAGGTCCCGGGCCTGTTCGGCCGCCGCGACCATCGACTCCGCCTCGGCGACGGAGTTGGCGAGCGGCTTCTCGCACAGGACGTGCTTGCCCGCCTCCAGCGCCGCAACGGCTATCTCCGCATGGCTGTCACCCGGTGTGCAGATGTCGACGAGCTGCACGTCGTCGCGGGTCACGAGGTCGCGCCAGTCGGTCTCCGCCGCGGCCCAGCCGTGCTTGGCGGCGGCGGCCCGCACGGCTGTCGCGTCACGGCCGCCGATCGCGGCGAGGACCGGCCGCATCGGCAGGTCGAAGACACGTCCCGCGGTGCGCCACCCCTGTGAGTGGGCTGCGCCCATGAACGCGTAGCCGACCATACCGACGCCCAGCGTCGGCGGAGCGGCCTCACTGTCCCTCTGTTCCATACGGGTTCCTCCTCATCGGTTGCTCGGTGGGGGCGGGCAGGCCGGTCAGCTGAAGCCGGTGGGCAGATACTCGTCGACGTTCTCCTTGGTCACGACGGCCGAGTAGAGGGTGATCGAGGCGGGGATCTCCAGTTCGGACATCCCGCTGACGCCCTTCGACTGGCCCAGCGCACGGGCGAGGTCGACGGCGGAGGCGGCCATCGTGGGCGGGTACAGAACGGTGGCCTTCAGCACGCTGCTGTCGGCCTTGATGGCATCCATCGCGGACTTGGCGCCGGCGCCGCCGACCATCAGGAAGTCCTTGCGGCCGGCCTGCGCGATGGCGCGCAGCGCGCCCACGCCCTGGTCGTCGTCGTGGTTCCACAGCGCGTCGAACTGCTTCTGGGCCTGGAGGAGTTGGGCCATCTTGGCCTGGCCGGACTCGACGGTGAAATCGGCCGCCTGGCGGGCCACCTTCTTGATGTTGGGGTAGTTCTTCAGCGCGTCGTCGAAGCCCTGGGTGCGCTGCTTGGTGAGTTCCAGGTTGTCGAGCCCGGCAAGCTCGATGACTTTGGCGTTGGGCTTGTCCTTGAGCTGCTCGCCGATGTAGTTGCCGGCGTTGAGTCCCATGCCGTAGTTGTCGCCGCCGATCCAGCAGCGGTACGCCTGCGGCGAGGCGAAGATCCGGTCCAGGTTGATGACGGGGATCCCGGCCTTCATGGCCTGCAGACCGACCTGGGTGAGGGCCTTGCCGTCGGCCGGCAGGATCACCAGGACGTCGACCTTCTTGTTGATCAGCGTCTGGACCTGGCCGATCTGGGCCGCGGTGTCGTTGGACCCTTCGGTGATCTCGAGGGTCACCTCGGAGTACTTCTTCGCCCGGGATTTGGCGTTCTCGTTGATGGCGTTCAGCCAGCCGTGGTCGGCCTGCGGTCCGGCGAAGCCGATGGTGACGGCCTTGCCCGGCTTGTCGTCGGCGGCCGGCGCATGGTTCGTCGCCGCTTCCGACTTCTTGGGCTCGTTGCTGGTGCAGGCGGTCAGCAGCGCGCCGGCGGAGACCGCGGCGGTCCCGAAGAGCAGACCTCTGCGGCTGGTGGCTGGGATTTCTGGCATGACGGATCGACCCTTCGGCTGGACGGTACGAGGGATGGGGGTGCGACAGATGGGGGGAGCGGGAGGGAACGGCCGGCCGGGTCAGGCCTCCGCGCCTCGCAGCGTGCGGTGCTGGACCAGAACCGCGGCGACGATGATCGCGCCCTTGGCGATCTGCTGGACGGCGCTCTCCAGGTTGTTGAGGGCGAAGATGTTGGTGATGGTGGTGAAGACGAGGACGCCGAGGACCGAGCCGACGATGGTGCCGCGGCCGCCGCTGAGCAGCGTGCCGCCGATGATCGCCGCGGCGATGGCGTCGAGTTCGTAGAGATTGCCGTTGGTGTTCTGTCCGGATCCGGCGAGGACGATCAGCATGAAGGCGGCGATTCCGCAGCACAGTCCGGAGAGCAGATACAGATACAGCCGCTGCCGCCGTACATCGATGCCGGCGAGGCGGGCCGCTTCGGCGTTGCCGCCGACGGCGACGGTGCGCCGTCCGAAGGTCGTACGGTTCAGCAGCAGCCAGCCGACAACCGTCACCGCCGCGAAGACCAGCACCAGCGGAGGGATGCCGAGGACGTAGGCGTCCTTGACACCGAGGTCGAGTACGGAGTTGACGGTGACCATCTGCGTCTTGCCGCCCGTGATCTGGAGGGCGAGTCCGCGGGCGGAGGCGAGCATGGCGAGGGTCGCGATGAACGGCACCATCCTTCCGTACGCGATGAGCAGCCCGTTCACCAGACCGCAACCCAGCCCGACGACGACCGCGGTGAAGAGGATGCCCGCGAAGCCGTACTCCTGTGTTGCCAACGTTGTCGCCCATACCGACGCGAGCGCGACGATCGCGCCGACCGACAGGTCGATGCCGCCGCTGGTGATCACAAAGGTCATACCGACGGTGACCACGCCGATGATCGAGGCCTGGGTCAGCACGAGTTGAAGGTTGCTCGTATCGAGGAATTCATCCGGCTTGGTGATGCCGCCGACGGCGATCAGGACGCCGAGGACACCGAGCAGCGAGAGATTGCGGACATCGGCGCGCAGTCCCAGCGGTCGACGCCAACCCCGGTTGTCCGGTGCGTACTTGGCGGTGGGTGTCGGCGCGTCCCGCTGCGCCGGAGAAACTGGCTGCGTCATGCCGTCGGGCTCCCTTCCATCACAAGGTCGAGTACGCGGTGCTCATCGAGCTCCCGGGCGTCGGCCGTGTGCACCACGCTGCCCTCGCGGAGCACCAGCACCCGGTCGGCGAGGCCCAGCACTTCGGGCACTTCGCTGGATACGAGGAGTACGGCGAGGCCTTCGTCGGCCAGCCGGCGGATCACGGCGTAGAGCTCGGCGCGTGCGCCGACGTCGACACCGCGGGTGGGCTCGTCGAGCAGCAGCACCCGGCAGCCGCGCAGCAGCCAGCGGGCGAGCACGGCCTTCTGCTGGTTGCCGCCGGAGAGCGTACGGATACGGGCGTCGGGGTTGTCGGGGCGCAGGGAGAGTTCCCTGGTCGCCTGCTGCGCCGCCCTGCGCTCCTCCTTGCGGTCGAGCCAGCCGACCCGGGAGAAGCGGGAGAGCGTGGAGACCGAGACATTGCGGGTGACGGACTCCAGCATCAGCAGCCCCTGCGCCTTGCGCTCCTCGGGGGCGAGTCCGACTCCGGCGCGGACGGCCGCCCGGACGCTGCCGGGGCGCAAGGGGCTGCCGTCGACGAGTACGCGGCCCGCGCTGGGCCTGCGGGCGCCGTAGATCGTCTCCAGGATCTCGGAGCGTCCCGAGCCGACGAGTCCGGCGAGCCCGACGATCTCGCCGGGCCGCAGTTCCAGGTCGACGGGCGCGAACTCCCCGTCCCTGGCGAGTCCTTCGACCTGCAGGACCGGTTCGCGGTTCCCCGCACGGTCGCCTGCGGGCCGCTCGGGGAAGACGTATTCGACGTTCCGTCCGGTCATCAGCGCGACGACCTCGCGGGTCGGCGTGGACTTGGCGGGCAGTCCGACGGCGACCGCCCGGCCGTCCTTGAGTACGGTCACGCGGTCGCCGATGCGCCGGATCTCCTCGAGTCGGTGGGAGATGTAGACGACGGCGACCCCGTCGGCGGTCAGGTCGCCGACGATACGGAAGAGGTTGTCGACCTCGTCGGGGTCGAGGGCTGCCGAGGGCTCGTCCATCACGATGAGGCGTACCTCGTGGGAGAGGGCGCGGGCCATGGAGACGATCTGCTGCTGCGCGGCCGAGAGATCGCCGACGCGGCGGGCGGGTTCGATCTCGGAGTGGCCAAGTCGCTTCAGCAGCTTGGCCGTTGCCGAGCGGGCCTCCCTGCCCCGGACGACGAAACCGGCCGCTGTCGGTTCGTGTCCGAGGAAGACGTTCTCGGCGACCGAGAGCCCTTCCACCAGGTCGAGCTCCTGGTAGATGGTGGCGATGCCGAGCCGCATGGCGGCGACGGGCGACTTGAGGGAGACCGCTCCGCCGCGCCAGGTGATCTGTCCGCCGTCCGGCTGATGGGCTCCGGCCAGCACTTTGATCAGGGTGGATTTGCCGGCGCCGTTCTGGCCGAGGAGGCAGTGGACCTCACCGGCCTGGACCTCCAGGTCCACGCCGTCGAGGGCGCGGACGCCCGGGAACGACTTGGTGATACCGGACATGGTGAGCAGGGGTGGTTCTGGTGCCATGACAAATCCCCTCGGCGGGTGCGGCCGGTGAGCGGGCAGGGCGTGGTGGTCATGCTGTGCGGTGGCACTCGTGGTGCCGGCGGCGCTGGTGGTGCTCGCGCCTTGCGATGCTGGAGGTGCCGGCGGCGCTGGTGGTGCTGGTGGTACTCACGCCTTGCGGCGCGTCTGGCGTCGTGCGATCGACCGGCCCGGTCAGGCCGGCGAGAACAGGTGGTCGCTGATGAGCCGGGCCGCGCCGATCACTCCGGCGGTCGGCCCCAACTCGCCCAGCACGATGGGGAGGTTGCCGGTGGCCAGCGGCAGCGACTGCCGGTAGACCTGGGTACGTACGCTGGCCAGCAGCGTGTGGCCGAGGCCGGTCACTCCGCCGCCGATCACCACGAGACCCGGGTTGAAGAAGCTGACGAGTCCGGCGATGACCTGGCCTACGCGGTTGCCGCCCTCACGGATGAGATCGAGCGAGGTGGCGTCGCCGGCGGCCGCGGCGGCGGCCACATCGACGGCGGTGAGCCTCCCGGCGGTCTCCAGCCGGGCGGCGAGCTCCTGCGACCGGCCGGTGCGCGCCGCGTCCTCGGCGTCGCGGGCCAGCGCGGCACCGCTGAAGTGGGCCTCCAGGCACCCCTTGTTGCCGCAGGCGCAGGCGCGGCCGTCCGGTTCGACCTGGATATGACCGATGTCGCCGGCGCTGCCGGTCGTGCCGCGGTAGACCTCGCCGCCGACGACAATGCCGCAGCCGATGCCCGTACCGATCTTGACGCAGAGGAAGTCGCCCACGGAGCGCGCGACGCCCGCGTGCTGCTCCCCCATCGCCATCAGGTTCACGTCGTTGTCGACCATGACCGGGCAGCCGAGGTTCTGGCTGAGTGCCTCGCGCACCGGGAAACCGTCCCAGCCCGGCATGATCGGGGGCGCGACCGGCACACCTTCGGGGAAGCGGACCGGTCCGGGGACGCCGATGCCCGCGCCGTCGAAGCCCTCGGCGAGTCCGGAGGCCCTGAGCTTGGCCGCCATCGACAGCACCTGCTCGAAGACGGCGACCGGGCCCTCGCGCACATCCATGGGGTGGTTGAGATGGCCGAGCACCTCAAGCTCGGCGTTGGTGACGGCCACATCGATCGAGGTGGCGCCGATGTCAACGCCGAGGAAACGGAGCGCGGGCGCGAGCCGGATGTTGTGCGAGCGGCGCCCGCCGCGCGAGGCGGCCAGACCGTCCGCGACCACGAGCCCGGTCTCCAGGAGACGGTCGACCTCCACGGCGAGCTTGGAGCGCGACAGATCGACCTGATCGCCGAGCTGGGCCCGGGAGTTGGGCCCACCGTCGCGCAGCAGCCTGAGCAGTCGCGCCTGGTGCGCGTTCGCGGGTCGAGCGGTCATACGTCTCACGTGCCCCTCCCCGCCTGATCGGCCTCCGTCGGTCTTTCGAGGGGAACGTAGCAGCGCTTTGCTCAACTGGGAAGAACTTGCGCAGAGTTCCGGTACGACTTTCTCCACACCCGGGACAAAGGTCTGATTGCCCGTGGAGACTGGGCCGAGTGAGGGACTGCGCCCCGGCCCCCCGTAAGCCCTTCGGGCGTGTCCTCAATCGCCGGACGGGCTTGGATTTCCAGCCTCGGCGGCGAAACTCAGTCCCTCCGGCGTTTGAAGAGCGGGGCTGCGGCGCCCCAGCAGGAGCCCGGCGATTGGGGCGCGGGGTCCGCGGCGGAGGTCCGGTCAGGGCTGCTCGCGCTGGTGGTACGTCGTGCGCGTGTGCTCCGTGTGCGCCCGCATGACCTCCGTCGCACGCTGCTCGTCGCGGGCCGAGATCGCCGCGATCAGCTCCCGGTGCTCGATCCAGGACTGCCGCCCGCGCTGCCGCGCGACGGGCGTGTAGTACCAGCGGACCCGCCGGTCCACCTGTCCGGCCAGCTCGGCCAGGACGAGATTGCCGGCGAGCTCCATCACCTTGGCGTGGAAGCGGGCGTTGGTGGCCACCGCCAGGTCCACGTCGTCGTCCGCGACGGCCTGTTCGCCCTGCGCGCAGAGCTCTTCGAGCGCGGCGATGCCCGCGGAACCGGAGTTCGCGGCTGCCAGCCGGGCGGCCTCCGCCTCCAGAAGCGTACGGACCGAAAGCAGTTGGTCCGCCTCCGCTTCGGTCGGCTCATGGACGAACGCACCCTGCGCCGGGCGCAGATCGACCCAGCCCTCGGAGTTGAGGCGTTGCAGTGCCTCGCGCACGGGCTGGCGGGACACGCCGAGATGGCCGGCGAGTTCGCTCTCGACCAGGTGCTGGCCGGGGCGCAGTGCGCGGGTCGTGATCAGTTCGAGCAGTGCCTCGTAGACGCGCTCGCGCAGCGGACCGGGTCGTTCCAGCTTGGGCACGGTTCCCTGCGGCAGTCCTGCGGACAACATCGCGGTCCCCCTCCTGGCAAACAGCGGCGAGCGGCAATTGGCTATTGTCTACAGTCTACCGAGCGCAATCCCTCCGGTGCCGGGATCCGGATCACCGACGGCCGGAGTCAAGAAGCTCGGTCAGCCGGTCGAGGAAGACCCGCTGACCGGCGACCAGCTTCTCCCTCGCCGCTTCGACGCCCAACCACTCGGCTCGGTCGATCTCCGGGAACTCCTGCATACGGCCCGATCCCGGCGGCCACTCCATGGTGAAGGTGCCCGGCACGACGAGGTCCGTGTCGAGGTCGCCCTCGACTGCCCAGACGGTGACGATCTTTCCATTGGGCTGGCGGGCTTCGCCGAGCGGCAGCCGGCTGCCGTCGGGCGGCGCCAGACCGAGCTCCTCCTCGAACTCCCGCCGCGCGGCGGCCATCGGCTCCTCCTCCGGGGTGTACTCACCCTTCGGTACCGACCAGGCGGCCTCGTCACGTGCCTGCCAGAACGGCCCTCCCATATGGCCGATGAGGACCTCGGTGTCCGTACCCCGCCTGCGGAACAGCAGCAGACCCGCGCTTCGCTTCGCCGTCATGCGGGTTAGTTTGCCCCGCTTCAGCGACAGTCAGCCCGAGCAGCGCGTCTCCCTTGCCGCGGGTAATGCGCGCCGCCATCCGATACGCGCGCCGCCATCCGGTCGTCAGCACCCCGAGGCCTCAGGGGCAGCGGATGACCTGACCCGCGTACGAGAGATTGCCGCCGAAGCCGAAGAGCAGCACTGGATCGCCCGACTCGATCTCGCCGCGCTCGACGAGCTTGGAGAGCGCCATCGGGATCGAACCGGCCGAGGTGTTGCCGGACTCCACCACATCGCGGGCGATCACGGCGTTGACGGCGCCGATCTTCTGGGCGACGGGCTCGATGATCCGCAGATTCGCCTGGTGCAGGACGACCGCGGCGAGCTCCTCCGGGGTGACGCCCGCCCGCTCGCAGACCTTCCGGGCGATGGGCGGCAGCTGGGTGGTGGCCCAGCGGTAGACGGACTGGCCCTCCTGCGCGAACCGGGGCGGGGTGCCTTCGATACGTACGGCATGACCCATCTCCGGGACCGAGCCCCACAGGACGGGGCCGATCCCGGGCTCCTCGCCCGGCCTGGTCGCCTCGATGACCGCCGCGCCCGCGCCGTCGCCGACGAGCACACAGGTGGTGCGGTCGGTCCAGTCGGTGATGTCGGCCATCTTGTCGGCGCCGATCACCAGGGCGCGGCTCGCGGCCCCGGCCCGAACGGTGTGGTCGGCCGTGGCGAGCGCGTGCGTGAAGCCCGCGCAGACGACATTGAGGTCCATGACGGCGGGCGAGCCCATGCCGAGCCGGGCCGCGACCCGGGCCGCCGTGTTCGGGGAGCGGTCGATCGCCGTGGAGGTGGCCACCAGCACGAGGTCGATATCGGCGGGCGTCAGACCGGCGGAAGCCAGCGCCTTGGCGCCGGCGTGCGCGGCCAGCTCGTCGACCGGCTCATCGGGCCCCGCCACATGCCGGGTCTCGATCCCGACGCGGCTGCGGATCCACTCGTCGCTGGTGTCGACCATGGCCGCCAGGTCCGCGTTGGTGAGCACCTTGGCGGGCTGGTAGTGCCCGAGCGCGACGATCCGTGAACCGGTCATGGATGGCGTTCTCCTCGTACAGAAGTCAGGAACCACCCAGTCTTGGCTGCTACCACCCGGTACGGGGGCATGTGATCCCACAGCTTCGGGTCCCAGACTTTGGAGCTTCCCCAAGGGTACGACGACCTTTACCCGCGGAAGGGATACTGTAGACAATATTCTGTCGGCTTACTCCTCTCGGTCGAGGGCGCCCGGACCTGGGACGCGTCCGCTCAGAGGGAGTCGACCACCACCTGTGCCTGCTGCGGCGTCGGTGCAGCCTCACTCTCCATGTACAGGAGAATGAGATCGTCAGGGTCACCTCACCGCACGACAGCCCGGTGACCCACGGCAACCTCCGCATCAAGGGCCGCTTCGGCTTCCAGCACGTACAGAATCGGATGTGATCGCCATGGGACGGGTCACCGAGCGCCGCCGCACGATCCGCATCAGGGACGGCGTGGTATCGACCCGTCCCGACACTCTCGTGGCCGAGGAACCGCTGGAGATCCGGCTCAACGGCAAGCCGCTCGCCATCACCATGCGCACGCCGGGCGACGACTTCGCGCTCGCGGCGGGCTTCCTCGTCAGCGAGGGTGTGCTCGGTTCCGCGGACGAGCTGCAGTCGATCGTGTACTGCGCCGGGGCCACCGCCGACGGATCCAACACCTACAACGTGGTGGACGTCCAGCTCGCGCCGGGCGTGCCGGTCCCGGACATCACCCTCGAGCGCAACGTCTACACCACCTCGTCCTGCGGACTGTGCGGAAAGGCCAGCCTCGACGCCGTACGCACCATCGCCCGCTTCCCGATCGCCGACACTCCCCCGGTCCGCGTCGAGCCCGCTCTGCTCGCCGCCCTACCGGACCGGCTGCGTGCGGCCCAGCGTGTCTTCGACCGGACCGGGGGTCTGCACGCGGCCGCGCTCTTCTCGGAGGACGGCGAACTGCTCGACATACGGGAGGACGTCGGCCGGCACAACGCGGTCGACAAGCTCGTCGGCCGGGCGCTCCAGGACGGCAGACTGCCACTGTCGCGGGTGATCCTGCTGGTGTCGGGACGGGCGTCGTTCGAGCTGGCGCAGAAGGCGGTGATGGCGGGTATCCCGGTCCTTGCCGCGGTCTCCGCGCCCTCCTCGCTCGCCGTGGATCTGGCTGCCGAGACGGGTCTGACCCTGGTCGGTTTTCTGCGCGGCGCCAATATGAACGTGTACGCGGGCGACGAGCGCATCGCCCTGAGCACCGGGGTCTGAAGCGCCCCCGCTGCACGGGATAGGGACCCGGCCGACGGGGAGCGCCCCCTGCACCGGCCGGGTCCCTCCGTGACAGCTCAGTGCACGAGGTCCACTCGGTGCACGACCTCCACTCAGTGCACGACCTCCGCTCAGTGCACGACGTCCACGAAGACCGGGTTGGTGTAGCACCAGGTGTCCAGCCACGGGTCGCCGTTGCCTGGCTCGTGCGGGATCGGCCCGTGCGGGTCGATCGCCGCACCCAGGAAGCCGGGGCCGTTGCGCTTGCCGTCGCTGCCGCGCAGCCTCAGATAGAACGACTCCTCGGCCTTCCCGACCGGGATGCGCAGCGTGTAGCGGCCGGTGCGGCCTTCGACATCGGCGGTGTGGACGACGCGGGTGTCGGGTGCGCGCCATTCGTCGCGGTCGGCGACCTGGCCGTGTACGGCGCCACGGATCACGTCGAGGTGGGCGAGGCGTGGCACCTCACCGTGGTGGTTGGGGCGGGATGCGGTGGTGACGGTGGCATTCAGGACGATCTTCTCGCCGCGGCGTACGCGCAGCCGCCCGCCGAGAGTGACGCCTCGGCCGATGCCGTGCTCCCTGTTGACCCGTACGTCGATGCCGTCGATGAGCTGACCGTGGTCGACCCAGACGCGGCCGGCCCTGAGGCCCGCCATCACGTCCCCGTAGCCGTAGCGGGTCACGCCGACATGCGTACGGCTGAACTGGCCGGGCCAGAAGTCGCCGCCGGGCTGCGGCTCTGCGGTGTTGACCGGGTCGGGCAGCCTGCCGGTGTTGTCGAAGTTCTGGCCGGGCAGCCAGTCGCCGTTCTTCCAGGTGTCGTACGCGACACGGTGGACGTCCGAGTTGGTGGTGATGGAGAACAGCCGGCCCTCGGCGAGCATCGCGTCCCACAGGCCGCCGACGGTCGCGGTCGCCCAGTCGAAGCCGCCGTACGTCACATAGGCCGCGGCCGGGTAGCCGGGCCAGGAGTTCTCGGAAGGCTTGTTGACGTACTCGCCACGGATGCTGTTCGGTCCTGCCCAGCCGGGGAACGCGCCTGCCTGGGCGCCGGGCGCGCCCTCCATGCCGATCATGATGCCGGGGGCCGCGTCCCGCCAGGCTCGCATTTCGTGCGGGGAGTCGATGCCGAGGCGCAGCGGGTGGTTGGCGAGGACGAGGACATCGTCGACGTATCCGCAGCGGCGCTGCTGGTCGAGCCATTGGAGCGCCTTGACGGCGTGGGCCTCGTTGCGCGGGGTGTCGGGGTGGTTGGGTCCACCGGCGGTGTAGCCGGGGAGTTTGCCGTCGTAGGCCTGCTCGAAGCGGGTGAGCAGCTCGACCTCGTGGCGGCCGGGCGGTGAGAAGACCGTGCAGTGCTCGGCGCCGGGGATGTACCACTCCAGGCCCTGGAAGATCAGCATGCGCTTGTTGTCGGCGCGGGCCTTGAGGATCTCGCGGTGCTCGGCCTCGGCGCCGCCGGCCAGGGCGTGGCCGATGTTGCTGTGCTCGGTGAGACCATCCAGTCCAGGCCGTATCGCGATGCGGCGCCGGCCAGCTGGGAGAAGGTGTACTTCGCGTCGTGGCTGTAGACCGAGTGCACATGGTGGTCGCCGACGAGGTAGACGAGGTTCGGGTCGCCGGAGGCCGGGGTGTGCGCCTCGGCCGCGGTGGGCGCGAGCAGGGCGCCGCCGGCGAAGGCGGCACCACCCGCGAAGGCGGCGCCGAACAGGCCCGCGCTGCGGAGCAGTCCGCGCCGCGAGAGTCCCTGCGGGTCGAGCGAACCGGCGGGTACGTCGGGGTCTGCCCAGCGCGGCAGGGGCTGTATCGGTCTCGGCATGGCGTGCTTCTCTCTTTGCGCGGAGGGGTCAGGCGTTCATGAAGTCGCGTACGGGCAGGGCGCGTTCGATGATCCGGATGTCGCCGAGCCAACCGTGCATCAGCTGGTCGAGGGTGCCGCCGTACTCATAGGCGCCCAGCAGCCAGGGCAGGCCGAGTGCGGCGATTCCTGTGGTGCGGGTGGCGGGGTTGCGGGCGACCTGACAGCCGTCGACGTACATCGTGGTGTGCGTTCCGTCGTTGACGACGGCGACATGCCACCATCTGTCGCGCTCCAGCTCATGGCTCCAGTTGGTGATCAGGCCGGGCTGGTTGAGCGGGGCGGCGGCCCATTGGATGCCGGGTCCGTCGGAGAGGGAGAGGGTGACGACGGGCCCTTCCGGGTCGCCCCCGGTCTTGCCTGCCGCGCCGAGCGTGCCGCGGCGGCTGAGGATCGCCCCCCAGGCGTGGTGTCCGGCGTCCCAGTCGGCGGGGAGCTTGAGAAAGGCCTCGATGGTGTAGCCGGAGCGGAAGGTCCTGGTGTTGAGCGGGGCGTCCTTGGCCGTACACAGATACGCCCCGTGCAGCGGGGGCTTGCCGCCGTCGAAGTACAGGCTGCCGTGTCCGGGCTGGTCGGGGTGGTGGCTGTCGGACCAGCGCAGGGCGTCGGGCGGACTGCCGACAACGGGCTCCCGCGTCAGGTCGTTGCGGTGCCCGGACAGATCGGGGACGCGGAGGGTGGCGTCGGCCGGGGAGCCGTCGGGCTGCGAGCCGTCGAAGCGCCAGTACGCGACGGTGCCGGGGACCAGCATCCTGGCGGCGGGGCGAGCGCTGCGGGCAGGCACGGGTGCGAAGCCCGCGAACCGCTTCTCGAAGTCGATGGGGACGGAGAAGCGGTCTTCGGGACCGGTCAGTTCGATCTCGCGGCGCTCCAGCTCGTTGAGGTCCTCGCCCGCGCGGCCGAGGATCCACGGGGAGATCGTCTCGACGTCGACGGTGTTCCTGGCGAGGTCGAAGCGGTAGAGGCGGTCAGGCGGTGCTCCTGCAGGCCGACCTCATTCCGCGGTGGCGGAAGCCGGCCCGGCGCCGGCGTGGGCCGCGGGGATGCGGACGGCGATAAGTGCTACATCGTCGCTGCCGGCCTGCGCGAGGCCGGTGAGCAGCTCGTCGCAGAAAGACTCCAGGGGTTCCTGAGCGAGGGCGGCGGCGTGCTGGCGCAGCCGTGCGGCACCGCGGTCGAGGTTTTCGGTGCGTCGTTCGATGAGGCCGTCGGTATGGAACAGGAGGGTGGAGTTCGACGGAAGGACCTCGGTGGCGTCAGGACGCAGTTGGGCGGGATCCACTCCCAGCAGCATGCTGCGGCCTTCGGTCAGGAATCGCGTGTCGCCCTTCGCGGTGATCAACAGCGGAGCGGGATGGCCTGCGGCAGCGTATTGCAGCCTCCACGGCTGATGCGCGTCAGACTTCTCAAGCAGTGCGTAGATGCAGGTCAGGGTCTGGTGGGGATAGAGAATGCTGATGGCCGCGTCCAGTCGGCCGAGGATCTTGCCCGGTGGCTCTTTGCGGTCGCAGGCGATGCCGCGCAGCATGTTGCGCATATGACTCATGGTCACGGTGGCCTGCAGGTCGTGGCCCGCGACGTCTCCGATGATGAGGGTCATGGCACCGCCGGGCAGCACGAACGAGTCGTACCAGTCTCCGCCGACCTGGGAGATGGCCAGGGCGGGCTGGTAGCGGGCGGCCAACTCGAGGGGACCGTTCGTGGGCAGATCGGGCAGCAGGGAACGTTGAATGCGCTCGCCCGTGTGCTGGACCTCGGCGTGCAGACGTGCGTTCTCGACGGCGAGGGCGACGCGGTGTGCCAGGTCCTCCGCCAGCGGAAGACTGTCCTCCTCCAGCGCACCGGTTTTCGCTGTGCGTGCCAGGGTCAGGGCGCCCAGCACCTGGCGGCGGGCCCGTAGCGGCGCGATCACCACCGTGTCGGCGCCCAGGTGGTGGAATAGTTCCAGCTCCCTGGCGTGCAGTGGATCGGCCGCGTTGGCGGGTGTGGTGAACGTCGTGACGAGTAGTGGTCCGGCGCCCCGCAGCGCGCGGGCCACCGCGGCGGCCGAATTCTCGGACACGGGTGGCAGCTCACCCTCGTAGAGGCCGGGTGACAGCAGATCCGACTCACGGTGCTCGATCACCTGACGGCGCAGGCCGCCGTGCTCGTCGAGCAGATCCACCGCACACCAGTCCGCGAGGCCCGGCACCAGCGTGCGGCACAGGCGTCGCAGACCCTCGTCGATGTCGAGAGTGCTGGCCAGCGCCTCTGAGGCGTTGGTCAGCAGCGTCAGCCGGTCCAGGGCATGCTGCACCGCCCGGTCCACCTCATGGACGGCCTCGGTCGGCTCATCGTGGCCGTGCGACTTCGCACCCATGCACATGCACCTCTTCCGCGTCTGCCGGTCCGCCGCAGCGAACGCAACCCCGCCGGGCGGCCGGGAGCGGCCGGGGGCCCGACTCCATGCTGCAGCTCAGGGGGCCCGCGGCCGGTGGTGACATCCCGCCCCGCCGAGACTGCTGGCCGGCAGCACATCGGTTACCCGGCACATGCGCGTCGAGCCACTACGCACGGCGCGACGTGCGAGCGCGGCGGCGGGCTTCCGCCGGGGCCGGGATCGTCTGGAGTTCGAGCGTGGCGGGGAGTTCCGCGAGGCCGGGGCCGCCCGCCCGCACCCAGGCCAGGATGTCGTCCGTGCAGTCGTCGTCCAGCGCCCAGCCGATCCAGGCCGCGCGAGCTCCTCGGCGACGGCCCTCCGTGGAGGGCTGGACCACAATCACATTTGCCTGACCGCAGGGGCCGAGACAGTCGCTCGTACGGACCGCGAGCCGGCCGTCGGAGCCCGCGGCCGCCTCCCACAGCCTGGCCAACTGACCCTCGTGGTCGGTGCCGGGGTTCTTCCGGGCGTCACCGCAACAGCACCCACGGCAGACGACCAGGGTGCAAGGGCGGGCGCCGAAAGGGCGTATCGCGTACGTCGTCGTCACTCGGCGATCTTGTCAGTCGCAGGGCGCGGCGGGGTCCGCGATCCGCCTCAGCAGCGCGAGGAATTGGTCACGTTCGGCGGGCGTCAGCTCCGCGAGCAGCTCGCCGTTGGCGCGGTCGGCGACGGATTCGCAGCGCCGGAGCTTGCGGCGGCCCGCGGTGGTGACGGTGATGGCGTTCTTACGCCGGTCGGCGGGGTCGGGGGCGCGGCTGACCAGCCCGTCCTCCTGGAGGTCGTTGAGGATGCCGACCATGTCCTTGGGGTCGACGGACAGCACGCGGCCGAGCTCGGCCTGGGCGATCGGGCCGAGTTCGACGACGGCGGAGAGCACCGCATGGTGCCACATCTTCATGCCCTCGTCGGCGAGAGCCGTGGCGACGAGACCGCGGCCCCGGGTGGCCGCGCGGCCGAGGAGCCAGCTGGGGAGGGCACGGAGGCGGGCGGGTGCGGGCGGGGTGTCGGCCATGGGGGCAGCGTACGCCGAAGCCGTTGGTGATTCCAATGAATCCCTTGTGCCGTTGGGATCACCAACGACCCCTGGGAGGGTGCTCATGCGCCGCGTTCGCTATGAAGTCAACGGCGGCCCCGAAGTCCTGTTCACCGAGGACGTCCCGGCGCCGGTCGCGGGCCCCGGCGAACTGCTGATCCGGTCCGAGGCGATCGGCGTGACGCTGCCGACGGTACGCAAGGTGCGCGAGGCCACAGAGCCGGCGCGGCTGGGCGGCGAGGTGGCGGGCACGGTCGAGGCGGTCGGCGAGGGCGTGACCGCCTTCGCACCGGGCAACCGGGTGACCGGGCTCTGTTTCGCGTACGGATACGCCGAACTTGCCGTGATCCACGAGTCGATGGCCTCCCGCATCCCGGACCACGCCACGGCGGTGGACGCGGTCGCGCTGGTCCGCAGCGGTCTGGTCGCCCGCGGCGCGTACGAGGCTTCGCGGCCACAGCCGGGTGAGTCGGTACTGGTCACGGCGGCGGCGAGCGGGGTGGGCCAACTCGCCGTCCAGCTCGCGAAACTGTCGGGCGCGGCCCGGGTCGTCGCGGCGTCGGGGTCGCCGGAGAAGGCGGAGTTCCTGTACGGCCTGGGGGCGGACGAGGTGGTGACGTACCCGGACGCGTCGTGGGGCGAGCCGGTGGACGTCGTGCTGGACGGCGTCGGCGGGGAGTTGCTGGCACCGGCCCTGGCGGCTCTCGCCCCGGGCGGCCGACTGGTCGCCTACAGTTCGGGCGGCGGCACGGTCCAGGCGTACGACCTGCTGGTCGGCGCGAAATCGGTGATCGGCTTCCAGATGGCGCGCATCGCGAGAACGCGACCGGATCTGTACGCGGGGTGGCTGCACGAGTTGTGGGAGCTGCACGCGTCGGGCCGCGTGCGGACGAGGGTTGCGGCGGAACTCCCGCTGGACCGGGCGCCTGAGGCCCATGCGCTGATCGAGTCCCGGGGGAACCTGGGCAAGGTGGTCCTGGTTCCGGCGTGAGCCTGCGGGACGGGGGCGCTTGGGGTGCCGGGTCTCGCGTCGGTGGCCGCGGGCTTGGGGTCCTCACCCCGGGCCCCTCACCCCCGCGCCCCCGCATTCTCCGGCCGCGCCTCCCGCGCCTCGCCCGCCACCACCGCCCCCGCCGGCACATCCCGCGCCCGCCGCTTCGCCAGCACCGCGCAGACCATCAGCTGCATCTGGTGGAACAACATCAACGGCAGCACGGCCAGGCTCGCATGTGCCCCGAACAGCACACTCGCCATCGGCAGCCCCGCCGCCAGGCTCTTCTTCGACCCCGCGAACTGGATCGCGATCCGGTCCTCCCGGCCGAAGCCGAGCCGCTTCGACCCGTACCACGTCAGCGCCAGCATCGCCGCGAGCAGCAGCGCCTCGACGAGCAGCAGCGCGCCGAGGCGGACGGGTGTCACCTGGTGCCAGACACCCGCGACCATGCCTTCGCTGAAGGCCGTGTAGACCACCAGCAGGATCGACCCACGGTCGACGTACCCGAGCGCCTTCTTGTGACGCGTCAGGAAGCCGCCGACCCACCTCCGCAGCAACTGCCCCGCGAGGAACGGCACCAGCAGCTGCAGCACGATCTTCAGCAGCGAGTCCGCCGAGAAGCCGCCCGCGCTGCCGCCCAGCAGCAGCGCCGCCAGCAGCGGCGTCATGAAGATGCCGGCGAGGCTGGAGAAGGACCCCGCGCAGATCGCCGCCGGCACATTGCCGCGGGCGATGGAGGTGAAGGCGATCGACGACTGGATCGTCGACGGCACCAGGCACAGGAACAACAGACCGCTGTAGAGCTGCGGCGTCAGCACCAGCGGCTCGAGACCCTTCGCCGCGAGGCCCAGCAGCGGGAAGAGAAGGAACGTCGAGGCCAGCACCGTCAGATGGAGCCGCCAGTGCTTGAGTCCGTCGAGCGCCTCGCGCGTCGAGAGCCGCGCGCCGTACAGGAAGAAGAGCAGGGCCACGGCCCCGGTCGACGCCCCGCCGGCCACGTCGGCCGCCGCCCCCGACGCCGGAAGCAGTGCCGCAAGGACCACCGTTCCGAGCAGCGCCGTGATGTAGGGATCCGGCAGCCAGGACGGCAACTGCAACGTGCGGCGGCTCATGTGCTCCACGTGCTCTCGGTTCAGGGCGTGCCGGTGGCTCCCGGTACAGGGCGTGCCCGCACCATGGTGCTCCTGATCCAGGCGATCGGGAATCCCGTACACCACACTGACTGTCATCACGGATCGCGATATCGCGCTAGCCTCGGGTTATGTACGACCCGGCCCAGCTCCGTACCTTCCTGGCGGTCGCCCAGACCCTGAGCTTCACCCAGGCCGCCCACCGTCTCGGCCTGCGCCAGTCGACGGTCAGCCAGCATGTGCGCCGCCTGGAGGACGCGACCGGGCGCCAGCTGTTCAGCCGGGACACCCACAGCGTGGAGCTCACCGAGGACGGCGAGGCGATGCTCGGCTTCGCGCGCACAATCCTTCAGGCGCACGAGCGCGCGTCCGCGTTCTTCGCGGGCACCCGGCTGCGCGGACGGCTCCGCTTCGGCGCCTCCGAGGACTTCGTACTGACCCGGCTCCCCGAGATCCTGGAGTCCTTCCGCCGCGACCACCCCGAGGTCGATCTGGAGCTCACGGTCGAGCTGTCGGGCACCCTGCACGAGCGCCTGGAGGCGGGCCGGCTCGATCTGGTGCTCGCCAAGCGCCGGGCAGGCGACACCCACGGCGAGCTGGTCTGGCAGGATACCCTGACCTGGATCGGCGCACCTCGGCTGCGGCTGGACCCGGACCGCCCGGTGCCGCTGATCGTCTTCCCTCCTCCGGGCATCACACGCGCCCGCGCCCTGGAGGTCCTGGAACTCCACGGCCGCGCCTGGCACATCGCGTGTACGAGTACCAGCCTGAGCGGTCTGATCGCGGCGGCGCAGGCCGGGCTCGGCGTGATGGCCCACACCCGCGGGCTCATTCCGCCCGGCCTGGTCCCGGTCCCGGCCCGCGCGGGACTGCCCGAGCTGGGCGATGTGGACTTCGTCCTGCTGCACGGCCACCGCCAGGATGCCGCCCAGGAGGCCGCGGACGCCCTGGCATCGACCATCCTGGCGGCCGGCGACCGGCTGCACCGTCCGGCCGGACCGCGGCGCCCGGTCAGTCGCCCGGTGAGTCGCCCGACCGGTCGCCGAGGCGGTCCGTGAGCACGAAGCCCGCCACGATCCTTCGGTGATTTCGGCGACAGCCGCTCAGCGGCGCTCCTCGTACCGCAGCTGCTTCACCGTTCGCAGCACCGGCGCGCACTCCACATGCTGCACGCCCTCCAGACGGCCCAGATCCTCGTTCAAGTAGCGGTAGACGGAGGCCGTGTCGCGGCAGACGATGACCGCCACCAGATTGCAGTGGCCGGCCGTCGCGGCGGCGAAGGCCACTTCCGGATGGGTGGCGAGCGCTCGGCCGACGGCATCCATCGCCGAAGGGGCCGCGGTGATCCACAGCAGGGCCCTGGTGCCGAAGCCGAAGGCGCCCGAGTCGAACTGCACGTCGATGAAGAGCGCGCCCGAGCGCAGGAGTTGGTCGAGCCTGCGGCGTACGGCGGACTCCGAGCGACCGGTGGCCGCCTGCAGTTCGGCGAAGCTCGCCCGGCCGTCGCCTTCAAGCGCGGCGACCAGCTGTTCGTCGTCGGCGGTGATGCGCGTCCCCCCGTCCGGGGTCGGCGCCTCGCCGAACACCGGGCGCAGGGCGTCGACCTGGTCGGGGGTGAGCGCGCGTCTTTTGCCCAGCCACCCCGAGGGGCCGCCGTAGAAACCGTGCAGCAGCTGGTGGGCGCGGATCTCGACGATGCTCGGGGTGCGCGGGAGCTTGCCGAGGAGCAGGTCGTCGTGTTCGCCTCGGGTACGCATCCGGGTCATGCCGACGACCTCCGTACCGCCCGAAGTGAGACCGATCCAGGCGGTGTCGGGGCGGCGTGCGAGGGCGCGGGCGATGGAGTCGGCGGCGTCGGGGGTGCAGCGCAGCCGCAGCATCCACTGCTCCTGGCCGAGGCGTTCGACGTCGCGGACGGCGACGACGCGTACTCCGAACTCGGCACGCAGCCGCCGGAATCGGCGGGCGACCGTCTGGTCGGAGACGCCCAGCACGGCGGCGATGCGGCTGAAGGATGCGCGTCCGTCGGTGTCCAGGGCATGCAGCAACTGCAGGTCAAGCGCGTCCGGGAGGTGGGATTCCACCGCTGCACACACTCCTCATGTCGGATTCCGGCGGCGAACGCGCGCCGGCTGCCGGATCAGGGGCGCTTCCTTGATCGTACGACGCGTAGCGAACCGAAACCGACGGAGGACGTCAATGCACAAGTGGGGACCGTTGACCGCGGTCTGTCTGGGGACATTCATGCTGCTGCTCGATGTGACGGTGGTGATCGTCGCGCTGCCCGACATGGCGGGCGCGCTGGATGCCTCGCTCACCGATCTCCAGTGGGTGATCGACATCTATGCGCTGGTGCTGGCGGCGCTGCTGCTCGGCGCCGGGGCGGCGGCCGATGTGATCGGGCGACGCCGGATGTATGTGGCGGGCACGGCGCTGTTCGCCGCGGCGTCGCTGGGCTGCGGGCTGGCCTCGGGACCGGTCGCGCTGATCACGATGCGCGGCGTCCAGGGGCTCGGCGCGGCCGCGATGTTCGCCACCACCCTGTCGCTGCTCAGCGCGGCGTACGAGGGCAGGGACCGGTCCCTGGCCCTCGGGGTGTGGGGCGCGGTCAGCGGGGCGGCCGCCGCGCTCGGGCCCGTGCTCGGCGGAGTGCTCACGCAGAGCCTGGGC
Source organism: Streptomyces sp. NBC_01210 (assembly GCF_036010325.1). Classification (GTDB taxonomy): domain Bacteria; phylum Actinomycetota; class Actinomycetes; order Streptomycetales; family Streptomycetaceae; genus Streptomyces. The sequence goes on along the minus strand of NZ_CP108549.1, from coordinate 7,612,298 downwards.
TGGCGGTGGATCTTCTTCATCAATCTGCCGGTGAGCGTGGCGGCGATCTGGCTGACGCTCCGCGCGATACGGCCCTCCGAGCGGGGCGCGCGGCGGGTCGACTGGGCCGGTACGGCGGCCTTCGCACTGTTCGCCGGGGCCACGACGTACGCGGTGGTGCGGGCCGGCGAGGAGGGCTGGGCATCGGCGCGGACCGGCGCGACGTTTGCCGTGGCGGCTGTCGCGCTTGCCGCTTTCGTCGCGGTGGAGCGCCGCGTCGCCGATCCGCTGATCGATCTGTCCCTGTTCGGGCGGCCTTCGTTCATGGCCGTGATGGCGGCGGGTCTGGCGTACAATGCGGCCGCCTTCGGCGTCATGCCGTACCTCTCGATCTGGCTGCAGACGGTGCTCGGCATGAGTCCGGTCCGGGCCGGTCTCGCGCTGCTGCCGCTCGCCGCCACGGCGTTCGTGGTGGCCGCGGCGTCCGGTCGGCTGCTGCACGGCGCCCCGCACCGGTGGGTGATCGGCGGCGGGCTGCTGCTCATCGGCGGCGGCACGCTGGCGCAGGCCGTGCTGGACGCGGATTCGGGCTGGGCAGCCCTGACGGCCGGGCTCGCCGTGTCGGGTGTCGGTGTGGGGCTGGTCTCGCCCGGACTCGCGGGCGCCGCGCTGGCTTCCGTACCGCAGCGGAACGCCGGCATGGCGGGCGGCGCGGTCAACACCTTCCGCCAGCTCGGTTTCGCGCTCGGCGTCGCGATCTTCGGTACGATCGCCGCCGCCCGGATGACCCGGTCGCTGGATACCGCCGGCGTCGATGGAGCCGCGGACGCCGCGCACACACTCGCGGGCGGCGGTGTCGATGCGCTGCGCGGTACGGCGACGGATGAGGTGCTGCGCGCGGCCTTCGCCTCGGGGCTGAACACCGCCGCGGTCACCGCGGGGATCGCCGGGCTGCTGGCCGGCCTCGCGGTGCTGGTGTGGGTGCGGGCCTCCACCGCTCCGGAGGGACTGGTCCAGACCAAAACCCCGATACCCGTAGAGCGCAGGTGAGCGCACCGTACAGATTCGGTGGAGATTCGGGCGCGGCATCCTGACTCTGAGGTCAGAACCGCGCCCGAGCGCTCCTTGTTGTGGCTGGATATCTATGGCTGACCTGTGGTGATGCCATTCGTCCACACTTCCACAAGCCTCTCCCGCCCGGCGGCGGCGTGGGGTAGCGTCACGGCGCTGTGCGGAGCGCCACAAGGAGCAGGCCATTGCGCGAGTTCACTGTCCCACCCATGGCCGCGGCGCCTCAGGTCGGCGGACTGGCGGATGCGGTCTTCGACCATGCCCTGGACGACCCTGACCGGATCGCGCTCGGCCGCAAGGACGATGCCGGAGAATGGCAGGACGTCACCTCCGCCCAGTTCCGTGACGAGGTGCTGGCGCTGGCCAAGGGGCTGCTCGCGCACGGGGTGCGGTTCGGGGACCGCGTCGCGCTGATGTGCCCTACGCGCTACGAGTGGACGCTGTTCGACTTCGCGCTGTGGACGGTCGGCGCCCAGTCCGTGCCGGTCTACCCCACTTCCTCGGCCGAGCAGGTCTTCTGGATGCTGCACGACTCCGGGGTCACGGCCTGCATGGTGGAGCACGAGGACCACGCCATGACCATCGGCTCGGTGATCGACCGGCTGCCGCAGCTGAAGCGGCTCTGGCAGCTGAACGCCGGCGCGGTGGCCGAACTGGTCCAGGCGGGCGCGCACATCGACGCCGAGGTGGTGCACCGGCACCGGCGGGCGGTGACCCCCGACTCCATCGCCACCATCATCTACACCTCGGGCACCACCGGCCGTCCCAAGGGCTGTGTGCTCACCCACGCCAACTTCATGTTCGAGAGCGACACCATGATCGGCCGGTGGGAGCCGGTCTTCCACTCGCGGCCGGGCGACGAGGCCTCCACACTGCTCTTCCTCCCCCTCTCGCACGTCTTCGGGCGGATGGTCGAGGTCGCGGCCGTCCGTGGCCGGGTCAAGCTCGGCCATCAGCCGGTGATGCAGGCGAGCGCGCTCATTCCCGACCTGGCCGCGTTCCGGCCGACCTTCATCCTGGCCGTGCCGTACATCTTCGAGAAGGTCTTCAACGCAGCTCGCCGCAAGGCAGAGGCCGACGGCAAGTCGGGCCCCTTCGCCAAGGCCGTCGAAGTGGCGGTGAAGTACGCGGAAGCCGTCGAGCAACGGGCCTTCGGACTCGGCCCCGGGCCCTCCGCCGGGCTTCGGCTGCAGCACCAGTTCTTCGAGAAGGTCGTGTACGGGAAGGTCCGCGACGCGATGGGCGGCCGCGTACGGCACGCGATGTCCGGCGGCTCGGGCATGGACCGGCGGCTCGGCCTCTTCTTCGAAGGCGCGGGCGTCACTGTCTTCGAGGGGTACGGACTCACCGAGACGACCGCCGCGGCGACGGCCAACCCGCCCGAGCGCACCCGGTACGGCACGGTCGGTCAGCCGATCCCCGGCACCACGGTGCACATCGCGGATGACGGCGAGGTGTGGCTGCACGGCGCCCATGTCTTCTCGGGGTATCTCGGCGACCCGAAGTCCACCGACGCCGTTCTGCACGACGGCTGGCTGGCCACCGGGGACCTCGGAGCGCTCGACGAGGACGGCTATCTGACGATCACCGGGCGGAAGAAGGAGATCCTGGTGACCTCGGGCGGCAAGAGTGTCTCGCCCGCGGGCCTGGAGGAGCGGGTACGCAACCATCCGCTGGTGTCGCAGTGCATCGTCGTCGGCAACGACCGGCCGTATATCGCGGCACTGGTCACCGTCGATCAGGAGGCCGTCGACCACTGGCTGGCGATGCAGGGCAAGCCGCCGCTCCCGGCGGCCGAGCTGGTGCGCAACCCGGAGCTGGAGACGGAGGTCCGGCGGGCGGTGGTGGCCGCCAACACCCTGGTGTCGAAGGCCGAGTCGATCCGTACGTTCCGGATCCTGGCGCATCCCTTCAGCGAGGAGCACGGGCTGCTCACCCCTTCGCTCAAGCTCAAGCGGAAGGCGATCGAGGCGGCGTACGCGGTCGAGGTGGACGCGCTCTACCACTGACGTGATCTCTTTGGACCTCTCGCGCTGCCCGGCGCGGGGCGTGCGCCCCGCGCGGGGCAGCGGTCTTGACGACCGGTCACCGAGACCGGTCAGCCGATCGTCACCCGGAAGATCTTGTCGGAGCCGGCCGGCTCACCCCCGTTCCCGTCCGCGTTCGTCGTCGAGAGCCAGAGCTGGTTCGACCCCGGCACCTTGGTGACCGCGCGCAGCCGCCCGTATCTGCCGACGTAGAACGCCTTCGCCGTGCCGACGTTCTCGTTGCCTGCGTTGATCGGGATCTGCCAGAGCCGCTCGCCCTTCAGCGCCGCCATGTACACCGCGCCGTCGACGATCGCGACACCGCTGGGCGAGGCCTCGGAGACGCTCCAGGTCTTCTTCGGGTTGGTCATCCCGGAGACGGAGCAGTTGCCCTCACAGGTCGGCCAGCCGTAGTTCTTGCCCGCCTTGATGAGGTTGAGCTCGTCCTTGGAGCTCTGGCCGAGCTCGGCCTCCCACAGCCGGCCCTGCGGGTCGAAGGCGATGCCCTGCGGGTTGCGGTGGCCCATGCTGAAGACATAGTTGTTGAACGGGTTGCCCGGCGCGGGCCTGCCGTCCTTCGTCATCCGCAGGATCTTGCCGTTGAGGGAGTTCTTGTCCTGGGCGTTGGAGCCGGTCTGGGCGTCGCCCGTCGTGGCGTACAGATAGCCGTCGGGGCCGAAGGCCAGCCGTCCGCCGTTGTGGTACTTGTTCTTCTTGATCCCCTGGAGCAGGGCCTTGTAGTCCTTGAGCGTGGAACCGTCGTACGTCATACGGGCGATGCGGTTGCCGTCGGACGAGGTGTGCATGAAGTACACGTAGTGGTTCGACGCCCAGTCCGGGTCCACGGCGACGCCCATCAGTCCGCCTTCACCGCCCGTGGTCTGGGAGTTGGGGACGGCTCCGACCTGCGTCCTGGCACCGGTGGGTGTCACCTTGAAGACCTTGAACGAGTTGCGCTCGGTGACCAGGGCCGTGGAGCCGTCGGGCATCCAGGAGGTGCCCCACGGGATCGTCCAGCCGGTGGAGATGGTGGTGATGCCGGTCGGGGCGCCCTTTGCTCCGACGGCCGCCGGTTCGCCGGCGTTCGCCGACTGGACGAGCCCTGCGACGAGCGCTGCCGCGCCCGCCACAGCCGCCGTGCCGACTGAGTTGCTGCGTCGCATGTGTTCCTCCGTGGGGGGTGTGGGGGTGGGGTGTCAGCCCGCGTACTGCGCGACGATCTTGGTGTAGGCGTAGGGGGACTGGGACACGCCGCTGCAGGCGTCCGCGTCGCCGCCGGAGCCGCAGCTGCGGTCGCGGTTGACCGACCAGAAGGCGTAGCGCGCGATGTGGTGCTGCCGGGCGTAGGCGAGGATCGTTTTGAAGTCGCCCTGGGTGACGGTCTCTCCGGCCTCATCGGTCTTGCCGTTCATCGACGAGACGCCGATGTGCTGGTAGGCGACGGCGTCGTTGTATGCGTACGCGCTCTTGACGGCACCCTTGAGGCCTTCGAGGGCGCTGACCGAGGCCTGGCCCATGCTGCCGCTGTGGCCGCCGAAGTCGAAGGGCATGATCACCCAGGCGTCGGCGGCCAGTCCCGCCTTGGCGCCGCGCTTGATCAGGTCCTTGCCGGTGGCGTCCGGGCCGCTCGGGGTGGTGCCCATGGTGATGTAGGTGACGATGCCGGGGTTCTTCTGCTCGACGATCTTCAGCGCATCGACGACCCGCTGACGCACCGTCGCGTTGCCGAACTCGGTGTTCTCGATGTCGATGTCGAAGGCCTTGAGCTTGTACGCATCGATCACTTTCTGGTACGCCCCGGCGAGCGCGGTGGCGCTGGAGCACTTCTCGCCGAGCTTCGCGCCGCTCCAACCGCCGACGGAGACGACGATGTCACCGCCCGCCGCCCGTATGGACTTGATGGCGCTCTCGTCGGAGCCGCCCTTGAGCCCGCGGCTGCCGTCCCACTTCGGGTTGCAGCCGCCGTCGGAGAGGATGAAGGCGAGCGTGAACCACTTCACGCCGGTCGCCGCCATGACGTCGGTCGGCTTCTGGGGGCTGCCCCAGCCGAGATATTCGTACGGTGCTGCGGCCATCGCGCCCGAGGCTGCGGGAGCCACAGCCTGCGGGGCCTCCGGGACCGCGCCGGCGGCAGGGAAAGCCGTCAGAGCCAGTGAACCCAGGAGCCCGAGGGCCGCCGCGCCGATCGCGGACTTACGGAGCGTTGAGGTGACGGGTCGCACGTCTGTTATCCCCTGTCGAGGTAGTCGATGTTGGGTGCGCCGTTCGCTGTGGTGGCGGTGACGCGTACGGTGTTGGAACCTGCCTTGAGCGGGACGTTCAGGGTGGAATCGGCCCAGGTGGTCCAGGAGCCCGTGCCGTTGAAGGCCCGGTTCGCGGACACGACCGCGCCATTGACGGACACGTCCATGGGGCGTCCCGCGGTGGTGCCGTTGGCGTAGCGGATGCTCAGTGCGGCATCCCGGGCGGTCGCCGATTCGACAGTCCACTCCACATACGCGTCCGCGGCGTTGGGCGTGTTGACGAAGCCCGTGCCGCTGAAGCCGCGGTGGTCGGTGTCGACGGTCGATCCCGCGCTGTACGAAGCGTTCTCGGCCTCGTAGCGCACGGTGGTGCCCGACTGCGGGGTGGCCCGAATCAGCCGGGTCTCCCCCGGCCGCAGCGTGACGCTGTAGGAGCCGCTGACCGTGCCGCCGCTCTGGCCGGACCAGAGGTCGGTCACGGCCGCAGCGCCGGAGAAGCCGACCTGGGACCAGTTCACGCTGAGGGTCTGGTTGCCGGAGGTGCCGGTGTTGAAGAGCGCGACGATGTAGTCGCCATTGGACTCGCGCTTGCTCCAGACCTGCTTGGGACTGGAGTTGACGATCCGTTTGGCGGCGATACCGTCCTGGTTGACCGCGATCAGCCGGTCGTTCGTCAGCATCGCCTTGTCGGTGGCGTTGAGCGCGGTGAGGTCGGTGCCGAGCAGCAGCGGGGACGTGGCCATCGCCCACAGCGTCATGTGGGAGCGCCGCTGGTCGGCGTTGAGGCCGACCTGGTCGCCGTTGCCGATCTCCAGCGAGTCCAGGTCGTTCCAGCCGCCGGGTCCCGCGTACTGCTGCCAGTTCGCCGCCGAGGTGAAGCGGGAGGTCACATGGTTCCAGTCGGTGAGCGGGAAGCCGCTGCCGTTGGGGCCTGGACCGCAGTAGCACTCGACATCGCCCTGGGTGCGCCAGCTGTTGGCGAGCTGTCGCCAGGTGGGCGCATCGGCGATGGCGAGGTTGTTGGAGAGGGCGTAGTTGATGGGACGGCCGGAGGCGCGCAGTGCCTTGTCCCAGGCGCGGACGTCGGGGATGTCATGGCTGCCGACGCCGTCGATCTTGAGGTAGTCGACTCCCCAGGAAGCGAACTGACGGGCCCAGGAGTTCACGAACTCCTGGGAACCCGGCTTGCTGTAGTCGATGTAGTACATGTTTTTGCAGTTGTAGTTCTTCTCCTGCTTGGACGTGTCGGCGATGTCCTTGGCGTGGTACGAGGTCCCTTCGACGGGGGTGTTCCTGGTGACGGCGTTCTTGGCGATGCCGGGAGTGACGTAGAAGCCGAACTTCAGGCCCTTGGAGTGGATGTGGTCCACCAGTGCCTTGATGCCGGACGGGAACTTCGCCTCGTCGACGGCCCAGCGCCCGTACTGGTCGACGACAAAGCCGTTGGAGTCACACTTCTGGTAGAAGTCGTCGAGGTTGATGTAGACGTAGCCGTGGTCCTTGAGACCACTGCTGACCAGGGCGTCGGCCTGGGCCTTCAGCTTGGCCTCGGTGGGCTGGCGGCGTACGAAGCTCCAGCTGGACCAGCCCATGGCGGGACGGACGGACAGTCCGTTGTCCGAGGCGGCGGCCGGTGGCGGGGCTGCCGTCAGTCCGGCGGCGAGCGGTAGCGCGAGCGCCGCGACCAGCACTGCTCTGAGCGATCTCGGCGATCTCATGGCGCCTCCACATCGAGGTGGTCGAGGTTGGGTGCGCCGCTCGCGGTGGTGGCGGTGACGCGTACCGAGTTGGCTCCGGCGGTGAGCGGGACGGTGAGGGTCGAGTCGGCCCAGGTGGTCCAGGCGCCGGTGCCGTTGAAGGCCCGGTTCGCGGAGACGACCGCGCCGTTGACGGCGATGTCCAGCGGGCGGCCCTCGGTGGAGCCGTTGGCGTAGCGGATCGCGATCGAGGCGGTGCGGGCGGTCGCCGACTCGACCGTCCACTCCACGGAGGCGCCGACCGCGTTCGGTGTGTTGACGAAGCCGGTTCCGGTGTAGCCGGGGTGGTCCGAGTCGACCGTCGAGCCCGCCGAGTAGACGGCGTTCTCGGCCTCGTAGCGGTTCGGCGTCGGAGTCGTACTGCCGCCGGCCGCGTACGCGCTGCCGATCCACGCCTCGTCGATCCGTAGCCGCTTGTAACGGGTCGAATCGCTCGATGCCGCATGGGTGTTGACCACTTCGAGCCGGACATGGCGGGTGGTTGTCGCGGGGAGGTCGATGACGGCGACGCCGCGCCGGCTGGGCAGGGTGCCGGTCTTGACCGGACTCCCCCAGTTGGTGCCGTCACTGCTCATGTACACCCGGTAGTCCCGGATCCGCGCGGACTGTTCGGTGCCGGAACGTGCGTAACTCACCGAGTCCTCACGCTGGTTGACACCGAGGTACTGCACCCGCCCGGCCGAGCCGAGGTCAAAGTTCAGCGACACCGGTGTGGTCTTGTTGCTGTCCCAGTAGGTGCGGTAGTCGCCGTCCGCCGCGGCTGCGGCGCCGTGCCCGCTCGCCGACGCGCCGGCGCTCATCGTGTACGAGGAGGCGGGAATGATCCCTTCGCGGCCGCCGGTGGTGACCTTGAAGACGGTGTCGTACATGTCCCAGCCGCCGAGCCCGCTGAGGCTGAGCGTGCCGCCGCGCTGGCTGTACGCGATGGGCGCGCCGGTACGGAGGTTGGTCACCCTGGTCACCCGGTAGCCGTTGTCCCGCAGCCGCAGGGTCGATGTGGACGGCGGGGTCAGCACATGGATGTAGTGCTTGTCGGGGTCGGTCCTGCTGACGGTGGTGACGCCGTGCGCGCCGTCGTTCCAGAACCCGGGAGCGAGGCCGCCGTACATATAGCCGCCGCCCTCAGTGCCGTGCAGCGATTCGCCGATGGCGTCGAGATAACCCTTGGCGAAGTTGTTGAACGCGACCTGGTTGGCGGGGAGTTTGCCGTTGAGCATGGCGGTCTCGGCCATCAGCGCCTTCACCGACGATCCGGCGTTGGTGATGAGCCGGCCGAGGGTGAGTTTTCGGTCGACCGCGGGATCGGAGCCGGTGTACCACCAGGATCCGGTGGAGGGGAGCTTGAAGTCGGCCTCGGTGAGCCGGGGCCCCGCGGTGTAGACCGCCTGCGGGTAGTCGTAGGACGGGCTCATCCCGGTCTTCTGCTCATTGCCGATCATGTCCATGATCGGCGTGTCTTCGTTGTTGTTGCTGATCGTGTAGTTGGGGCGCTTCTGGTACACCTGCGCGTAGAGGTTGTGGCTCTCCCAGTACGCGTTGTCGTTGTCGATCCAGAAGCCGCCGAGCTCCGGATAGCGGTCCATGACCTCGAAGAAGTTGTCGTAACTGAACTCCCCGAAGCCGCCCCGGCCGGTCAGATCGACATTGCGTCCCTTGTACGCGGAGTAGCCGGCCGAGTCGAGCCACTCATGGCCCCCCTCGTTGTGCCACTGCGGGTCGTCGGTCATGTACAGGATGGTCTTGAGACCCTTGGCCTTGGCCGCGGTGATCAGTTCACCGAGGAAATCCCGCTTCGTACTGCAGCTGCCGGGGATCTTGGACGGCCAGGGGCGGGCGTAACCGAGGCGGCTGTGGAAGGTGGCGAGCACCAGGTACTGGGTGTGCAGCTTCTGCGCTTCCTGGACCCAGTAGTCGGGGGTCCAGCCGCCACCCGTGACATCGGTCTCCCACTGGCTGCAGCTGTTGTGCGAGGGGGCGGTCCGCTGGCCCCAGTGCAGGAAGAGTCCGCCGACGGAGGAGCGCAGGAAGTCCTGGCGCGGGTGCTGCAGATCGGCGCGGGCGGGTCCCGGCAGGGTGAGCGCGCCGAGCAGCAGCGCGCCCACCAGCACCAGACGCGCCCAGAGGCGTCTGGTCATGCCGGGCCGTCCAGATAGTCGATGTTGGGTGCGCCGTTGGCGCTGGTGGCGGTGGCGCGGACGGTGTTGGCACCCGCCTTGAGCGCGACGGGCAGGGTGAGGGTGCGCCAGGTGGTCCAGGCGCCCGTGCCTGGGAAGGGCGATGCGGCCGCGACGGTGACGCCGTTGACGGCGATGTCCATCGGACGGGCGGTGGTGGTGCCGTTGGCGTAGGCGAGAACGAGATCGGCGCTGCCTGCGGCGGTGGCGTTCACTGTCCACTCCACGTATGCGCCTGCCGCGTTGGGGGTGTTGACGAAGCCCGTGCCGCTGAAGCCGGCGTGGTCGGAGTCGACGGTCGATCCCGCGGAGTATGTGGCGTTCTCGGCCTCGTAGCGGGCGGTGGGCGCGGGGCCGCCGCCGTCGCAGTTCTGGCTGGAGCCGGTCTGGCTGACCCGCAGCGCACCGCCGCCGGTGTTGCTGCTGCCCACGACGCAATAGCCGTTGACCGTCTGGAACAGCAGGTCGGATGGGCTGCTGCTGCCGCGCTGGGCGGTGAAGCGGTCGAAGCGGATGCCGGTGCTGTTGTTGGCGATGACGGCGGGCCTGCCGTCGTTGGAGGCGAACCGCACCTCGCTGTCGGTGAAACGGATGTTGTCGGCGTTACGGATGTACCAGCCGTAGGCGGGTCGGGTGCCGATGGCCTTGGGGTTGTAGTCCTTCGGGTCGTTGCTCGGCGGGTCGGTGGACATGGTGCCGTTGCCGCCGGGCACGGTGATGTCGACGTTGTTGAAGGTGATGTCGTGGATACGGCCGCTGCCGGACTCGCCCCACAGGGTCGGCGAGAAGGACGGCGTGGTGCCGGTCGCCTTGATGTTGGTGTACGTGATGTTGCTGATGGAACCGACGCCGGGGTTGTTCCCGCACCGTTTTCTCGTACCGACTTTCTGCATGATCGGCGAGCGGACATCGGTCATGGTGATGTCCTTGTAGTGGACGTCGGAGATCTTCGCGCCGTCCATGGAGACCAGGCCGAGGCCGGACTTGTCGGAGCCCTTGATGGTGATCCGCTCGAAGTTGTAGTCGGTGAAGTCGCCGCAGGTCTCGGAGCCGAACATCAGCGCGTTGCAGCAGCCGGCGGAGAGATAGGAGTCGGTGACGGTGACATGTCCGTTGTTGAGCTTGGCGCCGAGCGCGTAGTCGCTCTTGAAGGCGAGCGCGTCGTCGTTGGCCTCGAGATGGGCGCCTGTGATCTTGACGTTGGTGGTGGAGATGATGTTCCAGCCGTCGCGGTCCATCGCTGTGTCGATGGTGAGGCGGTCGGAGACGACGTTGTCGCAGTTGTTGAGGAGCGCCGCGAAGTGGCCGCCCTCGCGCAGGGTGATCCCGCTGAGGGTGAGGTTCTTGCAGCGGGTCAGCGAGATGATCTTGTCGGCCTCGCCCGACTTCGGGTTGCCGGTGATCAGCGCGCCGTCGCCGTCGATGACACCGGAGCCGGTGAAGCCGATGTTGGTGAGGTTGTCGCCGTAGATCATGGCGTTGTGGAAGTGACTGTGACCGTAGTCCTGGTAGTCGTCCCACTGGTTCGACTCGGGCGGGTCGTAGGTGTCCGCGGCGTTGCCGCTGATCGTCGACCCGGCGTCCAACTGCAGGGTGACATTGCTTTTCATCCTGATCGTGTTCTTCGACTCGTACGTCCCCGAGGGGAAGCGGACGATGCCGCCGCCTGCCGTATTGGCGGCCGTGATGGCCTTGTTGATGGCGGCGGTGTCGTTGGTGGAGCCGTTGCCGACCGCGCCGTAGTCACGGACGTTGAACTCGGCGGCAGCGGGTGCGGGTGCCGCTGCCGCCGCGGGGGCGGCGAGTGGGGTTGATGCGGGCAGCTCGGCCCCGGCCGGCGGCTGGGCGATGCCCAGCGCTACCGCGAAACCCAGTAGGGCGATGGCGGCGGTTCTCCGTAAGCTCTTCATGTCGTCGTCCTCCTCAGACGAGCTGGTAGCCGCGCATATGGGTGAGGAGCATGTGGCAGTTCTGCAGCGAGCCCGAACTGTCGCCCAGGGAGCGGTAGATGCCCCACTTGGGGCGCACCCGGTCCGCGAGGAAGGTGTCGACGCCGGACTTCGACTTGTCGATCACCGTGGCGCCACCGCTCTTGAGGATCCAGCGGACGGAGCCGGACGTACCGTTGCCGATCTTGATCTGGAAGTCGACGTCGGTCCACTTGTTGTGCAATGGCTCGAGGTTCGTACGGCCGATCAGGACGTCGCCCTCGATGACCTTGAGCTCGATGGTCTGCACACCGTTCACGCGACGCAGCGACTGCACGACGATCGGCGAGGAGCCCGCGCCCGGCTGCTTCATCTGCATGATGTGCGTGAAGCTGGTGGTCGCCTTCAGCGTGCTCGGGAGGTACATCGAGTACGTGACCCGCCAGGTCTGGCCGGACTTCCACTGGAGGTAGGAACTGCCGTTGCGCAGGCCTGTCACCTCGTGGCGCTGCCGGTCGGTGCTGGTGTCCCGGTCCACCGTGTGCATGTTGAACCGGAAGTTGTCGCCCTCGGCGAAGATATGCGGCGCGCCGGCCGGATGGGAGTGCGCCCGGTCGTCCTCGATCGTCTCGAAGGCCTTGAGCTTGTCGCTGCTCGCGGAAGGCGACCAGCGCAGCTGCCAGTTTGCGGCGCTCGCCGGGGTCGCGGGCAGTCCCGCGGCTGCGGCACCGCCGAGTGCCGCGCCGAGTATCGCTCTTCGGGATGCGGTCATTTCCCTCACCTCGCCCGGAGTTGTTCGTTCATGATGAGAAAGGCGCCGAGACCGTGGAAGTCATTGGTCTTCCGGTCGCGTTTGATGTAGTAGCTGTAGTTCCCGACATTCGTCCCGATGGAAATGTCGGTGAGATCGGTGCGGCCGTCGCCGCCAAGTGCGACCTTCGCCAGCACACCCTGGTAGCCGCGCTGCGCCACCTGTGCGTAGTGCGCATCGACATATCCCTGCTGCGCGGAGCGGGATAGGGCGAAAGTGAACATGCTGGAGCAGGAGGTCTCGGTCCAGTTGTCGCTCTGCGAGCCCTTGTCGACGATCTGGAACCAGCGGCCGGTGGCCGGGTCCTGGTATTTCTCGATACCGGCGGCGAGCTTCTGCAGCAGGCCGAGGAGTTCGGCGCGGCGCGGATGGCCGGCCGGTACGGCGTCCAGGACATTGACGATCGCCATGGAGTACCAGCCGATCGCACGGCACCAGTGCTCGGGCGCGAGACCGGTCTTCGGATCGGACCAGCTCGCGTCGCGGGACTCGTCGAAGGCGTGCTTCAGCAGTCCGTTCGCGACCTGCAGATGGCGGCCGTAGACGGCGAGTTGTCCGGTCGTCTCATTGCTCGTGTACGCCGAGTCGCCGAATTCCTTTCCGTACTCGACGAGGAACGGATTCACCATGTAGACGCCGTCGGCCCACAGTTGGCTGCGTCGCGAGTCCGATGTCGAATGCCAGAATCCTCCGTCCGCGGTGCGCGGATAGCTGTTCAGGCGGATCCGGATCTTCTGCGCCGCTTTCTGGTAGCGCGCCTGGCCTGTTTCGTGGTGGAGGATGTTCAGCAGTCTGCCGGCCTGCATGCTGTCGAGGTTGTTGAAGCTCTGTCCGATATTTCCGCTGCCGTCGACGAAGCGGTCGACATAACTCTTGATGTAGGTGAGATAGCGGGCGTCGTGGGTGCGCTGGTGGACGAGGTACTGGCCGTAGAGATACAGCCCGACCGGGTAGGACCAGCCTCCGATGGTGCTCGGGGAGTAGCGCGCCATCGTGGACTCGACCATCGCGACCGACCAGTCCGTGGCGGCGGAGCCGTCGCCGGTGACGGTGAGCGAGTCGAGATTCGGGCCGCCGGACGTGGTGGCTGAGGACACTCGTACGGTGTTGGTCCCCGCCCTCAGCTCGGCCGTGAGGTTCCTGGTCTGCCAGCCGGTCCAGCTGCCGGTGGTGGGAAAGGCCAGGTCGTCGGCGACCAGCCGGCCGTTGACCCTGATGTCGAGGGGCCGGTTGGCGGAGGTCCCGTTGGCGAATCTCAGGCCCAGCGTGGCGTTTCCGGCCTGTGCGGAGTCCACCGTGAATTCGACCCGAGAGTTGGCCGCATTGTCGTAATTGACGAATCCGGAGCCGGTGAATCCGGCGTGGTTGCTCTCGACGACGCCGAGGCTGATGGCGGCGTCCTCGGCCTCGTACCGTACGGGCGCCGCCGGCGCGGCGGGGTTCGCGGCCGCGGGTACGGCGGGGTTCGCGGCCGCGGGCACGGCGGAGAGTGTGCTGCCCGCGAGTGCGGCCGCCAGCAGCAGAGTCGTTAATCGCTTCATGATCCTTCCTTGCGGTAGGCGTACGCGGGGGCCGCGACGGCTTCGGGCATACGCGGACGGTCGACGAGATCGCGTACGAACGCGTGGTCGGGCGAGAGATGGCAGGCCGGATCGGTCCGTGTGGCGTCGCCGGTGAGGGCGTACGCCTGGCAGCGGCAGCCGCCGAAGTCCTTGGTGCGCAGCTCGCAGCTGCGGCACGGGTCCTGCATCCACTCCTCGCCGCGGTAGATGTTGAAGGCCTTGGATTCGCGCCAGATCCACTCCAGGGAGTGGTCCTTGACGCTGGGTGCGTCCAGGTGGGGCAGCGCGGCGGCGGCCGGGCACGGATAGACCGTGCCGTCCGGCTGGACGGTGAGCGAGACCGCTCCCCAGCCGCCCATGCAGGGCTTGGCCGTACCGTCGACGTAGTCCGGCACGACCCAGACCAGGTCCATCCGGCCGGCCAGCCGTGTGCGCCACCGCTCGACGGACTCGCGGGCCTCGGCGATCTGTTCGCGGTCCGGCAGCAGGGCGTCGCGGTTGCGCAGGGCCCAGCCGTAGAACTGGGTGTTGGCCAGCTCGATCCGCTCCGCGCCCCAGGCGAGCCCGAGTTCGACGAGGTCGTCGAGGGCCGCGAGGTTGCCCCGGTGGAGTACGACGTTGAGGCCGAGCGGCAGGTCCGCCTCCCCTACGAGCCGGGCGGCGCGCTCCTTCGCCGCGAAGGAGCGGGCTCCCGCGATGAGTTCCGAGGCGACAGGCTCGGCGTGCTGGACGGAGAGCTGCACGCTGCGCAGCCCGGCCGCCATCAGGGCCGCCAGTCGCTTCTCGTGCAGCCCGACGCCGCTGGTGACCAGCTGCGTATGGATGCCCGCACCGTCGGCCGCGGCGACGATCTCGGTGAGATCGCGGCGCAGCAGCGGTTCACCTCCCGAGAGATGGCTCTGGACGACGCCCAGGTCAGCAGCCTGCTGGAACACTTCGGACCACTGAGCGGTGGTCAACTCATTTGACCGACTGACCAGTTCGACGGGGTTGGAGCAGTACGCGCAGTGCAGCGGACAGCCGTGGCTGAGCTCGGCGAGCAGTGCCCACGGCGGATCGACCTCCGCCGATTGCCGGCCTATTGCCTCGGCGGTTGCATCAGCGGTTGTTTCGGCGGTTGTTTCAGCCGTCACTTCAGCCAGCCCTCCTTGCGCAACCGCCCCAGAAAAGCGGGAACTTCATCGGCCACGGGCGCACCCGGGTGCCGCTCGGCCAGCTCCGCGACGATCGCGTCGACGTCGCGTGCGCCGTCGCAGAGCCGCACGATGGATCCGGCATTGCCCTGGAGCACGACCACGCGCTCGGGCAGTACGAGCAGATCGGCGCCGCGCACCCGGTCGTGCCGGAAGACGACGGACCGCGAGAGCACCGGTTTCCAGGTATCGCTCATGCCCGCTCCCCCGCGTGGTCCACGGCGTCCAGCAACGACCAGAGGACCTCGCACTTGAAGGAGAGCGCCGCCACGGCCGCCTCCTGCTCGTGCCGGGTCACGGCCCACTCGAGGACGAGCTCGAGTGCTTCCGCACTGTCGCGGCTGCCCTGCCCGATGCGGTTGCGGAAGTAGATCAGCCCGTCGGCCTCGATCCACGGGTAGTGGCGTTCGAAGGCCGCGATGCGCGTGCTCATGATGCCGGGCGCGGCAAGTTCGGTCAGCGAGGCGGCGACGGCTTCGAGCGGCGAGCGCAGCCGGCAGAAGTTGACGTATCCGTCGACCGCGAGCCGTACGCCCGGAAGTACTTCCGCGCCCGACCGTAGCCGCGCCCGGTCGATCCCGGCGGCCTCGCCGAGCCGCAGCCAGCGCTCGATGCCGCCCTCACCCTCCACCGCCCCGTCGTGGTCCTGGATCCGGCGCAGCCAGGAGCGCCGCAGCGCGGAGTCGTCGAACTTGGCGAGGATCAGGGCGTCCTTGACGGGGATGTGGCGCTGGTAGTGGAAGCGGTTGAGGATCCAGCGCCGCAGCTCGTCGGGGGTGAGGGCGCCTTCGTGCATGCGTACGTTGAACGGGTGGCGGTCGTGGTAGCGCTCGGCGGGTACGGCACGCAGCCGCACCGTGAAGTCCTCCGGGCTCCACGGCTCACCGGCCTCCGCTGCTCCCGCTGCTCCCGTTGCGCCCGTTGCGCCCGTCGATCCCTTTGCTTCCGTCGCGGGCAGAGCGAATGTGCTCACAGCTCGATCACCATCCGGTCGGCGGCAACCTCGAGTCCCCATTCGCCGAGCAGCGCGTGCTGCGGGGCGTCCGGGTCCACGAGGGGGTTCGTGTTGTTGAGGTGCGTATAGAGACAGCGCGCGCGCAGCCCGGCGAGCCGCCGTGCGGTGCCGTTCGGCCCGGCGATCGGCAGATGCCCCATCCCGGTTGCCGTCTTGGCCGAGATTCCGGCCCGCACCGGCTCGTCGTCGTCCCAGAAGGTGCCGTCGAGAATGACGCAGTCGGCCTGCTCGACCGCGTCCTGGAAGTCGTCGGTCCAGCGGGCGAGCGCGGGCGCGTAGAGCAGGCTGCGGCCGGTGGTGGTCTCGCGCAGCCGCAGTGCGACCACCCATGTGCGCTCTTCGGTGCTGGTGCCGACGGCGTAGCGCGGCTTTTTGGCCGAGACGGGTACGGCATCCAATTCCACGGTGCCGCCCTTGACGAGCGGTTCCGTTTCGCGGCTCAACTCGCGCCATTCGATACGGGTGTACGGGGCGAGTACCTCGCCCAGACACAGCCGGCCGAGCAGCGCGTCCCGTACCGGCCGGGTGGCGAGGATGTCGAATCCGTCGGCCTCGCGCAGCCGGGCGATGCCGAGCGTGTGGTCGAGTTCGGCATCGGTGAGGATCACTCCGGCCACGGGGGATTCGCGCGGCCCTGGCCCGGGCCGCAGCACGTGGCTGTCCTCGATCTGGTCGCCGATGTCGGGGGTGGCGTTGACGAGATACCAGCGGCCCTCGTCCGCGCACAGGGCGAGTGAGGCGTGACGACGGCGCCGGTGCGGGTGTGCGCGTGCCCCGGCGCAGCCGGGACACGCGCAGTTCCACTGGGGCAGTCCGCCGCCCGCCGCGGTGCCGAGCACCTGCAGCAGCATGGCGGCGGGATCTACCGGTCGGTGAGGGCGTAGGCGGTGACTTCGAGCGCGGTCTCGACGACCACGAACTCGGGAGTCTGCCAGTTGACCGTCTCCTCCGATGTTTCCTTGGTGTCCTTCATGTGCAGTACCTGCCTTCCTGAGATGTGGGGGTCAGGAGTGATTCAGGAGTGGTTGCTCCATAACGCATGGTTGAGCAGGACTGAACATCCGTTCACATGAGTGTCCGGCGTTCAGTTATGTGCCATAGAGTTGCGTCTTGATGAGACGCGGTCAATGGTCCGGACCGATAAGGTCGGAGCTGTATCAGGCCAACTTCGAGGTCGGGAATGCGTCCAGGGGGACGGTCGTTGGGCATGAAAGAACCGACCGACGACGTAAGGATCGACCGCTCGTGAGCAAGGTCCCCTCCATCCCCCTCAACAATGGCGTCGCGATGCCGCAGCTCGGTTTCGGCGTCTGGCAGGTTCCGGACGACGAGGCGGCGAAGGTGGTCGGCACGGCTCTGGAGGCCGGCTACCGCAGCATCGACACCGCGGCGATCTACGAGAACGAAGAGGGCACCGGCCGGGCAATCGCCGCCTCCGGCATCGCCCGCGAGGACCTCTTCATCACCACGAAGCTGTGGAACAGCGAGCAGGGATACGACTCGACGCTGCGCGCCTTCGACACTTCGCTGGACAAGGTGGGCCTCGACTACATCGACCTGTATCTGATCCACTGGCCGGTGCCGTCCAAGAGCGCCTATGTGGAGACGTACAAGGCCTTCGAGAAGATCTACGCGGACGGTCGCGCCAAGGCCATCGGCGTCTCGAACTTCGCCGCGGAGCACCTCGAGCGCCTCATCGGCGAAACCTCGGTCGTCCCCGCCGTGAACCAGATCGAGCTCCACCCGCAGCTGCAGCAGACCGAGTTGCGCGCCTTCCACGCGGAGCACGGCATCCGGACGGAGGCCTGGTCGCCGCTGGGCCAGGGCAAGGGCCTCCTCGAGGTCCCGACGGTCGTCGCGATCGCACAGAAGCACGGCAGGACGCCGGCCCAGGTGGTGCTGCGCTGGCATCTGCAGATCGGCAATGTCGCGATCCCCAAGTCCGTTACCCCGTCACGGATCCGGGAGAACTTCGACGTCTTCGGCTTCGAGCTGGACGCCGACGATCTGGCGGCGTTGGCGGCGCTGGACGAGGGCAAGCGGCTCGGCCCCGACCCGGCGACGTTCGACTACGGCGCCTGACTCCTGCGCATGAACGGCCACATCGCCGCCCGGTTCACGCCGGGCGGCGATGCTGTTCCCGCAGCCGGAGGCACGCGTGCCCGGTGGCGAAATCCAGCCGGTACGACCGGTACGAGTCGACTACCGCTGCCAGGCAGGAACACGATCACCGCCGCGGTGTACAACCCGGCTGCAGCAGCGCGACCTGCACAGCTCGCGCCTTTGATACGCAATGCGACTCAAGGTTGATTCATGCCGAGCGTGTCGATTCATCATATTTGCTGCAAATATGCCTAGGGTCAGCGCTCGGAAGTTCCCTCACCCTGGAGAGTCTCAATGGAGCGTTTCAAGCTCGCATCGGTTGCGGCTGTCGCGACGGCCGCCGCGCTTGCCGTGTCGGTCGGTGTGGCCATGGCCGTGGTCGCCCCGACACATCCCACGCCGACGACGGTCACGAAGCCGGCGATGGCACAGCCGGCGCTGACGGCGAGAGCCACGGTCAGCAGCGTCGGAGCATGGGAGCAGTTCCGCGTGTACGGCGCCACCCGACTGCTGGCACCGGGCACGGAGGTGACGCTGCAGCAGTGGCAGGGCGATCGCTGGGTGACCCTGCCCGCGTCGATGAACACCACGCACAGGTCCACCTACAATATGCGGGTCCTCCTCGGCCTCATGGGTCGGAACGATCTCCGGATGGTCGGCGGCGGCGTCGTCTCGGACCCCTTCACCGTCACGGTGTACTGACTGCCGCGGGGCAGGAGTCCGGGAGCGGGCGCCCGCGGCTTCGCTGCCCTCGCCGCACCAGCCGGCGCAGTACGCCGATGAGCACACTGCTCACCGGACGGTCCACAATCGGCCCATGTCTACGAAGATGACGCCCGGTCTCTACCTGGTGCGCAATGTCGGCAGCGGACTGCTGCTCGAGGTGTACGGCGGAGCCAAGGGCAGCGGCGCCAATGTCCAGCAGGGCAAGGCGACCGGGGCTCCGGCCCAGCAGTGGCAGATCGACCCGGTGCCCAATGGCAGCGGGCTCTACCACTTCGTGAACGCGGCCAGCGGCAAACGGCTCGACGTCGCGAACGCCTCGACCGAGAACGGCGCCAACATCCAGCAGTGGAAGGCCAACAACTTCGGCGCCCAGGAGTGGATCATCGAGCAGCACCTGGACGCGCCGGGCACGGTCACCATCGTCAGCTTCATCAGCGCGCTGCTGCTCGAAGTCGCCGACGGCAGTACGGACGACGGCGCGAATGTGCAGCAGTGGGAGGACACCGACTCACCGGGGCAGTGGTGGCAGTTGGAGCGTGTCATTTCCTGAGCAGCAGCACGGCCGCCCCGACGGCGCACGCGGCCAATCCGACCCCGCCCGCGCCGATCGCGCCCGCGGCCAGGAAGCCGCCGGAGGAGCGCCAGGAGAGCACGGACGACTTCGACTGCGCGGACAGCAGCGACCCCGTGCTCAGCCACGAACCCGCCGAGAGCAGCGACTGGGCGGACCCGATCGAGCCGACCGACAGGGTGCTGCCGACCGAGCCGACCGAAAGTACCGACCCGACGGACCCGATGGAGAGCACTGACCCCACCGAGCCGATCGACAGCACGGAGTCCTTCGACCAGAGGGACAGCGTTGATGTGGACCTCGTGGACTGGCTGGACTGCACGGTCTGCCTGCTCTGCTTGGTCTGCTTGGTCTGCTTGGCCATGAGGCCATCCTGCCGCTGATTCAGCCCCGGCGAGCGGTGTGCACCGTGCGC
Source organism: Streptomyces sp. NBC_01210 (assembly GCF_036010325.1). GTDB lineage: Bacteria > Actinomycetota > Actinomycetes > Streptomycetales > Streptomycetaceae > Streptomyces. Next base: position 7,592,723 of record NZ_CP108549.1, on the reverse strand, counting down.
GCCGTGAGCAGTACGCGTGGGCAGTGCCGCCGCCCCTGCGGGTCGTCCGGGTTCTCTCCAGGCGCGGTCGGCCGATGCCGATATCGCGCGGCCGGTGCCGTCACTGCGAGCGTTGCTTCCGTTCCGGCAGAACGGTTCCCGTACGGTGCTCCAGCGGGCTGACGCCGCGTACCCGTTTGAAGGCCGCGCTCAGTGCGAACGAACCGCTGTAGCCGACCTTCCTGGCCACCGCGTCCACCGTAGCGTCCGTCTCCCGCAGCAGATCGGCAGCGAGCGCGAGCCGCCAGTCCGTGAGGTACGCCATCGGCGGCTCCCCCACCAACTCGTGGAAACGGCGGGCCAGTCCTGCCCTGGAGACCCCGCACTTGGCGGCCAGTGAGGCGACGGTCCAGGGGTGCGCGGGATCGTCCTGCAGCAGCCGCAGCGCGCGGCCGACCACCGGGTCGCCCATGGCCAGGTACCAGGCCGGAGCCTCGGCGTCCGGGCGTGAGAACCAGGAGCGCACCACAGCGATCAGCACCAGATCCAGGATCCGGTCGAGTACCACGCTCTGGCCCGGCTCGTCCCGGGAGATCTCGTCGTCGAGCACCGGCATCAGCGGGCAGTTCCAGACCTCGGCGGGCAGATGAAGCAGCATGGGCAGCGCGTCCAGCAGCCGCCCACTGACCTCGCCCTTCATCTGGTACGTCCCGACCAGCATGGTGGCCAATCCTTCGGGGTCGTTGCCCCAGCTCCGTACGCCCAAGTGCATGGACTGCGCGAGCGGTTCGCCCTGCAGGGTGTGGCAGGTGCCGCCGGGCCCGATCAACGCCGTTGGCTCGCGGGTGAGTTGATCCGCCGTGGTGTACGCATCCGGGCCGCGGGCAATCGCGACGTCGCCGGGGCGCAGCAGCACCGGTTCACCGGTGTCCGGAATGATCCAGGCCTCGCCCGCGGTCATGCAGAGCAGGCTGAGCGGCGCGTGGTCCTCGATCCGTACGGACCATGGCGGCTCCATCACCATGCGGAGCAGAAATGCTCCCCTGGCGCGCGGTCCGTCCAGAAGTCCGGCAAGAGCGTCCATGGCTCACAGCGTAGACGCACGCATATGGCATTGAGCCTCTGGAGCATGGAGAGTCCAAAAGGGGACCGCGAACCTTGAGGCATGGCAGAGAACCTGAAGCAGGAGACAGTGTTGGTGACGGCAGCCTCGGGCAAGACGGGCCGCCGGGTGGCGGAGCGGCTCGCGGCGCGCGGAGTGGATGTGCGGGCGGGCTCGCGCAAGGGGGAGGTGCGGTTCGACTGGGAGGACGAGTCCAGCTGGGCGCCTGCGCTGGACGGCGCGGACGCGGCGTATGTCGCGTACTACCCGGATCTGGCGGCTCCTGGCGCTCCCGGGGTGATGCGGGCCTTCGGACGGGCAGCGGCGGAGAGCGGAGTGCGGCGGCTGGTGCTGCTCTCGGGCCGCGGCGAGCCGGACGCGGTGGTCGCCGAGGGCGCGCTGCGGGAGTCCGGCGTGGAGCTGACCGTGGTGCGGTCCAGTTTCTTCGCGCAGAACTTCAGCGAGGGCGCGATGTACGAGGGGGTGCTGGCGGGTGAGATCCCCTTCCCTGCGGGTGAGACGGCCGAGCCGTTCATCGACGCGGACGACCTGGCGGACGTGGTGGTCACGGTGCTCACCGAGGAGGGCCATGCCGGGCGCGTGCACGAGGTGACGGGTCCGCGGCTGGTCACCTTCGAGGAGGTGGCGGCGGAGATCGGCCGGGCCACGGGCCTGGAGGTGCGGTACGTGCCGGTGTCCGGCGCACAGTACGCGGAGATGCTCCAGCAGTTCGGGTTCCCGGAGCCGGAGTCGCAGTGGCTGGCGGACCTTTTCACGATGCTGCTCGACGGACACAACGCGTCGCTGACGAACGATGTGCGGCAGCTGCTCGGCCGCGAGCCGAAGGCCTTCGCGGCGTTCGCGCGGGACGCGGCACGGGCGGGTGCCTGGAGTGCGTGACCAGCGGCTGGACGGTCCGGATCGATGACGGTCTGCTCCCGGCGACCGCGACCGCGGGCGAAGGCGTCGGCATCGGCATCGGCGTCGGCGTCGGCGAGTGTCTGCCGAGGATCAGCCGGAGGCGTACGTCGCCGCCAGCGCGTCGGCCGTCGCGGCCATACGGGCGCGGAGTTCGGGTGGTCCGAGGACCTCGATCTCCGCGCCCATGGCGAGGAAGTCACCGTGCGCGTGGTCGGTGGACTCGATCGGGAGCAGCACGCGGGTCCAGCCGTCCGGTTCCACCGTGCCGCTGTCGGCGACGGCACGGGCGGCCGGTCCCTTCAGGCGGGCCGCGGCGGCCGGCGAGAGCCGGACGAGCGCCTCGCCCCCGTAGAGGCGGGCGTGGAATTCCGCCTGGTAGCGCTGCCAGTACGCGGCCAGGTCGAAGTCCTCGAGCGGCTCGAACTCTTCCGCCGACTCCCCCTCCTTCGAGACGACTTCAAAGATCTGATCGACCCGGTACGTCCGTGGTCCCGGTCCCGCGACGACGTACCAGCGGCCCGCCTTGAGCACCAGTCCGTACGGCTCGAGACGCCGGTCCACATCGGTCGGCTCCCTCCATCGGCGGTAGCGGATGTGGAGCACCCTGCCGTGCCACACCGCGTCCGCGACGGCCGTCAGATAGGGAACCTCCTCGTCCGGCGCGTACCAGCCGGGGGCGTCCAGGTGGAAGCGCGAGCGCATCCGGTCGGCCTGGTCAAGCAGCTCGGCGGGGACCGCCGCACGCAGCTTGAGCTGGGCGGCGGCGAGGGCCGAGCCGAGCCCGAGTTCGGCGGCGGGCCCGGGGATCCCGGAGAGGAACAGCGCCTCCGCCTCCCCCGCGGAGAGCCCGGTCAGCCGGGTGCGGTAGCCGGCGAGCAACTGGTAACCGCCCGCGTGGCCCGCGTCCCCGTACAGCGGCACACCCGCCGCGTGCAGCGCCTCGACGTCCCGGTAGACGGTGCGTACCGATACGTCGAGCTCCTGCGCGAGCTGGGCGGCTGTCAGCCGGCCCCGGGTCTGGAGCAGCAGCAGGATCGACACAAGACGGCTGGACTTCACTGACACATGATGTCAGTGAAGCGGGCTTAGCGTCCTGGCATGACCTTCACAGAGAAACGGCTGTGGTCGCCGCCGCCGATCGAGGTCGGCGGCCGTCACATCAAGCGCTACCACGTCACCGGCGCCCCGGACGGAATCGATCCCGCGGTGGAGAAGGCCGCGTACGCGATCCTTCCCGAGCTGCTGCCGGATCCGGACGGCACCCCGCCGGCCACATTCGTCGTCCTCCACAGGGGAGGGGACGACGGCGCGTACCTCAATGTGTACAGCTGGGTGTGGGACAACGTCCTGCACTTCGGTGCCGCGGCAGCGGGCCAGCCGGTCCTGGACTGCCCGGACAGCGATCCGACGCATTTCGTCAGGCTCGACAGATCCTGGATCGGCTGTGTCTGGGAGCTGCCGCCGATCCAGCACGAACGGGACGCCTGGGTACGCCACATGCTCGCCCCGGACCGTCCCGACCTGGACGCCTATCTCACCGACTCCCTTCCCGACGGCACCACAGGAGACCGCTCATGAGCACCACCCGCGACTTCGACTTCCTGCACGGCGAGTGGGCGGTCGCCAACCGTCGCCGTGCGGACTTCCTCGACGAGACGAGCGCGTGGGAGGAGTTCCCGGCCGTGAGCCGCGCGTCGCGCCACTTCGGCGGCCGGGCGAACTTCGACGAGATCGAGTTCCCGACGAAGGGGTTCAGCGGCCTGACGCTGCGGCTGTACGACGCCGAGCGCGAGGAGTGGTCCCTGTACTGGTCGAACGACCGCGCCGGCGTACTCTTCCCGCCAGTGGTCGGCCGGTTCGGCACGGACGGGCGAGGCGAGTTCTACGGGGACGACACCCACGACGGCAAGGACGTCAGGGTCCGCTTCATCTGGTCGGGCATCAGCGAATCGGCGGCCCGCTGGGAGCAGGCGTTCTCCGTCGACGGCGAGCGGACGTGGGTGACGAACTGGGTGATGGAGCTGTCGCGCCCCGCGTCCTGGGCCGCGTGACGGCCGTCAGCTCGCGCCGTGCCCCGCGGCGATCTCCTCCACCCGCTGGGCGAGCTCGAAGTCCTTCTCGGTGACCGCGCCGCCCGCGTCGTGGCTGTTCACCGACAGGGCCAGCGTGTTGTAGCCCAGGGTGAGATCCGAGTGATGGTTCAGCTCGTCCTGGATCTGTGCGATGTGCACGACCATCGCGGTCGCCGCGAAGTGCGTGGAGAGACTGTAGGCGCGGGCGATCCGGTCGCCCTCCAAGGTCCAGCCGGGGAGCTCCCGCAGGCGGTCCTCGATCTCCTTCTGTGACAGCGGCTCTGTGGGCATGACCGGGATCCCTTCGGGAGGCGGCTCAGGAAGCGGCAGCGGTTTCCGCCACCATAAATGGGATGCCCGCTCAGACGCGCCATGTGTACGTTCCACCGGTGGAACCACTGACCGAAAAGCAGATACGCGGATCCTTCGTCAACTGCACGAAGGGCGAGGCAACGCGTATGAAGCTGCCCGCCGACTTCGGCGAACTTCCCTGGGACGACCTCGACTTCCTCGGCTGGACCGATCCGGGTGCGCCGCTGCGCGCACATTTCGTGCTGCCACGGGAGGGCCGGCCGGTGGGCGTCACCCTACGGGTGCCTTCCACCAGACGGACCAGTGCCGTCAAGTCCAGCATGTGCCAGGCCTGCTTCACGGGGCATGCCTCGTCCGGGGTGACCCTGTTCGCCGCCCCGCTGGCCGGGGCCGCGGGACGGGAGGGGAACACCCTGGGTACGTATCTCTGTGCCGATCTCGCCTGCTCGCTGTACATCCGCGGCAGGAAGCAGCCCAAGCTGCGCGGCGGACTGCACGAGGAGACGCTCACGCTCGAGGAGCGGATCACCCGTACGGTCGACAATCTGACGGCCTTTGCCGAAAAGGTGATGGGGCTGCGCTGACTGGGTTCAGCCGCGCGAATCCAGGACCTGGTCGATGGTGTCGGCCTGCTCGGCCGGCTTGTCGGGGCGGTGACGCAGGACACGCGCGAAGCGCAGGGTGACGCCGGCCGGGTAGCGCGGGGAGCGCTGCACTCCGTCGTAGGCGATCTCGACGACGAGTTCCGGACGGACCATCACCGTGAACCCGTCGTCTCCGGTTGCCAGTTCGCGCAGCCGCTCCGTCTGCCAGCGCAGCATCTCGTCGGTGAGGCCCTTGAAGGTCTTGCCGAGCATCACATACGTACCGTCGGCGGCGCGTGCGCCGAGGTGGAGGTTGGAGAGCAGCCCGGTACGTCTGCCGTGGCCCCATTCGGCGGCCAGGACGACGAGGTCGAGCGTGTGGACGGGTTTGACCTTGAGCCAGGAGCGGCCGCGGCGGCCGGCGACGTATGGCGCGTCGAGGGCTTTGACCAGGACGCCCTCGTGGCCGCGGCGCAGGGTGTCGGCGAAGAACTCCTCGGCGGCGGCGACCTGTTGGGCGGATGCGGGATCTTCGACGACGGTACGGCGGACCCGCATCGGTTCGGGGACGAGGCGGGCGAGGACGGCGTGCCGGTCACTGCCCGGGAGGTCGAGGATCGGCTCGCCGTCGGCGGCGAGGACGTCGAAGAAGACGGGTGACAGGGGCAGCGTGGTGCGGGCCGCGTCCACGTCGACGCGGGAGCCGACGCGGGACGCGATGTCCTGGAAGGGGACGGGCCTTCCGGCGTCGTCGAGGGCGATCACCTCGCCGTCGAGGATGAAGTGATCGCCTGTCATCTCGCCTGCCGCGGTGATGACTTCGGGGAGGCGGTCGGTGATGTCGTCGAGGGACCTTGTGTAGATGCGGATGTCCTCGCCGCTGCGGTGCACCTGGACGCGGATGCCGTCGAGCTTCTCCTCGACGGCGCACGCGACGTCCAGTGCCTGGACCGCTTCGGTCACCGATTTCGCGGTGTGGGCGAGCATCGGCTGCACGGGACTGCCCACGTGCAGCCGGAACCGTTCGAGCGCGACCGGCCCGTCGGCGAGCAGCGCGCGGGCGACGCGCGGCAGGGAACCGTCCAGCATCACGGCACGGCGTACGTCACCGGCCGGCGCGTCCGCGGCCTTGGCGACGGCCTCCAGGGCGATCGCGTCGAGCGCGCCCTGGCGTACTTCGCCCAAGAGCAGCCGCATCAGGAACTGCTGCTCCTCGGCGGTGGCGGCGGCCATGAGCTCGCGCACGAGGCGTTTGCGCTCGGTCTGGGTGCCGGGGCCGGCGACGCCGGCGAGGTGGGTGAGGGCGGCGTCGGTGTCGGAGACGGTGAGGCTCGGGGTGCCGACGGGCGGTGGGGGGTCCCTGAGGACGCTCCAGCCGATGCCGATGCGGCCTTGGGGGACGCGTCCGGCGAGATACGAGATGACGAGGGCGACGTCGGCGGGGCGGGTATCGGCGAACAGCTCGGCGAGCGCGCGGATCTTGCGCGAGCGCGCGGAGGTGGCGGCGACCTGTTGAGACACATCGGCGAGTCGGGCCAGCAGCATGGTGCCCATGGTGCCGTGCGGCGCGACGGGTCGCCTCCGGCGGGGCGCGGGGTCTTGCGGCCCGGGCCCGGGGTCGTCCGGTCTCGTCCGGTGCGGGCTGCCTCCGGCGGGCGCGGGGTCTTGCGGCCGGGCCCGGGGTCGTCCGGTCTTGTCGGGTGCGGGCTCCGGTGCCCCTCCGGTCTTGTCCGGCGCGGGTTGCCTCCGGCGGGGAGCGGGGTCTTGCGGCCCGGGGGCGTCCGGTCTTGTCGGGTGCGGGCTCCGGTGCCCCTCCGGGCTCGGCTCCTCGGGGTCGGCGGCGTACAGGGCCTTGGTGCGTGACCCCGGTCTTGCCGCCAATCCCCCCACGGTTCGCCGGTGGAAACCACCCACGAAGAGCAACCACCAACGCCCCCGGCCCACCTCGACCACATGACCGGGCAACTGGCGGGGGCGACACTGCACGGCCCCTCCCCACCCGAACGACATGGGTGCGGCCCGCCGCGGGGGTACAGCGGTCCGCCGGTGGAAACCACCCACCGGACAGCAACCACGAACGCCCCCGGCCCACCTCAACCACATGACCGAGCAACTGAGGAAACCACCCACCGGACAGCAACCACCAACGCCCCCGGCCCACCTTGACTGCATGACCGGGTGACTCCACCAACGTCCCCGGCCCACCCCGACCACATGACCGACCAACTGACGGGGACGACACTGCACGGCCCCTCCCCACCCGAACGAGACAAGACCGCCCGCCGCGGGGGTACAGCAGTCCGCCGGAGGAAACCACCCACGGACAGCAACCACCAACGCCCCCGGCCCACGCTCACCACAAGACCGAGCAACTGACGCCCCCGGCCCACGCTCACCACATGACCGAGCAACTCCCCTACCGCCCGAACAGCCGCGCCAAGTGCAGGTCCAGCAGGCTCAGCGCCCGCTCCGGCGTGTGCACCTCCAGCAGTGTGTACGCCGTCAGCCCGTCCACCAGGCTGATCAGCAGCATCGCCTCGTCGTCCGGGTCACGGTCCGCCGCCACCTCGCCCCGTTCCATCGCCCGTCGCAGCAGGCCTGCGAAGAACTCCGCCAGCTTGGGGATGCCCTCCCGCGCCTCCGCCCGCAGGCGCTCGTCATGCACGGCGCGAGCAAAATACGCCGCTCCCACCAGCGTCCCCACCCGGCTCTTCTCGTCCAGCGGCAGCATCCCCGCCAGGCACTCGCGCAGCACCGTCCGCGGCGGAGGCTCCTCGTCCAGGTCCGCCACGACCGCGTCGATGCGCTCCCGGATCCGCCGGTCGGCAAGCACATTGATGTGCCGCAGCGCGAAGAGCAGCATCTCGTCCTTGGTACGGAAGTAGTGCTGCAGCCTGCCGAGCGAGATGTCCGCCTCCGCCGCCACATCCCGCAGGCTCACCCCGTCCAGCCCCCGCGTGCTCGCGATACGCCAGAGCGCCTCGGCGATCTCCAGACGTCTGGCCTCATGGTCCACCTTCTTCGGCACCGGCAGCCTCACTCCCTTTTACAAGTCACTTGTACCGTTGTAACGTATCGCCATCCAATACAGTTGACTTGAAAAGCGGTGACGCCCCCATGTCCCTCCACGCCGCCCCGCACCTGCGGCCGCCCCGTCACCGGGTCGACCCCCGAGCCCGGCGCTGGTGGACCGTCCAGGCGCTCCTCTCCGTGAGCGGGCCGATGCTGCTGACGGCCCTCACGCTCGCTCTGCTCTCCGCTCTCTTCTTCGCCGGCGCACTCCCCTGGCTCGCCCCCCTCCTGCTGGTCACACTCGTCGCGCCGGCACTCGGCTATCTGGTCCTCATGCCGCGCCGCCGGTACGCGGTGCACGCCTGGGAGCTCGGCACCCACTCCGTCTACGCGGCCGACGGCTGGTTCTGGCAGCAGCGCAGGATCGCTCCGCTCTCCCGGGTGCAGACCGTGGACACGCTCCGCGGCCCGGTCCAGCGGCGGTACGGGCTCGCGACGCTCACCGTCACCACCGCCTCCACCGCGGGCAACATCAAGATCGCGGGGCTGTCCGACGCCGATGCCGAGGAGCTGGCCCGGCGTATCGGGGAGGCCGCCCAGGCCGTGCCGGGAGACGCGGCATGACCACTCCCACCAGGGTTGCCGCCGCCTGGCACCGGCCCGCGCCGCGCACCCTTCTTGTGCACTGCGGCTGGCTGGCCCCGCCGCTCGGCTCGCTCGCGCTGACCGCGCTCGCCACCGGCGGCCGGATCCCGGCGAGCGGCTGGATCACCCTCGCCGCTGTCGCCGTCCCGTTCACCGTCATCACCGTCGTCGGCCTGATCCGCTGGTCCCGTACGCACTATCAGGTCACCGCCGACTCCTTCGCGCTACGGAGCGGGGTACTGAACAGGCGGCTGCGCACCGTCCCGTTGCAACGCATCCGCAGCGTTGATCTGACCGCCACGCCGCTCCACCGGCTGCTCGGTCTCACGGTCGTCCGGGCAGGCGCCACCACCTCGGGCGACGGCCGCGGCGAGATCGCGCTCGACGCGTTGACGGTCCGCGACGCGCACCGGCTGCGTACCGCCCTGCTCGCGCGCGCCGACGTTCGCGCGCTCGCCGATGACCCGGTGCTCGCCCGGATCGACCGGCGCTGGCTGCGCTATGCGCCGTTCACCTTCTGGGTGATCGGTGGTGTGGGCATCGCCTTCGGCACCGTCTACCGCGTCTTCGACGGCATGGGCATCGAGCTGTGGCGGGTGGGCTTCATCCAGGACGCGTTCACGGAGTTCGGCAACAGCGCGCTGTGGCTGACGGCCCCGGCCGCCCTGTTCGCCGTGATCGCCCTTGGTTCGATCGGCGCGCTCGCGCTCTATGTCGAGAACTGGTGGGGATTCTCCGCCGTATGGACCGATGCGCGCACCCTGACCGTACGGCGCGGACTGCTGACCACCCGGGCGGTGACCGTCGAGCGGGCCCGGCTCCACGGCGTACTGCTCCGTGAGCCGCTGCTGCTGCGGGCCGCCGGCGGGGCGACCGCCATGGTGGTCGCCGGCGGGCTCGGCGACCGGGAGGAGACCCGAAAGCGCAGCGCCCTCCTCCCGCCCGCACCGCGCGACGAGGCGCTGCGCGTCACCGCGGGCGCGCTCCGTGCGGCCCGACACCCTTTCGAGTACGTGCCGTTGACCGCGCATCCACGGGTGGCTCTACGACGCCGGATGATGCGCGGCCTCCTCTTCCTCGTACTCCCGGTGACGGCCACGCTGCTCGTTCTCGGGGCGCTGCTGACGACTGTCCTGCTGCACTGCGCATGGATCTTCGCGCTGGTCGCGACGCCGGTGGTGTGGCTGCTCGCCCGGGACGCGTACCGCAGTCTGGGCCATGCACTGAACGGCCCTCATCTCCTCGTCCGGGCAGGCACGTTCAGCCGCGACACTCTCGCTCTGGAACGTGACGCGATCGCGGCGTGGACCATCTCCAGCTCGCCCTTCGCCCGGCGGGCCGGGCTCGTCACGCTCACCGCGGCGGTGGCCGCGGGCGAACACGGTTACCGAGTACGGGACTTCGCCGCAGACGAGGCGCCCGCCTTCGCGGCGACAGCGGCGCCGGGGATTCTGGACGAGTTTCTGCAAAAGCCGTAACGGCCGAGTCCAGTCTCCCCACGGTTAACTCAACTCCCATAGCCTTCCGTCGATTTGATCGAACCGATGCAATCGACCTGAAGGCAGGGAACCCATGGGGAAGCTCTCACGCGCGGCCGCGACGACCACGGTCGCGGCCGGGCTGCTCGCCGTCGCACTCGCCCCGGCGGAGGCGTCCACGCCCCGGTCGGCGGACCCGGGGCAGCTGCCCTACTCCTCCGCCACCTGGGTCGGCGTGCACAACGCGTACGAGAAGGCGAAGTACCCGTACTTCGCGGATGCGCTCGACTCCGGCGCCGGGATGCTCGAACTCGATGTGTGGACCAATGTGTTCGGCAGATCGTGGCGGGTTTCGCACAGCAACCCCATAGGCAACAACAACAACTGCGTGAACGCGGCGACCGCGGCGGAGCTGCGCACCAAGGCCAGGAATCAGGACCTCGGCGGCTGTCTCTCGGACATGAAGGCGTGGCACAACGCCCACCCCGGCCATCGTCCGATTCTGATCAAGATCGAGATGAAGGACGGCTTCCAGAACAACAACGGCCGCGGCCCCGCGGCGCTCGACGCGCTGCTCTCCGCGCGGCTCGGTGACGCCCTGTTCCGCCCGGCCGACCTGGCGGGCGGCCACCCGGAGCTCGACACAGCGGTACGGACGGACGGCTGGCCCGCGCGCTCGGCGCTCGCCGGCAAGTTCGTCATCGAGCTCATCCCGGGCACGGTCGAGGAGGGCAACCCCGCCGACTCGCTGTGGACCGACCGCGAGTACGCCACCCATCTGCGGGATCTCGCGGCTGCGGGCCGGCTGCGCGAGGCGGCCGCGTTCCCGGCGGTCCACGGCGCGGCCGCCGGCGACCCCCGCACCCGGTACACCGACGCCGGCATCCGCCCCTGGTTCGTCCTCTTCGACGGGGACGCCGGTACGTATGCGGGCGGCTCGGTCGACACCGCCTGGTACGACCGGAACCACTACCTGGTCGTCATGACGTCCGCGCACAGTGTCGCGCCCGCGATCGACGACACGAATCCGACCGAGACGCAGGCCCGGGACCGCGTCGGGCTGCTGGCAGGCCGCCATGCGAGCGTGGTCTCGGCCGACTGGTATCCGCTGCCGTCGGTGCTCGCCACGGTGGTTCCGCGGGGCGGCGGCCAGTAACCGGGGGTTACCCACATCACAGCAGATGGGGGCGGCGCGACGGAACAGCCAGTGATGGTTTACCGTTCATCTACATGTGGGTGTGGATGGGACAGTGTCCCCGGGCCTCACCATTTGCTCGCAGGGACGATCGTTCGGCTGAAGCCCTGTGAAGCGTTTCGCCGAGAGGCGACCGCCATGCACACCCACTCCCGGGCTGCCCCGGCCGGAGACCCCCGCTCCGGCTGGGGCTTCTCCTTGCGCGACCGGGCCCGCCGACTGCGAGGCGCATGGCCGAGGCCGCACCACGCGGACGGGCCGTATTACGGTCTGGGTATGACAACTGTCGCGTCCGGCTCAGGAGTAGGGCCGCTGCTGCGCGGCTGGCGCGAGCGGCGCCGGGTCAGCCAGCTGGAGCTGGCCCTGCGCGCCGACTCCTCGGCCCGCCACATCAGCTTCATCGAGACGGGCCGCTCCCGCCCGAGCGAGGACATGATCCTGCGCCTCGCGGAGCACCTCGAGGTCCCCGTACGGGAGTGCAATGCGCTGCTGCTGGCGGCCGGTTACGCGCCGCGGTACGCCGAGACACCCCTCGACGATCCGGCGATGGGGTCGCTGCGCGAGGGCATGGAGCGGCTGCTGCACGGCTACGAGCCGTATCCGGCGGTCATCGTCGACGGCACGTACACCGTGGTCGCCGCGAACCGCGGTATCGCGATCTTGCTGGAGGGCCTGCCTGAGCATCTGCTGACGCCGCCTCTCAATGCCATGCGGATCACGCTGCACCCCGAGGGACTGGCCCCGCGGATCCGCAATCTGCGGGAGTGGCGCGGTCATCTGCTGGCCCAGATGGAACGCCAGATCGCCCTGGCCCGCTCCGAGCCGTTGCGCAAGCTGTACGACGAGGTCGCCGCGTATCCGCTCGCGGAGACCGGCGGCGGCCTCGGCGACGTGGCGGAGCCGGCGCCGCACCCGCACTTCGCACTTCCGCTGCAGATCGAGCACGAGGGCCGGGTGCTGTCCTTCGTGTCGTCCATCTCCACCTTCAACACGCCGATGGATGTGACCGTCGCCGAGCTCGCCATCGAGACGTTCCTCCCGGCCGACCCGGCGACGGTCAAGTACCTGCAGTCGCTCACGCCGTAGTGGTGGCGCGCAGCGCGGACCACTGCAGCGCGGCGAAACCGGCGACGGCGATCGCCTGCATGGGGATCCAGACGGCACCGGCGGTGGTCGGCTCGAACCAGAGCGCGAGGGCGGCGACGCTGAGTACGGCCCACAGCAGATTGGCGTCGATGACGAACGTCACGGGCAACCGCGGCGGCTGTCGGCGCGAAGCGAGAGCGCCGACGCCGGCGGCGAACAGAGTGAGGAAGACGCCCAGTTCGAGAAGAAGGGCGGATTCGACCCCGAGCAGCCGGCCGAGGGGCCCGGAGGCCGCGCCGTAGGCCAGTCCGTTGACACCGGTGACGGCAGCGTCGAGAGCGAGAAATCGGCGCAGCATCGCCTGCGGCTCGGTGGTGCGGGAGATACCGGCGAGCAGAGTGGCGGACATGGCGGATCAGCCTCCATCGAGGTCGTACGGGCCGGTCGGGGGCCCGGAACTCCGACGGAGTGCGCCGCCCGAGTTCCGGTACCGCAAGACTGCCGGGCAGCGCGGGGGCGGTCGATTACGCGAGAGGTAATGGCGGGGCTGCCCTCCGAGGCGCCTTTGCCCAGGTCACCGAAATGGGTGGAACGGCGAAACGGGTAGGGGGAGCCACAGAGGGAGCCACGAGCGGTGATTCCGACTCGTGACGTCGTCAGGCCGCTGGCTCTCATGCCTTGAAGATGTCTTCCATGGCTTCGGCGCCGCTGGTGATGACGGGTCGGATTTGCTTGCGGTACACACGCTCGGTCGTTGCGGTGCCGCTGTGGCCCACAACCCGAGCGATGACCTCGATCGGGATGCCGTGATCGGACATCAGTGAGACGAAGCTGGTTCGCAGCTCTCGCGTCGTCCACTGCTTTGGCGCTTCGACCCCCGCTTCCTTAAGGAGGGCCCGGAAGTTGGTCGACACGCTCTTTGAGGACCGCAGCTGGCCTTCGTCGTTGGGGAAGACGAGGCAGTCGGGCGTCCAGGCGACGCCTGCCGCCTCGCAGGCTTCCTGCTGACGCTTGCGGTGGGCGTCCATGACGACGGCAGCTTGCTTCGGCATGGCCAGCGAGCGTCGGCTCTTCTTGGTCTTCGTGTCGCCCCTCTTGCGTACGGATCGCCAGACGTCCACGTGCGGCCTGATGTCGTGCCCGGTCTCGGTGTGAACATGCGCCCAGGTGAGAGGGCGTTCCTCCTCCGTGCGCATTCCGACAAGAAGGGCCAGCACCACATAGGCGTGAATCCACGTGCCCGGCCGTGCCTTGAGCACCTTCTGCGCCTGCTCCAGGGTCCGGTACGAGCTCGACGGTTGAAGTCGGGCAGAGCGAGGGTCCCGACCACTGTGGTCGAGGTTCCGGCCAAGCCCCGTACGGTTTCATCAGCAGTCTCGTCCGCAGCCGTTCAGCTTGCTGGCGCGCAGTGCGCTGGCCCAAGACTTGGACAGCTTCGAACTATGACGAACAGGGACGTGCAGAGTTGGAAAGCGTGTTGGGTACGTCGTACTTGGACCAACTTCTGACTGGGACGCTCCGCCTGTGATCAGCTTGCGGAGTGGAAGCCATCATCGCCAGTGCCATAGCCGTCTTGGGGACCTTGCTCGGATCAGGCATCACCCTAGCTTTCCAGCAGCGCACCACGGAGAAGGGCCACCAGTTCGCCCGTGACGAGCGCCTTCGACAGGAGCGACTCGACGCGTACTCCATCTATGCCGGCGCCCTGGTCAACTACCGCCGCTGCCTGGTGCATCTATGGTTCTGCCTGCACGAGCAGCCACCCCCCGAGGATGCAGATGAGGTACGGATCCGTGCTTTCGATCTCCGCGCTAGCGCACAAGAGGCACTGTTCAGGGCGCAGATGCTCACAGACGACGTAGCTTTGAGCCGGGCCGCGGAGGAAGTGCTCGCGAGGATCACGGCGCTGTACAAGGTCGACACGAGGACCGAAGTCGACGAGCGCAGAAGAGACACCCGCGACGGAATCCACCAGCTCGTCATGACTGCCAAGCGTCACCTTTGAGATGCTGGTGAGCGGCAGTGCAACGTGGTGACACCACACGGCCGACATCCATCGGTGACATCAACGGCGTTGGACTACAACGCACCTAGACGACCCGAGATGTACGGGCCAATCTCACGCCGCTGTGACGCCAGACAGCACTGATCGAACTCCTAAGGCGGTAGTCGGGATGGGCATAGGCACGACGGCCAACGGTCTGATAGCTGGCATCATGGCTACATGGCGGGCGAGCAACTACCCACAGGGTGGACCCTTGAGGAGATCCGCAACGTCTCCGGGGACCAGGACGCCATCCCTCTCGAAACTGATCACACAGTGACGTGGCAGGGCTGGCCGGCGGACAACGAGACTGTCCAGCCCGAGATCGTGTTGGGGTTTCACAGCCTGTGTCTGGTGAAGCCGGTCAACGACGATGAGTGGTACATGGGCAGCCTGAACGACGACGGCAGCATCGACTGCTGGAGCGCCTACGGCGACCTCCGCCAGGCACTTCGAGGCCTGTAGGTGTCAAGGGCATGCGCACCAGATACACACCAGAACGAGCGGTGAACGGCGGTCAAGGACGTTCGGGCCAACCAGCCTTGCCCCCTCGTGTGGTCGGCGTACACCCAGATCAGGCTAGGCATGTCACCTAGACGATCAGTGATTCCCAAGCTCAGCGGCCAGAGAGGGGGTGACTGTCAGGATTCGTAGGGCTCGATACCCTTTCCTTGTAGCGCCACCAGCTGTCGTTCACTCAGTGCCTGCCCCGCTCTGCACCACGTCGGCGATCTGCTCCGCGATCTCATCTATGGAGTAGTCAGCGGTGCTCATCGCAACCTTGTCAGCAAGTGAAGGGCTGTACCGTCTGACACCGTCAGCGCTCAGGTTGTGCCAGATTGGGAGGAGGGACTGTTCTCCGGCAACATTGCGGGTTACTAGCCCATCAAGTTCGTGGTTCGTCCAGCCCTTAGCGAAAAAGGATTCCGACAGGACGACGACGCCGTAGCGGCTAGCTCTGATTCCCTCATCGATCTTGCGGCGGAGGCTATGCCCGATCCGCATCTGCGCCTCATCGAGCCAAACAGTCACGCCCAGCCGAGTCAACGCGTCCCGGAGCGGACGAGCGACAGCAGTTTTGTCCTCGGAGGCATGGGATATGAAGATGTCCCAGGTCTTTCCTCCAAGTACGTCGCCAGCAGGTTCCTCCGGCTCGTGAAGCGCGACGGTCCTCGCGGGATTGGTCCTCCTCCTCGCTTCGACAATGTAGCCCAATTCGGCATTCTCCTTCCAAGTGATCATCTCGTGCTTTCGCTTTAACACATGAACGGTCGCTCGAGTCGTCTCAATAACGGCTCCAAGTGCTGCAGTACCGCCTGCAGCAGCCCAATGGCCGCCAAAAACTCCGGCAGCGACCACTGCACTGACGCCAAGCAGTGTCTTTGAGTTTGCGAATGCATCAATGGCGCCACTAACAGTCTCAAATCCGTGCGCCTTTCGGGCGGCATCGTAGTCCTCCAGTTTAATACTGACGTAGTCTTGAATGTATGCTGGAGATTTACCTCTCAGGTCCTCGTCAAACAACAAGCGCATTCTGCGAAGTTGACTCACGGATCTTCGGTCGCGGCGAAATTCTGCAATCTGCTCCCAGGGTGCGTTGGCTGTATCCACTACCCGCATGTCGATCAACTTGATCTCCACGACCGCCGCTAGGTTCACTGACGTGATGTCAGGAGGTGTGTCGCCTCCATCGATATAATACTGGGGGTCGAGAAGTCGAGGGTATTCAGGCTGGATATCCGAAAACATGGGGACACTGGCAATATCAAGCCTTGACAAGGCGGCGTGGGCGGCCACCACATAGTCGTCAGCTACCCAAGCTGTTTCATCTTCATACCCTGATGACGGCCCCATTATTGTTTGTGCGAATGAATCCCATTCATTGCCCGCTGGCCCGATGTACTCGTTCGCGAGCTGCCGATATGTGGGCATTAGGCGTTGAAAGTCAAACCGTAAATCGGCGGGAACCTCTTGATAATCCGCGCAGGGTAGTACGTGGTCGAAATACAGTGCCGCTTGTTTGGCATTGTTCCATGTAACTGCCACGGCTTCGCGCGGGTCTGCCACAGGTGTCCACCTCATTCACTTCAAGTACACGTCTAAAAGACTCCCGGCGGGTGCTGTGGCCACTACTCTGACATCCAGATGGCCGGGTGCCGCACGCTGCCACCCGGACAGCGGGTGGACCTCAAGTGGGAGGTCCCTGGCTTCAAACAAGATGGGTACGCCTACCCGGGGGGTGTGCATTGTGCCTCGGCCCGTCTGAAGCGATGGTCGCTCGCGGTGCTGTACAGCAAGCACAGCAACCGACCATGACCCACAACAGCTCTGAGGAGTCGAACGACGGCCTCCATAACCCCCGTTGACAGATCTCCGTAGAGCTACGGATCAGAAGGTTGTCGCACGGGAGTCGATCCGGTCATGCCGGATCGACTCCCGCTGGCCTCTCGGCGGTTACCGGCCAGGCTTCCAATCCACGTCGAGGATGGCCGCGCATAGCAGCGATAATCATCGTGATAGCAAGGGCACCGCCCACCCAGTTCTTCGGATTGCCTGCCGAGGAGTGAACCCGGGAAGACCGATCCATAGATGATGGCTGCGTAGGCCGCCGGCATCGCCATGCTGACGACACGCTTCTTGGCCGCGATGAAGAACAGCGGCGGTGCAAGAAGGCCAGCCGACAGCACAACCACCACGACCCAGATGACCTTGTGCTGCGTATTCGCGTACCTGGGCCCGAATGGGCGCGTTGATGTGCGAGCTGCTCATGACCCTCCCTGCTCCAACTGGGCACCCTAGTGTGACTCAGACCACACATCGGTGCGGGTGATTCGAAGGATCCGTGTCCCCCAGCCGGTCGCCGCCGTCTCGGCTTCCTTCTCATTCATGGCCGTTCACTGCTGTTCAGACGAGACCCAGAGCCCGCTCCTACCCACAGACCAGCCGTCCATGAACGCGGGCGAACGACCCCCGGAATCGACCCAGCACCCCACCAACACAGTTGGAAAGCGTGTGGGGGCAACTCCTCACGAGTTGGAGTCTCATGTCCTCCGCCAGCGCCTCGCCGGGCACGATGTCGAAGGGCCTCACAGTTCGCGATGGGGCCCTTCTATGCGTCTCCACCTGCGTCGTCCTGACGGGTCAGCCCTGGGGAGTGGATCAAGAAAGCCGTCCGGATCGCCACCCATGGGAACCAACTCGCACCAACGCCCTGACCTGCACAGGAGTCAAGTGGTCCTGGCCAGCGATCTTTCCGCACATTATTCGGGACGAAGAGGTCGCGGGTTCAATTCCCACCGCCTCACAGCAATCTCACCGTTCGGTGCACACCAGCTCGGCCAGTCCGCACACGAACTCATGCTGGCGTCGGCGGTCCGAGTGCTGATAGATCAGCCCGGCCTTCTCCGACGACTGGTCGGCACGCACTATCGTTCTTGAGGCTCCAGGGGAACCGCCGTCTCATTTTCAGTCTCGTTCATCGCCGTACACGCTTGTCCAGGCGCGTTCAGGCATGACCGGTACACGAGGTACCCGTACGGGAATGAACGCCGGTGAATGCCCTCGGATCACGCTCTGACCAGCGCGTACAGACCTGCAAAGCGAGTACGCCGGGGAGCCAAGAGGGGAGCCACACACCGCGACACTCAGCGGTCCACCACGGACGTTGAAAGCCCGTCACCAAGCACCCCCACTGGCATGCAAGGCTGCGAAGTTGACCGTCTCCACTATTGATCAAGGCTCGGTATTACGCGAGAGGTAATGCCCCCGTGCGGGCGCGCTCGGGAGGCGTGTTCAGGCGTCGCTTCAAGCGATGGGCCGGTGGTCAGGAAACCACCTCTTGGCGTATTCGACGGCGTCGACGAACTGCACGAGTCTGCATGTGGCCGCGCCCACGCTGCTGCTGCGCACGGCACCGGGGATCTCCGCGCGTTCGAACTGTTCTCCCAGTGCGCCGAAGTCGCTGTCGTCCAAGGCGACATCGTCGTACGCCCACCACTGACGTTGGCCGTCCACGCGGATCACACACCGGTAGGTGCGGCGCGGGGGAGAAGTGACGCGGTACTCACCGAGATGGAAGGCGGTGCACCGGTCAAATCCAACGCCCATCAGCAGGATTTCCGCCCTCATTTCGTACAGTCGGGCGAGTGGCGAATCCTCTCCCAGATGGCAGTCGGGGCGATGATCGGCGATGACGTCCTCAGCCTTGGGCCCCAGCGCGGCGAATGAGGTTTGTGGGTGTGCACTGCGCAAGGAGTCCGGGTGCCGTCGGACCGTCTCGGCAAGGATCCCCATTCCTGTTGACGGTGTACTCGCCGGATCGAAGGGCGGCAGGCTGTCCCGCACGGCCGCCCGGGCTTCTTCGCTGAGTCCACGGACGCGTTCCAAGTGGGCACTCGACGAATCAGAGTTGTCGGATGTGAACGTCGGAACCACAACCGTGCCGTCAGGCCCGAGCACGCGGCGCAGCGCGCGGAGAACCGTTGCCGGACCACCGTTCACTCTTCCGACGGCGCTCAGGGCTGCGTGGACCATCAGGGTGCCGCCACGCTGGACCCCCAGTTCGTTCAGCTGATGAGCGAGCTGGGACTCAGAGACTTGGGTGCTGGTAGAGGTTGTGGGCAACGCTCCTCATTCCCGCCGCTCCGGTACCGCGTGGGGCGGCTGCTGGTCGATGCTGACACGCAGTGTACGGAGGGAAACAGCCCGGAGCCGCCCACCGCGGGCGTCGGCACCTTACGTTGGGTATGCTCTTTCGCCCTCCCCGTCACCCGGGGCCATGAACCTATCCACTTGCGGACGCGCTGCGCAGCTCCGTCTCTGCACCGCGCAGGCAGTGCAGCGTGCGCTCATGACGGTCCCCAACGGCGTCGGTGACCCTCACTCGGAGCTCGATGTCCCCTATCTCCCTGGTGGCCTTCTCCGAGAAGCGTCCGATGTACACGGAACCCAGCACAGCGCCTTGCCCAATGGTGTTGAGATCGAAGTCCGTGCCGATCTGGAGGCCATGGTTCTCAAGAAGCTGAACAGCCGTGTAGTGGCCCACCCATTGACTCTGTGTTGCGTTTCGGTAGCCCAACCGGTAGTGAACTTCATTGACCGCCACGTTGTGTGTGCCGCCATTGGCCATCTCGACGTACCAGATATGACGGCTGGTCATCCCGTAGTCGTTCTCCCTGGGTGTCGCGCTCCACCCGATCAATGGGCGCACTGCACGGGCGTATTGAGCACGGGCGAAAGTGAGACCCATTGCCACAGCCAATAAGTTCGCGGCAGATTGGCGATCCAGGATCGTGAAGTCCCAGACCCCCGATCCCCTCGAGCTCGTCAAATTTGTACGGACGATCTCCCACATCATGATCACGGAGAGCGCACACACGAGAATCATTGGATACCAGAACGTCACCAGACTTGTACCGATCTTGCGAGTTTGATCCTGTGGCTGCACAGTGAGGCCCCTCCCCCAGCCAACCGCCGCTGCGGCTCCAGCATGCGACTGGCCGCATCCGCTGCCAAGGGCGCGCGCTGGTGCGGCGGGGCTCAGATCGGGCGCGCGCTCCTGGTTTCCTGACCGGGTGCGTTGCCGGCGAGAGCGGGGGTCAGGCCGACGGAGGCTGGGCGCTGTCCAGTTCGGCGTTGGCCCGGGCGGTGACAGCGGTCAGTACGCGGCTCGCCGCCGCCAGGTCTTCGGCCGGGAGGTCGCCGTACAGCCGCTCGGTGATTCCGGCGGTGGCGATGCTGATCCGGTCCTGCAGTGCCCGGCCCGCGTCCGTGAGCCGGATACGGGACTCGTCGCCCGGCAGCGTCTCCACCAGCTTCGAGGCCGTCAGGTCGGCGATCGCCGCCAGCGCCGTCGATTCGTCGATCTTCAAGGTGCTTGTCATCCGGAGGACGAGCCGGTCGCGGTCCATGGCCGCGCCGCTGTCCGCGGTGGCGTTGAGCGCCACCACCTGGTGGAACGTGGCGCCGGTGCCGGCCACCAGGCGTTCCAGGACGGCCCGGGTGGCGTAGTGGGCCTGGCCTATGACCTGGCCGTTGAGGGTCGGGGCGGTGGACATGGTTACTCCTCGGTCGGGAAGTCGAGTGGTGTGTCGAGCAGGGTCGCGAGTTCACGGGAGAAGACTTCGGCCCGCCGGCCGTCCAGCCCGCCCAGGGGCGCCATGAGTTGGTCGAGGAGCTGGTGGACGACGGTGATGGCGCGTCGGGTGACCTCGCGCCCATGGGTGGTGAGCGACAACCGGACCGCCCGAGTGTCGGCGGGGTCCGGGGCGCGCTCGATGAGGCCGGCGGCCTCCAGGGTGCGGGCCAGTTTGGAGACATAGAGCGCTTCGAGGCCGGTGTGGTCGGCGAGTTGGCGCTGACTGGGCCGCAGCCCGGACCGCTGCATGCCGAGCAGTGACGCCAGCAGTGAGTACTGCGCGTGCGTCAGACCCAGCGGCGCGACGGCCCGGTCGACGGCCACCCGCCATTTCATCGACAGGCGCCAGACCAGGAAGCCGGGCGTCGGGCTTTCGGATGCAGCATCACTCATGAGTAATACAGTACATAGATACTATGTACATGGCTACTATTTTTCACGCCTCCAGACCAACGGGTCGGCCGCCGATCCCACTCGGCAGCCGACCTGTTGACGTGTGAGCTCGTGGGCAGAGGCGTCAGACAGCGCCGTCGGCGTCGGCCGACGGGCGGCCGGCGTCGAACGGGGCCTCGGGATCGTCGGGCTCGGTCTTGGCGGAGCGTCCGTGCTCCTCCGGTTCGGCGGAGCGGGCGGCTTCGGCGCGGAGCATGGCGTTGAGTGCTGCGAAGGGGTCGATGGGCATGGCTGTGCACCTCACGGTGTGCTGTGGCTGATGGGGGCTCGGCGAAGACCGGGCTCGTCAGCAGCGCAGGACCACACAACGCTCGGTGCGCGGAGGAAGCGGCGGTTTTGTCGACTGGCGTGTGCGGGGACGGTACGGGGCGGGGCCGGCGGTGCCCGGACGCTGCCGGAGCCGGGTCTCCGGCGGGGCCGGCGACACCGGGCGGAAGGCCCGGCGGCCCGGCGCCGGCTGTTCCGTGTCGGCCTCGTCCTGGTGGCTCTCTCCCACGGGCTCGGCAGGCGCCGAGGCCACGGTCTCCATGGCCCCGGCCGGAGCGGCGGAGGACTGGATCACGCTCAGCAGGGCCAGGAACAGCATCAGCAGCAGGGCGGCACGGCGGGACGCGGCAACGGGCGTGGGCTGCTGCATGAGGCACGACCTCCTGGACATGCCTCCACTTCCCAGGAACCGCCCCGTTCTTCCCCGGCAGGCGCGAGATCCGCTCTACCGGGGTACGCGTATTACGCCGAATTCACGGAGGCGTGCGGCGTGATCACCGTGACGCCCGTTCCGGACGCGCCGCCCAGGGCAACGAGCGCCGCCGGTACGTCGTCGAGGCCGATCTCCGTTGTCACCAGCAGATCCGGTCGCAGTGCGCCGGAGGCAACCATCGCCATCATTTCCGGGTAGGCATGCGCGGCCATGCCATGGCTGCCGAGGATCTCCAGCTCCAGCGGAACGACCCGGTCCATCGGCAGGTGGACACCGTCGGGCAGCAGTCCGACCTGCACATGCCGGCCCTGGCGGCGCAGGCTCTGTACAGAGTTCACGCAGGTCACCGGCGCGCCCAGGGCGTCGAGCGAGAGATGGGCGCCGCCGCGGGTCGCCTCGTGGACCGCATCGGCGACGCTACCGGTCAGCGTGGAGGCGTCCACGCACACGGTCGCGCCGAACGTCCTGGCCAGCTCCAGCGCTCCGGGCGAGACATCGACGGCGACGACTCCGGCCCCGCACGCCGCGGCGATCATCACCGCGGAAAGGCCCACCCCGCCGCAGCCGTGCACCGCAACCCACTCCCCCGGCCGCACTCTGCCCTGCCCGACCACGGCGCGGAAGGCGGTGGCGAACCGGCAGCCCAGGCTCGCGGCCGTGACGAACGACATCGTGTCGGGAAGGGCCACCAGGTTGGTGTCGGCGTGGTGCACCGGGACGTACTCGGCGAAGGAACCCCAGTGGGTGAATCCGGGCTGCTCCTGGCGCTCGCACACCTGCTGGGCGCCGCGCGCGCAGGCGGCGCATCGGCCGCAGGCGCAGATGAAGGGCATCGTGACCCGGTCGCCGGGCCGCCAGTTGACGACGTCCGCGCCGACCGACTCGATCACGCCGGCCAGTTCATGACCGGGTACGTGCGGGAGGGTGACGTCGGAGTCGTGGCCCATCCAGCCGTGCCAGTCGCTGCGGCAGAGACCCGTCGCCTCGACCCGGATGACCGCGCCGTCGTGGGGCGGTACGGGGTCGGGAACCTCCCGTACCTCGAGCGGCTTGCCGAACTCTTCGAACATCACAGCACGCAAAAGGCACTCCCTGGTCCGCCGGATCTTCCGTCGCCTCAACGTATCCGGGACACCTGGCCCCACGGAAGGAAAACCCCCTGGTCCTCCTGCTCCCCGGACCTCCTGGTCCACCCGCCCCCCGGCTCAGGCTGCTCGGTCCGGCGGGGAAGCCTCGGCAGGACCGATCGGCACCTGCGGTCCCGCGCACTCGCGCAGCCAGCGCCTCAGTACCCGGTGCACCCGTTCCGCGCCGACCAGTTCCGCGCCGTCCGCGACAGGCGCCGACAGATCGACCGGCGACAGCAGGAAGGGCTGGGCCTGTTCACCGCCGAGCCCGCCGTGCGAGCCGATCTGCTCCTCGAAGGCGTGCACCGTGCCCGCCTCCGGGTCGTGCATCGAGTTGACCATGATGTCGGCGACATGCGGGAAGGAGTCGCTGCGGCGTACGGCGTCGGCCGCGCCCCTGCCGAAGACGGCCAGCGGACCGCTGTCCGCCAGCTCGGTGACCGGCACCTCCACACCGCCGGGGCCCAGCACCACTGAGCCGTGCTCCTCGCTGCGTACCAGCAGGAACCCGATGCCGGGATGGTTGGCGAGCGTACTGAGCAGTGCGGGATGGCGGTGCTCGATCTGCTC
Organism: Streptomyces sp. NBC_01210; assembly: GCF_036010325.1. Lineage (GTDB taxonomy): Bacteria > Actinomycetota > Actinomycetes > Streptomycetales > Streptomycetaceae > Streptomyces. The sequence goes on along the minus strand of NZ_CP108549.1, from coordinate 7,569,307 downwards.
GCGGCTGAGGCGTTCCGCCGTATCGGGGAAGGAAATCAACGCGAGATTCCCGGAGGCCAGCACGATCGGATCCGGGCCGGGCGCCGGATGTTCGTCGGCTTCCTCCGCCACCCGCCGGTGGAGCGCGCTGCGCAGGGCGTCACCGGCGGCGTCGCGCGCCTCAGCGCCGCGCTTGGAGCGTTCCGCCCGACGCGAGACCGGCAGTCCGCACCCGGCCCGCACCAGGTCCTTGAGGGAGAGTCCGTACGCGCCCTCGAAGGTCTCGCCCGGGCTCTGGCCGTGGTCGGACAGCAACACGATCCGGTAGCCGCGCGGCGTGTGCTCGGCGACCTTGGCGATCATCGCGAGCGAACGGTCGAGGCGCTCGAGCACCATCGAAGCGTCCCGGCTGTGCGGTCCGGAGTGGTGTGCCACTTCGTCGTAGGCGACGAGGTCGGCGTAGACGGCGTTACGTCCGGCGAGCATGTCCCCTATCACCGCGGCCACCACCACATCCCGCTCGACAACGGTCGCGAACGCCCGGATGAGGGGGTAGAGCCCGCCCCGTTTGATCCGCGGCCGGTCGCCGCGCAGCCGCGCCGGCGTCGACTGGCCGATCTCGCGGGCGACTTCGGCGACGAAGGACATGGCAGTACGGACGGCGTTGGCGGGATCGGAGAAGTATGCGAAGTAGCCGGCCCGGGAACGGGTGGCCCGGCCGCGCCTGGCGGCCACCGACAGAACGAGGGCGACCTGTTCGGCTCCGCCGCTGAAGAGATTGCCGCGGCTGGCGCCGTCGACGGTGAGCAGCCCCCCTTCGCCGGTGCGCTGGATGGCGCGGCGCTGCAGTTCGGCGGCGCTCGCGGGCCGGTTGCAGACCAGGACCCGGCCGCTGTCCTTCTCGTACCAGCGGAAGGCGGGCACATCGTGGTTGGAGCCGTGCAGGATACCGAGCTGGCTGGCGCCGGTCTGGCTGGACCAGTCGGTGCGCCAGGGCGTGAGCCGGTGGCTCTCGTCCATCCAGGCGGCGACGGTTGGCATCACACCGTCCTTGGCCGCGCGTCGCAGTACCTCGTGCCCGACGCCGTCGAGCTGCAGGAAAACCGTGCCGGGGGTACCCGCGCGGCCACCGTCCACGCCGCGCCGTCGCCGACGGCGGTCGGCGAGCCGGGAGAGCCTGCGGCGGTAGGCGTCGTCGTCCCGGACGGCGAGCGCGGTGGAGGTCGCCGATGCGACGGCGGACATCACAGCGGCGACGACCACGGCGGTATCCAGGTCGGCCGCGCCGCGTCCGTCGGGGATCAGCCAGAGGGCGATCAGCAGCAGTGAACCGTTGAGGAAAAAGACCAACAGGCCGAGTACCAGGGCGGATACGAGCAGCAGCGCCCGTACGACGACCGGCCAGACCAGCGCGGTCAGCAGACCGAAGGCCCCCGCGCCCCAGGCGGCGGTGACCGCGGTCCTGGTGATGCTGTCACCGTCGTCGGACTGGAGCTGGAAGTCGGGCAGCAGCCCGGCGAGCGCGAGCATCGTCAGCGTGGACACCGCCCACACCACGATCACGCGCAGCAGGGCTCTGCCCGCCGTACGCCATCGCCCTTCGACCACGCCGTCTTCACCTCACCCGTGGAGCAGATCTCCAGCGTGGCACAGCGGCGCGTGGCGATCCGGTGGAGCGGCCGCCGGGCCGTGGGCAGGGCGGTCGGGCGAACGGGAGTCGCGGTCAGCAGCCGTCGTAACCGGCCGTCGGCATCGAGAGCCTGCGGTGGACATTGGCCTTCATCGCCGCGTCGTAGGCGGGCTCGTCCAGGCCCGCGGTCTCCAGCCGTACGCCTCTGCGCCCGCATTCGGCGAAGAAGTCGGGCACCGACGTCAACGCCCGTGACAGCACTCGCTCGTTGGGGGCGACGAAGAGGTCCACCTGGCCCGCCTCGACATCGGACCAGAGTCCGCTGTGGTCGGGCCGCAGACCGTAGAAGAGCAGGTGACAGGTGACGATATAGCCCTTGTCGGCCGCCCAGCGGGCGCACATCGCGTGCTGACTGCGGGTGTCGACCAGGAAAGGGTCGCGGTCCAGCTCCTCGAGAGGGGTCAGGCTGGCGATCGCCGCCACTCGTACGCCGTCCATCGTCCCCCTGTGCTCGCTGTCCCGCCGACCCTACTCCGATCGTCCCCGCCCGAGGAGGCGCGCACCGGCGCGCTCAGCCCGCAGGACGCCCTAGGCTCGTACGGGAACGGGGAGAGGGAGCAGGGAGCGGGAACGAGGAGGTGCTGCGTGCCGGTGGAGGTCACCTGGTGGGGTCATGCCACCTGCACGATCGAGGACTCCGGGGTCCGGGTGCTGACCGACCCGCTGTTCGTGCGACGGCTCGCGCATTTGCGCCGAAGGCGCGGTGAGCTGCCGCCGGCCGAGGCCGCGGTCGCCGAGGCGGTCCTCGTCTCCCATCTGCACGCCGACCATCTCCATCTGCCGTCGCTCGCCCGGCTCGCGCCCGGTACCCGGCTGCTGCTGCCGAGCGGTGCGCGCCGCTCCGTGCCCGGGCTGAAGCGGCTGACGAGCGCGGCCGGGCTACGGGTCACGGAGGTGGCGCCGGGCGACGAGGTCAGCGTCGACGAGCTGCGGGTGCGGGCCGTGCCCGCGCTGCACGACGGGCGGCGGCTGCCGCTGGGGCCGCACCGTTCGCCCGCGCTCGGCTATGTGATCAGCGGTGAGACGCGTACGTACTTCGCCGGGGACACCGGGCTCTTCGACTCGATGGCCGAGGAGGTCGGCCCGGTCGATGTGGCGCTGCTGCCGGTCGGCGGCTGGGGGCCGTATCTCGGGCGTGGGCATCTGGACGCGGTCCGGGCCGCGCAGGCGCTCGCCGCACTCGCACCGCGCGCGGCCGTGCCGGTGCACTTCGGCACCTACTGGCCGATCGGGATGGACGGGATCCGGCCTCATGAATTTTACGCGCCGGGCGAGGAGTTCGTACGGAGAGCGGCGCGGCTGGCTCCGCAGGTGGCGGTGCATCTGCTGGGGCACGGCGAGCGGGTCAGACCGGAGGCCGCCCGGTGAGTTCGGAGTTGTCGCGGACCCTCGGGCAGCTCTCGGAGGTGGTGGGGAGGCTGCCACCGGAGTCGACGCAGCAGGCAGTCGGCTATCCGTCGCTGTTTCTGCTGGTGGCGCTGGGTGCGCTGGTGCCGGTGGTGCCGACGGGAGCGGTGGTGAGTTCGGCCGCGGTGGTGGCCTTCCATCAGACGACTCCGTTCTCGCTGCTGTTCGTCTTCCTGGTGGCGTCGTCCGCCGCGTTCCTCGGGGATGTCGGGCTGTACTGGCTCGGGCAGCGCGGGACCCGGTCCAGGAACGGTTCGCGCTGGCTGGCGGCGCTGCGCGACCGGGCCGCGCCCGACCGTATCGAGCAGGCGCAGCGCAAGCTGGACGAGCACGGGGTGATGGTGCTGGTGCTCTCCCGGCTGGTGCCCGCAGGGCGGATACCGGTGATGCTGGCGTGTCTGCTCAGCGGGATGCCGCTGCGCCGGTTCGTGCGCGGGGACATCCCTGCGTGTCTCGCCTGGGCGGCGACGTATCAGCTGATCGGGATCCTGGGCGCTTCGCTCTTCGACGAGCCGTGGAAGGGCGTGGTCGTCGCGGTGGCGCTGACGGTGGCGATCAGCGGGGCGCCGGCGCTGTGGCGCTGGGTGCGGCGGGCGCGGCGGTCCGGCTCGTCCGGCTCGTCCGGCTCGTCCGGCTCATCCGGCTCATCCGGCTCGTCCGATTCACCGGGCCGGAATTCACCGGGCCCATCCGATTCACCCGGCCATGATTCACCCGGCCATGATTCACCCGGCTCATCCGGTCAGCACGCGTGAGCCGCCGACCGGCAGGTCCCACAGCTGTCCGCGCGGCCGGCCGGTGCGTTCCCAGGCAGCCCGCACTCGGGTGAGCGGCTCAAGCACCGGCTCCGCGGAGAGCACAAACGTCGCCCAGTGCATCGGTGCCATGTTCCGCGCGCCGAGGTCCTCGAACGCGCGCACGGCCTCCTCCGGATCGGTGTGTACGTCACTGAGCCACCAGCGCGGGTCGTAGGCGCCGATCGGCAGCAGCGCCAGATCGAGGTCCGGGTGACGGAGGCCGATCTCCTTGAACCAGTGGCCGTAGCCGGTGTCGCCCGCGAAGTACACCGACTGACCGTGCTGGTCCGCCAGCACCCAGCCGCCCCACAGGGAGCGGCAGGTGTCGGTGAGGGTGCGCTTGGACCAGTGGTGGGCCGGTACGAAGTCGAAGCGGACACCCTTGAACTCCGCGCCCTCCCACCAGTCGAGTTCCGTCACCCGGGTGAAGCGGCGGCGCCGGAACCAGCGCCCGAGGCCGGCCGGGACGAAGAGCGGGGTGCGGCGCGGAAGTCTTTTCAGGGTGGGGGCGTCCAGATGGTCGAAGTGGTTGTGGCTGATGACCACGGCGTCGACGGGGGGCACATCCTCCCAGCGCACCCCGATGGGCGTGATCCGGACCGGAGTGCCGAGGATCCGGCGCGACCAGACGGGGTCGGTGAGCACGGTGAGCCCGCCGATGCTCAGCACCCAACTGGCGTGTCCCGCCCAGGTGACGGCGACGGTCGCGGTGTCCACTGCGGGCAGCGGTTCCGGCGCGAACGGCAGCAGCGGAATGTCCTGGAGCCCGTCGGGGCCGGGGCGTACGGCGCCCTCCCTGGCCAGGCGGGCCATGGCGCGTACGCCGGGGAGCGGAGCGGTGAGGCGGTCGGCGAAGGATCGGGGCCAGTGGCGGATCTCGCCGAGGGGGCGGGTGAGGGGGCGGGGCCGTACACCTCCGGCGGTGCCATGGGAGGGGCGCGCGGCTGCGGTGCGTCCCGCCGCACCCGGCACTCCGGCCACGCCCGCCGCTTCCTCTGTACCCGCAGCTTCTTCTGTACCTGCCGTACCCGCCGCACCTGCCGTACCCGCTTGCCCTGCGTGCCCTGTCTGGCCTGCCTGTCCCGAGTGCTCCGCCTGCTCCGTCTGTTCCGCCATCCGGGGCTCCGTTCAACGCAGTTCGTCGAAGGCCGTTCCAAAAATCCTCAACGCCTCGGCCATATGCGGCAATTCCAGAGGTGCCGGAGAGGTGAGGGATTCCAGGCGCTGCTCGGGAGTCGCTCCCAGCAACGGCCCGGTGGCCAGCCGTACGCGCAGCGCGCCCAGCTCGTCGCCGAATCGGTGGCCGCCGGGCACGGGGGTCCCGAGGCGGTCGGTCAGATACTCCTCGAGCTCCATGGAGTCGCTCACGCCCCGTTCGGCGAGACGGGCGCGCAGCGGTCCGAGGTCGGCATACAGATGGCGGCCCGCCTGCGGCGGTCGGGCCAGCGCGCCGGCGGCGAGCACCGCGTGGTGCGCCGCGGCCGCCACACGCGCGTGCAGCTCGGCGGCCTGATCCGTCCTGGCCGTGACCGCTCCGGGCTCGCCGAGTGCGTGGGCGGCGGCGGCCGCGACGGGTGCCGACACCACCGCGCCGAGGGCGGTGAGGATGTCGAGCGTCCTCGCCCGGCGGACGGTCCCTCGCTCGGTGGACGGGAACCGGGCGACGGCGACCGGCCAGGAGGCGGGGGTGAGCGCGCCGGCCAGATCACTGATGACGGTCACGTCCTCGGGGAACATCTCGGCCGGGCTGAGCAGCACCGTCTCCTGCGGCCGGTGCAGCGTGTCCCGCCAGGTCTCGTCGCTGATGATGTGCAGCCCCTCGCCGACCGCGGCCTCACAGGCCTCGCTCACGGTCTCGGGCGGCGCGACGGTCGCGGTGGGGTCGTCGACGACGGAGAGCAGCAGCAGCCGGGGCACACCGCCCTCGGCGCGCACTCTGCGTACGGTCTCGAGGAGCGCGAACGGATCCGGCACACCACCGCACTCCGCCGGGGTCGGCACATGGTAGGCGGGCCGTCCCAACAGCCGCGCCTGCGGAGTCCACCAGGCGGGGCACGGACGGGGCATCAGCACATCTCCGCCGTACGCACCGATCAGTGCGAACAGCAGCGGCTGCGGGCCGGACGCGGCGGCCACCTCGTCGGGCCGGCTGCGCAGACCACGCCGCCACCAGTAGCCGCAGGCAGCCTCGCGCAGCTCGAAACCGCCGCCGGGCGGCTCACCGTGGGCACGGCCCGCGGCGGACGCGAGCACGGTGGCGAGCTCGGGCAGCACGGGCAGTCCCGGCTCGGGCGCGGGCGGACCGTAACGGACGGGGCCGCGGCCTTCCGGAGCGGTCCGCTGCATGCCGTCACCTCCGCTGCTCGGATCCCGGAACCTCCGCCCGGCCCACGAGCCCTTTATACGGAGGTTTGGGTGAGCCCGCCGCGCGGGAGCGGCGGGGTTCGCGAACGGCGGGCGGAGGCAGCCCCTTCTCCCCCGGCCCGGGCACTGCCGCGGCCGAAGGTCCCCGTTTGGTCCCCGCCCCGAGTGGCGGCCGGGTGCACGGGGTACCCGCGATGCATGTCAGACGCTTACGCACACGGAAATCCGCAGGTCCGCGCACGGGTCTCGGCGCTGCTCAGTGGCTGGGACCGACAGATCCTGCACACCGTCGCCGCCCGGCGATGGCCCGGCGCCGAGCCGGTGCTGCCGCGGCTGAGCCGCAGCGCCAACCACGGGCTGCTGTGGTTCGGCATGGCCGCCGGGATGGTGGCACTGGGGCGCGGGGTGCGCTCGCGCCGGGCCGCCGCACGCGGTGTCGCGTCCCTCGCACTCGCCTCCGCCACCATCAACACCATTGGCAAGCGCTCGGTGCGCAGGGCGCGGCCGCTGCTCGACACGGTGCCGGTGATACGGCGACTGAAGCGGCAGCCGTTCACATCGTCCTTCCCTTCCGGGCACGCCGCGTCGGCGGCGGCTTTCGCGACCGGTGTCGCGCTGGAGTCGAAGACCTGGGGTGCGATCGTCGCACCGGTGGCCGCCTCGGTCGCCTTCTCGCGCGTCTACACGGGCGTGCACCATCCGAGCGATGTGCTGGTGGGCGCGGCGCTGGGCGTGGGCGCGGCGTTCGCGGTACGCGGGGTCGTGCCGACCAGGTCGCAGCTGCCCGCGCCGGGCCGTCCGCATACCTCAGCGCCCGCCCTGCCCGGCGGCCAGGAGCTCGTGGTCGTGGTCAACCGGCAGGCGGGCACGGCGGACTCCGCCGCTCTGGTGCGTCGGGCGCTGCCGCTCGCGGAGGTGGTGGAGTGCGCTCCGGACGAGCTGTCGGCGGAGCTGGAGAAGGCGGCGGCCCGCGGCCGGGCGCTGGGCATCCTCGGCGGTGACGGAACGATCAACCGGGCGGCTGCCGTCGCCGTCGCGCACGGCATCCCGCTCGCCGTCTTCCCCGGCGGCACGTTCAACCACTTCGCGTACGACCTGGGCATCGAGTCGGTCGATGACACCTGCCGGGCCCTCGTCGGCGGCGAGGCCGTCCGGGTCGATCTGGGGCGCTTCACACCGGGACCGGCAGACGACAAGAAGCCGGGCTTCTTCCTCAACACCTTCAGCCTGGGCGTCTATCCGGAGCTGGTGCGGATCCGCGACCGCTGGTCGCCGCGCATCGGCGGCTGGCCGGCCGGTGTACTGGCGGCGGCGCTGGTGCTGCGCGGCGAACACCCGCTGGAGGCCAGGGTCCAGGGCCGACGCCGCCCCATGTGGCTGCTGTTCGCCGGGAACGGCATCTACCAGCGGGTGGGGCCGACGCCCGGCCATCGCCAGGATCTGGCGGACGGCCTGCTGGATGTCCGGGTGGTGCACGGCGGCAGGTGGCCGGGGCTGCGGCTGTTGGCCGCGGCTCTCGCAGGGCCGCTGAGCCGCTCGCCGGTGCACGCGGCGCAGCAGTTGCGGCAGCTGCGGATCGACGGGCTGGCACCGGGGACCCCGATGGCGTATGACGGTGAAGTGACCGAAGCCCCGAGTGAGTTGCTGGTGGACAAGGCCGTTCAAGTGCTCACGGTCTACCGTCCGCAGGCCCTGCTCTGACGGGGGAGGTCCCGCGCCGGCACGCCCCGAGAATTGCTGTCGCCCCCGCAGCGTTCGCGCTGGGCAGCGTCAGACAGGCGTCGCCGGGCAGCGGGGTGCGTGCGCCGCCGGGGAGGAGCACGGCGATGTCGACGAGGCCGAAGCGGTCCTTGATGGCTCCGGCCGTTGCCAGGCTGTCCATATAGCAAGATACGGGTCTCGCCATGCGGAACAACGGCGTACCGTGGCCGTACTCGCCTCAGGAGAAGGAGTTCGGCCATGTCGAAGGAGACCGCCGTCTACACCCATGGGCACCACGAGTCGGTGCTGCGCTCGCACCGCTGGCGGACCGCCGCCAACTCCGCGGCGTATCTCATCGGTGAACTCCGCCCGGGCCTGGATCTGTTGGACGTGGGCTGCGGACCCGGCACCATCACCGCCGATCTGGCCGAGCTGGTCGCGCCGGGGCGGGTGACGGCGGTCGACGCCGCCGAGGAGGTACTGCACCAGGCACGTGAGACCGCCGTCGGACGCGGCCTCGCCCAGGTGCGCTTCGCGGTCGCCGATGTCCACGCACTGGACTTCCCCGACGACTCCTTCGATGTCGTCCACGCCCACCAGGTGCTGCAGCACGTCGGCGATCCGGTGCGGGCGCTGCGGGAGATGCGGCGGGTCTGCCGGCCCGGCGGCATCGTCGCGGCACGCGACAGCGACTACGGCGCCTTCACCTGGTTCCCCGAAGTCCCGGCCCTGGACGGGTGGCAGAGCCTGTACCAGCGGGTGGCACGCGCCAACGGCGGTGAGCCGGACGCCGGTCGCAGACTGCTGTCCTGGGCACGCGCCGCGGGCTTCACCGACATCACCGCAACGGCCGCCACGTGGTGTTTCGCCACACCCGAGGAGCGCGCCTGGTGGAGCGGACTGTGGGCGGACCGTACGACCGCGTCGGTGTACGCGAAGCTCGCGGTCGACGGCGGCCATGCCACTGCGGAGCAGCTGGCCGCGATCGCCGGCGCGTGGCGGGAGTGGGGCGGCGAGGACGACGCCTGGTTCATGGTCCCGCACGGCGAAGTACTCTGCCGGGCCTGACGTCCGGCGCGGAGGAAGTGCCGCTGGTCGGAAGGCCGATCAGGCCCGGGCGCGGCTCGGAGTTGGCGCGGCAGCACCGGCCGGCAGGGGCGCGCATGCCTGGGCCTGGGCCGCCTGGGCCTGGACCTGGACCTGGACGTGCACCTGGGCCTGCGCATCCCGCCCACAATCGGGCAATCGATTTCGCGTCCCGTCACCGCGAACTACGCTCGCCCGTATGGAGATCCTCGGAACCACGCTCCGCATCTGCGTCGACGACCTGGAGGCCGCGGTCGCCTTCTACCAACGCCTCACCGGTGCCACACCGCTGCGCTTCGAGCGCGCCGGGGTCTCGGTCGCCGCGGTCGGCTGCTTCCTGCTGATGAGCGGCCCGGAGTCGGAGCTGGAGGTGCTGCGCAAGGTGACGGCGACCATCGCGGTGAAGGACGTGGACGACGCGTACGCCACGCTCACCGAGGTGGGCGCACGGATCATCGCGGGCCCCGTGCCGACGCCGGTGGGCCGCAATCTGATCGCCGTCCACCCCGACGGATCGGTCTTCGAATACGTCGACAGGAAGGCTGCCGAATGAGCGGCCGAAGAACCGGGCGCGCAACCTCGCTCCGAGAGGCCCGGCCGCCACCTCAGCTCCGAGAGACCGCCGATCCGTTGCCGGTTGCCGGAGTGCCCGTGCCCGCGAGCTCTTCCGGGCGCAGCAGAGCGGCGAGCCGGTCGGCCGGGAGCAGCCCTCGCTCCAGCACCAGTTCGGCGACGCCGCGCCCTGTGGCGAGGGCCTCCTTGGCGATAACGGTGGCCGCGGTGTAGCCGATGTGCGGGTTGAGGGCAGTGACGAGCCCGATGGAGTTCTCCACGGTCGCGCGCAGCGTCTCGGTATTGGCGGTGATGCCGGATACACAGCGTTCGGCGAGGGTGAGGCAGGCCGCCCGCAGGTGGGTGATGCTCTCCGACAGCGAATGCAGGATGATCGGTTCGAAGGCGTTGAGCTGCAGCTGCCCCGCCTCGGCGGCCATGGTGATGGTGACGTCGTTGCCGATCACTTCGAAGGCGACCTGATTGACGACCTCGGGGATCACCGGGTTGACCTTGCCGGGCATGATGCTGGAACCCGCCTGGACCGGCGGCAGGTTGATCTCCCCGAGACCCGCGCGCGGGCCGGAGGACAGCAGACGCAGATCGTTGCAGCTCTTGGAGAGCTTGACGGCGATGCGCTTGAGCACGCCGGACAGATGGACGAAGGCGCCGCAGTCCTGGGTGGCCTCGACGAGGTTGGCGGCGGTGACCAACGGCAGGCCGGTGTTGGCCGCGAGGTGTCGGCGGGCGGCTTCGGCGTAGCCCGTGGGGGCGTTGAGGCCGGTGCCGATGGCGGTCGCGCCGAGGTTGATCTCATGGATGAGGAGGACGGCCTCGGCCAGGCGGCTCTGGTCCTCCTCCAGCATCACCGCGTACGCGGAGAACTCCTGGCCCAGGGTCATCGGCACCGCGTCCTGGAGCTGGGTGCGCCCCATCTTGAGGATGTCGCGGAACTCCTCGGACTTGGCGGCGAAGGCCTCGCGCAGGATCGCCATCGCATCGAGCAGCTCATGTACCGCGATGATCGTGGCGACCTTGACGGCGGTCGGGTAGACGTCGTTCGTCGACTGGCTGAGGTTGACGTCCTCGTTCGGATGCAGTCGGCCATAGTCGCCCTTGCCATGGCCCAGGATCTCCAACGCCCGGTTGGCGATCACCTCGTTGGCGTTCATATTGGTCGACGTACCGGCGCCGCCCTGGATCACGTCGACGACGAACTGATCGTGCAGCCGGCCATCGTCCCGGATCTCCCGGCAGGCGGCGGCGATGGCGTCGGCCTTCGCCGAGGTGAGCAGCCCGAGGTCCTCGTTGGCGCGGGCCGCGGCTTCCTTGACGGCGGCGAGTGCGTTGATCAGGTGCGGGTACGCCGCTATCGCCGTACCGGTGATGGGGAAGTTCTCCGTGGCGCGCAGGGTGTGGACTCCCCAGTACGCGTCGGCGGGGATGTCACGGTCGCCGAGCAGGTCGTGTTCGCGGCGGTGGCCGGCAGTCATGGTGGCGGTGTTCCTTCGTGAGGTGGTGAGAGTTCTGTGCCGCGGGCCCTGGGGCCCTAGGCGACGGAGGAGGCAGCCGGAGCGGAGAGGCCGGCCAGCGCGCCCGCCGCCCGCAGGCTCCCGACCGCCACGCCGCCCCCGATGACCGGCGTTTCGGCGAATCCGGCAAGGATCTGCGGGTCGACTCCGCACAGCGCGAGGGCCGCCGCCGTCACAGGCATCCGGGCGCGGTCGGCGCCGTCGGATATCTTCACGCCGACGGCCCGCCCGTCCGGGAGCGCCGCGATCTGCACGCCCTCGAACCCGTCCTTGGCAAGCAGGCCCGGCACCGCGCGCACCAGGCGCGCGACGTCCCGCCCGCTGCCGGAGACCATCTCCGGGTGCTCGCGCATGGCCTGCGCGACCTGGCCCTCCCGGGTGTCGGGCGCGGCAGTCGCCAGCCGGGCGGCGGCCCGGGTGAGGCCGTGCAGCGATACGGAGAACAGCGGCGCGCCGCATCCGTCGACCGTCACCCGGGCGATGCCCTGCCCGGTGAGCTCCTCCACGGTCGCGGCGATCGCCCACTGCAGCGGATGTCCGGGATCGAGGTAGTTCTCCAGACGCCAGCCTCGGGCCCGGGCCGTCATCAGCATCGCGGCATGCTTGCCCGAGCAGTTCTGGGCGAGCCGGCTGGGTCCGAGGCCACGGCTGATCCACTCCTCGCGCACCGCCGTGCCGTACGGCAGATCGGGGACATTGCGCAGGTCGGCCTCGGTCAGCCCGGCGGTGTGCAGGATGCGCAGGGCCGTGGCCAGATGGCGTTCCTCACCGGAGTGGCTGGCAGCGGTGAGAGCCATCGCCTCGGCGTCCAGCGGCGGCAGTCCCGCGCGCAGCAGGCCGACCGCCTGGAGCGGCTTGAGCGCCGAGCGCGGGTAGAAGGCGGCCTCGATGTCGCCCGCACTGAACTCCACACTCCCGTCCGCGGCCAGCACGACGACGGAGCCGTGGTGGACGCCCTCGACGACGCCTCCGCGCACTACGTGGGCGAGCGGGACGTGGGCCGGGGTGCGGACGGCGGGCGGCTCTGAAAGGGTGCGGCGGAACGGGGTGGTGTGGCTCATGCTCAGCTTTCGGTGTTCTCGTTGCTGTTGCGCTCGGTGTTCTTGGGCTCAAGGTTTTTGGGCCCAAGACGCTCGTACGCGCCGCTCTGGTGTGGCGGCCGCACGATGGTCGTCAGCGTCGACTCGACGCGCGCGAGATGGTGCGTCATGGCTTCCACGGCGTCGTGCTCGGAACTGTCGAGCAGCGCCTCGACGATCGCCCGGTGCTCCCGGTTCGACTGCTCGCGCCGGCCGCCGAGCTCGTTGAGGAATGCCGACTGGCGGGCCAGCGCGTCGCGGATCTCCTCGATGACTCTGCGGAAAACCGGGTTCTGGGCCGCACGGGCGACCGCGAGGTGGAAGAGCGTGTCCATCGCCACCCAGGCGGTGGTGTCGGTCTCCTGCTCCATCCGCTCCAGCAGATGAGAGAGGTGGTCGAGGTCTTCGGGGGTACGTCGCAGGGCTGCGTACCCGGCCACCGGGATTTCCACGTGTCGGCGGACCTCGAGGAGGTCGCTGGCCGAGTAGTCGCCGAAGGTGGGGTCCTCCACCGGGCCGTTGGAGAGGACGAAGGTGCCCTTGCCGGTACGCGAGGCCGTGAGCCCCATCGTCTGCAGAGCGCGCAGAGCCTCACGCAGTACGGGCCTGCTCACTTCCAGGCGCCGGCAGAGTTCCGCCTCCGAGGGCAGCTTCTCCCCCACCGCGTAGTCGCCCCGCTCGATGGCGCCGCGCAAGTGCGTCAGCACCGCTTCGAGCGCGCTGATCCGCCTGGGCACATCGCCAGCTGTCTGGCTGTCTGACAGGTTCACCTTGCGATCGTCGACCGCGCAGGGGGGAACTGTCAAGCGGTGTGACGAACCCATGCCGGTCGGATCGGCGCACAGCGTCGCCGGAGCCGGGCAGGCCGGCCTGACACCGCCCGCCCGTCGCCGGCGGACAGGGACTCGGAAGTCGCTGCTCGCCCGAGGCTCCCGACACCCCCGGCGTCCCCCGACGCACCCGACGCACCCGACGCACCCGACGCACCCGACGCACCCGACGCACCCGGGCTAGCTCAGCCGCGGCCGCTGAGGTCGCATCCGGTAGTCGTACGCGTCCGACAGCGGCTCGTCGGTGAGCGCCGACCACACCTCCTCCAGGATCTCCGTGCCCTCGCGCAGGTCCGCCACCTCGAAACCCGCCTCGAAGACGGCGCGAGCCTCGTCCGTACGGCCCTCGGCGATCAGCAGCTGGGCTTCGATCAGGCGGAAGCGGCCGCGCTGCTGCACCGCCGGACGCAGCCGGGACCAGACCGCGCGGGCCTCGGCGGTACGGCGGACGGCGAGCAGTGCGGCGATCGCCTCCCGGCCGAGGGCCGCCGTCGCCGCCGTCCAGGACTCGCCGTCGTCGCGGCGCTCCTCGCAGAGGTCGTCGAAGGCCTCGGCGTAGCGCTCGGCGGCCCGTACAACATTGCCGCCCTCCGAATCGGCAACGGCCAGACAGCGCAGCAACGGCCAGCGGGACGGCGCGAGTCCGAGGCCCCGCTCCCAGCTGCGGACGGCCTGGGCGAGGTCGCCCGCGTGCCACTGGGCAATGCCGAGGTGGTACTCGGTCAGTGGGTCGGCCGGGGCGGTCTCCAGCATGTCGCGCCAGTGCGGTGCGACGAGCGAGGGTCCTGGCGGGGTGACCCTGCGGGGCTCGGGGAAGACGCCGGTACTCAGCAACTCCTGCCAGGGCGCCTGCTCTTCGCCGAGTGTCGACTCCTCGAAGGGCGTGCCGGGCAGCTTGTGCCGTTCCCGCAGCACCTCGAGCGCCCCCCAGCCCGAGCCGGTGGCGAGCGACTCGGTCGGCTGGGCGTCCGCGTAGGGCCGCCATGCCTCGTACGCGGCGTCCACGGCCGCCCGGGGCAGCGCCTCGGACAGCCGGGCCTCCACCTCGGCGCGCGCCGCGCCCCAGTCCTCGCCGTGCACCGTCTCCGGGTCGGTGTCGAGCGGTCCGTACGACTCCAGCCAGCTGAACTCTCCGCCCCCGTCCAGGCGTACGTGCTCCAGCTGGGTGCGGGCGAGTCCGGCCTGGATCTCGGCGTAACCGGTCGTGCCCGGCTCGGTCAGCCACTCCTGCCATCGGCGTCCGCCGCGCCCCGAGCCCCAGAGAAAGAGCTTGCGGCCGCGCAGCGCATCGGTCGAGGTCTGTACGAGCCCCTTCCCAGCAGCGTCGAGCGAGGCGATCCACTTACGGGCCTCGGCCGGCACCTCGTAGAAGTAGTCGGCGGGATACTCGCTGCGCAGCGGATACGTACGGTCCTCGCCCTCGAATTCCGGCACCGGAACCCGGCGCAGGCTGCGCTCGTATCCGAAGTGCCAGGCTTCCTCGGCGGGTGCGAGCACGCGCGTCGTCTCGTGCTCGTCGACGGCGATGTTGGACCACCAGTAGACGGGCGCGGGCCGTTCGTGCGGATTCCGGATCCGTACGCCGACATGGAGGAACTCGGAGTCGGCAGGCAGCCACAGATCAACTTGGAACGGCAGATCGCGCAGCCGCTCCCACTCCCAGAGCCGGACCATCTCACCGCCGTCGGGGGCCGGGACGAGTGCGGCGTGCAGCGGGGCGCAGGAGAGCGTGGTATGGCCGGTGGCGCCGATGTTCCACTCGATGCCGCCGGAGAACCAGGCGCCGTTGAGGGCGAAATCCGCGGGCTGGAACACCGGGTTGCGGTAAAGGAGTTCACGCCCGGTCGGCTTGTGGTGCAGCGAGTGGACACGGCCACCGAGGCCCGGCAGCACAGTGGCCCGCAGCCGTTCGTTCTCGATCACGATCGCGTCGAGGTCCGTCTGCGTGCGCTCACGGCCGTACCCGTCGAGCACCCGCACCGGCAGCAGGGTACGCAGCGGCTCGTATCCGATCTGCCGTGTCATCTCGCGCGGCAGCTCCTGCCCGGCGCGCTCGTCGAGAGAGTGCATCTCGTCCAGCGGCCGCAGGGCGGGCAGCGGGTTCGGCGCCCCGACCGGGGCTGCGGGCAGGGTCAGTACGGTACGCCGCACAGTGGTGGCCAAGGCAACCTCGCTTCACTCGCGCGGGATGCCGGCAGCTCCTGACGGCCGGCACTCCCGACGACCATGGAACACGGTGGGCTCTGCACTGACCAGGGGCTCCGTGGGTCAGTCTTCGGCAAAGGCGCCCACGATCAGGTCGGCGAACATCTCGCCCGCCGTGCCCTCCGGGTCGAGGTCGGGGTCGTAGACGGTCACGTTCAGCCCCACGCAGCGCGGAGAGCGCACCAACACCTTGAGCAGCAAGGCAAGTTCGGGCGGCAGCAGCCCTTCCGGATCAGGGCTGTCGACGGCGGGCATCACGCTCGGATCCAGTACGTCCGCGTCCAGATGCACCCAGAATCCGTCGAGCACCGGCACTTCGAGTGTCTGCACCACGGCCCCCGCGAGCTCCGCCGGGCCCCATTCGCGCAGTCCCCCCACGGTCACCGTCGGGATCTTCAACTCGACGAGCTCGGCACGGTCTTCGTCGAAGGCGTCCCGGATCCCGAACAGCCGCACATCCTCGTCGCGCAGATAGGGCCTGAGCCCCTCCAGATTCGTCAGGTCCTCCTGTCCACGCCCGGTCGCGAGCGCCAGCTCCTCCCCGGCGGCGGCCCCGACCCGTTGGGAGTTGCCGGGGTGCCGGAAGTCTGCGGACGCGTCGACCGAGGCCAGCCCGTATCTGCCGAGACGGCGCAGCGCGAGCGAGGCGCCGAGCTGGATCGAGCAGTCGCCGCCGAGGACCAACGGGAAGTCACCGGCCCGCACATGATGCTCGATCCGGTCGGCGAGACGCCGGGTGTACAGGGCGATGGCGGCGGCGTTGAAGACTCCGTCGCCCTCCTTCCAGTCGCCGCGGTCGTAGCGCGGCGGTACGACGACCCCGCCTTCGAACGCCCCGAGCCGCTGCACGATCCGCTGCTCACGCAGGGCGCCGGCGAGCTTGTAGCAGCCGGGGACGGTGCCCGGGGCCGGGGGCCGCAGACCCAGGTTGGAGGGAGCGTCGACGACCACGATATTCCGCATGCGGTCCATCCTCACCGCCGTACTCTGCATCTTCAATGCGTTTCTCCGGAGTGTTCGACGAGCGGAAGGCAGCGGAAGAGATGAGCACGCGGCACACGTACCGGGTGATCGTGCGCGGGACCTGGGACGGACTGACGGACGAGTCGCGCGGCAGTCTGCTCGCCGACGTGGACAACCACGGCCTCACGCAGATGCGGTTCACCGAGGAGGGCTCGCTCACCTACGACCGTGCGCTCAAGCACTTCTCGGTCCGCTATGTCGTCGTATCGGACGCGGCGGACGGCGAGGAGATGGCCGCAGCGATCGCCGAGGACCGGGCGGAGACGGCGCTGAAGGCTCTCGGCTGCGGCTTCGGCGAACTGCGTTCGACGGCGACCGACATGGACACCATGAAGATCAACCGCAAGGGCCGCTGAAGGCACGGGGCACTGGCACGTCAGCGCTTGAGCATCTCCGCTGTGATGGCCCAGCGCTCGTGGTCGCGCCAGGCCCCGTCGATGTAGAGGAAGTCGGGCGAGAAACCCTCGAGCCGGAAGCCCGCGCCGCGAACGAGTCCGATCGAAGCCTCGTTGTCCGGCTGGATGTTGGCCTCCAGCCGGTGCAGGCCCATCGGGCCGAAGGCGTATCGCAGGACCAGGCCGAGGCCTTCGCCCATCAGACCTCTGCCGACGGCGTGCGCGAAGGCGCCGTAGCCGATCGCCCCGCTGCGGAAGCCGCCTTCGACGATGTTGTTGACGTTGATGAAGCCCGCGATCCGGCCGGAGTCACGCGCGCAGACCAGGAAGCCGGCCTTCGTCGGGTCCTCGATGAGTTTCCGCGCGTACACGGCGTACATCTCCGCCGAGGCCGGCGGAAAGAGCCAGGGCCGGTGGTGCTCGGTGCTCAGGCTCGTCAGCTGTGTGAACTCCTCGCTGTCCTCGTACGCGTAGTGGCGTATGCCGACCCGCGGACCCGCGGCGAGGTAGGGGGCGGCGTTGGAGGTCTCGGGCATCGCGCCAGATTAACCGGCTGCCTCACCCGGCGCGCGTGAGCCGGGCCCTGGCCGCCGAACTTCCTGCTGCTCGGTGCCTCGCTGTGGCTCATGGGACCAGGACGAACGGATCCTGGTCCCATGAGAGCGGTGGAGCGGGCGGTACGGGTGAGCCGTGTCCGTCCGTCAGTGGTGGGCGAGGACCAGCTGCGGCTCCTCCTCCGCCGCGACCGTCTCCGGGTCGGGACGCTGGATCAGCAGCGAGGAGACAACACCGATCGCGAGCAGCGCGAGGGCCGCGTACATCGCGTGCTGGTATCCGGCCTCGGTGGGCCCGTGCGCATCGCTGCCCGCGGTGATCATCGCGGAGGCGATGGCGATGCCGAGCGAGGCTCCGATGCCGAAGCACGCTCCGTTGAGACCGGAGAGCGAGCCGGGCTTGTCCTCGGGCGCCGTCGTGACGGCGAGACCGTTGAGGCCGGTGAGCATGAAGCCGCCGTACGTCACACCGAGCGCGGCCAGCGAGGTCACCAGGATCCACTGGTTGTCCAGGAAGAACGTGGCGAAGACGAAGATCGCGAGGTTGGCGGCGGCGCCGGTGACCACGACCCTGCGCCAGCCGATCTTCGGGCCGAGCCGGCCGGTCAGCGGCGCGGAGATCACACCGATCAGCTGGATGGGCGTGAGGAAGAGGACGGCGGCGGTGACGGCGGACAGACCGAGGCCGACACGGGCGTCCTGAGAGAAGAGCGGAATGGTCAGTGCGACCGCGCCGAAGGCGCCTCCGAGGGTGCAGACCGTGGTGATCAGCAGCGGCCAGGCGCGGCGGGAGGCGAGCACCTCGATGTCGATGACCGGGTTGGCGGCGCTCTTCTGCGAGACGACGAAGAGGACCAGGGCCACGAGGCCGCCGAACAGGAACCCGAGGGTGAGCGGCGAGGTCCAGCCCCAGCTCGCGCCCTGGGCGAGGCCGACGAGGATGCCGGTCAGCCCGAGGGAGAGGGCGGCGATGCCGCGCGCGTCGAAGCGGGCGTCGACGGTGGTGGGCGGGACATCGGGGACGTACTTCCGTACGCCGATCAGGCCCGCGACCGCGATCAGCGTGGAGCAGACGAAGATGCCGCGGAAGCCGATGGTGTCGGCGATCTGGCCGCCGGCGATGGCGTCGACGCCCGCGAGGCCGCCGTTGACGGCGGTGATGATGCCTGCGGCCTTGCCGAAGCCGGCCGGGGTCAGCAGCTGGTTCAGGGTGAGGAAGGCAAGCGTGAACATCGCGGCTGACATGCCCTGGAGGATGCGGCCCGCGATGAAGATCTCGATGTTCGGGGCGAAGACGCTGAGCAGATTGCCGGCGATCAGGACGAACGCGCAGACCACCATCATGGGCTTGCGGCCGCGCTGATCGCTGAGGCGGGCGAGCGTGACCTGGCCGATGGCCGCCATCAGGAAGAAGAGCGTCTGGGAGAGGCCGGCGGCCGCGGTGGTGGTGCCGAGACGCTCGATGACATCGGGCAGCGCGGGGCTGAGCATGGTCGCGTTGATCTGGTAGCCGAGCACGGCCAGCACCATGGCCAGCAGCATGGGCCCGCGGCCCGCCAGATCGGATGGGGCTCCGGAACGTGTCCGGCCGAGCGTGGGTGACATGTCGGCCCCTTTGCCTTGGATGTCATGCCTCGATAGGAACAGCGCAACCAACCTTGTCAGACAAGTTGCGCTCAGACAGACTGGAATCTACGTGCGTAGAACGTCAAGCCCCTCCTGCTGTGAATTAGGCGTGAACCGAAATCGCAGCTCACCCGAGATCCAGCGGCCATTGCTCCGCCGCGCGGGCTCACATAACTTGCTGACAAGTGAGCCGAGGAGGATCAGTGGTAGTCAGCGGGCAGCAGCGAAGGCCGGTCGTCGTCCTGTACGAGCGGATCGCGGACGCCATTCACGAAGGCACCTATCCGCCGGGCTCCACGCTCCCGTCCGAGCCCCGGCTCGCCGCCGAACTGGGGGTCAGCCGGCCCGCGCTGCGCGAGGCACTGCTGCTGCTCCAGGAGGACGGGCTGCTCTCGGTGCGCCGCGGGGTCGGCCGCACCGTCAACGACCGTCCACCGCGCCGCGGCTACGAGCACATCCAGCCGCTGGAGGAGCTGCTGTCCACCGGCTCCCCGCTCCGCGTCCGACCGCTGCTGCGCGCCGTGGAGGAGCCCACCGACTTCACCACCCAGCATCTGCTCGCATCGGCCGGGGCGGAGCTGCGATTCTGGGAGTCACTGCTGGTCGGGGAAGGTACCGCGGCGGCGCTCAGCCAGGAGTGGGCGGCGGCGGAGCAGGTGCTGGACAAGGTGCATCCGGCCTTCGCCGCGGCACTGCGGGCCGCACCCGCACCGGCCACCTCGATGCTCGCGGTGCTGTCCGCGGCCTCGCGCGGTGTGGCGCTCACCGCACACAGCGGGGTGACGGCGACACTGCTCGGGCAGCGCCGCGGAGGGCAGCTGGGCCGGGCGGCCGACACCCCTGCCGTGCTGGTCACACAGGTGGTACGAGTCGAGGACATGCCGATCCTGGCGGCCAAGCACATGCTGCCGACCGGGGCGCCCGCGATGCCCGTACTCCAGTCGAACTGAGCGCTGGGACCGACTGCGGTCGAGCCGGGAGACGGCCGTCACGGCGCCATTCCCGGGACGTGCCGTACACTCCCGGGCCATGCACTTGTCTGACATCCTCCGCGCACCCAAGGCCGTTCTCCACGACCACCTGGACGGCGGTCTGCGCCCCGCCACGATCATCGAGCTGGCCCGGGAGTGCGGCTACCGCGAGCTGCCCACCGAGGACCCGGCCGCGCTCGCGATCTGGTTCCGCGACGCCGCGGACTCCGGCTCGCTCGAGCGGTATCTGGAGACCTTCGCCCACACCTGCGCGGTGATGCAGACCCGCGAGGCGCTGCAGCGGATCGCGGCCGAGTGCGCGGAGGACCTGGCGACGGACGGAGTCGTCTACGCCGAGGTGCGGTACGCCCCCGAGCAGCATCTGGAGCGCGGTCTGACCCTCGACGAGGTCGTCGACGCGGTCAACGCCGGCTTCCGCGAGGGCGAGCGTCGCAGCGGCGGCCGGATCACGGTCCGCGCTCTGCTCACCGGCATGCGGCACACCGAACGCTCCCTGGAGATAGCCGAGTTGACGGTGGCACACCGCGACCGCGGGGTGGCGGGCTTCGACATCGCGGGCGGCGAGATCGGCAACCCGCCGGCCCGCCACCTGCCCGCCTTCCAGCATCTGAAGCGGCACAACTGCCACTTCACGATCCACGCGGGCGAGGCCGTCGGCGCCGAGTCGATCCACGAGGCGGTGCAGATCTGCGGCGCCGAGCGGGTCGGGCACGGCGTCCGCGTCACCGACGACATCACGGTCCACGACGACGGCACGGCCGACCTGGGCCACCTGGCCGCGTACATACGCGACAACCGCATCGCCCTGGAGGTCTGCCCGACCTCGAACCTCCAGACGGGCGCGGCGAAGGACTACGCCACGCACCCCATCGACCTGCTGCGCCGCCTCGGCTTCCGCGTCACTCTCAACACGGACAACCGCCTGGTCTCCGGCACCACCATGAGCCAGGAGTTCCAGCACATGGTGGACGCCTTCGGCTACGGCCCGGAGGTCTTCGAGGAGTTCACGGTCGCCGCGGTCGAGTCGGCGTTCCTGCCGCTGCCGGAGCGCCGTCGGCTGATCGACGAGGTGATCCGGCCGGGGTACGCGGCGCTCGGCCGGTAACCCCGGAGGACCCCGGCGGCTGATCCGCTGATACAGCCGCCGGTCCGGGTGCGGATGTCCTTCACCGTCCTGCGCCCGAGGTCCGCAACCTCGCCCTGTCAAAGGGGAGTTGGAGCACACGACGGCGTCAGACCAGCGCGGGCACCTCGAGCGTCAGCGTGCACGCGTCCGCGTCCAGCACCGCCGGCACCCCGAACGGCAACGTCAACGCGGGCACCCCGTGCCCGAAGCCGAACTCCTCCACGACCGGCACGCCAAGGCCGCCGAGCCGGTTCTGCAGCACCGCACGCACCCGCTCGTACGGACCGCACTCCGCCCACGAGCCGAGCGCGACACCCGCCACGCCCTCCAGCCAGCCGGAGCGCAGAAGTTGGGTGAGGACCCGGTCGAGCCGGTAGTCCTCCTCCCCCACGTCCTCGATCAGCAGCAGACCGCCGCGGGCCGAGGTGCGGGCCTGCGGTGTACCGAGATCGGCGGCGAGCAGAGAGACACAGCCGCCGAGCGTGATGCCGCGGGCCCGGCCGGGGACCATCGTGCGGGCGGTCTCCAGGCCGAGCGTCCGGACCGACTCGGGCTCGAAGAGCGTGGCACGCAGCGACTCCTGGGTGCGGGTGTCCTTGAGGAAAGCCGCCGCGCCGGCCATGGGACCGTGCAGCGTGGCCAGCCCCATCCGCATGGCGAAAGCCTCGTGGAGGGCCGTTATGTCGCTGTAGCCGACGAGGATCTTGGGGCCGGCCGCGCGGATCGCCGTCCAGTCGAGGAGATCGACCATGCGTTGTGCGCCGTATCCGCCGCGGGCGCAGATCACCGCGGAGACGGACGGATCGCACCAGGCCTCGGTCAGGTCCCGGGCCCGTTCCTCGTCCGAGCCGGCGAGATACGAGAGCTCCGGGTGCCGGCCGCGGACATGAGGCATCACGACCGGAACCAGGTCCCAGTTCCGCAGGATCTCCAAGCCCGCTTCGAGCCGCTCTCCGGGGACGGGTCCGCTGGGCGCGACGACGGCGACCCTGGCCCCCGGCCTCAGTCGCGCGGGCCGGGTCAGGGATCGGGGGCCCGGGAGTTGTACCCCGGCAGGACGCGGCAGGGTCACTTCTTGAGCTCCAGCGGGGGGACGTCGCGGCGGATGATGCCGAAGGTCTGGGCGTAGAGAGAGAGTTCGGACTCGAGCGCGCGGACCATCGTGTCGGCCCTGCGGAAGCCATGGCCCTCGCCCTCGAAGGCGATGAACGCGTGCGGGACGCCGCGGCCCGCCATCTGTGCCAGGAACCGCTCGCACTGCACGGGCGGGCAGATCACGTCGTCGAGGCCCTGCAGCAGCAGGAACGGCGTGGTGATCCGGTCGACGTGCTGCAGCGGCGAGCGCTCGCGGTAGCGGCCGGGGACTTCGGCGAGCGGGCCGATCAGCGTTTCCAGGTACTGCGACTCGAAGTCATGGGTCCCGTCGGTGGCCCAGCTCGTCAGGTCGAGGATCGGATAGATGATGGTGCCGCAGGCGTAGACGTCGGTGCTGGTGAGGGAGGCGGCAGCGGTCCAGCCGCCCGCGCTGCCGCCGCGGATGGCGAGCCGCGCCGGGTCCGCCGTGCCTTCGGCGGCCAGTGTCTCGGCGACAGCCGCGCAGTCCTCGACGTCGACGACGCCCCACTGTTCGCGCAGCCGGTTGCGGTACTGCCTGCCGTAGCCGGTGGAGCCGCCGTAGTTGACCTCGGCGACGCCGATGCCGCGCGAGGTGAAGTAGGCGATCTCGAGGTCGAGGACGAGCGGGGCATGACCGGTGGGGCCGCCGTGCGCCCACACCACGAAGGGCGGCAGTTCGTCGTCGGGCGCGATCCGGTCCGGGCTGTGCGGCGGATAGATATGGGCGTGGACCTCGCGGTTGTCGGGGCCGACGAAGGTACGGATCTGCGGCTCCGGGTAGTACACCGGGTCCACCGGGTCGTCGTGCGCCGAGCCTATGACCCGGGTCCGCCCGGTACGGGTGTCGAGCTCGACGACCTCGTACGCGCTGCGCGGGCTGGCCGCGACCCCGATCGCCCGGTCACCGTGCACGGCGAGGGTGGACGACCACTCGGTCCAGGGTCCGGCGGCGTCGACGAGCTCGCCGGTCTCCGGGTCGAGAATCCCCAGCGCGGTGGCGCCCTTGCCGTGGATGACGGCGATCAGCCCGTTCTCCAGGGGGTGGAACCACTTGAGGCCGATCTTCCACAGCGGCCCGCCGAACTCCTCCCCGCGGCCGGGACAGAGACCGGTGCGCGGAACGACCCCGGGCACCGGCCCCTCGAGCCGGATGCGCTGCAGCTCCCACCAGTTGCCGAGGTCGGAGACGAAGAGCAGCGAGCCGTCCGGGGCCCAGTCGACCTGGGCGACCGACTCGTCCGTCTCCCCGACGACGGGCCGCACACCGCCGAACGGGCCGCTCTCCGTCACCTCGCCGAGCATCACCACCGAGCCGTCCCACGGCATCTGCGGATGGTCCCAGGCGATCCAGGCGGCGTGGCGCCCGTCCGGCGAGAGCCGCGGCCCGGTGACGAAGCGGTGCCGGTCGTCGGAGAGCTCCCGCACCGCGGCACGGTCCTCGACGGCCGAGCCGTCCAGCGGCACGGCCGCGATAACCCGGCGTACGTCCGTGGGCGCCGCGCCGGTGAACTCCTCGAGTACGCACCAGACTTCACCACGGTCCAGCCGGAGCTGCGGGTCGACCCAGCGCAGGCCGCCGCCGAGTGCCGACACCGGCGTGAGCGGACGGGGCTCGGCCTCGGGCGTGTCCGGCTCGTACACGTACAGCCGCTGGTCGGGGAAGTGGACAAAGACGATGAGCGGGCCGCCTTCGGCGCGCAGGGCTCCGGCCCAGGGCTGGCCCCCGTACTCGATGACCCTGCTGCGGACGTTCCACGGGGCCGGGAGCACCGACTCCTCGCCGCCGTCGACCCGTCTGCGCATCAGGGCCCGCCTGCCGCCCTCGGCGGGGCGTGGCGCGGTCCACCACACCTCGTCGCCGACCATGCCGAGATACTCCGGGCGCCCGTCGTGCGAGGCGGCAAGCGCCGCGTCGATCGGTGAAGGCCAGGTTCCGTAGGCTCCCGTGGGTACCATTGCCGATTCCCCCTAGGCCCTATGCGGACCGCAGATAGTGGTCGAGAACCTTTACGCCGAAGTGCAGTGCCTCGACCGGGACGCGCTCGTCGACCCCGTGGAACAGAGCCGCGTAGTCGAAGCCCACGGGCAGCTTCAGCGGCGAGAAGCCGTAGCCGGTGATGCCGAGCCGGGAGAACTGCTTGGCGTCGGTGCCGCCGGGCATGCAGTACGGCACGACATGGCCGGCCGGGTCGAAGCGCTCGACGGCCGCCCGCAGCTTGGCGTAGGTCGGGGAGTCGACGGGGGCCTGCAGAGCCGCCTCGCGGTGGTGGAACTCCCACTCGACGTCCGGTCCGGTCAGCCGGTCCATCGTGTCGTGGAACTCGGCCTCGCCGCCGGGCAGCATCCGCCCGTCGACATACGCGATGGCGTGCCCGGGAATGACGTTGATCTTGTAACCGGCTTCCAGCATCGTCGGGTTGGCGCTGTTGCGCACGGTCGGCTCGACCAACGCGGCGGCCGGGCCGAGCTTCGCCATCAGCGCGTCCACGTCGAAGCCGTCCGCGTGCACATCGGTCTCGATGCCGTGCAGTACGGCGAGCTCGGCCAGCGCGGCCCGTACGGTCGGGGTGAGACGCACCGGCCACTGATGCTCGCCGATCCGGGCGACGGCCGCGGCCAGCCGGCTCACCGCATTGGCACGGTTGACCTTGGAGCCATGGCCGGCCGTGCCCCGCGCGGTGAGTTTGAGCCATGCCGTGCCGCGCTCTCCGGCCGCGATCGGGTAGAGCGTCATCCCGGGTCCCGCGTGGAAGCTGAAGGCCCCCGACTCGCTGATCCCCTCCGTACAGCCCTCGAACAGGCCGGGATGGCGGTCGGCGAGGAAGCCTGAGCCGTCGACGGCGCTGGCCTCCTCGTCGGCGGTGTACGCGATGACGATGTCGCGCCGGGGCCTGATGCCCGCGCGCGCCCATGCCCGTACGACCGCGAGGACCATCGCGTCCATGTTCTTCATGTCGACCGCGCCCCGGCCCCACACCACGCCGTCGCGGACCTCTCCGGAGAAGGGGTGCACGGACCAGTCGGCGGGCTCTGCGGGCACCACGTCCAGATGGCCGTGGACGAGGAGCGCGTCGGCGGACGGGTCGGTGCCCTCGATCCGGGCGACGACATTGGTGCGCCCGGGCGTGCGCTCCAGCAGGGTGGGTTCGGGGCCGGCGCCGGCCAGCCGCTCGGCGACATACTCCGCGGCGGGCCGCTCCTGGCAGTCCCCGCCGCCGCGGTTGGTGGTGTCGATGCGGATCAGCTCGGAGGTGAAGGTGACCACCTCGTCGAGTGCCCGGCTGTCCATGGGCGTTGTCACGTCAGCCATACTGCTCCTCCACCGCCGCGGAGACGATCGTCGTGACCGCTTTGAAGGTGCGAATGGCCTCATACATCGTCTCGCTGGTGTACGCGACACGTCGCTCACCGCTGCCTGTCACCCCGGGGACGACCGTCGCGGCCGCTGCGAGGTGCTCCGCGTCGAACTCCAGCTCCACGGTGAACGGGCCACCGCGCACCGGCTCGTGCCGTACGGCGAGTGCCGCGGACTCCTTCGCGGCGGCGCGGATGTCGGAGGCGGTACGGGCCGGAGTGCGGCACACCGCCGCGTACCGCGACACATGGTCCTTCACCGCGACCTTGCGGGCGTCCGGCGCATAGCCGCCGGCATCCACGCAGGTCAGGTCGTCGCCGGTGACCAGCACCACCGGTACGCCGTACTCCGCGACGACATGGGCGTTGAGCAGACCCTCGCTCGCCCGCGCGCCGTTCAGCCACACACCGGTGATGGAGTTGGCGAGGTAGGTGTGTGCGAGCACGCCCTCCGTGCCCGCGCCGGTGTGGTAGCCGACGAAGGCGATGCCGTCCACGTCGCCGTGCTGCACGCCTTCCACCATGGACAGTGACTTGTGCTTGCCGGTGAGCATCTGGGCCCGCTCGTCGAGCCGCTCGAGCAGGAGATTGCGCATGGTCCAGTGCGCTTCGTTGATGAGCACATCATCGGCACCACCGTCGAAGAAACCGAGGGCCGCCGCGTTCACATCGGAGGTGAACATGGACCGGCAGCGCTCCCACTGGGGGGTGCCGGGCAGCACATCGGCCGGCCAGGTCACACCGGTGGCGCCTTCCATGTCGGCGCTGATGAGGATCTTCACGGCATCACGGTACGCGTCGGCGAACGCCCGGGCCAGGACTGTTGACAGTGCCGGAGGTCCGGTCCGCCGAACGCCGGTCCGGTCGGCCACGGGAGTCCGGTCGGCCGCCGAAACGAAGGGCCCTACGCCTCCTGTCCGGCGCTCTCCCGCCGACGGCGGCGGCGCACGACAAGCCCTCCGGCCCTTGCCGACGCCAGGATCCCGTCCGCCGCCGCACCGGGTGCGGAGCCCAGCAGCGGAAGCGGGGCAAGACCGGCGACGGCCGCGGCGCGGGCTGCTCCGCGGAACACGGCACTCCTCCCGTCGGCGGTTGCCCGACCGGGAAGAGGCAGGGTCGGGCGTTACCCGTTCCTGCCGACGATCAGCCATTTCGAGGGAAGCTCGATACGCGAGCCGTCCGACGCGTACTCCGTTGTCGTCAGCGGCAGTTCACCTCGAGCGATCACCCCGAGACCCGCCGTGGTGAAGAACTCCGCCACGTCCGCGTCGGGCACCGAACCCGGCTGGAGGCCGTGGCGGAACACCGGCTCAAGCTTCGGCGGCGGTCCCGCCGGTGCCTGCGCCAGGGTCCTCAGTTGCTGCCCGGCCGCCTCCGCGAGCTCCACCACAAAGGCGCGTCCACGCTCACCCACCAGTAGGGCGATCGAGTCGGCCAGCGCCTGCCGGTCCTCCGCGTCGCACTGGTGGAGCACCCCGCGCATATAGACATTGGTGTCGCCGAGCTCGGCGTGCAGCTGCGCCACCATCGCCCCGTCCACCGCGTCGATCTCCCGGAACCGCGTCTCGCTCTGTTTGTCCTGCCGTCTGGCCAGCTCGATCGCGGCGGCCGACAGGTCCACGCCGAGCACCTGGGGGAAGCGGTCGGCCAGGAAACGGGTCTGTGTGCCGTTGCCGCAGCCGAGATCCACCAGAGTCAGCCCGGGATCCGTCACATGCGGTTCGTAGACCGCGAGATGGGGCCCCGCGGTGAGTGCCGGCTCCGCATCCCAGAAGACCTCGCCCGGCTCGCCGGAGGCCTCGTTCCAGAAGCCCTCCCAGGCGTCCTTGTACCGACTCGCAACGCTCATGACCAGCTCCCCAGGATATGACACGACGTCAAGATCGGTCTATCGCTCACGAGTTACGGCGACAAGTGCCCGGCGCATTCCTTTACGTGGCGTTCGAGCCCACAGCCGAGTCCGCGGCGAGTCCGCGGCCGAGCCCGCACCCCGCCCCGAGGGCGGCTACGGCAGCGCCAGCTCGAACCAGACCGTCTTGCCGTCGGCCGTCCGGCTGGTGCCCCACTCCCGCGCCAGGCTGCTCACCACGCGCAGTCCCCGGCCCAGTTCGGCGTCGGGGCGGGCGTCGAGCAGCGTCGGCAGAGTGTGGTCCTCGTCGGCCACTTCACACAGCAGGGATCCGGCCCGTACCAGCCGCAGCTCCGCGCGACGGCCCTGCGCGTGCCGCACCGCGTTGGTGACCACTTCGCTGACCAGCAGCTCCACGGTCTCCGTCAGATCAGCGAGTCCCCAGGACCGCAGCTGTCCGCGGACCAGCCGCCGGGCCCGCGCCGCTTCGCGCGGCTCCGGCGACAGCTCCCAGGCCGCCACCGACTCGGCCTCGATGCCGTTCAGCCGGGCCATCAGCAGGGCGACGTCGTCCTTGCGTCCGCCTCGTACGTTCAGCGAGCGGATAATGGTGTCGCAGGCGTCGTCCATGGAGGCGGCGGGATGGGCCGCGGATTCGCAGAGCGTCGCAAGCCCGACTCCTATGTCCTCGCCACGGACCTCCACCAGGCCGTCCGTGCACATCACGAGGCGGTCGCCGGGCGCCACGGGCACTCGTACGCTCTCGAACGGCACTCCGCCGACGCCGATCGGCGCACCGGTCGGCAGTTCCAGCAGCTCGCTGCGCCCGTCCGCCGCGCGGACGATCACCGGGGGCACATGGCCGGCGTTCGCCATCCGGAGTTCATTGCGGATCGGGTCGTAGACCGCATACAGACAGGTCGCGAGGTAATGCTCGCCGAGGCGCTGGGCGAGGTCGTCGAGGTTCCGCAGGAGCTGCTCGGGTGGCAGGTCCAGGGCGGCCATGGTCTGTACCGCCGTACGCAACTGGCCCATCATCGCGGCGGAGTTGAGCCCGTGCCCCATCACATCGCCCACCACCAGCGCGGTGCGCGAGCCGGGCAGCTTGACGGAGTCGAACCAGTCGCCGCCGACCCGCCCCAGCAGGGTGCCCGGCAGATAGCGTGTGGCGGTGTCGCAGCCGGCCATCCGCGGGTTGACCTGCGGCAGCATCGAGTCCTGGAGGGTCTCGGCCACACTCTCCTGGTAGGTGTACATACGGGCGTTGTCGAGGACGAGCCCGGCGCGGGCGGCCAGTTCGGCCCCGGTGACCCGGTCCATGTCGTTGAACAGAGCGCGCTCCGCATGGCGCAGCAGGATCATGAAGCCCAGCACCACATTGCGCGCCTTCAGCGGCACGACGAGCATCGAACGGTTGGTGATCAGCGGCCGGATGTCGCGCTTCTCGAACTGCGAGGCGATGGCATTGCCCATCTGCTCGCTGATACGCGGCACCAGCACCGGATCGCCGGTGGTCATGCACTGGAAGAACGGGGTGCGCTCGGGGAACGGCATGGATTCGCCGACCGGCACCACATCGTCCCAGCGGCCCGGCTCGTCCACATGCTCGACGGCGACGCGGTGCCACATGGTGGTCGCGTCCGGCGGTCCGGCGGGGAAGCCCTCGCCCGCGATGACCTGTCACGCAGATAGGTGCCGGCGACATCGGTGAAGCGCGGCACGACGGCCGCGCTGACTTCCTGAATGGTACGGGCGAGGTCGAGCGAGGAACCGATGCGGCCGCTGACCTCGTTGAGGAATTCGAGCCGCTCGCGGACCGCGGCGTACTCGAGATCCTGCTGAAGATCGGCGGTGTCGACCGGCTGCCCCGCCGCTGCCGCCTCCTCTGCGGCCCGTTGCCGCGCCTTGCGCTCCCTACGCCTGGGGACACCCCAGTCCGGGGTGACCGGCACCCGGTCGTGATGGCTGAACTCGAGCACGGGATAGCCCAGGTCCAGGATCTGGGAGACGATCCGCGCCGACTCCTGGACGCTCATGCTCGGCAGGATCTCGGGGAGCCGGCGCGCCAGCTCGTCGGAGCCGGGAAACTCGGTGTGCAGGGCGAATCCGGGCGCGATGCGCTCGACACTCTCGTCCTCGGCGCCGAACTGCGCGGCGTCCGCGGCCAGTACGAGCAGACGCTCGTCGCCCGGACCGATCATGGGGTACGCCCACCACAGCACATCGACCCGGTCGCATCCGGCTTCGGAGAGGCGGGCCCGGCCGGCCGCGGGGTAGGAGGTGAGGCCGTTCAGCGAGGCGTCGAGGCCGGGGCCCAGACCGCCGTAGTCGTGGTACGCCTCGTACTCACCGTCCCCCGCGAGCGCGCCGGTGACCGGGAGCAGTTCGACGGCGGGCTGTCCCACCGCCTGCTCCCTGGTGGGGCCGAAGAGTCGCTTCGCACCGGTCGACCAGTGCGACACCAAGCCGTCGCCGTCCACGACGACCACGGCGAGCGGAATCCGGCCGGCCACGGGGTGCTCCCGTGGCGGTGTCGGCGGAACACCACTGTCCATGAGTGGGAGGCTCCTTCCCCGCCGCCAGGATCTGCGGCCTTGCCTCTACGGTACGGCGCGGCGCAGGAAGCACGCCGGGGAACGCCGAAATGGGGTGGTGCACCCCCGCGCAAAACTGATGAATTGTCAGTCCTCGTGCCCCAGCTGGAGATCGCGCTCGGCCCGTCCGCCGCCCGCGACCTGCAGAACTGTCGCGACCGGCGGATAACCCGCCGCGATCACCGTGTACTCCCCCGACGACAGATCCACGAACCGGAAGCTGCCGTCGGGGCCCGTGGTGAGGGTGTCCACCACATTGCCCGCCGCGTCGAGCAGCGTGACCCGCGCGTCCTCGACCGGACGGCCGCCACCGGCCCGTACGGTGCCGCGCAGCACGGCTCCGCCCGCGAGCTCGATGTCCTGCCGGGTCTCGCGGGACGCCTGCACGCTCACGGTCTGCGCGGCGGGGCGGAAGGCGGGCGCGCTCGCGGCCAGTGTGTACTCCCCGGCCACCAACTCCGTGATCGCGTATCCGCCTTCGCGGCCGCTGCGGGTGGTGACGACGACGTCGCCGCGTACGTCGGTGAGGGTGACGGCGGCGTCGCGTACCGGCGATCCGTCGGCCGTGACGACGGTCCCGGCGAGCCTGCCCGCGCCGCCGAGGACCACATCGAGCTCGACTGGCCGCTCGCCGACGGTCACGGTGACGGCCTGCGGCTGGTGCCCGCCGGCCGCCGCGATCATGACGTACGAGCCGGCGCCCGGCACGCTGAGCGCGTACCGCCCGTCCTCGCCGCTCGCGCCGCGTCCGATCTGCTGTCCCTGTACGTCGATGAGGGTCAGGGCGGCGCGCGGGACGGTGCTGCCGTCGTGGTGCTGGACGGTGCCGCAGACCGGGACGCCGGAGGTGTACGCGGGCGTGGTGCGCGCGGCGCGCGCGGTGCGGGCCGACGGGACGGAGGCGGAGGTGACAGCGGGCTCGGCGGCCTGGGCGTTCTGGGACACCAGCGGTTTCTCCTTGAGGAAGAAGGCGATGAAGAGGCCGAGCGCGAGCACCGGCACGAAATAGAGGAAGATCCGCGGCATCGCGTCCGCGTACGCCTGGATGTAGGCGTCACGCAGCGCGGGCTCCATCGCGTGGACCATCTGCGGAGTGATGGAATCGACGTTCGGAATGGACTGAGTGGGCAGGCCCGCGCCGGCCGGGAGGCGGTCGGTGAGCGCGTCCGTGAGCCGGTTGGCGAAGAGCGTGCCGAAGACGGCGGCGCCGACGCTGCCGCCGATCTGCCGGAAGTAGTTGTTGGCGCTGGTGGCGGTGCCGAGGTCGGCGGGCGCTACGGCGTTCTGCACGGCGAGGATCAGCACCGGCAGCACCAGTCCGATGCCGACGCCGAGCACGGCCTGCCAGATGCTGTGGTCGAGCCGGGGCGTGTCGGCCTCAAGGCGCGACAGCAGCCACATACCGACGGCCGAGATCGCGCTGCCGAGGACGGGGTAGATCTTGTAACGCCCGGTACGGCTGATGAGTCGGCCGGAGATGATCGAGGCTCCGACGATGCCGCCCATCATCGGGAGCATCAGCAGCCCGGACTCGGTGGCGCTGGCTCCGTCGACCATCTGGATGAACGTCGGCAGATAGCCGGCCACGCCGAAGAGTGCGACGCCGACGATGGCGCCGACGAGGCTGGTGACGGTGAAGATCGAGTCGCGGAACAGCCGGAGCGGGATGATCGGTTCAGGGGCGAAGGACTCAACGACCAGGAAGAGCAGGATGGTTCCCGCAGCCCCGGCCGCCAGTCCCAGAATGACGCGCGAGCCCCACGCGTACTCGGTACCGCCCCAACTGGTCAGCAGGACGAGGCAGGTGGACGCGGCGGCGAGCAACAGCGCGCCGAGGACGTCGAGCCGGGCTCTGGCAGCAGGCTTCGGGAGCTTCAGCACCGCGGTGACCACAATCAGGGTGACCAGGCCGAAGGGGACGTTGAAGTAGAAGCACCAGCGCCAGGAGGCGTGGTCGGTGAAGAAGCCGCCGAGCAGTGGTCCCGCGACGGAGGCGAGTCCGAAGGCGGCGCCGATGAGGCCCATGAAACGGCCGCGTTTCCGGGGCGGCACGATGTCCGCGATGATCGCCTGCACGCCGATCATGAGGCCGCCGGCACCGATGCCCTGGATGGCGCGGAAGGCGATGAGCTGGTCCATGCTCTGCGACCGGCCGGCCAGCGCGGAGCCGATGACGAAGACGACGATCGCGAACTGGAAGACGCCCTTGCGGCCGAAGAGATCACCCAGTTTGCCGTAGATGGGCAGGCCGATGGTGGCGGTGAGGAGATAGGCGGTGATCGCCCAGGGCATCCGGTCCAGGCCCTGCAGTTCACCGACGATCTTCGGGAGGGCGGTGGCGACGATCATCTGCTCGAGCGCGGCGAGCAGCAGCGCGAGCATCAGCCCGATGAAGACGAGGCGTACGCGGCGCGGGCTGAGCGCGGTGGCCTCGGCCGGTCCGGCAGGGGGAGGCGGTGCAGCCGCGGCCGGAGCCGTCTGCTCGTCCTTCACCAGAGTGATGCCGCCCACGTATCTGCTCCCCTCGTCACACCTGCGCGGCGTAATTCTTCGCATTCCGCACCAAGGGGGAGCAAGCGGGGCGTTATCCGTGCCGGGGGCGCACGACCGGGCCCAACTGGCTCTGACGGGGCGCACTTCGGGCGCTCAACAGGGGCTTTCCCGCGACCCATGGCGCGCGGGGCGCATCACGGCGCCGCGGGGAAAACCACTCGAAACGGTGAGCGTTACAGCAACCCCGCGGGGCTACTTCACCGGCTACTTCTCGACCTCGGCCGCCAGCTTGGCGAGCAGCGCGTCGTAGATCCGGCCAAGTCCCTTGGGGGCGAAGGTCTTCTCGAAGAAGCCGCCGATGCCGCCCGCGCCGTTCCAGGCGGTGCTGACGACGGCCTTCGACCTGCCCTCGCCGGCCGGGGTGACGGTCCAGGTGGTGACCATCGAGGAGTTGCGGTCCTTCTCGACCAGTTGGCCGTCGGTCGGCTCGGTCACCTCGAGCAGGCAGTCGCGGATCCGCTTGCTGGTCGCCTGGAGCTTCCAGTGGACGAGAGTGCCCTCGCCGTCGCCGCCCTCACGGACCTCGTACTCGCTGAAGTGCTCGGGCAGCAGCTTGGCGCGGGTGTTCTCGTAGTCGGCCAGCGCATCGAACACCTTCTCCGCGTCCGCCGCGATGATCCGTTCCGTGGTGGCCTCGACCTGCGCCATTCGCGTTCCTCCAGCACTCGGTTCTTCGGGGGTGCCGCTAGCCAATCACCTCGGGTCCGGCCTCCCAAATCCAGGGTCACCGCGCCGTGTGGGTTCACCTGCGGGCATCCGGGGTCCCCCCGATACGGAACAGCGTTGCAAGCGATCAAGGGAACATGTGTTCTATTCTGTGGGCCAGTGCTACTGAGGAGGCGCTCATGCGCTGGGACAATCTGGTCGAGAACCCCACGATGGCCGGAGACACCGCGCTTTTCGCTACGTCCGCGGTGACCACCAGGACCTTCGACACCCCCGAATTCCGGGGCATCACCTTCCACGAGATCCGCGCCCGTTCGATCCTGAACCGGGTGCCGGGCGCCTCACGAATGCCGTTCGAGTGGACGGTCAATCCCTATCGGGGCTGCACGCACGCCTGTGTGTACTGCTTCGCCCGCAAGACCCACAGCTATCTGGACCTCGACACCGGGCTCGGGTTCGACTCCCAGATCGTTGTGAAGATCAACGCGCCGGAGCTGCTGCGCCGACAGCTGGCGTCCCGGCGGTGGCAGGGTGCTCATATCGCCATGGGGACGAACGTCGACTGCTATCAGCGGGCGGAAGGGCGCTACCGGCTGATGCCGGGCATCATCACCGCTCTGCGCGACCATGCGAACCCGTTCTCCATTCTCACCAAGGGCACGCTGATCCTTCGCGATCTGGAGCTGCTGCGGCAGGCTGCGGAGGTGACCGAGGTCGGGATCTCCGTCTCGGTCGGCTTCACCGACCCCGAGCTGTGGCGCACGGTCGAGCCGGGCACACCCTCGCCGGAGCGGCGCCTCGACGTCGTACACACCCTCACCGAGCACGGCATCGGCTGCGGGGTGCTGATGGCGCCGGTCATCCCGTTCCTCGGCGACCACCCGGACCAACTCCGCGCGACCGTACGGGCGATCGCCGCGGCCGGAGCGACGTCGGTGACGCCGCTCGTCCTTCATCTGCGGCCGGGTGCGCGCGAGTGGTTCATGGCGTGGCTGGCACAGCATCATCCGCATCTGGTACGGCGTTACGAGCGGCTGTACGCGGAGGGAGCGTATGCGCCGAAGTGGTACCAGCGCCGGATCACGCGCCATGTCCATGAACTGGCCCGGGAGTTCGGCATAGGCCCGGCCGACCGGGGTGTCCCGCGGCGGATCCCGGTACCGGAGGAGCCGGAGCTCGCAGCGCCGGAGCCGACGCAGCTGACTCTGCTCTGAGGCGGGCGGGCCGGGAAATCGTTCGGGATTGTCAGTGGTGTGCGCAAGGATGAACGCATGGCTTCGCGACTCACGCATGTACAGGCTCCCGAAGGTGTGGCTCCCGGCACGGGATACAGCCATGTCGTCTGGGGCACCGGCCGATTCGTGGCGATTTCGGGGCAGTGCGCCTTCGACCAGGACGGCAAGGTCGTGGGCGAGGGAGACCCGGCGGCACAGGCGCGGCAGATCTTCGAGAACCTCCGCCGCTGTCTGGCCGCGGCGGGCGCTTCCTTCGACGATGTGGTCAAGCTGACGTACTTCGTCACCGATGTCGCGCACCTTCCGGCGGTCCGTGCGGCGCGGGACGAGGTGATCGACGCCGCACGGCTGCCGGCCAGCTCGGCGGTCCAGGTGGCGGCCCTGTTCCGGCCCGAACTGCTCGTCGAGATCGAGGCGTTCGCGATCACCGGAGAGGAGGGCTAGCGGATGCCGGTACATATACGGGACATGGGCATCGACGACTGCGAAGCGGTCGCTACGGTCCGGGTCCGGGGCTGGCAGCACGCATACGCCGGGTTGATGCCGTCGTCGTATCTGGACGCGATGAGCATCGAGGAGGACGCGGCGAAGCGCCGCGCCTTCCTCACGAGGGGTGGCAGGCGGGTGACCAATGTGGTCGCCGAGCGGGACGGCGAAGTGGTCGGGTGGGGCTGCTGCGGACCGAGCCGGGACGAGGACGCGACGGCGGGTATCTGCGAGCTGTACGCGATCTACGTGCTGCCGGAACAGATGTCCACGGGCGTGGGCCGGGCGCTGATGGCGGAGCTGACGGAGCGGGCCACCGCTGACGGGTTCCCTGAGATGCGGCTCTGGGTCCTCAAGGAGAACGACCGCGCCCGCAGCTTCTACGAGAAGGCGGGCTTCACACCCGACGGCGCGGAGGAGCCGTTCGAGGTGGACGGCGTTGCGGTCCCGGAGGTTCGGTACGTCCGCACCCTGTCCGCGTAGAGCCATACGCGGTCGGGCGCGAGCCCGCGCCACCGGGCGGCCGCACCCAGCCGCGCCGCCCAGCCGGTCGGCTCGGCCCCTCGGCCCAGCCGCCCACCTCTCGGCCCCTCAGCCCAGCCGGGCCAGTGCCGCCTCCGCCGCCGCCATGAGCCGGGGGTGCGTGCAGGCCGAGCGGAGGATGCCGGCCGCTCGTTTGTCGCCCAGTGCGCCGAGGCCCTCGACGCAGGCCAGGGCCACCCGCCAGTGCGGGTCGCCAGGAGCGAGCCTGCGTCTCAGGACGGTGATCAGCGCCGGTACGGACTCCGGTGCGCGCAGCCGCGTGAGCAGCCGGACCGGGAGCAGGGCGTAGGCGACGCGCAGCTCATTCGTGGCGAGCGCGGCCGCCGCCCGGGGCGTACGGGGGTCGTTCAGCCTCGCCAGTGCGTGTGCCGCCGAGACACAGCGCGCGGGATCGCGGTGGTTGAGGAGCAGTACCAGCGCCTCGAAGGCCCGCCGGTCCCCCGCACAGCCCAGCCGGAAAGCGGCGATCTCCCGTGCCCACAGAGGCCGTTCATGTTCGGTGAGGACTCCGGCGAGCTCCTCCCGGTCCTCGGTCACCAGTAGTCGTTCATACGCCACCGAGCCGCCCGACTCACCGCGCAGCCGCCCCGCGAGCGACCGTAACTCCTCGTCCATGGCGGCCAGCGTATCGGCGAGAGACCGGCGAAGGACCTGCCAGGAACCGACCAGGGATCAACCAGGGATCAACCAGAGGCCGGCCGAAACCGGCCAGAGACCGGCGAGAGACAGCCACGGACCGGCGATCCAGATCACACCCGCCCAGGTCTGGCGTGCTCGTTACTAGCGAGTTAATCTCAGGTGAGCGGGTAACCCCCGCAGCTCACGGTGGCCTGGTGACGCAGCCGCCGCGAGTGCTTTGTCGGTTCGGTAGTTCTGCACCACGTACGACGTGACTCAGGGACAGAGTCCGTCGGCGCCGCACCACGAGACGCAGTTGCCGTGCGCCGAATTTCCGTGCGCGGTTCTGCGCAGTCATGCCGCCAGGCACGCGCCCTTCGGCGTTCCCGCTCGCGCGCGCTCCTCATCAGTCGTCACTCATCCCTGGAGTCCCCCGATGGACACCCCTCTCCACACCATTGCCGTCGTCGGCCTCGGCACCATGGGCACCGGCATCGCCGAAGTCCTCGCCCACGCCGGCCGTGAGGTCATCGGCATCGACATCAGCGACAGCGCGGCCCACCACGCCGTCACCGCGCTCGAGACCTCCACCGCCCGCGCCGTGGAGCGCGAGCGGATCACCGAGGAGGAGCGCCGGAACACCCTCGCCCGCTTCCGTACCTTCTCCGATCTGCACGCCGCGGCCGAGGCCGATCTCGTGATCGAGGTCGTGCCCGAGTCGTACGAGGCCAAGCAGCAGGTCTTCCGTGCGCTGGACGCGATCGTCCGCCCGGACGCGATCCTCGCCACCGGCACCAACGCCCTCTCGGTGACCCGGCTCGCCGCCGACTCCCAGCACCCGGAGCGCGTGCTCGGCCTGCACTTCTTCAATCCGGCCCCCGCCATGAAGCTCGTCGAGGTCGTCTCCTCGGTGCTGACCTCCCCGCTCGCTGTCGAGACCGTCACCGCGCTCGCCCGCGAGCTCGGCAAGGAGCCCGTCGCGGTCGGCGACCGCCCCGGTTTCGTCGCGGACGGTCTGCTGTTCGGCTACCTCAACCAGGCCGCCGCGATGTACGAGGCCAAGTACGCCTCCCGCGAGGACATCGACGCCGCGATGAAGCTCGGCTGCGGACTGCCGATGGGCCCGCTCGCCCTGCTCGACCTGATCGGCATCGACACCGCCCGTACCGTCCTGGAGGCGATGTATGCCGAGTCCCACGACCGGCTGCACGCACCCTCCCCCATCCTCAAGCAGCTCAGCGAGGCGGGCCTGACCGGCCGCAAGTCGGGCCGCGGCTTCTACTCGTACGCCGCTCCCGGCACCTCGGTGCTGGTCCCGGACGCCCTCACGCCTCAGCCGGAAGCGGCGGCGTCGGCCGGCCGCGAGGTCCGCTCCGTCGGCGTGGCCGGCTCCGGCACCATGGCGAGCGGAATCGCGGAGGTCTTCGCCAAGGCCGGTTACGACGTCGTGCTCGCCGCCCGCAGCCCGGAGAAGGCGGAGACCGCGAAGGCCCGTATCGCCAAGTCCCTTGCGCGCTCGGTCGACAAGGGCCGGATGACGACCGAGGCCAGTGCGGCGACCCTGGCCCGGATCACACCGGCCGGTTCGCTCGACGCCTTCGCCGAGGTCGACCTCGCCGTCGAGGCCGTGGCCGAGGATCTGGAGATCAAGCAGGCGCTCTTCGCCACCCTCGACAAGATCTGCAAGGAGGGTGCGGTGCTCGCCACCACCACCTCCTCGCTGCCCGTCGTCGCCTGTGCCCGCGCCACCTCGCGCCCGCAGGACGTCATCGGGATGCACTTCTTCAACCCGGCCCCGGCGATGAAGCTGGTCGAGGTGGTCCGTACGGTGCTGACCTCCGACGAGGTCCACGCCACCGTCCGCGAGGTCACCACGAAGATCAAGAAGCACCCGGTGGACTGCGGTGACCGGGCCGGCTTCATCGTCAACGCCCTGCTCTTCCCGTACCTCAACAACGCGATCAAGATGGTCGAGGAGCACTACGCCACGCTCGACGACATTGACGCCGCGATGAAGCTGGGCGGCGGCTACCCGATGGGCCCCTTCGAGCTCCTCGACGTGGTGGGGCTCGATG
This sequence comes from Streptomyces sp. NBC_01210, assembly GCF_036010325.1. Taxonomy (GTDB): domain Bacteria; phylum Actinomycetota; class Actinomycetes; order Streptomycetales; family Streptomycetaceae; genus Streptomyces. The sequence goes on along the minus strand of NZ_CP108549.1, from coordinate 7,531,280 downwards.
TCTCGCTCGCCATCGAGAAGGTTCTGCACCGCGAATTCCGCGACCCGGGCCTGGCCCCGGCGCCGCTGCTCGAGCACTTGGTGGCTGCGGGCTGCCTCGGCCGCAAGACGGGGCGTGGCTTCCGCGAATATGCCCGGCGCTGATCGCGGCGCGGGCTGGGGTGGGCTGCTCGGCCCTTCGGGCGGCCCGCCCCCGCAGGCGCGCTCTCCTGCACGGATGCAGTACGTTCAGGTCATGCCCCAGCCCGCCAAGCCCACCCGCGCCAAGGCCACTCCCGACGCTCCGGAAAGTGCGGCAGGCAGCCGCGCCGCCGCGCAGCGCCTCAAGATGCGGCGCGAGTTGGCGGCCGCGGCGATGGAGCTGTTCGCGACCAAGGGGTACGAGGCGACGACCGTCGACGAGATCGCGGCCACCGCCGGAGTCGCCCGCCGGACCTTCTTCCGCCACTTCCGTTCCAAGGAAGAGGCGATTTTCCCGGACCACGACGACACGCTGGTACGGGCCGAGGCGGTCCTGAACGCGGCCCCGGCCCATGAGCATCCGCTGGACACCGTCTGCAGGGGAATCAAGGAGGTCATGCGGATGTACGCGGCCTCTCCGGCGGTCTCCGTCGAGCGCTACCGGCTGACCCGTGAGGTTCCCACGCTGCGGGAGCGGGAGATCGCCTCGGTGGCCCGCTACGAGCGGCTGTTCACCCGCTATCTGCTGGGCCACTTCGACGAGCGCGACCACCACGACGGCAACGACGACCCGCTGCTGGCGGAGGTGGCCGCGTCCGCGGTCGTCACGGCGCACAACCATGTGCTGCGCCGCTGGCTGCGGGCGGGCGGCCAGGGCGATGTGGAGTCACAGTTGGACCACGCGTTCGCGATCGTCCGCGACACCTTCGGAACGGGCATCGGGGCGGGCCGCACCGCGCAGGCCGAGCGACCGGGTCCCGCGGCGGTGTCGGCGCGGACCAGTGGCGACGTCCTGGTGACGGTGGCCCGCACCGACGCGCCGCTGGACGAGGTCATGCGCACCATCGAGCGGGCCCTGGGCGACCGCAGGGCCTGACCCCGGGGCTCGCCCCGGACCCGCGCGCCTCAATCGCCGGACGGGCTTGATGTGCCCGGGCATATCCAGCCCGTCCGGCGATTGAGGACACGCCCCAAGTGCGTCAGCCGGACACCCGCACCCGGCCCCGCCGCCTCCTGGCGGTGCGCGCCGGGTCGAACCTCGCCGCGAGACCTGGGTCCGCCCCGCCGGTCAGCAGCCCGGCGACCAGTCGCCGGGCCCAGCATGTTGTGGCCGGTGGCCGGCCGCTCCCCGGATGTGCCGGGTACGCGTCCGATGAGCGGCAGTCCGTCCGCCGTCCTGCACGCCTCGGCCACCGTCGGCGGCGCTCTCCCGCTCGAGCGGTGCGAACGGCTGGTGGAGCTGGTGGCGGGCGGCCGTGCGCCAGGAGCGGTCCCGGTACACGGAGTCAGCGCTCGGCACGCTGCGTGAGTGCGGCGACTGGGCGGCACCGCGCGAGACGTTGATCGCCTGGAGCGGGGGCGGTTTCAGTGCTGCGCGCGGCGGAGCGCCTCGGAGTGCATCGCAACACGCTGCTGCACCGGCTGGACAAGATCGAGCAGCTGTCGGGGCAGCGGGTGCGCGAGCCGGGTGCGGCGGTCGCGCTGTATCTGGCGTGTCCGGGAGTCCTGCTGGACGCTCCGCACCAGGGCCGGCCAATCCCCCGATGGGTCAGCCCTCTTGACTCACCATCGGTTCCGCCGCGCTCAAGTCGGCCGGCATCGTCGGCGGCGTCGATCCACGCACGGTCGCGAACCGAACGCACACAAGAGCACACGGAACGCGACGGGCCCCCTCTTCCGGCGCGGTCGTTTGTTGCTCATACGTGCCCGCCAGATGACAAGCGAGAGAAATTCCTGGCACCGAGTGTCTTGCGGCCTGGCACGGGGTGCCATACGTTGATGTTGTCCGGGCGGCCGGCGTGCAGAGACCTTTCGTACGCCGGCTGTCCCCGCAAACCATCGGTTTGTGCGCCCGGACGCCTGCGTCACAGGCAACCTCTCGCGCCCACCGGCGCTGCCAACAGCACCACCCGCCGAACCGACGGCACACCTCCACAGCAGCAGCACCCCGACGTTTCCCCTCAGCGTTCCCTCAAACGCGCTTCGCCGGAGGCACCCCGTGAAGGAAATCCTGGACGCGATCCAGTCGACGGACAGCAAGCCCGCCGACTTCGCCGCACTGCCCATCCCCGAGTCCTACCGCGCGGTGACCGTGCACAAGGACGAGGTCGACATGTTCGCCGGTCTCCAGACCCGCGAGAAGGACCCGCGCAAGTCCCTCCATCTCGAGGACGTGCCGGTGCCCGAGCTCGGCCCGGGCGAGGCCCTCGTCGCGGTCATGGCGAGCTCGGTGAATTACAACTCCGTCTGGACCTCGATCTTCGAGCCGGTGTCCACCTTCGGCTTTCTCGAGCGCTACGGACGGCTCTCCGAGCTCACCAAGCGCCACGACCTGCCGTACCACGTCATCGGCTCCGACCTGGCGGGTGTCGTGCTGCGTACCGGCCCCGGCGTCAACGCCTGGCGGCCGGGCGACGAGGTCGTCGCGCACTGTCTCTCGGTCGAGCTGGAGTCCTCGGACGGCCACAACGACACGATGCTCGACCCGGAGCAGCGCATCTGGGGCTTCGAGACGAACTTCGGCGGCCTCGCCGAGATCGCGCTCGTCAAGTCCAACCAGCTGATGCCCAAGCCCCAGCACCTCAGCTGGGAGGAGGCGGCGGCTCCGGGTCTGGTCAACTCCACCGCGTACCGCCAGCTCGTCTCGCGCAACGGCGCGGGCATGAAGCAGGGCGACAACGTGCTGATCTGGGGCGCCAGCGGCGGCCTCGGCTCGTACGCCACCCAGTTCGCGCTCGCCGGTGGCGCCAACCCGATCTGTGTGGTCTCCAGCCCGCAGAAGGCGGACATCTGCCGCGCGATGGGCGCCGAGGCGATCATCGACCGCAACGCCGAGGACTACAAGTTCTGGAAGGACGAGCACAACCAGGACCCGCGCGAGTGGAAGCGCTTCGGCAAGCGCATCCGCGAGCTGACCGGCGGCGAGGACGTGGACATCGTCTTCGAGCACCCGGGCCGCGAGACCTTCGGCGCCAGCGTGTACGTCACCCGCAAGGGCGGCACGATCGTCACCTGCGCATCGACGTCGGGCTACAACCACGAGTACGACAACCGCTACCTGTGGATGTCGCTGAAGAGGATCATCGGCTCGCACTTCGCCAACTACCGCGAGGCGTGGGAGGCCAACCGCCTGGTCGCGAAGGGCAAGATCCACCCGACGCTGTCGAAGGTCTACTCCCTCGAGGACACCGCCCAGGCCGCGTACGACGTACACCGCAACCTCCACCAGGGCAAGGTCGGCGTGCTGGCGCTGGCGCCCGGCGAGGGTCTGGGCGTGCGCGACGAGGAACTCCGCGAGAAGCACATCGACGCCATCAACCGCTTCCGGAACATCTGAGGCCCTTAGATGACTGAACGTCAGAAGGACCGGCCCTGGCTCATGCGGACGTACGCGGGTCACTCGACCGCCGAGGCGTCCAACGAGCTCTACCGGCGCAACCTCGCCAAGGGGCAGACCGGCCTGTCGGTCGCGTTCGACCTGCCGACGCAGACGGGCTACGACCCCGACCACATCCTCGCCCGCGGTGAGGTCGGCCGGGTCGGGGTCCCCGTCTCGCATCTCGGTGACATGCGCCGGCTGTTCCAGGACATCCCGCTGGAGCAGATGAACACCTCGATGACCATCAACGCCACCGCCATGTGGCTGCTGGCGCTCTATCAGGTGGTCGCCGAGGAGCAGGGCGTCGACATCACCAAGCTCCAGGGGACGACGCAGAACGACATCGTCAAGGAGTACCTGTCGCGCGGGACGCATGTCTTCCCGCCCGGTCCTTCGCTCCGCCTGACCACCGACATGATCACGTACACGGTGGCCAACATCCCCAAGTGGAACCCGATCAACATCTGCAGCTATCACCTGCAGGAAGCGGGCGCCACTCCGGTCCAGGAGATCTCGTACGCGATGTCCACGGCGATCGCCGTGCTGGACGCGGTGCGGGACTCCGGCCAGGTGCCGGCGGAGAAGTTCGGCGATGTGGTCGCGCGTATCTCCTTCTTCGTGAACGCGGGCGTCCGCTTCATCGAGGAGATGTGCAAGATGCGCGCCTTCGGCCGTATCTGGGACCAGGTCACGCGCGAGCGGTACGGCATCGAGAACGAGAAGCAGCGCCGCTTCCGCTACGGCGTCCAGGTCAACTCCCTCGGTCTGACCGAGGCCCAGCCGGAGAACAACGTCCAGCGCATCGTCCTCGAAATGCTGGCCGTCACGCTCTCCAAGGACGCGCGCGCCAGGGCCGTACAGCTCCCGGCGTGGAACGAGGCCCTGGGTCTCCCCCGGCCCTGGGACCAGCAGTGGTCGCTCCGTATCCAGCAGGTGCTGGCGCACGAGAGCGATCTGCTGGAGTACGAGGACATCTTCGAGGGCTCGCATGTCATCGAGGCCAAGGTGGACTCCCTGGTCACCGAGTGCCTCGCCGAGATCGGCCGGATCCAGGAGATGGGCGGCGCGATGGCGGCCGTCGAGTCCGGCTATCTCAAGTCGCAGCTGGTCTCCTCGCACGCCGAGCGCCGGGCCCGGATCGAGGGTGGCGAGGAGAAGATAGTCGGCGTCAATATCTTCGAGACCACCGAGGAGAACCCGCTCACCGCGGACCTCGACACCGCGATCATGACGGTCGACCCGGCGAACGAGGCGCGCGTCGTCGCGAAGCTCCACGAGTGGCGCGACAACCGCGACGAGACCCGGGCAAGCGAGGCCCTGGCCACACTGAAGAAGGCCGCCGCCGGCTCCACCAACCTGATGGCCGCCACCGTCGAGTGCGCCCGTGCGGGCGTCACCACCGGCGAGTGGTCTTGGGCGCTGCGCGATGTGTTCGGCGAGTTCCGCGCGCCGACGGGCGTGAGCAGTGCGCCGGTCGCGGTCACCGCCGAGAAGGGCACGCCGCTCGCTCTCGTACGCGAGAAGGTGTCCCGTACGGCCGACGAGCTGGGCTCCGGAAGACTGCGGCTGCTGGTCGGCAAGCCCGGCCTGGACGGTCACTCCAACGGCGCCGAGCAGATCGCCGTACGCGCCCGTGACGCGGGCTTCGAAGTGATCTACCAGGGCATCCGGCTCACGCCCGAACAGATCGTCAACGCCGCGCTCGCGGAGGACGTCCACTGTGTCGGCCTGTCGATCCTCTCCGGCTCGCACGCCGAACTGGTCCCCGATGTGCTGGACCGGCTGCGCGAGGCCGGCGCGGCCGATATTCCGGTGATCGTCGGCGGGATCATCCCGAACGCAGACGCCACCGATCTGAAGGCGGCAGGTGTCGCCGCCGTCTTCACCCCGAAGGACTTCGGCATCACGGAGATCATCGGCCGTATCGTCGACGAGATCCGGAAAGCGAACAAGCTCGACCCTCTGGAGGTCCCCGCATGACCACGCCCGTGAACCGTCTCCGTCCGCGGCGTTCCTGCCTCGCCGTGCCGGGCAGCAACCCGCGCTTCCTGGAGAAGGCCCAGGGCCTCCCGGCCGACCAGGTCTTCCTCGACCTGGAGGACGCATGCGCGCCGCTCGCCAAGGAGGGCGCCAGGCACACCATCGTCGACGCGCTCAACAACGGCGACTGGACGGGCAAGACCCGGGTCGTGCGGGTCAACGACTGGACGACGCACTGGACGTACCGCGACGTGGTGACGGTCGTCGAGGGCGCGGGCCCCAATCTCGACTGCATCATGCTGCCGAAGGTCCAGGACGCCACCCAGGTCAAGGCGCTCGACCTGCTGCTGACCCAGATCGAGAAGACGATGGGCTTCGAGGTCGGCCGGATCGGCATCGAGGCGCAGATCGAGAACGCCAAGGGCCTGGTGAACGTCGACGAGATCGCCGCCGCCTCGCCGCGTCTGGAGACCATCATCTTCGGCCCGGCCGACTTCATGGCTTCCATCAACATGAAGACGCTGGTCGTCGGCCAGCAGCCGCCCGGCTACGGCGCGGACGCCTACCACTACATCCTCATGCGGATTCTGATGGCGGCCCGTACACACGACCTCCAGGCGATCGACGGCCCCTTCCTGCAGATCCGCGACGTGGACGCGTACCGCGAGGTCGCGGGCCGTGCGGCGGCGCTGGGCTTCGACGGCAAGTGGGTGCTGCACCCCGGCCAGGTCGACGCCGCCAACGAGGTCTTCTCGCCCTCCCAGGAGGACTACGACCACGCCGAGCTGATCCTGGACGCCTACGAGTGGTGCACCTCGGAGGCCGGCGGTAAGAAGGGCTCGGCGATGCTCGGCGACGAGATGATCGACGAGGCCAGCCGCAAGATGGCACTGGTCGTCGCGGGCAAGGGCCGCGCGGCGGGCCTGCAGCGCACGTCCAAGTTCGAAGCCCCGGAGGCGTAAGCGATGCAGTTCGGACGCACGTACGAAGAGTTCGAGGTCGGCGCGGTCTACCGGCACTGGCCCGGGAAGACGGTCACCGAGTACGACGACCACCTCTTCTGTCTGCTCACCATGAACCACCACCCCCTCCACATGGACACCAACTATGCGGAGAAGACGACCGATTTCGGGAAGAACGTCGTCGTCGGGAACTACATCTACTCGCTGCTCCTCGGCATGTCGGTCCCGGATGTCTCCGGCAAGGCCATCGCCAACCTGGAGGTCGAGTCGCTCAAGCACGTCGCGCCGACCTTCCACGGCGACACGATCTACGGCGAGACGATGGTCCTCGACAAGACTCCGTCAAAGTCCAAGAACGACCGCGGGATCGTCTACGTCGAGACCAAGGGCTACAAGCAGGACGGCACCCTCGTCTGCGTCTTCCGGCGCAAGGTGATGGTCCCGACCGAGACGTACATCAAGGAGCGCGGCGGCGAGCAGCCCGGCCGCCCGGAGCTGAAGGCACAGGAGAAGTAGCCATGAGCCGACTCGCCCAGACCCACGGTCTGACCGACGTCCAGCAGGAAATCCTGGCCACCGTCCGGGATTTCGTCGACAAGGAGATCATTCCTGTCGCCACCGAGCTGGAGCACCGCGACGAGTACCCGACGCAGATCGTCGAAGGCCTCAAGGAACTCGGCCTGTTCGGGCTGATGATCCCGGAGGAGTACGGCGGCCTGGGCGAGTCGCTGCTCACCTACGCGCTGTGCGTCGAAGAGATCGCGCGTGGCTGGATGTCCGTCTCGGGCATCATCAATACGCACTTCATCGTGGCGTACATGCTCAAGCAGCACGGCACGCAGGAGCAGAAGGACACCTTCCTGCCGCGGATGGCGCTGGGCGAGACGCGTGGCGCGTTCTCGATGTCCGAGCCGGCTCTCGGCTCCGATGTGTCGGCGATCACCTCCAAGGGCGTCAAGGACGGCGACGAGTACGTCCTGACCGGCCAGAAGATGTGGCTCACGAACGGCGGAACGTCCAATCTGGTCGCCGTTCTGTGCCGGAGTGACGAAGGACACCCGGAGGGCACCGCCCCCCATAAGTCGATGACGACCTTCCTGGTCGAGAAGGAGCCCGGCTTCGGAGAGGTCCGCCCGGGCCTCACCATCCCCGGGAAGATCGACAAGATGGGCTACAAGGGTGTCGACACCACCGAGCTCATCATGGACGGACTGCGCATTCCGGCCAATCGGGTACTCGGCGGCACCACCGGCCGAGGGTTTTACCAAATGATGGACGGCGTCGAGGTCGGCCGCGTCAATGTCGCGGCGCGTGGCTGCGGAGTGGCGCAGCGTGCGTTCGAGCTGGGCGTCTCGTATGCACAGCAGCGTCACACTTTCGGCAAGGCGATCGCTCAGCACCAGGCCATTCAGTTCAAGCTGGCCGAGATGGCTACCAAGGTCGAGGCCGCCCATGCGATGATGGTTAACGCGGCACGCAAAAAGGACTCCGGGGAACGAAATGACCTGGAGGCAGGGATGGCGAAGTACCTCGCCTCCGAATACTGCAAGGAAGTCGTCGAGGACGCCTTCCGTATCCACGGCGGTTACGGCTTCTCCAAGGAGTACGAGATCGAGCGCCTCTACCGCGAGGCGCCGATGCTGCTGATCGGCGAAGGTACCGCCGAGATCCAGAAAATGATCATTGGTCGCCGGCTGCTGGAGGAGTACCGATTCCAGGGTTGATTGTCGTATTTGAGTCGGTACGGGCGCGAAGAGAATCACACCGTGTCATTATCTTCCGGCCGCCGACTCGATTGCTGGCTTACCCAGTTGCGGCTCGCAACCGATAACATCGCCCGAAAGCCGCCGTCCCCCGTTGCCAGCGCGGCATCATCCGCTACGAAGGTCATCCATGCCCCACAGCCAAACCTCTGCACCACGCGGCCGCGTCCGCCTCGCGCGCGGAGCATCGCCGTGGCTTCTGCCGACCGTCGCCACCGCCGCACTCAGCTTGGCCCGATCGCGTCGCTCCAGGCGCGCCGCGGTCATCGCCGTGCCCACCACCGCGCTCGCGGCGGGCATGCTGTGGTTCTTCCGCGACCCCGAGCGCGAGATCACCCAGGGCCGGGTCATCTCGCCCGCCGATGGTGTGGTGCAGAGCATCATGCCGTGGAAGGACGGACGCACTCGCGTCGCGATCTTCATGAGCCCGCTGAACGTCCACGTCAACCGCGCTCCCCTCGCGGGCACCGTGACGTCCGTCGAGCACATCCCCGGTGGTTTCGTTCCCGCGTTCAACAAGGAGAGCGAGAACAACGAGCGCGTTGTCTGGCACTTCGACACCGAGCTCGGCGACATCGAGATGGTGCAGATCGCGGGCGCAGTCGCCCGGCGGATCGTGCCGTATCTCCCGCAAGGGACCAAGGTCGAGCAGGGCGAGCGCATTGGTCTGATCCGCTTCGGATCGCGCGTTGACATCTACCTTCCGGAAGGTGTCGACGTCGCTGTCGAGGTCGGTCAGACCACGACCGCGGGGGTGACTCGAATTGACCGTGATTGATCCTGACACACAGGCCGGCTGGGCCGCAGACGCCGAGGCCGAGGACGACGCCGAGGACATGCCGCTCTCTCTGCGGCTGTCGATAGCGGACACCCTCACGCTGGGTAACGCCACGTGTGGCTTCATGGCGGTGTACTTCACCACCACCGGGATCCTCATCCCGCACCTCACCGGCAGCAACGAGAGCGGCATGGCGCGCAACAGCGCCGCCACCGCCGTGATCCTGATGCTGCTGGCGGCGATCTTCGATCTCTGTGACGGGCTCGTGGCGCGCAAGCTGCGCAGCTCGCCGATGGGCGCGGAGCTGGACAACCTCTCCGACCTGATCAGCTTCGGGCTGGCCCCGGCGTACTTCGTACTCGTGTACGGAATGGTCGCGGACGACGCCCAGCAGAAGGTCTCGGCGGTGGCCGCGATCGTCGTGCTGCTGGCGGTGGTGCTGCGGCTTGCCAGATTCTCGTGCGTGACCATGAAGGACGGCATGTTCCAGGGCATGCCGAGCCCCTTCGGTGCGCTCACGGTCGTCTCGATCATCCTGCTCGAGCTGCCGTTCATCCCGACGCTGCTGGCAATCATCGGTACGGCATGGCTGATGGTGAGCCGGGTCGAGTACCCCAAGCCGCGAGGTGTCCTCGCGGTGGCGATGCTCGGCTGGATCGTCTCGGCGATGGGAATGCTGGCGGCGTGGGCGTTCGACGCTCCGGGCGGTCAGGTGCTGCTCCAGACCGGCTGCGCGCTGCAGATCGTGATGGCGGCGACGATTCCGCTCTTCGCGACGGCACGGCGTGTGAACACGTTCCGCGACAACCGCCGCGAGAACCGTGAGGCAAGGGCTGCTCAACTCCCCTAGAGCAGTGCATGTGCATGACGAGGGCCCGGGTGCGATCCGCACCCGGGCCCTCGTCATGTCCGGTGGCCGACACCGATCCGGTCACCACGGCCTCGCTGCTGGACGACGGCACGGAGCCGCCGGGGCTGCGGCCGGTCGCGATCGGCGCGGAACGGCTCCGGCTCGACGCGCGGGTGCGGCTGGGGCGGGGGCTCGCCCCGGGCGCGCGGCTGATCAGCGCGTACGGGCTCATCGAGGTCGCCGGGTGCGAGACCTGGTTCGAGACCGGCCGGCTGCCGGGGCCGGTCGAGGATCCCGCGCGGCACGCCTGTGTCTCGGGCAGCCGTTCCCCGGCTGCGCAGCGCAGATCCGCCAGGGGCAGATCTGGCTCACACCCCCCGGCGGCGGTGACGCGGTGCCCGCCGGGGATCACGGCCGGCAGGACGGCTCGGGCCCGCGTGAGTTCCGGGGCCGGATGTTGCGTCGTGTCATGGTGGACGGCCGTACCGTCGAGACCTGCCCTCGCCGGGCATCCGCGGGTGGGCGAAGCAGTCGTCGGTGAGACCGGCGGACGGCTGATCGCCTATGCCGACGCGCGTCAATCGCCGGACGGGCTTGATTTTCAAGCCCGTCCGGCGATTGAGGACATGCGGCCGAAGGTCGCATACGGGGGTCTGGGGGCGAAGCCCCCTGATCCGCGCCGCTAAGCCGGCGCAGGGGGCGGGGGCTTGCCCCCAGAAGGGTGACTCAGCTTCCCGACTTGTACGACTCCGCCGACTTGGACACCGCCGCCGGCCGCACCACCTTCAGACCCCCCGGCACCTTGAGGTCCGGCTTCATGATCAGACTCTGCCGGGTCGACGGTGCCGCCGGGTCGGAGAAGTTGTTCGTGATGCCGAAGCCGTTGTCGTACGAGGAGACGCTGAGCAGCGCCTTGTCGATGCCCTCTCGTGTCAGGTCCTTGGCCGCGCAGGCCTTCTTCAGCACCTCGCCGTAGACGCTCGCCGCGGTGTAGCCCGCGACCACGCCGTTGTCGAGACCATCCTTGGGGTAGGCGGCCTTGTACTCCTTGGCCAGCTTCGCCGGGCCCGCGCCCGGGTCGCCGATGGGGAGGGTGGAGGCCGCGACGTAGTAGTCCTTCGTCAGCGCGGCCGCCGCCGGGGTGGCCAGCAGCTGCGGCGCGAAGGCGGAGTTGTTGCCGATCATGGGGACCTTGAAGCCGCCCCCCGCGGCGACACCGACCAGCGAGGCCGCCTGACGAGGTCCGGCGCTGATCAGGACCGCCTTGACGCCGGCCTTCTTGAGCGCGGCGACCTGGGCGGACATGTCGTTGTCGGTCGGCTTGATCTTCTGCTCGACGACGGTCAGACCCGCCTGCTTGGCAGCGTACTTCGAGCCCTTCAGCGCGTTCTCCCCGAAGTCGCCCTCGAAGTAGACATGACCGATCTTGTCGCCCTTGGCGATGCGCTTCTGGCTGAGCAGATAGTCGACCGCGTTGATCGTCTCGATGTCGTACGTCGCTCCCACGACCCGGATGTACGGGCTGCCCAGCAGCGATGCCGACCAGGCCTGGGGCACCACGAGTGCCTTGTCCTGGCCGTCGATACGGCCCTTGACCGCGGCGACGAAGGGCGAGCCGATGAACTGGGAGAAGCCGAGCACCTTCGGTTCGAGTTCGGTGTACGCGGCGACGGCCTTCTGCGGGTCGTAGCCGTGATCCCGGACGGTGAGTTCGACAGTGCGGCCGCAGATGCCGCCGGCCGCGTTGGTCTGCTTCGCCCACAGCTGCTGCGCCTGGGTGACGCTCTTGCCGAGCGAGGCGTAGACGCCGGTCATGTCGGTGAGCACGCCGAGGTTGATGGTCTTGGCCGTGACGCCGTCACCGGTCTTCACCCCTCCGGCGTCCTTCTCACCGCCGCCGCCTTCGGTGGCCTTCGAGCTGCATCCGGCGAGGCCGGCGCTGGTCAGGGTCAGGGCGGCGGCCAGCGCCGCCGCGTACAGACGTGGCTTCATTACTTCTCCCGAGAGGTGATGAGACGGGTGAGTCCGCCGGGCAGGAAGAGGACGACCGCGACGACCGCGACGCCGTAGAGATAGCGCGATGCCTCGCCGGGTGAGACGCCGCCCGTGCCGGGGGCGGAGACCAGCGGGAGGGTGTCGCTGTAGTGGGTGAGGAGCTGGGGCAGCAGAGAGACGAAGGCCGCGCCGACGACGGCGCCGGCGACCGTGCCGAGACCCCCGATCACGATCATCGCGAGGAATTCGAGCGACAGGATCACACCGAAGTACTCGGGGACGGTCCGCTGGAAGACCAGGGCGATCAGTACGCCGGCGAGTCCCGCGTACATCGAGGACAGGACGAAGACGGCGGCCCGGTAGCGGGCGACCGGGACGCCCATGACACCCGCGGCTATGCGGTGGTCGCGGATGGCGTTCATGGCACGGCCGGGGCGGCCCCGTAGCACTCCGCGGGCGAAAAGGCCGCAGCCGATGAGGGCGAGCAGTGCCACGTACCAGAGCTTCTCGGCGGACTGGAAGGGGACGGCCGCGATGACCGTCTCGCTGTCGTCGAAGTCGATGCCGAAGAGCGAGAGGGGCGGAACCGCCCGGCCGTTGAAGCCTCCTGTCAGATCATGAGCGTTGAAGAGCACGTGCTGGCCGATGAAGATCAGCGCGAGCGTGGCGATGCCCAGATACGCGCCGCGCAGCCGTCCGGCGATGGGGCTGAACAGGCCGCCCGCCGCGCCCGCGACGAGGACCGCCAGTACTGCGGCGAGCCAGGTCGGGAGTCCGAGTCCGATGAGGCGGTGACCGTTCTCCTCGCCGCTGTCGCCCGCCAGGATGCAGTAGCTGTAGGCGCCCACCGCCAGGAAGAACGCGTGCCCCATGGACAGCTGCCCGGTGGCGCCGGTGAGGAGGTTGATGCCGATCGCGCCGATCGCGGCGGCCATCGCGAAGAGTCCGGCCTGCAGCCAGAAGCGGTCGAGGTAGAAGGGCAGGGCGAGGAGCAGGACGGTGCCGGCGAACCAGATGTAGGCGTTGGGACTCTTCAGGTACGCCCCGGGGCTCTTCACATACGCCTTGAGACTCTTTGCCACGTCTGCCTCGGGGTTCTTCAGCGTCTCAGACACGGGCGGGCTCCTTTGTGCCGAAGAGCCCTGCGGGCCTGAGCAGCAGGACGAGCACCATCACCAGATACGGTGCGAGATCGCCGATCCCCCGGCCCAGGAAGGACAGTTCGCTCTGGTAGCCGGTGGCGAAGGACTCGGTGACGCCGACGATCAGACCGCCCGCGAGCGCGCCGGTGGTGGAGTCGAGCCCACCGAGGATCGCCGCCGGGAAGGCCTTGAGTGCGGCGAGCGAGGTGGCGCGTTCGAGCCCCGGGGTCGGGAACACGGTGAGGAAGAGCGCGGCGACCGCGGCGAGCGCGCCCGCGACCGCCCAGGCGGCCAGCGATACCCGGCCCAGACGTACCCCCATCAGCGCCGCGGTCTCGGGATTCTCGGCAGCCGCGCGCATCGACACGCCCCACGAGGTGTACCGGAACGCGAGCAGGAACGCGGTGATCAGCAGGGCCGCCGAAACGAAGGCGGCGATACGGGTCTGCGCGATGGTGATGTCCCCGATGGTGACGACGCGGTCGCCCCACGGGTCACCGAGCGCGAGGACGTCCGTGCCGATGCGGCGGGTGAGTTCGGTGGTCAGGAGGATGTCGACGCCGATGGTGACGATGGCCAGGACGCTGTGGTCGGAGCCCCGGTAGCGGCGCATGACGAGGAATTCCACGGCCGCGCCGACGAGGGCCGCGCCCGCGATGCCGACGGCGAGCGCACCCCAGAAGCCGATGTCGTCGTGGAGTACGGCCGTGACATAGCCGCCCGCGAGAAGCAGGGACGCATGGGCGAAGTTGACGACTTCGGTGGCTTTGAAGATGACGACGAAGCCGAGCGCGATCAGCGCGTAGACGGATCCGATGGAGAGTCCGCCGAGGAGTAGTTCGGTGAAGGTCGTCATACCTGGGCCTCCGTTCCTAGATAGGCCTGTACGACGGCCGGGTCGCTCTGTACGTGGGCGGGGGTGCCGTCGGCGATCCGGCGCCCGAAGTCGAGTACGGTCACGGCGTCCGCGAGCCGCATCACCATCCCCATGTCGTGTTCGACGAGCACGATGGATATGCCGAGGCTGTCGCGTACGCCCGCGATGATGGAGGCGGTCTGCCGCCGCTCGTCCGCGGTCATCCCGGCGACGGGCTCGTCGAGGAGCAGCAGCCGCGGCTCCATGCACAGGGCCCTGCCGAGCTCGACGAGCTTCTGCTTTCCGTACGGGAGTGCTCCCGCGGGCCGGTCCAGATCGCCGCCGAGTCCGGTGAACTCCGCGATCTCCCGTACCCGCTCCAGGTGTTCGCGCGCCTCGCGAGCGGCGGACGGCAGCCGCAGTCCGGCGGCGAGGAACCCGGCGCGGGTGAGCCGGTGCCGGCCGAGCAGCAGGCTGTCGGCGACGGTGGCGTGCGGCGGGAGCGCGAGGTTCTGGAAGGTACGGGCGATGCCGAGGGCGGCGATGCGGTCGGGAGGAAGCTCGGTGAGCTCCGTCTCGCCGAAGCGGACGCTGCCGGAGGTGGCCCGGTAGACGCCGGACAGAACGTTGAAGGAGGTGGACTTACCGGCGCCGTTGGGGCCGATGAGGGCGTGGACGCTGCCGGGCTGGACGGTGAAGGAGACGGAGTCGAGGGCGGTGAGCCCGGCGAAGCGGACGGTGAGGTCGGTGACGTCGAGGGCCGGCACGGCGCCGCCGGATGCGGTGTCGGTCATCGGTGCCCCCTGCCGGATGCGGGCTGCCGCCCGCCGACCGGGGCTGCGCCCCGGATCCCGCGCCTCGTCTGTCGGCCGGTTTCCACACTGCTCATGCCGACCACCTGCTCAGCGCCGGCGCCGCCGTCTGCGCGCGGGACGCATCCGCGGCCGCGTCCTCGTCCACCACTCCCAGATACCGCCGGCGTACCTCGTCCGAGGTGGCGAGCTGGTCCGCAGAGCCCGAGAGGGCGACCTCGCCGACGTCGAGTACGTACGCCGTCGAAGCGAGCCGCAGCGCGATCGCCGCGTTCTGCTCGACCAGCAGGACCGATGTGCCGGCGGCGTTGATCTCCTGCACGGTCTCGGCGATCCGCGCCGCCATCAGCGGGGCGAGGCCGAGCGACGGCTCGTCGAGCAGCAGCAGCCGTGGCCGGGCCATCAACGCCCGTCCCATCGCGAGCATTTGCTGCTCCCCGCCCGACAGCAGTCCGGCCCGCTGGTGGGCACGGTCGGCGAGGACGGGGAAGAGCTCATGCACCCGGGCGAGGGCCTCGGTGCTCGACCGGCGCCCGCCGGTCGAGCCCAGGGCGCCCGCCCGGAGATTGTCCGCAACTGTCATCCGCGCGAAGACCTGCCGTCCTTCCGGGACCTGGACGACGCCCGCGGCGACGACCCGAGCGGCGCTCAGTCCTTCGAGCGGGCGGCCGTCGAAGCGGATGCTGCCGGACGTGACGTGTCCGCGCTGAAAGCCGAGGGTGCGGGAGACGGCGCGCAGCAGGGTCGATTTGCCGGCACCGTTGCCGCCGAGGACGGCGACGATCGCGCCCTCGGGTACGTCGATGGTGACGTCGCGCAGTGCCCGCACCGGCCCGTAGCCGACGGACAGCGCACGCACTTCGAGTGAGGCGGCTGCCATGCAGACCCCCTTTCCAAGCTTGTTCGAAATTGCCTGTGGGGGCACACGTCAGCACCGGTCGGACGTACCGTCCAGGCGGTATGCCCGACTCGCTGCGGATGACCAGGGGTGCGGCGCGCGCATTGTGCACCGGCACAAGGGCCGGCATCCTCACAGGTCATGGGTGGTCGCAGAGCGCGTGCCGCAGCCGACGGACCAGCTCATCGAGGAACTTCGGGCCCACTCACCGCAGTTCGACCTCGCTGTGCCGCCGGACGAGCACTGGCGGCGATCGGCGAGGCGATGCGGTACGGCATCGAGGCGGTGGCCGCGCTCGGCGTCTCCGTCACCAAGGGTGACCCGGTCTTGTCCGGTGGCCGTTGGGGGTCCGCTCCGGGGTAGCGCCGGGACTGGATGATTTATGGCGCGTTGGGGGCGGTCGGAGGGCGGCCGTTTCCTGTGCGCCACACATCACGCTCTACGTCCCGACTCCACCCGCTGCGCGTCCCCCCGCCCGTCACCGGCAAGGCCCCCAGGTCTGCCCCCGTCCGCCCACGAACCGCCCGTGAAGCCCCCGCTCCGGTCGGGGACCCGGGGCTGCAGCGGTGCGGCCGACGCCTGCGCCGCGTAGGTGTAGGGCCTCAGCCACACCTCATCCTCGGGCCGTGCACCCGAGCCGGCGCCCTGGCGGTGCGGGGGCGTCAGCCGTCGCGTCCGCCTCCGGCCGGGTCCGGGGCGGCGCACCGGTTTCGGGAAGGGGCGGGGTGGGGGAAGCGCACCCCCCGCCCCGGCCCACCGCCTCAGATCAGGAAGTCCCGCGCAATGCTCGCCGCCACCCGTTCCAGCAGCGGCCCCGCCTCCGCCATGCAGCGGGCCGGGTCCGGTTCCAGTGCCGTGAGGGCGTACGCGCGGCGGATGCCCGCGCGACCCAGCGCCTCCGGTGGCAGGGTCAGGCGGCCGCAGACCGCCACGACGTCGATGTTCTGCGCGCGCGCCGCCGCGGCGACGCCCGCCGGGGCCTTGCCGTGAAGCGTCTGCTCGTCGAGGGAGCCCTCGCCCGTGATGACCAGGGTCGCCCGCTCCAGCGCCGGCGAGAAGCCGAGCACATCGAGCATGATCTCGATGCCCGGCCGGAAGCTCGCGCCGAGGGCGACCAGCGCGCCGTAGCCGATGCCGCCCGCCGCCCCCGCGCCGGGCAGTTCGGCCTGCTCCGGGCCGAGGACGGAGGCGTAGTGCGCCAGCGCCGCGTCCAGCGTGTCGACGTCCTCCGGTGTCGCGCCCTTCTGAGGGCCGTACACCGTCGGCGCGCCCTTCGGCCCCGTCAGCGGGTTGTCCACGTCGCTCGCCAGGACCAGCTCCACGTCCTTGAAGCGGGGGTCCAGGCCGGACAGGTCCGCGGACGCAAGGTCGCGCAGTCCGCCGCCGCCCGGCCCCACCGGCTCACCGTCCGCGTTCAGGAAACGCGCGCCGAGCGCGGCCAGCATGCCCGCGCCGCCGTCCGTCGTCGCGCTGCCGCCGACGCCGAAGACAATCGTCCGCGCTCCCGCGTCGAGCGCCGCACGCAGCAGTTCGCCGGAGCCGTATGTCGTCGATGTGAGTGGCGCGAACACACCGTCCGGGAGGTGCTGGAGGCCCGAGGCCTCCGCCATCTCCACCACTGCGGTGCCCTCCCGCAGGGCGTACGCCGCGGTCAGGGACTCGCCGAGCGGCCCGGTCACCCGGACCTCACGGCGCTCGAACCCGGCCGCCACCGCGGCGGCGACCGTGCCGTCACCGCCGTCCGCGACGGGCAGGGTCTCGACCGCCAGACCGGGCACCACCCGCTGGAGGCCCGCCGTCACCCGCTCAGCGACCTGTACGGCCGTGAGAGAGCCCTTGAACTTGTCAGCCGCGACGAGCACACGCGCGGGCTGAATAACTGCTCCGTCCGTCACCTTGCTATCCCTTGCTTTCGAACAGGCAGTCGCGCCTCCCCGACCCTATCCGCCAGGTCAGACGGCATGCCACCCCATCATGGTGCGACATTCCGCTATATAGCGGGGTGCTGCTCGGTCGGCCGACGTCCGCGAGCCGTATATCCGGCGCACCACCCGGGAGCCGTCACCGACCGGCGGCTGAAAGCCTTCACGCACCCACCACCGCGCGGTTCCGGCGCCCATTCGGTAAACCGGACGTATGGGCCTACATCACGCCGACCTCGCCGACCGGATCCTCGGCGGCTGGCTGGGCAGAGTCGCCGGCAACATGCTCGGCAAGCCCGTCGAGCGCGGCGACCACTGGACCCGCGACCGCATCGACCGCTATCTGCGCCGTACCGACGCCCTTCCGCTCACCGACTATCTCCCCGAGCCGCCGCCCGACGCGGACGCCGAGGGGTTCGAGCTGCGTCCCGAGTGGCGCCAGTGCGTACGGGGCCGGATCCACGGCAGTTGCCGGGACGACGACGTGGACTACAGCATCCTCGGCCTGCATCTCCTTCAGACCCACGGCTTCGGCTTCACGACCGAGCAGGTGGGCGAGGCGTGGCTGCTGCATCTGCCGTTCCTGCAGACCTTCACCGCCGAGCGGGCCGCTTACCGCAACCTCGCGAACGGCCTCAAACCCCCGCTCACCGCCACCCACGACAATCCCTACCAGGAGTGGATCGGCGCCCTCATCCGCGCCGACATCTTCGGCTGGACCTCCCCCGGCGACCCGAACCGCGCCGCCGCGCTCGCCCGCCGCGACGCGGTCCTCTCGCACACCGGCAACGGCGTGTACGGCGCGATGTGGGCGGCCGCTCTGATCGCCGCCGCGTTCACCGCGAACACCCCGCGCAAGGCGATCGAAGCGGCGCTGGAAGTCATCCCTGCCGGATGCCGCCTCGCCCGCGCGGTACGCCACACCGTCGCCCTGCACGCCTCCGGGACATCCTGGTCCGACACGCTCAGCGAGCTGGCAGCGGAGACGGGCAGCCTCGGCTGGATCCACACCGTTCCGAACGCCGCAGTGATCACGGCAGGACTGCTGTACGGCGCCGGCGACTTCACCCCGACCATCGGCCTCACGGTCCGCGGGGGCCTGGACACCGACTCCAACGGGGCGACGGCAGGCTCGGTGGCGGGCGTGCTGTGCGGGGCCTCCGCCATCCCGCCGCAGTGGACCGACCCGCTGGAGGACCGGGTGCGCAGCGCGGTGTTCGGGTTCGACGGCGTACGGATCAGCGAACTGGCCAAGCGTACGGTGCGGTTGGCGGCGGTCTCCGCCGGTTGAGCTGAAACCGCTGCTGTCGGGGGGCGTTATCTGCACAATGGTCAGATGCCTGCGTACATGGAACTCTCGCTGTCGGACGGTTCACAGGTTCGCCTCGAGTTGTCCGAGGCCGGAGAGCCCCTCGCCGTACCGTCGCAGAGCAACGGCAGGACAGATCTGCCGGAAGGGTTCGGTGCGGCCGAGCCCGTGGCGAGCGGCGCCGCACGGGCGGCGACGCTCGCGGCGGACGCACTGCGCACGGCGCTGCGCCCGCTCGGTCCGCTGCTGGACGAGGTCCACGGCGCGGTGGCAGCGTCCGAGAACCCGCCACAGGAGGTCACCGTCGCGTTCGGCGTCGAGATCGGACAGGACCTGAAACTGGGTATCGTCGGGGCCAACGGCAAGGCCACGATGAGCATTTCGGCGACCTGGCAGACCGGTCAGGCCACGCAGCCCGGGACACCGCAGCGCTGATGGGCTGGTTCAGAAGACCGGCGGCCACCGCACCCCGCGTGTCCGTGCTGCACGACGGCGCGTCGACCGCCGCCGGCGGCGCCGCACTGCTGTCCGCCCGGCAATTGGTGACCTGCGCGCATGTCGTCAATGACGCGCTGGGCCGCGATCTGTACGCCGCGGCGCCGCCGGCCGCCGACGGTCTGCGCCTCGCCTTCCACGGTCCGGAGTCGCCCCAGTACCGCAGTGCCCGGCTCTCGGTGTGGGTGCCGCCACAGCGGGGCTCGTCCTCAATGGTCTGGCAGGGCGATCTCGCCGTACTCGAACTCGACGAGCCCGTCCCCGGGTGGCTGAGCCCCGTCGTCTGGCGCGACATGGCCGAGGGACAGACACTGCGGGCGTGGCACGGCGGCGGGGAGGCCATCGCCTTCGCCGACACCGAAGTGAAGCTTCAGGAGGGCCGGTTCGGCTATCTCGACGGTCAGCTGTCCGGCGCCGCCATCGGCCCCGGATTCAGCGGCGGCCCACTGTGGGCGACGGACGACGCCACGGTCGTGGGCCTGGTCGTGGCCCATGTGATGCCCGGCGACGGGCCGATGAGCCCGCAGACCACGGTGCGGCGCAGCTGGGCGGTGCCGTGGCAGGCGATCCGGGACGAGCTGGAGCGGGCGGGGGCGGCCGAAACCGTCGCCGAGTGCACCGTGCACCAGAGGGCGTACACGACAGCGGTGTGCGGCGACGGCTCCACGGCAGGCAGCCTCACCGCGGAGCTGTGGTCGCTGCTCGGCGACCCGGTGCGCCGGGCGCAGCACGCCCGTACGCTGGCGGCCCGGCTCGGATACGAGCCCCCGGCCGGTGAATCCGCCCCGTCCGTGGAGGAGTTGGCGCAGCTGCTCGCCTCGGAGGAACGCGCGCTTGCGACGCTCACCGAGTCAGTGGCCCCCACCGTCCAGGGCGGACCGTCCCGCGCCGGACTCGACCGGCTCCTCGCCGTGGGCAGGCTGACCGGTACGGCCCGGCTGCTCTCCCTCGACGAACACCAGTTTCTTTTACGGGAGTTGACACTGGCCGCCGTCGCGGACGCCGCGCTGCTGCCACGGGCGGCCCGCGAGGCACTGCGGTACATAGTCCCGCCCAGTTGCCTCAGCGGCACCAGGCTGAATCCGCGGGACCTCGATGCGGCGGTGACGGAGCTGGAGGCGTACCGCGACGGCGGGCAGCCCGCGGACGGCATCCCGCCGGTGCCCGCCCTGCTCACCTTGGTGGAGTATGTGGCCGCGGCCACCGCACCGCCGGTGCGCGAGGCCCTGCATGCCTGGTCGGAGCGGGTCGTGGCACGGCTCGGGAGCCACCCGGCCGCGCTGCAGCTGCGCCGCGCGGACGCCGCGGCCTGGGCGGCGTACCGCCCCTCCCCCGTCGTCCGTCTGGTCGCCGAGATCTCCGGTCCGCCCGACCGGTATCAGTGCGCACTGTGGGAGGTGCGCCAGGACGGCGCGACGGCCTCGCTGGCCACTGCGGACCGGCCGCGCAGCGCGGCCGAGATCGCCCGGCTGATCCGTGAGGCTGCCGAGAACCCCCGGGACGACTGCGGCCAGGGCGTCACCCATGTGGACATCCTCGTCGGCCGGGAGGGACTGCAGCTGCCCTTCGACGAGTGGGAGGCGGCCAGTTCGGTGGAGTTTCTGCCGAGGGTCCCGCTCGGGGTGAAGTTCCGTATCGCGCTGCGCTGCCCGGAGGTGAGCGCCCGCGCACCGCGCCGCGAGGCCGAGCTGCGCCGCCGCTGGGAGAGTGCCCACGCCGGGCCGCTCGTCGTCGACGAGAGCTGCGCGTCGCCGGAGAAGGTGTACGCGCTGCTCGAGACCAGCCACCGGGACACCGCCCAGGTCGTCCTGCACGGCCCGCGCGCCCCGCGCGAGGCACTGCTCCAGCTCTGTCTGGCCCTCGGCGTCCCGGTGGTCCTGTGGGACCGGGACGCCGAGAACCACGAACACGCCCACCGGCTCGACGACATCGCCCCCGCCGGACCACTGCACCAACTCCCCGAACGTATACAGCACTTCAGGGCCGGTCAGTACGGAGCGGGCATCCCCTCGCCCGCCCGGCCCTCGCTGGTGTGGGAGAACACGGAGCTGCCACTGCCGGGCGGGCTCGAACTGCTTGACCCCGCGGAAGGAGCGGACATCCGATGAACCCCGCCCAGGACAACAACCAGGGCAACGGCGACTGGAGGCTGTTCCGCGGCGACGGACAGGCCCGTACGGTCGACTTGCCCGAGGCCCCTCCGTGGCGCCGCTTCGACCCCCCGTCCGCGGCGACAGGGGGTCCGCGGCCCCCGCTGCCGTATCTGATCGGGCCCGCCGAGGCCGATGTCGTCAGCGCCGCGCTGCATCTGCGCCGCCCCCTGCTGGTGACCGGCCAGCCCGGCACCGGCAAGTCGTCCCTGGGGCACGCCATCGCGCACGAGCTGCGGCTCGGCCGGGTGCTGCACTGGCCGGTCAACAGCCGGGCCACCCTGCAGGACGCGCTCTACCGCTACGACGCGATCGGCCGGCTCCGTGAGTCGAACCTCCGGCGTGAACCGAGCGAGGTCTCCGACGATCTCGGCATCGGCTCGTACGTACGAGCCGACGATCTCGGCATCGGCTCGTACGTACAACTCGGGCCGCTCGGTACGGCGCTGGTGCCCGGCGCACGCCCGCGCGTACTGCTCGTCGACGAGCTCGACAAGGGGGACGTCGATCTCCCCAACGATCTGCTGAACGTCTTCGAGGAGGGCGAGTTCGAGATCCCCGAGCTGGCCCGGCTGCCCGAGGACCAAGCCTCGGTCCGGGTGCTGACGGCCGACCCCGACACCTGGACCGAGGTGACCAGGGGCCGGGTGCGTTGCTCGGAATTCCCCGTCGTGGTCATCACCAGCAACGGCGAACGCGACTTCCCGCCCGCCTTTCTGCGCCGCTGTGTACGGCTCGCTCTGCCGGAGCCCGACGAGGACAGGCTGCTCGCCATCGTCCGCGCCCATCTGGGTCCGGCGGATCTGGACGGCAACGACGAGCTGCTGCACGCCTTCCTCGCGCGGCGGGCCCGCGGCGAACTCGCCACCGACCAGCTGCTGAACGCGGTGTTCCTGCGCAAGGGCGGGGTGGACCTGGACGCCGACGGGCTGCTCGACGCCGTACTGCACCGGCTCGGCGGGACGGTCTAGCGCCGGTGTGGAGCGAGCTGCGACGGATCCTGGCGGACGGCGGGGCGGAACTGTCCCACGAAGAGCTGCTGGATGCGCTGTGGCTGGCCGGACGGCTGCCGGCGGGAGCGTCGTCGGTACTGGCCGAGGCGGGCGCGGTCGCCGAGGCCCCGCCGTCGCGGCAGGAGGCTTCTCCCGGCGAGGACCCGCTCGCCGGCTACCGCCCGCCCATGCTGGAGGAAGCGCGGAGCGGCATGCGCACAGAGACGGACAGTCGGCCTCCTTGGGCGGCGCGGCCCGGCGAGTTCCACGGCTCCGATGTTCATGCCGCGCCTGCCGGACGGCTGCGCCCGCGGCGTGACCGGCCCGCCGTCCCCGTACGCGCCCCCGAGGAGAAGGCGCTGGGCTCCGTGGAGCTGCGCCTGGGCCGTGCGCTGCGCCCGCTCAAGCAGCTCCGCCCAGACCGCCGCGAGTGGGAGCTGGACGAGCCCGCCACTGTGACGGCGATGGCCGAGACCGGGCTGCCCGACGCGGTCATGCGCCCGGGCCGCGCCCGCTGGCTGGATCTGGTGCTCCTCGTCGACGACGGGGTTTCGATGCTGCTGTGGCAGCGTCTCGCGACCGAGACACGGCTGCTGATGGAGCGCAGCGGTGCCTTCCGCGACGTACGGGTGTACGGGCTGGACAGCCGGGGCACCTCCGCTCCCCTGCTGGGCCGGCGTCCGTACGAGCAGGACAGCGCCCCGCTGCCCGCGTCCGCCGTCACGGACCCGGCGGGCCACACACTGCTGCTGGCCATCAGCGACGGCGTGGGCGTGGCCTGGCGGGACGGACGGATGCACGCCGCGCTGGAACGCGCGGCGCGAGTCGGTCCCACAGCCGTGCTGCACGCGCTGCCCGAGCGGCTGTGGGAGGGCTCCGGCATCCGCGCCGAGGCATGGGAGGTCACCACCCGAAGGCGTGGCGCACCCAACCACACCTGGCAGGTCGCTGACCCGGTCCTGCCGCCCGAACTCGCCCCGTACGACGGGGTTCCGGTGCCTGTGCTCGCGCCGACCCCCGAATCACTGGGCGTCTGGGCCCGGTTGGTCGGTTCGCCGGGCACATCGGCAGTCCTTCCGCTGCTCGCGTCCCGGACGCCGGCCCGCCCGTACGCGGCGACGCGCGCGCCCGGCGGGGACGGTCTGCTGCGGTTCCGCAACGCGGCATCGCCGCAGGCGTACCGTCTCGCGGCCCATCTCGCGGCGGTCGCCCCGGTCTCGGTACCGGCCATGCGACTGGTGCAGGCCGCGCTGGGCCCCGAGGTCGACACGGGGCATCTCGCGGAGGTGTTCCTGGGCGGGCTGATGCGCCGTACGGAGGGGGACGATCTGCTGCCGCAGCACCGGGGCTTCGACTTCGCGGAGGACACCAGGCGCATGCTGCTCGACACGCTCCCGGCAGGCGATCTCGTACGGACGACCCGCGCGGTCACCGCCCGCCTCGCCGAACTCGCGGACCGCTCGGCGGACTTCCCCGCCTGGCTGCCGCATCCCTCGGGGACGGACCGGCTGCCCGCGGACGGGCGCCCCTTCGGATGGATGGACGAGCGGCTGCTGCGGCGGCTGGGGGTTCCGCGGGCTGCGGCGCAGCCGCCCGCGGTTCCGCTGCCGTCGTTCGTCGACGCGCCGGACTCCGACTGGCGGTCGCTGAAGAGCAGTGAGCCTCGAATGGCGGGCCCTTTCCGGCTGTTCGCGCGGTACCTCTACGGCCAACGGCAGTTGGCGCTGTATCTGGGCCGGTCTCCGCAGCAGCCGGGGACCGCGGTGGTCCGCATCCCCGAGCTGACTCACGACCAGGCCGCCGCGTTGGTCACGACAGAGGCTGAGGCGCTGTCGCGGATGGACAGCGTGTACGCACCACTGCTGCTCGGCCATGACGCCACATCCACACCCGCCTGGATCGCCACTGCATTGGCCCAGGACAAGCGCGCCTCGGGTCCCGCACCCAATCTGGGCTTCGTGGTCGAGCAGCGAGGGGCTCTGTCGGGCAGGGAGTTCGTGTCCCTCGGGAGGCAGCTCACGAACGGAATCGCACGGGCCCACCGCAAGGGCGTCATCCACGGTTCCCTGATCCCCGAATACATCATCGCCGTGGGACAGGAGATCGAGATCATCGGGTGGATGGCCGCGTCCCTCGACGGTGTGCACAGCCCACACCGGTCGATCCTGCGCCATCAGGCCGACTTCCGCGCACCGGAGCTCCGCGACCCCTTGGCCACGCCCACCGAAGCCTCTGATGCGTACGCCCTGGGGAGGATTCTGCTGGCGGTCGCCCGCGGCGACATGGACTACGATCCGGCCGCGGAACCGCGCTCCTCCCACCCCGGCCGGGACGGCGTCCGCGCACTGCTGCGGCGCTGCGTCACGCCCGATCCCGCGGACCGGCCAACCGCGGACGAACTGCTGCAGGCCTTCAACGCCAGAGCCCATGAACAGCCAGTCGCTCCCCTCCGGGCCACGCAGCTCGGCCTGGGTGAAGACGGTCAGGCGGTGCTGCTCGACCTCAACGAACCGGAGTACGGCGGCGAGGGACCGTACGCGTGGCTGACCGGTCCGGACGTCCATGAGCGACACCGGACGCTCGCCACCATCGTCCGCGGCCTGGCGGAGGCGAACCCGGCGGAGTCCGTATCCTTCCTCTGCGCCTGGCACGGCGATTCCGAGCACCTCTCCGCGCTTGCCGAACTGCCGCAGGTGAAGTGGGCTCAGGACCTCACGGCACGGCCGGACTCCATCGGCGAACTGCATGACCTGCTGCGGGACGAGCTGGACGAGCGCAGCTGGTCACTGCCTCTTCCTCGGCTCGTCATCGTTGCGGACGACTACAACAGCATCCGCTTTTCCGACCCGGTGATGGACATCGCGGAGGCACTCACGATGGTTCGGGACCAGGGCATTCACGTCCTTGTCGCGGACGAGCCCGACCGCGTCCCCGAGATCGACAGTGCCTTCACCTGCCACATCGAGCTCACCGGCCCCCGAGGGCACGGCCTCTTCCACGACGGCGTGTCCCAGCCCGTCCCGTTCCGCCCCAGGCCGCTGTCCGCCGAGGAGCAGGCAGCCGAACTCGACGCCGAGCACGACCGTGGGGTTCACCAGCTGCGGCGGCGCGAGTGGGCGGAAGCGCATGCGGTGCTCAGCAGTGTCGCCTCCGCGCGGCTGGCGCTCCTGGGCCCCGGCCATCCGGCCACGCTCATGTCACAGTACGAAGTGGGCTTCGCGCTGCTCGGGCTCGACCGGTTCAGGGAGGCGCTGGCCCAGTTCCAGAGCGTCGAGCGGGGCAGGTCGGCGGCCTCCGGCCCGTACCACCCCGACACTCTGGACGCGCGCCAGCAGGGTGCCTGCACCCTCGGTCTGCTGGGTCGGCACCGGGAAGCACTGTCGCTCTACAACGAGGTGCTGGCGCGGCGGATGCAGGTACAAGGGGCCCGGCACCCCGACACCTTGCACTGTCAGCACAACGTGGCGTTCACCCTGAGCGCGCTCGGTCGGCACCGGGAGGCATACGACCTGGCCGGCCAGGTCCTCACCGCCCGGATCGGGGTGCTCGGCGCCGAGCACCCCGACGCTCTGGCGACCCGCCACGAGATGGCCCACTTCCTGCTCCGCATGGGCGAGCGGATCAGCGCCCTGGAGATGTACAACACCGTGGCCAGGTCCCGCGCGCGAGTCCTCGGAGCCGATGACCCCGACACCCAAGCCGCTCAGCGCGATGCCGACCGGGTCCGTACCCAGCTCGGCAGCCCACCCTCCGGCCAACGCCCTCCTCGTCCCAAGGGCTGAGCCCTGCATCCCATTACGCTTCCCCGAGTGACTACTCCTGACTACGCCACGTACATCGCCTCCCTGCCCCGCATCCTCGCCGGCGCCGCCGCGCTCATCCGTGACGGTCGGGGGCGAGTACTGATCGTCGAGCCCAACTACCGTGACGGCTGGGCGCTGCCGGGCGGGACCATCGAGTCGGACCGGGGCGAGACCCCCCGGCAGGCGGCGCGGCGGGAGACGCTCGAAGAGATCGGGCTCGATGTGGAGCCGGGCGCGCTGCTCGCGGTCGACTGGGTGCCTGGCGAGTCGCGGCCACCCATCGCCGCGTATGTGTACGACGGCGGGGTGCTGACCGAGGCGCAGTTCGCGGCGATCCGGCTGCAGGAGGAGGAGCTGATTTCCTGGCGGCTGGTGTCCCGTGACGAGATCGGCGAGCACCTGCTGGGGGAGCTGGGGCATCGTGTGCTGGCCGCTCTCGACGCGCTGGAGAGGGGCAGCGGGACGGTGGAGCTGGAGAACGGGCAGCCGCCCGCCTGACTGCGCGGACCGTCGGGCCGGTCCGGGGGCGGGCCAAATCGGCTCGCCGCCTCGGGGGACCGCTGCGTAGGCTCGCCGCATGACTCTCGTCGCAATCCTCAGCGGCGCCGGCATCTCCACGGACTCCGGCATCCCCGACTACCGCGGGCCCAACGGCCTGTGGCGGCGCGATCCGGAGGCCGAGAAGCTCGTCACGTACGACTACTACATGGCCGATCCGGAGATCCGCCACCGCTCCTGGCTGATGCGGCGCGACAGCACGACCTGGCGCGCCGAGCCGAACCCCGCGCACCGTGCCGTCGCCGAGCTGGACCGGCAGTCCGGGTTCGCCGTGCGGGTGATCACCCAGAACGTCGACGGACTGCACCAGCTGGCCGGTATGCCCGACCGCAAGGTGCTCGAACTGCACGGCACGGCACGGACGGTGGTCTGTACGCGCTGCCATGTCCGCACCTCGATGGAGGACGCGTTGGTACGGGTCGAGGCGGGCGAGGAGGACCCGCCATGCCTGGCATGCGGGGGGATCCTGAAGTCCGCGACGGTGATGTTCGGGCAGCGGCTCGACCCGACGGTGCTGGCCGAGGCGATGGCGATCGCGAAGGCCTGCGAGGTCTTCATCGCGGTCGGTACGAGCCTGCAGGTGCAGCCCGCCGCCTCGCTGGCGGGCATCGCGGCGGAGCACGGCGCGCGGCTCGTCATCGTCAATGCGGAGCCGACGCCGTACGACGAACTGGCGGACGAGATCGTGCGCGAGCCGATCGGCGAGGCGCTCCCGGCACTGCTGAAGCGGCTGATTCCGAGCCCCGCCGGCGATTGAGGCGTGGGGCCCGGGGCGGATCCCCGGTTCTTGGCACAGCGAGTCTTCTCAGAACAGTGCGTCGTCCGGCGTGCCGGATTCGAACGCCAGCAGACGCTGCTTGCGGTCGAGCCCGCCGCCGTAGCCGACCAGGCTGCCCTTCGAGCCGATGACCCGGTGGCACGGCACGATGATCCCGATCGGGTTCCTGCCGTTGGCCAGTCCCACCGCGCGGGATGCGGCGGGATTGCCGAGCGACTCCGCCAGCTCGCCGTACGTACGTGTCTCGCCGTACGGGATCTGCCGCAACTGGTCCCAGACGGCTCGCTGGAAGGGCGTACCGTCCAGCCGCATCGGCAGGTCGAACTCCGTCAGCTCGCGGGCGAAGTACGCATCGAGCTGCCGGATCGTCCCGCCGAACGGGGCGGCGTCGGGTTCACCGAACGTCTCCTCGTCCGGGCGGTGGCGCTGCTGGACCATGTAGAGGCCACTCAGCACCCCGTCGGTGGCCACGAGGGTCAGCGGGCCGTAGGGGCTGTCGACGACCGTGTGCTGCCTGGTCATGGGTGAACTTCCTTACGCGGGGAGGCGGTTGATGGCGTGATCGTCGGTGGCCCAGAGGTACTGGACGGCGTATGCCCGCCAGGGTCGCCAGGCCGCGGCGCGCCCGGTGAGCGCGGCCGGGGTCGAGGGCAGACCGAGTTCGGCAGCGGCGCGCCGCATCCCGAGGTCGCCGGGCAGGAAGGCGTCGGGGTCGCCGAGGGCCCGCATCGCGATCACCTCGACCGTCCAGGGGCCGAATCCGGGCAGCGCGGTCAGCTGGGCGCGCGCCTGCTCCCAGTCGCTGTCCAGGCCGAGCCGCAGCGAGCCGCCGGCGAGCGCGCCGACCAGGGTCGTCAGCGTGATGCGGCGGCTGCGCGGCAGCGCCAGGGTTTCCGGGTCCAGCGCGGCCAGCGCCTCGGAGGACGGGAAGAGATGGGTGAGGCCGCCCTCGGGGTCGTCGATCGCCCGGCCGTGCGCGGTGACCAGTCGGCCGGCGTGGGTGCGGGCGGCGGCCGTCGAGACCTGCTGGCCGAGCACCGCCCGTACCGCGAACTCCGCGGCGTCCACAGTCCGCGGCACCCGCCGGCCGGGGGCCTTGTCGACCAGCGGTGCGAGCAACTCGTCCGTACGCAGCTGGTCGTCGACGGCTACCGGGTCGGCATCGAGATCGAGCATCCAGCGGCAGCGGCTGATCGCGATGGTGAGATCGCGCGGGTCGGTGAGGGAGAGCCGGCAGGCGATGTGGTCGGGCCGCGGGGTGAGGGCGACGATGCCGTGTCCGTACGGGAGGCTCAGGGTGCGGCGGTAAGCGCCGTCGCACCACTCCTCGACGCCGGGGACCCCGGTCGCGGCGAGATGCCCGAAGAGGTTGCTGGGGTTGAGCGGCGCGCGGTACGGCAGGCGCAGTGCGATCACGCCGGGAGTCTGCGGCGGTGCGGAACTGCTGTGCGCGGCGCGGGTGCGCAGTTCGCTCGGGGCCAGCGCGAACACCTCGCGGACGGTGTCGTTGAAGGTGCGGATGGAGGAGAAACCGGCCGCGAAGGCGACCTCGGCCATGGGGAGGCCGGTGGTCTCGATGAGGAGGCGGGCGGTCTGGGCGCGCTGGGCGCGGGCCAGGGCGAGCGGGCCCGCGCCCAGCTCGGCGAGGAGCTGGCGCTCGATCTGCCGGGTGGAGTAGCCGAGGCGGGCGGCGAGGCCCGGCACGCCTTCGCGGTCGACGACCCCGTCACGGATGAGCCGCATGGCGCGGGCGACCGCGTCGGCGCGGGCGTTCCACTCCGGCGAGCCGGGGCTGGTGTCCGGGCGGCAGCGCTTGCAGGCCCGGAATCCGGCCTGCTGGCAGGCGGCGGCGCTCGGGTAGAAGGTCATGTTCTCGACCTTCGGCGGCACCACCGGGCAGCTGGGACGACAGTAGATCCGCGTGGTCAGTACGGCCGTGAAGAACCAGCCGTCGAATCGGGCGTCCTTCGACTGGACGGCACGTACGCAGCGCTCGGTGTCGGTGTGCATGGCTCAAGCATCGGGGATGCCGAACGGCTGGAGCTAGCGAGAAAACGACATCAGCCTTGCGCTGCCAGGGCCGTCTCGAACTCCGTGTACGCCTGCTCGTCGAAAAGCACGAACCGTACCTCGGTGACGGGTGCCGCGGCCGCATCGCGCACCGTACGGATCGCGATGCGCGCCCCGTCGTCCATCGGCCAGCCGTAGATGCCGGTCGAGATGGCGGGGAAGGCGACGGTCTCGGCTCCCAACTCGGCTGCCACGCGCAACGATTCGCGGTAGCAGGAGGCGAGGAGGGCGGACCGGTCCTCCTGGCGGGACCAGACGGGGCCGACCGTATGGATCACATGGCCGGCATTGAGGTTGCCCGCGGTGGTGGCGACGGCCCGGCCGGTGGGCAGGCCCTTTCCGTAGTGCGAGGCGCGCAGGGCGCGGCACTCGGCCAGGATCTCCGGGCCGCCGCGCCGGTGGATCGCCCCGTCGACGCCACCGCCGCCGAGCAACGAGGAATTGGCGGCGTTGACGATGGCGTCGACCTGCTGCTGGGTGATGTCGCCGCGTACGAGGGTGATGGCCGGGCGGTGCTGTGTCATACGGCCATGATGCGTCGTCTCAGCCGGCGGCGCGGAGGCAGCGCCATACCGCCTTCGCCGCATGGTGGCCGGACATGCCGTGCACCCCTGGGCCCGGCGGGGTCGCGGAGGAGCAGAGGAAAACGGCGGGGTGCGCGGTCGCGTACGGGACGCGGGCGAGCTTGGGGCGGATCACCGTCTGGAGTCCGGCGTAGGCACCACAGGCGATGTCACCGCCGACATAATTGGCGTTGCGCTGGGCGATCCGGGGCGGACCGGCGACGGCGCGGGCCAGCACGAGATCGCGGAAACCGGGCGCGAAGCGCTCCAGCTGCCGCTCGATGACCTCGGTGGCGTCGCCTTCCCAGCCGGCCGGCACATGGCCGTACGCCCACAGGACATGCTTGCCGGCCGGGGCCCTGGACGGGTCGATCACGCTCGGCTGGGCGGTGATCAGGAAGGGGACCCTGGGGTCGCGACCCCCGACGGCGGCGGCCAGGGCCGCCTCGATCTCACCGGCCGTGGGACCAATATGGACGGTGCCTGCAGCGCGGGCCTCCTTCGCGGTCCAGGGCATCGGCCCCGACAGCGCGTAGTCGATCTTGAAAGCGGCGGCGCCGTACCGGTAGTGCTTGTATGCCTGGCCGAGACCGGCGATCCGGGCGAGCGCGGTCGGCGAGGTGTCGAAGATGTACGCGCGGGCCGGAGGCAGCTCGTCCAGCCGCTTCACCTCCGTGCCGGTGTGGATCACGCCGCCCTGTTCCCGCAGATACGAGGCGAGCGCGTCGGAGATCGCCTGCGAACCGCCACGCGGCACCGGCCAGCCCACCTCATGGGCGGCCAGCGCGAACATCAGGGCGATGCCGCCGGTGGCAAGCCCGCTGATGGGGGCGATGGCGTGGGCTGCGAGCCCGGCGAACAGGCCGCGCGCCCGCTCGCCCTCGAAGCGGCGCGAGAGCAAGCTGGCCGGCTGCAGCGCGGTCAGCCCGAACCGGGCGAAGCGGTACGGGTCTCGGGGCAGCCCGTCCCAGGGCACGCGCAGCAAATCGGCGGCGAGGGTGTCCCAGTGGCCGATGTAGGGGGCGACGAGGCGTCGGTACGCTCCCGCGTCACCGGCACCGAAGGACATGGCGGTCTCGCCGACCGAGCGGCTCAGCACGGCGGCCGTGCCGTCGGGGAAGGGGTGGGCGAGCGGTAGTTCGGGATGCAACCACTCGAGGCCGTGCCGCGCCAGGGGCATGGCGGCGAAGGCGGGCGAGCCGGCGCCGAGCGGGTGGACGGCGGAGCACGGGTCATGGCGGAAGCCGGGGAGGGTGAGTTCTTCGGTCCTCGCTCCCCCACCGATCGTGCCCATGGCCTCGTACACCGCCACCGAGAAGCCACGGCGGGCCAGTTCGACAGCAGCGGTCAGTCCGTTGGGTCCCGCCCCCACGACGACGGCATCGAGCATCGACGGCACCTTCGGGCTCCTTTGTCAGCCGATGGCCAAGGTCCCCAGGATATTCCCGGGCACCGACAGCGGGCGCGGCGGTGGCCTCCGCCGTGATGAATTGCACGATCGAATCGCCTCCGGCGGGGTGCGGGCTGCCTCCGGCGGGGTCGTCCGGTCTTGTCCGGTGCGGGCTCCGGTGCCCCTCCGGGCTCGACTCCTCGGGGTCGGCGGCGTACAGGCCCTTGGTGCGTGACCCCGGACTTGCCGCCAATCCCCTGCGGGGACGACCCTGCACGGCCCCTCCCCACCCGAACGACATGGGTGCCGCCCGCCGGGGGGGTACAGCGGTCCGCCGGAGGAAACCACCCACCGGACAGCAACCGACAACGCCCCCGGCCCACCTTGGCCACATGACCGGGCAACTGGCGGGGGCGACACTGCACGGCACCTCCCCACCCGTACGAGACAAGAGCGCCCGCCGCGGGGGTACAGCGGTTCGCCGGTGGAAACCACCCACCGGACAGCAACCGACAACGCCCCCGGCCCACGCTCACCACATGACCGAGCAACTGACGCCCCCGGCCCACGCTCACCACAAGACCGAGCAACTGACGCCCCCGGCCCACGCTCACCACAAGACCGAGCAACTGAGGAAAGCACCCCGTCACCCCAGCAACAGGCTCCGTACCCGGCGTGCCGTGTCCGCGTCGCGCGCCGCCGTGAACGGGAGCGCATTGCCTCCCTCGATACGGAACCGCTCACCCGCCACCGTCATCTGCGCCCCGCCCGCCTCCGACACCAGAAGTAGCCCCGCCGCGTGGTCCCATGCGTTCTCCCAGGAGAAGGCCACCGCGTCCAACTCGCCCCGGGCAACGGCCAGATACTCCAGGCCCGCCGAACCGCAGGGACGAGCATGCACTCCGGGCACGTCCAGGCCCAGGAGGGCGCGCTTCTGGTCCGGGGTCGTGTAGTCCGGGTGGGACATGGCCACCTCGAGCACCGCGTCGGGCGCGGGCGAACCCGACCGTATCGGCGCGTCGTTGAGCCGGGCGCCACCGCCCCGTACCGCGATCGCCATCTCCTCCAGCACCGGCGCGTACGTCCAGGAGGCGAGCACCTCGCCGTGCTGGGCGAGGGCGACCAGTGTGCAGAAGCCCGCCTCGCCGCGGACGAACTGCCGGGTGCCGTCGACCGGGTCGACGATCCACACGGGCGCGTCGCCGTGCAGCGCCTCGTACACGGACGGATCCGCGTGCACCGCTTCCTCGCCGACCACCACGGAGCCGGGGAGCAGCGCCGTCAGGGATTTCGTGAGGTGCTCCTCGGCGAGCCGGTCGGCGATCGTCACCAGGTCGTGCGGGCCGCTCTTCTCGACGATCTCGTGCGCGGCAAGCTGCCGGAAGCGCGGCGTGATCTCGGTGGCGGCCGCCTTGCGGACCGCCTCCTCGACGTCGGAGAGATCACCGTTCAGGAAGTCATGGATCATATCGCCAGCTAAGCACGGCCCGCTGACATCGGGCTGTCCGCTCAGCGCCCCACCGCGTAACCCTGCATTCCCCTCGGGTTCGCTGCGGCCGACAGCACGCCCGTCCGCGGGTCCCGGGCGACCGCGCACAGCCGGCCCTCCGACCAGCCGTCACCGACCGTCACATCGTGACCACGGAGCCGCAGCTCGGTGATCACGTCCGGGTCCGTCCGGGATTCGACGGTCACGCTGCCCGGCCGCATACCGCGCGGGTAGAAGGAGCTGGGGAAGCTGTCGTTGTGCCAGCCCGGCGCGTCGATCGCGCCCTGGAGGTCGAGCCCGCCGCGTACCGCCGGGCGGAGCGCCACAGCCAGGAAGAAGTGCAGCTGCCACTGGTCCTGCTGGTCGCCGCCGGGCGTTCCGAAGGCCATCACGGGCACGCCGTCGCGCAGCGCGAGCGAGGGCGTGAGGGTGGTGCGGGGCCGGCGGCCCGGCGTGAGGGTGTTGGGCAGGCCGGGGTCGAGCCAGGCCATCTGGAGGCGCGTGCCGAGGGGGAAGCCCAGCTCGGGGACGACGGGGTTGGACTGCAGCCAGCCGCCGCTCGGTGTGGCGGCGATCATATTGCCCCAGCGGTCGACGATGTCGAGGTGGCAGGTGTCGTCGCGGGTCGCGCCATCCTTGGCGACGGTGGGCTCACCTACCCCCATGGGGCTGAATTCGGGCTCGTCGTCGGCCGCGTCCCCGGCGTGCGTACTCAGTACGGGCGTGCGGCCGCCGGGGCTGCCGGGGCGCAGTTCGTACGAGGCCTTGTCGCCGATGAGCGCGCGGCGGGCTGCGTTGTACGGCTCCGACAGCAGCGCGTCGAGGGGCACTTCGGCCGCGTCCCCGTACCAGGCCTCCCGGTCCGCCATCGCCAACTTGCAGCCCTCGACGAGCAGATGGACGTAGGCGGCCGAGCCGTACTCCGGCAGCTCGTCGGGGAGCAGCGCCAACTGCTGGAGGAAGGCGGGACCTTGGCTCCAGCCGGCTGCCTTGCACAGGGTCCAGCCGTTCCAGTCGTACGTCGCCGGGGCTTCGTAGGATGCGGACCAGTCCGCCAGGTCGGCCGCCGTCAGCGTGCCTGTGTGGCGTTCGCCGCTGGTGTCCAGTGTGGGGCGGGCGGCCTGGCGCACGAGCGCCTCGGCGACGAAGCCCTCGCTCCATACTTTCCGCGCGGCCTCGATCTCGGCGACGCGCCCGCCGCCGGACGTCTCGGCGATCAGCCGCCGCCAGGTCGCGGCGAGCGCCGGATTGCGCAGCAACTCACCGGGGGCGGGGGTGTTGCCGCCCGGCAGATACACCTCGGCGGACGACGTCCACTCCGTCTCGAACAGCTCGCGGACGGTCTCCACGGTCTCGCCGATCCGCTCGACGGGCGCGTGTCCGTCCTCCGCATATCCGATCGCGTAACGCAGCACGTCGGAGAGGGACTTGGTGCCGTAGTCGCGCAGCAGCACCATCCACGCGTCGAACGCCCCGGGCACGGCGGCGGCCAGCGGTCCCGTGCCGGGCACGAGGTCGAGGCCCAGGGAGCGGTAGTGGTCGACGCTCGCGCCGGCGGGTGCGGGCCCCTGCCCGCAGAGCACCCGCACCTCGCCGTCAGCCGGCGCGAGGATGATCGGCACCTCGCCGGCGGGACCGCACAGATGCGGCTCGACGACATGCAGGACGAATCCCGCGGCGACGGCGGCGTCGTAGGCGTTGCCGCCGTCCTCGAGGACAGCCATCGCACACTGCGAGGCGAGCCAGTGGGTGGAGGACACCATGCCGAAGGTGCCCTGGAGAGTCGGCCGGGTGGTGAACATGCCATGTGCCACCTTGCTGTTGGGGCGAATCCATCGGTCCGGGTCAGCCATGCTCTTCCTGCCGGACCGGTTCGTGCTCCGCATCCCCACGGCTCGATCGGACCACTGGCCGCGACATCGCCACGCCCGGCCGACGACCGATACCCCGCCCGGCCACACCCCCACGTCATCCCCCGAAGGTTTCCGGAGCCGACCACCAAGCATTACCAGCCCACTGGGGATCGTGCCAGGCTGTGCCGCGTGGTCATGCCACATCCCGCCTCTCCGGAGCGGACGGCGGGCTGACAGGTCAGCCGACCCCCTCCCCGCCGGTCATCTCCACGCCGCCCATGCGGTCGGTAGGGCGACGCCCTCTGGGCTGCTGCGGTTCCGGTTGTACGGACACCGGCGGCAGGGGACGCTCCACGGGCCGGGACACCGTGACGGTGAGCGGCTCGCCGTGGTGCAGGATCTTCAGCGGGTCCCCCTCCACCAGGGTGTAGACGGCTGCGGAGCTGCGGATGTCCACATGAAGCCTGCGCCCCCGCACCAGCACGGTGAACCGAAGTCCGGAGAGACGCTCGGGCAGCCGCGGGGAGAACCCCAGATCGCCCGCACCGCTCTCCCCGTCGTACTGGCGCATTCCTCCGAGCCCGAGCACCAGCGCCGTCCAGGTGCCCGCAAGGGAGGCGATATGCAGGCCGTCGCGGGTGTTGTGCTCCAGGTTCTCCAGGTCCATCAGGGCCGCCTCGCCCAGATAGGCATAGGCCAGCCGGAGGTGTCCCGTCTCGGCGGCCATGACGGCCTGGCAGCACGCCGACAGCGAGGAGTCCCGTACGGTCAGCTGCTCGTAGTAGGCGAAGTTGCGGGCCTTCTCCTCGGCGGTGAAGGCGTCGCCGCAGGTCAGCATGGCGAGGACCAGGTCCGCCTGTTTCACGACCTGTTTGCGGTAGAGGTCGAAGTACGGGAAATGCAGCATCAGCGGGTACTGCTCCGGGGAGGTGTTGTCGAAGTTCCACCGCTGGAAGCCCGTGAACCCGACCGACTGCTCGTGCACACCGAGCAGCTCGTTGTACGGCACGGCGATCCGGGCGGCGGCGTCCCGCCATGCGGCGGTCTCCTCGTCGTCGACCCCCAGTTCCTCCGCGCGTTCGACGTGGCGCACCGCCGTCTCCGCGGCAGCCACCAGATTCCGGCGCGCCATCAGGTTGGTGTAGAGGTTGTCGCGGGCGATGGCGCTGTACTCGTCGGGGCCCGTGACCCCGTCGATATGGAAGACGCCCTCCGCGTCGTGGTGGCCGAGCGAGTGCCAGAGCCGCGCGGTGTGCACCAGCAGTTCCAGTCCCGGCCCCCGCTCGAACGCCTCGTCGCCGGTGGCGGTCACGTACCGCAGCACGGCGTCGGCGATGTCGGCGTTGACATGAAACGCGGCCGTACCCGCCGGCCAGTACGCCGAGCATTCCGCGCCGGTGATGGTCCGCCACGGGAACACCGCTCCGGCCAGCCCGAGC
Source organism: Streptomyces sp. NBC_01210 (assembly GCF_036010325.1). Lineage (GTDB taxonomy): Bacteria > Actinomycetota > Actinomycetes > Streptomycetales > Streptomycetaceae > Streptomyces. The sequence goes on along the minus strand of NZ_CP108549.1, from coordinate 7,494,875 downwards.
TGATGGGCGCGGTCCCGGGCCGCGGGCAGGGTCGCGTGCCGCCAACGCAGGACCGGGGCGACGGACTGCGGGGCCGTGTAGGTGAGCACCGGGAGAACGAAGGACTCCACGTCCCAGAACGAGTGCCCGTCGTAGCCCGTCCCCGTCAGCCCCTTCGCGGGGATCGCCCGATCCTCGCCGCGGGCCGCGGCCTGCAGGACATGGAACAGCCCGAAGCGCACGGCCTGCTGGATCTCCGCGTCCCCGTCCACCTCCACGTCCGCGCCGGACCAGAAGTTGTCCAGATAGGCCCGCTGCTCGGCGAGCAGGCCGTCCCAGCCGGTGCTGCGGGCGGCGGCGACCGCGCCGTCGACCTGGTCGTGGACGGCGGGCAGCGACCTCTCCGCGGACCACCCGTACGCCACGAACTTCACCAGCCGCAGCCGCTCGCCGGGCGCCAGGGCGGCGGTGACCGTGAGCCTGCTGACGTCGGGCTCGCTCTCGGCCGACCAGGCCGTCCCCTCGGGGCCCTCGACGATGTGGTCGGCCGCGGCCGCCACCCGCTGGCCGCTCTTCCGGGTGCAGTGCACCAGGCGCAGCCGCGTGTCCTGGGCGAAGTCCTCCTCCGCCACGAGCGGGGACTCGACCGCGGCCGCGACCCGCGGGTCGCCGGTGTCGTACGGCATCTGCTCGTTGGCGACCAGCTCGGACTGGACGGCCACGGTGGCCCCGGCGTCCAGCGGCTCCACCTCGTACGCGATCGCCGCGATGGCGCGCTGGGTGAACGACACCAGCCGGTACGAGGTGATGCGGACGGCGCGGCCGCCGGGGGAGGTCCACTCCGCGGTGCGGCGGAGGACTCCTGTACGGAAGTCCAGCACCCGCTCGTGTGCCGTGAGTTCGCCGTACCGCAGGTCGTACGGATGGTCGTCCACCAGCAGCCGGATGATCTTCCCGTCGGTGACGTTGATCATCGTCTGACCAGACTCCGGATAGCCGTAGCCGGCCTCGGCGTACGGCAGCGGGTGCAGTTCGTGGACACCGTTGAGATAGGCGCCGGGAAGCCCGTGCGGTTCGCCCTCGTCGAGATTGCCGCGCCATCCGATGTGGCCGTTGGCGAGCGCGAACACGGACTCGCTCTGGGCGAGGACGTCGAGGTTCAGCTCGGTCTCGCGCAGGCACCACGGTTCGACCACATAGCCGGGATGGGTGATCATCGTGACTCCAGCAGTTCGGCGAGATCCTTCACGACGATGTCCGCGCCGTGCCGCCGGAGCTCCGCGGCCTGCCCGGTCCTGTCGATGCCCACGACAAGGCCGAACCCCCCTGCCCGGCCGGCCTCCACGCCCGCCAGGGCGTCCTCGAAGACCGCCGCGGCACCCGGTTCGGCGCCCAGGGCACGGGCGGCGGCCAGATAGGTGTCCGGTTGCGGCTTGCCCCGCAAACGCTGCTCCCTGGCGACGATCCCGTCGATGCGCTCCTCGAAGAGATCCTCGATGCCGGCCGCAGCCAGCACATCGCGGCAGTTGGCGCTCGAGGAGACCACGGCACGTCGCAGACCCGCGTCCCTGGCGGCGCTCACATACGCCACCGAGCCCTCGTATGCCTCCACACCCTGCTCACGGATCTTACGGAGCACCAGCGCGTTCTTACGGGTGCCCAGGCCGTTCACCGTCTCCCTGTCCGGTCCGTCGTCGGGCGCACCCTCGGGCAGCCGGATCCCCCGCGACGCGAGGAAGGTGCGCACCCCGTCCTCGCGCGGCCGGCCGTCCACGTACTCGTCGTAGTCGTGCACGGCGTCGAACGGCTCGAAGGGAACGCCCTCACGTTCGGCGCGCCGACGGAGGTAGTCGTCGAACATCTCCTTCCACGCCGCCGCGTGCACCTTCGCGGTGCGCGTGAGGACGCCGTCGAGGTCGAACAGACAAGTGCGTACGTGATCCGGAAGCCCCAGCATGCCGTCGAGGCTAGAAGGGTGAGGCGGTCGCCGGGGGCGGCAGATGCCGCCCGCCGCGCCATGCGTAGCCCGTGGGGATGATGTACCAGTGTCATCCGGAGCAGCCGCGGCGCGGCCCGGGCACCGGGCCCGGGCGCACGGGGGGTCGCTCGCGGGTGTCAGTGAGCGTCCGGCAGGCTCCACCGGTAGGGCGCGATGAGCCGGTCGACCGACTCGGGGCCCCAGGAGCCCGGTGCGTAGGGCTCGACCGGCGGCGGGTTCTCCAGCAGCGGGGCGGACGCCTTCCAGAGCCGTTCGATCCCGTCGGAGCGGGTGAACAGGGACTGGTCCCCGAGCATCGCGTCCAGGATGAGGCGCTCGTATCCCTCCAGCGCGTACATCGAGTCGACGGAGTCGGCGTAGTTGAAGACCATCTCGGCCTCGCTCAGGCGCATGGCGGGTCCTGGCTCCTTCACCAGGAAACGGGCGGCGATCCGGCCGGGGTCAGCGAAATCGATCACCAATTCGTTGTTCCGGGATTCCGTGCCGCTCTGCGCGGCCAGGGGGAACATACGCAGCGCCGGTTCCCGGAAGCCGAGCGTCACGACATGCCGCCCCTGACCGAGCGCCTTTCCCGAGCGCAGGTAGAAGGGCACTCCGGCCCACCGCCAGTTGTCGAGTTCGACGCGCAGTGCGACGAAGGTCTCGGTGTCCGACCGGGGATCGACACCCGGCTCGTCGCGATAGCCCTCGTACTGGCCGCGGACGATCTGTGACGGATCCAGCGGCCGCATGCTCTCGAAGACCTTCTCCTTCTCGTCCCGCAGGGGCTTCGCCGCAAGGGCGGTCGGGGGTTCCATCGCCACGAACCCCATGAGCTGGAAGAGGTGAGTGACGATCATGTCCCGGAAGGTGCCGGTCCCTTCGAAGAACTGTGCGCGGCCCTCGATGCCGATCTTCTCCGGCACGTCGATCTGCACATGGCTGATGTGGTCGCGGTTCCACACGGGCTCGAGGATGCCGTTGGCGAAGCGGAGGGCGAGGATGTTGTCGACGGACTCCTTGCCGAGGAAGTGGTCGATGCGGAAGACGCGGGACTCGTCGAAGACCGCGTGGATCGTCGCGTTGAGGGCCTGGGCCGAGGGGAGGTCAGTGCCGAAGGGTTTCTCCACGATGACACGGGCGTTGTCGGCGAGGCCGGTCGTGCCGAGCAGCTCCACGACGGAGCCGAAGGCCTTGGGCGGCACGGCGAGGTGGAACAGGCGCCGGGGGTTGCCGCCGACGGCCCGCTCGGCCTCCCCTACGGCCTCCAGAAGCGGCTCGGGGGCGTCGGGGTCGGCCGCGCCGAAGGACAGCGCGTCCTCGAACTCCTGCCACGCCTTGCCCTCGGGCTTCGACCTGCCGAACTCGGCGACCGCCTCCCGTGCCCGTTTGCGGAATTCGTCGTCACTGAGCGCGACCTGGGAGGGCGCCGAGCCGATGACACGGAAGCGGGGCGGCATCAGCCCCGCCTTGGCCAGGTGGAAAAGCCCCGGCAGGAGCTTGCGCCGGGCCAGGTCGCCGGTCGCGCCGAAGAGCACGATGACATGGTCCTCCGGGACCGGGGGACGGCTTTCCGGCTGAGCAGGGCCGGCCACGGTTCACCCCGCCTTCTCGGCGTGACCGCCGAACTCGCCGCGCATCGCGGACAACAGCTTGTCGGTGAACTCGCCCAGCCCGCGCGATTCGTACCGCTGCGTCAGCGCGGAGATGATGACCGGGGCGGGCACGCTCTCGTCGACCGCCGCCAGGACCGTCCAGCGGCCCTCCCCCGAGTCCGAGACGCGGCCGGTGAACGTGTCGAGCTCGGGCGAGCGCGCCAGCGCGTCGGCGACCAGGTCGACAAGCCATGAACTGACGACCGAGCCCCGGCGCCACACCTCGGCGACCTCAACGACATCGATCTCGTACTGGTAGGCCTCCGGCTCGCGCAGCGGGGCGGTCTCGGCGTCGACGGCCCTGCGGCGCATGCCCGCGTCCGCGTGCTTGATGATGCTGAGCCCCTCGGCGACGGCGGCCATCATCCCGTACTCGACTCCGTTGTGCACCATCTTCACGAAGTGGCCCGCGCCGCTCGGGCCGCAGTGCAGATAGCCCTCGGGCGCGGTCCCGTCGGCGCGGGTCCTGCCCGCGGTGGGCTCGACGCTCCCGGCGCCGGGGGCGATGGTGCGGAAGATCGGGTTCAGCCGTGCCACCGCGTCGTCCTCGCCGCCGATCATCAGGCAGTAGCCCCTTTCGAGGCCCCAGACGCCGCCCGAGGTCCCGCAGTCGACGTAGTGGATTCCGCGGGGAGCGAGCTGCTGCGCCCGGGCGATGTCGTCCCGGTAGTACGAGTTGCCGCCGTCGACGACGGTGTCATCGGGGTCGAGCAGCGCGGCCAGCTGGTCCAGTGTCGGCTGCACCACCCCGGCGGGGAGCATCTGCCAGACGTTCCTGGGCTTTTCCAGCTTGTCGACGAAGTCATGGAGCGAGGTGGCGGCCGTCGCCCCCTCCTTCTCCAGCTCCTGCACGGCCTCCCGGTCGAGGTCGTAGACGACGCATCGGTGACCGTCACGCATCAGCCGGCGCACGAGATTGGCGCCCATCCGGCCGAGCCCGATCATGCCGAGCTGCATGGGTGTGTCAGTGGTCATGTCCGGCTTCCCCGTTCTTCAGAGCGCGGTGATGATGACGGATGAGGGCGTTGGTGGACGGCTCGTGGCCGAGGTCCGGCTCATGTCCTCGCCTCCTGCCGGGACTCCACCAGCTCCCGTGCGACCTCGGCCACCCGCTGCGGGGTGAATCCGAACTTCGTGAGCAGTTGTTTCAGGGGCGCCGAGGCACCGTAGGTGTGCATGCCGACGAGAGCGCCCCCGTCTCCCACGTAGCGGTCCCAGCCGAACGTCGATGCCTGCTCGATGCCGACCCGCGCGGTCACCGCCGGCGGCAGGACCTGGTCGCGGTACTCCCGCGGCTGACGGTCGAACAGCTCCCAGCACGGCATGCTGACCACCCGGGCCCCGATGCCGTCGGCTGCGAGTTCGTCCCTGGCGGCCAGCGCCAGGGACACTTCGGATCCGGTGGCGAGCAGGAGCACCTGTGGCTCGCCGGAGGGCGGGTCCGCCAGCACATAGGCACCGCGTGCGACACCCGAGGCGGCGGCCAGCCGCGTTCGGTCGAGCGTGGGCAGCGCCTGGCGGGAGAGGACCAGTGCCGCCGGCTCGTGCCGCAGGCCGGCGACCAGCCGCCAGGTCTCGACGACTTCGCCCGCGTCACCGGGGCGGAACACCAGCAGCCCCGGCATCGCGCGCAGGCCCGCGAGCTGTTCGACCGGCTGGTGGGTGGGTCCGTCCTCCCCGACGCCGATGGAGTCGTGCGTGAAGATGTGGACGACCGGGATCTCCATCAGCGCGGACAGCCGGATGGCTCCCTTGGCGTAGTCGGAGAAGATGAGGAATCCCGACCAGTACGGCCGCAGCTTGGTCAGGGCCATACCGTTGGCGACGGCCGTCGCGGCGTGCTCCCGGACGCCGAGGTGGAGGTTGCGCCCTGACGGGCTCTCCGGCTGGAAGTCTCCCGCGCCGTCGAAGGTGAGATGGGTCTTGGTCGACGGCGCGAGGTCGGCGGAGCCGCCGAGGAGCCAGGGAATGCTCAGTGCGAGGGCGTTGAGCACCTGGGCCGAGGAGTCCCTGGTGGCCAGGCCCTTGGGGTCGGCGGGGAAGTCGGGAAGCTTGCTGTCCCATCCGTCCGGGAGTTCACGGCGCTGCATGCACTCCAGCTCGTCGGCGAGTTCGGGCCAGGCGGCGCGGTATGCGTCGAACCGTTTCTCCCAGGCGGTGCGCAGTTGTGCACCACGCGCACCGATGCCCTGGCCGAACCAGTCACGGACCTCCTCGGGAATCCAGAACTGCTCGTCCTCGGGTAGGCCGAGGAAGCGCTTGGTCGCCCGGACGCCGTCCGGTCCGAACGGTGCTCCGTGGGCCTTCGGTGAGTCCTCGACGGGTGAGCCGTAGCCGATGTGGCTGTGGACCAGGACCAGGGTGGGGCGCTCGGTCTCGGCCCGGAAGGTGTGAAAGGCGCGGGCGACGGCGTCGAGGTCGTTGGCGTCGGCGACGGTGGTCACGTTCCAGCCGTATGCGAGGAAGCGGGCGGCGACGTCCTCGGTGAAGGTGATGCTGGTGTGGCCCTCGATGGTGACCCGGTTCGAGTCGTAGATCCAGCACAGGTTGGACAGCCGTTGATGCCCGGCGAGTGAGGCAGCCTCCGAGGCGACGCCCTCCATCATGCAGCCGTCCCCGGCGAGCGCGTACACATCGAAGTCGAAGAGTGGGAAGTCCTCCCGGTTGTATCGCGCGGCGAGCCACCTTCCGGCCATCGCCATCCCGACGGAGTTCGCCACCCCCTGGCCGAGCGGCCCGGTCGTGGCCTCGACACCGCTCGTCCAGCGGTACTCGGGGTGACCGGGGCAGCGGGAGCCGAGCTGACGGAACGACTTCAGGTCGTCGAGCGTCACCGCCGGCCGTCCCAGCACCTCGTAGTCCGGGTCGACGGCACGGACGCCGGTCAGATGGAGCAGGGACCACAGCAGCGTCGAGGCGTGCCCCTCGGAGAGCACGAAGCGGTCGCGGTTGGGCCAGATCGGGTCCTGGGGATCCAACCGCAGGAACCGCTGCCAGAGGGTGTAGGCGACTGGCGCGATCCCCATGGGCGTGCCCGGGTGGCCGGACTGGGCCTTCTGGACGGCGTCCATGCAGAGACCGCGGACAGTGTTCACCGACAGCGTGTCCAGGTCGGTCATGAGCGTTCCCCGATCTCGGTGGGTTCAGGTCGGTCCGTCGCCCGGCTCGCCCGGCGACGGCAGTCCGGCGCCGGGTGGGCCGCGCAGCGTTGGCGATCCTGCTCGGAGGATGCCGGGAGGTCCCGCTGCGATGCCTCACCCGCGACGGGTGAAATGCGTCAGGCGTGCGGAACGACGGCGACGGGACAGCGAGCGTGGTGGATCACCGCGTGGGTGACCGAACCGATGTGCGCGCCCGATGCCGCGCGTCGGCCGACGACAACAAGTCCAGCATCGGACGCGGCCTGGACGAGGTGGCTGGCCGCCCGCCCTGGAGCGGCCTCCTCGGACACCTTCACGCCCGGGAACCTGTCCCGGTAGGGGCGCACCGCGCCCGACAGCGCCGACTCCCGCTCCGCCTTGGTCCCCGGGTCGGGGCCGCCGTGCCCGGCAGCCTCGGCATGGCGGTGGAGGCCCGGATGGTGCCACGTGTGCACGATGTGCAACGGGACGGCGTGTCGTGCCGCGAAGGCGAATGCGAAGTCGAGAAGTTCGTCCTGCACATCGCGTACGTCCAGACCGAGGACCACTTTTCGGCGTCCGTCGCCGCCGGGGGCGCCGGCGTCTGCCTCGCGGTCGCCGTAATCCGGCCGTACGAGCACCACCGGGTGCTTCGCCTCCGCCACGACCTCCTGCCCCACCGAGCCGACGATGAAGCCGCCGACGGTGCCGAGTCCGGTCGACCCCAGGACGAGCAGGTCCGCGTCGGAGCCTGCGGCCAGCAGCGCCCTGGCGGGGGCGTCCTCGACCTCCTCCGTGGCCATGGCGACCCCCGACTGGCGCGCCCGGACACGCTCCTCCATCGCACCCAGCAGACTCTGCTCCTGGTCGGCCCGGGTCTCGCGGGACGGCTTCACGGCCTGGAGCTGGTGCTCGTGCCACTGCGAGGCGTTCACCAGCCGGAGGCCGGTGCCGCGCGCCGCGGCCTCGTCCGCGGCCCAGTCCACTGCCGCCAGGCACTCGTCGGAGTCGTCCACTCCCACAACGACGGGTCGGGACATGCTCTCTCCTTGCCTCGGGCTCTTGCGGGGGCCGTCACGAGGGCCGTCACGGGCATCCGCGCAAGAGGGGGCCTGGTCAAGAAATTACCCATACCCCGGAAATGCCGCGATTCAGGGCATCACGGACAGTGAACCGCGCCCTCCGCGGGTGGCAGGCTCCGGTGGTCCGTGCACGGACGGCCGGCCCGGTCCCGTACGGACGAGGCCGGAGCGCCCCCGCCCCGGCCGGTCGGCGCGAGACGGAAGCGTCCGGCCCTCGGTCGGCGGGTGGTCGGCCCCGCGCCTGCGGGGATGGCCCCCGTCACGGTGAACGCGCACGCGAAGCGTAGGCGCAGGTGTTGCCGCAGGCGTCGTTTGGCGGTCTTCTTCCCTCTGGCGGTACGGAGGTTCGCTCGGCCGAGTCGCCGAGTCGCCGAGGCAGTTCACGCAGTTCGGGCTGGAGCGGAACCCGGAGCCGGTTCGCGGTGTATCAGAGGCAGCACGGATTCCCGTGCGCCGGTTCACCGCGGACCGGTCGGCCGAGGGCAGGAGAGGCTCAATGCGCAGGTGTACGGGGATGGCTGCGGGCGTGATCGGGTTACTGACCGCGCTGCTGCTGACGGGCTGTTCGGCGGACGAGCCGTCGGGCCCGCCGGACCGCGGCCGGAATCGGGAGCGGGCCGGGGAGTTGGGGCCGGGCGTGGACTTGGGGACGGGCGGGGAGCGGTCGGTTCCGCTGCCTCGCATACCGTCCGCGCCAGGGCTTCCGGGCTGGGCTCACCAGGTGCGCTTCGCCGCCGACGGGAGCGGCTTCGCTCTGCTCGCCCGGTGTGTGGAGAACGCGGCGACGCCCGAGAAAGACTTCTGCAGGCAGTATGTCGCGGTGCTCGACCGGGGCGGCTCGACCTGGGCCCTGCGCCGATCGCCGCTGCCTGTGGTGCGCGGCAGCGCGGGCATAAGCGCAGACCTCCATGTCCTGGGCCCGGCCCGTGCCTGGATCCGGGAGAACAGCGACAAGCGGCCTCGCCGTACCTGGTTCACGGTGGACGGGGGCAGGTCCTGGCGGGCGGGTGACTGGAAGGCGCGCGGCACGGTGGCGACGATACCGAAGGGCGCTGTGCTGTCCACCGAGTGCGTGTCATCGCTCGACCCCGAGGACCAGGAGTGCACCCAGTACCGGATCGCGGTGCTCTCGCCGCAGGACGGTCGGCGCCGGTTCCTCAGGCAGGGGCCGTCGCAGCTGTGGGGTCTGCCCGCGAAGGCACCGATCGGGCAGCAACCACCAACTGCCTCTGACCCACGGCAACCACGGACCGGGGTGACTCCGGTCCCGGTGCCCGCGAGCGTGGCCGAGCCGGACGGTTCCTGGTGGGTGTCGGGCAGCGATCCGGTCTCGGGCGCGGTGGCGGTCGCCGTATCCCGTGACGCGGGCCGCCATTGGTCGGTCAGCAAGCTGCCCAGCCCCACGAAGAGGCCCGGGCGCCATGTTGCGGTTTCGGTCGGCCGGGACGCGGTCTACGCGGCGGAGATGGGCGAGCTGGAGGGCGGCGAGCCCGTGAAGAACCCGATGCGTGCCCTGCACCGCTCGCGCGATGGCGGCCGCACCTGGGAGCGGATGTGGACGACGGGCCCCAAGGAGGAGCCCCGGACTCTGCTCGGCCAGGTGGTGCCCGGTCGCGGCGGCGAGCTCGTACTGCACGGGGAGAAGGGGGCCTATGCGAGCAAGGACGCCGGTCGCACCTTCACGCGAACGGACCCCGGCCTGTTGTACGCCCTGCGGACCCCGCTCGGTCTCCTGGTCGACCAAGGCGGATGCATCCACCGGATAACCCCGGACGGCGTGCGGTGGACCGAGTTCCGGCTGGCATGTGCCTCCCCGTAGGGCACGCCCACAGCGGCGCAATACAAATGCCGCTTGTGCCCGTCAGGCGGCCCAGGTTGTCGATCGCCCGAGGTAGGAGAAGAAGACGTCCTCGGGGTCGTAGTGTGCCTTCAGCCGGCTCAGGCGGTCCCAGTCGGACGGGCTGAAGGAGCGGCGGGCTCGGGAGGGGTCGGCCGTGAGGTCGGCTTCCGCGATGTAGTGGCCCGTACCGAGGGGTTCGACGATGCGCATGGCGTCGCGCAGCCAGCTGATGTTGGCGTCGTCCTGCGCCGCGGAGTCCCAGATCGCGAACGGAACGACGTAGCTGTCGCCGAGCACCGAGAAGGCCATGTCGTGCTGAAGCGCCTTCTCCTGTGAGACCGGTGACACGGGGGCGAGTACGAGGGACTTCTCCGAAGGGGCCACCGCGACCACAGGGGCGAGCCTCGACAGCAGGGTTTCGTAGTCCGCGCCCGACCACAGGGTGTCGGCGCCACAGCGGTGGCTGGCCGGCCACACGGTCCCTGACGTCTCGTAAAGGACCTCGAGCGTGGTCGGCTCGTCGGCCTGCTGGAAGATGGCGTGGTCGGCGAGCGGGCAGACCCGCAGCGGCCCGAGGGAGCGGATCGCCTCTTCCTGGCTGTCCGCGAAGGCGGTGGCATCGACGATGACGACCTTGGGCCTCGGTGTGGCCGCCGACATGGCCGGGTCGGCGGTGCCCAGTGCGAAGGACAGCTCGACGGTCGGCGGAAGTTCGGTGGCGGCCTCGGTGACCCAGCGGGTCACGGGTACGACGTCCGCCAGCGGAAAGGCGTACGTGGTCGTGACGATCGCCGCCGGGCGCGGGTACAGGGCGAGGCGGAAGCCGGTGGCAATCGCGAAGAAGCCGGGGCCGGCTCCCCGCGCCGCCCAGAACAGGTCGGAGTTCTCGTTCGTGTCGCAGCGGACGACCTCGCCGGCGGCGGTCACGGCGTCTATCTGCCGCAGGCTCGCGCAAGCCGGTCCCAGCGCGCCGGAATTCCAGCCGAGACCGCCGCTGAGGAGATATCCGCCGAGGGCGACGGATCCGCAGTGCCCGGTGGGGAAGGCCAGGCCGTGCCGGGAGAGTTCGGAGGCGAGTGCGCGGCCGGTGGCGGCGGGCTGGACGGTCGCCGTGGCGGAGTCCGGGTCGATATGGATCCGGTTGAGTGCGGAGAGGTCGATGAGCATGCCCCCGTCGCGCAGTGGCGAGCCGCACCAGCTGTGCCCGCTCGACCGTACGGCGATGCGCAGACCCTCGGAGCGGGCCAGGGCGACGGCTTCCGGGACATCGCGTTCCGAGGCGACGCGGACGATCACATCCGGGAATCGCGGGGGCTTGACACCGTTCCACAGGATGCCCTGCCAGGCGCTCTCGTATCCGGGGTCGCCTCGCCGGACGATGTCTCCCTCGATACGCCGCGCCGGCGTCTGTCCGCCCATGATGACCCCATTGGTCGACTCGTCGTCAGCCCGTGGTCAGGCCGAATACCACGAGGAGGATCGCCCAGCACACCATCACGACCAAGGCGCCCGCCGCATTGGTACGCACGGAACGTGCCCCGTTGGGCAGCAGCCAGAATGCGAGGGCTCGGTTGACCAGCGGCATCAGCACCCAGGTCAGGATGGAGACGCTCAGCACATTGGAGATGAACAGGCCCAGATACCCGGGTATGCCCCAGTCGGCGAATACCTTTCCCACCGTCAGATTCAGGACCATCACGGTCGGATACAGAGCCAGGACGACGGACATGGCCTGTTTCCAGTTGGACGGAATCCCTTCCTCGTCGCCCTCCCCGAAGCGGAACCAGCCACTGAACGCCGACCCGATCTTGCGTACGTCGTACGAGGAGAAGTACTGACGCCCCTCTTCCAGTAGCTTTTCGCGGTCGGCGGAGGCGAGCCAATCGTCGAGGTTGCCACGGGTGTCAAAACGGAAAGCGACCACCCACTTGTCCTGGATTCCCTCCACCGGCTGGAACAACTCGGTCCCCCTGAAGCCGGGATGCTTTTCCTGCACCTTCAGGACTTTGTCCTGCCACCGCACAAAGTCGGACTCCTTCCCCGGCCGCACGGAATGGGAGATGACCGCAGTGACAGTTTCCTGCTCCTGAGGGGCAGGCGCCCCGCCGGCAAGCACCTCTTGCGTCGGAGCCCCCTCGAACAGTGGGCGCGCCTCATTCAGGAGCTCGCGGCGCGCGCCGGAGTCCAGCCATATGGTCAGCTCGTCAATACGGGAGAACCGGAAGACCGCCACCCACTCGTTCTCCTCGCCGGAGCCCGGTGGATACACCTCCGCGCCCTCGAAGCCGTCAAAGCCTTCGGCAACGTGGTTGGTCTTCTCCTGCCAGCGCTTATACGCGTCAACCCGACCCTCCCGGACTTTCTGGGAGGTCACGACGGTCGCGCCGTCGCCGCCCGGGACACGGCTTGCAGCAACACCCATACGGAGTAGCCTACTACGTAGGGGAGTTATCGGACAAATGGGGGATTGCACCTCACTGAGTAGTGAAGCGGAGGTTCGACATGGGGCACAAGGAGTTTCTGGCCGAGGCGGTACGGCTGGCCACCGAGTCCGTGGAAGAGGGATGGGGCGGCCCATTCGGCGCGGTCATCACCCGTGACGGCGAGATTCTGGCCCGCGGCCAGAATCGCGTGCTCCTCACCGGCGACCCCACCGCGCACGCCGAAGTGGAGACCATTCGCAAGGCGGTTCAGCGGCTCAATCCCGAGGCGCCCTCCATATCGCAGGAGCACCAGAACGAGAGCACGCTGGAATACGTGCCGCGCCCGGAAGGATCCCCCGATTCGGTATCGGAGAGGGCCCGGATGCTCAAAGGGTGCTCGATCTACATCAGCGGCGCCCCGTGCCCGATGTGCATGAGCGCCATCTACTGGTCGCGGATCGACAACGTCTATTTCAGCTGCGATTTGAAGGCCACGCGTGAGATCGGATTCGACGACGCCTTCCAGTACGAGGACTTCATGAAGCCCCTCGACGAGCGCAGGATCCAGATCGAGCAGATCCATCCCGAGTTGGGCGCGAAGGCCTACGAGGCGTGGAGCTCAAAGCCCGACCGGCACCCGTACTGACGAACCTCGGCACTGAACCTCAGCGGTAGCGGATCTCGGCGAACGGCCAGTCGGCGGTGAGCCAGGCGCTGACGGCCTCGTACAGCGGCTGGTCGAGACTCCCACGGTCGGCCCGTACCCACGAACGCACTGTGGTGACGGCCGGGTCGTCCCGGTCCGGGTAGATGTAGACGCAGCCGACTGCGACATCGGTCACGGTCCCGGTCCCGGTCTCGAGGACGGTGTACGTGAAGCCCCGCCGCTGCTCGAAGTCCCCGGCGTGCCCGACCAGATCAGCCAGATTCTCCTCCGCCGTCATCCCCTCGGCCGGTGGCCAACTCCGGGTGAAACCAGGAGTCTTGCGGATGTGCTCGATGCTCGACGTCCACGCGGCGAGGTCGGCCTCGTTGTGCTCGGGCCCCAGCGGTTCGAGACGGAATGGCCCGCAGTCGAGTTCGCGCGGCACCACGAATTCATCGGGCACGAAGAGAGTGTTCGACATCTGTGCAGGGTAGCCGCCTACGCTCCCCGTCCATGAGCCAGTCCCCCGCCTCCGCGGCCCCGCCTTCTGTTGTGCTCTTCGAACCCGGCCTGCCGCCCGCCATCATCGACTGGCCGCCCTACTGGCGGCCCGCAGGCTGGGCCTCGGCGGTCGTCGCCGTCGACGCGTTGTGCTGGTACGAGGCCGAGGCCGCGCTGCTCGACCGGTGAGCGCATCTGCCCGACTGGCGTCAACTGCTCCTTCGCGCCTTGGTCTTCCGTATCGCCACCCACGCGGCACTTGGCAGCGCGGAGGAGTATGCGTACCGCCCGGTCGTGGATCTCGTCATCGACCGCGGCTGACACGGTTGGGCAGGCCGCGTGCCACCTGCGCCTCGCCCGGTCGGCATGGCGGGCGGCCTCTCCCGCGAGCCGGTGGCGGGGTGGGGGTGGTTACCCGGCGTCCTGGCTGACAGCGCCCCGTGCGAGCAGCAGCAGCGCGTCGACCAGGTCCTCGGCCGGCCCGCCCGTAGCCAGTCTGCGCAGTTGCAGGCCCATCACCAGCGCCACGGTGGTCGCGGCGAGGCGCTCGGCGTCCGGGACGCCGAGGCCGGTGAGGATCTGCGCCGCCAGCCGGTCGTATGCCGCGAAGGCCTCTGCGGCCGCCTCCCGCAGCCGCTCGTCGCGCCCGGCCTCGACGTACAGCTCGAAGGGCGCGATGTGCTCGCTGTCGAAGGACGTGCCGCCCGCCACCTGCCCGGCCAGGGCGGCGGCGCCCGCGATGTCGACGCCGTCGCTCTGGCACTGGTCCGCGAGCTCGGTGAAGCGGCGGGTCTCCTCGCGCACGAAGTGCAACAGGCTCTCGCGCAGCAGCTCGTGCTGGGTCTCGAAGTGGTACGTGACCGAGCCGAGCGAGACGCCCGCCTCCTTGGCGATCCGCCGGTTGGTGACCGCCGCGACGCCGTCCTTGCCGATGATGTGCAGGACGGCGGTGATGATGCGCTGCCGGGTCGGGGCGGAGCGGGCGGGGTTGGACATGACGGTCATTGTTCCACCGGCGCGCTCCCCCTGATCACCGGGGCGGGCGGCCGCTTCTCGTGCCACCGCTGGTCCGCCTCGAGTTGGGCGGCGAGTGAGATCAGTCGCTCCTCACTGCCGGCCGGACCGAGCAGCTGGGCACCGACAGGCAGTCCGTCACCGGTGAGGCCGGCCGGGACATTGACGCCGGGCCAGCCCAGTACGTTCCAGGGCCAGGCGTACGGGCACGCGGCCGCCATCGTCGAGTCGGTGCGCCAGGCGCTCATACCGTCGAAGGTGCCGATGCGCGGCGGCGGCGCGGCGGTGGTAGGGGTGATCACGACGTCGTAGGTGTCGAAGATCGCGCCGATCCTCTGGTGCTGACGCGCCTCACGGGCGCGGGCGGCCCGCACCACACGGCCGCCGAGCCGTCGGCCGTTGCGCATGGCGCTGCGCGTGCGCGGGTCGAGGAGGGCGGGATCGGGGTGCAGGGCTGCGACTTCGGCGATCCCGGCGGTGGCGCGCGGCACGAAGGCGAGGCCGATCAGCCCGTAACGCGGTCTGGCTTCCTCCACCTGGTGGCCGAGGCGGCCGAGGGCCTCGGCAAGTGCGGTGACGGCGCGGCGCACTTCGGGGTGGGGCATGGCGCGGGTGAGGGTGAGCGGGGGGCGCCAGGCGAGCGCGATGCGCAGCCGGCCCGGATCACGGCGGGCGGCGGCGGAGGCGTCGATCGCGTCCGGCTGGTGCAGATCCTCGGGGTGCGGGCCCTGCACCACATCGAGGAGCAGGGCGGCGTCGGCGACGGTGCGGGCGAGCGGGCCGTTCACAGCGAGGCCCTGGAAGGCGTCGGCGTAGGGATGCAGGGAGACGCGTCCGCGCTGTGGCTTGATGCCGACGAGATGGGACCAGGCGGCCGGGATGCGGACCGATCCGGCGCCGTCCGAGCCGAGCGCCGCGGGTACGAGCCCTGCGGCGACGGCAGCCGCGGAGCCGCCGGAGGAGCCGCCCGGGGTGTGGTCGGTGGACCAGGGGTTACGGGTCGCTCCGAAGGCAGGTCCCTCGGTGAACGGCCACTGGCCGAGTTCGCAGGAGTTGGTTTTGCCGACGATCACGGCGCCGGCCGCGCGGAGGCGGCGTACCGCTTCACCGTCCGCGGCGGCCGGGGCGAGTTCACCGTTGCAGCCGAAGAGCGTGGGCAGCCCGGCCACATCGGTGTCGTCCTTGACGGCGAGCGGCACACCGAGGAGCGGCAGGCGCTCCCCCGCCGCCAGTCGCCGGTCCGCGTCACGGGCTTCGTCGAGCGCCCGTTCGCCGCGCACCCAGCGGAAGGCGTTGATGGTGCTCTGGCTGGCCTGGATGCGCTCGATCGCGCTGGTCACCAGCTCCTCGGACGTGGTCCGCCCCTCACTCAACTCCCGTACGTGCTCTGTCAGTCCGGCGAATTCATCTGTGGACACGACCGCCCCGCCTCCCTATTGTTCGTTCGAACGAACAGAACTGGAGGGTAACCAGATGCGCATCACCGGAGCAACCGTTCTGCTGACCGGGGTCACCGGCGGTATCGGCGGCGCACTCGCCGCCGAACTCGCCGAAAAGGGCGCCAAGTTGGTACTGACCGGGCGCCGGCCCGACGCGCTGGAACCGCTCGCCGACCGGTACGGGGCCCGCACGATCGTCGCCGACCTCGCCGACCCGGCGGATGTGGCACGGCTCGCCGCCGAGGCCGCTGGCACGGACATCCTGATCGCCAACGCCGCGCTGCCCTCCAGCGGCGACCTGCTGGACTACACCCCGGAGCAGATCGACCGCGCCCTGGCGGTGAACCTTCGCGCCCCCGCGATGCTGGCCCGGCTGCTCGCCCCCGCCATGGTCGAGGCGCGACGGGGACATCTGGCGTTCGTCGGCTCGATGTCGGGCAAGACGGCGACGAAGTACTCCGCGCTGTACGACGCCACCAAGTTCGGTCTGCGTGGCTTCGCACTCTCGCTGCGCCAGGATCTGCACGACCACGGGGTCGGCGTATCGATCGTCCAGCCCGGGTTCGTGAGGGACGCGGGCATGTTCGCGGCAACCGGCGCGGAGGCCCCTGCGGGCCTGCGCACGGTCTCACCCCGGCAGGTCGTGGCGGGCGTCTTCCGCGCCATCGAACAGGACCGGGCCGAAGTGAACGTCGCCCCGGTCGAGATGAAGGTGCTCACCGCGATCGGTGGTCAGTTCCCGGGCTTCTCCGAGCGCGTCCAGCGCCGCGCGAGCGGCGCGGACCGCACGGTCCGGGACATCGTGGAGGCGCAGCGCAACAGCCGCTGAGGGGAGGGAAATCTGCCCCGCCGGCGATTGAGGCGCAGGGTTCCGGGCGGAGCCCCGACAAGGCCGCCCGGCAGCGGGTTCGCTCTCAAACGCCGGACGGGCTGGACCCTCCCGTGAGCCGGTTCGTCCTCACCTGCCGGACGGGCTGGACCTTCCGCCCGACAGGAGGCAAAAATCAGGCTCGCCGGTGATTGAGGCGCAGGGTTCCGGGCGAAGCCCCGACCAGGCCGCCCGGCAGCGGGTTCGCTCTCAAACCCCCGACGCGCTTGAATTTGCCGCGCGGCCCCGCTCCGGCAGCATCAGCACCACATACAGCACCAGCGACGCCGCCAGCCCCACCGCCCAGCCATAGTTCGCGAGCGGCTTCAGGAAGGGGATCAGCCCGTCCTCGGGGAACGGCCCCTTCCCCTCCGCCGAGTGCGAACCGCCCACCGCCAGCAGCCCACCGACCACGAACGCCGCCACAGCGCGCAGATTCCAGCCGGAGGTGTACCAGTAGCGGCTCCCCGGCGTGTAGAGGCCGGCCAGATCGAGGGCCGTACGGCGGACGATCCAGTAGTCGGCGATGAGGATGCCCGCGACCGTGCCGAGCAGTCCGCCCACCAGGCCGAGCCAGGTGAAGATATAGAGCTCGGGAGTCTCGGTCAGCTTCCACGGCATTATCAGGACGCCGACAACGCCCGTGATCAGCGCTCCCCTGCGGAAGTTGATCAGCTTCGGCGCCAGATTCGCCAGGTCATAGGCGGGCGACACGACATTCGCCGCGATGTTCACCGAGATCGTCGCGATCAGCACCGTCACGAGCGCGAAGAGCAGTCCGAAGACATTGTCCGTCTTGGCTGCGAGTTCGACCGGGTCCCAGATCGCCGCCCCGTACACCGCCTGGGAGCCGGAGGTGACGAAGACCGACAGCAGGGCGAAGAGCGTCATCGTCGTCGGCAGACCCAGCGACTGCCCCCAGATCTGCGCGCGTTGGCCCGCCCCGAAGCGCGTGAAGTCCGGGATGTTCAGCGACAGCGTCGACCAGAAGGCGATCATCCCCATCAGCGAGGGGAAGAAGACCGGCCAGAAGTCCGCGCCCCAGCCGAGCTTGGAGGGCTGGTCGAGCAGCGGTCCGAGACCGCCCGCCTTCATGGTGATCCACACCAGCAACGCCAGCGCGCCGACGATGACGAAGGGCGCGGCCCAGTTCTCGAACCGTCGCAGCGTCTCCATCCCCCGGTAGATGATGGCGAGTTCGAGCACCCAGAAGAGCAGGAAGCAGACCCAGAGCGTCCACGGCTGCCCGCCGACCTCCGAGGCCTTGGCCCAGCCGCCGAAGATCTTGCCGAGCAGAATGAAGATGCCCTGCCCGCCGATCCAGGTCTGAATGCCGAACCAGGCGCAGGCCACCCCGGCCCGGATCAGCGCCGGCAGATTCGCGCCGCGCAGTCCGAAGGACGCCCGCGCGAGCACGGGGAAGGGAATGCCGTACTTGGGTCCCGCGTGCCCGGTGAGCAGCATCGGCCCCAGCACGATCAGATTGGCGAGGCTGATGGTGAACACCGCCTGTTTCCAGTCCATCCCCAGCGTGACCAGGCCCGAAGCGAGCAGCCAGGACGGGATGTTGTGGGCCATGCCGACCCACAGCGCGGCGAAGTTGTATGTCGTCCAGCGGCGCCGCGCGACCGGGACGGGCAGCAGATCGTCGTTGACGAAGCGATGGTCGGCGGGGACCGCGCCGGGCGCGAGCTCGACGCGGCCCGACAGGTCCTGTATCGGTCCTTCGGACGGGGCGGGCGGGACGGTCGCGGTCATTGCTGCTGGACCTTTCAGCGGTTGAGTGCCGGGATGATCTCGGAGCCGTATGCGTCGATGGTCGCTTCCTTCGCGTCGTGCATGTTGTAGACCGCGAACTGGTCGACGCCCAGCTCGCGCAGCGCCGTCAGCTTTTCGATATGCGCCGCTGCGGGCCCCAGCAGACAGAAGCGGTCGACGATCTCGTCCGGGACGAAGTCCGTGGACGGGTTCCCGGCGCGGCCGTGGTGGCTGTAGTCGTAACCCTCGCGTGCCTTGATGTACGAGGTGAGGGCCTCGGGCACCAGGTCGGAGTGTTCGCCGTAGCGGGAGACCAGGTCGGCGACGTGGTTACCGACCATTCCGCCGAACCAGCGGCACTGTTCACGGGCGTGCGCGAGGTCGTCGCTGACGTACGCGGGCGCGGCGACGCAGATGGTGATGGAGTCGGGGTCACGTCCGGCGTCGGAGGCGGCGGTGCGTACGGCCGTGACCATCGACGCGGTCAGATACGGGTCGGCGAGCTGGAGGATGAACCCGTCGGCCTGCTGGCCCGCGAGCGCCAGCGCCTTGGGGCCGTACGCCGCCATCCACACCGGCAGCTTTCCGTTTCGCACCCATGGCAGCTGCAGCGGCTGGCCGTCGACGACGGCTTCCCGGCCCTCGGCCAGATCGCGGATGACGCCCATCGCCTCGCCGAGCCTGGCCAGGGTGTTGGGCTTGCGTCCCGCGACACGCATCGCGGAGTCGCCGCGTCCGATACCGCACACGGTGCGGTTGCCGTACATGTCGTTCAGCGTCGCGAAGGTGGAGGCGGTGACCTCCCAGGTCCTGGTGCCCGGATTGGTCACCATCGGGCCGACGGTGAGCTTCTCCGTGTGTTCGAGAATGCGGCTGTAGATGACGAAGGGCTCCTGCCAGAGCACCGCCGAGTCGAAGGTCCAGCCGTAGCGGAAGCCGTTGCGTTCCGCGCGTCGCATCAGTCCGACGACGGCCGAGGCCGGCGGGTCGGTCTGCAGGACAAGTCCGAAGTCCATGGCCTGGCCGCTCCTAGATGAGGTTCCTGGACGAGGTGCCCGGATGAGGTTCCTGGACGAGCTAGGTGGATGAAGTGGCTAGCTGAGGTACTGGCAGGTGCCGCGTGGAGTGTACTGGCCGTGTCCCGCCCGGCCGGTGAACTCCCGCCCGTCGATGACCACTTCGCCGCGCGACAGCACGGTCTCCACCTGGCCGGTGACCCGCTTGCCCTCGTACGCGGAGTAGTCGACGTTCATGTGGTGGGTCTCGGCCGAGAGGGTCTGTTCGGCGTGCGGGTCGTAGATGACGACGTCGGCATCGGCGCCGGGAGCGATGGTGCCCTTCTTCGGATAGAGGCCGAACATCCGGGCCGGTGTCGCGCAGGCGATCTCGATCCAGCGGCGACGGGTGAGGTGTCCGTCGACGACCGCCTGGTGGAGCAGATCCATCCGGTTCTCCACGCCCGGCAGCCCGTTGGGGATCTTGGAGAAATCGCCGCGGCCGAGTTCCTTCTGGCCCTCGAAACAGAACGGGCAGTGGTCGGTGGAGACGACCTGCAGGTCATTGGTCCGCAGCCCGCGCCAGAGCGCGGCCTGGTGCTCGCGCGGCCGCAGCGGCGTGGAGCAGACGTACTTCGCGCCCTCGAAGTCCGGTTCGGCGAGGTTGTCGGTGGACAGGAAGAGGTACTGCGGACAGGTCTCGCCGAAGACATTCAGCCCCTTGTCGCGGGCGGCCACCAGCTCGGCGACGGCTTCCTCCGCCGACACATGGACCACGTACAGCGGAGCTCCCGCGACCCGCGCCAGCTGGATGGCTCGGTGCGTGGCCTCGGCCTCGAGCAGGACCTTGCGCACCTCGCCGTGGTAGCGCGGATCGGTGCGGCCCTCGGCCAGCGCCTGCTCCACCAGGACGTCGATGGCGATGCCGTTCTCGGCATGCATCATGATCAGCCCGCCGTTGGTGGCGGAGCGCTGCATGGCGCGCAGGATCTGGCCGTCGTCGCTGTAGAAGACGCCGGGGTAGGCCATGAAGAGCTTGAAGGAGGTGATGCCCTCCTCCACCAGCTTGTCCATCTCCTTCAGCGACGACTCATTGACGTCGGAGAGGATCATGTGGAAGCCGTAGTCGATGGCGCACTTGGCGTCGGCCTTGGCGTACCAGGCGTCCAGGCCTTCGCGCAGGGCGTGGCCGACCGACTGCACCGCGAAGTCGATGATGGTGGTGGTGCCGCCCCAGGCCGCGGCCCGCGTCCCGGTCTCGAAGGTGTCGGAGGCGTGGGTGCCGCCGAAGGGCAGTTCCATATGAGTGTGGGCGTCGACGCCGCCCGGAATGACGTACTTGTTCGTCGCGTCGATGGTGCGGCCGGCGGTCCAGGCCTCGGACACGGCGGAGCCATGGGCGGCGAGCGCCGCGATCCGGCCGTCCTCGATCAGTACGTCCGCGTGGATCTCGTCCGCGGCGGTGATGACCAGACCGCCGCGGATCAAGGTGCGGGTGCTGCTCATGCTGGTGCGCTCCCTCTCGTACGCTGAACTGGAGGATGAACTGAGTCCTCGACTAGACGCTGTGCAGGGCCCGTTCGAGGATCGAGGCGCCTTCTTCCGCTTCCGCGACGGTCAGCGACAGCGGCGGGGCGATGCGCAGGACGCTGGTGTTGTGGCCGCCGCCCTTGCCGATCAGCAGCCCGCCCTCGCGGGCCGCCTCCAGGACGGCCGAGGCCGCCTCGGGGTTCGCCTCGTCCGTGCCGGGCTTGACCAGCTCGATGCCGATCATCAGGCCTCGGCCGCGTACTTCCCGTACGGACGCGGCACTCGCTCCGATGGCCCGCAGCCGCTCGATCAGCAGACCGCCGACGCGGCGGGCGTTGCCCTGGAGGTCGTGCTCCAGGAGATACGAGAGGTTGGCGGCGCCGGCCGCCATGGTGACCGGGGAGCCGCCGAAGGTCGAAATGGAGTTGGCGTCGAGGGAGTTCATGATCTCGGCGCGGGCGACGACACCGCCGATGGACATGCCGTTGCCGATGCCCTTGGCAAAGGTGAGCATGTCCGGCGGCCCGTTCTCGGCGTGCGCCTGCCAGCCCCAGAAGTGCTCGCCCGTGCGGCCCCAGCCTGTCTGCACCTCGTCGGAGATCCACAGGATGCCGTGTCGGTCGAGGACCTCGCGGAAGGCCGCGTACAGACCGTCGGGCGGCGAGGTGAAACCGCCGACGCCCTGGATGGGCTCGGCGATCAGCGCGGCGACACCGCGGGTCTGCCCGAGCAGATCCTCGAGGTCGGCGACGCATTCCTCGATGAACTGCGCGTCGGACAACCGGGCGTAGGGGCCGCGGGTGCGGACGCCGCCGTGCACGTACAGCGTCTGCAACGGGGAGAGGCTGGTGGGCGACCAGCTGCGGTTGCCGGTGATGGAGACCGCGGAGAAGGACCGGCCGTGGTAGCTGTTGCGCATGGCCAGGATCTGGTTGGAACGGCGGAACGCGGTCGCGAGCAGCAGGGCTGTGTCATTGGCCTCGGTGCCCGAGGTGGTGAAGAAGACCCGCGCGTCGGGGATGCCGGAGAGGGTCGCGACCCGCTCGGCGAGCTCGACCATCGGGCGGTTGAGATAGAGCGTGGAGGAGTGGATGATCCGCCCGGCCTGCTCGCTCACCGCCTTGGTGACCTCGGGGAGAGCGTGAGCGGTCATGGTGGTGAGGATGCCGCCGAAGAAGTCGAGGTAGCGGTTGCCGTTCGCGTCCCAGACGTGCCGGCCCTCGCCGTGCGTGATCTCGATCGGCTGCTGGTAGTAGAGGGCGACCCAGTCGGGGATGACGGCCTTGTGGCGGTCGTGCAGGTTGGTCACGGCTGCACCAGCCCGTCGTAGGCGTCGGGGCGACGGTCCCGGTAGAACGCCCACTGCTGTCGTACGACATCGATCAGGTCGAAGTCGAGGTCCCGTACGAGCAGCTCCTCCTCCTTGTCGCTGGCGACCTCACCGACGAACTGGCCTCGTGGATCGACGAAGTAGCTGGTGCCGTAGAAGTCGTTGTCGCCGTACTCCTCCTGGCCGACACGGTTGATGGCGGCGATGTAGTACTCGTTGGCGACGGCGGACGCGGGCTGCTCCAGCTGCCAGAGGTACCCGGATAGCCCGCGCGAGGTGGCGGACGGGTTGTAGACCAACTGAGCTCCGTTCAAGCCCAGTTGACGCCAGCCCTCCGGGAAGTGACGGTCGTAGCAGATGTACACCCCGACCCTGCCGACCGCCGTGTCGAAGACCGGCCAGCCCAGATTCCCCGGCTTGAAGTAGTACTTCTCCCAGAAGCCCTTGACCTGCGGAATGTGGTGCTTGCGGTACTTGCCGAGGTAGGAGCCGTCGGCGTCGATCACGGCGGCGGTGTTGTAGTAGAAGCCGGCGCCCTCGATCTCGAAGACCGGGACCACGATCACCATGCCGGTCTCGCGGGCGAGCTCCTGCATCCGGCGGACGGTCGGGCCGTCCGGGACGGGCTCGGCCCAGCGGTAGTGCTCCGGCTCCTGGACCTGACAGAAGTACGGCGCGTTGAAGACCTCTTGGAAACCGATGATCTTGGCGCCCTGGCGGGCCGCCTCGCGGGCGTGTTCCTCATGTTTGGCAATCATGGATTCGGTGTCGCCGGTCCAGGTCGCCTGGACGAGTGCGGCGCGTACGACATGGGCCATGAGTTGCTCCTTCGACGGCGCGTCAGAGAGCTTCTACGCACGTAGATGCGGTGCGTAGGAGGAGAACGTAAGCCCCGTCACACGGCGGGGCAAGACCATCGTCGTTAACCCGCAGAGTCGATCATGTTTCACACCCGAGCGGTCCACTCCGAACCGCTTCAGCCGCTGAGGTGACCCGCTACGCGCAGCGCGTGGACGAGATCGCGCTCATGCGCCGCGGACTGGGCGCGTGCGGCGTCGAGCAGCTGCGGCACAAGGCGGCGCGGATCCCGTTCGGCGATTCTGGCCGTGTCCTCGGCGGTGTGCACCTGTACGTAGGCGGTCAGTAGAGCCCTTGCCTCCGGATTCCGGCTCTCGTCCTCGAGGGCGAGTACGGCGGCGGCGATGTCGTCGGCGGGGCGGGCCACGCCTTGGCGCAGCAGCTGTCGGCTGTCCTCGGTCCGGCCGGCGGCGGCGAGTGCTCCGGCTGCCGATGCGAGCCGCAGGGCGGGCTGCGAGGCGGCCTCCCACAGCAGGGTGGCCCAGTCGGCGTCGAGGCCGGCGCGGTGCAGTTCGGCCGCCAGGAGGGGCAGCCAGGAGGCGGGCCGGACGGCGGCCTCGCAGATCATGGCGTGCGCCTCACCGCTCAGCCCCTCGGCCCGGAGCCGGCTGAGCGCGTCGACGGTCTCCCGCGCGGCCCTGCGCGCGCCGTCCGATACGGCGGGGGCGGCGGGTGTTTCCTGACTGGGTGCGGCGCCGCCGTATCTGGCACCGCGCGGGACGTCGTCGGTGACGGGCAGCACGGGCACGGCGGCGATCTCGTCCCCGCTCCCCTCGACGCCGGCGAACCGGGCGCCCCCACGGGGCCGCCGTTTCTTGGCGGAACGGGTCTCGGACTGGGCGGGCGGGCCGACCGGGGGGTCGGGCTGTGCCTCGGGGCGGGCGGAGCCGGTGCGGGTGCCGCTGGACGCCGCTGGACCGGGAGGGGTTGGACCGAACGCGGTTGGACGGGGTGCCGCCGGGTCGCCGGGCTCGGCCGCGGCGGGCTCCGGCCGGAACCAGTCGTCGGGCAACGAGGGCCTGCCCGGCCGGCGAGTGGCATCGCTGCCCGGACGGGGGTACGCGTCGTACGCCGGGTCCGCACCCGGTCGTTCCCGGAGGGCGTCCCAGCCGTCGGCGGCGGCCGCCCGGGCCTCGGCCGCGGTGGGCCGTTCGTACCGCCGAGCGAAGCCGGACCAGTCGTCCGCCTCCCGGCCGTGCTCCGCTCCGCCGCCCTGTCCGTGCGGCCTGCCCGGCCCGTTCGGCCTGCCCTGTCCGTGCGGCCTGCCCGGTCCGCCCGACCCGTTCGGCTCGCCCGGTCCGTCCGCGGGGCGCGCGGGTCCGCCGAACACCGGGGCAGATCCGGCACCCTCGGCCGTCTCCTGCGCCCACCGGGGCCGGCCGTCCGCGGGGGCGGCGTGCGCATACCCGTCCGGCGCGGCGGACTCCTCCTGGTCCGCGGCCCACCCCACGCCCGAGCGCGTGCGTCCGTCCGGCACCCGCGTCGGCCCGGGGCCGGCCGAGGTGTCCGCCCGGCTGTACCAGCTGTCCGGCAGCACGGACGTCTCCTCGTCCGCGCCGGGCCCGTCAGGTACCGCCGCAAGCCGGCCCCGCAGCTCCCCCACCCGGGCGGTCGCCCTCGCGTGGTCGTCACGTGTCCAGGCCAGTTCGTTGGCGAGTTGCTCCGACGCCGGTGTGCCCTCCGGTTCCCCGGCCAGGCGGCGCACCAGCTCTTCCGCCCGGCCCGTCGCGTACACCTGCTCGCGGCGCATCAGTTCGAGTCGTTCCGTCAGTGCCTCGCGGCCGCCCGGCTGCCGGTCGTGCACCGCCGCCGAGGCTGTGTGGAGCCGTCTCGCGCGCACGGTTTCGGGCTCGGCGAACTGCGCCCCGCGCCCCGTCGCGAGGTCCTGGAGCAGCGACTCCACCACGTCCCAGGGCGGGATCTCGACACCGTCCAGGCAGGCCCGCATCCCCTCGGGGTCCCGCTGGCAGAAGATCCCGTACCAGCCGTCACCCGGGTCGAGCAGCGCGGTCAGATCTCTCAAGTACCGCGCGAACGTCCCGGCCTCTACCGGAAGTTGATGCACCGTCATCGCCGCCCCTGCGCCACCGCCCGAAAGCATCCGCTCCGGATGCATTCGACCGCAGTCGTGTTACGGCTCTGCTACGGACAGTTTTCAGATGGTCACCGCGATGCCGGTGTGCGGCCGCTTCCCGCGTCGCACGATCGTCGCGGGCCAGTCGACCAGCCAGAACTGCCAGGTGTACTTGCGGGCGAGGAGCTTACGGATCGCGCCCATCGCGTCCCCCTCCAGCAGCCGCGCCGTGCCCTCCGCGCTCGGGGCACCGTCCGAGTTCCGGCCGCGTACGTCGCAAACCGTGACGACGACGCGGCTGTTGTTGCGCAGGCGCTTGACCTTCCAGGAGTCGGAGCGGGTCCAGAAGAAGATCTCACCGCCGTCCACCGCGAACCACACGGGCGTGGCGACGCCCATCCCGTCCTTGCGGAACGTGGTCACGCTGATGTACTTGGCGTCGGCGAAGTCTTCGGGAGTCACGACGCGAGAGTACGCCGCGCCGGGTTCCGAGGCGTGCGTCAGGGGGTCCGGTTCAGGCAGCGGGCGCCAGCGCGCAGCTCGCGACCAGTTCGTCCATGGACAGACCGAGGACCGCGGCGAGTGCCGCGACGGTGAAGAAGGCGGGGGTCGGGGCGCGGCCCGTCTCGATCTTGCGCAGAGTCTCGGCGGACAGTCCGGCGGCCGCGGCCACTTCCACCATGCTGCGGTCGCCGCGCGCCGTGCGCAGCAACCGGCCGAGCCGTTCGCCGCGTTCACGCTCTTCGGGAGTGAGAGGAGTGCGCACCATGCCGTTATTCTAATGCCGGTATTAAAATACCGGAAGGACCGGTATAGTAATTGGCATGGTGGAGATCAAAACCGATACATCAATCGACGCGATGCGCGAGGCCGGCCGCATCGTGGCCCAGGCACTCACGGCGGTCCGGGAGGCCGCGGCCGTCGGCGTCAGCCTCCGCGATCTCGACCGGGCCGCCCGCACGGTCCTGGGTGAGGCCGGCGCCGCATCGCCCTTCCTCGACTACCGCCCCGAGTGGGCACCTACCCCCTTCCCCGCCGTCATCTGCGCCTCCGTCAACGACGCGATCGTGCACGGTATCCCCGGCGACTACCGGCTGCGCGACGGCGACCTGGTGAGCATCGACTGCGGCGCGATCCACGGCGGCTGGGTGGGCGACGCGGCCGTCAGCTTCACCGTCGGACGCGCCCGCGCCGAGGACACAAGGCTGATCCGTACCGCCGAGGAGGCGCTGGCGGCGGGCATCGCGGCGGCCGTCGTCGGCAACCGCATCGGCGACATCGCCCACGCCGTCGGCCGGGTGTGCCGGACGGCCGGGTACGGGATCCCGGACGGTTTCGGCGGCCATGGTGTGGGCCGCCATATGCACGAGGACCCGGGCGTCCCCAACGAGGGACGCCCGGGCCGGGGAATGCCCCTGCGGCACGGCATGGTGCTGGCGATCGAGCCGATGGTGATCGGCGGCGGCACCGACAACCACTACACGGCACGCGACGGCTGGACGGTGCGCACCGCGGACGGCAGCCGTGCCTCCCACGCGGAGCACACGGTGGCGATCACGGACGACGGCCCGCGCATCCTGACCGCGCTCTAGAGCGGGTTTTGGAAGCCCCGCCGGGCGGGCCCGCCGAGCAGGCCCGCCCGGTCGCCCCGCCCCACCGTCCGCCTAGTTGTCCTGCAGGAACTTCTTGGCGAGGGAGTCACCGAGGCTCACCGCGGCGCCGTGGCTCTCGATCGGAGAGACCTTGGAGTTCTTGAACAGGATGTACGTGACACCGGACTCGGCACCGCCGGTCTCCGGGTCCGGGTCGATGCCCAGCGCCTTCGCAGTGGCGTAGGACGCCTCGCCGATGATCTTGTTGGGGCCGGTGTCCCCGACGACGGCGTACTCCACCTTGTCGTTGTGGATGACGGCGACGACACCGCCACCCTTGATCCCGGCGCTCGAGTAGTTCCAGATGCCGCTGCTGCTCGGCACGACGACATACGGCAGCTTCTCGGCGTTCAGCGGTTTGCCGTTGGACTGATGGAAGGCCGTGTCGTCCTGGAACCAGGGGTCGGTGTCGGCATTGCACTTACTGGTGACCTGGCCGTCGCAGTCGACGTCCATGTCGGCCTTCCAGAACACGGCTCCGTTCTTCCCGCAGACCGGAATGTTCGCCGAAGTCTCGGTGTCCGACTTGTACTTGCCGTTGGAGATCTGCGAACAGTTCTTCACCTTGGCCAGCAGGTCGGCCGCGCTGACCGAACCTACCTTGACGCCGGCGGCCTTCGGAACGGCGGCATGCTGCGCCGAGTTGGCGGTGGCAGGCAGTGCCGCGGCCGCGAGGAGGGCGACGCCGGAAGCAGCGGCCAGCGCGAGCGTACGAGTGCGCATGGGGGTGGCCTTTCTGTTAGGAAAGTTTCCTTACCCGTTTCAACGACCAAATGTGAGCCCTCTGCATGACCGCGTCAACCCCTGGCAGCACAACGCCCGCGACCCGACCGACCATTGAGGCCGGGGCCGCGGGCGTTCGACTTCTATCGGTCAGCCGCCGGACTGAGTACCGCTCGGGTGGACAACCATCGCGGAGCCACCGCCCCGCCGTACCTTCTCGGCAGCCGCGAGCCACCGCCCGTCGGGCAGCCGCTCGATGCCCGTCGCCGCGCCGATCTCCGGGTTCTGCCGGAAGGCATGGCCGATTGCCTCCAGCTCGGCGCGGAGCGGGCTGTTCCACAGCGCCGGTTCGAGCTCCGTCGTCGCCTGGTTGCGCTGGCTCGCGCGTGGCGCCGCGATCGCGTCGACCAGCGGCAGACCCCGGTCCAGACGGCCCGTGAGCGTCTGCAGCACCGTGGTGATGATCGTCGCGCCGCCCGGGGAGCCCACCGCAAGCACCGGACGACCGTGGTCGAGCACGATGGTCGGAGAGATGGACGAGCGCGGACGCTTGCCCGGGCCCGGCAGATTCGGGTCGTGGACGGCCGGACTGGCCGGAGCGAAGGAGAAGTCGGTCAGCTCGTTGTTGAGCAGGAAGCCGCGCCCCGGCACGGTGATTCCGCTGCCACCCGTCGACTCGATCGTCAGGGTGTACGCGACGACACTGCCCCACTTGTCGGCGGCGGTCAGATGGGTGGTGTTCTCGCCCTCGTACGTGGTGGGGGCGGCCGTTCCCGACGACCCGCACGCCGCGGGACTGCGCGGGTCGCCCGGCGCCAGCGGGCTGGTGAGCACCGCGTTGTCCTTGATCAAGCATCCACGCGAGTCCGCGAACCGCTGCGACAGCAGCTCCTTCGTCGGCACGTCCTCGAAGGCCGGGTCACCGACCCACCGCCCGCGGTCCGCGAACGCGATCCGGCTCGCCTCGATGAAGCGGTGCAGATACTGCGCCTGCGTGGCCTTCGAAAGGTCGCTCCGCTCCAGGATGTTGAGCGCCTCGCCGACGCTCGTACCGCCCGACGAGGAGGGCGCCATGCTGTACACATCAAGACCCCGGTAGCCGACCTTGGTCGGGGCCCGGCGCTCCGTCTCGTACGACTTCAGATCCTCGGCCGTCAGATCGCCGGACCGCACGACCCGCGCCGCGCCCGGGGCCACCGGAGGCTTGCGCACCGTACGGACGATGTCCTGGGCCAGCTCACCGCGGTAGAGGGTGCCGACGCCCTTGCGTCCCAGTTCCTTGTACGTACGCGCCAGATCGGGGTTCTTGAAGACCGAGCCGACCACCGGCAGTTTCCCGCCCGGCAGGAAGAGCTTCGCCGTGTCCGGGAAGTCCGCGAAGCGCGCCTGGTTGGCCTCGGTCTGCGAGCGGAAGGTGGCGTCCACGGTGAAGCCGTCCTTCGCCAGCCGCTCGGCGGGCCGCAGCAGTTGCCGCAGCGGCCTGCTGCCCCAGGCGTCCAGCGCGGTTTTCCAGGTCGCCGGGGTGCCCGGTGTGCCGACACCGCGACCGCTCGTCACGCCCTCCTCGAACGGGATCGGCTTGCCGTTCTCGAGGAAGAGAGAGGCGTCCGCGGACCGGGGCGCGGTCTCGCGGCCGTCGATGGTCCGGACCGTACGGGATGCGGCGTCGTAGTAGACGAAGAAGCCGCCACCGCCTATGCCCGCGGAGTACGGCTCCGTGACGCCAAGGGCGGCCGCGGTGGCCACCGCCGCGTCCACGGCGTTGCCACCGCGCCGCAGCACCTCTATGCCGGCGGCCGAGGCATCCGCGTCGACGCTCGCGACGGCGCCGCCGTAGCCGGCCGCCACGGGCGTCTTGACCGGGGGCGTTACCGGCGGCGAGTGGCTCGGCGGCGCCGCGGCGCCGATCGAGACCACGGCCGCGGCAACGGCCAGAACCGACACATTCCGTGCGGTAGAGCGACGCATCCGTACCTCCAGTCAACGTACGTCCGCGCAGCGTAACTTTACCGTGACCGCCCCGTCAGGCGCGTCTCGAACAATGGTCCGCAAGACCGCTAGCATGCGCGCCCATGAATGACGACGTACGCAATATCGTGCTCGGCGTGGTGGCCGCCGGGGTCAGCGCCACATTCGGCTGGCTCACCCGCACGTACCTCTGGCGGCGCAGACTCCACCGCAAGCAGGCCTTCTTCGGGCTGCCGGGGAACTCCGAGTCCCTGCTCGTTGTCAACCGGGAGGCCGGCCGCGACGGGTCCGTGCACCGCTTCGACGTCTTCGCGCTGCTCGAGCTCTCCGCGCTGATCAAGGACTGCGGTTCGCATGCCCAGATCATCTGGCACGACATAGCCCAGCAGGGCTTCGGCGAGCGTACGGAATTCTGTGTGGGCGGCCCGTTCTCCAATCGCCGGATGGCCGCGCATCTGCAGTCGCTGCTCCCCGGCGTGAAGGTCAACACGGCCCCTGAGCCGGGCCCCGACCAGGGCTCCTTCCAGATCGGCCCGGAGCGCTACCGCATGGAGCCGGGCGTCGCCGAGTACGTCATGCTGGCGCGGCTCACGGCGGGGCAGGACGCGCGGCCCGTCTTTCTCTTCTGCGGCCAGCGCGCGATCACCAACCAGGCGGCCACCCGCTATCTGGCCCGCAACCACGAGAAGCTCGCCCGCAAGCACGGCGGCAACTCCTTCTGCCTGTTGCTCAAGGTCGTCAACTCCCAGGCGTACGGCCCCGATGTGGTGGAGCTGGTCGCCGATGTGACCCGGACGGCGCAGACGCCTGCCCCGGCCGCGCGCAACTCCCACCGCGCCGCAAGCTAGGCCTCGGTCAGCGGCAGCGACTTGATGCCGTTGATGAAGTTGGACACCAGTCGGCGCGGCGGGCCCGCGGTCGTCAATGGCGGCAGCACATCCAGCGCCTCCTCGTGCAGGACGCGCAGCTGAAGCCGGGCGAAGTGGGCGCCGAGACAGACATGCGGGCCGTCACCGAAGGAGACGTGCGGATTCGGGGAGCGGGAGAGGTCGAGGCCGTGCGGGGCCTCGAAGACACGCTCGTCGTAGTTGGCGGAGGCGTGGAAGACCACGACCTTGTCGCCCTTGCGGATCTGCTGCCCGGCGAGGCGGGTGTCCCGGGTGGCGGTGCGGCGGAAGCTGAGGACGGGCGGCTGGCGGCGCAGCAGTTCGTCGACGGCGCTGTCCGGAGCCACCTCTCCGGCCCGCAGCCTGCGCTGCTCGTCCGGATGCTCCGCCAGCGTCAGGAAGCCGCCGGGAGCCGCGCTGCGAACGGTGTCGTTGCCCGCCACCGTGAGCAGGAAGAAGAACATCTCCAGTTCGGCGTCGGAGAGTTCCGACTCCGCGAGCGACGTCATCACGTCGTCGGCAGGCCGGCGCCGTTTGTAAGCGGCGAGCTGCTGGGCGTAGCTGAACATCTCCTGGAGCATGGCGGGTGAGCGCGGGTTGACGGGCGAGCCGTCGGGTCCGAGCACCGGCGGCTCGTCCGGGTCCTGGTAGGCGATGACGCGCTCGGTCCACTTCAGGAGCAGTCCCCTGTCGCTCTCCGGGACGCCCAGCAGATCGGAGAGGTTGAGCAGGGCGTAATCGTCGGTGACGGCGCTGACCAGGTCGATGACAGGGCCGATGTCCCGTGCCGCGGTGAGGAGTTGACGAGCCCGGATCCGGGCCGCTCGGGTGAAGCGGTCGATGCGTCCCGGCGTGAAGGCGCGGCTCACCAGCCGCCGCAGCCGCCCGTGGTCCGACGGGGTCTCCCCCGCGAAGCGAGGGGAAGGGTCCTGGTTGAGCATCATGCGGCGGATGAACGGCAGATCGGCCGGGTCGGGGTCGCGGATCTGGGTGGCGCCGAGGTGGGACGAGAACGTCCCGGAGTCCTTGAGGACCCGCACGACGTCCGCGTGGCGGGTGACCGCCCAGAAGCCGGGTCCGGCGGGCCAGCCGAGAACCTCGTACTCCTCCTGCCGGGCCACGGGGTGGTGGTCGCGCAGCTCGCGGAAGGCGTCGTGCGGCAGCCCGGCGGCGTAGATCCGCGGATCGAAGACGTCCGGCACGGTCCGGTCGGGCCTTGTCATACGGCCATCGTCATACGCCTCATACGCGGCCGTCCGCCCGAAGGAAGTCCTCGACCGTACGGATGACCTGGAGCGGGGTCTCGTCCATCGCGTGGTGTCCGGCGCAGGCCAGCTCGGCCAGCTTCGCGCGTGCGTAACACCGCAGCCAGGTGCGGCGCATGAAGTCCGCGCTGATCGCCGGGTCGAGGGCCCCGGTCACCGCGAGCGCCGGCGTCGTCGAGCCCGCCACCTCGTCATGGAAGTCCTCCTCCGCCCAGGAGTCGAGCCAGGCACGGAAGGCGTCGGGGTCGCTGCGGTCCACGGACCGGTCGACCATCCGGTCCAGCCAGGCGTCCGGCCGCACCGACCCGGTGGTGAAGTCGATGATGGCGCGTCGGCTCTCCGGCTTCGTGGCCGCGGAGGCGAACAGCTCCCACTGCTCCGGCGGCATGTGCAGCCCGCTCGCGGGCACCGGCGAGATCCCGACCAGCCGCCGTACCCGGTGCGGGGCCGCGGCCAGGACGCGCTGGACCACCGATCCGCCCATCGAGTGCCCGATGAGCGAGAAGGAGTCCCAGCCGAGCCGGTCGGCGAGCGTGAGGATGTCGGCGGCGCCCTCTGTGGTGGTGTACGCGCCGGGGGCTTCCCGCGCCTCACCGTAGCCTCGCAGATCGACGAAGACGTAGGTGAAGTTGTGCCGGTCGAGGTCCGGCAGTATCGCGGCATAGTCGGCACGGTCGGCGAGCCAGCCGTGCACGGCGATGATCCGGTGCGGGCCCGATCCGTACAGTGAATGGGGCAGGAGGAATGGGGCCACGGCTGCTCCGATCGCCGAAAGAGGCCTACACCACCACGGTGGTGTCAACTGCCCCGCCGGGCAAGGGTGGAGAGGGGCTTGTGGAGGCCTACTGGCGTGTTTCGTCCGTCACCGTGAGCCCCACCGGCGCATACTGCCTGATGGCGTCCAGCAGTTCGGCCGGATCCAGCTCGAATACCAGTGTCTCGAAACAGAGCCCTTGACCGCTCGCCACACTGTCAGGGGCGGGAGCGAGTCTGCGGTACGCGGCCCGCGGCCGACAGGTCCGCGGCAGTTTCCCGACCGGCGCGCGACAGCCGACGACGACGTACTGCGGCAGTGCGGTCACCCGCGAGATGCCGGACCAGGGCACTGTTCTGGCCGGCCAGACCGGCAGCCGCACGGTCAGCCCGGCCGCGTCGGCACTCACCCGCAGCGGCCGCACCAGATGGCCCACGCAGCTGACCGCGAGGACGGCGATAGGCACCCCGATCACCGACATGGCGATCCCGCCGGCCGTCCCATTGGGACCGTCGACGATCGCCCCGGTGGCGATGGCCCAGACGACGGCCAGCACGAGCGCCGCGACGGGCACCCACTCGACCTGCCGTCGCAGCCGGAGGGTCACCAGCGCCGCCGGCGGGGTGTCGCCTTTTGGATTCTCCACACCGAGAGCTTGGGACGTCCGCCACGGGAACACCAGAGGTCGGCTGAATTCCGCTCAGCCGGTGGCGAGCGAGCAGCGCTCCGGCCCGAAGGAACCGACGGTGCCGGTGGCGGTCACCTCAGTGTGCCTTCCGGCGATTCGGCGTGGTTCAGCGGCGCAGGCGCCGGCGGGCGCCGGTCAGCAGTGCGGTGATTCCGGTGAGGCCCAGCGGACGCGCGAGCAGCGCGACGACCGCGGCCAGCGTCAGCGTCCCGGCGCCCGCCGCCGCGAAGTCCCCGGCAGCGTCGGCGAACCGGGCCGCCGCGTAACCGAGCGCGCCCGCCGGCAGGCAGGCGAGCAGCAGCCGCCCGTGCATCCTCAGGCCGGGCGAGCGCAGCAGCGCGGGCCGGCCGCCGGTCGCGAGTCTGCGGTTCAGGGTGTACGCGGTGACGGCGAAGCCCGCGAAGAGCGCGACCGAGTACGCCGCGGCCATTCCGGTCACCGCCCAGCGCGCGGGCAGCAGCAGATAAGCGACCACGGAGAGCCCGGCGTTGAGCCCGACGATCACCAGGTTGAGGAAGAAGGGGATGCGGGTGTCGGAGAGCGCGTAGAAGCCGCGCGAGAGCACGTACTGGCCTGAGAAGGCGATCAGTCCGGGCGCGAACGCCATCAGCATCCCGGCCATCACCGCGATGTCGTCCGGCCCGGTCCTGCCGTACCCGTAGACGCTTCCCATCACCCACGGCGCCAGCGCGAACAGTGCACATGCCGCCGGGACCACGACCGCCGCGCTGGAGCCGAGCGCATACGAGACATCGCGCCGGACGGCCGGGAGATCGTTGTCGGCCGCGGCCCGGCTCATCCGCGGCAGCAGCGCGGTGACGAGGGAGACGGTGACGATGCCCTGCGGAACGGCCCACAGCACATAGGCATTGGTGTACGCCGTGTACCCGGCCCCGCCCGCAAGTCCCGCCTCCACCGCGTGCTTCGCGGTGGACGTCGACAGCCGGGTCACCACCCAGTACGCGAACTGGTTGGTCAGTACGAGCAGCAACAGCCAGCCGGCCGACCGCAGCGGCCGGGTCAGCCCGCTGCCGCGCCAGTCGAAGCGCGGCCGCCAGCGGAATCCGGCCGCGCGCAGCGAGGGGATCAGCGCGAGCGCCTGGACGACGATGCCGACCGTGGTGCCCCAGCCGAGCAGCCGTGCCTCGGACCCGCCGAGTGTGCCATCGCTGCCGGCCGCGACCCCGAGGTACAGCCCGAACACACCTATGACGACTAGGTTGTTGAGGACCGGCGTCCACATCATCGCGCCGAAGCGGCCGCGGGCGTTGAGTACTTGTCCGAGCAGGGTGAAGAGACCGTAGAAGAGGATCTGTGGCAGACAGTAGCGGGCGAGGGCCACGGTCAGACTTGCCTGCGCGCCCGTGTAGTCGGTGTAGAAGGCGACGAGCGACGGCGCGGCGAGGACGGCCGCCGCCGTGATGAGCAGCAGTGCGACGGTGCAGGCGGTCAGCAGCCGGTCGGTGTACGCGGCTCCACCGTCCTCGTGTTCCTTGGCGGCCCGGACCAGTTCGGGAACGAAGACCGCGTTGAGCGCTCCGCCGATGAGCAGGGTGTAGAGGACGTTCGGGACGGTGTTGGCGACCGTGTAGCCGTCGGCGAGGAGGCCGGTGCCAAGGGCCGCGACGACAACGGCGGACCGTATGAATCCGGTGGCCCGGGAGACGATGGAACCGGCGGCCATCGCCGCGCCGCTGCGCAGTACGGACGCGGGCCGGGCGGCCGGCGCCTCGACAGTGGCCGTCATCGGCGGGCCGGACGCGCCCGGAAGGCGCGGTACAGCGCGTTGTCGGTGGCTGGGCCCACTGGTCTCTCCCACTCGCCGAGGGTCTCGACGACCTGGCCTCCGGTACCGGGCCGGCAGCGCGCCGGCCCGAAAAGACGATCAACATCGTCAAGGGTGGAGGGTACCCCGCGCATGACGTGGCCGTCGGCGCCGAGGTCGTGCGCACCCCTCAACGTCAGCCACTGCAGGGCATGTTGGGGTGAATCCCGCGGCGATGGCCGACACAGGAGCCGGACTCCACTCCCACTGACACGACGTCCAATAATCGTTACCCTCGCGTAACTTACCGAGTAGTTACCTCAAGTAAGTCCCTCAGGTTACCGTCGGGTCACTTTGCATTGACACGAGTGAGGAGTGACCCGTGGGACAGTCGCGCAAGGCTCTGCGCACGACCGCGATCGGTACGGTCTCCGTGGCGCTTCTCGCCGGACCGGCCGTAGGGGCGGCCGCCGGGGTGGCACCCGCCGTCCGGACGGCCGGTGTTCAGGCCCAATCCGCCACCCCGGACGTACAGTTCGTCGACATCAAGGGTGATGGCGGCACCGTACTCAAGGCCAACGTCGTTACGCCCGCCGACGCTGACGGCACACGGAAGTACCCCGTGATCGTGCTGCCCACGAGCTGGGGCCTGCCCCAGATCGAATACCTCGCCCAGGCCAAGCAGCTCGCCGACTCGGGCTATGTCGTGGTGAGTTACAACGTCCGCGGCTTCTGGCAGTCCGGCGGCAAAATCGAGGTGGCCGGTCCGCCCGACATCGCGGACGCGTCCGAGGTGATCGACTGGGCGCTGGCGAACACCCCTGCCGACCCCGCCAAGGTCGGCATGGCCGGGATGTCGTACGGCGCCGGCATCTGTCTGCTGGCCGCCGGCCACGACAAGCGGATCAAGGCGGTCGCGGCGCTCAGCGGCTGGGCCGACCTCGTCGAGTCCATCTACAGCCGCCGCACCCAGCATCTGCAGGCAACGGCGATGCTCGCCGGAGCGGGGTATCTCACCGGTCGGCCGAGTGAGGAGTTCCAGCGGATCACGGCGGACTTCTTCTCCGCCGACGTAAGCAAGGAACCAGGACTGATCGCCTGGGGGAAGAAGCGCTCCCCCCTCACCTATCTGGACCGGATCAACGCCAACGGCGCCGCCATCATGCTCGGCAACGCCTGGGGCGACACCATCTTCCCGCCCAACCAGTACGCGGACTTCTACGAGAAGCTCACCGGCCCCAAGCGGCTGGAGTTCCGCCCCGGTGACCACGCCACGGCCGAAGGCACCGGACTGTTCGGCCTGCCCAACGACACCTGGACCAGCGCCCATCGCTGGCTCGACCACTACCTCAAGGGCGTCGACAACGGCGTCGAGCGCGAGCAGCCGGTCCGCCTCAAGTCCCGTTCCACCGGCGCGTACGAGAGCTATCCGGACTGGAAGTCGGTGGCGGCGACGGAGCGGAAGATCGAGCTGGACGGCACCAAGAAGATCCACGCCAACGTCGACTCGGGCGCCGACGGCGGGATCATCTTCCTCTCCAGCATCCTGGACCAGTTCGCCAAGGTGCCCCCGATGGCGTGGATCCCGCTGCTGCCGCGCCCCTTCGCCGCCGTCTGGCAGTCGGAGCGGTACGGCTCCGAGCAGCGAGTGCGCGGCACCACGAAGCTGCACACCACGGTCACCGGCACCAAGGAGAGCGGCACCCTCGTCGCGTATCTCTACGACGTGGGCCCGCTCGGCCTCGGCAAGCTGGTCAGCAACGCGCCGTACACCTTCCACGGCGAGACACCCGGAAAGCCGTTCACCGTCGACCTGGAGCTGTTCTCCACCGCCTACGACGTACCGGCCGGCCACCGTCTCGCCCTGGTCGTCGACACCGTCGACCCGCTCTACATCGAGCACAACCCGTCCGGCGCGCAGCTGACCTTCTCCTCGTCCGCAGCCGACCCGTCATATCTGTCGGTCCCGCTGCACGAGAAGTGATCACCGGCTGCTGCCGGGCGGGCCATTGCCCCTGAGCTACTGCACACCCGGCAGCAGCGTCCCTGGTTCGGCCGGGGCGACATCCGCGGCCTCTGTTTTCGGGTTGCGCCGCTGTCGCCTGGCCATCCAGTTGGCGAACCAGGAGAGCAGCATGCACATCCCGATGTAGATAGGCGAGATCACCATCACCACAGGGATGAACGGCAAATCGTAGTCGAGATTCGAGGCGATGAGCTTGCCCGCGTGGAGGAACTCCTCATAGGTGATCAGATAGCCGAGCGAGGTGTCCTTCAGAGTCACCACCAGCTGGCTGATGATCGTCGGCAACATGGCGCGAACTCCCTGTGGAACCAGGACATATGACATGACCTGGGTCTTGCGCATCCCCAGGGTGTACGCGGCCTCCCGCTGTCCGCGTTCGACCGAGTTGACGCCGGCCCGGAACACCTCGGCGAGCACCGAACCGTTGTAGAGCGTCAGTCCGGCCACCAGCGCGGGCAACGGCTGCACCTTCAGCGCCACGAAGATGAAGAAGATCATCACCAGTACGGGCATGGCGCGGAAGAACTCGACCACCGCAGTGGCCACCCAGCGCACCGGCCGGTGGTCGGAGAGCCGGCCGGTGGCGAGGACTCCACCGAGGGCGAGCGAGAGCACCGCAGCGTAGGCGAAGGCCATGAGTGTGTAGCCAAGTCCGCGCAGCAGCAGCTCCTGAATGCCCTTGTACTCGAACGGAGTCCACTTGGTTGCGGTGAACTGTCCGGTGTCGAAGAGCAGATAGACGATCCAGCCGAACAGCGCCACGACCAGGACGGTCGAGACGACACCGTAAGTGAGGTGGCGTTTGCGGGTGTTGGGACCCGGGATGTCGTAGAGGGCGGTGGAATCGGTCATCGGGCGACTCCATAGCGCTTCTCCAGCACATTGAACAACGCACTGATGGTCAGGGTGATGATCAGGTAGCCGACGGCGATCCAGACAAAGGTCCAGATGATGCTGTAGCCCAGCTCACTGAGGGGTTTGTAGGTGCCGAGCAGCTCGGTGACGCTGAACGCGCCGGCGATCGCGGAGTTCTTGGCGAGCGCGATGAGCGTGGAGCCGATCGGCGGGATGACGCTCCTGAATGCCTGCGGCAGGACCACGTTGTTGAGGGTCTGGCCGAAGTTCATGCCCAGGCTGCGGGCCGCCTCGCCCTGTCCCTTGTGCACCGTGTTGATGCCGGCGCGCAATGCCTCGCAGATGAACGCGGAGGTGTAGCAGCCCAGCGCGATCACCGCGAAGAGCTCGAAGGGCAGGACGAGTCCGAAGCGCGGCAGGCCGAGCAGAACGGCGAAGAAGAGCAGCGTCAACGGGGTGTTGCGCAGCACGGTCACCCACACCGTGCCCAGCACCCGGAGGGAGCGGACGGGCGCGATCCGGAAGGAGGCCATGATGAAGCCGAGGACCAGGGCGAGCAGCGAGGCGTAGACCGTCAGCTTGACGGTGCCGAAGAAGCCCTTGGAGTACAGGGAGAAGTTGTCGATCAGTACGTACACGGTGTCCTCAGCTCGCCGGGTAGCGGTCGATCGGTGGCGGCTGTGGGGCCGGCACTCCGGAGAGGCCGAGTGTCGCCTCGTAGGCCTTCTTCCAGTTCCCGTTCTTCTCGTTGGCCTCGAGGGCGTCGTCGATGGCGAAGCGCAGGGCGTTGTCGCTGCGCGGGACGCCGATGCCGTACGGCTCCTCGGAGAAGGGCTTGCCGACCACCTTGAGCTCTTCAGGCACCTTGGCCGCGTAGCCGGTGAGGATGGCGTCGTCGGTGGTGACGGCCTCGACCTGATAGGTCAGCAGGTTGTCCACGCAGATGGAGTAGGTGTCGTACGCGACGAGGTCGGCCTTCGGGTAGTCGGCCGCGATCCGCTGGTACGGCGTCGATCCGGCGGCCGAGCAGACGCGCTTGCCGGCCAGGTCCTGGGGGCCTTTGATGTCGTGCTCGTCGGCCCGTACGAGGAGGGACTGGCCGGCCAGGTAGTACGGGCCTGCGAAGCCGACGAGCTTCTTGCGGTTGTCGTTGATGGTGTAGGTGCCGACGTAGTAGTCGATCTGCCCGTTCTGCAGGGCGGTTTCGCGGTTCGCCGAGGCGATCGTCATGAACTGGACGGTGTTCGGGTCGAAGCCCAGTGAGGCGGCGACCATTTTGGCGATCTCGATGTCGAACCCGGTGTAGCGCCCGCTCGCCGGGTCCTTCTCGCCCAGGTAGGGCTGGTCCTCCTTGGCGCCGACGACCAGATGGCCGCGCTTTCTGGCCTTGTTCCAGGTCGGTGAGTCGGGCAGCTGGAAGCCGGTGGCCACGGTGTACCGCGGCAGCCGGTCGGTCTGCGGGCCCTTGACGGGCGGGCTGCCCTCCTTTCCGCAGTCCGCGGTGGCGGCGACGGCCAGGACGAGCGCCAGCACCGCGAGAGCACGTCTCATACGTCTCGTACGCATCATGAGTCCTCATCCCCGTCAGTGCTTGAGGATCTTGGAGAGGAAGTCCTTGGCACGGTTGCTCTCGGGGTTGGTGAAGAAGTCCTCCGGGGTGCGGTCCTCGACGATCCGGCCGTCCGCCATGAAGACGACGCGGTTCGCGGCGGACCGGGCGAAGCCCATCTCGTGGGTGACGACGACCATGGTCATTCCGTCGCGGACGAGCTGCTGCATGACCTCAAGCACCTCGTTGATCATCTCCGGGTCGAGGGCCGAGGTCGGCTCGTCGAAGAGCATGACCTTGGGGTCCATGGCGAGCGCGCGGGCGATGGCCACGCGCTGCTGCTGCCCCCCGGAGAGCTGGGCCGGGTACTTCTCGGCCTGGTCGGCGAGGCCTACGCGTTGCAGGAGTTCGCGGGAGCGCCTGTCCGCCTCCTCCTTCTTGCGGCGGCGGACCTTGACGGGCGCGAGCGAGACATTGTCCAGCACGGTCTTGTGGGCGAAGAGATTGAAGGACTGGAAGACCATGCCCACATCGGCGCGGAGCTTGGCGAGCGCGCGGCCCTCCTCGGGCAGCGGCTGACCGTCGATGCTGATGTGACCCGACTCGATCGTCTCGAGCCGGTTGACCGTACGGCAGAGTGTTGATTTGCCGGAGCCGGAGGGGCCGATGACCACAACAACCTCACCGCGTCCGACAGTGAGATCAATGTCCTGGAGAACGTGCA
Organism: Streptomyces sp. NBC_01210; assembly: GCF_036010325.1. GTDB lineage: Bacteria > Actinomycetota > Actinomycetes > Streptomycetales > Streptomycetaceae > Streptomyces. Next base: position 7,454,930 of record NZ_CP108549.1, on the reverse strand, counting down.
ACTGTCCGTAGTGCTTGTTGACGTTACGCAGCTCGATCAACGGATCGACGGCCATACGTTGCCCCACCCACTCTCAGCTGTGTCGAGGTCAGCGCAAACTATCCAGCCCGATAAGAGACTTCGCACTCGACACGCATAAATGGGGCATAAGCCGTATTAAGTACGGCCGTCCATGATCGTCGCCGGGCCGGCGAGCCCGGCGCGACGTCAGGCTTCGGCCGCTTCCGCGTACACCTGGGAGAGCTCGGGCGCTCCATTGACCGCCCAGTCAAGACCCGCCTCCACCACTCCGATCTCGCGGCCGGAGACGAGCCGCACCACGGGATGGCCGGCCGGCCAGATGTGCCAGGTCGCGCCGGGGACCGTACGGACGATCACGGTGCCGAGGTAGAGACCCGCGTCGTTGCCCAGCCAGGGCAGCTCCTCCGGGTCGTCGCGCCAGCGCGGAGGCAACTGGTCGAGGGCGGTCAACGAGGCCGGGGAGTCGTCCAGTTCGAGCCCGGCCTGCCCCGCTCGGACACGCAGCAGCTCACACTCGGAGAGCAGCTCGGCGATGGCCGCCGCTCTCTCCGGGTCGTTCTCGGCTCCGGCGGTGACCGCCATCTCCTCCAGGTCACCGCCGTGGCGCTTGAGCCAGTTGTCCAAGAAAGGGATGTTCATACTGCTCAGCCTCGCATCCCCGCGGCCGTACGCACCACAGGGCGCGCGTCAACCGCCGTCAGATGTCCAGATCGACAACAACAGGTGCGTGGTCCGAGGCACCCTTGCCCTTGCGCTGCTCGCGGTCGACATAGCTGTCCTTGACCGCCTTGGTGAAGGGTTCGTTGCCGTAGACAAGGTCGATACGCATGCCCTTGTTCTTGGGGAAGCGCAGCTCGCGGTAGTCCCAGTAGGTGTACGGACGGTCGTACTTCAGCGGGCGGGGCATCACATCGGACAGCCCGGCCTCGCGCAGCGCGGCGAGCGCCGCACGCTCGGCCGGGGTGACATGCGTGGCTCCCTCGAAGAGCGCGGGGTCCCAGACGTCCTCGTCGGTCGGTGCGACATTGAAGTCGCCGAGGACCGCGAACGGGCGCTCGCCCGCCGCGTCCTCGGCCACCGAGGCCTTCAGCGCCTCCAACCAGCGCAGCTTGTAGGCGTAGTGGTCGTGGGCGATCTCGCGGCCGTTGGGCACATAGACCGACCAGACACGGACGCCGTCGCAGGTCGCGGAGATCGCCCGCGGCTCCTGCGCACCCCCGTAGTCCGGTCCGCCGGGCAGGCCCTTGACGACCTCGTCCAGGCCGACCCGGGAGACCAGGGCCACGCCGTTCCACCTGCCGTTGGCGTTGACCGCGGAGTCGTAGCCGAGCTCTCGCAGCTCGTCGGCGGGGAACTGCTCCTCGGTGCACTTGGTCTCCTGGATGCACAGCACGTCCGTGCCGCTGCTCTCCAGCCAGGCCAGCAGCCGGGGCAGCCGAGCGGTGATCGAGTTGACGTTCCAGGTGGCGATGCGCATGCCCGACAGCCTATCCGGGGGGTCTGACAGTGAGCGGTGCGGCGGTCAGGGGGCAGCCAGGGGGCCGGTCAGGGCGTGGCGGTCAGGGTTGGCCGTCACAGATCGGTCGCCTCGCCCGGGGCCAGCCGGCCGTGCTCCGCGCCACCCAGGGCACCGATCTGGTTGTCGTAGACGGGCCGCGCGAGATCGGTGAGCAGCGCGTCGTGGATGTCGATGGCGCGCTGCGGCTTCACTTCGCGTACGTAGTCGATGACCTCGGAGATCTTGTTCCAGGGGGCCTGCACCGGGATCATCAGCGTCTCGACCGGGTGGTCCGGGACGGTGAGCGCGTCGCCGGGGTGGAAGACCGAACCGTCCACCAGGAAGCCGACATTGGTGATCCGCGGGATGTCCGGGTGGATCACCGCGTGCAGCTCGCCGTGGACCTGTACGTCGAAGCCGGCGGCGCTGAAGGTGTCGCCGTGGCCGACCGTGTGGACGCGGCCCGGGAAGGCCGCCGAGATCTTCTCGGCGACGCTCCGCAGGGTCCAGATCCCGGCTGCCGGGTTCGCCTCGAGGGCGGCGCGCAGCCGGTCCTCGTTGAAATGGTCGAGGTGCTCATGGGTGACCAGGATGACGTCCGCGCCGATGGCCGCGTCCTGTTCGCTGAAGGTGCCGGGATCGATGACGAGCGTCTGCCCGTCCTTCTCGAGCCGGATGCAGGCATGCGTCTTCTTCGTGAGCCTCATGCCCCCATCCTGCTACGCCTCGGGGGTGGTCTCCTGCTGGATCACGGCCTGGGCCACCTTGAATGCGGAATTCGCCGCGGGGACGCCGCAGTACACGGCCGCGTGGATCAGGACTTCCCGGATCTCGGCGGGGGTCAGTCCGTTGCGCAGCGCGGCGCGGGTGTGGAAGGCCAGCTCGTCCAGATGTCCGCCCGCGACCAGTGCGGTCAGCGTCACCACGCTGCGGGTGCGTCTGTCCAGGCCCTCGCGGGTCCAGACCTCGCCCCAGGCGTAGCGGGTGATCAGCTCTTGGAAGTCGCCCGTGAAGTCGTCGGCCTCGGCCGTAGCCCGGTCCACATGCGCGTCGCCGAGAACCTCGCGGCGCACCTTCATCCCGGCGATGTACGGGTCGGGGCGCCCTGTCCGCACGGCCTGCGGCTGCTCGGGCGAGGCCGCGGCGATCTCGGCGACGGGCGCCACGGGTGCGGAGATCGCGGGCGCGACCGGCGGCGCCGGAATGGCCGACAGCGTGTCCTGCCACGCCGTGGAGAAGTGGCGTTCGAGCAGATCGGTGACGGCGGCGGGCTGCTCGACGGGGGCGAGGTGGGAGGCACCCGGGACCAGCGCGAGCCGGGCGTCCGGAATCCCGGCGACCAGCGTGCGGGCCTCCGCGGGCCCGGTGACCTGGTCCTCGGAGCCGACCAGGACCAGCGTGGGGACGCCGACGAGGCCGAGTTCGCCGCGGACGTCGAAGGCCGCGAGCGCCTCGCAGGCGGCGATGTAGCAGCCGGGGTCGGTGGTGCGGACCATCTGGACGGCCCACTCGACGATCGCGGGCTGGGCGGAGGCGAAGCCCTGGGTGAACCAGCGCTCGGGCGCGGTGCGCGCCATCGGGTCCAGGCCATTGGTGCGGACGATCACACCACGCTGGCGGAACTCGTCGGCGGTGCCGAACCGGGGCGAGGCGGCGACCAGTGCGAGGGAGGCCACGCGCTGCGGTTGGCGCAGTGCCAGTTCGATGCCGATCGCGCCGCCGATGGAGCAGCCCGCGTAACCGAAGCGCTGGATGCCCAGCTCGTCAAGGGTCGCGAGCAGCCGGTCGGCGAGCTCGGCGACTGCGGTGGCGGGATGGGCGGGCGCGCCGCCATGGCCGGGCAGGTCGAACCGGAACACCCGCCACCGGCGGGAGAGCTCGGCAATCTGCCGATCCCACATGTGCCATGTAGTGCCGAGAGAGGGGCCGAGGATGAGCACGGGGGCGTCGTCGGGACCGTCGATCCGGTACTGCAGGGTCTTCGGGGGCGTCTGCGTCTCACTCACCCTCTCCACGCTATCCAGTGAAGTTTCGTCGTCCGGTCAGGGGGTCGCTGTCGATACCACGTACACCCTGGGGCGGGCCGTGTCACTCAGGTCGACGGTGATGTCCTGGGTGGGCCGCGGGTCCTTCTGCGGGTGGCTGGTGCCCGCCCAGTCGCCCTGACCGGCGCCGAAGTCCCAGCCCGCCGTCGCGGCGTCACGCGCGCCGATGGTGACCACACCGTCGTGGAGCTTGGCGCGGCTCGTCCCCACGCCCTCCAGGAACAGGTCGAGCCCGCCGGAAGTGGTGCGGAACTGCACGAACAGCCGGCTGGTCTTCCAGTTGCTCGTCTCGTAGTAGGCAACGTCCGTGGACTTCGGCGGGATGGGCACCTCGAAGACACGGCGCTTGGTCTGGGAGGGCCAGGTCTCCCGCAGACTGGTGGCCGAGGACTCCGCCTCCTTGTCCCGGCCGCTGTCGCGGCTCTGCTCGGCGGAAATCACCAGATAGCCGGCCGGGACTCCGACGAGCAGCACGATGATGATCGCCGTCAGCCAGCGGCGGCGGAGCATATGGCGCCGGTCCTCGGGAGGGTGGGCGCTGTCGTCCGGAGAGGTGGACTGTCGGGGCACGGTCATGGCTACGGTTCCTGGGTGGGGCGGGTGGTGCTGGAGTTACGGATGGCCTGCGCATAGCGCTCGTACCGCTCATGGCGCTCCACACGGCGCCGGTTGGCCCGGCGGAAGCGGCGCGCCACGAGCCGCGCGAGATCGGCCGCGCCGACCATACCCGCCTCGGGGCCGAGCTGGGCTTTGGCGATCCGGGCCTCCGGGCGGTAGCCGCGGCCGGTGAGATGCCGGCGGAAGGCGTCGCGGGCGGGCCCGATGAGCAGGTCGTCGGCGGCGCTGACACCGCCTCCGATGACGAAGCACGAGGGGTCGAGAGCGGCGGCGAGGTTGGCGATGCCGACGCCGAGCCACTGGCCGATGTCCTGGAAGAGCTCGATACACATGGCGTCGCCCTCGCGGGCGAGTTCGGTGATGAGCGGGCCTGTGATCTCGGGAATGTTGCCGCCGACGCGCTCGATGAGGCTGTGCGCGACCGGGGAGTCGGCGGCGGCGAGCTCGCGTGCCTCTCTCACGAGCGCGTTGCCGGAGCTGTACTGCTCCCAGCAGCCGCGGTTGCCGCAGGGGCAGCGGTGGCCACCGGGCACGACCTGCATATGACCGAACTCACCCGCGACTCCGTACTTGCCGCGCTTGACCTGGCCGTCCTCGAGGATCGCGCCGCCGATGCCGGTGCCGAGGGTGATCATCACGAGGTGGTCCTCGCCGCGGCCCGCGCCGAAGCGCCACTCCGCCCAGGCGGCGGCGTTGGCGTCGTTGTCGACCAGTACGGGCACGGCGAGCCGGGCCGCGACGGCGTCGCGCAGGGGCTCGTTGCGCCAGGCCAGATGGGGCGCGAAGAGGACCTTGGAGCGGTCGGCGTCGACCCAGCCGGCCGCACCGATACCGACGGCGTGCACATCGTGACGGTCGGAGAGATCGAGCACCAGCTCGCAGATGGTGTCCTCGACGACCTTGGGGCTCTTGGACTTGTCCGGCGTCTCGGTGCGGATCTTCTCCAGGATGACCCCGTCGGCGTCGACGACGCCCGCCATCACCTTCGTACCGCCGATGTCGATGCCGACCGTGGGAACCCGGGGCGCGGAGAGGTGAGAGCGCCGTTCCCGGGTGCCGACGGTCTTCAGGACGGTGGCGCGGGCGGAGCCTCGGTGGGCGAAGTCGCGGTACGTGCTCATGTCCCTGCGGGGTGTCGGGGGCCGGGTGCTGTCACGGCCCGGGGTGGGCGGTGCCCACCGGGCCCGATTCTGCCATCCGGCGGTGTCGGGGGCGCGGGGCTCCGCAGGCGCGCTACGGCGTGGGCGGCTCCTCCTTCACCGGGTGACCGCCCAGGTGCGTGGGCACCGGCGCCCTCTCCAGTTCGTGCCGCAGGTCCTCGAGCTCGCTGCCGCCCGCCATCTGCCGGGTGAGCTCGTCGAGGGTGACCGAGTCCTTGGTGTGGCTGGCGGACATGGTGCCGCGCTTGAGCAGTACGAAGCGGTCGCCGACCAGATAGGCGTGGTGCGGGTTGTGGGTGATCAGTACGACGCCCAGACCCGCGTCGCGTGCCGCCGCCACATACTTCAGTACGACGCCGGACTGCTTGACGCCGAGCGCGGCGGTCGGCTCGTCCAGGACCAGGACCTTCGCGCCGAAGTAGACGGCCCGGGCGATCGCCACACACTGGCGCTCACCGCCCGAGAGCGTCCCGATGGGCTGGTCGACATCGCGCAGATCGATGCCCATCCGCAGCAGTTCGGAGCGGGTCGTCTCGCGCATCAGCTCGACGTCGAGGCGCTTGAAGGGACCCGCGCCCTTGGTCGGCTCGGAGCCGAGGAAGAAGTTCCGCCAGACCGGCATCAGCGGTACGACCGCGAGGTCCTGGTAGACCGTGGCGATGCCGCGGTCCAGGGCTTCGCGCGGGCTGGCGAGGTTCGCCTGCTCCCCCTCGATCAGGAAGGTGCCCGTGTCGTGCCGGTGCAGACCCGCGATGATCTTGATCAGGGTGGACTTGCCGGCGCCGTTGTCGCCGAGCACACAGGAGATCTCCCCGGCGTGGACCTCGAGCGAGACGCCTTCCAGCGCGCGGATGTTGCCGTAGTACTTACTGACGTTGTCGAGCTCGACGAGGGCCGTCATTTGCTTGCCTCCGCACGCTTACGGACCCATGCGTTGAGCAGGGTGGCCAGAAGGAGCATCGCCCCGAGGAAGAACTTGAACCAGTCCGGGTTCCACTCCGCGTACACGATGCCCTTGCTGGTCATGCCGAAGATGAACGCGCCGACCGCGGAGCCGATCGCCGAGCCGTAGCCGCCGGTGATCAGACAGCCGCCGATGACGGCCGCGATGATGTACGTCAGCTCATTGCCGACACCTTCGCCGGACTGCACCACATCGAACGAGAAGAGCAGATGCTGGCCGGAGATCCAGGCGGCGAAGGCGACGCCCATATAGAGGCCGATCTTGGTCTTGTTGACCGGGACACCGACCGCGCGGGCCGCGTCGGCGCCGCCGCCGACCGCGAAGATCCAGTTGCCGAAGCGTGTACGCAGCAGGATCCAGGTGGCCAGCGCCACCAGGACGAACCACCACAGGATGGTTACCTTCAGCGTGACGTCACCGAGGGTGAGCTGCGAGGCGAAGAGCTTCTTGGCCGACTCGAAGCCCTCCATGTCGGCGATGGACTTGGTCGAGACCGTGCCGCTGATCAGCTTGGTGAAGCCGAGGTTGAGGCCGGTCAGCATCAGGAACGTACCGAGCGTGATGATGAAGCTGGGCAGTTTCGTACGGGTCAGCATGAAGCCGTTGAAGACCCCGACCGCGAGCGTGACGAGCAGCGAGACGAGCACGCCGACCCAGACGTTCGCCGTCATCTGGTAGCTGAACATCGAGGAGATCAGCGCGGAGCTGGTCACCAGGACGCCGGCCGAGAGGTCGAACTCGCCGCCGATCATCAGCAGGGCGACGGGTACGGCCATGATGCCGAGGGTCGAGGCCGCGTACAGGACGGTGGACAGGCTGGACGCCCGCAGGAACGATTCGGCGATGATCGAGAAGAAGAGGAAGACCGCCACGGCGCCGACCACCGAGCCCAGTTCGGGCCGGCCCAGCAGCTTGCGAAGCGGCGAGGTGCGCAGCAGCCGCTCGTCGGTCTTGGCCGGTGTGCTGTCCGGTGTGGCAGGTGGTGCGGTAGCGCTCATCGGGTCCCCCGCTCCGTGTATTGCTGCAGCTCGGCGGCGTCGTTCTTGGTGATGATCTGCGGTCCGGTGAGGACGGGCCGCCCGCCGCCGAGGACATCGGCGTTGTACTTGTAGAGCCAGAGCAGATCCACCGCCTCGTACCCCTGGAGGTACGGCTGCTGGTCGACGGCAAATCCGAGGGTGCCCGCCGTCAGAGCGGTGGCGACCTTGGCGTTGAGGTCGAACGTGTCGACCTCGGCCTCGCTCTCCGCGGTCTTCCTGGCCTGGACGGCGGCGTCCGCGAACGGCGCGCCCAGGGTGACGACGGAGTCGATGGAGCGGTCGGCCTGGAGCTTCGCCTCGATGGACGCCTGGACGTCGGGCATGTTGGTGCCGTCGACATACAGGTTCTGCATCTGGCCGCCGAAGGTCTTCTTCGCTCCGGCACAGCGCTGCTCGTGGCCGACGTTGCCCTGTTCGTGCAGCACGCACAGGGCCTTCTTCTTGCCGCGCCTGTCGAGCTCGTCGCCGACGGCCTCGCCGGCGATCGTCTCGTCCTGGCCGATATGGGTGAGCGCGCCGTACGCCTTGGACTGCTCGGAGCCCGAGTTGACGGTGATCACCGGGATGCCGGCCTTCTCGGCCTTGGCGATGACGTCCTTCATCGCGTCGGGCTTGGCGAGCGAGACGATCAGGCCGTTGACCTTCTTGTCGATCGCCGCCTGGACGAGCTGGGCCTGCTGCTGGCCCTCGTCGCTGTGGGAGTAGAGGAAGTTGATGTTGTCCTTGACGGCGGCCTGCTCGGCGCCGTTCTGGACGATGTCCCAGAAGGTGTCGCCGTCGCCGGAGTGGGTGACCATGGCGAAGGTCCAGCGAGGGGTGGTCACCGCGGCCTTGCCGGCGGCGGACTGTGCCTTGCGGGCGTCCTCCGCGCGCTTGCCGCCGGTGCTGCTGCATCCCGCCAGGGAGGCTCCGAGTACCGCTGCCAGCACTGCGCCGAGCGCGCGTACCCCTGTCCTTGCCCTCGCCACGACCCCGTGCCCTTCTTGCCGTACTCGCTGTGCTTCCCGGTGCGACCGGGGGGCGTGGTGACGCGCCCCGGCCGCCCAAGTATGTGTCACAGCAGGTCGGAGGGTGGGCATCGGGTATGCCTCGTAGGTCATCGGGTGCCGTCGGCGGTGAGCTTCTCCAGCGCGGGCACGTCCTTCTCGGTGACGAGGGCGGGACCGGTGAGGATCGGCTTGCCGCCGCCGATCACATTGCCGTTGGTCTTGTTGAGCCACAGCTCGTCGATGGCCAGGTAGCCCTGGAGGTAGGGCTGCTGGTCGACGGCGAAGCCGATCTGCTTGGCCTTGAGCTGCTTGACCACTTCGGCGTTGAGGTCGAAGGTGTTGACCTCGGCGCTGGAGCCCGCGCCCTCCTTGGCCTTGACGGATGCGGCGGCGAACGGCGCGCCAAGTGTGACGACGGCGTCGATGTTCTTCGCGCTCTGCAGCTTCGCCTCGATGGAGGAGGTGGAGGCGGGCATGTTGGTGCCCTCGACGTTGAGGTTCTCGACGGTGCCCTTGAAGGTCTTCTTCACTCCTGCGCAGCGGGCCTCGAGCGAGACATTGCCCTGCTCGTGGATGACGCAGATCGCCTTCTTCTTGCCGCGCTTGTTGAGCTCCTCGCCGACTGCCTCGCCGGCCACGGACTCGTCCTGGCCGATATGGCTGAGTGCACCGACATCCTTGGAGAACTCGGCGCCGGAGTTGATCGTGACGACGGGTATGCCGGCCGCGACAGCCTTCTTGACGACTTCCTTGACCGCTTCCGGCTTGGCGAGGGTGACGACAATGCCGTCGACCTTCTGGTCGATGTAGGTCTGGACGAGCTGGGCCTGCTCCTTGCCCTCCTTGTTGGCTGCGTAGAGGAACTCGACGTTGTCCTTGCGGGCCGCGACCTTGGCGCCGCTCTGGACGATGTCCCAGAAGGTGTCGCCCTCGCCGGAGTGCGTCACCATGGCGATCTTGAGGCGGCCGGTGGTGGCCGGTTCGCCTCCGCCGCCGCCCTTGGAGGGGCTGTCCTTCGCCTCCTTGCCGCCGGAACTGCTGCATCCAGCGACGACGACCAGGGCACATGCGGCGAGCAGGGCTGCTGCCGTGCGGGTGGTACGCATGGTGGGTCCGCCTTATCTCCCGGCCGCCCGGTTGCGGCTGGGTGCGTTTTTACGGCGGTCCCGAGACGCAGTCAAGACTTTGTCCGAACATTCTTACGCGAAGGACATTCTTACGTGGCCGAATCGAGCGGGTGGACCGGGTCACCGCGGGGCACGGAAACGGCCGGGCGGCGCCAGGGCCGGGGGGTCACGGCCGGACGAGGAGCTGAAACTCGAAGGCGTAGCGCGAGGCGCGGTAGATGTGGGAGCCGAACTCGACCGCGCGGCCGGTGTCGTCGAAGGTGGTGCGCTCCATGGTCAGCAAGGGAGCGCCGGTCGCCTCGGTCAGCAGCTCCGCCTCCAGCTCGGTGGCGGCTCGCGCCCCGACCGACTGCCGGGCGCTGTGCAGGGTGATCCCGGCGGCCCGCATCATCCGGTACAGGCCGGTGGCCTCGAGCCGCTCCGTGTCGCATTCGAAGAGGCCGGCCGGCAGATGGTTGCGCAGCCGGGCCATGGGCTCGCCGTGGGCGAAGCGCAGCCGCTCGATCAGCTGGACTTCGCTGCCCTCCGGTACGCCGAGGGCGGCCGCGACCTCGGCACTCGCGGGCTCGAAGGCATTGCGCAGCACGATGGTGGCCGGGCGCTGACCGGCCGCCTCGAGGTCGTCGTAAAGGCTGCTGAGCTCCAGCGGGCGCTTGACCTGGCTGTGCACGACCTGGGTGCCGACGCCCCTGCGGCGCACCAGCAGGCCCTTGTCGACGAGGGACTGGATGGCCTGGCGGACGGTCGGGCGGGACAGCCCGAGCCGGTTGGCCAGCTCGATCTCGTTGCCGAGCAGGCTGCCGGGGGTGAGGGTCCCTCTCTCGATGGCTGCTTCCAGCTGCTGCGAGAGCTGGAAGTAGAGCGGGACCGGACTGGTGCGGTCCACGCTCAGCTGGAGAGACAGGGACGGGTCCGTCACGTGTCTGGGCTGCTTGGGCACGGAGCGAGCGTAGTCGCAGTGAATGTTGACGGGAAGTCGTGAAGTTCGGTTGTCAGGACAAAGTCTTGACATGGCGGCGGGCCGGGCATCACCTTTGGGCCATGCGCATCGGACTCATCGGTACGGGACGAATCGGCTCTTTCCACGCGGGTGTGCTCAGCCGCCATCGGGAAGTCGGTTCACTGGTCGTGGCGGATGCCGACGCGGCACGGGCGGCCGAGGTCGCCGAGCGCACCGGGTCCACCGCCGCGCCGAGTGCCGATGAGATCTTCACCTGGGGCGTCGACGCCGTGGTGATCGCCTCGGCGACCGCCGCCCACGCCGAACTCATCGCCCGCGCCGCCCGCGCCGGTCTGCCCACCTTCTGCGAGAAGCCGATCGCGCTGGACCTACCGGGCACGCTCGGCGCGCTCCATGAGGTCGAGCAGGCCGGCACCCTGCTCCAGCTGGGCTTCATGCGCCGGTTCGACGCGGGCTACACGAAGGCCCGCGAGATCGTACGGTCGGGTGCGCTCGGCCGGCTGCACACCGTACGGGCCATCACCTCCGACCCCGCCCCGCCGCCCGCCGCGTATCTGCCGCTCTCCGGCGGCCTGTACCGGGACTGTCTGGTCCATGACTTCGACATCCTGCGCTGGGTGACGGGCCGCGAGGTCGTGGAGGTGTACGCGACCGGTTCGGACGCGGGCCCCGCGATGTTCCGCGAGGCGGGCGACGTCGACACGGCGGCGGCGGTGCTCACTCTGGACGACGGGACCCTGGCCACCGCCACGGCCACCCGCTGCAACGGCGCGGGCTACGACGTCCGGATGGAACTGGTCGGCGAGCTCGACCAGGTCGCGGTCGGCCTTGACGACCGTACGCCGATCAGCTCGACCGAGCCCAAGGGCCCGCGCGCGGCGGACAAGCCGTGGCCGGGATTCCTGGAGCGGTTCGCCCCGGCGTACGAGGCAGAGCTGGACGCGTTCGTACGGATGGTGCAGGGCGAGGCGGAGAATCCGTGCGACGGGCGGGAGGCGCTGGCAGCGCTACGGATCGCGGAGGCGTGCGAGCTGTCACGGCGGGAGCGCCGTCCGGTGCGGCTCGAGGAGATCCCCTCCGACTGACAACCGACCGACCGACCGGCCGACCGACTGACCTGCCGACCGACCGGCCGACTGACGACCGGATCCCCTACCAGGTGACGGGCAGGCTCTCCGGGCCGCGGATCAGCATGCCGGTGCGCCAGGTCAGGGCCGCCGGATGCGCGTCCAGCGCCAGGTCGGGGCAGCGCTCCAGCAGCGAACGAATCGCGATCCGCGCCTCCAACCTGGCCAGCGGGGCGCCCAGGCAGTAATGGATGCCGTGCCCGAAGGCGAGGTGGCCGCGGCTGTCGCGCCGGATGTCGAAACGGTCCGGGTCGGGGAAGCGCGCCGGGTCGCGGTCGGCGTCCGCCAGTGCGATCAGCACCAGTTCGCCGCCACCCGGGATCGTCGTGCCGCCGATCTCCAGGGGCTCGGTGGTGAAGCGGTACGTCGGCGTCTCCAGCGGTCCTTCGTAGCGCAGCATCTCCTCGACCGCGCCGTCGAGCAGCGAGAAGTCGGCACGCAGAGCCGCCAGTTGGTCAGGGTGGGCAAGCAGGGCGAGCACCCCGTTGGAGATGAGGTTGACGGTGGTCTCGTGCCCGGCGACGAGCAGCAGCCAGGCCATGCCCAGCAGTTCCTCACGGCTGAGCCGGTCGCCGTCCTCGTCCGCCGTATGGATCAGCGCGCTCATCAGGTCGTCGCCGGGCTGCTCACGCTTGTCCGCGAGCAGCTGCGCCAGGTACTGCGTCATCTTCGCGGACGCGTCCATCCGCGCCTCGCGGTCGGTCGCGGCGAGCGCCGTGTTGGACCAGGACCGGAAGGTGTCCCGGTCCAGGAACGGCACGCCGAGCAGTTCGCAGATGACGGCCATGGGCAGCGGGAAGGAGAGCGCGTCCACCAGGTTCGCGCGCCCGGCAGGCACCATCTCGTCCAGCAGCCGGTCGGTGATCTCCTGGACGCGCGGGGCGAGTTGCTCCACCCGTCGCATCGTGAACTCACGCGCCACGAGCTTGCGCAGCCGGGTGTGCATCGGTGCGTCGGAGCTGAGCATGGTGACACCCGAGGCGATCTGGCGGATTCCGAGCTCCGGGGAGACATTGCGCCACTCCTTGGACAGCCGCGGATCGGCGAGTGCGGCACGCCCCGCCTCGTGTCCGACGATCAGCCAGGCCGCGTAGCCCTCGGGCATCCGTATCCGGTGGACCGGGCCCCGGGCCCGTAACCCGGCGTAGACGGGGTAGGGGTCGCGGGTGAAGTCCTCGCCGAGCGCGGCAAGATCGACGACGGCTGCTTCGGTGGTCATCGTCTCCCCCTCAGGAGTGCTGCGCGGACAGTACGGTGCCCTGCGCCACGGCGCAGAGTGTCTCCTCACCGTCCGCGTTCACCGCGTACAGATCGCAGCGGACGACGGCCTGACGGCGGCCAGTGTGCACGACGGCGGCACGGGCCACCAGGGTGCGCCCGGTCGCCGGGCGGATGTACTGGACGGAGAAACCGCTGGTCAGCACCGCGGGCCCGAGAGTCGTACCGGCGGCGAAGGTGATGGAGTTGTCGGCGGCGTACGCGAGCACTCCCCCGTGCAGATAGCCGTTCTGCTGGTGCAGCTCTTCGCGGATGTCCACTTCGAGCACGGCCTCGCCACCGCCGAACCCGGTGATCCGTGCCTGGAGCAGTCGGCTGAACGGCTGGCTTTCGAGAATCTTCCGGGCCACTTCGAGGTCAAGTCCGGGCATCGTCGTGCTCCTTGGGAAGTCGGTGGCGGAGGAGTCCGGTCAAGCGCTCACTCGTCGATGATCCGCTACCACCGCACCGGAAGGCTTCGCACCCCGCGCATCAGCATGCCGGGCAGCCAGTCGAGCGGACCGGCGGCGGGGTCGAGGGCCAGGTCGGGACAGCGTTCCAGCAGAGTACGGACGGCGATCCTGCCCTCCGTACGGGCCGGCGGCGCGCCCAGGCAGCAATGGATGCCGTGGCCGAAGGCAAGGTGGCCGTGGGTGTCACGGTTGATGTCGAAGCGGTCCGGGGCCGGATAGCGGGCGGGGTCGTGGTCGCCGGCGGCGATGCCGACGAGCACCGCCTTGCCGGCCGGGATCACGGTGTCGCCGATCCCCGGACCGGGACGGCGGTGAAGCGGGCTGTGCCGGTCTCCACCGGTCCTTTGTAGCGAAGCATCTCCGCGTCAGACTACGTCGGCTCCTCCTCGTCGAGCAGACCGGCATCATGGGCCAACAGAGCGATTTGGACCCGATTGTTGAGCCCCAGTTTGGCCAGGATGCGGGAGACGTGCGTCTTGACCGTCGGCACGCTCATATAGAGCGTCGCGGCGATCTCGGCATTGGACCGTCCGCGGCCGACGGCGACCGCCACCTCCCGTTCGCGCTCCGCGAGCGAGGTGAGCAGCTCGGTCGCCGCGGCTCTGCGGGTCTGGTGCGTACGCTCCGCCACGTGCGTCATCAACTGGCGGGTGACGACCGGGGAGAACCGGGCCCTGGCGGCCGTGCGTTGCTTCACTGCCCTCGATGCGCACGCCGTCCTTGCCCAGCCACGTGTGGATCCACAGCGCCTGCTGATTGCCCGACTTGAACGAGGTGCGGACGTGGTAGGTGAGCTCCCACACCCCAGGAAAGGGAATCGTCAGTTCCGGCACCTGTGAGATGCGCTGTGCGGTGGTGGTGAGAACGTGGTTGAAGGAGAGCGGGCCGGTCTGTACCCATTGCGAGCCGCCCTGCACGGAGGCCGCAGTCGTCGTAGCTGTCATAACTGAAACGGTAGCTTCGACCGTGACCTGTCTCAGAAGCTCGACCTGCACGTGGTCGGCGTCTATCGCGCCTTCCCGCCCACCGACCCGCTCTCCGAGATGGTCATGAGCGTCTCCGACCCGGCCCGGTCGAAGGAGCAGTCAGCGCTCCTTCTGATGTAATCCGTGACCAGGCATCCGCGACGCTGAACGCGCACACCGCAACCGCGCCAGAAGGGCACTGAACGCGGCGCGTTCGGCATCCGTATTACGGGAAGCAAGAACGCCGGCGGACACGCAGCGTCACCGCTTACGGGGATCTCGCGCGCCGCAGCACGTTGAGGTCTGCCCATCAGCAACTCGCAAGGCTGCTCCTTCACTTCAGGACCGTGAGGCGTCGATTTTTGACCGGCAAGGGAGATTGAAGTTGAAAGAGTCGGAGCCCGTTACCGAATTAAATGTCGCCAGCGCCGATACGTACGTGATGAAGAAACTTCCGGAGGTCACCCTGGCCTTCTGGATCATGAAGATCGCTGCGACGACCCTCGGCGAGACGGCTGGTGACCTCTTCGCCCAGACCCTCAAAATCGGCTACTTTCTCACCACAATCGCACTTTTCCTGATCTTCATCGTCACGCTGGTCATTCAGCTCAGGTCCAAGCGCTACAACCCCTTCTTCTACTGGACCGTCATCCTGTCCACCAGCACGGCCGGCACCACGATGTCCGACTTCATGAACCGCGACGCCAGCGCCGATTACCTCTCCAACGGGGCCACATCGCTGGGCTGGGGGCCGCAGGGTCTTGGATTGGGATACCCCGCTGGTGCCGCGATCCTGACCTCGCTCCTGATCGCCATCTTCATCGTCTGGAAGTTCCGCGGGCTGACGTTCTCCATTCGCGACATCACCACCTTCCGCGGCGAGGCCCTCTTCTGGTCGGCGATTCTCGTGTCGAACACGCTCGGCACTTCCATGGGTGATTTCCTGTCCGACAGCTCCGGGCTCGGCTACGCGGGTGGCGCGCTTCTCGTCGCCGGGCTGCTTTCCGTACTCCTTGCTCTCATGCGCGTGCCTTTCGTGCCGAACGTCCTGCTGTTCTGGATCGCCTTCGTGCTGACCCGCCCCCTCGGGGCCACTGCCGGTGACTTCCTGACCAAGCCCCTCGCCAAGGGCGGCCTCGACCTTGGCACGGCGGGCTCGTCGGCCGTGCTCCTTGCGATCCTCATCGGCCTCATGGGTTTCGCTCTTATGCAAGAGCGGCAGGAAACCGTCCTGCGAAACGAGCTCCTTCCTCAAAAGTCCTGAGGGCAAAGCGCCAAGCGGGCTTTGCTGCTCCCTCCGCTGCTGCAAATGCCCTTTCAACCGCCGAGCGGGAGCTCCCCGGCGGCCGAACAGCCCCACCGCTGCTCGCAAGACGCCCGGATCCACCCCGTCGCTTCTCTTCAGCCCATGCAGTGCGCGACCTGGACCGAAGTGGAGGTCAACGCGCCGCCACGACGTGGCCCCGGCCGCACAGGAGCTGATCCCTCAGCCGTCTTCGAGGCGGTATCCGTAGCCGCGCAGGGTGGTCACGCTGGGCGCTTCCACGGACTGTCGGGAGGCGGCGGCCTCCTGGAGACGGCGGCTCAGCCACCTCGACGGTCTCAGGTTCAGGCACGTTGTTACTGGTCATCGGCGCATCTTCCATGATCAGGACTTACACCGTTCGTTTCGTTTTACAGTCCCACATCGCGGCCAAGAGCCAGCCTCCGCTCATGCCCGTGAACCAGTGACTTCGGGACAGACGCGGTCGCCGCTTGCGTGGCGACAGTGGCGAGCATCGGTCAGCGTGCGCCCACAGACGCCTGGGCCGCGGGCAAGGCTCGGGGATCTACCTTCGAGTGACGGCCCTTGGTCTGCCGTTTTCGGGGTGGCCGAGCTGGGCCGATCGGGGCGGGGCGACGGAGTTCAGTCGAAAACCTTGACTGACATGTGAAATGTGAAATTGTTTTCTCCTGGCTGGTTCCCTTCGCTGGGGGCGGGCAGCCGCCGTGCCGACGTACTGCGTGCGGGTCTCGTGGGGTCCAGTCGATGGTGGCCGCACAGGTCACCTCAACCCCGAAGAGGTGTGAATCATGAAATCCAGAAGAAGAAGCAAGAAGCGCCTTGCGCTTGTGAGCGTCGCCGCCATCGGTGCGGCGGTCCTGACGCCGGTGCTGGTCACGCATGCGTCGGCCGCCAGCGAATTCTGTGTGTCGGGAACCCTGAAGTACACGCACGTGGACGCGGAGGCCGGTGGACGCTCGACCACCAATCCTGCTCGAGGCTCCGAGTGGGAGCTGTGGGGCAACGACGGCTCCGACAAGAAGCTGACCAGCGGCACCATCGCCGACAACGGTTCCTTCAATGCCTGTCATAGGCCCGCGCGAGGCAGTTCGCTCACGAAGGTGCGGGTGCAGTTTTTCGCGAGGGGCAATGGCGCGAACGTCGTCACCGACGTTAGCCCGTACGCGACGGGCTATTCGTTTGAAACAAGATCCGCATCGGCCATCACCAGGGACCTGGGCGACGTGATGGTGCCCTCGGCGGCGGGTGCCTGGAAGATCGTGGACACGTTCAAGGAGCTGTCAAGTAAAACTGCTAAGGCGAACGGCACGAAGTACGTATGGCCAACGGCCATTGCCCAAGCCCCATTCTTCGACACGATCAATACGTACGCTGTGTTCCTCAAGGAGGACGACACAAGATCCAAGCATCTCATCCTGCACGAGGCCGGCCACTCCCTGCAGTACAAGGCGCAGGGGAAGTGGTGGGACAGCTCCAAAAACTTGTGCCCCAAAGGCCACAGATTCGGGGAGGTCCTGTCGCCGGAGTGCGCATTCACCGAAGGGTTCGGGGACGCCGTCGCCGCCCACGCCCTCGGCGACGCGAAGTACGTGCATCCGTCTGGCACAGTTGTGTCCCTGCGGCCTCCGTCCGCCGGGAGTAATTGGACGACGCAGGATGACGTGGCAGGCGCCCTGGTGGCGAGGTGGAACACCGACGGCAAGTTCAGGAGCGACCTGAATGCCTTCTCGGGCCAACTGGTCGACACCTACGCCCAGTTCTTTTCCCTCGCCGGTGGCGCACCCCGACCGTAAGCGACGGCACCGCCAGCGACGTGGCGGCACTCGGCATGAACTGCAAGCGCAGCGGGCTGTCCGAGTCCAACGTCGAATGGACCAAGTACATGTACATCTACATTCCCGCAGGCCACCGCTCAGCTCACGATCAGCGTCAGTGGAGGCAGTGGCGACGCCGACCTCTACTACAACAGCCAGACCTGGGCGACCAATACCCGCTTCACACAAAAGAGTGCCGACTCCGGCAACAGCATACCTGACCATCACCAACCCCCTCTCCGCATTCAACGGCATCAGCCTGTACGCCAAGTCTTCGTTCAGCGGCGTCACGGTCATCACTCACAAGCCGTATTTCTATCGATCATGAGGACGGTTCTGATCGAACGGGATGCCTGGTCGGGTGATCTTGGCTGGGTGGGCGCATGAAGGAAGGACCTCCGGTGCAGCACGAGTTGCGATGTCAACTCGTGAGCCTGGAGGTCCTGTTGATGCAGTGGTACGCGGTTTCGTCCTTCGGGTTCAACTCGGTGCCGTCGGTGTGCGATTGCCTTGCTCACCGGTTCGGGAACGCAGCCGACCGGCCGGAGCGGGTACGGCGGCACCCGTCGGACAAGACCGACGCCCAGTGGGCAGTGATCCGGGACGCGCTGCCAGTGCCGGCCTGGCTGGAGGGCCGGGGCGGTCAGCCGGAGGGCTACTGTCACCGGCAGATGCTGGACGCGGTCTTCTACGTCACCGACAACGGCGTCAAGTGGCGCTCCGTTCCTGCCGACTTCCCCGCCTGGGATCGCGTCTATGCCTTTTTCCGCAAGTGGCGCAAGAACGGCCTGGTCAAGGAGCTGCACGACCGGCTGCGCGGCCGGGCCCGCGAGTCAAGGCCGATTTCATCCAGCAGGGAGAGGGTGGGAAGGCCGCCGGTCAGGCTCAACCTGACGCTACCGGTCCACGGTCCCGCCGCAGTCGTCTGTCGGCAAACGAACGAATGACGACAGGCGCGGCGGGCGTCCAATGAACCCGGACTTTCCGGGGCCCGATGGCGGCGCGGATCCGATCAGATCCGATGGAAGCTGATGACAGGGTTTTCTGACAGCTAGGCAGTTTCGTTTGGATCATCGGGCGGACCAGAGGAAGATGCCCCGAGCGGTGCGCGCCGTCGCGCCCAGAGCGCGCAGCAGGCCGCCGCACCCACCAACTGGTCGGCGAAGACGACGAGCTCGGAGTTTCCGGCCTGTTGGCTCGCCTCGGAGGCGAGCAGGCCGATGACCGCGGCGATGACGAAGACGAAGGTGTCGACGATCCAGTCGCGTGCGGTACGGCGCGGCCTGGCCCTGCTCCGGTGGCCGGACAGGTCCGGGTCCCGGGGGTCGGACATGGCTGAGGGCAGCAGCCAGGGGTACTCCGTACGCGTCATATCGACAAAACTACGCAGGTGGGAGCCGGGTGCGACCGTGTGACCGAAGGAAGCTACCAAAGTCGCGCGGACTCAGACTTTCGGAGCTGCGGCACATCCCGCGGGCCGACGCGACGGCCCGGCGGACCGGACCACGATCAACGCATGAAGAAGATTCTCGAAGGCATCGGCATGGTGCTGCTGGTCGTGGGTGTCTGTGGAGTGCTCCGCGAGCTGACGGGCTGGTTCCGCTTTCTCGGGCTCACGCGCTTCGTCACGGAGTACTTCGATTTTCTGCACGGCCGGGAGATCTTCGCGAACATTGTGATCGCCGTGGTCGGCTTCGCGGTGCTGATGATGGCGGACCAGTACCGGAGGGCTTAGGCGGCGGCTTCGGTCAGCCTGGTCACTTCGGCGAGGTGCTCGCTCATGCGGTTACTGACGCTGCCGCTGGTGTAGAGCACGGCGCCAACGACGGAGACCGGGACGGACAGGCCGAGTACGCCCAGAAGTTCGGGCCAGTCCCGTTCGGCCGTGCACCTGTTGTCGCCGTTGTACGACCCCTCGTTGGCCGTCGAGCGGTCCGTGAAGAGTCGCGCCTCGCACAGGGACTGATACCCGGCGTCGTACGGCGTGAGCAGTTGGACGCCGAACCACACCCACAGCAGTGCAGCGGCGGAGAGCAGTCCGAAGCCCCAGGCCCGGACCCGCTTGGCACGTGCCCGGAACTCTATGTCGTACGTCAGTGATCGCATGGCGCCAGAACCTAGCAATCCGCCCGGTCGGCCGCGCGCCTGCCCCAGGTGGTGCCCGCCAGGACCAGGCCGGCGCCCAACAGCCCGAGCGCGCCGAGGTGTTCGCCCGCGATCGCGATACCGGCAGCGGCCGCCCACAGCGGTTCGGTGCCGAGCAGCAGGCTGACGCGCGACGGCGAGGTGCGGCGTACCGCCCACATCTGCACGAAGAAGGCGAACAGCGTGCAGAACACGGAGAGGAACAGCAGCCCGGCCCATTCGCGCGGGCCGAAGCCGGCGGCCACCGACCAGGGCGAGGCCCCGGTACCGGGGACGGCGGCCAGCACCGCGAACACGGCGACCGCGCTGCCCAGTTGGACCGTCGTCAGGGAGAGCGAGTCCGCACTCCGCACCGCCTTGATCCTGGCCATCGCCAGCACATGGACGGTACGGGCCAGCGCGGCCAGCAGCATCAGCAGATCGCCGAGCGAAGGTGCGCTGAAGCCGCCGCCCTGGGTCAGCAGCACCACACCGGCGACGGAGAGGCCGGCCGCGGCCACAAATACCCGAGGCGGCCGGGTCCTGCTCACCGCTGCCTCGGCGAGCGGCGTGAAGATCATGGTGAGGCTGATGATGAGCCCGGCGTTGGTGGCGGAGGTGTGCACGACGCCGTACGTCTCGAGCAGGAAGATCCCGCTCAGCACGAGCCCGAGGAGAGCGGCGCCGCGCCACTGCGCGCCGGTCAGCGCCCGCAGCTTGCGGTGGCCTGCCGCGGCCAGCACCGGCAGGACGAGCGCGAAGCGGAGCACCAGCACGGCGACGACCGTGTGCGTGGTGGTGATGCCCTTGGCCGCGAGATAGCTGGCGCCCCACACCACGGCCACCAGCAGCACGGGCAGGTCGGTGAGCCATGCGCGTCGGGGCGCGAGGGCAGCAGCAGGTACGGCGATCGACGACACCTGGGTCTCCAAGGTTCCGGCAGGGTGGAGCCTTCGGCGGCTCGCACGCGGAGCGATCACCGTACCCGGGTGGACGCGTGAGTACTACACGTTTTATTCGGTCTCGTATGTGCCGTACTCGGGGCGGCCCGCCAGCCCGTACGTGTGGATGGCCACGCCCGCGCCCGTGACACGGGCCCCGGCGTGCCGGAACGCGGTCGGTACCGCGCCGTTGGCGAACAGACGGCGGCCCGTGCCCAGGACGACGGGGAAGATGAGCAGATTGAGCTTGTCGATCAGGTCGTGCGCCATGAGGAAGTGGGCGAGACCGCCGCTGCCGTGGACCTGGAGCTCACCGTCCGTGCGCTCCTTGAGCGCCGCGACCTCCTTGGCGAGGTCACCGTCGATGATCGTGGTGCCGGCCCAGTCGGCCTTGTCGAGCGTGCGCGAGGCGACGTACTTCGGCAGGGAGTTGAGCCGCGACGCGACCGGGTCGGCGGGGTCGGTCACCTTGGGCCAGTAGCTCGCGAAGATCTCGTACGTACGGCGGCCGAGCAGGAAGGCGCCGGCCTGGTCGAAGACCTCCGTGATGAACCGGCCGAAGTCGTCGTCGCCGTACGGTACGGACCAGCCGCCGAGCTCGAAGCCGCCGCTGGGGTCCTCGTTCGGTCCGCCAGGGGCCTGCATCACGCCGTCGAGGGTGGCAAAGGTGGTGATCGAGAGCTGTGCCATGGCAAGTGCCTGCTTCCTGGGTGCGGTGTTCCGTTCATCAGCTCGGACCCCGCCCGCGCCGGGAATTCATCGGTCGGCCCGGCTGGAGCGAGATGACAGCCATCCGCATGGCGGTGCCGACGATCTCTTGCTGAGGGGGTCACACGGGGATTCAACGTCCGTTTGCCGCCAGCACCGAGGAGGCAGGGCCGCTTTCCTTGAGGTCGTAACCACTACTGACAAAAGGGGTACGGGATGTCCAGGACGGCTCTGGTGACCGGTGGCAGTCGCGGCATGGGGGCGGCGATCGCCCTGCGGCTCGCGCGGGGGGGCGTCGATGTGGCGATCACGTATGTGCGCGGCGAGGAGGCCGCCCAGGCAGTGGTCCACAAGATCGAGGCGACGGGGCAGCGGGGTCTCGCGCTGCGGGCGGACGCGGCGGACGCCGAAGCGCCCGGCGCGGCCGTCGGCCGGGCCGCGGACCGGCTGGGGCGGCTCGACATCCTGGTCAACAACGCGGGTGTCGGTGTACTCGGTCCCATCGAGGACCTGTCCGCAGGCGATGTGGACCAGGTGCTCGATGTGAACGTACGGGCGGTGTTCCTCGCCGCGCAGGCGGCGGCCGCCCGGATGGAGCGCGGCGGGCGGATCGTCTCCATCGGCAGCTGCATGGCACAGCATGTGCCGGGTCCCGGCGGCACGCTCTACGCGATGAGCAAGTCCGCACTGACCGGCCTGACCAAGGCGCTGGCCCGGGAGCTGGGCGGGCGCGGCATCACGGCGAACCTGGTCCACCCGGGCCCGATCGACACGGACATGAACCCGGCTGACGGCCCGTACGCCGAGCCGCAGAAGGCGGACACGGCGCTGGGCCGTTTCGGCAGCGCGGAGGAAGTGGCATCCCTGGTCGCGTACTTGGCGAGCGACGAGGCGGCGTACATCACGGGCGCGGAGCTGTCGGTGGACGGCGGCCACGCGGCGTGACCGGGGCTCCGCCCCGGACCCCCGTACGGCTTTCCGGGGGTGTCCTCAATCGCCGGACGGGCTCCTCGCAGGCGGACATCCCAGCCTCGCCGGCGATTGAGGCGCGGGGTCCGGGGCGGAGCCCCAGTTGCGGGAAGGGGCGGGTAGGGGAAAGCCCCCCGGAGGCTCAGCCGCCCAGTTCCTGGTGGCGCGCCGCCAGGCGGTCCGCGCCGTCCGCCGTCAGCGAGCCGAACAGCCGCAGGCGCGAGATGCCGCCGTCCGGGTAGATGTCCACCCGGACGTGCGTGCCCACCGCCGGGGCAGCCAGCACGAAGCGGTGATTCGTGTCCGGCTGCAGGCGCGTGCGCGGGAGGATCTCCGCCCACTCCCCCGTCTCACCGTCGCGGAGCGAAACCGCCGCCCAGCCCGCGCTGTTGCCCTTCAGATACGCCGTGTCGATCTCCACCGCGCGGATCTCGGCCTGCTCCACCAGCTGGTAGCGGATCCAGTCGTTGCCCTTGTCCCGGCGGCGGCGGGTCTCCCAGCCGTCGTCCATCTTGCGGGAGCGACCCGGCTGGATGGTGTTGGTGGCCGGGGAGTAGAAGCGGTCGGAGGCGTCCTCGACCCGGCCGCCGTTCTCCAGCGCCACGAGGTCGAAGGTGCCCAGCACGCCGAGCCACGCCGGGTCGGGCGCGACCTCGCCGTAGACCCGCAGGCGGGCGATGCCGCCGTCGGGATGCTGGTTGACGCGCAGGTGCGTGAAGCGCTGCTCGACGTCGACCGCGAAGCCGTTCGCCGCGTGGCCGCCGACAGCGGTACGGGGAACGAGCGTCGTCCACTTCACGTCGTCGGCGAGGAGGTCCTCGGGCGAGGGTGAACCGGACACCGACGCGGCCTCGACCGACACCGCCTGCGGGTAATTGCCGCGGAAGTGGGCTGTGTCGACGACGATGCCGCGTACGACGCCGGGCGCACCGAGCCGTACCAGCGCCCAGTCGTGGTCCTCGTCGGTCGGGTGCGGCTGCGCGGCGCTCACACCGCGGCGACGGCGGGTCTCCCAGCCGTCCATGATCTTGCCCTTGTGGCCGAAGTGCTCCGGGTCGAACTCCGCGGCCTCGGGCTTCAGCATGTTTTCGCGCTCGGCGAAGAACTCGTCGTTGGCGGCGATGACGCCCGCGCCGAGCCGGCGGTCGGCGAGGTCGGCGTAGTGCACGAAGGGAAAGTCGGCCGTGCGGTAGTCGGCGTACGGGTCGCCGCCGCCGAACGGGCCGGCGTCACCGGTGAAGGAAGGTATGGACACGATCAGTTGTTCCTTTCGAGCAGCCGGCCGGTCGGCTCGGCCAGGGTGCCGTTCTCCACGATGCGTTCGCCGCGCAGCCACGTCGACCTGACGACTCCGTGCAGGGTCTTGCCGGCGTACGCCGTGACCTGATTGCGGTGGTGGAGCTCGGCCGGGTCGACGGTGAAGGTCTCGTCGGGCGCAAGGACCGCGAAGTCCGCGTCACGGCCCGCCTCGATGGCGCCCTTCCGGCTCAGGCCCGCGAGCTCCGCGGGAGCCGCCGACATCCAGCGGACGACGTCCTCGAGCGTGCGGCCGCGTTTGCGTGCCTCGGTCCAGATCGCCGGGAGGCCCAGCTGGAGCGAGGAGATGCCGCCCCAGGCGGACGCGAAGTCCGGGGTCTTCAGATCGGTGGTGCAGGGCGAGTGGTCGGAGACGATGCAGTCGATCGTTCCGTCCGCCAGGCCCTCCCACAGCGCGTCCTGGTTCGCCGCCTCCCGGATGGGCGGGCAGCACTTGAACTCCGTTGCCCCGTCCGGGACTTCCTCCGCCGTGAGGGTGAGGAAGTGCGGACACGACTCGACCGAGATCCTGACGCCGTCCCGCTTGGCGGCCGCGATCAGCGGCAGCGCGTCGGAGGAGGACAGGTGCAGTACGTGTACGCGGGCGTTGAGTCGCTCGGCCTGCGCGATCAGGCTTTCGATCGCGGTGTTCTCGGCGTCGCGCGGCCGGGAGGCGAGGAAGTCGGCGTACTTCGGTCCGGACTCCTGCGGCGCGGCGGCCAGGTGGTGCGGGTCCTCCGCATGCACGATCAGCAGTCCGCCGAAGCCGGCGATCTCGGCCATGGCGCGGGCGAGCTGCTCCTGGTCGAGCTCCGGGAACTCCTCCACGCCCGACGGCGACAGGAAGCTCTTGAAGCCGAAGACACCGGCGTCGTACAGCGGCCGCAGGTCCTTCACATTGGACGGGATCGCGCCGCCCCAGAAGCCGACGTCGATATGCGCCTTGCTGCGGGCCACCTCCTGCTTGGTGGCGAGGTTCTCGACCGTGGTGGTCGGCGGGAGGGAGTTGAGGGGCATGTCGAGCAGGGTCGTTATGCCGCCGGCCGCGGCCGCGCGGGTGGCGGTCCAGAAGCCCTCCCACTCGGTGCGGCCGGGGTCGTTCACATGGACATGGGTGTCGACGAGGCCGGGGAGCACGACATCGTCCCCGAAGTCCTCCAGCCGGGCCCCGGACGGCACCTCGGCGTCGTACGGCAGTACCGCCGCGATCTTCCCGGCGGCGACGGCGACCGATGCGGCCCGGGCCCCCTCCGGGGTGATGACGCGCGTGGAGCGCAGTACCAGGTTCACGTCCCTGTCGGACACCCGTATCCTCACTTCCCTTCTGTACTGCGAATCCGTTCCGTACAGCGATTCCGTACAGCGATCCTGTACGGCGAATCCGCACCGTGAAATTCAACGAACTGTTGAAGAAGTCTTCACTCCGGACTCCGGTCCGTCAAGACCCTCCTGTTCCACCTCCTGACGCCTGGACGTTTCCACAAAGTGAAACTGGAATTTCGCGAAGCAGAAGGTAGATTTGGCTGAAGAGACCGGCAGAAGATCGCCGGAGGCGACCGCCGGCACAGGGACAAACGGGCCCTGACCGGCAAGGACGCCTTGACGAGAGCGGTGTGCCGGGCGCAGGCGCCCGGTAGGCTGCTGACTTGCCCGCCTGCCCGAAAGGACCGTTGACGTGCCGACGTCCAGCGCCAGCACCACCGACGCCGCCAAGACCGCTTCCAGCGGTGGCGTGCAGTCCCTGGAGCGCGCCTTCGACCTGCTCGAAAGAATGGCCGACGCCGGTGGCGAGGTCGGGCTGAGCGAGCTCTCCGCCAGCAGCGGCCTGCCGCTGCCCACGATCCACCGTCTCATGCGAACGCTGGTGGCCTGCGGTTACGTACGCCAGCAGCCCAATCGCCGCTATGCGCTCGGCCCCCGTCTGATCCGCCTGGGCGAGTCCGCCTCCCGGCTGCTCGGCACCTGGGCCCGCCCCTACCTCGCCCGCCTGGTCGAGGAGACCGGCGAGACCGCGAACATGGCGCTGCTCGACGGCGACGAGATCGTGTACGTCGCACAGGTGCCGTCCAAGCACTCCATGCGCATGTTCACGGAGGTCGGCCGACGGGTTCTGCCGCACTCCACGGGCGTGGGCAAGGCGCTGCTCGCGCACACCCCGCCGGAAGAGGTACGGGCCCTGCTCGCCCGGACCGGCATGCCGGCCGCCACCGAGAAGACGATCACGACGCCCGAGGCGTTCCTCGATGCGCTCGAGCAGGTGCGGCGCGCGGGCTACGCGGTGGACGACAACGAACAGGAGATCGGGGTCCGCTGCCTCGCGGTCCCGGTGCCCAACTCTCCGACGGCAGCGGCTGTTTCGATCTCGGGCCCGGCGGGCCGGGTCACCGAGGCCGCCACGGACAAGATCGTGCCGATCCTCCAGGAGGTCGCCCAGGACCTCTCGGCGGCCCTCGCGAGTACGGCGGCGCAGGGCTAGGACCCTCGACGACTGAGACAGAAGAACGCGACTGCGCCGGCGAACACGAGTCGTCGGCGCAGTCGCGTTCACGGCGTCGGGACCTGCGAGCGATCCGCGTCCAGCAGCATGCGCGCCGCCTCCCGGGCCTGACCTGCCGGCGCACTGCTCCCGGAGATCGCGGCTGTTGTGATCGCACCCTCCACAAGCAGCAGGAGGGGCTCCGACAACCAGGCGGGGCGGCCCGCCGCAGCCACCAGCTCGGCCAGATACCGCCTCAGCGCATCGACGTGACCGCGGGCCGCAGCCGCGACGCCCTCGGATGTGGCGCCCAGCTCTCCGAATGAGTTGACGAAGGCACAGCCCCGGAAGTCGGGCTCCTCGAACCACGACTCCAGCCAGTCGAAGACCGCCAGGATCCTGTTCTCCTGCGAGGGCCGGGCGTCGACATGGCTCGCCAGCGCCGCGCGCCACCGCCCGTCACGCCGGAGCAGATAGGCCTCCACCAGTCGCCCCTTGGAGGGGAAGAGCTGGTAGAGGCGTTTGAGGGACACCCCTGACGCGTTGCGGATCTCATCCATGCCCACCGTCTGCAGTCCGCGCCCGTACAGGAGCGTCTCGGCTGCGTCGAGGACTCGGGCCTCGAGTGCTGCGGCTTCCATGCCAACCCCCGCCTTGCGTGAGAATCACCGTTCTCCTAGGCTACGGCACAGACGGGAGAACGTGCGTTCTCCCGGTTTCGAAGGGGAGAGCCATGACCGCGAACAGGCCGCCGTTCCCGCCGTTCACCGCCGAGACCGCACTGCAGAAGGTCAGGGCGGCGGAGGACGCCTGGAACAGCCGTGATCCCGAGCGGGTCGCGCTCGGCTATACCGAGGACTCCGAGTGGCGCAACCGCGATGTGTTCCTCTGCGGTCGCGCGGAGATCGTGGAGTTCCTGCGCGACAAGTGGCAGTACGAGCTGGACTACCGGCTGCGCAAAGAGCTGTGGGCGTACACCGACAACCGCATCGCGGTCCGCTTCGAATACGAGTGGCGCAACGAGGACGACAGGTGGTTCCGCTGCTACGGCAACGAGAACTGGGAGTTCGACGAGCACGGTCTGATGCGGCGCCGGTACGCGAGCATCAACGACTTCCCGATCGCCGCGGACGAACGGCGCATCTCCCTCTGAGCCTCGGGCCCGGCCGACGGACGCCCCCGGCCCTCGGGCGCGGCTGCCGGACGACCCCGGCCCTCGGGCGCGGCTGCCGGACGGACCCTGCCCTCAGGCGCGGCGCTGCGGCGGTAGCTCGCCGAAGAGGTCGACCGCGTTCCGTACCACCATCAGCGCCGGCGCCAGCGCGCTGACCGAACCGATCGCACCCGCGATCAGCAGCAGCGAGCGGCGCATACGCGGGATCTCCGGATCGCCGTGGGCCACCATCGCGGCCAGCACGGCCAGTTCGTCCTCGGCGATATCCCGGTCGGGGAACTCCGCAGGATGCCCGGCGAGTTCACGGCGGAGCCGGGAGACGGCGAGACGCAGCTCCGTCGCCCTCGGGTCCTCGCCGCTCCCTGTCACCCGCGTCTGCCCCACGCTCCGCAACAAAGTCTCCCCCTCGCACATCGGTGTGCCGGCCGGTGACCCATGGGTATCGGTCGGCCACCCTGGGTCGCGGGCCAGTTAACTTCATCCGATGCGGTGGGCGCCACTCCGTGGACGTAATTCAGGACGACGGCTGTACGGAGTCGATCGCACCGCGCCAGACCGTCACATCAATGGTGATGTAGTGGCTGGGGTCCGACTCGGGCGACCTCCCCTGGAAGGTGACCAGGCCCACGTTCCCCGTTTCGCTCAGCACACAGAACTTCGCGCCCTTCGACAGGTTTTCGACCTTGAGCTGAGTGGCGAACCGGGTCTCGCTCCGGCAGGTCGCCAGGTCGGCGCTCTGGCCGGTGCGCAGCAGGACGAGCTTTCCGTTCTTGGCGTCGATCGTGCCGAGGAAGTACTCGTGCTCGATGTCGCCGGGGTTGGAGTCACCGGGAATCGGCTTGACCGGATCGTCGCCGAGGTTGATGCCGTAATCGTCCGTCACATTGAGGCCGTTGTACGTCTTGGGCGTCGGGTCCGCGACCGGTTCGGCGGGCTTGGAGGACTGGTCGCCGCCCGGGGTCCGGGACGAGGGCGTGGAATTCCCCGACGGGGTCGAGCCCTGACCCCTGTCCTGATTCTGTGACTCGTTGCTCTTGTCCTTGTCGGACAGCGCGACGTACACGCCGCCGCCGGCCAGCGCGCCGACCACCAGCGTGGCCACGACCGCGATGGCCAGATTCCGGCCGGTCTTCTTCTTCGGCGCGACGGGCGCGACGGGCCCAGTGACCATTCCGTAGGGCTGCGGGGGCTGGACGTACTGGGGTGCCGTCTGCGCGTGCGGGGCGGCATGCGCGTGCGGGTAACCGTAGGTCGGCGACTGGGCCGGCGGGCCGAAACCGGGCGGCGGGGTGGCCGGCGCGGAGGCCGCGGTGGGCGGCGGAACCGGAGCGGGCGCGTGCATCTGCGCCTGGGCGGCGGGCTGCGTGGGCGCGTGGTGCGGCGGGACGGGAGCCGCGGCCGGGGCCTGTGCAGGGACCTGAACAGGGGCCTGCGCGGGTGGCTGGGCCGGAGGCTGCACCGGAGCCGGGGCCTGCCCTGCGGGCGGAGTCACCGGCGGCGCGGGGGCCGCCTTACGCGTGGTGATCTCGGCGGCGACGGCGCCCGGCAGCCACTCCTCGGGCCGACGCAGCACTGTTTCCGCATTGGCGGACTGGCAGATGGCGAGGAGGTCCGCGACCGAAGGCCGGGCCTCGGGGTCCTTCGCCAGGCAGCGGTTCACCAACTCGCTCAGCTGCTCGGGCAGTTCAGTGAGGTCGGGCTCCTCGTGCACGATCCGGTAGAGCACGCCGTGCGAAGTGCCTTCGCCGAAGGCCGCCTTGCCGGTCGCCGCGTACGCCGCGACCTGGCCGAGCGCGAAGATGTCGGTGGCCGGGGTGACCTGGCTGCCGGCCGCCTGCTCCGGGGCCATGAAGGAAGGGGTGCCGATGGTGACGCCGCTACTGGTGAGCGAAGTCGCGTCGGCGGCCCGGGCGATACCGAAGTCGATGACGCGCGGCCCGTCCGATGCGAGCAGGACGTTGGCCGGTTTCAGATCGCGGTGGACGATGCCCGCGCCGTGGATGACGTGCAGCGCCTCGGCGATCCCGGCGACCAGCAGCAGCACGGTCTCCACCGGCAGCTTGCCGTGCAGGATGACGGCGTCGGCGAGGGAGGGCCCGGGGACGTAAGCCGTGGCCAGCCAGGGCTGCTTGGCCTCCGGGTCGGCGTCGATGACAGGCGCGGTGTACAAACCCTGGACGCGCTGTGCGGACTGCACCTCCTGCGCGAAGCGGCGGCGGAATTCGGCGTCTTGGGCGAAGTCGGGCCTGATCACCTTGATGGCGACCGGGCGGCCGCCGGGCGTGTACGACAGGTACACCTTGCCCATGCCACCGGCGCCGAGCCGAGCGGCCAGCCGGTATCCGGCGACGTTCTGCGGATCTTCTTCGCCCAGCGGCTGGAAGACCGCTCCGTCGTGCGCACGCCCACTCATCGACTCTTGTCCCCCATGGCCAACTTCAGTATCGGAGGTGCACCTTATCCAAGCGCACGCCTCACTCTCCACGTCGGACGAGCCCCGTGACCCGGCCGGTTGCAAGCCGTTGCCGACGGACCGCCACCGGCTCGGCACTTCGACCGCATATGAGGTAAGGAGTCCTTATGGCACAACCACCGAAGGAACCGATCGTCGCCGGACTGCTGCTCGCGGCGGGCGGCGGGCGCCGGCTGGGCGGACGCCCGAAGGCGCTGCTCGAGCACCGGGGCCGGCCGCTGGTCGAGCACGCGGTGCGCGTGCTGCGCGAGGGCGGCTGCGGACCCGTGCATGTGGTGCTGGGCGCGGCAGCCGATCGCGTACGGAACGTGGCCGACCTCTCCGGCTGCGTACTGGTGGACAACCCGGAGTGGGAGGAGGGCATGGGCTCCTCGCTGCGAGCGGGTCTGGAGTCGCTCGGCACCACGGAGGCGGACGCGGCGCTCGTCTCTCTCGTGGACCAGCCGGGGATCGGCGCGGCGGCGGTGGCCCGCATCCGCGCCGCGTACCGATCCCGGGATTCGCTCGCGGCGGCCGCGTACGAGGGCGAGCGCGGGCATCCGGTCCTGTTCGGCGCGCACCGCTGGAGGGATATCACGGCGAGCGCGGTCGGCGACCGCGGCGCACGCGCGTATCTGAAGGCGCACGAGGCCTCGCTCGCGCTGATCGAGTGCGGCGACATCGCCGAGGCGTACGACATCGACACGGCCGAGGATCTGGCGCACCTTGAGTGAACGGCGTGGCACTCAGCGCCACGATCTGTCGAGCCGGAGAATCTCGATATCAACAAACCATTGAACTTCCACCATGAGGAAACTACTATCCACTGGTCAGAAGCGCCCGACTCTCCAGACGGCGCCCGCGACCGTACCTCGGCTCTTGCGGCACCGAGTGCCGTATCTGTACGTCCGGCGGCCGCCAGGCACCGCCCGCTGAAGGAAGTGACAGCTCATGTCCGCACCAGCGCCGTCCCCGCTGGCCATCGTCGAAGCCGAGCCCCTGCCCCGGCAGGAAGAGGTCCTGACCGACGCGGCCCTCGCCTTTGTGGCCGAGCTGCACCGGCGGTTCACACCACGGCGTGACGAGCTGCTCGCCCGCCGCGGCGAGCGCCGTGCCGAGATCGCCCGCACCTCCACGCTGGACTTCCTCCCGGAGACCGCCGCGCTCCGCGCGGACGACTCCTGGAAAGTCGCCCCGGCCCCGGCGGCGCTCAACGACCGCCGTGTCGAGATCACCGGACCGACCGACCGCAAGATGACCATCAACGCCCTGAACTCGGGCGCGAAGGTCTGGCTCGCGGACTTCGAGGACGCCTCGGCTCCCACCTGGGAGAACGTTGTCCTTGGCCAGCTCAATCTGATCGACGCCTACGAGCGCCGGATCGACTTCACCGACCCCCACTCCGGCAAGTCGTACGCGCTGAAGGCCGCCGACGAGCTCGCAACGGTCGTCATGCGCCCGCGCGGCTGGCACCTGGAGGAGCGCCATCTACAGCTCGACGGAAGCCCGGTCCCCGGTGCGCTGGTCGACTTCGGCCTCTACTTCTTCCACAACGCCAAGCGCCTGATCGAGCTCGGCAAGGGCCCGTACTTCTACCTCCCGAAGACGGAGTCGCACCTTGAAGCCCGCCTCTGGAACGACATCTTCGTCTTCTCGCAGGAGTACGTCGGCATCCCGCAGGGCACCGTCCGTGCGACCGTCCTGATCGAGACGATCACCGCGGCGTACGAGATGGAGGAGATCCTCTACGAGCTCCGCGACCACGCGGCCGGCCTGAACGCGGGCCGCTGGGACTACCTCTTCTCGATCGTCAAGAACTTCCGTGACGGCGGCGAGAAGTTCGTGCTCCCGGACCGCAACGCGGTGACCATGACCGCGCCGTTCATGCGCGCGTACACCGAGCTGTTGGTCCGCACCTGCCACAAGCGCGGCGCCCACGCGATCGGTGGCATGGCGGCCTTCATCCCGTCCCGCCGCGACGCCGAGGTCAACAAGGTCGCCTTCGAGAAGGTCAAGGCGGACAAGGACCGCGAGGCGGGCGACGGCTTCGACGGCTCCTGGGTCGCGCACCCGGACCTGGTACCGATCGCGATGGCTTCGTTCGACGCCGTGCTGGGGTCGAACCCCAACCAGAAGAGCCGCCTCCGCGAGGACGTCTCGGTTGCGGCGGGCGACCTGATCGCCATCGACTCGCTGCACGCCAGCCCGACGTACGACGGTCTGCGCAACGCCGTCCAGGTCGGCATCCGCTATATCGAGGCATGGCTGCGCGGCCTCGGCGCGGTCGCGATCTTCAACCTGATGGAGGACGCGGCCACCGCGGAGATCTCCCGGTCCCAGATCTGGCAGTGGATCAACGCGGGCGTCGTCTTCGAGAACGGCGAACTCGCCACCGCGGACCTGGCTCGCAAGGTCGCGGCGGAGGAACTGGCCGCGATCCGCGAGGAGATCGGTGAGGAGGCCTTCACGTCGGGCAACTGGCAGCAGGCGCACGACCTGCTGCTGAAGGTGGCGCTGGACGAGAACTACGAGGACTTCCTGACGCTGTCGGCGTACGAGCAACTGGTCGGCTGATTCACGCCACTTCACCACGACGCCCCCGGTACCGCACAGCGCCGGGGGCGTCGCGCAGCCTGCTGCTCGGGTTCTACGCGAAGAACCGCTTCATCGACGGGCTCCAGGACGGGTTCCTGGTGAAGATCACCCCGTGAGCCGTGGGGCCGCCGCAGGATGCTGCGGCCGCCCCTCCACGGCGACTGCTGTCACGCCTTGGGCCAGAAACGGACGAGACATCGCTCAGCGCCCTCGGCCGTACCCGTCTGCTCCGAAAGACGTTCGGCCTCCTCCGCGTCACGCCGCGCCCTCTGGTGATCGCCGAACAGCCGCGTCGCCTCAGCGAATGAGCGGCAGTCGCAGCTCCGCCCACACGTGTTTTCCGGGGGCACCCGCGCGGGGTGCGACGCCCCAGCGGTGAGCGAGTTGGGAGACGAGGTAGAGGCCCCGGCCCGATTCAGCGTCCATGGGTGGGGCGGTGAGTTCACCGGGCGCGGGGCGTCGCTCGGTACGGGTGTCGCCGACCTCGATGCGGAGGGAGGTGGCGGTTGCGGTGAGGCGGAGGTGGAAGTCCCGGCCGGGGACGTGTCCGTGGCGTACAGCGTTCGCCGTGAGCTCGGCGGCGATGAGAGTGAACGTCTCGTTGGGGGTGGAGTCATACGGGTAGCCCCAGTCGTGGAGCCGGTGCGATACGAGCCGGCGGGCGAGACGGGCGCCGCGCGGGGTGGAGGTGAACTGCATCGAGAACTCGCGGGTGGGGGCGGGGTGTTGCTGGCACGCCTCGTGAGGGGTAATTGCTCGGTTCATGAGGAAAACGCTGGCGGAGCGTGCGTAGCGTTGACCAGGAGGGACGCGCGGACGGGCGCGGGCTGTACGCGTCATGGGGCGTCGATGTACGCGACTGGGAGCGTGACCCTCTCGGGGATGGTGCGTTGGCCGCGCAGGTGCGGTGAGTAGGTGTGCGGGCGGGACGGCACGGGAGGTGCGCGGGTCATGGACGATCAGCAGCAGCCGGAGCACGAGTACGAGTCGGGATCGGGCATCCTGCACGTCTTCGGGCAGCAGTTGAAACTGTGCCGGGTACGGGCCGGGCTGGAGCGGCCGGAGCTCGGGTCGATGACGGGGTACTCGGCTTCGACGATCGCCTCGTTCGAGCAGGGGCGCCGGATTCCGCCGCCGAAGTTCATCGATAAGGCGGACGAGGCCCTGGATGCCGGTGGGTTACTGCGGGCGAGCAAGGAGGAGGTGGCGCGGGCGCAGTATCCGGCGTTCTTCCGGGATGCGGCGCGGTTGGAGGCGCAGGCGGTAGCACTGCACGTGTACGCGACGAAAGCCGTACCCGGACTCCTACAGACGGAGGAGTACGCACGGGCGGTGTTCACGATGTGGCGGCCACTGCTGAACGAGGACACCGTCGGTCAACGGGTCACAGCGCGACTGGCCCGTCAGGAGATCTTCTCCCGCATGCCGATGCCCACAATCAGCTTCGTCATCGAGGAGTTCGTGCTGCGCCGCCCCCTGGGAGGACGTGCTGTGATGAGGGGGCAGCTGGAGCAGATCCTGCTGCACGGGCATCGCCGTAACGTTGAAATCCAGGTGATGCCGATCGAGCGCGAGGAGCATGCTGGACTCGAAGGACCCTTCACCTTGATCGAGACAAGGGAAGGACAGAGGATCGCGTACGTGGAGGCGTACAAGGACAGCCGCCTCTACACGGATCGGACGTCGGTCCGGGAGATCGAGGAGCAGTACGGGATCCTCCGGGCGCAGGCGCTCACTCCACGTGAATCGCTGGACCTCGTCGAGAAGTTGCTGGGAGAGGCATGAACGTCGAAGAGCCCGCACAGGCTGTGCCCGAATCAGCCTGGTTCAAGAGCAGTTACAGCACGGGATCGGGCGGCGAATGCGTTGAGGTCGCGGCCTGCCCCGGCACCATCCACGTCCGTGACTCGAAGGACATGGCAGGGCCAACCCTGCGCGTTGCTTCCGAGGGCTGGGCGGCCTTCGTGGAGTTCGCCGCGCAAGGCTGAGCGCGCACGACCCAAGGCTCCCGCCACGGAGTCGATCCGGCGGCGGGGAGCCTCTTTTGTACGCGCCTGTACGTAAGGCTCAGTCGACCCAGTCGAAGGGCAGGCAATTGGTGTCAGCGCCCTAGAGGACCACCACCGTGCGCTGCGCCGAGAAGTCACCCCACTTCCCGTCGGGCAGCTTGGCCCGGAGCTTGACGCGGTAACGAGTGCCGGGATTGTCCGTGACCATGAAGGTGTACGTCGCAGCCCCGGTCGGTGGCGCGGCACCCCAGACGATGGTGGTGGCCAACTTCCCGTTCAGGAACAGCTGATGCTCCTTGACCGGTCCGCCCGTCTGCGGCGGCGTCCAGCTCAGATCGACGTTTCCCTTGCGGGCGGTCGCCTTGAGATCGGTGGGCGCGGTACTGGGTCCCTTCCCGGGGGCCGAGGCGGTGGTGAGGTCCACGGCGTTACTGTCCGGTGAGGATTTCTCGGCGGCGTCACGTGCCCGAACGGTGAAGGTGTAGACGGTGCCGGGCCGCAGGCCGGTGACGCGGGCGGTGGTCTCGGTGCCGCTCACGCTGTGGATGCGCGAATCCTCCTGGTAGATGTCGTACGAGGTGACGCCGACATCGTCCGCGGCACGCGCCCAGGACAGGACGGCCTCGCGGCTCCCCTCGGCCCGGCCGCGCAGCTTCACGGGCCGCGAGGGCGCCTGGTGGTCCTCCGGCGTGGGGGCCGGGGTGGTGACGGGCACGGCAGCGCTGGGCTTCGAGAGATTCCCGGCGGCGTCGCGGGCGCGGACGGTGAAGCTGTACGCGGTCTCGGGACTCAGCCGCTCGATGTCGACCATGCTCTTGGTGGCTGGCAGGGACTTGACCTTGGCGCCCTTCTGGAAGACCTCGTAGCCAGTGACTTCCTTGTTGTCGGAGGCGCGTTCCCACATGACGTGCACGGAGGTCGCACTGCCCGCCTGGGCGGTCACCCCGACGGGTGTGGTGGGGCTTTCGGTGTCCTTGTCCTCGCCTCCACAGGCGGCGAGAAGGAGGGCGGCGGCGCAGGCCAACGCCGTGAATGTGGGGGGACGTTGCACGGTCGGACCTCCGCGAGGGACGGGAATGGTCCAGACCTATATGACACAGGCGCGGCCCAGCCTCAAGACCTCGCTCAGGAATCGACGGTGCCGGAGATCGCTTCCTTCTCCGAGGAGGAGTCGGGTCGGGGACTGTTCATCGTGGACGCCCTGGCCACCCAGTGGGGCGTCACGCCACGTACCCCCGCCCCGGGCAGGACAGTCTGGGCGATGGTGGACGCACCGGGAGCGCATGGTCGCGATCCTGCGGCGCACTCCGGGCGAAGAGAGGCTCCTCGCCGCGGTCGACTTCCATCGCCAGGGTCAGTTCAAGGCCCGGTAGGAACCTCGGCCATGACCGCCTGCGGCCCTCCGACGACGGGCGGCGCGGATCAGGACGGCGATCAGGACGGCGATCAGGACGGCGATCAGGTCCGCGAGGTCGGCGGCGCCGGCCGGGTCGTCCGGGTGGCGGGTCTGAAGGAGCCCCACCTGGTCCAGCCGTACGCCCTCCGCCTCCAGGACGTAGGCAAAGGTGGGGAGTGCCGAGCGGGCGCTGCCGTCCGTGAAGGGGTGGAAGAAGGCGACGTCCAGGTACGACCTGGCCACGCGGGCGGCCAGGGGAAGAGCCGGTCCGTGCTCTGGCTCAGGCAGTGGGCAGAGTCCGACCAGGTCTGCGGCGTCAGTCCGCAACGCTCCCGGCCCCCTTGGCGTAGGCGTCGCCCTGGCGGAAGGGAGCCTGAGGCACGCTGACTACGAGCCGTTGCCGGCAGGCCGGCAGGGCGCCCTGCCGGCCTCGGAATTACTTGGTGGTCGCCGGGGGTGGCGTCACGCCGGGCTCGATGGTCGACCTGACATAGATACGGGTAGTGCCCGGCTTGAATTCGTGCGCAAAGAGGTCGACGCAACGGCGGAGGTACTGGCCCTCAGGGGTGTTGAGGTCATCCGGGCAGAGGCTGACCTGCCGCAGCCCTTCGACGAAGATCTCCGGCTCCGGCAGCTTGAGGTGGGCGAAGGCGGCCGCCGGACGGTAGTCCTTCTTCTGGGGATGGAAGTTCCGGGTCATCTCCGTACCCTTCCGAATCAGCCGGGACGTGTACGCGTCCGCCTCCTGACTGGGAAGGGTGAAGGAGAGCAACCCCGTGTCATAGCGGCTGCCGGTCTTGTATCCGGCCCGCCGGTCCGAAGCCGTCTTCGGGATGCGGATGCCGATCTCCTCGCTCATCCAGGCAGGAGTGGCGCCGCTTTCCCAGCAGCAGTTCATCTCCTCGTCGGTCTGGTCCGACGACACTTCGTCGGCAACATACGCGAACACGCCGACCGCCACGGCAACGCAGGCGATTACCGCCAGCACCACGACACCCAGGACCCGCAGGCGACGACCTGCAGTCCGCTCGCGGGAGGATTCACTGCTGGGGCTGTTCATGTGTAGACCTCTACCGGCCTTCCTGCTGTTCACGCCCGGGATCCGTTCGCCCGCCCTCACGCCCCGGCGCGTCGGGCTTCGGGAGTGGGTCGCCGTTCGGAGCGGAGGTGCCCAGGTCGTAATGCTTGACCGAACTGCTGCCTGACATGTCGAACTCCTGGGCAATGCCCGTGGTGTGCAGGCGGGCCATCTGCCCGTCCGGAATACTCATCGACGACGCCCCTGGAATCTCGATGGTCACCCCCTTGTCCTTGTCCCAGTTGTAGCGGTCCCAGGCGTTGGCCTGGTAGTCGAGGCCGACCTTGGGCTCGCCGTTCGCATCCGGCACCACGGTGACCACTCCGGTGACATTCGACCGGGTGGATCCGACCGCATAGAACCAGTTCTTGTCTTGCTCCTTCTGGAAGCTGTAGTCGCGGTTTTCCGTCTCCACAGGCATCGAGACCGGCTGTCCCCCGTTCCTCTTGAACTCCGCCAGCGCTTGCTCGCGCCACTCGTTCTGGCGCTCCCTGATGTCGGTCTCGATATG
Organism: Streptomyces sp. NBC_01210; assembly: GCF_036010325.1. Classification (GTDB taxonomy): domain Bacteria; phylum Actinomycetota; class Actinomycetes; order Streptomycetales; family Streptomycetaceae; genus Streptomyces. Next base: position 7,417,857 of record NZ_CP108549.1, on the reverse strand, counting down.
GCTTTTGAACCCGGCGTCGTCGGTCATCATCTTGTCGACGGGCAAATCCATATGCTCTCCGCTGTTTCCCAAGTAGTGCGCCATGTGACGCGAGGCGTCGTTGTCGCCCTTCCAGTCGGCCAACTCTGCGATCAGGTTCATCTTCTCCCGCGTCCTGCGCTCTTCCGCCCCGGGCTCCTCGACCCCGTGCGGCCCTGACCCCCGGTCGGGGGCGGCCTGCTTGACCGTCGGTGTCAGCAGACCCGCCGCCAGGAGATCGTCCTTGTGGCCCGTCCAGAGCTCAGCACGGGCCTGCGGACTCAACGACTGCCACAGCCGCCGCAGTTCAGCCCGCTGTGCCCCGTTCGCGTCGTCGCCTAGCGAGGCCAGCTTCGTGGCGCGTGGCAGTTGGTCCTCGTCGAGAGAGGTGTACGTCGCATGGCCCGCGTTGTTCGGATCGCCGCCGTGGCTTCTCTTCAGTGCCCGGGTCACCGCCGCGTCGATCTCCGCCGCGTGGGTGACCAGCCCGGTGAGGGTGTCGGCATACCACTGCATCAGGTCCTTGGTGCGCTGTGAGGTCCCCTTGACATCGCAGATCGCTTCCATCACCTTCACCGTGCCGTTGGGGCCTTCCATCACCAACAGGCCGGGATCCGGTTCATCCGGTCTGTCCGGATCTCCCTTCCGGGCTTCCGCGGTCAGGTCCTTGGCCCGCTTCTGGATGTGCGTCAGTTCGCTGTGCGCGTCCTCCAGCACGCTCGCGATGCTCTTGGCCTCCCGGTACAGGTCCCAGACCTCTTTCGCCGTCATACGGACGAAGTCCTTGGTGACCCCGGCGTTCACACCGGCCCACTGCGCACCGTCGGACAGCTGTACCAGACCGCTGTAGACGTCGGACCTCAGCTTTTCCAGTCCGCCGGCCATGGTCTTCCAGTCGCCGGCCGCCGCATCCAGCTTCCCGAGGTTCACCTCGATGAGATCCGTGTACGTGAATGCCCCCACTGCCCCCGCCCCCTCTTACTTGACGTACTTCGATATCTCGGACACCGACACCGCCGAACCGTCCCGCCGCTTCAGCGAGGCAACGATCTCCGCCTCGTCGTTGGCGTGCGCCTTCTTCGAGTAGTCCAAGTGGTGCGAGATGTGTGCACACATCTGCAGTACGGTCTTGACCTGCGTACTCCAGACCTCGAGCGTGGTGTACAGCTCGTCACCGGCACCGAAGTTCCGGCCCTTCAGTTCCTCCGCGGCCTGCGCGGTCGACCCTGCCCCGCCCTTGCTCACGCCCGCGCCCGCGATGTCAGCCTTCTTCTGCAGCTCACCGTGGACCCGGAACGCCTCATTGCCGACCTTGCCCAGATCGTCCTGGTGCACCACCAGATCAGCCTTCGTCCCCGAACCGGGCCCGCCGGGCTCGGGCGCCGCCGCATTGAGTCGCATCTGCGCAGGTTGCCTGTCCTGAGCCTCGGACTTCAGCTGTGCCCATTCATCGTTGAACGTCATCGTGCCCCCGCCCCGATCTGCATCATCGGCCAACATTACCAATGATGTTGTGGGGGCTTCGCTGCAGTCGCCGGCCAACGGGATCGCGTCAGCAAACAACTGAGATCGCACCTGCGCGTGGCGAAATCGGCGTGCACATGACGAGGATCCGACGTGCCTGCAGGCGTCCGGGGCTTGTTCCACGCGAGGCGATCCTTGCGCCTGTGGTCGGTCGACCCGCTGTGCCACCGCAAGGAGTTGCAGCGGGCCCGCTCTCTGCTCTTCGTCGCCGCCACGCGTGCCCGTGACAGCCTCGACATCTTCTGGCACGGCAGTCCGAGCCAGTTCCTGCGGCCACTCCTCTCGGCCTGAGCACGCGGGGCATGTGAGCCGTCATGCTGCCGCGGAGTATCCGTGCGTAGCCGAACGGAGTCTTAGGGCTTTCTTAGGGCTTCTTGAAGAAGACCTGGCAGGAGGCTTTCTCGCGCCGAATCGGGCCTACGCTCTCGTCAACCCCCCACAATCCCGGCGGGCGCGGTTGCGCCTGCCGGGGTTTACCTGCTTCATTCGACTCCTCCCGAGGTGCCGTACGCATGAGTTCCCGCCGAGCCGCTCGACCCCAGCCCCGCTCCCACGCCCGCCCCAAGGGCGGATTCCGAGCGCGCAATGTCGTCCTGGCAGTGGGTGCACTCACCGTGACGGCCGGTGTCGCCGTCACTCTTGCCACCGGCGGTTCAGATGCGAGCGGCGGCACGGCGGATCGGGTCACGACCAACGCTGCCGGGGATGTACCCGGAGGCGCTGATGCCGGCGCGGACAGCACTGATCCCCTCGCGCTGCCCTCCGCGAGCCCCAGCGTGGCCGCCTCTCCCACCCCGAGCGTGAAGGCCTCGGCCAAGCCCAAGCAGCCGTCGAAACCGGCCGCTTCGCCGAAGGTGGAGGCGAAGAGCGGGAGCGGCACGGGCAGTTCGGGCAGCGGGGGGCGGACGGCCGTCACCCCTCGCAGCGGCTCGGGCTCCGCGTCCGGCGGCTCAGGCGGATCCTCGAACGGCGCCGAGGCCCAGGTCCTCACGCTCGTCAACAAGGAGCGTGCGTCGGCCGGTTGCTCGCCGTTGACGTCGAACGCAAAGCTGGTCGAGGCCGCGGACGACTACAGCGATGTCATGGCCGGCAGTGGCGTGATGTCCCACACCGGCCCCGACGGTTCCACCATGTCCGGCCGGGTGGACGCCGCCGGATATGTCTGGTCCACGCTGGGCGAGAACATAGCTCGGGGCCAGTCCGACGCGGCAGCGGTCATGGACGCGTGGATGCACAGCCCCGGCCACCGCGCCAACATACTGAACTGCTCCTTCAAGGAGATAGGCATCGGCGTGCACTTCGGCGACGGCGGTCCGTGGTGGACGCAGGACTTCGGGGCGGGCCGCTAGGTTCCGTCAGCGGTCGGCGCCCGCCAGGCCGAACGCCACCTGCACCCGCGCCCCGCCCATGGGAGCGCGGGTGATCTGCATCTCTCCGTCGGCGGCGCGGGCGGCACGGGCCACGATGTCCAGGCCGAGGCCGGTGGAGCCGCCGACGCTGACTCCGCGGGTGAGCGCGGCGTCCGGATCGGCGACGCCGGGACCCGCGTCGTCCACCGTCAGAAGCACATGCCGGTCGGTGCGCTCCACTCGTACGGCGAAGGCGGTGCCCTGCGGGGTGTGCCGAAAGACGTTGCCGATCAGGGCGTCGACGACGGCTGCGAGATCGTCCTCCGGGAACCGGACAGGGGTCGGCCGCGGCGTGAAGGAGCGTTCGCAGGGCCGGTCCTGCTGGGTGGCGAGCACCGACCAGAAGTCGAGCCGGATCGCGACCACTTCGGTCACGTCGCACGGCCTCGCCGGTACTGCCCCGGTGGCCGGTCCGGCGGCCAGTGGAGTGCGGGCCGCGGTGATGATCGAGTCGAGTTCACTCTCCAGCTGCGCGACCGCTTCCGTGACCCGCCGGGCGCCGGGTGAGCTGCCCATCAGGTCCGCTTCCAGATACAGGGCGGTCAGTGGCGTCCTGAGCCGGTGCGAGAGGTCTGCGACCATCTCCCGTTCGATGGCGAGGAGTTCCACCACTCGGTCGGCCATGGTGTTGAACGCAACGCCGGCCTCCTTCAGTTCCGGTGGCCCGTCGGGTTCCACCCGTACGTCCAGGTCCCCCGACCCCAGTGCCAGCGAGGCGCTCGACAGGCTCCGGGAGGAGCGGACCACGCGGGCGCCCAGCCGGTCGGCGACCAATACGGAGCCACCCACCAGGCCCAGCGCGAGCAGCGACATGACGCCCCACGAGGCCCACACGCCCCGGGTCAGATCCGCACCCGGCACATAGGCCTCGACGACCGCGACGCGGTCCTTGGCGAGGACGACCGGCTGGAGATAGACCCACCCCTGAGCGGTGTCCAGAGCCAACGTCTCCCGGTGGGCGACCGCACGCTGCAGAGCCTCCGGCGGTGCGTGCAGCGTGCCGACGAGTCCTCCGTCGGGAAGCCGTACGGCGAGCCGGTCGTCCGAGCCCAGCCCCGAGACCGCCTGCTGGACATCGGCGGGCCGGGTGGTCAGGGCGAGGACCGGCGAGAGAGCGGCGGCACGCTGTTCGGCGGCGGTGGTCACCCGGTCCCGCGCCTGTTCGCGCACGAGCAGGGCGAGCGGGATGAGGAAGGACAGCGCGACCATCAGCGTCGCGGACAGGGCGATCCCCGCGAGGGCACGTCTCATGAGGAGGTGACCAGTTTGATCCCGATACCGCGCACGGTGTGCAGATAGCGGGGGTCCGAAGGTCTTTCACCCAATTTCCTGCGCAGCGCGGAGAGGTGGACATCAACCGTCTGGTCCTCCAGATACGGCTGCTGCCACACCTCGGCGAGTATGCGTTTGCGGGATATCACCTGGTCGGCGTTTGCCGCGAGGTAGGCGAGCAGGTCGAACTCCCGCCGGGTCAGCGACAGCTCACGGTCGGCGAGATGCGCGGTGCGGGCCAGCGGGTCGATCCTGAGCTCCGCGACCTGCACCGGCTGTCGGCCCCGGTCGTCCGCGGCCGGGACGGACCGCCGCAGTACCGCGGCGAGCCGGGCGGCGAGCTGGCCGCCCGAAAAGGGCTTGACCATGTAGTCGTCGGCTCCGGCGTTGAGCAGCTTGATGATCTCCGTGTCGTCGTCCCGGGCCGTGGCGACCAGTACAGGCAGCCGTGAGATACCCCGGATCATACGGAGCACGTCGAGGCCGTCCAGATCGGGCAGCCCCAGGTCGAGCACCACGATGTCCGGCGGGGACTGGGTGATCTCGCGCAGCGCCTCGAAACCCTGGTGCGCGGTCTTCACCGCGTAGCCGTGCGCGGTGAGCACCTCGATCAGCGCGGCCCGGATCACAGGGTCGTCCTCGACGACAAGTACGGAGGCCATGAGCAGGCACGTTAGCGGGTCCGCCACTATGGTGTCGTGTCCCGGTATCTGCGCTACCTGCTCATCTGGCTGTCGTGCACGGCGGCCAGTGTCACGGCCGTCATCATCACGGTCCACTTCGTGGTGGGATCGACCAGACCGACCGCGCCGGTCGCGCAGTCCGCGCCAACGGACTTCGCCGCCTCGGCGACACCGCGCCCCAGCGTCTCCCCGAGCCCCACGCCCGCACGGAGCAGCTCTGCGCCCGCTCCGGCGCCGTCCAGGAAGACCGAGAAGCCTCGTAAAGCATCGCCGACTCCCGTGGCGCGGAAGACCCTTCGCCCACCGGACGAACCGTCCGGGGCGAACCAGGTGCAGGGATGCGAGGAAGGGGGCTCGGGTGTGCACACCATTTCGTCCCAGGGCGGGACGGTCACCGTGCGCTACGGAAGTGGCGGGGTGTGCCTCATCTCGGCGGTGCCCAACCAGGGCTTCACGGCGAGCACCACACAGAGCTCGCCCGACACCCTGACGGTGACCTTCGCGGGCGACCGGCACCGCTCGGAGATCACGGCGACAACAGAGCCCGTGGACCGGGCGAGTGTGCGGGAAACATCTTTCTAGTGCTCTGACCGGCGCCTCCCCGAACCTCGGACGCCTGCCCACATTCAACCGGTCCGGACCGTGCCACCGCCGGCCCGGTGAACCCACGCACCGTCATACGCGGGGCTTCGCGCGGACGTGCATGCGCTCCCCCTGTCTCCCGAAGAGGCTGAGGATCTCGACGGGCCGCCCGTCCGCGCTGCTGAACCAGTGGGGCAGCCGGGTGTCGAACTCGGCGGCCTCGCCGGGGCCGAGGACCAGATCGTGCTCAGCGAGGACGATCCGTAGCCGGCCGTCCAGCACGTACAGCCACTCGTAGCCCTCGTGCGTACGGAGATCCGGCTCGGCACCCCGGTCGGAGATGATCATCTTGTACGCCTGGAGGGGGCCCGGGCTCCGGGTCAGGGGGACGAACGTCCCGCCGCTCGGCAGGGGGTGAGGTGTCAGCCGTACCCGGGGATCCCCCACTTCGGGGGCGCCGACCAGGTCGTCCAGGGGCACGTCGTACGCACCGGCGAGCGGCAGCAGCAGTTCCAGGCTCGGGCGGCGCTGTCCCGACTCCAGCCGGGAAAGGGTGCTCTTGGAGATGCCGGTCACCTCGGAGAGCGCGGCCAGGGTGAGGCCGCGCTTGGCGCGCAGCCGTCTGAGCCGGGGGGCGACTTCGTCGAGGACCGCTTGGTAGGGCGGTGGTTTGTCCATGCGGGCATTCCACCCCGCTGTCCCGGAATCGGCAACAGGAGTTGCCGTCGCCACCCGGCGGCTGCACGCTCCTCGGCATGAGCCCACACAACGATTCCGGACACGGACACCACCACACCGACATCGACTGGGAGGTCATGGCCACCCAGCTGGAGAACAGCGGCGAACTGCAGCTCCCGGTCCTCCGGCGGACGGCGGTCCGCCTGAGGGAACTGCTCGCCCCGGAGAAGGACGTCCGGCGCATCCTCGACATCGGCAGCGGGCCGGGCGTGATGACCTGTGTGTTCGCCGAGGCCTTCGCGGACGCCGAGGCGGTCGCCGTGGACGGCACGCCCGGGCTGCTGGAACGCGCCCTGGCTCGCGCCGAGCGGCTCGGTCTCGGCGGCAGGGTGGCCGTCCGGCACGCGGAGCTGCCCGAGGGCCTGGAAGGCGGTGACGAGCGCGGGGAAGCCGGCCTCGGCACGGCGGATCTGGTCTGGAGCAGCAAGGCGGTGCACCATCTCGGCGATCAGCAGGGGGCGTTGAACGCGCTCGTCGGTGTGCTGAGGCCGGGCGGCCTGCTCGCCGTAGCAGAGGGCGGCCTGCCGATGCGCTTCCTCCCACGCGACATCGGCATCGGCAGGCCGGGCCTCCAGGCCCGGCTCGACGCCGCCCTGGAGCACTGGTTCGAGATCATGCGCGCCGAGCTGCCCGGCAGCACCACCGTGGTCGAGGACTGGCCCGCGATGCTCAGCCGCGCCGGGCTCACCCGCGTCGGCAGCTTCACTTCCCTCCTCGACCTGCCGGCGCCTCTGGGCGAGACGGCCCGCGCCTTTCTGCACACCCAGCTGACCCGGCTGCAGGAGACGATGAGCGAGTCCCTGGACGTGGAGGACCGCAAGACACTCGACGTGCTGGTCGATCCCCGGGCACCGGAGGGCATCCTGCGGCGGCCCGACGCCTTCCTTCTCTCCGCCACCACGGTCTACACGGGCGTGCGCTCGGCTCGGTGACCGTGCCGGACACGGGGGGGGCGGCGGCATCCGGGCCGGAACGGGCCTGCGCACGCAGAGGGTCGGGCGCAATGAACCCGGTGGGGAAGGCGATGGCGTCCGGCGGGCCCTCGGATTGGGTCATGACCGTTGCCCGGCACACCCGCGTCCCGGGAAACCGGTCGGACTCCTCCGGCCATCCCCTCAGCCTCCGGCCATCCCCTCAGCCTTGGGCCACATCTCAGCCTTGGGCCACATCTCAGCCTTGGGCCACAGCTTCCACCACCTGCCGGCAACGTCCGGCTGCCCTGCCCGCCGTCACCTGACGACCGGGCTTCGGGAGTCACCAAAGAGCGGAGTCCATGTTGAAGCCAATCAGTGCAGGACAGGATGAGGCTGCAGCCAGAAGTGCGGAGCGGACGCCTTCGGTTCGGTGGGCCCTCGCCGGCCTTTCGCTGTCCATGTTGCTGTCCTCGCTCGGCACCAGCATCGCCAATGTCGGCCTGCCGACGTTGGCACAGGCGTTCACCGCCTCCTTCCAGGAAGTCCAGTGGATCGTCCTCGCCTATCTCCTCGCCATCACCACGCTGATCGTCAGCGTCGGACGGCTCGGTGACATCATCGGCCGCCGACGGCTGCTACTGGCCGGAATCTTGCTGTTCACGGTGGCCTCGGTCCTGTGCGGCGTCGCGCCCACGCTCTGGCTGCTGATTGCAGCCCGGGCGGCGCAGGGCCTCGGAGCGGCCATCATGGTGGCCCTCACCATGGCCTTTGTTGGTGAGACGGTTCCGAAGGCAAAGACCGGCAGCGCCATGGGGCTGCTCGGAACGATGTCCGCGATTGGCACCGCTCTCGGTCCATCGCTGGGCGGCGCTCTGATCTCCGGACTCAGTTGGCGGGCAATCTTCCTGGTCAACGCACCGCTGGGTATCCTGGCTCTTCTTCTCGCGCACCGCTACCTGCCCGTTGACCAGCGGGAGCCCAGGACCGATCGGGCCGGCTTCGACAATGTGGGCACACTGCTGCTTGCTCTGACGCTCGCGGCTTATGCACTCGCCATGACAATGGGGCGCGGCAGTTTCGGTTCGCTCAATATGGCTCTGCTGTTGGCCGCTGCCTTCGGAGTCGGCCTCTTTGTGCGCGCCGAGGCGCGAGCGTCATCACCCTTGATCCGATTGGCGATGTTCCGCGATCCAGCGCTGAGCGCGAGCCTCGCCATGAGCGCCCTCGTCTCGACGGTGATGATGGCTACGCTGGTGGTCGGGCCGTTCTATCTCTCTCGTACGCTCGGGCTCGATGAGGCTCTTGTCGGACTCGTCTTGTCGGTCGGTCCGCTTGTCACTGCGCTGACCGGGGTGCCGGCCGGTCGCATCGCCGACCGTTTTGGCGTACACCGCATGACCACCGTCGGGCTGCTCGGAATAGCGGCCGGTTCCTTCAGTCTGTCCATGACATCGGCGACGCTCGGCATCTTCGGCTACATCGCCCCCATCGTGGTCATCACCGTCGGCTATGGGGTGTTCCAGACGGCCAACAACACCGCCGTCATGACAGATATCCGCCCGGATCAGCGGGGCGTCACTTCCGGCATGCTCAACCTGTCGCGCAATCTCGGGCTCATCACCGGCGCATCGGTCATGGGCGCCGTGTTCGCGTTCGCGTCGGCGTCGACCGACGTCACAACGGCGCGTCCCGAGGCCGTTGCCACCGGTATGCGGATCACATTCGCTGTCGCGGCGATTCTGATCGTCGTCGCGCTCACCATTGCGGTGGGAAGCCGTGCTCTCTCGCGACACATTTCGAGCGGATGATGGTAGATCCGGAGCAGCAAGGCGGCCGCCGGCCGCACCCGGCCACGAATGACTCGGTCGAAGGAGCGATGACTTTCGACGGGCCGAAACGTCTGCACTGTATGGACACCACTTCACAGGCCTCCTCCCCCGACCTCCACCCCGCCGCCCGCGCCGTGGCTCAGCTGATCGACGGCGTCGACGACGCCCGGCTCGATGACCCGACCCCTTGTCCCCAGTACGCCGTACGGGAGCTGCTGGGCCACCTCGTCGGGCTGTCCACCGCCTTCCGGGACGCCGCACGGAAAGACTTCGGGCCCTCGACGAACACCGACCCCGGGTCCGTGCTGCCCGTCCTCGACGACGACTGGCGCACCGTCCTTCCCCGGCGACTGGAGGAACTGGCGGAATCCTGGACGGCGCCGACGGCGTGGGACGGCGACACCCAGGCGGGTGGCATCACCTTCCCGGCCGCGATCGCCGGGCGGGTCGCCCTGAACGAACTCGTCATCCACGGCTGGGACCTGGCTCGTGCGACCGGGCAGGAGTACGCCCCCGGGGAGGCAAGCCTGGAGGTGTCGTACGGCGTGCTGAAGCCGGCGGGCGACGCCCCGGGCCGGGGCGGACTGTTCGGCCCCGTCGTGGAGGTGCCCGAGAACGCGCCGCTGCTCGACCGGGTTGTCGGGTTCAGCGGCCGCCGCCCCGACTGGCAGCCGGGGGACTGACCGCCCGTGGGGCGCAGGAGGCGTCCGCCGCCTCAGGCGCCAGGATCGCCCGGGCCCGTTCGTCGCCCGGGCGTCGGAGCCGGACGGGGTGTGAGCAGTCCGCACCCAATATCCGGATGTGCCGGGAGCAGCGCCGATGCGATGCTCGCGGCATGGCACGTCATGTAAAGCCCAGCCTCTATATCTCCGTCGACATCGAGGCCGACGGCCCGATCCCCGGCCCGTACTCGATGATCAGCTTCGGCGCGGCGGTGGCCGGCCGCCAGGACCCCGCGAGCTATACGCCGACCGACCCCGAGGCGCACACCTTCTACCGCGAACTGCGGCCCATCAGCGAAGACTTCGTGCCCGAGGCCCTCGCGGTCAGCGGGCTCGACCGGGACCGGCTGATCGCGGAGGGCAGTGAACCGGCCGCCGCGATGGCCGAGTTCAGCGCCTGGGTGCGCGAGGTGAGCAACACGGTGGGCGGGGGCGCTCAGCCGGTGATGTGCGGCTACCCGGCTTCGTACGACTGGACCTTCCTGTACTGGTATCTGATGCACTTCACCGGGGCGAGCCCCTTCGGGCACTCCGGATGTCTGGACATGAAGACGTTGTACGCAACCAAGGCGCGGCTCCCCCTGCGCGCCGTCGCCAAGGGCACCATGCCGCGCGGACTGCTCTCCAAGCGGCGGCACACCCACCACGCTCTGGACGACGCGATCGAGCAGGCGGAGCTGTTCAGTAATCTCATGGCGTGGCCGGGGCGCTGACCCCGGGAGGGGGAAACGTCATGAAGTCCTTGTTCAGAGCGCTGCTCGCGCTGGTGCTGCTGATGCTTGCCGGGTGCGCGGGGTCCGATGAGAAGCCGGCCGCCGCCGGGCTGGACGATCCGGCGAAGAAGGAGATCGCGATGCGGCTCGTCTCCAGCGCGGAGAACTCCTCGCTGGACTGGAAGGCCCAGTACAAGTACATCGAGGACATCGGCGACGGCCGCGGCTACACCGCCGGCATCATCGGCTTCTGTTCCGGCACCGGCGACATGCTCGCGGTCGTCGAGCGCTATACGAAGGCGCGGCCCGGCAATGCGCTGGCGCCGTTCCTGCCCGCGCTCCGGGCGGTCCGTGGCAGCGATTCGCACGAGGGCCTCGGCCGTCCGTTCACCGACGCGTGGGCGCGCGCCGCCGTCTCCGACCCGGCTCTCCGGGCCGCGCAGGACGCGGAGCGGGACCGGGCGTACTTCACGCCCTCGGTGCGGCAGGCCGAGCGGGACGGTCTTGGCGCGCTTGGGCAGTTCATCTATTTCGACGCGTATGTGATGCACGGGTCGGGCGACACGAAGGGGTCGGTCGGCTTCCGCTCGCTGCGGGAGAAAGCCCTGCGCACCGCGAAGCCGCCGGCGCGGGGCGGCGACGAGAAGGCGTATCTGAACGCGTTTCTGGACGCGCGCGTGGAGGCGATCCGACGGGAGCCTTCACACACGGACACCAGCCGCATCGAGACGGCTCAGCGCGTCTTCGTACGGGAGGGCAGGCTCGGCCTGGAGCCGCCGCTGCGCTGGAAGGTGTACGGCGACAGCTACCGCATCGACGCAGAATAGGGCCATGGGTGAGAACCGGACAGGCTCAACCGTGCTCGACGACCAGCTGTGCTTCGCGCTGTACTCCGCCTCCCGGGCGGTGACCGCGGCGTACCGGCCGGTGCTGGCGGAGCTGGAGCTCACCTATCCGCAGTATCTGGTGATGCTGGCCGTCTGGGAGCGCGGCGAGGTCCCGATGAAGGAGCTCGGCGCGGCACTCGGCCTCGACTACGGCACGCTGTCGCCGCTGCTGAAGCGGCTGGAGTCGGCCGGGCTGCTGCAGCGGGAGCGGCGGACGGACGACGAACGGCTGGTCATGGTGGCGGCGACGGAGCGGGGCGAGGCGCTGCGGGAGCGGGCCGAGCGGGTGCCGACGGCGATGGGCCGGAGGTACGGGCTGACCGCGGATGAGGCCGACCGGCTGCGGGACCAGCTGCGGCAGCTGGTCGACCGCCTGAGCTGAGCCCGGACAGAGGCACGGCCCACCAGAAGCACGGCCGGCCAGAAGCAAACCAAAAGCGAACCAGAAGCACGCGGCGATTCGACGTGGCGACTGTCACAACCAGTTACATCGTGCACAACTTAATTGCAGGCTATCTTTCTCTCAGGACACGCGACAGAGGAGAGGCCCGCCATGGATTTCGTCAGGTACGAGACGTACACCCCCGTCGAGCGACCCACCTACCAGCAGGAGCTGGACGAGGTCGTCAGCAACGTCGCCCGGCGCACCCGGAAGTCCGTCGAGCGGCAGGGCGTGGGCCGTGCGGTCAGGACGGCACACGGCAAGACGTACGGACTGGTGAAGGCCACCGTCACGGTGGGTGAGCTGCCGGGGCCGTACGCCCAGGGGATCTTCGCCGAGCCCGGTACCTACGACGCCGTCGTCCGCTACTCCAACGGGCTCGGGCATCTGCGGGCCGACTCGCTGCTCGGTGCGGCCTGCGGCATGGGAATCAAGATGTTCGGGGTGCCCGGCGACTCGCTGCTCACCGATGAGGCCGAGGCGACGACCTTCGACCTCAACCTGATCAACAACCGGGTCTTCTTCGCCAATACGGCGTACGACTACATGGTCATCGAGGAGCTGTTCGCCGAGCTGCCGGACGCGCTGGTGAACCCGGCTCGGCGGAAGTCATGGATGGGCGAATTCCTCACCAGGCGGGGGACCTTGGAGACCTCGGACGAGTGGCTGTGGGACGAGCTGTTCGCGATGTTGTCCTTCACACAGGTCCCGCGGCAGAACCTCCTCTCGTACACGTACAACAGCATGGGCGCCTTCCGGTACGGCGACCACATCGCGAAAGTGCGGACCGTTCCCGTCTCGCCCGTCACGCATCTCACGGTCGATGTGCGGGCGGACGGCGAGGCGTTCCGCAACACGCTGGTGGCGGAGGCCGGTGAGCGCGACCACGAGTTCGAGCTGCAGGTTCAGCTCAACACCGATCTGACGCGGATGCCGGTGGACAACACCTCGGTGGAGTGGCCCGAGCAGCTCTCGCCGTGGGTGACCGTCGGCCGGATCGCGATCCCGCGGCAGGACATCGGCAGCGAGGAGAATCTGACCGCCGCGGACGGTACATCGATCACCCCTTGGCGCACGCGCGAGGACCACCGGCCGATCGGTGAGATCCAACGAGTGCGCGAGGAGGTCTACCGCCGCTCCTCGATCGAGCGGCACCGCATCAACGGGCAGCCGCGCGTGGAGCCGGCGAGCAGCGCGGAGCTGCTGGACCGGGACAACTGAACCCGGGCAACCGAACCGGGGCAACCGAACCCGGCAACCGAACCGGGACCGACTGAACCCGGGCAACTGAGGCGCAGGTCGGTGCGGCGGGCCCCAACTCCCGCACGCAGAAGGGGTGTACGCCGCTTCCGCACTCTGATAGGAAAGCTTCCTAACAGAACACCGGAACGACGAACTCCCTATGGAGGCAAGGTGCCCACCCCCCACGTACGCGCCCCACGTCCGCTCAGGTTCCTCCCCCGCATCGCGCTCGGCGTGGCGCTCCTCGCCGTGCCGGCCACCGCCGTCGCGGCCACCTCCGACGAGCCCGCCGAGCATGTCGGCGCCACCGCGGCCCCCGCCGCCATCGGGCTCGACGACCCGGCGAAGAAGGAGATCGCCATGCAGATCGTGTCCAGCGCGGAGAACTCCTCGCTGGACTGGAAGGCCCAGTACAAGTACATCGAGGACATCGGCGACGGCCGCGGCTACACCGCCGGCATCATCGGCTTCTGTTCCGGCACCGGCGACATGCTGGATCTGGTCGAGCTCTACACCGACCGCAAGCCCGGGAACGTCCTGGCCAAGTACCTGCCCGCGCTGCGCCAGGTCGATGGCAGCGACTCACACGCCGGTCTCGACCCGAACTTCACCAAGGACTGGAAGAAGGCGGCGCAGGACTCGGAGTTCAAGAAGGCCCAGAACGACGAGCGCGACCGGGTCTACTTCAACCCCTCGGTCAACCGCGGCAAGCAGGACGGTATCGGTGTCCTCGGCCAGTTCATCTACTACGACGCGATCGTGATGCACGGCGACGGTGGCGACAGCACCGGCTTCAGCAACATCCGCAAGAAGGCTCTCGCCAAGGCCAAGCCGCCGGCGCAGGGCGGCGACGAGAAGACCTATCTGAACGCCTTCCTCGACGCCCGGGTCTGGGCGATGAAGCAGGAGGAGGCGCACGAGGACACCAGCCGGGTCGACACGGCCCAGCGGGTCTTCGTCAGGAAGAACAACTTCAACCTCAACACGCCGCTGGACTGGAAGGTCTACGGCGAGAGCTTCCACATCGACTGAGCGCCGAGCGAAGGGCCGGGGCCCGAACGGGACCCGGCCCTTTCGACCTTCGGAGATCCGGGCGGCACCGCCGGCGCCACTCAGGAGATCACCGTCAGGCTTGGCCGACCGCCTGGTCAGCAGATGGATCAGTGGACCGTGACGGGCTCAGAGCCAGTCGTGGTGTCCACCGGCTCCTGCGAACTCCCCTTCCTTCCCAGGTGGTTGAAGGCCAGGTTGAGGACGATCGCCACGATGCATCCGGTGGAGATGCCCGAGTCGAGAACGACGAGCGCGTCCTTCGGGAAGGCGTGGTAGAAGTCCGGCGCGGCGATCGGGATCAGGCCGATACCGACGGAGGCCGCGACGATCAGGGCGTTCTCGCCCTTCTCCAGAGCGGCCGAGGCCAGCGTCTGGATACCGCTGGCGGCGACCGAGCCGAAGAGCACGATGCCCGCGCCGCCGAGGACCGGCAACGGAACGAGCGCGATCACGGAGGCGGCGACCGGGCAGAGGCCCAGCAGGATCAGGATGCCGCCGCCCGCGGCGACGACGAACCGGCTGCGCACCTTCGTCATCGCGACCAGGCCGATGTTCTGGGCGAAGGCGCTGCACATGAAGCCGTTGAAGAGCGGGCTGATGGCGCTGCCGAGGGTGTCGGCCCGCAGCCCGCCCTCGATGATCCGCTCGTCCGCAGGCCGGTCGACGATCTTGCCGAGTGCGAGCATATCGGCGGTGGATTCGGTCATACAGACCAGCATCACGATGCACATCGAGACGATCGCCGCGATCTCGAACTGCGGTGCGCCGAAGTGGAACGGCGTCGGGAAGCCGACCGGATCGGCGTTCTTGATGGCGTCGAAGCTGGTCATCCCCATCGGAATGGCGATGAGTGTGCCGGCGGCGAGTCCGAGCAGGATGGCGATCTGCTGCAGGAAGCCGCGCAGCAGTTTGCGCAGCGCGAGCACGATCACGAGGGTGAGGGCCGCCATGCCGATGTTCTTCATCGAGCCATAGCCGTCGGCGGTGGGGTTGCCGCCCTGCGACCAGTTGAAGGCGACGGGGAGCAGCGAGACACCGATCAGGGTGATGACGGTGCCGGTGACGACAGGCGGGAAGAAGCGGACCAGTTTCGAGAAGTACGGAGTGAGGACGAAGCCCAGCACGCTGGCGACGATGATCGCGCCGAAGATGACGGTGATGCCGTCGGCTCCGCGGTCCTTCCCGATGGCGATCATCGGGGTCACACCGGCGAACGAGACTCCGTTGACGAACGGGAGCCGCGCTCCGACCTTCCAGAAGCCGAGCGTCTGCAGAAGGGTGGCTATGCCTGCGGTGAAGAGGCTCGCCCCCATCAGGAAGGCTGTCTCCTCGGCGCTGAGGCCCACGGCGGGCCCCACGATCATGGGCGGGGCCACCACGCCCGCGTACATCGCGGCCACATGCTGCAGCCCGCTGGTGAACATTTTCAGAGGAGGCAGCGTCTCATCGACCGGATGCTTCTGCTCCGGTGCCGCGACTGCATCTTCTGCGACTGCATCTTTCGGAAACCTGGGCTGTGCGACCACGGGTGGTTCCTCCGGTCGGGTACACGTCGGCGGTGACGCGGGTGTCAGGGAGGTGGTGCGAATGGTGCAGCGGCGAGCGCGGGCTTCTGGGGTGTGAAGACACGAGTCACCGTCCCGGGAGGTGCGGCACCGATGGGCGGTGCCGCACCTCCCGGTCACGGCTGCCATGGACCCCGCTCGGGTCCACGGCCGCCGGTCGAGGGCCGTCCCCCTCGACCGGACTTCCTTCGGGTCAGTCCTGGGCGGCGATCCGCGCCAGGCGCTGTGCCTCGTCCCGCGCGGAGCGGGCGATGGCGTCCTCGTCCACCGTGGTCAGGTGGTTGTCCTCGACGACGGTCTTGCCGTTGACGAGGGAGAGCGAGACGGGAGCGGCCGCGCCGAAGACGAGAGCGATCACCGGGTCGGCGATGGAGGAGTGGGCGAGTGTGTCCAGCTTCCACAGCACCAGGTCGGCGAGCTTGCCGGCCTCTATGGAGCCGATCTGGTCGGCGCGGCCGAGAACCTGGGCGCCGCCGTACGTACCGAGGCGCAGCGCCTGCCGCGCGTTCAGAGCGGCTTCGCGGTGGGCTCCGAGGCGGTTGATGAGGAGCGCGTTGCGCAGCTCGGTGTGCAGCTCGCCCGACTCGTTGGAGGCGGTGCCGTCGACGCCGAGGCCGACCGGGACGCCGGCCTTCAGCATGTCGGGGACCCGGGCGATACCGGCGGCGAGGCGGGCGTTGGACGACGGGCAGTGCGCGACGCCGGTGCCCGTACGGGCGAAGGCGGCGATGTCCGAGTCGTTCATGTGGACGCAGTGCGCCATCCACACGTCCGGGCCGAGCCAGCCGGTCGACTCGAAGTAGTCGGTCGGGCCCATCCCGAAGAGCTCCTTGCAGAACTCCTCCTCCTCGACGGTCTCCGAGCCGTGGGTGTGCAGCCGAACGCCCTTGCGGCGGGCCAGCTCGGCGCCCTGCCCGAGCAGTTCGGTGGAGACGGAGAAGGGGGAGCACGGCGCGACGGCGATCTGCGTCATCGCGTCGAAGGAGGCGTTGTGGTGCTTGTCGATGGTGGCCTCGGTGGCGGCCAGCGCGCCCTCGAGGGACTCGACGGCGAAGTCCGGCGGCAGGCCGCCGTCCGACTTGCCGCGGTCCATGGAGCCACGGGCGAGGGTGAACCGGACACCCATGTCCGAAGCGGCGCCGATGATCGCGCCGGACAGGTCGCCGGAGCCCTGCGGGTAGACATAGTGGTGGTCCATCGCGGTGGTGACACCGCCGCGGGCCATCATCGCGAGGGAGCCCTGCGCGGCGGCGCGGACCATCGGCTCGTCGATGCGCGCCCACGTCGGGTAGAGCGCGACCAGCCAGTCGAAGAGGTTGTGGTCGGTGGCCAGACCGCGGGTGATCCACTGGTAGAAGTGGTGGTGCGTGTTGATCAGGCCGGGGGTGGCGAGATGGCCGGTGCCGTCGATACGGCGGACCACGTTCTCCAGGTCGGCGGGGGCCTTGCCCGCTCCGACCGACTCGATCCGGTTGTCCGCGACGACGATGTGGCCGGAGGCGTACTCGGTGTCGTTCGCGTCCACGGTCGCGATGGAACAGTTCTCGATGACGATGCGCGAAGCCGCCATGGCGGGTCCTCGTTCTTCCCAGTTGATTGAACGGACCCGGGGGGCGAGCGGGGTGACGACCGGGTCCGGGGTTCTGTTGTTGCGCAGATGCCCCCGCTCTCCCCCTGGGACTGACGCCGGCGCAAACGTCGGGGGTACCGCAGAACTCCTAAAGGTTGGTCATGTCGACCGGGATCCGCGGCTCGATGCCGTCCCGCAGGATGGTGGCCTCGATCAGGCCGTACGGGCGGTCGGCCGCGAAGTACACCTCATTGTCGTTCTTGAGCCCGAAGGGCTCGAGGTCGACCAGGAAGTGGTGGTTGTTCGGCAGCGAGAAGCGGATCTCGTCGATCTCACTGCGGCTGTTGATGACCCGCGAACCCATTTGGTACAGGGTCTGCTGGAGCGAGAGGGAGTACGTCTCGGCGAAGGCCTGCAGGATGTGCTTCTTGGCCTGCTCGTACGACTTCTCCCAGTTGGGCATCCGGTCTTCGTCGCTGGTCCAGTTGTAGCGCCAGGCGGCGGAGACATCGGTGCACAGGATGCGGTCGTACGCCTCCTTGAGCGTCGTGTACTTGTCCTTTACATAGCCCCAGAACTCCGAACTGGTGGAGTTCATGACCGTGAGGTCCTTGAGACCGGAGATGATCTCCCAGTTCTCACCGTCGAAGGTGATCTGGCTGGTGCGCAGCTCCTGGCCCTTGCGGACGAAGGAGTGCCGGACCTCGTCCGAGCCGATGAACCTGGAGTTGGCGTCGGAGGTGGCGATCCGCTCCCAGGAGTACTCCTCGATGCGGATGCGCGCCCGGTGGATGGGCTCCTGACTGGTCACGAAGTGACGGGCCAGGTGGATGCCGAACTGCTCGGCCGACTCGATGCCGTGCTCCTTGGCGAACGCGTACACCGTGTTCTTGGTGGTGTCGGTCGGCAGGACGTTGGCGTTGGAGCCGGAGTAGTGGACGTCGTCCATGTCGCCGGAGAGGGCGACGGAGACGTTCAGGTCCTTGATGTGGTGGGTGTCGCCGTCCCGCGTGATCTTGACGACGCGGTTCTCTGCTTTGCCGTACTGGTTCTGGCCGAGAATCGTGGGCATGTCTGCTAGCTCCCTCGGTAAACGGAGTAGCCGAACGGGTTGAGCAGCAGCGGTACGTGGTAGTGCTCGCCCGGCTCGACGGCGAAAGTGATCGCCACCTCCGGGAAGAACGCACCGCTGTCCCTTACGCGGGGGGCGTCCTGCTGCGCCTCGGCTTGCTGGTTGGCACTGTGCTTGTCTGAGAAGTACGCCTCGGTCTCGAAGTCGAGACGTACATGGGTCGTCCCTTCCGGCAGCGCCGGCAGGTCCTTGCAGCGCCCGTCCGCGTCGGTCTTCGAGCCGCCGAGCGCGACCCACTCCGCGTCGAAGCCGCTGCGGGCCGCGAGCGAGATGGCGACACCCTCGGCGGGGCGTCCGATGCTGGTGTCCAGGATGTGCGTGGACACCGACGCGGTGGTCTCGGTGCTCAAGACGTCATTCTCCTTCTTCTGCGAGGCGGGCCAGCCGGATACGGTTGATCTTGCCCAGCTCGGTGCGGACAATTTCCCGCTCCTGCTCGGGCGAGTTGCCGATCCGGGTCCTGAGCGCCTCGAGCATCTGCTC
Source organism: Streptomyces sp. NBC_01210 (assembly GCF_036010325.1). GTDB lineage: Bacteria > Actinomycetota > Actinomycetes > Streptomycetales > Streptomycetaceae > Streptomyces. Next base: position 7,399,079 of record NZ_CP108549.1, on the reverse strand, counting down.
ACCGGTCGCGCCGGTGGCGCAGATCAGAAAGACATGGCCGAACCTGTCCTGGTAGGCCAGGTTCCGCTCGAGCATTTCGGCCTTGAGCTCCTCGGAGGCGCCGGCCATCCCACGCTGCTCGCGGGATGAGGTCGGGTCCCCGGGCTTCGGCCGGCCGATCGGCGGGTGCCCCGCCATCGCCTCGGCCAGATCATCGGCGCTCAGCTCGGCCATGGCGGCGTCGCCGGCGTCGAAGAGGGCTTCCACGGTGGCGTACGGGCGCTGGGCGAGCAGCTTGCTCCCCCACGCCGAACTGGCGCACACCTCGTGCAGTGCGGCCAGGGCCGCGCTGTCCTGTGCGGTGTTGAACCGGGTGAGTCCCGCCGGGGGATCGGGGGCCTCCCCCGGCAAGCGCTGTGGACTCGAAGTCACGCGAGCCTCCGTGGCTGTTTCTCGCTGTGCGTTGGACGGGCTGCGGATAGCTAACGCCCTCCGGCAACACAACGTCAACACTTTGTTGAAAACTCGGCAACGCAAAGGCCGCCGCCCGGACATCCGAACGGCGGCTCGCGACGGTGGGTTCTCAGCCGTTCTTCGCGGCGTTCTCCCTGTTCAGGTAGTTGTATACGGTGAAGCGGCTGACCCCGAGGGCCCCGGCCACCGTCTCCACACCGTGTCGTACGGAGAACGCGCCGCGCGCCTCCAGGGTCCGTACGACCAGCTGTTTGGTCTTGCGATCCAGCTCGGACAGGGGCATGCCGTGCCTGCGCTCCATCGCCGCCAGGATGTGGTCGAGGGAGTCCGCGAGCTGCGGGAGGCGTACGGCGAGGACCTCCTCGCCCTCCCAGCTGAGTATGACGTCGTCCTCGCGGGCCTCAGCGGGTGCGAGCAGCTCTCCGCCCATGGCGTCCACCAGCGGCTTGACCGCCTGCGCGAGTGCGTGGTCGGCGGGCCCGGTCATTCCTCGCCCTCCACCACATTGACCTGCAGCGAAACCCGGGTGGCCCCGGCGTCCAGGGCCCTGCGCAGCAGCGCGTCGACCGCGCTCAGCACCTCATCGGCGCCGCCCTCGGCCGTATTGCCGAACGGGCCGACGTCCACCTTGTCCAGATCCGCGCCCTGGACGACCTCGCGGACGGCCAGGGCGTGCGCCGGCGGCTCGTCCAGGTCGAACGGCTCGGTCGTGAACTCCACTCTCAGTCGCACCATGCCCCCACGTTAGCCGCGCGCTTTCGCGCCGTCGTCGGCCCTCCCGGCACGGAAAAAGTACGACTCCGTGCGACGGACCTGCGCCGGTGCCGCGTAGAGCAGGTGAAGAAACGCCGCGCGACAGCGGCACTGGGAGGGGTCTGCATCATGACAGGGCGCAAGCGCAAAGGTGTCAAGGCGACAGCGGTCGTTACGGCGGCCATGGCGGCACTGACCGCCTCGCAGGCCCCGGGACCGGCGGCACACGCCGCGGCCCCGGCGACGACTCACCCGGTCTCCCCGGGGCCGAGCGTCTCCGGCGACACCCCGTACCGCACCGAGTTTCCGCCGCTGAGGGCGCGCGGAACGGCAGGCGGCTCCGACGGCGCGGAGGCCGCGGAGCGCTCCGGAGCAGCAGTCGGCGGCGTGCTGCCGGCCACCGTTCTGGCCGCGTACCGACAGGCCGAGAAGGAGCTCGCGGACAGCAGGCCGGGCTGCCGGCTGCGCTGGCAGCTGCTTGCCGCGATCGGCCAGGTCGAGTCCGGGCAGGCGCGCGGCGGCCGGGTGACCGCGGACGGCACGACACTCACACCCATCCTCGGCCCGCGGCTGGACGGCAACGGGTTCGCCGCCATCGGGGACACCGACGGAGGGGTGTACGACGGGGACGCCGTGTACGACCGTGCTGTCGGCCCGATGCAGTTCATCCCGTCGACCTGGGCCGTCTGGGGTTCCGACGGCAACGGCGACGGACACCGCGATCCGGGCAACGTCTACGACGCGGCGCTCGCTGCGGGGCGCTATCTCTGCGCCGGCGGGCGGGACCTCTCCGAGGCGGCGGACCTGGACCGCGCGATCCTGGGCTACAACCACTCCACTGCGTATCTGCGTACGGTCAGGGCCTGGTTCGCGTACTACCTCGAAGGTCACCGGGTCGTGCCGGACCACGGCTCCGGACCGGCCGTTCACCCCGAGCCGAAGCCGTCGGACACGCCTCGGCCGCGGGTGTCCTCCGCGGCTACCGCCCGCCCGGCAGGTCATGACGGCGAGCCCAAGTCCTCCCCCACGCCCGCCCCTTCGCCCTCTCCCTCCAAGAGTGCGGGCGGCGGCGCGGAGCCTGCAGCGCCGCTCCTTCCGGTCCCGAGTCCCGTCGCCGGGCTGCCCGGCGTCGGCGCGTTGACCAGCAACGGAAAGGACTCGATGCGCGCCTCCCCCTCCACAAGCCCGGATACCGGGCGGTAATCTCCCCCGCGCCGGGCCTGCGCCTGCCCGGCCGGGGTGAGTGCGAAGGGGCCCTCATGACGATGGATACGAACGCGGCCCACAACCGGTGGCAGCGCGCGTGGAGCCACCGTGAGCAACTGCTCAAAGTGGCCCGCCGCAGATCCATGAGCCTGGAGGACGCCGAGGACGCCGTGCACGAGGCGATGCTGCGCGCCGCGGAGCACCCGGATCTGGACGACGAACGGCTGGGCGCGTGGCTGACGACAGTGACGATGCGGCTGTGCGTGGACCGGTACCGGCAGGTCAACCGCGAGACCGAGGTGCGCAGCAGCCCCACGCTGCTCACCCCGGTCCCGGTGCCGGTCGAGGAGGCGGTCTGCGACCGGGCCGAGGCAAAGTGGCTGGCGCGCCGGAGCGGTGAGCTGCCCGCCCGCCAGGCCGAGGCCCTGTGGCTGAAGTCGGAGGATCTGGACGTCGGCCAGGTCGCCGTGAAGATGGGGCTGAGCTACCGGACCGTCGAGTCGCTGCTGGCACGGGCCCGCCGGACGCTGCGCAATTCGCTGGCCGCCACGCTGGGTCTTGCGCTGTGGCTGATCGGCCGTGGCCGCCCACGGGGCGGGAACGCGCAGGCGGTGGCGGTGGCTTCGACCGCGGCGACGCTGGCGGTCGCCGGCCTGATCCTGCCGTACGCCCACGACGGGGACGGGCCGCACCGATCGCGCCCGACGATCCCCGCCGTCTCGGAGTCCGCGTCTGTGCGGTCACCGGCGGCGGGTGGCGTGACGCCGGCCCCCGGCAGCCGCACGGACGCGGGCCAGGGTGCCGGGCCGGCCGGGACACAGCGATACGGCGGCCCGGGGCTCACTGTGCCCGCGCTGCCCGCGCTGCCGGAACTGCCGCTGCCCACGCCCGACATTCCGGATGTGTCGCCCCTGCCGAAGGTCCCCGTCCCGGACCTCACCGGCGTGCCCGACCTCGCCTCCGCGCCGGACCTTCCCGCCGTACCGGATCTGCCGGCCGTGCCCGACCTGTCCGCGGCGTCGGGCGAGCCGTCGGCGCCCCTGCCGAAGCAACCGGTCCCCACGGATGCGCCGGAGGCGAGAACGTCGGTGCCGCAGGTGCTCCCGAAGCCCTAGCACACCAGCGTGCATCTCCTGTTCCACCCTGATTCCGCCCTGATTCCAGGCCCGTAAAAAAATCTTCGCCTCGTCGCGACGGACGGGCCCGCCCTCCCCGTAGAGCAGATGTCGGACCGCTCCACGGCTGAAGGGTGAACCGGATGGGTGTCGAGATCTGTGTGGAAGGGCTGACCAAGTCCTTCGGCCACCAGGTCATCTGGCAGGACGTTTCACTGACGCTGCCCGCCGGGGAGATCTCGGTGATGCTCGGCCCTTCGGGCACGGGCAAATCGGTGTTCCTGAAGACGCTCGTCGGGCTGCTGCGGCCCGAACGCGGGTCGATCCGGATCGCAGGCACGGACATCACCGCCCTGCGCGAGCACGACCTGTACGAGGTGCGGAAGCTGTTCGGGGTGCTGTTCCAGGACGGTGCGCTGTTCGGCTCGATGAACCTGTACGACAACATCGCGTTCCCGCTGCGTGAGCACACCCGCAAGCCGGAGAGCGAGATCAGACGGATCGTGCTCGAGAAGATGGACATGGTCGGACTGATCGGCGCCGAGGAGAAGCTGCCCGGCGAGATATCCGGCGGTATGCGCAAGCGAGCCGGTCTCGCGCGCGCCCTGGTACTCGATCCGGAGATCATCCTTTTCGACGAGCCGGACTCGGGGCTCGACCCGGTGCGGGTGGCCTATCTCAACCAGCTGATCGTCGACCTCAACGCGCAGATCGACGCGACCTTTCTGATCGTGACCCACGACATCGCGTCGGCGCGGCAGGTGCCGGACAACATCGGGCTCCTCTTCCGACGTGAGCTGGTGATGTTCGGCCCCCGGGAGAAGCTGCTGACCAGTGAGGAACCGGTCGTACGGCAGTTCCTCAACGGCCGGATGCAGGGTCCGATCGGGATGGCCGAGGAGAAGGACGCGGCCCAGGTCGAGCAGGAGCTGGCGCAGCTCGGCGCGGGCGCGGATCCCACTCCGCCGGGCATACCGGACCTGACGCCGCGTCTGCTGCCCACTGCGGGGATCACCCGGCCGCCTCGCTGGGAGGCGATCGCCGAACGGGAGTCGCTGCGGCAGGTGCGGGCCGCGGTGCGCGGGAAGGCGGCCGGCGCATGAGCCTGTCCCCCACCGGAGCCCTCAGGCATACGGGCAGCCTGTTCGCGATGGGCCTGGATGTCGTACGGACCCTGGCCAGGCGCCCGTTCCAGATACGCGAGTTCATCCAGCAGGCCTGGTTCATCGCGAGCGTCACGATCCTGCCCACCGCGCTGGTCTCCATCCCCTTCGGGGCGGTCATCGCCCTGCAGATCGGCAGCCTGACCCGGCAGCTCGGCGCCCAGTCGTTCTCGGGCGCGGCTTCGGTGCTCGCGGTACTGCGGGAGGCCTCACCGATCGTCACCGCACTGCTGATCGCGGGGGCAGGAGGCACGGCGATCTGCGCGGACCTCGGGGCGCGCAAGATCCGCGAGGAGATCGACGCGATGCAGGTGCTGGGCATCGACCCGATCCACCGACTGGTCGTGCCGAGGGTGCTGGCCTCGATGGTGGTGGCGGTGCTGCTCAACGGACTGGTGTCGGTCGTCGGTGTGGCCGGCGGCTACTTCTTCAACGTCATCCTGCAGAACGGCACGCCGGGTGCGTATCTCGCCTCCTTCACCACCCTCGCCCAGCTGTCGGATCTGTGGGCGGCCGAGCTGAAGGCCCTGGTGTTCGGCGCCATCGCCGCCATCGTCGCCTCGTACAAGGGCCTGACCGCCAAGGGCGGCCCGAAGGGCGTCGGCGACGCGGTGAACCAGTCGGTGGTGATCACCTTCATGTTGCTCTTCGTGACGAACTTCGTGATGACCGCGGTGTACTTCCAAATCGTTCCGCAGAGGGGCTGACCGTGGCGCTCATCAGTCGATTCGTGGGGCTTCCACTCCGCTCCCTGGAGGAGCTCGGCACCCAACTGTCCTTCTACGGGCGCTCGCTGGCCTGGACCGGCCGCACCCTGCGCCGCTACAAGAAGGAGATCCTGCGTCTGCTGGCCGAAGTGAGCTTCGGCCGCGGCGCGCTGGCCGTGGTCGGCGGCACCGTCGGCGTCATCGCCTTCCTGTCCTTCTTCACCGGCACCGAGGTCGGCCTGCAGGGGTACGCGGCGCTCAACCAGCTGGGCACCTCCAACTTCGTGGCGTTCCTGTCGGCGTACTTCAACACCCGAGAGATCGCCCCGCTGGTGGCCGGCCTCGCCCTGTCCGCGACGGTCGGGGCCGGGTTCACCGCACAGCTCGGCGCGATGCGGATCAGCGAGGAGACCGATGCCCTCGAAGTGATGGGCGTTCCCTCGCTGCCGTTCCTGGTGACCACCCGGATGATCGCCGGTTTCGTCGCCGTCATCCCGCTGTACGTGATCGGGCTGCTGTCCTCGTACTTCGCCGCACGCACCATCACCACCGGCTACTACGGCCAGTCCGCGGGCACGTACGACCACTACTTCCAGCAGTATCTGCCGCCGGTCGACGTGCTGTGGTCCTTCGGCAAGGTGATCGTCTTCGCCGTCGTGATCATCCTGGTGCACTGCTACTACGGCTACTACGCGAGCGGCGGCCCGGCAGGCGTCGGGGTCGCGGTCGGCCGTGCCGTGCGGACGTCCATCGTCGCCATCAACCTTCTGGACTTCTTCCTCAGTCTGGCGATCTGGGGCGCCAACACGACCGTACGGATTGCGGGGTAGTGCCGATGCGCATTCCAGGACTCGTCCCGACGCGCGGCGCGCGACTGCGGCTGTACGGCATCGTCTTCATCGCCGTCATCGCGCTCCTGCTGTCGCTGTCCGTCGCCGTCTATCAGCAGGCGTTCACCTCCGTCGTACGGATCACTCTGGAGGCCGACACCCTGGGCAACCAGCTGGATCCACGGGCCGACGTCAAACTGCGCGGACTGCTGGTCGGCGAGGTGCGGGAGGTGCGGGCCGACGGTGAGAAGGCGACGCTCGACATCGCGCTCAAGCCGGAGCACGTCTCCCGTATCCCGGCCGATGTGCAGGCCCGGCTGCTGCCCAAGACGCTGTTCGGCGAGAAGTTCGTCGATCTGATGCCGCCCCAGGGGTCCTCGGCCCGGCACATCCGCGCCGGGGACGTCATCACGCAGGACCGCACCAAGGCCGGTATCGAGGTGCAGCAGCTGCTGAACGATCTGCTGCCACTGCTGCGGACCGTGCGGCCGGCGGATCTCAACGCCACGCTCTCCGCGTTCTCCACCGCTCTCGAAGGGCGGGGCGACCGGATCGGCGCCAACCTCAGCCGTCTGGAGGGCTATCTGAGCAAGCTCAATCCGCATATGCCGTCCCTCAAGGAAGACATCTCACGGTTCGCCGATGTGGCCGAGGTGTACGGCGACGCGGCGCCCGATCTGATGCGCGTCCTGCGGAACTCCGTCACCACGAGCCGCACCCTCGTCGAGAAGCAGGACCAACTGGCCTCGGCGCTCACGGCGACCGCCACCACCGCCGGTACCGCCGACGCTTTCCTCGACGAGAACGGCAACCGGCTGATCACTCTCGGCCGCGTATCCCGCCCCACGCTGGCGCTGTTCGCCCGCTACGCGCCGGAGTACCCCTGTCTCCTCGACGGCCTGGTGCGGCAGGAGGCCGCATCGGAGAAGGCCTTCAGGGGCGGGGAGATGCGCATCACGCTCGAATTCGTCCGCCCACGATCCGCGTACCGACCCGGCGAGGAACCGCGCTATGCAGAGCGCTCAGGACCCGATTGCAGAGGTCTGCCCCACCCCCAAGTGCCCGCACCGGACGTCAAGCTCAATGACGGTACGTCGGGGACGCACTCGGGCGGTGCACTGCCCGGCGGGGCCAATGTGTCCGCCACGGAGGCCGAGCAGCGGGCCATCGGCTCGCTGGTGGCCCCGGTCATGGGCGTTCCCGCCGACCGGGTGCCGGCGGTCGCCACGCTGCTGTTCGGCCCGATGGCACGCGGAACGGCGGTGAGTGTCGCATGAAGGTGAGCCGAGCCACAGACACCGCTGCACCGCTGGTCAAGTTCATTCTCTTCGCCGTGGTGACCGTACTGGCGACGACGCTGCTCGCGGCGACGATCGTCAATATCTCCTTCGCCCCCGAGCACACGTACCGCGCGGTCTTCAGCGATGTCACCAGCCTGGAGGAGGGCGACGACATCAGGGTGGCCGGAGTGCGGGTCGGTGAGGTCCAGGAGGTGAAGATCAAGGACCGGACGCTGGCCGAGGTGACCTTCAGCGTCACCGACGACCGCCCGCTGCTCACCACCACGGGCGCCGTCATCCGCTACCGGAGCCTGGTGGGGCAGCGGTACATCGCGCTGACGGAAGGTGCCGGCAGCGGTGCGCGGCTGAAGCCCGGCGGCCGGATCCCGCTGTCCAGGACCCAGCCCGCACTCGATCTCAATGCGCTGCTCGGCGGTTTCAAGCCGCTGTTCGCGGCACTGAGCCCGAAGGACGTCAACCAGCTCGCCACCGAGATCATCAAGACCCTGCAGGGCGAGGGCGGGACGGTCAACAGCCTGCTCGCCCACACGGCGTCGCTGACCACCACACTCGCCGGCCGCGACAAGCTGATCGGGTCCGTGATCGACAACCTCAACGAGGTGCTGAAGACCGTGGACAAGCGCGGCGCCCGCTTTTCCGCCCTGCTCAAGCAGTTGCAGCGGGTGATATCCGGGCTGTCCGCCGACCGCAAGCCCATCGGCGAATCGCTGGTGAACATCGGTGCCCTGACCGACGCCACCTCAGGGCTGCTCGAGGACGCCCGTCCGCCGTTGCGGGACGACATCGCCGGGCTGAGAGACCTCACCGGAACGCTGAACGACAACGAGAAGACCGTGGAGGGCGTGCTGAAGCGGCTGCCGAGCAAGCTCAACAAGCTGACAGGGACGGCCTCGTACGGCTCCTGGTTCAACTTCTACCTCTGTGACTTCGACGGCCGGATCGTGCTGCCGAAGACGAGGCAGGTCATCACTCCAGAGCTTCACGTCGCCCGGGCGAGGTGCTCATGATTCCCTTCCGTGAGCGCAATCCCGTGGTGATCGGGGCCGTCGGTGTCGCCACGCTCGCGCTGCTGGCCGCGGCCGCGTTCAATGCCGACAGCCTCCCGGTGATCGGCAACGGTGACACGTACACCGCGGCCTTCTCCGAAGCGGGCGGGCTCAAGCCCGGCGACGAGGTGAGGATCGCCGGGGTCAAGGTCGGCAAGGTCGACGAGGTCGATCTGGACGGCGACCATGTGAAGGTGACCTTCCGGGTCAAGGGCGACCCGGAATTCGGCACCAGGACCGGAGCGGCCATCCGGATCAAGACGATCCTGGGCGCGAAGTACCTCGCACTGCAGCCGAAGGGGACGGGCCAACTGCGGCCGGGCAGCGAGATCCCGCTGAACCGGACGGTACCGGCGTACGACGTCGTGGCCGCATTCAGCGATCTGACGACGACCACGGAGAAGGTCGACACGGCCCGGCTGGCGACCGCCCTGGACACCATCTCCACCACCTTCGAGGACTCGCCCTCCGAGGTCCGGGCGTCCGTCAAAGGTCTCTCGAAGATCTCCCGGACGGTGGCCTCGCGCGACCAGGCCCTGCGTGAACTCCTCGACCACGCCAACGGAGTCACCGGAGTGCTCTCCGACCGCTCCGGCGACCTCGGCGTTCTGATCAAGGACGGCGACAAGCTGTTCAAGGAGATCTCCAGGCGGCGGGTGGCGATCCACTCGCTGCTCAAGAGCTCGGCCGCGCTCGGTATCCAGCTCTCCGGCCTGGTCGCGGACAACCGCAAGGAGATCGGCCCGGCGCTCAAGGGCCTGAACTCGGTGGTCACCATGCTCGAACGCAATCAGGCGAGCCTCGACCGGAGCGTCAAGCTGCTCGCTCCCTATGTGCGCGTCTTCACGAACACCCTCGGCAACGGCCGTTGGTTCGACAGCTACATCCAGAACCTGGTCGCACCCACTCCGGTGGCTCCGCGGACTGGAGGCTCACGATGAACGGCCGCTTCCTGCCGAAGGGGCGCTTCCTGCCGAAGAGGCTCGTGCCGAAGAGGCTCGTGCCGAAGGGGCTCGTGCCGAAGGGGCGTCTTGCGCGCTGCGTGGCGCTCGGCGTCGCGCTGGCACTCGTCGCCGGCACGGCGGTCGTGCTCTGGCCACGATCGTCGCCGGTCCGTGTCACGGCGTACTTCCCGCGCACCGTCGGCATCTATCCCGGCTCGGACGTACGGGTGCTCGGTGTCCGTATCGGCGAGGTCAAGAAGATCACGCCGGAGGGGAAGCGGGTGCGGGTGGAGCTGGAGTACGAGTCCGGGCGCAGGATCCCGGCGGATGCCCAGGCGGCCATCATCAACTCCTCGGTCGTCAGCGACCGTTACGTCCAGCTGCTCCCGGTGTACCGGAAGGGGCCGGCCATGCGCGACGGCGCTGTCATCCCCGAGAGCCGCACGGCCGTGCCGGTCGAACTGGACCGTATCTTCGACAGCCTGCATACGACGGCCGAGGCATTCGGCCCGCGCGGCGCGAACGCGGACGGTTCACTGGCCCGGCTGCTCGGCGTGAGCGCGGACAACCTCCAGGGCCAGGGTCAGCAGCTGAACCAGACGGTCGAGGACCTGTCGCTGGCGGTCACCACACTGTCCGACGGCCGGAAGGACCTGTTCGGCACCATCCGGAATCTGCAGGTGTTCACCGCCGCGCTGGCGTCCGACGACACCAGTGTCCGGTCGTTCAACGACAGCCTCGCCAAGGTGGCCGACCAGCTCTCCGGGGAACGCAAGGACCTCGCGGCCGCGCTGCGGAATCTGGGGCCGGCACTCGCGGACGTGGCCGACTTCGTGAAGAAGAACAAGAAGGCGCTGACAGCGGATGTGAAGGGCCTCAGCAAGGTCACCAAGGTGCTGGTCACCCAGCGCGCCGCGCTCGCGGAGCTGATGGAGGTCGCACCCACCGGCATTTCGAATCTGCAGAACGCCTACAACCCGTCCTCCGGCACCCTGGACACCCGCAACAATCCGGACACCCCGCAGGACCCGGCCGCGCTGCTGTGCTCCCTGCTCAAGACGACCGGAGACGCCGGAGGGAAGAACCCCGACTGCGGAGAACTGACGAAGCTGTTCGACTCCCTGCCGGAACTGCCGTCGGCCAAGCCGGTGTCGGGCACGGGTTCGGTCGACAGGACGCTCGGCGGAATCCTGGAGGCCCGAGCATGAGCGTACGGCGCAAGACCGTGGTGGCCGCGTGGGCGGCTGTCGGTTCGGTGCTGCTCACCGGCTGCGAGTTCAACGGCCTGTACGACGTCCAACTGCCTGGGGGCGCAGCCGCCGACGGCAACGCCTACCGGGTCACGGTCGAGTTCAGGGACGTCCTCGATCTGGTGCCGCAGTCGGCCGTGAAGGTCAACAACGTCACGGTGGGCAGCGTCGAGAAGGTGGAGCTGGTCGGCTGGCACGCCCGGGTCCGGCTGCGGGTCGCCGACTCGGTGAAGCTGCCCGGGAACGCGATCGCCGAACTGCGGCAGACAAGCATGCTGGGCGAGAAGTACGTGGCGCTGTCCGCCCCAACCGGCACCTCGCCGGCCGGCAGGCTCGCCGACGGCGACCGGATCCCGCTGTCCCGCAGCGGCCGCAACCCGGAGATCGAAGAGGTGCTGTCGGCGCTGTCGGCGCTGCTCAACGGTGGCGGGGTGGCCCAGCTCAAGACCATCACCACGGAATTGAACAAGGCACTCGAGGGCCGGGAGAACCGGGTCAAGTCCCTGCTCACCGAGCTGGACACCTTCCTCGCCGGCCTGGACAGCCAACGCGCGGAGATCATCCGCGCGCTCAAGGGCATCGACCGGCTGGCCGCCCGACTCGGCGGTGAGAAGAAGACGATCGCCCTGGCCGTCGACACCCTGCCGCCGGCCCTGAAGGTGCTGGACGGCCAGCGCCGCAATCTGACCCGGATGCTCACCTCGTTGTCGAAACTCGGAGTGACGGGCACCAAGGTGGTCAATGCCTCGCGGGACGACGTGGTCGCCAACCTGCGGAGTCTGCGGCCGATTCTGGAGCAGCTGAACAAGGCGGGCAGCGATCTGCCCAACTCCCTGGAACTGCTGACGACGTATCCGTTCCCGCGCAATGTCTCGGATGCCATCAAGGGCGACTACGTCAATCTCAAGATCACCGCCGATCTCGATCTGGCCAGTATCTACGGGAATCTCGCCGACAAGCCCAAGAAGCCGGGCGACCCGGCGAAGCCCGAACTCCCGAAGGTCCCGGAGATCCCCGGTCTCCCCCTGCCCACCTCGCTGCCGGACGCGCCCGGACTGCCCAGGACGCCCCGCGCCCCCTCGGCGCCCTCGGGCCCCTCGGGCGGCGGCGACCCGCTGTGCCCGCCGGTGTGCACCAGCAGCTATGCCGCGTACGGAGACGGGAACGGCAACCGCTACCCGGCCGGGGTCGATCTCGCCCTCGCCGAGCTCATGCTGAAGGGGATGCAACTGTGATCACACCTACGGTCAAGGCCCAGCTGCTCGCCTTCGCCACCGTCACTGCCGTCGGCGTCTCGTATGTCGGCGCCCAGTACACCGGGCTGGGCGACAGCCTTCTCGACCGTGCCTACACCGTGCGTGCCGACTTCGTCGATTCCGGGGGCGTCTTCCCGGGCGCCGAAGTCACCTATCGCGGGGTGCCGGTGGGCCGCGTCGGCGAACTTCGGCTGACCGGCTCCGGCGGAGTGTCCGTGGCACTGGACATCGAGGACGCGTCGCGGATCCCGGCGGACAGCCTGGCCGTCGTGGCGAACCGTTCGGCAGTCGGCGAGCAGTACGTGGATCTGCAGCCGCGCGCCTCCGGCGGCCCCTATCTGCGGGACGGCAGCGCCATCGCCCGCCGCGATACGCGGGTACCGCTGCCCACATCGGATCTGGTCCTCAGCCTGGACCGGCTGGTCAACTCGGTGGGCAGGAAGGATCTGCAGATCACCATCGACGAGCTGGGCAAGGCGTTCGCCGGGACGGGCCCGCACCTGAGCCGGCTCGTGGACTCGGGCAACGAGCTCGTCGAGTCGGCGTCCGGCTCGCTGCCGCAGACGATCGCGCTGATCGAGGACTCGCGGAAAGTCCTCAAGACACAGGCCGATCAAGGCTCGGCCATCAAGTCGTTCTCACGCGACCTGGCCGATCTCACGGGCCAAATGAAGGCGAGTGACGGTGACCTCCGCAGAGTCATCGGCTCCGGCGCCCCCGCCGCACAGGAGGTGAACTCGCTGCTCCGGACCAACCGGCCCCATCTACCGGTCCTGCTGGGCAATCTGATCAGCGGCGGCCAGATCACGGTGGCCCGGCTGCCCGGCGTCGAGCAGGCCCTGGTCACCTTCCCGCTGGTGGTCGCCGGCAGCTACACCGTGATCCCCGGCGACGGCACCACCCACTTCGGCATGGTCGCGGGCGCCGACGATCCACCGCCGTGCCGACAGGGTTACGGCACACAGCGGCGCGACCCCTCGGACACCGGCGAGCGGCCCGCGAACACCGGCGCGCGCTGTACCGCTCGCGGCGGCGGCACATCGGTCCGCGGCGCCCAGAACGCCCCCGGCCCCTCGGGACACGGCAGCACCGGCGGAGCGGACCCTGCCGCGTACATCACCCCGTACGACCCGGAGACCGGCACCGCCGTCGGCCCGGACGGAACGCCTGTCGAGATCGGCTCGACGGGCGGCGAACAGAACGTGTTCGGAAAGGACTCGTGGCAATGGCTGCTCGTCGGACCGATGGCATGAGCAAGGGCCCCGTCGCGTACGCGATCCGGCCGATCCGCCGCCTGGGTGCCAGGCTGATGGGCGCCGCGCGCCGCGGCAGGGCGCTGCCCGCGGCTCTCGCCGTGGCGACGGCCGTGACAACGGCCCTGAGCGGCTGGCTGTGCGTCCAGGTGTACGAGCAGCGGGCGCAGGAGCATCGGAACCAGGACATTCTGGCCGCGGCCCGTCAGTCGGCGCTGAACTTCACCTCGCTCGACTACCGGCACTACTCGCGGGACAGCACCAACGTACTGAAGGGTGCCACCGGCGACTTCAAGGAGCAGTTCGCGGCGCAGACCGCGGAGCTGACGAAGCTGGTCGCCGCGAACAAGTCGGTCTCCGAGGGGCAGGTGCTCGAAGCGGGCATCACCCGGGCCGACGAACGCAAGGCCCGCGTCCTGGTGGTGGCCGACAGCAAGGTGACCAACACCGCCGCTCCCCAGGGACAGGCCCGCACCTACCGGCTGCAGCTCGATCTCGTCCACGAGGGCGGTCGCTGGCTGACGTCCTCGGTCGAGTTCGTCGGCTGACCGCGCGCCCGAGCACACATCCGTAACACCAGCAGTGAGGAGCAAGACCGTGGCGAACCTGACTGGACGAGGCTCCGGCGTCGCATCCCCCGGCCGCCGCTCGATGGCCGCGGCCGCCCGCGCGGCGGCCAAGCGCACGGAACGGGTCGGACCCGAAGGGGACGCACCGGTCCGCGTGGCGGAGCGCAGTGCCGCGACGAGTACGAGGGCGGGCGCGGCAACGGACCTGGCGGAGCCGGACGGGATACGACTGGAGGCGCCGGACGACGCGAGCCAGGCGCGGCGGCCGGACGAGCAGTACGCCGGCCCTGTCCTGCAGGCCGACGACCCGGTGGCCGACGCGGCACGCGGACGCCGACGTGTGCTGGGCAGTGCGGCGCTCGCCGTGCTGGTCGTGGCCGGGCTGATCGCGGTCGCGGTGCTCGGCTCGGCGTACCGGGACAGCCGGCAGGCGGATACGGCGCGGGTGCAGGCACTCGCCGCCGCCCAGAAGGCGGCCCCGGTCGTCCTGTCGTACGACTACCGGCGTCTCGACAAGGACTTCGCCGCGGCACTCGGCCATCTGACCGGCGCCTTCCGCGACGAGTACCGCAGGACGACCACGACGGTGGTCGCGCCGACCGCGACGAAGTACCACGGGGTGGTCAAGGCGACGGTGGCGAAGCCGCAGGGCGGCGGCACCCCCGCGGCCTCGGTGGTGTCGGCCTCGCCGGACAGGGCCGTCGTTCTGCTCTTCGTCAACCAGGTCACCCGGAGCACCCAGGTGACGGGAGACCGCGTCGACCTCAACCGGGTGCGGATGACCCTCACCCGCACCTCGCACGGCTGGAAGGTGAGCGCCGTCGACGCGCTGTAGGCCGGTAGGGCTGCGCGCGGGACCGCGTGCAGCCGTACACCCCGTGCGCGCCCGCCCGGACACTCCTGAGTGCCTCCTGAGCCGGGACGACAGAAGCCTGGAGAAGTGCTTCTGTCGTCCCCGCTCGGGGGGCACTTTTTCGTGTCCGCTCTTGACAGTCCTCACCCGCTCCAGGCAGTCTTCCATCAAGCAGAAATTAACTTCCGCAATACGGAAGGAGCGCAAGCCCCTCATGGCCCCTCTCTTTCGGGACAAGCGCGGCGCGGACCAGCGCTTCGATGTGAACCTCTCGATCCTCTTCACGGAACTCCCGCTCCTGGAGCGCCCCGCGGCCGCGGCCGCGGCGGGCTTCACGGCGGTCGAGCTGTGGTGGCCCTGGATCGAGACCCCGACCCCGCCGCAGGCCGAGCTCGACGCCCTCAAGGAGGCGCTCGAGGACGCCGGCACCCAGCTGGTGGGACTGAACTTCTACGCCGGGCAGCTGCCGGGCCCCGACCGCGGCGCGCTCTCCGTGCCCGGCGACGAGTCCGACCGCTTCCGCGCCAATATCGAGGTGGCCGCGGACTTCGCCGCCTCGGTGGGCTGCACGGCGCTCAACGCGCTGTACGGAAACCGCGTTGAGGGCGTCGACCCGCAGGTCCAGGACACCCTCGCCCTGGAGAACCTGGCCCTGGCGGCCCGCGCGGCCGACCGGGTGGGGGCGATCCTGCTGGTCGAGACGCTCAACAAGCCGGAGTCCCCGCTCTACCCGCTGGTGAGCGCACCGGCCGCGATCGAGGTCGTCGACAAGGTGAACGCGGCGACGGGACTCGGCAACGCCAAGTTCCTGCTGGACATCTACCACCTGTCGATGAACGGCGAGGACGTCAGCCAGGTCATCGCGGCCTACGCCGACAGGACCGGCCACGTACAGATCGCGGACAACCCGGGCCGTGGCGCGCCGGGCACGGGCTCACTTCCGCTGGAGCAGCTCCTCGACGAGCTGACAAAGGCCGGCTACGACGGCTGGGTCGGCCTGGAGTACAAGGCCGGCGACCGCCCGAGCGCCGAGTCCTTCGCCTGGCTGCCGACCGAGGCCCGCGCCGCCAACTGACGTGACGTACAAAAGTTTGAGAGAGGCACCCTCATGAGCACCCCCGCAGCTTCCTCCCACCCGGCCCGCCCGGCGATTGCCTGGATCGGCCTCGGCATCATGGGCTCGCCCATGTCCGAGAACCTGCTGAAGGCGGGTTACGACGTCACCGGTTTCACGCTGGAGCAGGACAAGCTGGACCGTCTTGCCGCGGCGGGTGGCACCGCCGCCGGCTCGATCGCCGAGGCCGTGAAGGACGCCGACGTCGTCATCACGATGGTGCCCGCATCCCCGCACGTCGAGGCCATCGCGTACGGCCCCGACGGCATCCTGGAGAACGTCAAGCAGGGCGCCCTGCTGATCGACATGTCCTCGATCACCCCGCAGACCTCGGTCGACCTGGGCAAGGCCGGTGCCGAGAAGGGCATCCGTGTGCTTGACGCCCCGGTCTCCGGCGGCGAGGCCGGCGCGATCGAGGCCGTACTGTCGATCATGGTCGGCGGCGACCAGGCCGACTTCGACGCCGCGCTGCCGATCCTCGAGGCTCTCGGCAAGACCATCGTGCTGTGCGGTCCGCACGGCTCCGGTCAGACGGTGAAGGCCGCCAACCAGCTGATCGTCGCGGTCAACATCCAGGCCTGCGCCGAGGCCGTCGTCTTCCTCGAGAAGTCCGGCGTGAACCTCCAGGCCGCCCTGGACGTCCTGAACGGCGGTCTGGCCGGTTCCACGGTCCTGACCCGCAAGAAGGACAACTTCCTGAACCGGGACTTCAAGCCCGGCTTCCGGATCGACCTGCACCACAAGGACATGGGCATCGTCACCGACGCCGCCCGCAACGTCGGTGCCGCGCTGCCCGTCGGCGCGGTCGTCGCCCAACTGGTCGCCTCCCTGCGTGCGCAGGGCGACGGCGGCCTGGACCACTCCGCCCTGCTGCGCTCCGTCGAGCGCCTCTCCGGTCAGCAGGTCTGAGTGACCGAGGCTCATCGCCTCACCCCCTGATCTCCGGGCCGCGGCAGCGCTGACACCTGTCCTGTCGCGCCCAGGCGCTGCCGCTGCCCGGGAACCACAACTTCAATTTCAACAAACTGTTGACGTTACATTCTCCGCGAATTTACGCTCCAGGGGCCGTCAGCAGCTCCAGCCCGGAAGGTCAATCCCGCCACCATGACGCAGCGTGTGCTTACGACCGAGTCAGGCGCCCCGGTCGCCGACAACCAGAACTCCGCCACCGCCGGCGTCGGTGGCCCGATTCTTCTCCAGGACCAGCACCTGCTGGAGAAGCTCGCCCGCTTCAACCGGGAGCGCATCCCGGAGCGCGTCGTGCACGCCCGCGGCAGCGGCGCGTACGGCTACTTCGAGGTGACCGACGATGTCACCGGCTTCACCAGGGCCGACTTCCTCGGCACGGTCGGCAAGCGCACGGAGACGTTCATCCGCTTCTCCACCGTCGCCGACTCGCTCGGCGGCGCGGACGCGGTCCGTGACCCGCGCGGCTTCGCGCTGAAGTTCTACACCGAAGAGGGCAACTACGACCTCGTCGGCAACAACACCCCGGTGTTCTTCATCAAGGACCCGATCAAGTTCCCCGACTTCATCCACTCCCAGAAGCGCGACCCCTTCACGGGCAAGCAGGAGCCGGACAACGTCTGGGACTTCTGGGCGTACGCCCCCGAGGCGACGCACCAGGTGACCTGGCTGATGGGCGACCGCGGCATCCCCGCCTCGTACCGCCACATGAACGGCTACGGCTCGCACACCTACCAGTGGACGAACGCCGCCGGCGAGGCCTTCTTCGTCAAGTACCACTTCAAGACGAACCAGGGCATCCGCTCCCTGTCGAGCGAGCAGGCCGCCGAGCTCGCGGGCAAGGACGCCAACAGCCACCAGACGGACCTGCTGCAGGCCATCGAGCGCGGTGTGAACCCGTCCTGGACCCTGTACGTCCAGGTGATGCCGGCCGCCGAGGCCGCGGACTACCGCTTCAACCCGTTCGACCTCACCAAGGTGTGGCCGCACAGCGACTACCCGCTGCAGCGCGTCGGCCGACTGGTCCTGGACCGGAACCCCGACAATGTCTTCGCCGAGGTCGAGCAGGCCGCGTTCTCGCCGAACAACTTCGTTCCGGGTATCGGTCCTTCGCCGGACAAGATGCTCCAGGGCCGGCTGTTCGCCTATGCGGACGCACACCGCTACCGCCTGGGCGTCAACCACACCCAGCTCGCGGTGAACGCGCCGAGGGCCGTGCCTGTTGGGGCTGCCGAGAACTATGGCCGCGACGGCCTGATGGCGACCCGCAACGGCCGCCGCACCGACAAGAACTACGAGCCCAACTCGTACGCCGGTCCCGCACAGACGGACGCCGCACTGTCGGCCCCGCTCGCGGTCCAGGGCTGGACCGGCACCCACGCGGCGCCGGCCCACGTCAAGGACGACGACTTCTTCCAGGCTGGCGAGCTCTACCGCCTGATGTCGGACGAGGAGAAGTCCCGTCTGATCGCCAACATCGCCGGCGGCCTCTCGCAGGTCACCCGCGACGACGTGATCGAGAAGAACCTCGCCCACTTCCACGCCGCCGACGCCGACTACGGCAAGCGCGTCGAGGAAGCGGTCCGCGCCCTGCGCGAGGACTAGGCTGCGCCCGGTATTTGACGGAGAGTCAGATATCCGGGCGCCGAGCCCGCACCGCAAGATCCGGATGAGGGGTGGTCATGCGGAGCGGGTGGAGGCGAGGACCGCAGCGGCAGGTGATGCCAGTGCGGTGGTGAAGGTCCCCGGGTCCTCTTTCTGACCTGAAGGAAGGGGAGCCCGGGGAGCAATCACCGCCGCTGCGGTCCCAGCCCGACCCACAGTCTCCGCCCGGCGGCGCGAACGTCCTGTCGCGCCAGCCTCGCGCCGTCGGGCGGTAACAACTTCACAACCTGAGCGCCGAGTACGGACAGCCCCGTACTCGGCGCCCTCCTTTGCCCCGGCAGTCTCACGCGGCCGGCGCCCGGCGGCCGAGGCCGGTGACAGCGAGGGCGATCAGACCCGCGGCGAAGCCGAGGAGGAAGCCGGCCGCCGAGCCGAAGGCATCGAGCAAGTGGCCTGCCAGGGGCGCACCCAGGGCCGTGCCCGCCGAGGTCGCGGTGGTCAGCCAGGTCACGCCCTCCGTGCGGTGCTCCACCGGCACGACCACCTGGGCGATGCTGTACGAGCCCACCAGCGTCACGGCGATGCCGAGCCCCGCCACCAGGATGCCGGCCGCCATCGACCAGAGGCCCGGTACGACGGCGAGCGGAGCCGTACCGAAGACCATCGCCGCGAGCGCCGTCAGCAGCCGGGTGGGCGGGCCGACGCGCCGGCTGCGGGCCGCTACGACCGGCATGTGCGCCGGATGCGCACGGTCTACGCGCAGCGGCGCGCCGCGCTCGTCGAATCACTTGCCGAGCACGCGCCCGAGGTCCGGCCGGCCGGTCACGCGGCCGGCTTCCACGCCGTGGCCCATCTGCCGCGAGGCGCCGACGAGCAGTCGGTGATCACCGCGGCCAGGGCGCGCTCGGTGGGCCTGTACGGCATGAGTCCGCACCGCTCGTCGGGCGCGACGGACCCGGCCCAACTCGTCCTGGGCTTCGGCAATCTCGGCGAGCGCGCCGTCCGCACGGGTATCGAGGCCATCGGTGGCCTTCTGCGCTTGAGACGGCGCAGGCAATGAGGAAGACAACGAAGCGGCCTCCGTCCGGGAGCGAGTCCGGGACGGAGGCCGTTCGTGACTGCGGCATTCCACACCGCGGCATTCCACACGGCGGCATTGGACGCCGCGGGGTGAGCGTCAGACCTTGAGCGGCTTGATCGACGTCGGGGCGTGACCCGGCTCGGTGGCGAGCTCTTCCCACTCGTTCACGCCGTCGATCTGGACTCCCATCGAGATGTTGGTGACCCGCTCCAGGATCGCCTCGACCACGACCGGGACGCGGTACTCCGCGGCCAGCTTCTTGGCCTCCTCGAAGGCCGGCAGCAGCTGGTCGGGCTCGGTGACGCGGATCGCCTTGCAGCCCAGGCCCTCGACGACCTTGACGTGGTCGACGCCGTAGACGCCCAGTTCCGGGGAGTTGATGTTCTCGAACTCCAGGTTGACCTGGAAGTTGATGTCGAGATTGCGCTGCGCCTGGCGGATCAGGCCCAGGTACGCGTTGTTCACCAGGACATGGACGTACGGGATCCTGTGCTGCGCGCCGACCGCCAGCTCCTCGAGCATGAACTGGAAGTCGTAGTCGCCCGACAGCGCGACGACCGGAGTCTGAGGGTCGGCGGTGGCGACACCGAGCGCGGCCGGGATGGTCCAGCCGAGCGGGCCCGCCTGGCCGCAGTTGATCCAGTGGCGCGGCCTGTAGACGTGCAGCATCTGCGCACCGGCGATCTGGGAGAGGCCGATGGTGGTGACGTAGCGCGTCTCCGGACCGAAGGCCTTGTTCATCTCCTCGTACACGCGCTGCGGCTTCATCGGCACGTTGTCGAAGTGCGTACGGCGCTGCAGCGTGGCCTTGCGCTCCTGCGCGGCGGCGGCCCACTCGGCGCGGTCCGGCAGCCGGCCGGCGGCCTTGAGCTCCTTCGCCACCGCGATGAAGAGCTCCAGCGCTGCCTTGGCGTCGGAGGCGATGCCGTACTCCGGGGCGAAGATCTTGCCGATCTGGGTGGGCTCGATGTCGACGTGGACGAACGTGCGGCCCTTGGTGTAGACGTCCAGGCCGCCGGTGTGGCGATTGGCCCAGCGATTGCCGATGCCGAGGACGAAGTCCGACTCGAGGAAGGTCGCGTTGCCGTAGCGGTGCGAGGTCTGCAGACCGACCATGCCGGCGTTCAGCTCGTGGTCGTCGGCGATGATGCCCCATCCCATCAGGGTCGGGACGACCGGGATGCCGGTCAGCTCCGCGAACTCGACCAGCAGCTCGGAGGCGTCGGCGTTGATGATGCCGCCGCCGGCGACGATCAGCGGGCGCTCGGACGCGTTGAGCAGCTTGATGGCCTTCTCAGCCTGGGCGCGGGTCGCCGACGGCTTGTAGACCGGCAGCGGCTCGTACGTCTCCGGGTCGAACTCGATCTCGGTCAGCTGAACGTCGATCGGCAGGTCGATGAGGACCGGTCCGGGCCGTCCTGACCGCATCAGGTGGAACGCCTGCTGGAAGACGCCGGGGACCTGCGCGGCCTCCAGGACGGTGGTCGCCGCCTTGGTGACGGGCTTGGCGATCGACGCGATGTCGACGGCCTGGAAGTCCTCCTTGTGGATCACCGCGGTCGGCGCCTGGCCGGTGATGCAGAGGATCGGGATCGAGTCGCCGATGGCCGAGTAGAGCCCGGTGATCATGTCGGTGCCCGCCGGCCCCGACGTACCGATGCAGACACCGATGTTGCCGGGGTTGGCGCGGGTGTAGCCCTCCGCCATGTGGGAGGCGCCCTCGACATGGCGGGCGAGCGTGTGGTCGATGCCCCCGCCGGCCTGCAGTGCCTTGTAGAAGGGGTTGATCGCCGCGCCCGGCACACCGAACGCGTTCGTGACGCCTTCGCGCTTGAGGATCTCAACTGCCGCTCGGGCAGCGGTCATACGAGGCATGGGTGCTCCTGCTTCGGCCAGGCGGAGTCGGGCTCTTTCGCGTCACTCGAGAGCATCGATTCCATAATGCGGAAGTTTAGTTCTGCTATACGGAAGTAATGTAGGACGCCTGCGGAGCGACGTCAAGGGATGCCCGAAGTCGCTCCCCAAGGCCTCGCGCTTGGTGGACGATGGACCGGAGCACCTGGGGATGGGGGACCGCGATGGCCGAGACCGTGCCGGTTCGCTGTCCGGCCTGCCGCCGCGACCACCTGTACGTGCCGACGCTCTATCCCTGCGCGTGCGGTGCCCCGCTGGCCCCGCCGCTGCTGCGCGGCGCTCCCCCGGAACGGATCACCCACCGCACCTGGACGGACGACTGGGTGACAGTCCGCTGCCAGGAGTGCGGGCGCCAGGACCAGTGGCCGCAGCCGGAGCTCGGCTGCCCCTGCGGCACAGTGCTGCGTATCCCGGTCCGCCCGGTGAGCGCCCCGCTCCCGACGTCACCGGCCGCCACGTCGGCCGCCCCGCTCATGCGCCCGGCGCCCATCCCGTTCCCCCGTACGGTCACCGCGCCGCGCCCCACCTTCCGCCCGGTCACCATCCGCACGGCGCGCGACGCGGTGACCGCGGCGGCGCTCTATCTGAAGTGGCTGGGATTCCGCGATGTCGTCCAGCCGGAGGTCAGGCCCTCGTCCGGGATAGATCTGCGCGGTCCCGGCCTGGTCGCCCAGGTCGACCCGTCCACCCACCCCGCCACTCTGCGCGATGTCGAATGCCTCTGGCTGAACGGGCTGAGCATCTCGGCCTCGAGCGTCTTCTTCTCCCTCGCGGGGTACGCGGAGGACGCCAGGTCCCGCGCCGACCACCTCGGCATCCCGCTCTTCGTCATGGACCTCACGGGCAGCCCTCAGCCGGTCAACGGCCCTGCGGACGAACTGATCTCCACCGGCGCGTAACGGCATGGAATGCCGGTCGCACTGTACGGGGATCCGGCCCTGCTCCGGTACGTACCGCACTTCGCCCGGAACGGCGGACTGCTGGGGCGCGGCAGCAACGATCCCGGCTTCTCCGTGCACCACAACCCGGCGGGCGGCAGAGCGAGCTGCGGGGCCTGAAACCGCTGGGTCATACTCCCCGTATGCGTATCCGACCGGCCGCACTCGCCGAACTCCCCCTGCTCCAGGACATCGAGAGGGCTGCCGGGGAGCCCTTCCGCGGCCTCGGCATGGCGGCGATCGCCGACGACGAGCCCCCGGCTCTCGATCTCCTGGACCGCTACCGGCGGCGGGGCCGCGCCTGGGTGTCGGCCGACGGATCGGGCCGCCCGCTCGCGTATCTGATCTCCGACGAGGTCGACGGCGCGGCCCATATCGAGCAGGTGTCGGTCCATCCGGACGCCGCCCGTCGCGGGCTGGGCAGCGCCCTGATCGACCACCTCGCGGCGTGCGCCGTCGCCGACGGGCTGACGGCGCTGACGCTGACGACGTTCACCGAGGTGCCGTGGAACGCGCCGTACTACACCCGCCTGGGCTTCCGCACGCTCGACGAGGACGAACTCACCGAAGGGCTGCGGGAGATCAGAGGTGCGGAGGCCCGGCACGGCCTGGACCACTGGCCCCGGGTGTGCATGCGCCGGGAACTGGGCTAGCTCTCCTCAGGGCCGTACCGCCGGCGCAGCTCCACCTTTCTGACTTTGCCGCTCACCGTCATCGGGAAGTCCGCGAGGACCTCCAGCCTGCGCGGGATCTTGTAGTGCGCGAGCTGTTCGCGGCAGTACTCGGCGAGGCCCTCCAGCGTCGGCGGGTCCGCCGGATCGCGCGGGATCACACAGGCCAGGATCTCCTCGCCGTACTTCTCGTCGGGGACACCGACGACCTGGACGTCCGCGATCTTGGGGTGACCGTACAGGAACTCCTCGATCTCGCGGGGATAGACGTTCTCTCCGCCCCTGATGATCATGTCCTTGATCCGGCCGACGATCTGGAGACAGCCGTCCTCGCGCATCACTGCCAGGTCGCCGGTGTGCATCCAGCGGCCCGCGTCGACCGCCTCGGCGGTCTTCTCCGGCTCGTTCCAGTAGCCGAGCATCACGCTGTAGCCGCGGGTGCACAGCTCGCCCGCCGCCCCGCGCGGCAGGGTCACGCCGCCGGCCGGGTCGACGACCTTGACCTCGACATGGGGCAGGACACGGCCGACGGTGCCGGTGCGGCGTTCCAGGTCGTCGTCGCGACGGGTCTGCGTGGAGACCGGGGAGGTCTCCGTCATGCCGTAGCAGATCGACACCTCCGCCATGTTCATCTCGGCGACGACTCGTTTCATCACCTCCACCGGGCAGGGCGAGCCCGCCATGATGCCGGTGCGCAGCGAAGAGAGGTCGTACGTCGCGAAGTCGGGAAGGTTCAGCTCGGCGATGAACATCGTCGGGACGCCGTAGAGCGAGGTACAGCGTTCCTCGGCGACCGCGCGGAGCGTGGCGGCCGGATCGAAGGACGGCGCCGGGATGACCATGCACGCGCCGTGCGAGGTGGCCGAGAGGTTGCCCATGACCATGCCGAAGCAGTGGTAGAAGGGCACGGGAATGCAGATCCGGTCCTGCTCGCTGTAGCCGACCGACTCCCCCACGAAATAACCGTTGTTGAGGATGTTGTGGTGGGAGAGCGTGGCGCCCTTCGGGAAGCCGGTGGTACCGGAGGTGTACTGGATGTTGATCGGGTCGTCGCAGGACAACTGGGCCTGGCGGGCTGCCAGTTGCTCGTCGGTGACCTTACCGGCCGCGTCCAGGAGCACGTCCCGGGAGCCGTCCTCGATGTAGTGGACGGCGCGCAGCTCGGGGCAGCTGGGGCGCACCTGCTCCACCAGTACCCGGTAGTCGCTGGTCTTGTGCCGCTGCGAGGCGAACAGCACCGAGATCCCGGCCTGTTTCAGCACGTACTCGAGTTCGTGCGCCCGGTAGGCCGGATTGATGTTCACCATGATCGCGCCGATCCGGGCGGTGGCGTACTGCACGAGCACCCACTCGGCACAGTTGACCGCCCAGATCCCGACCCGGTCGCCCTTGGCGACCCCGGTCCCGAGCAGCCCGCGCGCCAGCTGGTCCACCGCCGAGCCGAATTCGGCATACGTCCAGCGGGTGCCCGCGGGTACGTCGACCAGCGCCTCGCGGTCGGGGTACGCGGCGATCGTCCGGTCGAGGTTCTGGCCGATGGTGTCACCGAGCAGCGCCGTCGTGCCGGTGCCGTGCGCGTAGGAGAGCGTCATCGCAGGTCTCCCTCGTCGTACTCGGCGGCCGAGCCCTCGGCCGTACGCTCGCGCAGCTCGATCCGGCGGATCTTCCCGGACACCGTCTTCGGCAGCTCGGCGAACTCCAGGCGGCGGATGCGCTTGTACGGGGCGAGGACGGCGCGCGAGTGCTCGAAGAGCAGCTTCGCCGTGTCCGGCCCCGGCTCCCAGCCCTCCGCAAGCACGATGAACGCCTTGGGCACGGCGAGCCGCACCGGGTCCGGGGCCGGTACGACCGCCGCCTCCGCCACCGCCTCGTGCTCCAGGAGCGCGCTCTCCAGCTCGAACGGCGAGATCTTGTAGTCGGAGGCCTTGAAGACGTCGTCGGAGCGCCCGATGTAGGTGATGTATCCGTCGGCGTCCCGCGCGCCGATGTCACCGGTGCGGTAGAAGCCGCCCGCCATCGCCTCGGCCGTACGCTCCGGGTCGCCGTGGTACCCGGTCATCAGACCGACCGGACTGCCGGACAGGTCGAGCGAGATCTCGCCCTCCGTCGCGCCCGGCCGGCCCGTCACCGGGTCGAGCAGCTCCACCTTGAAGCCGGGACAGGGTCGCCCCATCGAGCCGGCCTTGAGCAACTGGCCCGGGGAGTTGGCGACTTGGACGGCGGTCTCCGTCTGGCCGAAGCCGTCCCTGATCACCACGCCCCACTCCCGGCGGACCGTCTCGATGACCTCCGGGTTGAGTGGTTCGCCCGCGGCGACGACCTCGCGCGGCGGCGTGCGCAGCCCGCTCAGATCGGACTGGATCAGCATCCGCCAGACCGTCGGCGGCGCGCAGAAGCTGGTGACGCCCGCCCGGTCCATCTCGGCCATCAGCCGGCCGGCGTCGAAGCGTGTGTAGTTGAGGATGAAGACGGTCGCCTCGGCGTTCCAGGGCGCGAAGAGGTTCGACCAGGCGTGCTTGGCCCAGCCGGGCGAGGAGATGTTGAGGTGGACGTCGCCGGGCCTGAGGCCGATCCAGTACATGGTCGACAGGTGGCCGACGGGGTACGAGACATGGGTGTGCTCGACCAGTTTGGGGCGGGCCGTGGTACCCGAGGTGAAGTAGAGCATCAGCGGGTCGTCCGCGTGCGTGACGCCGTCGGGCTCGAAGTCGCCGCGGCCCGGCACGGAGAACGCCTGGTGGAAGTCGAGCCAGCCCGGCACACCGGCCGCGCCCCGGTCCGCCACCGCGATCCGGGTGTAGTCCCCCGGCACCTCGGCGAACTTGGCGGTGTCCGCCTCGCGCACGATCACATGCCGTGCGCGTCCACGGTCGATCCGGTCCCGCAGGTCCACCGGGCCGAGCAGCGGGGTCGCGGGAATGACGACGGCACGCAGCTTCATCGCGGCCAGCGCGGTCATCCACAGTTCCTGCTGGTTGCCGAGCATCACGAGGATCCGGTCGCCGGCCTCTACGCCCTGCGCCCGCAGCCAGTTGGCGACCTGGTCCGAGCGCACGGACATCTCACCGAACGAGACCTTGACCTCGCTGCCGTCCTCCTCAACGATGTGCAGCGCGGTCCTGCCGTTGCCGGTGGCGATCTCGTCGAACCAGTCGAGTGCCCAGTTGAAGCGCTCGAGCCGCGGCCAGGCGAAGCCTTCGTACGCCGTTGCGTAGTCATCCCTGTGCTGCAGCAGGAAGTCCCGGGCGGCCCGGAACCTCTCCGTCGCGCTGCCAGACGTCATGTGTCCATACCTTTCTTGGTGGGTTCGTTTCCGGTCATTCGTAAGATCGGGAAGCCCAGGGGGCTCTGGGTGTGGCTGTCATGTGGCTGCCGCTTGTGGCTCAGGAGGACTGGCCGCCCGGAGCCCCGCGACGACTCGGCCACTCATTGGGATGCGCGAACTGAATCGCTGTGTATGGACACGTCGGCGAGGTCGTCTGCTGGGACTTGGAACGGAACGACTTGGGAGGTGACCGTGCCTGACCTCTGGGCCGGTACGGACGCGGGCAAGGCCGAGCATCACTGCACGGTGATCGATGCAGACGCCACGGTGGTGCTCTCGCGCCGGGTGACGAACAACGAGCCCGAGCTGCTGGAGCTCATCGCGGATGTCCTCGACATCAGCGACGAGGTGACCTGGGCGGTTGACCTGAACGCTGGTGGTGCGGGTCTGCTGATCACGCTGCTGGTCAACCACGGGCAGAAGCTGCTCTACATCCCCGGCAGCGCTGTCCATCACGCCTCCGGCGCCTACCGCGGCAGTGGGAAGACGGATGCGAAAGACGCCTTCGTCATCGCCGACCAGGCGAGGATGCGCCGGGACCTGCAACCCTTGGCGGCGGAGGACGAGATAGCGGTTGACCTGCGGATCCTGACCGCCCGCCGCTACGACCTGACCGCCGACCGCACCCGGGCGATCAACCGGATGCGGGCCCAGATGCTGGAGTACTTCCCGGCCCTGGAACGGGCCTACGAGTACAACGTCTCCAAGGCCGCGCTCCTCCTTCTGACCGGCTACCAGACTCCGGCCGCCCTGCGGCGCATCGGCAAGAACCGCCTCGCCACCTGGCTGAAGAACCGCAAGGTCCGCAACGCTCCCGCCATCGCCGCCAAGGCGATCGAGGCCGCCGAGGCCCAGCACACCGCCGTCCCGGGCGAAAAGACCGCAGCGGCCATGGTCGCCCGGCTGGCCAGGGAGGTGATTGCCCTCGACGAGGAAATCGCGGAGATCGACAAACTCATTGAGGGCCGGTTTCGCGAGCACCAGCACGCCGAAATGATCACGAGCCTGCCCGGCATCGGCACCCTGCTGGGCGCCGAGTTCATCGCCCTGACCGGTGGCAACATGGACGCTTTCGGCAGCGCCGACCGCCTGGCCGGCGTCGCGGGACTGGCCCCTGTCCCCAGGGACTCCGGGAACGTCAAGGGGAACCTTCGCCGCCCGCGCCGCTACAGTCGGCGGCTCCTGCGCATGTGCTACCTCGCCGCCCAGGTCGCGGCCTACCACTGCCCCGTCTCGAAGGCGTTCTACCAACGGAAGCGAGCCGAGGGAAAGAACCACAAGCAGGCCATCCTGGCCCTCGCGCGCCGCCGTCTCAACGTGCTGTGGGCCCTCATACGCGACAACCGGACCTTCGAGATCAGCCCACCCGGACAGGATGCCGCAGCGGCATGACTCACTCACGATGCGTCACCAGCCTCGCTTGACAACATCATTGGGAGTCCTCCTCATTGCGGGACCGGCTACCGACATCGTGTAATCAGTGACCCAGGTCTCACTACCCCCGTACGGGGGTGACCCCTCGCAGAGAGAAGAGCAGGTGTCCGAGTCGGCCGATGCTGTGGAGATGCGAGCGGCGCTGCAGCGGCTGCGCCGCTCGACCGGGCTGCCGGTCGCCTTCGGCGGACTGCTGCACGATGCCCGACAGCTGCGGATCGCCGAACTGAGCGGCACGGCGACGGGAGCGCTGCGCGGTCTCGCGATCAGCGCGGGCAACGGCCTCGGCGGGAAGTCCATCGCGCTGTCGCGGCCGTGCGCGGTGAGCGACTACCCCTCGGCACGGCACATCAGCCATGAGTACGACGCGGCGGTGGCGACGGAGGGGCTGCGCTCGGTGCTGGCCGTGCCCGTCGTCGTGCGGCGCAAGGTGCGGGGTGTGCTGTACGGCGCTCTCCGTGAGCCGGTGGCGCTGGGCGAGCGGACCTTCGACGCGGCGGTGGCGGCGGCGCGCGATGTGGAGCAGGCCCTGGTCGTACGGGACGAGGTGCAGCGGCTGCTGGCCGCGGTCCGGGAGCCGGTGGCCGGCCCCGGGGCGTGGGAGGAGGTCCGCGAGGTCCACGGGGAGCTGCGCGCGCTGGCACCGCGGATCGGCGACCAGCCACTGCGGGAGACGCTCCTGGCGGTCTGCCGCCGGCTGGCGGCAGCGGCGGGCGGCCCGCCGCGCGAGCGGACCGTCGCGCTGGCGCCGCGCGAGCTGGATGTGCTCGCCTGTGTCGCGGCGGGCTCGACGAACGCGGCAGCGGCGGAGCGTCTTGGCCTGAAGCCGGAGACGGTGAAGGGGTATCTGCGGGCCGCGATGCGGAAGCTTGGGGCGCACACCCGGCTCGAGGCGGTGGTGGCGGCGCGCCGCGCGGGCCTGCTGCCGTAGCTGGGGGCAGGCCCCGGACAACCAAGCCCCACCGCCGATCAAGGCGCGGACAACCAAGCCCCACCGGCGATTGAGGCGCGGGGTCTGGGGCGGAGCCCCAGTTACGGGAACGGGCGGGTAGGGGAACAACCCGCCTGCCGGACGCGGCGACGTGGCAACACGGAAGGCGCCTCAACCCAGCGGGCCGACCCTTGCGCAAGGAGCGCGTCAGTACCCCGTGTCGATGGCATCGGGCTACAACATGACGGGCCAGGGTCTACTCGCTGAAGGTCCCGAAGCGGATGTCGTGCGCGGTGGCCGAGGTCATGGTGGTGAGCATCCGCTCCCCCTCCTCGGCCAGCGCGTCGCACTGCGATCGGGTCAGCTTTCCGAAGGCCTGCACGGTCAGGGTCGCGAGCTCCTTGGTCTCGGCCAGCTGCCAGATGCCTGCCAGGTACCCGTCGACGAGGAAGGTGCAGTAGGCCATGTTGCCCTTCCAGGTGCGCGCCTTGTACTCCTCGGTCACCACCCGGCTGCGGTCGGCGTGCGAGAGCAGCAGATTGTCGAACTCGGGGAGGAAGCGGGGCGGCGCGGGGGTGTCGGCGTCGGGGCGGGGCGCGTCGGGGAGGTCGAAGAGCTCGACGCCCTTCTCGTCCTGGAAAACGGCCAGCTGCGGCCGGAGCCGCTCGAAGACCTCCCGCATCCGGGTCAGTCCGGACCACATCTGCATGTCCTTGACCGATGCGGGCCCGAAGGCGGCGAGATAGCGGAGCACCGTGCCGTCGGGCGCGGGCACCGGCTCGGTCGCCCTGCCGAACCAGTGCTCGGCGGTGGTCAACGTGACCTGGCCGCTTCTGCCCCACAGCCCACGCGGGGTGACCTGCACCAGCGGCAGTACACAGCGGGCGGCGACGGAGAGTGCGAACGGATCGGCTTCCGGCCACTCCTTCAGCAGAGCCTCGCGCAGCTCCTTCATGGTCCGCGGCTGCTCCTCGACCAGCTCGCGGGCGAGGGCGCCGAGCCGGTCCAGGTCGACCCCGGCCAGGCCCTTGCGGAACTGCGTGAGCTCCCGGTCGCGCGCCGCCTGGACCAGCGGCCGCAACGTGAGGCAGTCGTCGGCGGAGTGCGTGTGAATGGTGGAGCGCATGGTGACCAGGCGGGCGACGTCGCGGGAAGCCATCAGCGCGGAGAGCTCCTCGGGGTCGAAGCCGTCCAGGCGGGCGGCGAGCGCGTAGTACGGGGGCTTCACGTTCTGCGCCTGGAGGCCGACGAGGTGCTCGACGGCGCCCTTGACGGACATCGCGGACTTGGGGGCGCGGCGCAGCAGGAGCTGACGGTCCAGCGTGGCGCGGTTCAGCGCGCGGTTGCCGAGTACGGGGTTCGTCGTCTTCGAGGCCATGCGCCACACGCTACCCAGGCTTGCGGACAACTTCTGTCCGCAATGGTGGTACGCCTGGGCCGCCACCCCGTCATGCCAGGGCAATTCGGCCCGGATATCCTGCTCCGAGGCCATACCGGCGCAAGCCGCAGACGTTCGAGGTGGGAGGTGAGACCGCGATGCCACGCTCCTCGAAGAGGCACCAATGGCGCCGCCGCCCACTGCCGCCCGCGAGCCCGCCGCCACAAGCCCCCGCGGCCGCCGAGCCGCCCGCCCCCTCCCCCGTACACAAGGACCAGGGCAGCGTCGTCCAGGCCGCGCTCTACCGCGACGGACGCCGCGTCTCGACGCCGGACTCGCTCGCCGAGACCTTCCGTCAGCTGCGTGAGTACCGGGACGGCATGGCATGGATCGGGCTGCACCGCCCGTCCGAGGCCGAACTCCTCTCGCTGGCCGCGGAGTTCGACCTCCATGAACTCGCCGTCGAGGACGCTCTTGAGGCCCACCAGCGCCCGAAGCTGGAGCGGTACGGCGACACCTTGTTCGTGGTGCTGCGCGCCGCCCGCTATCTCGACGCCCAGGAGGAGGTCGACTTCGGCGAGCTGCATGCCTTCGTCGGCAAGGACTTCCTGATCACGGTCCGCCACGGAGCAGCCCCGGACCTGTCGGCCGTACGCAACCGGATGGAGAAGACTCCCGAACTTCTCGCGCTCGGCCCGGAGGCGGTGCTGTACGCGATCCTGGACGCGGTCGTCGACGGCTACGCCCCGGTTGTCGCGGGCGTGCAGAACGACATCGACGAGATCGAGACCGAGGTGTTCGGCGGTGACCCGGCGGTGTCCCGCCGTATCTACGAACTCTCCCGCGAAATGGTCGAGTTCCAGCGCGCCACCCGCCCCCTGGTCGGCATGCTCCACGGCCTGATGGCGGGCTTCGCCAAGTACGGCACGGACGAGGAGCTCCAGCGCTATCTGCGCGACGTCGCCGACCATGTCACGCACACCAGCGAGCGCGTGGACGGCTTCCGCCAGGCGCTGGCGGACATCCTCACGGTCAACGCGACGCTGGTGACGCAGCAGCAGAACGCGGAGATGCGGGCGCTGGCGGAGGCCGGCTTCGAGCAGAACGAGGAGATCAAGAAGATCTCTTCGTGGGCCGCCATTCTCTTTGCTCCCACACTCGTGGGAACGATTTACGGCATGAACTTCGAGACGATGCCGGAGCTGAAGTGGGCGGCGGGGTATCCGTTCGCGATCCTGCTGATGGCGGTCGTCTGCGTCAGTCTGTACTTCATCTTCAAGCGCCGCGACTGGCTCTAGACTGCCATCCGCAGCGCTCTGCGCTCGCTGGGGAGCTGTGGAGAATGTGTGAGCACCGCGAGCCCGGAGCCCGCACCGGTATGGACATTGACCGCCGTACGGGCGATGGCCGCCGTCGCCGGGACACCGCCGAACAGCGGCGTCGCCGCCAGATGCGCGATGCCCTGCCCGAACAACTCCTTGTCCGGATCATGCTTCTGCCCACCGTCATGCCGTCGGCAAGGGACTGCTGCGTTCGCGTCCACGCCCTCTGGACGCTCGAACCGAGCCCTCCTCCCTCTGACGGCGGAGGCCGATGCTTCTCGAGGAGGAGGCGCTCAGCTACGCCACCGAACAGCATGAATCTATGGCTGCCGATGCGAATTCTCCCCATCTCCGTGTCTCGATAGCTCCGCCGCCCAATGGCTCTCCCCTGGAACTGACTGACTGCGCCGCGAGGGGAACCAACTGATGATGGTGACGATGTGGGCCGTTTCGTTCCCGGCATTCATGTGCCTGATGGCTGCCCTCGCCCTGACAGAGGGTCTGTGGAATTGGTTCACAGGACTGGGCGTGATTCCGTGGCTGCGCAGGCGCACAGGTCGGTCGTTGTCCACAACTGCGTTCGACGAGTTCACCGCCGTCGTGAACGGGAACAAGACCGCGGAACTGGAGCAGCGACGAGTCGAGATGCTCCTTCGGCACGACGAGTGCGATGGCGCGCCGCCGCGCTCCAGCATTGACCTTGTCAGCGGCACCGCGTTCATCGTTCTTCCAGGGAGCGTCGACACTCCACCCGACGGCACACCAGCAGCTGCTCGGCCGTGCCGCACAGCTCCGTGGCCTGCTCGCCGCAGGGCGAACGGTCCTGCGGCGATCCCTCGCCCGGGCACGGTTCGAGCGGTCGGCGGCAAGGGCCCGGGGCTGCTCGAAGGCCACCCCGGGAACGGGACGTGCGGACGCTACCGTCCGGTGTAGGTGAATTCGTCGGCCGGGCTGGTGGGAGAGGTGGCCTTGCCGACCGTCACGGTGACGTTCACCGTCTGGTGGTCGTCGAGCTGACCGGGCGCGGTTGCGGTGATCTGTCCGGTGGAGACGAACTTGACCGAATCGGATGCCTTGTCCTTGAAGTGCACGGTGGCGCCATCGGCGAAGCCCGAGCCGCTGATGGTGACCAGGGTGCCGACCTTTCCGCTGGTCGGGCTGACCGCACTGACCACCACAGGTGCGGGTCCGCCATAGGCGAACTGCCCCATCGCGACGGCCGGGGAGGTGCCGAGGGTGTTGGTGACGCGGATGTGGACGACGCCGGTTCCGTTGGGGACCTGAGCGGTGATCCTCATGCCGGAGGGGTCGATGTCGCGCTTGGTGCAGGCGAAGTGCCCGAAGTCGACCATGCTGTCCGGACTGAAACCGGTGCCGTTGATGGTCACCGTGGCGCCCGGTGCGCCGAAGGTGGGGGTCACGTCGGTCACCACCGGCCCGGAAGGGAGGGGAGGCGCCCCCACCAGGTCCAGGTAGGTGGAGTTGGCGTGCTGGAAGGCGACCTGGCCGAGGAAGTCCTGGGTGGTCTTGTTGACCAGGTTCTTGGCAAGGCTCGTGTATCTGGTGTTCATCGGGCGGAGCGTGCCGGGCTGGACGTAGACGTTGCCCTTGGTGCGCTTGGCGATCGCCCCGATGAGCAGCTTCACTTCTTCGGTCGCCTGCGGTCCCGGGCTCGGGTACCAGCCGGCGGTGGTGTCGAGATCGGCCCACGCGTGCGGTACCAGGTCGTAGGCGTTGTTCTGGCGCTCGTCGATGACCCACGGCACGGAGTCGAAGTAGTCGACGAAGCTCTGCGCGCCGGCGGTGGGAGCGGCATAGGTGATCACCGCGAACTTCGGCTGTTTCGTCCAGGTCTGTGCCTGCAGGTACGGCGCGAGCATGGTGGCGATGCAACCGCCCAGGCTGTGACC
This sequence comes from Streptomyces sp. NBC_01210, assembly GCF_036010325.1. GTDB lineage: Bacteria > Actinomycetota > Actinomycetes > Streptomycetales > Streptomycetaceae > Streptomyces. The sequence continues at coordinate 7,365,791 of NZ_CP108549.1, read as the reverse complement.
GGTCAGATAGACGGTCGGCTGAGGCGAGGAGGGCGCCGACTTCAGCGCGACGGAGAGCGCCTGATTGAGCGTGGCGTTCGGGGAGGGTGAGGCGATCGAGCGGGCGTTGACAACCCGTTGGAACGCATCCATCGCCCCCTTGGAAACGGCGATGGGCTTCGGCGATCCGCTTTCGGGGAACGGGACGACCGTGCCGACATCGAGGTCCTCGAGGATGTCGGTCAGATCGGCGTCCGTTCCGCGAGCGACCACGACGAACTCGTTCGAGCCGTTGGTGCTCTGTGCGATGTAGGCCATATTGGCGTTGGCCTGGCTCAGGGCGAGCCACACCAGCTTCCACGCGCCCTGCGTCGCAAGGCTGGGATCGCTCAGTTGCGCGTCGATGCCGGTGATGATTCGTTCGGTCTGTTGCTCCAGGGTTTCCCCGGACGGACGCGGGGTGGCCCCGGTGGCTGCAAGGGCAGCCAGGGTCATGGTCACCTGGGTGATTGTCGGGTCGGGTGCCATCGTCGTTCCTGCTCCTCGGATGTTTTGCCGGTGCGGAGGCGGGACGGCCTTTTCGGCAGCATCAGGGCAGATCCGTGCCGAACCGACCGTCAGATCGGATCGCGCACCATCAGACCTCCCCTCTGCGTTGCCCGGTGCTTTTCTGCCTTCGGGTTGACCAGGTTCACCTTGTTGGCCGTTCGCCATACGTGTGTGCGGTTCGCTGAGCCAGGTGCGCAGCGCGGTCGCCAGAGCTGCGGTGTCCGCGTGCGTGCCCGGGGCGGCGGCCCAGGCCGCTCGGGCAGCAGGACCGCGAATTGGTCCCAGAGCGGTTCGGTCAGCCATGATGGAAGCGCGGGCACAGGCAGGAAAAACGATGGGCATGGCCTTCCGTGCCCGTCCCTCCGTTCAAAGAATCTCAGCGAATGCACCCTTCGATTCGTGGTCAAGGAATCGCGGCGGCACCGGCACAAAAACCAGTACCGGCCCGAGCGCAAGATCACAGCGCCATGAGGGGCTGCCCCGGCCCGCCCGCAGGAGGTCCGCAATGGCGACGCTGCTGTCCGTCAACGTAGGAATGCCCAAGGACGTCTCCTGGCAGGAAAGGACCGTCCACACCGGAGCCTGGAAGTCCCCCGTGCACGGCCCCCGGATGGTGCGGCGGCTGAACATCGACGGAGACGGCCAAGGTGACCTGGCCGGGCACGGCGGAGAAATCCGTGCCGTCCTCGTCTACCAGCTGCAGTCCTACCAGTACTGGCAAAAGCAACTGGGTCGCGACGACCTGACCTTCGGGAGCTTCGGGGAGAACTTCACCGTCGACGGCATGCCCGACGACGACGTGTGCATCGGCGACCGGTACCGCATCGGCGAAGCCGAGTTCGAAGTCACCCAGCCGCGCGTCACCTGCTACCGCGTCGGCATGCGCCTGGGCGAACCCGCCATGGCCTCCCTCCTGGTCGCCCACCACCGCCCCGGCTTCTACCTGCGCGTCCTCGCCGAGGGACGCGTCCAGGCCGGCGACGAGATCACCCTGACCCGCAAGGGCCCCGAAGAACTCAGCGTCGCCGAAACCGACGCACTGCTCTACCTCCCCGACCGCGACCCTGCGAAGCTGCGCAAAGCACTGAACATCCCCGCCCTCAGCCCCGGATGGCAGCAGTCCTTCCGTGAACTCGCCGCCGCCGACCAGCCCAAACAGGAACCGGGATGGCCGGGCGAACTCACCGGCACCCAGCAGCCCAGAGAAGAGCCGGGCTGGCCGGGCTTCAAGACCATGCGCGTCGCCCGCATCGTCCCCGAGACTCCCACCGTCTCATCCATCTACCTCGACACCACCGACAACAGACCACTGCCCGAGGCCCGCCCGGGCCAGTACCTCTCCATCCGCCTCGCCATCGGCGATGCCGCCCCCGCAGTGCGCAGCTACTCACTGTCCTCCGCGCCCACAGCCAGCACCTACCGCATCAGCGTCAAGCACGAGCCCCACGGGAAAGTCAGCAGCTACATCCATGCCGCGCTTCACCCCGGGGACCTCGTGGACATCGCCAGCCCCCGCGGAACGTTCGTACTCGAAGAAGGCACCCGCCCGATCGTCCTCATCTCCGCAGGGATCGGTGCCACTCCCGTGCTCGCCATGCTCCACCGACTCGCCGCCACACGAGACCAACGCCCCATCTGGTGGATCCACACCGCCCACGACAGCGCCCACCACCCGTTCGCGGACGAGGTCCACGCGCTCCTGACGCAACTCCCCAACGCCCACGGGTACATCTACTACACCGCCGAAGCCGCCCCACATCTCGACGAGCCCCACATCACCCAGGGGCGTCCGACCGCCCGATCACTCGCGGCCATGGGCATTCCCACCGACGCCGACGGCTACCTCTGCGGACCGCCCGCCTTCATGGACGACCTCGGCGGTTACCTGCGCGATCACGGCCTGCGCCCCGAGCGGATCCATAGGGAACAGTTCAGCGCCCTCCCCGCCATCAATCCCGGCGTCATGCCCACGGCCGCGATCCGGCCGCACCAACCACCCGGTGCACCGGGCACCGGCCCCCTCATCACCTTCGCCCGCAGCGGCATCACCACCCCATGGTCACCCGCTCACGCGTCACTTCTCGATCTCGCCGAAGCCTGCGACATCCCCACACGCTGGGCCTGTCGCACTGGCGTCTGCCACACCTGCATCACCCACCTCGTGGCAGGCGACATCACCTACAGCACCCACCCTCTCGAGCTCCCCGAAGCCGGCACCATCCTCGTCTGCTGCAGCAAACCGACCACCGAAGTCGTCCTCGACCTCTAGTCGGCCAGCAGCGGCACGGGCCGGCCCATTTGGCATGAAGACCTTGTCTGTTCGCGCCGACGCCGGTCGGCATCGGTTCCTCCGGGCAGCTCACGACCGGGCCACGACGAATCCCAGTAGGCCGGAGCAGGTGGGCACGCCCCAGGTCCGGGGACCTGGGGCGTGCCCACCCAGTTCATACGACGCTGCGGTCGGACCTTCCACTACGGGTGCAGCACGACCTTCGTGTAGCCCTCGATCCGCTTGTCGAACTTGTCGTACGCCGACGGCGCCTGGTCCAGGGGCAGTTCATGCGAGACGACGAAGCTCGGCTTCGCCCTGCCCTCTATGATCATGTCGCGCAGGTACCGGTTGTAGCGCTTCACGTTGCACTGCCCCGTACCCATCCGCAGGCCCTTCTCGAAGAGCTTGCCGATCGAGACGAGGAGCATGCCGTGCTTGGCCTGCTCGTCAGGGCCTCCGGGATCGGCCGGGACGTAGAGGCCGGGCACGCCGAGGGCTCCCGTGGCCCGGACCGTACCGACGAGCGAGTTAAGGACGGTCGCCGGTTCCTCGCGCTCAGCGCCGTGCGCCATCGCCTGATAGCCGACGGCGTCCACGCCCTTGTCCGTGCCGACACCCTCGGTCTGCTCCTTGATCTGCTCCACGGCATCGCCCTCGGCGAAGTTGATCGGAATCGCGCCGATCTCCCGGGCCTTCTCCAGCCGCTCGGGAACCCGGTCCACGACGAACACCTTCCTCGCGCCGCGCAGCAGGGCCGAGTAGGCGGCCATGAGCCCGACCGGCCCGCCGCCGTACACCGCGACGCTCTCACCCGGGCGGACCTGGGCGAGTTCACAGCCGTGGTAGCCGGTGGGGAAGATGTCGGCGAGCAGCATGAAGTCGGTCTCGTGCTCGTTTCCCGGCGGCAGCTTCAGGCAGTTGAAATCGGCGTAGGGAACGCGTAGGTATTCCGCCTGGCCGCCCGGCCAGGGCCCCATGGCGACATAGCCGTAAGCGCCGCCCGCGAAGCCGGGATTGACGGTCTGACAGAATCCGGTGAATCCCTCGACACAATTGGTGCAGAACCCGCAGGCGACATTGAAGGGCATAACCACGCGGTCGCCGTTCTTGAGCGAAGTGACGCCCTGGCCGGTTTCCTCGATGATTCCCATGTTCTCGTGGCCGAAGACTATGCCGGGCTCGGCGGCAGTACGGCCTTCATACATGTGCAGATCGGAGCCGCAGATCGCGGTGGAGGTGACCCGTACGATCACATCGTTCGCGTGCTGGATCTTTGGCTTTTCAACGTCTTCGACCGCCACGGAGAACGGTCCCTTGTACACGACGGCTTTCATGACTGGCACCTCCGCTCGGCAATGCACGTACAATTCCTCCCCCCGTCCGCTCTATTTCGCGTGACCTATCTCTCATGATTCTCCGACCTGCGCCAACAGACAACCCGCTACGCTCGGGAGGAATGTCAGGCCTGGTGTCGCACCGGGAAAAGGAGGGCGAGAAAATGGCAGCACAACGGCTCGGGACCCTGCTCGTCCCAGTACCCGGACTGTCCGGCACCACGTACCCGCCCGGAACGACGGTGGCGGTACGCGGTCGCGGCGCGACTGTCGATGCCTTTGTCAACGGCGACTGGCTTCCACTGTCGTGGTGGGAGTTCTCCGACGGCCTCCGCGAGGACATCGCCGACCGCTGACCCCGGTGCCCGCACGGTGATCCGCCCAGACGCCCAGGGCCTCCCTTTTTCACGATCACGCCCCTGCCGCTCGTTCCCCGGCCCCCCGTGACGGTCACGCCCTGTTCCGGTCGAGGCCGCGCATGCGTGCGCCTCGGTCACGACGGTCAGCTACCGCCCGTGGCCACTGGGGCGCCGATGCCGATCTGCAGGGTGGTCGGCGCGGCACAGCAGCCCCCGCCGGAGGTCTCGCCGGCTTCGGGCTTGTCGAAGAGTCCGGCGCCACCGCAGACTCCGGTCTCGGGCAGGGTGAGTTCGACACGCTCAGCGGCCTCCCGGTCGCCGGCGAGGGCCGCGGCGATGGAGCGGATCTGCTCGTAGCCGGTCATGGCCAGGAACGTCGGCGCGCGGCCGTAGGACTTCATACCGACCAGATAGACACCCTTCTCCGGGTGGGACAGCTCGTTCACGCCGTGCGGGTGGACCGTGCCGCATGAGTGGACATTGGGGTCGATCAGCGGCGCCAGCGAGGTCGGAGCCTGGAGACGCTCATCCAGGCCGAGGCGGACCTCGGAGAGGAACGACAGGTCGGGGCGGAAGCCGGTCAGAACGATGACCTCGTCGACCTGCTCGGTGCGGCGGCCGTCCTCCGCCACCAGCACCAGACGCCCGTCGCCATCACACCCGTCGCCATCACGCTCGACGACTACCGTGCGAAAGCCGGTGACCGCGCTCGCGCGCCCTGCCTCGACCGCGGCCTTCGCGGCGAGCCCCAGGGCGCCGCGAGCGGGGAGCTGGTCCGCTTCGCCGCCGCCGTAGGTATGGGCACCGATTCCCCGGCGCAGGATCCACATCGTGTGAGTACCGGGTTCACCCTTCGCAAGGTCGGCGAGGGCGGCAAGGGCGGTGAATGCGGAGGCGCCGGAGCCCACGACAGCAGTGCGCTTGCCGGCGAAACGGGCGCGTACGGCCGTGTCGCGGAGGTCAGGGACGCGGTAGGAGATCCGGTCGGCAGCCGCGCGCTCGCCGATGGCGGGCAGGCCGTCGGCGCCGATCGGGCCGGGGGTCGTCCATGTGCCGGAGGCGTCGAGTACCGCGCGGGCGGCGATTCGCTCCTCCCGGCCGTCCGCCGTGGTCAGGTGCACCGTGAACGGCTGCTCGTCGCGCCCGGAGTCGACGATGCGGTCACGGCCGGCCCTGGCGACGCCGGTGACGGTCGCGCCGTAACGGACCGTGTCGCCGAGGGCGTCAGCCAGCGGCTGGAGGTACCGCTCGGCCCAGTCACCGCCGGTCGGGTACGTCGCGCCGTCCGGGCGCACCCAGCCGGTGGGAGCGAGCAGCTTCTCGGCGGCCGGGTCCACGACCTCGCCCCAGGGGGAGAAGAGCCGCACGTGCGACCACTCCCGCACGGCGTTGCCAGCGGCCGGTCCGGCTTCCAGGACCAGCGGTTCCAGGCCGCGCTCGATCAGGTGGGCAGCGGCGGCCAGGCCTACAGGGCCGGCCCCGATCACGACGACGGGCAGCTCAGTGATGGCGGGCGCAGTCACGACGACTCTCCTTTGTTTCGACGTTTATCGATGTCCGATGGAGTCAGCATGAGCCCTGTATCGACATGCGTCAACATAGACATTTGTCGAACTCGCAGGAACAATGGACGCATGCCGACTACGAACACGCTGCCGCTCCTGGAGCCGGAGTCCGTGGCACCGTGCTGCCCGCCACTGACCGAGCGTCCACTGACAGCCGAGGAGGCCGTGCGCACCGCCGCGATGTTCAAGGCTCTAGGCGACCCCGTGCGGCTCCGGCTCTTCTCACTCGTCGCCTCGCACGCGGGCGGGGAGGCCTGCGTGTGCGACATCTCCGACGTCGGCGTGTCCCAGCCGACCGTCTCCCACCATCTGAAGAAGCTCAAAGAGGCCGGACTTCTGACCTCCGAGCGACGCGGGACCTGGGTGTACTACCGGGTGGCCCCTGAGGTGCTGGCCGCCATGGCCGGCCTGCTGTCCGCCAGTCGTTGATCATGCCCCGCCGACATGCGCCCGGCGGTCAGTCCTCGCCGCCGAGGGAGCGCCGACCACGATCACGCGCTGCCCGGCGAAGTCATACGGGAGGGGCACGTCTTACGGGAGGGGAGGGGCGGTCCACGGTGTGCAGCTGTACGCCGCGGAATTCCCCGGGTTCCCAACGCCCCGATGCTCTCGAGACCGACACCCACATCACCGAGCTGCTCGGCTCCCTCCCGGGCAACTGTCACCGGTCCGCCCCGCGGTGAGCAGCTGCGTAGCCGGAGCTGCCTGTGCCGGGCGGGTGTCGTGGCGAGCCGGTCGACACTGCTGCCGCTGATCCCGCGCCCTGCCCGAGCCGGCGACGCAGACGCCCATGGTGCTCAGCCGGCCCACCGGCTTCGTCGGCAGCAGGCCGAAGTTCGCCGGGCGAACGCGCGGGCGGGCATAGTCGGCCAACGTCGGCCCAGCCGTGTGCAGATGGCGCGACAGCCCTTGCGCCAGGCGCGGTGCCGCAGCTGAAACGCGAAGGCCCACAACAGCACGGGGCACCCTCCGGGTTCAGCTCTGGAATGCGGCCTTCGACATCCACGCCAATGCCGCACCCCGGCGGGCGCAGAAACAGGACGCTGTCCGGGCTTCCCGGAATTGCGCGCTTCCGGGTCCGCGCTGTGTTTCCGCCGCTCAAAAGGTCAGGTTCGGACCGGCTCGGCAGGCCCGTGGGGAGTTCCTTGCTTAAGCTGACCGGGTGGCACCGGATCGGCTCAACGGCACATGAGGTTGATGTCCGCGATGCTGCCGAGCCGTACCTGGGGGGGTCGAGCGGCCGTGCGTCTTTGGCCCGGGCCGGAAGGGGCTCACAATGGACGACTACCCGCTGATCGAGAACCACGGCCTGATCGGTGATCTGCAGACCGCGGCGCTGGTGACCACCGACGGGACGATCGACTGGTTCTGCTGTCCGCGCTTCGACTCGCCAAGCGTGTTCGGCGCTCTGCTGGACCGTGAAAAGGGCGGGCATTTCACGGTCGCCCCGGCAACCAAGACCTACGCCACAAAGCAGCTGTACCTTCCCGACACCGCGATTCTCGTGACCCGGTTCATGACGGAGTCGGGCGCCGGCGAGGTGGTCGACTTCATGCCGGTGACCGGGCAGACGGCCACCCCTCGCCACCGTCTGGTCCGCATGCTCCGATGCGTGCGCGGCAGCATGACCTTCGAGATCGACATCGCCCCCCGATTCGACTACGGCCGCAAACCGCACACGCTGCACATCACCGACCACGGAGCGGTGTTCACCGCGGAGGATCTGGAACTGACCGTCCACGCGGTCCGCGAACCGGAGGACGAGCGGCTGCTGAGCTCCCTCACGGGCGAACGGGATCTGCACTTCTCGGTGACCCTGCACGCGGGTCAGCAGCGGGGCCTGGTCATGGAGTCGTCCGCCGGCGGACCGCCGCGCGAGATCCGCCTCACCGAGTTCCAGCAGCTCTTCGACAACACCATCCAGTACTGGCGGTCCTGGCTCGGCCAGTCCCGGTACTCGGGCCGGTGGCGGGAGGCGGTGGAGCGCTCCGCCGTGACGCTGAAGCTGATGACGTACGCACCCAGCGGCGCCCTGGTGGCGGCCCCGACGGCGGGGCTCCCCGAGCAACTGGGCGGCGAGCGCAACTGGGACTACCGGTTCACCTGGATCCGCGACGCCTCGTTCTCCGTGTACGCCCTGCTGGGACTGGGGTTCAAGGAGGAGGCGACCGCGTTCATCGGCTGGCTGCGCGACCGGGTGAAGGAAAAGGCCGGCAGTGACGGTGACACAGGACCGCTGAACATCATGTACCGGGTCGACGGCTCCTCCGACCTCGTCGAGGAGGTCCTGGAGCACTGGGAGGGGTACCAGCGCTCCGCGCCGGTGCGCATCGGCAACGGCGCCGCCCAGCAGCTGCAACTGGACATCTACGGCGAGGCGCTGGACAGCATATTCTTCGCGCACCAGCGCGGTATCCAGCTGGACCACCGGGGCTGGACCTCGCTGCACACGATCCTCGACTGGCTCACCGATCACTGGGACCAGGCCGGGGAGGGCCTGTGGGAGGGCCGGGGCGGCCGCAAGGACTTCACCTACGGCCGGGTGATGTCCTGGGTCGCCTTCGACCGCGCGCTGCGGCTCGCGGCCGCCAGCGGCCGACCGGCCGCGCTCGACCGCTGGAGCAGTGAGCGGAACAAGATCTACGAGCAGGTCCTGACGCGGGGCTGGGACCCGGAGCGCAACGCCTTCGTCCAGCACTACGGCAGCGATGTGCTCGACTCCTCGCTGCTGCGGATGCCGACGGTGGGCTTCATCACCCCCGACGACCCCATGTGGACATCCACTCTGGACGCGATGGACCGGGAGCTGGTCACCGACAGCCTGGTCTACCGCTACAACCCCGAAGCCTCGCCCGACGGGCTGCGCGGCTCCGAAGGGACCTTCTCCCTCTGCACGTTCATGTACGTCGATGCCCTTGCCCGGGCCGGACGGACCGATCAGGCCAGACTCGTTCTGGAGAAGATGCTGACGTACGCCAACCATCTGGGCCTGTACTCGGAGGAGATCGACCTGACGGGTCGACAACTGGGCAACTTCCCACAGGCGTTCACCCATCTGGCACTCATCGACGCGGCCATCACCCTGGACGCGACCTTGAACCGGGCGCGGGAGACCGGTACTTCGATCCCGCTCGGTACGGCGAACCGGGCTCCCATCTCGACGGTGCCGATCGGGGACCGGGCGAACGTCGGCGGCTGACCGTCGATACCCGGTACGGAAGCCGCTGCCGGGGGCGGCAGCCGCCGGGCCTGGCGGGGAGGGGCCGGGGAGTGCGACGGTGTCGCCTTGTCGGGGAGTGACCGCCTGCGTCTCGGTGACCGGGTCGGGCCGGCCGTCGGCCCGTATCGCGTACAGGGTGTCGTGCTCCGGCGGGAGCGGCTCGGAGGCGGGCCGCACCAGGAAACGGCTGCCCTGCGCGTACCGGGCCGCCAGGGTGTGCCGGACGAGTGACCTGCCGAAGAGGATGTCGCTGCCGGGGTAGGGGGATCCGTCGCGTCTTGTCCGTCGGTCTGACGTGGTCGAGCAGCGGACCGACGACGGTCGGCCATACCTGCCTTTGCTGCTCGGGATGGCGCAGGGAGATCGGGGGAACCTCAGCCGCCGGTGGCGAAGCCGGGGAAGAGGGTCATCCCGCCGTCCACATAGAGGGTGGTTCCCACCACGTAGTCCATGAGGTCGGAGGCAAGGCCGACGACGGCATGGGCGATGTCCTGGGGGTCGCCGATGCGCTTGTACGGGATGAGCCGCAGCAGCTCCTCCTGGGCCTCCGGCGTCTCCCAGGCGCTGCGGTTGATCGGCGTCTTGATGGCTCCCGGGGCGACCGCGTTCACACGGATCTTCTGCGGTGCGAGTTCCTGCGCCAGTGTCTCCATCATCATCTGTACGCCGCCCTTGGAGGAGGCGTAGTTGACGTGCCCCGCCCACGGGATGAGCTGGTGCACCGAGCTCATGCAGATGATCTTCCCTGCCGCGCTCGACACCTCCGGGACGACCCCGCGCCGCAGGAACTCCTTCGTCGCCTCCCGGGCGCACAGGAACTGACCCGTCAGGTTGACGTCCAGCACCTTCTGCCACTGGGCGAGGGTCATCTCCGTGAACGGGGCGTCGCGCTGCAGACCGGCGTTGGCGACCAGGATGTCGATCGTCCCGAACTCCTGGACCATCCGGTCCATCATGCCGACGACCTGGTCCTCCTGGGACACGTCCGCCTCGTACGCCGCCGCGCGCACCCCGAACGAGGCGATCTCCTTGACCACTTGCTCGGCGGCCGCACGATCGGCCACATAGTTCACGACCACGTCGGCGCCGGCCCGGCCAAGACCGATGGCCGTCGCCATGCCGATTCCGGAGTTGGCGCCAGTGACCAGTGCCTTCTGCCCCTTCAGCAGATGCGCCGGGATCACGCCCTGGGGTACACCCGCGGTGGAATTCACGATTGCCTGCCTCCTGGCTGCGTGGCCCCCGGTCCGCCGGCCCGCGGCCCGGTCGAGTACCGGCGTCAGAGAATCACCGGTGGCGGGACGCGGCACCTCAGGCGAGCTGACGTTGGGCTGCCCGGCGGAGCAACTTCGCCCGGTCGGACCAGTGGCCGGCCCGGCGGTCAGCTCAGCCGTTCCATGAGGTGGTCGCCCACCCGCAGGGCGTTGGCGATGGCCGTCAGGGACGGGTTGACCGCGCCGATGCTCGGGAAGAAGCTCGTGTCGACCACGTAGAGGTTGTCCAGGTCGTGGGCCTTGCAGTTGACGTCCAGGGCGGAGGCGGCCGGATCGTCGCCGAACCGGACGGTGCCGGCCTGGTGCGCGGTTGCGCCGATCGGCATGCCCTTGTGCAGATAGATGCTGTGGGACAGCAACCGGTGCTCGTGCATGCCCAAGTGACCGAGCATGCCCTGGAGTTTGTGCTGCAGACGCTTCAGGCCTTCCACGTTGTTCTTCTCGTCGAGGGCCAGATGGATGCTGCCGTCGCCGTCCAGGGTGACGCGGTTGTCGGACAGCGGAAGGTCCTCGCCGCACAGCCAGAAATCGACGGCGTGATGGGCCAGCACCTCGAAGGGCATGTCGGGCGAGACCGCTCCGGCCCAGCGTGGGGCCTCGCCGTGGATCTGTTCGGCGTCCGACTTGCCGAGCATCTGGATTCCGCCCAGCGGGTAGTCCCAGTCGTCCGCGCCCAGATACCAGTCGTTCATGGCGAGGGTCTTCTGGAACTGTGTGTCGTTGGGTTCCTTCGACACGGCCATCAGGGCCAGATTGTTGTGCCGCATGTAGAAACGGCCGACCACGTCGGAGCTGTTGGCCAGCCCGCGGGGGTGCCGGTCGTTGGCCGAAGCCAGCAGCAGAGCGGCGGAGTTGACCGCCCCGCAGGCGACGACCACGATGTCCGCCGCGTACCGGTCCTCCGAGCCGTCCGCGTTCCGGGTGACGACCGTGCTGACGCTGCGTCCGGCCGCGTCGGTCTCCAGCCGGACCACTCGGGCATTGGTGATCATCTCGACGTTGGGGTGCTGCAGGGCGGGTTCCACGCAGATCACCTGGGCGTCGGACTTGCCGCGCACCAGACACGGGAATCCGTCGACGCGGTTGCAGCGGATGCAGACGCTGGAGTGGGTCGCCCGCCCATTGCTGTCCTGGGTCAGGTTGACCCCGATGGGCAGATGGAAGGGATGCAGGCCCCGCTTCTCCAGGTCGTCGCTCAACTGCTGGATGCGTGGCTCGTGTTCGACGGGCGGGTACGCGTACTGCGCGCTCGCCGGCCCTTCGCCGGGGTCCTCGCCGTGCCGCCCGTGTACGAGATAGAGGTGCTCGGCCTGGGTGTAGTACGGCTCCAGATCCTCGTAGCGGATCGGCCAGGCGGGCGAGACGCCGTCGTGGTGGCGGAGTTCGCCGAAGTCCTCGGGCCGCAGCCGGAAGAGGGCGGCGCCGTAGAACTTGGTGTTTCCTCCGACGTAGTAGTTGACCTCGGGCGGGAACTCGTTGCCGTGCTTGTCGAACCAGAATTCCGGGGCCCGGTACTTGCCCTTGACGAACACGGCGGTGGAGTCCCAGTTGTCCCGCTCACGCGGGAGATAGTCACCGCGTTCGAGGATGAGCACCCGTTTGCCGGAGGGAGCGAGCCGGTGGGCAAGCGTACCGCCGCCGGCGCCGCTGCCGATGATGATGACGTCATAGTGCGGGGAGTCGCCCACGGCGACCACCGTCCTTGCTCTCGCGGCCCTGCCCTCTCGCCGGGACCTGTCACATCACACTGCGGAGACGAAGGAACCATTCCGCCTTTTCGAACGTAACCGCCCTTTCGGTTCGCGGCGACCGGGGAGCCACCGAGCGGACGCGGTCAGAGAACGGCGATCGGATTCACCGGCGAGCCGGTGGCCGCCGGCAGCCGCAGCGGCGCGACCACACACAGGAAGCTCCAGCGGCCGGCCCGTTCGCACGCCGGAGCCAGCTCCTCGAACTGCAGGTAGTCCATGAGGTGCACTCCCAAGGCGTGCATGGCCAGCACATGCACGGGAAAGGCGATCTCCGCCACCGCGCTGGGGGCAGTGTCGTTGTTGCCGTCCCCGCCCAGCACCGCGACCTGCCGCTCGGCCAGGAACCGCATCGCCGTCGGATGGAGGCCGCACCGGGCCTGCGCCGCGTCCCAGGCCCCGAGCTCCCGGCGCCTTCCCCGGTGCCCCACCCGGACGAGCAGTAGATCCCCCGGCCCGACCCGGACCCCTTGGGCGGCCTCGGCTGCGGTCAGGTCGTCGGCCGTCACATGGTCGCCGGGTTCCAGCCAGGGCACCCCGCGCAGCCGCGGGATGTCCAGCAGTACGCCGCGGCCGATGATGCCGTCCCGTACCACGTCGAGGGAGAGCGAACCGGCGCCGTCCCGCGTCACAGTGCTCGCCGGCACCCCGTTGTAGAGTTCGCCGTCGAGCAGCACATGGCAGAGCGCGTCGAGATGGCTGTCCGCGTCCCCGTGCACGTTCATCGCGAACCGGTCGAGGGCGAAGTGCAGCCCGTCCGCGCCGATGTCACCGGGCGCGGGTCCGGTCATCCGATGCTCCGCGGGCTCGGGATTGTCCGGGCCCGGCCGGGTCTCGATGGGCGAGGCGAGGGACACCGTGCGCCCGGACCTGACCTCGGCGGCGGCTGCCACCACCCGCTCGGGCGTCAGGTGGTTGAGTGCTCCGCGCCGGTCGTCGGGACTGCGCCGGGCGCCGTCGCGCAGGTGCTCGTACAGCTGCCGGAAGGCGTCCGCGGTCATGGGCTGCGGGGGTGAGGGTTCGGTGTACGGGGCCATGGGGATGCTGCCTCCCGCCGACGATTCGGGCGTCCGGCGTCTCATTGTCGGGCGGCCGGTCCGGGCCCGCGACAGCGGCGCCGCCTCAACCGGTGGTCTCCCAGGGGCCGAGGCCCCACCGCAGCACATGGCTGGCGCCCGGCTCCAGGGTGGTCAGATCCGTACCGCTCCGGAAAGCGTCCGCCGGACAGGACATCGCTTCCACGGCGAGACCGCGGCGCCGCCGCCCGGGCTCGGGCAGGGTGTCACCCGTGTACACCTGGACGTACCGGGTGCCTTCGCCGAGCCGTACGTCGATGCCGCGCAGCCCCGAGGGGTGCGCCAGCCGCACCACGGCCCGGCCGGAGGGGTCCCGGTCGAGTCCGGTGAACGCGGTGTCCAGCTGCTGCTCGCCGATGGGCCGGGCGACGCGGAAGTCGTACGCCGTGCCTTCGACCGGTTCCCGGCCGACCGGCAGGCTCTGCTCGTCGGTGCGCAGCCGGTAGCGGGCGGGTACGGTCAGCAGCGCCGTGTCCACCAGGTCCGTGCCCACGGTCAGATAAGGGTGCTGGCCCACGCCATAAGGTGCCGCGGTGTCCCCCACGTTGGTCGCGGTCACGGCGACCTCGAGCCCCTGCGGCCCCAGCCGGTACTCGGCGACGACCTCCAGCAGGAAGGGATAGCCCGGCTGCGGGAAGAGCGTGGTGCCGACCCTGACTCCGTCGTCGCTGCGGGCGAGCAGCTCCCACGGGGTCCAGCGGAGGAGTCCGTGGATCGCGTTGCGCTTCTCCGGCTCGGTCAGTGGGAGTTGCAGATCCTGGCCATTGAAGTGGTAGCGCCCGCCGCCCACCCGGTTGGGCCAGGGAACGAGAAGTTGCCCTCGGCCGCCGGTGATCCGTGCGTCGGCGGTGAATCCGTCCAGCAGCGGACGGCCGTCCACCTCGTAGTGGCGCAGGGCGGCGCCCAGCTGGACCACGACGGCCGTCTGCTCGGCGTGGCGCAGCTGCCACTGTTCTCCCGTCGCGTGTTGTCTTGTCGCGTGTTCGTCTGTCCGGTGTTCGTCTGTCGCGCTGGGGGGCATGCGCAGCTCCTCACTCGGTACGGTGCCTACGGTCGGCGCGCCGGTCCGCGGGGGAACCGGTGGGGTGTCCGCGCGCAGCAGGGATACAACGGCCTCGACGACGTCTTCCGGCCGCTGGTCGATCTCCACCACCAAGGGGTGTTCGTCGGGCTCCGGCTCCTGGAGATCCGCGAACTGACTGTCCAGCAGTCCGGCCTGGAAGAAGTGGCCGTGCCGGGCGACCAGTCGGGAGCGGATGAGCTGCCGCGAACCGTGCAGGTACACCAGGCGCACGGGTCGTCCGCCGAGCAGTTGGTCCCGGTAGTCGCGCTTGAGCGCGGAGCACGTGACCACGGCCGGTTGCCGCGCCGCGATCTCCTGGTCCATCCAGGCGGCGATGGCGTTCAGCCACGGCCGCCTCTCCTTGTCGGTCAGCGGTTGACCGGCCGCCATCCTGGCGCGGTTGGCCGGGGGATGGAAATCGTCCGCGTCCCGGTAGGGCCAGCCGAGCCGGTCGGCGAGCAGCCGCGCCACCGTGGACTTGCCCGATCCCGCCACGCCGACGACAAGCACCAGGGCATCGGGCACCCCGGCGGCCGCGTCACCCGTCGGAGCCGGGAGTGCCCCGGTCATCAGCCCTCCAAGGACGGGGCGCCGCGCAGAGCGCCCGGATGGCGAATCCGGCGACAACGATCACGACGCCTCCCATCACGATCCATAGTGTCCGCTTCATGTCTCGGCGGCTGTTCGGCGGCCGCACGCCGCCACCCTCAGGCGGGGCTGGCCACGCTGGCGGCCGGCGATACGGCGGGCTTGACCACCGGCGGAACAGCGCGGCCGGGAGGCAGCAGCTCGGTGGTCACGAAGGCGACGACGGCCGCCAGAATCACCACGGGGATCAAGTCGGTCTTGCCGAGCAGCAGGCCGACGAGCACCACGCTGCTGACCGGCAGCCGCAGGGCACTGGTCGCGGCGGCCGCCATGCCCGCGGCCATTCCCGGTACGACCCCCAGACCCGGAAGGGGCGCGAGCAGCACACCCATCGCGCCGCCCAGGAACAGGGAGGGAAAGATGGGTCCGCCTCGCAGGCTGCCCAGACAGAGCGCGTAGGCCGCGCCCTTGCAGATCAGTACGGCGATCAGGGCACCGACCCCCCAGGCGTGCGGATCGGCGGCCATCCGGGTCAGCGTGGCCTGACCGGACGAGGCCACGTCCGCAGGTGACAGGTCGGTGGTGAGCGCGTACACGGAGGCGCAGACTCCGGCGGCCAGCGCGCAGACGGCGGTGTGGACGACGGGGCGCATCGAGACGAACACGGCGGCCAGCCGGCCTCCGGTCAGAATCAGATGCACGAAGACACCGATCGCGACAGCCATCAGCACCGACCAGAACACGTCACCGGTATCGATACGGGGAACCGGTTCGCCCAGCTTCAGGGACAGACCGCCGGTCGAGAGGCCGGTCCAGCGGCCGAAGCCGGTGAACACGAGCGAACCCACCCCGCTGGACAGCAGAACCGGCAGCATGACCGCGAACAGCTGCGGTCCGCCGACCCCCGCCATCTCCATGAGCAGCACCGCGGCCATCAGCGGGTTGCCGAAGATCGTCGAGACGGCCGCCGCGGCTCCGGCCGCGCCCAGGAGTGCCTTGCTCTGCGGGGTGGCCGGCGTCCGGACGAGATTCCTGAAGAGCAGCGCCAGGCCCCCGCCGAGGGCGACCAGCGGGGCTTCGGGCCCCAGGGCGGCGCCGAGCGGGAGGCTGACCGCGGCCGCGAGGATCACTCCGGGCAGCGCCGCGGCCGAGGAGCCCCCCGCGTGCAGTCCGGAGGCGGGGATGTGGCCGCCGGCGCCGGGCAGATGTGTGACCAGCAGGCCGACGAGGATGCCGGCGACGAGCAGCAGGGGCAGCGGCCACCACCACGGCGGGGCGTCCCAGCCCAGGGCCTGCGGCACATTGGCCCACATCAGATGCTCCAGCTGGTGGAGCCCGACGAGGAACCAGAACGCGGCGAGCGACACCGGAAGACCGATGAGGGCGCTGAACCCGAGCGTTTTCAGGTAGGTCGGGGTGCGCAGCATGTCGCGCAGCCGGTCCGCCTCCTCCGGCTGCGTTCCACCGCCGGACGCGGCTGGTCGCGGGCTCGGCTCCGTCATGGGGTCGTCCTTCCCCGGTCCCCAACTCCGGTGTCAGCCAAGGATCTTGCGCTTCTCTGCCGCGAATTCCTCTTCGGTCAGCACCCCTTGGGCCTTCAGGTCGCCCAGTTGCTTGAGCTGATCGATCTTGTTGCTCATGTCGTCGCCGGGTGGAGCGGGCGGCGTTGGGGCCGGAGCGGGTGCCGTGGCCTGCGGCTGCTGCTGCTGGTCGTCCTGCTGCGCCCACCGACCCGCCTGGCGCCGCGACACGCGGTTGGACACCGCGGTCGCGGTTCCGGCGACGACGGCGGTGCGGGCGACGCCACGAATAAGTCCGGGCATGTTCACTCATCTCCCACGGTGGGTGCGGGCGGACCGCCGCAGGGACGGTCCATGGGCCCGTTGCCTTCAGCCGGCGGCGGGGCCGCCGGGGGCCGTCGCCTCGACCTCGTCCAGGGAGGCCAGCAGGGCCTGGACGGGAATTCGGCCGCTCGTCACCAATTGCGCACCGCTGCGCCGCATGGCTCGGGCGAAGGGTGCCGCCCAGAGGTTCTCGTACACCAGGATTCCGGCGGAGTTGCCCGGCTCCAGCGCGGTCGCGGCCTCGTCGAGATCGTCCTGGCCCAGCAGCCCGGACGAGGCACCCTCGAAGACCGTCAGGTCGAGCCCGTCCCCGAGATCCGTCAGTTCAAGTGCGGTAACCGAGCCATCGCTGTCCTTGCGGATGAAGCAGAGGTCGAGGATGCGGATGATGCCGCGATCGACCAGATCGACGAGCAGGGGGAAGCCCTCGCCCGTCATGCGGTTGCCGGGGAACTCGACGACCAGGTAGTCGACGGGGCCCATCTCTTCGATGTCGTCGCCCATGGCCACTCCTCACGAGCGCGTGGGGTACGGGCCTCGACCACCGCTCATGTCCGGCGGCGCTCGCCGCGACAGACGGCGACGGAGCGGCCCTTTCAGGCCATTGCAACACCCGGCGGAAGGCTTCGCACTTCCTGAGACCTGGCGGCGCCTGCCGCGTCAACTGGTCAGCTGGTCAGCTGGTCAGCTGGTAGATGCTCTTCCCGGTGAGCCACAGGCCGAGAAACAGACAGATGACCACGATCGCCGGCTCCTGGTGGCCTTCGAGCCAAGCGCGCAGTTTCATCAGCCGGGCCTGGGCCGCCTCCGGTGCGAACACCACATACAGCTCGGCGGCCAGAAGACTCGAGGTGGCGAGGATGCAGAAGCCGAACAGCGCCAGATACGACGAGAAGTGCGACAGGTCGGCCTCGATGACCGTGGTCGCCCCCGCGGCGACCATGCCCCAGGGCTGCAGGAACACGGCAAGTCCCGCCGCCGCCCAGGCCGAGCTGCGGTCCATCCGGGAGGTCGTGGAAGGGGACGACGGGGAACGGGAAGACTTACGAGGCGACTTGCGGGCGGACCCGGACGCCGGCTTGTGAGCCTCTCCAAGCCGCCGTCGCCGGTGTTCGCCGTAGAGCACCAGCGCGAGGCCGATGGCGAGTTTGGCCGCGAGCGCCGCCGTGGACGGCGGAGATCTGGGCGGCGGGGGCTGTCCGCCGGTCAGCGCGAGTACCAGAGCGATCACACCGACGAGACAGGCCAGCCAGCCCAGGATGAAGGCCAGCCCCTTCCACGCACCCCTCGTGGACGACACCACCAGGACAAAAGCCATGATCGGCAGAGGGTCGAGCGTGATGGCCAGCGCGATGAGGAGCAGGTCGATGACCATGGCGACCCAATCGTGTGGCGACATCACGAGGCTATGCACAGGACGCGGAAGCGACACCTTTTGGTCACCGAGCTGCCGGCTTGCCGGAGATGCCGCCGCGCACTCCGTCCCCCACCCTGGACGCAGGGAAGGAGCAGCGCCATGACGCATTCCGTACGGGTGCCGTGGAAGGCAGGGGGCCGTTCACAGAGCCCGGGTGCCGTACCCGCCGGCTGATGCCTCCCAGTGAGCCCGAGGACGTCCGGGGGCGGCCGCGCAAGGGGACGCACGCCGGGGAAGAGGGCGCGGCGGACCGCCGTCCTGGCTCCGTCTTCCGGCCGTCCTGGTGGCAGGTCCGGTCCCGGAAGCTGGTCGCCACCGCGAAGTGGCTGCACACGCGGGCCGAGGCCCGCTTCCCGGTCATCTCGCATCTGGCCGCACGGATGGTGTCGGTGAACATCTTCGACTCCGCCACCCGGCTGGCGGCGCAGTGCTTTCTGACCGCGGTCCCGCTGCTCTTCGTCGTCGGGTCCTTCGCACCGGAGGCGGTGCGCAATCAGCTGATCAGCTCCGTGCGCGCGGTCTTCGGGCTCGGCGGCGCCGCGAACGACGAGCTGGCGCAGGTGTATCAGTCCGGTACCGACAGTCTGCGCGAGGCCACCGGTGTGGTGGGCGCGCTCATGCTGCTGCTCTCCGCCACGGCCGTCAGCCGGGCGATGCAGCGGCTGTGCAAGCGGGCCTGGGAGATCCCCAGGGCGGGAACCGGGATCGCCGCCTGGCGGTGGCTGGCATGGATCGGGATCTGGCTGGCGGTTCTGATCGTGCAGGCGCCGCTGCGCGACGGTTTCGGCGCCGGGCTGTGGCTTGGCGTCCCGGTCACGGTGCTGACCCAGACCGCGCTCTGGTGGTGGACCCAGCACCTGTTGCTGGGCGGCCTGATCCGGTGGCCACCCCTGCTGCCCGGAGCCGTCATCACTGCGATCGCCGTGACCTTTCTGTCGATCGGAGCGCGTTTCTACATGCCCCGGGCGCTCAATCGCGCCCTTTCCGAGTACGGGTCGGTCGGCTCGGTCTTCGTACTGCTCTCATGGCTGATCATCGTCTGCGTGGCGGTCGCCATCAGCATCTGCGCGGGAGCCGTCGCGGCCCAGGAACCGTTCCTGGCCCGTCACCTGGGCAGTCCACCGCCCACCTGGCAGAAGGTTGAAGGCACTTGACAACGGCTTCTGCTCCTGGGGCGGCCCTCGGGTCTGTCCGCGGGCCCGGGCTGCGACGGCTTCGCCCGCGCAGCCCGGCTCGGATTGAATTGACAGCCCGGCGGGTGCGGGGCGTTCACCGCACGATCGGAGCCTCCGTGTGCAGACCTGCCTTGTCGACGTCCGCGTGCACGGTGACGGTACCGTCGGTCCAGCGGACCAGGACGTCGTTGCGGCGGATGTCCGAGCCGAAGGCCCCGGCAGTGACGACGGCGGCGCGGGTCCACGGGGACTTCGGGGTTCGGATCTTGATCTCGCCGTGCATGCCGGCGGTGTCGACGCCCGGGTGGATGGTGGTTTCACCGTCCACCCAGCGCACCAGCAGGTCGCCGGTGTTCCTGCCGGTGAACTCCCCGGCGGTGATCTGTGCGGCGAGCGGCCACGTCTTGTTCGGCTTCACCAGGAAGGTGCCCTTGCTCACCGCCTTGCTGTCGACGTCGGCGTACATCCCGACGGAGCCGTTGGCCCAGACAACGGTCAGGTCGTCCCGCAGCGCACCCGGGGTGTGCCGGCCGACGGCGATGAGCCTGGCGTTCTGCCAGTTCTTGTGTTTGGCCAGAGTCTTCTCGTCGTGGAAGCCCGTCTTGTCGACGTGTCGGTACTCGCTCAGCTCACCGTCGCTCCAGCGCACCACGAGCCCGTCCGTGCCACTGCCGGTGAACCTTCCGCCGCTGATGGCTCGCGCGTTCTTCCAGATGCTTCCTGGGGCGGCGAGCCGGTGGGCGGCGGAGAACGGACGCTTCGGGTCGCCGGCACCGCTGCCCTGGTAGAGAACGACTGATCCGTCGGCCCACACGACGAGCAGGTCGCCGCTCCCGTTGCCCGTGAAGTCCCCGGTGGCCAGCAGCCTGGCGTTCTGCCACTGCTCCCAGCCGCCCATCGCGAAGGGCAGGGCCGGCTGGACGTAGGGGCCGAAGTCGCTGTGGCGGCCGTTGTCGGCATCGTCGTACAGCTGGAAGAACCGATCGCCGTACACCGGGCTGTAGGTGATGCGGTTGTACGCCGGGTGGGTGGTGGGTACGCCCGGTCCGCCGCCGTTCCAGCCGCCCACGTTGCCGATGATCTCGCCTGTGCCCTTGGCACGGTCGAGGGTGGAGAAGAACGGCCCGCCGGAGACGCCGTCCCACATGCCTGCGCAGTCGATGCGCATCTGGTGGAAGTCCGGCAGCGCCTGGGTGCGGCTGGTGCACTGGACGGGCCGGTCCTGCGGATTTCGGCCGACATTGGGATAGCCGATGGTGGTGACGGCGTTCTCCGATGTGGCGGGACGGGCGGGCGTGTTGCCGCCGACGGCGTCCTGCAGGTTCCTGGTGCCGTTGGGCTTGACCCGGGCGAACGCGTAGTCCAGGTCGGACTCCGGGCCTCTGCTGTTCTTCACGTATCGCTTGTCGGCGAACCATTCGTCAACCGGCCAGATGCCGTAAGGCTGCTGCGCGAGGCTCTTGGCCGGGTCGTACTTCGGCACGAAGACGGCCTTGGTATTGAGGCAGTGACCTGCCGTCAGGATGAGGTTGCGTCCCTTGCTCTGCACCGTGCTGGCGGAGCAGTAGTGCGTCCGCATGTCGGCGCCGACGGTGAAGAGGATGCCGACGGAGGGGATGCCCGCAAACTGCTGCCCCACGTCCGCTCGGGCGCGTGGTGACCTACCCCGCCCCGGCAGGCCGGCGCCGGGGCGGCCGGAAGGATCGGTGGCGGATGCGATGCGCTCCGGTGTCCAGAACTGCAGCGCCTCGGCTACCGACCAGCTGTCGTCGTCCGGCCGCGCCGGCGCGCCCGCCCGGTCCGCTGCCGCGGGGAAGCACCGGGCGATGGACTCGTGGGTGCGGGTGACGGCCGGTCGGCCGCCATGGAGGCGGGGCTTGTGACGACGGTGGCCAGGGCGCAGCACGCCAGGGAGACGGTGAGGCGGGGCAGGGAAGGTATGCGCAAGGGGGAACTCCATCAGGTGGGAGAGGTGTGGGCGAAGGCGCCGCGGGTGGGCGGAATCAGGCACGAAGGGTCTGGGTGCGACGGCTGCGGAAGAGAGCGGTGACCGGAGGCACGGGGCGGGCGAGGTCAGCCGACGAGCTGCACCTCGCTGTGCGTGCCGGCGGCGTCCACGCCGGGGTGCAGGGTGAGCCTTCCGTCGTTCCAGCGGACGAGGACGTCGTGGCGGGTGCGGTCACCGGAGTGGGCCCCGGTCGCGATCAACTCGGCGTTGGTCCAGGGGGATTTGGCGGGGCGATCTTCGTCTCGCCGTGGAAGCCCCTGGTGTCGACGCCCGGGTAGATGGTGGTCTCGCCGTCCTTCCAGCGGACCAGCAGATCACTGGTCTTGGCCCCGGTGAACTCGCCCGCACTGATCTGGTCCGCGTACGTCCAGATCTTGTCCGCCTTGGCGAGCTGGACCTCCTTGCGGACAGCGTTGGTGTTGAGGTCGGGATAGAGGGAGACGGTCCCGTTGTTCCACACCACGAGCAGATCGTCCCGCAGAGTGCCGCCGTTGAAGCGGCCCGTGGTCACGAGCTTGGCGTTCTGCCACGCCGCCGTCTTCGCCAGCGTCTTCTCCTCGTGGAAGCCCTGCTGATCCACATGCGTGTACTGGGTCACCTCGCCGTCGACCCAGCGCACGACCAGGTCCATGTGCCACTTGCCATTGGCGGAACCCCCCGTGAAGTACCCGGCAGCCAGGAGATCGGCCTTCTTCCAGTCGGCGGGACAGCAGAGTGCGCAGGGCGGTCTGCCGGATCCAGTCGGCGATGTCGTCTGACGGTGCCCACAACACCGGCAAGCAGCATTCCACGTGCGCGGAATTTCACCAGAGACTTCCTTCCGAAAGGTGCGGCGCAACGGCAGCCGCAAAGAAGACCCGTTCCCCCAGGGCCTTCACGGAACTTATCACCCATTCATCCCGGACCTTCAACCGAAATCACCGATAACAAGTCAGCAACATTGCCCCTGCCGACTAAACGCGGAAGCCCTCACCAGCGTCCTACGGAATCTCTCGCTCCATTTTTTTACGTTCGGGAGAGCGGGGCTACAGGGCTATGCTCGGCTGGCCGATATGTGGCGAACCCGCCATGACCAGGCGGGTTTTCTTGGTGCAGATATGGCAGCAAGGGGGGGGCCTGCTGCCAAAGCCGCGGCCGAACTTGCGCTGCAGGGATCGGACGCGGATGTGCAGCTTTTCCTGACCAAGGAAAAGGCTGTCGCCGAGCGCAGCCTTGGCGGAGGCGACCTCGTCAGGTTCAATCCTCCCAGGTCTTTCGGCCCCTGTCGGAAACAGACACAATGAATTGGATCCACCACTGGGTCGTAGTGAAGGATGGGCGAGTCTACGATGCCTTCACACCCAGGGCTGGTGAAACAATTGCCGAGTACAAGGCGCAATGGGACTACGGCGATGCCATCAACTTCGGATTCTGAGAGCTGCGATGCATGATAAAGATCTGGTCCAGGGAATTCGCCTGCGACCTGCCCTCTTTGGCCTGGATGGTTCATTCACTCAAAGTGTTACGTTCCTTCTAGGCCTTGATCTGGGCTGCGCCGGCGGTCTCCTGCGCGGATTCACCGAATGGCTCATCGTCCGCCGGGGGCACGACACGAGCCTCCGCTGGAATGCACTCATCCTTGAGGCTGCGTTCCCTGGCGCAGGAATCAGACGACCGAACAACCTCGGACAAGACGAGGATAGCCGCGCAACGGAATGCCTATTCTCCCTCCTGGTCGAGTTCCTGGAGGTTCGAGAGAGTCCCGTTGATCTGGCTCGAATGTACAATGCATATTACGCATTGTGTGAACCGGAGGGTGCGTAGCTTAGCGTCCGGCCGGGATATCATTATTTCAGTCCGCTAAGAACCGCTTGAATCTGCAGCCCCGCCAGGGTGACTGGTGGGGCTGCAGTGGTGTCTGACGGCAGTAGTTGACGGCAACGTCAGCGGACGAAAGCGACGCAGGGCGGCGGTTCGTCGCTGTCGGCCCTGTCCGCCTTGGCGCTCATCAGGCCGTCAAGTGCGGTGCCGAGGCTGTTGATGGCCTGGCGCTGCAGCCGGAGTCGGACGTGGGCGTGGGCGTGGGCGGTGACTCTCCTAGGCCTGGGCGATCAGGCGGTCCACCGCTGCCGTGCCCGAGGTGTAGCCGGCGGAAGTCTCCCCGTACCCGGCGGGCATGGGAACAGCGGCGGGCATGGCGCCGGCAGGCGGCAAGTTCTGCTGCCGGGCCGCCGGGGCAAGGCCCCGGGCGGCGACCGGCTGCTGGGCCAGAGCGAGCATCGGTGTCTGCTGCATCGGCGTCTGCTGCAGCGGTCTCTGCTGCTGCGGCGCGGGCACCTGGGCCAGCATCGGCGCCATCGGCTGCGGGGGCGGTTCGGCCACCTGGGTGCGCTGTCCGTACAGCACCTGCTCCATCGCCGATATCAGCCGGATCACGTCCTGATGCGGACGCACCACCAGGCGCAGGAAGCGGCTCGAGCTGCCGACCTTGTTACTGCACTCGCGCACCAATACGCCGTGTTCGGCGAGTAGCCGGTCCCGCAGGACCGCCCCGTCCACACCCTCCGGCAGGCGGACATAGAGGAAGTTGCCCTGCGAGGGGTAGATGGTGAGGCCGGGCAGCTGAGAGAGGCGCCAGGTCATCTCCTGCCGGTCGCGCCGGGCCTGCTGGAGGCTCTCGGCGTACTCCTGGCGGTGCTCCTTCAGCATGAACACCACTGTCTCGGCGAAGGAGTTGAGGTTCCACTTCGGCAGTGCGGCACGCACCTTCGCGGCGAGGCTGGGATTCGACACGAGGTAGCCGAAGCGCACGCCGTGCAGCCCGAAGTTCTTGCCCAGACTGCGCAGCACGATCACGTTCGTCCGCAGCACGGCCTCCGCCGCGACGCTCGGCTCCGGTTCGGCGTCCGCGAATTCGAGGAAGGACTCGTCGACGACGACCAGGTCCAGGTCCTGGAGGGAGTCGAGCATGGCGAGGAGCTGCTGTTTGGGGAGGTAGCCGCCATCGGGGTTGTTGGGGTTGCAGATGACCGCCGCGCGGGAGCCGCGGCTGCGGATGAACTGCACGAAGGACTCGGGGTCGAGGCCGAAACCGCGTGCCTCCGGCAGCAGGAGCATGTCGACACGCTTGCCGGTCTCCATCGGCTGGTCGGTCCACCGTCCGAAGGTGGGGACGGGGACCGCCAGCGACTCCTTGACCAGCAAATGGTCGATCCAGGTGATCAGTTCGGTGGAGCCGTTGCCCATGGCGACGGTCTGCGGGTTGAGGCCGAGCACCTGGCACAGCTCGGCGGTGATGGTGTCCGCGCTGCTCGGGTAGTACGTGAGGATCTCGCGTAAGCGGTTACCGAGCTGATCGAACATCACTGGGGTGGGAAAGTACGGATTGCAGGGGATGCAGAAGTCCGTGATCTCGCCGCCGGCTGCCCTGTTCAGGGTGAAGTACGAAGGGCTGTGCGCGGTGGACGCGCGGAAGAGTGCGGTGACATTGCTGCCGGCCATAGATCTGCCTCCCCTGCCGGAACGGCCCATGCGGAAGCACATGAGCCGCCCAGGTATACGGAAGGGGATGGGACGGCGTTCAACGGCTGGGGCGTTCGGGACACTCCGGGGCTGATCAGCCCGCCTTCTCGGGGCCCGTCGTGCGGTGGACAACGTTCGGTTGTAGGCCGAAGTACTGGGCGCCCGTGCTTCACACCTGGGCCATGCCGCCGTCCACGAAGAGCTCCACGCCGGTGATGAAGCTCGACGCATCGCTGGAGAGGAACACCGCGGCCTTGCCCATCTCGCGGGGATCCGCGATCCGCCCGGTCGGGTTGCCCTCCCCCATGGCCTTGATCGCGGCGTCCACCTGATCGGCTCCCTGCGCCATCTCCAGAGCGCGCCTGAGGGACTCGGTGTCGACCGCCCCGGGACTGAGGACGTTCATCCGGATGCCCGCCCCCTTGATGTCCTGGATCCAGGACCGGATGAAACCGCGCACCGCGGCCTTCGCGCCGCCGTACATGCTCATCCCGCGCGGAGGCTGGATGGAAGCCGTCGATCCGATGATGACGACCGTTCCGCCGGACGGCAGCAGCGGCAGTGCCGGTTGGACGGTGAACAGGACACCCTTCGCATTGACGTTGAAGGTCCGGTCGAACTGCTCCTCCGTGATCGAGCCGAGCGGGGCGTGAGCGCCGATGCCGGCGTTGGCCACGACCGCGTCGAGCCGTCCGTACCGTGTCTTGACCTCCCGGTACATCATCTCCATGGACGCGAGATTCGTGACATCCGCGACGATGCCGGAGCAGTTCGGTCCGATCACCGCGACTGCTTCGTCCAGCTGTGCCTGCTGGAGATCGGTGATGACCACGCGGGCGCCCTGGTCAACGAACTCCTGGGCGATACCCAGGCCGACCCCCGACGCGCCGCCGGTGACAACGGCGACCTTTCCTTCGAGCGAGAGATTCATTTTCTTCTCCTATGACGTTCTTGGTTTCCCGCGCAGTGCTCCGCTGTGGGTACAACGCGCAGGCGCGCACCCGTGCGGCAAGGCGGAGGCGCTGGGCCGCCTCGCGGCGGCGGCGGGGAGATACGGGGCGAGAGCGCGCCCTTCCCCTTCCGGGAAGCGAATGCGGGCAGCAGATGCCCTACAGTGGAAGTGGAGGCGCCGCCACTTCATTGACTATAAGCGGATGCGCCTCCACTTGGCAACCGGGGACAACAGGAGACCGCCGATGACCAGAGAGACAGGACGCCCGCTGCGGGCCGACGCGCAGCGCAACCGGGACAAGATCCTCTCCGCTGCGGTGCGCGTCTTCGCCGAGCAGGGACTGGACGCGCACCTGGAGCGCATCGCCAAAGAAGCCGGCGTAGGCACCGGGACCCTCTACCGGAACTTTCCGACCCGGGAGATCCTGATCGAGGCCGCGTACCGCAACGAGCTGAGCCGGCTGTGCGACGCCGCCCCCGACCTTCTGGCCACGATGGAGCCGCGTGAGGCGCTGCGCGCCTGGATGGGCCGCTTCATCGACTACGCGACCGCCAAACTGGGCATGGCCGATGCCCTGCGGGCCCTCGTCGAGTCGGGCGTCAACCCCTACGCCCAAAGCCACGAGATGATGCTGTCCGCCCTGACCTCACTCCTGAGCGCCGGCGTAAGCGCCGGCACCATCCGGTCGGACATCAGCGCGACCGACATGTTCGCCGGCCTCACCGGCATTGCTCTGGCCTCCGGAAAACCCGAACAGCGTGAGCAGGCCGAACGTCTCCTCGACCTCATCCTGGACGGACTGAGCACCGACCGGCACTGACGCGGCGATTGTCTGGCACCTGTCAATTCTTAGGAGGACAGGGCTGAAGCGTGCTCTTCCACGGCGCGGAGAGACCGGATCTCGAACCAATCGACCTTGGGCGGGCGGCAGTTCGAGATCCGGACACTCCTCAGAGAGTGCCGAGCCGTTCCAGCGGGAACGGCGGCTGGGCCAGCGGGCGCACCGCGAGCCGGGTCAGCGGCAGGGCATTGTCGTCACCCGCCGTGCGGTTGGCATGGAGCACCCCGCAGCCGGTGCAGCGGTGGACGAGCACCCACTCGCCGTCGCCGCGGACGGAGATGGCGAGAGGTTCCATCCGGGCTCCGCAGTCGGCAGCCCTGTCGCCGGGGGTGTCGTCGAGATGACGGCTCCACAGGCAGTTGGGGCAGTGATTGCGGTGACCGGTACCGGCTGCGGTCATCGATACGTCGAGACCGCAGTGGAGGCAGCGGAAGGACTGGGCACGCGCTTCGGTGCGGGCGCGTCTGGAGGTGTTGCCCGGGGTGTTGCGTGAGGCATTGCCCGGGGTCTTGCGTGAGGTGCTGCGGGACATCGTGGACACGACTCCTGGTGTGATGCGCGGGGTGGGCGTCAGCTCTGAACGCCGTCTCGCATCAAGGGAGTTCATACCGCGAGAGCGGGAGGCCTTCCTCGATCGCGAGAACGGTTCCGCTGGGCCCTGGGCATACACGCACCACCTCTGCCTCGACATCCGGTCGCCTGATGAGATCCCGCCGCACGGGCGTACGGCAACCGAATTTATTCAGCACGCCGGGCACACGCCGGGCAACGGAAGGGCCGCAAACGGCGTCAGGCGACCGAACCCATCCGCCCCACCGAGGCCTGCAGGCCGTCATGGTGGATCGGGGTGTGCGCTCCCGTCAGGGAGACTCCGCTGCCGCCGCGCCGGTTAGCCACTATCTCCGCACCGATCGACAGCGCCGTCTCCTCCGGCGTACGCGCGCCGAGGTCCAGGCCGATCGGCGAGCGCAGACGGGCCAGTTCGAGTTCGGTCACGCCGACCTCACGCAACCGCTTGTTGCGGTCCTCATGCGTACGCCGGGAACCCATCGCGCCGATATAGGCGACGGGAAGTCTCAGGGCCAGTTCGAGCAGCGGGACGTCGAACTTGGCGTCGTGGGTGAGGACGCAGAGGACAGTGCGGCGGTCCACCTCCGTCGACTCCAGATAGCGGTGCGGCCAGTCGACGACGATCTCGTCGGCCTCCGGGAAGCGGGTCCTCGTCGCGAAGACGGGACGGGCGTCGCAGACCGTGACGTGGTAGCCGAGGAACTTGCCGACCCGGACCAGTGCCGAGGCGAAGTCGATCGCGCCGAAGACGATCATGCGGGGGGCCGGGACGCTCGATTCGATCAGGAGCGTCAACGGCTGTCCGCAGCGGCTGCCGTCCTCGCCAATGACGACCGTGCCGGTGCGGCCGACATCCAGCAGCGCGCGGGCCTCGGCCGCAGCCGTGCGGTCCAGCTCGGGGTGACCGCCGAGGACCCCGTCGTACGAACCGTCCGGCCGGACCAGCAGCGCACGGCCCCTGACCTCCGCCGGTCCGTCGGTGATCCGCGCGACCGCCGCCGCCTCCCCTCCGGCGGCGGCGGACAGCGCGGCCGCGAACACCTTCCTCGCAGGAGAGTCCGCGCGTACCGGCATGACGAGGATGTCGATGATTCCGCCGCAGGTCAGGCCTACGGCGAAGGCGTCGTCGTCGCTGTAGCCGAACTGCTCGAGGACGGTGAGACCGTCCTCGAGCGACTGCCGACACAGCTCGTACACCGCCCCTTCCACACACCCTCCGGAGACCGACCCGATCGCCGTGCCCTCGCTGTCCACCGCGAGAGCGGCGCCCGGCTGCCGGGGCGCGCTGCCGCCGACCGCCACCACGGTGGCGACAGCGAATTCGCGGCCCTGCTCGACCCACCGGTTCAGCTCTTCGGCGATGTCCAGCACGTCGGTCTCCTCAAGGTGTGGGTAGGGGCGACGGGGAGTTACTTGACTCCCAGCCAGCCCTCGATCGGGTGAAGGGCGAAGTAGGCCAGGAAGACGACGGACAGCACCCACATCAGCCAGCCGACGTCGCGCGCCTTGCCCTGCACGGCCTTGATCAGGACGTGGGCGATGACGCCGGCCGCGATGCCCGCGGTGATCGAGTACGTGAAGGGCATCAGCACGGTGGTCAGGAACACCGGGATCGCGGTGGCCTGGTCGTTCCAGTCGATGTGCTTGGCATTTGTCATCATCATCGATCCGATGACGACGAGCGCGGCGGCGGCCACCTGGGTGGGGATGACCTGGGCGAGTGGAGTGAAGAACAGGCAGAGTGTGAACGCGAGGCCGGTGATCACGCTGGCGAAGCCGGTGCGCGCACCGTCACCGACGCCCGCCGTGGACTCCACGAACACCGTCTGGCCGGAGGCGCCGGCCAGGCCGCCGAACGCGCCGCCCGCACCATCGATGGCCAGGGCCTTGTTGAGGCCCGGCATCTTGCCCTTGTCGTCG
Source organism: Streptomyces sp. NBC_01210 (assembly GCF_036010325.1). Taxonomy (GTDB): domain Bacteria; phylum Actinomycetota; class Actinomycetes; order Streptomycetales; family Streptomycetaceae; genus Streptomyces. The sequence goes on along the minus strand of NZ_CP108549.1, from coordinate 7,336,536 downwards.
GCGAGGTCGGCCTGCTGGCCGATGCCGATGATGGTGCCCATGGCGTCGAAGAAGCCGGCCAGCACCAGGGTGAAGACGATGACGCCGACGGTGATGCCACCGACGCCGCCCATGCCGCTGAAAGAGACACTGCCGAAGAGACCGAAGTCCGGCGTGCTCACGATGGAGCCGGTGATCTCGGGTGCGTTCAGTCCGCCCCAGGCCTTCTTGTCGAGGCCCGCGAACTGGTGGACCACCGCGGCGAAGACCGTACCGCCGACGATGCCGATGAGGATCGCGCCGGGGACCTTGCGGACCTGCAGCAGGAAGATCAGCAGGACGGTGACGGCGAAGCAGAGCACCGGCCAGCCGGTGAGCATGTCGCTCGTGCCGAGCTGGATCGGCTTGGCTCCGGCGATACCGCCGTCTCCGGGCATGGAGGTGACGAAACCCGCCTGGACCAGGCCGATGAGGCAGACGAAGAGGCCGATCCCCATGGTGATCGCGTGCTTCAGTGCCAGGGGGATGGCATTCATGATCAGTTCGCGCAGACCGGTGACAACGAGCAGGACGATCACGGCGCCGTAGATGACGCACATGCCCATCGCGTTTTCCCAGGTCATCTGCGGGGCGACCTGGAAGGCCATGACGGCGGAGACGCTGAGTCCCGCCGCGAGGGCCAGCGGCACATTGCCGATGAAGCCCATCACGATGGTGGTGGCCGCGGCGGCGAAGACGGTCGCGGTGGTGAGCTGATCACCGTCGAGCCTGTGACCGGCCGCATCCGGAACCGAGAGAATCACCGGGTTGAGAAGGATGATGTACGCCATCGCCATGAAGGTGGTGATGCCGCCACGCACCTCCCGACCGACGGTCGATCCTCGCTGGGTTATGTGGAAGTACCGGTCGAGCCAAGACCTTCCGGCGGGCTGGCGCGTACCCGCGCCGGCGTCCTCCGCCGTGGTCTTGGTCTCAAGGGACTGCTGGGTCATGGTGCCTACTCCCAAGGTTCACAGGGGCACCCGCATGGGGACTGAAATCGCGGGATTTGGGATGGTGCGCTGGCTGCACGACCCGGGGGACGGCCCGAGGCGAACTGGATGGTGCCGGGTACTGCTGGTGGTGCTGGGTTTCAAGGACCGCGAGCGGTGCAGTACTTGAGTTCTCCGGGCGGCGCGACAGGCGGGCGGGAAGTGTGACGTTCCTCAAGCACGGCGCGCCGCCCGGAGAAGGCGGGGATCAGGTACCGGTGAGGTGCTCGGGGCGTACCGGTGTCCTGTTGAGCTCCAGCCCCGTCGCGTTCCGGATCGCCGCGAGGACGGCCGGGGTCGACGAAAGGGTCGGGGCCTCGCCGATGCCGCGCAGTCCGTACGGCGCGTGGTCATCGGCCAGCTCGAGTACGTCGACGGGGATGGTCGGCGTGTCGAGGATGGTGGGGATCAGATAGTCCGTGAAGGAGGGGTTGCGCACCTTCGCGGTCTTCGGGTCGACGATGATCTCCTCCATGACCGCGACGCCCAGGCCCTGGGTGGTGCCACCCTGGATCTGGCCGACGACGGACAGCGGGTTGAGCGCCTTGCCGACGTCCTGGGCGACCGCGAGCTCGACGACCTTGACCAGGCCGAGCTCGGTGTCCACCTCGACGACCGCGCGGTGCGCGGCGAACGAGTACTGGACGTGGCCGTTGCCCTGACCCGTATGCAGGTCGAAGGCCTCCGTGGGGCGGTGGCGCCACTCGAGCTCCAGGTCGACCGACTCGCCCTCGAGTACGTCCACCAGGTCGGCGAGGACTTCGCCGCCGTCGGTGACGACCTTGCCACCTTCGAGCAGCAGCTCGGCGGTGGCCCACGCGGGGTGGTACGAGCCGAACTTGCGGCGGCCGATCTCCAGGACCTTCTCGCGGACGTTCTCGCAGGTGTGCTTGACCGCGCCGCCCGTGACGTACGTCTGACGGGAGGCGGAGGTGGAGCCGGCCGAGCCGACCTGGGTGTCGGCCGGGTGGATCGTCACCTGCGAGACACCGAGCTCGGTGCGGGCGATCTGAGCGTGGACGGTGACACCGCCCTGGCCGACCTCCGCCATCGCGGTGTGCACGGTCGCGACCGGCTCACCGCCCACGACCTCCATACGCACCCGCGCGGTGGAGTAGTCGTCGAAGCCCTCGGAGAAGCCGACATTCTTGATGCCGACCGCGTAGCCGACACCGCGGACGACTCCCTCGCCGTGCGTGGTGTTGGACAGACCGCCCGGCAGGGCGCGGACGTCCGCCTCCTCACCGGCCGTGAGCCACTGCTGCTCGGGCGGCAGCGGTCTGGCCTTGACACGGCGCAGCAGTTCGGCGACCGGGGCCGGGGAGTCGACCGGCTGCCCGGTCGGCATGATCGTGCCCTGCTCCATGGCGTTGAGCTGGCGGAACTCCACCGGGTCGATGCCCAGCTTCGCCGCGAGCTTGTCCATCTGGGCCTCGTAGGCGAAGCACGCCTGGACCGCGCCGAAGCCGCGCATGGCGCCGCAGGGCGGGTTGTTCGAGTAGAGCGCGATCGCCTCGATGTCGACGTCGTCGACGACGTACGGGCCGACGCTGAGTGAGGACGCATTGCCGACGACCGCCGGGGATGCGGAAGCGTACGCGCCGCCGTCCAGGACGATCCTGCACTTCATGTGCGTGAGCTTGCCGTCCTTGGTGGCGCCGTGCTCGTAGTAGAGCTTCGCCGGGTGCCGGTGGACGTGCCCGAAGAAGGACTCGAACCGGTTGTAGACGATCTTGACCGGCTTACCGGTGCGCAGCGCCAGGAGGCAGGCGTGGATCTGCATCGACAGGTCCTCACGGCCGCCGAAGGCCCCGCCGACGCCGGAGAGCGTCATCCGGATCTTCTCCTCGGGCAGGCCGAGGACGGGGGCGATCTGACGGAGGTCCGAGTGCAGCCACTGAGTGGCGACGTACAGCTCGACGCCGCCGTCCTCGGAGGGGACCGCGAGGCCGGACTCCGGGCCGAGGAAGGCCTGGTCCTGCATGCCGAAGGTGTACTCGCCCTTGACGATGACGTCGGCGCGCTCGGCGGCCTCGTCGGCGTTGCCGCGGACGATCGGCTGCCGGTGCACGATGTTCGGGTGCGGGACATGACCGATGTGGTGGTCGTCGCGGCCCTCGTGGACCAGGATCGCGTCGGGAGCGGTCGCGGACGCCTCGTCCGTGATGACCGGCAGCTCGACGTACTCGATCTTGATCTTGGCGGCGGCGCGGCGCGCGGTCTCCGGGTGGTCGGCGGCGACCAGGGCCACCGGCTCGCCGTGGTGGCGGACCTTGCCGTGGGCGAGGACCGGGGTGTCCTGGATCTCCAGGCCGTAGTTCTTCACCTCGGTGGGCAGGTCGTCGTAGGTCAGTACGGCGTAGACGCCGGACGTCGCCAGCGCCTCGGAGACGTCGATCGACTTGATCTCGGCGTGCGCGACGGTGGAGCGCAGCGTGTGGCCCCAGAGCATGTCCTCGTGCCACATGTCCGAGGAGTACGCGAACTCACCGGTGACCTTGAGGGTGCCGTCGGGACGCAGCGTCGACTCGCCGATGCCGCCCTTGGTCCGGGAGCCCTGGGAGATGTTGGTGGGAGTACCGATGGTGGCCATGGTTCTCAGACCGCCTCTTCCTGGCGGGCGGCCGCGAGGCGGACCGCGTCGAGGATCTTCTCGTAACCGGTGCAGCGGCAGAGGTTGCCGGAGAGCGCCTCGCGGATGTCCGCGTCGGACGGCTCGGCGTTGCGCTCGAGCAGTTCGTCGGCGGCGACCAGCAGACCGGGCGTGCAGAAACCGCACTGCACGGCGCCGGCGTCGATGAACGCCTGCTGGATCGGGGAGAGCTCGGAGCCCTCGCCGGTCTGCGAGTCGGAAGGCTTGGCTTCCCACTGCTTGGCCTGGTCCAGGGTGGTGCCGCAGGCGGCCGTGGCGCAGCCGCCGTGCTCGGCACGCTGCTTGGCGAAGTCCGCCAGGCCCTCTACGGTGACGACCTCGCGGCCCTCGACCTGACCTGCGGCAACGAGGCAGGAGCAGACCGGGACGCCGTCGAGCCGGACCGTGCAGGAGCCGCACTCGCCCTGCTCGCACGCGTTCTTGGAGCCCGGCAGGCCCATGCGCTCACGCAGCACGTAGAGAAGGCTCTCGCCCTCCCACACGTCGTCCGCTTCCTGCTGACGACCGTTGACCGTGAAGTTCACGCGCATTGTGCGCCTCCCTTTGTGCCGTGGGCGTTGCCCCGGTATGCCTCCCAGGTCCAGCCGAGGGTCCGGCGGGCCATGATGCCGACCGCGTGACGGCGGTAGCTCGCGGTGCCCCGCACGTCGTCGATCGGGTTGCAGCCGCCGGAGGCGAGCTCCGCGAACTGCTTGGCGATCGACGGGGTGATGATCTTCCTGCTGTCCCAGAAGCCGCCCTCCTCCAGCGCGGCGTTCAGGAATTCCTCGGCCGCCTTCGCCCGGACCGGGGTCGGGGCGGCGGAGCCGATGCCGGTGCGCACCGTGCGGGTCTGAGGGTGCAGGGCCAGACCGAAGGCGCAGACCGCGATCACCATCGCGTTGCGGGTGCCCACCTTCGAGTACTGCTGCGGTCCGTCGGCCTTCTCGATGTGGACGGCCCGGATCAGCTCGTCCGCCGCCAGCGCATTGCGCTTGACGCCGGTGTAGAACTCGTCGATCGGGATGCGGCGGCTGCCGCGTACCGACTCGACCTCGACCTCGGCGCCCGCGGCGAGCAGCGCCGGGTGGGCGTCGCCGGCCGGGGACGCGGTGCCGAGGTTGCCGCCGACGCCGCCGCGGTTGCGGATCTGGGGCGATGCGACCGTGTGCGACGCCAGTGCCAGTCCGGGCAGTTCGGCCCGGAGGTTCTCCATGATCTGGGTGTACGGAACGGAGGCGCCCAGTCGAACGGTGTCCTCGCCGACCTCCCACTCGCACAGCTCGCCGATGCGGTTCAGGTCCAGGAGGTACTCCGGCCGGCGGTGGTCGAAGTTGATCTCGACCATCACATCGGTGCCGCCCGCAATGGGTACAGCGGTAGGGTGCTCGGCCTTGGCGGCGAGCGCCTCCTCCCAGCTGGCGGGGCGAAGGAAGTCCATGAGTGGCTCTCTTCTTCTCAATCGTGGGCGTTCGTCGCAGCGGGCCCGGGACGGTTGGCCCTCGACTGTGTGTTCCTGCGCTTATTCATGTGCTGTTAACGCGCTGTGACCCCAGTACACAAGCCGGGCTGCGCCTGGTGCAGTCACCGAAACCATGAAGGAGTTGGCTGGTCGCCTGTCCCGTCTTGTAGATTCGAACGAAAGGCGGGGCTCAGTAACCTCACTGTTTTCCCCTGGAAACGGTGGCCACGGCCACCGGCAACAACGAGACAGATCGGTGGCGACGAGATGCGGCTGCGCGCACTGCTGGAAACCGACGCGCTGGGGCTGCGGCTGCTCGGCGGCGAGGACGAACTGGACCGCGGTGTACGCGGTGTGATGACCACCGACCTGCGGGATCCGAGCCGCTATCTCTCGGGCGGCGAACTGGTGCTGACGGGCCTCGCCTGGCGGCGCACGGCCGCGGACTCCGAGCCGTTCGTCCGGATCCTGGCGGGCGCCGGGGTGGCCGGTCTGGCGGCCGGCGAGGCGGAGCTGGGCAACATCCCGGGTGATCTCATCGAGGCGTGTTCGCGCCATCGGCTGCCACTCTTTGCAGTCAATGAATCCGTTGCATTCGCGACGATCACTGAGCATGTGGTGCGCCAGGTCTCCGGCGAGCGGGCCGGGGACCTCGCCGCAGTCGTGGACAGGCACAGGCGGCTGATGACCTCCGGCCCGGCGGGCGGCGGACCCGAGGTGGTCCTGGACCTCCTCGGCTCCGACCTGGACCTTCGAGCCTGGGTGCTCTCCCCCACCGGTCGCCAGATCGCGGGCGCGGGCGACCCGCTGCCCGGCGACGTGAGCGCCACGCTCGCCGGTGAGCACCTGGCGGCCTCCCGCACCGGCCGACGGGGGCCGCATCGGGCGACGGTCCGCGGCCTGACGTACTCCCTCTTCCCGATCCGTAACACGGGCCGCGGCGCCACCCCCGCCTCCAGGGACGTCCGCGAGACGGTCCTGTCGGACTGGCTGCTGGCAGTGGAGGCGGACGCGAGCGACTGGCCGGCCGCGCGGCTGGATCTGCTGCAGGGCGTGACCCAGCTGATCGCCGTCGAGCGCGACCGGCGTGAGGCGGCCCGTACGGTACGCCGACGGCTCGCCCAGGAGGTCCTGGAACTGGTCCAGACGGGCGCGGCACCGGCCGAGATCGCGGCACGTCTGCGGGTGGCCGCGCCGGTGCTGCTGCCGGGGCTCGGGACGGCGCCGCACTGGCAGGTGGTGGTGGCGCGGGTAGACTGGGGGGACGCGACGGCGGCGGGTGCGGGTGCTTCCGCTGCTTCGGCTACGGCCATCGAGGCCGGCCCGGTCGCCCAGTCGCTGCTGGAGGAGATCCTGGTCGACCCGGCGGCGGCCGGGCCGGACTCCGCGGACCGGATCGCGGTCGCCCACACCGGCGACGAGGCGATCGCGCTGGTCCCGCTGCCCGCGACGGCCCTCGCCCCGGACGCCCCCGACGCCGACTCCTTCGAGGCCGGGCTGCACGCCGACGCGCTGCTGCTGTCCGTACGCGACCCGCTCTCGGCGGGTCTCGCCGACGACGGCCGGCTCACTCTGGGCGTCAGTGCGGCAGTGAGCTCGGCAGAGGGTCTGCGGGGCGCGCTGGAGGAGGCACGACACGCCCGCCGGGTGGCGGCGGCGCGCCCGGGCAGGGTCTGCGCGGCGGGTCACCACGAGCTGGCCTCGCACGTACTGCTGCTGCCGTTCGTCCCGGACGATGTGCGCCGCGCGTTCACGGCCAGGCTGCTGGACCCGCTCCGCGACTACGACCGGCGCCACCGCGCGGAGCTGATCCCGACGCTGGAGGCGTTCCTGGACTGCGACGGGTCGTGGACGCGATGCGCGACGCGGCTGCATCTGCATGTGAACACACTGCGCTACAGGGTGGGCAGAATCGAGCAACTGACGAGCCGTGACCTGTCGCGTCTGGAGGACAAGCTGGACTTCTTCCTGGCGCTGAGGATGAGCTGAAGCCCCCGGCTCCCGGGAGGGGCGGGAAAATCCGGCCTCGCCGGCGATTGCGGCGCGGGGGTCTGGGGCGGAGCCCCGGTTCGTGAACGGGCGCCCCACCGACCACCCGCGCGCCCCATTACCCGCCGCGCGATTGTGAATTCATTCACCTGACCCCTTGGCCAGGCATGCCTATCCATGCTGAGATGCGACTGACTCAACAGCTCAATGGCGTGCTCGGGGAGGGCAACGTGGCGCATACCGCCATGTCTGGTTCCGGAACCACTGCAGGTGACGATCCCCTCCAGACCGCGGTATGGCGGCTGCGCTCGCGCGGCTGTTGGACCGATGCGGCAGCCCTGCTCGAAGCCCACACAGCGAATCCCGCCGCAGCACTCGAGCGGGCCGGACTGCTCGTCGAGCGCTGTCTGTTCACCGCCGACGGCTGGGCGGACGCCGAGGACGCGCTGCGTACGGCCGAGGCCGTGGCCCGGGACGACGACGAACGCGGCGGCGCGGCATGCGAGCGCGGGAGGCTCGCGTACGCGTCGACCCGCCTCGGCGTACGCGACCGGGCCGACGAGGCCCGCTCCGCACTCGGCAGGGCCGCGGCGCTGCTCGCCCCCACCTCGCCCCGGCGCCCGCTGCTCGACTTCCGCCGCGGGCTGGTCGCCGAGCACATCGCCGACTCGCCGCAGGCGGCCCGCGCCGCATACCAGCGGGCGCACGCCGGAGCCACCGCGCAGGATGACACGCTGCTGCTCTCCTTCACGTGGCATCATCTGGCCGGACTCGCCCTGCGGGACGGCGAGTTGGCCGAGGCTCGGCACGGCTTCTCCGAGTCGCTGCGGATCCGCGAGGAGCTCGGCTACCTGATCGGCACGGCCCCGTCGCTGGCAGCGCTGGCCGACTGCGAACCGGAACCGGAGGCAAGCCGTTTGCGGGCGGAGGCGGGTCGACTGTTCCGCCTGCTGGACGGCGTACCGGTCTGGCTGGCGGCTCAACTGGCCCCGGCGACCTCCACCGTGCCGCTCGAGACCTCACCGGTCCAGCCCGAACCTGCGGCATGATCGGGCCTGCGGCATGATCGGGCCTGCGGCATGATCGGGCCTGCGGCATGATCGGGCCTGCGGCATGATCGGGCCTGCGGCATGATCGGGGCGCATGAGCGCTCAGCATGACTTCCTCGACCGCCACTTCGGCCTGCGAGACCGTACGGCGCTGATCACCGGCGGCAGTTCCGGCATCGGCCGCGCCATCGCGGAGGCACTCGCATCGGCGGGCGCGCGGGTGGTGGTCCTGGCGCGACGCGAGGCTCCGCTGCGTACGGCCGTCGAGGAACTCCGCGCGGCGGGCCACCAGGCCGACTGGGTGACCGCCGACCTCGGCGACCGGGACGCCCTGCGGGCCGCGGCCGAGCGGGCGGTCGGTGTCGTCGGCGAGCCGGACATCCTGGTCACGGCAGCCGGCGTCAACCACCGTCCGCCGCTGGACGATCTGACCGAGGCGCAGTGGGACACGACGATGTCCGTGAACCTTGACGCGCCGTTCCTGCTCGGGCAACGCTTCGGCCCGTCGATGGCGGGCCGCGGCTGGGGCCGGATCATCCACCTCGCCTCGCAGCAGTCGGTTCGGGCCTTCGGCGCCAGTGGCGCGTACGGGGTGTCGAAGGCAGCGGTCTCCGCGCTGGCCCGGTCCCAGGCGCAGGCGTGGTCGCGGCACGGCGTCTGCGTCAATGCCCTCGCGCCCGGCTTCATCCGTACGCCACTGACCCGTGCGGTGTTCGACGATCCGGTCCGTACGGAGGCGATGGCGGCGCGCACGATGGCGGGCCGCAACGGCGAGGCGGCTGATCTGACGGGCGCGGCGGTCTTCCTGGCGAGCGACGCCGCACGCTATATGACGGGCCAGACCTTGTTCGTGGACGGCGGCTTCTCCGTCACCTAGCGTGGACCTCCCCGCAAAGGGAGGGTTCAGTGAAGGCACGTCGCCCGGACCACCACGTTCCGGATCCCCGATCGCCCTGGGACGAGATCACGACCGGCCTCTGGATGGGTGGCCATGTCTGGGAGGACGACCGGAACCGGCGCCTCAATGCTGTTGTGGAACGCGAATTCGACCTGGTGATCAGCCTGTTCACCCGCGTCGGCCACGGTCCGCCGGACGGGGTCGAACACCATGTCGCCCCGATTCCGGACGACTGGCTGACCTCCGAGCAGATCGACCGGGTCCGCGGGCTGGCAGTGCTGGCCGCCGATGCGGTACGCGCCGGGCGCACCGTGCTCGTGCGCTGCTACTCCGGCTACAACAGATCGGGCCTGGTGGTGGCCCAGACGCTGATCGAGCTCGGCCACGACGGCGCGGGGGCGATCGACCTGATCCGGCGCCGACGCTCCTCGTACGCCCTGCACAACCTCGCCTTCGAGCGATACCTCATGACCGGGCTGGACATCGCCTCACTGCTGACCGGCCTGGAGTCGCCGCCCTGAGCCCCCGGCTCACACCAACCAGGACAGCGTCCGCTCCGGATTCATGACGAGCAGTACGACGACGACGGTCACGACCACCCAGAAGACTCCCCAGCCCCGCCGCCTGCGCGCCTGCCGCTGCCGGGACGGCCAAGCCCGCCACGCCTCGGGCTCCGCGCGCACCGCCGCCTTCCTCCCCCACCCGCGCGGACGGCGCTGCCGCCGGGCGGCCTTCTCGTCCTCGAGCCGCAGCCGCTCGGTCACCATCCGCGCCCGCGCGGAGGGCTCCTTCGGCGCGGCGAGGCGTGCGGGCCCTTCGCTCTCGCGCTGGAACTCCTCCCACGCCTCGTCGGGTATGGATGACTCCGGCAGCTCCGCGGACATGAATGGCCCCCCGTTTGTTCGGACTTCGTCAACGGCGGCACAGAATAATGCAGCAGACTGACATCCGCGCGCACGGTCTTACCGACGTGCCCCGGGGGATTGCCGGGAGCCGGACTCAGGAGACGGTGCCGGCCATCGCTCCGCCCCCGGTGGCGACGCCACCGCTCGGCTTGGGTGCGGAGAAGGGAGGCGTGTCCTGCAGGCACGTTGTTCCGACCGGGGGGAGGGTGCCATCGATGACGTAGCGGCTCTCGTAATTCCTGACACAGCTGCTGGGGTTGAGCAGCGCGGTGTGCCCGTAGCCGTTGTGGGTGAGCAGGCGGGCGTTGGCCAGTTCCCTGGCCATGGCCAGGGCGCCCGAGAAGGGAGTGGCGGGGTCGTAGGTCGTGCCGACCAGCAGGACGGGGCGCGCCGTCGGCTTGTTCCACGGGCCGCGATAGCTGTTGGCCCCTGTGTCCGGCCAGGCGGCACACCCCTCGGCGGCCCAGCTCCAGAAGCGTCCGGCGTCGCCCGCACGGGTCGCGCTGGCCTCCTCCATGGCGTGGTAGGCAGCGGGGTCACGCGGATTGGGGCTGTCGCTGCAGAACACCGCACCGGCCTGTTCATCGCCCAGGTACGGATTCGGATTCGGGACCAGTGGCGCGGGTGGAGGAGGGGACGGCTCCGGAACGCGGCCCTGCCACAGGTTCTGCAGCCTGCCGGCGAGGCCCGTCCATCCGGGGTGGACAAGGTAGAGGCTGTTCACGACGTCACCGACCGTACGGCCATAGGTCCATGCGCCCAGGGGATGCCCTCTTAGCCGCCGCATCAGCTGGTCGAACTTGTCCCGGGTCGCTTTGGGGCTGCCGGCGGCGAAGGCGCAGCGGGCGGTGGTGGTGGACCCGCAGAGGGCGAGGAACTTGTCCAGGACTGCTGCCGCGCCGCGGTCCGCACCCATGCGCAGGAATGTCGTGAGCCGGGGGTCGTCGTCGGAGGCGTGGGTCCAGGCCTGCGGGTCGATGTTGCTGTCAAGAACCATGGCGCGGACCTTGCCGGGGAAGAAGTTGGCGTAGGTGGCGCCCAGGAACGTGCCGTAGGAGATCCCGAGGTAGGTGAGTTGTGGGTCGCCCACCGCCCGGCGGAGCTGGTCGAGGTCGCGAGCGGTGTCGGCGGTCGACACATGGCGCAGGAGCTCGGGGTCACGCTGCTGACAGCGCCGGGCCAGATCCTTGTACGCGGCGATCCACGTCTTCCGCTGCTGTTCGCCCACCGGGAAGCCGGCTGGTTTGCTCGCATTCCACGCGTCGGCTTCCTTGCGACTGTCGAAGCAGTTCACCGCGGTGCTGCTGCCGATCCCGCGGGGGTCCCAGCTGACGATGTCGAACCGCTCCCGCACCTCGCGCGGGAAGGACTCGTAATTCTGTGGCATCTGCACCGTTCCGGGCCCGCCGGGTCCGCCGGGGTTGAAGAACAGAGTGCCGATGCGCCGTCCGGGGCCGGTTGCCTTGCGTTTGACGACTGCCAGCTCGATGGTGCGACGACCGGGGTCGCGGTAGTCCAGCGGCACCTTCGCGGTCGCGCAGTCGAACTGACTGCCCTGGACGCAGGGTCTCCAGTCCAGCTTCGGGGCGGGCACCGAAGGTGCCGGCGCGCCGCCGGCCGCGGCGAGGTCCGGCCCGGTGAATACCGTCGAGCAGATCACCGCTGCGGCGGTGGCCGCGGCACAACGCCGGCGGCCCGCTGTGCATCTGGGTATGCGCATACTCTGTTCCTCCGCCTTCACGGCTGAGCGCCCGATGCCACCAACACCTTGGACGTCGGCACGCATCCGCATCAACAGCACCGCGGCCCGACGGGGCGCACAAGTCGGCCGCGGCCGAATGCGCCGAGCTGCTCGACGGCGCGTACATCGTCGGCCGAGACCGGCGTCGGCTGGATGACGTCAGCCGTCCGCGCCGGTGAAGTGCTCCCGCACCAGCGACTGCACCACCGCCAGGTCCTGCGCCACCAGGGCCTCCAGCAGCGCCATGTGTTCCGCCGCGTCCGCCACCAGGTCAGCCCTGCGGGTGACCGGTGCGCTCGTCAGCGGCCACTGGGAGCGGCGATGGAGGTCGTCCGCCACCATCACCAGTTGCTGGTTTCCGGACAGGGTGAGTACCGCGCGGTGGAAGGCGCGGTCCGTCTCCGCGTACGCCGCGCGGTCGCCCGTCGCCGCCGCCGCTGCCGTCGCGTCGGCCAGCGGGCGCAGCGCCGCCCAGCGGGTGGCGGGGACCGTGCGGGCCAGGCGGAGCATGACCGGGACCTCGAGCATGGCGCGGACCTCGGCGAGCTCGGCCAGCTCGCGGGCGGTGCGTACCGTGACGCGGAAGCCGCGGTTGGGGACCACCTCGACCGCGCCCTCGATCGCCAGCTGCTGCATCGCCTCGCGTACCGGGGTCGCCGAGACGCCGAAGCGCTCGCCGAGGACCGGGGCCGAGTAGACCTCGCCCGGGATCAGCTCGCCGTCGACGAGGGCGGTGCGCAGGGCTTCGAGGATCTGGCCGCGGACCGAATGGCGCTGAACCGTGCGGGGCGCGGGCGGCTCGCTGTGGGTGTGCTCGCCCCGGGCCTGTTCCGGGATGTCGACCTGTTCCGGGATGTCGGCCTGCTCCGGGATGAGGGGACGCGCGGGCTGCCCGCCACCTGCCTGTTCGGGGACGTGCGTGGACGCGTACGGCTGCGGCGTCGCGGCATCGCGCGCTCGGGCCTGCTCCACTCGAGTCCTCCTCCGGCCGGGTGCCGGGCCCGGCTGGCGAGTGCAGGGCCCCTGAGCACGATAGGCGGACGGGGCCACAGTTCAAACATCGATCGCGTCGGGTAAGGTAAGGCTAACCTGCCAATGATCGCGATACGGTGGTCCCTGCATGACCGTTCCCGCTCTGCTGCCCGCCCTCACCTCACCCGTCGAGGACGCGTATGCCCGCCTGGCCGAGGTCTACCCCGGGCTGCGTGTACGGGAGCTCATGGACGACGAGCAGGCCCCGTCCGACGCCGGCTGGGTGGGCGCGGACGAGCTCGCGGCCGGTGGGCCCGCGCTCGACGACTTCCTCGCCTGGGACAACGCACAGGTCCTGCGGGACTACGGGCAGCAGGCCCGCCCCGATGTGATCGCCGGCTTCGGTCTGCACCGTTACGCCTGGCCGGCCTGTCTGCTGATCACGGTTCCCTGGTTTCTGCACCGCCGGGTGCCACGGGTGCCCGTCGAGGATGTCGCCTTCCAGCGCATGGCGGGGCAGATGACGGTACGGGTGAGGGAATTCGCCTGCCTGCCGGACGACCCCGCCGCGCAGCTGCCCGGCGCCCGTGTCGTACAGGACGAGGAAGCGCTCCGTGCCGAGGTGCGCTCCGCCGTCGCCGAGCACATCGGGCCCGTCCTGGACGGCTTCCGGCCGCGGATGCGGCGCGGCAGGCGTGCGCTGTGGGGCATGGCGACCGACGAGATCGCCGAGAGCCTCTGGTACATCGCGCATCTGCTCGGCGAGGAACGGCGTGCCGTACTGGAGCTCGAGCGGCTGCTGCCGGGCAACACCGAGCCGTACGTCGGCACCGCCGGCTTCCGTGAGCTCACCGGCCCGAACGGCGAGCAGCTGCCGACCCGTGACCGGGCCGGCTGCTGCCTCTTCTACACGCTCCGGCCCGAGGACACCTGCGTCACCTGTCCGCGTACGTGCGACGCCGACCGCGTGAGGAAGCTCCAGCCGAGCGCCTGATCTCCCGCGCGCCCTGCGTCACGCCATCCGACCGGGTGAGGTAAATCGAACCAACTCCCCTTGTCCATACGGTAGTTCGACGAGATCGCACCTATCCGTATGTCGTACAGCCCCATTGGCGTTCTCTTGCCCCGAAACCCCTTGGGCAGGCTGCGACTTCGGACACTATGGCGGCCGAAACGCTCTACCGCGATGCAAGGGACACCGCCCATGAGACTGACCGACATATCGCTGGACTGGCTGCTTCCTGGCGGCGTGATGCTCCTGGGAGTCCTGGTCGCGGTGACGGTGCTCGCGCGCGGCAAGCGCACCGGCGACAAGGCCTCGCCCGAGGACTCCTGGGAGCGCAGCGAGGAGCGCCGAAGGCGCAAGGAGGCGGTCTATGGCACGGCCTCCTATGTGCTCCTGTTCTGCTGTGCCGCGGTCGCCGCCGCACTCTCCTTCCACGGCCTCGTCGGCTTCGGCCAGCAGAATCTCAACCTCAGCGGGGGCTGGGAGTATCTGGTCCCCTTCGGGCTCGACGGCGCGGCGATGTTCTGCTCGGTGCTCGCGGTGCGCGAGGCCAGCCACGGCGACGCGGCGCTCGGCTCGCGGATGCTGGTGTGGCTGTTCGCGGGCGCGGCAGCGTGGTTCAACTGGGTACACGCACCACGGGGGTTCGGCCATGACGGCGCCCCTCAGTTCTTCTCCGGGATGTCGCTGTCGGCCGCGGTCCTGTTCGACCGGGCGCTCAAGCAGACTCGCCGGGCGGCGCTGCGTGAGCAGGGCCTGGTGCCCCGGCCGCTGCCGCAGATCCGCGTCGTGCGCTGGCTGCGCGCTCCCCGGGAGACCTTCGGCGCCTGGTCGCTGATGCTTCTGGAGGGCGTACGCACCCTGGACCAGGCGGTCGACGAGGTCCGCGAGGACCGCCGGGAGAAGGAGCAGGACCGACTCCGCCGGCGGGGCCGGGAGAAGCTGGAGCGGGCGCAGATCAGGGCGCTCAGCCGACAGCACCGTGCCTGGGGGCGCGGACGCACCCACCGCATGCCCGAGCTGTCTTCGGAGCTTCCCGCTCTGGGCTCCGCGACTGGTTCGACGCAGGCCGGCTCCGGCACTGCCGGGTCCGCCGCGGAGTCGGCCCTGCCGGAGCCGGGACAACTGCCGCTTCGCCCCCGGCCCTCCCTCCAGGCCGTGAAGTTGACCGATGGCTCCGAGCCACGCACTGTCGACCTCACCGCCGAGGACGACACCCAGACGCTGCCGCGGCTGGACTCTCTGGAGCAGAAGCTCACTGATCTGGAGCGGCAGTTCGGTTGATCGCACGGTCAGGAGGATTCATGCGAAGGCCGGCCTGCGACTGTCAGGCCGGCCTTTCGTGCAGCTCGAACCAGACCACCTTGCCCACACCGTGTGTCCGTACACCCCACGCGTCGGCGAGGCTCTGCACCAGGACGAGTCCCCTGCCGTTCGTGCCGAGTTGGCCGACCGGTACACGCAGCACAGGCAGTCCGGCCATGAAATCCCGTACCTCCACACGGAGTGTGGAAGCCGCGACGGTGGCCGTGACCACCGCTCCGTGATCGGTATGGATCAGCGCATTGGTCACCAGCTCGCTCGCGAGCAGCTCCGCCACATCTGCCGCGTCCGGTTTCCCCCAGTGCCGCAGCAAGTCCCGCAGCGCACGTCGTACTTCCGGAACGGACGTAAGATCCGCGCACCCTAATCGGCGGTGCAGCCGGCTCTCCGGTTCTCCTTCCGCCCCAGGTTCCCGGCCATGCCCGCTTGCGGCAGGATCGGCCCCTCCCTGACGCCCAGTCATCATCCCCACCCGCACGTCGAAACGCCCCCCCGGTTTTCTCGGAACTACCCCTTCTGCCGAACAGGTTCACGAGATGCATGCCCCACGCGGGGAACGCCACTCATGTCCATTCATCAACGAACCAGGGCCGTCGAGAGGAATTCCGTCCCGGGCGTCAGGGCCTCGGCACGTTCCGCAGATTCGAGCGCGCCATCTGGACCATACGGCCCACGCCACCGTCCAGCACGATCTTGCTGGCGGAGAGCGCGAAGCCCGTCACCATCTCGGCGCTGATCTTCGGCGGGATGGAGAGCGCGTTCGGGTCGGTGACCACATCCACGAGTGCCGGGCCCTTGTGCCGGAAAGCGTCCTTCAGCGCGCTCGCGAGCTGCTTCGGCTTCTCCACCCGTACGCCGTACGCCCCCGCCGCCCGCGCGATCGCAGCGAAGTCGGGGTTGCGATTGGTGGTTCCGTACGAGGGAAGTCCCGCCACCAGCATCTCCAGCTCCACCATGCTCAGAGAGGAGTTGTTGAACAGGACGATCTTCACCGGCAGGTCGTACTGGACGAGGGTGAGGAAGTCGCCCATCAGCATGGCGAAACCGCCGTCCCCCGACATCGAGACGACCTGGCGGTTCCGGTCGATGAACTGTGCGCCGATCGCCTGCGGCAGGGCGTTCGCCATCGAGCCATGGCTGAACGAACCGATGATCCTGCGGCGGCCGTTGGGCGAGATATAGCGGGCCGCCCACACATTGCACATGCCCGTGTCCACGGTGAACACCGCGTCCTGGTCGGCGAGTTCGTCCAGCACGGAGGCGACGTACTCGGGATGGATCGGGGTGTGCTTCTCCACCTTGCGGGTGTACGCCTTGATCACGCCCTCGAGCGCGTCGGCGTGCTTCTTCAGCATCCTGTCGAGGAACCTGCGGTCCGACTTGGCGCGCACGCGCGGCGTAATACAGCGCAGTGTCTCGCGCACATCGCCCCAGACGGCCAGGTCGAGCTTGGAGCGGCGGCCGAGGTGTTCGGGCCTGACATCGACCTGGGCGATCTTGACGTCGTCGGGGAGGAAGGCGTTGTACGGGAAGTCCGTGCCGAGCAGGATCAGCAGATCGCACTCGTGGGTGGCCTCGTAGGCGGCGCCGTAGCCGAGCAGTCCGCTCATGCCCACGTCGTACGGGTTGTCGTACTGAATCCACTCCTTGCCGCGCAGCGCGTGCCCGACCGGGGACTTGATGCGCTCCGCAAACTGCATGACCTCGGCGTGCGCACCCGCCGTACCGCTGCCGCAGAAGAGCGTGACCCGCTTCGCCTCGTCGATCATCTGCACCAGTTTGTCGATCTCGGTGTCCCCCGGTCGTACGGTGGGGAGTGAGGTGACCAGTGCGTGCTCGATCGACTTCTCCGGGGCGGCGTGCGATGCGATGTCGCCGGGAAGCGAGACGACGCTGACACCGCTCCGGCCGATCGCGTGCTGGATCGCGGTCTGCACGAGGC
This sequence comes from Streptomyces sp. NBC_01210, assembly GCF_036010325.1. Taxonomy (GTDB): domain Bacteria; phylum Actinomycetota; class Actinomycetes; order Streptomycetales; family Streptomycetaceae; genus Streptomyces. Next base: position 7,319,607 of record NZ_CP108549.1, on the reverse strand, counting down.
GAGGCATCTGCTGCGGGTTGGAGATCATCTCGCAGTAGTGGCTGCACTCGCGGAACAGCTGGTCGGGGTGGGTCTCCTGGAAGTAGCCGAGGCCGATCTCGCCGGAAGGGATGTGCGAGGCGAGGGCGAGTACGGGCGCCATGGAGCGGTGGGCGTCGTACAGACCGTTGATAAGGTGGAGGTTGCCGGGGCCGCAGGAGCCGGCGCAGGCGGCGAGCTTCCCGGTGATCTGTGCCTCGGCGCCGGCCGCGAAGGCGGCGACCTCCTCGTGCCTGACCTGGATCCAGTCGATGGCGGAGTTGCGGCGAATGGCGTCGACGACGGGGTTGAGACTGTCGCCGACGACTCCGTACAGCCGCTGGACACCGGCGCGGACGAGGATGTCGACGAACTGCTCCGCCACGTTCTGCTTGGCCATGGGACGCACCCTTTCTCGACTTCGGCCCTGCTTCGGCCTGCTTCGGCCTGCTTCGGCCTGCTTGGAGCCTGAAGGTCCATCAACCCATGGCGGATGCGGTTACGCCTCCCAGACTGCGACAGCCGTACGATCGTCGGCGTATCCCTTCACCCTCAGCTGGGTGTCGGCGAGGAACGTCGCCAGGCCCGGCGGCCGGGCGGGCGCCCAGCGCTCGGCGAGCACCTCGGCCAGGGCGGCCTCCCCGCGCAGCGGCTCGGCCAGTCCGCTGCTGCACAGCAGCAGGGTGTCACCGGGGCGGGCCACGGAGGCGCGGAATCGGAACGGTTCGGCGGGTGGCGGTGGTGGGGCCTCGATGTACGGGGACGGGGCCGTCGCGATCCCCAGGTCCATGGTGAGCCGGTCGCCATCGGTGGTCTCGGCGGGCGTGTCGGCGGGCGCCGAGCCGTATCCGACGACGGGTTCCCCGGTCACCGCGGCGGGCTCGGGGACATGCGGCTCGATGTCCTGCCAGGCGCCGTCGCGAAGGCGGAAGAGACCGCCTCCGCCCACTCCGAAGAACACACGCGTACGGCACTCGGGGTCGGCGGAGAGCAGCAGACACCGAAGGTTCGCGGTGTACTCCTCGGGTTCCACGCCGAGCTCGGCGGCGCGGGCGCGCAGCTTGCCGAAGCTGCGGTCGGTGAGCCGGTGCAGACCCGACTTGAGATCGCCCCGGCGGCCGGCCCGGATGTCCTCGGCGAGGCGGTCGTGGCTGCGGCCGACGGCACCGCCTATCCAGCGGCAGGCGTCGGCGGCGGCGAGATGAGCCCCTTCGGCGGCACGGGCTCCGCTGGCCACCGCGACCAGGACGAGCGCGGCCTCGCCGCTGCCGAAGCGCGCGGTGAGCAGGGCGTCGCGGCGCGGCTCGCCGCGGTAGCGCGCGGAGTCCCCGCGGACGGAGGCGGCGCGCAGGGTGTACGTGCCGTAGTGGGCCCCGTCGAGCACGGTGTCGGCGACGAGGTTGTCCAGCTCGTGCGGCTGGGCCGCGGGCAGCTCGGTGGGCTCGGCGTCACAGGTGGGCGGTCCGCCACCGACGTACGCGACGTAGGGACGCGGCTCCACGAGACCCGCGTCGGGCGACGGCAGGGGCGGCTCCTCGGCAGGCCGCGGCGGGGCGGGCGGGGGCGGCTCCGCGGAAACCAGCGGGGGTACGGGCGGGCGCGGTGCCGAAGGGGCGGGCGCGTCCTCGAAGTGCTCGTCCGGGGCGGTCGCTCGTCCGGGCGGGCCTTCGCGCCGGGGCGGCTCTACGCCGGAAACCGGGGGAATGTCGCGTACCGCGTCCGGCCTGGTGGCCGGGTGGCCGGGCGCTACGGGTGCGGCGGGCTCGGCGGGCTCGGTGTCGAAGGTCTCTGCCGGGACCGGCAGTTGCGCGCGCGGGACCTCCGGCCGCTGCGGCCGGGCTGCTTCCCGGGGCGGTGCGACGTCGGGCCGCGGCGGCGGGGCTTCCCCCCTGGGTGCGGCATCCGACCGGGACGGCTCGGCCTCTCGGCGCGGTGCGACGTCGGGCCTCGGCAGGCGGGCTGCCTCCCGGGACGCCGCATCCGGCCGGGGCGGCTCGGGCGGCGGAGCCGGCCGCGATGTGGGCGCCAGGTCGGAGGCGGTCGGCCGTTCCCACGCCGCGCGTTGCCGTGGCGGCGTCGTAGGACGGTGCGGGATGTCCGGCTCGGCGGGCGCCGCCGCATCCGTGGGGCGCGTCTCCCACCAGGCGCGGGGGCGCCATCTGCCGCGATCGCCCGGACCGCGGGGGGCGTCCGGCTCCGCCGGCTCGAGTGTGCTCTCCGCGGCAACCGCATCCGCCGCGGAGTCGAAACGGTCGTCCAGCGTGTCGCGCGTGGGCGCCGCGGGACCGATGTCCGGGGCGGACTCGCCGTACAGCCGGTTCCACCATTCGTCCTCGGTGGCGGGCCTCTCCCCCTGCTGACTCATGCCCTTATTGTCCACCGCACGGGCCGTACGAAAACGGGGCATCCCGAAAAAAGAAATATGCGGCAAGTGGTCCGCCGGGCGCCCCAACCCCCCACGGGAAGGACGTCCGGCGGACCGTTTCGTGGTCAGCGCACGGCGTATGCGTCGGCCACGAGCTGGGTGACGGAGTTGCCGTTGGAGTCCGTCAGTTCGGCCTTCAGGGTGACCGGTTCGCCCGCCGCGCCCGCGTGGTTCACGGTCGCGGTCCATGCGCCGCCCTGCTGGGACGTGGCTGCCTCGGTCCACGTCCTACCGCCGTCGTACGAGTACGACAACGTGGCGGCGGTCAGCGCGCCGGGCGCATAGCCCGCGTGTGAGCGGCGAGTGCGGCGGCGGCGTGCGCCGGGTAGACGTACAGGTCCTGGCCCCGACCGGCGGGTCTGTACCAGCGGGGTGGAGCCGTCGGCGCGGGGCAGCACGGTCGCGGACGGCGTGCCTGCACGGTCGCGGCTCACCAGGACCCTGTCTCCGATGACAAGGGTGACTGTGGCCGGCCTGTCCCCCTGCTGCGCGGCGGCACGCTGCCGGCCAGGGCTCTCTTCGCGGTCGGGTCGTCCTGCGACCCAGCGGCCGCCGACGGCGCGACCGCCGTGACGGCCAGGACGGCGGCGGTCGCCGCCCCCAGTGCCGTACGCGATATCGGGCGCATCGCTCTCCCCATCCGAACCCGGCACGGATAGGCATGAAATGCCCTGTTGCCGGAGGCTGTTGGTGCTGCGGTGGCGCCACATTGGCAGCGGGACGGGCGGTGCAGGGATGATGTACGCGGCGGGAACACGCCTTGGCCCGGTTTCCGCCAGTGCGGCCGAAGAAGTGCACGTCCGGGGAGGGGTGGGGTCAGATGCTGGGAGCGATAGGTCTCGACGAGAGGCAGGAATCGGCGTACCGCGTACTCGTCGCGCTCGGGGTGGCGGAAGTCCCCGACCTCGCGCACCGGCTGGCGCTGCCGGAAACGGATACGGAACGCGCGTTGCGACGGCTGGAACAGCAGGGCCTTGCCGCGAAGTCCTCGGCCGGCACCGGACGGTGGGTGGCGGCTCCGCCCGGCGTGGCGCTGGGCGCGCTGCTGACCCAGCAGCGCCACGAGCTGGAGCAGGCGGAGCTGGCGGCGGCGCTGCTGGCGCAGGAGTTCAGGTCGGAGGCCACCGCTCCGGCCGTGCACGATCTGGTCGAGGTGGTGACGGGCGCGAGTGCCGTCGCGCACCGCTTCGTACAGCTGCAGTTGGGCGCCACCGAGGAGGTCTGCGCCCTGGTCACCGGAAATCCGGTCGTGGTCACCGGGACGGACAACGAAGCGGAGGAGAAGGCGGCCACGCGGGGGGTGAGGTACCGGGTGGTCGTCGAGCGCGAGGTGTTCTCGCTGCCCAACGGGATCACCGAACTGAGCGCGGCGCTGGGCCGTGACGAACAGGTCCGGGTGGTGGACCGGGTGCCGACCAAGCTGGTGGTCGCCGACCGAACGCTCGCCATGGTTCCGCTGACCGGGCGCGGGGCCGATCCCGCGGCACTCGTCGTGCATGCGAGCGGGCTGCTGGAGTCACTGACGGGTCTGTTCGAGGCGGTGTGGCGGGAGGCGCTGCCGCTGCGGCTCGGCATGGGTGGCGAGGTGGACGAGGAGAAGGCGTCGGGGCCCGATGCCACGGATCTGGAGATCCTTTCGCTGCTGCTCGCCGGAATGACGGACGCGAGTGTGGCCAAGCAGCTGGATCTCGGACTGCGGACCGTTCAGCGCCGGGTGAAGGGGCTGATGGAGCTGACCGGTGTGACGACCCGGCTGCAGCTCGGCTGGCATGCGTACGCGAAGGGCTGGGTGGCCCGCGACCTGCGGGAATGATCAGCGACCTGCACCCTTGGCAGATGGGCGCACGGCAGCTCCCGATGGTCGGCCTGGTGATGCTGCTGGGCCCGCTCGGGGAGCGCGACCCGGTGTCCCTCTGTCCTCCAGCCAAGTGCCTTTTGTCCTCTGCTGAACGCTGTCCAGATAGACAGAGACACATCGGATCTCTCCCGCCGTATTGACTGCCTCCCGCCGCCTGCCTACCTTCCGTCGAAGGGATAGCTCGGATGAATTGACATGTCTGCGTACGAGCCACCGGGAGGCGTCATGTCCGCTGCACCAGACCCGTCCACTGCACCGGACCCATCCAGAAGAACCGTCCTTGCCACCGGTACGGCGATCGGCGGAGCGCTGGTGGTGGGAGGTGCCGCCGCCGTCCCGGCGCAGGCCGCGCCCGCCCCGGAAGACACCACCGCTCTCATGGTGCACGCCGACAGCTGGCGCACGGTCCTCGACGACGCCGATCTCGTCTGGCAGAAGATGCCGAAGACCTGGTACGAGGGCCCGTATCTCGGCAATGGCTACTTGGGCACCGGCATCTACGCCGAGCCCGGCGGAAAGAACGCCGTCCGCTTCACTGTCCAGCACTCCGAAGTACAGGACCACCGTCCGGAGTTCGGCTCGCTCTTCGGCCTCGCCCGGCTGCCCGTCGGCCACTTCACGCTCGAGCCCGTCGGCACGATCACCGGCCTCGACTGGCGGCTGCGGCTGCGCGGCGCGGAGCTCACCGGCAGCCTCACCACCACGGCGGGCACTCTGCGCCTGCGCGCCTTCGTCCACACCACGACATCCCTGCTCGCCGTCGAGATCACACCGAGCGAGGGCGAGAAGAACTTCCGCTGGGCCTTCCACCCGGCCGATGCCATCAGCCCGCGCGCCGCCTTCAAACCCCTTCCGGACGGGTACACGGGCAATCCGCCGGCCGTCGTCGAGCAGCACGGCGAGCTGACGGCCGCGGTCCAGCCGCTGCTCGCGGGCGGCCGGCATGTCACCGCCTGGCAGGAGCGGGTCCGCAGGGAGACGCGGACGCTGTATGTGTCCGTCGCGCACTCCTTCCCGAGGACGACCGCACTGGACCGTGCGCTGCGCACGGTGCGGGACGCGTCCTCGGCGCCGTACGAGGTACTCGCCCTCCCCCACCGTGTCTGGTGGGAGCGCTTCTACCGCAAGAGCTTCCTGTCGCTGCCCGACGCACGGCTGCAGCGCTTCTACTGGATCCAGCTGTACAAGACGGCTTCCGCGGCCCGGCGTGACGCCCCCGTCATGGCCACCTGCGGGCCCTGGCTGGAGTCGACCCCCTGGCCCAACACCTGGTGGAACCTCAACGTCCAGCTGGAGTACTGGCTGATCCACGGCTCGAACCATCTTGAACTCGACGCCGTCTCACGCGCGTTGGGTGAGTTCCGGGCCCAGCTGACCGCCGAGGTCGCCGGCCCCTACCGTGGCGACTCGGCCGGCATCCCCCGCACCACCGACACCCGGCTCGTCAACGGCGGCGCCACTCCGTCCGGCAACGGCTACGGCGTCGGCATCCCCGGCCACAACCCGCCCACCCCCGAGGTCGGCAACCTCACCTGGGCGCTGCACAACGTCTGGCTCTCGTACCGCCACACCATGGAGGAGTCGCTGCTGCGCGACCTCCTCTTCCCGCTGCTGCGCAAGGCGGTCAACTACTACCTGCACTTCCTCACCCCCGGACCGGACGGCAAGCTGCATCTGCCGCCGACGTTCTCGCCGGAGTACGGCGTGGACGCGCCGGACTGCAACTACGACCTGATGCTGCTGCGCTGGGGCTGCCGTACGCTCATCGACTCGGCCGCGGAACTGGGCATCTCCGACCCTCTGACCGCCCGCTGGCAGGAGATCCTCGCCAAGCTGGTCCCCTACCCGGTGGACGCGAACGGCTACATGATCGGCGCCGGTGTCCCGTTCGCGAAGTCCCATCGCCACTACTCGCATCTTCTCGCGGTGTATCCGCTGTACGAGATCACCGGCCGTACGCCCGAGGAACGCGCCCTGATCGAGAAGTCGCTCAGCCACTGGGTCAGCTTCGAAGGGGCGCTGCAGGGCTATACGTTCACGGGTGCGGCATCCATGTCCGCGCTGCTGGGAAAGGGGGAGGACGCGCTCAAGTACCTCGGCGAACTGATGACCCGTTTCATCCAGGCCAACACCATGTACAAGGAGTCGGGCCCGGTCATCGAGACCCCACTTTCGGCGGCGCAGTCGCTGCACGACATGGTCTGCCAGTCGTGGGGCGAGGTCATCCGGGTCTTCCCGGCGCTGCCGGACGCGTGGCGAGAGCTGGTCGTCCATGACTTCCGTACACAGGGGGCGTTCCTGCTCAGTGCGGTACGGGCGGCGGGGAGGACCCGCTGGGTCCGGCTGACCAGCGAGGCGGGCGCGCCGTGCGCCGTACGCCACGGCATCGCGGGCCCGATCGAGGTCCGCGACGGGCGGGGCCGGCGGCTGCGGTGGGAGGATGCGGGCGACGGTGCGATCCGTATCCCGCTGGGGAAGGGCGAGTCGGCGCTGATCACGGCGCATGGGGACCGCCCGGACCTGCGGATCCGTCCGGTAGCTCCGAACGCGCCGGCCCCGGCGTGGGGCCTCCCGGTCTGACCGGTCCCAGACCGGTCCCGGACCGGTCCCGTGCCGGTCCCGTGCCGGTCCCGTGCCGGTCCGAAGTCCTAGGACTCGCCCGGTTCCCGCGTCCGATGCGGGGGACGCGGTACGCGTGTGAGGCTGCATCCATGACCGAATTCAGCGACGCCGAGCGCGCGTACCTCCAGTCCCAGCGCCTGGGACGGCTGGCGACCGTCGACCCGAAGGGTCAGCCACAGGCGAACCCGGTTGGTTTCTTCCCGCAGGAGGACGGGACGATCCTGGTCGGCGGCTACGCCCTGGGCACAACGAAGAAGTGGCGCAATCTCCGGGAGAATCCGAAGGTGGCGCTGGTGGTCGACGACATCGTGAGCCTCCAGCCGTGGAAGGTGCGCGGGGTGGACATCAGAGGCGAGGCCGAACTGCTGACGGGCCCGCACGAGTTGGGCCCGCACTTCAGCGAGGAGCTGATCCGGATCCACCCGCGGAAGATCCACAGCTGGGGCCTGGAGTAGGGCCGGAACGGGCGACGTCAGTGACCATCGGGCTCGGTGACCCACGAGGTCACCGAGCCCGGTCCCACCTGCACTCAGCGCATCCGGCCACGCTTCGCCTGCATCGCGGCGCGGCCCTCCGCGCCCTTCTGCTTCCAGTCGCGCAGGATTTCCGCGCGCAGCCGCGCGTCCGTCTTCGCGACGATGCGCTGGTTCTCCCGCAGCAGCTTGCGGTAGCTCTCCAGCCGCCGCTCCGGCAGCGAACCGTCCTCGATCGCGGCGAGCACCGCGCAGCCCGGCTCCGACTCGTGCGCGCAGTCGTGGAAACGGCACTCCTCCGCGAGCTCCTCGATCTCCGAGAAGACCTGACCCACGCCGGACTCCGCGTCCCAGAGCCCCACGCCGCGCAGCCCGGGCGTGTCGATCAGCACACCCCCGCCGGGCAGCGCGAGGAGGTTGCGGGTGGTGGTGGTGTGCCGGCCCTTGCCGTCGACATCGCGGGTCGCCTGCACATCCATCACGTCCTCGCCGAGCAGCGCGTTGGCGAGCGTCGACTTACCCGCGCCGGACGCGCCGAGCAGCACACTCGTCCCGCCGGAGAGGACCGCGGTGAGCACATCGACGCCCTCACCCGACGCCGAACTGACAGGCAGCACCTGCACTCCGGGCGCGGTCGTCTCCACGTCCTGGACGAGGTACGAAAGACCGGTCACATCGGGAACGAGGTCGGCCTTGGTGAGCACGACGAGCGGCTGCGCACCGCTCTCCCAGGAGGGGGCCGATGTATGCATCAGCGCATCACCACTGGAGCTGGACATCGCGAGGGCGAGGAACCGCTCGATCCGCCCGAGGTCGAGTTCGACCGCGAGCGACACACAGATGACGACGTGATCGATGTTGGTAGCGAGTACCTGACCCTCGGAACGCTTCGATGAGGTCGAGCGCACAAAGGCCGTACGGCGCGGCAGCAGCGTCCGTACATACCGCGGGTCGCCACCTTCGGGGTCGACGGCAACCCAGTCCCCCGTGCACACGACCTTCATCGGATCACGGGGCACGACGAACTCGGTGTCGGCCCGCACAGTGCCAACTGGGGTGACGACGTCACACTGACCGCGGTCGACGCGAACGACACGGCCGGGCAGGAGACCCTGCGCCCCGTACGGGGCGAACTCGGCTTCCCAGCCCTCATCCCACCCGTAGGAGGCGAGGGCGTGCTGGGCATCAGAAGTGGGAGAGGTGTTGAGCGAAGCGTGGAACAAGGGGAACCCTTCGAAGGGTGGCCCCGGCGGCGCGCTCGGCGCGCGGAAGATGTGTGGGTGTCAGCCGGAGACCACAGGGGTGGGAACGATGATGAACTCCTGAATGCGGGCAGCGCCCGTCACCGTGACAGTCATCAATGTCCTCACCTCCTGCTTCCTCAACGAACCAACGCTGTTCCCTCGGGAACGGAACACGACCGGGCCCTGGAACGAGGAAACCGTAGCCCCACCCCAGGGCACGGCGCCAGCGATTAACTGTCGGGGCTCATCCGTACGACACCCGCAGCCGGCGGACCGACCTCACGCCGCGACTCGTACGGCGTTCCGCGCGAGGTCCTGGGGCCTGCGGGCATCAACTGCGCAGACAAGATCCTGGCCGCGGCCCGCCGTCTCGGATCTGGCAAACGGCGATGATGTGCAGGGCCGAATTGCTCGGGACCGCGGGGCCGCAGCTGGGGTCCGGTCAGGCGGTGGCCATCGCGCACTGGCCTCGGTCGGCCTTCATCGGTCCGGCGGCGCTGGGACGGACCTCGAAGTCGAACATGGCGGTGGGTACGTACAACGAGCAGCAGGCGTTGGGGATGTCGACGATGCCGCTGATACGTCCCTCTATGGGGGAGGAGCCGAGCAGCAGGTAGGCCTGCTCTCCGCTGTAGCCGAACTTCTTGAAGTACTCGACGGCGTTGAGGCAGGCCCGGCGGTAGGCCAGCGTCGCGTCGAGGTAGTAGTTCGTGTCCGTGTCGTGGTCGACGGAGATCCCGATGAAGGTGAGGAACTCCGTGTACCTCGGCTCGACGTTGCCAGGAATGAACACGGGGTTGGTGGAGATGCCGTACGTCTCCATGCCGCCCTTGATCAGGTCGACGTGGAAGTCGATGAAGCCGCCCATCTCGATGGCGCCGCAGAAGGTGATCTCTCCGTCGCCCTGGCTGAAGTGCAGGTCGCCTCCGGAGAGCTTGGCGTCCTTGACGTGTACGGGGTAGAAGACCCGCGAACCGCGCGTGAAGTTCTTGATGTCGTGGTTGCCTCCGTTCTCGCGGGCCGGCACCGTGCGTGCGCCTTCCGCGGCGATGCGCGTGGCGAGGTCTCCGGTGGCCGTGCCTGCGAGTGCGTTGGTGCTGTCCGGCGGTACGGCGAGTGGCGGGACCCGGTTCGGGTCGGTGTCGATCAGCGCCTGCTCGCGGGTGTTCCAGCGGGCGAGCATCTCGGTGGACGGAGCGGTTCCGAACAGCCCGGGGTGGGTGATCCCGGTGAAGCTGATCCCGGGAAGGTGCCGGGAGACCGCCTGCTGTCCGTGGAAGTCCCATATCGCCTTGTAGGCGTCCGGGAAATAGTCGGTCAGGAAGCCGCCGCCGTTGGCCTTGGCGAAGATACCGGTGTAGCCCCAGCCCTGGCCCGCCGCGTCCCCGGTCTGCTGCGGCACGGGGCCGAGGTCGAGTATGTCGACGACGAGCAGGTCGCCGGGTTCGGCGCCCTCCACGCCTACCGGACCGCTGAGCATGTGAGGGATGGTCAGGTCGATGTCGCGTACGTCGTTGGCGGTGTCGTTGTTGCCGACCTGGCAGTCGGTCCAGTCGCGGCATTCCATGCGGAACTCCGCTCCCGGCTTCACCATGGCGACGGTGGGGACGTCCGGGTGCCACCTGTTGTGTCCGGGAACGTCCTGGTCACGCATCGACTTACTGTGGTCCACATTGAAGATGATTTCTGGCATGACAGCTCCTGGTTTCTGATTCCGTCACGTTTGTGCGCCCACGCTTCCGGCCGCCGGGGCGGCTGGGGCCGGTTGCCGCGAATTCCGGGTGAGCGGCCACAGCGCCCCGAACACCACCACGCCGAACACTCCCAGCGCGATGGCGGTTTCGGTGGGGCTCACCCAGTAACCGGAGAGCAGCAGCGCCGCGGGAATCGCGCCGGTGACCCAGCCCTGGATCGCCGTGACCCAGCCTGTATAGATTCTGAGGCTGTCCATCTTGAGACCGAGCAACAGGAAGAACAGGAACCACAGGAATGCCCAGTAGAGCCAGATGACCCCGAACGGGTAGTCCCTGAAGATCCGGAAATTGACGAACGAGTACCCCAGGGCCGCAACCGCAACGAACAGCGAGTAGTAGCCGACGCCGGTACTGTCGAGACCGGCGAGGAGGCCCACACCTACATACAGGTAGGTGAAGCCGAACAGATAGATGCCGGATGCCGCCAGGATCCCTCTGGGTTCGCCGGCGGCGGCGAAGATGAGATAAGTCGGCGTCAGCACCTGCAGTGCGCCCACGAACAGGTTGAACACCGCTGCCGCCTTGGCGTCGATCTTCCCGAGCAACAGCATTCCGTTGATGAAGAGCACTGCACCGACAAACAGCAGTCCCACGTTTCCCACGAGGACGCACCTCCTAAGTCCGCGTGGACGCCCTCAGGGACGCGGCAACCGCGAGAGCGCGGGGTGCGGGTGCCGTGGCACCCTTGTGCGTGACGGCACTTCGGAGACTACTGCCGGGGCCTCACGGGCCTGCTCCTCCTGGTCATGAAGGGCGGCGACCGCGTGCGAGGTCAACGCAAAGCCGGGCGAGGAGTACACACGTCTCGCAGCGCCTGCGCAAACAGGGCAACCGTAAACCTTGGGCGCCGTCCCGATCGCCAACTTCACGTCGAAGGGCCCACATCGGCTGCATAGATATTCATAGGTTGCCATCAGCAGCCTCCGGATGCCGGTGACGCTGGCCAACCCGAGTGCGTGCGGTGCGCCCCGATCAGTACACGGCGCAGCGCGTTTCCTACCTTCAAGGAGACGTCTCGCAAATCCAGGTGTCAAGTACCGGACGGCCGGGCCTGGATCTTCTCAGAACGACCCGATCGCGAGCGCCGCCGCGGCTGCCGCAAGACCCACCGCGAGACTCGAAACGGCGTACAGCAGGGACTTGCCGACCTGCCCTTTCTCGCACAGGTGGACCAACTCGTAACTGAATGTGGAGAACGTCGTATAGGCGCCGCAGAAACCGACGCCGGCAATGGTCACGACCTGCTCCGGCAATGCGTGCCGTGCGCCGAGGCCCACCAGAAGCCCCAGCACGAACGATCCGCTCACGTTGATCAGCCAGGTGCCGCGTGGGAACACGCCCGGGCTCCGGTACTGCACGTACTGGCCGAGGACGTAACGCGCCACTGCCCCGACCGCGGCCGCCGCACCGACGGCGAGCAGGATGATCACCGCACCCACCAGCCGTATCGCCGGGCGCGCCCGCGCCGCGCGTCGAGCCGTATTCGCCGGGCCGACGTCAGCCGGCCGATGGCCAGGCCCAGAACGGTGGCGGCCGCCCCGGCGAAGAGGCTCCCGACGATGTTCAACGCCGCGGCTGCGTAGTGGCCGTGGCCCAGCAGGCGATCGGTGTCGACCATCCAGGTCGAGAAGGTGGTGAAGGCGCCGAGGAAGCCGACGGCGGCGAACGGCCGCACGTACAGGGTCGGCGGCCAGGCCTCGAACACATGAATGAGCAGCAGCGCCAGCGCGAACGATCCGGACACGTTGATGGCGAATGTCGTCCACGGGAACGTCGCCCCAGGCGCGGGGAAGGCCAGCCCCAGCGCATAACGGGCCGTCCCGCCCAGCAGGCCGCCGAGCGCGACCGCCGCCAGGACGCCCCCGCGCAGATGCGCGCGGAACGGCTCCCGAACTCCCGTCAAAGGCCTCATCGAAATAGCCGCATCCCTATCCACCGGAACACCTCCCCATTATCCCTGGGGATTGCAGCGCCGACGCACACTCGACTAAAATTCAAGATCATCGGCGTTCGACCGGTTTACCGGTGCCCTACCCGTTCACCGGAGCAGTGGCCCCACCGATGGAGGACGGCCATGGCAAAAATCCTTGCGGTGCTCTATCCGGATCCCGTGGGCGGATATCCTCCCGACTACGCCCGCGACGAGATTCCCACCATCACCGGCTATCCGGGCGGTCAGACCGCGCCGACCCCGCAGGCCATCGATTTCGCCCCGGGGCACCTCCTCGGCTGCGTCTCCGGAGAACTGGGACTGCGCCGGTTCCTGGAGGACCGGGGTCACACCTTCGTCGTCACGAGCGACAAGGAAGGGGCGGACTCCACCCTGGATCGCGAGCTTCCCGACACCGACGTGGTCATCTCGCAGCCATTCTGGCCCGCCTATCTGACCCCCGAGCGGATCGCCGCGGCTCCCCGGCTCAGACTCGCGATCACCGCGGGGATCGGGTCGGACCACGTCGATCTGCCGAGCGCCATCTCCCATGGCATGACCGTGGCCGAGGTGACTTTCAGCAACAGCATCAGTGTGTCGGAGCACGCCGTGATGCAGATCCTCACCCTGGTGCACAACTACATGCCGGCTCACGAGTGGGTGACCACCAAGAAGGGATGGAACATCGCCGACAGCGTCTCGCGCGCCTACGACCTCGAAGGCATGGACGTCGGCGTCCTCGGCTCCGGCCGTATCGGCCAGGCGGTACTGCGCCGCCTCAAGCCGTTCGACGTCACGCTGCACTACTGCGACGTGCACCGGCTGTCCAAGGAGGTCGAGGAGGAGCTGGAGCTGACCTGGCATCCCGACGCCCGTTCGCTGGCCTCCTCCGTCGATGTGCTGTCGATCCACACTCCGCTGCATCCGCAGACGAAGAACCTCTTCGACGACGAGCTGATCGGGGCCATGAAGCGCGGTTCGTACATCGTCAACACCGCACGGGCGCTCATCGTCAACCGGGACGCCGTGGTGCGGGCCCTCAACAGCGGCCAACTGGCTGGTTACGCCGGTGACGTCTGGTACCCGCAGCCGCCACCGCCCGACCATCCCTGGCGCACCATGCCGTACGAGGCGATGACGCCGCACGTGTCCGGGTCGACCCTCTCGGCGCAGGCACGCTACGCGGCCGGTACGCGGGAGATCCTGGAGTGCTGGCTCGACGGGCACCCCATCCGCCCGGAGTACCTGATCGTCGACGGCGGTGGGCTGGCCGGGACGGGAGCGCGCTCCTACACCGTCGCCGGATAACGCATAACAGCCCGCGGATAAGAAATCACTGGAAGATCCACCACGTGAGTGGGCAATGGCCCCGTTCAGGCATCGCCGTGCCTGCTGTGAGCCGCCTCACTCAGAATTTGCTGGACGGGTGCGACCGAGAGCCTTAGTGTCCGCAATTAGATTGATTTTTCACTATGCGGAGGTACCCGCGCCGCGCGTAATCTCTCGCGAGAAAACCAAGGCGAATGCAGGGAAGGTGGATCAGTGAGCATGGACGCCGTGTGGGTCCGGGGCGTGACCGGCATTCAGATGCATCACGTGACCGACCTTCAGGATGCCGGCAGGTTTTTGGGCAACGCAGCGATGGCACTGCGGGCTGCGCACGTGCGGACCGGCGCCGACCGATACTCCGGCATCGCCGCCGAGCTCAAGGCTCTGGTGGAGCGAGTGCGGGAGCTGGAGGACGAAGCGCGGTCGAGCATGCACGAACTGCACTCCACAGACCCGGAGCGGTTTGTCCGCTGCCGGGATGGCCACGAGCCGTGGCCCGGTGAGATCCCGGCAGGATTCATCCCTCGTCACACCTGCAAGGACGAGTGCCTCTACCACGATCGCGAAGTCCTCGCCGCGATCATGCAGTGCACCTGTGGCCGCCCCCCGTGCCGGGCGTGTGAAATCGGTGGGAAGCTGTGACGAGCCCCGGGGCTCCCGTGGCCGAGCCGGATCGAAACACCAACTGATCACGTACGGTCATGGCACCCCACTCGCGGTGATCCGGACTGGCTGTAACCGCAACGACGTCACCCGACTCCCCTGCCGCTGGTCGATGCCGTCCCCGCCGTAGACAACGGTCGGCAGGGACGGCCACGCCGCAAGCCCGGCTCACACTTCGCCGAGCGCGGCTTCGGCCGGTACCGAGCCGTGCGGCCGACACGGCCGTGACGACGAGCTCGAGTCAGCTCACCACGACCCCACCGCTGCGCAATTCGCGGCACTCTCCCAGGAGGGGCCGACTCATGCAGCCCGTGGGACGCGAGAACATTCTGCGCGGAGCCCCCGAAGAGGACTGCGAATACGCCTCGGACCCGGAGTGGCGGGCGGAGAGTTTCTGACTCACGGTGGACTCCCGTCCCACCGCGACGCGTTCGACGTTCTCCGGCTCACGACCCTGAGCAGCGACTACCAGTCCCTGGCTGGTGCTCGCTCCCCAGCTCGCCCCGCCTCAACACCGGAACGGATCAGTGCTCGGCTCCCCGGAGCCCTCTCTTGTCGTGCACAATCGGCGCAGGGGGCCGTACTTCGGCCGCATCGGCGATCCGAGCCATCGCAACGCGGCCCAGGCGCTCGTGCGGACATGGCAGACCGCGACGGCCCCGTTGTCCCCTCGGATTCGATTCCGTGCCAAGGACTCCTCGCCGGCCGACCGCCCCATCATCGACATGTGAACAACACAGCCTTTGGCACCACGGAGGACGACCTCGACCGGCGCCGAGTGTGGCCACGCTCCAACCACACAGCACGAGGGAAGTTGGGCGGTCCATTCAGCGGGCCCTCGCCTCCGCGAGCCGTGCGTGACGCGGCCGTGCGTCCGCGATCAGCGTTGTCAGTGGTCGCAAGTAGGTTCAGTCGTGTCCCGCCGTTGTGGTGCGGAAGTCCTCTTGATGCATAGGAGATGGTGCGTTGTCAGATTCAGATTGGGAGAGGTCGAGCACGGCACGGGTGGTAGCACCCGCACGGCCGCGCAAGCTCGCCAAGGTCCCGTTCGTCGAGCTGGCCGACGGACGCTTGCAGGGCGTGGTGTCCAGCGGCTCGGACATCGAGCGGGTCTATGTCTCGTCGGTCGCCGCCGGCACCTACGCGTTCGCTTGCAGCACCAACAACAACCGGCCCTGCGGCGGCGCGCGGGGCTCGTTCTGCAATCACATCCGGGCCCTGATCAACGAGGCGGTGCTGCAATACGGCGCCGCGCGCGTCGTCCGTTACCTGAGGGTCGAGAGCGTGGACGGGGAGCCGAGCGCGCTGACCATCGCCGCCGACATGAGCAACACACGTCCACCGCAGGGGGACTCCAAGGCAGCCGCACCCGTCTTCAGCCGGTTCCTGCGCCATCTGGCCTACCTGGAACTCGCCCCGACCACCGCGCCGTTGCCGGAGATGCAGTGGTTCCCGCCGACCAGGGCGGTGGCGTGATGCGCGCCGACCTGCTCGCCGAAACCATCTCCGGGCTCGACGAAGCCCTGGCGGCCGTCGACGCCTTCGACCGGGCTCTCGTCGCCGGCCTGCTCCGCCCCCAGCCTGCCCAGGCCGTCGGTCTGACAGAGCTCGCCCACGCCGTCACGGGGACGCCGCTGGCCGCCAAGGTCGCCGAGGCGGCCGAGAAGACCGCGGCCGGAGCCGCGAGCGAAGACCACTTCGTCGCCCTCTCCGCAGCCCGCACCGCACTGCTCGGCTCCGTCCACGACGCGCTGATGACCCGCGCCCAAGAGGCGACCGGTCGGCCCCGCAACGAGGAGACCGTCCCGGCGCCCGGCGGGCAGCAAGCAGCGAACCTGCTCGCCGCCGCCCGCTCCTGGCTGTCCGATCTGGCGCGCTCCGGGTGGCAGGGCATCGACCACGACGTGGTCTCCGGGTCGGCGCAAGTCGTCTCCGCGATGCTTCCGGACCCGGCCCTGCGCCGCCTGGCGACGCTCCTCGACGGCTTCGCCGCCGAACTCGCCGCATCCTGCCCGGGCGCGGCCCTGGAACGCATCCCGGCACGCCGCTGGGCCGACCTGTGGTCGCGCGCGATGCTGCTGACCCTGCCCGGTGCGGCCGACATACCCAAGACCGGTACGGCCACCGGACGCCTCCTGCCCCTCGGCGTGGACGTGCAGGAACACGCGACCGCCGCACAGGCCCAAGTCCACGCGGTGTTCGAGCCCGCCGACGGCACCGCGCCCCGCCTGGTGCGCGCCGGTGTGTCGGTGCCCAAGCCTGACACAGTTGTCGGAGCCGGCCTCTGGCAGCTGCTCCGCCCGCACATGTCGCTCCTGGCGGCCGTCAGCGAAGGCCGCTCGATGGACCTCGCCGGTATGCCCGTCACCGCCGAGGGCGACCTGGTCTGGAGCGACGAGCACGCACACCCGAGTGAGCCCGCCGACGCCTTCGCCACTGCCCGCGTCGCCCTGCCCACCGCCACCGACGCGGCGACCGCACCCCTGGACCGGCACCCGGCGCGCATCGCCGTACCCGTGTTCCTGGAGGGCTACGCCGCCCAGAAGGACGACGGCGCACTGACGTTCACCGTCGCCGGACACCGTCTCGCTGTCGACACCGACCGCATTCCGACCGCCGGACCACTCACCCCCGAGGCCGTTGCGGCGTCCGGCGCGTGCATCGGGCTGCTCCGCTGGGACGCCGGGACGTACCGCGTCCAGCCTCTGGCCGTCGAGACGACCGTGCGGAAGAAGGCTGTCGCGATCCACGCAGGGGGATGGGCCGGGGGCACGACCGACAAGGCCGGCGTCAAGGCCGAGAAGGCCGCCACCGACGCCGTGACTGTGCTGCGGGAGCGTGCCGGGAGGCTGCTGCGGAAATGACGGACCACACGACCGGGCAAACGACCGAAACCGAGCAATCGGCCGACCATACGAACCCGCAGAACCCCCAGGTGGACCCCCACGACAACCGTCGTCAGGCCCTGTACTGGCGGCTCCTCGCCCGCCTCTTCGACCACGAGGAGCAGGCCACGCTGGAATCGGCGAGCCTCGCCGTCGTCGAGGACATCGGTCTGCCGTCCGCGCTGCTGGACCCGCAGGCCTCCGTCGACTCGATCGTGCAGCGCCACCCGGAACTGGCCGCCGAGTTCGACGGTCTGATGGCGCCCGCCCCCGACCCCGACGCCGCCGACGGTGCCCGCGACCGGGCCGCCGAAGTACGGCGCGCGGCGCTGGTGTCGAAGGTGCTGCTCAACGTCTTCGCCACCGACTCCGGCACAGTCACCGCCGGACAGCTGGCGCGCTGGCAGTCCGACGCGGGCTGGCTGGAGCGTGCGCTCGGCTGCAAGCCGGGCGAGCTGCGCGGTGGCCGCGCAGGCGGAGGTTCCGGGCGGGGCGCCGCGGGACCGGGTGCCAGCCCGACCGGCACCGGCGGCCTGGGCACGACGCCCGATCTCAGTCGGCTGATTCCGGCGATCGGCCCGGAACTCGGCGCCATCGAGGCCGATCTCGTCAAGCGGATGCACCTGCGCGAGGTGCTGGCCGACCCCAAACTGGCCTCGCAGCTGACCCCGAGCATGTCGCTGATCGAGCAGCTGCTGCGGGACAAGAACAACCTCTCGGGCGTGGCCCTGGCCAACGCCAAGGCCCTGATCCGCCGTTTCGTCGACGAGGTCGCCGAAGTGCTGCGCACCCAGGTGGAGAAGACCACGGTAGGCGCCCTGGACCGCTCCGTCCCGCCCAAGCGGGTGTTCCGCAACCTCGACCTCGACCGCACGATCTGGAAGAACCTCACCAACTGGAGCCCGGAGGAGGAGCGGTTGTACGTCGACCGCCTCTACTACCGGCACACCGCACGCAAGACGACGCCCCAGCGGCTGATCGTCGTCGTGGACCAGTCGGGCTCGATGGTCGACTCGATGGTGAACTGCACCATCCTGGCGTCGATCTTCGCCGGGCTGCCGAAGGTGGACGTCCACCTGATCGCGTACGACACACAGGCGCTCGACCTCACGCCGTGGGTGCACGACCCCTTCGAGAGCCTGCTGCGCACCAACCTCGGGGGCGGCACCGACGGCACAGTCGCCATGGCACTGGCCCAGCCGAAGATCGCCGAGCCGCGCAACACCGTTGTGGTGTGGATCTCCGACTTCTACGAATGGCAGACCGAGCCGCTGTTCGAGAGCATGGCCGCCATTCACCGCTCCGGAGCCAAGTTCATCCCGGTCGGCTCGGTGACCAGCTCCGGCCGCGGCAGTGTCAACCCGTGGTTCAGGGAGCGCTTCAAGGACCTCGGTACGCCGGTGATCTCCGGCCACATCCGCAAGCTCGTCCACGAACTCAAGACGTTCCTCGCTTAGAAAGGCACTGTCATGTCCGACATGTTGCGCGCCCCTGCCGAGATCAAGTACGCCGAGGAACTGGACTGGCTGGAGTCCATCGACGACAACCCCAAGCCCTTCTCCTGGCGACTGTCCCCGAAGATGGTCCGGCTGTTCGTCCTGGGCTCCGAGCGCTCCGACGGTCTGGACC
Source organism: Streptomyces sp. NBC_01210 (assembly GCF_036010325.1). Classification (GTDB taxonomy): domain Bacteria; phylum Actinomycetota; class Actinomycetes; order Streptomycetales; family Streptomycetaceae; genus Streptomyces. Next base: position 7,300,777 of record NZ_CP108549.1, on the reverse strand, counting down.
GGGAGATCTCGCAGAAGTGGTACGGAGACCGCAGTTTCGTCGAGCGCTCCATCGTCACGCTGGCCTCCGACCGCGGCCTGCTGCTCATCGGCGACCCCGGCACCGGCAAGAGCTGGCTGGCCGAGCTGCTGTCCGCCGCGATCTGCCGCAACTCCACGCTGGTCGTGCAGGGCACGGCCGGCACCACCGAGGACCACATCAAGTACTCCTGGAACGTGTCCATGGTCATCGCCAAGGGCCAGTCGCGGGAGTCGATGATCCCCTCGCCGATCATGACGGCGATGGAGAGCGGCGCGATCGGCCGTTTCGAGGAACTCACCCGCTCCACCAGCGACGTCCAGGACGCGTTGATCTCGATCCTGTCGGAGAAGTACATCTCGGTTCCCGAACTGGACAGCGAGAACATCGTCTTCGCCAAGCCCGGCTTCTCGATCATCGCCACCGCCAACAGCCGTGACCGCGGCGTCAACGACCTGTCCTCGGCGCTCAAGCGCCGCTTCAACTTCGTCCGCATCCCGGTGGTGACGAACAAGAAGAGCGAGGCGGAGATCGTCCGCTTCCGTACCGAGGAACTGCTGCGCCGCCACCAGATCGAGCTGGACGTGCCGCCGACGCTGCTCGACGTGCTGCTGCAGAGCTTCGCCGACCTGCGCGCCTCGGCGGCCGCGGCCGGCAGCGACGACGAGAAGCTGGAGTCGGCGCTGTCCACCGCCGAACAGATAGGCGTGCTCGAGGACGCGATCCTGCACGGCAATTTCTTCGGCGAGCGCGCGCTGACCGCCCACACGCTGGCCTCGTCGCTCGTCGGGTCACTGGCCCGGCGCGAGCCCGAGGACTTGGCCATCCTCAACAAGTACCTGCATGGCGTGGTCGAGCCGCGCAGCAAGGAAGAGGGCGGGTCCTGGCCGGAGTTCCTGGAGGGCGGCCGCGACGCGATCGCCACCCTGTCATGAGCGGTACGCACGAGGGGACCTTCGAAGCGCTGCGCGCGCAGCTGCAGGAGGCCGCAGCGACGTTCGCCGACGGGCCCGGCGCACTGGAGGGCATCCTCCTCGGCCTCGTCGAGGACGTCGACCGCGCGGTGGGCGAGCCACTGGAGATCTTCCCCGTCTGTCACCACTCGCCCGCCTCGGCGCTCGCGATGGCACGCCGCTTGCGGGAGAAGCAGCCGAAGGTCGTGTACCTCGAGCTGTGCGAGGACATGGCGCCGCTGCTGACCGAACTGCGCAACTGCAGGCTCCCGGTGGCGGTTCAGGCGTTCGCGACCGAGGTCGACGGCTTCCCGGCCGAGTGGTCTCCGCTGTCGGTGGTCGCGCCGATCACCGAGGCCTCGGCCGAGTACCAGGCGATCGCCTACGCGCTGGACACCCCGGGCGTCGAACTGGTCCTCGTCGACCGTTCCTCGGACCACGTCTACCAGTGGGACGCGCGCGGGAGACACCCCGACGACCCGGCCGAGCTCGGCGCTGATCCAGGGGTGTCGGACGCACCGCCCGCCGAGGAGGAGGCCGCGCTGCACGGCGACGCGGTCGGCGTGGGGATCGGCGACCTGCGGCCGCGCTTCGCCGAACTGGAGGAACACCTGCTGCGTCACGGCAGGGTGCGGCACTGGTCGGAGTGGTGGCACCAGTACGTCGAACTGCCGCTCGGCGACAGCGACCACGACACCTACCGGCAGGTCATGCTCCTGATCGGCAGCCTCTTCCGGCGCCTCGCACCCGGCGACCCCCATCGAGTGGACGTGGACGAGGACCGCGAGCGCTACATGTGGACCAGGATGCGCCAGCACCTGGCCGCGACCGGCACCGATCCCGCGGACTGCCTCTACATCTGCGGCGCCTTCCACGCGGCCAGCCGTGTCGCGGAGTTCGGCGTCCGTGGCACCGACACCTTCGAGATCAGCCCGCGCAGTGCCACCAAGTGGCAGCACGGCCTGATTCCGTCCAGCCACACGGCGATCGAGGCGCAGTTCGGCCTGGCCGCCGGCTCGGTGTCGATCGCCGCGACGGTCTGGGCGAAGAACGTCAGGCGCACGCGCGTGGAGCCGTACCGCCTGGCGGGACAGGCGGGCGCGAAGAAATCGAAGGCCAAGAAGACCGCGGCCGCGGTGGCTCCCGTACCGGCGGTCCCGCCCTCCGACAAGCTGACCGGCTTCCTGCAGCAACCGCCCGTCCTGGACCGGCTGGACGAGACCGAACTGCTCGGCTGGTCGGTGGAGATCGTGCGCGCCGCGCGCCGCAACGGCTACCTCGCCTCCACCGCCGACGCCATCGCGGTGTTCGAGACGTCGATCCTGCTGGCCGGCATGCGTGACCGGGCCAAGCCGACACCGTACGACTTCCAGGACGCGGCCGTCACCTGTATCGAGAAGGACACCGTGCCCGGCCGGCGCGACGTGCGCCGCCTCGTGGAGATCATGATGGGCGGCGACAGGACAGGCCAAGTCGGCTACGAGGCGCTGCCACCCCTGGCCCGCGACGTGCACGACCGGCTCGCGCCGCTGAACCTCAAACTCCAGCAGCGCGGTGTGCAACGGGCGTTGCTGGACATCGCCTCCCGGCCGGAACTGGGGCAGTGCTCCGACGTGCTGTGGATGCTGCGCTACCTGATGCCGCAGGGCGCCGCGCGGCCCATCATGGGCGAGCGGAGGCTCGGCGAGCGCCCCATCCAGGAGTCGTGGGACCTTGCGCTGGGCACCCACCAGCGGGCGCTCATCGAGCTCGGCTACGAGGGCGTCAGCATCGAGCAGGTCCTGGAACAGCGCCTGCGCCGCACGGCGTACGGCCCGCAGGCCACCGCGGCAACCGTCCTGGAAGCCGTCGAGGACGCGACGCTGTACCTGCGCAGCCGCCGGCTCGCCGACGAGCTGGGCACACGCGCCCTGGAAGTGCTGTCGGCCGAACGCAGCGTCGACGGCGCACCGGAGGTCCTGCGCCGGGTGCGGCGGCTGCTGGCGTACTACCGCACCAGCGAGCCGGTACTGCCGCCGTGGATCGAGTCCTTCGTCAAGACCGGATACGCGCACTACTGCACCCTGCTGCCGACGGCGTTCACCGACGACGACGCCACCGTCCGCCAAGTGGCGGCGATGCTGGGCTTCTTGTTCAGCATGGAGAGCCTGGCGCTGTCGTTGGGCTGCGACCGGACCCAACTGGAGCTGGCGGTCGCCCAGTCGCATCCACAGGACCAGTCGAAGACGGCGCTGCTGTGGGCGGCCCAGACGCAGCTCGGGCACCTCTCCCGCGCGGACCTTCGGGCGAGGTGTGACGAACTGCTGGGCAACCCCTTGGTGGTGCCCGCCTATCCGCGCTACCTCAGCGGCTTCGTACACGCCTTGGAGCCCGTCCCAGGCCTCACCGACTTCGTCGTGGAAGCGGTGTCGAACGCGTTCGGACGGCTGCCGGACCCGGTGCTCCTGCCGTGGCTGCCGACCCTGATCACCACCCTGCGATCGGGTGGCACCGAGCTGGCGCCGCTGCTCATCCGTGAGGCCGGACGGATCTTCCCCGGTCGGCTAGCAGTGCTGGACGAGTGGACGCCGCCGTGGCGGACGCAGCCGGAAGCCGTGTATCCGGCTGGGCGCACGGACGGCAGCCGAGGTGGCACGCTGCTCGCTGCCCACCCCGCGACGTGCGACGCGGTGGCGAGACTGCTGGGCTGCGACGGGACGTGGGAGACGGCGGATGCCGGCCCGCAGGGCGCGGCGCTGGTAGGCCGCCATCCGGACACGGCGATGGCGCTGGAGGTTCTGCTGGCCGGCACCTGACTTCGGCGGGGTTAAACCCACGCGGCGGATTCGCCGCCGGCGGCGACCCGAGCTGCGGGCGCCGCCGACGCGGCCCGGCAAGCGGGCCCAGGGCCCGCCGCAGCCGCGCGAATCCAAGGTCGGCTGCCGGGCCACGGCCGCCGTTCACGTCCTCCCGGCCGGCCGGCCAGGGCCCGGGCTGCGGGCCTGCCCGATCATCACCTGGTGTGCCGGAGCTGCGGAGCGGTCAAGGACGTCCAGGTCGGCCGGCGGGGGCCGACCTGGACGTCACGATCAGACGAGGTCGAACCGGTCGAGGTTCATCACCTTGTCCCACGCCGCGACGAAGTCGTTCACGAACTTCTCCTTCGCGTCATCGCTCGCGTAGACCTCCGCGAGCGCGCGCAGCTCGGAGTTCGACCCGAAGACGAGGTCGGCGCGGCTGCCGGTCCACTTGATCTCGCCGGTGGCGGCGTCGCGACCCTCGAACGTGTTCGCGTCCTCGGACGTCGCCTTCCACGTCGTGCCCAGGTCGAGCAGGTTGACGAAGAAGTCGTTGGTCAGAGACCCGGGGGTCGCGGTGAAGGCGCCGAGCGACGACTGCTGGTAGTTCGCGCCCAGGACGCGGAGGCCACCGACGAGGGCCGTCATCTCGGGGGCGCTCAGGGTCAGGAGGTTCGCCCGGTCGGTCAGCAGGTACTCGGCGGGCAGCCGGTTGCCCTTCCCGAGGTAGTTGCGGAACCCGTCGGCGGTCGGCTCGAGCGCGGCGAACGACTCCACGTCGGTCTGCTCCTGCGACGCGTCCACGCGGCCCGGCGTGAAGGGGACCTCGACATCGAAGCCGGCGTCCTTGGCAGCCTGCTCGACGGCGGCACCACCGGCGAGCACGATCAGGTCGGCGAGCGAGATCTGCTTGCCGCCGGTCCGGGCGGCGTTGAAGGCCTCCTGGATCCCACCCAGAGTGCGCAGCACCGTCGCCAGCTGGTCGGGGTCGTTGACCTCCCACCCGCTCTGCGGCTGGAGGCGGATGCGCGCACCGTTGGCGCCGCCGCGCTTGTCGCTGCCGCGGAAGGACGAGGCCGACGCCCACGCGGAGGACACGAGCTGGGACACCGACAGGCCCGAGGCGAGGATCTGGCCCTTGAGGGAGGCGATGTCCTCGGCGTCGATGAGCTCGTGCGTCACCGCGGGGAGGGGGTCCTGCCACAGCAGTGTCTCGGCAGGGACCTCAGGGCCGAGGTAGCGCACGATCGGGCCCATGTCGCGGTGGGTCAGCTTGTACCACGCGCGGGCGAAGGCGTCCGCGAACTCGGCGGGGTTCTCCAGGAAGCGCCGCGAGATCTGCTCGTAGGCCGGGTCGAACCGGAGCGAGAGGTCGGTCGTCAGCATCGTCGGGGCGTGGCTCTGCGACGGTTCGTGGGCGTCGGGCACGGTGCCCGCACCGGCGCCGTCCTGCGGCCTCCACTGATGCGCGCCGGCGGGGCTCTTGTACAGCTCCCACTCGTTGCCGAACAGGATCTCGAAGAAGCTGTTGTCCCATGTGATCGGGGTGTTCGTCCAGATACCCTCAAGTCCGCTGGTGATCGCGTCGCCACCCTTGCCGGTGCCGAACGAGTTCCTCCAGCCGAGGCCCTGCTCCTCGAGCGGGGCGGCCTCGGGGTCGGGGCCGACGCTCTCCGCCGGGCCCGCGCCGTGGGTCTTGCCGAAGGTGTGACCGCCCGCGATCAGGGCGACCGTCTCCTCGTCGTTCATCGCCATCCTGCGGAACGTCTCACGGATGTCGCGGGCCGCGGCGAGCGGGTCCGGGTTGCCGTTCGGGCCCTCCGGGTTGACGTAGATGAGGCCCATCTGGACCGCGCCGAGGGGGTTCTCCAGCTCCCGGTCGCCGGTGTAGCGCTCGTCGTCGAGCCAGGTGGTCTCGGGACCCCAGTAGACGTCCTCGTCGGGCTCCCACACGTCCGCACGACCGCCGCCGAAGCCGAAGGTCTCGAAGCCCATCGACTCCAGGGCGACATTGCCGGCGAGGATCATGAGGTCGGCCCACGAGAGGCTCTGGCCGTACTTCTTCTTGACCGGCCACAGCAGGCGGCGGGCCTTGTCGAGGTTCCCGTTGTCGGGCCAGCTGTTGAGGGGGGCGAAGCGCTGCTGGCCGGCCCCGCCGCCGCCGCGGCCGTCGCTGATCCGGTAGGTACCCGCGCTGTGCCACGCCATCCGGATCATGAACGGGCCGTAGTGGCCGAAGTCGGCGGGCCACCAGTCCTGCGAGGTCGTCAGTACCTCCGCGATGTCCTGCTTCACGGCCGGGAGGTCGAGGGTCTTGAACGCCTCGGCGTAGTCGAACTCCTCGCCGAGGGGGTTGGCCACGGCGGGGTTCTTGGCAAGGATCTTCAGGTTGAGCCGCTCCGGCCACCACTGGCGGTTTCCGCCGCCCTGAGTCGGGTGCGGGGCGCGCCCGTGCGCGACCGGGCAGCCACCTCCGCCCTCCGTCTTCGCGTCTGTGACGATCGCTTCATGGTTCTCAGACATGGGAATCCTTCCGAACTGGGCGGATCATGGTGCTCAGAAACTGCGGGCGGTGGAACAGTCGGGGCACAGGCCCCAGTAGATGACCTCGGCCTCGTCGATCGAGAAGCCGTGGTCGTCGAACGCGGTCAGACAGGTGCCCCCCCCCGACCGCGCAGTCGACGTCAGCGACGACACGAGGCGTCCCTCGAACCGGGCCGGGCTGCCGGCCGGATCGATGCGGCGTACGAGTCCCGCCACGGTGAGCGCGTGGAGGGCCTCACACACGACTTGAAGGGAGATATGGCCCACGCGATCGCGCACCCCGGAGGCAATCGCCTCGACACCGAGGCGGTCACCGTCCCGGACGGTCTCGAGCAGCGCGACGCGGGCGGCCGTCACCCGCAGGCCGGCACCGTGCAGCTCCGCGGCGGTGGTCCCGTCACGTCTCTGTCTCCTGTCTGTACTGGAGTCTTCCTGCCCCTTGGCTATCACCGGAACCGATCCTACAATGGACAGAGTCCAAGTCAAGAAGTGCGCCAAACCCCTATCCAATCGGAACCCGGATGTCCACCAGTAAACTTCGGGTATCCCACCGAACCTGAATAGGTGAACCGATATGAGTGACCTGCTGGAGCGACTGCGAGGGCGTGGCTGGCGGATGACCTCCCAGCGGCGTGTCGTTGCGGAGGTCCTCGACGGCGACCACGTGCATCTCACGGCCGACGAGGTGCACGCCCGCGCGGTACAGCGGCTGCCCGAGATCTCCCGGGCGACCGTCTACAACGCCCTGGGCGAGTTGGTCTCCCTCGGTGAGGTCATAGAGGTCTCCACCGACGGCCGCGCCAAGCGTTACGACCCCAACGCACACCACCCGCACCAGCACCTGGTGTGCTCCAACTGCGGCACCGTCCGCGATGTCCACCCGACCGGCAATCCACTGACCGACCTCCCTGCGGAGGAACGGTTCGGCTTCACAGTGTCCGAGGTCGAGGTCACCTACCGCGGGCTGTGCCCCTCCTGCGCCTAGGCAATGCTTGCCCTGTCGAGGTCGGTCGCGGCCCGTCTGTTCGTCCCACCCTCCGCACAGCGCAGCACGATCTTCGCGCGCAGCGCCAGGAACTGCGCTGCCTTCGCCCGCCTCGCCCACCGGGTCAACCGGGCCCGCTCCGCCTCGTCCAGGACGAGATCGACCTTCGGCCGGCCGATGCGGGCGGCGCCCTCCCGCCCGGCGATCCGCTGCGCGGCAGGCTGGGGTCTCCCACCCCGTTGTGGCGCCTGACGGCCGGCAGATCCGGAACGCCGCGCAGCCACCCCTCAACGAGAGGCGACAACGGAACCCGACGCCCTCTATCACGTCATGTGTGTGGCGGACGACCCCGACCGAAAAGTCACACCAAAACACCCAACCTCTGAGCGGGGCCCAACGGGCACGCACATAATGTGCAACAGGCGGCATCTTGGCCGAAAACGAACAGCGATTCGAAGGGCCTGTCCATGACGTCAACCGCTGCTCGCAAAGGGCCCGCTCCGCGGCCGGGGGAAGCTCGCTGGCCGGCAACCAGCCTTCTGGGTGGACTCTCGGTGGAGACGCGTGACCACATGATCCGGCTCGGGCGACCGATGCGCTTCGACGGGGGTGAACGGCTGCTGCGCGAGGGTGAGTACGGCTCGCACGTCTTCCTGCTGCTGAGCGGCTGGTTCAAGGTGCTGGCCACCACGGAGGACGACCGAGAGGTGAGCTGGCCTGTTTTGACGCGCAGCCGCGCGTAGCCACAGTCGTGGCCGCCGGGGCGGGCACGGCAAAGCTGATAAGCCGCCAGGACTTTCTCGCGTCCCTTGCGCTGTACGACGACGCCGCTCAGGCAGTGATGCGCGCCGTGGCGGCGAAGCTGCGCTGGGCGACACGTCGGCGACAGGAGTTCGGGAGTTGCGCGGTGGGGACCCGGGTGGCCCGGGTGCTGGGGGAACTGACCCGGGTGTACGGCCGGCCCTGCGAGGTCGGGATCTCGATCGGGGTGTCCCTCACCCAACCGGAGCTGGCGGCGCTGGTCGGGGCCTCCGAGCCGAGCGTACACAGGGTGTTACGGTCGCTCCGCGAGCATCGGGTCATAGAGACCGGGTACAGGCGGATCCTGGTGCGGGACGTCCCCGAACTCAGCCGGATCGCCGGTACGGACTGGGGCGCTCCGCCGCTCAGCGCGTCGCCCCGGCCAGCACCAGCCATACCGCCGCCGCCACGACCATGGCGGCGACCCAGCTGACGGCGCGGGCCGTATAGCCGTTCTTGAGTGCGGCGATCCGGGCGATGGCGTCCGCCGTCGCCCATGCCTGGGCAGCCAACTGCTCGCCGACCGCGCCGGAGTGGTCGGCGATGTCCAGTGAGAACCGGTTCGGTGCCGAGTGCCGCCCGGTACGCGGGCGGATCACCTGGACGAGCAGGTATCCCGATACGGTGAAGCTGAGCACGTACGCGAAAGTGGCGAGCCAGAAGAGTACGGCCAGCGGCTCGGTCGGCGCCGGGGCGCCGATCTGACCGACCTTCGTGGCGACGACGGCCGCGAGGCCGACGTGCACGGTGACCATCGTTCCGGCCTTGGCGTCGGCCTGTTGGGTGACCTGCTGGAACGAGACCATGGCGGCGACCGCAGCTGCCAACTCCTGTGCTGCCGGGGCGTGCTCGGCCATTGCTCAGTGCCCGCCGTGGTGGAAGTGATGGACGTGGTGGCCGGAATCGTGGTGATGCGGATCCGGATGATGATGATCCTGCTGGGGGTCGGGGTGATGGGGATCCGGATGGTGCGGGTCCGGGTGGTACGGGTCCGGGTGGTACGAGTCCTCCTGATGTGGATCCGCGTGGTGGGCGTCGTACGAAGCCGCCTGGTCCGGGCCGTCGAAGTCCCCGTCCCCGCAACCCGTATCCGTACCGGAATCCGGGAGCGCCCACTCCCGCAGCGTCTGGCTGTGCGAGACCACCGTGGCTGCGAGGTGCGCGGCGGCCAGCGCCGGTACGACGAACTCCCGCATGGCCGTGCGCCCCGGGGAGTGCCCCCAGATCACCGGTTCCGGGCTCGGATCCCTGGCGGGTGCCGACCTCGGCACGTGCAACCACGCGTCGGCGGCGAACTCCTTCTTCTCGGTGACCACATCGATATGCCGGAAGTCCGAGGCCGGTAGCCCGTGCGCCTGCTGCAGGAGCACGTCCTGGTACATGTCGTTCGGTACGGCGAGGGCCAGGTCGCTGTTCTCGTTGCGTTCCAGTGCGTCCCGCAGCCCGTCGGAGTCCACAAGGCGGCTGACCAGCACCACGCAGTCGCCCAGGTAGCCGCTGTCGCCCCGGGAGACGGACCCCTGTCCGAGCGCGGCCCGCATCCTGATCCGGCCGAAGGCACCGGGCGCCCGGTTCGCCTCGTACAGGCCGTCCCGCAGTCCGAGGATCAGCTCAGGGACCGCCCGCACGGTGTCGGTACGGGCCGGGAAGACCACCAGCCGCCCATCACCCTGCAGTTGCTGCTGCGTACGGACCCGCAGGACCCGGGCGCGGCGCAATGCATGCTCGACGACGAGGCGGAGCCGGGCCTGTGCGTCGGCCTGCTCGGTGTAGGTGTGACGGCTGTACTGGCGCAGGTCCACGGCCATGCACAGGCGCTTTCGGTAGCGGGCCATCAGAGCAACGCCAGTTCGTCGACGAGGTCGCCGAGGCCGTCGCCGGCCCGACGGAGCAGCGCGTCCAGCTGCTTGAGCTCGGCGCGGCGCTCCTCGACCACCGACTCGCCCTGCTGGCGGGCCTCCTGGGCCGACTCCACGCTCCGGGTCAGTTCCCTGGTCCGGGAGGAGAGCCCGCCGGTCACGTCAAGGGCGATCGGTTCCATGGTCGTAGTGGCGAACGCCTGGGCCGCCTCACGGGCCTGTTTGGGCGCGGCCAACCTGATCTGGGTGGCCATCTCGCGGCCGACCGCCTCCCGCATCTTGTTCTCCAGCCGACTGCCGGCCTCCCTGCTCTTGATGAGTCCGTGGACGACCATGGCGCCGATCAGGGTCGGGACCCCGAACGGGGTGAACATCCACGCCATGGCGATCGCCAGAGTGATCGGCAAGGTACGCAGCGCCTCCTTCGCCCCGAAGCGGGCGCCGACCATGCCGCCCGCCACTCCTCCGAGAACGAATCCGGCCGCCCCCGACAGGAACCGAGTGAGCGCCTGTTCCTCCTGGCGTTCCCCGGCACGCCCTGCGTCGCGTACCCCCGTGAGGCTGATCCGCAGCTCGTCCAGACGCGCCTCGAAGGAATCCAGCTGGGCGTTCATCCGCTCGGCGAGCTTCTCCAGGTCCTGGCGGATCACCGGCTCCAGCGAACCGGTCACCCAGTCGGCCACCTTCTCCTCGATGGCCCTCGCGGTGCCGGCGGCGATCTCCTGGGTGACCTGTTGGGCACGCTCGGGGACCTTCAGGGGGTTGATGCCGATCTTGGTCGTCAGGGGGACCTCCGCCGCGATCGCCGGAGCCTCGTCCGCCACCGACGCGAGGTAGCCGCCGAGCAGGCTTTCCACCCTGTCCTGGAGCATCCTGGTCTGGTTGCGGATGTCCAGCGAGATCTGCCGGGCCTGTACCTCCAGATCGTGAAGCGGCTGCTGGGCGGCTTCCCAGCGTCGTTCCAGTTCTGCGGTCTGCGTTTCGAGCAGGGCGAGTTCGTGGGGAATATTACGGTCGAGCTCGCGGGCGAGGCCGCGCAGGGCACGGGCCGGAGCGAGAAGCTTGACCTTGTGGCGGTCGGTCACCAGGTAGCGCTCCAGGGCCTGTTCCAGTTCGGCGACGCCGGAGTCCTCGTAGCCGGTGGCGTCGTCGGCGACCCGGGCGCGCAGCGCGGTCTTGGCATCGACGAAGTAGAAGCGGTTGTCGTCCCGGTCCTCGCCGCGCAGGCCGAGGATGCGCTGCCGTGCCCCGGCGACGACGTCGTCCCGTTCGGTGTCCTCGATGGCGTCGAAGTAGGTGAAGACGAAGAAGGGGTCGTGGGCGTCCAGGTAGGACGTGAGGAACTGCGACTCGCTGATGCTCATGGGGGCGATCGCGTGCTGGAGGAAGATCACCGCGTCCGCCTTGCGCAGGTGGGCGAGGGTGATCTCGTCGCGGTTGGCATGCTCGTTGAGGCCGGGTGAGTCGATCAGTACGACGTTGTGGCGGCACAGTTCCAGCGGCCAGATGACTTCTGCCTTGACGAAGGGATTGGGCTGGTCGCGTTCCATGCTGTTGACGGTGATGAGGGTGGTGAGTTCCTCGGGCTGGACGGTCTCGGGTACCGCGGTGTCCTCCCGCCGCAATCGGGCGGCCGGGGGTTCGCCGAACTTGACCTCGGTGATGACGGCGGTGGCGGGCGTCGCCTTGACCGGTAGTACCTGGGCACCCAGGAGGGCGTTGACGAAGGTGGACTTACCGCGGTTGAAGTCACCCACCACCATCACGTGGAAGGCGTCGCTGTCCATCCGTTCGAGCAGCGCGGTCACGACGCTTTCCGCCCCGCTGTTGCCGATCTGCCCGGCGATCTTACCGAGTTGGCGGCAGATCTCCATCAGCCGCAGGCGCTGGGCGTCCGCGGCGCCGTAACCTACCGCTTCCGTGGTCGTCATAGTCGTCTCTCTCCGTTCAGTTCTGGAGTTCGGCCCGGATACGTGCGGCCAGGGCGGCCGCGGGGCCGGCCAGGTCCGACCAGTCCGCGCCGGATCCGGGCGGGGATTCGAGCGCGTCCCGCCTGGCGTCGTGCCACACGAGGCGGGACTGCCGCAGTCGGTCGAACACGTCGGCGTAGATCTCCGAGAGCAGGTCGACGGCCTGCCGCAGGAAGGCCGTGGTGCTGTCGTCGACCACGCGGACGAGGACGGCGTCGACCTCTCGGCGCTGCTGTTCGGTGGCGGACCGGATGGCCCCCTCGGCCAGCAGGCCACCGATCAGGCTGAACCCCGCGCCGTAGATCATCGGGACAGGTGCCGACCGGGCGAGGGCGATCATGTAGCCGATGATGGCGCCGCCCTGGGCGCCGAGCCGGGTCGCCAGCCGGGTCCTGGACAGGTCGGAGATCTCGCCGGAGAGCCGCGATTCCACGGCGGGTCCGAGCCAGGCCGGGGCGGGGCTGTGGGAGGCACCGGGCAGCCGCCCGGCGACCTCGGCGTCGAGCCAGTCGGTGTCAGCGGTGAGGCCGGGCAGGACGGTGCGCTCGGACCGCTGGGCGAGCAGCGACAGTTCGTGCCGCAGCCGGAACGGCAGGTCTCGCTCCCACCAGCCACCCGGGTCCTGGGAGCGTTCCAGTTCCCAGCGCAGCCGCTCGATGAGACCGTCGCGTTCCTTCTGGATCTGCGCGCGCAGCCGGGTGGTGAGAGCGAGTTGACGCACCGTCAGGTCAATGCGGAGCTGCTCCCACTGCTGCTCCTCCTTCTCCAGCAAGGTCTGTGCCTGCTTGGCCCGCTCGTCGGCCTCGGTACGCGACAGCTGCCCGGCCGCGATGGCCTCGGCGGCTATCCGGGTCATCGCCTCACAGTGGTCGGCGACCTGGGCGGCGATGCGCCGGTCACGCCACAGCGCCCGTCCGCTGCCCCGGGCGAAGCCTTCGACGACTGAGCGCAGGACCGCCAGCTCCGGCTCTCCGCCGCCGGGCACCGGGGCCCGTACTACGGGGATGCGGCCGGGCAGGCCCTCAAGCCGCTGCCTGAGGTGCCGTACGGTCTCCTCGTGGTCCTCGGCGTCGACCAGGTCCATCATGGTCACCACGACGGCGGTGAACGGTACATGACGGCACAGGACCTCCTCCTGGAGAAGGCGGTATTCCGTACTGCTCATGGGAGAAACGGCGGAGACGACGAACAGGACGGCGTCGCTGGCGGCGGCAGTTCGGCGTACGTGCTCGAACTGCTCCTCACTGCCCGAGTTGACACCCGGCAGGTCCACCAACTCGGTGCCCAGCTCCGTCAGCCAGGCGTCGGCCACGGCGGCGACCACGGTGGGCTCGGGAAGCGCGGGGTGCTGGGACATCCCCTCCTGCGATCTCGGGGAGGGCAGGGTGCCGGTGAGGCCGTCCCAGGGGTCCCCGGCGTCGAGCCTGCGCAGTTCATGGTGCCCGTCCGGCCAGGTGAGCCGTACCGACTCCTCCTGGGCCGCCCGGACCGTCACCGGGGCACGAGTGACCGGGCGCCGCCCTGTGGGCAGCAGGTCGCGGCAGATCAGCCGGTTGATCAGGGTGGACTTGCCCCGGTTGAACTCCCCTACGACCGCTATCCGGAAGGCGTGTCTGCCACGCTCGGCGGCCAGGGCTTCCAGGGCGGCGCCGATCCGGTCCAGCCGGTATTCGTCGGCCAGTTGGCGGGCCTCCCGCAGCCAACCGGGAGCAGCGCCGCTGACATCGGCGACGTGGGCGGTGGTGAGCGGGGGCGGCGGAGTGCCGACGGCGGGCTGGGGACCGTTGTCCATGGGGTCACTACTCCTCGGCGTCGGGGACGGTGCGGATGGCCTTGCCGCGCAGAGCAGCGACCTTCTTGCGACGGCGGCGCGCGGCGGCCGCAGCCTTTTCCGCGGCGGCGATACCGGCTGCCAGTTCGGCGCGCTGCCGGTCGTTCGCGGTGGTGAGTCGGGCGATCTCGTCGCCCCACTCGTTGTCGTACTGCTCGCAGAGGGCGGCGACGCCGTCGCTGACGCCTCCGTGGACGCGCGGCAAGGACTCGGAGATGAGGGTGCCGATTTCGTCGTGCGCGGCGGCGATGATCGGGCGGGCCCGTTCCAGGAACTGCGCGCGGGCCGCGTCGGGGCCTCGCTTGCCGATGAGCGCGCCGAGCGCGCCACCGATGACAGTGCCGACGCCGGGGGCGATCAAGCTGCCGGCCAGGGCTCCGGCCATCGCCCCGCCGCCGGTGCGCCAGTTGTTGCTGGCGGTCAGCTGGGCGCCAATCTCGGTCAGCGTCTGGTCGACGCCGGACAGGTCCGGGGCGGGCAGGTCGGTCGCCGCCATCGGGGGCGCGACGGGTGCGGCCCAGACCTCACCGACCAGCCCGGCCAAGGCGCTGTACTGGGCGGTGAAGTCGCGCGCCAGCTCTTCGGCTCCGGACGTCAGCAGCTCACCGGCCCGGTCCGCTGCGGCACCCACGGCCCGCTCGGCCTCTTTCCGTAAGTGGAGTCGGACGATGCGGGAGACGTTTCCGGTCGCCTCGTCCATGTTGTTGATCTTGTCTCCGGCCACGGCGGCGACCACTTTCGTGTCCAGCTCCGCCCGGGACGCCACCGGAATACTGGTCAAGGCAGCGTGATTCAGATCGTTCCCGGCCCGCTCCAGGGTTCGTTTGGCCCGGGCACTCAGGAAGGCCGGGAAGTCCGGCAGCGACAGGGCGGCCAGCCCACGCTCCGTACGGCTGAGTGCGGCACGCTGGGTCTCCGCGGATTCCTCCACGGCGGACAGCAGCTGGGAGAGCAGCCCGAGCACCGTGGCCGCGATGGCGGACTGCCGTCTCTCGGTGGCCAGCCGCGCGATCCGCGCCTCGACCGCGAGGAACCGCGGAAGGTGCTCCGACTCGGACGCGGACCGGGACGCGCCGGGCCCGTGGGCATCGGACTTGGTGATCTCCTTCAGCGCCTCCCCAGGGGCGCAGGGCAGAAGCACCGGATCGCTGATCCCCAGATCTTTCAGCCGGTTCTCGACGACCTCCACGACCTCGGATCGTTCGTCGTCATCGAGCAGGTCGACCTTGGTGAGCACGAATGCGCACCGGTCGTGGTGGTCCAGCAGCGGCCCGTTGAGAAAGTCCACCAGCGTCATCGACATCGCGGCGACGGCCGGCACCACCACCAGCGCGAGGTCCGCCTGCTCTGCGGCAGCCACAGCCAGCTCCCGGTGCCCCCGGTTGCTCACGCTGAACCCTGGCGTGTCGAGCACCGTGGTACCGCCACCCAGCAACCGGACGGGCGACAGGACCTCCAGACCCCGTACCTGTTCAGCCAAGTCGGTGGTCAGCACCCACTCCAGTGCGTCCTCCAGATCGGCCGGCCCGGACACATGACGCCGCCCCGTCCACTGGGCGAACGCCACCGACGGCCAAGTCAGGACGGCATCGTCAGCTGTGCGGACCACCAAGCCCTCGGCACCGTCCCGGTAGCGCAGCACTGTGGTGGTGTGCGTGGTCACCCGGGCGGAGGAGGGCAGCAGCCTGCGCTGCAGAAAGGCATTGAGCAGGGTGCTCTTGCCGCTGGACGCCTCGCCGAACACCGCGACCCGCAGCTCCGGGTCCGCAGCGCGCGTCTGGACCGCGCGGAGATGGCAACGCAACAGGTCCCGACGTTCGGCGGGGAGGCGAAGACTGCCGAGCAGGCCGTGGATCCACCGCAGATGCCCGTCGACCGCCGAGGCCCACGCCTCCCCCTGACCGTTCACCAACAGCTGTTTCGTCACGCCGCCAGCGTAGGAACGGCTGCCGGGTCAACTTCTCATCAGACGATGGGATCGGCGCGATATGCCCCTCACCTCGGCCCGGCCCACGGAACCGCGGCGCAGGCAAGGGAAACCCCTCACCGCGTCCGGGAACGAAGGAACCCTGCCCCGCGACGCGACGCCGCCCATGCGCAGAGGGCCGGGCTCGCGACCGACACCAACTCCCGGGTGGAAGTAGCCGGTTACCTTGCTCAAGGCGCTTGAACGGCGCCCTGTTGAAGGGATTGAAAAATGGCAGACCTGTTTACCGTGAGGGTTACCGTCCGCGGTTACGAGATCGATGCGCAGGGGCACCTCAACGGCACGGTGTATCTGCAGCATGCGGAGCACGCGCGCTGGGAGTTGCTGCGGGCAGCCGGAATCGAACAGAAGGCACTGCTGGCGAAGGGTGTCGGCCCGGTCAATCTGGAGACCACGATCCGGTATCACCGCGAGGTGGTCGCAGGTGATGACGTCGACATAACCTGCGCGTTCATCTTCGGGGAGGGCAAGTCGTTCCAGGTGGAGCAGACGTTCCACCGTACGGACGACAACACTCTCGTGGCCGAGGTCGTCAGCGTCGGAGGTCTGCTCGACCTGAAGGCACGCAAGCTGGTCGCCGACCCGCACGAGTACTTCCGCGCCGTGGCCTCCGACCCTGGCGTGTTCGGCCTCTGACACGGTTCCACCGGGCCGCTGTCGCGGCCCGGAGGAACTCCGGTGCGAGTGTCAGCCGCCGACCAGGCGCACCGTGCTCAGGATCTTCCGTACCGTCGCGTCCGGCACCTCACCCGCAACGTCCTTCGCGCCGAGGAAGGTCCAGGACACGAAGTCGCCCTTGGAGTCCTCGAAGGCGAATGTGGTGGCCTTGCCGTCGGTGTCGCACTTGCCCTTCTTCTCGACGCCGGAGGACACCGCCGTCGCCACGCTGCCCTTGATGCCGGACCTCGCGGTGTACGGCTCCACCGCACCGGTCTTGATCTTCTTCTTGTCCGGCTGGGTGTACGCGCCGTAGAGCCACAGGGACACGCTGTTGCGGGCGGCCTCCTCTGTGGTCCTGGCCCCCTTCTCGCCTCTGGAGCCGGCAGTGGCGAGCGCCGTGTCCTCCGGGGTGCCGTTCTTGTCGTCGTCGGACTGGCACCACTTCTCCTTGAACATCGCCGGGGCCGAGAAGCCGATGAGGGGCTTTTCCTCCGGGTCGTTGTTGTCGGAGACGTAGCTGGACCAGCTCGGCGACTTCAGCCGCCATTCCGGGGGAACGTCGAAAGCGATGCCGCGCTTCGGGTTCACCACGACCTTCCAGCCGGGAATCACCGGTTTCGGGTCGGCGGCGTCGCGCGCATCGTCGTCACCCGAACCGGTCGGCCCGGACGCCGGGGACGACGCCGATCGGGTCGGCCCCGGATCCGCCGTGTCGTCCTTGTCGCCGCCCAGGACCAGATAGCCGGTCACACCGGCGGCGATGACGACGGCGGTGGCCGCGGCGACGGCGACGGCCGTCGTGCTGCGGCCGCCGCGCGGAGGCTCGGGCGGCGAACCCGTCGCGTACGGATTCGGCTGCTGATACGGATTCACATACCCGTCCTGGGAGTGCTGCTCGCCCCCCGGCGGCTGTCCTGGCCACATGAGAAGCCACCATAGAGGGGCCGTCGGGAGGGGCTGGGGCCGGGCCGCGCGACCACCGAAAAACACCCACTCGCGCACGGGATGTATCCATACGCTCACTCCATGTGGCGAGCGCGGATGATCGCCCATAACTTCGGCTCATGACGAAACGACAGTTCACGTGCCTCGCATGCACCGCGGTC
The DNA here is from genome assembly GCF_036010325.1 of Streptomyces sp. NBC_01210. Taxonomy (GTDB): domain Bacteria; phylum Actinomycetota; class Actinomycetes; order Streptomycetales; family Streptomycetaceae; genus Streptomyces. Next base: position 7,283,286 of record NZ_CP108549.1, on the reverse strand, counting down.
ATCATGGTCTCCGGACTGGGCGCAGCCGCTCCGTCCGCCGGCGCGGCCACCCACACGGTGCATCCGGGCGAATCGATCCAGAAAGCGGTGAACGCCGCCAGTCCGGGAGACACCATTGTCATCGCGGCCGGCACCTACCGCGAAAGCGTCCTTGTCACGAAGTCGAACCTGACCCTGAGCGGGATGGGCGACGCGACCGTGATCAAGCCGCGGAGGGCGACCACGCCGACCACGAACGTCTGCGCCCAGGCCGGCAACGGCATCTGTGTGACGGGTAAGGCGAAGAAGGACGTAGTAGGCGTCAGCATCCGCTCACTGACCCTTTCCGGCTTCAAGAAGAGCGCCATCTGGGCCACCCGCACCGACCGGCTGACGGTCCAGCAGGTGACGGCCGAGAAGAACGGCACCTGGGGCATCGCCCAGGAGATGTCCACCCGGTCGGTGATCCGTAACAACACGGTCCGGGACAGCGGAGACGCCGGCATCTTCATCGCCAACACGGTCGACCGGGAGGGCGGGGCGACCGACACCAAGAGGACGGTGATCGCGTACAACCGGCTGACGGGCAACCGGATCGGAGTCACGGTCAGGCGGGTCAGAAACCTCAGCGTCCGCGCCAACACCATGACCGGAAACTGCGCCGGCCTGTTCATCGTGGGCGACGAGTCGAAGCCCGCAGCCGGGGCGATGACCGTCCGCGACAACTGGATCTTCCGGAACAACAAGTTCTGCCCCGCCACCACCCGCCTCCCCGCCATTCAGGGATCCGGCATCGTCCTCACCGGTACCGAGTCCGCCGTCGTCACATCGAACCTGATCATGGAAAATGTCGGCTCCTCGCCGCTCTCCGGCGGAGTCGTGCTGTTCCAGAGCTTCGTGGGCGCCGTCAACACCGGCAATGTCATCAAGGACAACTGGGTGCAGGGCAACAAGTCGGCTGACCTGGCCAACCGGGGTGGCGGAACGCGCAACGAGTTCCTCAGCAATGAGTGCCTGGCTTCCGAACCCGCAGGGATGTGCTGAGTGTTCCCCCTCAGCAGGAGAATCGAGGCGGTATGACCACCGTAAGTCCCACCCCCGTCACCACCACCGTCACCACCCCCGTCGTGCCCACCCCCCCGCCCGCCATGCGGCTGCGCGAGCTTGTCTTCGGGGCGGCGTGCGCCGCTGCCGTACGCGCGGCCGCCCGGCTGGGCGTGGCCGACGCGCTCGGCGATTCACCCGCCACCGCGGAGCAGCTCGCGACCGCGGTGGACGCCGAACCCAAGTCGCTGCGCCGGCTGCTGCGCACCCTGTCCTGCTACGGCATCTTCGTCGAGACCGAGGACGGGACGTTCGCCCACACGGACATGTCGCTGATGCTGCGCGAGGACGATCCCAACAGCCTGCGGTACATCGCTCTGTGGTGCACAGAGCCGTGGACCTGGGACGCCTGGCCCCGGCTCGACGAGGCGGTGCGTTCCGGCGGGAGCGTCTTCCACGAGCTGTACGGCAAGGGGTTCTTCGAGTACCTGCACCAGGACGCGCACGAGTCGGCCCAGGTGTTCAACCGGGCCATGACCACATCCAGCAGGCAGTCGGCGCTGGAAGTCGCGGAGCTCCTCGACCTGACCGGTATCTCGGTGGTCGCGGACATCGGCGGCGGCCAGGGGCATGTGCTCGCGAGCCTGCTGGAGAAGCATCCGGCCGTCCGGGGCACGCTGCTCGATCTGCCCGACGTGGTCGCGAAGGCGGATCCCCGGCTGCGGGAAGGGGGTTCGCTCGCGGATCGGGTCCGTATCGTCCCCGGAGACTGCCGCCAGGACATCCCGGTCGAGGCCGATCTCTACATCATCAAGAACATCCTGGAGTGGGACGACGAGAGCACCCGCAGAACTCTGGGGAACATCGTCGCGGCGGCGCGGCCGGGGGCCCGGGTCGTGGTCATCGAGAACCTCGTGGACGACACTCCCTCGATGAAGTTCACCACGGCCATGGATCTGCTCCTGCTGCTCAACGTCGGCGGCGCGAAGCACACCAAGCAGAGCCTGGTGGAAAGAGTGACGAAGGCGGGTCTGCTCATCGGCGAGATCCGCCCGGTCAACCCGTACCTCGACGCGTTCGAATGCACCGTCCCCGGGTGACCGTGGTCGCTCTCCGCACCTCAACACGCGCAACAACGCCCCGAGTCCGGCTTCTCAGCCCGGACCCGGGGCGATCGCATGTCCTCATGTGGTTCCGTCGCGCTCCCACCGGTAGAACTGGTGGGCCATCGCGTCCTTCGGGGTGCGCCAGGTCTCCGGGTTGTACGGACTGACGAAGGCCGTGAGCCGGTCGCTGATGTCCCGGAAGGCCGGATGTTCCGTCACCTTCGCGATCTCCGGGCCGGGCGGCTTCTCGGACTCGATCAGGTGCATGTACACATCGCCGAACTGGAACAGGCTGCGGCGGGTGACTCCGACGAGGTGCGGAAGTTCACCGGCGTCGGAGGCCGCGAACAGCTTGGCGATGTCCGGGGCCGATTCCGGCGCCATACGGGCGACGATCAGAGCTTGGTGCATCGGGAGGCTCCCTTTCCTTGCCCGGGCTCAGTTGGGGGTGACGGCGGCGGTACGGCTGTCGCGGTCGCGCTGCTCGATCTTGTCCCGGATGAGTTCCATCTGGACCCGGGAGTTGCGGTTGATGTTGTCGGTCATCCAGGCGTCGTCGACCGGGGCTTCCGGCTTCATCGCGAAGTCCTGGGTCCAGTGCATCCGGGTGCCGCCGGGGACCTCCGTGTACTCCCACCGGATGTCCATGCGCTCGAAGGGGCCGGTCTCAACGCGGCGGGCCCGTACCTTCCGGCCCTTGCGGTCGATCGTCCGTTCCGAAACCCAGCTCCAGATCTTGCCGTTCTCGTCGGGGTGCATGGTCAGCCGGAAGGTCGTCGTGTCTCCCTCCCGGGACAGGACCTCGACCGACGCGTACTCGCTGAACAGCTGAGGCCAGTTCTCGAGGTCGTTGGTCATGTCCCACACGAGGTCCAGGGGGGCGGCGACGGTGATTTCGTTCTCGGTGTGTCCGGGCACGTCAGGCTCCAGTCATGAGGCTGTTGTTGACGAGTTCGAGGAACTCCTGCGGGGTCTTGCACCGGTCCGCGTCGGCGGGCAGGGGACGGCCGTGCCGGTTCTCCAGCTCGCCGACGATGCCGAGCAGGCCCAGCGAGTCGAGGCCGAACTCGTCGAAGCGGGTGTTGGGCCGGTTTGCCAGGTCCAAGGGGTCGACGGTGACGCCGGCGCCCTTCTTCATCAGTGCGGCCAGTTCTTGGATGGTCAGAGCGGACATGAGTGCTCTCCTTCTCATGAGGGGGTTTCGGTGGCGTGCCGCAGCACCAGTGCCGCGTTCGAGCCCATGAGCCCGCGGCTCAGCACCAGCGCAGTCCGCAGCTGAGCGGGTCGCGCCCGGCCGGTCACGACATCGAGGTCGTGGCACACGTCGAAGACATTGGGAGTGGGTGGTACGAGGTCGCGCTCCATGGCCAGCACGGCGGCGGCCGCGTCGAGCACGGGTCCGCCGCAGTAGGCCCGGCCGATACCGGTCTTGGGCGCCGTCACCGGTACCTTGCAGCCGTGTGCGCCCAGCGCGTCGGCGATCGCCATCGCCTCGGCGCGGTCGGCCTCCGGTACGCCGAGCGCGTCCGCGAAGACCACGTCGATCTCCTCCGGCGCGCACTCGGCTTCCCTCAGAGCGCCACGGATCGCCTGGGCCAGTCCCTCCCGGGACTCCTCCCACCGCGACGGTCCGGTGAAGGTCGCGGCGTGCCCGGCCACCCGGGCGCGGACCCGGGCCCCTCGGCGGCGGGCCGCAGTCTCCTCCTCGACCACCAGCATCGCGCCGCCTTCGGCAGGGACGAAGCCGCAGGCGTCGGCGGTGAACGGCCGGTAGGCGCGGTCCGGTTCCTCGCAGGTGCTGAGATCCTCGTACCCCAGCTGGCAGACGACCGAGTAGGGCGCCAGCGGGGCTTCCGCGGCACCGACCACGACCGCGTCGGTGCCGCGGCGGATGGCACCGGCGGCATGCGCGAGCGCGTCGAGCCCGCCCGCCTCGTCGCTGGCCACGACGCCGCACGGCCCCTTGAAGCCGCCGCGGATGGATATCTGGCCGGTGCTCGCGGCGTAGAACCAGGCGATGGACTGGTACGGGCCGACGAAGCGGGAGCCCTGTCCCCACAGCCGCTGCAGTTCGCGCTGTCCGAACTCGCCACCACCGGAGCCCGCCGCGGTCACCACGCCCACGGCGAAGGGCGAACCCTCGTAGTCGCCGCGGCCGAGCCGGGCGTCCTCCATGGCGAGATCGGCCGCTGCCATCGCGAAGTGCGTGAACCGGTCCGTCTGGACGAGAAAGCGCTCCTCTATCAGCGCAGTCGCGTCGAAGTCGCGCACCTCGCCCGCGACGCGGAGCGGAAGATGCTCGCAGCCCTCGCGGGTGACGCGGTCGAGGACGCTGACGCCCTCGTGGGTCGACTTCCAGAAGGCCTCGGTGTTGGCCCCGTTGGGGGCTATGACACCGATGCCGGTGACGACCGTGTGCCGATCCTGCCGGGAGCTCATAGGGTCCTCCCACTTGGTCTGGTCATGACGACCGCCGACTGGAAACCGCCGAATCCGCTGCCCACCGAGAGCACGCTGTGCAGCTTCCGTGAGCGGGCGGTGCGCGGCACATAGTCGAGGTCGCACTCGGGGTCGGGGGTCTCGTAGTTCGCCGTCGGCGGCACCACCTGGTGGGCCATGGCCAGTACGCAGGCCACGAGCTCGATCGCGCCGATGGCGCCCAGCGAGTGGCCCACCATGGATTTGATGGAGCTCATGGGCGTTTTGAAGGCGTGGTCGCCCAGTGAGCGTTTCACCGCGGCTGTCTCGTGCCGGTCGTTCTGCTTGGTGCCGGAGCCGTGTGCGTTGACGTAGTCGATCTGTGAGCTGTCGATACGGGCGTGGTCGAGGGCGGTGTTGATCGCCTGGGCCATCTCCAGTCCCTCGGGGGTGAGCCCGGTCATGTGGTAGGCGTTGCCGAAGGTGGCGTAACCCCCTATCTCGCAGTACACGGTCGCGCCGCGGGCACGAGCGTGCTCCAGGTCCTCCAGGATGAGGACGGCGCCGCCCTCGCCCATGACGAACCCGTCCCGGTTGGCGTCGAACGGCCGGGAGGCGTGGGCCGGGTCGTCGTTGTTCGGCGAGGTGGCTTTGATCGCGTCGAAGCACGCCACGGTGATGGGTGAGATGGGCGAGTCCGACGCGCCCGCTATGCAGACGTCGAGCCGGCCCTCCTCAATGGCGTGGAAGGCATAGCCGATCGCGTCGAGTCCCGAGGTGCAGCCCGTCGAGACGGTCTGCACCGGGCCGTGGGCACCTACCTGCTCGGCCACCGCGGAGGCGAGTGAGCTGGGCGAGAACGCGCGCTGCAGATGAGGTCCGGCCGGGTGGTGGTCCACGTCCCAGTACGTGCCGCTCTCGCTGACGGCGACGTAGTCGTGCTCGAGACGTGTGGTGCCGCCGACCGCGGTGCCCAACGACACCCCGATGCGCCAGGGATCCTCCTTCTCGGGGTCGAGACCGGCGTCACGTACCGCCTCCCGGGCGGCCACCAGCGCGAACTGGATGTACCGGTCCGAGCGCGCCACCTGGTTCTCGTCGAGGCCGTGCGCCGCCGGATCGAAGTCGACCTCGGCGGCGATACGGGAGCGGAAACCCTCCGGGTTGAAGAGGGTGATGCCCCGCGTCGCCGTACGGCCGTTGGCGAGCAGGTCCCAGAACGCCGTGGCGCCGACTCCGCCGGGGGCGACGATACCGACCCCGGTGACCGCCACCCGCCGGTTCACGACACCGCCCCAGTCCGTTCCGGCGGCAGGCCCTGCTCGGAGTGCTCGGTGTTCTCGGTGTTCTCGGTGTCGACGTGCCCGAGCTCCGGGCGCGGGGCCAGCGGACCGAGGTGGAACACCATGCGGGCCTCCACGTTTCCGACGTTGCGGAACCGGTGGCGCATATTCAGCGGGATCATGAGGCCCTGATCGGGTCGCATCGCATGCGTCTCTCCGTCCAGGTCCACCTCGAGGAGCCCGCTGACGACGTAGACGAACTCCTCGGAGTACGGGTGGTAGTGCTCCCCGATGCGCTCACCGGGCTGCACGATGGCCAGCCCCATGAAGCCAGTGGTGGCACCCACCGCGGTCGGGGTGAGCATGGCGCGCAGGTCGCCTCCGCGCCTGCGGTTGGGCTGGGTCTCGCTGAGGTCCACGATGCGTGGGCGGTGCGTGGTCATGACTGCTTCCTCCAGGTGCGTTGCCCCCGACGGCCTTGGCCGCGTGGCTGGATGGGCCGGACAATCGGGTTCAGGATTCCGACGAGGCGCACCGGTCCGTGATCAGGCGCATGTCGGAGCTGGCGAGGAAGCGTGAGAACTCCTCGTCGGTGGTCGGCACGCCGTCCTTTCCGGTGGCGAGCAGACGGGTGAGCGTGGCCGCCTTCCTGGCACCGCTGATGCCGAGCGCCAGTTCGGGCCGCGCCTTGAGCGGGCCGTTCATGTCGATGAGCCGGACCACGATGTCGTCGCGCTGGAAGATGGTGCAGCTCGCGATGGGGGTCGTGGGGTCGTTGGCCGCCGTCTCGGACTGCTTGGCGAGCAGCCGGGCCAGGGCCATCCCGCAGCCCTCCTTGGCCTGGTAGAGCAGCGCGTGCCGGTGTACGTCGGTGGGCGAGGGCCCGTCGGCCGCCACATGGTGGACCGCCGGGAGCGCCGCCCGGGTGAAGAACATCCGGGCGGAGTCCTGATCGTTCAGGTCCCGGTCCTGCTCCAGATACGGGTTGATGGCCTCCTCCACCTTCCTGACCTCCGGCTGGCGGGCCACGTAGCGCAGCGCCGCGAGCAGGTCCCCCTGCACCTCGATGGCCCGCACGACGCGGTTGCCGTGCATGAAGAGCGAGGTACGGCGCAACCGGGTGTGCTCGTCGACCTGGGCCGCCGGGGAGGTGTAGCCGGCGAGGATCTTCGCGACCTCCTTCTCGCTGCCCGGCTTGACCGTGAAGGTGAGCGCGTGCCGGACCACGCCGTCCCCGAGCCTGGGCGAGGCCTGGAGCCCGCCCTTGAGCTTGTCAGGGGCGCCGCCTGCGGCCCCTTCGGTCTCCCGCAGAACGCTGAACCGCAGCGACCGCGTGTCGCGCACGCAGCTGTGCAGCGGCTGGACCGTCTCGACGTGCTCCTCGCTGTTCACCCAGGCCAGGAAGGGCGGTGCGCTCTCCCATTCGCTGGTGATGAGCCACTGCGACGGGTTCTCGATCGACTGGCAGAGCTGGTCGCTGATGTGACCGGGGATCGACGCCACCTGGTTGCGCAGATGCTCGTACGCCTCCAGGAACTGGTTCTGGGCACCGTCATGAAGATCCAATAGCAGGACGACCCGAAGCCTGGAGCCGTCGAAGGCGGACTGCGATGTCCGTTCCGACAGGGTTGTCATCTTTCACTCTCCTTTGCGACAGCGTGGCCGCCACTTCGCGTGGACCTCGTCCGTCGTCAGTGGAATCCGCCGGGTCAATCGCCCTGCGGATACGGACGGTCCGCCTCCCATGTGTTGGGGGGCGCTCCCGCAACCGATCGTGGTCCGGTACCACGAGTGGCGCGAGAGCTGAGAACCATGCGGGTGAATGCGGGAGCAAACGGCTTCCGTAGAGGGCATGAAAGTTCCATCCCCCTAGGGCGGCAGGAGCTGGAGCAACTCATGGAATTGGAAGAGAACATCGACCACCGCGTGCCGGTCCTGATCGTGGGCGGGTCCCTGGTGGGCCTGTCCACCTCGCTGTTCCTGGGCCGCCTCGGCATCAGTCACCTGCTGATCGAGAAGCACTCAGGCACTTCGAAGCACCCGCGTGGACGCGGGAACAACGTTCGGACGATGGAGCTGTTCCGCGGCGCCGAGGCAGAGCCGGAGATCCGGCAGGCCGCATCGGTCCTCGCGGAGAACCACGGCATCCTGCAAGCGGGATCGCTGACCGGCGACGACCAGGAGTGGCTGTTCAAGGAGATCGACCCCGGTGGTGCGCTCGCGCGCTTCAGCCCGAGCTCGTGGTGCCTCTGCAGTCAGAACGACCTCGAACCCGTGCTGCTGTCCTGCGCCCGGAAGGAGGGCGGCGACCTGCGGTTCTCCACCGAACTGATGACCTTCGAGCAGGACGCGACGGGCGTGAGCGCGGTCATGAAGGACCGGGAGACCGGCAAGCACACCAAGGTGCGCGCGGACTATCTCGTCGCGGCCGACGGGCCGCGGAGCCCTATCCGGGAGCAGCTCCGCATCGGCCAGACGGGCCACGGCGACCTGTTCCACAACGTGAGTATCACCTTCCGTTCGCGGCGGCTCGCGGAGGCGCTGGGCGACCGGCGCTTCATCTGCTGCTACCTCACCAACCCCGAGGCGGACGGCGCTCTGCTGCCCGTGGACAACAAGGAGCAGTGGGTGTTCCACGCGCCGTGGCACCCGGAGCAGGGCGAGACGCTCGCGGACTTCACCGACGAGCGGTGCATCGAGCACATCCGCCGGGCAACGGACGTGTCAGGCATGGATGTTGAGATCACCGGCATGGCGCCGTGGCACGCCGCGGAACGGGTCGCCGAGCGGTACTTCTCGGGCCGGGTCTTCCTCGCCGGGGACTCGGCTCACGAGATGTCCCCGACCGGAGCTTTCGGCTCCAACACCGGAATCCAGGACGCGCACAACCTCGCCTGGAAGCTCGCGGCGGTGCTGGAGGGCGCGGCGGGGCCGGAACTGCTCTCGACGTACGAGTCGGAGCGGCTGCCGGTGGCGCGCGCGACGAGCGAGCGCGCATCGGCCCGCTCCGCCGAACACAGCCACCCGGGGTACGCGCCCGTCGCCACCCCGGGCGGCGGGCGGCAGGGCGGGATCCTCAATGTGGCCATGGGTTACGGCTACCCCCGCGGCGCCGTCCTGGGTGTGGACCCCGAACGGCCCGTGGTGCCCGAGCGAATGCAGCTGACGGGCGAACCCGGCACCAGGTCCCCCCATATGTGGGTCGTCAGATCGGGTGAGCGGATGTCCACGCTGGACCTCTACGAGCAGGCGTTCGTGCTGCTCAGCTCGGAGGGCACGGCGTGGCGTGCGGCGGCCCGGAAGGTCGCCGAGCTGCTGACCGTGCGGCTTGACGCGTACGCGATCGGTGCGGGACCGGACGCCGACCTGACGCCCGGGAACGGGGCCGACTGGGCCGAGACGCACGGCACGACGGCGGAGGGCGCGCTGATCGTACGCCCGGACGGCTTCGTCGCCTGGCGGTCGGCGGGCGCGGTGGCTGATCCGGAGGCCACCGTCCGCGAGGTCATGACGAAGTTGCTGTACCGCGACTGACCGTACCGCCGAAAGCCGCACTGGCCAGACCAGACCCCGGCCCGCATCCGGCAGCACCAGCACCGCCCCCGACAGCGGGTGCGGGCGGGTGAGGCCGGTGCGGGCCGAGGTGATGTACGGATCCCGCAGGCACGCTCCCCGGGCTGCCCCCGACGCCTGGCGCCGCTCCCGCCCCGACCGACCTGTTCCGGCCATGATCCACCTGGTCCAAGACCCGGCCCCGAGCCACTGATTACGGCAAGTGCGTCGCGTGCGCGCCCTCCGCGATCTACGGTATGCGGATCGCCCAGCGTATGCCGGAGGTGTACAAATAGCACATGGCCGGACGCTACGGCCGCCCGCGCTCGGTTCTGAAGATGCGAACTGTCGCAGGTCAGGTCTTTCTCCTGCAGGTGGCGATCGTGGTGTTGCTCGTCGCCGCCGCCATGGCGGCGCTCGTGCTGCAGTCCCGGTCCGACAGTGAACGTGAGGCCCGCAATCGGTCCGTCGCCGTGGCCCAGACCTTCGCGCATTCACCCGGCATCGTGGCAGCCCTGTCCAGTCCCCACCCCACCGCGATACTGCAGCCCCTGGCCGAACGGGCACGCAAACGGTCCGACGTCGACTTCATCGTCGTACTCAGCACCGACGGAATCCGCTACACGCACCCACTTCCCGACCGGATCGGAAAGAAATTCGTCGGCAACGTCCAGCCTGCGCTGAACGGCGGTATCGTCACCGAGAAAATCGTCGGAACCATCGGGCCTCTGGTGCAGGCCGTGGTGCCCGTCACCGACACCCATGGCAAGATCGTCGGCCTGGTTTCGGCCGGGATCACCATCGCGCATGTCAGCGGTGTCGTCCAGAATCAGTTCCCTCTTCTGTTCGGCGCCGCCGCCGCGCTGCTCCTCGTGACCGCGGGCGGAACGGCGCTGGTCAGCAGACGGCTGCGGCGCCAGACCCACGGTCTGGGCCCTGCCGAGATGACCCGGATGTACGAGCACCACGACGCCGTTCTGCATGCCGTACGGGAGGGTGTGCTCATCGTCGGCGGCGACGGACGGCTGCTCCTCGCCAACGACGAGGCGCGCCGACTGCTCGAGCTCCCTGCGGACGTGGAAGGGGCCCCGGTCACCGAGCTCGGGCTGGATCCGCTCACCGCCCGGCTGCTGGTCTCGGGCAGGATCGCCAACGACGAGGTGTATCTGGTCGGAGAGCGGCTGCTCGCCGTCAACCAGCGCTCGACGGACCAGGCCGGCGGGCCGCCCGGCAGCGTGGCGACGCTGCGCGACACCACCGAACTGCGGGCGCTCTCCGGCAGGGCCGATGTGGCGCGGGGGCGCCTGAAGCTCCTGTACGACGCCGGTACGGAGATCGGCACCACGCTCGACGTGGCGCGGACGTGCGAGGAACTAGCGGAGTTCGCCGCGGCCCGCTTCGCCGACTTCGCCACCGTCGATGTGGTGGAGGACGTGCTGCGTGGCGAGGAGCCGACAGGAGCCGCCCCGCAGATGCGTCGTACGGCTTTCAAGGGCCTCCGGGACGACACGGCGCTCTACCCGCTCGGCCAGCTGATCCGCTTCGTACCGACCACCCGGCTGGGTTCCGGCATCGGGGCGGGAGAGGCTGTCCTCGAGGCGGATCTGGCGGCCTTCGGCGGCTGGCAGGAACAGGATCCGGAACGAGCCCGCAAGCTTGTCGCCGACTACGGAATCCACTCGATGATCGCGGTTCCGCTGCGTGCCCGCGGCGTCATTCTGGGCGTGGCGATGTTCTGGCGTTCGGAGAAGCCCGAGCCGTTCGAGGACGAGGATCTGTCGCTCGCCGAGGAGCTGGTCGCCCGCGCCGCGGTGAGCATCGACAACGCCCGGCGCTACTCGCGCGAGCACACCATGGCGGTGGCCCTGCAGCGCAGCCTGCTGCCACGCGGCCTGCCGGAGCAGAACGCCATCGACGCCGCCTACCGGTACCGGCCCGCACAGGCCGGGCTCGGCGGACTCGGCGGAGTCGGCGGCGACTGGTTCGACATCATCCCGCTGCCCGGCGCCCGGGTGGCGCTCGTGGTGGGCGACGTCGTAGGTCATGGGCTGCATGCCGCGGCCACCATGGGCCGGCTGCGGACGGCGGTCCACAACTTCTCCTCCCTGGACCTGCCGCCCGACGAGCTTTTGTGGCACATCGACGAGCTGGTCGCCCGTATCGACCAGGACGAGGCCGTCGACGGCTCCGAGGCGCGAGTCACCGGAGCCACCTGCCTGTACGCGATCTACGACCCGGTCTCCGGCCACTGCACCATGGCACGGGCCGGCCACCTCCAGCCCCTGCTCCTTCGGCCGGACGGCAGCGCAGAGTTCGCCGACGTACCGGGCGGCCCGCCGCTCGGGCTCGGCGGTCTGCCCTTCGAAACCCTGGAAATCCGGCTGCCCGAAGGCAGCGGACTGGTGCTGTACACGGACGGGCTCGTCGAGGACCGGCGCCGGGACATCGACGACGGCCTGGCCCTGCTCCGCCGTACGCTCTCCGACCACGCGGCCCGGACACCGGAGGAAACCTGCGAGGCGGCACTGCAAGCGCTGCTGCCCGAGAGCCCGAGCGACGACGTGGCACTGCTCGTCGGCCGTACGCGCGTGCTGGACTCCGGGAGAGTGGCGGACTGGGAGGTTCCGCCCGAGCCCGCAGAGGTGTCACGCGTACGAGCGGCTGTGTCCGACAAACTGGCGGAGTGGGGTCTGGCGGAGGAAGCGTTCACCACCGAGCTGATCCTGAGCGAGCTGGTCACCAATGCCATTCGGTACGCCTCCGGCCCGATCCGCGTACGGCTGATCCGCGACCGCAGCCTGATCTGCGAGGTCTCCGACCACAGCAACACCTCGCCGCACCTGAAGCAGGCGGCGATCACGGACGAGGGAGGCCGGGGGCTGTTCCTCGTCGCCCAGTTCGCGGAGCGCTGGGGCACGCGGTACACCGCCGACGGCAAGGTCATCTGGACGGAACAGCCACTGCAGACCGACGGGTTGCCGGACCCCTCAGGCGGACCGTGACCGGTCGGTGCGTCAGCCGTTGCGGGAACGCCGGGGACGCCCGGGCCGGGGTGCGGCAGCCTGCCGCACCCCGGCCCTACGGCTCAGGCCGATCCGGCGCCCGGACGGCGCTTGAACCACCACAGGCCGGCGCCCGCGGCGATCACCACCACGACGGCGGCGACCGCGACGACAACCCCGCTGCCTCCGCCGTCGTCCTTCTTCTTCGCCGCCGACTGCTGCTGCTGCTGTGAGAGCAACGGTGCGGGCGAGGTCTTACTCGGCTCCGTGCTGGGAGTGGGGCTCGAGCCGGCATTGATCGGTGCCGAGCCCGGCGCGGCCGGCTTCAGGTTGAGCACCGGCGCCGGATTCTCCGGCTCCTGGGCGCCCTTGGGCACCTCGATCCAGCGGTCGATCTTTCCGTCGCCGTACGTCTCCACGGTCTTGAACACCAGCGACTTCACGTCCGGCAGTTGCGTCACCGTGATGCTGTGGACCATGTCCGTGCCGGTGGCCAGCGCCTTGCCGCCGATGGTGTAGCCGCCTTCGCCCGGCGTGAGCTTCCAGCCGTCGGGTGCCTTCTTCAGCTTCACCGCATCCGGCGCGACGCCCTCGGGCAGGACGATCTGCAGTTTGGCGATGCCCGCAGTGTCCGACTCCGCCTCGGACGTGAACGTCAGCGTCACGTCCTTCGCCAGGGCCCGGTCGTCGGAGGCGGTCACTTCGACGTGGGCGGCGGCCGGACCGGCCACGGCGAGCACTGTGCCGACGGCCAGGGTGGCGACAAGCAACGACCGCCGGACGGCGGAAGGCAGGGGAAAGGTACTCATGGTGTGGATCTTCTCCTCGAAACTCGAAAGCAGCGCAGCCCTCGACAGGGCGAGAGGCCCGCTGGTCGGTCATGGACGGGACGGTGAGGGTGACGGTCCATGACCGGGAGGCCCCCGGCGTATCACGATGTGCGCGAGGACGACGCACGCCGGCTCTCCTGGGAGCGGCCGCGATCCGGCGACTGCTGGAGCGGCGTCCGGGCAGCGGAACGCGTACGCACTCCACCGGCCGAGGAGGCGCGCCACGGTGTCGCGGACCGTGCCGGCGAGAAGGCCCACGAGCCGTGGGAGCACCGCCAGTTGGTCGTCCGTCTGGTGCAGCAGCACCGCCACGGCCAAGGCGGCCAGCGAGTGCGCCAGGAGCATCACGGCCGTGCCCGGATGCAGGCCGTGATCACCGGCCATCGGGTGGGCGGCTGCGTGCGGTGTACCGTGCCGGCCGGGCCCGGCCGTCGCCAGGACCTGGTGGAGGACGAGCTGCACGGCGCAGGTCGCGGTCACCACCACCGCGAGCGAACGCCGCCGCCCCGCCCAGGGCAGCGCCCCGAGGAAGGCGGCGCCGGCCGCGGCCGACAGCAGCAGCCAGGCGACCGGCTTTCCGGACGCCACATGGTGTCCGACGCCGGCCAGGCCCACGCTCGCCAGTGCGAACACACCCGCCCGAGCGCCCCGCACACTCCACCGAGCGCGCGGCGCGCTGCGAGACGGAGGACGGAGGGTCTGCGGCATGCCGGGCCCATCATTCACGACCGGGAGGCCCGCGGGTGCCCCAACCTGCGGATCTCTCCGTACTGACCGCCGAAGGTCAGTCCGCGTCCGCCGCCAACGGCCGTCCGCAGCGCAGATTCCAGCGCCCGGCCCGTCCGCTGAGCTCGGTCAGGGTCAGCGGCGCGATGTCCAGCCGCCAGAACGCCTCCGCCGGCAGCGCCAGCGCATGCACGATCGCCGCACGCGCCACCGCGGGCTCGGTGACCGCCAGCACACGCCCGTCGGCCGACAGCGACTCGAGCCAGCCGCCGACCCGGGCACACAGAGCCAGCAGCGACTCGCCGCCGTGCGGAGCGGCCGAGGGATCGGTCAGCCACGCCGACACCGCCTCCGGCTCGCTCACGCTCACTTCTTCCAGCGTGCGCCCGCGCCAGCGGCCCATGTCCCAGTCCCCGAGCCGTAGTTCGGGATCGGCCCGCAGACCCAGCACCTCGGCCGTCTCACGGCAGCGCGCGGACGGGCCGCTCACCCACCGGCCGGCGCGCGGCAGCGCACCGGCGGCGGCGCGGGCGCTGCGGACGCCCGCCTCGTCCAGGGGTACGTCCCCGTCGAAGCGCGCCCCGCGCAGCGCGGCACTCATCGCCGGTGAGACCAACATCACCCGTACCGTCATCCCGCACATTCCTCTCCGCCCGACGGCCCATGGTGCAAGCACATCACGGGCGTTGAGGCGCCCCGGCATGCGCCCCTGCGCCGTAGCGGTGCAGGCCGCCAAGCGGTACGGTCTCGTGGACATGACGACGGTGTGACGGAAGTCCGGTGAGAATCCGGCACGGTCGCGCCACTGTGAACCCGTACTTCTGCGGGAAGTCAGACCCAGCACCTTCGTCTCAGGCACCACGATCGGGACGCGTGTTCCCCCAGGAGGTTCTGTCATGGCACAGACCGCTGCACCCGCCGCCGCACCGGCCATCACCCCCATCTCGCTGAAGGCAATCGCCCCGTGGGCGCTGTTCTTCGGCGTGCTGATGCTCGTCCTGCTCTACTTCGTAGGCGCCGAGCAGGGCGCCACCGCGCTCATCTCCGGTGAGAACGTGCACGAGTGGGTCCACGACGGACGCCACCTGCTCGGCTTCCCCTGCCACTGAGAACCAGGGGAACACTCACTCATGAACTCCATCTCTGTCAGAGCTCTGCTCGTCCGCGGCATGCTCGCCGGCCTCGTTGCCGGCTTCTTCGCCCTGGTCGTGGCCTACCTGCTCGGCGAGTCCCCCGTGGACTCCGCCATCGCGTTCGAGGAAGCACACAGCCATGAGCACGGCGGCGAGGAACTCGTCAGCCGTGCCATGCAGTCGACGGCCGGCCTCGCCACTGGTGTGCTGGTCTTCGGCGTCGCAATCGGCGGCATCGCCGCCCTCGCCTTCTGTGTCGCGCTCGGCCGCATCGGCCGGTTCGGCCCGCGCGCCACGGCCGCCCTGGTCTCCCTGGGCGCGCTGCTGGCCGTGTACGTCGTGCCGTTTCTCAAGTACCCGCCGAACCCGCCGGCAGTCGGTGACCCCGAAACGATCGGCAAGCGCACCACCGTGTACTTCCTGATGATCGTGCTCAGCGTGCTGCTCGCTGTCGCAGCGGTGATCCTCGGGAAGCGGCTGGCTCCCCGGCTGGGCAACTGGAACGCGACCGTCGCCGCCGCGGCCGCCTTCATCGCGGCGGCCGGGATCGCCTTCGCCTTCCTGCCCTCGTTCAACGAGGTGCCCAAGGACTTCCCGGCCACGGTGGTGTGGGACTTCCGACTGGCCACGCTCGCCATCCAGGTCACCCTCTGGACGTTCTTCGCGCTGGTCTTCGGTCACCTCGCGGAGCGCCTCCTGGTACCGAGTGCCGCCCGGACGGCGGCCGCGGAAAGCAGCACGCCCTCGCGGACAGCCTCTGCCGCGGGCTGACGCGACGTATCAGCGCCATCAGAACCCGCCGGGGATTCCCCGGCGGGTTCTGGCGTTGCCGCGGGTTCTGGCGTTGCCGCGGTCTGGCGTTGTCGCGGCGGCCGGACGAGGCGGACGTTCAGCTGCCGGACGAGGCGGACGCCTGCACCGCGTCCGCCACGGCGTCGAAGAAGCGCGCGTGCGCCAGATGGCTGCAGGGAACCTCAGGGTTCCACGGCACGATCCGGGCCCTGCCCGCGCCTGCCTGCCACTCCTCGACTCCCTCGAGTGCACCGACCGGCAGGGCATTGGCCCGTACGTCCGTCAGCACAATGTCCGGCTCCAGTGACGCGGCCACCGTCCAGTCGACGGTGGACCAGTTGGCCCCTGGACCCCGCTCGGGCTCCACCAGGCCGATGCCGCACTCGGCCAGCGCCCTGAGGTCCGGCCACGCGCGTGGCCTGGCGAGATGGACGCTCTCCGGCGTGCCGGGCGACAGGGCCAGGATCCGTAAGTGAGCGGCGTCGGCCGCCAGCGTGCGCAGCCGGCCTTCCGCGCGGTCGAGTTCCGCCGCCCCCGAGAGGTTCTGCTCGGCTCCGAGCGACCGGGCGAGCGCCGTGAACCGGTTCCGTACAGCGGCGAGGGAACGCCCTTGGCCCACGTCGCACACCACCACGGGCACATGTTCCTCGATGTGCTTCGCCGTGTCCGGATCCAGGCCGTAGACCTGGTCGGAGCCGTAGCCGACGCCGACCACCAGGTCGGGTTCCGCGTCGAGGATCGCGTCCACCCCGACGCGGGTGCCCGATCCGAGGTACGCGATGTCCTCGAGCGGCAGCGTGCCGGCCTTCGCCGGGTCGGCGGTCTCGCCGTCGTGGTGGGATCCGAAGAGGCCCACCGGCCGGATGCCGTGGTCGAACAAGGTCGCTCCGGCCTGGATGTAGGCAACCAGCCTCGACGGCGTTTGTGCCGCCGTCGCCGACCGCCCGCGATCGTCCAGGAATTCCCAATCCGTCTGTCGCGCCATAGGTCCCCACCCCTGCCTTCTGCCGGTTACGGATCGCGAGGCCTCCCCCAAGGCCATCGACGTTTGACTGCCCGGCAGTCTCCGCGGTCACTCATACATACGCTCGCTGTTTCAACCAAGTGGGGCTGCCGCGGCGGGCAGCGTCACCTCGAAGCGGCAGCCGCCCGTCACATTGCGTACGTCGGCGTGGCCGGCGTGCGCCTCGACGATGCCGCGGACGATCGCGAGGCCGAGACCGGCGCCGGCCGGGGGCGTACGGGCCTGAGTGCCGCGCCAGCCGGTGTCGAAGACGCGTGGGAGGTCCTCCTCGGGAATGCCGCCACAGCCGTCGGTGACGGAGAGGACGACCCACTCCTCGCGGCGTTCGGCAGCGACGGCGACGGTGCCGTCGGCGGGTGTCCGGCGGATCGCGTTGACCAGGAGGTTCGCCAGTACGCGGGTCATCTCCTTGCCGTCCACCTCGACCGGGACGGACTCGACGCTGTCGCCGACGAGGCGTACGCCCTGCTCGCGTGCCAGCGGGTCCGCGCCGGCGATCGCCTCGCCGATCAAGTCGTACACCGACATCCTGGTGGGGGTGAGGGCCAGCGTGCCGGCGTGGATGCGGGAGAGCTCGAAGAGATCGCCCACCATGGAGTTGAGCCGGTCGACCTCGGTACGGATCTGGCGGAAGTAGCGCTCCGGGTCCTGTACGACACCGTCCTCCAGCGCTTCGGACATGGCGCGCAGCCCGGCCAGGGGGGTGCGCAGGTCGTGGGAGATCCAGGCGACGAGCTCGCGGCGGGAGGTCTCCAGGGCGCGTTCACGTTCGCGGGACGCGGCGAGCCGGTCGCTGGTGGCGGCGAGTTCCCGGCTCAGTGCGGCCAGTTCCGCGGTGGAGGCGCCGTCGGGTGCGGCGAAGGAGCCACCGTCGCCGAACGAGCGTGCCGCCAGGGCGAGTTCGCGGCTGCGGGCGACAACCCAGCGGCCGAGCAGCAGCGCGGTGGCGAGCGAGACGACCGCCGCCATCGCGACGACCGTGGTGACGACGGTGAGGTCGTGCGCGGACAGGAACATCGCCTGGGCGACGGCGAGCGTCCCGGCGAGCATCGCGGTGACGGCGACGGCGGCGACGATCGTGAGGGAGACGGCGACGGACCGGTGGCGCACCGCCCGCAGGGCCACGGCCCCGAGCAGGCCGACGGCCGCGGCCCCGAGGAAGGCGAAGAGGGCGATGAGGAGCATGTCCCACACGACGATCAGGCCTCTTCCCGCGGCAGCTGCGAGGGCGGTAGATCCCTCGGCTCGTCCCGCGCTTCATCCCGCGCTACGTCCCGCGCTACGTCCCGCGGTACGTCCCCGTCACCTGGTACATCGAAGCGGTAGCCCACCCCCCACACCGTCTGGATCAGTCGCGGCCTGGCGGGATCGTCCTCGATCTTGCCGCGCAGCCGGCGTACATGGACCGTGACGGTGGACAGATCGCCGAACTCCCAGCCCCATACGTCCTGCATCAGCCGCTCCCGGCCGATCGCCTCGCCCGGGTGCCGCATCAGATGCGCCAGCAGATCGAACTCCCTCAGGGTCAGGGCCAGTTCATGGCCGTCCTTGGTGGCCCTGCGGGCGGCCGGGTCAAGGACGATGCCCGCGGCCGCCGGCCCCGGCCCGGCCCGCCGCTCCCCCGCCGCGGCCCCTCTGCGGAGTACGGACTCGACCCGCAGCACCAGCTCGCGCGGGCTGAAGGGCTTGGTCACATAGTCGTCCGCCCCTATCTCGAGCCCCAGGATCCGGTCGTCCTCGTCGCCGCGCGCGGTCAGCATGATCACGGGTACGGCGGCGAGCGCACCGGCCCGTAGCCTGCGGCACACCTCCAGCCCGTCCATACCCGGCAGCATCAGATCGAGGACGACCAGGTCCGGCCGCCGCCCGGCGGCATGCCGCAGCGCCTGTGGCCCGTCGGCGGCCCGGTCCACGGTGAAGCCGGCGCGCTCCAGATAGCCGGTGACGACCTCGGCGACGGTCGGATCGTCGTCGACGACCAGAATGTTGTGCATACGGTCAGTGTCCTCCGAGGAAGCGCGGTCGATCACACGCGGCTCCTTACGGAACTATGACGTCCCTCGCCGATGACGTCCCGCGACGGAGGGACGTCCGATTCGTTCAAGACTCCCCGTCCCGGCCTGCCTACGTTGAGGTCATGACTCCACGACTCGACGCGATCGGCCTTGTCGCCTCCAACATGGCCGCCTCTCTCGCCTTCTACCGCCGGCTCGGCCTGGACATCCCCGCCGACGCCGACACCGCGCCCCACGCCGAGGCGACGCTGCCCAGCGGACTGCGCGTGCTGTGGGACACCGAGGAGACCATCCGTTCCTTCGACCCCGAGTGGACCCGGCCGCCGGGCGGCGGCGAACGGCTCGGGCTCGCCTTCGCCTGCGACAGCCCCGCCGAGGTGGACTCCGTCTACGCCGAGCTGACCGAGGCGGGATACCGGGGGCACCTCAAGCCCTGGAACGCCTTCTGGGGGCAGCGTTACGCGGTGGTCCTCGACCCCGACGGCTGCGGTGTCTCGCTGTTCGCCAGCGCCGAGTAGGCGCCGAGGGTGATTCCTGCCAGGTCGCGCATCTCGCGTGCGAGGTGCGCCTGGTCGGCGCAGCCCGCGCCGAGTGCCGCCTCGGCGTACGGCACACCCTCCCGTACGAACGTCAGCGCCCGTTGCAGCCGCAGCACCCGGGCCAGCGTCTTGGGCCCGTATCCGAAGGCGTCCAGCGAACGCCGGTGCAGCTGCCGGGCGCCCAGGCCCACCGCGTACGCCGCCCCGGCCACCGTGCCGCCCGCCTCCAGCCGGCGCACCACCTCGCCCAGCAGCGGGTCCGGCGGCAGGGCCGCGTCCGCCCGCCCAAGCGCCACGGCCTCCAGCTCGGCCACCGGGTCCGGGGCCGCGTCGATCCGCGCGCTGAGCCGGCGTGCCTCGGCCCCGCCCCACACATCGGCGATCTCGACCCGCCGGTCGCGCAGCTCGTACGCCGGTACGCCGAGAATCGCGGGCGCGGTCCCGGGCGCGAAGCGCACCCCCGCCCACCGGGTGCCGAGGCCGCTCCCGGGGGTGTGGGCGTGGGTGTCGGGTCCTGCCACGAGGAGCCGGCCCTCGAACCAGAGCAGGTCCATGCAGCCGTCGGGCAGCACGGGGTGGACCGCACCGGCACGCCGGTCCACGGTCCGCGTCCAGACGACGGCTCCTTCGAGCCGCGACGCCCATTCCTCGTACACCCTTACAAGGCTATCCCGCAGCTACCCGCGCAGCCCCGCGCGATCGAGAACGGCCCCTCGGTCCAACGCCGCTGATGTCGGGGGCTGTTATGAGCGCGCTCAGGGAGCTCACCCGCACGGACAGCGGTGGCCCGGCTCAGGGTTTCCGCTGCTGCCTGGTCTCCTTGTCACGGCTGCTCTCGTGGCCCTCCCGGCCGTTCTCCCGACCCGCGTGCAGCCGCGACTTCACATCGTCCGGCGGCAGGAACCGCGACCATCGCTCCGGGAATTCCGATGGCATGGCCCCGTCGTCCTCGTCCTCGTCCTCGCTCTCGCCCTCCCCGTAGACCTGGGTGGCCTCCGCCCGGGCAAGGAGCTCTGCGGCGTTGAGCGCACGCATCCGCTCGTTGGCCGCGCGGGCCGCGGCCGTGGCGACCGACGGCCAGACCCGGTCGATGGCGGCATTGACCGCCGCGCCCACCAGGACCGCGAAGGCGGTCAGGCCGATCCACAGCAGGACGGCGATGGGCGCGGCGAGTGAGCCGTAGATCGTCGGGCCCTCGACCGTGCTGGTGAGGTAGATACGCAGCAGGAATGAGCCCAGCACCCCCATCCCGAGCGCCACCAGCGCACCCGGGACGTCCTCGATCCACGGCGAGCGCACCGGGACGGACACGTGGTAGAGCGTGGTGAGGAAGGCGATCGAGAGCAGACTGACCACCGGCCAGTACAGGACGCTGACGACTTCCGTGCCCCACGGAATGAACTCCACCACCCGGTCGGGGCCGACCACCGCCAGCGGCAGTACCACCGCGCCGATCAGCAGCGCCACGATGTAGAGCAGGAAGGCCAGCAGCCGGGTGGCGACGATGCCGCGCTGGCCGTCGAGGCCGTACATCACGGTGATCGTGTCGATGAAGACATTGACCGCCCGCGAACCGGACCAGAGCGCGATGGCGAAGCCGATGGAGATGACGTCCGGCCGTCCGCCGTGGGTGACGTCCTCCAGCAGGGGCCTGGCGATCTGGTTGACGCCCCGGTCGGAGAGCACCGTGCCGGCCGCTCTCAGGATGTTTTCCTCGATCGAGGCGACGGTGGTGGTGTTGGTCCACACGTCCACATAGCCGAGGAGACCGATCAGACCGAGCAGCAGCGGCGGCAGTGACAGCAGCGTGAAGAACGCCGCCTCGGCCGCGAGGCCCAGGATGCGGTACTCGATGCACGAGTTGACCGTGTCCTTCAGCAGCAACCATGCCATCTTCCGCTTGGAGACGTTGCGGTAGAGGACTCGGGCCCGGTGGAGTCGGCCCGATGGCCGCTCGGGTGTTTCATTTGCTGCCTGCACCTCCTTACCGTATCGGCATGGCAGCTACCACCCACACAGTGACCAACCAGGCTCCACCCCTGGTCGGGTACGACGTCTTCAGCGCCGACCAGGCCCTCACGGAGGGCGTGGAACGGCATGTCGCGCCGGAATTCCTCGACGAGGCCCGGGAGGAGCTCGAGACGCTCGGCAGCACCGCAGGCTCCGCACAGGCCCAGGAGTGGGGTGTGCAGGCCAATGAGAATCCGCCGAAACTGCGCACCCACGACCGGTACGGGAACCGGATCGACGAGGTCGACTTCCATCCCGCCTGGCACCGGCTCCTCGGCAAGGCCGTGTCGGCCGGGCTGACCAACGCCTGGGGCAGGCCGGCCGGGCATGTTCGGCGTGCGGCCGGGTTCCTGGTGTGGACGCAGGCGGAGGCCGGGCACGGCTGTCCGGTGTCGATGACGCATGCGACGGTGCCCGCGCTGCGTACGGACCCGGCGCTGGCCGCGGAGTGGGAGCCGCGGCTGACCTCGCAGGTGTACGAGGAGGGGCTGCGGCCCGCCTCACTGAAGGCCGGGGCCCTGTTCGGAATGGGAATGACCGAGAAGCAGGGCGGCAGCGACGTCAGGGCGAACACGACGAGGGCCGAGCCGCTGGCCGGTGACGGGGAGTATCTGCTCACCGGTCACAAGTGGTTCTGTTCCGCTCCTATGTGTGACGGTTTTCTGGTACTCGCCCAGGCGGCAGGGGGTTTGACCTGCTTCCTGGTGCCCCGGGTGCTGGACGACGGTACCCGCAATGTGTTCCGGATCCAGCGGCTCAAGGACAAGCTCGGCAATAAGTCCAATGCGTCGAGCGAGATCGAGTTCGACGGGACATGGGCGCGCCGGGTGGGCGACGAGGGCCGCGGGGTGCGCACCATCATCGAGATGGTGGCGGCGACCCGGCTCGACTGTGTCATCGGGTCGGCCGCGCTGATGCGGCAGTCGGTGGCACAGGCGATCCACCACTCCGCGTACCGCAGCGCGTTCGGCGGGCTGCTCATCGACAAGCCGCTGATGCGCAACGTACTGGCGGATCTGGCGCTGGAGTCGGAGGCCGCGACGACACTGGCGCTGCGGCTCGCCGCCGCGTACGACGCCGATACGGACGAGGAGCGGGCCTTCCTGCGGCTCGCGGTGCCCGCCGCCAAGTACTGGGTGACCAAGCGCTGTACGCCGACGGTGGCCGAGGCGCTCGAGTGCCTGGGCGGCAATGGCTACGTAGAGGAGTCGGGGCTGCCGCGGCTGCTGCGCGAGTCGCCGCTCAACTCGATCTGGGAGGGCTCGGGCAACGTGCAGGCGCTCGATGTCCTGCGGGCGCTGCAGCGTGAGCCGCAGGCCCTGAACGCCTTCCTGCAGGAGGTCGGCAAGGCGCGCGGCGCCGATCACCGTCTGGACGCGGCGATCAAGGACCTGCTGACCGAACTGGCCGATCTGAACGGGATCGAGGCGCGGGCGCGTCGGCTGGTGGAGCGGATGGCGCTGGTGCTGCAGGGATCGCTGCTGGTGCGGTGGGCACCGCCGGAGGTGGCGGACGCGTTTTGCGCTTCACGGCTCGGCGGGGACTGGGGCACGGCCTTCGGCACGCTGCCGCACACGCTCGATCTGGCGTCGGTCGTCGAGCGGGCGCGAGCCGTGGTCTGAGGCCCGCGCCGCCGACGGCTGTCGGGGTGGTGCTGCGCCGACACGGCACCACCCCGCGCGCTGTCATGCGCCCCGCAGTGCAGGGCAGTGCGGTGCATGACGACCGGCGAACCGGTGTTCCACCACCCTGATATATGTGCACGCCTGTACGCGAGAGTTGCAAGGGGTTGCAGTCTTGTGGCCCAAATCGCCACGCATTGCCGCGGGAGGGGGCACGATTGAGCCAGCCCCCCCGCATCGGACGCCGGCGCCGCCCAGGAGGACCCCGGTGCAGAGCACATCACTCGACCTGGCCAGGCTCGCCGCCATGGACACCGCGGAGGCCGCCAGGTTACTGAAGGGCGTGCGGGACGCCACGCTCAACGGCCGGCGCTCGCAGCTCGGCCCACGGGCGGACATCAACGAGTCGTGGCAGCGGATGCTGCGCGGCGGTATGGATCCCGACCGGGACCACAGGGCCGGGCTGCTGCCGCCGGAGGAGATAGAACGCCGTCGGCTCGCCTCGCCGCTTCGCGAGGTGCTGCCGGTGCTGCGGGACGGCCTGGTGTCGATCGCCGAGGCGGCCCAGCACATCATGGTCGTCGCGGACACCGAGGGACGGATGCTCTGGCGCGAGGGCAAGGCAACAGTGCTGCGCAAGGGCGACTCGCACGGATTCGTCCTCGGCGCCGACTGGAGCGAGGGGCTCGTCGGTACGAACGGTATCGGCACTCCGCTGATCTCCCGGCGGCCGCTCCAGGTGCACTCCGCCGAGCACTTCGTCTCCACCCACCACACCTGGACCTGCGCGGGCGCACCGGTCACCGATCCGCGCGACGGCAAGCTGATCGGCGTCGTCGACATCAGCGGACCCCTGTCCACCATGCATCCGGCGACGCTCTCCCTGGTCACCTCGGTCGCCCGGCTCGCCGAGGCCGAACTGCGCAACCGGCACTTCGCGGCGCTGGACCGGCTACGCAGCGTGGCGTCGCCGCTGCTGGCCCGGCTGACCGGCCGGGCGCTGGCCGTGGACGTCAACGGCTGGCCGGCCGCGGTCACCGGCATGCCGCCCACCGGTCGGCTTTCGCTGCCGAAGTCCGTCGTCGGCGGTCGGCTCTGGCTGCCCTCGCTCGGCATGTGCACGGTCGAGCCGCTGCCCGGCGGCTGGCTGATACGGGTCGACGAGAGGAGCTCCGCGGCGCCGCCGGGCCGGGTGGTGCTGGATCTGAGCAGGCCACGGCAGCCTTCGGTCACCGTCGCGGGGGCCGCCGGCAGCTGGGCGCAGGAGCTCAGCCCGCGCCATGCCGAGCTGCTGTACATGCTGGCGCTGCACCGGGACGGGCGGACCGCGGCGCAGTTGGCGCAGGCGCTCTTCGAGGACCCGACGCGCACGGTGACGGTGCGGGCCGAGATGTCGCGACTGCGGCGGCATCTGGCGCAGGTGCTGGCGCACCGCCCGTACCGCTTCGTCGACGAGGTCGAGGTGGAGCTGGTCCAGCCGGACGATCCGGCCGATCTGCTGCCGCAGTCGAGGGCCCCGGCGGTGGTGAGCGCGCGCCGACCGCCGGACTGACCAAGCGGCTGCGGGCGGCTCAGCGAGGACTCGGCTTTGGCCGGATCAGGACATCGTGGTTCCCTGGCGCTCATGAGCATCACTGTGACCACCTGGTCCCTGGAGCAGACCTCGCCGGCAGATCTGCGGCCGGCCGCCGCGCCCGAAGGGGATCTGCGGATCGTACGGGCCGCGGTGCCTTCGCCCGAGTTCAGCCGCTTTCTGTATACGGCCGTCGGCGGTGACATCCGCTGGATGGACCGGCTGGGCATGACGTACGCGCAGTGGGAGGAGATGCTCGCCAGGCCGGGCACCGAGACCTGGGTGGCGTACGAGAAGGGGACGCCGGCGGGCTATGTGGAGCTGGAGGCGCAGGGCGAGGGCTCGGTCGAGATCGTCTACTTCGGGCTGATCCCGGCGTTCCGGGGGCGGCGGATCGGCGGCCATCTCCTCTCCTGGGGTGTCGCGAGGGCCTGGGACCTGGCGGAGCGGTGGCCGGGGCTGACGCCGACGAAGCGGGTCTGGCTGCACACCTGCTCCAAGGACGGCCCGCATGCCATGGACAACTATCTGCGACGCGGCTTCACTCTCTTCGACACCAGGACGGAGGAAGAGCCCGAGGTGGCCGCGCCCGGCCCCTGGCCAGGTGCCCACGTCTGAGTGACCAGCAACACACTGTCTTGCGATGCGGGACAGTGTTGTCCACATTCTGGATGAAGGTGGACTGCCATCGGACCGCCGTGACACGCTTCCGTCATGTCTCGAGCTGGAACTGCCTTGGTGAGTCGGCGGCACGTCGACCTCGGCCGCATGTCCAGCGCCATCTGTCCGGTCTGCTGAAAGACCAGCACAGCCGAGCATTCCCCACTCTCTGTTCCCCTCCTGCGCATTGTCGCGCCTCGCGCGAGTGTGCAGCTCAAAGCCGCCCTCCTGCAGTCTCGAAGGACGTATTCGCCATGGCCGCCTCCCCTGAAAAGCCCGCCCCCGCCGCGCCCCGCCGCAAGGCCGGACGTCACCGCGGCGAGGGTCAGTGGGCTGTTGGCCATATGACGCCGCTCAACGCCAATGAGCAGACGAAGAAGGACGACGACGGTCTCAATGTGCGGACACGCATTGAGACGATCTATGCCCACCGCGGCTTCGACTCGATCGACGGGGCCGACCTCCGCGGGCGTATGCGCTGGTGGGGGCTGTACACCCAGCGCAAGCCCGGCATCGACGGCGGCAAGACCGCGATCCTCGAGCCGGAGGAGCTGGACGACAAGTACTTCATGCTGCGCGTCCGTATCGACGGCGGCCGGCTGACCACCGAGCAGTTGCGGGTCATCGGCGAGATCTCGCAGGAGTTCGCGCGCGGCACCGCCGACATCACCGACCGGCAGAATGTGCAGTACCACTGGATCCGGATCGAGGACGTCCCGGAGATCTGGAATCGGCTTGAGGCCGTGGGACTGTCCACGACCGAGGCCTGCGGTGACACGCCCCGCACGATCCTCGGCTCGCCCGTGGCGGGCGTCGCCGAGAACGAGATCATCGACGGCTCCTCCGCCATCGACGAGATCCACCGCCGCTTCATCGGCAACCCCGCCTACTCGAACCTGCCGCGCAAGTTCAAGACGGCCATCTCCGGATCCCCGCAGCTCGATGTCGCGCACGAGATCAACGACATCGCCTTCGTGGGCGTCAACCACCCCGAGCACGGTCCCGGTTTCGACCTCTGGGTCGGCGGCGGGCTCTCCACCAACCCCAAGCTCGGAGTCCGCCTCGGCGCCTGGGTCCCGCTGGACGAGGTGCCGGACGTGTACGGCGGCGTCATCGGCATCTTCCGTGACTACGGCTACCGCCGGCTGCGCACTCGCGCGCGGCTGAAGTTCCTGGTCGCCGACTGGGGCCCGGAGAAATTCCGCCAGGTCCTGGAGGACGAGTACCTCAAGTACCAGCTTGTCGACGGTCCCGCGCCCGAGGAGCCGTCCGAGACCTGGCGTGACCACCTCGGCGTGTACCGGCAGAAGGACGGCCGCTTCTACGTCGGCTTCGCCCCGCGCGTGGGACGTGTCGACGGAGCGACCCTGACGAAGATCGCCGAGCTTGCCGAAGCGCACGGCTCGGGACGGCTCCGTACCACCACCGAGCAGAAGATGATCGTGCTCGATGTGGCCGAGGACCAGGTCGAGTCGCTCGTCTCCGGTCTCGAGGCGCTGGACCTGCGGGTCAACGCCTCCCCGTTCCGCCGGGGCACGATGGCCTGCACCGGTATCGAGTTCTGCAAGCTGGCGATCGTCGAGACCAAGGCGCGCGGCGCCTCGCTGATCGACGAACTCGAGCGCCGCATCCCCGAGTTCGACCACCCGATCACCATCAACCTCAACGGCTGCCCCAACGCCTGCGCCCGTATCCAGGTCGCCGACATCGGTCTCAAGGGCCAGCTGATGCTGGACAAGGACGGCAACCAGGTCGAGGGCTTCCAGGTGCACCTGGGCGGCGCGCTGGGCCTCGAGGCGGGCTTCGGCCGCAAGGTCCGCGGTCTGAAGGTCACCTCGGCCGAGCTGCCGGACTACGTCGAGCGCGTCCTCAAGCGCTTCCAGGCGGAGCGCGAGGACGGCGAGCGCTTCGCGACCTGGGCCGCGCGTGCGTCCGAGGAGGCCCTGTCATGAGCGAGCGTGCCGCGCCCTTCTACTGCCCGTACTGCGGTGACGAGGACCTGCGTCCGAACGAGCAGGGCCACGGCGCCTGGGAATGCGCAGCCTGCAATCGAGCCTTCCAGTTGAAGTTCCTCGGGCTGCTGTCCCGTGGACTTCAGCGCAACGACGGTGGAGGGAACGAGATATGACGGCGGTTCAGACCAAGGACGAGCTCAAGTCGCTCGCCGAACAGGCCGGGCGGGACCTGGAAGAGACCTCGCCCCTGGACATCCTGAAGTGGGCGGCCGACACCTTCGGGCCGCGCTTCTGCGTCACCTCCTCGATGGAGGACGCGGTGGTGGCCCACCTCGCCTCCCGTGCCTTTCCGGGCGTCGACGTCGTCTTCCTCGACACCGGCTACCACTTCCCCGAGACCATCGGCACGCGTGACGCGGTCGAGGCCGTGATGGACGTCAACGTCATCACGCTCACGCCGCGTCAGTCGGTCGCCGAGCAGGACGCGGAGTACGGCCCGAAGCTGCACGACCGCGACCCCGACCTGTGCTGCGCGCTGCGCAAGGTCAAGCCCCTCGAAGAGGGACTGACCGCGTACGACGCCTGGGCGACGGGGCTGCGCCGCGACGAGTCCCCGACCCGGGCGAACACCCCGGTCGTCGGCTGGGACGAGAAGCGGCAGAAGGTCAAGATCTCGCCGATCGCCCGCTGGACGCAGGAGGACGTGGACACGTACGTCGCCGAGCACGGCGTCCTCACCAACCCGCTGCTGATGGACGGTTACGCCTCCGTGGGCTGCGCGCCCTGCACCCGCCGGGTGCTGGAGGGCGAGGACGCGAGGGCCGGACGCTGGGCCGGGCGCGGCAAGACCGAATGCGGGCTGCACGGATGACGATTCTGGGAGACAAGAACGTGACTGGGGCCACCATCTGGCTCACCGGGCTGCCGAGCGCCGGCAAGACCACCATCGCCTACGAGCTGGCCGGGCGGCTGCGCGCCGAGGGTCACCGGACCGAGGTGCTCGACGGCGACGAGATCCGGGAGTTCCTCTCCGCCGGCCTCGGCTTCAGCCGCGAGGACCGCCACACCAACGTCCAGCGGATCGGCTTCGTCGCCGAACTGCTGGCGTCCAACGGCATCAAGGCGCTCGTGCCGGTGATCGCCCCGTACGAGGACAGCCGCGAGGCCGTCCGCAAGCGCCACGCCACCGAGGGCACGCCGTACGTCGAGGTGCATGTCGCCACTCCGGTGGAGGTCTGCTCCGTACGCGATGTGAAGGGTCTCTACGCCAAGCAGGCCGCCGGTGAGATCAGCGGCCTGACCGGTGTCGACGACCCGTACGAGGAGCCGCAGAACCCGGATCTGCGGATCGAGTCGCACCAGCAGACCGTGCAGGAGTCCGCAGCGGCGCTTCACGCGCTGCTCACCGAGAGGGGTCTGGCATGACGACGGCCGCCACTGTCCACGAAGGCACCGACAGCCCGTACGCCCTGTCGCATCTGGACGCCCTGGAGTCCGAGGCGGTGCACATCTTCCGCGAGGTGGCGGGCGAGTTCGAGCGACCGGTGATCCTCTTCTCCGGCGGCAAGGACTCGATCGTCATGCTGCATCTGGCGCTCAAGGCGTTCGCGCCGGCGCCGGTACCGTTCACCCTGCTGCACGTGGACACCGGGCACAACTTCCCCGAGGTTCTCGAGTACCGCGACCGCACCGTCGCCCAGCACGGGCTGCGGCTGCATGTCGCCTCCGTGCAGGAGTACATCGACGCCGGGAAGCTGCGCGAGCGCCCCGACGGCACCCGTAACCCGCTGCAGACCGTCCCACTGACCGAGGCCATCCAGCAGCACCGCTTCGACGCGGTGTTCGGCGGCGGCCGCCGGGACGAGGAGAAGGCGCGCGCGAAGGAGAGGGTGTTCTCGCTGCGCGACGAGTTCTCGCAGTGGGACCCGCGCAGGCAGCGGCCCGAGCTGTGGCAGCTCTACAACGGCCGCCACGCGCCGGGCGAGCATGTCCGGGTGTTCCCGCTCTCCAACTGGACCGAGCTGGACGTCTGGCAGTACATCGAGCGCGAGAAGATCGAGCTGCCCGAGATCTACTTCGCGCACGAGCGCGAGGTCTTCAAGCGCTCCGGCATGTGGCTGACCGCCGGTGAGTGGGGCGGTCCCAAGGAGAGCGAGAGCGTCGAGACGCGTCTCGTCCGCTACCGCACCGTCGGCGACATGTCCTGCACCGGTGCCGTCGACTCCGACGCCACCACGCTGGACGCC
Source organism: Streptomyces sp. NBC_01210 (assembly GCF_036010325.1). Lineage (GTDB taxonomy): Bacteria > Actinomycetota > Actinomycetes > Streptomycetales > Streptomycetaceae > Streptomyces. Next base: position 7,253,777 of record NZ_CP108549.1, on the reverse strand, counting down.
GTGATCACCGAGATCGCCGCATCCCGGCTGACCGAGCGGGGCGCGACCCGCGCCGACGACAAGATGTCCGAGGCCGCGATGGAAGACCGCAAGCGCGAGGGGTACTTCTAACCATGACCACCACGACCGGGCAACTCTCCGGGATCTCAGCCACCACCCTGCTGCGCTTCGCCACCGCCGGGTCCGTCGACGACGGCAAGTCGACCCTGGTGGGGCGGCTGCTGCACGACTCCAAGTCGGTTCTCACCGACCAGCTGGAGGCCGTCGAGCACGCCTCGCGCTCGCGCGGTCAGGAGACGCCCGACCTGGCGCTGCTCACCGACGGTCTGCGGGCCGAGCGGGAGCAGGGCATCACCATCGATGTGGCGTACCGCTACTTCGCCACCCCGCGCAGGCGGTTCATCCTCGCCGACACCCCCGGGCATGTGCAGTACACCCGGAACATGGTCACCGGCGCGTCCACGGCCGAGCTCGCGGTCGTGCTGGTCGACGCGCGCAACGGCGTCGTCGAGCAGACCCGCCGCCATGCCGCGGTCGCAGCCCTGCTGCGCGTCCCGCATGTCGTTCTCGCCGTGAACAAGATGGACCTCGTCGATTACGCCGAGCCCGTCTTCGCTGCGATCGCGGAGGAGTTCACCTCCTACGCGGCGTCGCTCGGCGTTCCGGAGATCACCGCGATCCCGATCTCCGCGCTCGCCGGCGACAATGTGGTGGAGCCCAGCGCCAACATGGACTGGTACGGCGGTCCGACCGTCCTGGAGCACCTGGAGACGGTCCCGGTCAGCCACGATCTGACCGGCTGCCACGCGCGGCTGCCGGTGCAGTACGTGATCCGTCCGCAGACCGCCGAGCACCCCGACTACCGGGGCTACGCGGGCCAGATCGCCGCCGGCACCTTCCGGGTCGGCGAGCAGGTGACCGTTCTGCCGGCGGGCCGCACCTCGAAGATCGCCGGGATCGATCTGCTCGGCGAATCGGTGGACATCGCCTGGACCCCGCAGTCCATCACTCTTCTCCTCGAGGACGACATCGACATTTCGCGTGGCGATCTGATCGTGCCGAGCGGCGACGCGCCCGCGACCACGCAGGACATCGAGGCGACGGTCTGCCATGTCGCGGACCAGCCGCTCACCGTCGGCCAGCGGGTGCTGCTCAAGCACACCACCCGCACGGTCAAGGCGATCGTCAAGGAGATCCCGTCGCGGCTGACCCTTGACGACCTCTCGCAGCACCCGAACCCCGGTCAGCTGGTCGCCAATGACATCGGCCAGGTCAAGGTCCGTACCGCCGAGCCGCTCGCGCTCGACTCGTACGCGGACTCCCGCCGCACCGGGTCATTCCTGCTGATCGACCCCGCGGACGGCACCACACTGGCGGCCGGCATGGCGGGCGACTCCTTCGCCACCAGCGCCGAGGTCGTGCACGAGGCCGACGACGAGGGGTGGGACTTCTGATGACCACCGACTTCTACGCGACGTTCGCGAAGGAGGGCGGCCGCGTCGGCAGCGGCAACCTCGGCGCGGGAACGGGCGGGGTGGCGCGATGTGCGCGATGACGTACGCGCACTGCCTGCGCGCCCGCACCCCCCGCACCCTGCACCGACGAAGACCGCCGACACCCCGGCCACGTCCGAAGTGACGTAAGAACCGGGCCTCCGAGAGGAAACCCTCCCGTGCCTGCCAGCCGTACCACCCTGCACCGCAGCCTCGCCGCTGCCGCCGCCCTTCCGCTGCTCGCCGTGGCGCTCACCGCCTGCGGCTACGGCTCGGACGCCAAGAAGGACGACAAGGTCGCTCCCGCCGCCAAGGGCGAGAAAGTCGGCGGCCTGGACACCGTGAAGGTCGGATACTTCCCGAACCTCACACACGCCACCGCCCTGGTCGGCGACCAGGAAGGCATCATCCAGAAGGAGCTGGGCGGCACGAAGCTGGCCGCCTCGACCTTCAACGCCGGCCCCTCCGAGATCGAGGCGCTGAACGCGGGCTCCATCGACATCGGCTTCATCGGCCCCTCGCCGTCCATCAACGGCTACGTCAAGTCCAAGGGCCAGAGCCTGCGGATCGTCGGCGGCGCCGCGTCCGGCGGTGTGAAGCTCGTCGTCAACCCCAAGAAGATCAAGTCCCTGGACGACATCAAGGGCAAGAAGATCGCCACGCCGCAGCTCGGCAACACCCAGGACGTGGCGTTCCTCAACTGGATCTCCGAGAAGGGCTGGAAGGTCGACGCGCAGAGCGGCAAGGGCGACGTCTCCGTGGTCCGTACGGAGAACAAGGTCACCCCTGACGCCTACAAGTCCGGTGCCATCGACGGCGCGTGGGTGCCGGAGCCGACCGCGTCCAAGCTGGTCAGCGAGGGCGGGAAGGTGCTGCTCGACGAGTCGACGCTGTGGCCCGACAAGAAGTTCGTGATCACGAACATCATCGTGTCGCAGAAGTTCCTCAAGGAGCACCCGGACGTCGTCGAGGCGGTGCTGCGCGGCTCGGTGAAGACCAACGCGTGGATCAACGCCAACCCGGACAAGGCGAAGGCGTCCGCGAACGCCAAGCTCAAGGAGCTCAGCGGCAAGGCTCTGCCGCCCGAGGTCATCGACCCGGCGTGGAAGTCCATCCAGTTCACGGACGACCCGCTGGCCGCGACGCTGCAGGCGGAGGCCGAGCACGCGGTCAAGGCCGGTCTGCTGAAGCAGCCCGACCTCGCCGGGATCTACGACCTGAAGCCGCTGAACAAGGTCCTCAAGGCCGCGGGCAAGCCCGAGGTCGCCGACGCCTCGCTCGGCGTCAAGTAACCCTCGCTCCCCGTTCACTCCCAGGAGGTGACGACCATGGCCCAGACCCTCACCAAGGACAAGGCCCAGGCCGAGGACCGTGCGACGGACCTGCCCGCCGCCCGTCTCGAGCATGTCTCGAAGTCCTTCGCCGGACCTTCCGGGCAGCAGCTCGTGCTGGACGACATCAGTCTCGATGTCGCTCCGGGTGAGTTCGTCACCCTCCTGGGAGCCTCCGGGTGCGGAAAGTCGACGCTGCTCAATCTGGTGGCGGGGCTCGACCGTCCGACCGCGGGGTCCATCGAGACCCCCGGCGGGCGGCCCGCCCTGATGTTCCAGGAGCATGCGCTGTTCCCGTGGCTGACCGCGGGCAAGAACATCGAACTGGCGCTGCGGCTGCGCGGCGTGCCCAAGGGGCAGCGGCGCATCGAAGCGGAGCGGCTGCTTGAGCTCGTACGCCTCCAGGGTTCGTACGACAAGCGGGTGCACGAGCTGTCCGGTGGTATGCGGCAGCGCGTCGCGATGGCGCGGGCCCTGGCGCAGGACAGCCAACTGCTGCTGATGGACGAGCCGTTCGCGGCGCTGGATGCAATCACACGGGACGTACTGCACAACGAGCTGACCCGGATCTGGCGCGAGACGAACGTCTCGGTTCTCTTTGTCACGCACAACGTCCGTGAGGCGGTGCGGCTGGCGGAGCGGGTGGTGCTGCTGTCATCGCGTCCGGGCCGGATCGCCCGGGAGTGGACGGTCGACATCGAGCAGCCGCGCCGTATCGAGGATGCCGCCGTGGCGGAGCTGTCCGTCGAGATCACCGAAGAACTGCGTGGGGAGATCCGCCGACATGGCCAGCACTGACACCACCCCGAAGGTGGCGAAGGCCGACGATCTCGCCGGTCTGGAGGCCGGCCTCGACGCACTCGACGCGGTGCAGGTCAACCGCACACCCGTACGCGAGGTGCTGCTGAAGAAGGTCCTGCCGCCGCTGATCGCCGTCGCGCTGGTGATCGTGGTGTGGCAGGTGCTGGTCTGGGCGAAGGCCACCGAGGAGTACAAGCTGCCCGCGCCGTCCGCGGTGTGGGACAGCGTGTCCCAGATGTGGCTGGAGGGCACACTGCTCGAGGTCGTGTGGACCAGCGTCTCGCGCGGTCTGCTGGGCTTCCTGATGGCGCTGGCCATCGGTACGCCGCTGGGGCTGCTGGTCGCCCGGGTGAAGTTCGTACGGGCGGCGATCGGTCCGATCCTCTCCGGGCTGCAGTCCCTCCCGTCGGTCGCCTGGGTGCCCCCGGCCGTCATCTGGCTCGGCCTCGAACCATCGATGATGTACGCGGTGATCCTGCTGGGCGCGGTGCCGTCCATCGCCAACGGACTGGTGTCCGGTGTCGACCAGGTGCCGCCGCTGTTCCTGCGGGCCGGGCGCACGCTCGGCGCGACCGGGCTGCGCGGAACGTGGCACATAGTGCTGCCGGCCGCGCTGCCCGGCTATGTGGCGGGGCTCAAGCAGGGCTGGGCGTTCTCCTGGCGTTCGCTGATGGCCGCGGAGATCATCGCCTCCTCGCCCGAACTGGGCCTGGGCCTGGGCCAGTTGCTCGAGAACGGCCGCAACAACGCCGACATGCCCGGAGTCTTCCTCGCCATCATTCTGATCCTGATCGTCGGTATCGCGATCGACCTGCTGATCTTCAGTCCGCTGGAGCGGTGGGTGCTGCGCAGCCGCGGTCTCCTTGTGAAGAACTGAGCTCCGCCATGCACCGTCCTGTCCTCCTCGTCATCGCCCACGGCAGCCGCGACCCGCGGCACGCGGCGACCGTGCATGCCCTGGTGGAGCGTGCCCGTTCGCTGCGGCCGGGGCTGCGCGTGGAGACGGGCTTCCTCGACTTCAACGCCCCAACCGTCCCCAGGGTGCTGGAGCGGCTGGCGGCCGAGGGCGTCGAGGATGTGGTCGCGCTCCCGCTGCTGCTGACGCGCGCCTTCCACGCGAAGGCCGACATCCCCGCCGTACTGCACGAGGCTTCGGCGCGGCTGCCGCGCCTGCGGATCCGTCAGGCCGACGTCCTCGGCCCGTCCCCGCTGCTCCTCCGCGCCTTGGAGCGGCGGCTGTACGAGGCCGGGCTCGACCCGTCCCAGAAGAGCTCGGCGGGGCTGGTTCTGGCCTCGGCGGGCTCCACAGCCCCGGAGGCGATCGCAGTGATCGCTGAAATCGCGCGGGAGCTGCGGCACACCGGTTGGTGCGCCGTGCGGCCTGCGTTCGCCTCCGCATCTCTTCCGCGCACCGAGGACGCGGTGCGCGAGCTCCGGGCCGAGGGCGTACGGCAGGTGGCGGTGGCTCCGTATGTCATCGCTCCGGGCTTTCTCCCGGACCGCATCGCCCGCGGGGCCGAGGACGCGGACGTGATCGCCGATGTCCTGGGCGCCGCGCCGGAGCTGGCGCGGCTGCTGCTCCGGCGCTACGACGCGGTGCGGGTCGACCGGCCGCTGGCGGTCACCGCGTGAACATGGCCGCGCTGTCCCCGATCGCCGGACGGGCCGGCCATCAAGCCCACCGCGGATCGCGGCCGCTGTCGGCCAGCGCCCGCTCGAAAGCGGGGGCCTCGTCCGGCTGCGGTACGGGGTCGGCGAAGCCGTCGTACTGGCGGTAGACCTCGGCGTGCTCGTCGACGACGGTCAGGATCAGCGCCGCGGCCGCCTCCGAGATCCGGTGGTCCTGCCCGGTCGCGCGGGCCAGGTCCCAGCCGTGGACGGCCAGTTCCTTGGTGATCAGCGAGGCGATCTCGGGCGCGGGCATCGCGGCGAAACCGAGGTCCACCTCGCCCTCCCAGACGGCCGGATCCGACCATGCGGCGGTGGCGCGGTCCAGCTGAGCCGCGTACTGCTCCGCCCAGTCGGCCTCGGTGGTGAAGTCGCGGCCGGTGAGCTCCTCGGGCAGCTGCTTGCGCAGCGCACGGTGCTCGAGGCCGTGCGAGGAGTAGAGGACGAGATGGTTGACGAGTCCGCGGACGTCCCACTCCTTGCAGGGCGTCGGTGCGGACAGCTGGTCTGCGCTGACGCCGCGGGCGATCCGGGCGGCTTCGGCGGCGCACTCGGTCAGGTACGGGTACACGGTGTCCTTGTCCATGCACAGCACACTATTTTCGGTCGCGGGGCCGGGTCTTGAACAAACGCGACGCCGCCGGACAGCCCCGAGCGGCCCTGGCTCAGTCGAAGGCGAGGCGGCCGGTGCGGGTGCGCTTGAGCTCGAAGAAGTCCGGAAAGCCGGCGATGACACGGAAGCTGTCGAAGAGCCGGGCCGCCTCCTCGCCGCGCGGGATCGAGTTGAGGACCGGGCCGAACCAGACCGTGCCGTCGACATGGATGGTGGGCGTGCCGACATAAGCGTCGGACGCCGGGTCCTTGCCCGCCTCATGGCTGTGGCGTACCGCTTCGTCGTGCGCCGGGTCGTGCGCGGCCTTCGCGAGGGACTCCGGCAGCCCCAGCTCGGCGAGGGCCTCGGCGATGACCTCGTCGAAGTCCTTGTTGCCCTGCTCATGGATACGGGTGCCGAAGGCGGTGTAGAGATCGCGCAGGATCCCGTCGCCGTGCTGCTCGGCCGCGGCGACCGCCACCCGTACCGGGCCGATCGACTTGTCGACCAACTCGCGGTACCAGTCGGGCAGTTCATTGCCGGTGTTGTGCAGATACAGGCTCATCGGCCGGAAGCGCAGCCCGATGTCGCGCTTCCGCTCGACCTCCAGGATCCAGCGGGAGGTGATCCAGGCGAAGGGGCAGGCGGGGTCGAACCAGAAGTCGACCGCGGTCTTGTTTCCCGCAGTGTTCACAGCCCTCAGGCTAGGCCCGGAGTGGACCCAGGACCTGGGCCATTCACGGTATGAATCACTGGGCCACTTCGGCGTCGACGAGTGCGGTCAGCTCGGCGAGGGACATCGATCCTGCGGCCCTGCCTTCGCGGGCGAAGCCGTTGGCGACGCGCTGCAGGGCGTCGTTCACCGGCGTGGGTACGCCGTGGATACGGCCGACCAGGGCGATCTCGCCGTTGAGGTAGTCGGCCTCGATCGTGCCCGTACCGCGGTTGAGGCTCTGCCAGGACGAGCCGCCGCCGCGCTTCGACCCGTCCAGCGGGTCGAAGCGGATCTTGTCGCTCCTGAACTCCTTCTGCTCCGTCTCGCTCACCACCTCGATACCCGCGGCCGCGAGCACCGCGCGGGCCTCCGCCGTCGCACGCCTGGCGAGCCGGACACCGTCCTCGTCGGCGATCACTCCGGTGGCGGCCTCGACGGCGTTGGCGACATTGTTGGTCAGCTTCGCGTACTTCCAGCGCATGACATCAGGGACGACCGGTGCGAGCAGTCCGGACTTCTCCAGGTCGGCGGAGATACGCAGCGCGGTCTCGTCCGCTCCGGACGGATAGCGGCCCAGGTGCAGGATGCCGGTCAGCGGAGCACCGAGAGCCGAGACCGAACCCGGCTCGAGGTAGCTGGCGGGAAGGTAGACACACATGCCGTACACACGGCGGAAGCGGCGCAGGGCGAGGCGCTCGCTCTCCACGCCGTTCTGCGCGCAGACCAGCGGCAGCAGTTCGCCCGCGGTGCCGCCGCCGGCGACGGGCTGCGCGGCCCAGTCCTCCAGCGCGGCCGTGCTGTCCTGCGTCTTCACCGAGAGGAACAGGACGTCGTCCGGGCGCAGTTCGAACGCGCCGGGCCGGTCCACGACGGGCAGCCGGTGCGTACTGGTCCCCTCTGCCGTGGTGAGCCGCAGTCCATTCGTCCGCAGCGCCTCGAAGTGCGCGCCGCGCGCGACGAGCACCACCTCGTGCCCCGCCTCGGCAAGCCGTCCGCCGATGGTGCCGCCGATCGCCCCTGCCCCGATGATGATGTAGCGCATACGTACGAGGCTCGCACATTCGGGTACGGTCCAGCCATGATCTTGGAGACTTTCCGGCTCGGCGGGGAGCGGACCGTACGCCGACTCGGCTACGGCACCGCGCAGCTCGCCGGCCGGGGGTACTGGGGGCCGCGCGGTGAGCGCGCGGACGCCCTCGCGGTGCTGCGGCGGGCGGTCGAGCGAGGCGTCACGCTCATCGACACCGCCGACAACTACGGCCCACACCTTGCCGAGGAGCTCGTCGCCGAGGCGCTGCACCCGTATCCGGCCGACCTGGTCCTCGCGACGAAGGGCGGGGTGGTGCGTACGAGCGACAGTGCCTGGCACATCGCGGGACGGCCCGAGCAGTTGCGCGCGATGTGCGAGGCGAGTCTGCGCCGGCTGCGTACGGAGACGATCGGCCTGTACCAGCTGCACCGACTGGACCCGGAGGTGCCGCTCGCCGAACAACTGGGCACGCTCGAGGAGTTGAGGGCCGAGGGCAAGATCGGGCACATCGGTCTGGACACGGTCACCGCCGGTCAGCTGAGAAAAGCGCTGGCTCTCGCGCCGATCGCCTCGGTGCAGAACCGCTTCAATCTCATCGACCGGGAGTCGGAGGCCGTGCTCGAGGTGTGCGAGGCGAACGGTCTCGCCTTCCTGCCGTGGTTCCCGCTCGCCAATGGAGCCCTGACCGGCGAGAGGGCCGCCGCGCTCGACACGGTCGCCGCACGCCATGGCGCGAGCAGGGGCCAAATCGCCCTCGCCTGGCTGCTGCACCGCTCCCCGGTGCTGTGTCCGACGCCGGGTACCGGATCGCTCGCGCATCTGGAGGAGAACCTGGACGCGGCCACGATCCGGCTCACCCAGGCGGATCTGACGGCCCTTCGGTGACCGGCCCCTCGGTGACCGACCCTCCGGTGACCTGCTCCTTCCTCACTGAGCCCGCGTGCCCTGGTGGAAGTAGAGAAGCCAGTTGCCACTGGTCAGGCGCCACAGCGAACTGCGGTGGGCACGGTGAGCGCCCGACTCCGTGTCGAAGGTCAGATGCACCACGTCCGGTGCGAGCTGTACACCCTTCATCTCCGAGGTGGTGATGGGCCGCGGCGCGGGCACGTCCCGCGCCATGAGGGTGGCGAGGATCGACGCCCGGTCCCAGCGCCTGCCCGAGGTGCCGAACTCCAGGTAGTCCGGGTGGAACAGATCGGCAAGCAGCTGAGGCGAGGAGCGCACCATCGGGTCGAGAAGACGGAATTCCGCCTCCATGGCTCCATGGACGGCCTTGGTGAGATCAGTCACGGGTCAGCTCCACCAGTTTGAGGACGGTGTTCCAGTTACGGCTGGTAGCGACGATGCCCTTGAACAGGCTCGGTCTCGCGAGCGCTTCGGCCAGCTTGGAGCGGCCGAGGCCGTTCGGGGCATACAGATACAGCACCCGGTCGCCGAGCCGGAACTCCTCCGGCAGATGCGCCGATGCGTCGATAGGGGCGAGCCGCTCGGGGCCGACACGCTCCGAGAAGTAGGTGACGTGCAGTTGCCTGCCCTCGAGCGAGGCGGCGGGAAAGGGGCACGCGTCGGCGACCGCCTTCAGATACGTACCGTTGCGCACCAGGCAGTCGACGCCGAAGCCGAACTGCTTCTCGATGGCCCTCTCCAGAGAGGCGCCGAGTGCCTTCTCGTCGTCCGAGTCGCTGGTGAAGACGGCGTTGCCGCTCTGCAGATACGTGGCGACGTCGCCGTGCCCCAGTTCCGCGAGCAGTTCACGGAGTTCCACCATGGGCACCTTCCTGTGCCCGCCCACATTGATCCCGCGCAGCAGGGCCGCATACCTCGTGGTCATCGCCACACAATAAGGCGGCCGCCGCGCCCCGTGGGGGAGGGCACGGCGACCGCCGGTTCAGCGTTGGAGTCCGTCGGCTACTCGACGACCTTCAGCAGCTTGTTGGGCGTGCCCGCGCTGGGGTTGGAGATCTTGTCGGGCGTGGCGCCGTCGGTCAGGGCCTTGGCGACCTGCTCCGGGGTGGCGTCCTTGTGACCGCCGAGGTAGACCGCCGCAGCGCCGACCACATGCGGGGTCGCCATCGAGGTGCCGGAGATGGTCTTCGTACCCTCGTCGCTGTCGTTCCACGACGAGGTGATGTCCGAGCCCGGGGCGTAGATGTCCACGACCGCGCCGAAGTTGGAGAAGTCCGACTGCTGGTCCTCCTTGGTGGAGGAGGCGACGGTGATCGCTTCCTTGACGCGTGCCGGGGAGCCCTGGCTCGCGTCGGCGGACTCGTTGCCGGCCGCGACGGCGAAGGTGACGCCGGAGGCGATCGCCTTGCGGACAGCCTCGTCGAGCGCCTCGTCGGCGCCGCCGCCGAGGCTCATGTTGGCGACGGACGGGCCCTTGTGGTTCTTGGTGACCCAGTCGATTCCCGCGACGACCTGCTCCGTCGTACCGGAGCCGTTGTTGTCGAGGACACGGACGGCGACGACCTTCGCCTTCTTGGCGACACCGTAAGTGGCGCCGGCGATGGTGCCGGCGACATGGGTGCCGTGGCCGTTGCCGTCGTCGGCGGAGTCGTCGTTGTCCACGGCGTCGAAGCCGTGCGTGGCGCGACCCTCGAAGTCCTTGTGGGTGATACGGACTCCGGTGTCGATGACGTACGCCGTCACACCCTCGCCCGCGCTGTCCGGGTAGGTGTACTTCTTGTCGCCGACCGTGTCGGCCTGGTCGATCCGGTCGATGCCCCAGGACGGCGGATTGTCCTGGGTCGCGTTGATCGAGAACTTCTTGTTCTGGACGACCTTGGCGACGGACGGGTCGGCGGCGAGGCGCTTGGCCTCGGTCTCCGTGAGGCCGCTGGCGGAGAAGCCGTTGATGGCGGAGCTGTAGTTGCGCTGCAGCTTGCCGCCGTACTCCTTGGCCAGGTCCTGCTTGTCGGCCTTCTTGTCCAGCATCACGATGTAGCTGCCGTCGATCGCGCCTGCGGCATGCGCACCGTAGATGGTGCCCTGTGGGGAGGGCGCCGCGCCGGCGAACGAGGTGTTGAGTACGGTCACTCCGGCTGCGGCAGCCACGGCGGTTATCGCCGCGGTGAGCTTGATCCTGCTCGCGCGCTTGTGAGTTGCCATGAAGAGGGGGCTCCTCGTCATCATTTGTGGGGGGATTGCCCTTCGGACGGAAAATCTCCGGGGGCTGATTCGAAACCCTGACCGATTGACGCGCCCAGATCAAGACCTTCATACAGCTGTGACTTACTCAACAAGGTTTCGTAATAATGAATCGGCCAGGGCCTCACAAGTCGGACTTCACCCCCAACCCCCTTTAGATGTAAGGGGCTTCGATCCTTCTTGTCGGGGATCCGACCGGTCCGAAAGGAGGAGAGAACCACCTCGCCGGGTCACCGGCAAGCAGGAGGAGACGGCCTGAATGTGCCCTTACCTTCGAAGCGGAGACAACGGCGAGGCGCCGACGTCATTTCGAGGGGGCAGGACCGTCATGGGGAAAGCAGGAAGAGGTCCGCGCGGAATCGCCGCGCGGGCCGGCGGCTGGAGCGCGCGACACCGCTGGGCGGCAGTGGGAATCTGGGTGTTGTTCGTCATTCTCGCCATGGCGGCCGGCTCGGCAGCGGGCACCGTCAAGCTCAAGGACAGCGAACAGCTGAAGGGTGAGACCACCCAGGCCGCGAAGATCACAGCGGAGGCGGGCGTCGAGGAGCCGGCCGGCGAGACGGTGCTCGTCCAGGCGCGCAACGGCTCGGTGAAGGCTACCGACGCGGGATTCCGCAAGGCCGTCGACGAGGTGATGAAGGCGGTCGGCGGCACGGGCGCGGTCACCGGGGTGACGTCTCCGTACGACACCAAGAGCATCTCGAAGGACGGGCGCAGCGCGCTCGTCCAGTTCGATGTGCGCGGGGACCCCGAGACGGCGGGTGACCGGATCGAACCGGTACTCAAGGCCGTTGCCACGGTCCAGGACGGGCACAAGGAGCTGCGGATCGAGGAGATCGGCGGCGCCAGCATGCGAAAGACCTTCGACGACGCGTTCGGCGACGACTTCCAGCAGGCGGAGCTCTCGGCGGTGCCGGTCGCGCTCGGCATTCTGCTGATCGCCTTCGGCGCGCTGGTGGCCGCACTGCTGCCGGTAGCTCTGGCCATCACCGCGATCATGGCGACGATGGGGCTGATGGGCATCGTCAGCCACTTCCAGCCGATGAGTGACAGCGCAAGCTCCGTGATGCTGCTGGTGGGTCTGGCGGTCGGCGTCGACTACTGCCTGTTCTATCTGCGGCGCGAGCGCGAGGAGCGGGCCGCAGGACGCGACGCGCACACGGCGATGCAGATCGCTGCGGCGACCAGTGGCCGGGCCGTCATCGTCTCCGGTGTGACGGTGTGCGTGGCGATGGCCGGCATGCTCTTCACCGGCATCGGCACGTTCGAGTCGATGGGCCTGGCCTCGCTGATCGTGGTGGCCGTGGCGATGGTCGGCTCGGTGACGGTGCTGCCGGCGCTGCTCTCGCTGCTCGGCGAACGGGTGGAGAAGGGGCGGATCCCCTTCCTCAGCCGCATGAAGCGCGGCGTGAACGGCACGAACAGCGGCAGCCGGGTGTGGAACCGGGTCCTCGGCGGCGTACTGAAGCGTCCCGCGGTGTCGCTGGTGGTGGCCGCGGGAGCGCTGGTCGCCATCGCACTGCCCGCGCTCGGCATGAAGACGCAGAACCTCACGCTGGACCAGGAGTTCGGCGACTCGGTGCCGATCGTGGCGACATACGGGCGGATCAACGAGGCGTTCCCGGGTGGTGCGGACCCGGCGGCGGTCATCGTCAAGGCGGACGACATCAACGCGACGCCGGTGAAGCAGGCGATCGACGACTTCCGTAAGCAGGCGGTGAGTTCGGGCGCGTCCCGGGGGCCCATCGAGGTGGTCCGGCACGACGCGCAGAACCTCGCCTTCGTATACGTACCGCTGGTGGGCGGCTCCGACCAGGACAAGGCGGAGAAGAGTCTGGGCATCCTGCGCGACACGGTCAGGCCGGCCACGCTCGGCAGGGTCGACGGCCTCCAGGCGCCGATCACCGGTCAGGTCGCGGGCTCGAAGGACTTCAACGACCAGCTCACCGGGGCGGTGGCACCCGTCTTCGCCTTTGTGGTGGTGTTCGCCTTCATCCTGATGCTGCTGTCGTTCAGGTCGCTGACGATCGCGATCACCTCGATCGTGCTCAACCTGCTGTCGGTGGGCGCGGCGTACGGCATCCTCACCGCGGTCTTCCAGCACGGCTGGGGCGCGTCGCTGGTCGGCGCGGAGGGCGTGGGCGCCATCATCACGTGGCTGCCGCTGTTCCTCTTCGTGATCCTTTTCGGACTCTCGATGGACTACCACGTGTTCGTGGTGTCCCGGATCCGCGAGGCGAAAATGCAGGGGCGTGGTACGCGGGAGGCGATCACCCATGGCGTGGTGACGACGGCGGGCGTGGTGACGAGCGCGGCGGTCATCATGGTTGCGGTGTTCGCGATCTTCGGCACGCTGTCGATGCAGTCGATGAAGCAGATGGGCGTCGGCCTCGCGGCGGCGGTTCTGATCGACGCGACGGTCATCCGCGGGGTGCTGCTCCCGGCGATCATGGCGCTGCTGGGTGACCGGAACTGGTACTTCCCGAAGTGGCTGCGGTGGCTGCCGGATCTGACGCATGACGAGTCGGCGGTGGCGCCGCCGGTTGGGGCGCCGGTGGGGACGCCGCGCCACGACGACGGCCGACCGGAACCGGCCCGCGTCTGAGGCGGGTTTGATGCCCCCCGCGGCCCGGGAGCGCGCGCTCCCGGGCCGCGGGTGTTTTGCGCGGCGCGGGTCCCCTGGCGGGGCGCGGGTCCGGCGTGCTTGGGCGTGCCCGGTCTTGTGTCGGTGGCCGTCCGGGGTCCGCTCCGGGGCTCGTGTCCTGGACTGCTTTCCTCACCGCGCTTCGCGCGAGTTGCGACGCTTTACGTCCCGAACACGACCCCTGCGCGTCCCCCTGCCAGGGACAGGCCCGGCACCCGCCGGGCGCCCGTCGGCGTTCGGTGCCCCCGCGTTCGCGGCACGAAGCCGCCGGTCGGGGGCGAGCCCCCGGGTCTGTGGTCTGCGACGCGAAGCCGCCGCACCGGGGGTGTCGGGGCGTCAGCCTCCAACGTTCTCCCACTCGGAGTGGGACCTTCTATCTGCGGCCGCGGCGCAAAGCAGCCGCTGCGGGGTGCGGGGGGCGTCAGCTCCCTCAGCAGGGGGCCAGGGGGCACCCCCCAGTTTCGGGAAGGGGCGGGGTGGGGGATAAAACGGACCCGCACCCCCGGGCGTCAGCGTTGGTAGCGGGACAGCACCAGGTTGCCGTCGTTGACGAGGCGGTTCTCCAGCTCGGCCGCGTCGATCGCACCGCTGTAGTACTCCTGCAGCGCCGGCGTCGCGACCTTGTCCTTCCACTCCGGGTAGCCCCGCACCGACTGGGCCGGCGCTGAGCGCAGATCCCGCGCGAGCGCGGCGCCCGTGGACCAGCCCTCCTTCTCGGTGTGCAGGGCCGGGTCCGCCAGTGCCTTCGTACCCGTCGGCAGCATCCAGTCGCCCTTCGCCAGCCGCACCATGTTCCGTGGCTGGAGCATGAAGTCGATGAACTCGGCCGCCTCCTTCTTGTGCGGGCTGTCCTCGGCGACAGAGAGGGTCTGCGGGCTCACGCCCTGGGTGAGCCCACCGGCTCCCGCAGGGGCGGGCAGCACCTGCCACTCGAAGCCCTTCGGTGCCTGCTGGACGATCTGCTGGCGGTAGGAGAAACCGAGCGGGACCATCGCGTACTTGCCGCCGAAGAAGCCCGGCAGGGTGTCGGAGCCGCCCGAGCCGAGAGTGGTGCGCGATGCGCTCCCGTCGGTGTTGACCTGTGCGTTGATGGTGCGGGGCACCACCTGGTCGGCCGCGTCGAAGCGGACCTCGACCTTGCCGTCCGCGCCACGGCGGAAGACCTGACCGCCGGTGGAGAGGGAGAGGTTGAGAGTGGCCGAGACCGGCTCCTTGAGCGGCCAGGCGACACCGTACTTCCCCTCCCCCATCTTCTCCGTGAGCGTCTTGGTGACCTGGCGGAACTCCTCCCAGCTCCACGGCTTCCCGGCCGTCGGAATGCGGACCCCTGAGGAGTCGAGGATCTTCTTGTTGGCGATGAGAACGCGCGGTTCCTGGAGAAAAGGCACGCCGTAGACCCCCTTGGCGAAGGTCGCCGTCTCCCAACTCTGCCGCGGGATGTCCGACGTGAGGCGCTCCGGCAGCAGCCCACTCAGATCGGCGAGGTAGCCGCCGTACGCGAAGTCGGCGAGGTCGTCGGAGGCGTCATGGATGATGTCCGGCGCCTCGCCGCCCTCGAAAGAGGTCAGCAGCTGGTCATGGATGCTGTCCCAACTGCCCTGGACGTACTCCACCTGGACGTCGGGGTGGCTCGTGTTCCACTCCTTCACCAGGTCCTTGTTGGCGTCGACGGACTCGTCCTGCCAGGCCAGGGACTGGAAGCGGAGCCTGATCCTTCCGCTGTCGGCTCCATCGTCGGCGGAGCAGCCGGTCAGCAGTAGCGCGCACACGGCGGCCGCGGCCGCGACTCTCCGCATCAGCTCTTCACCGCCCCTGTCAGCATCCCGCCCGTGATCCGCTTCTGGATGATCGCGAAGATGACGAGCGAGGGCATCGTCGCGAGGAACGCGGCAGCGGCAAGCGGCCCGAGATCCGCGACGCCCTCCGCGCCGAGGAAGTGCGTGAGGACGACCGGCAAGGTCTGCTTCTCCGGAGTCTTGAGCAGGACGAGCGCGAAGAAGAACTCGTTCCATGCGGTGATGAAGGCGAACAGCGCGGTGGCGACGATGCCGGGCGCGAGCAGCGGGGCGGTGACCGAGACGAGCGTGCGGAGCTTGCCCGCGCCGTCGACGGACGCCGCCTCCTCCAGCTCGCGCGGCACGGCCCGTACGTACCCGACCAGCATCCAGAGCGCGAACGGCAGCGACCAGACGACATACACCATGATCAGACCGAACAGTGTGTTGATCAGATGCAGGTTCTTCAGGATCAGGAACAGCGGAATGATCACCAGGACGAACGGGAACGCCTGACTGACCACGACCCAGCCGGTGGCTGCGGCGGAGAGCCTGTTGCGGTTGCGGGCCATGGCGTAGGCCATGGGCGTCGCGATCACGACGGCGATCAGCGCGGCGGACAGGGCCGCGATCAGGCTGTTGCCGGCGGCCTGGAGGAGCGGCTGCTCGTCGAAGGCCTGCCGGAAGTTGGCGAGGGTGGGGTCGTTCGGAATCCAGGTGGGGTGCAGCGAGCCCAGTTCGCGCGGCGGTTTGAAGGCGGTGGAGATCAGCCAGAGGAAAGGGAACGCGAGGAAGACGAGGTAGCAGAGGAGCGCCACGTACTGGCCGGCGCGGCCGGACCTGCTGGTGCGCAGCGTTGTCACTGCTCCGCCCCTTCCTTGAGCCGTCCTACGAGGTAGAGCGCGAGCATCACCGAGATCACCGCGACCATGATGCAGCCCATCGCGGCGGCGTAGCCGAACTGGCCGTAGCGGAAGGCCTCTTCGTAGGCGAAGAGCATGGGGAGGCGGGTGCGGCCGCCGGGTCCGCCGGTGGTGAGCACGTACACCAGGGCGAAGGAGTTGACGTTCCAGATGAGGTTGAGCGCGGTGATGGCCAGCGCGACGGGCTTGAGAGCGGGCCAGGTGACGGTACGGAACCGGCGCCAGGCACCGGCGCCGTCGAGCGCGGCGGCCTCGTGGAGCTCGTGCGGGGTGTTCTGAAGTCCGGCGAGCAGCGCGACGGTGGTCTGCGGCATACCTGCCCAGATCCCGACGACGATCACGGCGGGCAGCGCGGTGGCGAGTCCGGTCAGCCAGTCCCGTCCGTCTCCGAGCCCGAAGTCACGGATGGTCTCGTTCAGGATGCCCGCGTCGGGGTTGTATACAAGCCGCCACATGATGCCGACGACGACCTCGGGCATGGCCCAGGGGATGATCGCCAGGGCGCGCGCCAGCCAGCGGAAGCGGAGGTTCTGGTTGAGCAGGAGAGCCAGACCGAGCGCGAGCAGGAACTGTGGGACCGTCACGCCGATCGCCCAGAGCAGACCGATCCTGAACGAGTCCCAGAAGAGCGTGTCGTGAAGCAGGTCCTGGAAGTTCAGCGTCCCGATCCACTGGGTGGGCTCGGTGCGGCCCGCCTGGGAATCGGTGAAGGCGAGCGATATGCCGTAGAGCAGCGGCCCGACGCTCAGCACCAGAATCGGGATCAGGGCAGGCAGCACCAGGAACCAGGCCCCGTGGTCCGGCTGCTTCATGGACCGCGCATTCCGGGGCCGCGGCTTACTGGACCGCGGCGTTGCCGTCGCCAATGTCACGGATCCGACTCCTTTGGGCGGCCCATCCTGGTCCGGCCGCCCAGGCGGCCTCCGTCATCGTGCTGACGGTTCGTCGGTTCGTCAACCCAACCTGCATGGATGCGAGACTTTGGCGGATTCGTGCGAGCGGCGGGAGCGGTGGGAGAGACCAATGGACGAGACACGAGCGCGCGCGGTGCTGGCGGCTGCGGGACTTCCTGCCGATGCGGCGCTGCTCGCGCTCGGCGAGAACGCGGTGTTCGGGGCGGGCGAGGTGGTCGTCAAGGTCGGCCGGGACGCGGAGCTGATGGCGCGTGCGGAGCGCGAACTGGCCGTGGGGGCGTGGCTGTCGGAGGCGGGCGTGCCCGCGGTCCGGTCGGCCGAGCCGAAGGCCCGCCTGGTGGAGGGCCATCCGGTGACAGTCTGGCACCGGCTGCCGGATGCGGTGCGTCCGGCGGAGCCCGCGGATCTGGCGCGGCTGCTGCGCCGGATCCATGCGCTTGAATCCCCGTCCTTCTCCCTTCCGCGGCGGGAACTGCTCGGGGGCGTCGAGCGCTGGCTGCGTCTTGCGGGCGAGGCGATCGACCCGGCCGACGCGGACTATCTGCGCAAGCGCCGCGACGGTTTTGCCGAGGCCGCGTCCGCGCTCACCCCACATCTGCCGCCGGGCCCGATCCACGGCGACGCACTGCCCCGCAACGTCCATGTGGGCCCGGACGGCCCGGTCCTGGTGGACCTGGAAACATTCTCGTCGGACCTCCGCGAGCACGACCTGGTGGTCATGGCGTTGTCTCGCGACCGCTACGGACTGGCGCCCGACGCGTATGAGTCGTTCACCGAGGCGTACGGCTGGGACGTCCGTGAGTGGCCCGGGTGCGCGGTCCTGCGCGGTGCCCGCGAAACGGCAAGCTGCGCATGGGTGGCGCAGCACGCCCCGACGAACCCGGCTGCGCGGGAGGAGTTCGCTCGGCGGGTCGCGTCACTGCGTGAGGGTGCGGAGAGGGTGCGCTGGCACGCCTTCTGACGGTACGAAGGCGGACGCCCGCGGCGGGGCTTGCTCCCCCACCCCGCCCCTTCCCGTAACCAAGGGGCTTCGCCCCTGGGACCCGAACGCGCTTCGCGTGTGTCCTCAATCGCAGGACGGGCTTGATTTCAGGCCTCGCCGGCGATTGAGGGAGAAGACCCGGGCTCAGCCCACCGACGGCACCAGCTCCCGCACCGGCCAGGATGCGTCCACCACCGCGTCCGCGCTGCCCTTCTTCCGCAGGAAGCGCTGGAAGTCCGTCGCCCACTCCGCGTACCATTCGACCTGGCGCTCATGCAGTTCCGCCGGAGTCAACGCCGCAACCGGGCCGTGCCGTTCGGCTATCGCCTGGGCCACCCGCACCGCCGCCAGTGCGTCCGCGGACGCATCGTGGGCCGTGCCCAGGACCACGCCGTACTCGACGCAGACCGCCTCCAGTGTGCGCTTGCCCTTGCGGTAACGGTCGACCGCCCGGTCAATGGTGTACGGGTCGATCACCGGGCCGATCGGGCGGCCCGAAAGGCGGTCCGTCAGGGAGGGCAGCTCGTGGCGCTGCAACTCCGCCGTCAGCAGCGTCAGATCGAATGCCGCGTTGTACGCGACGACCGGCACCCCCTGCGCCCAGTACCCGCTCAGCGTCTCCGCGATCTCGTCCGCCACCTCGCGCGCCGGGCGGCCCTCCGCCGTAGCCCGCTCGCTGCTGATGCCGTGGATCGCCGACGCCTGCGCCGGGATGCGGATGCCCGGGTCCGCCAGCCAGCCCCGCCGCCGGACCGGCTCCCCCGACTGCACCCCGACGATCGCCGCCGTCACGATCCGCGCTTCCAGCGGCTCCGTACCCGTCGTCTCCAGATCGAAGCCGATCAGCGGTTCCCCGTGCCAAGCCATCGTGGCCCTCCTTCGTGGTGCGGTGGTGCGTTCCCCCGTGGACTTTCACCCTCCCACGCGCCACTGACAACTCAGGAGACGGGACGCGAGTCCGCCCATACGGACTCGAACTCCTCGCGGTATGTCTGGAAAAGTCCGTTCTCGCCGTCATGGCTGGCGCGAACCACCGCACGCCCCCCGCCCCGCAGCACCAGCACCGGCGCCTCCATCCCCCGCGCCCGGCGCAGATAGGACTGGATGACGGCGAGGCCGTCCGGGCCGTCGCCGTCGACCAGGTAGGCGGTGAAGCGCGGTGTCTCGTCGAAGACCTGGATCTCGAAGGCGCCCGGGTCACGGAGGCGCGAGCGGACGCGGCGCATATGGAGAATGTTCATCTCCACCGTGCGGCTCAGCTCGCCCTTCTTCAGGCCCAGTTCGCGTTCGCGGCGCTTGACCGCACTGCTCGCCGGATTAAGGAAGAGCAGCCGGACCCGGCAGCCTGATTCGGCCAGGTGGACCAGCCGTCGGCCGGAGAAGTTCTGGACCAGGAGGTTCAGGCCTATGCCGATCGCGTCGAGGCGGCGCGCACCGCCGAAGAGGTCTTCGGCGGGGAGCTGGCGCTGCAGCCGGACCCGGTCGGGGTGGACGGAGACCACATCCGCGTAACGGTCGCCGACGAGATCCTCGACCGCGTCGACCGGGAGGCGGTCGGCCGAGGGCACGCCCGCGCCGCTGCCGAGTATCCCCAGGAGCCGGGCGGAGGCGCGCTCGGCCTGGGCGAGCACCGCCTCGTTCAGCGCGCGGTTGCGGGAGACGACATTGCGCGCGACTTCCAGCTCGTCCAGCGCCAGCTCGACATCGCGCCGGTCGTCGAAGTACGGCTCGAAGCACGGCCAGTGCTGGACCATCAGTTCCCGCAGCTGCGGGAGGGTCAGGAAGGACAGGACATTGTCGTCCGCCGGGTCCAGCAGATAGCCCTTGCGGCGCGAGACCTCCCGTACGGCGACCGCGCGCTGTACCCACTCCTGCCCCGCGGGCCCCGCCGCGGCCACCACCCAGTCGTCGCCGTGCACCGGTTCATAGATGGGGCGCAGCACCGCTGCCACCACGGCCCGCAGCCGCTGCTCCACCAGGTTCAGCCAAATGTAGGCCCGCCCGGCACGTTGGGCGCGCGTACGCACCTCGCTCCAGGCGTCCGCGCCCCAGTCCAGTTCCGCCCCGATCTCCATCGGCTGTGCGAGGGAGACCGCTCCGGGCGGCGCGTCGGCGGAGCCCCCCTCGTGACCAGCGTCACCTGGGGGTAGCTCCAGCCCTCCCGAGCTCACCCGCGCACCCCTCTTCCCTTCCCCCTTCAACGATCAAGGAAGAGTACTCCGCCTGCGGGACACGGTGCAGCCGGAACGGCAGTGTCCTTTCCCAACTCCCTTTCCATATCCGGCCCTTCTGCCTGGCGAGATCTGCCGGAGTGAGCGGATTCATAGCGGTTACGTCCCCGGGTCGTCCGAGGAACCCTATGTTGACCGCTGCGTCCTCCCCTGAGGAGGCGTCTCACCGGCGATACTTTCGGGGAGGATCTGGGCCAAGTG
Organism: Streptomyces sp. NBC_01210; assembly: GCF_036010325.1. Taxonomy (GTDB): domain Bacteria; phylum Actinomycetota; class Actinomycetes; order Streptomycetales; family Streptomycetaceae; genus Streptomyces. Next base: position 7,233,330 of record NZ_CP108549.1, on the reverse strand, counting down.
CCCCCCAGCACCCGGATCAGAAGTGGAAGAGTCATATCTATGCAGGTCTGGCCGGGACAGGCGTATCCACTCGGTGCCACGTACGACGGCGCCGGCACCAACTTCGCGGTGTATTCAGAAGCCGCCCGACGAATCGAACTGTGCCTACTGCACGACGACGGCTCGGAGACCGACGTCGAGCTGCGCGAGACCGATGCCTTCGTACGGCACGCCTATCTGCCGGGCGTGATGCCGGGTCAGCGGTACGGATTCCGGGTCCACGGTCCGTACGCCCCGGAGCGCGGGCAGCGCTGCAACTCCGCGAAGCTGCTCCTCGATCCGTACGCCCGTGCGATCAGCGGCAGCATCGACTGGGGCGAGACGGTGTACGGCTACCACTTCGGCAGGCCGGACTCGCGCAACGATCTGGACTCGGCGCCGCACACGATGGCCTCCGTCGTGGTCAACCCGTACTTCGACTGGGGCGACGACCGGCCGCCGCGTACCGACTACCACCGCACGGTGATCTACGAGGCCCATGTGAAGGGCCTCACGATGCTGCATCCGGAGCTGCCGGAGGAGCTGCGCGGCACGTACGCGGGGCTCGCGCACCCCGCCGTCATCTCGCATCTGACCGAACTGGGCGTCACGACGCTCGAGTTGATGCCGGTGCATCAGTTCGTCAACGACCACCGGCTGGTGGACGCGGGGCTGAACAACTACTGGGGCTACAACACCATCGGGTTCTTCGCGCCGCACAATTCCTACGCCTCCTGGGGCGACCGGGGCGAGCAGGTGCTGGAGTTCAAGCAGGCCGTACGGGCGCTGCACAAGGCGGGCATCGAGGTCATCCTCGACGTGGTCTACAACCACACGGCGGAGGGCAACCATCTGGGGCCGACGCTCTCCTTCCGGGGCCTCGACAATGCCTCGTACTACCGGCTGTCCGACGATCCGCGCTACTACACGGACACGACCGGCACCGGGAACTCACTGCTGATGCGCAGCCCCCATGTACTGCAGCTGATCATGGACTCGCTGCGCTACTGGGTGACCGAGATGCATGTCGACGGCTTCCGCTTCGACCTGGCGGCCACGCTGGCCCGGCAGTTCCACGAGGTGGACCGGCTGTCCTCGTTCTTCGATCTGGTGCAGCAGGACCCGGTGGTCAGTCAGGTGAAGCTGATCGCCGAGCCGTGGGACGTGGGCGAGGGCGGCTATCAGGTGGGGAACTTCCCGCCGCTGTGGACCGAGTGGAACGGCAAGTACCGGGACACCGTGCGGGACCTGTGGCGGGGCGAACCACGGACGCTGGCGGAGTTCGCATCCCGGCTGACCGGCTCGTCCGACCTGTACCAGGACGACGGGCGGCGGCCGCTCGCCTCCATCAACTTCACCACCTGCCACGACGGATTCACGCTGCACGATCTGGTCTCGTACAACGACAAGCACAACGAGGCGAACGGCGAGGGCAACCGCGACGGCGAGAACCACAACCGGTCCTGGAACTGCGGCGCGGAGGGCGGGACGACCGACCCCGAGGTGCTCGATCTGCGGGACCGGCAGATGCGCAACTTCATCGCCACGCTGATGCTCTCGCAGGGTGTGCCGATGCTCAGCCACGGCGACGAGTTCGCGCGTACGCAGGGCGGCAACAACAACGCGTACTGCCAGGACAACGAGGTCTCCTGGGTGCGCTGGCCGGAGCCGGGCGCGGACGAGGACGGCACACTGCTGGCGTTCACCCGGGCGATGGTGTGGCTGCGGCGCGACCATCCGGTCTTCAGGCGGCGGCGTTTCTTCCACGGCCGACCGGTGGAGGGGACGCACGACGAGCTCTCCGACATCGCCTGGTTCACTCCGGAAGGTGAGGAGATGGTCCAGCGGGACTGGCAGTCGGCGTCCGCCAAGGCGCTGTCGGTGTTCCTGAACGGCCATGCGATCTCGGAGCCGGGGCCGCGGGGCGAGCGGATCGCCGACGACTCGTTCCTGCTGATGTTCAACGCCAGCGCGGACGATCTGGACTTCGCGGTGCCGGTGAACCACGGCCGACAGTGGCAGGTGGTCGTGGACACGGCACGCAAGGAGGGGGTCCCGCCGGGCGAGGGGCCGAAGGTGGCGGCCGGAGAACGGGTGCCGCTGCTGGGGCGGAGTCTGACGGTGCTGCGGCGGCCTGCGTAGCCGTCATCGCGATCGGGTGGACAGGCTCGGCGGCGCGGACTGCGTGCGACAGCAGACCGCGTGCGCGGGGCCCGTCGCCCGTACGGTCCACGAAGGCAGCGCGCACAGCGGGCGCGGCCGGCAGGACGACCCTCATCGGCCGTGCAGGTCCGCGGCGCGCCCGAGCAAGGGGTCCGCCCTGCGAGTAGTCCGAACGGCCGGTACCCGTGCACGGGCCGATGACACAGAAGCCCTCAAGCTGGGTACGTACGTTCGCATGACGCCCACCGCCACATACCGGCTGCAGCTCCAGCCGGACTTCCCGTTCTCGGCCGCCGCGGCAGCGGTCCCGTACATCGCCGGGCTCGGCGTCTCGCATCTGCATCTGTCGCCGGTGCTGGAGGCCGTACCGGGGTCGACGCACGGCTATGACGTCGTCGACCCCGCCCGGGTACGGGACGAGCTGGGCGGCGAGGAGGGTCTGCGGCGGCTGGCCCGTACGGCGCGCGAACACGGTCTCGGGCTCGTCCTGGACATCGTCCCGAACCATATGGCGGCCGTGCCGCAGCACAACGCGGCGCTGTGGGAGGTGCTGCGCGAAGGGCAGCTGTCGCCGTACGCCCGCTGGTTCGACATCGACTGGGAGGCGGGCGGCGGGAAGGTGCTGCTGCCGGTGCTGGCGGGCCGGATCGGCGACGAGTTGGGCGGGATGCGGGTCGAAGGAGACGTACTGCACTACGGGGAGCAGCGCTTCCCGCTCCGTGAGTCCACGGCGAAGCTGCCGCTCCCCGAGCTGCTTGACGCGCAGTGGTACCGGCTCGGCTGGTGGCGGCTGGCCCGTACCGAGCTCAACTACCGCCGCTTCTTCACCATTTCGGAGCTGATCGGCGTACGGGTGGAGGACCCGGAGGTCTTCGACGCGACCCACGTGAAGATCCTCGAGCTGGTACGGGACGGAGTGGTCGAGGGCCTGCGGGTGGACCATCCGGACGGGCTCGCCGACCCCGAGGCGTATCTGCGGCGGCTCGACGAGGCGACGGGCGCGGCCTGCTGGACGGTCGTCGAGAAGATCCTCACCGGGGACGAACGGCTGCCGGCCGGCTGGCCGGTGGCCGGCACGACGGGCTACGACGCGCTGCGCCATATCGACGGCCTGTTCACCGATCCGGCGGGTGAGGCCGAACTGGTCGCGCAGTACCGGGAGTTCGCGGGGCCGGCGGGCGACCGCGGCGGCTACTGGGAGGCGACGGTGCGCCGCGCCGCGTACAGGGTGGTCACGCATGAACTGGCGGCCGAGACCGCGGCGCTCACCCGTCTGGCCGGGCGCGTCTGCGCCGCGGATCCGGCGCTGCGCGACCACGCGCCCTGGGCGCTGCGCGCGGCGGTCCGGGAGCTGCTGGTGCGGGTCCCCGTCTACCGTCCGTACCGCATCGGCGGCGGGGAGGCGCTGCCCCCGGCGGCGGTGCTCGGCGCGAAGGCGGCGTTCGCGGTCGTCGAGGAGGCCGAGGCCGTAGAGGTGGTGCGGGACCTGGCGCTCGGGCGGCTCGGCGAGGGCCCGGACCATGACGCGTTCCGTGCCCGCTTCGCCCAGACCTCGTCCGCGCTCCGCGCCAAGTCCGTGGAGGACACCGCCTTTTACCGGTATGTGCCGCTGATTTCGGCGAACGAGGTGGGCGGCGACCCGGGGAGTCCGGCGGTGGGCCCGGAACTGTTCCATGCGTACTGCGAACGTCTTGCCCGCGACTGGCCGGCCACCGGCACCGTACTGACCACGCATGACACCAAGCGCAGCGCGGATGTACGGGCCGGGATCGCCGTGCTGTCCGAATGCCCGGAGAAGTGGGCGGACTTCCTCGCACGCATCACGGAGGAAGCGGCGCGGCTGGAGGGCGGACGCGCGCCCGATCCGCATCTGGCGTGGGTGGTCTGGCAGACGGCTGTCGGGTTCGGCATCCCGTCCGAGGGCAGACTGTCGACGGCGCTGCTGAAGGGCGCGCGGGAAGCGGCGCTGCTGACCAGCTGGACGGAGCCGGATCCGGCATACGAGGAGGCGGTCACCGCGTTCGCCGGCGCGGGCCCGGCGGGCCCGCCGCTGTACTCGGTGGCGCTGTTCGCCCGTGAGCTGGAGCCGTATGTACGGGCCAATGTGCTGGGCGCGGCGCTGGTGCAGCTGACGATGCCGGGCGTGCCGGACCTCTACCAGGGCACGGAGCGGGATTTCCTCGCCCTCGTGGACCCGGACAACCGGCGGCCGTTCGATGAGGGGCCGCCGAACGAGAAGACGACGGTCACGACGGCGGCGCTGCGGCTGCGCCGGGAACGCCCCGAGGTCTTCGGCGAGTCGGGTACGTACGCACCGCTGCATGCGGACGGCCCCGCCGCCGAACACTGCCTGGCCTTCTGCCGGACGGGTGAGGTGGTCACGGCGGTCACTCGGCTCTCGCTGCGGCTGCACCGGGCGGGCGGCTGGGCGGGCACGGAGCTGACACTTCCTGCGGGGAGGTGGGCCGATCTGCTCGCTCCGGAACGGGAGTTCACCGGCGGCCGACCGGTGCCGCTGGCCGAGCTGTTCGCGGAACGTCCAGTGGCGCTGCTCAGCCGGAGGGCGGTAGGAGGAGGGTCCGCGGCGAGCGGGTGAGGGGCCTGGTGGCGACGGGCCGGAACCGGTGCGTCCAGCGGATGCCGGGCATGGGCCCGGTGGAGGCCGGGCACGGCGCCGGACAGGGCCCGCAGCCCGTACCCGGCCTCCGCGTGCGGTGCTTCAGCCGGTACTGGTCAGCGGCTGGTGGCCCCCGAGAGCCCGGTCACCGGCGACCCTCCGGGCCCTCAGCGTCCGGCCCGACCGGCCACCAGGACCGCTCGCCGAGCAGCGCCGGACGCCGATGCCGACGGCAGGATCAGCGCCCGCAGCACCACCACGGACTCGGGGCTACCCGGGGGCAGGGTCAGCGTGCGGCGAGGCGGAAACTCATCCGTCCGAAGCCCACCATGTCCCCGTCGTGCACGACGACGGAGCCGGTCACCCGCCGCCCGTTGACGGTGGTGCCGTTGGTCGAGCCGAGGTCGCGCAGGATCCACAGACTGCCCTGGCGGCTCAGTTCGGCGTGCAGTCGCGAGACCGTGTCATGGCTCAGCCGCAGCCCGTTCGCCGGGTCGCGGCCGATCTGCAGGGGGTACGGGCCGGGTTCGGGCAGCAGCAGCGGCGGCAGCTTCTCGGCCTGCCAGGCCCTGCGCAGCCGTACCGAGAACGCCGATATCCGGCCCACCGCGCCGTACAGCCGCCGTGACCATCGGCCCTCGGTGTCGAGGTCGGCCGTGAGCGCCCGCAGTTCGTCGGAGCGGCGGGCGGCGAGGGCCAGCTCCATACGGTGAATGAAGGTGTCGTGCGACAGCTTGCCCTGCGCCGCGCCCTCTCTGAGCACACCGAGGACACGGTCGCGCTCGGCATCCGAGAGCCGAGCGGGATACGTGTGGAACTCGAAGGAGGACGTCACATACGAGATTGTCGGGCCGAATGGCCACAGGTGTCCAGAAGAACCGGAGTTCCGGTCCACCCTGAGTCACTGCTGACCTGCGCGGACCTGCCGAACTCGGGCTGTTCCCGAGCCCGGTTCCAGGGAACGGGGTGGACGACTCCGCCGGGAGCCGTCTACGGTGATCACGACGCCCGTGACCGACGGAAGGAGGCGAGAGCAATGCACACCACACGACTCTCGCGCTCCCGCCCCGTCCGCCCGGCGTTCGCAGTCTGACCGGGAGCGCATACCGCACATCTCTTCCCGGAGGACTTGCCCATGACCGAACTGGTCATCCGCGCGCTCACCCCGAGCGACGCGCATCTCTTCGACTCTCTGCCCGACCCTCTCGGTGTGGGCCGCGCGCTGGCCCGTGCCACGCACCGCCCCGAATGGAAGCGGGTCGCACTGCGCGACGGCGTGGTCGTCGCGCGGGCCGCCTGGTGGGGCGGCCCCGACGACGAAACTCCCGTCTGCGTCAACTGGTTCGACTTCGCCGAGGGCGAGGAGGAGGCGGGCACCGAGCTGCTGCGCACCTCACCGTTCCAGGTCGAGTACGAACTGATCCTGCCCGCCGGCTGGCGCGAGGCTCCGGCGGCCCTGGCGGCCGGTGAGGCCAGGATCCGCGCCGTGACGGCGGCCGGGATGAAGGTCCTGGTGGAGCGGTACCAGTACCGCTGGACGCCGGAGTGCGGGCTGCCGGAGAGGCCCCGGCGGCTGAAGTTCAAGCCGGAGCCCGACGACGCAGTGATCTTCGATGTGCTGCGCCGGGTCCACTCCTCGACGCTCGACGCGCACGCGCTGCGCGCCATCGCAGAGGCGGACGTGGACAAAGCAGCGCAGGAGGAGCTGGACTTCTTCCACTGGTGCCCGTCGCCGCGCGAGTGGTGGCAGCTGGCCTACACGCCTGACGGTGAACTGGTCGGTATCCACGTCCCGGCGCGCAATCCGTCGGGGCCGTGCGTCGGCTTCATCGGAGTCGTACCGGAGCAGCGCGGCCACGGCTATGCGTACGACCTGCTCGTGGAGTGCACGCACTTCCTGGCTGAGCGGGACGCGGAGTTCATCGCGGGCGCGACCGATCAGGGCAACTTCCCGATGGCCAGGAACTTCGCGAAGGCCGGGCATCCGGTAGTCCAGGAGCGGATCCACTTCCTTCCCGGTTCGCAGCATTGAGCAAGCTCGGGGGTGTCCGTAAGCTCCGGACACCCCCGAGCTGATGGCGAGCCGCTCATGACGACGGAAGAGACGACGGAAGAGCTGCACTCCGAGCCACAGATCCGAGTCGGCGGCGGCTGGGTTTCCGCTCTCGTACTTGCCAACTTGGGCCTGTACATGGCGTTTTTCACGCCGATCCAGGTGCTGCTCGCCGAGCAGATCGCCGAGCTCGCCCCGTCCGGCAAGGAAGTCGCGCTCGGCTGGGCGACCGGGGTGGGCGCGCTGGTCGCGGTCGTCGCCAATCCGCTCGCGGGTGCGCTGTCGGACCGTACGAGCGGGCGCTTCGGCCGCCGTCGCCCGTGGATCCTGGGCGGGGCCGTGCTGGGCGCGGTGGGTCTCGCGGTCACCTCGGCACAGACGACGGTGATCGGGGTGGCGCTCGGCTGGTGTCTGGCGCAGCTCGGGCTGAACGCAATGCTGGGCGGGACCAATGCGGTCGTGCCCGACCAGGTGCCGGTGCGTCAGCGGGCCGCCGTCTCCGGCTTCATCGGGATTCCGCAGACGCTGGGGCTGGTCGTCGGGGCGCTGCTGGTGACCATGGTGGTGACGGGGATCGCGACGGGATATCTGCTGCTGGCGGCGCTCGTGGTGCTCTGCGCGCTGCCTTTCGTACTCCTGACGCGTGACCCTCAAGTCCCCTTTCTCCCACAGGAGTCGGTGCGTCTGAAGGACTTCTGGGTCAGTCCGCGGGCGTATCCGGACTTCGGCTGGGCCTGGCTCACCCGTTTCCTGGTGATGCTCGGGAACGCGATGGGCACGCTGTATCTGCTGTATTTCCTCAAAGACGCGGTGCATTACGCGGATCCGGAGGAGGGCGTACTGATTCTGACGCTGCTCTACACCGCGGGCGTGGTGGTGACGGCGGTGGCCGGCGGGGTCGTCTCGGACCGGCTGGGTCGGCGCAAGGCGCTGGTCGCGGTCGGTTCGGTGGTGATGGCGGTGGCCTCGCTGCTGCTGACGTTCTGGCACACCTGGCCGGTGGCGATGGGTGCGGCGGCGCTGCTCGGGCTCGGTTTCGGCGTGTACATCGCCGTCGACCAGGCGCTGATCACACAGGTGCTGCCGGAGGCCGGCGACCGGGCGAAGGATCTGGGCGTCATCAATATCGCCAATTCGGCGCCGCAGGTCCTCGGCCCGGCTCTGGCCGCGCCGATCGTGGCGTACGCGGGCGGGTACGCCGGGCTGTATCTGACCGCGACGGTGGTCACGGCCCTCGGTGGTGTGCTGGTGTGGAAGATCCGTTCAGTGCCGTGAGTCCGACGTCCGGGCGGCGGTTCTCTGGGCGGCGATGGCGTCCCGGTACCAGGCGTACGAGGCCTTGGGTGTGCGCTCCAGCGTCTCGTAGTCGACATGGACGAGGCCGAAGTGCTGGGACGCGCCCTGGACCCATTCGATGTTGTCGGTGAGCGACCAGGTGAAGTAGCCGCGTACGTCGACTCCCGCGTCGATCGCCTCGTGCAGTGAGCGAAGATGGGCGTCGAGGAAGTCGATACGGCGCTGGTCGTCGAGTCCGTCGTACGAGCAGCCGTTCTCGGTGATGAAGAGCGGCGGCAGCCGGTCGCCGAACCGGTCCTTGAGGAGCACGAGCAGCTCGCGCAGCCCGTCGGGGACGACCGGCCAGCCGAAGTCGGTGCGCTGGTCGCTCTCGATGTCCCGCAGCCCGAAGGGGAGTTCGGCGGGCATGCCGACGCCGGCGAAGTCGCCGAGGGCGTCCTCGGCGGGCGCGCCGACGAGCATCGGGTGGTAGTAGTTCACGCCGTACCAGTCGAGCGGCTCGGAGATGACGGCGAGGTCTTCGGCGACGGGGCCCGGCATCAGGGCGGCGAAGTTCTCGTCGGGATAGCTGCCGGTGAGGATCGGGTCGGCGAACATCCAGTTGGTGATCGTGTCGTACAGCTCCGCGCCGAACCGGTCCTCCTCGCTGGTCCCTGCGGTCCGTACGGGCGAGTGGGAGACCGCGAGGCCGATGTTCGCGGCGCCCGCCGCGCGCAGCGCCCGGACGGCGAGGCCGTGGGCGAGCAACTGGTGATGGGCGGCGGGCAGCGCGTCGAAGAGGAGCTGCTTGCCGGGCGCGTGCTCGCCCAGTGCGTAGCCGAGCAGGGTGACCTCGGCCGGTTCGTTGATGGTGATCCACATCGGGACGCGGTCGGCGAGCCGCTCGGCGACGACGGAGGCGTACTCGGCGAAGCGGAACGCCGTGTCCCGGTTCAGCCAGCCGCCCGCCTCGTCCAGCGGGAGCGGGGTGTCCCAGTGGTAGAGGGTGGGCGCGGGCGTGATGCCGTGGGCACACAGTTCGTCGACGAGACGGTCGTAGAAGTCGAGTCCTGCGGCATTGACCGGTCCGCTGCCGCCCGGGACGACGCGCGGCCAGCTGACCGAGAAGCGGAAGGCGTCCGCGCCGAGGCCCGCGAGCAGGGCGACGTCCTCGCGATAGCGCGCGTGGAAGCCGGTGCCGCGCGAGGCGTCGGCGCCGTCCTTGATCCGGCCCTGGGCGGCGAAGGCGTCCCAACCCGAGGGCCCCTTGCCGTCGGCGTCGGCGGCCCCTTCGGTCTGGAAGGCGGAGGCGGACGCGCCCCAGAGGAAGCCGGGCGGGAACGCGGGCAGCGGCGGCATTGGCGTCGACATGGTTCGTGACCTTAATAGCCCCAAGGTCACCGCTTCCAGACCCCGTCCTTGCCAGGATGGAGGTCGCATCGACGACGAGGGGACCCCCAGTGCTGTTCGAGGTGTGGGCGCCGCAGGCCGAGGACCGGGTCGCACTGTGGCTGGAAGGCGAGGAGCGCCCGATGGAGCGTGCCGAAGGGCGTGCGGGCTGGTGGAGCGCCGAGGCCGAGGCGGGCGAAGGCGCCCGCTACGGCTTCGCGCCGGACGGCGGGCCCGTGCTGCCCGATCCGCGCTCGCGCCGCCAGCCGGACGGCCCGGACGGCCTGAGTGCGGTGGTGGACCAGAGCGCCTACGCCTGGCGCAACGACTGGGCGGGGCGGGGACTCGGCGGCGCGGTCCTGTACGAGCTGCACATCGGTACGTACACCCGCGAGGGCACGCTGGACGCCGCGGCCGAACGGCTCGGCGAGCTGGCCGAGTTGGGGATCACCCATATCGAGCTGATGCCGCTGTGTCCCTTTCCCGGCGTGCACGGCTGGGGCTACGAGGGTGTGTCGTTGTGGGCGGTGCACGAGCCGTACGGCGGGCCCGAGGCGCTCAAGCGCTTTGTCGACACAGCACACGGCCGTGGTCTCGGAGTGGTGCTCGACGTGGTCCACAACCACCTCGGCCCGTCCGGAAACCACCTGCCGGCCTTCGGCCCGTACTTCACCGACACCCACCACACCCCCTGGGGCTCGGCGGTCAATCTCGACGCCCCGGGCTCCGACGAGGTCCGCGCGTATCTGCTGGGCAGCGCGCTGGCCTGGCTGCGCGACTTCCACTTCGACGGGCTGCGTCTCGACGCGGTGCACGCCCTCGCCGACACGCGTGCGCTGACCTTCCTCGAAGAGCTCTCCGGCGCCGTCGACGCCCTCTCGCGTGAGATCGGCCGTCCGCTCTTCCTGGTCGCCGAGTCGGATCTGTGCGACCCGCGGACGACGACGCCGCGCGAGGCGGGCGGCCTGGGTCTGCACGCCCAGTGGAACGACGACTTCCACCACGCCCTGCACACCGCGCTGACCGGTGAGTCCCAGGGCTACTACGCCGACTTCGCCGTCACTCCGCTGGCGGCAGTCGGCAAGACCCTCACCCACGGCTTCTTCCACGACGGTACGTACTCGAGCTTCCGCGGCCGTACGCACGGCCGCTCCGTCGATATGACGAGAACCGCCGCACACCGCTTCCTCGGCTACGCCCAGACGCACGACCAGATCGGCAACCGGGCACTGGGCGACCGGCTCTCGGCCACCCTCTCCCCCGGGCTGCTGGCGTGCGCGGCCGTACTGGTGCTGACCGGGCCGTTCACGCCGATGCTGTTCATGGGTGAGGAGTGGGGCGCCCGTACGCCCTGGCAGTTCTTCACCGACCACACCGACCCGGAGCTGGCCGAGGCCGTACGCAACGGCAGACGGCGGGAGTTCGCGGCGCACGGCTGGGCGGAGGAGGACATCCCAGACCCGCAGGCGCCGTCGACCAGGGAGCGCTCCTGCCTGGACCGGTCCGAGCGGGAGCGGGAGCCGCACGCACGGCTGCTGGCCTGGCACCGCGAGCTGATCGCGCTGCGCCGTACGCAGTCGGATCTGACGGATCCGGACCTGGCGGCGGTGAAGGTGGCGTACGACGAGGAGGCTCGCTGGCTGGCGTACCGGCGCGGCGATCTGCGGATCGCGGTCAACCTCGCCAAGGATCCTGCCGCGATTCCGCTGGGCGGCGGCGGCCGGGTGCTGGCGGCCTGGGATCCGGTCCAACCTCCCGGCGCGGACGGTCTGTTGCACCTTCCGCCCGAGTCCGGTGTCGTGCTGGCCGATGCGTGACCTCTTGCCATCGAGCCCGCTCCAGCTTCTAATGTCGCCGCCATGAAGCAACTCAATCTCGGCAGGACGGGTCTGCGCGTCAGCGAGCTGTGTCTGGGCACGATGAGCTTCGCGGACGACGCGAGCGGCCATCGGATCCTCGACGCCTTCACCGAGGCGGGCGGCACCTTCATCGACACCGCCGATCTGTACGACCACGGCGGCTCGGAGGAGATCCTCGGCCGCTGGCTCAAGGGGCGCAGGCGTGACAACCTCGTCGTCGCGACCAAGGTGTGGGGGCGGATGGGCGAAGCGCCCAACGACGGCGGTCTGAGCCGCAAGCACATCGTCGCGGCCGTGGAGGCGAGCCTGCGCCGGCTGGGCACGGACTACATCGATCTCTACCAGACCCATATCTGGGACGCCACCACGCCACTGGAGGAGACCCTCGCGACCCTCGACACGCTGGTGAAGGCAGGAAAGGTCCGCTATGTGGGCGCGAGCAATGTGACGCCGTCGCAGCTGCAGCGCTCACTCGACCTGGCGCACCACCGCGGCTGGGAGCCGTACGTCAGCCTTCAGCCGCTCTACAACCTGCTCAGCCGAGAGCTGGAGTGGGAGCTGGCGCCGCTCTGCCTGGAGCAGGGGGTGGCGGTCATTCCATGGAGCCCGCTGGCGGGTGGCTGGCTGACCGGCAAGTACCGGCGCGGCATGGACTCGGTGCCGGTCGCGTCGCGCGAGGCCCGGTTCCAGGAGCGGTCGGGCAAGGAGGGCTGGCGGGAGCGGGACACCGAGGAGACCTGGCGGGTGGTCGACGCGGTGCGCGAAGTGGCGGAGGAGACGGGCCGTACTTCGTCGCAGGTGGCGCTGCGGTGGCTGCTGGAGCGTCCGGCGGTGACGGCGCCGATCATCGGCCCGCGTACGGCCGAGCAGCTGGCGGACAATCTGGGGGTGCTGGGCTGGGAGTTGACGGCGGAACAGTCGACGAAGCTGGACACGGCGAGCGCGCGGCCGCTGCCGTATCCGTACGAGATGCTGGCGCGGCTGAGCCACCACGATCCGCGGTAGCGGAAATCAAGCCCCGTCGGCGATCGAGGCGCGGGGTCCGGGGCGGAGCGGCCCCGGCTATTCCACGATGGCCATCTCGCGCGGGGTGTTGTTGAAGCGGCGGCCGCCGTCCTCGGTGACCGTGACGATGTCCTCGATACGGACGCCGAAGCGGCCGGGAAGATAGATCCCCGGCTCGACGGAGAAGCACATGCCGGGGACCAGCGGCTGTTCCTCGCCCTCGATCATGTACGGCGGCTCGTGCGTGGTGACGCCGATCCCGTGGCCGGTGCGGTGGATGAACAGGTCGCCGTACCCGGCCTCCTCGATGATTTCGCGGGCGGCCCGGTCGATCTCCTGGCAGGCGACCCCCGGCCGTACCTCCTCGAAGCCGGCCTGCTGGGCCTCCCGTACGACGTCGTGAACGTGCTGCTCGGCGGGGGTCGGCTCGCCCACATGGACGGTACGGCTGGTGTCGGAGCCGTAGCCGTGCTTGAGGCCGCCGAAGTCGAGGACGACCATGTCGCCGTGGAGGATGGTGCGATCGCCCGCCTCGTGATGCGGATTGGCGCCGTTCGGTCCTGAGCCAACGACGGTGAAGTCGACCTGCGAGTGCCCGAACTGCTTGAGCAGCGCGGCAAGATCGGCCGCGACCTCGGTCTCCCCGCGCCCGGCGAAGCGCACCTTGAGGATTTCCTGGTACGTCTCGTCGGCGGCGGCTCCTGCCGCCTCGAGCCGGGCCAGTTCGTGCGCGTCCTTCACGGCACGCAGCATGGGCAGCGCCTTGGTCAGCGATACGTACGAGGTGCCGGGCAGCTGCTTCTGCAGTCCGAGGAGATGCATCGCCCAGGTGTTGTCGCTGACGCCGAAGCGGCCGCCGGCATCCAGCAACGGGGCGGTGGCGGCGTACGGGTCCTGGCCGTCGGTCCAGTCGCGCACGGTGAACGCGGCCGCGCCCGGGGCCCGCTCGGCGTCCGGCGCCTCCAGGGTCGGAACGACGAGGACCGGTTCCTGGCCGGCGGCGAGGACGAGCACGGTGAGCCGCTCGGTGATTCCGGGCCGGTAGCCGGTCAGATGGACGAGGTCGGGGCCGGGCGCGACGAGAACCCCCGCGAGCCCCGCGTCGGCGGCGGCGTCCGCGGCGCGGGCCATCCGGGCCCGGTAGTCGTCTGCGGTGAAGGGTGCGGGCGTGGTGGGCATGGGGCCATACTGCCCGCGGGCGGTGAGGCGCGCGAGCTCATTCCTGGTCCATGGCCACCAGCCGCTCCAGCAGCTCCTGGAATTCGTCACCGACCACGATGCGCAGGCTCTCACCGTCCTCGGCACGGTCGCTGAGCTGGGTGAGGGTGCCGTCGCGCCACCAGTAGACGTACGGGCTGATGGCACCGGGCGTGTCGGCGTAGCCGGCGGCCGCGAACGAGGCCATGGCGTTGAGGGCCGAAATCATGCCGGTGTCGCGGATGGCATGGAAGGCGAGCTGATGCCGGAAGGGCATCGCCACCAGGGCTCCGTCGGCGGTGAGCTGCTCGCCGGTGACCTGTCGTACGACGCTTTCCAGCGTCAGGACGCGACTCGCGGTGTAGAAGGAGTCGCCGAGAACCACCTCGAAGCGCATGCCCTCGGAGTCCTTGACGGTCTCATGGCCCTCGACGGGCAGTCCCCTGAGGTTGTAGAGCGCCTGCTCGCGCAGGTACTGCAGGTCGCCGAGCGGCTCCAGGGCCTCGTCGGTGAGCATCATGACGCTCTCCGGGAGGTCGAGCGCGAGGATCTCGAACAGGCCGGGCGCGACGGTACGCGCGTAGCCGAAGTTCTGCGCATTGAGCCCGTCGGCGCCGACGACGCGCGGGTAGAGCTGGGCACGGATCTGCTCGGTCGGCAGGGTGTCCAGCGCGGAGGGCGCGTCCATGGTGCGCAGCACCATCCCGACGTGCTGCCGGACCAGTTCGGGCCAGGATCGCGGCCCGCGGTCGTCGTTGTGGCAGACGGCGGCGAGATTGCCCAGCCCGAACTGGCGGCCGCCGCTGTCGGACACCACGTCCGCGTACACGGTGACTTCCAGGCCCTGTTCGGCGAAGGCTTCCCGGACCTGGGCGCGGAAGCGTGCGCCCTCGTTTTCCGAGAAGTAGTCGAACTCGGGGTCCCGGGGTGCATCGCGTCCGTCACGTTTCGGCCCTCGCCGGAACAGCCCCACGTCAACCGCCTTCCGCATCGCGTACCAGGACCTCGAGCGTACCGAGCGTCCGCTACAGCGCCTGTGTGACCACGAAGTCGGCACGGTTGCGGCCGCGCGCGACCAGCCGGGCGTTGCGCTCGTCGGAGTCCTGGACCCAGCGTTCGGCGTACGCCCGCTGTTTGCCGAACCGCACATGCCGGTCGACGAGGCGGCGTACGCGTACCGCATCGTCGATCTCCAGGTACCAGACCTCGTCGAGGAGAGGCCTGACCTGCGCCCAGGGGCCTTCGTCGTGCAGGAGGTAGTTGCCCTCGGTGACGACGAGGGGGGTGCCGGGGTCGACCGGAATGCTGCCGGCGACGGATTCCTCCAGGGCGCGGTCGAAGGCGGGTGCGTAGACCGTGTCGCCCGGGGCGGGGACGCGCAGCCGGGCGAGCAGGGCGGCGTACCCGGCGGCGTCGAAGGTGTCGGGTGCGCCTTTGCGGCCGGCGCGGCCCAGGCGGACCAGCTCGGCCTGGGCGAGGTGGAAACCGTCCATGGGGACCAGGACGGCGAGCCCGTCGAGTGCTTCGACGAGATGGGCGGCGAGGGTCGACTTCCCGGCGCCGGGGGCTCCTGCAATGCCCAGGATGAGCCGGCGGCCGGGGACGGCGAGTTCGCGGGCGCGGTACAGGAGGTGCGGTGGGTACTGCGGGCGTGGCGGGGGCGGCGGCGCATGCATGGTGCGCATTGTTCCATCGCATTGATGCAGGGACAGTCATACGTATAACGTGGTGCACATGTCGTACATCGCCCTGGTCACCCTCGTCGTCCGTGACTACGACGAGGCCATCGCCTTCTACACCGACGCCCTCGGCTTCGAACTGGTCGAGGACACCGACCGCGGGGACGGCAGCCGCTGGGTGGTGGTCCGCCCGCGCGGCACGGGCCATGGCTCGGCACTGCTGCTGGCCCGCGCCAAGGACGACGTCCAGCGCGCGAGCGTCGGCGCGCAGACGGGTGGGCGGGTCGGCTTCTTCCTGCACACCGAGGACTTCGCGGCCGACCACGCGCGGATGACGGCGGCGGGCGTCCGCTTCCTGGAGGAGCCGCGACACGAGCCGTACGGCTCGGTCGCGGTCTTCGAGGACCTGTACGGCAACCGCTGGGACCTGCTGCAGCCCAAGTAGTCAGCCGGGGAGATCGAGCTCCGCGCG
This sequence comes from Streptomyces sp. NBC_01210, assembly GCF_036010325.1. Taxonomy (GTDB): domain Bacteria; phylum Actinomycetota; class Actinomycetes; order Streptomycetales; family Streptomycetaceae; genus Streptomyces. The sequence goes on along the minus strand of NZ_CP108549.1, from coordinate 7,217,603 downwards.
AACGGTCTTCCCGAGTCCTCCGCGCTCCAGGACCTCCCACCGGCAGGCGAGCGCCTCGACGAGGACGAGGCCGCGGCCGGATTCGGCCAGGGGTGGCAGCGGCGGTACGTCTCCCGGGTGGGGCGGTCGCTGCTCGGTACGGGTGTCGGAGACCTCGATCCGGAGCGTGTCCGGGCTGAGAGTGAGCGTCAGCTCGAAGTCCCGGCCGGGTACGCGCCCGTGGGTCGCCGCATTCGCGGCGAGTTCCGCGACGAGCACGGCGGTGGTGTCGGAGTGCTCGGAGTCGTACGGGATGCCCCAGACGTGCAGTTGGTGGAGCGCGAGGCGCCTGGCGAGCCGGGCGCCGCGACGGGTGGCACTGAAGCGCTGGGTGAACACACGTACGGTGAGGGGCTGTTGGGGGCTGGGTGCGTGCATGCGACCACGGTGGCCGCCGGGAGCCGCGTTCCCCCAGATCAGGAACCCGTACGCCGAGTCAGCGTACGGGTACCCACAGTGGACAGTACGGGTAACTGACCGTGACCCTGGGTGGGTTGCGGGGTTGCTCAGCGCAGGCACGTGGGAGGTGGCCGTAGATGACGGAGACGGCGGGCGCACCGGGCGGTTCGGGCGGGGAGCCGGAGGTATCGGACAGCCTGAAGGCGTTCGGGGAGGTGGTCAAGGCCTTCCGGAGGCGGGCGAGGCTGACACAGGAGGAGTTCGCGCCGAGGGTGCGGTACTCGCTCCCGACCGTGGCGTCGATCGAGCAGGGCCGCCGCTTCCCGCCGGCGGACTTCGTCGACCGGGCGGAGGAGGTCCTCGACGCGTTCGGCACGCTGAAAGGCGCGGCACGGCATCTGTCGCGGCGGCCGGGGCTGGCGAGCTGGTTCCGGCAGTGGGCGAGTCTGGAAGCGGAGGCGGTCAGTCTCTACACATACGAATGCCGGTTGATTCCGGGCCTGTTGCAGACGGAGGCGTACGCGCGGACGCTGTTCACGAACCAGCTGCCGCCGCTGGGCGACGAGCAGATCGAGGCGCAGTTGGCCGCACGGCTGGAGCGGCAGCGGTTACTTCGGGAGCGGCCGAACACGGCGTACAGCTTCATCCTCGAAGAGCACCTGTTCCTGCGGCGGACGGGCGGGAGGCAGGTCACGCTGGATCTGATCGACCACGTCCTCGGTCTCGCCGAACTCCGCAACATCGAGATCCAGATCATGCCGGTGGTACGGCAGAGCCACGCCGGGCTGGACGGTCCCATGCGGCTGCTGGAGACCCCGGACAACCGGTGGCTCGGCTACTGCGAGGGGCAGAAGAGCGGCCAGTTCATCTCCGACCCGAAAGTGGTCAGTGAGCTCCAGATGCGGTATGCCAGGATGCGGTCACAGGCTCTTACTCTGGAAGACTCCGTGAGCCTGTTGCGGCAGATGCGAGGAGCGGCATGAGCACCACTGAACTGGCCTGGTTCAAGAGCAGCTACAGCGGCGGCGATGGCGACTCCTGCGTCGAAGTCGCCCTGTCCTGGCACAAGTCCAGCTACAGCGGCGGCGATGGCGACGACTGCGTCGAGGTCGCCACCTGCCCCAGCACCGTCCACGTCCGCGACTCCAAGGACACGGAGGGCCCCCAACTCGCCCTCGCCCCCGCCGCCTGGACCAGCTTCGTCACCTACGCCGCCGAAGCCCGGGGCTGACGCGGAGCCTCGCACCCGGCCGAGCGGCGATTGTCAGAGGTCGCTCCTATCGTTGTTGTCGTCGGTAGATCACCGCAGAGAACCACGGGGAATCATGACTGCGACGACCATCACCGTGCCCACGCACGCGCTCCATCCGTCGATCACGCACGAGGCGACGCGGCACCGTCTGACCGGGGCCGGGCTGCCCGCCACGCACAGCCTGATGCGGTTCGCGCCGCTGGCCGAGTCACGGGTGGTGACTGTGCGGCAGTATCTGGTCGACAAGGAGGCAGACCCTGCGAACCTCGACGCGGACATCGCGGATCTGCTCGTCGTCGGACACCTCATTGTCGAGAACGGCGACGCGGAGGAGGTCGTACTCGACGGGGGCACGGGGCGCTTGTTCAGCATGTGGCTGTACGAGAAGTCCCCGCACAACGCCGAGCTGTTCCCGCTCGCCCCGTCGCTTGACGCCCTGGCGCGTTTCCTTGAGAGTGTCGACGAATTCGCCGCCCTGCGCGGCCGGTTCGCCGGACTGGCCGAGCGGACCGGCGCCAACGTCGTGGCGGAGGCATCGGCCCTGTTGATGTCGGTCTTCACCGACGAGGACTGGGGCCACGACGGGTGGGGCAGCGCGGGCACCCCGGCCGAGTGGGATCACGCGATCCCCGCGTTCTGGCGCATAGCCGCGCTGATACGGCCGATGGCACTGGTCGCCGGCCCGGGGCAGGGCCTGCGTCTGGACCTGCCCGACGGGCTGCTGGACGAGGAGTTCGGGGCGGACGGGGTCGTCCGCATCGATCCGTCGGAGCTGCCCGCGGCCCTGGAGCACGAGCCGACGCGGCGGTTCCTGACGGACATCGGGCTCCCGAAGGAGGAGCTCATGTTCGGCCTGTGGCGCGACGAATACCTGCTGCTGACTCTCGCGGAGGCCGATGCGCGTGAGGACGGCGACGCTTCCCGTGAGACGCCGGCGGACGGGGACAGGCTGATCAGTCTCGGCAGTCTGGTCCACGACTTCGAGGTCGTGATCGACGGCCGTACGGGCCTCCTCTCGTACCACGAGTACGGCGCAGGTACGACGACGCCGGTCAACGCGGACATCTCCACGCTGGCGTTCACGGTGTGGATGTACAACCGTCAGCAGAACATGGAGAAGGAGCACGACTTCACGCAGGACTTCTACCACCAGCTCGCCGACACCATGGTCGCCGTGCTCGCCTCGGTCGACCCCGTCGCCTGCCTCCCCGCGAAGGACGCCGACGACTACCGCTACTGGCCGGAGGTGTTCCACGACGAGGCGGGCGGCGTGCTCTGACGTCCGTGTTCAGGTCAGCCGGAAGACCGGGCCGCGGGGCGTCCTTCGAGGCCGCGCTGAAGCAGTTCAGCGGCGAGCAGGACCATGTGTCAGCGAGTAGAACGCCTTCTGGACGTCCGGAGCGGCGGCGTTCAGCTCGTCGAGGAACCGGCAGCCTGCACGCGGTGGCGTTCCTTCGGCGAACTCGGAGAAGAAGATCGGGCCCGCCCAGTGTGGGCGGGCCCGATGGTCCCTCGCAGCCGATTTTCCGTCCGCGGGATCAGCCCTCGTCCGGGCTCAGCCGCAGCGAAATGCTGTTGATGCAATACCGCTGGTCCGTCGGCGTCGGATAGCCCTCGCCCTCGAAGACGTGGCCCAGATGCGATCCGCACCGCGCGCACCGCACCTCCGTGCGGGCCATGCCGTGCGAGCGGTCCTCGATCAGCTCGACCGCGTCCGTGTCCTTCGGGTCGTAGAAGGACGGCCAGCCGCAGTGCGACTCGAATTTCGTGTCGGAGCGGAACAGCTCGGCGCCGCACGCCCGACAGGAGTAGACACCCGCCGTCTTGGTGTCGGTGTACTCACCGACGAAGGCGGGCTCGGTGCCGGCCTTGCGCAGGACCTGGTACTCCGCGGGGGACAGCTCGGCACGCCACTGCTCGTCCGGCTTGTCGACGTCGTACGACATGAAAATCGGCTCCCTCAGGTTCTACCTACCGGCCAGACGGGCCAGGATGACCGGACCGAGGTCCGTCACGTCACCCGCGCCCATAGTGAGAACCAGATCGCCCGGCTTCGCCATTCCCGCGATGACGTCGGGGACGGTCGCCTTGTCGTGGACGGCCGTGACATCGGCGCCTGCCGTGCGGGCGGCGTCGATGATCAGGGTGCTGGTGATGCCCGGGATCGGGTCCTCGCGGGCCGGGTAGATGTCGAGGACCACCGAGGCGTCCGCCAGCGCGAGCGCCTGGCCCATCTCCGTGCCCAGTTCCTGCGTACGGGAGAAGAGGTGCGGCTGGAAGACGACCAGCAGCCGGGCGTCCGCCGCCGCGCCGCGCATGGCCTCGATGTCGGCGGTCATCTCGGTCGGGTGGTGCGCGTACGAGTCGATCACCTGGACGCCGGCGGCCTCGCCCTTGAGCTGGAGACGGCGCTTGACGCCGGTGTACTTGCCGATGGCCGAGGCGAGATTGTGCGCCGGGATGCCGAGCGCGACGCCCGCGGCGAGGGCGGCCACGGCATTGTGCGCGTAGTGGCTGCCGGGGACCGAGACGGTGAAGGTGAGGAACCGGCCACCGAGCAGAACCGTGACCTCGCTGGTGAGGCCGCGCGGGGTGACCTTGTGGACGCGGACGTCGGCGGACTCGGACTCGCCGTAGGTGACGACCTTCAGCGTGGACAGGTCGCGGACGCGCGCGGTGAGCTCGACCGCCCCGGGCTGGTCCGCCGAGATCACCAGCGTGCCGCCCGGGACGACCTTGCCGACGAACGTCTCGAAGGAGTCGTAGATCTCGTCCATCGAGGCGTAGTTGGCGTGGTGGTCGAGCTCCACATTGAGGACGATCGCGACCTCGGGGGCGTACTTCTGGAAGCTGCGGTCGCTCTCGTCGGCCTCGGCGACGAAGATGTCGCCCGCACCGTGGCGGGCGTTCGTCCCCGGCCCTTCGAGGTCGCCGCCGATCGCGTACGAGGGGTCGAGCCCCAGCTCGGTGAGGGCCACGGCCAGCATGGACGTCGTGGTGGTCTTGCCGTGGGTACCGGCGACGGCGATCGAGCGCAGCCCGATCATCAGCGAGGCCAGCGCGTCGGAGCGGTGGACGACCGGTACGGAGAGCTCGGTCGCGCGCGCCAGCTCCGGGTTGTCGGCGCGGATCGCGCTGGAGACGACGACGCAGCTGGCGTCGGTCGACAGGTACTCGGCCGCGTGCCCGATGTGGACGGTGGCGCCGAGCGCGCGCAGGGCCTCCGCCGTGGCCGACTCCTTCGCGTCGCTGCCCGCCACCTTCGCGCCGCGCTGGGCGAGGATCTTCGCGATGCCCGACATTCCGGCGCCGCCGATGCCGATGAAGTGCGGGCGTTCCATGGCGCTAGGGACGGCGGGTGCCATGCGTGTGTCTCCCCAAGATGTACGAGTAGAGATGTCCACGTAACGCTGTGCGAGTGCGTGCGAGTACGTGCGGGGCTCCAGCCTATTCGCTGTGCGCGAATAGCTTGAGCACGGGGACGCCGACCTTGTGGCGGGCCCGGGAGGCCCAGTCCCGGTGGAAGAACTCCTCCACATAGTGCGGCGCGGTCAGCACGATCACCTCGTCGGCGCCCGATTCGTCCACCACGGACTTCAGCTTGTCCAGCGGATGGTCCTCGACGACCTGGCCGACGGCCTCGCAGCCCGCCGCCCGGAGCGCCCCGAGCGAGTGCTCCAGGGCGAGCTCGGCGGGGCCCTTGGCATCCTTCCCCTCGGGCTCGTCGCCCTCGCGGACGGCCTCCTTCAGTTCGCCGAGTGCCACGTCGTCGATGGCGCGCAGCAGGAGATCGGCCTGATCGCCCCGGGGCTGCATCAGCACGATGAAGGAGATGTTCTCCTCCCCGTGCAGAGTGGTGACGAATTCAACGTCCTCGGAGGTCAGGGGCTTCTCGATCATCAATACGCTTGTGAACACGTCAGGAGCCCTTCTGCGGAAACCATCCTTCCCCGTGCCCGCACGGGGTCTGCGAGAGTAAGTGTGCCTCGCGGAAACTAACCGGAACGGCAAATTCCGCCGATTGTCAGATGCGACGGTAGCGGGTGAAAAGGAACCCTGCCTCCTCCAGTACCGATGCCAGGGCGAACCTCTCCGGAACAGCCAGCGCCGGTCCGCCCGCGATCCGCTGCGCGTCCCCCGCCGTCAGTGTCGGCGACAGGCTCAGACACAGCTCGTCCAGCGCCCCGGCCGCCACGAACTGACCCAGCAGCCGCGGCCCGCCCTCGGTGAGCAGCCGGACCAGTCCCCGCTCGCCGAGCGCCCGTACCGCCCTGGGCGGCTCCACCCCGGGGCCGTCCCCGGCGATCACCACCTCCGCGCCCGCCTTCTCCGCCGCCCGGATACGGTCCGGGGGCGCCGCGGCCCCCGTCAGCAGCAGCGTCGGAACGAGCGGCTCGGCAAACAGCGGAAGCGAGAGGTCCAGGTCGAGCGAGGCGCTGACCACGGCGATGGCGGGGGCGGGGCCCTGGCCGGCCGCGGCCCGCCGCTCGGCGAAGGCCTCGCGGGCACGGGCGGGGCGGTAGCCCTCGAGGCGTACCGTTTCCGCGCCGACCACGACCGCGTCGGCGAGACCCCGCAGGGTGCCGAAGATCCGCATGTCCGTGTCGGAGGAGATCGGCTGGGAGCGGCCCTCGTGCTGGGCCGCCCCGTCCAGCGTGGAGACCATGTTCGCCCGCAGCCAGGGGCCGCCCCCGTCCGGATACCCATAGGCGTCGGCCAGCTCGTCCAGGGACCACTCGCGGTCCACGGCGGCTGTCGGATCGGTCACAGGGAACAGGCGTCGCATGCTGTGCAGTCTGGCACGGCCCTTACAGTTGGGAACTGTGTCGACAAGCCCCATAACCGAAGCGGCCCCACTGTCCCTGTGCGCCCGCGAGCCGCGCGTACCCGCCGACCGTCTGGTCGCCGAGATGGTGCCGCCGCCGCGCTTCGACTCGGTGCGCTTCGACACCTACGTCCCCGACCCGAACCAGCCCAGCCAGACCGAGGCGGTCACGGTCCTGAGCTCCTTCGCGGCGGGCCTCGGCGGGGCACACGCGAGCGGCGCCGCCAAGCGCAAGTGGTTCAGCAAGAAGCCCGCGGCCCCCACCGGGCCGCGCGGCGTCTATCTCGACGGCGGCTACGGCGTGGGCAAGACCCATCTGCTGGCCTCCCTCTGGCACGCCACCCCGGCGGACGCGTCACTCAAGGCCTTCGGCACCTTTGTGGAGCTGACGAACCTGGTGGGCGCGCTCGGCTTCCAGCAGACCGTGCAGACACTGAGCGGGCACCGGCTGCTCTGCATCGACGAATTCGAACTGGACGACCCGGGCGACACCGTCCTCGTATCGACGCTGCTCGGAAAGCTCGTCGACGCGGGCGTCGCGCTGGCGGCCACCTCCAACACGCTGCCCGGCAAGCTCGGCGAGGGCCGGTTCGCCGCCGCCGACTTCCTCCGCGAGATCCAGGGGCTCTCCGCGCACTTCCGGCCGCTGCGGATCGACGGCGAGGACTACCGTCACCGCGGGCTGCCCGAGGCCCCTCCCCCGTACTCCGACGAGCAGGTCGCCAAGACCGCGTACGCCACCGAAGGCGCGTCCCTGGACGACTTCCCGCATCTCCTCGACCACCTCGCAAAGGTCCACCCGAGCCGGTACGGGGCACTCACCGACGGTCTGCGCGCGGTCTGCCTGACCGATGTCCGGCCCGTCCCCGACCAGTCGACGGCCCTGCGACTGGTCGTACTCGCCGACCGGCTGTACGACCGGGAGGTGCCGGTGCTCGCCTCGGGAATGCCCTTCGACCGGCTCTTCAGCGAAGAGATGCTGAACGGCGGCTATCGGAAGAAGTACTTCCGGGCGATCTCGCGGCTCACCGCGCTGGCCCGGGACGCGAAGGGGCTTGTGGGGCAGTAGGTTTGGGGCTTTGGGGGCCGAAAGCCCTCCTAGTCAGCAGAAGGGGAACCATCATGGCCACCACGCGTACGGCGCACACGGTCTGGGAAGGCGAGCTGCTCAAGGGCTCGGGCACCGTCACCCTCGACTCGTCGGGCATCGGCAGCTACCCGGTCAACTGGCCGTCCCGCGCCGAGCAGGCCAACGGCAAAACCAGTCCCGAGGAGCTCATCGCGGCCGCCCACTCGAGCTGCTTCTCCATGGCCCTCTCGCACGGTCTGACCGGCGCCGGCACCCCGCCCACCCGGCTGGAGACCAAGGCCGATGTGACCTTCCAGCCCGGTGAGGGCATCACCGGCATCCACCTCACGGTGCAGGGCGAGGTCCCCGGTCTCGACGCGGACGCCTTCGCCGCGGCCGCCGAGGACGCCAAGAAGAACTGCCCGGTGAGCCAGGCCCTGGCGGGTACGACGATCACGCTCAGCGCTTCCCTCGCCTGACCCGGCCGGGGCGCGGCGACAAGCACAGCCACACACAAAGGCATAGTGGCCCGCACGGTTCTCGTGTCACCGAACCGCGTGATACACACGTGCGGGTCACATCTCCTGTCCGCCAGCAGGGAGTTGCCCCATGTCCGCAACACGACGTCAAGTCCTGGCTCGTACCGGTGCGTTGAGCGCCGGGATCGCCTTCACCGGTGCTTTCTCCGAACTCTTCGCGGGCACCGCGGCCGCCCGTGGGCACAGCGGGTACGGCCCGCTCGTCCCCGACCCGGCCGGGCTGCTCGATCTGCCGAAAGGTTTCCGCTACCAGGTTCTCTCCCGCGAGGGAGATCCACTGCGCTCGGGCGAGGGCAAGGTTCCCAGCAACCACGACGGCATGTCGGCCTTCGCCGGCCGGCGCGGCCGCGTCCACCTGGTGCGCAACCACGAGAACCGCGTCACCGCCAAGATCGCTGTCCCGGCCGTCGAGGGCCTCACCTACGACCCGATGGGCAAGGGCGGCTGTACGGCCCTTGAGCTGGACAGCCGCAACAATGTGCTGTCCGAGCGCGTCGCCATCGCCGGCACGGCCGTCAACTGTGCGGGCGGGCCCACTCCGTGGGGCACCTGGCTCACCTGCGAGGAGACCGAGGACCGAGCCGGCACCAATGGCTACACCAAGGACCACGGCTTCATTTTCGAGGTCGACGGCGCCGATCCGCGCCGTACCGGAGCCGTACCGCTCACCGCGATGGGCCGGTTCCAGCACGAGGCGATCGCCGTCGATCCGAAGAGCGGGATCGTGTACGAGACGGAGGACGCCTTCGACCGGCCGTTCGGGCTCTTCTACCGCTTCCTGCCGAACAAACCGCTCGGCGGGACGGGCTCGCTGCGCGCGGGCGGGACGCTGGAGGCGATGCGGGTGCCCGGGGCGCCCGACCTGTCCGCGATCCAGGAGACCGGCGCGAGCTTCGACCGGATCGAGTGGGTGCCCGTACCGGACAGCCAGGCGAAGGAGACCCCGGTCCGCCTGCAGGACTTCGGCCCGAAGGGCATCACACACGCCCAGAAGCTGGAGGGCTGCTACTGGGGCGGGAGCTCGGTCTACTTCGTCTCCAGCTTCGCCGTCAGCAAGGCGGGCTCGGCCGCAGACCATTTCGGACAGGTGTGGAAGTACGAGCCGCACCGGCGCCGGCTCACTCTGGTGATCGTCTTCGGTCCGAGCACGGACATCCAGCTGCCCGGCGAATCTCCCGACAACATCTGTCTCGCGCCCGGCGGCGGGCTGATGGTGTGCGAGGACGGCGGGGGCAAGCAGCATGTGTACGGGCTGACGAAGCGCGGCGAGGTCTACCCGATGGCGCGCAACGCTCAGGCAATCACCTCGGCCGCTGCCGCGGCGGGTGGCACGTCCGAGGAGCCGGAATGGGGCGAGTTCGCGGGCGTCAGCTTCTCGCCGGACGGGGAGACCATGTACGTCAACTGCTATACGCCCGGCACGACGTTCGCGGTCACCGGGCCGTGGTGCTGATCCTCTGAGCCACCCGGACGGGGGCGGGTGCGGCGCAACACGTGCGTAACGCAGCCGCCCACGGTCTCAAAGATCGCCTGCATCAATGCTGGTCAGTCTCGCGAAAGGCCTGCCATGGATGCTCCGGATGCCGACTTCCGCCACCCCGTCGACCGACGGCCGCCGCTCGCCGGGCCGGCCAACGTCACGGCGGTGGCGGGCGGCATTCTGGTCGTGCTCGGCCTGGTCCCCAAGCTGGGCGAGGTGGTGGCGGCACCGCCGGGACCGGTCGTCGGCGCGGCGGGCCTCGTGCTCTTCGCCACGGTCACGCTGGTCGGCATCAATACGCTGCGCCGGGTCGACCTGGGGCAGAGCCACAACCTGACCATCGCTTCGGTGTCGCTGGGTGTGGGTCTGCTGCCGGAGACGGCCGACGGGATCTACGACGGATTCCCGTCCTGGGCGCAGATCATCACCGGCAGCGGTACACGAGCGCGGCTGTCACGGCATTCGCGCTGCACCTGCTCTTCCACCACACCACGCTCGCGGGAGCCGGGGTTCCGTCGCACGATCGAGGGAACGGACCGGAGCCGGAAGGGGCACGCGGTGGCCAAGAAGGACGGCAAGAAGGACGAGAAGAAGGCCGCGAAGAAGCAGGCAGGGAAGGACGCGAAGGAGCGCACGGCGAAGGACGGGGGGAAGAGGCAGAAGCGGCCGGCTCAACTCCGTGAGCTGCTGCGCATCCCTGGGGGCGAACCCGTCGACCTCTCCTCGTACGACCCCGGAGCCACCCCGGCCGGCCCTGCGGACAAGGCCGCCGGACTGGCGGCGACAGCCCGGATGGGTGAACGGCTCGCCGCCCTCCAGGAGCGTCTCTACGCGGCGAGCACGACGGGCGACCGCCGCCGGCTCCTCCTCGTGCTCCAGGGCATGGACACCAGCGGCAAGGGCGGCACGCTCAAGCATGTGGTCGGCCTCTTCAACCCGGCCGGCTGCCGGATCAAGGCGTTCAAGACCCCGACGCCCGAGGAGCGGAACCACCCGTTTCTCTGGCGCATCGTCAGGGCCCTGCCGGTGCCCGGCGAGATCGGGGTCTTCGACCGCTCGCACTACGAGGACGTACTGATCGCCCGCGTCCACGAACTGGTCCCGCGCCGCCATCTCGGCAGCCGCTACCGCCAGATCAACGACTTCGAGGAGGAACTCGTCGAGAAGGGGACCACGGTCGTGAAGGTGTTCCTCCACATCAGCTACGAGGAGCAGCGCCGCCGCCTTCTGGCGCGCCTCGACAATCCGGCGAAGCACTGGAAGTTCAGCCCCAGCGACATCGAGGACCGCGCACTGTGGCCGCAATACCAGAAGGCGTACGGGATCGCCCTGAAGCGCTGCTCGACGGAGGCGGCGCCTTGGTACCTCGTACCGTCCGACCGCAAGTGGTACCGCAACTGGGCGATCAGCAAGCTGCTGCTCGAGCACCTCGAGGCACTGGATCCGCAGTACCCCACAGCCGGCTTCGATGTGGAGGAGTGCCGCAAGCGGCTGCTCGAGGCAGCCTGACCGGCTTTACTCGATGACGAGCTCGATCGGCAGGTTGCCGCGGGTGGCCTTGGAGTACGGGCAGTAGGCGTGGGTCTTCTCGAGCAGATCGCGGCCCGCCTCGCCCTGCAGGTGGTCGGGCAGCTCGACCCGCATGATCACGGAGAGGGCGAAGCCGCCGTCGGTGTCCTTGCCGATGCTGACCTCGGCGGTCACCGAGGCGTCCTTGACGTCGATCTTCTCCTGACGGCCGATGGCACCCATGGCGCTGGCGAAGCAGGCGGCGTATCCGGCGGCGAAGAGCTGCTCGGGGTTGGTGCCCTGGCCGTTGCCACCCAGCGCCTGGGGGAAGGCGAGCGGCAGGTCGATGTGGCCGTCGGAGCTGACAGCGCGGCCTTCGCGGCCGTTGGCGGTGGCGACAGCGGTGTAGAGCGCGTCCATGAGTTGCATCCCTTTTCGTCCGTGGAGAACCGTTGACACGATAGTGACACACAATTCAGTTGTGCACAACTGAATGATGTGAGGTATACCCTGGCTCCATGGAGAAGACGACACTGACAACCGTGCCGGACGAGGACTTCCTCCGCCTCGACCACCAGATCTGCTTCTCGCTGCACGCCGCGTCCCGGGCCTTCAACGGCGTCTACCGGATCGCGCTCAAGGACCTCGGCCTCACCTACCCGCAGTATCTGGTGATGCTGGTGCTCTGGGAGCACGGCGAGCTGCCGGTGAAGCGGATCGGCGAGCATCTGCGCCTGGACTCGGGCACCCTGTCACCCCTGCTCAAGCGGCTGGAGTCGGCGGGTTACGTGGAGCGCAGGCGCAGCATCGAGGACGAGCGCTCCGTCACCGCCCGCCCCACCGCCGCGGGCGCCGCGCTGCGCGAGGAGGCACTGGACGTGCCGCGCAGGATCGCGGCCGCGACGGGCATGTCTCTGGACCGGATCCGCGAGCTGCGCGCGGGCCTCGACGCGCTGACCGCCACGCTGGACACGGCCGAACTCGACGGCACGGCCGCCGACTGCGCGGCTGCCGACGAAGAGGCCGAATGACGCCCGGCCCCGGGCATCGGTCGACGCCCGGGGCCGCGTGCTGTCCTGCGGGTGTTGGTGTCAGCCGGCGTTGTGCGCCCCGCCGTTGACCGCGGCGCCGCCGTTGCCTGCCGCCCCGCCGTTGACCGCGGCGCCGCCGTTGCCTGCCGCCCCGCCGTTGACCGCGGCGCCGCCGTTGCCTGCCGCGCCGCCGTTGACCGCGGCACCGGCGTCGGCGCCACCCACGTTGCCGGCGCCCGCGTTGCCCGCGTAACCGTTTCCGGCGCCCGCGTAACCGTTGCCAGCGCCCGCATTACCCGCGCCCGCGTTACCCGCGCCCGCGTTACCCGCGCCCGCGTTGCCCGCGCCCGCGTTGCCCGCGCCCGCGTTGCCCGCGCCCGCATTACCGCCCGCGCCGATCTGGGCGCCCACCGCGGCCAGCGCCGTGGTCACAGGCTGGAAGAACGTCTCGCCGCCCGAGGTGCAGTCTCCGCTGCCGCCCGAGGTGAGGCCGATCGCGTTTCCGTCCTGGGTGAAGAGCGATCCTCCGCTGTCGCCCGGTTCCGCACAGACATTGGTCTGGATGAGACCCGTGACGGTGCCCTCCGGGTAGTTCACCGTGGCGTTCAGACCGGTGACCTGGCCGTCCTTCAGGCCGGTGGTGCTGCCCATACGGAGCACCTGCTGGCCGACAGCCGCGTCGGCGGCCTGCTTGATCTGCACGGTCCGCCCGCCACCGACGTTGACCTCGCTCGGGGCCTGGGTCGCCGGGTCGTCGTACGTGACGAGGGAGAAGTCGCCGTCGCCCGGGAACGTGGCCGCCTGGACGGTGCCGATGGGCGCGCCGTTCTGTTCCGCGGACCACTGCTTGGCGGCGACACCGCAGTGCCCCGCGGTGAGGAAGCCGGGCTGACCGCCCTGGGTGGTCACATTGAAGCCGAGCGAACAGCGCGCGCCGCCGCCGAAGATGGCGTCGCCGCCCGAGACGAAGGGCTTGAACTCTCCTGCCGACTTCTGGATCCGGGCCATGCCGCTGCCCAGAGACTTCACAGTCGACTCGAGCCTGTTCCACTTCTCACCGGCGACCGTGCGGTCCGCCGTGACAAGGATCTGGTTGGTCTTCGGGTCTACGGACCAAGCCGTTCCCGGAATGGTGGCCTTCTCGGCCAGTGTGCTCGCGGCGGACTTCAGTTCGCCCGCGCTGTTCTCGACACTCCTCGCCACCGCGCCGGCCTTGTTGACCTGGTTGACGACCTTGCTGTCGTCGCCGACGACATTGATGATGATCTGTTGCTTGGCGGCGTCGTAGTAGGCCCCGCCGAAGGCCTCGCCGAGCTTCGGGGCCAGCCTTGAGACGAGATCTGCCGCCGATGCGGCGCTCATCGTCTTCGGGTTCGACTGTGCCGCAGAACCGGAACCGGACTGCGAGGCGTTGGCGTGGGGCAGCAGGATGGCCGCTGCGGCGATGCCCGCCGCTCCGGCTCCCGCAAGAACGGCTTTGCGCTTGGGTATTCGCCTGTGACTCAACTCGTCGCCTCCTGTAGGGGGGTGCGGAGTCCGGTTGCCGACGGAAACCGGGGGACGCGTCCGACCCTTGATACGGATGGGGCGGGAGTTGTACTCATCGCCGTTGCAAAAGAAGTTTCCTGACGAACCGTCAATCAGGTCTCCCCGGGGCCTTCATGACGGCAGTCGGCTGCCGCACCGGCTGCAGTAACGTGCGCCGATCTCCCCGGCCGGAAGATCGCAGCCGGGACAGATCCGGTTGAGCAGACATGCCGCTTCGCCGCCTTGCGCCACGGCGGCGCTGCGGATGGCGAGTCCCGGACGGCGGCAGTGCACCGTCACATAGACCAGTCCGTCCTCGTCGGCGAAGAGCGCACGACGGACGCCACGCGGCAGCCAGGCGACGCACCCGGCCGCCAGCTCCTGCCGCCCACCGGTGTCCGTCTCCAGTCGGCCGCTGCCGCTCAGCACACACAGCAACACGTCGAGATCCGGTTCGACATGGCCGGCGACCCGGGCGGCGGGCAGCATGCGGATGATGTTGGCGTCCAGCTGCCGCCCTTCCTCGGACAGGCGCCACAGAGCACCGCCCCGGTCGGCGGGCAGGTCATGAAGCAGGTCGGCGATGTCGGCGAGCACGCCGGCGGGGGGCACAGCCATGTCGTTCCTCCTGAGCACAAGGTCCTCGGAGAGCGGCACCCACGCCTTCGCAACGGAGGACCCGGCGACAGGCAGGCATGCGGTGTTGAACTGCGTCACGGTGCCAGTGCCGCCCCCGAGCAGAGGCCCGGCATCCAACAGGCCCTCCGCTCGGGCATCATTGCACAGTGCAATAGAAACAGCGCACCTTGTGAATCTCCTGTCGTGGCTGCCGGCTCGACGCCGAGGATCCTGGCGTTCGGGAGCCGGTTGTGACGGTCGGCACGGCACGCAGGGGGAAGTACGCAGGGCGCGACCGCGATGTTCAACAGCGCTCCCACCAGCGGGGCGGAGCAGGATGGAAAGAGGCCATGGCCGAACAGACAGCTGCCTCCGGCGGGATGGACGATGTGGAGGCGGTGACCCGAGCCGTGCTGACCGCGTCCCGACTGCTGGTCGCCGTGTCCGCGCGATCCCTGGCCTCGGTCGAGGACCGGGTGACGCTCCCACAGTTCCGGCTGCTGGTCGTGCTGTCCACCCATGGCGCCGCGAAGCTCGTACTGCTCGCGGAGCGACTCGCGGTCAGCCCGTCGACCGCGATGCGCATGGTGGACCGGCTCATCGCCATCGGCCTGGTGGACCGGCAGACCAATCAGGACAACCGGCGCGAGACGGTGCTTCAGCTGACGCAGGAGGGCGTGCGCATCGTCGAGGTCGTGATGGCCAGGCGCCGCCGGGAGATCGCGTCGATCGTCGAGCGCCTGGCCCCCGAGCAGCGCGCGGCGCTGATCGCGGCACTCACCGCGTTCAGCGAGGCGGGCGGGGAACCTGATGCCCCTTCGCGGCCGGTCGAACTCCACCCGCTGGGCTGGACGGGTAGCTGAGCCCGCCTTCTGACGGAACGTAACCCCGGCGCGCGTGCGCCGTGCACTCCTACAGTCCGACTGATCAGATAGTTTCCGTCGGTGATCACTTTTGTACGAAGAATGCTGACCACTGCCGTGATGGGCGCCGTGCTCGTCGGCTGCTCCAGCGGCAACGGTGGCGGTTCCGCCCATCCCTCACCCCGCAGAACGGACGCGGCCGCTTCCGCAAAGCCCGCAGAGCCCGCAGAGCCCGGGAAGCCCGGGAAGCCCGGGGAGCCCGGGGAGCCGCTCACGGACAAGGTGCGGAAGGCTCCGACCCTCGCGCCCGGGCCCGGCGGCCTGACGCCCGTTTTCGAGCGCGCACCCAAGTCGGCCGCGAAGGCCGAGAAAACCGTCGCACTCACCTTCGACGCCGACATGACCGCCGACCAGGGGCCCCGGGCCGAGCGTGGCGAGCGTTTCGACAACCCCGCCCTGATCGCCTCGCTCCGGAGGCTCAACGTCCCTTCGACGGTCTTCATGACCGGCCGCTGGGCCGAGGAGTACCCGTATCAGGCGAAGGAGATCGGCAACGACCCGCTGTTCGAAATCGCCAACCACTCCTACAGCCACTACGCCTTCAAGTCGCCCTGCTACGGCCTGCCGCTGGTCGCGAAGAACGCCATGGCGGCCGAGGTGGACCGGGCCTTCGCCGCGTTCAAGAAGGCCGGGGCCCGGAATGTGGTGCCGTACTTCCGCTTCCCCGGCGGCTGCTACAACGACGCGGCCCTGCGAGCCCTGGCTCCGGCGAAGGTGACCGCAGTCCAGTGGGACGTCGTGAGCGGCGACGCCTTCGCGACGGACGGGGACGCCGTCGCCGAGCAGGTACTCAAGGGCGTGCAGCCGGGGTCGCTGGTGGTGATGCACTGCACGCGCAGCGCCGCGCCGGTCACGGAGCAGGCGGTCCGCAAGATCGTCCCGGAGCTGCGCAGGCGCGGCTACCGCTTTGTGAAGGTCTCCGACCTGATGCGGGGTGCGTGAACGCGCATGGTTGACCGGGGCCGTCCGGCAGCCTGTCCGTCCGCGATCGCCGCACGGGCTGATCATCACCGCACGGGCTGATCATCACCGCACGGGCCTGATCATCGCCGCAGGGGCCTGATCTCAGCCCGAGCAGGCCGTCCGCTGGGCCTCCTGCCACTCGCAGACGGGGCAGAGCGTCGCGCCCTTCACCGACTCCGGGTATTCGGTCGGCTTCCGGCACAGCACGCATTCGGCGAACGGCGGCCCGCCGGCCGCCAGGGGGGCGGCAGGTGTCTCGCAGTACGGCTCCTGCGGCTTGTCCTGCTGGTGCGGCTCGTCCATGCGTACGAGGTTAACTCTCGCCGTCCGCACCGCGGAGCGAGCTCAGCGCACAGGCCAGCGCGCCCGCCACGACCGCGACCAGCAGCGCGGAGATCAGCGGCAGTACGGACAGCTGCACCGTCCCCGTCCGCGAGCCGGTCACCAGCCCGGTCAGGGCGTACTTGGCGGGCGAACCGCTGGTCACCAGCGCCAGCAGCGCGACGAGCGCGGTGGCCGTGAGCGACCAACCCCGCGCGTGCAGCAGCGGCCGCGTGCACAGCGCGCCGACCGCCGCCCCCGTCAGCACACAGACCGCCACGGCGAGCAGCCCCGCGGCCGTGGCGGGAAGCAGTGGGATCGCCACCCGGTTGTCGGCGCTCGTCGCCTTGCTGATCAAGGCGATCACGGTCGTTCCCACAGCGCCCAGTGCCCCCGCGCACGCCACGGCGGCGAGCAGGGACGCCAGATGCACGCGCGGCGGGCTCGTCGCGGCGGCCGCGATGCTGCGAGCGGCCGGGGGCTCCTGGGTTGCGCAGACCCGGACCAGCCAGGCGGTGACCGGCAGCAGCGCGCCGGCGGCGTAGCCGAACGAGTCCAGCACGGGCTGCCCCGACTGCACACCGACGACAAGAAAGATCCCGTACAGCAGGACGGGCGGCAGCCAGCGCTGTGAACGCAGCAGCAGGGCGGTCTGATAGCCGAACAGTGCGGTCATGACGCCACCTGCCCCGTCGTCGTGGCGGCGGCTCCGGTCCGGCTCAACTGGCGGATGTGCCACGGCGGCCGTGCCGTGAGCAGAGCTCTGAGCAGCGCGTCGGAGTGCACCGCCGCCACCGTCAGCACCCTGCTGCCCTCCGGGCCCGGTTCGTGCGTCGGCGCCCCGGGCAGCCCGTCGGGCACCGGCGCACCGGGCGGTCCCGCCACCTCGATCCGCACCAGCGGCCCCTGTTCGGCCGCGCCGGTCCCGCTCCGGCGACGTACCAGAGCGCCCCCGCTCAATACATGGACAGCGTCCACGGCCCCCGCGAGTCGGCGCGGGTCGTGATCGACGAAGACGACTGTGGTCCCGCTCGCGACCCGTTCCACGACCGCTCGGTCGAACTCCTCGCGCGCCACCGTGTCCAGGCCCGTCCACGCCTCGTCGAGCACCAGCAACTCCGGCTCCGCGAGCAGCGCCTGGGCCACTGCCACCTTCTGGCTGGTGCCCTTGGAGAGCTCGGCGAGCGGGGTACGGGCGTGGCCCGCGGCCCCGAAGCGCTCCAGCCACTCGCCGGCCCGCGCCTCGGCGGCCCGGCGCCCGAGACCGTGGATCCGCCCGAGGCGCGTCAGATAGCCGGTCGCGGTGAACGGCAGCGCGGCCGGGAAGCGTTCGGGGACGTACGCCGTACGTGGCCGGCCGCTGATCCGCCCCTCGGTCGGGGCGTCGATCCCGGCCAGCAGCCGCAGCAGGGTGGACTTTCCGCTGCCGTTCGTCCCCTTGACGCGGACCAGGGCCCGCGCGGGCAGCTCGAGATCGACTCCGCGCAGCACCCATGGTCCGCCGAGGCCGTAACGGCGGCCGACTCCTTGGAGTTTCAGTGCGCTGCCGCCTTCTGCGGCGTGAGCTCGCTGGGCCGTACGATCACGAATCCCTCGCCCTGGAGCATCAGCTGGACGGCCTCGCCGGAGCCGCCGCGGATCATCGAGCCGACCGACTGCGAGCGGTGCAGTGAGGTGTGCAGCTGAGCGCTCCAGCCGACGACCGCGTCCGTGTCGACGTACACCGGCTGCTGCGCCGTGACGGGTATCACGATGGGGTTGCCCTCGCAGACGACGGCGAGCTTTCCGTAGCCGGTGAAGACGCTGTTGAAGATGCCGCCGCCGGTCATGCCGGCGCCCTTCACGGTCTTGATCTCGTACGAGAGGGAGGCGTCGAAGCAGAGGACGTTGCGACCGTTGAGGGTGAGCGCATCGCCCTGCTCGATATCGACGATGAAGCAGTTCTGGGCCTCGTGCGCGAACCAGGCCTCTCCCTCCCCACGTACCGCCATCAGCGGCAGGCCCTCGCCCGTCATGGCGCGCTTGAGCATGCCGCCCATGCCCTGGCCCTTGCGCTCGAACTGGAGGTTTCCGCGGAAGGCGACCATTGATCCCTGCCGTGCGTGCATCTCGCCGTTGACGGTGTACTTGACCGATTTGGCGTTCTGCAGACTCATTCCGGGGACCGAAGCCTGCTGCGCCGTGTTCTCCGAGGCAAAGAGATCGCTCTTCATGGCGTGCATCGTCGCCCGGAGGCCTCCGTTCCGCCAATAATCCCGACCGGAACGGCTGGCAGACTGGGCGGTGTGAGCAGCGACGAAACCATCCCCGACAGTCCCTTTCGGCACGAAATCACCTCCCGTGACGAGGCCCGGCAGTTCGTTCTTCCGCTGGTGGTACACATCGAGAAGGCCGAACCCCCGGCCCGTACCGACGCGCTGGAGTCCGCTGCCCGCGCCGTGCTCGACATCCTGAGCGACGAGCGTTCGCTGGGCGAAGGCGAGTGGGCGCAGACGATGCGGGACTGGCAGGACGCCCGGATCCGCAAGGTGGTGCGGCGGGCGCGCGGCGCCGAGTGGCGCAAGGCCGCGGGGCTGCCGGGCATCACCGTGACGAGCGGGACCGCAGAGGTACGGGTCTTCCCGCCCGTCCCACTGGACGGCTGGCCGAAGGAGCTGGCCAAGCTCCAGGTGTCGGGCACGGATCTCGACGACCCCGAGCCGCCCGCCGCGCCCGATCCCACCGCTCCGGTGCTGTGGCTGAGCCCGGATCTGGACATGTCGGCGGGCAAGGCGATGGCGCAGGCCGGCCACGGTGCCCAACTCGCCTGGTGGGAGCTGTCGGAGGCGGACCGCAAGGCGTGGCGCGAGGCCGGCTTCCCGCTCTCGGTGCGCACCGCGGAGCCCGCGCACTGGCGGAAACTCACGGTCAGCGGCCTGCCGGTGGTGCGCGACGCGGGCTTCACCGAGATCGCTCCGGGCTCCTGCACGGTGGTCGCGGATCATCCGTCGCTGCGCGGCTGAACACTGGAGCCCCTCGTTACGTACCTATGAGTACCGCCAAGTAGGTTGAACGCTGTTTCAGCCGGCGGTTGATCTGCCGTGGAACGTATCGGCTCTGGAGGCACTTTGTTGCGGCGCATCAACGGGACAGCACTCATCATCGCGGCCCTGGTCGCCACGGTAGGCGCGCTGGCGTTCCCCGTGTGGTCGTACGCGGACCGTTCCGGCACCGGCCAGGACAATCTCAACGCCGCGGCCGTGTCGACCCAGTGGGGACCACTCACGGCCACGGACCGGGACTTCCTGGTGAAGGTCCGGCTGGCCGGACTCTGGGAGCTGCCCGCAGGACAGCAGGCGATCGAACGCGCCCCGACCAAGGCGATCAAGGACGCGGGCGACCACCTCATCGTCGGCCACACCGACCTCGACAAGCGGGCGCGCGACGTCGCGGCGAAGCTCAGCATCGAACTGCCGAACCAGCCGAACGAGCAGCAGCAGGGCTGGCTGCAGGAGCTGTCGGCGGCAAGCGGCGAGGAGTACGAGCGGAAGTTCGCGAACCTGCTGCGCAACGCGCACGGCAAGGTCTTCGCACTGATCGCCCAGGTCCGGCACACCACCCGGAACACCCTGATCCGGCAGCTGGCGACCGACGCGAACCAGACGGTCCTGGACCACATCACCATGCTGGAGGGGACCGGATTCGTCGACTTCGACGCCATCGCCAACGAGGCGGCCGGCAAGGCGACGGCCAGCCCGACAGGTCCGCCGCCGCCGAACGGCAACCTGCCGCCGCAGCCGGCACCCGTGTCGCCGAGCGGGGACCAGTCCTTCACCTCGCGTCCGTCCACCCAGCCGGGAGCACCGACAGCGATC
This sequence comes from Streptomyces sp. NBC_01210, assembly GCF_036010325.1. Lineage (GTDB taxonomy): Bacteria > Actinomycetota > Actinomycetes > Streptomycetales > Streptomycetaceae > Streptomyces. The sequence continues at coordinate 7,197,254 of NZ_CP108549.1, read as the reverse complement.
AACACCAACCGTCCGTGACCCGTCGGTAACTCCGGTCCGCCGGAACCTCAAATCAACCTCTGAACGTCCCCTCCTCCGGATTCACCGCCGTCCGGCGGGGCCATAGGCCCTGCACGCACCGTCACACGGCACGGGGGAGGGGACTCATGGAACTCGGTATAGGCATCGGCTGGCGCCCGGAGATCGCGGACGCGGTGGAGGAACTGCCAGGCGTCGACTGGGTCGAGGTTGTCGCGGAGAACATCTGCCCGGGCCATCTGCCCGCCGCCTTGACCCGCCTGCGCTCGCGCGGCGTCAAGGTCATCCCGCACGGCGTCTCGCTGGGCCTCGGGGGCGCGGACCGCCCGTCCGAGCAGCGGCTCGCCGACCTGGCGGAGCGGGCGACGGCGCTCGGCGCGCCCCTGGTCACGGAGCACATCGCCTTCGTACGGGCCGGTGGCGTGCTCACTGCCTCGCCGCAGCTGGAAGCGGGCCATCTGCTGCCGGTGCCGCGCACCTGGGACGCGCTGAAGGTGCTCTGCGAGAACGTCCGTATCGCGCAGGACGCGCTGCCGGTGCCGCTGGCTCTGGAGAACATCGCGGCACTGATCTCCTGGCCGGACGAGGAGCTCACCGAGGGCCAGTTCCTCGCGGAACTGGTCGAGCGCACGGGCGTACGCCTGCTGATCGACGTGGCCAACCTCCACACGAACCACGTCAACCGGGGCGAGGACCCGTCGGCGGCGCTGGACGAACTCCCGGTCGAGGCGATCGCGTACGTCCATGTCGCGGGCGGCATCGAACGCGACGGTGTCTGGCACGACACCCACGCCCATCCGGTGACCCAGCCGGTCCTGGACGTCCTGACGGAGCTCCGCTCCCGGGTGTCCCCGCCGGGCGTACTGCTGGAGCGGGACGACGACTTCCCGCCCGCGGCCGAGCTCTCGGCGGAACTGACGACGATCCGCGCAACGTTGGCGGCGGCCGCGTCCCCGGGCCCGCACGGGGGGCGCTCGACGGCTTCCGGCCCGCGCGGGGAAGCCCGCGCCCACGAGGGGCCGGCCTGCGGCCGGGTCGAGACGGGTCGGGGGGACTCTCCTGCCCCACGAGAGCGCGTCGCCCTCGACCAGGCCGCCCTCCTCTCCGCACTCGTCGCCGGCACCCCCGCCCCCGAAGGCTTCGACTCCCGGCGCCTGCGCGTGCAGAGCCGTGCCCTCGCCGCCAAGCGGGCCGATGTCGTCGCCAAGGTCGCGCCCGAGCTGCCGGAGATACTCGGCGCGGGCTATCGCGCCGCGTTTCTCGCGTACGCCAAGTCCCGCCCCATGCGCGCCGGGTACCGCCGCGACGCGCTCGACTTCGCCGAGCAGCTCCTCGTCGCCGGGCGGCCCGCGGACGACAACGCCCGGCGCCTGCTGACCCGCTGGTGGGAGGAGCGCGTCGCGCCGCATCCGCCGCGCCGCTCGACCCGTCTCGTACGCGCGGCCCGTGCCGCTCTTGTCAGGAGGTGAGCGGAATGACCCTGCTCGCTGTGTTGGTCTATCTCGCCGTCGGCGCCTCCTCCGTCGCGCTGATCATCCGGGTGTCCGCCGCCCAGCGCCGCCACCCGGCCGGCGGCGGTATCCACGACGTCTACGAGGCCGCCTTCCTCAGCGGCGGCCCCGCCCGGGTGGTGGACGCCGCGCTCGCCGCCCTGCACGCGGACGGCCGGCTCGCCATCGGCGGCCCGGGCATCGTCGCCGTACGGAATCCGGTCGCCCACGACCCGGTCGAGCGCGCGGTACTCGACGAACTCGCCGTCGCCCCGACCGGCGCGCTGCACACACTCCGGATCGCCGCGATGCGCAGCCCCGGCGTGCAGGCGATCGGCGACGGCCTCGCCGCACGCGGGCTGATGGTGCCGCCCGGGCAGAACCGGGTTCCGGCCGTGTGGGGTCTCACCCAGGGCATCCTGTGCGTGCTGGCCCTGCCGCTCGCGTTCGCCCTCACCGTTGTCAGCTTCCTCGCGGACGAATCGGTCGACTCCGGGCCACCGTTCATCGCGTTGGTCCTGCCGGCCCTGATCGCGGGCATCGTGATCGGCTTCATCATGGCGGGCCGCGCCCGGCGCCGGATCAGTACGGCCGGGCGGGACGCGCTCCGCTCGTACCGTGTTCAGTACGCCCAGGCGTACTCACCGGCTCATCTGGTCGCGCTCCACGGCCTGCGTGCCGTGCCGGATCCCGCGCTCCAGGCCCAGTTGACCGCGGCGGCGCGGGTCACCGCAGGCGTCCGAGGAGGCCACTCGGCGTCGAACCACTCGTCCACCTCGTACCCGGACTCGGTGGCCGTGTGGTGCGCCGGATCGAGCCCGGGTTCCGGTTGTGGCAGCTCCAGTTGCGGAGGCTCCTCCGGTGGCGGTTCGAGCTGCGGTGGCGGATCCGGCTCCGCCTGCGGCGGTTCGTCCGGGGGTTCCAGCTGCGGCGGTTCCTCGGGCGGTTCCAGCTGCGGCGGTTCGTCCGGGGGCTCGAGCTGCGGTGGCAGCAGCAGTTCCTGACCCGCACCGACCCCTGGCTCGTACGTCACCTCACGTACTTCATGTCTCCTACTTCACCCAACAGCCCACGGGATCACGCCCGAGCCGACTAGCGTGCTGGACCGCACGCAGGAGGCAGCATGCGTTCCCTCACCGGCACCGGCCTGATCGTCGTCGCTCTGACGGCGACCATCGCCGCGCTTCTCTTCCCGATCTGGTCGTACGACGACCGCTCCGGAACCGGCCTCGCCAATCTCCGGGCAGGTTCCGTCCCCACCCGCTGGGGTCCGCTCTCCGCCGCCGACCGGGACTTCATCGTCCGCGTCAGACTTGCCGGCCTGTGGGAACTCCCCGCAGGCCAGCAGGCCGTCGGCCGCGCCCCGACCGTTGCGGTCAGAGTGGCCGGCGAGCATCTCGTCGAGGGCCACACCTATCTCGACGCCCGCGTCCGCGAGGTCGCGGCGCGGCTCACCATGGAGCTGCCCAGCCAGCCGACGGCCCAGCAGCGGGGCTGGCTGCAGGAGTTCAGCGAAGCGCGCGGCCAGGAGTACGAGACCAAGTTCGCGAACATCCTGCGCCGGGCCCACGGCAAGGTCTTCTCCCTCGTCGCCGACATCCGCAACAGCACCCGCAACACACTCGTGCGCGCACTGGCCGACGACGCCAACACCACCGTCCTCGACCACATCAACGTCCTTGAGGCAACCGGCCTCGTCGACTACGACGCCATCGCCGCCGACGACGCCGCCACGACGACCGCGAGCCCCACCGGGCCGCCACCGCCCGTCCGCGGCGCGACACCGCCGCCGGCCGGCCCCGCCACGCCGACACCGACCCCGTTCTTCCCGCTGCCGCCCCCGGTCTCCCGCCCACGCCCCACCGTCACGAACGAATAACTCCCGGTCCACATGGTGAACAGCCCATGGCGGACCGGAGGACAACTCGCGTAGAACTCGGCCATGTTCTCGGTCCTCTTCGTGCTGGTCGCATGGGCCGCGGCGGGCACCAGCTGCGCCCGGCTCTGTCTCGCTGCCGTAGAAGCCGCTCGCCCCGCCGCCGAGAGCCCCGGCCGGAAGCAGGCGCTGACTCTGTACGAGGCCGCGTTCCTGGCCGGCGGCCCGCACCGGGTCACCGATCTCACCCTCGTCTCCATGCACCGCCGCCGCAGGCTGCTGCTCGCGCACACCGGCTGGGCCACGGTCGTCGACCCGGAGTGCGAGGACGATCTGGAGCGCTCGGTCATCGGAGCGATAGGGCCGGCGGGGCAGGCCCGGACAGCGGCGGTACGAGCCGCTGCGTCCGCCGCGGACGCGGTACGGGCGCTGGCCGACCGCCTCGTCAGCGCCGGCCTCGCGGTTCCCGACAACGTCAGGTCGCACGTCGCCTCCGCCGTGCGCGGTGTGCAGGGCGCCACCGTACTCACCGTGGCGCTGGCGGCCGCCACGCTGCTGCTTCCTCAGGAGCAGGGCGCCGACGCCCCGGTCCTCGCCTGGTTCGCGCTGCCCCTGCTGCTCACTCTCGGCTGTCTCGCCATTGCGCGGGTCGAGGTGCATCCGTACACCCGCTGGGCCTCGCCCGCCGGTCAGCGACTGCTCGGCTCGCTCTCCCCCAGGAGTGGCGGCGACGAGCGCGCGTTCCTGACCGCAGTCGCCGTCCGCGGTGTCGGCGCCGTCGACGATCCGGTCCTGCGTGCGGCGCTCACCGGCGGCCGTACGGCGCATCGGAGTCATTGACCCCGACACCGGACATCGGTGCTTTACATCGTTAATCGTCCCGCCAAGGATCCCTTTCGTCCCGTGGCCGCCGGCCGCCGTGCACGCGAAAGGAACGCGATGAGAGCAGTTGCGAAGTACGGGGCCGTGACAAGCCTCGGTTCCTTGGTTCTGTCCGCTCTCGTCGTCGCTCCGGCCGGCGGTGCCACCACCGCTTCCGCCGCGTCGCACGGCACGGCCGTCGCGGCCGCGCGTGCCGCCGCGGCGGGCATCGCCTTCGGACGCTGCCCCGAAGCCGAGATGCTGCCCGATTCGATCCAGTGCGGCACGGTGAAGGTCCCGCTCGACTACGCCGAACCCGCCGGCCGGCAGATCGAGCTGACGGTCAGCCGCGGGAAGGCGACCGGCAAGCCGGCCGAGTACCAGGGCGCGTTCATCTACAACCCCGGCGGTCCCGGCGCCTCCAGCATGTACTTCCCGATGGCCGCCGCGCTCCCCGAGTGGAAGGGCATCGCCCGCGCCTACGACATCGTCGGCTACTCCCCGCGCGGTGTCGGCCGCTCCGCGCCGCTCTCCTGCATGGCCCCGGCCGACTTCCTCAAGGCGCCGACCCCGGCACCGGTCCAGCCCTCCCCCTCGTACAAGCAGGAGCGGATCGCGCAGGCGAAGGCGTACGCGCAGGGCTGCGCGCGCAACGCGGGACAGGCGCTGCGCCACTACACCTCGCTCAACAACGCCCGTGACCTGGAGGTGCTGCGGGCGGCGCTCGGGGAGCAGAAGCTGACCTTCATGGGCGCCTCGTACGGCACCTACTTCGGCGCCCTGTACGCGACCCTCTTCCCGTCCCATGTGCGCCGCATGGTCTTCGACTCGGCGGTCAACCCGGCCACGGAGCAGATCTGGTACCGCAACAACCTCGACCAGTCGTTCGCTTTCGAGAGCCGCTGGGCGGACTTCCGCGTCTGGGTCGCCAAGCACGACAAGACGTACCACCTGGGCGCCACACCCGAGGCGGTGGCGCGCAGTTACGAGCGGGTGCGTGCCCGGCTGGCCGAAAAGCCGGCGGGCGGCAAGGTCGGCCCCGGCGAACTGCACGCGGCGTTCCTGGCGGTCGGCTACTACGACGGCTACTGGACGCGGCGCGCCGGCGCCCTGTCCGAGTATCTGAAGGGCAATGCGAAGCCGCTGATCGCCCAGGCGGCGCCGGAGGCGGCCGAGGCGCGGGAGGCGGAGAACGGCCAAGCCGTCTACACCGCCGTCGAGTGCAACGACGCTCCGTGGCCGACGGAGTGGAAGGTGTGGGACCGCGACAACAGCGCGCTGGCGCGCAAGGCACCCTTCGAGACCTGGGACAACGCCTGGATGAATCTGCCGTGCGCCTTCTGGCCGGCTCCGCGGCAGCAGCCGCTGGAGGTGCGCACGCAGCGCGGTGCGCTGCCTCCGGTGCTGATCCTGGCGGCGCAGCGGGACGCGGCGACGCCGTACAAGGGGGCGCTTGAGCTGGCGCGGCGGCTGAAGGGTTCGGTGCTGATCACGGAGGAGAAGGCCGGTACGCACGGCATCGGCGGCGGCGACAACAAGTGCGTCAACGGCTATCTGGAGGACTACCTGCTGCACGGGAGGACGCCGGTGCGGCGCGCCTCGTGCGCGCCGCACCCGGAGCCGGACCCGGTGTCGCTGGACCGCAGGGCGGCGAGCCCCAGGCTGCCGCATGCCGTCTGATCTTCCGGGTCGGGGATGGCCGGGCCCGCTCCGTGCGGGCCCGGCCACCATGTCTTTCAGGCGAGTCCGGCCACCAGCTCGGCGACGGACTTGCGGCGGCCGGTGTAGAACGGCACCTCTTCGCGGACGTGCATCCGGGCCTCGGAGGCGCGCAGATGACGCATCAGGTCGACGATGCGGTACAGCTCGTCGGCCTCGAAGGCCAGGATCCACTCGTAGTCACCGAGCGAGAACGACGCGACCGTGTTGGCGCGCACGTCGGGGTAGCCGCGGGCCATCTTGCCGTGGTCGGCGAGCATCCTGCGACGGTCCTCGTCCGGCAGCAGGTACCAGTCGTAGGAGCGCACGAAGGGGTAGACGCTGACGTAGTCGCGCGGCGTCTCGTCCGCCAGGAAGGCCGGGATGTGCGACTTGTTGAACTCGGCGGGGCGGTGCAGTGCCATGTTCGACCAGACCGGCTCGAGCGCGCGGCCCAGCTTGGTGCGCCGGAAGAGGTTGTACGCCTCCTGGAGCTCGTCCGCGGTCTCCGCGTGCCACCAGATCATGACGTCCGCGTCGGCACGCAGACCGGACACGTCGTACGTGCCACGCACGGTGATGTCCTTCGCGGCGAGCTGGTCGAACAGCTCCTGGACCTCGTCGGCGTAGCCGGCGCGATTCTCGGGGAGGAAATCGCGCAGCTTGAAGACGGACCACAGGGTGTAGCGGACGACCTCGTTGAGGTCCTTCGCCTTCTTCCCCGCGTTGGGAATCTTTTCCGGTGCAGTCATGAGGCTATTCTCCCGCGTCGTCCCCAGTGCCCCGCACCAGGGTGGACGTGGCGATGATCTCGTCGGCCGCGCGCTGTGCGCCGGCGATGCAGGCGGGGATGCCGACGCCGTCGTACGCCGCGCCGCAGACCCTGAGGCCCGGCAGCTTGGCGACCTCGTCGCGGATCCGGGCGACGCGCGCGAGATGCCCGACCGGGTACTGCGGCAGTCCGTCGATCCACCGGGTCACCTCGGTGGCCACGGGCCGGGCCGTGAGTCCGGTCGCCTCACCGAGGTCGCGCAGCGATACGCCGACGAGCTCGGCGTCCTCGCGGTGCAGATGCTCCTCCTCGCCGTACCGGCCGATGGAGGTGCGCAGCACGAACAGGTCGGCGGAACCCTCGTCGACCCAGCCCCACTTGCGGGTGGAGAAGGTTGACGCCTTGATGGTGCGGCCGTCGACGGGCGGCACCAGGAAACCGCTGCCCTGCGGCATCCCGGCCAGGTCCGCGCGGCGGAAGGCCATGGTGACCAGGGCCATGGAGGCGTACTCGATCCGGCCGAGCTCCGCGGCGGCCGCCGGTGACTCGGCGGCCAGCAGCGCGGCCGAGGACCAGGCGGGGGCCGCGAGCACCACGCCGTCGGCGGCGATGACGCGCTGGTCGGTGCGGATCTGCCAGCCTTCGGCACTGCGGGTCATACCGAGGACGGGCGTCTCCATGAAGATCTCGCCGCCCTGCGCGCGTACGGCGTCGGCGACGGAGGCCGGCAGCTGCCCCACGCCGCCTTCGATGCCCATGAACACCGGGCCGGCGGACTGCTGCCGCGCGGCCTTCGCCTGGATGTCCCGTACGGCGGCGAGCAGCGAGTCGTGGGTCTTCGCCGCTTCGAAGAGCTGAGGGACGGCGGCGCGCATCGAGATGCGGTACGCGTCCCCCGCGTACACCCCGCCGAGCAGCGGTTCCACCAGCCGGTCGACGACCTCCCGGCCGAGGCGTTCGGCTACGTACGCGCCGACGGCGACATCATCACCGAGCTCGACGGGTGCGAGGTCGCGTTCGTGCTCGATACGGGCGATGCCCTCGGCGGAGAGCAGTCCCGCGAGTGCCGCCGGGTCGCTCGGCACGCCCATCACATGGCCCTTGGGCATCGGGCGCAGCGCGTCCCGTGTCCACACGAAGGCGGAGGCGGTGGCCGGCGGCCGGAGCCGGTCGGCGAGACCGACGGCGCGGGCCAGTTCGACCGCTTCGGGGCGGCGGGCGAGCATCGACTCGGCACCGAGGTCGACGGGGGCGCCCTCGATCTCGCCGGCCTGCAGCTTGCCGCCCAGCCGGTCGGTGGCCTCGAGGAGGGTGACGCGCACACCGGAGGCGATCAGCCGGTGCGCGGCCGCGAGACCGGCGATGCCGCCTCCGATGACGACGACATGACCCGTACGTGTGTCCGCGTTCATGGATCAACTCTCTCAGACCCGTAACGAGTCCTGACCGTGACCGCTTCGGGACCGGAAAGGGGCAACCTCCGGCACGGCCTCGAACGTCGAACCGGCAACACTCAGCATCTGTCCCGGGGGGCTTGCATGCGTGCACGTCGTACGGTCGCGGCACTGTTTCTCACCGCTTCACTCGCCCTCGCGGGGTGCAGTGGGGCCGATGCCGGATCCACCCAGGACAACAAGGCCGCGAAGCCCGCGGCCCAGGGCGCGAAGGGCGGCGGCTACCAGGCCGACGAGTCGGCTTCCGGCGCCCGGCGGACGCCACCGAAGCAGCCGGTCTCCCTGGCTCCGTCCCACATCATCCGCACGGCCGAGCTCGACGTGGAGGTCAAGGACGCCCCGAAGGCGCTCGCCGCCGCCCGCAGGACGGCCCTGAACGCCGGCGGCCATATCGCCAACGAGAGCACCGAACGGATCGACGACACCCATGTGACGTCGCGCGTCGTCCTGCGCGTCCCGCAGGAGAAGTACGACGCGGTCCTCGCCGAGCTGGCCGGTGCCGGAAAGCTGCTCTCCCGCAAGGCCGACGCCAAGGACGTGACCGACCAGGTCGTGGACGTGGAGAGCCGTACAGCGACGCAGCGGGCCAGCGTTAACCGCGTACGTGCGCTGATGGACCGGGCCACCAAGCTCAGCGACGTGGTCACGCTGGAGGGGCAACTGAGCAGCCGACAGGCGGAGTTGGAGTCGCTGCTCGCCCAGCAGGCCGCGCTCAAGGACCGTACGACGCTGGCCACCATCACCCTGTCTCTCTCCGAGAACGAGGACAAGGGGCAGCAGGTGGAGGACGACGGCCCCGGCTTCCTCGACGCGCTCGGCGGCGGCTGGCACGCGCTGGTGACGGCAGCGCTATGGATCGCGATCGCGATCGCGGCGGTCGCTCCATGGGCCGCGGCGTTCGCGCTGCTGTACGCCCTGTGGCGTTGGGCGATACGGCCCCGTCTGCCGAAGCGCCCCGCGCCGGAGACCGCACAGCCGGCCCCCCTGCCCGTGCACGGGCCCGGCCAGGACTGAACCGCCGCTCCCCCGTAGCGTGTTCTCCATGACAACGGAGCGGCTGGTGGTCATCGGGGGCGATGCGGCAGGTATGTCCGCCGCATCGCAGGCACGCAGGCTCAAGGGCCCGCAGGAGCTGGAGATCGTCGCGTTCGAGCGCGGGCACTTCAGCTCATACTCGGCGTGCGGGATCCCCTACTGGGTCGGCGGTGATGTGCCGGAGCGCGACGATCTGATCGCCCGTACGCCTGCCGAGCACCGCGAGCGCGGAATCGATCTGCGGATGCGTACGGAGGTGACGGAGATCGACGTCGCCGGACAGCGCGTGCGCACCCGCGACCTCGAAGCGGGCACCGATTCCTGGACGGGCTTCGACAAGCTGGTCATCGCGACCGGCGCGCGTCCGACCCGCCCCGCGCTGCCGGGCATCGACGCACCGGGCGTCCACGGGGTGCAGACCCTCGACGACGGCCAGGCCCTGCTGGACACTCTCGCCGCTACGAGCGGCCGGCGCGCGGTCGTCGTGGGTGCCGGCTACATCGGCGTCGAGATGGCGGAGGCGCTGCTGAAACGCGGTTACGAGGTGACCGTTCTTAACCGCGGCGAGCAGCCGATGGCCACGCTCGACCCGGACATGGGCCGCCTGGTCCACAAGGCGATGGACGGTCTGGGCATCACGACGGTGACGGACGCGGCGGTCACCAAGGTCCTCACGGGCCAGGACGGCCGGGTGTCGGCGGTCGCCACGGAGTCCGCCTCGTACCCGGCGGATGTGGTGGTTCTCGGCATCGGAGTCGAGCCGGAGACAATGCTCGCCCGCGCCGCCGGCCTGCCGCTCGGCGTGTACGGCGGTCTGCTCACCGATCCGGCGATGCGGGTGCGCGGCCACGAGAACATCTGGGCGGGCGGCGACTGTGTCGAGGTCCTCGACCTGGTCTCGGGCCGCGAACGCCATATCGCACTGGGCACGCACGCGAACAAGCACGGCCAGATCATTGGCTCCAACGTGGGCGGGGATTACGGAACGTTCCCGGGCGTCGTCGGCACAGCCGTCAGCAAGGTCTGCGACCTGGAGATCGCGCGCACCGGCCTGCGCGAGAAGGACGCCCGCGCCGTGGGCCTGCAGTACGTCACCACCACGATCGAGTCGACGAACAGCGCCGGCTACTACCCCGGCGCCACCGTGATGACGGTGAAGATGCTCGCGGAACGCCGTACGGGCCGGCTGCTCGGCGTCCAGATCGTCGGCGGCGAGGGCGCGGCAAAGCGCGTGGACATCGCGGCGGTGGCACTGACCGCCGGAATGACGGTGGAACGGATGATGTCCCTGGACCTCGGCTACGCCCCGCCGTTCTCCCCGGTCTGGGACCCGGTCCTGGTGGCGGCGCGCAAGGCGGTGTCCGCAGTCCGCAAGGCCGGGACCTGAGGAATCCGAAAAGCCGGGACCCGAGGCAGCGGCCCGCCCGCGTGGACTGGAGTCGGGCGGGGCAAGGCTCAGCGGGAGGCCGGCGGGTGGCTTTCGCCGAGGTCCCTCGCGTCGGCGAGCGCCCTGTCGAGCCGGCGCCGCAGCGGCCGGGCCAGCGGTCGCTCTATCAGCCGGTGCACCAGCCAGGCTGCCAGCAGCATTCCGCCGACCAGCAGGCCGACGAGCGCATACGCCGGTACGCGAGGCTCGAGCACCCTGATGAGTTCCCAGCCGATGTTCTGGTGCAGCAGATAAAGCGGGTACGTGGCAGCGCCCGCGTAGGGCAGCCATCGCCAGTTCATCCACGACAGCTTTCCGGCCGCGACCAGGCCCATTACCCCGAAGCATGTCGCCATGACCGCCATGACCGGCCAGAAGGGAATGGGGTGGTCGAAGTAGCCGAGCGTGCGGCTCCAGGTGGTGCGCGCGGCGGGCACAGCCGCCCCGAAGCACACCAGGACGATGCCTGTGAGCAGCAGCGTCGGCCGGAACCGGTACATGAGGTAGAACGCCATTCCGGCGATGAAGTACCAGCAGTGGTTCGGCATGACCATCAACCGGAAGGCATCGTCGCCGAACTTACTGAAGGCCATCCCCGCCACCGCCCACACGCAGCAGAAGACAAGGACTCGCCGGTAGGTCAGACCCCACCAGGCCACGACCGCGAACAGCAGATAGAAGCGGAGTTCGGCGAAGAGGGTCCAGTACACGCCGTCGACCATGCGGACCCCGAGCGGCTCCTGAAGCATGGTCAGGTTCGTCAGGACGTCCGGCCACGGCAGCGGCTTCTGGCCGCCGGGTATGAGCAGCAGCACCGCCGTGGTGGCGAGTACGGCGAACCAATAGGCCGGGTAGAGGCGGGTCACGCGGGAGACGAAGAAGTCTCCCACCGACCGGCCCCAGCAGCTCATACAGATGACGAAGCCGCTGATGAGGAAGAAGAGCTCCACGCCCAGCCAGCCGTACGCGGCGAAGGGGAAGGCGGTGGGGAACTTGGCTTGCCCGGATGCCGACCAGCCCTCGCCGCGCGCCAGGTAGTGGTAGGCCACCACCATCAGCGCGGCGAGCAGTCGCAGGCCGTCCAGTGCCGCTATTCGCCCGCGCCTGGGCGCGGGCATGGATATGTGCGTCGGCGCCGGTCCCTGCCCCAGGCGGGGCAGGGCAAGCGTCGGGGCGTCCTGTGTCACGTGGTCTGATCCCCCGGGTCTAGCGCTCGGTCTGCGTGTGCACGTACTCCACGAGGCGCGTCAGCGCGTCCGGGTCCGTCGTCGGCAGCACACCGTGGCCCAGGTTGAAGACATGCCCCTCAAGGCCCGCCGCCGCGTCCAGGACCTCGCGGGTCTTCGTCTCCACCGCCTCCTGCGTGGAGAAGAGGACCGCCGGGTCGAGGTTGCCCTGGAGCGCCCTGCCCGGGCCGACCCGGCGGGCCGCCTCGTCCAGCGGGACCCGCCAGTCGACGCCGACGACATCCGCGCCCGCCTCGCCCATCAGGCCGAGGAGTTCGCCGGTGCCGACGCCGAAGTGGATGCGCGGGACGCCGTACGAGGCCACCGCGTCGAAGACCTTGGCCGAGGCCGGCATCACCGAGCGCCGGTAGTCGGCGGGGGCCAGCGCGCCCACCCATGAGTCGAAGAGCTGCACGGCGCTCGCGCCCGCCTCGATCTGCACCTTGAGGAAGGCGGAGGTGATCTCGGCGAGGCGGTCCAGCAGATCGGCCCACAACTGCGGGTCGCCGTACATCAGCGCCTTGGTGTGCTCGTGGTTGCGCGAGGGACCGCCCTCGACGAGGTAGCTGGCGAGGGTGAAGGGCGCACCGGCGAAACCGATGAGCGGAGTCGGGCCGAGCTCGCCGGTGAGCATCCCGATCGCCTCGGTGACGTACCAGACGTCCTCCGGCGTGAGGTCGCGAAGCCGCGCCAGGTCCGCGCGGGTGCGGATCGGTTCGGCGACGACCGGGCCGACGCCCGGCTTGATGTCGAGGTCGATGCCGATGGCCTTGAGCGGTACGACGATGTCGCTGAAGTAGATCGCGGCGTCAACCTTGTGCCGGCGCACCGGCTGGAGCGTGATCTCGGTGACCAGCTCGGGCTGCATGCACGACTCGAGCATCTGAGTGCCCTCGCGCACCTTGAGGTACTCGGGCAGTGAGCGCCCCGCCTGCCTCATGAACCAGACCGGTGTGTGCGGCACCGGCTCACGCCGGCACGCCTTCAGGAAAGCGGAGTCGTACGTCTTGGTCGGCATGCCCGAGGGGCTGTCATTGGCACTCACGCCCAGAATCTTCGCACGTACACCTGAAGTGGCCGCCCCGGGCCGGGTGTCCCTCCCTGCGCGAAGCCCCCGTTCCGCCTACTCTTCCCCGCATGGCTGCGGCTCAGGGACATTTTTCCGATCATTCCAACGGCGCTGACGATCCGGACAGCGCGGAGGGGAATGCCGTCCCGCGCGTGTTCCGACAGGCGGTCGACGCGCTGCGGGCCGCGCGGCTGCGACCCGAGATCGAGGTGGACCCGACGCGCCCGCCGCAGCGCCTCGCCCCGCATGCGTACGCCCTGGAGGCCGCCGTCGTCGACGGCGACGACGACCTGGCGGACGGACGGCTCGTCCTGCTGCACGATCCGGCCGGCCATGACGCCTGGCAGGGCACCTTCCGGCTGGTGACACTCGTACGCGCCGAACTGGAGCCGGAGATGGCGGCCGATCCGCTGCTGCCCGAGGTCTGCTGGTCGTGGCTGACGGGCGCTCTGGAGGCACGCGGTCTGTCGTACGGGGAGCCGAGCGGGACCGTCACCCGCGCGGGGTCTCACTATTTCGGTGGACTCTCCGAGCGACAGCCGGTGACGCAGATCGAGATCCGGGCCTCGTGGACGCCGCGGGAGGGTGTCGGCGGAGTCCCGGACTCGGCGGCACACTTCGCGGCCTGGTGCGATCTGCTCTGTCAGGTCGCCGGGCTGCCGCCGTCGTCGGCCGGTACGGCGGACTCGGCGACGGGCGTGGTGTCGTTGCCACAGCGGCGCGGTCCGCAGCAGCCGTAGTCCGTACCCGGGTCGCGGCCCGGGAGACTGTGCCCGGGAACTGAGCCCGGTGGTCACAGCTCGGCAGTCACAGTTCGGCAGTCGCAACTCGATGCCCGGGATGCTCGTGATGCGTGCGTGCTTCGTGATCCGGGACGGGCTCGCTCGTAGGATGATCGATCACGCGTCCGAATTGCCCCAATTGTTACTCACCAAATCGTGATCATTCTCTAAAGGCGGGCGGGTTTGGTGCCGAAGAGGTTCGTGACCCTTCAAGCACGGTTCGCCCCGGCTTCCTCCCCGAGCCGGCTCCGTCCCGCACCTTCCCAGGAGGCCTGGTGTCCGTTCTTCTCGAGCAGCCCGCAAGCCTGGTCGCCTACCGCCCGAACAAACCGACGGCCATGGTCGTCGTGGCCGACCCGCGCGTCCGCTCCACCGTCACCCGCCACCTGTGGGCCCTCGGAGTGCGTGACGTGATCGAGGCGTCGTCCATCGCGGAGGCCCGCCCCCGCGTCGGCAACCCGCGCGACATCTGCGTGGCCGACGTCCACCTGCCCGACGGTTCCGGGCTGACCCTGCTGTCCGAGACCCGAGCCGCGGGCTGGCCCAACGGCCTGGCCCTCTCCGCCGCCGACGACATCGGCGCCGTGCGAAACGCCCTCGCGGGCGGCGTCAAGGGCTATGTCGTCACCGGTACGCGTACGAACATCGGGCACCCGACCCGCCCCGGGGCCGCCCCCATCGGCGCCGCGGCCAACCGGATGCACCGCCGCCCCCCGGGTGCCCCGAGCCACCCGGGCGGCTACCGCGAGCTCTCCGGCCGCGAGGTCGAGGTGCTCCGCCTGGTCGCCGAGGGCCAGTCCAACAAGGCGATCGGCGTCTCGATGGGCCTGTCCGCACTGACCGTCAAAAGCCACTTGGCCCGCATCGCACGCAAGCTCGGCACCGGCGACCGAGCCGGAATGGTGGCCGTCGCTCTGCGCACCGGGATCATCCACTGACCGCTCTACATTTCTTCACGCCCGTCGACGGAACGTTCCGTCGACGGGCGCCGTCCGTTGACGGATACCCTTGACACGTGACCGACGCCCAAGAGACCGCAGCAGAGACAGCACTGCGAACCACCGGGGGCGCTCCCCCGGACGACGTCGAACCGGCGCCGATTCCCTTGCTGGAGCCCCGTGAAGGCATTCCACCGGTGGTGGCCACCGACGATGCCCTCGCCGCAGTGATCGACGCCTTCGCCAGGGGTACCGGCCCCGTCGCCGTCGACGCCGAGCGCGCGTCCGGCTACCGGTACGGCCAGCGGGCCTATCTCGTACAGCTGCGGCGGGAGGGCGCGGGCACCGCGCTGATCGACCCCGTGGGCTGTCCCGACCTCTCGGGGCTCGACGAGGTGCTCGCCGGTGCTGAGTGGATCCTGCACGCGGCAACCCAGGACCTCCCGTGCCTGCGCGAAATAGGCATGATCCCGACCCGGCTCTTCGACACCGAGCTGGCCGGGCGGCTTGCGGGCTTCCCGCGGGTCGGGCTCGGCGCGATGGTCGAGTCCGTACTCGGCTACGCCCTGGAGAAGGGCCACTCGGCCGTCGACTGGTCAACCCGCCCGCTGCCCGAGCCCTGGCTGCGCTACGCCGCGCTCGATGTGGAGCTGCTGGTGGATCTGCGCGACGCGCTGGAGAAGGAGCTGGACCGGCAGGGCAAGCTGGAGTGGGCCCGCCAGGAGTTCGACGCGATCGCCGCGGCACCGCCGGCCCCGCCGCGCAAGGACCCCTGGCGTCGTACGTCCGGGATGCACAAGGTGCGCCGCCGCCGTCAGATGGCCGTCGTACGGGAGCTGTGGACGGCCCGCGACAAGGTCGCCCAGCGACGCGATGTGTCGCCGGGCAAGGTGCTGAGCGACTCCGCGATCGTCGAGGCGGCGCTCGCGGTGCCGGCGAACCTCCAGACGCTGACCGCACTGCCCGGCTTCGGCCACCGAATGGGACGGCGTCAGCTGGAGCAGTGGCAGGCGGCCGTGGACCGGGCCAAGGTGCTCCCCGACGCCGAGCTGCCGCAGCCCGGCCAGCCGCTGAACGGTCCGCCGCCGCCCCGTTCCTGGGCGGACAAGGACCCGGCGGCCGCGGCCCGGCTCTCCGCGGCACGCGCCGCGGTCTCCGCACTCGCGGAGGAGCTCAACCTGCCGCAGGAGAACCTGATCACGCCGGACACGGTGCGGCGGGTCTGCTGGGAGCCGCCGGCGGAAATCGGCGAGGACGCCGTGGCAGAGGCCCTGGCCTCGTACGGCGCGCGCCGCTGGCAGATCGAGCAGGTGGCGCCGCTCCTCACGCGCGCGCTGACGGCCTCGGCCTGACGCCTGCGGCGGGCTTGTTCTTCCCCACCCCGCCCCTTCCCGAACTGGGGGCAAGCCCCCAGACCCCGTATGCGACCTTCGGTCGCATGTCCTCAAGCGCCGGACGGGCTGAACATGCGGCCCAGCCACACAATCAGCCCCGCCGGCGACTGAGGCGCGGGGTCTGGGGCGGAGCCCCGGCTCGGGAAGGGGCGGGGTGGGGAACAGCCCTCCGCAGGCGCACCCCGCCCCGAACCTCGTGTGACGTTCGCCGCTCCCGGCGCAGGGGGTGGGCAGGGTGGTTACCCGCAAGTAGCATGAGCGGAGGAAGCGCGCGCTTAGGCGCGTGCCCGCAGCAGTGCCACCCCGCACCCTGGAGGAGAGCCATCGTGCCTCGTACCGTCAGGGACGTCGTCTTCGTCGACGGCGTCCGCACCCCGTTCGGCAAGGCGGGCCCGAAGGGCATTTACCACGAGACCCGGGCCGATGATCTCGTCGTGAAGGCGATCCGGGAGCTGCTGCGCCGCAACCCGGACCTCGACCCCGCCAAGATCGACGAAGTCGCGATCGCCGCGACCACGCAGATCGGTGACCAGGGCCTCACCCTTGGCCGCACCGCCGGCATCCTCGCGGGTCTGCCGCAGTCCGTCCCCGGCTACTCCATCGACCGCATGTGCGCAGGCGCGATGACTGCCGTGACGACGACCGCCGGCTCCATCGCCTTCGGCGCGTACGACGTCGTGATCGCCGGCGGTGTCGAGCACATGGGCCGTCACCCCATGGGCGAGGGCGTCGACCCGAACCCGCGGTTCGTGAGCGAGAAGCTCGTCGACGAGTCCGCCCTCTTCATGGGTATGACCGCCGAGAACCTGCACGACCGCTACCCGACCATCACCAAGCAGCGCACCGACGAGTACGCCGTGCGCTCGCAGGAGAAGGCCGCGAAGGCGTACGCCAACGGCAAGATCCAGCAGGACCTGGTGCCGGTCTCCGTACGTCGCACCAACGCGGAAGCGGGCGAGACCGGTTGGGGCCTGGCCACGGCCGACGAGCCGATGCGTCCGGGCACGACCCTGGAGTCGCTCGCGGGCCTGAAGACCCCCTTCCGCGCGCACGGCCGGGTCACCGCCGGTAACGCCGCCGGTCTCAACGACGGCGCCACCGCCTCCCTCCTCGCCTCCGAGGACGTCGCGCGCGAGCTGGGCCTGCCGGTCAAGATGCGGCTCGTGTCGTTCGCGTACGCCGGTGTCGAGCCCGAGGTCATGGGCTACGGTCCGATCCCGTCGACCGAGAAGGCCCTCGCCAAGGCGGGTCTGTCCATCGACGACATCGGCCTGTTCGAGATCAACGAGGCCTTCGCCGTCCAGGTGCTGGCCTTCCTCGAGCACTACGGCATCGCGGACGACGACGCGCGCGTCAACCAGTACGGCGGCGCCATCGCGTACGGCCACCCGCTGGCTTCCTCCGGTGTCCGCCTGATGACGCAGCTGGCCCGCCAGTTCGAGGAGCAGCCGCACGTCCGCTACGGCCTGACCACCATGTGCGTCGGCTTCGGCATGGGCGCGACGGTCATCTGGGAGAACCCGCACTTCGACGGAGGCACCAAGTGAGCACCACCGAACTCCTGAAGGGCGCCGCCGAGCTCTTCCCCGACGAGGTCGTCACGCAGGCGCACGTACGCCACCTCGACCTCCCGTCCGGCGCGGGCACGTTCGCCCTCATCACGCTGGACAACGGCCTGGACCACACCAAGCCGACCACCTTCGGCCCCCAGTCGCTGGCGAACCTGAACGCCGCCATCGACCAGGTCGAGAAGGAGGCGGCCGAGGGCACGATCGTCGGCGTCGGCATCACCGGCAAGCCGTTCATCTTCGCGGTCGGCGCCGACCTCAAGGGCGTCGAGCTGCTCAAGCAGCACTCCGACGCGCTCGCCATCGGCAAGGGTGGCCACGACGTCTTCAAGCGCCTCTCGGCGCTGGCCGTCCCCACCTTCGCGTACTACAACGGCGCGGCGATGGGCGGCGGTGTCGAGGTCGGTCTGCACTGCTCGTACCGCACCGTCTCCCAGGCGATCCCCGCCTTCTCGCTGCCCGAGGTCTTCCTCGGTCTCGTCCCGGGCTGGGGCGGCTGCGCAGTGCTGCCGAACCTGATCGGCGCGGACAAGGCCGTCTCGGTCATCATCGAGAACTCGCTCAACCAGAACAAGCAGCTCAAGGGCAAGCAGGTCTTCGAGCTCGGTATCGCCGACGCGATCTTCGAGGGCGCCGACTTCCTCGAGCAGTCGCTGATCTGGACGGCGTCCGTACTCAAGGGCGAGATCGTTGTCGCGCGGCCCGAGGTCGACCGCGGTCAGGCCTGGGACGACGCCGTGGCGCGCGGCCGCTTCGTCGCCGACTCCAAGGTGCACGGCGCCGCCCCGGCTGCGTACCGCGCGCTGGACATCATCGCCGCCGCCAAGGACGGTGACCTGCAGGCCGGCTTCGACGCCGAGGACACCGCGCTCGCGGACCTGATCATGGGTGGCGAGCTGCGCTCCGGCATCTACGCCTTCAACCTGGTGCAGAAGCGCGGCAAGCGCCCTGCCGGCGCCCCGGACAAGTCCCTGGCTCGCCCGGTCACCAAGGTCGGCGTCGTGGGCGCCGGTCTGATGGCCTCGCAGCTGGCCCTGCTCTTCCTGCGCCGCCTCGAGGTGCCGGTCGTGCTGACCGACATCGACCAGGAGCGCGTCGACAAGGGTGTGGGCTACGTCCACGCCGAGATCGAGAAGCTGCTCGGCAAGGGCCGAATCAACCAGGACAAGGCCAACCGCCTCAAGGGCCTGGTCAGCGGTGTGCTGGACAAGGCCGAGGGCTTCTCCGACGCCGACTTCATCATCGAGGCCGTCTTCGAGGAGATCGGCGTCAAGCAGCAGGTGTTCGCGGAGGTCGAGGCGGTCGCCCCGGCGCACGCGATCCTCGCCACCAACACCTCCTCGCTGTCGGTCACCGAGATGGCGTCCAAGCTCCAGCACCCGGAGCGCGTGGTCGGCTTCCACTTCTTCAACCCGGTCGCGATCCTCCCGCTGCTGGAGATCGTCCGCGGCGAGAAGACGGACGACGCGGCCCTCGCCACCGCCTTCGGTGTCGCGAAGAAGCTGAAGAAGACCGCGGTTCTCACCAAGGACGCCCCGGCGTTCGTCGTGAACCGCATCCTGACCCGCTTCATGGGCGAGATCCAGAACGTCATCGACGAGGGCACCCCGGTCGAGGTGGCCGAGAAGGCCATCGAGCCGCTGGGTCTGCCGATGTCGCCGCTGGTCCTGCTCGAGCTGGTGGGCCCCGCGATCGGTCTGCATGTCTCCGAGACCCTCAACCGCGCCTTCCCGGAGCGCTTCACGGTCTCCGAGAACCTGGCCGCGGTCGTCAAGGCGGGCAAGCGCGGCTTCTACGTCTACGACTCCGGCAAGCCGGAGCTGGACCCGGAGGTCGCGGCACTCCTCAAGCAGGGCGATGTCGTCCTCACCGAGGAGCAGACCCGCGAGCGCGTACTGAACGCGGTGGCGCAGGAGATCGGTCTGATGCTGGAGGAGGGTGTCGTGGCCGAGGCCCAGGACATCGACCTCTGCCTGATCACGGGCGCCGGCTGGCCCTTCCACCTGGGCGGCATCACGCCGTACCTGGACCGCGAGGGTGTTTCCGAGCGCGTGAACGGCAAGACCTTCCTGGCGCAGGGCGTGGCGAGCGTCCCGGCGTAACGTCTGATCCCGAGCAAGCAGCAGCCCCGGCACCGTCGTTCGGTGCCGGGGCTGCTGTCTGTCCCAGGGCCTGTCATCCTGCTGATATGCGGACTCTGGTGATCGTCGACGGGGCGAATGTGGTCGGCTCGGTGCCCGACGGCTGGTGGCGGGACCGGCGCGGGGCGGCCGAGCGGCTCAGGGACCGGCTCGTCGGCCTTGCCGCTGACGGGATTCCCGGGTGGCCCGGTCCCGTCGAGATGGTGCTCGTCGTGGAGGGCGCCGCCAAGGGAGTGGAGTCCGTGCCCGGTGTGCGGGTGGAGTCGGCACCCGGCAGCGGCGACGACCGGATCGTGGAGCTTGTGGCGGAGCGGGAGGCGGACCGGGCGTGTGTCGTCGTCACGGCCGACCGGGAGCTGTGTCGGCGGGTTCAGGCGTACGGCGCGGAGTGCGTGGGCCCACGGACCGTGCTGCCGCCGGGCAGGCGCGGATAGCGCAACGCTCCGTCAAACCCGGGAAAGCACAATGTCCGGCCCCGCAGCCACTGCTGGAGCAGGACGTACGGGGCCGGGGAGAATCCAGCCGTGCAAGGGAGCGCTCAGTACTCGGATTCGGGACCGAGGCGGCCGAGACGGCTGTGGCTGCGGCCGTACAGGAAGTACACCAGGAAGCCCACGACCATCCAGGCGGCGAACCGCAGCCAGGTCTCGGCCGGCAGATTGAGCATCAGCCAGACCGAGGCGGCCACCGAGACGATCGGAAGGAAAGGCACCCAGGGGGTGCGGAAGGCGCGGTGCAGTTCGGGCCGGGTGCGGCGCAGAACGATCACGCCGAGGGCGACGACGACGAACGCGAAGAGCGTGCCGATGTTCACCAGCGTCGCGAGCTCGTTGATGCTGGTGAAGCCCGCGATGATCGCGATGATCACGCCGAGCAGGATGGTCGGCCGGTAGGGCGTGCGAAAGCGCGGGTGCGTGACGGAGAAGAACCGCGGCAGCAGCCCGTCGCGACTCATCGCGAAGAACACCCGGGTCTGACCGAGCAGCAGAATCATGCACACCGTGACCAGGCCGACCGCGGCGCCGAAGCTGATGATTCCGGCGTAGACAGGGTGCCCGACGGCCTTGAAGGCGTCGGCGAGCGGAGCGCTCACCGACATTTCCGTGTAGTGCTGCATGCCGGTGACCACCAGCGACACGGCGACATAGAGCACGGTGCAGATCAGGAGCGAACCGAGGATGCCTCGCGGCATGTCCCGCTGCGGGAGCTTGGTCTCCTCGGCGGCGGTGGCCACCACGTCGAAGCCGATGAAGGCGAAGAAGACGACGGATGCGGCGGTGAAGATGCCCATGACGCCGAAGTTGGTGGGCTGGTAGCCGAACATCAGCTGGACCAGCGGGGCGTCCCAGCCCGCTCCGGCGGCCTGTGGCTGGGCCGGGGGAATGAAGGGGGAGTAGTTGTCGGCCTTGATGAAGAAGGCGCCCGCGATGATCACGATCATGACCACGGTCAGTTTGATGGCGACCACGACCGCCGTGACCCGCGCGGACAGCTTCATTCCGAGCACCAGGATGACCGTGAGAAGCAGCACCAGCAGGAAGGCCAGGAGATCGAAGCCGAACCCTTCCGCCACATCGGGCCCGGAGAGCGCGGCGGGCATGTGCCAGCCGACGTTGTCCATCAGCGAGCGGACATAGCCCGACCAGCCGACCGCGACCACGGCGGTACCGAGGGCGAATTCCAGGACCAGGTCCCAGCCGATGGTCCAGGCGACCAGCTCGCCGAGCGAGGCGTACGAGAAGGTGTAGGCCGATCCTGCCACCGGGACGGTGGATGCGAACTCGGCGTAGCAGAGCGCGGCGAGGGCGCAGACGATGCCCGCGGCCACGAAGGCGAGGGCCGTCGCGGGTCCCGCCGTCTCCTTGGCCACCTTGCCCGTGAGCACGAAGATGCCGGTGCCGATGATGACCCCGACCCCGAAGACCGTCAGGTCCAGCGCGGAGAGGGATTTCTTGAGCGCGTGCTCCGGCTCTTCGGTATCACGGATCGACTGTTCGACCGTCTTGGTCCGGAACAGGCCGTCTCCGCTTGGTCCCGTGTCCTGCTGCGTACTCACCGGCGTACCTCCACGCACTCGTCGTGATCGCCATGATTGGGACAACGGCGGTCCGAGAGGGCTCCGTACGGGTGGATTTCACGCGAATGGGCCGGTCGGACCACCCATACAGGGTGAACCAACCGGCCCTTCGGCGCTACGGGTCAGTCGCGGGCGGGCTCGACCGCTTCGGTTTCGAACCGGCCGTCCAGCCTGGAGACAAGACCGGTGACCTGGCGGGCGATGTCCGGCGCGGTCAGGCCGATCTCCGCCATGACCTCCTTGCGGGAGGCGTGGTCGAGGAAGCGCGGCGGGATGCCGAAGTCGCGCAGCGGTACGTCGACTCCCGCGTCGCGCAGCGCCTGGGCGATCGCTGAACCGACGCCGCCGGCCCGGCTGTTGTCCTCGACGGTGACGACGACGCGGTGCTGTTCGGCGAGCGGCGCGAGCGCCTCGTCTACCGGCTTGACCCAGCGCGGGTCGACAACGGTCGTCGAGATGCCCTGCGCGTCCAGCAGGCCGGCGATCTCCAGGCACATCGGCGCGAGCGCGCCGACGGAGACAAGGAGGACATCGGGCCGGTCCGCGTCGGCGTGGCGCAGCACGTCCATGCCGCCGACCTTGCCGACGGCCTTCACTGCCGGGCCGACCGCGCCCTTGGAGAAGCGCACCACGGTCGGCGCGTCGTCGACCTGGACGGCCTCGCGCAGCTGGGCGCGGACCTGGTCGGCGTCGCGCGGAGCCGCGATCCGCAGGGTGGGCACGCACTGCAGGATCGACATGTCCCACATGCCGTTGTGCGAGGCGCCGTCGGTGCCGGTGACACCCGCACGGTCGAGTACGAACGTCACGCCGCACTTGTGCAGGGCCACGTCCATCAGCACCTGGTCGAAGGCGCGGTTGAGGAAGGTGGCGTACACGGCGAAGACGGGGTGCAGTCCGCCGGTCGCGAGGCCGGCCGCGGAGACCGCGCCGTGCTGCTCGGCGATGCCGACGTCGTAGACCCGGTCGGGGAAGGCCTTGGCGAACTTGTCGAGACCGACCGGCTGCAGCATCGCCGCCGTGATCGCGACGATGTCCGCGCGCTCCTTGCCGAGCTTGACCATTTCCTCGCCGAAGACCGAGGTCCAGTCGACGCCGGAGGAGGCGATCGGCAGTCCGGTGTCGGGGTGGATCTTGCCGACGGCGTGGAAGCGGTCCGCCTCGTCCTGGAGGGCCGGCTGGTAGCCGCGGCCCTTCTCGGTGAGGCAGTGGACGATGACGGGGCCGCCGAAGCGCTTGGCGCGGGCGAGCGCGGACTCCAGGGCTTCGATGTCGTGGCCGTCGATGGGGCCGACATACTTGAGGCCGAGGTCCTCGAACATGCCCTGCGGGGCAATGAAGTCCTTGAGGCCCTTCTTGGCGCCGTGCAGGGTCTCGTAGAGCGGCTTCCCGACGACGGGGGTGCGCTCCAGGATGTCCTTGCCGCGGGCCAGGAAGCGCTCGTAGCCGTCGGTCGTACGGAGCGTGGCGAGATGGTTGGCGAGGCCGCCGATGGTGGGGGCGTACGAGCGCTCGTTGTCGTTGACGACGATCACCAGCGGGCGGTCCTTGGCGGCCGCGATGTTGTTCAACGCTTCCCAGGCCATACCGCCGGTGAGCGCTCCGTCGCCGATGACGGCGACGACGTGGTCGTCCTTCTTCAGTACCTCGTTGGCCTTGGCGAGGCCGTCGGCCCAGCCGAGCACGGTCGAGGCGTGGGAGTTCTCGATGATGTCGTGCTCGGACTCGGCACGCGCCGGGTAGCCGGAAAGGCCGCCCTTCATCTTGAGCTTGGAGAAGTCCTGACGGCCTGTGAGCAGCTTGTGCACATAGCTCTGGTGGCCGGTGTCGAAGAGAACCTTGTCCTTCGGAGAGTCGAAGACACGGTGCAGAGCGATGGTCAGCTCCACGACGCCGAGGTTGGGACCGAGGTGCCCACCGGTCTTGGAGACGGCGTCCACGAGGAAGGTCCGGATCTCGGCAGCCAGCTGGTCCAGCTGCTCCGGGCTGAGCCGATCCAGATCGCGCGGTCCCGTGATGCGGGTCAGCAGCGCCACCCGTGCCTCCTTGCAGTTGTGCGGTCTAGCTTGCCGGTCCGTCGAGTCTAGTGTTCCGTCCGCGACGCCGGTCGCCGGGCGGTGCGATGTACATCACGCAGTCGGGTGAACACACAGAGGTGCCCGGCACCGCGAACGGTGCCGGGCACTTCTGCGGAGCCGCGGTCAGGCGCGGCCCGCGGACTTCTGCGTCTTCCGGGTGACGGAGTCGATCACCACGGTGGCCAGCAGCACGCCACCCGTGATCATGTACTGAATCGGGGTGGCGATGCCCTCGAGCTGCAGCCCGTACTGGATCGAGACGATCACCATGACACCGAGCAGCGCGTTCCAGGTCCTGCCGCGTCCACCGAACAGGCTGGTACCGCCGATGACGGCCGCCGCGATGACGTTCATCAGCAGATCACCGGCGCCCGCGCTCTGGTTGGCGGCTGCGATCTTGGACGCCCAGAACAGTCCGCCGATGGCGGCGAAGGTCCCCGCGATCGCGAAGACCGAGATACGCACCGCCGTGACGTTGATACCCGCACGCCGGGAGGCCTCGACGCTGCCGCCGAGCGCGAAGATCTTGCGGCCGTACGAGGTGCGGCGGAGCACGAAGTCCGTCAGCACCAGGACCACCAGGAAGAGGACCAGCGCCAGCGGCAGGCCGCGATACTGGTTGAACATAAACGCGGCGGCGAAGGCCACCACGCCGAGCAGAGCCGTACGCACGACGATGTCGATGAGCGGCCGGGACGGGATGCCGGCGGCCTCACGTCGGCGGGCGTCGAAGAAGGCCGAGAGGAAGAACCCGGCCACCGCGACCGCGGCGAGCCCGTAGGCGGCCGCGACGTCCGAGAAGAAGTACGTGGTCAGCTGTCCGACCACGCCCTCGCCGTCCAGGTTGATGGTGCCCTGGTCGCCGAGAAGCTGGAGCATGAAGCCCAGCCAGAAGAGGAGACCGGCCAGTGTGACGGCGAACGCCGGTGCGCCGAGCCGGGCGAAGAAGAAGCCGTGAAGCGCGCCGATGGCCGCGCCGCTGGCGATCGCGACAAGGACGGACAGCCACTCGTTCATCCCGTGCGTGACGCTCATGACGGCGACGATGGCTCCGGACACACCGCTGACCGAACCGACCGACAGGTCGATCTCACCGAGCAGCAGTACGAAGATGATGCCGACGGCCATCATGCCGGTGGCGACCATCGCGACGGAGATGTCGCTGAGGTTCTTCGCGGAGAGGAAGTTCGAGTTCATGCTCTGGAAGACCGCGCAGATGACGATCAGGCCGATGACGACGGGGATGGACCCGAGGTCGCCGGAGTGGAGCTTGCGCTTGAACTCCGAGATGTAGCCGGCGAAGCCCTGCTCGCGGACCAGTAGCCGGGGGTCGACCGCGGTGACCGCGTCGTGGGCGGCCTCCGGGTTCACGACCGGCGCGTCGGTGGGGGTGGAGGTCTTTTCGGTGTTCACTTCTGAACCTCCGTGGTGCGCGCCGCACGACGGGTCACGGCGTTGTCCGTGGCGCCGGTGATGGCGGAGATGATCTCTTCCTGGGAGGTGGTCTTGACCTCGAAGACGCCGTTGTTACGGCCGAGGCGCAGCACTGCCACCTTGTCGGCGACGGCCTTCACATCGGCCATGTTGTGGCTGATGAGGATCACCGCGTGACCTCGCTCGCGGAGCCGCTCGACGAGGTCGAGGACCTGCGCGGTCTGCTCGACGCCGAGGGCGGCGGTCGGCTCGTCGAGGATGACGAGCTTCGGCTCACCGAGCATCGAGCGGGCGATGGCCACCGTCTGCCGCTGGCCTCCGGAGAGCGAGGCGATCGGGATACGCACGCTGGGGATGCGGATCGACAGCGTGTTGAGGAGCTCGCGGGCGCGGCGCTCCATCTCGACCTCGTTGAGAATGCCCCGCTTGCGGAGCTCGCGGCCGAGGTAGAGGTTGCCGACGACGTCGATGTTGTCGCAGAGCGCGAGGTCCTGGTAGACGGTCGCGATGCCGAGGTTCTGCGCGTCGTGCGGCTTGTTGATCTGAACGGTGCTGCCGTCCCACTCGATGACGCCCTCATCGATGGGATGCACGCCGGCGATCGTCTTGACCAGCGTGGACTTTCCGGCGCCGTTGTCGCCCACCAGGGCGACCACTTCACCGGCGTGGACCTCAAGCTCTACGTCGGTGAGCGCCTGAACGGCACCGAATCGCTTGGAGACCCCGCGCAACGCCAACACGGGCGTAGCGGACACGTGAACCATCTCCTTCGCCGCCTGACCGGCGGGGATGCCGCGCCGGGGAAACAGGCGCGGAGGTTGAGCAGAAGCGAACAGAGGGAAGAAGCGTTTCTGCCCGGTGCCCCGCCCCGATAGCGGGGGCTGGAGTGGGGCGGGACACCGGACAGGCTTCGTGGGTGCGTAAGTCCCGTAACGCTTGGGGACTTAGTTCAGGCCGAGTGCGTCGCAGGCGGCCTTGTACTTCGGGGTGCAGATCTCGGCGACGGTGTAGACGCCGTCCTTCACGACGGTGTCCTTGATGTTGTCCTTGGTCAGCGAGACGACCGGGACGAGCACCGCCGGGATGCCCTTGGTGGTCGGGCTGTCCGTCTTGGACTTGGCGATGGAGTCGAGCTTCTCGCCCTTGGCGAGCGCGACGGCCATCTCGGCGGCGGCGGCAGCCTCGGGCGCGTACGGCTTGTAGACGCTCATGAACTGCTCACCCGCGACGATGCGCTGCACGCCCGCGAGCTCGGCGTCCTGGCCGGTGACCGGGGGGAGCTTGGAGAGGCCGGCGGCCTTCAGAGCTGTGATGATGCCGCCCGCCATGCCGTCGTTGGCCGAGTAGACACCGATGATCTTGTCCTTGCCGAGAGCCGTGATCGCCGCCTCCATGTTGGCGTTGGCGTTCTCCGGCTTCCACTCCTTGGTGTCGTACTCGCGGCCGACGTTCACCTTGCCGTTGAGCTCGGCCTTGGCGCCCTTCTTGAACAGCTTGGCGTTCGGGTCGGTGATCGCGCCGTTCATCATCACGATCTGGCCGTCCTTGGCCTTGGCGCCAAGAGCCTCGAGGAGCGCCTTGCCCTGCACGTGGCCGACCTGCTCGTTGTCGAACGAGGTGTAGCCGTCGATCGGACCCTCGGCGAGACGGTCGAAGGCGACGACCGGGATGCCCTCGTCCTTGGCCTTCTTGACCGAGCCGGCTATGGCCTTGGAGTCCACCGAGTCGACGATCAGCGCGTCGACCTTGTTGGTGATCATCGTGTCGACCTGCTGGTTCTGCAGCGTCGCGTCCTGCTTGGCGTTCGCGTAGACGACCTTTGCCTTGCCGTTGGTCAGCTCGCTGATCTTCTTCTCGATGAGCGGCTTGTCGAACTTCTCGTAGCGCGCGGTCTGGTTCTCCGGCAGGAGCAGACCGATCGTGATCGCGTCGCCCTTGGCGGCGCCGCTCTCCTTGGTCTTGTCGCCCGACTCCTTGGCGCTGCCACAAGCGGCGAGGGACACGGCCATCGTGGTCGCGGCTACGGCTACGGCGGCACGACGCATACGCATGTTCATCTTCGGAACCTCCCTGACGAGGCCGCGTCGCTGCGGCCGAGGTGGCTGGAAGTCAACTCGGCCGTTAGGCCGACGTCAAGGAGTAAATCCTTAACGAGATGACAACGGTGCCATTCATTATCTAAGTGAAGGCAGGTGCCCCGACGGGGAGCGAGCTGTCCAGAAGGGTCGAATCGCCCATTTCGCTGAGCACGAGGGCCAGTGCGCCCAGCACTTCCGCCCGGCCTCCGAGCGCCCCCGGAAGGACGGACAACTGGCGTGCCGCGCTGGGAATCGCGTACCGGGAGACCGACTCTCGAATCGGTCCGAGAACCAATTCTCCCGCTTCGGCAAGATTTCCGCCCAGCACAACGCGGCTGGGGTTGAGCAGGTTGCAGAGGTTCGCCACACCGCTGCCGATGTGACGGCCGACGTCCGCGATGACCCGGCGGCAGCCGGGGTCGCCCTCGCGGGCCAGCTGGACCACGCGCTCCATGGTCAGATCGGCCCCGTGGCTGGACTGGAGCAGCGGCAGGACGTACCGGGCGGCGGCGAAGGTCTCCAGGCAGCCGCGGTTGCCGCAGCGGCAGACCGGGCCGGACTCGTCCAGCGTGATGTGGCCGATCTCGCCGGCCGTGCCGCCCGGGCCGCGGTAGATCTGGCCGTCTATCACCAGACCGGCGCCGACACCGCTGGCGACCTTGATGTACGCGAGATCCCGGACCCCGCGGCCGCTGCCCCAGACCAGCTCGCCGAGCGCTCCGAGATTCGCGTCGTTGTCGACGTAGACGGGCACGCCGAGCCGCCCCGAGAGCTCCTCGCTCGGATTGATGCCGGTCCAGCCCGGCAGGATCGAGGTGGAGCCGAGGGTGCCGGACTCCACATCGATCGGCCCGGGTACGCCGAGCCCGACGCCGATCACCTTGTCCGGGCCGATCCCGGTCGCCGCGATCAGCCGGTTGACCAGCTGTTCCGCCCGGCCGAAGCCCTCTGCGGACGAGGCGTCCACGTCGAGCGGCTCGGACTCCTCGGCGAGCACCTGGTGGGCGAGGTTGCCGACGGCGACCCGCAGATGGGTGTGCCCGAAGTCGACGCCGATGACGATGCCCGCGTCGCCGCTGAGCGAGACGCTGCGGGCCCGGCGGCCGCCCGCGGAGGTGGGTGTGACCTCGACGGTCCCGCCGTCTTTCAGTTCGCGAACGATATTGGAGACCGTCGCCGCGGAGAGGCCTGTGCCTCTCGCGATCTCCGCCTGCGTGAGCGAGCCCGCCATGCGTACGGCACGCACGACCCGCTCGAGGTTGGCCCGGTGCAGAGATGTCTGCGATCCCGGAGTCTCCATCGACTCATCCACTCCTGCCCCCGGTGGGCGGCACGACGACCGCCCCCGGCCGGGACCACCGTGCGGCGAGCCCGACGTTTCTCCAACTTGTGAACCCTAAGCACAACTCCCGAGCCTTATCGCGTCAAGACCTTGAGCGGTGCCAACCACCGATGAGCACGCAGGAGCGAATCCGGAGGGAAAGGGGCGCGGGGGCGGATTCATCAGGTGTAGACCTCCGGCAGCCGCAAGGCGCGGGCGGCCACGGCCACGAACGCGACCACGGCCACGGCCACAAACCCGAACGCGACCACGACCGCGACCGCGATCACGGCGACGATCACGACGGCGAGGGCGCCGACCCGCAGACGGCCGCATAGGGGCGACTTTCAGCCACGTCGAGATCGCCTCGTGACGTCAGCGGCGGAGCTCCGCGGTCCGAGGCCCCGGAACATCCGTCCCGAGAGCCCGGGCCGGATGTTTCTCGTACAGAAGGTGGAGTCAGGAAACCGGCGTGCGCCGGAAGCCCGGCCGGGAGCCGGTCGTCCTCGGTCCGCCCCGGCTTTGCGGCTCGGTTCCCCTCCGGGGCGCCTTGAGCGTCTGCCGACGGTCGATCGTGCTCGACCGCTCGTTCCTCGCGGCCTCCGCGCGTTCTCCCTTTCGACACCCGCGCGCCCCTTCGGCTCACTCGCCGACGCGCTTCCGCCCGCACAGCGGCCGCGGCCCGGCAGACGGGGACGCATCCCCGCCCGGGACCGGGCCGCGGCATACGGACTCCGCGGTCGCGGACCGCGGATGCCCTTCGCTGCCATTACATGACCGCTACTTGACCGCGCCCGCCGTCAGGCCCGCCACCACCTGCCGCTGGAAGATGATGTACGCCGCGAGCACCGGCAGCATCGCCATCACCAGACCGGCGAAGAGGCCGGACCAGTCGCCCTTGTAGCCCTGGCTGACGGCCAGCTCCACCAGACCCTGCGAGAGCACCTTCTTGTCCGGGTCGGTGTTCAGCACGGTCGGAAGCATGTACTGATTCCACTGCCCGAGGAAGTTGAAGATGCCGACGCTGATCAGTCCGGGCCTGGCCATCGGCAGCATGACCTGGAAGAAGGTCCGGGTGTGCGAGGCTCCGTCGATCATGGCCGCCTCGGCCACCGAGGTCGGCAGCGTACGGAAGAACGCGGTCAGGAAGAACACCGTGAACGGCAGTGAATACGCGATGTAGACCAGGATCAGGCCGTGCAGCGTGTTCAGCAGTGCGATGTTGTTCAGTACAAAGAAGAGCGGCACCAGCGCCAGCATGATCGGGAAGCTCATTCCTCCGATGAAGAGGAAGTAGATGAAGCGGTTTCCCGGGAAGTCGAAGCGCGCGAGGACATACGCGGCCATCGAGCCGAACAGCAAGGTGCCGACCAGCGAACCGCCCACCACCAGAACGGTGTTGAGGAAGTAGTCGCTCATGTGCGCCTGGCTCCAGGCCCGCGACCAGTTCTCGAAGTGCAGCGAGTCGGGCAGTGACCACGGCGAAGTGAAGATCGCCTTGTCGCTCTTGAAGGAGGTCATCACCGACCAGAGCAGCGGCAGGATGACCATGATCGCCCAGATGACGAGCACGCCGTGTGAGAAGAGATTGAGGACACCGCCCTCACTGCTCTTCACCTTGGCGGGCGCAGCGTTCGTCTTCGCCACCGACGGGCGCTCCTGGGAGGCGCCGGCGGGCGGGGCGTCAGTGGTTTTCACCGGGATTCACCTCGTGCTGTCATGCCGGCCACCGCGACCGAGCTGCTTTTCTGCCGGGGGTCCGGGGGGTGTCCCCCGGGAAGACACAGCATCAGAACTCCAGCCGCTCACGCCTGCCCAGCTTCATCACGAGGGCTGCGAAAGCCAGCGTGACGACGAGCAGGGCGACACCGATCGTGGTCGCATATGCCGCCTGGCCGTCCCGGAACGCGGTCTGGTAGACGTACAGCGTGAGAACCGTGGTCGAGTAGTCGGGTCCGCCGGGCCCCACGGTCATGATCTGGACGACCGCGAAGGACTCCGCGCCCAGAGCCAGGATTCCCATGTAGACCCAGCCCGACTGCACGGTGTCCCACAGGAGCGGCAGGGTGATGCGGAAGAAGGTGGTGAACCGGTTCGCGCCGTCCAGCAGCGCCGCCTCGTAGAAGTCCTTGGGGATGGACGCCATCCCCGCCGAGAACAGGACGACGAAGAAGCCGACCGTGCTCCACACCAGGACCGCCATGACACACCAGAGCGCCAGGTCGGGGTCGCCCAGCCACTGCGGCTGCACGTCGTCGAGGCCGACGGCCTGCAACGCCCCGTTGATCGCACCGTCGTTGGGGTTGTACGCGAATTGGAACAGCAGGGCGACGATCGCGATCGACAGCACCTGCGGGAAGAAGTACGCGATCTTGTAGAAGGACGAACCGCGCACACCGGCGATGGCGGCGCCCTTTCGGCGCCGCCCGCCGACATTGAGCATAAAGGCGAAGAACAGCGCAAGGCCGATCGTCACCAGCGGCAGCAGCAGCGCGAACCACAGGCTGTGCTGCAGCGACTTCCAGAAGACGTCGTCGTCCAGCATTCGACTGTAATTGTCGAAGCCAACCATTTTGAAGTCCGGGCTCAGGCCTGTCCAGTCCGTGAACGAGTAGTAGATGGACTGGATGAACGGCCAGATGACGAAGATTGTGTACAACGCCAAGGGGGCCGCCAAGAACCCCACAATGAACCGGTACTTGCCGTGTTGCATGGTTACCGACCCCGATCTTCCGGCGAGTGCCGCCGCTGGTGACGCCTGCTCACTGGTGCTTGTAGTGCTTGATCGACTGGTCCTTGGCCGCCGCGTCGGCGAAGCCCTGGATCTTCTTGATGGTTTCCGCGGGGGTCGCGCGGCCGGCCATCATCTCGCCGAGACCGGCGACGCCGATCTGCTCCTTCTGGAGCTTCACGTACCAGTCCTGAAGACGCGGGTTGACGACATTGTCACCGGCCTTCTTCAGCGCGTCGACGCCGGACTGCATCGCCGTCGACAGGGTGAGGCCGTCGGTGCCGCCGTTGAACGCGGTCAGCGACTTCACCTGCTGGGTGAAGCTCTTCGACGAGGCCTCGCTGAGCATGATGCGCAGCTGCTCCATGCCACCCTCGGCGTTCTTCGCCTTCGCCGGGACGACGAAGGGCTCACCGCCCGAGGCCCAGATGGTGCCGAACGGCAGCTTGTCGGACTTGTCGAGGCTGGAGGGCGCGGCCACCATCATCTTGAAGTCCTTGGGCGTGGTCTTCGCCGCCTCGTTCTCCACCCAGGAGCCGTTGGGGATGAAGAGCGCCTTGCCCTGGGTCCAGGCCGTCTGGGACTGGATGTGGTCGATGCCGGGCGTGCCCTTGAGGATGTAGCCCTTCTGGTAGAGCTCGTAGTACGCCTCGAACGCGGCCTTGACGGCAGGGTGCTCCCAGGCCTTCGGCTCCAGGTTGTCGATCGCGTCGAGGACCTCGCGGCCACCGATCTTGGCGATGAAGGGGTACAGCGAGAACGGCAGGTAGTACGGGTACTTGCCCGCGTAGGTCCAGCCGGCGATGCCCTTCTTCTTCGCCTTCTCGCACAGGGCGAGCATGTCGTCCCAGGTCTCCGGGTACGTGGCGTCGAGCTTCTCCAGCGCGGTCTGGGAGTACCACACGCCGTACACGGTGTAGGCGTAGTAGAGGATCCAGACCGGGTCGCCGTCGAACTGGCCCATCTCGACGATGCCCGGGCGCAGGGTGTCGCGCACCTTCTTGTTCGGGTCGTCGATGGACGGAGCGTCCAGCAGCGGAGTGAGGTCGGCGAGCTGCTTCTTGCCCACCAGGACGCCCATGTCCATCTGCTGGGCGCCGGAGTTGTCGATCAGGTCCGGCGGGGTTCCACCGTTGAAGCGCGGCTGCAGCTCGGACTGGATCTTCTGCGTCGCGCGGTGCTTGACCTTGGGGGCCTTCGGGAAGGCCTCCTGGTACTTCTTCTCGGCGTCCAGGGCGTACTGCTGGCCGAAACCGCCGTCGAAGATAACGACCTCGAGCTGAGCCGTCTCATTGACGCTGAGCGGATTCTTGGCAGTCTTCTTGCCCTTGTCGACCTTCTTGTCGCCGCCGCTGTCGCTGCTCGCACAGGCGGACAGGAAGCTCATCGTCGGAACGGCGATCAGGCCGAGTGCGGCAGACCGCTTGATCAGATCGCGACGGCCAAGGCCCTCATTGTTGTGGGCGGAGGTGGATCCCATGCTCAAGTCCTCGCCTTCTCCAGGACTCAGGCGGTGTACCGGTCACCCGTTCGTATTCGCCTAGGCGAAGGGCCCCGCCACCGCGGTCAGTTGCGCTTGGGTCGTGCAGGGTTGGGCATGAGGGACGGGCGGAATACCGGCAGGTGTAGTACTGAGGCATCCGCCATCCCCCGTCCCCCGTGTCCGCCGCCGAGCGACTGTGCCAAGGCTATGCAGACGCCGACAGGTATAGTCCACTTCCCGCCAGCTGGGCAAGATCGAATGCAGGTTTGAGCGGCAGTCTTTCCCGAGTTGAGACCTCGCGGATATCCCGGATATTCAACACCCTTGACACCACCGCGCACTTGCCTCCCTACTGGATTCTGCGGATCGCGCCTGACAACGTTGTCCAACACTTTTCCACGGGAGGAAAAGATCAGGATGCAGCCCAGAACCGGACCTCGGCACAGACACGCCCATACGGCCGCGGTGGTGGTGGCCGCATCACTTCTCGTGGTGACGGCCCAGTCGGCCGCCATCGCCCGGCCCGCCCAACCCGCCGGACACGACGGGGAGTTCCACTCCTCCTTCGAAGCGGACCAACCCCAGCCGGACTGGCGTAATACCGTTGATATCGGAGCGGACGGACAGAAACGGGCAGAAGGGGTCGATGGCGGATTCTCCAGTGGGATTCCGGGCAACGTCACCGACAAGGTAATAGAACTGCGTGCCAGCGACGAAAACTCCGGCGCGGGCGAGACCAAGGAGAATCTGGTCGATCTCCAGCCGGGCACCAAATGGCTGGGATTCGAGCCCACCGCCTGGATCGAGTTCGACGCGGATGCGCCGGTCAAGGTCGTCACCTATGCGCTGACATCCGCGAACGACCACGCCGAGCGCGACCCCAGGGACTGGACCCTGAAGGGCTCCGCCGACGGCAAGGAGTGGAAGGTCCTGGACACCCGCGAGGGCCAGACCTTTGAGAAGCGCTTCGAGACCAAGACGTACGACATCGCCGATCCGGCGAACGTGACGGCGTACGCGCACTATCGCCTGGAGATCACCAAGAACAACGGCGCCTCCGATGCCACCCAGCTCGCCGATGTCCAGTTCTCCAACGGCGACACCAGCACGCCCGTGCCGGTCGATATGCGCACCCAGGTCGACCGCGGTCCCGGCGGCTCCCCCACCGCCAAGGCGAATGCCGGATTCACCGGCAAGCGTGCTCTGAAGTACGCCGGTACCCACAAGCCGGACGGCCGGGCCTACTCGTACAACAAGGTCTTCGACGTCAACACGGCCGTACGCCGTGACACCGAACTCTCGTACCGGATCTTCCCGTCCCTGCCGGAGACGGATCTCAACTACCCGGCCACGAATGTGTCGGTGGATCTTGCCTTCACCGACGGCACCTATCTGAGTGATCTGAAGGCCACCGACTCCCACGGCGGGCTGCTGACCCCGCAGGGCCAGGGCGCCGCCAAGCGGCTCTACGTCAACCAGTGGAACCAGGTCGCCTCCAGGATCGGCACGGTCGCGGCCGGCAAGACGGTGGACCGGATCCTGGTGGCGTACGACTCCCCCAAGGGCCCGGCGAAGTTCCAGGGCTGGATCGACGACATCGCCCTGGCGTCCAAGGCTCCGGAGAAGCGGCTTGCCCACCTTTCGGACTACGCCTCGACCCTCCGCGGCACCAATTCCAGCGGCTCCTTCTCGCGCGGCAACACCTTCCCCGCCACCGCCGTCCCGCATGGCTTCAACTTCTGGACTCCGGCGACGAACTCCGCGTCCAAGGGCTGGCTGTACGAGTACGCGCGCGGCAACAACGCGGACAATCTGCCGACCGTGCAGGCCTTCAGCGCCAGCCATGAGCCGAGCCCGTGGATGGGTGACCGCCAGACCTTCCAGCTGATGCCGTCCGCAGCCGCCGGCACCCCGGACACCGACCGGGTCAAGCGCGCCCTCCCCTTCCGTCACGAGAAGGAGACCGCGCGTCCGCACTACTACGGCGTCACGTTCGAGAACGGCCTCAAGGCGGAGCTGACCCCGACCGATCACGCGGCGATGATGCGGTTCACCTATCCCGGTGACGATGCGAGCGTCATCTTCGACAACGTCACCAAGGAAGGCGGCCTGACCCTCGATCCGGGCACCAGCTCCTTCACCGGTTTCTCGGATGTCAAGAGCGGGCTGTCCACGGGCGCCACCCGGCTCTTCGTGTACGGCGTCTTCGACGCGCCGGTCACCGCGTCGGGCGCCGACGGCGTCACCGGCCATCTCCGCTTCGCGGCGGGCACGGACCGCACGGTCAATCTGCGCCTGGCCACGTCACTGATCAGTGTCGACCAGGCGAAGAAGAACCTCGCCGAAGAGATTCCGGCCGGCACCCGCTTCGATCGGGTGAAGGAGCGCGCGCAGGACGCCTGGGACGATCTGCTCGGCAGGGTCGAGGTGGAGGGCGCCAACCGGGACCAGCTCACCACGCTCTACTCCAGCCTGTACCGGCTCTACCTCTATCCCAACTCCGGGTTCGAGAACACCGGCACCGCGTCCCGTCCCAAGCAGCAGTACGCGAGCCCGTTCTCGCCGATGACGGGCCCCGACACGCCGACCCGTACCGGCGCGAAGATCGTCGACGGCAGGGTCTATGTCAACAACGGCTTCTGGGACACCTACCGGACGACCTGGCCCGCATACTCCTTCCTCACTCCGAAGAAGGCGGGCGAGCTGGTGGACGGCTTCGTCCAGCAGTACAAGGACGGCGGCTGGATCTCCCGCTGGTCCTCGCCGGGCTATGCCGACCTGATGACCGGCACCAGCTCGGACGTGGCCTTCGCCGACGCGTACGTCAAGGGCGTGGACTTCGACGCCGAGGCTGCGTACGAGGCGGCGCTGAAGAACGCGACCGTGGTACCGCCCAGCTCGGGCGTCGGCCGCAAGGGCATGGAGACCTCATCGTTCCTCGGCTACGCCTCCACCGACACGCATGAGGGCCTGTCCTGGTCACTGGAGGGCTACCTCAACGACTACGGCCTGTCGAAGATGGGCCAGGCCCTCTACAAGAAGACCAGGAACGCCCGCTACAAGGAGGAGTCCGAGTACTTCCTCAACCGGGCCCGTAACTACGTCACGCTCTTCGACTCCAAGGCCGGCTTCTTCCAGGGCCGTGATCCCAAGGGCGACTGGCGGGTTCCGTCCGACCAGTACGACCCGCGGGTGTGGGGCTATGACTACACCGAGACAAACGGTTACGGATACGCGTTCACCGCACCTCAGGACTCGCGCGGTCTGGCCAATCTCTACGGCGGCCGCTCCGGTCTCGGCAAGAAGCTCGACACCTACTTCTCCACCCCGGAGACGGCCTCGCCCGATTTCGTCGGTTCCTACGGCAGCGTCATCCATGAGATGACGGAGGCCCGTGACGTACGGATGGGCATGTACGGCCACTCCAACCAGGTCGCGCACCACGTCACGTACATGTACAACGCCGCCTCGCAGCCCTGGAAGACCCAGGAGAAGGTGCGCGAGGTACTCTCCCGCCTCTACACCGGCAGCGAGATCGGACAGGGCTACCACGGCGACGAGGACAACGGCGAGCAGTCCGCCTGGTATCTCTTCTCCGCGCTCGGCTTCTATCCGCTGGTGATGGGCAGTGGCGAGTACGCGATCGGGTCGCCGCTCTTCACCAAGGCGACCGTCCATCTGGAGAACGGCCGCGACCTGGTGGTCAAGGCCCCGAAGAACAGCGCGCAGAACATCTATGTCCAGGGTCTGAAGGTGAACGGCAGGACCTGGAACTCCACGGCTCTGCCGCACGATCTGATCGCGCGGGGCGGCACGCTGGAGTTCGCGATGGGCCCGAAGCCGTCCTCCTGGGGTACGGGCAAGAACGCCGCCCCGGTCTCCATCACCCAGGACGACAAGGTGCCGTCGCCGCGCCACGATGTGATCGCGGCGGACGGTCCGCTCTTCGACAACTCCTCCGCGACTCAGTCGTCGTTCCAGTCGCCGGAGCTGCCGGTGGCGTCGAGGACCCGCGCGGTGCAGTACACCCTCACCTCGGCCACGAAGGACAAGGCCCCGGCGGGCTGGGTGCTGCAGGGCTCGAATGACGGGACGGCCTGGCAGGACCTGGACAGGCGGACCGGTCAGGCCTTCGCCTGGGACAGGCAGACCCGCGTCTTCACCGTCCAGAACCCTGGTGCGTACGCGAAGTACCGCCTTGTGGCGGCAGGTACGGCGGCGACGCTCGCGGAGGTGGAGCTGCTCTCCTGACGTATCGAGTTCGTCACACATCACCACAGGCCCGCACCCGGTCCCACCGGGTGCGGGCCCCTTTGTCCCCGGCCGCGCCCGCTACGGACCCACTCATTCCCCTTCAAATCGATTGACTCGTAAGGATGTTGTGCAACGATCATGAAGATCCTGCGATGACCACCTGAGGTATATCGCGCCTCATCACACACATGGAGCACATACGTGGCCAATCTTCCCGGCCGTAAGCGCGGACGCGTGCTGTCGCGTCTCGCCGTCGCAGCCATAGCCGCTGCCCTGGTCGGCACCTCCGCCGGAGCGGCCGTGGCCGACACCCCGGCTCCCCAGCCGCTGAAGGGCGTCGCCGTCAGCCGCCTGCTTGCGGCGCCGTCGAACGCGCCCGCCGCGGCACAGGCCGCCGCCGCCCCGGTCTACCTGCTCTGGGCGGTGGACAAGAAGTCCGACGCCTACCTCTACGGCCCCAACGGGAAGGGCAGCTTCGCCGCCCGCAGCTACGTCTCGAGCGGCTGGGGCCCGGTCAAGAACGTGGCCTCGATGGACCTCAATGCGGACGGCAAGTACGACGGCGCCTGGAGCTGGGACACCGCCGGCAACGTCTTCTTTGCCGACGACACGAGCAGCCGCCGGGTGGGCAAGGGCTGGAACATCTACAACCTGGTCCTGTCACCGGGCAACCTCGGCGGTACCGTGCAGGACGACATCCTCGCCCGGGACAACGCCGGTGTGCTCTGGCTCTACAAGGGCAACAGCAACGGCACGGTCACCGCGCGGGTGAAGGTCGGTCCCGGCTGGAATGCCTACTCTCACATCACCGGCAAGGCCGACCTGTCCGGCGACGGCCGCACGGACATCCTCGCCAAGGACAAGACCGGCGCGCTGTGGCTCTACAAGGGCACGGGCAACGCCGCAGCACCCTTCTCGGCCCGCACCAAGGTCGGCGCCGGCTGGAACATCTACAACAAGGTCATCGCCAACGGTGACCTGAACCTGGACGGCCTGGCGGACGTCGTCGTCCGCGACGCCGCGGGCGCGCTGTGGATGTACAAGGGCAGCGGCAAGGCCTCCGCCCCGTTCAACACCCCTCGCGTCAAGGTCGGCGCGGGCTTCAACATCTACCCCAAGCTGTTCTGATCCGGCAGCTGTCGGCACCGTAGCCCACACGGAAGGGCCGCACCCCCGTCACCGGGGATGCGGCCCTTTTGCTGCCTACGCCGTACCGCCGTGCTTACTTGCGGATCAGGTTCCGCAGCACGTACTGCATGATGCCGCCGTTGCGGTAGTAGTCCGCCTCACCGGGGGTGTCGATACGGACGACCGCGTCGAACTCCACACCCGTGTCGGTGGTGACCTTGACCGTGCGCGGCGTGATGCCGTTGTTCAGCTCGGTCACACCGGTGAAGGAGAAGGTCTCCTCGCCGGTCAGACCGAGGGTCTGCGCGGAAGCGCCCTCCGGGAACTGCAGCGGCAGTACGCCCATGCCAATGAGGTTCGAGCGGTGGATGCGCTCGTACGACTCGGCGATGACGGCCTTGACGCCGAGCAGCGCGGTGCCCTTGGCGGCCCAGTCGCGGGACGAGCCGGAGCCGTACTCCTTGCCCGCCAGGATCACCAGCGGGGTGCCGGCGGCCTGGTAGTTCTGCGAGGCGTCGTAGATGAACGACACCGGAGCGCCGTCCTGGGTGAAGTCGCGGGTGTAGCCGCCTTCGGTGCCGGGCGCGATCTGGTTGCGCAGCCGGATGTTGGCGAACGTGCCACGGATCATGACCTCGTGGTTGCCTCGGCGCGAGCCGTAGGAGTTGAAGTCGCGGCGCTCGACGCCGTGCTCCGTGAGGTACTTGCCGGCCGGGGTGTCGGCCTTGATGGCACCGGCCGGGGAGATGTGGTCGGTGGTGACCGAGTCGCCGAGCTTGGCGAGCACCCGGGCGCCGGTGATGTCCTCGACCGGGGTGGTCTCCATCGTCATGCCCTCGAAGTACGGGGGCTTGCGCACGTAGGTGGACTGCGGGTCCCACTCGAAGGTGTTGCCGGTCGGGATCGGCAGAGCCTGCCACTGGGCGTCGCCCGCGAAGACGTCCTGGTAGGACTTGTTGAACATGTCCTCGCCGATGGAGTTGGCGACGACGTCGTTGACCTCGGCCTCGGTCGGCCAGATGTCCTCGAGGAAGACCGGCTTGCCGTCCTGGTCGATGCCGAGCGCGTCCTTGGTGATGTCCACCTTCATGGAGCCGGCGAGGGCGTACGCGACGACCAGCGGCGGGGAGGCCAGGTAGTTCATCTTGACGTCGGGGTTGATCCGGCCCTCGAAGTTACGGTTGCCGGAGAGCACCGACGTCACGGCCAGGTCGTGGTCGTTGACGGCCTTGGAGACCTCGTCCGGCAGCGGGCCGGAGTTGCCGATGCAGGTGGTGCAGCCGTAGCCGACGAGGTTGAAGCCGACCTTGTCGAGGTACGGGGTCAGGCCCGCCTTGTCGAAGTAGTCGGTGACGACCTTGGAGCCCGGGGCGAGGGTGGTCTTGACCCACGGCTTGCGGGTCAGGCCCTTCTCCACGGCCTTCTTCGCCACGAGCGCGGCGGCGACCATCACGTACGGGTTCGAGGTGTTGGTGCAGGAGGTGATCGCGGCGACGGTGACGGCGCCGTGGTCGATCTCGTACGTCGAGCCGTCGGGGGCGGTGACCGTGGTCGGGCGGGTCGGGACGCCGTTGTGCTCGGCCGGCGCGTCGGAGGCCGGGAAGGACTCCTTGCCCGCCTCGTCGTCGTCCTCGACGTAGTTGCGGACGTCCTGGGCGAACTGCTGGGCGGCGTTGGCGAGGACGATACGGTCCTGCGGGCGCTTCGGGCCGGCGATGGAGGGGACGACCGTCGCGAGGTCGAGCTCCAACTTCTCGGAGAAGTCGGGCTCGGCGGACGGGTCCAGCCAGAGGCCCTGCTCCTTGGCGTACGCCTCGACCAGCGCGACCTGCTGCTCGTCGCGGCCTGTCAGGCGCAGGTACTTCAGCGTCTCGTCGTCGATCGGGAAGATCGCGGCGGTGGAGCCGAACTCCGGCGACATGTTGCCGATGGTGGCGCGGTTGGCGAGCGAGGTGGCGGCGACACCCTCACCGTAGAACTCGACGAACTTGCCGACGACGCCGTGCTTGCGCAGCATCTCGGTGATCGTGAGCACCAGGTCGGTGGCGGTGGTGCCGGGCTTCAGCTCACCGGTCAGCTTGAAGCCGACGACGCGCGGAATGAGCATCGAGACCGGCTGGCCGAGCATCGCGGCCTCGGCCTCGATGCCGCCGACGCCCCAGCCCAGCACGCCGAGGCCGTTGACCATGGTGGTGTGCGAGTCGGTGCCGACAAGAGTGTCGGGGTACGCCTGGCCGCCCCGGACCATGACCGTACGCGCGAGGTGCTCGATGTTGACCTGGTGGACGATGCCGGTGCCGGGCGGGACGACCTTGAACTCGTCGAAGGCGGTCTGGCCCCAGCGCAGGAACTGGTAACGCTCCTTGTTGCGGCCGTACTCCAGCTCAACGTTCTGCGCGAAGGAATCCTTCGTACCGAACTTGTCGGCGATCACGGAGTGGTCGATGACCAGCTCGGCGGGCGCGAGCGGGTTGATCTTCGCCGGGTCGCCGCCGAGCTCCTTCACGGCCTCACGCATGGTGGCGAGGTCCACGACACAGGGCACACCGGTGAAGTCCTGCATGATCACGCGAGCCGGCGTGAACTGGATCTCCTGGCTGGGCTGCGCCTGGGAGTCCCAGCCGCCGAGCGCCCGGATGTGGTCGGCGGTGATGTTCGCGCCGTCCTCAGTGCGGAGAAGGTTCTCCAGCAGCACCTTCAGGCTGTAAGGGAGGCGCGCGGAGCCCTCGACCTTGTCCAGCTTGAAGATCTCGTACGACTCGTCGCCCACGCGCAGCGTGCTGCGGGCGTCGAAGCTGTTCGCCGACACGACAGTCTCCTTCATCAATGTGCGCGTACCTACCACAATGCTGCCGCCACGGCTCCTCGCCGATCCGCTAAGGTAAGGCTTAGTTAGGTAACCCTTATCGATTGGCGGCCGCGGTACGCCTTCGGCAGATATCTCGATGTCGAGATAACTCTAGTACATGACCGCTGCGGGGTCATGCCCGGACCTCGTGACCGCTCTCATCCAATCGAGGCGTTTACTCAACGAACCCAGTCGTTTCGCCTTCCGTCTCAGCGAACTGGCGTGGATCTTGCGGGGCCGCACGTTGAGCTGTCGTACGTGGATGCCGTACACGAGCGACAGCGGCGTCCGCTGCTGGACTGCGTGACGGCCCGTTTCGAGGACGTGGTCCCGGTGCGGCCGTTTCGCTGGTCGCGGGGTGAGCGTCACTTCGCGGGCTGGTACTGGGCGGCGACGACCGGGCTCGCCGTCGTGCCAGTGCAGCCGAACGGCTGCGAGGCGATTCCGGCCACCTTCGGGTCGAAGTCCATGAACAGGAGCCGGTCCCGCTCCAGCCAGGACTCGAAGCCGACATGCTGTGCCGCGGATCGCCTGCGCCCAGGCGGGGTGGGGATTCGAGCGGGTGGGGACACCGGAGGCGGTGCTGCTGGCGAATGTCCGGTGGCTGTCGCGCTACCGGCACCCACGATGCCTGCACCGCCCGTCCGCGGACCGGCTGCGGGAGGTCTTCGCAGCACAGTCAGGGGCGGCCTCACCGTTGCCTCACGTGATCTGGTCCGATTCGCTCGTCGTCTCAGGCGATCTGGTCCGTTGGCGCTACTCATGTCACGCGAGACCTCGACCCGCACGGCGATGAAACCCCGGGATCTCGGTGGACAGCACGCGCCAATACGGTGGACCGATGACGTCGATCAAGAAGTTCCAAGTCACCTTCGACTGCGCAGAACCTGAACGCCTCGCTCGTTTCTGGTGCGAGGTGTTGGGGTATGCCGTACCGCCGCCACCGGAGGGGTTTGCCACTTGGGACGATTTCAAGCGATCCCAGCCACCCGAGCAGCGGGATTCATGGTTCGCCTGCAGTGATCCCTCAGGTGTGGGCCCGCGACTGTACTTCCAGCGCGTCCCCGAAGGGAAGGCCGCCAAGAACCGGCTGCATCTTGACGTGCGGGTCGGCACCGGACTCGTAGGTAAGAAGCGCCTCGCCGCACTTGAGGCCGAATGCGCACGACTGGTCCCGCTCGGCGCGGTACACGTGCGAACGCTGTATGACGGCAATGATTCGTGCATCCCGA
Organism: Streptomyces sp. NBC_01210; assembly: GCF_036010325.1. GTDB lineage: Bacteria > Actinomycetota > Actinomycetes > Streptomycetales > Streptomycetaceae > Streptomyces. Next base: position 7,154,842 of record NZ_CP108549.1, on the reverse strand, counting down.
TGCAGGACATCGAAGGCAACGAGTTCTGTATCGACTGAGGGGCCGCGAACGCGTCCTCGTTCTGTCCCCATGCGCCAAGACGAAGACGGGACAACGAACCGCTACGAACGCGATTCCGATGCGGACGGCCTCCCTGTCGCGGCGGCGCCACCGACGGTCCGCGGCCACCCTGAGATCCGTCACGCTGAGCTGAGTGCTGTGGGGTCACAGGCTGTGGGCGGTGGGGTGCAGCGGTTCGTACAGCGGGAGTTCGGCGCCGCTGGGGAGCCGGATCGCAGTCAGTTTGCCCCAGCGCTGTTCGCTGACCGGGCGGGTGATCTCGACGCCCTGCGCGCGGAACTCGCCGAGCTGGGAATCAAGGTCATCACACATCAGGAAGAACTCGTGCTGGGGCGGGCCGTCGGTCGGGTGCACGGCCACCTCGGCCGGGGGCAGCTTGAAGATGAGCCAGCCAGCGCCCGCGTCGACGCCGGGAAAGTCGAGGACGTCACGGATGAAGGCACGGTCCGCCTCGGCGTCCTGGCTGTAGAGGATGACATGTGCACCGTTGATCATGGCTGGCTCCTGCCCGTCGACTTGCCGGCGGTCGTGTCCCCGGCATCCTGGCACCCTCAGGTGCAAGAAAACCTTCGACTGCATCGATGACACGACGACTGAGTTGCATGACAACGGACACCTCGCCCGAAGACACGGGCAGGGCGCCCGTACGGCGGCGGTGCGCTTGCCGCGCCCCTGCGCCCGACTCAGTATCGGAGCATGTTCGGCGGCGCGCATGTGCTCCTCCACAGCCGGGATGCGGACGCGGACGGCGCCTTCATCAAGGATGCGCCCGGATTCGCTCATGTCGACGCCGGGCGCGACCGCCTCGTCTTCCAACCGCCACCGGCGGAGACGGCCGAACTCCCGCCACACGAACCGCGACGCCCGGCTGCCCACCGGCTGCCACCCTGACGGCCTACCCATGCACGATCACATCTCATATCTGAGATAGCGTGCAGCCATGGCAGACGACTACCTCGTACGCATCGGCAAGCTCATCCGTGACGCCCGTCAGCATCGGGGCTGGACACAGACGCAGTTGGCCGAGGCACTCGGCACCAGCCAGAGCGCGGTGAATCGCATCGAACGCGGCAACCAGAACATCAGTCTTGAGATGATCGCGCGCATCGGTGAGGCGCTCGACAGCGAGATCGTCTCGCTCGGCTACGCCGGGCCCATGCACCTTCGGGTGGTCGGCCGACGCCGGCTCTCCGGCGCCATCGATGTCAAGACGAGCAAGAACGCGTGTGTGGCGCTGCTCTGCGGCTCGCTGCTCAACAAGGGCCGTACGGTGCTGCGCCGAGTCGCCCGCATCGAGGAAGTCTTCCGGCTGCTCGAGGTGCTCAACTCCATCGGGGTGCGCACCCGTTGGATCAACGAGGGCGTGGATCTGGAGATCGTGCCGCCCGCGCAGCTCGACATGGACGCCATCGACGCGGAGGCCGCCCGCCGGACCCGGTCGATCATCATGTTCCTCGGTCCGCTGCTCCACCGGATGGACACGTTCAGGCTGCCGTACGCCGGCGGCTGCGACCTCGGTACGCGGACCATCGAGCCGCACATGATCGCGCTGCGCCGCTTCGGTCTCGACGTCACCGCGACCGAGGGGCTGTATCACGCGAAGGTGGAGGGCACGACCGCGCCCGACCGCCCGATCGTCCTGACCGAACGCGGCGACACCGTGACCGAGAACGCGCTGCTGGCCGCGGCCCGGCACGACGGTGTGACCGTCATCCGCAACGCCTCCTCCAATTACATGGTCCAGGATCTGTGCTTCTTCCTGGAGGCGCTGGGCGTCAAGGTCGAGGGGATCGGGACGACCACGCTCACGGTGCACGGCGTGCCGACCATCGACGTGGACGTCGACTACTGCCCCTCCGAGGACCCGGTCGAGGCGATGAGCCTGCTCGCCGCCGCGGTCGTCACCGAGTCCGAACTCACCATCCGCCGCGTCCCGATCGAGTTCATGGAGATCGAGCTCGCGGTGCTGGAGGAGATGGGCCTCGACCACGACCGCTCGCCGGAGTACGCGGCGGACAACGGCCGCACCCGGCTGGTGGACCTGACGGTCCGGCCCTCCAAACTGGAGGCGCCGATCGACAAGATCCACCCGATGCCCTTCCCCGGTCTGAACATCGACAATGTCCCGTTCTTCGCGGCGATCGCGGCGGTCGCCGAGGGCAAGACGCTGATCCACGACTGGGTCTACGACAACCGCGCGATCTATCTGACGGACCTCAACCGCCTGGGCGGCCGCCTCCAGTTGCTCGACCCGCACCGCGTCCTGGTCGAGGGCCCGACCCGCTGGCGCGCGGCCGAGATGATGTGCCCGCCCGCACTGCGGCCTGCCGTGGTGGTGCTGCTGGCGATGATGGCGGCCGAGGGCACGTCCGTACTGCGCAATGTGTACGTCATCAACCGGGGTTACGAGGATCTGGCGGAGCGCCTCAACTCGGTGGGCGCGCAGATCGAGATCTTCCGGGACATCTGAGAAGCAGGGCAAATCGTCAAAATTGCCACATGTGACGATAGCCGCTAAACTTGCCCGTTGACCTGGGAAAATACCCCCGACACCTTCCCGCGACTTCCCGCAGTTTCCGACACCTTGTGCAGTCGATATGAAAGATGATCAAGGAATGCTGACGGCACGTCAGGGAGATTTTCGCGCGACTGGGGCCCCGTCACTCTTTACGGAGAGTAGCGGGGCCTCAATGTATTCCCAGGTCAGAGCCACGAAGGCTCTCCCAGTCAGCAACTCTCTGTGCTAACTTCGCTCGGACATGAAGGCACCGCCCTATACGGGCGAGCCATCGTGCGCAAACTTCACGGCGCCCTGCGCCCGCCTCGGCGGAACAGGGCGGCGGCAACACCGGGGGGGCACACAACACAAAGCCCCGAAGCCCGATGAACCTATCGCTGCGGTGTGTGCAGATTCTTTCTGCCGCTGGGGTCCGCTCCAAGTTCTCCAGAAAGATCTGCCAATTCGAGTTATCCATGCGTGCATTTAACGCATCCTTGGCACGCACAATCTCGAAATAGGCCACAGCGCCCACACGGGTACCTATGGTTCTCCCCACGCCCGCAAGTTCTGATTACACAGAAGAGCCCAGGATCCACCCGGTGATCGCGGGGCGCAAGGGTGCGGCAAGCCGAACGTCCCGAATGCAGCCCCCTGACTGTCAGCGCGACACATACGGCAATCCTCGACCGCCTACCAGGCTGGACCGCCGTCATGCAGGTACACCGGCCGTCCTTCGTCCAAGCTCCTGATCGCGGCGTCGAGTCGGTTCCGAATCCGTTCCCTCAACAACTCCCGTGCCTTGTCCAGAGCAACGAACGCAGCCTCAGACAGCTCTTCGTCGTGGGGTCGAATCCCCTGCGTCTGGTGGGCGTCCAGCATGCCGCCGTCGAAGATGAAGGCTATTTGATCGTCCCAAGGCCCGTGCGGGGCAACCCAATCGACCACCAGGAGCCCACGCAAGGTGATGGCCAACCCCAGCTCTTCGCCCAGCTCCCGCGTCACCGCCCTCTCCGGCGGTTCGTTCGCTTCGGCCATTCCCCCAGGCAGATCCCAGCCCGGTTTGTACGTCGGGTTCACCAGGAGCACGCGCCCAGCCGTGTCGCGCAGCAGCACATCGGCCGCGACACGCTTGCGGGCCTGCGTGGCGTTGCCTTCGGCGAGGTAGGCATTCCACGCTTCCGGGTCGGCGGGTGTGGGCCTCATGTGGGGGTACCTCCCCTGGGGGTGATGATGTCGGCCAGCAGCAGCATTCTGGCCCTACGAGCGTCATCGAATCTCACCAGGTACTCCCGCAGTGGGCGGTAGCCTTTGTGGCGGTCCAGGAGACGACGCAGGTCGTCAAGCTGGTGCACAACACGGATCGATCCGAGCGTTGGGCTCGTGCTGAGCAACTCGTGGCCGACGCTCACCGCGGCATCGAGGTCTCCACGCCGGACATGGATGTCCACAAGGACAATGCGGCTCAGTGCAAGGGACCTGGTTCGCCCCGACTCCCGTAGTGTCACCGCCCGCTCGGCCTGCGTCAGCGCCCGATCATGCTGCTCCAGGTCGCGCAGGATCAGCGCGGATTCACTCGCAAGGGCAGCGGCGTCAAAGGGACTCAGCCAGGGATGAGCGGCATCCGCCGATCCATCGAGCGTGTCGTGGGCCGCTTCGAGAGCGCGCACTGCTGGCGTGCTCTGTGCCCCTGCGGCCAAAGCTCGGGCCTGCATCGTTTGGAGCCGTGCAGTGAGCGAGGGAATTCGCGGACCACGGCCGGCGAGGTCGAGCCCGGTCTGAGCCCAGCGGGCGGCACCCGCTGTGTCACCCGTCTGAAGGGCGAGGTGGCTATTGCTCGCGGCGACGTTCGCGGCAAGCGGTAAGTCCCCCGAGGTGCGGGCCAGCGGCAAAGCTCGGCTGAAGTGGCGGGCGGCGAGATCGTCTTGACCGGAGTCATGGGCCATCCACCCGGCCATCTCCGTCAAGGCCGCAGCGACGGCGAATACTTGTGAACCACTCCCGGTGTCGACCAGACGCGGGGCAACTCGGTCCGCGAGATGCCGTACGACAGCGCCATACAGACGTCCTCCACCGGTCTGCCGGTCTGCCGAGCGGAAGGCATCCATGGCCGCCAGGTCGTCGCCGTTCGGCGGCAACTCCGGCTCATGCTTGGTCGGTTCGGCCGCAGCGGGTTCCCAGGCGCGGCGGGCAAGCCCGAGCAGATGACCAGGGAGGTGGAACGCGTCCGCGATCTGCTCGAACAGGGCCAGCTTTTCCACCCGGCTCTTGCCGTTCATGTAGTCGTAGAGCCGCCCTTGGGTGATGTCCACGGCCGCAGCGATCCGACGCGTACTGACACCTCGTGCATTGAGCAGCCGGAACACGACTCCCATGTCCCGCTCGGCGCACGCATTAAGCAGTCGTTCATCACCAAGCAGTCCGGCGACGACATCGCGCGGGTCTGGTGGCTGACGACTCATCGGCGGCTCCCCCTGGAACGTGTCCTCCGATGCTACGACCGCACGCACGCCCCTGACTCCATGTCGGAGTCACCCCTTGGAGTCTCCCTACTACGAGGGGGTGTCGTTGACTGATCACCAGTCGCCCGGGGATTCGGGTCGGGGACACATCGGCTCCGTGCCGCCTCGGGAGCAACAGCCTCGGGCGGCGCCGACAGACCGGCTGCTCCGTCCCCGCGTCCCCCGTCGGGGACGGAGCAGCCAATCCGACCACAGAGGAGCAGTCCTCATGACCCGCCGAGCCCGGATTGCCGTAAGCGGTGACCCGTCCGCCGTCGCCTTCGCAAGAGACCGTGTCATGACGCAGATTCAGGCGTGGGGTGTGCAAATCAGCGAGGAGAACCTGAACGCGGTGAAGCTCGTCGCCTCGGAGCTGATCACGAACGCCGTGCTCCACGCTGGGGGCTTCATCACCATCGGTCTCTACCTCGATGAAGACCGGCTGCTCCTGGTCGTCCACGACAGCAGCCCCGAGCCACCCAGTCGTCAAATCACCACGGAGGACGACGAAGGGGGGCGCGGCCTGGTCCTGGTCGAGTTCCTTGCCGCAGGGCACGGATGGGAGCCGACGCGCCACGGCAAGAAGGTTTGGGCCGAGTTTGTCGTACCCGTGTCGGCGCCGGCCGCACGCGGTGGACCTCTGTACGGGCGCCTACGAGCCGCAGCCCCGCAGGCGTTTTCCACGTCATGCCGGAACGCTTCGCTTTGGCACCCGGACTGTGAGCGCGGTACGGCGCGCGGCGAACAGTCAGCCCGCGGTGTCCGCGCATTCGGCTGCACAGCCCAAGTGGCAGCTGAATGCGGGGGTCCCGCGGTCCCCACGTCCGCGCAGCGCGGACGGTACCGATCACTACTTCGGAGGTAATGGGATGGCCATCCCGACGACCGAGACGACGCCGATCCCTGACGACGAGTGGCAGCTCGACATCTCCATCACCGACTCGCCACGGCCGGTGGTCAGCAACTGCGACACAAGCGACGGGTGCAAGTCCTCCTGCGCTTCCTCCTGCATCAGCTGACCTCCACGCCAAAGCCTGTGCCGGGCTGGGCACGTCCCCGGCCCGGCACAGGGCCAGCAGAACAGGACCAACGATGACGCGGACCAGTCTTCTCCAGCGCGGCAGCGTGCTCCTCCTGCGGGCCGCTGTGCTCCCTCAGAATGCCCAGCACACCCGATGGCCATCGGTGGACGACCCTGTCGACTGTCTCCGGTGGCTGAGCGGTATCTGGGCCGATCCCGCCTTCGCCGAGGCGGTATGCGTCGCCTCTCCGCAGCTCGCCGCTACCGTCGCCCAGGCCCTCGACGACCACGACGTCTCACCCAAGCGGGTACGCAAGGCCACAATGGCGACCGCCCGCTACCTCTTGCGAGCTGCTGGACGACCCACGCCTTTCGGCCTGTTCGCCGGAGTGGTCGTTGCGGAGTGCGGCCCTGCCCTCGCGCAAATCGGTACCGAGCACCGCCCCGTCGCCCGCCCTGACACCCTGTGGCTCGACCACGTTCGCCGGAACCTCCAGTGCCGCCGCGACGTTCTACCCCATCTGACCCTTCAGGCCAGTGACTTGACTGTGCGGCGCGGTGACATGCTGGAGAGGCCGCTTCCCGGAGGCCGTACCGCGAGCGTCCGCGTAACCCGGCCGCTCGCTGCGGTTCTTGAGATGGCCGCTCTCCCCGTTCCATGCCATGAGGCCACTGACCGGCTCGTCACGCTGGGTGCCACCACGGAACAGGCTTCACGGCTTCTCACCGGTGCATTGGAGGCGGGCATTCTTACCAGTGGCCTGGCAGCTCCCATGACCGAGCATGATCCCCTCGGCCACATCCTGAGCACCCTTCGGCCACTCACGCCCCAGCTGGATTCCGGAACTGTCGGCTGTCTCGACGAGCTGGCCGACGTGCACCGGCTCCTCACCGAACACGATGCGACCGATAGCCAGGCAGCGGCGCAGGAACTCCGGCGTACGGCCGAGAAGCGCATGAGCAGCATCACCGATCAAGGCCGAGTGCGGCTCAGCGTGGACCTGCGTTTCGACGCCACCGTACGCATTCCCGGTCCGGTCCTGGAGGAGGCCGAGCACGCTGCCAATGCGCTGCTGCGCTTGACTCGGAACTTGGGAGAAAGACCTGTGTGGGCCGCCTACCACAGCCTTTTCTGGGAACGGTACGGCGCCGGCAGCCTGGTACCCGTTCGCGATGCCGCGGACCTTGCCGCCGGGGTCGGGCTGCCTGCCGATTTCCCGACGTCCTTGTGGCAGGAACCACCCACGAAGATTCTCCCCCGCGACGAGCTGCTTATCGCCAAGGCGTGGCAGGCAGCGGTCAGCGGCGTCCAGGAGATCCGACTCACGGACGCGGATCTCAACGAGCTGTGCGCCAGCACGAACCTCGACGAGACAGCGACCGCTCCTCATGTAGAGATGGGCGTGCGGGTGTACGCGCCGACTCTTCAGGCCGTGGACCGTGGCGAGTTCACGGTGTCCGTCCGCCCCGCCTGGAGCACTGGAACCCTCACGGGCCGGTTCGCCGCCACTCTCCGAAACAGCGGCCTCGCCGACGCGTACAAAGGACTGCCCACTCTGGTCGACGGCGCGCCGTCAGCTCAACTCTCCTTCACGCCGGTCTATCCGCACGCCGAGAACGTGGCGCGCACTCCCGCCTTCTTGCCACATGTCATCCCGGTCGACGAGCACCGGGCCCCGGCCGCCAACCTCATTCCGCTCGACGATCTCGCCGTACTGTCCACCAGCACGCGCCTGTACCTGGTCAGCCTTTCGCTGCGCCGTGTAGTCGAGCCGGTCGTCCTTCATCCCCTCGCCCTGGAGAAGCAGGCTCCGCCGATCGCCCGGTTCCTCGCGCTCCTCGGGCGCGGGTTCGCGACGGCGTGGACGCAATTCGACTGGGGACCGCTCGCGGCCGGGATGCCATATTTGCCCCGTGTCCGCTACCGCAAGGCCATTCTGTCCCCGGCTCGCTGGCACCTCACGGCCTCTGATCTGCCCGCCGGGTCCTTCCGACACTCCTGGCACGAAGCCCTGGCGGACTGGGCACAGAAATGGAGGTGCCTGCAGTTCCTGGAGCTGTGCGACGACGACCGCACCTTGCGGCTGGACCTGGTCGAGCCTTTGCACGCGCGGCTGCTGCACGCCCACCTTCAGCGCCACGGCAGCGCTGATCTACTCGAAGCCCCAGACGAGCGGGAACTCGGCTGGATCGGGCATGCCCACGAGATCGCTCTACCCCTCACCTCCACCCAGCCGCCCCTGCCCCACCCCGACGTGGCGGCGGCGCCAGTCGTCACCAACCGGATGCTGCCGAACCCCGGCGACGGACGGCAGCGGTGGGTGCAGGTCAAGCTGTTCACCCACCCGACCGCCATGGATCAGATCGTCGCCCGCCGTCTGCCGGACCTCCTCGACGAACTCGGCGGCCCTGACAGCTGGTTCGTCCGATATCGCACTCCGCAGGAAGAGGACCACCTCCGGGTGCGGATCGCCGTGCGCGGCCCGGACGGGCACGCCGCGGTAACGCGGGCCATCGCGCGCTGGGCAGAGCGCCTACAAGGCGACGCACTCGCCTCCCGGCTCGTTCTCGACGGCTACCGGCCCGAATTCGGCCGCTACGGTACCGAGCCCGTTCTGGAAGCCGCCGAGAACGTGTTCGTCGCCGACAGTGACACCGCCCGGTACGCGCTCACCGACCTGGCGAGCGTGGACCGACGAGTCCTGTGCGCACTCGGCATGGTCGACATTGCCCGCGGGCTTCTGGGCCACGAAGAGGGCACACGCTGGATGGCCACCACCCCTACCCGCGGCAGGGGCTTGCTCGACGTCACCCGCCAGTCGCTCCAGCACGTGCGCACCGGCACCCTGGTCCAACTCCCTGGCTGGACGTCCCGGCTCGACGACGCGTACGAGCGGCGCCGCACGGCCCTGGGCATTTACCGGACTCACCTCGCCGACGAGCAGACTGGCCCGGTGTTGGAGTCGCTGCTTCACATGCACCACAACCGGGTCATGGGCCCGGACCGGGAATCAGAGGCAGCATGCCGCCATGCGGCCCGGCAGGCATGCCGCTCTCTCCGGGCACGGGCGGCAAGCCAGTGAACGACCTTGCACACGACTTGGGTCGAGGGCTCGCCGGAACCATCGTCCACCAAGCCGCCGTCGCCCAGAGCAGCGGGAACTGGGAGATGGCGCACACCACGGCGAAAGCCATGGCCGGGCAACCGGCTGCCGTGGATCCTGCGAGCGCGAGTCTGTACCGCGGGGCACCCGCCATGGCCTTCGCGCTGCACACGGCGGGCCACCACGCCTACCGGCCCGCGCTCGACGGCCTGGACGATGCGCTCGCCACGCTCGTGAACGCGCGGCTGTCGGACGCCCACCGTCGTATGGACACCGGTCGGCCGCCGCGCATGCAGGAGTACGACCTGATCGGCGGTCTGACCGGGCTCGGCGCGTATCTCCTGCGCCGTGGAACGCGCCCCGACGTACTCGACGGTGTCCTGCACTACCTGGTGCAGCTCTTCCAGAAGCCCGTCACCGTCCACGGCCAACAGGTGCCGGGCTGGTGGACTTCGGACAGCCCCTCCGGCCAGCCCGATACCGCCTGGCCGGAGGGACACGGCAACTTCAGCACAGCCCACGGCGTTGCCGGGCCCATCGCGCTCCTCGCCCTGTGCACCCGCGCAGGCCACACGGTGCAAGGCCAGCGCGACACTCTGGAACAGGCTTGCAGCCTGCTGGAGGAGTGGTCGCAACGCCTTCCCGACGGTGGTACCGCCTGGCCGGAAACCGTCACCTTGGACATGTGGCTCAGCGGACCGCCACCGCTGGCACATCCGGGCAGACCCTCATGGTGTTACGGCACCCCCGGTATCGCCCGGGCCCTTCAGCTCGCCGCGCTCGCCTGCAACCGCACGGACACCCAGCGCCACGCCGAAAACGCCCTCACATCATGTGCCACCGACCCCGAGCAACTGGCGCGTATCACCGACTCGACGGTCTGCCACGGCTGGGCGGGCCTCTGTCTCGCTGTCGACCGGGCTGCGGCCGACACCACTCCCGGAAGCGCGCTCTCCCGCCTTCTGCCCTCCCTGCGGGCTCGCTTCGCCACACACGTGGCACAGCAGGCGCTACCCGATGCCGCCGGACTCCTCACCGGGGCAGACGGCATCCTGCTCACCCTGCACACTCTCAACCCCGCCCGCCCTGTTGCATCAGGGTGGGAGACCTGCCTCCTTCTCAACTGAAAGAGATTTCTGTGAACAACACCCCCGCCGTCGACGACCTGCGCAACCAGCTCGTCGACCAGATCGTTGCTGAGAGGCCGCTGCCGGCTGCGGTCGAGCGGGCCTTGCGCACCGTCCGCCGTGAACTCCACCTACCGGGGCTCGACCCAGCTGACGCGTACGCGGACAGGGCTGTCTCGATCAAGGAGAACCCCAACGGGCCCCTCCCCCTCTCCTGCGCGTCCGTGCCGACCACCGTCGCGATGATGCTCGCCCAGCTCGACGTGCAGCCCGGTGACCACGTCCTGGAGATCGGCGCTGGCACCGGCTACAACGCCGCGCTCCTCTCCGAACTCGTAGGGCCAGACGGGCAGATCACCACGATCGACATTGACTCCGATGTCGCCCTGCACGCCCGCGACGCACTGAATCGGGCGGGCTACGAGCATGTCAGGGTGATGGAACGCGACGGCCTGAAGGGAGCACCCGAGCACGCCCCTTACGACCGGATCATTGCGACGGTGGGCGTCTGGGACGTACCTGCCACCTGGTGGCAGCAACTCGACGACGGTGGCCGACTCGTACTCCCGCTGCGCTGGCGCGGGCAGACCCGCTCCGTCGCGCTGACGCGCCACGGCAACACACTCGTCTCCGACGACATGGAGCTGTGCGGATTCGTTCCCATCATCGGCCAGGAAGGAGAGCGGACCATCGAGTTGGCCAACGGCACCGTTCGCCTCCACCATGACCGGGACCAGCCCGTTGACCTCGATCTCCTCGGTGAAGTGTTCTCCACGCCGCTCACCGAACTGTGGTCGGACGCCCGCGTTGGCAGCCAGGAGACCTTCGACGGGATCTGGCTACGCGCCACCGCCTCCGACAACACCGTCTGCCGCATCGAAGTCACCGGGCAGGCCATGGAGGACGGCGTACGACGCCCCGCGATTCCCGGCCGCAGCCCCGCCCTCGTCTCCGGCGGCTCCCTCGCGTACCTGATCGCCGAACGCGACAACGCCGATCCCGTGCGGCCCGCACGGCTCGGGGCGGCCAGCTACGGCCCCGACGGGCAGGATCTAGCCCGCAGCATGGTCGCCCACATCTCCGCCTGGAGCACCGACCGTACAGCCGTACCGCACATGACCATCCACCCGGCAGACACGCTCCTCGACGACCTGCCCACAGGGCAGGACATCCTCAAGGAGGACAGTCGCATCGTCCTCGTCTACGAGCAGAAATCTAAATGACCTCGGGACCGCCATAGGCAGAAGACCCCTTGGGCCGTCTGTGGGCCGTCGACCGTGTCAGCCACTTACGGAAGACATGTGTGCCGTTCCGCACCTGGGTTGCGATGGCTTTGTGGCTCAGTCTCCGGCCCGCTCGCTGCCCTCTGAGCGGTGAGGTCACCGCTCAGAGGGCTCCGAAGACCCGGGTGACGTCGGGCGCGCGGCCGACGGTCACCTTCGGCAGGACGCTGCTTCTCAGTCGGTGCAGGTGGTGCCAGGGGCGGGCAGTACGCGGGTCGTCAGGTAGCGATTGGTGGCCTTCTGGACGCACTCGGAGACCAGGAACATGCTGTAGTCGTCGCCTTCGCGGCCGAGTACGACGCTGCCGGGCAGTTGGGCGGCCATGGCAGCGCCCGCGCGGTAGGGGGCGAGGGCCTGGTGGGTGGACTGGAGGATCAGTGCGGGCGGTGCGCCGTGGACCGGGGCGCCCGCCTTGACGGGCTTGGCCGGGGTGGGCCAGCCGAGGCAGCCGGCGATGGCCTTGTAGGAGCGGACGGCGCCGCCGAGGTGCGGGGACACGCGGGCGAGTTCCTTCCGCAACTGGGTGAGCTGGGCGAGGGTGTGCACCGGACGGGCGTTGTCGAGGCAGGCGGGTACCTGTACCTGGACCGGGTCGAGGGTGTCGTCCGGGTTGCGGGTGAAGTCCATCGCGTCGCCACCCTGGGCCTTGACGATGGTCTTCGCCAGCTCCGGCCAGGAGTGACCGGACAGGGTGAGGTAGTCCTGGGTGGCCGCGCGGATGTCCTCACCGGTCAGCGGCTGGTGGGCCCTGCTCCCGGTCGGGATCGGATCGCGGTCGGCCCGAGCGACGAGGGCGTCGTACTCGGCCGCGACGTCCTTGCCGTGCAGGGCGCACTCCTTCGACGCGGCGCACCAGGCGGTGAAGCGGTTGAAGGCCGTCTCGGCGGTGGCCGCCTCCTGGGTGACCCGCGAGAGAGGCGAGCCGGTGTCGTCCAGGGCGGTGTCGAGGACCATGGTGCGCAGTCTGCCGGGGTAGAGCTTGGCGTAGGTGCGTCCGAGAAGCGTGCTGTAGTGGATGCCGTACCAGTTCAGCTGCCGTTCGCCCAGCCCGATCCGGACCGCCTCGAAGTCCCGCGCGGTGCTGGTCTGGTCGACGTGGGCGGTGAGCCGGCCGTTGCGGCGCAGGCAGTCTTCGGCGAAGGCCCGGTTGTGGGACACGAGCGCGTTGAACGCGGCCCGGTCCTGCGGGAAGTGGCTGACTCCGGCGGGCTTGAGCGGTTCGCCGCAGAGGATCGGCGTGCTGTGCCCCACTCCGCGCGGATCCACCGCGACCAGGTCGAAGTTCCGGGTCATGGCACCGGCGAAGTTCGGCAGGCCGATGCGCATCGCCAGTCGCAGCTGCTCGATGGAGGAGCCGCCGGCTCCGTCGTTGAGGAGCAGGGTGCCCCGGCGGTGGGCCCGGTCGTCCGCCGGACGGCGGACCAGGGCGAGGGTGGTGCTGCCGGCGTGGGGGTGGGACCAGTCCACTGGTACCTGGATCGATCCGCACTGCATGTGCTTGAAGTCGGTGTCGGCGCAGGCGCGCCAGTCGATGCCGTTGGCAGGGGTCCGGTGGTCGGCATCCTCGGTCTGCGCGAGCGCCGGTACGGCGATGGTGGCCACGAGCACGGAGAGGGCGGCGATCCAACCGGCGTTTTTCCGGGTTCTTGTCATGTCGACTTCCTTAGTGATGTGCCTCGGCCTGTACGGGTTCGAGGCGTTGTTCGGGGTGCTCCGGGAGGAAGCGGGGCCAGGGGAAACGGCGATGCTTACGGAGCTGTGGGCGGTGCCGGAGCGGTGAGCGTCTCGCGGGCCGGCAGGCTGCGTTGGTGGGATGGCGTTTCGGCGGTGCGGTTGTTCGATGCGCGCCTCGCGAGTCGGCGGCGTCGGAGGCGCACGAGCGGCTTCAGGGGGTCGGCAGGTCCCGTGAGGGCTCCGGGGGAAGTCAGCTGTGCGTAAACACGCCGCCGGTGGAGCTGAGTGCGTCTTCGCTGTGGGTCAGCCCTGGGTGGCCTCCAGGGCGGTGTCGGGGATCCAGGAGCCGTGGAGTCCGGCGCTCACCCGTTGGGGCAGGTGGACGGTGGCGATCCGGTCGAGGCCGGAGGCGTCGAGGACGAGGAGCTGGGAGGCGTCCTGCTTGAGGTCCGAGGTCACGGTGAGGAGGTAGCCGTCGTCCTCGCGGGTGCCTCCGGCGGCGGGGACGAACACCGCTTCGCCGGGCATACGGGCGTCGCCGACCTGGCGGATGCGGCGGGCGCCGGTGGTGCGGTCGTACTTGACGATGCCGTAGCCGCCGAAGCCCTTCTCGTCGGGGAAGGAGATGGCGTACTGGTAGCGGTTCTCAGCGCCCAGGTAGTCCTCGTTGAGGGTGGGGAACTCCACGGTGAGGTCGTCGACGATCTGCTCGTCGACGGTGCCGGCCGCCATGTCGACCACCCAGCGGCGGGTGTAGGAGCGGGCGACGGGCTCGGTGCCGCGCCCGGGGGCGCCGACCCACCAATTCCAGGACAGCTGGAAGCCCTCTCGGTCCACGGTGGGGCCTTCCAGGACGATCCGGCCCTGGCCGTCCTCGAAGGCGTTGGCGACGTGCAACAGGTTGCCGGGCTCGATGGAGAACCAGCGGACCTGCGGGGCGCCGTCGGTGCCGCGGGCCATGATGCCGATGCGGGCGGGCTGGGCGTCGCTCCAGCCGTAGGGGATGCCGGAGTGCTCGGCCGGGTCGAAGGTGACATTGCCCTCGATGAAGACCACATGACGGCGGGTCAGGGCGAAGTCGTGCTTGAGGGAGGCGGTCGCTCCCGGGATCTCGGCGCTGTGGACGATCCCGCCCTTGGCGTCGGCGACGTAGTACGTCAGGAACGGCGGGAAGGGTGAGGAGCCGAAGAAGTGCAACTCCCCGGTGAGCGGGTCCTCCTTGGGGTGCGCGGTCATCGCGCTGCGCAGCGTGCCGTCGAAATCGTACGCGCCGACGGTCTCCAGGTCCGGGGTGAGTTCGAAGGGGACGTTCGCCTCGCACAGGGCGAGCAGCCGTCCGGCGTGCTCGATGACGTGGGTACCGGCGGTGCTGGCGGTCAGGTCGGGGCCGTGCTCGGTCATGTAGGGGGCGCCGTCGAGGGCAGGGGTGTGCACCCAGCGGTTGCGGTACCACTCGGCGCGGCCCTCACGGAGGCGGATGCCGTGGACCATGCCGCTGCCCTTGAACCAGTGGGTCGGGGTGACACCGGGCTTGGGGTTGTGTCCGTTGCGGATCAGCCGGCCGTCCAGCTCCGGGGGCAGCGTGCCCTCCACGGTGAGTCCGGTGGCGGTGACCTCGTCGGCGACGGGGGTGTAGTGGCCGGTCAGATAGGGCTTCGCAGCAGTCATGGCAGGAATCTCTTTCAGTGGATGTGATGCTTTTTGTCAGGCAGCTTGTTCGGCACGGGCCTTGAGGTGGGAAAGCCAGTTCTCCAGGGAGTCGTGGAGGGCCTTGCCGAGGTGGTCGGCGGCGGCTTCGACCGGGGCGCCGCTCCAGGACTCCTCGGTGCGGACGGTGACGTGGTCGCCGTCCTGCTCGAACGTCCACACGTGGATGCCGGTGATGCCGTCGGCTGGGCCGCCCCACACGATCCGCTTGTCGGGGACCAGTTCGCGCACGGTGGAGGTGATCTCCAGGCCATGGGTTCGCCAGCTGAAGGAGTTGCCGGACATCAGGGGCCCGTTGAGCTCGGCCTGGTCGATGTCCGTGTTCCAGGTGGGCCAGGCCGCGATGTCGGTGTGCAGCTCCCACACCGTCGCGAGCGGGGCGTTGATCTCGGTGCTCAGACGGACGATGACGGGGGCGGTCTCGTCGATGGTGACCACGGCTACGGGTTCCTCTCTCTGGATGACATGTTTCGGTGGCGCGGCTGATCCATCGGTTCAGCCGGATTCAGGAGGTTCAGGCGGGTTGCGGTTCGGAAGCCGGGCCGGTGGAGGTGGTTGCGGTCCGCGGGCCGGCACAGCGGGTGAGGAGCAGCGCGAGGAGGGCTGTTGCGGCCAGGACCGCGGCGGCGACCGTGAAGACGGTGCGGTAGCCGGCGGTGAGGGCTTCCAGATGGGGCTGGTGGGTGGACGCGTGGGCGGTGACGGAGCCGGCCAGGGTGGCCAGGGCGGCGAGGCCGATGGCGCCGCCGACCTGGCGGGTGGTGTTCACCAGGCCGCCTGCCAGGCCCGCGTCCTGTCGTGGGACGCCGTCCACGGCGAGCGCGGTGAGCTGGACGAAGGCGATGCTGAGGCCCAGGCCGATCAGGATGCTCGGGCCGAGGATGTTGGCGAGATAGCTGCCGTGAGCGCTGATCCCTGACAGCCACATCAGGCCCGCGGCCTCGGTGAGCAGGGCCGCGGTCACGGTCGCGGAGGCCCCGATGCGCCGGGAGATGCGCGGCGCCAGGGCGGCGCCGAGCATATTGGCGCCGGCGAGCGGGAGTTGTCCCGCTCCGGTGGCCAAGGGGCTGGATCCGAGGACCTGCTGCTGGTAGAGCGGCAGGAAGAAGAACAGAGCGATCCACACCGAGCCCAGCAGCGCCATCAGCAGGTTGCCCGCAGCGACCTGGCCGGTGGTGAACAGACGCGGCGGTATCAGTGCGTTCGGCCGGCGGCGCTCGATCACGGCGAAGGCCGCGAGCAGCGTGGCGGCGGTCCCGAGGGCGCCCAGCACCCGGCCGTCGGTCCAGCCGGCGCCGCGTGCGGTGGTCAGGCCCCAGACCAGGCAGGTCAGGGCGAGGGTGACGGTGGCCGTGCCCAGCAGGTCGAACCGCCCGGCCGTCCGTCCGGCCGCCCGTGGCACGAGCGCAGCCACGGCGGCCAGGACCAGCGCCGCCCCGAGCGCGACCGAGTGGAAGATCCAGGGCCAGCCCCACGCCTGGGTGAGCACACCGCCCAGCAGGACGCCGCCCGCTCCTCCCGCGCCGGAGACAGCCCCCCACACCCCCAGTGCCTTGCCACGCCCCGGGCCGGATGGGAACTGGTCCATCGTCAGGGCGAGCGCGGCCGGAGCGATGGCGGCGGCGGCAAGGCCCTGAACGGCGCGGGCGGCGATCAGCACGCCCGAAGCGGTGGCCAGTCCCGCCGACAGCGAAGCCGCGGCGAACAGCGCGAGCCCGGCGATCAGCACCCGCCGGCGGCCGAGGAGGTCGGCCGCCCTCCCGCCCGCCAGGAGCAGTGCCCCGAACGCCAGGCCGTAGGCGTTGACCACCCAGGTGGTTCCGCCGTCCGACAGGCCGACTCCGGCGCGGATCTGCGGAAGCGCCACATTGACGATCGAGGTGGCGAGCATGACGGTGAACTGCGCCGCGGCGAGTGCCGCGAGCACGGCTCCCGGCCGGGGGGCTCGGCGTGCTGCCTGGTTCGTCTGCGTGCGTGCAACGTTCATGGCGCACAGGCTCGTGTCGGACGGTGTCCACTTTCCAGGCCCGACAGGGGCGGGGACTGTCCATTGCTGTCCGCAGCCGTCCACCCGCATTTGCCGAAGCGTGCGGCTTCGGTTGCTGTCAGGGGCCGTGCAGCTCCTGCTGCCACAGGGCTTCGCAGAGCAGGTCCAGGCCCTGGCGCAGGTGGCGACGGTAGGTGCCGTACGGAAGGCCCAGGCGGCGGGCTGCGGCCTCCTGGGTGGGTGCACCGGAGAAGTAGCCTGCCGTCAGGGCCTCGCAGGCGCGCACTCCGCGCGGGTCATGGGCGAGGTCGTCGACGGCCTGGCGCAGCAGGGTGCGCAACTCCCCGGCAGGATCACCGAAATCAGCCGCGAGACGGGCGCGCATCAGGGCACAGGCGGCGAAGGCTCCCGCATCGCGCCAGTGCGCCAGCGCCTCACGCACGGCCCGGTCGAACGCGGTACGCGAGATGGGCGACGGTCCTGGTGGAGCCGGCACTTCGGCGGCCGATATGAAGTGGAGAAGCCAGGTCTCCACGGGTACCTGACGCCAGTCGACGCTGAACAGCCCGTAGGTGTGCTCACCGACTCGCGGGCGCGCCCCTGTGTCGCTGAGGGTGCCCTTGACGCGCTCGGCCCAAGTCTCGGCGTCCCGGTAGACGGCGAAGCCATAGGCGCGACCGCGGGCGCGGGCGGCCTCCGCCTGGGCCCGGGAACTACTCAAGTCGATGACGCGCGAGGGGACCTGGTACCGCTCGGGGTAGATCGAGAAGCGGCTTACGCCGATGTGTTCGCCGGGGCTCACCGGCGCGGTGGCATCGGTGAACTCCCACGCTGCCGCGACGACAGGATCGGTGGCCAGGTCCTGGGGGTCGGGAGGGGCCGGCAGAGCCAGCCGGGTAGTGAACGCCACGATCCGGCCCGTGCTCACGAGACGGTAGACGCTGAAGGCCTGCGGCTGGCGCTGTGCCCAGTAGCGGACCAGTTCCGCGGAGGCCGCTCCCTCGGTCTCCTCGGCCATGCGGAGTACGACATCGATGTCATCCGGGTGCAGAGGACGGTCGTGCACCTCGTCCTCGCGGGACCAGGTGCGTAGTCGGGCCAGGGTCTTCCCCTCCCGGAAGAGGTAGAAGAGCTCGTCGGTGACGGTCCACACCCGCTCCTCGGGTGCCTCGCGCAGTATGCGCAGGTACTCGTCCGCCAGACGCTGGCGCATCGTCTCGAACGCGTTGGGAGCACGCCAGCGCAGGTCGGCGGCCAGCGTCTCGCGTGCGGCGTCGTGCGGGTGGAGCCCCCGATGCGTGGACTCCATGAAGGGCAGGTCCCTCAGCCAGGAGAAGAGCAGATGGGCATCCTCCCCGGGCAGCACCGCGTCGAGCAGTTCCTCGGACGTCGAGTGGGCCTGTGCCGCCACCTCCAGGGCGCGGCGGTGGGCCGCCGTGGGCACCTCACCGATCAACCCCGCCAACAGGGTGCGCAGGACGTCCGCCGAGGGAGCCCAGATCTCCTCCCTGCTGCAACCCGACGATCCTGCTGCGGCCGCGAGAGACAGAGCCAACGGGTTGCCTCCGGCGAAGCGAAGCACCCGGTCCCGTAGTTCGTGCCGGATCTGCGCCGCGACCAGCAGGCTGCGGGCCTGTTCCTCGGAGAACGGCTCCAATTCGGTCACGTGCAGGAGCCCGGACCAGGCGGGATCGGCGGTCCATTGCGGCTGCGGAGCGCGCCGACCGGCCAGGACGACCAGGGTGTCGTCCGCCGCGCGAGGCAGGAAGTGGTGCCACAGCCAGCTCTCCAGCCACTGGCAGTGCTCGAAGGAGTCCACGAACAGGACCGTGCCCGGAACGTCCAAGAAAGGACCGGCGGCCCGCTCGAAATCGGCCGGGTCCCGGTTCACGAACCGGCCGTCGAGTTCGACGAGCAGCCGGCCCGCCGCACGAGCGTAATCCGCCAGGCGCCGCAGTAGCGTCGACTTCCCGATGCCGCCCGGCCCGAACACGTAGAACACGAACGGCGCCTGCGGATCGCCGGCCAAAGCCTCCCCGAAGCGCCCGAGTTCCTCGTCCCGGCCTATGAAGGCCCGTACTCGCGCACGGCTCAGTCTCTCTCCCACGGACGCCATGGCGGCTCCCCTCCCCTTTTGCTCCAGCACTCGACGGCCATGCCCGGAGAACACCCATCGGGCCTCTCGGCGCCAGCCACCGGCACGAGGCAGGTGTGGCGGTGCTCCGGCCCCCTTGTGCACCACCCGGCTCCGACCGATCGAGGCTGTGGTGCCACGCATTCGTGTGAAGTGGTGTCGCATCCGGCACTTCGGAGGCCGATTCCGCCTCCAGGACCGCCGCTCCGTTAGAGATCATAACAACCGCTAGAGATCCTAACAACCGTCAGTCACGGCTGGTGCGGTCTGCGTGGACGGAAGTGAAGTCCAGCGACAGGGAGACGGGTCCGCGGGTGTACAGGCCCGTCTCCCGGTAGCGGAAGTCGGGACTGTAGCGGACCTGGTCGAGCACGGGCAGGAGCATCGCGGCGACGGTCTCGATCTCGGCGCGTGCGAAGGCCGCGCCGACGCACTGGTGGAGTCCGGTACCGAAGGCCAGGTGCTGGGCAGCCGCAGTGAAGGAGCGGGCGGTGCCCAGGTCCGGGCGGTGGATGTCGAAGGTGTCCGGGGCGGTGAAGGCATCGGGGTCGCGGTTGGCCGCGCCGATCATGCAGAAGACGGTGGCACCTGCCGGGACGGTGGTGCCGGCGAACACGGCGTTCTCCTCCGCCTGGCGGGGAATGAGCTGGACCGGTGGGGTGAAGCGCAGGGTCTCGGCGATCGCGGCGGTCAGCAGGTTCGGGTCCTGGCGGACCTGCGCCATCTGCTCGGGGTGGTCGATCAGGTGCTTGAAGAGCAGGGCGAGGGTCTTGTCCGCGGGCTCGGTGGCGGCAGCCAACACGTTGACGATCAGCGCGGTGACATCGCGATTGCTCATGGCGACGCCGTCGAACTCGGCGGTGCACAGCGCCGATATCAGGTCCTCGCCGGGGTGGCGGCGCCGCTGTTCGATGACGGGTACGAGATAGGCCTCCAGCTGCTCCGCGCAGTCCATGCAATGCCGGCGGCGCTCGGGGGTGAGAGTCATGCTGGTGATGAACTCGGCGACCCCGCTGTGCCAGGCGGCCACCTGCCGCCAGTCCTCTCTGTCCAAACCGAGGACATCGAGGGTCACGTGGACGGCGAAGGGCTTGCCGAAATCGTTGACGAGGTCCATCCGGCCTCGGGAAAGGAAGGGGGCCATGAGTTCGGCGGCGTTGGAGTGGATGGCGCGTATCTGGTTCTGGAGGGCCTGGCCGGTGAAGCCCCGGACGACGATCTTTCGCTTGGCGGTGTGCTCGGCCCCGGTCATCTGGGCGAGGACCGGACCGCGCATCACCGGCTCGGCGCGCACCTGCAGCGTCTGGGTAGTGAACGCCTCGTGGTCCGTCAGTACCCGCTTGACGTCCTGGTAGCGGGAGAGGAAATAGCTGTCGATCGCCGGCTCGTAGTGCACCGGAGTCTGCTCCCTCAGCTGTGCGAAGTAGCGGTAGGGGGCTGCGGCGAAGTCCTCGGACAGGATGCTGAAACAGGGATTGACCACGGGCATGGTGAAGACCTCTCAAAGTGCGCAGTGCCCGGAAGGAACAAGTACCGGGGAGGCGGGACGTGGACCGTCAGCGGCCGCATCGAAGCTGGGGAGAAGGAAGTTCGGGCGGCACGTAGGAGTCGAGTGCCACGGCGTGCAACGCGCGGGTCGGGATGCGGGACCTGCCGTGTGATGCGCTCCCACCTCCACGTAGTGCGTCCGCGAGAGTGTAAGCAAGCAAGCAGGCCCACTCGGGGTACAGGATGAGCGAACGGCGGCACTGGTTCCGGTCGCGGGGGAGGGCTTCCCGCAAGCCTCCGCCGCCGGCGCGACCGCGCGGGTCGTCTTCGAGGCGCCCGGCGGCCCGAAACGTGACCCCCGCGGCCAACAAGTCCGAGATCGGCGCTCCGACAGCCGGGTTGAAGAAGGCGCCGTAGGTGGCGAGTGTCTCCGAGCAGTTCACCAGTGGCCCGGTGAGCAAGGACGGAACGATCGCCTACGCCCAGGACACACCGTCGCCCGTGGGGGACGGGGCCGTCCGGCGGGGGTGGACGACCGGGCCGTCCTCCCACCTGGAGGTACGGAAATCCCCCTGCGGCCAAAGGGGTTGGCATCACTGGTCTTCGACGGCGGTGCCCTTCCCGTCGGGCGGGTGGCCGTCGGGAAGGGCCGTTCGAACCGCGTCCTCGTCGTCGGCGTCGCTGACGGGGCGGGACGGGACGGGACGGAGGAGCATCCCGCGCGCTTGTCGTCGACATGCCCTGTGATCCAGATCACGAGCCGCAGGTGCATCGTGGGCCGCGCGCCAGTGTCTTTTACAGGGTGTAGGCGACCGGCGAGAACAGGGACAGTGCGGATGGAGCAGAGTCGAGCCCGTGCGTTCGACGAGTTCGTGGCTGCCCGCTGGTCGGCGCTGGTCCACCTGGCCCGTCTGCTCGTCGGAGGCGATCGGCATCGGGCCGAGGACTTGTTGCAGGAGTCCTTGGTCAAGCTCTGGTTCGTCTGGCCCAAGGTCGCGGATGACGCACCGGAGCCGTACGTCCGCAAGGTGATGGTGCGCGCGGCGGCACGCTCGGGACAGCGGCGCTGGTGGGGTGAACGCCCCGTCGAACAGCTGCCCGAGGCGGCGGCGGTCGGCGATGTGTCCGCGGACGTGGTGGAGCGTTCTCGACTGGAGGCCGCGCTGGCCCAGTTGTCGCCGAAGCAGAGGGTGGCGGTGGTGCTGCGCTACTACCAGGACCTGCCCGAGGGGCAGGTGGCGGAGGCGCTCGGGTGCCCGGTGGGCACGGCTCGGTCCCATGCCGCACGCGGAGTGGCGCGGCTGAGGCTGCTCCTCGGCGATGTGAACGAGCCGGTGCAGTGAAGGAGAACCCCATGGATCACTTCGAGCAGCAGCTGGCACAGATGATGCGCGACACCGAGACGCCCGCACCGTTCGAGCCGAGGCACCAGGAACGTCTCCGGACAAGGGTGCGTGTCCGCGGCCGCAGACGGGCCGCACAGCGGGCCGCCGGCTCGGCCCTGGCCGTCGTCGGCCTCAGCGTCGGGCTGTTCCTGCTGCCCGGCCATGCGACCCGGCTCGAGCCCAGCCACCCCGGTCCACATCCCGCGACGAGCCCTTCGCCCTCCGCCCCGTCGGCGACACCCGACGCGTCCCCGAGCATGCCCTCCTCCTCGGACACCTCCACTTCCCCCGCGCCCCCGGACGGGACCGCCGCCATCACGCCGCCGGCCACGGACGGGAGTACGGCCACGGCCGACAGTTCGGCTACGGCCACTGAGACCCCGCCGGGGAGCACGGAGGGCGCGTCGCCGCCCCCGACCTCGACCCCGCCTTCGGGTACGGCGACGGCGCGGAACTAGCCGTCGACCACCTCGCCCTCGCTCGGCACCCCGTAACGCCCTAGCCCACCCTCGCCCCGAGTGTCTTCGGCCTGCCCCACGCCAGGTCACAAAAAGGACAAAACATGAGAAACCAAGAGTCACTTGTGCTGAAGGACCTGAGCCGACTACCGCACCGCGCACCGGTGGCGCCGCACCACCGGGAGCCCGTCCTGGACGTGGTCGTCCCCGTGTTCAATGAGGAGAGAGACTTGGAGCCGAGCGTGCGGCGGCTCCACACACACCTGCGCGAGACCTTCCCCTATCCGTTCCGTATCACCATCGCCGACAACGCCAGCACGGACAGCACCCCGCAGATCGCCGCTCGGCTGGCAGACGAAATACCCGAAGCACAGTGGCTTCGGCTGACCGAGAAGGGTCGCGGCCGGGCGCTGCGTACCGCCTGGTCGCTCTCGTCGGCCCCCGTACTCGCGTACATGGACGTGGACCTGTCCACGGAACTGACGGCGTTGCTGCCGCTCGTGGCCCCGCTGCTCTCCGGCCACTCCGATATCGCCATCGGCACCCGCCTGGCCCCCGGTTCCCGGGTGGTGCGCGGCCCCAAGCGAGAGATCACCTCTCGTTGCTACAACGCCCTCCTGCGCTCCGTCCTCGCCGTGGGCTTCTCCGACGCGCAGTGCGGATTCAAGGCGGTGCGGCGTGATGTGGCCGAGCGACTACTGCCCCTCGTGCAGGACTCGGAGTGGTTCTTCGACACCGAACTTCTGGTGCTCGCCGAGCGTGCCGGGCTGCGCATCCATGAGGTGCCGGTCGACTGGGTGGACGATCCCGACACCCGGGTCGACATCCTCGCCACGGCACTGGCCGACCTGCGCGGCATCGCCAGGATCGGCGGGGCACTGGCGCGGGGCACGCTGCCGCCGGGCGGGTCGCTCCGCGACGGTGGCGCCGACGCACCGGGCAGGCTCGCCACCCAACTCGTGTGCTTCGCCGCCGTAGGCGCCGTCAGCACCCTCGCATACCTGCTCCTCTACGCGGCGCTGCGCCCGATGGCCGGATCCCAGGCCGCCAACGCATTCGCGCTGCTGGTCTGCGCCGTCGCCAACACGACCGTGAACAGGCGGCTCACCTTCGGCCTCCGTGGCCGCGGCGGTGTGCTGCGCCATCAGGGCAGGGGCCTGGTCGTCCTCCTGATCGGCCTGGCGCTCACCGGCGGATCGCTCGCCGCCCTGCACCACGCGGTGCCCTCGGCCGGGCAGGCCACCGAACTCGCCGTACTCCTCGCCGCCAACCTGGCCGCGACGCTGCTGCGGTTCCTGTTCTTCCGAGCGTGGGTGTTCCGCGCATGATCAGGACCACCGCTCGTACGACCGCGACCGGAACCCTGAGCTGGAACGCAAGGCTGTCGCAGCAGCCCGCCACCACAGACCCCGACCTCCGGCGCCGGCTGCGCCGCACAGCCGAGCACTACGGCCCCGTACTGGCCGTCTACGGCACGCTCAAGTTCATCGGCTTCGCGGCCTTCATGTGGCTGCTGCACTCCGCCGGGGACTACCGCACGAAGAACCCGCGCTTCGGCGGCGGCGCCCACCCATGGGACGTCCTGGCCAGCTGGGACGGCTGGTGGTACCAGCAGATCGCCGCGCACGGGTACGACCCTCAGCTGGTCCCGATCCCCGGCGCCACCGGCCCGGTCACTCTCGAAGGGAACTCGGCGGCGTTCTTCCCGCTCTACCCGGCGCTGATGCGGCTGGTCTCCGAGCTCACCGGCCTCGGCCTGTACGGCGCCGGCCTGCTGGTCTCCGTCCTCGCCTCCGTGGCCGCCGCCCTGGGCATCTACGCCATCGCCGAACGTCTCGGCGGCAGACGGGCCGGGCTGGCCGCGGCCGGACTCTGGGCCGTCTGGCCCGGTTCCGGCGTGGAGTGGGCGGTCTATTCCGACTCCCTCTACGTGGCCCTGGCCGTCTGGGCCTGCCATGCCGTCCTGAGCCGCCGCTGGCTCACCGCCGGTCTCCTCACCTGCGCGGCAGGGCTCAACCGACCCACCGCCGTGGCGCTGATCGCCGCCGTCGCCGTCGCGGCCCTGCTCGCGCTCCACCGTCGCCGGGACGGCATCCTGCGTCCGGTGGCCGCGATGGCCGTCGCCCCGCTCGGCCTCCTCGCCCATCTCGGCTGGGTGGGTCACCAAATGGGCGACTACGGCGGCTACTTCAGGCTTCAGTCCGGTGCCTGGGCCCACGAGTGGGACTACGGCCGGCACACCCTCGACGTCCTCACATCCGTCCCGGTGGGCCACTTCGACTATCTCTCCGCCTGGCCCTTCGCGGACCTGATCGGCGTCGGTGTCGTCCTGCTCGCGCTCGCACTGCTCCCGCTGCTGATCCGGCTACGTCCCCCGGCCGTCCTGATGGTCCACACCGTCCTCACCCTCGTCCTCGTCCTGGGCAGCCAGCAGATATTCGGCAACGTCTCCCGCTATCTGCTCCCCCTCTTCCCGCTCTTTCTCCCGCTCGCCCTCGCCCTGCGCCGCCTCGGCCCGACCCACCAGCTCGTGCTCCTCGGCATCGCGGCCCTGGCTTCCGGCTCGTACGCGGGCTACGGCCTTTTCGAACTCGGCGTCCCGTAACCGACGGACCCAGGAATGGATGCCCGATGACCACGACCCTGCCCACCGCCGAGCAGTCGGCCTCGAGTCCGGCACACCGTGCTCCCACACGCGATCCAGGTCCCGTACGGAACCCCACCGGCGCCCCCGAGCAGCGGCGACTGCTCGACCGACTGACCCCGACGGACCTCCGGGTGCTCCGGCTCTACCTGTTCACGCGCCTCGGGCTGTGGCTCGTCGCCTACTGCGCCGCCTGGCTGTCCCCAGCCGGATCCGACGCCAGGACACCCGCCCCATGGCTGTCCCGCTGGGAGCAATGGGACTGGGTGCACTATCAACACATAGCCCAGTACGGCTACTTCGACCCCTTCCCTGGAATCGACCCCGCGTCCGACAACCGGGCGGCCTTCTTCCCCGGTTTCCCCCTCCTGCTGCGCACCGTGCACACCCTCATCACCGACTGGGCCGTGGCCGGCCTGCTGATCTCCCTGGTGAGCGGTGCGGTGGCCGTCGTAGCCCTGGCAAGGATCGCCGGACTGGGCCGACCGGACAGCGCTCGGGCCGGCCGACGGGCCACGGGCTTTCTGTTGCTGTCGCCCGCCGCGGTGTTCCTGGCAGCCGGATACACGGAATCCCTCTTCCTCGCGTTCGCGCTGCCGGCCTGGCTCGCGGCGAAGAACCGCAACTGGCCGGTCGCGGGCGTTCTCGCCGCCTTGGCCACCACCACCCGGATCAGCGGCCTGTTCCTGGCCGCCGCGATCACGGTCGAATGCCTCCTGGCCCGAGCCGACCGCCGAGGGCGCCGCCGTTGGCGCTCCCTGCCCTGGTGTGCTTTGCCCGCCGTACCCGCCACGGCCTACACCGTCTACCTGCACGCGAACACCGGCGACTGGACAGCCTGGAAGCACGCGCAGGAACGCGGCTGGCACCGCGACTTCCACACCCCCGCCGAAGCGTTCCGGAACACCTGGCGGAACGCCTTCGACCACCTCCAGACCACCGGCTACGCCTGGGAGTTCCAGCTCGAACTGGCCGCGATGGCGGTCGGTGTCCTGCTGCTCTTCTTCCTTCTGCTCCGCCGCCGCTGGCCGGAGGCCGTGTACATCGGGCTCAGCCTCTGGGCCCTGGGGACGTCGTACTGGTACCTGTCCATCCCCCGCGCAACCCTGCTCTGGTGGCCGCTGTGGACCGGCCTGGCCCACTGGAGCCTGCGGCGCACGTGGGTGAAGGAGGCGTACGTCGGCGTAGTGGCTCCGCTGACGGTGGTGCTCGCGGTGACGTTCACCTCGGGCCACTGGACCGGCTGACACGAACCGAACCGGCGCTCTCGGCCAGGTCAGCCGATGCGGATCGCCCCCGGCCGGAAACCCGGCGCATCAGTTCCGGGACATCTGACCGGCTCGTCACCGTCCCCGTCCGTCACTGAGAGTACGCGCGCGGTTCGCGAGCCTGCCCTGTTCAGGGGAGGATAAGGGGGCTGGGGGTGCATAACGCCCCAATCCGACCGGGACGCCGAGTGATGGACAAGCCAACGAGAGCAGCCGGATCCGCAGGAGTGACATCGAGCGCCGCAGTGTTCGGCGCGCCGTGCTGGGTCAGTCTGATGACACGTGACCTGCAGGGCGCGCAGGATTTCTACGGCACGGTCATGGGGTGGGAATTCCGGAAGGGCGTACTGGGCGACGAGTTCAGTACCGCTTTCCTCGATGGTGCGCCGGTCGCCGGAATCGGGGCGCTGGCGTCCATGTTGCAGGTCGCCGTCGCCTGGACCCCGTACTTCGCCGTCATCGATACGGATGAGACTGCCGCGCGTATCCGGGAGCGCAGCGGTACCGTCGCGGTCGGCCCGCTCACCTTCTCCATGGGGCGGGGGGCGCTGGCTGCCGACCGCGACGGCGCCGTCTTCGGCATCTGGGAGGGACTGCTCGTCTCCGACTGGCTGACCGGGCGCAAGAAGGCGCCCGTCTGGCTGCGTCTGCGGACCCGCAACGCCTTCGAAGCGGCGATCTTCTACGGCGAAGTCCTCGAGTGGGCATCCGATCGCCCCGGCTCCTGCCAGGTCGACTACGAGGAGGACGAAGTCGTGCTGCGCAGCAAGGGGCATGTGCTCGCGCGCCTCAGCTCCGGCGCGACGGGGGCGGCACCGGACCCCACGCTCCGGCCCCACTGGCACTGCCACTTCCCGGTCGGCGACGTGGAGGCCACCGTGGAGGCAGCCCGCCGCAATGGAGGCCTCGTCCTGGGACAGAGCTCGATGCCGCAGGGCGAGGAGGCCACGCTGCGCGATCCGGACGGCGCTCTGTTCACCGTCACCAGCAGCGCAGTCCCCGAATGAGTCTCAGGGCTGCCCGGGAGTGACCTCTCCCTGGAAGCGTGCCAGGTCCGAGGGGCGGACCTGGATGGCCAGGAGGGCGATCACCGCGGCGATCACCGTGAACATGGCGGCCACGACGAAGGCAACGGAGATTCCGGAGGTCAGTACCTCGTCACCCCACGGCGGTGGGAGCTGTCCGGTGCGCCGGAAACTCAGCCGTTCCACCGGGGTGGCCTGGGCCATGAAGAGCGGTATCTGGTCCTTGGCCTCGTTGCGGCTGGCCGTACCGAAGACCGTCACCAGAATGGACAGGCCGAGCGAACCGCCCACCTGCTGGGTCGCGTTGAGCATGCCGGAGGCCGCGCCCGTCTCATGTCTGGGCACACCGGAGACGGCCATCAGGGTCAGCGAGACGAAGTTCATCCCCATGCCGAGGCCGAAGATGAGCACCGGTCCCAGGATGCTGCCCAGATAGGTCGAATGGATATCGGTGAGGGTCAGCCAGGACAGTCCCACCGCGGCCAGGATGGCACCGGTCACCATGAACGGTTTCGGTCCGTACTTCGGCAGAAGTTGTGAGGCGATGCCCGCGCCCACCGCGATGACCGCGCTCACCGGCAGAAAGGCGAGGCCGGCCTGGAGCGGGCTGAAGTCCAGCACGTCCTGCACAAAGAGCGTGAGGAAGAAGAACATGCCGAAGATCGCGGCGGCGAGGCTCAGCATGATTCCGTAGGTGCCTGCCCTATTGCGGTCGGCGAACATGTGCAGTGGCGTGATCGGCTGCTTCGAGCGGCGCTCGGTGAGGATGAAGGTCGTGAGGAGCACCACCGCCGCGGCGAACGACGCGAGCGTGAGCCGGTCGCGCCAGCCTTCCTGCGCGGCCCGGATGAAGCCGTAGACCAGCGCGACCATGCCGAGCGTCGAGGTCAGCGCACCGGCCAGGTCGAAGTGGCCCGGATGGCGCTCGGACTCCTTGATGTGGCGAGGCGTCGCCAGAACGATGAGCAGGGCGATCGGCACATTGACGAAGAACACCCAGCGCCAGTCGAGCCATTCGACGAGGATGCCGCCTGCCAGCAGACCGATCGCGCCGCCGCCCGCGGAGACCGCCGCGAAAGCTCCGAACGCCCGGTTGCGGGCCGGGCCTTCGATGAAGGTGGTGGTGATCAGTGCGAGCGCGGTCGGCGATGCGATGGCGCCGCCGGCGCCCTGCAGAGCGCGAGAGGCAAGGAGCTGGCCCGAGTTCTGGGAGAGGCCGCCGAGCAGAGAGGCGAGCGCGAAGAGCAGGACGCCGAACATGAAAACCCGGCGGCGGCCGAGTATGTCACCGGTGCGGCCGCCGAGGAGGAGCAGGCCGCCGAAGGTGAGCGTATAGGCGCTGACGACCCAGGAAAGGCTCGTGGTCGAGAAGTTCAGCGCGCTCTGGATGTGCGGGAGCGCGATGTTCACGATGGTGACATCGAGTACCACCATCAACTGGCACGAGGCGATGACGAGGAGCGCGATCCCGTTGCCGCCGAGTTTCTTGTCCGACGCGGCGGTCTGCGAGGTGGGAACCGGCTGCGGAGTCGTCATGGCGGATCGTGTCCCTCTTACGAGGGTCAGTAGACGAATCCGTCTACCCATCGACGGTAAACCCGGGGCGGGCGCACCACCAATCGATCAAGACCGTTCCGCGGCAGTCTCCGCGATGAAGGCACGCAGCGCTTCCGTCAGGCGCTCCGGCTGGTCCTCGGCGATCAGCGTGCAGCTGTCCTCGATCTCCAGCAGCCGCCCCTGCGGCAGCAGTTCGGCCAGCCGCCGGCCGTGTTCCCGCGGCATCATCCGGTCCTCCGTTGCCCACACCACCAGCGCGGGCCGGTCGAACTTCCGTAGTCCTTCGGCCGCTTCGAGGAGTTCGGTCTTGCGTACACCCGCGTTGTAGCGGCGGAAGTCGTTCCTGATGGCCTTGTCGGTGAGCAGCGGCCGCAGCCAGCCGTCGGCGATCTCGTGCGGTACGGGACGCCTGGTGAGCGCGCCGAGGCCGATGGGCAGTCGGCGCAGCGGCTTCAGCGCCAGGATCCGGGCCATCAGCGCGACGCCGCCGGGCACTTTGCAGACGAGCGAGATCATCTTGCCGGGTGCGCCCGGCGGGTAGTTGTCGAAGGCCTCGCAGGAGATGAGCACGAGCCGGGCGAGCCGCTCGGGATGGCGTCCCGCGACGGTCTGCGCGCGTCCGCAGTCGCTCTCGACGAGGGTCACCTCGCGCAGGTCCAGGCGGTCCAGGAACTCCGCGATCAGCTCATTGACGGAGTCGGGTCCGAGCGGGATGTCCGTGCGCATGGGGGTGCGGTGCGAGCCGTAGGGCAGGGTCGGGGTGATACAGCGGTGGTCCCGCCCCAGTCCGGCGACGACCTTGCGCCAGACCGTCGCGTCGTGGACCAGACCGTGCAGCAGAACAACGACGGGGCCGGGACCTCCCGTGTCCTCGTACGCGATCGTCCCTGCGCTGAGTTCGATCTCCGGCATGACGGCTCCCCTCGGGTCATAACGATGTTATGCACGGAGGCTCCGGGCCGCCAGAGCCCGGTCAGGGGAGCACCGCCATACCGTCGAGCTCGACCAGGGCCTCGTCGTCCCAGAGCCGGACAATGCCGATCACCGCCATCGCGGGGTAGTCACGGCCCGCCAACCGCCGCCAGATACGGCCCAGTTCAACCGCATGAACGCGGTAGTCGGCGACATCGGTGGCATAGACCGTGACCCGGGCGAGGTCCTGCGGGGCACCGCCGGAGGCCGCGAGGGCGGTGAGCAGATTCGCCAGTGCCGTCTCGAACTGCTCGGGCAGCGTCTCGCCGACGATCTTCCCATCGGTGTCCAGCGCGGTCTGCCCGGCCAGGAACACAAGGCGTGAGCCGGTGGCGGTGACAGCGTGCGAGAAGCCGGTGGGCGGCGAGAGCTCGGCCGGATTGTGGCGGTGCAGGCTCATGCGTGCGGCTCCTTCGCGTGCGACTCCTTCGCGTACGGCCCCTTCGCGTACGGCCCCTTGGAGTACAGCTCCTTGGCGATGATCGTGCGCTGGACCTCGGTGGCGCCCTCGTAGATCCGGGGGGCGCGGACCTCTCGGTAGAGGTGTTCCAGGAGGTGGCCGCGCTGGAGCGCGCGGGCGCCGTGCAGTTGGACGGCGGCGTCCACGACATACTGCGCGGTCTCCGTCGCCAGCAGTTTCGCCATCGCGGACCGCTTCGGCACGTCGGCGGCCCCTTCGTCATATGCGGCGGCCGCGGCGTACACCAGAAGCCGCGCGGCCTCGGTCCGTGTCGCCATCTCGGCGACCTGGTGGGCGACGGACTGGAGCTCCTTGAGCGGACCGCCGAAGGCGGTGCGGCGGGCGGTGTGCTCGAGGGCCGCATCCAGGGCGGCCTGGGCCATGCCGACTGCGAAAGCGCCGACGCTGGGCCGGAAGAGGTTCAGGGTGTTCATGGCGACACGGAAGCCGCGGTCGGTCTCGCCGAGGACGTCGTCGCCGGTCACCGGCACATCGTTGAAAGCAAGTGCGCCGATGGGGTGCGGCGAGAGCATCTCCAGCGCGGTCCCGGTCAGTCCCGGCCGGTTCGCCGGGACGAGGAACGCGGTGACTCCACGTGCGCCGGCGCCCTCCGTCGTACGGGCGAAGACGGTGTAGAAGTCGGCCTCGGGGGCGTTGGAGATCCAGCGCTTCTCGCCGCTCAGCCGCCAGCCTCCTTGATCCGGCACGGCTTTGAGGGCGAGTGCCGCCGCGTCCGAGCCGGCGTCCGGCTCGCTCAGCGCGAAGGCGGCAACGGCACGCCCCGCGATCACCTCGGGCAGCCAGCGCTCCTGCTGGGCGGCCGTACCCGCCTGGACCAGCGGGTAGCTGCCCAGACCCTGGAGGGCGAGGGCGGTCTCGGCCTCCGTGCAGCCGTACGCCAGCGATTCGCGCAGCAGGCAGAGCTCGAGCGCACCGGCCCCGAACAGTCGTTGCAGCAAGCCGAGTTCGCCGAGAGCAGCGACCAAGGGGCGGTTGACGCGGCCCGGCTCCGCCTTCTCCGCGAGCGGTCGCAGCCGCTCGCCGGCCAGGGCGCGCAGCTGCGCACACCAGGCGGTCTGTGCCGGATCGAGTGAAAATACGGGCATCCGTGCCCCCACTTCGTGCGGCCGGGGGTCCGGGGTGCCCCCTGGGAAAGCAGGGTATCGCGGACCGTTGACTGTCGTCACCTTCACGATACGCTCGATTCGCGACCCCACCACGAGAAGGGGCGAACCATGGAGCTGACACCCTCGGCCCACCTCGACACCTTTCCGCGCGACCACCTCCCGCCCACCGGGCAGTGGCCGGAAATCCTCCTCGACCTGCCCGAACTGAACTATCCGCAGCGGCTCAACTGCGGGGCCGAGCTGCTGGACCGTACGATCGAGCGATTCGGCGCCGAGCGGCCCGTCTTCCGTACCGGCGGCGGCGAGGTCTGGACCTACGGGGAGCTGCGCGACCAGGTCGACCGGATCGCGCATGTCCTCACCTCCGGTCTTGGGGTGGTCCCCGGAAATCGCGTCCTGCTGCGCGGGCCGACGAGCCCCTGGCTCGCCGCCTGCTGGCTGGCCGTGATGAAGGCGGGCGCGGTGGCGGTCACCGTTCTGGCCCAGCAGCGGGCCAGGGAACTGGCCACGGTCTGCGAGATCGCCGCCGTCAGCCACGCCCTGTGCGACATCCGGTCGGTCGACGATCTGGCGAAGGCGGAGGTGCCGGGGCTGCGCATCACGGCGTACGGCGGTGACTCCCCCGACGATCTGCTGGGGCTGGCCGCCGGCGCGGCGCCGGAGCCGTACCAAGCGGTGGCGACCGCGGCCGACGATGTCGCGCTGATCGCGTTCACCTCGGGCACGACCGGCCGCCCCAAGGGATGCATGCACTTCCACCGGGATGTGCTGGCCGTAGCGGACACCTTCTCCGCGCGGGTACTGCGGCCCGAGCCCGACGATGTCTTCGCGGGCAGCCCGCCTCTGGGCTTCACTTTCGGGCTCGGCGGCTTGGTGATTTTCCCGATGCGGGCGGGGGCGTCGGCGCTGCTGCTCGAACAGGCGGGCCCCAGGCAGCTGTTGTCCGCGATCGCCGCGCACCGGGTGTCGGTCCTGTTCACCGCGCCGACCGCATACCGCGTGATGCTGGACGAGCTCGAAGCGCACGACACCGGTTCGCTGCGGCGCTGTGTGTCCGCCGGTGAGAATCTGCCTGCCGCCACCTGGCGTGCCTGGCAGGAGCGGACCGGGCTGCGCATCATCAACGGCATCGGCGCGACCGAGCTGCTGCACATCTTCATCTCGGCGGCGGACGAGTCGATCAGACCGGGGACCACCGGGATCCCGGTTCCGGGGTGGCACGCGCGCGTGGTGGACACCGCCGGCCTGCCTGTCCCCGACGGCGAGCCGGGGCTGCTGGCCGTACGCGGCCCGGTGGGCTGCCGCTATCTGGCCGACCCTCGCCAGGGGGAGTATGTACATGACGGCTGGAACGTCACAGGCGACACGTATGTGCGTGAGCCGGATGGCTATTTCCGCTATGTCGCACGCGCCGACGACATGATCATTTCGGCCGGCTACAACATCGCGGGACCGGAGGTGGAGGACGCGCTGCTGCACCACCCGGATGTGGCGGAGGCCGCGGTGATCGGCCGTACCCATCCGCTGCGGGGTCAGATCGTGGTGGCGTACGTCGTGCTGCGCGACGGGGTCCCGGCCGGCGACGACACCGCCGCCGCGCTGACCGACTCCGTGAAACGGCGGCTGACACCGTACAAATGTCCGCGCGAGATCGTCTTTCTCGACGCGCTTCCGCGCACCCCGACCGGCAAGCTGCAGCGCTACCGGCTGCGGGCCATAGAGTGATCACGTGGCCGAGCAGCACACCCCCCGCTCCCTGATCGTCACCCTGTACGGCGCGTACGGACGCGAACGGTCGGGGCCTCTCCCCGTGGCCGAACTCATCCGTCTGCTGGCAGTCCTCGACGTCGACGCCCCGTCGGTACGTTCCTCGGTCTCCCGGCTCAAACGCCGCGGCCTGCTGATCCCCGAGCGCACCGCGGACGGGGCCGCCGGTTACGCGCTCTCGGCGGATGCGCGCCAGCTGCTCGACGACGGGGACCGGCGTATCTACACCCGGCACTCCCCCTCACTGTCCGACGGCTGGGTGCTCGCCGTCTTCTCGGTGCCGGAGGCCGAGCGCCACAAGCGCCATCTGCTGCGTTCCCGGCTGGCACGGCTCGGCTTCGGGTCGGCGGCGCCCGGTGTCTGGATCGCGCCGTCGCGGCTGTACGAGGAGACCCGGCACACGCTGCGGCGGCTCCAGCTCGACCCGTATGTCGAGCTGTTCCGCGGCGAGCACCTCGGCTTCGCGCCCACGGCGGAGGCGGTGGCGCGCTGGTGGGATCTGGCGGCGATCGCCAAGCAGCACGAGGAGTTCCTGGATCTGCACGGGCCGGTGCTGCGGTCGTGGGAGGCGCGCGACGAGGTGCCTGCCCAGGACGCGTACCGGGACTATCTGTCGGCGCTGGACTCCTGGCGGCGGCTTCCGTACGTGGATCCGGGCCTGCCGGTCGAGCTGCTGCCGCAGGGCTGGCCGGGCGGACGGTCGGCGGAGGTCTTCGCCCGGCTGCACGCGCTGCTGCGGGACGCGGGCGCGGCGTTCGTGCAACCGTGACCCCGTGCGGTGTGCTGCTACCTCTGCCTCAGCCCAGGGTGAGCCTCGGTTTCGGTGCGTCCGTGCGGCCGGTCGGGGGTTTGCGGCTGCCCGCCCGGTACGGGAGCGGCCAGGGCGCGCCCTGGCCCGTGTAGTCCTGGTCGGCCGCCGCGTGCAGCGTCCAGTGGGGGTCGTAGAGATGCGGCCTGGCCAGCGCGCAGAGGTCGGCGCGGCCCGCCAGCAGGAGCGAGTTGACGTCGTCCCACGAGGAGATCGCGCCGACGGCGATGACGGGAATGCCGAGGCTGTTGCGGATCCGGTCGGCGTACGGAGTCTGGTACGAGCGGCCGTACTCGGGCTGCTCATCGGGGACGACCTGTCCCGTGGAGACGTCGATCGCGTCGGCGCCGTGGGCGGCGAAAGCGCGGGAGATCCCGACCGCGTCTTCGGCGGTGGTGCCGCCCTGTGCCCAGTCGGTCGCGGAGATACGGACGGTCATGGGCCGGTCGTCGGGCCAGATGTCGCGCATCATGTCGAAGACTTCGAGGGGGAAGCGGAGGCGGTTGTCCAGGGAGCCGCCGTAGGAGTCGGTCCGCCGGTTGGTGAGCGGAGAGAGGAAACCGGACAGCAGATAGCCGTGGGCGCAGTGGAGTTCGAGGAGGTCGAAGCCGCTGCGGACGGCGCGTCGGGTGGCGGCGGCGAACTGCTCGCGGATGTCGTTCAGTCCGGCCCGGTCCAGGGCGTGCGGGACCTGGTTGACCCCGGTCCGGTAGGGCAGCGCGGAGGGGGCGGAGAGCGGCCAGTTGCCCTGGTCGAGCGGCTGGTCGATGCCTTCCCACATGAGCTTGGTGGAGCCCTTGCGGCCGGAATGGCCGAGCTGGACGCCGATCGCCGTGCCGGGCGAGTGGTGGTGCACGAAGTCGGTGACGCGGCGCCAGGCCGCGCCCTGTTCGTCGGTGTAGAGGCCGGTGCAGCCGGGGGTGATCCGGCCCTCGGCGCTGACACAGACCATCTCGGTCATGACGAGGCCCGCTCCACCGAGGGCGCGTGCGCCGAGGTGGACGAGATGGAAGTCGCCGGGGATGCCGTCGGCGGCGCTGTACATGTCCATGGGTGAGACGACCACGCGGTTGCGCAGGGTCAGTCCGCGCAGCCGGAGCGGCGTGAACATCGGGGGTGTGCCCGGCGGGCAGCCGAAGTCGCGCTCGACGGAGTCGGTGAAGGCCGGATCGCGCAGCCGCAGATTGTCGTGGGTGACTCGGCGGCTGCGGGTGAGCAGGTTGAAGGCGAACTGCCGGGGCGGCTGGTCGAGGTAGGTGGCGAGATCCTCGAACCAGCGGAGGCTGGCGGCGGCCGCGCGCTGGGTGGACTCGACGACCGGGCGGCGTTCGGTCTCGTACGCGGCGAGGGCCTGGCCGAGGGTCGGCTGCTCCTCGATGCAGGCGGCGAGCGCGAGCGCGTCCTCGACGGCGAGCTTGGTGCCGGAGCCGATGGAGAAGTGGGCGGTGTGGGCGGCGTCGCCGAGCAGCACCGTATTGCCGTGGGACCAGCGGTCGTTGACGACGGTACGGAAGGCGATCCAGGCGGAGTTGTTGCCGCGGAGAGGGCGGCCGCCGAGGGCGTCGGCGAAGATCTTCGCGCACTGGTCCGTGGACTGCGCCTCGTCGCAGGTGTCGAGGCCGGCCGCCCGCCAGACCTCCTCGCGCATCTCGATGATGACGGTGCTGGTGCCGCATTGGTTCTGCGGCCCGGAAGGCCTCGTTGAGGGGTGGTCGCGGGGAGACGGGCGGGCGAAGGGGTAGCCGTGGAGCTGCATCACCCCGTGCTCGGTCTCGGCGATCTCGAAGCGGAAGGCGTCGAAGGCGAAGTCGGCGGCGAGCCAGATGTAGCGGCACTGGTGGGAGGTGATGCGCGGCGCGAAGGAGTCGGCGTGCGCCTCTCGGGTGAGGCTGTGCAGGCCGTCGGCGGCGATGACGAGGTCGTACGCCTGGGCGAGCTCGGCGGCCGGCGGGGCGGGGGTGCGGAAACGGAGCCGTACGCCGAGATCGGCGCAGCGCTGGTGCAGGATCTCCAGCAGCCTGCGCCGGCCGAGCGCGGCGAAGCCGTGTCCGCCGGAGGTGAGGGTCCGGCCGCGGTGGACGATGTCGATGTCGTCCCAGCGTACGAACTCGTCCTGGAGCGCGCGGTAGACGGCGGGGTCGGCGTGCTCGATCCCGCCGAGGGTCTCGTCGGAGAGGACGACACCGAATCCGAAGGTGTCCTCGGGGCCGTTCCGCTCCCAGACGGTGATCTCCCGCGCGGGATCGAGCCGCTTGAGCAACACGGCGGCGTACAGCCCGCCGGGCCCGCCACCGATTACGGCGACACGCAGGGCACGGCCGGATCGCGCCGGCGCCCGGACCCGGCCCTCCTGCTCGGCCGGCGAGACGGAGGCCCGGGTCGACTCGGGCGCCGCGGCAGGGGGCGGGCTCGTCGCGGTGCCTTCGGTCGGCCGGGGCATCGTCAGCGCCCCTGCCACTTCGGCGCGCGCTTCTCCGTGAATGCCGCGTGGAACTCCGCGTAGTCCTCGCCGTTCATCAGCAGCGCCTGCGTCGCCGCGTCCAGCTCGACCGAGGCCGCGAGCGGCATGTCGAGCTCGGCGGTGAGCAGTGCCTTGGTCTGGGCGTATGCCAGCGCCGGGCCCTCCGCCAGTCGGCGGGCCAGCTCGGCCGCCCGGGTGTCCGCCTCGCCCTCGTCCGTCAACTCGCTGATCAGGCCGATCCGTTCGGCCTCCGGCGCGCGGACCGGTTCGCCGAGCATCAGCAGCCGGGTGGCGTGTCCCAGCCCGACGACCCGCGGCAGCAGATACGCCGCGCCCATGTCGCCGCCCGAGAGCCCCACTTTGGTGAAGAGGAACGCGAACCGGGCCGAGGGGTCCGCGATACGGAAGTCCGCGGCCAGCGCCAGCACCGCACCGGCTCCCGCCGCGACACCGTGCACCGCGGCGATCACCGGGAAGGGGCATTCCCGCAGCGCCCGTACGACCTGCCCGGTCATCCGGTTGAAGTCGAGGAGCTGGGCGGTGTCCATGGCCAGCGTGGCGCCGATGATGTCGTCGACGTCGCCGCCGGAACAGAAGCCGCGCCCCTCTCCGCCGAGGACCAGCGCCCGCACGGACCGCTCCCGGGACAGCTCGGCGAGCAGGTCGCGCAGGTCGGCGTAGGCACCGAAGGTGAGCGCGTTGAGCTTGTCGGGCCGGTCGAGCGTGACGGTGGCGACACCGTCCTGCCTGGTCAGCCTGATGTGGCGCCATTGCTCGGTGCGGGGCGCAGAGCTGGAAAAGGGGCTCATGTACGCGGCCTCCCTCAGCGGGCCAACTATTACCTGCCTTACGAAGCTATCACTTATACGTGACTTCCGTCATGAGAACGCGATAAGAGAGGGGCGCTACCCGTTCCTGGAGAAGGTCGTCCTGTCCGCGGCCGACGGGGCCCGTGCCGTTCACCGCACCACCGACGGACCGAAGTTGAGTAACCGAAGTTGAGTACCGGTACTCATGATCCCCAAGCACCGGGCAGGGAGCATCGGATCATGCCAACGCGGAAACACACTGCCGTCGCCAGCGCCGCCGCAGCCGCCGTCCTCACTATGGCCGGCTGCGGGAAGAGCGCGGACGACGTGTTCTCCAATCTCAATGGCACCAACTCATCGAGCTCGCACGACACCAGTACCTCCGGGCCGGACGCGCCACGGTCCGACGCACCACCGAACTACGCCGACAACAACCGGGGACGACAGCCCGGCGAGATGAGTCCGCAGGACGAGAAGCGAGCCAGGCAGAAGGCCACTGAGGTCGAACGAGCCCTCGACGATCTGCGCCGACGGGGCAGGATCAGTCCTGCAGAGGTACGGCCCGTACTCGCACAGCTCGCCGCCCCCGCCCACCTCTCCGTGGGAGCGCTGCTGATCGGCACCGGGACGGACCAGGCCGAAGGCAGCACTTACGGCATCTGGATGGGCAAGACCGCCTGCGTCACTGGAGCCGTCAGCAAAGACCGCGTGTGGGCCGACGCCAACGGCCACTACCCCGAGACCGGTTGCATGCCCCCGGCGTCCACTCACTGAGGTCTCGATGAGCGGCGGCGCAGGGCGATCACCGCCGACCGGCTCCGCAAGAGCCGGTTCCAAGCCCACCGGCCCGGAACCGGTCCGCGCCACCGCGCGTATGACTATCCGGCGTCGCCGAGGGTGGCGACCATGATCGCCTTGATCGTGTGCATACGGTTCTCCGCCTCGTCGAAGACGACCGAGTGCTCCGATTCGAAGACCTCGTCGGTGACTTCGAGCTCGGTCAGTCCATGGCTCTCGTGGATCTCCCGGCCGACCTTCGTGCCCAGGTCGTGGAAGGCGGGCAGGCAGTGCAGGAACTTCACGTCCGCGTTGCCGGTGGCGCGCAGGACATCCATGGTCACGGCGTACGGACCGAGCGCCTCGATGCGCTCGTCCCAGATCTCCTTGGGCTCGCCCATCGAGACCCAGACGTCGGTGGCGACAAAGTCCGCGCCGGCAACACCCTCGGCGATGTCCTCGGTGAGGGTGATCCGCGCGCCGCTGGCCTCGGCGGCTTCGCGGGCCCTGGCGACGATGTCCTCGGCCGGCCAGTACGACTTCGGCGCGACGATCCGTACGTCCATGCCCAGTAGAGCGCCCGTGACCAGGTAGGAGTTGCCCATGTTGAAGCGGGCGTCGCCCAGGTAGGCGAAGGCGATCCGCTCGAGCGGCTTGTCACTGTGCTCGGTCATGGTGAGCACATCGGCGAGCATCTGGGTGGGGTGCCAGTCGTCCGTGAGTCCGTTGTAGACCGGGACCCCGGCGAACGCGGCGAGCTCCTCGACAGTGGCCTGCCCATCACCGCGGAACTCAATGGCGTCGAACATCCGGCCGAGCACCCGCGCGGTGTCCTTGGCGGACTCCTTGCTGCCGATGTGCGAGCCTGCCGGGTCGATGTACGTCGTCGATGCGCCCTGGTCCGCGGCCGCGACCTCGAAGGAGCAGCGCGTACGGGTCGACGACTTCTCGAAGATCAGCGCGATGTTCTTGCCGCGCAGCCGCTGGATCTCGGTGCCCGCACGCTTGGCCGCCTTGAGCTCGGCGGCCAGACCGATCAGGCCGCGGAACTCGTCGGCGGTGAAGTCCAGCTCCTTGAGGAAGTGGCGGCCTTCGAGATGTATCGCCATGGTGGCTGCTCCTGGGTCGCGAATGCGATGACGTGACCGTGGAAGTGTATACGACAGTCTGCATTGCTATACGGAGTCGCGTTCGATCGGACAGCTCATACAGCGGGGTCCTCCTCTGCCCCGACCCAGTTCACTGCCGGGGATCTCGATCACTTCGATGCCCTGCTTGCGCAGATGGGTGTTGGTGGTGACATTGCGCTCGTACGCGACGACGACGCCCGGCTCGACGGCCAGGACATTGCAGCCGTCGTCCCACTGCTCGCGCTCCGCCGAGTGGACGTCCTGGGTCGGCGTGAGGACCCGGATCTCCTTGAGCCCCAGCGCGGCGGCGATCGCGCTGTGCATCTGCTCGGGCGGATGATCGCTGACCCTGAGCCCTTGAGCGCCTTCGGCCGGTTCGATGGTGTACGAGCGGAGCATGCCGAGCCCCGCGTACTGGGTGAAGGTGTCGCGGTCGACCATCGTCATAACGGTGTCGAGGTGCATCAGAGCCCGTCGCTTGGGCATGTCCAGCGCCACGATGGTCCGGGCCGAACCGGCAGCGAACAGCCCGCGGGCCAGCATCTCCACGGCCTGCGGAGTGGTCCGCTCACTCATCCCGATCAGTACCGCGCCATTGCCGATGACCAGGACGTCGCCGCCCTCGATGGTGGAGGGGTAGTCGTCCTGCCCCTCCGACCAGTGGTGGAACTCGCCCGCGCGCGGACCTGTGAAGAGCGGATGGTGCTTGTAGATCGCCTCGAAGTGGACGGTCTCACGCTGCCGGGCCGGCCACCGCATGGCATTGATGGAGACGCCGTCGTAGATCCAGGCGGAGGTGTCGCGGGTGAAGAGATGGTTCGGCAGGGGCCGGAGGAGAAAGTCGTCGAGATCCATCACATGGAAGCGGACGGACGTCGGCTCGGGATGACCGGCGAGGAACTCCCGCTTGGTCATCCCGCCGACCAGCGCCTCGACCAGGTCGGCCGTGGACAGCTCGTCGAAAGCGGCTCTGAGGTGGCTCGTGGCGAGCGGACCGTACTCCTTCTCGGCGAAGACCCGGTCCAGCACGAGCTTTCTGGCCTCCGGGATCTCCAGCGACTCGCGGAGAAGATCGCCGAAGAGGTGCACCTCCACCCCGCGGTCGCGCAGCACGTCCGCGAACCCGTCGTGCTCGTGCCGGGCACGGCGCACCCAGAGCACATCGTCGAAGAGCAGGGCGTCCTTGTTACTGGGTGTGAGGCGCTTCAGCTCCAGGTCTGGTCGGTGCAGTATGACCTGGCGCAGCAGCCCGGTCTCGGAGTCGACATGGAATCCCATGCCCCCATCCTCACCGCGCGGAGCGCTGTTCACCCGGCGAACGACCTGACTTCCTAGGTGACGCTCATCAGCGTCACGATCAGAACCACAGCGACCACGAGTACGCCGCCGAGAGCGAGGACGACCAGACGGCCGTCCTGTGCCGAGGAACGGGCAGGCTCACGCGCGGCGGCGGCCGACGGCGGCGGCGGGGGCTGGTCCGGGAGACTCCGCGGCGTCGCCGGTAGATGGTGGGCGACGACGACGACACTCGGCTCGTACCCTCCGTGTGCCGCCCTGAGCAGTGCCAGCCACGCGGCTTCGGGCAGTCCGGGGCGCTCGCCCACCACGATCTGCCGGACCGCGGCCCGGCCGGCCCGGTCGGAGCCGGTGCTCAGCCGTGGCAGCAGCTCGGTCAACCGGTCCTTCGGCCGTGGGTCGTCCAGCAGGGGGCGTACCACCCAGCGGTAGAGGGATGCGGCGTTGGCGGCCCGGATCTCGTCGCCGGGACCACCGCCACCGCCACCGCCGCCCGGACCGTACTGACCCGTGAGGAAGAGATCCAGGTCGAGGACGGTGTCGCGCAGTCCCCGCCGCAGGGTCTGGTGCCAGTACGGCCACCTCTCGGCGATCTCCGCCATGAGGAGTGTCACAGCCTCGTAGTGGATGGCGGCCCGCAGCGCGCGAATCAAGTCCCGGTCCACGGCGCACCGCACCAGCTCCCTGGCATCACTCGGGGGGCCGGCATAACGCTCGGGGAAGGCGGAGAGCACGGTCAGCAGGTACTGGTAGTCCACCGTCGGCCGCCGACCGCGCCGGCGCAACCGGCGCAGCCGACGCGGACTCACCTGCGGGGCCTTCCACTCCGCCGGGACGACCCGGACCTCGGACTCGGCAGGGCGCGAGGCCGCGGGCGAGTCGGCATGCGGCGGCTGCGCCGGGAGCGGCTGGTGGTGTTGCTGCGTGTGCGGCTGGTCCTGGTGCGTGGCATGCGGCTGGTGCTGGTACGTCGTACGCGGCTGGTGCTGGTGATACGTCTGCGCCTGCGGCTCGCGCCCGTCGTACGGGTCCCGCGTCGGGAGCGTCGACGAATCCCGCCCGTCGTAAGGCTCACGCGCCGGCAACTCCCGGCCGGGCGCTTCCTCCCATGGCGGCGGACGATGCTCCTCCGCCCGGTGGACGCCGTGCCCGCGCTCGGCGCCGTCCAGCGCGGACAGCGCGCGTTCCACCGCGTCCAGCAGCGTCCGCCCGCCGACGCCGTTCCCCGCCCGCTGCGTCGCAACCGTCCGCAGCGTCCTGTCCACCTCGAACTCCCGCCCGTCCCCCCGCGCCACTCCGCGCAGATGGTGGCGGACCAGCTCGGCCGCGAGTTCCTCCGCGCGGTCCCGGCAGCGCTCCCGCGGATCCGTACGCAGCCGCTGGGTGTCCTGAGCCGCTGAGCCCGGCCAGCTCCGTACGAAAACGAAGCGCAACGCCGCCGTTTCGGCGGTGTCGTGCGTCGCGAACGTCCAGCCTCGCGGGACGAGTCCGCTGAAGATGCCGGCCATGCCCCAGAGCACCCGGCAGGCGCTGTCCCCGCCCTGACGGTCCAGCAGAGTGAAGCGCTGACGGGGATGGCGCAGGAA
The DNA here is from genome assembly GCF_036010325.1 of Streptomyces sp. NBC_01210. Lineage (GTDB taxonomy): Bacteria > Actinomycetota > Actinomycetes > Streptomycetales > Streptomycetaceae > Streptomyces. The sequence goes on along the minus strand of NZ_CP108549.1, from coordinate 7,112,729 downwards.
CTCCGCGACCACGCCCGTCAGCTCTTCCTCCACTCCGGCCAGGGTCGCCGCGAGCCGTCGCTGCCCGTCGAGGGCCGAGGGCAGCAGCGCCGCCTCGCGCACCTGGTCCAGAGCGCCACGGACCTCGCCCAGCGCCAGTTCGCTGCCCTCCCAGGACCAGTCGTGCAGCCCCAGACAGGTGTCGGGATCCAGTACCTGCGACGATCCGAGCAGCGCATGGCAGACCGTGCTCGTACTCCCGCCCGCGTCGCGCCAGGGAGTGCGGTGCAGCAGCAGCGCGCTGCCGTCGCGCTCCAGCCGGACGAGCGCGGGCACCGTGTCCTCGCCGGTCGCCCGCAGCAGCGCGGCCGCGCTGCGGAAGACGCCGTCGGCCTGCTCCGGGCCGCAGGACCAGGCCACCGGACCGAAGCCGGTGGTACCCGACGCGTTGTCGGCGTCCCAGCGGAAGACGATCTGGTCCACCGACTCCTCTTGCCGGACCATCAGGCGCCCACCTCTCTCGGCTCCGCTCCCGGCAGGAGCCCGCACATGGCAAAGATCGACAGCAGTGGCGCCAGCACCCGGCGGGGTCTGACACCGTGTGGAAATTCGTCGCCCCTCGCCTGGCCGCCGGTCGCCGCGACGAAGTGCAGGGTGCAGCGGGCACAGTCGTCGAACGGCTTCAGCCAGGCGGAGCTGGCGTGGTGCGACACGAACGCATAGGCGTCACGGCTCTCCGCGAGCACCGCGTCCGCGTCGAACCGCGTCGGCAGTGCGCGGCCCAGCCAGCGGTCCACGGAGGGGTCGAACCGCACCAGGTCGCTCTTGTTCACCGCGACCGCCGCCGGTGCGTCGATGTACGGCCCGCGCCGCGGTATACGGTTGAGGACGGTGGTGAACGCCTCGTCGCCCAGATCGCGCCGGCGCAGCTTGTTCCGCTCGCGCACCGGGTCGAGGAACGGCAACCGCAGCGCGCGCAGCGGATCCAGTACGAAGATGAAGGCTCCGACGCCCATCAGAAACCCGGTCACCTCTCCTTCCTCCGCCAGGTCCTCGCCCGCGAGGTCGAAGAAGACAACCGGCCGGGTCGCCCCGCGCCCGGAGACCAGGAGACCGTCGGCGAAGCGCGCGAAGGTCTGCTGGCCGGTGCTGGCCAGTTGTTTCCCCTGTTGCAGGCCCTGTACCCGCTCCCGCAGGAACGTACGGTGCGAAGCCGGGTTGAGCGGCAGGCACTTGAGTCCGTACGGCTCGAGTCCGCCCTGCTCGATCTCGCCGAGCATCGCGGCCAGCAGATGCGTCTTGCCCACGGCCGAGCTGCCCACCAGGGCGATGGAGAGAGGCTCACCGTTGGTGAGATACGGGACGGGCAGTTCGTGCGACCTGTCCCCGTCGGCGTGCGGGCAGCGGTGGAACGCCTGGCGCAGCGCGTCCTGCCGGTGCGCGGGGCGGTGTTCCGTACTGAGGTCGAGCGGGATGCGGTCGCCCTTGGGGGAGATGGTGAGAAGCATGCTCTCGTCGAAGGTGACCGGGAGCAGGCAGTGCGGGCACAGCCTGGGGCGTGGGGACGCCGGCGGCTCCTGCGCGGGCTCTGCGACGGATCGGGGGGCGGCCCCGTTCGGCGGAGGTACGGCTCCCAGCAAGGAGCGCAGCGAGCGGCGAGTGGGCCCGGGCGTCGGCGCGGTCGCTTCCTCCACCGGCCGGTCGAGACCCAGCTCTCGTCTCTTGCGGGCGAGTTGGGCGTCGAAGTCGGCACGCGCCCGGCCGAGCGGATCGTTGACTCCGGGTGCCGAGACAAGCGGGTCGGTGACATTGAGCAGCCGCATCAGTTCCGTCGGTGTGGGCCTGTCGGCCGCCAGCGGAGCGAACACGCCGCCGTCGTCGAGCGCGGCCAGCCGACGGAAGTCGGCGAGGTCGGCAGGCGGGCCCGTGCCCCGGTCCGCCCGTCCGGAGAGCAGGAAGTACATCAGCTGGGCGACGGCCCACAGATCGTCCCTGGCGTCGGCCCCTCCCCTGCCTTCGCGCTGCTCCGGCGACGCCCACGGCGCCGCACCGAACGCGCCCCTGGGCTCCCCGGTGCGCAGCGCGCCGTACGGCTCGGTGAGCCGCACATGGGTGCCGTCCCAGCTGACGGTCTCCGGCGCGATGGCCCGGTGCACGAGCCCCACATCCTCCAGCAGCCTTACCGCCAGGGTGAGTTGGGCGAGGACCTGGTGCTGCTCGTCCACGGTCAGGGCGCCGCGCCGGGCACTGATCGGCTCACCGCCGTGGATCCGGTAGAGGATGAAGGGCTCGGGAGCCTCCAGATCGAAGCCGATCATCCGCGTGAACACTTCGCCGTACCGCTCGGAGCCGTACCTCCGCTCCAGGGCGACGGCCGCGGCCACTTCCCGCTCCAGCGTGCCGTACGCCTGCGGATCCGCCTGGCCCGACGCCGGAAGCCGGTACTGGTGCACCGGCCAGCCCGCGCCGAGTGTCACCTTGCGGGCGACCAGCGACGGCCGCCCGGGCAGCCGCCGGTCCGGCCCGAACCGGGCCGCGAACCCGACGGGATCCTCCTTGTGGGTGAGGAATTCCAGCACCTCGGACCACTCCGCCGATGCGGAGTACGCGCCACCTCCCGGTTCGGTCACGGCGCACCGCCCTCCTCTCCCCTGACGGTACGGACGGTCTCGGCACGCAGCGGTACGAGCCGCAGCACACCGGCGTGCCGGCCGGTCGCCGTCCACACCACGTCCTCGGCCGCGCCGCGCCAGCTGTCCTGGTTCTCGTCCTGCTCAGCGCCACGGCGCATCGCCTCCGGCACGAACCGCACCTGCCGTACCGCCACCGGATCCTTGGACAGCATCCGCCGGTGCTCGGCGCCGCACAGCGGCACGACCTGCTCACCCGCGCTGCCCGGTCCGAGGAGCCAGGCCACCCGGTCCGCGGAGACGCCGAGCAACTGGGCCGCGCCCGGGCGCCGTTCGGGGTGCGGGGCAAAAGGCGGCGGCGAGGCCGCTCCGTCGCGCTGCAGCCGTGCGTGCACCTCGTCGAGCAGCTCACCCATAGGCCGGTCCAGCTGCATCCGGCCCGCGCCCGACGGGTCCTGCTCGACGGCTCCCCAGCAGGGCTCGACGATGCGGGCCACTCCGTCCATGAGATCCGAGACGAGCGTGTCGACCAGTGCGGGGCCGCCGTCGCCGCGCTCCCGTTCCAGCCAGGCCGGATCGGCGGCCACCTCGAACTGCCGGGTGTCGTTGGCCTGTTGTTCCTCGCCGGCCGGCGCCTCTGCCGTCTCCGCCGTGTGAGCGCGCTCGAAGGACTCGAAGGAATCGACGGGTTCCACAGGGTCCACAGGGCGGCCGGACGGCCCCGGTGCACCCGTGAGGTCGGGCGCCGGTGCGGCGTCGAGCCATCCGTCACCGGCGGCGCTGTCGCCCCAGCTGTCCCAGCTCCAGGGCTCGGCCGCCGGCTCCGCTTCTGCCGAAGGCTCCGGCACCGGCACCGGGCGGGCCCCCGGCGCTTCCTCGCGGCGCGTTCCGGACGGCTGCCCGCCGCCGGGAGTGTGCCGCTCCGCCGTATCGGCGAGACCCCGCAGCAGCAGAGAGACAGCTCTGGCACCGTCCGAGCAGTGGTAGCGGGCATCCGCGAACAGCCAGTCGTGGACGGCCGTTTCGATCAGCAGCTGATCGACGTCCCGCACCAGCTGGGCGGCGAACTCCGCGTCCATCCGGCTCCACCAGGAGTCGACGGCCGCGCTCCAGTGGCGCAGCGCCAGCAGCACCAGCAGGGCGAGCGAGAGCACCAGGGAGGCCGCACCGGCCCACGAGGGAAGCCCGAGGAACTGCCCGGTTCCCGCCCCGGCCACGCCGCCCGCCAGCCCGCCGAACAGACGGGGCGCCGCCCCCGTGCTCCCCCCTCCGTCGAGCCTGCCGTCGGGTGAACGGCTGGGCCGGCGGCGCAGCATGAGTACGGCAAGTGCCGCCCCGGCCGGCCCGGTGGCCGGCCCCAGCACCCAGCCGAGTCCCGGCCACAGGCCGGCGGCGAACGCCAGCAGAAAGGCCACTACGGCCGCGATGCGCCCGGAGCCGCCCGCCGTGAAGGGTACGGGCGAGGTCAGATGCGTCAGATAGTCCCGGTCGCAGATCTCGTCGAGCCGCGCGAGCCTGGCCGCGCTGCCGGCCGGAGCGGACCGGTCCGACAGCGCCGCGAGCCGCGCGGCGACCGAACGCAGCGGAAGCCGCTTGGCGATCAGGCTCTCCGTGAAGCCGCGCAGACCGGGTCCGACACTGCTGCGGGAGACCTCGGGGATCTCCGGCAGGTCGATTCCGCGCTCCACCAGCCGGCCGCGCTGCTCCGGGGCCAGCCGCACTCCGCCGCCGTCCGAGAGCGCCCCGGCAATGGTCTCCTGGTAACCGGCCAGTGCCGCCGAGAGGCGTTCGAGGCGGCCCGGCAGGTCGGCTTCCCCGGCCGTCGTGAACAGCCCGGCCCAGCTCCGTACGTGCTCATAGCCGTCCACCGCGTGGCGCAGGGCCGCCCCGCACTCCCGGTGCCGTGCCTCGGCCCGGCCGCCGGGCAGCAGCCAGGCACGGCCCTCCAGGTTCCGCGGTACGGAGTCGCCGAGCAGGAGCGCCAGTTCGGCGGGGAGAGTGTCGCCCAGGACGGGGGCGGGGACTTCCTGGCCGACCAGACTCTCCAACGCCTGCCGCCAGGACCTTCTCCTGGCGTCATCCGTCAGATCGTGTTCCAGGATCCGCACGGCCGGGACCGCGACGCCGTGGACGACATCCCCGAGCGCCCGCAGAACGGCGTCGAAGACCGCGGGGACGACGAGGAGTTCGACGAGAGGGCGCAGGGCTTCGTCGGATCCGTGCGTTCCGGAACTCCGGCCGTCGCCTCTGGCGCCGGACCCGCCGGACACGTCGATGAGCCACAGCACACCGGCGGCCGGCGGCCGCAGGGTGAGCGGCCGCCGCAGGGTCCGCTCCTCGCCCGGACCGACGGCCAGGCAGATCACCTGGGCCGGTCCGTACGAGTAGAGCTCTTCGTAGAACAGTTGATGGGTGATGAGACCGGGCGCGTCGTCGATGACGAGGAAGCGCCGCTCGTCGCCGGCCTGCGGCTCGTCCAGGGCGTCGGCCACGGCGCTGTGCAACGCGTCCTGTCCCGCGGTCGCCGGGGCCGAGGACCTCAGGTCGAGGCAGACCGCATGGGTGGGAATGCGGTGTTCGGGTGTCACGGTCGGCTTCACTCCTCACCGCCCTCCCGGTCCCAGGGGTACTTCGCCGAGGACGCCGACGTGTCACGCTCCGACCACATGTGCTCCGACGTCTCGCCTGCCGATGTCTCGTGTGCTGACGTCTCGCGTGCCGAAGTCTCGCGTGCTGACGTCTCGCGTGCTGACGTCTCGCGTGCCGAGGTCTCGCGCTCCGGCCGCTCCCACTCCGGCTTCTCGGGGTCCGGCCTCTCGAGCTGCGGCCTCTCGTGGTCCCGCTTCTCACGCTCCGTCCACTCCGGTGCCGGTGACCCCGTGGTGCGCCCACCGTTGGACCGCGCGTCCGGCTCCGCTCCTGCCCCCCGCGCATACCGCTGGTCCAGCGCCCACAGCGAGGGCCTGGTGGGCCGGGACGCACCCGGGAAGCGCATCTCCAGGGCTCCCTTGAGGGTCTTCTCCCAGAAGTGCCGCAGGGGTACGAGCCACTCCTCGTCCTCATCCCCGTACCGCCCGGAGAGCTCGTCCAGGAGCGCGATCTGCTGCGGAGCCACGTCGTGAACGAGCGTCTTGAAGAGCTTCGACGCAGGTACGGGAGTGGTGGCGAGCCCGGTCGGCTGGGTGCGCATCAGCCGGTCGCAGAAGTCCTCGATGATCTGCCCCTCGTCCAGCAGCGCCCACCGCTCGTACGCCGCCAGCAGCCCGGCCCAGCTGGAGACGGAGCCGTCGAAGGCCTCCAGCCGCAGGGTCATGGTGGCCGAGTCGCCCTCCTGGAGCCGGATCCGTATCAACTCGGGCGATGTGGCCGGACCCTCGAAGTCGACGCGCCCGTTCCACATCGCGCAGAGGATCCGGTGCAGAATCCGCTGCCGGTCGTCCTCCGTGCTGGCCAGCCAGTCGTCGCGGTGACCCAGCCGCTGCCGCCAGTGCAGGAAGTCGTCCACTCCCGCCGCGTCCCGCGCCTCCGACCAGAGCCTGAGCACATGCCGGACCTCGGAGACATCGGTGAGGCTCATCCCGCTGCGGAACAGCACCACCGTGATGGACTCGGTGTCCACGGCCCGGTACTCCTGGGTCGCCTGAGGGTCGCGCGGCAGATTCAGCTCCTGCTTCAGGAACTGTTCGGCACGTCCGTCCGCCTCGCTCGCCGGGTGCACGATGAGGACCTTCAGCGGACCGCTGCCGTCCGGGGTGAAGCCGACCGGCAGCAGTCCCGCCAGCTGCGAGCGGAACTGCTCCAGCCAGCGGCTGTCCACGGTGGCCTCGGCGTCCTCGTCGCCGGCCGCGGCCCGCAGCAGTACTCCCATCGAGGGCAGCAGGGGACGGTCGTTGAGCACACTCGCCTCTCCGAAAAGCCCCTTCACCCGCTGCTCGACAACCTGCTTGATCTCCTTGACGGCGGCGCGCGGAGAGCGGCGTACGGCCTCCAGCGCACGCTGCCAGTCCTCCGGCTGGATCAGTCTTGCCAGCAGCCCGGCGGGATCCGTGTTCTCCGGCAGCCCCTCGTGCTGGACGAGGCGGTCGAAGACTTCGTCGTAGAAGGCTCTGAGGTTGTTCTGTGGCGGCAGCAGATAGGAGACTCCGGTGCGGTCGTCGCGGTAGAGCTCCTTGCGGCGTTCCATGAACAGCTTGCGCTCGTCCTCCTCGTGCGCGCGCAGCGCTCTTGCGAGCTCGCCGATCTCCTTGATGGCGCGGGCCATAGGTGGCCGCCACCGGGATTCCTGTTCCTTCCAGCCGCGGTGCCACAGCCGGTTGGCCCGCCAGCGGTACCAGTCGTCCTGCTCGATCACGGCCTCCTGGACGTCCGGGTCCCCCCAGCGGGCCGGCACGAGCCCGCCCACTCCCCCCTTGATCCGCGGGATCTGCGGGGCGGAGGGCTGCACGCCGTCCGGCCGTTCCGGATCGTTCTTCCGGTTCTCCAGCATTCCGGCGAACCCGGCCTCGGCGGCCCGCTGCGGATGGCCGTGCAGCCCGGCCAGCGTCCGTTCGAGCTGGAACGGTCCGATCAGGCCCAGAAGTTCGCGTGCGCCGGTTTGCGGCTTGAAGTCCTCGACCAGCCGTGGGATCTCCCGGTCCAGCTCACGGCCGAGCCGGCCGAGCCGGTCCTCCATGTCACCGATCCGGTCGCGCAGCGCCTGGCCGATCTTGTTGTTCCCCTTGGGCAGCGGATCGGGGACCGGGATCTCCGGGGCCTCCCGGGTCCACAGCCGGCCGATGCCCGATCGCTCGAAGAGCTCCTGGACCCGTTCGGCGCCGTCGTCACGGGGGCGTCTGGCATCCTCGGCCATCCCGTGGACCGCCTGGGCGAGCAGCCGGCCGGCGACGATCTCGGCGAGGTCGTCCACGGGTACCGTCAGTGAGGCGGCCAGGCTGGTGGACATTCCGCGGTAGCCGATGCCTGAGCGGGCCGGGGTGGAGCGCTCCACGCTCTTGTTGACGAAGCTGGCCGCGAACGACTGGTAGTCGTCCTCGGTGCGCCCCTGGCCGCTCTCCTCGCCCAGCTCCGTGCCGATGAGCGACATCACCATCGCGGTGATGGAGCGGCGCAGGTCCTCCGGCCTGATGACCGCGGGCCTGCTGAAGAGGAACGCGGTCTGCACGGTCGACGGGCGCAGCGCGACGACCCCGTCCACGGGATAGTGCACGCTGATCGAGCCGCGCTGTTTCACATCGCCGAAGTCGTTCCGGGCGTCGGGCACGTTCTGGTCGTCCACCAGCCGGGCGAGGTCCACCAGCGCGCGGGCGGAGTTCAGCTCGGCCTCGCGTCCGCCGCCCGCCTCGGGTGTGAAGGCCGAGGGCATGACCACCAGTGGGTAGATCTTCACCCCGGGCACCTTGGACTTGCGGAACTCGTGCCCGATGAGATGGATGAAGTCGTAGTAGATACCGGCTCCGGTGCCTCCGGCCACCGAGAACGCCACGAACACATCGCAGCCGCGGATCTGCCGTCCGCCCAGGTCGCGGAGATCACCCGCGGAGTTGCTGATGGTGCTGATGGCCGCGCGCAGTTGCCGCAGTACCGGCTCCAGGCCGCTGCGCAGCGTGGCGAAGAGCGCGGCCCGGCCCACCGTCGGAAGCTGCCCGGCACCGTTGTGCAGCGGGGCCACGCGCGGCTGGCGTTCCTGCGGCGGCAGCCAGCCGTGGGTCTCCTCGTGCAGGGCGACCCGCAGCATGCGGGTCACCTCCGGAGAGCTGTCGTAGCCAGTGGGCAGCAGATCGTGGATGACGCGTGAGGTACGGGCGTACGCTGCGGCCTCGGTGCCCTTGGCGCTGAACTGCGGAAGCCGGTCGAGCTCCGACTCACTGAAGTCCGCGTAGACGAACTGCAGGTAGTCCGGCAGCTGGAACGGTGCGCGCCGGCCGGCGGCGACCAGTTTGGTGCCGTCGGGGCCGCACAGCTCCCGGCGCAGTCCGCGTTCAAGCTCGGCGCCGATCCGACCGCCGGTTCCGCCCAGGCCGACGAAGAGCATGGGCTGGTAGATCTTCATCTCGTCTCCCCTTGAGCCGTCGTACGACGGCCCGTCGTGACTCAGAAATTGGGGTCGAACCGGCGCGTACCGGCCGGCTGTTCTCCGGTGTCGGCCGGGTCACCGCCCGGGCGGGGGCGGCCGGCCGCATCGTTGCCGCGGTTGGGCCGGGACCAGCGGCCGCGCGATGGTGTGCCCGCGTCGCCGCCGGTCCGCCCGCCCCGGGCGCGGCCGGGCCAGGTGCGACCGCGCTCGCCGCGCGAGGACCGGCCGGCCGGGCCGCGCCGGTCGCGTACGACGAGTTCCAGGCCGTCGGCGATACCGGTCGACTCCCCCGCGCGTACGGCGTGTTCGCGCCCCTGCTGCGGGCGGAGCAGGATCTCGCCCGCCCCGGTGCGGCGCAGCCGGTGGGAAGCGGGCGCTCCGGGGGTGCTGCGCTGGAGCGAGGGAGCGGCGCCCGTGGCCCGGTCCACGGTGAAGTGGAATTCGCCGCCGGTGCTCTGCCCCGAACGTATGGTGAGCTCGTCGAGCGATCTGCCCTCCGTGCTCAACTCCAGCTGAACGCCGACGAGATCGCGGCGCCGCCTGCGGGCTCCGAGCCGTACGACGGCGAAGGCCGCGAGCACCAGTACCAGTGCGCCGCCGCCGATCACCGCGCCCCACCAGCGGTCCCACCAGGTGGGCGGCGCCTCGACCCGGAGATCGAGGAACGAGGTGTCCAGCACGCGCCCGTCGTCGCCCGTGTCGACGACGGTGATGCTTCCTCCCACCTCGCCGAGCGGAGTGCCGGGACCGAGCGAGAGAGTGAACCTGGCGCGGGTGCGCTCGCCCGGGGCCGCCGTGACGGTGGCAGGGCTGATCCGCAGTGCGGAGCCGGGCGCCTGGTCGTCGAGGGCCAGCCGCAGTGTGTGCGGTCCGCTGTCGTTGTTGGTGATGTCCAGAGTGCCGCCGACGGTGGCGCCGGGGTGCACGGTGGCCCGGTCGACCGTCAGCCCCGCTGTGACGGGCGGAGTGCCCGAGGTGACTCGGGCGTGCAGGGGACGGTGGTCGGCGGTGACCCCGGGTGCGGCCATCTGCGTGGTGAGTTCGAGGTCTCCCGATGCGCCGGCCGGCACGGTGAGCGTGCCGGTGAAGCGCACGTCGTCGGCCCGCTGGTCCGGTGCCCGGCCGTCGTCCGCCAGCCGCACGGTGACCGGGGCGAATCCGCTTCCTGACAGCCGCGCGGAGACCTTGACACCGGCCAGCTGGCGCGGGTCCGTGAGCACGACGCCGCGCCTGGTCTGCATCCGGATCTCGACCACGGCCTGCTCTCCGGCACGCGGCGCGGCGGGGTCCAGGGTCACGGCGGAGCGCAGCCGGCCCTGCCAGATGGCACGGACGGCGACCTCACGGTCCCGGTGGCCCTCCGGTGCCTCGACCCGGACCCGCCAGCGGCCGGGCAGTGGATTCTTCACGCGCAGCGCCTCGACCGGGCCGTCCTGGCCGCTGACTTCGAAGGTCGAGCCGTCGAACGCCCCTTGCGTGGGCACCTTGCGGCCGCTGGGGTCGTAGTAGGTGACCGACACCTTGGGGTCGTGTTTGCCGACCGTGATCGATCCGTCGGTGGCGATCGGCGGGATCGTCACCGCCAGATCGGCCGGCGGCTTTCCGGCAGTGCCGTGTGCGATCTGGGCGCAGCGTGCCGCGGCGAAGGTCTCCTGCAGCGCCTTGTCGATCTGCGCCGAGCTGTCCACCACCCGCATCCGCGGGGTGGCACCGGGCAGATCGGCGCAGCCGTTGCGGTAGCCGCCCTCGGCCATCTCGGTCAGGGCCGCCCGGTCTATCTCGCTGCCGAAACCGAGCGGCCAGACCTGGACGGATTCGCGGCGGGCGCGGGCGAGCGCCTCGGTCAGCCGTTTGGCGCCGTTGGCCTGGCGGCTGGCGGCGTCGGTGCCGTACTCCGGGCTGTCACGCACATCCAGTTTGCCGTCGGTGAGCAGGAAGACCACCTTCGGGGTGGGTTTGTTGCTCTCGGACAGCCGGTCGACGGCCTGGCTCAGGGCGGCCGGGAAGTCGGTTCCCGGACCGGTCCGCCGCGGATCCCGGCGGGACAGCTCCTGTACGCAGTCGCTCAGGCGCTGCCGTCCCGCGGCGTCGGCCACGGTCAGTCCGCAGACCTCCCGCACCGCTGTCTGTCCCGCCTTCTCGGAGCTGCCGAACCCGATGACGGCGGCGCGGGAGCGCTCCGAGATCTCGCCCTGGCTCAGCAGCGCGGCGGCTTCCACCTCGCGTGTCAGATCCTTGTCGGAGAGACTCTTCGACTGGTCGACGACCACGGCGAAGTCGATCGGGTCCGGGCCCTCGGTGGCGGGCGCCGGGGCGCGGGCGCTCCCCGTCGCTGTCGCCGTCGCGGGCGCCGTGAGCGGCCCGGACAGAGCCAGCAGCGCGCCGGCCATCACCAGGGCGCCCGCCTTGCTTCTCAGGTGCATCGTCTCTCACCACAGTTCGCTGAAGAGGGTCAGTAGCGCGCCGAGCGCGAGGGAACACACGCCCATGCGCAGCCACCGGTATTTCGCGGCGAGCACCGCTCCGTGCACGCTCGCCTGGTCCAGCAGCCAGCCGGTGACGTCCTCGCCCGCTGAGGCGAGGCGGGCCAGCAGTTGTTCCGAAGAGGCCCGGGCCGCCAGGTCGCGCAGCAGGGTGCGGTCGGCGCCGATCCTGGTGCGCGGCAGGATCACGGCGACGAGCATCAGCACTCCGGCACCCCAGAACAGGCCGCCCACAACAAGAAGCGCCGGTGTGGAGCGCGATTCGGGCAGCGGAGTGGATCCCCTGGAGAGGATGACGGCGAGGAAGGCGACGGCGCCGGAGAGCAGGATCGCCGCCTTCGTGTCGGCCCTGCCGATGTCCTCGCGGACCGACATGAGCAGACGCTCCGCCATGAAGCGGACATCCTCCGGTCCGGGCCGGTCCGGTCCTGGCCGTAAGGCGCCGGAGCTCATCCGTCGTCCCAGTCGTCGAATGCCTCACTGGGCCTGGACGTACGGGGCCGGGACGGCCGGCGCTCGTCCGGGTCCCGTTCCGCCGCGGATTCGACCCGGGTCGGTTCGTACACATGCGGGGGGTCGTCGCTCCGGTCCGGGCCGCCGCGCGCGCTCGCTCCCTCCGCGTCCCAGGAGGGCCGGTCCGGCTCCGGTCGCGCGGGCGCTTCCCCGAGCGCGGGTCGCTGCGGCCCGCGCTGGGGCAGCACCCGGTCGACGACGCCACCGAGCACGCCACCGGTGCTTTCCCGCAGGTACTGCAGCACCTCGTACATCGGCTCTCCGATGTCATGGCGCTCCAGGACCCCGGTGTCGATGAGCCGGTTGAACACCGCGAGGAAGTCGGCCTGGCCCTCACGCCGCTCCTGCCGGATCGCGCGACGGATCTCCCACTGCTTGTCCGGGTTCTGCGCCATGTGGTGGGCGATCTCGGCCTCTTCGCCGCTCCGCAGCAGGATCTCCAGTTCACGCGCCCGATCGGCGACCAGCCGCCGTTCATGGGCGTCCTTGCGCCGCTGGGCCTCCGCCATGCGCTCGTCCTTGGCCATGTCCAGATCGACCTCGTGCCGCTGCTGGACCTTCCTCTGGACCACCTTGCTCAGATCGATGAAGACATGGACGCGGGTGCGCAGGCCGAGATCGCGGCCCAGGGCCAGCCGGCCCGCGCTCAGTTCGTCACGCACCGCCTCGTCGGCGCGCTGTGCCTCGGTGAGTGCGAAGCGCCGCGATACCGCGCGCAGCCCGTCGAGGAGTTCGTCGTGCAGCAACTCGGCTACGTCCCAGACCCGTTGGGTGACCACCAGATACGGGTCGGTGACCTCCCAGTGCACCTTCGCCGACGCGTCGAAGAAGACTCCGTCGCCGGCGGCGGGCAGCCGGAGGTCGAATTCGGTGACGTTCCGGCCGAGCAGCACCTCGAACACGGTGTACGCGCGGCTGAGCCACTGTCTCTGGTGGTTCTCGCGGCGCTCCGGCCACACCACGCTGTGCCCGCCGTTTCCGTACATCACCACCGCGGCGATCTGGCCGCTCCGGCGTTTGTACGGCGGCGAGCACTCCCGTACGAGCGGCCCTTTCGGACGCTCCCGGTGCTGTTCCCTTTCCTGCTCCGGGCGCTGCTGTTGGCGAAGTTCCCGTTCCTGCGCCCAGTTCTGCCCAGGCTGCTGCATCTGCCGTTGCTGGTGCTGCTGTCCTTGTTGCTGCTGTCCTTGGCGCTGCTGTGCCGCCTTCGGCCCCTCGTCGGCCCCGGGAGTGGTCATCGATCGGCTCCTTCTCCCACGGCGTCCCACATCCGGCTGGCCGCGGCCCTGTTCAGTGGTCTGTCGCGGTCTCTGACGAGGTCCTCCAGCAGACTTCGCAGCCGGTCGCGGTCCCGGCGCTGTTCGGCGAGCAGCGGCAGAAAGTCACAGACCAGCCGGAGTGCTTCCTCGTTGCGGGAGGCCCGGCGCAGCAGGCTGCCCAGCTCGTCGAGCGCCGTCTCGCCGGCGCGGGCGGTGGCGAGGGTGTGTCGCAGCAGGGCCGCCAGCTCCGGCGCGAGCTGCGGCCGGGTCGCCAGCAGCGCGACGAGCAGCGGCTGTGCGTCGTACGGCTCCAGTTCCGGGACCTCCCTCAGACCCCAGAGGTAGGTGGTGCGCATCGTGAGCGTCCCGATCATGGAGATCAGCACAAGATTGGCAAGCTTCCGGCGCCCGTCCTTCAGCCAGTCGGCGAGCCGGCCGGTCACCGTCTCGGGCTCACCGGAGGCGAGCAGCCGCATAACGCTGAACGAGGCCGTGCCGAGCACGTCGACGTCGTCGTCCTTCTGCCTGCGCACCACACTGACCAGGGCGTCGAGCGAGGCGCTGACCGAGCCGGCCGGCAGGACATAGCCGTGGGCCAGCACGGCGGTGGCGAGCAGCGCGTCGTCGTCGCTCTTCGCCCACTCCTTCACCAGCGACTTGACCGCCGGCTGTACCTTCGGGTCGCGCGCCGCCTCGGCGAGCGCCGTCGCCGCCGCCATCTGCGGTACGGGGTTGTCCAGTGCGGCCATGGGGCGCACCAGTTCACCGAATCCGTAGATCCAGTCCCAGGAGCAGAGAACACCTGCCGCGATGGAGGCGCGCACCCATATCTCGGGGCGCGGGTCGTCGCACAGGATCCGCAGCCAGCGCGCCATGGGGCCGCGGACATTGTGGTAGCCGTGCCACACCTCGCGGAGCACGGCCGTGGCCAGGCTCTCGCCCTGGAACCGGATGGCGCGCATCGGGACCCGGGCGTCTCCGAGGTCGATCTCGCCGTCCTCCAGTACGGACCGGGCGACCATCGGGCGGATCTCGGCGTGCGTGCCGAAGAGCCGTCGACCCACGGGCTGTTCCGGGTCCAGGGTCACCGCCAGCTCCCACGCGAGCAGTTCGGCGGCTTCCGCGGTAAGGCTGTAGGCGGAGCCGTTGAACACGGCCACGGCGATCCGGAAGGCGGCGGCGCTGAGCGTCGGCAGTGCCTCGGGGAGCATGCCGGGCCGGTCGGCGCCGGCGAACCACGCCCGCGCCTGTGCCCGGACGAATGTGGCGCAGTCGTCGAGCAGTTGCTCGTCCGTCAGCTCGCCCTTCTGACGGCGGGCCAGATGGTCTGCGAGCCGTGCGGCCTCGCGGGGCCGCAGTTCGTCGAGGCCGAGGGCCTCGGTGACATCGGAACGCCCGGCGAGCGCCCGCGCGCTGTCGAGGGCGCCTTCGGGCTCGCTCTTCAGCAGCACCCGCAGATGACGGTGGAGCACCTCCTCGGCGGGTGCGGGCGGACAGTACATGCCGTAGCGGCCGCGGAGCAGCCGGTCGGCCAGGTCTCCGCTCTCGACCAGCACCACTCCGTACGCATTGGACTTGCGCAGCAGTTCGCTGAACCTGTCGAGGTGGAGCTCGGAGAGGCGGCTGGGCCTGCGGGGCTCCTTGCGGGTCTCGCCACGGTGGCGCTCGGGCTCCCGGCGTCCGTCGTCCGGCGGCAGCTCCAGGAGATGGCCGGCACCGGCTTCGATCATCTGCTCGGTGATCTCGTGCACCGCGTGGCTCGGATCCAGGCGGGTCACTTGATTGTCCGCCAGTTCGGAGAGCAGGGCGAGGGCGGTGGCCTTGCGGCCGCTTCCGGATTCGCCGCACAGCACCAGAAGCCCGTCCGTACGCAGGAGTTGCTTCATCCGGTGGTAGCCGGAGGCCTCGCAGTAGACGTCGGCGAGGTGCTTCAGCGCCTCCAGCGGGACCGAGCCCTGGACCACGGGCGGGCTGCTGTCGGGGCCGAACTGGCCGATGAAGTAGTTCCCTTCGAATACCTGGCCGTCGCCGCTGATCTCATAGGTGCGTTCGGCGCGGCCCGGCGCGAAGGTGCGGCGCGCGGCGTGTGCGGTGCCGGCGCCGCCGGTACCGCCCGAACCGCCCAGCGGGTTGCGTCCGGCCTGCTCGAAGGGGTTGGCCTCGGGCTGCTGCTCCGTTGTGTCGGCACCGCTGTTCTCCGAACCGGAGGCCGACGGCGACTGCGGTTCCTCGTTCTTCTCGTCCTGCGGCGGGGAGTCGTCATGGTCGCTCATGCGTCGCCTCCCTTGCCGCGGGCGGAGCGGTCCCGGCCCTTGTTGATGCCGGTGAATCCGCCGCGGATCTCATTGCCCTCGAAGATCTGCATATCTCCCTGGGCGTTGTACTGATTCGCGTAGTCCGGATCCGCACAGTCCTGATCCGCACAGTCCTGATCCATCAGCGACGGGGCGCCCGGAACCGGGTCGCCGGGTGTCCGGCCGCCGGACGTAGGTGGCGGTGGGCCGTCCCCCTTCACCGGCCCACCGCCGGTCTGCTCCGCTGCCCGGTCGCCGAGCGGCGGCTCGGGCCAGCGGGGTATGTGGAACCAGGCGGTCTCGTCGGTCTCCTTGTACTGGACCGGCGCCTGGCGGTAGTGACCCGGTTCGACGTAGCGCCCGCCCTCGGCGACCACATTCACGTACAGCCAGTCGGAGACCACGATCAGCAGGTCGGCCTTGTCGGCAGTGGTCATGATCTGCTTCGCCGTGGGGCTGTCGCAGAGCCGGCAGGCAAGATCCACCGCACGTCCCACGAGGCCCTTGCCGTCGTCGAGGACGAGGCCGGCGTTCATGCCGACGCGTAAGCGCAGTGGCCGTGCGCTGCCGTTGTTGAGTTCCCGCAAGCTCTCGTACAGGGTGTCGACCCACCGGCCGACCATGAGGGTCGGCGGCACCTCGGGCCGCAGGGCCACGAGGATGCCGTCTCCCCTGTCCTCCTGGTGGACCCGCCCCGGCTCGATACCGACGGACGCGTGCGCCTCGGTGAACGCCTCGTACATGGCGGAGCGCATCCGCTTCTTGGCTTCCAGACCCAACTTGCCCGATCCACAGGCGTCTCCGAAGATCACCAGTCTGTGGACGGCTCCCGCACTGCTCACTAGGACTCCCTGCGTGCTGTGGCGCTTGGTGACAGGTCAACTCTGGGCGCGCGCGGCGGCCGGCGATGTAGCGGTTTACACAGTCGGCGGAGATTTCTCGGGCGGCTGTGTCCCGAGTGGCTGCCCGCGGCCCTGGGCGAGGAGGAGCAGCACCTGCATATCGGTGACGATCACCCGGCGGTTGGCCGTACGGACCACGTCCTGCTCCCGCAGCAGGCGGAGCGCCTTGGCGACCGCCTCTCGGGTCGCTCCTATGGCTGCCGCCAAGTCGTGCTGCGGCAGCGGGAGTTGCAGAACGGTGCCGTCTTCGCCGCGGCGGCCGGCCCGCTCGGCGAGCTCCACCAGCCGGGCGGCGAGCCGCTGCAGCACGGTGCCGGAGGCGAGGGAACGGCGCTCGATGTCCGCGCTGCGCAGCCGCGTGCTCAGCTGGCGCATGATCAGCGAGGTGGCGTGCGGTCTGGCGGCCAGGAAGCCCCTGAACCGGACTCCGGACACGGCCACCGCCTCCACCCGGCCGAGTGCGGTGACGGTGGCACTGCGCGGCCCCTGATCGACGGCGGCGAGATCGCCCACGACCTCGCCCGCACCGCGCAGGGCGAGTATCAGCCGGGCGCCGCGCTCCGTCTCGACCGAGACAACGGCCCATCCGGAGAGCAGCGCCAGCACATACGTCGTCGTGTCGCGTTCGCGGATCATCACGTCACCGGGTTCGTACGCCCGCGGTGCACCCGCGCCGAGCAGCGCACGGCGGTCCTGAAGGGTGAGGGCGTCGAGGAACGAGCGGTCCTGGCCGAACAGACTCATCGTTCCCCCACAACGATCCATCTGGCCCTTTCCGGGGGACCACGCGATCTGCTGGTGTGCTCTTCCTCCCGCGTCACGTGGCGCCCTCAGCACCAGAATCGATGGCTTGAATCGCGTCACGCGGTGGGGTGAAAACGCTAGGTGCTCGTCGAGACAGACGTCAACGAGAACGAACCGTGCGCCCCCTCGACCGCACCTGTGCGCCCCTTTTACAGCCGCGGGTCGACCGGTTTACAGCCGCGGGTCGACCGGCTCCGACTCCAGTGCGAGCACCGCGAAGACCGCTTCATGAATCCGCCACAGCGGCTCGCCGTCGGCCAGCCGGTCCAGGGCCTCGAGCCCCAGCGCGTACTCCCGCAGCGCCAGCGAGCGCTTGTGGTTGAGGAACCGGTTGCGCAGCCGCTCCAGGTTCTCCGGGCGGGTGTATTCGGGGCCGTAGATGATCCGCAGGTATTCGCGGCCGCGGACCTTGATGCCCGGCTGCACCAGTCGGCCCTTCTCGTCGCGCGCGAGTGCCTGGAGCGGCTTGACGACCATGCCCTCGCCGCCTCTGCCGGTCATCTCCAGCCACCAGTCGACACCGGCGCCGACCGAGGCCTCGTCGCCGGTCTCGACGACGAGGCGCCGGGTGACCTGGAGCAGGCCGGTCGGGTCATGCTCCACCAGCCGGTCCAGCCATGCCAGTTGCTCGTCGTGCGGTACGGCGGCGAGCGAACGCCCCTGTACCGCGAGGATCTGGAACGGAGCGAGACGCACCCCCTTCAGCCCCTCGGTCGTCCAGCAGTAGCGCCGGTACGCGTCGGTGAACGCGGCGGCGTCGGCGGCGCGTTCACGCTGCTCGGCCAGGAGTCCGTCCACATCGACGCCGCGCCCGACGGCAGCCTCGAGAGCCGCCGTGGCACCGGGGAAGACGGCGCCGGACGCGGCGCCGACCGCCGCGTACTGCGAGCGCAGCAGTCCGGCCGCCTTGAGCGACCAGGGCATCAGCTCGGCGTCGAGCAGCAGCCACTCCGTACCGAACTCGTCCCACAGGCCGGCCGCGGTGACAGCCGTACGCAACCGGTCGAGGACCGCCTCGGTGACGGACTGGTCGTCGAAGAAGGGCCGTCCGGTACGGGTGTGCAGCGCGCCGGTGGGGCCGTCGACCCCGAACCGCTCGCGCGCGGCCACGGCGTCACGGCAGACGAGCGCCACCGCCCGCGAGCCCATGTGCTTCTCCTCGCACACGACCTTGGCGATGCCGTCCGCCCGGTACTGGGCGAAGGCCTCGGCCGGGTACTCCAGATATCCGGGCTCCTTCGATGTCGCGGTCGGCGACATGGTCGGCGGAAGGTAGGCGAGCAGTCGCGGGTCGACGGCGAAACGGCTCATGACCTCGAGCGCCGCCGCGGCGTTCTCCTCGCGCACACCGATACGCGCCATGTGCCGGGTCTCCACGACCCGCCGGCCCTGCACATCGGCGAGGTCCAGGGGACGGCCCTCGCGGCCGCCCGGCGCCTCGGTGGTCAGCGGCTTGGCCGGCTCGTACCAGACCTTCTCGGCCGGTACGTCGACGAGCTCGCGCTCCGGCCAGCGCAGCGCGGTCATCCTGCCGCCGAAGACCGCTCCGGTGTCCAGGCAGATGGTGTTGTTGATCCACGAGGTGCTGGGCACGGGTGTGTGCCCGTAGACGACGGCTGCCCGTCCTCGGTAGTCCTCCGCCCACGGGTAGCGCACGGGCAGGCCGAACTCGTCGGTCTCGCCGGTCGTGTCGCCGTACAGCGCGTGTGAGCGGACCCGTCCCGAGGTGCGCCCGTGGTACTTCTCCGGCAGACCGGCGTGGCAGACCACGAGCTTGCCCTCGTCGAGTACGTAGTGGCTGACGAGTCCGTCGATGAACTCCCGCACCTGCTCGCGGAAAGCGTCGTCCTCCTTCTCCAGCTGCTCGATGGTCTCGGCGAGTCCGTGCGTGTGCTGGACGTTCCTGCCCTTGAGCCAGCGTCCGAGCTTGTTCTCGTGGTTGCCGGGCACGCACAGGGCATTGCCGTCGGCGACCATGCTCATCACGCGGCGCAGCACACCGGGGCTGTCGGGTCCCCGGTCGACGAGGTCGCCGACGAAGACCGCCGTGCGCCCTTCGGGGTGAGCACCGTCCTGGTAGCCGAGCTTGGCGAGCAGGGTCTCCAGCTCGGAGCGGCAGCCATGAATGTCGCCGATGATGTCGAACGGGCCGGTGAGGTGCCTGAGGTCGTTGTAGCGGCGCTCGAGGACGACCTCGGCGCTCTCGACCTCCTCCACGTTGCGCAGGATGTGCACCTTGCGGAAGCCCTCGCGCTCCAGTCCGCGCAGCGAGCGGCGCAGTTCGCGCCGGTGGCGCTGGATGACATGGCGGGGCATCCCGGCCCGGTCGGGGCGTGCGGCGTTGCGTTCGGCGCAGACCTCTTCCGGCATGTCGAGGACGATCGCGATGGGCAGCACGTCGTACTGGCGCGCCAGCTGCACAAGCTGCCGGCGGCTCTCGGGCTGCACGCTGGTGGCGTCGACGACGGTCAGCCGCCCGGCCGCGAGCCGCTTGCCCGCGATGTAGTGCAGTACCTCGAACGCGGCACCGCTCGCGCTCTGGTCGTTCTCGTCGTCGGCGACGAGCCCGCGGCAGAAGTCGGAGGAGATGACCTCGGTGGGCTTGAAGTGCTTACGGGCGAAGGTGGACTTGCCGGAGCCGGTGGCTCCGATGAGGACGACGAGGGACAGGTCGGTCACCGGGAGCGTGCGCTTCGCCGGCGCGGTGGTCGGAGTGGTGCTGGTCATGCGGCCTTCGCCTCCTTCTCGGCCTCGGTCTTGTCGGTGTTCCGGTTCTCGTCGGAGTTCCGGTTCTTGCCGGTGTTTCGGGTCCTGCCGGTGTTCTTGGTCTTCTCAGTCTCGTCGCTCCTGGTGAAGACAGCCATCTGGGTGGGCGGCCCCACCTCGGGGTCGTCGGGCCCCACGGCGACGAACTCGACGCCGTAGCCGTCCCGTTCGCCGACGGCATGCGCCCAGGAGCGGAATTCCGCGCGCGTCCACTCGAAGCGGTGGTCGCCGTGGCGCACATGCCCGGCGGGCAGCGTCTCCCAGCGGACGTTGTACTCGACGTTCGGCGTTGTCACGACCACGGTCTGCGGCCGGGCGGATCCGAACACCGCGTACTCCAGCGCGGGCAGTCGCGGCAGATCGAGGTGCTCGATGACCTCACTCAGCACGGCGGCGTCGTACCCGCCGAGCCGCTTGTCGGTGTACGTGAGCGAACCCTGCAGCAGCTTGACGCGCGCGGCCTGCCGCTCGCCCATCCGGTCCAGCTTCAGCCGGCGCCCTGCGATGGTGAGCGCCCGCACGGACACGTCCACCCCGACGATCTCGGTGAAGCGCACATCCTTGAGCAGCGCCTGCACCAACTGGCCCTGCCCGCAGCCCAGGTCGAGCACCCGGCTCGCTCCGGCCGTGCGCAGCGCCTCAAGAATCGCGTCCCGCCGCTGCTCGGCGAGCGGCACCGGCTTCTCCTCGGTGTCCGTCGTCTCGTCCACGGCGTTGTCCACGTCCTCGACCTCGAGGTCGTCGGCCTCGGCAAGCCGCACCAGCTCAAGACGTTCCATCGCCTGCCGGGTCAGCCCCCAGCGGCGCGACAGATAGCGGCTGGTGATCAGCTTCTGCTCGGGGTGCTCGGCCAGCCAGCCCTCGCCCGCCCGCAGCAGCTTGTCCACCTCGTCGGGAGCGACCCAGTAGTGCTTGGCGTCGTCGAGCACCGGCAGCAGGACGTACAACTGCCGCAGCGCGTCGGCCAGCCGCAGCTCCCCTTCGAGCACCAGCTGTACGTAGCGGGACTCGCCCCATTCGGGGAACTTCGCGTCCAGCGCCACCGGCTCCGCCTCGACCGAGGCCCAGCCCAGCGGCCCGAAGAGCTTTCGGACCAGCTCGGCGCCACCGCGCGCGGGCAGCGCGGGCACCTCGACGCGCAGCTGCATCGGCTCCTCGGCGCGCCCGGGCAGCGCGGCGCACACACCCCGCAGGGCGCTCTTGAACACGGTGCTCAACGCGACGGCCAGCAGCGAAGACGCGGCGTACGGCCGGTCGTTGACGTACTGCGCGAGCGCCGAATCCGGCGCGCCACCACGGCCCTTGCCCTTGCCTCGTCGCACCAGCGCCACCGGATCCACCTCCAGCAGCAGCGCGGACGTGCAGCGTTCGGCGGATGCCTCGGGGTAGAAGACATGCGCCGTACTGTGCGAGGTGGAGAACGTCTGCGCCTTGTCGGGATGCTTGTGCAGCAGAAAGCCGAGGTCGGTGGCTGGACGTTCGGGCGTACCGGTCGTACTGATCGTCAGGAACATCCGACGTACCTCTTTGACCTTCGCTCATACGGGCTGAAACGGCTGTGACCTGCTAGGACGGGTTTCAGAGGCTATCGGAGGCAGTCAGAGGCAACCACTGAGTTTCGGACCCGGATTCGATCCGGTCCGCTCGGAGCCAGGCATACGAAGGCCCCCAGGACAGCAATCCTGGAGGCTTCGCTCGGCACCGATCGGAGGCCGGTTCCGGACACCACCCCTGGTTTGCCCTCCGGCGAGGGGGAGCCCGGTCCAGGTTCGGGGAGGGGTTCGGCGCTACAGGCCGATGTCCCGGCGGCTCATGTCGTCCAGCGATTCACGGCGTATGAGCATTCGTGCCTGGCCGTCCGAGACGGCGACGACGGGCGGGCGGCCGACAAGGTTGTAACCGGAGGCCATGGACAGGTGGTACGCACCGGCCGCGGGTACCGCGAGCAGGTCGCCCGGGCGTACGTCACCGGACAGTGGCACACCGTCCGCCAGTACGTCGCCCGCCTCGCAGTGCCGGCCGACCACAGTGACAAGGCGGGGCGGGACCGACGAGGGGCGGCCGATGAGCCGGGGCGCGTACCGCACCCCGTACAGCGCCGGCCTGGGTTGTCGCTCATGCCGCCGTCGACGGCGACGAAGGTGTGCTCCCCGGTGCGCTTGACCGCGAGGACCCGGTAGATGGCGACCCCGGCGGGGCCGATCACCGCCCGGCCCTGCTCCAGGGTGAGCCGGGGCACGGGCAGCTTGGCCTTGGCGCAGCCGTCCTCGAGTTCGGCGCGGATCCGGCCGGCCAGGATGCCCACATCGTGGCTCTGCTCGCCGGGCCGGTAGGCGATGGCGTGCCCGCCGCCGATGTCCAGCTGTGGGAGGGCGATGCCGTGCTGGTCCCGTATCCGGACCATCAGACCGATCATGCGCCGCACCGCGGCCACGTACGGCTTGACCGTGGCGACCTGCGAGCCGATGTGGCAGTGCAGCCCGACGAGCTCCAGAGGCGGCTGGCCGAGGACCCGGGCCACGGCATGCTGGGCGGAGCCGTCCGTGATGGAGAGGCCGAATTTCTGGTCGTCCGTGCCGGTGCGTACCTTGGCGTGCCCGCCGGCGGCGATGCCCGGCACCACCCGAATCATGACCTGCTGGCGGGTGCCCGCGGGTGTGATCGCGGACAGCCGGGCGATCTCCGATGCGCTGTCCACGACGATGCGTCCGACGCCGGGCCGGACGGCGGTGAGCAGGTCCTCGGGGCTCTTGGCGTTGCCGTGCATCACGATCTTCTCCGGCGGGAAGTGGGCGCGCGCCGTGCGCCCCATGGTGATCGTCTTCATCCTGGTGGCGTTCCTGGTCACCTGGATCTTCGACGCCGACGTCGACGCCCAGGGCGGTGCCTACGCCACCGGCGTACTGGTGCTCATCTGCTCCGCGGCGATCGCGGTGACCATCGCCGCCCACCGCGCCCGACAGCGCAACTGGACGATCGCCTTCGCCGTCATATCGGCGGTCTTCCTCTACACCACCGTCCTCAACGTCATCGAACGGCCCGACGGTGTCAAGATCGGCGCCTGCTTCATCGCCGGGATCATCCTCGTCTCGCTCCTGTCGCGGCTCGCCCGCGCCTTCGAGCTGCGTGTCACCAGCGTGACGCTGGACGACATGGCGGAGCGGTTCGTACGCGACATCGCCAACCGCAGGATCCGGTTCATCGCCAACGAACCCGACAACCGCGATCTCGCCGAGTACCGCGAGAAGATCGATCAGATCCGGAAGGACAACGACGTCCCATCCCAGGAGGACTTCGTCTTCGTCGAGGTGACCGTGCTCGACCCCTCGGAGTTCGAGGCCGGTCTGAACATACGCGGTGAAGTGCTGCACGGCCGCTACCGCGTCCTGACCCTGGAGAGTTCCTCCATCCCCAACGCCCTCGCCGCGCTGCTCCTCCACGTACGCGATAGAACCGGACAGCAGCCGCACGTCTACTTCGAATGGACCGAGGGCAACCCCTTCACCAACTTCCTCCGCTTCTTCCTCTTCGGCCAGGGCGAAGTCGCCCCCGTCACCCGCGAAGTCCTGCGCGAGGCCGAACCCAACCGGTCGAGGCGACCTCGCGTCCACGTCGGCTGAGCTGCGCCGCGCTACGGCAATCGGAGCACGCGTCGCCGCGAGGCCCGCGTGAGCGGTAGGGGCCCGGAAGGAGGGCGGACGGCTCCCGCTTCCCCTTGAGCGCCGACCTCCGCGTGTCGTCGCGATTGGACGGACGTATTGTCCGTATATGGGTGATGGTGGGTGTGGCTGGCGCGGCGCAGCCCTGCCGGAGTCGGCGGGACGTGGCCGCCGCCCGCCGGGGCCGGCTGGGGGGCGTCATTGTGCTGTGGTTGCCGGGGTTCCGCAGGGGGCGGGGCAGCTGGTGCGCTCGGCGGTGCCGGCCGACCGGCAGGCCAGTGCGAGCCGGGCGGAGATCGGGGCGGGCCTGGGCCTCGTTGGTGTGGCGGCCAGGGCGCGTTTCGGTCGGATGCGGGGCTCTGCGCCGACCGATGCCGATGCCGATGCCCGAGGAGGCTGAATGAGCCAGAACCGGGCCGGCTTCCGTGCCGATGCGGGTCCCGGCAGGCAGCTGATGGACGCCGCGTTGATGGACGTGGTGCGGGAGAGCGTCGCGTCCAGGGGCATGCTGTATGTGCTGCCGCCGGGCGGGAACGCTCTGTGGCTGGCGGCGGTGACGGGGACTCCGCGTGAGATCGCGGCTCCGTGGACGCGGGTGGGGCTGGCCAATCCGATTCCGGTGGCGGACGCCGTGCGGGAGCGGCGCCTGGTCTGGGTCGGCGGCATGGAGGAGATGGCTCGCCGTTACCCGCGATTGTCGCTCGTGCTGCCTTATGACTTCGCGTTGGCTGCTGCCCCACTGGCTTCCGGCAGCACGGTGTGGGGCGGGCTGGTGCTGCTGTGGCCGGGGGCGCATGCGCCGCAGCTGAGCCCCGGCGAGCGTGACGCCATTGACGCAGGCTGCCACCGTCTGGGCCGCATCCTGCGGGAGGTTGCCGATCACGGCGACCTGGTGCCGCAGGACCGGCCGCGGATCCTGGTCCCAGTGCGCGGCCGCGCACTGGGACCGGCCGAGGAGATGGCTGCGTTCATCGACCGCCTGCCCGGCGGGTCCTGTGCGCTGGACCTGAGCGGCCGGATCACCTTCATCACCACAGGGGCCGCCGACCTCGTCGGAGCCGACGCCGGCGATCTGCTGGGCGCCCGGCCCTGGGAGGCGCTGCCGTGGATGGACGTCCCCGAAGTCGAGTACCGTTACCGGGCTGCGCTGGTCGGCCAGCTGCCCACCGCGTTCACGGCGCTGCGCCCGCCGGATACGTGGCTGTCGTTCGAGCTGTATCCGGACGCTTCCGGCATCAGCGTCCACATCGCCCCCAGCAGCCCCGTCGAGGACGGTCCTGCCACCCGGCCCGCGGCGGCCGCCGGACCGAGCCGCGCCACTGTGCTCTACCACTTGATGCACCTGGCCGCCACGCTCACCGAGGCCGTCGGTGTGAAGGACGTCGTGGACCAGACGGCCGACCAGCTCCTGCCCGCACTCGGGGCGCAGGCCATGGCATTGATGGCCGCGGAGGAGGGCCGTCTGAAGATCCTCGGCTACCGCGGCTACGACGACGCACTCATGGACCACTTCGACGCCATCCCTTTGACGTCGGACATCCCCGCTGCCCGCGTGCTGGCCAGCGGCGTCCCGAGCTTCGTCGCCAGTTTCGACGACCTCAAGCGCGCCTACCCTCCGGCCGTGGATGAGGACGGCATGGCGTCCTGGGCCTTTCTGCCGCTGATCGCTTCCGGCCGCACGATCGGCTCCCTCGTCCTCGCCTACGACCGGCCCCAACGTTTCCCGCCCACCGAACGCGCGGTCCTCACCTCACTGGCCGGACTGATCGGTCAGGCCATGGACCGCGCCCGCCTTTACGACACACAGCACAACGTCGCCCACCGCCTCCAGGCCGCCCTGCTGCCCCACACCCTCCCCCACATCCCAGGCCTGAACGTGGCCGCCCGCTACCTGCCCGCCGGACACGGCCTGGAAGTCGGAGGCGACTTCTACGACCTCATCCGCCTCAATGACACCACCGCCGCCGCGGCCATCGGCGACGTCCAGGGCCACAACATCGACGCCGCCGCCCTCATGGGACAGGTCCGCACCGCTGTCCACGCCCACGCCACCATCGGCGTGCCCCCCGGCGACGTCCTCAGCCGGACCAACCGTCTGCTCATCGATCTCGACCCGGGCCTGTTCACCAGCTGCCTCTACGCCCACCTCGACCTGGCCCGCCACGCCCTCTGTCTGGCCAGCGCAGGCCACCCCCGGCCCCTGGTGCGCCACGCCGACGGCCACACCGAAGTCCTGCGCGTCCCTCCCGGCCTTCTGCTCGGCATCGACCCAGCAGCCGACTACCCGGCCCTGGAGCTCCCCCTGCCGCCCGGCTGCGTGCTCCTCCTCTACACCGACGGACTCATCGAAGAACCCGGAGTCGACCCCGACGACGCCATCGCCGCGCTCGCCGGACTCCTCGAACACGCAGACGCCGGCAACCTCGATGCCATGGCCGACACCCTGATCCGGCACGCCCCCGCCCCCGTCGACGACATCGCCCTGCTTCTCATCAGCCTCCAACAGACCCTCGAATGACCAGGCACCACCGCCCCCTGCCGGTGCTCGCCGCCGATCGCTTCGGCGAACCCGCGGGCGACCCCGAGAACGAACCCGTGCTGGTGTCGGCCAGCACGATCGCGTTCTCGACAATGTTGGCGACCGCCCGCTCCAGCAGGCCCGGGTCGACGGCGACCATCGGCTGGTCCGGCTCCGAAGTCCCCGTCCTTTGTCACCGCTGCGACTCACACACGTGCACGAACCCCTCACCCCTACGGCTGGGCACCACCGCGGAAAATGAGCCCCGGTGCGGGCGGTTGCCCGGGCCGGATAACCCCGCGGCGGACCGGCTCCGCAGTCCGTCCACGGCGGACCGGCCCTACAGCTCGCCTTCCGCAGAGGTCGCGAGTGCCGCGAGCTCCTCGATCTGTCCCGGTCCCACCCGGCAGCAGCCGCCGACCAGCCGGGCCCCGGACGCCAGCCAGTCCCGCACTCTCAGCGGGTCGTAGGTGACTCCGCCGCGCCACGCCCCCCGGGCAGCGTCCCACCGCTCTCCGCTGTTCGGGTAGACGACCACCGGCTTGCCCGTCACCGCCGCCGCGAGCTCCACCGCACGGTCCGCGTCACCCGGCTCGCAGCAGTTCACCCCGACGGCGATCACCTGCTCCCGTCCCGCGGCGAGAGCGAAGGCCGCAATCAGCTCCTGGCCTGCCCGGGTCCGCTCACCGGCGATGCTGTACGAGAGCCAGACCGGCACCCCGCACCCCTCGACCGCCCGCAGCAGCGCCTCCGCCTCGTCCGCGTCCGGCACCGTCTCCAGGGCGAGCACATCGGGGCCCGCCGCCGCCAGGGCTTCGATCCTCGGCCGGTGGAAGCGCTCCAGCTCCGGCACGGACAGCCCGTACCGGCCCCGGTACTCGCTGCCGTCCGCGAGCATCGCGCCGTACGGCCCCACCGAGGCCGCGACCCATACCTCCCGCCGAGCCGCGTCACCCGCACTCCGCGCCAGATCCACGCTGCGGGCGAGCAGCTCCGCGGCCTGCTCCCGCGCCACGCCTCTGCGCGCGAAGCCCTCGAAGGTGGCCTGGTAGCTGGAGGTGATGAGGACCTGGGCGCCCGCTCGTACATACGCCGTGTGGGCCGCTTCGATCTGCCGTGGATCGTCGGCCAGCAGCCGTGCCGACCAGAGGCCGTCGGCCAGATCGCAGCCCTGTGCCTCCAGCAGGTTGGACAGCCCGCCGTCGAGGACGACGACCCCTTCGGCGAGCGCGGCGGCGAGTGTACGGCCGGGTTTCACGAGAACTCCCGGGTGCTCGGGTCGGCAGCGGCTCAGCCCAGCTGGGACTGGACCTGCGACGAGATCAGCTCAAGATGGTCCAGGTCATCGAGGTCCAGCACCTGGAGATAGATCCGGGACGAACCGATCGCGCCGTACCGCCCGATCTTGTCGACAACTTCGGCGGGCGAGCCGGCCAGCCCGTTCGCCTTCAGCTCGTCCGCCTCACGTCCGATGACCGCCGCTCGGCGTGCCACCTCCGCGTCGTCCTTGCCCACGCAGACGACCAAGGCGTTGGAGTACACCAGGTCGTCCGCCCCGCGTCCCGCCGCCTCGGCTGCGGCGCGGACCCGGCCGAACTGCCGCTCGCTGTCCTCGATGGAGGCAAACGGAAGGTTGAACTCGTCGGCGTACTGCGCGGCCAGCCGTGGGGTGCGGCTCGCGCCGTGCCCGCCGATCAGCACCGGCACCTTCCCCTGGGCGGGCTTGGGCAGCGCGGGCGAGTCGGCCAGCTGATAGTGCGTGCCCTCGTACGAGAAGGTCTTGCCGACCTCTGTGGCCCACAGTCCCGTGATGATGGCCAACTGCTCCTCCAGCCGCCCGAACTTCTCCTTCGGGAACGGAATGCCGTACGCCTTGTGCTCCTCCTCGAACCAGCCTGCGCCCAGGCCCAGTTCCACCCGGCCGCCCGACATCTGGTCGACCTGCGCGACCTGGATGGCCAGCACGCCCGGCAGCCGGAACGTCCCGGCGGTCATCAGCGTGCCGAGGCGGATCCGCTTGGTCTCGCGTGCCAGCCCGGCCAGGGTGATCCAGGCGTCGGTCGGCCCGGGCAGTCCGTCGGCGGAGCCCATGCGCAGGTAGTGGTCGGAGCGGAAGAAGGCGTCGAACCCGAGGTCCTCGGTGGCCTTGGCAACGGTCAGCAGGGTGTCGTAGCTCGCCCCTTGCTGGGGCTCGGTGAAGATTCGAAGATCCATGCATCCATCCTGCACCTTCGTACGGCCGTCAACCCCACCGTCCCTGCCATGCCCCCACCGGCTCGCCCGGGTGAAAACCTCAACCCGGCGGCCCGCAGGAAGCCGTACCCGAGGTCACGACGGCCCCGCCGCCGAGTCCACCGCATCCATCTCGTCCGCTTCCTCCACCGAGTCGGACAAGGAAGGCGAAGAAGGCGTGGAAGGGGAAGAAGGAGAGGAGCGCGGGGGGAGCAAGCGAGGCGGCGCGGGAGGCGAGTCCGACATCGTGTCCCGCGCAGCCACCGGCCCGGCTCTGCCCCGGATGGTGTCGGGCGGTCTCTCCGAATCCCGTACCGCGAGCCTGCGCAGCATTCCCCGCACCCGGTCGCTCGACTCGTCAGCGGCGTCTATCGCCTCGATGCACTGCCAGTACAGCCCCTCCTCGTCGGTGGCGCACGCGACCCCGACCAGAGCGATCCCCACATCGCCCAACAGCACTCCCAGCCCGATCAATGTCCGCCGCGCGTCCACCACCTCGGACAGCTGCGCGGCACGGACCCCGCCGCTGCGCACCATCGGATGGTCGAGCACCCCACACCCTCGACCACCGATCTCGCTGAGCCCGCGCGCCTCGCTTCTCAGCTCCTGTGGCCCGTACAGCGCCAGCCGGCTGCCGATCGCCTGGGCGAGGGCTTGCGCCTGCCAGGCCTCGGCGACAATGTCCGGCACCGCCCGGCTCTGCGCCAAGGCGTGCCGACTGAGCCCGATCAGCCGTTCCGCATCCATATGTACGCCACCCCCGTTCGTACGACTTTCTGCCCACTCAGTTCATTACCCAGAGTGAAGCTCCTTGAGTCTGAAAGCCAGGGGAATTCGGAAATCTGTGGACACCAAGGCCGTTGTGGATAACTCAACAACTCCATAGAGTGACGAAGGCCTGTGTGGAGGGGCCGCGAACCGGTCGAAAATCACTTCGCGTCGAAAATCACTTCGCCGGGAAGCGAACCTCATTCCGGTCGATCTTGTCGGAGAGCGCCGCCAGCGCGTCGATCCCGAGCACCTCGCAGAACTGCAGCAGATACGCGAGCACATCCGCGACCTCGTCCCGCACCCGATGCGCCGCCCCCTCCTTCTCCATCACTCGCGCCGACTGCTCGGGCGTCAACCACTGGAAGATCTCCACCAGTTCGGACGCCTCGACGCTCAGCGCCACCGCCAGGTTCTTCGGGGTGTGGTACGGCTGCCAGTCCCGCGCCGCCGCGAACTCGGCCAGCCTGCGCTGCAACCCCGCCACATCCAGTCCGTCTTCTCTCGTCACGGCACCAGGTCTACCACCGTCACACCGTCCACCCCGCGCGCATACGACGCATCGGCGACCGCCCCCACCAGTCGAATGTGCCCGCGCGCGCACATCTCCGCGCCCAGCGACAGCAGTTCGCGCGACTGCCGCGGGTCCAGGCAGCGGTCGAAGCCGTCCGCCAGAACGGTGAGCGACTGGTACGCCGCCGGCACCTCGGCCGCCTGGTCCATGGCCAGCACCCCCGGCCCGGTGAGCAGTACCAGCGCCAGCGCCAGATATCTCAACTCGCCCTCGCCGAGCCGCCCCACGGGCGTCGCTCCCCGTGCACCGCTCCGGCCGAGCAGCGCCCGTACCGTCCCGTCGCCGAGCTCTTCGACGGCCAGATCCGCGACGTCCCCCGCGCATCCCACCCGCGCCGCCGCGGCCAGCCGGGCATGCCGTTTGGCGCACTGGCTCCGCGTGCGGTGCAGCACCTCCGCCAGGTTGTCGCAGCCGCGCCGCAGCCTCCCCTCCCCCGCCGCCACCGGCTCGCGCATCCGCTGCGGCTGCGGGTCACAGGCGAAGACCGACCGCAGTGCCACGACGACCTGCTCGGCAGCAGCGAGGACTTGTAACTGGCCTTGCGTCTTGCCGGCCACGCGCAGCGGCAGCAGCGCCGTGCCGAGCCGGTCGTCCGGCAGCGGGGCCCGCGTCACGGTCGCGGCGCCCGCCGTGTGCCAGGCAGCTTGCACCGAGGACCGTCCGGGATCGCGCAGCGCGGTGGTCAGCAGGGTGCGCCCGCCGCTGGTCAGCCGCTCGCCCACCACGCGCAGTTCGGGTTCCGCCTGTACTGCGAGATCGAGCTGTACGGGACCGGCCGGGCCGTCGACCGTGCAGCCGATCCGAAATCCCCGTCGGCCCTGCCCGTCGGCCTCCGCCCACTCCGGCACACAGGCCGCGGGTTCCGGGAAGGCTGTTTCGAGCTCGTCGCCCGCGCCGAGCCGCGCCAGCGCCTCGTACATCTGCAGGACGCTCGACTTACCGCTGCCGCTCGCGCCCGCGAAGAGGGTCAGCGGACCGAGGGGCAGGACCACGCCCCGGTGCGATTTGAAGGCGGAGAGCCGCAGTTCGGTGACGGTGGGGCGGGTGCAGTTCGCGCCGTTGAGCAGCGTGGTTACGTCCATGAGCGGGACGGTACGCAGCACGAAATGCGCCGAACCGTTCCGCCTCGATGACCTTCCTACGAACGGGGGACGGCGGCCGCGATCCCCTCGACCTCCGTGCCGACCGGGGCGAGCAGGAAGACATTCCGGTCGACCCGGTGCATCCCGCTGCCAAGACCGAAGACCACACCACTGCTGAAGTCCAGGATGCGCTTGGCCACTTCGGTTTCGGCGCCGGTGAGGTCCAGCAGTACCGGGATCTGGGCGACGAGGTACTCGGCGACCTCGCGCGCGTCGGCGAAGACCTGCACCCGCAGCACGACAAAACGACGCTGCTCGGCGGCCGCGTAATCCTGCGGGATCGTGTTGTGGTCGACCCGCGAAGGCCACTCGTTACGACTGCGCAACGGGACGACCTGCGCCAGCCCCTCCCACTGTTCGTCGGTGACGTCGTACCTCTCGTACCTACTCATGCGCCCCATCCTCGCCCCCCTCACCCGTTCGGCCCAACAGCGACACGGGTGAGTGGGCCGCGAATCGGCTTGTTCGAATCGTCGCGAACGGCCCCGGCGCCCCCTCCGGCCGCGACCTCGGCCCCATGTCCGGGGCGAGAGGTCTGCCGGGGTCAGCCGCGTTGTCCGATCAGCTGTTGTCGTCCGGCTCGGCGCCGTGCCACACCGTGGTGACATTGCAGAACTCCTGGATACCGTGCCTCGACAGCTCCCTGCCGAAGCCGGAGCGCTTGACGCCACCGAAGGGCAGTGCGGGGTGGGAGGCCGTCATTCCGTTGAAGAAGACGCCGCCGGCGGCCATGTCGCTTGTGAACCGCTCCACTTCCCCTTCGTCGCGGGTCCACACATTGGAACTCAGTCCGAAGGGCGTGTCGTTGGCGATGGCCAGCGCCTCGTCGAGGCCGGCCGCGCGGTAGACCGTGGCGACCGGACCGAAGGCCTCTTCGTGATGGATCCGCATGCCGACGGAGATGTCGGTGAGGACGGTGGGCTCGTAGTACCAGCCCCGGTCCAGCTTCTCGGGACGCTTGGCTCCGCACCGTGCCGTCGCGCCGAGGCTCAGGGCGTCGTCGACCAGCGCTTCGAGATCCGTACGGCCCTGTTCGCTGGCGAGCGGGCCGACATCGGTGGACTCCTGCATCGGGTCGCCGACGGTCAACTCCCGTATTCCCGCGGTGAAACGCTCACAGAAGTCTTCGTACACGTCGGCGTGGACGATGAAGCGCTTGGCCGCGATGCAGGACTGGCCGTTGTTCTGCACCCGGGCCGTCACCGCAGTCCGGGCCGCCCGTTCGACATCGGCCGACGGCATCACGACGAAGGGGTCGCTGCCGCCGAGCTCCAGTACGGTCTTCTTCACCTCGTCGCCGGCGATGGCGGCGACGGAGCGCCCGGCCGGCTCGCTGCCGGTGAGTGTGGCGGCAGCCACCCTGGGATCGCGCAGGATGTTCTCGACCGCGCCGGATCCCACGAGCAGCGTCTGGAAACACCCCTCCGGGAAGCCGGCCCGGCGGAAGAGGTCCTCCAGGTACAGAGCGGTCTGCGGCACGTTCGAAGCGTGCTTGAGCAGACCGACGTTGCCGGCCATGAGCGCGGGGGCCGCGAACCGTACGACCTGCCAGAGCGGGAAGTTCCACGGCATCACGGCCAGGACAACGCCGAGCGGACGGTAGCGGACGCTGGCGCGGGAAGCACCGGAGTCCTTCAGGTCGGCGGCCGAAGGATGCTCGTCGGCGAGGAGTTCCTCGGCGTGCGCGGCGTACCAGCGCATCGCCTTCGCGCACTTCGCCGCCTCCGCGCGGGCGGCCACGATCGTCTTGCCCATCTCGGTGGTCATGGTGCGGGCGATGTCCTGCTGGTCCTGTTCCAGAAGGTCCGCGGCGCGGTTGAGCAACTCCGTCCGCCGGCTGAACTCCGTGGTGCGGTGCTGCCCGAAGGCGGTCACGGCGAGCGCCAGGCGCCGTTCGATCTCCTCGGCTCCGAGCGCGTCGAACGTCCTGAGCGTCTCTCCGGTGGCGGGATTCACCGTGGCGATGGGCATGGAGCTGTCCTCCTCGAGCTCGGTCTTTCGACACTCGCGCGGTACGCACGGTCTGGCAACGCAGAGCGCGGGTGTCGGCCGGGTGCCGGCCGGACATCCGGGCCGGCCGCACTGCCGGACGCCGGGCTCCGTACTGGCGGACTGGCGGACTCCCCGCGCTGGCGAATTCCGGGTCGGCCTGGTGTCTCCTGGACCGGACTAGCGGACTCCGCTCTCGAGCCGCAACTGGACGTCTTTCTCCTGATCGCCGGCGGCCATTCCCTCCACCTGCACGACGAACGCGGCTGCCAGCGTCTCGCCCAGCCGGTCCACCCCCCAGTAGGTGCCTTGCACACCCACTACACACGGTGCTGCCAACTGCACAGGTACGGCAGGGGCGTGCGTGGGGCCCACCTCGAACGTCGAGGTCCACACGGTTGTGTGCGGGTGGGACGTGTACTGCGGTGCATCGTCATCGGCACGGTCCGAGGCGAAGGACTGCGCCAGCACGCGGAAGACGGTGTCGGCGTCCTCCTTCGAGCAATCGCTGAGCGTGACGACGACCGGGGTCGTTTCCTGCTGATCGCTACTCACGGTCATTCCTGCCTTTCCGTACCTTGCCTGCCGATGGCCTCCAGTCCGCACGGCGGACTGGAGGCCATGGGCCTGTGATGGCCAGGTGCTTCACGCAGGCGGGGACTGCTCCTGCCCACCCATCGAGCCCATCGAGCCCTCTTGCTGGCTCTGCTCCTTCAGTCGGCGCGCCTTCTCCTGCAGCTTCTGACGCTCCTGCGGGTCAGTCGCGCGCTCCGCAGCTTCGGACAGCTGCTGCGCCTTGTCGCGCATCTGCTGCGCTCGACCTCGGGATTCGCCTGCAACGCTCATTGTCACTCCTTGACAGTAGGGAGAGCGGGCTCAACCAGCGAACCAGGACCTCGTCACCCCCGCACGTCGAACGGTGACTGTCCGCTACCGCCCCAGCTTGTGACCGCTTTCCGGCGGTGCGCAGGGCGGCCGGCACCGTGTTGACGGCCTCGGACGACCGGTCCTCGCCCGTGACGCGCCGGTGATTGTTCAGTCCGCCAGGGTTCTCCATGTTGATCTCGATCACATACGGGAAGGCGAGGTCGACGCCCACGTAGAAAATGTCGTGGCCCATCATGCGCTTGCCGAGCCGGCGTACGAACTCGCGCTCGTCGGGGGTGAGTTGCAGCACCTCGTAGCGTGCTCCCTCAGTGCGTCGGCCCGGTTGTCGTTCTCGCGGTGGAAACGGAGAAAGCCGGACACCGGGGTGTCGCCCGCAACTTGGCGGCATGGGTACGGCAGGTCCGCACGCTCAGTCCGATGCGGCGGGGCACTGTTCCGGGCGCACTATTCCGGGCTCACTATTCCGGGCGCGACGTGCGCGGTTCGACGTGGAAGTCGAACGCGACGGTGCCGGGGTCGACGGCCGTCACACCGCCGTCCACCGTGAGCACCGCTCCGTTGACGAAGGAAGCGGCGGGAGAGAGGAGCCACGCGATGGCCTCGGCGACCTCGCGCGGCTCGCCGGGGCGGCGCGCGGGAATGAGCCGGGTCGCCATCTCGTACGCCGCATCGATGCCGCGCTCGCCCGCATCGGTGCCGCGCTCCCCCGCGTCGCCACCGACCAGGCCCGCCTCGTCGGCGAAACGTGCCATCTGCCGGTCGGCCATATCGGTGCGCACCCAGCTCGGGCACACGGTGTTGGCCCGTACGCCGCGCGGCCCGTAGTCGACGGCCAGGGATCGGCAGAGCTGGAGCAGAGCGGCCTTGGACGTCGCGTACGCGGCGTTGCCCACGCCGTTGCGCAGCGCGGACACCGAAGCGACGGCGACGACCGAGCCCCGTGCCTCCAGCAAGTGCGGGAGCGCGGCGCGCTGCAGAAGGAACGGACCGGTGAGGTTGGTACGCATCACGGCCTCCCAGTCCTCGACCGACAGCTCACCCACACCGCCGCCACGCCCGATGCCCGCGTTGAGCACGAGCCCGTCGAGCCGGCCGTACGCGGCCACTGCGGTGTCCACGAGACCTTGCACGGCGTCGGGGTCACCGATGTCGGCCGGGTGGGCCAGAGCTCCGGTCTCCTCCGCGAGGCGATGCAGCGGATCGGGTCGCCGCCCCGAGACGACCACGTGGTGCCCACTCGCGCGCAGCAGCCGGGCGGTGGCGGCACCGATACCCGTTCCTCCGCCGGTGATGATGACAACGCGCTTGTCCGCCATGCCTGTTGGCCTTCCAAGTGGTCCGTACGGTCTCCGTGATCGTATGCGCGCCCGCTTCTCGCCCCCGGGCGTCACCGGCTATGGATGACCTGTCGCACGACCCTGGTCAGGATCCACGAGGGTACGCAGATGGCGGTGGAGAATCGCGCGCGCGGCATCGGGGGCCACCTGATCGGGATGGAGCACTCCGCCGAGGGTCAGACCGTCCAGGAGCGCGGCAAGCCGCTGGGTCTCCAGTGCGATGTCGAGGTCACCGGGGACACCACCGGACCGCTGGGCCTCGTGCAGCACGCGCGCGATCAGCTGGCGCGCCTCCTCATACATCCGGCGTGCGCAGGGCCGGAATTCCGGGCGGGTGCGCGCAGCGGTGATGAACGCCAGCCAGAGCACCGCCTCTTCGCGACGGGTCTCGTCGAGGGGAAGGAATTCGGCGAACAGTTCCTCGGTGCGGGTACGGCGGTCGATGCTCGCGCCCGGGTCGAGCAGCTGCTCGGCATGGCTGCGGATCCGGCCGTCGATGCGCCGCCGCAGCTCCTCCATCGTAAAAATCATCAGCTCGGTCTGGCTGGCGAAGTAGTGCCTCACAGAACCGATGGCCAGCCCGGCCTCCTGGGCGACGTTACGCAGTGAGGCGCTTTCCAGACCTTCCCTGCCCACGATGCGGAGAACGGCCTGCGCGACATCTTGGCGCCGGGTTTCGGCTACGACGACTCTTGGCATGTTGCTGTTATAGCACGGGCGCGCTAAATTAACTTCACGCCCTGCGGGGGCACGGACAGGCCGGGAACAAAGGGGTGCAGTGGTGGACACATGGTTGCTCGTAACGATCATCGCCGTCGGGGCGGTCGCGGTGGTGATCAAGCGACTGATGGGCGAACCGCTCAACGCCCGGGATCTGTTCGCACCACCGCTGGTGCTCACCGGCCTCGGGATCTGGGCTCTGACCGAAGTGAAGGGGCTGACCGGTACGGACCTCGGCTGGGTCATCGTCGGTTCGGTGCTCGGTATCGGGCTCGGCGCGGTGCGTGGCGCCACCATCCAGGTCTACCCCAAGGATGGAATCCTCTATCAGCGCTACACCGGTAAGACGTTCCTCGTCATCATCGGGTCCCTTGCGGTGATGGCCGCCTTCGGCTTCCTCGCGGTGCACACGGGCATGCAGGCGGAGGCACGGCCCATCAACCTCTCCATCGGCGTCGGATTCCTGGGCGAGGCGCTGGTCGTCGGCGCCCGGGGACTGTCCACGGGAGTCCCCTTCGCGCCCGAGAAGCCGCGCTTCGAGAGGCCGCGCATCTGACGGCCGCACAGCTCGGCAGCATGACGATGGGCCCGGAGACAGTGACTGTCTCCGGGCCCATCGTCATAGCGGGGTAAGGCGACCTGGGATTGCGTGCGTTACGCGTAGAGCTCCGGGCGTCGGTCGCGCAGATACGTCGTGGAGGCACGGGCGCGCTTGAGGACCATCGGGTCGATGTCGACCACGAGCAGGTCCTCACGGTCCTCGGTGATGGCGTACGTCGTGCCGTTCGGCGCCGCGACCGTGGTGTGGCCACAGAAACTGAGGCCACCGTGGTCTCCGGTCCAGTTCGCGTACGCGATGTAGAGCTGGCTCTCGAAAGCACGCGCCGGCACCAGGGTGCGCGCCACGACCTCCCAGGGCCGCATCAGCCCAGTGGGCACCAGGAGCAGATCGGTGCCGGCCAGGGCGTGCGCCCTCACGGCCTCCGGGAACTCCACGTCGTAACAGATCAGCATGCCCAGCGTCATACCGCCGAAGGACGCCTGCACCACTGCTTCCGCACCGGGGGTGAACAGAGTGCGCTCGGCCCGCCCGTACAGATGCGCCTTGCGGTAGACCGCGAGAGTCTCACCCCTGGGCGCGACGAGGCGCGCGGAGTTGTACACGTCAGGGCCGTCCGTCTCGGGCCAGCCATGGACGATGGCGATACCGAACTCGCGTGCAACGGCGGAGACTTCCGCGCACTGCGGTCCGTCGACGGGACCCGAGGCCTCCGCCAGATTGCCTGCCTGAAGGGGATAGCCGCCGATCGAGACCTCGGGGGTGACGAGCAGTTCGGCCCCTTCATCGGCCGCGCGGCGCGCCGCTGTCCGCAGTCGCTCAAGAAACTGCTGCACACCGGTCGCGCCGCACGCCGCCTGCAGACAAGCGATCCTCACTGGGTGTTTCCTCCGGGGGAACCATCGGGCCCGGCCGCCTGCGATTCCCGCGCGAGCCGCTCCAACTGCCGCTTGTCCGGCTTGCCGTTGCGGTTGAGCGGGAACCGGTCCAGGACGACGACCCGGTCGGGGTGCTCATAGGTGGCAAGCATCCCACGCAGCCGGTCCCGCCAGTACGCGGCCTCCTGCCCCTCCTCGTCCTCGACGAAGAACACCAGCTGCGCCCCACGCCGCTCGTCGGGCAGCGGAATGATCCGGGCGGAGCAGTCCAGAGCGGCGACCTTACGTTCGATCAGTTCGGGGTAGAGCGTGTATCCCATCCGGTGCACGGCGAACTTGCGGCCGAGCGGAAACACATTGCCGTGCTCGTCCAGGTGACCGAGATCCCCTGTGCGCTGCCAGCCGGTGGCCGCGGGGAGCAGAGTGCCGTCCTCGTCGAGGTGGCCCTCCATGCCGTCGGGGGTGTCCACCTCGATCTCGCCCGCCACGCCCGGTGCCACCTCCAGGCCGTCCTCGTCGACCACCCGCAGCCGGATACCGTCCATCGCCTGTCCGCAGGCGATCGGGTTCTCGATGGTGGCGAAGGCGATATTGCCCAGTTCGGTGCTGCCATAGCTGTCCAGCAGCGGCCGGCCGAACTCGGCGACGTACCGGTCGACGAGCGGCCCGTCCAGGGGCGCGGCGCCGACACAGAACATCCGCACCTGCTCGACATCGGCGCGCAGCGCGGGCTTGCGGCCGATCAGATTGAGCATGCTGCGGTAGCTGGAGGGCGTCGCGTCGATCACCGTGACCCCGGTCTCGCCCGCCATCCGCAGGGCGCGGTCCAGCCGCTTGTACGGCGCGATCACCAGCGAGGATCCGGTCATCCAGGCGATCAGCACCATGGACAGCCCGTACTGGTGGGAGAAGGGCAGCAGCGGCATGAGCACATCGTCCGCGACATGTCCGACCTGATCTGCGTTGCGCTGCAGGTTCTTGAGGAACTTGGCGCCCGACTTGACGACCCCCTTGGGGGAGCCGGTCGAGCCCGAGGTCCACATGATCAGGCCGTCGGGCCGCTCGCCCCACTCGTCGAACGACAGCCGCTGCTCGGCGACTTCGCGGCCGGCCGCGGCCACCAGGATTTCGTAGAGGTGGATGGCGTCCAGGTCGTCGTCGATCGGGGCGTCGTCGTCGACGAGGAGGACCTTGGCCCCGGTGCGCAGGATGATGCGCCGGGTCTCCTCGGCGTGCTCCTGCTGGTCGACGAGCACGATGGAGGCGCCGAGGTGCATAAGCCCCAGCAGCGTCCCGACCCAGCCCGCCGAGTTGCCTGCCTTGAGCAGAACGCGCTGGCCCGGGCCGACGCCGCGATCGCGGAGGGCGTCGGCGATGCGCAGGGCTCCCTGCTCCGATGCGGAGAGGGTTTGAACCGAGTCGTGGGCAAATATCTTCGAGGTCACTGTCGGGAGGTTCCTTCCTCGGGCTCGGACGTGACCGGCGCGCAGAGGTCGCGATCCGGGAAGGCGACCTCTGAGAGGACGGGCCGTCGTCCGGGACGGCTGAGGGACCGCGCTGCTACTGATGCGTAACACGGTTCCCACCAAGGAAGTTAGGCAGTATGCCCCGACCCGGGAACCCTTAACCTCCCCCTAGGCTCCCTTGTTCTCGGAAACGAGGAGCTGGTCGTGGACGAGGTTGGCGACCTGCCGGCGGCTGATGTCGAGATAGCCCCGCGCTCCCGGGAACACCTCGAGGTCGAAGGTTCCGCTGGTGCGGTGCCGCCAGTTCCGTACCGCCGACACCGGAGTTCTGCGGTCCGTCTCGCCGGTGAGTGCGACGATCGGGCAGCGCAACTCAGGTCCGCTGTCGGAGATTTCGGCCCGTTCGGCTCCGGCGGCTCCCGAGACGAACAGCGTCGCCGGGATGGTCCCCGTCTCCCGCTCCAGCCGACGGGCCACCCGGTACGCCAGATGGGCGCCCCTCCCGTGCCCGAAGAGCGCCAGCGGCCGGTCCGTCCACTCCGCGAGGGTCTCAAAGGCGTCGCCGGCCAGGTCCGAGAGGTCTCCGATCCGTGGTGGCGCGCTGCTGTCGTAGGCGTAGGAATGCTGGAACATCAGCATCTCGACCGTGGGCAGCAGGAGTTCCGCCAGACAGAGGAACGAGGATGTCGATTCGACACTGTGCGGAAAGCCGGCCAGCCTGAATTTGCTGGAGATCGAGGCGTGCCGGATGCATATCAAATCGAGATCGGCACACTCATTTGACACCAATGACCTTCCCCTTTCGAATCGATAAGTTGCATATCGCACGCATTGAGTGGTGCGACATTACGGTGCGGCGAAACCGGCAACCTCGACCCTGTGGTTGAGGTCCGGGTGGAGATACTGGCATCCTAGGGCTCATTTCGGCCACTGTTGGCGTACCAAAGCTCCGACCTGGTCTGCACCACACCTCGCGCCCCTAGCCCCCAACTGCGGTCCGCAGGGGAGACTAGGGGTTGTCCGTCGAATTGAACGCGCAATATATTTTCCCCTACACGTACGCGATTCTGCGTGTCACTGAATCTGCCACATCGCGCCGATCAGGATATTCCCTTCCGATGGAGACGGCGCGTTTTTCCATGCGCTCAGCGCAATCATGCGAGACCGGATGAGGCACCGCCGATGATCAAGGTACGAGACCTTGCCAAAACGTTCCGCAGCCGAAAAAACACCGTAGAAGCCGTCCGGGGCGTGGACATTGACGTCGCAGAAGGCGAACTGGTCGGATTCCTCGGCCCCAATGGCGCGGGAAAGTCCACCACCCTGCGGATGCTCTCCACACTGCTGCGCCCCACGTCGGGCGTGGCGATGGTTGCCGGCTGCGATCTGCTCTCCGATCCCGCCGGAGTACGCCGCCGCATCGGCTATGTGGGGCAGGGCAACGGCGCCGGAGGCGACCAGCGCGTCGGGGAGGAGTTGATGACGCAGGCCCAGCTGTACGGCATGTCCCGTGGCCGGGCCCGCCATCGGGTCGAAGAACTCCTCGGCCAGTACGACCTCGCAGGTATGGAGACCCGGACCGTGTCCACCCTCTCCGGTGGCCAGCGGCGGCGTCTCGACATCGTGATGGGCGTACTGCACCGGCCCCAACTGGTCTTCCTGGACGAGCCGTCCACCGCGCTGGATCCGCAGAGCCGCAGCAATCTGTGGGAGCACATCAGGTCGTTGCGCGACCTGCACTCCACCACGGTCTTCCTCACCACGCACTACCTCGACGAGGTGGACGCCCTCTGTGAGCGCATCCTGGTGATCGACGACGGGCAGATCATCACAGAGGGCACCCCCGACGGACTCAAGAGCGAGATCTCCGGCGATCTGCTCGTCCTGGAGACTTCGGACCCGGCGGGCACGGCCGCGACCGCGGCACGCTTCCCGGGCGCTCGCGAGATCGCCGTCGACGGCTGGACCGTACGGTTCCGGGTGCCGCTGGGCGGTTCCGTCCTACCCGTTCTCCTGCGGGAACTTGACCGGTGCGGGATCTCTGTCATGTCCGTACAGACTCACCGCCCGACCCTGGACGACGTGTTCCTCACCCTCACGGGCCGCAGTCTGCGGGACACCGACGCCGACTCCACCAACGATCAAGGAGAGTGACGGTGCATTACCTGAAGCAGACGCGACTCATCTTCATTCGCTCCACCCGCCCGTGGGCTCGCAGCCCGCTCCAGCTCATCGTCGGAATCTCCGGCCCGCTGGTCTATCTCGTGCTCTTCGGCCCACTGCTGAAGAACATGCTGCCCGGCAACGTGGACGCCTGGCAGTGGTTCGTGCCCGGCATGCTGATGCAGCTCACCCTGTTCGGTGCCGCCTACGCAGGGTTCTCACTCACCCCTGAGCTGCGCTCCGGGGTCATGGAGCGGCTGCGCGTCGCACCCGTCAGCCGCGCCGCGCTGCTCTCCGGCCGGGTCCTCAGCGACCTGGCCCAACTGGGCATCCAGGGCGTCATGCTGCTCGCCGCGGCCACGGCCTTCGGATTCCGCGCCCCCATTCCGGCCGTCCTGCTGCTGCTGGCGCTGGCCTCCGTCCTCGCCGCCGGGATCAGCTCGGCCTCGTACGCGCTGGCGCTCATCCTCAAACAGGAGAACCGGTTCGCTCCGCTGCTCAGCATGGTGCTGGTGCCGCTCATGCTGCTCTCGGGGGTGCTGCTTCCGATGAGTGCGGCGCCGGACTGGCTGTACAACCTGTCCCGGGTCAATCCGCTGTCCCACGTGGTCGATGCGCTGCGCGCG
The DNA here is from genome assembly GCF_036010325.1 of Streptomyces sp. NBC_01210. Taxonomy (GTDB): domain Bacteria; phylum Actinomycetota; class Actinomycetes; order Streptomycetales; family Streptomycetaceae; genus Streptomyces. Next base: position 7,071,507 of record NZ_CP108549.1, on the reverse strand, counting down.
ATCACCGCCGGGGAGTACGCCTCCCGCACCACGCTGACCGGCGCCCTGGCCGCCCTCTCCCTGGTGGTCATCTTCGGCGCCTGGGGCATGCGGACCATGAACCGCGAACAGGGCTGACCGCCCGCGCGACAGCCCGACCAGGCAGACGCAACAGAGACATGAGCCTGCCTCCACACCCCAATCGGGTGTGGAGGCAGGCTCCGTCGTATGCGTTCGCCGACAGGCGGTCAGTCCTTGATCTCGCAGATGACCGCTCCCGCCGAGACCGTCGCGCCCACCTCCGCCGACAGATCCTTGACGATCCCGGAACGGTGGGCGGTGAGCGGCTGCTCCATCTTCATGGCCTCCAGGACCACGATCAGATCGCCCTCCTCGACATGGCTGCCGTCGGCGACGGCAAGCTTCACGATGGTTCCCTGCATCGGAGAGGTCAACGACTCGCCGGAGGCGGCCGCCGACGCCTTGGGACCACCCTGCCGCCGCGGGGCCTTTCTGCCAGCACCGGGCGCACCGCCGGTGACCGCTGCCCCCAGCGACTCGGGGAGCGAGACCTCGAGACGCTTGCCGCCGACCTCGACGACCACGGTCCGGCGGGCCGCGTTCTCGGTCTCCGCACCGGAATCGGTGGGGACGGCGAAGGGCTTGATGTCATTCGCGAATTCGGTCTCGATCCAGCGGGTGTGGACCGTGAACGGGTCGGCGGTGAAGGCCGGGTCGGTGACGACCGCGCGGTGGAACGGGATGGCGGTGGCCATGCCCTCGACGGTGAACTCCTCCAGGGCGCGCGCGGCGCGCTGCAGGGCCTGTTCGCGAGTGGCGCCGGTGATGATGAGCTTGGCGAGCAGGGAGTCCCAGGCCGGGCCGATGACGCTGCCGGACTCGACACCCGCGTCCAGACGGACACCGGGGCCGGTCGGCGGCGCGAACGTCGTGACCGTGCCCGGGGCGGGCAGGAAGCCGCGGCCCGGGTCCTCGCCGTTGATGCGGAACTCGAAGGAGTGGCCGCGCACGGCCGGGTCGCCGTAGCCGAGCTCCTCGCCGTCCGCGATGCGGAACATCTCGCGGACCAGGTCGATACCGGTGACCTCTTCGGTGACCGGGTGCTCCACCTGCAGACGCGTGTTGACCTCGAGGAAGGAGATGGTGCCGTCGGTGCCGACGAGGAACTCGACGGTGCCGGCGCCGACGTAGCCGGCCTCCTTGAGGATGGCCTTGGACGCGGCGTACAGCTCCGCGTTCTGCTCCTTGGTCAGGAACGGCGCCGGGGCCTCCTCCACCAGCTTCTGGTGGCGGCGCTGCAGCGAGCAGTCACGCGTGGAGACGACGACAACATTGCCGTGGCTGTCGGCCAGGCACTGGGTCTCCACATGCCGCGGCTTGTCCAGGTACCGCTCGACGAAGCACTCGCCACGGCCGAACGCGGCAACGGCCTCGCGCACCGCCGAGTCGTACAGCTCCGGAACCTCCTCCAGAGTGCGGGCGACCTTCAGACCACGCCCGCCACCGCCGAACGCGGCCTTGATCGCGATCGGCAGCCCGTGCTCCTCGGCGAACGCGACGACCTCGTCGGCACCGCTCACCGGGTCGGGCGTACCGGCGACCAGCGGCGCACCGGCACGCTGGGCAATGTGCCGGGCGGCGACCTTGTCACCCAGATCACGGATCGCCTGCGGCGGCGGCCCGATCCAGGTCAGACCCGCATCCAGCACGGCCTGGGCGAACTCGGCATTCTCCGAGAGGAAGCCGTACCCGGGGTGGATGGCATCCGCCTCCGCATCCTTCGCGGCCTGCAGCACCTTGGCCATGTCCAGATAACTGGCGGCCGGGGTGTCACCGCCCAGGGCGAACGCTTCGTCGGCCGCGCGGACATGCAGAGCGTCCCGGTCCGGATCGGCGTAGACGGCTACGCTCGCGATCCCGGCGTCCCGGCAGGCCCGGGCAACGCGGACAGCGATTTCGCCACGGTTGGCGATCAGGATCTTGCGCACAATGAACTCCCTCGTCCCATGTGGTCGTTGATGTCGGAGATCGCACCGCGGCTGCGGGCGGCCTGCCCGGCCGAGTCCTGGTCAGCCACTGAACCCGCCTCGCTCGGGCCAGTGCGTCATACGCTGCGCGGGCGCGCCCCAGCGGCGGCCCGCGCGCGGCGGTGCGGTTCCCCGGCCGGCGGCCCGCTCCATCAGCAGCGCCGTCACCGCGACCACCGCCGCGGCGAGTTCCTCTTCCGTCGGACGGCCGCGCACCACGCGCAAGCCGTCTGCCTCGTGGGGGGTGGCGGCCCCCTCTTCCGGTCCGCTCACAGGGGGATGTTGCCGTGCTTGCGCGGCAGCCGGTGGGCGCGCTTGCCGCGCAGTGTCTCCAGCGCGCCGGCAATGCTCGCCCGGGTCTCGTGCGGCATGATCACCGCGTCCACATAGCCGCGTTCGGCGGCCGCGTACGGATTGCAGAGCGCCTGCTCGTACTCCTCGCGCAGCCGTGTCCGCTCCGCGGCCGGGTCGTCGGCCTCCGCCACCGCACGGCGGTGCAGCACGCTCACCGCGCTCTCGCCTCCCATGACCGCGATCTCGGCCGTCGGCCAGGCCAGGTTGACGTCGATGCCCAGGTGCTTGGAGCCCATGACTCCGTACCCGCCGCCGTACGCCTTGCGGGTCACCACGGTGACCATCGGCACTGTGGCCTCGGCATAGGCGTAGATGAGCTTGGCGCCCCTGCGGATGATGCCGCCCTGTTCCTGCTCCAGACCCGGCAGGAAGCCCGGCACGTCGACAAAGCTGAGCACCGGCACATGGAAGGAGTCGCACATGCGGATGAAGCGCGCCGCCTTCTCACTGGCGTCGATGTCCAGAGCGCCCGCCTGGACAATCGGCTGGTTGGCGACGATGCCCACGCTCTGGCCGTTGACACGCCCCAGGCCGCAGACGATGTTCTGCGCGAACAGCGGCTGCACCTCGAGCAGTTCACCGGAGTCGAGGACGGTACGGACGACCCTGCGCATGTCGTACGGCTGGTTGGGGCTGTCGGGGATCAGAGTGTCCAGGGCCCGGTCCGCCTCGGTGAGGCTGTCGGGCTCGGTGACGTCGTAGGCCGGCGGGTCCTCCATGTTGTTGGAGGGCAGATGACTGAGCAGCAGCCGGACGTATTCGAACGCGTCCTTCTCGTCCTGCGCCAGGTAGTGGGCGTTGCCGGACACGGTGTTGTGGCTGAGCGCCCCGCCCAGCTCCTCGCGGTCCACCGTCTGGCCCATGACGGTGCGCAGCACCTCGGGTCCGGTGACGAACATGTGGGACGTCTCCTCCACCATCACCACGAAGTCGGTGATCGCCGGCGCGTACACCGCACCACCCGCGCAGGGGCCCATCATCAGCGAGATCTGCGGAATGACGCCCGAGCCCTCGACATGGCGCTTGACCAGCTCGGCGTAGAAGGCGAGCGAGACCACACCCTCCTGGATGCGGGCGCCGCCGGAGTCGTTGATGCCGATGATGGGGCAGCCCGTACTGAGGGCCAGATCCATCACCTTGACGATCTTCTCGCCGTACTTCTCACCGAGACTGCCGCCGAAGACCGTGAAGTCCTGTGCGAACACGCATACCTTGCGGCCGTCCACCTTGCCGTAACCGGTGACCACGCCGTCCCCCAGCGGACGGTTGCGCTCCATGCCGAAGTCGTGGCTGCGGTGGCGGGCGAAGGCGTCCAGTTCGACAAACGTCCCGGGGTCGAGAAGGGCGTCGATGCGCTCCCGCGCCGTCATCTTGCCCTTCTCGTGCTGGCGCTTGACCGCGTCGGATCCGGCGTGCGCGGCAAGTTCGTCGCGACGTCGCTGCAGCTCGGTGAGGCGCGAGGCGGTGCCGTTACGGGAAGGGCTGTTGGGGGTTTCTTCCGATGCCATCAGGCACTCCGCTCCGCTGCCGCGGCAGGCTTCAGCTCGTTGTTCAGGTATCGCTTGCGGCAGGCGCGACGCTGCACCTTGCCGCTGGTGGTACGGGGCAGGAGGCCGCGCCGTACGATCACGACCTCGTCCGTCTCGAGTCGCTGCCGTTCGTGGACGGCCTTGCGGACGAGTTCCTTCAACTCTTCCGGGCCGGTGCCGCGCAGTGCCCTGCCGTCGGCTTCGACGACGACGATCAGGCGCTCCGTCTCGCCGTCGTCCACAGAGAACGCCGCGGCGGCGTTCGGGTGCAGGCCCGGTGCCGCGTTCTCGGCCGAGAGCTCGATGTCCTGCGGGTAGAAGTTGCGGCCGTTGCGGATGATGACGTCCTTGAACCGGCCGGTCACATACAGCTCGCCGTCGAGCAGGAAGCCCAGGTCGCCGGTGCGCAGATACGTACTCCCGCCGGGGCCGTCCTCCTGTCCGGCGATGACCGCCCGGAAGGTCTCCTCGCTCTCGCGTTCCCGCCCGAGATAGCCGGCGGCGACACATGGCCCGTCCACCCAGATCTCACCGACCCAGCCTTCGGCGCACTCGGTCAGCGCCACGGGGTCGACGATCCGCACCCGGGTGCCGGAGACCGCGAAGCCCGATCCCACCAGGGGCTGCGCTCCGTCGGCCTCCGGGGCGAGCAGTTCGGCCCGGCCGGCCAGCAACGCTTCTGCGGCCACCCACAGCACGGTCGGCTCCTGGCCGAGGCGGCTGCCGGTGGCCTTGAGGGTGTTCTCGGCGAGGCCGTAACCCGGGGACATGGCGCCGGGGTGGAAGCCGGCCGGGGCGAATGCCTCGGCGAAGGAGCGCACAGCGCGCCAGCGCACGGGCTCGGCGCCGTTGGCCGCCACCCGCCAGGTCGACAGGTCGATGTCGGTGGCGACCTTGCCGTCCTGCTGGGCCCGTACACAGAGCTCGTACGCGAAGCTCGGCGCGGCGGCATGCGTGCCGCGGAACCGCGCTATCGCCTCGAGCCAGCGGCCGGGCCGGCGGATGAATGCCTCCGGGGCCATCAGATAGGCGGGGACCCCGGAGCACAGCGGCATCAGCACGCCGAAGAGCATTCCCATGTCGTGGAAGAGAGGCAGCCAGGAAACGACCACACCATCGGGTCCGGCCGGCCACAGCTCGTCGGTCTCGGCGACATTGCTCAGGAAGTTGGCGTGGGTGACCATCACGCCCTTCGGATCGCCGGTGGAGCCCGACGTGTACTGGAGCAGTGCGATGTCGTCGGGGCCCGGACCGTCGCCCGTCCACGGCGCCTCCGGCAGCGCCTCGGTGTCAATGAGCGTGAGTCCGGCCAGCTCAGGCAGATCGCCGAACCGTTCCTCCAGGTCTCGCTTGACGGCTCCCGTGGTCAGCACAGTGCGGGTGCCCGCGTCGTCCGCGATCCGGCGCAGCCGCTCCACCCCACGCTGCCGGGTGGGTACCTGAACCGGGGCGCCGGCCACTCGCGCGTACATGCAGCCGAGCAGCGCCCGTACGAACTCCAGACCCGAGGGGTAGAGCAGTACGGCATTACCGCCGCTCAGCCCGGCCCGCTCCAGGGCGGCAGCGCGGGAGCCCGCGTCGATCTCCAACTGCCGGTAGGTGAGTGACCCGTCGGGCTCTTCACCGTCGCGCAGGAATACGTATGCGATTTCGTCGGGCTGCTTCTCGCAGCGCAGGCGAAGCGCTTCCGGCAGAGTCGAGACATTGCCCGCCCGCACATCCGGTCCGGTCCTGGTCATGATCGTGATACCTCGTTCCGCGAGGAGCATGGGGATTGATGGACAAACACGGCCGGCTCAGGCGTAGGGCAGCTCCACCGGAGCGAGCTGATCGAACACATCGCCGGGTCCGGGGTTGGCCGACGGGGTACGGCCGCCCAGATGGTTGACCACGCCCCACACCGCGTTCAGGGCGGTGGTCACCGCGCCTTCGGCGAAGCCCGCGGTCCAGGAGACGTCGTCGCCGCTGAGGAAGAATCCGCGGTGCGAGGCGTCCATCCCGTCCTGCATGAAGTGGGTGAACAACCGCCGCTGATACCGGTACTGGCCCGGCAGGTTCGCCTTGAAGGCACCCATGAAATGGGGCTCTGTCTCCCAGGTGACGGTGATCGGCTCGTCGATGATGTGCGACCGGATGTCCACACCCGGATAGATCTCGCCGAGCCGCTCCAGCAGCACTTCGAGGCGCTGCTGCGCCGACAGGGTCGCGAACTTCAGCGAGTCGTCGTTCCATGTGTACGACAGGCACATCACGCCGGGCCGGTCGACACCGTTGTCGAAGAGGTACACGCCGCGCGCGATCCGGTCGGTGAGGGTCATTCCCATCGTCTCCCGGCCGGTGCGCGGGTCGATGTCGCGCCAGAACGGACGGTCGGTGAGGACGAAGACCTTTGAGGAGCCCATGTAGTGCGTGCGCTCCACCGCCGTCCAGTGCTCGGTGGGCAGCAGCCCCGGCTCGCAGTCGATCCGGTTCAGCAACGTCCACAGATGCGGCGTGAACACCACGGCCGGGTAGACGCTGACGTCTCCGGACGCGTCCTCGACGACGAAGTCGGAACCCTTGCGCCGCAGCCCCACAACAGCCGGCCGCGGACCCCCGCCGTGCAGCGAGGAGAGTGAAGTGCCTTCGGGCCAGTGGGCCGGGGACTCGGGCCGCTGCTCCCACAGCCCCTGCGGCAGCTGCTGCACACCGCCGACGATGGAGAGCTGATCATCGTCGGCCTCGGTGAAGACCACCCTCAGGATCTCCAGAACCGAATTGGGGAAGTCGGTGTCCCATCCGCCCGTACCGAAGCCGACCTGGCCGAAGACCTCGCGGTGCTGGAAGGAGTGGAACGAGGACGAGGATGCCAGGAAGCCGTAGAAGGACTGGTCGTCGAGATCGCGTACCAGACGGTTCCACACGGCCTTGAGGGTCACGATGTCGCGCTGCTGAATCGCGCCGCGCACCGTCGACAGCTCGGCCAGCTCCTGGAGCGTCTTCTCCCAGGCGTCCGCGACCTCCTGATAGAGCATCGGGAGGTCGTCCTGGGAACGGGCCCAGTGCTGGCGTCCGTTGACGTCGATGAGCGTGCCCGGGGTGTTCGGCGCGAGCGGGTTGGGGAACGGGCGGGTGCCCAGGCCGAGCAGGTTGATGTAGTGGAACAGAGCCCGCGCCGACTTCGGGAAGCGCATCGCCCCGAGCTCGGCGACGTACTCGGGGCGGGTCGCGAAGGGAACGGCTCGCATACGGCCGCCCAGATCGCCGGCCTCGTACACAACGGGCCGCAGACCGAGCCGCATCAGCTCGTAGGCGGCCGTCAGCCCGGAGATGCCACCACCGACAACGGCCACCGGCGTACCGGCTCGTTCGGGCGGCAGCTCGCCGAGACCGGCGGGATGGCGTAGCCAGTCGTCGTAGGAGAAGGGGAAGTCCGGAACGAGCATGCTCATTGAAGCCGGGCTGGGTGACGTCATCAGGAAAACCCTTCGGGCCGTTTCGGCGATGCTGGTCGGGGAATCAATGAAATTCCGGGAGGGCTCCGCCCGCTCACGCCGCGCGAGCCGCATGTCGATGCCGTCAGCGTGGCCCGGCCGAATGGTGAACTGTCGGCCGAGGACTGCCTGCGTCGGCAGGCACACGCTATTTTTCGCGGGGAGGCACTGGCAACCCCTATCCCCCCTGCCTATGTGGCATGCGGGATACGGGAACCGGGCGGCTCGGCAAGGCGTCCGCACACGAGGCGGGCCGGGTGACCGCATGCTGCGGCACCCGTGAAGGTCAAGGGGTGCCTACGGGGTGGGATTAGGGGGCCTATGGGGTGGCCCGGGGCCCGCCCGCCCCCATAGCGTCGACCATGCTGTCCGCTGGCTGACTGTGGGTGAAATCTGATGGAAGAGAAGACAGCTGTCGTATTTCCAGGAATGGGACCGTCAAGCTTTTCCGCGGTCGGCAAATTCATGGTTCTCGACAGGTACGCAAGGCGCCGCGTATCGGCTGCAGACAAGGCGCTCGGGTACTCGCTCCTCGACCGGTTCTACGAAGCCGAGGACGACTACTCGGAGTACACGCAGGTGGCCTTCCTGGTCAACTCCCTTGCTCTGGCCGACCGCGCCGAGGACCTCCTCGGGATGCGCCCCGACTACTGCGTCGGGCCGAGCTTCGGCCAGAAGGCCGCGGCCGCCTGGACGGGGGCCGTCGACTTCGCGGACACCGTCCGTATGACGGCCGAACTCGCCCGCTGCGAGCAGGAGTTCTTCGCCGTCGAACACCAGGATGTGGTCACCCACTCCTGTGTACGCGTCCCGGACGAGGCCTTCCAGGAGTATCTGGACGGGCTCGCCGCGAACGGCGACTGGTACGACATCTCGGGCCGTCTCGACGAGGGCTTCTGCATGGTGTCCATCCGCGAACACCTCCTGGACGGCCTCAAGAAGGCCATCAGCGCCATGGGCGGCTACTCCATGTACACGATGCGCCCGCCCGTGCACGCCGAGGCGTTCGGCGGTCTCCGCCGCAAGGCCGAGGAGGAGGTCCTGTCCCGGTACGAGATCCGCGACCCGAAACTCACTGTCGTCGCCGACCAGGACGGCAGTGTCGTGCGCACCGCGGATGCGATGCGGACAATGATGCTCGACACCTTCGACAAGGCCATCAACTGGCCCGATGTCGTCGACTCGCTGCTCAACCTCGGTGTACGGAAGCTCTACATCACCGGCCCCGACAATCTGTTCCGGCGAGTGAAATGCACCACGCGGAACTTCGATGTCGTGGCCGTCGACCCGAAAAGCGTTCTCCGGTCCACTCTGCGGCCGACGAAAAGCTGATGCCCGGTGGTGACGAATACAGCTGTCGTGGCGGTATTCGTCAGCCGCTGATGCCTCAGCAATCGTGAACGGTTGCTGCGTCGGCATTCGTTGGCCGTCGTCGTGGCGGCGCCGAAAGCCGCCACAACACCAACCCCCATATCGGCAATGCCCCAAGGGGTGCGTAGGGGTGTGACCGCCACTTGGTGTCCACATACTCTCGCGTGAAGTCCGGTTTCTTTGAACAGCCATGTCGGCAGAGTTGTGGAGCGAGCGATGGTAGGCCAGTCCGGAGAATTCCGTTCGCAGGCTGAACTGACCGGGCCGGAGCAGGAACACCACCTGCTCGCCTTCGTCACCGGTCTGACCAGGGACGTGCTCAAGAGCGCGGACCGAGAGGTACCGAACGGGATCGACCCCGAGAGTTCCTTCCTCGAGCTCGGCTTCCACTCGCTCGCCGCCGTCGACTTCCACAGCCGGCTCGTCGCGGCGACCGGGCTCCGCGTGCCCGTCACCCTGCCCTTCGACCATCCCACCCCGCGGGCGCTCGCGCGCGAACTTCAGCGCCTTCTGTACGGCTCCGCCGCCGACCCGGGCGACCAGGGTGAGCCGCTCGGGACCGCCGGGGCCGACGACGAGCCGATCGCCATCGTCGGCATGGCCGTGCGCCTCCCCGGTGGCGTCACCACCCCCGAGGAGCTGTGGAAGCTCCTCGCCGAGGGCGGCGACGCGATCTCCGACTTCCCCACCCGCCGCGGCTGGGATCTCGACAATCTGTACTCTCCGGACCCCGACGACGCGGGCAAGAGCTACACCCGCCAGGGCGGATTCCTGCACGACGCGGGCGAGTTCGACGCCGACTTCTTCGGCATCAGCCCGCGCGAGGCGCTCGGCATGGACCCGCAGCAGCGGCTCCTGCTGGAGAGCACCTGGGAGGCCCTCGAACGCGCGGGCATCGACCCCAGGGCCGCCCGCGGCAGTCAGACCGGTGTGTATGTCGGCGTCGAGAACCAGGAGTACGGCCCGCGCCTGCAGGATGCCGCCGAGGGCTTCGAGGGCTACCTGCTGACCGGCAACGCCGCCAGCGTCGCCTCGGGCCGTCTCGCCTACACCTTCGCCTTCGAAGGTCCCACCATCACCGTCGACACCGCCTGCTCCGGCTCGCTCGTCGCACTCCACCTCGCCGTACAGGCCCTGCGCCGCGGCGACTGCCCACTCGCCGTGGCCGGCGGTGCGGCCGTCATGTCGAGTCCTGGCGGGTTTCTCGCCTTCAGCCGGCAGCGCGGCCTCTCCGAGGACGGGCGCTGCAAGGCGTACTCCGCGGACGCCGACGGCACCGGATGGGGTGAGGGCGTCGGCATCGTCGTCCTCGAACGGCTCTCGGAGGCCCGGCGCAACGGCCATCAGGTGCTCGCGGTGGTGCGCGGCACCGCCATCAACTCCGACGGCGCGTCCAATGGCCTGACCGCTCCCAGTGGTCTCGCCCAGCAGCGCGTCATCCGGCGCGCCCTCGCGGGCACCGGCCTCGCCACGACGGACATCGACGCGGTCGAGGGCCATGGCACGGGTACGCGGCTGGGTGACCCGATCGAGGCGCAGGCGCTGCTGGCCACGTACGGGCAGGGGCGCGAGGGCGGGGAGCCGCTCTGGCTCGGCTCGCTGAAGTCGAACGTCGGGCATACGCAGGCTGCGGCCGGTGTCGCCGGTGTCATCAAGATGGTTCTGGCGATGCGGGAGGGTGTGCTGCCGCAGACGCTGCACGCGGACGAGCCGTCCCCGCACGTGGACTGGTCGGCAGGGACGGTGTCGCTGCTGACGGAGGCGCGCGAATGGCCGGAGACCGGGCGCCCGCACCGGGCCGGTGTCTCGTCGTTCGGTATGAGCGGCACAAACGCGCATGTAGTTCTGGAGCAGGCGCCGGCAGCGGAAGACGAGGCTGTTTCCGAGGCTCCTGTCGTCGGTGGGGTCGTTCCGTGGGTGCTCTCGGGCAAGACTGAGGACGCGCTGCGGGCACAGGCCGAGCGGCTGTACTCCTTCGTGGAGGAGAAGTCCGAGCTGGGTCCGGCCGATGTGGGGTACTCGCTGGCGGTGTCACGGGCACGGTTCGAGCACCGGGCCGTGATTTCAGGCGCGAGCCGTGAGGAGCTGCTGGCCGGACTGGAGGCTGTCGCCGACGGTGAGGTATCGGGGGGCGCGGTCACCGCGGGGAGCGTCAACCGTGGTCGGGTCGCGTTCCTGTTCACCGGGCAGGGCAGCCAGCGGGTCGGAATGGGCCGGGAGCTCCACGAGACGTACCCCGTCTTCGCGGCGGCCTTCGACGAAGTCTGCTCCTACCTCGACCTGCATCTTGAGCGTCCGCTCAAGGACCTCGTCTTCGGCACGGACGACGACAGCTCCGGTCTGCTGGACCAGACATCGTTCACGCAGGCCGCGCTGTTCGCGATCGAGGTCGCGCTGTTCCGGCTCGTCGAGTCCTGGGGTCTGACACCCGACTTCCTGGTCGGCCACTCGGTCGGTGAGCTGGCTGCCGCACACGTGGCAGGCGTCTTCAGCCTCGAGGATGCGGCTGTTCTGGTGGCTGCACGGGGCCGCCTTATGCAGGCCCTGCCGGCCGGCGGCACGATGGCCGCGATCCAGGCCACCGAGGCCGAAATCCTGGCGACGATTGAGGGCCGTGAGACGGAGATCGCCATCGCCGCGATCAACGGCCCTTCGTCGGTGGTCATTTCTGGTGACGAAGCCGCTGTCCTGGAGGTGCTGGAGCACTGGCGCGGCCGGGGCCGCAAGGTCCGTCAGCTCCGCGTCAGCCATGCCTTCCACTCCCCCCGCATGGAACCCATGCTGGACGAGTTCCGCTGGCACGCCCGTGTGATGACCTACTCCGCGCCGCGGATCCCGGTTGTCTCCAACGTGACCGGCGAGCCGGCCACCGCGGAGGAGCTGTGCTCACCGGAGTACTGGGTACGGCATGTGCGTCAGGCTGTGCGTTTCCGGGACGGCATCACCTATCTCGCCGAGCAGGGCGTCACGTCCTTCGTTGAGCTCGGCCCCGACGGCATCCTCTCGGCCATGGGCCAGGAGTCCCTGCCCGACGCCGAAGACGTGGTCTTCACCCCGGTCCTGCGCAAGGGCCGCCCCGAAGCCGAGGTCTTCACCTCCGCCATCGCCCGTATGCACGTGAACGGCGCGGAGTTGGACTGGGACGGCGTATTCGCAGGCCGCGGCGGGCAGCGCGTGGACCTGCCGACGTACGCCTTCCAGCACCAGCACTACTGGCTGGACACGCCCACGCTCTCCGGTGACGCCACGGGCTTCGGCCAGTCGGCCACGGGGCACCCGCTGCTGAGCGCGGCGGTCGCGCTGCCGGAGTCGGACGGGATGCTGCTGACGGGCCGCCTGTCTCTCCAGTCGCACGCATGGCTTGCGGATCACATGGTGCTGGACTCGGCCGTCGTGCCGGGCTCGGCGCTGATCGAGCTTGCGATCCACGCCGGCGACCAGGTCGGTTGCGGCGGGGTCGAGGAACTGACGCTGCAGGCCCCGCTGGTCCTGCCCGAGCAGGGCGCAGTGGTGCTGCGACTGGCCGTGGACGCCGCTGACGAGGCGGGCCGCCGCCCGGTGCGGTTCTTCTCCCGCGCCGACGAGGCGGTCCCCGGCAGCCAGTGGACACTGCATGCGACCGGCACACTGTTCACGGCTGCCGAGTCCGCGGCGTTCGACCTGTCCGTATGGCCGCCGCAGGGTGCCGCGTCGGTCGAGGCCGACGGCATCTACGACAGCCTGGAGAGCATTGGCCTCTCCTACGGACCGGTCTTCCAGGGTCTGCGTGCGGTTTGGCGGCTCGGCGGGGACGTGTTCGCCGAGGTCGCACTTCCCGAGGGAACTGCGACCGACGGCTTCGGACTGCACCCCGCACTCCTGGACGCCGCCCTGCACGCACTGCCGCTGGGTTCGCACGAGCGGGCACGTATCGCCTCCTCGTGGAACGGTGTGTCGCTGTACGCGTCGGGCGCCTCAGCTCTGCGCGTGAAGCTGTCCCCCGCCGACGGCTCGATCGTGGCCGCCGACGAATCGGGCGCACCCGTATTCGCCGCACAGTCCGTCACCTGGCGCGAGACGTCGGCCGAGGAACTGACAGCCGGCCGTGGTGGGTTCCACAACTCCCTGTTCCGCGTGGACTGGCCGGAGCTGTCACTGCCGTCGGTGTCGTCGGTCGAGCCGGGTACGTGGGCGGTGCTCGGCGATGAGCCGGGTGTCTTTGCCGAGGGCCCGCTGTTCTCGAGCCTGGCCGAGCTCACCACCTCCGACACGATCCCCGAGGTCGTATTCGCTCCCCTCGCGGCATACCAAGGCACGGACACGGCCACCGCCGCACACCAGGCCACACACCGCGCACTGGCCCTCGTCCAGGACTGGCTGGCAGAGGACCGCTTCGCCGACTCCCGACTCGTCTTCATCACCCACGGCGCAATCGCCGCAGGCCCGAACGACACCGTCACCGACCTGACCAACGCACCCATCTGGGGCCTCGTACGAACGGCCCAATCCGAAAACCCCGACCGCTTCCTACTCCTCGACACCGACGAGAAGTCGCCCGAACTCAACTCGCTGTGGCCACTCCTCGGCTCCGACGAACCCGAAGCCGTACTCCGCAACGACGCCATACAGGTGCCGCGTCTGGCCCGCGTGCCCGTCACCGACAGCGACCCGGCCATGGAACTGGATCCGTCCGGGACCGTTCTCATCACCGGCGGTACCGGTGCGCTGGGGTCGCTTGTCGCCAGGCATCTCGTCACTGAGCACGGCGCACGCAACCTCATCCTCACCAGCCGCCGCGGACTCGACGCCAACGGCGCACCCGAACTGGCCACCGAACTCACCGAACTCGGCGCAACCACCGTCGACATCACCGCCTGCGACGCATCCGACCGCAGCTCGCTCGAGACGCTGCTCAAGTCGATCGACAGCGAGCGTCCGCTGACCGCCGTGATCCACACGGCCGGTGTCCTGGACGACGGCGTCATCAACTCCCTCACCCCTGACCGACTCGACGCCGTCCTCCGCCCCAAGGCCGACGCCGCCCTCAACCTCCACGAACTCACCAAGGACCTGGACCTCTCCGCCTTCGTCCTCTTCTCCTCCTCAGCCGGCCTCTTCGGCGACCCGGGACAGGGCAACTACGCCGCCGCCAATACTTTCCTCGACGCCCTGGCCCACCACCGCCGCTCGCTCGGCCTGCCCGCAACCTCCCTCCAATGGGGCCTGTGGGAGCAGCGCAGCGGAATCACCGGACACCTCACCACCGCAGACATCGAGCGCATCCACCGCTCCGGCATGACCCCCCTCCCCACCCAACTCGCCCTCCAACTCCTCGACACAGCACGCGAATCGGGCGCCCCTGTCTCGTCGCCCATGAGTCTTGACCTCGCCATGTTCCGCGCGCCCTCCGCCACGGTCCCCGCCCTGCTGCGCGGACTCGTCGGCACGCCCGTGCGCCGTGTGGTGGCAAGCGAAGCGGCAGCGGCCGGCGGCACGTCCGTCCTCGCCCGCCGTCTCGCCGGGCTCTCGCCCGCCGAGCGTACGAGCACCTTGCTCGAGCTCGTACGCGGTCATGTCGCGTCCGTACTCGGCCATGGCAACGCGCAGGCGATCGAGCCGAAACGGGCCTTCAAGGAGGTGGGGTTCGACTCGCTGACCGCGGTCGAGCTGCGCAACCGCCTGAACACTCTCACCGGCCTCCGCCTCCCGGCGACACTCACTTTCGACTACCCGACCCCGTCGGCACTGGTGGAGCACCTGCTCTCCGAGACGTTCGCTGATCAGTCCGCCACCACCGGTTTCGTGGCTCCGGTCGCCGGGCCGCGGAACGACGACGAGCCGATCGCGATCGTCGGTATGGCCTGCCGCTTCCCGGGTGATGTCGCCTCGCCGGACGACCTCTGGCGCATGGTCGTCGAGAAGGGTGAAGGTCTCTCCACGTTCCCCACCGACCGCGGCTGGGACATCGAGGGCGTGTACGACCCGGATCCGACGCACGTCGGCACGACGTATGTCCGCGAGGGCGGATTCGTCTCCGCCGCGGACTTCGACGCCGAGTTCTTCGGGATCTCGCCGCGCGAAGCGCTGGCGATGGACCCGCAGCAGCGGCTGCTGCTCGAAGCCTCCTGGGAGTCGCTGGAGGCCGCGGGGATCGACCCGGCGTCCGTGCGCGGCAGCCAGACAGGTGTCTTCGCCGGTGTCATGAACACCGACTACTTCCCGAGCCTCCAGTCGGTGCCCGAGGACCTGGAGGGCTACCTCAGCACCGGCACGTCCGGAAGCGTCGCCTCCGGACGTATCTCGTACGCACTCGGCCTCGAAGGCCCGGCCGTTTCGGTGGACACGGCGTGCTCGTCCTCGCTGGTGGCCCTGCATCTGGCAGTTCAGTCGCTGCGCCGGGGAGAGTGCTCGCTGGCGCTGGCCGGCGGCGTCACGGTCATGTCGACACCTGACACCTTTGTCGACTTCTCGCGGCAGCGCGGCCTCGCCCCCGACGGCCGCTGCAAGGCCTTCGCGGGCGCGGCCGACGGCACGATCTGGGCCGAGGGCGTGGGCATGCTGCTCGTCGAGCGGCTGTCGGACGCCGAGCGCAACGGCCACAAGGTGCTTGCGGTGGTTCGCGGTACGGCAGTGAACCAGGACGGCGCGTCGAACGGTCTGACCGCTCCGAACGGTCCCTCGCAGCAACGCGTCATCCGCCAGGCGCTTGCGGGCGCGGGCCTGTCCACGGCCGATGTGGACGTGGTGGAAGCACACGGCACGGGAACGCGCCTCGGTGACCCGATCGAAGCTCAGGCGCTGCTGGCCACGTACGGCCAGGGGCGCGAGGGCGGGGAGCCGTTGTGGCTGGGCTCGGTGAAGTCCAACATCGGCCACACCCAGGCTGCAGCCGGCGCTGCGGGCATCATCAAGATGGTCGTCGCGATGCAGGAGGGTGTCCTCCCGCAGACCCTGCACGTGGACGAGCCGTCGCCCGAGATCGACTGGTCCGCGGGTGCGGTGTCGCTGCTCACCGAGGCACGGGAGTGGCCGGAGACCGGGCGCCCGCGCCGGGCGGGTGTCTCGTCCTTCGGCATCAGTGGCACCAATGCGCATGTGATTCTGGAGCAGGCGCCGGTCGTGGAGGCTGTTGAAGCTTCCGAGGCTCCTGTGGTTGGTGGGGTCGTTCCGTGGGTGCTGTCGGGCAAGACTGAGGGTGCGCTGCGGGCGCAGGCTCAGCGGCTGCACTCCTTCGTCGAGGGCTCCGAGCCGGGTCTGGCGGATGTGGGCTACTCGCTTGCCGTGTCACGGGCGCGGTTCGAGCACCGGGCGGTGGTCTCGGGCGCGAGCCGTGAGGAGCTGCTGTCCGGGCTGGAGGCTCTCGCCGCCGGACGGACGGCCCCAGGACTGGTCGACGGCTCGACCGGTACGGGCGGCAAGCTGGCGTTCCTGTTCACGGGACAGGGCAGCCAGCGGGCCGGGATGGGCCGCGAGCTGTACGAGACGTACCCCGTCTTCGCGGAGGCCTTCGACGAAGTCTGTGCGCACTTTGACGGGCACCTCGAGCGTCCGCTGAAGGACCTCGTCTTCGACACGGAGGACGTGGACTCCGGTCTGCTGGATCAGACGGTGTTCACCCAGGCCGCACTGTTCGCGATCGAGGTCGCACTCTTCCGACTCGTCGAGGCCTGGGGACTGACCCCGGACTTCCTCGTCGGCCACTCCGTCGGCGAACTCGCTGCCGCACACGTGGCGGGCGTCTTCACCCTCGAAGACGCCACCAAGCTCGTCGCGGGACGAGGCCGCCTCATGCAGGCCCTGCCCGCCGGTGGAGCCATGGCCGCGATCCAGGCCACCGAAGCCGAAATCCTGGCGACGATTGAGGGCCGCGAGACGGAGATCGCCATCGCCGCGATCAACGGACCCTCGTCCGTCGTTGTCTCCGGCGACGAAGCTGCTGTGGTGGAGGTGCTGGAGTACTGGCGGGAGCAGGGCCGCAAGGTCCGAAAGCTCCGCGTCAGCCACGCCTTCCACTCCCCCCGCATGGAACCCATGCTCGACGAGTTCCGCACCATCGCCGCCAGCCTGACCTACTCGACACCGAGCATCCCCGTCGTCTCCAACCTCACCGGCCAACTCGCCACACCCGAGGACCTCGGCACCGCCGACTACTGGGTACGACACGTCCGCCAAGCAGTCCGCTTCGCCGACGGCATCACCCACCTCGCCACCCAAGGCGTCACCACCTACCTGGAACTCGGCCCCGACGGAACCCTCTCCGCCATGGCCCAGGAAACCCTCCCCCACACCGACAACACCCTCTTCACCCCCTCCTGCGCAAAAACCGCCCCGAAACCGAAACCCTCACCCAAGCCATCGCCCACGCACACGTCCACGGCGCAGAACTCGACTGGAACGGCGTATACGCGGGCCGTGGTGGGCAACGTGTGGAGCTGCCGACCTACGCCTTCCAACACCAGCACTACTGGCTGCGGGCGACGGCCCCGGCCGGGAGCCTTGTCCCTGCCGGTCTGGCTTCGGTCACGCACCCGCTGCTCGGCGCGGCGGTCGCGCTTCCTGCAACCGGAACAATTCTGCTGGCCGGCCGTCTCTCGCTGCAGTCGCACAACTGGCTTGCGGATCACTTCGTGATGGGCGTTCCGGTGGTGCCCACATCCGTCCTTGTGGAGCTGGCGACTCAAGCCGGCGACGAAGCCAACTGTGGTGCGTTGGCGGAGTTGACCCTTCAGGCTCCGCTTGTACTGCCCGCGCAGGGTGGCGTCGCCCTCCGCGTGACCGTGGACAACGCCGACGAACACGGGCACCGGGCGATCGCGATCTACTCGCGTGCCGAAGAGGCCTCCATCGGCGAGCCGTGGAAGTGCCATGCCACGGGTCGCGTCACCGGAGTGGCTCCGGAGGCCGACATTGATTTGTCGGTGTGGCCGCCGCAGGGTGCCGCGTCCGTCGACGTGGATGCGATCTACGAGCGCCTCGCACAAGCGGAACTGGCATACGGACCGGTCTTCCAGGGCCTGCATGCGGTTTGGCGGCTCGGCGGGGACGTGTTCGCCGAGGTCGCACTTCCCGAGGGAACTGCGACCGACGGCTTCGGACTGCACCCCGCACTCCTGGACGCCGCCCTGCACGCACTGCCGCTGGGTTCGCACGAGCGGGCACGTATCGCCTCCTCGTGGAACGGTGTGTCGCTGTACGCGTCGGGCGCCTCGGCTCTGCGCGTGAAGCTGTCCCCCGCCGACGGCTCGATCGTGGCCGCCGACGAATCGGGCGCACCCGTATTCGCCGCACAGTCCGTCACCTGGCGCGAGACGTCGGCCGAGGAACTGACAGCCGGCCGTGGTGGGTTCCACAACTCCCTGTTCCGCGTGGACTGGCCGGAGCTGTCACTGCCGTCGGTGTCGTCGGTCGAGCCGGGTACGTGGGCGGTGCTCGGCGATGAGCCGGGTGTCTTTGCCGAGGGCCCGCTGTTCTCGAGCCTGGCCGAGCTCACCACCTCCGACACGATCCCCGAGGTCGTATTCGCTCCCCTCGCGGCATACCAAGGCACGGACACGGCCACCGCCGCACACCAGGCCACACACCGCGCACTGGCCCTCGTCCAGGACTGGCTGGCAGAGGACCGCTTCGCCGACTCCCGACTCGTCTTCATCACCCACGGCGCAATCGCCGCAGGCCCGAACGACACCGTCACCGACCTGACCAACGCACCCATCTGGGGCCTCGTACGAACGGCCCAATCCGAAAACCCCGACCGCTTCCTACTCCTCGACACCGACGAGAAGTCGCCCGAACTCAACTCGCTGTGGCCACTCCTCGGCTCCGACGAACCCGAAGCCGTACTCCGCAACGACGCCATACAGGTGCCGCGTCTGGCCCGCCCGACGACCGCCGAGACCACCACACCGCTGGACTCCTCCGGCACCATCCTCATCACCGGCGGCACCGGCGCCCTCGGCTCCCTCGTCGCCCGCCACCTCGTCACCCAACACGGCGCACGCAACCTCATCCTCACCAGCCGCCGCGGACTCGACGCCAACGGCGCACCCCAACTGGCCACCGAACTCACCGAACTCGGCGCAACCACCGTCGACATCACCGCCTGCGACGCCGCGGACCGCAAGGCCCTCGCAACCCTCCTCGCCAGCATCCCCGCCGAGCACCCCCTCACCGCCGTCATCCACACCGCCGGCGTCCTCGACGACGGCGTCATCAACTCCCTCACCCCAGAACGCCTCGACGCCGTCCTCCGCCCCAAGGCCGACGCCGCCCTCAACCTCCACGAACTGACAGCCGACACAAACCTGACGGCATTCGTTCTCTTCTCCTCCGCCGCCGGTGTCTTCGGCGACGCAGGTCAAGCGAACTACTCGGCCGCCAACACCTTCCTCGACGCACTCGCCCACCACCGCCGCTCGCTCGGCCTCCCCGCAACCTCCCTCGCCTGGGGCTTCTGGGAGCAGCGCAGCGGGATCACCGGACACCTCTCCGCCGCCGACATCGAGCGCATCAAGCGCTCCGGCATGCTGCCGATCTCCTCGGAGCTCGGCATGTCGCTCTTCGACGCTGTCGTCTCGTCGTCGGACGAGGCGCTGCTCGTACCCATGCCGCTGGATCTCGCCACGCTGCGCGGCCAGGGCGCGGCCCTCCCGGCGCTGCTGCGCGGTCTGACCGGATCTCCGGCCCGCCGCGTGGCCGGCGGGAAGGCAGCGAGTACCGAGTCCTCATCGCTGGCTCGCCGCCTCGGCGGGCGTCCGGAGGGCGAGCAGAGCAGCGTGCTTCTCGACCTGGTACGTACACACGTCGCAGCCGCTCTGGGCCACGGCAGCGCAGACGCTGTCGCGCCGAAGCGCGCATTCAAGGAGTTGGGCTTCGACTCCCTGACCGCCGTCGAACTGCGCAACCGCCTCAACGGCGAGACCGGACTCCGACTCCCCGCAACGCTGGTCTTCGACTATCCGACGCCCGCCGTGCTCGTCGACTTCCTGCGCACCGAACTCCTCGGTGCCGCAGAGACCGCCGTGGCCACTCCGCCGATCCCGGCCGGCACGGCGGCCACGGACGACGACCCAATCGCGATTGTGGGCATGAGTTGCCGCTTCCCGGGCGGGGTGTCCTCCCCCGAGGAGTTGTGGCAGCTGCTGATCAACGGTCGTGAAGGGCTCTCGCCGTTCCCGACGGACCGCGGCTGGGACGTCGAGAGCCTGTACGACCCCGACCCGGCGAAGACCGGCACGACCTACGTCCAGGTCGGCGGCTTCCTGGAGCAGGCCGGCGACTTCGACCCCGCCTTCTTCGGTATCTCGCCGCGCGAGGCGCTGGCCACCGACCCGCAGCAGCGCCTGATGCTCGAGGCGGCCTGGGAGGCATTCGAACGTGCGGGCATAGACCCCGATTCGATGCGCGGCAGCCAGACCGGCGTCTTCGCCGGTGTGATGGCCACCGACTACTTCCCCGGTCTTCAGTCGGTTCCCGAGGACCTGGAGGGCTACCTCAGCACCGGTACGTCCGGCAGCGTCGCCTCCGGACGTATCTCGTACGCACTCGGCCTCGAGGGCCCCGCGGTGTCCGTCGACACGGCGTGCTCGTCCTCGCTCGTCGCGCTGCACCTGGCCGTGCAGTCGCTGCGCCAGGGCGACTGCTCGCTGGCCCTGGTCAGCGGTGTCACCGTGATGGCCGGTCCGGATACGTTCATCGACTTCTCCCGTCAGCGCGGCCTCGCACCCGACGGCCGCTGCAAGGCCTTCGCCGGTGCCGCGGACGGCACCGCGTGGGCCGAGGGTGTGGGCATGCTGCTGGTCGAGAAGCTGTCGGATGCACAGCGCAAGGGCCACAAGGTGCTTGCGGTGGTCCGCGGTTCCGCCATCAACCAGGACGGCGCCTCCAACGGTCTCACCGCTCCGAACGGTCCCTCGCAGCAACGGGTCATCCGCCAGGCGCTTGCGGGCGCGGGCCTGTCGACGGACGACGTGGACGTGGTCGAGGCGCATGGAACGGGTACGCGGCTCGGCGACCCGATCGAAGCTCAGGCATTGCTGGCCACGTACGGCCAGGGGCGCGAGGCCGACCAGCCACTGTGGCTGGGCTCGGTGAAGTCCAACATCGGCCACACTCAAGCTGCCGCCGGTGTCGCCGGTGTCATCAAGATGGTCATGGCGATACGGGAGGGTGTCCTCCCGCAGACCCTGCATGTGGATCAGCCGTCGCCCGAGGTCGACTGGTCGTCGGGTGCGGTGTCGCTGCTCACCGAGGCGCGGGAATGGCCGGAGACCGGGCGCCCGCGGCGGGCCGGTATCTCGTCGTTCGGCCTGAGCGGGACAAACGCGCACACGATCATCGAGCAGGCGCCGGTCGAGAGCTCCGGTGCGGTGGCTGTGGCTCCGGTGGTTGGCGGGGTCGTTCCGTGGGTGCTGTCGGGCAAGACTGAGGACGCGCTGCGGGCGCAGGCGGCACGGCTTGCAGCGTTCGTCGGCGAGCGGTCCGACCTGGGTCTGGCGGATGTGGGGTACTCGCTTGCGGTGTCGCGGGCGCGGTTCGAGCACCGGGCGGTCGTCACCGGCACCGACCGGGAAGAACTTCTCGCGGGTGTACGGGCGTTGGCCAGCGGCGATCTGTCGGGTGCGGTGACTGCCGGGAGCATAGGCCGTGGCCGGCTGGCGTTCCTGTTCACGGGGCAGGGCAGCCAGCGGGTCGGGATGGGCCGGGAGCTGTACGGGACCTACCCCGTCTTCGCGGCGGCCTTCGACGAGGTCTGTGCGCACTTTGACGGGCACCTCGAGCGTCCACTGAAGGACCTCGTCTTCGGCACGGACAACGACAGCGCCGGTCTGCTGGACCAGACGGTGTTCACGCAAGCCGCACTGTTCGCGGTCGAGGTCGCACTCTTCCGGCTCGTGGAGGCCTGGGGCCTCACTGCCGACTTCCTCGTCGGCCACTCCGTCGGTGAGCTGGCTGCCGCACACGTGGCGGGTGTCTTCACCCTCGAAGACGCCACCAAGCTCGTCGCGGCACGAGGCCGCCTCATGCAGGCCCTGCCCGCCGGTGGAGCGATGGCCGCGATCCAGGCCACCGAGGCGGAGATTCTGCCGCTGCTGGAAGGCCGGGAGCACGAGATCGCCATCGCCGCGATCAACGGCCCTTCGTCCGTCGTTGTCTCCGGCGACGAAGCTGCTGTGGTGGAGGTGCTGGAGTACTGGCGGGAGCAGGACCGCAAGGTCCACCAGCTCCGCGTCAGCCACGCCTTCCACTCCCCCCGCATGGAACCCATGCTCGACGAGTTCCGCACCATCGCCGCAGGAATCTCCTACGGAACCCCGCGCATCCCCGTCGTCTCCAACCTCACCGGCCAACTCGCCACACCCGAGGACCTCGGCACCGCCGACTACTGGGTACGACACGTCCGCCAAGCAGTCCGCTTCGCCGACGGCATCACCTACCTGGACGGGCAGGGCGTCACCACCTACCTGGAACTCGGCCCCGACGGAACCCTCTCCGCCATGGCCCAGGAAACCCTCCCCCACACCGACAACACCCTCTTCACCCCCCTCCTGCGCAAAAACCGCCCCGAAGCCGAAACCCTCACCCAAGCCATCGCCCACGCACACGTACGCGGTACAGAACTCGACTGGGACGGCGTATACGCGGGCCGTGGTGGGCAACGTGTGGAGCTGCCGACCTACGCCTTCCAACACCAGCACTACTGGCTCCAGGCAGCAGCCTCGTCCAGTGACGCCACCAGCCTCGGACTCGGCACGACCGAGCACCCGCTGCTCGGCGCCACCATCGCACTCCCCGAGACGAACACCACCGTCCTCACCGGCCGGCTGTCCCTCCAGTCCCACCCGTGGCTGGCCGACCACATCGTCATGGGTACGGCAGTGGTGCCGGTCTCAGCGCTGGTCGAGCTCGCCATCCACGCCGGCGACCAGGTGGGGCACGGCACGATCGACGAGCTGACGCTCCAGGCCCCGCTGGTCCTCCCCGAGCGCGGTGGCATCGCCCTGCGCGTGACCGTGCAGGAGGTCGACGAGAACGGTCGCTGCTCGGTGCGGATCTTCTCCCGGCCCGAGGAGACGGAAGCGGACGAGCCGTGGGTACTCAACGCGGACGGCGCGCTGTCCGCCGCGGCCGAAGGAGAGTCTTTCGACCTGTCGGTGTGGCCGCCACAGGGTGCCGCTTCGATCGACGTGGCTGAGATCTACGAGCGTCTCGCGCAAGCCGATTTGGCATACGGACCGGTCTTCCAGGGTCTGCGTGCGGTTTGGCGGCTCGGCGGGGACGTGTTCGCCGAGGTCGCACTTCCCGAGGGAACTGCGACCGACGGCTTCGGACTGCACCCCGCACTCCTGGACGCCGCCCTGCACGCACTGCCCCTGAACCCGACCGACCAGCCACGCATCACCTCCTCCTGGAACGGAGTCTCGCTTCACGCATCCGGCGCCAGCACACTCCGCGTCAAACTCTCCCCCGTCGACGGCTCATTCATAGCCGCCGACGAAACAGGAACACCCGTCCTCACCGCACAATCCATCACCTGGCGCCTGCCCACTGCCGACGAACTCACCACCGGACACAGCCCGTTCCGCAACTCCCTCTTCCGCGTGGAATGGCCGGAGACGGCGATTCCGACGCCGGGCGCGAGCATCACGTCGGCCATTGTCGGCGCCAACTCCATCGGTCTGGCCGATGCGACCGTGTGTGCCGACCTGGCGGAGCTGGCACAGGCGGAAGCCGTGCCTGCCGTGGTGTTCGTTCCGCTCACCGTCACGGCCACCGACGCCCAATCCGAAGCAGACGTCGCGACTGCCGTTCGCTCGACCGCACATCACGTGCTGGACCTCGTCCAAGGCTGGCTCGCCGAGGACCGTTTCGCAGACTCCCGCCTGGTAATCGTGACGCGCGGCGCAGTGGCGACTCATACGGACGAAGGCGTCAAGGACCTGGTGAACGCCCCCACTTGGGGTCTCGTTCGGTCAGCGCAGGCGGAGAACCCGGAGAGGTTCGTCCTCGTCGACATGGACACTCCCGACCCCGACCTCACCCCCGCCGACACCGTTGGCGCGGCGACGAATGCCGAGGCCGAGCGCCTCATGGCCGTCGTCGCCACGGGCGAGGAGCAGGTGGCTCTGCGCCAGGGGAAGGCTTTCGTTCCGCGCCTGGCCCGCTTCTCCGCCCAGGGCGGGGAGCCGGGCACCGGCATCGACAGCCAGGGCACGGTCCTGATCACGGGTGGCACCGGCTCGCTCGGCGCGCTGTTCGCCCGTCACCTCGTCACCGAACACGGCGTACGCCACCTCATCCTCACCAGCCGCCGCGGTCGTCACGCTGAAGGCGCCGACGAGCTGGCCACCGAACTCAGCGGCCTCGGCGCGACCACCATCACCATCGCAGCCTGCGACGTCGCCGACCGCGAAGCGCTCGCAGCCCTTCTCGCCACCGTCCCCGCCGACCGTCCCCTCACCGCCGTCATCCACACGGCCGGTGTCCTGGATGACGGCGTCATCAACTCCCTCACCCCCGACCGACTCGACGCGGTCATGCGCCCCAAGGCCGACGCCGCCGTGCATCTGCACGAGCTGACGAGGGATCTGGATCTGTCCGCCTTCGTCCTCTTCTCCTCCGCCGCCGGCGTGTTCGGCGAGGCCGGGCAGGGCAACTACTCGGCCGCCAACACCTTCCTGGACGCGCTGGCATCCCACCGCCGCGCCCTGGGACTGCCCGCCACCTCCCTCGCCTGGGGCTTCTGGGAGCAGCGGAGCGGGATCACCGGACACCTCTCCGCCGCCGACATCGAGCGCATGAGGCGTGCGGGGACCGTCCCGCTTCCCTCCGAGGTAGGGCTCGCGATGTTCGATGCCGCCGTCCAGGGCACGGAGGCGACGCTCGTCCCGATCCCGCTGGACCTTGCCGCACTGCGGACACAGGGCAGCACCGTTCCGGCGCTTCTCCACCGGCTCGTCGGGACGCCCGCGCGGCGCACGGTCCGGACCGAGGTCGTGGCCGCCGGGTCGGGTCTGGCGCAGCGCCTGGCCGGTCTCTCGCGCAATGAGCAGGACAACGCGCTGCTGAACCTTGTACGTACGCACGTGGCTGCCGTCCTTGGGCACGGCGGTGCGGACGCGGTCGAACCGGGCCGGGCCTTCAAGGAGTTGGGCTTCGACTCGCTGACCGCCGTCGAACTGCGCAACCGCCTCAACGGCGAGACCGGACTCCGACTCCCCGCAACGCTGATTTTCGACTACCCGACGCCCGCCGCACTCGTCGAGTACATAGGAGGCGAGGTTCTCGGACAGGGAGCCGGGACGGCACTCGCCGTCGCCGCCCGGGTCGAGACCGTCGTGGCGACGGATGACGACCCGATCGCGATCGTGGGCGTTGCCTGCCGCTACCCGGGTGGCGCCACCTCGTCCGAGGCGCTGTGGCGACTGCTGCTCGCGGGTGAGGAGGGCCTGACGGATTTCCCGACCGACCGCGGCTGGGACCTCGATACCCTCTTCGACTCCGATCCCGACCGCGTCGGCACCACCTACGCCAGGGTCGGCGGCTTCCTCGAGAGCGCCGGCGACTTCGACCCCGCGTTCTTCGGGATCTCGCCGCGTGAGGCGCTGGCGATGGACCCGCAGCAGCGGCTGCTGCTCGAAGCATCGTGGGAGGCGCTCGAGCGGGCCGGGATCGACCCGGCGTCCATACGCGGCAGCCAGACCGGTGTCTTCGCCGGTGTCATGAGCTCGGACTACTACCCGGGCCGCGACTCCGCCCCGGAGGGCGTCGAGGGCTACCTCGGCACCGGTAACTCGGGCAGTGTCGCCTCGGGTCGTGTCTCGTACGTGCTCGGTCTTGAAGGCCCCGCGGTGTCCGTCGACACGGCGTGCTCGTCCTCGCTCGTCGCACTGCACCTGGCCGTGCAGTCGCTGCGCCAGCGGGAGTGCTCGCTGGCACTGGTCGGTGGCGTCACGGTCATGGCCAGCCCGGACACGTTCGTCGACTTCTCGCGTCAGCGCGGTCTCGCACCCGACGGCCGCTGCAAGGCGTTCGCAGCAGCCGCGGACGGCACCGGCTGGGCGGAGGGCGTGGGCATGCTGCTGGTCGAGCGGCTGTCGGAGGCGCGCCGCAACGGCCACACCGTTCTTGCGGTGGTTCGCGGTACTGCGGTGAACCAGGACGGTGCGTCGAACGGTCTGACCGCTCCGAACGGCCCGTCCCAGCAGCGTGTCATCCGCCAGGCCCTCGCCAACGCGAAGCTCACGCCCGGGGATGTGGACGCGGTGGAGGCGCACGGCACCGGTACGCGGCTCGGTGACCCGATCGAGGCGCAGGCGCTGCTGGCCACGTACGGCCAGGGGCGTGAGGGCGGGGAGCCGTTGTGGCTCGGTTCGATCAAGTCCAACATCGGCCACAGCCAGGCAGCCTCGGGCGTGGCAGGCATCATCAAGATGGTCATGGCGATGCGGGAGGGCCTGCTGCCGAAGACCCTGCACGTCGACGAGCCGTCGGCGGAGGTGGACTGGTCGGCGGGCGCTGTTTCCCTGCTGACCGAGGCACGGGAGTGGCCCGAGGTCGGACGTCCGCGCCGAGCAGGCGTCTCGTCCTTCGGCATCGGCGGCACGAATGCACACGTAATCCTGGAGCAGGCGCCGGCCGTCGAAGCCGAGCCGACTTCTGAGGTTCCTGTTGTCGGTGGGGTCGTTCCGTGGGTGCTGTCGGGCAAGACTGAAGATGCACTGCGGGCGCAGGCCCAGCGGCTGTACTCCTTCGTGGACGAGAACGCTGAGCTGGGTCTCGCCGATGTGGGCTACTCGCTTGCCGTGTCGCGGGCGCGGTTCGAGCACCGGGCCGTCGTCACCGGCACTGACCGGACTGAACTCCTCGCCGGACTGAAGGCATTGGCCAGCGACGAACCGTCCGGCGTACTGACCACTGGCAGCGTGAACCGCGGCCGGGTCGCGTTCCTGTTCACCGGACAGGGCAGCCAGCGGGTCGGGATGGGCCGGGAGCTGTACGAGGCGTATCCGGTGTTCGCGGAGGCCTTCGACGAGGTCTGTGCGCTCTTTGACGGGCACCTCGAGCGTCCACTGAAGGACCTCGTGTTCGGCACGGAGGACGCGGACTCCGGTCTGCTGGACCAGACGGTATTCACGCAGGCCGCGCTGTTCGCGGTCGAGGTCGCACTCTTCCGACTCGTCGAGGCCTGGGGACTGACCCCGGACTTCCTCGTCGGCCACTCCGTCGGCGAGCTGGCTGCCGCACACGCAGCAGGCGTCTTCACCCTCGAAGACGCCGCCAAGCTCGTCGCGGCACGAGGCCGCCTCATGCAGGCCCTCCCTGCCGGTGGAGCGATGGCCGCGATCCAGGCCACCGAGCCGGAGATTCTGCCGCTGCTGGAAGGCCGGGAGCACGAGATCGCCATCGCCGCGATCAACGGACCCTCGTCCGTCGTGATTTCCGGTGACGAGAGCGCCGTGGTGGAGGTGCTGGAGTACTGGCGGGAGCAGGACCGCAAGGTCCGAAAGCTCCGCGTCAGCCACGCCTTCCACTCCCCCCGCATGGAACCCATGCTCGACGAGTTCCACACCATCGCCGCCAGCCTGACCTACTCGACACCGCGCATCCCCGTCGTCTCCAACCTCACCGGCCAACTCGCCACACCCGAAGACCTCAGCACCGCCGACTACTGGGCACGCCACGTCCGCCAAGCAGTCCGCTTCGCCGACGGCATCACCCACCTCGCCACCCAAGGCGTCACCACCTACCTGGAACTCGGCCCCGACGGAACCCTCTCCGCCATGGCCCAGGAAACCCTCCCCCACACCGACAACACCCTCTTCACCCCCCTCCTGCGCAAAAACCGCCCCGAAACCGAAACCCTCACCCAAGCCATCGCCCACGCACACGTACGCGGTACAGAGCTGGACTGGGACGGCGTATACGCGGGCCGTGGTGGGCAACGTGTGGAGCTGCCGACCTACGCCTTCCAACACGACCGCTACTGGCTCGAGTCGATCTCACCCACCGGCGACGCCGCCGGACTTGGCCAGTCCGCCAACACCCACCCGCTGCTCGGCGCCACCATCGCCCTCCCCGAGTCGGACACCACCGTCCTCACCGGCCGCCTGTCCCTCCAGTCGCACCCGTGGCTGGCCGATCATGTGGTGCTCGGATCGGCACTGCTGCCCGGGTCCGTCCTCGTCGAGCTCGCGATCCACGCAGGCGACCAGGCCGGATGCAGCACCCTCGAAGAACTGACGATCCAGACCCCGCTCGTGCTCCCCCAGCGCGGCGGAAGCGCCATCCGAGTGACGGTGGAGGCCGCCGACGAGAGCGGTCACCGACGTGTGGCGATCTACTCGCGGCTCGAGGACGCCGACGCGGAAACGCCCTGGACACGGCATGCCGAGGGCCTGCTCACGGACGCCATGTCCGGCGGCGACTTCGATCTGTCGGTGTGGCCGCCCAAGGGCGCAACAGAGATCGAACTCGACGGCGTCTACGACGACCTGGAGAGCATCGGTGCCGGCTACGGCCCGGTCTTCCAAGGCCTGCGTAATGCCTGGCGACTCGACAACGACATCTACGCCGAAGTGGCACTGCCCGAAGGCACTGCGACCGACGGCTACGGTCTCCACCCCGCACTCCTCGACGCCGCCCTGCACACGCTGCATCTCGACGCACTCGACGCGTTCGGCGACGAGAGCGGCCGGATCTCCCTGCCGACCGCGTGGAGCGGCGTCACGCTCCACGCAACGGGTGCTTCCCTGCTGCGCGTACGCATCACTGAGAGCCTGGCCGTACAGATCGCGGATCGCACCGGATCGCCCGTGGCGACGGTTGCCGCGCTCGAGCTGCAGCCGGTGACGGGCGACGAGCTTTCCGCGGCCCGCGCCGGATTCCATGAGGCGCTGTTCCATTCCGAGTGGACGCCGTTGGCGCTCGGCACATCCAGCACCGTCGCGCCGGACGTCGCCACCGGGTGGGCCGTACTCGGGGGCGACACCCTGGGGCTGCCTTTCGACGGCGCGGCGTGGTACGCGGATTTGAGCGAGCTGTCCCGGGAGGGATCCGTACCGCAGCTGGTGTTCGCGCCCCTGAGCTCCACGCCCGTATCGAGCAGTTCCGCAGCGCAGGGCGACGCACAGGATCTCGCGCAGGCAGCGCACGCCGCGCTGTACCGGACGCTCGACCTGGCGCAGGAGTGGCTGGCCGACGAGCGGTTCGCCGACTCGCGTCTGGTACTCGTGACCCAGGGTGCGGCCGCCACAGGGCCCGACGAAGATGTGCTGGACCTGGAGAACGCCGCCGTTTGGGGGCTGATCCGCTCGGCGCAGACCGAGAACCCGGACCGGCTCGTGCTCCTGGACGTACGAAGTGACGAGCTCACCGCCGAGCTGCTCGCGACGGCCGTCGCCTCCGGCGAACCCGAGCTGGCCGTACGGGGCGCCCAGGTGTCCGCACGTCGTCTGGCCCGCGTCCCCGTCGCCGGGGTGACCACAACAGCCTCTGTCGAGCTGGACCGTGCCGGCACCGCGCTGATCACCGGCGGCACCGGCACGCTCGGAGCACTGGTGGCGCGCCACCTGGTGGCCGAGCACGGCGTACGCAACCTCATCCTCACCAGCCGCCGTGGCCTCGATGCCGAGGGCGCACCGGAGTTGGCCGCCGAGCTCAAGGGTCTTGGCGCACAGGTGGAGATCGCCTCGTGCGATGTCACGGACTTCTCGGCGCTGACGACGCTCGTGAAGTCCGTCCCGGCGGAGCACCCGCTCACCGCAGTCGTGCACACCGCCGGCGTGATCGACGATGCCACGGTCGGCTCGCTCACGCGGGAGCGGCTCGGCCGGGTACTGCGTCCGAAGATCGACGCCGTGCTCAACCTCCACGAGCTGACGAAGGACCTGGGCCTGTCCGCCTTCGTCCTCTTCTCCTCCGCCGCCAGTCTCTTCGGCGAGGCAGGCCAGGCCAACTACGTCGCGGGCAATACCTTCCTCGACGCCTTGGCGCAGCACCGGCGGGCCATCGGACTCGCCGGCACCTCGCTCCAGTGGGGTTTCTGGGGGCAACGCAGTGGCATCACCGGCCACCTCACGGCGGCCGACGTACAGCGCATGGAGCGCGGCGGCATGCTGCCGATCTCCTCGGAGCTGGGCATGTCGCTGTTCGACGTGGCCCGCGAGTCCGGCCGTCCCGTGGTCTCCCCGATGCGCCTGGATCTCGGGACGCTGCTCGCCCACGAAGGCGGCTCGGACGACGCACTGCTGCGTGGGTTGCGCCGTGGGCCCGGCCGGCGCGCGGCCGCGGCCGGCGCTTCCGCTGCGGGCAAGGCTGCACTCGCCGACCGACTCGCCGGGCTCACCGGCGAGGAGCAGAACGCGCTGCTGCTGGAGGCCGTGCGTACCCATGTCGCCGCGGTCCTCGGCCACAGCGGCGGGGGCGGGGGCGGGCTCGAACCGGGCCGGGCCTTCAAGGAGTTGGGCTTCGACTCGCTGACCGCCGTCGAACTGCGCAATCGCCTCAACGGCGAGACCGGGCTCCGGCTTCCGGCCACTCTCGTCTTCGACTACCCGACGCCGCTCGCGCTCACCGGTTATCTGCGTGCCCAGCTGGTGCCGGACAGCGACGGGCCCGACGCCGGCGCCGATCCCGAGGAAGTCCGGATCCGCTCCGCGCTCGCAGCTGTTCCGCTGGCTCGCTTCCGCGAGGCCGGCGTGCTGGATCTCCTGATGGACCTGGCCGGTATGGGCGGTGCGAACCCCGCGCCCGAGGAAACCGACCGAACCGACGCGATCGACGATATCGACGCGATGGACACCGAACACCTGATCCGTATGGCGCTCGGAAACGCCGACTCGTGATGTCTGATCTGTGGAGCTCTTGATGACAACGTCCCAGGCACAACTCGTCGAGGCGCTGCGTGCGTCGATCAAGGAAGCCGAGAGCCTCAAGCAGCAGAACCGGCAGCTCGTCGGTGCAGCGACGGAGCCGATCGCGATCGTCGGCATGGCCTGCCGCTACCCGGGCGGGGTCGCCTCGCCCGAGGATCTCTGGCAGTTGGTGTCGGACGGAGTCGACGCGATCTCCGGGTTTCCGACGGACCGCGGCTGGGACACCGAGGGCCTCTACGACCCGGACCCGGACAAGCCCGGCAAGATCGTCTCGCGTGAGGGCGGATTCCTTTACGAGGCGGGCGACTTCGATCCCGCGTTCTTCGGGATCTCGCCGCGTGAGGCGCTGGCGATGGACCCGCAGCAGCGGCTGTTGCTCGAAGCATCCTGGGAGGCGCTCGAGCGCGCCGGTATCGACCCCGACGCGATGCGCGGCAGCCAGACGGGCATGTTCGCCGGCGTGATGAGCTCGGACTACTACTCCGAGTTCACCAAGTCCGTCGAAGGCCTGGAGGGCTATCTCAGCACCGGCAACTCGGGCAGTGTCGCCTCCGGGCGTGTCTCGTACGTGCTGGGTCTCGAGGGTCCCGCCGTTTCGGTGGACACGGCGTGCTCGTCCTCGCTGGTGGCCCTGCATCTGGCAGTTCAGTCGCTGCGTCGGGGAGAGTGCTCGCTGGCGCTGGCCGGCGGCGTCACGGTCATGTCGACGCCGGACACCTTCGTCGAGTTCTCGCGGCAGCGCGGCCTCGCACCCAACGGCCGATGCAAGCCCTTCGCGGGCGCGGCCGACGGCACCGGCTGGGCGGAGGGTGTGGGCATGCTCCTCGTCGAACGCCTCTCGGGCGCCCGCCGCAACGGCCACCAGGTGCTCGCCGTGATCAGAGGTACGGCCCTGAACCAGGACGGCGCGTCGAACGGTCTGACGGCACCCAACGGCCCTGCTCAGCAGCGCGTCATCCGACGGGCGCTGAGCAACGCAGGTCTGTCGACAAATGACGTGGATGCGGTCGAGGCGCACGGTACGGGTACGCGGCTCGGTGACCCGATCGAGGCGCAGGCGCTGATCGCCACATACGGCCAGGGGCGCGAGGGCGGGGAGCCGTTGTGGCTTGGCTCGATCAAGTCCAACATCGGCCACAGCCAGGCAGCCTCGGGCATCGCGGGCATCATCAAGATGGTCATCGCGATGCGGGAGGGCCTGCTGCCGAAGACCCTGCACGTCGACGAGCCGGCACCGGAGGTGGACTGGTCGGCGGGCGATGTCCAGCTGCTGACCGAGGCACGGAAGTGGCCACAGGCCGACAGGCCGCGGCGGGCAGCGGTGTCGTCGTTCGGTATGAGCGGCACGAATGCGCATGTGGTGCTGGAGCAGGCGCCGGTGGTGGACGTCGGGGCTACTGAGACGCCGGTTGTCGGTGGGGCCGTTCCGTGGGTGCTCTCGGGTAAGACCGAGGGCGCATTGCGGGCGCAGGCGGAGCGGCTGCTCTCGTTCGTGGAGGAGAAGCCTGAGCTGGGTCTGGCGGATGTGGGTTACTCGCTTGCGGTGTCGCGGGGGAGGTTCGAGCACCGGGCGGTCGTCTCAGGTGCGAGCCGTGAGGAACTGCTGGCTGAGCTGCGGGCTGTTGCTGCCGGTGAGGTGAGCGCGGGGAGCGTGAGTCGTGGGCGGGTTGCGTTCCTGTTCACGGGGCAGGGCAGCCAGCGGACCGGGATGGGCCGCGAGCTTTACGAGACCTACCCCGTCTTCGCGGAGGCCTTCGACGAAGTCTGTGCGCACTTTGACAGGCACCTCGAGCGCCCGCTGAAGGACCTCGTCTTCGACACGGAGGACGTGGACTCCGGTCTGCTCGACCAGACGGTATTCACGCAGGCCGCACTGTTCGCGGTCGAAGTCGCACTCTTCCGACTCGTCGAGGCCTGGGGACTGACCCCGGACTTCCTCGTCGGCCACTCCGTCGGCGAACTGGCTGCCGCACACGCAGCAGGCGTCTTCACCCTCGAAGACGCCACCAAGCTCGTCGCGGCACGAGGCCGCCTCATGCAGGCCCTGCCCGCCGGTGGAGCCATGGCCGCGATCCAGGCCACCGAAGCCGAAATCCTGGCGACGATTGAGGGCCGCGAGACGGAGATCGCCATCGCCGCGATCAACGGACCCTCGTCCGTCGTTGTCTCCGGTGACGAGAACGCTGTGGTGGAGGTGCTGGAGTACTGGCGGGAGCAGGACCGCAAGGTCCACCAGCTCCGCGTCAGCCACGCCTTCCACTCCCCCCGCATGGAACCCATGCTGGATGAGTTCCGCACCATCGCCGCAGGAATCTCCTACGGAACCCCGCGCATCCCGGTCGTCTCCAACCTCACCGGCCAGCTCGCCACACCCGAAGACCTCAGCACCGCCGACTACTGGGTACGCCACGTCCGCCAAGCAGTCCGCTTCGCCGACGGCATCACCCACCTCGCCACCCAAGGCGTCACCACCTTCATCGAGCTGGGCCCCGACGGAACCCTCTCCGCCATGGCCCAGGAAACCCTCCCCCACACCGACAACACCCTCTTCACCCCCCTCCTGCGCAAAAACCGCCCCGAAACCGACACCCTCACCCAAGCCATCGCCCACGCACACGTCCACGGCGCAGAACTCGACTGGAACGGCGTATACGCGGGCCGTGGTGGGCAACGTGTGGAGCTGCCGACCTACGCCTTCCAACACCAGCACTACTGGCTGCGGGCCACAGCCGCAGCCGGTGATGCCACCAGCCTCGGGCTGGACGAGACAGAGCACCCGCTGCTCGGCGCGGCCGCGATCCTCCCCGACACGGGGGGAGTGCTGCTGACGGGCCGGCTTTCCCTCCAGTCGCACCCGTGGCTGGCCGACCACACCGTCATGGGTTCGGCAGTGGTGCCGAGCCCGGCGCTGGTCGAGCTCGCGATCCACGCCGGTGACCGGATCGGTTGCGGCCACGTCCAGGAGTTGACGCTCCATGCCCCGCTGGTCCTCCCCGAGCAGGGCGGAGTGGTGCTGCGACTGGCCGTCGACGCCGCCGATGATCAGGGACGCCGACCGGTGGCAATCCACTCGCGCCTCGACAGCGCCGAAGCCGACACGCCATGGTCGAAGAACGCCGAGGGCCTGCTCACTAATGACACGTCCGGCGTGGACTTCGACTTGTCAGTGTGGCCGCCGCAAGGTGCCGCTTCGATCGACGTGAATGAGATCTACGAGCGTCTCGCGCAAGCCGATTTGGCATATGGCCCCGCCTTCCAGGGCCTGCGCGCCGCCTGGCGACTCGACACCGACATCTACGCCGAGGTCACACTCCCCGAAGACACCGCCACCGACGGCTACGGCTACGGCTACGGCTTCAGCCTCCACCCCGCACTCCTCGACGCAGCCCTGCACGCACTCCCCCTGAACCAGACCGACCAGCCACGCATCACCTCCTGCTGGAACGGTGTATCCCTCCACGCCTCCGGCGCCTCAACTCTGCGTGTGAAGCTCTCCCCCGCCGACGGCTCGATCGCGGCCGCCGACGAAACGGGAACACCCGTCCTCACCGCACAATCCATCACCTGGCGCCGGCCCACCACCGACGAACTCAGCATCGGACACAGCCCGTTCCACGACTCTCTCTTCCAGGTGGAATGGCTGCCGGAGCTGTCCCTCCCATCGGCGAGCCCGAGTACATGGGCTGTACTGGGCGAGCCGGATACCTTCACCGACGGCGGCCCGGTGTTCGCGAACCTGGCCGAACTCGGCGCCGCCGACACGATCCCCGAGATCGTCTTCGCTCCCCTCGCGGGATACGACGACGGGGACACGGCTGTCGGCGCACACCAGGCCACACACCACGCGCTCGCCCTCGTCCAGGGCTGGCTGGCAGAAGACCGCTTCGCCGAGTCCCACCTCGTCTTCGTCACGCGCGGTGCGGTCGCCGCCCGGCCGGGTGAAGACGTCACCGACCTGGCCAACGCACCCATCTGGGGCCTCGTACGCTCCGCACAAGCCGAGAACCCCGACCGTTTCGTCCTCCTCGACACCGACGAATCCGCAGAGCTCGCGGCCCTGTGGCCGGTACTTCGCGTCGGCGAGCCGCAGGCCGCCCTGCGGGAAGGGTCCGTATACGTACCGCGGCTGACCCGAGTCGCCAAGAACACCGACGACAGCGACACCGCCGCGCCCAACCCGGACGGCACCGCGCTGATCACCGGTGCAGGAACTCTGGGCGGCCTCGTTGCCCGCCATCTCGTCACCGAGCACGGCGTACGCAACCTCATCCTCACCAGCCGTCGCGGGCAGAACGCGGACGGCACGCACGACCTCGCCGCCGAGCTGATCGAACTCGGCGCGGACAACGTCGAGTTCGCCGCCTGCGACGCAGCCGACCGCGAAGCCCTCGCGACCCTCCTCGCCGCCATCCCCCTCGAGCGCCCCCTCACCGCCGTCATCCACACCGCCGGCGTCCTCGACGACGGCCTCGTCGCGTCCCTCACCCCCGAGCGCACCGACGCCGTCCTGCGACCCAAAGTCGACGCGGCCCTCAACCTGCATGAGCTGACGAAGGACCTCGACCTCTCCGCCTTCGTCCTCTTCTCCTCCTCAGCCGGCCTCTTCGGCGACCCGGGACAGGGCAACTACGCCGCCGCCAACACCTTCCTCGACGCACTCGCCCACCACCGCCGCTCGCTCGGCCTCCCCGCAACCTCCCTCCAATGGGGCCTGTGGGAGCAGCGCAGCGGAATCACCGGACACCTCACCACCGCAGACATCGAACGCATCCACCGCTCCGGCATGACCCCCCTCCCCACCCAACTCGCCCTCCAACTCCTCGACACAGCACGCGAATCGGGGTACGCGGTGGTTTCTCCGATGGGTCTGCAGCCTGCCCGGGTGCAGGCGGACGACAGTGCGGAGTTCGCGATCCTGCGGAAGCTCGTACGCATCCCGGCGCGGCGGGTGGCACACGCGAACGCGGGTGTCGACGCCGAAGCGAAGGCTCCGTCTTTGGCTGATCGCCTCGCCGGACTTTCGCCCG
The DNA here is from genome assembly GCF_036010325.1 of Streptomyces sp. NBC_01210. Lineage (GTDB taxonomy): Bacteria > Actinomycetota > Actinomycetes > Streptomycetales > Streptomycetaceae > Streptomyces. The sequence continues at coordinate 7,035,875 of NZ_CP108549.1, read as the reverse complement.
CCGAGCAGTTGAGGAGCGTCCTCGAACTGGTGGTGTCGAATGTGGCCGCGGTACTCGGGCATTCGGGCGCGGGCTCGATCGAGGCCGAACGGAGCTTCAAGGAACTGGGCTTCGACTCACTGACCGCAGTCGAGCTGCGCAACCGCCTGAATTCCCACATCAGCGCGAGCAGCGAACTCCGTCTCCCGGCCACTTTGGTTTTCGACTACCCCACCCCGCTGGATCTGGCGCAGTACCTGTGCGCCGAGGTGGTCGGCAGCACCACAGACCCGGCCCATGCCGCGCCCGTCGGCTCGGTGCTGTCCGAGCTGGACCGTGTGGAGTCCGCGATGTCCCGCGTCGCACTTGACAGTGACGAAGGCAACGAGGACGACCGGGCAGTGAGTATCACGGATCGGCTGCAGGGCCTGCTTTCCAAGTGGAACGAAATCCAGAGCGCCACGACCGGGGCGGACGACGGCAGTGACGATCTTGAATCGGCGACGGCCGACGAGATGTTGGCCATTATCCAGCGGGAATTCGGCAAGGCTTGAGAATTCATCCCGTGCCGGGATGCACTGAATTATCAGTCCCGGCCTCTCCAGCTCTCGCACAGTATTTGACTTCGATAGGTGATATGTGATGGTGCAGGACGAGAAACTTCTGGAAAATCTCAAGTTCGTGACGGCCGAGCTGCGCCGAACTCGTCATCGCCTGGTCGAGGTCGAGGAAGCGGAGCACGAGCCGGTCGCGATCGTGGGTATGGCCTGCCGCTTCCCCGGCGGAGTGACCTCACCCGAGGACCTGTGGCAGCTGGTGGCGGACGGGGTCGACGCGATCTCCGATTTTCCCAAGGGCCGCGGCTGGGAACTGGATTCGCTGTACGACCCGGACCCCGACCGCCCCGGCACGACGTACGTGCACCAAGGCGGTTTCATCGAGGACGCCGACGCATTCGACCCCGCGTTCTTCGGAATATCGCCGCGCGAGGCCGTCGCGATGGACCCCCAGCAGCGGCTCGTCCTTGAGACGTCGTGGGAGGTCTTCGAGCGTGCGGGGATCGACCCCAACTCGCTCAAGGGCAGTTCGACCGGCGTGTATCTGGGGATGATCCACAACGAATACGGCTGTATTCTCCCGACCGTACCGGCCGATATCGAGCCGTTCCTTTCCAACGGAAATGTCAACAGCGTCGCCTCGGGCCGAATCGCCTACAGCCTCGGCCTCCAGGGGCCCGCGATCACGCTGGACACGGCGTGCTCGTCGTCCCTGGTTTCGCTGCATCTCGCCGCACAGGCGCTGCGGCGCGGCGACTGCACGCTCGCGCTCGCCGGCGGGGCCCAGGTCCAGGCGACCCCCATCTCCTTCACCGACTTCGCCCGGCAGCGCGGACTCGCGACGGATGGCCGTATCAAGGCGTTCGCCGATGCCGCGGACGGCACGATCTGGGGCGAGGGCGTGGGAATGCTTCTCCTGGAGCGGCTTTCGGACGCGCAGCGCAACGGCCACAACATCCTTGCCGTGATGCGCGGTTCTGCCGTCAACCAGGACGGTGCGTCCAACGGCCTCACCGCCCCCAACGGCCCTTCCCAGCAGCGCATGATCCGCCAGGCTCTTGCGGACGCCCGGCTGACGACCGCGGAAGTCGACGTGGTCGAGGCGCACGGCACCGGGACCACGCTCGGCGATCCCATCGAGGCGCAGGCCCTCATCGCCACTTATGGCCAGGGGCGCGAGGGGGCGGAGCCGCTGTGGCTCGGCTCGATCAAGTCCAACCTTGGCCATACGCAGGCCGCCGCGGGCGTCGTCAGCGTCATCAAGATGGTCATGGCACTGCGCAACGGCATCATGCCCAAGACCCTTCATGTCGACGAGCCTTCGCGAAAGATCGATTGGTCGGCGGGCGATGTCCAGCTGCTGACCGAGGCACGGGAGTGGCCCGAGGTCGGGCGTCCGCGCCGGGCAGGCGTCTCGTCGTTCGGCCTCAGCGGTACGAATGCACATGTGATCCTGGAGCAGGCGCCGGCCGTCGAGGCCGAGCCGACTTCTGAGGTTCCTGTTGTCGGTGGGGTCGTTCCGTGGGTGCTCTCCGGCAAGTCCGAGGACGCGCTGCGGGCGCAGGCCCAGCGGCTGTACTCCTTCGTCGAGGGCTCCGAGCTGGGTCTGGCGGATGTGGGTTACTCGCTTGCGGTGTCGCGGGCGCGGTTCGAGCACCGGGCCGTCGTCACCGGCACTGACCGGACTGAACTCCTCGCGGGTGTACGGGCGTTGGCCACCGGCGATCTGTCGGGTGCGGTGACTGCCGGGAGCATAGGCCGTGGCCGGCTGGCGTTCCTGTTCACGGGACAGGGCAGCCAGCGGACCGGGATGGGCCGCGAGCTGTACGAGACCTACCCCGTCTTCGCGGAGGCCTTCGACGAAGTCTGTGCGCACTTTGACGGGCACCTCGAGCGTCCACTGAAGGACCTCGTCTTCGACACGGAGGACGCAGACTCCGGCCTGCTCGACCAGACGGTATTCACCCAGGCCGCACTGTTCGCGATCGAAGTCGCACTCTTCCGACTCGTCGAGGCCTGGGGCCTCACTGCCGACTTCCTCGTCGGCCACTCCGTCGGCGAACTCGCTGCCGCACACGCAGCAGGCGTCTTCACCCTCGAAGACGCCACCAAGCTGGTGGCTGCACGAGGCCGCCTCATGCAGGCCCTCCCGGCCGGCGGAGCGATGGCCGCGATCCAGGCCACCGAGCCGGAGATTCTGCCGCTGCTGGAAGGCCGGGAGCACGAGATCGCCATCGCCGCGATCAACGGACCCTCGTCCGTCGTTGTCTCCGGTGACGAGAACGCTGTGGTGGAGGTGCTGGAGTACTGGCGGGAGCAGGACCGCAAGGTCCGAAAGCTCCGCGTCAGCCACGCCTTCCACTCCCCCCGCATGGAACCCATGCTCGACGAGTTCCACACCATCGCCGCAAGCCTGACCTACTCGACACCGCGCATCCCGGTCGTCTCCAACCTCACCGGCCGGCTCGCCACACCCGAAGACCTCAGCACCGCCGACTACTGGGTACGCCACGTCCGCCAAGCAGTCCGCTTCGCCGACGGCATCACCCACCTCGCCACCCAAGGCGTCACCACCTTCATCGAGCTGGGCCCCGACGGAACCCTCTCCGCCATGGCCCAGGAAACCCTCCCCCACACCGACAACACCCTCTTCACCCCCCTCCTGCGCAAAAACCGCCCCGAAACCGACACCCTCACCCAAGCCATCGCCCACGCACACGTACACGGCGCAGAACTCGACTGGAACGGCGTATTCACAGGCCACAACCCCCGCCGCATCGACCTCCCCACCTACGCCTTCCAACACGCCCACTACTGGCTCGAAGGCCCCGCCTCCGCTCATGACGCCGTCGGCCTGGGCCTCGTACAGAGCGAACACGCACTGCTCGGAGCCGCCGTCGCCCCTGCCGACTCCGACAGCTTGCTGCTCACCGGCCGGGTCTCCCTCCGTACGCACCCGTGGCTGGCCGACCACGCCGTCATGGGCACCGTTCTCCTGCCCGGCACCGGACTGGTCGAGCTCGCGATCCACGCCGGCGACCAGGTGGGTTACGGCCAGGTCGAAGAGCTGACGATTCAGGCTCCGCTCGTGCTGCCGGAGGCGGGGGCGCTCCAGTTGCAGGTCGTCGTGGGCGCCCCCGACTCGTCGCAACGCCGCACGGTCGGTATCTACTCACGCCCGGACAACGCCGTCGACGAGCCGTGGACGCCACATGCTGTGGGCGCGCTCGCCCCGACCGTGGCGACCGTGGATGCCGACCTGATGTCCTGGCCGCCGGCCGGGGGCGAGGAGGTCGTGCTCGACGGCCTGTACGAGGGGCTGATCGAGCAGGGCTACGAGTACGGGCCCACCTTCCAGTGCCTGCGCTCGGTCTGGGTGCGCGGCGAGGAGATCTTCGCCGAGGTGGAGCTGGCCTCGGGCACCGGCACCGACGGGTTCGCCGTGCATCCCGCGCTCCTCGACGCCGCGTTGCACGCCGTCATCGTCGGCGCCAACCACGCCGCGCAGAACGGCGGCGGGGGTGACGAAGCCGAGGTGCGGCTCCCGTTCTCGTGGGCCGGCGTCAGCTTCCACGCCGAGGGCGCCTCCCATCTGCGTGTACGGCTCAGTGTCGACAGCGACCGGCGGATCACGCTGGCGGCCGCCGACACCACCGGCGCCCCCGTCGTCTCCGTGGCGGGCCTGGCGACGCGTCCCGTATCAGCACGGCAGTTGTCTTCGGCGGGGGGCGCGTGGCACGAGTCGTTGTTCCACGTCGACTGGGTGAAGGCCCCGAGTGTTCCGGCGGCACCGACCGCGTCCGCCGGCGGGCAGTGGGCAGCCTTGGGAGGCGACAGGTTCGGCCTGCACGGCGCACTGAAGAGCGCCGGCGTCGGCGCGGCAGAGTTGGCGATCCATCCGGACCTCGCCGATCTCGCCGCTGCCGTCGATGCGGGCGCGCCCGTGCCGGAGATCGTCTTCCTGCCCTTCGCGCCGGTCGCCGCAGAGGACCTCACGGGTCTGGCGGAGGGGGCTCGCGCCGCTTCTGTACGGGCGCTGGAGACCGTACGGGCGTGGCTGGCCGACGAGCGGTTCGGCGGGTCGCGGCTCGTCCTGATCACCCGGAGCGCTACGGCTGGGCATGCTGACGCAGCACCCACCGACCTTGTGCACGCACCCCTATGGGGTCTGGTCCGCTCGGCGGAGGCCGAGAACCCGGGGCAGTTCGTCCTCCTCGACCTCGACCCGGCCGGCGCGGACACCGTGACGCGTGACGTGTTGTCGGCGGCGGCCGTCTCGAAGGAGCCCGAGCTCGCCCTGCGTGGCGACGCTCTGTATGTGCCGAAACTCGCCAGGACCGAGGAACCTGCCGAGCCTGCGCGCCCGAAGCTCAATCCCGAGGGCACGGTACTGATCACCGGTGGTACCGGCACGCTCGGCGCGCTGATGGCGCGTCATCTGGTGACCGAGTACGGCGCCCGCCATCTGCTGCTGGCAAGTCGCCGCGGGACCGAGGCCGCGGGTGTCACCGAGCTGGTGGCCGAGCTCGCCGGGCTCGGGGCCGAGGCGACTGTCGCCGCGTGCGACGCCGCGGACCGGGAGGCTCTGGCGGCCCTGCTGGCCGCCGTACCCGCGGACCGTCCGCTGACCGCCGTTGTCCATACGGCGGGCACGCTCGACGACGGTGTAGTCGGATCGCTCACCCCCGAACGTCTCGAAGCGGTCATGCGGCCGAAGGTCGACGCGGCGGTCAACCTGCATCTGCTGACACAGGGCCTCGAGCTGGCCGCGTTCGTGCTCTTCTCCTCGGCCGCGGGCGTCTTCGGCGGCCCCGGTCAGGCGAACTACGCCGCGGCGAACGTGTTCCTCGACGCTCTCGCGCGGCACCGCAGGGCCGCGGGCCTCACCGCCCACTCACTGGCCTGGGGTCTGTGGGAGCAGCGCAGTGACCTGACCGCGAACCTCGCTGCCGGCGACGTACAGCGAATCACCGGCTCGGGCCTGGCCACGATCTCCTCCACCGAGGGGCTGGCGCTGTTCGACGCCGCGCTGGCCACCGGGGAGGCCGTCTCCGTACCCGTACGGCTGGACTTCCCCCGCCTGCGTGCCCAGGCCTCGTCCGGTGAACTCACCGCTCTGCTCGACCGGCTGGTCAAGGTCCCGGTGCGGCGTGCGGCGTCGGCCGCGGCGGACGCGGAACCGCAGGGCAGTTCGCTCGCGCAGCGGCTCTCGGGGCTCGCCGATGAGAAGCAGGCCGAAGTGCTGCTGGAACTGGTGCAGTTGAACGTCGCCAAGGTGCTGGGCTTCAGCGGGAGCAGGCAGGTCGAGCCGGGCCGCGGCTTCCTGGACCTCGGCGTCGACTCGCTGACCGCCCTGGAGCTGCGCAACCGGCTCAATGGCGCAACCGGTCTGCGGCTGCCCGCGACTCTGATCTTCGACTACCCGTCGGCGGGCGCGGTGGCGAAGTATCTCGGCACCCAGTTCTCCGCCGATGCCGCGGGTCCGGGAGCCACCCCCGTCCATGCCGATCTCGGCCGTCTCGAGGCCACAGTCTCCGCCGCCGATCTGTCCGACGAGGACCGCGACAAGGTCGTCAACCGGCTCCAGGCTCTGCTGGCCACGCTCGGCCGCTCGGTCGTCGTGGGCGGCGGCGCGGCGACCGTGGCCACGGACCTCACATCGGCGAGCGACGACGAGATGTTCGCCATGATCGATCAGGAGCTCGGTCTGTCCTGACCAAAGCAATTCCCTCCGCCCCCAGGGCCGGTCACCTCCCCAAAGGAGTGTGGCCGGCCCTGGGGGGCGTAGGGGGGCGCTTAGGGAAGGTTAGGGGTGCCGCGTCGGGTGGCTATCTCCTAGCGTCGTATGTGAAGTCATGTCGGTGTGTCGCCGTGCTCATCCCTAGCCGGTTCGAGGCATCGCCGAATGGGTCTCCCAGCCGGGGAGTCACGTCGCAAAAAGGCTTCCGCCGGGGTTTCGCGTGCGGCGCGATCTCATGTATTGCCCAGGTGCCAATGTGCTGTCCGTCCTCAAGAGGTTGCTTTAGATGCAGAATGAGCAGAAGCTTCGCGACTACCTCAAGCGGGTAATGGCCGATCTGCAGCAGACGAGGCAGCTGTTGAGCGAGGCTGACTCGCGGGCGCACGAGCCCATTGCGATCGTGGGCATGAGCTGCCGTTATCCGGGTGGTGCCAACTCCCCGGAGGAGTTGTGGCAGATGGTCGCCGACGGCCGGGACGCCGTGTCCGACCTTCCCACCGACCGCGGCTGGGACATCGAGCGGCTCTACAGCCCCGACCGCGAAAAGCCGGGCACTTTCTACAACCGCGAGAGCGGATTCCTTTACGACGCCGCGCAGTTCGACCCCGCGTTCTTTGGAATTTCCCCGCGCGAGGCGCTGGCCATGGACCCGCAGCAGCGACTGCTGCTGGAAGTCGCCTGGGAAGCCTTCGAGCACGCCGGAATTGACCCGCACGCGATGCGCGGCAGCAAGACCGGTGTATTCGCGGGCGTGATGTACCAGGACTACGCCACCCGGCTCGACCGAATCCCCGATGGCGTCGAGGGATATCTCAGCACCGGCAACGCATACAGCGTCACCTCGGGACGCATCTCTTACACCCTCGGTCTCGAAGGCCCGGCCGTGTCCGTCGACACTGCATGCTCCTCCTCGCTGGTGACACTGCACCTGGCCGTCCAGGCGCTGCGCAACGGCGAGTGCACCATGGCCCTCGCCGGTGGCACCACGGTCATGTCGACCCCCGAGGCCTTCATCGACCTCGCCCGCCAGGGCGGCCTCTCGCCCGACGGCCGCTGCAAGGCCTTCTCCGACCTGGCGGACGGTGCCGGCTTCGCCGAGGGCGTGGGCATGCTCCTCGTCGAGCGGCTGTCGGACGCCGAGCGCAACGGCCACAAGGTGCTCGCAGTCGTACGCGGCTCCGCCGTCAACCAGGACGGCGCGAGCAGCGGCCTCACCGCGCCCAACGGCCCCTCCCAGCAGCGCGTCATCCGCCAGGCGCTCGACAATGCCCAGCTCTCCTCCGACCAGATCGACGTCGTCGAGGCACACGGCACGGGCACCACGCTCGGTGACCCCATCGAGGCCCAGGCACTCATCAACACCTACGGCCAGGAACGCCCGGCCGACCAGCCGCTGTGGATCGGCTCCTTCAAGTCCAACGTCGGTCACACGCAGGCCGCCGCGGGCGCCGGCGGCATCATCAAAATGGTGATGGCGTTGCGCAACGGCGTCATGCCGAAGACTCTGCACATCGACAACCCCTCCACCAAGGTCGACTGGTCGGCGGGGGCGGTGTCGCTGCTGACCGAGGCGCGGGAGTGGCCGGAGACCGGGCGTCCGCGGCGGGCCGCGGTGTCTTCGTTCGGCATCAGCGGTACGAACGCGCACATCATCCTGGAGCAGGCGGCGGCCGAGCTTCCCGCGGAGGAGCCCCCCGCCGGGACGCACGAGGCGAACGCCCCCGTGTCATGGGTGGTCTCGGGCAGGACCGAGGCCGCGCTGCGGGCGCAGTCCGAGCGCCTTGCCTCGTTCCTCGCCGGGCGGCTGGGCCTCGGCCCAGCGGATGTGGGTTACTCGCTTGCGGTGTCGCGGGCGCGGTTCGAGCACCGGGCGGTGGTCTCGGGCGCGAGCCCTGAGGAGCTGCTGTCCGGGCTGGAAGCTGTCGCTGCCGGGCGGGTCGCTCCGGGGGTTGTGGAGGGTTCGGCCGCCACGAGCGCGGGCGGCAAGCTGGCGTTCCTGTTCACGGGGCAGGGCAGCCAGCGGGTCGGGATGGGCCGCGAGCTGTACGAGGCGTATCCGGTGTTCGCGGAGGCCTTCGACGAGGTCTGTGCGCTCTTTGACGGGCACCTCGAGCGTCCACTGAAGGACCTCGTGTTCGGCACGGAGGACGCGGACTCCGGTCTGCTGGACCAGACGGTATTCACGCAGGCCGCGCTGTTCGCGGTCGAGGTCGCACTCTTCCGACTCGTCGAGGCCTGGGGACTGACCCCGGACTTCCTCGTCGGCCACTCCGTCGGCGAGCTGGCTGCCGCACACGCAGCAGGCGTCTTCACCCTCGAAGACGCCGCCAAGCTCGTCGCGGCACGAGGCCGCCTCATGCAGGCCCTGCCCGCCGGTGGAGCGATGGCCGCGATCCAGGCCACCGAGCCGGAGATTCTGCCGCTGCTGGAAGGCCGGGAGCACGAGATCGCCATCGCCGCGATCAACGGACCCTCGTCCGTCGTGATTTCCGGTGACGAGAACGCTGTGGTGGAGGTGCTGGAGTACTGGCGGGAGCAGGACCGCAAGGTCCGAAAGCTCCGCGTCAGCCACGCCTTCCACTCCCCCCGCATGGAACCCATGCTCGACGAGTTCCACACCATCGCCGCCAGCCTGACCTACTCGACACCGCGCATCCCCGTCGTCTCCAACCTCACCGGCCAACTCGCCACACCCGAAGACCTCAGCACCGCCGACTACTGGGCACGCCACGTCCGCCAAGCAGTCCGCTTCGCCGACGGCATCACCCACCTCGCCACCCAAGGCGTCACCACCTACCTGGAACTCGGCCCCGACGGAACCCTCTCCGCCATGGCCCAGGAAACCCTCCCCCACACCGACAACACCCTCTTCACCCCCCTCCTGCGCAAAAACCGCCCCGAAACCGAAACCCTCACCCAAGCCATCGCCCACGCACACGTCCACGGCGCAGAACTCGACTGGAACGGCGTATACGCGGGCCACAACCCCCGCCGCATCGACCTCCCCACCTACGCCTTCCAGCACCAGCGCTACTGGCTCGAAGCCGCAGAGCCCATGGAGTCGGCGGCCGCCCACGCCGCTGCCCCCGAGGAGACGCGCTTCTGGGAGGCCGTCGAGCGCGAGGACACGGCCGCGCTGGCCGCCGCGCTCGACTTCGACGGCGAGGTCGAGCCCGAGTGGCTCGAAGCGGCACTGCCGGTCCTGTCGACCTGGCGTCGCCAGAACCGGCAGAAGAACACCGTCGACGCCTGGCGATACCGCGTCACCTGGAAGCCTCTGTCCATCGCGCCGACGAAGCGACTCTCCGGCACCTGGCTCCTGGTGGTTCCGGCCGGGGACAACACCCACGCGTGGGTGCCCGCGGCCGAGCAGGCTCTGACCGGCCGCGGTGTCACGACCGTACGGGTGGAGTGGAGCGCGGCCGACACGGACCGCACGTCGCTCGCCGAGCAGATCCGTGAAGCCGTGGGCGACCGTGCCCTCAGTGGTGTGCTCTCGCTGCTCGCGCTCGATACCGATCCGCACCCCAGCCACCCCTATGTGGCTTCGGGGCTCTCCGGGACGCTCGAGCTCGTTCAGGCCCTCGGTGACTCCGGGGTCGAGGCGCCACTGTGGCTCGCCGGCCGCGGCGGCGTGTCGGTCGGCCGGTCGGACCGGGCGGCCGACCCGGCGCAGGCCCAGGTCTGGGGCCTGGGCAGGGTGGCCGGGCTCGAGCACCCGAACCGTTGGGGTGGTCTGGTCGATCTGCCCGAGACGATCGATGCTCCCGCGCTCGCCCGCTTCACCGACGTTCTGGCCGGTCTCGACGCGGAGGACGAGCTCGCGATTCGTTCGACCGGGATCTTCGGCCGTCGTCTCGTACGGGCGTCGCTCGCCGACTCGGCCGGCGGCTCGTGGACGCCGCGCGGCACGATTCTCATCACCGGCGGTACGGGCGCGCTCGGCGGCCATGTCGCCCGCTGGGCAGCAGCCAACGGCGCTGAGCATCTCGTCCTCACCAGCCGCCGCGGCGACCAGGCCCCCGGCGCCCGGGAGTTGAGTACGGAACTCACCGAACTCGGCGCTTCCCGGGTCACCATTGCCGCGTGCGACGCGGGCGACCGCGAGTCGCTGGCCGCCGTCCTGGCCCGTATCGAGACCGACGAGACCCAGCCGCTGACTGCGGTTGTGCATGCCGCCGGCGTCGGCGACACCGGCGCGCTCATGGACAGCGGTCTCGACGACGTGGCCGCCATCGTCGCGGCCAAGGCCGCGGGCGCCACGCACCTCGACGAGCTGCTCGGCGACACGCCCCTGGACGCCTTCGTCCTCTTCTCCTCGGCCGCCGCGGTGTGGGGCGGCGCCGACCAGGGCGCGTACGCCGCGGGCAACTCCTTCCTCGACGCGTTCGCCGAGCAGCGCCGCGCCAAGGGCCGTACCGCCACATCCATCGCCTGGGGCCTGTGGGGCGGCGGCGGCATGGGCACCGATGGCGACGAGGAGGCCATGCTGCGCGTCGGCCTCAAGCGCATGAGCCCCGAACTCGCCGTGTCCGCCCTGGTCCAGGCCGTCGAGCACGACGAGACAACGGTCTCCGTCTCCGACCTCGACTGGGAGCGGTTCGCCCCCGCCTACTCCGCCATCCGCCGACGTCCCTTCATCGGAGACCTGCCCGAGGTCCGGCGCGTCCTGGAGGCGACGTCGGAGACTCCCGCCGAGCTTGCGGGCGGCAATGCGCTCGCGCAGAGGCTGAGCGGGCTGTCGGCGAGCGAGCAGCGGGAGCTGGTCCTCGATCTCGTACGTACGCAGGCCGCCGCCGCACTCGGCCACGCCGACGCCACGACGATCGAGCCCGGTTCGGCCTTCCGCGAGCTCGGCTTCGACTCGCTCACCGCGGTCGACATCCGCAACCGCCTGAACGACGCGACCGGGCTCAAGATGCCCACAACGCTCGTCTTCGACTACCCGAACGCCGACGCAGTCGCCGGGCTCGTCCTCACCGAGCTGCTCGGCGCCGACCACGCCGGCACGGCCGACTCGGCGCGTGCGGCCGCTGTCGCGGGCCCGTCGGCCGACGACGAGCCCATCGCCATCGTGGCGATGAGTTGCCGCTACCCGGGCGGTGTCAGCACGCCCGAGGACCTCTGGCAGCTCGTCCTCGAAGGCCGCGACGCCATCTCTCCCTTCCCCACCGACCGCGGCTGGCCCATCGACGACCTGTACGACCCGGACCCGGAGCGAAGCGGGACGACGTACGCGTACGAGGGCGGCTTCATCGACGGTGCCGGCGGCTTTGACGCCGGGTTCTTCGGTATCTCGCCGCGCGAGGCGCTGGCGATGGACCCGCAGCAGCGACTGCTTCTCGAAGCCTCGTGGGAGGCGCTGGAGCGCGCGGGCATCGACCCCCTGTCGCTGCGCGGCACCCAGGGTGGCGTCTTCATCGGCGCCGGATCCCAGGGTTACGGCATCGACGCCCATGACGCTCCGGAGGGGACCGAGGGCTACTTCCTCACCGGCACCCAGTCCTCCGTCATCTCCGGCCGCGTGTCCTACACCCTGGGTCTCGAGGGCCCGGCCGTGACCGTGGACACCGCCTGCTCGTCCTCACTCGTTGCTCTTCATCTGGCCGCGCAGTCGCTTCGGCAGGGCGAGTGCGATCTGGCACTGGCCGGCGGTATCACCGTCATGGCGACCCCGGGCGCCTTCGTCGAGTTCAGCCGCCAGCGCGGTCTTTCCGGCGACGGCCGCTGCAAGGCCTTCGCGGGCGCGGCCGACGGCACCGGCTGGTCCGAGGGCGCGGGGCTGCTCCTGCTGGAGCGCCTCTCCGACGCACAGCGCAGGGGCCACAAGGTGCTTGCGGTGGTTCGCGGTACTGCGGTGAACCAGGACGGTGCGTCGAACGGTCTGACCGCTCCGAACGGCCCGTCGCAGCAACGCGTCATCCGCCAGGCTCTGGCGGGCGCGGGCCTGTCCACGGCCGATGTGGACGTGGTGGAAGCACACGGTACGGGCACGCGCCTCGGTGACCCGATCGAGGCGGGAGCGCTGCTGGCCACATACGGCCAGGGGCGTGACGCGGACCAGCCGCTGTGGCTCGGCTCGATCAAATCCAACATCGGTCACACGCAGACGGCCGCCGGTGTCGCCGGTGTCATCAAGATGGTCATGGCAATGCAGGAGGGCCTGCTGCCGAAGACCCTGCACGTGGACGAGCCGACGCCGCAGGTGGACTGGTCGGCGGGCGCTGTTTCCCTGCTGACCGAGGCGCGGGAGTGGCCGGAGACCGGGCGCCCGCGCCGGGCCGGTATCTCGTCGTTCGGCGTAAGTGGCACGAACGTGCACACGATCCTGGAGCAGGCGCCGATCGCAGAGGTGGAGGCAGAGGCTTCTGAGGCCATTGCGGCTCCGGTGGTGGGTGGGGTCGTTCCGTGGGTGCTGTCGGGCAAGACTGAGGACGCACTGCGGGCACAGGCCCAGCGGCTGTACTCCTTCGTGGACGAGAGCTCCGAGCTGGATCTGGCCGATGTGGGGTACTCGCTTGCGGTCTCGCGGGCGCGGTTCGAGCACCGGGCCGTCGTCACCGGCACCGACCGGGAAGAACTCCTCGCGGGTGTACGGGCGTTGGCCACCGGCGAACCGTCCGGCGTACTGACCACTGGCAGCGTGAACCGCGGCCGGGTCGCGTTCCTGTTCACGGGGCAGGGCAGCCAGCGGGCCGGGATGGGCCGGGAGCTGTACGAGGCGTATCCGGTGTTCGCGGAGGCCTTCGACGAGGTCTGTGCGCACTTTGACAGGCACCTCGAGCGTCCACTGAAGGACCTCGTCTTCGACACGGACAACGACAGCGCCGGTCTGCTGGACCAGACGGTGTTCACGCAGGCCGCGCTGTTCGCGGTCGAGGTCGCACTCTTCCGACTCGTCGAGGCCTGGGGACTGACCCCGGACTTCCTCGTCGGCCACTCCGTCGGCGAGCTGGCTGCCGCACACGCAGCAGGCGTCTTCACCCTCGAAGACGCCGCCAAGCTCGTCGCGGCACGAGGCCGCCTCATGCAGGCCCTCCCTGCCGGTGGAGCGATGGCCGCGATCCAGGCCACCGAGCCGGAGATTCTGCCGCTGCTGGAAGGCCGGGAGCACGAGATCGCCATCGCCGCGATCAACGGACCCTCGTCCGTCGTGATTTCCGGTGACGAGAGCGCCGTGGTGGAGGTGCTGGAGTACTGGCGGGAGCAGGACCGCAAGGTCCGAAAGCTCCGCGTCAGCCACGCCTTCCACTCCCCCCGCATGGAACCCATGCTCGACGAGTTCCACACCATCGCCGCCAGCCTGACCTACTCGACACCGCGCATCCCCGTCGTCTCCAACCTCACCGGCCAACTCGCCACACCCGAGGACCTCAGCACCGCCGACTACTGGGCACGCCACGTCCGCCAAGCAGTCCGCTTCGCCGACGGCATCACCCACCTCGCCACCCAAGGCGTCACCACCTACCTGGAACTCGGCCCCGACGGAACCCTCTCCGCCATGGCCCAGGAAACCCTCCCCCACACCGACAACACCCTCTTCACCCCCGTCCTGCGCAAAAACCGCCCCGAAACCGAAACCCTCACCCAAGCCATCGCCCACGCACACGTCCACGGCGCAGAACTCGACTGGAACGGCGTATACGCGGGCCGTGGTGGGCAACGTGTGGAGCTGCCGACCTACGCCTTCCAACACGACCACTACTGGCTGGAGATGGGCGTCCCTGCGGGCGACGTTTCCGTGCTCGGCCAGTCCGCGACCGAGCACCCGCTGCTCGGCGCCGCTGTTGCGATGCCCGAGTCGGACACGCTCGTCCTCACCGGACGTCTGTCGCTCCAGAGCCACCCGTGGATCGCGGACCACCTCGTGATGGGTTCGGCACTGCTGCCCGGGACCGGTCTGGTCGAGTTGGCGATCCACGCCGGCGACCAGGTGGGCTTCAGCCAGGTCGAGGAGCTGATGCTCCAGGCCCCGCTGATCCTCCCCGAGCGCGGTGCTGTCGTTCTGCGAGTGACCGTGGAGGCCGCGGATCCGCTCGGGCGGCGTCCGGTCGCCATCTTCTCCCGGCCCGAGGACGCGGAAGCGGAGCCGTGGACCCGTCATGCGGCCGGCTTCCTGATGGAGGGCGCGCCGGAGGCGTCGTTCGACCTCTCGGTGTGGCCGCCCAAGGGCGCCGAGTCCATCGAGGTCGAGGATCTCTACGAGAACCTCGCCAGGACAGGACTGTCCTACGGCCCGGTGTTCCAAGGCCTGCGCGCTGCCTGGCGACTGAACGACGCCATCTACGCCGAGGTCGCCCTGCCCGAGGGCACCCCGACCGGCGGCTTCGGGCTCCACCCTGCGCTCTTCGACGCCGCTCTGCACGCGGCTTCACTGAGCACGTCATCAGAGGAGGACACGGGGACAGGTCTGCCCTTCGCGTGGAGCGGTGTGTCCCTGCACGCCACCGGTGCATCGGCTCTGCGCGTACGGCTGACACCGACCGGACCCGACGGTGTGGCCCTCGTCATGGCCGACGGAGCCGGCGCACCAGTCGCCTCGACCGACTCTCTCGTCTTCCGCCAGGTCTCGGCCGAGCAGCTCTCGGCAGGCCGTGGTGGCTTCAACGACTCGCTCTTCAGCGTCGACTGGACGGAGCTGTCGCTGCCGTCGGTCGAGGCGGGTACGTGGGCGGTGCTCGACGATGAACCGGGCGTCTTTGCCGACGGCCCGCTGTTCTCGAGCCTGGCCGAGCTCGCCGGCGCCGACACGATCCCCGAGGTCGTCTTCGCTCCCCTCGCGGCATACGAAGGCACGGACACGGCCACCGCCGCACACCAGGCCACACACCGCGCACTGGCCCTCGTCCAGGACTGGCTGGCAGAGGACCGCTTCGCCGACTCCCGCCTCGTCTTCATCACCCACGGCGCAATCGCTGCCGGCCCGGCCGACACCGTCACCGACCTGGCCAACGCGCCCGTCTGGGGGCTCGTACGAACGGCCCAGTCCGAAAACCCCGACCGCTTCGTCCTCCTCGACACCGACGACGTGTCGTTTGAACTCGCCTCGCTGTGGCCGGTCCTCGGCTCCGACGAGCCCGAAGCCGTACTCCGCACCGGCGCCGTACGGGCACCCCGCCTGGCCCGCGTGCCCGTCACCGACAGCGACGCGGCCAGCGAACTGGATCCGTCCGGGACCGTTCTCATCACCGGCGGCACCGGCGCCCTCGGTTCCCTCGTCGCCAGGCATCTCGTCACCGAGCACGGCGTACGCAACCTCATCCTCACCAGCCGCCGCGGACTCGACGCCAACGATGCACCCGAACTGGCCACCGAACTGGCCGAACTCGGCGCAACCACCGTCGACATCACCGCCTGCGACGCATCCGACCGCAGCTCGCTCGAGACGCTGCTCAAGTCGATCGACAGTGAGCGTCCGCTGACCGCCGTCATCCACACCGCCGGTGTCCTCGACGACGGCGTCATCAACTCCCTCACCCCCGACCGCCTCGACGCCGTCCTCCGCCCCAAGGCCGACGCCGCCCTCAACCTCCACGAACTCACGTGGGATCTGGGGCTCTCCGCGTTTGTTCTCTTCTCGTCCGCCGCCGGCGTCATGGGCGGTGCCGGTCAGGGCAACTACGCCGCCGCCAATACTTTCCTCGACGCACTCGCCCACCACCGCCGCTCGCTCGGCCTGGCCGCAACCTCTCTCGCCTGGGGCCCGTGGGAGCAGGCAGGCGGCATGGCCGGAGACCTCGGAGACACCAACGCCAACCGCATGAGTCGCGGTGGCATGACCGGTCTCTCCCACGCCGAGGGCCTGGAACTCCTCGACGCCGCATGGCCCACCAGCACAGCCCTGCTCGTACCGATGCACCTCGACCTGGCCGCCGTACGGGCCCAGGCATCATCGGCCGGTGTACCGCCCCTGATGCGCGGACTCGTACGAACTCCCGTCCGTCGCACCGCCCACACCGCAACCATCGAGACCGGAGCCCTGGCACAACGCCTCACCGGCCTCTCACACGAAGAACGCCACACACTCCTCCTCGACCTGGTCCGCACACACGTCGCCAATGTCCTCGGCCACGAGAGCGGAACCAGCGTCGAACCCGCCCGTGCCTTCAAGGAGTTGGGCTTCGACTCACTCACCGCAGTCGAACTGCGCAACCAACTCGGCACAGCCACCGGACTCCGACTCCCCGCCACCCTCGTCTTCGACTACCCGAATCCCCTGTCCCTGGTCGACTTCCTGCTCACCGAATTCGGCGGTACGGACACCCTGCAGACGGCGGTCGCCCCTGCCGTAGTGCTCACCGACGACGAGCCGATCGCGATCGTCGGCATGGCCTGCCGCTACCCGGGCGGAATCACCTCACCCGAGGGAATGTGGCAGTTCCTCATGGGGGGCGGCGACGGCACATCGCTGTTCCCGGCCGATCGTGGCTGGGACATCGAGGACCAGTTCATCGAGGACCCGGATCGTCCCGGCACGAAGTACGCGCTGGCCGGCGGGTTTCTGCATGACGCACCGGAGTTCGACCCCGCGTTCTTCGGTATCTCGCCGCGTGAGGCGCTGGCAATGGACCCGCAGCAGCGACTGCTGCTCGAAGCATCGTGGGAGGCGTTCGAGCGGGCCGGGATCGACCCGGCATCCGTACGCGGCAGCTCAACCGGTGTCTTCGCCGGCGTGATGTACCACAACTACGCCGCTCGCGTGACGGACATCCCCGACGGCGTCGGCGGCTTCCTCGGCACCGGCAACTCCAGCAGCGTCGTGTCCGGCCGTGTCTCGTACACGTTCGGCCTTGAGGGTCCGGCCGTGACCGTGGACACCGCATGCTCGTCCTCGCTGGTCACGCTGCACCTGGCAGTTCAGGCGCTGCGTCGCGGCGAGTGCTCGCTGGCGCTGGCCGGCGGTGTCACCGTCATGCCGAACCCGGACACCTTCATCGACTTCGCCCTCCAGGGCGGCCTGGCCGGAGACGGCCGCTGCAAGGCCTTCGCCGGAGCCGCGGACGGAACCGCGTGGTCCGAGGGTGTGGGTATGCTGCTCGTCGAGCGGCTGTCGGACGCCGAGCGCAACGGCCACAAGGTCCTTGCGGTCGTCCGCGGCTCCGCCGTGAACCAGGACGGCGCGTCGAACGGTCTGACCGCTCCGAACGGTCCCTCGCAGCAACGCGTCATCCGCCAGGCTCTGGCGGGCGCGGGCCTGTCCACGGCCGATGTGGACGTGGTGGAAGCACACGGTACGGGCACGCGCCTCGGTGACCCGATCGAAGCTCAGGCGCTACTGGCCACGTACGGCCAGGGGCGCGACGCCGACCAGCCGCTGTGGCTCGGCTCGATCAAGTCCAACCTCGGCCACACCCAGGCAGCGGCCGGCGTCGCCGGCATCATCAAAATGGTCCTTGCGCTGCGTAACGGCGTCATGCCAAAGACCCTTCACATCGACGAACCCTCCCCGCACGTCGACTGGTCGGCGGGTGACGTCTCCCTGCTGACCGAGGCGCGGGAGTGGTCCGAGCTCGACCGTCCACGGCGAGCGGCAGTGTCGTCCTTCGGCATCAGCGGCACGAACGCGCACATCATCCTGGAGCAGGCGCCGGTCGAGAGCTCCGGTGCGGCGGCTGTGGCTCCGGTGGTTGGCGGGGTCGTTCCGTGGGTGCTGTCGGGCAAGACTGAGGACGCGCTGCGGGCGCAGGCGGCACGGCTTGCAGCGTTCGTCGGCGAGCGGTCCGACCTGGGTCTGGCGGATGTGGGGTACTCGCTTGCGGTGTCGCGGGCGCGGTTCGAGCACCGGGCGGTCGTCACCGGCACCGACCGGGAAGAACTCCTCGCGGGTGTACGGGCGTTGGCCACCGGCGAACCGTCCGGCGTACTGACCACTGGCAGCGTGAACCGCGGCCGGGTTGCATTCCTGTTCACGGGGCAGGGCAGCCAGCGGACCGGGATGGGCCGCAAGCTGTACGAGACCTACCCCGTCTTCGCGGCGGCCTTCGACGAAGTCTGTGCGCACTTTGACAGGCACCTCGAGCGTCCACTGAAGGACCTCGTCTTCGACACGGACAACGACAGCTCCGGTCTGCTCGACCAGACGCTATTCACCCAGGCCGCACTGTTCGCGGTCGAAGTCGCACTCTTCCGACTCGTCGAGGCCTGGGGACTGACCCCGGACTTCCTCGTCGGCCACTCCGTCGGCGAACTCGCTGCCGCACACGCAGCAGGCGTCTTCACCCTCGAAGACGCCACCAAGCTCGTCGCGGCACGAGGCCGCCTCATGCAGGCCCTCCCGGCCGGCGGAGCCATGGCCGCGATCCAGGCCACCGAAGCCGAAATCCTGGCGACGGTCGAAGGCCGGGAGCACGAGATCGCCATCGCCGCGATCAACGGACCCTCGTCCGTCGTTGTCTCCGGTGACGAAGCTGCTGTGGTGGAGGTGCTGGAGTACTGGCGGGAGCAGGGCCGCAAGGTCCACCAGCTCCGCGTCAGCCACGCCTTCCACTCCCCCCGCATGGAACCCATGCTCGAGGAGTTCCACACCATCGCCGCAGGAATCTCCTACGGAACCCCGAGCATCCCGGTCGTCTCCAACCTCACTGGCCAGCTCGCCACACCCGAGGACCTCGGCACCGCCGACTACTGGGTACGACACGTTCGCCAAGCAGTCCGCTTCGCCGACGGCATCACCTACCTGGACGGGCAGGGCGTCACCACCTACCTGGAACTCGGCCCCGACGGAACCCTCTCCGCCATGGCCCAGGAAACCCTCCCCCACACCGACAACACCCTCTTCACCCCCCTCCTGCGCAAAAACCGCCCCGAAGCCGAAACCCTCACCCAAGCCATCGCCCACGCACACGTACGCGGTACAGAACTCGACTGGGACGGCGTATACGCGGGCCGTGGTGGGCAACGTGTGGAGCTGCCGACCTACGTCTTCCAACACCAGCACTACTGGCTGCGGGCCACAGCCGCAGCCGGTGATGCCACCAGCCTCGGACTGGGCAAGACCGGCCACCCGCTCCTCGGCGCGGCGATGTCGCTGCCCGAGACGGACAGCATCGTCCTTACGGGCCGTCTCTCGCTGCAGTCGCACGCTTGGCTGGCCGACCACACCGTCATGGACACCGTCCTCGTCCCCGGCACCGGACTGGTCGAGCTCGCGATCCACGCCGGCGACCAGGTCGGATGCAGTTCCTTGGAGGAGCTGACGCTCCAGGCCCCGCTTGTCCTTCCCGAGCGCGGCGGTATCGCTGTCCGGGTGACGGTCGACGCTGCCGACGACAACGGGCGGCGGCAGATCGCGATCTTCTCGCGGCTGGACGAGGCGGATGTTGCGGAGCCGTGGACCCGTCACGCGGTCGGCTTCCTGACAGAAGGCACGCCAGACGCGTCATTTGATCTGTCGGTGTGGCCGCCGAAGGGCGCTGAGTCCATCGAGGTCGAGGATCTCTACGAGAACCTCGCCAGTACGGGCCTGTCCTACGGCCCGGTGTTCCAGGGTCTTCGAGCTGCATGGCGACTGGGCCGCGACGTGTTCGCCGAGGTCGCACTTCCCGAGGGAACTGCGACCGACGGCTTCGGACTGCACCCCGCACTCCTCGACGCCGCCCTGCACGCCGTGGCCCTCGGGGACTTCGTCGAAGCATCGGACCAGGCACGACTGCCCTTCGCCTGGAGCGGCGTGTCTCTCCACGCCACCGGCGCATCCGTGCTCCGCGTCAAGCTCTCCACAGCCGGCACCGACGCCGTATCGATCAGCGCAGCCGACGAAACCGGAACCCCCGTCGCAACCGCAGACGCCCTGGTACTCCGCACCGTCACAACCGAACAGCTTTCGACCGGCCGCAGCGGCTTCCACGACTCGCTGTTCAGCATCGAGTGGCCGGAGCTGTCACTGCCGTCCATCGAACCGGGTACGTGGGCGGTGCTCGGCGATGAGCCGGGCGTCTTTGCCGACGGCCCGCTGTTCTCGAGCCTGGCCGAGCTCGCCGGCGCCGACACGATCCCCGAGGTCGTCTTCGCTCCCCTCGCGGCATACGAAGGCACGGACACGGCCACCGCCGCACACCAGGCCACACACCGCGCACTGGCCCTCGTCCAGGACTGGCTGGCAGAGGACCGCTTCGCCGACTCCCGCCTCGTCTTCATCACCCACGGCGCAATCGCTGCCGGCCCGGCCGACACCGTCACCGACCTGGCCAACGCGCCCGTCTGGGGCCTCGTACGAACGGCCCAGACCGAAAACCCCGACCGCTTCCTACTCCTCGACACCGACGAGAAGTCGCCCGAACTCAACTCGCTGTGGCCACTCCTCGGCTCCGACGAACCCGAAGCCGTACTCCGCAACGACGCCATACGGGCACCCCGCCTGGCCCGCACGACGACCGCCGAGACCACCACACCGCTGGACGCCTCCGGCACCATCCTCATCACCGGCGGCACCGGCGCCCTCGGCTCCCTCATCGCCCGCCACCTCGTCACCCAACACGGCGCACGCAACCTCATCCTCACCAGCCGCCGCGGACTCGACGCCAACGGCGCACCCCAACTGGCCACCGAACTCACCGAACTCGGCGCAACCACCGTCGACATCACCGCCTGCGACGCCGCGGACCGCAAGGCCCTCGCAACCCTCCTCGCCAGCATCCCCGCCGAGCACCCCCTCACCGCCGTCATCCACACCGCCGGCGTCCTCGACGACGGCGTCATCAACTCCCTCACCCCAGAACGCCTCGACGCCGTCCTCCGCCCCAAGGCCGACGCCGCCCTCAACCTCCACGAACTGACAGCCGACACAAACCTGACGGCATTCGTTCTCTTCTCCTCCGTGGCCGGCGTCATGGGCAGCCCAGGTCAGGGCAACTACGCTGCCGCCAACACCTTCTTGGACGCCCTGGCCCACGACCGCCGCTCACTCGGCCTGGCCGCAACCTCCCTCGCCTGGGGCGCCTGGGAGCAGGCAGGCGGCATGGCCGGAGACCTCGGAGACACCAACGCCAACCGCATGAGTCGCGGTGGCATGACCGGTCTCTCCCACGCCGAGGGCCTGGAACTCCTCGACGCCGCATGGCCCACCAGCACAGCCCTGCTCGTACCGATGCACCTCGACCTGGCCGCTGTACGCGCCCAGGCATCATCGGCCGGTGTACCGCCCCTGATGCGCGGACTCGTACGAACTCCCGTCCGTCGCACCGCCCACACCGCAACCATCGAGACCGGAGCCCTGGCACAACGCCTCACCGGCCTCTCACACGAAGAACGCCACACACTCCTCCTCGACCTGGTCCGCACACACGTCGCCAATGTCCTCGGCCACGAGAGCGGAACCAGCGTCGAACCCGCCCGTGCCTTCAAGGAGTTGGGCTTCGACTCACTCACCGCAGTCGAACTGCGCAACCAACTCGGCACAGCCACCGGACTCCGACTCCCCGCCACCCTCGTATTCGACTACCCGAACGCGACTGCTGTCGCCGATTACCTCATCGCCGAAGTCATGGGCACCCAGCCCGAGGTGACCGCCGCCGTAGCGGTCCGCGACAACACGGACGACGAGCCGATCGCGATCGTCGGCATGGCCTGCCGCTATCCGGGCGGAATCACCACTCCCGAGGAGATGTGGCAGTTCCTGCTCACGGACGGCGACGGAATCACGCCCTTCCCGACCGACCGCGGCTGGGACCTGGACGGACTCTTCGACGGCGACACGGATCGGCCGGCGTCGGAGTACGCGCTGGAAGGTGGCTTCCTGCACCAGGCCGCCGACTTCGACCCGACCTTCTTCGGTATCTCGCCTCGTGAGGCAGTGGCGATGGACCCGCAGCAGCGGCTGCTGCTCGAGGCTTCATGGGAAGCGCTGGAGCGCGCGGGCATCGACCCGGCATCCGTACGCGGCAGTTCAACAGGTGTCTTCGCCGGCGTGATGTACCACAACTACGCCTCCCGGCTCACCGAAGTGCCGGACGAGGTGGCGGGCTTCCTCGGCAACGGCAGTGCGAGCAGCGTCGTGTCCGGCCGTGTCTCGTACACGTTCGGTTTCGAGGGTCCGGCTGTCACTGTGGACACCGCATGCTCGTCCTCGCTGGTCGCCCTGCAGATGGCGACGCAGTCGCTGCAACGTGGCGACTGCTCCATGGCGCTCGTCGGTGGTGTCACCGTCATGCCGACACCGGACACATTCGCCAGCTTCGCCCTGCAGCGCGGCCTCGCACTGAACGGCCGCTGCAAGCCCTTCGCCGGCGCGGCCGACGGCACCGGCTGGTCCGAAGGCGTGGGCATGCTGCTCGTCGAGCGGCTGTCGGACGCACAGCGCAACGGCCACAAGGTCCTTGCGGTGGTTCGCGGTACGGCAGTGAACCAGGACGGTGCATCGAACGGTCTGACCGCTCCCAACGGCCCGTCCCAGCAGCGTGTCATCCGCCAGGCCCTCGCCAACGCCGGTCTGTCGACAACCGATGTGGATGTCGTCGAAGCGCACGGCACGGGCACACGCCTGGGTGACCCGATCGAGGCCCAGGCGCTGCTGGCCACGTACGGCCAGGGGCGCGACGCCGACCAGCCGCTGTGGCTCGGCTCGATCAAGTCCAACCTCGGCCACACCCAGGCAGCGGCCGGCGTCGCCGGCATCATCAAAATGGTCCTGGCACTGCGCGAAGGTGTCATGCCCAAAACCCTCCACGTGGACGAGCCCTCACCGCACGTCGACTGGTCGACGGGTGACGTCTCCCTGCTCACCGAGGCGCGGGAGTGGCCCGAACTGGACCGCCCGCGCCGCGCCGCCGTCTCCTCCTTCGGCATCAGCGGCACCAATGCGCATGTGATTCTGGAGCAGGCGCCGGTCGTGGAGGCTGTTGAAGCTTCCGAGGCTCCTGTGGTTGGTGGGGTCGTACCGTGGGTGCTGTCGGGCAAGACTGAGGACGCACTGCGGGCGCAGGCTCAGCGGCTGCACTCCTTCGTCGAGGGCTCCGAGCCGGGTCTGGCGGATGTGGGCTACTCGCTTGCCGTGTCACGGGCGCGGTTCGAGCACCGGGCGGTGGTCTCGGGCGCCAGCCGTGAGGAGCTGCTGTCCGGGCTGGAGGCTCTCGCCGCCGGACGGACGGCCCCAGGACTGGTCGACGGCTCGAGCGGTACGGGCGGCAAGCTGGCGTTCCTGTTCACCGGGCAGGGCAGCCAGCGGGCCGGGATGGGCCGCGAGCTGTACGAGACGTATCCGGTGTTCGCGGAGGCCTTCGACGAGGTCTGTGCGCACTTTGACGGGCACCTCGAGCGCCCGCTGAAGGACCTCGTCTTCGACACGGACAACGCAGACTCCGGTCTGCTCGACCAGACCGCGTTCACGCAGGCCGCACTGTTCGCGGTCGAGGTCGCACTCTTCCGCCTCGTGGAGGCCTGGGGACTGACCCCGGACTTCCTGGTCGGCCACTCCGTCGGCGAACTCGCTGCCGCACACGCAGCAGGCGTCTTCACCCTCGAAGACGCCGCCAAGCTCGTCGCGGGACGAGGCCGCCTCATGCAGGCCCTGCCCGCCGGTGGAGCCATGGCCGCGATCCAGGCCACCGAAGCCGAAATCCTGGCGACGGTCGAAGGCCGGGAGCACGAGATCGCCATCGCCGCGATCAACGGACCCTCGTCCGTCGTTGTCTCCGGCGACGAAGCTGCTGTGGTGGAGGTGCTGGAGTACTGGCGGGAGCAGGGCCGCAAGGTCCGAAAGCTCCGCGTCAGCCACGCCTTCCACTCCCCCCGCATGGAACCCATGCTCGACGAGTTCCACACCATCGCCGCCAGCCTGACCTACTCGACACCGAGCATCCCGGTCGTCTCCAACCTCACCGGCCAGCTCGCCGCAGCGGAGGACCTCGGCACCGCCGACTACTGGGTACGCCACGTCCGCCAAGCAGTCCGCTTCGCCGACGGCATCACCCACCTGGACGGGCAGGGCGTCACCACCTACCTGGAACTCGGCCCCGACGGAACCCTCTCCGCCATGGCCCAGGAAACCCTCCCCGATGTCGATGACGTGGTCTTCACCCCCGTCCTGCGCAAAAACCGCCCCGAAACCGACACCCTCACCCAAGCCATCGCCCACGCACACGTCCACGGCGCAGAACTCGACTGGAACGGCGTATACGCGGGCCACAACCCCCGCCGCATCGACCTCCCCACCTACGCCTTCCAACACGACCACTACTGGCTCCACGCAACAGCCTCGTCCGGTGACGCCACCAGCCTCGGACTCGGCACGACCAAGCACCCGCTGCTCGGCGCCGCCATCGCTCTCCCGGACTCCGACGGCGTACTGCTCACCGGCCGCCTGTCCCTCCAGTCCCACCCCTGGCTCGCCGACCACATCGTCATGGACACCGTCCTCCTCCCCGGCACCGCACTGGTCGAGCTCGCCATCCACGCCAGCGACCAAACCAGCTGCAACTCACTCGAGGAACTGACGCTCCAAGCCCCACTCGTACTCCCCCAACACGGCGGCATCGCCCTCCGCGTGACGGTCGGCGCCGCCGATGACAACGGACACCGCCACGTCACCATCCACTCACGCCTCGACAACGCCGAGGCAGAAACACCGTGGACCCGCCACGCCACCGGGCTCCTGTCCGAGGGAACTGCCGACGGCAGCGCCGACTTGTCCGTCTGGCCGCCCAAGGGCGCCGACACCGTCGAGCTCGACGGGCTGTACGAGGGTCTGGCGAGCATCGGCCTCACCTACGGCCCGGTCTTCCAGGGCCTGCACGCCGCCTGGCGACTCGACAACGACATCTACGCCGAAGTGGCACTGCCCGAAGGCACTGCAACCAACGGCTACGGGCTCCACCCCGCACTCCTCGACGCCGCCCTGCACGCCGTGTCCCTGGGCGACTTCACCGAAGCCTCGGACGAGGCACGACTGCCGTTCGCCTGGAGCGGTGTGTCTCTGCACGCCACCGGCGCCTCCGTGCTCCGCATCAAGCTCTCGGCAGTCGGCACCGACGCCGTATCGATCAGCGCAGCCGACGGAAGCGGTGCACCTGTCGCAACCGTGGAATCGCTGATGCTGCGGCCGGTAGACTCCGCGCAGCTCTCGACCACCCAGCGTGCCTTCCACGACGCTCTGTTCCAGGTGGACTGGACGGACATCACCGTCCCGGCTCCCGTGTACAAGACCCTGTCCGTGATTGGCACAGATGCTGTCCTGTCCTCCGGCGCCTCGGAGCTCGCGACGTACGCCGACCTCGATGCCCTCGCCAAGGCCATCGAGTCCGGTACGCCGGTGCCGGAGCTGGTCCTCGCACCACTGGCAGCAGCCGATGAGGGTACGGACAAGGCTGATGCTGCACACCAGTCCGCACATCACGCACTGAGCCTGGTGCAGGACTGGCTGGCGGAAGACCGGTTCGCCGACTCCCGACTCGTCTTCATCACCCACGGCGCAGTCGCCGCAGGCCCGAACGAAGCCGTCCAGGATCTGGCGAACGCACCTGTCTGGGGTCTCATCCGCTCGGCACAGGCCGAAAACCCCGACCGCTTCGTCCTCCTCGACACCGACGACGCGTCGCCCGCTTGGGACCGACTCGCCTCGGTGGCCTCGACCGGCGAGCCGGAGGCTTCGCTGCGCGGTGGTGTCGTACGAGCGCCTCGCCTGGCCCGCGTGCCCGCCTCCGAGACCGCCTCGGCAATCGAACTGGACCCGTCCGGCACTGTCCTCATCACCGGCGGCACCGGCGCCCTCGGCTCCCTCGTCGCACGCCACCTCGTCACCGAGCACGGCGTACGCAACCTCATCCTCACCAGCCGCCGCGGACTCGACGCCAACGGTGCACCCGAACTGGCCGCCGAACTGGCCGAACTCGGCGCAACCACCGTCGACATCACCGCCTGCGACGCGTCCGACCGCAGCTCGCTCGAGACGCTGCTCAAGTCGATCGACAGCCGACGTCCGCTGACCGCCGTCATCCACACCGCCGGCGTCCTCGACGACGGCGTGATCAACTCCCTCACCCCAGAACGCCTCGACGCCGTCATGCGCCCCAAAGTCGACGCCGCCCTCAACCTCCACGAACTGACAGCCGACACAAACCTGACGGCATTCGTTCTCTTCTCGTCCGCCGCCGGCGTCATCGGCAACCCCGGCCAAAGCAACTACGCCGCCGCCAACACCTTCCTCGACGCACTCGCCCACCACCGCCAAGCACTCAACCTCCCCGCAACCTCCCTCGCCTGGGGCGCCTGGGAACAAGCCGGCGGCATGGCCGGAGACCTCAGCGACGCAGACCGCCACCGCCTCAACGGCCTCACCGACACCCAAGGCCTCGAACTCCTCGACGCCGCATGGCCCACCAACACAGCACTGCTCGTACCGATGCACCTCGACCTGGCCGCCGTACGCGCCCAGGCATCATCGGCCGGCGTACCGCCCCTGCTGCGCGGACTCGTACGCACCCCCGTCCGCCGTAGCGCGCAGCAGACCGCGGTCGTTGAGTCGGAGGCATTCGCCAAGCGTCTGGCCGGTCTCACTGCGGACAAGCGTGCGGAGCTGCTGCTCGACCTCGTACGTACGCAGACGGCAGCCGTCCTCAGTTTCGCGGGCCCCGATGACATCGACCCGAAGCGCGGCTTCCTGGAGCTGGGTGTCGACTCGCTGACGGCCGTCGAACTGCGCAACCAGCTCGGCAAGGCGACCGGACTGCGGCCGCCCGCCACGCTGATCTTCGACTACCCGGCGCCGGCCGCCGTGGCCGACTACCTGGCAGCGGAGCTCGGTACGGAGACGGGCGCGACCGCGCTGTCCGTCCACTCCGAGCTCGACAAGCTCGAATCGCTGCTCGCGGCGATCGGCGGCGGCGCCGACGAGCGTTCCGGAATCACCGCCCGGCTGCGGGCCGTGATGTCGAAGTGGACCAACGCCCAGACCGAAGCGGACGGCGCAGCACCGGACGACGCGCTGGAGTCGGCGACAGCCGACGAGTTGTTCGACCTGCTCGACAACGAACTTGGCCAGTCCTGAACCCGCACGTCGTAGCCCTCACAGTGGAGTGACCTCAGTGTCGAACGAAGAGAAATTGGTCGACTACCTCAAGCGGGCGACGGCCGACCTGCGCGATACCCGACGCCGCCTGCGCGAGGCGGAGGACAAGGACCGCGAGCCGATCGCGATCATCGGCATGGCCTGCCGCTACCCGGGCGGGATCACCACGCCCGAGGCGCTGTGGCAGCTCGTGATCGACGGACGTGACGGCATCACGGAGGTCCCCACCGACCGTGGGTGGGACATCGATGCCTTGTCCCTCGCGGACGAGAACGCCGCGAGCGACCCCGGCCACGACGGCGAGAAGCGGGTACCGCGCGGCGGATTCCTGGAAGGGGCCGGGGACTTCGACCCCACCTTCTTCCGGATCTCGCCGCGTGAGGCGCTGGCAATGGACCCGCAGCAGCGGCTGCTGCTCGAAGCATCGTGGGAGGCGTTCGAGCGGGCCGGGATCGACCCGGAGTCGGTGCACGGCAGCAGGACCGGCGTGTTCGCGGGCTTGATGAACAACACCGACTACACGCCGTCCCCCGCGCAGGAGGGTATCCCCGAAGGCATCGAGGGCTTCCTCGGCACGGGCGGTTCCGGCAGTGTCGCCTCCGGCCGCGTCTCCTACACCCTGGGCCTCGAAGGTCCGGCCGTCACCGTGGACACGGCCTGCTCGTCGTCCCTCGTGACGCTGCACCTCGCGGCGCAGGCACTGCGCAACGGCGACTGCACCCTCGCCCTGGCCGGCGGCGCCACCGTGATGGCCACTCCGGGTACGTACCTGGAGTTCTCGCGGCAGCGAGGCCTCGCGCTCGACGGCCGCTGCAAAGCCTTCGCCGACGCGGCCGACGGAACGGGCTTCTCCGAGGGCGTCGGGATGCTGCTTCTGGAGCGGCTGTCGGACGCCGAGCGCAACGGCCACAAGGTCCTCGCGGTCGTACGCGGCTCCGCCGTCAACCAGGACGGCGCGAGCAGCGGCCTCACCGCGCCCAACGGCCCCGCCCAGCAGCGCGTCATCCGCCAGGCCCTGACCAACGCGGGTCTGTCGACGGCCGATGTGGATGTGGTCGAGGCGCACGGTACGGGTACGCGGCTGGGCGACCCGATCGAGGCCCAGGCGCTGCTGGCCACGTACGGCAAGGACCGTCCTGCGGAACAGCCTCTGTGGCTGGGGTCGTTCAAGTCGAATGTCGGCCACACGCAGGCGGCGGCCGGTGCCGCCGGCATCATCAAGATGGTCCTGGCACTGCGCGCGGGTGTCATGCCGAAGACCCTGCATGTGGACGCCCCTTCTCGGAAAATCGACTGGTCGGCGGGGGCGGTGTCGCTGCTGACCGAGGCGCGGGACTGGCCGGAGACCGGGCGTCCGCGGCGGGCCGCGGTGTCTTCGTTCGGCGTCAGTGGCACGAATGCGCATGTGGTTCTGGAGCAGGCGCCGGTCGTGGAGGCCGCTGTGGCTCCTGTGACTCCGACGGTCGGCGGGGTGGTTCCGTGGGTGCTGTCGGGCAAGACTGAGGGTGCGCTGCGGGCGCAGGCTCAGCGGCTGCACTCCTTCGTCGAGGGCTCCGAGCCGGGTCTGGCGGATGTGGGCTACTCGCTTGCCGTGTCACGGGCGCGGTTCGAGCACCGGGCGGTGGTCTCGGGCGCGAGCCGTGAGGAGCTGCTGTCCGGGCTGGAGGCTCTCGCCGCCGGACGGACGGCCCCAGGACTGGTCGACGGCTCGACCGGTACGGGCGGCAAGCTGGCGTTCCTGTTCACGGGACAGGGCAGCCAGCGGGCCGGGATGGGCCGCGAGCTGTACGAGACGTACCCCGTCTTCGCGGAGGCCTTCGACGAAGTCTGTGCGCACTTTGACGGGCACCTCGAGCGTCCGCTGAAGGACCTCGTCTTCGACACGGAGGACGTGGACTCCGGTCTGCTGGATCAGACGGTGTTCACCCAGGCCGCACTGTTCGCGATCGAGGTCGCACTCTTCCGACTCGTCGAGGCCTGGGGACTGACCCCGGACTTCCTCGTCGGCCACTCCGTCGGCGAACTCGCTGCCGCACACGTGGCGGGCGTCTTCACCCTCGAAGACGCCACCAAGCTCGTCGCGGGACGAGGCCGCCTCATGCAGGCCCTGCCCGCCGGTGGAGCCATGGCCGCGATCCAGGCCACCGAAGCCGAAATCCTGGCGACGATTGAGGGCCGCGAGACGGAGATCGCCATCGCCGCGATCAACGGACCCTCGTCCGTCGTTGTCTCCGGCGACGAAGCTGCTGTGGTGGAGGTGCTGGAGTACTGGCGGGAGCAGGGCCGCAAGGTCCGAAAGCTCCGCGTCAGCCACGCCTTCCACTCCCCCCGCATGGAACCCATGCTCGACGAGTTCCGCACCATCGCCGCCAGCCTGACCTACTCGACACCGAGCATCCCCGTCGTCTCCAACCTCACCGGCCAACTCGCCACACCCGAGGACCTCGGCACCGCCGACTACTGGGTACGACACGTCCGCCAAGCAGTCCGCTTCGCCGACGGCATCACCCACCTGGACGGGCAGGGCGTCACCACCTACCTGGAACTCGGCCCCGACGGAACCCTCTCCGCCATGGCCCAGGAAACCCTCCCCCACACCGACAACACCCTCTTCACCCCCGTACTCCGCAAAAACCGCCCCGAAACCGAAACCCTCACCCAAGCCATCGCCCACGCACACATACGCGGTACAGAGCTGGACTGGGACGGCGTGTACGCGGGCCACAACCCCCGCCGCATCGACCTCCCCACCTACGCCTTCCAGCACCAGCGCTACTGGCTGGACATGCCTTCTGTTGGTGGTGACGCGACCAGCCTCGGTCTCGGCTCGACGGGTCACCCGCTGCTGGGCGCCGCCGTAACCATCCCGGAGTCGGACGGGGTGCTTCTCGCAGGCCGCCTGTCTCTCCAGTCGCACCCATGGCTGGCGGACCACACCGTCATGGACACCGTCCTCCTCCCCGGCACAGCACTGGTCGAGCTCGCCATCCACGCCGGCGACCAGGTCGGCTGCGGTGCGCTGGAGGAGCTGACGCTCCAAGCCCCGCTGGTCCTCCCCGAGCAGGGGGGTGTCGCGCTGCGCGTGACGGTGAATGCCGCCGACGAGGGGGGTCATCGGTCGGTAGCCATCTACTCGCGACTCGACGACGCCGAGCCCGACACTTCGTGGACTCTCCATGCGGTTGGCTCCCTGGACGAGACAGTCTCGGATGCCTCGCTCGATCTGTCGGTGTGGCCGCCGAAGGGCGCCGAGGTCGTGGAGCTCGACGGCCTGTACGCCGGCTTGGCGGCGGTCGGTCTCTCGTACGGCCCGGTGTTCCAGGGTCTTCGAGCTGCATGGCGACTGGGCGGCGACGTGTTCGCCGAGGTCGCACTTCCCGAGGGAACTGCGACCGACGGCTTCGGACTGCACCCCGCACTCCTGGACGCCGCCCTGCACGCCGTGGCCCTCGGGGACTTCGTCGAAGCATCGGACCAGGCACGACTGCCCTTCGCCTGGAGCGGTGTGTCTCTCCACGCCACCGGCGCATCCGTGCTCCGCGTCAAGCTCTCCACAGCCGGCACCGACGCCGTATCGATCAGCGCAGCCGACGAAACCGGAACCCCCGTCGCAACCGCAGACGCCCTGGTACTCCGCACCGTCACAACCGAACAGCTTTCGGCGAGCCGCAGCGGCTTCCACGACTCGCTGTTCAGCATCGAGTGGCCGGAGCTGTCACTGCCGTCGGTGTCGTCGGTCGAGGCGGGTACGTGGGCGGTGCTCGGCGATGAGCCGGGTGTCTTTGCCGAGGGCCCGCTGTTCTCGAGCCTGGCCGAGCTCGCCGGCGCCGACACGATCCCCGAGGTCGTCTTCGCCCCGCTGACCGACTATGAGGGTACGGACACGGCCGTTGCCGCACACCAAGCGGCACACCATGCCCTGGGCCTGGTGCAGGACTGGCTGGCGGAAGAACGCTTCGCCGACTCCCGACTCGTCTTCATCACCCACGGCGCAGTCGCCGCAGGCCCGAACGAAGCCGTCCAGGATCTGGCGAACGCACCCGTCTGGGGCCTCGTACGCTCCGCACAAGCCGAAAACCCCGACCGCTTCGTCCTCCTCGACCTCGACGAGACCTCGGAACTCACCCGACTCTGGCCACTCCTCGGCTCCGACGAACCAGAAGCAGCCCTCCGTAACGGCGCCATACGTGCACCCCGCCTGGCCCGCACGCCCGCCTCCGAAACCCCCGCACCCATCGAACTGGACCCCTCCGGCACCATCCTCATCACCGGCGGCACCGGCGCCCTCGGCTCCCTCATCGCCCGCCACCTCGTCACCCAACACGGCGCACGCAACCTCATCCTCACCAGCCGCCGCGGACTCGACGCCAACGGCGCACCCCAACTGGCCACCGAACTCACCGAACTCGGCGCAACCACCGTCGACATCACCGCCTGCGACGCCGCGGACCGCGAGGCCCTCGCAACCCTCCTCGCCAGCATCCCCGCCGAGCGCCCCCTCACCGCCGTCATCCACACCGCCGGTGTCCTCGACGACGGCCTGATCAACTCCCTCACCCCAGAACGCCTCGACGCCGTCATGCGCCCCAAAGTCGACGCCGCCCTCAACCTCCACGAACTGACAGCCGACACAAACCTGACGGCATTCGTTCTCTTCTCGTCCGCCGCCGGCGTCATCGGCAACCCCGGCCAAAGCAACTACGCCGCCGCCAACACCTTCCTCGACGCACTCGCCCACCACCGCCAAGCACTCAACCTCCCCGCAACCTCCCTCGCCTGGGGCGCCTGGGAACAAGCCGGCGGCATGGCCGGAGACCTCAGCGACGCAGACCGCCACCGCCTCAACGGCCTCACCGACACCCAAGGCCTCGAACTCCTCGACACCGCATGGCCCACCAACACAGCACTGCTCGTACCGATGCACCTCGACCTGGCCGCCGTACGCGCCCAGGCATCATCGGCCGGCGTACCGCCCCTCATGCGCGGACTCATACGCACCCCCACCCGCCGCACCGCCCACACCACCACCGCGGCGGTGGCGCGTGGCGAGTGGGCAAAGCAACTGGTCGCCCAGGCATCGGGCGAGCGGCATGCATTCGCACTCGACCTGGTCAGGGCGCGGGTCGCCGCGGTGCTCAGCTACCCCAATGCTGAATCGGTGGACCCCGAGAAGGCGTTCAAGGAGTTCGGGTTCGACTCGCTGACAGCCGTCGAGTTCCGCAACCAGCTCGGCACGGCTGTTGGGCTCCGTCTCCCCGCCACCCTTGTCTTCGACCACCCGAACGCGACGGCCGTCGCCGATTTCGTGGTCGCTGAGCTCACCGGCACACATGCGGCGATTGAGGTCAACGCCTCTACTGTCGACCCTGCGGATGACGAGCCGATCGCGATCGTCGGCATGGCCTGCCGCTATCCGGGCGGAATCACCACTCCCGAGGAGATGTGGCAGTTCCTCCTCACGGACGGCGACGGAATCACGCCCTTCCCGACCGACCGCGGCTGGGACCTGGAGCGAGTCTTTGGCGAGGATCCGGAGAACCCCGGAGAGTCGTACGCACTCGAAGGCGGATTCCTGAAGGACGCGGGTCACTTCGACCCGACCTTCTTCGGTATCTCGCCTCGTGAGGCAGTGGCGATGGACCCGCAGCAGCGGCTGCTGCTCGAGGCTTCATGGGAAGCGCTGGAGCGCGCGGGCATCGACCCGGCATCCGTACGCGGCAGTTCAACAGGTGTCTTCGCGGGCGTGATGTACCACAACTACGCCTCGCGTCCCACGGAGATCCCGGAGGGTGTGGAGGGCTTCCTCGGCACAGGCGGTTCGAGCAGCGTCATCTCGGGACGGGTGTCGTACACGTTCGGGTTCGAGGGTCCGGCTGTCACTGTGGACACCGCATGCTCGTCCTCGCTGGTCGCCCTCCATCTGGCCGCGCAGTCGCTGCGTCGAGGCGAGTGCTCCATGGCCTTGGCCGGTGGTGTCACCGTCATGCCGACACCGGACACATTCGCCAGCTTCGCCCTGCAGCGCGGCCTCGCACTGAACGGCCGCTGCAAGCCCTTCGCCGGCGCAGCCGACGGCACCGGCTGGTCCGAAGGCGTGGGCATGCTGCTCGTCGAACGCCTCTCGGACGCACAGCGTAACGGCCACAAGATCCTTGCGGTCGTCCGCGGTACGGCAGTCAACCAGGACGGCGCATCCAACGGCCTGACCGCCCCCAACGGCCCGTCGCAGCAGCGTGTCATCCGCCAGGCCCTCGCCAACGCGAAGCTCACCCCCGGGGATGTGGACGCGGTGGAGGCGCACGGCACGGGAACACGGCTGGGCGACCCGATCGAGGCGCAGGCGCTGATCGCCACGTACGGGCAGGGGCGCGACGCAGAACGGCCCTTGTGGCTCGGTTCGATCAAGTCCAACCTCGGCCACACCCAGGCAGCGGCCGGCGTCGCCGGCATCATCAAAATGGTCCTGGCACTGCGTAACGGCGTCATGCCCAAAACCCTCCACGTGGACGAGCCCTCCCCGCACGTCGACTGGTCGGCGGGTGACGTCTCCCTGCTGACCGAGGCGCGGGAGTGGCCCGAACTGGACCACCCGCGCCGCGCCGCCGTCTCCTCCTTCGGCATCAGCGGCACCAACGCGCATGTCTTGATCGAGCAGTTCCCGGCCGAAGCCGAGACTGTGTCGTCGAATCCACCGCGTGTGGTTGGTGGGGTCGTACCGTGGGTGCTCTCCGGCAAGTCCGAGGGCGCGCTGCGGGCCCAGGCTGAGCGGCTCGCGACATTCGTCGGCGAGCGGTCCGACCTGGGTCTGGCCGATGTGGGTTACTCGCTTGCGGTGTCGCGGGCGCGGTTCGAGCACCGGGCCGTCGTCACCGGCACTGACCGGACTGAACTCCTCGCCGGACTGAAGGCATTGGCCAGCGACGAACCCTCCGGCGTACTGACCACTGGCAGCGTGAACCGCGGCCGGGTCGCGTTCCTGTTCACCGGACAGGGCAGCCAGCGGACCGGGATGGGCCGCGAGCTTTACGAGACCTACCCCGTCTTCGCGGCGGCCTTCGACGAAGTCTGTGCGCACTTTGACAGGCACCTCGAGCGCCCGCTGAAGGACCTCGTCTTCGACACGGACAACGACAGCGCCGGTCTGCTCGACCAGACGATGTTCACCCAGGCCGCACTGTTCGCAGTCGAAGTCGCACTCTTCCGACTCGTCGAGGCCTGGGGACTGACCCCGGACTTCCTCGTCGGCCACTCCGTCGGCGAACTCGCTGCCGCACACGTGGCGGGCGTCTTCACCCTCGAAGACGCCACCAAGCTCGTCGCGGGACGAGGCCGCCTCATGCAGGCCCTGCCCGCCGGTGGAGCCATGGCCGCGATCCAGGCCACCGAAGCCGAAATCCTGGCGACGATTGAGGGCCGCGAGACGGAGATCGCCATCGCCGCGATCAACGGACCCTCGTCCGTCGTTGTCTCCGGCGACGAAGCTGCTGTGGTGGAGGTGCTGGAGTACTGGCGGGAGCAGGGCCGCAAGGTCCGAAAGCTCCGCGTCAGCCACGCCTTCCACTCCCCCCGCATGGAACCCATGCTCGACGAGTTCCGCACCATCGCCGCCAGCCTGACCTACTCGACACCGAGCATCCCCGTCGTCTCCAACCTCACCGGCCAACTCGCCACACCCGAAGACCTCAGCACCGCCGACTACTGGGCACGCCACGTCCGCCAAGCAGTCCGCTTCGCCGACGGCATCACCCACCTCGCCACCCAAGGCGTCACCACCTACCTGGAACTCGGCCCCGACGGAACCCTCTCCGCCATGGCCCAGGAAACCCTCCCCCACACCGACAACACCCTCTTCACCCCCGTCCTGCGCAAAAACCGCCCCGAAACCGAAACCCTCACCCAAGCCATCGCCCA
Source organism: Streptomyces sp. NBC_01210 (assembly GCF_036010325.1). Classification (GTDB taxonomy): domain Bacteria; phylum Actinomycetota; class Actinomycetes; order Streptomycetales; family Streptomycetaceae; genus Streptomyces. The sequence continues at coordinate 7,000,690 of NZ_CP108549.1, read as the reverse complement.
CGCACACGTCCACGGCGCAGAACTCGACTGGAACGGCGTATACGCGGGCCGTGGTGGGCAACGTGTGGAGCTGCCGACCTACGCCTTCCAACACGACCGCTACTGGCTCGAGTCGATCTCTCCCAGCGGGGATGCCGCCGGCCTTGGCCAGTCCGCCACCAGCCACCCCCTGCTCGGCGCCGCCATCGCTCTCCCGGACTCCGACGGCGTACTGCTCACCGGCCGCCTGTCCCTCCAGTCCCACCCCTGGCTCGCCGACCACGCCGTCATGGACACCGTCCTCGTCCCCGGCACAGGACTCGTCGAGCTCGCCATCCACGCCGGCGACCAGGTCGGTTGCGGCCAGGTCGAAGAGCTGACGCTCCAGGCCCCCCTTGTCCTCCCTGAGCGCGGCGGTCTCGCCCTCCGGGTGACAGTGGATGCCGCCGAGGACAACGGGCTCCGTCAGGTCGCGATCTACTCCCGGCTGGACGAAGCAGATTCTGCGGAGCCGTGGACCCGTCATGCCTCCGGTTTCCTGACAGAGAACACGCCGGACACGTCATTCGATCTGTCGGTGTGGCCGCCCAAGGGCGCCGATTCGATTGACACGGACGGCCTCTACGCAGACCTGGCGGGGGCCGGCCTCTCATACGGCCCGGTCTTCCAGGGCCTGCACGCCGCCTGGCGACTCGGCAACGACATCTACGCCGAAGTGGCACTGCCCGAGGGCACCGCGACCAACGGCTACGGGCTGCACCCCGCACTCCTTGACGCCGCCCTGCACGCCGTGGCTCTGGGCGACTTCGTGGGAGTGTCGGACGAGGCTCAGCCGGAGAGCGGCCCCTGGCTGCCGTTCGCGTGGAACGGCGTGTCCCTCCACGCCACCGGCGCCTCCGCGCTGCGCGTGAAGCTGTCCCCGTCCGGTGCCAATGGCTCCAACGGCTCCAATGCGGTGTCGCTGACCGTTGCCGACGAGACCGGCGCCCAAGTGGCATCGGTGGAGTCGATGATGCTGCGCGCGCTCGCGGCCGAGCAGCTGACTGCGGGCCGCGAGGCGACGCACGACGCTCTCTTCCGTGTCGACTGGTCCGATCTCACCACCCTTCCCACCGTCACGGCGCCCTCCTGCGCGATCGTCGGATCCGACGACCATCTCCAGCGCCTCCTCAAGGGCTCCGGTATCGACGCGGCGACCCACATGGATCTGGCGGAACTGGCTACCGCCGACGCCATCCCCGAGGTCGTCCTCGCCCCCATTGCGGCGTACGAAGGTACGGACACGGCCACCGCCGCACACCAAGCGGCACACCATGCCCTGGGCCTCGTCCAGGACTGGCTGGCGGAAGACCGCTTCGCCGACTCCCGACTCGTCTTCATCACCCACGGCGCAGTCGCCGCAGGCCCGAACGAAGCCGTCCAGGATCTGGCGAACGCACCCGTCTGGGGCCTCGTACGCTCCGCACAAGCCGAAAACCCCGACCGCTTCGTCCTCCTCGACCTCGACGAGACCTCGGAACTCACCCGACTCTGGCCACTCCTCGGCTCCGACGAACCAGAAGCAGCCCTCCGTAACGGCGCCATACGTGCACCCCGCCTGGCCCGCACGCCCGCCTCCGAAACCCCCGCACCCATCGAACTGGACCCCTCCGGCACCATCCTCATCACCGGCGGCACCGGCGCCCTCGGCTCCCTCATCGCCCGCCACCTCGTCACCCAACACGGCGCACGCAACCTCATCCTCACCAGCCGCCGCGGACTCGACGCCAACGGCGCACCCCAACTGGCCACCGAACTCACCGAACTCGGCGCAACCACCGTCGACATCACCGCCTGCGACGCCGCGGACCGCAAGGCCCTCGCAACCCTCCTCGCCAGCATCCCCGCCGAGCACCCCCTCACCGCCGTCATCCACACCGCCGGCGTCCTCGACGACGGCGTCATCAACTCCCTCACCCCAGAACGCCTCGACGCCGTCCTCCGCCCCAAAGTCGACGCCGCCCTCAACCTCCACGAACTGACAGCCGACACAAACCTGACGGCATTCGTTCTCTTCTCCTCCGCCGCCGGCGTCATCGGCAACCCCGGCCAAAGCAACTACGCCGCCGCCAACACCTTCCTCGACGCACTCGCCCACCACCGCCAAGCACTCAACCTCCCCGCAACCTCCCTCGCCTGGGGCGCCTGGGAACAAGCCGGCGGCATGGCCGGAGACCTCAGCGACGCAGACCGCCACCGCCTCAACGGCCTCACCGACACCCAAGGCCTCGAACTCCTCGACACCGCATGGCCCACCAACACAGCACTGCTCGTACCGATGCACCTCGACCTGGCCGCCGTACGCGCCCAGGCATCATCGACCGGCGTACCGCCCCTGCTGCGCGGACTCGTACGCACCCCCGTCCGCCGCACCGCCCACACCACCACCGCGGCAGAGACGGACGCTCTGACGCAGCGCCTCGCCGGGCTTTCGCGTGAGGACCGCCGGGCCGCGCTGCTTGAGCTCGTACGGGCGCAGGCCGCGTCCGTGCTCGGTTTCGCAAGTGTGTCGGAGGTCCCTGCGGACCGTGCGTTCCGGGAGCTGGGGTTCGACTCGCTGACAGGCGTCGAACTACGGAACCAGCTCGGCAAGGCGACCGGACTGCGGCCGCCCGCCACGCTGATCTTCGACTACCCGAACCCGGTCGAACTTGCCGAGTACCTGCTGGGCGCGCTGCCCGGCGGCGACGGGGCCGGGCGCAGTGTGCACGACGAGTTGGACGCCCTCGAGTCGCTGCTCTCCTCGCTCGAACCGGACGGTGGTGAGCGTGTCCGTATCAGCGCCCGCCTCCAGACGCTGCTGGCCCGCCTGGGTGAGGACCGGGGCGAAGAGGGTGCCGGAGAGGCGGAATCGGTGACGGACACGATCGACAGCGCCACCGACGACGAGATGTTCCAGTTCATCGGCCGAGAATTCGGCATTTCCTGACCCGCTAGGAGAAGAGACGTCACCATGTCCAACGAGGAAAAGCTCCGTCACTTCCTTAAGCAGGTCACGGCCGATCTGCACCAGACCCGCCAGCGCCTCGGCGAGCTGGAGGCCGGCGCGCACGAGCCCATCGCGATCGTCGGCATGAGCTGCCGTTTCCCGGGCGGGGTCGAAGACCCCGACGGGCTCTGGGAGTTGGTGCGCGACGGCCGCGACGGCGTCACGGAATTCCCCACCGACCGCGGCTGGGACATTGCGGCGCTGCAGGGCTCCGGCAAGGGGGACGAGGGATACACCTCCGACACCGTGTACGGCGGATTCGTACACGGCGCCGCCGAATTCGACCCCGCATTCTTCGGCATTTCGCCGCGTGAGGCGCTCGCGACGGAGCCGCAGCAGCGACTGCTGCTCGAAGCCTCCTGGGAGGCGTTCGAGAGCGCGGGTATCAACCCCGCCGAGCTGCGTGGCAGCAGGACCGGTGTGTTCGCGGGTCTGATGAACAACACCGACTATCTGGCGCAGGCTCCCGTGCTGCCGGAGGGCGTCGGCGGCTTTCTGAGTACGGGCACGTCCGGGAGCGTCGCCTCCGGCCGAGTCTCGTACACCTTCGGTCTTGTCGGCCCGGCCGTGACGGTGGACACCGCGTGCTCGTCCTCGCTGGTGACGCTGCATCTGGCTGTTCAGGCGCTGCGCAACGGCGAGTGCTCCATGGCGCTGTCGGGCGGCGCGACCGTCATGTGCGCGCCGGGCACCTTCATCGAGGTCAGTAAGCAGCAGGGGCTGGCAGCGGACGGCCGGTGCAAGGCGTTCTCGGAGGACGCGGACGGCGCGGGCTTCTCCGAGGGTGCGGGCATGCTTCTGTTGGAGCGGCTCTCCGACGCGCGCCGTAATGGCCGCCGGATCCTTGGCGTCATTCGCGGTACGGCGGTAAATCAGGACGGCGCGTCCAACGGCCTGACCTCCCCGAACGGCCCCTCCCAGCAGCGCGTCATCCAGGAGGCGCTGGCAAACGCCCGTCTTGCGCCCCAGCAGGTGGACGCGGTGGAGGCGCACGGCACCGGGACCACGCTCGGCGATCCGATCGAGGCGCAGGCGCTGATCGCCACGTACGGGCAGGGGCGCGACGCAGAACGGCCCTTGTGGCTCGGCTCGTTCAAGTCCAACGTGGGTCATACGCAGGCTGCGGCGGGTGTCGGCGGCGTCATCAAGATGGTGATGGCCATGCGGCACGGCGTGCTGCCGAAGACGCTGCATGTCGGCGAGGTGACGCGGAAGGTCGACTGGTCCGGCGGTTCGGTCGCGGTGCTCACCGAGGCGCGACCGTGGCCGGAATCGGATGAGCCCCGTCGCGCGGGTGTCTCCTCGTTCGGGGTCAGCGGCACCAATGCGCATGTGATCCTGGAGCAGGCCCCGGAGCCGGCGAGCGCGGCAGCCGCACCGGTGCCCCAGGCCGACACAGCCACTGTCGTGGAGAACTCCCCGCCGGCCGCCGCCCGCCCGCTCCCGCAGGCCCCGGCGCCCTGGCTCCTGTCCGCCAAGTCCGAGCAGGCACTGCGCGGCCAGGCCGGGCGCCTTCGAGCCCATGTCGCCGCCCGCCCCGAGCTGGACCCGGCGGATGTGGCGCACTCCCTGGTGGCCACGCGCGCTTCGTTCGACTACCGGGCCGCCGTGGTCGCCGACGACCGTGAAGGGCTGCTGCGCGGTCTCGCGGCGCTCGCCGACGAGACTGCGGAAGCCGGGGAGCAGCCCGAGGGTGTGCAGCTCGTCCAGGGCATGGCCCGCCCCGACCGGAAGATTGCCTTCGTCTTCCCGGGGCAGGGCTCGCAGTGGCTCGGCATGGCCGCCGGCCTGCTCGAAGCGTCGCCGGTGTTCGCGGCCTCCGTCGCCGAATGTGACGCGGCCTTCGCCGAGTTCCTGGACTGGTCGGTCGCAGACGCGCTGCGCGGGTCGCCGGGCACACCGGACGCCGAACGCCTCGATGTGCTCCAGCCGATGCTGTTCACCACAATGGTGTCGCTTGCCGCGCTGTGGCGTTCCTGCGGCGTCGAGCCCGCTGCCGTCGTGGGCCATTCGCAGGGCGAAGTCGCCGCCGCGCACGTCGCGGGCGCGCTCTCGCTCCAGGATGCCTCCCGCATTGTCGCGCTGCGCAGCAAGGCGCTGCTGGCGCTGATCGGCAAGGGCGCGATGGCGTCCGTGCTGGCCCCGGTGGAGTCCGTACAGGAGCAGATCGCGCCCTATGGCGACCGGCTGTCGGTCGCGGTGGTCAACGGACCCGGCGCGTGCGTGGTGGCCGGTGTGCCGGACGCCGTCGACGAGTTCGTCGCCACGATGGAGGCCGCGGAGATACGGGTCCGGCGGGTGCCGGGTGCGCTCGGTGCCGGACACTCCGCGCAGGTCGAGCCGCTGCGCGAAGAGATCCTTGCCGATCTTGGCCCGGTCGTGCCGCGCGCGGCTCGGGTGCCGCTGTACTCGACCGTCACCGGTGAGCTGCTCGACACCGGCACCATGGATGCCGAGTACTGGTACGAGAACATGCGGCGGACGGTTGAATTCGACCGCACCGTGCGTGAGTTGCTGGCGACCGGTCACCAGATGTTCATTGAGGTCAGCCCGCATCCGGTGCTGACAGTGCCGCTCCAGGGCATCCTCGAGAGCGCCGGCAGCGAAGCCGCCGTCTTCGGCACGCTGCGACGCGACGAGGGCGGCTCGCAGCGCTTCCTCACCGCCCTGGCCACCGCACATATCGCAGGCGCCGAGCCCACCTGGGACGCCGTGATCACCCCCGGCGGTGAGGGGCGGGTGGAGCTGCCGACGTATGCGTTCCAGCGCAGCCGGTACTGGCTGGAGCCGGGGCTGTACGACGGTGATGTGACCTCCGCCGGCCTCGTTCCGGCCGGTCATCCGCTGCTGGCCGCTGCCATCGAACGAGCCGACGAGGACGGTCTGTTGCTCTCGGGGCGGCTCTCCCTACGGACGCATCCCTGGCTCGCGGACCATGCCGCGCTGGACACGGTGCTGCTGCCCGGAACGGCCTTCGTGGAGCTGGCCCTGCATGCCGGCGACCGGGTCGGCTGCGGTGTGCTGGAGGAGCTGACGTTCGAGGCCCCGCTGATCCTGCCCGAGCAGGGCGGCGTCGCGGTGCAGCTCGTGGTCGGTGTCCCGGACGGTACGGGGCGGCGCAGTGTCAGCATCCACGCCCGCGCCGACGATGTCCCCGGCGAACAGCCGTGGACCCGGCACGCCACGGGCACCCTCGCCGGATCCGCCGCGCCGGCGTCGTTCGACTTCACGGTCTGGCCGCCCGAGGGCGGCGAGGAAGTGCCCGTCGACGGGCTGTACGACGAGTTCCACGCCGCCGGAATCGGCTACGGACCGGCGTTCCAGGGGCTGCGCGGTGTGTGGCGGCGCGGTTCGGAGATCTTCGCGGAGATCGACCTTCCGGAGGAACTGCACTCTGCGGCAGAGGAGTTCGGTGTACACCCCGCTTTGCTGGACGCGGCGATGCACGCCGCGGCGGCCGGGACGGTCGACGGATCGGACGGGGCGGAGCCGGGCGGGCTGTGGCTGCCCTTCTCGTGGCGTGGCGTCAGCCTGTACGCGACGGGTGCGAAGGCCCTGCGAGTCCGTTTCGCTCCGGTCGAGGGCGAGGATGCGCTCTCCCTCCAGGTCGGTGACGCCACCGGGCGTCCGGTCGTGGCCGCCGACGCGCTGGTGGTGCGGCAGATCTCGGCCGAGAAACTGAGTGCGGCGAGTACGCGCCACCACGAGTCGCTGTTCCAGGTCGACTGGGTGCCGCTGCCGCTGTCGGCGGTCGGCGCGAAGGCGTCGTACGCAGTGATCGGTGAGGGTCTGGCCGGTGCGGTGGGCGCAAGTCACGCCGATCTCGGCGCCCTGACTGCCGCGTTGGCGGCGGGCGGCCCGGTTCCGGAGCTGGTTTTCGCGCCGTTCGGCCTGGAGGCCGGCGCGGAATCCGGCAGTACGGGCGGTACCGCCGCGGCCGCGCACCTCGCGGCCCGTGAAGCGCTCGAGCTGGTCCAGGCGTGGCTGGCGGACCAGCGTCTCGCAGATGCGCGTCTTGTCGTCGTGACCCGGAACGCGGTTGCCACCGGACCCGACGAGGACGTACCGGGCCTGGCCCACTCCCCTGTGTGGGGCCTGCTGCGCTCCGCCCGTGCGGAGAATCCGGACCGGTTCATCACTGTCGACCTCGACGGTGAGCAGTCCTCGGCCCAAGCGCTGTGGGCCGCGGCGGCCTCCGGGGAGCCGGAGATCGCGCTGCGTGCGGGCAGCGCGCTGGCCCCGCGGCTGGCGCGGGTTCCGGTGGCCGGCGAGACCGGCCCGGAGACGGACCCGGCAGCCCAGGCGCAGGGGACGGACAGCACGGTCCTCGACCCCGACGGGACCGTGCTGATCACCGGCGGCACCGGCACTCTCGGCGCCCTGGTGGCTCGCCATCTGGTGACCGAGCACGGCGCGCGCCGTCTGCTGCTGACCAGCAGGCGCGGCGCCGATGCCGCGGGGGCCGCCGAGCTGACGGCCGAACTCACCGGGCTGGGCGCCGATGTCCAGCTGGTGGCCTGCGACACCTCGGACCGGGCCGCGCTCGAAGCGCTGTTCGCCGGTGTGCCTGTCGACCGTCCGCTGACGGCGGTCGTACACAGCGCCGGAGTGCTGGACGACGGTGTCATCGACGGGCTCACTCCTGAGCGGCTGGCGAAGGTCATGCGCCCCAAGGTGGACGCCGCGCTCCATCTGCACGAGCTGACCGAGGGCCTGGACCTCTCCGCCTTCGTACTGTTCTCGTCCGCGGCCGGTGTGATGGGCAACCCTGGCCAGGCCAACTACGCGGCCGCCAACGCCTTCGTCGACGCCCTCGCCCAGCACCGGCGTATCAGGGGGCTGCCGGCCACCTCGATGGCCTGGGGCCTGTGGCTGGACAGCCTCGGCGTGATCGGCGAGGCCAACGGCGAGGAAGCTGCCGCGCGCACCGGCAACCGGATACCCGGCCTCAGTTCGCAGGAGGGACTGGAGCTGTTCGACGCGGCGTGGCACCACGAGCGCACCCTGTTCGTACCGATGCGGCTGGATCTGGCCGAACTGCGCGCTCAGGCAGATCCGGAAGGTGTGCCGCCGCTGTTGCGCGGTCTCGTCAGGACCGTCGCGCGGCGCTCCGGCAGCGGGGCGCAGACCTCGGGCCCGTCGCTGGCGGAGCGGCTGGCCGGGCTGCCGGAGCACGAGCGTGGCGCGGCGATGCTGGAGTACGTCCGTACGCAGGCTGCTTCCGTCCTCGGCTACGCCGACGCGGATGCGGTGGCGCCCACCCGCCGGTTCCTGGAGATGGGTTTCGACTCGCTGAGCGCCGTCGAACTGCGCAACCGGCTCGGCGCCGCGACCGGAGTACGGCTGCCTGCGACCGTCGCCTTCGAGAACCCGACCTCGGAAGCGCTGGCCGCCTATCTCACCCGGGCGATGGGGTCCGCGGCTGAGCCGCGTCCCGCAGAAGGGGGCGCGCCCGCTGTGGGCGCCGGGCAGGAGAGTGTGTTCGGGGCGATGGCGCGTCGTGCGGGCGAGGTGGGACGGTTGCAGGAGTTCGTCACTCTCCTCACCAGCGCCTCGGAGTTCAGGCCGTCGTTCGAGTCGTCCGCGGAGCTCTCGGGCGAGCTGGACATGGTCCGGCTGGCCAAGGGCGAGTCCGGCGCCGAACTGATCTGCATCCCGTCGGTCCTGCCGATGTCGGGGCCGCACGAGTACGCCCGCTTCGCCGCCGCGCTCCGTGATGTCCGCAATGTATCGGTGCTGCCGGCGCCCGGTTTCGTACCCGGGGAGCCGCTGCCGGCGGATGTGGACACGCTGGCCGTGGCACACGCCGAATCGTTGCTAGCCCATACGGACGGGAAGCCGTTCGTGTTGGCTGCGCACTCCTCGGGAGGCATGCTGGCGCATTCGCTGGTGAGCCGGCTGGAGTCCTTGGGCGTACGGCCGCAGGCGCTGGTGCTGATGGACATCTATCCGCTCGATGCGCGGGCGTTCACGGGGGTTCAGGCGCGGATCGGGGGCGCCGGGACGCCCGACGGCGAAGACAGGCCGGGCCCGGGACCGGACTCCGGCTCGGGTGCGACGGCAGGCGGTCTGGGGGCGCTCGGCGATGTGCGGCTCACCGCGATGGCGGGCTACTTCCGCATCTTCGGCGACTGGGAGCCGCAGGCCATCGCCACACCGACGCTGCTGGTGAGGGCTTCCGAGCCACTGCCGAACTGGCGGCACACAGAGGACTGGCAGTCCTCCTGGCGGCTGGAGCACAGCGCGCTCGACACCGCGGGCGATCACTTCTCCATGATGGAGGAGCACGCCGGCAGGACCGCGCGGACCGTGCACGACTGGCTGTCGCAACTCGACCCGTCGGCGTAGCGGTCTGCCCGGGTCCTCCCTGCGGAGGGCATGAGGGGGTGGAAACCGAAGTCTCGGTCTCCACCCCCTTTCTCCACCCGTGAACTCAGGACCGAAGGCCGCGCGGATCCTAGTCTTTCAATACACCCAAGAACGAATCGGAGGTACGCAGTGACTGACGCCATGTTGGATGCTCTGTTCCTGAGCGGAATCCTGATCACCATCGTCCTTACCACCCAGGTGGGGCGGCATCGCTTCGGAGTCCTCAAGCTGCTCATGCCACTTGGACTTGTGGCCTATTTCGCCTATGACATGCTGCACAACCTCAAGGCGACGCAGCCCAATCTCACGTCGGCCGGCGTCGGCATCGCCATTGGTGCGGCAATCGGTGTCGGACTGCTCTACACAATGCGGGTCGAGAACGATGCGGCCACCGGAAAGACCTACACCCGGGCCGGTTGGAGCTACCTCGCCATCTGGATGGCGGTACTCGTCGGTCGCCTCAGCTTCATCTGGTCGCTGGAGAACATCGATTCATTCCGGGCCGATTTCGGCAAGTGGACCGTTGAGCAGCAGATCGACCCCGACGGGGTGGCTGCCTTCTTCGTCCTGATGGCCATGGCGATGGTTCTGGTCCGCACGGTTGGCGTCGCCATTCGCTGGATGCGTCGCCCGCGGCACGTGGCTCCCGCGCAGCGGACCAGGCAGCCCAGCGCAGTCTGACCCGGGTAACGGGAGGGGCGGATAGGGGTTGTCGCCCCCTCCCGCCGGCCGGAATTATTCACTCCAGGAAATTCGGCCGGTGCGGAACACACTGAACGTCAGGGAGATTTGGAAATGCGAGTTTTCTGTACGGTGACCGGAACACAGGGGCACGCCAATGAGGTGCTGCCGCTGGCCCGGGCGCTGGCCGAGGCGGGCCACGAGGTTCTGGCCACGGTGCCTGAGCATTTGGTTCCCGTATTCGAAGGCGCGCCTGTCACCGTGAAGCCGGTGATGCCGAGCATTCCGGAGATCATGCACTCCATCTTCTCTCTGCGGGACCGCTTCAAGGACAGCAATCCGGGCGAAGAGATCGTCGTCGACAACAGGCTGCAGATGATCCTTTGGGGCGGCGGCCCGCATATCACCACCACCTTTGAGCGGATTATTCCGATCGCCAGGGAATGGAATCCCGATCTGGTACTGCGGGACGGCGGCGAACTGACCGGTGTGCTGGTTGCCGAGGCACTCGGTATTCCGCATGTCTCATGCCCTTCGGGACCGACGAATGTCATCGATCCCGAAGGTCTGCTGCCCTTCCTGAACGAGCGGCGGGTGGAAGTCGGGCTCGCGCCCCAGTCGGAGCCGTGGTCGGTCTACCCCCTCGACCGCATCGACTGCGTCCCCGAGACGTTCTCCTTCACCCGGTACCCGGCGCCGGAGGCGTTCGCCTATCAGCAGCCCGCGGCGCTGCACGGAACGCAGAGTCTTCCCGCCGAGCTGGCCGAACTGCCGGGCGACCGCCCGCTGGTGGTGGCCTCGGTGGGCAGCGCGCTGCCCACGGTGATGGGCATGAAGGAGCAGGGCATCGAACCGCCCGAGGGCATGCTCCATCCCTCCGACACGCTGCGAGCCATCATCGAAGGGCTCTCCGCACTCGACTGCTACGCCGTCGTGGGCACCGCCGGCTTCCCCGTCGACGGCGTCACCGTCGGGGACAACGTGATCGTGATGGACTGGCTTCCGCAGCAGCAACTCCTTGAGTGTGCACAGCTGTTCGTGACGCACGGTGGTTACAACAGCGTCCGCGAGGCCATCCGGCAGGGTGTGCCCATGGTGTCGCTGCCGCAGTTCGGCGACCATCTCCACAACTCCGAGCGGCTGGCGGAGCTGGGCCTCGGCGCCCATGTCACCGATGTGACTCCCGAGGGCGTCGCCATGGCCTGCAAGCAGGTGCTCGGCGACGACCGGATCCAAGCGGGCATCCGCAGCGCGCACCGGCAGATGCTCGGTCTTCCCGGTATCGACGAGGTCGTCACCCATCTCGAGTCGCTCGTCGCCGCACACACCTCATGACCAGAGCCTGATATCACGTCAGGTTCGCACAAGCCCGCTGCCGGCCCCCCGTCCGGCAGCGTCCGGCGGGCGCCGGTCCGATTGACCATCGGAACCGGCGCCCGCCTTCTGCGTGCCTGCGGACTGCTGGTGACCTGAGTCAGAGATTCGGTGGCAGTAGGCGGCGACTTTGTCGAGGCCGCTTGGTTGCGAGCTCGGCGAACCACCGCTCCACCAGGTTCAGCCAGGACGATTCACACCCAACCAACGAGAATTCTGTGACTCAGGTGACTAGCTGGGACTGTACGACCCTCACCGCGTCGCAGCCGAAGAAACGATAGGTCCGTCCGGTGGCGCCGTCGATGAACGAACCCTTCGCGCAGGCCTCGGTGTCTCCCCGCTGGAGACCGGAGGTCGCCGAGGCGAAGTGGAGCATCATGTCGAGGTCGCCGTCCCTGACGTGCTCCACCGGAGTGGTGGTGCGTTCGACCACGTCCTGGAGGTGGCCCCTGTTGTGCACTTCCGTGCTCCCGCCCGTACCGCCATAGACGACGCTGCGCGGTCCGAAGCGGACGGTCAGCGGCTGGATGGTGGTGGCGTTGAAGTCCAGCGGGAGTGCGTATTCGCCGGCCTTGGTCGTCAGGATGCCGACGGGGACGGTGTCGGCGGGGATGTTGACGGAGTTGGGGTTGCTGCCCGGCTTGATGTTGATCGCGACGGGCACGACGCAGTCGAGGGTGAACTCGCTCGGCCGGTGGTTGTTGGCCGCGACGGGGTCGGTGTCGTCCGACCGGGCCGGCGTGATGGACGCGGTGAACCGGTAGGTGTGCGATCCGGGCTGCGCACAGCCGACGGTGAAGGTGCTGTCGAACGACTGCGGAGTCCCTACCGCGAGTGCGGGGGTGTTCCGGGTTGACGAGGAAGGCGTCACCGTGGCCCCCGGGTCGGCCGTGGCAGCAGTGACGACCACGGCGTCCATCGGGCTGGACGGCCCGTTGTTCGCCACCGTGCCGCGCAGTGTGACATCCAGGGTCTGCCCGATGAGCACCTGCGTGGGCGGTGTCGTGGCGGCGAAGGACGTGACGGCGAGGTCGGCGACGGCGACCACCGTGGTGCTGGTGGTGACGCTGTCGTTGCCCGCAACCGGATCGGGACCCGCGAGGTTGTCCACCGTCGCCCGGTTGGTGAGGGTGACCGGGCCGCCGGCGTTGTACACGAGGTCCGCCGGCACATGAGCGGTGATTGTGACGGTGCGCGTGGCACCGGCGACGAGGTCGCCGACGCCGCAGGTCACCGTCGCACCGGACGGGTGGCATGCCGCGTCGTCGCCGGCGTAGGAGACCTGCGACGGCAGGGTGTCAACCAGTGTCACCGCGGCGGCCGGCTTGGAGCCGCGGTTGGTGACGACGGCGGTGTAGACGACATCCGTTCCGGCCGCGACCGGGTCAGGGTTGTCGGTGACGGTGACCCCGACGTCGGTGGTGTTCTGCTGCTCGTGCATCGCGAGCAGCTCGTTGGTGGTGGGGACGTCGTCGCTCTCCGGGTTGACCGCGGCGTTCGCGGAGTCGCCGAACTGACGGAACGGCAGCGACACGAAGGTCCAGTCGTCGGAGCCCTGCAGAGTCTCGTTGGTCGAGGTGTTGATGCAGGCGGGGGGTGTGGGCATGGGGCCGGGGCCGGCGTTGTCGAGGTTCGTGGCGGGCACGTTCGACTCGAACGGCGGATCGCCGTCGTTGTTCCAGTCCGGGCTGGTGTTGAGGTTGTTCGGGACCTTCTGGCCCGTACTGTCGACGAACACGAACCGGTTGACCGTGTCGGTCGCGTCGAGGATGGTCGGTTCGGTGAGGGCGTTCTCCACGAGAGTGCCCAAAGGAGCGCGCCCGCGCGATGTGCCGTCGACCGCGGTCCTGGGCGGCGAGTAGTCGAGGACGGTCCCGCCGCGGACGCGGGGGATGCCGCCCTGCAGGTCGTAGTTCATGATGCTCACATAGTTCGGCTTGCAGTTGGGCCGGTCCTGGAAGCCGCCGTGGCGCAGGTTCAGGTTGTGCCCGAGCTCATGCATGATCGTGCCGGCGTCGGGGTTGAAGACGGTGAAGTCGTTGCCCCCGATTTCGCCCTGACCACCGCTCTGTTGCGGGCATGTGGCCACACCTGGCTGGGCGGCGATCTGCCCGTAGTGGAAGATCAGCCGTCGGTTCCTGGTGAAGTTCAGGTTCCTGGAGGCGTAGAAGGTCGTGTCGAGGCCGCACGCACCGGGCGGGGCGATGACGCTGCCGCCGCCGAGGTTGTCGCCGACGAGGCAGTCGGGGTCCTGGGTGTCGGTGAAGGTGTCGCCGTCGTTGTTCATGTTGTCCCCGCAGTTGGTCGGCTGCGGGTTCTCGACGGTCGCGTCGAGGTAGTCGGTCAGCGCCCTGTTGCACGTGGGGTCGTTGCCGTCGATCAGCCCGTCCGCACCGTTGTCGATGCCGTCGGAGCAGGTGCCGACCGGCCCACCCTCACGGCCCGCGGGGTCGAGTAGGCCGCCGGTGTCGACATGGAGATTGATGCCGGGCCTGCCGTCGGGATTCGGTGGTGCGTTCACACCGGAACCGCCGTTGTCCGCCTGCCTGCTCGCCGCGCTTGCACCGGCGTTGGGCGGCGCGGCGGCGAACGCCTTCTTCATGGCCTGGATGTCCGCGCGGGTGGGCGCGCGCCCCGCCTCCCAGTCCAGTTCGAGGAAGACGTCCTTGTGGTCGGGCTTGGCTCCCATCGTCGGCAGGTTCACATCGATGGTGCCGTCACCGTCGTCGTTGTACCCGTTGAGCTCCCAGCCGTCGAGCAGGCCGTCGCCGTCTGCGTCACCGCTCGTCGATGTCGTGCTGACATCCCAGCACACCTTGACGGCAGGTTCGTCGTCGTCCCCGCCGTCGCCCGACGAACAGGACTGCGGCCAGTTCACATTGTCGGTTTTGTTGGTGGCGGTGTCGCGCCACTTCCCGTCGATGTAGGAGACGGTGAAGTCGAGGTTGTTGTCGTGGTCGTGCGGGGTGTCGTCGCCCAGGTCGTCGCCCGAGGTGTCGTCCGCGTCCCAGATCTGGATCGTGACGGGAACGTTCTGGATGGTGTCGGGCAGCTCGGTGGAGACGACCCAGTACGGGTCGATGCCGAAGACGTTGTCGATGGTGGGCGTCCGGTGCTCGACGCCGTTGATGAACACCTTCGCGTAGAAGTCGGGGTGGCCTTCCAACGCGGCCTCGAGCCCCTCGGCGGAACACGGATCGACGCACTCGACATGGGTGATGGTGACCGAGAACGGGCGGGTGCCCGCGGCCTGTGCCGGGGCCGGCATGAATGCCGGTAGGAGCGCAAACCCCGCCAGGGCGGCCATGGCTCGCAGCCGCTTCGCGGTTCGTCGCATAGAAGTCCCTCTCGTCGCGGGCGCAAGCGCCCCAGGAACGCAAAGACAGCGATCCGCCGCACTGGAACGAGACCGGCACGCTGACCGTGCGCGACAGTTTGCCGGTTGAACGTTCTGCAGACTTCGAACCTTTACCGGCGCGTCCGGGTATTCACAGGCCGCTGTCGGCCGCCTAGTGCCGGATTCCGCTTCAGTTGGGTATATGTGCTGGTGGCGGGGTGGTTCGGGTGCTCGGGGGCAGGTGCTGGACGGTGGTGTTACGGGCACGGCAGAGCCGTGGTGAGAACGAGCCGGCGATGGTCTGCGAGCTGGCGCGGGCTCGCAGATCAGTCCGGTCCGCCGGAGGCTCGGCGCATGCCGACCTCGACCCGGCGACTCCGGCTGCCGAGACCGTCGCGTTCTTCGAGGGTGCGCACCTGCTGTGGCTGCTCGACCCCGAGCAGGTGGATCTGGTGCACCGCAGCTGCTTCGAGGGCCTGGCCGCCCGGCTGCGCCCCTGGCTAACAGTCCGCAGGTACCTGGGCCTCCCGTGCGATCGCGGTGATGAGCAGCCCGTCCCTGGCGAGCCAGCGGCCGGTGAAGCCCGTCAGCGGTCCCCCGTCGGGCAGGCGCCCCGGGCGCAGGATCCGCGCCGAGAACAGTCCGGACGATTCGGTGTCATAGCTGAAGGTGATCTCCGCGTCGTCGAAGTCGATCTCCCGCCAGGTGAGCGGGAACCAGGTCTTGTAGACGCACTCCTTGGCGCTGAACAGCAACCGGTCCCGGTGCGCGGGGCCGATCGTCGCCGGGGACAGCGCCCATGCGGCCTCACGCGGCAGCGCGATCGCCTCCAGCACCCCGTCGGGCAGCGGCCCGTCGGGTTCCGCGTCGATTCCGATCGCCAGGATGTCGTCCGCCATGGCCAGCGCCGCCGCGCGATAGCCAGCGCAGTGCGTCATGCTCCCCACCACGCCCGTCGGCCACAGGGGCACATTGCGCACCCCTGGCATCACCGGCGAGGGCAGCAGCCCCAGACCGGCGAGCGCGCGCCGCGCACACGCCCGTACGGTCGCGAACTCCGCACGCCGCTCGGCCACCGTGGACGCGACCAGGGCCGCCTCCTGCGGATACAGACCGGCCTCGGGCTCGTCCCCGTCCTCGAACGCCTCGGCGCAGACGACCGTCTTCGGCAGCAACTCGTCGATCATGCCCGGCCCTTCAGCCGGCCCGTGACGCCCGCCTGGGCCGGAGGCTCTTCCGTGAACGGAGCGATCCGGCGCAGCAGCCCCCGCGGGTGGCCGCGTTTGCGCCACTCGCGGGGATAGCCGATCGAGACCTCCTCGAAGCGGACCCCGTCATACCAGGTGGTGCGCGGGATGTGCAGATGCCCGTAGACGACGGCGGCGGTGTTGAAGCGTATGTGCCAGTCGGCGGTCAGCTCGGTGCCGCACCACTGGGCGAACTCCGGGTGCCACAGTATGTCCGTGGGCTGCCGCACCAGCGGGAAGTGGTTCACGAGTACGAGGGGGACGTCCGGGTCGTGGGCTGCCAGTCGGCGTTCTGTCTCCGCCACGCGCGCCCGGCACCAGGCGGCTCGGCCGGGGTAGGGGTCGGGATGGAGCAGGAACTCGTCCGTGCACACCACGCCCGCCTCGTAGGCGCGCGCCAGCGACTCCTCCTCGGTGGAGGCTCCGGGTGTCCGGAAGGTGTAGTCGTAGAGCACGAAGAGCGGGGCGACGGCGACGGGCCCGCCCGGGCCGTCCCACACGGGGTACGGATCCTCCGGCGTCACCACGCCCAGGCTTCTGCAGAGCTCCACCAGATGCCGGTAGCGGGCCTCGCCGCGCAGTTGGACCGGTTCCTCGCGAGGTGTCCACAGTTCGTGGTTGCCCGGCGCCCAGATCACCTTGGCGAACCGGTCGGCCAGCATGCGCAGTGCCCGCTCGATGTCCTGCGTCAGTTCGGCGACGTCTCCGGCCACGATCAGCCAGTCGTCGTCGCCGCCAGGGCGCAGCGATTCGGTGATCGGCCAGTTGTCGGCCATCCCGACATGCAGGTCACTCACGGCAAGGAGCTGCCGTCCGGCGCCCTCGGACGGAGCGGGCGCCCGCCCGGGCGCGGAGGCTTCTGACACGGCGGGTTCAGGAGTGGAGAGTTCAGGCGCAATCGGCGACATCGAAGTCCAAACTGGTCGGCAGGTCCTGGCGGCGCCTGATGTTGATCTTCCGGTAGACCCGGGTGAGGTGCTGTTCCACCGTGCTGACGGTGATGAAGAGCTTGCTGGAAATCTCGCGGTTGGTGTGGCCAAGTGCGGCCAGCCTGGCGACCCGGCGCTCGGCCTCCGTCAGGGCCTCCTCCGCGCGGTTCTCCGCACGGTTATCCGCACAGTCCTCCGTCCGTATGGTGTGCTCCGGCCCGGCGGGGACGGTGCCCGGCCCGGACGGAGCCACGCGGGCCGTGGTGGGCTGGGGCGCCCGGAACAGTTCGTACGCACCGCAGATGTCCGCCACCTGTCCCGCCTGCCGTACCAGCCCACGCCCCTTGACCGGTTCCCCGAGCCGCTTGTAGGCCTGGCCGAGGTCGGTCATGGCCAGGGCCATGGTGTACGAGTCGCCGACGTCGCGAAGCAGTCGGACGGCCTCCTCCAGCAGTGCGGGCCGGTGCGGGAGGGGACGCGTGGCCGCCAGCACCCGCAGAGCGGCGCCCCGGGTCCGCAGATGCTTGGGATGCGTACGGGACAGTTCGTCGTCGAGCAGAGCGACGGCCCGCTCGGGGTTCTTCAGTTTCAGCCAGGTCTCCGCCGCCCCGGTCCGCCACGGCACCAGGGTGGGTGAGTCCATGCCCCAGGCCTTCATGAGTTCGCCGCACTCCATGAAGTCGGCGAGCGCGGCATGGTGGCGCCCTGTCCGCAGTTGCAGTACGCCGCGCGCGTGGAGGTAGGAAAGTCCGTAGCGGGTCCGGAACATCGAGTCGGGTACGGGCCGGTCAAGCAGCTCGGCCGCCACCTCGTGGTGCCCCATGTGTGTGCGGGCCCCCACCAGCACCGACACGGGCAGTCCGATGCCTACGCCCCATCCGTGCGCGGGCAGCCGCTCCAGTGATGACTCGGCCTGCTCCACCGCCTCGGTGAGATTGCCCTGCCGCAGGGAGATGAGCGCCCGGAAGGCCGTGAGCAGGGCCAGGGCTCGCCCGCTGCGGGCCTGCACGAGCAGTCGGTCGCACCAGCGGGCCGAGGAGCTGAGCAGATCACTGAGGACGATGGTGCTCAGCGCGGCCAGCAGCGTCTCGACGGTGGCCTCGGTCAGCACGGTGGACCGCAGGGTCTGTTCGGCGTCCGACACCGCGGACGCCTCCGCCCGCAGACCGAGTACGGAATTCAGCGCGCCGAACGCCTTCACCGGCGCGCTGACCACAGCATCAGTGGTGGAGGTGGAGCTGGTGGTGGAGAACTTCGGTTCGGACCGCTGTTCGTCGTGCGGCACCTGGTCGCTTGCGGTGAGCGCACCCGGGTAGGTGCCGGCCATCTGCAGCCGGGTGGCGTTGATTTCGTCGTCGAGGCGCGGTGCGTGCGTGGCGGCCACGGTGGCGCTCGCCACCCGGAAGGCAGCGGTAGCCTCGTCCACGTACCCGTACCACATCAGCTGTGGCACCAGCCGCAGCGTGTAACGCAGCGGCAGCTGACCGCCGCGGGCCGGCAGGGCCAGCGACTGCACCTGTTGTGCGGCGGTCGCCGGCTGATGACGCCAGTTGAGCTCGGCCAGTTGGGCCCTGATGGACAGCCGGGTCGGCTCGTCGCGGCAGCAGCGCTCGGCCATCTGCAGGCATCGCATCGCGAAGTCCGGCTCGGCGGCGGCCAGCGCCTGGTGCGAGGCGTCATGGAGGACTCGGCACACCCATGCCTCCTCCGCCTGCCCCCGCAGATCCTGGGCCAGTAGCTGGGTGGCGACCCGCACGGAGCTCGCGCCGCGCTGGTGCAGCAGCTTGGCCGCCCAGTAACGCAGCTGCGCGGCCTCCTCGGCCGGAAGGTCCTCCAGTACGGCCTTCTCCATGGCTTCGTGGCGGAACTGCTGGTCCTGGAGGATGCCCGCCTCCTCGAGGGCGGCCGCGGCCGGCCGGACCGTGTCGTCCTCGACGTTGAGAAGCAGACCCACGTTCGGCGAGGTCGACGGCTCCTGGAGCAGTGCGAGACCGCGCGCGACGGCCAGGGCGTTGTGACCGCTGCGCTGGACACATCGCAGCGCGGCCTGCCGGAAGAGGTCACCGGCCTGTGGAGTCCCGCCTTCCCGGCGGGCGGCCGACGGCACGAACTGGTCCGCGGCCAGCGCCCTGACCAGCAGCGGGTTGCCACCCGTTGCGTGATGGAAGTCCGGTGCCAGCCGGGCGGCCTCGGCGGAGGGAAACCGGTCGGAGAGTACCCGGCCGACGCCCTCGACGCCGAGCGGGCCGAGCCGGACGCGCAGCAGTTGGTCACGCTCCAGCAACTCGTCGGCGGAGAAGGCCGCCCCGGTCGGCGCGGGCCCTTCTGTCACCACCACGGACAGGGCGGTCAGGCCGGAGTGCCGCAGCAGATACCGCAGGACCTGGAGGGACTGGACGTCCGCGAACTGGATGTCGTCGACGGCGATCAGCAGATGCCCGGCAGCGGCCGGTCCGCCGAACCTGCGCGTCAGTTCACGCAGTACCCGCAGGGGAACCTGGGAGGCCGGCGCGGAGGGGTCCGTGGCTCCCTCGCAGTCCCGGGCTGTCCGGTACCCCTGCTCCGCCTCCGGCGGCATGCCCTGCTGGAGCTGTTCCAGGACCGCGTACGGCAGGCTCTGCTCCGTGGGTGCGGCCACCGCGCTCACGACGGTGACCTGGTTCGCCGCGGCGAAGTCCGTCAGCGCGTGCAGGAGTTCGGTCTTGCCGATACCGGCCGCGCCGCTGATGACCGCGAGACGGGGGCAGGGTCTTGTCGCCCGGAGATTCGCCTCGAGAAACTCGCGGAGTTGTGCCGATTCGTTGTCCCGATGCATCCCCATGGCCACGTGTCCTTCCCCTTCGTCGCACGCGAGTGGCGATGAGGTACGGACACGCCAGCGGTCGGCTGGTCGATCATGTACTTCGTGCTTCCCCGTTGCGATGTGCGCTGTGCCGGCCGAGGCCGCTGTCCCGGCCGAGGCCGGGATCCGACTGCCACTTGCGCTTCCCCGTTGCGACCCCGCCGTGCGGGGGTACTGCCCCCGGTTGCTCCGCGGCGGCCCCGCGGAGTGGTTGGGGTGACCGGACCATCATCTCCGGTCAGGACATCAGAAGGATGTCAAGGTCATATAGAGATCAAGCTAGTTGTGCCGGCCAGTTCCGCAGGACGTCACCTCCATCGGAACAAGGTCACCGACTGTTTGCCTGCCGTTCAGTGCGAGCTGTGAATGGTCACTGTTGCCTGCCAGCCTCGTCGGCAGCTCGCGTCGCCGGTTCACCTTCAACTTACGGTAGATGCGCGTCAGATGCTGCTCCACCGTGCTCACGGTGACGTACAGCCTGGCGGCGATCTCCCGGTTGGTGTTGCCATGGGCGGCCAGCACGGCCACACGGCTCTCCGCCTCGGTCAGCGAAGCCGTGTTCTGCGGCAGTACCGGCTCATGGCGCGGTGCTTCGAAGTCGGGATCCGTGCCGCCGGGTATCAGCTGGCGGCACAGCGGTTCGGCACCACAGGACTTGGCGACATGCCATGCCTTCCGAACCAGCATCCGGGCGCGGTTGACATCGTCCATCACCCGGCAGAGGCGCCCCAACTCGCCGAGAGCCAAAGCCAGTTGCAGCCGGTCCCCGCCGTTCTCCAGGATCTCCACCGCCTCCTGGAGCTGCTGGAGGCCGCGCCGGCCCTCACCGGTGGCGCCAATCAGCCGCAGAGCCGTACCGCGTGCCCGATCAGGGCTGCGCAGCAGTTGCTGCTCGGCCAGGCTCCGGGCCTTTTCGGGGTGGCCGAGGGCGAGCCAGGTCTCCGCCGCGTCGAGCCGCCACGGCACCAGCTCAGGGGCGTCGACACCCCACTCCTCGAGCGCCTCGCCGCAGGCCAGAAAGTCCCCGAGAGCGGCGTGGTAGCGGCCGGTGGCCAGGTTCCACCGGCCCCTGGCGCGTGCGTAGTGCAGACCGGGCAGGGTGTGCAGGAAGGCGTCGGGCACGGTCTGGCCGAGCAGGCTCTCCGCCTCGTCGAACTGCCCCATGCCCGTGTGTGCCTGGATCAGCGTGGCGAGCGGGAAGGAACGGGCGAGAGACCAGCTCCTCGGCCCCATCTGCCGCAGTGCCGACTCGGCGTGCACCTTCGCCCCGGGCAAGTCGCCCTGCCGTAGCGCTATCTCGGACCGTACGGAGGTGAACATGGCCTGCCAGGCCGGGGCATGGTGGTCCGCGGACTCGTTGAGCAGCCGCTCGCACCAGGGCACGGCGAGATCCAGCCGGTCGGCGTACACCAGCGCCCAGAGGGCGACGACCAGGGGCTGCACATAGCCGTCGTTGAGCCGGTAGCGCTGCAGCACACGAGTGGCTTCGGAGACCGCGTCCTCGCGCCTGCTCTCCGACAGAGCGGCTGCCACCGCGGACGAGGCGTGAAGATGGGCGATTTCCGCGTCTCCGGCAAGGGTGTCGGCAGGCCCGGGGCGCATCGGCTCCTCGCCGCCCGGCTCCATGCCCAGCGAGGGACTGAGCACGGTCAGCCAGCGGCGGGCGGCCGTCAGAGCCGTCCGTTCCTCACGCCCGGACCAGCCGTCGGCCGCTTCGAGGGCCTCCAGCACCTCCCTCGCCTCGACCAGCCGGCCCGACCAGGCGAGATACGACAAGGACACCACCAGATCGCTGGGCGAGAGCCGGGCCGCCGTCGCGTCCAGCAGGAGCGTCGACGCCTTGACCTCCACGGCCGCAGGATCGGTGCGCCAGACGACACCGGCCAGCTTGACGGTGAGTGAGGCGCGCAGCCGGTCGTCCTCGCAGGAGTCCTGGGCGAGGGCGAGACAGCGGCGGGCGAATTCCATGTCGCCGTCCGCCAGCGCGTACTCGGCCGCTTCCTGGAGCACCGGCACTGCCCAGAGGTCCGCCGTGTCCCGGGCCACGACGAGGTGGTGGGCGATGTCGTACGCGGCCGAGCCGTTCTGGTGAAGCAGCTCGGCGGCGCGGGTGTGCAGCTGCGACAGCCGGTCCGCCGACATGGCGT
The DNA here is from genome assembly GCF_036010325.1 of Streptomyces sp. NBC_01210. GTDB lineage: Bacteria > Actinomycetota > Actinomycetes > Streptomycetales > Streptomycetaceae > Streptomyces. The sequence continues at coordinate 6,978,757 of NZ_CP108549.1, read as the reverse complement.
CCCGCACGACCGAGGCGGCCTCTTCGTCACGGAAGCGGCCGTCACTCAGGAGTCCGCACTGTCCCAGGTCCGCGACGGCCTGCTCGACACTCCTGAGATGAATGCCGAGAAGGCGGCCGAGCAGCCCGGGGTCGGTATGGGATCCCAGGATGGCGATGCCCTGGGCGATCTCCAGCGGTTCGGGGCCGCACCGGTGCAGGCAGTCGATCACGGCCTGTGCGTAGTTCTCGCCTCGTACGAGCGGCTGGAACGGGTCGCCCGCCTCGGTGGCGGCGAGGCGGTCCTCGACCAGTGCCCGGAGCAGGAGCGGACTGCCGCCGGTGATGTCATGCAGTTCCGGGGCGAGGCGCGCGGCCGTTGAGGGCGTGAAGTGTTCGCTCAGGAGCCCCACAGTCCCGATCGGCGACAGCAACTTCAGACGCAGCCAGGTGCAGTGCGGCAGGTGCGCGAGTTCCGCGTGGAAACTGCGCTTGCTCGATTCGAGCCTGGCGGGTTCGGTCAGTACGACCAGCATCCGGACGTGGCGAATGCGGCGGGTCAGATAGAGCAGAAACCGAAGAGAGGCCTGATCGCCGTCATGCACATCATCGACCGCGATCACCACCAGGTTCTCCTTGGCCAAGTCGAGGAGGGCGGCGCTCAGTTGAGGCATGGCCAACATCTGGTCATGCACCGATGACTCGGCTCCGGACACTCCGTCGATCAGCCGTGCCACTTCGGCGTGCGCCGCCGAGGTCAGCGGTGCACTCGCGAAGATCCTCCCGAGGAGACCGAAAGGCCGGGTGCGCTCGGCGCGGACTCCCGCCGTGTCCAACAGGAGCGCGCCCTCCGCCAGTGCTTGATCGGCGCAATTCATCAAAAGCGCCGTTTTCCCGCTGGCGACCGCTCCACTGAGCAGTGCGACCTGCCCTCGCCCCTCTCTCGCGCTTTCCAGGAGCTCCCTCAGCAGGGTCCGCTGATTTTCTCGCTCGACATAGTGAGCCTCCAACAACATATCTCTCCCCCGAGCCGCCGGGACTTTCGCAATCAAATGGAAAGTCCAACGGCGAATATTATGTCAATGAATGCGAACCACGAACGCACTGTTGCATGCCGGTTGAGCGGACGGTGAGTGCTAGAGCAGACAGCCGGAAACGATTCTGCCGATCTTCTCCTGATGGTCAGTCAGGAAGAAGTGGCCGCCTGTGAAAGTGTGCAGTTCGAAGTCGCCGATGGTGTGTCGCCGCCACGCCTCGGCCTCCTCCGCGCTCGTCCGTACGTCGGTGTCGCCGGTGAGCACAGTGATCGGCGCGCGCACGGTGGCGCCCGGTTCGACCCGGTACGTTTCAACCGCCGTGTAGTCGCCCCGGATGGCCGGCATCGCCATCCGAAGGAACTCCTCGTCGGCCAGGATACGCGCATCAGTGCCGCTGAGCAGGCGCATCTCGGCGATGATGCCGTCGTCGTCACGCTGGTGCACCGTCTCGTCACGGTGCGCGGAGGGTGCACGCCGGCCCGAGGCGACGATTCTTCGCGGGGTGAACTCCGGGTCCCGCTCGAGTCGTCGCGCCACCTCAAAGGCAAGCGTCGCCCCCATGCTGTGGCCGAAAAGCACGGTGGGCAGATCGAGCCACGGCTGAAGAGCTGTCGCAATCCCGTCGGCGAGAGCTCCCAAATCCGTGATACAGGGCTCGGACCGGCGATCCTGACGTCCGGGGTATTGCACCGCAAGGACGTCCGTATCGGGGGCGACCGCCCTGGTCATAGGAAAGTAAAAAGAGGCTGAACCACCCGCGTGAGGCAGGCAGATGAGGCGAGTTCTGGCCTGTGGGGATGGCCGGAACCGTATCAGCCAGGGCGTGTTGGTCAAGGGTTCAATCATTGGCTGCCGTTCCGCCTTCAATTCAGTGCTCGATGCGACGTACCCGCCGATGGCAGCAATAGTAGACAGCTTGATGAAAGTAGGGGGTACCCCTATTTAGGGGCTGCGCGGCCGCGACGAGGGGTTGAGCCGCCCGGCAATGGGGTTGACATACGGGCCCGGGGGCGCAAAGGCCGAGTTCCACGAGGGGTACGCCGCCTCGGGCGACGCCGATTGATTGCCAACGTGATTTACGCCATGCCCATCCCCCGGGCCCGCAAACCTCAAATGAACCTCAGACAGTAGGGGTTCGGGGTGCCAACGGCTTTCCCATGGCAGGCAGAACGCTGCCCGGGACAGCAACCCGCGGGCGGCCCCAGCAGTGACCGGTGTACCCGACGTGGAACAGCATCGGCGTGTTACCGGATGTGCGCACCCCGGCCGTGCGGCTCAGGGTTGAGCCAGCCCCTGCTGATAGGCGTAGCGCACGGCATCGGCCCGATTGCGCGCGTTGATCTTGGCGAACGCGTTGTTGATGTGCGTCTTGACCGTCGTCTCCTCGATGAAGAGTGACGAGGCGATCTCCCCATTGCTCAGGCCCTGGGCGATCAGCTTGAGCACATCGACTTCCCGGCCGGTCAGGCCGTCGGGGTTGACCCGGCGCCGGGCCGGGGCCACGGCGGGCGGCGGCTGTTGGGCCTGTTTCGTGGCGGCCGCGGGGGCTGCGGGCACGCTGAGCGCCGCGGCCAGCCGACGGGTCACCGCCGGGTCGAAGGTGGACTGGCCATGGGCGGAGCTGCGGATGGCCACCGCGATCTGCTCCTGATTGGCGTCCTTCGTCAGATAGCCGCACGCCCCGGCGTTCAGCGCGGCGACCAGGGACTCGTCGTCAGCGAAGGTCGACAGCACCAGCACGGCCACGTCCGGGTGTTCGGAGAGAATCTTCCTCGTGGCCTCCGCACCGCCCATTCCCGGCATGCGTAGATCCATGAGCACCACCTGGGGTGAGGTCACGCCGACCAGGCGAACCGCCTCCGCGCCGTCGGCTGCGTCTCCCACCACCTCGATGTCGTCCATCAGATCGAGCAACGACACCAGACCTTCACGAACGATCTGCTGATCATCCACGACCAGTACGCGAATCCGCGCCGATCCGGGCTCAGCGTCCACGCCGGCAACCCCCCACACACCTCTGCGATCCGAGCGCGATCGCCCAACCAGGCGTTCCCCGCTCTCCTTTCCCGACCCAACCTACCCGCAACCCGCAGAGCGGTTCGGCACTGTGTGTGACCGCGGGGAGCGTCACCGACCAGGCCGCAACGCACAGAGACGAGGATCTCCGCCCGGATCTCCACCACAGGGTGGGCCCGCCGAAGGGTTCTCGTTCCTACCCTCTGGGCATTCCCCGGAAGGAACGCACATGAGCCTGGCCCTGGACCTCGATACGGTCATGACCATTCTGTTGATTCGCTTCGCCCTGATCGTCGCCGCCGTCTCCGTACTTGTGATCATCGCCTTCACGATTCTGATCGTTCTCAAGCGCGGCGGCCAACTCGCCGCCGTCAGAAGGCGCGTGGAGGCCGTCGTGCGGAATCAGCTACGCGCCCAGCGGGCCGCGGGCCCGCCCACCGACCGTCCGACCCCGGGGCGCCGAGGGGTTCTCTCGGCCCTGGACCGCATCACCAAGGGCGGTGGCCGCACATGAGTCGGACGATCCAGACAGCACAGACGGTCATGGCCGGTCAGTCAGGGGGTGAGAAGGCGGGAGACATCCTCTTCGATGTGCTGCTGGACCGTCTGTGGAAAATGGGCATCGTGGTGGCAGCAGCTATTCTCGTGCTGACGGCCATGATCATCATCTATCGGAGAACGGGCACCAAATAGGCTTGCCCGCATCACTCACGGCCACCGCACGACATCGTTGGAGCAAGGTGAACAAGGCACCCGCACGCGGTAGTTGGCGCATCGTGGACCGGCTCGCACCTGCCTGGCTGGTGGTGCAGTTCCTCGGCACGGCCGTGCTCGTCGTGGCCATGGTGACGGCCAGGGAGGACACCCTCTGGATCTGGGGTGTGTACGCCGCGAGCCTTCTGTGCTGGACCCTGTTCATGGTCCTGCATCCCGTCCGGCCCGAGGCCGCCAGTTCCATGCTGGCGTTGAGCGCGCTGCTGCCCGCCCTGGTCGTGGGGTTCTCCGACGACTCGACCGCTGTGATCATGCTGGGCGTACTGCTCGGGAGATTCACCTCGATGATCACCTCCTCCGCGCGCATGCTCACGGTGGTGACATGCGCGTGCCTGGTGGCCATCTGGATCAGTTGCGCGCTGGCCGGGCAGCCGCTCACCGACGTACTCGGCTACACGATGCTCGCTCTTGTGCTGACGCTGTTCGGCCTCAACCGGCGCCAGTACGAGGGCCGAGCCAAGCAGGCCGAGCAACTGCTGGCACAGAACCAGCTCATCCAGCAGGAGCAGGCGCGGGCCGCGGCACTGGGTGAACGCAGCAGGATCGCAAGGGAGATGCACGATGTGCTCGCGCACTCGCTGGGCGCGCTGAGCGTCCAGCTCAAGGTCGCCACCGCGCTGATCGAGAAGGGCGACGCAGCCGGTGCCCTGACCCGGGTGCGCCGGTCCAACCGGCTGGCGGACGAGGGCCTGATAGAAGCCCGCAACGCGGTGGCCGCCCTGCGTGGAGATGTGCCTTCGCTCCCCGAAGCGCTGAAGAGCCTCGCTGTGCAGCACCGCTCCAACCATCCCAGCGAGGTCCACATGGACATCCTGGGCGAGCTTCGGCCGATCTCGCCCGCGGCCACGGTCTCGCTGGTGCAGACGGCGCGCGAGGCATTGACCAACGCCGCCAAGCACGCCCCCGGGGAGACCGTCGGGGTGACGGTGGAGTACCGCGCGGACGCACTGCGGCTCACCGTGGAGAACGCCACCCCGACCTCGAGTCTCCCCGATCCGGACCATGCGCCCGGGTACGGCCTCACAGGTATGCGGGAGCGCCTGGCTCTCGTCGGCGGCTCGCTCGTGGCGAACCGCCTGGACGGCGACACGCGTTGGGCCGTGACGGCCGAAGTACCCGAGTGACGCGCTGACCGGGCTTCGTCGCATCTCGCCGCCGCGGGTTCCAAGCCGCCGGACGCAAGGCGGCCCTGAATCGATCTTGCCCGGGGCGGAACTTGGCCTGACGACCGTGGAACACCCTTGGGCGTGGGCAGTTACGTGGAGTCGGAGGCGAGCGGGTCCTCGGCGAACGCCGCCAGGGTATCGAGACCATGTTCCGCCCCGGGCACCACTCGCACGACTGACCCGTCCGGCAACAGAAAACCGGCGTCCGTCCGCCTGGACACTCCACAACGCTCGTTGGTCGCCGCTTCGGCATCATCGTCGCCTTCGTCTTGGGCATGACGTTCCTCGCGCTGGGCTTGTTCGTCATCTGCATCACCCCCAGCGCCCGGTGCCACGTCCTCCGTCGGCTCCCGGGGGCCGGTCAACCGATGCCGGACCGCCCCCAGATGCGCGAGCCGGGTGTCCTCGACGCTGACGATCTGGCTGATCCGGCCGGAAGGGCAGGTCGCGGACGGGTGTTGATGCGGGCCACGGTCATGAGACGTCGCCTCCCGCGGGTGGGCCTGCCCATGCGGCCAGTGCGGCGATCCGCTCCGAACTGCGGATGTCGGCATCGGTGGCGCGGGTGGACCAGGCGATGTGCCCGTCGGGGCGGACGAGCACTTCGGTCACGCCGTGCAGGTCCGCGTGTTCGTCGTGCTTCGTGACGGCATGAGCAGTGACCCGTGAGCGCCATCCGGGCGCGAGGTCCTGCGGCAGATTCGCGTCCCCGGCGAGGTCGAGGAGGACGAAGCGGCCCCGGGGCAGCAGTTCGTAGACGCGTATCGCCTCCGAACCGACGGCGGTCAGACCTATGTCGGGCACCCGCCGTCCCACCAGCGGGTCAGCGTCGGCGGTCACGGGCGGGTAGAAGGTGCTCAGCGCGGAGACCCGTCCCGCGAGCAGTCGGTTGACGTCCTCGAGGGACAGGAGTTCGTCGAGGAGCCTGCGCAGGGCGACGGCGGGCACCTGGTATTGCGGTACGAGGGTCAACTCGGCGAGCAGGGTCTGGACTTCGGTGTTCTCGGTGACCGCCTGCCCGACGGGGCGGCGTTCGGCGTCGTATGTGTCGAGGAGCCCGGGCGGAGCCCAGCCGTTGACGGTGGCGGCCAGCTTCCAGCCCAGATTCATGGCGTCCTGGAGGCCTGTGTTCAGTCCCTGACCGGCCGCGGGGAAATGAATGTGGGCGGCGTCCCCGGCGAGCAGGATGCGGCCGGACCGATAGGCGGCGGCAAGGCGGGTGGCATTGCCGAAGCGCGAAAGCCAGCGCGGCCGCGCGACCCCGCAGTCGGAGCCGCAGATCCGCGTCAGCGAGGTACGGAACTCCTCCAAGGACACCGGCTGCCCGGCCGGGATCCGCATCCGCTCCGGATCGATGCAGACGAACCGGGTGAGCCCGCCCTCCAGCGGGACGACCAGCACGCCACGGGCCCGTGCGGCAGCAAGGACGGCAGGATCTGCGTCGACGTCCGCGAAGTCCCCGAGCATGCCGGTCAGTGTCTCGTCGGTGCCCGGGAAGCCGATGCCGGCGACCTGCCGCACCAGGCTGCGCCCGCCGTCGCAGCCGACCGCGTACTGCGCCCGTACGGTGTCGACGGCACCGCCGGGCCCGCGCACCTCCGCCTCGACGCCAGTGGCGTCCTGGCGCAGCCCGGTGATCTCGTATCCGCGGCTGATGCGGACGTCCAGCTCGCCCGCCCGCTCCTCCAGCAGCGCCTCGGTGCGGGCCTGGGCCAGGAAGAGGGTATAGCCGTGGCGGGAGTCGAGCGCGGCGAAGTCCAGCCGGGTGTCGAGGCCGGCGAAGTGCCAGCCCGGCACCGGCTTTCCGAAAGCGAGGAAGCGGGGCGCGAGACCCCTCATGTCCATCAGTTCCACACTGCGCGGGTGCAGGGTCAGCGCCCGTGAATCACGCTGCGGCTCGGTGCGCCGCTCCACGATCCGGGTCCGTACGCCCGCCAGCGCCAGCTCGCAGGCGAGCATCAGCCCGGTCGGGCCCGCACCCACGACAAGCACGTCGGTGTCCATCAGAATGACCTCCACCATTTAGTGAACAGCGTTCACGTGAACGGTGTTCACTATAATGGCGCGCATGAGCAACCCGTCAACCCCCACACGTGGGCGCCCCGCACGGCTGGACCGGGCGCGCACCGTCGAGACAGCCCTGGACCTGCTGGACAAGGCCGGGCTCGACGCGCTGACCATGCGGCGTCTGGCTGATGCGATGGGCGTCCAAGCCGGCGCGCTCTACCGCTACTTCGCCACCAAGCAGGACCTGCTGACCGCGATGGCGGAGCGGATGCTCTCCGACGTGAGCGCGCCAAGGGGTCCCGTCGGCGGAGACTGGAGCGAGCGGCTGGCCGACCTGGCCGGAGCGATGCGTACAGCGCTGCTCGCCCACCGCGACGGCGCCCGCGTCTTCGCCGGCACGCACTCGACCGGGGCGCACACCCTGCACTTCGCCGACACCGCGATCGGCGTCCTGCGTGAAGCCGGCTTCGACGATGCGGACGCGGCGCGCGCCCTGATGGCGGTGGCCAATTTCACCGTCGGCCACACCCTGGAAGAGCAAGCCGCTCTGGAACCGGACGCAGAGGCCCCCGCAGACCCGGGTCGCCTGCGCGACGCCGTGGCGGCCGGGTCGTACCCGCACCTCACGGCCACCCTGCCCGTGCTCACCAGCACGGACTTCACCGCCCACTTCGAGTTCGGTCTGCGCCTGCTCATCGAGGGGCTGCACGCCCTGCGACAGCAGCGCTGACCTCCGCGAAGGCCGGCTCGCGGCCCCACAGGTCGGAGATCCGGCCGCACGTCGGGCGAACTGTCGGTGCAGGAGCCGCACTTCCGCCAGTGGTGGGCCGCCCACCACGATCTTGGTTTGCCCAGAGAGAAGCCCGCTCCCGTCGGCCGTCTCAGCGGCCGCTGCCGGCACGCACTGGCCTAGAGTGCGGGTGTGCCGTCGTACAGCATTGGGCAGGCAGCAGGGCTGCTGGGTGTGAGTTCGGAGACCGTTCGCCGGTGGGCGGACGGCGGGCGGCTGCGCATGGACCGGGACGGCTCGGGCAACCGGGTGATCGACGGCGTGAGCCTGGCGGCGTTCGCGAAGGAGCGGGCCGCGGGCATGCATCCGGTATCGGACGCTGTATCCACCTCCGTGCGCAACTCGTTCGCCGGGATCGTGACCGCCGTACGCGTCGACGATGTGGCCGCCCAGGTGGAGATCCAGTCCGGTCCGCACCGGCTGGTCTCGCTGGTGACCCGGGAATCCGTCGAGGAACTCGGCATCGACGTCGGAGTCACCGTCACGGCGAGGGTGAAGTCGACGAACGTCCACATCGACCTCGCGTGACCAGCGAGACGTGTCAGCGGCAGAGCAACGCGGCACGCGGGTCGAGCTTGTGGTCGAGGCGGTACATCAGCGCGATCACCACCATCTGGATCGGCGCGTGCCCGCTGCCTCGCGTGCCCGCTGCCTGAGGGGCGTATCGCCTCGGGACGGCAGGCCACAGTATGAGCCACAGGAACGACTCGGACTGTTCGTCGAGTGGCTGCCGGCAGCGGTAAGGGCCTGGGTGCGGGCGCTGCACGCCATGACGCTCTCCACGGTGGACCCCCACGGCCGCCCTCCTGCAAGGGTGCTCATCCTCTACCCGATTCACCAGGGTGTCTGGGACAGGCAGTTGCTGGGGCCTTGACCGCCGCTCGGAGCCCACTCCTGCTCGACCATCACGGCTCAGTAGACGTCGCGGACATACCGCTTGTCGGCGGCGAGCTGCTTGACGTACAGAGCCGCCGCGTCCTGGTCGAGCCCGCCGTGGGTGACGGCGATGTCGCGCAGCGCCTGGTCGACGTCCTTGGCCATCCGAGCGGCATCGCCGCAGACGGAGAAGTGTGCGCCGTCCTGGAGCCAGGACCAGAGCTGGGGACCGTGTTCGCGCATCCGGTCCTGGACATAGATCTTGGCGCGCTGGTCGCGCGAGAAGGCTGTGTCGAGGCGGGTGAGGGTGCCGTCGGCGAGGAAGGCGGTCAGCTCGTCCTCGTAGTAGAAGTCGGTGGCGCGGTGCTGTTCGCCGAAGAAGAGCCAGCTGGGGGCTCGGTGGCCACGGGCTCGGCGTTCCTCGAGGAAGCCGATGAAGGGAGCCACTCCGGTCCCGGGGCCGACCATCACCATCGGGGTGTCGGGGTCCGCCGGAGGCCGGAAGTGCGGGGAGCGCTGGACGAAGATCGGCACCGTGGCGTCATCCGTGGCATCGGCGAGGAACGGCGAGCACACGCCCTTGCGGAGGCGGCCGCTCAGGTTCTCGTACCGGACTACGGAGACCGTCAGTGACACCTGGTGGGGGTCGGTGAGCGGGCTGGAGGATATCGAGTACAGGCGGGGCTGCAGGCGTTTGAGGACGTCTGCCCACTCTTGCGGTGTGGCGCGCACGGGGTGCTCGGTAATGACGTCTACGGCCTGGCGGCCCCAGGACCACCGGGCGAGCTCGCCCTTGTTGTCGGGGCGCAGCATCTTCTTCAGGTCGCGGTCGCCGGTGCGCTCGGTGATGAAGCCCAGCAGGGCCGGGGTGAGCTTGGTGATGTCCAGGTGCCGGTGAAACGCGTCGGTCAGGGGGATCTCGCCGATGTCGGCGACGTCGACAGCGGCGGCAGGGTCGAGACCGGTGACGGCCAGCCATTCGGTCACGAGATCAGGGCAGTTGACGGGGTGCACGCCGAGAGCGTCACCGGCCTCGTAGGCAAGCGGAGTCCCGCTGTCGCTCGTGTCGAAGGTGAACCGGCGGACCTCCTTGCCCGCGCCGGGGAGGCTGAGAAGCCGGTTGCCGGTCAGCCGGGCTGCGGCGGGGGGCTGCTTGGCGCTGCGGACAGGTGCGGCAGCCGGGGCCGGGGCCGCGTCGCTCGCCGGCTGCGCGGTGAGGTTGGTGAGGACCTGGTCGAGCCATGCGTGGGCGGAGGGCTCGTAGTCGGGTTCGCAGTCGGTGCGCGGGGCCAGGCGTACGGCCCCCAGCTCGTCCAGACGCTGGTCCAGGCGTCGGCCGTGGCCGCAGAAGTCGTCGTACGACGAGTCGCCGAAGGCCAGGACCGCGTACCGCCTGCCGTCCATGGGCGGGATGTCGGCAGCGGTCAGCGCGTCCCAGAACCCGGACCCGTTGTCGGGCGCGTCGCCGTCGCCGAAGGTACTGGTGATCAACAGCAGGTCGGCAGCGGGAGGGAGGGCGCGCGGGTCCGCGTCGTCCATGCCGACGAGCTCGGCACGGTGTCCGGTTGCGGTGAGTCGGTCGGCGGCGGCGACGGCGAACTCCTCGGCATTGCCGGTCTGCGAGGCCCACAGCACCACCACCTCACGGCCCTGAGAAGTGGCCTGCGTCGTCGTCGATTCCGCTGTGGTCTGCGGGGCGCGCGAGTACATGCCGGCGAGGACACCGTTCACCCACCGCGCGTGCTCCTCGCTGAACGGCGCACCGGCCGGCAGCACGGGAACGCCAGGAGCGCCTGATTCCAGTCCGGCCAGGAAGCCGACCAGGTACTGACGTTCGTGCTCGGCGAGCACCGGTGGTGGCGTGCTCTCCAGCCCGAAGACGGCTGCCGCGCCGGGCTGGACGGCGGTCGGCACGATCGCGGCCGACTCCTCAGCAGGGGCGGCAACGGGCGCCGGAGCGATCGCTACCGGAGTGGCGACCTTCGCCAGCGTCACCGCGCACACCTTGAACTCGGGCTGGAAGGAGATCGGATCGACGGCGTCGCTCGTCACCGCATTGACACTCAGGTACTCCCCGAACAGGTCGTTCCAGTGGAACGGTGCGAAGCAGCACCCCGGCCGCACCCGGTCCGTCAGCACGGCCGGCAGCACGGCCCGGCCGCGCCGGGACGCGATCTCGACCGAGTCACCCTCCCCGATCCCCAGCCGTTCGGCGTCCTCCGGATGCAACTCGACGAACGGCGTCGGGTTCAGCTTGTTGAGCTTCGCGACCTTTGCGGTCTTGGTGAGGGTGTGCCATTGATGCTGGAGCCGCCCGGTGTTGAGGACGAACGGGTAGTCGTCGTCGGGCATTTCGGCAGCCGGAATGTGCGGACGGGCGAAGAAGACCGCGCGACCGCTCGCCGTCGGGAACACCGGACCGCCGTCCTCATCCAGATAGCGGATCGGGTTGCGGTCCGGGCCGTCGACGGACGCGGCAGGCCACTGGACAGGTGTGGTGCGCAGCCGCTCGTACGTCACACCGCGCAGGTCATAGCCGGTCTTCGGATTCGCGGCGCGCTTGATCTCCTCGAAGATCTGCTCGGCGCTGTCGTAGGAGAAGGCATGCTCGTAGCCCATCTCGCAGGCGATACGCGCGATGATCCGCCAGTCCGCGAGCGCCTCCCCCGGCGGGTCCACAGCCAGCTGAGCGAGGGTGAGATTGCGCTCGCTGTTGATCAGTACGCCCTCGGCCTCGGTCCACAGGGCGCCGGGCAGCACGACGTCGGCGTAGGCGTTGGTCTCGGTGTCGGCGAACACATCCTGAGTGATGACGAGTTCGGCCCGCTCCAACCCTTCGATGACGGTTCTGCGGTTGGCGACCGAGGCGACCGGGTTGGTGCAGATGATCCAGCAGGCTTTGATCTCGCCGTCCGCCATCCGCTGGAACATCTCGACGGTGCCCTTGCCCGATCCGTCCTTGCGTACGGTGCCGGGCTCGAGGTCCCACAACTCCTCGACGAAGGCGCGGTCCTCATCCACAAGCACCGACCGCTGACCGGGCAGCCCCGGCCCCATATAGCCCATCTCCCGCCCGCCCATCGCGTTGGGCTGACCTGTGAGCGAGAAGGGGCCGCTGCCAGGGCGGCATATCGCGCCGGTCGCCAGGTGCAGATTGATCAGGGCATTGGTGTTCCAGGTGCCATGGGTGGACTGGTTGAGCCCCATGGTCCAGCAGCTCATCCACTCCCCCGCCGCGCCGATCCACTCCGCCGCCCGGCGGATGTCCGCCTCCGGGATGCCGGTGATCCCGGCGACCGTCGCGGGCGGGTAGTCCGCGAGGAATTCCGGCATCGCCTCCCAGCCCTCGGTGCGCTCGGCGATGAAGGCGGGGTTCGTGTGCCCGTTCTCGTACAGGAGGTGCAGCAGTCCGTTCAGCAGCGCCAGATCCGTGCCGGGCCTGATCTGCAGGAAGAGGTCGGCCTTGTCCGCGGTGGCGCTGCGCCGCGGGTCGACGACGATCAGCCTGGCGCCCGCCTTCACCCGTTCCATCAGTCGCAGGAACAGGATCGGATGGCAGTCCGCCATGTTGGAGCCGATGACGAAGAAGACGTCCGCCTTCTCGAAATCCTGATACGAACCCGGCGGGCCGTCGGCGCCGAGGGAGAGCTTGTAACCGGTGCCCGCGCTCGCCATGCACAGCCGGGAGTTGGACTCGATCTGATTGGTGCGGACGAAGCCCTTGGCCAGCTTGTTCGCCAGGTACTGCGCCTCCAGGCTCATCTGCCCGGACACGTAGAGCGCGAAGGCGTCGGGCCCATGCTCGTCGATGATCGTCCGCAGCCTCTGCGCCGTGCTGGTGATCGCCTCGTCCACACCAGCGGATATCGGCTCAGCCTCGCGCTCGGTGCGCACGAGTGCGGTGGTCAGCCGGCCGGGGGCGGCGAGCATGTCGGCCGTTGTCGCGCCCTTGGTGCAGAGCCGACCGAAGTTGGCCGGGTGTGCCTTGTCGCCCGATGCCTTGAGGACCTTGCGGCGACCGTCGGGACCGGACGCGATGTCGAGGACCATCCCGCAGCCCACACCGCAGTACGAGCAGACCGTCCGCACCTGGGCGCTACCGGTCCGCGACTCCTGTGTGGTCACCGGGTGGCCTCCCTGTGGATCGGATCGTGCCCCCCCGACGGTACGAAATGCCCATTACGCCGATGTGACCTCGGCCGATCATGGGCGGTAACGCCCGTCACACACCCGCTGGACCAGCACTGTGAGATGAGCAGAATCGTGCATGTGCGAAGTGAAACTGCGGCACGCTTTTGCATGTGCCGCGTATTCACGCCATGCAGGATGCATCTGTTGATCGGGCAGACGAGGGATGGCGCAATGAGCGTCGTAGTCGTGCAACACGTGCCCGGCGAGGCCCCCTATGCGATCGCCACGGCGCTGGAGTGGGCAGGGCTGCGCACGCGACTGTGCCGGGTATGGGAGGGCGATCCCCTGCCGGACGGCCTCTCCGGGGTCGAGGCGCTGGTGGTGATGGGCGGGCCGATGTCGGCGTACAGCGACAACGGGTTCCCCACGCGCGATGCGGAACTGGCACTGCTGCGGGCCGCCCCGGCCGCGGTCACCTGCCAGACCCCGGTGCCGCCCTGCAGGAGTGGGCCCGCGTCACAGCCGCCGACGGCATCTTGGCGCTCTTTCACCCCTCCGGCCGCGCGGAACGCGCCGCCCGCCACGGCCGCCCGCTGAGCCCCGACGCCCCACTGGCCCGACCGAACCTGGAGCCGGCACTCCGGACAGCCGGCTGGCACCTGCCGGAGTACGACGCCGAGGCCCACTTCCTGGCACTGGCAGTCCTGGCCCGCTGACGGGTCGCCCACAGCACACATCGCGCACACGACCTAAAACAGCAGGTCAGGCACCCTTTGTGGCAGGCTCAAGGATCGCCACGCACTCCACGTGATGCGTCATAGGGAAGACGTCACAGAGAGCGAGGCCGAAGAAACCGCAGGTCAGGACCGGGTTCTCGGGTCGGGAGGCGACAACTTGGGGCCCCGAGCGTCAAACGAGCGTCACGGCCAACACGGAGGCCAGCCCCGCCAAAGTCCGGGGTGATCGCCGACATCGAGCCTCGGATGAGCGCCGCTCTGGGGTTGGCCGAGCCGCAATCTTCGGAACCGCGTGTCGCACGACCTCGTCGCCACGTTCGCAGCCTCCCTCAGCTCCACCGCACCAGTTCTGCGGTGAGTATTGCCCGATACACACAGGGTCGACTCCTGCGTGCCCCGGCCGGCTGACAGGGCGGGCTGCGATCAGGTGGTCCGGCCTCGTGAAGAGGTTCGTCAGCTCCTGAGGTGTGTCCAGGCTGATGATCCGCCGAAGATCCGGTCCAACGCCCGGTCGGGCATCAGCCTGGCCAGCACGCGACTGCCGGTTGCGTCTCGGCCGACGGTGTAGCGGGTTTTGGGCCGCTGGGCGACGAGCGCGCGGAAGATCACCCGGGCGACGTCGTCGGGGGTCGTGCGGCTGGTCCGGGCCGAGGTCTCGTTGTCCTTCATGAACTGCTGGAACGGGTGGCGGTAAAGCTCCTGGACCGGCTCCGGGACGCCGTCCAGTGCCCGGTTGCCCTCGCCGGACATCTTGCCCCAGAGCGGGGTCAGGACGGCGCCCGGCTGAATCACCACGACAGGGATCCGCTGCGGAGCGAGCTCGCGGCGCATCGTGTCGCTGATCGCCTCCTTGGCGAACTGAGAAGCGGCGTAGGCACCGAGAAAGGGGAGAGCGACGTTCCCGAGGCCCGAGGAAATGTTGACGACCCGCCCAGCGCCGGCTCGCAGCAGCGGCAGGAACCCCTGGGTCACCTGCAATTGACCGATCACATTGATGTCGAGCTGCCGGTGCATCAGCTCCATCGGCACGCACTCCAGCGGAGCCGTGACCGCGATGCCCGCGTTGTTGACCAGCCCCCACAGCCCCGCCTCACCGGTCAGCTCGGTGACCTCGTGCACGGCCGCCTTGACTGACTTCTCGTCCGTCACGTCCATGATCACCGGGGTCAGCCGTCCGGTGGCGGCTCCTTGCAGCCGTTCTCCGTGCTCGGGCCGGCGGACTCCGGCGATGACGTGGAAGCCCACCCGGGACATGTGCAGCGCGCAGGCTTCCCCCAGTCCGGATGAGGTTCCGGTGATCAGCACGGACCGGCCTGCGGGTGACGTCGGACCCGACGATTTCGACACTTGTTCACTCCAGTTCAGGACTTGGAGGCAGACAGGACCGCGCCAGCCATCCGTCGGCGAGTCGCTGCGCCTGCTCGCCGTGATAACCCCCATGACAACCGAACGGTTTCGGGTCTCTCCGCCTGTAGTCGGTATTTGCCATCCCAGAGTCGAGGGCGCCGTAGGAAAGGCTCGCGATGAACTCGCATGGGAGGACGACCGGAGACCAATCGCGCCGCGACGTCCTGCCGACCGATGGCGCACACGCGGTTGACCGAGCGCGCCAGGCACGGTGGTCCGCCGCGGCAAATGCGTTCCACAGGCGAGTGCGTCCGAACGGATGAAAAGGAAGAACAGGAACCTTTCGTCAAGTTGTCCCATTTCATGGGTCAAGAGATGGTGATTGCGACATTCCCCTCAAGGAGGACACGTGACCGCTGCGGCGCAGGACGTCATCACTATCAAGCTCGAGCGCACGTTCGAGACCATGGATGCCAACCAGGACGGCTACCTGGATTGGACGGACTATCAGAAGCTCGCCGACCGCTACATCACGGCGTACAAGCTTGCCAAGGACGACCGCCGAGCCAGGGCGCTCCAGTCCTTCTGCCAGATCTACTGGCTGGAGCTGCTCCGTCACGCTGGCGTCGACGGGGACCGGCTCACGAAGGACCAGTTCGTTACGGCCAACCGCCTTGCGGTGATCGACACCAGCCGGCTCAACGTGACCGAGGGCGGCGGCCACGCGATCTTCGACGTCATCGACGTCGACGGCGACAACGAGATCAGCAAGGACGAGTTCGCGCGGTTCCTGAGGGACGTGTGGAAGAGCGACGCGCCCGACGCGATGGACATGTTCACCAAGCTGGACACCGATGGAGACGGCGCGATCTCGCGCCACGAGTTCATCCGCGCGGTGCGCGAGCACTTCCTCTCGAACGACCCGGATGCGCCGGGCAGCCTGTTCTTCGGGCGTGTGTGAGCGGATCCGCGTGAGCTGGTACTGCAATCGCGTTCCCGGAATGGGCCCGGCTGAGCAATGCGCCGTAATAGCACCTGGGTGGCGGGGCGATCACGTCCGGGGGCCAGGTCACTGTGTGGCGTATACCCCCTATCGGCGGTAGCTCTCCGAGTGCGGTTGCAGTACCGCCCTTTGGTGTTCAGTAGCGCCCCCCGAAGGGCTTCTTCAGCGGTGATTTTGGGTCAGCGGACGGTATGTCCGGGGGATCGGATGAACCCGCCGTTCGCGGCCCCGTCTCAACTGCCTGCTTTTACTTATTGAATATGTTTGCCCCCGCTTCGTCGCAGGAGCTTTCGCGTGGGCTGGCCGGACGCGTCCACGACCCCAGCGAACGACTCAACGCACCGTGAAAGGCCACGTCATGCTGACGCAACCCCCCCACACCTCCGGCGAAGTGGGGACCTTCTACAACCGCCACACGGATGTCTACGACCATGCGCTCGGCGGAAACATCCACGTCGGCTACTGGGATGACGAAGCGGACGACAGCCCCATGCAGGTGGCGACCGACCGGCTGACGGACCTCGTCGCCGAACGCCTCGCCCCGGTCGAGGGCCAGCACCTGCTCGACGTGGGCTGTGGACACGGGAGCACCGCGGCGCGCATCGTCGCGCACCATGCCGTGCGGATCACCGGGGTCAGTGTCAGCGACTACCAGGTCGAACTGGCCAACAGCCGTCCGCAGCCGCCGGAGCTTCCCGGACGGGCCACGTTCCAGTTGTCCGATGCCATGGAACTTCCCCTCCCGGACGAGTCGTTCGACGGCGCGTACGCCATCGAGTCCTTGATGCACATGAAGGACAAGGGGGCGGCCATCGGCCACATCGCACGGGTCCTGCGTCCTGGTGGGCGGCTGGTCATCGCCGAGCACAGCCTCGAAGGTGAGCTCGCTCTCCCGGACGCCGCCCGCATGGCCGACGCGTACGCCTTCTTCAAGTTCTCGCTGAGTACTGACGTATACCGGAAGCTGCTGCGGGAGGCCGGCCTGGAGGTGGCGGACTACACCGACATCACCGAGAACGTCCGGCGGTGCTACGACAGCATGATCTGCGGCTGGCGGAATGCCGCACGCGATCTCGATGGCCAGGAGGCGCGCGAAATGGAAACAGCGGCCGACCTCGGCGAGTGGTTCTTCGGTGCGGTCCCACAGCTGCGGTACGGACTCCTGACCGCCGTTCGCCCTTGAGTCCCGACTGGTGCCGCCGAGGTCCTACACCCATGTCCTCTCTGCCCTTCCGGAACCGCTGCCCCTACCGCTTGGACGGCAGCGCCGCGGACGTCCACGGCGAAGCAGCGGCGCTGCGTGCTCTGGGGCCCGCCGCCCGGGTCGAGCTGCCCGGTGGCGTACCGGCATGGTCGGTCACCGACCCGGGCCTTGTCCGGCGGTTATTGATCCACCCCTGGGTATCCAAGGACGCCCACCGGCACTGGCCCGCCTTCGTTAATGGTGACCTTCCCGCCGACTGGCCGCTGCGGATCTGGGTCGACATCCGCACCGTCCAGACCGCCTACGGACCCGATCACAGCCGACTGCGCCATCCATTGGTCCCCGCGTTCACCGCCCGCCGCGTACGGGCGCTCGCTCCGTGGATCGAGAAGACCACCGCCGCGCTGCTGGACGACCTTGCGGATGCGGCTGCCGCCGCTCCCGGCGGAGTGGTGGACCTGCGGAAGCACTTCGCCTCGCGGCTGCCTTGGCTGACGGTCACCGCACTGGTCGGCCTGCCAGAGGTCATGCACGACAGATTCCAGGCCGTCAACGACACTGTCTTCACCACAAATCTGAGTGCCGAGCAGGCCGACGCCACCGCAGCCGAGGCGGCACAGCTCCTCGCGGACCTACTCGTAATCAAGACCGAGCGTCCCGGCGACGACATCGCCAGCGCTTTGGTCGGCGCCCACCGCGAGGGCCGGCTCAATGAGCGGGAGCTGGCCGACAACATCTGGATGGTGCTCGGCGCCGGCTATGGGACCACGGCGAACCTGCTGGACCACGCCGTGGTCAACCTGCTCACGCGCCCGGCCCAGCTGGACCTGGCCATGTCGGGCCGGGTCGGCTGGGACCAGGTCGTGGAGGAAACCCTGCGCCACCAGGCTCCGGTGGCCAACTTCATGATGCGCTTCCCTACCGAGGACCTGTACGACGAGGCGACCGGGCTGACGTTCTCGCGGGGCGAGGCCCTCGTCATCAACTACGCTGCGGTCGGCCGTGACCCTGGGGTCCACGGTGAAGACGCCGAGCTCTTCGACATCACCCGCGCCACCGCCCGTGAGCACCTGGCTTTCAGCCACGGCCCGACCTACTGCCTGGGCGCCGAACTCGCCCGTCTCGAAGGCCGCATCGCTCTGTCCGCGCTCTTCTCCCGGTTCCCCACTCTCGAACTCGCCGTAGGACTCGACTGTCTGTCTCCGCTGCCTTCCCTCATCTTCAACGGGCACCGAGAGATCCCTGTACGGCTCGAAGGAAACCCCAACAGTTGAACATGAACCACCACACGCCGTACCCCTTGACGGCGTATCAGCGCGATGTATGGTCCGTCGGCTCCCAGGCTCCGGAGTCACCACAGTTCAACTGCGTTCTCCACGAGCGTCTGGACGGCGGCGTCGACCACGAGCGGCTTGCCGTCTGCGCGGAGCGCGTGTTGCACCGCCATGAGACGTTCCGGCTGCAGTTCGCCGAACGCGCCGGCGTGCCCTTCCAACGGGTGGCCGAGGACCATGTTCCCGTCCCCGTGATCGACCTCTCGCACGAGCCCGGGCCGGACACCGCCTGCGCGGAGTGGATGCACAGATCGATGGCCGGCGCCCTGCCACTCAGCAGCAGCCCCCTCGTAGAAGCCACACTCCTCCTGGAGAGCCCGGATATCACGCATCTGCACATCAAGGCACACCACATCGTCGCCGACGGCTGGACCCTCGACCGGCTGAGCCACGAGATCCTCCAAGAATACGCCCGGGCGCCGCACGGCGATCCGCAGAGGAGCGCTCGAGAAACACCTTCCTACCTGGCGTTCGTCGAGGAGGACGCCGCCTACCGCAGCGGGACGGACGGCGACCGTGACCGTGCCTTCTACCGGGAATATCTCCACGGACTGGCACCCGCGCTCTTCACCCGTACCACGGACAGCGGTCCGCGTGGCCGCGGTCGCCACTCTTTCGTGATCGACGGTGCCCTCATCGGTCGGGTTCGCGCCGCGGGCTACTGGCCGTTCACGTACGTCGCGGCCATGCTCGGTACCTACCTGACGCGCCTGCACAGGAGCGAAGAGGTGGTCCTAGGCGTACCCTTCCTCAACCGTCCGACGGAGCGACACAGGGACGTTCTCGGTCAGTTCGCCAACACCCTGCCGCTACGGGTCGCAGCACCCGGCGCGCTGACCGTTCGGGAACTGCTCACCGGAATCCAGGGCACGACGCGCTCGCTCCGGCGTCATGAGCGGCTCGCGCTCGGCGACATCCTGCGGGAAGTGCCCACAGCGGCTCAGGGCCCACGGCAGCTCTTCGACGTGACGCTTTCCTACATGAACTGGTCCCGGCCGGAAGTCCCGGGAGTGGTGCGGCGGGGCACCCTGATGGCCCCCTCGCACGACCAGGACGCACTGGGTGTCCTGGTGTCCGCCTTCGACGACACGGCCGACATCCGTGTCGACCTGGACTACGCCCGTGACGTTTTCGACGAGGACCTTCCCATCGCCTCCGTGGCGGGTCACCTCACGACGCTCTTGGAGCACGGTCTGGACCTGTTGGACCGGCCTCTGTCCGACGTCCCCATGCTCTCCCCGGCCGAGTACCAGGACCTCACCGCCGGGCATGCCCTTGGCCGGCAGGTGCCTTACGCGGATCAGGCCACCCTGCACGGACTGTTCGAGGCGCAGGCCGCCCACCGGCCGGACCGGACCGCCGTCATCGCGGCGTCCGGGGAGACGCTGACCTACGTCGAACTCGACGAGCGGGCCAACCGTGTCGCGCGGGCCCTGCGGGCGGAGGGCGTCGGTCCGGACGACCGTGTCGCGGTGATGATGGAGCGGGGGCCGCGGTTGCTGGTCGCGTTGCTCGGCATCCTGAAGTCCGGCGGCGCCTACGTACCGGTGGACCCCGGCTACCCGGCCGAGCGGGTGCAATTTCTGCTGCGTGACAGCCGTGCCAAGGTGGTGATCGTCGATGACGACGCTCCCGCCGGCCTTCCCGCGGACGCGACGGTGCGGCGCGTCGGCGGCCTGCTCACCGGCAGCGGCGCCCCGGTCGAGCCGCTCGCCACCTCCCGTGACCTGGCGTACGTCATCTACACCTCCGGCTCGACCGGACAACCCAAGGGGGTCACGGTCGAGCACCGCAGCGTGGTCAACCGCCTCGCCTGGATGCAGCGCCGCTACCCGCTCGGAGGACGGGACGTCCTGCTGCAGAAGACGCCGGTCTCCTTCGATGTCTCGGTGTGGGAGCTGTTCTGGTGGGCCATTGAGGGCGCCGCCGTGGCCCTGCTACCGCCCGGCGGCCAGCGGGACCCGCGCGAGGTCCTGCGGGCGATCCGCGAGCACCAGGTCAGCGCCGTGCACTTCGTCCCCTCGATGCTCGGCCCGTTCCTCGACCTGCTGGAGGAGTCGGCAGCGGCCCGCGCGGGCATCCGGACCCTGCGGTACGTCTTCTGCAGCGGCGAGGCCCTGCCCGGCACCCGGGTCGAGCAGTTCAACCGCCTGGTCGACCGGTGGCGCCGTGAGAGCGGCACCAAGCAGCCGGTACGGCTGGTGAACCTGTACGGCCCGACCGAGGCGACGGTCGACGTCTCGTCCTACGACTGCCCGGGCGACCCCGCTCACGGCATCGCGCGGGTGCCCATCGGCCGGCCGATCGACAACACCAGGCTGTACGTGCTGGGCGCCTACGACCTGCCGCAACCCGTCGGTGTCGCCGGGGAGCTGTGCATCGGCGGGGTTGGTGTCGCCCGTGGGTATCTCGACCGCCCGGAGCTGACCACCGAGAAGTTCGGCACCGACCCGTTCGTGCCGGGCGGCCGCCTCTACCGCAGCGGGGACCTGGCGCGGTGGCTCGCGGACGGCGCCCTGGAGTACCTCGGACGAATCGACGGCCAGGTCAAGATCCGGGGCAACCGCGTCGAACCCGACGAGGTGACCGCCGTCCTGCTCGCCGTCCCCGGGGTACGGGACGCCATCGTGGTGGGCCGTACCACCCCCGACCGGGGAACCGTCCTGGCCGGCTACTACGTCGCCGAGGCCCCGATCGACACGGCACTGTTGCGCGAACGGCTCGGGCAGACACTGCCGGCGTTCATGGTTCCGGCCTCCTTCACCCGGATCGACGGCATTCCGCTGACCCCCAACGGCAAGGCAGACCGCGACGCGCTGCCACCACCGCACGACGTCCCGGAGGCCACCGCGGGCGGGCAGCCGCGCAACCGGACCGAGACCGTACTGGCCGAGGTCTGGGCCCGTGTCCTGGGCCATGAGACCGTTGGGATCCACGACGACTACTCCGCCCTCGGCGGCGACTCGATCACGATGCTCAAGGTGCGTGCCGAGGCGGAGGCCCGGGGCCTGCGCTTCTCGCTCACCGACCTCCTGCGCAACCCGACGGTGGCCGGCCTTGCCACGTGCACCGAGGAGTGCGACGCATCCGGGACCGAGGCCGCCCTGGCCCCGTTCGCCCTGGTGGCCGATGTCGACCGGGCCCGTCTGCGGGATGCCGAGGACGCTTACCCGCTGACCCGGATCCAGCTCGGCTTGCTGTACCACAGCCGCAGGCACGAAACGTCGGCCAGGTACCGGGACGTCTTCCGGTACACCCTGGAGATGCCGTGGAATGAGGAGCAGTTCCGTCGTGCCTTCGACCGGCTGACGGCACGGCACCCGGCGCTGCGCACGGCCTTCGACCTGGCCGGCGCAGAACCGTTGCAGGTGGTCCGCCCTCAGGTGTACGGCGGCCTGGAGATCGCCGATTTGTGTCCGCTCGACAGCGCGGCGGCCGAGGCCGAGGTACGCGCGCACATCGAGGCACGCCGCCACCACCCCTACGTGTTCGACCGGGCGCCGCTGTACCTGTTCCGCGCCCATGTGAGGCCCGCCACCGTCGACCTGGTCCTCAGCTTCCACCACGCGCTCCTCGACGGCGGCAGCGTCGCCACCCTGCTCCAGGAGCTGCTCCAGGACTACGCCCACGGCCTCGGCCTGGACATCGGCCCCGTCGAGGGCTCGGCGCCTCCTTCGCCGGCGGCCCACGTGCGGCTGGAGCAGAGCGCCCTGCGTTCGCAGGAGGCCCGGCGCTACTGGCGGGAAAAGCTGGCCGGCTGCGAGCCCGTGCCCATCGAGGCATTTTCGCCCCATCTGCCCGGTACCGGCCACCAGCCGGCCTCGCGGCGGGTCGACCTGCCCGGCCCCCTTGTCGAGCGGGCCCGGCACTTCGCGGCCGAACACTCCCTGCCCGTGAAGTCCGTGCTCTTCGCAGCGCACGCCCTGACGCTGGCCATGCTCGCCGGCACCCGTGACGTGACCACCGGCCTGATCACCCACGGCCGGCCCGAACTGGCCGGAGCCGAACGCATCGCCGGGCTCTTCCTGAACACGGTGCCCGTCCGCCTGAACACCGCACGGGACAGTTGGCTGGACGTGGCACGCGAAGGCTTCCGCCAGGAGCAGGACGGCCATCCCCACCGCCGCTACCCGCTGAGCGCGATCCAGGAGGACCACGGTGGGCCCGTCCTCGACACCGCCTTCAACTACGTGCACTTCCGTCAGCTGTCCCATGTCCTCGGGCTCCCCGGTCTGCGGCTCAGGGAGTTCTGCAGCTGGGAGGAGAACGACTTCCGTCTGATGGTGAACGCGGTCACCGAACCGGACGGCGCCGGCATGTGGCTGCGAATCGACTGCGACGGTGCGACGTTCTCGGCCGAGCAGGGCGATCTCTTCGCGGCCGGCTACCTGAGCATCCTGCGCCGTATGGTGGAACAGCCGCACGACACAGCGGACTTCGCCTTCCTCGCCTCACGACCCGTCCTCGCCTCGCCCGCGGAGTGCCCCACGGTCGTGGCGCGCTTCCTCGAACAGGCCGCGCGCACGCCGGACGCGACTGCCATGGTGATGGGCGAGGAGCGGTGGAGCTACGCCCGGCTCGCCGAGGCCGTAGAGAACGTGGCCGGGCGGCTGGGCGCGCTCGGCGCCCCGGCGAACGCCCGGATCGGGATCGCGATGAACCGGTCCCCGCTGACCATGGCGGTGCTCCTGGGTGTCATGCGGGCTGGCTGCGCGGTCGTCCCGATGGACGTCAGCTACCCCGCTTCCCGGCTGGCCACGATGGTCGAGCAGGTCCAGCCCTTCCGCGTCGTGGCCGAAGCCCCGTACGCCCACCTCGCCGGTGACCCGGCGCTGCTGCTGCCCGCCGAGTCGGTGGCCGCGCCAGAGCCGGTGTGCCGGGCGAGAAGCGGGACGGACGCGGAGAGCACCGCGTACGTCCTCTTCACGTCGGGCTCCACCGGGACCCCCAAGGGCGTCGCCATGCCGCATCGCCCCCTGGCCGCCTTGGTGGCCTGGCAGGCCGAGGCGCCCAGCGCGGCCGTGGGCGGTGTAACTCTGCAGTACGCACCGCTGAGCTTCGACATCTCCTTCCAGGAGATCTTCTCCACACTGTGCTTCGGCGGCACCTTGTGCCTGGTCGGCGACGCGGAGCGGCGCGACATGCCCGCGCTGCTGCGCCTGCTCGACCGCGAGCGCGTCGAGCAGGTCTTCCTCCCCCCGGTGGCCCTTCACCAACTGGCCGAAGCCGCCGGCACGCTAGGCATCACCCCACGGGCCCTGCGGGTGATGATCACCTGCGGTGAGCAGCTGCGCGTCACTCCCGAGATCCGCGCGCTGTGCGCCAGACTCCCGGGAGCCGTGCTGGAGAACCAGTACGGTCCGACGGAGACCCACGTGGTCACCGCATACACCATGACCGGTGACCCCGCAGCCTTCCCCGCGCTGCCGCCGATCGGCCGCGCCATCGACGGGGCCGAGGTGCACGTCCTGGACAAGCGGATGCGTCCGGTGCCGGTCGGGGCGCGGGGCGACATCTACCTGGGCGGCGGCTGCCTGGCCGACGGCTACGAGGGCCGCCCGGACCTGACCAAGGAGCGTTTCGTCCCCCATCCCTTCGCGGACGGAGACCACAGGCTCTACTACACGGGCGACATCGGCATGGTGCTTTCCGGCGGAGATGTCGTCTTCCTCGGACGCGACGACGCACAGGTCAAGGTACGGGGCTTTCGCGTGGAGCCGGCCGAGGTAGAACTGGCCGTCACCGGCCTGGCTGAGCGGTACCCGGGCCTGCGTGACGCAGCGGTCGTGGCTCGTCGGCGCACGGACGGCGAGGTATTCCTCGCCGCCTTCCTCCTCGGTGAGGGCACGGACGAGGACCTGGTCGGCGTCCGTGAGCGGTTGCGGGCCACCTTGCCCGACTACATGGTCCCCTCGCACCTGCAATGGGTCTCCCAGTGGCCTCTGACCCCCAGCGGCAAGCGCGACGACGCGGCACTGCGCCGCGCCCCGCTGACCGTCCCCGGCCGCGCCCCGGCCGCCGCGCCGCGCGACGCCTACGAGCGGGCGCTGACGGAGATGGTGGCGGACGTGCTGTGCCTGGACTCGGTGGGGGTGCACGACAGCCTCTTCGACCTCGGCGGCACCTCTTTGACCGCGATGCGGCTGGTGGTCCGGATCGAACAGCGCTACCGGGTGCACATCCCCCTGTCGGAGTTCATCGCGACACCCACCCCCGCCCGACTCGCGGCCCGGCTGCGTCAGGGCGGGGCGAAAGCCACGTTCGAGCCCCTGGTGCCGATCCGCCCGCAGGGCACCCGCCCGCCGCTGTTCATGGTCCACCCGATGGGCGGCAACGTACTATGCTACGTCGGGTTCGCCCGGCATCTTCCGGACGCCCAGCCGCTGTACGCGCTTCAGGCCGCCGGCGCCGAGCCCGGCACCACACCGCTGTGCACGGTGGAGGACCTGGCGGACAGCTACCTCACGGCGCTGCGGACGGCTCAGCCACACGGCCCTTACGCGATCGGCGGATGGTCATTTGGCGGCTTCGTCGCCTTCGAGATGGCCCGTCGGCTGCGGGCGGCGGACGAGCAGGCCGCCCTGCTGGTGCTGGACACCACCGCCCTGGAGCAGGGGCCGCGCGTCGCGCACGACGACGACGGCTTGCTGGAGTGGTTCTTCCGCGAGTTGCTCTGGCTGCGGGACGGCGGCGGGGCACCCGCACGGGTGCTTCCTGACGGACTTGGCTCGCTGGAGGAGAAGTTCGCGTTCATGGCCCGCGTCGCGAGCGAGCGGGGCGTCCTGCCAGCCGGCAGCTCGGGGGCCGTCATCCGCCGCCTGTTCGGCGTCTACCGGGCGCACTGGCAGGCAACTCTGGCCTACCGGCCCCCGCGCGAGGATCAGGACCTCACGCTGCTCCGCGCCGCGGAGCCGCTGCCCGCCGTCCTGTCCGCCATGCACAGCGCCGCCCGAACCCGTCATCAAGACCCCTGCAACGGTTGGAGCGCCATGACCAGCGGGCGGATCCAGATCATCCGTGTCCCCGGCGACCACCTGACGATCATGGAAGAACCGCACGTGGCCCACCTGGCCGGTACCGTCGCGGAGTTGATCAGCACCGCCTTCACCCGAACCGGCCGGGAGAGCTGACGTCATGCCATCGGGACGGCGTGTGAAAGCCCTGGTCGTTGGTGCCGGTATCGGCGGTCTGACGTGTGCGGTCGCGCTGAGGCGCGTCGGTATCGACGTTGAGGTGTACGAGCGCGCCACCGAGCTGCGCGACGTCGGCTCCGGTCTGTCGGTCATGAGCAACGCGGTTACTGCCCTGGCCGGTTTCGGCATCGACCTGGGACTGGACAAGCGCGGTCAGGCCGTGGAGTCGTTCAGGATCATGGACCGGCGCGGCCGACGGATCAGAGACCTGCCGTTCAAGGACGCCTGCGACCAGGTGGGCGTGCCAAGCTTCTGCCTCAGCCGCGCGGACCTCCAGGAGGCTCTGCTGGCGGAGATCGGAAATTGCCCAGTCCACCTGGGGGCGACCGCCATTGGCTTCGATGCCGTCGACGTGGGGGTCACCGCCCACTTCGAGGACGGCCGTTCGGCGAGCGGTGACATCCTGATCGGCGCCGACGGCTTCAACTCGGCCGTACGGCGCCACCTCGTCGGCCCCGAGCCGGCGTGGGACAGCGGATACCTCTTCCGGCTCGGCATCGTCCCCTTCCGGCACCCATGCCTCACCACGGGCGCCGTGCGCCACTACTGGGGCAGCGGACAGCGTTTCGGCCTCATCGACATCGGCCACGGCCGCTGTTACTGGTGGGCGGCCATGAGCACGCCCGAGGACACGCCCGCACCGAACCGGGTCAAGGACCTCCTCCGACGGGCATACGAGGGCTGGGCCGACGAGGTGCGGGCCGTGATCGACGCCACCCCGCAGGCAGACATCCTCACCGTGTCTTCGCGTGACCGGGCCTTCCTGGAACGGTGGGGCGACGGCCCCCTTACCCTGCTCGGCGACGCCGCCCACCCCATGTTGACCACGCTCGCCCAGGGGGCCGGCATGGCCATGGAGGACGCCGTCGCACTGGCACGGACGCTGGCCGAGCCGATGACGGGTGATGACCCGGCGCTGGCTCTGCGCGCCTACGAGGAGCGGCGCCGCGACCGCACCAGGGCGATGGTGGCCGGTTCCCGCCGGATGAGCGAACTGACTCAGGGGGCCACCCCCCGGAGTCGCCTGGTCCGTAATGCCTACTTCCGCTTGGTACCCCGCCACGTCCTCGCCCGGCAGACCGCCCAGGCCCTCGCCTATCCGGACGGTTCGGCCACCGGATCCAGCAACGTCCAGCGTGAGCTGAGCCCCTTGGAGCGCCTGTACTGGATCGCCGACCGGACCTCACCGCTCAACGTCATCGCCCGCGCCCGCGTCCACGGACACCTGCCCACGTCGCTGCACCGCCGCGCACTGGACACCCTCCAGCTCCGGCACCCCTTGCTGCGCGTCGCGATCACCGACGACGGCACCGGAGCGCACCCCGCCTTCGTCCCATTGGACGGGCGGCAGATCCCGCTTCGGTACGTCCACGTGCCGCCGGACGATCCCACGGCCGACACGCGGTGGGAGCGCGAGGTGAACGACCGCGAGCTCGTGGGGAGTGTGGACTGGCGCGCCGGTCCGCTGCTGCGCGCGGTGGTGATCACCTCGGGAGGAACGGGCGGCGAGAATGAAGGGCACGTCCATGACCTGCTGTTGACGGCCTCGCACATCATCGCCGACGGCAAGACGTGCCTGTCCCTGGTCCGGGAGTGGATCGAACTGGCCGCGCAACTGGACTGCGGCACGCGGCCTCAAGCCACCCCGCGACGGGCACTGCCCGCGACGGATGATCTTCTCCCTCTTCGCCACCGTGGCGCTGCGGGTGTCGCTGGGTTCAAGGCCATGATGCGCCGGGAACAGCAGGCGGCCCGGCGGCGCCCCGCACAGCGGGTCGTCCCCAGTCATCAGGTGCCGTTCGAGCAGCGACGCACCCGGATGGTGCACAGGTTCCTCACCGCCGAGCAGTTGGATCTGCTAGTGACTGCGGCCAAACGGCACGGCACCACGGTCCACGGAGTTCTGGCCGCCGCGATGGTGACGGCGGTCGCCCAGGACGCGGGAACCTCGGCGACGGCACACTTCTCGATCGGCTCGCCGGTCGACTTCCGTAATGATCTTGAACCAGCCGTCTGCCCCGACGAGGTCGGCACCTACGTGGCCACGGTTCCCTCCCGCGTCCGTTACGAGCCCGGCCGACCGCTGTGGCTGATGGCCCGGGCCATCAGCCAGGACCTGGTGTGGCGCCGGAGACGCCAGGAGCACCTGGCCACGATCAGCCTGCCGCGCTGGACCGGACCGAAGTCACTGGCGGACAGCGAGCCATTCATGCGTTTCATGGACGAGGAGGGGCCGATCAACCTGTGCCTGTCCAACGTCGGCCGCTACGAGTTCCCCGACCAGGCGGGCTCGTGGCGAGTCGGTGAGGCCCAGTTCCTCACGGGCGTCTCGGTGATGGGAGCCATCGTGGCGACGGCGACCACCAGTCACACCCAACTCGCCTGGAACTTCTGCTACGTCGAGGGCCTCATCCCGGCGCTGCGCGCACGGCGCATCGCTGACGACTCCGTCCGCACCATGCTCTCCGCCCTCGTCGAGTGACCGGTCGAGCCGAATACGTGCCGGATCTCGCGGATCCCCATGGTTCCCGCTCCTCCAACCCCTGGCTGCCTGCTTCCCATCGAAAGGTTCCGCCCCGATGACCGATACTCCGATCCCGACGCTGACGCGGCGTCGTGTCCTGCCCGTCGGCGAGAACGGCTCGCTGTGGGAGGCTCGGCCCTCGTGCGGGATCTTCGAGTTCCGCGGCATGCGTCTGCGGCTCACGGTGGAGGACCCCGCGGAGGTCCTGTTCCCGACCGACTGCGGGCTGAGCCTGATCGCCGCTCTCAACGGTGACAGCGCTCCTGGCCTGGAGGGTGCCAACGCCCTGGACATCGGGGCCGGTTCCGGTCTCTACAGCGTCGCCCTGCTCGCGGCCGGCGCCGATCGGGTGACCGCTCTGGACATCAACCCCGCCTCAGCCGCCCAGACCGCGGTGAACGTGGTGGCCAATGGTCTCGACGCCACGCGGCTGACCTGTGTCACTTCGCCGCTGGAGGAGTACACACCGGACGAGCGGTTCGATCTGGTGATGACCAATCCGCCGCACCTGCCCTACGACCCGAGTTATGCAAGGAAGGACGGGCTGGAAACAGCTCTCGTCGCCCGGAGAGGCGGCCGCGCGGTGTACGACTCCGTCGTCGAGCGCATGGACACGCTCCTCGCGCCAGGCGGCACGCTACTCATGGCGCACTCCTCACTCGCCGACATTCCCCGGACCGTCACGGAACTCACCACGCGTGGCTATGAGACCGAGACGCTTGAGATCTTCGAGATGGACATCCCGCTCCTGGCGTACGCCGAGCACAAGGAGACCATGCTGACCCTGCTGAAAGAACGGCGAGCAACGGGCCGAGCGGAATTCGACGGGTCGCGCTTCACGGTGCACGCCCTGATGTTCCGGCGCCCCGGGAACGCCACAGGCCGCTGACATCGCTTCGGCGCTACCTGACAACATCGGAGCGGATGGGCTCGCCGAATCTCTCGGCGGGCCCATCCGGACCACAACCGCCCCAGCGATCCCTCGATAAGTGCTTGAGCCGCGGCGGGCTACCGCCCCGGTTTGGCCACGCGGTGCAACTGCCGAACGATCCTGCTGGTGGTCGTGTACTACCGCGGAGATCGTAGATCTTCAGACCGACGCATCTTGCCTATCGTGCATCAATTGCGCGATCTCGGCCAGGGTGCTCGCTTCCGCGAGTTCGTCAAAGCTGATCTGCAATCCGGGGTCGCCTTCCAGCACGAGGGACAGTTCCACCACGAACAGTGAGTCCAGGCCGAGGGCCGTCGGCGTGGCTTCCGGGGAGACCAGCCCGGGCTGCACCTGGAACTTGTCGGTCAGGATGCTGACCAAGATGTCGTACATACCGCTTCTCCGAATGAGTTAGTGCGGGCGGGCGAGGTGCGGCCACACGACGGTGGTGGCGCCCCAAGCCAAGCCGCCGCCGAAGGCCGTCAGCAGGACGCGGTGTCCAGGCTTGAGGCTCCCTGCGCGGTTGGCGTGATCAAGGAGGATCGGGATCGACGCGGCCGAGGTGTTGCCGACCTGCTCGATATTGGACAGTGCGCCCTCCGCCGTGATGCCCAACCGCCCTGCGAGCATGGAGATGATCCGTGCGTTCGCCTGGTGGGAGACAATCCGGTCCACGTCCTGCGGCTTCCATTCCGCGGCGTCCAGAGCTGCTCGGGAGGCGGAAGTCATATGCTCCACTGCTCGCCAGAACACTTCTTGCCCCTCCAGACGCAGATACGAGTCCGCCGGGGTACCGCCGATCGCTGAGCGTTCCTCAGATCCGCCGCCACGTACAGTGATCAGGTCGCGGCCACCGCCATCGCTGCCCAGCACGCAAGGCCCCAGGGCACCGGGTTCCTCGTGGTGGCCCGAACGCAGAACGACAGCGCCGGCTCCGTCGCCGAAGAGCATGCTCGTCGGGTCATCCGGGGCGACGCTCAGCGACAGCGCGTCTGTCCCGATCACCAGAACGCTGTCAGCCGTGCCCGCGGCAATCAGGCCCTGCGCGACACCCAAGCCATAGATGAAACCGGCGCACACGGCCTGGACGTCCAGCGCGGCCACCCCAGTCATGCCCAGCCGTGACGCGACGCTTGGAGCGGTACCGGGGCACGGCCTGTCCGGCGACGTGGTGGCGACGACCACGGCTGCGACATCGCCGACCGCGGAACGGGCCAGAGCCTCCCGGCCGGCCGCGACCGCCAGGTCCCCACTGGTGGTACCCGGCTCAACGATGTGCCGGAACCGGATGCCGGAGCGCTGAAACATCCATTCGGGCGACCGACCCAGGCGCTCGACCAGGTCTTCATTGGCCACCCGGCGTGGTGGCAAGCACGACCCGGCACCTACCAGGACGGACGCCGGGACTCTCCGATCCCTCACTTTTCCACCCTTGACTTCGGACACGGACCGGGAGCCGCTTGGGCAACCGGAGCAGAAAGCCCTGCCTACTTCCAAGAGGGAGACAGTACTCCAAGTAGCCACGTGCCTACGCAGTGTCTCATGTGGCCCCGTGCCGTCACCCTTGCGCCTGACCTGATCCACCCGTAGCAGCGGCGGCCCGCGAGTCGCCCGCCAGTAACCCAACCACCCTGGTTACACCGTTCGTTTCAGACCTCGGTCGGGCTGGGCGGCGGATGAGCAGCTGTCGTGCCAGGCGGCTTTGGCTCGGGAGTCGCCGATTCGGTAGACCTTTTGGCCCGCGCCGACTCCGAAGATGAGGGACTGCACCGCAGCAGTGACGCACAGGGGGATGGTCACTGTGCTGGTGGTTCCGACCACGTCAGGGTGCGGTGGACGGCGCGGCGGTAGAACCACTACACCGCCATGGAAAGATTCCGGCCGGATCGCTGGACGCAGCTCCCTGCATCGTTCTTCTGCCCGGTCGCAAGCGCCAGGAGCACAAAACCGTCGAGCCGTTTCCCGGCTCCATCACGACGGACAGCAGATTGCCGTTTCACCGGTGTGCGGCCCGGCCCCTCAGTGTCTGGCTGGGGCGACCGCACGTAGTGGCAACTAGGGGCAGCTGGTACCACCCGGGCACTCCTGACGCTCCGTCGGAACCAGCGTCAGACGAGCGTCACACCACTTGCCTTCTGCGATCGCGAAGTCAGGACAAGCCGTCCACCCCCTCGTACGCCATCCACAAAGCTGCAGGCCAGCCGCATTTCCTGGTCACAGAAGACGGTCCACGTCGTGCACTCATCAAAACAGGTCGAGCCAGCCCACCCGAAGCCTCAAAATCTAGAAGAAATACAGGTCAGAGGCCCTTTGCCGCAGGCTCAAGAATAGCCACGCACTCCACGTGCGAGGTCATCGGGAACAGGTCGAACGCCCGCAGCGTGCGCGGCTTGTAGCCGTTGTCGCGGAAGTACGCCAGGTCGCGCGCGAGCGCCGCCGGGTCGCAGGCCACATACGCGATGCGCCGCGCGCCCAGGCCCGCCAGCTGCTTCACCGTCTGCTTGCCCGCTCCCGCGCGCGGCGGGTCGAGCACGATCAGGTCCACCTCGGTGATCTGCGTGCGCGGCAGCACCTGTTCCACCTTGCCGTGTTCGATGCGTACGCGCTCGAAGCCCTGCAGGTTGTGGCGCGCGTCCTCGACGGCGCGCTTGCCCGACTCGATGCCGAGCACCGCGCCCTTCTCGCCCACCCGGTCGGCGATGGCGCCCGCGAACAGGCCGACCCCGCAGTACAGATCGAGTGCCATGTCGCCCTTGCGCGGCAGCAGGCCCTGCATCACGGCCTTCACCAGGGTGTCAGCGGCCTGGGGATGCACCTGCCAGAAGCCGCCGTTGCCGACGCGGTACGTACGGTCGTCGGCGCGCTCCCGCACGAAGGCGCGGCCGTGCACCCGGTGCACTCCGCCGTCGCGCTCGTCGACGCGCAGCACCGAGACCGGCTTGTCCAGTTCGACCAGTGGCAGTCGGCCGCCGGGTCGCGGGGTGAGGATGACCTGGCGGTCGCTGGATCCAGTCGCGGCGATCGCCTCGACCGTGGCCATCTGGGACCAGTCCTGCTTCTCGATGCCGAGCTCGGTGACCCCCGGGGCGGCGATCATGCAGTGGTCGATCGGCTGGACATCGTGCGAGCGGTGCTTGCGCAGCCCGGCGCGGCCCTCCGTGTCGATCGCGTACTGCACGCGCGTCCGCCAGGCCGGCACTTCGCCCTTCGGAAGCTTGTCGCCCTCCGCGGGCATGACCGTGCCGTCCCAGCCGGCCTCCTCAGGGGTGAGGCCCGCGAGCCGCTGCAGCTGCTCGGCGATCACCTCGCCCTTGAGCCGCCGCTGGGCGCCCGGCTTGGCGTGCTGCCAGTCGCAGCCGCCGCAGTTCCCGGGGCCGGAGTACGGGCACGGGGCCTCGACGCGGTCCTTGGATGCCTCGAGGATCCGTACGGCGTCGGCGCGCAGGAAGCGGGAGTCCTCCTCGCCCTCGGTGATACGGGCGACGACCTTCTCACCGGGCAGCGTGTGCCGTACGAACAGCACCCGCCCCTCCTCGGTGCGGGCGATGCAGTGGCCGCCGTGTGCGACGGGCCCGACCTCGACCTCGTACTCCTCCCCGACCAGCGAAGACTCAGATGCGTTCTGCATGGCGGGGTGACTCCAGAGGATCAAAGGAAAACGGCCGGACAACAACCCACCACTCTACGTGGGTGTCGACCGGCCGCCTGCCATGAACGTTCGAGCGGAAGCCTCAGCTCGTGCGCGAGGGCTCGAAGACCTGAAGACGCGCAGACACGAAGACCCGCAGACTCGCGCCTCAGCTCTTGCTGGTGGGCTCCTTGGGCCGCTGGTCCACGGGCCCGCGCCGTACCGAACCGGGCGCGTTCCACTCCTGGCGCTTCCTCGCCCGCTGCTTCGCGGCCTCCGAGGACTCCAGCTGGTACGGCACCGAGGTCACCATCACTCCGGGCGTGAACAGCAGCCGGCCCTTGAGGCGCAGCGCGCTCTGGTTGTGCAGCAGATGCTCGTACCAGTGCCCCACCACGTACTCGGGAATGATGACGCTGACCACGTCCCGCGGGCTCTCGCGCCGCAGCCCCTTGACGTACTCGATGACAGGCCGGGTGATCTCTCGGTACGGAGAGTCGAGGATCTTCAGCGGCACATTGATGCCGCGTCGCTCCCACTCGTCCTTGAGCGCCTTGGTCTCGGCCGGGTCGACGCTGATGCTGAGCGCTTCGAGCTTGTCGGAGCGCATCAGCTTGGCGTACGCGAGGGCGCGCAGGGTCGGCTTGTGGATCTTGGAGACCAGGACGATGGAGTGCACGCGCGACGGGCGCACATAGTCGTCGGGACGCTCCTCCGCCGCGGCGATCTCCTCCGACACCCGGTCGTAGTGCTTACGGATCGCGGTCATCGTCCCGTAGAAGATCACCATGCCCAGCAGCGCCACCCAGGCGCCGTGCGTGAACTTGGTGGCGAGCACGACGACCAGCACCAGGCCCGTGAAGAAGGCGCCGAAGGTGTTGATCGCGCGGGAGCGGATCATATGGCGGCGCTTGGCCGGCTCCTTCTCGGTCTTCAGATGGCGGTTCCAGTGCCGCACCATGCCGGTCTGGCTGAGCGTGAAGGAGACGAAGACGCCGACGATGTAGAGCTGGATGAGCTTGGTCGAGTCGGCGCCGTACAGCCAGATCAGGAGTACGGCAGCGCCCGACAGCAGCACGATGCCGTTGGAGAAGGCGAGCCGGTCGCCGCGGGTGTGCAGCTGGCGCGGCAGATAGCGGTCCTGGGCGAGGATCGAGCCGAGCAGCGGGAAGCCGTTGTACGCGGTGTTGGCGGCCAGGAACAGGACCAGCGCGGTCGCTGCGGCGAGCACCACGAAGAAGAACGTTCCGTCACCGAAGACGGCGGCGGCGACCTGTGAGATCACCGGGTTCTGAACATAGCTTTCGCCGACCGGGCTGCCGTTGTTCAGCAGGTCCTGCGCGGGCTGCTCGGCCATCTTCACATCGGTGGCCATGGCCAGGCCGATGATGCCGCAGAACATGGTCACGGCGAGACCGCCCATCAGGGCCAGCGTGGTCGCGGCGTTCTTGCTCTTCGGCTTGCGGAAGGCGGGCACGCCGTTGCTGATCGCCTCGACGCCGGTGAGCGCGGCACAGCCGGAGGAGAAGGCCCGCAGCAGCAGGAAGACGAGGGCGAAGCCGGCCAGTCCCTGGTGCTCGGCCTTGATCTCGAAACCGGCGGTGGGGGCCTTCATGGTCTCGTCGAGCACCAGGCCCTTGAAGGCGCCCCAGGCGATCATGACGAAGACGCCGGCGACGAAGACGTACGTCGGGATGGCGAAGAGCTTGCCCGACTCCTTCACGCCGCGCAGGTTCATCAGCGTCAGCAGGACGATTGTCCCGATGGCGCAGAGAACCTTGTGCTCGACGACGAAGGGGACCGCGGAGCCGAGGTTCTCCACTCCGGAGGCGATCGAGACCGCGACCGTGAGGACGTAGTCCACCAGCAGGGCGCTGGCGACGGTGAGGCCGGCCTTGGGCCCGAGGTTGGTGGTAGCGACCTCGTAGTCGCCGCCGCCGCTCGGGTAGGCACGCACGTTCTGACGGTAGGAGGCGACGACGGTGAACATCAGAACTACGACGGCGAGCGCGATCCAGGGGCTGAAGCGGTAGGCCGACACGCCCGCGATGGAGAGCACCAGGAGGACTTCGCCTGGTGCATACGCCACCGAGGACAGCGGGTCGGAGGCGAAGACGGGAAGCGCGATGCGCTTGGGGAGGAGCGTTTCTCCCAGTCGGTCGCTTCGCAGCGCCCGCCCGATCAGGATCCGTTTGGGCACGTCGGTCAGTTTGGGCACGCAGAGGATCGTAAGCGTTCCGTATGAACACCGCCCACCCACCACCCCCCTATCGCTGCGGAATCTCCCGCTCCCCCGCACAGGGGGGTCCCTGGGCGGACCGCGCGTGTGTAGCTTGGGCCGCGGTCTGAGACCCTGACCCTGTTAAACCTGAGCAAAAAACCATTGACAGCCGGAAGGACGGTCGTGCACATCGTCATCATGGGATGCGGGCGAGTGGGAGCCGCTCTCGCGCAGACCCTGGAGCAGCAGGGGCACACGGTCGCCGTCGTCGACCAGGACCCCACGGCCTTCCGCCGCTTGGGCTCCGGGTTCGGCGGCCGCCGCGTCACCGGAGTCGGTTTCGACCAGGACACCCTGCGCGAAGCGGGGATCGAGGACGCCGGCGCCTTCGCCGCTGTCAGCAGCGGCGACAACTCCAACATCATCGCCGCGAGGGTGGCGCGCGAGATGTTCGGCATCGAGAACGTCGCGGCCCGTATCTACGACCCGCGACGCGCCGAGGTGTACCAGCGCCTGGGCATTCCGACCGTCGCCACGGTCCGCTGGACCGCCGACCAGATGCTGCGGCGGCTGCTGCCGTCCGGCGCGGAGCCGCTGTGGCGCGACCCCAGCGGCGGTGTGCAGCTCGCCGAGGTGCACACCTCGGCCTCCTGGATAGGCCACAAGGTCAGCACCCTGCAGGAGGAGACCGGCGTGCGCGTCGCCTTCCTCACCCGGCTGGGCGAGGCGATTCTGCCGACGTCGCAGACGGTGCTGCAGGAAGGCGATCTCGTCCACGTGATGATGCGTACGGACGAGGTCGAGAAGGTCGAGGCGGCCTTCGCCGAGGGCCCTGAGGAGGGCGGTCACTGATGCGGGTCGCTATTGCGGGCGCCGGCGCGGTGGGCCGTTCCATCGCGGGCGAGCTGCTGGAGAACGGTCACGAGGTCCTTCTGATCGACAAGGCGCCGACCGCCATCTCGGTGGAGCGGGTGCCGCAGGCGGAGTGGCTGCTGGCCGACGCCTGCGAGATCACCTCGCTCGACGAGGCGGCGCTGCAGCGCTGCAACGTCGTGATCGCGGCGACCGGTGACGACAAGGTCAATCTGGTCGTCTCGCTGCTGGCGAAGACCGAGTACGGGGTGCCGCGGGTGGTCGCCCGGGTCAACAACCCCAAGAACGAGTGGCTGTTCAACGAGTCCTGGGGCGTCGATGTCGCGGTCTCCACGCCGCGTCTGATGTCGGCTCTGGTCGAGGAGGCGGTGAGCGTCGGCGACCTCGTACGGCTGCTGCGCTTCAGCCACGGCGACGCCAACCTGGTCGAGCTCACGCTGCCCCCGGAGTCGGCCCTGGCCGGCACCCAGGTCAGCGATGTGGCCTGGCCCGAGGACACCTCGCTGGTCACGATCATCCGCGGCTCGCGGGTGCTGACGCCGGGCTCCGAGGAGACTCTGGAGGCCGGCGACGAGCTGCTGTTCGTGGCCGCGCAGGCGCGCGAGGAGCAGCTGGAGGACCTGCTCTCGGTACGCCGGGAGGATGCTTCGAGCTGAGTCTCGCAGGCTGTAAGCGGATGGGGCGTCCGGAATGATTCCGGGCGCCCCATCCGCGTATGAGTGAGAAAACCTCGAGAAGAGCTAGGGCTTACGGTGCTTGGCCGGACCGTCGGTGATGCGCCGGGATTCGGCGCCGTCCGCGAGGCGCTGCGCCGCATCGCCGACCAGGGGCTTCATCGCCTCGCCGAACTGCTCCGCGGTGTCCCGGCGCTC
The DNA here is from genome assembly GCF_036010325.1 of Streptomyces sp. NBC_01210. GTDB lineage: Bacteria > Actinomycetota > Actinomycetes > Streptomycetales > Streptomycetaceae > Streptomyces. The sequence continues at coordinate 6,942,115 of NZ_CP108549.1, read as the reverse complement.
TTTCCCGGCGCGCTCCTCCGCCTCCATCTCTGCGAAAACGTCGATCGGCGGCGGCGCCTTGGCCAGGAAGACCCAGGTCAGGTACACCGCGAGCAGGAACGGCGGGATCTTCAGCGCCACCAGAACCCAGCCGAGCTGAGCGGTGTCGGCCCACCAGTAGAGCGGGAAGATGATCGCGCACTTGGCGAGCAGGATCAGGCCCCAGGCCCAGCTGGCCTTGGCATAAGCCTTCTTGCGGCCGGGGTTACGGGTCCGCCAGGAGAGGTTCTCCTTGAAGACCGGGCCGAGAATCAGGCCGATCAGCGGGACGCCCGCGATCGTCGTCGCGATGTACGCCACCGCCAGGCCGAGCGTGTAGATCATGCCCGGCAGATAGAAGTCCTTCGCATTGCCGGTCATCATCGCGAAGACGACACCGAAGGCCACTCCGAAGACCCCGCTGAAGGCGTGCTTGAGGGTGTCCCTGCGGATCAGCCGGACCGCGACGAGCAGCAGGGAGACCGCCAGGGCCGCGATGGCCGAGATGTGGAGATCCTTGTTGACCGTGAAGATCGTGACGAAGAGCAGCCCGGGGAGGACCGTCTCCACCATGCCGCGTACGCCGCCGAAGGCCTCGAAGAGTGCGGCCTCCGTGACGGCTTTCGCGTCGCTGTCCTGCTGGTCGTTCGTCGTGGTGGTGGTCGGCTTGTCGAAGGACGTCACCGGCTACTCCTGTCCGAGCGGTCGGAGTTCGTATTTGGGGTTGAACAGCACCCGGCGGCCGTGGTTCATGGAGATCCGGCCCGAGGCGATGAGCTTCCGGCCCGGCTCTATACCCACTATGGAACGGCGGCCGAGCCAGACGACGTCCAGCGGGGCCGTGCCGTCGAAGAGCTCCGCCTCCAGCGCGGGCACTCCGGCCCGCGGACGCAGGGTGACCGTGCGCAAGGTACCAGTCACCCGGACTATCTGGCGGTCGTTGCATTCGGCGATGCGGGTACACCCCGATGCCTGCGCGTCCTCCTGCAGCTCCTCCGACTCGAGGTCCTCCTGGGAGGTGGACAGCCGGTCGAGCATGCGGCGGAACCGGCCGGCGGGCTTCGCCGGCCTCTCGGCCTTCTCGGAACGGGGTACGGCACTCATACAGAAAGCCTACCGGCCACGGCCTGTGTGCCGGATCAAGGCTCGAAGCGGTATCCCATGCCCGGCTCGGTGACGAAGTGCTTGGGGTGCGAGGGATCGGCTTCGAGCTTGCGGCGCAGCTGGGCCATGTAGACCCGCAGATAGTTGGTCTCCGTACCGTACGAGGGGCCCCAGACCTCCTGGAGCAGCTGCTTCTGGCTGACCAGTCGGCCCGTGTTGCGTACAAGGACTTCCAGCAGATGCCACTCGGTCGGGGTCAGCCGGACATCGCGACCGTCCCGGTGCACCTTCTTCGCCGCGAGGTCGACGGTGAAGCCCTCCGTCTCGACGATCACGAGATCGTCGTCCCCGCCCCCGACCGGCTCGGCCCGGCGGACCGCGGCGCGCAGCCGGGCCAGCAGCTCGTCCATGCCGAAGGGCTTGGTGACGTAGTCGTCGGCGCCGGCGTCCAGCGCTTCGACCTTCTCGTCGGAGGTGTGGCGGGCGGAGAGCACCAGGATCGGGACGCGGGTCCAGCCGCGCAGGCCCTTGATCACCTCGACGCCGTCCATGTCGGGCAGACCGAGGTCGAGGACGACGACGTCGGGGTGTCGGGCCGCAGCGAGCTGGAGCGCGGTCGCACCGTCGGGGGCCGCGTCCACCTCGTACTTGCGCGCCTTCAGATTGATCACGAGGGCACGTACGATCTGCGGCTCGTCGTCGACCACGAGCACCCGGGTCATTTTTGCCGGCCTGCCTTTCTGCGGTGTTGTGGCTGCGCTGCCGTCTGTCGCTGCGCTGCCGTCTCTTTCTGCGCTGTCGTCTGTCGCTGCGCTCCCGTCCCGGTCATGAGGTGACCTGGGCGGGAAGGTCGGAGCTGACCGGAGCGATCCCGGGCGCCGCCTTGAGGGTGAGGACCATGGTCATGCCACCGCCGGGGGTGTCCTCGGCGATGAGCGTGCCGCCCATGGCATCGACGAAGCCGCGAGCGACCGCGAGACCGAGGCCCACTCCGGCGCCGCGTGGAGCGTCACCGTAACGCTGGAACGGCTCGAATATCCGGTCCTTCGCGTCATCGGGAACGCCGGGGCCCCGGTCCGCGACCCGCACCTCGACGCGGTCGCCTAGCGCGCTCGCGGAAACGGTGACGGGTGTGGCGTCAGGGCTGTACTTGACGGCGTTCTCGACGATGTTGGCGACGGACCGCTCCAGCAGTCCCCGGTCGACGGCCACCATCGGCAGCGTCTCCGGAATGTCCAGCTCGACGCTCTCCACGGGCACTCCGACGAGCGCCATCGGGACGACCTCGTCGAGGTCGGTCACCCGGATCAGCGGGGCGACGGTGCCGGTCTGCAGCCGGGACATGTCGAGGAGGTTGCCGACCAGATGGTCGAGCCGGTCGGCGCCGTCCTCGATGGCTTCGAGCAGTTCCGCCTCGTCCTCGTCGGACCAGGCGACGTCATCGGACCTGAGCGAGGAGACGGCGGCCTTGATGGCGGCCAGCGGGGTCCGCAGATCATGGCTGACGGCGGCGAGCAGCGCCGTACGGATGCGGTTGCCCTCGGCCAGCCGACGGGCCTCCTCCGCCTGCCCCACCAGCCGCTGCCGGTCCAGTACGACCGCGGCCTGAGCCGCGAAGGCCGCCAGCACCCGGCGGTCCTCGGCGGGCAGTACGCGGCCGGAGAGGGCCAGTGCCATATGGGCGCCGACCGGCATGTCCACGTCCGCGTCCTCGGGACGTACGACGGAACTGGGGCCGACGCTGCCCGCGCAGGTCCAGGGGGCGACGTCGCTCTCCCGCTCCAGAAGTGCCACGGACTCCATGGCGAAGGTCTCGCGGACCCGCTCCAGCAGGGCGTCCAGCGTGGTCTCCCCGCGCAGCACGCTGCCTGCCAGGAAGGAGAGGATCTCCGACTCGGCTCGCAGCCTGGCGGCCTGGTGGGTGCGGCGGGCGGCCAGATCCACGACGGACGCGACCGCGACGGCCACCGCGAAGAAGATCACGATGGCGACGATGTTCTTCGGGTCGCTGATCGTCAGGGTGTGGGTGGGCGGGGTGAAGTAGTAGTTCAGCAGCAGTGAGCCGACGGCGGCCGAGGTCAGCGCCGGCAGCAGTCCGCCGAGCAGCGCCGACACCACGGTCAGGAAGAGGAAGACCAGGACGTCGTTGGCGAGTCCCAGACTGTCGTTGAGGCCGGCCAGTACCAGCGAGAGCAGGACAGGACCGACGACGCCGACCAGCCAGCCGGCGATGATCCGGGAGCGGCCGAGGCGTGCGCCGCGGGCCACGGGCAGTCCGCGGCCCTTGCCGGCCTCGCCGTGAGTGACGATGTGTACGTCGAGGTCGGGGCCGGAGTCGCGGGCGACGGTCGCGCCGACGCCGGGGCCGAAGATGTACTGCCAGGTCTTGCGGCGGCTGGAGCCGAGCACTATCTGGGTGGCGTTGACTCCGCGCGCGAACTCCAGCAGCGAGGACGGGACGTCGTCGCCGATCACGTGGTGAAAGGTGCCGCCCAGGTCCTCGACGAGGGTCCGTTGGACGGCCAGCTCCTTGGGCGAGGCGGAGGTCAGTCCGTCGCTGCGGGCGATGTAGACGGCGAGGATCTCGCTGCCGGAGCCCTTGGCGGCCATCCGGGACGCGCGGCGGATGAGGGTGCGGCCCTCGGGCCCGCCGGTGAGGCCGACGACGATGCGCTCGCGGGCCTGCCAGGTGGAGCGTATGTCGTGCTCACCGCGGTACTGCTGGAGGTATTCGTCGACCCGGTCGGCGACCCAGAGCAGGGCGAGCTCACGCAGTGCGGTGAGGTTTCCGGGGCGGAAGTAGTTGGAGAGGGCCGCGTCGACCTTGTCCGACGTGTAGATGTTGCCGTGAGCCATCCGGCGACGCAGCGCTTGTGGCGACATGTCGACCAGCTCGATCTGGTCGGTCCTGCGGACCACCTCGTCTGGGACGGTCTCCCGCTGGCGTACACCGGTTATCGACTCGACGACGTCGCCGAGGGACTCGAGATGCTGGATGTTGACGGTGGAGATGACGTCGATGCCGGCCGCGAGCAGTTCCTCGACGTCCTGCCAGCGCTTGGCATTGCGGGAGCCGGGCACATTGGTGTGGGCCAGTTCGTCCACGAGGGCGACGGTGGGATGCCGTTCGAGGACCGCGTCGACGTCCATCTCGGTGAAGACGGTGCCGCGGTACTCGATCTCGCGGCGCTGGGTCTGCTCCAGGCCGTGCAGCATCACTTCGGTGCGGGAGCGTCCGTGGTGCTCCACGAAGGCGACGACACAGTCGGTGCCACGCTCCACACGGCGGTGCGCCTCGGACAGCATCGCGTACGTCTTGCCGACGCCCGGCGCCGCGCCGAGGTATATCCGTAGCTTGCCGCGTCCCATGGCCTCATTGTCTTTCAGGAACAGCTGTGTACGCTGCGTCGACCTTACGGCCGGAGATTCGGAAAAATCGGGCCGGGGACGGGCCTCAGCTGCGTATTGACGCGATTCTGATGCCTGTCCCCGGCTCTGATGCCTGTGCCCGCAGCCGTGTTGACCGCGGATCAGCCCTTCTCGGTGAGTGCCTTGAGTGCGATGTTGAGCTTGAGGACGTTCACGGTCGGCTCGCCGATGAAGCCGAGGGTGCGGCCGTCGGTGTTCTGCTCGACGAGCTTGCCCACCTGGGCCACGGAGAGGTGGTTCTTCTCGGCGACCCGGTGCACCTGGAGCTTGGCGTACTCGGGGGAGATGGCCGGGTCCAGGCCGGAGCCGGAGGAGGTGACGGCGTCGGCCGGCACGTCCGAGGGCTTGACCTTGTAGGCGGCGGTGGAGTTGTCCTTGACGACGGCGGCCTTGGCGTCGGTGACCCACTTGATCAGCTCTGGGTTGTCGCCGGACCGGTTGGTCGCGCCGGAGAGGATGAGCTTGTACTGGGTGTTGACGCTGTTGGAGCCCAGACCGTTGGAGGGACGCGGCTGGAACCACTTCAGGTCCGGTGCCGCCGCCTCCTCCGGGTCGTTGGGGTCCTTCTTCGGCAGGTTGTAGCTCTGGCCGATGAGGTCGGAGCCGACGACCTTGCCGTCCGCCGTGATCTCGGAGCCGTTGGCCTTGTCGTGGAAGAGGGCCTGGGCCACCCCGGTGATGGCGAGCGGGTAGACGACGCCGCAGACCAGGGTCAGGACGAGGAGGGCGCGGAGCGCCGCCCAGGCCAGCCGTGCGGTGTTTCCTGCAGAGTTGTTCATGGTCGTCACCCGATGCCAGGGATGAGGGAGATGAGCAGGTCGATGAGCTTGATGCCGATGAACGGGGCGATCAGGCCGCCGAGGCCGTAGATCCCCAGGTTGCGGCGGAGCATCTTGTCCGCGCTGGTCGGCCGGTACTGCACGCCCTTCAGCGCGAGCGGCACCAGCGCGATGATGATCAGCGCGTTGAAGATGACGGCGGACAGGATCGCCGACTCCGGGGAGGACAGGTTCATGATGTTGAGCTTGTCCAGGCCGGGGTAGACCACCGCGAACATCGCCGGGATGATCGCGAAGTACTTCGCGACGTCGTTGGCGATCGAGAACGTGGTGAGCGCACCCCGGGTGATGAGGAGCTGCTTGCCGATCTCGACAATCTCGATCAGCTTGGTCGGGTTGGAGTCCAGGTCCACCATGTTCCCGGCCTCCTTGGCGGCCGAGGTACCGGTGTTCATGGCCACACCGACGTCCGCCTGCGCGAGAGCCGGGGCGTCGTTGGTGCCGTCACCCGTCATCGCGACGAGCTTGCCACCGGCCTGCTCCCGCTTGATCAGCGCCATCTTGTCCTCGGGGGTGGCCTCGGCGAGGAAGTCGTCCACGCCGGCCTCATCCGCGATCGCCTTCGCGGTCAGCGGGTTGTCACCCGTGATCATGACGGTCTTGATGCCCATACGGCGCAGCTCGTCGAACCGCTCCCGCATGCCCTCCTTGACGACGTCCTTGAGGTGGATGACACCCAGCACGCGGGCGCCGTCGGCGTCCTCCACCGCGACGAGCAGCGGGGTGCCGCCGGCCTGCGAGATCTGGTTGGCGATCGTGTCGGCGTCGTCGGCCACCTGCCCGTTCTGCTCCTGGACCCAGGAGATCACGGAAGCCGTCGCGCCCTTGCGGACCTTGCGCCCGACACCGTTCTCGACGAGGTCGACACCGGACATGCGGGTCTGGGCGGTGAAGGGCACCCAGTCGGCGCCCTCGAGCTCGCCCTGCTGGCGCTCGCGCAGCCCGTACTTCTCCTTGGCCAGAACCACGATCGAGCGGCCCTCGGGCGTCTCGTCGGCCAGCGAGGAGAGTTGGGCGGCGTCGGCGACCTGCGCCGCGGTGACACCGGTCACCGGGACGAACTCGGCGGCCTGGCGGTTGCCGAGGGTGATGGTGCCGGTCTTGTCGAGCAGCAGCGTGGAAACATCACCGGCGGCCTCGACCGCACGACCCGACATCGCCAGTACGTTGCGCTGCACCAGCCGGTCCATGCCCGCGATGCCGATCGCGGACAGCAGCGCGCCGATGGTGGTCGGGATGAGGCAGACCAGCAGCGCGACCAGCACGATCATGGTCTGCTCCTGGCCCGCGTATTTCGCGAACGGCTGCAGCGTGACGACTGCGAGCAGAAAGACGATGGTCAACGAGGCGAGGAGGATGTTGAGCGCGATCTCGTTGGGCGTCTTCTGCCGGGCGGCACCCTCGACCAGGGCGATCATCCGGTCGATGAACGTCTCACCCGGCTTCGTCGTGATCTTGACGACGATCCGGTCCGAGAGCACCTTCGTACCACCGGTGACAGCACTGCGGTCGCCGCCGGACTCGCGGATGACCGGGGCCGATTCACCGGTGATGGCCGACTCGTCGACCGACGCCACACCCTCGACGACGTCACCGTCGCCGGGGATGATGTCTCCGGCCTCGCAGACCACCAGATCGCCGATGCGCAGCTCGGTGCCGGGCACCCGTTCCTCGGTCTTCCCGACGAGCCGTCGCGCGACCGTGTGGGTCTTGGCCTTGCGCAGGGTGTCGGCCTGCGCCTTGCCGCGGCCCTCGGCCACCGCCTCCGCCAGATTGGCGAAGATCGTGGTCAGCCAGAGCCAGGCCGCGATCGCCCAGCCGAACCAGTCGGTCGGGTTCAGACACGCGAAGATCGTCGTCAGCACGGAGCCGACCAGCACCACGAACATCACGGGCGACTTGATCATCACCCGTGGGTCGAGCTTGCGGACGGCGTCCGGGAAGGACTTGATCAGCTGCTTGGGGTCGAAGAGACCCCCGCCGACACGGCCGGGCTCGGTCTTGTGACCGGTCGGCACATCCGAGTGCGGCGCCCGGGTCGGAGTGGCGGTGGACATGGAGCCGGGCTCCTCTTGCTTCTTTACGTTGGTGGTCATGACGCCAGCCCTTCGGCGAGCGGGCCCAGCGCCAGGGCCGGGAAGTAGGTCAGACCGGTGATGATCAGGATCGTGCCCACCAGGAGACCGGTGAAGAGCGGCTTGTTGGTCCGCAGCGTGCCTGCCGTCGCCGGGACGGGCTTCTGCTCGGCGAGCGAACCGGCCAGCGCCAGCACGAACACCATCGGCAGGAAACGGCCGAGCAGCATCGCCAGACCGATCGTGGTGTTGAACCACTGCGTGTCCGCGTTCAGACCGGCAAACGCGCTGCCGTTGTTGTTGGCCCCCGAGGTGTACGCGTAGAGGATCTCGGAGAAGCCGTGCGCACCGGAGTTGGTCATCGAGTCGACCGGGGTGGGCAGGGCCATCGCTGCGGCGGTGAAGCAGAGCACCAGTGCCGGCGTGATGAGGATGTAGCAGGCCGCCAGCTTGATCTCACGGGTGCCGATCTTCTTGCCCAGGTACTCGGGCGTACGGCCCACCATCAGACCCGCGATGAACACCGCGATGATCGCCATGATCAGCATGCCGTAGAGACCCGAGCCGGTACCACCGGGCGCAATCTCACCCAGCTGCATGCCCAGCATCGTGATACCGCCACCGAATCCGGTGAAGGAGGAGTGGAAGGAGTTGACCGCACCGGTCGAGGTGAGCGTGGTGGCCACCGCGAAGATCGACGAGCCGCCGACTCCGAACCGGGTCTCCTTGCCCTCCATCGCACCACCCGCGATGGCGAACGCCGGGCCGCCGTGATGGAACTCGGTCCACATCATCAGCGCCGTGAACCCGAGCCAGATGGTCGCCATCGTCGCCAGGATCGCGTAACCCTGCTTGATACTGCCGACCATGCGGCCGAAGGTGCGGGTCAGCGCGAACGGAATGACGAGGATCAGGAAGATCTCGAAAAGGTTCGACAGCGGGTTGGGGTTCTCGAAGGGGTGGGCCGAGTTGGCGTTGAAGTAACCGCCACCGTTCGTACCCACCTCCTTGATCGCCTCCTGCGAGGCCACTGCGCCGCCGTTCCACTGCTGCGAGCCCCCCATGCTGTGCTGATTCAAGAATTGGCCGACCTCGTGGATCCCGGCGAAGTTCTGGATCGCGCCGCACGCGACCAGCACGATCGCGCCGATCACCGAGATCGGGATCAGGATGCGGACGGTGCCGCGCACCAGGTCCGCCCAGAAGTTGCCCAGCTCACCGGTGCGGGAACGGGCAAAACCGCGCACCAGAGCCACCGCGATGGCGATGCCCACCGCGGCGGAGACGAAGTTCTGCACCGCCAGACCGCCGGTCTGCACGACGTGGCCCATGGCCTGCTCGCCGTAGTACGACTGCCAGTTGGTGTTCGACACGAACGACGCGGCGGTGTTGAACGCCTGGTCCGGGTCGATCGAGGAAAAGCCCAGCGAGCCGGGCAGACTGCCCTGCAGCCGCTGCAGCAGATAGAGGAACAGGACACTGACCGCGGAGAAGGCCAGCACACCGCGCAGATAGGCGGGCCAGCGCATCTCGGCCGAGGGGTTGGCGCCGATGGCCTTGTAGATCCACTTTTCCACCCGCAGATGCTTCGTGGAGGAGTAGACCCGGGCCATGTAGTCGCCGAGCGGACGGTATGCCAGCGCCAGCGCGGCGATCAGCGCAAGCAGCTGGAGCACACCAGCGAGGATGGGGCTCATATCGGGGCTCAGAACCTCTCCGGGTACACAAGGGCGAGGACGAGGTAACCCAGCAGGGCGACGGCCACGATCAGGCCGACAATGTTCTCGGCAGTCACAGCTTCGCCACCCCCCTGGCGATAAGAGCCACCAGCGCGAAAACCGCGAGCGTGGTGACGACGAAGGCCACGTCGGCCATCGTGTGCTCCTAGATGAGGTACGGATTCTCGGACCTCTTGAGGAAACCTCCTCACAACGCCTTTTCAGCCACCGTTGACGGCTCCCTTACGGCCGGCGGCCCCTCCTTGACGACTCCCATACGGAATCGGCGCCGGCCCGGCGCTGACCTGCAAAAAGGCCGGAGGGCCGTACTCCCGTCGAGGGAGTACGGCCCACCGGCCGAGTCGATTTCAGGTCGACGCGTCAGCGCACCTCGGTGATCTCAGGTCCGCGCTGCAACTGCCCCATGCCTCCGGAGAAGCGCGAGCCTTCCTGCTCCTCCTGCTGGACGCCCTCGGGCACCATCTGGGCGTCTTCCGGCAGCTTGAGGACGATCGGGTCGCGCGGCGCCATCGGCCCTTCGCCACGTACGACAACGGTGTCCCGGAAGATCTGCTCCAGCAGCCCGGCGGCCTCCGGCTGCACCGCGCCCTGCCCGGAGATCACTCCGCGCAGGAACCACCGCGGCCCGTCGACGCCGATGAAGCGCACCAGCTGCACGCCGCCGGTGCCGTCCGGCAGCTGTACGGGCACCTGGGCCCGCAGCTCCCAGCCCAGCGGGCCCTCGACCTCGTCGATGATGCCGCCCTGCTGGGTGATACCGGAGGCGATCTCCTCGCGGACCTCGCCCCAGATGCCTTCCTTCTTGGGCGCTGCGAAGGCCTGCAGCTGTACGGCGCTGTCGCGCAGTACGACGGTGGCGGCGACAATCGCGTCACCCGCGACCTCGACGCGCAGCTCCATGCCGTCGACCCCGGGCACGAAAAGACCGCCCAGGTCGACCCGGCCCTCGCCGGGCTTGGATACCTCGGAGACGTCCCAGGGGCCGTCGGGCCGGGGCGCCGGCGGAAGGTTCACCCGGCGGGGCGCGCCTTCCTCGTCGGCGTACTCCGTGTCGCGCTCGTCGACGACCTGCTCGGCCTCGCCCGCTGCGTCCGCCGTGTCCTCGGCGGAACCACTCTTCTTGCGACGTCCGAACACGTCACTGTCCTTCCCGGTCGGATACGACCGAAGCGTATCGATTCCCACCCGTTGAGCCGTCCACAGCGGCATGACCGCCGGTGGACCCGAAGCCCCCCTCGGCCCGCGCCGAGCCGGGAAGCTCCGCCACCTCGTGGAAGCGCACCTTCTCGACCTGCTGGACGACCAGTTGGGCAATCCGGTCGAACCGATCGAACCGCACACTCTCGCGCGGGTCGAGATTGACCACGATCACCTTGATCTCCCCACGGTACCCGGCATCCACCGTCCCCGGGGCATTCACGAGGGCTACTCCGCAGCGGGCTGCGAGACCGGAACGGGGGTGCACGAAGGCGGCGTACCCGTCGGGGAGGGCGATGGACACTCCGGTGGGCAACACCGTCCGCTCGCCCGGTGCGAGTTCGGCGGCCTCACAGGTGACCAGATCGGCTCCGGCGTCGCCGGCGTGCGCATATGTCGGCAGCGGCACTTCCGGGTCGACTCGGCGGATCAGGACATCGACAGGGTTGGGCATCAGGGGTTCACCTCAAAGGCGCGGGCGCGCCTGATCCGGTCGGGGTCGGCCATGGCTGCCTGGATCTCCTCCGGGCGGCCGTTGTCGATGAAGTGGTCGACCTTGACCTCGACGAAGAGTGCGTCGGCACGGACGGCGACGGGCCCGTCGGGGCCGCCGATCCGGCCCACGGCGGTGGAGTAGATCTTGCGGCCGGCGACTGCGGTCACCTCGGCCTGCAGATGCAGCACGGTGTCCACGGGCACGGGCCGTACGAAATCGGTCTCGAGCCGGCCGGTCACCGCGATCACCCGCAGCAGCCAGTTCAGCGAGCCGAGGGTCTCGTCCAGCGCCGTGGCGAGGACGCCGCCGTGCGCCAGGCCGGGTGCGCCCTGGTGGGCGGGCTGGACGGTGAACTCGGCGGTGATACGTACACCTTCGCCGGCCCGTGCGGCGAGGTGCAGCCCGTGGGACTGGCCCTCGCCGCAGCCGAAGCAGTGCTCGTAGTGCGAGCCGAGGAGCTCACCTGGGGCCGGGGCGTCGGGGTGCCGTACCGGCGGTATGGCATCGGCCGGCGGGGTCAGAGCCGCGGCGCGGGCCGAGGGTCCGGGGGCCGCCCCCCGGGATTTCGCAGTACTCACAGGCGCAGACCTTACCCGCGCGGGTACCCGCAGGTCGCGCCGTGCCAAGCTTGGTTTCATGCAGCCTTCCGCCCCGCACTACGAAGAACGTCTCACCGCGCCCCGTTCGTGGTGGCTCATCACCGCGCTCGTGGGTGTCGCGGGCGGCCTCATCCTGCTGCCGCTCGGCCCTCTGGCGCTGCTCGGAGGTCTGATCGCCGCCACCGCGGTCGCGGCGGTCGTGGTGAGTTCGTACGGCTCGGTCCGTATCCGTGTGGTGGCCGGCTCGCTGGTCGCGGGCGACGCGCGGATCCCGCTGTCGGCGCTCGGCGAGGCCGAGGCGCTGGACGCGGAGGAAGCGCGCGCCTGGCGCTCGTACAAGGCCGATACCCGGGCGTTCATGCTGCTGCGCAGCTATGTGCCGACCGCCCTGCGGGTGGAGGTCACGGACCCGGACGACCCGACGCCGTACCTGTATCTGTCGACCCGGGACCCGAAGGCGCTGGCTGCCGCTCTCGCGGCCGTTCACCCGGTCTGACTGCGGACCCCTTGTCAGCGCCCGAGCTCTCTCGGGATGTACACCGTCTCAAGGGGGTTCTTGGGCTGTTCCAGCGGCGGCAGCGCGGGCAGCGCGTCCCATGGGATCTGCCGGCTTCTCAAGTCCTTGCGAATCCGGTTCGCCAGCCTTCTGGTGTCCCGGCGGTTCATCACTGCGCCGACGGCCGCGCCGACCATGAACGGCATGAGGTTCGGCAGATTGCGGACCGTGCGCTTCATGATCTGCTGCCGCAGCTCACGCCTGAGCTGACCGCCGAGTGCGGCGTTGATCGTCGCCGGTTTGGTCACCTGGATCCCGCGCTCCTCCGACCAGGAGGTCAGATACGCGGTGCTGCGCTCCATGAGGGTGCCGGGCGGCCGTATGCCGTAGACCTCGTGGAGCTCGGCGATGAGTTTGAGCTCGATCGCGGCGACGCCGACGATCTCGGTTGCCAGTTCGGCGGGCATCGCGGGCGGTACGGGCAGCATCGCGGCCGCGCCGATGCCCGCACCCACCGTGGAGGTGGCGTTCGCCGCGCCCGCGACCAGCTTGTCGGCAAGCTGCTCGGGAGCGAGGCCGGGGAACTGCTTGCGCAGCGTCGCGAGATCGCGCACCGCAATGCGTGGTGCGTTCTCGATGAGCCGGTCGGCGACGTACGCGAGCGCCGCTTTGGCGCCCTCGCCGCTCTTCCGGACGCCGTTCCTGACCGTGGCCAGGCGTGGGGCCCTATTCGGGGGCCCCGCCTGATCCGCGGCACCGGGTGATTCGAGCGAGGCCGTCACGCCCCGCCCCTCGCCGTCTCCTGCACCGTCGGGCAGCAGAGCGGCCGAGTGCTCGGCAGACGCCGTGGCGCCTTCTGCCGGGCCCGTACCGCCCTGGTGCGCCTCCGGCGGCTTCTGACGCCGGAAGCGCCGCTTCCTGGGCGGTGTTTCGCCTGCCACGGCCGGCCGGACCTCAGTCGCAGTCGCGGCAGATCGGCTGACCGTTCTTCTCGCGCGCCAGCTGGCTGCGGTGGTGCACGAGGAAGCAGCTCATGCAGGTGAACTCGTCGGCCTGCCGGGGCAGCACGCGGACGGACAGTTCCTCGTTGGAGAGGTCCGCTCCGGGCAGCTCCAGGCCTTCAGCCTGCTCGAACTCGTCGACGTCGACGGCCGAGGTCGTCTTGTCGTTCCGGCGGGCCTTCAGTTCCTCAAGGCTGTCCGAGTCGACGTCGTCATCGGTCTTGCGTGGGGTGTCGTAGTCCGTTGCCATGTGTGCCTCTCCCCCTCTGGGTGTCTGCGGTGTCTCAGCGCACGTAACGCGTGAGAGGCCGGACTTGTGCCCGACCTGAGGCGGAGATTTTGCCTCACATCAAGGTCTGTTACTCAATCGACACCCAACCGGGCCCCTCAAGAGTGCTGGGGTTGGGTGGCGATCGGGACCGTACACGGTCCGAATGTCGCACTTCACGGGCGCCACCCCGTGTACTTCCCGTGATCCCACCCCCCGGAAACCCGGACTTTTCCCGGCTTTCCGGTAGGAGTCTTGATCACGGAGAGTAGGTGGCCTGAAATTCGCCTCTGTGATCGACCCCACACGGACCTCTCGGGCACGGGTCCCGAAAATTCCGCGTAAAGCGAACGAAGCGAGAGAAACGATTCGCGTCGCTCAGCATCTCAGACCGGGAGGGTGACACGCATCACGAGGCCACCGCCCTCACGAGGCTCCGCGATGATACGGCCTCCGTGGGCGCGGGCTACCGAGCGGGCGATCGAAAGCCCCAGGCCGACACCCTTGTCGCTGCCGGTCCGCTCCTGCCGCAGGCGCCGGAAGGGCTCGAAGAGATTGTCGATCTCGTACGCGGGAACCACCGGTCCCGTGTTCGAGACCACCAGGACCGCCTGGCCCTGCCGGACCTCGGTGGTGACATCCACCCACCCGCCTTCCGGGATGTTGTAGCGCACGCCGTTCTGCACCAGGTTCAGGGCGATCCGCTCCAGCAGAACGCCATTGCCCTGTACGACGGCGGGCGCACGCTCCCCCCGGATCTCCACGCCGTTCGCCTCGGCCTCGGCCCGGGTCTGGTCCACGGCACGCGTGGCGACCTCGGCCAGGTCCACCGGTTTGCGCTCGACGATCTGGTTGTCGCTGCGCGCGAGCAGCAGCAGGCCCTCGACCAGCTGCTCGCTGCGCTCGTTGGTGGTCAGGAGCGTCTTGCCGAGCTGCTGGAGCTCCGCGGGCACCCCGGGGTCGGAGAGGTGGACCTCCAGCAGTGTGCGGTTGATCGCGAGGGGCGTACGGAGCTCGTGCGAGGCGTTGGCCACGAACCGCTGCTGCGCGGTGAAGGCCCGTTCCAGCCGGTCCAGCATCTCGTCGAAGGTGTCCGCGAGCTCCTTGAGCTCGTCGTCGGGGCCGTCCAGCTCGATCCGCCGCGAGAGGTCGGAGCCGGCCACCTGACGGGCGGTGCGGGTGATCTTGCCGAGCGGCGAGAGGACGCGCCCCGCCATCGCGTAACCGAAGGCGAAGGCGATGATGCTGAGGCCGAGCAGGGCGAAGAGAGAGCGGCGCAGGAGGTCGTCCAGGGCGTGCTGGCGCTGCACGGACATGCAGGTCTTGAGCGCCCTGTTGAGCTGATCGTTGTTGATCACGCCGTTGAGGTCCGGGCAGGTGGGGCTGTCGAGGGTCACGTTCACACCTGTGACCCTCAGCGCCAGCTCACTGCCCTGGTGGATGGCCTGCGCGGCGAGGAGATAGATGATCGAGAGCAGCAGGATGCCAGCGATCAGGAACATGCCGCCGTACAGCAGGGTCAGCCGTATCCGGATCGTCGGACGCAGCCAGGGGCGTACGGGATCGCGCGGATCCCACGTCGGCTTCGGAGGCGCCTGCGGTGGCGCCGGGGCAGTGGCCATGGGGTCAGATCCGGTAGCCGGAGCCGGGCACGGTGACGATCACTGGCGGCTCGCCGAGCTTGCGGCGCAGGGTCATCACCGTCACACGGACAACATTGGTGAACGGGTCGGTGTTCTCGTCCCAGGCCTTCTCGAGGAGCTGCTCGGCCGACACGACCGCGCCCTCGCTGCGCATCAGCACCTCCAGCACCGCGAACTCCTTGGGCGCGAGCTGGATCTCCTTGCCGTCGCGGAAGACCTCACGGCGGTTGGGGTCGAGCTTGATGCCGGCGCGCTCCAGGACGGGCGGCAGCGGCACGGTCGTGCGGCGGCCGAGCGCCCGCACCCGGGCGGTGAGCTCGCTGAAGGCGAAGGGCTTGGGGAGGTAGTCGTCCGCGCCGAGCTCGAGGCCCTCGACGCGGTCGCTGACGTCTCCGGAGGCGGTCAGCATCAGCACCCGGGTGGGCATGCCCAGCTCGACGATCTTGCGGCAGACATCGTCGCCGTGAACCAGCGGAAGGTCACGGTCCAGCACGACCACGTCGTAGTCGTTGACCCCGATACGCTCCAGAGCGGCAGCGCCGTCGTATACGACGTCGACGGCCATGGCCTCCCGGCGCAGTCCGGTGGCCACCGCATCGGCGAGCAGCTGCTCGTCCTCGACGACGAGTACGCGCACGTCGCTGTCCTTCCTCTGTGCCCGTCAAGCGTGATCAGGGCAGGTGTGTGAGCACTGGCTGTGCGCTTCCATCCTGCCCGTTACGCGCGTAAACCGGCTGTAAGGCGGAGTGCCCGGACCACCCGCCCCAGGAATTCACCGGATTCTGCGACCAGTTGAGGTTTCTCTGAGGGAAGGCTGGGGGAGGACGACTGCACACCCCGAGATCACGCCCTGTTTGTGGCATACCACGACCTGTTCCAGGGTTGATCCACCCACCGTCGGCACACCCCCGTGCCACCGACCCACGACGAGGGGGCGCACCATGGACGCATTCACCACAGGATTGCTGCAGCGCATAAAGGCTGCCGAGACCGACCTCACGCTGGCTCGAGAGACGGGCGACGACTTCCTCGCGGATGTCGAGCAGGCAGAGCTGGATGACCTGCATCGCCTGGCGGCGGAGCACGGCGTGCAGCTCAGCGCCGCCTAGCGCGGACCGTACCCAACCGATACGAGAGGGCCCCGACGCCGCTGGACGGCGTCGGGGCCCTCTTGTGCCGGATGCGGGGTTGATCCCGCCGTGATGCCGGGCTGATCTAGTCGTGCCAGGCGCCGAACTCCTCCAGCAGGGCCTGCAGCGGCTCGAATACGCCAGGGCTCGCCGCGACCGCCAGATCGCCGTTCGCCGTGTCGCCGGGGCGGCCACCGGTCAGCGCCCCCGCCTCGCGCGCGATCAGGTCGCCCGCCGACAGGTCCCAGGGGTTGAGGCCGCGCTCGTAGTAGCCGTCCAGGCGGCCCGCGGCGACATCGCAGAGGTCGACGGCCGCGGAGCCGCTGCGGCGGATGTCACGCAGCCGCGGGATGAGCCGCTGGGCGACCTCCGCCTGGTGGGTGCGTACGGTCGTGACGTAGTTGAAGCCGGTGGAGACCAGGGCCTGGTCCAGCGGGGGCGCCGGACGGCAGCGGAGGGGCTTGTCGTTGGCGTACGCGCCGCCGCCGAGCACCGCGCGGTAGGTCTCGCGGCGCATCGGCGCCTCGACCACCCCGACGACCGTCTCGCCGTCCCGCTCGGCACCTATGGAGACCGCCCAGGTCGGCAGCCCGTAGAGATAGTTGACCGTGCCGTCGAGCGGATCGATGACCCAGCGGACGCCGCTGGTGCCGGTGGTGGAGGCACCTTCCTCGCCGAGGAACCCGTCGTCCGGGCGGCGCTCGCTCAGGAACCCGGTGATCAGCTTCTCCGCCGCGATGTCCATCTCGGTGACGACGTCGATGGGGCTGGACTTGGTCGCGGCGACGCCCAGGTCGGCGGGGCGGCCGTCGCGCAGCAGCTCCCCGGCCCGGCGGGCGGCCTCCAGGGCGAGGTCGAGGAGTTCGGACAGGAGAGGATCGGTCACAGGTCTTCCTTACGCGTACGGGCTGTCGGCACCGGCGGCCGCGGGCTTCGGCGCCCGGGCCGGACAGCAGCCGACCGGACAGAGGTCGTGGGAGGGGCCGAGGCTTCCCAGCGCGCACCGTTCGGCGCGCACGCCCCGTTCGGTCGCCGCACGCTCCAGGACGAGGTCCCGTACGGCCGCCGCGAAGCGCGGGTCGGCGCCCACCGTCGACGATCGCCGCACGGGCAGCCCCAGCTCGGCGGCCTTGGCGGTGGCCTCCGTGTCGAGGTCGTACAGGACCTCCATATGGTCCGAGACGAAGCCGATGGGCACCATCACCACGGCAGGTGCGCCCGCGGCGTGCAGCCCCTCCAGGTGCTCGCAGATGTCCGGCTCCAGCCAGGGGATGTGCGGGGCGCCGCTGCGCGACTGGTAGACGAGCTCCCAGGGGTGCTCGACGCCCGTCTCCTCGCGCACGGCGTCCGCGATCAGCCGGGCCACGTCCACGTGCTGCCGTACGTACGCACCGCCCTCGCCGTGCCCCTCCACCGGGCCCGATGCGTCGGCGGCCGACGTCGGGACGGAGTGGGTGGTGAAGGCCAGCCGGGCGCCTGCCCGCACCTCCTCGGGGAGGTCCGCGAGGGACTCCAGGACGCCTTCCACCATGGGCCGTACAAAACCGGGGTGGTTGAAGTAGTGCCGCAGTTTGTCCACGCGCGGCAGCTCAAGGCCCTCCGCCTCCAGCGTGGCCAGCGCGTCCGCGAGGTTCTCGCGGTACTGCCGGCAGCCCGAGTACGAGGCATACGCGCTGGTGGTGAGGACGGCGATGCGCCGGTGGCCGTCCGCGACCATCTCGCGCAGGGTGTCGGTCAGATACGGCGACCAGTTCCGGTTGCCCCAGTGCACCGGCAGGTCAAGGCCGTGTTCGGCGAAGTCCTTGCGCAGGGCGTCCAGCAGGGCGCGGTTCTGGTCGTTGATGGGGCTGACCCCGCCGAACAGGAAGTAGTGCTGACCCACCTCCTTGAGCCGTTCCTTGGGGATGCCGCGGCCGCGCGTCACGTTCTCCAGGAACGGGACGACGTCGTCCGGGCCCTCGGGGCCGCCGAAGGAGAGCAGCAGCAGGGCATCGTAAGGGGCTGGATCGCGCTGATCGGACATGGGTCCGATCCTGCCACCAGCCGCTGACAGCGGGGAAACCGCCGTGCGCCGGGCTGCCGTTCGGACGTAATCTGTGAACTCCACTGATACGCCTTACCGGAGCACCGCTTGCCCAGTCCGTACCGCGCCATCTTCACCGCCCCCGGCAGCAAGGGGTTCTCCGCTGCGGGCTTCTTCGGGCGGATGCCGCTG
This sequence comes from Streptomyces sp. NBC_01210, assembly GCF_036010325.1. Classification (GTDB taxonomy): domain Bacteria; phylum Actinomycetota; class Actinomycetes; order Streptomycetales; family Streptomycetaceae; genus Streptomyces. Next base: position 6,923,866 of record NZ_CP108549.1, on the reverse strand, counting down.
TCCATGATGGGCATCGGGATTGTGACGATGGTTTCGCAGCTCACGGGGCGTTACGGGCTTGCGGGCGCGCTCTCCGCGACCCTTGCGATGTCGGCCGCGGCGGTCGGTCCGCAGATCTCCCGGCTCGTCGACCGGCACGGTCAGGCGCGCGTGCTGCGCCCGGCCACGCTCGTCTCGGTGGCGGCGGTCACGGGTCTGCTGATCTGCGCCCAGCAGGAGGCCCCTGACTGGACGCTGTTCGTCTTCGCCGCGTCCGCCGGCTGTGTGCCGAGCGTGGGCTCGATGATCCGGGCCCGCTGGGCCGAGATCTACCGGGGATCGCCGCGCGCGCTGCACACCGCGTACTCGTGGGAGTCGATCGTCGACGAGGTCTGTTTCATCTTCGGACCGATCATCTCCATCGGGCTCTCCACCGCCTGGTTCCCGGAGGCGGGCCCGCTGCTCGCCGCCGTGTTCCTGCTCGTCGGCGTCTTCTGGCTGACCGCTCAGCGCGCCACCGAGCCTGTGCCGCATCCGCGCGAGCACCACACCGGTGGCTCCGCCCTCCGCTCCCCCGGACTGCAGGTCCTGGTGGCCACGTTCGTGGCCACCGGCGCGATCTTCGGCGCGGTCGACGTCGTCACGGTCGCCTTCGCCGACGAGCAGGGCCACAAGGCCGCGGCGAGCCTGGTCCTCGCGGTGTACGCGCTCGGCTCCTGCCTCGCCGGCGCGGTCTTCGGGCTGCTGCACCTCAAGGGCCCGGCCTCCCGAAGGTGGCTGGTGGGAGTGTGTGCGATGGCCGTGAGTATGATCCCCCTCCAACTGGCCGGGAACCTTCCCTTCCTGGCCGTGGCGCTCTTTGTCGCGGGCCTGTCCATCGCACCCACGATGGTGACCACGATGGCTCTCGTCGAAGCGCATGTACCGCGCACCAAGCTGACCGAGGGCATGACCTGGACCAGTACCGGGCTCGCGGTCGGTGTGGCGCTCGGCTCGTCGGCCGCAGGCTGGGTGGTCGACGCGTCCGGGGCGGACGCGGGGTATGTGGTGCCCGCCGTGTCGGGAGCGATCGCGGCCGTGGTGGCGTTCCTGGGGTACCGCCGGCTGGCCAAGCCGGTGCCGACGCGGGAGGGGCAGCGTGAGCGGGACTATGAAGACGGGGCGCAGCACATGGCGTAACTGGGCGGGGAATGTCACCGCCCGGCCGGTACGGGAGGTCTCGCCCGCCTCCGCCCAGGAACTCGCCGACGCCGTACGCAAGGCGGCCGAGGACGGCCTGAAGGTGAAGGCCGTCGGCACGGGCCACTCCTTCACCGCTGCCGCCGCCACCGACGGAGTGCTGATACGGCCCGATCTGCTGACCGGAATCCGGGAGATCGACCGTACGGCGATGACCGTGACCGTCGAGGCGGGCACCCCGCTCAAGCGGCTGAACGCGGCCCTCGCCCGCGAGGGCCTGTCGCTCACGAACATGGGCGACATCATGGATCAGACGGTCGCGGGCGCGACCTCGACCGGCACACACGGCACAGGCCGCGAATCGGCCTCGATCGCCGCGCAGATCAAGGCACTTGAGCTGGTCACGGCGGACGGCTCGCTGCTGACCTGCTCCGAGAAGGAGAATCCGGAGGTCTTCGCGGCGGCCCGGATCGGGCTCGGCGCACTGGGCGTCGTCGCCGCGATCACCTTCTCCGTGGAGCCGGTCTTCCTGCTGACGGCTCGTGAGGAACCGATGGCCTTCGACAAGGTCACGGCCGAATTCGACGCGCTCTTCGCGGAGAACGAGCACTTCGAGTTCTACTGGTTCCCGCACACCGGCAACTGCAACACCAAGCGCAACAACCGCAGCGCGGGTCCCGCCGCTCCGCCCGGACAGATCAGCGGCTGGATCGAGGACGAGTTGCTCTCCAACGGCCTGTTCCAGCTGGCCTGTTCGCTCGGCCGGGCCGCGCCCGCCACGATTCCGGCGATCGCCAAGATCTCCAGCCGCGCCCTCTCCGCCCGGACCTACACGGACATCCCCTACAAGGTTTTCACCTCTCCGCGCCGGGTGCGGTTCGTGGAGATGGAGTACGCGCTGCCGCGCGAGGCCGCGGTCGGGGCGCTGCGCGAGGTCAAGGCGATGATCGAGCGCTCGCCGCTGCGTGTGAGCTTCCCGGTGGAGGTGCGTACGGCCCCGGCGGACGACATCGCACTCTCCACGGCGTCGGGCCGGGAGAGCGCGTACATCGCCGTGCACCTCTACCGGGGCACGCCGTACCAGTCGTACTTCACGGCGGTGGAGCGGATCATGACCGCGCACGGCGGTCGGCCGCACTGGGGCAAGGTGCATACGCGGGACGCGGAGTACTTCGCCGAGGTGTATCCGCGGTTCGGTGAATTCACGGCACTGCGGGACCGGCTGGATCCGGAGCGGCTGTTCGGCAACGACTATCTCCGCCGGGTGCTGGGCGACTGACGGCCGTTCACTGTCCGGTCGTCGTGGTCGTCGTGGTCGTCGTGGTCGTCGTACCGGCTCAGGCTCCGGTGCCGGGCTGAGGGGTTGGGCTCGTGCCGGTGGAGCCGGACGGCGTCGGGGTCGGGGTCGGAGTGGGCATCGGCGTCGGGGCGTCGCCGCCGGACTTCGAGGAGTCGGGCGTGGGGTCTGCGGATGTACCGCTGTCGCCCAGCCCGGAGCCGGGTGCCCCGGACCGGCCGCTGCCGGTACCGGTGTTGGGCGTCTGACTCCTGTCCTGGCTCTGCCCCTGGCCCTGGCCGGATTCCTGGTTCCGGTCCTCGCTGTGACTCGGCGTCCACGACGGGGTGCTGGGCGGTGCGGACTTCTCGCCGCCGCCGTGGACGACCGACGTCAGGGTCGCACCCTTGCCGCCGCTGAGGTCGGAGCCCGAGGCGAGTTCGTACCCGGTGATACCGATCATGGCGACGCCGAAGACGGCGGCGGCGATGACGGAGCGCCGCCGGCCGCGGGCGCGCGTGCCGTGGGTGGTGGCGCGGCTGAACTCCGCTTCGCCGTGCGTCCCCTTGGGTGTCACATGCCGGACCATTCGGGTCGCCTCGGCGTCACCCCGCCGCGGTACGTGTTTCATCAGCCGGGTCCGCACATCCTCGAGCCGTGGCGGCGTGGCAGCGCCGCGCGGCACGGGGACCTGACGGCCATTCGGCCTCGCCTGGACCGCGACCTCGCGTAACTGCTCGCCGGTACGGCGGAAGAAGTGCTGAAAGACCGGGCCGCCGCAGGTGGCCACGACGCTGACGACTCCGGCGCCGATGATCGTGCCGTACACACCGAGTCTGGAGGCGAGCACCGCCGCCGCGATCGCGCTGCCCGCGACCTGCGGAAGGCTCAGATCCAGCCGCTGTTCCTGCTCTTCGGTCTTTTTGTGCTCTTTATTCTCTTCGCTCGGTTCCTTCTGCTTTATCGCTCCGTCCTGCTTCTGATCCATCTTTCAGTCCCTGATTGCCCATCTGTCCCGCCATGCACCCAGTAGGGACATTTGAGCGAAGCGAATAGTTCCCTTTGGGCAGATTCTGTGAAGCAGAACACCTGGTCACGCATGCCCAGGAGGCCCAACTCCCGTACTCCTGGAGAAGTTCGGCGGCGCGGCGGTCCACCCCCGTGGCCCGAATGGAGTACTGTGGCGAGCCCTGGGCCCGGCCTCCCTCTCGGGCGGTGGGACCCCAGGTAGGGGGCCGAAAGCGGCGCTCGATCCGGCGGCGCCGCGGCACCGCACGGGTACCCGATGCGAAGAGTGACGAATCAGTCACTCAGAGTCGCAAACAGGTAACCGTGCCATACCGGCGATCCAGGGCCTGTGCCCGACACGCCGGGCAACTCGGCAAGGTTGTGGCAGGCTGCACCCGGGCAGGCCACACTCGACTAGCGGAAGCAGCGACGCACGTGACGTCGGCAGGCACCACCCGGGAGGTCCCCATGCCCGAACTGCGTGTCGTGGCCGTCTCCAACGACGGCACACGACTGGTGCTCAAGGCTGCGGACAGCACGGAATACACGCTTCCGATTGATGAGCGGCTGCGCGCTGCCGTACGCAATGACCGCGCCCGCCTCGGCCAGATCGAGATCGAGGTGGAGAGCCATCTCCGGCCCCGAGACATCCAGGCCCGTATACGTGCCGGAGCCTCCGCGGAGGAGGTCGCCCAGCTCGCCGGAATTCCGGTCGACCGGGTGCGCCGCTTCGAGGGGCCCGTGCTCGCGGAGCGCGCTTTCATGGCGGAGCGGGCCCGCAAGACGCCCGTACGCCGTCCCGGCGAGAACACCGGACCACAACTCGGCGAGGCGGTGCAGGAGCGGCTGACGCTGCGCGGCGCCGAGAAGGACACCGTGCTGTGGGACTCCTGGCGCCGCGACGACGGCACCTGGGAGGTGTTGTTGGTCTACCGGGTGGCGGGCGAGCCGCACTCGGCGAGCTGGACGTACGACCCGCCGCGGCGGCTCGTCCAGGCCGTCGACGACGAGGCGCGTGCGCTGATCGGTGAGACCGACGACACGATCGCAGCGACGCAGGAGCCGAGCTTTCCATTCGTACCGCGGATCGCACGGCTGCCGCGGGACCGGCCGCTGGACCGGGCCCTCGACCGTCAGTTGGAGCGTCCGACCGCGTCGGCGGCTCCGGCCGAGCCGGAGGAGAGCGGCGGGGAGCGGGACTCCCTGACGAGTCTGCTGGAGGCGGTGCCGAGTTTCCGCGGCGACATGGTCGTTCCCGAGCGCCCGGCACCACCGGAGCCGCCGGCCACCGAGCCGGTCCAGGAGCCGGAGGCGGAGGAGCCGGTGGCCCCTGCGGCCTCGGCCGGTGCGGGGTCGGCGTACGCCGATGTGCTGATGCCGCGTTCGGTGGCCGGTCACCGCGACCGCCTGACGGGCACGACGGACCGCCAGGCGGAGGCGGACGGCGTCCGCCCGGGCCGGCGGGCGGCGGTACCGAGCTGGGACGAGATCGTCTTCGGCACCCGCCGCAAAAAGCAGGACTAGCGGGCACGGCCCATTGCCCAGAGGGTCCGGCACGGTCTCTGTGCCGGACCCTTTTTGACGCGTACTCAGGGATCTCGCCGACCCGCCCGCCCTCGAAGCAGGGGTACGGGAGTGCCCCTGCGTCGCCCGGGTCGGCCTCACGCCCCCGCCGGGCCCGTCAGCCCGGCTGCGGGCCCGTTGCCACCGGGCGGGTCGGGTCCGTGGACCACTCGGACCAGGAGCCTGCGTACAGGGCCGGCTCGAAGCCCGCGATCTCCAGGGCCAGGGCCTCGTGTGCGCCGGAGACGCCCGAGCCGCAGTAGACGCCGACGGGCTTGGCCTCCTCGGACGCACCCAGTTCGAAGAAGCGGGCAGCCAGGGCCTCCGCCGGCAGGAAGCGGCCGTGCTTGTCCACGTTCTCCGTGGTCGGGGCCGAGACCGCGCCCGGGATATGGCCTCCGATGCGGTCGATCGGCTCCACATCGCCGCGATAGCGCTCCGCCGCGCGCGCGTCGAGCAGCAGGCCGGAGCGGGCCTGCGCCGCGGCGGCGTCCGCGTCCAGCAGCGGGAGCGCGCCCGGCTTCGGGGCGAACGTGCCCTCCTCGGGAGCGGGAACACCGGTCTCCAGCGGCCCGGTCCACATGGCGAGGCCACCGTCCAGGACCCGCACATCCTCGTGGCCCGTCCAGCGCAGCAGCCACCAGGCGCGGGCCGACGCCCAGCCCTGGCCGCCGTCGTACGCCACCACCGGCGAGCCGGGTGATACGCCGGCGCGACGCATCACCGCGCCGAAGGCCTCCGGCTCGGGCAGCGGGTGACGGCCTCCCGCACCGGGCGGACCGGCCAGTTCCGTATCCAGGTCGACGAAGACCGCTCCGGGGATGTGTCCAGCCTCGTACGCGGGCCGCCCGTGCGGGCCGCCGAGCTGCCAGCGGACGTCCAGAAGAACCGGACGGCGGGATCCGGTCAGCTCCTTCGCCAGTTCCGTGGCGGAGATGATGGGGTTCATGTGAGCCATCCTCGCGCAGTGACTGGCCGACCGGTAACGCCGCCGAAACGGATGAGACGTGCCAAAAAGGGCATCCTCCAGCGGGAACCCGCCAAATGCGGCGCGGCCGGGACGCGCCGGACGCTCTGTGGTGCAAGCATCTGCACGGGGCACAGTGCCGCACAACGGCATACCCGGTCCCCCCGCACGGCCACCACGATGGTCCGAGGAGAGAGTGACGATGACCGAGGCGACTCGGCACACGCCCGGCACACCCTGCTGGGTGAGCCTGATGGTGCACGGCCTTGAGGCGACGCAGGATTTCTACGGAGCGCTGTTCGGCTGGGAGTTCTCCCCCGGTCCCGAGCAGCTGGGCCCGTACGTCCGCGCGCTGATCGACGGCAAAGAGGTCGCGGGCATCGGCCGGATCCCGACCAGTCGGCAGCTGCCGATCGCCTGGACGCCGTATCTGGCGACCGACGACGCGGATGTGACCGCCGAGACGATCAGAAGCTGCGGCGGCACGGTCGGTGTCGGCCCGCTGGACGCGGGCCCCGCGGGCCGGATGGCCATCGCGACCGATCCCGCGGGCGCGGTCTTCGGCATCTGGCAGACGGCAGCCCACGGCGGCACCGCGGTGTACGGCACGCATGGCACGCCCGTCTGGAACGAGTTGGTGACCACGGAGACCTCGTTCGTCGGCAAGTTCTACGAGGCGGTCTTCGGCTATGAAGTGGAGGCAGTCGTCTCGGCCGACTTCGACTGTCTGACGCTGCACCTGGCGGGACGCCCGGTCGCCGCTGTCCACGGTGTGGGCCAGGCCCTTCCGCGCAGGGGCTCACACTGGATGACGCACTTCGAGGTCGAGGACACCGAAGAGGCCGCACGCCAGGTGGTGGAGCTCGGCGGGCATGTGCTGCAGCCGCCGAGAGACGGCTCCAGCGGCCCGCTCGCGACCGTCGCGGACCCGGAGGGCGCGGTCTTCACGATCGTACGGACGGCCTCTCGCTGACCTCGACGGGCAGGACGTCCGGGGAGAGGGCGGCCGCGCGGGCGGTGGCGGCCGTCATCCGCCGCCGGTGGTGGCGTCGGCACAGCACCTCGTAGCCGATCTCGTCCGGCGACTGGTCGACGTCACCCACGACGACCTGCGCGCCCTCGAGGACCATGATCCCGCCGACGGTACGGGCGTTGTGCGTGGCACGCGCGCCGCACCAGCACAGCGCCTCGACCTGCAGCACCTCGACCCGGTCGGCGAGCTCGACGAGCCGCTGCGAGCCGGGGAAGAGCTTGGAGCGGAAGTCGGTGGTGATGCCGAAGGCGAAGACGTCCAGGTCGAGGTCGTCGACGACACGGGCGAGCTGGTCGATCTGCTCGGGCGCGAGGAACTGCGCCTCGTCGGCGATCACGTAGTCGCAGCGGCCGCCTTTGGAGAGATGGGCGACGAGGTACGCGTAGAAGTCGAAGCCCTCCGCAGCTTCGACCGCGTCGGTGACCAGGCCGAGCCGGGAGGACAGCTTGCCCTCGCCGGCGCGGTCGTCACGGGTGAAGATCATGCCCTGGAGGCCGCGCGCGGACCGGTTGTGCTCGATCTGAAGAGCGAGGGTGCTCTTTCCGCAGTCCATGGTTCCGGAGAAGAACACCAGCTCGGGCATGGGGAGTTGAGGACCTTTCGGGTCTGGGTGAGGGAGGCGGCTACGAGCGTACTTCGAAGAGCGGGACGAGCTGCTCGGCGGGGGTCATGGAGCCGTGCATCCCGACCATCGCCGACTCGTGCGGCTCATTGACGGAGGCGGTGATCACCACATCGTCGCAGGCCGCGGCGACGACATCACCGATCCGTGCGTACACCCGCTCGTCCACCCGGTCGCCGAACCATCCCGCGGCGATCGCCTCGTCCCGGCTCGCCACCCAGAACTGCTCGCCGAGCACCTCGCGCCAGACCGTGAGCACATCGGACTCGGCACCCGGCACGGCGTAGACATGGCGGGCGCGGCCCTCGCCGCCCAGCAGGGCAACCCCGGCGCGCAGTTCCCAGTCCTCGTCGAAGTCGATGCGCGACTGTTCGTCGAAGGGGATGTCGATCATGCCGTGGTCGGCGGTGACGTACAGGGCGGCGCGCGGCGGAAGTTGCTCGGCGAGGCGCTGCACCATCCGGTCGACGTACATCAGTTGGCCGCGCCAGGCGTCGGAGTCCACGCCGAAGCGGTGGCCCTTGCCGTCCACATCGCTGTAGTACGTGTAGACCAGCGACCGGTCCCCCAGGGCCAGTTGCTCGGCCGCCAGGTCCATCCGCTCCTCACCGGAGAGCCGGCCGAGGAAGCTGCCGCCGCTGAGTGCGATCTTGGTGAGCGGGGTGTGCTGGAAGGTCGGCGATGTCACCTGTGCGGTGTGCACACCCGCGGCGTCGGCGAGCTGGAAGACCGTGGGGTACGGCTGCCAGACGTGCGGGGCTGTCCAGGGCTTCCAGCGCAGCTGGTTCATCAGCTCGCCGGTCTCCGGATTGCGCGCGGTGTAGCCGGGCAGGCCGTGTGCGCCGGGTGGCAGGCCGGTCCCGACGGAGGCCAGCGAGGTGGCTGTGGTGGCGGGGAAACCAGCGGTTATGGGCAGTCCCGTGCCGCCGCGCGAGGTGGCGAGCAGCGAGGTGAGATATGGGGCCTCGTCAGGGTGGTTCTTGATCTGCTCCCAGCCGAGGCCGTCGATCAGGAAGACGCAGTTCCGGTCGGCGGGGGTCAGCTCGGGGATGCTCTGCGCCAGGCCCGGTACGCCCTGGCCCGCGGCGAGCGTCGGGAGCAGATCGGCGAGCGATCCAGTGCCGTACTCGGGGACGGGTGCGGTGTCGAGGGCGAGCGGAACGGGGTCCGGCCAGACTGCGGGCTGAGCCATCAGCGCGTGGCTGCCGTGGCTTCGGAGAGCGCCTGCGCGAAGGCAAGCGTCTGCCGGACCGCGTCCGGGCCGTCACCGGCCTCGCTGACGCGCAGGCTCAGGTCGTCCGCGGTGGAGTTGCCGGTGTAGCCGTGGTCCGCCTCGCAGTTGGGGTCGCCGCAGGCGGCGGGCTCCAGGTCGATACGGGAAACGGCGCCCCAGCCGATGGTGAGGACGACCTCGCGGGGCAGGGTGCCGGGGGTGTACGACTCCGGGTTCGCGACGACGCGGCTCACCACGACCGACGAGATCCGGCCGAGCTTGACCGATTCGGTCGAGGTGGTGGCGTAGGGGGTCGGGGAGCTGGAGTCGGCGGCCTGCTCGTCGGTGTGGCTGACGATGAAGCGGTTGGCCGTCAGGACGAGGACGGTGACATGGCGGCGCACCTCGTTGGCGTCGAAGGTGGTTTCCTGGTGCACCAGGTACGAAGCGATCTGCTCGCCACCGACAGCGGCCTCCACCGCCTCGGCCACGAGGGCCGGGTAGTAGCCGCTGCGCTCGATCGCCGCGCGCAGCCCCTGGGTCGTCGTACCGGTCTTCGCCATGCGGTCCATCCTACGGGGCTCGGGGCGTGGTGAGCGCTCAGTAGCTGGGGAGTCGGCGGGGGCCCAGGTCGGTGCGGGCGGGCGACGGCGCGAGCCGTACGGACGCGCCGAGCACAGAGAGGCCATGCTGAGCGACAACGACCGGTTCGAGGCTGATTCCGACCACTTCCGGGTGATCGTCGACCAGTCGTGACACCCGGAGCAGCAGCTCTTCGAGGGCCGGGGTGTCGACGGGCGCGGAGCCCCGCCAGCCGAAGAGGAGCGGGGCCGTCCGGATGGTCCTGATCAACTCCGCGGCGTCCCGGTCGGTGGCGGGCACGAGCCGGTGGGCGGTGTCACCGAGCAGCTCGGAGGCGGCTCCGGCCAGCCCGAAGGAGAGCACGGCGCCGACGGCTGGGTCGATGGCGGCGCGTACGACCGAGTCAACTCCGCGCGGGGCCATCGCCTGAACGACGGGCTGGAGCTCCTCGGGCTTGCCGAGGGTGTCGGTCAATTCGCGGTACGCCTGCCGCAGTTGCGCCTCGTTGGCCAGATCCAGCCGTACGCCGCCGAGGTCGGCGCGGTGGCGGAGGTGGGGGGCGGTGGTCTTGAGGGCGACGGGGTAGCCGAGGCGGCCGGCGGCGGCCACGGCGGCGTCGGGACCGGGCGCGGGGAGGGTCGGCCGTACGGGGATGCCGTACCGGCCGAGGAGCTCGTGGGCGGCAGCGGGCCCGAGGGTGCTGCCGCGAGGGTCGGTGAGCCCGCCGAGCAGTGCGTCGATCTGCGCGGCCGCGCCGGCCTCGTCGATGTCCTCGTACTGCGGCACCCTGCCGGGCTCGGCGGCCTGCCGGCGCCACTGGGCGTATTTGACCGCCTCGGAAAGGGCTCGGACGGCCCGCTCGGCGGCGGGGTAGGCGGGGATACGGGAGGCGTGCGGGGCGGTCGCGGGGGCCGGGGCGGCGTAACGGACGGCCGCGGAGACGGCGGACGAGCTCGGGGCGGGTGGTCGGGTGCGGACGGCCCGCGGCGCCTCGTGGCCGGGGCCCGGGTTCCCGTCTTCGGTCGCGGGGGCCGGGACCGTACGCGTACTCGTCGCCGCCGCCAGCGCCTCCGCCAGACCCCCGATCTCCACATGGACCACCGCGACCGGTTTGGCCGGGGCCGTGGTGACCGCGTCGCGCAGCGCTGCTGCCAGGACCTCGCCGTCGCCCGACTCCGTGACGCCGTTCTCCCCTACCCACGGGATCGCCGTCACCACCACCGCGTCGCAGGCGTCGTCCACCAGGGCCTCGGCGAGGGCGGCGCGGAAGTCCGCGGGCGTGGCGGCCGTCGTGAGGTCGCGCGGCCGGAGGGGACGGAGGCCGTCGGCGAGGCAGGCGTCGTACGTGAGGAGGCCGAGGGACTCGGAGTTGCCGAGGATCGCCACGCGCGGTCCTGCGGGCAGCGGCTGGCCGGCCAGCAGCAGGCCCACGTCGACGAGTTCGGTGACGGTGTCGACGCGGATCACGCCGGCCTGGCGGAACAGCGCCCCGACCGTGGTGTCGGGGATCCGGGTGACCGGCACCGCGTGTCCGGGCGGCGCGCTGCCGCTGTGCCGGGCGCCCTTCACCACGACGACCGGTTTCACCGCCGCCGTTCGCCGGGCCAGGCGCGTGAACTTGCGCGGGTTGCCGATCGATTCGAGGTACAGCAGGACCACATCGGTGTCCGGGTCCTCGTACCAGTACTGCAGAAAGTCGTTGCCGGACACATCCGCGCGGTTGCCCGACGAGATGAAGGAGGACAGCCCGGCGCCGCGCCGGTGCAGGCCGGCGAGCAGTGCTATGCCGATGGCGCCGGACTGGGTGAACAAGCCGATACGGCCGGGCGCCGGGGACTCCGGGGCCAGCGAGGCATTGAGGCGGACGGTGTCGGCGGTGCTGATGATGCCGAAGGAGTTCGGGCCGATGATGCGCATCCCGTACGAGCGGGCCTGCCGCACCAGTTCGCGCTGGCGCTCCCGTCCTGCGGCCCCGCTCTCGGCGTATCCGGCGGTCAGCACGACCAGTCCCTGGACGCCGTGCTCGCCGCAGTCGGCGACCACTTCGGGCACCCGCTCCGCCGGGACGGCCACGACCGCCAGGTCGACGGTCTCCCCGATCTCGCCCACGGAGCGGTGGGCCGGGACGCCGTCGACCTCGGCCTGGCCCTCGGGAAAGGCGCGGTTCACGGCGTAGGTACGTCCCGTGTATCCGGCACTGAGGAGGTTGCGCAGGGCGGTGCGGCCCACGCCGCCGGGCACGCGGCCGGTGCCGATGACGGCGACCGAACCGGGCGCGAGGAGGCGCTGCACGGAGCGGGCCTCGGCGCGCTGCTCGCGGCCGCGCTGGACGGCGAGGGACTCCTCGGTCGGTTCGAGGTCGAGGGTGAGATGGACGGACCCGTCCTCGAAGCTGCGCTTCTGGGTGTAGCCGGCATCCCGGAACACCTTGATCATTTTGTTGTTGGCGGGCAGCACCTCGGCAGCGAAGCGTCTGATACCGCGTTCGCGGGCCACGGCGGCGATGTGCTCGAGGAGGGCGGAGGCCACGCCGCGACCCTGGTGGGCGTCCTGGACGAGGAAGGCGACCTCGGCCTCGTCGGCGGGGGCGCTCGCGGGCCGGCCCTCTGCGTTGATCCGGTCGTAGCGGACGGTGGCGATGAACTCGCCGCCCACCGTGACCGCGAGACCCACCCGGTCCACATAGTCGTGATGGGTGAAGCGGTGGACGTCCTTGGCGGAGAGCCGGGGGTAGGGCGCGAAGAAGCGGTAGTACTTCGACTCGTCGGAGACCTGCTCGTAGAAGCTGACCAGACGGTCGGCGTCCTCGGTGGTGATGGGCCTGATGCGCGCGGTGCCGCCGTCGCGCAGCACCACGTCTGCTTCCCAGTGGTCGGGGTAGGCCTGATCCGACGAGGTCTGCATGGGGAAAGCGTACGGCTCACCCACGGGTCGCGGAGGAGGTTGCCGCGGGGCAGTCTGAGACTGACTATCGGCGGCCGATCCCGGGTCCGGGGCCGGTGCGAGCACGCAGAAACACATGAGAGACTGGTCTAGACAACCACTGAGACTTGAAGGGCAACACCATGGCTGAGCGCCGCGTCAATGTCGGCTGGGCCGAGGGCCTTCACGCCCGCCCCGCTTCCATCTTCGTCCGTGCCGCCACGGCCGCCGGCGTCCCCGTGACGATCGCCAAGGCGGACGGCACCCCGGTCAACGCCGCCTCCATGCTCGCGGTGCTCGGCCTGGGCGCGCACGGCGGCGAGGAGATCGTGCTCGCTTCCGAGGCGGAGGACTCCGACGCCGCGCTGGACCGTCTCGCCCGGCTCGTCGCCGAGGGTCTCGAAGAACTTCCCGAGACCGTCTGAGCCGGTCAGGCCCATTACCCACGCAAAGCCGCGGTGTCCCGAATTCTCGGACATCGCGGCTTCGTCTTTTCTGGACGCAGCTTTTCTGGACATGACTTTCCCGGACGCGACTTTCGGTCCCGGCGCTTTGAATACGGGCAGCAGAAAAGAGGCCCCGCCAATATCTACCCTTTGTATACGGTGCACCTGTTAATGGCGGGCGCTTGCGATGTTTACGGCATGTTGCGAAGTCCTCACCCGGTCGGGGCGGCGCAGCCGGTGGGCGGCGGCAGCCCGTTCGGTGTGCACGGCCGTCAGCGCCCGCGCCCGTTCCGCGTCGCCGCGCGCCACCGCGTCCACGATCGCGCCGTGCTCGATCCAGGACTCGACGGGCTTGGCGGGCTGCTCGACGGCGTACATCCAGGCGATCTTGTGCCGCAGCTGGGTGAGCAGAGCGATCAGCCCCGGACTGCCGGAGGCCTGGGCGAGCGTCTCGTGGAACCAGCCACCCAGTGAACGCAGATCCTCGCCCTGACCACGGCGGGCCCGCTCCTGCCCCAGTCTGACCAGGCCACGCAGCACCTTGAGATGTGCCTCGGTGCGGCGCTGGGCGGCGCGCGCCGCACCCATGGGCTCCAGCAGCATCCGGATCTCCAGAAGGTCGGCGGCCTCCTGCTCGGTGGGCTCGGCGACACAGGCGCCGGCGTGGCGGCGGGTGGTGACGAAGCCCTCGGACTCCAGCGTGCGCAGGGCCTCGCGCACCGGGACCCGGGAGACGCCGTAGCGGCGTGCCAGCTGCTCCTCGGTGAGCCGGCTGCCGCGCTCGAATACACCGGAGACGATGTCGTCGCGGATCGCCGTGCATACCGAGTGCGCGGGAATGCGCATGACCGAACCTCCGCTTTAATCCGCGCGAAACGCAGCCGATTGACGTCTGTTCGGTGACTCTATTGCAGTGGGCGGGATTTTCCGATGGGAGACCGGAATCCATGGATATCTTTTGGCCAGAACTCCGGTGGGGCGGCAAACGCCGAAGGCCCCGGCGGTGAGCCGGGGCCTTCGGGGAGCAAGCGGGACCGGGCATCGGCCCCGTCGTCGGATCAGACGTTGACGCCGTGCGCGCGCAGGTACGCGACCGGGTCCATGTCGGAGCCGTACTCGGGGCTGGTGCGGGCCTCGAAGTGGAGGTGCGGACCAGTGGTGTTGCCGGTCGAGCCGGAGTGGCCGATCCGCTGGCCCGGAGTCACCGACTGGCCTACCGAGACGCTGATGGACGAGAGGTGGCCGTACTGCGTGTACGAGCCGTCGTTCATCTTGATCACGACGTTGTTGCCGTACGCGCCGCCCCAGCCGGCCTCGACGACGGTGCCGGAGCCGACCGCGTGCACGGTGGTGCCGGACGCGGCGTGAAAGTCGATGCCGGTGTGGCTGCCGGAGGACCAGATGGAGCCGCCGGTCTTGTAGCCCGTCGACACGTACGAGTGGGATATCGGCGCCACGAAGGAGTTGAGGCGCTTGCGCTCGGCCTCGCGGGCGGCGCGCTCCTTGGCCTGGCGGGCCTCCTTGGCCCGGGCCTCGGCCTTGCGCTTCGCCTCGGCCTTCGCCTTGGCCTCGGCGGCCTCGTGCTTCTGCGCGGCGGCCTGGTCGGCGATCTGCTCGGCGAGGGAGTCGGCCGCCACGATCTGGGTCAGGCCGGTGTCCTCGACGGTGGTCGCGCCGGTCTCGGCGGCGAGTGCCGGGGAAGCGAGGGTTCCGATGACGCCGGTGGTGGCGAGAGCCGCGACGCCGGCGATGTTCGCCCTCTTGCGCGTCATTCGGCTCGGGGCACGGTGCTTCCCGGTGGCACGGGTGAACGCCATGAAGTGGCTGATCCTTTCCTTCCTTCTCGCCTACCGGGTTAGCTGACGGGTTCGGAGCAGGAAGGTCTCCTACAGGCCCCTCCGCAGGTGCGAAGGCGCCCGATTCACCCCAGGGACTGAGTGGGTCCCCGGCTCCCCAGGCTCGCGCCAGACGGGGACTCGGCGATGACTGTCCGATGCCGCGGATGCGGCGGGCTACTGGCGGACAGCCGGACCGACGCTAGGCGGGCCGTCTTTCAATCGCCAAACAGACAGGCCCTTTTGTAGCGCACGCCACAGGGCAGACAGGCAACCTCTCCAACAAAACGGGCATAAGGCGGAACCCCGGCACCACAAGGGATGCCGGGGTTCCGCTTGTCCGTTTTGAGTTGTCTGCCGGATATCCCCAATCAGCCTGTGACAACCGTCACTTCGCCGATGCCGAGCGCCTTGACCGGCTCCTCGATCTGCGAGGCGTCACCGACGAGCACCGTGACAACACGGTCCACCGGGAAGGCGCTGACAGCCGCGGCCGTCGCCTCGACGGTGCCGGTCTCGGCCAGGCGTACGTACAACTGCGCCTGGTAGTCGTCCGGGAGGAACTGCTCGACCTGGTCGGCGAGCGTGCCCGCGACGGAGGCGGCCGTCTCGAACTTCAGCGGGGCGACACCCACCAGGTTCTGCACGGCGACATCGCGTTCGGCGTCGGTCAGACCTTCGGCCGCGAGCGTACGCAGCACCTTCCAGAGGTCGTCCAGCGCCGGTCCGGTGTTCGGGGTGTCCACGGAGCCGCTGATGGCGAGCAGCGAGGCGCCCGACCCGTCGGGAGCGGAGCGCAGCACCTGGCCGAAGGCCCGTACGCCGTAGGTGTAGCCCTTCTCCTCGCGCAGCACGCGGTCAAGGCGCGAGGTGAGAGTGCCGCCAAGGCAGTACGCACCGAGCACCTGGGCCGGCCATACGCGGTCGTGGCGGTCCGGGCCGATGCGGCCGATCAGCAGCTGCGTCTGGACGGCGCCGGGACGGTCCACGATGACCACACGGCCGGTGTCGTCGGCGGTGATCGGCGGTTTGGGACGGGGCGCGGCGCTGTCGCCCTTCCAGGTGCCGAGTGAGTCGGCGAGCACGGCGTCCAGATCGACGTCCGTGAGGTCGCCGACGATCACCGCGGTGGCGGTGGCGGGCCGGACATGCGCCGCGTAGAAAGCCCGTACGGCCGCGGAGTCGATACGGGCGACCGTCTCCTCCGTACCCTGGCGGGGGCGCGACATACGCAGGGAGGCCGGAAAGAGCTCCTTGGAGAGCTCCTTGGCCGCACGGCGGGCCGGGTTGGCCGTCTCGTGCGGGATCTCGTCCAGCCGGTTGCGTACCAGCCGCTCCACCTCGTTGTCGGCGAAGGCCGGCGCGCGCAGCGCCTCGGCGAGCAGACCGAGCGCCTTCGGCAGCCGGGAGACCGGGACCTCCAGGGAGACGCGGACACCCGGGTGGTCGGCGTGCGCGTCGAGGGTGGCACCGCAGCGCTCCAGCTCGGCGGCGAACTCCTCGGCGGTGTGCTTGTCGGTGCCTTCCGACAAGGCGCGCGCCATGATCGTGGCAACGCCGTCGAGGCCCTCCGGCTCGGCGTCCAGCGGGGCGTCGAGGCAGATTTCGACGGCCACCACCTGCTGGCCCGGGCGATGGCAGCGCAGCACGGTGAGGCCGTTGTCCAGCGTGCCGCGCTCGGGGGCCGGGAACGCCCAGGGGCGGGCGGCGCCGGCCTTCGGCTGCGGGTGGAACTCCATGGTCACGGCAGCGTCGCTCACTGGTCCGCTCCTTCGCGCTCGTCGTTCTCGTCGCTGTCGCTGTCGCCGTCGCTGTCGCCGTTGTCCGCGGAGAGGGGCTCGTAGACCAGCACCGCCCTGTTGTCCGGGCGCAGCCGGGCCTTGGCGACTGCCTGCACCTCTGCGGCGGTGACGTCCAGCACCCGCTGCACGGCGGTCAGCGCCAGCTGCGGGTCGCCGAACAGCACGGCGTACCGACACAGTTCGTCGGCGCGGCCGGCGACCGTGCCGAGCCGGTCCAGCCACTCGCGCTCCAACTGGGCCTGCGCCCGCTCCATCTCCTCGGGCGTGGGACCCTCCGCGGCGAACCGCGCCAGCTCCTCGTCGACCGCGGCCTCGATCTGCGGCACCTCGACACCGCCGGAGGTCTTGACGTCCAGCCAGCCCAGCGAAGGGGCGCCGGCCAGCCGCAGCAGACCGAAGCCGGCCGCGACGGCCGTCTGGTCACGGCGCACAAGGCGGTTGTGCAGCCGCGAGGACTCTCCGCCGCCGAGGACGGTGAGCGCCAGGTCAGCGGCGTCGCTCTCGCGCGTGCCGTCGTGCGGCAGGCGGTAGGCGGCCATCAGCGCCCGGGCCGGGACCTCTTCGACGATCTCCTCGCGCAGCTGCTCGCCGATGATCTCCGGGAGGGAGCCGTCGCGCGGCGGCTGCTTGCCCTCGTGGGACGGGATGGAGCCGAAGTACGTCTCGATCCAGGCGAGCGTCTGCTCCGGGTCGATGTCGCCGACGACCGACAGCACGGCGTTGTTCGGCGCGTAGTACGTACGGAAGAACGTGCGCGCGTCCTCGAGGGTCGCGGCATCCAGATCGGCCATCGAGCCGATCGGCGTGTGGTGGTACGGGTGGCCCTCCGGGTAGGCCAGAGCCGTCAGCCGCTCGAAGGCCGTGCCGTACGGGACATTGTCGTACCGCTGGCGGCGCTCGTTCTTGACGACGTCACGCTGATTCTCCATCGACTCGTCGTCGAGAGCCGCGAGCAGCGAGCCCATGCGGTCGGCTTCCAGCCAGAGGGCGAGCTCCAGCTGGTGCGTGGGCATCGTCTCGAAGTAGTTGGTGCGCTCGAAGCTGGTGGTGCCGTTCAGCGAGCCGCCGGCTCCCTGAACCAGCTCGAAGTGGCCGTTCCCCTTGACCTGGCCCGAGCCCTGGAACATCAGATGCTCGAAAAGGTGAGCAAGGCCGGTACGGCCCTTGACCTCGTGGCGCGAACCTACGTCGTACCAGAGGCAGACCGCGGCGACCGGGGTCAGGTGGTCCTCGGAGAGCACCACGCGCAGGCCGTTGGCCAGGCGGTGCTCGGTCGCTGTCAGGCCGCCGGAACCGGCCTGCGCTGTGGCCGTGTGACCCATGGGCATGTACGTCCCTTCGATCGCGATATGGAGAAGTCCTGCCACTGTATGCAAGCGATCTGACACCTGGCGAAGTTCCCGGCCGAGAACGGCCCAACGACGGGTCGAGGTCGGCGTTGTCAGAGGCTCGGTCCACAATGGTCCGCGTCAGAACCTGAGTACTGCCCCGCACAAGAGCGAGAAGGAGCCGCAGCCGCGATGGCCCGCCGCAGCACGAAGACCCCGCCGCCGGACGACTTCGAGGAGAAGATCCTCGACATCGACGTCGTCGACGAAATGCAGGGCTCCTTCCTCGAGTACGCGTACTCGGTGATCTACTCCCGGGCCCTGCCGGACGCCCGCGACGGTATGAAGCCGGTGCACCGCCGCATCGTCTACCAGATGAACGAGATGGGCCTGCGCCCCGACCGCGGCTATGTGAAGTGCGCCCGTGTGGTCGGCGAGGTCATGGGTAAGCTGCACCCGCACGGCGACGCGTCGATCTACGACGCCCTCGTGCGGATGGCGCAGCCGTTCTCGATGCGCCTGCCGCTGGTCGACGGCCACGGCAACTTCGGCTCCCTCGGCAACGACGACCCGCCGGCCGCCATGCGGTACACCGAGTGCCGGATGGCAGATGCCACCAGCCTGATGACGGAGTCGATCGACGAGGACACCGTCGACTTCCAGTCGAACTACGACGGCCAGGAGCGGGAGCCGGTCGCGCTCCCCGCCGCCTACCCGAACCTGCTGGTCAACGGCTCGTCCGGGATCGCCGTCGGCATGGCGACGAACATGCCGCCGCACAATCTGGGCGAGGTCATCGCCGCCGCCCGGCATCTGATCAAGCACCCGGGCGCGGACCTCGAGACGCTGATGCGCTTCGTCCCCGGGCCCGACCTGCCGACCGGCGGCCGGATCGTGGGCCTGAACGGCATCAAGGACGCGTACGAGTCCGGCCGCGGCACCTTCAAGATCCGCGCGACGGCCTCCGTGGAGGACGTCACGGCGCGCCGCAAGGGCCTGGTGATCACCGAACTGCCCTTCACGGTCGGCCCGGAGAAGGTGATCGCGAAGATCAAGGACCTGGTCTCGGCGAAGAAGCTCCAGGGCATCGCGGACGTCAAGGACCTCACCGACCGGCAGCACGGTCTGCGGCTGGTCATCGAGGTCAAGAACGGCTTCATCCCCGAGGCCGTGCTGGAGCAGCTCTACAAGCTGACGCCGATGGAGGAGTCCTTCGGCATCAACAATGTGGCGCTGGTGGACGGGCAGCCGCTCACCCTGGGGCTCAAGGAGCTGCTCGAGGTCTATCTCGATCACCGCTTCGAGGTCGTGCGGCGGCGCAGCGAGTTCCGGCGGGCCAAGCGGCGCGACCGGTTGCACCTGGTCGAGGGCCTGCTTGTCGCGCTTCTCGACATCGACGAGGTCATCCGGCTCATCCGGTCGAGTGACAATTCCGCGCAGGCCAAGGAGCGGCTGATCGAGCGCTTCTCGCTCAGCGAAATCCAGACTCAGTACATTCTGGACACTCCGCTCCGCCGGCTGACCAGGTTCGACCGGATCGAGCTGGAGAGCGAGCGAGACCGGCTCAACGGCGAGATCGACGAGCTGACCGGGATCCTCGACTCGGACACCGAGCTGCGCAAGCTGGTCTCGACCGAACTGGCCGCGGTGGCGAAGAAGTTCGGCACCGCGCGGCGCACGGTGCTGCTGGAGTCGGCAGGTACACCGCTCGCCGCGGTGGCGCTGGAGGTCGCGGACGACCCGTGCCGGGTGCTGCTGTCCTCGACCGGCCTGCTGGCCCGCACCGCCAATGGCGAACCCCTGGCGCACGAGGGCGGAAAGCGCACCAAGCACGATGTGATCGTTTCGGCGGTGCCGGCGACACAGCGCGGCGATGTGGGCGCTGTGACGTCAGCCGGGCGGCTGCTGCGGCTCGCGGTGATCGACCTTCCGCAGCTTCCGGACACGGTGTCCTCGCCCAATCTGTCGGGCGGTGCGCCGGTCTCGGAGTTCCTGTCGCTGGAGGAGGACGAGACGGTCATCTGCCTCACCACGCTCGACGAGTCCTCGCCGGGCCTCGCGCTCGGCACGCTGCAGGGTGTCGTCAAGCGCGTCGTCCCCGACTACCCGGCGAACAAGGACGAGTTGGAGGTCATCACCCTCAAGGAAGGTGACCGGATCGTCGGCGGGACCGAGCTGCGTACGGGCGAGGAGGACCTGGTCTTCATCACCTCCGACGCCCAGCTGTTGCGCTACCAGGCCTCGCAGGTGCGGCCGCAGGGCCGGGCGGCCGGCGGCATGGCCGGCATCAAGCTGGCGGACGGCGCCGAGGTTCTCTCGTTCACGGCGGTCGACCCGGCCGGCGACGCGGTGATCTTCACCATCGCGGGCTCGCACGGCACGCTGGACGACTCGGTGACGACGTGGAAGCTCACCCCCTTCGACCAGTACCCGCGCAAGGGGCGGGCCACGGGCGGCGTGCGCTGCCAGCGCTTCCTCAAGGGCGAGGATGTGCTGGTGCTGGCCTGGGCGGGCGCGGCACCGGCCCGTGCGGCGCAGAAGAACGGCGCACCAGCCGAGCTCCCGGAGCTGGACCCGCGGCGGGACGGCTCGGGTACGCCGGTGACGTCGGCGGTCGCGGTGTTGGCGGGCCCGTTGAGCTAGTCGAGCTGCTGGAGCGCGGTCTCCGCCGGGTCCGCTGTCTCATCCGGTTCGGCCGGTACGTACCGCAGGACGCCCCATATGCTCCGCTCGTCGGGGGCGTCCTGCGGACCGGACTGCGCGCAGGACTCCAGCTGCTTGCGCAGCGCCCCGGCGTCGACGCCCGAGCCGATCAGCACGAGCTGCGTCAGCCGCTCCTCGCCGGGCACCCAGCGTGACGGGTAGAACCGCAGAAACCGGCCGACGGCATGGACGGCGTACCGGTTGTCCGGGTCGGCAGTCCCGAAGTCGACGAATCCCTTGATCCGGTAGAGCCCTTCGGGCCTGGAGTCGAGGAAGTCCATGAGCCGGCGCGGGTGCATGGGCGCGTCCGCCGTGAAGGCGAGGCTCTCGTACGCGGCGTGCAGATGGTCCGTATGGCCGTGGTCGTGGTCGTACTCGTCCGCGTACAGGTCCTCGAAGGACAGCTGGCGTACCTTCTCCGGCCGCTCCTGCCGCGCCGCGGAGTCGAAGAGCATCTGCGGGTCGACCCGCCCGTGTTCCACAGTGATCGCGGGCGTGCCCGCACCGAGCTCGACGAGCGTCCCGAGCACTCGTGCCAGTGCGTCCGGCTCCACCCGGTCCGCCTTGTTCAGAACGACGAGATCCGCGATCGCGAGATGCCGGTCGATCTCGGGGTGCCGCGCCCGGGTCGCGTCGAACTCGGCCGCGTCTACGACCTCGACCAGTCCCCCGTACACGATGCGCGGATTGTCGCTGGCCAGCAGCATCCGTACGAGCTCCTGCGGCTCGGCAAGCCCACTGGCCTCGATGACGATGACGTCGATACGCGCGGCGGGCCGGGTGAGCTTCTCCAGATAGTCGTCCAGCTCACTCGCGTCGACGGCACAGCACAGACAGCCGTTTCCGAGGGACACGGTGGAGCCGACCTGCCCTGCGACGGTCATGGCGTCGATCTCGATGGAGCCGAAGTCATTGACGACGACACCGATGCGGGTGCCGCCGTTGCGACGGAGCAGGTGGTTGAGGAGGGTGGTCTTGCCGGATCCCAGAAAGCCCGCAAGGACGACGACGGGGATCTGCGGCTTGCTCAAGGGGGCACCTCGGGGATTCTCGACTGCGGCGGGGGCTCCCCAGGATATGGGCGCGGCGCGAAGTGAACGGTTGTTAGCGGCGCGCAGCGGGCACACATGGGACACGGCCCACGGATATACGCCACCGCGTTCCCTCTGTGCGCCGTTTTCTCCGCCTCCCGGCCGATCAGAGCCGCTCGGCACTCTGGGAGTCGGTACACGCAGTCACCGGCCTCCACATCGGTCGGTCGCCTGTGAATCGGGGGTTGACATGAGCACACAGGGGAACGGCAACCGGGGTGTCATCGCCGGTGTCGCGGTTGTCTTCCTGAGCGCATTGGCGGTCATCGGACTGGTCGCTGCGCTCAGCCTCGCCATCAGCGCCACGATGAAGGAACTCGCGCCCGACACGGACGTCTCTGCCGCCAATGCGGTTTTCTCCGGTCTGGCCTTCGGCGCGGTGATCGTCGCCCTGGTGATTCAGCACCAGCAAATGCACCGCCAGAACAGCAACCTGAGCACCCAGCTCGAGCACATGGAGCAGGCCAACAGTTTCCAGCGCCGCGCCGACATCACCAACCAGCAGCGACTCCATTTCGAGCTGCTGAGCAAGGCGATGGACGATCCGGACCTGGCTGCTGTTCTGGACACCTACGACGCCGCGTTATCGCCGGTGAAGCAGCGCCAGTTCCTCTACGCCAATGCCCTGTACCAGCACGTTCTGCACGCCTACCGGATCGGGGCGGCAAGCGAGGACGACGTCCGGGGACACCTTCGAGTGATTTGCCGGAACCCCATCTTCCGCGAGTTCTGGGCTGCTACAAGGGACCATCGCGCCAGCGTGAGTTACGAATCGCAGGAGGCCTACCTGGGGCGGCTGGTCGATCGCCTCATCAACCGTCAGGGGGATGACGGCCGTGGCTGGTGGGCCGACTGACGCTGCGTGTGTGATCTTGACATAGAACGGCGATTCATCGCACCCCTACCACCCTCCGAGGATCCCCCAATTGAAGATCGTGCGCCGGATCGGAGCATCTCCCCGTCAGCGCGGAAGCATGTCAGGACAAACATGCCCGGACATCTTCGAGCTGAGTGACGGCAACTTCGCCGTCATCGGCACAGACGCCACGGAGGTGCTCGACCATGAGCTCCCCTCCGACGCAGGACGCGCCGACTACGAGCGGATCGTGATCATCAGTCGCGACACGCTCATCAGAGCGAAGGCAGACATCCCGGACGCTTGATCGGCGCAGGGACCCACACGTGCTCGGCGCCCACAGGTGCCGAGCACGTTGTCGTTCACGGTCTGCCTGTCAGGAGCGACAGGCCTCCACTTCACTGAACTGCGGCGCCGGCCAACCGGTGTTGGCCGTGACCGTGAGCCGCAGATGGCGCGTCGTGGTGCCGGCCTCCTTGGCCTGCACCTTGCCCGCGTCGACGGCCCGCTGGAAGGCGGCGGTCGAGTCCGCGGCGCCGCTCCCGTCGGCACCGTGGTCCGTCACGGACAGAGATCCCGCGGGTCGGCCGACGGGCGCGGAGACCTGGAGATTTCAGAAAGAACGTTCGGCCCTCTACCGTTCCTAGGCATGAGTCCCGTACCGACCGCTCCCGCCCGGCGCCGGCGGTTCGGCTGGCCGCAGCGGGTCTTCTCCCAGGTCCTGCTGATGCAGCTGGCCATCGCCACCGGTGTCACTGTGCTGGCCACCGGCCTCTTCCTCGCCCCGCTCAGCGCACAACTCGACGATCAGGCGATGCGCCGGGCGCTCGCCATCGCCCAGACCACCGCTTCCCCGGAAGTCGCCGACGAGCTGCTCGGCTCACGGCCGACGGCCGGTGGTCCGGTTCAGGCCAAGGCCGAGCGGATACGACAGGCGACCGGCGCCGAGTATGTCGTGATCATGGACAGGCGTGGCGTGCGCTGGTCCCACACCGCCCCCGAGCAGATCGGCCGGGTCGTCTCCACCGATCCCAGCGACGCCCTCGCGGGCAACGAGGTGCTGGAGATCGACAGCGGAACGCTCGGCCGATCCGCCCGTGGGAAGGTGCCACTGCGGGACAGAAGCGGCACGATCGTCGGCGCGGTATCGGTCGGTATCGAGTACGACAGCGTGCGCGCCAGGCTGCTGGCGGCGATCCCGGGACTGCTCGCATATGCCGGCGGGGCCCTGGCTGTCGGAGCCCTGGCCGCCTATCTGATCTCCCGCAGGCTCCAGCGGCAGACCCACGACCTGGCCTTCTCCGATATCTCCGCTCTGCTGGCGGAGCGCGAGGCAATGCTCCACGGCATCCGGGAAGGAGTCGTGGCGCTCGACGCCACGGGCAGGATCCGGCTGATGAACGACGAGGCACAGCGGCTGCTCGGCCTGGGCGACGAGGCGATGGGGCTGCCGCTCGACGAGGTCCTCGGCGACGGCCGCACCACCGATGTACTGGCGGGCCGCGTCACCGGCGAGGACCTGCTGACCGTGCGGGGCAGCCGGGTGCTGATCGCCAACCGGATGCCGACCGACGACGGCGGCGCCGTCGCCACCCTGCGCGACCGCACCGAGCTGGAGCAGCTGGGCCGCGAGCTGGACTCCACCCGCGGCCTGATCGACGCCCTGCGGGCGCAGGACCATGAGCACGCCAACCGGATGCACACCCTGCTCGGGCTACTCGAGCTAGAGATGCACGAGGACGCGGTGGAGTTCGTCACCGAGGTGGTCGGGGTGCACCGGGCCACCGCGGAGCAGATCACCGAAAAGATCCACGACCCGCTGCTCGGCGCGCTGCTGGTGGGCAAGGCGACGGTGGCGGCGGAGCGGAGCGTATCGCTGCGTATCGCGCCCGGCACGCTGCTGCCGGACCGACTGGTGGACCCGCGCGGTCTGGTGACGGTCGTCGGCAATCTCGTGGACAACGCTCTGGACGCGGCCGGCGGCTCCGACGACCCGCGGATCGAGATCGAGCTTCGTGCGGAGGGCCGTACGGCCGTGCTGCGGATCGCGGACAGCGGTCCCGGAGTCCCGCCCGAGCAGCAAGAGTTGATCTTCACTGAGGGCTGGTCCACCAAGGAACTTCCGGTCCACGGCAAGCGCGGTCTCGGGCTGGCGATGGTGCGCAGGCTTGCGGAGCGGCAGGGCGGCAGCGCGCGAGTACGCGACGCGGCGGGCGGGGGCGCCGAATTCACCGTCGTACTCCCGGAGGCGCTGACCGAGCCGGGGCTGGCCACCGCCGAGGGGGCGCGATGACCGAGGGGGCGCGATGACCGAGGGACGTGCCGAACAGCCGGCCAAGGACCTGATCGACGTATTGGTGGTGGACGACGACGTCCGGGTCGCGGAGATCAACGCGGCCTATGTGTCCAAAGTGCCGGGCTTCCGGGTCTCCGCGACGGCGCACTCGGCCGCCGAGGCGCTCGCCCGGATCGCCGACAGGCCGGTGGATCTGATCCTGCTCGACCACTATCTGCCGGACGGGAACGGTCTTGCGGTCGTACGGGAGCTGCGTCGGCTCGGCCACCAGACCGACGTGATCATGGTGACAGCGGCGCGTGATGTCGCCACCGTCCAGGCGGCGATGCGCCATGGCGCGCTGCAGTACCTGGTGAAACCGTTCAACTTCGCGGGTCTGCGCACCAAGTTGGAGGCGTACTCCATGCTGCGCCGCACTCTGGAGGGCGGTGGCGAGGCGGAACAGGCGGAGGTGGACCGTATGTTCGGGGCCCTGTCGGCCGGTTCCGTCGCGCCCGACCTGCCCAAGGGCCACTCGCCGACCACCGCCGAGCTGGTACGCCAGGTGCTGCTGACCGCCGAGGGGCCGCTCTCCACCCAGGAGATCGCAGAACGGGCGGGCGTGAGCCGGCAGACCGCGCAGCGCTATCTGAAGCTGCTGGAGCGGACAAGCAGAGTGCGGCTCAGTCTCAAGTACGGCGAGACCGGCCGTCCGGAGCACCGCTACGTGTGGTCCTCGCGTGCCTGATTCTTGAACCACTGCGGCCCGCAACATCAAGCCCGTCCGGGCCAGCTTTCAAGCCCACCCGGCCGTCTTCAAGCCCGTCCGGGCCACCTTCAAGCCCTTCCGGCGATTGAGGACAAACGGCCCCAGGCGTACCCGGGCTCACACCGCTCCCGCACCTGTCAGCGCCCGCACCTCCGTCTCCGCGTGCTTCGCCCCGTCCGGCTGCTCCGCCGAGGTGGCGGTGCCGATCCAGCCCGCCAGGAAACCCAGCGGGATGGAGACCAGGCCGGGGTTCTGCAGCGGGAAGACATGAAAGTCCACGCCCGGGAACAGCGCCTCTGGGCTGCCCGAGACGACCGGCGAAAGCACCACCAGGAGCAGGGCCGGGACCAGCCCTCCGTACACCGACCAGACCGCCCCACGCGTGGTGAAGCTCCGCCAGAACAGCGAGTAGAGCAGTACGGGCAGATTGGCGGAGGCGGCGACCGCGAAGGCCAGGCCCACCAGGAACGCGACGTTCAGGTCCCGGGCGAGCAGGCCGAGCGCGATGGCAGCCAAGCCGATACCGGCCGCGGCAAGACGGGCGACCGCTACCTCACTGTGCTGTCTGGCGTGGCGTCGGCGGAGCGAGGCGTACAGATCGTGGGCGACGGAGGCGGAGGAGGCGAGGGTGATTCCGGCAACGACGGCAAGGATCGTCGCGAAGGCCACGGCCGCGACCACCGCGAAGAGAACGGTGCCACCAGTGGATCCCGCTCCTCCGCCGAGGTCCAGCGCGAGCAGCGGAACCGCGGTGTTCCCTGCGGCGTTCGACTTCCGCACCTCGTCGGTGCCGACCACCGCGGCAGCACCGAAGCCGAGCACGATCGTCATCAGATAGAAGCTGCCGATGAGACCGATCGACCAGACGACCGAGCGGCGGGCGGCCCGCGCGGTCGGCACGGTGTAGAAGCGGGACAGGATGTGCGGCAGGCCGGCCGTGCCCAGAACCAGCGCCAGTCCGAGGCTGATGAAGTCGAGGCGCGCGGTCCAGTCCCCGCCGTACTTGAGGCCGGGCGAGAGGAAGTCCTTGCCGTGGCCGCTGCGTTCGGCTGCGGTGTTGAGCAGTTGGTTGAAGTCGCCGTGGAAGCGCGTCAGTACGAGCACGGTCATCACGATCGCGCCCGCCATCAGCAGCACGGCCTTCACGATCTGGATCCAGGTGGTGGCTCGCATCCCTCCCAACGACACATAGATCACCATCAGGGCA
The DNA here is from genome assembly GCF_036010325.1 of Streptomyces sp. NBC_01210. Lineage (GTDB taxonomy): Bacteria > Actinomycetota > Actinomycetes > Streptomycetales > Streptomycetaceae > Streptomyces. Next base: position 6,897,210 of record NZ_CP108549.1, on the reverse strand, counting down.
CCCACGCCGATCACGGTCCACGAGCGCGCGGCCTCGCTCGTACCGCCGAGCAGCAGCGCGACCAGGCTCCCGGCTCCCACCATCTGCGCCACCAGATAGAGAACGGACACGGTGACCGAAGAAGTTCCCGCGGCGATACGGACGGGCCGCTCTCTCATCCTCGAGGCAACGACATCGGCGAGGGTGAACCGGCCGCAGTTGCGCACGAGTTCGGCAACGAGGAACAGAACCACCAGCCAGGCGACCAGGAAGCCCACGGAATAGAGCATCCCGTCGTAGCCGAACAGGGCGATGAGGCCGGAGATCCCGAGGAAGGATGCGGCGGACATGTAGTCGCCGGCGATGGCGAACCCGTTCTCCATGGGGGAGAAGAGCCGCCCGCCGACGTAGAACTCCTCTGCCGAGCCACGCCTGTTGTGGCCCACCCAGCTGGTGATGCCGAGAGTGACCGCGATGAACGCGCTGAACAGCAGCAGCGCCAGGGTCTGGTGGTCGTCGCTCAACGCTCGGTCCCTCGTGCCGTCTCCTGTGCCCTCGTCTGGTCATACACGGTCCAGCGCAGATCCAGGGCCGCGCGGTCCCTTCGCAGCCGGGCATGGCGTGCGTACGCCCAGGTCAGCAGGAAGGTGGTGAGGAACTGTCCGAGGCCCGCGACCATCGCCACATTCACCGCTCCCGCCACCGGCCGGGCCATCAGGCCGGGAGCGGTGGTGGCCGCGACGACATACGCCAAGTACCAGACGAGGAAGGCGAGAACGGCGGGGCCGACGAACCTCCGGTAGCGGCTGCGCACCTCCTGGAAGGCGGCGCTGCGCTGCACTTCCAGATAGATGTCGGCCGCGCCCGGTCCGGCACTCCCCCGGTTCGCGCGCGGGTCCGGCACGACGGGCGTGGGCGCGCCCGTGCCTTCCAGCTCGCCCCAGCCGGAGGCCAGCGCGTCGTACCACGGGTCGTCGAGCCGCACCGCAGCGGCGTCCCGCCCTTCCTGCTTCTCCACCGATCAGCTCTCCTTGTCAGCGAACCGTTTCAGCTCGCATGCCCAAGGATGGACAGAGCGGGAAGATCCCGGACTCTTCTCCTGCCCGTCTTCACCCCATCAGGTGATGCTTGTCCCGGTTGGCTGCGCGAGTCCCACGCGGTAGGAGCCGGAACCGGGATCGGACCAGGAGTGGAGCCTGCGGCTCCACCCCTGGGTGGCGGGGGCGCCGTCAGGCGTCGATCCGCGAGCGGTCCAGCGTCGCCGCCGAGCTGGTGATGAACTCCTTGCGGGGCGCGACCTCATTGCCCATCAGCAGGTCGAAGACCTCCTCGGAGGAGTCCAGGTCGCCGATGTTGATCCGGCGCAGCGTGCGGTGGCGCGGGTCCATCGTGGTCTCCGCCAGCTGGTCGGCGTCCATCTCGCCGAGGCCCTTGTAGCGCTGGATGGAGTCCTTGAAACGGACCCCCTTGCGCTGGAACTCCAGCAGCGTCTGCCGCAGCTCGCTGTCGGAGTACGTGTACACGTACTTGTCCTGGCCCTTCTTGGGCTGGACCAGCTCGATCCGGTGCAGCGGCGGCACGGCGGCGAACACCCGGCCCGCCTCCACCATCGGCCGCATATAGCGCTGGAAGAGCGTGAGCAGCAGGATGCGGATGTGGGCGCCGTCGACGTCGGCGTCGACCAGCAGGACGATCTTGCCGTAGCGGGCGGCGTCGATGTCGAAGGTCCGCCCGGACCCCGCTCCTATGACCTGGATGATCGCGCCGCACTCGGCGTTCTTGAGCATGTCCGTGACGGACGCCTTCTGGACGTTCAGGATCTTGCCGCGGATCGGCAGAAGCGCCTGGAACTCGCTGTTCCGCGCGAGCTTGGCGGTGCCGAGTGCGGAGTCCCCCTCGACGATGAAGAGCTCGCTGCGCTCCACGTCGTCGCTGCGGCAGTCGGCGAGCTTGGCCGGCAGCGAGGAGGTCTCCAGCGCGGTCTTACGGCGCTGCGCGTCCTTGTGCTGACGGGCCGCGATGCGCGTACGGGCGGCGGCAACGGCCTTCTCCATCACCGCACGGGCCTGCGCCTTGTCGTCGCGCTTGGTGGAGGTCAGAAACGCCTTGAGCTCCTTGGCGACGACGTTGGCGACGATCCTGTTGGCCGCCGAGGTGCCCAGCACCTCCTTGGTCTGGCCCTCGAACTGCGGCTCCGCCAGCCGGACCGTGACGACCGCGGTGAGACCCTCCAGGGCGTCGTCCTTGACGATGTCGTCCTCGGCGACGCGCAGCAGCTTGGCCGAGCGCAGTACCTCGTTCATCGTCTTGGTGATGGAGCGTTCGAAGCCGGTCACATGGGTGCCGCCCTTGGGGGTGGCGATGATGTTGACGAAGGACTTGACCGCGGTGTCGTATCCCGTGCCCCAGCGGAGGGCAATGTCGACGCCGAGCTCGCGGGTGACCTCGGTGGGCGTCATATGACCGCGATCGTCGAGGACCGGGACGGTCTCCTTGAAGGTGCCCTGCCCGGTCAGGCGCTGCACGTCGCAGACGGCCTTGTCCTGGGCCAGGTATTCGCAGAACTCACTGATGCCGCCGTCGAAGCGGAAGATCTCCTCGTTCTTGCCTGCACCCTCCAGGTCCCGCTCGTCCCGGACCACGATCGTCAGACCGGGCACCAGGAAGGCGGTCTGGCGGGCGCGCTGGTGGAGGTTGTCCAGTGAGAGCTTGGCGTCCTTGAGGAAGATCTGCCGGTCGGCCCAGTACCGTACGCGCGTGCCGGTGCGGGTCTTGGGCACCCGCTTGCCCTTGAGCAGCCCGTTCCCCGGGTCGAAGGGCGCGTCGGGTCCCGACTCGGTGAAGATGCCGGGGACACCGCGGCGGAAGCTGATCAGGTGGGTCGCGCTCCCGCGGTCGACCTCGACGTCGAGGCGCGCGGAGAGGGCGTTGACGACGGAGGCGCCCACGCCGTGCAGTCCGCCCGACGCGGCGTACGAGCCGCCGCCGAACTTTCCGCCGGCGTGCAGCTTGGTCATCACGACCTCGACACCGGAGAGCCCGGTCTTGGGCTCGATATCGACAGGGATGCCTCGGCCGTTGTCCTTGACCTCGACGGATCCGTCCTCGTGAAGGATCACCTCGATGTGGTCGCAGTGGCCGCCGAGGGCTTCGTCCACGGAGTTGTCGATGATCTCCCAGAGGCAGTGCATCAGGCCGCGGCTGTCGGTGGACCCGATGTACATGCCCGGGCGCTTGCGGACCGCCTCGAGCCCCTCGAGTACGAGCAGGTGCCGCGCTGTGTAGTTGGAACCGTCACGGTCTGCTGTCAGCAGCGCTGTGGACGGCGCGGACGTTTCGGCGGTCACGCGGTTCGCTCCTCGCTGAATTTGAGATGTGGCCCAGTGGGGTAAGGGCCCGGCGTCGGTCGACGCTCAGAGGGTACCGAGGCCTGGTAGAGCCGATGTAACGCCACCCTATTGATTTCTCATGCTAGTCCAGCTTCGCATGCATGTTCGATCCCTCGATGGAGTGACGTGCACATCACGTTCCCTTCCAGGCATGAACCATTTAGGCTCCGGGCACGTCCTCATGAACAACCGGCAACCCAGCCGGGAGGACCGATAGAGACAAGCAACGCGAAATCCGTAGAGCGAAGCAATACGGCTCATTCGCCGCCAACCGGCAGCAGACAGCCACCTTGGGAAAGAAGTTTCCAGGAGAAGCCACGAGCGGGAACGTTTTCGGCCTGGTTGGATGTTGACCCTGGTACGACAGCTCGTCGAGCTAGAGAAGAGGCGACGTGACTACTGTTCTGACCCCCGCGAGCCCACTGACGGCCGCTGACCGCTGCGACCGCTGCGGCGCCCAGGCTTATCTGCGCGTCGTCCTGAGCAGCGGCGGTGAACTGCTCTTCTGTGCCCACCACGGGCGCAAGTTCGAGCCGGAACTCAAGAAGATCGCCGCGGAAATACAGGATGAGACCGACCGACTGACGGCCGTGCCGGCCAGCGTTGGTGAAGAGGAACACTGACACCTCGCATCCACGACGAGCCAAGGCCGGTCCAGGATCGGCTGACGGGCGGCCGCCCCTGAATACCAGGGGCGGCCGCCCGCTCTCATAGCGTGACTGCCGCGGCGTCGGCGATCCCGACGGAAGGCGGCCTACGAACGGCCCACCGCCGAGATCCGCGTGTACACCCCGGGACTGTCGGCCCGGCCGCAGCCGCCGCCCCAGGAGACCAGTCCGATGAGCCGCCCGCGAGCCACCAGCGGGCCTCCACTGTCCCCCTGACAGGCGTCGCGCCCGCCCTGCGGGTCTCCGGCGCAGAGCATCGTGGACTTCAGATACTTCCCGCCCAGGCCCCCTGGATAGGCCTGCCCACAGACAGCGTCCGACAGGACCGTCACGCGTGCGGCGCGCAAGGAGAACGCGTAGCTGGCGTTCCCCGTCGTATCGCCCCAGCCGTACACGGTGGCACTCGTACCCGGCTCGTACGCCGGGTCGCCGACGCCGGCCAGGGGGATCACCTGGGAGGCGGGCAGCGCCTCGGCCAGCGTCAGCACCGCCACGTCCGGGCTGTTCGTCTGCGAGTTGTACGTCGGCGCGACCCGGGCGTCGCTCACCCGGATCTCCCTGCCTCCCGCGCCGAGCAGCTGCGTGCGCCCGGCGAGGACCGCCAGGTCACGCACGTCGCGCACAGCTACGCCGAGTACGGTCCGGCTCAGGCAGTGGGCGGCCGTCATGACCTTCGTCGGCGACACCACCACACCGCCGCAGAACTGACCTGCTCGCGTTCCGCCGAACCGGTCACGGCTGGACAGCGCCACCACCCACGGGCTGTCGGCAGCCTTTGCCGGATAGCCGCCGATGACCACGCTGTCAGCGGCCGCGAGAGGGGGCGAAGTGAACGGCGCCACGGCCGCCGCTGCAATCAGGGCCGACGCCATGATCAGGGCTCGAACGATGGGTCGCCGCATACGGCCTCCTGACTCTGGGTGAATTCCGTCCACTCAGAGTCAGCCAGGGCGCCGCCGCCCGCACCCGCGCACACGCCGAGGGCCCGGTTCCCCAACAGGATCCGGGCCCTCGGCCGACCTACCGCGTACTGCTGTGACGACCTAGTCGAGGTAGTCGCGCAGAACCTGCGAACGCGACGGGTGACGCAGCTTCGACATGGTCTTGGACTCGATCTGACGGATGCGCTCACGCGTCACGCCGTAGACCTTGCCGATCTCGTCCAGGGTCTTCGGCTGGCCGTCCGTGAGACCGAAGCGCATGGAGACGACGCCCGCCTCACGCTCGGACAGGGTGTCGAGCACCGAGTGCAGCTGCTCCTGCAGAAGCGTGAAGCTGACCGCGTCGGCCGGCACGACCGCCTCGGAGTCCTCGATCAGGTCACCGAACTCGCTGTCGCCGTCCTCACCGAGCGGGGTGTGCAGCGAGATCGGCTCGCGGCCGTACTTCTGGACCTCGATGACCTTCTCGGGGGTCATGTCGAGTTCCTTGGCCAGCTCCTCCGGGGTGGGCTCGCGGCCCAGGTCCTGGAGCATCTGGCGCTGCACGCGCGCGAGCTTGTTGATGACCTCGACCATGTGCACCGGGATACGGATGGTGCGGGCCTGGTCGGCCATGGCTCGGGTGATCGCCTGACGGATCCACCAGGTGGCGTACGTGGAGAACTTGTAGCCCTTGGTGTAGTCGAACTTCTCGACCGCGCGGATCAGACCGAGGTTGCCCTCCTGGATCAGGTCCAGGAAGAGCATGCCGCGACCGGTGTAACGCTTGGCGAGCGAGACGACCAGTCGGAGGTTGGCCTCGAGCAGGTGGTTCTTGGCTCGGCGGCCGTCCTCGGCGATGATCTCCAGCTCGCGCTTGAGCTTCGGCGCGAGCTTGTCGGAGTTCGCCAGCTTGTCCTCGGCGAACAGCCCCGCCTCGATGCGCTTGGCGAGCTCGACCTCCTGCTCGGCGTTGAGGAGCGGGACCTTGCCGATCTGCTTGAGGTAGTCCTTGACAGGGTCCGCGGTGGCGCCGGCGACGGCGACCTGCTGGGCAGGCGCGTCGTCCTCGTCATCGTCGGAGAGGACGAAGCCCTTGTTCTCGCCCTCGGCCTCTTCCTCCTCGCCCTTTCCACCGGGCTGGGCCTCATCGAGCAGCTCTTCGCCCTCGGCGGCCTCGTCGGCGTTCTTCTTGCCCGCGGTCTTCTTGGCCACGGTCTTCTTGGCGGCGGTCTTCTTCGCCACCGCCTTCTTGGCCGCCGTCTTCTTGGCGGCCGCCTTCTTGGCAGGCGCTGTCGCCGAAGCCTCGTCGGCCGGGGCGTCGGCGGTCTCGGCCGTCGACGCCGCGGTGGCCGCGACGCTCTTCGCCGTGGCGGTCTTGGCCGCGACGGTCTTGGTGGCGGTGCGCTTTGCCGGGCTCTTCGCTGCGACGCTCTTGCGGGCGCGCTTCGGCGACTCCGCGGCACTGACCATCAGCGTCACACCCTCTTCCTCGAGGATCTGGTTGAGGCTGCGCAGAACATTCTTCCACTGGGTTGGCGGAATCTGGTCAGCCTCGAAGGCCCGACGCACGTCATCGCCGGCGATCTGCCCATCAGCCTTTCCCCGCTCGATGAGCGCCATCACAGACTCGGACTCGGCGATCTCCGGCGGGAGCGTACGGGATGTGCTGGCCGACACGAACAACCTCTCGGAACGATGGAAAACGGCTTCCGGCCCCACCCATGATCGGGCCGGAGCCGACGACCACCGGGCTGCGGATGTGCCGGTGGCGCGGGATGAAACCTCGGAGCTGCACAGCGCCGTGTATGGCTGCTGTATTCCCTCCTCGGCTGTCACCTCTTAGGTCATCGCGTTGTTTCGAGGAGTGTTACGCCCAATCCACGTGGCCCGAGTCACACCTCATTTACGACAAAACGGCCAGAGAGGTCGTTCGCCACATAATCGTGTCGCCGGATCCCCATGGAATCCGGCGACACGCGATGCGTACGCCTCTGTACTCCCTGGCCGCGTCCTGCGCTCAGTGCTCGCGCGGCGCAGGCACGACTCGCTCCACCTCTGAGTGAGCGGTGAGCAGTTGGCGCATGGCCGACTCGGCGGCGTGCGGGTCGCCGGTGGCGAGTGCGTCGGCGATCCGCGCATGGTGGGCCAGAGAGACCTCGGTAGGGCGGTCACAGCCGGTGACCGGGCCGCCGGAGACCTGGAGTGCGGCGGAGACGATGCCGGAGAGGTGCTCGAGCATGCGGTTGCCTGCGAGCTGGATGAGGAGGGAGTGGAACTCCGCGTCGGCCCGCGAGAACGTGATCCCGTCCCCCTGAGCGAGGGAGTGACCCATGATCTCGACCATGTCGCCGAGCCGCTGCTGAACGTCCTCACGCCCGTGACCTGCGGCGAGGCGCGCGGCGAGGGGCTCGATGGTCCACCGCAGCTCGCCCAGCTCCCGACGCTGATCGTCCCGCTGCGGGCCGAAGGCACGCCACTCGATGATGTCGGGGTCCAGCAGATTCCAGTCGCTGACCGGACGGACCCGGGTTCCGACATTGGGGCGGGCGCTGACCAGGCCCTTGGCCTCGAGAACGCGTAGGGATTCACGGACGACGGTGCGGGAGACCTCGAAGCGCTGGCCGATCTCCTCAGGGACGAGCGGGCGGTCCGCACCGAGGTCCCCCGAGACGATCATCTGGCCAAGTTGCTGGACGAGTTGGCCGTGCAGTCCGCGGCCGCGGCTGCCTGCCGCGCGGCGGCCGACCCGGCCCAACTCGGCGTCGGCGCCGTCCCAGGAGGGAGGGCCGACGCGGTCGGCGCCGGGCGACTCCGCGTAGGGGTATCGATCGAGTTCGCCCGGGCCGGCGAGGCCGGACTCGGCGGGGCGGGCGGCGGTCATCATGGTGTGCGCAAGGGTACTCACGCATCCTTTGTCGGCGCGGCTCCCGTGGCCCTTGAGGTCTTTGGTGAAAAGCACACGAAAGGGTGATCGGCGCTCGCCTCGCAATTGACGCCTTATCGGAAAGAAACGGGCGCCTTCAAGGGAGTTGCGAACACTTCGTCGAGACCCGGTCGATCATGATCACCAACGTGGCCTGCGACGAAGGCCCGTGAACAGATATGCGCAGATCAGGGCCGAGAGTGACAACGCCAGTGCCGCGCCGAAGGGTTGGGCGACGAGGCGTACGGCGGCCATCAGCCAACGGTCGGCCTGCTGCGGCAGCTGCACCCAGGCCAGCTCGCGCAGCCTGACGGGAAGTCCGGCGATCGAACGTGCTGGCGGAACGACGAGCGCCGTCTGCACGAGGGGGGCGACGAGGACCGGTACAGCGAGTACGGCGGCCACTCCGGCGGACGTGACCCGGAAGACTCCGGCGGCGAGCAGCCCGGCCCAGGCGCAGCCGACCGCGAGCCCGCCCCAACTGGCCACCAGAGCAGGCCAGTTCCGCGGGGCGGGAGTCATGTCGGTGCCATACACAAGGCGGAGGGCCTGGGCGTCGGCCACCGCAACGAGGAGCGCGAGCAGCAGGGCGAACACGGAGGTCACCGTGAGTTTGGCGAGGAGGAGGCCGAGGCGGCGGGGAACGGTGCCGCGGGCGGCGGCGAGCGCCGGATAGCGGAACTCCTCACCGTAGGAGAGCGCCCCGACCAGGCCGGCACCGAAGGCGGCGGGCGGCAGCGGGAGGTACTCGGGCCAGGCGGCGAGCAGGGCCGGCAGCGGGGCGTCGCCGATGCGGGCGAGCAGGACGCAGAGGGCGAGGGAGGCGACGAGCGCGGCCGCCGCGATCAACGCCGCGGTCCGGACTCCGAGGAGACGGCGGATTTCATAGCGCAGAGGCCTCAGGGGGCTGCGTACGGGGCGCGGCGGGGGCGGGAGAGGCATAGGGCCGGGGCGCTCCGCCGCGGCCGGGACGGGCCGTTTCTGGGCCTCGCGGGCAGGCGCGGCGTCAGGTGCGGAGTCAGGCGCGGGCGCCGCGACCGGGCCTGTGTCGCCGATCTCGTCGCTGAGCCGGTGGACGAGTACACCGTGCCGGAAGGCGGTTTCGCCGATCTCGGGGCAGCTGCTGCCGTAGACGGAGAGCAGGCTGCCCTCCTCGGTGACCACTTCGACGGAGCGCTGGGCGGCGCGTGCCTCGCGGGCGACAGCGGCGGCGAGGCGGGCGGCGTGCGGAGTGCGGACGGCGACGCGCGGGCGGAGCCTGGTACGGGAGAAGGTTTCCGCGTCCTGGTCGGCAACGAGGCGGCCCTTGTCGAGGGTGATGACACGATCAGCGAGGCGGGCGGCCCCCTTGGGATCACTGGTGGTGTAGAGAACGGTGCCGCCGCACGAGGCGCGGGAGCGCAACAGCCCGTACAGCCAACTGTTCTCACCGGCCGAGAGGCCTCGGCCGGGCTCGTCGAGGATCAGCGTCTGCGGGTCGCCCAAGAGGGCGGAGGCAAGCCCGAGTCTGCGGTCCATACCGAGGGAGAGGGCGTCGAGGCGCTGGCCGGCGAGACCGGCGAGACCGACAACCTCGAGCATCTCGTCGGCACGGGACGCGGGCACTCCAGCGGCTGCGCAGAGCATACGGAGCTGACCCCTGGCCGTCCGAGCGGGATGGCCCGGTACGTCGCCGAGGAGCACACCGACCTCGCGGGCAGGGTGGGCGATGCGATGGAGGGGGCTGCCGCGGAAGTAGGTGACGCCCCGGCCGGACTCGAGTTCGAGCATCAGGCGCAGCGCCGCCGTCTTGCCCGAGCCAGGTGCACCGAGAAGGGCCGTGACAGAGCCGGACCGGGCTTCGAAGGTGAGATCGTCGACGGCTGGCGGGAGGTCTCGGCGGCGGGTGCTGGTGAGTCCGATGGCCTGGAGCATCGCTTCTCTCGCGGTAGGTGAGACCGCTCGGCGGCAGGGCGGGTACCGCAGCAAGATAGCGCGACATTTCCGACTTTTAGTGCAGCCGCCAGAGGACCGGGTGTCAGACCTCGCTCAGACTTCGGGGCGCAGCATCGGCGGGTTGAGCACGGTGGCGCCGCCTGCCCGGAAGAGCTGGGCAGGGCGGCCGCCCTGCCGGGTGGTGGTCCCGCCGGCCGGGACCAGGAAGCCCGGGGTGCCGGTCACCTTGCGATGGAAGTTCCGGGGGTCGAGAGCAACGCCCCAGACCGCTTCGTACACCCGCCGCAGCTCGCCGACGGTGAACTCCGACGGGCAGAAGGCAGTCGCCAGCGAGGAGTACTCGATCTTGGATCGCGCCCTCTCCACCCCGTCGGCCAGGATCCGCGCATGGTCGAAGGCGAGCGCTGCGGGCTGCTCCTCCTCACGGCCGAAGCCGTTCTCCTGGCCCAGCAGATCCTCGACAGGGGCCCACCGGGCGCTATTCGCGTCGCCGCCCGCGCGGGGTGCGGGCAGGTCCGGGGCCAGCACCAGATGAGCGACGCTGACCACCCGCATACGAGGGTCCCGCTTTGGGTCGCCATAGGTGGCCAGCTGCTCGAGATGTGCGCCGTTGCCAGGTGCCGGGGAAGCGGGGTCGTGCGCGCACAGCCCGGTCTCCTCGGCGAGCTCGCGTGCTGCGGCCGCGGCCAGATCCTCGTCGCCCCTGACGAAGCCGCCGGGCAGCGCCCACCGGCCCTGAAACGGCGGCTCTCCGCGGCGTACGACCAGCGCGCACAGCGCATGGCGGCGCACAGTGAGCACGACCAGGTCGACGGTGACAGCAAAGGGCGGAAAGGCCGACGGGTCGTAGGGCGACATGCCGCGATCATAGTCGTCTGCCTGACGATAAACACTCCCTTCTTCACCTGCGTCGACTCTTTCTTCACCCGTTCCCCCAGCCCTGCGCGCCCACCGGCTCAGACCCCCAACTGAAGGCCGTCGGGGGCCTGCTCGACCGTCCCGAGACCGAGCCTGCTGATCCGGACAGGCGGCGGGGTCCCGGGCATCAACGCCCGCTTCTGGTGCCGCGCTGCCCGCTGCGCCTGCGCGCGCGACTGCGGTTCCCCGCCGCCGTACCGCCGGGGCGTGTCCCGGCGGACGGGTGCTCCTTCTTGCCGGTGGTCGGCTTGCGAGTCGCCGGCCGGACCTGCCGCGGGCGCGAACGGTGCGGGCGCGCGCCCCGGCGGGTCCTCGCGGAGGCCCGTGTGCCGCGGTCCGTGCGCAGACAGCTGCGCAGCGCCTCCGGATCCAGGCCCTCATTGCACGCCTGGTGCAGAAGCCGGGCGAAGACGTACTCGGGGTCGACGCGCAGGGCGAGTCCGAGGGCGACCCGCGCGCCGGGTTCGTCGCCGGTGGACCAGGCGACCCAGCCGGCGAGGGTGAGCGGCGCGGCCGCGTGCTCGGAGTACGGGCCGACGCATCGGCGGGCCAGCGCCCGCCAGAGGCGTAGCGCCGGTTCCGCGTCGGCTCCTTCCATCCATTCCGCAGCCCGGTCACGGGTGTCCCGGTCCTGCAGGCCCAGGATCACAGCGGCCGCCTCGTCATGTGCGATGAGCCGGTCGTCCGCGACATCCGACTCGGCCCGGCCGCCATCCCGCGGTGTCTCCGCGATGCGTTTCATCAGCCGGCGGGCCAGCGCGAGGGTCTCCGCGGCGACCTGCTCACGCCCCGTTCCGTCCAGGATCCTGGGCAGCAGCGCGGAACCCGCGGTGTCCAGCGCCTTCTCCTGGTCGGACGCAGCCGGGGTCGTCCAGGGCGCGAGCCGCCCCTCCATCTCCCGCAGGGAGCCACGCACTTGGACCCCCACGTAGGCGGCGGCCGCGGCCATCACCGAAGTGCCGGGCAGGGCAAGCGCACTGCCTTCGGGCGGGCAGCAGCGCACGTCGGGACAGCAGTAGGACCAGTAACGGCCGTCGGAGATACAGAGAGCCTCGTAGACGGGCACCTCAAGGGTGCCGCAGGCGGTGCGCAGCCGTTGCGCGAGCGGGCGCAGCCGCTCCATCACAGAGCGGCTCGTCTCGCCGTCCGCCGGATCCTGGCAGAGGAAGACGACAATGCCGTCGGGGCGCGAACCGCGACGTTCGCTGCCTTCGATCAGACACTCCGCGAGCTGTTCGGCCACGGGCGACCATTCGCGCGGCGAGCGTGGAATGCCGAGCCTCAGCCGCCCGCCGAAGCGGCCGCGGCTGCCGTGCAGCGCGACGAGCACGATCGAATCGTTCGGATGGAAGCCCATCATGTACGGCAGGGCGTCGGCCAGTTCGGCAGGGCCGCGCAGGGTGATCTGCTGCTCGTCGGTCGGACCGGTGTGTTCGTGGTGCGTGTTCATGGCACGACGGTCTCGTGGCGGCTCCGGCATCGCGACCCCTGTGGATAACTTTATCCACAGGCTCGCGGCTTCGTTCGCGCTTTGTCAGCGCCATCGGGTTGCATGGGGGCATGACCAACGCAGACCGCGCAGATCTCAGGGCCTCGGCCGACTCCGTACTCGCCCGCCTCGTCTCGGACACGACGGGCGCGGCCCGGCTGCGCGGGGATCAGTGGCGGGCGATCGAGGCGCTCGTGGCGGACAAGCGCAGGGCTCTGGTCGTGCAGCGGACCGGGTGGGGCAAGTCTGCGGTGTATTTCGTCGCGACCTCGCTGCTGCGTGAGCGCGGCAGCGGACCGACCGTGATCGTCTCTCCCCTGCTCGCGCTCATGCGCAACCAGGTGGAGGCCGCGGCGCGGGCCGGTATCAGCGCCCGGACCATCAATTCCTCCAACACGGAGGAGTGGGACACGGTCCAGGCAGAGGTGGCCGCGGGCGAGGTGGATGTGCTGCTGGTCAGTCCCGAGCGGCTGAACAATCCCGATTTCCGTGACCAGGTGCTGCCCAAGCTGGCCGCCGCCACCGGTCTGCTGGTGGTGGACGAGGCGCACTGCATCTCCGACTGGGGCCATGACTTCCGGCCCGACTACCGACGGCTGCGCACTATGCTCGCGGAGCTGCCGGCCGGGGTCCCGGTGCTCGCCACCACCGCCACGGCCAATGCCCGTGTGACCGCGGACGTCGCCGAGCAGCTGGGTACGGGGGCGGGCACGGACGCCCTTGTACTGCGTGGCGCTCTGGACCGGGAGAGCCTCAGCCTGAGTGTGCTGCAGCTGCCCGATGCCGCGAACCGGCTGGCCTGGCTCGCCGATCATCTCGGCGAGCTGCCCGGCTCCGGGATCATCTACACGCTCACTGTCGCGGCTGCCGAGGAGGTCACGGCGTATCTGCGCCAGTGCGGGCACACCGTGGCCTCGTACACCGGCCGTACGGAGAACGCCGACCGGCAGCAGGCCGAGGAGGATCTGCTCGCCAACCGCGTCAAGGCCCTCGTCGCCACGTCCGCACTCGGGATGGGCTTCGACAAGCCCGATCTCGGTTTCGTCGTGCACATGGGTTCGCCCTCCTCCCCCATCGCCTACTACCAGCAGGTGGGCCGGGCGGGCCGTGGTGTGGAGCACGCGGAAGTACTGCTGCTGCCGGGCAAGGAGGACGAGGCGATCTGGCAGTACTTCGCCTCGGTCGCCTTCCCGCCGGAGGAGCTGGTGCGACGCACCCTCGATGTGCTGGCGCAGGCGGGCAGGCCGCTTTCGCTGCCCGCACTGGAGCCGCTGGTCGAACTGCGGCGCACCCGGCTGGAGACCATGCTCAAGGTCCTCGACGTCGACGGTGCGGTGCGCCGGGTGAAGGGCGGCTGGACAACCACGGGCCAGCCCTGGTCGTACGACGCCGAGCGGTATGCGTGGGTCGCCCGGCAGCGGGAGTCCGAGCAGCAGGCGATGCGTGACTACGCGACGTCGACCGGCTGCCGGATGGAGTTCCTGCGACGGCAGTTGGACGACGAGGAAGCGGCACCCTGCGGTCGCTGTGACAACTGCTCGGGGGCCCGGTTCAGTGACAAGGTGTCCGCGGCGGCTCTGGATGCCGCGCGCGGGGAGCTGGGCAGGCCGGGTGTGGATGTGGAGCCGCGCAAGATGTGGCCGACCGGGCTGGCGGCGGTGGGCGTCAGCCTCAAGGGCCGTATCCCCGAAGGGGAGCAGTCCTTCCCGGGACGTGCGCTGGGGCGGCTTTCCGACATCGGCTGGGGCAATCGGCTGCGGCCGATGCTCGCGGCGCAGGCTCCGGACGGTCCCGTGCCGGACGAGGTGGTGAAGGCCGTGGTGACCGTGCTCGCCGACTGGGCCAAGGGCCCTGGCGGCTGGGCGTCCGGCGCGGCGGACGCACCGCCTAGGCCGGTCGGTGTGGTCACCATCGCCTCCCGCAGCAGGCCTCAGCTGGTCGGATCCCTGGGCGGCCGGATCGCCGAGGTCGGCAGGATGCCGCTGCTGGGCTCTGTCGAGTACGTGCCCGAGGCGTTGGAGGCACGGATCTCGCGCACCAACAGCGCTCAGCGGGTGCGGGCGCTGCACGAGGCGTTCACGGTGCCTCCCCAGCTGGCTGAGACATTGGCCGAGGCCGACGGGCCGGTTCTGCTGGTGGACGACCTTTCGGACAGTGGCTGGACCCTCGCGGTGGCGGCGCGACTACTGCGCAGGGCAGGTGCGCGGGGGGTGTTTCCGCTGGTCCTTGCCATTCAGACGTGACTGGAGGGTCACCGGCTACGCAAATGGGCAGGGATATGAGCGTCATACCCGCCGATTCCTGTCGGTGGCGCCAAATTGCTCGTTGCCGCATGCTCACGAGGCAGCAAGAATTGGAACGCTCCCCCGCACGGTCCGTTCGCGGTCCGGAAGGGCCGTGCCGCGGTGCGCCCTCACCCGACCCTGCCCGCACCGTGGGCGCGAATGTGAAGGGAGGACCGTGACCTTCGGATTCCCTCCGTCCGCAGCCACTTCGATCACCACGTCGGCCGGCTCCGCCAGCCGACTCGCCAGGATGCTCGAGCCCGCCGAGTGGGCAGCAGCCGGGATACCGCTGCTGCGCAACCCCCGCGAGGTGGTCAGTGGACTGCACACCCGGCACGTGCCGGCACCGGCGACAGGCGTCGTCGCCGTGCTCGACCACGAGGACCGGCTCACTGCCAGTGCTTCGTTCTCCCAGCGTTCCGCGCCCGTGGACGGCTGGGAGTTCCGCAACGTGCTGCTGGCGCATCTGCGCCGGGTCATCCCGCACGATCTGCGTCTTCGCGCGCCCGTGCGTACCGCCGTGCTGCTCTACTGCCGTGAGGGCGACGAGCGTTGGACGGAGGAGGACGGAGCGTGGATGTGGGGGCTGCGGGACGCGTGCACTCTGCATGGGCTGCGCTGTGGTGCGTACATCACGCTGACGCGCGGCGGCTGGCAGGTGCTGGGCGAGGGCCGGGGCGGACGCCGGCCCAACTCCACGTCGCCCGGCCAGTTCTTCGACGGTGCGGACGAGGCCGAGCCGCTGGCGCTGCGCACCGCGAGCGGCGCGGCTGAAGCGCTTCGGCGCACGGCGGCACGCTGAAGGTGCCACTCTCCGGCTGCCCACGTGGTGGGCAGCCGGGTCACGACCGGACCAGGCGGTCCGTACAGGCCGCGGCTCAGACGCCCGTGCCGAGCACGGTGTTGATCCGCTTGGGGTCTCCGCACACGATCAACAGTGCGGTCGCCTTCGCCAGCGCTGCCGGCAGCGCGCGGGCGGCTGCGTCGTCGGCGCCTCCGTTGATCGCGACGACCACCACGGGGCGGGCCGAGGCACGTCCCACCGCGGCGGCGTCGGCGTAGAAGACGTCGTCGCGGGCGTCGTGCTGGGCCCAGTAGGAGGCCTCGCCGAAGGACAGCTCGTGCGCGGCCCACGGGTGCTGCTCGCCGGTGGTGAGCACCAGGACGTCGCCCGGCGCGCGGCCGGAGTCGAGCAGCAGGTCGACCGCCTCGTCGGCAGCGTCGAGCGCGCCGTCGGCGGGGGCGGGGATCAGCTGGATCTGCGGCACAGCGCGATTCTCCGACCGGGGCGCCTGCGGCTGCCCGGCAGAGGTGTGCGTGCGCTGCACCGGCGGTGCGGGCCGGGCGGTACCGGGGCCCGGGTGTCCGGGACGCGGCGAGGCCGCGGAACGCGGACCGGGTACGGGACGGGGGGTCGGCGCGGTGCGGCCTGCGGCCGGAGTTGCGCGGGGACCCTGGGCACTCTCGTGAATCTGAGGCTCCTCGGGGATGAGAGGCATGAGTGGATGTCTATCAAACGCCGGTGCGGATGGCATCGGCGGGTGGGCACATAAGTGCGACCCTGCTGCGGGGAGGGCGAGTTCAGAATTCGAAGCCGAGCTGGCCCCCGCTTTCCAGTGCGGCCGCCTCGGCGGAGACGCGGACCTTCTTGAGGTGCCGCCACTGGGGCAGCGCGTCGAGATACGACCACGAGAGCCGGTGGTAGGGGGTGGGACCCCACTCCTCGAGCGCCGCCTTGTGCACGGGCGAGGGGTAGCCGGCGTTGGCGGCGAAGCCGAAGTCGCCGAACTCCCCCTGCAGTTCGGCCATCATCGCATCCCTGCGCACCTTGGCGATCACCGAAGCTGCCGCGACGGCGACGCAGGACTGGTCGCCCTTGATGACCGTACGAACCTGCCAGGGCAAACCCAGGTAGTTGTGCTTGCCGTCGAGGATGACGGCGTCCGGACGGACCGGAAGCGCATCCAGCGCACGGACGGCAGCCAGCCGCAGCGCCGCGGTCATCCCCAGTTCGTCGATCTCCTCCGGGGACGCGTGCCCCAGGGCATGCGACGTGACCCACTGTTCCAGCCGCCCGGCCAGTTCCGTACGGCGCTTCGGGCTGATCAGTTTGGAATCGGTCAGCCCGGGGGGCGGTCTGCGCAGTCCGGTGACCGCCGCGCACACCGTGACCGGACCGGCCCACGCCCCGCGTCCAACCTCGTCGACACCTGCGACGATCTTGGCGCCGGTGGTGGCTCGGATTGAGCGCTCGACTGTGTGGGTGGGTGGTTCGTACGGCATGGCGCCAGTAAGCGTACGCCGCCGGACGTCGCCGGCGACAACCGGATTGCGTTCAGAGGCTGCGGGCCTGCAATCAGCCGGTGCCCGGGCGCAGCAGCGGCACCATGATCTGATCGATCATTTCGGCGATGTCCTCGTCCGGCCATTCGCTGCCGCACACCTTGGACCGGTACATCATCAGACCCGGAATCACATCGAAAACCAGCTCACCGATGACGTCGGGGCGGACGTCGCCGCGTGTGACGCCACGCCGCACCACCTCCCGGTAGAGCTGGTTCGACGGCTCGACCACACGACGCACGATCACCCCGTGGAAGCGCTCGGCGGTGGAGCTGTCGCACTCGTAAAGCACAGAGCGGAACGCAAAGCCGGACCTGGAGTACATCGCGTCGCGCACCTGCCGGCAGAGCTGAAAGAGGTCCTCGCGGATGCTGCCGTGATCGGCGGCCTCGTCGAGTACCGGCAGCCCGGCCTGCAGGGCGTCCGCGACGAGATCCTCCTTCGACGGCCAGCGCCGGTAGACGGCGGCCTTGCCGGTCTGGGCCCCGGCGGCGACGCCCTCCATGGTGAGCCCGCTCCAGCCGACCGTACTCAACTGCTCCAGAGCGGCCTCGAGGATCGCGCGTTCCAGCACGGGTCCTCGACGGCGCAGCGAGACCGGGGGCGTCTCAGCGGCTGCAGTCCAGCGCGAATTGGCCATGTTCTTCTCTCCGTTGGGGACAGGAGCTGCAGTGAACGCTTGCGTTCACTGAGGGGGACTCTCTACGGTTGACAGGACAGTGAACGGCTGCGTTCACTAACTCACTTGTGGGGGACCATAGTGACAACCTCTCAATTAACTGCTCCAAGCAAACCGGGAGCGGCCCGCAGACAGGGACGCCCCGGGATAGCTCTGGCCGTCATTGCCGCGCTGCAGCTCATGGTGGTCCTCGACACCACGATTGTGAATATCGCGCTCCCGCACATCCAAGAGGCTCTCGAGTTCACCACGACCCAGCTCTCCTGGGTGGTCAACGCGTACACCCTCACCTTCGGCGGGCTACTGCTGCTCGGCGGCCGGGCGGGCGACATCCTCGGCCGCCGGCGGGTGTTTGTCTTCGGTGTGCTGCTCTTCACCTTCGCCTCACTGCTGTGCGGCGTCGCGCAGGAGCCCTGGCAGATGCTCGCAGCCCGCGCGCTCCAGGGCGTCGGCGGCGCCATCGCCTCGCCCACGGCGCTCGCTCTCATCACCACGACCTTCCGCGAAGGCCCCGAGCGCAACCGCGCGTTCGGCATCTTCGCTGCGGTCTCGGCCAGCGGCGCGGCCATCGGCCTGCTCGCCGGCGGCATGCTCACCGAGTGGTTGAACTGGCGCTGGGTGTTCTACGTCAATCTGCCGATCGGAATCCTGATCGCGGTGCTCGCTCCGGTTTTCATCAATGAGTCCGAGCCGCACTCCGGCCGGTTCGACATCGCGGGCGCGCTCACCTCGACCGCGGGCATGGCGTCCCTGGTCTACGGCTTCATCCGGGCCGCCGAGGACGGCTGGAGCGACGGACTCACCCTCTCCTCGTTCGCCGCGGCGATCGTGCTTCTCACCGCCTTCGTACTGACCGAGCGACGGGCGCGGGAACCGATCACTCCGCTACGGATGTTCGCCGACCGCAACCGCTCCGGCACGTATCTGATCATGATGAGCCTCGCCGCGGCGATGTTCGGCATGTTCTTCTTCATCGTCCTGTTCGTACAGAACGTGCTCGGCTACAGCCCTATCAACTCCGGTCTCGCGTTCCTGCCGGTCACGGTGATGATCGTGACAGCGGCCGGAATCTCCTCGAAGCTGCTGCCAGTGCTCGGTCCCAAACCGTTCCTGGCGGCGGGCGCGGTACTCACCGGCAGCGGCATGGCGTGGCTGACCGCGCTCGATCCCGGCAGCTCATATGCGGGCGGGGTGCTCGGTCCGATGCTGCTCTTCGGCTTCGGCATGGGGCTGGTGTTCGTGACGGCGACGCTCACGGCGGTCTCGGGCGTGGCGCAGCACGAATCGGGCGCGGCTTCCAGTCTGCTCAACGCCACACAGATGGTGGGTGGTTCCCTGGGGCTGTCGATTCTTATGACCGTCTTCAGTACCGCCAGCCGCGACGAGGCCGAACGGCAACTGCCGTCGTTCCTGGCGGATTCGACCCCTGCGCAGAAGGAAGTCTTCGCCAGGACGCACGAACTGCCCCCGCCGTGGGGGCACCAGGTGCTCGCCGAAGGCATCGCGACGGCGTTCTGGGCCGGCGTTGGTCTGGTCGGACTCGCCGTGTTGACCGCGGTGTTCATCGTCCGCGTACGCAAGAGCGACCTGGAGGCGCTCAGCGGGGCGGCGGGCGCGGGCGGCCCAGCCGCGTAGATCCGCCACATTGATCGGAGGTACGGGCCGTGCGCGGGGGGCACGACCCGTACCTCAGCCTCCTTCAGCAAGGAGTCTCACGGCACGTCGGACGGGCTGATCTCGCCCTCCTCGCCGAACTGGGCGTCCTCGTCGTACCGATCGCGCCCCGCACCGGGAATCCCCTGATTCCCGCAGGCATACCTGAAGGTGTCGACCTTCCGCTCCGCCAGGATCCTCCGCGCCCGCCACTCGCCCCAACTGGACGCGTACCAGGGCTTGTGCGTGCCCTCGAGGTTCGCCGCGATGCCCTTCAGCGCGCAGGAGCGCAGCGGCTCCGGCAGTCTGTCGAGGGCCGGTACGGCATCGGCCGACAGCTCCTGAAAGTACTCGATGTCGATCTTTCCGGTGCTCTCGTAACGCTGTACGTTCCGGTCGGCGATCATTCCGTCCGGGGAGAGCAGGCCGAAAACGAGCACGGCTACCGCGCCGCTCGCCGCGACGGCGCGTGGCAGCCACTTCACGCCGAATATCCCCGCCGCCATGATCAGGACGATCACCAGGCCGAGCCACAGTTCCATCGCCGCCACCGACACCCGTAGCCGTGTCAGCCCGTACGCGGCGACGTACAGATCCATCCGGCGCAGCGCCGAGGCGACCACGACCAGGGTGAGCACACAGAGTGCGCCAAGGACGACATGGACCAGCGCGCGGTCGCGGGCACCGGCGCGGGGGGCCCAGCGCAGCGCGAGCGCTATCACGAGCAGCGTGAGCAGGGTGGCCCAGAGCAGCTGCCAGAAGCCCTGCCGCGCGTACTCCGCGTACGTCAGTCCGGTCTCGCGCAACACCTTGTCGTAGCCGCCGAAGAGAACGGCGAGCTGGACGGCAATGAAGGCGGCGAAGAGCAGATTGAGCACGATGAGCGGCAGCGCCCACTCCCAGCGGGCGCGGGCCCGGCCGGGACGCACATCGAAACGGTCCCAGCGCACCGGAGCGGCGGCGGTGCGTGCGGCGGCGAGCGCTCCGACCAGGCCGAGCAGAAAGAGGAGGAAGCGCCAGGGGCCGTCGGCCACCGATACGTCCGGGATCAGCCCGCCGAGCAGATCGGCGAAGGCCGCGTCGGCGCCCGCGAAGAGCGCGCCGAAAACGATCAGCAGCACCGCCGCGACCGCTGTCGTACGCACCACGGGGCCCCAGCGGCCGCGCGAGCTGCCCGCGCGCTCGCGCAGTCCCTGCGCTCCCCAAGCCATGCCGGAACCGATCGCGCCCAACAGTCCCAGCGAGCCGAGCAGTACGCCCGGCCAGGTGCGACCGCCGTGCAGAGCCAGGGACCCGGCCGCCAGCGCGGAGACGACGGCAAGGAACGTCGGCCAGCCCGCGTCCCTCAGTGCCGGAACCGCCAGCAGCACCACCCCGCCGACCGCCCACACACAGGTCCAGGGACGGAGTCGGCGACCGGCCGTGCGGGCTGCGAAGTACGCGCCGAGGGCAGCGGGCACCGCCACGATCAGCAGGTTCAGACCTGCCCCGTCGCCCAGCAGAAACGCGCTGAGAACGGCCGTGGCCAGGGCCGACCAGAGCGTGGCGACCCGCACGCCGGCCGGCGGGCCGGGGCGTACCCGCACGAGCCAGGCAGCCGGCTCGTTGGACTGCCACTGCTGCCACTGGGGTGGCGGCTTGTACGGATCGGCCTTCACCTGCTTCGGCGCCTGCTTCGGCTCCGCGCCCGGAACCCTCGGCTCCGCGCCCGGACCGGGCTCGGAAGCCGACGGCGGTGTGTCGCGTACGTCTGACATGGGACCCCCTCCCAGCCGGGCGCAGCTCACGTCGGAAGGACGGTGCGTACGACCCGGTGTCTCGTCTGCGCACGCCCGTGATGATCAACGCGGCGGCGTGTCGGACAGGCTAGCTCCAGCACGCCCGATCGACGCCCCGTATGCGCGCCCGAGGCCGGACCGTGACCGTCGGGCCGCGCCGCCGGCGGTCAACGGCCCGCGGCTGCAGCTCAGCGTGCCCGGCCGGGCACCCACTCCGGAAGCGCTTCGGTCTGCTCCAGCCAGTCGGCCGGCGGCTGCCCCGCCTTGCCCGCAGCCACCACTCCACAGGCGATGGCGCACGTGGTGTCGACATCCCCGCCCACTTGTGCGGTCGTCCAGAAGACCCGCTCGAAGTCGCCGAGTGAGCGGGCCGCGGACCACAGAGCGAACGGCACTGTGTCGTGCGCACTGGTGCGCCGACCGCTGCCGAGAACGGCGGCGACCGTCCCGGCATCCTCGTAGTCGAGCATGTCCCGCGCCCGGCGCAGACCGGCTCCCACCGCGCTGCGCGGCACGAGCGCGACGACTCCGTCGAGCAGGTCCGCGGGCCCGGGCGGGCCTGCGGGATCCGCGACGAGCGCGGCGGCCGCCGCGACGGCCATGGCGCCGACGACGGCCTCACGATGCTGGTGCGTGGTGTACGAGGAGATTTCGGCCTGGTGGGTGGCCTGTTCCGGGTCGCCGGCGTACCAGGCGCCGAGCGGTGCGATACGCATCGCCGAGCCGTTGCCCCACGAGCCCTGGCCCTTGAAGAGCTCGGCGGCCAGCTCCCGCCAGTCGCCGCCCTCCCTGATCAGCCGCAGCATCCGGTTGACCGCTGGGCCGTAGCCGCGGTCGAAGTCATGATGCTCGGCGAAGGACCGGGCGAGCGCGTCCTGGTCCACCCGGTGGTGGTCCGCGAGCACGGCCAGTACCGAGCAGGCCATCTCGGTGTCGTCGGTCCACTGCCAGGGACCTGGCGGCAGCTCGCGCCGCTTCAGCAGGGGATAGTTCGTGGGTACGAAGAACTGGGAGCCCAAGGCGTCTCCCACGGACAGTCCGCGCAGGCTGTCCAGGGCGCGTTCGAAGCGCCGGTCGCGAGAGGAGTCGTCGGTCATCTTCCTGCCACTCTATCCGGTGACGCCGTACGGCTCGGGGGTCCGCCAGCGTTCGAACGGCCGGTCCAGTGTGTAGCGCCCGTCGTCGCCGAGCTGCAGAATCCGGGGCTCGGCGTTGTCCGGGTTGGACAGCGACTCGAACTCCGCCACCGACCAGTGGAACCACCGCATACAGAACAGCCTCATGGTCAGTCCGTGCGTGACCAGGAGCACGTTCGGCGGGTGGTCCGGCGCCTCGAAGCTCCGGTGCAGGCTCTCCAGGAACGCCCCCACCCTGTCGTACACATCCGCCCCCGACTCGCCCTGGGCGAAGCGGTAGAAGAAGTGGCCGTAGGCGTCCCGGTAGGCCTTCTGCAGCCGTACGTCCTCCCTGTCCTGCCAGTTCCCCCAGTCCTGCTCGCGCAGCCGTGACTCCTCCCTGACCCGCACCAGCTCCGGGTCCAGGGCGAACGCCCGGAGGGTCTCATGGGTGCGGCGGTAGGGCGAGACATAGACGCTGACTGTCTCGCGTCCGAACAGCTCACGCAGGCGCGCACCCGTCGCCTCGGCCTGGGCCCGGCCGGTCGCGGTCAGCCGCAGCGCATGGTCGGGCACGCGTTCGTACACGGTGTCATCGGCGTTCCCCTCCGACTCGCCGTGCCGGACGAGAACGATGCGTTGCGGTCGTGCCATGTCTTGACAGTAGTTCGGTCCGGACCCGGCCGAGTATTCGGGTCGGGTTCCGGACGGCGTATCCGGCACGTTCCACGGACAGGCCGACAGCCGGACTCAGACCGTCCAGGACGGTTCGAGCTGCACCACATCACCGGCCAGCGCCGCGACATCCGCCTCGGTCTGCGCGCGCAGCAGCAGCCGCTCCACCCGCTCCCTCCGGTACTTCCCGTGCTCCGCCTCCGACCGCCACATCGACATCACCAGAAACTCGCTCCCCGGCGCCTCACCGAACACCCCGCGCAGCATCCCCGGCGACCCGGCCATCGCCGGGTTCCACACCTTCTCCTGCATCAGGGCGTAGTGCTCGACCCGGTCCTCGTGCACCCGGCAGTGCGCGACCCGCACCACGTCGGCGTCCGTGAACCGCGGCTCGAACCCCGTCTTCACATCGAAGCGGTAGTCGAAGAGCTTGACCTGTATGTCCTTGTACGTCCCCGACTGGCCGGCCGCGAGCCGGTCGTGCGAGCGCGCCATGAACGAGTCGTAGAACGCCCGGCTCTCCCAGAACGCGAATACATGGGCGACATGCGGCCGCCCCCTGCTCCACCCACCGCCCTGTCCCCGGAATCCCGGCTCACCCAGCAGCCCCGCCCACTTCCGCTGCCCCCGCTCGAACCCTCGACGGTCCATCACGGTGCAGCGAATCCACTTGACCAGCACCGCGCCATCGTACGGCGCGGAGCGTGGCCCCGGTCACTCTCGGGCGGAGTGCACCCGTATCAGCTCGGCCGACTCCTCTGCGTCCAGTTCGATCCCAAACACATCGGCGAGCATCTCGGGCAACTCCCCTGCCGGAACCTGCCGTTCCGTCTCGGGGGCATCGGGGCGCGCGGTCGACAGCCGCGTGCCCGTCAAGCTGTGGCGTACGCCCTCTCCCGTCTGCTGCACCACGGCCCGCGCGATGAAGGGCGAGCGCGGATGCGTCGACATGTAGTGGTTCATCACGGCGTAGTCGACGGGGAAACGCTCTTCCAGCGTGAAGCCGTACAGATCGAACCAGCCGTCCGGATGCAGCGAGCGCAGTGCCCTGACCCCGTTGTCCTCGCGCGCGATGGCGAACGTCCACCCTCCCTGGCGCACTTCGACGCCGTCACGCAGCGGTATCGGCTCCCACAGCCCTTCCCCGCCGAACCCGACGTCACAGAGCCACGGCTCACCGTCGGCCTCGACCCTCAGCGTCATGTGCGTGACGGGCCGCAGTTTCGCCTCGCCCATCCTGACCCGGGCGCCAAGTCCCGTCACGGCGAAACCGATCCGCTCCAGCACGGCCGCGAACAGCAGATTCTGCTCGTAGCAGTAGCCGCCGCGCCGCAGGCCGACCAGCTTCGCCTGCAGAGACGCGATATCCAGGGGGATCGGCCGGCCGAGCACAATGTCCAGATCCTCGAAGGCAATCGCGGCCGCATGCGCCCGGTGGACGGCACGCAGCGTCGCGAGGTCGGGCTTGGCGCCCTCCCGGTACTCCGTACAGCCGGTGCGCCGCAGATACGCCGCAAGGTCCAGCTCGCCGCTGCTCCACGCAGTCTCCGTCGTCACTGGCGCTCCCCACTGCGCTCGCTCAGTGCGCGCAGCCGCACGGCATCCTCGGCATCCAGTTGGATGCCGAATATCTCTTCCAGTACGGCCGTCAGCTCACCCGCCGGCACTATGCGCCGCTCGTGCGTACCGTCCGGACGCGACACGCTCAGTTCGTCACGCACAAGGGCGTGACGCACCTCGGGGCCGGGCTGCTGCGCGACCACCTGACCGACGAATCGCGACTGCGGATGGCTCGAGCTGTAGTGGTTCATGACCGTGAAATCTGCGGGATAGAGCGATTGCGGAGCGAACGCGTACAGATCGGCCCACCCTTCGGGACCAAGAGTCCGCAGTACGTGAATCCCCTCGTCCTCCAGGGTGATTCCGAAGGTCCATCCGGCCTGCGCCACCTCGGTCCCGTCCCGCAGAGGCACCGGCTCCAGAAGACCGGACGCGCCGAACCCCGTGTCGGCGAGCCAGGGTTCGCCGTCCACCGTCACCACCAGGACCGCGTGAGTCACCGGCCGCAGTCCGGGTCCACTCGCCCGAACGCGGGCGCCGCGCCCCGCCACCTGGAAGCCGATCCGCTCCAGCACGGCGGCGAACAGGGAGTTCTGCTCGTAGCAGTAGCCGCCGCGCCGCCGGCCGACCAGCTTCGCCTGCAGGCTCTTCAGGTCCAGCGGCACACTCCGGCCGAGCGCCACTTCAAGATTCTCGAAGGGGATCGATGCGACATGCGCCCGCATGAGCGCCCGCAGCGTCTCCAGATCCGGCGCGAGCGCCGCCCCGTTGTACCCGGTCCGCACCAAGTACGCGTCCAGATCGAGTTCTTCACTACTCCACGTCACACTTCCCACCCCCGTCTCATCGCCGACGACCCGAGCGGCCCGGCCTGCACAATGATCGTCATGACGGCGCTGCACACAAACCCTTTGTTCACTCGCCTCGAGTCCGCGGAACGCATTCTGGTCGCGGGCGCGGGCGGCGGATTCGATGTGTACGCCGGGCTTCCGGTGGCACTCTCCCTCCTGCACCAGGGCAAGGACGTACATCTGGCCAATCTGTCGTTCAGCGCGATCGAGGGCCTGCCACTGGACGCGTGGCTCGCCCCGGACGTCGCGGAGATCACTCCCGAATCGGCGCCCCATCAGACGTACTTCCCCGAGCGCACACTCGCCCAATGGCTGGCCCTGCACGGCTACCCCAGTACGGTCCACGCCTTCGCCCGCGTCGGAGTCCAGCCACTGCGCGCCGCCTACCGGGCGCTGATCGAACGGTACGAGATCGATGCCGTCGTCCTCGTGGACGGCGGCACGGACATCCTCATGCGCGGCGACGAGTCAGGGCTGGGCACCCCCGAGGAGGACTTGACCAGCGTCGCGGCGCTCCATGGTCTCGATAGGGTCGACCTGCCCGAGCGTCTGGTGGTTTCCCTCGGCTTCGGTGTCGACGCGTACCACGGGGTGAGCCATGGCCTCGTCCTGGAGAACATCGCCGCGCTCGAAGCGGACGGGGCGTATCTCGGAGCCTTCTCCGTGCCTCGCACCACCCGGGAGGGCGCCCTCTTCATCGACGCTGTGGCCCACGCCCAGGCGCGCACCCCCGACCATCCCAGCATCGTGAACGGTTCCATAGCCGCAGCGGTCC
Source organism: Streptomyces sp. NBC_01210 (assembly GCF_036010325.1). Lineage (GTDB taxonomy): Bacteria > Actinomycetota > Actinomycetes > Streptomycetales > Streptomycetaceae > Streptomyces. Next base: position 6,871,272 of record NZ_CP108549.1, on the reverse strand, counting down.
AGGGCGCCTTCGGGAACGTCCAGTTCACCTCCCGCACCCGCGGCAGCGAGCTGTTCATCAATCCTCTGATGTCGATCTGCTTCGCCTTCGAGCTCGACGGCCTGGCCCGCCGCTGCTTGTATCTGGACCGGATCGAGAACACCCATCTGATCCGTCAGGTCAGCAGCGCCATCGAGTCCTTCCGCGAGGAAGTCGTGCGACAGCGACCGCCGCGGCTGATCCCGCACTGAGCGTAAGCAGGACTCCGTGGTGCGGGAGCGTGAGCATGGCAGCATGGTCAACCGACGTAAGTCTCCCGGCGGTTACGGGGTTACGGGGAAGGGGAATCTGGTGAGCAGTCTCAACAAGGGGGTCCGGAAGGCCGAGGTGACACTCAGGTGGGATCCGAGCCCCCTGGGCGAGCCGGCGCACGATCTCGACATCGTCGCCGCGACGTACCGGGCGGATGCCACGCATGGTGAACCGGCGTACGTCGTGCACTTCGACAGCCGATCGCCGGACGGCACCATCATCCTGACCAGGGACAGCAAGACCGGTCAGGGCTTCGGCTCCGACGAGGTCATGACGCTGGAGTTCGACCGGCTGGCGGCCACCTACGGGCGCGTCGTCGTGGGTGTGGTCATCCAGCAGCGGGAGGGACGGAGGGTGTTCGCCGACATAGCGAACACTCTCGTCCGCGTACTCGAGGGGCACACCGAGCTGGGGAAGGACGACTTCGCCGCCGTCTCCGACTCCACCGCCGCGGTCGTCGGGGAGTTCATCCGGAGCGAGGCGGGCGACTGGGAATTCCACCTGGCCGTCCGCGGGTTCGACGCCGACCCGCAGTCCTTCGTCGAGGTCATGGGCAGCAGTACTTACTGAGCTCGCGTTGCAACCCGTAAGGACGCGCGGAGGGGCGGGGAGCAGAGCAGGGGAGCCGACATTGCGTCGGCTCCCCTGCTCGATCAAGTGACGCAACAGATTGAGCAGCCTCGGTCCCGCGGCTGTTCACCGGAGCATTTTCCCGGCCCGAGCGGCGCAAGGGCAGCAGTGACGCTACGGAGGAGCACGCCCGGGTCGGCTCCGGCGCGAGAACGCGGGTTCACGCCGTAGGCGAGCAGTGCCAGCACCTCGGCAGTCGCGCTGGACTGAACCCCGCCTCCAGCAGACGGTCGAACGAGATAAAGCGGTGGCCGAATTCTCGGCCACCGCTTTATCCGTCATTCACTTACGGCCGACGCCGGAGTATCAACTGCAGCCGCTGGTCGAGCCGCAACCCTCGCAGATGTAGCAGGAGCCGGCCCGCTGCATCTTCGTCCCGCACGAGAAGCACAGCGGCGCGTCCGCGCTGATGCCCAGCTGCATCTCGACGAGCTCCGCCGAGGTGTGTGCCTGCTTCGGAGCCGGAACCTCAGCCTTCGGGACGGCGACGGCCTTCAGAGTCTCCTGCTGACGCGGTGCGGACTGGGCCAGGCCCTCGACGTCCATCTCGTCGTCGGAGGGCTCGTACGAACCGGTCTCCAGGTGACGCTGACGCTCCTCGGCCGAGTGGATGCCGAGCGCCGAGCGGGTCTCGAAGGGCAGGAAGTCCAGCGCCAGGCGACGGAAGATGTAGTCGACGATCGACTGCGCCATCCGCACATCCGGGTCGTCCGTCATACCGGCCGGCTCGAAGCGCATGTTGGTGAACTTCGAGACGTACGTCTCGAGCGGGACGCCGTACTGCAGACCGACCGAGACAGCGATGGAGAAGGCGTCCATCATGCCAGCGAGGGTGGAACCCTGCTTCGACATCTTCAGGAAGACCTCGCCGAGACCGTCGTCCGGGTAGGAGTTGGCGGTCATGTAGCCCTCGGCGCCGCCCACCGTGAAGGAGGTGGTGATGCCGGGACGGCCCTTCGGAAGGCGCTTGCGGACCGGGCGGTACTCGACGACCTTCTCGACCGCGGCCCGGATCGTCTCCTCGGCCTTCTCGGTGACCTCGGCCTTCTCCTTCTCCTTGGTCTTGGCGGAGAGGGGCTGGCCGACCTTGCAGTTGTCGCGGTAGATCGCGAGCGCCTTGACGCCCATCTTCCACGCCTCGAAGTAGACCTCTTCGACGTCCTCGACAGTGGCGGTCTCCGGCAGGTTGACCGTCTTGGAGAGCGCGCCGGAGATCCACGGCTGGATGGCCGCCATCATGCGGACATGGCCCATCGCGGAGATGGAGCGCTCGCCCATGGCGCAGTCGAAGACCTCGTAGTGCTCGGTCTTCAGGCCGGGAGCGCCGATCACATTGCCGTGGTCGGCGATGTGGGCGACGATCGCCTCGATCTGCTCCTCCTGGTAGCCCAGGCGGCGCAGCGCCTGCGGGACCGTGCCGTTGACGATCTGCATCGAGCCGCCGCCGACCAGCTTCTTGAACTTGACCAGGGCGAGGTCGGGCTCGAGGCCGGTGGTGTCGCAGGACATCGCGAGACCGATGGTGCCGGTGGGCGCGATGACCGAGGCCTGCGCGTTGCGGAAGCCGTTCTTCGCGCCGAGGCGGATCACGTCCTGCCAGGCCTCCGTGGCGGCGGCCCAGATCGGCGAGTCCAGATCGTCCATGTGAACGGCCGTGGTGTTGGCTTCGGCGTGCTGCTTCATGACCCGCTGATGCGGCTCTGCGTTGCGGGCGTAGCCGTCGTACGGGCCGACGACCGCGGCAAGCTCGGCGGAGCGCTTGTACGAGGTACTCGTCATCAGCGAGGTGATGGCGCCGGCCAGCGCACGGCCGCCGTCGGAGTCGTACGCGTGACCCGTGGCCATCAGCAGGGCGCCGAGGTTGGCGTAGCCGATGCCCAGCTGACGGAAGGCGCGGGTGTTCTCGCCGATCTTCTGCGTCGGGAAGTCCGCGAAGCAGATGGAGATGTCCATCGCGGTGATGACCAGCTCGACGACCTTGGCGAAGCGCTCGACATCGAAGGACTGATTGCCCTTGCCGTCGTCCTTGAGGAACTTCATCAGGTTCAGCGAGGCAAGGTTGCACGAGGTGTTGTCCAGGTGCATGTACTCGCTGCAGGGGTTCGAGCCGTTGATCCGGCCGGACTCCGGGCAGGTGTGCCAGTTGTTGATCGTGTCGTCGTACTGAATGCCGGGGTCGGCGCAGGCCCAGGCGGCCTCGGCCATCTTACGGAAGAGCGACTTGGCGTCGACCTCTTCGATGACATCGCCGGTCATCCGGGCGCGCAGCCCGAACTTGCCGCCGGCCTCGACGGCCTTCATGAACTCGTCGTTCACACGGACCGAGTTGTTGGCGTTCTGGTACTGGACGGACGTGATGTCGTCGCCGCCCAGGTCCATGTCGAAGCCCGCGTCACGCAGGGCGCGGATCTTCTCCTCTTCCTTCACCTTGGTCTCGATGAAGTTCTCGATGTCGGGGTGGTCGACGTCGAGGATGACCATCTTCGCCGCACGGCGGGTGGCGCCGCCCGACTTGATCGTTCCCGCGGACGCGTCCGCGCCACGCATGAAGGAGACCGGGCCGGAGGCGTTGCCGCCGGAGGAGAGCAGCTCCTTGGAGGAGCGGATACGGGAGAGGTTCAGGCCGGCGCCGGAGCCGCCCTTGAAGATCATGCCCTCTTCCTTGTACCAGTCGAGGATCGACTCCATGGAGTCGTCGACGGCCAGGATGAAGCAGGCGGAGACCTGCTGCGGCTGGGGCGTGCCGACGTTGAACCACACCGGCGAGTTGAAGCTGAAGATCTGGTGCAGGAGGGCGTACGCCAGCTCGTGCTCGAAGATCTCGGCGTCGGCGGGCGAGGCGAAGTAGCTGTAGTCCTCGCCGGCCTTCCGATACGTCTTCACGATCCGGTCGATGAGCTGCTTGAGACCGGTCTCGCGCTGCGGGGTGCCGACGGCCCCGCGGAAGTACTTGCTGGTGACGATGTTGACCGCGTTCACCGACCAGAAGTCGGGGAACTCGACGCCACGCTGCTCGAAGTTGACCGAGCCGTCGCGCCAGTTGGTCATGACGACGTCACGGCGCTCCCAGACAACCTCGTCGTACGGATGCACGCCCGGGGTGGTGTGGATTCGCTCGATACGCAGACCCTTGCTCGCCTTCGATCCCTTGGCTCGGGACCCTCGTGCCGGGCCGCTCGTCGTCTCTGTCATGCCGCCTCCCATACATGGGCAAAAACGCCCTGAAGTGCCCAGATCTTCCCGTGGCACATGGTGTGTCTGATGCCTCGAGCGCCGCGCACAGCGCCCGTGACAGGTCTTTTGCCGCTCTGCTGCCGGCCGACGGGATTCTCGCGGGCCCGAGCCGGTCAGCCGGTACTGCTCAGTCGGCGGCGGTGGCGGGCACGGGGACCTCGAGGGTCTCGTCGTTCCCGCATTCCTCTGCGGGAGGCCGCTGCTCGCGGAGTTCCGCTATGGCGGCCTCGAAGTCTTCGAGTGAGTCGAAAGCCCGGTACACGGACGCGAAGCGCAGGTACGCGACGAGGTCGAGTTCCTGCAGGGGGCCGAGGATGGCCAGACCCACGTCATGGGTGGTCAGCTCGGCGCTGCCGGTGGCACGCACCGCTTCCTCGACCCGCTGGCCGAGCTGGGCGAGGGCGTCCTCGGTGACCGGCCGTCCCTGGCACGCCTTGCGCACGCCGGAGATGACCTTGGTACGGCTGAAGGGTTCGGTCACCCCGCTGCGCTTGATCACCATCAGCGAGGCGGTCTCCACCGTCGTGAAGCGGCGGGAGCAGTCGGGGCACTGCCGACGGCGCCGGATCGACGTTCCGTCGTCGGTGGTGCGACTGTCGACGACACGGCTGTCGGGGTGCCTGCAGAAGGGGCAGTGCATGGCTCCCAACCCTCCTTCACAGCACGACTGAATGACCTCGACAGGCAGATCGAAGCCCTCCGAAGCAGCCCCAAGCATAGGCGATGACCACGGTCTTGAAGGACCGGGGACCACAACTTCTGGGCGGCAGACACAATCCAACCACTAGATCTGGGGTTTGGTCGCGCTTTGGCTCTCAGCGCGCGTGTCACACGGCGGGGGCGCAACGGGTGCACTGCCGCAACGCGGTGGGGGGCCGCGGGAAGGCTGCACCAGCGGCGTTCGAGCACCTCGCCGCGGCATCCGGGCGGCGCGGGACCGGCCACGAGAGTACGGGAGACGCGCGGCTCCGCGGATTCCTGACCCCCGGGTGCCAGACTGGAATCACCCCGCCTCACCGCGCCGCGGCGGTGAAGGTTAGCGTAGTGGCCCGAAATGCCTCGCGGACAGATCGTTCGCACATACACCCAGCCAGACGCTCACGGCAGGCAATCTGCGATTTTTCACTCGAACGTGTGTTTGGCGCAACCTTTCGAAACCAACTACCGTTGTCCAGCTAGGGAGACCATTCGAGAGGGGCCGACGTGACCACCACCGCAGACAGTGCCACCATCACTGCCCAGGACCGCTCCCAGAACCGATTCGAGCCGGTGCATGCCATGAATGACGCAGCCACGACCCCGGAGGGTCCCAAGCCCACGCGTTCGCTGCCCGGCCGACCTCCAGGGATCCGGGCAGACAGCTCCGGCCTCACGGATCGGCAGCGGCGCGTCATCGAGGTGATCCGGGACTCCGTGCAGCGGCGCGGATACCCACCGTCGATGCGCGAGATCGGTCAGGCGGTAGGCCTGTCCAGCACCTCATCCGTCGCACATCAACTGATGGCGCTGGAGCGCAAGGGCTTCCTGCGCAGGGACCCGCACCGGCCCAGGGCGTACGAGGTACGCGGCTCCGACCAGCCCAGCACCCAGCCGACGGACACGACGGGCAAGCCCGCCGCGTCGTACGTGCCACTCGTCGGCCGAATCGCGGCAGGCGGCCCGATCCTTGCGGAGGAATCCGTCGAGGACGTCTTCCCGCTCCCACGCCAGCTGGTCGGGGACGGCGAGCTGTTCGTACTGAAGGTCGTCGGCGACTCGATGATCGAGGCCGCGATCTGTGACGGGGACTGGGTGACGGTGCGACGCCAGCCCGTCGCGGAGAACGGGGACATCGTGGCCGCAATGCTGGACGGCGAGGCCACCGTCAAGCGGTTCAAGCGGGAGAGCGGCCATGTGTGGCTGCTCCCGCACAACGCTGCGTACCAGCCCATCCCCGGTGACGAGGCGACGATCCTCGGCAAGGTGGTGGCGGTGCTGCGGCGGGTGTGACAGACCCGCCGGCTCTGACCGGGCCCCGGGACCCACTGCGCCGGTCCCGGGGCCCTGCTGTGTCTGAGTGCGGCTGAGTGCGGTTCACCAAGTGCGGTTCAGGCGGTTCAGTGCGTGCCATTCAGTAGGGGAACTACTTGCCGTCCGCCTTGGCGGCGGCATCGATCGTGGCCAGCGAGCGACGTACCTGGTTACGGTCCGTGGTGTACCAGAAGTCGGGCAGTGAGGCGCGCAGATAGCTGCCGTAGCGGGCGTTGGCGAGCCGCGGATCGAGTACGGCGACGACGCCCCGATCACCCGTGGCACGGACGAGACGGCCCGCTCCCTGAGCCATCAGCAAGGCAGCATGCGTCGCTGCGACGGCCATGAATCCATTGCCGCCGCCCTCCTCCACCGCCTTCTGGCGGGCGCTCATCAGCGGATCGTCGGGGCGCGGGAACGGGATCCGGTCCATCACCACCAGCTGGCAGCTGGCCCCGGGCACATCGACGCCCTGCCAGAGGGAGAGCGTGCCGAACAGACAGGTCTCCGGGTCAGCGGCGAAGGTCTTGATCAGTTCGCCGAGGGTCTCTTCGCCCTGGAGGAGGATCGGCTTGTCGAATCTGCCGCGCAGCTCTTCGGCCGCCGCCTGGGCGGCCCGCATGGAGGAGAAAAGGCCGAGCGTACGGCCGCCGGCCGCCTCCACCAGATCGGCGAGCTCGTCCATCATGTCGCCCCGGGAGCCTTCGCGGCCGGGCGTCGCCAGATGGCGGGCGACGTAGAGGATGCCCTGCTTGGGATAGTCGAAGGGCGAGCCGACGTCGAGACCCTTCCACTGCGGGACGTCCTCGCCTTCGGTGCCTTCCGGGGCGAGGCCGAGCGAGGCACCGACCCCGTTGAAGTCACCGCCGAGCTTGAGCGTGGCAGAGGTCAGCACCACCGATCGTTCGGCGAAGAGCTTCTCGCGCAGCAGCCCGGAGACGGAGAGCGGAGCCACCCGCAAAGACGCGCCGAATCGGTCGTGGCGCTCGTACCAGATGACGTCGTACTCGGAGCCCTGGGTAATGCGCTCGGCGACGTCATGGATGTTCTCGACGGCCGCGAGGGCCTGTTTGCGTACGGCGTCCTCGTCCTGGACGGACTTGTCGCGGGTGGAGCCGAGGGCGGAGATGACCGTACGGGCCGCGTCGCGCAGCGCCATCAGTGCGTACCCGAGATCCTCGGGGAGCTCCTCGAGACGACCCGGGAGCGCGAGCTCCATCAGCCGCTCGAAGGTCTCGGCAGCAGTCTGGAGAGAGTCCGCGGCCTTCTCGTTCACCAGCTTCGCCGCGCGGCGCACGGCCCGGTTCACCTGGCCGGGGGTGAGCTCGCCGGTGGCGACGCCGGTGACCCGGGATACCAGCTCATGGGCCTCGTCCACGATCAGCACCTCGTGCTGAGGGAGCACCGGGGCGCCCTCGATCGCGTCGATCGCCAGCAGTGCGTGGTTGGTGACGACGACATCGGCGAGCTTGGCGCGCTCGCGGGCCGCCTCCGCGAAGCACTCGGCGCCGTAGGCGCACTTCGTCGCGCCGAGGCACTCCCGGGAGGAGACGGAGACCTGCGCCCAGGCCCGGTCGGAGACTCCGGGGGTGAGGTCGTCGCGGTCTCCTGTCTCGGTCTCGTCGGCCCAGTCACGCATCCGCAGCAGGTCCTGGCCGAGCTTGCTGGTGGGCGCGGCGGCTTCGAACTGATCGAAGAGGCCGTCCTCCTCTTCCTGCGGAACGCCTTCGTGGAGGCGGTGCAGACAGAGGTAGTTGGAACGCCCCTTGAGCATCGCGAACTCGGGCCGCCGACGCAGCAGCGGGTGCAGCGCGTCGACCGTACGCGGAAGATCACGCTCCACGAGCTGGCGCTGCAGGGCCAGAGTGGCCGTGGCCACCACGACGCGCTCGCCGTGCGCCAGGGCGGGCACCAGATAGCCGAGGGACTTTCCGGTGCCTGTGCCGGCCTGGACGAGGAGGTGCGCATTGTCGTCGACAGCTTCGGCGACGGCCTCGGCCATGGTGACCTGGCCTGGCCGTTCCACGCCGCCGACGGCGGTGACGGCGGCGTGCAGGAGCTCGGGGAGGGATGGCTTCGTCATAGCCCGACCACCCTACGGGGCACCACTGACAACGCGGTCACGCGGCGGTTCATCGAGAGAGGCCCAGAGGGTTGGGTACGGTGCCGTGGACGGCGGCGTGGGGCCGGTCGGGACGGTCACGGTAGCCGTCGAGATGGAGCCGGTTCCGGTTGAGGCAGAGGCGCTCGATACGGGGCGTGAGCAGGTCGAACATCTCGTAACGATCCTTGAGCCCCGGAAAACGGGCCTGGTGCCGCAGGATTTCCGCCCGTACGAGCGCGAAGAACTCCTCTTCCGGTACGCCCAGCTGCTCTTCGCAGAGCGGGGCGAGGAAGCGGAAGACACCCACGAAGAGCCCGGAGTGGATGAACTGAGTGAGAAAGGACGGGTCCTCGGTGAGCAGGATCTCGCGTACGTCGTCGGGCATCGAGTCGTGTTCGGGCAGCGGCCGGGCGCTGACATTCACATCGTCGACGAAGTCCTTGATCGCGAGACGGACCGGGACGTCCTGTGAGTCGTAGACGACGATCGCGTTCTCCCCGTGCGGGGAGAAGACGGTGCCGTAGCGGTAGAGGAAGTGCAGCAGCGGCGGCAGCAGCGCGGAGAAGAGACGTTGAAGCCAGACGGTGGGGTCGAGCCCGGAACGTCCGACCAGCTCGGCGGTGAAAGCGCGGCCCTGCGGGTCGGTGTGAAGGAGCGATGCGAGGGTGCGGGCCCGCTCGCCAGGGGCGAGGCGGGGCTGGAGCGGCTCGCGCCAGATCGCGCCGAGGAGTTCCTTGTACTGGTACGGCACCTCCGCGAGGTGGTCGTAGAGGGGGTGCTCGACGGTGACCGAGGCGACTTCGCCGAGGAGGATCACACCGCACTCGTCGCGCAGGAAACGGTCGGCGTCGCGCAGTCCGTGCACCCAAGAGGTGACGGCGGGGGCTGCGAGGGTGCGTTCGGTCGGGAGTCCGCGCCAGACGAGGGTGTTGAGGATCGACAGCGGCAGCTTGACGGTGTGCCGGTCGGCGCGGTCCAGGTTCGCGAACGTACGGATGGACTGCTGCGGCAGCCGCAGGTCGCCGTCGGTGGGCAGCGGAACGATTTCGCCCCGGGCGATGGCCGGCGCGAAGAGGGGCAGGAGCACCTCGTCCCACTGCCAGGGGTGTACGGGGAGGAAGAGGTACATGTCGGGGTCGAGGCCCCTGGCGCGCAGGGTGGCCGTGAAGGACTCACGTACGGGAGGGTCGAGTTCACGGACGTACAGATCCTCGGGGGCACCGAGTCCGGGGACACCGCGGTAGGCGGCGAGGTTGGAGCTGACCGCGATCCACGGGAGCCGGGCAGGTCTGCGGGCCTCGGGCGACCAGAGGGCGGTGTCGGTGGCGGAGAAACCGATGCGGCCCTTGTTGAGGACGAGCCACGGGTGACCGGTCTGGTGGCCCTCGAGTTCGGCATAGCCGAGATCGGCCAGCTCGGCCGAGGTCAGCGCTGTGTGGTCGAGCCTGGTGTCGGAGGCGAGGGTGGTGGACAGCTCGCGGAGGAGATGGCCGAGGGTGGCTCCGTCGAGGGCGAGGAGCCGTCGGGCCCGGGCGAGGAAGGCAAGCGGGTCGGTGAAGCGCCGGCCCTGGTGCTCGATGGAGTGCGGATCGACGCGCCAGCTTCCGTATGCCCCGCGCCGGGCGCGGAAGGACAGGCTGCATGCGTCGTCCAGCGCGAGTGTGTAGTGGTCACCCGCGCCGGGGACCGGCTCGATGATCTCTTCATAGGCGAACTCACCGAGCATCTTGGCGAGGAGGCGGCCGGCCGCCCGGTCCCAGCCCTGCGGGTTCAGCCCGGGCGGGGTGAACGGGACCGCGGTCGGCTCCGCGGAGTCATGGGTGGCAGGGGACTTCAGCACGGGGACTCCTCGAGTGGAACCGATGCGGGTCGAGCGGTGTAAGTAAGGCAGCGGGTCGTTCACAGCAGGTTGCGAAGGGCGCGGTCGCGGACCATGAGGGCAGCTCGCTTGTCAGGGAGGTCGACTTCGGCGGAGAAGCGGAAGCCGGCGCTCAGGAATGCGGATACGGAGGGGGTGTTGCGCAGGTCTGGTTCCGCGATGACTCGTGCACAGCGGGGTCGATTGTCGAGAGCGAGTTCGGCGACGGCTCTGAGGAGAGTGGAGCCGACACCGCGGCCGCGGTCGGCGACACCGCCGATGAGGAGGTGGATTCCGGTGTCATGAGGACGGGCCGGGTAGTGCCGCGCCAGTGGGTCCAGGTCGGCGCGGTAGATCTCGAAGTAGCTCATGGGGGTGCCGCTGAGCACGCCGAGACAGGGGACGCTGCGCCCGTCGCCGTCGAGCTGGGCACGCAGATGGCCGGCGGTGACCGACTCGGGTCCCGCCAGCTCCCAGAACGCGGCGACGGCAGGGTCGTTCATCCAGCGACTGATCAGCGCCAGATCGCGTTCGATCCGGACGGGGACGAGCTGGAAGGGCCCGAGCGGGGTGGTGGCCGGCCCCCAGCAGGCAGGGGTGTCCAGCAGATGGCCGGCGCCGTCGTCCGTGCGCTGAGGTGCGAAGGCCAGCTCGTCCTCCCGGAACAGCGCGAAGAGCTCCTCGGGAAGCTGTAGGTCCAAGGTGTCCTCCACCCCTCCGCCGAGCTGAGGTGCCGGCCCGGCTCCGGTGTCGGTGCTCGCATCGGTGGGAGGCACGGTGGCGCTCTCCTCTCGCAGTTCGGTCGGGTTGGGTTCCCTCAAGGACGAAGGGGGTTGGTGATGGTGACGTAGACGGACTGGGTGTCGACGGGACCGACGAGTTCGTCGAGGCCGCGCAGCCGCGTGAGCAGATTGGCCTTGGACCGCAGGATGGGCGCATCGAGAAGCTGAGCGGGCAACGGCGACCCCATGCCTGCATTCGCGGTGAGAAACAGCCGGAAAGCGGCGATGAGTACGCGCTCGTCGGCGAGGCGTTGAGCTCCGAAGGCGCCGATCAGTCCGAGGACGTTGTTGATGCCGAGGTAGTAGGCGAAGCGCTCGTCGGTGACGTCGTCGGAGACGAAGGTGTCGCTGACGGTGCCGATGCCGGGAAGGCGGCGCTCGAGTGCGGCACGGTGGGACTCGCGGAAGTAGTAGCCCTGGTTGTCTCGGTAGCGGCCGCCGACGGGCCAGCCCTCAGGGTCGAGGATGACGAGCGTGTTCTGCTGGTGGGCCTCGAGAGCGATGCCGGCGGTGGCGTCCAGCCAGAGCACCGGGCGTACGACGTGATCGAGGTAGCGCAGGAACCACTCGGCGGCGACCGCGCCGGTGGGCCGGCCGGTGCGCGTGGCGAGCCGTTCCAGCGTGTCGGAGAGGCGCGAGTGCATTCCGGGGCGGGACGGCCAGGGGCGAGGTGCGGTCAGTCCCGCGATACAGACGGCGTCGTCGCCGAGGCCAAAGGGATTGTGGCGCAGCATGACGTCGAGGCCGGGCACGGCTTCGCCGTCGGCGGTGTCGACCGCGAGCCACGCGGGGTCCCGCACGATGTCGAAGCCGGGGTGGGCGGCCTGCCACTGCTCGGCGAGGCCGGTGCGGAGCAGCCGGTGCACCTCGACGCCGCGGTGGAGTTCCTTGCGGAGATTCTCACGACGGGAGTTGGTGATGCGTACGCCGAGCGAGAGCTTGAGCATGGCCGGGGCGCCGGGACGGTGCACCGTGCGGACCGAGGAGGTGGGGTGCCAGGGTTCTCCATAGGGACCGAGGTCGTGCAGGAGACCAGCGTCGAGGAGAGCTGCGACGGCGGGGCGGTGCTTCAGCTCGCGGGCCTGCCAGGGGTGCAGCGGCAAGGGAACGGTGTGGTCGGGGAGTTGGAGGTCACCGCAGAGGCGGGCGGTGAGGTGCTCGGCCGACAGGGTGCGGCCGTGTTCGGTCCATGCCGATTCAGTGGCCAGGACGGAGCGGTCGACGGCCATCCAGTGCAGCGGAAAGGAGCCGTACAACTCCGGTGAGTAGAGCCGGGCTTCGGCCTCGGAGAATCCTTCGCGGCTCTTGGGTGTCGGGTGCAGCGGGTGGCCCAGCACAAGGGACTGCTCGGCGGTGAGGAAGAGATCCGCCTCGGGCGCGGGAGCGGGGTGGGCGCGGCGGTCGGTGATGAAGTCGGTGGTGCGCCGCACCGAGTCGGCGACGCGGCCCACCAGATCGGCTCCTTCGCTCTGACCCGCCTCCCGGCCGAGGAGTGCGGCGACAGTGACGGCATCGACGCCCGGCGCGTCGCACGGACCGCCCTCCAGGGCGGGCAGGCCGAAGCGGTGCCAGCCGGTGACCGACCAGTACCGCACCGGGACGAGCAGCGCGGTGCCACTGGCGTGCAGCGGGATGCGAAGGGTGGCGCCGTCCGGCTTCGCTAGGTCGTTCTCCCGTACCCAGCAGCGAAGGAGATTCTCGACGGCGGCCGCGTCCGCAGCTCGCTGCGGGTCCGGATGGTCGAGGGGCTCTGCGGCTCGGGCGCCGGAGGACGCGCCGACCGTGGGCGTGTGCTGTTCGCCCAGAACACCCGTCTGTTGGCGGGGCACCGCCGCCGCCTCGACCATGAGGGGGCCACACATTCCGCCCTGTCCTTGGTGGTGGGCGGTGGGACGGCCGTCGGCCTCGGGCACATCGGGCGCGGGGGTGGGGTTCACGGAGGGCTTCCTTGTGATTTGTCCGGGTCAGTGCAACTGCCCGTTGTCGGTGCGGTGTCTCATGGAGCGTTCGGCATCGGCCAGGGCGTCGGCAAAGCGGTCGAGGACGGCCACGGCCTGTTCGTCGGTGAGGGTGAGAGGAGGAAGTAGCCGTACGACACCGGAGTGGCGTCCGCCGAGTTCGACGATGAGCCCGCGGTTCAGGCACTCCTGCTGGACAGCGGCGGCGAGTGCCGGGGCGGTCGGCGGGACCAGGGCGTCGGGGGCGGCGGCGTCCGGGTCGACGAGCTCGACGCCGATCATGAGGCCCCGGCCGCGTACGTCCCCGATGCAGGGGTGGGCCGCGGCCAGTCCCTGCAGCCGGCCCAGCATGCGCGCCCCGAGGGTCGCGGCGCGGTCGGCGAGCCGGTTCTCGCGCACGAAGGCGAGGGTGGCCGCGCCCGCCGCCATGGCCAGTTGGTTGCCGCGGAAGGTGCCGGCGTGGGCACCGGGCTGCCAGGCATCGAGTTCGGACCGGTAGACGATGACAGCCAGCGGAAGGGAGCCGCCGATTGCCTTGGAGAGCACCATCACATCGGGCACGACACCGCTGTGTTCGACCGCCCAGAAGGCACCGGTGCGACCGACGCCCGTCTGCACCTCGTCGGCGATCAGCGGAATCGAGCGGGCGGCGGTGATCTCCCGCATCCTGCGCATCCAGGCATCGGGGGCCGGGATCACTCCACCCTCACCCTGCACCGGTTCCAGGATCATCCCGGCCGGCGTGGACACTCCGCCCTTGGAGTCGTCGAGGAGGTTCTCGGTCCAGCGGGCCCCGAGTTCGGCACCGCGTTCGCCGCCGATCCCGAAGGGGCATCGGTAGTTCTGCGGGAAGGGCAGCCGGGTCACGCGTACGTCGGTGGCGCCACCCGAGGCGTCGAGCGCGCCGGCCGTCATCCCGTGGTATGCGCCGGTGAAAGCAAGGAGGCCGCTTCGGCCGGTCGCCGTGCGGACGAGTTTGAGGGCGGCTTCGACCGCGTCGGTGCCGGCAGGCCCGCAGAACTGGACCCGTGCGTCGTCGGCGAACTGCGGTGGCAGCGTGGCGAACAGCTCGGTGGTGAACGCGTCCTTGACCGGGGTGGCGAGGTCGAGGACATGCAGCGGCGCTCCCGAGTCGATCACTTTCCTGATCGCTTCGAGAACCACAGGATGGTTGTGCCCGAGCGCCAAAGTCCCCGCCCCGGAAAGGCAGTCGAGATAGCGCCGCCCGTCCGCTCCCTCGATCGTCAGTCCCCGGGCCCGTACGGGAACGATGGGCAGCGAGCGTGCATACGTACGGGCCGCAGATTCGCGGAGCGACTGCCGACGCAGAATCCCCTCGTGCGCGGCAGGCAGCGCCACCGGAGCAGGTTCGGTCACGGCCACGGCTGTTGGTCCTCCAGCTGTAACAGTTGCGTTGCACATCGGTACAGCGTTCGTAGGCCGCCCACCCACGCTGAACGCTGGCCTTGTGCCCCCCGTACGTACCCAACGACGCCGGGAGCCGGGGATTACGGGCATTCGGAAGATCCTTGCGGTGACGGAACCGCGGACCTGCTGCGCACCGTCCACATCGGCACCGGCATAGTGGGGGCCGCAGCCGGGCCAGGCTCCACGCACGGCCGCCGGCAGCAACGCTTTGTGAAGTTCCGACAGTTCAGAGTTATGAAGTCCCAGGGAGATCACGACATGCGACCCATTCGCCCGACGCTGGCAGCGGCCTCCATAGCCGCTGTACTCGCGCTGGCTGCCACCGCCTGCGGTCCGAGCGAGGACAACGCGGGCGAGAAGCCGAGCACGCCCGCCAGCCAGCCCACCGACGGCAAAATCACCATCCCGGACGATCTCAAGGACCGGCTCAAGGAGCGCGGGATCGACCTGGACAAGTGGAAGAACGGCGAGTGGAAGAACTGGGACAAGGGCAAGTGGCTCCGTGAGGCCAAGGACTTCGTCAACCCGATCATCGAGGGACTCTGGGACCCGGACCGGATGCGCGATGCCGACAAGCCGCCGGAGAAGCCCGTCGACAACGACATCTCGGGCGACAAAGGTGTCACCGACCCCACGCCCGCCCCGGTCAACGCGCAGGCCGTGAAGGCTTCGTACCACTCCAACGCCGCCGAGGCCGGCAAGGTCTTCTTCGACGGCCCGGAGGGTTCGATGGTCTGCTCCGCGACCGTCGTCAAGGACCCGGCCCACCCCGGCAAGTCCAACATGGTGTGGACCGCGGGCCACTGTGTGCACGCCGGAAAGAGCGGCGGCTGGTACCGCAACATCGCCTTCGTGCCGTCGTACAACAACAGCGCCAAGCCCACCGCCACGCTGGAGAAGGCTCCCAAGGAGCAGATCGCTCCGTACGGCGTCTGGTGGGGCGACTGGGCCCAGACCTCCGAGCAGTGGATCTCCCAGGGCGCCGCGACCGGCGGCCAGGGCGCTCCGTTCGACTTCGCGGTGATCCACGTCACGCCCGAGAAGGGCGGTACGGGCAAGTCGCTTGAGGAGACGGTCGGTTCGGCGCTTCCGGTCGACTTCAACGCCCCGGCTGCGCCGAAGATCGACAACATGACCGCCAAGGGCTACCCCGCGGCGCCGCCGTACGACGGCCAGAAGCTCTTCCAGTGCTCCGACAAGCCGGGCCGGCTGTCCGTCAAGGCCAACGAGCCGACGATGTACCGCATCGGCTGCACCATGACCGGCGGTTCCTCCGGCGGTGGCTGGGTGGCCAACGGCCAGGACGGCAAGCCCGCCCTGGTGTCGAACACCTCCATCGGCCCGGTGGCGGCCGGCTGGCTGGCGGGTCCCCGCCTGGGTGACGAGGCCAAGGGCGTCTACAACTCGGTCAGCAAGAAGTTCGCGGGCCAGTAAGCAGTCCACACAAGGGCAGGGGCCGATGGCTCCTGCCCTTTCTGGTGGAGACTCCGTGCAGGTGGGGCCCGTCTCAACTGTGCGGCTCCGCACCGGGGATAGAGTGGTGCCCAAGCAGGGGCGGCCCCGGAAGGCCGCCCTTTCGCGTGACACGCTCATGGCAATTCACGCGCACGGCAGCAGCACCACCACGCCGTCAGCTGATGCACGACACATTCATGGCACCTAGACACATAGGCACATTTCCAAAAGCACTTCAGGGGGAATCGTTTCCATGCGATCCATACGTCCGCTGCTGGCTGCCACGGGCATTGCCGCAGCCCTCGCGCTGACGGCCACCGCATGTGGTCCGGGCGAGGACAAGGCGGCCGACAAGCCCGCCGCTTCCAGCCCCGCCGCCGACAAGGGTGGCGCGGATCTTCCCGCAGACCTGGCTGACAAGCTCAAGGAGCACGGTGTCGACCTGGACAAGTGGAAGAACGGCGAGTGGAAGAACTGGGAGAAGGACAAGTGGCTGCGTGAGGCCAAGGACTTCGTCAACCCGGTGATCGAGGGGCTGTGGAAGCCCAAGCGGATGACGACGGCCAAGGCGCCGGCGAAGACGCTCGCAGCCGGCGACATCTCCGGTGACCAGGGCGTCACCGACCCGGAGCCGCGCCCGGTCCAGGCCCAGGCGGAGAAGAAGCCGTACCACGAGAACGCGGCCCCGGTCGGCAAGGTCTTCTTCGATTCGCCCGAGGGCACGATGGTCTGCTCCGCCACCGTCGTCAAGGACCCGAAGAACCCGGGCAAGTCCAACCTGGTGTGGACCGCGGGCCACTGCGTCCACGCGGGTCAGGCGGGCGGCTGGTACCGCAACATCGCCTTCGTGCCGTCCTACAACGACCTGGGCAAGTCCCCGGCCGCGCTGGAGAATGCGCAGCCGCAGGAGATCGCACCGTACGGCGTCTACTGGGCCGACTGGGTCTCGACCTCGGGCGAGTGGATCTCCCAGGGCGGCCCGACCGGCGGTACGGGTGCTCCGTACGACTACGCCGTGCTGCATGTGAAGCCGGAGAAGGGCACCAAGTCGCTGGAGGAGACGGTGGGCAACGCCCTCGACGTCAACTTCGACGCGCCCGAGGCCAAGAGCATCAGCGCGATGGGCGCCTGGGGGTACCCGGCCGCCCCGCCGTACAACGGCGCGATCATGCACAAGTGCATCGACCGTCCGGGCCGTCTCTCGGTCGCTCCCGGTACGCCGACGATGTGGCGCATCGGCTGCACCATGACCGGCGGTTCCTCCGGCGGTGGCTGGTTCGCCAACCAGCCGAACGGCAAGCCCGCCCTGGTCTCCAACACCTCCATCGGCCCGGTCACTTCGGGCTGGCTGGCGGGTCCCCGCCTGGGCGCCGGAGCCAAGCAGATCTACACCGCGATGAGTGACAAGTTCGCGGGGCAGTAGGACTGCCGGCTGCTGGACACACACCAAGCCGGAAGGCCCGTCCCCTCTCGATGAGGGGGCGGGCCTTCCGGCTTGTTCGGTTCAGTACGCGATCAGCGAGTCGCCGGCACATACGGCGCCAGCGCCGCAGCCAGCTCCTCATGCACCCGCGCCTTGAGCAGCGTGCCCTCCGTGGTGTGTTCCTCGGAGAGAACCTCGCCCTCGGCATGCATCCGCGAGACGAGCCCGCCCTGGGTGTACGGCACGAGGACCTCGATCTCGACCTCGGGCCGCGGCAGTTCGACGTCGATCAGCGCGAGCAGCTCGTCGATACCCCTGCCGGTCCTCGCCGACACCGCGATCGCGTGCCGCTCGATACGCAGCAGCCGCTGCAGTACGAGGGGATCGGCCGCATCCGCCTTGTTGATCACCACGATCTCGGGCACGTCCGTCGCGCCCACATCCCGGATCACCTCGCGCACGGCCGCCAGCTGCTCCTCCGGTGCCGGGTGCGATCCGTCCACCACATGCAGGATCAGATCGGAGTCCCCGACCTCCTCCATGGTGGAGCGGAAGGCCTCGACGAGGTGGTGCGGCAGATGCCGTACGAACCCGACGGTGTCGGCCAGGGTGTAGAGCCTGCCGCTCGGCGTTTCGGCCCGGCGGACGGTCGGGTCCAGGGTGGCGAACAGTGCGTTCTCCACCAGGACGCCGGCGCCCGTGAGGCGGTTGAGCAGAGACGACTTGCCTGCGTTGGTATAGCCGGCGATAGCGACCGAGGGCACCTTGTTGCGCCGGCGCTCCTGCCGCTTGATCTCTCGGCCCGTCTTCATCTCCGCGATCTCCCGGCGCATCTTCGCCATCTTCTCGCGGATCCGGCGCCGGTCCGTCTCGATCTTGGTCTCACCGGGACCACGGGTGGCCATGCCGCCACCGCTGCCGCCACCCATCTGCCGGGACAGCGACTGCCCCCAGCCGCGCAGCCTCGGCAGCATGTACTGCATCTGTGCCAGCGCGACCTGCGCCTTGCCCTCTCGGGACTTGGCGTGCTGGGCGAAGATGTCGAGGATCAGGGCGGTGCGGTCGACCACCTTGACCTTGACGACGTCTTCGAGGTGAATCAGCTGGCCGGGGCTGAGCTCACCGTCGCAGACGACGGTGTCGGCGCCGGTTTCGAGCACGATGTCGCGCAGCTCCTGCGCCTTGCCCGAGCCGATGTAGGTGGCCGGGTCAGGCTTGTCACGGCGCTGAATGACGCCGTCGAGCACCAGCGCGCCCGCCGTCTCGGCGAGCGCCGCCAGCTCCGCGAGGGAATTCTCCGAGTCCTGGACCGTCCCCGTGGTCCAAACGCCGACCAGCACCACACGCTCAAGGCGCAGCTGCCGGTACTCGACCTCGGTGACGTCCTCGAGCTCCGTGGAGAGACCCGCCACACGCCGCAGCGCGGCGCGCTCGGAGCGGTCGAACTGATCGCCGTCCCGCTCTCCGTCGATCTCGTGGCTCCAGGCGACGTCCTCTTCCATCAGGGCATCAGCCCGAAGGCTCTCGGTGCGCGTGTCCGCGAAGCTCTGCTCGTTCTGGGAAGGGGATGAAGAGGAGGTCATTGGATCCTTACGTCGATGGGAGTCGATGGAAAAAGTGCCGGAGAGAATTCCGGTACGTCAGTCACAACGCGTAATGGCCCCGGATGATTCCCCAAGAGGTTCCGGCCCCGGCCGCGTCGTCGACCTGTTGATGGTCCCACGGGCCTGCCGGGGCCGTCACCCCAGTTTCAGCGGGCTGCGGCGGCTGGGCCGGCCGTGCTGCGCCAGTCCGTGTGCCCCGGCATCGGCGGCGTCCGCTTCCCGTACAGCCATTCCCGGAAGAACGCCGACAGGTCACGGCCCGCGATCCCCGACGCCAGTGCCGCGAAGTCGGCGGTGGTCGCCGTCCGGTCCCGGTGCCCGCTCACCCAGGCCCGCTCCAGCTGCCCGAAGGCGTCCTTCCCGATCGTCTGCCGCAGCGCGTACAGGACCAGTGCGCTGCCGCCGTACACCACGGGACGGAAGATGCTGATCTTCTCCCCCGGTTTCGGCGGCTTGGGCGCGGCCGGCGGCCCGCCGTCCGCACGCCAGCGGTCGGACTGCCTGTACGCCTCGCGCATCCGCAGGTCCAGGGACTTCTGCGTCTTCTCGTCGGCGTACAGCGCCTCGTACCAGGTGGCGTGCCCCTCGTTCAGCCACAGATCTGACCAGGTGCGGGGCGAGACACTGTTGCCGAACCACTGGTGGGCCAGCTCATGCACCATGATCGAGTCGACGTACCACTCGGGGAAGGTGCCCTGGGTGAAGAGCGAGCGCTCGAAGAGCGAGAGCGTCTGCGTCTCCAGCTCGTATCCGGTGTTGGCTTCGGCGATCAGCACTCCGTACGACTCGAAGGGATAGCGGCCGACCTGCCGCTCCATCCACTTCAGGTGTTCCGGCGTCTTCTTCAGCCAGGGTTCCAGCCTCGTGCGATCGGCGGTCGGCACGACATCGCGTACGGGCAGGGCGTGCGGTCCCTGGCGGCGGACGACGGTCGAGCGGCCGATCGACACCTGGGCCAGCTCGGTGGCCATGGGATGCACGGTCCGGTACGCCCACGTGGTGGTGGACCCTGTCCGTACCTTTGCCGTCCGCTCTCCGTTGGCCACCGCGGTGAGCTCGCTGGGCGCGGTGATCCGGAAGGTGAAGTACGCCTTGTCGGCAGGGTGGTCATTGGACGGGAAGACCCGGTGGGCGGCGTCGGCCTGGTTCGCCATCGCGAGCCCGTCGGCGGTACGCACCCAGCCTCCGGCGTCCGCGGGTCCCCTCGGGTCGCTGGTGTGCGTGACGGTGATCCGCAGCGGTGATCCTTCCTCGACCGCGTCCGTCGGGGTGACCACCAGGTCCTCTCCGGCATTCGCGAACTCGGCGGACTCGCCGTTCACTTCGACCGCGCTGACGGTGCCGTGCGTGAAGTCGAGATTGATGCGGTCCAGGCGCCGAGTCACCAGTGCGTCGATCTTTGTGACGGCGTCCAGCGGCTTGGCGTTGCTGCCGCGATAGGTGAAGGCGATGTCGTAGGCGAGGACGTCATAGCCGGGGTTGCCCAGCTGCGGAAAGAGCGGATCACCGATGCCGAGCGGTGCGGGCGGAGGCAGGGCCGCGGCGACGAGGGTGGCCGATGCGGCGGCCAGCAGAGTGGCACGCAGGCGGCGCCGAGAGGTGTGCAGCATGCACTACGGCTATCAGCGCGCCCGGCGCGGACCGTGGCGGCGCGCGTCGCACCACCCGAACGAGATCAGGCGGTGGCCGCCGGATGCTGGGTGCGGCTCACGTCGTACACCCCCGGCACATCACGCATGGCGCGCATCAGGGCGGGAAGCCCGGCAGCGTCGGGGAGTTGAAGGGTGTACGTGTGCCGTACGCGCTGTTCGCTGGGCGGCTCGACGGTGGCCGAGACGATGGCCGCGCCCTCGGTGGCGATGACCTCGGTGAGATCGGCCAGCAGGCGCGGGCGGCCGAAGGACTCAGCGATCAGAGTGACCCGGCATTCGGCGGCATCGCCCCAGCTCACCGCGATGGGCTCGCGGTCCAGGGCTCTCATGCGGGCCACGGCCGGACACTTCTCGCGGTGGACGGTCACGGCGCCGCCGCGTACCGCGAACCCGGTGACGGCGTCCGGCGGTACGGGCGTACAGCAGCCGGCGAGACGTACCGTCGCGTCCGGCAGATCGACGACGGCGTTCGCGGCCGCCGGCCGGTCGGCGGTGACGGGGGCGGGCCGGCGGATGGCGGTGGCGGGGACCTTCGTCCCCTCCGGATTCGCCTCGAGCCAGGCGGTGATGGCGATGCGCGCGGCGGGTGTGCGGGCATGGTCGAGCCAGTCGGGCGAAGGTCCGGATGCGGCGTCCTGGGCGAGGAGCAGATGCACTGTGTCGCCGTCGCTCAGCACCGTACTGAGCGTCGCCAGACGGCCGTTGACGCGTGCGCCGATACAGGCGTGCGCCTCTTCTCCGTACTGCGCGTACGCGGCGTCCACACAGCTCGCGCCGACCGGCAGTCCGAGCATGCCGCCGTCGGCGCGGAAGACGGTGATCTCCCGGTCCTGTGCCAGATCCGCACGCAGGGAGGACCAGAAAGTGTCGGGGTCGGGGGTGGACTGCTGCCACTCCAGGAGGCGGGAGAGCCAGCCGGGCCGGGTGGGGTCCGCGCGTTCGCCGTCGGCCGGTTCTGCCCCTTCGACGGGTTCCAGGGGTACGTACGGATTGCCGAGTGCGATCACTCCGGCCTCGGCGACCTTGTGCATCTGGTGTGTACGGATGAGGACTTCGGCGACCGCTCCTTCCGGTCCCGCGACAGCGGTGTGCAGCGACTGGTACAGGTTGAACTTGGGGGCGGCGATGAAGTCCTTGAACTCGGAGATCACCGGGGTGAAGCAGGTGTGCAGCTCACCCAGGACTCCGTAGCAGTCGGCGTCCTCGCCGACGAGCACCAGCAGCCGGCCGAAGTCCGTGCCGCGCATCTCGCCACGCTTGCGCCGCGCCCGGTGGACGGAGACGAAGTGCCGTGGCCTGACGAGGACTTCGGCGGCGATGTCGGCGTCCCGCAGCACCGTCTTGAAGTCCTCCGCGGTGGCGGCGAGCGCATCACCCGCGCCGGTGTTCTCGGCGATGAGGGCGCGGGTGCGTTCGTACTCCTCCGGGTGGAGGATCGCGAAGACCAGGTCCTCCAGCTCGGTTTTGAGCGCCTGTACGCCGAGCCGTTCGGCGAGGGGGATGAGGACGTCGCGGGTGACCTTGGCGATACGAGCCTGTTTCTCGGGGCGCATGACGCCGAGCGTGCGCATGTTGTGCAGCCGGTCGGCGAGTTTGATCGACATCACGCGGACGTCGTTGCCGGTGGCGACGAGCATCTTGCGGAAGGTCTCCGGCTCGGCGGCGGCGCCGTAGTCGACCTTCTCCAGTTTGGTGACGCCGTCGACGAGATAGCAGACCTCGGCGCCGAACTCCTTACGCACCTGATCGAGAGTCACCTCGGTGTCCTCGACGGTGTCGTGGAGGAGCGAGGCGGTCAACGTCGTGGTCTCGGCGCCCAGTTCGGCGAGGATCAGCGTCACGGCGAGCGGATGCGTGATGTACGGCTCGCCGCTCTTGCGGAACTGTCCGCGGTGGGAGGACTCGGCCAGGACGTACGCCTTGCGCAGGATGGCGAGGTCGGCGTCAGGATGGTGTGCGCGGTGCGCGTCGGCGACATGGCCGATCGCGTCGGGCAGCCGGTCCCGGGCGGCAGGCCCGAGGAGCGCGGCGCGGCCCAGCCTGCGGAGGTCGATCCTGGGACGGCCGCGCCTGCGGCTGTGGGCACCAGGGTTGGTGGCCTCTGCACTCATGGGGCACCTCCGGCAGCTTCGACCGGCGGTGGAAAGGGCAGGCGTGCACTCCGTGCCGGTGCTTGATGCTACCGAGCCCACCACGTGGCGCAGTCCGGCTCTCGCTCAGCGTGAAAGGGATCACCCATTCGAGCGAAGCTCTATGCGATCACGGTTTCGGTCACAGCGAGGAAGGCCGGTTCGATGTGGCCCTCGGCGACGATAACGGCGGGGGCTGTCATCTCGATCTCGCCGTCGGGCCGTTCCGTGATCATCAGCCGTCCGCCGGGGAGATCCACGGTGTACGTGACCGGGGCGCCGGTGACCGAGGGGTCCGCCCCGTCCCTGCGGGCGGCCGCCACGGCGACGGCGCACGCACCCGTGCCGCAGGAGCGGGTCTCGCCGGAGCCGCGCTCGTGCACGCGCATGGCGACATGGCGCTCGCCGCGGTCGACGACAAACTCGACGTTCACGCCGTCCGGGTAGACCGACGCCGGACTGAAGGCCGGTACGGAGAGCAGATCGCCTGCGTGGTCCAAGTCGTCGACGAAGGCAACCGCGTGCGGATTGCCCATGTTGACGTTGCGGGCGGGCCAGCTGCGGCCGTCGACGGTGACTGTGACGCCGTCCTCGGGAAACAGCGCGCGCCCCATGGAGACGGTGATGTCGCCCTCCTTGGTGAGGTGCACCTTCTTGACGCCGCCGCGGGTCGCCACGGCCAGGTCGCCCGCCTCGGCATGGCCCGCTCGCTCGAGGTAGCGGGCGAAGACGCGTACGCCGTTGCCGCACATCTCGGCGATCGACCCGTCGGCGTTGCGATAGTCCATGAACCACTCGGCCTCGTCGGCCATGGCATGCGCCTCGGGGTGCGTCGCGGACCGCACGACATGCAGCAGTCCGTCGCCGCCGATGCCGGCCCGGCGGTCGCAGAGTCTGGCGACAGCTGATGCGGGCAGGTCGATGGCGTTGTCCGGGTCGGGGACGATCACGAAGTCGTTCTCGGTCCCATGGCCCTTGAGGAAGGCGATCGGCGAGGTCTGCGGAGTGCTCACGCCGTCCATCGTACGAGGACGGCGGGGCGGACAGTTCAGCGGAGGCGTGCCACGCGCCAGACGGCGAGCGCGACGATCGCCGCGCCCACGCCGACGTACAGGGCGATGACCCGCCAGTCGGGGCGCTCCCCGGAGCCGCGGGCCGGCAGTCCGGGCCAGGTGTGGCCCACGCGGCGGGCTGCCATCACGCCCCAGCCGGCGGCGCAGCAGCTGATCAGCAGTCCCAGCATGGCGACGACCGCTCCGCCGTCGCCCGTGCCGAAGGCGAGAGGGAAGGCGAACATCAGGGAGCCGATCGCGGCGAGCGTCACGATGGGGGCGAGCTGCCAGATCCGCAGCCTGCGCTGCGGGCGCAGTTCGACCTCGACCTCGTCCGCGATCACGTCCTGCTCGTCAGGCCCGTCCGGACTCAGACGGGACGCGCTGTCCGCTGCGTCACGCCTTTCCTGTTCTCTGTCGCGAGGGCCGGCCTCCATCGCCACGCGCCCTCCCAATTCGGACTCCACGTCGATCGATGCTCGATGATGGCACGCTCCAGGGCGCCGAAATGACTGCCAGAGCGTCCCGATGCCATCACGTGATCAGGCTGTGACCGCTCGTTCGACCAACGCCAGCGCCAGGTGCGGAAGTTCCGCCCTGCGCTGGGCGGCTCCACTCAGCCAGTGCACCCGCGGGTCCCGCCGGAACCAGGAATCCTGGCGGCGCGCGAAGCGCTTCGTGGCGCGCACGGTCTCCTCGCGCGCCTCCTGGTCCGTGCACTCCCCCGCGAGCGCCGTGAGCACCTGCTGGTAGCCGAGTGCACGTGAGGCCGTGCGCCCCTCGCGCAGACCTTGCGCCTCCAGCGCACGCACTTCGTCGACGAGACCCGCCTCCCACATCCGGTCGACCCGCAGCGCAATGCGCTCGTCGAGCTCGGGGCGTTCGACGTCGACGCCGATCTGGACGGTGTCGTACACGGCGTCATGGCCGGGGAGATTGGCAGTGAAGGGCTTGCCGGTGAGCTCGATGACCTCGAGCGCCCGGACGATGCGGCGGCCGTTGCTGGGCAGGATCGCGCTGCCGGCCTCGGGGTCGGCGGTGGCGAGCCGGGCGTGCAGCGCACCGGAGCCGTGCTGCGTCAGCTCCTCCTCGAGCCGGGCACGGATCTCTGGGTCGGTGCCGGGGAATTCGAGGGCGTCGATGGCACCGCGTACGTAGAGCCCGGAGCCACCGACGAGCACGGGCGTACGGCCTTCGGCGAGCAGCCGGTCGATCTCCGCCCTGGCCAGCCTCTGATACTCGGCGACGCTCGCGGCCTCGGTAACGTCCCAGATGTCCAGGAGCCGGTGCGGGACGCCACCGCGCTCGTCGGTCGTCAGCTTGGCGGTACCGATGTCCATCCCTCGGTAGAGCTGCATGGAGTCGGCGTTGACGACTTCACCGCCCAACCGCTGGGCCAGAAAAACACCCAGATCGGACTTTCCGGCCGCGGTGGGACCGACGATGGCGATGACCCGCGGTGCGGGAGCTGCACTTCTCACTGCCCCAGTCTCGCAAACCCGCGGGCATGTCCCCGAACGAGCGAGGTGACGGCACAGGGGCGGGTTCGTTGCCTGTTGCGAGGTTCCGAACGCCGGTTTTTGGGCCGGTGCCCGCGGGCGGCGCAATGAGACGCCCCGGGCGGCGCGGAACTTCGCCCACACGAGTAGGCTATGGAGCAGATATGGGCGTTTTTTCACGATTTCGTCGTAAGTCCAAGACGACTGCCGAGGCGTCAACCGAGGAGGCAGTTGTCAGCACTCTGACAGCCGAGTCCCCGGTTGAGGCGGATTCCGATTCCGAAGCGTCGAAGGACGCGGCGGCCGACGTCACCGAAGCCGAAGAGGCGGAGGTCGCCGAGGCGGCCGAGGCCACGGCGGCCGAAGGCGTGGAGATTCCGAAGCAGCAGTCGGCCGAGGAGGCGGCGGACAACGAAGCCGGAGAGGGCGCCCGCAAGTAGTCCCCGGCGAGGGAACACGAGGGAAGATGACCCATGGGCTTCAAGGACACGCTGAAAGCCAAGCTCACCCCGGCCAAGGACAAGGTCTCTGACCTCGCGCAGCAGCACGGTGGCAAGATCGAGCACGGTCTGGAGAGAGCCGCCAAGACGGTCGATCAAAAGACCAAGGGCAAGTACAGCAGCAAGATCGAGACTGGCACCGGCAAAGCCAAGAACGCCCTGGGCCGAATCGCCCACAAGGACGATGGCACGACGCCTCCGGCTTCCTGACATCACCGGCGGGCGGCCGCGGAACTCTTCGCTCCGCGGCCGCCCGCCGATGTACGTCCGCTCGACGTCCTCGTTACGTCACGCCTCTACATCCTCGTCACGTCCGTCACGTCCGTCACGTCCGTCACGACGGGCGGCTTGCGGCTCTGGGTCCGCCACAACGGGGCGGCTCTACGCCCACTAGGACCAGGTGGCGACGAAGTAGCCGACGCCGTACGGGGCGTCCTCGTACAGCAGCTGTCCGGCCAGTCCCGCGTTCTCCGCGGCTCCCGCGAGCACCTGCCACGGAGCGCGGCCCGCCGCCTTGAGTTCGTACGCCAGTGACTCGTCCAGCGCCTTGAGCGCCTCGACATCGGCGGCGCCCAGCGCACGGGCGGTCCGTCCGTCGAAGTCCGCGGCCCGCTCGTCGAGATAGCCGGGGGCCTTGAGCGTGCGGCAGGCGCTGCCGTCACCCATCACCAGCAGCGCGACGCGGTCCGCCCTGGCGGCCAGTTCCCGTCCGACAGCCACGCAGCGCTCACCGGCGAGCTGCTCGCCGACACCGAGGCCCTCCACCGGGGCGTCCGCCCACCGGGCGCGGGTGAGCAACCAGGCGCCGACGGCCAGCGAGGGCGGCAGCGGCCGATCCTGGACCTCGCCCGCTCCGAGCCGTACGTCGAGGTCCACGCCGAACCCGTGGAAGGAGCCGGTCGCGCCCGCGAGGTGCGGGCCGCGGCCGTCCTGCTCGGCAGGTCCGAGCACGACGAGCAGATCGGGCCGGGCGGCGGCGAGCACCCCGAGCGCATCGGCACACGCGGTCCGCGCGGTGTCGAGTTCCGGGGCGGCCCCGGCGGCGACGTCCGGGACCAGCAGCGGCGGACAGGGGCAGACGGCTGCGGCGACAAGCATGATCGCCAGCGTAGTCCGTACTCAGTCCGTCGCTCTGGCCGACGGGCCTTCCAGCGGGCTGTCCGCCGTCCGCGGCCGCCCGTCAGTCGCAGCCGCACCCGGGCGCCTGAGCCACCGGAAGCGGCTCGAGTGCGCCGATCTTCGGCAGGCCCAGCATCACGCCGGCCGGCTTCGCGGCCGCCGCGGCATTGCGCTTCTCCCAGGCGTCGCCCGCCCGGGTGGGACGTACGGAGTGCACAGTGCCCTCGGCGAGCAGGTGATGCGGCGCGGCATAGGTGATCTCGACAGTCACCACATCGCCCGGGCGCACTACCTCGTCCGGCTTGGTGAAGTGCACCAGGCGGTTGTCGGGCGCGCGCCCCGAAAGGCGGTGGGTGGCGCCGTCCTTGCGGCCTTCGCCCTCGGCGACCATGACCTCCAGCGTCCGGCCGACCTGCCTCTTGTTCTCCTCCCAGGAAATCTCCTCCTGGAGGGCGACCAGGCGCAGATAGCGCTCCTGGACGACCTCCTTGGAGATCTGCCCCTCCATGGTGGCCGCCGGGGTGCCGGGGCGCTTGGAGTACTGGAAGGTGAAGGCGTTCGCGAAGCGCGCCTCGCGCACCGTGTGCATCGTCTGCTCGAAGTCCTCCTCGGTCTCGCCGGGGAAGCCCACGATGATGTCGGTGGAGATGGCGGCGTGCGGAATGGCCGCGCGCACCTTCTCGATGATTCCGAGGAAACGCTCCTGCCGGTACGAGCGGCGCATCGCCTTCAGGATCGTGTCCGAACCCGACTGCAGCGGCATGTGCAGCTGCGGCATGACGTTCGGGGTCTCGGCCATCGCCGCGATCACATCGTCCGTGAAGTCGCGCGGGTGCGGCGAGGTGAAGCGGACCCGCTCCAGACCGTCGATCCTTCCGCAGGCGCGCAGCAGCTTGGAGAACGCCTCGCGGTCGCCGATGTCGGAGCCGTACGCATTGACGTTCTGGCCGAGCAGGGTGATCTCGGAGACGCCCTCGGCGACAAGCGCCTCCACCTCGGCCAGGATGTCGCCGGGCCGGCGGTCCTTCTCCTTGCCCCGCAGCGCCGGGACGATACAGAAGGTGCAGGTGTTGTTGCAGCCGACCGAGATGGAGACCCACGCCGCATAGGCGGACTCACGGCGGGTCGGCAGCGTCGAGGGAAAGGCCTCGAGCGACTCCGCGATTTCGACCTGCGCCTCTTCCTGGATACGGGCGCGCTCCAGCAGCACCGGCAGCTTGCCGATGTTGTGCGTACCGAAGACGACGTCCACCCACGGCGCCTTGGTCACGATGGTGTCGCGGTCCTTCTGGGCCAGGCAGCCGCCGACGGCGATCTGCATCCCGGGCCGCTTGGTCTTCATCGGCGCGAGCCGGCCGAGATTGCCGTACAGCTTGTTGTCGGCGTTCTCCCGCACCGCGCAGGTGTTGAAGACGACGACATCGGCGTCACCGTCGGCACCCTCGGGCGCGCGCACATAGCCTGCGTCCTCCAGCAGGCCCGACAGCCGCTCGGAGTCGTGGACGTTCATCTGGCACCCGTAGGTGCGCACCTCGTAAGTTTTCGCACTCATCGCGCCCACCAGGGTACGGGGTCGTACCGACGCTCCGCCCCTCCCTCCGCGAGGGAGGGCCTGGCCATTACAGGGAGTGAGCTGGCAGGATCGCGGCCATGTTCCCGGCCCTGTCCCGCATCAGCCGCCGCCGTGCCCTCCAGGGGTCGGCCGCTGCCCTGGTGGTGTTCGGGCTGCTGCTGTGGTGGCTGCTGCCCTTCGGCGGGACCTCGCCGCGCGGGACGCTGACCTTCAGCACCGGTTCGCAGAGCGGCGTCTATCAGCGGTACGGCGTGCTGCTGAAGGACGCTCTCGCCCATGACCTGCCGGATGTGAAGATCGATCTGCGGACCAGTGAGGGCTCGCAGCAGAATCTCGCGCGGGTGGCCGCAGGCGAGGCCGACTTCACCATCGCCACGGCCGACGCCGTCGCCAAGTACAAGCGGGACGGCAAGCCGGGCGCCACCCGGCTGCGCGGCTGTGCCCGGCTGTACGACGACTATGTGCAGCTCATCGTGCCACGCGGCTCGCCGGTGATGTCGGTCCGCGATCTGCGCGACAAGCGGGTGGGCATCGGGCAGGAGGGGTCGGGTGTGCGGCTGGTCGCCGAGCGGCTGCTGAGGGCCTCAGGGATCGATCCGACGCGGGACATCACTCCGGTGCCGGCCGGAATCGACACGGTGCCCGGGCGGCTCGAAGCCGGCGAGCTCGATGCCTTCTTCTGGTCGGGCGGCCTGCCGACGGCGGCCATCGAAGAGCTTTCCGCGCGCTTCCAGATCCGGCTGGTCCCGCTGGAGGCCGATCTCGTCGAGAAGCTGCACGCCACAGGCGAGTCGACCAGCTACTACCGCTCCGCTGTGATGCCCGCCGACGCCTATCTCCAGGCGCAGAGCGGCGTGCCCGTACCGACCGTGGCGGTGGCGAATCTGCTGGTCACCACGGACCGGATGGATCCGGCGATGACCGAGGGCTTCACCCGTACGGTGATCAACAGCCGGGACCGTATCGGCAATACGGTGCACCCTGCCCAGCTGGTCGATCTGCGGACCGCGGTCTACACGGATCCGCTGCCGCTGCACAAAGGCGCCCAGCGCTACTACCGCTCGGTCAAGCCGTAGCCCTGGCTGGGCGCCCGTCGTCGCCGCCCGGTCAGGCCGTCGATAACGCCCGGTCAGGCCGTAGGAGACGTACGCGGGACAGTGACGGTCACCCGCAGTCCGCGCGGCTCGTGATGCGCATACGCGATGGAGCCACCGCCCGCCGTCAGCAGCGCGCGCGAGATGGACAAGCCCAGGCCGGAGCCCTTGACGTTCTGGTGGCGGCCGCTGCGCCAGAAGCGGTCGCCGATTCGGGCCAGCTCCTCGTCGGTCAGACCCGGACCACCGTCGGTGATCACCACCGTGGAGCTCTCACCGTTGGAGGCGACCGAGACCGTGACCTCCTCGCCCTGGGGCGTGAACTTCAGGGCATTGTCGATCACCGCGTCCAGTGCGCTGGACAGTGCGACCGGATCGGCCCAGGCGGTGACCGCGGCGCCGTGTCCGGTCAGCCGGACGCCCATCTCCTCGGCGAGGGGGCGCCAGGCCGCGACCCGCTCGGCGGCCAGTTCGCCGATATCGGTGAGTTGAAGATCCGCGGAGGCGTGCTCGGCCAGCGCCAGGTCCAGCAGGTCGTCGAGGACCTGGGCGAGGCGCTTGCCCTCGGTGCGGACCGAGGCGATCTCCTCGTTGCCCGCGGGGAATTCGAGTGCGAGGAGCTCGATCCGGAGCAGCAGCGCGGCGAGCGGGTTGCGCAGCTGGTGGGAGGCGTCGGCGACGAACGCCCGCTGCTGTTCGAGGACTTCTTCGACATTGTCGGCCATCTCGTTGAACGAACGGGCCAGGCGCCGGAGTTCCGGAGGTCCGCTCGCCGCCGCGACACGTGAGTTCATCTGCCCGGTCGCGATGTCGTGAGTGGCCGCGTCCAGGATGCGTACCGGCCGCAGCACCCAGCCCGTGAGGCGGAAGGCGGCGCCGACGGCCAGCAGCATCGCCGCGCCCTCGCCTGCCGCGATCAGCAGCCACCCCTGCAGCACGCGTGAACGCAGCTGGCCGGTGGGCGAGTCCGTGAACACCACGGCCACGACGTCCCCGTCCCGTACGACCGGTGAGGCGACGACGAGCCGGCCGCCCTGCTGCCACGGCCAGACCTGCGGCGGGTCATGGCTGCGCCGCCCCGACAGCGCCTCTTCGAAGGCCTGTCGGCCCTGGCCATTCAGCGGCACGGACCAGGTCTCGGGGGCGCGTGCCATGGCGTCGCTGTCACGGTAGAAGACGCCCGCACTGATGCCGTAGGTGTCGTGGTAACGGTCGAGCTGCTCCTGGAGCGTGGAGCGCCGCTCGTCGGCACCCGAGCGATCGGTGACGAACTGTGCGAGCGCCGCGAAGCGCACCGTGTCGTCGATCCGGTCGACGACGACCCGCTGCTGCTGTGCGGCGGCCACGCTCACGGCGAGCGGGAAGCCGAGCGCGAGCAGCACGCCCGCCATGAGGACGATGAGCAGCGGAAGAAGTCGGGTACGCACAGGGAGTTACGGGCCTTACGCGCCGACGGGAACGACGAGGCGGTAGCCGACGCCGCGCACGGTCTCGATCAGGTTGGGCATGCGGAGCTTGGAGCGCAGGGACGCCACATGCACCTCGAGCGTGCGGCCGGTCCCTTCCCAACTGGTCCGCCACACCTCGCTGATGATCTGCTCCCGGCGGAAGACGACGCCCGGCCGCTGCGCGAGCAGGGCCAGCAGGTCGAACTCCTTGCGGGTCAGCTGCACCGTCGCACCGTCGACACTGACGCGGCGGGTGGGCAGTTCGATGACGACCGTGCCGAGCCGCAGCGCGTGATCGGCGGTGGCCGTAGCAGCTTCGTCTCCGGGCGCGGTACGCCGACTGACGGCGTGGATGCGCGCGAGCAGCTCACCGGTGTCGTACGGCTTGACGACATAGTCGTCGGCCCCGAGGTTGAGCCCGTGTATCCGGGATCTGACGTCGGCCCGCGCGGTCACCATGATCACAGGGATCGAAGTGAGCTTCCTGATCTTGCCACAGACCTGGTAGCCGTCCTGGTCGGGCAGCCCCAGATCCAGCAGCACGACCCCGAAAGGCGGCTTGTGCGGATGCGTCGCGGGCAGCACGGCCTGCAGCGCCTCCTCGCCGTTGCGAGCGTGCACCACTTCGAAGCCGTGCCTTGCGAGTACGGCGGAGAGGGCGGCGGCGACATGGTCGTCGTCCTCGACGAGCAGCAGTCTCATGGCCCCCCTCCGGTTGTGCGGTCTTCTCCGATGTACCTGGGCATCAAGGCCGATTGTCGCCCAGACAGTCAAGAGGCACCCCGTTACATGGCGGTTTCCGTTACCCACCCGGTACGCCGATCACCTCCCCGTTCACGCATAGTGTCCGGTTGCAGCCGGATCGTTATCCTCAATTTCCGCTCAGATGTAATGACGCTGGTCGCACTAGGTGAATAGGGTCCTGCCAACCGAGGAGGACGGAGCAAGAAGCCGATGAGCGGAGTTTCAGTGACCAAGGGCGCCGAGGACGCTGTGCCCACCGCGGGCGACCTGGTCGTGCTGAGCAACGTCAACAAGCACTTCGGCGCGCTGCATGTGCTCCAGGACATCGACCTGACCATCGCCCGTGGCGAGGTCGTGGTCGTCATCGGGCCCTCCGGGTCCGGGAAGTCCACGCTGTGCCGCACGATCAACCGCTTGGAGACGATCGACTCAGGTGCGATCTCGATCGACGGCAAGCCGCTGCCCGATGAGGGCAAGGAGCTGGCCAGGCTGCGTGCCGACGTGGGGATGGTCTTCCAGTCGTTCAACCTCTTCGCGCACAAGACGGTGCTCGAGAACGTGATGCTGGGCCAGCTCAAGGTCCGCAAGATGGACAAGAAGGCTGCCGAGGAGAAGGCACGCGCCCTGCTCGACCGGGTCGGCGTGGCCACGCAGGCGGACAAGTACCCGTCCCAGCTCTCCGGTGGTCAGCAGCAACGTGTCGCCATCGCACGGGCGTTGGCGATGGATCCCAAGGTGATGCTCTTCGACGAGCCGACCTCCGCCCTCGACCCCGAGATGATCAATGAGGTGCTGGAGGTCATGCAGCAGCTCGCCCGGGAAGGCATGACGATGGTCGTCGTCACCCATGAGATGGGATTCGCGCGCTCGGCCGCCAACCGGGTCGTGTTCATGGCCGACGGCAAGATCGTCGAAGAGGCCACGCCCGACAACTTCTTCAGCAACCCGCGCAGTGACCGCGCCAAGGACTTCCTGTCGAAGATCCTGCACCACTGAGTCCCGGATCAGCTGATCACCCACATCGCGTCAACCCAGGGGAAAGTCACCATGAAGCTTCGCAAGGTCACCGCCGCTTCGGCCGCTGTGCTCGCACTCGCGCTGGCCGCCACCGCCTGCGGCTCCAATGACAAGGACAGCGACTCGGCCGGCGGCGGCAAGAAGATCACGATCGGCATCAAGATCGACCAGCCGGGCATCGGCCTGAAGACGCCCGACGGCAAGTACACCGGCTTCGACGTCGACGTCGCCACGTACGTCGCCAAGGAGCTCGGCTACGACGCCAAGGACATCACCTTCAAGGAGACGAAGAGCGCCGACCGCGAGACGGCGATCGAGCGCGGTGACGTCAAGTTCATCGCCGCCTCCTACTCGATCAACGACAAGCGTCTGGCCAAGGTCGACTTCGCCGGTCCCTACCTGCTGGCCCACCAGGACATCCTGGTCCGCGCCGACGACGACTCGATCAAGTCCCCGGCGGACCTGAACAACAAGAAGCTGTGCTCGGTCACCGGCTCGACCTCCGCGACGAACGTCAAGGAGAAGCTCGCCCCGAAGGCTCAGCTGCAGGTGTACGGCGGCTACTCCGAGTGCCTGACCGGCCTGGAGAACAAGGTCATTGACGCGCTGACCACCGACGACTCCATCCTCGCCGGTTACGCCTCGCAGGACACGGCCAAGGGCAAGTTCAAGCTGGCCGGCTTCAAGCTGAGCAACGAGAACTACGGCATCGGCCTGAAGAAGGGCGACGCCGACCTGAAGAAGAAGATCGACGCGGCCCTTACCAAGATGGTCTCGGACGGCTCCTGGGAGAAGGCCGTGAAGGCCAACTTCGGTCCGGCGAACTACAAGAACGAGGCCGCCCCGAAGATCGGCAACATCGTCAAGTAGTGAAGCAGGGCTGACGAGGTGCGCCGCCGCTGACGGCGGCGCGCCGGGCCCTCCCCACACGCGGAAGCGCGGGAGATCGTGTTCGACTTTCTTGAAGGTTACGACCTACTGGGGGCCTTCTGGGTGACGGTGCAACTCGCCGTCTACTCCGCCCTCGGTTCCCTGATATGGGGAACGCTATTGGCCGGCATGCGGGTCAGCCCGGTCCCCCTGATGCGCGGTTTCGGTACCACTTATGTGAACGTGGTCCGGAACATCCCCCTGACCGTCATCATCCTCTTCACCTCGCTGGGCCTGTTCCAGACGCTGAGCGTCACCCTCGGGGCGGAGGACTTCGAGACGATCAACTTCAGGCTGGCGGTGCTCGGTCTGATCGCCTACACCTCCGCCTTCGTGTGCGAGGCGTTGCGGTCGGGCATCAACACAGTCCCCACCGGCCAGGCGGAGGCAGCGCGTGCCCTCGGGCTGAGCTTCACCCAGGTGTTGCGGATGATCATCCTCCCGCAGGCCTTCCGCTCGGTCGTCAACCCGCTGGCCAATGTGCTGATCGCCCTGACCAAGAACACCACGGTGGCCGCCGCGATCGGTGTTCTCGAGGCCGCGAACCTGATGAAGACCATGATCGAGGCTGAGGCCCAACTCATCCTGATCTCAGCTGTCTTCGCGTTCGGATTCATCTGCCTCACCCTCCCGACCGGCCTGATCCTCGGCTGGGTGAGCAAGAAGGTGGCGGTGAAGCGATGACGTCCGTCCTCTATGACGCACAGGGGCCGCGCGCCAAGCAGCGCAACATCCTGTACACGGTGTTGTTCCTGCTCGCCCTCGCGGGCGTGCTGTGGTGGGTGTACGACAGCCTCAACTCCAAGCACCAGCTCGACTGGATCAAGTGGAAGCCGTTCTTCACCAGCGGCCAGCCGTGGGAGACGTACCTCTGGCCGGGGCTTGAGAACACGCTGATCGCCGCGGGCCTCGCCCTGGTGATCGCACTGCCCCTCGGAGCGCTGTTCGGCATCGGCCGGCTCTCGGATCACTTGTGGGTGCGCATGCCGTCCGGCATCGTCGTGGAGTTCTTCCGCGCCATCCCGGTTCTGGTCCTGATGATCTTCGCGAACGCGGCGTACTCCCAGTTCGACAACATCAGTGCCGACCAGCGTCCCCTGTACGCCGTGGTCACAGGTCTCGTCCTCTACAACGCCTCGGTGCTCGCCGAGATCGTTCGGGCCGGCATCCTGTCCCTCCCCCGGGGCCAGACCGACGCGGCCAAGGCGATCGGTATGCGCAAGGGCCAGACGATGCGGTACGTGCTGCTGCCGCAGTCGGTGACCGCCATGCTGCCCGCCATCGTCAGTCAGATCGTGGTCATCGTGAAGGACACCGCCCTCGGCGGCGCGGTGCTGACCTACTCCGAACTGCTGGCATCCGCTCGTCCGATGAGCGCCAACTACGGCGCGAACACCATCGCGTGTTTCACCGTCATCGCCCTCATCTACATCGCGGTGAACTTCACGCTCACCTCGTTCGCAAGCTGGCTGGAGGGCCGTCTGCGGCGCGGCAAGAAGAGCACGGGTGCGGTCGTGGGCCCCGGAACCGTCGAGGAGACGGCGGCACCGATCTCGGTGTCGGGTGACTTCAAGTCCGGCGCCGGAGGCGGCGGCATCTGACGGTACGGATCCACAGGCTCCACGGGGGGCGGCGGCGCGATTGCGCCGCCGCCCCCCGTCACTTGACGAGGGCACCCGCAATAGGTTGCATACGTTCTGTGATCGCGCACCGGGCTCCCCTCTCACCTTCCCGCACGACCCTTCGGGCCCGAGGAGTCACGCCGTGGACCCGGTGATCATCGTCGGCGCCGGGCCGGTCGGGCTCGCGCTCTCGCTGGCCCTTGCCACGCAAGGTGTCCCTTCCGTCGTACTCGACGAAGGCACGGACAAGGACGAGCCGCGCCCCGCACGCACGGTCGTACTGCGATCCGACACGGCGGCCATGGTGGAACGGCTCGGCTGTGCCACAGTCCGTGCCGAAGGAGCCCGCTGGACCGGCTGGCGCTCGATGCGGCGCAAGCAGGACGTACGGCAGCTCGTACTCGGCGACGGCGGCGCTCCCGCGCCGCTGCACATCCCCCAGCACGCACTCACGCGCGGACTGCGGAACGCCGTCGCCGGGCAGCAGCTGGTCCGGCTCGTCACCGACAGTCGTCTGGACTCGCTGGAGCAGGACGCGAGCGGGATCAGCGTGCACACCCGCGGGCCCGGGGCGACCTGGTGGCGCGGAAGCCATCTGGTCGGCTGTGACGGTGCCAGGTCGACCGTCCGCAAGCTGCTGGGCATCCGCTTCCCGGGGCGTACGGCGGTGGAACGGCATGCCGTCGCCGCCCTGCGTACCGAACTTCCCTGGCCCGACGAGGCGTTGCTGCACCGCCAGCCGCCTTGGCACACGGGCGGCGACGAGGTCACGGCCCGCCCGCTGCCGGACGGCGTCTGGCGTCTTGACTGGCTGCTGCCGCCCCGCGGTGAACTGGTCACCCCTGACACCCTGGTGGCTCGGTTGCGGGACACCCTGGCCGGCTGGTGCGGTGAGACACCTCCGTACGAACTGCTCGACACCGGCGTCTACACCCTGCACCACCGGCTCGCCCGGCGCTGGCGTGTGGACCGGGCCTTCCTCGCGGGCGATGCCGCCCATCTGCTCGGCGCGCTCGGCACCCAGGGCCTCGACGAAGGGCTGCGGGACGCCGACAACCTGGCGTGGAAGCTGGCGCACATCTGGCACCACGGCGCGTCCGAGCCGCTGCTCGACAGCTATCAGGCGGAGCGGCGCGCCGCCGTCGCCGCGCGGCTGCGCGCCGCCGACCAG
The DNA here is from genome assembly GCF_036010325.1 of Streptomyces sp. NBC_01210. Classification (GTDB taxonomy): domain Bacteria; phylum Actinomycetota; class Actinomycetes; order Streptomycetales; family Streptomycetaceae; genus Streptomyces. The sequence goes on along the minus strand of NZ_CP108549.1, from coordinate 6,834,945 downwards.
TCGCTGCCGATACTGCGCGGCGGCAGCGCGCTGCGTACGTACTTCCCGGGCAGCACGCGCGGGCACGACACCCTGCTCACCGACGGCCATCTGGGGCACGGCCCACTGGGTGCGCCCCCCGTTTACACGCACTCCCCCCTCGCACCTGAGTACGCCGACGCGCAGACGCTCGTCGGCACGGAGGCGGGCGCGCCGGTCGCCGATGTACGGGTGACCGTGCCCGACGGGGCCAGTGCACGGCTGCGGGACAGGCTGGGACAGGGGCAGCTGCTGGTGGTGCTGGTCGCGCCGGGTACCGGGGTGTGGGACCGGCGGCACTGGGTGAGCGCGGGCGTGATGCCGCGGCTGGCGGCGGCGGTCACCGCGCTGCCGGTGCGGGCGGAGCTGCTGGTGACGGAGAGCTACCCGGGCGCGTCCGCGCACACCGTGCTGCTGGTGCGGCCCGACGGACACCTGGTCGCGTCGTTCACGGGAGTGCGGCCTGCAGAGCTGTACGCGGCGGCGGACGCGGCGCGTGGCGGCGCTCCCTCAGCGCTGCACGGCGCTCCCTCAGCGGTACACAGGGACCGCACTGCGGACATCAATTGACCCTCGAGGGTCGACATGGTGTACTCCGGAGCGTGACTGACACCAAGGTGCGCCTGTGGCGGAGGGTCCATATGGACCTCGTCCGCTATGCGGGCTGCGTGTGTCGTCCGTCCTGCTGAATTCGCCTTCCTCGCGCGCTGTGGCCTGCTGAGCCCGCGTGCTCTCCCGCGAACTTCCAGGACGGTTTCCGTGTCCCAGCCTGTCTCTGCCCCTGTGGCCACCCGTGACTCGAGCGCGCCGACCGCCGCCGAGCTGCTCGACTTCGTGCGGCGCTGCGCCGCCGACAACGACCTCATCGCCTCGCTCCCACTCGATCCCGAGGGCCGTACCTGGGTACGGCTCGAGGGCCCGGGCGGCAGTGAGGCCTGGCTGATCGGCTGGCCGCCGGGCACGGGCACCGGCTGGCACGACCACGCCGAATCGTTCGGCGCGTTCGCCACGGCCGCGGGCGAGCTGAAGGAGAACGCCCTCGCCGTGCGGCTGCCCGCGAGCGGATGGAAGACCCTGGAACTGAACGAAGGGGTCGACCGCGAGCGGCAGTTGGCGGCGGGCAAAAGCCGGGCCTTCGGAACACACCATGTGCACGAGGTGCTGAACAAGTCGGCCACCGAGCATGCCGTATCGGTCCATGCGTACTATCCGCCGCTGCCGCTGATCCGGCGCTTCAGCCGGTCCGGCGCGGTGCTCCGTCTTGAGCATGTCGAGCGTCCGGAGGACTGGCAGTGAGCGAGCGGATCGGGATCGACGAGCTTCTGGAGCGGGTGCGGGAGGACCTGGACCGGGTCGAGCCGAAGGATGCCTTCGAGGCGGCCGCGGACGGGGCGCTGCTGGTGGACATCCGGTACGCGGCGCTGCGCGAGCGGGACGGGCTGATTCCTGGTGCACTGGTCGTCGAACGCAATGAGCTGGAGTGGCGGCTGGACCCGCAGGGCAGTCACCGTGCGCCGGAGGCGGTAAGTCACGATCTGCGGGTCGTGGTGATCTGCAACGAGGGCTACGCGTCGTCTCTCGCGGCCGTGTCCTTGCGGCAGTTGGGCATCCATCGCGCGACGGACCTGGTCGGCGGCTTCCAGGCCTGGAAGACCGCGGGCCTGCCGGTCGAGCCGTAGGTACGTCGGGAGCGGGCCGGTCCTGCGGTCCTGCTTGGCGGTGGCCAACTCGGTGGCGCGAGCATGCCGCTGGGGTGGCGGCGGCGCCAGGACGCGGGCCGGGGCTCGCGTCCAGGAGCCGGCATGTCCGGGAGCCGGCGCGGGCGGCGGTGGTTGCCCCAGCCGCGGGCGCGACGTAGGCGCAGCCCTGCTCGCACCCCCGGCGCGGGCGCACCGTATGCCCAGCCCTGGACGGCACCCTCGGCGCGGGCACGACGGAGGCGCAGCTGAACGCACCCCTGGTGCGGGCGCACCGAGGCGCAGCCCTGGACGGCACCCTCGGCGCGGGCGCACTGCAAGCCCAGGCGCGCAGCCCGCGGCGGCCGCGCTAGAAGCCGTCGCCCTCCAGGTCGTCCATGTCCTCGCCCTCTTCTTCCAGGGCGCGCTTGACCACCCGGAGGGCCGTGCCCTCGGGGTACCCCTTGCGGGCGAGCATGCCGGCCAGGCGGCGAAGACGACGGTCGCGGTCGAGGCCGCGGGTGGAGCGGAGTTTGCGGGCGACCAGTTCGCGGGCGGTCTCCTCCTCCTGCTCGGGGTCGAGCTGCCCGACCGCCTCGTCGATCAGCGCGGAGTCCACGCCCTTGGTACGCAGCTCCCGCGCAAGAGCGCGCCGTGCGAGGCCCCGGCCGTGGTGCCGGGACTCCACCCATGCGTCCGCGAAAGCCGCGTCGTTGATCAGGCCCACGTCCTCGAAGCGTGAGAGGACCTCCTCGGCCACCTCCGAGGGAATCTCACGCTTGTGCAGCGCGTCCGCGAGTTGCTTGCGCGTGCGCGGGGTCCCGGTGAGCAGGCGCAGACAGATCGCCCGCGCCCGCTCGGCCGGATCCTGGGGTGGCGGCTCCCCCTTCTCGGCCCTCGACGAGAAAGGGGGGCCGCTGTCCGGGTCCGGCCAGTCCGTTCGCCGTGCCACGGGTCAGCTCTTGGTCGCCGAGGCCTTGGTCGCCTTGGTGGCCTTCGCCGCCGGGGCGGGCACCTTCGCCGCGTCCTCGGCGCCCGCGGCACCTGCCGCGTCCGCGCCCGGCTCGGCCGTCGGAGCCTCCGGCTTGACGCCGACGCCCAGCTTCTCCTTGATCTTCTTTTCGATCTCATTGGCGAGATCGGGGTTGTCCTTCAGGAAGTTACGGGCGTTCTCCTTGCCCTGGCCCAGCTGGTCGCCCTCGTACGTGTACCAGGCGCCCGCCTTCCGTACGAAGCCGTTCTCCACGCCCATGTCGATCAGGCCGCCCTCGCGACTGATGCCCTGGCCGTACAGGATGTCGAACTCGGCCTGCTTGAAGGGCGGCGCGACCTTGTTCTTGACGACCTTGACGCGGGTGCGGTTGCCGACCGCGTCCGTGCCGTCCTTCAGGGTCTCGATACGACGGATGTCGAGCCGCACCGAGGCGTAGAACTTCAGTGCCCGGCCACCGGTCGTGGTCTCCGGCGAGCCGAACATCACACCGATCTTCTCGCGGAGCTGGTTGATGAAGATCGCCGTGGTCTTGGACTGGTTCAGCGCGCTGGTGATCTTCCGGAGCGCCTGGCTCATCAGCCGCGCCTGCAGACCGACGTGCGAGTCGCCCATCTCGCCCTCGATTTCCGCGCGCGGCACCAGCGCCGCGACGGAGTCGATGACGATCAGGTCGAGGGCGCCGGAGCGGACGAGCATGTCGACGATCTCGAGCGCCTGCTCGCCGTTGTCCGGCTGGGACAGGATCAGGTTGTCGATGTCGACGCCCAGCTTCTTCGCGTACTCGGGGTCGAGGGCGTGCTCGGCGTCGATGAAGGCCACCGAACCGCCCGCCTTCTGGGCGTTGGCCACGGCGTGCAGCGTGAGGGTGGTCTTACCGGAGGATTCCGGTCCGTACACCTCCACCACGCGGCCGCGCGGCAGGCCGCCGACGCCGAGCGCGACGTCGAGCGCGGTCGACCCGGTGGGGATGACCTCGATGGGCTCGTTCGGCCGCTCGCCCAGGCGCATCACCGCGCCCTTGCCGAATTGCCGTTCAATCTGTGCGAGCGCGGCGTCGAGCGCCTTCTCGCGGTCGGTTCCTGCCATGGGTTCCACCCGATTTGCTTGAGTCGATCGCTTCACGTCAAAGACGCTAACCCCTGCCACTGACAATGGGCGCCGACGTCCTTCCAGCCTGTGGATAACTCTCGGAAACCGAGGGCCGGAATCCCATAAGAATGGATGTTCGATTTCGGTGTCAAGCGCACCACCCGGCACACCGGTCGGCCCGCCGAACCGCGCATCACACGGCTCGTCGCCCGGCTCGTCACGCAAGCCGGTGCCTTCCGGCACAAGGGCCACCCGCCCCTCCCGACCCCGACGGCCGGGAGTCCTGCCTCAGGCCCCGTCGTCGGTGTCCGCTCCGGCATTCCGCCCGCCTGCGCCGGCGACCGGAGCGTTACGGCCCTTTCGCAGCACGTGCCACACCCGCGCGAACGTCCTTCCGTCGCGCAGCCGGAGACCATGCACACGCGGATCGTCGGTCACGGCGTACCGCTTCACATACGCGCCGAGGAACGCCTGGAGGGTGGCCACCGCCGGGATCGCGATCAGCGCGCCGACCGCTCCCAGCAGCGCTGTGCCCGCGACAACCGAGCCGAAGGCCACCGCCGGGTGTATGTCGACGGTCTTCGAGGTGAGCTTGGGCTGCAGCACATAGTTCTCGAACTGCTGGTAGATCACGACGAATCCGAGCACCCACAACGCGTACCAGGGGTTGACGGTGAAGGCGATCAGCATCGGCAACGCGCCCGCCAGATACGTACCGATGGTCGGGATGAACTGCGAGACCAGACCGACCCAGACCGCGAGCGCCGGGGCGTACGGCACACCCAGGATCTCCAGCAGGATGTAGTGCGCGACGCCGGAGATCAGAGCCATCAGGCCGCGCGAGTAGAGGTAGCCGCCGGTCTTGTCGACCGCGATCTCCCAGGCGCGCAGCACCTCGGTCTGCTTGGCCGGCGGCAGTACGGAGCAGATCGCGCGGCGCAGCCGGGGCCCGTCGGCCGCGAAGTAGAACGAGAACAGGAAGATCGTCAGCAGCTTGAACAGCCCGCCGAGCACGGTGGCTGAGATGTCCAGCACTCCGCTCGCGCTGTTCTGGACGTACTTCCGCAGCCAGTCCGAGCGCAGCAGGCTGTCCTGGACCTCCACCCGGGAGAGCTCGGTGTGGAAGGTGTCGTTGATCCAGCGGATCACCGAGTCGAGGTACTTGGGGAAGTCCTCGACCATGTCGACGATCTGGCCCGCCAGCATCGAGCCGAGCAGCACCATGAAGCCGGCACCCGCGATCAGTACGGCGAAGAAGACCAGGAAGGTGGCGAGGCCGCGGCGCATGCCGCGCGCTGCCATCCGGCCGACCGCCGGTTCGATCGCCAGCGCCAGGAAGAAGGCGATCAGGATATTGAGCAGCAGCCCTATGAGCTGGTGGAAGGCCCAGCTGCCGAGCTGGAAGCAGGCGAAGAGCGCCAGCGCGAGCACCATGGCACGCGGCAGCCAGCGGGGCATACGGCCGGAGCCACCGGGGCCGCCCTCAGGTGCGGGAGGCGGCACGGTCGGTGGGGTCGTGTCCTGAGCGGCTATGCCTTCGGCGGCTATGCCCTCGGCAGGCACGTCCTGGTCGGGCACGTCCTCAGCGGTCATGTCCTGGTCGGTCTTGTCGGTCGGGGCCACGCGGCCAGTGTCGCCCATGACTGCCGGGGGTAATCGGCCGCCCCGTGTCTCACCGCTCCTCCCACCGATTTCCGGCCGCTCGTCCCGTCGCTCGCGTGACCGTGCGCCGCGCCACTCGCCTCAGCGTTTGTCCACGGGGATTCCGACGGCGGCGCAGACTCCGCGCCACACATCCTTCGTCTCCCAGCCGGCGGCCAGCGCCTCATGGACCGTACGGCCCCCGAGCTCGGCCATCACATGGTCGCGCGCGAAGGAATCGGCGTACGCCTGACCGAAGTGGTCCGCCATCCGCTCCCAGAAAATCGTCAACCGCATGACCTCAGTATCCCGCCCCTGGGGGTGCAGCCGCGTCCGTCCCTCTTGCCGAAAGGCCTTTCCGCCCTACGGTCAGAACATGGCTGGAACCGGAGCAACCCCCGCGTCCTCGCTCGCGTCACCCCTCGCCCGCGCCGAGCACTTCATCTGGCTGACGGCCCGGGTGCTGGAACAGCGGCGGTTCGCGTACCACTTCCTCGGCGGCGGCTCGGACACCGTCGAGACAGCCCTGGCCGCGTACCTCAACGAGGACGGCGGTTACGGCCACGCCCTCGAACCCGATCTGCGCGGCCCCGTCAGCCAGCCGCTGCACACGGCCCACGCCCTGCGCATCCTCGACTCCATCGGCCGCTGCGGCGGACTGCGCGTGGAGCGGATGTGCCGCTACCTGACGGAGGTGTCGACGCACGACGGGGCACTGCCCGCGATCCACCCGTCCCAGCGCGGCTATCCGTCCGCGCCCTTCATCCCGATCGTCGACGACCCGCCGAGCGAGCTGCTCGCGACGGGTCCCGTGGTGGGGCTGCTGCACCGTAATCAGGTGTGGCACGCCTGGCTGTTCCGGGCCACGGACTTCTGCTGGGCAGCCGTCGACACGCTGGAGAAGTCCCATCCGTACGAGATCGAGGCCGCCTTGGCCTTCCTGGACGGCACCCCGGACCGTTCGCGCGCCGAGGCCGCGGCGGGCCGACTCGGCCGGCTGGTGCGCGAGCAGCGCCTGGCGGTGCTGGATCCGGAGCGACTCGACGAGTACCCGGTCGCGCCTGGCTACGCGCCGCAGGAGCATCACTTCCCGCACGACTACGCCCGTACGCCACAGTCACTCGCCCGCCGCTGGTTCACGGACGAGGAGATGGCGCGTTCGCTCGAGCATCTCGCGGAAGAGCAGCGCGAGGACGGCGGCTGGCCCGTCAACTGGCGCCAGTGGGCACCCGGCACAGCCCTGGAGTCGCGGCCGATCATGACGATCGAGGCGCTGCGGACGCTACGGGCGCACAGTCGCGCCATCGGCTGACGCGACCGGCCACCGTCGTTTTCCCCTCCGTGTGGTCAGCCCCCGAGTGCGCGCACGCCCGCCGTGACCGCCACCGCCGCCCCGACGACCACCAGGAAGGGGGCGCGCAGGACCAGTGCGAGCGCTGCCGCCGCAAGGCCCGCGGCCCGTGCGTCGAGGACGAGGGAGTTGTCGGCGCTGAAGGTCTGCTGCGCGGTGAGCGCGGCCAGCAGGGCGACGGGCAGCAGGGCGGCCAGCCGCTGGACCAGGGGCCGCTCGAGGGCGTCGGCCGGGACGAGCAGGCCGACCAGCTTCACGAGGTAGCAGCCGACGGCGGTCGCCGCGATCGCGATCCAGATGCTCAACGGTCCTCACCCTTCGCGCTGTCTGCCTTCTTGCTGTGTGTCGTCATGCTGTCCGTCTTCAGGCAGTCGCTCTTCGTGCCGTCGGTGATCGTGCGGCCCTTGAACCAGAGGACGGCGGGCGCGGCCAGCGCGGCGACCAGCACCGGCACTCCGGCGGGCAGCACCGGCAGAAACCCGAGTCCCAGGATCACGGCCAGCCCTGCGACAGCCCGCTCGGTCGTCGTACGCAGCATGGGCGCGAGGAGCGCGAGGAAGACCGCAGGTCCTGCGGCGTCCAGCCCCCAGGCGGCGGTGTCGCCGATGGCTTCGGCTCCGAGCGCCCCCAGGAACGTGGTGAGGTTCCACAGCACATACAGGGTCAGCCCGGTGACGGTGAAGCCGAGGCGCACGGCGCGCCGCGTGGGCTGGGCAAGGGCGACAGCCGTGGTCTCGTCGATGACCCAGTGCGCCGCGAAGGGGCGTACGAAGCGGGGCAGGGCGAGCAGCTGGGACAGCCGGAGACCGTAGAACGCGTTGCGTACGCCGAGGAAGAAGGCGCCCGCGGCGGCGGCGAGCGGATTGCCGCCGGCCGCGATCGCACCGACCAGCGCGAACTGCGAGGCACCGGTGAAGACCAGCAGGCTGAGCGCACATGTCTGCAGCAGGCTGAGGCCGGATCCTGCGGAGGTCACGCCGAAGGCGAAGCCGGACAGGCCGACGGCGATGCCGACGCCGAGCGCGTCGCGTACGACGGCCGAGTCCGACTTGGACACGGGCTCCGCGGTGGTGCGTATCTCTGAGGGGGCCATCGTGTGAATCTCTGGGGGAGCTGTCTGTTCTGCCACGACGCGGAACTTACGCGGGGCCCTCGCCGGTGGTCTTGTACGTTCTTGCGCGCTCCTTGCGGTACGCCCCGGGCGGGACGCCGACGATCCGGGTGAAGTGCCGGTTCAGATGCGGCTGGTCGGTGAAGCCAACGGCGACGGCCGCCTCGGCGGGCGCTGTGTCTGCCTCCAGGAGGTGGCGGGCGCGGCGCACACGCGCGTCGGTGAGCCAGGTGTGCGGCGGCATGCCGTATGCCGCCTTGAAGGCGCGCAGCAGCGCGAAGGGGCTGCTGCCGAGCTCCTTCGCCAGCTGTTCCAGGGAGGGCGGCTCGGCCATCCGCTCCTCGAGGAGCTCCTTCGCGAGGGCGGCGGTGCGGGCGCCGGAGGCCGTGGGCGCACGGGAGGGGAGGGCGCTTCCGTGGCGGCCGAGCAGCCGGGCCACCGCGATGCGCAGCAGGCTGTCGGCGGCCAGTGCGTTGCCTTCCTCCGCCGCCCGGTGCACCCCGCGTATCAGCTGGGCGGTCTTGGGGTCCTCGACGATCGTCTCGGCGAATCCAGGGGTGCCGCGGAGCGTGGTCACGGCCCCGGCGATGTCGGAGACGAGCTCCACGGAGGGGTAGAGGGTGGCGTACGTCCAGCCTTCGGGCACCCCGGCGCGGGCGGCGTGCGGCACCTCCGGGTTGATCATGACGACGGTTCCGGGGCCCGCTTGGATGACTCCCTCCGGCAGGCTCACGTCCTCGAGACCGCCGGTGACCGCCCCGAAGGTGAAGCCCTCGTGGCTGTGGCGCGGGAAGGTGTGCCGGACATATCGGGCACGCAGCAGATCGAGGCCCGGCAGTTCCTCGTACTGCCAGTGCCTCGCCCACTCGTGCGGTATCGGCCGCCCCATGCAGCCATTGTGCTCCGGCCGCCTCATCGCTGACCTGGGGGTCCATGAGCTGGACAGCTGATTGTCAGTGGTGCGGTGCACGATAGGGGGCATGGCCAGGTCTGCACTCGACTCCTTCTCTCCCGCGACCCGAAGCTGGTTCACGGGGGCGTTCAGCGCGCCCACCGCCGCGCAGGAGGGGGCCTGGCAGGCCATCGGGGAGGGCTCGGACGTGCTGGTCGTGGCACCGACGGGCTCCGGCAAGACCCTGGCCGCGTTCCTCGCCGCGCTGGACCGCCTCGCGTCCGCGCCGCCGCCCGCGGACGCGAAGATGCGGTGCCGCGTGCTGTACGTATCGCCGCTCAAGGCGCTCGCGGTCGACGTCGAGCGCAATCTCCGCAGTCCGCTCACCGGGATCCGTCAGGAGTCCGTGCGGCTCGGGCTGCCGGAGCCCGAGGTGCGGGTCGGTATCCGCTCGGGTGACACCCCGCCCGCCGAGCGGCGTTCGATGGCCACCAAGCCACCGGACATCCTGATCACCACGCCCGAATCGCTGTTCCTGATGCTCACCTCCTCGGCACGGGACGCGCTGTCGGGGATCGAGACGGTGATCCTCGACGAGGTGCACGCCGTCGCCGGCACGAAGCGGGGCGCGCACCTCGCTGTGTCGCTGGAGCGGCTCGACGAGCTGCTGCCACGCCCGGCCCGGCGGATCGGCCTGTCCGCGACGGTACGGCCGGTGGACGAAGTGGCTCGCTATCTGTCACCGCAGCGCAAGGTGAAGATCGTCCAGCCGCCCTCGGGCAAGGAGTTCGACCTGTCGGTGGTCGTCCCGGTCGAGGATCTGGGCGAGTTGGGCGGCTCCCCCGCGTCCGAGGTCTCGTCGTCCTCATCCGGCAATGGCGAGAAGCCGTCCATCTGGCCGCATGTCGAGGAGCGCATCGCGGATCTCGTCCAGGCACACCGCTCCACGATCGTCTTCGCCAACTCCCGCCGCCTGGCGGAGCGGTTGTGCAACCGCCTCAATGAGATCGCGTACGAACGCGCCACTGGTGAGGCAATGCCCGAAAAGCCGGCACCGGCCGAGATCATGGCTCAGTCCGGAGCCGCACAGGGCGCCCCTCCCCTGCTCGCCCGCGCACACCACGGCTCGGTCTCCAAGGAGCAGCGGGCGCTGGTCGAGGAGGACCTGAAGGCGGGCCGGCTGCCGGCCGTTGTGGCCACCTCCAGCCTGGAGCTGGGTATCGACATGGGCGCGGTCGACCTGGTGGTCCAGGTCGAGTCCCCGCCGTCCGTCGCCTCCGGCCTGCAGCGGGTCGGCCGCGCCGGCCACCAGGTGGGCGCGGTCTCCACCGGCGTCGTCTTCCCCAAGTACCGGGGCGATCTGGTGCAGGCGGCCGTGGTCACCGAGCGAATGCGCACCGGCTCCATCGAGGCGCTCCGTGTCCCGTCCAACCCCCTGGACGTACTGGCACAGCAGCTTGTCGCGATAGTCGCCCTCGACACCTGGCAGGTCGACGATCTACTGGCTCTGGTCCGCCGGGCCGCGCCGTTCGCCTCGCTGCCCGAGTCGGCCTTCACCGCCGTCCTCGACATGCTCGCCGGACGCTATCCCTCCGACGCCTTCGCCGAGCTCCGCCCCCGCGTGGTCTGGGACCGCGTCGCGGGCACGGTCACGGGCCGCCCGGGCGCGCAACGACTCGCCGTCACCTCCGGCGGCACCATTCCCGACCGCGGCCTCTTCGGCGTCTTCCTGGCAGGCGCGGACCCGAAGAAGGGCGGCGGCCGGGTCGGCGAGCTCGACGAGGAGATGGTGTACGAGTCCCGGGTGGGCGATGTCTTCACCCTGGGCACCACCTCCTGGCGGATCGAGGACATCACCCGCGACCGGGTGCTCGTCTCACCGGCCCCAGGCGTGCCGGGCCGGCTCCCCTTCTGGAAGGGCGACCAGCTCGGCCGCCCGCTCGAACTGGGCCGCGCGGTGGGCGCGTTCCTCCGCGAGGTCGGCGGCCTGACCCCCGAGGACGCCCGGCTCCGTCTGCTGGCGGCCGGTCTGGACGCCTGGGCAGCCGACAATGTCCTCGGCTATCTCGACGAGCAGCGCCGCGCCTGCGGCCATGTGCCGGACGACCGGACGATCCTGGTCGAGCGTTTCCGCGATGAGCTGGGCGACTGGCGGGTCGTGATCCACTCCCCTTTCGGGGCCCAGGTGCACGCGCCGTGGGCGCTGGCGCTCGGTGCCCGGCTCGCCGAGCGGTACGGCATGGATGCTCAGGTCATGCATGCCGACGACGGCATCGTGCTGCGGCTGCCGGACGCGGATCTGATGGGCCTGGACCTCCTCGACCAGGACCCGGTCCACCTCGACACGACGTTTGACAGCGAGCAGGCACCGGTCGGCGCGGCGGACACCGTCTTCGACAAGGGCGAGATCAATCAGATCGTCACCGACCAGGTGGGCGGCTCCGCCCTCTTCGCCTCCCGGTTCCGCGAGTGCGCCGCGCGTGCGCTGCTGCTCCCCAGGCGCAGCCCCGGCAAGCGCACCCCGCTGTGGCAGCAGCGCCAGCGGGCGGCCCAACTGCTGCAGGTGGCGAGCGAGTTCGGGTCCTTCCCGATCGTCCTCGAGGCGGTCCGCGAATGCCTCCAGGATGTCTTCGACGTCCCCGGCCTCACCGAGCTGATGGGTGATATCGAGTCCCGCCGGGTCCGGCTGGTCGAGGTCACCACCCCGGAGCCCTCGCCCTTCGCACGGTCGCTGCTGTTCGGTTATGTCGCCCAGTTCCTGTACGAGGGGGACTCGCCCCTCGCCGAGCGTCGCGCCGCCGCCCTCTCGCTGGACTCCCGGCTGCTCGCCGAACTCCTCGGCCAGGCCGAGCTGCGGGAGCTGCTCGACGCCGATGTGCTCGCCGAGCTGGAGCGGGAGCTGCAGTGGCTCGCCGAGGACCGCCGGATCAAGGACAAGGAGGGCGTCGCCGATCTGCTGCGGATCCTCGGCCCGCTCACCGATGCCGAGCTGACCGAGCGCGGCGGCGACCCTCAGTGGCCACAGGATCTGGCGGCGTCGCGCCGGGCCATCCGGGTCCGGATCGCGGGCGCGGACCACTGGGCGGCGGTCGAGGACGCGGGCCGGCTGCGCGACGCGCTGGGCACGGCGCTCCCGGTGGGCGTTCCGGAGGCGTTCACCGAGCCGGTCAAGGACCCTTTGGGCGACCTGCTCGCCCGGTTCGCGCGTACGCACGGCCCGTTCACCTCGACCCAGGCGGCGGCCCGCTTCGGCCTGGGCACGGCCGTCACGGACGGTGCACTGCAGCGCCTCGCGGCGACCGGGCGGGTCGTACAGGGTGAGTTCCACCCTTCCGGCATCGGCCAGGAGTGGTGCGACGCGACCGTGCTGCGCCGGCTGCGCCGCCGGTCGCTGGCAGCCCTGCGCCATGAGCTGGAGCCGGTCCCGCCCGCCGCGCTCGCCACCTTCCTCCCCAAGTGGCAGCACCTGGGCAGCAACAGCCTGCGCGGCATCGACGGACTGGCGCGCGCCATCGAGCAGCTCCAAGGTGCCGCGGTCCCCGCCTCCGCCCTCGAGAAGCTGATCATCCCGTCACGTGTCTCCGGCTACACCCCCGCCCTTCTCGACGAACTCACCACGGCGGGCGAGGTCGTGTGGGCCGGAGCGGGCTCGCTGCCCGGCAAGGACGGCTGGATCTCCCTCTACCTCGCCGACACCGCCCCGCTGCTTCTCCCCCCGCCCCACCCCCTGGAGCTCACCGCGCTGCACGAGTCCGTCCTCAGCGCCCTCTCCCCCGGCTACGGGCTGTTCTTCCGCCAGATCACCGACCAGGTCCGGGCCACCACACACCCGGACGCCGCCGATGCCCAACTGGCGGACGTCATCTGGGACCTGGCCTGGTCCGGCCGGCTCACCAACGACACGCTGGCTCCACTGCGTTCGCTGCTCGGATCGGGCCGCACCGCCGGTTCCACGGCCCACCGTGCCAAGCGGACCGTCCCCCGCGGGCGCTACGGCAGCCTGACCGCGGCCGCCCGCCCCGCCTCCCGTACGGGACCGCCGACAGTGAGCGGCCGCTGGTCTCTGCTCCCGGCCACCGAGCCCGACCCGACCCACCGGGCACATGCCCTGGCCCGTACGCTCCTCGACCGCCATGGCGTGGTGACCCGGGGCGCGGTGGCGGCCGAGGGCGTGGAAGGAGGCTTCTCCGCGACGTACCGGATCCTCTCGGCGTTCGAGGACAGCGGACAGGCGCGCCGCGGCTATGTCGTGGAGGGGCTCGGCGCGGCCCAGTTCGCGATGGACGGCGCGGTCGACCGCCTCCGTGCGGCGGCCACGGCAAAGGACCGGGCCGATGAGCAGACGGCACCGCGCGCCGTTGTGCTGGCCGCCGCGGATCCCGCCAATGCGTACGGGGCCGCTCTGCCCTGGCCCGAGCCGCCGACCGGTGCCGGGCACAAGCCCGGCCGCAAGGCGGGCTCGCTGGTCGTCCTCGTGGACGGCGAGCTCACGCTCTACCTGGAGCGAGGCGGCAAGACCCTGCTGGCCTGGGCGACCGACCCGGACGCCCTCGCCCTCCACGCGGCGTGCGATGTCCTGGCCAATGCCGCTCGCGCGGGCGCGCTCGGCACCATCACGGTGGAGCGGGCCAACGGCACACCGGCGCTGACCTCTCCGCTGGCCCGCGCCCTGGAGACCGCGGGCTTCCACGCAACCCCGAGGGGGCTGCGTCTGCGCCCCTGAGCGCCAAGCCGCTGACCCCGGCCCGCCGTGTCCCGCATCATGGATGCCATGCCCGAAGGAGACACCGTCTGGCTGACCGCCCAGCGCCTGCACACCGCACTCGCCGGGCAGGTCCTGACCCGTTCCGACCTACGCGTCCCGCGTTTCGCCACCGCCGATCTCACCGGCCGGACCGTCCTGGACGTCACCCCGCGCGGCAAGCACCTCCTGACCCGCATCGAGGGCGGCCTCACCCTGCACTCGCACCTTCGTATGGACGGCTCCTGGCAGGTGTACGGCTCCGGTGAGCGCTGGCGCGGCGGCCCCACGCACCAGATCCGTGCCATCCTCGGCAACGCCGCACACACCGCCGTCGGCTACCGGCTCCCCGTCCTGGAGCTGCTGCGCACCGCCGACGAGGAGCAGACGGTGGGACATCTCGGCCCGGACCTGCTGGGCCCGGACTGGGACGCGGACATTGCCGTCGCCAATCTGCTCGCCGACCCGGCCAGGCTCCTCGGCGAAGCGCTGCTCGACCAGCGCAATCTCGCCGGCATCGGCAATGTCTACAAGTCGGAGCTCGCGTTCCTGGCCCGCGTGACGCCCTGGCTGCCCGTCGGCGAGCTCCCCGCCGGCATCACGGAGCGGCTCATGATCACGGCTCACCGCCTCCTGGAAGCCAACAAGCACAGCTTCGACCGTCGTACCACGGCGAACACGGCAGCCCCGACCGGCGGCCGCCGCCCCGGTCCCCGCCTCCATGTCTACGGGCGCGAGGGCATGCCCTGTCTGCGCTGCGGCACCCCCATCCGCAAGGCGGACCAGGGCGACGGCAGCCGCGAACGCCCCACCTACTGGTGCCCTCGCTGCCAAACAGGACCCACTGATTGACGACCCGTCAGATCCGGTCGTACCTTCCCCGCATGGCCCTCAAGGCGTACGACCTCACCGGCCGCACCGCGTTCGTCACCGGCGCGGCCAGCGGCATCGGCCGCGCCTCCGCCGTCCTCCTCGCCGAGGCGGGAGCCACCGTCCACTGCGCCGACCTCGACGAAAAGGGCCTCCACGAGACCCGGACCCTGATCGCCGACGCGGGTGGGGCCGCGCACACCCACACCCTCGACGTCACCGACCGCGCCCGGCTCAGGGCCGCGATCGCGAGCGCGGACCGGCTCGATGTCATGGCAGCCGTCGCCGGCATCATGCACAGCAGCACGGTCCTGGAGACGAGGGACGAGGATCTCGACCGTGTCCTCGCGGTCAACTTCAAAGGGATTCTGTACGCATGCCAGGAGTCGGCCCGCGCCATGATCGCCGCGGGCACCCACGGCTCCATCGTCACCATGGCCTCGGGCGCCGTCGACGCCGCGAATGCCGGTCTGCTCTGCTACAGCGTGGCCAAAGCGGCGGTGGTGCAGCTCACCAAGACCCTCGCGACCGAGCTCGGGCCGCACTCCATCCGCGTCAACGCCGTCGCCCCCGGCTGGATCCGCACTCCCATGACCGACCGCCACGACGAGGCGCTCCAGCTCAAGGCCGAGGCGACCATGGTCCGGATGTCCCCACTGCGCCGAGTCGGCGAGCCGCAGGACATCGCCCATACGGTCCTTCATCTGGCGTCCGACGCATCATCCTTCACGACGGGCCAGATTCTCCGCCCGAACGGCGGCGTGGCGATGCCCTGGTGATCTCGCGGGAAGCCGTCACATGCACCGGCAGCAGACTCAGCCCCCACCCGCCCGCCGCCATCGCACCCTCGACGAGCCCCGCCTGCTGCGGTATGAGCACCAGCCGCAGCACGGCCCACCACCACAGCCCGCCGACCACGAGCCCGAGAGCGACCACCGGCACGAGGACCACCCCGCGTACTGCCATGGCTGCCTCCTCCGGCCCACGCTAGACCGGCGCGATCACCCGGCGGGAGGGCGCACGGGTGGACAACGCGGCGCGCGGAGCGCTGGTCCCCTCACTTCCCATCACTCCAGAGTGCGACGACAAGCCGAAGTCCGCAGTGCCTGGAAGGCGTTTGCCGCCGCGCCCCCGGCGCGGCCGCCGAGGCCGAGCCCGGCAGCCCGGCCACGGCGCATACGCCTACGCGCTCTCCGCCTGGAACATCCACGCGTGCTTCTCCAGGTCTGCCGTGAGCCCGATCAGAATGTCCTGGGTCACCGGATCCGGGTCCGCCGTCGCCACGATCCGCTCCCGCATCCGCCCGATCACCGCGCCCAGCGCATCCACCAGGACCTGTACGGCGTCCGTGTCCTTGACCCATCCCTCAGGCACCGCGCCGATCGCGCTCTGCGCCGCCACCGTCGCGGCCCGCCCGTCCGGCGGCACCCCGACAGCCGACGCCCGCTCGGCCACCGTGTCGGAGTGCAGCCGCGCCGTAGCCACGACCTCGTCGAGCTGCAGATGGATAGACCTGAAGCGTGGGCCGACCACATTCCAGTGGACCTGCTTCGCCACCAGCGAGAGATCCACCAGGTCCACGAGCGCTCCACGCAGGGCGTTGCCGACCGTCTTGAGGTCCACCTCGGACAGAGGGCTCTTCACGACAGACATCCATGTCCTCCACTCGGTACACAGCTACTGGCTCCGCAGACACCATCCACGATTACACAAACACCCAAAAACGGGCATCCGGGGAAAGCGAAAGCCCCGACCAGCACTCGAGTACCAGTCGGGGCCCAGCTGTAAACCAAGCCGTACGGATTCAGGCGGCGACGACGTCGACCGCCTCCGCAGGCGCCTTGATGGTCACCCGCTCCGTCGGCACACCCGCCACCGACGTCACGGAGACGGAATTGAGCATCGGGCGTACTGGCGCAGGCACCCGTTCGCTCGCCGCTGCCGACTCGGCCAGTTCGGCCAGTGACAGCTCGTCGCTCACTTCGCGCATGAGCTCGGACATCCGTACGTCAAGCGCGTCGCAGATCGCGGAGAGCAGCTCGGAGGAAGCCTCCTTCTGCCCCCGTTCCACCTCGGAGAGATAGCCGAGAGATACTCGGGCGGACGAGGAGACTTCGCGCAGAGTACGGCCCTGGCGCTGGCGCTGCCGACGCAGCACGTCACCCAGCAGGCGACGGAGCAGAATCATCGGTGGCTCCCTCCTCGGACCGCGTAGCCGCATCCTTCACGCCCCACCGTACCGCCTCGTGCCGCGGCCGTGCGGGGAGCGATGTCGTGTTCACTCAGGGCTGCAAACATCAAGTCCCCCCGTTCTGTTCCGTATCCTGTGTCCGCGCATTTTCTTGCAGTTCGCCGGAGAGCAGCTCGAGCACGCTCCGTACACACTCTCTACGGATTTCCGCCCGGTCACCGTTCAACCGCAGTGCGGCGACTTTCGCCATGCCATTCGGCCCCGCAACGGCCACATAGACCGTCCCGACGGGCTGTCCGTCCTGTGGATCCGGCCCCGCTACACCCGTGGTCGCGATCCCCCAGCCGGCGCCCAGCACCTCCCGTACCCCGGCCGCCATCTGCCGTGCGACCTCGGGATCCACCGCGCCGCGCTCCGCCAGGAGGGCCCCGTCGACCCGCAGAACTTCCCTCTTGAGAGTGGTTGCGTACGCCGTGACAGATCCGCGGAAGGACTTCGAGGCACCCGGTACGGAGGTGATCTCGGCGGCCACCAGGCCGCCGGTCAGCGACTCGGCGACGGCCAGCGTCTCGCCACGCTCCGCGAGCAGAGCCAGCACCCGAGCCGCCGTCTTCACCGTGCGTCCCGCGCTTCCTCCGCCGCCGCGTCCCCTGCAGCGGTGCGCTCCGCGGCGAGCCCCCGGCGCCTCAGCACAATCGCCTGTCGCACATAGTCGAGGCCGGTGACCACCGTCAGCAGGACGGCGAGCGCCATCACCCAGAAGCGCAGGGTGGCGAGCGGCCCGGTCAGCGCGAGGACGTACATCCCCACCGCCGTGCCCTGCGCGAGCGTCTTCATCTTGCCGCCGCGGCTGGCCGGAATGATCCCGTGCCGGATAACCCAGAACCGCATCAGCGTGATCCCGAGCTCACGGAAGAGAATGACGCCGGTCACCCACCAC
Organism: Streptomyces sp. NBC_01210; assembly: GCF_036010325.1. Taxonomy (GTDB): domain Bacteria; phylum Actinomycetota; class Actinomycetes; order Streptomycetales; family Streptomycetaceae; genus Streptomyces. The sequence goes on along the minus strand of NZ_CP108549.1, from coordinate 6,817,431 downwards.
GGCAGATCCCCGAGCGCCGACAGGCAGATCAGCCCGGCGGCCATGATCGCCTTGTCGGCGATCGGATCGGCGATCTTCCCGAAGTCGGTGACCAGGTTGTACGTACGTGCCAGATGGCCGTCGAAGATGTCGGTGATCATGGCGACGGCGAACGCCGCCCACGCCCAGGCACGCCAGGCCGGGTCGTAGCCGCCGTCCTGCAGCATCAGCATGACGAAGCCGGGCACGAGCACCAGCCGCACCATGGTGAGGATGTTGGCGATGTTCCACAGGCTGGCCTGATTGACGGCCGCAGCGCCCAGCTTGCCGCCGGGCGCCCTACCGGTGCCGCCCGCGGATGCCGGCACTCCGGTCATCTGCCCGCCTCCTCGTCAAGACACTCGGCCACCAGGTCGACGCCTTCCGTACCCATGACCTTCGCCTCGACCATACGGCCGGGGACAAGCCCACGACTCGTGGTGAAGATCACCTGACCGTCCGTCTCCGGCGCCTGGTGCGCAGCGCGGCCCACCGCACCGTCCTCGCCGTCCACCGACTCGACCAGCACTTCGAGGCTCTCGCCGAGCCGCTCCTCGGCGCGCTGGGCGGTCAGCTCCTCCGCGAGCCGGGAGAGGTGCTCGAGCCGCTCCGCGATGACGTCCGCGTCGAGCTTGTTGTCGTACGAGACGGCTTCGGTGCCGTCCTCGTCGGAGTAGCCGAAGACGCCGATGGCATCGAGCCGCGCCCCGGTGAGGAAGCGTTCCAGCTCGGCGAAGTCCGCCTCGGTCTCGCCGGGGAAGCCGACGATGAAGTTGGACCGCACACCCGCCTGCGGAGCCTTGCCGCGGACGGTCTCCAGCAGCTCCAGGAATCGCTCGGTGTCACCGAAGCGCCGCATCGCGCGCAGCACGCCCGGCGCCGAGTGCTGGAAGGAGAGGTCGAAGTACGGCGCGATCTTCGGCGTCGAGGTGAGGACGTCGATCAGTCCGGGCCGCATCTCGGCGGGCTGCAGATAGCTGACCCGCACCCGCTCGATCCCGTCCACCTCGGAAAGCTCCGGAAGCAGAGTCTCCAGCAGACGGATGTCGCCGAGGTCCTTGCCGTACGAGGTGTTGTTCTCCGAGACCAGCATGATCTCCTTCACGCCCTGCTCGGCCAGCCAGCGCGTCTCGCCGAGCACATCGCTGGGCCGGCGCGAGATGAAGGAGCCGCGGAAGGACGGGATGGCGCAGAAGGAGCAGCGCCGGTCGCAGCCGGACGCAAGCTTCACCGAGGCGACAGGACTGGTGCCCAGGCGGCGCCGGAGCGGCGCACGCGGCCCGGACACCGGAGCGACACCTTCGGGAAGGTCCTCCGGGGCCGGCGCGACCTCACCGTGCCCGGGCAGCGCCACATCGGTGGCGTCCTGCCGCTCGACCGGGCTCAGCGGAAGCAGCTTCCGCCGGTCGCGCGGGGTGTGGGAGGCGTGGATTCCGCCATTGAGGATGGTCTGCAGTCGGTCGGAGATATCGGCGTAGTCGTCGAAGCCGAGCACTCCGTCCGCCTCGGGCAGCGCCTCGGCGAGCTCCTTGCCGTACCGCTCGGCCATGCAGCCGACGGCGACCACGGCCTGGGTCTTGCCGTGGTCCTTCAGATCGTTGGCTTCCAGCAGGGCGTCGACGGAGTCCTTTTTGGCGGCCTCGACGAATCCGCAGGTGTTGACGACTGCGACATCCGCGTCGGAGGCTTCCTCGACGAGCTCCCAGCCGTCCGCTGCCAAGCGGCCTGCGAGCTCCTCCGAGTCCACCTCGTTACGGGCGCAGCCGAGAGTGACAAGGGCGACGGTACGGCGTTCGGGCATGGGCTCAAGACTACTTTGTCCTGACCCACGCCCTGGCCCCGAGGGCTGTCGGCCCTCCGGACGCCTCCGGGGCGCCCTTCAGCAGCGGCCTGCTAGCCGCCCTCGGGGTCGCCCTTCGTGTACGACAGCCGCTCGACCCGACCGGTCTCGAACTGGTCCTCGACCTTCTTGCCGTTCACGAACAGCTCGATCGCCCCGGCGTTCCCGAGGATGAGATCGACCCGCTCGTCGTCCTGGAAGGTCTTGGACTCGCCCTTGAGCAGCGTCCCGTCGAAGAGCAGCTTGCCGTTGTGCGACTTGGCGGAGATCCAGCTCTTGTCGTCCAGGACGGAGAGCTTCACCGTCACCTTGTCCTTCGGCACCGCAGCGATGGCGCTGTCCGAGGGGTCGGGCTTGGGGTCGGCGGGCTTGCTCGTGGACGGCCGCGGCGGGCTGGGCTTCTGCTCGGGCGCCGGGCCCTCCGCGACGTGGTTGCCCTTGCTGCCGTTGTCTGCGCCGTTGAAGAGCGTGAACGCGACAAAGCCGATCACGGCGACGATCGCGGCGACCATGGCCGCGGTCCAGTTGGGGCGGCGCCGTTCCGGGCGGATGCGTTCGGCCTCGAAGAGCGGCGCGGCAGGCGTCGGCGCAGGCCGTCCGCCGTGCTCCGCGTCGTACTGCGCGACGAGCGGATCGGGGTCGAGCCCGACGGCACGCGCCAGCGAGCGGATATGCCCGCGGGCGTAGACATCGCCGCCGCAGCGGGAGAAGTCGTCCTCTTCGATCCCGTGCACGATGGGAATGCGCACCCGGGTGGAGGTCGTGACCTCGTCAACGGTCAGACCTGCGTCAATGCGGGCCTGCTGGAGCGCTCGACCGATCGAAGGCCGTTCGTCGTCGGTCGAAGGCCGGTCGTCTTCGATTGAAGGCCGGTCGTCTTCGGGGGAGTTGCCGATGGACACGGGGGCGCCTTTCGAGCGTGTAACCACCTGCTGGAGGTTCAGTCTATGGGTGGTACGAAAGGGTGGGGCAACCGGGCGGAGGGACTTTGTACGCCATCAGAATGGCCGGACATCCGTGATGGTGGGACATCTGTCTGTCCCTCCCTCCAACTTGACGTACGAGTGGGGGAAACGGTTGCTCTCCGGACCCTTAAGAATCTAAGAGTCAGACTCCCCGCGTATCACGGCGAGCACTCCATCCAGTTCGTCCGGTTTCACCAGAACATCGCGTGCCTTCGAGCCCTCGCTCGGCCCGACGATGCTCCGTGACTCCATTAGATCCATCAGTCTGCCCGCCTTCGCGAAGCCGACACGCAGCTTCCGCTGAAGCATTGAGGTCGACCCGAACTGGGTGGATACGACCAGCTCGGCGGCCTGGCAGAGCAGATCGAGGTCGTCGCCGATGTCCTCGTCGATCTCCTTCTTCTGCTTCGTCCCGACCACCACGTCCTCGCGGAAGACCGGCGCCATCTGATCCTTGCAGTGCTGCACCACCGCCGCGACTTCGTCCTCGGTCACGAAGGCGCCCTGCATACGGGTGGGCTTGTTGGCACCCATCGGGAGGAAGAGCCCGTCGCCCTTGCCGATCAGCTTCTCCGCGCCCGGCTGGTCCAGGATGACCCGGCTGTCGGCGAGCGAGGAGGTCGCGAAGGCGAGTCGCGAGGGCACATTCGCCTTGATCAGACCGGTGACGACATCGACCGACGGCCGCTGGGTCGCCAGTACCAGATGGATGCCGGCCGCGCGCGCCAGCTGGGTGATACGGACGATGGCGTCCTCGACATCGCGCGGCGCGACCATCATCAGATCCGCGAGCTCGTCGACGATCACCAGCAGATACGGGTACGGGGTGAGCTCGCGCTCACTGCCCTCCGGCGGTTTGACCTTGCCGTTCCTGATGGCCTGGTTGAAGTCGTCGATGTGCCGGTAGCCGTACGCCGCGAGGTCGTCGTAGCGCAGATCCATCTCTCGTACCACCCACTGCAGGGCCTCCGCGGCCCGCTTGGGGTTGGTGATGATCGGGGTGATCAGGTGCGGAATGCCCTCGTACGCGGTGAGCTCGACCCGCTTGGGGTCGACGAGCACCATCCGTACGTCCTCCGGCGTCGCCCGCACCATCACCGAGGTGATCAGGCAGTTGATACAGGACGACTTTCCGGAGCCGGTCGCGCCCGCGACCAGCATGTGCGGCATCTTCGCGAGGTTGGCCATCACATAGCCGCCCTCGACGTCCTTGCCGAGTGCGACCAGCATCGGGTGCTCGTCCCCTGCGGCGTCCGCGAGACGCAGTACGTCGCCGAGGTTGACCATCTCGCGGTCGGAGTTCGGGATCTCGATACCGACCGCGGACTTGCCGGGGATCGGGGAGATGATCCGTACGTCCGGGCTGGCGACGGCGTACGCGATGTTCTTGGTGAGCGCGGTGATCCGCTCGACCTTCACGGCCGGGCCCAGCTCCACCTCGTACCGGGTGACCGTCGGGCCGCGGGTGAAGCCGGTGACAGCCGCGTCGACCTTGAACTCCATGAAGACATTGCTGAGCGAGGCGACGACCGCGTCATTGGCGGCGCTGCGCGTCTTGCCGGGGCCACCCCGCTCCAGCAGGTCGAGGGAGGGCAGCGCGTAAGTGATGTCGCCGGCGAGCTGCAGCTGCTCGGCGCGCGGCGGCAGGGGGTGGGACTCGTCGGGCGCGGGCTTGGTCAGGTCCGGAACGGACGACTTCGACCCGCGGTCCCGCTGCTCGCGCTCCTTCGGCTCCGGCTGTTCGGGCTCGCGCGCGTTCGGTACGGGGGTGGCGGCCCGCTGTCGTTCGGCGGTGACATCCCGGGTGAGATCGGCGACGAGCGGCGAGGGCGGCATGCCGTTCAGTACGGCCCCGTCGAGTGCCGCGGCCGCCGCCGCGGCCACGTCCACGGCATCCATCGGACGGTTCAGGGCAGGCTGCACAGAGACCCTGCGCGGCCGCCGGCGCTTGGCGAACGCCTCCTCCTCCGCATGGTCCGCGTCGAACTCCGCCGACTCCTCGCTCCGGCGCGCGGACGAGCGGCGCCCACGGGCGGGCACGGCATCGCGCCACCGGTCCTCGTACCGCTCGTCGTCGTCCGTGGTCTCGGCCCCGGCGTCGTACGGCGGTTCGGCGATACCCAGCCTGGAACCGAGCAGCCGCAGCCGCTGCGGAACGGCGTTGACGGGCGTCGCGGTGACCACGAGCAGCCCGAAGAGCGTGAGCAGCACGAGCAGCGGTACGGCCAGTACCTCGCCCATGGTGAAGATCAGCGGCTTGGAGGCGGCCCAGCCGATGAGCCCGCCCGCGTCCTGCATCGCCTCGGTGCCGTCCTCGCGGCCCGGTGAGCCGCAGGCGATATGGACCTGGCCGAGGACGCCGATGACCAGTGCGGACAGTCCGATGACGATCCGGCCGTTGGCCTCGGGCTTCTCGGGATAGAGGATCAGGCGCACGGCGATGGCGGTCAGCAGTATCGGCACGAGCAGATCGAGCCGACCGAAGGCGCCGGTCACCAGCATCTCGACGAGGTCGCCGACCGGACCGCTCAGATTGGACCAGGTGCCGGCGGCGACGATCAGCGCCAGACCGAGGAGCAGCAGCGCCAGACCGTCCTTGCGGTGCGCCGGGTCGAGTCCTTTCGCGCCGCGCCCTATGCCGCGGAACATCGCCCCCACCGCGTGTGCGAGGCCGAGCCAGAGAGCGCGCGCGAGCCGGTACACGCCCCCCGTGGGGGACGGTGCCGGCTTCGGCGCAGCAGCTTTCTTGGTCGCTGCCTTTTTGGCGGGCGCCTTCTTCGCGGGCGCGCTCTTCTTCGCGGCGGACTTCTTGGCGGGCGCCGCCTTCTTCGCGGCGCCGGTCGTACGGCCGGCGCGCGGCTTCGCGGTGCCCGCCGCGCCCTGGGAACCCTTGCCGGACGTACGTGAGGCCATGGTGGTGAGGTTACCGGTGTCGACGGCAGGGGACACGTGTGCCTACTGCTTCACCCGTTCGTGTCGCCCGGATGGAGGCGTGAAGCTGACGCCCCCTCAAGGATGGGGCAGCCGTTCAGTTCTGCGAGGGGAGTGTCGGCGCGCCGCCGCCGGTGCCGGGCTCCAGCGCGTCCAGCGCCCGGCGGAGACCGGTCAGTTTGCGTTCGAGATGGGCCGCGGTTGCGACGGCCGCGGCGTCCGCCGAGTCGTCGTCGAGCTGCTTGGACAGCGCTTCCGCCTGCTCCTCAACTGCCGCAAGCCGTGCGGAAAGCTCAGCGAGAAGGCCTGCCGGCTCCTTGGTGTCGCCCGGACTCGCCTGGCCGCCGCCCTCCAGCTGCAGCCGCAGCAGCGCGGCCTGCTCACGCAGTTGGCAGTTCTTCATATAGAGCTCGACGAAGACCGAGACCTTCGCCCGCAGCACCCACGGGTCGAACGGCTTGGAGATGTAGTCGACCGCGCCCGCGGCATAACCCCGGAAGGTGTGGTGCGGGCCGTGGTTGATCGCGGTGAGAAAGATGATCGGGATGTCCCGGGTCCGCTCGCGCCGCTTGATGTGCGCGGCCGTCTCGAATCCGTCCATGCCCGGCATCTGGACATCCAGCAGAATGACCGCAAAGTCGTCCGTCAGCAGCGCTTTGAGCGCTTCCTCCCCTGACGATGCCCGCACCAGTGTCTGATCGAGCGCAGAGAGGATGGCCTCCAGCGCCAGCAGATTCTCCGGCCGGTCATCGACCAGGAGGATCTTGGCCTTCTGCACCATGGCCCGCCCTCCTCGCCCCGGATGTGCACCGGGCGCCGCCCCAGGGGACGACTCCCTTGCGTCGCCCGTCCTTGTGCCGGTCATGGTAGCCGCACCCCGCCTGTCGCCACACCCTGTCACCGCGATGTCACTGTGCACGTAGCAGAAACGCAGCGGGAGACCAGAAGGTTCCCCGAATACCGCCGTCTCACACGCCTTCGGCCACAGTCAGTCAGCAACTCGCCGGGAATCGTGCGGTCATCGATCACTCCCCGCGCATCCACTGCTCCATCACCGAGAGCAAATGGTCGGGATCCACCGGCTTGGTGACATAGTCGGAAGCACCCGACTCGATGGCCTTCTCCCGGTCGCCCTTCATCGCCTTCGCGGTGAGCGCGATGATCGGCAGACCGGCGAACTGCGGCATCCTGCGGATCGCCGTCGTCGTCGCGTACCCGTCCATCTCCGGCATCATGATGTCCATCAGTACGACCGTCACATCGTCATGCTGCTCCAGCACTTCGATGCCCTCTCGGCCGTTCTCCGCGTACAGCACCGACAGCCCATGCTGCTCCAGCACGCTGGTGAGCGCGAAGACATTGCGGATGTCGTCATCGACGATCAGCACCTTCTCGCCGTCGAAGGTGAAGGTCCGCCGCGGATCCGGAGTCTCCTGGCTGCCGTTCGCCGCCCACTGCTCCTGACCCGCCGCGGGCCCACCCGGCTGGCCGGGCAGCGCCGACCGCTGGTCCACGGCGCCCAGCGCCTTGCGGCGGCGCCGGAACAGCGCCGCCGGGCCGGCATGGGCGTCGGCGGACGCGGCCGGCTGCGCCTGCCGGCCCAAGTCCTCCACACCGTCGTCGGCGGCGCCCTGCGGGGCGACGGCGCCGGGGGCGAGCTGGGGGTAACCCTGCGGCGGCAGTTCGCTCGGGTGAAGAGGCAGATAAAGGGTGAACGTCGAGCCGCGGCCCGGTTCGCTCGCCGCATGGATCTCGCCGCCGAGCAGCCGCGCGATCTCGCGGCTGATCGACAGACCCAGGCCCGTACCGCCGTACTTACGGCTCGTCGTGCCGTCGGCCTGCTTGAACGCCTCGAAGATCACGCGCATCTTGCCCGCCGCGATGCCGATACCGGTGTCGGTGACCGAGAAAGCGATCAGATCGCCGTCCGCGTCCCGCAGCGAACCGGCCTCCAGCAGCTGTTCGCGGATCGACTGCGGCACATCCGCGCTCGCCGGCCGGATCACCAGCTCCACCGCGCCACTGTCGGTGAACTTCACCGCGTTGGACAGGAGGTTGCGCAGCACCTGCAGCAGCCGCTGCTCGTCGGTGTGCAGCGTCGCGGGCAGCTCCGGCGACACCCGTACGGAGAAGTCGAGACCCTTCTCCGCGGTCAACGGCCGGAACGTCGCCTCCACATAGTCGACAAGCTGCACCAGCGCGATTCGGGTCGGGCTGACGTCCATCTTGCCCGCCTCGACCTTCGACAGATCGAGGATGTCGTTGATCAGCTGCAGCAGATCGGAGCCCGCGCCATGGATCGTCTCGGCGAACTCCACCTGCTTCGGCGAGAGGTTGCCTTCGGCGTTATCGGCGAGCAACTTGGCAAGGATCAGAAGGGAGTTGAGCGGCGTACGCAGCTCGTGCGACATGTTCGCCAGGAACTCCGACTTGTAGCGCATCGAGACCGCGAGCTGCTCGGCGCGCTCCTCCAGCACCTGCCTGGCCTCTTCGATCTCGGTGTTCTTCACCTCGATGTCACGGTTCTGCTGAGCCAGCAGCTCGGCCTTCTCCTCCAGCTCGGCGTTGGATGCCTGCAGTGCCTTCTGCCGGTTCTCCAGCTCCGCGGAGCGCTCACGCAGCTGCTCGGTCAGCTCCTGCGACTGCTTGAGCAGCACCTCGGTCTTCGTATTGACGCTGATGGTGTTGACGCTTGTCGCGATCATCTCGGCGATCTGATTCAGGAAGTCCCGCTGGATCTGCGTGAAGGGCTGGAACGACGCCAGCTCGATCACACCGAGGACCTTCCCCTCGAACAGCACCGGCAGCACGATCACATACGCCGGCGAGGCCTCACCGAGCCCCGAGGAGATCCTCAGATAGCCCGGCGGCACATTGACCTGGATGGTCCGCTTCTCCTCGGCGGCGGTGCCGATGAGGGTCTCGCCCGGACGGAACGACGTGGGCATCAGACCCGCGGAGTAGCCGTAACTGCCGCGCATGCACAGCTCGTACGACATCTCCCTGGCGACCGACACATCCGCGCCGCTGCCCGTCGCCATCGCCAGGAAGAACGCGCCGTGCTGCGCCGAGACGACCGGCGTGAGCTCGCTCATGATCAGCGAAGCCACGTCGTCCAGGTCGCGCCTGCCCTGCATCAGACCCGAGATACGGGCCAGGTTGCCCTTGAGCCAGTCCTGTTCCTCATTGGCGAGGGTGGTGTCGCGGAGGTTCGCGATCATCGTGTTGATGTTGTCCTGCAGAACCTGGATCTCGCCCGCCGCGTCCACATCGATCTTGAGGTTCAGATCGCCGCGGGTCACCGCGGTCGCGACGGCCGCGATCGCACGCACCTGGCGAGTGAGGTTCCCGGCCATCTCGTTCACCGATTCGGTGAGGTCGCGCCAGGTGCCGTCGACGTCCCGCACCCGCGCCTGACCGCCGAGCTGCCCGTCCGTACCCACCTCACGGGCCACCCGGGTGACCTCCTCGGCGAACGAGGACAGCTGGTCGACCATGGTGTTGATGGTGGTCTTCAGCTCCAGGATCTCGCCCCGCGCATCGATGTCGATCTTCCTGGTGAGGTCGCCCTTGGCGATGGCGGTGGTGACCGTGGCGATCTGCCGCACCTGGCCGGTCAGATTGGACGCCATCGAGTTCACGGACTCGGTGAGGTCCCTCCAGGTTCCGGAGACGCCCGGCACATGGGCCTGGCCGCCCAGTTCGCCCTCGGTGCCCACCTCGCGGGCCACCCGGGTCACCTCGTCGGCGAACGACGACAGCGTCGTCACCATGGTGTTGACGGTGTCGGCGAGCTCGGCGACCTCGCCGCTCGCCTCGACCGTCACCTTCTTCGTCAGATCACCGTTGGCGACCGCCGCGGAGACCCGCGAGATGTTCCGCACCTGATTGGTCAGGTTGTTGGCCATCAGGTTGACGTTGTCGCTGAGGTCCTTCCAGATGCCGGTGACACCTCGCACCCGCGCCTGACCGCCCAGCACACCTTCCGTACCCACCTCACGGGCGACCCTGGTCACCTCGTCGGCGAAGTCCAGCAGCTGGTCGACCATCGTATTGACCGTCGTCACCAGCTCGAGGATCTCGCCCTTGGCATCGACGGTGATCTTCTTCGACAGGTCGCCCTTCGCCACCGCGGTGGTCACCTCGGCGATATTGCGCACCTGCGAAGTCAGGTTGTTGGCCATGAAGTTGACGGACTGCGTGAGGTCCTTCCAGGTGCCGGAGACACCCTGCACCTCGGCCTGGCCTCCGAGGATGCCCTCGGTGCCCACCTCGCGGGCCACCCGGGTCACCTGCTCCGCGAAGTTCGAGAGCTGGTCCACCATCGTGTTGAGGGTGTTCTTCAGCTCCAGGATCTCGCCGCGCGCATCCACGTCGATCTTCTGCGACAGATCACCGCGGGCCACGGCAGTGGCGACCTGCGCGATATTACGGACCTGGCCGGTGAGGTTCTCGGCCATTCCGTTCACGGAGTCGGTCAGATCGCGCCACACTCCGGCGACGCCGGGCACCTGCGCCTGGCCGCCGAGTCGGCCGTCCGTGCCCACCTCACGGGCCACCCGGGTCACCTGCTCGGCGAACGCGGAGAGCTGGTCGACCATCGTGTTGATGGTGTTCTTCAGTTCCAGGATCTCGCCGCGCGCATCCACGTCGATCTTCTGCGACAGATCACCGCGGGCCACGGCAGTCGTCACCTGGGCGATCTGCCGCACCTGCGAAGTCAGGTTCCCCGCCATGAAGTTGACGGAGTCGGTGAGTTCCTTCCACGTACCACTGACGCCGTCGACGCGCGCCTGACCGCCGAGGCGGCCCTCCGTACCCACGTCCCGCGCCATCCGCGTGACCTGATCGGCGAACGAGGACAGCTGCGCCACCATCGTGTTGACGGTGTTCTTCAGCTCGAGCATCTCGCCCGCGACATCGACCGTGACCTTCTGCGACAGATCACCATTGGCGACCGCCGTCGTCACCTGCGCGATGTCCCGCACCTGACCGGTGAGGTTGCGGAACGCGGTGTTCACCGAGTCGGTCAGGTCCTTCCACGTCCCCGCCGCACCCGGCACCTCGGCCTGCCCGCCCAGCCGGCCCTCGACGCCGACCTCCCGGGCCACCCGCGTCACCTGGGAACCGAAGGACTGCAGCTGGTCCACCATCGTGTTGACGGTGTTCTTCAGCTCGAGCATCTCGCCCGCGACATCGACCGTGACCTTCTGCGACAGATCACCGTTCGCCACCGCCGTCGTCACCTGCGCGATGTCCCGCACCTGAGTGGTCAGATTGCGGAAGACGGTGTTCACCGAGTCGGTCAGGTCCTTCCAGGTCCCGGCGGCGCCCGGCACCTGCGCCTGCCCGCCGAGCAGACCCTCGGCCCCGACCTCGCTCGCCACCCGGGTGACCTCGTCCGCGAACGTACGCAGCGTCTCGGTCATCTGGTTGATCGTCTCGGCGAGTTGAGCCACCTCACCGCGCGCGCTGACCGTGACCTTCTGCGACAGATCGCCGTTGGCGACCGCCGTGGTCACCTCGGCGATACCCCGCACCTGGGAGGTGAGGTTTCCGGCCATCGTGTTCACCGAATCGGTGAGGTCTTTCCACACGCCCGCCACACCGGGCACCGCCGCCTGGCCACCGAGCTCGCCCTCCGTGCCGACCTCCCGGGCGACCCGGGTCACCTCGGAGGAGAAAGAGGACAGCTGGTCGACCATCGTGTTGACGGTGTTCTTCAGCTGGAGCATCTCGCCGGCCACATGGACGGTGACCTTGCGCGACAGATCGCCCTTGGCTACCGCCGTGGTGACGAGAGCAATGTCACGCACCTGTGCGGTCAACCGGTACGCCATGGTGTTGACCGAATCCGTGAGATCCTTCCACGAACCGGACATTCCGCGCACCTGGGCCTGGCCGCCGAGTTTGCCCTCGGTACCGACCTCCAGCGCCACCCGTGTCACCTCGTCGGTGAACGCCGACAGCTGGTCGACCAGGTTGTTGACGGTCCGCGCGACCTTCAGGAACTCACCGCGCAGCGGCCGTAGGGACCCGTCGGACCCGTCCGCCCTGTCCACGGCGTGCGAGCGCAGCTCCATACGCTGCTCCAGGTCGCCCTCAGCGACCGCCGAGAGCACCCGCCCCACCTCGGACACCGGCCGCGCCAGATCGTCCACCAGGGCGTTGGAGGCGTCGATCGCGGCCGCCCAGGAGCCCTCACAGGCCCCCGTCTCCAGCCGCTCGGTCAGCTTCCCCTCGCGCCCGACCATCCTGCGTACACGCGCGAGCTCACCCGTGAGGTGGAGGTTGCGGTCGGCGACCTCGTTGAATACGGCCGCGATTTCGGACATAACGCCGTCGCCGGACACGGTGAGGCGCCTGCGGAAGTTCCCGTCCCGCATCGACACCAAAGCCGCCAGCAGCCGGTTCAGGGCTGCCGCGTCCACTTCGGTTGTCCCATTGTTCCGGGCCCGTCCGCCTTTCGCGCGCGTGTTTTTGCCACGCGCCGCCACGCCAGACTCCACCGTGTCCCTCCCGCAGGGGTTGACCGTACTGCCCGGGCTGTCTCAGGAAGCCTGCCCAGTGTTTCACCATGGCCGAACCAGGCCATAACAGTTCGGCAGCTTCGCATAGCGTCCCCGCCCTCGGTGGGCGGAAACAGCGGTAACCGGCATCCGCTCGGACAGCGAAGGTAAGTAACCTGGCATCCGGCTGTCCACCCGCTCCGGTCCGCCCGGCGGGGGCGGGGTGGCGCAAGTACTACCACCGGGCACCGGGAGGGGCAGGCCGATCATGGCAGAGCCGGGCGTCGAGACGCGTACGAGGAGTTCTGTGATCACCGCGCGGGCGGCTGCCAGCTTCGACCCTGTAGGACGGTCCGTCGCGACCGCCCGCGCCTTTGTGCGCGACACCCTCCAGGGGTGGGGATATGCCGACGTCGTCGATGATGCGGTCGTCCTCACCAGCGAGCTCGTCACCAATGCCGTCGTGCACGCCGGCACCTCGGCCGACGTTCTCTGTCTGCGTACGGAGGACGGCGTACGGGTCGAAGTCGCCGACCGCTATCCCGAACGCGAAATCCCGATCCAGGGCACCGGTCTGTCACTCGGCAGCCCCGACCGCGAGAACGGCCGGGGACTCCTTCTGTGCGCCGCCCTCGCCTCCCGCTGGGGCGTCGAGTACACCCCCACCTACAAACAGGTGTGGTTCCAACTCGACCTCCCCCAGCGCCCGGTGGGCACCCGCTCCGCCGGGCCGGTCATGCCCACCGCCCTGCTCCCGGTGGCCGACGAACGCGTACGCGTCGCCGTCACCCAGATCGACCGCAGCGGTTCGATCTCCGTCTGGAACGAGGACGCCCAGCACCTCTTCGGATACGCCGCCGAGCAGGTCATCGGCAAGCCGCTGACCGACTTCGCCGCCTGGCCGCACACCCCCGGCATCGGCACCGGCATCGTCGAGGCGCTCCAACTCTCCCGCTGGGAAGGCAGTTACGGCATCCGCGGCACCGACGGCCGCGTCGTCCCCGTCTACGCCTCCCACCTTCGGGTACGGGACACCAACGGCGAGCCCTCCACGGTCTGCCTTCTCGTACGCGACGACGAACGCGCCGTCATCCAGACCCCGCAGCGCGCCCCCGTCACCGAAACGGGCGGCGAGAGTCACGCCACCGATCCCTTCGAGGTCTTCATCGGCTCTCCCGCCCCCGATGATCTCGACGGCCTGCTCCAGCGCACCGTCGAGCGCGCCCGCGACATGCTCGACGGCGACGCCGCCTTTCTGCTGCTGGCCACCGATGACGAGACCGAGCTGGAAGTACGTGCCACCACCGGCCTCCCCTCGGCTCGCCAGCGCTTCGCCCGTGTCCCGGTCGAAGCCGGCACCGGCCGCTACGGCTCAGCCAGAATGCCCGCCGTCCACGAGGACCTCACCGCCGTCCCCGGCGCCGTCCCGCTGCTCAACTCCACCGGGATGCGCTCGGTCGTCACCGTCCCGCTGAAGGTCGAGGGCCGCCTCACCGGCTCCCTCGGCGTCGCCGCCGAATCCGCGGGCCGCTACTCCAACGAGGAGGCCCTGCGCCTCCAGTTCGCGGCCGACCGCATCGCCCTGGCCGTCGAATCGGCCCGCCTGGGCGAGCTGGAGCGCCTGCGCCGCGGCTCGCTCTCCTTCCTCGTCGAGGCTTCCGACCTGCTCGCCGGAACACTCGACCGCGACCAAACCCTGGCGCTGATGGCCCAGATGACGGTCCCCACCCTCGCCACCTGGTGCGCCGTCTACACGATCGCCGACCAGGCTTCGGAGCCGTATCTCAGCTACGTACTCCACGAGGACGAGGACCGCATCGACGGCCTCAAGGCCCTCCTCTCCAAAGTCGACCCGCCCGACCCGGTTCCCACCCCAGGGGCCCGCGTCTGGACCGCTCCGGCCGAGGCCGCCCAACAGGCGGCCCTGCGCACCTCCAAGCGCGAACTCGGCCTGGGCTCCACTTCACCGGTCTCCTCCGGCATCGGCACCACACGCGCCACGGCCGCAGCGGTCGGCGGCGAGACGGTCGTCCTGCCGCTCGTCGCCCGCAACCGTGTCATCGGCATGCTGGTCCTCGGCAAGCCCTCCGACGACCATTTCCGCCAGGAGATCCTGGAACTCGCCGAGGACCTCTCCCGGCGAGCGGCACTCGCCCTCGACAACGCCCGGCTGTACTCCGAGCGCACAGCCATCAGCCAGGCACTGCAGCGCAGCCTGCTGCCGCCGGGGCTGCCCCAGATCCCCGGCGTCGAGGTCGAGGTCATCTACCGCGCGGCCGGCGAAGGCAACGAGGTCGGCGGCGACTTCTACGACCTCTTCCCCATCCGAGACGGCGCGTACGGCTTCGCCATCGGCGACGTCTGCGGTACGGGCCCGGAAGCCGCGGCTGTGACCGGCCTCGCCCGCCATGCACTGCGTCTGCTCGCCCGCGAGGGCTTCGGCGGCCCCGCGGTCCTCGAACGCCTGAACGCGGCGATCCTCGACGAAGGCGCTCGCAGCCGCTTCCTCACGCTCCTGTACGGCGAGTTGTGGCCGCAGGAGGACGGCAGCGCGGTCCTCAAGGTCGTCTGCGCCGGCCACCCGCTGCCGCTGCGTCTGCGTCAGGACGGCAGCGTGGAACCGGCAGCGGAGCCGCAGCCCCTCCTCGGTGTGATGGACGACCTGGAGCTGTACGAGCAGATGGTGACCCTCGACCCCGGCGACGTCCTGCTCTGTGTCACGGACGGCGTCACCGAACGCCGCGAGGGCACCCGCATGCTGGGCGACGACGGTCTGATCGACGTCCTCACGACCTGCACCGGCCTGACAGCGGGAGCGGTTGCCACCCGCGTCCTGCGCGCTGTGGAGCGCTTCGCGGCCGAACCCGCCTCCGACGACATGGCCATCCTCGCGATGCGCATCCCGGAGCCCCACACAGCCTGAACACGAAGAAGGCCCCCGCCACTTGGCGGGGGCCTTCTTCTTTGCCGAGCCCCAATACGGAATCGAACCGTAGACCTTCTCCTTACCATGGAGACGCTCTACCGACTGAGCTATTGGGGCCTGCTGCCCTGCGGCAACGAGGTAGATCATACCCCGAACACCCGGCTGCTCAGAACCATCCACTCCGCTGGGCCGACCGTTTCCCTGCTGCCACGTTTCCTGCCACCCATGTACCCTTGCGGACCGGTCCGAGCACACCCAGGATCGCCGTCGCCGCCGCACCGGTCGTGCTCTCCCAGGAGTGGTCCTGAACGCAAAAATGCCTCAGTCCCCGGACAAGGTCCGGGGACTGAGGCTAAATATTGTTCGGCGGCGTCCTACTCTCCCACAGGGTCCCCCCTGCAGTACCATCGGCGCTGAAAGGCTTAGCTTCCGGGTTCGGAATGTAACCGGGCGTTTCCCTAACGCTATGACCACCGAAACTCTATGAAGATGTACGACCCGGAATCCCCACAGGGGACTCGACAGTTCGTTGCTTCAGAACTAACACAGTGGACGCGAGCAACTGAGGACAAGCCCTCGGCCTATTAGTACCAGTCAGCTTCACCGGTTGCCCGGCTTCCACATCTGGCCTATCAACCCAGTCGTCTACTGGGAGCCTTAACCCCTCAAGGGGGTGGGAGTCCTCATCTCGAAGCAGGCTTCCCGCTTAGATGCTTTCAGCGGTTATCCTTTCCGAACGTAGCCAACCAGCCATGCCCTTGGCAGGACAACTGGCACACCAGAGGTTCGTCCGTCCCGGTCCTCTCGTACTAGGGACAGCCCTTCTCAAGACTCCTGCGCGCGCAGCGGATAGGGACCGAACTGTCTCACGACGTTCTAAACCCAGCTCGCGTACCGCTTTAATGGGCGAACAGCCCAACCCTTGGGACCGACTCCAGCCCCAGGATGCGACGAGCCGACATCGAGGTGCCAAACCATCCCGTCGATATGGACTCTTGGGGAAGATCAGCCTGTTATCCCCGGGGTACCTTTTATCCGTTGAGCGACGGCGCTTCCACAAGCCACCGCCGGATCACTAGTCCCGACTTTCGTCCCTGCTCGACCCGTCGGTCTCACAGTCAAGCTCCCTTGTGCACTTACACTCAACACCTGATTGCCAACCAGGCTGAGGGAACCTTTGGGCGCCTCCGTTACCCTTTGGGAGGCAACCGCCCCAGTTAAACTACCCATCAGACACTGTCCCTGATCCGGATCACGGACCCAGGTTAGACATCCAGCACGACCAGAGTGGTATTTCAACGATGACTCCCCCTGAACTGGCGTCCAGAGTTCACAGTCTCCCACCTATCCTACACAAGCCGAACCGAACACCAATATCAAACTGTAGTAAAGGTCCCGGGGTCTTTCCGTCCTGCTGCGCGAAACGAGCATCTTTACTCGTAGTGCAATTTCACCGGGCCTATGGTTGAGACAGTCGAGAAGTCGTTACGCCATTCGTGCAGGTCGGAACTTACCCGACAAGGAATTTCGCTACCTTAGGATGGTTATAGTTACCACCGCCGTTTACTGGCGCTTAAGTTCTCAGCTTCGCCACACCGAAATGTGACTAACCGGTCCCCTTAACGTTCCAGCACCGGGCAGGCGTCAGTCCGTATACATCGCCTTACGGCTTCGCACGGACCTGTGTTTTTAGTAAACAGTCGCTTCTCGCTGGTCTCTGCGGCCACCCCCAGCTCTGGCAGTAAATGCCGTCACCGGTGATGGCCCCCCTTCTCCCGAAGTTACGGGGGCATTTTGCCGAGTTCCTTAACCATAGTTCACCCGAACGCCTCGGTATTCTCTACCTGACCACCTGAGTCGGTTTAGGGTACGGGCCGCCATGAAACTCGCTAGAGGCTTTTCTCGACAGCATAGGATCATCCACTTCACCACAATCGGCTCGGCATCAGGTCTCAGCCTTAATGTGTGACGGATTTGCCTATCACACGGCCTACACCCTTACCCCGGGACAACCACCGCCCGGGCTGGACTACCTTCCTGCGTCACCCCATCGCTTACCTACTACCACCTTGGGCCGGCGGCTCCACCACTCCCCTCAACTCCGAAGAGATCAGGGCGGCTTCACGGCCTTAGCATTAATGGGCTCGATACTGGGCGTTTCAAAGCGGGTACCGGAATATCAACCGGTTGTCCATCGACTACGCCTGTCGGCCTCGCCTTAGGTCCCGACTTACCCTGGGCAGATCAGCTTGACCCAGGAACCCTTAGTCAATCGGCGCACACGTTTCTCACGTGTGTATCGCTACTCATGCCTGCATTCTCACTCGTGAACCGTCCACCACTCGCTTACGCGGCGGCTTCACCCGGCACACGACGCTCCCCTACCCATCACAGCGGGCGTTGGCCCTATTGCTGCAATGACACGACTTCGGCGGTACGCTTGAGCCCCGCTACATTGTCGGCGCGGAATCACTTGACCAGTGAGCTATTACGCACTCTTTCAAGGGTGGCTGCTTCTAAGCCAACCTCCTGGTTGTCTCTGCGACTCCACATCCTTTCCCACTTAGCGTACGCTTAGGGGCCTTAGTCGATGCTCTGGGCTGTTTCCCTCTCGACCATGGAGCTTATCCCCCACAGTCTCACTGCCGCGCTCTCACTTACCGGCATTCGGAGTTTGGCTAAGGTCAGTAACCCGGTAGGGCCCATCGCCTATCCAGTGCTCTACCTCCGGCAAGAAACACACGACGCTGCACCTAAATGCATTTCGGGGAGAACCAGCTATCACGGAGTTTGATTGGCCTTTCACCCCTAACCACAGGTCATCCCCCAGGTTTTCAACCCTGGTGGGTTCGGTCCTCCACGAAGTCTTACCTCCGCTTCAACCTGCCCATGGCTAGATCACTCCGCTTCGGGTCTTGAGCGCGCTACTGAATCGCCCTGTTCGGACTCGCTTTCGCTACGGCTTCCCCACACGGGTTAACCTCGCAACACACCGCAAACTCGCAGGCTCATTCTTCAAAAGGCACGCAGTCACGACTGCATGTGCAAGCACACACAGCGACGCTCCCACGGCTTGTAGGCACACGGTTTCAGGTACTATTTCACTCCGCTCCCGCGGTACTTTTCACCATTCCCTCACGGTACTATCCGCTATCGGTCACCAGGGAATATTTAGGCTTAGCGGGTGGTCCCGCCAGATTCACACGGGATTTCTCGGGCCCCGTGCTACTTGGGTGTCGCACAAGCAAGCCGCTGATGTTTCAGCTACGGGGGTCTTACCCTCTACGCCGGACCTTTCGCATGTCCTTCGCCTACATCAACGGTTTCTGACTCGCCCAACAGCCGGCAGACTGTTGAAGTGCGATCCCACAACCCCGTATGCGCAACCCCTGCCGGGTATCACACGCATACGGTTTGGCCTCATCCGGTTTCGCTCGCCACTACTCCCGGAATCACGGTTGTTTTCTCTTCCTGAGGGTACTGAGATGTTTCACTTCCCCTCGTTCCCTCCACACTGCCTATGTGTTCAGCAGTGGGTGACAGCCCATGACGACTGCCGGGTTTCCCCATTCGGAAACCCCCGGATCAAAGCCTGGTTGACGGCTCCCCGGGGACTATCGTGGCCTCCCACGTCCTTCATCGGTTCCTGGTGCCAAGGCATCCACCGTGCGCCCTTAAAAACTTGGCCACAGATGCTCGCGTCCACTGTGCAGTTCTCAAACAACGACCAGCCACCCACCACCCCGCTCTCACGAGCGAGTTCACTGGGGCCGGCATCGCGAAGGGCGAGCTCACGCTCGCACCCTCAGATACCCAACAGCGCGCCCGGCACGACCCACCAACTCTCACGTTCCACGCCGAAGCAGTACTAGTGAAGCCAGCAAACCGTGCCGAATAGTCAACGTTCCACCCATGAGCAACCAGCACCGGACATTCGCCGGTGTTCTGGCCTCTGACCGGGCAAGCCCGGTAAGAAGTGCTCCTTAGAAAGGAGGTGATCCAGCCGCACCTTCCGGTACGGCTACCTTGTTACGACTTCGTCCCAATCGCCAGTCCCACCTTCGACAGCTCCCTCCCACAAGGGGTTGGGCCACCGGCTTCGGGTGTTACCGACTTTCGTGACGTGACGGGCGGTGTGTACAAGGCCCGGGAACGTATTCACCGCAGCAATGCTGATCTGCGATTACTAGCAACTCCGACTTCATGGGGTCGAGTTGCAGACCCCAATCCGAACTGAGACCGGCTTTTTGAGATTCGCTCCGCCTCGCGGCATCGCAGCTCATTGTACCGGCCATTGTAGCACGTGTGCAGCCCAAGACATAAGGGGCATGATGACTTGACGTCGTCCCCACCTTCCTCCGAGTTGACCCCGGCAGTCTCCTGTGAGTCCCCATCACCCCGAAGGGCATGCTGGCAACACAGAACAAGGGTTGCGCTCGTTGCGGGACTTAACCCAACATCTCACGACACGAGCTGACGACAGCCATGCACCACCTGTATACCGACCACAAGGGGGGCACCATCTCTGATGCTTTCCGGTATATGTCAAGCCTTGGTAAGGTTCTTCGCGTTGCGTCGAATTAAGCCACATGCTCCGCTGCTTGTGCGGGCCCCCGTCAATTCCTTTGAGTTTTAGCCTTGCGGCCGTACTCCCCAGGCGGGGAACTTAATGCGTTAGCTGCGGCACCGACGACGTGGAATGTCGCCAACACCTAGTTCCCAACGTTTACGGCGTGGACTACCAGGGTATCTAATCCTGTTCGCTCCCCACGCTTTCGCTCCTCAGCGTCAGTAATGGCCCAGAGATCCGCCTTCGCCACCGGTGTTCCTCCTGATATCTGCGCATTTCACCGCTACACCAGGAATTCCGATCTCCCCTACCACACTCTAGCTAGCCCGTATCGAATGCAGACCCGGGGTTAAGCCCCGGGCTTTCACATCCGACGTGACAAGCCGCCTACGAGCTCTTTACGCCCAATAATTCCGGACAACGCTTGCGCCCTACGTATTACCGCGGCTGCTGGCACGTAGTTAGCCGGCGCTTCTTCTGCAGGTACCGTCACTTTCGCTTCTTCCCTGCTGAAAGAGGTTTACAACCCGAAGGCCGTCATCCCTCACGCGGCGTCGCTGCATCAGGCTTTCGCCCATTGTGCAATATTCCCCACTGCTGCCTCCCGTAGGAGTCTGGGCCGTGTCTCAGTCCCAGTGTGGCCGGTCGCCCTCTCAGGCCGGCTACCCGTCGTCGCCTTGGTAGGCCATCACCCCACCAACAAGCTGATAGGCCGCGGGCTCATCCTTCACCGCCGGAGCTTTCAACCCCTCCCCATGCAGGGAGGAGTGTTATCCGGTATTAGACCCCGTTTCCAGGGCTTGTCCCAGAGTGAAGGGCAGATTGCCCACGTGTTACTCACCCGTTCGCCACTAATCCACCCCGAAGGGCTTCATCGTTCGACTTGCATGTGTTAAGCACGCCGCCAGCGTTCGTCCTGAGCCAGGATCAAACTCTCCATGAATGTCTTCCCGACTGTGCTTAATTAAAAGCGCGGGATCAACACCACTTAGAGCGGAACAGCCGGTCGGAATAAGACCGACTGTTCACAGCGTCCTCGCTGTGTCATTGCCTGCCACTGCAGAGCAGCAGCAGGACTTTCAAAGGAACCTCGAACCTGCCGAAACAGGCCGGGGTATCAACATATCTGGCGTTGACTTTTGGCACGCTGTTGAGTTCTCAAGGAACGGACGCTTCCTTCAGACCCTTTTCATGGGGTCCTCCGGGCGCTTCCCTTCGGTGTTTCCAACCTTACCAGATTCTTTTCCCGTTCCGTTTCCGGTTCGGAATTCGTTTCCAGTGGCCGTTGGGGGCCTTTTGCCTTTCGGCTGATCCGACTTTATCAGAGATTCTGAGTCGGAATTCCCGCCCAGTTCGGGGACTGCAACCGAGCGCACAAGTGCGTTTGGTTCCCGTTCAGGTGGAGACGTAAACGTACTGGAGCGGGGCGTCCCGATGCAAATCGAGGGCCCCGCCCCGTGGTTGACGCGTCAGACCTCGACGACGACAGGGAGGATCATCGGGCGCCGGCGGTAGGTGTCGGAGACCCACTTGCCCACCGAGCGGCGGACGAGTTGCTGCAGCTGGTGGGGTTCTACGACGCCGTCCTGTGCGGACTTGTTGAGCGCCTCTTCGATCTTGGGCACAACGCCGCTGAACACCGAGTCGTCAATACCGGAGCCCCGGGCCTGGATGTGCGGGCCGCCGACGATCTTGCCGGAGGTGCTGTCGACCACGATGAAGACCGAGATGATGCCCTCGTCTCCCAGAATGCGGCGGTCCTTCAAAGAGGCCTCGGTGACATCGCCGACCGAGAGGCCGTCGACATACACATAGCCCGCCTGGACCTTGCCGACGATCTTGGCCTTGCCATCGACGAGGTCGACGACGACGCCGTCCTCCGCGATGACGATGCGGTCCTTCGGCACACCCGTCAGTGCGCCGAGTTCGGCATTGGCCCGGAGGTGGCGCCATTCGCCGTGGACCGGCATCAGGTTCTTCGGCTTGCAGATGTTGTAGAAGTACAGGAGCTCGCCGGCCGAGGCGTGGCCCGAGACATGGACCTTGGCGTTGCCCTTGTGGACGACGTCCGCGCCCCACCTGGTCAAGCCGTTGATCACGCGGTAGACCGCGTTCTCGTTACCCGGGATGAGGGACGACGCCAGGATCACCGTGTCGCCGGGGACGATGCGGATCTGGTGGTCGCGGTTGGCCATCCGGGAGAGCGCCGCCATCGGCTCGCCCTGAGAGCCCGTGCAGACGAGTACGACCTCGTCGTCCGGAAGGTCGTCGAGTGTCTTGACGTCGACGACGAGGCCGGCCGGAACCTTCAGATATCCCAGGTCACGGGCGATGCCCATGTTGCGGACCATGGAGCGCCCGACGAATGCCACGCGGCGTCCGTACTCATGGGCCGCGTCGAGGATCTGCTGGATGCGGTGGACGTGGCTGGCGAAGCTCGCCACGATGATGCGCTTCTGGGCGTTCGCGAACACCGTCCGCAGGACGTTGGAAATGTCCCGCTCGGGCGGGACGAAGCCCGGGACCTCGGCGTTGGTGGAGTCCGAGAGCAGCAGGTCGATGCCCTCTTCGCCCAGCTTGGCGAAGGTCGGGAGGTCCGTGAGGCGGCGGTCCAGCGGGAGCTGGTCCATCTTGAAGTCGCCTGTGTGGACCACCATGCCCGCAGGAGTGCGGATGGCGACGGCCAGCGCGTCCGGGATGGAGTGGTTGACCGCGACGAACTCGCAGTCGAACGGGCCGATGCGCTCGCGGTGGCCCTCCGTCACCTCGAGGGTGTACGGGCGGATGCGGTGCTCCTGGAGCTTCGCCTCGATCAGGGCGAGGGTCAGCTTGGAGCCGATCAGCGGGATGTCGGGCTTCAGCCGGAGCAGGAACGGGACGCCGCCGATGTGGTCCTCGTGGCCGTGCGTGAGCACGATGCCCTCGACGTCGTCGAGACGGTCCCGGATGGTGGTGAAGTCCGGCAGGATCAGGTCGATACCGGGCTGCTCCTCCTCGGGGAAGAGGACGCCGCAGTCGACGATCAGCAGCCGGCCGTCGTACTCGAAGACCGTCATATTGCGGCCGATCTCGCCGAGGCCGCCGAGCGGGGTGACGCGCAGGCCGCCCTTGGGCAGCTTCGGCGGGGCGCCGAGTTCAGGATGCGGATGACTCAAAAGACTCTCCTCACCACGCACGCCACGTACCGCTGAGGCACGTGGCGTACATGACATTCGTGCACTTGCTGTTGTCTTGGGTCCGACCGTTTCGGTCGGGTTTCTCTGCGTATTCAGTTGTGAAGTCTGTGTTTAGAGCTGTACCCCACCGGCAGCGAGGTCGATCTTGAGCTGCGCGGTTTCCTCTGGGGAGAGCTCCACCAGGGGGAGCCGGAGCGGTCCGGCCGGGAGGCCCTGGAGGGCCAGTGCCGCCTTGGTGGTGATGACACCCTGCGTACGGAACATGCCCGTGAACACCGGAAGCAGCTGCTGGTGGATCTCGGTGGCCTTCTGGACGTCACCGGTGAGGTGGGCGTCGAGGAGGGCGCGGAGCTCCGGGGTGACGACATGGCCGACGACGGAGACAAAGCCGATTGCGCCGACCGAAAGCAGCGGGAGGTTGAGCATGTCGTCGCCGGAGTACCAGGCGAGACCGCTACGGGCGATGGCCCAGCTGGCGCGGCCCAGGTCACCCTTGGCGTCCTTGTTGGCGACAATACGCGGGTGCTCGGCGAGGCGCACGAGAGTTTCGGTGTCGATCGGGACGCCGCTGCGGCCTGGGATGTCGTAGAGCATCACGGGCAGTTCCGTGGCATCCGCGATGGCCGAGAAGTGCCGGAACAGGCCCTCCTGGGGGGGCTTGTTGTAGTACGGCGTCACAGCCAGCAGGCCGTGCGCTCCGGAGCGTTCGGCTGTGCGGGCGAGCTCGATGCTGTGGCGGGTGTCGTTGGTGCCGATACCGGCCACGACATGGGCCCGGTCTCCGACCGCTTCCAGTACAGCCCGTACGAGCTGGTCTTTCTCCGCGTCGCTGGTGGTCGGCGACTCACCGGTGGTGCCGTTGATGATCAGGCCGTCATTGCCTGCGTCCACCAGATGGGTGGCCAGTCGCTGGGCGCCGGCGAGGTCGAGTGCGCCGTCCGTCGTGAAGGGCGTGACCATAGCGGTGAGGACCCGCCCGAACGGGGTCTGCGGAGTGGAGATCGGAGCCATGGGTAACACGCTACTCGCTGCTCAGTACGCAGTGTCCCCTCGGGGGGACGTGACGTACAACCCGACAAGCGGAGCCCGGCACTGCCTGCTCGGGGGTTCAAGCAGTGCCGGGTCCGTTTGATCAGCCTAGATGAAGTACTCGAAACGCCGCAATCCGGACACTTCATCGGGCTGGCCGTACATCTGTGCCCTACGGAGCGACGCGGCCGTTGGCGTTGAAGGCTGCGTAGGTGAGCGGCATGAGCTTCGCCCAGTGCGCTTCCATCTTCTCGCCGACCATCTCGATCTCCCGCTGCGGGAAGGACGGGACCGCTGCCAGCTCGTGCTGGGTGCGGAGGCCGAGGAAGTGCATCAGTGAGCGGGCGTTGCAGGTGGCGTACATGGAGGAGAACAGGCCCACCGGGAGGACGGCACGCGCGACCTCGCGGGCGACGCCCGCGGCCAGCATCTCCTGGTATGTCTCGTACGACCGGCGGTACGAGTCCTCCATGGACTCGGTCACGATCTTCTGCTGCTCCGATGTGCCTTCGACGAAGACGTACTTGCCGGGGCGGCCCTCCTGGACCAGCTTGCGGTCCGCGCCGGGGACGTAGAAGACCGGCTGCAGCTCGCGGTAGCGGCCGGACTCCTCGTTGTACGACCAGCCGACGCGGTGCCGCATGAACTCACGGAAGACGAAGATCGGGGCGCTGATGAAGAAGGTCATCGAGTTGTGCTCGAAGGGGCTGCCGTGGCGGTCCCGCATCAGGAAGTTGATGAGTCCCTTGGAGCGCTCCGGGTCCCTCTGCAGCTCCTCCAGAGACTGCTCGCCCGCCGTGGAGACTCGGGCGGCCCACAGCACGTCGGAGTCGCCGGCGGTGTGCTTCACCAGTTCAACGGTGACATCGCTGCGGAAACTGGGCGTGGCGGTCTCGGCGGGGGTGTCGGTCACCGACAGGGTCCTTCCAACGTCTTCGCTCGGGCGGCGCCCACTCTAGACCACCTCGCGCATCGACAATCTTCAGCTATTTCGGCGAAATCGGGCACCGATGTGGCCTTCCGCTCGTCTGTACCGGTAGCAGCGTTCCGTCATCAGCAGTCAAGGAGAGTGCCCTGATGTTCCGCCGGCGAGAGGCCGTCCCTTTCGCGTTCGTCGCCGAGGCCGATCACTTCCGCAGCAACGTCACTCCCCCGCCCCGCGAACGCCCCAGCGTCTCGCAGCTCGCCGGCCGTACGCTGATCGGGCTGACCATCGCCTGTGGACTGGTCGGCGCGCTGCTCTTCGGGCTTCCCTCGCTGGAATCCGGCCGGACGGCGGGGCATTCGCAGCAGTCCCAGGCGTCCGACAGCCGCTGACTCGTACGGCCCCCCTGGAGTGGTCGGTCAGAGGCGTCCTCGGTAGCCTCACCAGGCACAGCCCAATCGAGTGTGCTGGTGAGTGAGGATCAGTCGTGCCCCTGCCCTTTCTGACAGCCGACCGCGCATTTGGCACAGACGCCGAGAACGCCGACGACATCGCGCTGCCCTTCGACGATCACGACACCTGGCGGCGTCCGTACCGTCCGGGCCCCTGGCGGGTCGCGGCGGCGGCTTTGTTGCTGCTGCTCGCCTCGTTCGTGCTCATCGCGGCGATGATCATCGCGTTCGCGGTTGCGCTGCCGGGGGCGGGACTGTGCCTGGGCGTGGGGCTCGCGCTGGTCGCCGCCGCACTGCGGCTGCTGCGCGCGGGTGTCTGGGTCAGCCGACACGGGGTACGGCGCGTGGGATTCCTTTCGACCACCACGGTGCCGTGGAACCGCGCTTCCGCGGTACGCACCGTGCAGCAGCCGGTGCGCTGGCTCGGGCTGCCGCGCACCGTGCAGGGCCAGGCGCTCGTCGTCGTACGACAGGGCGCCGAGCTGCTGCCGCTGCTCACCGATCACAACGCGGACTTCCTGTCGCGCGCCGAGGCGTTTGACCGGGCGGCGGACACGGTCGAGGCGTGGGGAGCGGAGTACCGCCGCGCCTGACCGGGGCCGGTGAGTCCGGGAGCCTTTCGGGGCTTCGCCGCGGAACCCGCTTGGAACCCGCTTCGGGGGCTCCGCCCCCGGCCCCCCTCCTCAATCGCCGGAGAGGCTTGATGTGGAGGGGCTTGTCGTGGCCGGGCGATCGTGCAGCGCGATCGCCCTTTGCATGGCCTTGCGGGCGCGCGGGGTGTCACGGGCATCGTGGTAGGCGACGGCGAGGCGGAACCAGCTGCGCCAGTCGTCCGGTGAATCCTCGGTCTCGGCGCGGCGCTTGGCGAACACGGCGTCCGCGGAGTCCCGG
This sequence comes from Streptomyces sp. NBC_01210, assembly GCF_036010325.1. Lineage (GTDB taxonomy): Bacteria > Actinomycetota > Actinomycetes > Streptomycetales > Streptomycetaceae > Streptomyces. Next base: position 6,791,199 of record NZ_CP108549.1, on the reverse strand, counting down.
TCTATACGGCCGCCGGGCGTGTGCCTCGACTCATCGACCGGCAGGCCGCCCTCGGCCTCCAGCTCACGGGCCAGCCGATGGGCATTGCGCGCGAAGCGCGTGTTGTGCCGGAGGAACCAGACGCCGATGCACGGCAGCAGGAACGCCACCGCGCCCATCCCCATGGCGGCCGGCTCACCGGTCAGCATGAGCAGCACCCCCTCCAGCGCCACCACGCCGAAGACGATGACCAGCACAGTGGCGAGGAAGAAGTACGTGATCTTTCCGCCCATGGCCGTCAGCCGAGGTCGAGGAAGTTTTCCAGGCCGAAGGTGAGGCCTGGAGCGGACACCACACGGCGGACGCCGAGCAGGATGCCCGGCATGAAGCTGCTGTGATGCAGGGAATCGTGCCGGATGGTCAGCGTCTCGCCCTCGCCGCCGAGCAGGACTTCCTGGTGGGCGAGGAGTCCGCGCAGCCGGATGGCGTGCACGGGGACGCCGTCGACGTCCGCGCCGCGGGCGCCGTCCAGCGCGGTGACGGTCGCGTCGGGCTGCGGTGCGCAGCCCGCCTCGGCGCGGGCCGCCGCGATGAGCTGGGCGGTGCGGGTGGCGGTGCCGCTGGGGGCGTCGGCCTTGTTCGGGTGGTGCAGCTCGACGACCTCGACGGACTCGAAGTAACGCGCCGCCTGCTGCGCGAACTTCATGGTGAGGACCGCTCCGATGGAGAAGTTCGGCGCAATGAGCACGCCGGTCCTTGGCGATGCGGCGAGCGAGGTGTTCAGCTGCGCGAGGCGTTCGTCGGTCCAGCCGGTGGTGCCGACCACCGCGTGAATGCCGTGGCGTACGCAGAAGTCGAGATTGCCCATCACCGAGGCCGGCGTGGTCAGTTCGACCACGACCTGGGCGTCGGAATCCACCAGGGCTTCCAGTTTGTCGCCCCGGCCGAGTGCCGCGACCAGTTCCATGTCGTCGGCGGCCTCGACGGCTCGTACCGCTTCCGAGCCGATACGGCCCTTGGCGCCGAGAACGGCCACGCGCAGCTTGCTCATTGCTCTCTTCCTTACGGTTAGGAGACCACTTCGTGGAGTCGGTCCGCCTGCTTGTCCTTGAGCGGGCCGATCACCGACAACGACGGGCGCTGTCCCAGGATCTCGTCGGCCACCGCGCGCACCTCGTCAGGGGTGACGGCGGCTATCCGCGCGAGCATGTCGTCGACCGACATCTGCGAGCCCCAGCACAGCTCGCTCTTGCCGATACGGTTCATCAGCGCGCCCGTGTCCTCGAGGCCCAGCACTGTCGAGCCGGAGAGCTGGCCGACGGCGCGGCCGATCTCCTCGTCCGACAGACCGTCCGATGCGACGCGGTCGAGCTCGTCGCGGCAGATCTTGAGGACGTCGTGGACCTGGCTGGGCCGGCAGCCTGCGTAGACGCCGAAGAGGCCGGTGTCGGCGAAGCCCGAGGTGTACGAGTACACGCTGTAGGCGAGGCCGCGCTTCTCCCGTACCTCTTGGAAGAGGCGGGACGACATGCCGCCGCCGAGGGCCGTGTTCAGTACACCCAGCGCCCAGCGGCGCTCGTCGGTGCGGGCCAGACCCGGCATGCCGAGGACCACATGGGCCTGCTCGGTCTTGCGGTTGAGCAGTTCGACGCGGCCGGCCGTGCGCAGGGAGCGGTGTCCGTCGCGGGGCGGGGTCGGGGCCGCGTCCGTACGGGACAGGGCGCCGGCCTTCTCGAAGGCCTGGCGGACCTGGCGTACGACCGTGGCGTGGTCGATGTTGCCCGCGGCGGCTACGACCAGATGGGTCGGGTCGTAGTGCTTCTTGTAGAAGCGGCGGACGCGGTCCGCGGTGAGCGCGTTGACGGTGTCGACCGTGCCGAGGACCGGGCGGCCGAGAGGCGTGTCTCCGAACATGGTGTGCGCGAACAGGTCGTGCACACAGTCGCCCGGGTCGTCCTCGGTCATCGCGATCTCCTCGAGGATGACACCGCGCTCGGCGTCGACGTCCTCCTGCTGAATCAGCGAGCCGGTGAGCATGTCGCAGACCACGTCGATGGCGAGCGGCAGGTCGGTGTCGAGCACCCGTGCGTAGTAGCAGGTGTACTCCTTCGCCGTGAAGGCGTTCATCTCGCCGCCGACCGCGTCGATCGCCGAGGAGATGTCGAGGGCGGAGCGCTTGTGCGTGCCCTTGAAGAGGAGGTGCTCGAGGTAGTGCGTGGCGCCGCCCAGCGACGGCGTCTCGTCTCGGGAGCCGACGTTCGCCCAGATCCCGAAGGTGGCGGAGCGTACGGATGGCAGGGTCTCGGTGACGACGCGCAGGCCGCCGGGGAGGACGGTGCGGCGGACCGTGCCGATGCCGTTCTCGCCCTTGAGAAGCGTTTGGGTACGGGCGACGGCCCGCGCCTCCGAGGAGGTGCGGGCCGTCGTCGTGGAACTACGCGACGTCACTTGTCGGTGTCGTCCTTCTTGTCTTCGGCGTCCTCGCCCTCGATCACGGGGATCAGGGAGAGCTTGCCGCGGGAGTCGATCTCAGCGATCTCGACCTGGACCTTGGAGCCGACCGCGACCACGTCCTCGACGTTCTCCACACGCTTGCCACCGGCGAGCTTGCGGATCTGCGAGATGTGCAGCAGGCCGTCCTTGCCCGGGAGCAGGGACACGAACGCACCGAAGGTGGTGGTCTTGACGACCGTACCCAGGTAGCGCTCGCCGACCTCCGGCATGGTCGGGTTGGCGATGCCGTTGATCGTGGCGCGGGCGGCCTCGGCCTGCGAGCCCTGGGCGGCACCGATGTAGATGGTGCCGTCGTCCTCGATCGTGATGTCGGCGCCGGTGTCCTCCTGGATCTGGTTGATCATCTTGCCCTTGGGGCCGATGACCTCACCGATCTTGTCCACCGGGATCTTGACGGTGATGATCCGCGGGGCGTTCGGGGACATCTCGTCCGGGACGTCGATGGCCTCGTTCATCACATCGAGGATGTGGAGGCGGGCGTCGCGGGCCTGCTTCAGCGCGGCGGCCAGGACCGAGGCGGGGATGCCGTCGAGCTTGGTGTCGAGCTGGAGCGCGGTGACGAAGGTCTTCGTACCGGCGACCTTGAAGTCCATGTCACCGAAGGCGTCCTCCGCACCGAGGATGTCGGTGAGGGCGACGTAGTGGGTCTTGCCGTCGATCTCCTCGGAGATCAGGCCCATGGCGATACCGGCGACGGGGGCCTTGAGCGGCACACCGGCGTTCAGCAGCGACATGGTGGAGGCGCAGACCGAGCCCATGGACGTCGAGCCGTTGGAGCCCAGCGCCTCGGAGACCTGGCGGATGGCGTACGGGAACTCCTCGCGCGTCGGCAGCACCGGCACGATGGCGCGCTCGGCGAGCGCACCGTGGCCGATCTCGCGGCGCTTCGGCGAACCGACGCGGCCGGTCTCACCGACGGAGTACGGCGGGAAGTTGTAGTTGTGCATGTAGCGCTTGCGGGTCACCGGGGAGAGGGTGTCCAGCTGCTGCTCCATACGGAGCATGTTGAGGGTGGTGACGCCCAGGATCTGGGTCTCGCCACGCTCGAACAGCGCCGAGCCGTGCACGCGCGGGATGGCCTCGACCTCGGCGGCGAGCGTACGGATGTCCGTGACGCCACGGCCGTCGATACGGACCTTGTCCTTGATGACGCGCTCGCGGACCAGCTTCTTGGTCAGCGCCCGGTAGGCACCGGAGATCTCCTTCTCGCGGCCCTCGAACTGCGGGAGCAGCTTCTCGGCGGCGATCTCCTTGATGCGGTCGAGCTCGGCCTCGCGCTCCTGCTTGCCGGCGATGGTGAGCGCCTGCGCGAGCTCGCCCTTGACGGCGGCGGTCAGGGCCTCCAGAACGTCGTCCTGGTAGTCGAGGAAGACCGGGAACTCGCCGGTGGGCTTGGCGGCCTTGGCGGCGAGGTCCGACTGGGCCTTGCACAGCGCCTTGATGAAGGGCTTCGCGGCCTCGAGACCAGCGGCGACGATCTCCTCGGTCGGCGCCTCGGCGCCGCCCTTGACGAGCTCGATGGTCTTCTCGGTGGCCTCGGCCTCGACCATCATGATCGCGACGTCGCCGTCCTCGAGGACGCGACCGGCGACCACCATGTCGAAGACGGCGTCCTCGAGCTCGGTGTGCGTCGGGAAGGCGACCCACTGGCCCTTGATCAGGGCGACACGGGTGCCGCCGATCGGGCCGGAGAAGGGCAGGCCGGCCAGCTGCGTGGAGCAGGAGGCGGCGTTGATCGCGACCACGTCATACAGGTGGTCGGGGTTGAGCGCCATGATCGTCTCGACGATCTGGATCTCGTTGCGCAGGCCCTTCCTGAAGGAGGGGCGCAGCGGGCGGTCGATCAGGCGGCAGGTGAGGATCGCGTCCTCGGAGGGCCGGCCCTCACGACGGAAGAAGGAGCCGGGAATCTTGCCGGCTGCGTACATCCGCTCCTCGACGTCCACCGTCAGGGGGAAGAAGTCGAGCTGGTCCTTGGGCTTCTTGGAAGCGGTGGTGGCCGACAGCACCATGGTGTCGTCGTCCAGGTACGCCACGGCGGAACCGGCGGCCTGCTTGGCCAGGCGGCCCGTCTCGAAGCGGATGGTGCGGGTGCCGAAGGTTCCGTTGTCGATAACGGCCTCGGCGTAGTGGGTCTCGTTCTCCACTAGCGTTTTCTCCTCGTCTTCGTCCCCTCGCCCGTGTGGCGGAGGACGTGGCGGAGAAGCTCTCGTTCTGCGGGCCGGTCTTCGATCGAAGCACCCGGGGTGTTGTTCTCCGGGGGCCACTACCGAGGACCGGCGGCGGGGAGACGGCTTCTCGCTCGTTCAGTTTTGCTCTACGCGATCCAGACTAATTGGCGTCCGGTACGTAGCGCACGTACAGCAAAGGGAGCGGCCCCCTAAGAGTGGGAACCGCTCCCTCCACCAACGTCTTACTTGGCGCCGCCGGCCGCACCACGGCGGATGCCGAGGCGGTCGACGAGCGCACGGAAGCGCTGGATGTCCTTCTTGGCCAGGTACTGCAGCAGACGGCGGCGCTGGCCGACCAGGATCAGCAGACCACGGCGGGAGTGGTGGTCGTGCTTATGCGTCTTGAGGTGCTCGGTCAGGTCCGAGATACGGCGGGAGAGCATCGCCACCTGGACCTCGGGGGAGCCGGTGTCGCCCTCCTTGGTGCCGAACTCGGTCATGATCTGCTTCTTCGTAGCGGCGTCGAGAGACACTCGGTACTCCTCTTTGATGTTCGATGCGCCCACGAGTGCCCCTGGTCTTGATCTCAGGGGAGCTTCCGTGACTCGGAGGCGAAGGTCCGATGAGCGCAGACCGCAGAGTTTCAGAGAAGCTCCGGAGGTCGCGTACACAAACGGCCGTCACACAGCGTACCAGCCCGCGGCGGCGCCTCCGGCGAGTGCCACCGCCGCCTCCGGCGGGTGCTCCTAGCTGGTCAGCGAGCGGGCCGCGCTGTAGATGTCGAGTACGGCGAGGCAGAGCGGGACCAGCGAGAGCAGCACCAGACTCTCGGTGAGGTCGAGCAGCCGGCCCCAGAAGGGCGAGAGGCCCTTCCTGGGTATGACCAGGCCGATCGCGGTGATCACGGCCGCGCCGGCGGCGACGGCAGCGGTGAGCCAGATCGTACGGATGTCCAGGCCGCCTCGGTCCCCGTACATCAGGAGGTCCTTGATCAGGTCGACGGGCGGGTTCAGGGAGAGGCCGAGGACCAGCAGCGCGATCGCGGCGATGCCCGCCACCAGGGTGCAGGCGACCTGCGAGGTGTAGCGGAAGAGCCGGGCGCGCAGCAGCATCGCGAGGCCGGCTGCCAGCGCGAGGAACTGACCCCAGATGCTGTGGGAGAAGCCGAGTACGGCGGCGCAGCCGACGACGACAGCGGCGCAGCCGCCGACCAGGCCGAGCAGCATCTCGTGGCCGCGGCGCGCCTGGGCCGCGATCCGCCCGGCGTCGACGGGCTGGGCCTCGGGCGTCTCGTGGGGGTCGGCGAAGGAGTCGTCGTAGCCCTCGGCTGCGCTGCGCGGGGATGCGTAGCCGATGGGCAGCCGGGCGAAGCGGGCGGAGAGGCCGGGCAGGAAGGCGACGAGGCCGATGGCGACCGGGGCGACGACGGCCGCCGTCTCGGTGGCGGCGGCCTCGGTGAGGATCATCAGGAACGTCGCGAGGGTGCCGGTGGCCCCCAGGAAGGTGGCCGCGACGAAGGGGGCGTCGCCGCTGGGGGTGAGCGCGACCAGGGCGACCGAGGCGACCAGCACGGTGACGCAGCCGAGCAGGAACTGAAGCCGGCCGGGGCCGGCACCGGCGTCCGGGCCGATGATTCCGGAGCCCGCGATGAGCAGCAGCGGCAGGGCGCCGAGTCCGAGAGCGACGGCGGTGGCGCGGTCCGAGTACACCCTGGCCCGTACGCCCGCGAAGGCGGTGAGCAGCAGACCTCCCGCGCCCGCGATGATGCCCGGCAGGCTGTGCATGTCGTGGCGGACCGGGTCGGCGAACCAGAGCACGAAGCCCATCAGGACGAGCAGCAGGACAGCGCCGACCAGGCCGGCACCGCGCAGCAGGTCGTCGCTCCACAGATGGCGGTCGCGGGTGACCGCGGAGGCGACGGCGTCGGAGACATCGTCGAAGACGGCGGGCGGCAGTGACTCGGCGAAGGGACGCAGACTCAAGACCTCGCCGTCCAGCACCTGTTGGGCGCTGAGCGAGCGGGCGCCCTCGAGTACGGTGCCGTCGCGGCGTACCAAGTGGTAGCCGGTCGGGGCGCCCGGGGACTGCGTCTGGCCGGTCAGACGCAGGATTTCCGGGTAGACGTCGGCGACGGCGATGTCCTCCGGGAGGGCAACATCGATTCGGCTGTCCGGCGCCACGACGGTGACGCGGCAGAAGCCGGTCGCTGCGGTCGTACTCACTGTCTGGACCCCCTGGTTCGCCCTGATTCGCGGTTGCGCACGGTGCGCGCGACACCCTACCGGGACACGGGGAAGGGGCCTGCAAGTAGGATCACCGTCGCGCGGAGGGAAGTCCGCAGCAAAGGCAGTCACGGGGGCGCCGGTGCGGAATCAGCCCGTCCGTCTTCCGTCCGTATCAAGGGATTGATGCTCCGGTGAGCCAGATCGTCGTGAAACGCCCGCCGAGGTCGCTGCCGCCTGAAGTGCCCACGGAGGAGCTGGCTCTGGAGGCACCTCCGGAGCTGCCGCGGGGTCAGCAGGAGGGCATGCTGATGCAGATCCTGCCGGTCCTCGGCATGGGCTCTTCGGTGGTCTTCTTCTTCTCGCCGCAGGCGCCTCCGTTCATGCGCATCATGGGCGTGATGATGCTGGTCTCGACCGTCGGGATGGTCGTCGCCCAGATCGTCAGGTTCCGCAAGGGTACGCAGGGGCAAATGGCGGATGTCCGCCGCGACTACCTCAAATACCTCGCACAGACCCGGCGTACGGTGCGCAAGACCGCGCGCAAGCAGCGCGATGCCCAGCTCTATCTGCACCCCTCACCCGAGCAGCTCTGGTCCGTGGTGGCCGAGGGCTCGCGGGTCTGGGAACGGCGCGTGGGCGACAACGACTTCGGGCAGGTACGCATCGGTCTCGGCGCGCAGCAGCTGGCCACGCCGCTCGTAGCGCCGGACACCGCCCCGGTGGACGAGCTGGAGCCGCTCTCGGCCGGTGCGATGCAGCAGTTCCTCGCGGTGCACGGCTCGTTGGACGGGCTGCCGATGGCGGTCTCGATCCGCGCCTTCTACCACGTGACGGTCTCCGGTGAGCCGGAGTCGGCGCAGTCCACGGCGCGGGCGCTGGTCTCCCAGCTGGTGACACTGCACTCCCCCGAGGACCTGATGGTCGTGGTGGTGGCTGCGCCCGGAGCCGTCCCGCGCTGGGACTGGACGAAGTGGCTGCCGCATACGCAGGTGTTCGGTCAGGTGGACGGCGCCGGTACGAAGCGGCTGTTCGGCGACGACCTCGGTGAGCTGGAGCAGCTGCTCCACAGCCGACTCGACGGGCGGCCGCGGTTCAGCCGGGAGAACCAGCCGGTCCTGGACCAGCCGCATATCGTTGTCGTACTGGACGGCGGGATGGTGCCGCCGGACTCGCTGTTCGCGGCGGCCGAGGGTCTGCAGGGCGTGACCATCGTCGAGGTCGTCTCCGGCGATCTGGACGAGCCGCGCGGCGGTCTTTCGGTGGTCGTACGGCCCGGGCGGCTGCGTCTCGAGTCCGGTTCACGGGTGGCGTACGAGGGTGTGCCTGACGGGATTTCGCTGCCGGCCGCCGAGGCGCTCTCACGTCAGCTTGCGCCGCTGCGGATGGGCGGTGGCGACGACGACGAACCGCTGCTCGCCAACCTGGACTTCACCGATCTGCTGAACCTGGGGGACGCCGCGTCCATAGACGTGGTCCGCACCTGGCGGCCGAGGTCGGTCGCCGAGCGGCTGCGGGTGCCGATCGGTGTCGGCGAGGACGGCCAGCCGGTGATGCTGGATCTCAAGGAGGCCGCGCAGGAGGGCATGGGCCCGCACGGTCTGTGCGTCGGCGCCACCGGTTCCGGTAAGTCGGAGCTGCTGCGCACCCTGGTGCTCGGCCTCGCGGTCACACATACGTCGGAGACGCTGAACTTCGTCCTCGCGGACTTCAAGGGTGGTGCGACCTTCACCGGAATGTCGCAGATGCCGCATGTCGCGGCCGTGATCACCAACCTGGCGGACGACCTCACACTGGTCGACCGCATGGGTGACGCGATCCGCGGTGAACTGCAGCGCCGGCAGGAGCTGCTGCGCTCGGCGGGCAACTACGCCAACATCCACGACTACGAGAAGGCGCGCGCGGCGGGAGCCCCGCTGGAGCCGCTCGCCTCGCTCGTCCTCGTCATCGACGAGTTCTCCGAACTCCTCACCGCCAAGCCCGACTTCATCGACATGTTCATCCAGATCGGCCGTATCGGCCGTTCGCTGGGTGTACATCTGCTGCTGGCCTCGCAGCGCCTGGAGGAGGGCAAGCTGCGCGGCCTCGACACCTATCTCTCGTACCGGATCGGTCTGCGGACCTTCTCGGCGGCCGAGTCGCGCACGGCGCTGGGTGTGCCCGACGCGTACCACCTGCCGTCGGTGCCCGGTTCCGGCTATCTGAAGTTCGGTACGGACGAGATGACCCGCTTCAAGGCGGCGTACGTCTCCGGCACGTACCGCACCAGTGGTCCGGATCTGTCGGTGGGCCAGCTGCCCATCGAGCGGCGGCCCGTGGTCTTCACCGCGACTCCGGTGCCGGTGGTGTACGCGGCACCCGATCCCGCCGCGCTGGCCGCCGCCAACGCCGCCGAGGACGAGGCGCTCGCCGACACGGTGCTGGATGTGATCGTGCGCAAGCTGGAGGGTCAGGGTGTGCCCGCCCACCAGGTGTGGCTGCCGCCGCTGGACCAGGCGCCCACGCTGGACCAGTTGCTGCCCGGTCTGGCGCCGACCGCGGACCGCGGTCTCACCGCGACCGAGTACACGCGTCCGGGCGGTCTCACCGTCCCGCTCGGCCTGATCGACAAGCCCTTCGAGCAGCGTCGCGAGGTGCTGTACCGGGACTTCTCCGGAGCGGCGGGCCACATGATGGTCGTCGGCGGTCCGCAGTCCGGCAAGTCGACGCTGATGCGGACGCTGATCTCCTCGTTCGCGCTCACCCACACCCCGGCCGAAGTGCAGTTCTACGCGCTCGACTTCGGCGGTGGCGGTCTGTCCTCGCTCTCCGACCTGCCGCATGTCGGCGGTATCGCCTCACGGCTCGACCCTGAGCGGGTGCGCCGTGCGGTCGCCGAGGTGATGGGCGTACTCAACCGGCGTGAGGAGTTCTTCCGCGCCAACAACATCGACTCCATCGCCACCTACCGGCGCAGGCGCGCCGCCGGCGAGCTGCCCGGCGAGGCCTGGGGGGATGTCTTCCTGGTCATCGACGGCTGGGGCGGCTTCAAGAACGACTACGAGATGCTGGAGCCGGTCGTCGCCGATCTCACGGCGCGCGGCCTGGGCTACGGCATCCATGTCATCATCACCGCCGCCCGCTACATGGAGGTACGTGCGGCGCTGAAGGACCAGATGCTGGGGCGGCTGGAGCTGCGGCTCGGTGACGTCATGGACTCGGAGTTCGACCGCAAGGTCGCGGCGAACGTCCCGGCCGGCGTGCCGGGCCGTGGCCAGGTGCCGGAGAAGCTGCACTTCATGACGGCTCTGCCTCGTATCGACTCGATCAGCAGCTCCGGCGATCTGTCGGAGGGCACGGCCGCCTTTGTGCAGGCGGTCAAGGGGAGCTGGGCGGGGCCTGCGGCGCCGGCCGTCCGGCTGCTGCCGCGCCGGCTGCCCGCCGAGGAGCTGCCCAAGGGCTTCGAGTATCCGCAGCACGGCATCGCGATCGGCATCGACGAGACCAACCTGGAGCCGGTGTTCGTCGACTTCGAGAGCGACCCGTTCTTCCTGATCTTCGGCGAGAGCGAGTCCGGGAAGACGGCGCTGCTGCGGCTGATCGCCAAGCAGATCTCCGAGCGCTACACCCCGGAGCAGGCACGGATCGTGGTCGGCGACTACCGGCGCACGATGCTGGAGGCCGTACCGGCCTCCCATCTGCTGGAGTACGCGCCGATGACGTCCGCGATGGAAATGCACATGGACGCGATCAACACGGTGATGGGCAAGCGCGCGCCGAAGCCGGACATCACACCGCAGCAGCTGCGCGACCGCAGTTGGTGGACCGGGCCGCAGCTCTTCGTCCTCATCGACGACTACGAGCTGGTCGCCACCAACTCCGGCAATCCGCTGTCGGTACTGGTGGACAATCTGCCGTTCGCGCGTGATGTCGGCATCCGCTTCATCATCGCGCGCAGTGCGGCCGGAGCTTCACGGGCGATGTACGAGTCGTTCATGCAGCGGATCAAGGAGCTGGGCGCGCAGGGCGTCATCCTCTCCGGCGACCCGGGCGAGGGAGACATCCTCGGCAATGTCCGGGCGCGTCCGATGCCGCCGGGACGTGGCACTTTCGTGTCCCGCAAGCGGGGCGCACCGCTGGTCCAGGTGGGCTGGCTGCCGGATCAGTAGTCCCTCGAGGCACACATCCGGCACGTCCCGGCAGCCGTCAAGGCTCCCGGGACGCACCAAGTAGTGTGGTTGCGCACCTCGTTCATCGCACCTGGGAGGGACCGCGCCGATGGCTGACGCAAGCGAGAAGGAACGCCAGAAGGAAGAGCTGTACGCCCTCGACATCTCCGGTGTGGAGTGGCTCAGCGCGCCCGGCACGAGCAAGGACGAGGAGCGCGTCGAGATCGCTCATCTGCCGGGCGGGGCGGTCGCGATGCGCTCGTCGCTGGAGCCGGAGACGGTGCTGCGGTACACGGAGGCCGAGTGGCGCGCGTTCGTACTCGGCGCGCGTGACGGCGAGTTCGACCTCAAGTAACTGCCATCACGCAAGGGGGGTTGCCCGCTGGTGCGGGCAACCCCCCTTTGTGCGGTGCGGGACGCTCGTCAGTGCATCATCCGGAAACGGGCGGCATTGCCCTTGTCCGTGTCCGTGTAGCCCACGACGGACTCGTTGAGCAGGCGCGCGATCGTGTGCAGGTCCGTGGTCAGTCCGTCCATGTCGGCGGAGAGCTGGGCCTGGATCGCGACATAGGCCTCCTTGGCCTCACCGTCCCAGCCGCCTGCGACGCCCCTGACGTGGGTCATCAGGGTGGTGAGCTGTTCATTCAGGTCCGAGGCGGTCTTCGTGGTGTCGCGAGCCGCCTGCGTCACTGTGTCGTAGTTGACTTCCATGGTCATTCTTTACTCCTGGTGACGAAGTTCAGCGAACGGGGCAGACGGCTCACATGCCGAGAATGGCGCTCTCGTTGGCCTTGGTGTGAGCGTTCTCCATCTTGGCGAACGACGACATGCGTTCCCGCTCCTGCTCGTCGAAGCCGTCGGCGCTCATCTTCACCAGGTTCTGGAGGTTCTCGAGGTCGCGCTGCACGCTCGAAAGCTTCCGGTTCAGTTCGGACTGCGTGATGTCGTACTGCGCGCTCGCCGCACCCTTCCAGCCACCCTGAATGAGGTCGACCACTCGGTTGAGGTCTTTGATGCGGTCGCGCAGATTGTCCTGGAAGTTCTGGATCTTGGTTGACAGCCCCGTAATATCGGAACTGGTTACCTTCAGGTCTTGCTTCGACATCTGTGCCCTTCTTCCTACGACGGTGCTGTAGACGGAAGCCAATTGGATGCCGCCCCCGTACGGACACAGTTCTCACTGAGTCCTATAGCCACTCTATCCACTTGATACGACAGTTCCAACTGCAAAGTCCCGTATGGAGACTTGGCTCACTGGGCCCTTTTGCGCCGGGTGTCCCGGACAACCGTTGCCGCCCCCGCGACCACTGCCACCAGTACGACGCCGATGCCCAACGCGTAGGTTGCGTACCGCTCCTTGCGTTCCTGAGCGGTCTCGGTCATCGCAAGATGGGCGGGCTCCGGCGCGGGCGGCTTCGGCGGGCCGGGGTCGGCGTGCGGTGCGTCGATCGGACGGCCGTCGCCGCTGAGCGCGCGCACCGGGTCGATCACACCCCAACCGACGAAACTGTCCTTGCCGTTGATGCTGCGCTCGGCGGTCTGCTCGATCTGCGCGATGATCTGCGGCACGGTCCAGCCGGGGTACTTGGCCTTGAGCAGCGCCGCGACACCGGCGACGTACGGCGCGGAGAAGCTGGTGCCGTTGTCGACGCACTGCCCGTTGCCGGGGACGGTGGAGACGACGTCGACTCCGGGGGCGGCGATGCCGACGAAGCCGCCCGCCTGCGAGAAGACCGCCCGTTCGTTGTTGCGGTCGGAGGAGGCGACGGCGAGAACGCCCGGGAACGCTGCGGGGTAGGTGTCCTTCAGCTTGCCGTCCATACCGTCGTTGCCGGCGGAGGCGACCACGACGATCTTCTTCTGGATCGCCTGCTGTATCGCCTTGTTGAGGGTCGAGTCGAGCGAGAGCGGCTTCGTCGTGTCCTGGGAGATGTTGATGACGTCGGCGCCCTTGGCGATGGCGTGCTCGATCGCCGTGGCCATCGTCTTGTCGTTGCCGCTGTTCTTCTCGTCGTTCTGGCGGATGGGGATGATCGTGGCCTCGGGCGCCAGTCCGACGAAGCCGGTGCCCTTGCGGGGACGCGCAGCGATGATCCCGGCGACCTTGGTGCCGTGGCCGACCTCGTCGACCGTGCCGTCGGTCTTGCCGCGCTTGTCGTCGCTCGGGCTGTTCTTGTCGGGCTTGAGGAGGTCCTTGCCCGCGGAGGCGTCGACGGCGGACTTGAGCTGGACGTTGGCGTTGTCCACGCCGGTGTCGATGACCGCGACCCGGACGCCTTTGCCCTTGGTGTCCTGCCACAACTCGTCGAGCAGCACCCGCTGGAGCGGCCAGGGGATCCCCTCGATCTGCTGCTTCATCGGAAAGGTGCACTCGCCGCTGCCGTTGATGCCCAGCTGGTGCGGGACTTCGTCGGCGCATGCGGCCGGGGACACGGCCGACAGACCCGTCAGCGCCGCCGCGGCGGTCAGCAGCGCGGTCTTCCTGCGCAGGTGCAGCATCGGTCGCACTCCCCTACGAACCCTGCGGCTGACGCGCGCTGTTGGTGTCGAGCCGGGGTCCCTTGGACAGGAACTCCGACCAGTTGATCGGTACGAGGGTCGGAGTGACCTTCTCGTATCCGAGCCGGATCTGCGCCTGGCTGGGCTCGGGCCGGCCGTCCTGCTGCTTCTGCTGGTCGCCCGTGCCGATGTCGGAGCGGTTCGCGTCGCTGTCGCCGTTCGCCTGGACGGCGTACCGCAGTCCGGTGTCGGTCACCAGGAAGAGCGAGCCGTCGGGCTTGGTCTGCTTGCCCTGGACCTGCGTGTAGAGAAGACCGGTTCCGGGGGTGACATAGGTGCTGGTGCCGCCTGCGGTTATCTCCGCGGGGTACTCGGAGCCGGCCCAGGTGGACAGGGTCGTACGGCCCTTGTCGTCGACCTTGCGCAGCACGCTGCAGACGGTGTCGCGGTCGCCGCCCCGGGAGTTGACCTGCTTCGACCTGAGCGAGGGCCAGTGGTACTGAGCGCCGAAGAAGTCACTCTCCGGGGCGAACGACGCCGCGTCGACGCTGACCGCCTCGCCGCGCATGTTGAGCTTGTCGGTCTGCGGGGAGTTGATGAGCAGCCAGGCGGTGAAGTCGGAGACCGGCTGGACCTTGCCGGGCAGCACGACGTAGTGCTGCGGCCCGGAGCCGGTCTGGGCCTGGAGGACCATGCCGACCTGGTCCTGCTCGCTCGTCAGCCCGCCGCCGATGCCCGCGCTCGCGCCGACCTGGCCGGGGATGGCGGGAAAGTCGACCGGGGTGCCGTCGTGCAGCGTCGCCAGCCAGTCGTCGGTGACGGACTGCGGCTCCTTGCTGCCGACCAGGGCGCGGGTGAGGAACCCGGCATCGCTCTGGCTGCCGCGCACCAGGTACTTGGTGCCGCCGGCGTCCACGAGGTAGCGCAGCCCGTTCTGGCCCTTGACGTACAGGACTTGGCCACCGCTGAGGCGCTGCTCGCCCTCGGTCCGCTTCATATCGCGGTCGCCCAGGACGAAGGTCGCCTTCTGCACGGTGCCGCCCTTACCGCCGCCGGGCTGCTCGCAGACCGCCCAGCGCTTGGACTCGGCGGCCTCCTTGGCGGACGGCAGTCGGTCGGGTGCGTACGGAATGCCGAGAATCGGGCCGCGCGGGGGCTTGCCCGAGTCCAGGATGTCGTCGCTTACCTGGATCACCTTGAACTGCTGGGGGGTGAGCAGCAGTCGCGCGGACGCGAGGTTCAGAACGGGGTGGAGGAGGACCTTCTGGTTCTTGCCCTTGCCGGTGGCGAGGACGACATAGCGCGTGGTGGAGTCCTTGCCGACGATCACCTTGGTGCCGGGCTGGGCCCAGTCCTTGGGAGCCACGGGCTTGAACATGCCGAAGGCGCCGAATCCCGCCACGACCAGCGCACCGACGATGATGCTGGGGACGACGGCGCGCATCGGGCGCGGTGCCCCCTCCTCCGTACCCGTGGTGGACGGTTGGAGGAATGCCGCCACCGTGCGCTTCTTCGCAAAGGTGTACGCGTTGAGCTCATCCCGCCGTGATGCCATGAGTCCCCATTGGTAAAGAAGGCACTGATTCTCCCCGCGGGGACTTTGTGATGAGCACGGTCCCCGGGCCCTCGTTGTCGGACCGGCCCCCTACTATGCCTGTTGATCGACGGTGGTTGTGGGGCGGGTAGGGTGATCCAACCGCCAGGAGCCTTGCTGCACAGGGCCGGACAGGGGTGATCGGGATGAATTGGGGCCTAATGAACTGGGGGGTGGCGGATTAATGGCTTCCGCGACGCGGGTGCGGCCGGCACCCCACGGGCAGGCCTCAGTACGACCCACCACACCGTCCCAGGGACCGGCGGCACCCCGACTCAAGGCACGGCCAGGGCACTTCGGTTCGTTCCGACTGCAACAGCTCGTACTGATCGAGATCGCCGCGGCGCTGCTCCTTGTGGCCTGGGTGATCGATCCGCTGATGCTGGTTCCCGCTTTTGTGGTCGCCGCGCTGCTGGTGCTGCTGGCCCTGCTGCGCAGGCACCGGCGCTCGATGCCCGAGTGGCTCGCCACCGTCTTCGCCCTCCGCGCGCGCAGGCGCAGGGCCGCATCGCTGGTCCTCCCGCCCGATACGGAACCGGGGCTCGCGCCCGCCGTCGAGTGCGACCCCGCTCTGCGGACGTACACGTACAGCGACCGCGACCGGCGACCGGTGGGCATGATCGGCGACGGGACCTTCCTGACGGCCGTGCTGCAGGTCGAGTCGGACGCCACGGCCCTGCGGCCGGACCGTACCGCCAGGCCGCTGCCAATGGCTCTGCTGCGCGATGTGCTCGACGTCGACGGCATCCGGCTGGAGTCGGCACAGATCGTCCAGCACACCCAGCCCGCGCCCGCACCGCATCTGCCGCAGCAGTCGGTCGCCGCGCGCAACTACGCACCGCTGCAGGCGCAGACCGGGTCACCCGCGATACGGATCACCTGGATCGCGCTGAAGCTCGACCCTGAACTCTGCCCGGAAGCGGTGGCGGCGCGCGGCGGCGGCCTCGATGGCGCGCAGAAGTGCCTCGTGCGGACCGCCGACCAGCTGGCGAGCCGGCTGACCGGCGCCGGATTCCGGGCCACCGTGCTGACCGAGGAAGAGCTGACGGCGGCCATCGCCACCTCCTCCTGCGCCAGCCCGATGGCCAACGCACAGGCGAGCCGGGCGGAGACACCCGCGTCGCGCACCCAGGAGACCTCGCGCACCTGGCGCGTCGACGACCGCCGCCACACCACGTACTGGGTGAGCCGCTGGCCCCAACTGGGCGGCGGCGGGGCCCCGATGCCGCAGCTCGTCGCCCTGCTCACCTCCATCCCCGCGCTGGCCACCACTTTCAGCCTCACGCTGGGGCACGGCGACCGGCAGGGCGTGACGGTCAGCGGGCATGTCCGCATCACGGGGCGCAGCGACGAGGAACTGGTCGCCGCGCGCCATGAACTGGAGCGCGCCGCTCGCGGGGTCAAGACCGGGCTGGTGCGGCTCGACCGTGAGCAGCTGCCCGGCATGCTCGCCACACTGCCGCTCGGGGGAGCCCGCTGATGTCTGTGCCTGCCGCCAAGCCTCGTATCGGCTTCGGACTGATCGGACCGCGCCGGGACCGGCATGCGCTCTCGATGGACCAACTGTCCTCGCTGGCGCTGCCGGTCGGCGACGACGGAGTGATCGTCGGCGTCGATGCCGAGAACAAGCCCGCGGTGCTGGGCATCAACCGCCCCACGGCGTACGACGTCACGCTGATCGGCGGCCTGTGGACGACGCAGGTGCTCGCGCTGCGGGCGGCCGCGACGGGTGCGCGGGTCACCGTGGAGACGGGCCGGGCGCACGCCTGGACGACGCTGGCCCAGGCGGCGGGCGGCGGACAGCAGTGCATATCGCTGCACGATGTGGGGCGGGTGCCGCCGCAGGGCGCTTCGGCCGGCAGTCCGGTCGTGGTGGTACGGGACTGCGGGATGCGGCCACCGCGCGGGCGGGTGGTCTCGGGTCCCTGGCAGTCGGTGGTGACGCTGCTGCCGTATCTGAGCCCGGTGGCACCGCGGCTGATGGAGAAGTCGGGTCTGGTCGGGATACAGCGCGTCTCGCCGGACGAGGCCGCGCAGATCGGGCGCATCATGCATCTCCCGCGGCCCGAGACCGAGGCGCTGTCCACTCTTGCGGACGGCGTCACGCTCTGGTGCACTGCGCGGGACCGGCAGTTCGTCATGATGCAGGCCACGGACGCCGAGACCGGATTGTTGGGCAGCGCTCGCCGGATGGACTGAGCAGCCATCAGTCCGTATGCAGTTGTACCATTTTGACCTATCGACTTCTTACGCTCTGCCGCACTCGGTTCACTTGGGGGCAGCGCGTGACGTACGGGACAGTCGCCGACGCGTGGTCGGGCCTGACGTACCGAGGTTGTTGACGATTAGGGTGGGACAGGGCACGGCAGAAGAGCCTGCGGGCATGTTGGCCGCGTCCTACAGGGGGAGAGCCGGGTCGATCGGACGAACAGGTCGCCCCCACCCACCACGGCACAAGGGTGCTCGACCACACCAGGAGGCAAAGTGAACGGCGATCGGGACGAGATCCACGGGGGCTGGAACATTCCCGTCGATGATCAGTCCGACGCGGAGCCCGCCGAGATGACGGGTGAGTTCACCATCGACTACACCCCGCCGGCCTGGTACACGCAGAACGCGTCGGGCGATACATCGAGCGGGGGTGCGGGTCAGCAGGGGCTCACGCCTCCTCCCGCGCCGCCCAACGGTCCGCCGGTTGCGGTGCCGGGGCTGCCCGCGGGCAGTGGCTTCGAGCCGAGCTGGGCGCCGACGCCGCCGCCTCCTCCGGCACAGGTTCAGGCACCCGTGCCGGCTCCTGCCCCGGCGCCTGCCCCCGCGCCTGCTCCTGCACCGGCTCCTGCCCCTGCCCCTGCGCCTGCGCCTGCGCCCACGCCCGCTGCTGTGCAGCCGGCTCCGGCTCCGGCTGCTGAGGCGGCCGCCCAGCCCGCGCCGCAGCCTTTCGGAGGCGGCGATATCGAGAGCGGGGCGACCATGCGGTTCTCCCCGGCCGCGCTGAAGCGCGAGATGGAGGAGCGGGCCGCGGCCAAGGAGACGGAGGAGTCCGGCTCCGGTATCGGTTCCGGCACTGGTTCCGGCACTGGTTCTGGCTCCGGCACTGGTCCGGAGGGCGTAATGGACGATTCCGCCGAGGCCGAAGCCGAACCTCAGGGCGAGGCTCCGGCGGGTGCCACCGAAGCCGACGCGTCCGAGGCCGCCTCCGCGGATGACACCGCGGACTCGGTCGGCGACGAGCCGCAGGACTCCGACGGAGACGACGCCGAGCCCCGTGACGAGGCCGCCCAGGCGGACGCGGAAGTTCCGGCGGACGCGGAGGTTCCGGCCCAGGAGCCGGCCGACTCGGTACCCCAGGACGCCGCCCCGGCCGACTCGGTACCCCAGGACGCCGCCCCGGCCGACTCCGTACCCCAGGACGCTCCGCCCGCGCCCGCGCCGGTTCAGCCGTGGTCCCCGACGCCCCCGGCACAGAGCACCGGACTGCCGCCGCTGCCGCCCGCCTTCCAGCCGGCCGCACCGACGTCCGCGCCGCAGTGGCCGGTATCCGCGCAGACAAACGACCAGTCCGCCCCACCGCAGGCTCAGCTGCCGGCGCAGAACGGTCCTCAGGCCGCGCCCGCGTGGCAGACATCCGCCCCGGCGGCCCCGTCCGTTCCCTTTGTTCCTGAGCAGCAGGGCGGTTACGGGTTCCCGCAGCAGGGCCGGCCCGGTCAGCCCGCGCCCGCCGCGCCGCTGCCCCCGGACGTCCCGGGCCCCGACGCGCAGAACCCGCACGGCGGTTACGGCTTCCCCCAGCACGGACAGCCGGTGCCGGGACAGCCCGCCCCGCACGGCTACGGATTCCCGCAGCCCGGACAGCCCGGCCAGCCCGCAGCACACACGCCCGTACCGCCGCAGACGCCGAACCTGCCCGCGCCCGCCACACCCCTTCACGCCGCGCAGCAGGGCCAGCCCGTGCCGCCGTCGCCCGCGCCCGCCGCGCCGCTGCCCCCGGCCGTCCCTGGCCCCAATACACAGGCCCCGCACGGCGGCTACGGCTTCCCCCAGCCCGGGCAGCCCGGGCAGCCCGCAGCACACGCGCCCGTACCGCCGCAGACGCCGAACCTGCCCGCGCCCGCCACGCCCTATCTGCCCGCGCAGCAGGGCCAGCCACAGGCTCCCCCGCAGGCCGGGCCCACCGACCCGCGGACCGGTGCCTCCTGGCCCACGCCCGTCACGCACGACCAGCGCGAGCGTTCCGTGCCCGGCGCCCCGCTCGGATACACCGCCGCCGTCGAGCTCTCCTCCGACCGCCTGGTCCGGGGCAAGCAGAAGGCCAAGAGCAGCCGCAATCCCTCCAGCGCCGCCCGCTTCAAGCTCGGCGGCAAGAAGGAGGAGGCGGAGCGGCAGCGCAAACTCGACCTCATCCGTACACCGGTGCTGTCCTGCTACCGGATCGCGGTCATCAGCCTCAAGGGCGGCGTCGGCAAGACCACGACGACGACCGCGCTCGGCTCGACCCTGGCCACCGAGCGGCAGGACAAGATCCTGGCGATCGACGCCAACCCGGACGCCGGCACGCTCGGCCGCCGGGTGCGGCGCGAGACCGGGGCCACCATCCGTGACCTGGTCCAGGCGATCCCGTACCTCAACTCGTACATGGACATCCGCCGGTTCACCTCGCAGGCGCCCTCGGGTCTGGAGATCATCGCCAACGACGTGGACCCGGCGGTCTCGACGACGTTCAACGACGAGGACTACCGGCGTGCGATCGACGTACTGGGCAAGCAGTACCCGATCATCCTGACCGACTCCGGTACCGGTCTGCTCTACAGCGCGATGCGCGGAGTGCTGGATCTGGCCGACCAGTTGATCATCATCTCGACGCCGTCCGTGGACGGTGCGAGCAGTGCGTCGACGACACTGGACTGGCTTTCCGCCCATGGGTACGCCGAGCTGGTGCAGCGTTCCCTCACGGTCATCTCCGGGGTCCGCGAGACCGGAAAGATGATCAAGGTCGATGACATCGTTCAGCACTTCCAGACGCGCTGCCGCGGTGTGATCGTGGTGCCCTTCGACGAGCACCTTTCGGCCGGCGCCGAGGTCGACCTCGACATGATGCGCCCCAAGACCCGTGAGGCGTACTTCAACCTGTCCGCGCTGATCGCCGAGGACTTCGTACGCGCTCAGCAGCAGCAGGGGTTGTGGACCGCGGACGGCAACCCGCCGCCGCACCTGGCCCCGCCGATGCCGGGCCACCAGCAGGCGCCGGGGCATCCGATGCCCGGACAGGCCGCCCCCGGACAGCCCATGCCCGGACAGCCGTACCCGCCGCAGCAGCCGTACCCGCAGGGGGAGCCGCAGCCGCCGTACGGTGGCCAGCAGCCGCCGCAGGGTCAGCAGCCCTATCCGCCGCAGGGCTGGCAGCAGTCGCTGCCCTCCCAGGCGCAGTCCCCCGCTCCGCCCGCACCTGTCCACGGACTGCCCGGCCAGCCGGTCCAGCCCGGTCCGCAGGGCCAGCCGGGTGGTCCGGGACAACCGGATCTGCAGGGGCCCGTACCGCCCGCCGGATGGCCGCAGCAGCAGCCTCCACAGGCACCGCCAGCCCCTCAGCAGTAGCGCGACAGAGGTCTAAACCAATGAGGGCCCGCACCGTCTCCACGGTGCGGGCCCTCATTGCATTCCCGCAGCCCACACGGGGTTTGACGGATCGTTGACGCAACTCGCCACCGCTGATAAACCTTCGCTTCACCTTCTCCGAGCGACTGATGACGCGAGGTTCCCGTCCCATGGCCACAAAGGTTCCACCCCGCATCCGACTGCTTCTGGCCTCCGGCGCCGCCGCCCTGTTGGTGACCGGCTCGGCAACCCCCTCGGCCCAAGCCGCCGACGACGGCGGCAAGAAAGTCCTCACCGTCGCCGTCTCGCAGAGCGTGGACTCCCTGAGCCCGTTCCTGGCGCAGAAGTTGGTCAGCACCACCATCCACCGACTGGCCTACGAGTACCTGACGAATTACGACGTCAAGGACGCCCACCCGATCCCCGGCCTCGCCACCGCGTGGAAGCCGTCCCCGGACAAGCTGACGTGGACGTACACCATCCGGAAGAACTCCAAGTGGTCCGACGGGAAGCAGGCCACCGCCGAGGACGCCGCCTGGACCTTCAACAAGATGATGACGGACGAGAACGCGGCCACCGCCAATGGCAGCTTCACGGCCAACTTCAAGAAGGTCACCGCACCGGACCCCGAAACACTGGTCATCGAGCTGAAGAAGCCGCAGGCCACCATGGCGGCGCTCGACGTCCCGATCGTGCCCAAGCATGTCTGGGAGAAGGTCGGCGACTTCTCGAAGTTCAACAACGACAAGAAGTTCCCCATCGTCGGCAACGGCCCGTTCATCGTCACCGACTTCAAGGTCGACCAGTTCGTCAAGCTCAAGCCCAACAAGGACTTCTGGCGTGGGACGCCCAAGTTCGACGAGCTGGTATTCAAGTATTACAAGGACGGTGACGCGGCGGTCGCCGCGCTGCAGAAGGGTGAGGTGTCCTTCGTCCAGGGCCTCACGCCCGCCCAGGCCACCGCCCTCAAGAGCGCCGACAACATCAAGGTCAACGACGCGCCGGGCCGCCGCTTCTTCGCCCTGGCCACCAACCCGGGCGCCAGGTCGAAGGACGGCAAGGCCTTCGGCAGCGGCCATACGGCGCTGCTCGACCCGTCCGTCCGCAAGGCCCTCTTCCACGCCACCGACCGCAAGACCATCGTCGACAAGGTCTTCCAGGGGCACGCCGTCGAGGGCGAGGGCTACATCCCGCCGCGCTTCGAGTCGTACTTCTGGAAGCCGGACGCGAGCCAGAAGATCGCGTACGACCCGGCGAAGGCTGCCACGCTCCTCGACCAAGCCGGCTACAAGAAGAACGGCAGCGGCAAGCGCGTCGACAAGGACGGCAAGGCGCTCGACTTCCGTATCCTCTGCCACGCCACCGACCCCAATGACAAGGCGATCGGCAAGTATCTGCAGGAGTGGTGGGGCGAGCTCGGCGTCGGGCTCAAGGTCGACTGTCTCGACAATGTCTCCGACCCGTGGGTCAAGGGCGACTACGACCTGGCCTTCGACGGCTGGTCCGTCAACCCGGACCCGGACTTCGTCCTCTCCATCCACACCTGTTCCGCGCTGCCTGCCACGCCCAAGGACACCGGCGCGACCGACAACTTCATCTGCGACAAGCAGTTCGACGGTCTGTACGCGCAGCAGACCGCGGAGTACGACGCCGCCAGGCGGACCGGCCTGGTCAAACAGATGGAATCCCGGCTGTACGACACGGGCTACATGAATGTCCTCGCGTATCCGAACGCCGTCGAGGCGTACCGTACCGACCAGATCAAGTCCATCAAGACGATGCCGGAGGCCGCGGGCAATCTCTGGGGTCAGGACGGCTACTGGAGTTGGTGGTCGGCCGAGCCGGCCGCCGGTGACGGCAGCTCCGACAGCGGCGCTTCCAAGGGCGTCGTGATCGGCATCGGCGCGGCTGTCGTCCTCGCCGCCGGACTCGGGCTCTTCGTCATGATGCGCCGCCGTTCCAGCGCGGAAGACCGTGAATAGTCGATGAGCACTACGAGCACGACAAGCACCACCGCAGTGGCGCGGGTCCCCGAGGCCCGCGCCGCGAGCGGCAACGTACGCGCCTATCTCCGCTATGTGGCGGGCAAGCTGGGCGGCGCGGCGATCTCGCTGCTCGCCGTGCTCGTCACCAGCTTCTTCCTCTTCCGGATCATCCCGGGCGACCCGGTGAAGGCCATGACCCATGGCATGCCGACGTCCGCCGAGCAACTGGCCACACTGCGCCGCCAGTTCGGTCTCGACCAGCCGATGTGGCAGCAGTTCACCGACTACTGCGCCAAGGCGCTGACGGGCGATCTCGGTACGTCGTACCAGTTCCACGCGCCCGTCGGCGAGCTGATCACACAGAAGGTGCCGGCGACGCTCCTGCTCACCGGTGCCGCCGTGATGATCTACTCGGCGCTCGGGCTCTGGCTCGGCACCCGCTCCGCGTGGCGCCACGGCAGCCTCGGCGACAAGCTCAACACCGGTGTGGCGCTCACCTTGTGGTCCGTGCCGGCCTTCTGGCTCGGCCTGCTACTGATCATCACCTTCTCGGTGGGCGTCGGTCCGCTCCCCGGAATGTTCCCGACCGGCGGCATGGAGTCCGGTGACAGGACCGGCTTCGCGTACGTCACCGATGTCGCGCACCACATGGTGCTGCCGGTCACCACCCTGGTCGCGGTCGGATACGCCCAGACGCTGCTGGTGACACGGTCCTCGCTGCTGGACGAGATGGGCAGCGACTATCTGACGACGGCCCGGGCGAAGGGGCTGCGGGACGATGTCGTACGCCGTCGGCATGCCGTTCCGAACGCGCTGCTGCCCACCGTCACCATGGTCTTCATCAACCTCGGCCATGTGGCGGCCGGTTCGATCCTCGTCGAGACGGTCTTCTCCTGGCCAGGCCTGGGCGGGCTCTTCTACCAGGCGCTGAGCGTGCCCGACCTGCCGCTTGTCCAGGGACTCTTTGTGGTCTTCGCCGGCGCGATGATCCTGATGAACCTGTTCGCCGACCTGCTCTATCCACTGCTCGATCCCCGGGTGGGCCGATGACAACGACCCCGGTCACCAAGACCACACAGACCGCGTCCTCTCTCTCCTGGGCGCGCCGCCGCGATTCGGTGGCGCGTTTCTGGCGCTCGTACCGCACCCACCGGACGGGGCTCTTCGGCCTCGGCGCGCTGGCGCTCATCGCGCTGGTGGCGCTGGCCGCTCCGCTGCTCGTCGGCGCCGATGTGCAGAGCGTGACGAACGCACCGGGGACGGCGCTGGAGCGGCCGAGCGGTGAATTCCCACTCGGCACCGACCAGTTCGGGCGTTCACTGCTCGGGCTGCTGGTGTGGGGAGCAAGGATCTCGCTCACCGTGGGACTGCTGGCGGCCACCCTGTCGGTGGCCATCGGCACCCTCGTCGGCATCATCGCCGGCCACTACGGCGGCTGGTTCTCGACCGTCCTGATGCGGATCACGGACTGGTTCCTGGTGATGCCGACGCTGGTGCTGGCGATCGTGCTGGCGACCGTGATGTCCCGGAGCGTGTGGACGGTCGTCATCGCGATCGGCGTGACCAGCTGGCCGACGACGGCACGGCTGGTGCGCGCACAGACCATCGCGGTCGAGTCCCGCCCGTACATCGAACGCGCGAGGGCGCTCGGCGGCGGACACAGCCACATCATGAGCCGTCATGTGCTGCCCAATGTGATGCCGCTGGTCCTCGCCCAGACGACGCTCGGTATCTCGAGCGCGATCCTGACCGAGGCGACGCTTGCGTTCCTCGGCCTCGGTGATCCGACGATCGTCTCCTGGGGCGGCATGCTCCAGGACGCGCGGGAGGCGGGCGCGGTCTCGTCGGGCCACTGGTGGTATCTGGCGCCGCCCGGTATCGCCATCGCGCTGGTGGCGCTCGCCTTCACACTGTGCGGGCGCGCGATCGAGTCTGTGCTCAACCCGAAGCTGGGGGTGGCTCGTTGAGCCTGCTCGAGGTCAGGAACCTGCATGTGACGTACGGCTCCGGGGCGCGGGCGGTGCCCGCCGTACGCGGCGTCGATCTCAGCCTGGAGGCCGGCCGGAAGCTGGGCATCGCGGGCGAGTCGGGCTGCGGCAAGTCGACGCTCGCCCTGGCCCTGCTCCGGCTGCTGCCCGCATCCGCCAGGCTGACCGGCGAGATCCTGCTCGACGGGGAGGACGTCCTCACCATGAAGTGGGGGCGGCTTCGGGCCGTGCGGTGGGCGGGCGCGTCGATCGTCTTCCAGGGCGCCATGCACTCGCTCAACGCGGTGCACCGGATCGGCGACCAGATCGCCGAACCGATCCTGCTGCACCGGAGGGCGACCCCGGCAGCGGCGAAGAAGCGCGTCGCCGAACTCCTCCACCAGGTGGGCCTGCCCGCCGCCCGGGCTGACGCCTATCCGCACGAGCTGTCCGGCGGCCAGCGCCAGCGCGTGATGATCGCCATGTCTCTCGCCTGCGACCCCCAGCTCATCGTGGCGGACGAGCCGACCACGGCGCTGGATGTGATGATCCAGGCGCAGATCCTGCGGCTGATCGAGCAGCTGGTCGCCGAGCAGGACATCAGCCTGCTGATGATCAGCCACGATCTGGCGGTGCTCGCCGACACCTGCGACCGGCTGGCGGTGATGTACGCGGGCCGGGTCGTGGAGGAGGGCCCGGCGCAGAGGGTGTACGGCGCGGCGGAGCATCCGTACGGGCAGGCCCTGTCCGCGGCCTTCCCACGCATCGGCGATCCCGCGTCTCGCCGGGCGCCGCGCGGTCTGCCCGGCGATCCGCCGGACCCGTCGGCGCTGCCGGGCGGCTGTGCGTTCCACCCGCGCTGCCCGGTCGCGCTGGACGCGTGCGCGGAGGGGGACCAGGTGCTGGCCACGGCGGGGGACGGGCATCGGGCGGCATGCGTGCGCGTGGGCGCCGCGGCGGGAACGGAGGAGCGGCTGTGACATCGCCCGAGCTACCGAACCCGCCCGAGCTACCGAACTCTCCCGACCTGCCGTACTCGCCCGACCCGCAGCGCCGTCAGGAGCCAGCCGTGATCACCACTCCCCTGCTCTCGGCCACCGGTCTGAACGTCACGTTTCCCGGGCGGCGCGGCGGTCCTTCCGCCCGTGCCGTCGACGGCGTCGACCTGGACATCGGCACGGGCGAGATCGTCGCGCTGGTCGGCGAGTCCGGCTGCGGCAAGACGACGCTGGCCCGCTCGCTGCTCGGCCTGGTGCCGCCCACGTCGGGGCGCGTCACCTTCGGCGGCAAGCCGCTCGACTACGGCTCACGCGCGCTCAAGACCTACCGCAAGCGCGTCCAGCTGGTGCTCCAGGATCCGAGCGGCTCCCTCAACCCACGGCACACCGTGTACGACGCGGTGGCCGAGGGCCTGCGGATCCACGGGTACGCCGGGGACGAGCGCGAGGCCGTCGCAGAGGCCCTCTCCCGGGCCGGGCTGCGGCCTCCCGAGCGGTTCTTCCTGCGGTACCCGCACGAGCTCTCCGGTGGTCAGCGCCAGCGCGTCGTCATCGCCGGCGCGCTGGTTCTGCAGCCCGAGCTGATCGTCGCCGACGAGCCGGTGGCCTCACTGGACGCGTCCGTACGCGGCGAGATCCTGGCGCTGCTGCTGCGCCTGCGGGACGACCTGGGTCTGTCCGCACTGGTGGTGACCCATGACCTGGGCCTCGCGTGGAACATCGCGGACCGGGTCACGGTGATGTACCTGGGCCGGATCGTGGAGTCGGGCTCGGTCGAGGACGTACTGACGAACCCTCAACACCCGTACACACAGGCCCTGCTGTCGGTACTGCCGGAATCGGACGGTGCGCCTGTGGTACTGACGGGCGAGCCGCCGGACCCGTCCCGAATCCCGCCCGGCTGCCGTTTCCACGCACGCTGCCAGGTGCTGGCGTCGGGCGAGGCGGAGCGGGCAGGGGTCGCGGACAGCTGCCGTACGAGGGACCTTCCCGTACTGGCGAGTGCCACGGGCGCCCAGGTGGCCTGTCACTGGGCCGGGCGGGACTAGAAACTGTCCGGTGGTCCGGGGTCAGGGCCCAGGATCACCGGACAGGAGTCCTCAGGCGACGCCGATGATCTCGCGGCAGCGCTTCACGTCATCGGCGATCGCCTCGAGCAGCGCCTCGATCGAGTCGAACTTCTCCTGGCCCCGCACATACGCCAGGAAGTCCACCGCCACATGCAGCCCGTACAGATCAAGACCCACGCGGTCGATGGCGTACGCCTCCACCGTTCGTTCCGTGCCGTCGAACTGCGGGTTCGTGCCCACCGAGATCGCCGCCGGCATCCGCTCGCCGTCCGCCGTCAGCCACCCCGCGTACACCCCGTCCGCCGGAATCGCCGTATGCGGCAGCGTCTCCACATTCGCCGTCGGGTAGCCCAGCTCGCGGCCGCGCTGCGCGCCGCGCACCACCACGCCCTCGACGCGGTGCGGGCGGCCGAGGATCTCGGCGGTGCCCTCGACGTCGCCTTCCGCGACGAGGCGGCGCGTCAGGGTCGAGGAGAACGGCTCGCCGCCGCCGGCCTCGCCGCTCACAAACAGGTCGACAACCTCGACCTCGTAGTCGTACGTCGCGCCGAGCTCGGCCAGGTACGCGACATTTCCGGCCGCCTTGTGGCCGAAGCGGAAGTTCGGCCCCTCGATGACCGCGCACGCGTGGAGCTTGTCGACCAGCACCTTCACGATGAAGTCGGCCGGCGACAGCTTCGAGAACTCGGTGGTGAAGGGGAGGATCAGCACCGCGTCGACGCCGAGCTCCGCCATCAGCTCCGCCCGCCGGTGGTGCGGTGCGAGCAGCGGCGGGTGGCTGCCGGGCCGTACGACCTCGCTCGGGTGCGGGTCGAAGGTGACGACGACCGACTGCACGCCGAGCTCGCGCGCCCGCTCCACTGCCCGCCCGATGATCAGCTGGTGCCCACGGTGCACGCCGTCGTAGGAGCCGATGGTGACGACGCTGCGTCCCCAGTCCTGGGGGATGTCCTCCAAGCCACGCCAGCGCTGCACTGTGACCGCTCCTCGCCCGAACCTGTGTACGTGATTGCCGATTACGCAGGTCTAAGACTGCCATGCCCGTCGCCTTCGGTTCGCATCGGCACCGGACTGCCGAGCCTCTCGACCGTCGGGGACCTCGCGGGCCGGCTCGACCAGCCGCCGGTCGTAGCAGGTCTCGCCCTCGGGGGGACGGACGAGGAGCAGGCCGGTGCGGTGCGCAAGCTCGCGGGTGCGCGCGCTCGTACTCCTCCAGCAGTACGTCGGCCGGACGCGGCGAGTACCGGCGCGAACGCTCCGCGCAGCAGGCCGGTGAACAGCGGGAACAGTACGGCGCGGGCGGCCGGGCCCTGCTCGGGGCGTCGGTCTACGTACGCGGCGGCCTGTGCCGCGCCGTCGGGCCGATGGTGGATGTACTCACCGACCGGCGCGGCGGCACGTCGGGCGAGAGCCGGAGTGCTGACCTCCGCGAAGACGGGTTCGGGGTGGGTGGTGAGCGCGGCTGCGAGCCCGCTCGCGGGCAGCGCGGGCCGGCGCCGCGGAATGCCGCGAGTGCCTTGTCGAGATACCTGGCGCGGGTTCCCGGATCAAGGACGAGGAGCGGTGGCCAGTCCGTACGCGGCGGCCGCGGCGCGGCGCTCCGGCCGCGGGTCGTGGGCCCAGCGGTCGAGGGACCGGCACAGGACGGTCGGCTCCTCTTCCGCGAGCACGGCGAGGAGCTCGTCGGCGCGCGGGTCGACGGTGGCGACGAGAGCCTCGGCGAGGTCGTCGGGTGCGAGGCCCCGGCAGGCATACAGCAGCGCCTGCGCGGCGACGGCGACAGTGGGCCGTATTCCGGCGTTCGGGCCCGAGGGCAGCGGTGTCCCGTCGCTGAACCAGCGGCACAGCAGCGGCTGTACGACGACGGGGTCCGCGGTGAGCCGCGCGGCGACGGCATCGAGGTAACGGCGCCCGGTCCGGCCCCCGGGCACTCCGTCGGCGGGCACCAGCCGCCGCAACAAATCGATCCGCTCCTCCTCGGTCACCCTCAACCGCTCCCAGAACCGGGGCCCGAACTCGCCAAGTGAACCGAGGTGTTGGGGACCGCCTTCGCGTACGGAACGCTGGGTGATCCGCTCGGCGAGCAGCCGCAGAGTGGGGAGATACGTCCCGGCGTCGGGCACCCGCAACAGGACCTCCCCAAGGAGATGAGCACCCCACCACTGAGCGTCGTCGAGCTTCTGCGCGCCTGCTTCGGCCGCGGAACCCGCTGTCCACAGGCAGCCGGGAACATGCCCACCTGCCGGAGCACCACCGGGGCCCGGTGCGGCCACGCCCACCGAAGCACCACAGCGCTCAGCCCAAGTGCCCGGCACAGCCGGACCGCCGGTCGCACCACTGCCCGCTCCGACTCCGGAACCCGACGCCCACAGGCAACCGGGAACATGCCCACCTGCCGGAGCACCACCGGGGCCCGGTGCGGCACCGCCCACCGAAGCACCACAGCGCTCAGCCCAAGTGCCCGGCACAGCCGGACCGCCGGTCGCACCACTGCCCGCTCCGACTCCGGAACCCGACGCCCACAGGCAGCCGGGAGCATGCCCACCTGCCGGAGCACCACCGGGCTCAGCCCAATCGCCGGCAGCGGCACCGCACGCCTCGCACACGGAGCACGCTCCCCCAGGACCGCCCGTTGCGCCCCCGCCTGGCCGGGCACCACCCGCCTCGGTCGCGGGTCCCGGCGCCCACGGGCAGCCGCAGACGGGCCCGGGGCCCGGCACCTCGTTGGTCGGCGCCGCCCCGACGCGCTCTCCCCGCGTCGGCTCCAGGTGGTCCAGTGCGTCGATCAACTCCTCCAGTCTGCGTGCCAGTTCCGGCGGGCCGCCCTCCCTTCCCAGAAGCAGCAGGGCCTGGACCACCGGGCCGATGCGGTGGCGGGGGACCGGGAGGGCGTGGGGGCAGCGCTCGTGCGAGCCCGGGGGCGGGGGGACGTGGGCGCCTGGGCCGTTCGTCCCCGGTCGCCACGGCAGGCTCCCCGGCGCCCGCGCGTGCCAGCGGTGGACCAGCCAGTGGAGCGCCGCGTCGAGGTCCAGGTGCGCACCCTGCAGCCAGTCCGCGAGCTCCTCGTGCCGGAAGCGGTAGCCCTCGCCCGCCGGGACCAACAGGCCCTCGGCGAGGACCGCGGAGGCCCAGCCCGTACGCCACGGAAAGATCTCCTCGAAGGACTCGCGGTCCAGCCCGCCCTGTCCGGGGCCGAGGCAGCGCCGCGCCGCCTCATGGACCTGGCCCGCCACCCTCGCCGCCAGCCGGCGGACCGCGGTACCGCGCAGCGGCGGGCGGGACGCCGCGGCGACACGGACCGCGATCCGCAGGCACATCAGGTCCAGATGGGCGGTGAACACGTCCTCGCGGCCGAGTTGCCCCGGTACCTCACCGAGCGGCCCCGGTACCTCATCGGACCGCCCCGGTACCCCGCCGGGCAGCGCCTCCCGCACCTCCGCGAGCAGCCGCAGCGCGAGCGGGTGCCGCTCGTCCGCGGCGGCGATCGCTCCGGCCGGGAGCCCGTACCGCTCACGCGCGCGCTCCGCCTCACCCGCGGACAGGTCGCCGATCCGCAGCGCGGGCGGCAGCCGGTGCGCGGGTACGGCCGGCCGGTGCAGCGCCTCCGGCGGATAGAGCGCGCCGGCCTGCTCCCAGTGCTCGGGACGGCAGCCGACGACCAACCGCACACCGCAGGAACTCAGCCAACTCACCGTCCCCGCTGTCCAGTCGGGCAGCCGATGGGCCAGTACGGGCGGCATCTCCTCGGGCCCGTCCAGCACGACGAGCAGCGGCCGCCCGGCCTCGCGGGCCAGCCGCGCCACCCGCTCCGGGGTGACGAGCTCCATGTCCCCGCGCGGTCCCGACGCGGCGAGGATACGTCCTGTCTGCCGGATCGCGCGGGCGACCGCGTCGGCGACGGAGGTGTCGTCGGCGTGCAGATCGGCGCCGCGCAGCCACACGGTGGGCGCCGGTTCCGCACCGCGGGCGCGCCGGGCGGCCAGCGCGGAGAGTTCGGTCGTACGACCCGTCCCGGGATCGCCGACCAGGCCCATGACCAGCCCGGTGAAGGACGCGAACTCCCGTACGGTGTCGGGTCGTTCTTCGGTATCGGGCCAGACGCCCGGCCCGCCGACCGACCCCGTGGACGTCGCGGTGAGCTCCAGCACGCCGGCCAGGTTGAGGTCGTGCCCGTACCCGGGAACCGTCGCCGCATTGCGCCGCAGCAGTTCGGCGAGCGGCCCGTCCGGCGGGAAACCCGGGGCCCGCAACGGCAGCGCGAACCCCGCCGCCCGGTGACCCGCCTCCGGCGCGGTGCCGAGGACGCCCAGCACCGCACCTGTCATGGCGTCCAGCACCGGGCCCCCGACGGCTTCGCCACCCAGCCGCAGGGCATCTCTGCCGTCCGTGCCGATCGCCAACTCCATCGCGTCGCCGACCAGATGGAGGCGATCGGTCGCGATGTACGTCATCTGCGCCGCCCCGAGCACTCGCGCCTCCCGCCAGCCATGGGCCGCGAGCCGTACATACGTCCCCGTCTCGACCCGCTCCCGCATGCTGATCGGCAGCGGCCGTACCCCGAGCCCTTCGGTGCGTACCAGTGCCAGACCGGCCTCGGGCAGGGGAACGACGGCGTCAGCCTCGGCGAGGCAGGTACGCCCGCCGGGCGCGTGCAGCACGACCCGGACCAGCCCGTCGACCGCCTCATGACTGGTCACGACCGTGCCCCGGTCGTCGGCGACGAACCCGGTCCCGCGCGGCCGCCCCGCCGGATCGCAGATACGTACCAGCGTCGCCAGGTCCCCGCGTCCCATGCTGTCGACGTTAGGTCGGCAGTGATCAGCGGGAGAAGGACGCATACCGAAAGCGCCCCCGAATACACCCGCGGTTCACTCCGAGCGCCCGCCCGATGGGGTGAATCCGTGAGCTGCGGTGGATAGACACCTTCGGAGGGGGATCGTGGAACGGGCAGCGGCTCTGCCCGTTCCACGGTGCGGCCACCGGCCGCGCGAGCTCAGCCGAAGACGGCGAGGCTCTTGGCCTTGCCCTTCTGCTCCTCCACCAGCACCAGGAAGCGCCCGTCGGGTCCGAAGACCGCCACCGGCGCGGTGTCGTACGCCGGCATGTCCAGCCGTACACCGTTGGTCAGGAGCTTCGCCTGCCTCTCGTCCACGTCCCAGCGCGGGAACGCCGCCGCGGCGGCCTCGGCGATCGGCATCACCGTCAGCTCCTCCTGGAGCTGGTCGAGCGTCTTCGCCGCATCGAGTCCGTACGGACCGACCCGAGTGCGCCGCAGCGCCGTCAGATGCCCGCCGACGCCCAGATCGGCGCCGAGGTCACGGGCGAGGGCGCGGATGTACGTACCGGACGAGCAGACCACCGAGACGACCAGGTCCACAACCGGCGTCCCGTCCTCGGCAACGGCCTCCCGGACGTCGTACACCTGGAACGACGAAACGGTCACCGGGCGGGCCGGGATCTCGAAATCCTCGCCGCCGCGGACGCGGGCGTACGACCGCTTTCCGTCGATCTTGATGGCGCTGACCTTCGACGGAACCTGCATGATCGCGCCGGTCAGCCTGGCGACGCCGGCGTCGATGCCGTCCCGGGTGACCGCGGACGCATCGGCCGAGTTGGTGATCTCACCCTCCGCGTCGTCCGTGACGGTGTTCTGCCCCAGCCTGATGGTGCCGAGGTACTCCTTCTCGGTGAGTGCGAGGTGGCCGAGAAGCTTGGTGGCCCTTTCCACGCCCAGCACCAGTACACCGGTGGCCATGGGGTCGAGCGTCCCCGCGTGTCCGACGCGGCGGGTCCTGGCGATCCCGCGCATCTTGGCGACGACGTCGTGCGAAGTGAAGCCGGACGGCTTGTCGACGATGACAAGGCCGTCCGGCGTCTTGTTCTGCTGTGTCATTCGGAGGCTTCGTCCCCGTCTGCGTCCTCGTCCTCCGGCTTGCGGTACGGGTCCGCATCGCCGGCGTACTTGGCGCCCGAGGACACCTCACGCACCTTGGCGTCGGAGGCACGCGCCTTGTCGAGCAGGTCCTCGATCGTCTTGGCGTTCTCCGGGAGGGCGTCCGCCACGAACGTCAGGGTCGGCGTGAACTTCGTCCCCGCCGCCGCTCCGACCGCCGAGCGCAGAACGCCCTTGGCGCTCGCCAGCCCGGCTGCCGCACTCGCCCGGTCCTCGTCGTCGCCGTACACCGTGTAGAAGACCGTGGCCTCCCGCAGGTCGCCGGTGACACGGGTGTCCGTGATGGTCACGTGCGTACCCAGGCGCGGGTCCTTGATGCCGCGCTGCAGCTTCTCGGCGACCACCTCCCGGATGAGGTCTGCCAGCTTCTTCGCCCGCGCGTTGTCGGCCACTGGTCCTTCTCCTTCTTTGCCTTGCTCAGTCAGTCTTCGTCGCTGTGGAGCCTGCGTCGAACCGACAGCAGCTCCACCTCCGGCCGGGCGGCGACAAGGCGCTCGCACCGGTCGAGTACATCTGTGAGGTGCCCCGTGTCCCCGGACACCGCGGCCAGGCCGATCTCGGCCCGGCGGTGAAGATCCTGGCCGCCCACTTCCGCCGCGCTCACCGCGTATTTCCGCTGGAGCTCGGCAACGATCGGGCGGATCACGGAGCGTTTCTCCTTCAACGAACGTACGTCGCCGAGGAGCAGATCGAAGGACAGTGTCCCCACATACATGTATGTCCGGATGTCCCGCCGGTACGGGTTAGAGGGCCCTGCCCGCTCTTGGCAGGGACACAAGAACCGTACACGGAACGGCCGGGGCCGATCGACGGAAATACTCTCCGCCGACCGGCCCCGGACCGGATGCCGTGCGTCAGCTCTTGCGTCAGCCGCGCGGCTTCTCGCGCATCTCGTACGTCGCGATGACGTCGTCGATCTTGATGTCGTTGAAGTTTCCGAGGTTGATACCGCCCTCGTAGCCTTCGCGAATCTCGGTGACGTCGTCCTTGAAGCGGCGCAGACCCTGGATGTTGAGGTCCTCCGCGATGACCTTGCCGTCGCGGACGAGGCGCGCCTTGGTGTTGCGCTTGACCTCGCCGGAGCGGATGAGAACACCCGCGATGTTGCCCAGCTTGGACGAGCGGAAGATCTCGCGGATCTCCGCCGTACCGAGCTCGACCTCTTCGTACTCCGGCTTGAGCATGCCCTTGAGGGCCGCCTCGATCTCCTCGATGGCCTGGTAGATCACCGAGTAATACCGGACGTCGACGCCTTCGCGCTCCGCCATCTGCTGGGCACGCCCGGCAGCGCGGACGTTGAAGCCGATGACGATGGCGTCGGAGCCCATCGCCAGGTCGATGTCCGACTCGGTGACCGCACCCACGCCGCGGTGCAGCACGCGGATGTCGACCTCTTCGCCGACGTCGAGCTGGAGCAGCGAGGACTCGAGAGCCTCCACCGAACCGGACGCGTCGCCCTTGATGATGAGGTTGAGTTCCTGCACCAGACCGGCCTTGAGCGCCTCGTCCAGGTTCTCCAGGGAGAACCGGACGCCCTTGCGGGCGAAGTTGGCGTTCCGCTCACGAGCGGCACGCTTCTCGGCGATCTGACGGGCCGTACGGTCCTCGTCGACAACCAGGAAGTTGTCGCCGGCACCCGGGACGTTGGTGAGACCGAGGACGAGGACCGGAGTCGACGGACCCGCCTCTTCCACGTTCTCGCCCTTGTCGTCGAGCATCGCGCGGACACGGCCGTACGCGTCACCGGCGACCATCGTGTCGCCGACGCGCAGCGTGCCTCGCTGGACCAGGACGGTCGCGACGGCACCGCGGCCGCGGTCGAGGTGGGCCTCGATCGCAATACCCTGCGCGTCCTGGTCCGGGTTGGCCCGCAGGTCGAGCGAGGCGTCCGCGGTGAGGACCACGGCCTCCAGCAGGCTCTCGATGTTGAGGCCCTGCTTGGCGGAGATGTCGACGAACATCGTGTCGCCGCCGTACTCCTCGGCCACCAGACCGAACTCGGTGAGCTGACCGCGCACCTTGGTCGGGTCGGCACCCTCGACGTCGATCTTGTTGACCGCGACCACGATCGGCACGTCGGCCGCCTTGGCGTGGTTCAGCGCCTCGATCGTCTGCGGCATCACACCGTCGTTCGCCGCCACCACGAGGATCGCGATGTCGGTGGACTTCGCACCACGCGCACGCATGGCGGTGAACGCCTCGTGACCCGGGGTGTCGATGAAGGTGATGGCGCGCTCTTCACCGTTGACCTCGGTGGCGACCTGGTACGCACCGATGTGCTGCGTAATACCGCCGGCCTCGCCCGCAACCACATTCGTCTTGCGGATCGCGTCCAGCAGTCGGGTCTTACCGTGGTCGACGTGACCCATGACGGTCACGACCGGCGGACGGGACACGAGGAACTCCTCGCCGCCCTCGTCCTCGCCGAACTCGATGTCGAAGGACTCGAGCAGCTCGCGGTCCTCCTCCTCGGGGCTGACGATCTCGAGGACGAAGTTCATCTCGTCCGCGAGCAACTTCAGCGTCTCGTCGGAGACGGACTGCGTGGCAGTGACCATCTCGCCGAGGTTCATCATCACGCCGACGAGCGACGCCGGGTTGGCGTTGATCTTCTCCGCGAAGTCGGTCAGCGAGGCACCGCGCGACAGACGGACGGACTGTCCGTTGCCGCGAGGCAGCATGACGCCGCCCACCGACGGGGCCTGCATGGCCTCGTACTCCTGGCGCCTCTGCCGCTTCGACTTACGGCCACGACGCGCCGGGCCGCCGGGACGACCGAAGGCGCCCTGCGTGCCACCACGGCCGCCGGGACCACCCGGACGTCCGCCGAAGCCGGGACGGCCACCGCCGCCACCGAAGCCGCCGCCGCCACCGGGGCCACCGCCACCGGGACGACCGGCGAAACCGCCGCCGCCACCGGGACGACCGCCACCGCCACCGCCACCGGGACGACCGGCGAAGCCGCCGCCGCCGCCACCGGGACGACCGGCACCGGCGCCGCCGGGACGACCGCCGCCACCACCGGGACCGCGACCGCCGCCACCGGGGCCGCCACCAGGACGGGGACCGGCAGCAGGACGCTGCGGCATCATGCCGGGGTTCGGACGGTTACCACCGGGGGCACCGCCAGGACGCGGAGCGCCGCCCTGCGGGCGGGGCATACCGCCCGGGCTCGGACGGGCGCCGCCCTGACCCTGCGGACGGGGAGCGCCGCCGGGACCACCCTGCGGACGCGGGGCACCGGGACGGTCCTGACCGCCGCCGGGGCGCGGGGCGCCACCCGGACGGGGCGCCTGCGGGCGCGCCATGCCGGTGGAGCCACCAGAGGTGAAGGGGTTGTTGCCCGGACGGGGACCCGCCGGACGGTTGCCGCCGGGACGCGGGGCGCCCTGACCGGCGGGACGCGCCGGACGATCGCCACCACGGCCACCGTCACGGCCGCCGTCGCGCTGACCGCCGGCCGGAGCCGGACGGGCGGAGCCACCGGCAGGACGAGGCCCGGGGGTGGCACCCGCGGGACGCGAGGGGGCCTGCGGCGCTGCGGGCTGGGCCGGAGCCGGGGCCGAGAACTCGGCCGCGGGAACCGGAGCCGCCGGAGCGGGCTTGGCCGGTGCCGGCTTGGGACCCGGACGCGGACCCGGAGAGGCCGGGGCGGCGGACGGGGTGCTGGGGGTGCTGCTCGCCGGAACCTCGGCTGCGGCCGGCTTGGGGGCCGGGGCGCCGGGCTTGGGGGCAGCGGGACGGGCCGACGACGCCGGGGAGGGCGCGCCGGGCTTGGCGGGCGCGGCCTTACGAGGCGCGCCGGGCTTCGCAGCGGACTTGCCGGCGTTGCCGCCGGGCCCCTGCAGTGCGTCAGTCAACTTGCGTACAACCGGCGCCTCGATCGTCGAGGACGCCGAACGGACGAATTCACCGAGTTCTTGGAGCTTGGCCATGACGACCTTGCTCTCAACCCCGAACTCCTTGGCGAGTTCGTATACCCGGACCTTAGCCACTTCGCTCCTTTTAGGTCCGGGTTACCGCCGGACCGTCGCTACTTCATGGGCGTACTCATCGCGTACTCATCGAGTGCTCATCGCAATCTCGACCTACTTCCAACTCGCGAGGTACCTGACCGCACGGGGTTCCGTGCCGTACTTCTTCTTACGGTGCTGCCTGCTCGACATACCGGCGTACATCCGCGGTATCGAGCGGTCCCTTGGCCCTGAAGGCCCGTGGGAACGCTCGGCGGCGGACCGCCAGGTCGAGACAGACCAAGGCGGGGTGTACATACGCACCCCGGCCGGGCAGCGTACCGCGATCATCGGGGACGCAGGCGTCTCCGGTCATCACGATGCGCAGCAGATCGCTCTTGGCCGCTCGCTCCCGGCATCCCACACAGGTTCGCTCAGGGCATACGCGGGCATGCGTCCGGCCAGACACGTCTAAGTCTACCTCCCCGGACCGACCTCACCCCTTTGGGGCAAAAATCGAACGGTTGTTGTCTTGATCCAGGTGACATCCCGCCGTCAGCGCAACGGGATCCCGCCCGCCCCGACGGTCCGGAGGTGTCCCCCGGACCGTCGGGGCGGGCGGCACAGCATTCCTCAGCCCTGGTCGGAGCCCCGGTGCCGGTCGGAGTCCCGGTCCGGCCCCTGGTCGTCGCTCTGCTCCGTGTCGGGGCGGATGTCGATACGCCAGCCGGTGAGACGGGCGGCCAGGCGGGCGTTCTGCCCCTCCTTGCCGATCGCCAGCGACAGCTGGTAGTCGGGGACGGTCACCCGTGCGGAACGCGCGCCCATGTCGACGACCTCGACCTTGCTGACGCGGGCCGGCGAGAGGGCGTTGGCCACCATCTCTGCCGGGTCGTCCGACCAGTCCACGATGTCGATCTTCTCGCCGTGCAGCTCGGCCATGACATTGCGCACCCGGCCGCCCATCGGGCCGATGCACGCGCCCTTGGCGTTCAGGCCCGAGCGGGTCGAGCGAACGGCGATCTTGGTGCGGTGGCCGGCTTCGCGGGCGATCGCCGCGATCTCGACCGAGCCGTCCGCGATCTCCGGGACCTCGAGTGCGAAGAGTTTCTTCACCAGGTTCGGGTGAGTGCGGGACAGGGTCACGGACGGGCCGCGCACACCCTTGGCGACCCGGACGACGTACGTACGCAGCCGCAGACCGTGGGTGTACTCCTCGCCCGGCACCTGCTCCTGCACCGGCAGGATCGCCTCGAGCTTGTCGTCCAGCCTCACCAGGACGTTCTTCGGGTCCTTGCCCTGCTGCACCATGCCGGCGACGACATCGCCCTCACGGCGGGCGTACTCACCGAAGGTGACGTCGTTCTCGGCGTCCCGCAGCCGCTGCTGGATGACCTGGCGGGCGGTGGTCGCGGCGATACGGCCGAAGTCGGAAGGGGTGTCGTCGAACTCCTTGGCCTCCTGCCCCTCTTCGAGGTCGGCCGCGTCCTCCTTCGCCCACACCGTCACATGGCCGGTGTCCCGGCTGAGCACGACGCGCGCGTGGCGTCGGCTGCCCTCGGTGCGGTGGTACGCGATAAGGAGGGCCGACTCGATCGCCTCGACCAGCAGGTCGAAGGGAATCTCCTTCTCTTGTGCCAAGCCCTTCAGGAGCTTTACGTCGATGTCCACGGCTACGCCTCCTCTTCCTTCTTGTCCTTGCGGTTGAACTCGATCTCCACCCGTGCCTTGGCGATGTCCGCGAAGGTGACACGGATGGCGGTGGGCTTGCGCCCCTTCACGCCCGGCACTTCGAGGTCGAGTCCCTCGTCGTCCACGGTGAGGATGCGGGCCACCAGCTCTTCGGCCGTTCCGCCATCGTGCAACTGGAACTTCACCAGTCGGCCGACGGCGCGTACGTAGTGGCGGTGCTGGGTCAGGGGGCGGTCGGCGCCCGGCGAGCTCACTTCGAGGACGTACTCGCCCTCGCCCATCGCGTCCGTCTCGTCCAGCTTCTCGGAGATCGCGCGGCTCAGCTCGGCACAGGCGTCCAGCTCCACGCCCTCGTCGGAGTCCACGATGATCCTCAGCATGCGGCGCCTGCCCGCCCGGGACACCTCGATCTCTTCCAGATCCAGGTCCGCGGCGCTGACGAGCGGTTCCAGCAGCCCGCGCAGCCTCTCGCTCTGGGTGGTGCTCATCCGGGTGACTCCTCGGCCGCGTGTGCTGTTGTGGGGATCGTCGCGTGTCAGATCAAAGGGTATCCGGTCCCGGGGGGTGTTGCCGTCCACCTGCGCCGGACCCGCAGGTACGCTCGCCTGCGGCGATGATCACTGCGGGCCCGAGGGAGAGACGCGTGGGGCGCACGGGCACAACACGGAGGCATGCGCTCATCCTGACGGGGGCAGCGGCGACCGCACTGTTGACGGGCTGTTCGACAGATGAGCCCGAGGGACGGCGTACGGCGGGCTCGGCGCCCGATCGGGCGCGCGCGGAGGCGGCACTGCGGCGCAGGCTCGCCGCCACGAGCGGCGCGCTGCGTGACCAGTACGACGCCGTCATCAGGCAACATCCAGCGCTGGCCGGGCAGTTGAACGCTCTGCGGGCGGCGGTCGCCGAGCATGTGACGGCGCTCGGCGGGACGACGCGGGTGGCACCACCGGTGCCGGTTCCGGCCGATGCCGGGGCCGCGGTCAAGGCACTGGCCGCGGCGGAGCGCCGTACCTCCGACGCGCACACGGCCGCCCTTGTCGATGCGGAGCCCGAGCTGGCCCGGCTGCTCGCCTCGGTCGCGGCGGCCGGCGCCGCGCATGCGTATCTGCTGACGAAGGGTGGCGCGCGATGAGCACGCCGGACGCGCCGGAGGCCGTGCTGGCCACGCTGGCGGCCGTACAGGCCGCGCTCGCCGCGGAGCATGCGGCGGTGTACGGGTACGGGGTCGTCGGCGGCCGGATCGGCGACGACCGGGAGGACGAGGCCCAGGCCGCGTACGCCGCGCACCGGGCCCAGCGGGACGCGCTGGTGCGCACCGTGCGCGATCTGGGAGGGGCGCCGGCTGCGGCGGCCCCTGCGTACGCGCTGCCCTTCCCGGTGCCGGACGCGGCCGCGGCGGTGCGCCTCGCCGCGGTGCTCGAGGACCGGGTCGCGGGTGTCTACTCCGATCTCGTACGGGCCGCGGAAGGGCCGCTGCGGCGGGAGGCCGCGGGCTCGCTGCGCGAGGCGGCCGTCCGTGCGGTGCGCTGGCGCGGCAGCGGCGTAGCCTTTCCTGGGCTCGCCGAGCGGAGTGGGCGTCCAGCGCGCTGAAGCGGAAAGGGAACAACGGACGTATGGCTTTCGAACCGCCGCAGCGGCTCGTCCGGGCACTCGGTGAGACCTACGGGGACACGGCCGCGGACGACTGGCTCGGGCAGCTGCCCAAGACCGTCCAGGAGTCGGTGGACCGGTGGGAGCTGGACGTCGAGCGGGTGGTGGCGCCGGGCGGCAGGAGCAGTCTGGTCGTCCTCGTACGACAGCCCGACGGTACGGCCGCCGCGCTGAAGGCCGCCCCGTCCTTCGCCGCGCCGGCACTGGAGCGGGCGGCGCTGGAGCACTGGGACGGCTGGGGCGCGGTGCGGCTGCTCGCGTCGTCGGAGGAAGCGCTGCTGCTGGAGCGGCTGCATCCGGAGGTGTCCCTGCGGTCGCTGCCGGAGGCGAAGGCGTTGCTGGAGGCGGCGGGGACGGTGCGGCGGCTGTGGGTCGAGCCACCGGCGGACCATGGCTTCGAGACGGTGGCGGAGCGGACGGCGCGGCAGGCGGAGGCGGTGCGTGCGTTCGCGGATCCGGGCGCGGCTTCAGTGGTCGCCGCGGCGCTTGACGCGCGCGACGAGCTCACGGCCCTGTCGCCCGAACTCCTGCTGCTGCACGGTAACTTCCGCCAGGGCAAGGTCCTCGCGGGCGACCGCACGCCGTGGCTCTCGGTCGGCCC
This sequence comes from Streptomyces sp. NBC_01210, assembly GCF_036010325.1. GTDB lineage: Bacteria > Actinomycetota > Actinomycetes > Streptomycetales > Streptomycetaceae > Streptomyces. The sequence continues at coordinate 6,750,611 of NZ_CP108549.1, read as the reverse complement.
GGAGCCGCTGGTGGGTGAACGCGCCTACGACTTGGCGCGCCTGGTCCGCGACCGGGTCGAGGACCTGATCGCGGCGTCGTCCGGTGCGTCTGCGGCCCGCCGCCGGGTGAACAAGCTGGCGGACTCGCTGGAGGTGGACCGGGAACGCCTGCGCGGCTGGACGTTGTTCCGGGCGGTGGAGTCGGGCACGCGGGCGATTGCGGCGGGGCGGCGCGGGGAGGGCGAACTGGCGCTGGAGTTCGCGGGCTGGCTGTTGTAGCCCGCGGGTCCCGTCGGCGCACCGGCTCCGGGGCGCGGGCCGGGGCCGCCTGCGGCGCGCTTTCCCCTACCCGCCCCTTCCCGAAACTGGGGGCGGTGCCCCCAGGCCCCCGGGGGGAGGGCACGTGGGGGCTGACGCCCCCACACCCCAGGGCCGCCGGCTTCGCGGCGCAGGGCGCTCGGGCCCCGGTACCCGCAGGGCGCCGGCCTACGCGGCACAGGCGCTCGGGCCCTGCACCCCAGGGATCCCAAACCCGCAGCATGGACGCTCAGGCCCACATCCGCAGGGCGCAAGCCCACAACAGGGAGCCTCGGGCCACAACGACCCAGGGCGCCGGCCCCGCGGCACGGGCGCTCAGGCCGCACATCCGCGGGACGCCATCCTCACGGCGTGGCGGCCAGGCCCCACATCCGCAGAGCGCCGGCCCCGCATCACAGGCGCTCAGGCCACACATCCGCGGAACGCCATCCTCACGGCGTGGCGGCCAGGCCCCACATCCGCAGAGCGCCGGCCCCGCATCACAGGCGCTCAGGCCACACATCCGCGGAACGCCATCCTCACGGCGTGGCGGCCAGGCCCCACATCCGCAGAGCGCCGGCCCCGCATCACAGGCGCTCAGGCCGCACATCCCAGGGCACCCCCTGCAGCCCAGGAATGCCGGCCTCGCGGCGTAGGGCGCTCAGGCCCTGCACCCCGGAGACGCCGGCCTCACGGCGTGGGGGCTGCAGGGCCCACACCCCAGGAACCCTGCCCCATGGCACGGACGCTCAGGCCCCCGCGGCCGCCTCGCGGCGCAAAGCGCGGTCCCAGGATCAGGCGCTGAGGCGCGTGATCGCCTCGGCGACTGTCAGTTCTTCGCGTTCGCCCGTGCGGCGGTCCTTCAGTTCCACCACGCCCTCGGCCGAGCGGCGGCCCGCCACCAGGATCTTCGGGACGCCGATCAGTTCCGCGTCCGTGAACTTCACGCCCGGCGAGACTCCGGGGCGCTCGTCGACCAGCACGCGCAGGCCCACCGCGGACAGCTTCTCCGCGACCTCGAGCGCCAGCTCCGTCTGGAGTGCCTTGCCCGCCGCCACCACATGGACGTCCGCCGGGGCGATCTCGCGCGGCCAGCACAGGCCCTTGTCGTCAGCCGTCTGCTCGGCCAGGGCAGCCACCGCGCGGGAGACGCCGATGCCGTACGAGCCCATCGTCACCCGGACCGGCTTGCCGTTCTGGCCCAGGACGTCGAGCTGGAAGGCGTCCGCGAACTTGCGGCCCAGCTGGAAGATGTGGCCGATCTCGATCGCGCGGTCGAGCTTGAGGCCCGTGCCGCACTTCGGGCAGGGGTCGCCGTCCTCGACCACGACCACGTCGAGGTAGTCGTCGACCTCGAAGTCGCGGCCGCAGACGACGTTCTTCACGTGCGTGTCCGGCTTGTTCGCGCCGGTCACCCAGGCCGTGCCGGGCGCGATGCGCGGGTCGGCGATGTAGCGGACCTTGGCGAGGCCCTGCGGTCCGACATAGCCGCGTACGAGATCCGGGCGGTCCACGAAGTCCTCCGCGGTGACCAGCTCGACCTCCGCCGGGGCCAGGTGCTCCCCGAGCTTGCCGAGGTCCACCTCACGGTCACCGGGGACACCGACCGCGACGATCTCACCGTCCACCTTGACCAGCAGGTTCTTCAGGGTCGCCGAGGCCGGGACGCCAAGGTGCGCGGCGAGGGTCTCGATGGTGGGGGTGTCGGGGGTGTCCAGTTCCTCGACGGGCCCGTGGGATGTGGCGTCCGCCGCGGCCGCGGTGAAGGTCACGGCCTCCGTGTTGGCCGCGTACTCACAGGCCGGGCAGTCCACGAAGGTGTCCTCGCCGGCCGGGGCCGGGGCCAGGAACTCCTCGGACGCCGAGCCACCCATCGCGCCCGAGACCGCCGAGACGATGCGGTGGTCGAGGCCGAGGCGCTCGAAGATCCGGATGTACGCGTCGCGGTGCAGCTGGTACGACTCGACGAGACCCTCGTCGGTGGTGTCGAAGGAGTACGAGTCCTTCATCTGGAACTCGCGGCCGCGCAGCACACCCGCGCGCGGACGGGCCTCGTCGCGGTACTTCGTCTGGATCTGGTAGAGGATCACCGGCAGGTCCTTGTAGGACGAGCACTGGTCCTTGACGACCTGGGTGAAGATCTCTTCGTGCGTGGGGCCGAGAAGGTAGTCGGCACCCTTGCGGTCCTTGAGGCGGAAGAGCAGGTCGCCGTACTCCTCGTAGCGCCCGCTCGCGTCGTACGCCTCCTTGGGCAGCAGCGCGGGCAGCAGCACTTCCTGGCCGCCGATGGCGTCCATCTCCTCGCGGACGACGCGGGTGATGTTCTCCAGCACCTTCTTGCCGAGCGGCAGCCAGCTCCAGATACCGGCGGACGTACGGCGCACATAGCCGGCGCGCACGAGCAGCTTGTGGTTGAGCGTCTCGGCGTCCGCCGGGTCGTCGCGCAGTGTCTTGACCATCAGACGGGACATGCGCTGGACCTGGGCCATGGTGAACTCCTGCTCGGAACGTGTGATGAGCAGGAGGTTAGCCGGGGGGCACCGGCAGGCGGAAATCAGTTCCCGCGCAGCAGCGGCAGCGGGGCGCCCATCACGGCGTACGGACTGGGTGCGCTGGGGAAAACGACCTGCCGCGCGAGGTCCTGGTAGCCAAGCGCTCGGTACAGCCCGCGGGCCGGGCTCTCGATGTCGATCGCGGAGAGGATGGAGCGCGGCTGCTCGACACTGTCGGTGATCGTGGTGATCAGCGAGCGGCCGATGCCCCGGCCCTGGAAGCCGGGGTGGACATGGAGTTCGGTGATCACGAACGAGTCGTCGAGCCAGCCGTCGGAGCCGGTGCTGCGCAGATACGGCTCAACGACGGTGGACCACCAGTGCGTGCGGTCGTTGGGCATGCCGTAGACGAAGCCCACAAGGCTGCCCGACTTCGTCAGCGCACCGAGCGCACGAGCCCCCGGGTGCAGGAGATGCCGGTAGACGATATGACGGCGCACCTCGATCTCGTCGTCGGTGAGCCCGAAGGCGAGGGCCTGCACCGCGAGGGCTTCGTCGATCCGCGCGGCGAGATTGACCGGCCCGACCACAACGCTGGGGGTCTGGGGTCCGCCTCCTGAAAGTGCAGCCATGCGCGAAACCCTACTTCCCGCTGCGCGCGGTCAGAACAGCACGCTCATGAAGGCGCCGACCTCACGGAAGCCGACCCGCCGGTACGCCGCCCTGGCCGCGGTGTTGTAGTCGTTCACGTACAGGCTGACAACCGGTGCGACGTCCTGCAGGGCATAACGCAGCACGGCCGCCATGCCCGTCTCGGACAGCCCGCGGCCGCGGAACTCCGGTGCGACCCAGACGCCTTGGATCTGGCAGGCCTGGCTGGTGGCCGCGCCGATCTCGGCCTTGAAGACGACCTTGCCGTCGTCGATACGGGCGAACGACCGTCCCGCGCCGACGAGTTCGGCCACGCGCGCCTGGTAGAGCAGTCCGCCGTCACCGGACATCGGCGAGATGCCGACCTCCTCGGTGAACATCGCCACACACGCCGGCATGATCACCTCTATCTCGTCCTTGCGGATGCGGCGGACGTACGGATCGGCCTCGATGTCGCCGGGCGGCTGTTCGGTGACCATGAGCGGCTGCTGGGCGCGTACGTCCCTGGCCGGGCCCCAGCTGGGCTCGAGCAGCCGCCACAGCTCGGCGGTGGGCTCGGCCGGGCCGACGATGGAGGAGCAGCGGCGACCGGTCCTGCGGGCCCGGTCGGCGAAGGCGCGGACGGCCTCGGGGGTGGCACAGATCGGCACGAGATTGGCGCCGGAGTAGCAGAGCGAGCGCAGCTGCCCGCCCGCGTACCAGCCCCACATCTCGCCGCCGAGGCGCCATGGGTCGAGCCCGGCGACCTGGACGCGGGACGTGACGAAAGCATTCGCTACGGGCTCGCTCTCGAGGATGGCGAGCGCTGCGCCGAGGTCGCTGGGTTCGAGGACCCGGGTGGTGGTCTGCGTCAACACGAGGGGGCCTCACCATGCGGTCTGCTGATCTCCGCACTGTACCTGGCAGGTCTGCGGGGTGCCGAGCCCAGCACAAGGCCCCGCCACGCGCCAGGGGGCGTGGCGGGGCCGGTACGGATATGTCAGCTGACGGAGACCTCGGGCTCGCCGGACGCGATGCCGTCCTTCTCCATCTGCTCGGCGATCTTCAGGGCCTCTTCGATGAGGGTCTCGACGATCTTCGACTCGGGGACGGTCTTGATGACCTCGCCCTTGACGAAGATCTGCCCCTTGCCGTTTCCGGAGGCGACGCCGAGGTCGGCCTCGCGGGCCTCGCCGGGGCCGTTGACGACGCAGCCCATGACGGCGACGCGCAGCGGCACCTCCATGCCCTCCAGGCCGGCGCTGACCTGGTCGGCGAGCTTGTAGACGTCGACCTGAGCGCGGCCGCAGGAGGGGCAGGAGACAATCTCCAGGCGGCGCTGCTTGAGGTTGAGCGACTCCAGGATCTGGATGCCGACCTTGACCTCCTCGGCGGGCGGGGCGGAGAGCGAGACCCGGATGGTGTCGCCGATGCCCTCGCTCAGCAGGGCGCCGAAGGCGACGGCGGACTTGATGGTGCCCTGGAACGCGGGGCCTGCCTCGGTGACGCCGAGGTGGAGGGGGTAGTCGCACTGGGCGGCGAGCTGCCGGTAGGCGTTGACCATCACGACCGGGTCGTTGTGCTTGACCGAGATCTTGATGTCGCGGAAGCCGTGCTCCTCGAAGAGGGACGCCTCCCACAGCGCGGACTCGACGAGCGCCTCAGGGGTCGCCTTGCCGTACTTGGCGAGGAGCCGGGCATCGAGCGATCCGGCGTTGACCCCGATACGGATCGGGGTGCCGGTCTCGTTGGCCGCGCGCGCGATCTCCTTGACCTTGTCATCGAACTGCTTGATGTTGCCCGGGTTGACCCGGACGGCCGCGCAGCCGGCGTCGATCGCAGCGAAGACGTACTTCGGCTGGAAGTGGATGTCGGCGATGACGGGGATCTGGGACTTGCGCGCGATGGTGGCCAGCGCGTCCGCGTCGTCCTGGGTCGGGCAGGCGACTCGTACGATCTGGCAGCCGGACGCGGTCAGTTCGGCGATCTGCTGCAGCGTCGCGCCGATGTCGGAGGTGCGCGTGGTCGTCATCGACTGCACCGACACCGGGGCGTCCCCGCCGACGGCCACGGTGCCGACCTGGATCTTGCGGCTGACCCTCCGGTCGGCGAGCTTGGTCGGAACGGAAGGCATTCCGAGCGAAATTGCAGTCATCTGCTGTGCAACCCCAAGGTGTGGATCGAGGTCCCGAGATCGGCGGGCTCCAGCCTCCGAGATTACGGCACTGAGGTTGGGCCCAGCACATCGCTGCCCGAAGTCCACTCAAAGGTGAGCGGCCGGACACAAAGGGTGTCCGGCCGCCACGAAAGGGACTCGCTCAGCTGATCTTGACCGGATTGACGATGTCGGCGACCAGCACGAGCAGCGTGAAGCAGATGAAGATTCCCGCCACGACGTACGCGACCGGCATCAGCTTGGCCACGTCGAAGGGACCGGGGTCGGGACGCCGGAACACCTTCGCGATACTGCGGCGTACGGACTCCCAGAGCGCGCCTGCGATATGCCCGCCGTCCAGCGGCAGCAGCGGCAGCATGTTGAACAGGAACAGCGAGAGGTTGAAGGTGGCGAGCACCATCAGGAAGGTCGCGATGATGCTCTGCGTCGGGACATCCAGGTTCAGTACCTCACCGCTGATACGCGCCGCGCCGACGACACCCACCGGGGAGTCGGCCTTGCGCTCGCCGTCGCTGAAGGCCGCGTTCCACAGGTCGGGGATCTTGGACGGCAGCGCGACGATCGAGTCGACGCTGTTCTCGATCATGTCGCCCATGCGGTTCACGGAATCGCCGAAGGAGAGCGGCTGGATCTCGGTCTGGGCGGCGAAGCCGAGATAGCCGGCTGCGATGTACTTGCCGGGAACGACCTGTCCCTGCCCGTCCTTCTTGGCGACCATGTTCTTGGCGAGCGTGGCCTTGAGCACCTGCTGCCGGCCGTCCCGCACGACGGTGATGGTGGCGGGGCCGATCGTCTCGCGGATGTGGTTCGACAGCTCGGACCAGTCGGCGACGGGCTCTCCGTTGAAGGCGACGATCTTGTCGCCCTTCTTCAGGCCCGCGGCCTGGGCGGGCGAGACCGGGTCGCTCTTCTGGCACTTGTCGCGGTCCTCGCTCTGCGAGATGACGCACTGCTGGACCCCGGCGACCTGGGTGGTCTGGGTGGCGAAGCCGAAGGACATCGACACCCCGAGGAAGATCGCGACGGCGAGGACCAGGTTCATGAACGGTCCCGCGAACATCACGATGACGCGCTTCCACGGCTTGCGCGTGTAGAAGAGCCGGTTCTCGTCGCCGGGCTTCAGCTCCTCGAAGGCCGCCGAGCGGGCGTCCTCGATCATCCCGCGCCAGGGCGAGGTGGACCGTGCCTCGATCCGGCCGTCCTCCCCCGGCGGGAACATCCCGATCATGCGGATGTAGCCACCCATGGGGATGGCCTTGATGCCGTACTCCGTCTCGCCCTTGTTCCGGGACCAGACGGTCGGTCCGAAGCCGACCATGTACTGGGGCACGCGGATACCGAAGAGCTTGGCCGTCGACAGATGGCCCAGCTCGTGCCAGGCGATCGAGACCATCAGTCCCACAGCAAAAAGAGCTATACCGAGGACCGTCAACAGAATCGTCATGCGCGAGCCTCCGCTGTCGCCTTCACTGCCAGTTCCCGGGCCCTCGCCCGGGCCCAGGTCTCCGCTTCCAGGACGTCTGCCACCGTAAGTGAGGTTCCCGAGGCGGGAACGCCGTGCTCGGCGACGACTCCGGTGACCGTATCCATGATTCCGTTGAACGGCAGCCGCCCGGCGAGGAATGCGTCCACGCACTCCTCATTCGCGGCATTGAACACCGCCGGGGCCGTTCCGCCCAGCTCCCCCACCTGCCGGGCGAGTCCCACCGAGGGGAAGGCCTCGGTGTCGAGCGGGAAGAACTCCCAGCTCGAGGCCTTGGTCCAGTCGAAGGCGGGGGCGGCGTCGGGCACCCGCTGGGGCCAGCCGATGCCGAGGGCGATCGGGCCGCGCATATCGGGCGGGGTGGCCTGGGCGATGGTCGAGCCGTCCGTGAACTCCACCATGGAGTGAACGTAGGACTGGGGGTGTACGACGACCTCGATGCGGTCGAAGGGGATGTCGTAGAGAAGATGCGCCTCGATGACCTCGAGTCCCTTGTTGACGAGTGTGGCGCTGTTCACCGTGATCACCGGGCCCATGGCCCAGGTGGGGTGGGCGAGGGCGTCCTCAGGGGTGACATCTGCCAGCTCGGCGCGCGTACGGCCACGGAACGGCCCGCCGGACGCCGTCACCACCAGCTTGCGTACGTCGGCTCTCGTCCCGGCCGCCAGCGCCTGGAAGAGGGCGGCGTGCTCGGAGTCGACCGGGATGATCTGGCCGGGCTTGGCGAGGGCCTTGACCAGCGGCCCGCCGACGATGAGCGACTCCTTGTTGGCGAGGGCGAGCGTCCGGCCGGCTTCGAGGGCGGCGAGGGTGGGGGCAAGACCGATGGATCCGGTGATGCCGTTGAGCACGGTGTGGCAGGCGGAGGCGGCGAGCTGGGTGGCGGCGTCGGGTCCGGCCAGGATCTCGGGCAGAGGCTCCGCCCCGTACTGCTCCGCGAGTGCCTCGCGCAGTGCGGGCACGGCGTCCTCGCGGGCCACCGCGACCGTGTCGACCCGCAACTGCCGTGCCTGCTCGGCGAGGAGTCCGACGCGGCCGCCGGCGGCGGAGAGCGCGGTGACACGGAAGCGGTCGGGGTTGCGCAGCACCAGGTCGATGGCCTGTGTGCCGATGGACCCGGTGGAGCCGAGGACGACGATGTCCCGGCGGCCTTCGGTCGCGTCGAAGACGAGGTGCGGGTCGGCGAGGGGGGATGGGCTGTCGCTCATCCCCCCATTGTGGCCGTAACTCCTGTCCGACTGGACAGTGCGTCCCTACGCGCCGGTGTTCGAGCCCGCCCGGAACTTCTCCCACTGGGCCTTCATGACCTCTTCGGGCACTCCTCCGATGTCCTTGGTGCCGATGATCTCGGCGCGGAACGAGAGCGTGCTGGAGCCCGAGCGGACAACGGTCAGGTACTCGTAGAGCTTCAGCTTCCCCTTCACATCGAGGATGGTGAAGCGGAACGCCTTCGCCTCGTCCCCGAAGGCGGGCGCCTTGGCGGGCTCCACCTTGAGGTACTTGGCCTTCGCGATGGCGCGTTCTTCGGTGAACCCGCCGGCGCACCGGGTCCCCGCGGTGCCGAGGACCTTCATGACGGCGGCGGCCTCGCCGTTCGCGTACGAGCGCAGTTGTACGGCGACGCTGAGCCCGGCCATCTCGTCGGGAACGTCGACCTGGCGGTTGACCTCGGCGGCCGGGTCGTGGCCGGTGGCGCCCTTGGCGAGGCTGACGAGGGGCTGACAGGTGTCGGGATCGGCGGTGTAGTCCTCGCCGAGCGGCGCCCCGAGGGTGTACTCGGAGGCGGTGTAGCTGCCGACCTTCTCGCCGTCGGTGAAGGAGGCGGCCTTGAGCTGGGCCTCGGTGAGGGCTTTGGGGGCGGAGGCGGTGGGTTTGCCGTCGGCCTTCTTCTCCTTGCCCTTGTCGTCACCGCTGCCGCACGCGGCGACGCCGCTGAGCACGACCGCCACAAGAAGGGGAGCCACCCGCCGCCGAACGCCCTGATTCCCCGCCCCGAACATCCCCGACATCCCCGCCCCGAACATCCCTGCCCCGATTCCGTGTTGACCGTGATCGAGGGTCGATTGTCGGGCACGGGGACCGGTGCGGTCGAGAAGGTGCTCCGGGGCGTCCGTGGACGCCCCGGAGTTTCTCAACGGATCGGGCGGTGGACGTTGTCCCGTTCGGCCGGGCCCGGGGTCGCGTCCGCGATCCAGGGGCCCTCACCGCTGGGGTCGACGATGCCCTGTTCCAGCCAGGTGTACGTACCGGACAGGACGCCCTCCACCACCTTGCGGTCGAGGTCGTCGGTGTTGGACCACAGGCGGGTGAAAAGCTCCTCGACGCGGATGCGGGACTGCCGGCAGAAGACGTCGGCCAGCTGGTACGCCTCGCGGCCGTAATCCTCGGACGTACGCAGCAGTTCCGCGCGTACGCACGCGGCGCTCATCGCGAACAGCTCCGCGCCGATGTCGACGATACGGCCGAGGAAGCCCTGCTTGGTCTCCATCCGGCCCTGCCAGCGGGACATGGCGTAGAAGGTGGAGCGGGCCAGCTTGCGGGACGAGCGTTCGACGTAGCGCAGGTGCCCGGAGAGGTCCGGATGGCCGGACGGGTGGAACTCGCTGTACGTACGCGGGAGTTGGCCCCGTCCCGTGACCAGTTTCGGGAGCCAGCGGGCATAGAACCCGGCGGCGTTCGCGCCTGCCTTCGCCTTTGCGGACAGGGGTTTGTCGGGGTCGATGATGTCCCCGGCCACGGCGAGGTGGGCGTCGACGGCCTCGCGGGCGATCAGCAGATGCATGATCTCCGTCGAGCCCTCGAAGATGCGGTTGATACGCAGGTCACGCAGGATCTGCTCGGCGGGGACGGCCCGTTCGCCGCGGGCCGCCAGCGAGTCCGCCGTCTCGAAACCGCGGCCGCCGCGGATCTGGACCAGTTCGTCGGCCATCAGCCAGCCCATCTCGGAGCCGTACAGCTTGGCCAGCGCCGCCTCGATACGGATGTCGTTGCGGTCCTCGTCGGCCATCTGCGAGGAGAGGTCGACCACAGCTTCCAGGGCGAAAGTGGTCGCCGCGATGAAGGAGATCTTGGTGCCGACGGCCTCGTGCCTGGCGACCGGCTTGCCCCACTGCTCGCGCGCCGACGACCATTCGCGGGCGATTTTCAGACACCACTTGCCGGCGCCGACGCACATCGCGGGCAGCGAGAGACGGCCGGTGTTGAGGGTGGTGAGGGCGATCTTGAGGCCGGCGCCCTCGGGGCCGATGCGGTTGGCGGCGGGGACGCGCACCTGGTGGAAGCGGGTGACGCCGTTCTCGAGGCCGCGCAGGCCCATGAAGGCGTTGCGGTTCTCGACCGTGATGCCCTCGCTCGCGGCCTCGACGACGAACGCGGTGATGCCGCCCTTGTGGCCGTCCGACTTGGGGACGCGGGCCATGACGACGAGGAGGTCGGCGACGACGCCGTTCGTCGTCCAGAGCTTCACGCCGTCGAGGACGTACGAGTCGCCGTCCGGGACGGCCGTGGTGGCGAGGCGGGCCGGGTCGGAGCCGACGTCCGGCTCGGTGAGCAGGAAGGCGGAGATGTCGGTGCGGGCGAGGCGGGGCAGGAAGATGTCCTTCTGCTCCTGCGTGCCGAAAAGTTTCAGCGGCTGCGGTACGCCGATCGACTGATGCGCGGAGAGCAGCGCACCGATCGCCGGGTTCGCCGAGCCGACCAGGGCCAGCGCCTTGTTGTAGTACACCTGGGTGAGGCCGAGGCCGCCGTACTTCGTGTCGATCTTCATGCCGAGCGCGCCGAGCTCCTTGAGCCCGTTGATCACCTCGTCCGGGATCCGCGCCTCCCGTTCGATACGGGCGCCGTCGATCCGCGTCTCGCAGAAGTCGCGCAGCTTCGCCAGGAACTCCTCGCCACGCTGGGCATCCTCGTCGGCGGGCATCGGGTGCGGGTGGATCAGGTCCAGGCGGAAACGGCCCAGGAACAGTTCCTTGGCGAAGCTGGGTTTGCGCCAGTCCTGTTCGCGCGCGGCCTCGGCGACCTGTCGTGCTTCGCGCTCACTGACCTTCGGAGCATGTGTCTTGTCGAGTGGTGCGGACATGAGGCTCACCTCGCCGCGAGTCGGGGACATCCAAGGGCATGGGCCGGGGCGAGATCGCCGTACCGACCGGTGCTACTCGTCCGTAGTACCCGATTCCTGCCCTCTCCACCAGTGCGCACACAGCGGTGACTCCGTAACACAGAAAAACGGCCGGAGCCCCCGCACAGTGGGCTCCGGCCGTCGTCCTCGGCGTACGGGCTTTACAGGGCCAGACCCGTGAGGACCAGGACCCTCTCGTATGTGTAGTCGTCCATCGCGTACCGCACACCCTCGCGGCCGACGCCGGACTGCTTGGCACCGCCGTACGGCATCTGGTCCGCGCGGTACGACGGCACATCGCCGATGATCACGCCGCCGACCTCGAGGGCGCGGTGGGCGCGGAAGGCGGTCTGCACATCGTGCGTGAACACGCCTGCCTGCAGGCCGTACTTGGAGTCGTTAACGGCGGCGAAGGCCTCCGCCTCGCCGTCGACCTTCTTCACCGTGAGGACCGGTCCGAAGACCTCCTCGCAGGCGAGGGTGGTGTCCGCGGGGACGTCGGCGAGGACGGTGGGCGCGTACGAGGCACCGTCGCGCTTGCCGCCCGCGAGCAGCTTGGCGCCCGCCTCCACGGCCTCGTCGACCCAGGACTCGACGCGCTTGGCCGCGTCCTCGCTGACCAGCGGGCCGACGTCGGTGGCGGAGTCGGACGGGTCGCCGGTGACCTGGGTCTCGACGGCCGCGACGATCTTCGGCAGCAGGCGGTCGTACACCGAGGCGTCGGCGATCACGCGCTGCACGGAGATGCAGGACTGGCCGCCCTGGTAGTTGGAGAAGGTGGCGATACGGGTCGCCGCCCAGTCCAGGTCCTGCTCGGATCCGAAGTCGCCGAGGACGACGGCCGCGCCGTTGCCGCCCAGCTCCAGGGTGCAGTGCTTGCGCGGCACCGAGTCCATGATCGCGTAACCGACCTTGTCGGAGCCGGTGAAGGAGATGACCGGCAGGCGCTCGTCCTGGACGAGGGCGGGCATCCGGTCGTTCGGGACCGGGAGCACGGACCAGGAACCCGCGGGGAGCTCGGTCTCGGCCAGCAGCTCGCCGATGATCAGGCCGGACAGCGGCGTCGCCGGTGCGGGCTTGAGGATGATCGGCGCACCGACCGCGATCGCCGGGGCGATCTTGTGGGCGCAGAGGTTCAGCGGGAAGTTGAACGGCGCGATGCCGAGGACTGCGCCCTTGGGGAAGCGGCGGGTCAGCGCGAGCCGGCCGACGCCGCCGGCGTCGGTGTCGAGGCGCTGTGCCTCGCCACCGTTGAAGCGGCGGGCCTCCTCGGCGGCGAAGCGGAAGACGGAGACGGCGCGGCCGACCTCACCGCGGGCCCACTTGACCGGCTTGCCGTTCTCGGCGGAGATCAGCTGGGCGATCTCCTCGGTGCGCTCGACGAGCCGGCGCGACACATGGTCGAGGGCGGCGGCGCGTGCGTGTGCCGGGGTCGCGGCGAACTCGTCCCGCACGGCGTGCGCGGCGGCGACGGCCTCCTCGATCTGGGCGTCGGTCGGGACAGCGACCTGACCGACGAGGCGTCCGTCCCAGGGGGAGGTGACATCGAAGGTGGCCTCGCCGGTGGCCTGGCGGCCGGCGAGCCAGAAGGCGTGGGTGGAGGTCATGTCCCGGCCCTTCCGAAGTAGATGTACATGGGGGTGTGTCTGCCCCACGGTAGGGGCGAGAGGGCGGTCTGGCGTTTGTCCGGGGTGGAGTGGTGGGCGGGGCGGGTCCGCCGCTTTGGCGTGCGTTGCGCTCAACCGGGGCTCCGCCCCGGACCCCGCACCTCAAACGCCGGCACGGCGGAATGCGGCTGGGCCGGCATTTCCGGCCCGTCCGGCGAAGACACGGCCGAAGGCCGTACGGGGTTGCGGGGGGGGCGACCCCCGGAGTTGCCTCAGCGGCGGCGTTCCGTCGACACGATCAGGCAGACGCCCGCCACTACGACCGCGCCGCCGACGGCGATCGGCCAGCTCAGCTGTTCGTTGAGGATCAGCGCGCCGAGGAGGACGGCAACGACCGGGTTGACGTACGCGTAGGTCGCGACAAGGGACAGCGGCGCGGAGTGCAGCAGCCAGGCGTACGCCGTGAACGCGACGAGCGAGCCGAAGACGACGAGATAGCCGAGGGCGGTCCAGGAACGGGCGGAGACCTCGCCGAGTACGAAACCGTGCTGCTCGCCGCGGCCGAGTCCCACCAGCAGGCAGCCGATGCCGCCCGCGACCATCTCGTACGCACTGGCCGCGAAGGGGTTCTTCGGCATGGGGATCTTCGAGGAGGAGAAGGAGCCCACCGACCACATGACGGTCCCCGCGATGACGGTGAGAACGCCCCACAGGCGTACGTCGCCGCTGAGGCCGGGCAGGGTCAGCACGGCGAGGCCCACCAGGCCGAGGAGGACGCCCAGGTACGCGCCGAGGCCGGGCCGCTCGCCGAAGGCCCTGCGCAGCACGACCACCCAGGCGGGCACAACGGCGATCAGCAGGGCGGCGAGCCCGGAGGGCACGGAGGTCTCGGCAAGCACGACGAGGCCGTTGCCGCCGAGCAGGAGCAGCAGACCGACCACGGCGGCCGAGGCGAGCTGGACGCGGTTGACCTTGAGCGCCGAGGTCCCCTGCCGCCAGGCCACGAGCCCGGCCAGGATCAGGCCCGCCAGGATGAAGCGCACTCCGGCGGAGAGGAACGGCGGCATGGTCTCGACGACGATGCGTATGCCGAGGTAGGTGGAGCCCCAGACGACGTACACGATGGCGAGCGCGACCCAGACGGCTCCGGAAGTCCGGCGCTCGGGCAGGGGTGCGACAGCGGTACGGGCGGCGGAGGTGCCGGCCTCAGGAGGGCTGGAGTTGGTGGCCACGAGGCAGGACCTTAGGCAGTCCAGCGGTCAATCACCAATGATTTTGCCCGACTTCGGGCACGAAACGGAAAAATCCTGCACCCGACTGCTACTCGGCCGCGGCCGCCGATGTCGTCTTCAGCGCCAGCCACAGCTCCATCCGGACGTCCGGGTCGTCGAGCGAGCGGCCCAGGATCTCCTCGACCCTGCGCATCCGGTAGCGCAGCGTATGACGGTGTACGCCGAGGTCGGCGGCGGCAGCGTCCCACTGGCCGTGGCGCGAGAGCCAGGCGCGCAGCGAGGCGACGAGGTCTCCGCGGCCGGTCGCGTCGTGTTCGTACAGCGCGCGCAGCATTCCGTCCGCGAAGGCGCGTACGGCGTCGTCGGCGAGCAGCGGGAGGATCGATCCGGCCGCCAGCTCCTCGTGCTCGACCAGAGCGCGGCCGCGTCGCCGGGCGACCGAGAGCGCCTGCTCGGACTGTTTGTAGGCGCCCGCCGCCGCTATGGGTCCGGTCGGCGCCGAGAGGCCGACGACAACCTCGGCGTCCTCGGCCTCCTTGTCGGCGTAGGCGGAGGTGCACGCCGCGACGACCGCGCCGCCGTCCGCGGCCAGCACCACCAGCCGGTCGTCGCTGTCCGGTACCACGAGCACCGCCTCGCCGGCCCGCGCCGCCGCCGACTCCAGTGACTCGGCGAACGCGAGGAGCGGATGCTCGCTCGCGGGGTCCGGATCTCCGGCGGGTTCGGCGATCACCAGCCGGAAGGGCGCGTCGAGCAGGCCGCCGTACAGATCGCCGGCGACCGCACGGGCGTGGTCCTGCTGGCCGGAGAGCAGCATCCGCAGCACGGCCGCGCCGAGCCGCTGTTCCGCCGCCTGGAGCGCGCGCGAGCGCTCCGTGGAGAGGGTCAGCAGGGCGACGGCGGAGTGCACGGCGTACCGCTCGGCCGTGCCCAGCGGGGCACCCGTGCCGACGGCCAGCGCGCCGCGCACACGGCGGCCGCTGCCGAGCGACTGCAGCTCGACGCGGTCCTCCGTGTCGCCGACGACGGCGCTCGCGGGCGCGGACCGCTCGCGCAGCCGCTCCACGTCGCCGGTGAGCCTGGCGGCCCGGCGCGTGGCCCATTCGGGCGCGGCGGCGACGACCGCGCCGGAGGCGTCGTACAACGCCGCCCAGCCGTCGATATGCGCGGCGAGACGGGCGACGACCGCGTCGGGGCCCTCGGCGAGGGCGGCGCGCGTCAGCTCCCGCTGCGCCTCGAAACCGGCTGTCACCGCCCGGTACTGGTCGGCCGCGTTCGCCGCGGAGACCGCCTTGCTGATCGCGAGGAAGGGAGTGCGGCGTGGCACGGCGAGGAGCGGGAACCCCTCCTCCTTCGCCGCCTCGACGAGAGCCTCCGGGATGTCCTCGTAGTACACGCCGACCGCGAAACCGAGCCCGACGACGCCCGCGCCCACCAGCCTGCGCACATAGCGGCGCATCGCCTCAAGGTCCTCGGCGTCCAGCGTCATCGCCGTGACGAGCAGCAGCTCGCCGCCCTCCATGTACGGCACGGGGTCGGCGAGCTCACTGACATGCGCCCAGCGCACCGGCGTCTCGAGCCGGTCCTCCCCGGCACGCACGGTGAGTTTGAGCGCCGAGTGCTGGACAAGCGAGGCGAGCGTGGGCGGCATGGGGACCGTGGGCCCTTCGAGCAGAGGCGCGCAGGCAGAAGCGCGGAGGATTTCGCCGTCCCGTATGAACGGCGTACACCGATTCTGCCAGGGCGTAGCAGTTCCGGGAGCCGGTCAGGTGCGCAGATCCACCAGCAGGGGCGGCGCGTGTTCGCCTCGTACGGTCGTCAGCGAGAGCACCGCGTGCCCCGCGGGCACGGCGTGCGCGAGGTCGGACGCCGACCAGCGGGCGCGCTCGACCTCCCGCACCGTGATCGCCTCGGAGGTGGCCGCCTTGCCGGTGACCAGGCGGCGCATGATGTGCAGCGCCTTGGTGACGGGCTCGTCGGAGATGATCTGCCGGTTGGTGACGTCCCGGGTCTGCACCCATTCGGTGCCCCAGGTCTCGGCGAACCGGCCGCCGTCCCAGGGAGCGAGGCCGGCGAACGCCATCCGGCAGCCGACCGCGCCGAGCAGCGGGCCGCGCAGCGGCTCCGGCACGTCCTCCAGGGTGCGCAGCGCCAGCACCACCCCGGCGTTGGCGGAGCGCAGCCGCTGGACCGAGCGCACCGAGTCGGCGGTCACGGTGTACGTCGCGTCGTCCAGCACCAGACAGGCGAACAGCGACCTGTCCGAGCGGCTGAGCGCGGCCTCGGTGAACTGGGCGAGCACCAGGCGCGCGACGATCCGTGAGGCCTCGGCGTGGCCGCGCTCGGGCAGGTCGACACGGACCCGCAGCGGGTGCTCGATGGCGCGCAGCGAGAACTGCCGGCCGCCGCCGTCCGTACGGAAGAAGTGCGCGAACGCGGGCCGGTCCAGGAAGGCGATCCGCTCGGCGAGCAGTACGCCGATGTCGTCGGCGCGGGCCGACTGCCGCTCACGGGCGTCCAGTTCACGCAGCTGGGCTGCGGCGCCGGGGTCGGACCCGGTCTCCAGGGCGGTGCGCAGCGCGCCGACGGCGGCGGGTGCGCCGCCGAGGAGTTCACGCAGCTCCGGAACGGCGGGGAAGTGGCCGTGGACGCACTGGTACGGCCCGATGAGCTGGGCCAGCGCGGTGGCGGCGCGCCTGCTGTCGCCGCCGGGAAGGGTGGCGGCGAGATCGCCGACGAGTGCCTCGGCGAGCATCCTGGCGGCCTCGTCGGGGTCGTCGGCGCCGCCGTAGAGGTCGAGGTCGTGGGTGGAGTCGGGGCGGCCGACGGCGATGACGAGGTCGAAGGCGTCGTCCGGGGCGAGGCCGGTGCCGTACGCCGTGACGGCGACGACGGCGGCGCGGTTGGCGAGCGCGAGCAGGCACATCGACTCGACGACGGGCCGCACCAGGCGCACACTCTTGCCGGATCCGGAGGGCCCGACGGCGAGCAGCGAGGTGCCGAGCAGCGCGGGCTCCAGAGCCACGCCGGTGGTGCGGCGCGGATAGGGGTTTCGGATGTCGTCCACCGCGGTGCCGATCTTGACCTGTGCGGTGGCGAGATCGTGGGTGGCGGTACGGAGCGGCAGGTCGCGTACGCCTGAGGGGTGGGCGCAGGCGGCCGCGCCGTGCTTGCGCACCGTGTCGGTGAAGGCGGCGAGCCGCTCGGGCCTGGCGTGCACGCCCTGCCAGGCACGCCGGATCCTGGCGTAGTCGACATCGCCGAGCAGACCGGCGCGGGTGGCTTCGGCGAGGCTCTTCGCCGCATCGGTGAGGCCCGCGGTGCGCAGGTCGGGCCAGTCGGCGGGGTCGGCCTCGGGCCGGGGCGGCGGGGCGGTGACGGGCTTGTCGGCGCGGCGCACGTACCGGTTCCAGATCTCCGGTACATGGCCGATCCGGGCGAAGAACACCAGCAGGCCGCCGCCGACGATCGCGTAGTAGATGTAGCTGGCGGTGGCCCAGGTGGGCGGGTCGGAGCGCCAGGAGTCCGGGGTCAGTACGAGGAGGGGCCAGATCCAGTAGCGGCCGAGGTAGCCGTTCCACAGGAGCGACCACAGCAGCCAGCCGCTGAGCAGCGCGATGACGGCGCCGGCGAAGAGACGGCGGGCGGGAACGAGCTCGGGCTCCTCGTCGGGGCGGGCGCGGTGGCCGAGGCGCCAGATGCCGGGGTCGGCGGCCGGGCGGGGGGTGCGCAGCCAGTCGACGACGGCGGGGCGGGTGGTGGGAGCGTGACCGGGCAGCGCGGGGATCCCGGGCGCCGCGGCGGGCGGCACTGAGGGTGGCGGCCCGGCGGGACGTGGCACCGGATCGGACCGTGCGCCGCGTGCGTCGAAAGTGCCTTCGGAATCCATGAACTGCTGCCCCCTGACCAGCCAGGCCCGCTCTGTGCACCGGCCAATCTAGTGCCCCGCTGAAGGGAGTTCACCGATCCGGGTGGTGTCGCGGTACCGGGACCCGGCACGTACGGATGACCGAGCCACGGGTGTCCTTGTCCGTCGGGGACAACGGCTTGTGCCCAACACTCCCGAACGGAGCATGCCCGGCCCCCTTCCTCGCGCCTAGCCTGCGGAGAAAGAGAAGTTGCGTCCGGAACACCCCCAGGAGCCCCTCATGACCGCAATCCCGCAGGAGCGCCGCGTCGTCACCGCCATCCCCGGCCCGAAGTCGATCGAGCTGCAGGCCCGCCGTACCGCCGCGGTCGCCAGTGGTGTGGGGTCCGTGCTGCCCGTCTTCACCGCCCGGGCCGGCGGCGGTGTCATCGAGGACGTGGACGGCAACCGCCTCATCGACTTCGGTTCCGGCATCGCCGTGACCTCCGTCGGTGCCTCCGCCGAGGCCGTCGTACGCCGCGCCTCCGCGCAGCTCGCCGACTTCACCCACACCTGTTTCATGGTCACGCCCTACGAGGGTTACGTCGAGGTCGCCGAGGCTCTGGCCGAGCTGACGCCGGGTGACCACGCGAAGAAGTCGGCGCTGTTCAACTCCGGCGCCGAGGCCGTCGAGAACGCCGTCAAGATCGCGCGTGCCTACACCAAGCGCCAGGCGGTCGTGGTGTTCGACCACGGCTACCACGGCCGCACCAACCTGACGATGGCGCTGACCGCCAAGAACATGCCGTACAAGCAGGGCTTCGGACCGTTCGCGCCCGAGGTGTACCGCGTCCCCGTCGCGTACGGCTACCGCTGGCTCACCGGTCCGGAGAACGCCGGCGCCGAGGCGTCCGCGCAGGCCATCGACATGATCAACAAGCAGATCGGCGCGGAGAACGTCGCCGCGATCATCATTGAGCCGGTCCTCGGCGAGGGCGGTTTCATCGAGCCGGCCAAGGGCTTCCTGCCGGCCATCTCGCAGTTCGCCAAGGACAACGGGATCGTGTTCGTGGCGGACGAGATCCAGTCCGGCTTCTGCCGGACCGGCCAGTGGTTCGCCTGTGAGGACGAGGGCATCGTCCCGGACCTGATCACCACCGCCAAGGGCATCGCGGGCGGTCTGCCGCTCGCTGCCGTGACGGGTCGCGCCGAGATCATGGACGCCCCGCACGCGGGCGGCCTCGGCGGTACGTACGGCGGTAACCCGGTGGCCTGCGCCGGTGCGCTCGGCGCCATCGAGACGATGAAGGAGCTCGACCTCAACGGCAAGGCCAAGCGCATCGAGGAGGTCATGAAGGGCCGCCTCACCGCGATTGCCGAGAAGTACGACATCATCGGCGACATCCGCGGCCGCGGCGCGATGATCGCGATCGAGCTGGTCAAGGACCGCGCCACCAAGGAGCCGAACGCGGCCGCGGCCGCCGCACTCGCCAAGGCCTGCCACGCCGAGGGTCTGCTGGTGCTCACCTGCGGTACGTACGGCAATGTGCTGCGCTTCCTGCCCCCGCTGGTGATCGGTGAGGACCTGCTCAACGAGGGTCTGGACATCATCGAGCAGGCCTTCGCGGGCGTGTGACCAAGGGGAACGGTCGGGGCCTGTGAAGACTCTGTGGGGGGCCGATGGCGGGATGGAGATCCGCCTGTCGGTCCCCCCGCCCCTGCCGTACGGTTTTTGCAGATGAGAGAAACACCCCGCTCGCAGGGGACTGCGGGCGACTCCAGGGCGGAGCCTCCCCAGCCTCGCCTCGGACGTGCCCTCGCGCACACCACTGGGGCCTCCGGCTCCGGAACTCCTCACCGATCGGATGGCCGCCCGCCCCAAACCCCCCGGGGCGCGCGGCAAACCGGTCCAGTCGGTCACCTCGGAACCACCCCCCCTGTTCCGAGGCGGCCGACTCTTTTTCTTGTGGCCCCGCCGGTTCTTCTGGCCCTGTGTGCCGTTCTCTTCGCTGTGATCACCTGGCAGGTGGCTGCCGATGGTCCGCTGCGGTCCCTCGATGAGCGCGTGGAACTGCGGATCGTCGGCCATGCGCCCCGGGCACTGACCGATCAGCTCTCCGACCTCGGCAGTACGCAGGTCGCGCTTCCTGTTCTGGCCGCGGCCGTGGCGTACGCGCTGTGGCGCGGCCGGCGCTTCGCGGCGCTGTACGCCGTCCTCGCCATGGTCACGGTCCCTGTGCTCGTCTCGCCGCTTAAGGCGGTGATCGACCGCCAGGGCCCGCTCACCGAGGCGGGCGGCTTCTACCCGTCCGGCCATACGGCGACCGCGATGGTGGCCTACTGCGGCGCCGCGCTGCTCCTCAGCCCGGATCTGAAGCGCCGATGGGCGATGCCCGTCGCCCTGGTGCTCACCCTGGCGACGGGCATCGGACTTGTCCTGCGCGGCTATCACTGGCCGCTGGACGTCATCGGCAGCTGGTGCCTCTGCGGGATGATCCTGTTCCCGTTCAGCCTCCGAAATACGCGTCGAAGTTCTTCGAGAACTCCCACTGGTTGAAGCGGTCCCAGTTGATCGACCAGGTCATCAGGCCGCGCAGCGCCGGCCAGGTGCCATGGGTCTGGTACGAGCCGCAGTTGGTCTTCCTGGTCAGGCAGTCCAGCGCCTTGTTCACCTCGGCGGGCGCGGTGTGGCCGTTGCCCGCCTGGGTGGAGGCGGGCAGACCGATGGCGACCTGCTCCGGGCGCAGGGCGGGGAAGACCTTGGTGGTGTCGCCGGCGACCGGGAAGCCGGTCAGCAGCATGTCGGTCATGGCGATGTGGAAGTCCGCTCCGCCCATCGAGTGGTACTGGTTGTCCAGGCCCATGATCGAGCCCGAGTTGTAGTCCTGGACATGCAGCAGGGTGAGGTCGTCGCGCAGGGCGTGGATGACCGGGAGGTACGCGCCGGCGCGCGGGTCCTGCCCGCCCCAGGGGCCCGAGCCGTAGTACTGGTAGCCGAGCTGGACGAAGAATGTCTCCGGGGCCATCGTCAGGACGAACTTCGAGCCGTACTTGGCCTTGAGAGTCTTGACCGCCGAGATCAGATTGACGATCACCGGCGAAGTCGGCGAGCGGAAGTCCGTGTCGCCGGTGTTCAGGGAGAGGGAGTGGCCCTCGAAGTCGATGTCCAGGCCGTCGAGCCCGTACTCGTCGATGATCTTCGAGACGGAGGAGACGAAGGTGTCACGGGCGGCCGTGGTGGCGAGCTGCACCTGGCCGTTCTGGCCGCCGATGGAGATCAGGACCTTCTTGCCCGCGGCCTGCTTGGCCTTGACGGCCGCCTTGAAGTCGGCGGCGGACTCGACGTTCGGGCATTCGGTGGCCGGGCAGAGGCTGAAGCGGATATCGCCCGAGGTGACCGAAGTCGGTTCGCCGAAGGCCAGGTTGATGACGTCCCAGGAGTCGGGCACATCGGCCATGCGCGTATAGCCGGAGCCGTTGGCGAAGCCGGCGTGCAGATAGCCGACGAGAGCATGGGCGGGGAGTTCGCCGCCGCTGCCGCCACCGCCCGCCGTGGTGGTCGCGGTGATCGCCGACGACTTCGTGGACTCGCCGGCCTCGTTGGCCGCGGACACCTGGAAGCTGTACGCCGTGGAGGGGGCGAGACCGGTGACGGTGGCCGAAGTCCCGCTGACATCAAGGACCTTGGCGCCGCCCCGGTAGACGTTGTACGAGGTGGCGCCCGAGGATGCGGACCAGGTCAGGGGTACGGAGGTGGAGCCGGGGGCGCCGGCGGACAGGCCGGTGGGGGCGGCCGGTATCCGGACCGGGTCGCCGCCCGGCCCGAGCAGTGAGAGATCGTCGGCGTAGTAGGCGGGGGTGCCGTACCAGCCGTGGGTGTAGATCGTGACCGAGGTGGTCGACGTGCCCGTACGGAACGTGGTCGACAGCCGCTGCCAGCTGGGTGCCGAGGAGGTCCAGGTGGAGACGTCGGTGGTGCCGGTGCCGGCTGCGCCGAGGTAGGCGTAACTGCCCTGGACCCAGCCGCTGAGCGTGTAGTCGGAGTTCGGCTTGACGGTGACCGTCTGGCTGCAGTTGGCGTTGTCACTGCCCGCCGGGGTGGCCTTGAGTGCGGAACTGCCGCTGTGGGTCGGCGAGTTGACGGCCGCGCCGCTGCCCGCCGTACAACTCCAGCCGGTGAGGCCGGTCTCGAAGCCACCGTTGCGGGCGAGTTCGGTGTCGGCCGCTCCGGCGGACGATGCCGTGGCGACGAGTCCGCTGAGGGCGAGAGCGGCCGCCGACAGAGCGGCCAAGAGTCTGGTGCGGTGCACAACTGCCTCCGGGCATGGGGGGAATGGAGGGGGAGCGACGCGCACAACATGGTCCAGACCAATGCGGTTGTCAAGACCTCTGGCGGCGCTCCCGCCCCTCACTCAACCCGAGCCGGCTGCCTGAGCCGCTTCGCTGCCGGCTCCCGGCACACCATCGCCGCCGCCCTCCGCCACCCCACCGTGCTGGACGCCGAACTGCTGGCCGGGGCCCGTTTTTGCGGGCCCGGCCGCGTACTGGTGGGCAGGCACGATCGTGGAAAGCGCGATCGCATCGATCGAGACGACCTAGCTGTCGAAGCCGAGGCCGAGCCTGTCCAGGGTCCGAAGCCACACGTTGCGGCGGCCACCGTTGGCATCCGCCCTGGCCAGGGCCCATTTGGTGAGTCCGATACCGGCCCAGGCGACGGGCTCGGGCGGGAACGGCAGCGGCTTGCTGCGCACCATCTCCAGCTCGGTGCGCTCGGTCCGCTCGCCGGAGAGGAGGTCGAGCATGACGTCCCCGCCGAAGCGGGTGGCGCCGACGCCGAGTCCCGTAAACCCGGCTGCATAGGCGACCTTGCCGCCGTGCGCCGTCCCGAAGAAGGCGGAGAAACGCGAGCAGGTGTCGATCGCGCCGCCCCAGGCATGGCTGAAGCGCAGCCCCTCCAGCTGCGGGAAGCAGCGGAAGAAGTGTTCGGCGAGCTTGAGATAGGTCTCCGGCCGGTGGTCCATTTCGGCGCTGACCTTGCCGCCGTACGGATAGATCGCGTCGTAACCGCCCCACAGGATGCGGTGGTCGGCGGTGATCCGGAAGTAGTGGAACTGGTTCGCGCTGTCGCCGAGTCCCTGCCGCCTCTTCCAGCCGATCGCGCCGAGCTGCTCCGCGCTGAGCGGTTCGGTCATCAAGGCGTAGTCGTAGACCGGGACGGTGTACGGGCGCAGCCGCTTGACCAGCGACGGGAAGACGTTCGTACCGAGCGCGACCCGGTGGGCGAAGACCCGGCCGTACGGGGTGCGGACCGACATGCCGGCGCCGGACGCCGTGAGGTCCAGGCCGCGGGTGTTCTCGTAGACGCGTACGCCGAGGTCCATACAGGCCTGCTTCAGACCCCAGGCGAGCTTCGCCGGGTGCAGCATGGCGACGCCGCGCCGGTCCCAGAGCCCGCCGAGGAAGGTCGGGGAGTTCACCTCGGCGCGCAGCGCGTCCTGGTCGAGGAATTCGAGGCCGGTGAAGCCCAGCCCGGTCGCCTCCTCAAACATCTGGTGGAGCTCTTCGAGCTGGTACGGCTCGGTGGCGACGTCGATCTCACCGGTGCGCTCGAAGTCACAGTCGAAGCCGTACCTGGCGACCGCAGCCTCGATGGCGTCGAGATTGCGGTCGCCGAGCTCCTCGAGCTTGGCCAGCTCACCGGGCCAGCGGGCGAGTCCGTTGCCGAAGCCGTGGGTGAGGGAGGCGGCGCAGAAGCCGCCGTTGCGGCCCGAGGCGGCCCAGCCCACCTCGCGCCCTTCGATCAGTACGACATCCCGCGCGGGGTCGCGCTCCTTGGCCAGCAGCGCGGTCCACAGTCCGCTGTAGCCGCCGCCGACGACAAGGAGGTCGCAGCGCTCGTCGCCGGTGAGTGCGGGCAGTGCTCCCGGCTTTGCGGGGTCGTCCAGCCAATAGGAGACGGGCTGGGCGTCGGAGAGTGATGAGGCAAAGGTCATGGCAGCTGGGGCCATGGTTTCCACTCCTTCAGGGGCTACTTGAGCAGTGCGCTGTTCTTCCGCCGGCTGCTGATGAGCTGGCCGGTGACCACGACCAGTACGGCGATGACGAACATGGCCGTGCCGATGACGTTGATCTGGACGGGCGTACCGCGCTGGGCCGAGCCCCACACGAACATGGGGAAGGTGACGGTGTTGCCCGAGTTGAAGTTGGTGATGATGAAGTCGTCGAACGAGAGCGCGAACGCGAGCATCGCACCGGCAGCGATGCCGGGAGCGGCGATCGGCAGCGTCACCCGTACGAACGTCTGCACAGGTCCGGCATAGAGGTCGCGGGCCGCCTCCTCGAGGCGGGGGTCCATCGACAGCACACGCGCCTTGACCGCCACCACCACGAAGCTCAGACAGAACATGGTGTGCGCGATGAGGATGGTCCAGAAGCCCAGCTCCGCACCCAGGTTGAGGAAGAGCGTGAGCAGCGAGGCGGCCATGACCACCTCGGGCATCGCCATCGGCAGGAAGATCAGTGAGTTGATCGCGCCGCGCGCCCGGAAGCGGTAGCGGACCAGCGCGAAGGCGATCATCGAACCGAGGAGGGTGGAGCCGATCGTGGCCCAGAGGGCGATCTGGAGGGAGAGCGAGAGCGAGCCGCACATATCGGCGACACCGCACGGGTCCTTCCAGGCGTCGGTGGAGAACTCCTGCCAGGCGTAGTTGAAGCGGCCGGCCGGCTTGTTGAACGAGAACACCATCACGACGATGTTCGGCAGGATCATGTAAGCGAGCGTGAGCAGTCCCGCGATGACCACAAGGTTCTGTCGTATCCAACGCATCAGACGAGATCCTCCGTCCCGGCCCGGCGGATGTAGACGGTGACCATGATCAGCACGACCGCCATGAGAATGAAGGACAGCGCGGCCGCGGTCGGATAGTCGAGCACCCTCAGGAACTGCGACTGGATGACGTTGCCGACCATCTTGGTGTCCGTGGAGCCGAGCAGTTCGGCGTTGACGTAGTCGCCGCTGGCCGGGATGAAGGTCAGCAGTGTTCCGGAGACGACGCCCGGCATGGACAGCGGGAAGGTCACCTTGCGGAAGGTGGTGGACGACTTCGCGTACAGATCGCCCGCCGCCTCGTGGAGCCGTGGGTCGATCCGCTCCAGTGAGGTGTACAGCGGCAGGACCATGAACGGCAGGAAGTTGTACGTGAGTCCGCAGACCACCGCGAGCGGAGTGGCGAGCAGCCGGTTCCCCTCGGTCATTCCGAGCCAGCTGGTGACGTCCAGGAAGCCGACGCTGTTCAGGACGTCCACCACCGGTCCGCCGTCCGCGAGGATCGTCTTCCAGGCGAGCGTACGGATCAGGAAGCTGGTGAAGAACGGCGCGATGACCAGGACCAGCAGCAGATTGCGCCAGCGGCCCGCCTTGAACGCGATCAGATACGCGAGCGGGTAACCGAGCAGCAGACACAGGATCGTGGCCGTGCCGGCGTACAGCACCGAGCGCAGGAACTGCGGGTAGTACTCGGTGAGCGCGTCCCAGTAGGTCTGGACGTGCCAGGTGACCTTGAAGCCCTCCTCCAGCGACCCCGTCTGCACGGAGGTCGAGGCCTGGTAGACCATCGGCAGCGCGAAGAAGACGACCAGCCACAGGATGCCGGGCAGCAGCAACCAGTACGGGATCAGCTTCCGGCGGACGGACTGTTTGTGGACGACCGGCTCGACCGGCTCGGGGACCGGCGCGGCGGGCGGTGCCTCGGTGACCGTCATGGCGTCTCCTCCACCGTCTCCACACCGGCGTCGATGTCCTGGGCCGCGTCGAGACCGAAGGTGTGCTCGGGGTTCCAGTGCAGGACGACCTCGGCGCCGGGGACCAGACGCGGGTCCCGCTCGATGTTCTGTACGTACACCTCGAGCTCCGGACAGACCGGGCTGTCGATGACGAACTGCGTGGAGACGCCGATGAAGCTGGAGTCGGCGATCTTCCCGGTGAACCGGTTGCGGCCGTCGGCTATCGTGCCCGCGTCGTCCGCGTGCGCCAGCGAGATCTTCTCCGGGCGCACGCCGACCAGCAGCTTTCCGCCGGTACGGGGCTGGGTGGCACAGCGCTCGGCGGGCAGCCGCAGCTTGGCGTCCGCGGCCGTGACGACGACTTCGCCGCCGCTGTTCTGGGCGACCTCGGCCTCGATGAGGTTGGAGGTGCCCAGGAAGTTGGCGACGAAGGTGGTCTGTGGGTTCTCGTAGAGCTCGGCAGGTGCGCCGAGCTGCTCGACCCGTCCGCCGTTCATCACCGCGATGGTGTCGGCCATGGTCATGGCCTCTTCCTGGTCGTGGGTGACATGGACGAATGTGATGCCGACCTCGGTCTGGATGCGCTTGAGCTCGAGCTGCATCTGGCGGCGCAGCTTGAGGTCGAGGGCGCCGAGCGGCTCGTCGAGGAGCAGCACCTGCGGGTGGTTGATGAGCGCGCGGGCGACGGCGACGCGCTGCTGCTGACCGCCAGAGAGCTGATGCGGCTTGCGCTTGGCGAAGTCGCCCAGCTCGACGAGGTCGAGCATGTCGCCGACCTGCTTCTTCACCGACTTGATGCCGCGGCGGCGCAGCCCGAACGCGACGTTCTCGTAGATGTCGAGGTGCGGGAAGAGCGCGTACGACTGGAAGACGGTGTTGACCGGGCGCTTGTACGGCGGCAGGTGGGTGACGTCCTTGCCGCCGAGGAAGACGCTCCCGGTGCTCGGGTCCTCCAGTCCGGCGATCATCCGCAGTGTGGTGGTCTTCCCGCACCCGGAGGCGCCGAGCAGGGCGAAGAAGGAGCCCTGCGGGACGGTCAGGTCCAGCGGGTGGACGGCCGTGAAGGAGCCATAAGTCTTGCTGATCCCGGAGAGGCGGACGTCGCCGCCTTCTGTCTTTTCGGTCATGGGTCGCGATCCCAGTGGTGTCGGAGGGAGAAGGGCAGGTCAGGCGCCGATGAGCTTGGCGAACTTCTCTTCGTAGGCCGTCTCTTCCTTGCTGCTCAGCGAGCGGAAGGAGTGGGACTTGGCCGCCATGGCCGCGTCCGGGATGATCAGCGGGTTCTTGGCCAGCTCCGGGTCGATCTTCGCGAGCTCGGGGCCGACTCCGGCGACCGGGCACACGTAGTTGATGTACGCGGCGAGCTGTGCGGCCACCGGGAGCTCGTAGTAGTAGTCGATGAGCCGGGTGGCGTTCTTCTGGTGCCTGGCGTGCGCCGGGACCAGGAGATTGTCGGTGGCCGTCATATAACCGGCGGCCGGGATCGCGAACTTGATGTCGGGGTTGTCGGCCTGCAGCTGGATCAGGTCACCGGCCCAGGCGACGCAGGCGGCGATGTCACCCTTGTCGAGGTCCGAGGTGTAGTCGTTGCCGGTGAAGCGGCGGATCTGCTTCTTGTCGACGCCCTTCTGGAGCCGGTTGATGGCGGCGTCGTAGTCGGCGTCGGTGACCTTGGCCGGGTCCTTGCCCAGGTCGAGCAGGGTCAGGCCGACCGTGTCGCGCATCTCGGTGAGAAAGCTGACCCGGCCCTTGAGGGTCGGGTCGTCCAGCAGTTGGGTCACGGAGTCGACCTTCTTGCCGCCGGTCGCCTTGACGTTGTAGGCGATGACGGCCGGAATTCCGGTCCAGGGGTAGGAGTAGGCGCGCCCCGGGTCCCAGTCCGGGCTGCGGAACTGCGGGGAGAGATTGGCGTAGGCGTGCGGCAGCAGCGACGGGTCCAGCTTCTGCACCCAGCCGAGCCGGATCATGCGGGCAGCCAGCCAGTCCGTGACATTGATCAGGTCACGGCCGGTGTCCTGGCCAGCCGCGAGCTGCGGCTGGATCTTGCCGAAGAACTCGACGTTGTCGTTGATGTCCTCCGTGTACTTGACCTTGATCCCGGTGCGTTTGGTGAACTCATTGAGCGTCGGACGGCTCTTCTCGTCCTCACTGACGTCCATGTACTCGGTCCAGTTGGAGAAGCTGATCTGCTTCTCCTGGTCCGAGTGGTCGTCCGAGGCCTCCGCGCCGCCCTCGCGCTTGGCGGGCGGGATGCCGCAGGCGCTCAGGGAGGCGAGTCCGCCAATGGTGAGCGCGCCTATGCCGCCGGCGCGCAGCATCGCACGCCGGGAGAGGGCGCCCCGGCCGCTGGTGATGCTCCGTCGCATCGCCGCGAGTTGGGCCGCGGACAGGACGTCCGGCTCGTGCTGATCCATGCGCTGTGCCCTTTCGGGATGGTGCCGCTGGTCGGGCGGCGCTGGGCTGGACTGGTCTGGGGTGGGGTGGGGTGGGGTGGCCAAGCTGAGCTGAGCTGAGCTGCTAGCGGTCGCCGAAGATGGTGCGGTGCCAGTCCTTGCGAACTGTCGCCGTGTTGTCGTACATCACATGCTTGACCTGCGTGTACTCCTCGAAGGAATACGCCGACATGTCCTTTCCGAAGCCCGAGGCCTTGTAGCCGCCGTGCGGCATCTCGCTGATGATCGGGATGTGGTCGTTGACCCAGACGCAGCCCGCCTTGATCTCGCGGGTGGCGCGGTTCGCGCGGAAGACGTCACGGCTCCAGGCGGAGGCGGCGAGGCCGTAGGGAGTGTCATTGGCCAGCGCGATGCCCTCGTCGTCGGAGTCGAAGGGCAGCACGACCAGGACCGGGCCGAAGATCTCGGACTGGACGATCTCGCTGTCCTGGGCGGCGCCCGCGACAAGGGTGGGGCGGTAGTACGCGCCGCCCTTCAGTTCTCCCTGGGGCGCTTCGCCGCCGGTGACGACGGTGGCGTACGCGCGTGCCCGGTCGACGAAGCCGGCGACGCGGTCGCGCTGGAGGTGCGAGACGAGCGGGCCGAGGTCGGTCGACGGGTCGAAGGGGTCGCCGAGGCGGACGGTCGCCATCAGATCGGCGACTCCGGCGACGAAGGCGTCGTACAGGGGCCGCTGGACATAGGCGCGGGTGGCGGCAGTGCAGTCCTGGCCGGAGTTGATGAGTGAGGCGGCGACCGCTCCGTTGACCGCGGCCTCGAGGTCGGCGTCGTCGAAGACGACGAAGGGAGCCTTGCCACCCAGCTCGAGGTGGAGGCGTTTGACGGTGGCGGTGGCGATCTCGGCGACCCGCCTGCCGACCGGGGTGGAGCCGGTGAAGGAGGTCATGACGACGTCCGGGTGACGCACCAGGTGTTCGCCCGCTTCCCGGCCCGCGCCATTGACGATATTGACGACGCCGTCGGGAATCCCGGCCTCCTTCGCCGCCTCGGCGAACATCAGCGAGGTGAGCGGGGTGATCTCGGCGGGCTTCAGCACGATGGTGTTGCCCGCGGCGATGGCCGGCAGGACCTTCCAGGCGGCCATCTGGAGCGGATAGTTCCAGGGCGCGATGGAGCCGACGACACCGATCGCCTCGCGGCGTACGTACGAGGTGTGGTCACCGCTGTACTCGCCCGCGGACTGCCCTTGGAGATGGCGGGCCGCGCCGGCGAAGAAGGCGGTGTTGTCGACGGTGCCGGGCACGTCGAACTCGGTGGTGAGTTTGATGGGCTTGCCGCACTGCAGGGACTCGGCATACGCGAAGTCGGCCGCCTGCTCGGCGAGCACGGACGCGAAGCGGTGCAGGGCGTCGGAGCGCTCGCCCGGGGTGGCGCCCGCCCAGCCGGGGAAGGCCGCGCGGGCGGCAGCCACGGCCGCGTCGACGTCGGCGGTCCCCGCCAGCTCGTAGCCGTGGATCAGCTCGCCGGTCGCCGGGTTCACGATGTCCTGCGTATGTCCTGAGGTGCCGGGCTGCAGCCGCCCGCCGATGAACTGTGCACCGTCCGCGTAGCGGTCCTGCACCTGGAAGCGGTTGTCCATGAAACTCACTCCGTCGTTCCAGCTCGAGTTGACTGCCGATCCTGGCAGAGAGTGACGTACCCAACAAGGGATTCCGTTGTTGCCTTTTGATTACGCGACGGAATCGGTCGACCATGTGTCGCGTCGACCCGCCTATCCCGGTACGGAGTGTCAGTGGTGGATGCAAGACTCGCGTGCATGGGGATGGATGAGCTGATCAAGCAGGTCAGCGAGGGGAACAGAATCAAGTATCTGCAGTTCTGGGGGCATGCGCCGCGCCGGGACGGGAGCATTGGCGCGAGCTGCCTGAGCCAGTGGTGGCCGTCGCTCTTCGTGGTCGACGGAATTCAGTACGCCACCGCGGAGCACTGGATGATGGCGTCCAAGGCGCGGCTCTTCGGCGACGCGAATGCGGAGCAGCGGGCGCTGGAGGCGCGCACGCCTGCGGAGGCCAAGAGGGCCGGGCGGCTGGTGCGCGGTTTCGACGACGCGATATGGGAGCGCGAGCGGTTCGGCATCGTGCGCTCGGGCAGTGTGCACAAGTTCGGGCAGGACGCCGAGCTGCGAGATTTTCTGCTGGCCACAGGGGACCGGGTGCTCGTCGAGGCCAGCCCGATGGACCGGATCTGGGGCATCGGGCTGGCCGCTGACGACGAACGGGCGCAGGATCCCGCGCGCTGGCGCGGGCTCAATCTGCTGGGGTTCGCGCTGATGGAGGCGCGCGAGGAGTTGCGGGCGGGGACGGCTGCGGCTAGCGGCTGACGCGCTCGACCGCCGGCAGGGCGTTGTCGATCACCAGGGAGTTGGAGTAGTCGCCGTAGACGTCCTCCGTGTCCTCGGTCCTGTCCTTGTTGAACGCGTTGGTGATCCCCCAGACCATCAAGCCGATGAAGACGAGGCCGATGACGATGCCGATGATGCCGAGGATGATGCCGGACAGGGCCATGCCGGCGTTGGTGGCCTCGCCGCGCTGCGCCCGCTTCCTGCCGATGATGCCGAAGATCAGGGCGAGCACGCCCAGCACGATCCCGACAACGCCGTACAGGCAGAACAGACAGACGGAGAGGATGCCGAGCACCATCGCGGTGATGCCCATGCCGTTCGCCGGGGCGCTCTGCCAGCCGTTCTGGCCGTAGGCCTGGTATCCGGGGTATCCGGGATAGCCGCCGTACGGATCACCGACACCGGGGGTGGGCTGCGGGAGGCTCGGGGCGGCGGGGTAGCCGTAGACACCCGCGGCGGGCTGGGCGGGTCCGACCGGAGCGGCCGGGTAGCCGTAGGGACCCGCCGCGGGCTGGGCCGGTCCGCCCGGTGCTATCGGGGGCGGCGGCACGGCGCCGGTCTGGGCAGCGGGTCCTACGCCGGGCATCGAGGTGACCGTCGGCTCGCTGTGCAGGAACGGCGCCGACGGGCTCGGGGTGGCGGCGGGCTTGTCCAACGGGACCTTGTCCTGTGCCGCGCTGCTCTCCGGCGCAGCCCACGGGTCGTGCGGCTCGGGCGCGCCGGGCGGCTGGGCCTGGTTGTCAGACATCTTCTCCCCCATCGTGGTTCGCCGTCATGCTACGGCCTTCGCACAGTCCTCGAACGGCCGCCTACGATGATCCCTGACCCGAGCGGCCCAGAACACGGAGGACTCCGATGACCGATCTGCACCCCTTCATCGCGGGGCTTCCCAAGGCGGAACTGCACGTTCACCATGTCGGCTCGGCCTCGCCGCGCATCGTCGCCGAGCTGGCCGCCCGCCACCCGGACTCCAAGGTCCCCACCGACCCCGAGGCGCTCGCCGATTACTTCACCTTCACCGACTTCGCGCACTTCATCGAGGTCTATCTCTCGGTGGTGGATCTGATCCGCACCCCTGAGGACGTACGACTGCTCACGTTCGAGGTCGCCCGGGACATGGCTCGGCAGAACATCCGCTATGCCGAGCTGACCGTCACGCCGTTCAGCTCGACCCGTCGCGGCATCGACGAGGATGCCTTCATGGTGGCGATCGAGGACGCCCGCAAGGCGGCCGAGGCCGAGCTCGGTGTCGTACTGCGCTGGTGCTTCGACATTCCGGGCGAGGCCGGACTCGAAGCCGCGGAGGAGACGACCCGCCTCGCGGTGGATCTGCACCCCGAGGGCCTGGTCTCCTTCGGTCTGGGCGGCCCCGAAATCGGGGTGGAGCGGCCGCAGTTCAAGCCGTACTTCGACCGGGCCATCGCCGCGGGCCTGCACTCCGTGCCGCACGCCGGTGAGACGACCGGCCCGCAGACCATCTGGGACGCGCTGAACGAGCTGGGCGCCGAGCGCATCGGCCACGGCACCAGTGCCACGCAGGATCCGGCGCTGCTGGCGTACCTCGCCGAGCACCGCATCCCGCTAGAGGTCTGCCCCACCTCGAACATCGCGACCCGCGCCGTCACCGACCTCGACGAGCACCCGATCAAGGAGATGGTCGAGGCCGGTGTGCTGGTGACGATCAACAGCGATGACCCGCCGATGTTCGGCACCGACCTCAACAACGAGTACGCGGTCGCCGCACGGCTGCTGGAGCTGGACGAGCGCGGCCTCGCCGCCCTCGCCAAGAACGCCGTCGAGGCGTCCTTCCTCGACGAGGCCGGCAAGGCTCGGATCATCGCGGAGATCGACTCGTACACCGCCGCCTGGCTCGCCCGCTGACCGGCACCGACAATGGCCCCATGCGCGCTGTCCGTGTCGTGGGCCATCGCGGTGATCCCTACCGCGTCCGTGAGAACACCCTGCCCTCGCTCCGCTCGGCCCTCGAGCGGGGCGCGGGCGCTGTCGAGATCGACGCGCGCCTCACCCGTGACGGCGTGCCCGTGCTGCTGCACGACGACTCGCTGAAGCGGCTGTGGGGACACGACCGACCGCTCGCGGATCTCACCGCGAAGGAACTGCACGAGCTGACCGACGGCGGAGTACCCACCCTGCGCGAGGCACTGCTCGCGGTCGGCGCGCACCGCGTGATGATCGATCTGCCCGGCGCCTCGGAGGAGTCGGTACGGACGGTGGTCGGCACCGTCCATGAGTGCGAGGCGGACGAGCGGGTGTACTACTGCGCGGGCCCCGTCGCCATGCTCGCGGTCCGCGCCGCCGATCCCTCGGCCGAGATCGCGATGACCTGGACGACGCTGGCCCCGCCGCGCCCGGCACTGCTCGACGCGGTGCGACCGCGCTGGCTCAACTACCGTTTCGGTCTGCTCGGCGAGGAGTTGACGGACCGTCTCCACCGGGACGGCATGCTGGTCTCCGCCTGGACGGCAGACACCCGCCGCATCATGCGCCGCCTGGTCGGGTACGGCGTGGACTCGATCACCACCAATCGCGTGGACGCGCTGCAGCGCGTACTGTCCCCATGGCCCAACTCCCCCGTCGGCAACGGTCGTTGATCCGTCCGGCATGATGGGCCCCACGCAGCCGGCCGAGGAGCAGAACGTGACCGACAGGATCCGCACCGACGTAGCGCACAACGCCAGGGTCTGGAACCACTGGCTGGGCGGCAAGGACAACTACCAGGTCGACCGCGCGGTGGGCGACCAGGTCACCGGGATGTACCCGAGCATCGGCGAGGTGGCACGCGCGGACCGCGCGTTTCTCGGCCGCGCCGTGCGCTACCTGGCCGGTGAGGCGGGCATGCGGCAGTTCCTGGACATCGGCACCGGCCTGCCCACGGTCGAGAACACCCATGAGGTGGCGCAGCGGATCGCCCCCGGCGCACGGATCGTCTATGTCGACAACGACCCGATCGTGCTGGCGCACGCGCGAGCGCTGCTCACGAGTTCCCCGGAGGGCGCGACCGAGTACATCGACGCGGACGCCCACTACCCGGACCGGATCCTCCGCGCCGTCGAGCCGCTGCTGGATCTGAAGCAGCCGGTGGCAGTGATGATGCTCGGCATCCTGAACTTCGTACTGGACACCGACGAGGCCCGGTCGATCGTGCGGCAGCTGATGGACGCCGTGCCGTCCGGCAGCCATCTGGTGCTCACCCATCCGACGCTGGAGCTGGGCGGCGAGGGCAATGCCGCGGCGATGCGGTTCTGGAACGAGAACGCCACGCCGCCGATCACGGCCCGCAGCCGCGCGGAGTTCGCCTCGTTCCTGGAGGGTCTGGAGGTCCTGGAGCCGGGCATCGTGTCGTGCGCCCGCTGGCGCCACGATCCGGAGACCGAGGGCGAGACGGTTCAGGTGGCGCAGTTCGGCGCGGTCGGCCGCAAGCCGTAGAGCCGAACGCCGGCGCCTGGAGCACGGCTGGAGGCCCGCGACCGCGCGGAGCCGGACGGCCTCGCCGACTGCACTACGCCGCGGCGGCGACCGGTTCCGGCCCCTCCGCCGACTCCGTCAGCGCCTCGAGTTGCTTGATCTTGCGGCGCACGACATAGAGCGGGATCACCCCGAAGACCCCGAACGACATGTCGATGACCGACCACCAGAAGGGGATTCCGCGGATCGGACCGCAGATCAGGGCGAGCGGGATGATCCCGGCGCAGGCGATCATCCCGAACTCGACGACCCAGATGTTCCGTACGGGATCGCGGTAGGGGCCGTAGAAGGCGACCGCGATCACGAGGTGCGCGAAGGCCAGCCAGTCCGTGCCGTACAGCACGAAAGGATACTTCGTGTCGGTGGCGTCCAGCCCGGCCCGTACCCGCTCGATCCACTCCATCAGGCCCGGGAGATGATCCGGGACCGGCGAGGCCGAGGACTTCAGCAGATCCTCCACCCAGTGCAGCTCATGCACCAGCGGGAAGGCGGTGAGACCGCTCAGCACCAGACACACAATGAAGACGGCCAACCACACGCGTATGCGCCGCAAGAGGACTCTTCGCTCGCTCATATCCGCAGCGTACGCCCGGTTTTACGCGCCCTTTACCGGCCCCCGGTGACTCTGCGGGCGATCGCGTGCGAGACGATGGTGGCGCCTGCGGCCAGCGCCAGACCGGCCGCCGCGTCGCGCACCCGCGCGGGCCGGAGCACACCGGCGCGCCGCAGCCGGCCGCGCGCCCAGAGCGTGAACGGCACCACGATCAGTGGCGAGGTCGCCGAGCCCGGGGTGTAGCCGCGTACGGCAGCGGCCTGCGCGAGGTGGACGAGGCCGTGCAGCCCGAAACCATCCAGGGCTCCCTGGTAGAAGGCGGACCGGCCACCGGAGCGCCCGCCCGCGACGGCGGCCGAGGCGACGATCGCGCCCATCACCCCGACGGCGACGGCGAATTCCCGCTCGTCGACGGCCTCCATGGCACGCCATACACGCTCGGGGACGCCCGGGAAGCGTTTGCGCAGTACGGGCACGTTCTCGCGTATCCAGCGCGGACCGGCCACCAGTTCCTCGGCGTCGTGCAGCAGCCAGGCGGCGAACAGACCGTACGTCACCGCGGAGTTCACGTGATCATCGCTCATGATCGCAAGTCTGCTACAGCCCGACGATCGCGTTCCACCGCTTCGCGAAGGGGGTGCGCTCCTCGGAGGTGATGTCGCGCGCGATCGCGAGGCGTTTGCGCATCGAGTCGTCCGGGAAGATCAGCGGGTCCTCGGCGAGCGCGGCCGTCTCCTCGTCCTTCGACGAGGCCAGTACGTCGCGGGCGGCCGGCACCGGGCAGACGTAGTTGACCCAGGCCGCGAGCTCCGCAGCGACCTCCGGCTCGTAGTAATGGTCGACGAGCGCCTCGGCGTTGCGCTTGTGCCGGGCGAGGTTGGGGACCATCAGGCTCTCCGCCCACAGCTCCGCGCCCTCCTCCGGCACCCCGAACTCGATGTCGGGGTTGTCGGCCCGGAGCTGGATGACATCGCCGGAGTACGCCTGACAGGCCAGCACGTCCCCGGTGGAGAGGTCCTTGATGTAGTCGTTGCCGGTGAAACGCCTGATGTGTTTCCGCTTCACGAGCTTCTCCACCTGCTCACACATCTCGTGGAAGTCCTCCGCGGACCAGCGGGTGACGTCCACGCCGTTGCCCTGCATCAGCAGGGCGAAGGATTCGTCGAGTCCGGAGAGGAGCGTGACCCGGCCGCGCAGATCGTCCGCCCACAGATCACTGGTGTGCCTGATCTCGCGGCCGAGCCTCTTGCGGTTGTACGCGATGCCGGTGATCCCGGACTGCCAGGGGACGCTGTGCAGCCGGCCCTCGTCGAAAGCGGGTGAACGCAACTGCGGATCAAGGTATTTGGCGACATTGGGCTGCTTCGCCCGGTCCATCTCCTGCACCCAGCCGAGCCGTACGAACCGGGCCGCCATCCAGTCGCTGACGACGATCAGGTCCCGGCCGGTCTCCTGGTGGTTCATCAGCGCGGGGCTGACCTTGCCGAAGAACTCGTCGTTGTCGTTGATCTCCTCGGTATAGCGGACCGAGATCCCGGTGCGCTCGGTGAAGGAGTCGAGGGTGGGCCGCTTGGAGGTGTCCTCGTCGTCGGTGTCGATGTAGAGGGGCCAGTTGGCGAAGTCGACGCTTCTGTCGCCCTTCGAGACATCGCGCCGGGCACGGTCCCCGGGCTGTACGTACGCGGCGGGCACCCCGCAGCCGGTGAGTGCGGCGCCGGCGGCGAGGCCGAGCAGGAGGGACCGCCTTGACATGGGGTTCATCCGAATCGCGGGCACGTCCGCAGGATGCCGGGCGGGGCGTGGGCGCGGCAATGGACGCTACGTCGATCCGTACGGGCCCGGCCCGACACCCTGTCGATCATGGACATATGTCTATACTTCTTGGACAGTCGTCCAAGAAATCGATTCGCGAAGTCAAGAAGCACGAAGTCACGAAGTCACGAGAAGAGTCGCTCATGAACACAACCGCCCAAGTCCTGGTCGGCCTGGTGGCCGCGCTCCACGCCTACATCCTGGTTCTGGAGATGTTCCTCTGGCAGCGCAAGCCGGGCCGCGAACTCTCCGGCTTCGACGCCGAGATGGCCCGCGCGACCGCCCCCCTCGCCGCGAACCAGGGCCTGTACAACGGCTTCCTCGCCGCCGGCCTGGTCTGGGGCCTGATCGCCGCGGACCCGACGGGGTACCGGGTGCAGGTCTTCTTCCTGAGCTGCGTGGTTATCGCCGGCGTCTACGGCGGCTTCACCGCGAACCGCCGCATCCTGGTGGCGCAGGCGCTCCCGGGCGCTCTCGCGCTGGCGGCCGTCCTGGTGGCTGGATGAGCGCCGCGACCGGCGATCCGCGGGCGGAGCGCACCCGCGCCAGGCTGCGCAAGGCACTGCTCGAGGAGTGCGCCGAGCGCCCGCTCGAAGAGGTCAGCGTCGCGGCGCTGGTGCGCAGGGCGGGTCTGGGCCGGGCCACGTTCTATCTGCACTACACGGATCTGCAGGCGCTCGCGGTCGACGCGTGCGCGGAGGTCGTACGGGAGGCGGTGGAGGCCCTCCACGCCTGGCGCGGCACTCCGGACCCGGCCGCTCCGCCGCCCGCGCTGACGGCTTTCTTCACCGGCCTCGCGCCGCACGCACCGCTCTACCGGACCCTGCTGCGCGAGGGCGGCAGCGGCCCGCTGGGCGATCTGCTCCACCACGAACTGCGCGAACGCAGCCGCAGGGAAAGGGAGTTGGCCGGTGCCCCGGCGCCCGACCTGATCGCCTCCGCGGTGGCGGCCACCTTCGCGGGCCTCCTGGCGGACTGGCTCCACGGCCTGATCGACGCGACTCCCGAGGCCATGACGGCCCAGGTCTGGCGCCTGCTGCTGGCACTGCACCGCACACCCGACATGAAACGACATGAAACGGCGTGAGGCCGCGTGAGACGGCG
This sequence comes from Streptomyces sp. NBC_01210, assembly GCF_036010325.1. GTDB lineage: Bacteria > Actinomycetota > Actinomycetes > Streptomycetales > Streptomycetaceae > Streptomyces. The sequence goes on along the minus strand of NZ_CP108549.1, from coordinate 6,713,219 downwards.
TGAGACGGCACGAGTACGGGGCGCGGGAAGTGTCCCGCGCCCCGTACTCTTAGCGCTGCTTTGCAGGAGCAGATGTCAGCCGTCGAGCGACGTCATCACGTGCTTGATGCGCGTGTAGTCGTCGAAGCCATACGCCGACAGATCCTTGCCGTAACCCGACTTCTTGAAGCCGCCGTGCGGCATCTCCGCGACCAGCGGGATGTGGGTGTTGATCCATACACAGCCGAAGTCCATCGCCTTCGACATCCGCATCGCCCGCGCGTGGTCCCTGGTCCACACCGAAGAGGCCAGCGCGAACTCCACGCCGTTCGCCCACTCCAGCGCCTGCGCCTCGTCCGTGAAGGACTGGACGGTGATGACCGGGCCGAAGACCTCGTTCTGGATGATCTCGTCGTCCTGCTTCAGGCCGGAGACGACGGTCGCGGCGTAGAAGTAGCCCTTCTCGCCGACCCGGTGGCCTCCCGCCTCGACCTTGGCGTGTGCCGGCAGCCGGTCGATGAAGCCGGAGACCTGCGCCAGCTGGTTGGCGTTGTTGAGCGGGCCGTACAGCACATCGGCGTCGTCCGGCGCACCCGTCTTGGTGTCGGCGGCGGCCTTCGCCAGCGCCGACACGAACTCGTCGTGGATCGACTCGTGTACGAGGACACGCGTCGCGGCCGTACAGTCCTGACCGGCGTTGAAGTAGCCCGCCACCGCGATGTCCTCGACGGCCTTGGCGATGTCAGTGTCCTCGAAGACGACGACCGGCGCCTTGCCGCCCAGCTCGAGGTGAACGCGCTTGACGTCCTTGGCCGCGGACTCGGCGACCTGGATGCCCGCCCGTACGGAACCGGTGATGGAGGCCATCGCCGGGGTCGGGTGCTCGACCATCGCACGGCCGGTCTCCCGGTCGCCGCAGATGACGTTGAAGACACCCTTGGGCACGATCGAGCCGATGATCTCGGCGATCAGCACGGTCGACGCCGGCGTCGTGTCGGACGGCTTGATGACGACGGTGTTGCCCGCCGCCAGCGCCGGCGCGAACTTCCAGACGGCCATCATCATCGGGTAGTTCCACGGCGCGACCTGCGCGCAGACGCCGACCGGCTCGCGCCGGACGATGGAGGTGAAGCCCTCCATGTACTCCCCGGCCGAACGGCCCTCGAGCATCCGCGCCGCGCCCGCGAAGAAGCGGATCTGGTCCACCATGGGCGGGATCTCTTCGGTACGGGTCAGCTCCAGCGGCTTGCCCGTGTTCTCCGACTCGGCCGCGATCAGGTCCTCGGCCCGCTCCTCAAAGGCGTCCGCGATCTTCAGCAGTACCTTCTGGCGCTCGGCCGGGGTGGTGTCGCGCCAGGCGGGGAAGGCGGCCGCGGCAGCGTCCATGGCGGCATCGACGTCGGCCTGCCCGGAGAGCGGAGACGTGGCGTACACGTCACCGGTGGCCGGGTTGATGACCTCGATCGTCCGCCCGTCGGCGGCGTCCCGGAACTCCCCGTTGATGTAGTTGCGCAGACGACGCAGCTCGGTGGTCACTGTTGCCACCCCTCCTGTCAGATGTCCGATGGGTGAGACCACCAACCCTAATCGCTCAGGTGACGCTTTCGACAGACCCGACCCTCCCCAACTTCGGATTCGGTGAGATTTGGACTTCAGAACAACGAATTTCATTGCTCAAGGGTTGCCAGACAGACGAGTCGCAGTGCAGAGTGAGCTCGTGGCCAGTCGTAGCGCAGAGTCCAGGAACGGAAACGGATCGTCCCCGACGATCGACGCCGTCTCCCTCGCCATCATCGAACAGCTCCAGGAGGACGGGCGTCGCCCGTATGCCGCCATAGGCAAGGCCGTCGGCCTCTCCGAAGCGGCCGTGCGTCAGCGCGTCCAGAAGCTGCTCGACCAGGGCGTGATGCAGATCGTCGCCGTCACCGACCCGCTCACCGTGGGTCTGCGTCGGCAGGCGATGGTCGGCATCACGGTCGAGGGCGACGTCGACCCGATCGCGGACGCGCTCACCGCCATGGCCGAATGCGAGTACGTGGTGATGACCGCGGGCTCCTTCGACCTGATGGTGGAGATCGTCTGCGAGGACGACGACCACCTGCTCGAAGTGATCAACAAGCGGATCCGCGCGCTCCCCGGCGTGCGCTCCACCGAGAGCTTCGTCTATCTCAAGCTGAAGAAGCAGACCTATATGTGGGGAACCCGATAGCCGTGAGCAAGGACCTCTCCAAAGCCGCCTACGACCACCTGTGGATGCACTTCACCCGCATGTCGTCGTACGAGAACGCACCCGTGCCCACCATCGTGCGTGGCGAGGGCACCTACATCTACGACGACAAGGGCAAGCGCTACCTCGACGGCCTCTCCGGCCTCTTCGTGGTCAACGCCGGCCACGGCCGTCACGAGCTCGCCGAGACCGCCTACAAGCAGGCTCAGGAGCTCGCCTTCTTCCCGGTGTGGTCGTACGCCCACCCGAAGGCGGTCGAGCTGGCCGAGCGGCTGGCGCAGCACGCCCCTGGCGACCTCAACAAGGTCTTCTTCACCACCGGTGGCGGTGAGGCGGTCGAGACCGCCTGGAAGCTCGCCAAGCAGTACTTCAAGCTGCAGGGCAAGCACACCAAGTACAAGGTCATCTCGCGCGCGGTCGCGTACCACGGCACCCCGCAGGGCGCCCTGTCCATCACCGGCCTGCCGGCCCTCAAGGCCCCCTTCGAGCCGCTGGTCCCCGGCGCGCACAAGGTGCCGAACACCAACATCTACCGTGCGCCGATCCACGGCGACGACCCCGAGGCCTTCGGCCGCTGGGCCGCCGACCAGATCGAGCAGCAGATTCTCTTCGAGGGCGCCGAGACGGTCGCGGCGGTCTTCCTCGAGCCGGTGCAGAACGCCGGTGGCTGCTTCCCGCCGCCGCCCGGGTACTTCCAGCGTGTGCGTGAGATCTGCGACCAGTACGACGTACTGCTCGTATCGGACGAGGTCATCTGCGCCTTCGGCCGTCTCGGCACGATGTTCGCCTGCGACAAGTTCGGCTATGTGCCGGACATGATCACCTGCGCCAAGGGCATGACCTCGGGCTACTCCCCGATCGGCGCGTGCATCATCTCCGACCGCCTCGCCGAGCCTTTCTACAAGGGCGACAACACCTTCCTGCACGGCTACACCTTCGGCGGCCACCCGGTCTCCGCGGCGGTGGGCCTGGCGAACCTCGACATCTTCGAGAAGGAAGGCCTCAACCAGCACGTCCTCGACAACGAGGGCGCGTTCCTCTCCACGCTGCAGAAGCTGCACGACCTGCCGATCGTCGGCGACGTCCGCGGCAACGGCTTCTTCTACGGCATCGAGCTGGTGAAGGACAAGGCCACCAAGGAGACCTTCACCGACGAGGAGACCGAGCGTGTGCTCTACGGCTTCCTCTCGAAGGCGCTCTACGACAACGGCCTGTACTGCCGTGCCGACGACCGTGGCGACCCGGTCGTTCAGCTGGCGCCGCCGCTGATCTCCAACCAGCAGACCTTCGACGAGATCGAGGGCATTCTGCGCAGCGTCCTCACGGAGGCGTGGACGAAGCTCTAGCCTCACCGGCCGGCTTCACCGGCCTCGTACGGCCCGGGGCACCCGGACACTCACTCGGCCAATCATTCGGCCGTACGAGTGAGATGGGGTGCACCCGGGCCGCGTGCTTCCCGACACCCCGGTTCTGAATCCTTAGCGTGCCGAGTGACCGATCGGCCCTGTCTTCGTTCCCCCGTACGGGGGAAGGGAAATCTGATCAGAACCGAGGTGTACGTCATGGTGGCCCCGCCGGACAACGATGTGCTCTGGGCGCGTTCCCTGCGCCATTCCCACAGCGGCTCGCCCGCACTCGTCGGCGTCTCGCTGGGCGTACGGGACGGCGAGATCCTCGCCGTGTGCGGCCCGCGCGGCAGCGGAAAGACCACGCTGCTGCGCTGTCTGTCCGGCCAACTCGTCGCGCAGCAGGGCGAGGTGTGGTTCAACAGCTCCCCCGTGCACACGATGAGCCCGCTGCAGCGGGAACGGCTGCGGCGCGACCGGTTCGGCTGGATCGACCCCGAGGCCACGCTCGTCCCGGAGCTGACCGCCTGGGAGAACGCCGCGCTGCCGTTGCTGCTGCGCGGCTCCTCGCACCGTGGCGCGAAGAGCACCGCCATGGAGTGGCTGGAGCGGCTCGACATCGGTGCGTGCGCCCGGCTGCGGCCGCATGCGCTGCTGCAGGCGCAGCGCCAGCGGGTCGCCGTCGCGCGGGCGCTGGTCGCCACGCCGTCGGTGATCTTCGCGGACGAACCGACGGCGACGCTGCACCGCGCGGACCAGGCGCTGGTGCTGCGTACGTTGACGACCGCGGCCCGTTCGCACCGGATCACCGTCGTACTCGCCACGCACGACGAGGAGGTGGCGGCGCTCGCGGACCGTTCACTCACGCTCATCGACGGCCGGCGCGTGAACTCCCTCGCGGCCGCCGACGCGGAAGGCCGGGCCGAGTGCTCGCTCTCCGTCTAGCCCGCGGCACGCATCCGCTGGTCCTGCTGCGCCGGCTGATGGTGGCGGCGGCGTCGGCGGGCGTGGGCTTTCTGCTGTTGTGCACGCTGACGTACGCGCTGGCCCATCCCACGGACTCCGGCTCCGGACTGCGCCTGCTCTGGTGCCTGATCCCGCTCGCCGCGACGGCGCACTTCGCGGTGGCGGTGGCCCGTACGGACCCGAGCACGCGACCGCGGGCCGGCCTCTCGGCGGTCGGTCTCGGTCCCGCCCGCCTCGGCGTGCTGGCGGCGGTCTCCACCGCCGTCGCCGGAACGCTCGGCAGCGCATTCGCCCTGCTGCTCTTCCTCCATCTGCGCGGCGATCTGACGGGCCTGCCGTTCGACGGCGCGGCGGCCGAGCTGCTCGCCGCGGGGCGGCCGCTTCCGCTGGCGGCAGCGCTGACGCTGCTCGCGCTGGTGCCGTTGGCGGCCACGGCGGCGACGGCGCTGGCGCTGCGCCCGCGGCGTGCCAGGCCGGGTGCCGATCCCGAGGCGCCGGACGCCCCTTCCGCCGCGCCGTCGGGCCTGCCGTGGGGCGTCGCACTGATCGCGGCGGGCCTCGCCGTCGAGACGTATGCGGGCCGTGGCGCGCCCGGCTCGCCGCTCCCCCTCCCGGGCCATTTCGACGGCAGCTCGTCGGGCGTCCTCGCCGGCTGGGCACTCACGGCGCTGGGCCTCGCTCTGGCAGGCCCGGGCATCACCCGCTTCTGCGGCCGCGCCCTCCAGTCCGCCCGCCCGGGCGCGACCCGTCTGCTGGCCGGCCGCATCCTGATGGAGGAGTCCGGCCGCATCGGCCGCCCGCTGGGCGTGGTGTGTGCGGTGGCCTCGGCGGCAATCGCGGCCTCGACCCTCCAGGACACGGACCCGCACCCCTTCGGCCCGCTGACCGGCCTGGGCGCGGCCCTGGTGATGATCTGTACGACGGCGACGCTGCTCACCGCGGCCCTGGAGGCCAAACAGGCCCGCGCCGACACCACGAAGTCACTGCGCCGCCTGGGCACGCCCACGGCAACCCTCCGCAACGCGACGGCTCTTCGCGCGGTAACCCTGCTGACGGTCTTCGCCCCGCTGACATGGGCGGTCGCGGCCCTGGCGGCGCTTCCTTTCTCGGCCTGAGGAACCGGGGCCGGCCCAGGGGGCCGGCCTCGGCGTCAGCCCCCGTGGGGGAACAACCCCCGTGGACGAACAGTCCCCGGGCCCGGCCACCCCCCGGCCCCATGCGCCCCCACCCCCAGCGCCTATCGTGTCGGCATGGCACCTGGACACCGGCACCACAGCGACCGGGAGATCGAGTCCCTCGACGAGTTCGACGACGTCGTCACCCGCGGCTCCCTCGCCGGACACCGCGTCCAGTCCGTCGACCTCAGCGACCGCACCTTCGCCCTGCTCTCCGCAGACACCACCGGCGCCATATTCCTGGGCTGTCCCATGCAGCCCGACGCCGCCGCAAAGGTCCGCGCCGACGGCGCGCTCGTCTTCCCGCCCGTCCCCGACCTGCCCTTCGACCCGTACCGCGGGCTCCTCTACTCCCCCGACGAGCTGTTCGAAGGTCTCACCGCCGGCGGATACGACGCCACTCCCGACGCCCTCGCCTACGCCTGGTTCCAGGAGACGAAGGCCGACGGCGACATCTTCGCCTCGATGCTCCGCTCGATCCACGACGACGCGATCTCCGACGCTCTCGACGAACTCCTCGTCGGCGCCCGCGTCGTAGGCGTGATGGGCGGCCACGCGATGGCCCGCGGCACGGACGCGTACGCCGGTGCCGCCCGCCTCGGCCAGTCCCTCGCCCGCGACGGGTTCACCGTCGCGACCGGCGGCGGCCCCGGCGCCATGGAGGCCGCGAACCTCGGCGCGTACGCCGCGCCGCACCCCGACGAGATGCTCGTCGAGGCGCTCGAACTCCTCGCCAAGGCCCCCTCGTTCACCCCGTCGATCTCCGACTGGGCCACCGCCGCCTTCGAGGTGCGCGACCGCTGGCCCGGCGGCGGCGACTCCGTCGGCATCCCGACCTGGTTCTACGGCCACGAGCCGCCGAACGCCTTCGCCGGCCACATCGCCAAGTACTTCGCCAACGCCACCCGCGAAGACGGCCTCCTTGCCCGCTCCAACGCGGGCGTGATCTTCCTGCCCGGCGCCGCCGGCACGGTCCAGGAGATCTTCGACAACGCGACCCCGAACTACTACGAGTCCCGCGGCGAACCGACCCCGATGGTCCTCGTCAACCGCGAGCACTGGACGGAGCGGCTGCCCACCTGGCCGCTGCTCCAGTCGCTGGCGGCGGGCCGCTCGATGGAGTCCCGTATCGCGCTCGTGGACTCGGTCGACGAGGCCCCGGCGGCGCTGAAATTGCTGACCGGCGACAAGTAGTCCGCAAGAAGCAACTTCAGAGGCCGAAGACACGTCTGGCATTCCAGCGGGAGTTGGACTGACCTCATGTGAACGGAGCCCTTGGTGCTGATCGGCCTACTGACCGCTGTCGCGGCCTCGATCTGTTACGGCACGGGGTCGGTGCTGCAAGCCGTGGGCTCACGCAAGTCCGCCCGGCGCGAGGCGGCCGCGGCCGGAGTCACCCAGCACGGCGGACCGAGCCTCTCCTCGACCGCCAAGGCCGCGATGACCTGGGAGTTCATCGTCGGCACGATCCTGGACTTCATCGGGTTCGGCCTCGGCGCACTCGCCGCGCGACTGCTCCCGCTCTTCCTCTCCCAGACCGTCATCAGCGCCAATCTGGTGATCACAGCGGTGCTGAGCGTCAAACTGCTGGGCATCCGGCTGAACCGCGCCGAGTGGACCTCCATCGCCGTCGTCTGCTCCGCACTCGTGCTGCTGGCCACGGCGGCGGGCCCGGAGGGCAGCGGCCACACCCCGATCGCCACCCACTGGTGGCTGCTGGCGATCTCGCTGGTGCTGATGGCCGGCGGCACCGTTGTCGTACGCCTCCTGGGCGCACGCGCCGCGATCCTGGCGGGTCTGCTGTCGGGCCTCGGCTTCGGCGCGCTGGGCGTCGGCGTACGCGTGCTGAACGGCATCGACCCCTTCGACCTGGGCGCGCTGCTCTCGGATCCTGCGCTGTACGCGATTCTGGTGGCCGGTATCGGCGGCATGTATCTGCACACCGTCGCGCTGCAGATCGGTTCGGTGAACGGCGCCACCGCGGCGCTGGTGGTCGGCGAGACCGTGCTGCCGGGCATGATCGGCGTGCTGTGGCTGGGCGACTCCTCGCGCGCCGGCTTCGCCTGGATGGCGATCCTCGGCTTCGTACTGGCGGTGGCGGGCGCGGTCGCGGTGGCCTGGTTCGGCGCGCCGGAGGCGCACGGCACGGCGCCGGAACGGGAGTCGGGCTCGGAGTCGGGCTCGGGGTCGCAGGAGCCACGTCCCGAGGAGCTCACCCCCGCCCGTTAGGGGGCCGTCCACCGCATCGCCGCGCTGTTCGCGCAACGGGTCGACCGGGAGATCGCCGAGGATCCGACCGTCCCCTGGATCCGCCCCCGCTCGACGCGCACCGAGGTCCAGGCGCCCGATCCCGACGCCACGACGGTCGACATGAACGTCGTGGGCGGTCCGGAAGCGATGCTCACGGACCAGCCGGCGGGCACGGACCAGCCGGCGGGCACCGTCCGGGCGACCGGCAAGGCCGGCAGCGTTCAGGGCAGCGGCGACCGAGTCAGCCGGCCGGGGCCAGCACCACCACGTCCTCGGCGGCGAAGACGACTCCCACCGTCGCCCCCACCTCCGGCGCATCCAGCAAGGAGCACTCCGCCTCCAGCGGCGGTCCGTCGTCGGGTCGCAGCTGTACGGCGACGTGGCTGCCCCGGAACGTACGCGCCTCCACCGTGCAGCGCAGCCCCTCTGCCGGCGGGACAAGTCGGACTCCCGCCGGTCGCACCAGCACCTGACGGGCGCCCTGCGGCGCGTCCTCCGGCACCGGCACCTTGCCCCACGGGGTGTCCGCGGCCGCGCCGCTCACCGTCGCCGCGACGACGTTGTCGAAGCCGAGGAAGCGCGCGACAAACTCGGACGCGGGCCGCTGCCAGACTTCGAGCGGCGTGCCCGCCTGGGCAATCCTGCCGTCCCGCATGACGACGACACGGTCGGCGAGCGCGAAGGCCTCGCCCTGGTCATGAGTGACGGCGAGCACCGTCGTACCCAACCGCCCGAACAGCCCTCGCAGTTCGACGACCAGCCGCTCCCGCAGCCCTCGGTCCAGCTGGCCGAGCGGCTCGTCCAGCATCAGCAGCCGGGGCTGCGGCGCCAGCGCCCTGGCGAGCGCCACCCGCTGCTGCTCGCCGCCGGACAGCGAGGCCACGGCCCGCCGCTGCGCCGCCGGCAGCCCGACCAGGTCCAGCAACTCGCCGACCCGGCGGGCCTGTTCGTCCCGTCCTGTGCCGTGCATCCGCAACCCGAAGGCGACATTGCCGCCGACGTCGCGCTGCGGGAAGAGCTGATGGTCCTGGAACATCAGGCCCACCCCGCGCCGGTGCACCGGAACGCCGGCCTGGTCCGCGCCGGACAGCAACACCCGCCCGCCGTCGGCTGCTTGCAGTCCGGCGACGATCCTCAGCAGCGTGGACTTTCCACTGCCGCTCGGCCCCAGCACACAGACGATCTCGTGCTCGGCGACCTCGAGATCCACCGCGTCGAGAGCCGCGCGCGCGCCGAACCGTACGGTCACGTCCTCCAGTCGCAGCAAAGTCATCAGAACTCCCCGGACGATCGGTCGGTACGGATTCGTTCGAGCACCAGCAGCGCCACCGCACACACCACCATCAAGATGGTGCTCAGCGCCATCGCCTGCCCGTAGTTGAGCTCGCCGGGCCGGCCGAGGAGCCGCGCCACGGCCACCGGCAGCGTCGGATTGTCGGGCCTGGCGATGAAGACCGTCGCGCCGAACTCGCCGAGCGAGATGGCGAAGGCGAATCCTGCGGCAATGAGCAGCGCCCGCCGCACCAGCGGCAGATCGACCTCCCGCCACACCCGCAGCGGCGAGGCGCCCAGCACCGCCGCCGCCTCGCGCAGCCGCCCGTCCACCGCTCGCAGGACCGGCAGCATCATCCGTACGACGAAGGGGACGCCGACCAGGGCCTGCGCGAGCGGCACCAGAATCCAGGACGCCCGCAGATCAAGCGGCGGCTTGTCGAGGGTGATGAGGAAGCCGAAGCCGACGGTCACGGCGGAGACGCCGAGCGGCAGCATGAGCAGCGCGTCGAAGCCGCGCAGCAGCCGGCCGGCCTTCCGGGTCAGCGCCGCCGCCGCGAGACCGCCGACGACCAGCGCGATGGCGGTCGCGACCAGGGCGTACCGCAGGGAGTTCCACACCGCGTCGATCGGCGGTACGAGGAAGGCTCCCCCGCTCGCGTCCATCGCGGTCAGCGCCCGGTAGTGGTCGAAGCCGTAGCCGCCGGGCCCGTCGAGGGAACGCTCGACCAGCACCGCGAGCGGCGCCAGGACCAGCAGCAGAATCGTGGCCAGCACCCCGCCGAGCAGCGCCCACTGTCCGGGGCCGCGCGGTCGCCGCGCGGTCTGTGCCGGGTCCACCAGTTTCAGCGCGGTCTCCCGCCGCCGTATCGTCCACGCGTGTACGGCGAGGACCGCGCCCACCGCGGCGAACTGCACCAGCGTCAGCACGGCTGCCGTGGACAGATCCAGCAGCTGAGCCGTTTGTCGATAAATCTCCACCTCGACCGTGGAGAACGTCGGTCCGCCGAGGATCTGTACGACACCGAAGGAGGTGAAGGTGAAGAGGAAGACCATCAGCGCGCCGGCGGCCACGGCGGGGCCGAGGGCCGGCAGCGTCACCCTCCGCCAGGCGGCGAACCGCCCGGCGCCCAGCACCCGGGCCGCCTCCTCCTGGCGCGGGTCGAGCTGCGACCACAGACCGCCCACGGTCCGTACGACCACCGCGTAGTTGAAGAAGACGTGCGCGAGCAGAATCGCCCACACCGTGGTGTCCAGTCGCACGCCCCACAACTCGTCGAGCAGCCCGCCGCGCCCGAGCAACGCCAGGAACGCCGTCCCGACGACGACGGTCGGCAGCACGAACGGAACGGTGACCACCGCCCGCAGCAGTCGCTTTCCGGGAAAGTCGAAACGGGCGAAGACATACGCACCGGGCAGGGCTATCAGCAGTGTGAGCGCTGTGGAGGCGAGCGCCTGCCACGTGGTGAACCACAGCACCCGCAGGATGTCGGGGCGGCTCAGCACCTCACCGATCCGCCCGAACTGCCAGACCCCGTCGATCTCGAGGCCCCGGCCGACGATCGCGACGACCGGATAGGCGAAGAAGACCGCGAAGAACACGGCGGGCCCGGCCATCAGCCCGAGCCGCGCCGCACTCCCGCGGACGGACTTCGTTACTTCAGTACGAGCGAGGACCATGACTGGACCCACTGCTCACGGTTCTTGGCAATCGTGTCGGGAGCGACGGTCTGGGGCTTGACGGCCACCGCGCCGAACTTGGTGAACACCTCGGGCAGCTTCGCGTCCTTGATCACCGGGTTGACGAACATGTTCAGCGGCATGTCCTCCTGGAACTTCCTGGAGACCAGGAAGTCCAGCAGGGCCTTGCCGCCCGCCTCGTTCTTCGCGCCCTTGAGCAGGCCCGCGAACTCGGTCTGGCGGAAGCAGGTTCCGGTCGCGACCCCGGTGGGCGCCTCGGTCGGCTGCGGCTTGGAGAAGAGCACCTCGGCCGGCGGACTGGAGGCGTACGACACGACGAGCGGCCGGTCGGCCTTGGCCTTCTTACCGCCCGCGGAGCCGGAGAACTCCTCGTTGTACGCCTGCTCCCAGCCGTCGACGACCTTGACGCCGTTCTCCTTCAGCTTCTTCCAGTAGTCCTGCCAGCCGTCCTCGCCGTACTTGCCGACCGAGCCGAGGAGGAAGCCGAGGCCGGGCGAGGAGGTCGCGACGTTCTCCGTCACCAGGAGGTTCTTGTACGCGGGCTTGGCCAGGTCGTCGAAGGACTGCGGCGGCGCCAGCTTCTTGTCGGCGAAGTACTTCTTGTCGTAGTTGACGCAGATGTCGCCGGTGTCGACGGGCGTGACCCGGTGCTTGTCCTTGTCCAGCTGCGCCTCGTCGTTCACCTGGCCCAGGCCCTTTGCCTCGTACGGCGTGAACAGGCCGTTGTCGAGAGCACGCGAGAGCAGGGTGTTGTCGACGCCGAAGAAGACGTCGCCCTGCGGGGAGCCCTTGGTGAGGATCTCCTTGTTGAGTGCCGCGCCCGCGTCGCCGCTCTTGAGCACCTTGACCGTGTAGCCGGTCTCCTTGGTGAACTCCTTCAGCACGGAGGCGGAGGCGGCGAACGAGTCGTGGCTGACGAGCGTCACGGTCTTCGGCTTCGAGCCGCCGTCCGAGGCCGACGAGTCCTTCGACTCGCCGCCGCAGGCCGCGAGCGTGGTGACACCGAGCGCCGCGGCCAGCGCGGTGACCGTGATCTTCTTGGTGGTGCTCACTGAAATTCCTCCTGGAGTTGACCAGGAAGAGACGCGGCCCTGCCCGGCTCCCTCGAAAGGAATCCGGGCAGGGCGCAACAGCTTGTGAGTAATGACCGAACTTCCTACCCAGAATGACCTGGGCAAGGTTCAGAGGGTCTGCGACCACTGGGCTTGATTTACCAAGCCCGACGTCGCACTCTCAGCGCTGTGGCGCTCCCCTGTCGGAATATGTAGATGTTTCAAGCCAGGTTACACGGGCGCTAACGCTCCGAAGCGGCCAGCTGTCCGCACGCTCCGTCGATCTCCTGGCCACGGGTGTCCCGGACGGTGACCGGCACCCCATGCGCCGCGATGGCCTCCACAAAGGCCTTCTCGTCCTCGGGCCGCGAAGCCGTCCACTTCGATCCCGGCGTCGGGTTCAGCGGGATCAGATTGACATGGACCCGCTTGCCCTTGAGCAGCCGGCCCAGCAGATCACCCCGCCACGCCTGGTCGTTGATATCGCGGATGAGCGCGTACTCGATGGAGATCCGGCGGCCCGACTTCTCGGCGTACTCCCAGGCGGCGTCCAGCACCTCCCGGACCTTCCAGCGCGTATTGACCGGGACCAGTGTGTCGCGCAGTTCGTCGTCCGGCGCGTGCAGCGAGACGGCGAGACGGCACTTGAAGCCCTCGTCGGCGAAGCGATGCATCGCGGGCACCAGGCCGACGGTGGAGACGGTGATCCCGCGCTGGGAGAGACCGAGGCCGTCCGGCTCGGGGTCGGTGAGCCGGCGGATGGAGCCGACGACCCGCTTGTAGTTGGCGAGCGGCTCCCCCATCCCCATGAAGACGATGTTGGACAGCCGCGCCGGTCCGCCCGGCACCTCGCCGTCGCGCAGCGCGCGCATGCCGTCGACGATCTGGTGCACGATCTCGGCGGTCGACAGATTCCTGTCGAGACCGGCCTGACCGGTCGCACAGAAGGGGCAGTTCATCCCGCAGCCGGCCTGCGACGAGATACACATCGTCACCCGGTCCGGGTAGCGCATCAGCACGGACTCGACGAGCGTGCCGTCGTGCAGCCGCCACAGGGTCTTGCGGGTGGTGTCGTCGTCGCACGAGATATGCCGTACGACGGACATCAGGTCGGGCAGCAGCTCCGAGGCGAGCTTTTCGCGCGCGGCGGCGGGGATGTCGGTCCACTGGGCCGGGTCGTGGGCGTACCGCGCGAAGTAGTGCTGCGAGAGCTGCTTGGCGCGGAACGGCTTCTCGCCGATCGCGGCGACGGCGTCCTTGCGCTCGGCGGGCGTGAGGTCGGCGAGATGCCGCGGGGGCTTCTTGGCTCCGCGGGGCGCGACAAAAGTGAGTTCTCCGGGCTTGGGCATGGTCCTATCAGTGTCGCAGACCAAATCTCATGACCTGCGGCCGTTGACGCCCGGGGTGGGCATTTACGGTCGTTGCCGGTCACTGCCGGGCACCCTCGGACGGCCCGCAGACGGTCCGGGTCGGAGCGCGTTCTGGCTGGCCAGCACGCCAATGGGGAACGCGAGCGATACCGCTGGGGTCGCCGACGACGGCATGGCGTACCTCTCCCCCGCTGTGGCCGCTGTCGATCCGGAGCCCGGGGACCTAGACTCGAACACGTGTCCGAAGAAGTGCCTCGCCTGGAGCGCCTGCGCAGCGTCCGCCAGTGGCTCGTATGGCAGCTGCGCCGCACTGACCAATCCATCGCGGAGCTGGAGCGCCAGGAGGCAGCCGCCGCGCGTACGGCACGCACGCTGCCGCCGCCCGAGCCGGAGTGGAAGCTGTCGATGCTGCGAGCAGGCGGCAAACCCAGCCCGGACGCGGTCCACACGAGCGACTGCCACATGGCCGGCAAACCCACGAAGCAGCTGACCCGGGAGCAGGCACTCCGCGCGCTTACAGAAGACGGCATCACAGCGTGTCCGTACTGCCGACCTGACACAGACCTCGGTGTGCTGTGAACCGCGAACCGTCTCGGCCCGAAGGCATGAGCAGTGCGCCGATCGTCGTACACCGTGTGGCCGGCGCGGGCGGCCGCCGGGTGACGATCCGCGCCCGGATCGCGGGCCTCGCCCACAGCGACGCCGACCTGGTCGAGTTCCTGCGCCGCGCGGGCCTGCCCGACGCCTGGGATGCGCTGGACGATCCGCGATGGGTGGAGTGGCAGGGCGGCCGACCACACGAGTACAACGCCGACTGGCCATGAAGCGGACCCTCCTTCTTGTTGGGGAGTTGTTCAAGGCGTTCGCCGACAAGGGCGAGTTCAAGTGGCTGACCTCTGCTTCGGCAGGGGGCGATCCGCGGCGTGCTGCGTGGTGACCTTCTGATCCGCAGCCCTACAAGCCACGCCCGCACCGCCCATTACCGCAGTCAGCCGACAGCGCAACCGTGAAGGCGCTTGGCCTGCACGGCCGTTCACCGTCCCGCCGGGGTGACTGCAGCAACGCCGTCGCCCCCGGCTCGACGCTCGCCATGACGTTCCTGCTGCCGACCGAACTTGTCGATGACGCCGATCGCCCCGGCCTGCAGGCGAGTGAAGAAGGCGCGCGAGCATCCGGAACGCCATTCATCAGCTAGTGCCGCGTCAGGCAAACTTTGCTCTCTTGGGCGGGGTTGCGCGTCCTGCTTTGAACGTGACGTCTGATATCCGCCAGCGCGATCAATGCCGAGTCGAGAGTCTTGGTGCATGACTACGACATCGACAGTCGCCTTCCGCGTCCGTGCTCTGCCCGCTGAGGTGCTGGACAGGGTGCGCGCCAGTGGAGTCGACGCCTTCGGGAATCGTGTGGAGCGCATCACCGCCGAGGGCGGCGATCCTCTCCGCTGCTGTCTGGGCAACGCCGAGTCCGGCGAAGACCTGCTGCTCTTCGGTTACCAGCCGCCGCTCCCGGCCAGCCCCTACCGTGAGGTCGGCGCCGTGCTCGCACACGCTGCCCCCTGCGCGGGACCCGCCGACGTCAACAGCTATCCGCCGGACTGGCGCGGACGTCCTCAGGTGCTGCGGGCATACGATGCTCGCGGCTGGATCCACGACGCGACCAGAGTGCACGACGGCCAGGATCCAGAGGGAGCCATCGCTGAGCTGCTCGCGGAGCCTGACGTGGTGCAGATCCACAGCCGCAACGTCGCCTGGGGCTGCTACATGTTCACGATCACCCGCGCCGGATAGGGAGGGGTCGCACCGGCCGGCGTCCGCAACAGTCGCGCCGATGGGCCGCGGTCCCGCTGCGGCCGATGCGATCGCCCACACTCTGCACATGGCCGAGCTAGTGCCGTTGAAGAAGCGAGCCCTGGGACTCCGCACTTCCGCCGAGTCCCAGGACCGCGTGCTGTTCCTTGTCCTGGAGGGCCTGGCTCTAGCCTGGGTAAGCCGGTACGGCCGCCCGCCCCAGCCACAGGAAGAAGAGGGGCCCGCCGCCCTGTGGACAACGAACCCCTCATCAACGCCTCACATACGAACGCGCAGGTCAGCCGCCACCTACGAAGATCACCATCAGTAGCCAGACGACCGGAGCCGTCGGCAGCAGCGAGTCGAGCCGGTCCATGATGCCGCCGTGGCCCGGCAGCAGCGTACCCATGTCCTTGATGCCCAGGTCTCGCTTGATCATCGACTCGCCCAGGTCACCCAGCGTGGCGCTGGCCGCGACCGCGAAGCCTAGCAGCAACCCCTGCCACCAGGTGCCGTTGTCGATCACGAACTCCATGAGCAGCGCGCCCGCCGCCATCGCGAACGCCACCGCGCCGAGCAGGCCTTCGCGAGTCTTCCCGGGGCTGATGCGCGGCGCGAGCTTGTGCTTGCCGAAGCGCCAGCCGACGGCGTACGCACCCGTGTCGCTGACCACCGTCAGCACCAGGAAGGTGAGTACCCGCTGCGGCCCGTCGTCCGCGGTGAGCATCATCGCGACGAACGTCGCCAGGAAAGGCACATAGAACGCGGCGAAGACGCCCGCCGTGACGTCTTTCAGATAACCCTCGGGCGGTTCGGTCATCCGCCAGACCAGCACCGCGAGCGCCGTGAGCGCCATGGCGACCCATGCGCCCTCCGCACCGCGCACATAGCCGGCCACAACCATCGCCGCGCCGCCGACCGCGAGGGGCACCAGCGGTGCCTTGATCTGCTTGCGCTCCTCGAGCCGGGACGTCAGTTCCCAGAGCCCGACCACGACGGCGACCGCTATCACGCCGACGAACACGGCCTTGACGATGAAGAGCGACGCGACGATCACCGCGCCGAGGCCGACGCCTACCCCTATGGCCGCCCGTAGATCACGGCCGGCCCGCTTCTTCTGCGGCGGCTCGGGTGCCGCCGGCGGCGGGGTGGGCATGGGCTCCTGCGGCATCTCGTCGCGGGACAGGGGACCACTCAGCCGAGCGGCCCCCCGGTCGCGGTCGTTGCGGTCGTCGCCGTCGTCAGGGTCATCGGCGTCTCTACCTGCGTCGGGAAAGTCCGGCACGATGGGCATGGGCCGAGTCTGCTGTGCGTCATGCTCATCGTATGCGGGACCCGCCGGGGCAGGCCCCTGGTCGGGCGGCCCCCAGTAACCGGCTCTCGGCGGGGCCCCCCAGGAAGAGTCGTTCATCAGACCTCGAGCAGCTCGGCTTCCTTGTGCTTGAGCAGCTCGTCCACCTGCGCGACGTACTTCGCGGTGGTGTCGTCGAGCTCCTTCTCCGCGCGGCGGCCCTCGTCCTCGCCGACCTCGCCGTCCTTGATCAGCTTGTCGATCGTCTCCTTTGCCTTGCGGCGGACGGAGCGGATCGAGATCTTGGAGTCCTCGGCCTTGGTCTTGGCGACCTTGATGTACTCCTTGCGGCGGTCCTGAGTGAGCTCGGGGAACACCACCCGGATGATATTGCCGTCGTTGCTCGGGTTGACGCCGAGGTCGGAGTCGCGGATCGCCTGCTCGATATTGCGCAGTGCGGTCTTGTCGAACGGGGTCACCACGGCCATGCGCGCCTCGGGAACCGAGAACGAGGCCAGCTGGTTGATCGGGGTCAGCGCACCGTAGTAGTCCGCCACGATCTTGTTGAACATCGCCGGGTGCGCACGTCCGGTGCGGATCGCGGCGAAGTCATCCTTGGCGACCAGGACGGCCTTCTCCATCTTCTCCTCGGCCTCGAGGAGGGTCTCTTCGATCACCACTTGCTCCTGCGTGTCTTGAGTAGGCCCGGCGTGCAACAGGGCCGGCGGAACCTGTGTCGCGTTCCCCTGCACGGTGTCCGACCGGCAGGGCTTTGTCCATCCCTCGAGGGACTCGCCCGAGTCAGGCCCGGGTGCCCTGGTCGCTCACGAGAGTGCCGATCTTCTCACCCTTGACGGCGCGAGCGATATTGCCTGCGGTGAGCAGTTCGAAGACAAGGATCGGAAGGTTGTTGTCGCGGCAGAGCGTGATGGCGGTGGCGTCGGCGACCTTGAGGTTGCGGGAGAGCACCTCGCCGTACTCCAGCGCATCGAACTTCACCGCGTCGGGGTTGGTCTTGGGGTCGGAGTCATAGACCCCGTCGACACCGTTCTTGCCCATCAGCAGGGCCTCGGCGTCGATCTCCAGGGCGCGCTGGGCGGCGGTGGTGTCGGTGGAGAAGTACGGCATACCCATACCGGCGCCGAAGATGACGACGCGGCCCTTCTCCAGGTGACGCACAGCGCGCAGCGGGATGTAGGGCTCCGCGACCTGGCCCATGGTGATGGCGGTCTGGACGCGCGAGTCGATGCCCTCCTTCTCCAGGAAGTCCTGGAGAGCGAGGCAGTTCATCACCGTACCGAGCATGCCCATGTAGTCGGAGCGGGCCCGGTCCATGCCCCGCTGCTGGAGCTCGGCCCCGCGGAAGAAGTTGCCGCCGCCGATGACGACCGCGATCTCCGCGCCGTCGCGGACGACCGCCGCGATCTCGCGCGCCATGGCGTGTACGACGTCGGGGTCGACGCCGAGCGCCCCGCCGCCGGCGAACGCCTCACCGGACAGCTTCAGCATGAAGCGCCCGATCTTCTTGCCGTCCTGGTCGTCGCTCTTGTCGTCGGCAGCCTGGTTGGCGTGCGCGCCCTTGTTCATGGAGATCTCCTCGTGCACATACGAGGAAGGCCATTGCCGGTGGGTGCTGGTGTCCCCTGTCGGCAATGGCCTCCTCGTCAGATCTGCGGTCGTCCGGCGCCTACGCGGCCGATGACTGCGTGGGAAACCCTAGCGGGCTCCCGTGTCGATCGCGTACGGCTCAGGCGCCGACGCGGATGCGCGAGAAGCGCTTCAGCGTGACACCGGCCTCGTCCAGAACCTTCTGGACGGACTTCTTGTTGTCCTTGGCGAACGGCTGGTCGAGGAGGGTGACCTCCTTGAAGAAGCCGTTGACGCGCCCCTCGACGATCTTCGGCAGGGCGGCCTCGGGCTTGCCCTCCTCGCGCGAGGTGGCCTCGGCGACGCGGCGCTCGTTCTCGACGACGTCGGCCGGAACCTCGTCGCGGGAGAGGTACTTCGGCGCGAACGCGGCGATGTGCTGCGCGACGTCCTTGGCGATCTCTGCGTTCTCCTTGTCCAGCTCGACCAGGACGCCGACCTGCGGCGGGAGGTCGGGCATGGTGCGGTGCATGTACACACCCACGTAGCCGCCGGAGAACTGCGCGAAGCGATCGAGGACGATCTTCTCGCCGAGGTTGGCGTTGGCCTCGTCGACGTACGCCTGGACGGTCTTGCCGGCCTCGATCTCGGAGGCGAGCAGCGCCTCGATGTCGGCCGGGGAGGACTCGGCCACGTGCGCGGCGAGCGTGTTGGCGACGGCCTGGAACTTCTCACCCTTGGCGACGAAGTCCGTCTCGCACTTCAGCTCGAGCAGAACGCCGGAGGTCTTGTCCTCGGAGATGAGGGAGACGACGGCGCCGTTCTCCGCGCTGCGGCCCTCGCGCTTGGCGACGCCCTTCTGGCCCTTGACGCGGAGCAGCTCGACGGCCTTGTCGACGTTGCCGTCGGCCTCGTCCAGGGCCTTCTTGCAGTCCATCATGCCGGCGCCGGTGAGCTCACGGAGCTTCTTGACGTCAGCGGCGGTGTAGTTCGCCATGTCCTTGAATCTCTCTCGAAAGTCGAAAGTCGAAGATCTACGGGTGAGCGGCGGGGGCCGGTGCATGGCACCGTCCCCCGCCGTCAACTACCGAACCTGTGAGGTCAGGCCTGCTCGGCGTCCGCGGCCGGGGCCTCGGCGGCCGGAGCCTCAGCAGCAGCCTCGGCGGCGGGGGCCTCAGCAGCGGCCTCGGCGGCGGGGGCCTCGGCCGGCTTCTCGGCCTCGGCAGCCTCGTCGGAGTCGGCCTTCTTCTCGCCCTCGAGGAGGTCGCGCTCCCACTCGGCGAGGGGCTCGCCGGCGGCCTTCTCGCCCGGCTTGGAGTCACCGGTGGCGACGCCGGAACGGGCGATGAGGCCCTCGGCGACGGCGTCGGCGATCACGCGGGTGAGCAGGGTGACGGAGCGGATCGCGTCGTCGTTGCCCGGGATCTTGTAGTCGACCTCGTCGGGGTCGCAGTTGGTGTCGAGGATCGCGACGACCGGGATGTGGAGCTTGCGCGCCTCACCGACGGCGATGTGCTCCTTCTTGGTGTCGACGATCCAGACGGCGCTCGGCACCTTCTGCATCTCGCGGATACCACCGAGGGTCTTCTCCAGCTTGGCCTTCTCGCGGGAGAGGACCAGGAGCTCCTTCTTGGTGAGGCCGGACGCGGCCACATCCTCGAAGTCGATCTGCTCAAGCTCCTTCAGACGCTGAAGGCGCTTGTAGACGGTGGAGAAGTTGGTGAGCATGCCGCCCAGCCAACGCTGGTTGACGTACGGCATACCAACGCGCGTCGCCTGCTCGGCGATGGCCTCCTGGGCCTGCTTCTTGGTACCGACGAACATGATGGAGCCGCCGTGGGCGACGGTCTCCTTGACGAACTCGTAGGCGCGGTCGATGTACGACAGCGACTGGAGCAGGTCGATGATGTAGATGCCGTTGCGCTCCGTGAAGATGAATCGCTTCATCTTCGGGTTCCAACGACGGGTCTGGTGACCGAAGTGGACGCCGCTTTCCAGCAGCTCCCGCATCGTGACGACGGCCATGGCCGTATCTCCTTGGATTCTCGGTTATGTCCTGACGCCCCGACGCGCCGTGCCACAAGGGACCGAGGAGCGCGGCCACCGACCGCTGAGGGTGTGGTGGCGGGGCGTGCGAAGTCGACCCGGTGACCCGGATCGCCATGAGAAGTGTACGGGACCGGGGCGGTGCCGGGTGACGGCGCTGTCCACAACCCGTCAGTACTCCACAGATCCGGACCATGATCAGCGCGGTGGCGGTGATCCGCGGGACGGTCTGTGCCATGTACCGCGTCATCTACCGCATCATGGACCACTCAATGGACGGCCTCATGGACGGCCTCATGGACCGCCGCATGGACCGCAGACTGCTCGTCCCGCTGCTCGCCTTGGCCCTGCTCGTCGTGGGCGCGGGCGTGGCCCCGGCCGCCGACCGCGACCGGGGCTGGCCGCTGGGGCCGCCGCGCCCCGCGGTCGTACGGGGCTGGGAGCCGCCGGCGTCCGTGTACGGGCCGGGGCACCGCGGAGTGGATCTGGCCGCGCCGCCGGGCACCCCGGTACGGGTCGCGGCACCCGGCCGGGTCTCGTTCGCGGGCCTGGTCGCGGGCCGCGGAGTGCTCTCCATCGTCCTCACCGGTACAGGCCGGCCGCCGCTGCGCACGACATACGAGCCGGTCCGCCCGCTCCTGCCGGAGGGCACGGCGGTGAGCGCCGGCCAGGTGGTGGCCACGGTCGCCCCGGGACCGTCGCACTGTGCCGCGGGCTGCCTGCACTGGGGTCTGCTGCGCGGCACGGAGTATCTGGATCCGCTGTCCCTGCTGCCGCCCTGGCTGCTGCGCCGCGGCCCGTCCCGGCTGCTCCCGCTCATCGGCGTCCCGGCACCGGAAGCGGCACCATCGGCGGCGCATGCCGCGCCTGCGGTCGCGGGGGCTGCGGTCGCGGAGCCCGGGGGCGCGAGGACTGCAGGCGCGGGGCCCGGGGACGCGCTCCACGCGGTACTGCTCCTGGTCACGGCCGTCGTGACACATCGGCGGCCGTGGAGTGGCGGCCCGCGCGGAGTCAGCCCTGTACGCCCCGCAGCGCCATGGACACGGCCGCGTCGGCGATCTTCGCCGGGTCCTCTGCCGCGCCGAGTTCGATACGGCGGACCGCGGCGTCCACGACGCCCTGCAGCAGCATCGCCGCAAGCCGCGGCTGGTCCTGGCCCAGCTCTCCGAGCGCCTCGACGATCATGGCGATCAGCCCGCCGTGCGCGGCACGGATCTTCTCCCGCGCCCCCGCGTCCAGCTCGCTGGCGGAGATCGCGACGACGGCCCGGTGGCGACGGTCCCCGACGAGCTCCAGTTGCTGGCGTACGTACGCCTCGACCTTGCCCTCGGCCGTGTCCGCCCGCTCCATCGCGGCCTCGACCTCCGCCGCCCAGACGGGGAAGTCGACCGCGCAGAGCTCTTCGACGACCGCGGCGCGCGAGCGGAAGTACTCGTAGACGGAGGACCTGGCCAGGCCGGTGCGCTCGGCGAGGGCGGGGAAGCTCAACGCCTCCGTACCGCCTTCGGACAGGAGGGAGCGCGCGGCATCCAGCAGGGCGCCTCGCTGCATCGTCCGGTGCTCGGCCACGGAGGCCGCTCGAATCCTGGGCACGCCTCCACTCTACGGATGACTGCGGACGTCGCAGGGAAGATTCGCGTCAGCGCCCGACGTCGGCCAGCTTCGCGCGGAGTTGCAGAACCGACTTTGTATGGATCTGGCTGACTCTGCTCTCCGTGACGCCGAGGACATTGCCGATCTCGGCGAGGGTGAGGCCCTCGTAGTAGTAGAGGGTGACGACGGTTTTTTCGCGCTCCGGCAGTGTGTTGATGGCGCGGGCGAGCAGCCGCCGCAGTTCCCGGTCCTCGGCCACCTCCACCGGGTTGTCAGCGGCGGTGTCCTCAAGGGTGTCCATCAGGCTGAGCCGGTCGCCGCCTTCGCCGCCGACATGCAGCAGCTCCTCCAGCGCGACGACGTTCGCCAGCGACAACTGGCTGAAAACCGCGTGGAGTTCCTCGACGGCGATGCCCATCTCGGTGGCGACCTCGCACTCAGAGGGCGTACGTCTCAGCTGAGCCTCGAGCGTGGCATAAGCGCGCTCCACGGCCCTGGCCTTCTGCCGAACGGAGCGCGGGATCCAGTCCAGGGCGCGGAGTTCGTCGATCATCGCGCCGCGGATGCGGGTGATGGCGTACGTCTCGAACTTGATCGACCGGTCGATATCGAACTTCTCGATGGCGTCGATGAGGCCGAATACTCCGGAGGAGACGAAGTCCGCTTGTTCAACATTGGACGGCAGTCCCACGCTCACCCGGCCCGCGACGTACTTCACCAGTGGCGAGTAGTGAAGGATCAACTGCTCCCGCAGCCGCTCGTCACCCGTGGCCTTGTACGACCGCCACAGCTCCTCGAGCGACGAGGGAGCGGGGGGCCGCACCGTGCCACGGGCAGCGGGGGGCACTGCCGCGCGGTCAGACCCGGAGGTGTGCTGGGGCATGCGTTGCCTTGAGCCGTTCTGCTGTGATGGGGAGGGGACGAGCGTCTGGGCCGGAATTCTGGTGAGCGTAGCGTGACTGCGGTGTCGCGGTGGGCGAAGGACGGGGGAACGAACCTGTGCGGGTATCTGCCGTCGGCCACACCTTCGAACCGGGGCCGACACCGCGCGCATCGGCCCCTCAGGTGCCATCGACAGGGCTCCAAAGGTCATCGGCATCACCTTTTCACCCGAATGCTCCAGGTCAAGTACCGCCTCGCCGCGCGTTCGAGCCGCGGATCGCGCTCCGCGTCAACTGCCAGCTGTCGCCGTGCCGTTCGACAAAACCCAGCGAGTGCAGTTCGTACAGCCTGCCGAGCGTCTCGTCCGCCGTCGTCCCCGCACCACGGGCCACCTGCGCTCCGGCGACCGCACCACGGGCCGGTAGCGCTTCAAGAACCCGTGCGCTCACGGGATCCAGCAGATCCCTGGGAAGCACGGGTCCCCGGCGGTCGGGAGCGAGGTCTCCGATGTCGCCCACCAGCTCCGCCACTTCGGCGGCGTCGGTGACCAGCACGCCCTCACCCCGCAGCAGTGCATGCACGCCGGCCGAGAGCCCGCTGGTGGCGGGCCCCGGGACTCCCATCGTGAAGCGGCCCAGCTTCTGCGCACTGCGTGCGGTCACCAGCGAACCGCTGCGGTACTCGGCCTCCACGACGACAGTGCCCCTGGTGAGCGCGGCGATCACCCGGTTCCGGAGGATGAATCTGCTGGGTGTCGGGTGGTCGCCCGGCGCCAACTCCCCAATGACCAGGCCCTGTTCCGCGATCCGCCCGATCAACTCGGCATGACCGCGCGGATAGACGACATCGACCCCGCAGGCGAGCACGGCGACGGTGGCCCCGCCCGCGGCCAGTGCGCCTCGATGCGCCGAGCCGTCGACCCCGAAGGCGGCACCCGACACCACGACCCAGCCGCGCTCGGCGAGCCCCGCGCCGAGGCTGGCCGCCATATGAGCGCCGTACGGCGTACAGGCCCTGGCCCCGACGACTGCGACCGAACGGAGCGCCCATTTCCGCAGGTCGGAACGGCCACGCACCCAGAGCCCGATGGGTCTGGCGTCACCGAGGTCGTCGAGCTGGGTGGGCCACTCCTGGTCGCCGGGGCAGAGGAAGCGGCCGCCGACCGCGGCGACCGCCGCCAGATCGCGGTCGGGCTCGACCCCCGTCGCCCGTATCCGGTAGCCCGCCAGCCGTCGCGCCGAAGCGCCGGTCAGTGCCGACTCCTCGTACTCCGGCGAGGTGAGCCTGGCCATGAGCTCCCTGGCCCCGATCTCGCGCAACCACCGCCCGCCGTGCTCGTCACCCGGCTCGATCACCCGAGTCAGCGCTGCCCGCGCCACCCGCTCCTCGTCCCCCGCTCCCGAGCCCGGCATCACTGCCCTCCCCCGCCGACCGCCGTGGGTACGCCTCGCGAGATGCCTGTACGCAGCTCCAGGGCCAGATCCACGTCGTACTCCTGCGGCCGGTCCCTCCCGGCGAGGTCCGCGATCGTCCACGCCACCCGCAGCACCCGGTCCAGGCCGCGGGCCGTGAGCAGGCCGCGCTCCATGTCCCGCTCGGCCGCGGCCAGCGCCCCGGCCGCTACCGGCCAGCGCGTACGCAGCTCATGGCCGGGTACCTCACTGTTGACGGTCCACGGGGTGCCCTGCAGCCGGGCCGCGGTGCGTTCCCTCGCGGCCCGTACCCGTGCCGCAACGGCCGCCGTCGGCTCGCCGCGACCGCCCTGGCCCAGCAGATCGCCTCGGTCGACCGGCTCGACTCCGACGCGCAGATCGACGCGGTCGAGCAACGGTCCGGACAACCGCGCCTGGTAGCGGCGGATCGCCGACGGCGGGCATTCGCACCCCGCGCCATGCAGGGTGTGCCGTCCGCAAGGGCATGGATTGGCCGCGAGGACCATCAGGAAACGGGCGGGCAGCCGCACCACTCCCGCGCTCCGCGCCACCACCACATGCCCGGATTCGAGCGGCTGCCGAAGAGCGTCCAGCGCCTTGCCGGAAAATTCGGGAGTCTCGTCGAGGAACAGCACGCCCCGGTGCGCCAGCGACACCGCGCCGGGCCGCGGCAGTCCGTTGCCACCGCCGACGAGCGACTGCATCGTCGCCGAATGGTGCGGCGCGCAATAGGGCGGCGTACGTACCAGCGGCTCACCCGGCGGCAGAATGCCCGCCACCGAGTGCACCGCGGTGACCTCCAGGGACTCCCGCCGTGTCAGCGGTGGCAGCACCCCGGGCAGCCGCTCCGCCAACATCGTCTTGCCGGCACCCGGCGGTCCGTGCAGCAGCAGATGGTGGCCGCCCGCCGCGGCGACCTCCAACGCCGTGCGTGCCTTGCGCTGCCCGGCGACATCGGCCAGGTCGGGGCCGTCCACCGGCTCCAACGCGAGCCCGGTGCCCACCCCCGCGCCGGGCACCATCAGCCCGGCCAGCATCGCGTCCGGACTGCCTTCCGGAGCCGGCTCCTCCTCCGGCACCGGTTCATTGGTCAGTACGGCGATGAGCTGTCGCAGACTCCGTACGCCGAGCACGGAGACCCCCGGTACCAGTGAGGCCTCCCCCGCGGTCTGCTCCGGGACGACCACCTGCCGGTAGCCGGCCTCGGCCGCGGCGAGGACGGCCGGCAGCACTCCGCGCACCGGCCGCACACGACCGTCCAGGCCCAGCTCCCCGATCAGCACCAGATCGGCGATGTCCTTCGGGTCGATGCGCTCCGCCGCCCCCAGTACGGCGCAAGCCACAGCGAGATCAAATCCACTGCCGCTCTTGGGCACGGATGCCGGGCTGAGCCCCACCGTGAGCTTCTTCTGCGGCCACTCCGCACCGGAGTTCACCACCGCCGCCCTGACCCGGTCCCGGCTCTCCACCAGGCTCTTGTCCGGCAGCCCCACCAGCGTGAACGCAGCCACGCCCGGCTCCAGGTCCGCCTGGACCTCGACGACCACGCCCTCGACACCCACCAGCGCCACGGAACACGCCCGCGCGAACCCCATCTCAGGCCACCCCCCGCGCATGCTCGACGAGCGGCGCACCACGTCTGGGCAGCACCACTCCCACGAGATCGATGCGGACCCCATCGGGCGGCGGCCCGCCGTGCCTCTCCAGCCAGCACTCGGCCAGCCGCCTCAGCCGCTCCGCCTTTCTCGGCGTGACCGCGGCCATCGGATGCTCGAAGCAGCCCGCCCTGCGGGTCTTGACCTCGCAGACGACCACCGCGTCGCCGTCCCGGGCGACGATGTCGATCTCACCGGCCCGCCCGCAGCGCCAGTTGCGCGCCAGCACCGTCATACCGGCTTCCGCCAGCAGCCTCGCCGCCAGCTCCTCGCCGTACCGCCCCAGTGCCCCCGTCGCGTTCATCTCGGCACCACCTCCGGCACCGACTGTGACGCGTCAGATCCTCACCAGTGGATCTTGGTGGACAACCCGCCCGTTGTGGATAACTCAGCCACCCGGGGATCAGCCACCCGGAAGCTCGAGATCGCTCTTGTTGAGCTCCTCAATATTCACGTCCTTGAACGTGAGTACCCGCACCTGCTTGACGAACCTCGCCGGTCGGTACATGTCCCAGACCCAGGCATCCGCCATCGAGACTTCGAAGAAGACCTCGCCCTGCACCGAGTGCACCTGCATCTCGTAATCATTGGTGAGGTAGAAACGACGCTCGGTCTCGATCACATATTTGAACAGCCCGACGACATCTCGGTACTCCCGGTAGAGCTTCAGCTCCATCTCGGTCTCGTACTTCTCGAGGTCCTCGGCGCTCATGGCATGTTCCCCTTCAGCCTTGCGTCCCCCTATTGTGCGCCAGCCCCCCGCGCCCCTAGACGATTTCGGGGGCCAGGACCACCGGCGCGCTCGGAGGACCCTCGTCGAGCAGCGTACGCAGCAGCTCGGCGAGCTTGGTCGGATACACCGTCTCACGCGCCGCCGACAGTTCGGCGGAGGTCCACCACCTCAGCCCCGCGACACTGCGCTGCTCAAGCTCCGTCAGCCCTCTCGGGGCGGTCGCCGTCTGCGTCGTACGTGCCAGGAAGTACCACTCGTCCTGGTCCCAGCGGCGTCCGTCGAACGGGAACGAGCAGGTCCGGCGCCACAGCACCGGCCCCAGCTCCACCTCTGTGATCCCGGTCTCCTCCGCCAGCTCGCGCAGCGCGGCCTCTTCCCGGGTCTCGTCGCCCTCCAGGCCGCCGCCCGGGGTGAACCACCAGCTGTCGGCCGGGTCCTCAGGCTCGTATCCGTGCATCAGCAGAATGCGGTCCTGAGGGTCCAGCAGAACCACCCGTGCGACCTTCCGCCGCTCATCCGACACCGGCAGTCGCTTTCCCGCGTCCGCTGCCGCCACTGCCCGAGGCCCCTCGCCGCTGCTTCGACAGCCGCCGGGCGATCGGACCGTATGCCGCCCCGCCCACGATCAGCAGGGCGCCGATCACCACCGAACCGAACACCAGCTTCACCGGCCCCGGCTGCGACACCCCGCCCGGCAGCGCCGCGAAACCCTGCGGCCGGTCCAGCAGGCCGCCGTCCAGCGGCCAGGCGATGGCGTCCAGCCGGGCCGTGACCGCCGAGCGCGGCACCGACCCATGTCCCGGGTCCTGGAGGTGTACGCGCGAGTCCAGCGAGCCCATACGCTCGTCGCCGAGCAGGAACAGCTGCCCCTTGGGCACCGTCGCCGTAAAGCTGTTCGAGGCCGGCCCCTTGGCGAGCAAATACGGTTCTTCGATCGCCTTGCCGTTGACGGTCAGCCGGCCACCGTCGCCGCAGCACGCGATCGCGTCACCACCCACGCCGACGACACGCTTCACCATCGGCATATCGCCCCACTGCTTGTCGCGGAAGACCACGATGTCCCCGCGCCGTACCTCCTCGCCGTCTATCCGCTGCGCCAGGACCCGGTCGCCCGCCGCGACGGTCGGCGACATCGAGTCGGTCGGCACGGTGTACGGCTGGTACACCACGGCTCCCCAGATGAACCCTCCGAGGAAGAGCACACAGCCGACGGCCACGGCCAGGCCCGACAGTGCATTGCCGAGCCGGCCGCGGCCGTCTTCCGTACGTCCTGTATTGCTCATCCCAGCGCTCCCCACTTCGGAGATTCGGTCCCCGAGAGTCGAGTCAACCTCGGGGATCGGCGATCTGGGACGGCACCCTACCCGGCGGTACGCCCGCCGGTCAGCCTCCTCCTGCGCCAGAGCACGATCGGCAGCGCTCCCGCGAGGCCCATCGCCGCAGGAGCCGCAGGCAGAACAGCCGCAGCGGCGTTGATTCCGGGCTGGTCGAAGGTGTCCGGCACCGACAGGGTGGCCCAGCGATTGACCGGCCAGGCGACCACGACAGCGCGCCCGACGACCTTGTCGACCGGGACGAAGCCACCGCGCGCATCTGCCATGTGGTACCGGGAGTCCTGGGAGTTCTGGCGGTGGTCGCCCATCACCCAGATCCGGTCCTTGGGCACCTTGAACGGGCCGAAGGGCTGGTCGTCACAGGGAGTGTCACCGGGGAAGATGTACGGCTCGACCAGCGCCTTCCCGTTGACCTTGACCGGGCCGCCCTTCTTGCACTCCACCGTGTCACCGGCAACCGCGATCGTCCGCTTGATCAGGTCCTTCTCCTCGGCCGACGGCATCAGGCCGATGAAGCTGAGGAATTTCTGCACGGCGTTCGGGTTGGGGGTGGGTTCACCGTCCAGCCAGCCGCCCGGATCGTGGAAGACCACGACCTCGCCGCGCTCGGGCTCCGAGCCGAACCACGGGGTGAGCTTGTCCACCAGCACCCGGTCGCCCCGCTGCAGAGTGTTCTGCATCGAGTCCGAGGGGATCGAGAACGCCTGCACCAGGAACGTTTTGATCAGGAGCGCGAGAAGCAGCGCGATACCGATCAGGAGCGGCAGTTCCTTCCAGAAGGATCGCTGCTTCTTCTGTCCCGTACCACTGCCCACCGACGGTCCGCCCTCAGCCATCTCGGCGTCATCAGCCCTCTCGGCGCCCTCAGCACCCGTCGCCCCGGGGGTCCCCGGTGTCCCGGCCGAATCGTGTGTCACGGCCGGGGTTGACTCGTCGAGCTTCCCGGGCCTCTCCTCGGGCTCGTCGTGTCCGGATCGTGCGCCGACCGCCACATCCCCCACATCCACTCCTCACTCCGTGCGAACCGCCTGCCCCGAAGTCGGAACAGGCCCACCACTCCCATAACGAGCGGGAGTTCCGCAGGGCTCGGGAGCAGGATCATTCCGTTCAGATCCTGAGGGGACACACTATTCGACCCACGGAGTGCCGAAGTCGCCCCGGCGCGCGCGTTCGGCACGGATGTGTACGTCTCCGGCTCCTCCAGCTTCCGCCAGTGGCCGATGGGCCAGCCGATGACGACCGCGCGGCCGACGACCTCGCCCTCCGAAACCGTGCCGCGGTCCTTCTCGTCGAGGTGGAAGCGCGAGTCGGCCGAATTGGACCGGTGGTCACCCATCACGAATATCCGCCCGGCCGGCACCTTGACCTCGAACTTGATCGTCGAGGGAACGTTGCCGGGGTTCAGATACGGCTCGATGAGCGGTACGCCGTTGACGGTGATCCGACCGTCCTTGTCGCAGCACTTGACGGTGTCCCCGCCGACCGCGACCACCCGCTTGATCAGGTCCTGCTCGTCGTCCGAAGGCAGCAGGCCGATGAAGGTCAGCCCCTGCTTGACCTGCTTGACGCCGATCGGGTCTTCCTTCTGCTGCTCATTCGGCGGCAGCCAGCCGCCAGGGTCCTTGAAGACGACGACATCGCCGCGCTGCGGCTTCGAGCCGAACCACGGCGTGAGCTTGTCCACCAGCACGCGGTCCTGGATCCGGATCGTCTGCTCCATCGAGCCCGACGGGATCACGAAGGCCTGCACCAGAAATGTCTTGAGGACCAGGGCGATCATCAGCGCCACGGTGATCAGAAGGGGTATTTCCTTCACGGCCGACCGGCGGCGCTTGCGCTTCACCTTCTGTGCCAGCCTGCGCCGCTCCGCGCGGCCCGGCAGCGGCCTGGCGCCGTCCGTGGGCCGTGTCCCGGTGGGCAGCCGGGTGTCGGCCCGGTGGCTCGCACTACGCCCGCGGCTACCCATGGGCTCCGCCCGGCATTCGACCCGGATCCGGTACGCGGGAGAAGGCCCCGGCCGGCTCCAGCGAGGTCCAGCGGCCGACCGGCCAGCCGATCCAGTCCGCCCGCCCGATCACCTTGTCGACGGGCACCATGCCACCGCCCGGCTCGCCGAGATGGTCGCGGGAGTCGCGGGAGTTGCTCCGGTGGTCTCCCATGACCCACAGTGTGCCCTCGGGGACGACGATGTCGAAGGGGACCTCCGAAGGCACGTCATCGGGGTGCAGATATCTCTCGTCGACCGGTACGCCGTTCACCTCGACCCTGCCCCCTTTGTCGCAGCAGACCACACGGTCACCACCCACACCCACGACGCGCTTCACGAAGTCGGTCTCGGCCGGCTCGGCCAGCCCCAGCGCCGCGAGCGCCCCGCGCGTCAGCGTGCTGACCGGATTTTCCTTCACGCCCTCTTGTACGAAGGATCCCGTGCCGTCGAAGACGACGACGTCTCCCCGCTCGGGCTGGGAACCAAAACGGTACGCCAGCTTGTTCACCAGCACCCGGTCACCGACTTGCAGGGTGGGCTCCATGGAGCGGCTGGGGATCTGGAAGGGCTGCAGCACGAAATGACTGAACAGCAGCACGAGCACCGTGCAGGCGACGCCGAGTAGCCCCGCCGTACGCCAGGACAGCCCGGAGAGACGTTTACCCAGCCCTCCGGACGGCCGCGAGGAACGCCGCCCGGAGGGATCCGCGGAACGCGCGAAGCGCGACCCCTCTCCCTCTCCCCCGGCTTCGGGGGCGGAAGAGCGGTCGCGCTCCGTGTGCTTCGCTTCGGTGTCCATCGGCCCAGAGCCTATCCGGCCGCCCTGTGACTGGGTTGCTCCCAAGCTGAGCGCGAAGTGTGAGCCGGAGCTCAGTTGTCGCGCTTCTCCTTGATCTTGGCAGCCTTGCCGCGCAGTTCGCGCAGGTAGTAGAGCTTGGCGCGACGGACGTCACCGCGGGTGACGAGCTCGATCTTCTCGAAGATCGGGCTGTGCACCGGGAAGGTGCGCTCGACGCCGACGGAGAAGGAGACCTTGCGGACCGTGAAGGTCTCGCTGACGCCCGAGCCCTGGCGGCGGATGACAACGCCCTTGAACTGCTGGATACGCGAGCGGTTGCCCTCGATGACGCGCACGTGGACGTTCACGGTGTCGCCGGGACGGAAGGCGGGGACGTCGCTGCGCAGCGAAGCCGCGTTGACGTTGTCGAGCAGGTGAGCCATGTTGGTCTGCTTCCTCGCCGATGCCACAGGTCATCAGCGGAATGATCGAGATGAGAGTCAGGGTGCTGTTCGCGTCGAGCGGGCGTCGTTCCCCCTGTGGCAGGGGCGCCGACTGGACGTACAGCAGCGGCCTATTCTTCCACGGCCTCGGGCCTGCGCCAAAATCGGCCGCCGGGCTCCGGTGACCAGCCCAGGATGGAGAGGATCTCCCGGTCCTTCTTGTCGAAGGCAGCCGGGTCGCAACGCTCGATCAGATCGGGCCTGTTGAGGGCTGTGCGACGGAACGCCTCGTCCCGCCGCCACCGCGCGATCTTGCCGTGGTGCCCGCTGACCAGCACGTCCGGAATCGCGCGCCCGCGCCACTCGGGCGGCTTGGTATAGACGGGTCCCTCCAGCAGATTGGCCATCGCGCCGGGTGCGAAGGAGTCGTCCCGGTGCGACTCGGCGTTGCCGAGGACACCGGGCAGCAGCCGGGCCACTGCCTCCGTGATCACCAGTACGGCCGCCTCGCCGCCGGCCAGGACGTAGTCGCCGATGGACACCTCGTGGACCGGCATCCGGGTCGCGTACTCGTCCATGACCCGGCGGTCGATGCCTTCGTAGCGGGCGGGGGTGAAAATCAGCCATGGCCGCTCGGAGAGCTCGACGGCGAGCTCCTGGGTGAAGGGGCGGCCGCTGGGGGTGGGGACGACCAGGACGGGGCCGTGCGCGCCGGCCTCGTAGCCGCTCGCCAGCACCTCGTCGAGGGAGTCGCCCCAGGGCTCGGTCTTCATCACCATGCCGGGACCGCCGCCGTAGGGGGTGTCGTCGACGGTGTTGTGCCGGTCGTACGTCCACTCCCGCAGATCGTGCACATGGACATCAAGCTGCCCACGCGCGCGTGCTTTGCCGACAAGCGAGACGTTCAGCGGTTCCAGGTACTCGGGGAAGATCGTGACGACGTCGAGCCGCATCAGGCGTCGTCCTCCGACGCGTCCCTCGACGAAGCGATCTCGGCCTCGCTCTCGTCGATCAGCCCCGGCGGCGGGCTGATGACGGCGCGCTGCTTCTCGAGGTCGATCTCGGTCACGATCGCCTCGACGAAGGGGATCATCAGCTCGCTGCCGTCCGGCCGTTCGACGATGAACAGGTCCTGCGAGGGCAGATGGCTGATCTCGGTGATCCGGCCGATTTCAGTGCCGTCCACGAGGACCACGTCGAGGTCCATCAGTTGGTGGTCGTAGAACTCCTCGGGGTCCTCCGGGAGCTCCTCGGGGTCCACCTCGGCGATGAGCAGGGTGTTGCGCAGGGCTTCGGCGGCATTGCGGTCCCGTACGCCCTCGAAGCGCAACAGCAGCCGGCCGCTGTGCACCCGGCCGGTCTCGATGGTCAGCGGTCCGGCGGAGGCCGGGTCGGTGGCCAGTACGGCTCCGGGCCCGAGCCGCAGCTCCGGCTCGTCCGTACGCACCTCGACGGTGACCTCGCCCTTGATCCCGTGGGCGCGGCCGATCCGCGCGACTACCAGCTGCACTGCACTCCTTTGCGGCTGAACCGCCGCCGCTCTCGCGGACCGGGTTCCCACCGTCGTGGTTCCTCGATTGATGATTGCGGTCGTGGGCTCATGGTCGCAAACAGCCACGGGCGCGCAAACAGCCACGAGCCGGGAAGGACCGAAGGCCCTCCCCGGCCCGTGCCGGTGTTGCGTATGTCAGCGAACCTGGTCCACGTCGACAAGGTCGACGCGGATGCCACGGCCGCCGATGGCGCCCACGACGGTGCGCAGGGCGCGTGCGGTGCGGCCGTTACGGCCGATCACCTTACCGAGATCGTCGGGGTGTACCCGGACCTCGAGCACGCGACCACGGCGCAGATTGCGCGAGGCCACTTGCACATCGTCCGGGTTGTCGACGATGCCCTTCACGAGGTGCTCGAGAGCCTCCTCGAGCATGCTCAGGCCTCGGTCGACTCGGTGGACGCAGCCTCGGCCGCGTCTGCCTTCTTGTCAGCCTTCTTCGCCTTCGGGGTGATCGCCTCACCCTTCGGCTCGTCGCCCTCGAGGGCCTTGCTGAAGGCCTCGAACGCGGCGCGCTTGTCCTTCGGCTCCGCGACCAGCAGCGGCGCCGGGGCCGGCAGGCCCTTGTGCTTCTGCCAGTCACCGGTGAGCTTCAGGATCGCGAGGACCGGCTCGGTCGGCTGGGCGCCGACGGACAGCCAGTACTGCGCACGCTCCGAGTTGACCTCGATGCGCGAGGGGTTCTGCACCGGGTGGTACAGACCGATCTCCTCGATGGCCCGGCCGTCACGGCGGGTACGGGAGTCGGCGACGACGATGCGGTAGTGAGGCGAACGGATCTTGCCCAGACGCTTCAGCTTGATCTTGACTGCCACTGGAGTGGTGTCTCCTGGTCTTGACGTGGTTGGGCACAACGAGATGCCACGTGGGGTTGCGGTACTCGGGTGCCCGATGGACGCGTCAGCCGGAGGCGAGAGGGTTCCTGTGCGGCTGTCGAGTACAGCTAGCCATTGTGCCACACACCTGCGGTGCGCTCTCGCCCGGCCTGCGTCGCACCGCCCCCGTCAGCGGCGCGATCCCGGCCGGCGGACGCGGTCAGCTCGCCGCGCCCACTACCTCCGGGATACGGAAGGGCTTGCCGCAGCCTCCGCAGACGATCGGCGCCTGGGCGAGGACCGAGGGTACGACCCGGACATTGCGGCCGCAGTCGCAGACAGCCTTGACGCGCACCCCGCCGCCGGAGGAGCCGTGGCGGGCAGCGGGCCCGCGGAAGCTGCGCTTGGTGTCGGCGGCCGTGGCCACCGTGTGCGCCTTGAGGGCGCGCTGAAGTCTCTCGATGGTGGGGCGGTACCGCCGCTTCGCCTCGGGATTGAGCGCGACCAGCGAGAAACCGCTGCTGGGATGCGGCTCATCAACATGGTCCAGGCCCATCTCCTCGGCGATCGCCAGGAATCGGCGGTTGTGGTAGCGGCCGGCGCGTGAGGTGTCGCGGACACCTCTGGCGGCGGCGATGCCGTGGACTGCCTCGTGAAGCAGTCGCTCGAAGGAGAGCTCGGCGCCGCAGGCGGACGAGGACTCTCCGATCAGGGACTCGGGCGCGGCAAGATCCGGCAGCTCGGGGTGGTGCCGCTGAATATCGGCCCACGCCTGTGCCAGCTCTGCGGCGAGAACAGGTGGTGTCGTGCTCACGTCGTGATAACGAGCCGGAACGCTCGCGGGTTCCATTCCGGGGCATCCCAAATAATTTGCACGTACCCGTCAGTTGCCATTGATGCGCCCTGACGAGGGCGGGTGCGCTGATCTGCGGAGAAGCTTCGCAGCTCGCATCAAGGTGGTACGTAGCGGCGCGTACGCCCCAGCGCGTAGACGAAGTCCGCGCGCCGGGGCGTCAGTTGCTCTGCGGGGCGCGTGCGCGTCAGTAGGCGCGGGCCACGATCGCGACAGTACCCGGGGCGTCGTCGGCGTCGGGCACCGACCCGTCCTCGGCGACCAGACATCGTACGGACACGGCCTGCTCGGCGAGCTCGGCCTCGCCCTCGTGGCCCAGCGTCGACCACGGGATACGGGCCCAGCCGCCGGCGACCGCGGCCTCGGCGGCCTCCTCGATCGTTGTCACATCAGTCGTACGAGACTCGCGACGGTCCCGCGATTCCTTCAGCAACTGCGCCTGGTCCTCCTCGAGAACCCTCGGCAGCAACTCGGCCAGTGCCTCGATCCGTACCGGCTCCTTGCCGCCCGGAATGCGACGGGCCAGCATCGCGGTGCCCGCCTCCAGATCGCGCGGGCCGATCTCGATCCGCACCGGAACGCCCTTGAGCTCCCAGTCGACCGCGCGGCGGCCGAAGGGCGTGTCGGTGCGGTCGTCGACCTGGACGCGCAGGCCCGCGGCCTTCAGCCGATCGCCGATCTCGCGGACCTTGGCGACCGCTTCGTCGCCCTTGATGGCCATGACGACGACCTGTACGGCCGCCAGACGCGGCGGGACGCGCAGTCCGTTGTCGTCGCCGTGCGACATGATCAGGCCGCCGACCATCCGGGTGGAAGTGCCCCAGGAGGTCTGCCAGGCCAGCTCCTGCTTGCCGTCCTTCGACAGATACGTGGTGTTGAACGCCTTGGAGAAGTTGGTGCCGAGCTCGTGGCTCGTACCCATCTGCAGGGCCTTGCCGTCGCCCATCATGCCTTCGAGCGTGAGGGTGTTGATGGCTCCGGCGAAGCGCTCCTTGGGCGTCTTGCGGCCGAGCACCACATCGATGCCGAGGACGTTGATCATGAAGTCCGCGTACACCTCCCGGTGGATGTATGCGGCAAAGTCGCGGGCGTCCTCGTAGGTGGCGTGGGCGGTGTGGCCCTCCTGCCAGAGGAACTCCGTCGTACGGAGGAAGACGCGCGGGCGCATCTCCCAACGGACCACATTGGCCCACTGGTTGATCAGCAGCGGGAGATCGCGGTAGCTCTGGATCCACTTCGAGAAGTACTCGTTGATGATCGTCTCGGAGGTGGGGCGCACGACGACGGGCTCGTCGAGCTCCTTTCCGCCACCGTGCGTGACGACCGCGAGCTCGGGCGCGAAGCCCTCGACATGCTCAGCTTCCCTTGTCAGGTAAGACTGAGGGATGAAGAGCGGGAAGTAGGCGTTCTGGGCACCCGCGTCCTTGATGCGGGCGTCCATCTCCTGCTGCATCCGCTCCCACAGGCCGTATCCGTACGGTCGGATGACCATGGTGCCGCGCACCGGGCCGTTGTCCGCCAGTTCGGCCTTGTTGATCAGGTCCTGGTACCAGCGTGGGAAATCTTCCGCCTGGGGCGTGAGAACGGGTGCCTTTGCCATGGCGCGCATCGTACGGCGACACGGGTGCGAGACGTGAATCGGCCAGCTACCCGGGGGCGCACGCGCGGGGCACACAAGCATTGCCATACGCCCCCTGGACTTGGAGACGCATGCGCAGTTCTCTGGCATACGGGGGGAGCGCAGGCGTACGCACACGGGGGGCTGTCCTTCAGGGCTCGGCTGACCTCTTGGCGGATTGGGGCGCTTCGATGACACCAACGCTCGTCCAGCACCGACCCCACGCGGCATCGGCGGCTCCGTCTCCGGCGGAGGCGTGTGCGCGTGCTCGGGACTGGGCCGAGATCCAGGAACGGATGCTCGTGCCGCTCTACGAGGCGGTGTACGAGCGCCTGGAGGTCGGCTCCTGGACGCGGCTGCTCGGCCTCGACTGCGGCTCCGGCCTCGCCCTGCTGATCGCCGCGTCGCGCGGTGCGGGCGTGACCGGGGTCGACGCGGACCGCGAGCGGCTCGCGCTGGCACGGGAGCGGATGGCTCCGGAGGCTCAGGGTGCCCGGGAGGCCCGGGACGGTGACGGCCGGACGTGGGATGCCGAGCTGCTTGACAACCTCGCGTCGGCAGCGGCCGACGTGCGCCTGCCGCTGTACAACATGATCACGGCGTTTCAGCCGATCGGCTGTGCGGCGGGCGACTCCGAGGGGCTCGGGCCGGCGCTGGAGGCGGCAGTCGAGCGGTCGGAGCACGGCAGCGCGGTCGTACTCACCGGCTGGGGCCCGCCGGAGCGCTGCGCCACGTCGGGAGTGCTCCGGGTGGCCGGCCGGCTGACCGACCGTATGCGATCGGCCGGCGGCTGGCGTCCGGCGCTGCGGGACGACCTGGAGGACGTCGCGTCGCAGGCGGGCCTGAAGCCGGACGGCTCAGGGCGGGTGGCCTGCCCGTTCGGCTATGCGGACATGGAGAGCGCGGTGCGGGGGCTGCTGTCGACGGGGCTGTATGCGGCGGCGGTACGGGCGACGGACCAGGCGCAGGTGGACAAAGAGATCACGGAGGCGCTGCATCCGTACCGGAGGCGGGACGGGACGGTCTGGATGCCGAATGTGTTCCGGTATCTGATCGCACGTACGCCGTGAGGTGGAGGCTGGGTGCTCGCCCACCGCGCGTGGCAGGAGACCGGGGGGGGAGCGCGCCCGAAGCGTTACGTCTCCTTGTCGACGCGCGGGATGCCCGCCGCGCGGTACGCGGCGTCCTCGTCCAGGGTTTCGCTCTCCAGCAGCGCCCCTGCCAGCGCGTCCAGTTTGCCGCGGTGTTCGCGGAGTTGGCGGCACGCGCTCTCGTAGCACTCGTCGACGATGCGGCGCATCTCGTGGTCCACCGCGTCCAGCGTGGCGGGTGCCGCGCTCAGTCCGTACGGCTGCTGGACGTCGGCCGGGATCGCGGTCATTCTGCCCACCCGCTCGCTCATGCCCCAGCGGCCGACCATGCCCCGGGCCAACTGGGTGACCTGCTCCAGGTCGCTCTCCGAGCCCGTCGTGATCACGTCGAAGACCACATGCTCGGCCGCCATGCCGCCCAGCGCACCCACAATGCGGCCGCGCAGATACTCCTCGGTGTACGCGTACCGGTCCGCCTCGGGGGTGGAGAGCGTGACGCCCAGTGCCCGGCCGCGAGGCACGATGGTGACCTTGCGGACCGGATCCGCGCCCGGCTGGAGCATGCCGAGGAGCGCGTGGCCGCTCTCGTGGTAGGCGGTGCGCCGGCGGTCCTCCTCCGGCATGACCAGTGGGCGCTCCGCGCCGAGCTGGACCTTCTCCAGGGCGGCCCGGAAATCGGCCCGGGTGACCTCCGGCTGCTTGCGCTTGACCGCGAGAAGTGCCGCCTCGTTGACCAGATTGGCCAGATCCGCGCCCGTCATCCCCGGTGTCGCACCCGCGAGCTCGCCCAGCTCGACGTCCTTGGCCAGTGGCGTCCGCCGAGTGTGGATCTTGAGGATGGCCTCGCGGTCGGCGCGGTCGGGCGGCGAGACCTGGACGATCCGGTCGAAGCGGCCGGGCCGGGTCAGGGCGGGGTCGAGGATATCGGCCCGGTTGGTCGCGGCCATGACGACCACGCCCTCGGAGCCGGTGCAGCGGTCCATCTCGGTGAGGATCTGGTTGAGCGTCTGCTCCCGCTCGTCGTGCCCGCCCAGACCCGCGCCGGCGCCGCGTACGCGCCCGATCGTGTCGATCTCGTCGATGAAGATGATCGCGGGCGACACCTTGCGCGCCTCGGCGAAGAGTTCGCGGACCCGGCCCGCGCCGACTCCGACGATCATCTCGATGAACTCCGAAGCCGACGCCGAAAAGAACGGCACCCCGGCCTCGCCCGCCACCGCACGCGCGAGCAGCGACTTACCGGTCCCCGGCGGCCCTGCCAGCAGCACCCCGCCCGCCATCCTCGCGCCCATCCGCCGGTACGACTCCGGGTTCCTGAGAAAGTCGACGACGTCATTGAGCTCGCCCTTCACCTCGTCGATCCCGGCGACGTCCTCGAAGGTCGTGCGCTTGCCCGGCTCGGCCTCGACCGGCTTGGGCGGGCCCCTGCGTCCGAACACGCCGCCGCCCATCACCGCACCCATCCGACGTGCGGTGAACACCCACAGCAGGATCAGCAGCGCCAACGGCACGAGCGAGAACAGCAGATTGGCCAGAAAGCTGCGCTGCACGAGGACCGGCTCCGCCGTCACGGTGACCTTGTGCTCGCTCAGCTGTTCCCAGAGCCTGTCGTCGGCGAAGGCCGGCCGTTGGGTTCTGAACTTCGTGTACTCACCCTTGCCGTCGGGAATCGGCGACTCCTTCTTGAGCTGCCCCTGGATCGAGTCGCCCTTGGCGTAGATCTTCGAGACGTTCCCGGCCGCGACCTGCTTGCTGAACTCCGTGTACGGGATGGTCGGCTCGCCGCCGTTGCCGAAGAAGGACAGCAGCAGGTTGGCGATCACATAGACGGCGAGCGCGGTGAGAATCAGTCCGCCCCAGCCACCGGGCATCTTCCTCCTGGGCGGAGAGGGCGGCGGCGCGCCCTCGGAGCGCCACGGCTTGTCCGGGGTCTGACGCGGCGGCACGGGGTTGCTCATATCCGGACGTTAAGCCAGAAAAGCGGTGTGGGCACCCGCTCAGGCGGGTGCCCACACCGACGTACAGCCAGACGAAATCTCAGCCCATGAACTTCTTGAACTCGTCGGGCAGCTCGAAGTCCTTGCCCGGCTCACCCGCCGGAAGTCCGAACGCCCCACCTTGCGCCGCCTGCTCGCGGCGCGCCGCTGCCGCCTGCTCCTCGGCCTTGCGCTTCATGGGGTTACCGCTCTTGCGCTTGCCCTTGGCCTGCTTGATCTGCTTCTTCTGACGGCCGGGACCGCCACCCATGCCCGGCATCCCGGGCATACCCGGCATCCCGCCGCCCTGGGCCATCTTCGACATCATCTTGCGGGCCTCGAAGAAGCGCTCCACCAGGCCCTTCACGGCGCTGACCTCGACACCGGAACCCTTGGCGACACGGGCCCGGCGCGAACCGTTGATGATCGTCGGGTCATGGCGCTCGGCCGGGGTCATCGACTTGATGATCGCGGAGATACGGTCCACGTCCCGGTCGTCGATGTTGTTGATCTGGTCCTTGATCTGCCCCATGCCGGGCAGCATCCCGAGCAGCTTGGAGATGGAGCCCATCTTCCTGACCTGCTCCATCTGCGCCAGGAAGTCGTCGAGCGTGAAGTCCTTGCCCT
Organism: Streptomyces sp. NBC_01210; assembly: GCF_036010325.1. GTDB lineage: Bacteria > Actinomycetota > Actinomycetes > Streptomycetales > Streptomycetaceae > Streptomyces. Next base: position 6,673,800 of record NZ_CP108549.1, on the reverse strand, counting down.
TGCTGCTCGCCAGCTTGGAGGCCATTTTGGCGGCCTCTTCCTGGCTGAAGGTCTGCTCGGCCTTCTCGATCAGGCTGAGCATGTCGCCCATGCCGAGGATGCGGGACGCCATGCGGTCCGGGTGGAACGCGTCGAAGTCGTCCAGCTTCTCGCCGTTGGAGGCGAACATGACCTGGCGGCCGGTGACATGCGCGATGGAGAGCGCGGCACCACCGCGGGCGTCACCGTCGAGCTTGGAGAGCACCACGCCGTCGAAGCCGACGCCGTCGCGGAAGGCCTCCGCGGTGTTGACCGCGTCCTGACCGATCATCGCGTCGACGACGAAGAGGACCTCGTCGGGGCTGACGGCGTCGCGGATGTCCGCGGCCTGCTGCATCAGCTCCTGGTCGATACCGAGGCGGCCCGCGGTGTCGACGATGACCACGTCGTACTGCTTGGCCTTGGCGTGCTCGATGGAGTCCTTGGCGACCTTGACCGGGTCGCCGACGCCGTTGCCCGGCTCCGGCGCGTACACCGAAACGCCCGCGCGCTCGGCGACGACGGCCAGCTGGTTGACGGCATTGGGACGCTGTAGGTCACAGGCGACGAGCAGCGGCGAGTGCCCCTGGCCCTTGAGCCAGAGACCCAGCTTTCCGGCCAACGTCGTCTTACCCGCACCCTGCAGACCCGCGAGCATGATCACGGTCGGCGGCTGCTTGGCGAAACGGAGGCGGCGGGTCTCGCCACCGAGGATGCCGATGAGCTCCTCGTTGACGATCTTGATGACCTGCTGTGCCGGGTTCAGCGCCTGCGAGACCTCGGAGCCGGCCGCACGCTCCTTGACCTGCTTGATGAAGGCCCGGACGACGGGCAGCGCCACGTCCGCTTCGAGCAGCGCGATACGGATCTCGCGCGCCGTGGCGTCGATGTCCGCCTCGGACAGGCGGCCCTTGCCCCGGAGATTCTTGAATGTCGCGGCAAGGCGGTCGGAGAGGGTGTCGAACACGGTGGTCGCGGATCCTCGGGTCGGGAGCGGGCGGACAGTGTCCCCCAGGGTATCGGGCCGCGCGCGGTGGGGTATGCCCCGTGGCCGGTCTCACCTCAGGCGCGCAGCATCGCCTCGAGGGTACGGGCGGTCTCGGAGGCCTGTTCCGGGGGCAGCGGCGCGCCTTCCAGGCCCGTGACATAGAAGGCGTCGACGGCGTTCGCGCCCAGTGTGGAGACATGGGCGCTGCGGACCCGTACCGCCGACTCGTCCAGCGCGCGGCCGATCCGGTGCAGCAGTCCGGGCGCGTCCTGGGCGCGGACCTCGATCACCGTCGCGAGCCGGGAGCCCGCGGCGGCGACGGTCACCCGAGGCGGCGGGGCCTTGACCCCGCGCCGGCGCGGGTACGCGGCCTCACGTTCCGCGAGCCTGCCCGGAATGTCGAGTGTTCCGTCCAGCGCCCGTACGAGATCGGCGCGGAGCCGGGCGGCCTGTGGCAGCGATCCGTACTCGGCCGCCACCCGCCAGCTCAGCAGCAGTACGCCTGCGGACTCGCCGAGCTCGGTGGGCAGGTCGATGGAGCGCAGGTCGGCGGCGCGGACGGTCAGCCGGTGCAGAGCGAGCACGCCGGCCGCGGCGGGCAGCACACCCGGCTGGTCGGGCAGGGCGATCAGCAGTTCCACGCCGACGGGTTCGGGCTGGTCCGGTTCCTGGGGCTGCTCGGGCCGCTCGGTGTGGGCGTGCAGCGCGAGCACCGGTTCACCGGTGCGCAGTGCCTCGATGGCGAGCCGTTCCTGCTCGGCACTGGGCGCGGCGGGCTCCGGCTCGGGCGGGGCGTCGCCGGCGAGAACCGCGGCGACCCGCCCGACCAGGTCGGCGACCAGCGAACCGCGCCAGGACGACCAGGCCGCGGGTCCGGTGGCGAGGGCGTCGGCCTCGGTGAGGGCGTGCAGCAGCTCGAGGGTGCCCGCCGAGCCGACGACGGAGGCGACCGAGGCGACGGTCGCCGGGTCGTCCAGATCGCGCCGGGTCGCCGTTTCGACGAGCAGCAGATGGTGGCGTACGAGCGTGGCGATGACGGCCACGTCGGCGCGGTCGAATCCGATCCGGGTCGCGAGGTCCTTGGCGATGGTCTCGCCGGCCACCGAGTGGTCGCCGGGCCAGCCCTTGCCGATGTCGTGCAGCAGGGCCGCGACCAGCAGCAGGTCGGGGCGGCCGACGCGGCGGGTGAGGGACGAGGCCTTGACCGCAGCCTCGACGAGGTGGCGGTCGACGGTCCAGGTGTGCACGGGATTGCGCTGCGGCCGGCAGCGTACGCGCTCCCAGTCGGGCAGCAGCTGGGTGATCAGGCCCTCGGCCTCCAGCGCCTCCCAGACCGCGACCGTCGACTCCCCCGCGCCGAGCAGGGTGACGAGCTCCTCGCGGGCCTCGGCGGGCCACGGCACCGGCAGCGGTCGGGCAGTGGCCGCGAGCCGGCGTACGGCGTGCAGGGAGATCGGCAGCCCGGACTGGGCGGCGGCTGCAGCGGCCCTTAGCGGGAGCACCGGGTCGCGTTCCGGCCGTGCGGCGCGGGCGAGCACCACTTCGCCGTCCTGTTCGACGACGCCCTCGGCGAGCGGGCTGCGCTCGGGCTGCGGAGTGCGCCCGCCGCTCAGCATCGCCCGCAGCCGCGGCCGCAGGGACCGTGCCCGGAGCACCCGGTTCACCTCACGCCAGGTGACGTCCGTGGCGTACGAGACGGTGCGCGCCGCCTCGTAGACCTGCCGCAGCAGCGCGTCGGCGTCCAGCAGACCGAGCTCGGTGGCCACCTGGTCCTGCTCCTGGAGCGCGAGCCGGTCGGTGGCCCGGCCGGTGGCCAGATGCAGCGCGTCCCGGGCGTCCAGCAGCCGCCTGCGGGCCTCGGCGAGGCCCTCGCGCGGCGCGTCGGCGAGCCAGGAAGCGGCGACGGCGCGCAGCGCGGTGGCGTCCCGCAGCCCGCCCCGCGCCTCCTTGAGGTCGGGTTCGAGGAGGAACTGCAACTCGCCCTGACGCTCGGCCCGTTCACGGCACAGTTCGTCCAGCTCGGGCAGCCGCTTGGGCGCCTGGTTGCGCCAGTCGGCCAGTACGGCGGTGCGCAGCCCGGCCACCAGCCCCAGATCGCCCACGACCGGGCGTGCGTCCAGCAGCCCGAGCTGCACCTTGAGGTCCTCGCCCGCGGTCTTGCGGGCCTCGGCCGGGGTGCGTACGGAGTGGTCGAGGGCCAGCCCCAGATCCCACACCGGGTACCAGATCCGGTCGGCGAGAGTGGCGATCGCGCCGGCATCCGCGCCGCCGTCGTGCAGCAGGAGCAGATCGAGGTCGCTGCGCGGCGACAGCTCACCGCGCCCGTAGCCGCCGACGGCGACGAGCGCCGCGCCCCGCACCCCGGCCTCCAGACAGGCGGTGGTGAACAGCGCGGACAACCAGTCGTCGGTCAGCTTCGCCAGGGCGGCACGGCGCGGCGGCCCGGGCCGCTCCTTCTCACTGAGAAGGCGCAGCCGGGCCGCCGCATAGCCGCTGGGTCCCGAGTCTTCCGCTTCGGTGGTCACTTCGAGGCTCGTCACCCAGCAGCTCCTGTTCTGTCGAGCGCTTACAGTGCGTCCGGTCCGCGTTCGCCGGTCCGCACCCGTACCGCCGTGTCGACCGGGACGCTCCACACCTTGCCGTCACCGATCTTGCCCGTACGGGCCGCCTTGACGACGACATCGATGAGCTGTTCGGCGTCGCTGTCCTCGACCAGTACCTCGATACGGATCTTCGGGACCAGGTCGACGGTGTACTCCGCGCCGCGGTAGACCTCGGTGTGGCCGCGCTGGCGGCCGTATCCGCTGGCCTCCGTCACCGTGAGCCCCTGGACGCCGAAGGCCTGCAGGGCCTCCTTGATCTCGTCCAGCCGGTGTGGCTTCACGACTGCGGTGATGAGCTTCATGCGTCCACCTTCTTGGTCTGAGCTGCGGCTGCCACGGAGTCGCCCGGCGCGGTTACGGCCTTGCGGGAGCCGGCACCGCCGCCGGCACCGCTGAAGTCGTACGCGGTTTCGGCGTGCTCGTCCTGGTCGATTCCGGATACCTCGACGTCCTCGTCCACCCGCATACCGATGGTCTTGTCGAGGAGGAAGGCGAGGATCGCCGATGCCACCAGAGAGTAGGCCAGCACCGCGAAGACACCGACGGCCTGCTTGCCCAGCTGGTCGAGTCCGCCGCCGTAGAAGAGGCCCTTGGCGTCGGACTGGACACCGCCGGTGGCGAAGAAGCCGACCAGCAGCGAGCCGACGACACCGCCGACGAGGTGGACGCCGACGACATCGAGGGAGTCGTCGTAGCCGAACTTGAACTTCAGACCGACGGCCATGGCGCAGAGCAGACCGGCGATGGCGCCGATCCCGATCGCGCCGAGCGGCGAGCAGGAGCCGCCGGACGGGGTGATGGCGACCAGACCCGCGACTGCGCCGGAGGCGGCGCCCAGCGTGGTGAAGGCGCCGTGGCGGATCTTCTCGTACGCCAGCCAGGCGAGCATGGCGGCGGCGGTGGCGACCTGGGTGTTGACGAACATCACCGCGCCGACGCCGTCGTCGTTGCCGAGCCACGAGCCGGCGTTGAAGCCGAACCAGCCGAACCACAGGAGCCCGGCACCGAGCATCACCAGCGGCAGGCTGTGCGGCCGCATCGGGTCCTTCTTGAAGCCGACGCGCTTGCCGATGACAAGGATCACACCGAGGGCCGCGGCACCCGCGTTGATGTGGACGGCCGTACCGCCGGCGAAGTCGATGACACCGAGCTCGAAGAGCCAGCCACCCGCGCCCCACACCCAGTGCGCGACCGGGAAGTAGACAACGGTGACCCACAGCGCCACGAACAGCGCCCAGGCGGTGAACTTCACGCGGTCCGCGAGCGCACCGCTTATCAGCGCCGGCGTGATGATCGCGAACATCAGCTGGAAGACGGCGAAGACATACACCGGAATGGTGTAGCCGTCCCACAGCTGGGTGATGCCGATGCCGCTCAGTCCGACATAGTCCGAGGTCCAGCCGATGAAGCCACCCTTGTCCGTGCCGAAGGCGGCGCTGAATCCGTACAGCACCCACAGGATCGTGACGATGCCGAGGCTGATGAAGCTCATCATCAGCATGTTGAGGGTGCTCTTGACCCGGACCATGCCTCCGTAGAAGAAGGCCAGGCCCGGAGTCATGATCATCACCAGGGCGGAGCAGATGAGCATGAAGCCGGTGTTGGCGGCAGACAGCGTGGGAGTGTCTGCGGCAAGCGTCGAGATGCCTGGAGGCATCGGCGTCTCCTCGTTGTTGGTGCGGCCGCGTGCGGGCGAAGCCTGTGCGGATACGGGCGGGCCGGTTATGCGCCATGAGGTTGGCGCAGCGCGGTTTCCGTCGATGCCACTCGATGTTTCGCCGCAGTGACGAAGGGGTCCTGCGTGTTACGCCCCCATGAACAGGCGGGTCGGGTGAGGGGCCCGGGAGTATCCTCTGCGCACATCACGACCGGCCGCGACGGCCACCCGGCTGACCTGGCGCGGGGGGAGCCGAGTCGGGTTGTCCGGGGTGATCGTCGCGACCGGGGTCCGGTGGCGCCGTCCGCTCAGACCGCTTCCGCGGTTTCGGGGAGCAGGGCTGTGAGCTCGTCGGTGAAGTGTGCGACTTCGGCTACGTCCCCGAAGTCCCGGGCCGCCGTGTCGACGGTCTTGCGCAGTCGGGTGTTGACCCGCTCGGAGCGGACCTTCTTGGCGACAGTGAGCGCCCGTCCGGCCAGGACCATGGACTGCTCGGGCTCCTTCTTCAGGAGATGGACCGTTGCCATGCCGACCAGATTGAGTGCGTACGACCGCTGGTGCTCCTCGTCCTTGCCGAAGAGGTCTACGGCGCGCTCCATCACCGGCTCGGCGAGCGAGGCGTACGTAGGGCTCCGTCCTGCCACATAGGCGAGGTCGCGGTACGAGTGGGCGTTCTCCCCGTTGAGCTCGGCCTCGGAGAAGAAGCGGATCCAGTCGGGCTCGGACTCGCCGTCGAGACCGGCGTCGGCGAAGGTGTCCTCGGCCATCCGGACGGCCCGCTTGCACTTGCTGGGCTGGCCCATATTGGCGTAAGCGCGGGCCTCCATCGCATACAGCATCGCCTGGGTGCGCGCGGTCGCGCAGTCGCGGCTGCCGTACTGCGCCAGATGGATGAGTTCCAGGGCGTCCTCGGGCCGCCCGAGGTGGATCATCTGGCGGCTCATCGAGGACAGGATGTACGAGCCGAGCGGCTTGTCGACCGCTTCCTTGGCGGCGTGCAGGGCCAGTACGAAGTACTTCTGCGCGGTGGGCTGCAGGCCGACGTCATAACTCATCCAGCCGGCCAGCTCCGCGAGCTCGGCGGCGCATTTGAACAGCCGCCGGGCGGTGGTCGCGGGCTGCGGCTCCTGGAGCAGATCGGTGACTTCGTGGAGCTGGCCCACGACCGCCTTGCGGCGCAGCCCGCCGCCGCACTGCGCGTCCCACTGGCGGAACATCGCGGTGGTGGACTCCAGCAGCTCGAGCTCGGGCTCGGAGAGCCGGGAGGCCCTGCGCATGGCGGCCGGCGCCGGCTGTCCCGGCTCGCCGACCGGCGACGGCACCAGCCAGCGCTGCAGCGGCTCGACGAGGGCGGGTCCCGCGGCCAGTGCGAGCGAGGTCCCGAGGAAGCCGCGCCGCGCCAGCATCAGGTCGCTGCGCGAGAACTCGCTGAGCAGTGCGACGGTCTGCGGGCCCGCCCAGGGCAGATCCACTCCGGACACCGAGGGTGACTGGTGCGCCGAGCGCAGTCCGAGGTCCTCGATGGCGACGACGCTGCCGAAACGCTCGGAGAACAGCTCGGAAAGGATGCGCGGGATCGGCTCACGCGGCTGCTCGCCGTCGAGCCAGCGGCGCACGCGTGAGGTGTCCGTGCTGATGTGGTGTGCGCCCATCTGGCGTGCCCGGCGGTTCACTTGGCGCGCGAGCTCGCCCTTCGACCAACCGCTGCGCACGAACCAAGAACTCAACTGCTCGTTCGGGCGCTTGTCGGTATTCGTACCGTCTGCGCCGGTGCCGCCCACGGGAACGCCCCCATCCACTGAAAGCCTTGGTACTCGAACCCCTACCAGAATGCCGTGAGTTGAGGCCGCCTGTACGGAGGTTGCGCCCCGTCGAACAGGATGCCGAGTTGCCTCCGGCATACCCACGGGTGCGCGGAACTCCAGGATTCGTGTACTGAAAGTAGTCCTACGATCACCCCTCCAGCGAGGGAGATTCCAGAAACGCCACCATTCGCCACCCCTTCGAATGAACTCGCTTACCGTCGGGCGCGATTCACTTGACATACGACGATCAGGAGGCAGCGGAGCGTTGCACGCGCAGGCGCGCAGCATCATCCGCACCACCCCTCGCGCTACCGCGCGCCGCCGGAGCTTCACCGACTGCGACGCAGTGTTACGGGGAGACTTCAGGTCGTAACCACCGGCGTTGACGACCCGTTGGAGGGGGCATGGGCTTCACGATCGGCGGCAGCCGGGGGACCAGGGAGATCAGGCCCGGATCACGGCGCCGCGGCCGTACCACGGAGTGCACAGTGGTGGCCGAGTACACGGGGCTGTGGGGCTGGGCCGTGATCCCTGGCGCGCGAGCCGCGTCAGGCCGTTGCTCCTGCAGCGCCCCGGACTGTACGTCCCCGGGCGCCCACCCCCTCGACTTCGCCGCCGAGATCCCCGCCGGCGCCACCCTGGACGAGGTCACCAAGGCATGGGCGGAGGTGCCTGGCGCGTCCCTGCTCCTTCCGGTCGGCCGCACCTTCGACATCCTCGACGTCGCCGCCCCGGCCGGCCGTCGCGCACTGCTGCGCCTGGAGCGGATGGGCCTCCCGCTCGGCCCGGTCTCGGCGACGCCGGACGGCCGCTGCCAGTTCTTCGTCGCCACCGGCGCGGCGGCCGAACTCCCGGAGCTGCTCTACCGGATGGGCTGGGACGACGCGGACCTGGACCTGTACTGCCTGGGCGCCGGCGATCACATCATGGCGCCGCCGTCCGACCAGGCGGGCCTGGGGCCGGTGAGCTGGCTCCGGCCCCCGTCCCTGGACACGGCGACGGCTCCGCCGGAGGCGCGGCTGCTGCTGGGGACCTTGGCGTACGTCTGCCACCGCACCTTTTCCTGACGCGCGGGTCTCGCGCGCGGAACCCCGTACGCCCTGTGTCCTCAATCGCCGGACGGGCTGAAAATCAGCCGTCCGGCGATTTGAGGCGGGGGTCCGGGGCGGAGCCCCGGCACGAAAAGCGGGCCCACCCAGGGACAGCTACTCGCCGATCAGTGCGTCGACGAACGCCTCCGGCTCGAACGGCGCCAGATCGTCCGGCCCCTCGCCCAGGCCCACCAGCTTCACCGGTACACCCAGTTCGCGCTGGACCGCGATGACGATGCCGCCCTTGGCCGTACCGTCCAGCTTGGTCAGCACGATGCCGGTGATGTCCACGACCTCCGCGAACACCCGCGCCTGCACCAGGCCGTTCTGACCGGTCGTGGCGTCCAGGACCAGCAGGATCTCGTCCAGCGGGCCGTGCTTCTCGACGACGCGCTTGACCTTGCCGAGCTCGTCCATCAGGCCCGTCTTGGTGTGCAGCCGACCCGCCGTGTCGATGAGTACGACGTCCGCGCCCTCGGCGATGCCCTCCTTGACCGCGTCGAACGCGATCGATGCCGGGTCACCGCCCTCGGGGCCGCGCACCGTGCGTGCGCCGACCCGTTCACCCCAGGTCTGGAGCTGGTCCGCGGCCGCGGCGCGGAACGTGTCCGCCGCGCCGAGCACCACGGAGCGGCCGTCCGCGACCAGGACCCGAGCCAGCTTGCCGGTCGTCGTCGTCTTTCCGGTGCCGTTGACGCCGACGACCATGACGACACCGGGGGTGTCCAGACCGCTCTCGGTCTTCACCGCGCGGTCGAAGTCGGTACCGAGGAGGTGCAGCAGCTCCTCGCGCAGCAGGGAGCGCAGCTCGTCGGGGGTACGCGTACCGAGTACCCGTACGCGCTCGCGCAGCCGCTCGACCAGCTCCTGGGTCGGCGCGACGCCGACATCTGCGGTGAGCAGCGTGTCCTCGATCTCCTCCCAGGTCTCCTCGTCGAGGTGCTCGCGCGACAGGAGCGTGAGCAGCCCCTTGCCGAGGGAGTTCTGGGAGCGGGCGAGGCGGGCGCGCAGCCGGACGAGCCGGCCCGCGGTCGGCTCGGGGATCTCGATCTCGGGGACGGGGGGCGCCGCGACGACCGGATCCTCGACCGCGGCCGGGGCCTCGACCGCCTCGGCGGTGTCGGGGAGGTCGACCTCCTCGATCGTGCGGCGCGGTTCCTCGACCGTCGGTGCGGCGTCCTCACCGACCTGAGGCTCGGCGGGCGGGGCAGTGATGGTCGGCGTACTCGACGGTGCCGAGGGCGGCAGCTGCTTCTTCTTGCGGCTGCTGACCACGAGCCCGCTGATCGCGCCGACCGCGACCAGGGCGATGACTACAGCAAGGATGACGATTTCCATAACCCACCCAGTATCGGCCACGACCGCTCACACACAGCGGCCTCAGAGGATCACACAAGGACGACGGACTCCATTTGAACCCTTTGGGGGATACATACGATCCTGGTGGTTCTGGCTTTAGCCAGCCGCCTCGTCCCCGGAGACCCGGAAACCCCGGAGTCCGACATCCCTGTACGGAGCTTTTTCATACCGCGCCTCCGAATCCGAAGGCACTATGGAGACCCGTGGGCTCGAACCCGCGCCTGACGGCGAGCGCGCCGGCCACGTCCGCGAACTCTTCCCCACCTGGGTCGCCGCCAACATCAGTGTGCCGTTGCTCACGACGGTCGGCGGTGCCGGGACCGTCGTACTCCCGATGATGATCCCGCTGATCGGCATGCTGCTGATCAACTCCATGTCGATGCACCCGGCCGACTTCACCGCGCAGACCCTGGGCATCAGGGTCCCGCGCGCCTGGGCGGTCGGCATCAACGCCGTCATCAGCCTGGTCTTCGGCTTCCTGCAGATGATGGTGCTGTACGCGGCGCCGTCTCGGACACACGAGCAGGTTCCGGCCGCACCTGTCGCAGAGGCGGAGCCCGCACCCCTGCCCATCTGACGCTTCGTCAGCTACGGTCTCCCTCCGCTGTCCGTTCAGCCCCGCCGACCTGTTCTTCGGCCGCGGGTCCCGGGGTTGTCCCCCGGGAAGACACAGCACACCCGGCGGAGGGGACCGTTCCCATGGCCTTCACAGTGGCCCGCTTCAATCTCGTCGATCCCGACGCGACGCCCGAGACCCTCGCGGCCCGCTATCGCGCCGCGCTCGAGATGGCCGCGTACGCCGACGACCGCGGCATCGACAGCATCCAGACCGAGGAGCACCACGGCGCCACCAACAACTGGCTGCCCTCCCCCTTCGTCTTCGCCGGCTCGGTCCTCGGCTCCACCCGCCGTATCGCGGTCACCGTCTCCGCGATCATCGGCCCGCTCTACGATCCGCTGCGGCTGGCCGAGGACATCGCCGTACTCGATCTGATCGGCAAGGGCCGGCTGGTCACGGTGGCCGGCATCGGCTACCGGCCCGAGGAGTACGCGCAGTTGGGCGTCGAGTGGAGCCGCCGCGGCAAGCTCCAGGACGAGCTCCTCGAGACGCTGCTGAAGGCATGGACGGGTGAGCCGTTCGAGTACCGCGGCCGCACCGTCCTGGTCACTCCCCGCCCGTACACACAGCCGCATCCGCTGCTGCTGGTGGGCGGCTCCTCGCAGGCCGCGGCCCGTCGCGCCGCCCGGTTCGGACTGCCCTTCTTCCCGAGCGCGCATCTGCCGGAGCTGGAGGCGTACTACCACGAGCGGCGCGCGGAGTACGGGACGGAGGGCTGGACGATGATGCCGGCAGCGAAGACCCATTTGCTGCACATAGCGGAGGACCCGGACCGCACCTGGGCCGCGTACGGCGAGCACTTCCTGCACGAGGCTCGGATGTACGCCTCCTGGCAGTCCACGGACATCCGCTCGGCGGTGCGCTCACAGGCCACCACCGTCGAGGAGTTGCGGCGCGAGGGTGTCTACCGGGTCGTCACGCCGGACGAGTGCGCGGAGGCCGGCGGGGAGAGTCTGGTGCTGCACCCGCTGTGCGGCGGGATGCCGCTGGATGAGGGCTGGCGCAGCCTGCACCTCTTCGCGGAGCGCGTTCTCCCTCGGCTCAAGGGCTGAGCCGAGAGCAGTCACCGCCCGTGAACGGTGACCTCGTACCCCTACCGCCGCAGCGAATCGGTACTGCCCCGGCTCAAGAGCTGAGCCGGGGCAGTTCCGTGGTGAGGAGCGGGGCAGCGGGGATTAGCCCATCTCCTCCAACGCCTTGCCCTTGGTCTCCTTGACGAACAGAAGCACGAAGGGGATCGAGAGCGCGGCGAAGCATGTGTAGATGATGTACGTGCCGGAGAGGTTCCAGTCCGCCAGGCTCGGGAAGCTCACGGTGATGAGCCAGTTGGCGATCCACTGCGCGGAGGCGGCGACGCCGAGCGCGGCGGCGCGGATCCTGTTCGGGAACATCTCGCCGAGGAGGACCCAGACCACGACGCCCCACGAGAGGGCGAAGAAGAGCACGAAGACATGCGCGGCGATCAGGGCGACGGCGCCCTGGGTGCTGGGCAGCTTGCCGTCGACGAGGTCGGCGGAGAAGGCCCAGGCCTCGAAGGCGAGAGCGACCGCCATACCGGCCGAGCCGACGAGGGCGAGCGGACGCCGGCCGACCCGGTCGACCAGGACCATGGCGATCACGGTGCCGATGATGTTGATGATCGACGTGGTGAACGAGTAGAAGAACGAGCTGGCCGGGTCGATGCCGACCGACTGCCACAGCGCCGCGGAGTAGTAGAAGACGACGTTGATGCCGACGAACTGCTGGAAGAGGGAGAGTCCGATGCCGACCCAGACGATGGGCAGGAAGTTGAAGCGGCCGCCCAGCAGGTCCTTGAAGGTCGACTTGTGCTCGCGGCGCATCGCGAGTTCGATCTCGGCGACGCGGGCGTCCAGGTCGATCTTGTGGCCCTCGACCTCGCCGAGGACCTCCTTCGCCTTGCCGATCTTTCCGACGGAGATCAGGAAGCGGGGCGACTCGGGGATCACGAAGGAGAGCAGTCCGTAGAGCACCGCCGGGACGACCATGACGCCGAGCATCCACTGCCAGGCCTCGATACCGAGCATCTCGCCGCGCTGGTTGCCGTCGGCGAGCTGCAGGATGGCGTAGTTCACCAGCTGGGAGATGGCGATGCCGATGACGATCGCGGCCTGCTGGAAGGAGCCGAGCCGGCCGCGGTAGGCGGCCGGCGACACCTCGGCGATATAGGCCGGGCCGATGACCGAGGCCATGCCGATGGCGAAGCCGCCGATGATGCGCCAGAAGGCGAGGTCCCAGAGGGCGAACGGGAGAGCGGAGCCGATGGCACTGGCGGTGAAGAGCACGGATGCGATCTGCATACAGCGGATGCGGCCGATACGGTCGGCGATCCGGCCGGCGGTCGCGGCGCCGACGGCGCAGCCGATCAGTGCGATGGCGATGACCTGGGCGAGCGTTCCCGAGCCGATGTTGTAGCGGTCCCGGATGGCTTCGACGGCGCCGTTGATCACCGAGCTGTCGTAACCGAAGAGGAAGCCGCCCATCGCGGCGGCGGCCGTGATGAAGATGACATGGCCGATATGTTCGGGGTGGGCCTGCCGGCCTCGCGATGCCGGCGGTGGCTGCTCAGTGCTGGTCACGTGTACTCCTGGGGCCGTCCGGCAGCGTCGCCGGGCGTGGGGGGCGAGCCCTTCAAGTGGCGCACAACTTCCTGCCACCCACCACTTGAAGGTAAAAGCAACGTTGCAGAGACTATTCGTTCAAGTTTCGAAGTCAAGACCTGATCCTTAAGAAGTTCCAGGCAGGCGCGTGAGGGACTTGTGTTCAAGAGTTGAAGAGTTGAAGACCTCTGTCAGCGAAGACGCTGGCTGATGACCTTGGAAACGCCGTCACCCTGCATGGAGACGCCGTACAGCGCGTCCGCGACCTCCATCGTCCGCTTCTGGTGCGTGATCACGATCAGCTGCGAGGACTCCTGGAGCTCCTGCATGATCCGGATCAGCCGCTGGAGGTTGGTGTCGTCGAGCGCCGCCTCGACCTCGTCCATCACATAGAACGGGCTCGGCCGGGCTTTGAAGATCGACACCAGCAGCGCGACGGCCGTCAGCGACCGCTCGCCGCCCGACAGCAGCGACAGCCGCTTGACCTTCTTGCCGGGCGGTCTGGCCTCGACATCCACGCCCGTGGTGAGCATGTTGTCGGGATCGGTCAGGATCAGCCGGCCCTCGCCACCGGGGAAGAGCCGCGAGAAGACACCCTCGAACTCGCGGGCGGTGTCCCGGTACGCCTCCGTGAAGACCTGCTCGACGCGCTCGTCGACCTCCTTGATCACCTGCAGCAGGTCGGCCCTGGTCTTCTTCAGGTCTTCAAGCTGCTCGGAGAGGAACTTGTGCCGCTCCTCCAGCGCCGAGAACTCCTCCAGGGCGAGCGGATTCACCTTGCCGAGTTGCTGATACGCCCGTTCGGCGGACTTGAGACGCTTCTCCTGCTCCCCTCGTACGAAGGGTCTCGGCTGGTTGCGCGGGTGATCCGGGTCATCGGGCAGTTCCTCTCCCTCTGCGGGCGGGGACGGCGGCACCAGCTGGTCGGGGCCGTACTCGGCGACCAGCCCGGCCGGTTCCACACCCAGTTCCTCCAGGGCCTTGTTCTCCAGCTGCTCGATCCGCAGCCGCTTCTCGGCCCCGAGTACCTCGCCCCGGTGAACTGAATCAGTGAGTTTGTCGAGCTCGCTCTTGAGGTCGCGTCCCTGATTGCGGGCGGCGCTCAGATCCTGCTCGCGCTCGGCCTTGGCCGCCTCGGCGGCGACCCGCTCCGCCTCGGCCCGCACCAGCGAGACCTCGACATGCGCCAGGAGCTGGCGGGCACCGCTCGCCACCGCGGCAGCGACCTCCGCCTCATGACGCAGCCGGGCGCGCCGCTGTTCGGCGCGTGCCCGAGCCTCGCGCTCGGCGCGCGCTCCCCGGTCGAGCGCGTCAGCACGCCCCGCGAGCCCCTTCACACGCTCCTCATGCGTACGGACCTGGAGGCGGGCCTCCATCTCGGTCTGGCGTGCGTTGGCGCCGTCGGCCGCGAGCCGGTCCCGTACATGCGTATCCGGCTCCTCCTCCGCGGGCGCCTCCTCGGCGACGAGCAGCCGCTCGGCCAGCTCCTCGGCCTCCTCGCGCGCCCGCTCCAGCGCCTCCTGGGCCCTGGCGGCGGCCGCGGTCGTCCGCTCGGCCTCGCCCGCAGCACCGCGCGCCTGTCCGGACAGCCGCCCCAACTGCCCGGACACCGCGGACTTCTCGCGGTCGGCGGCCCGGCGGCGCTCTCCCAGTTCCTCGACGAGCGCGGCGCATTCACCGCGCCGCCCCGCGGCCTGCCGCTGGGCCGCCGACAGCTCCTCGCACCGTACGGCCAGCTCCTCCAGCTCGGCGGCGGCCTCGTCGACGGAGGCCTGCACCTCGAGCAGGCTCGGCGCCCCGGCGGAGCCGCCCTGCGCGAAGTGCGCTCCGAGGACGTCTCCTTCTGCGGTCACGGCGGTGAGCTCGGGCCGCGAGCAGACCAGGTCCTCGGCGTCCTCCAGCGTCCCGACGACGACCATGCCATGCAGCAACCGGCGCACAGCGGGCATCAGTTCCGCGGGCCCGCGCACCAGGTCGGCAGCGTACGGAGGACCGTCGGAGCGCTGCGCCTGCGGTACGGATTCGGGGGCGCCGCCGAGCAGTATGGCGGCGCGTCCGGCGTCGGTCTTGCGCAGCAGCCGCAGTGCCTCGGCGGCGGTCGCGGGGTCGGCCACGGCGATGGCGTCCGCCGCCGCGCCCAGCGCCGCTGCCACCGGAACCTCGAAGCCCGGGGTCACGCCGAGCAGTTCCGCGGCCGGCCCGAGCAGCCCCGTGAGGCGGTCCTTCGCGCCGAGCAGCGCACCCGTGCCGTCCTTGCGGCGCAGCCCCAGGGCGAGCGCCTCCCGGCGGGCGGCGACGGCTGCGCGTCTGCGCTCGGCACCGGTGAGCTCCTCGCGGGCCGCGCTCAGCGCCGCCTCCGCCTCGGCCAGTTCACGCTTGGCCGCGTCGTGCCGCTCCCCCAGCTCGGCATCGCCCGCGTCAAGACCGTCGACCTCGGCCTTGAGCTGCTCGTACTCCTCCTGAGCCGCGACGGCCCGCTCCTGGGCCTCGTCGCGCGCCGCGGCCAGCCGGTCGATCTCGGACTGCGCGGAGGCCGCCCGCGAACGGGCCGCGTTGACCTGGCCGTTGAGGCGGGCCAGCCCCTCCCGCCGGTCGGCGATCGCCCGCGCGACGTCCTTGAGCCGGCGCTCCTCGACCGCCAGCTCCCGCTCCAGCTCGGCGCGGTGCGTGACGGTGTCCTCCAACGCGTGCTCCGCCGCCTCCAGCGCGGCCTCCAGCTCCGCCTCCTGCTCACGGATCCGGGCGGCCTCGCGCTCCATGTCCTCGGGGTCGCGGCCGCGCCGCTCCTCCGCCGGGGCCGCGGTCGCGCTCTTCACCCGCGCGTCGGCCAGTGAGATCGTGCCGCGCACCCGCTCGGCCAGCTGGGAGAGTTCGTACCAGCTCTGCTGGGCCCGCTGCAGCCGCGGCGCCAGCCGCCGTACCTCGTCCTCGAGCTCCGCCTCGCGTGTCAGCGCGGCCTTGAGCTCCGCCTCGGCCCTGTCCTTGCGTTCCTTGAGCGCGGCCTCGTCGGCGATCTCACCGCGCAGTGCCTCCCGGAGCCGTACGAGATCGTCGGCGAGCAGCCGCAGCCGGGCATCGCGCAGATCGGCCTGGATGACGGCGGCCCGCCGGGCCACCGCGGCCTGCCGTCCCAGCGGCTTGAGCTGGCGGCGCAGTTCGTCGGTCAGATCCTGCACGCGGGCGAGGTTGGCCTGCATCGAGTCCAGCTTCCGCAGCGCCTTTTCCTTGCGCTTACGGTGCTTGAGAACACCGGCGGCCTCCTCGATGAAGGCCCGTCGCCCCATCGGATCGGCATGCAGTACGGAGTCGAGCTGGCCCTGCCCGACGATGACGTGCATCTCGCGGCCAATGCCGGAGTCGGAGAGGAGTTCCTGGATATCGAGAAGCCGGCAGGTGTCGCCATTGAGCTGATATTCACTGCCGCCGTTGCGGAACATGATCCGCGTGATGGTGACTTCGGCGTAGTCGATGGGGAGCGCGCCGTCGGAGTTGTCGATGGTGAGGGAGACCTCGGCGCGGCCGAGCGGAGGCCGCCCGGTCGTCCCGGCGAAGATGACGTCCTCCATCTTGCCGCCACGCAGCGACTTGGCCCCCTGCTCTCCCATGACCCAGGAGAGCGCGTCCACCACATTGGACTTGCCGGAGCCGTTGGGGCCCACGACGCAGGTGATGCCGGGCTCGAAACGCAGCGTCGTGGCGGAGGCGAAGGATTTGAACCCGCGCAGGGTCATGGCCTTGAGGTGCACGCCGCCGGACTCTACCTTTCGCTTCGCTCGGACCGCCGGAGCTGCTCCACTCCGGCCTGCCACGTGGGATTTTCGACTGAAGGCCTGGGGGTTGTCACCCCGGAAGACAGAGCGCTCCCGGTTTCACCTATGAAGGTGCAGGGCACATCAGACGGTAAGGGAAGGACTGTAAGGGGCGAGGCAGGGCGGGAAAAGAAAGAAGGGACGCCGAAGCGTCCCTTGCATATCTTGCGCGATGAACTCCAGCTGATCGCCCCTGCTCAGGTGAGCGCGGGCTCCGGCTGGTGCACGTCGATGTCGATGCCGTTGAGCAGCGACTCTCCAGGGTGCTGAGCAACGGCAGCGTTAAGCGCGTCATTCTCGGACTGGATCCGTACAAGCTCGGATTCGAGGTCCTGGACGCGCTGCTGCAGCCGTCGCATCTCGGCGAGGAGTCGCGGGTCGGAACCGCCGACGTAACCGAGAAGCGCCTTTGCCATGATGGATGGTCCTCCACACTGAGTGACCGACCGAATGCGGTGTGGGTCGTGAGGGATTCGCACCCGCGGTGCTCGACAGTGATTGTTACTTGCTAGCGCTGCGGTTTGTACTGCCAAACAGCTAAGGTGCGCGGGGCTTCCAGAGTCTCACCAAAAAGTTTGACGGTCAACACGATCACGCCCCGTATCAACGGGCCAACCCGGGGCTCACGGCCGCGAAAGAAGCGGCGGAGCCACGCTGCGGGGCCCTGGGGGCGTAGAGATCATCCTTACTGCGGCAGCCTGGCACGACAAGCCGTTCTTGGCAACCACCAGGCCATTTCCATCGCGGCAGGTGCCGTCGGCATACGCGGCGATCTTCGCTGCGCCGAATTACGCGGTGATCATCACCTGATCGCGAAGTCCTCGTATCCACCGCGGGGCGTGTCCCAGATCTCGGTAACTCCTTCGACCCGGCCGGGTGTGTCGTCGGAGCGAAGCCATTCCAGCAAACGGTGGCAATTCTCACGTGGCCCCTCTGCCACAACCTGCACCCTGCCATCGTCAAGATTGAGTGCGAAGCCGGTCAGGCCGCCGATCTCCAATGCATTTGCCCTGGTGAACCAGCGGAAGCCCACTCCCTGTACTCGGCCGCGTACCCACGCGGTGAGCCGCGCAACATCGTTCATGCGTGCACGGTAACTGGCCAATAGATTTCCGATCACTTCACCCACTCGCCACATGGGCTACAGTCCCGTCGCAATGAGTCTCACTCGTATGGGTGAGTCATGTTGACGATTGACCGTCGAGTACCAGGAAGGCACAGCGCATGGGACGCCATCGACGCTCCGCCGCCGCACCCGTCGCAGATGACTACGCGGACGGCTCGGCAGGCCGGCACCGGGGTGGTGCACGCCGGAAGAAGCGGGGCCTTGTACCCGTACGCACCGGGCTGCTCGGCGCCTCCGCAGCCATGGCCGTAGGTGCCGTGGCCGTCACGACCGGCCTGCTCCCGGGCGGCGACAAGTTCACCGTCGGTCACGGCAACGACTCCGCCGAGCGGGTACGCGCCGAGGGTTCCGCGCAGCTGCAGACCCAGGGCGACGCGAGCGCGGAGCCGACGAACGGGGCCTCGGCCCCCGCGAGCCAGAACGCCCCCCGCCCACAGGCTCCGTCGAAGACCCCCTCACCCACGCCGACCAAGCCGTCGACGACGCCGCCGAAGCAGACGAAGGCTCCTGAGGCGAAGGCCCCTGAGGCGCAGAAGCAGACGAAGAGCGCCGCCCCGGCCCGTACGAAGTCGCGTGCGCCCGAGCGGCCGTCCGCGGCGGCCAAGCCCCCCGTCTCCTCGGGTGCGGAGACCGCCGCGGCCGCCGAGGCCAAGGTGCTCCGCCTGGTCAACGAAGAGCGCGCGAAGGTGGGGTGCAGCCCGGTGCAGGCCAGTGCACCGCTTGCGGCGCTGGCCGGGAACTTCAGCGACGACATGGCCGCGCGTGGCTTCTTCGACCACACCAGCCCCGAAGGGGCGACGCCTTGGGACCGCGCCGACAAGGCGGGTGTGCCGGGGCTCGGCGGCGAGAACATCGCTCGCGGGCAGGCCGACGCTGTTGCGGTGATGACCTCCTGGATGAACAGCGACGGTCACCGCGCGAACATACTGAACTGCGACTACAAGACCATGGGCGTCGGCGTGCACCTGGGCGCCGGCGGCCCCTGGTGGACGCAGGACTTCGGCTTCTAGTCGCTCGTACGTACGCGAGAAGGCCCCGTCACCTCGGTGACGGGGCCTTCTTCCTTGTCAGGCGGGTGAGGCAAGGTCATGCGGGGTCAGGCGGCGGCTGCCCGCCCCGCGATGAAGGTGCGGGCGGTCTCCGCCACCCGGCGGCCGAGGTGCTCCGCGGTCGCGATGTCGGCCTTGTGCACGCCTTCCGGGCCCTCGTCGGAGTTGGTCTGGGCTGCGGCGCCGGAGAAGAAGCCCAGGCGGTTGAGGTCGTGCTCGGAGCCCTCGGTGGAGTTCCAGCCGGGCTTGAGCCCGAGGTTCACCCAGTGCATACCGTGCTGGGCGGCGAGTGTCGCGAAGAACTGCAGGGTGTGCAGCTTGTCGCCGCTCTTGGAGCCGGAGTTGGAGAAGCCGGCCGCCAGCTTGTCCTTCCAGGCGTCGGTGAACCAGCGCTGGGAGGTGTCCTGTGCGAACTGGTGGAAGGCACCGGACGCGGTCCCCATGTAGGTGGGCGACCCGAAGACGATGGCGTCGGAGCCGTCGAGCAGCTCCCACTGGGCCTCGTCGATCTCGTCGACCTTGATCAGGTGAACGGTGGCGCCGGCGCCGGCCGCTCCTTCGCGGACAGCCTCGGCGATGACGGCGGTGTGGCCGTACCCGGAGTGGTAGGCAATCGAGACAACAGGCGTGGTCACGGTAGGGGTCTCCTCGAAAGCGGTGTGCTCGTCGGTGGTGGCACCAGAAAAGCACTAACTTTCAGTTAGCGCAACCCACTGGTTAGCGCTGCGTCGGAGTATGGTGTCGACATGGAGACCAGTGCGCAGGAAGAGAGCACCGGGGGCTGTCCGGGCGGCGACCTCGCCTTTGACGTGTTCTCCCGCCAGTGCCCGTCGCGCGACACGCTGGAGGACGTCACCGGCCGCTGGGGCAGCCTCACGCTGGGAGCGCTTCACGAAGGCACGTTCCGCTTCAACGAGCTGCGGCGGCGGATCGACGGTGTGAGCGAGAAGATGCTGTCCCAGACCTTGCAGGCGCTGGAGCGCGACGGGCTCGTACGACGGGACGCGCAGCCGACCAATCCGCCGCGGGTCGACTACGAACTCACCCCGCTGGGACGCCAGGTCGCGGAGCGGCTGCTGACCCTCATCCGATTCGTGGAGGGGCGGATGCCCGAGGTACTGGCGGCACGCGACACTTACGACGAGGTGCGCGGCGGCCGCTGACAGCGCGGGCAGAAGTAGCTGGACCGGTTCATCCAGGGGCGGCGGCGTATCGGCGTGCCGCAGCGACGGCACGGCTCGTCCTCGCGGCCGTACGCGTCCAACGACCGTGCGAAGTAGCCTGATTCGCCGTTCACGTTCACATACAGGCTGTCGAAGCTGGTGCCCCCGACGGCGAGGGCGGCGACCAACACCCCCCGTACGTGGCCGAGGAGTTCGACCGAGCGCGGCCGTGTGAGGGTCGCGGTGGGGCGCTCGTAGTGGAGCTTCGCGCGCCAGAGCGCCTCGTCCGCGTAGATGTTGCCGACACCGCTGATCAGCGACTGGTCGAGCAGCGCGCGCTTGACGGTCGTACGGCGCAGCCGCAGCGCGGTGTGGAAAGCCGTGTCGTCGAAGGCCGGGTCGATCGGATCGCGGGCGATGTGCGCGATGACGTCGGGCAGTCCCTCAGGGGTGTTGTCGTGCAGCGAAAGCCCGCCGAAGGTGCGCTGGTCGACAAAGCGCAGCTCGGTGCCGAGGGTGTCGTCGAAGCGGATACGGATGCGCAGATGCTTCTCGTCCGGTGCGGCTTCCGGCTGCACGAGGAGCTGGCCGCTCATGCCGAGGTGGCCGAGGATCGAGGCGTCCGTGTCCGCCAGCGGCAGCCAGAGGTACTTGCCGCGGCGGCGGGCCACACCGACGCTGTGACCCTTGAGCCGGGCCGCGAAGTCCTCGCCGCCGGCGAGATGCCGGCGGACCGCACGCGGGTGCAGCACCTGCACCTCGGCGATCGTGCGTCCGCTGACCCAGCGCTGGAGTCCGCGACGTACGACTTCGACCTCGGGCAGCTCGGGCACGGGGCTCCTTCAGAACTTTCGCGGTGACGCCCGCAGCGTACCGCTCCGCCACCACCGAAATCCGTGAGGCCCCTTGCTCCCAGGGAGCGAGGGGCCTCACGGCGGAAAGCGGAAGCGTGGACTCAGGCCGAGGCCCGGTCCGCGGACTCCGTGGACGAAGTGGCGTCGGCGGCCTCTTCGCCTGCCGCGTCGGTCGCCGCATCAGCGGCAGCCTCCACGGAGGTCGCCACCTCGGCGGCGGCCTTGTCGGCAGCCGCGCGCTCGTCCGCGGCGGCACGGATCTCCCGCCACGCGGACTCCGCCGCCTGCTGCTCCGCTTCCTTCTTGCTGCGGCCGGTGCCGGTGCCGTACGAGACACCACCGACGCGGGCGGCAGCAGTGAAGGTCTTCTCGTGGTCCGGGCCGGTCTCGGTGACGAGATACTCCGGGACTCCGAGCCCCTCGGCAGCGGTGAGCTCCTGGAGACTGGTCTTCCAGTCCAGGCCGGCGCCGAGGTTCGAGGACTTCTCGATCAGCGGGTCGAAGAGCCGGTGCACCAGCTCCGAGGCCGCGTCGAGGCCCTGGTCGAGATAGACCGCGCCGATCACCGCTTCAAGGGTGTCGGCGAGGATGGACGCCTTGTCCCGGCCGCCCGTGCCTTCTTCACCCCGGCCGAGCCGGATGAAGAGACCGAGTTCGAGGCCACGGCCGACCTCCGCCAGCGCACGCGAATTGACCACCGCGGCCCGCAACTTGGCCAGCTGGCCTTCGGGCAGGTCGGGGTGGGTGCGATACAGCGTGTCGGTGACCACCAGGCCGAGTACCGAATCCCCGAGGAATTCGAGCCGCTCGTTGGTGGGCAGACCGCCGTTCTCATACGCATACGAACGGTGGGTCAGCGCACGCACCAGAAGGGCGGACTCGAGGTGATACCCGAGCCGCCCTTCCAGAAGCGTGTGGGACGAGGCTGCGTTGACGTTGTCTGCCTGCTTCTTGGCGTTGGACAACTCAGACATCGGGCCTCTCACCAGCCGCTCAGACCTCGAGGACCTGGCGCTTGTTGTAGGTGCCGCAGCTCGGGCACGCGATGTGCTGCTGCTTCGGCTCCTGGCAACGCTCACACGAAACCAGGGTGGGGACCGCAGCCTTCCACTGCGACCGGCGGTGGCGCGTGTTGCTGCGCGACATCTTCCGCTTCGGAACAGCCACGGCTACTTCTCCTGCTTCTCGTCGACGCCCGCTTCGGCGCCGCCCATGTTGTCCTTCTCGTCGTCCTTGACGGTTCCGACGAGTCCCTGCAACGCCGCCCAACGAATGTCGACGGCGTCATGGTGGTGGTCCGGGTTCTCGTCCAGCCTGATCCCGCATTCGGGGCACAGGCCGGCACAGGTCTCCCGGCACACCGGCTGCATCGGCAGTGCGAGCACCACCGCATCACGCAGCACGGGCTCGAGGTCGAACAGGCCGTCCTCGAGATAGAGCCTGTCCTCGTCCTCGGCGTCGTCGACGGGTTCCGCAGTGCGGCCCCGGTCGTCGGCGTCGGGGTACGTGAACAGCTCCTGGAAGTCCGCCGCAACCTCTTGGTGCAACGGCTCCAGACACCTTACGCACTCCCCCTCGACCGATGCACGGGCGGTGCCTGTGACAAGCACACCTTCCATGACCGACTCGAGGCGGAGGTCGAGCTCTATCGGAGCGCCCAAGGGCACGCCGATGACCCCTTCGATACCGAAGTCCTTGGGGGCCGTGACCGTGCGGGTCAGCCGCTGAAGCGCACCAGGACGCCGCCCCAGCTCGTGTGTGTCGAACACGAGGGGGTTGCGGTGGTCGAGATGCGCGTTCAGAGCTGTTCCTGCTTTCGGATCGTGGGGAGGGGCCGTCCCGACTCGGAGTCGAAGCGGGCAGCCGGGATCGCGAAAATACGCGCGACCGAAGAGCCAGGATACTGGACGGGCCGCCGTAGACCCAATCCGGTCCTCGGCGGCCCGATATTCAGCGGCCCTGCTCGTACCGGCGCAGCTGCTCGAGGTCGATCATGCTCGTGTCGAAGAGGCTGGTCTCGTCGAGAGCGGCGCCCTGCTGCTGCGCCTGCTGAGGCTGATGCTGATGCTGGGTCTGGGGCTGGGGCTGGGGCTGGACCTGCTGCTGGTAGGCGTACGGATCCTGCTGCGCGTACTGCTGCTGGTCGTAGCTCTGCTGCTGGTAGGCGGCGTACGGATCCTGCTGATATGCGGCGTACACCTCCTGCGGCTGCTGCGGCTGGTAGGCGTACGGATCCTGCTGAGCCGACAGCTGAGCCGGGATCTGGGGCTGCGGCTCAGTCTGCGGCTGGTACTGGTGCTGGGGCTGGACCTGCGGCTGCTGCGGGACCTGCGGCTGCGGCTCGGCCAGCTCCGCGAGGCCGGCCAGATAGTCGGCGTCGCTGGCGTGCTGCTGCGTGCCCGCCGCGTCCTGGGCGGCCATGTGCTCGCCGAGCGCGTCACTGGTGGTCCGGCCGTGCAGCTTCTGCCGGCCTCGGCCAACCGCGTCGAGGGTCTTGGAGAGCACGGCCTCGAAGGCACCGAGCTTGGCGTCGACGTACTCGTCCGCGCGCTGGATCAGGGTCTGCGGGTCCGCGCTGTACTCGGGGGCGTCGTCCTCGGCCGGGTCGATGTATCCCTGCTGGTCGAGCGCGGGGCCGCGGCCGAGCAGCTTCTCCCGGCCGCGGTCGACGGAGCCGATGGTCTTGGTGAGGACGACCTCGAAGTTGGCGAGCTTGGAGTCGACGTAGTCGTCGGCCTCGGCGCGGATCTCCTCGGCGTCACGGCGGGCCTCGGCGAGGATCCGGTCGGCCTCGTCCTGGGACTGGCGGGCGACCTGGGTGTCCGAGATCAGCGAGCCGCGCTCGGCGTGGGCGGTCTCGATGATCCGCTCGGCCTCCTGGCGGGCCTGCTCGACCAGCTGCTCACGGCCGCCGATCAGCTCCTGGGCCTGGGCCAGCGAGCCCGGCAGGGCCTGGCGGACCTCTTCGAGCATGGCGAGCAGGTCGGCGCGGTTGACCACGCAGGAGGCCGACATGGGCATGGACCGGGCGTTGCCGACCGCCTCGACGATCTCGTCGAGCTTCTTCTGGACGTCCACCGTGTGTTCGCCACTCTCTACAGCTGATGGAAGACGGACGTGGACGACTGTACGGGCAGTCGGTGCCCGTCCGACACCGGGTGACGGACTGTCAGCTCGCCACCCCGTTCGTCACTCAGTGCGTCACCGCGTCGTCGGTGAGTCGTCGCCGAGGAGTCACTGAGGAGTCACTGAGGAGTCACTGAGTTCGTGACTTCTCGGCGAGGCGCTTGGTGAGCGCCTGGCTCACCACGGGAGGCAGCAGGTGGGAGACGTCGCCGCCCCAGGCGGCGACCTCCTTCACCAGGCTGGAGGAGAGGAAGCTGTAGGTGGGGTTGGTCGGGACGAACAGCGTCTCGACACCCGAGAGACCGTTGTTCATCTGGGCCATCTGCAGCTCGTAGTCGAAGTCGCTGACGGCGCGCAGACCCTTGACGATGGCCGGGATGTCGCGCTGCTTGCAGAAGTCGACGAGGAGGCCGTGGTGGGACTCCACCTCGACGTTTCCGTACTCGCTGGTCACCTGGCGGATCATGTCGATCCGCTCCTCGACCGTGAACAGCCCCTGCTTGGACTGATTGATCATCACCGCGACGTATACGACGTCGTACAGCTTGGAGGCGCGGGCAATGATGTCGAGGTGTCCATTGGTGATGGGGTCGAATGACCCCGGACAGACTGCGCGGCGCAACTGAAGTCCCTCGCTCTCCGGTCCGGTCATCGTGCGTCTTCGCACGTAGAGGCGGCGTGACCGTACCAAAGCGTGCCCTCGCCGTAACGACGGGCCCGCAGTGGCTCGAAACCCGGTGGCCACACGAACTCGCCACCTCTGGTGCTGCGCTCCACGGTGGCGAGCGCATCGTCCGCGAGCCAGCCCTGAGTGCGGAGTGTGAGCAGAATCTCGCGAAGATCGTCGTCGGTGACGGAGTACGGAGGGTCGAGAAAAACCACGTCATAGGGGACTTCGGGAGCGGGACCCGTCACGATTTGTTCCGCTTTGCCGGTACGGACCTCGGCGCCGGGCAGTCCGAGCGCGCGGACGTTCTCACGGACGGTGCGGACCGCGCGGGAATCGGCCTCGACAAGGAGTGCGTGGGCCGCGCCACGGGAGAGCGCCTCCAGGCCGACGGCGCCCGAGCCGGCGTACAGATCGGCGACACGGATGCCGCTGAGCGTGCCCAGAAGCGACTCCCAGCTGGAGAAGAGCCCCTCACGAGCGCGGTCGGACGTGGGGCGGGTGCCGTTGCCGGGCGGGACGGCGAGGCGGCGTCCGCCGGCCGCGCCGGCGATCACGCGGGTCATCTCAGTCCTTCTCGTGAGCTCGGTGAGCGAATCTCTTGCCGTCAGTCTCTCAGCCCTTGTCGAGGAACTGCTCGCGCTCCGTGTCGAGCAACGCGTCCAGCGCCGTACGCAGCTCGGGCAGCCGCTCCAGCTCCGGGTCGTCGCTGACGATCGCGACGGCCTCCTCTCGGGCAGCCACGATGACCTCCTCGTCCTCGATGACCGTGAGCATCCGCAGCGAGGAGCGCACGCCGGACTGGGCCTGGCCGAGCACATCGCCCTCGCGGCGCTGTTCGAGGTCGATACGGGAGAGCTCGAAGCCGTCGAGCGTGGCGGCGACCGCACCCAGCCGGGACCGGGCGGGGCTCGCCTCGGGCATCTCGCTGACCAGCAGACAGAGTCCGGGTGCCGTGCCACGGCCCACCCGGCCGCGCAGCTGGTGCAGTTGGGAGACACCGAACCGGTCCGCGTCCATGATCACCATGGCGGTGGCGTTGGGGACGTTGACACCGACCTCGATGACGGTGGTGGCGACCAGGACGTCCACCTCACCCGCGGCGAAGCTGCGCATGACGTCGTCCTTGTCGTCGGGCTGCATCCGGCCGTGCAGCACTTCGACGCGCAGGCCGCTCAGGGGGCCCTTGGCGAGCTGCTCGGCGATCTCGATCACGGCCAGCGGAGGGCGCTTCTCGGCGTCGTCCTCGGCGGACTTCTTCTTCGGCTCGTCCTCGCCGTCGCCGATACGGGGACAGACGACGTACGCCTGGTGTCCGTTCTCGACCTCCTCGCGCACGCGCTCCCAGGCGCGCG
The DNA here is from genome assembly GCF_036010325.1 of Streptomyces sp. NBC_01210. Classification (GTDB taxonomy): domain Bacteria; phylum Actinomycetota; class Actinomycetes; order Streptomycetales; family Streptomycetaceae; genus Streptomyces. The sequence goes on along the minus strand of NZ_CP108549.1, from coordinate 6,647,893 downwards.
CCAGGAAGTGCGGTTTGTCCTGGGCGGGGACCACATGGCTGGCGATCGGCGAGCGGCCGGCCGGCAGCTGGTCCAGGACCGAGGTCTCCAGATCTCCGAAGACGGTCATCGCGACCGTACGGGGAATGGGTGTGGCGGTCATGACCAGCAGATGCGGCGGCTGTTTGCCCTTCGAGCGCAGGGCGTCGCGCTGCTCCACGCCGAAGCGATGCTGCTCGTCGACGACGACCAGCCCCAGATCGTGGAACTGCACCTTGTCCTCGATCAGCGCATGCGTACCGATGACGATCCCGGCCTCGCCCGTCACCAGGTCGAGGAGCGCCCGCCGGCGCGCGGCCGCGCCCATGGAGCCGGTCAGCAGCACCACCTTGGTGGCGTGCTCGGAGCCGCCGAGCATTCCGCCCTCCGCGAGCTCGCCCATCATCTCGGTGATCGAGCGGTGGTGCTGCTGGGCGAGGACCTCGGTGGGCGCGAGCATCGCGGCCTGTCCGCCCGCGTCGACGACGGTGAGCATCGCCCGCAGCGCGACCATGGTCTTGCCCGAGCCGACCTCGCCCTGGAGCAGGCGGTGCATGGGGTGCTCGGTCGCCAGGTCGTCGAAGATCTCCTCGGTGACCTTCTGCTGGCCTTCGGTGAGAGTGAACGGAAGCTTGGCGTCGAAGGCGTCGAGCAGGCCGCTCGGTCTGGGTTTCCGTGCCACGGCGGGCAGTTGGCTGTCGGCGAACCGCCGCCGTGCGAGCGCGACCTGGAGCACGAACGCCTCGTCCCACTTGAGCCGGTCCCTGGCCTCGGCGATGTCCGCCTTTGTGCGCGGCCGGTGGATCTTGCGCAGGGCATCGGGGAGCGTGGCGAATCCCCGGCCTTCACGCAGCGAGGGCGGCAGCGGGTCGGCGGCCTCCGTGGCGCGCGGCAGGACCGCGTCCACCGCCTTGGCGATCTTCCAGGACTCCAGCTGCTTGCAGGCCGGATAGATCGGGATCAGCTGGTTGGCGAAGGCGTCCACCGCGTCCTCGGCACTGGCGGCGCCCAGCGGCTCGTACGCGGGATGGGCGAGCTGCAGCTTGCGGTTGAACATCGACACCTTGCCGGCGAACATCGCGCGGCTGCCCGGCAGCAGGTCCTTGTGCGGCTTGTGGACCCCCTTGCCGAAGAAGACCAGCTGCAGCCGTCCGCTGCCGTCGGTGATGGTGACTTCAAGCCGTCGGCCGCGGCCCTGGTTGAACGTGAGCACGCGGGCGTCCGCGACCTGGGCGACGACCGTGACGTGCTCGTCCAGGGGAAGCTCGGAGAGGGGTGTGAGCTCGCCCCGCTCGGCGTACCGCCGCGGGTAGTGGTGGAGCAGATCACCGACGGTGTGCAGGTCGAGGTGCTCGGCCATCACCTTCGCGGTGGCGGCACCGAGCGTCTTCGTCAGGGGTTCGTCGAGCGCGGACACGCGATCCATTGCACACCACACCACTGACAGTCGTCGCGTACCTGTGGATTTCCCCTGGTCACAACGGTGCCGCGAGCCTCATGCCGGCCTCGCTACTCGACCCCGATCAGCAGCGGCGACGACTGGCGGCCGCCCCGGTAGACCACCGTGTCCACGGCCAGGTACCCGTCCCGCACGTACCTCTCCAGACGTTCGGCCACCGCGTCCGGCACTTCCTCGGCCAGTACCAGCGTCACCAGCTCGCCGCCCGCCGCGAGCATCCGGTCCAGGACCGTTTCCGCCGTGGCCTGCACATCGGCGCCGATCACCGCCACGTCGCCGTCGATCAGGCCCAGTACGTCGCCGGCCTGACAGATGCCGGCCGTCGTCCACGACTGCCGTTCCGCGACAGCCAGTTCGGCATAGCGGGTCGCGCCCGCCGCCGCGGTCATCGCGACCACGTCCTCGTCGAAGCGCCGGTCCGGCTCGTGGACGGCGAGCGCCGCGATGCCCTGGACCGCGGCGCGGGTCGGGATGAGAGCGACCCGCACACCTTCCGTACGGGCCTGTTCCGCGGCGGCCGCGGCCGTGTGCCGCAGCTCCGCGGAGTTCGGCAGCAGGACCACCTCGCGCGCGTGGGCGTGCCGGATCGCCTCGACCAGTTCGCCACTGGCCGGGGGTTCGCCGGGGCGGGCGAGGACCGTGGTCGCTCCGGCCTCGGAGCACAGGCCCGCCAGTCCCTCCCCCGGGACGACCACGACGACCGCCCGCTGTACCTGTTCGCGCATCACTGCCGCCGCGGTGTCGAAGTGGGTGATACGGATCCGGTACGGCCGCCCCGCCTCGACGCCCGCCTCCACCGCCGCGCCCGCGTCGTCGACGTGCACATGGACGTTCCACAGGCCGTCGCCGCCGACGACGACGAGCGAGTCGCCGAGCTTGTCGAGCCGGGTCCGCAGCCGGGCCACGGCCGCGTCGTCCGCCTCCAGGAGGTAGATGACCTCGAAGGCCGGGCCCCCGTCGGCGCACGGCTCCACGGTCCGGGCCGCCGGCTCCGGCCGCACATGGGCCAGCGCCGGGAGCACCGGGGCCTCGCCCGACACCGCCTCGACCAGCGCCCCGAGCACGGCGAGCAGCCCGCGTCCGCCCGCGTCGACGACTCCCGCCCGCCCCAGTACCTCGAGCTGATCCGGCGTCGCGTCCAGCGCGGCCCGCGCCCCCGCGTACGCCGCGCGCACGGCATCGTCCGGGGAGGCCTCCGCCGCGTCCGCCGCCGCACCGGCCACGCTCAGGATCGTGCCCTCGACGGGATGCGCGACCGCCTCACGCGCCAGCCCGGCCGCCCGCCGCAGCGCAGCGGCCGGATGATCACCTTCCCCGATCCGCTCCGCCATGCCCCGCAGCAGCTGCGCCAGAATCGTCCCCGAGTTCCCGCGTGCCCCTATCAGCGCCCCGTGCGCCATCGCCCGCAGCACATCGGCCGACGAGGGCAGGGAGGACCCGGTCTCATGAGCGGCGAAGACCGCCTCAACGGCCTGGGCCGCGGACTCCACGGTCAAGTACAGATTCGTGCCGGTGTCCCCGTCCGCGACCGGATAGACATTGATCGCGTCGATCGCCTCGCGCTCCCGGCCCAGGGCTTCCAGCGCCAGTGAGCACCAGGCACGCACCGTTGCGGCGTTGAGGGCACGCCCGTCTCCCACCGCCGCCCTCAAGGGAGGCCCCGCGGGCCGCCCCTCCTTCTCTGGCACCTGGTGATCCTCCTTGAGCGGCCGGACAGGGCCGTGGGCTGCGGGGTTTGCACCGCAGGGTAGACCCCGGTCGGAGCCAAGGGCCGGGGCGGGTGCGGGAGAAGCCATGGTAGTTTCGTATCTCGGACGCAGTCGTTGTATGCTGCTCCGGTTGCCCGATGAAAGTCGGGCCATTCCCCCGGCAAAGTCACCAAATCAGATCACTGATCCGGTGCGCCGGAATTCACTGTAAGTGCATCTGAAGTCTTTGGAGTGACCCGTGGCTGCCAACTGCGACGTCTGCGGCAAGGGGCCGGGCTTCGGCAACAACATTTCGCACTCGCACCGCCGTACGTCCCGTCGCTGGAACCCGAACATCCAGCGCGTGCGTGCCGTGGTCGGTCGGACGCCGAAGCGGCTCAACGTCTGCACCTCGTGCATCAAGGCCGGCAAGGTCTCGCGCTAACCGCGACGTTTCGTCGTAGCGCAGCCCCTGCGGTTGCCTTGAAAGCCGGTCCACCTCGGTGGGCCGGCTTTTCGCCGTGCCCGCGCATTCCCCGCCCCGCGCCCCCCGCATCCGGCGCACCCCCTCGCGCCCGTCAGCGCAGGCGCCATGCGTGATCCACAGGACCGATCCCGCCTCCCAGCGCGAATCCGGCCGCGATCGCGCCCGTGACGTACTCCTTCGCGGCCCGTACGGCCCGAGGGACCTCCATTCCCTTCGCCAACCCCGCGGCGACGGCGGACGCCAGCGTGCAGCCCGTCCCGTGCGTATGCCGGTTGTCGTGCCGGGGCGCGCGCAGCCAATGCTCCTCCGCGCCGTCCGTCAGCAGATCCACCGCGTCGCCCGCGAGATGCCCGCCCTTGATCAGTGCCCAGCGCGGTCCGAAGCCGAGCACGGCGTCCGCGGCCCGGCGCATCCCGTCCTCGTCGCTCACCACGACGCCGGTCAGCTGGGTCACCTCGTCGAGGTTGGGCGTGGCCACGGTCGCCAGCGGCAGGAGCTTGGTGCGTACGGAGTCGAGTGCGGAGGCGGCCAGCAACGGGTCCCCGTGCTTGGAGACGCCCACGGGGTCGACGACCACCGGCGCGTCCGTGCCGGCCAGCAGCTCGGCGACCGTCTCGACGAGCGGCGCCGACGCCAGCATGCCGGTCTTCACCGCCTGGACGCCGATGTCGTCGACGACGCTGCGGTACTGGGCCCGTACCGCGTCGACGGGCAGTTCCCACGCGCCCTGCACCCCCAGGGAGTTCTGCGCGGTGACGGCGGTGAGCACGCTCATGCCGTGCACTCCGAGCGCCAGCATGGTCTTCAGGTCGGCCTGAATGCCGGCACCGCCGCCGGAGTCGGACCCGGCGACGGTGAGCACGCGAGGGGGTATGTCCATGCCCCCGAATCTACTTGCCGTCCTCGATGTCCCCGAAGTGGTCCCAGCCGCTCTTGCTGGTCCACGGCGCACCGTCGACGGTCACCTGTGGCAGCGCCGAGGGATTGAGCACCTCGCCGATCACCTTCCAGCGGGCCGGCAGTTTCGCGTCCGGAGGGAACGTCGCGACGATCGCATGGTCCTCTCCGCCGGTCAGCACCCACTGCAGCGGATCGACGCCGACCGCCTGGCCGATGTCGTTCATCTGGCTGGGGATGTCGATGAGGCCGGACCGCAGGTCGATACGGACCTTGCTGGCGTCCGCGATGTGCCCGAGGTCGGCGACGAGTCCGTCGCTGACATCGGTCATGGCGGTGGCGCCGAGGCCGGCCGCCGCCGGGCCCGCGTGGTACGGCGGCTCGGGCCGCCGGTGCGCCTCGACGAAGGCGCGCGGCGAGCGGAAGCCGCGCGAGAGCACCGCGTGCCCGGCCGCCGACCACCCCAACCAGCCGGTGTACGCGACGACATCGCCGGGCTGGGCGCCGGCCCGGGTGACCGGCTCGTGGTTGCGCAGATCGCCGAGCGCGGTGATCGCGAGGGTGATGAGGTCGCCTCGTACGACATCGCCGCCGACCACCGCCGCGCCCGCGACCTGGCACTCGTCCCGGATGCCGTCCATCAGCTCGGTGGCCCAGGTGACCGGGAGTTCGGCCGGGACGACCAGGCCGAGCAGCAGCGCGGTCGGGACCGCGCCCATCGCGGCGATGTCGGCCAGGTTCTGGGCGGCGGCCTTGCGGCCTACGTCGTACGCCGTCGACCAGTCGCGGCGGAAGTGCCGTCCCTCGAGCAGGATGTCCGTACTTGCCACAACCCTGCGGTCGGGTGCGGCCACGACCGCGGCGTCGTCGCCGGGCCCCAGCCGTACCGCGGGGGTGGAGGTGAGCCGGGAGGTGAGCTCCCTGATGAGCCCGAACTCCCCCAACTCGCCCACAGTGCCCTTCACCGAGTCTCACCTCTCCGTCGTCCTGCCGGAACGTCCGGCAGTGCTGCTTGCTTGCGGTCGCGAGCCGTCTTCGCGGTACGTACCGTCAAGACATACGCCAACTTCTGCATTTCGTACGCCACGCTGCGGACATCGTCCGGCGCGCAGGTCTCCCCGCAGCCCGCGGCGACGCGATACCGTGGCGTTTCTTCTCTCCCCACATGATCCTCGTGGCCGCCCTGGAGGTTCCGTGGTACAGGCGTACATCCTTATTCAGACCGAGGTGGGCAAGGCGTCGACCGTCGCCGAGACCATCGGCAAGATTCCGGGAGTGATACAGGCCGAGGACGTAACCGGTCCCTATGACGTAATTGTGCGCGCCCAGGCCGAGACGGTCGATGATCTCGGTCGCATGGTGGTCGCCAAGATCCAGCAAGTGGACGGCATCACCCGCACCCTGACCTGCCCGGTCGTGCACCTGTAGCCCCCGTCTACGCTTGGCCGGTGACTTCATACCGCCGCCGGCCCTTCTGCCTGTCCGCAGCCGCCGTTGTGCTCTTGGCTGCCGCGGGCTGCTCCTCCACGGACGCAGCGGCGTCGATCACGGTTCCCAGCCCCCCGCCGGAGGAGGTCTCCTTGTGCCGTGCGCTGCACAAGGAGCTGCCCGATTCCGTCGCCGGACAGGACCGCAACGACCCCGAACCGGCTTCCGAACTGACCGCCGGCTGGGGCGATGCCGCGATCGTACTGCGCTGCGGCGTCCCCCGGCCGGAGAAGATGAGTGACCCCCAGTCGAAGGGCGTGGAGGTGAACGGGGTCAACTGGCTGCTGGAGCAGCGGGAAGCCGGCCCCCGGTTCACCACCACCTACCGCAAGACCTATGTCGAGGTCACGCTGGGGAAGCAGTACGCCCATGACATCGGGCCGCTCACAGAGCTGGCCGGGCCCGTCAAGAAGACGGTCCCGGCCAGCCTTTGACCTCTGACGCGGGCCGGTCGGGCGGCGCTGCTTCCAAGCGGCGCTCTTCCGAAACGTGCCCTAGCGCAGGCCGGTCGGGCGGCGCAGCGCCGCCTGGATCAGCTTGTCCACCAGCTCCGAGTAGCTGATGCCGCTCTCCTGCCACATCCGCGGGTACATCGAGATGGGCGTGAAGCCCGGCATGGTGTTGATCTCGTTGATCACGAACTCGCCGTTCTCCTGCAGGAAGAAGTCGGCGCGGACCAGTCCCTCGCAGGACGCGGCGTCGAAGGCCTCGACCGCGAGCCGCCGCACCTCGGCGGTCTGCTCCGGGGTCAGCGGCGCGGGCACGAGACCGGCCGCAGAGTCGATGTACTTGGCCTCGAAGTCGTAGAACTCGTGCGCCGTGACCGGCGGGATCTCGGCCGGCACGCTGGCGCGCGGACCGTCCTCGAACTCGAGCACTCCGCACTCGATCTCGCGGCCGCGCAGCAGCGACTCCACCAGGATCTTGGGATCGTGGCGCTGCGCCTCGGCGATCGCGTCGTCAAGGCCGGAGAGGTCGTCGACCTTGGTGATGCCGATCGAGGAGCCGGCGCGCGCGGGCTTCACGAAGAGCGGCCAGCCGTGCTCACCGGCGAAGTCAATGATCTTCTTGCGGGCGGCGGACGGGTCCTGCTCCCACTCGCGGGGGCGGACGACCTCGAAGGGACCGACCGGCAGCCCGAAGGCGATGAACACCCGCTTCATGTACTCCTTGTCCTGGCCGACGGCCGAGGCGAGGACGCCCGAGCCGACGTACGGGACGCCGGAGAGCTCCAGCAGGCCCTGGAGGGTGCCGTCCTCGCCGTACGGACCGTGCAGCATCGGGAAGACGACGTCGACCTCGCCGAGCACCTTGGGTACGGAGCCGGGTTCGCTGTAGACGACCTCGCGGTTGGCCGGATCGACGGAGAGCACCACACCACCGTCGGCGGACTCGGCCAGCTGCTCGACGCTGGGCGTCCTGCGGTCGGCGATGGCCATCCGGTCCGGGTCGTCGGCGGTGAGCGCCCACCGGCCGTCCGTCGTGATGCCGATCGGCAGTACGTCGTACTTCGTACGGTCGATGGCCCGCAGCACGGCACCGGCGGTGACCACGGAGATTCCGTGTTCGGAGCTGCGACCGCCGAAGACGACGGCTACGCGCGGCTTGCGGAGCTGCTGCTCAGGGCTCTGGGGGAGGTTCTCGCTGCTCATATCGCGATGAGACTACCCGCTTGGAAGGCGTGGGGGGATTCCCCCCACAGGGCACCGCGAGCCACGTCAGCTGCGCTCCGGCTTGGCACTGCGTGACATCAGCTCCTTGAGCGCGACCACCGGCGGTTTGCCGTCGTGGACGATGCCGACGACCATCTCGGTGATCGGCATGTCGACCCCGTGCCGGCGCGCCAGATCGAGCACCGACTCACAGGACTTGACGCCTTCAGCGGTCTGCTTGGTGACCGCGATGGTCTCCTGGAGCGTCATGCCGCGCCCGAGGTTGGTGCCGAAGGTGTGGTTGCGGGAGAGCGGCGAGGAGCAGGTCGCGACCAGGTCGCCGAGTCCGGCGAGGCCGGAGAAGGTCATTGGGTCGGCTCCCATCACGAGGCCGAGGCGGGTGGTCTCGGCGAGGCCGCGGGTGATGAGCGAGCCCTTGGCGTTGTCGCCCAGGCCCATGCCGTCAGCGATTCCGACGGCGAGACCGATGACGTTCTTGACCGCGCCGCCGAGTTCGCAGCCGACGACGTCGGTGTTGGTGTACGGGCGGAAGTACGGGGTGTGGCAGGCGGACTGGAGGCGCCGTGCGACGGCTTCGTCGCGGCAGGCGACCACGGCCGCGGCAGGCCGGCGCTGGGCGATCTCCTTGGCGAGGTTGGGTCCGGTGACCACGGCGACCCGGTCCGCGGAGACCTTGGCGACCTCCTCGATGACCTCGCTCATCCGCTTGGCGGTGCCGAGTTCGACGCCCTTCATGAGGGAGACGAGCACGGTGTCGGGCGCCAGCAGGGGCACCCAGTCCGCGAGGTTGCCGCGCAGGGTCTGCGAGGGGATGGTGAGGACCGTGAAGTCGGCGCCGGCCGCGGCCTCGGCGGGGTCGGTGGTGGCGCGTACCGACTCCGGAAGCTCAATTCCCGGCAGATAGTCGGGGTTGGTGCGGGTGGTGTTGACGGCTTCGGCGACTTCGGGGCGGCGGGCCCAGAGGGTCACCTCGCAGCCCGCGTCGGCGAGGACCATGGCGAACGCCGTGCCCCACGAGCCGGTTCCGAATACTGCTGCCCTGGCGACTGCGCGCGTCACTTGGTGCCCTCCTCGGCGGCCTTGCGGCGCTCCTGAGCGCGGATTTCGCGCAGATCGTACGGCTTCTCGGGCGCCCGCTCGCCGCGCAGGTCCTCCAGCAGACCGGTGATGGCGGACATGATGATCTCGGTCGCCTCCTTCAGCACCTCCGGCGTCGGCTCCTGGTCGTAGAAGGGCGTGAGGTCGACCGGCGGCCCCGCCTTCACCTGGAGCGTCTTGCGGGGGAAGAAGCGGACCTTGTTCTCCTTGGCGTACGGCGGCATCGCCAAGTTGGCGCCCCACTGGGCGACGGGCACCACCGGCGCCTTGGTCAGCAGTGCCGCACGCGCCACTCCGGTCTTCGCGGTCATCGGCCACTGGCCTGGATCGCGGGTGAGAGTGCCCTCGGGGTAGAAGGCGACGCATTCACCGCGCTCCACGGCTTCCACGGCGGCGCGGAAGGCGCCGAAGGCGTTGGAGGACTCGCGATAGACGGGAATCTGGCCGGTACCTCGCAGAAGGATCCCCACACCGGGCGCTTTGAAGAGCGCGGCCTTGGCCAGGAATCGGGGCACACGTCCGGTGTTGTACTGGAAGTGACCGTAGGAGAACATGTCGAGATACGAGTTGTGATTGATGGCGGTGATAAATCCGCCGTCAGCCGGAATGTGTTCCATTCCTTGCCAGTCCCGCTTGAACAGAAGCAACAGCGGCGGTTTAGTGATGGCCGCCGCCAGGCGGTACCAGAAGCCGATTGTACGGCGGGACACTCGGACACCTTCCTCTATCACCGGGCATGCTGCCTGGCTGCTGGGGGTCAAGTGTCGCCCCAGGCCCCTGGTCTGTCGAGAACACCGTACGCCCCGGCCACAGGCCCAGCCCTCCGGATCTTCGCGGGCTCAGGCGACAATGGGCACCCGATGCGCACGGACGGAGAGCCCGCCACGAACACCGACCCGACGCCCCTCTGGTCCCTGGTCGTCCCGCTGAAGCCCCTCGTACTGGCCAAGAGCAGGCTCGCGGAGGCGGCGGACGACATTCTGCGGCCGCATCTGGCACTCGCTTTCGCCCAGGACACCGTGGCCGCAGCGCTGGCCTGCCCGGCGGTGCGGGGTGTGGCGGTCGTCACGGACGATCCCGCGGCGGCGGTCGAGCTGGCCGCACTGGGTGCGCGGATCGTTCCGGACGCTCCTGCGGCGGGACTCAACGCGGCGCTGGCGCACGGGGCCGAAGCGGTGCGGGCGGTACGGCCCGCCGCGGCGGTCGCCGCACTCAACGCCGATCTGCCCGCATTGCGTCCCGCGGAATTGGCGCGGGTCCTTGCGACAGCTTCGGTATTTCCCCGGGCATTTCTGACGGATGCGGCCGGAATCGGCACGACATTCCTCTCGGCAGCGCCCGGCGTGGAATTGCGTCCTGCTTTCGGCGGCCGCTCGCGGCTCCGGCACATGGCTTCGGGGGCTGCGGAAATCCTGCTCGACGGGGTCGATTCGGTACGGCAGGACGTGGACACCGGCGACGATCTGAAGGCCGCGCTCGCGCTCGGTGTGGGGCCGCGTACCGCGGAGCGCTGGCAGTCCGGCGTCCACGTCATGGACGGCTGAGCCCACGCCGTGGACGGCCGAGGAGGCGGATAGGCTGGCGCGTATGCAGGCGACCTCGTACACATACGACTCCGAAACCCGCAGCGGGAGCGTGCTGCTCGACGACGGCACGCCGGTGGAGTTCGATGCCGCTGCCTTCGACGCGGGTGGTCTGCGCCTGCTCCGGCCGGGCCAGCGGGTCCGTATCGAGACTGAGGGCGAGGGCACGTCCCTCCGCATCACGCTGGTGACGCTGCAGACCCTCTGACCACTGCGAACGCCACGGAAACGCCGCGGGCCGGGCTCCCCTGGGGGAGTCCGGCCCGGCGCGTGAGTGGCCCTGTGACCCTTTGCCGCTTACTTCTTCCTGGCAGCGGCCCTCTTGGCGGTCGTCTTGCGTGCCGTCGCCTTCTTGGCAGGCGCCTTCTTGGCGGTGGCCTTCTTGGCGGGGGCGGTCTTCTTGGCCGCCGCCTTCTTGGCCGTGGCCTTCTTCGCCGGAGTCGCCTTCTTGGCGGTGGCCTTCTTGGCCGTGGTCTTCTTCGCCGTGGTCTTCTTGGCGGTCGTCTTCTTTGCCGCCGTGGTCTTCTTCGCCGCGACCTTCTTCGCCGCGACCTTCTTCGCCGCGACCTTCTTGGCGGCGGCCTTCTTGACCGCTGTACGAGTGGAAGCACCGCCCGAGAGGCTTCCCTTGGGAGCCTTCTTGACGGAGACCTCGCCACCCCTGGGGAGCTTCTTCGAGCCGCTCACCAGGTCCTTGAAGCCCTGTCCCGCACGGAAGCGCGGAACGGAGGTCTTCTTGACCCGTACGCGCTCACCCGTCTGCGGGTTGCGGGCGTAACGGGCCGGACGGTCGACCTTCTCGAACGAGCCGAAGCCGGTGACCGAAACCCGGTCTCCGCCGACAACTGCGCGGACGATCGCGTCAAGTACCGCGTCGACAGCCTCGGCGGCCTGCTGACGGCCTCCGACCTTGTCGGCAATCGCTTCTACGAGCTGCGCCTTGTTCACGTCTTCCCCTTCGGAGACATTGCCGGAACGAATGCGTCCAGGCTTTTTCGCACGTTAGGCAGATATATACCGCAAATCAAACACGAAACGGGCTAATCACCCTAGTGCCGCAACGAAGTCGACCGTCGCGGAACTCCGGGTGTCAGTCGCCTTCAGGGAATCGGCCCTCGTCGAGGTCCTTCATCAAGCGGTCCAGACGCCTTGCCGCATCCGGGAGATCGTGCTTCGCCGCGGCCGTGACGACCAGCAGCTTCCGGGACAGCGCCATCCTTACGCCCTCCGGGACTTGCAGTTCACGCACCCTTGTGTGCGCTTCCTTCAATCGGGCGGCGACTGCCTCGTAGAGCTCGAGTTGGCTGTCGCGTTCCATGCACCGATTGTGCCATCTGGGGCGAGTTGTCGCCCGACAGGGTCTCAACAAGCGACTGCGCCCCCCACCGGGCGATGGGGGGCGCAGTACGGGAAAACCGCTGCTCAGACGTCAATTGTGCGGGGTTTGAAGGCCGGTCGGGATGCCTCGTAAGCGGCGATGTCTGCTTCGTTCTGAAGGGTGAGGCTGATGTCGTCGAGACCGTTCAGCAGCCGCCAGCGGGCGTTCTCGTCAAGCTCGAAGTCAGCCGTGATTCCCGTGGCCAGAACCTGTCGCTTCTCCAAGTCCACGGTGATTTCGGCAGTCGGGTCGGCCTCGGTCAGCTCCCAGAGCGCGTCCACGACCTTCTGCTCCAGAACCACCGTCAGCAGGCCGTTCTTGAGCGAGTTGCCGCGGAAGATATCGGCGAACCGGGAGGAGATGACGGTCTTGAAGCCGTAGTTCTGCAGGGCCCATACGGCGTGCTCACGGGAGGATCCGGTGCCGAAGTCGGGCCCGGCCACCAGCACCGTGGCGCCCTTGCGCTCGGGCTGGTTGAGGATGAAGGACGAATCCTTGCGCCAGGCCTCGAACAGGCCGTCCTCGAAGCCGTCGCGGGTGACCTTCTTCAGCCAGTGGGCCGGGATGATCTGGTCGGTGTCGACGTTGCTGCGGCGCAGCGGTACGGCCCGGCCGGTGTGTGCGGTGAAAGCTTCCATGGTTATCGGGCTCCAGCGGGCGTACGGGCGTCGGCGTCGGACAGATCGGCGGGGGAGGCCAGATGGCCCAGTACCGCTGTGGCCGCGGCGACCTGGGGCGAGACCAGATGGGTGCGTCCGCCCTTGCCCTGCCTGCCCTCGAAGTTGCGGTTGGAGGTGGACGCGGAGCGCTCGCCGGGGGCCAGTTGGTCGGGGTTCATGCCCAGACACATCGAGCAGCCGGCGTGCCGCCATTCGGCGCCCGCGGCGGTGAAGACCTTGTCCAGGCCCTCCTCGACGGCCTGCAGCGCGACCCGTACGGAGCCGGGGACCACCAGCATCCGTACGCCGTCGGCGACTTTGCGGCCCTCGACGATGGCGGCCACGTTGCGCAGGTCCTCGATACGGCCGTTGGTGCAGGAGCCTACGAAGACGGTGTCGACCTTGATGTCGCGCAGCGGCTGGCCGGCACTCAACCCCATGTATTCCAGGGCCTTTTCGGCGGCGTGTCGCTCCGAAGCGTCCTCGTACGAAGCCGGGTCGGGGACGTTCGCCGTCAGGGGCGCACCCTGGCCGGGGTTGGTGCCCCAGGTGACGAACGGCGCCAGTTCGGCGGCGTCGATGAACACCTCGGCGTCGAAAACGGCGTCGTCGTCGGTACGCAGGGTCTCCCAGTACGCGACAGCGGCGTCCCACTCCGCGCCCTTGGGGGCGTGGTCGCGGCCCTGCAGATAGTCGAAGGTGGTGCGGTCCGGGGCGATCATTCCGGCCCGGGCGCCCGCCTCGATCGACATATTGCAGATGGTCATCCGGGCCTCCATCGAGAGCTTCTCGATGGCGGAGCCGCGGTATTCCAGGATGTAGCCCTGGCCGCCGCCGGTACCGATCTTCGCGATGATCGCCAGGATCAGGTCCTTGGCGGTGACACTGTCGGGCAGTTCGCCCTCGACCGTGATGGCCATGGTCTTGGGGCGGGCCAGCGGCAGCGTCTGGGTGGCCAGCACATGCTCCACCTGGGAGGTGCCGATGCCGAACGCCAGCGCGCCGAAAGCGCCGTGCGTGGAGGTGTGCGAGTCGCCGCAGACCACGGTGGTACCGGGCTGGGTCAGGCCCAGCTGCGGGCCCACCACATGGACAACGCCCTGCTCGATGTCGCCCAGCGGGTGCAGACGTACGCCGAAGTCGGCACAGTTCTTACGGAGCGTTTCCAACTGGGCGCGCGAGATTGGGTCCGCGATGGGCTTGTCGATGTCCAGGGTCGGGGTGTTGTGGTCCTCGGTCGCGATGGTGAGGTCGAGGCGCCGGACCTGGCGGGCGTTCTGCCGGAGCCCGTCGAAGGCCTGGGGGCTGGTCACCTCGTGCAGCAGATGCAGATCAATGAAGAGCAGGTCGGGCTCGCCCTCTGCGCGCCGGACGACGTGGTCGTCCCAGACCTTCTCCGCGAGTGTCCTACCCATCGCTTTCCCTCCGGCCGACTGGTCCGCCGACACAACTAGAGATCTTGTGCAGAGCCCGTTGGTCCGCGGGCCGCAACTACAGCGTCGCAAGTTCCTGGGAAAATTGAACTTGCGTTTCACAGTGTGAGACGTGAATATCGTTGCATGGACAACTCTAGCGGCGTCGGCGTTCTCGACAAGGCAGCTCTGGTACTGAGCGCACTGGAGTCCGGTCCGGCCACCCTCGCCGGGCTGGTCGCGGCGACAGGGCTTGCACGACCCACGGCACATCGCCTTGCCGTGGCACTGGAACACCACCGGATGGTGGCGAGGGACATGCAGGGCCGGTTCATTCTCGGTCCGCGGCTGGCGGAGCTCGCCGCCGCGGCGGGCGAGGACCGGCTGCTGGCCACGGCCGGACCCGTACTCACGCATCTGCGCGATGTGACCGGCGAGAGCGCGCAGCTCTACCGCCGGCAGGGAGACATGCGGATCTGTGTGGCGGCGGCCGAGCGGCTGTCCGGACTGCGGGACACCGTGCCGGTCGGCTCCACGCTCACGATGAAGGCCGGCTCCTCGGCCCAGATCCTGATGGCCTGGGAGGAGCCGGAGCGCCTGCACCGCGGACTGCAGGGCGCCCGTTTCACGGCGACGGCGCTGTCCGGCGTACGGCGCCGGGGCTGGGCCCAGTCGATCGGCGAGCGTGAGCCGGGCGTCGCGTCGGTCTCCGCGCCCGTACGCGGCCCGTCCAACCGCGTGGTCGCCGCCGTCTCGGTCTCCGGGCCGATCGAGCGCCTGACGCGCCACCCGGGCCGCATGCACGCTCAGGCGGTCATCGACGCGGCGGCCCGCCTGAGCGAGGCGCTCCGCCGTAGCTGAAGCGACACGCCCTTCGGGCGTCTCCTCAATCGCCGGAGGGGCTGAATTTTCCAGCCCCTCCGGAAAACAAGCCCGGCCGGCGTTTGAGGCGGAGGGGGAGACAAGCCCCGCCGGCGATTGGGGCGCGGGAGAAACAAGCCCCGCCGGCGATTGAGGCGGAGGGAGAAACAAGCCCCGCCGGCGATTGAGGCGCGGGGCTTGGGGCGGAGCCCCAACATGAGCCTTGCCGGCGATTGAGGCGCGGGCGGAGCCCCAGGTCGCGGCCTCAGCCCTGGGTGAGCACCCGTGGGCCCGCGCACACCGCGCGCAACCGCAAGCCCCCTCCGGACTCCACGCGGACGTCCAGCGACTCCGACAGCGTCCGCAGCAGCCACAGCGCGTCGTCCGTGGACGACTCCGGCCCCGGCGGCGCGAAGCCCGCGAAGCGGCCCGGCAAGGCCGCCCCCGCCCCCGTGGCCAGCACGTCCCACACCACCGCGCCCGGCTCCTCCCAGACCCGTAGCTCCGCACCGGCCGCCGCACCCCGCGCCACCAGCCACGTCAGCGCCTCGTTCGCCAGCGTCTCGGCCAGCGCCACCCGCTCCCCCGGCAGCCCGGCCGCCTCGGCCCGCAGCCGCGCGAAACGCCGTACCGCGGCGAGTGACACGGGCAGCGCGAGCAGCGCGGCGCTCGCGGGCGGCGGCGGGAGCGGCCGCTCACCGGCCGCCGCATAAGCCTCCGGGTCCGTGTACGTCCCGCAGGGCAGCACCAGATCGCCCACCACATGGCCGGGATGGGTGGCCCAGGCGGCCTCCACGACATGGCCGGGCAGGGTCCGGGTGTCGTACGGGCAGATCAGCCGGGAGTCGGTGTGCGCGAGCAGCACATTGAGCCCGGACTCCATCCGCTTCCACTCGGCGATCTGCCGCGCGCATTTACCGGCCCAGACCGGTTCGGCGATCATCCACACCGGGCGCCCGGACATCCGGCCACGGTCCGCGTACCGCAGGAGCGCGGAGACCCGTTCCACCGGGCGACGGCCGAAGTAGGCGGTGTCCGCGGTGTCGAGTGCGTGGGCCCGCTCCCCGAGGGCGTCCCCCAGGAGTTGGATGTTGGCGGGCGTCGTCGCGGCCAGCACGGGATCCCTCGCGTCCAGCCCCTCCTCGGCGAACGGCACTGCCATCGCCAGGAATTCTTCGTCGTCGTGGTACAGACAGGCATGGTGCACAAAACCGTTGGGCCGGGCGTCACTTGACACGGTGGGCTCCCAGCCGAAGACCGGGAGTGTCGTCCCAGCCGACCAGCGCGATCACATTCCGCAGATGCGGGGCGAGGCCGGTCAGCTCCACATGATGGCCCCCATCTCGCGTTCCGGCGAAGGCAATCAGCATGCGCAGTCCGCCGAGATCGAGGAACTCGAGTCCGGAGAGCTCGAGTTGGACATCACCGTCGGTCGAGGCGATCACTTCGAGCGCGGTACGCAGATGGCGGTGGGTGTGGACGTCAACCACGCCCTCGATGCTCAGGCCCGGCGGCCGGCGGATGCGCGTGATGCGTAACTCCGCGGTGCGTACGAGGGGTTCCGCGCCGGCAGCATCCATACGCGGAGTATCCCGCCGACGCGGCCGCAGGAGGAAGGCAGAGGAAGGCAACAGACGCGAGAAGGCCCTCCGCGGTTGGCGGAGGGCCTTCTCGATGCGTACCCCCGACCGGATTCGAACCGGCGCTACCGCCTTGAGAGGGCGGCGTGCTAGGCCGCTACACAACGGGGGCTAGCTACTTGCAGGTCGATCACTCGACCGCGCTGGGCTACCAGGACTCGAACCTAGAACAACGGAACCAGAAACCGTCGTGTTGCCAATTACACCATAGCCCATGGTATAGACCAGTACCCCCGACCGGATTCGAACCGGCGCTACCGCCTTGAGAGGGCGGCGTGCTAGGCCGCTACACAACGGGGGCCCTAGCGATCCCACCCGGCAAGAGCCGGGTGATGTCACCGCACGATCATCGGGTGCGACCCTGATGATCAACGGGATGGATCTGTACCCCCGACCGGATTCGAACCGGCGCTACTGCCTTGAGAGGGCAGCGTGCTAGGCCGCTACACAACGGGGGCTTGTTACAGATGAGATCTGCGCTGGGCTACCAGGACTCGAACCTAGACTAACGGAACCAGAAACCGTCGTGCTGCCAATTACACCATAGCCCACCAAAACTCAACCCCCAGGTGGGGGTTTGTTTGGTTTGCGCTTCCCGGCCGGACCTCTCGGCCCACTCGGGCGGCGCAGGAAGAACATTACCTGAAGGTGTCCGGCGCTCCAAAACGGGTATCGCCCCGCAGCAGGCCAGGAAGCTGGTCGAGGCCGGTGATACGAGTGAGCTCAGGGTGCCCACCGAGGCCGGTGCGATCGAGCCAGATGCCGGTGAGCCCCGCGGCGACGGCGCCGCGAGCGTCGATATCGGGATGATCCCCCACATACACCACCTCCTGCGGCGTGAGGTCGATCGCGTCACAGGCGGCATGGAAGGCGCCGGCGTCGGGCTTGGAGACCCCGAGTTCGACGGCGCACACGACGGCTTCGAACCGGTCCCGTACACCGAGGGCGCGCAGCTTGCGGTCCTGGTTGTGAATGCTGGCGTTCGACAGGACGGCGTGGCGGTACTCGTCCGCCAGCACGTCCAGGACGGGCACGGTGTCGGGGAAGAGGGACCAGGCGGCCTCGAAGTGGGCGACGTGCCGTTCGAACCAGGCGTCCGCGTCCGCGTCGCTCAGCTCCGTACGGAGAAAGGACCGGACGCGGTCGCGGCGCTGCCCCTGGAAATCGGTCTCGCCGCCGGCGAACCGGGCCCAGTGCAGCTGGGTGAGCTCGCGCCACGCATCGAGGGCCTGCCCGACGGAGTCGTATCCGTCGGGCAGGCCCTCGGCGTTCAGATGCCTTTGCATGCCGACGCGGTCGGCGCTGGCGTAGTCGAAGATCGTGTCATCGATGTCCCAGAGAACCGCGCGGATCGGCATGCCGCGAGCTTAGGCCGTGAGCTTCGCCAGTGCCGCGTCGATACGGGACAGGGTCTTCTCCTTGCCCAGGATCTCCAGGGACTCGAACAGCGGCAGGCCCACCGTGCGGCCGGTGACCGCGACGCGGACCGGGGCCTGGGCCTTGCCGAGCTTCAGGCCGTGCTCCTCGCCGGCCGCCAGGACCGCGTTCTTCAGGGACTCCGCGCTGGACCAGTCCGCGGACTCCAGCTTCTCGCGGACCGTACGGAGCAGGGCGTCGGAGCCCTCCTTCATCGCCTTCGTCCAGGACGCCTCGTCCTCGACCGGCGCGTCCCGGAAGAGGAAGTCGACGTTGGCCGTGATGTCCGAGAGGACGGTGACCCGGGTCTGGGCGTACGGGGCGATCGCCTCCCAGGCCGCCTCGTCGAACTGCTCCGGGGCCCAGTTGGCGTGCGGGGCCTGCAGCCAGGGGCGGCACGCCTCGGTGAAGGCCTTCACATCGAGCCGGCGGATGTGGTCGGCGTTGATCGCCTCCGCCTTCTTCAGGTCGAAGCGGGCCGGGTTGGCGTTGACGTCCACGATGTCGAACTTCTCGACCAGCTCGGCGACCGAGAAGATGTCCTGGTCGGCGGAGTAGGACCAGCCGAGCAGCGACAGGTAGTTGATCAGACCCTCGGGGAGGAAGCCGCGCTCGCGGTACAGGTTCAGGGACGCCTGCGGGTCGCGCTTGGAGAGCTTCTTGTTGCCCTCGCCCATCACGTACGGCAGGTGGCCGAAGACCGGGATCTCCTTGGCGATGCCCAGCTCGATCAGCGCCTTGTAGAGCGCGACCTGCCGCGGGGTGGAGGACAGCAGGTCCTCGCCGCGCAGCACATGGGTGATCTCCATCAGCGCATCGTCGACCGGGTTGACCAGCGTGTACAGCGGGGCGCCGTTGGCGCGGACGATGCCGTAGTCCGGGACGTTCTCCGGAGTGAAGGTGAGCTCGCCGCGGACCAGGTCCGTGAAGGTGATCGGCTCGTCGGGCATCCGGAAGCGGACGATGGAGGTGCGGCCCTCGGCCTCGTACGCCGCCTTCTGCTCGGCGGTCAGGTCGCGGCACTTGCCGTCGTAACCGGAGGGCTTGCCGGCCGCGCGGGCGGCGTCGCGGCGGGCCTCCAGCTCAAGGGCGGTGCAGTAGCAGTGGTACGCGTAACCCCCGGCCAGGAGCTTCTCGGCGACGTCCTTGTAGAGGTCCATCCGCTGCGACTGGCGGTAGGGCGCGTGCGGGCCGCCGGTCTCGGGGCCCTCGTCCCAGTCCAGGCCCAGCCAGCGCATCGAGTCGAGCAGCTGGTTGTACGACTCCTCGGAGTCGCGGGCCGCGTCGGTGTCCTCGATGCGGAAGACCATGGTGCCGCCGTTGTGCCGGGCGAACGCCCAGTTGAACAGGGCGGTGCGGACCAGACCCACATGGGGGTTGCCGGTCGGCGAGGGACAGAAACGTACGCGGACGTTCGCGTTAGCCACGCTTGATCACCTTGTTGGTGAGAGTGCCGATGCCTTGAATGGTGACGGCGACCTCGTCGCCGACGTTGAGGGGGCCGACCCCGGCCGGGGTGCCCGTGAGGACGACGTCGCCGGGGAGCAGCGTCATCGCCTCGGAGATGTTGACGATCAGATCCTCGATGGAGTGGATCATCTGGCTCGTACGGCCGAGCTGACGCTGCTCTCCGTTGACCGTGCACTGGATCGCCAGGTCGCTCGGGTCGAGGTCGGTCTCCACCCAGGGGCCGAGCGGGCAGGAGCTGTCGAAGCCCTTGGCCCTGGCCCACTGCTTCTCGCGCTTCTGGACGTCGCGCGCGGTGACGTCATTGGCGCAGGTGTAGCCGAGGATCACGTCCTTGACGCGCTCGCGCGGGACTTCGCGGCACATCCGGCCGATGACCACGGCCAGTTCGGCCTCGTGGTGCAGTTCCTGGGAGAAGGAGGGGTATGCGATCGGGTCGCCGGGTCCGACCACCGAGGTGGACGGCTTGAAGAAGGCGAACGGCGCGTCGGGCACCTCGTTGCCGAGCTCCGCCGCGTGCTCCGCGTAGTTGCGGCCGAAGGCCACGACCTTGCTGGGGAGCACGGGCGGCAGCAGCCGGACCCGGTCCTGCGACTGCGGAGCCAGCGGGACCTTCGTACCGGAGAGCTCGAAGTCTGCGAACGGGATGCCCTTGATGATGTCGAGGACGAGGTCACCTTGGTTGATGGTTCCTTCGCCCTCGACCGCGCCGAAGGCGACATTGCCGTCGATGGAGAACCTGGCGATGCGCACGGGATGCGGGTGCCCCTCTGCTGATTGCGCTGGCTGGAGTCTGACGCTCCAGGCTAACGCGGGTGCGGGCACCGCCTCGCGTATTACTGGGCGGGGGCGTCCATCAGGACCGTACGACGCGGGTTTGCCGTCTGCATGGGAAGATCGAGTGCGTGTTCCGGCTGCTCCGGCGTCTGCAGTTCGTCGGCGTCCTCGAGGTGCGCCAGCGTGGTGCGCCGGGGGTTGGCTATGTTGCGGAACATCATCGTCGTCTTCATCTGTTGTTTCAGACCTTGTCGGGGTGCGGGCGCTTCGGTGAGCGCCGGTTGACGGATTGCCCATCCCTGTAAAGCGTCAGGCTAAACATTCAATTCCCTGCGAAAGCCCGGAAGACTCAGCGATCTACGTGTGAGTTTCCTCACGAGTTGACGGTCAATTCGGTCATTCCAGACGGTCAACCACATCCAACGAAACGGACATTGCCCCACTGAAGCCATCATTCCGCTCCTGATCATGGCGACTGGGACACCCTCCACCCCGAGTGACTCGTAGGGAAAAGTCCGTTTCCTCCGCACCCTCTTTCTACGTCTTGTGACGCAACCATCACACCGTGTCACCCAGGTCACAGCCCGGTACGCGGCTCTTGTTGGAGATCCTGCTCTGTGCTGGAATTCCACGCACCGCCGCGGGTTTCAGGCCGGCGCGCAAGGGCGCAACGCAGCGCCGAGTGGCGGCGGGGAAAGGGGATCAGCGCCGGTCACTGACGACCACCATGGGGCGCGTTCTTCGCCCCACGACGCCGACACCGTCTCGCCGTTCACGCGGAGGGACGCCTGGTCCAGAGGTTGCGACGCTAGTGCAGGGACGTTTCAAGAGGGATGGCAGCGCTGCGGCGGAACAGGAGCCGCGTGGCGGGACCGACCGCGGTTCCTCGCCCCAGCACACCCAAAACCAGGGACCGGCAGCGCCCGGCGACAGCGGTGACCGTGCCGCGCGCCCCGGTGCGGCCGCACCGGGCGGCGACGGGCCCAAGCCCCCGCTGAAATCCAAGGGACCCACGGACACCGGTTCGCGAATAGCCCTGCGCAACTGGCGCATCAGCACGCGTCTGGTGTCCCTGCTCACCCTGCCGGTCGTCGCGGCGACCACGCTGGGCGGACTCCGTATCAATCAGTCCATGGACGATATGAAGCAGCTGGAGCACATGCAGCTGCTGACGGACATGACCAAGCAGGCGACCGCGCTGGCGGAGAAGCTCCAGGCGGAGCGCGACCTGTCCGCGGGCCCGCTGGCCAACGGCGCGAGCGTCGCCGACTTCAAGGTCTCGGAACCACGAGCGGCGACCGACCGGGCCAGGACCTCCTTCCTCGAGACCACCCGGGGCATCCCCAACACGGAGAACGATCAGGCGCTGGAGAGCATCCGCGCCAACGCGAACGAGATCGCCGTCCAGGTCAACGCGCTGACCAAGATCCGCGAGACCGCCTACGCCCCGGGCGCCCCGCACTCCCAGACCATCGAGGCCTACAGCCGGCTGATCCAGTCGCTGCTGAGCCTCTCCCAGGACATGGCCCAGGCGACCAGCAACCCGGAGATGATCAAGAGGACGCGTGCCCTGGCGGCGTTCTCCTCCGCCAAGGAATTCGCCTCCATCCAGCGTGCGGTCATCGCCGCCGCTCTCCCGGGCGGTGCCGACGATAAGGCCCCGGGCCTCAGCGAGCCCGACCGGCTCTACGGTCTGGCCAACCTGGAGAACGGCAAGACGGAGATCAAGGCCTTCAGGGCGATCTACTCGTCCATCGGCGGCAACGCCGATGAACTGACCGACCCGCTGGAGAACGGCAACCCCACGATCAAGGCGTCCGAGCTCTACGCCAAGCGCGTGCTCGACACCAAGGGCGGTCTGGCCACCCAGCCCAAGCGTTCCCACCTGGACTGGACCGACGACTACTCGGTCCGCATCAGGGCGATGGGCACCATCGAGGCCACACTGCTCGGCCAGATGGAGGCCAAGGCGCGCGAGCTGCGCCAGCAGTCGCAGCGCGACGCGATCATCAACGGTGCGCTCATCCTCGTCGTCCTCGGCGTCTCGCTCGTCGGCGCCTTCGTCGTGGCCCGCTCCATGATCCGCTCCCTGCGCAGGCTGCAGGACACCGCCACCAAGGTCGCCCAGGACCGGCTGCCCGAGCTGGTCAAGCAGCTCTCCGAGGCCGACCCGCAGGACGTCGACACCTCGGTGGAGTCCGTCGGTGTGCACTCCAGGGACGAGATCGGCCAGGTGGCCGCGGCCTTCGACGACGTGCACCGCGAGGCGGTCCGCCTCGCCGCCGAGCAGGCGCTGCTGCGAGGCAACGTCAACGCGATGTTCACCAACCTCTCGCGCCGCAGCCAGGGTCTTATCCAGCGTCAGCTCTCGCTCATCTCCGAGCTGGAGTCCCGCGAGGCCGACCCGGACCAGCTGTCCTCCCTCTTCAAGCTGGACCACCTCGCGACCCGTATGCGCCGGAACGGCGAAAACCTCCTCGTCCTCGCGGGCGAGGAGCCGGGCCGCCGGTGGACCCGGCCGGTTCCGCTGGTCGACGTGCTCCGTGCCGCCGCCTCCGAGGTGGAGCAGTACGAGCGCATCGAACTCGCCTCGGTCCCGGCGACCGAGGTCGCGGGACGCGTCGTCAACGACCTTGTGCACCTCCTCGCCGAGCTGCTCGAGAACGCGACGTCCTTCTCCTCCCCGCAGACCAAGGTCCGCGTCACCGGTCACGCGCTGCCCGACGGGCGTGTGCTCGTCGAGATCCACGACACCGGTATCGGTCTCTCGCCCGAGGACCTCGCGGCGATCAACGAGCGGCTCGCCTCGCCGCCCACCGTGGACGTCTCGGTGTCGCGACGGATGGGTCTGTTCGTGGTCGGCCGGCTGTCCCTGCGACACGGCATCCGTATCCAGCTGCGTCCCTCCGACTCCGGCGGTACGACCGCGCTGGTCATGCTGCCCGTCGATGTCGCCAACGGCGGCAAGAAGGTCCCGAGCATGCCCGGTGCGGGCGGCCAGGGCGCCGTTCCCTCGGCGCCCGGCGGCCGTCCGGGCGGCGGTCCCGGTGCGAACGGTGGCGGCCGTCCCGGTCTCGGCGGTGCTCCCTCGGGCGGACTGGGCGGCGCTCCGGCCGGCGGCCGGTTCGGCGCCGGTGCGCCGCGCGGCCAGGTCGGTGCGGGCGCGGCTCCGCGTGCCGCGCTGCCGCCCCGCCAGGGACAGGGTCAGGGTCAGCAGGGCGGTCAGAGCCAGGGTCAGGGCGGCGGTCTCGCCGGCGCCTTCGGCTCGGGCACGGGCCGGGGCGCCCCGAGCGCTCCGGTGCGCAACGAGGCGCGCCAGAACGGCTTCCAGCAGGGTGCTCCGGGCGCGGGTGACCGCGGCCGTCAGCTGCCGCCCTCCGGCGGCCCGCGTGCCGAGCTGCCCGGTGGCAGCTCCTCGCACCGCCGGGAGGAGCCGCAGCGTCCACAGCGGCCGCAGCGGCCGCAGGCCACCAGCTGGGGCAGCGAGCAGCCGTCCGCCCCGCAGCAGCGTCCGTCCGCGGATGCGCCGCGCGGCCACGAGGACAACGAGTCCACCCGCGGTCCCGGCTCCACGGCCGAGTTCGCACGGCCCGACTTCAACGGGCCGCCGCCGCGCGGCGGTGACCGGGGCGCAGGTTCCGGTGCCGATTCCACCGGGCAGTTCGTACGTCCCGATGTCTTCGGCGCCCAGGACTCCTCGTCCTCGGGGCAGTTCGCCCGTCCGAACACAGGCGCCCCGCAGCCGCCGGCCCCCTCCGCCAACCCGCGTCGGCGCGGTGGCCGGGACACCGCCGACTACGGAGTGCCGCGTCCGGCGCACAACGCACTGCCGCCCCAGCCTCAGCCGGAGGCACTGCCGCCGGCCGGTCCCGGCGACGGCCGTACGCCGCTCTACGACACCCTTGAGACGAACTGGTTCCACGGCCCGCAGAGCGGTCAGCCCGCCGAGCAGCCGCAGGCTCCCGCCGTCCCGCCGCAGCCGACGGAGCGTCCCGCTCCGCCGATGCCGCAGCGCACCCCGGCGCCGACCCCGGTGACCCCGGGCAACGCGCCCAACGCGAGTGGTGCCACCTGGCGCACCTCGCCCAATGACGAGTTGGTACGCCAGGCCGAGCGGGTCAGGAAGCCCGCGGCGGGCGGCGTCACCACCTCCGGTCTGCCTCGCCGGGTCCCGCGCGCCAACCTTGTGCCGGGCACCGCGCAGGAGCAGAACCACCAGGCCGGTCCGCAGGTTTCGCGTGCTCCCGATGACGTACGCGGCCGGCTGACCAATCTCCGTCGGGGCATTCAGCAGGGTCGTCAGCAGAGCAGCTCGACGACCGGCAGCTTCGACCTCGGCCCCACTCACCAGCAGGAGCGTTAGTTGAGTCCGATGAGCCAGGCGGCGCAGAATCTGAACTGGTTGATCACCAACTTCGTGGACAACACCCCTGGGGTGTCTCACACGGTGGTGGTCTCCGCCGACGGTCTTCTGCTGGCGATGTCCGAAGGTTTCCCGCGTGACCGCGCCGATCAGCTGGCGGCCGTGGCGTCCGGACTCACCTCGCTGACCGCGGGGGCGTCCCGGATCTTCGAAGGCGGTCCGGTCAGCCAGACCGTCGTCGAGATGGAGCGCGGTTTCCTCTTCCTCATGTCCGTCTCGGACGGTTCCTCGCTGGCCGTACTCGCGCACCCCGACTGCGACATCGGCCTCGTCGGCTACGAGATGGCACTTCTGGTGGACCGGGCCGGCAGTGTCCTCACTCCGGACCTGCGCGCCGAGCTTCAGGGAAGCCTTTTGCACTGAACCGCCTCCCCCCACAGGTAATTCAGGTACGCGCCACCGCACAGCCACTGTCAGGTCGCCAAGGCCCCCCACCGGCCCAGTCAGACGGCACGCAGACCACTTGCTGTCACGCCCGGAGGATTCATGACCCCGCCACCCGCCTCTCACGATCCGTACGGCGCCTCAGTCGACGCGTCGTACGGATTTGAAGGCGATCAGCCGCTGGTCCGTCCGTACGCCATGACCGGCGGCCGGACCCGGCCGCGCTACCAGCTCGCCATCGAGGCACTGGTCAGCACCACGGCCGACCCGGCGCACCTCGGGACACTGCTCCCCGAGCACCAGCGGATCTGTCACCTGTGCCGTGAGGTCAAGTCGGTGGCAGAGGTGTCGGCGCTGTTGTCGATGCCGCTCGGGGTCGCGCGGATCCTCGTGGCCGACCTGGCGGAGGCGGGCATGGTGGCGATCCATCAGCCGGGCAACGGAGAGGCCGGCGGCACGCCGGACGTGACACTGCTCGAAAGGGTGCTCAGTGGACTTCGCAAGCTCTAGCGGCGGTGGGGCACGGTCGACCACCTCCGCGAAGATCGTGGTGGCGGGCGGCTTCGGCGTGGGCAAGACCACGTTCGTCGGCGCCGTCTCGGAGATCAACCCGCTGCGTACCGAAGCCGTCATGACCAGCGCCTCCGCGGGCATCGACGACCTGACCCACACCGGGGACAAGACCACCACCACGGTGGCCATGGACTTCGGCCGTATCACCCTGGACCAGGACCTGATCCTGTACCTGTTCGGCACGCCCGGCCAGGACCGCTTCTGGTTCATGTGGGACGACCTCGTCCGCGGCGCGATCGGCGCCATCGTGCTGGTCGACACCCGCCGCCTCGCCGACTGCTTCCCGGCGGTCGACTACTTCGAGAACAGCGGGCTGCCGTTCGTCGTCGCCCTCAATGGCTTCGAGGGACATCAGCCCTACAACCCCGAAGAAGTACGCGAAGCCCTGCAGATCGGCCCGGACGCACCCATCATCACCACCGACGCCCGCCACCGCGCGGACGCCAAGAGCGCACTCATCACCCTGGTCGAGCACGCCCTGATGGCCCGGCTCAAGTAGACGGCGAGATACGGCAGTTGTCGTAGTTGTATGGGGGTGGGCTGTGTCCTTTGACACGGCCCGCCTTCGTGTTCATAACATTTCGAGAGAGAATTAACGCGCCTCGGACACCCGCCGCGTACGACTGGTACCGCTGCGCTCATATTGACCTCGCCATTTGATGCGGCTTGACATTTATGCCCGTTTTATCTGAGGCGTACGCCACTCGGAATGGTGGATTCCAACTGTTTGGAACGGACCCCTTCCACGTGCTGGAATTCGGCGAACTCCCCAGTAGTAGAGCTCTGAACGAAACACACGGCACAGCGTAGGTGCCGACGCCGAGAGGTTGTTGGTCGAGTGAGGCGAAGCATGACGAGCTCCGCAGAGCAGCAGGCGCGGGGCAACTTCACCCCGCCGCAGCGCGCAGCGGCGTCGCCTGCGATTGAGCCCGGTCCGCCGGCCCCGGCCGCCGGCAGCTCAAGCCGGCTGTCCCCGCGCAACTGGCGAGTGCCCACCCGCCTGAACGCGATCCTCCTCATCCCCGTGCTCGTCGGGCTGGTGATGGGCGGCTTCCAGGTCAAGTCCTCCATCAACACCTGGAACGAGGCGCAGGACGCCGAGAAGACGGCGCTGATCGTGCGCGCCGCCTCGGAGTACGGCCAGGCACTGCTCAACGAGCGTGACCTCACGGCGCCGTATCTGCTCGCCGGTGCCCGCAAGGATCCGACCGTCACCAAGGCGTACGCGACCACGGACGACGCGAAGCAGAAGTTCGACCTGGCCGTCCAGGACCTGCCCGAGAAGCAGGGCCTGGAGCGCCGTCTGAGTCTCTTCCGGGCCGAGGAGCCCAGCCTCGCCGACCTGCGCAAGACCGCGTACATCGAGGGCATCGAGTCCAAGTCCGCGGTCGGCACCGAAGAGGGCTACGTCAAGGTCCAGCACTCGCTGATGGAGTTCTCCAACGAGCTCGGCCTCGGCACCGGCAACATCACCAGCTACGGCCGTACGGTCTACGCGATCCAGCTGGCCAAGGCCGCCGCGTCGCTGCAGCGCTCCATCGGCCTGCACCTGCTGATCCGTCCCAGCGGGGACGACACGACCCGCGCCAAGCAGACCATCGCGTTCAACTCGTACAACTACCTTGAGCAGATCGCGCTCGGTGAGTACGTCTCCGGCGGTACGCAGGAAGACACCGACAACCTGCAGCAGATCATGGCGGGCAAGGCCGTCGCGGGCGAGAAGCAGCTGAAGGCCGCCGGTCTCAACCCGCCGCGGGACCCGAAGGGCAACGTCCTGCCCGGCATGGCCGCCAAGATCGGCCAGGGGCTGAGCCCCAAGCAGCTGAAGAAGATCGACGTCACGCCCACCACCTGGATGGGCGCGTCCACCGCCAAGTTCGACGGCTACACCGAGATCGAGAACAACCTCGTCGACAAGGCCGTGACCGAGGCCGCCCAGATCTCCGACGACGCCAAGCAGGACGCCATCGTCAACGGCGCCATCGTCGTGATCGCCCTGCTCACCGCCTTCATCCTGGCCGGGCTCATGGCCCGCCAGATGAGCCGCTCGATGCGCCAGCTGCGTACCGCCGCGTTCGGCATCGCCGAGCAGCGTCTGCCGATGCTGGTCGACCAGCTCTCGCGTACGGAGCCGGGCCGCGTCGACACCCGTGTGCAGCCGATCCCGATCGACACCCTGGACGAGATCGGCGAAGTCGCCCGCGCCTTCGACCAGGTCCACCGCGAGGCCGTCCGGCTCGCCGCCGAGCAGGCCATGCTCCGTGGCAACGTCAACGCGATCTTCACCAACCTCTCTCGCCGTAACCAGTCGCTGATCGAGGGCCAGCTGACCCTGATCACCGACCTGGAGAACAACGAGGCCGACCCGGACCAGCTGGAGAACCTCTTCAAGCTGGACCACCTGGCGACCCGTATGCGCCGCAACGGCGAGAACCTCCTGGTCCTCGCCGGCGAGGAGCCGGGGCGCCGCTGGAACCAGCCGGTGCCGCTGGTCGACGTGCTCCGCGCCGCCTCCTCGGAGGTGGAGTCCTACGAGCGCATCGAGATGACGGGCGTCCCGGAGACGGACATCCACGGCCAGGCCGTGACCGACCTTGTGCATCTGCTGGCCGAGCTGCTGGAGAACGCCACGACGTTCTCCTCGCCGCAGACCAAGGTCCGCGTGACAGCCACCCGGCTGCCCGACGGTCGCGTCATGGTCGAGATCCACGACAAGGGCATCGGCCTGACCGCCGAGGACTTCGCCGACATCAACCACAAGCTGGCCAACCCGCCGACGGTGGACGCCGCTGTCTCGCAGCGCATGGGCCTGTTCGTGGTCGGCCGCCTCGCCGACCGGCACGGCATCCGGGTCCAGCTGCGCCCCTCGGGCGAGCAGGCCGGCACCACCTCACTGGTCATGCTTCCCGACGCCATCACCCACGGTGGCGGTGGCGAGGCACTGCCCGAGGACGACTTCACGGTCTCCCAGATCATTCCGGAGCAGCAGTCGTTCGAGCCCGCTCCGATCCAGGCCCCGCCGATGCGCACGGCCGCGGAACTCGGCTTCGACGACTCCCGGTACGACGATCCCTCGGACGCCTCTCCGCAGCTCGACCCGGTGGGCCGCTCGCTGATGCGTGAGGAGCGCCGTGCCGCGCTGGAGGCGCAGGCACAGGGCGGCGAGCACCCGCTCTACCGCGACGAGGTGGACTACTCGCAGGGGCAGCAGCAGTACGCCTCCGAGTACGGCCAGGACTACTCGCAGGAGTACGCCCAGGAGCAGCCGCAGGCGTACGACGGCTACCAGCAGTCCGGCGGTTACCCGGAGCCCCAGGAGCACCACGAGTCGGCATATGCGGAAGCCAATTACCAGGCTCCGCAGACCCAGGATTCTCAGTACGACGGCCAGTTCGACACCCAGTCCCACCAGGGAGACTGGTCGAATCAAGGTACGTACCAGGGTGGGTTCGAGCCGGATTACCGGAGCGAACCGGAATCTGCACCCAGCGCCCCCACGAACGTCTCCGAGCGCGTAGGCTTCGAACGTCCGGGACCCGCTCCGAGCAGCAGTCACGCAACGACCAACGCCGGTCTGCCGCGGCGCGGCAGCATTCAGCAGTCGCAGCCCCAGCAGCAGTGGCAGCAGCCCGCCGAGCAGGCCAAACAGGCTCCGCAGGGCGCTCAGGCCGAGGCGGACGGCAGCAGCAACGGTGCCGGCTCCGAGGACTGGCGCTCGACCAACGACGAGCGCTGGCAGCGGGCGGAGAAGCTCCGCGAGCCGAAGGCGGGCGGGGTCACCTCCTCCGGTCTGCCGCGGCGGGTGCCCAAGGCGAACCTCGTCGAGGGCACGGCTGAGCAGACCCCGCAGGGCGGACCTCAGGTCTCCCGCGCCCCTGAGGACGTGCGTGGCAGGTTGAGCAACCTGCGGCGCGGTGTCCAGCAGGGACGCAACGCGGGGACGGACACGAACGGATCGGGCTTCGGCCCGGGCAGTAGTACCTACAACCAGGAGCGTTAGTGTGAGCCCGATGAGCCAGGCGGCGCAGAATCTGAACTGGTTGATCACCAACTTCGTGGACAACACCCCTGGGGTGTCCCACACCGTGGTGGTCTCCGCCGACGGACTCCTGCTGGCGATGTCCGAAGGTTTCCCGCGTGACCGCGCCGATCAGCTGGCGGCCGTAGCCTCCGGGCTGACCTCGCTGACCGCGGGAGCGTCCCGGATCTTCGAAGGCGGTGCGGTCAACCAGACGGTGGTGGAGATGGAACGAGGCTTCCTCTTCATCATGTCCGTCTCCGACGGTTCCTCGCTGGCCGTACTCGCACACCCCGAGGCCGACATCGGCCTGGTGGGTTACGAGATGGCTCTGCTCGTGGACCGGGCGGGCAGTGTGCTCACCCCGGACCTGCGTGCAGAGCTCCAGGGAAGTCTTCTCAACTAACAGGCAGACAGTGCGTTTCACGCCACCGCACCGTAGTGTGCGGTGGCGCGGCTCCACAGGGACATGGACCGGCGACCGGCAGTCGGAGGAGGAAACGTGGCAACACCCCCAGGCGGACGCCCGTATGACGGTGCTCACCAGAACCCGGGTGATCACTCTCAGAACCGCTTCAACTTCCCCTCCACGCCGAGCAGACAGGGCACCCAACAGCCTTACCAGCAGCCGCAGCAGCCGTACGACCCGTCGTACGACCAGCCGCAGCCGCGCATCCAGCCGGTGCAGCCGCGACGGGCGCCGGAGCCCGCTCCCGCGGCGCACAACCCCTTGGTGCGCCCGTACGCCATGACCGGCGGCCGTACCCGGCCGCGCTACCAGCTCGCCATCGAGGCACTGGTCAGCACCACGGCCGATCCCGCCCGGCTGCAAGGGCAGTTGCCCGAGCACCAGCGGATCTGCCGGCTCTGCTTCGAGATCAAGTCGGTCGCCGAGATCTCGGCACTTCTCACCATCCCCCTCGGCGTTGCCCGGATCCTCGTCGCCGACCTGGCGGAGGCCGGACTTGTCGCCATTCACCAGCCCGGCGGCGACGAGTCCGCCGGCGGCCAGCCAGCCGTGACACTGCTCGAAAGGGTGCTCAGTGGACTTCGCAAGCTCTAGCGGCGGTGCAGCCCGCTCAACCACCAGCGCGAAGATCGTGGTGGCGGGCGGCTTCGGCGTGGGCAAGACCACGTTCGTCGGCGCCGTCTCGGAGATCAACCCGCTGCGTACCGAGGCCGTGATGACGTCTGCGTCCGCGGGCATCGACGACCTGACCCACACCGGGGACAAGACCACCACCACGGTGGCCATGGACTTCGGCCGTATCACCCTGGACCAGGACCTGATCCTGTACCTGTTCGGCACGCCCGGCCAGGACCGCTTCTGGTTCATGTGGGACGACCTCGTCCGCGGCGCCATCGGCGCGGTGGTCCTGGTGGACACGCGTCGTCTCGCCGACTGCTTCCCCGCCGTCGACTACTTCGAGAACAGCGGCCTGCCGTTCGTCATCGCCCTCAACGGCTTCGACGGACACCAGCCGTACAACCCCGAAGAGGTCCGTGAGGCGCTGCAGATCGGCCCGGACACCCCGATCATCACGACGGACGCCCGCCACCGCGCGGATGCCAAGAGCGCGCTCATCACCCTGGTCGAGCACGCCCTGATGGCCCGCCTGCGGTAGCCGGTACCGCGGTCGCCTGTCCCTGCGGAAGCCCCCGCACTCCTATGGGAGTTGCGGGGGCTTCCCGCGTGTGCGGGGCGCCTGGGGGGTGGGTTTGTCCCCTACCCGCCCCTTCCCGAACTGGGGGCAAGCCCCCAGACCCCCGGACGCCCTTCGGGCGTGTCCTCAATCGCCGGACGGGCTGGATTCTCCTGCCCGTCGGGCGGGAAAATCCAGCCTCGCCGGCGTTTGAGGCGCGGGGTCTGGGGCGGAGCCCCAGTTACGCGAAGGGGCGGGTAGGGGGAACAAAAAAGACCCCAGCACCCGCACAGGCACTGGGGTCTTCGTACGCGGCGGGGGCTGGATCAGCCCTGCCAGCTGTGGGCCGTACGGAAGCCGGACTGGCGCTCCAGGCGGCGCCAGCCGGCCGCGGAGCGGCCACGGTGGGTCGGGACAGCGTCGGGCTGGGACGCCGCGCGGGCGAGCAGCACCGCGGTGATCGCGGCCAGCTCCTCGGGGTCGGCTTGACCCTTCTCCACGCGCAGCAGGGAGGAGGACGCAGAGGCCTCTGCAGGAGTGCTCATGGCTGTTCGGGCTCCAGACTCTTCGCAGGGTTACTGCGGGGGGTTGCCGTGCTTGCGCGACGGCAGGTCGGCGTGCTTGGTGCGGAGCATGGCGAGGGATGCGATCAGCACCTCGCGCGTCTCGGACGGGTCGATGACGTCGTCGACCAGGCCGCGCTCCGCGGCGTAGTAGGGGTGCATCAGCTCTGCCTTGTACTCCTTGACCATGCGCACCCGCATGGCCTCGGGGTCCTCGGCTTCGGCGATCTGCCTGCGGAAGATGACATTGGCGGCACCTTCGGCGCCCATCACCGCGATCTCGTTGGTCGGCCAGGCGTAGGTGAGGTCCGCGCCGATGGACTGGGAGTCCATGACGATGTAGGCACCGCCGTACGCCTTGCGCAGGATCAGCGAGATCCTCGGCACCGTCGCGTTGCAGTACGCGTACAGCAGCTTCGCGCCGTGCCTGATGATTCCACCGTGCTCCTGGTCGACGCCCGGCAGGAAGCCGGGGACGTCCAAAAGGGTGATGATCGGGATGTTGAAGGCGTCGCACATCTGCACGAAGCGCGCCGCCTTCTCGGAGGCCTCGATGTCCAGGACACCGGCCAGGGTCTGCGGCTGGTTGGCGACGATGCCGACCACCTGGCCGTCGAGACGGGCCAGTGCGCAGATGATGTTGCGGGCCCAGCGCTCGTGGATCTCGAGGTAGTCGCCGTCGTCGACGAGCTCCTCGATCACCTTGTGCATGTCGTACGGGCGGTTTCCGTCCGCCGGTACGAGGTCCAGGAGTACGTCGGAGCGCCGGTCGGCGGGGTCCTCGGCGTGTGCGACCGGTGGGTTCTCGCGGTTGTTGGAGGGGAGCATCGCCAGCAGGTAGCGGACCTCCGCGATGCAGGTCTCCTCGTCGTCGTACGCGAAGTGCGCGACGCCGGAGGTCTCGGCGTGCACATCCGCGCCGCCGAGCCCGTTCTGCGTGATCTCCTCACCGGTGACGGCCTTGACCACATCCGGTCCGGTGATGAACATCTGCGAGGTCTCACGGACCATGAACACGAAGTCCGTCAGCGCCGGCGAGTACGCCGCGCCGCCCGCGCACGGGCCGAGCATCACGCTGATCTGCGGGATGACACCGGACGCGCGGGTGTTGCGCTGGAAGATGCCGCCGTAGCCGGCCAGCGCCGAGACGCCCTCCTGGATACGGGCGCCGGCGCCGTCGTTCAGCGAGACCAGCGGCGCACCGGCCGAGATCGCCATGTCCATGATCTTGTGGATCTTCGTGGCGTGGGCCTCGCCCAGCGCGCCGCCGAAGATCCGGAAGTCGTGCGCGTAGACAAAGACCGTCCGGCCCTCGACCGTGCCCCAGCCGGTGATGACACCGTCGGTGTACGGCTTCTTGGCCTCCAGGCCGAAGCCGGTCGCCCGGTGCCGGCGCAGCTGCTCGACCTCCCTGAACGAACCCTCGTCCAGCAACAGCGCGATGCGCTCACGGGCGGTCAGCTTGCCCTTGGCATGCTGCGCCTGGGTGGCACGCTCGCTCGGCCCGCTCCGGGCCTGCTCGCGCAGATCGTGCAGCTCGGCCACACGCCCACGCGCGTCGCTCGGCTCGCTGGAGGTCTCGTCCAAAACGGTCATGCATCGACCCTACGGATCCGACCAAGAAAACCCTGCCGTCGACTCCGTACAGTCTCCGGAGCCATCTCCTGTCGGCCTTGAACAGAACCATTTCGCACTGCAGCCCAACTACCAGCTCAGGGCCTCCAAGCTTTGTGGAGGTTCAACAAGCCGTTCACCTGAGAGCCACCTCACAGTGCTGGGTGGCTCCGGCAGTCCCGGCAGCGATCCGCAGCCGCAGCGACGGGCCGGTGGCGAGCACTTCGACGGACGCGTCCTTGCTGGTCACCTTGCGCACGGGATGATTCCAGGTGATCTCCACAGGCGCTCCGGTACGCGGCGGCTCACTGATGTGGAGGGTTGCGGTGCGGCGATTACTCCGTACGAGGGCACTCGCCTCGGCCGTTGAAGTGAGCCGGCCCACCGTACCGGGCTGCCAGAAGTTCGCCGCGGTCAGTCCCAGGGAGCGGACGGACACGGCCTGGCACGCCCTGGTGTTGGCGAGGATCTCCAGCCAGTACTCGTCCCGGGCGCGGGCGGCGAGGGTGCGGCAGCTCGCGCCGGGCATCAGCAGATACACGTACGAAGCGTCCGCCGGGTCGGTGCCGTGGTCGAGCCAGAGGGTCTGGTAGCGGCGGGTGACGCGCTCGGTGGAGCTGGTGGTGTTGATGTCGCTCCAGGCGCCGGTCCGGTCCTCGCGCAGGGTGCGCAGCGGCTTCGTACCGTCCGGGAAGATCCAGCCGCCGTGGCCTTCGAGATGTGCCCAGCCGCGCCCGGCCGTGAAGTCGTTCGTACCGTCGGCGCCGAGGTTGCGGTTGTCCACGACCGTCTCGACGGGCACTCCGTCGGTGCTCGAGATGCCCGCGCCGAGGCAGACGACCGCGTCGGCGACGCAGAACCAGGACTTACGGGCCCGGAGGGTGGAGCCGAGGCCGAGCAGATGCTGGCCGACGGCCGCGAACTCGCCGTCGCTCGCGCCGCCCACCCATCTCGCGGCGGGCTTGGGCTCGCCCCACTCGCCGCCCGCCCGGTCGGCAAGTCGCTTGGTCGACACGGTCGTTCCGGGCAGCCGGTAAGGGTCGACGGTGGGCCAGAACCAGTTGGTGTACTGGTCCCCCGCCGCCTCGCCCGGCCACCAGTAGAGCATTCCGGCGCCGGTGTGCCAGCCGCGCGGATTCTCGCCGTTGCCGCACTCGTAGTACGCGATCCGCTCCGAGGCCATGGAGATGTTCGCGGCCCAGCCGGGCCGGCGGTGCACGGCCCGGTCCATCGCGGCGAAGAGCTGATGGCCGACCGGCTCGGGCGCGGCGGGCACGGGTGCGGCGGCGACCGCATAGAGCCGGGAGAGGTCGGCGACGCCGAACTGCCGGCCGGTGAGGATCGGCGTGGTGGTGTCCCGTTCGATCCAGCCCTTGATCCGGGCGTGCCAGCGGTCCCGCTCGGCGGCGGAGGCGCCGCCCGCGAGGAGCGCGATGGCGGCGATCAGCCCCTGCCCGTGGAAGTGGTCGCTGCGCATGATCCTGCGCTCGTCGCTCTTGAGGTAACCCCGGCTGACGGCACGGCCGTTGACGCTGTCCATCATCAGCCCGTTGTAGATCAGTGGCGCGTACGCGTGCTCGACGCTGTCCAGGATGATCTGCCGGTTCGGGTCGGTGACGGCCCAGGTCGAGCCGGCGAGCAGTGCGAAGAGGCGGCCGAGGCCGTCGAGCATCACCTGTCCGTACGTCCCGGAGTAGGCGACCCAGGTGTGCTGGACGAACGAGCCGTCGGCGTAGAGGCCGTCGCCCTTGGTGACGTAAGGGAAGACGGGCGAGAGGGCTTCGCGGGCCAGCGCGATCTTCCCGGGGGCTCTGCCGAGGACACCGCGCAGGGTGACGGAGCGGCAGAGGTCGACGCGGTTGGCGCCGGTGGATGTGCCGGTGTAGTCACCGAGCACGGCGTCGGGGATGAAGTGGTCGACGGCGGCGAAGGCCTGCGCCCGCCGGGTCTCGGTGAGCCGGTCGTGGAGGACGGCGACGATGTCCATGAGGAGGCGGGGGCTGCCGATCTGCCACTCCCACCAGTTGCCGTAGCGGGTGGTGGAGGGGTTGTAGATCCTCGCGGCGAGATGGTCGAGCCCGCGGATGATGTCGGCGAGGAGCCCGGCGTCGCCGGTGAGGCCGGTGCCCTGCTGCGCGTACGCCTGGGTCATGGTCCACAGGCGGCTGTAGCTCTGGGTGATGCCGGAGGGCGGGTCGAAGCGGTAGCCGGGCCACAGCGAGGTGTCGGTGGGGGCCATGGAGGCGCGGAATCCGGCGGCGAGCCTTCCGGTCTCGGCGAGGCGGGAGGCGTACGGCTCGGCGGTCGGGTCGTAGCCGGTGCCGAGGCCGATCTCCAGCCAGCGCAGCCGCAGGGTTTCGTACTCGTCGTCGTACTCGTCGTCGTACTCGTCGGCCATCGCATGTCCCGGAGAGGTGAAGGCAAGAGCGCTTGCTCCGGCGGTGGCGAGAAACATTCGGCGGGACCATGCGGGCGGCAGCGGCACGAGAGCCTCCGGAGCGGAAGTGGCGTAGACCGGTTGCCCGTTGGTCTAGCACGCACTTCTCCCCGCGTTCAATGGGCATGACAAGCGAGATGGAAAGCGCTTGCCCCTCGGTTTCCGTATTCCACACGAGGGACAAGCGCCGCTCAAGGGACACGCCGTGGCTCCGCCCCGGAACCCGTGCCTCAACCGCCGGCGAGGCTGAAGGAGCCGGCCCGCGGTGCGCCTCGGTTACCTACCGCACCGGAAGCGCGCACTCCCCCAGTCGGCGTGGTCATTGCCGTTCCCGTCGCCGCCGTCGCCGACGACCAGGTCGGCATAGGACGCTCCGGTGAGGTCCGCGGTGAGCGACCAGGCGGCGTCGGCGGCCTTCAGGACCGCGACCTCACCTTCTCGGCACCGTCGGCAAGCACGCTGAACTGCACGCTGCCGCGCGCCGTCTGGACATCGTCCACGCCCACCTCCGCGGTGAAGGAGGTGCACTTCCCGCCCAGGTAGTAGCGGACCTTCGCCGGTGCGTGCGAGCCGAGGCCCTTGGCGTACGCCACTCCACCGATCCTCAGCGGGCTGCCGTCGCCCGTCCCCGTCTCGCCGTTGGACAGATCGCGCTCGACCGGGCCCCAGCCGTTCTCCGCGGCCGTCCAGTCGATGTCGCTCGCCCAGACATCCGCGGTGGGCGGCGGCGGAAGGGTGCGTACGGACGTCTCCGCGCCGAGCTTCCGCGCCGTACCGCCGACCGTGTACGAAGCCTGCGAACCGAGCGTGTACGTCTGGTACTTGGCGTCCGCCGGCGGTGTGACCTGCCAGCTGCCGGTGGCCTTGGCTCCGGGCGCCACCGAGTCGGCGGAGACCGGGCCCGCGGGCTCGGCCGTCCAGCCCTCGGGCAGTGCGAGGCTCAGTGCGACACCGGTCGCGGGCTGCGCCTCGTAGTTGGTGAACGTGGCCTTGACCTCGTTCTTCCGGCCGGGTTCCAGCGTCTCGGCGGCCGGTTCGACGGTGAGCGTCCCGCACGCCGCCTGCTCGGCGGCCGGACCGAGGTCGGTCACGGTGAAGCCGTCGAGGACGAAGTCCGCCCCGTCCGGGGCGTCGCCGCGCTTGCGCAGCCCGGTCCAGGTGTCGCCACAGCCCGCCGTGACGGTCTCGGTGAAGTGGCCCGTGGCCTTCCCCCGGCTACCGCTGGGAGGTGCCCCCTGCTGTCCGATCGGTGTACGGCGGGTCTCGACGGAGGCCGGGACCCCGTCGGCGCCGATCCGGTCGTAGCCGGTGACCCACTCGTACGCGCCCGCGTGGCTCGACTGGTAGTCGTACTCCACCCGGTAGCTGTGCCCGTTCCTCATCGGGACGGTCCAGGGCGCGGTGCGGTAGACGAGACCGGCGTTCTCCTCGTGGGACTTGAGGGACTCCGCGCCGCTCAGCACGTCGTCGACGAGCTTTCCGTTCCAGCCGGCCTGGGTGTACGGCGCGTGCTTCTGCGCGATGTGCGTGCGCGGGTCGGTGACGCCGCCCGCGTCGCCTTTGAGGAAGGGGCCCCAGCCCTGGTCGACAGCCTCGAAGTCCTCGTACGCGACCGTGCCCGGTCCGGCCGCCGGAGCGTTCCTGACCACGCGTATGTCGTCGACGCGAACGGTCGCCGTACTGCCGCCCGCCGCCTCGATCCTGAGAGTGGCGGCGGAACCGCGCGGCGCGGTGAAGTTCACCTTGGCGCGCTGGAAGTAGGTGCCGTGCCGGTCGGAGGCGGCGACCTGGTCCTTCGCGGTCGAGCGTTCGACGGCCACGGACGCGCCACCGGCGGACAGGGTCGTACGGCGCTCCTTGCCCGGCTGGACCTCGATCCAGGCGGACGCGGTGTAGCGGGCGCCCGGCGTGAGTCCGGTCAGCCGCTGGGAGACGGAGGCAGTGCCGCTGCCGCTCAGTACGCCGCTGTTGCGGCCCTGGTCGTCGGTGTGGCGGGCGACCGTGCCCCGCTTGGTCCAGGCGGCCGTCCCGGCGTCGTTGAAGCCTGGGTCGGCGACCGGGCCGCCCTGGCCCCACTGCGGGTCCCGCGGGGCGGGCGCGCGGTCCGGGTAGAGGACGTACGGCTGTCCTGCGGCCGCGGTCAGCGTGATCCGACCGTCCACGGGCCGTACGGTGCCGGTCTTCACACGCCCGTTGTCGGTCAGCTTGTACACGGTGTACGACGCCGCGCCGGTCACGGCCCAACTGCTGCTGCCACCGGCCTTGTTGTAGTGGTACAGCTTCTTGCCGCCGTCCCACGGCAGCAGATAGCGGTCGCCGTCCAGGACCTTGCGGCCGTGGTCGTAGAACGTGCGGCGGCCGTCCTCGACCGTGCCGCGCAGGCCGCCCGTGAACGCCAGGTCATTGCCGGTCCAGCGGGTGATCCGCTCATGCTGGAGGTACTTGGCGGGCAGATCACGCTGCCAGACATTGCCGTAGAAGGCGTTCCAGTCGGTCTCGCCGGTCCAGCCCTCGAAGTCCTCGAGGGCCGTCTGGCCCAGGACCGGATGGTTGTTCCAGACGTCCTTCTCACCGTTGCGGATGAACCGGATGATCTGCGAGTTGAGGCCCTTGTTGGTGGGCCCGCCGTAGTCCAGGTCATTGGCCCAGTGCGACCAGAGCGAGGCCCGCTCGAACTTGTCGGCCCACTCGGTGCCGACGTTCCAGCCCTGCGCCTGCACGGCCTGCATCGTCCTGTCGGCGATCCAGCCGTGGGTGTAGTAGACGTCGATGTAGAGGAAGGAGAGATTGCGGTCGGTCTCGTTCCGCAACTGCTGGAATCTGCGCGCCAGATCACCGCTGTTGATGTCCCGGCGCTGGTCGATGTAGTAGCTCTGGTTCAGCCAGTTCCAGCCGGGTTTGGTCTTGTCGACGAGGCTCTCGCTGAAGTGGTGCGCCTCGGGGTACGACTCGGTGGCGTTCACATGCACGCCGAAGGTCGCGCCCCACTTCTTGCCGTCCTTGAGCAGCGTATTGAGGTCCGTGAGGCCGCCGGCGCGCTTGTTGTAGTTGCCGCCGTAGTCCGGGTGCGCCGAGTCGTGGCCCTCGGAGCCGTACCCCTTGAGCACCGCCAGCTGCCCCAGTCCGTCCGTGGCGAGCGAGATCCGCTTGACGTCGTCGAGGGTCCGCAGGAAGGGGTGCGTGGCCTGGCTGGCGAAGTTGAAGGGGATATGCGTGATCACGCGGTCGGGCGTCTGCCCGCTGCCCGGCGCCTTGACCCCGATCGCGCGGAAGGCGACCGCGCCGTCCTGCCAGTCGACCTTGTGGTCGCCGTTGGCGTCGGGCGTGACGACGACCCTCGCCCAGGGGAGGTCCTTGCCGCTCTCCGGGCGCGCAGCGCCACTCCCCCGGTAGGTCCACTGTCCGGACCATACGCCGACGCGCGTGGTGCCGTCGGCTGCCTTGCGGGCCTGGTGCCAGAAGCGGGCGTCGTCGCCACGGGTCGCGCCGCCCGGCTTGTCGTAGCTGGAGTTGGACTCGACGGCCGCGGCCAGCCGTCCCGTGTTGACCAGTGCGTACGAGGCCCCGACCGGTGCGGGGTCCGGCGCCGTCTCCGCCGTCACCTTGCCGAAGACGTCGGCGGTCCTCGTCGAGTCCGGGTCGAGCCGGGTGAAGGCGGTCTCGGCGCCGGCGTCCGTACTGCCGACCGAGACCAGATCATGGCCGGGGATGTCCATGGTGCCGACGCGGAAGGCCTCGGTGTCCCGGACGGCGGTGACCTTGAACGCAGTGGTCCGGCCGGAGACGGAGAGCGTCGCGTCGATCTCGACGCCGGGCAGATCGGCGAAGGCGAGGGTGTAGGCGGCGCTCGACGCCGTGACGGCGGGCTCGCCCTTCAACCGCACGGTGTACGCCTTGCCGTTGAGGGTGACCGCGGTCACCGGAGCCGTACTCCCGAGAAGCTCGGCTCCGCCGGCACGGTCGGTGTACGAGACCACCCTCGGGAAGTCCTTGGCTACGGCGACCGAGAGCTGGGCGGAGCCGATGACGACGGGGGCTTCGTCCTCGGCCGCGGCCGTCGCCGCCGCGGGGACAGCGGCGGCCGGGAGTGCGGGCCCGGCCAGGGCGAACACGGCGGATGAGGCGGCGACGAGCGCGCACGCCGCATGGAGTCTTCGTGGCATGGGGACTGCGTAGTCCTCCGCTCTCACGACCGTCAACGAAGTCGTGCGCCGAGGCGACCAGTAGTCCAACAACCCCGGCGCGTTAGTCCA
Source organism: Streptomyces sp. NBC_01210 (assembly GCF_036010325.1). Classification (GTDB taxonomy): domain Bacteria; phylum Actinomycetota; class Actinomycetes; order Streptomycetales; family Streptomycetaceae; genus Streptomyces. The sequence continues at coordinate 6,607,984 of NZ_CP108549.1, read as the reverse complement.
AGTCGCCCACGGCAGCGTCAACTTATGAATCGGCCAAGATTTTGAGAGCGCTCTCAGTCACAACTATTGACGCCCGTCCCGGCCATGGCGAGAGTGGTGGACACCCCCCACGAGTACAGGAGTTCATCCGTGATATCCCGCCGAATGTTCCTTTCCGGCACCGCTGCTGCCGCGACAGCGCTCACCTACCCGACCTGGGGAAGCGCTCTCAGCCCGCACGCCAAGGCCGCGCCCTCCACCTGCGAACTGGCCGTGGAGAACAAGTCGTTGCCCGGCACGGTCAACGCGTACGTCACCGGCCATGAGCAGGGCACCGGACGCTGGGTGCTGCTCCGTCCGGGCGGCGGTGTCTACTACCCCGAGTCCCCGTCCGCGCCGCAGACCCCGCTCCCCGTCGACTGCGCCATCCCGCTGCGGCCGGCCGGTGCGGGCCCGGTGGTGCTGACCCTGCCGCAGATGTTCGGCGCCCGCGTCTACTTCGTACGCGACAACAAGCTCAACTTCTTCGTCAACCCCGGCCCTGCCCTGGTCGAGCCGGCTTTCGCGACCCCCGCCGACGCCAACTACGGCCGCACCTGGTCCTTCGCGGAGTTCACCTTCAACCCGACGCAGCTGTACGCCAACATCAGCTATGTCGACCTGGTGACCGCACTCCCGATCGGTCTCACGCTGACCGGCGATGCCACCCACAAGGTCGCGGCTCTCCCGAACGGCGCGCTGCAGAAGATCGCCGACGGCCTTGTCGCCCAGGCGGGCCGCGACGGCCAGCCCTGGGACAAGCTGGTCATCCGCGGCTCCGACGGCCAGGTGCTGCGGGTGATCTCACCGCAGAACCTGATGGCTCCGTTCTTCGACCGCCCGGCGGAGATGCCCTTCCGGAACGTCTTCGACAACTACATCAACCAGGTCTGGCAGAAGTACCGCTCGACCGATCTGCGGATCGATCTGCAGGGCGGGCGGGGCGTACGCACCGGGCGCGTCAACGGCGACGTCATGACCTTCACCGGCGGCCACACCTTCGCCAAGCCGACCTCGAAGGACATCTTCACCTGCAATCACGGCCCGTTCGCCAACAACCCCGGTGACCCGGACGACAAGAAGGGCCTGCTGGCCAGGCTCGCCGCGGGCTTCAACCGGACGACCCTGCTGACCCACCCCGACCAGCCGAACAGCGCAACCTCGGCCGACTACTACCAGGATCCGGCCACCAACCACTGGTCGCGCGTGCTGCACGCCAACACCCCGATCGGCTACGCCTTCCCGTACGACGACGTCCGTCCGGACGGCCAGCCGGATGTCTCCGGCGCGGCGTTCGACGGCAACCCGCGGCGCTTCACGCTGACGGTCGGTTCCTGACGACTCGGGTCCCCGTCGGGGCTCCGCCCCGAACCCCGCGCCTCAATCGCCGACAGGGCTGGTTTTCCCGCCGGTCGGCCCGGAGGTTCGGGCCGACCGGCGGAAAGAGGCCGTCCGGCGATTGAGGACAACGCCCGAAGGACGTACGAGACATCGGGCGCAGCCCCGGTTACGGGAAGGTGCGGGTGTCCGGCCGCCATGGGGGGACGGCCGGACACCCGCCCGGGCGAATCCCCAGTTCAGCAGCCGCCGCAGTTGTAGTAGATGACGTCCCAGTGGCTGCCCTCGTCCGCGTAGACGTTCCCGGAGCCGGACCTCCACTGCGGGGCGCCGTCACCAGGACGCGCGCCGATGTAGCTGAAGGTGTTCTTGATGTAGTTCGTGACGCAGGTCGACTTGGCGTAGTCGAGCTTGTAGCCGTTCCAGTGCGAGTACGTACCACCCGCGTGCCCGGTCTCGGTGCCGCCGGTGATGTTGAGCGCACAGCCGGTCGCGCTCTTGAGGGTCTGCGCTCCCTTCGCCGTCGCGAGGTTGAGCTGCTCGAAGGACGTACACGTCGGATTGTTGCGGTCGGAGCAGCCGCCCGACGAGGACCAGGTGATCCCGGACGAGCGGAACATCGAGGTCGCCGTGGCATGGCTGATCTTGGTGGCGGCGTTCGCTTCGGTCGCGCCGCTGATGACACCGAATCCGGGCGCGAAGAGCGCACCTGAGAGGAGCGCGAGTGCGCTCAGAGCGGAGCGGACTTTCATGGCGGGGGATCCCTCCTGCTGATGACCGTTGTGACCGTGCTCTCCGGTGGGACGGCTGTGCAGGTGGCGCAGGGAGATGGTGCCCGAGATCTACGCGCGTCCGCCAGAGGGCTGCCGCGTCGGTGGAGTGAACCTCTCGAGAAGATGTTGAACTTTGAACGGAATAGGTCTACTGTTGGTGTCGTTGAACCTTAAACAACACGCCACCACGTCCCCCAAGGAGTGCGTCATGGGTCTCTTCAACCGCAAGACCGACACCACCACCACCGCGACCGCCACCACCGTGGTGGACCCGGCGCTCGCCGCTCTGACCGGCGAGTACAGCATCGACCCCGCCCACAGCAGCATCGGCTTCACGGTGCGCCACGCCATGGTCACCAATGTCCGCGGCTCGTTCGGCGACTTCTCCGGCAGCCTGCAGCTGAACGGCACCGACCCCCACCACTCCACCGCCGAGATCGACGTCAAGATCACCAGCATCGACACCGGGATCGCCGACCGCGACGGCCACCTGCGCAGCGGCGACTTCTTCGAGGCGGAGAAGTACCCGCTGATGACCTTCCGTTCGACGCAGGCGGAGCAGCTCGGCGGCGACTCGTACCGCATCACCGGTGACCTGACGATCAAGGACGTCACGCGCCCGCTCGCCATCGACCTGGAGTTCAACGGCTCCGCCACCGATGTGTACGGCAACGAGCGCGTCGGCTTCGAGGGCAGCGCCGAGATCCTCCGCTCCGACTGGGGCCTGACCTGGAACGCGGCGCTGGAGACCGGCGGCGTGATGGTCAGCGACAAGGTCAAGCTCACCTTCGACATCTCGGCGATCAAGGCCGCGCCGCAGGTCTGACCCCGTAGGCCCGACCGCGCGGACCCGACCGGTCTGCCTGCCACACGAGCGCGCCCGTCCTGCCGTCCCCACGGCCGGGCGGGCGCTCGGTCATGTCTGGTTCGCTTCAGAGACCGTTGGTGTAGAGGAGCCGGTTGGGCGAGCCTTCGCCGGCGTTGCCGAGAACGTCCTTGGTGGACCCGTCCTCGAGCCAGGCGGCCAGTTGCTTCGGGAGTGCCTTCGGGTGCTTCGCCGCGTAGAGAGCCGCGACGCCGGCGACATGGGGAGAGGCCATGGACGTGCCCGTCAGGGCGACGCTGCCACCGAAGAAGTTGGCCGAGACGATGTCGACGCCGGGCGCGTAGAGCGACAGGCACTCGCCGAAGTTGGAGAAGTCGGTCTCGTCGTCGTCGCGGTCACTCGCGCCGACGGCCACCACGCGGTCCGCGGACGCGGGCGAGACGTCGCAGGCGTCCGCGGATTCGTTGCCCGCCGCGACGATCGGGAGGACACCGCTGTCCGAGACGGCGGTGACGGCCTTGTTCACCGCGACCGACTTCTCACCGCCGATGGAGGCGTTGAGGACGGCCGGATGCTTGGCGTGGGCGGCCACCCAGTCCAGTCCGGCGATAACACTCGACCAGGTGCCCGAGCCCAGGCAGTCGAGGACCCGGATGCTGACGAGGGAGGCCGCGCGCGCCACGCCGTACGTCTTGCCTGCGACCGTGCCCGCGACATGGGTGCCGTGGCCGTGGCAGTCCCGCCCTTCCCATCCGTCTCCGACGGAGTCGTAGCCGAGCTTGGCGCGGCCGCCGAACTCGGTGTGGTCGAAGTCGATGCCGGTGTCGAGGATGTAGGCGGTGGCGCCCCGGCCGCTGCTCTTCGGGGTGAAACTGTTGTCGAGCGGCAGGTTGTGCTGATCGATACGGTCCAGGCCCCAGGACGCCGGTGCCGACAAGGCCGCGGCCGACAGGGCCGCTGCCCGGGTGTGGCTGCCCGTGGATCCCAGCACCGAGACCGCGGCGTCCTCCTCGACCGCCACGACCCCGGGGGTGGAGCGCACTTGGTCGAGCTGAAGCGGGCTGAGCGCGGCGGCGAATCCGCGCATCGCCGATGTGTAGGTGAACAGCGGCTCCACGCCGGCCAGGCCCGTCATCGACTCCGAGTCGACGCCCTTGCCGAGGGTCACGATGTAGCGACCCGGCACGGCATTCGCCGAGCGGTACAGGGTGGCGGGGGCGGCGTGCTCGTCGGACGCCTGGGCGGACTGGGAAGACGCGGACATGAGTCCGGCCGCCACCAAGGCAGCGGTGAGGGCGGCCGCCGCGAAGGCTGTGAGCCTCGTTCTCTTGCGCATGGGCACGAGGAAACACAGAAAGACGATCATAATCAATTACCCAGCGTAGCGATTTGCGACTTTCTGTAGCGGATTTGAGATGGATCCGCCACCAGGGCGAACTCGCACCACACCGTCTTGCCCGGGCTGCGCTCACCCACTCCCCACTTGTCCGCCAGCGCCGCGACGAGGAGGAGGCCGCGGCCGCCCTCGTCGTCCGGGTGCGGCGGCGACAGCCGTACGCACCCGTCGCCGCTGTCGTGGAGCTCGACGCGCAGGACGCCGTCCGCATGCAGGAACAGGTGCAGCCGGAAGCCGCGGCCCGGCGGCACACCGTGCATCAGCGCGTTGGTGGCCAGCTCACTCACGCAGAGCAATACGTCGTCCGCCCTGTCGGCCGTGGCCCAGTCGGTCAGCGCCTGCCGGGTGAACTCCCTGGCCGCGGAGACGGACCGGCGGTCCCGGCGGTAGAACGCCTCGCGGAAGTACGGAAGTTGGGGTTCGTCGTTCATGCGGCCACTGTCACAGGGAGTCACTACTATGGATCAGTGCGTCAGGTCGTACAGCCGAGTTGTACGACTCGTGACGGGTCGTACGCGTCCCGCGACGGGAAGGGGGAGCGCATGCACCCAGCCAGAAGGACCAAGAGGATCACCTCTTGGCATGTGATCGGCGCCCAGCTCGCGACCTTCCGCAAGGCGGCCCGGATGACCCAGGCCGAGCTGGCGACGCAGTTCTGCGTGGGCGAGGACACGATCGCCTCGATCGAGCAGGGGCGCAGGGCGCTCAAGCTGGATCTCGCGATCGCGCTCGATGAACTGCTCGACACGAAGAGGGCGTTGCAGACTGCGGTGGACAAGGTGCCGGAGCGGGAGCGGTATCCGGCGTTCGCGCAGGACTTCATCGACCACGAGCAGGAGGCGCTGACCCTGCTCTGGTACGAGAACCAGGTGGTTCCGGGTCTGTTGCAGACCGAGGACTACGCCCAATCCGTCTTCTCCTGCCTCTATCCACCGATCAGGACAGAGGACGCCGAGGAGCGGCTCTCGGCACGACTCGATCGGCAGAAGGTCTTCGACCGAAAGCCGTGGCCTCCGATGATGAACTTCCTTATCGAGGAGGTCATCCTGCATCGGCCCATCGGCGGCCGGGAGGTGCTGCGGGAGCAGATCCGCCATCTGCGGCGTTGCGCTGAACTCCCTTTCCTGGGACTGCAGATCATGCCGACTGCACGGGAGAAGCACGCTGGGCTTAACGGCCCCATGGTTCTGCTGGAGACCCCCGAACACGATCAACTGGCCTATATGGAGGGGCAACGGGTCAGCTTCCTCGTCGATGACGCCGACGAGGTCAGTGTCCTCCAGCAGAAATATGGGATGCTGCGATCACAGGCCCTCACCCCCGAGGAGAGCATGGGTCTGCTGGACGATCTGGCAGGAGAGTAATGAATCCCGCAGTACTGATCTGGTTCAAGTCCAGCTACAGCGGCAGCGAAGGCGGCGCCTGCGTCGAAGTCGCCTACGACTGGCAGAAGTCGAGCTACAGCGGTGACGAGGGCGGCGCCTGCGTCGAAGTCGCCACCCACCCCCTCGCCGTCCACATCCGCGACTCCAAGAACCCCACCGGCCCCGTTCTCACCGTCGCTCCGGCCGCCTGGGCGACCTTCGTCGCCGAGCGCTGACTAGGGCGACAGGGCGATACCGAGGGAGTCGGCGCCCATGGGCTTCGGTGCGCCCTTCTCGTAGAAGACGTCGAGTTCGGTAATCGTGAACCCTGCGGCCGCCAGCATGTCGACGGTCGGCCGGGTGAGGTGACATCCGGCGAAGATCCGCTTGTTCAGTGGTTCGAGCCGCCGTTGCCAGCGGCGCACGTTCTCGTCCTCTTCCGGGGCCAGCCCGTGTTCGAGAAAATGCAGAGTCCCGCCGGGCTTGAGGACGCGCCGCACCTCACGCAGAGCGGCCCCTGCATCGGGGATGGTGCAGAGCGTCCAGGTGGAGAGAGCGGCGTCAAAGCTGTCGTCCTCGAAGGGCAACGCCTGGCCGTCCAGACCGGCGCGCTGCACCGGGACGGTTGCCGCCCTGATGCGTTCCCCGGCGAGTTGCCATCCGACATCGGACGGCTCGACCGCGGTCACGCCGGTGACGGCCGCCGGGTAGAAGGGGACGTTGTGCCCCGAACCGAATCCGATCTCGATCACTTCACCCTGCAGGCCCTCGCAGACTCGGCGTCGTAGCGGTGCGACCAGCTTCGTCCCGCAGGCGACGTCGACGATCCGCGGCACGATTCGCTGGGCATAGAACCCCATCGCGACCTCCGTGGCTCACTTCCAGCATGGCACCGGCACGGCCCCTGGAGGGACCGTGCCGCTGAGCATGCCAGGGCGCTAGAAGCCGCCGCCCCCGTCGAACCCGCCACCACCACCGTCGAAGCCGCCTCCACCCCCGAAGTCGCCGCCGCCGAAGTCGGAGGAGTTGAAGTCGGCGCCCGAGTAGTCGCCGCCGCTGAAGTCCCCGCCGCCGTAGTCGGCCGCGTAGGCCGGTGTGGAGAGCATGTTGCCGAGCAGCGTGCCCACCAGCAGGCCGGGCAGGATTCCGCCGCCGAAGTAGCCGCCGGCCCAGGGGCCGTACGCCGGTCCCGCCTCCCAGTACGGGCGGCGGCCGGAATCCGTCTCGACCGTGCGGGCCATCGGGTCCTCGCCGTCCTCGAGACGGGCGGCGTCGGCGGCACACACCGGGACCTCACGGGTGGCTGCGCCGGCCGGCGTCCAGGAGGCGTCGGCGACCGAGGGGCCGTGGCGCGGGTCGAAGAAGCACGGCGCCCGGCGCTCCGGCACCGCCACACCCATACGACGTGCGTCCAGGACCGCCAGCGAGTACCGGCCGTCGTCCAGGGCCTGGGTGACTCCGCGTACATCACCGGGATGCTCCGCGGCTCCCATCAGCGACTTCGATTTGTCGTACGAGTCGAGTGCGCGCTCGTAGTCGGCGCGCATCGCATCGGTCGCGCCCTTCTCCGAGGGGTGGAAGTCGAGTCGGTCCAGCTCCTCGCCGAAAGCCGTGATGTCCTCGTCGACGACCACACGGAGCTTGTCGAGGGCGGCCCGCTCCTCCTCGGCCTTCTTCCGGCGGTTGCGTCGGACGACGGTGTAGGCGCCCGCGCCGCCGGCGACCAGGACCACGCCGAGCGTGATCAGGGAGCCCATGTTCGAGCCCTGGTCGGGGCTCGCGCCCCAGGAGGAGGGGGCGCTGCCGCGTGCCTGGGGCAGGGCCTGGTCGACAAAGTTGTTCAGCTGGGTGACGGCGTCGGCGCCCGGGGGCGTCTTGACCGCCGTGACCAGGTTCCGTACGGCCTGGTTGCTCATGACGCTGCGGTCCGCGCCCGCGTTGAATCCGTTGCCGAGGCGGATCGCGTACACGCCGGTGACACCGGTCTCGGTACGGATGTTCCGCAGGACCGAGCCCGGCGGGAACTCCGCGCTGTTGGGCAGGACGGCCACGAAGACCGGCTTGTCCGCGTCCTTGATCTTCTTGGCGAGGGCGTTTGCGTCGGCCTTGGACAGCTGGCCGGAGACGCGTGGGTCCACGTAGACGGGGCCCTTCTTCAGCGCCGCGGCCACGGTTTCGGGGCCGGTGGCCGCCTGTGCTCCCGGCGCCGCCACGAGGGCGGTCGCCGAGAACGCAAGGAGCAGACCGGACACTGCGGTGAACAGCCTGGTCTTCATACTGTCGACGCTACCTGAATAGGCGCGAATCGGGACAAGCGCGGAGCCTTACGCCTGCGGTGGGCCCTTCCCCTACCCGCCCCTTCCCGTAACTGGGGCTCCGCCCCAGACCCCGCTCCTCAAACGCCGGAGGGGCTGAATTTGTACGCCAGCGTCAGCTTCGCCACCGCCCCCGTCAGGTCCCCGGTCAGCAGAAGGTGGTCCGCTTCGGCGAAGGGCTTCGCCGAAGCCTCGGTGATGTGCTGGCCGATCCCCTCCTGGGCGATCAGGCGGGCCTGCGAGACCAGCGCACGGGCTTCCGGGGAGTCCGCCCGGCCCGCCGCCTCAAGGATCCTTGCCGCGACGGCGATCGCTTTGAGGGTGAGCACCCCGCCCGTCGGCGGCTTCTTGAGCGTGGTCAGACCCCAGCCGTACGGGTACTGCGGGTCGTACGCCTTGTCCCCGACATTGATCGGCAGCTGCGCCTGGGACTTCGGCCAGGTGACCGGGAGCTGTCCGGTGAAGGCCTTCCTGCCGTAGAGGACGTCGGCGACGCCGTCGCCCTCCGTGCCCGGGAGCCAGGAGGCGACAAGGGCGTCGATGTCGCCGAGGCGGTCGCCGATGAGCTGGGGGCGGCCGGAGACGATCAGCACGGCGCACTTCATCGCGGCACAGACCTTGTCGACGGCGGCCTTGTCGGCGGCGCTCAGCTCCAGGTCGTGGCCGTTGCCGACATCGCCGACGCCCTCGGCGTACGGGGTCTCGCCGACCACGACCACGCCGACGTCATGGCCGTCGGTGGGCGCGGAGGCGTCCTTGGAGTAGGTGACCGCGTCGGGAGCGGCCTTCTTGATGCCTTCCAGGATGGTCGTACCCGTGGTGATCTTTCCGGAGGAGCCCTGCCAGGTGATGGTCCAGCCGCCGGCCTGGTTGCCGAGGTCGTCGGCGTTGGACCCGGCGACGTACACCTTCTGGGTCGGCTTCAGCGGCAGTACAGCGCCGTCGTTCTTCAGCAGGACCTGGGACTTGGCTGCGGCCTCACGCGCCACGGCGCGGTGTGCGGCCGAGCCGATCTCCGGCAGGTTGGAGGTGTCCGCGTACGGCTTCTCGAAGAGACCCAGGGCGAACTTCTGGGTCAGGATCCGGGACACCGCGTCATTGATCCGGGCCTCGGAGACACGGCCCGCGTTGACCTCGTCCTGCAGGGTCCTGTGGAAGTCCGGGTAGTTCGTCGGAACCATGATCATGTCGAGTCCGGCATTGACGGACGTACGGACGTCGCTCGGGTAGTCGCCGGGAATCTGGTCGATCGCCTGCCAGTCGCTGATGACGAAGCCCTTGAAGCCCATACGGTCCTTCAGCACACCGTTGATCATCTCCGCACTGGCGTGCATCTTCACCGGGCCCTGGTCGTCGCCGAGGATGTCCAGCGAGGAGTACGAGGGCATCACCGTGCCGGTGCCGCGCTTCACCGCCTCTGCGAACGGCGCGAGGTGCACTGCTTCCAGCTCCTGCCGGGTGACCTTCGTGATGCCCTGGTCGATCGTGTACGAGCCGGTGGAGGACGAGCCGAATTCCGTACCGCCGTCGCCGACGAAGTGCTTGGCGGTGGCCAGCACCTTGTCATTGCGGCCGAGGTCCTTGCCCGACGGTGCGCCCTGCATGCCCTTGATCACCGTCTCCATGGCGGTGACCAGGGCCGGGTCCTCGCCGAAGGCCTCGTAGGAACGGCCCCAGCGCTCGTCGCGGGTGACGCAGAGACAGGGCGCGAAGTCCCATGGAATGCCGGTGGCGCGTACTTCCTTCGCTGTCACCGCGCCGGCCTTCTCGGCGACGGACGGGTCGCGGGTGGCCCCGATGCCGATGTTGTGCGGCATGATCGTCGACCCGATGACATTGTTGTGGCCGTGCACCGCGTCCACGCCGTAGATCAGCGGGATCTGGAACCGCGTTGCCTGGGCGCGCAGTTGGTAGGCGTCGACCATCTTCGCCCATGCCTCGGGGGCGTTGGGGGTGGGCACCGAGCCGCCGCCGGAGAGCAGCGAGCCGAGGCCGTAACCGGCGATGTCGCCCTGCGACTTGAGGGCGTTGCGCTCGGCCTGGGTCATCTGACCGGCCTTCTCCGCGAGGGACATCCGGGAGAGGAGGTCGGCGACGCGCTTCCTCACCGGGAGGCGCTTGTCGAGATACGGCAGGCCGTGGGCGTCCACGACGACCTGGGGGGTCTCGGCCGGGGGCTTGGCGCCGGTGACCGTGAGCTTCAGCGGGATCGTCTCCGCGGACTCGGCCGTGCGGTCCTTCTTCGTGGTCACGGCGACGGTCCGGGACGTGCCGGAAGCAGAACCGGCCGGGAAAGTGACCGTGCCGGAGACCGGTGTGTAGTCCGTGCCCGTTTCGGCGGTGCCGCCCTCGGTCGTGTACGCCACGGTGACGGGCTCGTCGATCGGCCCGGATCCGGTGGTGGCGACGGAGATCTTCACCTGTGCGGTGCCGCCCTCGGCCACCGGGTACACGGCGGCGTCGGTGACAACGTTTGCCTTCAACGCCGGGTCTGCCTTGCCGTACAGCTGCACGCCGTCCATGGCGAACCTGCCGGGCGCGCCGGTCGGCAGGGTGAGCGCGTACCCCCACATCTCGTTGAGGCCGAGGATGTGGTCGATGCCGCCGACCGGCTGGTAGTCGGCGCGGTAGACGAAGTCGGCGAAGGGGATCTCGACGAGGTGCCAGCCCTCCCAGTCGTCGGTGAAGGACGTGGTCCACAGCTCGGAGGCCTCGCCGTTGGCGCCGCCGTCCTTCAGCTCGAAGTTGATCCGCTTGCCGGATCCGGGCGGCAGCGGGGCGGTGTTCTGGCCGAACCACCAGAAACGGATGCCTTTGTGCGCGGTCCAGTCGCGGGCGGGCTTGTCGAAGGCGAAGTCGTGGGTGAGTCCGCCCCAGCCACTGATGTCGTAGGTGCCTTCGAGGACCTTGGCGCCCTCGGGGGCGTCGGCGCGCTCCTTGAACTCCAGCTTGGGCTGGTCGTCGGCGTCGCTGCCCCAGGTGAAGATCCCCTCGGCCGGGGGGTTGGCGAAGGGGACCTCCCCCTCGAAGGCGTCGACGGTGACGGGTGCGGGGTCGTCGGCGGCGGCGCTCGGAACGGCTGCGGCGAGGAGGCCGGTGAGTACGGCGGTCGCGGCGAGCACGGCGGTTCCGGCTCTGGTTCCGGCTCCGGCTCTGGCTCTGGTTCTGGTTCCGGCTCTGAGGCGTGGCATTGCGGCTCCTTCAGTGCGGGTCACGGTTGCGTGCGGTCCTGTACGGCCTGTCGGCCGTGTCCTCGATCGCCGGACGGGCTCGACAAGCCCGTCGTCATGACGACGGCGCGGATCGGCGGACGATCAACTCGGTGGGCAGGATGACGGGTTCATGGGGAGCGACCGTGCCGCCGAGATGGGCCAGCAGCATCCGCGCCGCCGTCTCGCCCATCTCCCGCATGGGCTGGCGGACGGTGGTCAGCGGGGGCTCGGTGTGCTGGGCCATGGGGATGTCGTCGAAGCCGACGACGGCGATGTCGTCCGGCACGGACCGGCCCGCGGCACGCAGCGCCCGCAGCGCCCCCGCAGCGCTGAGGTCGTTGTGCGCGAAGACCGAGTCGAAGTGCCTGCCCGTGGCGAGTTGCCGCTCGACCGCGAGCCGTCCCGACAGTTCGGTGAAGTCCCCCTCCGCGATCAGCTCGGTCGGCAGGACCTCGAGGAACCCCTCGAGCCGGTCCTGTACGCAGCCGAAGTGCCGGCGGCCGGTGACGATCAGGGGGCGGCTGCGGCCCGCCGCCAGCAGATGGCCGGCGGCCGACGCACCGCCCTCGCGGTTGGTCGTGGCGACGGACGGGAACTCCGGGTGGTGGCCTCGGTCGTCGATCAGGACGACCGGGAGTCCCTTGCGGTGCATCGCGGTGATGGTGTCGAGGGTGTTCTCGGGTTCGACGACGAGGAGGCCGTCGAAGGCGCGGGCGGAGACCTGACTGGTGAAGTGCTCGACGGACTCGGCGCCTCGGTTGCAGGTGAAGAGCAGCAGCCCGTATCCGGCGGCCTCGACGGTGTCCACGACTCCCTGGAGTACTTCGCCCATCCAGGGCCAGGTGAGCGGGGGCGTCAGCATGCCGACCGTACGGCTGCTGCCGCGGGCCAGACCGACGGCCCCCAGGCTGGGCACATAGCCGAGGCTTGCGATCACTTCACGAACGCGGGCGGCCGTGCCGGCGTCGACTTCGCCCTTGGTGTTCAGGACGCGGGACACGGTGGTCTTACTGACGCCCGCCTCACGTGCGACATCGGCGATGGTGACGGGCATTCCGGGTCCTCCGCGTCGAGGTCTGGAACCGGTGCCGGAACCGGTACCGGTGGTGCGCGGCGAGTCAACTCGTACCGGGTCCTGTCGTCAAGACTTCACACCGAGATCGGCCGAATCCCAAGTTCCAGGCAGGTGCGGGGTGTTGTGTGTTCAGGCTCTGAATGCGCAAACCCTTGACGGCTGTACGCGGTGGCAGTTCACTCACGCCTCGTCCCCCACACCACCGCCGGAGAGGGCCCAGCCCATGGCACGACGTACCGGAACGATCAGAATCCTGCTCGCATCGGCCCTGGCCACCGCCGGACTCACCGGTCTGACGACCGGCTCGGCGCACGCCGCGGGCGAGCAGGTGAACGTCTGGCTGACCACGACGGACGACGCCGGCGGCCGACATGTCACCCGCGGCCTCCAGCAGCAGACACCCGTCAACTTCCAGGCGGGCAGCGGCGGCAGCGGCACCACCATCACCGTCGACGAGAACACCCGCTTCCAGACCTTCACCGGCGGCGGCGCCTCCTTCACGGACACCGCGGCCTGGCTGATGAAGGGCAGCGGAGCGCTGTCCCAGGCGACCCGTGACGCGACGATGAAGAAGCTCTTCTCGCCGACCGAGGGAATCGGGCTCTCCTTCGTCCGCAATCCGATGGGCGGCTCGGACCTGGCCCGCTTCGGTTACACGTACGACGATGCGTCGGCCGGCCAGAGCGACCCGGCACTGTCGAAGTTCTCGATCGCGCACGACCTCGCCGACGTACTGCCGCTGACGAAGCAGGCCAAGCAGCTCAATCCGGCGCTCACCACGGTGGCCTCGCCATGGACGGCACCCGCCTGGATGAAGGACAGCGGGCAGCTCAACGGCGGCTGGCTGAAGTCGGAGTACTACGGCACCTACGCGAACTACTTCGTGAAGTATCTCCAGGCCTACCGCGACCAGGGCATCCCGGTCGACTACGTCACCGCGCAGAACGAGCCGACCTGCTGCGACAGTTACCCGTCGATGAGCTGGAACGGCTCGGGTCTCGCGTACTTCACCAAGAGCGAGCTGTTGCCGAAGCTCCAGGCGGCGGGCCTGCCGACCAAGGTGCTGGCGCACGACTGGAACTGGGACACCTACGACGCGTACGCCGCCCCGACAGTGAATGACGCGGCGGTCCGCAGCCACCCGAACTTCGGCGGGATCGCCTGGCACGGCTACGGCGGGAACATCTCCAAGCAGACCGAGGTGCACAATCAGTATCCGCAGCTGGACGCCTTCCAGACCGAGCACTCCGGCGGCACCTGGATCGCCAACCAGCAGCGCGAGGACATGACCAACATCATCGACTACACCCGTAACTGGGCGAAGTCGGTGACCAAATGGTCCCTCGCCGTCGACCAGAACCGGGGCCCGCACAACGGCGGCTGCGGAGTCTGCGACGGACTCGTCACGGTGCACAACGGCGACGGTCGACACGGCCAGGTCGACTACATGATCGAGTACTACACGATGGGCCACCTCACCAAGTTCGTGCGGCCGGGCGCCCACCGGATCGCCTCGACGGCGAGCTCGGCCGTGCCGAACGTGGCCTGGCGCAACCCCGACGGCTCGAAGGCGCTGATCGCGTACAACGACGGCTCGGCAGCACAGACGATCACCGTCAACTGGGGCGGTCAGCACACAACTTACTCACTGCCGGGAAAGACATCCGCGACCTTCACCTGGTCCGGCACACAGGCCGGCGGCTCGGACCCCACCGGTAGCCTGACCGGCCTGGCGGGCAAATGCCTCGATGTGGCGGGCGGCGCCGACGCGGACGGCACGGCCGTCCAGCTCTGGGACTGCAACGGCTCCGCCGCCCAGCAGTGGACGGTCCGCGCGGACGGCACCGTTCAGGCGCTCGGCACATGCCTGGACGTGACCGCCGGCTCGACCGCGAACGGTGCGAAGGTCCAGCTGTACGGGTGCAACGGCTCCGGCGCACAGCAGTGGCGCTACGAACCGTCGAGCGGTGATCTGGTGAACGTCCCGGCGGACAAGTGCCTCGACGTCTCCGACAACTCCTCGGCGAACGGCGCCCGCGCACAGATCTGGGCGTGCACCGGAGCCGCCAACCAGAAGTGGCGGCTCCGGTCCTGACCTGCGAGGGCTACTCGGCCGGTTCGACGCCGGCGCGCAGCAGACCGTAGGTGTACGCGTCCTCCAGGGCCTGCCAGGAGGCGGCGATGACGTTCTCGGCGACACCGACCGTGGCCCATTCGCCGCTTCCGTCGCCCGTCGTGATCAGTACGCGGGTGGTGGACTCGGTGCCGTGGCGGCCTTCGAGGATGCGGACCTTGTAGTCGACCAGCTCCATCTTGGCGAGCTGCGGGTAGATCTTCTCCAGGCCGACACGCAGCGCCCGGTCGAGTGCGTTGACCGGGCCGTTGCCCTCGGCGGTGGCGACGATGCGCTCGCCCTTGGCCCACAGCTTCACGGTGGCCTCGTTGGCGTGGGTGCCGTCGGGGCGGTCCTCGACGATGGCCCGCCAGGACTCCGTACGGAAGTAACGGCGGGCCCGGCCCTCCGCCTCCGCACGCAGCAGCAGCTCGAAGGAGGCGTCCGCCGCCTCGTATGTGTAGCCCCTGAGCTCGCGCTCCTTGACCCGCTCGACGACCCGGCCGACGAGCTCACGGTCACCGCCGAGGTCGATACCGAGCTCTTTGCCCTTGAGCTCGATGGAGGCGCGGCCCGCCATGTCGGAGACGAGCATCCGCATGGTGTTGCCGACCTGCTCGGGGTCGATGTGCTGATACAGATCGGGGTCGACCTTGATGGCGGAGGCATGCAGTCCGGCCTTGTGGGCGAAGGCCGAGACACCGACGTACGGCTGGTGCGTGGAGGGCGTGAGGTTGACGACCTCGGCGATCGCGTGCGAGATCCGGGTCATGTCGGCCAGCGCGCCCTCGGGCAGCACCTTCTTGGCGTACTTGAGCTCCAGGGCGGCGACGACCGGGAAGAGGTTGGCATTGCCGACACGCTCGCCATAGCCGTTGGCGGTGCACTGGACGTGGGTGGCGCCGGCGTCGACGGCGGCCAGGGTGTTGGCGACGGCGCAGCCGGTGTCGTCCTGGGTGTGGATGCCCAACCGGGCGCCGGTGTCGGCGAGGACGGTGGCAACGACGGCCTGGATCTGGGCGGGCAGCATGCCGCCGTTGGTGTCGCAGAGCACGACGACGTCGGCGCCGGCCTCGGCCGCCGAACGGACGACGGACTTGGCGTACTCCGGATTGGCGCGGTAGCCGTCGAAGAAGTGCTCACAGTCCACGAACACCCGGCGGCCCTGCTCGCACAGGTAGGAGACGGTGTCGCGGACCATCTCCAGGTTCTCCTCGAGGGTGGTCCGCAGCGCCAGCTCCACATGCCGGTCGTGCGATTTGGCGACCAGTGTGATCACCGGTGCACCCGACTCGAGGAGCGCTCTGACCTGCGGGTCCTCGGACGCCTTGGCGCCAGGGCGGCGGGTGGCGCCGAAGGCGACGAGCTGTGCGTTCCGGAAGGTGATCTCCTGCTGGGCACGCGAGAAGAACTCCGTGTCCCGGGGATTGGCGCCGGGCCAGCCGCCCTCGATGAACCCCACGCCGAAGTCGTCCAGGTGCCGTGCGATGGTCAGCTTGTCCGCAACGGTGAGGTTGATGCCTTCGCGCTGCGCGCCGTCGCGCAGCGTCGTGTCGAAGACATGGAAGCTGTCGTCGGTCTCCGTGTCCGTGGCCTGTGTGGTCATGGCTGTGTTGACTCCTGTCGGATGAGTGGCTCCCGGAATTACTGGCTCCACTTGCCCCCATCATCGCGCGCTGGTCGCTTCCGGCCGAGGTGGGGCCGTAAAACGAAAAAACCCCTCGCGGGTGCGAGAGGTCTGCGCGCGGGTCTGGGGCACGGTGGTCGCGTCGTAGTTGTTGGTACGAGGCGATCACTGAGGACCGGCGCGCCTGCTGCCCATAATCATGGCGAACGAAAGCACGGTCGCAGTCTGCCATACGCGGTGCGGCGGGCGGGATGGGGTCTCACCATGCGGGCGCCTGCGCTGGGGGCTCCCCCGGGGGCCCGGCCCGGCTCCCGGGACGCCCTTCGGTTGTGTCCTCAATCGCCGGACGGGCTGGATTTTCCCCGCCCGCCGGCGACCGAGGCGCGTGGCCGGGCGCGACATTCAGCACCGCCGCGACCCAGGCGCAGGGGCCCGGCTCCCCGTACGCCCTTCGGGCGTGTCCTCAATCGCCGGACGGGCTTGGTTTCACCGGACATCTCAGCCCCTCCGGCGTTTGAGGAGCGGGGCTTGGGGCGGAGCCCCAACAGGAGCCCCGCCGGCGATTGAGGCGCGGGGCCCGGGGCGGAGCCCCGCGGGGGGAAGGGCCCCTCCTACTTCACCCGGGCCGGGGCCGGGACCTCCTCGCTGCGCGCGGGCGCCGTCGCCGCCACCCGGTTCAGGTCGATGTCACGCGTCTCGCGCATCGACAGGTACACCACCAGCGACACCGCCGCGCAGCCCGCCACGTACCAGTAGAAGCCCGATTCCAGCCCCGCATCCTTGAACCACAGCGCCACATACTCCGCCGTGCCGCCGAACAGCGCGTTCGCGATGGCGTACGGCAGCGCGACACCCAGCGCACGGATACCCGTCGGGAACAACTCGGCCTTCACACACGCGTTGATCGACGTGTAGCCGGTGATCACCACAAGGGCCAGCAGCGCAAGCCCCAGCGCCGGCCAGAACGAGCCCGCGTGCTTGAGCATCGTCATGATCGGCACGGTCAGGAAGGTCGAGCCGACCGCGAACGTGATCAGCAGCGGACGGCGGCCGATCCGGTCGGAGAGCTTGCCGGCGAGCGGCTGCAGACAGGCGAAGACGATCAGCGCGCAGAAGGAGACCAGCGTCGCGGTCTGCTTGGGCAGCCCGGCGGAGTTGGAGAGGTACTTGGTGAGGTAGGTCGTGTACGTGTAGTACGCAACGGTGCCGCCCATCGTCAGGGCGATGACCAGGAACGCCTCGCGCTTGTGCGCCCACAGGGCCTTGATCGTGCCCTTGTCCCCGGCGGGGGTGTCGTCGCCGGACTCCTCGTACACATCGGTCTCGAGCATGTTGCGGCGCAGATAGAAGACGATCGCCGCGCCGAGCGCACCGATGATGAACGGGATGCGCCAGCCCCAGCTGTGCAGGGCGTCGTCGGACATGGTGCGCTGCAGGATGATCTGCAGACCGAGGCCGACGATCTGGCCCGCGGTCATCGACACGTACTGGAAACTGGAGGCGAAGCCGCGGTGCTCCGGGGCGGAGGCCTCGGTGAGGTAGGTCGCGCTGGCCGCGTACTCTCCGCCGACGGAGAGGCCCTGCAGGAGGCGGGCGATCAGCAGCACCACGGCGCCGCCGTAGCCCGCGACGCCGTAGGTGGGCGCGATCGCGATCAGGACCGCGGATGCGGACATCAGACTGACGGTCAGGGTCAGCGCCGTCTTGCGGCCCTTGCGGTCACCGACCCGGCCGAGCAGCCAGCCGCCGACCGGTCGCATGAAGAAGCCGACGGCGAAGATGCCGGCGGTGTTCATGAGCTTGGCGGTGTCGTCCCCTTCGGGGAAGAACGCCCCCGCGAAATAGGTCGCGAAGCTCGCGTACACGAACCAGTCGAACCACTCGACCATGTTGCCGGCGGAACCGACCCAGATCTTTTTCCAGTGCTCTCGTCCCATGAGGTGAAACCGTGCCGGAGGGGCACTACCTCAACAAGACGGCGTGCGGCAACGATCGGGAGTACTTGCGTACGTTGCGTTCCCGGGAGGCCGGTCAGCGGGCGGACCCGAGCAGCGTCTCGTCAAGGAATTCCCGTACGTGGGCGAGGACTTGGGCGCGTCCTGTACCCGGTATTCCGACGGCGACATGAACGCTGAAACCGTCGAGGAGGGCGCGCAGCCGGGCGGCGAAGCGGTCGGGGTCGACAGTACGGAACTCGCCGCGCGAGATGCCTTCGGCGATCAGCGCGACGAGGTCCCGGTGCCAGGCGCCCTCGATGGCGGCCTGCCGGGCACGGGCGTCGGCCTCGGCGTTCTGCGAGCGGTTCCAGACCTCGAGCCAGAGCGTCCAGTGGGGGTCCCGGGGCCCGTCGGGGATGTAGAGATCGACGTATGCGTCGAGGCGTTCGGCGGCGGAGGCCTGCTGGGAGAGCAGGGCACTGCGCTCGGTACCGAGACGGCCCTCGCTCCACTCGAGGGTCTGCAGGAGCAGCTCGTCCTTGGTGCGGAAGTAGTAGAGGAGATGCCCGCTGCTCATCCCGACCTCACGGCCGAGCCCGGCCATGGTGAGCCCGTCGAGGCCGCGCTCGGCGATGGTCGCCATGGCGGCGACGAGGACGGACTCCCGTGGCGGCGCGATGTTGCGGCGGCGCGCGGCGGGGCTCATACGGCGGCCACCGGCACGCTCGGAGGGCGGCCGTATCTCGCGTTGCGGAACACATTCACCCGTATGTTCTACCTGATCTCACTCGTCGCCGAGGACGATCCAGCGGTCCGAGGCCCTGCCCGAGCACAGGGCCTCGGACATCAGACCCTGGGCTGCTGCTGTGTGATGCAGTGGATGCCGCCGCCACCGGCGAAGATCGTACGGGCGTCGACCAGCGTGACCGTACGGTCGGGGTAGAGGCGGCGGAAGATGCCCGCCGCGATCTCGTCGCGCGGGTCGTCGAAGGCGCACAGCACCACGCCACCGTTGCAGACGTAGTGGTTGATGTACGAGTAGTCGACCCATGCCCCGTCGTCCTCCCGTACGACGGTCGGCGCCGGGACCTCGACGACCTCGATACTGCGGCCCCGTGCGTCCTTCTGGGACTTCAGCATCTCCACGTTCTCCTTGCAGAGCTCGTGGTCGGGGTGGGCCGGGTCCGGCTGGCTGTGGGCGACTATCACCCCCGGGCCGGCGAATGCGGCGACGATGTCGACATGGCCGAGCGTGCCGTAGCCGTGCGGCGGATAGTCCGCGGTCAGGCCGCGCTTCAGCCAGATCGCCTTGGTCGTGCCGAGCTTGGCATGGATCTCGGCCTCGACCTGCTCCTTCGTCCAGCCCGGGTTGCGCTCGGGGCCGAGCTGCACGGTCTCGGTGAGCAGTACCGTGCCGTCGCCGTCGACATGGATGCCGCCGCCCTCGTTGACCAGCGGTGAGCTGTGCGAGGGCACGCCGACGAGGTCCGCGACAAGCCGGGCGATCTTCGCGTCGTGCTCCCAGCTGGCCCACTCCTGCGCACCCCAGCCGTTGAACACCCAGTCCACAGCGGCCAGTTGGGTCCCGTCGGTGACGAAGGTCGGGCCGATGTCGCGCATCCACGCGTCGTCCAACTCGCGCTGGACGACGTCGATGTCCGGGCCGAGGAGGGCGCGGGCGCCCCCGGCCTGGCCCGGGCTCACGACCATGGTGACCGGCTCGAAGCGGCGTACGGCCTGGGCGACGGACGCCCACGCCCGGCGGGACTCGGTGAGATCGTCCCCGGTGAAGGTGGCATTGGGGCCCGGCCAGGCCATCCAGGTGCGCTCGTGCGGGGCCCACTCGGGCGGCATACGGAAGGTCATGTCGTCGGACTCCTAGAGGAAGTAGAGGCGGTTGAGGGAGATCGAGTCGGCGGGTTCGGACCGCACTGGGGCGCCGTCGAGCGTGACCAGGCCACTGGCGCCGTCCACCCCGACCTCGCCGAGGCGGGAGTTGAGCCGCAGATCGGCCGGGCCGATGCCGCGTGTGCCGCGTACCGCGACCCGGCGGCGGCGCGTCGGCATCAGGTCGGAGCCCAGTTCGGTCGCCGCCTTCGCCACGAAGGCCACCGAGATGTCCGCGGCGGTCGCTCCGTACGCCCCGAACTGCGGGCCGAGGACGAGCGGTTCACAGGTGTCGGTCGCGGCATTGGGGTCGCCCGTCACCCCGTACGCCGGGAAGCCCGACTTCAGTACGAGCTGCGGCTTCGCCCCGAAGTACTGCGGCTTCCACAGCACGATGTCCGCGAGCTTGCCCACCTCGATCGAGCCGATCTCGTGCGAGAGGCCGTGTGCGATTGCCGGGTTGATGGTCAGCTTCGCCATGTAGCGCAGCACACGCGCGTTGTCGTCGTGCGCGCCGTCGCCCTCCATCGGGCCGAGCTCGGCCTTCATCTTTCCGGCCATGGCGAAGGTGCGACGTACGGTCTCGCCCGCGCGCCCCATCCCCTGCGCGTCCGACGAGGTGATCCCGATCGCGCCGAGGTCGTGCAGCACGTCCTCCGCACCCATCGTTCCGGCCCTGATCCGGTCCCGCGCCATCGCGGCGTCGCCCGGCAGATCGGTCTTGAGGTCGTGTACGGAGACGATCATCCCGTAGTGCTCGGCAACCGCGTCCCGGCCGAAGGGCAGGGTCGGATTGGTGGACGAGCCGATGACGTTCGGTACGCCCGCCATCTTGAGCACGTTCGGTACGTGTCCCCCGCCGCAGCCCTCGATGTGGAAGGCGTGGATCGTGCGGCCGTCCAGGACGCGCAGCGTGTCCTCGACCGACAGGCATTCGTTCAGACCGTCGCTGTGCAGCGCGACCTGGACGTCGTACTCCTCGGCGACGCGCAGCGCGGTGTCGAGAGCCCGCGTGTGCGCGCCCATGTCCTCGTGGACCTTGAAGCCGGACGCGCCGCCCTCGGCGAGCGCCTCCACCAGAGGCGCGTCGTGGGACGACGAACCGCGCGCCAGGAAGCCGATGTTGACCGGCCAGGCGTCGAAGGCGTTGAAGGCGTGGCGCAGTGCCCAGGGCGAGTTGACGCCGACGCCCCACACCGGGCCGAACTCCTGGCCGATGACGGTGGTGACACCGGAGGCGAGCGAGGCCTCCATGATGCGCGGCGAGAGCAGATGGACATGGGTGTCGACGGCTCCGGCGGTGGCGATCATGCCCTCGCCGGGCACGATGCTCGTGCCCGTGCCGACGACGACGTCGACACCGTCGAGGGTGTCCGGGTTCCCGGCCCGCCCGATGGCGTGGATCCTGCCTTCGCGGATGCCGATCGACACCTTGCGGATACCCTGCGCGGCGTCGATGACAAGCACGTTGCTGATGACGACATCGCAGGTCTCTCGTACGGCGGCGGCCTTCAGGTGCAGCCCGTCGCGCGCGGTCTTGCCGAAGCCGGCCAGGAACTCGTCGCCCGGCTTCTGCGTGTCCGACTCGACGCGGACCACGAGCCCGGAGTCGCCGAGCACGACCCGGTCCCCGGCGCGGGGGCCGTGCACGGACGCGTACTCGTACGGATCGATACCGGTCCTGTCGATGCCGGTCATGAGCGGACCTCCAGCTCGTGGTGGGCGTACGACACGGGGCGCGGGGCGGCGCCCGTCGCGGGGCGCGGCGTACTCGGCGTACGCGGCGTACGCGGCGTACGGCGCGGCGTACGGCGCGAGGCGGCGCTCAACGCTCCGCTCCCAGATAGCCGCAGGCCGCCGCGCGCCGCAGCGCCTCTTCCTTCGCGCCGGGCGCGTCCAGCGGGCCGTCGACCAGGCCCGCGAAACCGATCGCGATCCGGTCGCCGCCGATGGGCAGCAGGCCGACCTCGGCCCCGCCGCCCGGGTCGAAGCGGACGGAGGACCCAGCGGGGACGCAGAGCCGCATGCCGTACGCCGCGGCGCGGTCGAAGTCGAGTCGCGGATTGGCCTCGAAGAAGTGGAAGTGCGAGGTGACGCTCACCGGCACGGCCGCGGTGTTGCGCACGGTGAGCCTGAGTGCGGGCTCGGGCTCGGCGTGCGGCGGAGCGGGCAGTACGGCGCCGGGCGCACCGTCGCCGAGTCCGCCGCCTCCGATCGGCTCGGAGACCACGGCGAGCCGTGAACCGTCGTCGAAGACGGCCTCCACATGCACCTCGGTGACCACATCCGCCACACCGGGCAGCACATCGTCGGGGCCCAGCACACTGCGGGCCGCCTCGATCGCCTCCGCGAGCCGTCGGCCGTCGCGGGCCGCCTCGCAGACGGTGTCCGCGATGAGCGCGGTCGCCTCGGGCACATTGAGCCTCAGGCCTCGGGCCCGGCGCGCCCGCGCCAGCTCAGCGGCGCCGAAGAGCAGCAGCCGGTCGCGCTCGGTCGGGGTCAGTCGCACGTCACCACACCTCCTTGTTTGAACGTCACTCTAACGGCGAGTTTCTTTTCACGGAAGCATTGACGGAGGACCTGTGCCTGAGTCACATTGAGCGCCACTCAAACAGCCGAGTCTCAGGGGCACCCCTATGCCGATAGAACAGCGCGGAGTCGACACCATCCCGGACGTGGAGCGCACCAGTACGCCACGCGATCTCATCTCGATCCTGCTGGGCTCGAACCTCTGCCTGGGCGTCATCGTCTTCGGCTGGCTGCCGCCGTCCTTCGGGCTCGGCCTGTGGCCCTCAGTGACCTCGATCGTCATCGGCACGCTGGTCGGCATCCTGGTCACGGCCCCGCTCGCACTGATTTCCCTGCACACGGCGACCAACCTCTCCACGTCCAGCGGCGCCCAGTTCGGCGTACGCGGCCGGCTCGTCGGCTCGGTCGTCGGCCTGCTGCTCTCGCTCGGGTACACCGCCCTCACGCTGTGGATCGGCGGCGACGTGATGGTCGGCACCCTGTCCCGGCTGGTCGGGCTGCCCGACGGCGGGGCCACCCGCGCCCTGATGTACACGCTGCTCGCGGGCTGTACCGTCGTCGGCGCGATCTACGGCTACCGGCTGCTGCTCCGGCTCAGCAAGGTGCTGTCCATCGGCATGGTGATCCTGCTGCTGGTCGGCGTCTTCGCCTACGCGGGCGACTTCACGACGGCCGCGCCCCCCGACACCCCGTACCTGCTCGGCTCCTTCTGGCCCACCTGGCTGCTCGCGGCCGTCGCCGCCGGGCTGAGCGGCCCGGTCGCCTTCATCACGCTGCTCGGTGACTACACGCGCTACATCTCGCCGCGCCGCCACAGCACCCGAAAGGTGTACTGGGCCGGCTGTCTGGGTCTCCTCCTGGGCCTGCTGGTGCCGCAGCTGTTCGGTACGTACACGGCTCTCGCCGCCCGCGCGGGGCTGGAGTACGCGGGACCGCTCGTCGACGCCGCGCCCTTCTGGTACCTGGCACCGCTGCTCCTCGCGGCCTCGGCAGGTTCCGTCGGCAACTCCGGCCTGATGCTGTACTCGATGGGCCTCGACCTGGACGCGATCCTGCCGAAGGCCACCCGCGCCAAGGCCACCGTGATGGCCGCCGTCGTCGCGACCACGTTTGTGTTCCTCGGCTCGTTCGCATGGGACGCGCAGTCGGCCATGACGTCCTTCGTGCTGCTGCTGACCGCCATCGGCACCCCCTGGGCGGTGATCACGCTGATCGGACATGTGCGCTGCGGCGGCCAGTACGACCCGGACGCGCTGCAGGTCTTCAATCGCCGCGCCCGGGGTGGCATCTACTGGTACCGGGCGGGCTGGAACGTGCGGGCCACGGCGTCCTGGGCCCTGGGCGCGGCGGTCGGTCTGACGGCGGTCTCCACGACGGTCTACGAAGGCCCGCTGCTCGCCCTCACGGGCGGGGTGGACTGCAGTTTCATCCTCTCCGGCATGGTCGGTGGCCTGACGTACACGCTGCTGACCCTGCGGGCTCCGGTCCCGGCCGTGATGTCGACCGCGGCGGAACCGTCCACGGTCGACGTCACCGCCTGACGGACGGCGCGGAGACGGCGAAGGCCCGCCACCGGTGTGAACCGGGGCGGGCCTTCGTACGTAGAGCTGCGGTCGGCGTCAGCCCACCTGGTGGGTCCAGCCGTGGACGTCCTCCGCCTTGCCCGTCTGGATGTCCAGCAGCGCCTTGCGCAGCCGCATCGTGACCTCGCCCGGCTGGCCGCCGGACTGCTTCCATTCGCCGCTCGCGGACTTGACCAGGCCGACCGGGGTGATGACCGCGGCCGTACCGCAGGCGAAGACCTCGGTGAGCGTGCCGTTCTCGGTGTCGGCCGTCCACTGGTCGATGGAGATCCGGCCCGCCTCGGACTCGTAGCCGAGATCCTTGGCGAGCTGGAGCAGCGAGTCACGGGTGATGCCGGCGAGCAGCGAGCCGGTGAGCTCGGGAGTCACGATGCGGTTCCCGTACACGAAGTACAGGTTCATGCCGCCCAGTTCCTCGACCCACTTGTGCTCCACGGCGTCGAGGTAGGCGACCTGGTCGCAGCCCTTCGCGGCGGCCTCGGCCTGGGCGAGCAGGGACGCGGCGTAGTTGCCGCCGGTCTTGGCGTCGCCCATGCCGCCGGGGACGGCGCGCACACGGTCCTCGGACAGCCAGATGGAGACCGGCTTGACGCCGCCGGGGAAGTAGGCGCCCGCGGGCGAGGCGATGACGATGAAGAGGTACTCGTTGGCGGGCCGCACACCCAGGCCGACCTCGGTCGCGATCATGAAGGGGCGCAGATACAGCGAGGACTCTCCGCCGTGCGCCGGGACCCACGCCTTGTCCTGCTGGACCAGTGCGTCGCACGCCTCGATGAAGGTCTCGACCGGCAGCTCCGGCATCGCCAGCCGGGCCGCGGACCTCTGGAAGCGCTGGGCGTTCGCCTCGGGACGGAAGGTGACGACCGAGCCGTCGGGACGGCGGTAGGCCTTCAGGCCCTCGAAGATCTCCTGCGCGTAGTGCAGCGTCATATTGGCCGGGTCGATCGACAGCGGCGCGTACGGGACGAGCTGGGCGTCGTGCCACCCGCGCCCCTCCGTCCACTTGATCGTCACCATGTGATCGGTGAAGTGGCGGCCGAATCCGGGGTTGGCCAGGATCCCCTCGCGCTCCGCGTCGGACAGCGGGTGCGAGGAAGGCTTGAGCTCGATCGTGGGCGTCGTCATGAGTGCAGTGTCCTTCACCGGTTGTTTGTGACGGACCGCGCTCACGCCGCTGCGACTGCTAGGACGTCCGAGCTTTCCCGCATGCCGCGGCCCACGTCGATTATCGCTCGCGTGGGGCCGTGCAAGAAACGGGGTGAATGCGGTCCAGGGTTGATGGTGACACCCGGAGGCCGCACAGGAGAAGCCGCCGGGTGCTGATGCGACCCGGCGGCTTCAGTGGAACCGTCGGGTCAGCCGGCTACTCGTACCGCGAGCGCGTCGCCGATCTCGTCCGTCGTACGGACCGTCGTACCGTCACGCTCCGCGAGGTCGGCGGAGACGGCCTCCTCGATGCGTGCCGCCTCGGTCTCGAAGCCGAGGTGACGCAGCAGGAGGGCGACGGAGAGGATCGTGGCCGTCGGGTCGGCCTTGCCCGTGCCCGCGATATCGGGCGCGGAGCCGTGGACGGGCTCGAACATCGACGGGAAGGTGCCCGTCGGGTTGATGTTGCCGGACGCGGCCAGGCCGATACCGCCGGTCACGGCAGCGGCGAGGTCGGTGAGAATGTCACCGAAGAGGTTGTCGGTGACGATGACGTCGAAGCGCTCCGGCTGGGTGACGAAGAAGATCGTCGCGGCGTCGACGTGCAGATAGTCGGTGGTGACCTCGGGGTACTCCTGGCCGACCTTGTCGAAGATGTTCTTCCACATGTGACCGGCGTAGACGAGGACGTTGTTCTTGTGGACCAGCGTCAGCTTCTTGCGCGGACGGGAGTTCGCCCGCTCGTACGCGTCACGGACGACGCGCTCGACGCCGTACGCCGTGTTGAGGCTGACCTCGGTGGCGACCTCGGCGGGCGTACCGGTGCGCAGGGAGCCGCCGTTGCCGGTGTACGGGCCCTCGGTGCCCTCGCGGACGACGACGAAGTCGATGTCGGGGCGGCCGGCCAGTGGGGTCGCGGTGTTCGGGAACAGCTTCGACGGACGCAGGTTGACGTAGTGGTCGAAGGCGAACCGCAGCTTGAGCAGCAGCCCGCGCTCCAGCACTCCGGACGGCACGGACGGGTCGCCGATCGCGCCGAGCAGGATCGCGTCGTGGTTCTTGAGGGAGTCGAGCTCCGCGTCCGGGAGGGTCTCTCCGGTGCGGTGCCAGCGCTGGGCGCCGAGGTCGTACTCCTTGGTCTCCAGCTTCACATCCTGCGGGAGGACGGCGGAGAGGACCTTCAGGCCCTGAGCCACGACTTCCTGGCCGATGCCGTCACCGGGGATCACTGCGAGATTGATGCTGCGAGACATATCGGCACCCTACTCCGCGTCCCAGCCAATGACACTTGATGTCCATCATCCGGACAGGCGTGTCCTCGATCGCCGGACGGGCCCGAACTCCGCCGACCGGTCGGACCCGGTGGGAAGTTTGTGAATCGTTCACCCAAAGTCTGGGCCGGCGTTCGAAGTTACCCGCAAGTTCGGCGCCATGGCTGAAACCCCCCACCTGGGCGTCCCCGAAGACCTCGCCCGCCGTATGAGCATGCCGGAGCAGCACGAGTATCTGCGCGCCAAGCACGCACGCCCCAAGCTCTCCCGGCGCGGCGCGCCGGCCGGCGGCCTTGCGGCGGGTGTGGCGGGCGGCGGCGGTCTGCTGCTCGGCCGTGCGTCCACCGCGAGCGCGGCCTCCCCCGAGCTCGCCACGGCCCCGGCGACCGCGGTGGTGAACGCCCTCGCTGTCGAAGAAGCCCTCGCGGTGGAGGCGGAGTCCGGTACGGCCCCGAAGCCGAAGGTCTCCGCGCTCGCCGAGAGCGGCAAGCGCGTCGACTACTTCGAGGTCAAGCGCGGGCTGTGAAGCGGGCGGCGAGGACGACGGGTCAGTGACCCGTGGAACCGCCGTTGTCCCTGCGGTCGAGAGCTCGCTGCAGGGCGGCGGCGGCATTCTTGCGGTCGGACTCGCTCGTGCGGGACGAGTGGCGGACGCGGCGGGCGGTCTCAGCGGGCATGATGATCGACTCCTTCAGATCAGAAAGCCACACGGCAATGCCGGTGATGTATCTGTGAGGCGCCGGAAGGGGCGGTGAGGGGTGCCGCAGGGGTTGCCTGCTGGGGGCACTGACTCAGGGCCGCCATTCGCTGGATCGAGCGAGACGTTCGGCTTCTACAAAGCTAGGACAGGTACACGCTTCTGTCTCCACAATTACTCGGACTTCCTACTATCTGAGACGGCGATCACCGGACGATCATCGCGCGCTGACCGGGAGAGGGCTCCGAGCTCCCGGATCAGAGCCCTGACCGCGACTGTGCGGGCCAGCTCAGGGGTGGTGACATAGCCGACGGAGCGCGTCGGGCGCTCCGGCCCGAGATCGGTGATCTCGACGTTGGCCGGCGCTCCGGTCAGGGAGAGCTCAGGCATGACCGCCATCCCGAAACCACTGCTCACCATCGAGAGCACTGCCCCGTCGTCCTCCGCCTGGACGGTCGCCTTCGGGAGCCACGGGAGGGCGCGATCGCAACGTTGCGCGACCACGGGCGGATCGCCTGGGTCGGGGCGGTCGGCCAGTACAACACCGCCGAGCCGCCGGCCGCGCCGCGCAATCTCTCCGACGTGGTCGGCAAATCGCTGCGCCTGGAGGGCGTGCTGGTGCGCAACCACACCGATGTGCAGGGCGAGTTCGAGGAGTTCCTCGTCCCACATCTGCGGAGCGGGCGGATCGCGCCGGGCGTCACGGTCGTCGACGGCTTCGGGCTCATCGTCGACGCCTTCCTCGGCATGCTGCGGGGCGAGAATCTCGGAAAGATGCTCGTCAGGGCGTAAGGCCGGTCCGGCCTGGAAGTGCTGCCCGCGGCCCCGAGCCGGCAGCTCTTCCGGTATCGGCCGGATCGGCATCCACCCGATCCCGACCGGCGTCGTGATGCGCTTCATCGCCGGGCAGCTCGGCGGTCAGACCTCGCAGTTGATCTCGAGGTCGGCACCCGCTTCGCCGTCACAGTCGTCCGTATTGGCATTGCCGTTGAGGAAATCTGCGCTGGGGCCGCCTCTGAGGTCGTCGTCGCCGGTTCCGCCGTCGATCGCGTCGGCCCCGCCCGCGGCGCCGACGGTCTGGCCGTTCTGGCCGACGTTGTCACCGAACAGGACGTCGTTCCCACCGCGCCCGAAGATCAGGTCGTGCCCGGCGGTGGCTCCGGTGGCATCCCCCAGGGCACTGTCGCCGACGATGATGAACTCGCCCGCGCTGCCACCCACGATCCGGTCGTTGCCGGAGCCGATCGCCGTGCCCCCGGAGGCGTTGTGGTCGCCGACCGCGACCGTTCCACCGTCCGCGCCCAGGTCGATGACGTCGTCACCGCCGCTCCCGCTCGCGTTGCCAATGATGGCCGTGTTGTCGCCCGTCGCATCGCCGAGTTCCCCACGGCCTTCCAGCAGCACGTCGTCGCCGGCTCCCGAGGCCTCGTAGAAGCCGACCGCGTCTCCGTAGAGACCGTCGTTTCCGTCGCCGCCTTCGAGACGGTCCCTCGCGCCGCCGGAGGCGTAGTCGCCTCTGTTGTCGCCGATCAAGGTGTCGTCCCCGGGCCCGCCGTACAGCGCGTCATTCGCCTCCCCGTCGGCCCTGCCCTGGATGGCGTAGTGATCGCCCACCAGGCTGTCGTTGCCGACGCCGCCGATGAGACGGTCCGCTCCCGTGGCTCCGGTCGCGTCTCCGGTGCCGCTGTAACCGTCGCCGATCACCCCGTCGTCGCCGTCACCGCCGTTGACCGAGTCGTTGCCCGGTCCGCCGATCAGACGGTCGTCGCCACCGAGACCGCAGATCAGGTCGTTGCCGCCGAGGCCGTCGACGACGTCGTCGCCCGGAGTGCCGGTGATCACGTCGGGCCCGGGCGTCCCGGTCGTGGTCGTGGCCGGGACGCCGAAACAGAGCGGCGCCCGCGCGCCGGCTTCGCCCGCTCCCAGGCCGACGAGCGCGGCTGCCGCGAGGACGTCGACGCAGCAGATCAGGAGGGCCCGGTGGCCAGGTCCCTGTCGAAGGTGCTTGTGCGGCATGGCTGCTCCCTGGGTCTGGTCGTGAGCACTGGCGCGTGATCACTTCCAGCCCCGGGCGCCCGAACAGCGCCGCCGCGCGCGATTTCATCCGTTCAGTCACGGTTTCCGAATCAGTCACGGCGGCTCGGCCACCCGGCGTACGCCTCCATCCTTCGCAGTTCAACAGCAATTCACGGATCTCTCCCGGTACGGCTGTGGACCGTTGCGACGGCCGACTGCACGCTTGCGCTCGATGTGCCGCAGGGGCACACAAAGAGCAGGGGCGGACGCATGACACATCAGCGTGGCCGGACCGAACCGCTACCTGCGGCGCTTCACGAGTGACGCGACGAAAGCGGGCAAGTCCATCGAGGTGGCGGCGCGCTAGGCCGTGGAGAGCGGTACCGGCAAGCAGGCGATCTGGTTCAGGCTGACCAACTCGTCCGCCTCAGCGGTGAAGTTCACCATCAGGACCGACAACTACCGTACGGACGGCCCCTGGACGTACACCGCCCCGGCAGGCGGCTCCACCGAGGACTACTTCACCGTGGGCCTCGGTCCGGGCTGGGGCTGCCCTAGAGGACGTCGCCGTCGCGCCAGTCGAAGATGAGCTTGCGGCCGGGGGCGGGAAGGGGGCGGCTCGCCGCCGGGCGGACGTAGGTGCTGTCCTCCTCGTCCGGCAGCGGAATGACCCGGCCCAGCCCCTGCGCGGCGATCGGCCCCTCCCAGAGCCGCCAGCCGCGTGCCCGGTACAGCTCGGCGCCGTCGTCGGAGGCGGAGAGGGCCCCGAACTCGTACGCCCCGTCGATCACCCGTTCCAGCGTCTCCATCACCAGGCCGCCGAGTCCGCGCCGCCGCCGGTCGGCGCGGACCGCCACCGCCTCGATGTATCCGATACGCAGTGAGCGGTGGGCGTGGATCACCCGGCGCTGGATCACGCTGCCGTGCGCGACGAGCTCCCCGTCCTCGTGCACCAGCGCATGGATGCCGCCGAGGCTGTGATCCCAGTCGTCGTCGCTGAAGCCGCCGTGGAACGCATCCGTCAACAGGGTGCGGATTTCGAGGAGTTCGGCGGGGCCGAGTTCGAAGGTGTGGGCGGTGCGCGGTGACTCACTCATGCTCCGCATCCTCCCAGGCCGCCGCAACCATTCGCGCAACCGATGGGTTGCACGATTTGGCTATGACGTGCAACCATTGGGTAGCACGTCATAGCCGAACAGGAGGCAGGGATCATGAGTAAGGACCGCATCGAACGAGAGATCACCATCGCCGCACCGGTGGAGCGCGTGTGGGCCGTGCTCACCGAGCCGGAGCACGTCGGCTCCTGGTTCGGACAGGGCAAGCCGACGCCGGTCGACCTGCGCCCGGGCGGGACCATGTACCTGGATCACGGCCAGTACGGCCAGTTCCCCACCACAATCGTGAAGGTCGACCCGCCGCACCACTTCTCGTACCGCTGGGCGAGTGCCTTCCCCGGGGAGCAGGCGGTCGAGAGCAATTCCACCCTGGTGGAGTTCACCCTCACCCCGGACGGCGCCGGCACGCACCTGCGCGTGGTGGAGACCGGCTTCGACGCACTCGCCATCCCCGAGGACAGGATCGACACCGCTGGGTACGACAGCCACTCGGCGGGCTGGACCGAGGTGGTCGTCAACATGCAGAAGTACGCGGAGCAGCTCGCGGAATGACGGCGGACGCAGACCAGGAGGCCGTGGCGGAGGTCCTGTCCGCACTGGCGGACCCGACCCGGCGCCGGATACTCGACGCCCTCGCCGCGCACGGGGAGGCGACCGCCACGGTCCTGGCGACAGAGCTGCCGGTCAGTCGGCAGGCGATCGTGAAGCACCTCGCCGTCCTCGACCGGGCCGGCCTCGTCGTCGGCCGCCGGGAGGGACGGGAGACGCGGTACACCGTCCTGCCGGCGCGGCTGGGCATCACAGCCCGATGGATGGACCGGGTCGCCGACGAGTGGGACACCCGTCTCTCGGCCATCAAGCGCCTGGCCGAGGCGGCCCCGGCCGCAGACAAGGCCGCCCCGGACACAGAACCGGAGGTGGAAGCAGGCTCCGCGGCCGACGCCTGGTGTTTTGAAAGATCGCCGCCCGCCCAGAAGGAACCGCCTTGGCCCAGGGGATCCCGCGAGCCGCGATGAGTCCTGCGGCGTCCGGCGGTCGTACTGTCGAACCCGTTACCGAGGAGGACTTCTGATGCGCAGCGTGACCTATTCGATGGGCGTCTCACTTGACGGCTACATCGTCGGGCCGGACGGCGACTTCGACTGGACGGGGCCCGACGAGGAGGTCTTTCGCTTCTGGATCGACGAGATTCGACAGGTCGGCGTCCACCTGTTGGGACGACGGCTGTACGAGACGATGCTGTACTGGGAGACCGCCGACCAGAATCCATCGCTCGACGACTCAGAGCTCGAGTGGGCCGCGATCTGGAACCCGCTCCCAAAGGTGGTGTTCTCCACCACGCTGTCGGCGGTGCAGGGCAATGCCCGCCTGGCCTCCGGCGGCCTGGCGGAGGAGATCGAGCGGTTGCGAGCCGAGCCGGGGGAGGGCGACATCGCGATCGGCGGCGCGACTCTCGCCGCCGAGGCGGCCGCGTTGGGTCTGATCGACGAGTACCGGGCCATGGTCTACCCGGTGCTGGTTGGCGGTGGCATTCCGTTCTTTCCCCAACGCGAGCGCCGGGTGGATCTCGAACTCGTCGAGACCAGCACCTTCAGCTCGAGAGTCGTCTACCTCCGCTACCGCGTGGCGCGCGAGGCCGTGTCTTAGAAGCCATCCGCCTTGCGAACGTGATCGTTTGATTCGGGCTGCGTGGGGATGGACTCTGCTCGGCGGCGGGAGAGATGGGGTCGTTCGACTGCTCGCGTCGTGCTTGTGGAGGTGGCCGGCGCCGTCGGTGCTCGGTCCGTTGGAGGCTCGGGAGAAGCGGGTCCGTCCGGGAACAGGTAGCACGGTTGCGGGAGGAGGCCGAGCGGGTGCAAGCCGCGCTCACTGTGGAGGAGGGGGTGCTGAAGGCGGCGGGCGAAGGCTTCGCGGGGCCGGTCGGGGTTGCCGGTCCTGGGCTGGTGCCGGGGGCGGGGGCGGGTGACTGACACCGGGTCGGCGAGCGGCTTGTCCGAGGGCGGTGCGAGGATGGCGGTGTGTTCCGGGAGGCGACCGGGGCGAGGACGTGGGCAGGTTTCGAGCGGTCGGAGGCGGCATGGCCAAGGAATTCCAGGTGACTTACGACTGCGCCGATCCGGGCGCGCAGGCGGCGTTCTGGGCTCAGGCGCTGGGCTATCGCATCCAGCCGCCGCCCGAGGGCTTCCCCGACTGGACGGCTGCGCTGACGGCGTGGGGCGTGCCGCCTGAGCACCACAACGACCGGTCGGCCATCACGGATCCGGACGGCAAGGGACCGCGGGTGTTCTTCCAGAAGGTCCCAGAGGGAAAGACGGCGAAGAACCGCTTGCACCTGGATGTGCGCGCGGCACCCGGCCTGACCGGGGACGAGCGGATGGCCACGCTGGAGGAGGAGGCCACCAGGCTGGAGGGGCTGGGAGCGAAGCGGCTGTACCGGCTCGAGCCCAATGGCCTGGACGAGGGGATCATCGTGATGACCGACCCGGAGGGAAACGAATTCTGCCTGGATTGAGGGCAGGGGGCTGGCTTTAAGAAGGCTTCCGCTTACCGGTCGGTGGGCTTGATCAGTCGAACTGGGTTCTGCACCTCCCAGGCGCTGCCTGCGGCGGAACAGTTGTCCGTGGACCGTCTGCAGGGCTCATAGCAGGGCGGGAGGTCCCGCCACGGAGCCCCGGTCCGCACTCGCCACCGGATTCCGTCGATCAGCATCCGTCCCCGCCCCACGCGAAGATCATCACGAAGGGCGGCGATCTTTCAAAACACGGCCTGCTCGGGGAGGCGGCGCCTGGTCGGGGAAGCCGATGCCCGGCATCCGGGGGCCCTTCGGATCGCCCCCGGCGCGGGGCCGCCGCCTTACGCCGACACCTTCCGGGTCAGGTCCTGCGCAAGCCGCTCGACCCACTCACCGAATTCCTGCCGGTGATGCACAAGTCCCCCGCACAAGACGCTGACCTGCGCATCGGTGAGCCGGTTCGGCCCGTCCATCGTCAGTAGCGCGCTCAACTCCCGCATCACGGAAGCCACCCGCACGGCGTCGGTGTGCTCAATCCAGTCGATCCCGTGCCCAGGGCCGAGAGTCGTGGAACCAGGCATCACACTCTCCTTCCAGCACCCCCTCACTGCAGCCTAAACCCGTCGAACGTGGACCGCCCCCGGCCGGCGTGGGGGCCGGGCGGGGGCGGGGTCACGAGGGGGCTTCGGCCCGGTGGGGCGTCGGCCGGAGTGGGCGGAGTTCAGCCCATGTGCGGGTACGGGTAGTCCGTCGGCGGGACCAGCGTCTCCTTGATCGCGCGGGTCAGCGTCCAGCGCATCAAGTTCTGCGGGGCGCCCGCCTTGTCGTTGGTGCCGGACGCGCGGCCGCCGCCGAAGGGCTGCTGGCCGACGACGGCGCCGGTCGACTTGTCGTTGATGTAGAAGTTGCCCGCGGCGTACCGCAGCTTCTCCATCGTGTGCGCTGCCGCCGCACGGTCGTTGGCGATGACCGCGCCGGTCAGGGCGTAGGCCGACACCGACTCCATCTGCTCGAGCATGGCGTCGTACTGGTCGTCCTCGTAGACGTGGACCGCCAGGAACGGGCCGAAGTACTCGGTCGTGAAGACCTCGTTGCTCGGGTCCGCGCATTCGACGACGGTCGGGCGGACGAAGTAGCCGACGGAGTCGTCGTACGTGCCACCGGCGACGATCGTGCAGGTCGGGTCGGCGGCAGCGCGGTCGATCGCGGCCTTGTTCTTCGCGAAGGCACGCTCGTCGATCACAGCACCGATGAAGTTCGTCAGATCCGTGACGTCACCCATCTTGATGCCGTCGACCTCGGCCGCGAACTCCTCCTTGAAGCCGGAGTTCCAGATCGACGCGGGGATGTACGCACGCGAGGACGCCGAGCACTTCTGGCCCTGGAACTCGAAGGAACCGCGGTTCAGAGCGGTCTTCAGCACCGCGCGGTCGGCGCTCGGGTGCGCGACGACGAAGTCCTTGCCGCCCGTCTCGCCGACGATGCGCGGGTAGGAGCGGTACTTCTCGATGTTGTTGCCGACCGTCTTCCACAGGTGCTGGAAGGTCTTGGTCGAGCCGGTGAAGTGGATACCGGCCAGCTCGGGGTGGTTCAGGGCCACCTCGGAGACGGCGATACCGTCGCCCGTCACCAGGTTGATGACGCCCTTCGGCAGACCGGCCTCCTCCAGGAGCTGCATCAGCAGCACGGCGGCGTGGGTCTGCGTCGGGGACGGCTTCCAGACGACGACGTTGCCCATGAGCGCGGGGGCGGTCGGCAGGTTGCCCGCGATCGCGGTGAAGTTGAAGGGCGTGATCGCGTAGACGAAGCCCTCGAGCGGACGGTGGTCCAGACGGTTCCACACACCCGGCGAGTTGGCCGGCGGCTGCTCGGCGAGCAGGTCACGGGCGTACTTGACGTTGAAGCGCCAGAAGTCGACGAGCTCGCAGGGGGTGTCGATCTCGGCCTGCTGAGCGGTCTTCGACTGGCCCAGCATGGTGGAGGCGGCGAGCGTCTCGCGCCACGGACCGGCCAGCAGCTCGGCCGCGCGCAGGATGATCGCGGCGCGGTCGTCGAAGGACATCGCACGCCACGCGGGCGCGGCGGCGAGCGCGGCGTCGACCGCGTCCTGCGCATCCTGCTGCGTGGCAGCGGCGAACGTACCGATGACGGCCTTGTGGTTGTGCGGCTGTACGACGTCGACGCGCTCGCCGCCGCCCATCCGCCGGACGCCGCCGATCGTCATCGGCAGCTCGATCGGGTTCTCGGACAGCTCCTTGAGCTTCGACTCGAGGCGGGCGCGCTCGGGGCTGCCGGGCGCGTAGGAGTGAACCGGCTCGTTGACCGGCGCGGGGACCTGGGTGACAGCGTCCATGGGTGCCGAATCTCCTTAATCAGTAGGTCAGTTGGGGGGTTCAGCCGCGGCTGACCAGCGAACGCAGGAAGAACGCCAGGTTGGCGGGGCGCTCCGCGAGGCGGCGCATGAAGTATCCGTACCAGTCGGTGCCGTACGCGATGTAGACACGCATCCGGTGGCCCTCGGCGGCGAGCCGCTGCTGCTCGGCCTCGCGGATGCCGTACAGCATCTGGAACTCGTACTCGTCGAGCTTGCGGCCCGCCCGGCGGGCGAGCTCCTGGCTGATGGAGATGATGCGCGGGTCGTGCGACCCGACCATCGGGTAGCCCTCACCCTCCATCAGGATCTTCAGGCAGCGGATGTAGGCCTTGTCGACCTCGGCCTTGTCCTGGTACGCGACGGTCTCGGGCTCCTTGTAGGCGCCCTTGACCAGACGTACGCGTGAGCCTGCCGCGGCCAGCGCGCGGCAGTCGTCCTCGGTGCGGAAGAGGTACGACTGGACGACGGCGCCGGTCTGCGGGAAGCGCTCACGCAGTTCGGAGTGGATCGCGAGCGTCGAGTCGATGGTGGTGTGGTCCTCCATGTCGAGGGTGACCGTGGTGCCGATCCCGGCGGCGGCCTCGACGACCGTGGTGATGTTTTTCAGCGCGAGGTCGTGCCCGCCGGGCAGGGCCTGGCCGAAGGAGGAGAGCTTCACCGACATCTCGGCACGGATCCCGAGATCCAGCGGCTCAAGGGCCTCGATGAGCTCCAGATAGGCGTCGCGGGCGCGCAGCGCCTCCGCCGGGTCGGTGATGTCCTCACCGAGGACATCGA
Source organism: Streptomyces sp. NBC_01210 (assembly GCF_036010325.1). Lineage (GTDB taxonomy): Bacteria > Actinomycetota > Actinomycetes > Streptomycetales > Streptomycetaceae > Streptomyces. The sequence continues at coordinate 6,572,083 of NZ_CP108549.1, read as the reverse complement.
GCGTGACCTCGAGACCACGGTCGGCCGTGTCCCGGACGACGGGGATCGTCTCCTGGACCGTCTCGCCGGCGATGAAACGGTTCACCACGGGCTTGGTGACCGGGGCGGCCGAGACGATACGGCGCATCTTGTCGCTGCGCGACGCGGCGAGGATCACGGGACCCAGCACGGGGACCTCCACGGAGAGAAGGACAGAGCCGAAGCGGAGGCGATGCGGAACAGAAGACAACGCATCCGGAACGGCACGAAGAACCACCGTGAAACCTAAGGATCGCTCCGATCCTCTGCCATCGACAGCTGTCACGCATCCGTGGTCCGGATCTCAGACATATGTCTGAAGGGGTGCGAGAATGGCGGAGTGAAAGGCGATTACCAAGAGCTGGTCGACGAGATCTCGGCGCTGCTGGCCGAGCCGGCGACGCTGGAGAACCGGGACTTCGGCCTGATCGCCTTCGGAGCCCACGACAGCGACGACGACACCGCGATGGACCCCGTCAGGACACGCTCGATCCTGACCCGGAAGTCCACACCGGCGGTCCGCGCCTGGTTCGAGGGCTTCGGTATCGCACGTGCGACGGGCCCGGTCCGGATCCCGGCGGCCCCGGAGGCGGGCGTCTTCCGCGACCGGATCTGCCTTCCGGTACGCCACGGGGGCATCGTCCTCGGATACGTATGGCTGCTCGACGCGGCCCCTGGGCCCACGCAGGCCCAGCTCGCCGCGGCGATGGAGGTCACGGCCAGGATCGGCACGCTGCTCGCCGACGAGGAGCGTGCGGGCACGGATCTGTCCCGTGAGTTCCGCGCCGTCCTGACGGCGGAGAGCGGCTGGCAGTACGACATGGCGGTGGCGGCGCTCCGCACGGCGTTGGGCGGCACGAGCGCGGACCGCCTGCACGCGGTGGTGTGCGTGACGCCATGGACCGCGGCCGATGCCCCGTCGTCGCGCTCGCTGCCGGGTGTGGCGGCGCTGTGCACGGTGCCGTGGGACACGGGACTCGGCGACGGCGGCAGGTCCGGGCAGCTCGAGACCGGGGCACTCGATACGGCCCCGGACGGGGCCGTAGATCCCGGCAGTGGCGCGAGCACCGGCACCTCGGCCCGGCGCGCCGCGACCCGCACGTCTCGCGGCGGAGCCGATGCCGCTCCGTCCGGCGCCCCGCACCCGCACGACGACTCCGCCCCCGACGGCCATGCGCTCGCCGTCCTCGTACGGCTCCGCTCCGCCGACACTCTCTCGCCCGCCCTCACCGCGGCCGACCGGCTCCGCGCCGCCGCGGGCGGGGACGCGGCGACCGCCGGGATCGCCACGCCGCGGCGCGGCCTCGCCGGGCTCAACACCGCCTGGCTGGAGGCGGCTTCCGCGTCCCGCGCGGCACGGGCCGAGCCCCGGCTCGGCCCGGTCGCCGAGTGGCCGGCCATCGGCCCGTACCGCATGCTGACCGCGCTCCCCGCGGACGCCGCGCACGACTCCGCCGTACGCGAGCTGCTCGACCGCTCCCACACCGAACTGGCCCGCACCGCCGAGATGTTCCTCGACTGCGCGGGGCAGGCGGGACGCACCGCGGCGGCGCTCGGCATCCACCGCCAGACGCTCTACTACCGGCTTTCGCGCGTCGAGCAGCTCACGGGCCTGGACCTGGACGACGGCGAGGACCGGCTGCTGCTGCACATGGCCCTGAAGTCGGCACGGCTCCAAAGTCCGTTTCCCTCCACCCGGAGAATTTGATCGACCTGTTCTCGCGTGATCATCGCCGCTCCTCGCCACTCCGTGAGCCTCGCTCCGCCCCGATCCAGGTAACGCGGGGGCGCGGAAGCGGCAACCACAGCGAGACTCCGACAGGCGGACCCCGCAGCGGGTCTCAGCCCTTCTTCTCCAGGATCGCCCGCAGCCCGTCGGTCAGGCCCTTCGCCGACGGCGCCGTCTCCGGGTCGACCATCCACTGGATCATCACGCCCGCCACCAGCGCCTGGTAGAAGAGCCCCGCCACCCGGGCCTTCTCCGGGTCCGCCTCCTGGTCCATGCCGACGAAGGCCTCGGCCATGCCCAGCCGGCCCTCCGACTGCGGTTCCCTGATGGCCTCGCGCAGCTTCTCGTCGTCGTCGAGCCGCGATACGACCTCCAGTTGGAGCTTCCAGACCTGGCGGCTGGCATCGAACGCGGCGATGACCTGCTCCCAGGTCTTCTCGAAGCGCTCGAGGGGATCCGCCGCCATATCGGGCGCCTCCCTGTTGGCCGGGCCTACCGCGTCACCCCACTCCTCGGTCACCGCCAGGAAGGCCTGGTTGAGCAGCGCCTCCTTGGAGCCGTAGTGGTAGCCGATGGAGGCCAGGTTGGTGCCGGAGGCCGCGACGATGTCGCGCGCGGTCGTCCGGGCGTAGCCCTTCTCCAGCAGGCAGCGCTTGGCGCCTTCGAGCAGATCCTCACGATGTCCCATGTCAGCAGCGTACCGCGCGTCCATACAACTGTCCTATACCTACGTTTTACACAGATGTATTAGACGGTTGGCGTGTGCACTGGTCACGGCGAGCTGAACGTACCCACAAAGGGCCCGGCCCACCGCGAACACGCGGTGGGCCGGGCCCTTTGACGTACTCCGCCCGAGGTACTCAGTCGGGCTCCGTCGGTCTCAGTCGGTGAGGTTCACCGTACGGGCCGACGCCGCGCCGATCGCGTCCGCGATCTCCGTCAGCACCGACTGCGGCACCGTGTCGTCCACGGTCAGCACGACGAGCGCCTCGCCGCCCTCCTCCGCGCGCGAGACCTGCATGCCCGCGATGTTCAGGCCGGCCTCGCCGAGGATCCGGCCGACCGTGCCGACGACACCGGGACGGTCGTCGTACCGCAGGACGACCATGTGGTCGGCGAGCGCCAGGTCGATGTCGTGGTCGCCGATCGCGACGATCTTCTGGAGGTGCTTGGGGCCGGCCAGCGTGCCGGAGACCGCGACCTCCTCGCCGCCGGAGAGTGTGCCGCGGACGGTGACGACATTGCGGTGGTCCGGCGACTCCGAGCTCGTCGTGAGCCGGACCTCGACACCGCGCTCCTGCGCGAACAGCGGGGCGTTGACATACGACACGGTCTCGTCGACGACATCCTCGAACACGCCCTTGAGCGCGGACAGTTCGAGCACCTTCACATCGTGCTGGGTGATCTCGCCGTACACCTCGACGTCGAGGCGGACCGCGACCTCGCCCGCCAGCGCGGTGAAGATCCGGCCGAGCTTCTCGGCGAGCGGCAGACCCGGACGTACGTCCTCGGCGATGACTCCGCCCTGGACGTTGACCGCGTCGGGCACCAGCTCACCGGCGAGCGCGAGACGCACGGAACGCGCGACCGAGATGCCCGCCTTCTCCTGGGCCTCGTCCGTCGACGCGCCGAGGTGCGGGGTGCAGACGACCTGGTCGAACTCGAAGAGCGGGGAGTCCGTGCAGGGCTCCTTCGTGTACACATCGAGGCCCGCGCCGGCGACCCGGCCCTCCTTGAGCGCGGAGGCCAGCGCCTCCTCGTCGACGATCCCGCCACGCGCGGCGTTGACGATACGGACGTGCGGCTGGACCTTGTGCAGCGCCTCGTCGCCGATCAGCCCCAGCGTCTCCGGGGTCTTCGGCAGATGCACGGTGATGAAGTCCGAGACCTCGAGCAGCTCGTCGAGAGAGAGCAGCTTGACACCCATCTGCGCGGCGCGCGCCGGCTGCACATAGGGGTCGTAGGCGACGATCTTCATACCGAAGGCCGACATCCGCTGCGCGACGAGGACGCCGATACGGCCGAGACCGACAACGCCGAGGATCTTCTCGCTCAGCTCCACGCCCGTGTACTTGGAGCGCTTCCACTCGCCGTTCTTCAGGGCGGTGTTGGCCTGCGGGATATTGCGCGCGGTGGCGACCAGCAGACCGCAGGCGAGCTCGGCGGCGGTGACGATGTTGGACGTCGGGGCGTTGACGACCATCACGCCGGCCTTGGTGGCCGCGGAGACATCGACATTGTCGAGGCCGACACCGGCGCGGGCGACGACCCGCAGCTTCTTCGCGAGGGCGATGGCTTCCGCGTCGACCTTGGTGGCGCTGCGGACCAGGATCGCGTCGACATCGACGATGGCCGGAAGCAGTTCGGCACGGTCGGCGCCGTTGCAGTGCCGGATCTCGAAGTCCGGGCCCAGCGCGTCGACGGTGGCGGGCGACAGCTCTTCAGCGATGAGTACGACAGGTTTCGAGCTCACGTGAGTCCTCACTAGTCCATTGCGGACGGCCGTCCCGACGGCCGCAGGCGGTGGAGGGGGCTAGCCGCGTGGAAGACGCACGACACTGTGGGCCTGACGCGTATGTGTTGAGAAGTGTAGTGGTGCCACAAGGCGAGTCTTGCGCCTTGACGGCAGGATCACCCGTCCGTGGCTGGACAGAGTGGAGAAGCGCTGGAACTCGGCCGGACAGAGTGGCAGGGGCCCGGACAGAGCGGCCGGGGGCCGGGACTCGCTCGTCCCGGCCCCCGGCCCCAAGGCTTACGCCTCCTCGTTGTCCACCCAGCTCATGAGCTTGCGCAGCTCCTTGCCGGTGGTCTCGAGCAGGTGGTTCTCGTCCTGCGTCTTGTACTCGTTGTACTTCTTCAGACCGCCGTGGTACTCGTCCATCCAGTTCTTGGCGAACGTGCCGTCCTGGATCTCGGCGAGGACCTTCTTCATCTCGGCCTTGGTCTGGTCGGTGATGATGCGGGGGCCGGTGACGTAGTCGCCCCACTCGGCGGTCTCGGAGACCGACCAGCGCATCTTCTCCAGGCCGCCCTCGTACATGAGGTCCACGATCAGCTTCAGCTCGTGGAGGCACTCGAAGTACGCGATCTCCGGCTGGTAGCCGGCCTCGACCAGCGTCTCGAAGCCCGCCTTGACCAGCGCGGACGTGCCACCACAGAGAACGGCCTGCTCGCCGAAGAGGTCGGTCTCGGTCTCCTCGGTGAAGGTCGTCTTGATGACGCCGGCGCGGGTGCCGCCGATGGCCTTGGCGTACGAGAGCGCCAGCGCGAAGGCGCTGCCGGTCGCGTCCTGCTCGACAGCGGCGATAGCCGGGACGCCGCGGCCCTCCTCGTACTGGCGACGGACCAGGTGGCCGGGGCCCTTCGGGGCGACCAGGGCCACGTCGACACCGGCCGGCGCCTTGATGAAGCCGAAGCGGACGTTGAAGCCATGGGCGAAGAACAGCGCGTCGCCGTCCTTCAGGTTGCCCTTGATGGACTCCTCGTAGACCTGGGCCTGGATCGGGTCCGGGATGAGGATCATGATGACGTCGGCCTCGGCCGCGGCCTCGGCGGGGGTCACCACGCGCAGGCCCTGCTCCTCGGCCTTGGTCTTGGACTTGGAGCCCTCGTGCAGACCGACCCGGACGTCGACACCCGAGTCACGGAGCGACAGCGCGTGGGCGTGACCCTGGCTGCCGTAGCCGATGACCGCGACCTTGCGGTTCTGGATGATGGACAGGTCGGCGTCGTCGTCGTAGAACAGCTCGGCCACTGGGATATCTCCTTGGTGTGCACGTCTTGGAATGACGCTGTTTGCGTCCCACCGTACGGCGGGATGGGGTGCGGAAGTCTTCAAGTCTCGCCATGCGAGCACGGCCCTGGCAGGTTCCGGTCAGGCGCTGCGGTCCAGAGCGCGCAGGGATCGGTCCGTGATGGACCGCGCGCCGCGCCCTATGGCGATCGTCCCGGACTGGACGAGCTCCTTGATGCCGAACTGCTCGAGCATCTTGAGCATCGCCTCGAGCTTGTCACTCGAACCGGTGGCCTCGATCGTCACCGCCTCCGGCGAGACGTCCACGGTTTTGGCGCGGAACAGCTGGACGATCTCCACGATCTGGGAGCGGGTCTCGTTGTCGGCGCGGACCTTCACCAGCACGAGCTCGCGCTGGATCGCGGCGCCCGGCTCGAGCTCGACGATCTTCAGAACGTTGACCAGCTTGTTGAGCTGCTTGGTCACCTGTTCCAGCGGCAGGTCTTCGACATTGACCACGATCGTGATGCGGGAGATGTCGGGGTGCTCGGTGACACCGACGGCGAGCGAGTCGATGTTGAAGCCACGGCGGGAGAACAGCGCGGCGATCCTGGCGAGGATGCCTGGGGTGTTCTCGACCAGGACGGAGAGCGTGTGCTTGGACATGTGTCGGTCTCTCTCGGTCTTCTCTCTCGGACTCTCGGCTCAGTCGTCTTCGTTGTCGCCGAAGTCGGGGCGGACGCCACGCGCGGCCATGACCTCGTCGTTGGAGGTGCCTGCGGCGACCATCGGCCAGACCTGGGCGTCCTCGTGGACGATGAAGTCGATCACGACGGGGCGGTCGTTGACGGCGTTGGCCTCGGCGATGACCTTGTCGAGGTCGTCCGGGGACTCGCAGCGCAGTGCGTGGCAGCCCATCGCCTCTGACAGCTTCACGAAGTCGGGGACGCGGGTGCCGCCGCTGGACTTGCCCTCCACCGCGATGCCGTCCTCGGGCCCCGAGTGCAGCACGGTGTTGGAGTAGCGCTGGTTGTAGAAGAGGGTCTGCCACTGGCGGACCATCCCGAGCGCGCCGTTGTTGATGATCGCGACCTTGATCGGGATGTTGTTCAGCGCGCAGGTGGTGAGCTCCTGATTGGTCATCTGGAAGCAGCCGTCGCCGTCGATCGCCCAGACCATCCGGTCCGGCTGACCGGCCTTGGCGCCCATCGCGGCCGGGACCGCGTACCCCATCGTCCCGGCACCGCCGGAGTTCAGCCAGGTGGCCGGCTGCTCGTAGTTGATGAAGTGTGCGGCCCACATCTGGTGCTGGCCGACGCCCGCCGCGAAGATGGTGTCCGGGTCGGCGAGCTCGCCGATGCGCTGGATGACCTGCTGCGGGGAGAGGCTGCCGTCGTTCGGCTGGTCGTAGCCGAGCGGGTAGGTCTCGCGCCAGCGGTTGAGGTCGTTCCACCATGCGGTGTAGTCGCCGGCGTGGCCCTCGCTGTGCTCGGCCTGGACAGCCTGCACCAGGTCGGCGATGACCTCGCGGGCGTCGCCGACGATCGGGACGTCCGCGGTGCGGTTCTTGCCGATCTCGGCCGGGTCGATATCGGCGTGGACGATCTTGGCGTACGGGGCGAAGCTGTCCAGCTTGCCGGTGACGCGGTCGTCGAAGCGGGCTCCGAGGGCGACGATCAGGTCGGCCTTCTGCAGCGCGGTGACGGCGGTGACCGCACCGTGCATGCCCGGCATTCCCACATGCAGCGGGTGGCTGTCGGGGAACGCGCCCAGTGCCATCAGGGTGGTGGTGACGGGGGCGCCGGTGAGCTCTGCGAGGACCTTCAGCTCGGCGGTGGCGTGTGACTTCAGGACGCCGCCGCCGACGTACAGCACGGGGCGCCTGGCCTGGGTGATCAGCTTGGCGGCCTCGCGGATCTGCTTGGCGTGCGGCTTGGTCACCGGCCGGTAGCCGGGCAGGTCCTGCTGCGGCGGCCAGCTGAAGGTGGTCCGCGCCTGGAGGGCGTCCTTGGCGATGTCGACCAGGACTGGTCCGGGGCGTCCTGTCGAGGCGATGTGGAAGGCCTCGGCGATGGTCCGCGGGATGTCCTCGGCCTTGGTGACCAGGAAGTTGTGCTTGGTGATCGGCATGGTGATGCCGACGATGTCCGCCTCCTGGAAGGCGTCGGTGCCGATCGCCTTGGAGGAGACCTGGCCGGTGATCGCGACCAGCGGGACGGAGTCCATATGGGCGTCGGCGATCGGGGTGACCAGGTTGGTGGCGCCGGGGCCCGAGGTGGCCATGCACACGCCGACCTTGCCGGTGGCCTGGGCGTAGCCGGTCGCGGCGTGGCCCGCGCCCTGCTCGTGGCGGACCAGGATGTGACGGACCTTGGTGGAGTCCATCATCGGGTCGTACGCGGGGAGGATGGCACCGCCGGGGATGCCGAACACCGTGTCGGCCCCCACTTCCTCGAGAGAACGGATGAGGGACTGCGCGCCCGTGACGTGCTCAACGGTGGCGGACGTCGGTCCGCCGCTACGGGCCCGCGGCTGCGGGTGGTGGGCCCCGGTGGCCTGCTCGGTCATCGACATTCTCTTCTCGAAGCTGAGGGTTTTTGCGAGGGTTTGAGAGGTTCCAGTGCAACAAAAAACCCCTCGTGCCGTGAGGCAAGCGAGGGGAGCGCGTCGGGAGGGGTCCGCAGGGCCTTCATGACTCTGCTCAGCCGACGCGCTTTCCAAGTACGAGAATTCGGGTGCGCATGGCAATGACCCTCCCCCCGGCGTGCTGTCACTGTCAAGTGGGTGGGACACGCGTCTCATTATTTGAGCCATTGCGTGCAGGGAACGCGCCACCCGTGAGGGCCGGCAGAGCGATCCCGCCGGGCACCGGGAACTCGTCTCGCACCAGCGCGCGGCGCAGCCGGTACTCGTCCAGCGGCCCGGAGAAAGCCATGCCCTGGCCGTGCGTACAGCCCATGGCGCGCAGTGCCAGCACCTGCTCCGGCACGTCGACACCGTCGGCCACGGACTGCATACCGAGGTCGCAGGCGATCCGCAGCAGCCCGGCGGTGATCTTGTGCAGCCGGGCGGACTCGACGACACCCTCCACCAGACCCCTGTCCAGTTTCAGTACATCCACGGGGAGGCGGCGCAGTGCGTTGATGGCGGCGTAACCGCTGCCGAAGCCGTCCAGCGCGATCCGTACGCCGAGTCTGCGCAGCGAGACGAGCCGCAGCTCCAGATCGTCGAAGGAGATCCGCGGATCGCTGTCGGCGAGCTCGATGACCAGCGCGCCCGAGGGCAGCCCGTGCCGGATGAGGAGGGCCTCGATGGAGCCGAGCGGCAGGGACTTGTCCAGCAGGCGGCGGGCCGACATACGGACCGATACGGGCACCCGGTGGCCGAGGTTGCCGCGCTCCGCGGCCTGTGCCACGGCCTCCTCGAGCAGCCAGCGGCCGAGCTCGGCGGTGCGGTCCGTGTCGTCGGCGACCCGCAGGAATTCGGCCGGAGTGAAGAGTATGCCCTGGGCGGAGCGCCAGCGGGCCTGCGCGGCGACGGCGTCGATCCGGCCGGTGGCGAGGCTCACCACGGGCTGGTGGAGCAGCGCGAATTCGCCTTCGTGCAGGGCGCTGCGGAGCCGGGCGTCCAGTTCCGTACGGCGCACCACCTCGGCCTGCATCTGTGGTGCGTACAACTCGACGCGGTCCTTGCCGGCGGCCTTGGCGCGGTACATGGCGAGGTCGGCGTTACGCATCAGGTCGGTGGGGGTGATGGCGGGCTCGGCGAAGGCCACCCCGATGGAGGCGGCCACGCGTACGTCGTTGCCGTCGAGGAGGTACGGCTGGGAGAGGGTGAGCCGCAGCCGGTCGGCGATCTCACGGACCTGGGACTCGCGGGCCGACTGGTCGCGGGTGCCGTCGCCGACGATGAGGGCGGCGAACTCGTCGCCACCGAGGCGGGCCGCGGTGTCCCCGGCCCGTACCGAGTCCTGGAGGCGGCGGGCCGCCTGGATCAGCAGCTCGTCGCCGGCCTGGTGGCCGAGGCGGTCATTGACTCCCTTGAAGCCGTCGAGGTCGATGAAGAGCACGGCCGTGCCCTGGTCGCCGGCGCGGCGGCCGGTCAGGGCCTGGCGGACCCGCTCCGTGAACAGGGCGCGGTTGGGCAGGTCGGTGAGCGGGTCGTGCTCGGCGTTGTGCTGCAACTGCGCCTGGAGGCGGACCCGTTCGGTGACATCGCGGCTGTTGAAGATCAGGCCGCCCTGGTGGCGGTTGACCGTGGACTCCACATTGAGCCAGTCGCCGGTGCCCGACTTGAAGCGGCACTCGATCCGGGTGGTGGGCTCCTCGGTCGGCGCCGCGGCCAGAAACCGGCGCACCTCGAGGACCACACGGCCGAGATCTTCGGGGTGGATGAGCGATGCGAGTTCGGAGCCGATGAGATCTTCGGCCTCGCGGCCGTAGACGCCGGAGGCGGCGGGGCTGACATAGCGCAGTATCCCGGTCGGGGCGGCGATCATGATGACGTCGCTCGAGCCCTGCACCAGCGAGCGGAAGTGGTTCTCCTTCTGCGCCAGTTCATGGGTGAGGGCGATGTTGTCGAGAAGCATGATGCCCTGCCGGACGACCAGGGCGAGCACGACGGTGCAGCCGGTGAGGACGACGACCCGGTCGACACGGCGGCCCTCGATGACGTTGTAGAGGATGCCGAGGGTGCAGACGGCGGCGGCGAGATACGGCGTCAGGGCGGCGAGCGAGCCCGCGACGGGGCGGCTCGGGTGGCGTGGCCCACGCTGGGGCCGCGCGGTCTCGACCGTGCGGGGCGCGCCCCAGGGGGCGTACGCGAGCAGCAGCGAACCCGAGAACCAGCCCGCGTCGAGGAGCTGGCCCGAGCGATAGCTCTCCCGCAGCAGCGGTGAGGTGAACAGGGCGTCGCACAGGACGGTCAGCGCGAGGGCGGCGATGGCGGTGTTGATCGCGGAGCGGTTGGTGGCCGAGCGCCGGAAGTGCAGCGCGAGAACCATGCTGACCAGCACGATGTCCAGCAGCGGATAGGCGAGGGCGAGCGCGGCCGGGGCCACGCTCTCGCCCTGGACGTGCGCGGTGTGCGCGAGCGCGAGGCTCCAGGAGAGAGTCAGCAGCGAGCCGCCGATCAGCCAGGCGTCCAGCGCGAGACAGACCCAGCCGGCCCTGGTGACCGGACGCTTGGCGAGGACGAGCAGGCCGACGATGGCGGGCGGCGCGAAGCAGAGGAAGAACAGATCGGCGATGCAGGGGCTCGGCACCTCGCGGCCCAGCGCGACCTCGTACCACCCCCAGATCGCGTTGCCACCGGCGGCCATGGCCGAGGAGAGCGCGAACAGCAGCCACGCGGGCCTGAAACGGCTGTGCCTCGCACGGGCGTAGAGGAAGCAGGAGACGGCTGCGATCAGGGCGGCGGCGCTCAAGCCGAAATCGCCCATGATCAGGGCCAGTTCGCGCGAGCCCCAGCCGAAGGCGGCACCGAGGCCGTAGCCGGCGCAGATGGCTGCCAGGACAAGCTTGGAGACCAGCCTCGTACTGTCTCCGCCGTCCGCGACCGACTGCCGGGCCATGAGCGCCCCCAGGGCGCTCACCGGGCCGCTCCGCGGAGCGTCGCCGTCCTGCGGGGCGTCGCACGGGGAGTCGACGTCCTACGGGGCGCCGCGTCCGGTGCGACCGTCATCGGATCGGGTCTGCGCTTCGCAGCGTGCGAGGGTGGTCGGCGGCGGCCCCGCCGCGTCGGATGGTTCGCCCAGTGGCCGTACATCGCCCGTCGCCCCCCTCGAAGTCTGATCGACAGTCAGGTCGCGTTGCAGCACCGCCCCTTGCCCGGTGCAGTCCCCCGGTCGGGACGATACACCAGTCTCGTCACTCAGGGACATAGCACCTCTACTCTCCGTGACGATCACGAGGAGTATCGGCACGCGACGCATCCGAGTGACTTCATAGAGTGCACGCTGCGCGCGGGCGAGAGGTTCACTACCGCGTCGTGAACACCACGTTGTGCACCGGCTCCCCGGCGGCGAACCGGGTGAGTTGCGCGGCGAGCAGCCGCTTGGCGCGCGGCATGAACGCCGAGGTGGAGCCGCCCACATGGGGGCTGATGAGGACACCGGGGGCGTGCCAGAGCGGGTGGCCGGCGGGCAGCGGCTCCGGGTCGGTGACGTCGAGAGCTGCGGTGATGCGTCCGCTCTCGACCTCGGCGAGCAGCGCCTTGGTGTCGACCACCGGGCCGCGGGCGACGTTCACCAGCAGCGATCCGTCCTTCATCCGGGCCAGGAAACCGGCATTCACCAGGCCTCGGGTCTGCTCGGTGAGCGGAGTGGAGAGGATCACGACGTCCGCCTCGGGGAGCAGGGTGGGCAGCTCGGTGAGTGCGCGCACTTCGCCGCGCTCCGTGGCGCGGGCAGAGCGCGCGACGCGCGCCACCCGCGCGCATTCGAAGGGTGCGAGCCGGTCCTCGATGGCGGCACCGATCGATCCGTACCCGACGATGAGCACCGACTTGTCGGCGAGCGCAGGATAGAAACCGGACCGCCATTCCTCCTTGTCCTGGCCGCGTACGAATCCGGGAACACCGCGCAGGGAGGCCAGGATCAGGGTGAGGGTGAGCTCGGCGGTGGAGGCCTCGTGGACGCCCTTGGCATTGCACAGGCGTACGCCGGCGGGCAGCGAGCCGAGTCCGGGCTCCACATGATCGATCCCGGCGGAGAGGGTCTGGACGACGCGTACGGACGTCATCGCGGCCAGCGGACGGACCGCGACCTCGGTGCCCTTCATGTACGGGACGGCGTAGAAGACACAGTCGGCGGGATCGGCGGGAAAGTCCGGGCCACCGTCCCAGTGAAGGTAGTTGAGGCCCGATTCCGAGGGAGCCGGCAGTCCTTCGAACTCGTCGGCCGGAATCGGGAGCCACACGTCTGCAGTCATGGTCAGGAGGCTATGCGAAGTGCCGCGGTCCGCATTGGTTAGTTTGGTCAGCGGCCAAGGGAGGGGTACGGGCAGTTGGAGCGCAGGACAATCGGTGCGGCGGCCCTCGTAGCGGGTGCGATCGGGCTCGGCTGTATGCCGATGAGCTGGGCATACAGCGGCTCTCAGCAGCGCGGGGACCGGTCGCTGCGTACGGTGCACGCCGCGCTCGACATCGGCTCGAGCCTGCTGGACACGGCCGACATGTACGGGCCCTTCACCAATGAGCTACTGCTCGGCAGGGTGCTGAAGGAGCGGCGGGCGGAGGCGTTCGTTTCGACGAAGGTCGGGCTGCTCGTCGGCGAACAGCATGTGGTCGCCAATGGACGGCCCGGGTATGTGAAGCGGGCCTGCGACGCCTCGCTGCGCCGCCTGCAGACCGATGTGATCGACCTCTATCAACTGCACCGGGCGGATCCGGAAGTACCGGTCGAGGAGACCTGGGGCGCGATGGCAGAGCTGGTGAGCGCCGGGAAGGTGCGGGCGCTGGGGATGTGCGCGGTGGGGGCACGGGCTTCGCGCCGGTTCGGAGCGCATCTGCACGAGGGAACGATCCGGCAGCTGGAACGGGTGCAGCAGGTGTTCCCGGTGAGTGCCGTGCAGGCCGAGCTGTCGGTGTGGTCGCCGGAGGCGCTGGAGCGACTGCTGCCGTGGTGCGAGGCGCGCGGGGTGGGGTTCCTGGCGGCGATGCCGCTGGGGAACGGGTTTCTGACGGGGACGCTGACGCCGGGGCAGGGCTTCGAGCCGGATGATGTGCGGGCCCGGCATCCGCGGTTCACGGCGGAGATGATGGCGGCGAACCAGCCGGTGGTGGCGGGGCTGCGGCGGATCGCGGAGCGGCACGGTCCGGGGACGACTCCGGCGCAGGTGGCGCTGGCGTGGGTGCTGGGACGGGGGCGGAGTGTGGTGGCGGTGCCGGGGGCGAAGCGCGCGGAGTGGGCGGTGCAGAACGCGACCGCGGCGGAGCTGGAGCTGACGGCGTACGACCTGGCGGAGATCGCGGGGCTGCCGCCGGCGCGGGGTTCCTGGGAGTGAGTGCGCGCACCTGCGTTTTCTCGGAAGATCTTGCCGCAATTCGCTCTCGGGACTTCTTCGCGGAATTTCTTCTCGGAAGATCGGGAACCTGAACGGCCGCTGCGGTGTAAGAACAGTAGTCAGGCAGCCGGCCGGACAGACAGCTCGGACAGCCGTTGACCGGACAGCTCGAGCAGCCGTCGAAAGGATCAGAACTGTGCAACGTCCTGCTGTGACGGCCTCACTGGCCGCTGCCGTGCTTCTCCTCGCGGCCGGATGCTCGTCCGGTGAGGACAAGACACCCCCCGGCCGGACGGGGTCGACGTCCGCCACCGGGGCGCCCTCCGCATCGAGCGGCTCACCAAGTCCCAAGGGGCCGCCCGCGAAGGGCTCGGTGAAGGTGGTGTCCACGCTGACCGAGGGGCTGAAATCGCCATGGGGTGTGGCCGCCCTGCCGGACGGCGATCTGCTGGTCGCGTCGCGCGACGAGGGGACCATCAGCCGGGTCGACGTCGAGAGCGGAAAGAAGACCGTGATCGGCTCGGTGCCGGGGGTCGCGCCAGGAGGCGAGGGCGGTCTGATGGGCCTGGCCCTCTCACCGTCGTTCGCCTCGGACCATCAGGTGTACGCGTACTTCACCACCGAGTCGGACAACCGCATCGCCCGCGTGCTGTACGACGAGAAGAAGCCGGCCGGGCAGCAACTGGGCGCGCCGGACACGGTGTTGCGAGGCATCCCCAAGGGCGTCAGGCACAACGGCGGGCGGATCGCTTTCGGCCCGGACAAGATGCTCTACGCGGGCACGGGCGAGACGGGTGACACCGGGCTCGCACAGGACAAGAAGTCGCTGGGCGGCAAGATCCTGCGGATGACACCGGACGGCCAGCCGGTGCACGGCAATCCGGAGGCCGACTCCGTCGTCTACTCCTACGGTCACCGCAATGTGCAGGGCCTTGCCTGGGACGCCGACAAGCGGCTGTGGGCGTCGGAGTTCGGTCAGGACACCTGGGACGAGCTGAATCTGATCGAGCCCGGCAAGAACTACGGCTGGCCCGACGCGGAGGGCAAGGCCGGCAAGCCCGGCTTCGTCGACCCGGTGGCCCAGTGGAAGACGGCGGACGCCTCGCCGAGTGGTATTGCCTACGCCGAAGGGTCGATCTGGATGGCGTCGCTGAAGGGCGAGCGGCTCTGGCGGATTCCCCTGGCGGGCGCGGAACCCTCGGCCGCGCCCCAGTCGTTCCTCATAGGGAAGTACGGCCGCCTGCGCACGGTTCTGTCGGCGGGCGGCAACAAGGTCTGGCTCGTCACCAGCGAGACGGACACCCGGGGCACACCCGAGCCGGGGGACGACAAGATCCTCCAGCTGGAGGTGAAGTGAAGGGGTGAACAGCTGGTGTTCAACGTCTTCGAGGAGTTCTTCGCGCCGGGCCGCAAGCACACCGACGAGGAACACAACCGGCTCGCACTGACCAGGACCGACGTGGGCGACAACGACCCGAGCCGCGGCCCGATAGACCTGGCATCGGGGAAGGTCACCGTCCGCGCGCAGAAGGAGCAGCCGCCGGGCGGCGCGTGAGAGCGGCGGTCAGGCAGAGTTCTCCTTGGTCAAGCCGAGGTCTCCTGCCATTCCTCCACCGGGATCGGGAAGAGGCGCAGGCGATGAGCCATCGCCGCCGCCTCACCGCGGCCCGAGACGCCGAGCTTGGCCAGGATGTTGGAGACGTGGACACTCGCCGTCTTCGGGGAGATGTACAGCTCCTCGGCGATCTGACGGTTGCTGCGGCCCGCCGCCACCAGGCGCAGTACGTCCTCTTCGCGACGCGTCAGTCCCAGCGCGGGTCCGGCCGCCGCGGCGTCCGAAGGCGCCGGATCGTCGGTCAGCTGGATGCGGGCACGCTGGGCGAGCAGCGCGATGTCCTCGGCCAGGGGGCGCGCGCCCAGCTGCCGGGCGGTGGCATGGGCCAGGCGCAGCAGTTCGGCTGCCTGCGCCCGATCCGACTGCAGCAGGGCCTCCGCCCAGCGGTGGCGGACCCTCGCCAGGTCGTACGGGCGGTCCAGCGGTTCGAAGGCCGCGCAGGCTTCCGCCCAGTCCAGCGCCGTGTCCTCGCCGGCGGCGCGCAGCAGTTCCGCACGGACCCACCGTTCGTGCGCCACCCACACCGGCACTGCGGTGACCAGGCCGCGGGCCGCCTTGCGGATCCGCTCCAGCACCTCGGCACGGCCCGGTTCCGCGGCCGGCAGGCCGCGTGTATCGGCCTCCAGCGTGGCCGCGGCGCGCAGCAGCGGCCAGGCGTACCGCTGGGTGCCCGGCGGGAAGCCCGCCGTCGCCGCGCGCTCGAACTCCGCCCGGGCGTCCAGCACCCGGCTCTGCGCGGCGGCGATGCTGAGCGCGACCGTGCCCAGGGGCAGGAAGCACTGTGGCATCGGGTCATGAGGCCCGAAGTGGGCGCGTGACGCCTCCAGTTGTTCGGTCGCGGTGGCCACATCGCCCCGGGCGAGTGCCAGGACGGCGCAGCGGGCGGCGCCGTATCCGCGCGGCTTGGGACTCAGCGCGATGCGCAGCGCCCGTTCCGCGGCCTCGGCCGCCTCGTCCCAGCGGCCGAGCGATTCATACGACTCGGCCAGGTTCCCGGAGATCCACGCCTCGGTGTCCAACAGGCCGTAGGTGCGGGAGAGTTCGATGCCCTCAGCGAGGATGCCCACCGCCTCGGCGGAGCGGCCGACGCCTTCCAGTACGGCGGGGAGATTCACATGGGTGCGGCCCACGTGCGAGGGCAGATCGAGGGCGAGGGCCCGTTCCTTGACCGCGTACATCTCCGTGAGCCCGCCGTCGACGTTACCCGCGTCGACCATAAGGCTGCCGAGTGTGAGACGGGCGCGGAGTTCGATGTCCTCCTCGCCGACCATGCGGGCGTACTCAACGGCGCGCTCGGCCGTCGCCAGGCTGCCGGGGCCTGGATCGTGCACCATGCCCCAGCTCGCAGCTTCCGCGAGCACCTCCGCGTGGACGGCGGACGGCGGCAGTCCGCGGACAAGCTGTTGCGCGGTCTCCAGTTCCGCCCAGCCGTCACCGCGGCCCAGGGACGAGACCAACCGGGAGCGCTGGACCGAGAACCAGGCGGTGCGGAGCGGGTCGTTCTCCGCCTCCGCCAGCCGCTGAGCCTGCTTGGTGATCTTCAGCGCCCGCTCGCGCTCACCGCAGAGCCGGCCCGCGACGGACGCCTCCGCCATCAGGTCGAGATAGCGCAGCGGTGTGGTGGCGGGATCGCAGCCGCACGGCGGATAGACCTCCGCGTAGTCGACGGGACGCAGCTCGGCCCGGACCTCGTCGGGCGCGCTGTCCCACAGCTCCATCGCCCGGCCCAGCAGCCGCAGTTGCTCGGAATAGGCGTGCCGTCGCCGTGCCTCGACCGAGGCGCTGAGCACGGCGGGCAGAGCCTTGGCCGCATCGTGCGCGTGGTACCAGTACGTGGCGAGCCGCATCGCGCGCTCGTCTTTCCGTACCAGGGACGGGTCGGCCTCCAGTGCCTCCGCAAAGTGACGGTTGAGCCGGGAACGCTCGCCCGGCAGCAGATCGTCGCTGACGGCCTCGCGGGCGAGCGAATGCCGGAAGCGGTAGCCGTCCCCGTCGGGCGTGGCCAGCAGGATGTTCGCGCCGACCGCGGCCCGCAGCGCCTCGATGAGATCGTCCTCGCACAGCCGGGCGACGGCGAGCAGCAGCCCGTACTCGACCGTTGAACCGCCCTCGGCGACGATTCGTGCCGCCCGCTGCGCATCCTCGGGCAGCGCCTCGATACGTACGAGAAGGATGTCGCGCAGGGAGTCCGGCAGGCCGTTGGGGCAGTCGTCGGCGATGCTGCAGGCGAGCTCCTCGACGAAGAAGGCGTTGCCGTCCGAGCGCTCGAAGACCCGGTCCACCATGGCCGGTTCGGGCTCGACGGCGAGGATCCCGGCCATCTGGTGGTGAACCTCGCCGCGGTTGAAGCGGGTCAGGTCGATGCGCTGGACGGTGCGCATCCGCTCGAGCTCGGCGAGGAAGGGCCGCAGCGGGTGGCGCCGGTGGACGTCGTCGGAGCGATAGGTCGCGATCACGACGAGCCGGCCGCGGTGCAGGGTGCGGAAGAGATAGGCGAGGAGGTGCCGGGTGGAGGCGTCGGCCCAGTGCATGTCCTCGAGCACCAGGACGACGGTGCGGTCGGTGGCGATCCGCTCCAGCAATCGCGCCGTGAGTTCGAAGAGGCGGGCCATGCCCTCCTCGTCGTGCTGGCTGGGCTCTCTGCGGGTGCTCTCCCCCAGCTCCGGCAGCAGCCGCGCCAGCTCGTCCTCCTGACCCGCGGCGGCCGCGGACAGCTCCTTCGGCACCTGCCGGTGCAGGGCGCGCAGGGCGGTCGAGAAGGGCGCGAACGGAAGTCCGTCCGCGCCGATCTCGACACAGCCGCCGACCGCGACGACGGCCTCGCGGCGGCATGCCTCGGCGAGCAGTTCCTCGACGAGGCGGGTCTTGCCGACCCCGGCCTCACCACCGAGGAGCAACGCCTGCGGCTCGCCCGCGCCGGCGCGGGCGAGCGCATCGGTGAGCTTGGCCAGTTCGCCGGCGCGGCCGACGAACACCGGGCTGACGGACCTGGTCTCCACGTCGCCGAGCATCGCACAGCCGTCCGACACCGTGGCACCCTTTTTGATCGGGAAGACAGTCATCTCGCGAGGTCACGCCACATCACGCGGCGCGCGTGTAGCGGGCGCTGTCGGGACTCACCCGGCCCTCGGCGTCCTTGGCGGCCCGCCTCGCGGCGCGGCGGGCCTTGCGTATCTGCCGCACCAGCCGCTGGGTGTCGGCCTCGCGGATCAGGTCGGCCCGGCGGTACTGCTGGAGCTCGTACTCGAACATCTCGTACTCCCTGGTGAAGAGTTCTTCCGGCGTCTTGCGATGCCTCAACTCTCGTCTCCCAGGGGGTCCTGCCACATCGGGAGAGTGCCGCATCTTCGCGGGGGTGGGGGCCTTAGACGTACCGGGATGCGTACGCCGACGGCCTAAGGCCCCGCCACCTCGGGCCTTATGGAGCGCCTGGGCCTCAGTGCCGTACCGGAGGCTGCTCGTGAATATGAGGCTGCTCGTACAGATAGGGAGTGGTGGTGCTCAGAGGTACGAAGCCGAGCCGCTGCAGGATCGGCCGGCTCTGGCTGGAGGCGTCGACCTGCAGGAAGCGGCAGCCGTTCGCGGCGGCGATACGGGCCCGGTGGGCGACCAGGGCCCGGTAGATGCCCCGGCCCCGCCAGGCGGCCAGGGTGCCGCCGCCCCAGAGACTGGCGAACTCGGTGCCCGGGTGCAGCTCCATGCGCGCCGCGCACACAGGCAGGTCACCGGCCATCGCGACGGTCATGGTGACCGAGTCCGGAGTCTGTGCCAGTTGCGCGAGGAGCTGTTCGCGCAGGCGGGCGCTGCTCGTACCGAACGCCTGCTCGTGCACATCGGCGATGAGATCCACGCCGGCCGGATCGGTGACCGGTTGCAGCCGGACTCCCTCCGGGAGGTCGACGGCGGTGGGCAGGTCGCGGATCTCGGCGACCATCACCGTCTCCTCGGGCTCGGGTGTGAAGCCTGCTGCCCGCAACCGTGCGCCGAGGTCTTCGGGCCGGTCGTAGGCGTACAGCTTCCACTCGAAGTCACGCCCCAGGGAGGCGAAGTACCGCACCTGCTCGGCGATGACCGCGTCGGCCGTGGCCGGGTCGAGGCCGGACCAGACGATGCCGTTCCAGTCTCCGTCGGCGCCGACCTGCCGCACGACGTCTCCGACCCGTTCGACGCGCGCGCCGGAGTCATCGGGGTCGTCGGCGCGGGTGCGCTGCCGCATCTGCTGGTCGAACAGGGTGAGCGTCGCGTCGTGATCCATCCGCACATTGCAGCAGTGGGCGGACCATGGGCACCAATGGTTTCAGCGCCCAGGGGCTACCGAGAACCGGCGCTGGGCAGGCCCAGGAAGAGGTCGAAGTACATGCCGGCGGAGACGATCAGCCCCAGGGCACCGAGTACGACTCCGGCAACGGCGAAGGCCCGTACCCAGCCGGCCTTCTGCGGCCAGGCGAGTACGGCCACGCCGACGATCAGCGCGAGCAGCGCGAAGATGCCGTTGACCAGAGCGGTGGTGTGCCAGGCGTCGCCGTAGACCGCGGAGATCTGCTGGGCCGGGGTGCCGCCCTGCGAGGTCTTGATCTGTCCGATGAGCGTCTGCCGCTCGGCGGCGATCTTCCCGACCCAGCTGCCGCTGAGCGCCACGACGCCGAGACCGGCCGCGACGACGGCCCCGGCGGCGGCTCCGATACCGGAGGACGTGTGAGGCGCCTCCTGGGCGTCGTCGTCCGTCTCGTTGTCCTCCGCGGCGGCGTTCTCGCCGGCCGCGGGTTCGGCGGGCCCGGCGGCCTCGGCCGGCTCGGCGGCAGCCTTGTCCGTCGCCTCGGGCCCATCGGTCGCATCGGTCGCGTCGGTGGTCTTTTTGGTCTCGGTGGTCTCGGTGGGGTTCATGCGCCGCACGCTAGGTGGCCTGTCTGAGAGTCCCCTTAACGACCGGCCCGCCACTCAGGAGCCAGCACCGACCAGACCTCCATGTCGTGCCGTACGCCCTTGTACAGGTAGCTCTCCCGCAGCACTCCGTCCCGCGTCATCCCCAGCCGCTTGGCGACATTGACGCTGGCCGTGTTCGCAGCGGACGCCACCCACTCGACGCGGTGCATCCCGCGCTCCTCCACCGCCCAGTCGATCAGCACCCGGGTGGCGTGCGTGACCAGACCACGCCCCGCGGCGGACGGCTCCAGCCAGCAGCCGGCCTCGCAGTTGCCCGACGCGGCGTCGAAGGTCCGGAACAGCACACCGCCGACGAGCGTCCCGTCGAGCCAGATTCCATGGATCCGGCCCGTGTCCGCGGCCTGCTTCTCGGCGTACGACTGGAGGAAGGCGCGCGCCGATTCGACGTCCGTGCAGAGCGCGGCGAGCCCGATGTACTGGCCGATGAAGTCCCGTCCGCGGTCCATGTGGGCGAAGAACTCCTCGGCCCGCCACGGTTCCAGGGGACGCAGTTCCGCTCCGGCGTCACCCAGCGATATCGCGAACATTCCTCATCCTCCGGCCGGTTAGGGCACGAGCTGTGCGTCTTCGCTCGCGCGATGCACAGAGATCTTCGCATGGGCCCGGCGCTCGGGCGGTTCGATGCTGATCCGCGGCAGCCACCGGTCCAGTCGGCGCGGCAGCCACCAGTTCGCGCCGCCCAGCATGTGCATGAGCGCGGGCACCAGGAGCGTACGCAGGAGGAACGCGTCCAGCGCGACCGCGGCCGCGAGGGCGATACCGAACATCGCGATGACCCGGTCGCCACTGAGCACGAAGGCGAGGAAGACCGAAATCATGATCACGGCCGCGGAGTTGATCACGCGGCTTGTCTCGGCGAGGCCGACCCGTACCGCCCGCCGGTTGTCGCCTGTCTCCAGCCACTCCTCGTACATCCGGCTGACCAGGAAGACCTGGTAGTCCATGGAGAGCCCGAAGAGCACCGAGACCATGATCACCGGGAGGAAGGGCTCGATCGGGCCCGCACTGCCCAGCCCCAGCAGCTCGCTCCCCCAGCCCCACTGGAAGATCGCGACGACGATCCCGAAGGACGAGGCGACGGCGGCCACATTCATCGCGGCGGCCTTCAGCGGAATGCCGATGGAGCGGAAGGCCAGCAGCAGCAGGAGACAACCCAGCGCGATGACGACGCCGACGAAGAGCGGCAGCTTGCCGACGATGATCCCGGCGAAGTCGTCGTAGCTCGCCGTCACGCCGCCGACGTGGACCGCCAGCGAGGTGCCGTCCGTGGCGGGCGGCAGGACGTCCGTGCGCAGTCGGTCGACCAGTTCGCTGGTCGACTGCGACTGGGGTGCGGAGTCCGGTACGACGGTGAGGACCGCGGTGTCGGCGCTGCCGTTGTACGTGACCGGGCCGACGGACTCAATGCCATCGGCGCCGCGCAGGGCGTTGGGCAGCTTGGTCATGGCGAGCCGGTCGTCCGCGCCGTCGAGATGGGCGACGAGGGTGAGCGGCCCGTTGACGCCGGGCCCGAAGCCGTCCCGCATCAGGTCGTACGCCTGGCGGGTGGTGGACGAGGACGGGCCGTTGCCCTGGTCCGAGGTGCCGAGGTGGAGCGAGAGCGTCGGCACGGCCAGCACCAGCATGACCACCGCGGCGACCGTTCCCAGCAGCTTGGGATATCGCTCCACGAACGTGGCCCAGCGCGCGGCGAAGCCGGTCGGCGGCTCGGGCTGCGGACCGTGCTCGATCAGCTGTCGGCGTTCGCGCCGGCTCAGCGCGCGCACCCCGATGAAGGACAGCAGCGCGGGCAGCAGGGTCACGGACGCGGCCACGGTGAGTACGACGGTGAGACAGGCGGCGATCGCAACACCGTTGAGGAAGCTGAGGCGCAGGATGAGCATGCCGAGCAGGGCGATACAGACGGTGGCGCCGGCGAAGACGACGGCGCGTCCGGTGGTGGCGACGGCGTTCCGGGCCGCTTCGGCGACCGGCAGTCCGCGCCGCAGGCCCTTGCGGTGTCTGGTGACGATGAACAGCGCATAGTCGATGCCGACGCCGAGCCCGATCAGCATGCCGAGCATCGGTGCGAAGTCGGCGACGGTCATCACATGGCCGAGGAGCACGATGCCCGCGTAGGCCGTGCCGACCGACACCAGCGCGGTGGCGATGGGCAGCAGGCAGGCGGCGAGTGAACCGAAGGCGAGGAGGAGGACGACGGCGGCGACGGCCACGCCGACGATCTCGGCCATGTGCGCGCCCGGCGCTTCGGTGAGCGCGATGGCGCTGCCGCCGAGCTCGACCTGAACCCCGTCGGCCTGTGCGGCCTTCGCTGTCGCGACGACAGCTTCGGCCCGCGCCTTGGAAATGCCGTCGGCCTGCTGGTCGAAGGTGACGGTGGCGTACGCGGTGTGCCCGTCGGAGCTGATCCGCCGGACGCTCTCGGTTCCGTACGGGCCGGCGACGGAGGCGATCCCGTCGAGCTTGGCGACGTCGTGGAGCATCTCGGACATGCGCTGCTCGACGCCGACGGAGCGGACGCTGCCGGCGTCGGTGTGCCAGACGATGGTGTCACTGTCACCGCCCCGGCCGTGAAAGCCCTCCTCGAGGAGGGCGGTGGCGCGGCCGGATTCGGTGCCCGGGACTTCGTAGTCGTTGGAGTACGCGGCTCCTGCGAAGACCGCCGCGGTCGCTACGCCGACGAGGGCGAGCAGCCAGAGAAGCACGGCAACGAGGCGGTGCGTGATGCACCATCGGGCGATGGCTGCCAACGCGGTTGCTCCCTGGATGGTTCGTGGATCTTTGACCGGGAACAGCCCGCAAAGAACTCATGATCTACAAAGATACACTCTGACAGTCAATCATGATTCTTTGCCCCTTTCGTGTCCTTACTCACAGTTGTGCGCGGAAGCCCGGGGCCATAGGTCCCGAACTCCCGCGCACCACCGGCGTACAGGCGCTTTCTCAGCCCGAGACGCTCGCGCGCCCGTTCTCGATATGACCCATCAGTCGGCGGCGGAAGGCGGGGTCGCGGTCAGTGGTCACCTCGATGTCGTACCAGCCGTGCGCGTCGGCCGCCGAGTGCACGACGGTGCGGCTGCGGCCGGCCTTGACCGTGATCGTGCGGGTCCAGTCGCCGAGGTCGGCCTCGTTGACGTAGCCGAGCGGGCGGACGGTGAAGGTGACCGGCTGGGCACCGTCGTTGCGCAGGGTGAGATGCAGATCGCGGTCGTGGTGGTCGATGTGCGAGGAGACCTCCGCGTGACCCTCCGAACGGCCCTGCACGCCGCCCCTGGCGCTGCCGGCGAACTCACGGCGGAAGCCGTTCGGCCCGGTGATCGTGAAGCGGTAGGCGTCCTTCGTAAGGGGCACGGTCCACTGCGCCGTGCCCCTTACGTCCTTGTGCTGCGGGACGGGGAACTCACCGGCGTACGGATAGAGCGCGAAGTGCGCGCTCGCGCCCCCGCTGTTGCTGAGTGACACGGCGAAGGCGCCACCCGAGACCTTGCCGTGCGCGTCGGGTTGGTACGGCAGAGGACGCGCGGGCCGGGTGCCCTCCTCCTGTACGGGCATGTGCTGCACCAGAGGTGGCACGGGCCGCCAGCGCCCGCTGAACGGCGGTACCGCCCCCGGCCGCTCCACCTCGGGCTGCGGCCTGCCGCGCCGGAAGTCGAAGGCGGAGGTCAGATCGCCGGTGACCGCGCGCCGCCACGGGGTGATGTTGGGCTCCTCGACGCCTGTCCACTTCTCGAGAAGCCGGATCACCGAGGTGTGGTCGAAGACCTCGGAACAGACATAGCCGCCGACCGACCAGGGCGAGACGACCAGCATCGGCACGCGGACACCGAGCCCGGTCGGCAGCCCCTGCCAGCGCTCGTCCTTGTTGTCGACGGGCGGCACGGGCGGCGGGACATGGTCGAAAAAGCCGTCGTTCTCGTCGTAGTTGATGAGGACGACGGTGTGCCGCCACACGTCGGGGTGCGAGCCGAGGGCATCCAGCACCTTGTAGACGAGCGAGGCGGAGGCGATGGGCGAGGAGGAGCCGGGGTGCTCGGAGTCGATCGCGGACGGCACCAGGTACGACACCTCGGGGAGCTTGCCCGCGGCCACGTCGGCCCGGAAGTGCTCGGCGAGGCCACCGGTCTCCACCCGCCGCAGCCCCCGCTCGAAGAGCGACCGCTCGCTCCTGCTCAGCGTCGCCACGCCCTCCTCGAGCGCCGCGAGCAGCCGTGCGCGCTCGGCGGCGTCCTCGGTCTCGCGCACCTTCGCGTAGAAGGCCTCCATGTAGGTGAAGTCGCCGGCCTTCGCCAGCGCCTTGCGCGCGATCTTCTTGAAGCTGGTGAAGAACTCGATGTTGTTGTCGGTAAAGTTCTCCCACTCGGTGTACGTCTTCCAGGACCGGCCGGCCTTCTCGAGCCGCTCCGCGTAGGTGGGCCAGGGGTAGCCGGGGTGGGTGCCCTCGTCGTACGCGGCGTTCGTCACGGCCCGGCTGCCGTCGGCCTCGTTCCCGGTCCAGCCGCTCCACAGATGGTTGCGGTTGGGGCTCGTCGACGTATGCGTCGAGGAGTGGTAGGCGTCGCAGATGGTGAAGGTGTCCGCGAGCTCGTAGTGCAGGGGCAGGTCACGGCGGTCGTAGTACGCCATGGTCGCGGCGGTCTTCGCGGAGACCCACCCGTCCATCCATCCGTCGTGCCAGGCCTGGGCGCCACCCTCCCAGGAGTGGTCGAGTGCGCCTATGTACTGGAGGTCCTTCTTCTGCGCCTCGGCGGCGTCGCGCACTGGGAAGGGCAGCACGGTGCGCAGCGGGCCGGGCTGCTCGAAGACCGGCTTTCCGGACGGGAGCTCAATGGCGTTGCGGTCGCCGAAGCCGCGGACGCCGCGCAGGGTTCCGAAGTAGTGGTCGAACGACCGGTTCTCCTGCATGAGGATCACCACGTGCCTGACCGACCGCAGACCGCCCGACGGGGGCTCCGCGGCCAGCGCGGCCTGCAGGGACGGCGGCAGCAGCGAACCGGCCGCCGCCGCGCCGATGGCGCCTCCGCCGAGTGCGAACAGGCGCCGCCGTGAAATGTCCGTGGCCAAGTGATCCTCCCGATTCCGGTGTTACCGCCCGGAACGTAATGAGTCCGGATGACTTGGGGAAGTCCCAGGGACATCGTGTCGGTGAACGTCCAAGAGCCCGTGCGAAGAGTCCAAGCCGGGGTCCGGAAGCGGCTGGGGAGAGGCTGCCGTGCTGGGCGGGCGGCCCGCGTCATCCAGTACCGTGCCAGGTTCGATGTCCGGCTCGGTGACCGGTTCGATGTCCGGCTCGGTGACCGGTTCGATATCCGGCTCGGTGACCGCTTCGATATCCGGCTCGGTGACCGGCTCGGGACCCCCGGACCCGGCGACTTTCGGCCACGGCCTCGATTCCCGAGCCCTCATGTCCCCAAGACCACAGGAGTGTTGTCGGTAGCGGCTGGCACGATGGCGGCATGGAATACACGGGGACCAACCAGCCGATCCTGTCACCCGGCGGTGCCGCAGAGCTCGCCCTGATGCTCCATGACGCGCCCGATCCGCACTTCGACCAGCCCCCCGTCCAGGTGCTCGCGTACGACCCGGGCGCGTCGCTGCGGGACCGGCGGGAGGGGTTCCGGGAGGTGTACGACGCGATCGTGGCCCGGATCGGGGAGCCGACGCTCTACGGCGGTTCGGCGGAGGGTCCCAACGTCCGGTGGCGGGACAGCAGAAGGCTGGTGGTGCTCACCGGGGACCGCCGGCGGGCGCAGCTTTCGGTCCACGACACCGACACCTTGGAGGACGAGGAGCGCAGGACCTTCGAGTGGGGCGGCGCCTGGTCGGCGGACGAGCCGCACGACTTCGATTTCCTGCCGTACATCTGGCAGCTGGACCGCAGCGGCCCTGGCGAGCGCCCGATCGAGCGGCCGGGCGGCCGGATGGCGTCCAGCCTCGAGCACTTCGAGACCGCGCTGGCGTTGCTGCTCGCGGCCTGGGTGGAGCAGCTCGCCGTACAGGTCGGCGAGGACTGGGCGAGCTTCAGCGTGACCAGTGGAGCGGACCGCGGCCGCCAGCTGCTGATCTCGTACGCCCTGGAGGACGGGCTGCATGTCTCGGTCGACGACCGGGACGGCGAGGACAGCCCGGAGCGCGACCGTCTGATGCGCTCGCGCGGCTGGCACTCCCGCGACCGCGGCTGGTGGCAGGCGGACTTCGCGGAACCGGAGCGCGGAGAGGTGGCCGCGGTGGCTCGCCTGGCGATCACTGAACTGCGGGCACGCGGCACGAAGGAGCCGGAGGAGCTGCGGGCCCGGGATGTCAGCTGCAAGGACCGCGGCGAACTGTGGCTGCCGGGCTTGGGCATACGTCACTGACGGGACGGGCGGAGCCCGGGCGGGGACACGGGCAGACGCTGCGGCACCGGCAGACGCTGCGCCACCGGCAGGCGCTGCGGCACGCGCGCCGGGACACGAACTACGGGCGCCGGGACACGAGCATGGGCGTCGCGCGCGTACGGCCAGGAGTGCACGCCCGAGCCTGTGCCGCCCCCGGACGGGACACGAGCAGGTCGCGGCACGGGCAGAACGTGCGCCGGGACTCGGGCAGGCCTCGCGCCGGGACACCTGCCACGGACTCGGGCGCGGGCACGGAAGTCGGCACGCGCACACGCACGCCTCCCGCCGCACTCGGACCGCCCTCCACGCAAGACGCGGCCCGCACCATGTGGTGCGAGCCGCGCCTCCCGGCTGCGGATGCCGACCGTCAGCCCTCGACGCCGAGCTTCTGCAGGATCAGCTCCTTCACGCGCGCCGCGTCCGCCTGGCCGCGGGTGGTCTTCATGACCGCGCCGACCAGCGCGCCGACCGCCGCGACCTTGCCGCCGCGGATCTTGTCCGCGATCGCCGCGTTGCCCGCGATCGCCTCGTCGACGGCCGCGCCGAGCGCGCCCTCGTCCGAGACGACCTTGAGGCCGCGCTTGTCGACGACCTCGTCCGGGCCGCCCTCGCCGGCGAGTACGCCCTCGATGACCTGGCGGGCCAGCTTGTCGTTGAGGTCACCGGACGCGACGAGCTGCGCGACCCGGGCGACCTGCTCCGGCGTGATCGCCAGCGATGCCAGGTCCGCGCCTTCCTCGTTGGCGCGGCGGGCCAGCTCGCCCATCCACCATTTGCGCGCAGCAGCCGCATCCGCGCCCGCGTCGATCGTGGCGACGATCAGTTCGACCGCGCCGGCGTTGAGGATCGACTGCATATCGTGCTCCGAGATGCCCCAGTTCTCGCGCAGCCGGTTACGGCGTACACGCGGCAGCTCGGGCAGCGTCCCCCGCAGCTCCTCGACCCACTCACGGGGCGGGGCGATCGGCACCAGGTCGGGCTCCGGGAAGTACCGGTAGTCCTCGGCCTCTTCCTTCACGCGGCCGGACGTCGTGGAGCCGTCCTCCTCGTGGAAGTGACGGGTCTCCTGGATGATCGTGCCGCCGCTGTTCAGGACCGCGGCGTGCCGCTGGATCTCGAAGCGGGCCGCACGCTCGACGCTGCGCAGCGAGTTGACGTTCTTCGTCTCGGAGCGGGTGCCGAACTTCTCCCGGCCGTGCGGGCGCAGCGACAGGTTCACGTCGCACCGCATCTGGCCCATCTCCATCCGGGCCTCGGAGACGCCGAGCGCCTTGATGAGCTCGCGCAGCTCGGCGACGTACGCCTTGGCGACCTCCGGCGCACGCTCGCTCGCGCCCTCGATCGGCTTGGTGACGATCTCGATCAACGGGATGCCGGCGCGGTTGTAGTCCAGCAGGGAGTGGGACGCGCCGTGGATACGGCCGGTGGCGCCGCCGACGTGCGTCGACTTACCGGTGTCCTCCTCCATGTGGGCGCGCTCGATCTGCACGCGGAAGACCTCGCCGTCCTCCAGCTGGACGTCCAGATAGCCGTTGAAGGCGATCGGCTCGTCGTACTGCGAGGTCTGGAAGTTCTTCGGCATGTCCGGATAGAAGTAGTTCTTCCGGGCGAAGCGGCACCACTCGGCGATCTCGCAGTTGAGCGCGAGGCCGATCTTGATGGCCGACTCGACGCCGATCGCGTTGACGACCGGGAGCGAGCCGGGCATACCCAGACAGGTCGGGCAGGTCTGCGAGTTGGGCTCGGCGCCCAGCTCGGTCGAGCAGCCGCAGAACATCTTGGTCTTGGTGCCGAGTTCGACATGGACCTCGAGGCCCATGACGGGGTCGTAGGCAGCGAGGGCGTCCTCGTACGACACCAGTTCAGTGACGGTCACGGTGAAACTTTCCCTCTCAGCCCAGCAGGACGTCGTCGTCGCCCAGGCGCTTCAGCTCGCGCACGAGCAGGGCGACGCCGGTGGCGATGGCGGCAGCGGAGACGACGGCGTCGATCAGCCGGAGCGTATCGCCCTCGAAGCGGGCCTTCTTGGCCTGCTTGATGACGCTGATCGCGCCGAAGGCGGTGGTGCCGATCGACAGATACGTACCGGTCTTGGACTTCTTGAAGCCCTTGGCCTTGGTCATTGCGCTCACAGCGACGGTGCCTCCTCGAGCAGCGGGTGGCCCCACTTTTCCACGAAGGCGGCCTCGACCGCGGCGCCGACCTTGTAAAGACGGTCGTCCTTCATGGCGGGGGCGATGATCTGCAGACCAACCGGCAGGCCGTCCTCCGGCGCGAGACCACAGGGCAGCGACATCGCCGCGTTTCCGGCCAGGTTGGTCGGGATGGTGCACAGGTCGGCGAGGTACATGGCCATCGGGTCGTCGGCGCGCTCACCGATCGGGAAGGCGGTGGTGGGCGTGGTCGGCGAAACGATCACGTCGACCTGCTCGAAGGCCTTCTCGAAGTCCCGGGTGATCAGCGTCCGCACCTTCTGGGCCGAGCCGTAGTACGCGTCGTAGTAGCCGGAACTGAGCGCGTACGTGCCCAGCATGATCCGGCGCTTGACCTCGTCGCCGAAGCCGGCCTCACGGGTCAGCGCGGTGACCTCCTCGGCGGACTTCGTGCCGTCGTCGCCGACCCGCAGGCCGTAACGCATGGCGTCGAAGCGGGCGAGGTTGGACGAGCACTCGGACGGCGCGATCAGGTAGTACGCCGACAGGGCCAGGTCGAAGGACGGGCAGTCCAGCTCGACGATCTCGGCCCCGAGCGACTTCAGCAGCTCGACCGACTCGTTGAAGCGCTGGACGACGCCGGCCTGATAGCCCTCGCCGGAGAACTGCTTGACCACGCCGACGCGCATCCCGGCCACGGAGCCGTTGCGCGCGGCCTCGACGACCGGCGGGACCGGGGCGTCGATGGACGTCGAGTCGAGCTCGTCGTGACCGGCGATGACCTCGTGCAGGAGCGCCGCGTCCAGGACCGTACGGGCACAGGGGCCGCCCTGGTCGAGGGAGGACGAGAAGGCGACCATGCCATAGCGGGAGACCGCGCCGTAGGTGGGCTTGACGCCGACCGTGCCGGTGACGGCGGCGGGCTGGCGGATCGAGCCGCCGGTGTCCGTGCCGATGGCGAGCGGGGCCTGGTAGGAGGCGAGGGCGGCGCTGGAGCCGCCACCGGAACCGCCGGGGATACGGGTCAGGTCCCAGGGGTTGCCCGTCGGGCCGTAGGCGCTGTTCTCGGTCGAGGACCCCATGGCGAACTCGTCCATGTTGGTCTTGCCGAGGATGACGACGTCGGCTGCCTTGAGCCTCTTGGTCAGCGTCGCGTCGTACGGCGGGATCCAGCCCTCGAGGATCTTGGAGCCGACCGTGGTCGGGATGCCCTCGGTGGTGAAGATGTCCTTCAGCGCCAGCGGCACACCGGCCAGCGGGCCGAGCTTCTCGCCGGCCTCACGCTTGGCGTCGACGGCGCGGGCCTGCGCGAGCGCACCCTCGCGGTCGATGTGCAGGAAGGCGTGCACCTTCTCGTCGACGGCCTCGATCCGGGCCAGGTGGGCCTCGGTGACCTCGACGGCCGTGAGCTCGCCTGCGGCGATCTTCGCGGCGATGTCGGCGGCGGTGAGCTTGATACAGCTCTCGATTTTGTTGATGGCCGTCATGGTGATTAGTCCTCCCCCAGAATCTGCGGCACCTTGAAACGCTGCTGCTCCTGGGCCGGGGCGCAGGAGAGCGCCTGCTCGGGGGTGAGCGACGGACGGACCTGGTCCGCGCGCATGACGTTGGTCAGCGGCAGCGGGTGGGAGGTCGGGGGTACGTCTTGGTCGGCGACCTCGGAGACGCGGGCGACCGCGCCGATGATGTCGTCGAGCTGTCCGGCGAAGTGGTCAAGCTCTTCGGCCTTCAGCTCCAGACGCGCCAGCCGGGCGAGGTGGGCGACCTCCTCGCGCGTAATGCCAGGCATGCAGCGATCCTCAGGGGTGAGAGTGTGTGCTTTGAGCCCAATCCTATGGGGCGCGGGCCGCTCCCCACTAAACGGTTTGCCCTTGGACTCCGCCCCGGCCACCCCCGGGCCGCCTCGGGCCGCCGCGCACCGGCCCCGGACGGGCAGCGATGCGCGCCCCGACCGCCCCGGCCGCCGGCACCGTCAGGGGACGACCTGGCTGGACGGCTCGTCGGCATCCGATGCGGCGGGCAGCTCCGCCGGGCGGTGCCAGCCGCGCTCGCCCCTGGCCCGCAGCCATGCGGTGGTCTCCTGCGGCGGCATCGCGGCCGCGACCAGCCAGCCCTGTACGGCGTCGCAGCCCAGATCGCGCAGCCGCTCCCAGGTCTCGTCGTCCTCGACGCCCTCGGCGACCACCAGCAGGCCCAGCGAGTGGGCGAGGTCGACGGTGCAGCGGACGATCGCCGCGTCCTCGTTGTCGACGGCGAGCCGGGCGACGAAGGACCGGTCGATCTTGAGCTCGCTCACCGGCAGGCGACGCAGGTGGACGAGCGAGGAGTAGCCGGTGCCGAAGTCGTCCAGGGACATCTTCACCCCGTGGTCGGTCAGCCCGGCGAGGGTGTCGGCGGCGCGCTGCGGGTCCTCGAGGAGTACGTGCTCCGTGATCTCCAACTGGAGCGAGCCCGGCGGGACGCCGTGGCGGGCGAGGCGGGCAGCGACCAGCCCGGCGAACCCGGGGGTGTGGACGTCTCGCGGCGAGACATTGACCGCCACCGGGACGTCCAGACCCTGCGCGCGCCATCTGGCGACCTGGGCGAGGGCCGTGTCGAGGACGTACTCCGTCAGATACGGCATCAGGCCCGACGACTCGGCGATGGCGATGAACTCGTCCGGAGGTACTCGGCCGCGCTCCGGGTGGACCCAACGGACCAGCGCCTCAAGGCCCGCGACATGGCCGTCGAAGCCGACCTTGGGCTGGTAGTGGAGCTCCACGTCGCCGGCGTCCAGCGCCCGGCGCAGATCGCCGAGCAGACCGAGCCGGTCGGGAGTGTTGGAGTCGCGCTTGGACTCGTACACCTCGACGCCCGTACGGTCCCGCTTCGCCTGGTACATCGCCACGTCCGCGCGCCGCAGCAGGCCCTCCGCGTCCAGCGCGTGGTCGGGGAAGACGGCGACGCCGGCGCTAGCCTCCAGGACGAGCGTGAGTCCGTCCAGGTCCAGCGGCGACGAGAGCTCGGCCACCAGATGGCGGGCGATGCGGGTGGCGCTGGTGGTGGAGTCGGCCGTCGGGAGCAGTACGGCGAACTCGTCGCCGCCGAGCCGGGCCGCCTCGGCCCCTCGCGGCAGAGCCAGTCGCAGCCGATCAGCTATCTGGAGGAGCAGCCGGTCGCCCGCGAGATGGCCGAGTGTGTCATTGACCGACCGGAAACGGTCGAGGTCGATCAGTACGAGAGCGGATCGTGCGCCGCTGCCCTCGGCGTCCTCCAGGGCGGCCCAGGTCCGCTCCAGCAGCCACTGACGGTTGGGCAGCCCGGTCAGCGGGTCGCGCAGCTGTTCCTCGGCTCTGGCCCGCGCGATCCAGAGCGTGGAGTCCAGAGCGATCAGCGGTACGGCGAACAGGGGCAGCAGGAGCGGCAGGGCGGTGGCGACCACGCAGATCAGCGGCGCGATGCCGAGGAGAGCGACTGCGACAAGACCCTGCCTGAGCAGGGCCGTACGGGCGACGGTGGGCAGCCCGCCGCCCTGCGGGGCCAGCACATACCACAGGAGCAGTCGGGTGACAGCGAGATAGGCGGTGGCCGCCAGGATCACTTCGGGCGCGGCCTCGACGCCCCAGTCCAGGGGCAACCAGGGCCGCTCCACGCTGGGCGCAACGCCGAAGGCGGCGAGGACGAGCGCGGCCGCGCCGATCCCCAACAGGTCCACGGAGCCGTGCAGTACGCCCTGTCGCCAGCGGTGCCTGCGGGCGGCGCCGACCAGTGCGACGACGGCGAGGCTGACCAGACCGGCGGGCACCCAGCCGAAGAGCAGGAGGACGGCGAGAGTGAGGGCGGCGCCAGAGCCGGTGCCGCCCCACCAGCGGTCGCGGCCGAGCGCGACCAGATGGCCGACGATGATCCCGGTGAGGAGGGCGAGCGACCAGCCCACTGTGGACGAGGGGAAGAGCGCATGGCCCTCCTGCACGGTCCGTACGATCCCGGTGACGAGCACGGCGGCGGCGATCACCATGACGATGACGGGCAGCCCGGATGTCATTCCTGCAAGGGCCGCGAATCCACGCGGCCGTGAGACCGGGGCGGCGCTCTCGGTCGGTTTCATTCCCGTCCCTCTCACAGCCGGCGGTGCCGATGCCTCGCGATGGCTCCCGTAGTCATGCCACCACGACTGAAATCCCACCACGCAGCCGTGCACGACAGGCGCACATCTCAACAGTAGGCCGCAGGAGGCTCGGACGGGCAGCGCTCTACAGCTCTTGCCCGAATGCGACCCGGCCACCCTTAACCATCTGGTATGCGCTGAACGGGTGACCTGTACCTGGTGTTCCGGGTCCCGTTTTCGCGTCCGAATCCAGCCCCGCGCGCCCCCAAAGGACCTCGGCGCAAGCCCCTCCCAAGCCCCGCGCACGCCCCCTCCGTTACGCCTCTGCAGGCACAGCGGCCTCACGAGCTGCATCGGGCCCCTGTTCGAGCAGAACGGCGAAGCCTTCCTCGTCCAGCACCGGCACCTTCAACTGCATCGCCTTGTCGTACTTCGAACCCGGGTTGTCACCGACCACCACGAACGCCGTTTTCTTGGAAACGGAACCGGCCACTTTCGCTCCGAGTCTCTGGAGGGCCTCTTTTGCGCCATCCCTCGTGTAGTTCTGCAGCGTGCCGGTGACGACAACGGTGAGTCCCTCGAGCGGACGCGGCCCTTCGCCCTCCCCCGCGCCCTCTTCCTCCATACGAACGCCCGCAGCGCGCCACTTGCGCAGGATCTCGCGGTGCCAGTCCTCCGCGAACCACTGCTTGACCGAGGCCGCGATGATGTCGCCCACCCCGTCGACCGCCGCCAGCTCCTCCTCGGTGGCCTGCTCGATCCGCTCGATCGACCGGAACTCCCGGGCCAGCGCCTCGGCCGCGACCGGGCCGACATGACGGATGGACAGGCCCGTGATGATCCGGGCCAGCGGTCGCTCCTTGGCCGCGGCGATGTTCTCCAGCATCGCCAGGGCGTTCTTCTTCGGCTCGCCCTCCTTGTTGGCGAAGATCATGGCGAGCTTCTCCTCGCCGGTCTTCGGGTCGCGCTTGGGCAGTCCGCTGTCCTGGTCCAGGACATACGCCTTGATGGGCAGCAGCTGCTCGATGGTGAGGTCGAACAGATCGCCCTCGTCGGTCAGCGGCGGTGTGGGCGGCTCCAGCGGCTTGGTGAGCGCGGCCGCCGCCACATAGCCGAAGTTCTCGATGTCCAGCGACTTGCGGCCGGCCAGATAGAAGAGACGTTCACGCAACTGGGCCGGGCAGGAGCGGGCGTTGGGGCAGCGCAGATCGACGTCGCCCTCCTTCATCGGCCGCAGCGCCGTCCCGCACTCGGGGCACTCGGACGGCATCACGAACTCACGCTCGCTGCCGTCCCGCAGATCCACGACCGGACCGAGGATTTCCGGAATGACGTCGCCGGCCTTGCGCAGCACCACTGTGTCGCCGATCAGCACGCCCTTGGCCTTGACCACGTCCTGGTTGTGCAGGGTGGCGAACTCGACCTCGGAGCCCGCGACCGTGACCGGCTCCACCTGCGCGTACGGCGTGACGCGCCCGGTGCGACCGACGCCCACGCGGATGTTGATCAGCTTGGTGTTGACCTCCTCCGGGGCGTACTTCCACGCGATTGCCCAGCGCGGCGCGCGCGAGGTGGAGCCGAGCCGCCCCTGGAGCGGGATCTCGTCGAGCTTGACGACCACACCGTCGATCTCGTGCTCCACCGAGTGGCGGTGTTCGCCGAAGTAGGCGATGAACTCCCGTACATCCTCCAGCGAGTCCACGACCTTGTTGTGCCGGGCGGTGGGCAGGCCCCACTCGCTCAGCAGGTCGTAGGCCTGCGACAGGCGGTCGATGTCAAAGCCCTCGCGCGCGCCGATGCCGTGCACGACCATGCGCAGCGGACGGGTCGCCGTGACCCTCGGGTCCTTCTGGCGCAGCGAACCCGCCGCGGCATTGCGCGGGTTGGCGAAGGGCTTGTCACCGGCTTCGACCAGGCGGGCGTTGAGCTCCTCGAACTTCTCCATCGGGAAGTAGACCTCGCCACGGATCTCCACAAGATCCGGGATGCGGTCGCCCTGCAACCGGTCCGGGATGTCCGCGATCGTACGGACATTGGGGGTGATGTCCTCGCCGACGCGGCCGTCGCCCCGGGTCGCCGCCCGGGTCAGCCGGCCCTTCTCGTACGTCAGGTTCACGGCGAGGCCGTCCACCTTGAGCTCGCACAGGAAGTGGTACTCCTGCGAGCCGAGGTCGCGCGCGATGCGCTCTGCCCAGGCGGTGAGCTCCTCCTCGTCGAAGGCGTTGTCGAGGGAGAGCATCCGCTCGCGGTGTGCGACCGCGCTGAACTCCGTCTCGTACTGCCCGGCGACCTTCTGGGTCGGCGAGTCGGGCGTACGCAGCTCCGGATACTTGTCCTCCAGCGCCTCCAGCCCGCGCAGCAGCTTGTCGAAGTCGGCGTCGCTGATGACCGGTTGGTCGTTCACGTAGTACCGGAAGCGGTGCTCTTCGACCTGCTCGGCCAGCTGGGCATGCTTCTCCCGTGCCTCGGCGGGCACAGACCCTTGCTGTTCGACAGCCACCGTCTCGTCCTCCCGTTACTCAGGGTTGTCTGCGAGCGATCTCGCGGCCCGGACGCAGTGGGCGAGCGCCGCGCGCGCGTACGCCGGTGAGGCACCCGCGAGACCGCACGACGGGGTGATCACCACGGACTCGCTGAGAGTCCCCGGATTCAGCCCCAGCCTGCGCCACAACGTCCTGACACCCATGACGCTACCGGCAGGGTCCGACAATGCGGCGTCGGTGGACGGTACGACGCCCGCGAAGAGCTTCGTACCGCCTTCCACCGCCTCACCGATCTCTTCCTCGTCACGCTCGGTGAGCAGCCCGAAATCGAACGAGACGCCCGCGAACCCGGCCCGGCGCAGCAGCGCGAACGGCACGTCCGGAGCGCAGGAATGGACGGTGACGGGATCCTCGCTCACCCCGATCACGTCCCGCAGCGCGCTCTCGACGATCTGGCGGTCGACCGCCCGGTGTGTGCGATACCCGCTGGCGGTCCTGATCTGTCCGCGCAGCACGGCGGTGAGCGACGGCTCGTCGAGCTGCAGCACCACGCGCGCGCCCGGCACCCGGCGGCGTACTTCGGCGAGATGGCCGCGCAGCCCCTCCGCGAGCGAGGCCGTCAGATCGCGTACGGCGCCGGGGTCGCCGAGCGCGGCCTCGCCGCCCCGCAGCTCCAGCGCGGCGGCGAGCGTCCACGGCCCCACCGCCTGCACCTTCAGCGGGCCCTCGTAGCCCTGGGTGTACTCCTCCAGCGCGTCGAGGTCCTCGCCGAGCCAGGAGCGGGCCCGGCGGGTGTCGCGCCCCGGCCGGTCGCTGATCCGCCAGCCGCTGGGCTCGACATGCGCGTACATCTCGACGAGCAGCCCGATGGTCCGCCCGATCATGTCGGCGCCGGGCCCGCGGGCGGGCAGCTCGGCCAGATAGGGAAAGTCCTCGAAGGAACCGGCGACGGTCTTCGCGGCCTCGCGTGCGTCGCCGCCGGGCATGGATCCGATGCCGGTGGCGGGGCCCCAGGGGAAGTTGTTCTTGTCGCTCACTCGGGAAGGGTACGCGCCGCTCCCGCCGGAGGCCCGGCGCGAGCGTCCTCAGCGCCCGGGCCGCACCGTCACGTCGTTGATCTCCGCGTCGCGCGGCAGATCGATCGCGGCGAGGATCGTCGTCGCGACCGACTCCGGGCTGATCCAGCGGGACTCGTCGTACTCCTTGCCCTCCTGCGAGTGCACCTTGGCCTGCATGGGGCCGGCGGTACGCCCCGGATAGACGGAGGTCACGCGTACGCCATTGCTGTGCTCCTCGTGGCGCAGCGAGTCGGCGAGCGCCTTCAGACCGTGCTTGGACGCGGCGTAGGCGCCCCATTCCGCATGGGCGTTGAGGCCCGCTCCCGAGTTGACGAAGAGAACATGGCCCTTGGCTGCCCTGAGTTGGGGCAGGAACAGCCGGGTCAGCTCGGCCGGGGAGATCAGATTGGCGTTGAGCTGCTGGTGCCAGGTTGTGGGGCGGAGTTCCGCGATCGGGCCGAGGTCGACGACGCCCGCGATGTGCAGCAGGGAGTCCAGGCGGTCCGGCATCGGCTGCATGCCGAGCGACCTGGAGATGCGGTCCGGGTCCGCGAGATCGGCGACGAGCGTACGGGACCCGGGATAGCGGCCCGCGAGCTCCTTGGCGCGGCCGGCGTCGCGCGCCAGGATGATGAGTTCGTCGCCGCGTCCGTGCAGTCGGCGCGCGACCGCCGCGCCGATGCCCGAGCCTGCCCCGGTGATCAGATGTGTGCCCATACGGGACATGCTCGCACTACTGCACGCCCACCGACTCCTCCAGGTAGGCGAGCGCCGAGACCCCGTCCTCCGCGAAGAACACCAGGTCGGTCAGCGGAAGCGGCAGGAAGCCTTCGTCCTCCATCCGCCGGAACTGCTGCTTCAGCCCGTCGTAGAAGCCCGCGGTGTTCAGCAGCACCACCGGCTTGGAGTGCTTGCCGTGCTTCTTCAGCTCCAGGATCTCGGTGGCCTCGTCCAGCGTCCCCGTACCGCCGACCATGATCACGATTGCGTCGGCCTTGGCGAGCATCAGCGCCTTGCGCTCGGCGAGGTCCTTGGCGATCACCATCTCGTCGGCGTTCGTACGGGCCTTCACCCCGAGGAAGTCGACCGAGACGCCGACCAGCCGCCCGCCCGCCTGCTGGACGCCGTCCGCGACGACCTTCATCAGTCCGCACTCGGACCCGCCCCACACCAGGGTGTGGCCTCCCTTGCCGACCAGCTCGGCGAATTCGCGGGCGGGCCGGGTGTAGCGGTCGTCGAGGTCGGCGGCGGAAAGGAAGAC
This sequence comes from Streptomyces sp. NBC_01210, assembly GCF_036010325.1. Lineage (GTDB taxonomy): Bacteria > Actinomycetota > Actinomycetes > Streptomycetales > Streptomycetaceae > Streptomyces. The sequence goes on along the minus strand of NZ_CP108549.1, from coordinate 6,534,625 downwards.
ACAGATATTCATGGGATCACGGTACGGGGAAGAACTCGGGCCCTGGCGACGCTGTGCCAGGTATGGCTGGACACACGATCACCATCGAGCAGGGCACGGTTCACGTACGCGTAGCGCGCGGCGACGAAGTTCTCGGGGAGAGCCGTCGCCCGCTCGTCCTGCGCGAGACGGGCTCCCCCGTCCGCTACTACCTCCCCCCGGAGGACGTACGCACCGACCTGCTGAAGCCCTCGGAGACCCACACCTACTGCCCGTTCAAGGGAACGGCCTCCTACTGGTCGCTGCCGGACGCGCAGGACCTGGTGTGGGCGTATCCCGAGCCCAAGGACGAAGTGACGCAGATCAAGGGGCATTTCTGCTTCTACGACACGGAGGTCGTCGAGGCCTGACAGAAGAATCTTGTGGGCGAGCGATGAGTCCCGCCCAGCGGGGCGGTCAGCACTCTTATGGAAAATTCGAGCAGAACGCTGCGCAAGGCCACGTCGGGTGACGGCACGCTCATCGCCTACGAGCAGTGGGGCGCCGGGCCGCCGGTGGTTCTGATGGGCGGTGCGCTGTGCACGGCGGCGACGGACGCGCCGCTGGCCGCGCTGCTCGCCTCGCAGTTCAGTGTGTTCACCTATGACCGGCGCGGCCGGGGCGCGAGCGGTGACACCGCTCCGTACGCGGTGGAGCGCGAGATCGAGGATCTCGCTGCGGTGCTCGCCGCGGCGGGTGGCAGCGCCTGTGTGCACGCCATCTCCTCGGGCGCCGCGCTTGCTCTGAAGGCGGCTGCCGCCGGACTGCCGATCACTCAGCTCTCGGTGTACGAACCGCCGTTCACGGCGGATCCGGCGAGCCGCGAGGAGCCCGCCGCCTACGTCGCCAGGCTGCGTGAGCTGGTGGAGCGGGGGCGGCCCGGCGATGCGCTCGCGCTCTTCCTGACGGAAACCGGGATGCCGCCGGCGGCGGTCGCAGGGATGCGGCAGACGCCGATGTGGGCCGAGAGGGAAGCGTTGGCGCACACCCTCCCCTACGACCACGAGATCATGGGCAACGGTCAGGTACCGGTCGAGCAGCTGCGTACGATCGCCCAGCGCGTGGTGGTCGTCGACGGCGGCGCGAGCCCCGGCTGGCTGCGGGACGCGGCACGCGCGGTGTCCGAGTGCCTGCCGCGGGGCCGGCACCGCACGCTGACCGGGCAGACGCATGAGGTGGCGCCGCAGGTGCTGGCCCCGCTACTGGCGGACTTCTTCGCCGGTGAGGGCCGGAGCCAGGAATGACCGGCCGGCGCCGGGACCTACAGCCTCGAGCCGGGACCTACAGCCTCGAGCCGGGACCGACAGCCTGGAGCCGGGACTGACCAGTCGGCGCAGGATCAGGCGACCTGCGCGGCCGCCCGCCCGGTCGTCGCGATGGTCGCGGAGCCGACCACCCGCGTGCCGTCGTACAGCACGATCGCCTGGCCGGGCGCCACACCACGTACCGGCTCGGCGAAGCTCACATTCAGCGTGCCGTCGACGAGCTCCGCGGTCACTGATGTCTCGCCGCCGTGCGCGCGCAGCTGAGCGGTGTACGTGCCCGGGCCCTCCGGAGCCGTGCCGCACCAGCGGGGCTTGATGGCGGTCAGGGCGTCGACGTCCAGTCCCTCGACCGGGCCGACCGTCACCGTGTTGTTCACCGGAGAGATGTCCAGGACGTAGCGCGGCTTGCCGTCGGGGGCCGGGTGGCCGATGCGCAGGCCCTTGCGCTGGCCGATCGTGAAGCCGAAGGCTCCGTCGTGGCTGCCCAGCTTCTTGCCCGACTCATCGACGATGTCGCCCTCCGCCTTACCGAGGCGCGAGGCGAGGAAGCCCTGGGTGTCGCCGTCCGCGATGAAGCAGATGTCGTGGCTGTCGGGCTTCTTGGCGACCGCGAGTCCCCTGCGCTCGGCCTCCGCGCGGATCTCGCCCTTGGTGGTGAGGGTGTCGCCGAGCGGGAACATGGCGTGCGCCAGCTGCCGCTCGTCGAGGACGCCGAGGACGTACGACTGGTCCTTGGCCATGTCGCTGGCGCGGTGCAGCTCGCGGCTGCCGTCCTCGCCCGTCACGACCGTGGCGTAGTGGCCGGTGCACACGGCGTCGAAGCCGAGCGCGAGCGCCTTGTCCAGCAGTGCCGCGAACTTGATCTTCTCGTTGCAGCGCAGACAGGGGTTGGGGGTGCGGCCGGCCTCGTACTCCGCGATGAAGTCCTCCACCACGTCCTCGCGGAAGCGCTCGGCGAGATCCCACACGTAGAAGGGGATGCCGATGACGTCCGCGGCACGGCGGGCGTCGCGCGAGTCCTCGATGGTGCAGCAGCCGCGCGCACCCGTGCGGAAGGACTGCGGGTTCGCGGAGAGCGCGAGGTGCACACCGGTGACATCGTGTCCGGCCTCGGCGGCACGGGCGGCGGCGACGGCGGAGTCCACGCCGCCCGACATGGCGGCGAGCACTCGGAGGGGGCGCTGGGAAGTCTGAGGAGTCATAGCCCTACCAGGGTAAGGGGCCCGGGGAACCGAAAGCTCGCGAGTATGCGTTGGTGATCGCATGGGGAGTGAATCGAAGCGCGGCGACGACGGCGGTAAGCGGCCCGTGAGCAGGCGGGCCGTGCTGATCGGCGGCGGGGTGGTGGTGCTGGGGACGGGCCTGCTGGCCAAGGACGAGCTGAAGCGCATCTGGTGGCGGGTGCCGGGGATCACGAGGGCGCGCAAGGAGGGTGCGATCGACTATGCGGGCGCGGAGTGGACGGCCGCGTCCCGGGCGAACTGGCGGCTCGCGGACCGGCCCGACGACTACTCCATCGACCGCGTGGTCATCCATGTCGTCCAGGGCAGCTATCCGTCGGCACTCAGGGCCTTCAAGGATCCTGGGCACAAAGCCGCGACGCACTATGTCGTACGCAAGGACGGGCATGTGGCGCAGATGATCCGGGAGCTGGATGTTGCCTTCCACTCCGGGAACCGCTCGTACAACGAACGCAGTGTCGGCATAGAGCACGAGGGCTTCGTGGACCGGCCGGCCGATTTCACGGACGCGATGTACCGGTCGTCGGCAAAGCTGACGGCGGGGATCTGCGGGCGGTACGGGATCCCGGTGGACCGCGAGCACATCATCGGGCATGTGGAGGTGCCGGGAACGGACCACACGGATCCTGGGCCGCACTGGGACTGGGACCGGTACATAAGGCTGGTGGGGGACGCGCGGGCGGCGGCCCGGTAGCTCCTGCGGGCGGGCTGTGCGCGTCCGGGATCAGACCAGGCCGGCCGTACGGGCCCGTTCCACCGCCGGGCCGATTGCTTCCGCGACCGCGTCCACATCCGCCTTGGTGGAGGTGTGGCCGAGGCTGAAGCGCAGCGTGCCGCGGGCCAGGTCCGGGTCGGTGCCGATGGCGAGGAGGACATGGCTGGGCTGGGCGACGCCGGCCGTGCACGCGGATCCCGTGGAGCACTGGATGCCCTGGGCATCCAGAAGCAGCAGCAGGGAGTCGCCCTCGCAGCCGGGGAAGGTGAAGTGGGCGTTGGCGGGGAGGCGGTCGTCCGGGTCGCCGCCGAGGATCGCGTCCGGGACTGCCGTACGGACGGCCCGGACCAGCTCGTCGCGCAGCGAGCCGATCTTGTGGGCGAAGTCCTCACGCCGCTCGGCGGCGAGGCGGCCGGCCACGGCGAAGGAGGCGATGGCGGGGGCGTCGAGGGTGCCGGAGCGTACATGGCGCTCCTGGCCGCCGCCGTGCAGTACGGGGACTGGGCTGTACTCGCGGCCGAGCAGCAGCGCGCCGATGCCGTACGGGCCGCCGATCTTGTGTCCGGAGACGGTCATGGCGGCCAGGCCCGACGCGGCGAAGTCCACTTCGAGCTGGCCGAAGGCCTGCACCGCGTCGGCGTGCAGCGGGACACCGAACTCCTTTGCCACGGCGGAGAGTTCGGTCACCGGCAGGACAGTGCCGATCTCGTTGTTGGCCCACATCACGGTGGCGAGCGCGACATCGTCGGGATTGCGCGCGATGGCCTGGCGCAGCGCCTCGGGGTGCACCCGCCCGTACGCGTCGACCGGCAGGAACTCGACCGTCGCGCCCTCGTGCTCGCCCAGCCAGTCGACGGCGTCGAGGACGGCGTGGTGCTCGACGGGGCTGGCCAGTACGCGAGTCCTGGCCGGGTCGGCGTCGCGTCTCGACCAGTACAGGCCCTTCACGGCGAGGTTGTCGGCCTCGGTGCCGCCGGAGGTGAAGACCACCTCGCTGGGCCGTGCGCCGAGCGCCTCGGCGAGGGTCTCGCGGGCCTCCTCGACGACGCGGCGGGCCCGGCGCCCGGCGGCGTGCAGCGCGGAGGCGTTGCCGGTGGCGGTGAGCTGCGCGGTCATCGCCTCGACGGCTTCCGGCAGCATCGGAGTGGTCGCAGCGTGGTCGAGGTAAGCCATGGTGGCCACGATTCTACGAGGCCCGGCGGGGGCGCGGACGCGGCGCAGGGGTGCACGGGCGTGCGGGCTCCGCTTTCCCGGCTGTCCGCGGCTGCCGGCGTCAGCCTCCGAAGCCCCAGACGACGGTTCCGTTCACGGTGACGAGTACGGCGAGAACAGCCAGGTCGGCCAGTCCGAGTGCGAGTCCGAGCAGGGCGCGGAAGCGGCGGGTGGTGCCTCGCCAGAGGGCGATTGCGGCCAGTACGACGGCGATCGGGCCGAGGACGATGTTCATCACGAGCAGGCCGACGAGACCGAGGACGAAGGCGGCGACGGCCATGCCGTCGGCGTCGCGCCGGGTCCCGGGCTGCGCCTCCGGCCGGGTTTCGGACTCCGGCCGGGTCTCGGGCCGAGTGGCGTTCCGGACGGTGACATCCCCGGCGGTGCTCTCGGTGCGGGTGCCGCGTGCGGTGCGTGCGGTGCGTGCGGTGCGTGCGCTGGCGGTGAGTTGCATGGTGGTTCGGCTCCTTCCGGGTCAGTGGTTCCGGGCGCGACGCTCGCGCACGGCGAAGACGAGCAGCCATGCGCCGATGACGGAGCAGGCCACGAAGGTGACGGAGAGCGGGAGTTGGGCCACGGCGCCCAGCATGATTCCCAGGAGGAGAAGCGCTGCGACGATGGCGATCATTGTCTTCCTTCCCAATTTTGGGTGAACACTTGTGAGTACGACTGTTCACTGACTCGAGAGTCTACACTTCCCTTATCGAGAGAACGGTTGTTTACTGAATGGTATGAGTCACACCGTCGGGATCCGTCAGGCCCAGAAACAGAAGACCCGTCAGGCCCTCCTGGACGCCGCACTGCAGCTCCTGGAGGAGCAGAGTCTGAGCAGCCTCGGACTGCGTGAGGTGACGCGGGCCGTGGGTGTGGCGCCGACGGCGTTCTACCGGCACTTCAGGGACACGGCCGACCTCGGCGTCGCGCTCGTCGAGGAGGCGCTCGGCAGCCTGCACGCCATGATCGGCGAGGCGCTCGCCGAGACCGGTGACGATGTACGTATCGACCGGACCGTCGCGCTGATCGCCGATCTCGTCCGCAGATCACCAGCCCATGTCCGCTTCATCGCCCGCGAGCGGCACGGCGGTGTACAGCCCGTACGCGAGGCCATTGGCGCGCAACTGCGCCGGTTCGCCGACGAAGTGGCGGCGGCCTTCGCCCGCGAGACGGAGTCGGCCGGATGGAGCGAGGCCGATCTGCGCATGCTCGCGGGTGTCTATGTCGACCACATGGTGATGACGGCGTACACGTTCCTGGAGGCCGGTCCCGAGGGCGAGGAGCAGGTCAGCTCGGTGGCCCGCCGTCAGCTGCGTCTGGTGAGTCTCGGCCGGCGCCACTGGCTGGACTGACGGGCCCGACGGGCAGCGTGACGGGCCTGCCGGAATCGCTTCCGTACAACTCGACCACGGCCGCCGCCGCGCGGGCCAGCTCTTCCCGCGCCTCCGGCGGAGACAGCACCTCCACGCTCTCACCGAAGGCCAGCAGCGCACGGGCCGCCATCGCGGTCGGCAGCGCGAGCTCGACGCGCGCCCACTCACCGGCGACCTGGGGCTCCGCGGTGAGCTGACTGGCCTGTATGCGCAGGAACATGTCCAGCCGGTCGGTCCTCACCAGCGCCGTCACCCGTACGTCCGCCGGGCGGTCCTCGACCTGACGGCGCAACACCTGCCAGACGTCGGCCAGTTCCTGGCCGGGGCGCCGCCGGACCGGAGCGTCGGTGAGGGTGGCGGCGAGCACCCGGTCCGCGCGGAAGAGCCGGGGGGCTGCCCGGTGGTCGGCGACCAGGTACCAGACGCCCGCCTTGACGACGAGTCCGTACGGATCGAGCGTGTACGTCCGCGGTTCGGTCGTCCCGCTGTGCCGGTAGCGCAGCCGCAGCCGACGGTCGGTGAAGACGGCGGAGTTCAGCACGTCCAGATCGACGGCCGGCTGCGGTACGCGCATCCAGCTGGCCGGGTCGACCAGGATCCGCCGGCTCGTCAACTCGGCGGCTGGCCGGTGTGGTTCGGGCAGTGCGGCCATGACCTTGCGCAGCGCGGAGCCGAGCGCCTCGTCGAGGCCGAGTGCGGAGTGGGCGCCCTGGGCGGCGAGGACGAAGAGGGCACGGGACTCGTCGGCGGTCAGCCCGGTGACGTCGGTACGGAAGCCGGGCAGCAGCGCGATGCCGCCGTGCCGCCCGCGCTCGGCGTAGACGGGGACGCCGGAGGTCGAGAGCGCCTCGATATCGCGGTAGATGGTGCGCACGGAGACTTCGAGCCGCTCGGCGAGTTCGGCGGCCGGGACGAGGCCGCGGGTCTGGAGGAGCAGCAGGATCGAGAGCAGCCGGTCTGATTTCACGGGTCTGAGGGTCTCCGGAAAACTTGACGGTGGATGTCAGGTTATCCGGGCAGGGTGTGCCTCGTCATCGAGACCGGCAATTGAGGAGATGGACACCATGAACGACCCCCGCCCCCTGTACGAGCGCGCGGCCGACCAGTTCGCGAGCCTGCTGAAGACCGTGACGCCGGAGCGGCTCGGCGACCCGACGCCCTGTACGGAGTTCGATGTACGGGCGCTGCTGTCCCATGTCGTCGGCGGTACGCACCGGATCGCGACCATTGGCGAGGGCGGCGACGGCCTGGCGGTGCCGGCACGGGTGGACGGCGTCGCGGACGACGGCTGGACCACGGCGTACGAGGAGGCGAGGCGCCGCTTCACGGCGGCGTGGGCGGACGATGCGAAGCTGTCCCGCCTGGTGGCGGTCCCGTGGGCCGCGGAGCTGCCGGGCGCGGCGGCGGTGGGTGGCTATGTGATGGAGACGGTGACCCACACCTGGGACCTGTCGCAGGCACTGGGCCACCCGATGGCCCTGGACGAGGAGTTGGCCAAGGTCATCCTCCCGATCGCCCAGCAGGTCCTGCCGGCGGACAGCCGCGGCGAGGGGGTCCCGTTCGCGGCGGTCCAGGAGGCACCGGAGGGGGCGGACGCGTACCGCCGACTGGCATCGTGGTGGGCCGCGCCGCGTAACGGGATGTCCCCACCCACCCGCCCCTACGCTTCCAGCAGGCGCGCCGCCAGGTGGGTGAGGCGGGTGTGCCAGGAGGCCAGCAGGTCATCCACGTCCATGTCCCGCGGGCCGGTCTGGGTCAGGATCAGGCGGGGGCCGTGACCCGTGCCCTCGGCGAGTTGCCAGCGGACCTCGCCCTCCGGGTCCACGGCGTAGGCGAGCAGGGCCGGTCGCCGTACCTCGGTGACCGGGCCCGGTGGGGTCTTGGGGGCCGTGAAGCCCGCCGGGACCGGCGCGCCCTCCCACGCCTCCGTGCCTGCGGTCAGTTCCGCCCAGACCGTCTCCGCGGGCCGCACCAGCTGCCGTTCGAAGCGGATCCGCCGTCCGTCGGCGGTGTCCTCGACGATGCCCCGCCCCAGGTCGAACTGCTCCAGATACGCCTCGTGCAGTTCGCCCCTGTCGCGGCCGACGTCCACCTTCTCGCCGTCCAGCAGCTGCTCCAGAGCTGTGATGCACAGATGCCAGCCGGATGCGAAGCTCGCCGCGCCGAAGCGGTCGCCGAAGGTGTGCACAAGAGTGAGCAGCGAGCCCTCGCCCTCCGGGATGATCTCCCAGCGCAGATGGTCCTCGCCCCAGGTGAAGGCGAAGACACGCGGCTCCTCGGCGTCCGTCACGGTGCCGGTCATCCCCGGCTCGCCGGCGCCGGGGAAGGAGAAGCCCATCGCCCCTCCGGGCCTGAGCTCCACGGACACCTCGGACGGGAACCACTGGGCGAGGTGGGCGGGTTGGGTGATCGCGTCCCAGACCCGCTGCGGCGGATGCGCGAGCCGGCGCTCCATCCGGAGCGCGGTGCGCCCGTCCGCCGTGGTGAGGGTGTCGGAGTGCGGGTTCATGAGGAGTCGTCCTCCATCGCGTCGAGATGCCGTTCGAGCGCGTCGAGACTCCCCGCCCACAGATGGCGGTAGTGCGCGAGCCAGGCGTCGAGCTCCGCGAGGGGCTCGGGCGTCAGCTCGTACCAGCGGCGCTGGGCGTCCTGGCGGACCCGGACCAGACCGGCCTCCCGCAGCACCCGCAGATGCTTGGAGGTGCCGGGCTGGCTCAGGCCGAGCCGGTCGGTGAGCTCACCGACCAGGTGCGGGCGCTCCAGGAGCAGATCGAGAATCCTGCGCCTGCTCGGCTCCGCGAGCACGTCGAACGGTATGGGCATACCCCGAACATACTTCGCGGGTTATATAACCGCAAGAGAATGGAGGTCCCGCCCCAACCGTGCCCGGCCTCAACCGCGCCCCTACTCAGCCGCGCGGGGCCTTCGCCAGCTGGCGCGACTGAGCCACCAGACGGTCCGCGCTGTCCCAGACCTCCGCGTCCTCCTCCAGGAATCCGCCGGCCAGATTGCGGGTCGTGATGGAGACCCGGAGCGGCCCGGGGGCCGGGCGGCAGCGGATGTGCGTGGTGAGTTCGACCGTCGGCGTCCAGCCCGGCAGGCCCAGCTCGAACGAGGTCGGCGGCAGCGCGTCGACAGTGAGCAGCAGTGAGAACGGGTCCGCGTCACGGCCGTCGGCGAGGCCGAACCAGCCGCGCATCTCACCCTTGCCGGAGGGGGCACCGACGGCCCAGCCGAGGGTCGCCGGGTCGAGCTTGATGTTCAGGCGTTCCGTGATCGCCGAGCTGCCGGGGATCTTCGGCGCGGGGCCGTCGGACGGGCCGAGGCAGTCCCGGAATGCCGGCATGACGGGCGGCTTCGCCGACGTGCGCACGTCGTCGGGCAGCGCGTCCAGGTCTCCGTACGAGGCGAGGACACGGATGCGCTCGACCTCCGTGCCGTCCTCCGCGTACTGGAACAGCGAGGCTTGTCCGGTGGAGAGGGTGCGGCCGCTGCGTACGACCTCGGTGCGGATCACCGCGGGGCCCGGATGCGACGCCGTGAGGTAGTGCGCCGAGACCGTGAACGGGTCGGGGTGCGCCAGGGCGTCACCGAGCGCACGGCCGAGCAGGGCCAGCAGGTAGCCGCCGTTGACGGCGCGGATGATCGTCCAGCCCGCCGAGAGCTCCGCGTCATAGACGCCCGGTGCGCGCAGGGTGACAGCGGTGTCGCGGTCGAACTCGCTGTCCCCGATGGTTGCCTGTACTGCCTGTGCCATGGCGGCACCGTACAACAGAAAATTACTGAGCGGTAGCTTTTTTGCTCTGCCCCGGCACGAGGCCCCTGTCCGCGTCGGCGGAACGCGGCGCTCCGGAGTCGGTCCGGCTCCGCCGGCTCCCCTCGGCCGGCTCTCTTCGGCTAGCTCTCTTCGGCGGCTTCCGAGCGCCGGTTCCAGGCGCGCGGCGCCCGCCAGTGGAAACGCATCGCGAGCAGCCGCAGTACGAACGCGGTCACCACGGCGAGTCCGCTGGTGGCCGCGTTCAGTACGTCGAACTGGATGGAGACCACCACCATGGTCGCGCCGACGATGGCGGGGACGGCATACAGATCGCGGTCCCAGCGCAGCAGCGACGGCACCTCGTTGGCGAGTACGTCACGCAGCACACCGCCACCGACGGCGGTGGCAAGTCCGAGCGCCGCGGAGGCGGTGAGGCCGAGCCCGTACTCGTACGCCTTGGTGGTGCCGGTGACGCAGAACAGCCCGAGGCCCGCGGCGTCGAAGACATTGACCCCGACCTGGATGCGCTCGACGTGCGGATGCAAGAAGAAGACCAGGGCGGTCGCCACGAGCGGCGTGAGGAAGTACCCGAGATCGCTGAAGGCCGCGGGCGGTACGGCCCCGATGATCAGGTCCCGCAACATCCCTCCGCCCAGCGCGGTTACCTCTGCGAGCACGGCTATGCCGAAGACGTCGAAATTCTTGCGTACGGCGAGCAGTGCGCCGGAGATCGCGAAGACGAAGATCCCGACGAGGTCGAGCGCATGCTGGACGGAGGGCGTGAACAGTTCATGGAGCACCCGGCAATTGTGCCGGTTCTACTCCTTGGCACTCTCCTCAGCCTCGGCCGGGGCCTGGGTGGAGGTCTCCTCGGCGGCCGCGTCCGCGGACTCGTCCTCCGACGGAACGGCCTGGTCCGAGCCGGCCTCGGCAGAGGTCCCGTCCGCAGCCTCGCCGCCGGTCTTCGCGACCGTGATCGCCGCAACCGCAGCGGCCTCCGCGGGCTCCGCCGACTCCGGCTTCTTCGACACGTCGACGATCTCGATCGCCTCGCGCGCCGACTCCAGGGCCTTGTCGCCCGGGGCCAGGTCCGGTGCGTTCTCCGGGTGGTGGCAGGCCACCTGGTGGCCCGTCTTCAGTGCCAGCAGCGGCGGTTCCTGCGTCTTGCAGATATCCGTCGCCTTCCAGCACCGGGTGTGGAACCGGCAGCCGGTCGGCGGGGAGATCGGTGACGGGACGTCGCCCTTGAGCAGGATGCGGTCGCTCTTGGCGCCGCGCCGCTTCGGGTCCGGCACCGGCACCGCGGAGAGCAGGGCCTTCGTGTACGGGTGCATCGGCGCCTCGTACAGCGACTTGCGGTCCGTCAGCTCGACGATCTTGCCCAGGTACATCACCGCGATGCGGTCCGAGACATGGCGGATGACCGACAGGTCGTGCGCGATGATCACATACGTGAGGCCCAGCTCGTCCTGGAGGTCGTCCAGCAGGTTCACCACCTGCGCCTGGATCGACACGTCCAGCGCCGAGACCGGCTCGTCCGCCACGACCAGCTTCGGCTTCAGGGCGAGGGCCCGCGCGATACCGATGCGCTGGCGCTGGCCGCCGGAGAACTCGTGCGGGTAGCGGTTGTAGTGCTCGGGGTTGAGACCGACCAGGCCCAGCAGCCGCTGGACCTCCTTCTTGACCCCGCCCTCGGGCGTGACGCCCTGCAGCTTGAACGGCGCGCTGACGATCGAACCGACCGTGTGGCGCGGGTTGAGCGAGCCGTAGGGGTCCTGGAAGATCATCTGGACGTCCCGGCGCATCGGGCGCATGCCCGAAACACCGAGGTGCGTGATGTCCTTGCCCTCGAACTCGATCTTGCCGCCGGTCGGTTCGAGCAGCCGGGTGATGAGCCGGCCCATCGTCGACTTGCCGCAGCCGGACTCACCCACGACGCCGAGCGTCTCGCCGGGAAGTACGTCGAAGCTGATGCCGTCGACCGCCTGGACGGCACCGGCCTGCCGGCGCAGCAGCCCCTTCGTGATCGGGAAGTGCTTGACCAGTCCGGTGACCCTGAGCAGTGGCTCGGGCGAGGAGGTGGCCTGCTCCGGGATCGCCATCTCGGAATCCTTACGATCTTTTCCGGCCGGGGGTCCGGGGGTTGTCCCCGGGGAAGATGCAGTACTCACAGCTTCGGCGCAATCTCTTCGGTCCAGATCCGCGTGCGGTCCTCCTGCGACATGTGGCAGGCCGAGTGGTGCCGGCTGCCGACCTCCCGCAGCTCGGGCCGCTCGGTGCGGGTGATCCCGCCCTTGGGCACATCGGCGTACGGGCAACGCGGGTGGAAGGCACAGCCACTGGGGATGTTGATCAGGCTGGGCGGGGAGCCCTTGACCGGGATGAGGCGCTCGGTCTGGTCACGGTCGATGCGCGGCATCGAGCCCAGCAGGCCCCAGGTGTAGGGGTGCTGCGGCTCGTAGAAGACCTTCTCGGCCGGACCGCGCTCGACGCAGCGGCCGCCGTACATCACCAGGATGTCGTCGGCCAGCTCGGCGACGACGCCCAGGTCGTGGGTGATGATGATGACCGCGGAGCCGAACTCCATCTGCAGATCCCGGATCAGGTCGAGGATCTGCGCCTGGACGGTGACGTCCAGCGCGGTGGTCGGCTCGTCCGCGATGAGCAGCTCGGGGTTGTTGACCAGCGCCATCGCGATCATCGCGCGCTGGCGCATACCGCCGGAGAACTCGTGCGGGTAGCTGTCCACCCGCTTGTGGGGCTCCGGGATACCCACCCGGTCCAGCAGCTCGACGGCCCGCTTGCGGGCGGTCTTCTTGTCCACCTTGTTGTGGACCTGGTACGCCTCGCTGATCTGCTTGCCGATGGTGTAGTACGGGTGCATCGCGGACAGCGGATCCTGGAAGATCATCGCCATGTCGCGACCGCGCAGCCGGCGCACCTCGTCCGGGTCGGCGGTCAGCAGTTCCTTGCCGTTCAGCCAGATCTCACCGGACAGGTGCGCCTTCTGCCGGCCGTACTGGCCGACGCGGTGCAGGCCCATGATGCCGAGCGAGGTCACCGACTTGCCGGAGCCCGACTCGCCCACGATGCCGAGGGTCTTGCCCTTCTCCAGCGTGAAGGAGAGTCCGTCGACCGACTTCACGAGACCGTCGTCGGTCGGGAAGTGCACCTGCAGGTCGCGTACTTCGAGGAAGGCGGTGGAGGGGGCCGAGCCCGCGGAGACGGGCTCGCCGACGGCGCCGGTCTTCGTCAGGGGGGATCCGGGGGTCTCTCCCGGGACTGGCACCGTGGTCATGAGAGCCTCACTCGGGGGTCGATCACTGCGTACATGAGGTCCACGACGAGGTTGGCGAGGACGACGAAGAAGGCCGCGATGAGCGTGACTCCGAGGATCACGGGCAGATCGTGGTCGCTGATTGCCTTCACCGCGTTGTAGCCGAGGCCGTGCAGGGAGAAGGTGCTCTCGGTCAGGACCGCGCCGCCCACCAGGGCTCCGAGGTCCAGGCCGAGGACGGTCAGGATCGGGGTCATGGTCGAGCGCATTGCGTGCTTGCCGATGACCACGGGTTCCGTGAGGCCCTTGGCTCTGGCGGTTCGGATGTAGTCCTCGTTGAGGACCTCCAGCATCGTGGCGCGGGTGAGCCGGGCGTACATCGCGGCATACAGGAAGGCCAGGGTGACCCACGGCAGAACCATGCCGTTGAACCAGGCCGCCGGATCCTCACTGAACGCCACGTCCGGCCGGTCGAACCACCCCAGCTGGTCGGAGAAGAGCGCCAGGGACAGCATGCCGGTGAAGTAGATGGGCAGCGAGACACCGCCGAGGGCGATGCCCATCGCCGAACGGTCCAGGGGCGTACCGCGCTTGAGGGCGGAGATGATTCCGGTGGAGACACCACCGATCACCCAGAGCACGACAGCGCCCGCGGCGAGCGAGAGGGTGACCGGCAGCCACTCTAGCAGCAGCGGCCAGACCTCCTGCTCGGTCTTGAACGAGTACCCGAAGCAGGGCGCGGCGCACTGCGTCACGTCGGAGCCGTTGGCGTACGTACGACCCGCCACCAGTCCGACCACGAACTTGCCGAACTGGACCAGGATCGGGTCGTCCAGGCCCATCTTCTGCCGGATGCCCTCGATGGAGGCGGGGTCGGACTGCTTGCCGACGAAGTACAGCGCCGGGTCCGTCCCGATCATCTTGGGGAAGAGGAAGAAGATTCCGAAGGTCACCAGCGTGATGACCATCAGCATGACGATGACGGCGAAGAATCGCCTGATGAGATATGCAAGCACTGCGCTCGGCCCGACGGTGGCCCGGGAGCCCTCTCTTATGCAGAGGGCTCCGGGCCACCGCTCGCGGCCATCACCTGCCCTTCGTGCCTAGCGGGTGTGGCACTGGAACGTGAACTGACTGGGATTTACTTGACGACGCCGAGCGAGGCGTAGTCGTAGCGGCCGTTGTAGGCGTCGGCCGTGTAGGCGTTGGTCAGACGAGTGCTGCGCCAGGTGATCGTCTTGTCGTAGACGAAGGGCAGGTAGACAGCGGCCTCGGAGACCTTCTGGTTCATCTGCTTGTAGATCTCGCCGGCCTTGGCCGGGTCCGTCTCGGCGATGGCCTGGTCGAAGAGCTTGTTGACCGCGGGGTCGTTCAGCTCGGAGAAGTTGTTGTTACCGCTCTGCAGGATGAACCGGCCGTCGACCAGCGGCTGCGAGAAGCCCTGGCCGGTCGGGAAGTCCGCGCCCCAGCCCATGATGATGATGCCGTAGCCCTTGGACTTCACGACCTTCGGCGAACCGATGATGCCGGACGTCTGGGCGCCGTCGAACTGGTCGACCTGGGCGTCGATGCCGACCTGCTTCAGCGCGTTCTGCAGCGAGACGGCCGTGGCGACCTCGACCGGCTTGTTGTTACGCACCGCGATGGTGGTCTTGAAGCCGTTCGGCTGGCCACAGGCCTTCAGCGCCGCCTTGGCCTTCGCGACGTCCGGCTTGCTGTCGTTCTTGAGGACCTCGTACGGGTCGTACGTGGGGTCCGAGCCCTTGATGCCCGCGGGGAGCATGTTCGGGGCGATGTCGCCACCGGCCTGCGGGCCGCCACGGGCGGTCTGCAGCGACTTCTTGTCGGCGGCGTAGATGACTGCCTTGCGGCACTCGACGTTGTCGAACGGCTTGACCGTCGTCGGGAAGACCGCGTAGCGGATGAAGCCGGTCTGGCCGTTGTCGAGGTTGTCCTTGTGCTTGCGCAGAGCGGTGGTGCGAGCCGCCTGGCCGATGCCGGTCGCGTTGATGTCGACGTCGAAGTCACCCTTGAGCAGGCGCTTGTCCATGTCGTCCGCGTTGGTCATGAAGGTGACCGTCACCTTGTCCGGAAGCGCCTTGCGGATGGTGTCCGAGGCGGGCTTCCAGTTGGTGTTGCGGGAGAGCGACATCGACTTGTTCGGCGCGTACGAGTCGATCTTGTACGGGCCGCTGGAGAAGGGCTTCAGGCCGTACTTGGCGGCGGTGTCCTTCTCCTTCTTCACCGGAGAGGCAGCCGGCATGGCGAGCATCTGCTCGAAGTCACCGTTCGGCTTCGGCAGCTTGAAGACGATGGTCTTCGCGTCCGGCGTCTCGATCGCCTTCAGGCCGAGCTTGTCCGCGGACTTGTCCTTGTACGGACCCTTGTACTCGGTCTTCGGGTCGAGCACCTGCATCAGGTAGACCGGGCCGCCGGAGATAACGTCCTGGGCCCAGGTGCGCTCGATGCCGTACTTGATGTCCTGCGCAGTGATGGGCGTGCCGTCCTCCCAGGTCACGCCATCCTTCAAGGTGTACTTGTAGGTCTTGCCGCCGTCCGAGATCTCGGCCTTCGCGGTCGCGAGGTCCGGGACGAGCTCGGTGCTGGCCTGGCCCGGCTCCGCCTTGAAGCTGACGAGCTGGCGGGTGTAGTAGCGGGCGAAGTCCCACATGAAGCCGTAGTAACCGCGCTGCGGGTCCCACGAGTCGGCGTCCTGTGTGCCGACGAATTTCAGCGTGCCGCCCTTGGTGTCGGACGCGTTGGCCACCTTGCCGATGCCGGCGTTGAAGCCGGGCGCACCGGCCCCGTCCTTCTTGTCGTCCTTGCCGCCACAGGCCGTGGTGGTCAGCAGGGCCGCGAGCACGACAGCCGTGCCTGCGGCAAGCCTGCGGTTCGACGTGCGATTGGTTGTCACGATGCTCGCAACCTCCGTAGTAGTCACGGCCCTCGAGGGTCGTGGTTCTGGGCTATTGCTCCTGACGGCTTCGGCAGGGGCGGTGTGTCCGCAGGGACGTGTGGGGGTCAGCGGGACCCCTTCGGGTCCAGCGCATCTCGTACGCCGTCGCCGAAGAGATTGAAGGCCAACACGGTGACGAAGATCGCCAGGCCCGGGATGATCATGAACAGCGGATCGTCCTCGTAGGTGCGCACGGCCGTCGAGAGCATCTCGCCCCACGACGGGGTGGGCGGCTTTACGCCAACGCCGAGGAAGCTCAGGGCGGCTTCCGTCAGGACGTTGGTGGGGATCATCAGCGTCGTGTAGACGGTGATCGGGGCCACCAGGTTGGGCAGCAGCTCCCGGAAGAGGATGTACGCACGTCCCGCACCGAGGCTGCGAGCCGCTTCGACGTACTCCCGCTCACGCAGCGAGAGCGTCTGGCCGCGCACGATGCGGCCGATGTACGGCCAGCCGAAGAAGCCGATCACCAGGACGAGGACCGCGATCCGCAGACCCGAACCGGAGAAGCCCCAGAGTTCGTTCGGGACGACGGAGATCAGGGCGATGATGAAGAGCAGCTGCGGGAAGGCCAGCAGCAGGTCCATCACCCGGCTGATCGCCGCGTCGACCCAGCCCCCGAAGTAGCCGGCGACGACGCCGAAGACGGTGCCCAGGCTGACCGCGACGAAAGCGGAGAGGAAGGCGACGAGAAGCGAGATGCGCGCGCCGTAGACGACTCGGCTGAAAACGTCTCTGCCGTTGACCGGCTCAACTCCGAAAAGGAAGTCGGAATTGATGCCTCCCCAGTCACCGATCGGGGTGCCCAGCAGCGGGTCGATCGCATCCTCGTGGAGTTCCTCCGGCGGGTGGCCGAGCAGACTCACGATCAGTGGAGCGAATATCGCGACCACGATCAGGAGGAGCACCACGAAACCGCCGACAAGTGCGACCTTGTCACGCTTCAACCGGATCCAGGCGATCTTCCAGGGCGAACGCCCCTCGATGGCCTTCTGCGGGACATCGGCGGCGACATCGACGGCAGCGGTTTCGGCCGCGCTCGTGTCGTGCAGTGGTGCCGTCATCGTGGTGGGGACCCCTCTCGGCCGGTGGTGACCGACCCATGCCCGCCGCTGTAGCGGCTTCGTTCACTCAGTGGTGCAGTTGTGTGTATTGCGAGGAATGCTTGAAGAAGCAGGTCGTACACAGGACCGAAGGGTCCTTGATGCGGGGAGTCTTCAACGCTGCCGCGATCACCCGCCAGCCCCCTCGGGGAATGGTTGCTCAAACGTGATGAGGCGAGGGGGTTTCCGTTATACGGACGGAGCCGCCGACTGAGCGGAACGCCAAATACTGCATATGGGGCGAAAGTTGACCGATGCGCCGCCATGCGGACGTTAGCCGCTCTTCGATTGCAAGGCATTCGAAGCCTCGAGAGCGCACAATCCCACCCCGAACATCGGTGTGGGGCATGGAAATAGACAGGTCAGGCCGTCAGTTGTGCTGTTGCGGCCGGCTCAGTGGCCGGCTCAGAGGCCGGCTCAGAGGCCGGCTCAGAGGCCGGCTCAGAGGCCGGCTCAGAGGCCGGCCGGCGGCGGATAGCCGTAGCCCCCGCCGGCCGGTGCGCCGCCGGCATGGGCATCGCGGTCGTAGAACGGGCGGGCGTTGGCCCGCAGCCACATCGTGACCGGGTCGTACTCGTCGGACATCGCGACGGTGGAGACCGGCAGCCCGTCCGGGACCGCGGCGATCGACTGCTGCATCATCGCGCGCACCGTGTCCACGGACTGCCTGCTCGTGTCGTACAGATCGAGACCGATGGCGAGATACGGAGCGCCGAGCGCGGGCTGCACCCAGGCGCGGCGCAGCGAGCGGATCGGGGACGTGCGGTGGGCGTTCTGGGCGAGCAGGCCGTAGAAGTGCGGGAGCTCGATGGCCGGTTCGGACAGTCGCAGCGGTCCTGCGGGCATCCGGTCGAGGCCGGTGGCGATCCGGCGGAGATCGAGCCAGGGGATGCCGACGCCGCCGCCCGGCGCGTGCGGGTTGAGCCAGATACCCCAGCGGTCCGGGTACAGCGCGCGGGCGATGTCACGGCCGGTGACCACCTCGTGGGCGCGGTTCCAGCCGGAGACGGAGAGCTCCTGGGCGGAGGTGACGCACGGCGCGTAGCCGACGCCGTCGACCTCCATGTTCCCGTACTGGGCATCGGGCGATCCGGCCTGGCCGTGCCAGAGCAGCATCCAGATCTGGCCGTTCGACGGGTCGGCGATGGCGTGCAGCAGCGCCTCGTACGCGTCGTAGCGTCCGGGAGTCACCTGGCGCAGCATGTGCTCGACCTGCCCGGCCGCCGCGGTGCCTGACGCACTCACCCTGGGTTCCGCCCCTCTTCGATGCCTCTTCGATGCAGCAACATCACAGCCGCCCCGGGCACACGAGTGCTGCGGTAAGGCCATCAAACCAGCTTAATCGGCAGTCCTGACACCGACTTGACGACTACACGTGCTGCCGTTCGTAGAAGGGCCGCACCCGCTCCAGCATCCATGCGCCGACAGGGTCCTGGGCAACATCCAGCAGTACGAGATTGACCGGCCAGCCCACCTGGACCCGGCCGAGCGCCCGGCCGAGCGCGTCCATCGGGGCATTGCGCTCGGCGGCCTCCCAGGAGGAGAGCTGGACACCGATGAAGAGGGTCGGCGGGTCGCCCTCGACGGAGGCGAGCGCACGGCGGGCGGTGAGGACGACACCGGAGGCCTCGAACTCCCCGGCCGCGGCGGCGAGGAAGTCGACCGGCTCCTCCTGCCAGTCGGGCTCGTAGAGCCGCACCCGGCCGCCGCTCGCGGGTCCGTCCAGCGGTGTACGTCCCACCCGGCACAGCTCGGCGACCGCGGGCGGCGGCAGCGGGGCGCCGACCGCACCGCCGGGGTTCACGGCGATACCGAGCTGCGGAGGCAGCCCGCGGGCGAATTCGCGGGCAGGCGCGACGGCGAAGGAGATATGGCTGCCGACGCACTGCAGGTACTGCTGCTCGGAGCTGAAGACCGGGACATAGGGAGCGCCGTCGATCTCCATCGTGGGCAGATCGAGATCGGGGCTGTCGGCTCCGCCGCCGTTGGGCAGCGGCACCCATATATGGCTGCGGCCGAGCACCTCGACGAGACGGCCCCCGGCGGAGGGGTTGCCGAGCGAGGCGGCGAGCACCTCTTCCAGCTCGTTGCCCGGCCAGCCGAAAGCTGGATGCGGATGGGCCTGCTCCGGTGTCTCCATGTGCGGTCCTTCTCCCCCGGGCTTCCACGGCTGCGCGCCACGACCCTAACGCCGCGGCCCGACGGACATGAACGGGGGCTCCGCCCCGACCCCGCTCCTCAAGCGCCGCAGGGGCTGAACTTCAGCGCGCGCAGCCCTATGGCTTCTCGAAGCCGACCCGCCCCAGCACCCCCGCCGCGTCCCGGTCCAGCAGCACGGCCGAGGCACAGCCCGCCGGCAGCCGGCCCGCCTCCGCGTCGCCGATCAGATGCCCGACCGCGCGCCGGTGCCGGGCGAAGGCGTACCCGGACACACCGCGGCCCCGCTCGCGCTGGCCCTGTCTGGCGACCTCGGGCGTGACGTCGAGCAGGACCAGATGGAGACCGCTCCCGCGGCGGCGCGCCTCGCGGGCCAGCCAGCGCCGCACCCAGGCCTGCGTACCGCAGTCATGGACGACGACACTCTCGCCGGAGCGCAGCGCCCGCCGCAGCCCGGCGTAGTGGGCGATCCGCACGAGCGGGCGGTACACGGCGTACGGCAGCAGCCGCGGCATCCGGGCGTCCCACCGGTCTCGGGTGTCCTGCGAGTCGATGCCACGACCGCGCGCCGCGCGCCGGATCAACGTGGACTTTCCGCTGCCGGGCAGGCCGGAGACGACCACCACATCACCGGCGGCGAAGACCAGACTGCGCGGACTGCGCCCCGAGCGGTCTCTCAGGTCGCGCAGTATGGCTGTGGGAGCCCCGAGCCGTTCCCGAGCGGAGCTCTCCGGCCGGGCAGGCACCCCCGCGGTCGTCGCAAAGACACCGGGCTGCTGCAACGTCATCACCCTCCCCCATGTCGGGTCACCCTCACCCTTGCCCATGAAGTGTAAAGAGTTGGTAATGCGACACAACCTATTTGCAGCTGCGGGCCACTGCGGGCAGGCGCGGCCGCGTTCCGGACCGTACGCACCACTCTGCCGCGATGCGTGCAATGATGTGCGCGCCAACTGCATACCGGCCGCTTGAATCCACGCGGGAGAGTCCTGGCCACTGTGTGCGCCGGGCGCCGAAGGAGCAAGTCCCTCCCTTGAATCTCTCAGGCCCCGTACCGCGTGTGATGAGGCAGATCTGAAAAGCGAGCCGCTGTCGAGTGGCTCCACCCAAGGTGCAAGTCACGACCATCAATACGCGTGGTCGCGACGAACCTCTCAGGTTCCGATGACAGATGGGGAGGATTGTCCTCGCCGGCCTGCCCTGGGAGCCACATCTATGAGCAACGTCCCCCGTCTGACCGCCCTCGACGCCCTGCACCGCTCGCTGGGCGCGACCATGACCGACTTCGCGGGCTGGGACATGCCGCTGCGGTACGGCAGTGAGCGCGACGAGCACAACGCCGTACGCACCAAGGCCGGTCTCTTCGACCTCTCGCACATGGGCGAGATCACCGTCACCGGACCGCGCGCCGCCGATCTCCTCGACTTCGCGCTGGTCGGCAACATCGGCGGAGTGGCCGTCGGCCGCGCCCGCTACACCATGATCTGCCAGGAGGACGGTGGGATCCTCGACGACCTGATCGTCTACCGCCTCGGCGAGACGGAGTACATGGTCGTCGCCAACGCGGGCAACGCCCAGGTGGTGCTGGACGCGCTGACCGCCCGCGCCGAGGGCTACGACGCCGAGGTTCGGGACGACCGCGACGCGTACGCGCTCATCGCCGTCCAGGGCCCGGAGTCCCCCGGCATCCTCAAGTCGCTGACCGACGCCGACCTGGACGGGCTGAAGTACTACGCGGGCCTGCCCGGCACGGTGGCCGGTGTCCCGGCGCTGATCGCCCGTACCGGCTACACCGGTGAGGACGGCTTCGAGCTCTTCGTCAAGCCGCAGTACGCCGAGAAGCTCTGGCAGTCGCTGACCGAGGCGGGCGCGCCCGTCGGTCTCGTCCCGGCCGGTCTGTCCTGCCGCGACACGCTCCGCCTGGAGGCGGGCATGCCGCTGTACGGGCATGAGCTGACCACCGCGCTGACCCCGTTCGACGCGGGCCTCGGCCGGGTCGTGAAGTTCGAGAAGACCACGAACGACGGGCGTTTCGTCGGCCGCGAGGCACTCGAGGCCGCCGCCGCGCGCGCCGAGGCCAACCCGCCGCGCAAGCTCGTCGGCCTGATCGCCGAGGGCCGCCGGGTCCCGCGCGCCGGCTTCTCCGTGGTCGCAGGCGGCCAGGTCATCGGCGAGGTCACCTCCGGTGCGCCCTCCCCGACCCTGGGCAAGCCGATCGCCATCGCGTACGTGGACGCGGCGCACGCCGCGCCGGGCCGCGAGGGCGTCGGCGTCGACATCCGCGGCACCCACGAGCCGTACGAGGTCGTCGCGCTGCCGTTCTACAAGCGCCAGAAGTGATCGTCCGCACCTTCACTCCGTTCACCAGCACTCCCCCGCGTACAGGAGAATTCAGGCCATGAGCAACCCCCAGCAGCTGCGCTTCAGCAAGGAGCACGAGTGGCTGTCGGCCGCCGAGGACGGCGTGTCGACGGTCGGCATCACGGAGCACGCGGCGAACGCGCTCGGCGATGTGGTGTACGTCCAGCTCCCCGAGGTCGGTGACACGGTGACCGCGGGCGAGACCTGCGGTGAGCTGGAGTCGACCAAGTCCGTCAGCGACCTGTACTCCCCGGTCAGCGGTGAGGTCACCGAGGCCAACGAGGACGTCGTCAATGACCCGTCACTGGTGAACTCCGCCCCCTTCGAGGGCGGCTGGCTCTTCAAGGTGCGCGTCAGCGAGGAGCCGAAGGACCTGCTCTCCGCCGACGAGTACACCGAGTTCTCCGGCAACTGACCACGACCACGACAGGGATCGAGATGTCGCTTCTCAACGCCCCTCTCCATGAGCTGGACCCGGACGTCGCCGCCGCTGTCGACGCCGAGCTCCACCGCCAGCAGTCCACCCTCGAGATGATCGCCTCGGAGAACTTCGCTCCGGTCGCGGTCATGGAGGCGCAGGGCTCCGTCCTCACCAACAAGTACGCCGAGGGCTACCCGGGCCGCCGCTACTACGGCGGCTGCGAGCACGTCGATGTCGTCGAGCAGATCGCGATCGACCGCATCAAGGCGCTCTTCGGTGCCGAGCACGCCAACGTCCAGCCGCACTCGGGCGCCCAGGCGAACGCGGCCGCGATGTTCGCGCTGCTGAAGCCGGGCGACACCATCATGGGTCTGAACCTCGCCCACGGCGGGCACCTCACCCACGGCATGAAGATCAACTTCTCCGGCAAGCTGTACAACGTGGTCGCGTACCACGTGGACAGCGAGACCGGCCAGGTCGACATGGCCGAGGTCGAGCGCCTCGCCAAGGAATCCCGTCCGAAGCTGATCATCGCCGGCTGGTCCGCGTACCCGCGCCAGCTGGACTTCGCCGCCTTCCGCCGGATCGCGGACGAGGTCGGCGCGTACCTGATGGTCGACATGGCCCACTTCGCGGGCCTCGTCGCCGCCGGTCTGCACCCGAACCCGGTGCCGCACGCCCATGTCGTCACCACCACCACGCACAAGACCCTCGGCGGTCCGCGCGGCGGTGTGATCCTGTCGACGCAGGAGCTCGCCAAGAAGATCAACTCCGCGGTCTTCCCCGGTCAGCAGGGCGGTCCGCTGGAGCACGTCATCGCGGCGAAGGCGGTCTCCTTCAAGGTCGCGGCGACCGAGGAGTTCAAGGAGCGCCAGCAGCGCACGCTGAACGGCGCCCGTATCCTCGCCGAGCGTCTCGTCCAGGCCGATGTGACCGAGCACGGCGTCTCCGTCCTGTCCGGCGGTACGGATGTGCACCTGGTCCTGGTCGACCTGCGCAACTCCGAGCTGGACGGCCAGCAGGCCGAGGACCGCCTCCACGAGGTGGGCATCACGGTCAACCGCAACGCGATCCCGAACGACCCGCGGCCGCCGATGGTCACCTCGGGTCTGCGGATCGGCACCCCGGCGCTGGCCACCCGCGGTTTCCAGGACGAGGACTTCCGTGAGGTCGCCGACATCATCGCCGAGGCGCTGAAGCCGTCGTACGACACGGAGGCGCTGAGCGCCCGGGTCTCGGCCCTGGCCGCGAAGCACCCGCTTTACCCCGGCCTGAAGTAATTACGTACGCTTTTGTACGAACCGACGGGGCGCCGCGCACACTGGACAGTGCGTGCGGTGCCCCGCACCAGGTACCGCCTTGGTATCGCCCCCGCACCGCCCTCTGCACCACCTCGGCAGACAACGGCGTCTACCAACCCCTCTAGGAGTCTTCCGTGGCCATCTCGGTCTTCGACCTGTTCTCGATCGGCATAGGCCCGTCCAGCTCCCATACGGTCGGCCCGATGCGCGCGGCCGCCCTGTTCGCGCGGCGGCTCAAGAACGAGGGCCTGATGGCCCACACCGCCGCCGTACGTGCCGAGCTCTACGGTTCGCTGGGCGCGACCGGCCACGGCCACGGCACCCCGAAGGCCGTCCTGCTCGGCCTTGAAGGCAACTCTCCCCGTACCGTCGACGTCGAGACCGCGGACGCCCAGGTCGAGCGCATCCGCACCGGCCGCCGGATCAATCTGCTCGGTATGCACGAGATCGACTTCGACTTCGACAAGGATCTGATCCTGCACCGCCGCAAGGCGCTGCCGTACCACGCCAACGGGATGACGATCTTCGCGTACGACGCCCAGGGCGCACTCGTCCTGGAGAAGACGTACTACTCGGTGGGCGGCGGCTTCGTGGTCGACGAGGACGCCGTCGGCGAGGACCGGATCAAGCTCGACGACACCGCGCTGAAGTACCCGTTCCGCACGGGCGACGAGCTGCTTCGGCTGGCTCAGGAGACCGGTCTTTCGATCTCCGCGCTGATGCTGGAGAACGAGAAGGCCTGGCGCTCCGAGGACGAGATCCGCGAGGGTCTGCTGGAGATCTGGCGGGTCATGCAGGCCTGCGTCTCGCGCGGTATGTCCCGCGAGGGCATCCTGCCCGGCGGCCTCAAGGTCCGCCGCCGCGCGGCCAACTCCGCCCGCCAGCTCCGCGCCGAGGGCGATGCGCTGGCCCGCTCCATGGAGTGGATCACGCTGTACGCGATGGCCGTGAACGAGGAGAACGCCGCGGGCGGCCGCGTTGTCACCGCACCCACCAACGGCGCCGCGGGCATCATCCCGGCCGTGCTGCACTACTACATGAACTTCGTGCCCGGCGCCGACGAGGACGGCGTGGTCCGCTTCCTGCTCGCCGCCGGCGCGATCGGCATGCTCTTCAAGGAGAACGCCTCGATTTCCGGCGCCGAGGTCGGCTGCCAGGGCGAGGTCGGCTCCGCCTGCTCGATGGCCGCCGGCGCGCTGGCCGAGGTGCTCGGCGGCACCCCCGAGCAGGTCGAGAACGCCGCCGAGATCGGTATGGAGCACAACCTCGGCCTGACCTGCGACCCGGTCGGCGGCCTGGTGCAGATCCCGTGCATCGAGCGCAATGGCATGGCGGCGGTCAAGGCCGTGACGGCGGCGAAGATGGCGATGCGCGGCGACGGCAGCCACAAGGTCTCGCTCGACAAGGTCATCAAGACCATGAAGGAAACCGGTGCGGACATGTCGGTGAAGTACAAGGAGACCGCGCGCGGCGGCCTCGCGGTGAACATCATCGAGTGCTGAGCCGCGGACCGTCGAGGGCTGAACCGGCCGTCGAGGGCTGAGCCTCATCGGTTCTTGGTCGTCTCCACGGACCAAGAACGCCGCACGTCAAGGCAGTTCACACAGATTCACCCACAAGCGTGAGTTTTCCGAGCTCCGAACGTTTCTTCTCCTCCGCGGGCCCCCATGTCCGCATTAATCTCACAGCCTGTTCACCTAAGCCCCCAGTGACCAGATCGGGCTCGACGCAGCAAGGAGACACCGTAATGTCCGAGGGGCTGACGTCCACGCCGTACGAGTTACTCGTCCCGCTCCCGAGACCGTACGGGCGGGTGTACCGGCGCCAGGAACGTACCGTCGTCGAGCTCCATGGCGAGATCGATATCGCCGCAGTCACGCTGATCGGCGCCTATCTCGATGTGGTCACCGCGGTGCGCGCCCACGAGGTGATCGTCGATCTGACGCATGTCGAGTTCTTCGACTGCTCCGGGCTGGCGCTGCTCTGCCGGGCCCGACGGCGCACCACGGAGTTCGGCGGCCGGCTGTGGGTGGTCTGCTCCCGGCCCGCGACTCTGCGCGTCTTCAGGGCGGGCGGCGTGCTGGACGTGTTCCGTACGCTGCCGACGCTGGACGAGGCTCTGGCGGCGCAGGACGGATGAAATCCGGGCGGTCCCCGGCCGGGCCGGGGAGCCGCTCCGGTGCGTCAGACCTTGCGCAGGCCTGACGAGGCCCTGTTCAGGCCCTGAGCAGCTCTGTTCAGGTCCTGCTCAGTTCTGTTCAGGCCTTGTTGAGCGAGGCCCAGAATTCGTCGAAGGTCAGCTGACCGTCGCCGTTGGCGTCCTTCGTCTTGATCACTGCCTCGGCGACCGTCTCGGTGACATGGAAGTCGCCCAGCTGAGCCATCACGCTCTTGTACTCGCTTGCCGTGATCAGGCCGTCGCCGTCCAGGTCGTAGCGCTCGAACGCCCTGCGCGCCTCTTCGATGTCCGCCACTGCTTCCGCCCCTCCTTGGTGCATTACTGACGGGGTCAGATTAGCCGCCCGATTGAGCCCTCAGGGTAGCGGCCAGTCGTTCGAAGGCGACGGCGGCTCTCCTCTCACCCTCGAGCACGCTGCGCACGTCCTCCAGGAAGAGCAGGTGGAGACTGAGGCAGAGGAGAGGGAAACGAGATGAGCAAGGCACTGGCGGAGATCCTGGCCGCGGCGGCACGCGGGGAGTTCCCGCCGCCGGACGGATCCATCACCGTGATCGGGCAGCCGAGCGTCCGCGACGCCGGTGTGGTGGCGTTCACCGCGCACTCCGTGGTCTTCACCGACGAGGATCCGGAGTGGGTACGGGCCGAGCTCGCCGCCACCGCCTCCGACCGGCTGGCCGCCGCGATGAACCCGGTGTTCCTGGCCGCCATGCTGGCCCGCACCGGCCGCTCGATGCACACCGTCGACCTGGTGACGGTCGCCGACACGCTGCCGGGCAGACCTGGGCTTGAGCTGCGCGAGATCGAGGACCCGGAGCACCCGCGGGTGGCACGCGCCCTGAAGTTCCGCGACGGCGTGCGGGTCTGGGCCGCGGAAGGCGGGGTGCTGGTCCTCGGCCGGGGCCTCGCGGGCCGCTGGGAGGCCGCGATCGAGGTGGACGAACAGGCGCGCGGCCGGGGCCTCGGCGTGGAACTCGCTGTGGCGGCCCGCCACTTGGTGCCGGACTCGGTGGTGTGGGCCCAGCAGTCGCCGGGGAACGCCCGCAGTGTGCGGACGTTCCAGGCAGCGGGCTTCCGGCCGGTGGGCTCCGAAGCTCTGTTCGAGGCCGGATGAGCCGGATGACCCGGGCGACAGAAAAGGCTTCAATTACCTTTCCGTAGCACGGAAGTTGATTTTCCGCCCCGCTGGAATCAATTCTCGCCAAATCCCCGGGGGAGCTTCGTCACTCTTCGCCGCGGCCGGATAACTTCATGGCGTCGCCGCCACACCAGGAGCGCAGGGCTCCCAGGGACAAGCGGCGCAAGGGTGATGTCAACAGTGACGATCACAACCGACTCATTCACGGTCCGGCCCTTCACCCGTAACTGCCACATCATTTGGGACGAGGCCGACCATGTCCTGATCGGGGTTTCCCCGGGGAACAGCTATTTCTCCGCCGCACGCATCACAGAACTCGCCCGCTGGGCGGCGCCGCGCTTCACCGCGGTTGATTTCGTCTATGCCGATCTGCATGTGTCAGCCGTCTTCGCGGCGCTGGGCCACGCCCCGGAGCAGGCCGCCCGGCGTGCGACCAAGGAGCTCAAGGCCGTACGCAGGCGGATTCTGGGCGGCGTGGAGGCCGCCGGGCCGCCGGGCCGGCGGATCGGGGTGCGGGCGCTGTCGGAATTCTCCGGCGATCCGGTGTACGCGCTGCTGCACCGGCGCGTACAGCACTT
The DNA here is from genome assembly GCF_036010325.1 of Streptomyces sp. NBC_01210. Lineage (GTDB taxonomy): Bacteria > Actinomycetota > Actinomycetes > Streptomycetales > Streptomycetaceae > Streptomyces. The sequence continues at coordinate 6,507,582 of NZ_CP108549.1, read as the reverse complement.
CCTCGGCACGGACGAGGAATTCCGGAAGAGCTGTGACCGGATGGTCCAGCAGTTCCTGGCGCCCAAAATGTCCGCCGGTGAATCCATCACCTCCGAGCAGAGATCGGCGTGTCTCGACTACATCGCCGCTGAACTCCCCTTCTTCCTCGACACCCCGGGGATTCTCGGCGTCCCCTCCTCCGTCTCCTGCTATCACGCGCTGATGCCGTTGACGGAACTTCTCTACGGAAAGGGCGGCGGGCTGCGAGCCGCCCGCAATCAGGGCTATGCCGTCGTACGGCCCGAAGCCCCCGAAAGGAGCGCGGACGATGACCACCGAGCCCGAGCAGCTTGATTTCCCGCTCTCCCGGCGGGGCGATGCGCTCCCCGTGGAGTGCACCCGGCTGCGCGAGCAGCAGCCGGTGGCCCGGGTGCGCACGCTCACCGGCGACAGCGCCTGGCTGGTGAGCAGCCACCGGCTGGCCGGCCAGGTCCTGGAGGACAAGCGGTTCAGCCTCAAGGAGACGGCCGCTCCCGGAGTGCCGCGCCAGTACGCGCTGACGATCCCGCCCGAGGTCGTCAACAACATGGGGAACATCAGCAGTGCGGGGCTGCGCGGCGCGGTGATGAAGGCGCTCAACCCGCGTGCGGACGAAGGACTGCACGGCTGGCTGCGTGCCACGGCCGGCGAGCTGATCGACAGGCTGCTCGCCGAGGGCCCGCCGGTCGATCTGCGGACCGGCTTCGCCGAACCCTTCTCGGCCGCACTTCACTGCAGGGTGATCGGGGTGCCGTTCAGCGACTGGCGGCGGCTGATGTCCGGTCTGGACATCGCCTTCATGACCAGTTCGCACACCTTCGAGGGCTCGCAGCTCAACTGGTACAAGGACCTCGACTACATGGTCGAGCGGCTGAACGTCCCCGAGTCCGAACGCACCGGACTGCTGGGCCGGCTGGCGGCGCTGCGCGAGGACGAGGAGTCGGCGCATCTGACGGACGAGATGCTCGCCACCGTCGCCGTGTCGCTGTTCGGCGCGGGTGCGGTCTCCACCTCCGCCTTCCTGGTCCTGGCCGTACTGGCGCTGCTCCAGCGCCCGGAGCTGATCGGGTATCTGCGGGAGCACCCGGAGCGGATCGGCGGCGCCGTCGACGAGCTGCTGCGCTGGAACCTGTCGATCGGCGACGGACTGCCGCGCCTCGCTCTCGACGATGTACAGCTCGGTGATGTCCTGGTCCGCAAGGGCGAGTTGGTGCTGATCCTGGTCGAGGGCGCGAACTTCGATCCCGAGGTCTTCGAGAACCCCGGGCGTCTCGACCTGGAGCGTGCGCACAATCCGCATCTCTCCTTCGGCGGCGGCCGACACTTCTGCCCCGCCTCGGCTCTGGGCCGGCTGCACGCCGAGACCGCACTGGCCGCGCTCGTGGACCGGGTGCCGCGGCTGCGGCTCGCCGTGCCCGAGGAGCAACTGGTGTGGCGTACGGGCTTCATCAAACGGCTGCCGGAGAGGCTGCCGGTGCTGTGGTGAGCCAGGGCTCTGCCTGGTTGCTGTAACGGGGGGCTGCGCCCCCGGGCCCCGCACGCCCTTCCGGGGTCCCCCCAGAGTGTCCTCGATCGCCGGACGGGCGGAGTTTCAGCCCGTCCGGCGATCGAGGAGCGGGGTCCGGGCGGAGCCCCCGCACGCTGCCTAGCGGAAGACGCCCGTGTGGCCCAGTGAGTAGCGCCCGGGCTGCGGATAGACCGCCAGCCCGTGCGGACCGCTGCCCACCGGGATACGGGCCAGCTGCTTACCGGTCCTGGTGTCGATGGCGTACACCTCGGAGTCGTAACGCCCGGACAGCCACAGCACCTTGCCGTCCGCCGAGACACCACCCATGTCGGGGCTGCCGCCGTCCGGCAGCCTCCACTTCTTGGTCAGCCTGTTCTGCGCGAAGTCGAAGACGGAGATGGAGCCCTCGCCGCGGTTGGAGATGTACATCTCCTTGGAGTCACGGCTGACGTAGAGGCCGTGGCAGCCCTTGCCGGTGGGCAGCAGTGCGGGCGTGGTGAAATTCTCGCCGTCGAGCACCCATACGCCGTGCGCCATCATGTCGGCGACATAGAAGGTCTTGCCGTCCGGCGAGAGCTTCACGTCCTGCGGCATCGCACCGTTGAAGGGCAGCTTCTGCCGGCCGACGACCTTCATCTTCTCCGTGTCGACCTTCAGCAGCTCCCCGGAAAACTCGCAGGAGACGATGAAGTACCGGCCGTCGGCGGAGAAGTCCGCGTGGTTGACGCCGTAGCAGGCGACCGGGGTGGACTTGATCCGGTTCATGGTGTGCGCGTCGCGGAAGACGAGCTCGCGGTCCATCGAGGCCATGACGATCGCGTACTTGCCGTTGGGCGTGAAGTAGAGGTTGTACGGGTCGTGCACGTCGACCGGCTTGCCCGCGGCGCCGGTGACCGGGTTGATCGGGGTGAGCGTATGGCCGCGGTTGTTGTTGACCCAGAGCGTCTTCAGGTCCCAGGAGGGGACGACGTGCTGCGGCTGGACGCCGACCGGGATCGTCTCGATGACCTTGTACGTCGTGGGGTCGATGACCGAGACGGTGTTGGAGTTGGTGTTGGGGACGTACACCCGGGACGGGAAGCCCTTGACCGCCGGCGAGAGCCGGCCCGGGCGGTCCGCCGAGTAGATGTCGTGCGGGTCCAGCACGGGCGGCATGCCGCGCAGCCAGGCCGGGGTGACATGCCCGCGCTTGTCGGGCGGCGCGGCGGCCCTGGTGGCCGGCGCCTCCGTCCGGTCGGCGGGTGAGCTGCAGCCCGCGAGGAGGGCGAGCAGGGCGCCCGCGAGCAGCGCGGCGGTCCGCTTGGCGAGGGGAGTCATCGGGTGCATCAGATCAGCAGCTCCGTGGTGGTCACCGCGCGCAGGCCGCGGCGGTTGAGGTCGTCGAGGAGGGCGGGCAGTGCGGCCACCGTGTCCGGAACGCCGAAGTGCAGGCTCACCACCGATCCGCGCCGGATCTGCCCCGTGACATTGCGGGTGACGGCTGTGGCACCGGGCTTGGTGTAGTCGAGGGAGTCGACGTCATACGAGAGGACGTGCGGGTAGCCGGCCCGGTGGGCGAGTGTGGCGACAAGGGGGGTCGCGTCGCGTGTGCGGGAGGGGCGGAACCAGGTGCCGATGGAGCCGGTGAGCCGGCGCAGCCGTTCGGCACAGCCGGTGATCTCGGCGTACGCCTGCGTCTCGGACATCTCCGAGATGCCCAGATGGCGCTGGGTGTGATTGCCGAGGTCGTGGCCGCCGTCGAGGATCCGGCGGGCGAGATCCGGGTACTCGTCGAGCCAGCTGCCGACGGCCAGGACGGTGATACGGGCGCCGGCCCGTTCGGCCTCGGCGAGTAGGGCCTTGGCGACGGCCGGATCCCCCTGACCGTGGAAGGTGAGGGCCACCCGGCCCCGGTCGCGGGGGCCGTGCGCGATCCGGACGGGCTGTCCGGGGAATCGGCGGGGAGCGGGGGCGGGACGGGAACCCCGGGACGGTGGGGTGGGGGCGGCGGGCGGAGCGGGCGGCGGCGGAGCGGGACCGTCGTCGGTGCAACTCGTGGCGAGGGCACCCGCGACGGCCGCACCCACTGCGCGCAGTGCCCTGCGGCGGTCGATCGAGGTCACGGGAAGCACAGTAGGCGCGGACTGCCCGGAAGATAACGATTGTCCAAATTCAGGACGTTTGCGGGTCGCGACCGCGGGGGCCGCTCCAGGGCGAGTGGATCAATGAAACACTCGCCGAGATCGATATTTGTTCAGCGATTTCCAGGCAGGTGGCTCACCTCACCTGTGATTCCATTCCAATATGTCATGATTTGCAGGCTTGCATCCGAGTAAGGACTTTTGGTGGCACGGCCCCCGTCTGCCATAGTCGCTGACACGACCCCCATTGACCCGGGCCAGGTCGTCGAAAGCGACCGTGGATACACCCCCCCCCAATCCACGGCGCTCCATGGAAGCCCCCGCTCAGGGGGCTTCCGTGTTTCCCGGGCCGTAGCACCCCAACCCCTTGCTCTCAGGCTGCTCAGCGGTCGGAGACCCGCATCTCGAACCAGGTGGTCTTGCCGCGGGGCAGCAGATCCACGCCCCACCGGTCGGCGAGCTTGTCCACGAGAAAGAGGCCGCGGCCGCTGGTGTCCATCTCCTGGACCGGCATCAGACAGGGCAGCCCGCGGGAGGGATCATGGACCTCGATCCTGATCCAGCCTCGGCGGCGCAGCATCCGCAGCCCGAAGACACGCGCGCCGGTATGGCGTACGGCATTGCCGACGAGTTCCGAGACGAGTAACACCGCATGCTCGGCGGTCTGCGCGGAGAGCGCCCACTGACACAGCACCACACACTGGGTCAACCGGCGTGCGGTGGCGGCGGATTCGGGGCGGGAGGGCAGTCGGACTTCCTCGTCCGTCGGGTTGCCGAACAACTCCAGCGCCTTGAGCGCCAGTTCATTCTCGACGGCCGGCACCCACCGCCCGACGGTAGCGCTGCCGCGCTGCCGCGGTTGCTCCACATCCTCCAGGCCCGCCATGCCCCCATCATGGCCGCAATGAGCGGCTTCCGGGGGCGTTCCAGGGGAATAGGACCCCCCGAGGAAACCGTCCCCGGGGGCCCCAATGGCATATGACGCTGGCCCCATTTGGGCACTCGTGCACGCACTGAGCTGCCCTGACGCCTTGCTTATGGATGATCGCCCAGCGCAGCGGACCGCTCAGCCTTAAGGCTCCTTTAAGACTCGGCTAAGCCGGCCACAGGGTTGACGCCCAGCACCGATGTGTCCAACTTGCCCATGTTCAGAGGAACTTGGCCTTGCCCGGGCCCTCCTCCACGAAGCTGCGCATTCCGCGCTCGCGGTCCTCCGTCGCGAACAGACCCGCGAACCAGTTGCGTTCAATGGCGAGGCCCGTTTCGATGTCCGTCTCCAGGCCCGCGTCGATGGACTCCTTGGCGGCACGCAGCGCCAGAGCCGGTCCCTTCGCGAGCTGCGCGGCCCAGGCGCGGGCCTGCTCGTACACCTCGGCTGCGGGGACGACGCGGTCGACCAGACCGAGCGCGAGTGCCTCGTCGGCCTTGACCATACGGCCGGTGAAGATCAGGTCCTTGGCCTTGGACGGGCCGATCAGCCGCGAGAGCCGCTGGGTGCCGCCGGCGCCCGGGATCAGGCCGAGCAGGATCTCGGGCTGGCCGAGTTTGGCGTTGTCGGCGGCGATCCGGAAGTCGGCGCAGAGGACCAGCTCGCAGCCGCCGCCGAGCGCGTAGCCGGTGACGGCGGCGACGACGGGCTTGGGGATACGGGCGACGGCGGTGAAGGAGTCCTGCAGAGCCCGGGACCGTACGACCATCGCCGCGTGGTCCATCGCCTGCATCTCCTTGATGTCCGCGCCGGCCGCGAACACCTTCTCGCCGCCGTACAGGATCACGGCCCGTACGTCGTCACGGCGGGCCGCCTCCTCGGCGAGCTCGCGCAGCCGGTCCTGGATGGCGATGTCCAGGGCGTTCATCGGCGGGCGGTCCAGTCGGATGGTGCCGACGCCTTCGGAGACCTCGAGTGCAACAGTCGTCATGGAGGCAGGTTAACCGGCGCTAACGACAACGGACCCGGTGCTGTTGCTCACAGCACCGGGTCCGGCGTTTCCGGAAGAGGGACGTACTACTTGGTCCACTCCGCCCAGGACATGTTCCAGCCGTTCAGACCGTTCTCCGGAGCGATCTGGCGGTCCTTGGAGTTCTTCACGATCACCACGTCGCCGATGATCGACCGGTCGTAGAGCCAGGCCGCCGGGGTGCCCTCGTCGTACGCCCCGCGGACGTCGCGCAGACCCACACAGCCGTGGCTGACGTTCGACGAGCCGAACGTCCCGGACGAGGCCCAGTAGTTGCCGTGGAGGAAGGTGCCCGAGTTGGACAGGCGCATCGCGTGCGGCACGTCCTTGATGTCGTACTCGCCGCCGAAGCCCACGGTGGCGCCGTTCATCCGGGTCACCTTGTACTTCTCGCTGATGACCATCTGGCCGTTGTACGTCGTGGTCGACGGCGCGCCGGCGGTGATCGGGATGGACTTGATCTGCTTGCCGTCCCGTACGACCTTCATGTTGTGCTCACTGGCGTCCACGGTGGAGATCTGGCTGCGGCCGATGGTGAACTTCACCGTCTTGGACTGCTTGCCGTACACGCCGGGACGGCCCTCGACGCCGTCCAGGTTCAGCTTCACCGTCACCTTGGTGCCGGCGGCCCAGTACTTCTCCGGGCGGAAGTCGAGGCGGTCGTTGCCGAACCAGTGGCCCTCGACCGGCACGGCCGGTTCCGCGGTCACCTTGATGGCCTTCTCGACGGACTCCGGATTGGTGATGCCCCGGGTGAAATTGATCGAGACCGGCATGCCGACGCCGACCGTCGCACCGTCCTCCGGCGTGTACTGCCCGAGGAAGGTGTTCTTCGGGACGAGCGTGGTGAAGGTGGTGTCCTTCGCCGACTCACGGCCGTCCGTGTCCTTGGCGACGGCGTGCACCTTGTACTTGGTGGAGCCCGCCAGATGCTGCAACGGCTGCCAACTGGCGCCGTCCGCGGCGAGCTTGCCCTCGACCGCGGAGCCCTTGTCGTCCTGGACCGTGACCGTGGTCAGCTTGCCCTTGTCCGCGGTGACCTTGAGTGCGCCGCTGGTGGCGACCGACCGGGCGCCGTCCTTGGGCGCGATGGTCACCACCGCCTGGGAGGCCGCGTTCCCGACCTTCCCGCCGTCCTTCTTGTCCTTGTCGTCACTGCCCTTGTCGGAGCCCCCGCCACCGCAGGCCGTGACCAGCACCAGCAACGCCCCCAGCACCAGAGCCGGCAGAACGGCGCCCCCACGCCTGCTTCCGCCTACCGCCCCGGCCGATGCCCCCGATATCGGCTGCCCGTTCAAAATGGTCTTCTCCCCTCGCACGGCCTGGTCGCAGCCACGGCCCGCACCCCCGCGCGCCTCACGCACGCACGGCGATAGATAATCACACCGTGGGTAGTTGAATCTCCCCACGAATGTCACCGTTCAGTCCCAACTTGTCCGCCGGGCTCACCTGAGACGGTGCGGGCCTTGCAGGTCAGCGAGGGTCAGCGCAGCGCGGAACCCTCCTGCCATGCCTTCCAGTCCAGGTTCCAGCCGCTGAGACCGTTGGCGGGGTCGACCCGCTTGTCACGTGAGTTGACGACTTCGACCACATCGCCGATGAGCGACCGGTCGAAGAACCAGCCCGCCGGTGCGTCCGAGCTGCCGCCCTTCTCGTCGCGCAGCCCGACGCAGCCGTGGGAGACGTTCGCCGAACCGAAGGTCTCCGGCGCGGCCCAGTAATTGCCGTGGATGAAGGTGCCCGAGTCGGTCAGCCGCATCGCGTGCGGCACATCCTTGATGTCGTACTCGCCCTTGCCGTCCTTCTTCTTGAAGCCGACCGTCGCACCGTTCATCCTGGTCACGTCGTACATCTCCGCGACCACCATCTTTCCGTTGTACGTGGTCGCCTTGGGCGCCCCCGCCGTGATCGGCAGCTTCGCCAGGATCCCGCCCTCACGCCGTACCTCCATGGTGTGCGCCGCCGCGTCGACCAAGGAGACCTGTGAGCGGCCGACGGTGAAGGCGACAGTCTTCTGCTGGATGCCGTACACCCCGGGCGCCGCCTGGACATCGCGCAGCCGCACATCGACCCTGACCTTGGTGCCCGGCTGCCAGTACGCGCTCGGACGGAAGTCGAGTCGCTCCTTGCCGAACCAGTGGCCCACCACCTCGACGGGCGGATCGGAGGTGACGCGGATGGCACGCTCGACGGCCGCCCGGTCCTCGATCTCCCGGTTGAAGTCGAAGGAGACGATCATGCCGGTGCCGACGGTCGAGCGGTTCTCCGGTTTGAAGTAGCCGATGAAACGGCGCTCGGGAATCTGTGTGGTGAAGGTGGTGTGGCGGGCCTGACGGTGGCCGTGTCCGTCCAGCGCCACCACGTCGACGCTGTACTTGGCGGCCAGATCGAGGTGCGTACCCTCGGCCGGCATCCAGCGCATCCCGTCCTCGGAGACCGCGCCGGGGACCTCGGCCGGCCGGCCGTCCTCCACCTGCATCACCTTGACCCGCTCGAGCCGCCCGCTGGGCAGCTTCACCATGAGCGGGCCCTCACGGCCGACCCCCTTCGCGCCGTCCTCGGGGATGACCTGGATCGCGTCCTCGGGCGACTGAGGCTTGTTGCCGACCTCGAGCGCCCCGCCGGTGCATCCGGCCAGCCCGGCCATCAGTCCTGCCCATGTCAGGACGACGGCCGCGCCCCGTCCTGCCCGCTTCAGTACATGTCTCACGTACCGACCAACGACCGCCCCCCTCCAGGGGAAACGTGAGCGCGGGGCCATGTTGGTATGAGAGCAGTGCGGGCAGAACAGGTGGGAGGACCACGCGTGGGGTGCCGCGGCCGGGACGCCGTGAGCAGTACGTGCGCGGGGCCCGACGAGCCGCGGGAGGCCGGCAGGTGTCGAGCGCAGCCGAGCAGGAGACAGTGCAGGAGGGGGTGCGGGGCGAATCTCCCGGCCCACTCCCGGCAGTCGGTGTCAACGGCCGCCACAGAGAAGCGGGCGCCCGCAGGCCGGCCGTATGGCCGGGGGCGCCGACGCCGCTCGGGGCGCGTTTCCGGGTCGGACCCGACGGGGTCGCGGGTACGAACTTCGCACTCTGGGCGGGCGGGGCGGAGTCGGTGGAGCTGTGCCTGTTCGGCGACGAGGGCGGTTCGGTCACCGAGACACGGCTGCCGCTGACCGAACTGACCCATGAGATCTGGCACGGATTCGTGCCCGAGGTCCGGCCGGGACAGCGGTACGGATTCCGGGTGCACGGCCGCTGGGACCCGTGGACGGGAGCGCGCTGGAATCCGGCGAAGCTGCTGCTCGATCCGTACGCACGCGCGGTTGACGGCGAGTTCGAACTGCCCGCCGAGGTGTACGGGCATGTGCGCGACTGGCCTCAGCAGCATGTCGCGGACACGGTGCGGGACGACCGGGACTCGGCGCCGTACGTGCCCAAGGGTGTCGTCGTCCACGATGACGCCCCCGACGACGAGTGGATGGACGACCGCAGGCCCAAGACGCCGTGGGCGGACTCGGTCATCTACGAGCTGCATGTGCGCGGGTTCACCAAGCTGCATCCGGGCATTCCCGAGGAACTGCGGGGCACATACGCGGGTCTCGCGCATCCGGCGGCGATCGAGCATCTGCTGCGGCTCGGGGTGACGGCGGTCGAGCTGCTGCCGGTGCATCAGTACGCGCACGAGGACCATCTGCTGCGGCGCGGGCTGCGCAACTACTGGGGCTACAACTCCATCGGCTACTTCGCGCCGCACGCCGCGTACTCGGCGAGCGGGACCACCGGTCAGCAGGTCGGCGAGTTCAAGCGGATGGTGCGGGCGCTGCACGACGCCGGGATCGAGGTCATCCTCGATGTCGTCTACAACCACACGGCGGAGGCGGGTGAGCTGGGTCCGACGCTGTCGCTGCGCGGGATCGACAACCGCGGCTACTACCGGCTGCAGTCGGACGCCCGGGCCTACGCGGACTACACCGGGTGCGGCAACACGCTGCATGTGGTGCAGCCGCATGTGCTGCGGCTGATCACCGATTCGCTGCGCTACTGGGTGACCGAAATGGGGGTCGACGGCTTCCGCTTCGACCTGGCGGCGGCACTTGCGCGCTCCATGCACGATGTCGACATGCTCTCCCCGTTCCTCGCGGTGATCGCGCAGGATCCGGTGCTGCGGCGGGTGAAACTGATCGCCGAGCCGTGGGACGTGGGCAACGGCGGCTACCAGGTGGGGGCGTTCCCGCCGCTGTGGACGGAGTGGAACGACCGCTACCGCGATGCCGTACGGGACTTCTGGCGCGGCGCGCTGCCCGACGTACGGGACCTCGGATACCGGCTCTCGGGCTCCAGCGATCTGTACGCCTGGGGCGGCCGACGGCCGTACGCCTCGATCAACTTCGTCACCGCGCACGACGGGTTCACCCTGCGCGACCTGGTCAGTTACGAGCAGAAGCACAACGAGGCCAATGGCGAGGGCAGTCGCGACGGCACGAACGACAACCGGTCCTGGAACTGCGGCGCGGAGGGCGAGACCGACGATGCGCGGATCAACGCGCTGCGGCGGCGGCAGCTGCGCAATCTGCTGACGACGCTGCTGGTGTCGACGGGCGTGCCGATGTTGGTCGCGGGCGACGAGATGGGCCGTACACAGGGCGGCAGCAACAACGCGTACTGCCAGGACAACGAGGTCAGCTGGGTGGACTGGTCACTGCGCGAGCAGCCGGGCCCGCGCGGACTGCTGGAGCTGACGACCCGGCTGCTCGCCCTGCGCCACACGCATCCGGTGCTGCGCCGCCGCGCCTTCTTCTCGGGCCGCGCGCGGGCGGCGGACGGACTGCGGGATCTCGCCTGGTTCACGCCGCACGGCGCGGAGATGACGGAGCGGGACTGGTACGCCCCGGCGTCGACGCTGGCGCTCTATCTCTCCGGGCGCGACATCCCGGGACGTGACGCGCGTGGAGCGGAGGTGACGGACGACAGCTTTCTGACGGTGCTGCACGCGGCGGACCGCCCGACGAGCTTCCACCTGCCGGGCCCGCCCTGGGCGCAGTCGTACGAGCTGGTGGTCGACACCTCGCGGGAGGACCAGGAGACGGCGCCTGGCACGGTGCATCTCGGCGGGGAGACGGTGACCGTGCCGGCGCGGTCGGTGCTGCTGCTGCGCGTCAGGACGTGACGGAGACGCAGCAGGCGAAGTCGTCCTCGATGGTGCCGACCCTCGGTCCTCGCCCCGGCGGGCAGCAGCGGCTGCGCCTCTGCCGGGATACGACCCGGTGGCGGCAAAATCGGATGAGCGATGTCAGTGGTGAACCGTAGGCTCGCCGCTGATGTCGGAAAAACATGCAGCCACCAGGGACCGGTCCGCCGTGCGTACGCTGCTGCGGCTGTGGCCGTACGTACGCCCCGTCCGAACGCGCCTTTTCAGCGCGGCATTTGTAGCCGTCGTGGCCTCCTGTCTCGGCCTGGTCATCCCGCTCGTCCTGAAGTGGATGGTGGACGGCCCGGTCGCCGACCGGGACCCCGGCGGGGTCTGGCTCGGTGCGCTGGTGCTGTTGCTGCTGGGCGTCGCCGAGGCGCTGCTCTTCGGTTTCCGGCGGTGGCTGGTGGCCCGGCCGCTGGCCGGCGTGGAGGCGGCCATGCGTGCCGATCTCTACCGGCATCTGCAGCGGCTGCCGGTGGCCTTCCACGACCGGTGGGCGTCTGGGCAGTTACTCTCGCGCGGCACGACGGATCTGATGCTGCTGCGGATGTTCCTGGCCTTTCCGCTGACCTTCCTGCTGGTCAACGCGACGACCATCCTGGTCGGCTATGTGATTCTGCTGGGCCAGCAGTGGACGCTGGGGCTCGTACTCCTCGCGCCCATCGCGCCGCTGGTGATTCTCTGCTCCCTCTTCGAGTCGCGGTACGCCATCGTCGCGCGGCAGGCGCAGGACCAGGTCGGCGATCTGACGACGGTCGTCGAGGAGAGCGTGCTCGGCATCCGCATCATCAAGGGCTTCGGCCGCCACCGCAGCCAGGCCCGCGCCTTCCGGAGGCTTTCGGAGCGGTTGCGGGGTACGGAGCTGGGCAAGGCGCGGCTGCTGGCCGGGATCTGGGCGCTGATCACGACCATTCCGGAGGTGACGATCGGCGCGGCGCTGGTGCTGGGCACGATCCAGGTCGCCGACGGCACGCTGTCGGCGGGCACGCTGGTCGCGTTCCTGTCGACGGCGTTGGCGCTGCGCTGGCCGGTGGAGTCGATCGGCTTTCTGCTGGCGATGAGCCAGGAGGCGGCGACAGCGACGGAGCGGTACTTCGAGGTGATGGACGCGGCGGAGGAGTCGTCCGGGGGGGCGCACGACTCCACGGGTTCGGACGCGTCCACGGGTTCGGACGCGTCCCGGAGTTCGCACGAGCCCGGGGCCGCGCACGAGTCCGGTGCCGGCAGCGCCGACGGGCTCCGGTTCGAGGGCGTCGAGTTCCGCTACCCGGACGCTTCCGACGGCGCCGCGCCCGTGCTCGCCCGCATCGATCTGCGGGTACGGCCCGGCGAGACCATGGCCCTGGTCGGCGGCACCGGCTCCGGCAAGACCACGCTCACCGCGCTCGTACCGCGACTGCACGAGGTGACCGCCGGCCGGATCACGCTGGACGGGGAGGACATCGCGGCCATGCCTCGGGAGCGGGTGCGCGAGCTGGTGTCCGTGGCTTTCGAGGAGCCGACGCTGTTCTCGGCGAGCGTCGGCGAGAACGTTCTGATGGGCGCGGAGGGCGCGGGCGGCGAGGAGCTGGGCCGGGCCCTGGACATCGCGCAGGCGGGGTTCGTGCAGTCCCTGCCGCACGGCGCCGACACTCAGGTCGGCGAGCAGGGCCTCAGCCTCTCCGGCGGACAGCGACAGCGCCTGGCCCTGGCCAGGGCGGTCGTCGGGCAGCCGCGCTTCCTGGTGCTCGACGACCCGCTGTCGGCGCTGGATGTGCATACGGAGGCGCTGGTGGAGGCGGCACTGCGCAGGGTGCTGGAGGACACGACGGCGCTGGTGGTGGCGCACCGCCCGTCGACGGTGATGCTGGCGGACCGGGTGGCGCTGCTGTCGGGCGGGCGGATCGCGGCGGTCGGCACTCACCAGGAACTGCTGCGTACGAATGGGGAGTACGCCTGGCTGATGTCCGGCGCGGATGCCCAGGAGACCGACGCCGAGGAGGGTGTCCGATGACGTCTTCATCGACGACCACCGAGCCGTACGCCGACGGCGAGGACGACCGTACGGGCAGAGCGACGCCGCCCGTACCCGAGCCGGCGCCGGTCAGGGACGACCCGTTCGACCGGGATGCCCTGCCCGCGCCGCAGGGCGCGACCGGCACCCTGTTGCGGTCGCTGCTCGCACCGCGGCGCCGGTTCGTCACCACCGCCGCGCTGCTCCTGCTGCTCCAGCAGGCCGCCGTCCAGGCCGGTCCGCTCCTCGTCGCGTACGCCATCGACCGCGGCGTACCGGCCTTCCGCGCGCACGACTACGGGCCGCTGATCGCCGTCGCCGTCGGGTACGCCCTGTGCGCGTTCGGCGCCGGTGTCCTGCAGTACTCCTTCATCCGCGCCGCCGCCCGCGTCAACCAGGACGTCCTCCTCGATCTGCGCGGCCGGATCTTCCGCCACGCGCAGGCCCTGAGCGTCGACTTCCACGAGCGGTACACCTCGGGCCGGCTGATCTCCCGGTCGACCGCCGATGTCGAATCCTTGCGGGAGCTGCTCAGCGAAGGCCTGCAGGAGCTGATCACGGTCGTCCTCGCCTTTGTCTACATCTCGGCGATGCTGCTCTGGCTGGACCTCGGACTCGGCGGGCTCGCGGTGCTCTCGTTCGTCCCGCTCTATCTGCTCGTACGGCTCTACCAGCACCGCGCCAAAACTGTCTACAGCATCCGGTCCACGGCGATCGCCGCCGTCATCGTGAAGTTCGCGGAGACGATGAACGGCATCAGGCCGGTGCGCGCCTTCCGCCGCGAGCGCGCCAACGACGCGGAGTTCCAGGCCCTCAACCACCACCATGAGCGCACCAACGGCGACGCCATGCTGGAGATGGCGCGCTATGTCGTCGGCTCCCGGCTCGTCGCCAACACCGCTGTCGCCGGCATCGTGCTGTGGGGCGCGTACCGGGTCGCGGACGGCACGCTGGCGCTCGGTGTGCTGGCCGCCGCCGTCCTCTATCTGCGGCGTCTGTACGACCCGATCGACCGGCTCGGGATGTTCCTCAACTCCTACCAGTCCGCGGCGGCTTCACTCGAGAAGATCGCGGGCCTGCTGGCCCAGACCCCGTCCGTACCGGAGGCACAGGACCCGAAGGAACTGCCGGCCCGCCGCTCCGGCCACCCGGGCCGCGAGGTCGTCTTCGACGGCGTCCGCTTCGCCTACCGCACCGGCGGCGAGGTGCTGCCCCGCTTCGATCTGACGATCCCGGCCGGCCAGACCGTCGCCGTCGTCGGCTCGACCGGCGCGGGCAAGTCCACGCTCGCCAAGCTGCTGGCCCGCTTCTACGACCCTACGGAGGGCAGGGTCCTCCTCGACGGCGTCGAGCTGCGCGAGCTGGCGACGCCGGAGCTGCGGCGCGGGGTGGTGATGGTGACCCAGGAGGCGTTCCTGTTCTCCGGGACGGTCGCGGAGAACATCGCGATCGGGCGGCCGGACGCGTCCCGCGAGGAGATCGAGCGGGCGGCGAAGGCGATCGGCGCGCACGACTTCATCAGCGGCCTGCCGGACGGCTACGACACGGACGTACGCAAACGGGGCGGCCGGATCTCCGCCGGCCAGCGACAACTGGTGGCCTTCGCCCGCGCGCTGCTCGCCGACCCGGCGGTGCTGATCCTCGACGAGGCGACGAGCTCACTCGACATCCCGGGCGAACGGGCGGTGCAGCGCGCGATGGACACGGTGCTGCACGGGCGCACGGCGGTCGTGATCGCGCACCGCCTGTCGACGGTGGAAATCGCGGACCGGGTGCTCGTGATGGAGCACGGCCGCATCGTGGAGGACGGCGCGCCGGGCCGGCTGATCGCCGGGGAGGGCCGATTCGCGGGCCTGCACCGGGCGTGGCGGGACAGCGTGGTGGGTTGAGGCTGCGGTGCGTCCTCGGCGCCGGCGCGTGCGGGCGTATATCCGGCGGCTGATGCCGACGGGGCTCGCCGGCTCCATTCGGCGCGCGCGATCGGTCCGGAGCTGGTCTGCTGGTTCGGGGGTTTCCTACCCGTACCCGGGAGAGATCCAGATGAGTACGTATCGAGTCGCGCAGGTCGGCGCCGTCGGCGGTCCGTTGGAGATCGTCGAGCGTGAGGTACCGCAGCCGGGTCCCGGCCACGTACGGATTGCCGTGGAGGCCTGCGGGATCTGCCACAGCGACGCCGCTTTCGTGAACGCCCTGCTGCCCGGCGTCCGGTTTCCGCTGGTCGCCGGGCATGAGATCGCCGGGCGCATCGAGGAGCTCGGCGAAGGAACTTACAGCGGCTGGAAGGTGGGCGACCGCGTGGCGGTGGGCTGGTTCGGCGGCAGCTGCGGCCACTGCACGCCCTGCAGACAGGGCGATTTCATCGTGTGCGAGAACCTGAAGGTCCCCGGATGGGCGTACGACGGGGGTTTCGCCGAAAAGGTGATCGCACCGCAGGACGCCCTGGCCCGGATCCCCGACGCGCTGGCGGAGACCGATGCGGCGCCCCTGGCCTGCGCGGGGGTGACCACGTACAACGGGCTGCGGCGCAGCTCCGCCCGGCCGGGCGACCTGGTCGCCGTACTCGGCATCGGCGGTCTCGGCCATCTGGGGGTGAAGTACGCCGCCGC
Organism: Streptomyces sp. NBC_01210; assembly: GCF_036010325.1. Taxonomy (GTDB): domain Bacteria; phylum Actinomycetota; class Actinomycetes; order Streptomycetales; family Streptomycetaceae; genus Streptomyces. The sequence continues at coordinate 6,492,201 of NZ_CP108549.1, read as the reverse complement.
GATGGGCTTCGAGACCGTGGCCATCGCCCGCGGAGCCGCCAAGGCCGACTTCGCCAAGCAGCTCGGCGCGCACCACTACATCGACAGCACGGCGGACACCAGCGTCGCGGACGCGCTGCAGTCCCTCGGCGGCGCCAAGGTGGTCCTGGCCACCGCCGCCAACTCCGACGCCATCACGGCAACCGTGGAAGGGCTCCGCCCCCGCGGCGAGCTGGTGATCATCGGCGCGGATGTCGAGCCGCTGGGAATCAGCCCCAACCAGCTCCTCATGAGCGGCAAGATCATCCGCGGCCACCCGTCCGGCACCGCGCAGGACGTGCAGGACACCATGGCGTTCAGCGCCCTGCACGGGATCCGCCCGATGACCGAGATCGTGCCGCTGGACCAGGCCGATGCGGCGTACCAAAGGATGATGTCCGGCGCCGCGCGCTTCCGGATGGTGCTCACCACCCGCTGACCCACCCGCCTCCGCGGGCGCCCGAGAGGCCGCGGGCGCCCGAGAGGCCGGGGGCTCCCCTGGCAGGGGGACGCGCAGGGGTGGTGTTCGGGACGTAAAGCGTCGCAGCTCGCGCGAAGGGCGGTGACCACGCGGCGGAGCCGCATATCGGATGCAGCGCAGTACCGCATACGAGCCCCGGAGCGGACCCCGGACGGCCACCGACACAAGACCGGGCGCGCCCAAGCACCCAAGCCCCGCACCCCCGGCAGGGTCTCCTCACCCCACCAGGACCTCCGCCGCACGTTCCTCCCGTGCGTCCCGCAGCAGCGCGAACGACGCCGCCGCCGCGCATCCCATCAACAGCCCGGCCCCCGCCGCCGCATAACCCATCCCGTGCGTGAACGCCTCCCGCGCCGCCACCAGCAGGCTCTCCGCCGCATCCGCCGGCAAGTGCCCCGCCACCGCCGTCGCGCCGCCCAGCGTCTCCCGCCCCGCGCCCGCCGCACCCGTCATGTCGTGGCCGTACACCGCCGCGCCGATCGAGCCCAGGATCGCCATGCCCAGCGCGCCACCCAGCTCCTGGCCCGATTCCAGGACGGCCGCCGCCGCACCCGCGCGCTCGGGCGGGGCCGCGCCCAGGGCCAGTTCGTTCGCGAGGGTCATCGCGGTGACCAGGCCCGCCGCATAGACCGAGCACGCCACCAGGACCCATCCGAGCGCCGAGTCCGTACGCACCTGGGTCAGCCACGCGAAGCCCGCCGCGGAGACCAGGAACCCGCCGCCCATCACATACGAACGGTCGACGCGCCGCGCAAGCACCGCGCCCGTCGGCGCCGCGAGCATCACACCCACCGCCGGCACCAGGCTCCACAGTGCCGCCTCGAAGGGGCTCTTGCCCAGCACCGCCTGGAGGTACTGGGTGATGAAGACAGCGAAGCCGACGGTCGCGGCCATCGCGAGGAGGTTCACCAGCACCGAACCCCCGTACGCCGGTCGGCGGACGAGCGCCAGGTCCACCATCGGATGCGGCAGCCGGCCCTGACGGCGTACGAAGAGCACGCCGATCGCGAGGCCGGCCGCGATGCCGAGAGCGGGCAGAGTCTCGTAGCCGTGCTTGGCCAGCTCCTTGATGCCATGGATCACCGGAAGCAACGCCGCGAGCGAGAGGAACGCGCTCAGTACGTCGAACCTCCCGCGCGCCTCAGTCCTGAACTCGGGCAGCAGCAGCGGCGCGAGCACGAGCAGCAGCGCCATCGCGGGCAGGTTGATCAGGAAGACCGAGCCCCACCAGAAGTGTTCGAGCAGCGCGCCGCTGACGACAGGGCCGAAGGAGATGCCGGTGGCCATGACCAGCGTCCACAGGGTGACCGCGGTGGAGCGCTGCTTGGCATCCCTGAAGAGGTTGCGGATGAGCGCGAGCGTGGACGGCATCAGGCACGCGCCGCCGACGCCGAGCAGCGCCCGGGCGCCGATCAGGGCACCGGGGCTGTGTGCGTACGCCGCGGCCGCCGAGGCGGCGCCGAAGAGTCCCGCGCCCGCGAGGAGCACCCGGCGCCGGCCGACGCGGTCGCCCAACGCGCCCATGGTGATGAGGAGCCCGGCGAGGACGAAGCTGTACATGTCGAGTATCCACAGCTGTTGCGTGGCGCCGGGCCGCAGGTCCTCGCTGATGGAAGGGATCGCGAAGTAGAGGATGGAGACATCCATGGAGACCAGAAGGAGGGGCAGCATCAGGACGCCGAAGGCGGTCCATTCGCGGCGGCCGGCGCGCGGGCCCGCGGTGTGTGCGTCAGGTGACATACGGGGAGCGAAGCAGCCGCCTGCGTACACCGCAAACAACCCCCTGGTGCACTCTAGTGCGCTTCACCCGACAGACCAGTAAATACACAGGTCATGGGGGCGTACGGCGTCAGCTCTGCACTAGTACACTCACCCGCCATGCAGACCGAACCGCCCTATCTGAGGATCGCCACCGAACTGCGCCGCCGTATCGCCTCCGGCGAGCTCTCCCCCGGCGACCGCGTCCCGTCCACCCGCGCGATCACCCAGGAGTGGGGCGTGGCGATGGCGACCGCGACGAAGACCCTGGCCGCCCTGCGTCAGGAGGGCCTCGTCAGACCCGTGCCGGGCGTCGGCACCGTGGTCACGCAGTCCGCCGCCGCGCACCCGCCGCACACCTCGGCCCGCCCGGCCGGCGCACCCGTCGAGCCGGGACTGACCCGCGCGCGCATCGTGCACACCGCGATCGCGCTCGCCGACGCCGAGGGCCTGCCGGCGCTCTCCATGCGGCGGATCGCCACCTCGCTCTCCACCTCCACCATGGCGCTCTACCGTCATGTGCCCGGCAAGGCCGAGCTGATCCGGCTGATGACGGACGCGGTCTGCGGCGAAAAGCCGATGGGACCGGTTCCGGCCGACTGGCGCGAGGCACTCGAGCACGCCGCTCGCTGGCTCCGCGCCGTATACGCCCGCCACCCGTGGATGGCGCAGGCGATGGCCTCCATCACCCGGCCGACCGTCTCGCCGAACGCGATGAAGTACACCGAGTGGGTGCTGCGGGCCCTGCTCGGCACCGGCCTGACCCCCTTCCAGATGTTCCACACCCACCTCGCGCTCTTCGCGTACGTCCAAGGGCTGGCCATGGCCGCGGAGTTGGAGACTCAGGCGGAGCAGGACACCGGAATGTCGGACGACGAGTGGATGGCACGGAACGAGCCACACTTCGAAGCGATCGCCGCGACCGGGAACTATCCGCTGCTCAACACTCTGTTCATACAGGACGAGTTCGAGCTGGACCTCGAAACGCTCTTCGAGTTCGGGCTGCGCCGAACGCTCGACGGCATCGCGGTGATGATCAACGAAACGTCCGCTTAACGAACATGACTATTCACGCAGCGGACGATTTCCAGCCAACTTGTTGACGCGGTCCTGACAGGGGGCGTTCAGTCCTGTCACTCTTCCCCCGACCCATTACCACACGCTCCGCATGCTCTGCCCGGCCGGCCCCACCCAGCCGACCGGTACCCCCCTCGCAGAAGGAGTTCGCGTGAGACCCACGCCTCGCCGGCGCACCACCGCAACCGGAGCTCTCATAGCCACCGCCGCCCTCCTGGCGGTCGGATTCCAGACGGGTACGTCATCGGCCGAACCGGCGGCGACCGCCGCCTCGGCGGCAGCGAGGGCAGGGAAGGCCGACCCCGGCGCCCTGCCGCTGAACCTCAGCCCCGCGCAGCGCGCCGAGCTGATCCGCAAGGCGAGCGCCACCACGGCGGCGACCGCCAAGGAACTGGGCCTCACCGCCCAGGAGAAGCTCGTTGTGCGGGACGTCACGCAGGACCGTGACGGCACCACGCACACCCGCTACGAGCGCACCTATGCCGGACTCCCGGTCCTCGGCGGTGACCTGGTGGTCGCCGAGACCAGGACGGGCGCCACCGAGTCGGTCAGCAAGGCCTCCAGGTCGGTCCTGAAGAACATCGACACCAGCGCCGACGTCGCTCCCGCCACCGCCGAGAAGCAGGCGCTGGGCGCGGCCAAGGCGGCGGGCTCGGCGAAGGCCAAGGCCGACCGCGCACCGCGCAAGGTGGTCTGGCTGGCGTCGGGCACGCCGACTCTCGCGTACGAGACCGTCGTCGGCGGCCTCCAGGACGACGGCACCCCGAACGAGCTGCACGTCGTCACCGACGCCTCCACCGGCAAGAAGCTCTTCGAGTGGCAGGCCGTCGAGAACGGCACCGGCAACACGCAGTACAGCGGCTCGGTGACGGTCGGCAGCGTGCAGTCCGGCTCCACGTACAACCTCACCGACTCCGGGCGAGGCAACCACAAGACGTACAACCTGAACCACGGCTCCAGCGGCACCGGCACCCTGTACTCGGGTGCGGACGACGTCTGGGGCAACGGCCAGGCCTCCGAGCCGGAGACCGCCGGCGCGGACGCCGCCTACGGCGCCGGGCTCACCTGGGACTACTACAAGAACGTGCACGGCCGTTCCGGCATCCGCGGTGACGGTGTCGGCGCGTACTCCCGTGTCCACTACGGCAACGCGTACGTCAACGCGTTCTGGCAGGACAGCTGCTTCTGCATGACGTACGGCGACGGCTCGGGCAACGCCAAGCCGCTCACGTCCATCGACGTGGCCGCGCACGAGATGACCCATGGCGTCACCGCCGCCACCGCGAAGCTCGTCTACAGCGGCGAGTCCGGCGGTCTCAACGAGGCGACCTCCGACATCTTCGCCGCAGCCGTCGAGTTCTACGCCAACAACGCCCAGGACAAGGGTGACTACCTGGTCGGCGAGAAGATCGACATCAACGGCGACGGCACCCCGCTGCGCTACATGGACAAGCCGAGCAAGGACGGCGCGTCCAAGGACGCCTGGTACTCGGGTATCGGCGGCGTCGACGTGCACTACTCCTCGGGCCCGGCGAACCACTGGTACTACCTGCTCTCCGAGGGCAGCGGCCCCAAGACCATCAACGGCGTCAACTACGACTCGCCGACCTCCGACGGTCTGCCCGTGACCGGCATCGGCCGCGACAAGGCCTCGCTCATCTGGTTCAAGGCGCTCACCACGAAGTTCAACTCCACGACCAACTACGCGTCGGCGCGCACCGGCACCATCGCGGTGGCGACGGAGCTGTACGGAGCCACCAGCGCCGAGGTCAAGTCCGTGACCGACGCGTGGGCCGGCATCAACGTCGGCGCCCGCCCCGGCGGCGGCGACCCGGACCCCGGCGGCACGGTCTTCGAGAACACCGCTGACGTCGCGATCCCGGACAACGGCGCGGCTGTCACCTCGACGGTCAACGTCACGGGCCGTACGGGCAACGCCCCGGCCACCCTCAAGGTGGGCGTGGACATCATCCACACCTGGCGCGGGGACCTGGTCGTCGACCTGGTCGCCCCGGACGGAACGGTGTACAACCTGAAGCCGTTCAGCTCCTCCGACTCGGCGGACAACGTCCAGGCGACGTACACGGTCAACGCCTCCTCCGAGGTCGCCAACGGCGCCTGGAAGCTGCGGGTCCAGGACAAGGCGGCATGGGACACCGGCTACATCAACAGCTTCAAGCTCACCTTCTGAACCGACCGAAGGTCTGAGCCTTGACGCAAGAAGCTGCCCGGGGGCCGAGCCCCCGGGCAGCTTCCGCGTTCTACGCCGGGTTGTTGGCGTGCGTCAGGGTCTCCCACGCCACGAACAGGTTGTTCGAGCCCGCGGGCCGCTGCTGCTCGGTGAGGCGCCGGGTGTTGCTCATGTCGATGCCCATGCGGTTACGCAGGGCGTTGAAGCCGACCTCGGTGACGGGGCCGAGCTTGTCCTTGAGGCTGCCGTTGCAGAGGTTGCCGGGCACGGGCGTGCCGAGCTGGTACTTGGCATGCAGCCCGAGCGCGTGCCGGAGCCGGTCGGCGACCTCCGGGTAGAGGTCCCGGCCCTGGATTCGGCTGGTCTCGGCTATGTGCGAGATGGCGGAGAGTCCGTATCCGGTGTGGGTGAGATCGCGGCAGGTCTCCTGACTGAGACCGTCCATGAACGTCGACTGGCCCTGCCAGTACTTGATGATCTTGTCGCGGGTGTCGAGACCGGAGCCGGGTGCGGTCTTCGGCAGCGAGCCGTCGGAGGTCAGATAGATGTACGCGGGAACGCGGCCGCGGAATGTGGCAACGGCCTTGTCGTAGGCGCCGCGGTCCTCCAGGAAGACGGCGATACCGATCGCGGCCTCCGTCATGCTCAGCTCCCAGTTGCCGTTGGAGTGCGAGCCGTTGATCACCTCGGGGAGGTAGACGGTGCGCAGCATGGTGCCGAAGCGACCGGAGTTCGGCCAGGAGCTGTAGGTGTACTTGACGATCTCGGCGGCCCGGGGCCAGGAGGATCCGGCCCAGCCGGTCTGCAGCGGGGCGTTGCTGTTGGTGTGGTTCTTGATCACGGCGGACCAGGCGTCCATGATCTCGATCGACTTCCTGGCGTACCGGCTGTCCCCGCCGATGTACCAGGCCAGCGAGAGGGTGTACGCGGCGATGGCGTCCTCGCGCTCGTCCGTACAGCCGATGTTGGGGTTGGAGTACGAACCGCACTCGACGACCGCGCGAGGCTTGGCGGTACGCGACAGCGAGGCGTACTTGCTGCTGAGCAGCTGATCGTAGGCGGACTTCCAGGGCTCGGCGCCGGCCTTGACCTTCGCCTTCACGAAGTCGAGCTGGGGGCGGCCGACGAGCACGCCGGGGTGGGTGAACGCCGCGGGTGCGGCGGCCTGTTGAGCGGTGTCCCTGACGGCTGATGCCGGGGCTGTCAGCACCGCGGCCAGGGCTGAGGCCAGGACTGCGGCGAGGGCGGGCAGAAGCGCTCTTGGTCTGCGCAGGGCGCGTGATCCGGTACGCATGGGGGGTGGCCTTCCGGGTGGGATCGCTCTCCAACTGGGTTCACTCATATGAACGTTGAGCGTGAGAGTGAACGCCATGATGGGTGAGGAAACTAAAGGCATCCCATGAGCACGTCAAGGCTTCGAGTTCAAGACGTGAAGAAAGGCCGGGTCAATCCCGTCACTGAAGGCTCGGGCGGCACACATGGGCGAACCCGGCCGCGGATGCGGCCGGGTTCGCCCTGCGGCAGTGCGCGGACATCACCGTGAATCAGCGCACCAACCCCATCGATCAACGCATCAGCGCATCAGCACGCCCGCGCCCTCCCCCGTGGCCTCCGTCGGCAGCGCGACCAGCCCCAGATCCGCACTGGCGGCGAGCAGTCGGTGGTCCGGCAGGATCCGCACCGTGTAGCCGAAGGGGCCCGTACGGTCGAGTGCGAGCGGGCCCTCGTACACCCAGCGGCCATCCAGGTCGGGGCCACTCGTCGGCTTCAGCGGGGTGGTCCGGGCGCCGGCGATCGCGTCGTCGGAGTCGACCCGGCCCGCCACCGCCTGCACCTCCACATCGTCCGGCTGAAGGCCGCCCAGGGCGACCCGTACCCGGAGCGCGAGGGTGGAGCCCAGCTCGGCCGTGCCCGCGGGCGCGGCCTGTTCGAGGGCCTCCACATGGTCGACGGCCACCCGCGGCCAGGCACTGCGCACCCGGGACTTCCAGGCCGCCAACTCGCTTGCGGTGTCCGCGTTCAGGGACCGGTGGGCCTGGGCGGCCGGGGCGTACAACCGCTCCACGTACTCGCGCACCATGCGGCCGGCGAGCACCTTGGGACCGAGCGTGGTCAGCGTCCGGCGGACCATCTCGATCCAGCGCTCGGGCAGTCCGCTGCCGTTGCGGTCGTAGAAGCGGGGTGCCACCCGCTCCTCGATCAGCTCGTACAGCGCGCTCGCCTCCAGCTCGTCGCGGCGGTCGTCGTCGGTGGCCGAGCCGTCCGCGGTGGGAATGGCCCAGCCGAAGTCCGGCTCGAACCACTCGTCCCACCAGCCGTCGAGCACGGACAGGTTGAGGCAGCCGTTCAGCGCTGCCTTCATCCCGCTCGTCCCGCAGGCCTCCAGCGGCCGCAGCGGATTGTTCAGCCACACATCGCAGCCCGGGTAGAGCTTCTGCGCCATCGCCATGCCGTAGTCGGGCAGGAAGACGATGCGATGGCGGACCCGCGGATCGTCGGCGAACCGCACCAGCTCCCGCACCAGCCGCTTACCGCTGTCGTCCGCCGGATGCGCCTTGCCGGCGACGACGATCTGGATGGGCCTGGTGGGGTGGAGCAGCAGCTCCATCAGCCGGTCGCGGTCGCGCAGCATCAGAGTGAGCCGTTTGTACGAGGGGACCCGGCGGGCGAACCCGATGGTCAGCACGTCGGGGTCGAGTACCCCGTCGATCCAGCCCAGTTCGGCCGCGCCGGCGCCGCGCTGCCGCCAGGAGGCGTGCAGCCGCTCCCGTACCTCCAGGACCAGCTGTTCACGCAGCGCGCGGCGCAGCTCCCAGATGTCGGCGTCCGCGATGTCCGCGACGGCGTCCCAGCGCTCGGAGTCGCCCACGGACAGGGCGTCCTCGGTGCGGCCCGGGCCGATCTGGCGCGCACCGAGCCGGAACACCTCGGGAGCCACCCAGGTCGGCGCGTGCACCCCGTTGGTGACCGAGGTGATCGGCACCTCCTCCGCGTCGAAGCCGGGCCACAGGCCGGCGAACATACCGCGGCTCACCGCCCCGTGCAGGACGGAAACCCCGTTGGCGCGCTGGGCCAGCCGCAGCCCCATCACCGCCATGTTGAAGAGATTGGGCTCGCCGCCCGGATAGGTCTCCATACCGAGCTGGAGCACCTTCTCGACCGAGACTCCGGCCAGCTCCCCGCGGTCGCCGAAGTGGCGGGCGACGAGCTCGCGGTCGAAACGGTCGATCCCGGCGGGCACCGGCGTGTGTGTGGTGAACACGGTCCCGGCCCGGACCGCCTCCAGGGCCGCGTCGAAGTCGAGGCCCGTGTCACCCAGTTCGCGGATGCGCTCCAGGCCGAGGAAGCCGGCGTGCCCCTCGTTGGTGTGGAACACCTCGGGCGCGGGGTGGCCGGCCAGCCGGCAGTACGCACGTACCGCCCGTACTCCCCCGATCCCCAGCAGCATCTCCTGCAGCAGCCGGTGCTCGCTGCCGCCGCCGTACAGCCGGTCGGTGACATCGCGCTCGCCCGGGCCGTTCTCCTCGACGTCCGAGTCGAGCATCAGCAGCGGTACGCGGCCGACCTGGGCGACCCAGATGTGCGCGCGCAGCGAACGCCCGCCGGGCAGGGCGAGGGACACCTGGACGGGTGCCCCCTCGGCCTCCCGCAGCAGGCTCACCGGGAGCTCGTTCGGATCGAGAAGCGGGTAGTGCTCCTGCTGCCAGCCGTCGCGGGACAACGACTGGCGGAAGTAGCCGTGGCGGTAGAGCAGCCCGACGCCGATGAGCGGTACGCCGAGGTCGCTGGCTGCCTTGAGATGGTCGCCGGCGAGGATGCCGAGGCCGCCGGAGTACTGCGGGAGCGCGGCGGTGACGCCGAACTCCGGGGAGAAGTAGGCGACCGCGGCCGGGAATTCCGGCGCATCGGGGTCGACGACATCGGAGGTGCCGCTGTGTGCCTGGTACCACCTGCGCCCGAGCAGATAGTCGTCCAGGTCGTCGGCCACGGCGGTCAGTCTGCGCAGAAAGCGCCGGTCTCCGGCCAGCTCGGCCAGTCGGGCGGCGGACACGGCCCCGAGCAGCCGCACGGGGTCGCCGCCCGCCGCCTGCCATCCCTCGGGGTCGACGGCCTGGAAGAGGTCACGGGTCTCGGTGTGCCAGGACCAGCGCAGATTGCGCGCCAGATCGCTGAGCGGGCTGAGCGGTTCGGGGAGGACGGGGCGGACGGTGAATCGACGAATGGCCTTCACGGGTCCCACCTTCGCAGGGGAGGTACGCATCCGAGGGGACGCACGACGGTGTGCGCCTCTCCGTCACCCCAGACGGTAGTGGTAGCCGAGCCTCCTCAACCACGGCGCGCGGTCGTCCGGCGGGCGCCCGCGGGGGCACTCAGCGAGGCGAACGCGCCGAAATGCCGTACGGGGAACCCTGGTTGACGGACTCCGGGTCGAAGGCTCCGGTCGCCGCATACCGGGCGGCGATCTCGGCGAGTTCCCGCGCCGGTATCACCTCGTGGATGTCGGTGAAGCCGTCCGGCGCACGCTCATGAGCCATATTGATGACGATCTCGGGGCCCAGCTGCCGGTTCGCCCGCTGAAGCTCGGTCATGGCGGGCCTGCGCTCCGCCTCGTAAGCGGCCAGCGCCTCGACCGGATCCGGGTACCGGGCCATGGCGTGGGCCAGCGCGCGGCCGTCGACGATGGACTGGGTCGCGCCGTTGGAGCCGATCGGGTACATGGCGTGGGCGGCATCGCCGATCAGCGTCGTACGGCCGTACGACCAGCGCGCGAGCGGCTCGCGGTCCACCATCGGGTACTCGAAGGCGGTGTCGGCGGCCCGGAGCACTTCGGGGACGCTGACGCCGTCGAAGTCCCAGCCCTCGTAGTGGTGCAGGAATGTGGCGACCGGCACCGGCCGGTTCCAGTCTCCGCGCGTAGCGTCGTCGATGGAGTCGGCGGGCATCGCGAGCGCCCAGTTGACGAGCACCTCGCCGGTGTCCCCGGCGGGCTCGGTCATCGGGTAGACGACTGCCTTCTGCCGGTCGTCGCCCGCGATGAACATGAACGTGCCGATCCGATCGGCGGGCAGCGAGGAGACGCCGCGCCACACGAGCATCCCGTTCCACGGCGGCTCGCCCTCGCCCGGGTTGAGGGCCGCGCGGACCGTCGAGCGGATGCCGTCGGCGCCGATGAGGACATCCGGTTCGAGGGAGGCCTTGCCGCGCCGTGCGCCGTCGCGGTGCTCCAGCTGGACGCGGGGCCGGCCGTCGGGAAGCGGGTCGAGGCCGATGACCCGGACGCCGCCCACGAGTGCGCCGGGGCCTAGCCGTTCGCGTACCGCGTCGGCGAGGGCCAGCTGGAGGTCGCCGCGCTGGATGGAGAGCTGCGGCCAGTGGTATCCGGCGCCGAGACCGCGCGGCTCGCGGGAGACGAGTCCGCCGCGGCAGTGGTAGTAGCGCAGCTCACGGGTGCGTACGGCCAGCTCCTCGAGCCGGTCGAGCAGCCCGAGCGCGTCGAGTTCGCGTACCGCGTTGGGCATGAGGTTCAGCCCGGCGCCGACCGGCTGGATCCGGCGGGCCGTCTCGACGACGGTGATCCTCTCGAATCCGGCGGTGTGCAGGGCGAGTGCCGCGGTGAGGCCGGCGATGCCACCGCCGGCGATCATTATGTGGGTCATGGGGGACGGACCTCCTGGGACGGTCAGGCAGCGGGGGTGTGCGGCCGCTCGACGGAGCGGCGTACGAGGGTCTCGTTGTCCCTGGTGAGATCGAGCACCGAGCGCAGCAGTGCGATCGGGGCCCCGCCGCTGCCCATCTCGTACAGCCGCACCTCATCGCTGTACGCCTTGCGGGCGACGGTCATATGGCGGGCGCGGAAGGTCTTGAGGATGCGCAGCACCCGGGTGAGGGAGACCGCGGACGCGGCGAGCTGCGGCGGCAGCCTGTCGACCGCCTCCCAGCTGATGGCGGCGGAGAGCTTGGAGACGGCGGAGGTGCCGCCCTGGTGCCTGGCGAAGTGGTCGCGCCAGGAGGGGAGGCTGTACTGCACCGATTCGCGGAGGAACTCGTCGTATGCGGGGTTGCTGCGGTCGCACTGCCACAGCGTCAGATCGACCAGCCAGAGCGGCACCTGGGCGGCGGCCGGGCCGAGGTATTCGTGGCCCGCGACGTCGATCTCCTCGAAGTAGGAGCGCATCTCCTGCGCGAAGAAGACCGGTGAGACATTGGCGACGGTGAAGTCGATGGAGTCGACCATGGACTGCACATGCTGCGCCATACGGTCGAGTGCGAGGGCGAAGCCGGGTTCGTACGGTTCCAGGCGGGCCAGTTCCGCGCAGGTGTCGAGTGCGGCGACCAGGCTCGGGAAGACCATCCGCACGGCGTCCTGGAGGTTGCCCTCCATCTTGTCGCCCGTGTACATCCGCTGCCGGGGTCCGAGCGGGTTCCAGGTCGTGTAGTGGTGCACCGTGTCGCGCGGCACCATGTCGGTGCGCCGTCCCAGCTCCTCGAGCACCGGCAGGACTTCGGGCACGGCGGCGACGGGTTCGGTGCCGTGGCGTTTGAGGGAGCCGAGGAGGATGCCGAGGTCGCGCATGGCGGCGAGCGCGTCGGTGACGCCGAGTGCGGCGACCCGGTCGGGGTCGGGTACGAGGGTGCGCAGGGCGACGGTGAGCGCGGGCACATCGGCGTCGGCGTTCATCGTGGGCAGCGCGGCAAGCAGCGCGTCGGCGCCGAGCGGGTCGGCCGCGCGTATCTCTGCTATCCGGTAACGCGGTTCACCGCGCAGATCGAGACCGGGCGCGACAAGGTCGTACAGGGTCAACGGAATGCCCCCCTCGGGCAACATCGATTCAGTGGGTAGGATGCGGAGCGGCCGGCGTCACGCGGTCACCGGACGCTGTTCGCCGCATGCGTTCTCCGCACGCTTTCGCGCCGCACACGGTCACTCCACGGCGCCGCCCACGCGGTCCTGGCGTGGCGGCGCCATCGCGGGTACGGGCAGCCGCAGCCGTACGGAGAGCAGGGCGGCCAGGGCCGCGAAGCCGGCACCGACCAGCAGCGCGGACCGGAAGCCGGCGGTCTCGGCGCCGGCGCCGCCAGCCGCTCCGGTGCCGGTGGTCGCGACGGCCACCAGGACGGCGAGTCCGAGGACCGAGCCGAACTGCTGGCTGGTGTTGATGAGTCCGGAGGCGAGCCCGGTCTCCTCGGGAGCGGCGTCCGCGGTGGCGGCCACATTGGTGGTGACCATGACCAGCGGCAGAGCGATGCCGAGCACCAGGCTCGGCGCGAGGACCGTGCTGAGGAAGGTGCCGTCGGCGGCGAGCGCGAGCGCCAGCCAGACCATGCCGGCGAAGAGCAGTGCGAAGCCGAGCGTCATGGTGGATCCGAGCCCGATACGGAGGATGAGACGGCCGGTCTGCGGTGCGACGGCGACGACGACGAGCGACAGCGGCAGCAGTCCGAGGCCGCCGGTCAGCGGGGACTGTCCGAGCACGCTCTGCAGATAGAGGCTGACCAGGAAGAACATCGGGAACAGCGCCATCTGGGCCAGCGCGCTGAGGAGGTTGGCGAGGCGCAGTGCGGGCCGGCGCAGTACGGCGGGCGGCACCAGCGGGCGGGCGATCCTCGACTCGATGACGGCGAAGGCGGCGAGGAGGGCGAGACCGGCGCCGCCGGCGGCGAGCGTGCGCGGGGAGGTCCAGCCCGCCTCGCCCGCGCCGACGAGTGCGTACGCGATCAGGCCGAGGCCGCCGGTGGCGGTGAGCGCGCCGCCGACATCGAAGCCGGGCTGTGCGCTGCGCGTCCCCCCGTCGAGAAAGCGCAGTGCGAGTAACCCGAGCACCAGACCGCCGAGCACATTGAGCCAGAACGTGGAACGCCAGCCGAGCAGGTCGGTGAGTACGCCGCCGAGCACGGTGCCCAGTACGCCGCCGAGTCCGCCCATCGCGGCGAACACGCCGAGCGCCTTGTGCCGGCCGGGCCCGTCCGGGAAGAGGTTGAGCAGCAGCGCGAACGCCGCGGCGGCGGCGAGTGCGGCCCCCACGCCCTGCACCGCCCGCGCGGCGATCAGCGCGCCCGCCGTCCCGGCGATGCCGCCGGCCGCGGAGGCGGCGGCCAGCAGTCCGAGGCCGGTGAGGTAGAGCCGCCGGTGGCCGAGCAGATCGGCGGTGCGGCCGCCGAGCAGCAGCAGCCCGCCGAAGGTGATCAGATACGCGTTGGCCACCCAGGACAGACCGGCCGAGCCGGAGCCGAGGTCGTCGCCGACCGACGGCAGCGCGACATTGATGATCGCGGTGTCCATGATCAGCAGCAGCTGGGTGGAGGCGAGCAGCGCGAGCGCGGCGCCCGTTCGGGCCGAGGTCACTTGCCGGTCCTCAGGCCATAGCCGTCGAGGCAGGCCTGGGCCAGCTCCTCGCAGCTCTCGGCGCCGCCCGCCCACGTCTGCATGGTCAGATAGACGTGCGGGGCGCCGTGGTAGAAGCGCTCGTACTGCTCATGGCGTCCGGCGAACTCCGAACCGAGTGCGTCCCAGACCAGCTTGAGCAGCTTGATCCGGTCCTCGGCCCCAGTGCCGGGCACGCGCAGGTACTTCTGGACGACGGGACCGAGCTGAGGGTGGAGCAGGTCCTCGGCGGACGCGGGCAGCTGGATGACGCCGCCGCCCGCGAGCAGCTTGATCTCCTGGACGGCGCGCGGGTAGAGCTCGCCGGCCATGATGCGCTGGGCGAAGGAGATCTCCTGGCCGGGCATGACGCCGCCGCGGCCGCCGTCGACCTGTTCGCAGTCGGCCTCGGCGGCCAGTACAAAAGCCTTGGCCTGGGCGACCATGCCGAGCAGCCGGCCGACCGACTGGGTGACGGGCGGCAGTTGGTACGTCTTGTTGGCGCGGGTCAGCAGGATGGCGAGGCCGGTGAGGAATTCGAGCTTGGTCCAGAAGCGGGTGGCCGCCTGGTGCCCGAAGTTGAGATAGGCAGGCGTCTGCCACCACATCGCGCCGGTCGCCTCGACATTGCGGTAGGTCAGCACCCGCTCCCAGGGTACGAAGACCTCTTCGCACACGAGCAGCGCGTCGTTCTCGTCGAAGCGGGAGGAGAGCGGGTTGTCGAAGACGCTCCGGGCCTGTGCCTCGTAGGACGTACGCGAGACGAACTTCAGGCCCGGCGTGTCGACCGGGAGGGAGAAGCACAGCGCGTGCTCCACGTCCTCCGGGGCCAGCGGCTCGATCGTGCCGACGATCACCTCGTCGGCGAAGACCGCGCCGGTGCCGATCATCTTCGCGCCGCTCACCACGATCCCGCCGTCCTTCTCGGCGACGACCCGCACCACCAGGTCGTCCTCCCCCTTGCCGGAGTGCGGGTTGGTGATGGTGAAGGCCGAGTACAGATCGCCCTCGGCGAGCCTGCGGTGGAAAGCGAGAGCGTTCTCGGCGCCGTCGAAGGAGTCGGTGGTGAACAGCCGCGGCACGGCGGCGAAGCCGGCGGCACCACCCGCCATGTAGTCCGGCGTACGGCCGAGAAAGCCGAAGCTCGACTCCGCCCACACCTTGTACGCGGTGCGCCGCGCGACCAGGTCTTCGTACGAGCGCGGTACGGCGAAGGCCCGGTGGACGCCGCCGCAGGTGAGCACTTCGCTGTACTCGGAGTCGTGCGCCAGGTCGTACAGGCCGGCGATCGACGCCGCGGTGTTGCGGAAGCCGGCGTGGCGGGTGACGTCCTTGACCCGTTCGCCGTCGAGCCACACCTCGCGCCCATCACAGAGCGACTCGAGGTAATCCTGGCCGGACCTGGTCAACGTCTCTCCTCAAACGGATGGCTCTCGACTCAGCGAGCCTGTATCCCGCCAAGGACACAGGGCAATGAACGACCGTCCAGCGGTAGTTAATAACCGGCCAGCCTTGCAGCTGAGGGGCTTTTCGACCGGTACTCCCCCGGCGTCATTCCGTACCACTTCCGGAAAGCGAGGTGGAAGCCGACGGCGCTCTGGTAGCCGACGCGCTGCGGCACGGCCGACTGCGGCAGCGAGGTCTCGCCGAGCAGTCGGGCCGCCTCCTGCATCCGCCGGCCCGTCAGATGCCGTGCGGGCGCCTCGCCGACCAGGTCACGGAAGGCGGCGGTGAAGGCGGAACGGGACATGCCGACCTCGCGGGCGAGCGACTCGATGGTCCAGGGCTCCGCGAACCGGGTCGCGATGATCACCATGGCCTTGCTGATGCCCGGGTGGCGCAGCACGGGCAGCGAGGAGGGGTTGTCGGCGAGCTCGCGCAGCAGCGGCCGCAGCGCGAGGACGAGCGCCATCTCGAAGGCGCGCAGCGTGATCAGCCGGTCGCCGGGACCCACGGGCCGGTCGGTGGCGGCGAGCAGCCGCAGGGTGTCGCGCAGCAGCGGCTCCTTGTCCACCTGGGAGCCGTCGAGCACCAGCGCCCAGGGCAGCGCCTTGTAGAGGCCGGTGGCGGCGCTGGCGTCGTAGTGCAGTCCGGCGCAGAGGAGGCGGCTCTCGGGGCCTTCGCCCTCGATCCTGATCTCGCCGGAGGTGCCGGGCTGGCGCTCGGGCAGTACGGCGGCGAGCGCCACGCCCCGCCGGTCGGGCCGGTCGGAGAGCCGGTGGGCGGTGCCGGTGGGGAACACGGCGAGGTCGCCTTCGTGCAGTTCGAGCGGGGTCTGGTCCTCGCCGGTGATCCAGCAGCCGCCCTCGGTGATGAAGTGGAGTACGGCGCAGCTCTGTTCCGCGTCGCCCTCGATGGCCCAGGGTGCGCTGACATGCCAGCGGCTGTCGAAGACCCCGGTGAGACGGAGGGGTTTCAGCAGTTCACTGAGGAGATCGTCGCCTTCGGATTCCGTGGGTTCCATTGGACGATCCTTCAACCTCCGCCCCGGTTTGTTAATTGATCGGCCGAAGCCACCGACGCGAGCCTGGAAGAGCCGTTCACGGCAGCAGTCACACCCTATCGAAGGGCTCATCAGACTTATGTCCGATCACAATCCGATGCGCGTAGCGGTTGTGGGGGCGACCGGCTTCCAGGGCGGTGCGACGGCCCGCCTGCTGGCCGAACGGCACCACCGGGTCCGCACACTGAGCCGCAAGTCCGACGCGGACCGCCCGGAGCTGCCCGGCATCTCCGTCGCCGGCGGTGACCTCGGGCGGTATGAAGACGTACGCCAGCTCTTCGCAGGGGCCACACACGCCGCGGTGGTGCTGCCGCTCGTGTACCAGGCCGAGCGGGTCATGACGTACGCACAGCACATCGCGAAGGCGGCCCGCGAGGCCGGGCTGCGCCGACTGGTCTACAACGCCAACACCCGTATCCCGGACCGGACCACGAATGTCGCGGCTTTCGAGACGCGCCGGCTCGCCGAGACGGTGTTCCGGGAGAGCCTCGCCCAGAGCGGCGTGGAGGTCGTGGTCGTACGACCGCCGGTCTATCTCGACAACCTCTTCAGCCCGTGGAACGGCCCGGCGCTGGTGAACGAGGGTGTGCTCGCCTATCCGCTGCCGGCCGACGCGCCGACCGCGTGGATCTCGCACCGGGACCTGGCGGAGGCGGTCTACGCGGCGCTCACGGTCGACGGCGTGGCGGGCCGCACCTTCGACATCGGCGGTGCGCAGACGCTGACGGGCAGTGAGCTCGCGGCGGCGTTCGGGCAGGGGCTCGGGCGCGATGTCCGCTACGTGCCGCTGGAGCCGGGCATCTTCGAGCAGGGGCTGGCGCAGATCCTTGGCCGCGAGGCGGCGGCCGGAGTGGCGGGGATCTACCACTACATGGCGAGCGGCGCGGAGCCCGGTCTGCTGGCGGGCGACGACGGCGCCACCGCGGAGGCGCTCTCGGTGAAGCCGGCGCCGGTGGACGATTGGGTGGCGCGGCAGCCGTGGCAGATGTGGTCGGGTGAGCAGTCATGAGCGGAAGGAAGCCCGAGCCGAGCTGGGGCGCGTAAGCAGTCGGCCGAGACCGGTCCCGTCACTCGACGGGGCCGGTTTCTTTGCTTCCTACGGAAACCAGTTCGAGACCGCGAGGTTCCTGTGGTGTCACCAACGCCCCGTCAAACCCGATCAGAGCTCACGAGGTTCTTGTGCCGCCACCTACGCCCCAGTAGTGCCGCATCCCCCGGGAGACAACCCCCGACCCCAGCAGAAACCCGATCCGGGCTCGCGAGGTTCTTGTGCCGCCACCTACGCCCTAGTAGTTAACAAACCACCGGATTGCCCACCCGAAGGGCGTGGGAAGGCTCCTCCGGTACGCATGCGATCGCGCACCTCTCACAGCATTCTTTCCGCCCACCCGAGTGAACGCGGACAGGAGCGGCCATGCCCACAGCCCGCCAGTCGCCGACTGAGCAGCTACAAAGAACAACCAAACCTCGTAAAAAGAAACAACCCGCTCAATCCGCCCTGCCCGCACAGCCCTCAGGTGATCCCATGATCGGTCGCATCCCCGTCCTGGACGTCCGCCCCCTCGTCGACTGTGGAAGAAGGCCAGCGAAAGCGGTGGCAGGTGAGACCTTCCAGGTCACCGCCACCGTCTTCCGCGAGGGTCATGACGCGGTCGCCGCCAATGTCGTACTGCGCGATCCCAGCGGTCACCCCGGACCCTGGACCCCCATGCGCGAGCTCGCGCACGGCGCCGACCGCTGGGGTGCCGACGTCACCCCGGATGCCGAGGGCCGCTGGACGTATGCCGTCGAGGCCTGGAGCGACCCGGTCGCCACCTGGCGGCACCACGCCCAGATCAAGATCCCCGCCGGTATCGACACCCCCCTCGTGCTGGCCGAAGGCGCCGACCTGTACGAAAGGGCCGCCGCCGGAGTGCCCAAGAACGACGGGCGCGAGGCCGTGCTCGCCGCCGTCGACGCGCTGCGCGACGCCGCGCGGCCCGCCGCCGCGCGGCTCGCCGCCGCCCTGGCCCCGGACGCCGCCGCGGCGCTCGCCCGCCACCCGCTCCGCGAACTGGTCACCTCCTCACGCCCGTTGCCGCTCCTCGTCGAGCGGCAGCGCGCGCTTTACGGCTCCTGGTACGAGCTCTTCCCGCGCTCCGAGGGCGCGGTCGTCAAGGAGGGCGCGCCGCCCGTCTCCGGCACCTTCCGCACCGCGGCCGAACGGCTGCCCGCCGTCGCCGCGATGGGCTTCGACGTCGTCTATCTGCCGCCCGTCCACCCCATCGGCACCACCTTCCGCAAGGGCCCCAACAACAGCCTCTCCCCCGGCGCCCACGATGTCGGAGTGCCCTGGGCCATCGGCTCGGCCGACGGCGGCCATGACACGCTCCACCCCGATCTGGGCACCCTCGAGGACTTCGACCACTTCGTCGAGACGGCAGCCGCCCTGCGCATGGAGGTCGCCCTGGACTTCGCGCTCCAGTGCTCGCCCGACCATCCCTGGGTGACCGAGCACCCCGAGTGGTTCCACCACCGTGCCGACGGCTCGATCGCGTACGCCGAGAACCCGCCGAAGAAGTACCAGGACATCTATCCCGTCGCCTTCGACCAGGACATGCGCGGACTGGTTCGCGAGACGCTGCGGGTGCTGCGCTTCTGGATGGACCACGGCGTACGGATCTTCCGCGTCGACAACCCGCACACCAAGCCGGTCATCTTCTGGGAGAAGGTGATCGCGGACATCAACCGCACCGATCCCGATGTGCTCTTCCTGGCCGAGGCGTTCACCCGTCCGGCAATGATGCACACCCTCGGCGCGATCGGCTTCCAGCAGTCGTACACGTACTTCACCTGGCGCAACACCAAGCAGGAGCTGACCGACTACCTCACCGAGCTCTCCGGCGATGCCGCTTCCCATATGCGGCCCAACTTCTTCGTGAACACGCCCGACATCCTGCACGCCTACCTCCAGCAGGGCGGCCGCCCGGCGTTCGAGGTACGCGCGGTGCTCGCCGCGACCATGGCGCCGTCCTGGGGTGTCTACGCCGGCTACGAGCTCTGCGAGAACACGCCCGTGCGGGCAGGCAGCGAGGAGTACCTTCACTCGGAGAAGTACCAACTGCGGCCGCGCGACTGGGAGTCGGCGGAGCGCGAGGGCCGCACCATCGCCCCCCTGATCACCACGCTCAACCGGATCCGCCGCCGCCATCCCGCCCTCCAGCAGCTGCGTGACATCCACTTCCACCACACCGACAACGACGCGGTGATCGCGTACTCGAAACGGTCGGGCTCGAACACCGTCCTCGTGGTCGCCAACCTCGACCCCCACCACACCCAGGAGGCCACAGTCTCGTTGGACATGCCGCATCTCGGCCTCGACTGGCACGAGAGCGCACCGGTGCGCGACGAGCTCACCGGCGAGACCTATCACTGGGGCAGGGCCAACTATGTGCGCCTCGAGCCGGGCAGCACGCCCGCGCACATCCTCGTTCTGCGACCGTCCCCGCCGATCGGAGGGTCACCCACATCATGATCGTCAATGAGCCCGTCCACGACACGTTCGAGGACACACCCGCCAAGGATCGCGACCCCGACTGGTTCAAACGGGCCGTTTTCTACGAAGTCCTCGTGCGGTCCTTCCAGGACAGCAACGGCGACGGCATCGGCGACCTCAAGGGCATCACCGCCAAACTGGACTATCTGCAGTGGCTGGGAGTCGACTGCCTCTGGTTGCCGCCATTCTTCAAGTCGCCGCTGCGGGACGGCGGTTACGACGTCTCCGACTACACCGCCGTGCTCCCGGACTTCGGCGACCTGGCCGACTTCGTGGAGTTCGTCGACGCCTCCCATCAGCGGGGCATGCGCGTCATCATCGACTTTGTCATGAACCACACCAGCGATCAGCACCCGTGGTTCCAGGAGTCCCGCAGCGCCCCGGAGGGGCCGTACGGCGACTACTACGTCTGGGCCGACGACGACAAGCAGTTCCAGGACGCCCGGATCATCTTCGTCGACACCGAGACGTCCAACTGGACCTTCGACCCGGTGCGCAAGCAGTACTACTTCCACCGCTTCTTCTCCCACCAGCCCGATCTCAACTATGAGAACCCGGCGGTGCAGGAGGAGATCATCTCGGCCCTGCGCTTCTGGCTGGACCTGGGCATCGACGGCTTCCGGCTGGACGCCGTGCCGTACCTGTACCAGGAGGAGGGCACCAACTGCGAGAACCTCCCCGCCACCCACACCTTCCTCAAGCACGTACGCAAGGTGATCGACGCCCACTACCCGGACACCGTGCTCCTCGCCGAGGCCAACCAGTGGCCGGAGGACGTCGTCGACTACTTCGGCGACTTCCCGGTCGGCGGCGACGAGTGCCATATGGCGTTCCACTTCCCGGTGATGCCGCGGATCTTCATGGCCGTACGGCGCGAATCGCGCTATCCGGTCTCCGAGATCCTCTCCAAGACACCGGCGATCCCGAAGAACTGCCAGTGGGGCATCTTCCTGCGCAACCACGACGAGCTCACGCTCGAAATGGTCACGGACGAAGAGCGCGACTACATGTACGCGGAGTACGCCAAGGATCCTCGGATGCGCGCCAATATCGGCATCCGCCGGCGGCTGGCCCCGCTGCTGGACAACGACCGCAATCAGATCGAGCTGTTCACGGCGCTGCTGCTGTCGCTGCCGGGCTCGCCGATCCTGTACTACGGCGACGAGATCGGGATGGGCGACAACATCTGGCTCGGCGACCGGGACGCCGTGCGGACCCCGATGCAGTGGACACCGGACCGGAACGCGGGATTCTCCTCCAGCGACCCGGGCCGGCTCTACCTCCCGACGATCATGGATCCGGTCTACGGCTACCAGGTCACCAATGTGGAGGCGGCGATGGCCTCGCCGTCCTCGCTGCTGCACTGGACCCGGCGGATGATCGAGATCCGTAAGCAGAACCACGCCTTCGGACTGGGCTCGTACACCGAACTGCCCTCGTCGAACCCGGCCGTGCTCGCCTTCCTGCGCGAGGCCCCGTCAGTTGACGGACACGGGGACGATCTCGTGCTCTGCGTGAACAATTTCTCGCGTTTCGCGCAGCCCACCGAGCTCGATCTGCGGACGTTCAGCGGACGCCATCCGGTGGAGCTCATCGGCGGAGTGCGATTCCCGGCCATCGGTCAGTGGCCCTACTTGCTGACTCTCGCCGGTCACGGCTTCTACTGGTTCCGGCTGCGGAAGGATTCGGCTACAACCTGAGTCACATCTGGGGACAGGTATGTCCCGCGGGGCGGTTTCCGCCGCCCCGCACCGGGCACTCTCCCCTTCATCCCCGCGCGCCGCCGGACAGCCACTGCTGTAATCCGGGACACTCTGCGCATTCGTGGTGTACCCGGGGAAAGGACGCGATGCCATGTCGGAGGCTGCATCCACCCGGACTCCCGTCGCTCTTCTCCCGTCACTCGCCCCACTCCTGCACGAATGGCTGCCCCGGCAGCGCTGGTTCGCCGGCAAGGGCCGCCCTGTCACCGGGTTCTCGCCCGTCTCGGCGACCGAACTGCTGCCGGTGGACGGCCCAGGTGCCGGGCTGCTGCATCTGCTCGTGCGCGTCCAGCAGCATGGACCTCCCGCTCCGTCCACGAACGACTGCTACCAACTCCTGCTCGGAGTACGCCAGACACTGCCGCCGTATCTCGCGCCCGCGCTGATCGGCCGTCCCGCGGAGGGCCCGCTGGCCGGGCTGACGGTCTACGAGGGCGTACATGATCCGCGTCTCGCCGAGCTGATCCTGGAGCGGCTGCGCACGCCCGGCGTACTCGGGCCGCTCCGCTTCGACCGGCTCGACCGCGGCCCGGCCATTCCCGGCGGGCTCACCGCACGGCCGCTGGACGCCGAGCAGTCCAACTCCTCGCTGGTGTACGGCGATGCGTACATCCTCAAGCTCTTCCGCCGGGTCCATCCGGGCCCCAACCCCGATCTCGAGCTGCCGCTCGCGCTCGCCCGCGCCGGGTGCGGCCGGGTGCCCGCGCCCGTCGCCTGGTACGAGTCCACCACACCGGAGCCGTACACCCTCGGTGTTCTGCAGCCGTTCCTGCGCGGCTCCGAGGACGGCTGGCTGCTCGCGCTGGAGTCGCTGGCGGACGGGCGCTCCTTCACCGCAGAGGCCTGCGCGCTGGGCCGGGTCACCGCCGAGGTCCATTCGGCGCTGGCCGGCGCCCTGCCGACGGTGATGCTGCGCCGACAGCAGGCCGAGCATCTGGCTGCGGCGATGTCGGAGCGGCTGGACGCGGCCGCGCAGGCGGTGCCCGCCCTGCTGCCGTACGCGCCCCGGCTGCGCGCCGCCTTCGACGCGATCGCCGCGCTGGGCAGGCGCGGCCGCGCCTGGCGGGCACAGCGCGTGCACGGCGACCTCCATCTGGGGCAGACCCTGCTCGCCGCCGGTTCCCCCGGTGTCTCCGGATCCTCCGACGGCGACGGCGACGGCGACGGCCACTGGTCGGTCATCGACTTCGAGGGTGAGCCCGCGCGCCCGCTCAGCGAACGGCGCAGGCCGCAGCCCCCGGTACGCGATGTGGCCGGCATGCTCCGCTCGTTCGACTACGCGGCCCGTACGCACCGCCCGTGGAACCCGGCCTGGGCGGAGCGCTGCCGTACGGCGTACTGCGAGGGCTATGCCGAGATCTCCGGCGCCGATCCGCGCACCGAGCCCGAACTGCTGCGCGCGTACGAGACGGACAAGGCCGTGTACGAGGTCGTGTACGAGGCCCGGCACCGCCCCGACTGGCTGCCGGTGCCGATGGCGGCGATCGACCGTCTGGCCGCCCTCACCTGATCCCCCCACAGCCCAAGGAGGCCGACCCCCGTGACCGCCCGACCCCCGTCCCGTAATTCCTCCGACCCCGATGTACCGAATCCGACGGCAGCGGCCGGGCCCGGCCGCAAGCAGCCCGCCGCGCCACGGCCGCGCGCCGGCGGCAGTCATGGCGTACGGGCCGCGCGACCGCTCGCGGCCGGGGACAGGGAACGGCTGCTGGCCGGCACCCACCACGATCCGCACGGGCTGCTCGGCGCGCACTCGGTCCGGGGCGGCGTCGAGCTGCGCGCGTTGCGCCCGTACGCGCGGGCGGTGACTGTGCTGGCCAAGGGGCTGCGGGCCGAGCTGCATGAGGACGGCGACGGGTTCTTCTCCGGTGTGCTGCCGCTGCGTACGGTTCCGGAGTACCAACTGCTGGTCGCGTACGACGCGGGCGAGGCCACCGAAGAGGACGAGAGCCCGGGCACCCTCGAGATCGAGGTGCAGGACCCGTACCGCTTCCTGCCCTCACTCGGCGAACTCGATCTGCATCTGATCGGCGAGGGTCGGCACGAGGAGCTGTGGAAGGCGCTCGGCGCGCATCCGATGACGCACCAGGCCGTCACCGGGACCCGGTTCACCGTCTGGGCGCCCAATGCCCGCGGGGTGCGCGTCGTCGGCGACTTCAATTACTGGGACGGCACCGGCCATCCGATGCGGTCACTGGGCTCGACGGGCGTGTGGGAGCTGTTCGTCCCGGGGGTGAGCGAGGGCGCGCTCTACAAGTTCGACATCACCCGCCCGGACGGATCGCACACCCTGCGCGCCGACCCGATGGCGCAGCGCGCCGAGGTGCCGCCTGCCAATGCCTCGATCGTGACCGAGTCCCATCATGTGTGGCGGGACGAGGAGTGGATGGCGCACCGCGGCGACCTGCCGGTGCACGAGGCACCCCTCTCCGTCTACGAGGTGCACCTGGGTTCCTGGCGGCCCGGCCTGACCTATCGCCAGCTCGCCCTCCAGCTCCCCGCGTACGTCAAGGACCTGGGTTTCACTCATGTCGAGCTGATGCCGGTCGCCGAGCACCCCTTCGGCGGCTCCTGGGGTTATCAGGTCACCGGTTTCTACGCACCGACCTCCCGGATGGGCACCCCTGACGATTTCCGCTTCCTCATCGACGCCCTGCACCGGGCGGGCATCGGGGTGCTGGTGGACTGGGTACCGGCGCACTTCCCGAAGGACGACTGGGCGCTGGCCGCGTTCGACGGCCGCACGCTGTACGAGCACGAGGACCCGGCGCGTGCCGCGCACCCGGACTGGGGCACCCTCGAGTTCGACTACGGCCGCAAGGAGGTGCGGAATTTCCTGGTCGCCAACGCGACGTACTGGTGCGAGGAGTTCCATATCGACGGGCTGCGGGTGGATGCCGTCGCCTCGATGCTCTACCTCGACTACTCCCGCGAGCAGGGCGAATGGTCGCCGAACGTCCACGGCGGCCGGGAGAACCTGGACGCGGTCGCCTTCCTCCAGGAGATGAATGCCACGGTCTACCGGCGCTGTCCCGGCGTCGTCACCATCGCCGAGGAGTCCACGGCCTGGGACGGCGTCACCCGTGCCACCCACCATGTGGGCCCCGGCGGCTTCGGCGGCCTCGGTTTCGGCCTGAAGTGGAACATGGGCTGGATGCACGACTCGCTGGGCTATGTCACACACGAACCGGTGCACCGCAAGTTCCACCACAACGAGATGACCTTCTCGATGGTGTACGCGTACAGCGAGAATTATGTCCTGCCGATCTCGCACGACGAGGTGGTGCACGGCAAACGGTCGCTGGTGAGCAAGATGCCCGGCGACTGGTGGCAGCAGCGCGCCAACCACCGCGCCTATCTGGGCTTCATGTGGGCACATCCGGGCAAGCAACTGCTCTTCATGGGACAGGAGTTCGCGCAGGGCGCGGAGTGGTCGGAGGGCCATGGCCCGGACTGGTGGCTGCTCGACCCGTCGTACGCGGCGGAGGCGGACCACCGCGGGGTACGGCACCTGGTCAGCGATCTCAACGCGGTGTACGGCGCGACCCCCGCGCTCTGGCAGCGCGACACCCTGCCCGAGGGCTTCGCCTGGGTGGACGGTGACGCGGCGGAGGACAATGTCTTCGCCTTCCTGCGCTACGACGCCTCGGGCGCAACGCTGCTGGCCGTCAGCCACTTCTCGCCGGTGGTCCGCCATGAGTACCGCCTCGGTGTGCCGGACCCGGGCCAGGCATGGACGGAGATCCTCAACACGGACGCGGCGCGCTACGGCGGCGGCAATGTGCTCAACGAGGATCCGCTGAAGCCGGAGTCGGTGCCGTCGCACGGCCGCCCGGCCAGCATCCAGCTGACGCTGCCGCCGCTGGCGACGGTGTGGCTGCGCCCGGCGTGAACGTATGTCTTCGATCGCCGGGCGGGCTTGTCCTCCCAGCCCGACCGGCGATCGAGGACGCACCGGCTGCCGGTCGGCCCCGGTCAGCCGGTGCGGTCACCGCGACAGGCCGCGGCCGCGGTCGGTACGCACCACCCCCAGGCGCTGGGTGGCGCGGGTCAGCGCCACATAGAGGTCGTTCGTGCCGTGGGCCGAGCCGGCGCGGATCTGCTCCGGCTCGACGACGATCACCGTGTCGAACTCCAGACCCTTCGCCTGGCGGGGGTCGAGCAGCACGACGGGCCGGGTGAGGTCCGGTTCACCGCCGCTCGGGACATCGGGCAGCTCGGCCGCGAGGGCGGTGTGGAGCCCGGCCGGGGCGATCACCGCGAGCCGCCCCTCGTGCGGAGATCCGGCCACCCGCTCGGCGACGGTCCGTGCGAGCTCGTCCGGGGCGACAGCCACCTCCCATGGCCGTACGCCCGTGGAACGCACCGAGCGCGGCGGCTCGAAGGCGGGATCCTCGCGACGCCGTACGTCCGCCGCGAGCTCCATGATCTCGGCGGGCGTACGGTAGTTGACGCCCAGTCGGTTGTGCTGCCAGCGGTCGCCGACGTACGGCCGGAGGATCTCCTGCCACGACCCGCATCCGGCCGCGTCACCGGTCTGGGCCGGGTCGCCGACCAGGGTCATCGAGCGCGTGGGGCAGCGGCGCATCAGCAGCCGCCATGCCATCGCGGACAGCTCCTGCGCCTCGTCGACGATGATGTGCCCGAACGCCCAGGTCCGGTCGGCGGCGGCGCGCGCGGCCGCGCTGCGGTGGTCGGCCTCCTCCTGGCGCTCGGCCATCCGCTCGGCGTCGATGATGTCGTGCGCGGCGAGAACCTCGGACTCCTCGTCCTCGAACTCGTACGTCTTGGAGCCCTGCGAGAGCTCGAGGACGCCCTGCGCGTAGGCGATCCGGTCCTGCCGCTCGGCCTCTGCGGCGGCCCGTTCCGCGCTGTCGTCGACGCCGAGCAGCTCGGCGGCCTCGTCGAGCAGCGGCACATCGGCCGGCGTCCAGGCGCCGTGCGTACGCCGGACGATCTCGGCTTCCTCGTGAAGCAGTTGGGCCTCGGGCTCGGCGAGGAAGTCGGCGACGAGCTGCTGCGGGGTGAGCGAGGGCCAGAGCTCGTCGATCGCCGAGTGAACCTCGGCGCTGGTGGCGATCTCCTTGCCGAGCTGGGCGATGTCGTCGGGGCCGAGGAGGTTCGGTCCGCCGTACGGATCGGCACCGAGCCGGTCCACGAGCTGTTCGGTCAGCGCGTCGATGATCCGGAACGCGAAGTGCGGCCGGGCCAGATTGTGCGGCAGCCCGGTGGCGCGGGCCCGGTCGCGGGCCTCGTACGCCATCTCGCGGTGGAGCAGCAGCGTCCCGTGCTCCTGATGGTCGATCTCCAGCGCGGGCTCGGGCAGCGTCCCGCTGTCCTCGTGGTCGACCCCGGGCACCGACTCGGGGAGCGTCTGCCGGTCGCGTACGACACGGGCCAGCACATCGGCCATCTCCGCACGGCCCTTGACGGCCGCGGCCCGCTGAGTGTCGGTCCCGGTGGCCCGTACGCCGGGATAGAGCTCCGCCATGGTGGACAGCAGCACCCCGGTCTCGCCGAGCGAGGGCAGCACCTCCCCGATGTAGCCGAGGAACGCCGGGTTCGGCCCGACGATCAGCACGGCGCGCCGGGCGAGCTGCTCGCGGTGCGCGTACAGGAGATAGGCGGCCCGGTGCAGCGCGACCGCGGTCTTCCCGGTGCCGGGCCCGCCCTCGACGACGAGCACGCCACGTTGCGGGGCGCGGATGATGCGGTCCTGCTCGGCCTGGATGGTCTGCACGATGTCGCTCATCCGCCCGGTACGCGCGGCTCCGAGCGCGGCGAGCAGCACGGCGTCCGCGTCGTGGTCCTCGTACCCGGTGCGGGTGGCGTCGGCGAGATCCAGGATCTCGTCGTGCAGCGCGGTGACGGTGCGCGCCTTGGTCGTGATGTGCCGGCGTCGGCGCAGGCCCATCGGCTCATGGCCGGTGGCGAGGTAAAAGGGCCGCGCGACGGGAGCACGCCAGTCGATGAGAAGAGGGGTGCGCTCCGTATCGTCCTGTCGCATTCCGATACGCCCGATGTGGTGCCTGGCACCGTCCTTGAGATCGATACGCCCGAAACAGAGTCCGGAATCCACGGCATTCAGCGCGGACAGCTGTCCGGACTGTTCCGCGACGCTGATATCGCGCTCCACGCGGGCCTGAAGACCGGTCCCGGCCTGCCCGATCGCCGTCCGGACCGCACCTTCGGCCTGCTCGCGGAGCGCGTCGAGACGCCTGTAGAGCAGGGAGACGAATTGCTGCTCATTCTGCAATTCCTCGGTTGACAATTCAGCTCCTGACGCGATACGGTGTCCCCAGTGAACTTCTCCGTGCCCTTTGGTGTGCACGAACACGGAAACATCCAATATACGCAGAGAAATACCCCGGCCGTCAATTCGGTCCGGGGTATTTTTTTGCGCCGAAGGGGTGGGTGCGCGAACGACTGGCGCTCCGGGGCGCACGGCCGGAGCTCCCGCCGGGCGGCCTGTGCCACACGTTCTGCGGAACGGACGGCTTCGCGAACAGCGGACCACGCTCCGCCGGCCATGCGCTCCAGACACAGGAAACGTCGGGTCACACACATGGTGATGCCGGCGTGAAACATTTCGCCGTCGCCGTCGCGTCAATGAAGTGAAGGGGCTGGGAGGCCCCGGAGACCAAGCACGCAACGGGGATGGATGGGGAGGGGACAGCATGATTCAGTCCCGCGAGGACGAGTTCCTCCAATTGCTGCGGGCCGCCTCTTGCGCTCAGCCTGCCTCTTCATCAGCGGCGACACGCATCGTGCCATCGGGGAGACCGCCGACGCAGTGAACGTCGGCTCCCTCTCCGTTCGGACGCGCTCGTCGCGCGCACCGGTGCGCCCGCACGGACAGCTCTGCGGCAGCCGCGCCCAGCTCATTTCGGTCCGCTGAGACCTCTTTTCTCATCCGGCCGGCATCGACGGGAGACGGCGATCCGTCATGCCGGTCGCCACCGGCATGACCAGGCACGGGCTCAAGCAACGGCCATATGCAGTCCATTCGACAGTCGTGCGTTCGCGTCCGACCAGGGGGTCCAATACATGTCAGCCATTGATGCCGGCCGCAGACGCTTCCTGCGTACCGCAGGTGCCGCCGCTGCGGCCGCCGGGCTGTCCGGGGGCGGTTTTGCCGTGGGCCGGATGTACGGAACGACAACGGAGACTGAAGAGACGCCGACAGGGCTGCCGTTCGCGTTCCGCACCGGGGGCTATCGCGTTGCGCTCGATGTGCCCGATGGCATGCAGCCCTGGCGCAAACGCACGGCGGAACGGACTGACTCCGCGCCGCACGATGCTTCGGACGTCCGGATGTTCCGTGCACACGGCCGGTTGTACGACCACCCCGTCGGACAGATTCAGTACGGTCTGGAAAACCTGGCAAGCCACCGGCAAACAGGGGACTCGTACTTCCTTCGACGGGCGCGGGCGCAGGCGGACCGGGTGATACAGAGACGGCATCAGGCGCGCGGCGCCTGGTTCTTCCCGTATCCCTTCGACTTCAGGCACGACGTGCACGAGGGCGTGACCTACCGGGCCCCCTGGTACTCGGGCATGGCACAGGGCGAGGCACTCAGTCTCTTCTCCCAGTTGGCCCGGTACGCCGGCGTCCCGTCGGCGGACCGGGCGCGGTACCGGGCTGCGGCCGACAAAGCGTTCGCTTCCTTGCTTGTCGGGAATGACAAAGGGCCGTGGGTGGTCGCACAGGACGAAAGAGACCACCTGTGGATCCAGGAGTACCCGATCGACGCGCCCGGCACCTCGGACTACACATACAACGGCTTCATGTTCGCGGCGCTCGGGCTGTGGGACTACCACGCGATGAGCAGGAATCCGCTGGCAGAGCAACTCTTCGACGGTTCCTTGACGACGCTCCACGCGTACTTCCCGGACCTGCGCAATCCGGGCTGGCTTTCGCACTACTGCCGAACGCACGAGATCCCGACAGATCACTACCATCCGGTCCACATCGATCTGCTGCTCCAGTTGTCCTGGCTTTCCGGCAGCGAGCGCTTCGCCGCGCATGCGGACCTGCTGACCGACGACTACCCGCCGCCTTCTTTGGGCGCCTCTGGTGGACGGGTCACCCTCCAGGACGGCACGCACACCCTGTTCCGCTTCACCGAGGAGGGTGCCGTCACCGCGACACGTACGCTCGACCTGCGCCGTCCCCGGCAGTTCACGGCCTCCCGCCGGACCCGCATCCTGGGCCGCGGCATTCACTGTCTGCTGGCGGACGGGCCGGAGGCGGAGTGGTACGTGGCCGAACGCTTTCCCGCGGTCCGCCTGCACGGGGAGTGGTGCGGCGCGGACTACCGCCCGGCGCGCCGCGCGGTGTTCAAGGCGGGCGTGAGCGTGATCTGCCACACGAGCCCGACGATGAAAGCGGCACCCAGGACGGTCACGTACCCGAAGGACACGCCCGTGTACTACAACCGCCGGGCTCTGGTCGAGGGCCGTTACATGATCCGCCTCTCGGACGGCCCGCTGGCCGGCTGGTGGGCCCCCGGTGCACAGCTCCTCACGCCGGGAGCCCCGTGAGCTCTCCGGCCGAGGAGAGGGCGGGCCGACAGCGGGCTAGAGCACGTCCTCCAGTTCCTGGAGCAGCCGTCGCTTGGGCCGGGCGCCGACCATCGACTTCACCGGCTCGCCCCCGCGGAACACCATCAGCGTCGGCATCGACAGCACGCCGTACCGCACCATGACCTCCGGATTGGTGTCCACATCGAGCTGTACGACCTTGAGCCGGTCGGCCTCCTCGGCGGCGAGAGCGCTCAACACCGGCGCGAGCTGGCGGCACGGGCCGCACCAGTCGGCGGTGAACTCCACCAGGACCGGCAGTCCCGCCTTCAGCACCTCGTCGTCGAAGTCGTTGTCCGTCACCGCGGCGACGCCTTCTGCGTGGATCATTCGTCTTCCCCTCCGTACGTCAGTTCACAGCGTGGCTCCGGACCGCCCGGAACATCGGCCTGCGCCTCCAGCTCCGCCCGCGCGAGCTGCGCACCGACCTGGGCGCGCACCGACTGGAGCTGGTCGATGAGCGTGTCCAGCTCACCGAGCTTGGCGCGGTAGACCGCGAGCGAGGCGGGGCAGGAGTCGCCCGCCGGGTGCCCGGCGCGCAGACAGTCGACGAAGGGTCTGGTCTCCTCCAGATCGAACCCGAAGTCCTGCAGGGTCCGGATCTGCTGGAGCAGCCGCAGATCGTCCTCGTCGTACGTGCGGTAGCCGTTCACCGCGCGCCGGGCGGGCAGGAGCCCGCGGGACTCGTAGTAGCGCAGAGTGCGGGTGGTCGTCCCGGCCCGCTCCGCCAGCTCGCCGATTCGCATGTCCTCGACGGTAATCCTTGACGTCGGCGTCAAGGCAACAGGCTGATCCCCCCGGCTCAGGACTCCGCGGTGACGGCCTCGTACGTGCTCGCCCAGTCGTCGGCGCCGTGGCCCTTCGCGATCGCCCTGTCGGCGACGGACTTGATGGACTCCAGGTGGGAGACGTCGAGACCGCGGGTCTGCGCCGCGTGCAGGATGTGCTCGACGCCCGCCGCCATCATGCCGAGGTTGGCCTGTGTTCCCGGATAGCTGCCCGCGTCGATGTTGGCCGCCGTGTACTCCGCGATGGGCGGCAGAATCTGGACGATGGTGCTCAGATACCGGGCGATGTCGACCGCCTTGACCCCGTCGGCCCTGGCCAGCGCGTACGCGTGCACCAGGCCCGAGATGCTGCCGTAGAAGAAGTCGAGCAGCGACAGATCGTAGAGCGCGGCGAGCCCGGGATCCGTGCCGACGAACGCGGCCTTGCCGCCGAGGGCCTTCAAGGCGGACTCGTACCGCTCGAACGCCTCCTGCGAGCCGGAGTAGAAAAGCAGCGCGTCGGGCGAGCCGATGAGCGGGGTCGGCACCATGACCGCGCCGTCCAGATAGGCGATGGACCGCTCGGCCGCCCAGGCCGCCGCCGCACGCGAGCGCTCCGGCGTGTCCGAGGTGACATTGACCAGCGCCCGGCCGTGAAGCGCATCGCCCAGGGGGTCGAGGATCGCCTGGGCGGCGTCGTAGTCGACCACGCAGACGACGGTCAACTCGCTTGCCCGTACGGCCTCTTCCGCACTGGCGGCGCGGACCGCGCCGCGGGCGGTGAGCTCGTCGCCCTTGCCGGGAGAGCGGTTCCAGACGGTGGTGGGGTGGCCCGCGTCGAGGAGGGCGCCGGCGAGGGCCTGGCCCATCGCGCCGAGCCCGAGGACGGTGACAGAAGTACGGACGGTGGCAGAGGCAAGGGGGCCGTTCTTGGTGGTGGACATGTCCGCCATGCTTCTTCGGTGCCCAACTTCCCCACAAGTACCTACACATAAGTCAGCTACGCACCGCAAGGTAAACATCGAGGTCAGTGCGGTGCCGCCAGGTCGGTGCATGGCAGGTCGGTACGGGGCAAGTCACCGCGGGGGCAGCAGCGGCTTGCGTTCCACCGGCGAGGTCAGCACAACCGATGTCGTCGTACGACCGAGAGCCGACGTCTGCTCCAGTACGTCCTCGAGATGGACCGTGTCGGTCACCGCGACCTTGATGATCCAGCAGTCCTCGCCGACGACATGGTGGACCTCGATCACCTGAGCGCGCCGGAGCTGGCGGCGCTTGACGCCTCGTCGGCCTACGGGAGCGACGGGAGCGACGCGGCCGTCCGCTCCTGACCAGCGGTTCAGTCCAAGCCGGCGACGCGTTCAGGAAGTTAACGGTGTGCAGCCATTGACGGCTGGACTGTCTACATCTACAAAACTGTTTGAGAGCGCTCTCAATCCCCCTCGGCACCACCCTCCCGGAGGTGTTCCTTGAGCACGAGCCGCATCAAACGCACCCCCTTGCTCACCGTGATCGTCGCCATGACCGTGGCCCTCGCCGGTTTCATCGCCATGACCGGCGCGGGGTCGGCTCGCGGTGACGTACCGCCCACGCCCGGCTGGAATCTCCAGTGGAGCGACGATTTCAACGGTGCCAACCGCACCCTGCCCTCGTCGGCCAACTGGCAGATCGACCTCGGCCACGCCTACCCGAACGGGCCCGGCAACTGGGGCACCGGCGAAATCCAGAACTACACCAACAACCCCGACAACCTCAGCCTCGACGGCACCGGCAATCTGCGCATCACTCCCCTCCGGGACGGCGGGGGCAACTGGACCTCCGGCCGTGTCGAGACCAAGCGCACCGACTTCAAGGCCCCGACCGGGGGAACGCTGCGCATCGAGGGCCGGATCCAGATGCCGAATGTGACCGGCCAGGCCGCGCTCGGCTACTGGCCCGCCTTCTGGGCCCTCGGCGCGCCCTACCGCGGCAACTACTGGAACTGGCCGTCCATCGGCGAGTTCGACATCATGGAGAACGTCAACGGCATCAACTCCGTCTGGGGTGTGCTGCACTGCGGGGTCAACCCCGGAGGCCCCTGCAACGAGACCAGCGGCATCGCCAACAACCGCGCCTGCCCCGGCGCGAGTTGCCAGTCCGCATTCCACACGTACCGCTTCGAGTGGGACCGCTCCACCTCTCCCAATGAACTGCGCTGGTACGTGGACGGCCAGCTGTTCCACAGCGTCGCCGAGAACCGCGTGGACGCCGGGACCTGGGCGAACATGACCAACCACGCGGGCTACTTCATCCTGCTCAATGTCGCGATCGGCGGCGCGTTCCCCGACGCGCTGGCCGGCAAGACCCCGACGCCCGCGACCGTCCCCGGCCGCCCCATGCTCGTCGACTACATCGCCGTCTGGACCAAGGGCGGCGGCTCGACCACCCCGCCCACGACACCGCCCACGACCGACCCGCCCACCACTCCCCCGCCCTCCGGCTCCTCCCAGCTGTATCTGCGTACGGGAGGAGGCGCGGGCGACGCGGCGGCATCGGCCTCGACGGTGAGCCTCGCCTCGGCGGGCGGCGCCAACCACGACGGCACCCCGCACAACCCGCAGGTCTTCACCTCGGCCGGGATCACCAGAAAGTACAACGGCGGCGCGACGCAGTTCGACCTGTTCCTCGACGCGGGCTCCACGGTGGCCAACGGCCAGCAGATCAGGGTGAGTTACGACCGGACGGGCGACGGGAGCTGGGACCGGACGGAGACGTACAACTACTTCGCCACCGACCCCGTCGCGGGCTGGGAGCACTACACCCAGGCGAGGGGCCTCAAGTCGTCCACCGGGGCGCTCGGCGATCTGACGAACGGCAAGGTGCAGATCGAGGTCTGGAACGCCATCGGCGGCGGTGCCAGCACGGTCGGCGTCGGTAACCAGTCCGTCGTACGCATCCCCTTCGACTGAATCCAGTGAACCCAGTGAACCCAGGAGGACCGCAATGTTCCGCCGACTGCTCGCGTGCCTTGCCGCCGTGATCTTCCTGATCACGGCGGGATGGATCACCGCAAGGACCGAACGAGCGGCTCCCGACACCGTTTCGGGCCACACCGCATCCCACCGTGCCATGTCGGGCCACAACGGCCATGCCTACACCTTCACCGCCGCCCAGACGGCCGCGATCGTCGCACAGGCCGCGGCCCCGGTGCGCGGCAGCGAATTCCGCGCGGACTGCTTCTCCAGCCACCGCAAGGGCGACGACCCGATCGTCTTCCCGGGGCAGGTGGGCCGTTCGCACATCCATGAGTTCTACGGGAACAGGACCGCGAACGCGGCCTCGACGCTCCAGTCGCTGGCCGCCGGCACCACCAACTGCACGCCCACGGTGGACCTTTCCTCGTACTGGACCCCCACCCTCTACAAGAACGGAGTCCCGGTGGCCCCCGAGCGGGTCACCGTCTACTACCAGGGCATCACCGCCCACACCCGGGCCGTGGCCCATCCGCGCGGTCTGCGCTACGTCGTCGGCAACGCCCTGGCCACCTCTCCCGACCAGAACCCGGCAGCGCGCTGGTCGTGCGTGGGCCGGCCCGAGTCCAGCCGGGAGTTCATCAACTGCCCGCCCGGCACCAAGCTGGAGAACTATCTGGACTTCCCGACCTGCTGGGACGGGAAGAACCTGGACACCGCCAACCACCGGGACCACATGGCGTACGCGGCCGGTCAGACCTGCCCCGCTTCGCACCCCGTGGTCGTGCCGCGGCTGGAGCTGCTGATCACCTGGCCGGTCAACGGCGGCGGGCTGACGCTCGCGGGCACCAGAAACGGCGTCAATGTGACCGACCAGCCCGGCTACACCTTCCACGGCGACTTCTTCAACGCCTGGGACGACGGTGAGCTGAAGCGCCGGGTGGCCAACTGCATCGTCGCGGGGTACATCTGCGGGACGGACGGCAATCCGATCCAGCAGTGAGCCCCATTCGTGCGAATCCGGGTCCGGGACGCCCAGCAATCTGCGGGTCAGGGGCGTCCCGGTCCGGTTCCTCCGGTCCGGTTCCTCCGGTCCGTTCGGTCCGGTCCGGTCCGTCCAGTCCGGTCCGTCCAGTCCGTCCGGCGCGGTCCGTACCGCAGGCTCCCGGCGCACCGGCCCGTCAGCGTGAGCTCGCGCTCCTCCTCGGCCGCGACCTGCGGCTCGGCTGCCCCGCCGCGGCACGGCAGCAGCAGCGACGAGCACCGTGCCGACGCCGAGGATCACCGTGCCGACCAGGCTGGTGTGCGTGACGGCGTCCGAGAAGGCGCCGTTCACCGCGTCCACCAGGGCCTGCGCCTGCCGAGGGCCCGCCTGGGCGCCGACGTGCTGGGCGACGGCGAGGCCCGCGCCTGGCTGCTCGACTAAAATGACGAGTGTGGACCCGGTACAGGCGATCGCTCAGCCCAGACGGCGCGAGATCCTCCGGCTGATCTGGAACGACGAGCTGCCCGCAGGCGAGATCGCGGCCCGCTTCGAGGTCACCTTCGGCGCGGTTTCCCAGCATCTGAAGGTGCTGCGGGACGCGGGCCTGGTGACGCTGCGCAAGGACGGCACCAAGCGGTTCTACCGGGCCGACCGGGAAGCCCTCGGACCGCTCTTCGGCTTCCTCCAGTCCGTGTGGGGCGGCAAGTTCGACGCCCTGGGCCGCCTCGCGGAAGAGGCCGGACCGAAGGAAGCGTGAGGAGTGCCCGCCCTCCGCCAGGGGGGAGGCGGAGGGCGGAGCGGATGAGGCCGTCCTCAACGGCCCGACGAGCACCGACAGTTCGGTACCGGCGGCCGCCGGTCAGACCTTCAGGACCGCTTCGTCCTCCTCCCGCGGCTCCGGCACGTCCACGTCCGCCTCCGGCGCCGCGTCGGCGTGACCGTCGTCGAGCAGCGTCTTCTCGTCGAACGGGATCCTCCCGGCCAGCACCTCGTCGACCCGCGCCTTGTCGATCTCCTTCGTCCACGTCCCGATCAGCACCGTCGCGACCGCGTTGCCCGCGAAGTTGGTCAGTGCACGCGCCTCGCTCATGAAGCGGTCGATACCGACGATCAGGCCGACGCCGTCGACCAGCTCCGGCCGGTGCGACTGCAGACCACCCGCCAGCGTGGCCAGCCCGGCCCCGGTGACGCCCGCCGCACCCTTCGACGCCACGAAGAGGAAGAGGAGGAGCGGGATCTGCTCCCCGATCGACATCGGCCGGCCCATCGCGTCGGCGATGAAGAGCGAGGCCATCGTCATGTAGATCATGGTGCCGTCGAGGTTGAAGGAGTAGCCGGTCGGAACGGTGATGCCGACCACCGGCTTGCTCACACCCAGGTGCTCCATCTTCGCGATGAGCCGCGGGAGCGCGGACTCGGAGGAGGAGGTGGACAGGATCAGCAGGAACTCACGGCCCAGGTACTTGAAGAGCGTCAGGATGTTGAGGCCCGCGACGAGGCGCAGCAGCGTGCCGAGCACGATGACGACGAAGAGGAAGCAGGTCACGTAGAACCCGAGCATCAGCACGGCGAGGCTCTTGAGCGCGTCCAGACCGGCCGACCCGGTGACGGCGGCGATCGCGCCGAAGGCGCCGATCGGCGCGGCCCACATCACCATGGCAAGAACGCGGAAGACGAGCCGCTGGATGTGCTCGACACCGCGCAGCACCGGCTCGCCGACCGAGCCCATCGCCTGCAGCGCGAAGCCGACGAGCAGCGCGACGAGCAGGGTCTGCAGAACCTCGCCGGTGGTGAAGGCGGAGACGATCGTGGTCGGGATGATCCCGAGCACGAACTCGACCGGGGGCTTGGCCTCGGCCGACACCTGGCCCTGGCCCGCCTCCTTGACCGCGTCGGTCAGCGCGAGGCCGTCACCGGGCTGCAGGATGTTGCCGACGACCAGGCCGATGGCGAGGGCGACCATCGACATCACCAGGAAGTAGCCGAGCGCTATGCCGCCGACCGCGCCGACCTTGGCGGCCTTTCGTACCGAGCCGATGCCCAGCACGATCGTGCAGAAAATGATCGGCGAGATCATCATCTTGATCAGATTCACAAAGCCGGTACCCAGCGGCTTGAGCTCAACAGCGAACTCGGGGGCAGCCAGGCCCACCGTGATGCCCAGCGCGACCGCGATGATGACCGCGATATAGAGATAGTGGGTACGGTCCCGCCTGACGGCTCCAGTAGCCACGGGGTCCTCCTCATTCCGACTCGTCCATGTCCCTATGGATGCCGTGACTATCCACCAGCCTGTGATGCCGGTCACCCTTACGTTCGTTTCGTTCACACAAAATCGGCCAGGCAGACTGATTGCATGCGCATACCTCGCCCCCGCAGCCTCGCCGGGCAGCTCTTCGCGATGCAGGTCGTGCTGGTCGCCGCGATCGTGGCGGGCTGCGCCCTCTTCGCGTATGTCACCGACCGCTCCCAGGCCGAGGAGACGGCGCGGCTGCAGTCCACCGCCACCGCCACCGCCGTCGCGCGGTCGCCCTCCGTGATCGCGGCGGCGCGTTCCGCGCATCCGAGCGAGCCGCTTCAGCCGTATACGGAGCGGCTGCGCCGGGACGCGGGCGTCACCTTCGTCGTGATCATGGCCCCGGACGGAACTCGGTGGACGCATCCGGAGCCGGGCGAGATCGGCAAGAAATATCTGGGGCACATCGACGAGGCACTGAAGGGCAAGATCTACAGCGAGAAGCACCTGGGCGTGCTCGGCCCCTCGGTGCGGACGGTGGCGCCCATCTACGACAACGGGAAGATCACCGGGCTCGTCAGCGCGGGCATCACCATCCAGAAGA
Source organism: Streptomyces sp. NBC_01210 (assembly GCF_036010325.1). GTDB lineage: Bacteria > Actinomycetota > Actinomycetes > Streptomycetales > Streptomycetaceae > Streptomyces. The sequence continues at coordinate 6,454,387 of NZ_CP108549.1, read as the reverse complement.
TCAGCGAGAAGGTGAGCCAGCAGGTCGCCGCGCTGCTCGGTGTCGCGGGCGCGGCGCTCACGCTGGGCGGCCTCGGCACGTACGTGATCAACGTGCGGCTGCGGCGGCATACGCACGGTATGAACGCGGCCGAGCTGAGCCGGATGCACGACTACCACGAGGCCGCGCTGCATGCCGTGCGCGAGGGGCTGTTGATGCTCGACGGCCGGCGACGGATCGCCCTGGTCAACGACGCGGCCCGGGAGTTGCTGGGGCTTGACGACGACGCGGTCGGCCGGCCGGTGGCCGAACTCGGCCTGCCGGCTCCGCTCACGGGCGCGCTGCTGGCGGCCGAGCCGCGCGTCGACGAGGTCCATCTGACGGCCGACCGGGTGATCGTCGTGAACACCAGCCCGGTCGTCGGCGGCGAGCAGCGCGGCACGGTGGTGACCCTGCGGGACCACACCGAACTGCAGGCGCTCTCGGGCGAGTTGGACTCCGAGCGCGGCTTCACGCAGGCGTTGCGCTCCCAGGCGCACGAAGCGGCCAATCGCCTGCATACGGTCGTCTCGCTGATCGAGCTCGGCCGGGCGGACGAGGCGGTCGACTTCGCGACCGCGGAGCTGGAGCTGGCTCAGGTGCTGACCGACCGCGTCGTCGGCGCGGTCGGCGAACCGGTGCTGGCCGCGCTGCTGCTGGGCAAGGCGGCGCAGGCCAACGAGCGCGGCGTGGAGCTCGTCCTCGCGGAGGACAGCCGCATCGACGACGGCGTTCTGCCGCCGTCGCTGCCGGCGCGCGACCTGGTGACGATCCTGGGCAACCTGATCGACAACGCGGTCGACGCGGCGTCGGAGGCGGCGGCGGGCGGGCGGGACGCCGGAGCCCTTGACGGGGTGGACGGCCAGGATCGGGTCATCGTCCACGCCGTGGACGGCCGGGACCACGACACCGTCACCCCCGTGGACGGCCGGGACCACGACACCGTCACCCCCGCGAACGGACAGGATCACGTCATCGTCACCGCCCGCGACCCCGTCACCGCCGCGGACGGCCGGGCCGTACAGCCGCTCCGTGCCCGGGTCACCGTCACCGCGCGTGCCGACCGCGGCGAGCTGCTGCTGCGGGTCGCCGACACCGGCGCGGGCGTCGACCCCGCCGACGCCGAGGAGGTCTTCCGGCGCGGCTGGTCCACGCACGGCGCGGGGCGCGGGCTGGGGCTCGCGCTGGTCCGGCAGGCGGCGCACCGCAGCCGGGGCACGGTGCTGCTGACCGAGGGCCCGGACGGCGGCGCGGAGTTCACCGTACGGCTGCCGCTGCACACGGCGGAGGTGCGGGCATGAGCGCGGCCCCCCGCCGGACGCCGCCGCCCCCTGCGGGCCGAGGCACCCCCGCCCCACGCACAGCCGGACCGGGCACCCCCGGATCCCGTACCCCCGGGCCACACACCCGGCGACCGCAGCCCGCGCCGGGCGCGCCTGGGCTGCATACTGCGAGGCGCGTCGTCCGCCGTCCGAACGCCGACCCGCCGGGCACCCGGCGCCCCCACGCCCCCGCGCGCCCACCGCGCCCCATCGAGGTGTCCCCATGAGCAGCACCAGCGACCCCATCAGAGTTCTCGTCGTCGAGGACGACCCCGTCGCCGCCGACGCCCACGCCCTCTACGTCGGCCGTGTCGCCGGGTTCACCGTCGCCGGGGTCGCTCACTCGCGGGCCGAGGCCGTACGCGTCCTCGAGCGGACCGATGTCGGTCTTCTCCTCCTCGACCTCTACCTCCCCGACGGGCACGGGCTCCAGCTCGTCCGTTCCCTGCGCGCCGCCGGGCACTCCGCCGACGTCATCGCCGTCACCTCCGCCCGCGACCTCGCGATCGTCCGCGAAGGCGTGTCCCTCGGAGTCGTCCAGTACGTCCTGAAGCCGTTCACGTTCGCCACCCTCCGGGACAGGCTCACCCGGTACGCCGAGTTCCGCGCCACGGCCGGTGAGGCCAGCGGTCAGGACGAGGTGGACCGGGCGCTCGCCGCCCTCCGTGCGCCCCAGGGCGCCGGGAGCGCCGGTCTGCCCAAGGGGCTCAGCGCCCCGACGCTGGAGGCCGTCACCCGTACCCTGCGCAAGTCCACGACCGGGCTCACCGCCGCCGAGGCCGGCACCGCCGTCGGGATCTCGCGGATCACCGCGCGCCGCTACCTCGAGCACCTGGTCGCCGAGGGGCGAGCGGTGCGCAGTCCGCAGTACGGGCAGATCGGCCGTCCCGAGCTCCAGTACCGGTGGAGACCCTCCACCCGCTGAACGAGCCCGCCCCCCCACCTGAACGAGAGCGCCGAACCCACTGAGCGAGAGCGCCGAACCCGCTGGACGAGCCGGCGACCCAACTGATTGCGCCACTCAACGACCTTGCCCTGCACGGGGATTGACCTTGTGAAGGGGCCGTCCTACGGTCGCGGCAGCCCCCGTGGACCGGGCCCCGGCCCGGAGCCCCCGGCTCAGAGGAGGTCGTGCCCGTGCGCCCCACCGCCCCACTGATCCTCATCACTGCCGTCACCGCGCTCGCCGCAGGAACACTCACCGCCTGCGGCGGCGGCTCCGGCGGCGACCCCGACACCGTCAAGGTCGCCTACAACCGGTCCACCGACAACAAGATCCGCTTCAAGGACGCCCATCTCGAGGCCGCGAAGAAGCAGTTCGAGAAGGACCACCCGGGCAAGAAGATCAAGCTCATCCCGATCCAGGCCCCGGACAACGACTACGCCACCAAGGCGCAGCAGATGATGCGCTCCCCGAAGACCGCGCCCGATCTGCTCTATGAGGACACCTTCCGTATCAACTCCGACATCAAGGCCGGGTACTTGAAGCCGCTGGACACCTATCTGCCCACGTGGGACCAGTGGGGCCAGTTCGTCGACACGGCGAAGGCGGCGGCCAAGGCGGAGGACGGCAAGACGTACGGCATCCCGGACGGCACCGACACCCGCGGACTGTGGTTCAACAAGGCGATCTTCGCCAAGGCCGGTCTGCCCGCCGACTGGCAGCCGAAGAACTGGGCGGAGATCCTGGACGCGGCCCGCACCGTCAGGAAGAAGGTCCCGGGCGCCATCCCGCTCAATGTCTACACCGGCAAGGGCCCCGGCGAGGCGGCCGTGATGCAGGGCTTCGAGATGCTGCTGTACGGCACCGGTGAGGACCCGCTCTACGATCCCTCCGCCAAGAAGTGGGTGGCCGCGGGCAAGGGTTTCCAGGACTCGCTCGACTTCGTACACACGGTGTACTCGGAGAAGCTCGGCCCGGACGTCTCCGACGCGCTCGACCCCAATGTCGGCACGCGGGTCGCCACCGAGTGGTTCCCCGAAGGCAGGCTCGCGATCTCCCTGGACGGCTCCTGGATGGGCCAGAACTGGGTGAACAAGGGGCCCAAGGAGTGGCCGGACTGGGGCAAGGAGCTGGCCCAGACCCCGATGCCCACCCAGAACGGCCAGGCGCCCGGCAAGGTGTCCATGTCCGGCGGCTGGGCCTGGTCGATCCCGCAGAAGTCGAAGAATCCCGATCTCGCCTTCGACTTCATCAAGACGCTGCAGACCAAGGAGAACGCGACCCGGTGGTGCGTGGTCGCCGCGCAGATCGCCGTACGCAAGGACGTGGCCGCGGAACCGAAGTATCTGAAGTCCATGCCGGGCATCGACTTCTTCACCGGGCTCGTCCAGTACACCCACTACCGGCCCGCGCTGCCCGTCTATCCGCAGGTGTCGACGGCGATCGGGGAGGCGATGGAGAAGGTGACGACGGGTGATGCCTCGGCAGCGGATGCGGCGAAGGCGTACAACGACCAGCTCAAGACGATCGTCGACGGCGCGGTCGTCACCAAGTGAGCACCCGGGGAACGGGGTTGTGGCGATGGGTGCCGATCGCCCCCGCCACCGCCCTGCTGCTGCTGTTCCTCGCGGGACCCATCGGCTACTGCGTCTGGATCGCCTTCACCAACACCCAGCTGACCGGCGCGTCGGGATCCGACTTCGTCGGCCTGGACAACTTCCGCAGGGCGTTCGCGGACGGCGACTTCCGCAACGCCGTCCGGCTCACGCTCGTCTTCACCTTCGTCTCGGCGGTTCTCGGCCAGAACACGCTGGGCCTGGCGCTGGCGGGACTGATGCGGGCCGCCTCCCGTCCCGTACGCACCGTCACCGGGACCCTGGTGATCACCGCCTGGGTGCTGCCGGAGATCGTCGCGGCGTTTCTGCTGTACACCTTCTTCCGCCGGGAGGGGACGCTGAACGCCGTGCTGGACTGGCTGCATCTGCCGTCCCAGAACTGGCTCTTCACACTGCCGATCCTGGCGGTGTCCTTCGCCAATGTCTGGCGCGGTACGGCCTTCTCGATGCTGATCTACTCCGCCGCGCTCGCCGAGATCCCGCGCGACATCACGGAGGCGGCGGAGGTCGACGGAGCGAGCGGGCCGCGCCGGGTCTGGCACATCACGCTGCCGATGATCCGCCGTTCCATTGGCACGAATCTGATGCTGAACACGCTCTCCACGCTCTCGGTCTTCGGTCTGATCTGGGCGATGACGCGCGGCGGCCCGGGCAACCGCAGCCAGACGCTGCCGGTGTTCATGTACGACCAGGCGTTCCTCAAGAGCCTGATCGGCTACGGCACGGCGGTGGCACTGCTGCTCCTGCTGGTGGGCTCGCTGTTCTCGATCGTCTATCTGCGCCTGATGAAGGTGGAGGTGTGATGCGCCGGACCACCCGCGCCCGGCTCGCCGCCAATGCCGCCCTGCTGCTCACCGCCGCGGCCTTCGCGCTGCCGCTGCTGTGGCTGCTGCTGGCGTCGGTGAACGCGGAGGCCGACCTGCGGGTACGGGCGCCGTCGTCGTTCACTGCGGACAATTTCGACGCGGTGCTCACCGACGAGATCACCTTCACGCCGATGCTCAACAGCCTGCTGCTGTGCGGCGGCGCGACCCTGCTGACGGTGGTGTGCGCGGCGCTCGCCGCATATCCGCTCTCCCGGCACCACTCGCGCTTCAACCGGCCGTATCTGCTGACGATCCTGTTCACGACCTGTCTGCCGATCACCGCGGTCATGGTCCCGGTGTACGGACTGTTCGTGCAGGTCAATCTGATCGACACGATGTACGGTACGGGGCTCTTCCTCGCCACCTCCCAACTGCCGTTCTCCATCTGGCTGATGAAGAACTTCATGGACGGCGTCCCGATGGTGCTGGAGGAGGCGGCCTGGACGGACGGCGCGTCGAATCTGCAGACGCTCACCAGGGTCGTCCTGCCGCTGATGGGCCCGGGGCTGACAGTGGTGACGATCTACACCTTCATCCAGCTCTGGGGGAACTTCTTCGTACCGTTCATGCTGATCCTGTCCCCGGAGCAGATGCCTGCGTCGGTCTCGATCTTCACCTTCTTCGGCAACTACGGCTCGGTGATCTACGGGCAGCTCGCGGCGTTCTCGATTCTGTACTCGGCGCCGGTGCTGGTGCTGTACGTGCTGATCGCGCGGAGGCTGGGCGGCGGCTTCGCACTGGGCGGCGCGGTCAAGGGCTGACGAATCACCCAGTACGTTACCAATGGGTACGATCAGCTCGGATGTTCCTACGACAAGTGGCGTTGGGTGAACGCACCGTAGTCGCCGCCCCCTCCCGCCGCCTAGCGTGTGCGCGTGCATCCCACCCCCGCTCCACGCTTCAACGCCCTCGCCGCGCGCCGACTGCGCGAGGCCCTGGGTATGGCGCCAGGCCATGTCGCGTACGGTCTCCGCGCCCAGTACGGGCTCCAGATCACACCGGACACGGTGGTCGCCTGGGAGCGCGGTGTCGCCGCGCCCGGTTCACGCGAACTCACCGCGCTCGCCGGCGTGTTGTGGTGCGCGCAGAGTGAGCTGCTCGCCGCCGCGACGACCCTGCGCGAGCATCGGATGGCGCAAGGCCTCGCCCCCGACGAGCTGGCGCTGCGGGTCGGCGTGGACGCCGCCGCGTATCTGCGGATGGAGGAGTCGGGGCGCTGGCGCGGCAATGAACGGCAGACCGCGGCGCTCGCCGAGGTGCTGGACCTGACACCACGCGAGCTGCTGACGGCGACCGGCCAGGACGAGGAGCTGGCGGAGTTGCTGCGGGACGCGGTGAAGGCGCGCTGGCAGGCGTATGTACGCCCGGTGGTGAAGATGCTGCCGATGGACCGGGGCCATCTCGAGGACGTACTGGAGGAGCTGCACGCCGACTACCAGTCCCGTATGGTCGCGACGCTCAGCTGGGGCTCCGCCTCACAGGACACCGGGGAGCCGGGCCGGGAGTTCCTGGAGCGGATCGTCGACCACTTCTGGCAACTGACCCACGCCTAGTTGCCGTTGGCGGTTGCATCGCGGTCGAACGAGAACAGCTGCCCCTGCGCGTCCTTGGTGCAGACCTGCTGCACCATCCGCGCCCCGCGCTCCTTCGAGGCGTCCTGCACCCCGGCGCAGAGGTCGCTGTGCAGGGGCCTCAGCCGGTAGCCGCGCACCGGCTTGCCGACCGCCTCCAGCCGGAAGGCCTCGGCCGGTCCGCGTTTGCCGCACTCCTGGTCCGCGAGCGGGGCGCCGGCCTTTGTCGACTTCTCCCCCACACCGGTACAGCCCGGACCGAAGTCGCGGTGATCCGTCTCTATCCGCCAGGCGGGCTCGACCGGCTTCAGGGCGAAGCGCGGGATGGTGTCCGGCGCACACGGCACCTGGTAGAGCTGCCCACTCCGCTGCCCGGCACGCTCGGCCAGACAGAGCCCGGAGTGGACGGCCCTGATCTCTACGGGTCCTCGCGCCGGTGCGACCACAGGAGTGTGACGCTCCGCCGTCGGCTTGTCGTCCTCCGGGAGCAGAAAGGCGATGGTGACCGCCACCGCGGCCGCACCCAGCGCGACGACGGCCGGCCACTTCGCACGGGAGCGCCAGGACCGGCGCGGCGGCTCAGGTGGTGTCGCCTCCTCCGGCCCGGGGCCGGCCTCCTGTTCGCCGACGCCGTAGTCGGGGACCTCGACGGCCTGCCGCTCACGCCGGGTGAGCTCCTTTCGGACCCGCAGCCAGCTCTCGGTCGCTCCGGGGCCGCAACCGCAGGCGCGTACGAACGCCGCCACCAGCTCCTCGCGCGGCACCGTGTTGCGGCTGAGCATATTGGCGACGGTGGAGCGCGGCAGTACGTCGCCGACCGCTTCCGCCCGGGCCGTCAACTCCCGGTAGGTCAGGCCGGACCAGTCCTTCAGCTGCTGCATCCGGGCCACGAACTCGGCGGAGCTGTGCGCCTGTTCGGGATCAGGAGCACCGTGCCCGGCTGGGTCCATCCGTCCCTCCATCTTCCACTCCACCTGCTGGGACAGGGCTGGGACATGTCCCGGACAGGGAACAGCCTTGCCATTCGCGCCGTTCAACTCAAGAGTGATCTGCGCCAACCACTGCGGAAACCGGCGGGGATACACGAGCGGCCTTGATCGCACACGGGGGGTGCGATCAAGGCCGTTCAGCAGCCGGAGCCAGAAACAGACGTCAGAACAGAGGTCAGGACCTACGTCCCGAAGGGCAGGGTCAGAAGACCGATTCCGCCTCACGCATCCGGCTGGCAGGCACGGTCTTCAGCCGCGTGACCGCCTCCGCCAGCGGCACCATCGTCACATCCGTGCCGCGCAGCGCCGTCATCATGCCGAACTCACCGCGGTGCGCCGCCTCCACGGCATGCCAGCCGAAGCGCGTGGCGAGCACCCGGTCGTACGGGGTGGGCGTGCCGCCGCGCTGCACATGTCCGAGGATGACCGGCTTGGCCTCCTTGCCGAGCCGGTGCTCCAGCTCCGCGGCGAGACGGTTGCCGATGCCCTTGAAGCGCTCATGACCGTACTGGTCGATCTCGCCCTTCTCGTACGCCATCGAGCCCTCGGCCGGATGCGCGCCCTCGGCGACGCAGATGACCGCGAACTTCTTGCCGCGCGAGAAGCGCTCCTCAATCATCTTCATCAGGTCCTCGACCTGGAATTGCCGCTCCGGCAGACAGATGCCGTGCGCGCCGCCCGCCATGCCTGACTCCAGCGCGATCCAGCCGGCGTGCCGGCCCATGACCTCGACGACCATGACGCGCTGGTGGGACTCGGCGGTGGTCTTCAGACGGTCGATGGCCTCGGTCGCGACCATGACGGCGGTGTCGAAGCCGAAGGTGCGGTCGGTGGAGGAGATGTCGTTGTCGATGGTCTTCGGTACGCCGACGACGGGCATCCCGGCTTCCGACAGCAGCCGCGACGCGGTGAGCGTGCCCTCGCCGCCGATCGGGATGAGCACGTCGATGCCGTACTGCCGCGCCAACTCCGGGGCGTTCTCGGCGGCTTCACTCAGTCGGCCGCGCTCCAGGCGCGTGGAGCCCAGGATCGTACCGCCGCGGGCGAGAATGCCACTGACCGCGTTGAGGTCGAGCGGACGGTAGTGGCCGTCGAGGAGACCCCTGAACCCGTCCTCGAAACCGATGACTTCATCGCCGTGCCCGGTCAGAGCGCGATGCACGACCGACCGGATCACTGCGTTCAGGCCGGGACAGTCGCCGCCAGCGGTGAGAACTCCGATGCGCATCGTGCTGTGTCTCCTGCTCGTCAGTGATACATGTGAGCCCAGGTTCGATTGTTCCACGGACTTGCGGGGACCCGCGCTCTCAGCTACTCCGCCGGATGGCACTTGGACCGTGCTCGGGGACCTTTGGACCAGCCCCCGCCCGGCGGGCGCTCTACCTATCCGCAGAGGTATTGTCAAGAGGGCAATGCCGCCCCCGAGCGGTTTTTTTGCACGCCCGGGGTCGCGGATTCAGCTGGATCCACAGGATGTGTACGCCACAGCATGGACGGGAGAGCACGCGTGACGCGCAGCGTGTACGTGACCGGGATCGACCGCGGGGACGGCCGCCAGGTCGTCGAGCTGGGAGTCATGGAGCTCCTGACCCGCCAGGTGGACCGGGTGGGTGTCTTCCGGCCGCTGGTGCACGACGGACCCGACCGGCTCTTCGACCTGCTGCGAGTGCGCTACCGGCTGTCTCAGGACGAGGCGACGGTATACGGCATGGACTACCACGAGGCCGCGGCACTGCAGGCCGAGAAGGGTACCGACGAGCTGGTTTCCCGGCTCGTCGAGCGCTTTCTCCAGGTGGCGCGGGAGTACGAGGTCGTGCTCGTTCTCGGCACGGACTTCTCCGCCACCCAGCTCCCCGACGAGCTGGCGTTCAACGCCCGCCTGGCCAATGAGTTCGGTTCCTCGGTGATCCCGGTGGTGGGCGGCAAGGGCCAGACCGCGGAGTCGGTGCGGGCCGAGACCCGTAACGCCCATCGCGCGTACGAGGTGCTGGGCTGCGACATCCTCGCCATGGCTGTCAACCGGGTCGCCCCCGAGGAGCGCGAAATCATAGCCGAGCGGCTTGCGGCCCGCCTCCCGGTGCCCTGCTACGTACTCCCCGACGAGCCGGCGCTCGCGGCCCCCACGGTCGCCCAGATCACCCATGCGCTGGCCGGCACGGTGCTGCTCGGCGACGACGCGGGACTGGCCAGGGACGCGATGGACTTCGTCTTCGGCGGTGCGATGCTGCCGAATCTGCTGAACGCCCTGACCCCCGGCTGCATGGTGGTCACCCCCGGCGACCGCGCCGACATCGTTGTGGGCGCGCTCGCCGCGCACTCCGCGGGCACCCCGCCCATCGCGGGCGTCCTGCTGACGCTGAACGAGCGGCCGAGCAAGGAGATCCTCACGCTGGCCGCCCGGCTCGCGCCCGGCACCCCGGTGATCTCGGTCTCCGGGAACAGCTTCCCCACCGCGGCCGAACTCTTTTCGCTGGAAGGCAAGTTGAACGCCGCCACGCCGCGCAAGGCGGAGACCGCACTCGGCCTCTTCGAGCGCCATGTCGACACCGCCGACCTGCTGGACCGGATCTCGGTGGCCCGCAGCGGCCGGGTCACCCCCATGATGTTCGAGCACGATCTCCTTGAGCAGGCCCGCACCCACCGCCGCCGTGTCGTGCTGCCCGAGGGCACGGTGGAGCGGGTGCTGCGCGCCGCCGACGTACTGCTGCGCCGTGACGTCTGCGATCTGACCCTCCTCGGTGACACCGAGGTCATCCGCAAGAAGGCCGCGGACCTCGGCGTCGACCTCTCGTCCGCCCAGCTGATCGACCCGCAGACCTCCGAGCTGCGCCAGGGCTTCGCCGAGCGGTACGCGCAGCTGCGCGCCCACAAGGGCGTGACGGTGGAGCTGGCGTACGACGTGGTGGCGGATGTGAACTACTTCGGCACGCTGATGGTCCAGGAGGGCCTGGCCGACGGCATGGTGTCGGGCTCGGTGCACTCCACCGCCGCGACGATCCGCCCGGCCTTCGAGATCATCAAGACGAAGCCGGACGCATCGATCGTCTCCTCGGTCTTCTTCATGTGTCTGGCCGACAAGGTGCTGGTGTACGGCGACTGCGCGGTCAATCCGGACCCGAACGCCGAACAGCTCGCGGACATCGCGGTCCAGTCGGCGGCGACCGCGGCCCGCTTCGGCGTGGACCCGCGGATCGCGATGCTCTCGTACTCCACGGGTACCTCGGGTTCGGGCGCGGACGTCGACAAGGTGCGCGAGGCGACCAAGCTGGTGCGGGAGTCCCGTCCGGATCTGCGGGTCGAGGGCCCGATCCAGTACGACGCGGCCGTGGCGCCGTCCGTCGCGGCGACGAAGCTGCCGGACTCGGAGGTGGCGGGCCGGGCGACGGTGCTGATCTTCCCTGACCTCAATACCGGCAACAACACCTACAAGGCCGTGCAGCGCTCGGCCGGCGCCGTGGCCGTCGGGCCGGTGCTGCAGGGTCTGCGCAAGCCGGTGAACGACCTCTCGCGCGGCGCGCTCGTCAGCGACATCGTGAACACGGTCGCCATCACCGCGATCCAGTCCCAGGGTCAGGAGATCCCCGCATGACCGCCGCCCGCGTGCTCGTCCTCAACTCCGGCTCCTCGTCGCTCAAGTACCAGCTCCTCGACATGCGCGGCCACGAGCGGCTGGCTGTCGGCCTGGTCGAGCGGATCGGTGAGGTGACGTCCCGTCTGGTGCACACGCCGCTGACCGGCGGCAGTGCCGGGAAGCGCGAGCGCACCAGCCCGGTCGCCGACCACAGCGCGGCGTTGAAGGCGGTCGCCGAGGAACTGGCGCTCGACGGGCTCGGCCTGGACTCTCCCGAACTGGCGGCGGTCGGCCACCGGGTGGTGCACGGCGGCCTGAAGTTCACCGAACCGACCCTGATCACCGACGAGGTGCTCGCCGAGGTGGAGCGCCTGATCCCGGTGGCTCCGCTGCACAATCCGGCGAACATCACCGGTATCCGTACCGCTCGGGCGCTGCGCCCGGACCTTCCGCAGGTCGCGGTCTTCGACACCGCCTTCCACTCGACGATGCCGGAGTCGGCGGCGCGGTACGCGATCGACGTCGAGACGGCGGACGCCCACCGGATCCGCCGGTACGGCTTCCACGGCACCTCGCACGCGTATGTCTCCCGCAAGACGGCGGCTCTGCTCGGCAAGGACCCGTCCGAGGTGAACGTCATCGTCCTGCACCTCGGCAATGGAGCATCCGCCTCGGCGGTCGCGGGCGGCCGGTGCGTGGACACCTCGATGGGGCTGACGCCGCTGGAGGGTCTGGTGATGGGTACGCGCTCCGGTGACATCGACCCCGCGGTCACCTTCCACCTCAAGCGGGTCGCCGGGATGTCGGCGGACGAGATCGACGAACTGCTCAACAAGAAGAGCGGCCTGGTGGGTCTGTGCGGCGACAACGACATGCGGGAGATCCGCCGCCGGATCGACGAGGGCGACGAGCGTGCGCAGCTCGCCTTCGACATCTACATCCACCGGCTGAAGAAGTACATCGGCGCGTACTACGCGATCCTCGGCCGGGTGGACGCGATCGCGTTCACCGCCGGCGTCGGTGAGAACGCGGCGCCGGTGCGCGAGGCCGCCGTCGCGGGTCTGGAGGAGCTGGGTCTGACGCTGGATCTCGAGCTCAATGCCGTACGTTCCGAAGAGGCGCGGATCGTCTCGGCGGCGGACGCCCGGGTCGCGGTGGCCGTGGTCCCGACGGACGAGGAATTGGAGATCGCCCAGCAGACGTTCGCTCTGGTCGCCCCTGAGGGCGTCGTATGAGGGCGTTTGGGGGCGTATGAGGGCCCACGTCTGAGCGACGGACCGCCCATTTGTACTTTCCACCAGACGGAATATTCCGCAGAGAAACAAACCGATAGGATCCGCCTTATGCGCCGTTCCAAAATCGTCTGCACACTGGGCCCCGCCGTCGACTCCTACGAGCAGCTGAAAGCGCTCATCGAGGCCGGCATGAACGTGGCCCGACTCAACATGAGCCATGGGACCCACGCTGAGCACGAGGAGCGGTACCACCGCGTGCGCAAGGCGTCCGAGGACACCGGCCGCGCGGTCGGCGTCCTCGTCGATCTCCAGGGTCCCAAGATCCGTCTGGAAACGTTCGCCGAGGGCCCGGTCGAACTGGTCCGAGGCGACGAATTCACCATCACCACCGAGGATGTCCCCGGCGACAAGTCGATCTGCGGCACCACGTACAAGGGTCTGCCCGGGGATGTCTCCAAGGGCGACCAGATCCTGATCAATGACGGCAACGTCGAGCTGCGCGTCATCGAGGTCACGGGCACACAGGTCAAGTCGATCGTCGTCGAGGGCGGAGTGATCTCCGACCACAAGGGCATCAACCTGCCCGGCGCGGCGGTCAATGTCCCGGCCCTCTCCGAGAAGGACGTCGAGGACCTCCGATTCGCCCTCCGGCTGGGCTGCGACCTGGTCGCGCTCTCCTTCGTACGGGACGCGAGCGACGTCAAGGACGTCCACAAGGTGATGGACGAGGAGGGCCGCCGGGTCCCCGTCATCGCCAAGGTGGAGAAGCCGCAGGCCGTCGCCAACATGCAGGACGTCGTGATGGCGTTCGACAGTGTGATGGTGGCGCGCGGCGACCTGGCCGTCGAGTACCCGCTCGAGAAGGTCCCGATGGTCCAGAAGCGCCTCATCGAGCTGTGCCGCCGCAACGCCAAGCCGGTGATCGTGGCGACCCAGATGATGGAGTCGATGATCACCAACTCCCGCCCGACGCGCGCCGAGGCGTCCGACGTGGCCAACGCCATCCTCGACGGCGCGGACGCGGTCATGCTGTCGGCCGAGTCCTCGGTCGGCGCGTACCCGATCGAGACGGTCAAGACGATGTCGAAGATCGTCGTCGCCGCGGAGGAGGAGCTGCTCTCCAAGGGCCTCCAGCCGCTGGTCCCGGGCAAGAAGCCGCGTACGCAGGGCGGTTCGGTGGCCCGCGCGGCGTGCGAGATCGCGGACTTCCTGGACGGCAAGGCGCTGATCGCCTTCACCCAGTCCGGCGACACGGCCCGCCGGCTCTCCCGCTACCGCGCCAAGCAGCCGATCCTGGCCTTCACGACGGACGAGTCCACCCGTAACCAGCTGGCTCTGAGCTGGGGCGTGGAGTCCTTCCTCGCACCGTTCGTGGAGACGACGGACGCGATGGTCGACCTGGTCGACGCGGCGCTGCTGAAGCTGCAGCGCTACAACGAGGGCGACACCATGATCATCACGGCGGGCTCGCCTCCGGGCGTCCCGGGCACGACGAACATGGTGCGGGTGCACCACTTGGGCGGCGGGACGCCCGCCTGACGCGGCCCCTATCCACATGTGGCGAGGGCGGTGCCCCGGACGGGATCCGGGGTGCCGCCCTCGGCGTTTGCCTACCGCGGGCCCAGCCCCTGGTCCAACCAGTTGAAGTCCCCGTCGTCGACAACGGCCTCGTCAAGGCCGAGCAGTTTGCCGAGCGCGACGTAGCGGTCGTACGTGGCATCACTGATCGGCACGAAGAACGCCTTCATCGCCCGCAGGAAGAGCCGGAAGCCCAGCTCCGGGTCCACCTCGGTGACGACCCGCTCCAGCGTGGGCACCACATACGGGACCGCGCTGTAGGAGTGGTTGGCACTGGTGGCTTCCAAGGCCGCGCCGACCGCGCGGATCTCGGCCAGGACGGCGTCGCTCAGCCCCCCGGCCGGAACGGCCCCGGGAGCGGTGGGCGCGAAGGAGGGGTCGTCCCGGCGGATCCGGGAAGTGCAGATGTCGGCAATCCGGCGCAGCCACTGCCGGCCGTCGATACCGAGGCGCTCCAGGTCGAAGCCCCGGAACGTCCCCGCCAGCCAGAGCGTGGTAACCGCCTGGCCGGACAGCGGTGAATCCAGCAGCCGGAGGGCATCTTCCAGGAGCCGGCGCGCGAACGCGCCCTCGTACCGGTCCGCGCTGCTCGCGATGACGTCCAGCCCGGCGGCCTCGTTCCCGACCGGCGGATAGCGGAACCACTTGATGAGTCCGCTGAGCCCGAAGTCGATGCCGAACTCCTGATGGGGCTTTGCCATGATCCCGCTCTCCGTCCTGCTCCGGCATCCACGTCCACTCGGCGTTGGCGACTTCGAGCTCGTGCGGCCAAAGCGTGTTCGTCACGGTACCGAGCGAGCCCCCTCCACTTGGCGCGTCCGCAGGTGGACGACGGGCGGGACGGCTCTCAGCCCTTTTCGCCTTCGGGCCACCCGTGTAATGATCAACACGCCTTCGGGGGAAGGCGGGGGGGAGGGCGTGCCCCATGGGTGCGCCCTGGGGCCTTTTCGCTCTGACCAGAGCAGTTTTGACGACCCATCAGACCACATGGGTTCCCTGATTCCGCGCTTCCTTCCTGGGCCGACCTTTTGCCGAGAAGACAGGCTGAGAAGTGCGAAGAACAATGCTGCCGAGAAACAGACGCGCCAGACGCGCCTGGGCACGGGGGATCGCCGGCACCGCTCTGGCGACCGCATCCTCGATCCTGATGGGCCTGGTGTACGCGGTACCCGCCCAGGCGGACGAGCCGGGGGACAACCCGACCGACCCGTACCAGCGGACACTACGGATCAGTCTGGGCGCGGAAGCCCGGAAGGACCGCTGCCAGGTGTCGCGGGGCGTGCACTACGGCGGTCCGGAGATGAAGACCGTCGCGAACAAGGCGCTGTCGGGGACGGACTCGGATGTCCACGCGGCGATCAAGGACTGGAGCTTCGGGCCGCTCGGACAGGCCCTGGACCGGGACAAGGAGGCGGGCCAGGCCTACGGGGGCACCTTCGCGGCCCGCCAGGCCAAGCTCAATGAGACCAACAAGCCCTACGCCGCCGACAACAGCTCGGGCGGACGGGACTACCACGCGCCGGAGTTCGGCGAGGACATCCTCGCCTTCACCTTCGGCAAGCAGCGCGACATCTACTACAAGACGTTCGAGGACGCCAAGCCGCTTCCCGGCAAGGCATCCCTGGACAAGGCAAAGAGTGTCCTCGACGCCTTCGACACCACCGACGACAGTTTCGGGGCGGCGTACAAGCCCTACGCGGGCGACGAGCTGTTCGGCGTGGGTGGCAAGGGCACACCAGGATCAGCCAATGACATCGCCACCTTCCTGCGCTTCGGCGGCTTCCTCAAGAAGGCCCCGGAGCCGGACTCACCGGAGTTCCGCGCCGAGGTCGAGCAGCTGAAGGTCGCATGGGCGGTCTGTGACAGCGCCAACCCCATCGACCACTACCGGGCCCTGTCCGGCGTAGTACTCGAAGCCCACGGTGAGTGGGAGGCGGAGTACGCCGCCCAGGCCAAGCAGCGCGGCGAGATCGTCGCTGCGGAGATGGAGGCCTCCAAGCAGGCCCGCGCCGCCACCGAGGCGATGCTCGAATCGATCCGGCAGGCCTGGCAGGCCGACCAGATTCTGTTCTTCCAGAAGTACTGGGCAGCCCGGCCCGACAGCATTCTCAAGCCGAAGCCTGCCGTGTTCACCAAGGCGGCGGCCGACCTGACCGCGGCCCGTAAGGCCGCGGCCGCGCAAGTCCCGATCGCCGACAAGGCCGTGACCGCGGCGAAGACGGCGTCGGACAAGGCAACCGCCGCTCAGAGCGCTGCGTGGACCATCGCGGACGCGGCCAAGACCCCTCGTGGCCGCGGACTGATGTACGGCCAGCAGTCGGTCCAGGTCACCAAGGCTTCGTACGCGGCCACACAGGCGGCCGCGAAGACCGCCCTGACCGCGTCCAACGCGGCCAAGGCGACCGCTGCCGACAGCCAGGCCCTGCTTGCCCTCGCCAAGACGCAGTCGCACGCGCTGAACACCGAATTCCGCAAGGCCGCGGCGCAGGAGGCGGCGGCTCAGGCCAAGTCTGCGGCAGCGGCGGCGGCGGCGCAGGCCAAGGAGGCCGCGGCCAACGCGACGAAGGCGAAGACTGCTCAGGCGACGGCGGAGGCTGCGGAGAAGACCGCGCAGACGGGTGCTGCCGAGGCGAAGAAGCAGCGCGGAATCGCCGAGAAGGAGAAGGCGAACGCGGCGCGGGAGCATGCCAACGCCACGCGTGAGCGCGAGAAGGCCGCGACGGCCGAGCAGACGGCCGCGACGGAGCGGGACGCGGCGGGGCGGGCGCGCTCGGCGGCCGAATCCGCCGGAACGACGGCGGCCGACAAGCGTCGACAGGCCGAAGTCGCCGAGGCGGAGGCTTACTACGCCCGGGACGCTGCCGCGGAGGCCGAGCGGAAGAAGAACGCGACCGCTTCGCGCGCCGCGGCTCTTGAGGCGGCCGCGGCTGCGGCCGAGGGTACCGCCGCCGCGGGCGAGACGCGCGAGGCGGCGACCGAGGCGCGTACCGCGGCCAACGAGGCGTCCTCCGCCGCCACTCGGGCACGTACCGCGGCCAATGAGGCGTCCACCGCGGCCGTGAACGCGCGTGCGGCGGCAACCCGCGCACAGGGCGCGGCGTCGCGCTCCCGTGCGGCCGCCGACAGTGCCTGGTCCGCGTACATGACCACGCATGCTGCCGCGGCGACCGCACACGCGGCCGCAGCAGACGCGATCGACGCGGCAGCGGCTGCCAAGGCGAATGCCAAGAACGCCGAGGCCGAGGCGAAGAAGGCTCAGGCGGCGGCCGTCAAGGCGCGTCAGGAGGCCACGGGGGCGAAGGAGGAAGCGGCCAAGACCGCCGCCTGGGCCGCGAAGACGGCCGGGTTCGCCTTCGCCGCCGGTCAGGCGGCAACGGCCGCGCGCGACGCGGCGAGTGCGGTGACGAAGGCGGCCGACGAAGCCATCGCTGTCGGTGCCCCGTACCAGGAGGCGGATTCGTCCGCCGCCTTCGCAGTCCTCGTGGGGCAGACGTCCAAGACGATGGCCGAGCAGCAGGCTGCCGCCGCGAAGGCCAAGTCGGACGAGGCCGCGAAGGCGGCGGCCGATGCGAAGGCCCTCGCGGACAAGGCCGCGGGAGACGCGAAGATCGCGGCGCAGGCAGCCGCGGCGGCAGCGGCCGACGCGGCCAAGGCGCTGGCCTCCGTAGCGGCGGCCCGCACCTCGGCGGCGGAGGCGGAGAAGGCGGCCACGGCCGCCAGGAAGGCTGACGCCAACGCTCAGAAGTACGACCAGCAGGCCGGCACCGATGCCGTCTACGCCGGATCCGCGGCGAACGACGCCGAGTCCGAGGCCGCAGCGGCAGACCGCGAGGCCACAGACGCCGAGCGCGACGCGGCGAGCGCCCGTTCCTCGGCGACGGCCGCGGAAGCGGACGCGTCGAGCGCCCAGGCCACCGCGACCAAGGCGGAGAAGGACGCCACGGCTGCCGAGACCGCCGCGAACAACGCCGAGGGTGCGGCGAAGGACGCGGACGCCTCGGCCGACCGCGCCGAGGCGGACGAGCGCAAGCGGCAGGAAGCGGCTCGCAAGGCCGCGATGGAGAACGGCGACACGGGTACCGACGGCCCCCTCGAACCCGGTCTCAGCGCTGACGAAGAGGCGATCCTGCTCGCCGAGTGCGGCCAGTCCTGCGTGGACGACTACCGCGAGGCGCTCGCGGCCATGAACAAGAGCATCGTCGACTGGGTCAAGGAGAACGGAGGCGAGATCCTTCTCGAAGTGCTCGGCGTGAACAACGTCAAGCGCTGCTTCGGCCAGGGTGACATCGAGAGCTGCCTCTGGGCACTGGTCG
Source organism: Streptomyces sp. NBC_01210 (assembly GCF_036010325.1). Lineage (GTDB taxonomy): Bacteria > Actinomycetota > Actinomycetes > Streptomycetales > Streptomycetaceae > Streptomyces. Next base: position 6,436,365 of record NZ_CP108549.1, on the reverse strand, counting down.
ACGTCGCGAGTCTTGTGGCGGTGCTGGGGAAGATCCCGGCGGTCAGCAAGGCCATCGTCGCCATCACCAGCGGTGTCGCCAAGTTCTTCGAGAAGGCCCAATGGGGCAGGAAGATCCTCAAGCAGCTCAAGGCGATCATCGAGAAGTACCGCAAGGGCGAACTCGCCGAGTGCATCGTCGAGGGAGCAGAGGGAGCGGCGGGCCTCGCCCCGGCGAGCGGCAAGAGCGCCAGGACCGTCCCGAACGGGAAGGTGGCCCTCGCTGCCAAGGGGAAGGCCAAGAAGTTCTGCGGCATCGACCACGTCGGACAGCTGTACAGCGACTTCTGCACCAAGGGTGCGCACATCAACCTCAAGAAGTCGCCGAACCTCAAGGAGGCCGAGGTGACGATCATGGGCGACGGAAACGGCGACATCATGGGCGTGGCCGTCGAAGGTGTCGCGAGGCTCGCGACGCCGAAGGAGGTCGAGGCCACCGTCGAAGCGGTAAGAAACGATCCGTACACCCGTCAGCGGCTGCACGACATCGCCAGGGATGCTGAGAAGCAGTTCAACACACCGGGCAAGAAGTACCGGGACAAGAGCGGCGCTTGGCAGAACTACTGGGGCGCCGACTGGGGCTGCATCAAGAACCGCGCGTCCGAGATGCGGGAGCTCATCAAGGCACTGAAGGCGCTGGGCGCCGAATGATCCACCGTTAGTAGAGCGGCCGGACAAAGTGGTGCGGCTCTTCCTGCCGGAAGGGCCGCACCACGCCGCACCACCTCGCTGACCTGGACTGACACCATGACCCGCATGAGCTTTACGAACGTTCTCACCGCCCTTGCGGCGACAGGAGGAATCGGCGACTTCCGCCCTCTCGCCTCACTGGAGGAGCTCGCCGAGAAACACGGCCGCCCCTCGGACTCCGGGCGCGGCTCCTCGGAGCACGAGTGGCCGTACTGGCTCCGGTACGGGGATGTGCGGCTGGAGGCGTGCGAGTGCCGGATCGTGCACAGCCTCCAACTCGAGACCTGGAACGACACCGTCACCATCCCGGCCGACCGCTTCGGTGAGTACGTGGCCCTCGAGGCGTCGACCACGTTCCGGCATCTCGAGAGCGGCCTCCTCGTCGCGGGGGTCAGCTGGACGACCATCACGCGACGCCCGGACCAGTTCACACTCGAAGTCGAAGCCCCCCATGCGACCGTGCACTTCACGTTCGTCACGGGCGGCGACGACGAGGAGTCCGGCAAGGACGACGCCTTGCTCTACGGTGTGACCGCCCAGGAGTTCACTCACTGGTGCGGCCAGTCATGACGAAACGACTGTGGGCCGCACCCCCGGAAAGGGGTGCGGCCCACAGCCTTGTAGCGGCTCCCGGACGGGTCTTGGGTCTTGCCGCCGTGAAGTAGTTGTGCAGGCACCGTCGTGGCGATGAGCATCGACGACGGCCTCATCACCGGGCTCCACGCCGTACGCAATCCCGAGGAACTGTCACGCATCGAGCGGGAGACCGCGGTCAGGCGCTGAGTCCGTGACGGCCTTCGGGCAGGGGCCTGATCCGCATCGCGGGTCGGGCCCCTGCCGCGCCTCCGGAGATCGTTTGGGGGATATCCGGAGACGCGGCAGGTGGGGTCAGTCCCAGACCAGGTTGAGGGAGCGTTCGAAGTTGACGTATCCGGCGCGGGCGAAGGACTTCGCCATGGGGACGTTGCCGAGGTCCGTCGATGCCCTGATCCGGTCGACGCCCTCGGCGGCCAGGATGCGGGTGCCCTCGGCGAGGATCTCGTCGATGTAGCCGTTGCCGCGGTGTGCGGGCAGGACACCGATGTACGCGATGATCGGGTGGTAGCTGTTGCGGGCCGGGACCACGAAGCCCACCGGACCGCCACCGTCGGTGAGTTCGGCGATGCGCCACCACTCGTGCGGGCTCTTGAACCTGGCGAACTCTCCGTCGTAGTGCCGTTCCGCCGCCTCGCGCGGGCTCAGTCCGGATGCCAGGTGCGCCTGGCCGTGGGCGTCGAGGGTGCCCTCCATGACCGGGGCCATCAGGGCGAGGAGGTCCTCACAGTCGGCCACCGGGCGGAAGACGAGACGCCCCTTGGCCTCCGGGATGAGGGACGACGGGGTCCACTGCAGCCGCAGCCGCTCGACCAGCAGCCGTGCGCCCGTGCTCTCCAGCACGCGCGTGCGGGATTCGACCACCTCGCGGGCTGCGGGGTCCTCGTGCCAGTCGGGCGGGACGAAGCGGCCGTACTCCGGCAGCTTTGCGCCCGCCGGGAAGACGGTCGCGGTCGCCGTCTTGAACAGCCGCAGGCCGATCTCGTCGCGGTCGGCCTGGGGCAGCGTGTCGTCGACGTCGAAGAAGTCGAACTGCAGCGGGACGTCACCGCCCGGGGTCGTCCACCAGGCGAGCCGGGCGAGGAGACGGTCGCCGTCCAGGGCCACCCAGGCCCACTCGGGGCGGCGGCAGCCGCCGGCGAAGTCGTCGGTCAGTTCGTGGTCGAGGACGTAGGAGAGCCGGCAGAAGAGATCGATCTCCTCGGGGCCGGTCAGAGGTCGGTAGCTCACCGATGTCAGAGTCAAGTCAACTCCTGTGAAGGGGTACAGCGCTCCGGACCCGGGATGTCGTGCTGGTCAGGCACGCCGGGTGTCCGGGCAGAGGACGTCGAGGCCCGCATGCTGCTCAGGCCGATTCGAGGATCGGACGGATTTCGAGCGCCTCCGGGGTGGGGAAGCCGCGGGCCAGCTCGATGGCCTCGGCGTGGTCGGCCACCTCCAGCACGAACCAGCCGCCGAGGGTCTCCTCGCCGCTGTGCACGGGCCCCTCGGTCACCGCTACGGATCCGTCCGCCGTCTTGCGCACGGTGACGGGGCCCTGGTGCTCGGTGTCGAGGGCGTCGCCGCCCGCCAGCTTGCCCGCTGCCGCGAGCTCGCCGATCCAGGTCTCGTACGCCTTCCGGTAGGCGTCGCGGTCGGCCCGGATCCGGGCGCGTGACGCATGCGTCTCGAAGATCACGAGGGCGTATTTCATGAGGCGTTCCTCTGTTCGGTGTGCTTGGGGGTGATGGTGGTTCTGGTGGTGGTCGGTTTGATGCGGGCCAGTGCGCCTGTCTCCAGGGCCGTCCACAGGGCGCCGTCCGGGCCCACCGTGATCCCGTGCGGCTCGGAGGCCGGGGTGGGCAGGTCGTGGACGGTGACCGTGCCGTCGGAGGTGATCGAGCCGACGCGGTTGCCGCCCCACTCGGTGAACCACGCCGTGCCGTCGGCGTCGGTGGTGACGGCGTGCGGCCGGGCCGAGCGGTCGGGCAGGGGGTACTCGGTGATCCGGCCGTCGGGTGCTCTCCGACCGATCTGACCGGCCGCGATCTCGGTGAACCAGACACTCCCGTCCGGGCCCGTGGCGATTCCGACCGGTGCGGCCGCCTCGGTGGGCAGCTCGTGGACCGTGATGCGGCCGTCCATGCCGATGCGGCCGATGGCGTTGGCCTGGTTCATCGTGAACCACATCGCGTCCCCCGCCGCGGCGATCGCGGAGGGGAACGCGCCGGTGCGCGGCAGCGGGTACTCCGTGACCGTTCCGTCGGTGGTGAGGCGGCCGATGCGGTCGGCGGCGGTCTCGGTGAACCACAGCGCGCCGTCCGGCCCCGCGGCGATACCGAAGGGCCCGGACTCCACGGTCGGCAGCGCGAACTTCGTCACCCGGCCGGCCGTCGTGATCCGGCCGATCCGGTGCGCCCGGTACTCGGTGAACCACAGTGCGCCGTCCGGCCCGTTGCTGATGACCGTCGGACCGCTGTCCGGGGCGAGCTGATGACTGGTCGGCTCCTGTCCCGGTACGAGCCGACCGATCCTGCCGCTGTGCACCATGGTGAACCACAGCGCGCCGTCCGGGCCGGTGGTGATCGCGTACGGGCCGCTGTCGCGACCGGACACCGCGTACTCCTCAACTGTCCGGGTCGTCACTCCTGCTGCTCCAGACCTTCGGCGGCGGCGATGCGCTCGATGTCCCGCGGGGAACCAGCCATGATGGTCCGGGCGTGCGCGGTCACCAGCTCGACGGGCCAGTCCCACCAGGCGACGCGCACGAGCCGTTCGATGCCGCTGTCGTCGAAGCGCTGTCTGATCGTCCTGGCCGGGTTCCCGCCCACGATGGTGTACGGCGGCACGTCGGCGGTGACCATCGCTCCGGACGCGATCACTGCGCCGTCGCCGATCCGTACCCCCGGCATCACGGTGGCTCCGTATCCGAACCACACGTCGTTGCCGACCACTGTGTCCCCGCGGCTGGGCATGCCCGTGACGAGGTCGAGGGTCCGCTCGGTCCACTCCCCGCCGAACATGGTGAAGGGGAAGGTGGACACCCCCATCGACGGGTGGTCGGCGCCCGCCATCAGGAACCGGGTGCCGGTGGCGATCGCGCAGTACTTGCCGATGATCAGCCGTTCCGGACCGTAGGCGTACAGCACATTGCGCTGCACGAAGTCGGTCGCGCCGTCGGGGTCGTCGTAGTAGGTGAAGTCACCCACCACGACGTTCGTGCCGGCGACCAGTGGCTTGAGGAAGACGACCCTCTCGTGGGCAGGCAGTGGATGGATGGTGGCCGGGTCAGGTGTCTGGGCAGCGCTCGGGTCAGATGTCACGCGGGAATCTCTCCGTGGGGGTTCGTGCTCGGCGGGCGGAGCCCGGGGCGGCGAGGCCCCATGACCGATGAGGTACGCGCCTTCCGCGCGGTCCACGCCTTTCGGGTCGTCGGGCCGAATTGAGCGGGCCGGTCCTGCCGCCTCATGCCGGCTCATGTCACCTGCAGGAGGCGGCCTTCCGGCCCGGTACCCAGCATGCGTACCGGGCAGCCCGGGAACAACGGCCGATCTTGTTATGGTCGATAACCCAGAGGTTTACGAATCCGGGGGACCAGGATGGAACTGCGGGACATAGAGATCTTCCTGACGCTCGCGGAGGAGCTCCACTTCGGCCGCAGCGCCGAACGCCTGCATGTCTCCCCAGCCCGTGTCAGCCAGGCGATCAAGAAACAGGAACGCGTCATCGGCGCCCAGCTCTTCGAGCGAACCAGCCGCCATGTGCGGCTGACCCCCGTCGGAGAGGTGCTGCTCCAGCGGCTGAAGCCGGCATACGAGGGCATCCAGGAAGCCATGGCGGAGGTGACCACCATCGCCCGCCACTCGGCCGGCACGCTGACGCTGGGGGTTATGGGCGCACAGATGCACGACATGACCCCGGTCCTGACCCACTTCCGAGCCCGGCACCCGTCCGCCGAACTCCGGTTCCGGGAAGTGTTCTTCAGCGATCCGTTCGGAGCCTTGCGGGCCGGCGAGGTCGACGCGGTGACCACCTGGCTGCCGGTCCGCGAGCCGGACCTGACCGTCGGAGTGGTGCTCCGCGAGGAACCGCTCAACCTGATGGTGGCCGCGGATCACCCGCTCGCCCGGCAGGAGTCGGTGAGCCTGGAGGTGCTCGGCGACCACATCGTGCCGCGCCTGAACGGCCCCATTCCCGCCTACTGGGAGACCGCCGTCCTGCCGGCCCGCACACCGGCCGGACGCCTCGTCCGCCGCGGCCCGGCCGTCGCCACCTTCTACGAGATCCTCGCCCTCGTCGCGGCAGGCGACGCGGTCTGCACAGTCCCCGACGAGGGGCGGCGCTACAACGCGCAGACCGACGTCGTCTATCTGCCCCTCCACGATGCCCCGCCCGTCCAGTGGGCCCTGATCTGGCGCACGGACCGCGCGACCCCACTGGTACGCGCACTCGCCGAGGCGGCGACGGACTGCGGGGACGCAACTGGGCGGTAGAGACGGGATGTGCCGGCGTCGGTGTCGTGCCCCTCGGCCCCCATCCCGGCCCGTCCGCGATCGGTCGCTCCGGTCAGGCCGCCGGTCGCCGGCGTCCGGAGCCGTGAGTTACTGACCGGCCGTCACACGACTGTGGGCCGCACCCCCGGAAAGGGGTGCGGCCCACAGCCTTGTGCGGCTCCCGGACGGGTCTTAGTTGTTGCCACCGGTGAAGTAGTTGTGCAGGCCGGGAACCTTCAGCGTCCCGCCGAACTGGCCGGCCTGCGTCACCTTCACGTTGGTGAAGAAGGCGAACGGAACATTCAGCGGCGGAGGGGTCTGCGGGCTGAACGTGATCGGGATGAGGCCGAAGAGGTTGCCCTTCAGCTCCTCCGTGTACATCGTCACCGTACCGTTGGTGATCGTCGACGTGGAGCCCTTGTCCGCCTCGACGTGCGCGGTGGTGCCGTTAGGGCCGACCACCAGCTGGTGGAGGTCCTTGATGTCGACGCCCGAAGCCGTGAACTTCAGCACCTTCTTGACCTTGCCGCTGCCCGTCTTCACCTCGACGATGCCCTTGTAGTCCAGGCCCTTCAGGGTGAGCATCGAGCTCTCCAGGATCCACGGGTCGTCCGGGAGCAGCGGGATGCCCTGCTCCAGGTCCGCGGCGGCAAGGGCCTTCGGGTCGGACGTCGGACACGGGAAGCGCGGCTTGGCGCCGTCCGGGATGTCCTCGTCCTTCTTGGGGGCGAGGCCCTTGACCGCGTCGTCCAGCTCCTCGGTCGTCGCCCCGGCCTTGTCGGCCGCGTCCTTGATCGCGTCCTTGGCCTTGTCCGTCGTCTCCCCCACCTTCGCGGCGGGGTTCGTGGACGGCTTCTCGGAAGGCTCGGTGGAAGGCGTCGTCGAAGGGGTCGGCTTGTCGGCGGGCTCGGTGCTCGCGGGCGCGCTCGGCGTCGCGGTGGCCGTGGGCTCCTTGTCGGGGCCGTCGAACAGGTCCTTGAGCGCGTCGCCCACGCCCAGCGGGTCGAGCGGGTTCTTGGTCGCCGTCTCGCTGGGCGCCGGAGTCGTCGGGTTCGTCAACGGCGCCGGTGCGTCCGCAGGCTTCGACTCGGAGGCCGACGGGGTCGTGCTCGGCTTCGGCTCGTCCTTGTCGCCCGCCGAACTGCTGGCGGACGGGTCGGGCTTCTCCGACGGCGTCTCGGACGGCTCCGCCGAGTCCGACGGCTTGGGCGACTCGGAGGCCGACGGCTCGTCCGAGCGGGTCACGCACGGGCCGGGGGCGAACGGGATGTCCTTGTCCTCGGCGAGTGCCAGCTTGGGGGTGAGACCCATGCCCAGGAAGACGGCGGTGGGCATCGCTGCCAGGGCTATCGCCTTGCCGGCCGGCATCTGGAGCTTGTTCAGCAGGGGCTTGCGGGGGGCCGCGTGCCGCGGCCCCTTTCTGGCCTGCGTCCCATCGCCTCCCACCGTGGTCAGCGGTGTGACATCACCCGGCACTGTTCCTCCCGCCGTTGGCTTCGATGGTTGTCTCGTGCGCGTGCGTGCCGTAGCTGTCCCACTGCTCCGGTACGGGTGCCTCCGCGGGACCGGGCTCCGGCGCCGGCTCCTTGACCGGAGCCGATTCCGCGGCGGGCTTTCCCGGGGCCCAGGAGAGCGCGAGCGCACCGCCGATGAGCGAGAACAGGAAACCGATGAGGAAGCCGCCGAGGTTGGCGATCGGAAGGGAGATCAGCGCCAGCAGAATTGAGGCGACGCCCGCGAACACCCGGACGATCGCGTGGAACCACATCGTCAGTCCCAGGGTGACCAGCAACACGCCGACGATCAGCGAACCCGCACCCGCGGTCGTCGACATGGCGAGCGTCATGTGCCCGAGCTTGAAGCTCGCGTACGGCAAGTAGGCGATAGGGATTCCGCCGAGCACGGTGAACAGACCCGCCCAGAAAGGCCGCTGCCCCCGCCAGGTACGGAAGATCCGCCGAATGGCGCGGATGTAGTGCTCGTCCCGCCCCGGTGACACTGCAGACTCGGCGCTCATGGAAAACAGCTCCCTGGAACTGGCGTTGCTGTGTAAAGAGAAAGGCGGGCGGGCAAGGCTGTTTCAGCATTCCCCGCCCGCCCGGACGGGATGACCGTCAGTAGCACTCGACCCCGTCGCCGGAGCCCTTGAGCAGACGCATGCTCAGACCGCTCAGCTTGAACGTGCCGGCAGTCGTCGCCCACGCCTTCTGCTCGACGTTGTCGAGGATGGCTCGGTCGGCCTGCTGCGCGAACCCGTTCTCAAGGATCGTCTTGTCCTTGACGACAGGGCCCTTGCCCTTGCCCGGCCCCGTGTCCTTGGCCGCGACGCCGATGTCGATGTTCTCGAACGTGGCGTCCGCGTCCAGCTCGGACACGTCCAGGTAGAGGTTCTCCGCAGATACCGGAGTCTTCCCCCCGCCGGCCTTCAGCTGCAGAGTGACCTTGCCGACGAACGGCACGTCGGTGACAACCGACTGGCACATGTTGTTGATGGTGGCGTTCTTGAAGGACGAGATCGCCACCGGGTGGGCGGTCTTCGCGTCACCCTTCAGATCCGCGTACCCCATGTCGACGCCGCCGTACTGGGCGAAGCCGTGACCGTCGAGGTGACCGGCCTTGACCTTGAACTCCTGGCCGGACACAGCGAACGACGCGGCCAACGCGCCCTGTGCCAGACCGATGCCTATCGCGGCCGTTGCGGCCACACTCGGCACCATGACAAGGGCGAACCGCTTCCATCTGGTTCCGCCACGCGCCACAGACTCCATGACTTTCCTCCTTCTCGGACGTACATCTCCGGTCCGGACTCTCGTGTCCGTCCTGGGATGGGAGAAGTGCTACGTCCTCGGTAAGGAGAGCGCCTGTACTTTCAGGCGCGAGCTGCGTCCGAAACACCGGCGATCACCCCCGAGCGACAACCACTGGTCGCGCCTGACTGATCACGCACAACCTGTCGGACAGGCCCTGCCATTCAGCAGGAACCCCCCTGTCCGCGACCGGCGCCACTGCCGCCGATCCACTCGGTGGGGACCCAAGATCCCGCGGCACGGCTGGAGGCCGGGCTGGTGGGTATTGGACCGAGCGTGGCCGATCGTGGTCCATTCCCGGCCGCGACACAAGGGGGTTCGTTACTCACTAGTAACGGCCTGATAACCACGCAACGACCGCTTGATATCGCCCCGCAACGCAGGGTGCCGCCAAGGGGGCAGCCAGAAGGGAGGATTGCCGCCGATAAGCGGACAGAACAAGCGGGTTCATTTACTGCGAGTAACAACGCATCCGTTTACCAAGTTTTGGTAAAGCGCGACCGCGTTCTGTCACCTTGTCGCCAAAACGGCGGCGGCGCCTGATCGGCGCCGCCGCCGTAAAACCCTCAGACCTGGTGGAACGGAACGTTCCGTACAGGACCTTCAAACATGACTCAGAACAGCACCCGCGCCAGCGCCGAACGCGCGGCGGTCACCCGCGGATCATCCGGGCCGACGACCTCGAAGAGCTCGAGCAGCCGCACCCGTGCCGCGTCCCGATCCTCGCCCGCCGTGCGGCGCACCGTCTCGACAAGCCGTCCGAACGCGTCCTCGACATGACCGCCGACCAGATCGAGATCGGCGGCGGCGATCTGCGCCTGCACATCGGTCGGGTTCTCAGCCGCCTCCTGGCGGACCTTCGCCGGGTCCATGTCCTTCACACGGGCGAGGAGTTCGGCCTGGGCGAGGCCCAGCTTCGCTTCCGTATTGCCCGGATCGTCGGAGAGGACGTTTTTGTACGCCTGGACCGCACCGCCGAAGTCGCCCGCGTCCAGCGCCTGTACGGCGGCTTCCAGCAGAGCGTCGTACGGACCCTCGGGGACCTCGGCGGGGGCTGCCTCCGCCTCCGCGCCGGACACGTCCTGGTCGACGGCGACACCGGTCAGCCCGAAGCGCTCCTCGGCCACCTGGATCAGCTGGTCGAGGGTGGCGCGGATCTGGGCCTCGGGCGCCGCGCCCTGGAAGAGGGGCAGCGCCTGGCCGGCCACCACCGCGAAGACCGCCGGGATGCCCTGGATCCCGAACTGCTGCATCAGCATCTGATTGGCGTCGACGTCGATCTTGGCGAGGACGAACCGGCCGCTGTACTCCTGCGCCAGTCGCTCCAGCACCGGGCTGAGCTGCTTGCACGGCTCGCACCACTCGGCCCAGAAGTCGATGACGACCGGGACCTCGGTGGAACGCTGGAGGACATCGCTCTCGAAGCCCGCCTCATCGACGTCGATCACCAGGCTGGAAGGGGCTACGGCACCGCCGCCGCCCTGGCGGGCGGCCTCGGCGCGCGCCTGTTCCGCCTTCGCCTTGGCCTCACCGGCCGCCTTCACCGCGGCGAGGTCGACGACGCCGCTCATGGACATGTTCCTAGGCTGCATGAGTACATCCTCCCCCTTCCGCGCGCGCATGTGAAAAATACGGCCAAGAGACCGCTGTACTGGCCAAAATGTTCGACACCGGGTCCCCACCCGGTGTCAGTGGTTGTCGCTGGAGCCGGTCAAGGCTTTCGCTACGAGTCGTAGCGTAACTGCACCGGCTCTCCCGTGTCTGCCCGCATGTGAGAAACCTCCGGTGAACTGCCTCACAGCAGATCGCCTACCCGCCGGTATGGTCGCCGTCATGTGCAGCCACACCCGCCCCAAAGCCGTACGTACGGGTCGTACGGGACGCCCCCGCAGTGCCGAGGCCGACGCCGCGATCCTCGACGCGACCCGGGCGGCGCTCGTCGAGCTGGGCTGGTCGAAGCTGACGATGGGGGACGTGGCCACTCGCGCGGGAGTCGCCAAGACCACCCTCTATCGCCGCTGGGCGAACAAGAACGAGCTCGTCGTCGACGCCGTCGCCGTTCTCTTCGACGAGCTCGAACTCCCCGACCGCGGCAGCCTGACGGCCGATGTGCAGGGCGTGGTGCTCCAGTTCGCGGCGCTGCTGAACCGGCCCGAGACCAAGACCGCGCTGATGGCCGTGGTCGCCGAGTCGACGAACGACGACGCCCTGCGCGTACGGATCCGCTCGGCGATCGTCGACCGGCAGAAGCGCCTGGTCGTTGAGGGCCGGGAGCGCGCTCAGGCCCGTGGCGAGCTGCCGTACGAGGAGGACTCGGAGGCGGCAGCCCGCAACACGGACCTGATCTTCGATGTGGTGGCGGGCGCCGTGGTTCATCGGGCGCTGGTGAGCGCGGAGCCGGTGGACGAGGAGTGGGCGCGTCGCTTCACCCTGATGCTGGTGTCGGGGATCGGGTCCCTGCAGAGCTGAGCGGACCTCACGCAGAGCGGACCTCACGCAGAGCCGAAGGGGCTGATTCAGACCTGGTAGCGGTCCGTCGCGAACAGGTGCAGATTCTCCGCGATCCACTCCGAGGTGTGCTTCAGGCCCTCCTCCAGCGAGACCTCGGGCTGCCAGCCCGCCCACTCCCCCGCCCGCGTGTTGTCGGACAGCAGCCGCTCCACCTCACTACCGGTCGGCCGCAGCCGCGCCGGGTCGACGACCACCTGCGCCGACCGCCCCGACGCGGCGATCAGGGCCTGCGCCAGTTCCCCGATCGCGATCTCACGGCCCGTCCCGAGGTTGACCACCTCGCCCACCGCACGGTCGCACTCCGCCATCGCCAGGAAGCCGCGCGCCGTGTCCGTGACATAGGTGAAGTCGCGGGTCGGGGTGAGCGAGCCGAGCTTGATCTCCCGTGCCCCGGCGTGGAGTTGGGCCAGGATCGCCGGGATCACGGCACGCGCGGACTGCCTCGGCCCGTAGGTGTTGAAGGGGCGTACGACCGTCACAGGCAGCTCGAAGGCGTGCCAGTGCGAGAGCACCATCATGTCCGCGCCGATCTTCGATGCGGAGTACGGGGATTGCGGCTGCAGCGGGTGGTCCTCGCCGATGGGGGCGGTGAGGGCGGTTCCGTACACCTCACTCGTCGAGGTGTGGACAAGACGGCGTACGGAATGGCGGCGGCAGGCCTCCGCGATGTTCTCGGTGCCGACGACATTCGTCCGGACGTACGCGCCGGGTGAGTCGTAGCTGTACGGAATGCCGATCAGCGCGGCGAGATGGAAGACCGTGTCGCAGTCGGCGACGGCGTCCATGACCCGGCCCGCGTCACGTACATCGCCCGCGATCATCTCGACCCGGGAGTCGCCGATGTGATGGGCGAGGAATCCCTTCTCGGCGTACGGCTTGTAGTGGACGAAGGCGCGGACCTTCGCCCCGCGCTCGACGAGCAGGTCGACGAGCGTCGAGCCGATGAAGCCCTCGGCGCCGGTGACCAGGACAGTTCGGTTCTGCCAGTTCATGCTGCTCATGCTGCGTACTCCTTTGTGTGCGAGGCGAGTTGAAGGACCCGGGCCGCCAACAGGTCGGCGGCTCGGGCGTGCGGGCCCGGGTCGGCGGCGCCGCTCATCGCGGCGAGCCGGGCCGGGTCGGCGAGCAGTGGCTCGACGAGGGCGGCGAGCCGGTCGGCGGTGGTCTCCGCATCGGGGAGCAGGAGACCGGCCCCCGCGTCGGAGAGGACCCGGGCGTTATGGGTCTGGTGGTCGCCGGGGGCGTGCGGATACGGGACGAGTACGGCGGGCACTCCGACCGTGGCCAGTTCCGCGACGGTCGCGGAACCGGCTCGGCAGACGACCAGGTCGGCGGCCGCGTACGCGAGGTCCATCCGGTCCAGGTAGGGGACGGCGCGCGCGACCGGTGAGTCGCCGAGTCGGCGGCGGGTCTCGTCCAGCGCCGCGGGCCCGGTCTTGATCAGCAGCTGTACGCCGGGCCGATCCCGCCATCGTTCCGCGAGCCCGACAGCGGCCTCGGTGAGCCGGGCCGCGCCCAGGCTGCCGCCGTTGACCAGGACGAGCCTGGCGTCCTGGGGTACCGAGAGGGCTCTGCGGGCCTCTGCGCGCACCCCGGGCCTGTCCAGACGGGCGATCGGCGCGGCGATCGGCATTCCGGTGGTGACGGCGTTCTCGCCGCCCGCGAGATGGGCGCGGCTGCGGTCGAAGGCGACGGCCATGTGCGGCGTGAGGCGGGCGGCGAACTGGTTGGCCCGGCCCGGTACGGCGTTGGACTCGTGGATCACGCTCGGCAGCCCGGCCATCCGCGCGCCGAGTATGACGGGCGCGCTCGGGTAGCCGCCCATGCCCACGGCGATCTGCGCCCGCTGCTCGCGCAGGATCGCCCGGCACTGGGCACCGGACCGCAGCAGGGCCGCGGGCAGCAGATAGCGCCTGGCGCCGAGGGCGGGGTCGAAGGGGATCATGTCGACGGTGTGGAGGCGGTGGCCGGCGGCCGGGATCAGTTCGGTCTCCAGGCCGCGCGTCGTACCGACGAAGGAGATCACCGCGTCGGGGGCGGCCCGGCGCAGTGCGTCGGCGAGCGCGAGCCCGGGGTAGATATGGCCGCCGGTGCCGCCCGCACCGATCACGACGGAGAGTGGTGTGCGAGGCGGTGTGCCCAGTGATGTGCCCAGTTGTGTGCGCATGACGGCCACGCTCGCGAAACCCCTTAAGAGGGTTCTAAGACCATGGTTTGGCAGTCTTTGCCCATGAAGAAGATCCTGGTTGTCGACGACGAGCCGGAAGTGCGCGCCGCGGTCGAGGACGGGCTGACGGTCGAGGGCTACGAGGTGCGCGGCGCGGGCGACGGTCTCGCGGCGCTCTCCGCCGTGGCGTCGTGGCAGCCGGACGCGATCGTGCTCGATGTGATGATGCCGGTGCTCGACGGGCTCGCCTTCTGCCGTCGGCTGCGGGCGATCGAAGACCGTACGCCGGTACTCGTACTGACCGCGCTGGACTCGGTCAGCGAGCGTGTCGACGGCCTGGACGCGGGTGCCGACGACTATCTGGTGAAGCCTTTCGCGCTGGACGAACTGACCGCACGCGTACGGGCGTTGCTGCGACGCGCCGCTCCCCTGCCCGAGGAGTCCGGCGCGCTGTCCTTCGCCGATCTGACCGTGGATCCCGACACCCGCACGGGCAACCGGGGCGGTCGGTCACTGGAGTTCAGCCGTACCGAGTTCACCCTGCTCGAACTGCTGCTGCGCCATCCAGGGCAGGTGCTGCCCCGCGAGCTGATCCTGGAGCTGGTGTGGGGACAGGACTTCGGTCCCGACTCCAACTCCCTTGCCGTGTACGTCGGTTACCTGCGCCGCAAACTGGAGGCGGGCGGTGAGCCGCGTCTGGTCCATACGGTCCACGGCGTCGGCTACCGGCTGGATGTGTGATGAGCGCGCGGCGCAGGCTGGGCGCTCGCTGGCGCAGGCACCGGCCGCTGCGTACGCGGCTGGCGCTCGCCGCGTCCGCGGCCGTCGCGCTGGTCGCGGTGGGCATCTGCACGGCCGCGTTCTTCGTGATCCGTTACGAGCTGTACCACCAGCTCGATCTGAGTCTGACGCAGTCGGCGACGCTGGTCACCCAGCAGAACCGCGACGAGGGCCCCGGGACGGTGGCGGGCGAGTGCCGCTTTCTGTCGGCACCGGCCTGCGCGCAGATCGTCCCCGCGGCTCCGGCGAAGGACCCCGCGAAGCCCTATCTCCTCCCGGTCAGCACGCCCGTGCGGGAGGTCGCCGCCGGGGAACGCGACCCGTACTTCACCAACGTCACCCTCTTCGGGCATCCGATGCGGATGCTGACGACCAACTTCGGCCGGGGCGAGGCACTTCAGGTCGCGCTCCGCGCGGACACGGTCGAGAGGGGGGTACGCCAGGCGGCCTGGCTGCTCGCGGGCGCGGGCGCCGCGGGCGTGCTGCTCGCGGGCCTGCTGGGGTACTGGGTGTCGCGTACCGGCCTTGCCCCCGTGGCCCGGCTCACCGCCACCGCCGAGCGCATCGCGGCGACCCGCGATCCGCGTCACCGCATCGAACTCCCTGCGGGTCCCCCGGGCCGGGAGGACGAGGTGACCCGGCTGGCCGGCTCGTTCAACACGATGCTCGGCGAGCTGGAGCAGTCGGTCACCGCGCAGCGCCGGCTGGTCGCCGACGCCTCACATGAGCTCCGTACGCCGCTGACGGCGCTGCGCACCAACGCGGAACTGCTCGCCCGCGCCGACCGCCTCACCGAGGCACAGCGCACCCGCGCGTCCACCGCCCTCACGCGCCAGCTGCGCGAAGTCACCGGCCTGGTGAACGACTTGATCGAACTCGCCAGGGACGAGGAGCCTCAACCGCTCCTCGAAACGGTCCGCGTCGCTGCCCTCACCGAGCACGCGGTCGAGATGGCCCGCGCCCACTGGCCGCGGATCGTCTTCACGCTGTACGTCGACGACGCGGCGGCGGGTTTCGCGCTGCCCGGCGTGCCCTCGCGGCTGTCGCGCCTGCTGACGAATCTGCTGGACAACGCGGCCAAGTTCAGCCCGCCGGGCGACCCCGTCGAAGTCGCCCTCACCTCAAGGGAGTTGACGGTGCGGGATCACGGTCCGGGGATCGCGCCCGAGGACCTTCCGTACGTCTTCGACCGCTTCTACCGCGCGGAGACCGCCCGCGCGCTGCCCGGCTCGGGACTGGGCCTGGCGATGGCCCGCCAGATCGCGCGTGCGCACGGCGCGGAGCTGACGGCGGAGGCGGCGCAGGGGGGCGGGGCGCGGTTCCGGCTGACCTTCCCCGGGTGACTGGGGCTCCGCCCCCGGCCCGCGCCTCAATCGCCGGCGAGGCTCCTGTTGGGGCTCCGCCCCAAGCCCCGCTCCTCAAACGCCGGAGGGGCTGAAATCTTCCGCCGGCGAGGCTGGTTTCCCGGCCGGGAGGGGCTGAATGTCCGGGAAACCCAGCCCGTCCGGCGATTGAGGACACGGCCGAAGGCCGTACGGGGTCTGGGGGCTTGCCCCCAGTTACGGGCCCCCCACCGGGTCAGAAGCCCGGCGGCTCCGTGTACGTGCCCCACTCGTCCCGCAGCGCATCGCAGATCTCGCCCAGCGTCGCCTCCGCACGGACCGCGTCCAGCATCGGCGCGATCATGTTGGAGCCGTCCCGCGCGGCGGTCAGCATCGCGTCCAGCGAGGACCGTACGCGGGCGTCGTCGCGGCCGGCCTTGCGGTCCGCCAGGACCCGTACCTGCTCGCGCTCGACCTCATGGCTGACCCGCAGGATCTCCAAGTCGCCGGTGACCGAGCCGTGGTGGACGTTGACGCCCACGACCCGCTTGTCGCCCTTCTCCAGGGACTGCTGGTAGCGGAAGGCGGACTCGGCGATCTCGCCGGTGAACCAGCCGTCCTCGATACCGCGCAGAATGCCGGACGTGATCGGGCCGATGGGGTGCTTGCCGTCCGCGTGTGCGCGCCGGCCGCGTTCCTTGATCTGGTCGAAGATCTTCTCGGCGTCGGCCTCGATACGGTCGGTGAGCTGCTCGACGTACCAGGAGCCGCCGAGCGGGTCGGCGACATTGGCGACGCCGGTCTCCTCCATCAGCACCTGCTGGGTACGCAGCGCGATCTCCGCGGCCTGCGCGCTCGGCAGGGCGAGGGTCTCGTCCAGGGCGTTGGTGTGCAGGGAGTTGGTGCCGCCGAGGACCGCGGAGAGCGCCTCGACCGCCGTGCGTACGACGTTGTTGTACGGCTGCTGCGCGGTGAGCGAGACACCCGCGGTCTGGGTGTGGAAGCGAAGCCACTGCGCCTTGTCGGTCTGTGCGCCGTACTCCTCCTTCATCCAGCGCGCCCAGATCCTGCGAGCTGCCCGGAACTTGGCGATCTCCTCGAAGAAGTCGAGGTGCGCGTCGAAGAAGAAGGAGAGGCCGGGCGCGAAGGTGTCCACGTCCAGGCCGCGGCTCAGGCCCAGCTCGACATAGCCGAAGCCGTCGGCGAGCGTGTACGCGAGCTCCTGCGCGGCCGTCGCTCCGGCCTCGCGGATGTGGTAACCGGAGACCGACAGCGGCTTGTACGCGGGGATGCCCTGCGCGCAGTGCTCCATCAGGTCGCCGATCAGGCGCAGATGCGGCTCGGGCTGGAAGAGCCACTCCTTCTGCGCGATGTACTCCTTGAAGATGTCGGTCTGCAGTGTGCCGTTGAGCACGGCCGGGTCGATGCCCTGGCGCTCGGCGGCGACGAGATACATGCAGAAGACCGGGACGGCCGGCCCGCTGATGGTCATCGAGGTCGTTACATCACCGAGCGGGATGTCCTGGAAGAGGACCTCCATGTCGGCGGCGGAGTCGATGGCGACGCCGCAGTGGCCGACCTCGCCGAGCGAGCGAGGGTCGTCGGAGTCACGGCCCATGAGCGTCGGCATGTCGAAGGCGACGGAGAGCCCGCCGCCGCCGTTGGCCAGGATCATTTTGTAGCGCTCGTTGGTCTGCTCGGCATTGCCGAAGCCGGCGAACTGGCGGATGGTCCAGGTGCGGCCGCGGTAGCCGGTCGGGTAGAGCCCGCGGGTGAAGGGGTACTCCCCGGGCCAGCCGATCCGCTCGAAGCCGTCGTAGGTGTCCCCGGGCCGGGGCCCGTAGACGGGCTCGACCGGGTCACCGGAGAGCGTGGTGAAGTCCGCGTCCCGCTTGCGGGCCTTGTCGTAACGGGCCTGCCAGCGTCGGCGGCCTTCCTCGATGGCGTCAGCGTCCATACTCTGAATTTACTAGGACGTCCTAGTAAATGTCGATGGCAGACGGCCACGAGCCTTGCTCGCGGCCGTGTCTGTTACGCCTCGGCGGTCGCCGCGCTGCCGTCCACGGTCAGCGGCCGGATCTCGCGGGTGATCTTCGGCTCGACGAAGAAGGAGGCCACGGGGATGCAGCCGGCGGCCAGCACCCAGAGCAGCTTGCCGAACGGCCATTTCGCCTTGGAGCCGAGATCGAAGGCGAAGATCACGTAGATGATGAACAGCACACCGTGGATCTGCGAGATCAGCATGGTGTCGCCGACCTCGAACCCGTACTTCGCGATGATCGCCGCGGTGAAGACCAGCAGCCATACGGCGGTGACGTACGCCATCACCCGGTAACGGGACAGCACGCTTTGTTTCATGGCTACGAGCGTAACCGGGCACAAAGGCCGATCTTCGCCCGGGTCGTGTGGGTTACTTCTCGTCGAAATCCCGCGCCGCCACCCGCAAGGGCCTGAGCATCGCGAAGATCTCCCCGCACTCCTCCGCGTCGTACGCGCCGAGCCCGAAGTCCATCTCCATCAGCTCGTGAGTGGCCGCCTCCACGACCTCCCGGCCCTTCTCGGTGATGGAGGCGAGCGTGCCGCGCCCGTCGTTCGGATTGGGCCGCTTGTCGACGAGACCGGACCTCACCAGCCGGTCCACGGTGTTCGTCACCGACGTCGGGTGGACCATCAGCCGCTCGCCGATCTTGGACATCGGCAGCTCCCCGGCCTTGGAGAAGGTGAGCAGCACCAGCGCCTCGTACCGCGCGAAGGTCAGTCCGTACGGCTTGACGACGGCGTCGACCTCGGCGAGCAGGATCTGGTGCGCGCGCATGATCGAGGTGATCGCGCCCATCGAGGGCACGGGACCCCATCGCTGCTGCCAGAGCTCGTCGGCTCGGGCGATGGGATCGAAGGGGAGACTGAGCGGCTTGGGCACGCACCGACCCTACCGACTGGTCATATGGCGGTCAGCCCCGTCTCGCACTTCGGTCCTCCTGGCCTCGGCGACCAGCAGCAGACAGCTGAGGGTTCCGACGGCCCCGGCCCCGGCGACCACCGTACTCACGGAGAAGAACTCCGCCGCGAACCCGGCCAGCGCCATACCGACGCCCTGGATCGTCATCAGTCCGGCGGTGAGCAGGGTCATGGCCCGGCCGCGCAGCTCCTCGGGGACAGCCTCGATGAACCATCGGTCGACTCCCAGGGTGTACGCGGAGCCGACGCCGGCGGCCACGAGCACGAGCAGCGCCCAGCCGAGACCGGGTGTGAGGATGTAGGCGAGGAATGGCAGCAGGGTGACGGCGGCGAGCGGCAGGGCGGTACGGGCGCGGGTGGCGGGGCCGAGCACGGAGCCGGCATACAGCTCACCGGCGATCGTGCCGACCGGCAGCGCGCACATGAGCAGCCCGAGGCCGGCCGGGCCGATGCCGATCTCGTCCGCGTACGGGGTGGCGAGAACCTCCGGCGCGACGCTGAACATGGGCGGCACCCAGAAGAGCAGCATCAGCACACGGAGCCGGCGGTCGGCGAAGATCTGCCGCGCGCCGGAGAGCGAGGACCGCAGCAGGGCGCCGCTGTCGCCACCTCTGGCCGGGCGCCTCTTCGTACCGAAGCGGAGGAGCAGCGCCGAGCCCAGGAACGTGCACACGGTGACGGTGAGGGCGCCGCGCGGGGGCACCACTGCCAGCAGCAGCCCGCCGAGCCCGAACCCGGTGAGCACGGCGCTCTGCGACACGATGCGCAGCAACGAGCGGCCCAGAACGAAGAGGTCGCCGTCGCCGAGGATGTCGGCGAGGGTCGCCGTACGGGTGCCGTTGAAGACGGGTGAGATCGCGGCGATGAAGCAGCGCAGTACGAGCAGCGCGGCGACGGGCGTCACGGGCAGCACCATGGCTGCGGCGCACGCGGCACAGAGGAGATCGCACACGACGAGCACCCGCCGGGCCGGGTACTTGTCGGCGACCCCGGCGAGCAGGGTCCCGCCGACGAGGTAGGGCAGAAACCCGAGCGCGAAGGTGAGGGAGCTGAGCAGGGGCGACGCGGTGAGCCGGTAGACGAGGACGGTGAGCGCGATCTCGCTGACGACGACGCCGAGGAGCGACATGAGGTGTGCGACGAATACGGCGCGGAACTCGCGCACCTGGAACACGGCCCGATAGCCGGGGCCGGCGTCGGCGCTCGGGTGCCGCGAACTCCCGTCGCGGGCGGGGCGCTCGGCCTTCGCGGGACTGGTGCGGGGCGCGACCGTTTCCGGCAGGGCGAAGCCCTCGCCATCCGGCGCGGCAGCGCCACCCGGTCCCGGTTCCCCCGCCTCAGGCGGGGCGGAGACGACTGCGCCGGGCACGCCGTTCTCCGGCCCGGCGGCTCCGGGGCGGGGGCCGCCCTCGGGGGGCGGCAGCGGCGGGTCCTCCGTGAGGTTCTCTTTCGGCATGGGCGACAGCCTGCCGATGCCCTCCCGGCCGGGCCTAGACTTTCGGCAGCAGCCGAATCTTCCGGGGTGATCATGCCGTCCTCCATGCACTTCGGCGAAGCCGATCTGCTGCGGATCCGGTTCGCCGTCTCGCCCCTCTGGGAGACTCAGAGCGCCGTACGCATCCTCAAGCGCCCCGACCGGCACGGCTATCACCTGCCCTGGCTGCGCCGGATACGCCAGGCCGCCGACAGGCTCGATCTCACCGCCCTGTGGCTGCTGATGCCGCAGCGCGGGCACAGCCCGGACTTTCTCGGGCCGCCGCCCATCGGGCCCGCCGCCTCCTTCGAGGAGGAGATCGCCGCCGTACGCCGCGCGGATCCCGAGGCCGCGCGGCACGACATGGCGTGGGCGCTCTCCTGCACCCCGGGAGCATCCGACTCACCGCAGGGACGGGCCCTCGTCGCCGATCCCGAGCGGGCCGTCCAGGAGCTCGCCGACGCCATGGAGTGCGCCTGGCACGCACTCGTCGAGCCGGACTGGCCGCGGCTGCGCGCTCTTCTCGAGGCCGATGTGGCGTTCCATTCGCGGCGGTTGGCGGAGACCGGCCTCGAGGGGCTGTTCGCCGATCTCCACCCCAGACTGCGCTGGGCCGACAGCACTCTGACCCTGGCCACGCCCGGCGACCATGTACGCGACCTCGGCGGCCAGGGCCTCATGCTGTTGCCCAGCGTCTTCTGCTGGCCCGACGTCGTGACCGGATTCGAACCGCCCTGGCAGCCGACCGTCGCCTACCCCGCACGCGGTATCGGCGCGCTGTGGGCACAGCCCGCGGGCTCCGCGTCCGAGGCGCTGGCCCGCCTGCTCGGTGCCAAGCGCGCCGCCGTGTTCCTCGCGCTCGACGAACCCGCCGGGACGACCGCGCTCGCGCATCTCCTCGGCCTCGCGCCGTCCTCCGTATCGGCGCATCTGTCGGTGCTGCGCGACGCGGGGCTGCTGACCGCCCACCGCTACGGTCACCAGGTGCTGTACGAGCGAACGCCGTTGGGCATCGCGCTCGCGGTGTCGCACTCCGGGGCGCCATGAAGGCGTCCGGGCGAGCGGCTGCGGGATCCGAGCGGTCGCGGGATCCGAGCGGTCGCGGGATCCGAGCGGCTTCAGACGGAGAGGTGCCGTTCGACGGTCTCGACTTTGGAGTGGAGACCGTCGGTGACGCCGGGGCGGATATCGGCCTTGAGGACGACGGAGACGCGCGGCGCGCGGGCCTCGACCGCGGCGACGGCACGCTTGACGACGTCCATCACCTCGTCCCAGTCACCCTCGATCGAGGTGAACATCGCGTCGGTGCGGTTGGGCAGACCGGATTCGCGGACGACCCGGACGGCGTCGGCGACATACTCACCGACATCCTCGCCCACGCCCAATGGAGTGACGGAGAAGGCGACGATCATGCCTCCACCGCGCTCTCGCGGCGGGCGCGGGAGGCGATGACCTCGTCCTCGGCCGCGCGCTTGAGCTTGCGCTCGGCGAAGAAGCCCCCGAAGGGGAGCACGGAGAGCACGAAGTAGAAGGCCGCGGTCTTCGCGTGCCACTTGGTGCGGTTCCAGGCGTCCAGCCAGAAGATCACGTACAGGATGAAGAGCACGCCGTGGATCGCGCCCATCACCGGAACCGCGTTGAACTCCGTTGTGCGCTTGAGCACCGAGCAGACGAGCAGCAGGAGGAAGGAGACGGCCTCCGGCGCGGAGACCAGACGGAGGCGGTGGAGGGACGAGGCGGTCTTGATGTCCACGGAGGCACCTTCTGGGAGGGGGGTCATTGATCTTGTGAACGCGCTCACAAGCGCTCCCCCATTGTGGCAGCCATCTTCGCCAACCCGGGGTCCGGGGTGCCTCCCTGGGGGCGGTGTCCCCGGCACAACGCCGCGTCGGGGTCCGGGGTGCCCCCGGGAAAACACGGCATCCGGTCCATATCAGGGTCCGGATCCTCCCAAAGGACCTGTTCGCGCAGCGCACCGGCGGCTAACGTCGCCCCGTGGCAATGTTCCGACTCCAAGGCAGCAAGGTGCTCGCCGTCGATATGACCGGCGACGCCGTCAAAGCGAAGAACGGCTCGATGGTCGCCTACGACGGCCAGATGGCGTTCAAAAAGATGTCCGGCGGCGGTGAGGGCATCCGTGGGATGGTCACCCGCCGCCTGACCGGCGAGCAGATGACCATGATGGAGGTGAAGGGGCAGGGCACCTGCTACTTCGCCGACCGGGCGTCCGAGATCAACCTGGTGAACCTGCACGGCGACAAGCTCTATGTCGAGGCGAGCAATCTGCTCTGCACCGACGCCGGGTTGCGCACCGGGACGACCTTCACCGGACTGCGCGGCGGGGCGAGCGGCAACGGCCTGTTCACCACGACCGTCGAGGGCACCGGCCAGGCGGCGATCATGTCGGACGGCTCGGCCGTGGTGCTGCGGGTGACACCCCAGTACCCGCTCTCCGTGGACCCCGGCGCCTACATCGCGCACCAGGGCAATCTGCGGCAGGACTTCCAGTCCGGCGTGACCTTCCGGACCGTCCTGGGCGAAGGCGGCGGCGAGGCCTTCCAGATCCGCTTCGAGGGCGACGGACTCGTCTACGTACAGCCCAGCGAGCGCAACACCATCGGGGGCGACGTCTGATGCCGTTCCGCGAGATCAACTCCAAGATGGTCGAGGCGACGATCGCCCCCGGCCAGAAGATGTTCAGTCAGCGCGGCGCGATGCTCGCGTACAAGGGCGAGGTTTCGTTCACGCCCAACATCCAGGGCGGCCAGGGCGGCCTGGCGTCGATGCTCGGGCGGCGGGTGGCCAATGAGGCGACGCCGCTGATGACGGTCGAAGTTCCCCTCGGGCCTGGCGGCCCTGGGGAGACCCCATGCGGCACGGTGATGTTCGGCCACGGCGGCCATCACATCCAGGTGATCCAGCTGGCCGGCGACACCCTGTACGTCGAGGCGGACCGGCTGCTCGCCTTCGACGGGACGCTGCAGCAGGGCACGATGTTCATGGGCTCGCAGGGCGGGGTCATGGGGATGGTGCGCGGCCAGGTGACGGGCCAGGGCCTGTTCACCACGACACTCAAGGGCCACGGCGCGGTCGCGGTGATGGCACACGGCGGGGTGATCGAGCTGCCGATCTCTCCGGGGCGGGCGGTCCATGTGGACCCGCAGGCGTATGTCGCGCACCACGGCGACGTACGCAACAAGCTCTCCACCGCGCTGGGCTGGCGCGACATGGTGGGGCGCGGCTCGGGCGAGGCCTTCCAGCTGGAGCTCAGCGGCAGCGGTGCGGTGTACGTCCAGGCGTCGGAGGAGAAACTGTGAGCACGCCCGTGATCTTCGACCCGATGACGCTGCCGAGCGACGACAACGTCAATGCGTACACCTTCTGCGTGGAGCTCAAATCCAGCCAGTGGTTCCTGCAGAAGGGGAAGATGATCGCCTACTACGGGCGCATCGACTTCAACGGCATCGGCCACGGCCGGCTCGACCGGCTGCTGCGGACCTCCTTCCACTCGCCACTGCACGCGAGCGACTGGGTGGTGGCCGAGGGCAGCGGCAAGATGCTGCTCGCCGACCGCTCCTTCGACGTCAACTCCTACGATCTGGACGACGGCAATCTCACGATCCGCTCCGGCAATCTGCTGGCGTATCAGCCGACGCTGGCGCTGAAGCAGTCGATCGTGCCCGGTTTTCTGACGCTGATCGGTACGGGGAAGTTCGTGGCCGCGTCCAACGGTCCCGTGGTCTTCATGGAGCCGCCGATCAGGGTGGACCCGCAGGCGCTGGTGGGCTGGGCCGACTGTCCGTCGCCCTGCCACCACTACGACCACGGCTATATGACGGGCGTGATGGGCGGGATGCGGGCACTGACCGGGATCGGCGGGGCCTCGGGCGAGGAGCACCAGTTCGAGTTCGTCGGAGCCGGCACGGTGCTTCTGCAGTCGACGGAGGCGCTGATGGCCGAGCAGGCGACCGGCGCGGTCCCGCCGGAGGCGGGGGTTCCGGGGGGCCACGGCGGGGCCGGAGCCCCTGGCCAACACGGGGCGGCACCGCGCCTTCCCGGCCAGCTGGGGGACCTCCAGCGTCGCTTCGGCCTGTGAACGGTAGTCTGCGGAGTGTGACGTCGAACGCCTGCACCCTTGTTCGCGACTCCGGTCGCGCGCCGGGTGCCGTGCGTCACACAACCCGTTTTCGTCCGTCTTTCAACTTCTTAGGTAGAATCCATATATGGAGACCGAGACGGCCACCCGCTGGCTTACCGACGACGAGCAGTGCGCATGGCGCACCTATCTGGACGTCAACCGACTGCTGACGTACCAGATGGAGAAGGACCTCCAGCCGTTCGGCCTGACCAACAACGACTACGAGATCCTGGTCAACCTCTCCGAGTCGGCGGACCGGCGGATGAGAATGAGCGACCTCGCCGCTGCCACACTCCAGTCCAAGAGCCGCCTCTCGCACCAGATCACCCGCATGGAGAACGCGGGGCTGGTCCGCCGGGAGAACTGCGAGTCGGACCGGCGCGGACTGTACGCGGTCCTGACCGACCAGGGCACGGAAACGATGCAGAAGGTCGCGCCGCACCATGTCGCGTCCGTACGCAAGCACTTCATCGACATGCTCTCGCCGGAGGCGCTCGCGGATCTACGCGAGTCACTCTCGCCGGTCGCCGAGAATCTGCGCGGCCGGCGCGGCAAGCCGTAGGTCCTTCGGGCCCCGGGACTGTCCTGTGCGGCGGGTGGCAAGCTCGAACAGCCCACCGCCCGCCGCCGCTCGATGGCCGTCAGCCCTCCGTGATGCCCGCCACCAGTTCGTCCGCGGCGCGGTACGGGTCCAGCTCACCCGCCACGATCCGTTCCGCCAGCGCGCCGAGTCGGCGGTCGCCGTGCAGGTCTTGGATCCGTTCCCGCAGCGCCGTCACCGCGATGGTCTCCACTTCGCCGGCCGCACGGCGGGCGCGGCGTTCGGCGAGGACGCCGTGCTCCTCCATCCACGCGCGGTGCTTCTCCAGCGCCTCGACGACCTCGTCGATGCCCTCGCCCCGCGCGGCGACCGTCTTCACGATCGGCGGCCGCCAGTCGCCGGGGCCGCGCGCCTCGCCCAGGCCGAGCATGTGGTTCAGCTCGCGGGCCGTCGCGTCCGCGCCGTCCCGGTCCGCCTTGTTGACGACGTACACATCGCCGATCTCGAGGATGCCCGCCTTCGCCGCCTGGATACCGTCGCCCATACCGGGCGCCAGCAGCACCACCGACGTGTCCGCCTGCGAGGCGATCTCCACCTCGGACTGCCCCACGCCCACGGTCTCGACCAGAATCACGTCGCAGCCGGCCGCGTCCAGTACCCGGATCGCCTGCGGGGCGGCCCAGGCCAGACCGCCGAGGTGCCCGCGCGTGGCCATCGAGCGGATATAGACGCCCGGGTCGGATGCGTGTTCCGACATCCGGACCCGGTCGCCGAGCAGTGCCCCGCCCGAGAAGGGCGAGGACGGGTCGACGGCAAGGACGCCGACCCGCTTCCCGGCCCGCCGGTACGCGGACACCAGCGCCGACGTGGACGTCGACTTGCCGACACCCGGCGAACCGGTCAGACCGACGACGTATGCCCCGCCCGCCAGCGGAGCGAGCGCCGCCATCACCTCGCGCAGCTGCGGTGACGCCCCCTCCACCAGCGAGATCAGCCGGGCGACAGCCCTCGGCCGGCCTTCCCGTGCCTGGGCCACCAGCTCGGGGACGTCCACCATTGCCGCTCCGTTCGATCGGTTACGTACGAGGGTTACTTGCCCGGGACGCGCACGATCAGCGCGTCACCCTGCCCGCCACCTCCGCACAGCGCGGCCGCACCGACGCCGCCGCCACGGCGCTTGAGCTCCAGTGCCAGGTGCAGGACCACCCGCGCGCCGGACATGCCGATCGGGTGGCCAAGGGCGATCGCGCCGCCGTTGACGTTCACCTTTTCCGGGGACACCCCGAGGTCCTTCATTGACTGCACGGCAACCGCCGCGAAGGCCTCGTTGATCTCGATGAGGTCGAGGTCCTCGACGCCGAGGCCCTCCTTGGTCAGCGCGTGCTGGATGGCGTTGGACGGCTGCGACTGGAGGGAGTTGTCGGGGCCCGCCACGTTCCCGTGCGCGCCGATCTCCGCGATCCACTCCAGGCCCAGCTCCTCGGCCTTGGCCTTGCTCATCACCACGACCGCCGCGGCGCCGTCGGAGATCTGCGAGGACGTACCCGCGGTGATCGTGCCGTCCTTGGCGAACGCGGGGCGGAGCTTGCCCAGCGACTCCACCGTCGTCTCGGCGCGAATGCCCTCGTCCTTGGCGAAGACCACCGGCTCGCCCTTGCGCTGCGGGATCTCGACGGGCGTGATCTCCGCCTCGAAGATGCCGTTCTTCTGCGCGGCCGCGGCCCGCTGGTGCGACAGCGCCGCGATCTCGTCCTGCGGCTGGCGGGCGATACCGAGCCGGGTGTTGTGCTTCTCCGTCGACTCGCCCATCGCGACGTTCTCGAAGGAGTCGGTCAGACCGTCGTACGCCATCGAGTCGAGCATCTCGATCGCGCCGTACTTGTAGCCCTCGCGCGACTTCGGCAGCAGGTGCGGCGCGTTGGTCATGGACTCCTGGCCGCCGGCGACGATCACGTCGAACTCACCGGCGCGGATCAGCTGGTCGGCCAGTGCGATGGCGTCGAGCCCGGAGAGACAGACCTTGTTGACGGTCAGCGCGGGGACGCTCATCGGGATGCCGCCCTTGACCGCGGCCTGGCGGGCCGGGATCTGACCCGCGCCGGCCTGCAGCACCTGGCCCATGATCACGTACTGCACCTGATCACCGCCGATACCGGCCCGGTCCAGCGCCGCCTTGATGGCGAAGCCGCCGAGATCGGCGCCGGAGAAGGACTTGAGCGAGCCGAGCAGCCGACCCATGGGCGTACGGGCGCCCGCGACAATCACTGAAGTGGTACCGGACGTTCCAGACATGAGGCACGGCCCCTTGGATGAGGAGTGAACGAGGGTTTACTTCAATGTACTGAGCTGCCCGGTCCCCGGTCACCGGGCAGCCGGTGTGATCGCGCGCACGTTGCGTAACCACCGTCCGGGGCGCTGCACTGGACCCATGCTGACGCGAATCGACCACATCGGGATCGCCTGTTTCGACCTCGACAAGACCGTGGAGTTCTACAGGGCCACGTACGGCTTCGAGGTCTTCCACTCCGAGGTCAACGAGGAGCAGGGCGTACGGGAAGCCATGCTCAAGATCAATGAGACGTCCGACGGCGGCGCCTCGTACCTCCAGCTCCTGGAGCCGACCCGCGAGGACTCGGCCGTCGGAAAGTGGCTGGCCAAGAATGGTGAGGGCGTCCACCACATCGCCTTCGGCACCGCCGATGTGGACGCGGACGCGCAGTCCATCCGGGACAAGGGCGTACGCGTTCTCTACGACGAGCCGCGTATCGGCTCCATGGGCTCCCGTATTACTTTTCTCCACCCCAAGGACTGTCACGGCGTTCTCACCGAACTCGTCACCTCTGCAACGGAGCACTGACCTCAGGATTCCCGGCCCGGTAGAGTGGGCGGTTCCGGGCCGGGGCCGGATCGGGGCCGCGCCGCGTCCCCTCCGTTGATCTGTCACCATTCCCCGGGGGGCCGTTCGCCGGCGAACGGTGCTCGTACGGAGACAGTTGCGACCAGGGGACGGATGGGACCGCGCAGTGCGGGGCTACGAACGCCAGGAGAGCCACCGAGCTGACGACGACCACCTCTCGCGGTTCGAAGCCGAGATGGACCGGCTGAAGACCGAGCGGGAGAAGGCCGTCCAGCACGCCGAGGACCTCGGCTACCAGGTCGAGGTATTGCGCGCCAAGCTCCATGAGGCGCGCCGCAACCTCGCGTCTCGTCCTGCCTATGACAGCGCCGACATCGGCTATCAGGCCGAGCAATTGCTCCGTAATGCCCAGATTCAGGCCGACCAGCTGCGCTCGGACGCCGAGCGCGAATTGCGGGACGCCCGCGCGCAGACGCAGCGCATCCTCCAGGAGCACGCCGAGCACCAGGCACGTCTCCAGGCCGAACTGCACTCCGAGGCGAACCAGCGCCGCCTGCGCCTGGACCAGGAGCTGGCGGAGCGCCGGCAGACCGTCGAGGCGCACGTCAACGAGAACGTCGCCTGGGCCGAGCAGCTGCGCGCCCGCACCGAGGCGCAGGCCCGCCGACTCCTCGACGAGTCCCGCGCCGAGGCCGAGAAGTCCCTGGCCGCGGCCCGTGCCGAGGCCACCCGGGTCGCCGAGGAGGCTCGCCAGCGGCTCGGTTCCGAGGCGGAGAACGCCCGCGCCGAGGCCGAGACGATCCTGCTGCGCGCCCGCAAGGACGCCGAACGCCTGCTGAACGCCGCATCGAACCAGGCGCAGGAGGCCACCTCCCACGCCGAGCAGCTGCGCTCCTCCACCTCCGCCGAGTCCGACCAGGCCCGTCAGCAGGCCGCCGAACTGAGCCGCGCCGCCGAGCAGCGGATCCAGGAGGCGGAGGAGAAGCTGCGCGAGGCCCGCGCGGAGTCCGAGAAGGTCCTGGCCGAGGCCAAGGAGTCGGCGGCCAAGCAGCTGGCGTCCGCCGAGTCCATCAACGAGCAGCGCACCCGTACCGCCAAGGCGGAGATCGCGCGGCTGGTCGGCGAGGCCACCAAGGAGTCGGAGGCGCTCAAGGCGGAGGCCGAGCAGGCGCTCGCGGACGGCCGCGCCGAGGCGGAGAAGCTGGTCGCCGAGGCGGGCGAGAAGGCTCGTACGGTCGCGGCCGAGGACTCTGCCGCGCAGCTCGCCAGGGCTGCCCGTAGCGCCGAGGAGGTGCTGACCAAGGCCTCCGAGGACGCCCGGCAGACCACTCGTAAGGCGGGCGAGGAGGCCGAGCGGATCCGCCGCGAGGCCGAGGCGGAGGCGGACCGGCTGCGCGGCGAGGCCGCCGAGCAGGCCGACCAGCTCAAGGGTGCGGCCAAGGACGACACCAAGGAGTACCGCGCCAAGACCGTCGAACTGCAGGAGGAGGCGCGCAGGCTGCGCGGCGAGGCCGAGCAGCTGCGGTCCGAGGCGGTCGCCGAGGGCGAGCGGATCCGCGGCGAGGCCCGCCGCGAGGCCGTGCAGCAGATCGAGGAGGCGGCGAGCACCGCCGAGGAGCTGCTG
Organism: Streptomyces sp. NBC_01210; assembly: GCF_036010325.1. Lineage (GTDB taxonomy): Bacteria > Actinomycetota > Actinomycetes > Streptomycetales > Streptomycetaceae > Streptomyces. The sequence goes on along the minus strand of NZ_CP108549.1, from coordinate 6,407,392 downwards.
ACCAAGGCGCGGACCGACGCCGACGAAATGCGCACCGCGGCGACCACCGACAGCCAGCGTGTCCGTACGGAAGCGATCGAGCGCGCCACCACACTGCGCAAGCAGGCCGAGGAGACCCTGGAGCGCACCCGCGCCGAGGCCGAGCGGCTGCGCGCCGAGGCCGAGGAACAGTCCGAGGGCGTCAAGTCCGCGGCCGAGCAGGCGGCCGCCGATCTGCGCGAGGAGACCGAGCGCGCCATCGCGGCCCGGCAGGCCGAGGCCGCGGACGAGCTGACCCGGCTGCACACCGAGGCCGAGTCGCGTCTCGCCGCCGCCGAGCAGGGCCTGAGCGACTCCCGCGGCGAGGGCGAGCGGATCCGCCGCGAGGCCGCGGAGGAGACCGAGCGGCTGCGTGGCGAGGCCGCCGAGCGGATCCGCACGCTCCAGGCGCAGGCGGAGCAGGAGGCCGAGCGGCTGCGCAACGACGCCGCCGCCGACGCATCGGCCACCCGCGCCGAGGCCGAGAACGTCGCGGTACGGCTGCGCACCGATGCCGCCACCGAGGCGGAGCGGCTCAAGACCGAGGCGCAGGAGAGCGCCGACCGGCTGCGGGCCGAGGCCGCCGCCGCCGCGGAGCGGGTGGGCGTCGAGGCAGCCGAGGCGCTCGCCGCCGCCCAGGAGGAGGCCAACCGCCGCCGCCGGGAGGCCGAGGAGATCCTCGACTCGGCGCGCAGCGAGGCGAACCAGGAGCGCGACCGGGCCCGCGAGCAGAGCGAGGAGCTGCTGGCCTCGGCCCGCAAGCGGGTCGAGGAGGCGCAGACCGAGGCGCATCGGCTGGTCGAGGAGGCCGACCGGCGCGCCACCGAGATGGTGTCCGCCGCCGAGCAGACCGCCCAGCAGGTTCGGGACTCCGTCAACGGCCTCCATGATCAGGCCGAGCAGGAGATCGCCGGGCTGCGCTCGGCCGCCGAGCACTCCGCGGACCGCACCAGGACCGAGGCGCAGGAGGAGGCGGACCGGGTCCGCGCCGACGCGTACGCCGAGCGCGAGCGGGCCGCCGAGGACGCGGCCAGGCTGCGGGCCAGGGCCCAGGAGGAGACCGAGGCCGCCAATGCGCTCGCGGAGCGGACCGTCGGGGAAGCCATCACCGAGTCCGACCGGCTGCGCGCCGACACCGCCGAGTACGCGCAGCGGGTGCGTACCGAGGCGACGGACGCTCTCGCCTCCGCCGAGCAGGACGCCTCGCGCGCCCGCGGCGAGGCCCGCGAGGACGCCAACCGCATCCGCTCCGACGCCGCCGCCCAGGCCGACCGGCTCATCAGCGAGGCGACGAGCGAGAGCGAGCTGCTGCGCACCGAGGCGGCGGAGACGCTGTCCGGCGCCGAGGCGGCCGCGGCCCGGCTGCGCGCCGATGCCGAGCAGATCAAGGTGCAGGCCGAGGCCGAGGCGGAGCGGCTGCACGCCGGGATCCGTGCCGACGGCGAGCAGATCCTGGACGAGGCGCGTCAGGCCGCCGACAAGCGCCGCGGTGACGCGGCCGCCCAGGCCGACCAGCTGATCTCCGAGGCGAGCGGTGAGGCGGAGCGGCTGCGCGCCGAGGCCGCCGAGACGGTGGGCTCCGCCCAGCAGGCCGCCGAGCGCATCAAGTCCGAGGCCCGGAAGATCAAGGCGGACGCCGAGGCGGCGGCGGAGCTGATGCGTACGGAGGCCAGGGCGGAGGCGGACCGGACGGTGGACGAGGCGCGCGAAGCCGCGGCCAAGCGCCGTGCCGACGCCGCAGAGCAGGCCGACCAGCTCATCAACAAGGCCCAGGAGGAGGCGCTGCGCGCGGCCACCGAGGCCGAGGCGCAGGCCGACACGATGGTGGGCGCTGCCCGCAAGGAGGCCGAGCGGGTGATCGCCGAGGCAACCGTCGACGGCAACTCCCGGGTGGAGAAGGCCCGTACGGACGCCGACGAGCTGCTGGTCGGCGCGCGCCGGGACGCCGCCGCCATAAGGGAACGGGGCGAGGAGCTGCGGGCCCGGGTCGAGGCCGAGATCGAGGAGCTGCACGAGCGCGCCCGCCGTGAGACCGCGGAGCAGCTGAAGTCGGCCGGCGAGCGCGTCGACAAGCTGGTGAAGGCCGCGACCGAGCAACAGGCCGAGGCCGAGGCGAAGGCCAAGGAGCTGGTGTCCGAGGCCAATTCGGAGGCCAGCAAGGTCCGGATCGCCGCGGTGCGGAAGGCGGAGGGGCTCCTCAAGGAGGCCGAGCAGAAGAAGGCCGAGGTGTTCCGGGAGGCCGAGCGGCTCAAGGCGGAGTCCGAGGCCGAGGCCGAACAGACAGTGACGGAGGGCAAGCGGGAGCTCGATGTGCTGGTGCGCCGCCGCGAGGACATTCAGGCGGAGATTTCCCGTGTCCAGGATGTACTCGAAGCATTGGAGTCGTTCGAAGCGCCATCCGGGAGCAACAAGGAGAATGGCGTCAAAGCGGGCGCGACAGCAGGGGTTACACGTTCGAGTGGCAAGTCAGCCGAGGCCTAGCCACTCAAAAGGCTGGACATTCTCCAGTCCAAACGGGCATCCGCTCGATGACACGCCGCTTCGGCCCCTAGGATTCCCCCTATCACCTCACCGGTCTCATTCGACAGGAACCCCATGAGCGACACATCCTCCCCCTTCGGCTTCGAGCTCGTGCGGCGTGGTTACGACCGCGGTCAGGTGGACGACCGCATTACCAAACTCGTCGCCGACCGTGACAGTGCTCTGGCCCGAATCACCTCTCTGGAAAAGCGCATCGAGGAGCTCCACCTCGAGACGCAGAACGCCCAGGCCCAGGTCAGCGACGCAGAGCCGTCGTACGCCGGTCTCGGTGCGCGCGTCGAGAAGATCCTCCGTCTCGCCGAGGAGGAGGCGAAGGACCTGCGCGAGGAGGCCCGTCGCGCGGCCGAGCAGCACCGTGAGCTCGCCGAGTCCGCCGCCCAGCAGGTGCGCAACGACGCCGAGTCGTTCGCCTCGGAGCGCAAGGCGAAGGCCGAGGACGAGGGCGTCCGTATCGTCGAGAAGGCGAAGAGCGACGCCTCTACACTGCGCAGCGAAGCGCAGAAGGACGCGCAGTCCAAGCGCGAGGAGGCGGACGCTCTCTTCGAGGAGACCCGCGCCAAGGCCGCCCAGGCCGCCGCGGACTTCGAGACGAACCTCGCCAAGCGCCGCGAGCAGTCGGAGCGCGACCTGGCCTCGCGTCAGGCGAAGGCGGAGAAGCGCCTGGCGGAGATCGAGCACCGCGCCGAGCAGCTGCGACTGGAGGCCGAGAAGCTGCGTACGGACGCGGAGCGCCGGGCCCGTCAGACGGTGGAGACCGCGCAGCGCCAGGCCGAGGACATCGTGGCCGACGCGAACGCCAAGGCCGACCGGATCCGCAGCGAATCGGAGCGCGAGCTGGCGGCGCTCACCAACCGCCGTGACTCGATCAACGCGCAGCTGACCAACGTCCGCGAGATGCTGGCCACGCTGACCGGTGCGGCCGTGGCCGCCACCGGCGCCCCCGCCGACGACGAGCCGATCTCCCGCGGCGTCCCGGCCCAGCAGTCCCGCTGAGTACGCACTCGTTCATCGGGTACGCCGCATAGTCCGGAAGGACCCGTCAAGCCCCCTGCCACTCCGGTGGCGGGGGGCTTTGCGCGCCTTTAGCGTGGCCGCATGATTGAGCTCGAGGGCCTCACCAAGCGCTTCGGCAGCACCACCGCGGTCGACCATCTGTCGTTCCGGGTGAGACCAGGTGTGGTGACAGGCTTCCTCGGCCCGAACGGCGCGGGCAAGTCGACGACGATGCGCATGATGCTCGATCTCGACAACCCGACCAGTGGCTCGGTGCGGATCGACGGCAAGCACTACCGCGACCTCGAGGAGCCGCTGAAGTACATCGGCGCGCTGCTGGACGCCAAGGCGATGCAGGGCGGGCGGAGCGCGTACAACAACCTTCTCTGTCTCGCCCAGTCGAACCGTATCCCCACCTCGCGGGTCGCCGAGGTACTGGACACCGTCGGACTGACCCCGGTGGCGAAGAAGAAGTCCAAGGGCTTCTCGCTCGGTATGAGCCAACGGCTGGGAATCGCCTCTGCGCTGCTGGGCGATCCGGAGATCCTGATGTTCGACGAACCTGTCAATGGTCTGGACCCCGAAGGAATTCACTGGATCCGCAATCTGATGAGGACTCTTGCCCTGGAAGGTCGGACGATCTTCGTCTCCTCGCATCTGATGAGCGAAATGGCCCTGACCGCCGACCACTTGATCGTGATTGGGCAGGGGCGACTTCTGGCCGACACATCAATGGCAGATTTCATTCACAACAACTCCCGCAGTTATGTGCGGCTGCGTTCGCCGCAGCAGGAGAGGCTGCGCGATGTGCTGCACGAGTCGGGGTTCATTCCGGTCGAGTCGGGCAATGGCATGCTGGAGGTCGACGGCGCGACCACCGCGCAGCTCGGTGAGCTGGCCGCCCGGCATCAGCTCGTTCTGCATGAACTGAGCTCCCATCGTGCCTCGCTGGAGGAGGCCTTCATGCAGATGACGGCGGGCTCGGTCGAGTACCACGCGCACTCGACGGACGAGGGAGCGCCGCCGCCGGTCCAGCAGCCGGGTCTCCAGTGGGGCCATAGCTACCAGAGCAGCAAGGGAGCCTGACCCATGGCCTCGGTACCCGCCGTTCTGCAGTCCGAGTGGACCAAGATCCGTACGGTCTCCTCGACCACCTGGACACTGGTGAGCGCGCTCGTCGTCACTGTCGCGATGGGCGCCGCGCTCAGCGCGCTGCTGAAGTCGACGTTCGACGATCTGCCGCGGGAGGAGCAAATCACCTTCGACCCGACCTTCATCAGCTTCTCCGGGATGATCCTGGGCCAGCTCGCGATGGTGGTCTTCGGGGTTCTGGTGGTCGGTACGGAGTACAGCTCCGGCATGATCCGTACCTCGCTCGCCGCCGTACCGCAGCGCGCCACCTTCATGTTCAGCAAGATCACGGTGGCCACGGTGCTGGCGCTGGTGGTCGGCCTGGCGACCAGCTTTCTCACCTTCTTCCTGGGCCAGGCGCTGCTGGGCGACCTCCGTACGGACATCGGCGCGGACCATGTGCTGCGCGCGGTCGTCGGCGGCGGGCTCTACATGGGGTTGATCGCGCTCTTCTCTATGGGCGTGGCGACGATGCTGCGCAGCTCGATGCTCTCGCTCGGCATCCTGATGCCGTTCTTCTTCCTGGTCTCGCAGATCCTCGCGTCCGTGCCGAAGGCGAAGACGGTCGCCCGCTACTTCCCCGACCAGGCCGGCTCCAAGATCATGCAGGTGGTGCCGGACGCCATGGGCAGCGACACCGCTCCGTACGGGCCGTGGGGCGGGCTGGGGATCATGGTCCTCTGGGTGATCGCGGCGCTGCTTGGCGGTTATCTGGTGCTCAAGAAACGGGACGCGTAGGCAAAGCCGACACCATAGCGTTACGGCTTGGCCGGAACCGTCAAGGCACCGTTATCCTCCTAACTCTTACGGGGGCGTGCGGCCGGATGGCCTGGGCCCCGACGACCCGAAAGTCGATGGGGCTGGAGAATGATCGAGGCAGTCGGCCTGACAAAGCGCTATGGCGCCAAGACGGCCGTGTACAACCTTTCCTTCCAGGTACGGCCCGGCGCCGTCACCGGGTTCCTCGGCCCCAACGGCGCCGGCAAGTCGACCACGATGCGCATGATCCTCGGGCTCGACCAGCCGACCGAAGGCCATGTGACCATCGGCGGCCGCACCTTCCGACAGCTGCCGAACGCGCCCCGCCAGGTCGGTGCGCTCCTCGACGCCAAGGCGGTGCACGGCGGCCGCAGCGCGCGCAACCACCTGCTCTCGCTGGCGCAGCTCTCCGGCATCCCGGCCCGCCGGGTGGACGAAGTGCTCGGTGTCGTCGGTCTCCAGGAAGTCGCGAAGAAGCGCTCCAAGGGCTTCTCGCTCGGTATGGGCCAGCGGCTCGGCATCGCGGCCGCGCTGCTCGGCGACCCGCAGGTGCTGCTCTTCGACGAGCCGGTCAACGGCCTGGACCCGGAGGGCATCCTCTGGGTCCGCAATCTGATGAAGCAGCTGGCCTCCGAGGGCCGTACCGTCTTCGTCTCCTCGCACCTGATGAGCGAAATGGCGCTCACCGCCGACCAGTTGATCGTGATCGGCCGCGGGCAGCTGCTCGCAGACATGAGCGTCAAGGACTTCATCTCGCACAACTCCGCGGACTTCGCGCGGGTGCGGACGCCGCAGACCGATCCGCAGCAGCGCGAGAAGCTGTCCGCGGCGCTGACCGAGGCCGGCGGGCAGGTCATGTCGGAGCCGGACGGCGCGCTGCGGGTCACCGGGCTGCCACTGCCGCAGATCAGCGATCTGGCGCACACCGCGGACGTACGCCTGTGGGAGCTGTCGCCGCACCAGGCCTCGCTGGAGGAGGCGTACATGCGGATGACGCAGGGCGCTGTCGACTACCGCTCGACGGCGGACGAGAAGTCGGGGCTGATGCAGCAGCAGCCGATGGGCTACTTCCCGCCGCCGCAGCAGATTCCCGAGGTGCCGCAGCAGGGCTGGTACGCCCCGCCGCCGCCCCAGCCCGGCCAGAACCCTTACGCCGGAGCCCCCGGAGCCCCCGGAGCCCCCGGAGCCCCCGTGGCCCCTGCCGCGCCCGCCGCTCCTTCAACCCCCGCAGCTCCGCCCGTCGTGCCCCCGGCCGCTGCCGCGCCCGCCGACCTGACCAAGCCCGAGGACCGCCGATGACCACCCCGTACCAGCAGCAGGGCGCACCCGCCGCCGCGTACTCCTCGCCGATTCCGGTGCGCAGCGCCAACCTCGGCGACGCGCTCGCCTCCGAATGGACCAAGATCCGGTCCGTGCGTTCCACGATGTGGACGCTCGGCGTCATGATCGTGCTGATGGTCGGCATCGGCGCGCTCTCGGCGGTGGCCGTCTCCGCCTCGGACGCCGATCTGGGCGATCAGTCGATCCTCTCGCTCGGCTTCTTCGGCGTACTGCTCGGCAGCATCTGTGTGATCACGCTGGGCGTGCTGACCATCGCGTCCGAGTACGGCACCGGCATGATCAGGACCACGCTCACCGCGTGCCCGAGCCGGGCCCGGGTGCTGACCGCCAAGGCGATCGTCTTCTTCCTGCTCGTCTTCGCGCTCACCACGGTGATCACCGCGCTCGTCGGCGCGCTGCAGATCGCGATCGTGGGCCAGGGCTCGTCCACCGGCGAGGAGTGGTTCCGCGCCACGGTGGGCGTCGGCCTCTATATCGCGACGCTCGGTCTGCTGTCGCTCGCCGTCGGCACCCTGATCCGCCACTCGGCGGGCGCGATCACCATCATGATCGGTGTGGTGCTGCTGCCGCTGGTGCTGGCCATGTTCATGTTCTCGGATTCGCTGCGGGATCTGCAGCAGGCACTCTTCGAGTACTCCATCCCGAATCAGATCGGCGTGCTCTACGACACCGCCGTGACCGAGTCGGGCCCGGCCGGCTGGGACCCGCTGTGGATCGCGCTCGGCGTGACGGCGGTCGCGCTGGCCGGCGCATACGCCTCGCTCAGCACACGCGACGTGTAACGGCCTCAGTACTTCGGCGCGTTACGGGACCGCTGCACCCGCGTGGTGCGGCGGTCCTTCGCGTTCCAGCACGCCTTGTGCCAGTGCCGCCGGTCGTCGACGCCGCCGTGCTCGGGCCAGGCAACCACATGCGGCATCCCGGACGGGATCTCCTGATCGCAGCCGGGGCAGCGGTACCGCTTGCCCGCGGCACTTGCGCCGGCCACATGGCGCACCGACCACTCCTCGCCCTGCCAGGACTCGCTCCGCCCGAGGCCGCCGTACCTCTCGCCCGGCTCGCTGGTTTGCTCGGTCGGCTTCTCGCCGCCTCGGGGGCGGTTGCGGCGCGGGGACACGTGACACCTCATGGGGCAAGTCCGGACAGTTCCTCTTCCAGCCTACGGTCCACAGTCCGGGGTACATGCCCTGTACGGCGTGAGACCGTGGCACCCATAGGGGCCAGTTACCGGAAAATCGCAACAACTTCACGATGGGCCGTGCCTATGGCACGTGTCAGACGTTGTTGCCAGTAGGGGGAGTGACGCGTCGGCCGCAAGGAGGCAAAAGGCGATGCGCGTGGGAACGTTTGTACTGGCGGCCCAATTCCCGGGCCAGGGGCAGGGGGAGGCACTGCACCGGGCCGTGCGGTCCGCCGAGGTCGCGGAGGAGTCCGGCCTGGATTCCGTCTGGTTGGCCGAGCACCATTTCGTGTCGTACGGCGTGTGCCCCTCGGCCGTGACACTCGCCGCGCTGCTGCTCGGCCGCACCCGGCGGATCCGGGTCGGCACTGCGGTGAGCGTGCTGCCGAGCGCCCATCCGGTGGCGCTGGGTGAGCAGGCGGCACTGCTGCACCTCACCACCGGCGGGAGATTCTCCCTCGGGGTGGGAAGGGGCGGGCCCTGGGTCGATCTGGAGGTCTTCGGCTCGGGCCTGGACGCGTACGAGAAGGGCTTTCCCGAATCCCTGGACCTGCTGCTGCGCTGGCTGCGCGAGCCCCGGGTCGCCACCAACGGGGAACGATTCACCTTCCGTGAAGTCCCGGTCGTCCCCAGGCCGGACGAGCTGATCGGCGGCCCGCCCGAGGGCCCCGAAGTGATCGTCGCCTGTACGTCCCCCAAGAGCGTGCAGCTCGCCGCCGAACGCGGGCTGCCGATGCTGCTCGGGATGCACTGCGACGACGAGGAGAAGGCGGAGATGGTCGCCCTCTGGCGTACGCACGCGCTCGCCGCGGGCCGCTCTCCCGAGGAGGTCGAGGACGCCGGACACGTGTCGGCCGGAGTGGCCCAGATCGCGGACCGCCGGGCCGAGGCCACGGAGACTCTGGTGAAGGCGATGCCCGGCTGGCTCAAACAGGGGCTGGACGCCCATGTGACCGTCGACGGCCGGCGCCGCGCGATGCGGGACCCCGTGGGATACACGGAACTGCTGTGCGGGCTGCACCCGGTGGGTCCGCCACGACTCGCGGCGGACCGGATCGCGGCCACCGCCGAACGTACCGGCATCACGCGCTTCGCGCTGCTGGCCGAGGGCTCGGGCGATCTGGCGGCCACGGAGGAGAATGTGCGGCGTCTTGGCACAGAGGTCCTGTCGCTGCTTGTCTGAGTCAGCCGTACGGGAGGTGCTGCCGCTCCGACACCAGTAGCACCTCCCGCAATGCGGAGCGGCAGCAAAAGACTTCAGCAGTCGCGGAGTCCGGGCGACTGGTTGAGCAACTGGGCCCGGACGGAGGTGAAGCGGGCGAGCCGCTCGTCAACCGAGGAGTCCAGCGGGAACACCGCTACGCGGTGGCAGTTCTGGAATGCCAGGCGCACTCCGAAGTGCCGCTGCAGAGCACCGCGAATAGCGTCACTCGCGAGTGCGCGCAGCAGCTGACCACGTGCCTGCTCGTCCGGCGGGGGCGTCTGGTTGTCGGCGAAGTCGCCGCCGTCCACCTTCAGCTGAGCCACCAGAGAACTGATCATCTCCCATGCGAAGGGCAGGGAGGTCCGGACGCAGTCGACGAAGACAGCTTCGTCGACCTCGCCTCGCTCGGCCTGTTCCAACAGCGCCGGTGAGACGTCGAGCGACATGGGTTCTCCTCTCGCGGCCCCGATGAACGGGGCCTTACGGGCAGGGAAGGAGGACACCGGACGACGGCGTCGCACGAACGACGTACGACGACGCAGAGTGCACGACCGACAACCTCCTGCTTCCACGGTAAGTGCGCTGACCGGAGGGCACCAGGAGATTGGGAACACAACCGGCCAAATAACGAAGGGGGCTTCCGGGGGCGAATCGCGCGCAACTGCTTCCGTCGAGTAGCGTTGCCGACCATGCGTCTTGTCATCGCCCGCTGCTCCGTGGACTACGCCGGCCGGCTCACCGCCCACCTGCCCTCCGCCCCCCGTCTGATCCTGGTCAAGGCAGACGGCAGCGTCTCCATCCATGCGGATGACAGGGCGTACAAACCACTGAACTGGATGTCCCCTCCCTGCACTCTGAAGGAGGGCGACGACAGTGTGTGGACCGTCGTGAACAAAGCGGGCGAGAAACTGATCATTACGATGGAGGAAATCCTCCATGACTCGTCGCACGAGCTCGGTGTGGACCCCGGCCTCATCAAGGACGGCGTGGAAGCCCACTTGCAGGAGCTGCTCGCCGACCGCATCGAGACACTGGGCAAGGGCTACAGCCTGATCCGGCGCGAATACCCCACGGCCATCGGCCCGGTGGACATCCTGTGCCGGGACTCGGACGGCGCGACGGTGGCGGTGGAGATCAAGCGGCGCGGTGAGATCGACGGCGTGGAACAGCTCACGCGCTATCTGGAGCTGCTGAACCGGGACCCGCATCTGGCGCCGGTGAAGGGCGTGTTCGCGGCGCAGGAGATCAAACCGCAGGCGCGGGTGCTGGCGACGGACCGCGGGATCGGGTGTGTGGTGCTCGACTACAACGCGCTGCGCGGGATCGACGACGACAAGCTCAGGTTGTTCTGACCGTCACGAGAAGAGTGCGTGAGTACGGCCCCGGGCGGCAATGCCGTCCGGGGCCGTGCTGCATCAACTGAAGGTCAGATCACCGGCGAGCCGGCGGTGGAGCCGGACGGTTCGGACGACGCGGACGACCCGGGGGCGCTGCTGTTCGTGACGGGGGCGCTGGCCGAGTCCGGTGTCGACGGGGTGGGCGTCGGCGTGGTGGACGGAGTAGTGGACGGCGTGCTCGAAGGCGAGGAGGGGGACGGAGTGGGGTGGCTCGACGATGAAGGGGTCGGCTTCGTCGTCGGCCTCGTCGGGGGCTTGCCCGACGTCGACGGCCTGCCCTCCGGCGTCGCCGAACTCGACGACGGCTTCCCGCCCGGCGTGGACTGCGCACCCGATGAAGAGGTCGCGCCCGGCGTCACCTTGTCCGGGTCCTTCGGGTCGCCGCCCCCGCCGCCGGGGCTCTTGGTGGAGCCGTCGGCCGGCTCGTCCGCGTCCAGGCCGTTCTGCGAGTCGTCCTCGTTCGCGGACTGGCCGTTCCTGACCTTGTTGCCAGGGGCATCGTTGTTGTCGGAGGTCGCGCCGAGCGTCACCACCGTGCCGAGCACGGCGGCGAGCAGCGCGCCCGCCCCCGCGGCAACGAGGTTGCGCCGGGCACCGCCGAGGAGCGAACGGCCGCGGCCCGGCCATGTGCCGCCCGCGGGCCTCTCGCGCCGCGACACAGTCGCCGCAGGCTCGTCCGCGGACTTCCGCAGACCCACAGAACCCGGTCCCGAGACCTGTCCCAGCCGCGAGAGCGGCACGGCTGCCGGTACGCCTCCGGGCGGCGACGCCGACTCCTCGTAGCGCGCGGCCGGCACCTCCTCGCCCGCCGGGGTGCGTCCGCCGGGCACCGGGCCGCCCGCGCGGTCCGCAACAAGCGCCAGCGCCCTGCGACCCGCGACGGTGCCGCGCTTGTCGGCGAGCGCCCCGCGCATGCCGATCGAGGCCTCCAGCTCGGCGCGCGCCCGCTCCAGGCTGCCGTTGCAGAGCGCCAGAACGCCCAGTTCATGGTGGAAGTACGCCTCTTCGGCCACTTCACCCGCCAGCCGGGCCGCTTCCGAGCCGACCCGCAGGGCCCGCTCCCAGGCGCTCCAGTGCTGCCCGGCCGCGAAGGCGGGCGCGGCGCTGCGGGCCAGCAGCACGGCCGTGCTGGGGTGTCCGGACTCCTGGCCGGGCACGAGCGCGGTCAGCGCCGCGAGTACGGCGTCCGCCTCGGCCACGGCCCGCTCGGGCGTCACCGAGGGATGCCCGGCCCACCAGGCGTAGTGCTGGGCGGCGGTGTGGGCGTGAGCCGCCGCGTCACTCGCGTAACCCTTCTCCGTCAGCTGCGCGATCACACCGGCCGCCAGCCGGTAGCGCGCGCCCACCGGGGTGAGCAGCCCGCAGCTCATCAGCTCGCCGATGGCGGCGTCCGCGTGTGTGTCCCCGACAAGTGCCGGCAGGTGCGCCTGGTGCGGGACCTCGCCGCCGAGTGCGACGGCGAAACGCAGGGTCTGGCGGGCGGACTTGCTCAGCCGGGAGGCGAGCAGCGCGGCGGGCGCGGCACCCTCCGCCAGGCTCGGCAGCGGTACGTCGCCCCCCTCGACGCGCTCGGCGGGCGTGTACGGGTCGAAGTCCTCCGGGTCGGCACGCAGGGCGTCGCACTGCCGCAGCAGCGCGCCCGCCTGTACGAAGCGCAGCGGCAGGCCCTCGGACTCGAACCAGAGGTCGCCCGCCCAGTTCGCCTCGTCCTCGGTGAGCGGCCGTTCCACGGCGCGCTGCAGCAGCTCCAGCGAGGCGCTGCGGCCGAGACCGCCGAGGAAGACCTCTTCGAGGTGTGAGTCCGCGGCGGGCGCGGCGACGTCGGGTGTGGCGGCGACCAGGAAGGCGCATTCGGGTGCGGCGTCCAGCAGCTCGCCGAGCGCGGCGCCACCGAACTCCAGGTCGTCGAGGAGGACGATCGCACCGATGTCACGGACACGCTCGAGCAGCCCGGCCTGGTCGGGCCGGTGCCGAGGAGCCTTGTGGACGACGGCGTAGAGCGCGTACAGCAGCTCGGTGGGGGTGCGGTTGTGGCCGCTGAGGCGTACGACGCCGTCGGGCGCGAGATCCGCACACTCCTCCGCGACGGTGTCGAGCAGTGCGCTGCGTCCGGAGCCCGCGGGGCCGGTGAGCCGCACCGAGCGGCCGCGGCCCAGCAGCCGTACCAGCCGCCGGCGCTCCTCGTCGCGCTCCAGCAACGGGAGCCGCGGGGCGGGAGGCCCTGCCGGTAGGGGCGGCTGCGCCGCGCGCTGCAGCTCGGTGCGTTCGGCGGCGGTGTGCCGGGCCGGCGACGCGGGCCGCTCACCCGGCGGGCAGGGCTCGATCTCGCTGCCGTCGACGGGATTGACGGTGAGCAGAAAGTCGCCCGAGACGAGTTGGACGGTACGGGCGAGCGTCGGCGCGGACTGTCCGAAGTCCGGCGTGCTGGCGTCGCGCGGCGTGCGGGCCTGGCCCGCGCCCTCGCCGAAAGTGTCGTTGTCCATGGTCCAAGCCCCCCAGATGCGCTTCGCTTAGCTTCGTCCCCGCCAAGATCATTTGAATTCCTGGAGGCGGAGCCGCGTGCGGATGTGTCCCTCCCGGCTTTCTGCACGCCCCGCTGTAGCTTCGGTCCGGTGCCCACCGCATGGGTACGTCGAAACGGCGGGCGACCGAACCTTAGACCTTCGCTCAGTATCTATGCACCAGGGGGGTGCCGACCCGCCCGTGACGTCACAGTCTCGTGAGGATTGCGAGCGTCATAACGGTTCACACCCGAGGAAGCGTTTCGGCCGCGATGCCGCCTTCGATGGCAAGGATGCGATGCAGCCGGGTGGCCACCAGTAGTCGCTGCATCTGCGGGGGGACTCCGCGCAGCACCAGTCGGCGGCCGCACCGGCCGGCCCGGCGGTGTGCGCCCATGATGACCCCGAGCCCGGTGGCGTCCCAGGAGTCGAGATCGGTCAGGTCGAGCACCAGGTCGCCGGCTCCGCTGTCGACGGCCGAGTGCAGGACCGTACGGGCGTCCGCCGCGCTGCGGACGTCGAGGCGGCCCCCGACGACCAGCTCGGCGTGGTCGCCCCTGATGTGCATATGCGCTCCCCGAGAGTGCTTCATGCCCTGTGTCTGTCTGTGCTGACTGTCTGCTTCTGTCTTGTTCCGTCTTGCAACAACTGACTGCCGCACGGGCAGAGCGGTTGCTGCTTGTGAGCGAACCGATACCGAATTCACCCCGACGGGTGATACCAAAACGGTCGATGAGGGTCAGTGCTTGTAGAAGCCCTGCCCGCTCTTGCGGCCGATGTCACCGGCATCCACCATCCGGCGCATCAGCTCCGGCGGCGCGAACTTCTCGTCCTGGGACTCGGTGTAGATGTTGCTCGTGGCGTGCAGCAGGATGTCCACGCCGGTGAGGTCGGCGGTGGCGAGCGGCCCCATGGCGTGGCCGAAGCCCAACTTGCAGGCGATGTCGATGTCCTCGGCGGACGCTACGCCCGATTCGTACAGCTTCGCGGCCTCGACGATGAGCGCCGAGATCAGGCGCGTCGTGACGAAGCCTGCGACATCGCGGTTGACGACGATGCAGGTCTTGCCGACCGACTCGGCGAACTCCCGCGTGGTGGCGAGCGTTTCGTCGCTGGTCTTGTAGCCGCGCACCAGTTCGCACAGCTGCATCATCGGGACGGGCGAGAAGAAGTGCGCGCCGACGACCCGCTCCGGACGCTCCGTCACTGCCGCGATCTTCGTGATCGGGATGGCGGAGGTGTTGGAGGCGAGGACGGCGTCGTCCCGTACGAGCTTGTCGAGCGTACGGAAGATCTCGTGCTTGATCTCGAGCTTCTCGAAGACCGCCTCGACGACGATGTCCGCGTCGGCGACGGCATCCAGGTCGGTGGTGGTCGTGATACGCGCCAACGCCGCGTCGGCGTCGGCCGCTTCCAGCTTGCCCTTGGAGACGAACTTGTCGTACGAGGCCTTGATGCCGTCCCTGCCGCGGGTCAGGGCCGCGTCGGTGACATCACGCAGCACGACCTCCCAGCCCGCCTGGGCCGAGACCTGCGCGATACCGGACCCCATGAGTCCGGCCCCGATGACGGCGAGCTTCCTGGCCACTGCGGCACTCCTTAACACCCGTTTACATGTGGACTCTCTGCGGGAGGTTAGCGCCCGTGAGGGGCCGTGTGGCGGTGAAGAGATACGCGTCACGTCTCGAATGACGGACATCACACTGGTACGGCCGATCAGGCTTCCCGGACCGCGTACTTGAGCACCTTCTCCCCCGGCACGTCCTCCATGTCGTCGAGGAGGTCCAGGGACTCGCGGGAGACCTCGTCGGGTTTACGGCCGGCCACCATCTCCCGGCCGATCACCCCGAGCAGAGTGGTCTGCACCCAGCAGAGCTGACCGGTGATCAGCGTCGGCAGCTGATCGGCGGGGTCCGCGCCGGTCTCCTCGCGGGGACACGACCCGATCTCATCGGCTTCGTCCTCGGGGCCGTACTGGCCGTCGCGCCGGCCTCGCTCTCGTACGCGCCGGCGCTGAGGCTGTCGACACTTCATGCCGTTCCGCTATCCGGTGGACGCGGTGCGGGCCGGATATGCGGGCGACTACGCGAGTACGGCGATGCTGTACGGCGTACTCATGGCGGTCGCCTTCGTGCTCGGGTCCGTGACGGTCGGCACACGTGCCTTCCGCAGGGCAGGCGCGTAACTAGGCTGGTCGCATGGTCAACCTCACGCGCATCTACACCCGCACCGGCGACCAGGGCACGACGGCCCTCGGCGATATGAGCCGGACGGTCAAGACCGATCTACGGATCGCGGCGTACGCCGACGCCAACGAGGCCAATGCCGCCCTGGGCACGGCCATCGCGCTGGGACAGCTGGACGCGGAGGTCGTACAGGTCCTTGTCCGCGTCCAGAACGACCTCTTCGACGTGGGCGCGGATTTGTGCACCCCCGTGGTCGAGGAGCCGGAGTATCCGCCGCTGCGGGTCGAGCAGTTCTACATCGACAAGCTGGAGGCGGACTGCGACCGCTTCAACGAGGAGCTGGAGAAGCTGCGCAGCTTCATCCTGCCGGGCGGTACGCGGGGGGCGGCGCTGCTGCACCAGGCCTGCACGGTGGTACGGCGCGCGGAGCGCTCGACCTGGGCGGCGCTGGAGGTGCACGGCGACATCATGAACCCGCTGACGGCCACGTATCTCAACCGCCTCTCCGACCTCCTGTTCATCCTGGCGAGGACCGCGAACAAGGAGGTCGGGGACGTGCTCTGGGTGCCCGGCGGCGAGCGGTAGGCCACTGTCCCGGGGCGCCGCCCCGGGACCCGTGCCGCACACGCCGGCGAGGCTTGAGTTTCCTAGCGCTCGACGCGGACCCGTTCGCGCTCCGCCACCGGGGCCTTCTTCGGGAAGAGCGTGTAGCTCCCGGCGATGATCACGTTGATGCCGATGACGAAGAGCATCTTCTGCTGCCACATGCGCAGCGAACCGACGTCGCCGTCGCCGCCGACGTACCAGATCGCGGCCTGCAGCAGGCCCATGGCGACCACCGCGGCGACGGTCCAGCGGATGGCCGTCCGCCACTCGTGGATCATGCGAGCGGTGCCGTACTTCGGCGGCTTCACGGGCGGCGGGCCGCCGGCGAAGCGGTGCGCGACCCGGGCGTCGACCCATTTGATCGTCTGGTGGCCCAGACCCACGGTGAAACCGATGTAGACCGCGGCGAGTCCGTGCTTCCAGTCCGGTGCGGCGCCGTTCTTGAGGTCGATCGCCGTCACGACCAGCAGGACGACCTCCAGCAGCGGCTCGCAGAGCAGCACGGCAGCGCCCAGAAGTGGCATCTTCGCCAGGTAGCGCAGGGCCAGTCCGGCGGCCAGCAGCACCCAGAAGCCGACCTCGCAGATCACGATCAGCGTGACGATCACAGCACTCTCCCTTCCTTGTGGCCCCACACTTCCGTCCGTACGGCGGGGATTCGTCGTCGGCAGTGACGAAGTGGCACTGCATCCTTCGATGTAGTCGGCCTTCACCCGCGACGTGGAGGCCCGCGTGCCGCCCGCCGTGTTTGATGGGTCTGTGACCGCTCTCCCCCGCCCCCACCGCGACGATGTGCTCATCGCCGTGGCCGGCTTCCTCGGCGGCCTGCTGCTCTGGTCGCTGGGCCTGGACAGCCGTGGGGGGCACGGTTTCGACCCGCGCGCGCTCGCGCTGCTGCCGCTCGCGGTGATGAGCGGGGCGGGGCTGCTGCGCCGGACGATGCCGAACACCGCGCTGACGATCGGCTGCCTGGCGATGCTGGCCGACCCGTTCACCGCCGGGAACGTCGCCACGATCGCGCTGTTCACGGACCTGGTGTACGCGGCGGTCCTCTACGGCACTCCGGCCGCCGCTCGCCGTATCCCCGCCGTCTCCATGGTGGCCACCGCCGCCGTCACCGTCACCGCACTTGTCGTCTTCCAGGATGCGCAGGCCGTGCTGCTCGGTCTGCTCTTCGCGGTGGTCACGGTGGCCCCCGCCTGGACCGGCGTGAGCGTACGCACCCACCGTGACGCCGCCGAGGCGGCCCGGCTGCGCGCCGAGCAGACCGCACTGCTCGCCGAGATCGACCGCACCCAGGCGGTGACTGCCGAGCGCGCCCGGATGGCCCGCGAGCTGCACGACATGGTCGCCAATCACCTTTCGGCGATCGCCATCCATTCCACGGCCGCGCTCTCCATCGACGATCCGAAGACCTCCCGCGACGCTCTCGGCGTCATCCGCGAGAACAGCGTCGACGGCCTCGCCGAGATGCGGCGGCTGATCGGGCTGCTGCGGGACAGCGGCGGCGGAACGGAGCCGTCCGCCGTGCCGAGGCTTTCCGGGGTGGACGCGCTGCTGGAGCAGGCACGCACGAACGGCGCCTCCAGCGGGATGGAGTTCACACTCACCGACACCCGCGCGGAGAACTTCCCGCTGCCCGCGCCGGTCGAACTCGCGGCGTACCGCATCATCCAGGAGTCCCTGACCAATGCGCTCAAGCACGCCTCTCCCGGGGGGATCACGGTCGCGCTCGGCCGGGACGGGCAGATGCTGACGGTAGGCGTCACCAGCCCGTACGGGGACGGGCCCGGACCGCGAGCCCCCGGTTCGGGGGCCGGTCTGGTCGGTATGCGCGAGCGCGTGGCGCTGCTGGCGGGGACCTTCGACTCCGGGCCGGTCACCACCGCGGACGGAGCCAGGATCTGGCAGGTACGGGCGGAGCTGCCCCTCGATGAAGGGAACGGGAAGGCATGACGATCCGGGTACTGGTCGCGGAGGACCAGAGCGCCGTACGCGCCGGGCTGGTCCTCATCCTGCGCAGCGCGCCGGACATCGAGGTGGTCGGTGAGGCGGCGGACGGCGAGGAAGCGGTACGGCTCGCCCGCGAACTGCGCCCGGATCTCGTACTGATGGATGTCCAGATGCCGCGGCTTGACGGGGTGTCGGCGACCCGGCTGGTGGTCGCCGAGCAGCTTGCCGACGTCCTCGTGCTGACCACGTTCGATCTGGACGAGTATGTCTTCGGGGCGCTTCGAGCGGGGGCCGCGGGCTTTCTGCTGAAGAACACCGAGGCCAACGACCTTCTCGAGGCGGTGCGCACAGTGGCGCGCGGCGAGGGGCTCATCGCGCCGGCCGTCACCCGCCGGCTGATCGCGGAGTTCGCGACGCCTCAGCCCGTACGATCCGCGGACGCGCCCGACCCCGCGATCCTCGACCCACTCACCAGACGCGAGCGCGAGGTGCTTTCATGCATCGGTGAGGGGATGTCGAACGCCGAGATCGCGGGCCGGCTCGGCATGGCGGAGGCCACGGTGAAGACCCATGTGAGCCGGCTGCTGGGCAAGCTGGCGCTGCGCAGCCGGGTCCAAGCGGCCGTACTGGCACAGGAGTTGGGCATCTGACCGGCGGCCGACCCGCCGCCCGGCCCATCTCCGACCCGCCTCCGACCCGCCGTCCGATCGGCACCTCACCCGCAACCCGGCCCGCATCTGATCCCACCCCCTTCCCCACCCGCCACAGCTTTGGTCTGGACCTATTGACGATTGGTCCAGACCTTCCTACTCTCACCGCACACGCTGCGGAGAGCCGTCGCAGGGTGCGCAGTTCACGGACCACCCCGAATGTCCGTCCGCAACTCGAGGAGCACCCCTTGAGCACCCAAGCCCCCCTGCACCGGAGAAAGTTCAGATCCAGAGCCGTCGCGGGTCTGACTGCGCTGCTGCTCCCCCTCGCCGCCATGGTCGGCCTCGCCTCCCCCGCAGAGGCCGCCGCGTCGGCCACCGCGAGCTACGTCAAGGTCTCCGACTGGGGATCCGGCTTCGAGGGCAAGTGGACGGTGAAGAACACCGGCACCACCTCCCTCGGCTCCTGGACCGTCGAGTGGGACTTCCCCTCCGGCACCTCCGTCACCTCCGCCTGGGACGCCGACGTCACCAGCTCCGGCACCCACTGGACCGCCAAGAACAAGAGCTGGAACGGCACTCTCGCCCCCGGCGCCTCCGTCTCCTTCGGCTTCAACGGCGCGGGCCCCGGCGCCCCCTCCGGCTGCAAGCTCAACGGCGCCTCCTGCGACGGCGGCAGCGTCCCCGGCGACAACCCGCCCTCCGCCCCCGGCACCCCGAGCGCGTCCAACATCACCGACACCGCGGTGACGCTGAGCTGGACCGCCGCCACCGACGACAAGGGCATCAAGAACTACGACGTGCTGCGTGACGGCGCCAAGGTGGCGACGGTGACCGGCACGACGTACACCAGCACCGGGCTCACGGCCGGCACCGACTACTCGTACACCGTCCAGGCGCGTGACACCGCCGACCAGACAGGACCGGTCAGTGGCGCCCGCGCGGTCCGCACCACCGGCGGTGGCGGAGACCCGGGCCCCGGCCCCGGCTCCACGGTCAAGCTCGGCTACTTCACCGAGTGGGGCGTCTACGGACGCAACTACCACGTGAAGAACCTGGTGACCTCCGGCTCCGCCGCCAAGATCACGCACATCAACTACGCCTTCGGGAACGTCACCGGCGGCCGCTGCGCGATCGGTGACTCCTACGCCGACTACGACAAGGCGTACACCGCCGACCAGGCCGTCGACGGCGTCGCCGACACCTGGGACCAGCCGCTGCGCGGCAACTTCAACCAGTTGCGCAAGCTCAAGGCGAAGTACCCGAACATCAAGGTGCTCTGGTCGTTCGGCGGCTGGACCTGGTCCGGCGGCTTCGGCCAGGCCGCGGCCAACCCGGCGGCCTTCGCGCAGTCCTGCTACGACCTGGTCGAGGACCCGCGCTGGGCCGATGTCTTCGACGGTATCGACCTGGACTGGGAGTACCCGAACGCCTGCGGTCTGTCCTGCGACACCAGCGGCGCGGCCGCCTTCAAGAACGTGATGCAGGCGATGCGCGCCAAGTTCGGTACGAACAACCTGGTCACCGCGGCCGTCACCGCGGACGCCTCGTCCGGCGGCAAGATCGACGCGGCCGACTACGGGGGCGCTGCCCAGTACGTCAACTGGTACAACGTGATGACGTACGACTTCTTCGGCGCCTGGGCCGCACAGGGCCCGACCGCCCCGCACTCCCCGCTCACCTCGTACCCGGGCATCCCGCAGGCGGGCTTCAACTCCGCCGAGGCGATCGCCAAGTTCAAGGCGAAGGGCGTGCCGTCGGCCAAGCTGCTGCTGGGCATCGGCTTCTACGGGCGCGGCTGGACCGGAGTGACCCAGAGCGCGCCGGGCGGCACCGCGACAGGACCCGCCCCGGGCACCTATGAACAGGGCATCGAGGACTACAAGGTCCTCAAGAACAGCTGCCCGTCCACCGGAACGATCGCCGGCACGGCGTACGCGAAGTGCGGCAGCAACTGGTGGAGCTACGACACCCCGGCCACCGTCGGCTCGAAGATGAGCTGGGCGAAGGGCCAGGGCCTGGGAGGCGCGTTCTTCTGGGAGTTCAGCGGTGACACCACGAACGGAGAGCTGGTCGGCGCGATCAACAGTGGTCTGAACTAGCTGCTCGAACCAGCACTGCGTACACAGCGAAGCCCGGGAGACCTGCTCTCCCGGGCTTTGTCACACCCTCAGGCCACGTTGACGCGCTGGCCGGGCGGAGCCGCCTCCAGCCAGGCGAGGAATCCGGTGAGCGCGTCCTCACTCATCGCCAGCTCCAGGCGTGTCCCGCGGTGGTGACAGCCGAGCACGACCGCGTCGGACAGCAGCGCCAGCTCCTCCTCGCCCTCGGGCTTACGGCGCGCGACGACCTCGATGGCCGAGCGCTCCAGGAAGCGGCGCGGGCGTGGGGCGTACGAGAAGACCCGGAACCACATGATCCGGTCACCGCTGTAGCGGGCGACGCCGTAGACCCATCCCTTGCCGGAGCCATCGGTCTCCTCCGGGACGTTCCAGCGAAGGCTGCAGTCGAAGGTACCGCCGGAGCGCTGGATCAGCCGCCGGCGCAGTCCGAAGACGAAAAGCCCGATCACCACCAGTGCGACGACCAGGCCGCCCACAAGAAGAGCGAGGAACATCTCCACCGACCTCCTCGCATCGTCCAGTAACGGGAATACCGCTCGTACCTTCACCTGCATCTGCCTCAGCCGCGACACGCCCTGGAGAGTTCCAGGCCGGGCCGCGGCTGACGCGAGTGTGTCTGTCCGGGGAGCGACCCCCGGACCCCCGAAGGGACTGTCGGCGGGATGCCTAGTGCACCGCCACCGCGCGCAGACGGACATCGGCGCGCCGCTCTGCGGCATCGTCCTCGTCCGACTTGGCACGCTCCAGCGCACGCTCGGCGCGCTGTGCGTCGATCTCGTCCGCCAGCTCGACGATCTCCGCCAGCAGAGAGAGCTTGTTGTCCGCGAAGGAGATGAATCCGCCGTGGACAGCAGCGATGACGGTCCCGCCTTCGCTCGTACGAATGGTCACCGGGCCCGATTCCAGCACACCGAGCAGCGGCTGGTGACCGGGCATGACGCCGATGTCGCCGGACGTGGTGCGCGCGACGACCAGGGTGGCCTCGCCGGACCAGACCTGTCGGTCCGCGGCGACCAGCTCGACATGCAGCTCAGCAGCCAAGGGTGGCTCCTCGGGTCACCACCCGGCGGTTCTGCCGGGTGTTGGGTCAAATTCTAGTGGGCGTTGTGAGAGGGGCGGGACACACCCGCCCCTCTCACGGAGTCACGGGCCTCAGGAGACGCCGAGCTCCTTGGCGTTGGCCTTGAGGTCCTCAATGCCACCGCACATGAAGAACGCCTGCTCGGGGAAGTGGTCGTACTCACCGTCGCAGATCGCGTTGAACGCGGCGATCGACTCGTCGAGCGGCACGTCCGAACCGTCCACGCCGGTGAACTGCTTGGCGACGTGGGTGTTCTGCGACAGGAAGCGCTCGACGCGACGGGCACGGTGGACAACGAGCTTGTCCTCCTCGCCCAGCTCGTCGATACCGAGAATCGCGATGATGTCCTGGAGGTCCTTGTACTTCTGGAGGATCCCCTTGACACGCATGGCGGCCTCGTAGTGGTCCGCCGCGATGTAGCGCGGGTCCAGGATGCGGGACGTCGAGTCCAGCGGGTCGACCGCCGGGTAGATGCCCTTCTCCGAGATCGGACGCGACAGAACGGTCGTCGCGTCCAGGTGGGCGAAGGTGGTCGCCGGCGCCGGGTCGGTCAGGTCGTCCGCGGGGACGTAGATCGCCTGCATCGAGGTGATCGAGTGACCGCGGGTCGACGTGATGCGCTCCTGCAGCAGACCCATCTCGTCAGCCAGGTTCGGCTGGTAACCCACCGCGGACGGCATACGGCCGAGCAGCGTGGAGACCTCGGAGCCGGCCTGGGTGTAACGGAAGATGTTGTCGATGAAGAAGAGCACGTCCTGCTTCTGCACATCGCGGAAGTACTCCGCCATGGTCAGACCGGCAAGCGCGACACGGAGACGGGTGCCCGGGGGCTCGTCCATCTGACCGAAGACAAGCGCCGTCTTGTCGATGACGCCGGAGTCGGTCATTTCCTCGATGAGGTCGTTGCCCTCACGGGTACGCTCACCGACGCCCGCGAACACCGACACACCGTCGTGGTTGTTGGCGACGCGGTAGATCATTTCCTGGATCAGAACGGTCTTGCCGACACCGGCACCACCGAACAGACCGATCTTTCCACCCTTGACGTACGGGGTGAGAAGGTCGATGACCTTGACGCCGGTCTCGAACATCTCGGTCTTGGACTCGAGCTGGTCGAAGGAGGGCGCCTTGCGGTGGATGGGCCACCGCTCGGTGACCTCGACCGTGGACGGGTCCACGTTCAGGATCTCACCGAGGGTGTTGAACACCTTGCCCTTGGTGATCTCGCCGACCGGCACCGTGATGCCGTTGCCGGTGTCCGTCACCGTGGCCTGGCGGACCAGACCGTCGGTGGGCTGCATCGAAATCGCGCGGACCAGGCCGTCACCCAGGTGCTGGGCGACCTCGAGGGTCAGCGTCTTGAGCTTGCCGTCCTCGGCCGGGTCGGCGACCTGAACGGTCAGCGCGTTGTAGATCTCCGGCATCGCGTCGACGGGGAACTCCACGTCGACGACCGGGCCGATGACCCGGGCGACGCGGCCCGTGGCGGCGGCCGTCACTTCGTTCTCGGTAGTCGTCGTCACTTACTTGTCACTCCCCGCGGTCGCGTCGGCCAGGGCGCTGGCGCCACCGACGATCTCGCTGATTTCCTGGGTGATTTCGGCCTGGCGGGCCGCGTTGGCAAGCCGGGAGAGGGTCTTGATGAGCTCCCCGGCGTTGTCGGTCGCCGACTTCATCGCGCGGCGGGTGGCAGCGTGCTTGGAAGCAGCGGCCTGAAGCAGCGCGTTGTAGATCCGGCTCTCGACGTAGCGCGGCAGCAGGGCGTCGAGGACGTCCTCCGCCGACGGCTCGAAGTCGAACAGCGGAAGGATTTCGCCCTTGGTACCGGACTCCTCGGCCGCCTTCTCGAGGCTGAGGGGCAGCAGCCGGTTCTGTACCGGCGTCTGCGTCAGCATCGAGATGAACTCGGTGAAGACGATGTGGAGCTCGTCCACGCCGCCCTCGGCCGTGTCCTGCTGGACGGCCGCGATCAGCGGAGCCGCGACCTTCTTGGCGTCCGCGTACGTCGGGTTGTCCGTGAAGCCGCTCCACGAGTCCGCGATCTTGCGCTCGCGGAAGCCGTAGTAGGCGACACCCTTGCGGCCGACGATGTACGTGTCGACCTCCTTGCCCTCACCACGGAGCCGCTCGGTGAGCTGCTCCGCCGCCTTGATGGCGTTGGAGGAGTAGCCGCCGGCCAGACCGCGGTCGCTCGTGATGAGCAGCACCGCGGCGCGGCTCGGGGCTTCCGCCTCGGTGGTCAGAGGGTGCTTGGTGTTCGACCCGGTGGCCACCGCAGTGACCGCGCGGGTGAGCTCGGTCGCGTACGGCGTGGAGGCCGCCACCTGGCGCTGCGCCTTGACGATGCGCGAGGCGGCGATCATCTCCATCGCCTTGGTGATCTTCTTGGTCGCGGTGACGGATTTGATGCGACGCTTGTAGACCCGGAGCTGGGCTCCCATGAGTCAGGTCCCTTCCGTCGTCACTTGGCCGTGACCGGCGCGTCTTCGCCCAGAAGCTTGCCGTCCGAGGTCTCGAACTGCTGCTTGAAGGCGGTGATGGCGTCGGCGATCGACTGCAGCGTGTCGTCGGACATCTTGGCGCCCTCGGCGATGCTGGTGAGGAGCTCCTTGCGCTCGCGGCGCAGGAACTCGAGCAGCTCGCTCTCGAAGCGGCGGATGTCGGCGACCGGGACTTCGTCCATCTTGCCGGTGGTGCCGGCCCAGACGGAGACGACCTGCTCCTCGATGGGCATGGGCTGGTACTGGCTCTGCTTCAGCAGCTCGACCATGCGCTTACCGCGCTCCAGCGAGGCCTTGGAAGCCGCGTCCAGGTCGGAGCCGAAGGAGGCGAACGCCTCGAGCTCACGGTACTGGGCGAGGTCCACGCGAAGCCGGCCGGAGACCTGCCGCATGGCCTTGTGCTGCGCGGAGCCACCGACACGGGAGACCGAGATACCGACGTTCAGGGCCGGACGCTGGCCGGCGTTGAACAGGTCGGACTCAAGGAAGCACTGGCCGTCGGTGATGGAGATGACGTTGGTCGGGATGAACGCCGACACGTCGTTCGCCTTGGTCTCGACAATCGGCAGACCCGTCATCGAACCGGCGCCCATGTCGTCGGAGAGCTTGGCGCAGCGCTCCAGCAGACGCGAGTGCAGGTAGAAGACATCGCCCGGGTAGGCCTCGCGGCCCGGCGGACGGCGCAGCAGCAGCGACACGGCGCGGTAGGCGTCAGCCTGCTTCGACAGGTCATCGAAGATGATCAGGACGTGCTTGCCCTGGTACATCCAGTGCTGGCCGATGGCCGAACCGGTGTACGGGGCGAGGTACTTGAAGCCGGCCGGGTCGGACGCCGGAGCCGCGACGATCGTCGTGTACTCGAGGGCGCCCGCCTCCTCCAGCGCACCGCGCACGGACGCGATGGTGGAGCCCTTCTGGCCGATGGCGACGTAGATGCAGCGCACCTGCTTCTTCACGTCACCGGAGCGCCAGTTGTCGCGCTGGTTGATGATCGTGTCGACGGCCAGAGCGGTCTTGCCGGTCTGACGGTCACCAATGATCAGCTGACGCTGGCCGCGGCCGATCGGCACCATGGCGTCGACGGCCTTGTAGCCGGTCTGCATCGGCTCGTGCACCGACTTACGGACCATGACGCCCGGAGCCTGCAGCTCGAGGGCGCGGCGACTGTCGGTCGCGATCTCGCCGAGGCCGTCGATCGGGTTGCCGAGCGGGTCGACAACGCGGCCGAGGTAGCCCTCGCCGACGCCGACGGAGAGCACCTCACCGGTGCGCTGCACCGGCTGGCCCTCCTCGATACCGCTGAACTCACCGAGGACGATCGCACCGATCTCGCGCTCCTCGAGGTTGAGGGCGAGACCGAGGGTGCCGTCCTCGAACTTCAGCAGCTCGTTCGCCATGGCCGAGGGAAGGCCCTCGACCTTTGCGATGCCGTCACCGGCAACGCTGACCGTACCGACCTCCTCGCGCGAGGCCGCGTCCGGCTGGTACGACTGGACAAAGTTCTCCAGCGCGTCCCGGATCTCCTCCGGCCGGATCGTGAGCTCCGCCATCTGGGTTCCCTGCTCTCCTTGTTGGGCCCGAAGTTTCTTAGGGGGTCTGGGGGCCGACCCCCAGGAATCTTCTGCAATCTCTGCACGGCCCAACCGGGCCGCTCGTACTGCTTCGTACTGCTTGTTCAGTTGGTGGCTGGTCAGCCGGCGATGCGGCGGGCCGCCTCGTCGAGACGTGCCGCGATGGTGCCGTTGATCAGCTCGTCGCCGACGCGCACCTGCACTCCGCCGATGACCTCGGGGTCCACGTCGAGATTGAGGTGCATCTCGCGGCCGTAGATCCGAGCCAGACCGGCGCCGAGTCGCTGCTTCTGCTCATCGGTCAGCGGCACCGCCGAGGTGACGACCGCGACCATCCGCTCCCGGCGCGCCGCGGCGAGCCTGGACAGGGACTCGAGTCCAGCTTCCAGGCTACGTCCTCGGGGCTGGGTCACAAGACGGATGACCAGCCGCTCGGTGGCCGGATTGGCCTTGCCGTCGAGCAGGCTGCGCAGCAGCTCGCCCTTGGCGGACGCCGGCGCCGACTTGTCGGTCAGCGCGGAGCGCAGCCCGACGTTGGAGGCGACGATCCGGCCGAACCGGAACAGCTCGTCCTCGACGTCGTCGAGCGCACCGGCCCGCTGCGCCGCGGTGAGGTCGGCGGTGGCCGCCAGCTCCTCGACCGCGTCGACCAGATCGCGCGACTGCGACCAGCGGGAACGGACCATGCCTGCGAGCAGGTCGATGGTTTCGCTGCCCACCTGACCGCCCAGCAGCCGCCCGACCAGCTCGGCCTTGGCCTCGCCGGGCTGCGCCGGGTCGGTCAGGACCCGACGCAACGACACCTCACGGTCGAGCAGCGCGGTGACGGCGGCCAGCTCCCCGGCGAGCTTCGCCACGTCGACCGACGTGTTGTCGGTCAGCGCGTCGAGAGACTCGCGTGCGGCAGCCAGTGCCTCGCGGCTCGCTCCGTTCATCGCGTGGCCTCGGCCTTCGAAGCGCTGTCCTCGAGTGCGTCGAGGAAGCGGTCGACGGTGCCGCTCTGCCGGGTGTAGTCCTCGAGGGACTCACCGACGATCTTGCCGGCCAGTTCGGTGGCGAGCTTGCCCACGTCCTGGCGCAGCGCAGCGGCCGCGGCCTTGCGGTCGGCCTCGATCTGGGCGTGACCGGCAGCGATGATCTCCTCACGCTGCCGCTGGCCTTCCGCCCTCATCTCCTGCAGGATCACGGCGCCCTGCTCCTGCGCCTCCTGGCGCATACGAGCGGCTTCGTGACGGGCCTCGGCGAGCTGAGCCTTGTACTGCTCAAGCACGCTCTCGGCCTCGGTCTGGGCCGCATCGGCCTTCTCCATACCGCCTTCGATGGCCTCGCGGCGCTCGTCCAGAACCTTGTTGATGGTCGGAAGGAGCTTCTTGGCGAGGAAACCGAAAACGATGGCAAAGGCGATGAAGCCAATGACGAGCTCAGGGATCGGCGGGATGAGCGGATTTTCCGCTTCCTCCGCCGCGAGCTGAACCAGAGGGTTCACGTCAGTGCCTTCCGTCGAATGGGCTGTTCGCGACCGGTCAGGAGGTCGGGTAGACGAACGGCATGACCAGACCGATCAGGGCGAGCGCCTCACAGAAGGCGAAGCCGAGGATCTGGTTCTGGCGGATCAGACCGGCGGCCTCGGGCTGACGGGCGAGAGCCTGGGTACCGTTACCGAAGATGATGCCGACGCCGACACCGGGGCCGATGGCCGCAAGGCCGTAACCGATAGAGCCGAGGTTGCCCTTGATTTCGACGCTGGTGGCGGCGAGGGTCTGGAGAGCAGACATGCCGGTTCTTCCTTCTCTTTCTTGGTCCGGTGGGGGTTGGCCACCGGGTGCTTCGGGAGGTTGGGTGCTCAGTGGCCCTTGGCGAGAGCGCCCTGGATGTAGCTGCAGGTCAGCAGGACGAACACATAGGCCTGAACAGCCTGGATGAAGAGCTCGAAGGCGGTCATCACGATGACCATCACGAACGACACACCTGCGTAGGCGATGCCGATGCCGTTGAGCAAGTACCAGCTGGCGATCGTGAAGAGCAGCAGCAGGGTGTGGCCCGCGAACATGTTGGCAAAGAGCCGGACGGCGTGCGTGAACGGCCTGACGAGCAGGTTCGAGAAGAGCTCGATGGTCATCGAGAGCGGCAGGACCGGACCGAGGCTCTTGTCGTAGCCCGAGAAGTTCTTGAAAGCTCCGACGAAACCGTGCTTCTTGAAGGTCAGGCTGACCCACAGGACGTACACGATCGCGGCGAGCGCGACCGGGTACGAAATGATCGCCGTTACGGGGAACTGGGCGACCGGAATGATGGACCAGAGGTTCATCATCCAGACGAAGAAGAACAGGGAGACCACCAGCGGGACGTACTTCTCACCGTCGCGCTTGCCGATCGTCTCGTAGACGACGCCTCGGCGTACGAAGTCGTAGCCGGCCTCGGCCACCATCTGAAGCTTGCCGGGAACAACCTTCGGCTTACGGAAGGCCGCCCAGAAGAAGCCGACGATGATGACCGAGCCGAGCAGCGCCAACAGCATCGTCTTGTTGAAGTACAAGTTGCTGTCCCCGTCGCCCCAGAGGGGCTGGAACAGGAACGAGTGCAGGCCGGGAGCCGGGAAACCACAACCGCTGTTCTGGAAGATGTGGCAATCGGTCTCGAAGGCGAGCACCGTCGTCGGGTCAGCACTCACCGCGGGCTCCTTCAGCGTGGCGCATAGGTACGGCAACCTCGTTGTGTCGGCGCGGCGCACAGCCGCTGATCGGCACTGGACTGGTGTTACGGATGTGGGGGCGGCCGGCAGGCAGGGAGCCTCGCGATTGAGCAGGCGTCAGCTCAGATGCCCGCGCCCGCAATGCCGCAGTTGGCACCGGACGATAGCAGGATCGCGAACGCGCGCTTATACCGGCCCTACCCCTCACGAGGAAGACCCCTTGTTCTCGGGCTTCTTGCCCTCGGAGGAGTCCGGTTCGACATAAAGCATTTTGGCCTTCATGTGCGCACGGGTCTGCGCGGCGATCCACACGAGGGTCGCTGCGACCAGCGTGATGGCAAAGGCCTTCGGGTTGAACAACGTGGTGTTCTTGAACGCGGCGACAAAGATGAACAGCAGCAGAATCTGTGCTGCGTAGAGCATGAGCCCCATGGCCTGGAACAGATGCGGAAGCGACTTGGCCGTCCGCTCCAGGACCACCAGCCCGATCCCCATGAACAGGATCACAACCAGCGTCGCAACGACAGCGCCTACAGCCCCCTTACCGCCGGCGACCACCGCGCTGATCGCGACGGCAACAGCGCCGGCGACAGCGGTGGGTACGGCGGCTCGAAGGAGAGTCCGGACGTCGTTGGACGGCATGGCGGCAGCTCCGCTTGCTGGTGGGGGCAGTGGTGTCGTCATGGACGAGCGTAGGCCCGGTCCGAGTTGGGTCCTCGGGGCCAAAGAACCGTCGCACTACGGTCTTTCGGCTCTGTCTCCGGGTCTCGTGAACGGTATCACAAACTATTTGATGAGGTCTTTACCTGAGGGGTGTGCCGACTGTCACACATGAGAGTGAGTGCGCGCGTGTGTGCAGAAAAACTGGTCGCTATGTCTGGTAATGGGCGAACATACAGCGACTCGTCACCCGCGCGTTCCGGCCTTCCGCCGGTCCGGGAAACGCGAACGGGGGCCGATAGCAGTCGCTCCGTTGACGCCCGCCGGAACCGGGGTCCGCTCCTCGGGCTCCTCCAGCGACGTCTGTGACGACTCCGACTCCGACTCCGACTCGTACGCGAGCGCGGGGACCGCAGGCCCGGGAAGCATCTTGCGGCGCCGGTAACGCGGCGGAACGAAGGCCTCCGCCCAACGCGGGGCGCGCGGAGTGAAGCGCGGCAGCAGCAGAAGCACAAGGCCTACCGCGCTCAGCGCCACAATGAGCAGCACGCTCCACATCGACGCCGAGTGCACCGAGTACGCGACGACACCGAAGGCGATCAGTGCCGACCAGAAGTACATGATCAGGACTGCTCGGCTGTGCGAATGTCCGATCTCCAGGAGCCGGTGGTGCAGATGGCCACGGTCCGCCGCGAACGGCGACTGTCCGTTCCAGGTACGGCGGACGATCGCGAGCACCAGGTCGGCGACCGGGATCGCGATGATCGTCAGCGGCAGCAGCAGCGGGATGAAGACCGGCAGCGCCGCGTGGGTGGCCTGGCGGGTGCTGCCCTCGAAGATCTTCAGGGCGTCCGGGTCCACCTGTCCTGTCACCGAGATCGCGGCCGCCGCGAGCACCAGGCCGATCAGCATCGATCCGGAGTCGCCCATGAAGATGCGCGCCGGGTGCATGTTGTGCGGCAGGAAGCCGAGGCACATGCCCATCAGGATCGCTGTGAACAGGCTGGCGGGCGCCGCCGCCTCGATGCCGTAGCTGAACCAGATCCGGTACGAGTAGAGGAAGAAGGCCGCGGCGGCGATGCAGACCATGCCGGCGGCGAGGCCGTCCAGGCCGTCCACGAAGTTCACCGCGTTGATGGTGATGACGACGAGGGCGACGGTCAGCAGGGTGCCCTGCCACTGGGTCAGCGAGACGGTGCCGACACCGGGGACGGGGATCCACAGGATCGTCAGACCCTGGATCACCATCACACCCGCGGCGATCATCTGGCCGCCCAGCTTGATCAGGGCGTCGATCTCGAACTTGTCGTCGAGGACACCGATGATCCAGATCAGGGCAGCGCCGGAGAGCAGTGCCCGCGGTTCATTGGACAGCTCGAAGACGCTGTTGAGGTTCTGCAGATGGTCCGCGACCAGCAGACCGGCGCACAGGCCGAAGAACATGGCGATACCGCCGAGTCGCGGTGTCGGCTCTCGGTGTACGTCGCGGGCACGGATCTCCGGCATCGCACCGGTCGCGATGGCGAACTTCCGCACCGGCCCGGTCAGCAGATACGTCACCGCAGCCGTGACACAGAGCGTCAGCAGGTAATCACGCACGGGCTGCCCCACAGGAATCGCTGGCCATCTCAGCCCCACACCCTAGCTCTGGTAGCCACATGCTTGAGGACATACGGGCGCGGGCGATGGTTGCACGACTCACCGGCTACCCCTGATAAGGAGGAAATCTACCGGTCAGTTCACGCACCTCCGTACGGACCATCCGCTCCTCCTCGCCGTCTTCACGCATCGCCGCCGTGAAGAGTGCCGCGATCCGCGCCATCTCGCTCTCGCCCATGCCCTGGGTGGTGACGGCAGCGGTGCCCAGCCGGATGCCGCGCCCGTCCCCGTACGGCAGTGCGCAGGTGTCGAGGACCATGCCCGCCGCGGCGAGACGGCTGCGGGCCGCCTTGCCCGCCACGCCCAACGGAGCTGGATCCGCGCTGATCAGATGGGTGTCGGTGCCGCCGGTCAGCACGGACAGGCCTTCCGCCGCGAGCCCGTCGGCCAGTACCCGCGCATTGGCGACCACCTGGTGGGCGTACGCCGCGAAGGCCGGCGTCGCCGCCTCACCGAAAGCGACAGCCTTGGCGGCGATCGTGTGCATCTGAGCGCCGCCCTGGGTGAAGGGGAACACCGCCCGGTCGATGCGTTCGGCCAGCTCGGAACCGCAGAGGATCATCCCGCCGCGTGGCCCGCGCAGCACCTTGTGGGTGGTGGCGCACACCACATCGGCGTACGGGACGGGGCTGGGGGCCGCGCCGCCGGCGATCAGGCCCATGGGGTGGGCGGCATCGGCGATCAGATAGGCGTCCGCCTCGTCCGCGATCTCGCGGAAGGCTTCGTAATCGGGATGGCGGGGGTACGAGATCGAGCCGCAGACGATGGCCTTGGGCCGGTGCTGCCGGGCCAGGGCGCGGACCTGGTCGTAGTCGATCAGTCCGGTCTCGGCGTCGACGCCGTAGCCGACGAAGTCGAACCAGCGCCCGGAGAAGTTCGCGGGTGAACCGTGGGTGAGATGACCGCCGTACGACAGTCCCATGGCGAGCACGGTGTCACCGGGCTTGAGCAGCGCCGCGTACGCCGCAAGGACCGCGGAGGAGCCGGAGTGCGGCTGCACATTGGCGTGTTCGGCGCCGAAGAGAGCGGTGGCGCGCTCGACGGCGATCCGCTCGGCGGCGTCGACCAGCTCGCAGCCGCCGTGGTGGCGGGCGCCGGGGTAGCCCTCGGCGTACTTGTTGGCGAGCGGGGAGCCGAGGGCGGCGAGGACCGCGGGTGAGGTGAAGTTCTCGGCGGCGATGAGCTGAAGGCTGTCGCTCTGCCGCCCCAGCTCCCCCAGGATCACTTCGGCGATCTGCGGGTCCTGCCGGCGCAGGGCGTCGAAATCCGCGCCGGGGGTGGTGATGCGGACGGCGTCTGGTGCAGCGGTGACCGGCATCTGTGGCTCCAGCTGAACGGATCGTCCTCGCGAGGTGAATCCCAGTGGAAACCAATGTAGGCCGGTGCGAGGCGCGATGCGCGCCGATCGTCTCCGCGAGCCCTCACTGCCGCGCGGAGACGCCCGTCAGAGCCGTCACCACAGGGTCCAGCGCCTGGTTGATCTCGTCGCCGATCGAGCGGAAGAACGTGATCGGCGCACCGTACGGGTCGTACACCTCATCGGCGTCCGGGCTCGGTGCCAGCAGCCAGCCGCGCAGCGCCGCCGCCGCCCTGACCAGGGCCCGAGCACGCTCGACGACGCCTTCGCGCGGGTCCGGCAACGTTGCCGGGTCAATCGCCCGTACAAGCCGGGTGAACTCCTTGAGCGTGAAGGTGCGCAGGCCCGCCGAGTGACCCATCGAGATCACCTGCGCGCGGTGGTCGCGCGTCGCGGTGAGGACGAGGTCGGCGCGGATCACATGCTCGTCGAGGAGTTCACGCCCGACGAAACCGGTCGCGTCCGCGCCGAAGTCGGCCAGGACGATCTCGGCGTTGGCCTCCATCGGGGCGCCTTCGTGGCCCCAGGTGCCGGCGCTCTCCACGATCAGGCCGCCCGTCAGCGGATCGCCGAGGCGGTCGCTCAGGGCATGGCGGGTCAGCCGCTCGGTGATCGGCGAGCGGCAGACGTTGCCGGTGCTGACGTGGAGGATGCGGAAAGTGGTGGTGTTGCTGACGGATTCCGCTATGCCACGCCCCTCAGGGGCGGTCAATTGGCCACCTCGAGGTCGGGTACGACCTTGCGCAGCTCGTCCGCCGAGAGTGCTCCCGCGCGCAGCAGGACCGGGACCTTGCCGGTGACGTCGACGATCGAGGACGGGACGATGCCCGGCGTCGGGCCACCGTCCAGATAGACCGAGACCGAGTCGCCCAGCATCTCCTGCGCGGCGTCACAGTCTTCCGGCGCAGGATGCCCCGTGAGGTTGGCGCTGGAGACGGCCATCGGGCCGACCTCGGTGAGCAGCTCGATCGCGACCGGGTGCAGCGGCATCCGGATCGCTACGGTGCCCCGGGTGTCGCCCAGGTCCCACTGCAGCGAGGGCTGGTGCTTGGCGACGAGCGTCAGCGCGCCCGGCCAGAAGGCGTCGACCAGCTCCCATGCCTGCTCGGAGAAGTCGGTGACCAGGCCGTGCAGGGTGTTCGGGGACCCGATGAGGACAGGGGTGGGCATATTGCGGCCGCGCCCCTTGGCCTCCAGCAGGTCGGCGACTGCCTCGGAGCCGAAGGCGTCCGCACCGATCCCGTACACGGTGTCGGTGGGCAGCACGACCAGCTCGCCGCGGCGGACGGCCGACGCGGCTTCACGCAGACCAGTCGTACGGTCGGTCGCGTCGTTGCAGTCGTATCGCCGTGCCATTTAACGGCCCTCCTCGAACAGGGTCTGGAGATGATGCTGCGGGTCAGGATTGCCGGTCACGGCATGGCCTTGCGTGCGGTCGCGAAGCGCGGTCGCCTGTTCAGGTCGGGGTGGTCGGCCGCGTCCGCCCAGCCGGCCTCCTCGTTGAAGATCCACGGCACCTGGCCGCCCTGGGTGTCGGCGTGCTCGATGACCACCAGGCCGCCGGGCCGCAGCAGCCGGTGAGCGGTGCGCTCGATACCGCGGATGGTGTCCAGGCCGTCCTCGCCGGAGAAGAGCGCCATGTCCGGGTCGTGGTCACGGGCCTCGGGCGCGACATACTCCCACTCGGTGAGCGGGATGTACGGCGGATTGGAGATGACCAGGTCGACCTGGCCGTCGAGCTCCGGCAGGGCGCTCAGCGCGTCGCCCTGGTGGACGGTGACGCGTGAGCCCTCGGCGTTCTTACGGGTCCACCGCAGCGCGTCCTCGGAGAGCTCCACTCCGTGCACACGCGAGCGCGGCACCTCCTGCGCCATGGCGAGCGCGATGGCCCCGGAGCCCGTACACAGATCGACGATGAGCGGCTCGACGACATCCATGGCCCGTACGGCGTCTATGGCCCACCCGACGACCGACTCGGTCTCCGGGCGCGGTACGAAGACGCCGGGGCCGACCTGCAGCTCCAGGAAGCGGAAGAAGGCGCGTCCGGTGATGTGCTGGAGCGGCTCACGGGCCTCGCGGCGGGCGATCGCCTCCCAGTAGCGGGCGTCGAAGTCCGCGTCCTTGACGTTGTGCAGCTCTCCCCGCTTCACGCCATGCACGAACGCGGCGAGCTCCTCGGCGTCGAAGCGCGGCGAGGGCACGCCGGCGTCGGCCAGCCGCTGGGTGGCCTGGGCCACCTCGGCAAGCAGCACAGATCGGGGGGACGGGGGTCGTCCCCCGGGAGTTAGCTGCACGCTGGTCCTCCGGGGCTGGGGCGGTGTGCTGGGCTTACTGGGCGGCGGCGAGTTTGGCGGCGGAGTCGGCGTCGACACAGGCCTGGATCATGGTGTCCAGATCCCCGTCGAGCACCTGGTCCAAGTTGTACGCCTTGAAGCCGACGCGGTGGTCGGAGATCCGGTTTTCCGGGAAGTTGTACGTACGGATCTTCTCGGAGCGGTCGACGGTACGGACCTGGCTGCGGCGGGCGTCCGAGGCCTCCTTCTCCGCCTCCTCCTGTGCCGCGGCAAGCAGCCTGGAGCGCAGGATACGCATCGCCTGCTCCTTGTTCTGGAGCTGGCTCTTCTCGTTCTGGCAGGAGGCGACGATGCCGGTCGGCAGGTGCGTGATGCGCACCGCGGAGTCGGTGGTGTTGACGGACTGGCCGCCGGGGCCCGACGAGCGGTAGACGTCGATCCGCAGGTCGTTGGCGTGGATCTCGACGTCGATCTCCTCCGCCTCGGGCGTCACCAGGACGCCTGCCGCGGAGGTGTGGATACGGCCCTGGGACTCGGTGGCCGGCACCCGCTGCACGCGGTGCACTCCGCCCTCGTACTTCAGCCGCGCCCAGACGCCCTGTCCCGGCTCGGTCGCGCCCTGGCCGCCCTTGGTCTTCACCGCGACCTGGACGTCCTTGTAGCCGCCCAGCTCGGACTCGGTGGCGTCGATGATCTCGGTCTTCCAGCCGACGCGCTCCGCGTAGCGCAGATACATCCGCAGCAGGTCACCGGCGAACAGGGCGGACTCGTCGCCGCCCGCGCCGGCCTTGACCTCGAGGATGACGTCCTTGTCGTCGCTGGGGTCGCGCGGTACGAGCAGCAGCCGCAGCTTCTCGGTGAGCTCCTCGCGCTGCTTCTCCAGCACCTTGACCTCGGCGGCGAAGTCCGGGTCGTCGGCGCCCAGTTCACGCGCGGTCTGGATGTCGTCCCCGGTCTGCTTCCAGGAGCGGTACGTGCCGATGATCGGGGTCAGCTCGGCGTAACGCTTGTTGAGCTTGCGCGCGTTCGCCTGGTCCGCGTGGACCGAAGGGTCGGCGAGCTTCTTCTCGAGATCGGCGTGCTCGCCGATCAATTCCTCGACCGCCTCGAACATCGGGTGCTCCTGGTTTTGTACACGAAGGGGGCTGCTCAGAACGGACAAAGCGCCGGCCTCGGCCACCCCGAGCAGGGGCGGCCAAGGGCCGGCGCAGTGGCTCGCTACTTCTTGGCGGAGCCGGCAGCCTTGCCGAAGCGGGCCTCGAAGCGGGCCACACGGCCACCGGTGTCGAGGATCTTCTGCTTGCCCGTGTAGAACGGGTGGCACTCGGAGCAGACCTCGGCCCGGACGGTGCCGGACTCGATGGTGCTACGGGTGGTGAACGACGCGCCACAGGTACAGCTGACCTGGGTCTCGACGTACTCGGGGTGGATGTCGCGCTTCAAGGTGTCTCCTAGTTTCGGGAGGGCACCGGGTCGTACGCGCGGATTGCTCGTACGTGAACCGGGGCCGACGTACCAGTCTGCCAGGACTGGCCGTATCTCCCAAAACCGGGGTCGGGCCGGAGGTATTCCCTGCCGGGGTCAGTGGCTCTGCACGAGGGAACCGGCAGCGCCCTTGTCGCCGGCGGAGTCCTTGACCGCGGAGGCGGGGATCGGCTCGTCCTGCTTGAGCGCCGTCCAGACCTGACGGGCGGCCGCCTTGATCGGGATCACGCGGTTGGGGTCGGCCGGGTCGTACTCCACCGGCATCGTGATCATGTGCACGTCCTCGGCGCCGAGACCGCTGAGCCCCTTGGCGAAGCTCATCAGCTCCTGCACCGAGTCGAGCTCGGAATCGGGCGTGATCGCCTTGGTGGCGGTGTCGGCGACGTCGAAGAGCTTCTTGGGGTTGGTGAAGACGCCGACGTCCTTGACCTGGTTGATGAACGCCTTCATGAACGCCTGCTGGAGCTGTATTCGGCCGAGGTCGCTGCCGTCGCCGACGCTCTTGCGGGTCCGTACGAGACCGAGCGACTTCTCACCGTTGAGGGTGTGCGTGCCGGGCTTCAGGTGCAGATGGCTCTTGGAGTCGTCGATCGGCTTGGTGGTGGTGATCTCCACGCCGCCCAGCTTGTCGATGAGTTTCTTGAAGCCCGTGAAGTCGACCTCGATGTAGTGGTCCATGCGGATGCCGGACATCTTCTCGAGGGTCTTCACCGCGCAGGCCGGGCCGCCGACCTCGTACGCGGTGTTGAACATGGCGCGCTTCTCGCCGGAGACGGAGCTGCCCTTCGCGTCGACGCAGCGCGGTCGGTCGACAAGGGTGTCGCGCGGGATGGAGACGACGCTGGCCTTCTTGTGGCCCTCGTAGACGTGCACCATCATCGCGGTGTCGGAACGGGCGGCACCTTCGTCGACGCCGTACTCGGAGTTGGCGCCGGAGCGGGAGTCGGAGCCCAGGACCAGAATGTCCATGGAGCCGTTGTCTACGTTCTCGGGGCGGTCGGTGCCGAGCGCGGCGTTGATGTCGACGCCCTTGATGTTGCCGTTGAGCTTGAAGTAGACGTAGCCGAGGCCGGATCCACCGACCAGCACCAGACCTGCTGCGGACCACGCGGCAATGGTCATCGCCCGGCGGCCCCTGCTGGGCTGCCTACGGCGCTTGCCGCGGCTGCGTATTCGGCTTCCGGTGCTGCTCTGCTCGCCCATGCTCTCCTCGGCTCTCGCTGTTCCCGCTACCCCCTGCCGTGGTGATCAGGCATGGTTTGTCGGTACTTGTCGGACACATTGGTCAGACGGTGAAGAAGCAAGAAGGGTTGCACAGGGAGCTAAGAGCTCCGTAAGAAAGCGCTGTGCCCACCGTGCGAGGCACGGTGGGCACAACTCGGCGTGTGCGCTGGGGTTTTAGCCGAAGAGGTTGTACGCCTGCCAGCCGGTGCCGAAGGCGACACGTGTGGCGAAGATCCCACCGGTGGACTTCCCGTTGCCCGGGTAGAGCCAGAGCTTGCCGGCGGTGTCACGCACGAACAGGTCGGCGTTTCCGTCGCTGTTCACGTCGCCGGTGGTGACGAGCGCGTTGTAGGTGCTGCCGAAGGTGCCGATGAGACGTCGGGCCGCGAACGTGCCGGTGGCCTTGCCGGTGCCCGCGTACAGGTAGGTGGCGCCGCCGGCGCCGCGGGCCAGGATGTCGGCCCGTCCGTCGCCGGTGAAGTCACCGTGACCGCGGACCATGCCGTACTGCCCCCAGCCGGAGCCGATCAGGATCGGCGCGGCGAAGGCGCCGGTGCCCTTGCCCGGGTAGAGGTACGCGTTGCCCGCGGAGTTGACGGTCATCATGTCCGGCAGATCGTCGCCGGTCAGGTCGCCGGGGACCAGGATCTGCTTGTGCGTGCCCCAGGCCTTGGCGATGAGCTTCGGCGCCAGGTCGTTGCTGTAGGACCAGTAGACGTCACCGTTCGGCACGCGGTAGATGAGGTCCTGGTAGTCGTCGCGGTTCAGGTCGGCCTGAACCATCAGGGTCACACCGCCGAAGGCGCCGTGGTTGAACTGGCGGGTGAGGCTGGTGATCTTCGAGGTCCAGCCGAAGAGCGTGCTGCCCGACGCACGGCGGGCCAGCAGGTCCGCGGCGTGGTCGTTGCTCCAGTTGCTGTCGTTGACCCGGGCCCGGATCGGGGCCGAGTACGTGCTCACCTTGGCGTAGACGCCGTACTTGCCCGGGGCCGAGCAGTTCGCGTCACCCCAGGAGACGAGGCCGACGAGCTTGCCGCCGGCCACCAGCGGGCCGCCGGAGTCACCGTTGCAGGTCGTCTCGGTGGTGCTGTCGTCACCGGTCGGCGCGGCTCCGGCGCAGACCATGTGGCCGACGATGTAGTCCGAGCCGTACGCGCTCT
This sequence comes from Streptomyces sp. NBC_01210, assembly GCF_036010325.1. Lineage (GTDB taxonomy): Bacteria > Actinomycetota > Actinomycetes > Streptomycetales > Streptomycetaceae > Streptomyces. The sequence goes on along the minus strand of NZ_CP108549.1, from coordinate 6,369,125 downwards.
GGCAGGCGGCGTTGGAGTTGATGTCCGCGTCGGCGACCTTGAGGGTCTGCGAGGAGCTGTTGGGCTCGGTGGAGCTGGTGCGGCCCCAGCCGTACACCTTGGCGTCCGTACCCGGCGTGTACAGAGCGGTGTCCGTGTTCTGCATGATCGGCAGCGGCGTCACGGAGACCGGCGCGTCCAGGGTGAGCACGGCGACGTCGTTGTCGACGGTGACCGCGCTGTACTGCGGGTGGTTCCACTGACGGTAGGCGCCGCGGACCTGCCCGCCGTGGAAGTCGAAGATCGCGTCGCCGTTCGCGTCCTTCTGGCCGGTGTCCGTGGGCAGCTGGTCGGTGCCGGTGATGACCGACCCGGTCGCGTACCACTTGATGCCCTTGACGCAGTGCGCGGCGGTGGCGACCTTCGTCGGGGCGACGACGACGCCACCGCAGAAGTAGCCGGCGCCCGTGTCGTCCTGGAAGTAGAGCTGAGCCATCCACGGCGCCGCCGAGATGGTCGTCTCCTTGCCGCCGATGATGCGGGCGCTCGGCGCCGACCTCGTGTCGGGCGACGACGAGGCGGAGGGCTCCTTGGCGAGGCTGCGCTTGCTTGCTTTGCCGGCCTTTATCGCGCTGATCGCGCGGCTGCGCAGTTCCGACTGCGACAGCGGGTCGGCCTGCTGCCGGGCGCTGATCTGCGAGCCGCCGGCCTCGGCGGCCTGCGAGCCGGACATGGCCAGTCCCGTGCCGACCAGAGCGGCGACTGCGGCAACGGCCGTCGGTACCACGACTCTCATACGGCGCTTGTGCCGACCACCACGGGTGCGAATCTGCACTCGGTAACCCCTCGGGTTGAACCGACGGGGCGCACTTTCGCCCCACCGGAAGACAAACGGGTAGTGGTGGGGCATACGAGTAACAGGGCAGTCCGGATCCGAGGCCCCCCGGCCTCTCTCGGCACTGCGGCGGAATTCCCCCCACCAACCAGGGCATGTTACGCCTGTCAACTGGGCGATGACCAGCGGCTGGTGAGGCGTACGGGAAAACGAGACCGCCCCGTCACTTTCGTGCCGGGGCGGTCTCGTTCACTGCGAAGAACGTCAGTCGTTGCCGTTCCCGGCGGACGGAGTCGTCTTCTGGATCTGCAGCAGGAACTCGCCGTTCGACTTCGTCTGCTTCATCTTGTCCAGCAGCAGCTCGATCGCCTGCTGCTGGTCGAGCGCGTGCAGCACCCGGCGCAGCTTCCAGGTGATGGCGAGCTCGTCGCTGCCGAGCAGGATCTCTTCCTTACGGGTGCTGGACGCGTCCACGTCCACCGCCGGGAAGATGCGCTTGTCCGAGAGCTTCCGGTCGAGCTTGAGCTCCATGTTGCCGGTGCCCTTGAACTCCTCGAAGATCACCTCGTCCATGCGCGAGCCGGTGTCGACCAGCGCGGTGGCCAGGATGGTCAGCGAGCCGCCGTCCTCGATGTTCCGCGCGGCACCGAAGAAGCGCTTCGGCGGGTAGAGCGCGGTCGAGTCGACACCACCGGAGAGGATGCGGCCGGAGGCGGGCGCAGCGAGGTTGTACGCACGGCCCAGGCGGGTGATCGAGTCCAGCAGGACGACCACGTCGTGACCCAGCTCGACGAGACGCTTGGCGCGCTCGATGGCCAGCTCGGCGACCGTGGTGTGGTCCTCGGCCGGGCGGTCGAAGGTCGAGGAGATGACCTCGCCCTTCACCGACCGCTGCATGTCGGTGACCTCTTCCGGACGCTCGTCGACAAGGACGACCATCAGGTGGCACTCGGGGCTGTTGACGGTGATCGCGTTGGCGATCGCCTGCAGGATCATGGTCTTGCCGGTCTTCGGCGGGGCCACGATCAGGCCTCGCTGGCCCTTGCCGATCGGCGACACGAGGTCGATGATCCGGGTCGTCAGGATGCCCGGGTCGGTCTCGAGGCGCAGTCGGTCCTGCGGGTACAGCGGGGTCAGCTTGTTGAACTCCGGGCGGCCGCGGCCGGATTCGGCCGCCATGCCGTTCGCCGAGTCCAGGCGTACGAGCGCGTTGAACTTCTCGCGGCGCTCGCCGTCCTTCGGCTGACGGACCGCTCCGGTGACGTGGTCACCCTTGCGCAGGCCGTTCTTGCGGACCTGGGCGAGGGAGACGTACACGTCGTTCGGGCCCGGCAGGTAGCCGGAGGTCCGGATGAACGCGTAGTTGTCGAGGATGTCCAGGATGCCCGCGACGGGGATCAGGACGTCGTCCTCGGAGACCTGCGGCTCGTTGCCGAAGGAGTCCTCGCGGCCACGACGGCCACGACGGTCGCGGTAACGGCCACGGCGTCCGCGGCGGCCGCCCTCGTCGTCGAAGTCGTCCTGCGGGCCCTGCTGACCACCCTGCTGGCCGCCCTGGCGCTGCTGGCGCTGGCCGCCCTGCTGGTCGTCGCCCTTGCCACCACGACGGTCGCGCTGACGGTCACGGCGGTCACCGCGGTCACCGCCGCGCTCACCACGCTCACCGCGCTGGCCCCGGTCCTGACGGTCGCGCCGGCCCTCGGCGGTGTCGGCGGCGGCCTCGGCCTTGGCGTCCGGCTGGGCGTCAGTCTTGACGTCGACGGCCGTCTCGGTCCGGACCTCGGTCCTGACGTCGGCCTTGGGCTCGCTCGTGGTGTCCGGGCTGCCCGCCTGGGCGGTGGCCCGACGACGGCGGCGCTCACCGGCGGCCGGCTGGTCGTCGCTGGCCGGCTGGCCGGGAATGTCGATCTGCTGCTGGGCGACGGCCTTCTCGGCCTTCTCGGCCTTGTCCGCCTTCGCCGCAGCGGCCGTGGACTCGTCGCCCGTGCGCGCCTTGGAGGTGGCGCGCCGCTTCGGCTTGGTCTCGGCCGCGCCGGTGCCCGCCTCGGCGCTCTTCGGCGCGGACGAGCCGCCGCCCGCCTGCGCCTCCTTGATGACCTCGATCAGCTGGCTCTTGCGCATACGCGCGGTGCCCCTGATCCCGAGGCCGGACGCGACCTGCTGCAGCTCGGCCAGGACCATGCCCTCGAGGCCGGTGCCGGAGCGGCGGCGCCGTGAGGTGGTGCCAGAGGCAGCACCTGCGGCGGGCGCGGCGGTGTCGACGTTGTTGTCGGCAGTCACGCCCATCAGATCGGTGGTGTCGCTCACGAAGGGTCCTTCCCTGGAGCGGACGTCGGCCTTCTGGCTCGGCGACCGGTTGTGCTGTCCGACGTAGGTCCTGGTTTGCGGACCGTGTCGGAGCGATGGTCCCGCCGGCAATTAACGGCGGAGAGATATACGTGCAAAAGCCCGGCCCGAGGTTCCCCCTGCTCGGCCCACTCCTGGAAAAGCGAGGGGTGTCGTGCCGTTTCCGGAGCGTGCTCGAAACTGCTCAGGCAGGCTGCTCAGGCAGGGTCGGGGAGGCTCCCGGAAGAATGTTGGTCCCGAATGGGGACACTAAGCACCGCGCCACAAAAACGTCGGCTGCAGACTTGAGGTTAACACTACCGGCTCCAACAAACATTCCCCCTCTCCATCACCGGCAATCTTGGTGTCGCTACTGGGCGAGCGGCAGAACACTCGCTCCCGCTGCGTCGAAGGTGAGCCGGTTGGCCGCCCACCCCTCGCCCGCCAGCCGTGCGACCTTGTCGGCCACACCGTCCTCGGTCAGCGCGAGCACGGTGGGGCCGGCGCCGGAGATGACTGCTGGGACGCCGTCGGCGCGCAGTCGGCTGACAAGTTCCGCGCTCTGCGGCATCGCCGGGGCGCGGTACTCCTGGTGGAGCCGGTCCTCCGTGGCGGGCAGCAGCAGCTCGGGACGCCTGGTCAGCGCCTCGACGAGCAGGGCGGCGCGGCCCGCGTTGGCGGCGGCGTCCACATGGGGGACGGTGCGCGGAAGCAGTCCGCGCGCGGTCTCGGTGAGCACCGGCTTGCCGGGGACGAAAACCACCGGAACGACGGAATCGGCAGGATCCATCCTGATGGCGCGCGCCGCTCCCCCGTCGGTCCAGGCGAGCGTGAAGCCGCCGAGCAGACACGCGGCAACATTGTCGGGATGCCCCTCGATCTCGGTGGCGAGCTCGAGCAGCGCCGCGTCGTCGAGTCTGGCGTCGCCGCCTATGGTCACCGCCCGGGCGGCGACGATGCCGGCACAGATGGCTGCCGACGACGAGCCCAGACCGCGCCCGTGCGGGATGCGGTTGGCGCAGACGACCTCGAGGCCGCGCGGCTGCCCGCCGAGCAGGTCGAAGGCCGTACGCAGGGAACGTACGAGCAGATGACTCTCATCGCGGGGAAGCGTCGTGGCGCCCTCACCCGCGATGTCGATGTGCAGACCGGAGTCCGCGACCCGGACGACCACGTCGTCGTACAGCCCAAGGGACAGCCCGAGGGCGTCGAAGCCCGGGCCGAGATTGGCGCTGGTGGCGGGGACGCGCACTCGGACGGCGGCGGCGCGGAACGCTGGACCGGCCATCGCTCGATGACACTCCTTGGTTCTGACTGCGAGATTTTTTCGAGAGGTACGAACACCCGTGGGCCGTAACGGCAACAACACCGCGGCATATGCGGCGGGGCGGGATCAGGTACAGCCTATCGAAGGAAGGTTGAGTGGCGACATAGGGCGCACGGGAGGCGCACGATGCGTGTCGCAAGCCTCCTGTGCCCCTACGTACACCGTTGTCCGGCTTGCCATGCTTTCCCTGGTGCGCCCTGGGAAGGCGGGCGGGGCTCTGCGTCGGAGCTTTATGCCAGACCTTTACCCAGAGCTCCGCTCAAGAACTCTCCGCGGGGGCTTCCCGCGGAGAGCCTCACGCGGAGGCCTCACCCGAGTCCTTGCCCGAGGCCTCACCTGTGGCCTTACGCAAGACCGAGCTGCTCCGCGGCCGCGGCCGCGTCGACCGGCACGGTGACCGGCTGGGGCGCTCCGGCGACCGCCCAGTCCGGGTCCTTGAGTCCGTTTCCGGTGACCGTGCAGACGATTTTCTGGCCCGGGTCGACCTTGCCCTGCTCGGCGGCCTTGAGCAGACCGGCTACCGAGGCGGCCGACGCGGGCTCCACGAAGACACCCTCCTGCGAGGCCAACAGCCGGTAGGCGCGCAGGATCTCACGGTCCGTCACCTCGTCGATGAAACCGCCCGACTCGTCCCGCGCGGCGAGCGCGTACTGCCAGGAGGCCGGGTTGCCGATCCGGATCGCGGTGGCGATGGTCGACGGTTCCTTGACGATCTCGCCGCGCACGATCGGCGCCGAGCCGGAGGCCTGGAAGCCCCACATTCGGGGAGTGTGCGTGGACATCTGGTCCGCGGCGTACTCCTTGTACCCCTTCCAGTACGCCGTGATGTTGCCGGCGTTGCCGACCGGCAGCACATGGATGTCCGGGGCGTCGCCGAGCGCGTCGACGATCTCGAACGAAGCGGTCTTCTGCCCCTCGATGCGGAACGGATTGACCGAATTGACCAGCGCCACAGGGTAGTTCTCGGACAGGCCGCGGGCCAGGTTCAGGCAGTCGTCGAAGTTCCCGTCGACCTGCAGGATCCGCGAGCCGTACACCAGCGCCTGCCCCATCTTGCCGAGGGCGATCTTGCCCTGGGGCACCAGGACGGCGCAGACCATTCCGGCCCGTACGGCATAGGCCGCGGCCGAGGCGGAGGTGTTGCCGGTGGAGGCGCAGATGACCGCCTGCGCGCCCTCCTCCTTGGCCTTGGTGATGGCCATGGTCATTCCGCGGTCCTTGAAGGACCCGGTGGGATTGGCGCCCTCGACCTTGAGGTGCACCTCGCAGCCCGTGCGCTCGGAGAGGACCTGAGCGGGGACGAGCGGCGTACCGCCCTCACGGAGTGTGACGACCGGCGTCGTGTCCGTGACCGGAAGGCGGTCCCGGTACTCCTCGATGATGCCGCGCCACTGGTGGGTGCCCTTGCTGGTCATGGGTCCTTTACTCCCCTTCAACACGCATGATGCTGGCGACACCGCGCACGGTGTCGAGCTTGCGCAGCGCCTCGACGGTCCCCGAGAGGGCGGCGTCGGGCGCGCGGTGGGTGACGACGACGAGGTCGGCCTCGCCGTCCTTGCCCTGCTGACGGACCGTATCGATGGATACGCCGTGCTCGGCGAAGACCGTCGCCACCTGGGCGAGTACGCCAGGCTTGTCGGCCACGTCGAGGCTGATGTGGTACCGCGTCACCACGTCGCCCATGGGGCTCACGGGCAGCTGGGTGTACGCGGACTCGCCCGGTCCGGTGGACTCGGCGAGCTTGTTGCGGCAGACGGCCACGAGGTCGCCGAGTACCGCGGAGGCGGTCGGCGAGCCGCCGGCGCCCGGACCGTAGAACATCAGCTGCCCGGCCGCCTCGGCCTCGACAAATACGGCGTTGTACGCCTCGCGGACGGAGGCGAGCGGGTGGCTGAGCGGAATCATCGCCGGGTGGACGCGGGCGGTGACGGACCGGCCGTCGGCCGCGCGCTCACAGATGGCGAGGAGTTTGACGGTGCAGCCCATGCGCTTGGCGGAGGCGATGTCGGCGGCGGTGACCTCGGTCAGGCCCTCGCGGTAGACGTCGTCGAGGCGTACGCGGGTGTGGAAGGCGATCCCGGCGAGGATGGCGGCCTTGGCGGCGGCGTCGAAGCCCTCGACGTCGGCGGTCGGGTCGGCCTCGGCGTATCCGAGGGCGGTGGCCTCGTCGAGTGCCTCGGAGTAGCCGGCGCCCGAGCTGTCCATCTTGTCGAGGATGAAGTTGGTCGTGCCGTTGACGATGCCGAGCACGCGGTTGACCTTGTCGCCCGCGAGGGACTCGCGCAGCGGCCTGATCAGCGGAATCGCACCCGCGACCGCGGCCTCGAAGTAGAGATCCCTACCGTGCTCCTCGGCGGCGGCGTAGAGGGTCGCGCCGTCCTCGGCCAGCAGCGCCTTGTTGGCGGAGACGACGGACGCGCCGTGCTCGAACGCGGCGGTGATGAGGGAGCGGGCGGGCTCGATGCCGCCGATGACCTCGATGACGACGTCGATGTCGCCGCGTTTGACCAGGGCGGTCGCATCGGTGGTGATCAGCGCGGGATCGATGCCCTCGCGCACCTTGGAGGGCCGGCGGACCGCCACGCCCGCCAGTTCCACCGGAGCGCCGATACGAGCCGCGAGGTCGTCGGCGTGCGTCGTCATGATGCGCGCCACCTCTGAGCCGACCACTCCACAGCCCAGCAGCGCCACCTTCAGCGGACGCGTACGCATCATCCGACCTCGTTTCGTGTACATCTACGGTGTGGACCAGTCTCACTCACCGGACGGGAGTTTCTATCCCCCGTCCGGCATGCGAGACATCTATCTCAACTAACCGACATCGAGACGCAGGAGATCTTCCTCCGTCTCACGCCGGACGATCACGCGCGCCTCGCCGTCCTTGACGGCGACGACGGGCGGGCGGAGTGCGTGGTTGTAGTTGCTGGCCATGGAGCGGCAGTACGCGCCGGTGGCGGGCACGGCGATCAGATCGCCGGGCGCGAGGTCGGCCGGGAGGAAGGCGTCCTTGACGACAATGTCGCCGCTCTCGCAGTGCTTGCCGACGACGCGGGTGAGCATCGGCTCCGCGTCGGAGGTCCTCGACACGAGCGCGACGCTGTACTCGGCGTCGTAGAGGGCCGTACGGATGTTGTCCGACATGCCGCCGTCGACGGAGACGTACGTACGCAGTCCCTCGAGCGGCTTGATGGTGCCGACCTCGTACAGGGTGAAGGCGGTGGGCCCGACGATGGCGCGGCCCGGCTCGACGGAGATCCGGGGCGTCCGCAGGTTCGCGGCCTCACACTCACGGGTGACGATCTCGCTGAGGGCCTTGGCGATGTCGTGCGGCTCGCGCGGGTCGTCGTCGGAGGTGTACGCGATGCCGAGACCGCCGCCGAGGTCGATCTCGGGCAGCTCGATGCCGTGCTCGTCCCGTACTTCGGCGAGCAGCTGCACGACGCGGCGCGCGGACACCTCGAAACCGGCCATGTCGAAGATCTGCGAGCCGATGTGCGAGTGAATACCGATCAGCTCGAGTCCGTCGAGCCTGAGGGCGCGTCGTACGGCCTCGGCTGCCTGCCCGCCGGCGAGCGCGATCCCGAACTTCTGGTCCTCGTGGGCGGTGGCGATGAACTCGTGCGTGTGCGCCTCGACGCCGACGGTGACACGGATCTGGACGCGCTGGCGCTTGCCCTGACGCTGGGCGATGTGCGCTACGCGCACGATCTCCTGGAAGGAGTCGAGAACGATGCGCCCGACGCCGACGCGTACGGCTCGTTCGATCTCTTCCTCGGACTTGTTGTTGCCGTGGAAGGCGATGCGCTCGGCGGGCATCCCGGCGTCGAGGGCGGTGGTGAGCTCGCCCCCGGAGCAGACGTCGAGATTGAGGCCTTCCTCCTTGAGCCACCTGACAACGGCCCGGGACAGGAACGCCTTGCCCGCGTAGAACACATCCGCGTCCTTGCCGAAGGCGTCGGACCAGGCGCGGCAGCGGGCCCGGAAGTCGTCCTCGTCGAGGAAGTAGGCGGGGGTGCCGAACTCCTCGGCCAGCCGCGTCACTTCGATCCCGCCGACGGAGACGGCGCCGTCCTCGTTCCGGGTGACCGTCCTGGCCCAGACCTTCTCGTCGAGGACGTTGAGGTCGGTCGGCGGGGCGGTGTAGTGGCCCTCGGGGAGGACATCTGCGTGGCGGGGCCCGGCGGGGTGTGCGGAACGGCTCATTTTCGTTGCTCTCTCACAAGTATTCGGGTGCGCTGATGCCGAGCAGGGACAGGCCACCGGCGAGCACCGTCCCGGCAGCTTCGGCGAGCGCGAGCCGGGAACGGTGGGCGGCCAGGGGTTTTTCGTCGCCGATGGGCAGCACCGTGTGCTGGAAGGCGAGGAGGGAGTCGGCCGTGCTCTCCAGATGCCGGGCGAGCCGGTCGGGGGCGCGGTGGCGGGCGGCGCCGGCGAGGACGGCGGGGTAGTCGCCGACGGCGGTGGTGAGGACGGCGGCGTCGACGTGTGTCTCGGGGGCACTGTCGAAGTGGAGCTGTGCGGCGTTACGGGTGAGGGCGCGGCTGCGGGAGCAAGCGTACTGGATCTTGAACAGCGGGTTGCTCTCGTGCTGCGTCAACAGCTCCTCCCCGGCCGAGGGGTGATCGTGCCCGGCGGGTCGCAGCAGCGCCCAGCGCGTGGCATCGGGCCCGAGCCGCTGAAGGAGTTCACGGGCGCCCTCCTCCGCGGGCACGGGGGTCACATCAGCGGGCAGATAGCGGCGTCCCCCCTGCGCCTCGACGCGTACCCGCAGCTCGGCCCAGGCCGGGTCGGCCACCCCTTCGCAGCTGGTACGGACGAGGGTGCCCTGCGACACCAGGATCCGGCGCAGGGCATCGGCGGTGACGGCGGCGCGCACGTCGGCGCGGTAGCCGGGTTGCGCGATCGCCCCGGTCGGCGCGATCCACCCGTACTTGCTCCCCCGCTCCAGCACCTCCCGTACAAGCGCCTGCTGCGCGCCCGCGTCCAGGGTGATGTTGAGGAAACCGGGCCCGGTGATCTCGATCCCGGCGATCCCGGGGACCTCGGCGATCCGGCGCCCCAGCAGTTCGGCGACCGCACGGGGCCGCTGCCCGGCCGGCCCGGCCAGCCGCAGCGCGACATTGGTGGCGTAGTCCCCGCAGCCACCGGGCCGCGGCCGCTCGACGCTGACACTCTCGGGCACGGGCGCCCGCAGCGCACCGTCCTCCACCGCGCGGCACACGGCGTGCAGCACGGTTCGGGAGAGCTCGGCGGGGGTCACGGGGACAAGCGTATGGGAGGGAGGGGGGCCCTTCGCGAACCGGTTTCGCGATGCGGTCAGCCCCGTGCGCTTCCCGCCCGCCCGGCGCCATGCCTGCCGTCGACGGACGGCGGACCCTCCCGACGCATCAACTGCCGTACGAGACGGACCAACTCGGAGGGCTCGAAGGGCTTCGCGAGAAAGGCGTCCACACCGGCGGTGAGCCCGCTCTCCACCTCGTACTGCGTGCACGCACTGATGATCGCGACCGGCAGATGGCTGGTCCGCGGATCGGCCCGAAGCCGGGCGGCGGTGCGCAGTCCGTCGAGGCGGGGCATGACGACATCGAGGGTGACCACATCGGGGCAGACGCGATGCACGACATCCAGACACTCGGCACCATCGGCCGCGGTCACGACCTCGAAGCCCTCCAGCTCGAGGTTGACCCTGATCAGCTGCCGTATGACCCTGTTGTCGTCGACAACGAGCACCCGGCCGGACACGCCTGACACAACTCGAGAGTAGGTCGGGGGGCAGGGCTGCGTCCGGGTTTTGCCCACTTCCACCCTGTGCGGGCGACCGGAGCGGGCGCGGGACGAGCACGACGGGGCCGGCCGCGCGGGCGGCTGCAGGGGCGGCTGGAGGGGGCGGAAATACCTGTTCACGGCGACCCTGTGGGAGCTGGTAGGGTTCTACCCGTCGCCGCAGAAGTGCGGTGGAACGCCCCCGTAGCTCAGGGGATAGAGCAACGGCCTCCGGAGCCGTGTGCGCAGGTTCGAATCCTGCCGGGGGCACTCGCCAAGTAACCAGCAAGAACCAAGTGCTGAGCTGGGCGGATGCCGATATGAGAGAGCGGGAGTCAGCCTCACTGACTCCCGCTCTTTCTCGTTGTCTCTCACTGTTCGCGACACACCTCCGACACACCACACGTCGCCTGGATCGGGACGCCTCCACGTACCACCGTGACGGTGGCGGAGGACCGCTACCGATCACAGGCCCGCGCCCTTAAGGGACGGCCGGAGATGCGGGCCGATGGCTCTGCATGCTCATTGCCCGCTGCGGATCTTGTCGAGCTCCTTCTCGACGGCCTTCGTCTCCGCGATCAGCTGGTCGCGTGCGTTCTCCTGCGCCTTGTCGCCCTGGTCCTTGAATGCCCCGCTGAAATGTTTCTTGAGTTGGGTCCACCAGCCGAAGTCCAGCATCGCCCATGCCTGCGGACACAACGGGGCGCGGGTATTCGGCAGGTAACCCGCACCGACCAGCCCGCGGAACCTCTTCGGGTCGCTCCCCTCGAGGTAGCAAAGGAAGTTGAAGACCCGTTGCTGGGTGACGGGGTGATCGCTCGAGAGCCCCTCCAGCGTCAGCTTGCCCTCCGCGCGGGCGATCTCGTCGAACAGGATTGCGGCTGCCAGCGACGGATCCGGTCCAACCTCGTTGACGGTGTAGAACGACGCGAACCCGTCGGCGGCGTCCTCCTCGAGGCCGAGATTCGCGAGCAGAAGCTGACGCTGCAGTGCATGGCCCATCTCGTGACCGAAGATGAACTGGGTCGACAGCGCGGTCAGATCGTCGGCATTGAACCTGGCCTCGGGGAACAGGGCGGGACGCTTGACGGTCTTGACCACGTTGCTGAGGGCCCCTTCGATCTGGGTCAGGAACGGCGGGGGCATAAAGATCGTCCTGCCGTCGGGCTGGGTGACTGCATCCGTAACCCCCGGTGGGACCTTGCCGGTGACTTTCACGACCAGGTCATGTGGAAGGGCGACCGACTTGTTCACCCAGTCGGCGACCTGCTCGAGCACGCGGGACTTCCGGACCACCGCTACGGCCTGCCGATCCTTCGGCTTGATCGCGTTGTCCTGGTAGACGACCGTGACCTTGCCGTTCGCGTCAGTCTTGTTGCCGTCGCCGCCGCACGAGGCGACTGCAGAGCCGGCGACGAGCAGCGCCCCCGCGAAAGCAGTCCTGGACATGGCCGAGTACCCACCACTGCTCAGCACCCTAGTCAGCTCTTTTCCTTGGTCAGGGCGTTGGGGCGGGCGGTTGCACTTTCGTGGTCCCCGGAGCCACTTCCCGATGCCGGAGGAGGGACTCGAACCTGGCACGCGGATTATGATCGCCGGGCCCTGCATCCGCAATCCTCCATTTGTGGGGGTTTGCGTCCCACTTGCGCTGGCCACGTACGCCATCGATGCCACATGTCACAGGGCCGACTGTGGCGCTGCGAGCGGTCGGCGGACCCGGCCGCTCGCTGGGCGGGCGTTTCAGTGCTTATGCCGTGTCGCCGTCCTTCTGCAGAAGCGTCGCGATCTTTCTGGACGTGAAGAAGGCCGCGCCCCCTTCCGTCGGCGAGATGCCGGTCGACCGTTGACGAAGCTCTCAGTGACCCGCCCGGTCATGCCGACGGCGACGGCGCCTTGCCGTGCTCCACGGGAAGGTGGGCACGGTCCTCCTCCTTGCACAGGATCACCGGTCGGTCCGTCGGGGTCACGCTCGCCCCGAGACGGTCCACCAGCTCGAGGGCGCGCCAGTTCCGGCATTCCTCGATGGCCCAGCGGGACCCAGTACGGTGACGAGCTCGTCGAGTGTGGTCCCGGCGGGCGCGTTGGCGATGCGGCGGGCGATGTGGCGCCGGGTGGTGCGCTTGGACGTGCTCCAGCCCAGGGCCGAGCACCGAGCAGTGCGGTAGGCGTCCGCGGTCTCCGCACGACGGGTTGCAGTCGCGGTGCCGAAGGATTGCGGTGATCCTGTCAAGGGGAGCGTGGCCGGCTTCGCGCGGGCATTGTGCGTCGGTGACCGCGCTGTACAGGAAGGCGACGGCCATGACAGCGATGCCGAACAAGGCAGGGCCAGGGCACGGGGGGCCCGGCAGCGAAACGATGAACGGCGCGTCCCTGTTCGCCGGGGCCATGCTGATGCTCAGCGGGCCGCTCAGCATTCTTATGGGCGCATCCGGCATCGCACAGGACACCGTGTTCTCTTCCTCGTCCCACTACGCCTACCGGTTCGACCTAACCGCTTGGGGCGTGATTCACCTCGTGGTCGGAGTGGCGCTCGTCATTGCTGGCCTGGGAGTCTTGACAAACAAGAGCTGGGGTCGTGGGGCCGCCGCAGCAGCGGCAGGGATCAGCCTGATCACCCAGTTCATGTTCGTTCCGTACTACCCGGCGTGGGCCATCTTCGTGATGACACTCGACCTCATGATCGTCTTTGCGCTGACAAGGTTCCATGTCGGAACCAGCGGCGGTCGGTGAACCCAGACGGGATCGAGATCGAGGTTGAAGACGGGGACTCACCCCACAAATGAGATGACTTCATATTTCGAATGCGGTCTCGTTGTAGGCGTAGAGCGACCGAGTGCGTTCCACGTAACAGGAGCTGGTCCGCGCACGGCGTCGTAGGGCGGGCGAGTTGCGTACGTGAATTGGACGGCGTACCACCGACCCCCGTGCTTTCGCTCCTCATACGGCATGAACCCAGGTTGCCAGGCATGCGGAACGACGTCGCTTGGACAAGTCGCAGCCGTCCGCCGAAGGGCCGCCCCCAGGGGGCCCACCTGGTCGACTGTCCGGAGTACGGGCGCGGGCTCCTGCTGATCGAAGTGCTCGCCGATCGGTGGGGCGTCGACCCACGGGCGCCGTCCGGGAAGACGGTCCGGGCCGAGCTCCCTGTCGTGGAACGATGACAAGATCTTCGAATCGGCCGAAGCTGCACTTCCTGCCTTCGTACTCGCCCGAGCTGAACCCCGGCGAGCCGGTCAACACCGATCTCACACGCGGCCTGCCCATGAGCATCCGGGCCCGGGACCAGAACCAACTGGCTGCCAAGACCCGAAGGTTCTTCCACCGCCACCGACACGCAGGGAGCATGCACGGCGGTGCGGTACCGCCGGGTATGTTCCACTATGGTCATGCCGGAGATCGGGATTTCGGTCGTCGTACCGTGCTACGACGAGAATGAAGTGATCGGAACCTTTCATGCCGCCTTGACCGCTGAGCTCGAGCTGGTCGGTGAGCCCTATGAGATCTGCTACGTCGACGACGGCAGCGGCGACGGCACGGCAGAGCGGCTGAGGGAATTGGCGGCCACCGCGCCGCAGGTGCGTTACACCTCCTTCAGCCGGAACTTCGGCAAAGAGGCCGCGCTGCTCGCCGGCATGTACATGTCCCGGGGCGCCGTGGTCGTCCTCATGGACGCCGATCTGCAGCACCCCCCAGAGCTCATGCACCGCATGCTGGAGCTGTACCGGCGTGGCTACGACCAGGTGGTCGCACGCCGCGACCGCGCCGGGGAAGGCGTCGTGCGGACCGCGGTCAGTCGGGCGTACTACCGCCTCGTGCGCCACTTCATGGACGTCGAGGTCGTGGACGGCGCGGGCGACTTCCGCCTGCTGTCGCGGCGCGCCGTGGACGCCGTCCTGTCGCTCCCGGAGAGCAAGCGCTTCTCGAAGGGGCTCTTCTCATGGGTCGGCTTCGACACGGTCAATTTCACCTACCGCAATGTGCGCCGGGCGGCCGGGCGGTCCAAGTGGGGTGGCCGACGGCTCATCGACTACGGCATCGACGGTCTGCTCTCCTTCAACAGCCGTCCGCTGCGGCTCGCGATCCACACCGGTATGTGGCTGTTCCTCTCCGCCCTTGTCTACGCGTTCTGGATCGTCATCAACGCGGCGGTGAACGGTGTCGACACGCCCGGATACGCGACACTCATTACCACCATCGTCGCGCTCAGCGGCATCCAGCTCGCCGTAATCGGCATCATCGGCGAGTACGTGGGCCGCATCTACCACGAGGCCAAGCGCCGCCCGCACTACGTAGTGCGCGAGACAAACGAGTCGGCCCCCCCGCGACCCACCCGCATCCTCCCCGTCGCCGGCGCAGCAGCACAGAGCAAGCCATGAACCCGCCCGCCCTGCGGGATGCTCAGCACTACCCCTGGCGCCAGAGGAGTACGAAGCCGGCCTGCTCGGCGACCGTGCGGTAGCCCCTGCCGCGGACATCATCCAGGCTGCTCTCCCTCATCTGCAGTCCATTGACCTGCAGCCGATACGGTGGCGCCAGAGTGTCCACCATGATCCACTGCGGATTGGGGCGGCTTTCCGGCCAGCCGTAGAGGCTGACGCTCGTACGGTTGGCGAGGTGGGGTACCAGCTCGTTGGACACCTGGACCGTCACGCCGTCAGGGATTTGGTCCATCAGCCTGTGGGCGACAGCGATGCGAGGGTCGGTCCGCCACATGGCCGGCTCGAACAGCCGCCACAGCGCAAACTGCGGCAGCAGCAGCAGGCTGATCGCGGCACAGGCCGCGACGTACCGACGCACGCTTTCCTTGCTCGAGTGCCGCCGGACCAGAGCATCGATGAAGGCCACGAAGACGATCGGCATCAGCACGAGCGAGTAGTGGTAGCCGGTGCCCCACGGCTCGGGGTAGCTCGAAGCGAAGCGCCACAGCAGAGTCGGCAGCGCGACCCACATCAGCGGGGACCGCAAGGCCAGGCACAGGGTCGGCGCCAGCAGGAGGGTGAGCGTGATGATCTTGGTCGCGGGGGTGATGAGACCGATCGTGTACTGGTAGAGCGGGTCCCCCGATCCCCCGCCGCCACCCGATACCCCCAGCCATTCCAGTCGGCCGAAGCCGCCCGCGGGGTTGAAGGACGGCAAGATCACCAGCACCTCCAGCAGGGTTCCGCCCAGACCGATCGCGGCGGTGGTGATGCCGAGCCTGCGATCGCCGCTCCGTACGATGAGGACTCCGATCACGGCCACCGTCAGCCCGAGGTCTTCCTTCACCAGCAGCAGCGGCAGGGCCCAGTACGCCGCCTGCCGCAGCCGGTCGTTCGCGAGGGCGGTCAGCGAGCACACGACGAGGGGCACGGCGAAGGCCACCTCGTGGAAGTCGAAGCCGACCCCACTGGCGATACCCCAGGAGACGCCGTAGCAGATGCCGATGACTGCGGCCGCCCCGGAGCCCAGCGCCCGGCGCGCCCAGAGTGTCAGCGGCAGAACGCTCACTGCGATCAATGCGGCTTGCACTGCGAGCAGGACCTTCGGTGACGCCCATAGCCAGTAGAAAGGGGCGATGAGGGCAAGAATGGGCGAGAAGTGGTCACCCAGAATAGGGAAGTTGGGCCCCCTCACCTCGGAGACGGGCAGGTGCCCCGCCGCGTAGGAGCGCACGACCTGCTCGAAGATGGCCAGGTCGAAGCTGTTGCTGAGCAGGCGCTCGTGGAGCCGCAGCGACAGCAGCAGATACGTGGAGAACAGCGCTCCGGTCAGAACCCACATCCACCACACGACGCGGGAACGATCGTTATCGGCTGGCCCGCCTGCCGCGACACCCTCTGCGGCCGCGTGCTCCGGCGGCCCCGTGAGGGTGGCGGTGGGAAGTGCTTGCATGGCCGTGCCTTCCGCGAGGTGAGGCTGAGGCCATCAAGATGCCAGCAAGGTTCGACCCCCGTCTCCGGAGCGCATCATGCGTTTGTCAGAATCCCCCAAACGGCCGAAGGCGCGGACGCAGCGTCGCGCGGAGAGCGACTCCCCCGGCGTAGTCCTGGACGAACCGTCCCGACCCGTGACGTCCGCATTCAATCGCCGGCCCCCGCCAGGAGGACCCCCTCTGACCTGGCAAGAAACCCGGGTGCGGACATGCAGTCCCCGGCGGTCCTTGCCGATGCGGAGAGTCTCAGTCGTCGCTGCTGGCTCCCTCACCGACAGAATCTGCCGGGGGCCTGGCCAGAGCCGGGACAAGAGTCGCACGGGCCTTTGGACGTCTCCATGGGCGCTGCGGCTCTTTCCGGTTGTCCGGTGTATTGATCAGTTTCCTCCCTATTTCGCCCTAGTCAATACTTTTGCCCCATTTTCCCTGGGGCGGTATCCGGCCATTTCCAGACCGGGCCCCGGACGTGTGGGTGACGGCATGAACCGGATCGAGATCATGACCACGGCATCGCTCGGTGACACCAGCCATCTCCCGGTCGGCGAGGTCGTCCCGTTCGGCACGCGTCTGGAGCTGGTGCTGCCGGAGCCGGGCGAGAGCGCGGCCGACGAGGCGATGATCCAGTTGCTGCGGATCGGCGGCCGGAGCGCCCCGAGGGCGGAATTCCGGGCACGATCGCCGTGCCACTCGCCGAACTGCCCAGGCAGCTCGGCGAGATGCCTGGGCGAGATCTGGACGGTCTGCGGGAGAGCGGCCGCCGGGCGACCGTCGCGGCCAGTCCGCTCGACCGGGTCGGCATCCCCGTGACGGCCGTTGTCAGCGGTGGCGTGGGGGACTTGACGGCGCACGCCTGAGAACGGCGCGCGCATGGAAGCGGCACACGCATGGGAGCGGCCGTCAACCGAATGCTCGTTGAGTGGCAAATGAGATGGCCTCTTCGGTTCGATGGCGTCCGCGCCAGGGGTGCGGCCATTCGGAGGATTCTGACCACACAGGAGGTAACTCGGAGTCAAGTATTCGAGGTTGCTGGCATCTTGAGGGTCCTCAGCCTCAGCTTTTGGAAGGCACGGTCATGCAAGCACCCCCCGCCGGCACCGCCACGCGCCCACCGCAACAATCAGATTTCGACAATCAGGCGGAAGCGAAGCCGTCTCGCAGAAGTCACTCCCAAGTCGAATGGTGGATCTGGGTTCTGGCGGGGGCGCTGTTCTTCGCGTACATGGCATTGTCCCTGCGTATCCATCAACGGATGCTTTCCAACAGTTACGACCTGGGAATCTTTGAACAGGTCGTCCGCTCCTACGCGGATGGGCACCTACCCGTCTCCGAGCTGAAGGCACCGGACTTTCCCGTCCTGGGGGATCACTTCTCTCCCATTCTGGCTCTTGTGGCACCTCTCTACTGGCTGTGGCGATCGCCGAACGCCTTGCTTGTGGTGCAGGCGGCACTGATCGCCGCCAGTGTTGTGCCTCTGGCTGTCTGGGCACGCCGAGAGCTGGGCTCCACGGCCGCCGCGGTTATCGGCATCTGCTACGGCATCTCCTGGGGGCTCGCAAGTGGGGTCGGCTTTGACTTCCATGAAGTGGCCTTCGCCGTTCCCCTCCTCGCGTTTTCACTGACCGCTCTCGGGAGTGACCGACTGCGCGCCGCGGCGTATTGGGCTCTGCCCTTGCTGCTGGTGAAGGAGGACCTCGGGCTGACGGTGGCCGTGATCGGTCTCGTCATTGCTTGGCGCGGCGACCGCAAGCTCGGGATCATCACTGCTGCAGCCGGTCTGGCCGGCTCGCTGCTGGCGCTGCTGGTGTTTCTGCCGGCCGCCAATCCGAGTGGGTCATTTGCCTATTGGTACTGGCTGGACAGCCCGGGAGGCAGTGAAGGCGGGCTGACGGATCTGCTGTACAAAAACACGATCGGCCTCATCACCCCCGCGACCAAGATTTCGACTTTCGTGCTCCTGCTGGCCCCAACCCTGTTCCTGGCCTTGCGATCCCCGCTGCTGTGGATTGCACTGCCGACGCTGCTGTGGCGCTTCGCCTCAGGCAACACATTTCACTGGGGAACCGGCTACCACTATTCGCTGGTGCTGATGCCGATCGTCTTCGCAGCTTTCCTCGACGCCCTGATCCGACGGCGCTCAAGTGCAAGCAGTCTGCGCCGTTACCTCGCGGGCTCTGCAGCGATCAGCCTCTTGATTCTTCCGCAGTTTCCGTTGTGGCAGCTGGTCCAGCCGGCAACCTGGCGAACAGATCCCCGCGTCGCTGTGGCCCACAGACTGATGGACCAAATCCCCGACGGCGCCACGGTCCAGGCATCCAACCAACTGGTACCCCAGCTCACCAACCGTACGAGCGTCAGCCTCTACGGTTGGCGCGACAGCCGCCCCAATCCTCAGTGGATCATCGTAGACACCTGGGTGCCGCGGGATAAGCGATGGCCGCTGAATGTCATCGAGGAGAAAATGTCCCTGGACAGAGCCCGCGCTCAGGGATATCGCACCGTGGGTGACCAAAATGGCTTCGTACTGCTCAACCGCACGAGCTAGTCAGACATCAAAGGCGGTCAGTGGGGCGCCGGTCGGACTCGGCCGGCACCCCACCGGACTTCACCCACTGCTCTCACGCGGGCTTTTGATCGCTGACTACCGCACCCTGACCGACTCAATGATGACGGCCTCCTTGGGCGCGCCATCGGTGGATCCGTCCCGCGTCCCGTTCTCGGCGATTTTCTTCAATACGTCCAACCCATCGACGACTCTCGCGAACGGAGTCCAAGCGGGCTGCATGTGGTATGCGGGATCGGCGTAGGTGATGAAGAACTGGCTGCCATTCCTGCCAGGAACCGCCTTGGACATCGCCACGGTGCCGGCCGAATATTTGGCTCCGTCCAGATTCTCGTCCCGGAAGAAGTACCCTGGATCAGCCTTGCCTTCTCCTGCGGGGTCCCCGCATTCCAATACGAAAATCCCTTGGGTGGTTACGCGGTGGCACTTACTGCCGTCGAAGTACCCCTTCCTGGCAAGGAAGGAGAACGAGTTGGTGGCGCAGGGCGCATTGCCGGTCAGGGCCTCGAGGGTGACGGTTCCCATGTTGGTGGCCAGTTTGGCCTCGTACGGCCGGGCCGCCGTTTTGGCGTCGAAAGCGGGGATACCCACGGACTTTTTGCCGCCGGTTGGCGTGTAGGAACATGGGGCCGCCGCCGGCGACTTCGCGTCGGCACCCTGGCCCGTCAGGGAGACAGCTGTCCAGACCAGCCCTGAGCAGGACGCGGTGACTGCGAGTGCAATCGTCGCCGCCCTGGCCATGCGCCTCCTGCTCTTTGTGACTTCACTCAGCTTTCCCGGCCAATCTCTGATGGACATTCGAGCCTCGATGTGGGTGGGTGGCAGTGGATGATGCGAAACGGAGCGTATCCAGGCGCCTTTGGATCGGTTACGCCGACACGCACCGTTCCCACGCCAACCCGGCGTGCCCGCGAAGGTGGTGTGCAAATCGGCCCGGATTGACCACCCGGCTCCGGCCACAACTGTCATCAGTTTTTAGGAGGATGATCCCGACCGCATTTCTTTCCGCTGCTTACCGACCCGAGTACTGCTGGCTGTTTCGACGGCTCAACGGCGGGTGTTCCATGAGCAGCGGAGTTCCCGAAGACCGCAATCCATCACCGCGCCAGTAGTGCCGCACGCCGGTACTGCCGCGGGGCGCGGCGCCCGCCGGTGTCGCGGGCAGCCTCGCTGGGTGCGGCAGTCGCGGGATCCGGGCTGGTCCGGGCTGGTCCGGGCTGGTCCGGGCCGCTCCTGAGGCGCGGTGGGCGGGCGTGGGCGACCATGGAGGGGATCAGGTGCAGCGGCGAGACGTGGAGCGACGCTCCAGGCCCCTGCCGAGCCTTGTCGGGAGGCCCTATGGAGTACCCGGAAAGGTACGAGCTGATATTTCAGGCGTCCGCCGTGGAGGACGACGTTGTGATCGTCCGGCGCACCGAGAGAGCGGGAGCGGGCGGATACCCGATCTACGAGGACGAGACGGGGATCGTGCGCGCCGAGATCAGCGACCGAGGAGAGGTACGGATGGTGGCCAGTGGAGGACATCAAGCGCCGGGGACTCCGACGGCGCGGGCACTCGGCTGACGCGGTGCGGCCGGCGGTGCGCCCGGCAGTGCGGCCGGCAATGCGCCCGGCAGTGCGGCCGGCGTGCGGTCACTCCCTTACGGTCCACTCGGGCGGCTATGCGGCCGCTCGGCTCCCGTCCCGTCCGTGGTCCGCGCGGGCGGGACGGGCCGACGGACGGCGCAGGCTCCCTCTGGAGGTGAGCTCATGAACCCCCGCAAGGTGCCGGCCCGGTGGGCGGAGCCTCTCCAGCCCCCACCCGGCTACTTCGGAGCGGAAGACAGCCCGCCCGACGAGACGCGACGGCGCCTCATCCTCGACTGGGCGGTGAATCAGCGGATCGCCAGCGGCTGGCGCGTCGAATCCCGCTCGGAGACGCAGGCGGTCATGGTTCGCGGCGAGCCGGTGAATCATGTGCTGCACGCCATCCTCAGCCTCGTCACCTGCTTTTTGTGGGTCGTCGTGTGGGCCGTGCTCACCGTGGTGAACAGGGTCGAGCGGGTCGCCCTCACGGTCGATGCGCAAGGGCACGTCGTCGCTGTGCACGCTCCGCGGCCCTGAGCCGTCCCGGCACTCCGAGTCACCTCGCCGGCGCCGTCCGTGCCGAGGCCGGCGGCGCCGCGAAAGCCAGGCGGCGGTGAGCGCGGCGGAGCATCAGGCGGGACATGAACGGGTGGAGGCGGCGGACCACCGCGAAGTAGAGCCTGCCACGCCTGTTGTGGGTCTTCACCACCGTGGTGAGCGTGACTTTGTCGTCGGCGATCAGGACCGAGGCGCGGAAGTCCAAGTGGCTCGCGTCCTCGCCCAGCAGGAGCTCGTTCGACGCAGTCGCCCGGACCGCATAGGGGAGGACGTCGCGCCAGGCTTCGGGGTCGCGGGGCATGCCCGGGTTCAGTGGGAGTTGCCAGGCATCCGCGAAGTCCGGGGCTGCGAAGGCCTGGTGGGCCAGCTCGGCCTCACGCGGCACACCCGTCGAGGTCGGACGGTCCCAGATCATGCGGCGCATCAGACGTGCTCGGCGGGACCAGCGGTACGGGCTGCGCAGGCCGGACGGGGACGCGGCGCGCTCGATGTTGTCGATGAGCTCCTCGATCATCGTGTCGTGCATCGGGCGGATCACCAGGGTCCAGAGCAGCCATGATCTGAGGCCCTGCTCCTGTTCGAGCACGTGGCGGACGCGGCAGCGGTCCCCGTCCAGTGGTTCTACGGCGAGGGCGTGGAAGCCGTTGGACGGCGGTGCGAAGTCGAAACGGATGCCACGGCCGGGGTCGTACGCGCTCACCGAGTAGCGGATGAAGCCGTGACCGCCGTTCGCGCCGGCAGCGAGCGGGCCGTCGAAGAGGATCGGCGGCCAGACGGGGCTCGGGCTGAGCGGATCGTCCTGGGAGGAGAGGCGGTCGAGCAGGGCGCCGACCACCTCCGGTGAGGCCTGGACTATGCGTTCGTGGACGTTTCGTACCGTGCGCATCCCGCACCTCCGTACGGTGGCGTATGTTTCACCGTACGGTAGCGTATGGACATGGCACGAGCAGAGCAGGCAGAGCAGCCAAGGGGACCGGGACGCAAGAGACTCTCGGCGCGCGACTGGGCCGACGCGGCGCTCGCCGCCATCGGTGAGCGCGGGCTCGCGGCTGTCGCGGTGGAGCCGCTGGCCGCCCGGCTCGGGACGACCAAGGGCAGCTTCTACTGGCACTTCACCAACCGGGAAGCGCTGATCGAGGCCGCGCTCAGCCGGTGGGAGGAGATCTGCACCGAGGAGATCATCACCGCCATGGAGTGCGAGCCGGACCCCGAGAAGCGGCTGCGTACCCTCTTCGCCCAGGCGACCGCCTCGGCCGCCGAGGATCCGCTCGAGGTCTCCCTGCTCGCCACCGCCGACCATCCCCAAGTCGCGGTCGTGCTGCGACGGGTGACGGAACGTCGGGTCGGCTATGTGGCGCGCCTCTTCGAGGAACTGGGCTTCCCGCCGGACCAGGCGCGGCAGCGCGGACTGCTCGCGTACACCAGCTATCTCGGGCACACCCAGCTGAGCCACGCCGTACCGCGGGCCCTCCCCGTCGGGGCCGAGCGCGGCGACTATCTGGAGTCCATGATGGACACCCTGCTGCGCCGCGCATAGAGCCGCGCCGCCTACCGAGCTGTGCCGCGCAGGGACGGCTCAGCCCGAGGCCCCGGGCCGGGATCGGACCAGGATCAGGCAGAGGCGCGCTTCTTCGCGGTGGCCTTCTTGGCCGTGGTCTTCTTCGCCGCCGACTTGGCCGCCGTGGACTTGGCCGCGGTCGCCTTCTTCGCCGTGGACTTGGCCGCCGTCGACTTGGTGGCCGTCGACTTGGTCGCCGTGGACTTGGTCGCCGTGGACTTGGTGGCACCGGACGCCGTTTTCTTCGCCGCCGTTTTCTTCGCCGCCGTCGCCGTGGACTTCTTCGCGTCGGCACCGCCCGACTTCGGCGCGGCCGCCGCCCGCTTGCGCCCCTTGATCGGAGTGACCTCGGCGACCTCCCCGCCCTCCTCGCCCCGCGCCTCCTTCGCCGCGCGCACGCTGCTCTCCAGCGCGGCCATCAGGTCGATGACCTTGCCGGGGCCGTGCTCCGCCGGCGCCGCCTCGGGCAACACGCCGCCACCCTCCACCTTGGCCGCGATCATGGCCTCGACCGCCTCCCGGTAGTCGTCGTGCAGCGAGTCCAGGTCGACTTCGCCGAGGGTGTTCATCAGCGCGTCGGCCAGGTCGAGTTCGGCCTCGCGGACGGTCACCTCGGTGTCCGGCGCGACGTCCTGCGGGCTGCGGATCTCGTCCGGCCAGAGCAGACCGTGCATGGCGATCACATCGTCGACGACGCGCAGCATGCCCAGGCGCTCCCGGCCGCGCAGCGCGAATTTGGCGATGGCGACCTTCTCGCTGCGTTTGAGCGCCTCGCGCAGAAGTGTGTACGGCTTGGCGGCCGGGATGCCGTTGGCCGACAGGTAGTACGCCGCGTCCATCTGGAGCGGGTCGATCGATGACGCCGGCACGAAGGCGACGATCTCGATCGTCTTCGCCGTGGGCAGCGGGAGCGCGGCGAGGTCCTCGTCGGTGATCGGGATGAGTGATCCGTCGGCGGCCTCGTACGCCTTGCCGATCTCGGCGGCCGTCACTTCCTTCTCCTCCAGCTCGCAGACCTTGCGGTAGCGGATCCGGCCGCCGTCGGCGGCGTGGATCTGGCGGAACGAGATGGAGTGGTTCTCGGTGGCGTTGACGAGCTTGATGGGGATGCTGACCAGCCCGAAGGAGATCGCACCGTTCCATATGGATCGCACGTTTCATCCCTTTCATCCGAAATCTTGGGATTCATGGGATTCTCATCGTATGACGCCGATCACGGAAGTGGAGGGGCGACGCCTGGCGCTCACCAACCTGGAGAAGGTCATCCACCCCGCCACCGGAACCACCAAGGGCGAGATCCTGCACTACTACGCCACCACGGCGGGCGCGATCCTCGCGCATCTCGCCAACCGTCCGGTGTCCTTCCTCCGGTACCCGGACGGGCCGGACGGGCAGCTGTTCTTCACCAAGAACCCGCCACCCGGTACGCCGTCCTGGGTACGCACCACCGCCGTACCCCGCTCGGAGGACAAGAACGCACGGCAGGTCGTCATCCAGGACCTGTCGTCGCTGATGTGGGCGGCGAACCTCGTCGTGGAGTTCCATACGCCCCAGTGGCAGGCGGACGAGCCGGCGGTCGCCGACCGTATGGTCTTCGACCTCGATCCGGGCGCGCCCGCGACGATCGTCGAGTGCTGTGCCGTTGCGCTGTGGCTGCGCGAGCGGCTGGCCGCGGACGGACTGCACGCGTACGCCAAGACCTCGGGCTCCAAGGGGCTGCACGTACTCGTGCCGCTGGAGCCCACCCCTTCCGAGAAGGTCTCCGCGTACGCGAAGAGCCTGGCCGTCGAGGGCGAGGCCGCGCTGCCGGGGCTGATCCTGCACCGGATGGCCCGCTCCCTGCGGCCCGGGAAGGTCTTCGTCGACCACAGCCAGAACGCCGCCGCGAAGACCACCGCGGCGCCCTACACGCTGCGCGCCCGCGCCGAGCCGACCGTCTCCACGCCGGTGACCTGGGAAGAGGTCGAGGCACAGCAGAACCTCGACTTCCGGATCGGCGACATCTCGCCACGGCTGGCGCGGTACGGGGATCTGCTCGGCCCGCTCATCAATCTCAACCGGGCCGGGCCACTGCCATGAGCAGCGCGCCGAGGCCCCCGCTGAAGGTGGCGCTCGCCGAATCGGTGAGCGTACTGCCGCGCGGCCACGGCCTGGCGTACGAGCCGAAGTTCGACGGCCACCGGATGGTGATCTTCCGGGCCGGTGGCAAGGTGGTGCTCCAGGCCCGTTCGGGACGGATCGTCACCTCGGCCTTCCCCGATCTCGAGGATGCGGCACGGCAGTTGCCGGACGGCACGGTTCTGGACGGCGAGGTGGTGGTCTGGACGGAGGGCCGTACGGACTTCGCCGCCGTACAGAAGCGCGCGGCCGCCACACCGGGACGCGCGCCCACTCTCGCGCGCCGACTGCCCGCTTCGTACGCGGCCTTCGATCTGCTCGCCGAAGGGGGCGAGGATCTGCGGCGGCTGGCGTACGAGAAACGGCGCGCGCGGCTCGTCGCGCTGCTCGGCCCGCTCGGTCCGCCGTTGCAGGCCGTACCGATGACCTTGGACGCCGAGGAGGCGGCCACCTGGTTCGAGACCTTGCCCGCGATCGGCGTCGAGGGGCTGGTGGTCAAGCGCCTCGACCAGACCTATCGGAGCGGCACGCGCGCGTGGCTGAAACTGCGGCACACGTATGCGCGCGATGCGGCGGTCGTCGGCTTCACCGGTACTCCGGCGCGGCCGGCCGCGCTGGCGCTGGCACTGCCGGACGACGACACCCCGGTGGTGTCGAGTCCGCTCGCTTCGGCACTGCGCGCACAGGCGGCGGTCGCGCTGCACGGGCGGGCGACCGGCGAGACCGGGACGGCGATGGCGATCGGGGTGGGCGAGATCGCGTACCGAACCGTAGAGCCGGGAGTGACGGCCGAGGTGGAGCAGGGGACGACGCGGCACACCGTCACCACGGTGCTGCGGATGCGGCTCCCTCAGGATCGGGATCAGGATCGGGACCTGAGTCAGGATCAGGAAAGGAATTAATCAAGTTTGATTAGTCGACGACCGGGGATACCTGCCTCAAGTAGTCAAACGTGAAGAGGAGACGGCGTGACCGTTCTGCCCGACACCGGATACACGCCCACCCCCGAGGAACTGGCGAGCATCGAGGCGTGGTTCGCCGCGTACGACGCACACAGCGCCAAGCGCGAGGTCGAGCGCATGGCGGACCTCGCCGTCTTCCCGCTCAACCTGGTCAGCGACGACTCGGCGGGCAACGGCGCCTCCGCGCAGTGGGACCGGCAGCAGTTCATCGAGGCCATGGGCCAGGTGATGGGTGACGGCAGTGACGACATCACCTTCGAGTCGACGCGTACGCCCGTCTTCCTCTCCCCCGCCATGGCCGTCGTCTTCACGGACTCGACCATGACCATGGACGGACAGACGCAGCAGCTGCGGTACGCCGACATCCTGATCAGGCGGGACGGGACGTGGGCGTTCCAGACCATGCTCCAGGGCGGCTGGGGCGACAACCTCCGCTGACCGCAGACCACTCGCTACTGGCTACTGACTGCTGACTGCTGACTACCGACCCGTGATGCGACGCAGCGTCAGACGCGCAGCCAGCTGCGGCGGTCGCGCGCCGTCGCGTACAGCGCCTCGATGTCCGCGGGCTTCAGTACGCCGCCGAGCCTGGTCAGCGCAGGCACCTCGTCGTCCCGCAGAATCCTTACGTCCGGCGGCGCGGGCACCACGTCCAGCCGCGCCGCTCCGACCACGGCGAGCACGGGGCGTACCGCGGCCGTCAGCGCGAGCGCGGCGCGCTCGGCCCGGCGGCGGGCCAGGCGCAGCTGTGGAACCGGCTCGCCGCGGCCGACCCGGACCATGGGGTCGGCGATCCGCACCCGCAGCCGGCGGGCCTGGAGCGTGTGCACGGCCAGCACCCCGGCGGGCCCGATGACGAGATGGTCGATGTGCTCGGTGCCGGGCAGCGGAACCGAGTGCAGGATCCGCCAGCCCGCGCCCTCCAGCCGGTCGAACTCGCCGCCCAGCAGCTGCTGCGCGGCGAGTTCGGCGCGGCGCGGATCCTGGCGGAAACGGTGGCCGGCGGGGAGACGGTCCAGTTCGGCGTGCAGTGCCTCGCCGGGGCGGTTGGGGGCCAGGTCGTCGTCGGGGTGCAGAGACAGCCTGGCGAGGTCGGCGGAGGTGGGGACGGGCGGCGGACCGACGGTCACATCGTCGGTGAGATACGGGGCGAGGGCTGCCAGCACATCGGCGCGGTGACGGTCGGAGACCAGGCTGACCCGGCCGGTGTCCCGGTCGTACCAGGCGATGCTCCGGCCGTTCGGCAGGCTGACGTACAGCCGGTCCCGGCCCTGCCTGCGTGCTGGTGTGACGCGCAGTCCCGTCATGCCACCACCCCCCGACCATGGGAACAGCCCACGTACCTTCGGGGCAATAACCCCGCGATGTCCGAGCTGTGGTGCACACTCTCCCCAAGCGCACAGTTCTTGGGAGGGGGCAAGCGTGTTCGGGGGGATCGACGAGGTCGAGTGGGCCGCACTGGGGCATGCCTACGGCCCGGCGGACGATGTGCCGCAAATGCTGCGCGGACTGGCTTCCGCGGACCCGGTGGAGCGCGAGACGGCACTCGACGGGATGTACGGGGCGGTGCACCACCAGGGCGATGTGTACGACTCGACGCTCGCCTGCATCCCGTTCCTTCTCGAGCTCGTGGCGAATCCAGCCGTCCAGGACCGGGGCGGCATCGTCGAGTTGCTGACCAGCATCGGCGGCATCGATCTGGACGGCGACGACGAACTGGACCCGGACGACGAGGAGTTCGAGTACGCCGCGAACTACGCGATGGCCGCGTCGGCCGTGACCGCCGGCGCCGACGCCTTCCTGGGGCTGGTCGACGCCGACGACCGCGGGGTGCGGCTCGCCGCGCCGCTCGCGCTCGCCACGCTGCACGACGATCCCGAGCTGGTGCTCGGTCTGCTGCGGGACCGGCTGGGCGTGGAGCCGGACGCGGAAGTGCGGTTCGCCTGCGTCGAGGCCGCGGGCCGGATAGCGCTGCGGCACGAGCATCTGGCGCCCGAGGTGGTGCAATGGCTCTCCGGGCTGACCCGGGTGTCGTACGGCCCGGGGCTGCGCTTGGCCGCGCTGGCGCAGCTCGCCCGCTGCGCGCCGGGGGCGCTGCCCACCGATGTCGTACCGAGCGTGGCCGGCCTGCTGCGCGAGCTGCGCGCCGAGCCGGTGGTGACGGCTCAAGCCGCCGAGCGGCCGTCGACGCCGACGCTCATCGGGCAGCTGCGCGAGCGCCACGAGGCGGATACGGCGGGCCGCCACGCCCCCTGGACCGCGGATCTGCTCCGTACGCTGCACTCCGGTCTCGGCGATCGCGTCGACGACCGGACAGCACTGCTGACCGATCAGCTGTGCAGCCCCGACTGGGGGCAGCGGATCGACGCCGTACGGATGAGCAGCGGGCTGCTGCGGACCTGGCGCGGTGCGTACGAGGAGCTGGTCGGTCTGATCGGGGAGCAGCTCGGCGACCCGGAGCCACGGCTGGCCGAGGCGGCCGCCGACGCACTGGAGGAGCTGTTCTCGCTCGCCGGGCCCGCCGCGGACGCACTGGCGGACCGGGTCGCCGCTGACCCCGCGGCCTGGGTGCGGGAGTGGGCGGGCGGGCCGCCTACCCTCGGCAGCGCCCTCACGGCGCTGGCACGGGCGGGCGACCGGCGCGCGGTGCCGGTGCTCGCGCGGGCGCTGGAGCGCCCCGAGGCGCCGAACGATCTGGGGTACGCGCTCGACCACCTGGGGGCGGCCGCAGCACCGCTCGTACCCGCGCTGCGCCACCGCCTCGGCGAGATGGAGCTGGACGCCCGGCTCTACGACCGGGCGGGACCACTGCTGTACGGACTGACCGCGCTGCGGGCCGCCGACGCGGTGCCCGAGGTGCTGCGGATACTTCGGGGAGCGCCGGAGTACCGCAAGGAGTGGGTGACCGAGTCGGCGCTACGGGCGCTCACCGCCTTCGGGCCGGCGGCAGTCGAAGCCGTGCCGGATCTACGCGCGATGCTGGGCTGCGGCGGCTGCTCGGCGGCCCTCTCGGCGCGGACCGCCGGCGCGCTCTGGGCGATCGAGGGTGACGCCGGGGCCGTACTGCCGGTGCTGCGCGCGGCACTGTCGGAGCGCGACTCCGCGGCCCGGCGCTCGGCGGCGACAGTGCTCGGCACGCTGGGGGCGGCGGCCGCCGAGGCCGCTCCGGCCCTGGGTGAACTGCTGCGGGCGGCCGAGCCATGGACCCGGGTGGACGCGGCGATCGCGCTGTGGCGCGTGACGCGAAATCCGGAGCGCCCGTGGCCGGTGCTGCTGGCGGCCTGGGAGGGGCAGGCGCACACCCGCGTGCCGACGGCCGAATGCCTGGCGGAGCTGACGGCCGACGGGGCGGTGGGCGCCGAGCGAATACTCCGCGGCGAGCTGGGATCCGCAAGACGTCATAACGCGATCGACGGCGGATACGGCAGTCATGACATCTTTACTGACGAGAAACTGCTGGCCCTGTGCCGGCAGGCACTGTCCACGGAGGGAAAAGCATGATCATCTTTGGCACCAAGGGATACCTCTACCAGCTGGCGATAATGACGCTGGTGTGCGGCCAATGCGGCAACCCGTCCGCGCACACGCTCAGGAAGCGCGTCACGAAATTCACGCTGTTCTTCGTGCCGCTGTTCCCGTTCTCCTCGAAGTACGCGACGCAGTGCACGTTCTGCGGCGCGGAGGCGAGCGTGAGCAAGGAGACGGCGGAGCAGCTGCAGGTCCAGAGCGCGGGCGCGCAGGGCGGTCAGGCGTACGGGCAGCCGCAGCAGCAGCCCGGACAGCAGCCGTACCAGCACTGACGCCGGGCCGAAAGGCAGGCAGGCAGCGAGACCGGGGCGGACGAGGGCAGCGGCGCACGGGGGCAGCGGCGGACCGGGGCAGCGAGGTTCGGGGCGGACGGGGCGGCAGCCCGGCGTGTGCGGAGGACATCACCACCCGCGGCAACGCCGCGATGCCCGCGGCGGGCCGCGGCCCCACCGCGCCCGGCGCCGCCGGGTGGACCGGCCTGAGCAGGGCTGCTGGTCCCCCGGTAGCGTCACCCCGGGCGGGAAAGGGGGTATCCGTCCTGGTGACGCATGACGACACGGCCGAACGCCCCCGCTAGGAGACCCTTGAGCCCGAGCTCGCACCGCCTGAGGTACGCGACGTACGCGGCGCTGCTGACGGCGACCGCGGCCGCGGTGCTGTCCGGCTGCGGCGACGAGGGCGGGATCAAGAGCGCGGGCGCGACCCCCACGGCCATCGGCCCGGTCCGCCTCTGGCCCGATCTGCCGCCCGTCACCGCACCTCCCAACGACTTCGGCGAGACGGACACGGAGCGCGTCCCCGGTATCAAGGTGCCGGGCGACGGCGACGGCGTCCGCGCCCTGGACCCGGTCGCCGTGGCGCAGGCCGAGGCCGACGCCTACCCCGACGAGTACGCCGGTATGGACGGGCGTTACCAGGAGACCGTCGCGAAGCTCCACACCTGCAAGGACAAGCCGAGGTCCTGCCCGGTGGTCAAGCCGTACTACCGCGATCTGACAGGCGACGGCCGGGAGGAGCTGATCATCGGCATCAGGATGCCCGAGCAACAGACGTCGGTGCGCTGCTACATGCCGGCCAAGGGCGGGCTGACCCGGATCATGTCCACCTCGGACCAGCTTGTCAGCGTGAATCTCGCGGGCCGTGACGTGATCCTGCGGTCGGTCTCGGCCGGCATCCCCGGATACGAGTACCGGACCGCCTGGTCCTGGGACGGCCAGCAGGGTGCGATGCTTCCCACCAGCGACGAGATCGTACGGGTCAAACCGCCCCGCTCCCCCGCGCACAAGGCATCGGCGGGCGCGTCGTGAGACGGCTGCGGCTGCCTCGCTGGGCCGCGACCCTCACCTGGAAGGCCGCGGTCTTCATCACCGTGATGTGCTGCGCACTCGCCGCGATGCTGGGTGCGCTGGTGCATGTCGCGGTGACCCGGCAGACGGTGGATCAGGCGCGGGAGAAGGCTCTCGGCCGGCTGGTCGATGTGACACGGGCCTACGAGGCGGGCGATCCGATGCGCCCGCACGCGGGCGTGGATCCGCCGGGCCTGCCCCGGTCGCTGCGTGAGCTCGCCGTCGGCGGGAAGCGCGGCACGATGGTCGCCGACTTCCAGGGCCGCCCCACCATGTGGGCGGCGGGGCCCGCCGACGGCCGGGCAATCGCCGTCCGGGTCGACTACACCCTCAGCGCCGACACGATCAGCGGTCTCGACCAGGCGATCGTCGGCTCCTCGGTGCTGGCGATCGGCGCGACCTTGCTGGTGGGCGCCTTCGCCGTCACCCGGGTCACGCGGCGGCTGCATCTGACCGCGCAGGTGGCGCGGAGGATCAGCGCCGGCGATCTGGACGCCCGCGTCAACGACCCACGCACCAAGAACCCTTCGCGCCCCCAGGACGAGGTGGCCACGGTCTCCGGCGCCCTGGACACCATGGCGTCGTCCCTGCAGGGCAAGCTGCTGAGCGAGCAGCGCTTCACCGCCGATGTGGCGCACGAGCTGCGCACCCCGCTGACCGGTCTGTCCGCCGCGGCCGAGCTGCTGCCGGAGGGCCGTCCGACCGAGCTGGTACGGGACCGGGTCCGGGCGATGCGTTCACTGACCGAGGATCTGCTGGAGATCTCCCGGCTGGACGCGGGCAGCGAGACGGTGGACCTGGATGTGCACGAGCTGGCGCATCTGGCCGAGCGGGTGGTACGGGCTTCCGCGACGGACACGGAGGTACGGGTCGTACGCGATGCGACGGTCGAGACCGACAAGCGGCGTCTCGAGCGGGTGCTCGGCAATCTCGTCGCCAACGCCCACAGCCACGGGCAGCCGCCGGTGGTGCTGACCGTGGACGGCGGGGTGGTGACGGTCGGCGATCACGGGGCGGGCTATCCGGAGTATCTGCTGGAGCACGGGCCGCAGCGGTTCCGTACGGACAGCGCCAGCAAGGGGCACGGGCTCGGACTGACCATCGCGGTCGGGCAGTCGGCGGTGATCGGCGCGGAGCTGCGCTTCCTGAACGCGCCGGAGGGCGGTGCGGTCGCCCGGCTCACGCTTCCCGAGTACATACAGTTCGTGAGCGACGGCGAAGCCGCCGCTCAGCCGTGCGCGGAGTGAAGCGTCGCCAACATCGGCTCTGCGCCCCGCTGATATCCAGACAATGACGCTCCGTCGACTCTTCCGCACACTCTTCTTCGACGCCCTATGACATAAAGGGACATAAGGCTTGCGTCTTGCTACGTTGCGTGGCATGACCGCAACGACGGCGGACGCTCCCCCGCCCGATCTACGCCTCCCCAAGCGGCGGGGTGTCGAGCTCTCGCTCCTCGTCTGCGCCGTCCTCATCTCCGTCTACGGCTATATCGACGTGGGCCTGACGAAGAGCGGCGCCGTGCCGCCGGACGCCGCGCACTACGGAGCGGGCCTCGGTGTGCTGGCCCTCCTGGCCCACCTCGCCGTCCGCTACCGCGCCCCGTACGCCGACCCGCTGTTCCTCCCCATCGCGGTCCTCCTCAACGGCCTCGGCCTGGCGCTCATCTACCGTCTCGACCTGGAGACCCCGAGCAACGCGGCCGCGCCCACCCAGCTGATCTGGTCCACGCTCGGCGTCGCCCTGTTCATCGCCGTCGTCGTCTTCCTGCGCGACCACAGGATTCTGCGGCGGTACGCGTACCTCTCGGTCGTCGCTGCCCTTGTGCTGATGCTCGTACCGATCCTCTTTCCCGCCGTGAACGGCGCCAAGATCTGGATCCGGATCGGCGGACTGTCCTTCCAGCCGGGCGAGTTCGCCAAGATCCTGCTCGCCGTCTTCTTCGCCTCGTATCTCGCCGCCAACCACAACGCCCTTGCGTACACCGGCCGCAGAATCTGGAAGCTCCAGCTGCCCACCGGCCGCGTGCTCGGCCCCATCGTCGCGATCTGGCTGCTCAGCGTCGGCGTTCTGGTGCTCGAGCGGGACCTCGGCACCTCACTGCTCTTCTTCGGGCTCTTCGTGATCATGCTGTACGTGGCGACGGGCCGGACCGGCTGGATCGCCGTCGGGCTGCTGCTCGCCGCGGCCGGCGCAGTCGCCGTCGGCTCCTTCGAACCGCATGTCCACAGCCGGGTCGAGGACTGGCTCGACCCCTTCGCCTCCATCGACGCCGGCGAGGGCCCGGGCCAGCTCGCCCAGTCACTCTTCGCCTTCGCCGCCGGCGGGATGCTCGGCGCCGGACTGGGACTCGGCCACTCCATCCTCATCGGCTTCGCCGCCAAGTCCGACTTCATCCTCGCCACCGCGGGCGAGGAGCTCGGCCTGGTCGGCCTGACCGCGGTCTTCATGCTGTACGCGCTGATGGTGGCCCGCGGCTACCGCGCCGGACTGGCACTGCGCGACCTCTTCGGACGGCTGCTCGCCATCGGTTTCGCCTCGATCCTCGCGCTCCAGGTCTTCGTCATCGCGGGCGGCGTGATGGGACTGATCCCGCTCACCGGGATGGCGATGCCCTTCCTCGCGCAGGGCGGTTCGTCCGTGGTCACCAACTGGGTCATCGTGGCGCTGCTCATCCGGGTCAGCGACTCGGCCCGCACACCGCAGCCCGAGCCGGTCGAACCAGGTGTGCTCGCACCGGTCCTGGAGGGCGAGCGGTGATCCGCTACATCCGGCGGGCCGCCGTCCTGTGTCTGCTGCTCCTGGTCGCACTGCTGGTCAACGCGGCTCGCGTGCAGGTCATCGAGGCCACATCGCTCGACAAGAATCCGGCCAACCGCCGACTGGTCATCGACCGTTACGACGAGCCGCGCGGCGACATCCTGGCCGGCGGCGGACCGGTCACCGGCTCCCAGGACACCGGCGAGCAGCTGCGCTACGAACGCACCTACCCGCAGGGGCCGTTGTACGCACCCGTCACCGGTTACGCCTCGCAGACGTACGGCACCTCGCTCATCGAGAACGCCGAGGACTCCATCCTCTCCGGTGCGTCCTCGCTGCTCACCCGGATCCCGTTCTGGAACGACCTCAGCCGCACGCAGCACCCCGGCGGCAATGTCGTCACCACCATCAAGCCCTCGATGCAGCAGGCCGCGTTCAGCGGCCTCAACAACAGAAGGGGCGCGGTCGCGGCGATCGAGCCGTCGACCGGCAGGATCCTGGCACTGGTCAGCAGCCCTTCGTACGACCCCGGTCTGCTCTCGGGAACCGGGAAGCAGGTCACCGACGCCTGGACCAGGCTCAACGGTTCGAGTGTCCAGCCGATGCTCAACCGGGCCATCCGGCAGACCTATCCGCCCGGGTCCGCCTTCAAGATCGTGACGGCCGCGGCCGCGCTGGAGGCCGGCGTGGTCACCGACGTCGACGCGCCGACCGGCACGCCCGATCCGTATGTCCTGCCCGGCACCTCGACCACGCTCCCCAATGAGGCGAAGGGCTGCGCCAACGCCTCGCTCGCGTACGCCATCCAGTGGTCGTGCAACACCGTGATGGCACATCTCGGGGTGCAGGTCGGAATGCCCGGAATGCTGGACGTGGTGGACAGGTTCGGCTTCAACGACCGCGGGCTGACGATTCCCTCGGGCGTGGCCGCGTCCAACTTCGACACCCGGATGACCGTGGACCAGCTGGCGCTCTCCTCGATCGGGCAGTTCGACACCGCGGCAACGCCGCTGCAGATGGCGATGGTCGCGGCCGCGGTCGCCAATGGCGGCGACATCAGACGTCCCTTTCTGGTGGACCGGGTGACCACATCGGACGGCCACACCGTTTCCCGGCACAGCCGGAAGTCGTACCACCGGGCGATGAGCCCCTCGACGGCGCAGCAGCTCCAGCAGCTGATGGTCGACGCAGTCGAGGAAGGCACCGGCGCGAAGGCCGGGATCGACGGGGCGAGGGTCGGCGGCAAGACCGGTACGGCACAGCACGGCATGGGCAACTCCGGTACGCCGTACGCCTGGTTCATCTCCTGGGCGCAGGCGGACCGCGCGGCCCGGCCGGCGGTCGCGGTCGCGGTGGTCGTCGAGGAGGCCGCAGCGGTGCGCGGCGAGATCAGCGGCGGTGGCAGCGCGGCGCCGATCGCCCGGGCGGTGATGGAGGCGGCGCTGCGAGACTGATCCCATGACGGTGGTGGATGCGCTGGAGCGGATCGCGCGGCTGGACCCTGACCTGTGCGCCTTCGTCGAGGTGTGGCCCGAGCAGGCGCTCGCGCGCGAGGTGGACCCCGAACTCCCGCTGGCTGGACGCCCGTTCGCGGTCAAGGGCCCTTCCGGCATCCATTCGTACGCGGCCCGGCGGCTGATCGCGGCGGGCGCGGTGGCGGTCGGCTCGACGGCGGTGCCGGGCCCCGGCACGTACTGGCAGACCTGGGGTCTCGGCGCCCACGGCCGTACGGTCAACCCGTGGCGTGCGGACCGTACGCCGGGCGGTTCATCGGCAGGCTCGGCGGTGGCGGTCGCGGCGGGGGATGGTGGGGCTCGCCACCGGCGGCGACGGGGCCGGTTCAGTGCGGATCCCGGCGGCGTGGTGCGGGGTGTTCGGCCTGAAGACGACGAACGGGCTGCTGCCGTCCCCGGACCGGACGGGTCTGGCCTCGGCGGGCGTGTTGACCCGTTCGGCGGCGGACGCGGGAGCGTATCTGCGCTGTGTGCTCGACGGGTACGAGGACGTGCGGGTGGAGTTGCCGGTACGGGCGCGCTGGTCCGCGGACCTGGGCTTCGCGCGGACGGAACCTGAGGTGGAGTCGGTGGCGCGGGCGGCGGCGGAACGACTGGCGGCGGCCGGAATCGTACGCCTCGACGGGCGGCCGCTCGCCCTGCTCGACCCGCGGGAGGCCTGGCAGGCGGTGCGGCGCGGGGAGCCATCGGCGGGGGCGGCGGTGCGCGGCGAGAACGACCGCCGGCTCGATGCGCTCTTCGCGGACACGGAGCTGCTGCTCACTCCGGCGACCCCGAACCGCCCGCATGGCCACGACGGCCCTGGCGAGCTCTACTCCACCGCACTGACCTGGGCGTTCAATCTCAGCGGCCATCCGGCGGCCAGCATCCCGGCCGGCTTCACGAGTGACGGCTGCCCGGTCGGCCTGCAGCTGGTGGCGGCGCGCGGCGCGGACGTCTCGCTCCTCGAAATGGCGGTGGCGGCGGAGCAGGACACGATTATCGTGCGCCCATGACCTTCGAACTCGCCCAGGTGAACATAGCCCGACTCAAATTCCCGCTGGATTCCCCGGAGTTGAAGGATTTCGTCGACGGCCTCGATCCGGTGAACGGGGTCGCGGACGCGGCGGACGGCTTCATCTGGCGACTGAAGAGCGACACCGGCAATGCCACGGACGTGCCGGTGTTCGGGGACGAGTGGCTGATCGTGAACATGTCGGTGTGGCGGGACACCAATGCATTGACGGCGTTCATGTACCAGGGACAGCACCGGGAGCTGCTGGGCCGCCGCTACGAGTGGTTCGAGCGGATGCAGGAGATCATGACCACCCTGTGGTGGGTGGAGCCGGGCCACCGCCCGACGGTGCAGGAGGCGGAGAGGCGCCTGCTGCACATACGCGAGCACGGGCCGACGCCGCACGCGTTCACGCTGCGGACGTCGTTCCCGCCGGGAGCGGAGTGATCAGCCGGCCTCGGGCCCCGCGCCCCCGCGAGTGGTACCCCTGAGTCGACGGCGGTTGACGGCGGTGAGGTCGACCCGCCGACTCAGGAGGGCGCGCCGTCCGCGATCGCCTCCTCGACCTCGGACACCCGTGCCTGCTCCTCCGCCGCGAAGCGCTCGCGGTCGAGCTGTTCGGCGATCTCCTCGTCCTGGGACATCAGCAGGTCGAGGTTGGCGTCGCCCATCTCGAAGACGCCCATGTCCAGATAGGCCTTCTGCAGCCGCTCGCCCCACAGTCCGATGTCCTTGACACACGGCACGATCCGGCTGAACAGCAACTTCCGGAACAGCTGCAGGTATTCGGACTGCTCGGACAGCTCGGCCGCCTCCTGCTTGGGGATGCCGAAGTTCTCCAGGACCTCCACTCCGCTCAGCCGGTCGCGCATCAGGTAGCAGCCCTCGATGACGAACTCCTCGCGCTCACGCAGCTCCGCGTCGCTGAGCTCCTTGTAGTAGTCGCGCAGCGCCATCCGCCCGAAGGCCACATGGCGGGCCTCGTCCTGCATGATGTACGCGAGGATCTGCTTGGGCAGCGGCTTGTCCGTGGTGTCGCGCAGCAGGCCGAACGCCGCGAGCGCGAGGCCCTCGATGAGGACCTGCATGCCCAGGTACGGCATGTCCCAGCGGGAGTCGCGCAGGGTGTCGCCGAGCAGGCCCTGGAGGTTGTCGTTGATCGGGTAGAGCATCCCGATCTTCTCGTGCAGGAACCGGCTGTAGATCTCGGCGTGCCGGGCCTCGTCCATGGTCTGGGTGGCGGAGTAGAACTTCGCGTCCAGATCCGGGACCGACTCGACGATCCTCGCCGCGCACACCATCGCGCCCTGCTCGCCGTGCAGGAACTGGCTGAACTGCCAGGAGGTGTAGTGCCTGCGCAGCTCGCCCTTGTCCTTCTCGGTGAGCTTCGCCCAGTGGCGGGAGCCGTAGAGCGTGAGCGCCTCGTCGGGGGTGCCCAGCGGATCGTACGGATCGACCTCCAGGTCCCAGTCGATGCGCTTGGCGCCGTCCCACTGCTTGTCCTTGCCCTTCTGGTACAGGGCGAGGAGACGGTCGCGGCCGTCCTCGTACTCCCAGCTGAAGCGGGCCGCGCCTGAGGCCGGGACCTGCCAGAGGGAGTGTTCCGGGGCGCGTGTATAGCGATCGTGCGTCGACACTGACGGCTCCTTCGCCTCATATCCCGTGACAACCAAGGACAGTTGGCAGGCTCACACGTTGGTAGACGAGGAGTCAACAAGTCGCACGCAAGGGATTGACGACCTTGCTGACATGGAGTCTCATAAGGCGTGCCCCGGGCCTCGGCCTGCCCGGGGGCGATTCCCGGACCCGATGCCGACTCGTGAGGTGCCCTCCGCCATGACAACCGTGACCGATCGCGATGTGCAGCTGCTCCACGACGCACTCGGCCCGCTCCGGGACCGCGAACGGGTCGCCGAGCGGCTGCTCGAGTCCTCCGCCAAGCACTCCTTCGACCCCGACAAGGAGCTCGACTGGGAGTCTCCCATC
The DNA here is from genome assembly GCF_036010325.1 of Streptomyces sp. NBC_01210. Classification (GTDB taxonomy): domain Bacteria; phylum Actinomycetota; class Actinomycetes; order Streptomycetales; family Streptomycetaceae; genus Streptomyces. The sequence goes on along the minus strand of NZ_CP108549.1, from coordinate 6,331,535 downwards.
GAGGAGGGCAAGTGGTTCTGGCCGCCGGAGCTGCTCTCCCTCTACGACACCCCGCTCTGGCACAAGATGTCCGAGGAACAACGGCTGGAACTGGCCAGGCACGAGGGCGCTTCGCTCGCCTCGCTCGGCATCTGGTTCGAGATCATCCTGATGCAGCTGCTGGTGCGCCACATCTACGACAAGTCCGTGACCAGCAACCATGTGCGCTACGCGCTCACCGAGATCGCGGACGAGTGCCGGCACTCGATGATGTTCGCCAGGATGATCCAGAAGAGCGGGGCGCCCGCCTATCCGGTGCCGCGGATGTACCACAATCTGGCACGCGTGCTGAAGACCGTCTCGACCACGCCCGGTTCGTTCGCGGCGACACTGCTCGGCGAGGAGATCCTCGACTGGATGCAGCGGCTGACCTTCCCGGACGAGCGCGTGCAGACGCTGGTGCGCGGCGTCACCCGTATCCATGTGGTGGAGGAGGCACGGCACGTGCGGTACGCCCGCGAGGAGTTGCGGCGCCAGATGGTGACCGCGCCGCGCTGGGAGCAGGAGGTCACCCGGATCAGCAGCGGAGAGGCGGCACGGGTCTTCTCCGTCTGCTTCGTCAATCCGCAGGTGTACACGAACATCGGCCTGGACCGGCGCGAGGCGGTCGCGCAGGTGAAGGCGAGCGGACACCGGCGCGAGGTGATGCAGTCGGGCGCGAAGCGGCTCACCGATTTCCTGGACGACATCGGGGTGCTGCGAGGGCCCGGCCGACGGCTGTGGAAGGCGTCCGGCCTGCTGGCGTGATACTCGTCGCCCGCCCGTACGGTGACGAACAGTGCGGTTACGCTGCGGAGCATGACCAGTCCCGCCCCAGCGACCCGTGCGTACCGACGGCTCAGCGTCGAGGAGCGCCGTAAACAGCTTCTCAACGCCGCGCTCACGCTCTTCGCGCACCGGCCGCCGGACGAGATCTCGCTCGACGATGTGGCGGAGGCGGCCGGTGTGTCCCGGCCCCTCGTCTACCGCTACTTCCCCGGCGGCAAGCAGCAGTTGTACGAGACGGCACTGCGGTCCGCCGCCGACCAGCTGGAGCGGTGCTTCGCCGAGCTGCCCGCCGGTCCGCCGACCGAGCGGCTCTCCCGGGTGCTCGACCGCTATCTCGTCTTCGTCGACGAGCACGACGCCGGGTTCAGCGCACTGCTGCGCGGCGGCAGCGTCGCCGAGACGTCCCGTACGACCGCGATCGTCGACGAGGTGCGGCGGGCCGCGGCGGAGCATGTCCTCGCCCATTCCGGGGTGGCCCGTCCCGGACTGAGGCTGCGGCTGATGGTGCGCACCTGGATCGCGGCCGTCGAGGCGGCGTCGCTGATCTGGCTGGACGAGGGCAAGCAGCCGCCGGCCGATGAGCTGCGTGACTGGCTGGTCCACCATTTCATCGCGCTGCTGGTGGCGACGGCGGCGACGGATGAGGAAACGGCGGGGGCGATGCGGGACCTGGTCGCGCTGGAGACGCCGACGGGTGCGGTGGGGACGCTGGCGAGGCGGGTGGGGCCGGTGGTGTCGGCCGCGGACCACCTGCGACAGCGACCGTCGGGGTTGGATTGACGCTTACGGCGGGCCTGTTCCCTTACCCGCCCCTTCCCGCGGCTCCGCCCCGGACCCCGCGCCCCCATCGCCGGCGGGGCTCAAAGTGAGCCCGTCCGGCTGGGGAAAGACCGTCGCAGGCGTTACAGGTCGTGGCCCAGGCCCGGCCCCACCGGCACGTCCATCCACCCCGTGTCCCCCACCCCCGCAAACGCCGTAGGGGCCAGCGGCTCCGCGTGCACCAGCAGCGGCCCCACCAGATCCGCCGGAACCGTGGCATGCGGAAGTGCGGCGGCCAGATGGGCGGCGGCCAGTGTGGCGACACCCAGTTCCGGCATGGTGCCGATCTTCACGGCGAGGCCCGCGGACTCGGCGAGCGCGGCGACCTGCCGGGCCCGGTGGAGCCCGCCCACCTTGAGGATCTTGATGTTGAGGACATCGGCGGCGCCGCCGCGGACGATCGCCAGGGCGTCGTGCAGCGACTGCATGCTCTCGTCGGCCATCACGCGCACACCGCCACTGCTGCGCAGTGCGGCCATGCCGGCCAAGTCCCAGCGGGGCAGCGGCTGTTCGACCAGGTCGAGGCCGGCGTCGGCCAGCCGGGCCACCGTCCTGGCCGCGGTGCCGGGGTCGTAGCCCTCGTTGGCGTCCAGGGAGAGCTCGACGGAGTCCGGGACCGCCTTGCGCACGGAACGGACCAGTTGCTCGTCGAGCTCCGGGTCCTCGCCGCCCTTGACCTTGATGTGGGTGAAGCCCTTCGCGGCGTACACGGTCGCCTCCTCCGCCATCTCCTCGACCGTGCCGAGGCCCACCACCCAGGTGGTGGGGACGCGCGGGCGGGCGCAGCCGCCGAGCAGCAGGTGCAGGGGCCAGCCCGCCGCCCGCGCCGCCACATCGTGCAGCGCGATGTCGAGGGCCGCCTTGGCGAGGTGCTGGCCGCGGATGGCGGTGTCCATGGCGGCGTGCGCTCCCGCCAGGTCGCGGGGGTCGCGGCCGATGAGCGCGGGTGCGGCGTGCTCGGTGAGGGCAGCTTCGAGTCCGGCGAGGGTCTCCCCGGTGTAGGCGGTCATCGGAGAGGCCTCGCCGAGGCCGTAGTCACCGTCGGCGGTACGTACTTCGACAACCAGGCTGATGAGTTCGGGGCTGGTTCCGCTGCTGATGACGAACGGGCGCCGGTAAGGGGCCCTGACGACACGGGTGTTGATCGAGGCGATCTTCACGCGCGGCTCCTTCGACTTACGGCCCGGACCGTAAAACCGGGCTCAGATGCGTACGCGGTAGACGATCGGGGGGCGGCCGGTCTGGCCCTGCTGCCGGTCGGCCGTGGGGACGGCCAGGCCCGCCCGTTCAAGACGTTTGAGGATGCGGCGGGCCGTGCGCTGCTGGACGGAGAGGTGCTCGGCCACGCGGTGCGCGGTGATGCCCGACTCCGGGTCCTGGGCGGCCAGTTCGCGCAGCCGGTCCAGCGTCCCCGGGTTCAGTCCGACGCGGCGGGCGAGCGTCACCGTGCTCTCCGGGCCCGCCGGCGGTGCGGGCGGCGCGTCCGCGGACCGTTGGCCGTCGATCACGATGTCGACGTCGTCGGTCATCGAGACGACTCCGGCCACCGCGCCCGCCGAACGGGCCCGTTTGACCGCGCGCCTGGCCAGCGACTCGGCCTCCGCGGCGGTACGGCCGAGACCGAAGCCCACATGCGCGGTGCCGTGCCGGGCCGCCAGGTCGTCGAGGAACGGCAGCCGGGTGAACTGCTCGCTCACCGTCTCCAGCACTCCGCGCGTGGTGACGACCAGCCGCTGCCCGTCGGGCAGGTCGACGAGGCTGCCGCCCAGCACCCGCAGATCCGCCGCCAGCTCCTGGTCGGCCGCCGGGAGATCGATGATGCCGAGAGCGACCTGCGCGTCTCCGCTGTGCTGTCCCGCGGTGGCGAGCGTCAGGGCCAGGAGCGTGGAGCGTATGGAGTGCCGGGACGGCGCCAGACGTACGGCGTGCATCTCGTGGTCGAGCAGCTGGAAGGCCGAGCCGAGACAGGTGATGGCGACCCGGGTCTCCTTCTCGTCGCGCGCGGCGAGATGGAAGTCGGCCAGGTCCCGCGAGGTCAGTCCCGGCCGGTACGGCAGTACATGCACATGCTCGGTGGGGAGCTTGGCCTCGGTGAGCGTCTCCATGACCTCACTGCGGCGCAGCGTGTCGATGGAGATACGGGAGACGTCATGGCCGAGGCGGAGCAGTTCGACGAGCGCGCGCAGCAGGGTCGCGCCGTTGTACGGCACGTACATCGCGGGCAGGTCGACCAGGCCCGCGGCCGTGGCGAGCGTATGCGGTACGACGCCCGTGAAGAGAAGAGCGTCGACCTCCGACCGTGCTTTGGCGACCACCTCGAGGGTCTCGTCCTCGTGCCGGTACGGAAGAGCCACCAGCCGGACCGCTCCGGCCGGGTCGCCGACCGCGATCACCTTGTGCACGAGGTCGTCGGGGCCGATCACTCCGACCGTGAGAGCCATCGGCCGGTCTCCGTTCTTCTGGAGTGGTTCCGGGGGTGCTTCTTGACGCCTGCCAACGGCCGTCCTAATTTCGGCCCAGGCCATAACTGCAGGCTTGCCGAGAGGATAGTGCCCCGATGCCCGAACGGGAAATGCACCTGCCAACAGTTCTCGGCCCGCGCGGCCGCACCTTCGGTGAGGAGGAACGGGCCGCGGTCCTGCGCGTACTGGACTCGGCGGTGCTGTGCAGCGCCTTCGGCAGTGAAGCACGTTCCCTGGAAGCCGAGATGGCGCAGCTGTACTCCCGCGCCGAGGTGGTGGCTTCCAGCTCGGGGACGGCGGCGCTGCATCTGGCCGTCGCGGCGGCCGGCGTCGGCCCGGGGGACGAAGTGATCACCACGCCGCTCTCCGACTTCGGGACGGTCGCGCCCGTACTGGCACAGCAGGCGCGCGTGGTGTTCGCCGACGTACGCCCCGAGGACGGCAATCTCGACCCGGAGGCCGTCGAGGCCGCCGTCACCCCACGTACGAAGGCCGTCATCGCCGTGCATCTCTTCGGCGGTGCCGCGGACGTCGGCGCGCTGCGCGCGATCTGCGACCGGCACGGACTCGTACTCATCGAGGACTGCGCCCAGGCCTGGCTCGGGGAGGACACGGCGGGCGGGCTGCTGGGCACGCGGGGGGACATCGCCTGCTTCAGCCTTCAGCAGTACAAGCACATCACCGCCGGCGACGGCGGTCTCTCCGTCACCGACGACCCCGCCCTCGCCCGCCATATGCGGTTGTTCATGGACAAGGGCTGGGACCGTACGGAGGGCCGGATCCACCGCGAAGCGGGCCTCAACTACCGGATGACCGAGCTCACCGCCGCGGTGGCCAGGGTCCAGCTCACCCGTGTCGCCGAGGTCGTCCGGCTGCGGCGGGAGCGGGCCGAGCGGCTGGCCGCCGCGATCGCCGGGCTCGACGGCGCCCGGATGCCCGCGCAGCGCGCAGGTCACGCCTGGTGGGTGGTGCCGCTCCTGGTCGAGGACAACTCCCGCTGGGCGAAGAGCCTCCAGGCCGCGGGCGTACCGGCGCTGCCCGGCTATCTGGAGCGGCCGCTGTACGCCAATCCGGCACTGCCCGGGTATCCGCCGGGCCTGTGTCCCCGCGCGGAGCGGCTGATCGACCGTACGCTGCTGGTGCTGCAGTGGAACGAGGCGTACACCGAGGGCGATGTTGACCGGATCGCCCGGGCCCTGGGCGAGGCGGGATCACGATGAGCGCGTATGAGTGGCTGAACGCGTACGAGTGGCTGCATCCGACACCGGCGGAACAAGTCGGCTGGGACGTGGATGTGCTGTACGGGTCATGGCCGCGGCACCACCTCGATGTCGGGCTCGAGGAGGTCAGGGCCCGGCTGGCCCGCTCCCCCGTCGCCGGCGCGCTGGCGCTGTCCACCCGGGGCCCGCTCTTCGACGACGAGGCCGGCAACGCCGAGACACTGCGCGATCTCGCGGACTGCCCGGAGCTCCTGCCGGTCGGCACGGTCGACGTACGGGACGCGCTGACCGCGGAGGCCCGGCTGGACGAACTTTCCGCCGCCGGCGTGCGATTCCTGCGGCTGTTCACCGTCGAGCAGGCGGCCGAGCCCGGCTTCCCCGGCTACCGGCGGGTGGTCTCGCTCGCCCTGGACCGCGGCATGGCGCTGCTGCACGACGGCGACCCGCGCCGCTTCGGACCGCCGCTCGCGGGCCGCGGCGCCGATGTGGTCTTCCTCGATCTGCACGCCTATCTGCTGGCCGACTTCCTGCTGCTGGCCCAGGAGGAACCCGGTTTCCGGGCCACCACCCGGATGCTGTCCGGGCCCGACTCCATCGAACGCGTGGTGGACTCGGTGGGCCCGCGGCATCTGGTCTTCGGCTCGCGCACGCCGTTCATGGACATCTCGCCGCAGACACTGCGGCTGCGGTACGCGGACATCTCGGACGACGACCGCGCCGCGATCACCACCAAGAACGTCGAGGAGCTGCTGGCCTGATGCCGATCATCGATGTGCACGCGCATGTGGGCCGCTGGCAGTTCCATCTGACCACCGGGGACGCGGACACCAATCTGCGGCAGATGGACCGGTACGGCATCGATCTGCAGCTCGTGTCGTCCGCCGAGGCGGTGGTGTACGACGCGGTGGCGGGCAACGCGGCACTGCGCGAGGTGCTGGCGCACCAGCCGCGGCTGTACGGATACGCGGTGGTAAACCCCAACCGGCCCGAGAAGAGCGCTGCGGACCTGCGGCGCTGTCTGGACACCGGGAGGTTCGTGGGAGCGAAGATCCACACCCACTATCCGGGACGGCTGCCGGGGTCACGGGAGATGGCGGAGGCCTTCGACGTGGTCGCGGAGGCCGGTGTGCCGCTGCTGCTGCACACCTGGGGCCGTGAAGTCACGCTGCTTCCCGAGTTGCTGGCGTCCCGTCCCGGACTGCGCGTGATCATGGGCCATGCGGGCGGCGACGCCTGGCGCGAGGCGGCACACGCCGCGGCCGCGTGCGACCGGCTCTACCTGGAGCACTGCCGCACGGCGACGGACGCGGGCCGCGTGGCGTACGCGCGCGAGGCCGGGGTGCCGGTGGAGAGGCTGCTGTTCGGGACGGACGCGACGCTGATCGACCCGTGTGTGTCGCTCGGTGTGATCCGCGACGCCGGGTTCACCATGGCGGAGCTGGAGCGGGTGCTGTGGCGCAACGCGGCGGAGCTGTTCGGGTTGGGGGCGGTTCCGTCCCCAACCCGCCCCTGCCCGTAACGGGAAGCTGCCCCCGGGACTCCCCGTAGCCGGGGCAGCCAACTTGATCAGCAGCCGATCCACACCAGGCGCCGCGCCATCCCAGAAGGAATGAGATGCTCGACTTTCGGTACATGCCTGATGGTTGACGCCACGTCGAGCGGGTCAGTTCGGGAGTTTTGGCTGGAGAGCTGCCGAGACCGTGTCGAAGATGCCCCAATAGCCTGCGACCCAGCTGCTGTCCGGCAGCCCGGTGCTGGTGCTCACGTGAGTGAACGCTTCAACACCCACCCATCCCTGGAACTTTCCGGAGTCGTCGATGACCTGAAGCATCGGGCGGGGATGTGAGTTGTGCTTGTAGCAGGGCTGCCCCTGGGCCAGGGACTGGCACCAGTACTCCTCGGTGTTGCGCCTGCCCCCGCCGACTTCTCCGATATAGCGCACGCGGTCCTTGTCCGTCCCGCTGCAACTGCTGTTGGGCTGGAGCCAGCCCATGCACGGACTGCCATTGCAGAGCCGCCACGGATTCGATGCGGCGCCGAAGGACCAGGTTCCGCCCGCCCCTTCGCGTCCCACGATGCCTGTGCGGGTGTCGGGGTCCGACGACGATGCCTTTGTCACGACGAAAGCACCCTTGTACGGCTGGGCGTTGTAGCGCGGGTCATTGATGAGCTGGCTCATGGTCGCCCTGCTCGCGCGGTCCAGCGAAGCATTGCTGCCGTATCCGACACCGAAGTTGGCCGTGTAGGTGGAGAAAACCCCCGGGGCTGGAACCTCAACGTCATTGCCGTATGCGCCGTAGAACGTAGGGCTGGTGATCCGAGCCACCCCTCCGGAGGCAAGTCCGGTCTCCAGGTTCCAGTATTCGGTGAGTGGGTCTGTGAGCGGCTTCCCAGCCGTGTCCTGGTTCCACGTCACGGCGAGCCGTCCGTCGGTCGTGTAGCCGAAGGTGCCCTGGAAACCCCCCGTGGGGTCGTCGGCGAACCCATCGACCGTCCGGACTGTGCACGTGGGTACAGCCCCGCCGCAGTCCGCGGTCATCGCATCCACCCGCCGAGGCTGGTCCCGCTGGTTCCAGTTCCAGTAGCTGGTGGTCACCGTGCCGTTGGTGTTGAAGACGTAGTACCCGAGCCGCACCCAGTTGCGGTAGTTGTCCTTCGAGGCCAGATCCATATGGCCGACGGAGACGACCCAGTTCGCCTTACCTCCTGGCAGGGGCGCGGCAGCCTGGACGGGGCCTGCCGAAACCAACATCGACGTAAACAGCGCCAATACCGCGAGCAGCGCCCCGGCCCATCTGCTCCCCACATCTCTCACCGAGTGCCTCAACAGAACTCCACTCCCCACGGTTCAAAATGATCGGTCACTTCTACTTGCCCGTAGCCAGGCAACGAGTTCACGCCCATGACCGCGGCCGGGAGCCGGTAGGGATTCGCGCCAGGGCGCAGCCGTGAACCGTGAACCCCTTCGCGGGCTTCGGGCAATAAAGGATGTCCCCCCACCGACAGCAGACACGGGAGACCGCGTGAACGGCTCGCCCGGCAGACCTGACGAGGACGCCACGATCATCGCCGACTCCCTTGAGCGCCCCGAGCTCTTCGGCGAGCTCTATCGCCGGCACGCCGCGGGAATTCATCGTTATGCGGCCCGCCGGCTCGGCGAGGGGTCGGCCGAGGACATCACCGCCGACACCTTCCTGACCGCATTTCGCATGCGTGCGCGCTACGACGTCGCACGCTCAAGCGCCCAGCCCTGGCTGTACGGGATAGCCGCCAACCTGATCGGAAGGCATCGCCGCACCGAGGTACGTGCGCTCAGGGCACTGGCCCGCACCCGCCACGACCCCGTGGCCGAGTCCTGGACCGACCGTTCCGACAACCGGGTCGCTGCCCAGGCGGCACAGGGGCTGCTCGCGGGTGCCCTGGCCGCCCTGTCGGCAGGTGACCGGCATGTACTGCTGCTGGTCGCCTGGGCCGACCTCGGCTACCAGGAGGTCGCCGAAGCACTGTCCATCCCGGTGGGCACGGTCCGCTCCCGCCTCAACCGGGCCCGCAAGAAGGTCCGCAGCGCTCTCGGCGGCGTCGACCCCACGCTCGTATACGACTTCCAGGAGGTGGCGGGCCGTGGATGAGATGACAGCGGTCCGGCAGCTGCGCGCCGACGCTCCCGTACCCGACCACGCCCGGCTCACCCCGGCCCGGCAACGTCTGCTGGACGAGATCGCCAAGCCACGGCGCGGGCGCGGGGGATGGAAGTTCGCGGCCGTCGGTGCGGCCGCCGCGGTGACGGCCGCCGCCCTGCTGACCACACTGCCACTGAGGCAGCAGGACAACACGTCCGCGGTACCCACGCCCCGGCCCGGCCAGTGGGTGCACCAACAGGTCCGGTGGGACACGTGGCAGTGCGGCAGCGGCGCCAGCACGATCGGCTACAGCGAAGCCGGCTATTTCAATCTGGGGCCTTCTTCACAGCCGTGCGTGGCCAAGCCGGCGAAGCCGCTCTACCAGGACAAGTGGGTCCGTTACGACGGCGGGGCACTGGCCACGCCGGATGAGAGCTCGAAGGACCCGAACGACGTCGACGTGTGGAACGACCGCTATCAGGGAGGGTGGGAGATGCTCTCGCCCCGGCTCTCCGACGCCCTGGTGGCCGACCTCCCCGACGACCCGCCCGCCGCGCTTCGGATGATCCGTCAGCGGTCCATCCCCAGCCGGAGCGTCAGCGCGCCGCGCATGACCCAGGCGCAGCGGGACTTCACGGAGATCGTTGAGATCCTTTCCGGATCACCCGTGGTCGCGCCCGACAAAGTCGGCACGATCTACAGGATCATCACCGGTCTTGACGGGGTGACGAAGCCGGCCGAGGTCACCGACGGCGCGGGACGGACGGCAGTCGCGATCGGCATCGAGGGCAACTTTCGCGACTACGCGACCGAGCGCAACAGCATCCAGGTGCTGCTCGACCCCAGGACCCACGCCTACCGGGGCGTCCGCTACGTGGCCGGAGTCGGCTACTACGTGGGCGGCAAGGCATCGGGGGGACCCTTCGTGGCAAAGGGCACAGTGATCGCCACAGCCACCCGGGTCTCCACCGACATCGTCGACAAGGCGGGTCAGCGCCGCTGAATCCGTCGGCAAGGGCAGTCCCCGGCAGCAGCCAGGCGCGGCCGGCGGTCCCGCATTCAACCGCATCGACCGGCAGCACAAGGGGACTGTGAACACCGCCGACTCCAAGGCCACCACGATCCACTAGTGGTCTTGCTTTGCGGCAGGTCACACCCGTGCGGCAGTCATACGGGTTTGCCTCTTCAGGGTGAAGCTGCCGCGGTCCGGGCCGGCTCAGGTCGGGCTGCGGACTAGTCATCGTCCTTCGCGAGCTGCGCCAGGCAATCAACCACGACCTGCCGCTCCGTCGGCGGCAGCGTGGGGCCGTACGGATCGTGCGCCGCCTCCTCCGGGATCAGCCCCTCCCAGACCGCCGCCCACAGCATCCGCTGCACATAGCCCTCGATGGGCGCCAGGAAGGTCGCTTCCGCGAACCGGTCCAGCCGGGCCGACGCCCGTACGAACCCGGTGTGGTCACCCGCCCGCCAGCAGTCCAGGACCGCCGTCGTCAGGGACACCCGCGCCGCCGCGATGCCCACCAGCGCGGAGTCCGCGCCCCACATCAGCGAGGGACCGAACATACGGTCCTCGCCGGTGATGACCAGCTTGCCGCTCTCGCCTGCCGCGCGGATCGCGTCCTGGCAGGCCATCGCCCGGTCCAGCGTGGCGAGTTTGACCCCGGCGGCGGACGGCAGCGCGAGCAGCCGGCGGATCAGCTCGGGCGGGTAGGGATAGCCGCCCGCCTCGCCGTGCAGAAAGAAGCCGAGGACCGGCAGCCCGCTCTCCTCGGCCACCCGCTCATGCAGCCGTACCGCCTCCGACTGTCCCCCGGGGCGCTCGGCGAACTGCGCCAGCGGATAGACCATGACCGCGTCAGCGCCGAGACCGGCCGCCTCCACAGCCATCGCGACGGTGGCGTCCCATGCCTCCCGCAGGTTGCTGGGGCGGACCGAGCGTGGCACCCCCACTCCTGCCACGATCGGCCCCTCGACCACGTCCCGCCAGATGCGCAGCACCTGATGACGGTCGGGCCCGGAGAGATGAAGACCGCGGCCTGTGTGTGCCCAGACGGCCACGCCGCCGATCCGCTCGGCCGCGATCCGCTCGGCGTAACCGCGCAGCGCGTCCAGGTCCACGACTCCCCGGGGATCCATGGGCGTGGCCACCGCGGGCAGTACGGTGCCGCGCAGCCCGCGTACCAGGTCCTCCGTCGCAGACATGGGCGATCTCTCCCGTCTGTTGCGGTCGTTGGCGACACGCTAGCCTTTACGGCCCGGACCGTAAAGGAAGGGCCAGCGAGAATGTCACAGCGCTCCATGCGTGTCGGCCTCTACGTCAATCTCTACGCGGACAAGGCCGACCGGCCCCGGCTCGCCGATGCGGTGGAGCAGGTCCGGCTGGCCGAACAGGCCGGATTCGACTGGGTGGTACTCGGCGAACGCCATCTGCACCGGCCCGGCTACCACGAGGCCCTCACCTCTCTGGCGTATCTCGCCGCGCACACCGAGCGGATCGGGCTCGCCACGGCGGGGCTGATCGCCCCGGTCTACCAGCCGGTGTGGCTGGCCGAGACCCTCGCGCACATCGATGTGCTCTCCGGCGGGCGGCTCACCGCCGGTTTCGTACTCGGCTACCGGCCCGAGGAGTTCACGCTGTACGGCACTCAGCCGCGCGAGCGCGTGTCCCGCTTCGAGGAGTGCCTGGAGCTGGTCACCCGGCTGTGGACCGAGGACGAGGTCACCCACCACGGCCGCTGGACGTCGGTGGACGATGCCTTTCTCGCGCCACGCCCGGTGCAGTCCCCGCGGCCACGCATCTGGAACGGCGGGCGGGTATCCGCCGCTCTGGAGCGTACGGCCCGGATGTGTGACGGCTGGACGACCTCCTTCAACGAGCTCGACTCCGAACTGCCCGGCAAGATCGCGGAGTACCGCTCCTACCCACGCGGCGCGGCGAGTCTCGGCGCGGAAGTCATCGTCTGCCGCGAGGGCTACGCCGCCGCCACCTCGAAGCAGGCGCGGGCCGCCCTGGAGGGCCCGCTGCGCGGGCTGTACGACGCCTACGGCGACTGGAAGCGCACCTCGGCCGATGCCGCGCGATATGCCCAGCAGTGGGACGACATCGAGGCGCGCTCCGTGATCGGCTCGGTGGACCAGTGCGTGCAGCGGCTCGGCGAGTACGGCGAGATGGGCGCCGATGGCGTAGTGCTGCGCATCCAGCCGCCCGGCATGCCGCAGACGGACGCTCTCAGCGCAATCGAGTCGTTCGGGACCGAGGTGCTGCCGGGCCTCGCCGGCTGAGCGGGCGCCGCCGGATGGCCCACCGCCGACGGTGTCAGTTCTTGAGACCGGTGGTGGCGATCGAGTCGGTCAGATACCGCTGGAGCAGTCCGAAGACGAGCAGGCAGGGCAGCACGGTGATGGTGGCGCCGGCCATGATCTGGTTCACGGCCATGTTCTCGCCCTGCAGCGTGGCGAGGCCGACGGTGAGGGTGCGCATCTGCTCGGACTGCCCGATCACCAGCGGCCAGAGGAAGTCGTTCCAGTGCCACAGGAAGACGAACACCCCGAGGGTCGCCAGGATCGGCCGGATGAGCGGAATGACGATGGTGGTGTAGATCCGCCACTCCGACGCCCCGTCGATCTTCGCCGCCTCGAAGAGCTCGTCGGGCAACTGGTACATGAACTGCCGCATCAGGAAAACCGCCTGGGAGTTGGCGAGCGTCGGCACGATCAGCCCCCAGTACGTGTCGACGCCGCCCATCTTCGACACCAGGATGTAGTACGGGATGAGGGTGGCCTGAAAGGGCACCATCAGCGTCGCGAGGAATGCCCAGAACAGGATCTCGCGCCCGGGGAACCGCTTCTTGGCGAAGGCGTATCCGGCCATCGACGAGAACAGCAGGATCAGCACGACCGAAACCAGCGAATACACGAGGGAGTTGAGCGCCCAGCGGCCGATGTCCGCACCGTTGAGGACGTCGGAGAAGTTCTGCCAGGTGGCGCGGGTGAGGTCGAAGGCACCGGGGAGGGTCTGACCGCCCGGCGGGGCGAAGGCGACCAGCACCATCACCAGGAACGGCGTGACGGTAACGAACGCGACCAGGATCAGCAGCACGGGGAGTCTGAGCCGCGCCATCAGTCGGCCTCCCTTCCGATGAGCCGGCGCTGGATGAGCGAGAAGATCAGGACTACGAGGAAGAGCATCAGGCCGACCGCGCTGGCGTACCCGAAGTCGAAGTACTTGAACCCCGAGTCGTACAGGAAGTAGACGAGCGAATAACTGGCCCGGATCGGTCCGCCCGCGGTCATGACATACATCGCGTCGAAGACCTGGAAGGCCTGGATCGCCTCGATGACGAGTACAAAGAAAAGCACGGGCCGCAGCAGCGGCAGCGTCACCCAGCGGAAGCGCTGCCAGGCGCCGGCGCCGTCGATGGTCGCCGCCTCGGTGATCTCGCGGGGGATGGACTGGAGCCCGGCGAGAAGGATCAGCATGGTGTAGCCGAAGCCCTTCCAGGCGGAGGTCGCGGCAATGGAGGGCAGGACAAGGGACTCATCGCCGAGAAAGTCGACCGGGCCGAGGGAGAGGGCGCCGAGAGCGGCGTTGAGGAGCCCGTCGTCGACCTGGTAGATCCACTTCCAGATGACGGCGGCCAGCACGATGCTGGTGACGTAGGGCAGGAAGAACAGGCCGCGGAAGAAGCCGCGCAGCCAGATGGTGCGATGCAGCAGCACGGCCGTGCCGAGAGCGAGCAGCACGGTCATCGGGACATAGACCGCGGTGTAGACGGCGGTGACGCCCAGGCTCCCCCAGAACAGGTCGTCCTCGAACAGGCGGGTGTAGTTCTCGGCCCCGATGAACCGCCATTCGCCGCTGAGCCGGTAGTCGGTGAGCGAGAGGAACACCGCACCGATGGTCGGGCCGAATCGGAAGACGATGAACAGCACCAGCATGGGGGCCACGAACGCGAGGCCGACGAGGGCCTCGCGCCGTCGTGCGGGGGTGCCGGGCCGGCCTTGGTGACGGCCCGCCTTGCGAACGGCCCGCTTGCCGGTGGCCTGCACGCGGACGGTGGCCACCTCGCGCGTGGCCGGTTCACCTGTGGCCACCCCATGCGAGACCACCTCGCGCGTGGCCGGTTCACCTGTGGCCGCCTCGCGCGAGGCCGTTTCGCGTGTGATCTCCTCGCTCAACGCTGCCGCGCCAGGAGGTCGTCGGCCGCCTTGGCCGCCGAGTCGAGCGCTTCCTTGGGGCTCTTCTTCCCCGCCAGCGCCGCCTGGATCTCCGGCGCGAGCAGACCCATCAGCTGGCGCGCGGCCGGGTTGGGCTCACCGGGACTGACGTCCGCCAGCGCCGCCTGGTACTGCTTCGCGTACGGAGATGCGTTCGGCACCGTGACGTCCGTACGCGGTGAGAAGTAACCGCTGGCCCTGCCCAGGGACTTGACCTGCTCCGGCTCTGTCATGAAGGCGAGGAACTTCTCCGCGCCCGCCGCATTCCCGGACTTGGCGTTGACGCTGAGCGCACCGGGGATGCCGAACGCGACCTCCTTCGCGGGGCCCCTGAGCGGCGCTCCCACCACGACGTTCTCCGAGCCCCAGGTCTTCGCGGCCAGTTCGGCGTCGGCGAGGACGACGGAGAAGCCCATGGCAGCCTGCTGCTTGCCGAGTGCCTGGTCTGCGAGGAGGTTGGTGTTCGTCATCGACGACCTGGGGACCGAGCCCGCCTTGTAGAGGTCGGTGAGGAAGGTGAGCGCCTCGACACCCTCGGGACTGTTGAAGGCGGCCCTCTTGCCGTCCTCGGTGAAGACGCTGCCGCCGGCCTGCCACAACAGCGGATAGAAGTTGAGGTTCAGCGAGGCCTCGTTGCTGGCGGAGTAGTCGAGGAGCGCGACGCCGTTCTTCTTGAGCTTGGGGGCGGCGGCCTTGATCTCGTCCCAGGTGCCGGGCGGTGTGGCGACACCGGCTGCGGTCAGCAACTTCTTGTTGTAGACGGTGGTCGTGATGGTCTGGTAGATGGGCGCGCCGTAGATCTTGCCCTTCTGTTTCATCGCGTCAAGGGTGGCCGGCAGGAACTTGCCGACGCTGGACTTGAGCGCCCCGTCCACCGGGCTGATGGCGCCGCTGGCGGAGAACTGCGGAATCTGGTCCGGCGTCAGCAGGACGACGTCCGGCCCCTTGCCGCCGCCGAACGCCGTGGCGATCTTCTGGTCGCGGTTCTCCCACGGCTGCTGCTCGATGGTGAGCGAGGTGCCCGGCGCGGCTTTCTCGAAGTCCGCCTCGATCTGCGCCCAGTAGGCGGAGCTGGCCTTGGGATCGGCGATCACCGGGTACATCCAGACGGTGACCTTCTTCGACCCCGAATCGCTGTCTCCGCCACAGCCGGCGAGCAGGGCGGCGAGCGTGAACAGGGCGAGAGGTGCGGCGGCGCGCTTGAAGCCTGTCTTCATGGGGGCCTCCGGAAGGCCTGAGAAAGGGAGCCAGAGCCCGGCTAGTTTCGGCCTGGGCCGAAAGTATCGGGGCGGATTTGGCGTGTCAATGCCACAAGCCGAGCGGATCGGCCGGAAGTGCCGCCCGGACCCTGCCGAGCACGTCGGCAGACGGGTTCTTCCGGACGGCGGGCGCGCCCGGTGCGGACGGCGTGTGGGGCCTGCGTGACACTGGCTCACGTGAGAAGCGAGAACACCCCCTTCGTGGGCGGGCCACTGGACGGGCGTGTGCTGCCGGTCCTGGTCGGGATGACGGGCCATCCGCCGAAGTGGTACGAGATCCCCGTACCGAACGAGGACGGCAGCCCGCCGACGGTGTACGCGTACCGGCGCGTACCGGCCGGTTACACCAAACGGCTGAGGCTGCAGCGCGGCTGGAAGTACGAGTACGCCCCGGAGGGCGTGGAACGCCGCACGCTGAGGTGGCCCTGGTCGAAGCCGAACGGCGCGCCATAAGATCACGGGACCGTGTCGCCAGGGGGGATGCACTCGATGGAGCCGCTGCAGCAGGACGATCCGCGCCAGATCGGCCCGTTCACCACCCTGGCGCGCCACGGGGATTCGGCGGTCTGCGTCCGCTACCTCGCGCACGGGCCGAACGGCGCGATCGCGGTCGTCTCGGTGGCCAGGCCGGAGCTGGCGGCGCTGACGGCGTTCCGGCGCCGCTTCCGGTCGGAGACGCGGCGGACGCAGCGGCTGGCCGGGGGCTGGGTGGCGCCGATCGAGTCCAGTACGGACGGCACGGAAGGGACCGAGGGTGCTGAGGCCAGGGACGGGGAGCCGCTGTGGACGGCGAGCCCGTACGTCCCGGCGCTGACGCTGCGCGAGGCCATCGCGCTGGCCGGCCCACTTCCGGAACGGGCGGTACGAATACTGGGCGCGGCTCTTGCGGAGATCCTTTCGCGCGTGCATGCGACCGGAACGGTGCTGCACGGGCTGGCGCCCGACACGGTGCTGCTCGCGGCGGACGGACCGCGGCTCACCGCGTTCGGGGCACTGGGCGCGGCCGCCGTCGCGGAGGCGCGTCCGGACGGGCAACTGACGGTGAAGCTCGGCTATCTGACCCCGGAACAGTCGACGGGCGCGAAGCCCGGACCGGCGTCGGACATTTTCGTCCTGGGCCTGCTGCTGGCGTACGCGTCGACGGGTACGACCCCACTGGCGGACGCGGACCGTATCGCTCACGGAGAGCCGCAACTGGGCGGAGTACCCGGCGAGTTGCGCCCCTTGGTGGCCCACTGCCTGTCCAAGTCTCCGGAGGAGCGCCCTTCGGCGAGCACGGTGGCGGCGGACCTGGCCCCGGAGGGCGCGGCGGCACTGGCCCGGGAGGGCTGGCTGCCCCCGAGCCTGGTCGCTGCGGTGGAGGCGCAGGCGGCGCGGGTGAGGTCGCTGGAGCAGGGGGATACGTGGGGGGCCGGTCCCGGCTCGGGCTCCGGCCAGTCGAAGGCAGACCTCCAACCGGCGGACGCGAAGCCTGCGGATGCGGTGGCGGCACAGCACGCGGTCGCCGTCGGCGCGGGGCCGGGCTCCCTGCGGGACACGGACACCCTGCTCGTGGGCGGCGGTCGCAACGCGCCCGGGGCGGACGGGCTCGGGGCGGGCGTTGACCGGGTCACCGCCGCGCTCGCCGTACCTGCGGCGCGGAGCGCACCGACCAGCACCGCAGCCGCAGTCGCACGGCCGGCCGTCGCTCCTGCGACCGCAGCGCCGCTCCCCACCCCGGCCCTTCCCGCAGCGCCCGTTCCCACCGCGCCCCTTCCCGCAGCGCTGCCCCCCGGCGTGCCCGCGCCCGATCGGCGTGCGCTGCTCACCGGCATCGTCGGCGCGGCTGCCGGGCTCGTGGTCGGCGGCGCCGCGGTGTACGCCGTCGCCGCCGGGGACTCGGACAAGAAACCCGCCCAAGCCGCCCCCGCTCCGCGCCGCACCCCGATGGCCGGGCTGCCGCCGGAGCCGGTGTGGCGGTACGAGCATCCGGCGACCGCCGCCGAACCGCTGTCCGCCACCGTCTGGCAGGACCGGGTGCTGGTCCTGACCGGCAAGGAGCAGTCCACCGGGGTCGATCTCCGTACCGGAAGACCGCTCTGGCAGCGCAAGGAGGCCGCGTCCGCCTCCCGCGCCGTACCCGTCGACGACGTGCTCTGCTTCGTGGACACCCCCGACGCGTTCCTGTGGATCGCGGCACAGGATGGACAGGTCAAGCACCGGATCGCCAAGGCCGCGCTGGCCGGTCCGGGCGAGGTCCTGACGCTCACCGGCAGGACAGGCCTGGACGGGACGACGCTCTGGATGACCGGCCAGGTCAAGAAGGGCGCCGCGCTGGAGTCGTACCTGCTCGCGTACGACCTCGTCGCCCGGAAGTGGCTGTGGCGCACCCGGATCCCGGGCGCACCTGCCCCCCATGCGCCGCAGTACCAGCTGATCGGTGTGCGCCCCGCCGAGATCGTCGTACGGCAGTACGCGTCCACCCTGACCCCCGCTCAGCAGAAGGCCGCCAAGGGCGCATCCGTGCTGCTGGCCTTCGACCGGAAGACCGGCAAGCAGCTCAAGTCACTGCTGCTGGCCGGCGTCCATCCCGCCGCCGCCCTGGTGGGCGATGCGCCGGGCAGGCTGTTCGCCCCGGTGGCCGACCGGCTGAACGCGTACACAATCAGCACCGGCGCGCTGCTGTGGCGGCTGGCCCCGGCCGATACGGCTCCCGGCGAGAGCGGAGTCTTCGGTTTCGGCGGCGCGATCCTCCGCAGCCCCATGCTGTACGTCGCCAACCACCACCAGCAGGTGTCCGCTGTCGACACCGCGAACGGCCGTCGACTGTGGCAGCGCTCCACCGACGCGCCGGTGTCGAACGAGACTCCGGGGACCGGCGTCAGCACGAGCGGCCGGACGGTACTCGCGTACGACAGCGGCCAGCTCACCGCGTTCGCCGCGCGCGACGGAAAGCGGCTGTGGAAGTTCCAGGAGACGGGCGCGCAGGACAGCGGAACCGACACACCCCGCTACGAGCCCCTCGCCGGTGGCGGCCGGAATCTCGTCGTCCGGCGGGACCGGACCTTTTACGCCCTGCCGGTGGACTGACACGCCGACGTATCCCCGTACTCCGCCACAACGAGTGACCGCATTGCGCCGAATCGACCACTCGTGGGGCGGTGCGAGCGGCGCGCTCGCATCATCGGCTGCGAGGTGGCCGGCGTGGACGGCCCACCCCCGGCAGCCGGAGGTGATGTGGTGTCAGACAGTTTGCTCCGTGCTGTCTGTACGGCGGCGCTGGCCGTCGCCACGGTGACCGCAGCGGTGCCGGCACCACCGGCCGCCGCCGTGCCGCCCGCGCCCACGACCGTCTCCGGAATGCTGACCGAACTTCAGAAGCTGTACCGCCAGATCGAGGAGGCCGGCGAGACGTACAACGCCACGGAGGTAAAACTCAGGCAGCAGCAGGCCGAGACGGCCAGGCTCGCCCGCGACCTGGCCACAGCGCGCAACGCGATCGACGCCGGCCGCCGCGACGTGGGCCGACTGGCGCGGGAGCAGTACCAGGGGCAGTCCGATCTCTCCTCCTACCTCCAGTTGCTGCTCGCCAAGAACCCGCGGCAAGCCCTCGACCAGGACCATCTGATCGAGCGCGCGGCCAGCGACCGGCTGGCGACGATCGCGCGGCTCGAGGAGGGCGCGAAGCGGGCGGACACGCTGGCGAGCGAGTCCCGCAAGGCCCTGGACAAGGAACAGACGCTCGCGAACAAGCAGAAGCAGGCGCGCGACAGGGCCACGGCGCGGCTGAAGGAGGTCGAGAAGCTGCTCGCCTCGCTCTCCGTCGAGGAGATCGCCGAACTGGCCGCGCTGGAGCGGTCCCACACCGCGAAGGCCCAGAAGAAGCTGCTCTCCACGGGCGTGCTCAACGGCAAGCGCACCCCTTCCGAGGAGGGCGACCAGGCGCTGGAGTACGCCGTCGAACAGATTGGCAAGCCGTACGTCTGGGGCGCGGAGGGCCCCCAGGCGTACGACTGCTCCGGGCTGACCTCGCAGGCCTGGGCGCGGGCCGGACGCACCATCCCGCGTACGTCGCAGGAACAGTGGCGGGAGCTCCCGAAGGTGTCACTGCGCCGGCTGCGCCCCGGTGACCTGGTGATCTACTTCCCCAAGGCCACCCATGTGGCGATCTATCTGGGCGAGGGCCTGGTGGTGCAGGCCCCGCACCCCGGCACCCGCGTCAAGGTCTCGCCGATCGCCGCGAACCCGCTGCTGGGCGCGGTCCGCCCGGATCCGGACGGAGCCGCGCTGCGCAGCTACACACGGCCGGAGCTGCCGCACGGCGCGACGGCGGGCTCGGACGCGGCGTACGGAGCGGAGCCGGCCCCGGGCGCCGGCTGATCAGCACCCGGGGCAACCCCCATTGCGTCAGGCGCCGGCGCCCGCGACCTCGCCGAGGTGGGCGTTGGTCCTCTCCGGGTCGTAGAAGCCTTGTTGGCCGGCCATGCAGGGGATGCGTGAGTGCTCCTCTTGGTCCATGGGCGGAGTGACGAAGCCGAGCCGCCCGGCAACGATGCTTCCCGCAAGGCGCGTTAACTTGACGGTTAACGAGACAGATGGGGGGCCGCGTGGAGATCAGAGACATCGAGATCTTCTTGACGCTCGCAGAGGAGCTGCACTTCGGCCGGACCGCCGAACGGCTGCACGTCACCGCGGCGCGAGTCAGCCAGGCCATCAAGAAGCAGGAAAGGCAGATCGGCGGCGCGCTCTTCGCCCGCACCAGCCATCACGTCAGCCTTACCCCGCTCGGTCGGCAGTTGCACGACGACCTGCTCCCGGTGCACCGCGGTCTTCAGCGGAGTCTGGAGCGGGCCGCGCTGGCCGCGCAGGGTAAGACTGAGGTGCTGCGCCTGGGCATGACGTCCAGTAACGTCGAGGACCTAAGGCCCGTCCTCGACGAGTTCTCATCCCGCCATCCCGCCTGCATGGTGCAGATCCGCGCCGTGGGATACAACGACCCTTTCACCGCACTGCGCCACGACACGATCGACGTCCTGCTCGCCTGGCTCCCTATCCGGGAACCCGACCTCACAGTGGGCCCGGTTGCCTACACCGAACCCGTCGTGTTGTGCGTATCCTCCGCCCACCCCCTGGCGAAGCGAGACTCCATCTCCTACGAGGACCTTGCCGACGAGACCGTCCTGACCGGCGCCGCGCCCGACTACTGGCGAGAGGCGCTGATCCCCGCCTACACCTCCAGCGGGCGGCCGATCCCCAAGGGGCCGACTGCAGTCGACGGCACGCAACTACTCGCCATCGTCGCCAGCGGGGAAGCGGTGTGCCCCGTGCACGCGCACGCGCTGCGCTACTACGGGCGGCCTGACATCGCCTACATCCCCATCCACGACGCCCCGCTCAGCCGCTGGGCCTTGAGCTGGCACACGAGCAGCGAGACCGACCGGATTCGCGCCTTGGCCAAGGTCGTTCACGACCTCGGTCCGATGGCCCTGTGACCGATCGACGGCCGCCGCAAAGAAAGCACGGAAACGTACGGAAAAGTGCGGGCGGAGCCTGATCGACCGACGAGTGGGCCTTCGAACTCGGCTCCGGGCGGTGAGCAAACTTCGATGGCAGACTCAAGGTTCGCTGTCACAGACACTGTCCTGTGGGACCGCGGCGGTCTTCTGGTCACCCCATGCTCGTAGCGCACCTGAAACGCGAAGAGCCCCGGACGCCGTGTCCGGGGCTCTTCGCGTGGCCGCCGTGTCCTGCCTGAGTTTCCCGGCGCGTTGCCCAGCAGGAAAGCGTTCATACGCGGGGCCGTGTGCGGGCCGTCCGAGGGCCGCCAAGGTCGACCAACAACGACCAATGACGACCGCTGGAACGCTGGTCAGAGCCCTGTCAGGCCCCGGCGACCGAGGCCAGGTAAGCGGCTGTCTTCTCCGGGTCGTAGAAGAAGTTCTCGAAGTCCGCCGGGTCGTTGAAGCCGTTCGCGAAACGGTCGGCGACCGGCTGGAGCTGGCCCGCGGCACCGATCAGGTTGAGGACATGCTCGGGCGGCACGCCGAGCATCGCGTTCGTCCACTTGGTGACGTGCTGCGCGGTGTCCCAGTAGCGGTCGAAGGTGGACTGCATCCACGCCTCGTCGAACGGCCGCTCGCCATGCTCGGTGATCGAGGAGAGGTAGGCGGCCGCGCACTTGGACGCCGAGTTGGAGCCCTGTCCGGTGATCGGGTCGTTGGCGACGACCACATCGGCGACGCCGAGGACCAGTCCGCCGCCGGGGAGGCGGCCGATCGGGTTGCGGACGGTGGGCGCGTACCGGCCCGCGAGAGTGCCGCCCGCGTCGGTCAGCTCGACCTTGGTGGCGCGCGCGTACTCCCAGGGCGTGAACTTCTCCATGAGCTCGAGGGTCAGCGAGAGGTGCTCCGCCGGATCCTTGACGCCCTGGAAGACATCGAGCGGGCCGCCCGGGATGCCCTCCCAGAAGAGGATGTCCGCGCGGCCGGTGGTGGTGAAGGTCGGCATCACGAAGAGCTCACCGACGCCCGGCACGAGGTTGCAGCGGACCGCGTCGTACTCGGGGTGCTCGGGGCGCGGGCCCAGGCCGTGGACGTAGGAGACGGCCAGCGCGCGCTGCGGGGCGTCGTACGGCGAGCGGGAGGCGTCCCGGCCGAACATCGAGACCAGTTCGCCCTTGCCGGCCGAGACCATCACCAGGTCGTACGTACGGGAGAAGAAGTCCAGGTCGGAGACTGCCGCGCCGTGGATGACGAGCTGCCCGCCGCGCTGGGCGAAGGTCTCCATCCAGCCGGCCATCTTCACGCGCTGGTCGACCGACTGGGCGTAACCCTCCAGCTTGCCGACCCAGTCGATGGGCCGGGAGGCGTCGGGGGCGGCGACAGAGACGCCGAGGCCCTCGATGCGCGGGGCCTGGGACTCCCAGAAGTTGATGCCGAGATCGCGCTCGTGCTGCAGCGCCGTGTCGAACATGCACTGCGTGGACATGACCCGGCCGGACCGGATCTCGTCCGCGGTGCGGTTGGACATCAGGGTGACCTCGTAGCCCTGCGACTGGAGTCCGAGG
The DNA here is from genome assembly GCF_036010325.1 of Streptomyces sp. NBC_01210. Lineage (GTDB taxonomy): Bacteria > Actinomycetota > Actinomycetes > Streptomycetales > Streptomycetaceae > Streptomyces. Next base: position 6,309,086 of record NZ_CP108549.1, on the reverse strand, counting down.
GCGAGCTGGAGACCGGACTGACCGGCTCCGACTATGAGTATCTTCCGCATCGAAGGAGTCTCTTTCGTCAGTTCAGTGCTATTCGGGGGTGGCTTCGAGAGCGTGGGCGACCAGCGCGAGCAGCGATTCGATCACCGTGATCCGATGGCGCGCGTCCATGATCACAACGGGCACATGGGGCGGGACGGTCAGGGCCTCGCGCACGTCCTCGGCCTCGAACACCTCCGTACCCTCGAAGTGATTGACGGCGACGATGTACGGCAGCCCGGAGCTCTCGAAGTAGTCGAGCGCCGGGAAGCAGTCCGGCAGCCTGCGGGTGTCGGCCAGCACGATCGCGCCGATCGCGCCGCGCACCAGGTCGTCCCACATGAACCAGAAGCGCTGCTGGCCGGGCGTCCCGAAGACATACAGCACCAGATCGTCGTCGAGCGTGATCCGGCCGAAGTCCATGGCGACGGTCGTGGTGAGCTTGTCCGGCGTCTCGGTGAGATCGTCGGTCTCCTCGCTCGCCTGCGTCATCAACGCCTCGGTCTGCAGCGGCGTGATCTCGGAGACCGCTCCGACAAAGGTCGTCTTGCCGACGCCGAAGCCGCCCGCGACCACGATCTTGGTGGCGATGGGGGCCCGGGTGCGGTCCAACTGCCATGCCTGCAGCTCCTCTTCGGGCTGCGGGCGGGGCCGGGCGAGGAGCGTGTCAGAGGCGGCGGAGTCCACTCAGCACCCTTTCGAGCAGCGCGCGGTCGGGCTGGCCGGCGCCGTGCCCGGTCCCGTACACACGGATCTTTCCCTGGTCGGCCAGGTCGCTGAGCAGCACCCGGACAACGCCCAGCGGCATCTTCAGCAGCGCCGATATCTCGGCGACGGTACGCATACGGCGGCACAGCTCGACGATGGCCCGCAGTTCGGGCATCACCCGCGAGGAGAGGTCGCCGTTCGGCAGCTCCTTGCGCTCGGCCGGTGCTTCGAGCGCGGCCACGAAGGTCTCGACGAGCAGCACATGGCCGAAGCGGGTGCGGCCGCCGGTGAGGGAGTAGGGGCGGACCCGGGCCGGGCGTCGGCCGTCGCCGCGCACCGGCAGTTTGGGGGGCGTCACTGGGCGCTCTCCATTGATTTGCGCAGTTCGCTGCGGAGTTCGGGGGTGAGGACATGTCCGGCACGGCCGACGAAGAGGGCCATGTGGTAGGCGACGACACTCATGTCGCAGTCAGGAGCGGTGTGCACGCCGAGCAGGGAGCCGTCACTGATCGACATGACGAAGACGCTGCCTTCGTCCATCGCGACCATCGTCTGCTTGACGCCGCCGCCGTCCATCAGCTTGGCGGCACCGATGGTGAGGCTGCCGATGCCGGAGACGATCGTGGCGAGGTCCGCGCTGGAGCCTCTGGGGCCTTCCGGGCGGCTCCTGGCGGCCGGGACGGCGTTCTGGGCGGGGTCGGAGGAGAGCAGCAGCAGCCCGTCGGACGAGACAACAGCGACCGAGCGGGCTCCTGGTACCTCCTCCACGAAATTGCTCAACAACCAGTGCAGATTGCGGGCTTCGCTGCTCAGGCCGAATGTGCCGGTCGCAGTCAACTGCGTGCCTCCTCGACTGTGTCCCCCGCTTCTTCTGTTGTTGTCCGTGTATCGGCCGCGGTCTGTTCCGCGAGCTCCGCCTCGACATCGCGGCGGCCGTCTTTCGCGCCCTGGTGGAAACCGCCGAGTCGGCGCCGCAGGGCTTCGGCGTCGACGCTGCCGGTGCGCTCCGTCGGTGCGCCGGTGGCGGGCTTGACGACCTTCGGGGTGCGCTTGGGCAGGCCCTTGTCGGTGACGCGCTCCCACTTGGGACCGCCTGCCGGCTTCTCGGCCTCGGGTTCCGGCTGTGCGTCGGGCTCGGGTCGGGCCGCCGGCTCCGGGACGGACTCGGGTCCGACCGCCGGCTCGGGAACAGGCTCGGGTCCGACCGCCGGCCCGGGAACAGGCTCGGGTCCGACCGCCGGCTCGCGAACAGGCTCGGGTCCGACCGCCGGCTCGCGAACAGGCTCGGGTCCGACCGCGGACTCGGGGGCGGGCTGCGGGTCCGCCTGGGCCACCGGCTCCGGCTCGGGCTCCGGCAGACGCATCTCGAACGTCGCCTCGTCGACCCCGGTGCCGGTGGTCTCCGGGTCGCCGTCCGCCGTCCGCTCGTGCGTGTCCGGCTCCGCCGCGCGGATCGCCTGCTCGGCCGCCAGCACCAGCGGGTCGACCCGCCGCGGGCTGCCGGGCAGCGCATTGGAGTTGGCCTCCGCCACCGATCCGGGCAGATGCTGCGTGGGCGCCGCGCCCGCCACCGTCACGGTGTGCGACTCGGCGGCCGGCGGTCCGGCCGGAAGCAGCGACTGCGACAGCACGACGACCGCGGTGATCCCGCCCTGCTTCTGCTCGCGCAGCTGGACCCGTACGCCGTGGCGGGCGGCGAGCAGCGCCGCCACCCGCAGTCCGAGGCCCTCGCCGTCGCTGCCCGCATGCGTCTCGTACGCCTCGGGGTCCTCCAGCCGCGCGTTCAGCTCGGTGATGCGCCCGCTGGTCATCCCTATGCCGGTGTCCTGTACGGAGAGCATCACCTCGCCGCTCTCCAGCAGCCAGCCCGACAGCTCGACCTGGGCGTCCGGCGGCGAGAAGGAGGTGGCGTTCTCGAGGAGTTCGGCGATCAGATGGCTGAGGTCGTCCGCGGCGAACCCGGCGACCTGGGCGTGCGGCGGCAGGGACTGGATGACGACCCGCTCGTACCGCTCGATCTCACTGACGGCGGCGCGCAGTACGTCCACGAGCGGGACGGGTCCCGCGTGCGCATGCCCGTGCTCGGTGCCCGCGAGGACCAGCAGGTTCTCGCTGTGGCGGCGCATGACGGTGGCCAGGTGGTCGAGCTTGAAGAGGGTGGCGAGCCGCTCCGGGTCCTGCTCGCGCTCCTCCAGCTTCTCGATGACGCCGAGCTGCCGTTCGACGAGGCCGAGCGTGCGCAGCGAGAGGTTGACGAAGGTGTGGTGGACGGTGTGCCGCAGCCGCTCGAGGTCGGCGGTGATCTCGGCGGTGCGCTCCTGGAGTTCGGCGCGTCCGGCGGCCAGTTCGGCGGCGAGCGCGTCGCGGGTGCCGATCAGGTCGACGCGGTCGTTGTCCAGCCGCTCGACCCGTACGCCGAGGTCCCGCAGCTTGCCGTGCAGGGTGTTGAGGGACCGTACGACCTGAGCGAACTCGTCATTGCGGCCGGTGAAGCGGACCTGCTCCTCCACCTCGGGGGCGGCGGCGAGCCGGGCCGCGCCGATCCGCAGGACGGCGAGCGGGCGGGTGAGCGTACGGGCGACGGCGGCGGACACGCCGATGGCGACGATCAGCAGTCCGCCGAGCAGCGCGATCCGCAGCTCCAGCGCGGTGACATCGTCGTCGCGCAGCTGCGCGAAGCCCTCGGTCCGGTCGGCGGCGAGGGAGGACTCGACGCCCCGCATCTGCTCGATACGGGCGGTGAGTGAGGTCTCGAGCTTCTCGCGGTTGGACTTGCGGTCGCCGGTGGAGAGCTCGGGCTGGTCGGTGAGGCGGGCGAGATAGAGCTCGGCGGTCTTGACCTCGGGTCCGGTGACGGTGGCGGCCAGCTTGTCGCGGGCGTCCTTGCCCGCGGCCTGGTCGAAGTCGGCGAGCGCGGCGAGTTCCCGCACCCGGGACTGCTGGGCGGCGGCACTGAGTGCGTTGCGCGTACGGTCGGCGGCCCCGTCGTCCTGGCCCTCGTCCTGGACGGGGAGGCCGGTGACCGGGTCGATGCTCTGGGTGCTCCGCTGCCGGGGCACGGAGAGCGCGGCGAGCAGCAGCCCGCGGGTGGCGGAGGCCTGCTCCACGGCGAGGCTGAGGGCGGCGGGCGCGCGGGTGCGGTCGGCGGCGCGCGGCGGGGTCTTCTCGGCGAGCTCGTCGGAGAGGGCCTGGAGGTTCGCTATGACGGCGGAGTAGGCGCGGTGGGCCTCCATCGCCGTGCCCTTGCCGGTGAGGGCGGTACGGCGGACGGAGGGGACGGAGGCGAGGTCGCGGCGCAGCTCGGCGTGGTCGCCGGGGACGCTGCCGCGGATCTCGTCGATCTGCCGGTCGACGCGGGCGCTGCGGCTTCCGGAGATCTCGCGCCGGTCCTTCTTGTCGCCCTTCTGGTCGTCGCGGCCCGCCGCGATGTACGCCGTGACCTCGTCGCGCTCGTCGGCGAGTGAGTGGGCGAGGGTGACGGCCTGGCGGTTGAGCCCGGCGAGGGTGACCAGTCGCTGCGACTCGGTCAGTTCGGCGGAGGTGGCGAGGATGCCGGGGGTGCCTGCGGCGATGACGACAAGGCTGACGGCGGCGACACCGGCGACGAGCCGGCTGCGTACACGCACGGCCCGCCCGCGCGCGGCAGGGCCGTTCGAGGCCTCCTGCGGAGGCTGGATGCCCTGAGGAACCTGAGTGGCCAGGGCCGGGGGGATTCCCGGGGTTTCGGAGGGCCTGCCGCCTTTGCCCCGAGGCCGCTTCTTCTGCACCGGTGCTCGCAATCTTACTTGACTCGTCCACCCATGAAGCAGAGATGACGACCGGTCACACACGAGAGCCCCACCCCTGGCACGGCTTCCGACCATTCCAGCGCTTTTGGGAGGGAGGCGCGCATCGGCCGCTCCGCCACCCGAACGAGTGAACAGCACTCCGGAGTTGGCAAACAACTCGCGGCGGCGGCCGGTCGGCCGACATGTGGGCCAACGGCTGGATCTTCCGGCCGGGCTTTGGCAGGATGCGCGCCCGCAGCTTTCCGGCCCCGCGTCCCTCGACCTTGGGATCCCCGTGACCTGCTGGTATGCGCCAAATGTACGGTCATATGGGCCATGTGAAGGAGTCATGCAGACTGGATCTCATGCGTATCGAACTCGCCACCGCCCCCGGCGCTCCCGAACGCCCCAACGAGGACTGGGTGTCCGTGACCCTGCCCGCCTCGGGCCAGGGCGGAACACTGGTCGTGCTGGACGGCGTGACGCCCCCGAAGGGGAATGACGGATGTGTGCACGGGGTGCCCTGGTTCACCGCCCGGCTCGGCGGCGCGCTGGTCGAACTGTCCGGTTCGCGACGGGATCTGACGCTGACGGGGATCCTCTCCGCGGCAATCCGGCGCACCGCTGACACCCACCGCGAAACCTGTGACCTTTCTCACGTACGTACGCCTCAGGCAACGGTGGTCATGGCGCGCTGGGGTGCCACGACGGAGGCGGTGGAGTATCTGGTGCTCTCCGACTCCACGCTGCTGCTGGAGTCACCGGGCGGTGAGGTGCGGGCGGTGCTGGACGACCGGATCGACCGGCTGCCCCGGGCCCCCCTGCGTACGCACGCCTCGGCGGACGCCCTGCGCAATGCGGAGGGCGGGTTCTTCACCGCCGCGGCCGATCCGGCTGTGGCGGTCCGTGCGGTGACGGGCAGTACGCCGCGTGCCGAGGTACGGGCGCTGGCCGCGCTCACCGACGGCGCGTCCCGCTGGGTCGACATGTTCGCGGAGGGCAGCTGGGCCGAGTGCCTGGGCCTCATCCGCAAGGAAGGGCCGCAGGGGCTGATCGACCGGGTCAGGGCGCTGGAGAAGTCGGCCGAAGAGCGCACGGCCGTGATCCGCTGGAAGTTGCACGACGATGCGGCGGTCGTCTTCGCGGAGCTCTGACCCCGCTGCCGGCTCCCTCAGCTCTCCGCCCGCGCGTTCAGCTGGTGCAGCAGCCGGGCCAGCTCCGCGATCTCGCCGCGGTCCCAGCCGGCCAGTTTGTTCACATAGCTGTCGCGGCGCGCGTCACGCACCCGGCGGAAGCGGGCCAGGCCCTCGTCGGTGAGCCGGACGAGTGAGGCCCGTCCGTCGGCCGGATCGGGTTCGCGGGTCACCAGACCGAGCTCCTCGAGGGCGCGCAGCTGGCGGCTCATGGTCGCCTTGCCGACGCCGAAGTATCCGGCGAGCGCGGTGGCGCGCTGCTGCCCGACCTCTTCCAGACGTACGAACAAGCCGTAGGCGGCGGGCTCCAGCTCGGGGTGGACCTCGCGCGCCATTTCGCCCGAGGACGCCCGGGCCCGGCGCAGAAAGACGGCCAACTCCCGTTCCAGGGCGAGGAATACGTGGTCCACACCACTCTCACCCTTGGGGTCCGCTTCACTCCCCGTACCGCTTTCGTGCACGTCAGCACCCCTCGCACGCTTTTCGGATCCTGAAAGTTTCTTCCGGCGGCATCCATTGCCGCAGCTCGGCCAGTATTTCGCAGGCGTAGACCAACGGCAGCACTCCACCCCCCTTCCACTGCGCGGTTCTACGTGCGTAGCTTCATGAATGGCATGTCCACACCATATTCCGCCATGACATGTCGATTCATCGCCAGATCCCCCCCACCGAGGTCTTCGGAGGCACGCCATGCCCGTGCACAGATCCGGAACGACCGGCCGCTCACGCCTCGCGACAGCCGCCGGCACTCTCCTCGCAGTCCTCACCCTCCTCATCACGCTCCCCGGAGCGGCCGGCGCCACGGACACTCCCCCGCGCGGTTCGGCCCACCTGGGTACGGGCGTCGTCGCCCACGACGGTCAGGGCGGCGCCCCGCGCGACAACCGCGCCGCCCAGACCGAAGGCGTGGACGTCTCCAGCCACCAGGGCAACGTCAATTGGGCGGCGCTGTGGAACAGCGGTGTGAAATGGGCCTACGTGAAGGCCACCGAGGGCACGTACTACAAGAACCCGTACTTCGCGCAGCAGTACGGCGGCTCGTACAACATCGGCATGATCCGCGGGGCGTACCACTTCGCCACCCCCGACACGGCGACCGGCACCGCACAGGCCGACTACTTCGTGAACAACGGCGGCGGCTGGTCCCGCGACGGCAAGACCCTCCCCGGCGCGCTGGACATCGAGTGGAACCCGTACGGCGCCGCCTGCTTCGGCAAGACCCAGTCCGGCATGGTCACCTGGATCCGCGACTTCCTGAACCGCTACCGGGCACGCACCGGGCGCGACGCGGTCATCTACACCGCCACCAGCTGGTGGACCCAGTGCACGGGCAACTACAGCGGCTTCGGTGCGACCAACCCGCTGTGGATCGCGCGCTACAACACCACACCGGGCACACTCCCGGCCGGCTGGATCTACCAAACGATGTGGCAGTACACCTCGTCAGGACCGATCGTCGGCGACCACAACAGGTTCAACGGCGCGTACGACCGCGTCGTGGCGCTCGCCAACGGCTGAGCAGAGCCGATAAGGCCCGCCTCGCGCCCCGCTGGTCACGACCAGTGCGCGGGGCGGGTCAGCCTCGCGCCCCGCTGGTCACGACCAGTGCGCGGGGCGGGTCAGCGCGGGCGGGAGCCTCGTCGCCGCGTCGCCTTTCGCCGCGTTGAGCTGCGGCTGGGTGAGAAAGAAGCTCCCCGTCAGATCCGCACCCGCGAGATCCGCGTCCCTCAGGTCGGCCCCGATGAGATCGGCCAGTCGCAGATCGGCACCCGTGAGATCGGCGGCGATGAGATACGCGCCCCGCAGACTGGCGCCCCTGAGGTCCGCGCCCCGCAGCCTCGCTCCCATCAGGTCGGCACCCCTGCGGTCCTTCTTCTTGCGTCCGGCCCGACCGACTTCGGCCCGGACCAGCTCGCTCGTGCGGAGCAGCAGCACATTGACGTCCTGCCGGTGCGCCGCCACATCCAGCTTCCCGAGGGCATCGGGACCGAGCTCGGTGAGGCGTTCGGTCTCGCCGAGCAGCCGGCGGATCTCGCCGTGCAGCGAGCGGGCCGGCCGCAGCGTCAGCGCCTCGGTCAGATACCAGAGCAGCTCATGGAGCTGCCGTACGACCGGGAACACCGCGAACATCTCCTGCGCGGTCTCCGGTGCCTGCCGCCAGTCCTTGCCGCCGAAGGTGACCTGGGAGACCTTCTGTCCGGCGCCGAAACAGTCGTACACGGTGCAGCCGGAGAAGCCGCTCTGCCGCAGCCGGGTGTGGATGCCGCAGCGGAAGTCCGTCCGCAGATTGCGGCACGGCGTTCCGGCGTCCTTGTCGACCGCGAAATCGGCCGACGCGGTGAAGGGCAGCGCGGCACAGCACAGCCCGAAGCAGCTCTCGCAGTCGGCCTGCAGGGCGCGGTCCTCACTCTGTCCGGGCACGGTGTCCATGGAACCATTCTGAAGGACCCCCGGCGCACGGGCGCCGGGGGTCCGTCTCTCACCGAGAGACCATCACAGAACCGTCAGCCGCACAGACCCGCCGGCCGGTCGCGGGTGACCAGGTCGGTCCAGCCCGTCGTGCCGTCGATCCAGACCACCTGCCGGCCGGAGACCGCGGCCGGTGAGATCTGCTCGCCACGGTTGCAGGAGACCCGCTCCCGGCGCGAGCCGTCCGTGGTCAGCTGCCACAGCTTCGGCAGCGACTCGTTGCGGAGTGCCGTGCCCGGCAGCGCGCCGTTCACGGTGACCGCGTCCTCGGAGGACGTGAGGTCGGAGGAGATCAGTGCGCCCGGCTTGCGCTCGGGGCTGATGTCCACCGTGCCGGTGCCGTCCAGGTCCGAGCGGCGGACCGACATCTGGCCCTCGTCGGCAAGGTTCTCGTCCACCAGCGAGAAGACGTAGGACGAGTTGATGCCGGTCTGGCCGAGTACCTCCGGCTCACCGAGCTGCTCGGTGAGCGTTGCCTTGCCGGTCTTCAGGTCGTAGACCTCGACGCCGAGCTTGTACCCCGCGCTGGTCGGATAGAGCTTGGCGTACGCGAGCTTCCCGTTCTTGATCGCGGGAAGGGCGGTGAGGATCTCGAAGCCGCCGCCGTCCACAGTGGTGGGCTGACGGTCACCGGGGCGCAGATACTGGACATGCCGCTCGAAGAACCCGAGTGTCTCGAAGACGACCACGCCGTTCTCGACCCGCAGACCGCTGATGTCGCTGGACGAGGTGTACAGCTTCTTGATCGGGCCGCCCGCGATCGGACGGGAGAGGATGTCGAGGCTGGTCGCGCCGTACGCCGCCCAGACGACCGTCTTTCCGTCGGTCGCCGGATAGACGTGGTAGCGGCCGTCGTTGGGGCTCATCAGCTTCGGCGCGCCCTTGCCGTCCGTACGGCCGGCATAGACGGAGTACGGCTCCGAGCCGTCGTCGTTCGACTGTGAGACGGTCCACCAGCCGCCGCCGGCCTGGGCTCCGGTGCCGGCGGTGTTGACCTTGCCGAGCAGCTGGTCGGAGTCGACACCGAGCGCGTCCTCCCAGCCCGGCACGATGCCGTGGGCGTTGAAGGAGCGCTTCGCGGCGTTGAGCTGCTGCGCGCTGACGCCGAGGTCCTTGGCCGCGGCGAGCACGGCGTTGCGCCCGTCGGTGAAGCCGTCGAGCGGCGTCATGTACTCGGACAGCGCCTTGTAGACGATCCGGTCGGCGAGCTCCCCGCCCACGTCCTGGCGCAGGTCCCACAGCGCGCCGGAGAAGATGGTGGAGTTGAGGTGCACGCCGCCGTTGTCGGTGCCGAAGGTGATGCCGAGGAAGTTCTTCGAGGTGCTCGCGCCGTCGTTGAGGTTGCGGAAGGCGCAGGCGCGCGGCTTCGCCGTACGGCAGAGGTCCTCGCCGATCAGGCCGGAGTCCGGGTCGTCCATGGAGATACCGGAAGCGGCGGTGTCGATGGCGTTGCCGAAGTAGTCGGCGAGCGCTTCGTTCATCGCTCCCGACTGGCCTGCGTAGACCAGGTTGGCGGTGTTCTCGACGACACCGTGGGTCATCTCGTGGCCCACCACGTCGAGGTCGGCGGAGAGCGGCTTGTACTCGTCGTCCCCGCTGCCGTAGACCATCTTCTGGCCGTCCCAGAAGGCGTTGACGTACGGCGAGCCGAACTCGGTCACACCGACCAGGGAGTTGATCGTCATGCCGCGGCCGTCAAGGCTGTCGCGGGCGTGGTTGTTCCGGTAGTAGTCGTAGACCTTGCCGGCCGCCCAGTGCGCGTCGACCGCGCCCGACTCGGTGGCCCCCTTGCCGAAGTCCGCCGCCGGGTCGGCGAATTCCTTCAGCCCGCCGGGCCAGACGCCCGACACCTCGGAGACGTCGCGGCCGCGCGCGTCCCAGGTGGTGAGGGTGTTCTTGGTGGTGGCCGTCATACGCGACGAGTCGATCATCACGTACTGGTTGGCGGTGGTGTCGAGTTGGACGTCGAGGCCGACCTTGGCGCCGTCCAGCTTGACGCCGGTGCCCTTGACGCCGGCGGCCGGGTCGGCGTCGGCAGCCGCCGCTCCTGCTTTCGGAGCGGCCTTGGCGGCCGCGGAGGACGCCGCCGCCTTCGGCGCGGTGAGGGTCTTGATGCCGCTGAACTGGAGCACCGGGAAGCCGGCGCCGGCGTCGATGTAGACCTGCTGCAGCACCGGTTCGCCGGTGGAGGGGTTCGTGCCGCGTACGGTCACGTGGTACGCGAGCACACCTTCGCCGCGCGGGATCACCACGAGGCCGCCCGCGGTGCCGCTGAGTGCGGCAGCCTTCGCGGACTTGGCCCCCTTGCGGTGTACGGCGTCGGCCTTGCTCAGCGTCTTGCCGCCGAGGCGGGCGGCGGTGGCCGAGACCGCGCGGCGTACCGCCGTGTCCTCGCTGACGCTCGCCCTGGTGCCGGTCTTCAGGCCGGTGAAGTACTTGCCGGAGGTGCCGGTGACGACGCGCTTGCCGCCCTTGGACTCCATCCGTACGACGTACTCTCCGCCGAACACCGGGATGCCGTGGTGCTTCTGCTGAAGCCGTACGGTCTCTTCCGCGCCGTGCTTGACGGTCTGCAGCGGCGTGAGATCGCGCCGGGCGTCGGCGATCCTGTAGCGGCTCTCCTTGGCGGCGAGATGGCCGCGGGCCGCGTCGGCCGGGCTCGCCTTGGCGTCAGCTGCCTCCCGGATGCCGTCGACGAGCGACGGAGTGGCGGTTCGGGCGCCCGGCAGAACGTCGCCGGGCGGTGCGGCGGCCGGCGGGGTTACCGCCTGGGCCGGTATCGCGGTGAGCAGCAATCCTGCCGCTCCGAGCAGTGCGGCGAGACCGGTCCCCCTGGTAATGCCCGGTCTCTGCGTGCGTGAACTGGGCTTGCGCACAGTACGTACCCCTCCCACGTGCTGGTCAGCCGTAAAGGTGGTCATGGCCATGCAACCGGTGGGACGCCAACCGAACAATGTGGTCGGCAGGTTGACAAGTGGACACGCACACTTGTGTGGCCCGTGAAGACAGAGTGAGAATCCGACGCATGAGCGAGGGGGAACTGCACACCCTCGGCCTGGGTAAGGCCGAAGAACGCACCTACGAGGCACTGCTCAAGGAACGGGCCGCCGGGGCCGAGGAGTTGGCGCGCCTGCTGGGGCTGCCACGCGAGCGTCTTGACCGGGCGCTCGGCCATCTCGTCGAGCACGGCATCGCGCTGCCCGCCGACGGGGGCGGACTGCCGCATCCGGCCGCGCCGGCCGCGGCCATCCGTACCCTCATCCACCGCCGTCAGGCCGAACTCCACTTACGGTCGGCCGAGTTGGAGCGATTACGGATGAGCGCGGACCAGCTCGCCGGCCGGCTGATGTCCGGCTCGCCCAGCGCCCCCGAGGGCGGTATCGAGGTGGTGACGGGCCCCAAGGAGATCGGCGAACGGGCGGAGTATCTGCTGGCGTCGGCGGAGCGCGAGGTCGCGATCCTGGACCGTCCGCCGTATGTGAAGGGCCCCCGCGGGGACGACAGCTCCCGCACCCCGTGCCTGGACATCGAGGCCCTCCTGGACCGCGGGGTGGAGGTGCGGACCGTCCTGGACCGGGACGGGCTCGGCCACCCGGGCCGGATGCGCTCGCTGACCGGCCTTGTCGAGCAGGGACTGCGGGCACGCGTCGCAACCGCGGTCCCCACCAAACTGATCGCCGTGGACCGCCGGATCACGCTGCTCCCACCGACCGACGCCGCCGACCCGACGGCCTCGGCCCTGGTGATCGGCGATGCTCTGCTCGGCAACGCACTGGTGCCGCTCTTCGAGACGGTGTGGGAGCGGGCCACCCCGCTCGGCGGCTCCGCCAGCAGCTGCGGCTCGCTGCCCACGGCGCAGAAGGAACTCCTCGGGCTGCTCGCCGCCGGGCTCAAGGACGAGGCGATCGCACGCCGTCTCGGCGTCCATGTCCACACGGCGCGCCGAAGGATCAGCCGACTGCTGGAGACGCTGGGCGCGGAGACCCGCTTTCAGGCGGGAGCGCAGGCGACCTTACGAGGGTGGCTGGACTGACAGCCGTAAACAGGCAAGATGGCCGGATGAAGTGGATCGCTCGCCCGATGAGGCTGCTGAGGTGGCCCGCAATAGCCCTACTCGCCGCCGCTACGGCGTGCGGCGGGCCGGTCTCCGCCGATACGGGCAGCAAGCCTGCCGAGCTGCCGGACCCGCCCGAGCCGCAGTCCTCCGCGACTCCGTTCGCGGGTCTGCCGTTCGCCGGGGTGCTGCTCGACAAGGACGGCGAACACTTCTGTTCCGCGAGCGTCGTGGACAGCCCCAAGGGCAATGTCATCGCCACCGCCGCGCACTGTGTCTTCGAGTACGGCAGCTACCTGGAGAACTTCAGCTTCGCGCCGAGCTTCACCGGGGCGGGTGCGGGCAAGGCGCCGTACGGGCGGTGGAAGGTCCGCGCCATCCAGGTGGACGACCGCTGGCGCAAGGTCACCGAGGACTCCGACTCCGTGGACTATGCCTTCCTGACCGTGGAGCCGGACGCCAAGGGCAGCAACGTCCAGGAGGTCGTGGGCGGTACCCCTGTCGACTGGGCATCTGCCGCGACCCGCCGGGTCACGGTCGTCGGCTACCCCAACCCGGACCACAATCCGGCCAACAAGCCCATCTCCTGCACCACCGACACCCAGCAGGATCCGGCACTCGCCGGGTCCGTACGTATGGACTGCTCAGGCTTCTGGGACGGCACGAGCGGCGGCCCCTGGCTCGCCGACTACCGGGATCCCAAGCATCCGGGCCATCTGATCGGGGTGACCAGCGGCGGCGACACGGACAGCGTCACCACCGCGGTCCGCTTCAACGCCGATGCCCGCAAGCTGTACGAGAAGGCTGCGACGGGGTAGCCCGCGGCGGCGGGCGGACAGCGCTCGGGACCGGCCGGGGGACGCTGCGCTCGGGACCGGCCGGCGGACGCTGCGCTCGGGACCGGCCGGCGGACAGCCCTCGGGCCCGGTGGTGTGGCACACCACCGGGCCCTGCGTCGGACCGTCAGGCCGCGGCCGCCACCGCCACCTCGGCCGGAGACAGCGCGATCTCCAGGACCTGGCGGACATCCGTCACCGGATGCACCTCGAGCTTGTCCAGGATCTCGGCCGGGACGTCGTCCAGGTCCGCCTCGTTCCGCTTGGGGATGACAACGGTCGTGATACCGGCTCGGTGCGCGGCAAGGAGCTTCTGCTTCAGACCGCCGATCGGCAGCACCCGTCCGGTCAGCGACACCTCTCCGGTCATCGCCACATCCGTACGCACCTGGCGTCCGGAGAGCAGCGACGCGAGCGCCGTCGTCATCGTGATGCCCGCGCTCGGGCCGTCCTTGGGCACCGCGCCCGCCGGGAAGTGGATATGCGCGCCCCGGTCCTTCAGATCGGCCACCGGAAGCTCCAGTTCCGCGCCGTGCGAGCGCAGGAAGCTCAGTGCGATCTGCGCGGACTCCTTCATCACGTCGCCGAGCTGGCCGGTGAGGGTCAGTCCCGCCGCGCCCGTCTCCGGGTCGGCCAGCGAGGCCTCGACGAACAGGACGTCGCCGCCCGCGCCGGTGACCGCGAGGCCCGTGGCCACACCGGGCACGGCCGTACGGCGCTCGGACGGGTCCTGAGCGGACTCGGGCACATGGTGCGGCCGTCCGATCAGACCGCGCAGCTGCTCGGCGCCGATCGTGAACGGCAGCTCCTGCTCGCCCAGTTCGTGCTGGGAGGCCACCTTGCGCAGCAGCCGGGCAACCGAACGCTCCAGGTTACGCACGCCCGCTTCCCGGGTGTACTCGCCGGCGAGCTTGCGCAGCGCCGAGTCGTCCAGGGTCACCTCGCCGGGCTCCAGTCCCGCCCGCTCCAGCTGGCGCGGCAGCAGGTGGTCCCTCGCGATGACGACCTTCTCGTCCTCGGTGTAGCCGTCGAGCCTGACCAGCTCCATCCGGTCGAGCAGCGCCTCCGGGATGGCTTCCAGGACGTTCGCCGTGGCGAGGAACACCACGTCGGACAGGTCGAGTTCGACCTCCAGGTAGTGGTCGCGGAAGGTGTGGTTCTGCGCCGGGTCCAGGACTTCGAGCAGCGCCGCGGCCGGGTCGCCGCGGAAGTCGGAGCCGACCTTGTCGATCTCGTCGAGCAGGACGACCGGGTTCATCGAGCCGGCCTCCTTGATGGCGCGGACGACACGACCGGGCAGCGCGCCGACGTACGTACGCCGGTGGCCGCGGATCTCCGCCTCGTCGCGTACACCGCCGAGCGCGACCCGGACGAACTTCCGGCCCATCGCGTGCGCCACGGACTCGCCGAGTGAGGTCTTGCCGACGCCCGGCGGGCCGACGAGCGCGAGCACCGCGCCCCCGCGCCGTCCGCCGACCACGCCGAGCCCCCGGTCGGCTCGCCGCTTGCGCACCGCCAGGTATTCGGTGATCCGCTCCTTCACGTCCTGCAGGCCCGCGTGCTCGGCGTCCAGGATCGCCCTGGCGCCCTGGATGTCGTGCTCGGCAGTGTCATCGGTTCGCTCGTTCCAGGGCAGCTCCAGGACGGTGTCGAGCCAGGTGCGGATCCAGGAGCCCTCGGGGCTCTGGTCACTGGACCGCTCCAGCTTCTCGACCTCCTTGAGGGCGGCTTCCCGCACCTTCTCGGGGAGGTCGGCGGCCTCGACGCGGGTGCGGTAGTCGTCGGACTCGTCCGCGGCGTCGGTGGTCCCGCCGTTGAGCTCGCGCAGCTCCTTGCGTACGGCTTCGAGCTGACGGCGCAGCAGGAATTCGCGCTGCTGCTTGTCGACGCCCTCCTGGACGTCCTTGGCGATGGACTCGGCGACGTCCTGCTCGGCGAGGTGTTCGCGCAGCTGATCGGTGGCGAGCTTGAGGCGGGCCACCGGGTCGGCGGTCTCGAGCAGTTCGATCTTCTGAGTGGTGGTGAGGAACGGTGAGTAGCCGGAGTTGTCGGCGAGCTGCGAGACATCGTCGATCTGCTGGACCCGGTCCACGACCTGCCATGCGCCGCGCTTCTTCAGCCAGCTGGTGGCGAGCGCCTTGTACTCCTTGACGAGTTCGGCGACCGAGCCCGGCAGGGGGTCGGGCACGCTCTCGTCGATCTGGGTGCCCTCGACCCAGAGCGCGGCGCCGGGTCCCGTGGTGCCCGCGCCGATCTTCACGCGGCCGCGGCCGCGGATGAGCGCGCCGGGGTCGCCGTCGGAGAGCCTGCCCACCTGCTCGACGGTCCCGAGCACACCGGTCCCGGCGTACGAGCCGTCGACCCGCGGAACAAGCAGCACCTTCGGCTTGCTTTCACCGCTGGAGCGGGCGGCAGCCTGGGCGGCCTCCACAGCGGCGCGCACCTCGGTGTCGGACAGGTCGAGCGGCACCACCATTCCGGGCAGCACGACCTCGTCGTCGAGCGGCAGCACGGGCAGGGTGAGCGGTGTGGACGTCGAAGACATGATCTCCCCTATGGCAGTCAAGTTGAGCTTTATGGACTCAATGCACGGAGCCTTGGAGATGTTCCCCCGGGCATGTTCGCTGTCAGCGATCACCTCTCGCGAGGCGAGGCTCCTCGCGATGTAATAGCCAATCATCGAGTTTGTCTATTACGAATCCAGCTGCCCGAGGAGTACGGATGACCTTCGAGTCCACCGCCGAGACCGTCCGGGCCTGGGTCCACGGCTGGGTCGCCTCGCGCGGCGCGGCGGATCCCGTCGCCGAACCCTGGGGGTTCAGCGTCGACGTGGGCCAGGTAAAGCACGCCACGCGCCATGTGCTGACCGCCGACGACGAGGCGACCGTCCGCAAGATCGCCGACGCGGTCGCGGCCCCGAGCGTCTGGCTCAAGGTGTTCGCCGACCCCGAGTCGGTCCTCTCCTGGGCCGGGCCGGGCTGGAAGGTCGACGAACCGGGCTGGCTGATGTGGGCCGAGCTCCGCCGTACCGAGACCGCGGTGCCCGACGGCTACACCCTCAAGACCTGGTCCCGCGGCGGCGTCACCCGGGTCCTGGTGGTCGCCGCGGACGGCTCGTTCGCCGCCCGCGGCCAGATCGCACCGACCGGCGCCACCGCCGTCGTCGACCAGGTGGAGACCTCGTCGGCGCACCGGCGCAAGGGGCTCGGAAGCCTGGTGATGCGTACGCTCCACAACGCCGCGGTCGAGCAGGGCGCGGGCATCGGAGTGCTGGGCGCGACGCCGGAGGGGCGGGCACTGTACGAGTCACTGGGCTGGCGCACGCAGGCCCCGCTGGTCAGCCTCTACTACGACTCGCCGGCCTGACCCGTATGCCCGACCGGCCGACCCGTGCGCCCGACCCGTACGCGCGACCGACTGCCCCGTACTCCTGACCGGTCGGGGCTCCGGAGGCGATACTGCGGGCACGTACTGGTGCGGTACGGACGACAGGTGGGCACATGCGACTGATCACACGGGCTCGGTGCGGTACGGCGGGTGTGCTGCTGGCCGCCGCCCTGACGGCGGGGTGCGCGGGAGGCGGCGGCGCCGGGTCGCCGGGCCCGGCGGAATCAGCGAGCCCCTCGCCCGCACCGTCGCCCTCGGCGACCCCTGCTCCGGCGCGGCCGCTGGTCGGGATGACGGTCACCGGCGGCATCGCCGGCGTACATGACACGCTGGCGGTCCGGGACGACGGCACGTACACCACATCCTCAAGGACCGGCCCCGCCCGGACCGGCCGGATGACACCCGCCGAGCTGACCGAGCTGCGCACGGCCCTGGAGAAGGCGGATTTCGCCCGCCTGCCCCGCGAGGCCACGGGCAGCCCGATCGCGGACGGATTCACCTACCGGCTCACGTACGCCGGTCACACCGTCACCACCGACGACACGACACGGCCGCCGGCCCTGCGGGCGGTGTTCGCCGCACTCCCGCAGGACTGACCGGGCCGCCTCTTGGCGGTCAGCTGCGTTCGACGATCCGGAGCGTGTTGCCGTCCGGATCGCGGAAGACGAACATCGGCGGCACCCCGCCGCCCCAGCGCAGCACATCGGGGCCGGCGTCCACACCTGCGGCCAGTAGGGCCGCGTGGTCGGCGTCCGCGTTCTCGGTCGTGAGGCGGATGCCCGTCTCGACGCCGGCGGGCAGGTCGTCGGTCGCGGCGACGAGCGCGAGCGAGGTCTCCGCCCCGGAGGGCGCGACCTCGATCCAGCGCTCGCCCGCTCCGAAGGGCGTGTCGACGCGCTTCTCGAAGCCCAGCGTGCCGACATAGAACTCAAGGGCCCGTTCCTGGTCCGTGACCGGGATCGACACCGTACGCACCTGGGTGACGCGAGTCATCGCGTGGTTGCTGCTCACTTCGGTCTCCTGTTCGCCGGTTTACCCATCACGACGGTCGGCGCCGGAGAAACTCATCGGCCCGTGGAGCACGGGCTCTTTCCGCCGCGCCGACCAGCGGCCCACCGCGGGCCAGCAGGCGATTCCGGCCAGCAGCGCCAGCGGATGGCCCCAGTTGGTGAGCGGATCCTCAAGGGCAAGCAGGTCCTGGACGAGGATCAGGGACACACAGCCGAGGAGCGTGCCGCGAGCCACCGGTCGGAGCAGTCCGGCCAGGGCGCCGATGCTCGCCATCAGACCGAAGCTGATGCCGTAGTCGAGGCGGTGCAGGGAGCTGACGGGCAGATGTCCGGTCACCACCGAGACCGCGACCGGTATCTCGGTGGCCAGCGTCGCCGCGACATGGCCGACCAGGAAGACTCCGGCGGCGCGCCAGCCGCCGATGCGGCGTTCCAGCGCGGTGAGCGTGAAGAGGAACGCGATCGCGTACGGGCCCAGCAGACCGCCCGCGACCCACAGCGCGCTGGCGCCGAGAACGAGCAGGGGGGTGTCCACCAAGTGGGCGACATCGGTGCTGGAGCCACGGAGCAGCGAGGAGACGGTCGCGGGGTCCGCGTACTGCGCGAAGAGCGACGTGGCGAGCAGTACGAGGACGTAGCAGAAGGTGAACGGCGTCCCGGTCGGCGTGGGCAGCAACTGGAGCGCCTGCCGCCACAGGGGCAGCCGCGGGCACGGGACGGGCCCGGGTGCGGACGGGAGGGCAGGCGTCGCGACCCGTGTCGGCGCCGTGGGCTGGGCCGGAATACCGCCCAGCAGCTCCTGGCCCTTGACCGG
This sequence comes from Streptomyces sp. NBC_01210, assembly GCF_036010325.1. Taxonomy (GTDB): domain Bacteria; phylum Actinomycetota; class Actinomycetes; order Streptomycetales; family Streptomycetaceae; genus Streptomyces. Next base: position 6,290,821 of record NZ_CP108549.1, on the reverse strand, counting down.
ATCGCGCGTCGTCAGCTGTTCCACGCCTGAGGCCCCTCTCGTCAAGCCCCGAACAAACCCCCACCCAACGCGATCACCATCACCCCCGTCTATGACCTGCGCCACACGAGGCAACCTTGATCCCGCCTCGAGCGTCGCGCGCACGTCATGTCCTGCCGAGCGGGCTGTGATCCCGCTGTGGCCCGGCTGTGCATCGGCGGTGAACCCCACCGGCCCGCAAAGCATTTGTCCCTCTCGCCCCATGGCGCCACTATGGCCACCGCAACGCGTCCGACCGCTCCCCGCCTCCGGCGGGGAGACCCATTGCCCGGAGGTCACCGCCATGCAGCTCCATACCGACGGCCCCGTCACCCTGGACCGGCGCGAGGGGCCGTACGGCGAGGTCGTGCTGCGGCAGCGTGGCGAGCAGCACGAGATCATCGCCAACGGGTGCTTCCTGATGGACACCTCCGACGGCCGCTCCGAGCGTCTGCTCGTCGACGCGGCTCTCGACGCGCTCGCCGGCCACCGAGCACCGTCGGTGCTCATCGGCGGTCTCGGCGTCGGCTTCTCGCTGGCCCGGGCCGCGGAGAACCCCCGCTGGCGCCGTATCGCCGTCGTCGAGCGCGAGCAGGCGATCATCGACTGGCACCGCACGGGCCCCCTTGCCGCGATCACCCGCGACGCCCTCGCCGATCCCCGCAGCGTGATCCTGCACACGGACCTCGTCACGTATCTCCGCACCACTACGGACCGCTACGACGCCCTCTGTCTCGACATCGACAACGGACCCGACTGGACCGTCACCGACGACAACGAGAACCTCTACTCACCGTCCGGACTCGCCGCCTGCCAGGGCCGGTTGGAGCCGGGCGGAATCCTCGCCGTGTGGTCCGCGCAGCCCTCCTCCGCGTTTGAGGATGCGTTGCGGAATGCCGGATTCACCGGGGTTACTACCGAAGAGATCCGGGTTGCCCGAGGAGTCCCCGACGTGGTCCACCTCGCTGTTCGCCCTGCGTAGCCGGGATGCCGTAACTGCCCTTACGCTGCTCACCTACACACGGCATCTACTTCGGCATCCACATCAGCATGCAGCTCGCGAGAACGCGTACAGGGGCGGGGCGATGGAGCAGACACACACCACGCACAACGGCGTCGCGGCCACGCCCGGCGCCCAGCGCCGGGTGCTGGTCGTCGAGGACGACGCGACGATCGTCGACGCCATCGCCGCCCGTCTACGGGCAGAGGGCTTTCTGGTACAGACGGCCGTGGACGGCCCGGCCGCCGTCGACGCCGCCGAGGCCTGGCAGCCCGATCTGATGGTTCTCGATGTGATGCTGCCGGGCTTCGACGGCCTCGAGGTCTGCCGCCGGGTCCAGGCGACGCGTCCCGTCCCCGTGCTGATGCTCACAGCGCGCGACGACGAGACGGACATGCTGGTCGGCCTCGGTGTCGGCGCGGACGACTACATGACCAAGCCGTTCTCGATGCGGGAGCTCGCGGCCAGGGTGCATGTGCTGCTGCGCCGGGTGGAGCGCGCCGCGCTCGCCGCCGTGACGCCCCGCAGCGGGATCCTCCGCCTCGGCGAGCTGGAGATCGACCACGCCCAGCGCCGGGTCCGGGTGCGCGGCGAGGACGTACATCTCACACCCACCGAGTTCGATCTGCTGGTCTGCCTGGCGAACACACCGCGCGCGGTCCTCTCCCGCGAGCAGCTGCTCGCGGAGGTGTGGGACTGGGCGGACGCCTCCGGCACCCGGACCGTCGACAGCCACATCAAGGCCCTGCGCCGCAAGATCGGCGCCGAGCGTATCCGTACCGTCCACGGAGTCGGCTACGCGCTGGAGACGCCGGCACCATGAGGCGGCGGCCATGAGACGGCTGCGGCCCTGGCACGGGCTGCGCAACTGGCGGAGCCGGCTGCGCTCCGTTTCCATCTCGATCAAGACCAAGCTCGGGACGCTCGTCGTCGTCTCGGTCTTCATCACCACCGGTCTGCTCGTGGTCGCTCTGCGCACCGAGACCGAGCTCCGTTTCATCACGGTCTTCTCGGTGATAGCGACCCTCCTGATCACCCAGTTCGTGGCGCACAGCCTGACCGCGCCGCTGGATGAGATGAACACCGTCGCCAAGGGCATTTCGCACGGCGACTACACCCGCCGGGTGCGCGGTGCCGACCGCCGTGACGAGCTAGGCGACCTGGCCTCCACCATCAACCGCATGGCCGACGATCTGGAGGCCGTGGACCAGCACCGCAAGGAGCTGGTCGCGAACGTCTCGCACGAGCTGCGCACGCCGATCGCCGCGCTGCGCGCCGTGCTCGAGAACGTCGTGGACGGGGTGTCCGCCGCCGACCCGGAGACGATGCGCACCGCGCTCAAGCAGATCGAGCGCCTGGGCCGCCTGGTGGAGACGCTCCTCGATCTGTCCCGGCTCGACAACGGCGTGGTCACGCTGCGGGCCCGCCGCTTCGAGGTCTGGCCGTACCTCTCCGGTGTGCTGAAGGAGGCCAATCTGGCCGCCGCCCAGCGCGGTCTGACCTCCGGGTCGGGCAACCACACGCGTACGGACGTACATCTGCACCTGGATGTGTCGCCGCCCGAGCTGACCGCGCACGCGGACGCCGAGCGACTGCACCAGGTGGTGGCGAATCTGATCGACAACGCAGTCAAGCACTCCCCGCCGCACGGCCGCGTGACGGTGCGGGCCAGGCGCGGCCCGCAGCCGGAGTCCCTCGACCTGGAAGTGCTCGACGAGGGCCCCGGTATCCCGGAGCCGGAGCGCCATCGGGTCTTCGAGCGCTTCAACCGCGGCAGCGTCACCTCACCGCACGGACCCGGCAGCGACGGCGGTACGGGCCTCGGCCTGGCGATCGCGCGCTGGGCGGTAGATCTGCACGGCGGGCGCATCGGGGTGGCCGAATCCTCCCGGGGATGCCGGATCCAGGTCACCCTTCCGGGCCTTCGGGCGGCACGCGGTTGACGTAGGGTTCGAACCGGAAGCACGCATTCTGCGTGTACGGAGTGAGGGCGTGGCCAATAGCGGGCCAGTACGTCGTCAGGGGTGCGGGCCTGCGGGTCGCAGCCACGGTGTCGCCTACCCGCGGCGAAGCGGAACCGCGCTTGTTTCCCGCCATTCACAGCCCCGAAACCCGCCGTCCGGTGTGACTTGCGCGACGATGGCCCGCCCCGCCTGCACCTCTCGGCCAGGGAGGCGTAGCCTTTATTTCCGCTGTCCATCACCTTGTGAAGCGGAAGAGGGCGGTTACCGCCGTGTCGTCTCAGTCCCCCAGTAACGCGAGCATCTCGACCGACCAAGGCGGGCAGGGTAAGAACCCTGCCGCCGCGTTCGGCCCCAATGAGTGGCTCGTCGACGAGATCTACCAGCAGTACCTCCAGGACCCCAATTCGGTCGACCGTGCCTGGTGGGACTTCTTCGCCGACTACAAGCCGGGTACGTCCGGCACGGCGGACAAGCCCGAGGGTGCCGCAGCCGCGGGGGCTGCGGTGACCACTCCGCAGGCCGCGCCATCGGCCACCCCGGCCGCGAAGCCGGCAACCCCGGCACCGGCCCCGGCACCGGCCGCTCCGGCCCCTGCCGCGGCCGCGCCCGCCGCCCCGGCGAAGCCCGCGGCCGCCGCTCCGGCGCCCGCGAAGCCCGCCCCGGCCGCCGCCAAGCCGGCCGAGGCCGCCGCTGCCCCGGCCACCGAGGCCCCGGCCGGCCCCGAGTTCGTGACGCTGCGCGGCCCGGCCGCCGCGGTCGCCAAGAACATGAACGCCTCGCTGGAGGTGCCCACGGCCACGTCCGTGCGCGCCGTCCCGGTGAAGCTGCTGTTCGACAACCGCATCGTCATCAACAACCACCTGAAGCGCGCCCGGGGCGGGAAGGTCTCCTTCACCCACCTCATCGGGTACGCGATGGTGCAGGCCATCAAGGCCATGCCGTCGATGAACTGGTCCTTCGCCGAGAAGGACGGCAAGCCGACCCTGGTCAAGCCGGAGCACGTCAACTTCGGCCTGGCCATCGACCTGGTGAAGCCGAACGGCGACCGCCAGCTGGTCGTCGCGGGCATCAAGAAGGCCGAGACCCTGAACTTCTTCGAGTTCTGGCAGGCCTACGAGGACATCGTCCGCCGCGCCCGCAACAACAAGCTGACGATGGACGACTTCACCGGCGTCACCGTCTCGCTGACCAACCCCGGCGGCCTCGGCACCGTGCACTCCGTGCCGCGTCTGATGCCCGGGCAGTCGGTCATCATGGGCGTCGGCTCGATGGACTACCCGGCCGAGTTCCAGGGCACCTCGCAGGACACCCTGAACAAGCTGGGCGTCGCGAAGGTGATGACCCTCACCTCGACGTACGACCACCGTGTCATCCAGGGTGCCGCGTCGGGCGAGTTCCTCCGTATCGTCGCGAACCTGCTGCTCGGCGACAACGGCTTCTACGACGAGATCTTCGAGGCGCTGCGCATCCCCTACGAGCCGGTCCGCTGGCTCAAGGACATCGACGCCTCGCACGACGACGACGTCACCAAGGCGGCGCGCGTCTTCGAGCTGATCCACTCCTACCGGGTCCGCGGCCATGTCATGGCCGACACCGACCCGCTGGAGTACCGCCAGCGCAAGCACCCCGACCTGGACATCACCGAGCACGGCCTCACGCTGTGGGACCTCGAGCGCGAGTTCGCTGTCGGCGGCTTCTCCGGCAAGTCCCTGATGAAGCTGCGCGATGTGCTGGGCGTGCTGCGCGACTCGTACTGCCGCACCACCGGCATCGAGTTCATGCACATCCAGGACCCGAAGCAGCGCAAGTGGATCCAGGACCGGGTCGAGCGCTCGCACACCAAGCCGGAGCGCGAGGAGCAGCTGCGGATCCTGCGCCGCCTCAACGCCGCCGAGGCCTTCGAGACCTTCCTGCAGACCAAGTACGTCGGTCAGAAGCGGTTCTCGCTGGAGGGCGGCGAGTCCGTCATCCCGCTGCTCGACGCGGTCATCGACTCGGCCGCCGAGTCGCGCCTGGACGAGGTCGTCATCGGCATGGCCCACCGCGGCCGGCTGAACGTCCTCGCGAACATCGTCGGCAAGTCGTACGCCCAGATCTTCCGGGAGTTCGAGGGCAACCTCGACCCGAAGTCGATGCACGGCTCCGGCGACGTGAAGTACCACCTGGGCGCCAACGGCACCTTCACCGGTCTGGACGGCGAGCAGATCAAGGTCTCGCTGGTCGCCAACCCCTCCCACCTCGAGGCCGTCGACCCGGTCCTCGAGGGTGTCGCCCGCGCCAAGCAGGACGTCATCAACAAGGGCGGTACGGACTTCACGGTCCTGCCCGTCGCCCTGCACGGTGACGCGGCCTTCGCCGGTCAGGGTGTCGTCGCCGAGACGCTGAACATGTCTCAGCTGCGCGGCTACCGCACCGGCGGCACGGTCCACATCGTCATCAACAACCAGGTCGGCTTCACCGCCGCCCCGGAGTCCTCGCGTTCGTCGATGTACGCGACCGATGTGGCCCGCATGATCGAGGCGCCGATCTTCCATGTGAACGGCGACGACCCGGAGGCCGTGGTCCGCGTGGCGCGGCTCGCCTTCGAGTTCCGTCAGACGTTCAACAAGGACGTCGTGATCGACCTCATCTGCTACCGCCGCCGCGGTCACAACGAGGGCGACAACCCGCAGTTCACCAACCCGCAGATGTACAACCTGATCGACAAGAAGCGCTCGGTGCGCAAGCTCTACACCGAGTCGCTGATCGGTCGCGGCGACATCACGCTGGAAGAGGCGGAGCAGGCGCTCCAGGACTTCCAGGGTCAGCTGGAGAAGGTCTTCGCGGAGGTCCGCGAGGCCACCAGCCAACCGGCCCCGACGCAGGTCCCGGACGCCCAGGCCGAGTTCCCGGTGACCGTCACCACCGCGGTCTCCCAGGAGGTCGTGAAGCGGATCGCCGAGTCCCAGGTCAACATCCCCGAGCGGGTCAAGGTCCACCCCCGTCTGATGCCGCAGATGCAGCGCCGTGCGGCCTCGGTGGAGGACGGCACGATCGACTGGGGCATGGGCGAGACGCTCGCCATCGGCTCGCTGCTGATGGAGGGCACCCCGGTCCGGCTGTCCGGCCAGGACACCCGCCGTGGCACCTTCGGCCAGCGCCACGCGGTGCTGGTGGACCAGGAGACCGGCGAGGACTACACCCCGCTGCTGTACCTCTCCGAGGACCAGGCCCGTTACAACGTCTACGACTCGCTGCTGAGCGAGTACGCGGCGATGGGCTTCGAGTACGGCTACTCGCTGGCCCGCCCGGACGCGCTGGTCATGTGGGAGGCGCAGTTCGGTGACTTCGTCAACGGCGCGCAGACCGTCGTGGATGAGTTCATCTCCTCGGCCGAGCAGAAGTGGGGCCAGACCTCCGGCGTCACGCTGCTGCTGCCGCACGGCTACGAGGGCCAGGGCCCGGACCACTCGTCCGCCCGTCCTGAGCGCTTCCTGCAGATGTGCGCGCAGAACAACATGACGGTCGCGATGCCGACCCTGCCGTCGAACTACTTCCACCTGCTGCGCTGGCAGGTCCACAACCCGCACCACAAGCCGCTGATCGTCTTCACGCCGAAGTCGATGCTGCGTCTGAAGGCCGCGGCGTCGAAGGCGGAGGAGTTCATCAACGGCGGCTTCCGCCCGGTGATCGGCGACGACTCGGTGGACCCGAACGCGGTCCGCAAGGTCGTCTTCTGCACCGGCAAGGTCTACTACGACCTGGACGCCGAGCGGGTCAAGCGCGGCAACACGGACACCGCGATCATCCGCCTCGAGCGCCTGTACCCGCTGCCGGGTGCCGAGCTCCAGGCGGAGATCGCCAAGTTCCCGAACGCCGAGAAGTACCTGTGGGCGCAGGAGGAACCGGCGAACCAGGGTGCGTGGCCGTTCATCGCGCTCAACCTGATCGACCACCTGGACCTGGCAGTCGGCGCGGACATCCCGCACGGCGAGCGCCTGCGCCGCATCTCGCGCCCGCACGGCTCGTCCCCGGCGGTCGGTTCGGCCAAGCGTCACCAGGCGGAGCAGCAGCAGCTGGTCAACGAGGTCTTCGAGGCCTGACCGGTTGGTTGTACGTCACGGAGGGCCCGGCCCCGCGCGCTGAACGCGGGGCCGGGCCCTCCGGCGTATACGAGAGGTACGAGAAGGCGGTCTGTACCGGTCCTTCGACGCGACCTGAACCGGGCCTGTCGTGCTCAGGTGCCCCCGGCGCCGAGTCTGGCCAGCTCCTGGCGGACGAGGTTCGCCGCCTCCAGGTCCGCCGCGTCCGCGGCGACCAGCATGCGGAGCACCGCGCGGTGTTCCTCCAGGGCGCGCTCGGGACCCGCGGTGCGTTCCAGGCGGGTGGCTCTCATCCACTGGGCGGTGACGGCCCGTTCGGTGAGGTCGCCGGTGCTCGGTTCGGCGGCGGCGCGGCGGAAGTAGGCGGCGGCGTCGCTGAGCCTGGGGGGCGAGTCGGTGCGCTGGGCGAGGAGTGAGGATGCCAGCGCCCGGTACCACCAGGCATGGGCGGCCAGTTCGGGGTCGTCCGCGCCGCGGGCCGTCGCGCCCAGGGCCCAGTCCGCCTCGTGGAGGTCGGCGACCGCTTCCTCGGCACGGAAGCGTTCGATGTACGCATGGCCCAGCAGGGCCCTGCGGCGCGGCAGTTCAGCATCGGCGCCGGGCGTCTCGTCGATCGCGCCGCGCAGTGCCCGTACAGCCGCGTGCACATCGACGGCCGAGTCCTTGTCCACACCCCGCTCGGTCAGCTGCCTGCCGAGCGCGGTGAGGATCACGGCGCGGCGGGGATCGCCGGGAGGCAGCAGCGGCAGCGCCGAGGTCCAGGCGGCGATCGCCGAGTCGCGGTGCACCCAGCCGCCGGTGGACGCGTACCGCTGGTCCAGCACGCGGGCCATCCGCAGCAGGCAGTCGGCCTCGGCCTCCTCGTCCTTGCCCACGTGCCGGCGCGCCTGGTCCAGGGCCTGGAGGATACGCAGCCTGTCGTCGTCGTCGAGGTCCTCGTGGGCGAACTCGATGGCGTCGGCGTAGTCCAGCCAGGCGCGGCAGAGCTCCGTCTGCGGGACGGCGTCCCAGTCGAGTCCGTCGATGCCGGCGTGCAGATCGTTGTCGGCCCGGTCGGCGAAAGCTCGGGCGGCGATGCGGTCCGCCTCGCCGGCCTCCCTGGCGACCGGGCCCTCGCCCCGGTGGTGGCGGGCCAGTTCGAGCAGCAGTCCGCCCCTGATGAGCAACGCGGACTCCCGGTGTTCGTCCTCCCAGTGTTCGTCGGCACGGTGTCCGTCGGCACGGTGTTCGTCGGCCAGCAGCAGATGGACGACGGAGAGCGCGGTCTGCAGTGTGCCGGTGAACCAGTCCTCGGGCCGGCCGGGGCCGCGCAGCGCGTACGGCGCGCCGGTCACCGCAAGGCGCCGCAGCACCCGGATCCTGGCCACCGCGGCGGTCTGCCGGAGCAGCCGCGCGCCCTCCGACCGTGGGGTGCTGTCGGTCAGCTCGGCGAGACTGGTGTCCGCGGTCGCCAGCAGGACCGACGCCACCAGGCCCGGGTCATGGGCTTCCGCGGCCGTCTGCACCCGCACCCACTCCGGCATCAGCCGGGGGCTGAGCCGGCCCGCCTCCACCTCGTCCGCCATCGCCTCCAGCACCTGCGCCAGCGTCAGATGCGCCTGCGGCTGTCCGGTGATCGCGTTCTGGGCTGCGTCGAGCGCCTGTCGCAGGTCCTCCGGGAGCGGGCGCACCAGCCAGCGCCGCAGCAGGGCCTCGGCCAGCTCCCCGTACAGCACGGCCCGTTCGGTGGCGCGCCGTTCGGCCTGGGTGGCGGAGCCGAGCAGCTGAATCGCCGCGTCCAGGTCGCGTACAGTCCCGTACTCGCCGAAATGCGCCATACAGGCGCGCGCCTGTGCCACCAGTGCGGCCGGTCCCCCGCCCGGCGGGCCGCCCGGTGGTGCGGTCGGCTCGGCCGCGCCGAGCCGCCGCAGCACCTGCGCCGACACCCGCGCGAAGGCCGAAAGACCGCGGCTGTCCGGACTGCTGAGGACCGCGGGCCTCGGGTCCACCGAGCCCGCGAGGAAGGCCGCGGCCATGGCCGGGAAGTTCCGAACCGTACGCCCGTAGCGCGTCTCGACGTACTCGGAGCAGTGCTTGAGCACCAACGCCGCGCTGCTCGCGCCCAGTTGGCCGAGCAGCTCTTCGCGTACGCCCGTCAGGAAGGTGTACGCGGGGCCGCCCTCGTCCTCGGCCGGGCCGTCGTCGTCACGTCGCAGCATTCCGCTGAGCAGCACCTCCGCCAGTACATCGGGACTGCTGCGGACCAGCATCGCGCGCTGGACGAGCTGCATCACCGGAAGGACGAGCGGCACCGCCGACAGATAGACCGCGAGCTGCGCGGCGGCCGGCGACGCGGTTCTGCGGAAGGCCCGCACCCGCTCGCCCGCGTCGATGTCCTGCGCCGTACGGGCCCGGCCCGTGGCCGCCTCGTGACGGCTTCTGACCAGGCCCGCCGCGGCGTTCAGCGACTGGCCGGTGGCGCCGGCCACCAGCCGCGTCCAGGCCTCGAAGGAGGAGCGGCGCAGGGCGAGCACGGGCACCGGAATGCCCCGTTCGGCCCCTCCGTACGGCGCATTGAACTCCAGCCGCCCAGCGGGTCCTTCCCGCCGCCGCAGCAGTCCGGGCCGCGCGGGCAGATGCGTACGCCGCCACATGTGCTGCGGCAGCGGCTGCACCACGGCGACCGGCGCGGTCGAGGCCCAGATGTGCAGCAGCCGCTGCATCCGGCCGCTGCGCCACATGGGGCCCGCGCAGTCGCTGAGCACCAGGGTCAGCTGCCGACCTGTGGGGTCACCGAGCTGGGCCGGGGTGTGCTCGTCCTCACGCAGATGGTGGACGGCGACCTCGCGGAAGGCCCCGGCGCGTTCGCAGATCTGCCGCAGCTCGTCGAGTGCCTTGTTCCACACGACATTCGACGAGGAGACGTCCATGACGAGGGCGAGGCGCGCCTCACGCCGCCGTACCGCGGCGAGCACCGGCACCACCAGTCCGGTGTCGGCGGCCCGGTCGGCCGTCGCGACCTCGTCGAGCTCGCGACGGACCAGGCGCATGGGCGGCCGGTAGCGCTGCAGCGGCCGCAGGGCACGCTGCAGCGCGAGTGTGTCGGGGAGCGCCGCGGCGGCCGGTACGGGAACCCTCCGCAGACCTCCGTCCGGTAAGCCGCCGGCCGCGCCCTCCGACTGTGCGGGCCCGAACAGGTCGATACGGGTGCGTGGCACCGGGCCCGGCTTGAACGACAAGGGCGCGGACGTCTCCTTGACGTCCACGGGAGCAGGGTTCACGGGCTGCGGTCCCGCGGGCGCGGCGGGCGCGGCGCCGGGCTCGCGGGAGGCGGCCGCCGGTACGAAGCGGGCCAGCCACAGGGCGTCGGCCAACTCCTCGGCGGTCGGCTTCACTTCGGCCTCGCGCAGCCGCGTGACCAGCGCGGTCAGCGCGCCGGGCGGCGGGAGGGCGGCGGGGGCCGGGAGGGCGGCGTCCACGGCGTCACCGCTGCCTGGTCTCGAGAGGACGTATCAGCAGCTCGGCAATCTCCTCGCGCCGTCCCGGCTCCTCACGTACCGCGTGCTGCGTGAGGAAGATCGCGTTCAGCAGCTGGTCGGTGGGACGCAGTTCGCCGTCGCCGTCCTCCCGGGTGAACTGGCTGATCAGATCGAGGTTCCGCTCGTCGGACCCGGCCCCGAAGTGCGCCTGGACCATGGCGGCCAGCCGCTCGTCGCGGGGCGGGTCGAGATGCAGATGGATGCAGCGGCGCAGCAGCGGGGCCGGGAAGTCGCGCTCGCCATTGCTGGTCATCACCACGAAGGGGAAGGCGTGACAGCGCACCCGGCCGTCCCGCACCGGCACCCGGCGGCCGTCGTCGGTGAGCACCCGCACCTCGTCCTGACCCGGCCGGTCGGCCATCCGCTCCAGCTCCGGGAGCGCGAACTCCCCTTCCTCCACCACATTGAGCAGATCGTTCGGCAGGTCGATATCGCTCTTGTCGAGCTCGTCGATGAGCAGCACGCGCGGCCGCGCGGCGGGCAGCAGCGCGGTGCCCAGCGGCCCGAGCCTGATGTACCGGCCGATGTCGTCGGCCTGGCGCTCGGCGAGCTGGGCGTCCTGGAGCCGGCCGATCGCGTCGTAGGTGTACAGCCCGTCCTTCAGCTCGGTGCGGCTGACGATGGGCCACTGGAGCACCCGGCCGAGGCCGAGTTCGTACGCGACGGAGTGCGCGAGCGTCGACTTGCCGGAGCCCGGCTCACCGGTGACGAGGAGCGGCCGCCTCAAGTACAGGGCGGCATTGATCAGTTCGAGGGCTTCGGCGTCCTGGGCGGGCGGGGCCTCGACACGCGCGCCGAGCCGCCGGGTCGATGAGCTGTCGATCGGCGGCGCCGGGTCGGGCAGCGGCTCTCCGGAGAAGGCGCGCCAGGGCGGCGGCGGCGGAAGGTGCCGGATCCGGTCGGGATCCGGTGCGCCGACGCCACGGTAGATCAGCCAGTCGTCCATCGCTCGCTCCTTGTCGGCGGTCGGTGGGACCCGTGGCGGACCACGTCCGTTACGTACCCACCGCCCTGCCGTCCCATTGCTCGTTCCATTGCTCGGCGGCGGCTCCTCATGGGGAGTCCACCGGTCCGCTGTCGTCGGCGGGCAGCGGGCGGCTCGGGTCGTCGTAGAGCATGGACACCCCCTCGGCCCAGTGTGTGCTGTTCCTCGATCCGCTGATGTCGTCCCGGATACGGCGCAGCCGGTCGGGAAGCTCAATCGCGCCCGCGGTCTGTGCGAGCAGTACGGCCGCGCCCTGGTGCACGTCCTCGCAGAACTCCGTACAGCCGTGGTCGGGATGGCCGTCGGTGTGCCACAGGGCGATGCCGTGTCCGGCCTGCAGTGCCATGCCGATGGCTCTCCGTCCGACGCCCCTGCCTGCGGGCCGGCACAGGACGGGTACGGCGGACGGCGGCATTTCCTCGAAGTGGCGGGGCCGGGGGACCTGGCGCTGCGGCGGAGTGCGGCAGGCGGTGAGCGCCTCGGCGGCCAGCATCCCCTCCCAGCGGCGCAGCCAAACGGTGTCCGGTTCTCCTCGTCTCGCGAGGTCGCGCAGCACCACCATCCGTCGTACGCCGACATACGCCGGATGGTGCAGCCGGGCCATCTCGGTGAGCTGCCAACGGTGCACGGCGGTGTCGAAATGGTCCGCGGGCAGGGCGACTTCGAGCGGAGCCGGGGCACCGGGCGAATCGACCGAGGCGAAGACCTCGTCCAGCGGGCCGCGCAGCTTCTGGACGATCTGCTCCGGCGGGACGCCTTCGCCCGTGTGCTCCTCGTGCAGCGGCTCGTTGACGTCATGGCCGTCGTCGACCCGGATCCGCCAGTAGAAGCGGGCGGGCCGGGCGTCGCAGACCGGCTCCAGCTCGACGATGACGACGGCGGACCCGTCGCCGGGCCGCGGATAGCGGACGACGATCCGGTCCTGGCCGTCGGCGGTGCGCGGGTGTACGAGTCCGGGCGGCAGCGTCGCCTGGGTCACCACGGTGTGCACGATCCGGGGCACTTCCTGAAGCCGCCGGGCCACCCAGTCGGCGAGCGGCGCGGCTTCGGCGCCTCGGCTGCGCTCGTACTCCACCACCAGCTGGAGGTAGTGCAGCGCGGCGATGGCGGCGACGGGCTGCCCCGCCTCGTACAGCAGGCCGTGTCCGTCGCGCCAGATGCGGGGCAGCAGCTGCCCGGGCGGCGGGGCGACGCCGCCGCGGGCCTTCTTGGCAAGCTCGGCGACGGGGCGGATACCGGCGGGCGGGTGTACGCCGGCGAGCAGGCTCAGTGCCTCGCGCCGGTCCACGGGGCTCCACTGTTCGCCGCTGGTGTGCACGCCGGCGCCGGGGAGCTGGTCCTGGCGCTCGATCCAGTTGTGCCCGGTGACCTTCGGGGACTGGCCGTGCCAGCGGTCGTGCGCGGCCATGACGAGCTGGTACGCGGGGCCGAACCGGCGCAGGGCGGTGGCGGCGATGGCCATGCCGCCGTCCCTGCCGACGCGCCGGGACTTGAGGATGCCGACGACGGCGCCGGTATGGGCGTCGACGACCGGGGAGCCCGAGCCGCCCCTGGGGAACTCCGCCTCTGGCCGGAATCGCATCCCGTAGTCGTCGTCGAAGCCGTTGATCCTGGCGGTGGCCTTCCATCGCACGGCGCGCTTCTCGGCTCCGTCCTCCTGTTGCTCGGGCCGGTAGCCCTGGACCATGCCGCGGCCGCCGGGGTACTCGGTGCGGTCGGTGAGCCATACACATTCGTGCTCGACATCGGGCTCGACGAGCTGCACCAGGGCGAGATCCTGCTCGACGGGCACCCGCTGCTCGGCACGCGGCTCGCCGTCGAGCAGCCAGCAGGAGAGCTGCGCCTCGAGGGGCTCGCCGCCGTTCACTTCGCTGCCACGGAGGTGGAAGACGCGTGCCTGGTCGCCCTTGAGATGGGGCGCGAGGACGTGTGCGCAGGTCAACACCCAGCCGGGCGCTACGAAGAAGCCGCTGCCCCACATGGCGGCGGTGTCCGGCCCTTGCCGCGCGGGCGTGAAGTGGACGGTGGCGGCGCGGGTCAGGGCGTCGATGAAGGAGTCGGAATCGCTCATGAGGTGCTGCTGCCCGAGGTGGGGGCTGTGTCCGGGGCAGGATCCTGGGCGGGATCCGGGGCTGTGTCCGGGGCCGGATCCGGGGCCGGGTCCTGGGCCGGCTGATCTTTCAGCTTCCAGGTGAGGGTGACCTGGACGGATGCTTTGGCCTCCCCCGCGGCGAGTACGGCGAGGGCAACCCCGGACTTGGCGGTGAGCTCGACACCGAAGGTGACGCTGGCCTCGTCCGGCTTGGCGGCGGCCGCGGCCTCGAGGACGGAGGCGCCCACCTCGGTGATCAGCCGGTCGAGCTGCTGGACCTTGGCGGTCACGTTCTCGACGAAGCCGACGTCCTCGTCGTCCTCGCCGTATCCGCCAGCGCCGGCCGTGGACAGCCTGGCGAGCACTACGGCTCCCCCGGGTAATTCGATCTGCTGGACGCGTCCGTTCACGGTTCCCCCCGTCTCCACGGCCAACTCGTCCCTGCGATACCGCATTTGGGTTCTGCAGGAATGGCGACGACCTTACTGGCCTGCGCGGTTGCAAGGGAGAGTCGGAAGTCGCCGTAGTCTGAAGAGGTAGATCCCGTACGCACCAGGAGCATGTCTTGTACTTCACCGATCGCGGCATCGAGGAGCTGGAGAAGCGACGCGGCGAGGAGGAGGTCACTTTCGAGTGGCTCGCCGAACAGCTGCGTACGTTTGTGGACCTCAATCCGGACTTCGAGGTCCCGGTGGAACGCCTGGCCACGTGGCTGGCGCGGCTGGACGACGAGGACGAGGACGAGTAGCCGGGCGGCGGGTTCCGGTACCGGGGCAGCCTGCTGCCTCAGCCACCCCCGCGGCCTCTCATCCGGTCGTACGCCAGCCCCAGCACCCCGTGCCCCATCAGCACCACCCCCGCGACCACCCACCCCCCGCTGCGCCGCCGCAGCCCCCACGCCGCCAGCGGTGCCCCCGCCGCCAGCTGGGCCGCGCCCAGGACACGAGCCTTCGGGCCACGGAGCCAGGGGCCCAGCGGGCCCTCCTCCACCGCGTCCAGTTCCGCCCGTACCGCATCGCGCCAGCCCGACCACTCCACTGTCTCGGCGCCCTGCGCACGCGCGACCGACCGCAGCCGGTCGGCCGGTTCGCCCGGGCCGATGCCCGTCGGCAGGGCCAGGCCCGACCGGGCCAGGACCGCGATCAGGCCCAGCAGCCGGGCCCGCGCGTCCGCCTCCGGGTCGGGCAGCGTGAGCGGCTCGAGCGCCTGCAGGTCCAGCACCGGATCGAGGCCGAGCCGCGCCGCGAACGTCCGCATCGCCTCGTCCTCGCCGACCGGCCTGCCGTCCGCCAGCCACACGTACCCGACCGGCCGGCGGAATCCGGACGCCAGCGTGAACCCGGCCCGGTCGCCGTCCCACCACAGCGCGAGCACCGGCCAGTTCGCACCGACGGCGAGCGCCGCGGCCCAGCCCGCCAGCACTCGGTCCACCGGTTCGCCGCCGTCCAGCCACGGCTTGCCCTCCGGAACCAGCACGCTCCACTCGTCGCCGGCCGCGACGAGGAGCTGCCGCTCGCGCAGTAGATGGGCCGGGTGGCGTACGGCGGCGGGTGCCGCCCGGCACAGCAGCAGCGCTCCCACGGGTGTCGCGTCCATGACCCATACGCTAGGGCAATTTGCCCCTATATGGCGCCCAATCGGGCTCATATGGCGCCCGATGGCACTCAATGGCGACCCGAGGGGCCACCCCGACACTTGACACAGCCCAACCGCGATATATCGTGTTCAGCAAGAGACGCGATATGTTGCGTCACGGCCGGCCCAGGGAGGTCGCACCATGTCCGAGTGGTCCGTTGCAGAGCCGAAGAAGCTCACCTTCGACGACCCGGTGACGGCACTCAACGTGCGTATCGTCAACGGAACGGTCAACGTCGTGGGCACGGAAGAAGGTTCCGCCCGCCTGGAGATCTCCCAGGTCGAAGGACCCCCGCTGATCGTCACCCAGCAGGGCTCCACCCTCACCGTCGCGTACGAGGACCTGCCCTGGAAGGGCTTCCTCAAGTGGCTCGACCGCAAGGGCTGGCACCGCAGCGCCGTGGTCTCCCTCGCCGTCCCGTCCGGCTCGGCCGTCGAGGTCGGCGTCGTCGGCGCCGCGGCCGTTGTCTCCGGCATCCAGGGGCCCACCGCGATACGCGGCGTCAGCGGCGACACCACCCTCGTCGGGGTCTCGGGCGCGGTCCGTGCCGAATCCGTCTCCGGAAACCTGGAGGCTCAGTCCGTCACCGGCGACCTCCGCTACAACTCGGTCTCCGGCGATCTGACCGTGATCGCGGGCGCGGGCTCCTCCGTACGGGCCGAGTCCGTCAGCGGCGACATGGTCATAGACCTCGACCCGGCCGGGAAGCCGACGGACATCCGGCTGACCACCGTCTCCGGCGAGGTCGCGATCCGCCTGCCGCACCCCACGGACGCACAGGTCGAGGCGAACACCGCGAGCGGCGCGGTCTCCAACGCCTTCGACAACCTGCGGGTCAGCGGCCAGTGGGGCGCGAAGAAGATCACCGGCACGCTGGGCGCGGGCACGGGGACGCTCAGGGCGACGACGGTCTCCGGTTCCATCGCGCTGCTCCGCCGACCGCCCGCGGAGGACGAACCGTACGACGCAGCCCCCACCGGAAAGGTGCTCTGACATGCCGCCCGTCTTTGCCCATGGCCGACTGCGCCTGTATCTGCTGAAGCTCCTGGACGAGGCCCCGCGCCACGGGTACGAGGTGATCCGCCTGCTGGAGGAGCGCTTCCAGGGCCTGTACGCGCCGAGCGCCGGCACCGTCTACCCGCGGCTCGCCAAGCTGGAGGCCGAGGGGCTGGTCACCCACGCCACCGAGGGCGGCCGCAAGGTCTACTCGATCACCGACGCGGGCCGCGAGGAACTGGCCGGGCGCAGCGGCGAGCTGGCCGACCTCGAGCTGGAGATCCGCGAGTCCGTCTCCGAACTGGCCGCGGAGATCCGTGACGACGTGCGCGGCGCGGCGGGCAAGCTGCGCAGCGAGATGCGCGCGGCGGCGACGGAGACACGGCACGCGCCCGGCAGCGCGAAGGAACGGGCCGACTGGGAGTCCGCCTTCGGCGACAAGGAGTCGTGGCGGGCGGCGAAGGAGGAGCTGCGCCGCGCCAAGCAGGAGTGGAAGGAGCAGGCGCGCCGCGCGAAGGACGAGTCGCGCCGGGCCCGCGAGGACGCACAGCAGGCGCGCCGGCAGGCCAAGGAGGCCCAGGACGCGGCCCGCCAGGAGATGCAGCGCATCGCCAAGCAGGTCCAGGACCAGGTGCAGGACCACTTTGCGCGGGGCGACTGGCCGACGGGGGTACGGGAGGGGCTGTCGGAGCTCAGCACGCAGCTCGGGGGCCTGGCACGGGGGACGGCCTGGCCGCCGTTCACCAAGCCGGAACCGTCGAACGCGGACGTTGACGCTGGTACTGGTACTGGTACTGGTACTGGTACTGGTGCTGGTGCTGACGCCGGCGCGGACGCGGCGCCGGAGTGGGCGAGGGACACGACGGACTCGGGCGACCCGGCACGCGACCTCGACCGGCTGCTGGACCGCTTCCGGGACGACATCAGGGATGCGGCGCGGGACCACGGGGTGACGGAGTCCCAACTGGGCGAGACCCGCCGCCACCTGTCAACGGCGGCGGCCCACATCGGAGCGCTTCTGCGCAAACCGGGCGCCTGAGCAACGGGGGCGCCGGGTCCCTGGGGGGTGCGGGGCATGGGTGCGTGGGCGCGCCCGGCCTCCGCGGGGCGCGGGGCCCGGACGCTTGAGGTCACGGGGGCTCCGGGGGCGTGCCCTGGAAGCATGGGCGGGCCCGGTCTCGTGTCGGTGGCCGTCCGGGGTCCGCTCCGGGGCTCGTGTCCGGTACTGCGCTGCATCCGATATGCGGCTCCGCCGCGTGATCACCGCGCTTCGCGCGAGGTGCGACGCTTTTACGTCCAGAACACGACGCGCGCCCCCTGCCAGGGACAGGTCCGGCACCCGTCGGGCGCCCGTCGGGGTAAGTACCCCCGGGTTCGCGGCGCGAGGTCGCCGGTCCCGGGGGGCAATGCCTCGCGTTTGTGTTCTGCGGCGCGAAGCTGCCGCTCCGGGGTGTAGGGGCCTCGGCTCCAACGCCCCCCTACTCGGGTGGGGCCCCTTGCCTGCGGCCTCGACGTGAAGATGCCGCGCCTTGTTGAGGTACTGCCCCGTGTCTGCGACGCCAAGCTGCCGCTCCGGGATTGTGGGGGCGTCGGCCCCCACGTACCCCTCCCGCCCAGGGGGCCCGTGGGGCACCGCCCCCGGTTTCGGGAAGGGGCGGGGTGGGGGAAACACCACGCCCCGCACACCTCACCCCGCCTTCGCCGAGCCACCGCCGCCGCCGCCGCCGAACATCGCCCGTTCCACCGCCTCGTACGTCGCCCCGTGCTCCGCCAGCACGTCCGCCACCACGCCCGGCCGCGCCACCAGCGCCAGCAGCAGGTGCTCGCCGCCGATGCAGCGGTCGCCGCGGCCCACCGCGATACGGAGTGACCGCTCCAGCACGCCCTTCGCCGCCGCGGTGAACGGACGGCGCCCCGGCCACCACCGCCTCGGCTTCCCACCCGCCTGCAACGCGCCCTGCCCATCCACCTCTTCGACCTTCGAGACGATCTCGGCCACATCGATGCCGAGCCCCGCAAGCGCATCCTCGTCCGCCTTTGACAGGCCCCCACGCCGCCTCGCCTCCGCCAGCGCGTGCTCGACCGACGCGCGGCGGTCGGTGATGCCGAGCGACGCGAACGCGAACGCCGCCCGCGTGCCCTCCTGGTCGAGCATCGCCAGCAGCACATGCTCCTCGGTGATGGAGTCCTCGCCCGCCCGCTCCGAGTGTTCCGCGGAGCCCGTCACGACATCCCGGGCGTCTTCGGTGAAACGCTCGAACATCACTGCCTCCCGTACTTCTTGTGTACGGCCTGCCGGCTGACGCCCAGCTCGGCCGCGATCTCCTGCCACGACCAGCCCTGGTTACGGGCACTGCGCACCTGCACGGCTTCGAGCTGTTCAAGGAGCCGCCGCAGCGCGGCGACGGCTCGCAGCCCGACCCGTGGGTCGCGGTCGCCCGCCCGCTCGGCGAGATCGGTTGCTTCGGCCATAGCTGTCAACCTGCATTGACAGTTATCCACAGTCAACCCCGGTTGACGCCGCCCCGTCGTACCGTGGTCCCGTGATCGATTTCCGTACCGCCGCACCCGTGACCGGCAGCCTCGACGTCCAGTGGCATGCCGGCTGGCCGTCGCCCAAGCACGACCCGCTGCCGGAGATACAGGTCCATGCGTACTCCGAGCACACCGTGATCCTTCGGCAGAACAAGTCCGTGCACTTCGAAGCCCCGTTTCTCTTCCTGCTGTTCGGGAACGAACGGGCGCTGCTGCTGGACACCGGTGCCACGGCCGACCCCGCGCACTTCCCCCTGCGCGCGACCGTGGACGCGCTGATCGACGGGTGGCTCGACCGGAATCCGCGCGCGGAGTACGGACTGGTGGTGGCTCACACCCATGGGCACGGTGACCACATCGCCGGCGACGCCCAGTTCGCGGACCGCCCGCGGACCGAGGTCGTCGGTCCTTCGCTGAAAGAAGTGACGGACTTCTTCGGGTTCAAGGGCTGGCCGGAGGGCCAAGGAGAGCTGGACCTCGGCGGGCGGGTGCTGGATCTGCTGCCAGGGCCAGGGCACCAGGAGGCCGCCGTTGTCTTCCACGACCGGCACACCGGTCTGCTGCTGACCGGCGACTCCCTCTATCCCGGCCGGCTGTACGTCAAGGACGCCGCCGCCTTCACCGCCACCGTCGACCGCCTGCTGGCGTTCTGCGAGAAGACACCGGTGACCCACATCCTCGGCTGCCACATAGAGATGACGACCACCGCGGACGTGGACTACCCGCGTGGCACCACGTATCAGCCGGACGAGCCCCCGCTCCAGCTGACAACCGCGCATTTGCGCGGGCTGCGCAGCGCCCTGGCCGTGCACGACGGGCCCTGCCGCGACTTCATCGTGGTGTACGAGGAGTGATGGTCGCCGTGATCCCCGCCCCCGGGCGGGCCAGGACGCGCACCACACGGGAAGTGCCGGCCGCCACCGTGCGGGTGTCCGTGCAGGCCGGGCCGGCCACGGCGATACGCCAGCCGTACATGCTCGGCGGCAGCGAGATCTCCGTCGTGTCCGGCCGCGCGGACGCCCGGTACACCAGTCGGTACGTCCCGCTCGCCGGGTCGTACGCGTCCGTGCCCACCCGGCCCGCCACGGCCGCGGCGTACGGGGCGGCGGTCTGCTCCTTGTTCGTACGGAACGCTCCCGCGCCGTCGACCGCGCAGTACCCGCCCCCGTAGCACCACACATAGCCGGCCCAGCCGGAGCTGTAGCGATGAAGGGAGGCGAGCGCTTCACGGTAGAAGCGCGACATGTTCGGAAGGGAGTTGTTGAGCGGGCCCCACTCGCCCACCACGACCGGGATCCCCTGTGCCTCGGGGTACGCGGCGACGGCCGACTCGTACGACTCGATCCAGCCCGCCGCCGGGTCGTAGTCCGCGCCCGCCTCCATCGCCCCGTTGTAGAAGTGCGGAGCGTAGACGACCTTGGGGTCATTGACCTTCCCGAGGCCCGTGGGGACGCCCTCGCCCACGATCGGGGTCGGCTCGATAAAGATCCAGCTGTCCTCGTCGGCCGAACGGACGGCGTCCGCAAGGCGGTTGTACATCGGCGTCAGCTGGTCGCGCTCGATCCGGCGGGCCGCCGTGGGCAGTTCCTCGCCCGGGCGCATCTCGCCCATCGGCTCATTGATCAGGTCGTAGCCGAGGACGGCCGGGTGGTGCTGGAAGCGGTCGGCGAGGACCCGCCACATCCGCGTCTGCGCGCGCCGCAGATCCTCGTCCTCGTAGAGGTGGGTGAACGCGCGCTGCACGGCCGGCTCGAAGTACTCGGAGAACCAGTCGTCCGGGTGCGGTGTGAAGGGCAGCCCGTCGGTCCGGGTCGCCCACTCGGGGATGCCGCGATGCCCGAAGGCGGGGCCGAAGACGTCCTGGTGGGCGTCGATCAGCACCTGGATGCCGTACCTCTCGGCCCAGTCCAGGATCCGCTCGACCTTGCGCAGATACGCGGCGCTGTACTGGCCCCGCCTGGGCTCGATGTCGTCCCAGAAGACCAGCAGCCGGGCGAAGTTGAAGCCCTTGGCGCGCATATCGCGGAAGTGCTTCTCGGTGATGGCGGAGAGGGCATGCTCGCCGCGGTTCGCCTTGTCCTCGACGTTCCAGCCGCGCAGGGTGAGCGTTCGGCCGCGGTCGTCGGTCAGCCGGGGAATGCCACCGGGACCGCCCGGGACCGCGGCGGCCGGGGCCCCCGCGAACAGCAGAAGGGTGCAGCAGACCGCCGCCAGTGCCCGGATCGTTCGGCGCGTACGCATGAGAGGATCCCATCAGCGCACCTGACGGTCCATCAAGAGGGCGTCAGCACGATCTTTCCGAAGAGGTCGCCGCCGGCCATCCGCTCGAAGCCCTCCCTGGCCCGGTCCAGCGGCAGCACCTCGTCGATCACCGGCCGTACGCCCGTCGCCGCGCAGAAGGAGAGCAGATCCTCCAACTCGTCCTTCGAACCCATCGTCGAGCCGACGACCTTCAGCTCCAGGAAGAAGATCCGGGTCAGCTCGGCGTGCGAGGGGCGGTCGCCGCTGGTCGCGCCCGAGATCACCAGCGTGCCGCCGGGCCTCAGCGACTTGACCGAGTGCGACCAGGTCGCGGCGCCGACCGTCTCGATGACGGCGTCCACGCGCCGCGGCAGCCGCGCGCCGGGCTCGTACGCCTCCTCCGCGCCCAGTTCGACGGCTCGCTTCCGCTTGGCCTCGTCGCGGCTGGTGGCGTAGACGCGCAGGCCCGCCGCTTTGCCGAGAACGATCGCGGCGGTCGCCACGCCACCGCCCGCACCCTGCACGAGGACCGAATCCCCGGGCCGCACCCCGGCGTTGGTGAACAGCATCCGGTACGCGGTGAGCCAGGCGGTCGGCAGACAGGCGGCCTCCTCGAAGCTGAGCTCCTTCGGCTTCGGCAGGACGTTCCAGGCCGGGACGGTGACCTGCTCGGCGAAGGTGCCCTGGTAGCGCTCGGTGAGGATGGAGCGCGGCTCATTCGGGCCGACACCGTGCCCGGTCTGACCGATGACGGAGTGGACCACGACCTCGTTGCCGTCCGCGTCGATGCCCGCGGCGTCGCAGCCGAGGATCATCGGCAGCTTGTCCTCGCTGAGGCCGACACCCCGCAGCGACCAGAGGTCATGGTGGTTGAGCGAGGCGGCCTTGACGGTGACGGTGGTCCAGCCGGGGCGGACCTCGGGGGCCGGGCGTTCGCCCAGCTCCAGGCCGTTGAGCGGGGCGTCACGGTCAATGCGGGCGGCGTAGGCGGCGAACATGACCTTGACGATAGGACGGGGACGGGACGCGACGGAACCACTCCGAGGTGTGACACGCACCGCGTTGTGCCGTGGCCGCCCCGGGCGTCGCCACCTGTTCGGACGAAGACCAGGAACGAAGTTCTGCCGGTCCCGCCAACGGCACGGGCCGTGCCGCACCCCTCGGGGGGTGCGGCACGGCCCGTTCTCGTACGCCGAACGCGTCAGAGACCCGTCAACGCCTCGCGACACCCTCCGCGCGCGCAGCCGCCGCCACCGCGGCGGTGACCGCCGGGGCCACGCGCTCGTCGAACGGGGACGGGATCACATAGTCGGCCGCCAGCGCGTCGCCCACCACGTCCGCCAGCGCGTTCGCCGCCGCGATCTTCATGCCCTCGGTGATCCGGGACGCCCGCACCTGCAGCGCACCCGCGAAGATGCCCGGGAAGGCAAGCACGTTGTTGATCTGGTTCGGGTAGTCGCTGCGACCCGTGGCCACCACCGCCGCGTACCGGTGCGCGACATCGGGGTGCACCTCCGGGTTCGGGTTGGCCATCGCGAAGACGAAGGCTCCCGGCGCCATCGAGGCGACCGCGGGCTCCGGCACCGTACCGCCGGAGACGCCGATGAAGACGTCCGCGCCGGCCAGCGCGGTCTCCAGCGAGCCGCTCAGCCCCGCCCGGTTCGTGATCTCCGCGAGCTCCCGCTTGACCGGCGTCAGGTCCTCGCGGTCGGCGCTGACGATGCCCTTGCGGTCGGCCACCGCCACATCGCCGATGCCCGCCTCCAGCAGGAACTTCGCGATGGCCACCCCGGCCGCTCCGGCGCCGGAGATGACGGCGCGCAGGTCACCGAGACCGCGCCCGGTCAGCTTCGCGGCGTTCCGCAGCGCGGCGAGGGTCACCACGGCGGTGCCGTGCTGGTCGTCGTGGAAGACGGGGATGTCGAGGCGCTCCTGGAGCTTGCGCTCGATCTCGAAGCACCGCGGTGCCGAGATGTCCTCGAGGTTCACGCCGCCGAAGGACGGCGCGAGCCGCACAACGGTCTCGACGATCTCGTCCGCATCCTTGGTGGCGAGCGCGATGGGCACCGCGTCCACGCCGCCGAACTGCTTGAAGAGGATGGCTTTCCCCTCCATCACCGGAAGCGACGCCTCCGGACCGATGTCACCGAGACCGAGCACCGCGGTCCCGTCCGTCACGACGGCGACGACCTGCGACTTCCAGGTGTAGTCGTGGACGAGCTCGGGCTGCTCCGCGATCGCGGTGCAGACCTTGGCGACGCCGGGTGTGTACGCGAGGGACAGGTCGTCCTTGTCGCGGATCGGCACGGTGGCCTGGACGGCCATTTTGCCGCCGCGGTGCAGCGCGAAGGCCGGATCGAAGGGCTCCTCGGGAGCACTCTCCGTACCGCTGTCGCTGCGAGGATTGACGATCTCCGCTGCCATTTGGTTGACCCCTTAAGTCTTCATCTGTTGAGGGTGGCCACTCCTGGTTGAGGAGGGGTGGGCGGGCACCGCGTCCGTGCCCTGCCGCAGCGGTTGGCCCGCCTGGCAGGGGGAGGTACGTACGCGCGGGCGCGCCGCACACGCGCCCTGAGCCCCGGATGAGGGGTGTAAACGTCCTTCATACCGGACGGACGGCACCGCGACGAGTCGTTATCCACGCGGTGACACGACTCATGGCTGAATATCTGGACACGTCCGCTTTGCGCACTGAAAACCGTCCGCGAAGCAAGACAGGCCGCAGATTTTCCGGCCGGGTGAAAGCATTCCCGTAAGAGGTACGGCCTTGATGTACCGGCCTCCTGGGGTTCGGGGGTGACCCGTTACCCGATTTTGACATGCGCGGCCCCCTGATTGGGCTAGTCCGAATGGCAAGATGCCGAAAACACTCAAGGTCGCGACACTCGAAGGTGAGTACAACGACCGGAATGTCCAAAAAGGCTGCCACCTCACCCGCCGGAGGATCCTGATCATGACCGCAAGCAACACCTGTCGTACGACCGCCGCCCGTTCCCGGATCGCCGCGGTCGGCGCAATCGCGGTCGCCGGCTCACTCATGCTCACCGCCTGTGGTGACCAGACCAACTCCGGCACCTCGGCGTCCGGGGGCACCAAGGAGAGCAGCGCTGCGCTCTTCGACAAGCTGCCGAAGAAGTACCAGGACGCCGGCGTGATCAAGGTCGGTACGGACGCCGCGTATGCCCCGATGGAGTACGAGGAGGGCGGCAAGATCGTCGGCATCGACCCCGACATCGCCGCGGCCCTCGGCACTCAGCTCGGCGTCAAGTTCCAGTTCACCAGCGGCACCTTCGACGGCCTGATCTCCTCGCTCAACACCGGCCGCCAGGACGTCGTCATGTCCGCCATGAGCGACACCAAGGCCCGCCAGGAGGGCCTGGACGACAAGGGCAAGAAGGTCGGCCAGGGCGTCGACTTCGTCGACTACTTCACTTCCGGCGTCTCGCTCCTGGTCAAGAAGGGCAACCCGGACAGCATCAAGTCGCTCGACGACCTGTGCGGCAAGAAGGTGGCCGTCCAGCGCGGCACGATCTACGAGGACACCTTCAAGACCCAGGCCGCCAAGTGCAGCAAGGACGGCAAGGGCAAGCTCACCATCGAGGCGTTCGACACCGACGCCGAGGCCCAGACCCGCGTGAAGTCCGGTGGCGCTGTCGCCGACCTCAACGACTACCCGGTCGCCGCGCACATCGCGAAGACCGCGGGCGGCGGCAAGGACTTCGAGGTCGCGGGCGACCAGACCGACGCCGGTCCGTTCGGCATCGCCGTCGACAAGGACAACGCGCAGCTTCGTGACGCGCTCAAGGAAGCGCTGAACGCGATCATCAAGAACGGCGAGTACGCGAAGGTCCTGGAGAAGTGGGACGTCAAGAACAGCGCCGTGACCGAGGCGACCGTCAACGCCGGCAAGTAATACGGCGTTCTCGCCTCAAGCGTTCACTGAAGGGCAGTCACTGTGACTGACAAGTTCGACAAAACGCCCGCAGACGAGCCGCCAGCGGACTCGGCGGTCAGCAAGGGGGCATCCATTCCCCCTGAGAAGATCAAGGCCATCCCGGTACGGCACTGGGGCCGCTGGGTCAGCGGTGTCGTCGTCGTGGCGCTGCTGGGCACGCTGGTGTACTCGTTCTCGCAGGGCGACGTCAACTGGGGCACGGTCGGGGACTTCGTCTTCGACGACCGGATCCTGGCGGGCATGGGCCGCACGGTGCTGATCAGCGTGCTGTCGATGCTGATCGGCCTGATTCTGGGCATTGTTTTCGCGGTCATGAGGCTGTCGAAGAACCCGGTGACGGGTGCGGTCTCCTGGCTGTACATCTGGTTCTTCCGCGGCACACCGGTGTATGTGCAGCTGCTGCTCTGGTTCAACCTCGCACTGATCTTCCCCGTCCTGAACCTCGGGTTCTACAAGGACGAGATGGTCGACGTCATGACCCCGTTCGTGGTCGCCCTGCTGGGCCTGGGCCTGAACGAGGGCGCCTATATGGCCGAGATCGTCCGGGCCGGCATCCAGTCGGTCGACGAGGGCCAGACCGAGGCTTCGCACGCGCTGGGCATGCCCACCGGCAAGACCATGCGGCGGATCGTGCTCCCACAGGCGATGCGGGTGATCGTGCCGCCGACCGGGAATGAGTTCATCAACCTGCTCAAGACCTCTTCCCTGGTGTCCGCGGTGCAGTACAACGAACTGCTCCGCGCGGCGACGAACATCGGCTCCACGTCGTTCGCGGTCATGGAGATGCTGCTGGTGGCCTCGATCTGGTACCTGGCTCTGACCAGCGTCTTCAGCGTCGGCCAGTACTACGTCGAGCGCTATTACGCCCGCGGATCGCTGCGGCAGCTGCCGCCCACCCCGTGGCAGAAGGTCAAGGCCAATCTGGCGTTCGGCCGTCCGAAGGGAGGCGTCGCATGAGCGCCATGGTGAAGGCCGAGGGCGTCCACAAGTCCTACGGCGCCGCGCACATCCTCAAGGGCATCGATCTTGAGGTAGCCCCGCGTGAGGTGTTCTGCCTGGTCGGACCGTCCGGTTCCGGCAAGTCCACCTTCCTGCGGTGCATCAACCACCTGGAGCAGATCAACGCAGGCCGGCTCTCGGTCGACGGTCGGCTGGTGGGCTACCGGCAGAAGGGCGACAAGCTCTACGAGCTGAAGGACAGCGAGGTCGCGGCGCAGCGCCGGGACATCGGCATGGTCTTCCAGCGCTTCAACCTGTTCCCGCACATGACCGCTCTGGCGAATGTCATGGAAGCCCCGATCCAGGTCAAGGGCGAGTCGAAGGCCGTGGCCCGGGCCCGCGCGGAGCGCCTGCTGGACCGGGTGGGCCTGGCCGACAAGGCCAAGAACTACCCCTCCCAGCTCTCCGGCGGCCAGCAGCAGCGCGTCGCCATCGCCCGCGCGCTGGCGATGGAACCGAAGCTGATGCTCTTCGACGAGCCGACCTCCGCCCTCGACCCGGAGCTGGTGGGTGACGTCCTGGACGTCATGCGCGGCCTGGCCGAGGACGGCATGACCATGATCGTCGTCACCCACGAGATGGGCTTCGCCCGCGAGGTCGGCGACGCCCTGGTCTTCATGGACGACGGCGTCGTGGTCGAATCCGGCCACCCCCGCGACGTGCTGACCAACCCCCAGCACGACCGCACCAAGTCCTTCCTCTCGAAGGTTCTGTAGTCACGCGAGAGGGCGGTACGGACGTGATGTCCGTACCGCCCTCTCGCGTTGTCCGGAAGCTACTTCACAGCCAGCAACAGCGTGTCGGAAGGCGAGGCCCACACGGCGCGGGCCTCGCCGAACCCGGCCGTACGCAGCGTCTCGGCGTGCCAGTGCGGGGACGGCATGTCCCCGTCGGCGTGCTCGCCGTAGATCTCGTAACGCCTGGCGGTCGGGCCGGCGAGTACGGGGTCCTCGGCGGCCAGGGCCCACCAGCCGGACCAGTCGAGCGCACCGGCGGCCTTGGCCCGCTCCATGTGGGCGTGCCGACGGGCCCGCTCGGCGGCGTTGATGCGCGGGGTGGTGCTGTCGATCATGTGGTCGGCGTTCATGAAGACACCGCCGTCCCGCACGAGCCCCGCGATCTGCCCGTACAGCGCGGCGAGGGGCTCGTTGTGCAGCCAGTGCAGGGCGGTGGCGGTGAGCACGGCGTCGTACTGGTCGTACGGCAGCTTCCTGACCCACTCGGGGTCCTTCAGGTCGGCGGTGACGAAGGTGATGCGCTCGTCGCCGTCGAAGTACCCCTCCGCGATGGTCAACAGGGCGGGGTCCAGATCCACCCCCGTACTGGTGGCCTTCGGGAACCGCTTGAGCAGCCGGTCCGTGATACTTCCCGTACCGCAAGCGAGATCCAGCACCCTCGGCTCGTGGCCGACCAGGTCCTCGACCATGTCCAGCATCACCCGGAACCGCTCCTCACGGTCGGGCATGTACCACTCCTGCTGCCGGTCCCAGCTCTCCTGCCAGGCCCGCCAGTCGGTCCCCGTACCCGTCCCTGCCGCCGCCTCCGCCACCGGAACCCTCCCGTCCGTAATACCCTCGAAGCATCATCAGCTGTTACGTCGACACTAGAACGCCGCGGTAAGGACTACAAGTGGAACTGGCCTATTACTCGGACTATGCCGTGCGCCTGGTCAACACCGAGGAGCCGGCTCGCAACAAGGACTCCCTCACCTCGGTCGAGTCCATTCGCGAGCTCTTCGGCGAGTCTTCCCAGGCCGCACGCCGCGCCACCGACGCGGATGTCACCCGTTTCCGGTCCGTACGGGGCCGTCTGCGCGCGGTCTTCACCGCGGCCGACGCCGGCGACGAGACCCAGGCGGTCGACCTGCTCAACTCACTGCTGCTGGAGTTCCCGGTGAACCCGCAGATCTCGGGCCACGACTTCCGGGACGAGGACGGCCGCCCGAAATGGCACATGCACCTGGCCGACCACCCGTCCAATGCGACGGCGGGGTACGCCGCGATCGCCGCGATGGGCCTCGCGTTCCATCTCACGGAGTACGGCGTCGACCGGCTCGGCCTCTGCGAGGCAGCACCGTGCCGCAACGCCTACCTCGACACCTCGACCAACCGCTCACGCCGCTACTGCTCGGACCGCTGCGCGACCCGCGCCAACGTGGCTGCCTACCGCGCCCGCAAACGTCTCGAGACGGAACGGTCCGCGAGCACGAGCCGCAGCGACGACGCCGCCCAGGAGACGACCCCGCGAACCGACCGCTGATCCTCGGCCAGCGGCCGGTATCTGCCGCGCACCCGCCCCAGCAGCAACTCGTGGGGCACTGTGCCGAACAGCCGGCTGTCCCCCTCCGCCCCCGGGTTGTCCCCGAGCACCCACCAGCCGTCCTCGCGCCGCTCGACGAGCCGCTTCACGATGAGCAGATCCTGTTGCAGCGGATGGCGCAGTACGGCGACGTCGCCGGCCTTCACCTCCGCGCCGTAGTGCACCAGCAGTTGATCGCCGTGCTTCAACGTCGGGTACATGGAAGGACCCGTCACTTCGGCGACCCCGAATGGCGCTCTCGGCTCCCGCCCCTGCTCAGTCATCCGCCACCTCCGAGTCCCACGGTATGTTCGGCCACCGGTCCCATACTGACCCTGGACTTTTGTCCTAAGCCCTAGGGGGCACCCGCGAAAACGCGTCTCTCACGGAGTAATGTCCCACCTGAGAAGACGATCACGAGGAAGGACAGCTCAATGCTCTCCCGCCTGTTTGCCCCCAAGGTGAAGGTCAGCGCCCACTGCGATCTCCCCTGCGGTGTATACGACCCGGCCCAGGCCCGCATCGAGGCCGAGTCGGTCAAGGCCGTCCAGGAGAAGTACCAGGCCAACGAGGACCCGCACTTCCGGGCCCGCGCCACGGTCATCAAGGAGCAGCGCGCGGAGCTCGCCAAGCACCACGTCTCGGTGCTGTGGAGCGACTACTTCAAGCCCCCGCACTTCGAGAAGTACCCGGAGCTGCACCAGCTGGTCAACGACGCCCTGAAGGCGCTGTCGACCGCGAAGGCCTCGACGGACCCGGCGACGGGCCAGAAGGCGCTGGACTACATCGCCCAG
Source organism: Streptomyces sp. NBC_01210 (assembly GCF_036010325.1). Taxonomy (GTDB): domain Bacteria; phylum Actinomycetota; class Actinomycetes; order Streptomycetales; family Streptomycetaceae; genus Streptomyces. The sequence continues at coordinate 6,261,708 of NZ_CP108549.1, read as the reverse complement.
ATCGACAAGATCTTCTGGGAGACCAAGAAGGCTTGATCTTGGCTGGGCGGCCTGACCCGCGCCTTCGCGGGTCGCATCGCCCACCTTTCCGCACCCGGTCCGCAGGCCGCCGAGCACGGCGTCCATGACGGGCCGGGTGCGGTCTTCTTCCCCCCGGGCACAAGTGGGGATAGATCCGCAGGGTGATGACCGCGGACGCGTGGCCGAGGACCAGCTGAACCTGCTTGACACTTGCCCCGCCCGCGATGAGCGCGGAGGCGGAGAAGTGCCGCAGGTCGTGGGTCACCCATGTGCGGCAGCTCGACGGGCTTGCGGCCCTCGCGCTCGGCGTTCTTGCTCTCCGCCGTTTGGAGTTCGCGGCGGGCGCAGTTCCATTCGGTCTTCCAGCGGCGGTAGTTGAGCGGTTCGCCCTCCTCCATGGTGAACAGCCACTCCTTCGAGGGCCGTGCGGCGAGATGCTCGAGGAGCGCGAGGAGCGCGTCGGTGACGACCTCGCCGACGGGGACCGTGCGCCGGGACTTTCCGGTCTTCGGCAGGCCGATCAGGCCGGACTGCAGGCGCTTGCGCTCGACGCGGATGGTGCCGCGCTTGAAGTCGACGTCCGAGACCTTGAGGCCGAGCAACTCACCTATGCGCAAGCCCGCTTCCCCAAGGGAACCGACCTGTCCGTCCATACCCGCGAGCAACTGGCCGCCGCCGAACTCAACGGCCGCCCACGCAAAACGCTCGACTGGGAAACCCCAGCCGAGCGCCTGCATAGACTACTCGCCGCCTAACACAACCGATCACATGTTGCGACGATCCCTAGAAACCGCCGCCCTTGACGGGGCTTCACTTTTCCTGGCGTTATCGGCCATCCTTGCGGGAGATACTCCACGTCAGCGCTTCACCTGATCTAACGGTTACCCACGCCTCAGGGAACTCTAGAAGGATGCCACACACCTCACCTACGGAATTACGAATATCCGAAGTCGAGATGATTCTGTCGAATCCAGGGCTTCCGATCTGATCTACCTCCTCGAAAGCCCACGACTCGACGGGCCAGCACCATGCGGGCAATACCGGCCATCGGCCTTCCGAGACCTTCAAAGTCCAGTCCGTGCCGCAAGACAAAAGGATGGAAGGGCCCGCCTCCAACAGGAATTCCACGGCCTCGGCGGATGCGGCACCCTCGACGTCATCCTCTAGATACTTGACGTCAAGCGCAGCTTGCACCCGCTGCCCGGCTCGCAGGCTAGCCGCGTTTCGCTCTGTCATTTCTTACACCCGCATGAGTAGGGAGTAGCTTGCTGGAACCAGCCGTTTGGCTTACTCATAGGGAACATGGTGACGAACTGGCCATCACCCTTCGTTACTAGAAGATCGTTCCCTCTACGGTAGAAGAAATAGTCGTTCCCGCCGCCATTCTTCGGATTCCATGGGCCTTGACGCACTTCGTCATGCGACCCGCGAACCCCTGCGATTTTGTCACGGAATCCCTGACGGGCAGAGGCATCGCCCGGGTTCAGGCCATAGTCCTGTGCATGCTTGCCCCACTTCTTTCCGAACTGCCCCTCATCGATGGAAAACTCAGGACCACAGTCGGTGTTGTGAACGAGTACGGGAGTTTCACCCGCCAGCACATATTACGTGTGCTGCGCGCCCCCTCTCTATCTGCGTATTCGCAGACCAGCGGCGGTTTCGGGTTCCGCTGGTGTCCGTGGGTGTTGCCGTCGCTACTGCCGTCAGGAGCGCGGGGCGCACGGTGGTGCTGCCGCTGGCACGGTGTCGGTGCAGGGGGACTTTACCGCCACGCGCGGGGCTCGGCGCGGAGTATGGCTCGTACGGTCTGCTCGTAGTGCTGGTGGCCGGTCTGGGCGCAGTGTTCGGCGATCCAGCGCGTCAGCTCGTCCGGGGTGTGCAGGGTGCCGGATGTGGCACCGCAGTTGCATTCCTCGCCGGTGACGCAGACCGCCGTGAAGGCTGGCAGAGCCAGGGGGTCAGGGACGGTGGTCACGTGGTACTCGCGGAAGCGGTAGCGCCCCCGTGCGGAGTCGCGGACCGGTGCGTCGGTGTCCGCAGAGTCAGGCACCCTCGTCCGCCTCTTCCTCCTCCGGGTCCGGGAGGCGCTGCCCGCGCGAGTCGGCTACTCGGAGCGCGTCCGCCAGGGCCTCGGTCAATCGGCAGGCCAGCCAACGGTATTCGGTGGCCGACAAAGTTGGCGCTCCGGGAGCCGTGGCTTCTCGGGCGTACTCCAGCAGCTCCTGGCCCATGCCCAGCTGCACTGTCTCGATGCTGTCGGCGAGGGTAGAGAGGTAGCCCCGGCCGTCGGTGCTCAGGTAGCAGGGTTTCCCCTCCGGGCTGGTCCACGGTAGTAAGCGGGGACCTCCCCCACCCGACGCGGCGTCGTACAGGTCTCTGCGACGCATGCGGTCGGCATCGCTCCTGGGCTGGCTCACTGGGTACCCCCGGCCTGGGTCACTGATGGTGGACACACACCGTAGGTACTGACTGGCTGTCACCCCAGGTGAGAGCCACGGCAGTTCGCGACTCTTGGTTCACGAACTGCCACGCTGCGTGGCGGCTACCCGACAACGCCCAGGTAGTCGGCCATTTCGCGCATCTCCGTCGTGAGGGTGCGCTTGCGCTTACCCAGGATCTCCTGCATGGTCTCTGCGGCCCCGTTCTGGTGCCGCAGCCACTGCGGGGCGGCTTCCCTGGCACGGGTCAACTCGTCCATGGCGGCGGACAGGTCGCCGGTCCGGGTATGGGCGCGCGCCACATCGAGGGTGAAGCGGTTTCCGTCGTTGGTGCTGGGCCTGCCCAGGCGCTTCCACGCCTTGGGCGACAGCTCCTCCTGCTCGCCCGCCTTGCGCACCACCGCGCGGGCGTCGCCGATGACCAGGGAGTCTTCGAGTGCCTTGACGGCGACGGTGACTGGCCCGAAGACAGACCAGTGCCGGGAGACGTTGCGATGCGCCGTCCCGACCGCGGTTGCCGCGACCCGGGCGGCCTGACGATACCCCTTTGCCTCGTCGGGACGGTTGTTCCTCGCGGCTGCGGCCGCGGCCTCCATCGCCAGGCCACCCCACACCGCGTAGTGGTCCGGCTCGGCCCCGGTGATCTTCGGCTCCACTGCGTCCATGCTCTGGGCGGCGACCTGTTCCGCCTCGTCCAACCTTCCCTGCCTCACCAGCAGCCAGCACATGCAGCCGACACCTGAGCCCGCCGCAAGCATGTCTCCGGCCTGACGGGCATCCATGATGGCGCCGCGCACAGCGGCGTACGCGATGTCGTACTGCCGCACCTGGGTGAGGTAGGTGCCGGCCAGGCGCAGCGCCTCGGCGCGGGCCAGCAGGGCCTGACGGTGCTCGTCCCCGCTGTCGTAGTAGGCGACGGCCTGTGCGGCATCGCGCAGCAGACCGGGCAGTTGGGCCGCGACGCTCGCGTAGCTGTCGGAGAAGTACAGCACCCGCACGTCTTGCAGGGTCCACCGTAAGATGCGCAGATTCGGCTCCTCGCCGACGACATCGGCATCCGGGTCCACGAGCCCAACAGCCGGGGTGAGAGCAACACGGAGCTGGATCAGGTTGACCCGATTCGGCTCCTCACCCCGCCCGACGGGCTCGGGGGCATCGGACGCCATCAACGAGGCGGTGGTCACCCCCAGCGCACGGGCGAGCGTGTGCAGGGTCTCCATACGGACCGTTCCACCCTGCTCCGCCTTGCGTACCGTGCCCGGTGATACCCCTGCGGCGTGGGCCAGTTCCTCCTGGCTCATCCCCGCGCGACGCCGGTACTTACGGACGTTCTCGGCCAGCTCCGAAACCATCAACTCACCACCTCCCACTCCACGGTACGCCCGGCCGGCGCATCAACCGGGGGCAATCCCGCAGACACCCACCCGCAGGGGGTGCCCCACCACGTCACGGGCCGGACTCCGGCAGCATCCGGGCCTGAGCGGGAGGGGGGTCCCTCGTCGGTCGGGCAGCTTCGCCGTACCAGCGTTCCCCGGGGCCGCCAAGGCTCACACCGTGACGCGAGCGCTTGGCCTTGGCGGCCCCCGGGGGTTCCTGGTACGCCTCCGGCGACCGGGCGACGAGGGCCCCCTCCCGCGCCCCGTGATCACTCACCACAACGGAGCCGCATCTGTGCTCGGCCCCCTGCCCCTCGGAGAGAAGGCCGGGGTCTGGGGCAGAGCCCCGGGTGGTTCGCTCTGCTGGCTGTTGCGCGCCCGGACCGGCGGGGCCGTCGCCCGCGGGGCGGAGACAGAGCGGGCGGCGGCCCCGAGGGGCCGGAGCGCGCGCGGGCCGCGCCAGCGGGCCGCCTTGATCAAGTAAAGAAACTCTGAACAGCTCATCCGCCGGAACGCCCACATCGGCGTCACGCCACCGTCTACGTCCACATACGACTGCGCCTCCAGCGCGATGCCATCGGCCTCCTCGGCCACGCCCTGCGCAGCCTCGCGGAGGACGGCGGCCAGCCCGACGACAGCGACGACCTGCCGCCTTGCGCAGCGCCCGTCCGCTGACGTTGCCGTCAACTACTGCCGTCAGACCACGCTGAAGCCCCACCAGGCATCGCCTGATGGGGCTTCAGGTTTGCCACGTAGATTCACGCCCGGTGACGCTGGCTGGACACTCTCACCAGAGAGGGTCAGAGCCTACCGATTCGAGCCGACCTCGAAACAAGGATCACAATTGTTGTGAACGAGGACCTGCGCGTCACCGGCGAGTACATAGGAGCTGGCCTTCCCTAGAAGAAATTCCTCCCTCTTCTCGAGAAATTTCAAGCCCGCAGGCCTGATAGCCGAGGTGAACTCGGACGCGGCAGCACTGCGAGATCTACTTCTATATGGAAAGATTGCTGGCCCTCGACCAATAACTGCGAGCCGCCTCGATGATCGGCTCGTACTCGGCGGATGCCACAACGGAGACTAGCGTAGGGCCGGTCAACGAGCCGTCCCCGTCACCCCGCGCCACCATCACTACGTTCCCTTTGTAGACGTAGCCGTGGATCAACCAGTCGTCCAGCGACTCAGCGATGGACAAAGTCGTGCGGTCGTGGAGCTCTTCTTCGGTGAGCAACGCAGACAGTACAACATCCATGTCTGAGAAAAGGAAGTCGAGCCTATCGTCATCCAGATGCGTAAGGTTTCCCAGCCTAGCCATAGCCGTACCCAGAATGCATGGGTCGGTGTCACCGATCAACCGACCGTCGATGACGAGCTGGAACCGGAACATGCCGCGCCCCTTCAACGGGGCGACAAGGAGGCCGAATCGACCGTCGTCGGTCAAGAACCTCATACCTAGCCTCTCTTGATCTCAATGGGAACGCGACTCATCGGAATCGGCACTGGTGTACCCGACTTCGTCATGCCGTTGGTACTGCCACTCCAGTGCCACTTACCGTTGCCATCATCGAAGTAACGGTAGTAGACGGCACTCTTACCGGAACCAACCTTGGTCCACCTGGTGCCGTCGACCAGGACACTGTCCGCGAATTGCGCCCCTGCGTCAGGCGGCAGCACCGCCTTCTTCGGAATATAAGCGTTCGGGCCACCCGTCGGATCGTGATGCCCCGGGTTCTCATATTCAGGGCAGCTCGTGTTGTGAACGAGGATCGGAGTGGTACCGGCGAGTACATAGTACGTGTGGAACCCGTCAACGGTGAGGTTGTAGGTAGGCACGTTTTTAGTGAAGGAGTGAATTTCCTTCACGGTGACAGTGGCACCGACATCGGTGCGTAGGGTCATGCCCGTCTTGAGGTCACCAGCATCGATCCAGGCATGCTTGGAGGCCACCCAGAACGGGTGCCCTTCGGTCGCGGTGAGCGAGTCGATGCCATCTTTTGTTTCGATCTTCAGATCGACGAGGTTCTTCTTGCCTTCGGTGACGAAGGTCGCGGTTACCTCTTGAGCTTTCGACTGACCCGATTCCGGGTCTGTTGCGATTACCTTGTCGCCAACCTTGATGTCTTCGATGGCCTTGGTGCTGCCATCAGCCATCAGCACGTCTGTGCCGGCCAGGAAGCAGTTTCCGCCCGGAGGGCGTCCTGCTTTGAGACCTTCGAGCGCGATGATCACGTCTTGAACAAGGTGATAGGCGGCTTCGACGAAGCCACGGATTTTGGCGTCCTTATTGCACTCACCCGCGTGCTCAACGCAGTACAGGGCCGCGACGCGTTTGGCGCCTGCTACATCCCCCGTCTCCTCCAGGTAGTCGGCAGCCTTCTCGCAGCCGAGGCGGCCGTAGCAGAGCACGCCTCCGCTGCCGTCCTCGGCGCCGTTGACCGTGGGTTGCCAGTACTCGCCGGATTGATTCGGCTGCCTACCAGTGGTGTCCCAACGCTTGAGCAGCCTCTGCGGTTCGTTGGTGTCTGGAGTGTTCTGGTCGACCCAGTCATCAACTGCTTTCTGCTGACGCTCCGCATCGTGGTCGACTCCGCCGTTCTGTGAGGATGCCGGATCGTCCTCTGCTTTGTAGTCGCCGTATGTGCCATTGCTTCCGGCGCAGTAGTTGGGATAGCAACTCTCAAGACCGCTGGGGTCAGAGGCGGTTGTGGGGTTGTTGTTGGCGTAGCTGTAGCCGTTCAGGCTTTGGGGCTGCTCAAGGCTGAGGAGGGGATCGACGGAAATGAATTGCCCGATCGAGGGGTCGTATTCTCGGGCGCCTATATGCGTGAAGCCGGTGGTGGGGTCGATGTCACCGCCGACGAAGCCCTTCTGACCTGGCCAGAACGCCGGAGCTGTGCCACGGGCGCCGCCGTAGGGCATCGACTTGCGGCGGTTTACAGCAAGCGTAGTGGCGCTGATCGACAGCTGGTTGGTGTTGTGGTGGTCGGCTACCAGCAGCCGGACCTTGCCATCGCTGCTGGTGCGCACCGCGGAACCCCCGGGCACGCTGTAGTAGCGGGTGCCGGCCACGGTCTGGGTGGACTTGTTCAGGACCAGTTCCTGGCCGCCCGGCAGGTACAGGGTGGTCGCGTTCGGGTCGCGGCGGAGGAGGCGGGTGCCTTCGGCGTCGTAGAGGAACTTGGTGGTGGCGCCGGAGAGGGTGGAGGTGGCGAGTTTGCCTTCGTCGTTCCAGGTGAGGGTCTGGGCGGCGCCGGTGGAGGGGGTTTTGGTGAGCTGGTTGCCGGTGTTGTCGTAGGTGTAGTTGGTGGTGCCGGTGGTCCCGCCGGTGGCGGTGACGGAGCGCACGCCGTGGGCCTGGGCGGCGCCTGTGGTGGTGGGGTAGGTGTGGGTGCGGGTGGTGTCCGCGGTAATGGGCCCGGCCTTGTGCTGGGTTTCGCTCGCGCGCTGACCGGTATCGGTGAAGGTCCAGCTGGTCCAGTACGGATCGACGGAGCCCAGCGCGGGGGTTCCGCTGCCGTCGACGGGCTTGGTGGTGCAGCCGTCGCCGGTGGTCCAGGCTTCGGACAACCGTCGTGCCCAGTCGTAGCTGAAGCACTGGTCGTCGAGGATGGTGCCGTCGTTCTGGTCGTCGCGGATGCGGGTGATGTTCCCCGCCGGGTCGTAGCTGTACTGGATGTTCGACAGGGTCGCCGGGCCGGTGCTCTCCCGGTCCACGATGGAGCGATCTGGTCGGCGGGTCACCGCGTCGTAGGTGTTGGTCTGGATGACCTGGGCGCCGCTGTTGCCCAAAGATGCCTGGGCCAGCTCCCCGAACGGGGTGTAGCGGGCGCCGCGCAGGTACACCTGAGACAGCGTGCCGTCGACGATCGCCAGCTGGTCCTGGGCTCCGTAGTGAGCGGTGACGGTCTCGGCGGGCAATGCGGTGGTGGCGTTGCTGTTGCCGGTGCTGTAGGTCGTGGTCAGCGGCAGGCCGTTCACCGCCGTCGAGGTGCCGGCCAGCGTGTAGGTGCCGGCGAGCTTCTCCTCCCCGACCACCGATGGCACGCTCACCCTCGTGCCGGTGACCTCCCCGGCACTGTCGTAGCCGGTGGCCTCGGTGGAGTAGGCGGGGTTGGGGGAGACGGTGGTGTCGTAGCGCACCGAGGTGGCGGGCAGGCCCTTACCGCCGGGTGCGGTGTCGTAGGTCCATTCGGCGAGCTTGGTGCCGGTGACCGAGTCCTTGCGCAGGCTGGTGGTGCGGCCGAGCACATCGTAGGTGGTGGCCAGCGTGACGCCTCTGGCGTCGGTGCTGGTCTGCACGCGCCCGTCAGTGCCATAGCCGGTGATGGTGGTGCCCGCGTCCGGGTCCGCGCTCTGGATCTTTCGGCCGCGCAGGTCGTAGGTGTAGGTCCAGGCGTTGCGCCCGGAGGTGTCTGTGACCTTGTTCAGATTCCCGGCCGCATCATAGGACCGGGTGGTCTTCTCGTACCCGGTGGCCGCATCGCCGATCAGGGGCGTGCGGTCCTTGTACTCCCGCTGCTCGACCAATCGGCCGCGCACATCGCTCACGCCCAGGGTGGCGGTACCGCCGATGGGCGGCACGCTGGCGCTCCAGGTGGCGCCGTAGGTGTTGGTGGTGCGCCACTTCTCGACGTTGAGGGACAGGGTGATCGCAGCGCTAGGGCGACCACGGCCGTCGTACTCGGTGAGCGAAGCGCTGGGGACCTGGTTGTCGGTCACCACCAGCGCGGTGGTCGAGGCGGCGCTCGCGTTGTAGAAGGGAGCGTTGGTGCGGTACGCGCGGCCGTGATCGTCGTAGAAGGTGTCAATGACGACACGACCAGCTGTGCCGATGGCGTCGCTCTGCGACTGACGCGCGCGCAGCAACGAGTCATAGAGAGCGATGCCGGTGCCCCAAGTGCCGTTCTCGTACAGGGTCTTGGTAGTAACGGCGGACGGAGCGGTCGACGAGAGGGTGTAGGTAATGTCGACATTGGGGCTCAGGGTGGTGGCCCGCCCGGCCCGCCAACCCTTGACCAGGCGGCCGGCCGCGTCATACGCGGTGGTGGTGGTGCGGCCGTTGGCCTCGTCAGTGGCCTTCAGGATCAGACCGCGCAGACCGTCGAACTCGCTGCTCGTCGCGTAGCCCTTGGGGTTGGTGACGGTGACCTTGGTGGGCTGTGCGCCGCTGGTGGGAACGTAGTCGGTGGTCGTGGTCTGGCCGTCCTGGCCCTTGGCAGTCTTGACCCGGCCGAGGGTGTCGTAGGTGCTCTGGGCGGTGGTCTCCCATACCAGGGCCCCGCCGGTGTCCGTCTTGGCAGCCTGCTCAGTCTTGGTCTCGTTCGCCTGCCCGACCTTCGGCGCGGTTCCGACGGCCTGCAGATCGTAGGAGGTGCGGGCGGAGCCGGTGACCGCGGTGGTGGCATACGCGCCAGAGCACGGCTGGTGGTTGGTCGTGGTGACCTGGGAGGGATAGCCGATCAGCCAGTTGGCGGTGTCGGGGGTGACATAGGAGGTGCGGGCGCACTTCGCTTCGACCGTGCCGGCGCCGTCGTCGCCTTCGGAAATGAGCAGCCCGTAGGTGGCGTCGTAGGTGCGGGTGGTGGTCAGGGTCCGCCAGGTGGTGTCGTCATCCTGCAACGTGGCGGCGGCCTCGGTGGCAGTGCCGGAGTAGTGGGCCGTCTTGGCCGGCAGCGCCGGGCCGGGATCGTTGGGCTTGTCGGGGTCGGTGATGCCGGTCACCGTCTGGGTGGCGGTGGCGCCGGACTGCCAAGGGGTGAAAGTCGCCTTCGCGACGACCTTGCCGCCGGGGCCGTCCTTGTCGAAGGTGCGCGACTGTGCCGCGCGCCCGGAGAAGTCGTCTCGGTCGGGGATCCCGTTAATGGTGGGGACGGGGCGGGCAGAGCCGTCGGCCAGGGTGTCCCCGGCCATGCCCGTGAAGTACGCCGTCTCAGACTTGGTGCGGTTCGTGGCCCCGACAAAGGTGCGCACGGTGCCATAGCCCCGGAACTCGGACCAGGTGCGGTGCTTGTCCAGCGTGAACTCGCCGGTGTCGCGCCGCCACTTCGGGCCGTCGGCGTACTCATACGAGGTGATCTTGGAGGCGGAGCCGGTGCCGAACGTGGTGTCGTCCTCCACGACCTGCGTCACCAGGTACTTGTGGAAGAAGTCCTTGACCGGGTCCACCGCACCCTCGGGTGTCCACCAGGATGGATAGCACCGCTTGGCGTTGGTGTCCGGGGTGGGCAGGTTGCTGGTGGTGCACTCGGCGGCGCTGTAGGTGACCAGCGTCTGGCCGCCGGTCTCATTGGTGATCTCGGTGAGGCGCTTCTTGTTCAGCGGCGGTCGGCCCTCCGCCGCATCCACCCGATTCGCCCGCAGCTCACCGGTGAACGTCGTCTTGGGGAGTGTGATGTCGGCGAGTGCCCCGGCCTTCGCTGTGCGCTGGATTGAGTCCAGCCACATCGACGGCGAGGAGGTGTCCCCGGTGGCGGGGAAAGACTGGACCAGATTCCACGTGTCGACCGGCTGCATCGTGGTGCCGACCAGCGAGTACGTGTTGATCGAGCTCAGCCGCTTGCGGGACCAGAACACCGGCCCCGTCTGCAGGCACTGGGTGCTGCTGGTGCAGTTCATGTCGACGGGGGTGTCGGGCCAGCTGGTGGCGTGGGCCTCGTCGAAGGTGCAGTCGGACAGGCAACGGTCGATGGAGGTAAAAGTGACCCTGCCGGCCGGGTTCGCCGCGCTGTAGACGGCGCCTGCCCGCAGCCCGTAGTCGATCTTGGTGAGGTAGCCGCCGCGATCGTAGGGTTGCGAGGCGTCGATCTTGTTGTTCTGCGCGTAGTAGCCGCCCTCCTTCGCGTAGTACAGCGCCATCGCGTTGCCGTGCGGATCGACGACGTAGTCGAGGTTCCACCGCCAGCCCTGGATCTCGGCCGAGGAGGCGAAGTCTGCGGCGTGGCCCTGCTCGCCGGCCTGGTTGCCGTAAACCGGAACGGTGAACACCGAGTTCGTCTCGGCGTTACCACTGGCCCAGCCGGGCAGCCGGTTCTTGCCGAAGAAGTACTGGGTGCCGGTCTGCGTGGTGACCTTGAAGTACTCGCGGTCCGCATCCCCTGAGTTGTTGGTCTCCGTGTCGTAGAGGCGCTCCACCCGCGAGCCGTCATCGCCGGACAGCCGGCCGGTGTTGCCATTGGCGTCCCAGACGACCTGGTTGGAGGAGCCGTTGAGCGACAGGGTGGCGTTGTCCGACTTCCAGCACAGGTCACCGACCTTCTCGGTGTTATTGCCCCCCTGCTTGTCGTCCTCACACGAGGCGTACGTCCGTTCGACATAGCCGGTGGAGAACTCCCAGCCCTCACCGATCCACGTCGACTGGTTGTTGGTGGACGCGGTACGACCGTCCACGGCGGAGGAGTTGTAGTTCAGCGCCACCTTCGGCGCCAGACCACCGGGGGCAGAAGGGACACTGAGCGGCACATTCCAGGCGAAGCCGCCGGAGTTGCCGCCCGCCGACCACGACCCGGACGGCGCCAGCGAGGTCGCTGCGAACGAACCCTCGCCGCCGCTCGCCCCGGCGGTCGCCGCGAGCAGCACCGGCGCACCGTCGGAGGCTGCGAGGGTGGACGTCCTGGCCGCCGCGGGCAGCGGAGCGGTACCGCTCAGGGTGTGGAGTTTGGTGTCGTTGGTGGTGGGCAGCGCAGTCGCTGTGCGGCAGGCCGGCTTGTCGGGGGTGGTCAGGGCGCAGCCGGGCAGGGTGGCCAAGTGCAGGCGGGAGGACCAGCCGGCGCCGTAGGCGTCCCGAATGCTGGAGTAGTCGACCTCGATGCGGGCACCGCTCGCACCGCGCCGGCCGTCGGTGCGCTGGACCTGCAGGAGCAGCCCCTCAACCCCGGCGCGCCGCGCGGCCGTGCGGTCGAGTAGTTTCACTCCGAGTTTTGTTGGGGCGGTGCCCGCGAGGGGCTTACCGACCGAAGCGCCGACCTTGACGGGCAGGCTCCCGGCGCGCTGCTTGCTTCCGGCGGTGGCGGCGGCTGTCGTCAGGTCCACTTCGGTGCGGCCGGGCCGGGGCCAGGTCACCGGGGCCGGCTTCCAGGGTTTCGACGACGGCGTCACCGGCCGCTTGTGCGGGGCGAGGTCGGTGCCCTCGACGGAGGTGGTCTTGGGGATGGCCCGTACCCGGTAGTCGCTTGCGGCCGCCCAGACGGGCGCGGTCAGCAGGGACACCATCAGCGCGGCTGAGGTCGCCCCCACCACCGACGTCCGCGCACTGCCCCGCTGAGAACGGTGCGTTCTTCGACGAGAAAACGGCACGGCGAACCGGCGCAACGACATGTATCCCCACCCCAACAAGATCAATCGCGAATAGCTTGCACATCTAAGCGAGGCGGGACAGATCGCCGCAAGGGTTTGAGGCAGCAGATTCAACTGGGCCGAGCCCGTCGGCGGCCAAACGCTTCGAAACGCACGTCGGACGTCACCAGTTGAGCTGGTCAGCCTTGTCCGGCCCCACTTTGAATTGGGAGCCTTCGCGCCGGTGCGGTTCCGCAGATCCAGTTTCGGTGCGCCGTATGGAATCCGGGAGGTGTCGCATAATCTGCGCAGTTCAAGCTCGCCTTCAGGCGACCCACGAGAGGTCCCGATGGAACACCACAGATTCTGGGCCAGTGGCCTCAGACGCCCAATAGCCACCGTGATGGCCCTGGGCATTCCCCTGGCCGCGGCCACCGCACTCACCCTCCCCACCGCCGCCGCGAGCGATGACACATCGAACTCGGCTCCGCCCATTGCAAGTTCGGAGCTGAAGGCGTTCAAGCGGGCCGCCGAGTCGGGGCAGCGCGTGGAGATTGTGGAGCAGCGAGAGGAGAGCCGGGAGGTCTTCGCCAACCCGGACGGCACCACCACGCGCCGCCAGTACGCCACCCCCGTCTGGACCCGGTACGAGCGCCAGTGGCAGAAGGCCGACGACACGCTGGTCCGCCACCCCGATGGCACGGTGGGCCCGGCCGCGCCGGTCTTCGGCATCACCTTCTCCGGAGGCGGCAGCGCCCCCATGGCCGCCATGGCCAAGAACGACATCAAACTTGCGCTGAGTTGGCCCACCGCGCTGCCGGAGCCGACCCTGGCGGGCAACACCGCGACCTACAAGTCGGTGCTACCAGACGTTGATTTGCAGCTGATCGCAGAGGTGGACGGCTTCGCCCAGCACCTGATCATCCACACCCCGCAGGCGGCCGCCAACCCGGCGCTGAAGAGCATCCGACTCGGCATCACCGCACAGGGGGTGAGCCTGGACGACGACGCCGGGGACAACCTCCTCGCCAAGGACGCGGCGGGCAACGTCATCTTCAGGGCGCCGAAGCCCAAGATGTGGGAGCAGCCCCCAACCCAGGCTGACGGCACCGGTGCCAAACCTGCGCCGTCCCCGGCCAGGGCACTGGCCGCCGACGCCGTGGCCGCCGACGCCGTGGACGGGGAGGCCCCAGCGTCGGCGCCGGTGGCCGCCGACGTCACCGGGAACACTCTCACCTTGACGCCCGATGCCGAACTGCTGGCCGGCGCCGACCAGTTCCCGCTCATCGTCGACCCGATCTTCTCCGGCGGCTCTCGGGAGAAGTGGGCGGTGGTCTACTCCGCCGAGCCATCCGGGACCTTCCCCAACGGCTCGGGGTGGAACTCATCCAACCCCGCCGATGAGCCGCGGGTCGGCAACAACGGCGACGGCCGAACCCGGTCGTTCTTCCAGATGAACACCGGCGGCCTGGGTGGCGCTGACATCCTCGACGCCACCTTCGCGGTGCGCGAGACTCACTCCTGGGGCTGCAGCGCCTCCGACGCCGGACCCACCGAACTGTGGAGCACCAACTCCCTGACCACCACGCCCTCCTGGAACACCAACAACGGCTGGTGGACCACGAAACTCGACGCCGACTCCTTCGCCGGCGGCAACGCGACCTACTGTCCGGGTGTGCTGGGCCACGACTTCAAGAGCGCCGCGCTGACCAGCGCCGTCCAGCAGGCCGCCGATGGCGGCTGGAGCAACCTGACGCTGGGGCTGCGAGCCGCCGACACCCACGAGGGCAGCGTCAACAGCTTCAAGCGCTTCGAGAACGACCCCGTCCTGGAGGTCACCTACAACTTCCTGCCCACTGTGGCCAACCAGGCCGCCTATGAGGGAAGTTGGGTGCCCAGTGCCGAGGAGAACAAGCTGGTGCCCTGCGGCGGCATCATCGGCAACAGCGGCCTGGCGCTGACCGCCAAGCTCACGGACAAGGACGGCGGCACCATCACCCCGCAGTTCTCGGTCACCAACACCACCACCGGCGCCGCCGTACCCGTCACCAACGGCGCCGCCGTCTCCAGCGGCAAGACCGCCACCGCCAGCGTCTCCGCCGCGAACCTCGTGTCCGGCAGCTACAAGTGGAAGGTACGCGCCAAGGACGGCGAGACCACCTACAGCCCCTACACCGCAGATTGCGCCTTCAACGTCGACCGCCAAGGCCCTACCGCCAAGGTCACCATCACTCACACCGACGGCACTCCGGCCGGCGATCCCACCGTGAAGTACCCGGCCCGCAAGACGGTCCGCTTCAAGGTCTCCAACCCCGCCACCGACCTGGCCGGGTTCTGCTGGGCCGCCGACCACCCCATTTCCGTCTCCAGTGAGCGCTGCCACGCGGCCAATTGGGTCCCCGTCGCCTCCGGTGCCACCACTGCCACCATCGATGTCATCCCCACCGGCTACCCCAACACCGCGCTGCACGTCCTGGCTTACGACAAGGCCGGCAACCACTCCCCGCTTGACAACGGCGTCGAGACCACGATTCTGGCCACCACCAAGGCGGACTTCGTCTACGCAGCCGGGCAGAACCCCGCCACCGGCCTCGCCCGAAAGGACCTGCACGGCGACCTCACCGGCGACGGCTACCCTGACCTGCTCGCCACCGACAGCAACAAGCAACTCCTGCTTTACGCCGGCGACGGTACCGGCGCCATCGCAGCCGCGCAGATGGTCGGGACCGGCGGTTGGGACTACTCCCTGGTCGCCCACGGCGGCGACCTCGCCGGCTTCACCGGCACCACCGCCCCACCGGACGGCTACGAGGACACCATCGCCCGGCTGCGCGACGGCAAACTCTATCTTTACCCCGGCAATGGCCTGGGCACCCCTTGGACCTGGTCCCGCACCGAACTCGTCCACGCCGACCTCAACAGCGGCACCGACTGGCGCCGCACCCGCCAGATCCTCACTCCCGGTGACATCGACAAGAACAACACCGCAGGTCACGCTGGCGGCAACGACCTGATCACCATCGAATGCACCACTGACATCGGCGCCAACAGCTACTGCGCCGACGCCGAACTGTGGCTCTACACCGGCAATACCCTCGCCGACGGCACCACCGACCAGACCGAACCCTTCGACCTCACCAACCGCACCAAGATCGGCAGCGCGGGCTGGCAGAACCTCAACGTCCTCGCCGTCGGCGACCAGAACGACGACGGCATCATGGACATCGTCACCCGAGACCCCGCCGCCTCAACCCTGTTCCTCTACCCCGGGAAGATCACCAGCGGCGTCTACGCCCTCACCACCCGCACCAGCTACGCAGGCCAGGGCTGGAACCTCACCAACCGCCCCCGGCTGGCCTCCGCGGGCAACGCCCAAGGCGCCGTGACCATCAACACCTACACCGACCCCGACGATCCCACCAACCCGGTCACTTACCGCCAGTTCCAGCCCAAGACCGGCGAACACTACGGCGACATCTGGGCCACCACCGACGCCGACCCCAACCTCGTAGTCAACTACGTCACCGCCGGCGGAACCGCCGCGACCACCACCTGCCCCACCGGCTGCCTCCTCTTCTACCCCGGAGGACCCACCACCCACCGCAGCCCCACCCTCGTAGGCGCCGCAAGCTGGAGCACCAACATCACCGCAATCCACTGACCCACCCAAGAGCCAACACGCCACGCTGCCCCGATCAGGGCAGCGTGGCGAGCGCGGGTCACGGCGGCGTTGCCCATGCGTCGTGCTTCGGATTGTCGACCAGTCCGCACCCGGTCCGCAGGCCGCCGAGCACGGCGTCCATGACGGAGCGGGTGCGGTCTTCCTCGCCGGTCTCACGCCCCGCCCGTCTCTGCGGCCCGGTCCTTCCGGCTGCGCAGGACCACCATGCCCGTCACCGCCACGGCCAGCAGCCCCAGCGCGACCAGTGCCGGCATCAGGACGACGACCGCTCCCGCGCACAGGCAGCCGAGCCCTCCGGCGACGAGGATCACAGACCTCCGGCCGCCGGTGCGCAGCAGGATCGCAGCTGCCGCCAGCAGGAAGAGACCCACGCCTCCGGCGAGCGCCCAGGCCACCACCCCGTGCAGCGGTTCGGACAGGTCGTAGTGCTCGGTGTCGGCGACCTGGTGGAGCACCGTCTTTATGCCCAGGGCGGTGAGTACGACTCCCGCGACGAGCGGCAGGTGCAGGAACGTGTAGGCGTCGCGGGCCAGCCGGGTGCGGGCATCACCGTCCAGAGTGGTCAGCCGGTGTTCGGCCGGTTCGCTGATCTGCCGGAAGTACACGCGCCACAGCCCGGCGACGACCAACAGGCCCGCGGCGGCAGCTGCCAGCACCGGCATGGTGAGGGGAAGTCCGGAAACCCCCACCCCGATCGCCACGATGGACTCGCCCAAGGCGATGATCACGATCAGGCCGTGCCGCTCGGCGAAGTGCCCCGGCGAGGTGACACGCCAGCCCGAGGCCCCCGTGACATAGACCCCGAAGTAGTCGATCACGACCGCGCCGAGCCACAACAGCACCTGCGTGACGCCGGTGAACACGCTGCCGATCAGCAGCAGTACGAACGGCGGCGCCACCGACAGCAGCGCCGTCCGGCGCAGCGTCACATGGAGCGCCTCGTCACCGGGGCTGGAGATCCAGTAGGAGACCAGGTGCAGGATCCGGACGGCGCCGTAGCAGAGCACGAACACCAGCGGTGCTGACAGGCCGCCGGGCGCGTCGGTGTAGACCTCCGGGACGGCCAGTGACACGACGAGCACCACCGCCATCACCGCGACCAGCACGGCGAACATCCCCCCGGTGTCGGCTCGCACCACATTGCCCAGCCAGGCGAAACAACACCAGCACCACCACAGCAGTGCCAGCACCACGGCCGCGCCGAGCATCCGAAGCAGGCTCGGGTCGGCCGCCATCAGGGCGGTGACCTGAGTGATCGCGTAGACGAACACCAAGTCGAAGAACAGCTCGGCCGGCGTCACCCGGTGACTGCCCTCGGTGGCAATCATCCGGGAACGCTCTCTACCTGTCGCCATGGCCTCTCCCCCTCTGGAACCCACCACTCGGTCCGGTCGGCCACGCGCGGAAGGATACCCACGGCGGCACCGTCGGCGACGTGACAAATCGAGGCGCCGTCAGTCCGCCGAGCCGCCCCTCCGTCGCCGTCGCGCATCGGCCCGGGACGTGTGCCTGGGCATGCTGGGCCACGACTTCGATGTCACCGGCCCCCTGAACTGCTGACTCATCCCCGGGAGTTGGCGGGGCGCTACGCCCGTTCTACGCCACTGGAGTGACCGCCGCACCGCCCTCAGGCCGCGGGCGCGTGCAGTAACGGGCTCTTGTGCCGCAGCAGCCACTGCCGGTACGCGGCCGCGCGCAGGGCCGCCTCCCGGTACGCCGCCTCGAGCTCCTCGTACACCGCCGCGTACAGCTCCACGCACGCTCCGCGTCTGGAGAACAGCAGCAGCCGCACGGCGAGCGGGTCGCCACGCAGCGGACGGATCGCCATGTCCTCGCGCGGTCCCGAGGTCGGCTGGCACGGCGCGACCGCCTCGCCGACCGCGATCAGGGACGCGGCGGTGAGGTAATCCCCATGCAGGACAGGTGGGTTGAGGCCCGCGGCGCCGAGCACTCGGCGCAGCCCGTCCCATTCGCCGTCCACCGTCGGGTCGACCATCCAGCGGTCCCCGGCCAGATCGGTCAGCTCCACGACGGCTGCGGCGGCCGCCGGATGGTCGCGGGCCATCGAGATGAACTGCGGCTCGCGCTCCACCAGTACGCGGACGGCGAGTCCGTCGGGCACCAGGAGCGGACAGCCCTCCACCTCGTGCACGAAGGCGACATCGAGCTGACCCGCGGCGACCATCCGCAGCAGCGCGTTGGCGGAGACATCCATATGCAGCGAGATCTCGGTTCCGGACAGCCGCTCGCGCAGCCGGCGCAGCCAGCCTGCCAGCGCGCGGCTGGCGGTGAAGCCGACGCGCAACTGGGAGCCGCCGGCCCGCGCCGCGGCCGCCTTGGCCTCCACGACGAGGGCGGCCATTTCGGCCACCAGCGGGCGGGCCCGGCTCAGTACGGAGCGGCCCAGCGGGGTTGGCCGGCAGCCGGTGCGTTCACGCGAGAAAAGCTCCGCGCCGAGGGAGTTCTCGATACGCCGCAGCTGCGTTGTCAAGGACGGCTGGCTCATGCCCAGTTGTCGGGCGGCTTTGTGCAGGCTGCCGCTGTCCGCTATGGCGCACAGCGCACGGAGGTGCCTCACCTCGAGCTCCATGACCCGAGCGTAGAGCTGCCTCAACTGTCACACCAGACACACGAGTTGGGGCACACGGGGCCGAACTGGACAGGGTGATGCGTTCGTGCTATCGACAGTTGGCATCATCCGGAACGCATCAGGCTCCTCAACACTCTCCCCAAGCAAACCCGTTCATCGGATGAGCAGGAGCCCCCCACATGCGTCACTCCAGAACCGTACTCTCCGCCGCCCTCGGCATCGGCCTCGCCGCCGCGCTGAGCGCGGTGCCCGCGACCGCAGCCACGACGACGGCCAACTCCCCTACGGCCGCCGCATCTTCGTCGTACTCCGCCTACGCCGGCTCGTCGGCGAATGCGAAGGCGACGAAGGCCTTCTTCGACGCCGTCGTGAAGTCGGTCGCCGAGAAGCGCGCCGCGAACCCCGGCGCGCAGGCCGTGACGGTCGTCTACAGCACCAGCAGCGCACCCAGCTTCCGCAGCCAGATATCCCAGAGCACCCAGATCTGGAACAGCTCCGTCAGCAATGTGAAACTGCAGGAAGGTTCGGGTGCGGACTTCTCCTACCGCGAGGGCAATGACTCCCGCGGCTCGTACGCCAGCACCGACGGGCACGGCCGCGGCTACATCTTCCTCGACTACGCGCAGAACCAGCAGTACAACTCCACCCGGGTCACCGCCCATGAGACCGGGCACGTGCTCGGCCTGCCGGACCACTACTCGGGCCCGTGCAGCGAGCTGATGTCGGGCAGCGGCCCCGGCACGTCGTGCCAGAACGCCAACCCGGATGCGCAGGAGCGTGCCCGGGTGGACGCCCTGTGGGCCAACGGCCTGGCGGCGGCGATCGCCCGCGTCTCCTGACCGGTCCCTGAGCACGAGAGGCGCCCCGCCGGCCCACGGCGGGGCGCCTTCTGCTCTCGGCGGAAGTAGTCGGAAACGCTTGGGCCTGCGGACAGGGCCGTGAATCCTGGGACCCACACGCCGGAGCCAGGAGGACCCGTGACCGAAGAGACGGACAGGCCGGACGAGCGTCCCGCGACGCTGTACGAGGCCGTGGGCGGCGCGGACGCGCTGCGGCGGCTGAGCAACACCTTCTACGACGCCGTCCTCACCGACCCGCTGCTCGCCCCCGTCTTCGCCGACTTCACCCCCACCCACATCGAGCATGTCGCCGTGTGGCTGGCCGAGGTCTTCGACGGACCTGCCCGCTTCACCGCCGAGCTCGGCGGCCACCAGGCCCTGCTCCGCGCCCACCTCGGGCTCTCGATCACCGAGGAGCAGCGGCTGCGCTGGATGGAGCTGATGACGGACGCGGTGGCGAAGGAGCTCCCGGACGACGAGCTGCTGCGCCGCCGGGTGGTGGAGTACTTCGACTGGGGTACGAAGATCGCCCGTGGGGTCTCGGCCGACGCGGTGGGCACGGATCTCGGCGATCCGGGCCCGACGCCGCGCTGGGGCTGGAACGGAGTGCGCTGAGGGCCTCCGTCAGGTACCCACCGGCGCCGATTGCCCGAGCTCCGCACCGGGCGGCAGCTGGCCTCGGATACGGCTGAGGGCGTCGTCGAAGTCACCACCGGCGACGCCGGATTCGTACGCGGCTCCGCCGTAGTGCAGGGTCAGATTGAGGTCGGCGCGGTCGAGCTGCCCGTCCGGCTGTGCCTCGCCCAGCGTCAACAGGCAGCTGAGCGTGGCCCGTTGGACCGAGCCGTCCGAGTGGACGGGCAAGGGCATGTCCCACTCCAGTACGCAGGAGGACAGCACGCCGCTCAGGCCCACCGGCTCGAGGGTGGCGAAAGTCGCCCCTTCGTACTCGATTCCCCTGATGTGCGTGCGCAGTTGCTGCCCGTGCGCCGCTATCGTGACCGCTTCCGCGCCCAGCCGGTCGCGGTACCAGCCCGCCCAGACTTCCGTCGACTCCGATGACATGGCGCGGACTGTAGCGGTACGACTCCTTCCGCCGAACAGCAGGGATGCCTCAGGTGGTCCCGACCCCTGCGCCGGGCTCCTTGCCGGGCCCCGCGTCGACCTCAGTCACCCGGTCGGTCGACCGGCTTCCCGGCCACGTTCTCGTTCGCCTTCTCGGCCGAGTACTCCACCGGCTTCTTGGCCGGCTTCTCGGCCGACCGGTGGGCCGCCTTCCTGTTCGGCCACCTGTACGGCTTCTCGACCACTTCCTCGGCGTGCTCGGGGCATTCCGGATTACGGCAGGGGCCAGGGCCCCACACGGGGACGAAAGTCCCTAGCGTCTTGTGTCGTCTGATGGCCGTGCCGACAGGCTGTCCGCAGGCGGGGCACACCTTCTCCTCGGCCTGCGGGCGGCGGACGATCCGGCGCCCTTCGCTGCCCATACCTCCAGGATATGGCGGTATGGGCAGACCGGACAGCCCTGCGGTCACAGCTCCCTGCGGTACTTCCTGACGATCACGCCATTGTCGAAGGTGCGCACGGAGTCGAGCGCGAACTCACCGATGCCGAACTCTGCGGCGAACATGGGCATGCCCGCGCCAAGGATCACCGGGTAGGTCTTGATGACGAGCTCGTCGACCTCGCCCATCAGTTGTCCCGCCAGGTTCGCACCGCCGCACAGGTAGATGCCGAGCCCGTCCTCCTGCTTGAGCTCCCGGATCTTGGCCACCACATCGCCGGAGACGATCTCCACATGCGGGTCGGGCGACTCCTTGATGCTCCGGGACGCCACGTACTCCCGCAGATGTGCGTACGGGCTGGTGACCTTGATGTCCAGGGCGAGGTCATAGCTGGCCCGACCCTGGATGATCACGTCGAACTCGCTGTTCGGCGCGTCGTCCACACCGAGCGCCTGGCGCCCCATGGTCGGCAGGGTGTCCGGGCATTCCGTCCTGAGGTACTCGAGGAAGTCCCCGGTCACGAACTGTGTGAAGAAGTCCGCCTTGCCGTCCGGGGCTCCGATGAAGCCGTCGATCGACGCGGCGATGAAGTAGCTGAGCTTGCGCAAGCCGGTCCTCTTTGTCATGGAGTGATGGGGAGTGGCCGCAAGGCGTGGGGTTTCCCGCCGTGACCACTCCACCCATAGTGCTCCACTTGTAGTGGTAGCGCAAGGCATTTCCGGGGGAGGGAAACGGATGCCTCAACTCCGGTTCGGCTCGCGCCACATGGGCCTCAGCGTGTGCGGCGAGTGACGAATTCGGCCAGGGACAGCAGATCGCCCGCCGCCGACAGGTCCGGCACCGCGCGCGAGAGCTCATGGACGGCACCCGCCATCCGGTCGGCCGCCTGCAGCTGCGCCCAGTCACGGCCGCCCGCACGGTCGACCGCCTCGGCGGCGCGGCGGACTGCCGAGGCGTCCATGGGCCCGCGGTAGAGCTGCGCCAGCTCGGCGCCCGCCGGGGTGCCCGATGCCAGCGCCGCGACCACCGGCAGCGTCTTCTTGTGGGCTGCCAGATCGGCGCCTGCCGGTTTGCCCGTCTGGTCGGGGTCTCCCCAGATCCCGACCAGATCGTCGATGAGCTGGAAGGCGAGCCCCGCCTCCCGCCCGAAAGCGTCCATGGCAGCCACCTCCTCCTCACCCGCGCCCGCGTACAGCGCGCCGAGCGCGCACGCACAGCCGAGCAGCGCCCCGGTCTTGGCCGTCGCCATGCCGAGGCACTCCTCCAGGGAGACCTCGTGCGGCGCACACTCCTCGAAGGCGCAGTCCGCCTGCTGTCCGGCGCACAGCTCGACGACACAGGCCGCGAGCCGCTTCGACGCGGCGGCCGACGCGGGGTGCCGGTCCTCGGCGAGCAGCTGCAGCGCGAGGGCGAGCAGCGCGTCGCCCGCGATGATGGCGGCCGGGGTACCGAAGACCGTCCAGGCGGTGGGGCGGTGCCTGCGGGTGGTGTCCTCGTCGATGACGTCGTCGTGGAGGAGGGTGAAATTGTGCGCCAGCTCCACGGCGGCAGCCGCCCGTACGGCCGGCTGCGGGTCTCCGCCCAGCGCCCGGGCGGCGGCCAGTACGAGCGCGGGCCTGATGGCTTTGCCCGCCGCTCCCGCGGCCGGCGTGCCGTCGGCGTGCTCCCAGCCGAAGTGGTACATCGCGACGGGGCGTATGGATGCCGGCAACGACTCGACTGTCGCGCGCAGTTGCGGATCGACGGTGCTTCTGGTGCGTCCGAGAAGCGCGACGGCCTCACTGCCCTCGACGGTGTCCTGCATGGTCAACTCAGTCGTCCTTTCGAGGTGTTGGGCCGAGCAGTCGGGCCGGGGGCGCCTCGTGGCACCGTGCCCCCGGCCGCGTCGGTTCACCTCCAGCGGCTGACCTCGACGTTCTCCAGAACGCCGAGCGCGTCCGGCACGAGCACCGCCGCCGAGTAGTAGGCCGTGACCAGGTAGGAGATGATCGCCTGCTCGTCGATGCCCATGAAGCGCGCGGACAGGCTCGGCTCGATCTCGTCCGGGATGCCGCTCTGCTGCAGTCCGATGACGCCCTGATCGGCCTCGCCCGTACGCATACAGATGATCGACGTCGTACGGGCGTCGCTCACCGGGATCTTGTTGCACGGGAAGATCGGCACGCCGCGCCAAGCCGGCACATGATGCCCGGCGACCTCCACAGTCTCGGGGACCAGCCCGCGCTTGTTGCACTCTCGCCCGAAGGCGGCGACGGCCCGCGGGTGGGCGAGGAACAGCTTCGACCCGCGCCGCCGCGACAGCAGTTCGTCCATGTCGTCGGGGCTCGGCACTCCGTCGTGCGGTTGCAGCCGCTGACCGTAGTCGCAGTTGTTCAGCAGGCCGAACTCCCGGTTGTTGACGAGCTCGTGCTCCTGGCGCTCCCGCAGCGCCTCGACCGTGAGCCGCAGCTGCTGCTCGGTCTGGTTCATCGGCTGGTTGTAGAGGTCGGCGACGCGGCTGTGGACCTTCAGAACGGTCTGGGCAACGCTGAGTTCGTACTCGCGCGGCGCCGCTTCGTAGTCGACGAAGGTGTGCGGTACGACGGCTTCGCCGACATGGCCGGCGGACAGATCGATCTCCGCCTCGCCGTACTTGTTGGTCCGCTGCTGCGGCAGTTCGGCGAGCCCGGCCAGATGCGTACGCAGCGACTCCTCACGCTCCGCGAGGTTCAGCACATCATCCCTGGTCAGGACGAGCACAGTGCATGCGGTCGCCGCGCGTGCGGTGTACTCCCAGACGGCTTCCCGGTCCGTGAGCGTCCGGTCGCCGAAGTACGCACCGTCGGCGAGGACGCCGAGCACCGCCTCGTCGCCGTACGGGCCGGTGCCGAGCTGCTCCACCCGGCCGTGCGCCAGGAGGAAGACACGGCCCGCTTCCGAGCCGGATGCGGCCAGCACCTCGCCGGGCGCGAACTCCCGTTGCTCACAGCGGTTCGCCAGCTCGGCGAGCACCGCTTCGTCGCCGAACTCCCGCAGTGCGGGCAGTTCGCCGAGCTCGGCGGGGATGACCGCCACCCGGTCGCCGGTCTGCACGAACGTCACGCGTCCGTCGCCGACCGAGTAGCTCAGGCGGCGGTTCACCCGGTAGGTACCGCCCTGTACTTGCACCCACGGCAGCATGCGCAGCAGCCACCGTGAGGTGATCTCCTGCATCTGCGGGGCCGATTTGGTGGTGGTCGCAAGGTTCCGCGCGGCTGCCGTACCGAGACTCTGCTGCTGCGCCGTCTGCTGCCCGCGGATCTCGTCGCCGACCGGACCAACCGAACCAACCGACATAGGACTCCCTCTCGATCATGGGGTCTGACCTGCGAAGGGAAGCCTTCCAGCACAGCGAGTTCCGGCGCCATTACACAAATGAGTGGGACTGGATCGGGTGGGCCCGGGGCACTGTCCGGATCGGCTCGCTCACCGCGTGAACAGATGGTCCTTCCACCGGAGTTCGGGTACAAGCACGATACGGAGCATTCCGCCCGGAACATTCCGCTCCGATCCCCTCACCCCCACAAGGAGACGGCCATGTCACCACCCATGTCCGCGAACAGCTTCCTCGACGCCCTGCGCGACGAGGGGCTGACGGTCGTCGAAGTCGGCGAATGGCGTACGCACAACCGCAACCACAAGGGCCCCTGGGGCCCGGTCCACGGCGTGATGATCCATCACACCGTCACCAAGGGTTCCGCGAGCACCGTCCGTATCTGCCGGGACGGTTACGCGAGCCTGCCGGGTCCGCTCTGTCACGGCGTCATCACCAAGGACGGCAGAGTCCATCTCGTCGGCTACGGGCGCGCCAACCACGCGGGTCTGGGCGACGACGACGTGCTGCGCGCGGTCATCGCGGAGAAGGCCCTCCCGCCGGACAACGAGGCGAACACCGATGGAAACCGCCATTTTTACGGCTTCGAGTGCGAGAACCTCGGCGACGGCGAGGATCCATGGCCGGCGGTCCAGCTGGAGGCGATCGAGAAGGCCGCGGCGGCGATCTGCCGGCACCACGGCTGGACCGCGCGGTCGGTGATCGGCCACCTGGAATGGCAGCCGGGGAAGGTCGACCCGCGGGGCTTCACGATGAACTCGATGCGCGCACGCATCGACGAGCGTCTGAAGTGACAATGGGCAGGTGACCTGGGAAGCGTTCGACCTCACCGCCGCGCTGCGGCCGCGGCTGCCGTCGCCGGTGGAGCAGGTCGAGGACGAGCGCTTCGCCCGCCACGGCGTACGTCTGCTGCTCAAGCGCGAGGACCTGATCCACCCGGACCTCCCCGAGAAGAAGCCGACTGGTGTTAGTCGGGTTGGCCTAGGGCGAAACTCCATGGACAGCCCGTCACACCTTGACCAAAGGTGGACTCATGGGCAGAGCGGCAGATCCTGCCAAGCTGTGTGATCTGTTCTTACGTCGCAGCACGTTGCAGGACGACAAGACGACACTTATCGCGCACGAACGTGATCTACGGGAGCGAGCAGCACGCGAGGGCCTGACGGTCCGCAAGGTCTGGAAGGAAGAGCTGTCCGCATTCAAGGCGGGCATCAAGCGCGAGGACTTCGACAACGCGATAGCGGCCGTGCTGGCCGGAAATGTGGGCCACCTCCTGGTCTGGAAGCTCGACCGGCTGAGTCGCAGGGGCATGGGGCAGGTCGGCTTGGTGCTTGATCAGTTCGATGCCAAGGGCGCGCGCCTGGTCGCGCACATGGATGGACTGGACAGCAGCATTCCGCAGCATCGAGGGTTGTTCGCCTGGCTGGCTGAGCAGGCCCGTGCCGAGTCCTTCAACACGTCCATGCGGACGCGATCAACGAAGGCGGAGAAGAAGATCACGGGTGCGTGGCCTGGTGGTCAACCGCCGTATGGCCTGCGCGTACTCAAGGGGAAGAAGGGCGGCAAGAAGCCCACGCACCACCACCCCAAGGAGTACGAGACGGCTCGCCGGATCGCTGACGGGCTGCTGGCGAACAAGGCAGCGGGCGCCATTGCGGATGAGCTGAACGCGGAGGGGTTGAGGACTCGGCGGGGCGGTCTGTGGCGGTCATCAACGATCACACAACTTGCTCACTCACCGGCGTGGGCTGGCGTCATGCCGTTCATGAGCGCTACACGGACCGAGGCGGACGGGAACGCTGGCGGCTGAGTGATGAGCCGTTCATCGGGCCGGACGGCAAGACGATCCGAGTCGGGCAGGGCGTGATCACGGTGGGTGAAAGGGCGCGCATCCTGGCGGGTCTGCGGTCGCGTACCTCGTCGTCAATGGCGGCCGGTCGGCGGGGCAAGCCACAAGCTCAGTCGCTCCTGTCCGGTCTGCTCAAGTGCGGTCGCTGTGGCGGCAACATGTGTAAGGCGGGCCCCGCATACCGGTGCTACCGGCGCGTGAACCTTGGCCGGTCGGCATGTGAGGGCATGACGGTACTGGTGAAGGACGCGGACAGCGTCCTTGAGTCGGCCTTCCTGTCGCGGGTCGCGTCGTTCAAAGAAACGCACGCAGTGTTCCAGGAACTCACACGCCGGTGGCTGGCGTACATGGACCCTGAGTCGGATGTGCGCTGCACGGAGCTGGCGTCGGCAATCGACAATGCGCGGGCTCGTCTCACAGCGCTGGATGACGCGTTCTACGTGCAGAACCGGTTCCCGGGGGCGGAGGGCCAGCAGCGGTTCGAGGGGATGAGGGCGGCCGTGGTCGCACAGCTTGAGTCGGCATCCTCCGAGATGGCGGAGATCAACAGCGCCATGGACGTGACGATCTTGTTTGACACTGATCGTCTTCACGCCGCCTGGAAGGCTGCTGATCTGGAACAGGCTCGAATGCTGTTGCGGGTGGTACTCCACTCCGTGCGGCTGCTGCCTTCGCGTGGGCGGGGGAGCAAAAGCTCTTGGTACGAACTCTTCATGCGGTGCTGCTTCCACTGGGTGGGCGAGAAGCCGCAACCGCTGAAGATCGACCGGAGTCGGATCGACGGCGTCGTGCGATACCTGCCGGAGTCGACGGAGCTCGCAGCGTAGGCACGCGGCCGGCGCCGTGGGGCTTTGGGCGGGAGCTGCCGTGGGGCGAGAGATCCGGGGGCCTTACGCTGCTCCGGCGAATCGGGCTGGCACCTGCCATGCCCGCGTTTGGCCCGATGGGCCCCCGGATCTTCGAGGCTCGCCCCATGGTGGCTGCCTAAAGCCTCGCGGTGCCGTCCGCCCCAAGCCACACGAGACCGGACCGAGCGGCGCGCCATGTAGAAGCAAGTGAAGGAGAGTTGGGCCGATGCGTACGGTGGACGTTCGCACGGCTCGGGCGTGATCGGGTTGCCGGGCGGCGGGCGCCCGGCCGAGACCGGCGTTTACGCCGCAGCTCGGCCGGAGGCGCCACGGCCGCCCGGCGCGCCGAAGGCGCGCCCTTGAGTGAAGTAGAGAAAAGTTAGACCGATTCGATTCGGGCCCGGCTCGACCGCTCCCCGCCTGGCCCTGGGTTCGCCTAGGAACCGGCCGAAGACGGGTCGCGTCGGGCGACCGCGCTGCGGATCGCTTCCGCCATGTGCTCCACGTGCTCGGCGCGGATCATGCCCAGATGGACGTACGGCTTCCCTGAGTGAGTGACCATCGGGCGAATGCTCCTGTAGGTGCTCTCTGGGACGCCGAGGGCGGCCAGTGCCTCCCGGAGTACGTTGGTGGCGTCATCGGCCGTCGTGCGACCGTCTCTCCACGTCTGCATGTCCATCACCTCTGTCCCTTTGCCTTCCGGTGTTTGGGGTGGGCGGCTAACTCGACATTGCAGTCCGATGCAGCGGACCCATCACCCGTGGATTGGGCTTCCTGGCGTTGCTTCACCAGAGCCGCGCAGACCCCACAGCCCTTGGCAGGTTCGGGAGGATCGGCAGGCATCATCAGGTGCACGGGTCCCTGCATCGTCGTCGGCTGCTGATTCATACGCCGATCGTGACTCGCCATTCCGGACGTATCTGCCGCCGTGCAGCGGACAGTTGGGCCGTTCCAGGCGTACCGTCGAAACGGCCCAAACGTCTGAGGGGGAAGTCTTGAACGTCGCCCTACGATCAGCTATGGCGGATGCCGGTCTCACGTCCCGGAAACTTGCGGCCCGGGTAGGGGTCACGAGCAAGACCGTGGAACGGTGGTTGGCGGACGCCGAACTGGTACCGCACGCAAGCAACCGTGAGGACGCCTGCCGGGCGTTGGGAGTCGATGAAGAGATGTTGTGGCCCCAGGCAGTGAAGGACCGGATCAAGACCGGCAATGACCGCGAGCTCGTCCACTCGTACCCGTATCGGTCCGCCTGCCCATCCACGGTGTGGGCTGACCTTGTCGAGGGCGCCACCGAGGAACTGTTCCTCGCCGGGTACACGAACTACTTCTTCTGGACCCAGGTCCCCCAGTTCGGCGAGACGATCCGCCGCAAGTCCGAGTCCGGGTGTCGGGTGAGGGTACTGGTGGGCGACCCCACCGGCGACGTCACCAGGCAGCGTGAGGCGATCGAGGACGTGGCCCTGAGTGTCTCCACCCGTATCCGGATCACCATGGAGCACCTGGACCGATTGGGCACCCTGCCTGGGTTGGAGGCGCGCTACAGCAGCGCTGAGGACGCTGTGAACCATGTGTCCCTGTCGGTGTTCCGATTCGACCGCGACGCCCTCGTGACGCCGCATCTGGCCAGGCTCGTGGGCCACGACTCGCCGCTGTTGCATCTGCGCCGCCAAGGTGACGGGGGGATGTTCGACCGGTTCGCTGAGCACGCCGAGGAGCTGTGGAGCCGTGCCGTTCCAGTAGCCACAATGGACGGGTGAACCACCCCGTAGATCTCGCCACCGCGCTTGCTCCCCGACCGCCCTCCCCCTTGCAGGAGGTCCGGGACGAGCGGTTTGCCCGCCGAGGCGTGCGGCTCCTTCTCAAGCGGGACGATCTCATTCACTCGTCGCTGGACTGGGACACCGATGCGCTTGGACCAGTGGAGCTGTACCCTCCGGGCAACAAGTGGCGCAAACTCGCCCCGAACCTGCACGCGGCGGCCGGCCGGCCGCTCCTGACGTTCGGCGGCGCGTACTCCAACCACCTGCGTGCTACGGCGGCCGCAGGCCGGCTGCTGGGCTTCGCGACGATCGGCATAGTCCGCGGCGACGAACTGGCCTCGCGCCCCTTGAACCCCTCGCTGTCCCGGTGCGCGGCGGACGGTATGCACCTGCATTTCGTGGACCGTGCGGCGTACCGCGGGAAGGACGCCCCGGAGGTGCGGGAGCGCATCCTGACGGCTGCGGCGGAGTCGATGGAGCAGCGTTTCGCAGGAGGAGGGGCCGCCGGTTCGGGACGGGGCGGGGCCGGGGACATCTACGTCGTCCCGGAAGGCGGCAGCAACGCCCTCGCCGCCCAGGGCTGCACCGCCCTCGGCCACGAGCTCCGCGACGTCGCGGACGTCATCGCCGTTGCCTGCGGGACCGGTGGGACCCTCGCCGGACTCGCCGCCGGCCTCGGGCCGGGCGGGCGCGCCATCGGGTTCCCCGTCCTCAGGGGCGGCTTCCTCGGCGACTCCATACGCGCCCTCCAGCGGGAGGCGTTCGGCGGCCCCGCCGGGAACTGGTCCCTCGACGAGCGCTTCCACTTCGGTGGATACGCCCGTACCACCCCCGGGCTGGACGCCTTCGCCGCGGACTTCGAGGCCCGCCACGGGCTGCCCGTCGAGCGCGTCTACGTCGCCAAGATGCTGTACGGCCTCACCGCGCTCGCCGCCGAGGGCGCCTTCCCGCCCGGCACCACCGTCGCCGCCGTCATCACCGGTCAGGACGATTCCTCGCGGTAGGCCGCCGCCTCCTCCAGATCCAGCCGACGCAGCAGCGTACGCATCATCTCGTCATCGATCCGCCGCTGGTCCCGCAGCTGTACGAAGACCTCGCGCTCGGCGTCGATCATCTCCCGCGCCAACCGCCGGTAGGTGTCGTCCGCCGACTCGCCGGTCACCTCGTTCACCGTACCGAGCCGCTCCCAGACCGAGTTCCGCCGCCGCTCCATCACGGTCCGCAGCCGGTCGGCCAGCGGCGGCGGCAGGGCGTTCCGCTCGTCCTCCAGCAGCTCGTTCAGCCGCACCTCCGCCGCTTGCGAGGCCTCGCTCTGGGCCTGTGCCTCGGCCAGCGTCTCGGCGTACCGGTCGCGGCCGGGCAGCTTCAGCGCCCGGATCAGCGCCGGCAGCGTGAGCCCCTGCACCACCAGCGTCGAGATCACCGTCGTGAAGGTCAGGAAGAGGACCAGGTTCCGCGCCGGGAAGGGCTCGCCGTCCGCCGTCGTCAACGGGATGGAGAAGGCGATCGCCAGCGAGACGACGCCTCGCATCCCGGCCCAGCCCACCACCACCGGCGCGGTCCAGTTGGTGTCCGGCTCGCGCTCCCTGATCCGTTTCGACAGGCAGCGCGGCAGGAATGTCGCCGGGAAGACCCAGACGAACCGCACCACGACCACGGCGACGAAGACCCCGAAGGCGTACCAGAGCGATTCGCCGACGCCGTACCCTCCGAGACCCTTGAGTACGTACGGCAGTTGCAGTCCGATCAGCGCGAAGACCGCGGACTCGAGGATGAACGCGACCATCTTCCAGACCGCCTCCTCCTGCAGCCGGGTCGCGAAGTCGACCTGCCAGTAGCGGTGCCCGAGATAGAGCGCGACGACGACCACGGCGAGCACTCCGGACGCCCCGACCTGCTCGGCCGCCGCGTACGCGACGAACGGGATGAGCAGCGAGAGCGTGTTCTGCAGCAGCGCTTCCTTGAGATGCGTACGCAGCCAGTGGATCGGCACCATCAGCACCAGGCCGACGACGACTCCGCCGACCGAAGCCAGCACGAACTCCTCGATGCCGCCGGCCCAGCTCGCGCCCTCGCCGACCGCCGCGGCCAGCGCCACCCTGAACGCGGTGATCGCGGTCGCGTCGTTCACCAGGGACTCGCCCTGCAGAATCGTGGTGATCCGGCTCGGCAGGCCCAGCCTGCGGGCGATCGCGGTCGCGGCGACCGCGTCCGGCGGCGCGATCACCGCGCCGAGCACCAGCGCCGCGGTCAGTGGCAGGTCCGGCACCAGCAGAAAGGCGAGGTAACCGACCGCGACGGTCGCAAAGAGGACATAGCCGACCGAGAGCAGCGCGACGGGCCGCAGATTCGCCCGGAGGTCGAGGTACGAACTGTCGACCGCGGCCTTGTACAGCAGCGGCGGCAGCACCAGCGGCAGCACGATGTTCGGGTTGAGCGTGTAGTCGGGCACCCCCGGCACGTACGCGGCGATCAGCCCCGCCGTCACCAGCAGCAGCGGTGCCGGCACCGGAGTCCGGCGGGCCGCCCCGGCGATCGCGGCGCTGGCCGCGATCAGTGCCACCAGCGGCAGTACGTCCACTTTCGCCTCCTCATGTCCGCACGACGCCCCAGGGCCGCGTCGTAGTCTGGCAATCATGAGCGAGTGCCCGCATGTACGAAAACTGCCGCACCCCGAACCTGCTCCGCTGAGCGAGACGTGCCCGGGGTGTCTGGCGAACGGCAGCCACCCCGTACAGCTGCGGCTCTGCCTGGTCTGCGGCCACGTGGGCTGCTGCAACTCCTCGCCCCACCAGCACGCCGAAGCGCATTTCCAGGAGAGCGGGCACGCGGTGATGCGGAGCTTCGAGCCGGGAGCCGTCTGGCGCTGGTGCTTCGTCGACGGTTCGATCGTCTGACGCGTGGGTACGTCAACCCTCCGCTGGGTCCTCGCAATTGGGCGCCGCAGACCTCTAGCCACTGTGTGTACTCATATGCTTACCATGAGTGACAGTCATCGACTGGGGGTCCCGGCGACAGGGCACCATGGATCGCGATAGCGTCGCCGGGCCAGTACCGGCTACGTACAAATGCGTAGCGACGGCTTCGGGATCTCCCCTCCCTTAGCCCCGAAAGAGCTTGTGCCACCTTGGAGGTGAGGGTGTCCCAGATCGCAGGCGAGCCCGGGACCCAGGACTTCGTGGAAGTCCGGCTGCCCGCTGCGGGTGCCTACCTGTCCGTGCTGCGTACGGCCACGGCCGGCCTCGCAGCGCGCTTGGACTTCACCCTCGACGAGATCGAGGATCTGCGGATCGCGGTTGACGAGGCGTGCGCGATTCTGCTGCAGCAGGCTGTGCCCGGCTCCGTTCTCAGCTGCGTGTTCCGGCTCGTCGACGACTCGCTCGAGGTCACGGTCTCGGCGCCGACGACCGACGGTCGCGCGCCGGAGCGTGACACCTTTGCCTGGACGGTGCTGTCGGCACTGGCGGGCAAGGTCGACTCCACGGTCGCGGACGACCGTACGGTCTCCATCAGCCTGTACAAACAGCGCGGCGCGGGACCCGGGCCGGCGTGAGGGACGGGGGCGGTCCGGTGCAGGACGAGGAGCGCGGACCCCGGATGCTGAGCGCGCCGACTGACATCCCGGAGCAGGAGGCGCGGCCGCACCCGGAGGACGGACTTGACGGCCAGACGGCCGCGGCGGAGCAGGCGCAGGCAGAGCGGGCGGACCGTATGAGCGAGCACGTGCACGAGAAGCAGCACGATCCACATGACCGCAGCGGTGCGCGGGCGATGTTCATCGAGCTGCGCAAGCTGCCCGACGGCTCGCCGGAGCGGGCGGAGCTGCGCAACCAGCTGGTGCGGATGCACCTGCCGCTCGTCGAGCACCTGGCGCGCCGCTTCCGTAATCGCGGCGAGCCGCTGGACGATCTGACGCAGGTCGCGACGATCGGTCTGATCAAGTCGGTGGACCGGTTCGATCCGGAGCGGGGCGTCGAGTTCTCGACGTATGCGACGCCCACGGTCGTCGGCGAGATCAAGCGCCACTTCCGCGACAAGGGCTGGGCGGTACGGGTACCGCGCCGCCTGCAGGAGCTGCGGCTCGCCCTGACCACGGCGACGGCGGAGCTCTCCCAGCAGCACGGCCGCTCCCCGACGGTGCACGAGCTGGCGGAACGCCTGGGCATCTCGGAGGAGGAGGTCCTGGAGGGCCTGGAGTCCGCGAACGCGTACTCCACGCTGTCCCTGGACGTCCCCGACACGGACGACGAGTCCCCGGCGGTGGCGGACACGCTGGGCGCGGAGGACGAGGCCCTCGAGGGCGTCGAATACCGCGAGTCGCTGAAGCCGCTGCTGGAGGACCTGCCGCCGCGCGAGAAGCGGATCCTGCTGCTGAGGTTCTTCGGCAACATGACGCAGTCGCAGATCGCGCAGGAGGTCGGCATCTCCCAGATGCACGTCTCCCGCCTGCTGGCCCGCACCCTGGCCCAGCTGCGCGAGAAGCTGCTGGTGGAGGAGTAGGGACGGCCGGGGCCGCCCGGCGCGGGGCGCGCGCGCCGAAGCGCCCGGTCCGGCCCAACGCCCCGGCGGCGGAGCATCCACGCCGCGAAGCACGGCGCTCCCGCCCCGAAACGCCCGGTCCGGCCCCGGCCGACTCAGGACCACCCCCGATCGGAGTTCCGGCGCGCGCCGCGAAGCCGGCGATTCCCACCGGGCGTGGACCTGTCCCCGACAAGGACCAGCACCCCCCGCCGGCGCCGCCTCGCGGGGGCGCGGGGGCGCGGGGCACCGTGTCCCCCTCACAACATCAAGGGCGGGCGGACGGGAGAGATCCCGCACCCGCCGGGCGTCCCACACCGCCCGGTCCGGCCCAGGCCGACTCAGGACCGCCGACGGTCGGACCTCCGGCGCGCGCCGCGAAGCCGGCGATTCCCACAGTGCTTGGACCCTCCCCGACAACAACCAACGCCCCCGCCGGCGCCGCCTCGCGGAGGCGCGGGGCACCGTGCCCCCTCACAACATCAAGGGCGGGTGGGTGGGAAAGACCCCGTACCGCTACGCGTCCCGCGCCGCGCCGCCCCGGATGCCCAGCGCTTCTGTCGTCGTCGGGTTGACCAGCAGCACCAGGCCGGTCAAAGCGACCAGCGCCAGCACGATGCCGAGCGGGATCAGCCCGGCCGACGAACGCAGCAGCGTCCACGACGGGATCAGCGCCATCAGGTGCGTGATGATCGCCGGACCCCGGCTCCAGCTGCGCCGCAGCAGAAGCCCCCTCGCCGCGATCAGCGGGATCGCGCCGAGTGCGATAAGTGTCACTCCGCCCATCTCCGCCTGCGAGGGACTGTCAGGCCGGCCGAGCAGCCCCAGCACGAGCATGTAGACGCCGCCCGCGGCCAGTGCCAGGCCCTCCAGACCGGATACCGCGGCCGCGGCGGTCAGACGGGCAGGTCGGGGGGTCTGATCATCGCTCACCTCTGCAGGGTAGCCCGCGTAGGAAGCCCGGGTCTGGGCCCGGTACCCACCACTGGGTACGCTGCTGCGCATGCGCGCACTTCTTGTGGTCAATCCGGCAGCAACCACCACCAGTGCTCGCACCCGTGACGTACTCATTCACGCCCTCGCCAGCGAGATGAAGCTGGAAGTCGTCACGACGGAGTACCGGGGACACGCCCGCGACCTCGGCCGCCAGGCCGCAGATTCCGACGACACAGAGCTGGTCGTCGCCCTCGGCGGCGACGGCACCGTGAACGAGGTCGTCAACGGTCTGCTCCACAACGGCCCCGACCCCGACCGCCTCCCCCGCCTCGCCGTCGTCCCCGGCGGCTCGACGAATGTCTTCGCCCGGGCCCTCGGGCTCCCGAACGACGCCGTGGAGGCGACCGGCGCGATCCTCGACGCGCTCCGCGACCGGACCGAGCGGACGGTCGGCCTCGGTCGCGCGGCCGGCACCCCGGGCACGAAGGACGAGTCGGCCCCGCCCCGCTGGTTCACCTTCTGCGCCGGACTCGGTTTCGACGCGAGCGTCATCGGCCGGGTCGAACAGCAGCGGGAGCGCGGCAAGCGCTCCACTCACGCCCTCTATATGCGCCAAGTGGTACGGCAGTATCTGGACGAGCCCCACCGCCGGCACGGCCCGATCACCCTCGACCGCCCCGGCAAGGACCCGGTCACCGATCTCGTGCTGTCCATAGTCTGCAACACCGCCCCCTGGACCTACCTGGGCAATCGCCCGGTGTACGCCTCCCCGGCAGCCTCGTTCGACACCGCCCTGGACGTCGTCGCACTGTCCAAGCTGTCGGCCCCCGCTGTGGCCCGGTACGCCACCCAGCTGCTCACCTCGACCCCCGAGCGCGGACCGCGCGGCAAGCATGCCGTCGCTCTCCATGACCTGACGGACTTCACCTTGAATTCAAAGGTTCCGCTGCCGTTCCAGATGGACGGTGACCATCTGGGGCTCCGTACGAGCGTGACGTTCACAGGCGTACGCCGTGCACTGCGTGTGATTGTGTGAGCGGAAGGACCGAAAGTCCTTTATCTCGAACGTATGGGCTGGGCTCCACCCCATAGAAGTACGGCTGTGACCTAGTCGACACCGAGGAATCAAAAAAAAGTTTCCGGAAGGGGTTGTATCCGCCGCCGAGGTTTGCGAATCTCTACATGGCGATCGGGACGGCCCGCAACATCGGCCCCACAGACCGCCAGAACCCCTCCTTAGAACCCAGGACCACGCCGGGTAACTGGCAGTCGGCCCTTCCCTCGCGGGGGGATTCGTGAAAGCGTTCACATTCACAAGCAACCTGAATGTAATACCAAGGAGAGGTAGCAGCCATGGACTGGCGTCACAACGCCGTTTGCCGCGAGGAAGACCCCGAGCTCTTCTTCCCCATCGGCAACACTGGTCCTGCGCTGCTGCAGATCGAGGAAGCCAAGGCCGTCTGCCGTCGCTGCCCCGTTATGGAGCAGTGCCTGCAGTGGGCGCTCGAGTCCGGCCAGGACTCCGGCGTCTGGGGTGGCCTCAGCGAGGACGAGCGTCGTGCGATGAAGCGTCGCGCCGCTCGCAACCGGGCGCGTAACGCCAGCGCCTGACGCCCCCCTGCTACGAGCCTGAGCCCGGCGCCGCGTACAGAGAGTACGCATTCACCGCCTTCGAGCCGCAGCGCGCAGTACCCCCGATGCGCATAGCAACGTGAGCTTCGAGCCCCGGACCGTTCCACACGGTCCGGGGCTCATTGCTGTTCCGGCTCTCTTGCTTCCCGCTTCTCGCCCACTTCTGCTTCTCTACTTCTCGCCCTGGACAGGGATGTCGAGAACGACGCGGGTGCCACGACCGGGCGCCGGGACCGGGACCATGTCGAAGGTTCCGCCCAACTCCCCTTCCACCAGGGTCCGTACGATCTGCAGACCCAGATTGCCGGCGCGCTGCGGATCGAAGCCCTCGGGCAGACCGCAGCCGTCGTCCTGGACGGTGATCAGCAGCCGGCTGGTCTCCGCGCGCTGATCGGCCCGCACGGCCGCGACCTCGACCGAGCCGCGCTCCCCCTGCGCGAAGGCGTGCTCCAGGGCGTTCTGCAGCACCTCGGTCAGGACCATGGAGAGCGGTGTGGCCACTTCGGCGTCGAGGATCCCGAACCGTCCCGTACGGCGGCAGTCGACCTTGCCCGGCGAGATCTCGGCGACCATCGCGATCACCCGGTCCGCGATTTCGTCGAACTCGACGCGCTCGTCCAGATTCTGGGAAAGCGTCTCATGGACGATCGCGATCGAACCGACGCGCCGTACCGCCTCGTTGAGCGCCTCCCGGCCGCCTTCGGAATCCATCCGGCGGGCCTGGAGGCGGAGCAGGGCGGCGACCGTCTGGAGGTTGTTCTTCACCCGGTGGTGGATCTCCCGGATGGTGGCGTCCTTGGTTATCAACTCGCGCTCGCGGCGGCGGAGTTCGGTGACGTCACGGAGAAGTACGAGAGAGCCGATCCGGACGCCCTTGGGCTTGAGCGGGATGGCGCGCAGCTGGATGACACCGCCATTGCCCTCGACCTCGGTCTCGCGCGGCGCGTAGCCGCTGGCAAGTTTGACCAGGGCCTCGTCGACCGGACCGCGCGACGGGGCGAGTTCGGCGGTGGTCTGGCCGAGATGATGTCCGACGAGGTCGGAGGCGAGGCCGAGGCGGTGGTACGCGGAGAGGCCGTTGGGGCTCGCGTACTGGACGACGCCGTCGGCGTCGAGCCTGATCAGCCCGTCGCCGACGCGCGGTGACGCATCCATGTCGACCTGCTGCCCAGGGAAGGGAAACGATCCTGCGGCGATCATCTGGGCGAGGTCGGAGGCGGACTGGAGGTAGGTGAGCTCCAGCCGGGAAGGGGTACGTACGGTCAGCAGGTTCGTATTGCGGGCGATGACGCCGAGGACTCGGCCCTCGCGGCGTACGGGGATGGACTCGACCCGCACCGGCACCTCCTCGCGCCACTCCGGGTCGCCCTCGCGCACGATCCGCCCCTCGTCGAGCGCGGCGTCGAGCAGTGGCCGGCGGCCGCGGGGGACGAGATGGCCGACCATGTCGTCCTGGTAGGAGGTGGGGCCCGTGTTGGGCCGCATCTGGGCCACCGAGACATAGCGGGTGCCGTCGAGGGTGGGGACCCAGAGGACGAGGTCGGCGAAGGAGAGGTCGGAGAGCAGCTGCCACTCCGAGACCAGCAGATGGAGCCACTCGAGGTCGGATTCACTGAGGGCTGTGTGCTGGCGTACGAGGTCGTTCATGGAGGGCACATCTGCGAGCGTACCTTCGGGGTGAACCGGTTGAGCCGTCCGCCCGTGCCGGAGGATGGACGGGAACTAAGCTCTGCACGTGGATGGACAGTGGAGAATGGTCTAGTCCACAATGTTTGAGTAAAGCCTCCACCCTCCCCGCACAGGAGAGTGGAACGAGGTACCCGGCGCTCTCTGCCCTGACTGCGTCGATACCTCTCACACGGCCGAGCGGGACCGCACACCTGCCGGCCGGAGCAGCTCCGGGCTGCGGTGCCGTACGGGTTGAGGGTCCCGTCACGGCGCCGCGGCCCGCGGGTGCCCGTGCCCCCTTCAGCCCCCTCAGCCCCTGTCAGCGGGTCTCATCACCGTTCAGTGCGTCTCCGTCACCTTCGCCAGAGCGCGCGGCGCGTCCGGGTCCTGGCCGCGCGCGATCGTCACCTCGTACGCCAGCAGCTGCAGCGGCAGGATCTCCAGGATCGGCTGGAGTTCCTCCAGGACGCCGTCCACCGGGAGGACAAAGCCCGCCGAGGCCGCGTCGACCTGGAGCTTGGGACCGATCACCACCAGGTCCGCGCCGCGGCCGCGGAGACGGTCGAGGACCGGCTGGAGGGCCTCGCCGCCCTTGCCGTCGGTGACCACCGCGATGACCGGGGAGATGTTGTCGACCATGGCCAGCGGGCCGTGCAGCAGATCCGCGCCGGAGTACGCGAGGGCCGGGATGTAGCTCGTCTCCATCAGCTTCAGCGCGGCCTCCTTCGCCGTGGGGTAGCCGTAACCCCGCGACGTGATCACCATCCGCTCGGCGAAGCGGTAGCGGGAGGCCAGCTGCCGCACCTCGTCCTGGCGGGACAGGATCTGCGCGGCGAGCTCCGGGAGGAGCTTCGCCGCCACGCCGTCGCCGCCGCGCAGACCCTCCACGAACAGATAGAGCGCGAGCAGCGACGCGGTGTACGTCTTCGTCGCCGGGAGCGCATTCTCCGGGCCGGCCAGGATGTCGATGTGGAATTCGGAGACCGCCGCCAGCGGGGAATCCGCGTTGTTGGTCACCGCCAGCGTGATCGCGCCCGCCTCCCGCGCCGCCTTCGTCGACGCCACCAGATCCGGTGAGCCGCCGGACTGACTGACCGTGATGACCAGGACGTCGGTCAGATCGGGTCGTGCTCCGTACGCCGTCGTCGTCGACATGGAGGTCAGCCCGCACGGCAGACCCAGCTGGATCTCGAGCAGGTACTTCGCGTACAGCGCGGCGTTGTCGGACGTGCCGCGCGCGGTCAGCAGCACGAAGCGCGGGCCGCGCGCCGAGATCGCCGCCGCCACCTCGCGGATCTTCGGCGCGCCCTTCTCGAGGATGCGCCGCAGCACCGCCGGCTGCTCCGCCATCTCGCCGGACATGATCCGGCCCGGACGCTCGCTCTGTTCGGCCGAACTCGTGGCGGACATGCTGGCTGCCTCCATGTGGCATTCCTTGTGCCGGGGACGGAAGGGTCTCCCGGTACAGCGCGGCCCGCGTCGGTCAGCCCCCGGCGCCCTTGCCGGTGATGACCTCCGCGGCGGCCCGTCCGCAGACACGGGCGGCGCCATGGGTCGCGATGTGCAGGACCCCCCTCGGCTCCGCCCGGTCCACACCCATCTCGACCACGACCGTGTCGGGACGGGCCTCGATCAGGGCGTCCAGAGCGTCCGCCATCCAGGGGTGGCGGTGGACGTCGCGTACTACAGCGACGATCCTACGGTCCCCCGCAAGACCCAGCACATTTCCAATCAAAGAGGGTGTATCGGTCGTACCGTCAGCAGCGCTGCCATAGGTGTCGGTCGTCGTGCCCGGCAGTATCGCGGCCAGCTCCGCCGCCACTCCCCAGGGAGTCTCGTCCCCCACGGCGATGTTCGCGACCGGTGTGAAAGCGGCTACGTACGGAGGGCTCGTCAGCGGTTCGTACGGCACCTCCCCCGATGTCACCCGCACCGCCCGGCGCGCCGCGACAAGGCCGATGTCGGCGCCGGGCGCGGTCCCCTCCTGTGAAGCCGCGCCCGGCTCCCCTGCAGCCCCCCTGGCCCGCCGCGTCCAGTCGGCGAGGGCGCGTACCCGCGCCGCCGCGTCGGCCAGCCGCTCCTCGGGCAGTTCGCCGTCCCGTACCGCCGCGACCAGCGCGTCGCGCAGCCGCAGTACGGTCTCCTCGTCGGCCAGGCCGCCGCCGACACAGATCGCGTCGGCGCCCGCGGCGATCGCGAGGACGGAGCCGCGCTCGATGCCGTACGCCGCCGAAATGGCCTGCATCTCCATGCCGTCGGTGACGATCAGGCCCTGGTAGCCCAGCTCTTCGCGCAGCAGACCGGTGAGGATCTGCGGGCTCAGCGTCGCCGGGCGGTTCGGGTCGAGCGCGGGAAGCAGGATATGCGCGCTCATCACCGCTTTGGAACCCGCCGCGATCGCGGCGCGGAAAGGCACCAGCTCACGGGCGTGCAGCGTGTCGAGATCCACGTCTATCCGGGGCAGCGCATGGTGCGAGTCCACATTGGTGTCGCCGTGTCCGGGGAAGTGCTTGGTGCAGGCGGCGACTCCGGAGGACTGGAGGCCTTCGACGTACGCGACGGTGTGGCGGGAAGCGAGCGCGGTGTCGGCGCCGAAGGACCGTACGCCGATGACCGGGTTGTCCGGATTGGAGTTGATGTCCGCGGACGGCGCCCAGTTGAGGTCGACGCCGCACTCGGCGAGCCGGCGGCCGAGCTCCCGGGCGACGGCCCGGGTGAGGTCCGTGTCGTCCACCGTGCCCAGCGCGTAGTTACCGGGGAAGGAGGAGCCGGTGCGCACCTCGAGCCGGGTGACGTCCCCGCCCTCCTCGTCGATTGCGACGAGTACGTCGTCCCGCTCGGCCCGCAACTGCGCGGTGAGCGCGGCCAGCTGACCGGGCGAGACGATATTGCGGCCGAACAGGCCGACGGCCGAGAGGCCTTCGCCGATCCGGCGCAGCAGCCAGTCCGGTGCGGTGGTGCCGACGAAGCCCGGCTGGAGGACGGCGAGCGCGTCGCGGGTCAGGGTGTCTGTACTGCGTACGAGAGTTGTCATGTGGACGGCGTCATCCCTTCACTGCGCCGGCCGTCAGACCCGCGGCCATCTTGCGCTGGACGAGGAGGAAGAGGATCACGATGGGGATGGCCATCATCGTGGCGCCCGCCATCATCGGGGCGTACTCGGTGCCGTTCTTGGTGGTGAAGTTGCCCAGCCACACGGTGGCGGTCTGGTTCTGCTGGCTCATCAGCATCAGTGCGTACAGATACTCGTTCCAGGCCTGGATGAAGCCGTAGACCGAGGTGGCGACCATGCCCGGGGCGAGCAGCGGGAAGACCACGCGGATAAAGGCGCCGGTGCGGGTGCAGCCGTCGACCATCGCCGCCTCCTCCAGCTCCTTGGGGATGTTGACGATGAATCCGCGCAGCGTCCACACCGTGAACGGGAGGATGAAGGTCAGATACGTGATGATCAACCCCGTGAGCTTGTCGTACTGACCGAGGTCGTTCAGCAGCAGGAAGACCGGGATGATCATGGCGACCAGCGGGATCATCTGGACCGCGAGGATGCCGACGATCACGATCTTGCGGCCGCGGAAGGCGAACCGGGATATCGCGAGCGCGGCGAGCATGCCGACCGCGATGCCGATGACGACCACGACGAGCGAGACGGTCAGGCTGCGTCCGACCGGTCCCCAGAAGTCGGCGATGTCCAGGGCCCGCCGGAAGTTCTCCGTCGTGAAGACGTTGGGGAAGAAGTGCGGGTCGGGGTCGATGGCGTCCTTGGCCGGCTTGAACGCCGTGTTCAGCATCCAGTAGACCGGGAACCCCGCGGTGACGAAGACAAGGAGGCCGAGCAGATTCCAGCCGAGCCGGCTCTTCCTGGGACGGCGGGTGGCGGCGGGAGCCGCGGCGGTCGAAGTCACTCCACCTCTCCGATCTTGAGCATCTGGCGCATATAGACCGCGACCACACCGAGCAGCAGGATCACGGTGACAAGCGCGATCGCCGAGCCGGTGCCGTAATCGTTGACGACGAAGGCCTTGTCGTACGAGTACGTGGTGAGCAGCTGGAACTCCGCCTCGGGATGGCCGTTGCGCATCACGAAGACCTGCGGGAAGACACCCATGTCCCAGATCACCGAGAGCGTCGTCAGCATCACGATGATGGGCTTGAGGATCGGCAGGGTGACGAAGCGGAAGACGCCCCAGGCGCCGGCGCCGTCGAGACGGGCGGCCTCTTCGAGCTCCTTGGGCACCTGGGTGAGGCCGGCGCTGAGTGTGATCACGACGAAGGGCACGGCGCCCCAGACCACCAGCAGGATGATCACGGCGAGGCCCTGGGGGCCGCTGGCGAACCAGTTGTGGCCGATCATGTCGACTCCGGGCAGCCTGGAGAGCAGCCAGTTGAGTACGCCGTAGTCGGCGTCGAAGAGCCACTTGAAGATCGCGGTGGCGACGATGATGGGCATGCCCCAGCTCGCCACGAGCGCGATGTTGATCAGGGTCTTCACCCAGCCGGAGACCCGTTGCAGCAGCAGCGCGACCAGCATGCCGATGACCATGGTCAGCACCACGGCGCTGAAGGCGAAGACCGCGGTCCGTATGACGACGGTCCAGAACTCGCCGTCCCCGAGGATCTTGGAGAAGTTGTCGAAGCCGACCGACTCCGGGTCCTTGAAGCCCCACAGCTGGGGCTGGCCGAACTTCTGGAAGGAGAGGGTGACCAGCCGTACCAGCGGATAGCCGAGGACGAGCAGAAGGATGAGCAGGCAGGGCGCGAGCAGCAGCCAGGGCACTCCTGCCCCGTCTGCTGTCGGCTTTCTGCCGGGCTTTGCCGGGGTGGCTGCGCCGGTCCCCGGTGGTGGCGATTGCCGCGTCGGCGGCACCGTGGCGGTGGTTGTCTCTGCGGCACTCATCCCGTGCTCCTCAGCGGTCCCTCTCCCGGTACGAGCGGCAGGGCCCCGTCGCGGTGACGGGGCCCTGCCCTTAGGT
Organism: Streptomyces sp. NBC_01210; assembly: GCF_036010325.1. Lineage (GTDB taxonomy): Bacteria > Actinomycetota > Actinomycetes > Streptomycetales > Streptomycetaceae > Streptomyces. The sequence continues at coordinate 6,219,450 of NZ_CP108549.1, read as the reverse complement.
CACTTGGTGTTGATGACCTTGTCGATCGCGGCGTCCGCGGCCTTCGCGGCGTCCGCCACCGACTTCTTGCCGGTGCCGATCTGCTGCAGCATGGTCTTGAGGGTCTGGGCCTTCTCGACCTGACCCCAGCCCGGTGCCATCGGGACGAACCAGTTGGACTCGGCGGCGGTGGCCGGGACCACCGTCTTCGGGTCGTTCTTCAGGGTCGCCAGGTCGGTCTTGTTGTTGGGCAGGTTGCCCTTGGCGAGCAGACCCTTCTGGCCCTGGGCGCCGGTGAAGGCGTTGATCCACTCGGCCGCGACGTCCTGCGCCTTGGACTTGACCGGGACGGCCAGGTCGGAGCCGCCGAGGAAGACGGGAAGGGCCTTGCCGTTCGGACCGGGCATCACGAAGTTCTCGAGCTTGTCGGCGAGTTTGCCGACCTTGTCGTTCTTCGGGTCGGCGGCCGTGCCGCCCTCCCAGGCCGCGCTGAAGATGGTCGCGGACTTGCCCTGGCCGAAGACGACCGGACGGTCGGACTCGTCCTTCGTCTTGTCGCCGTGCATGTACTTGTCGAGGATCGACTTGTACTCATTGAGGCCCTTGAGGGACTCGGGCGAGGAGAGGTTGGCCTTCCACGTGTCGCCGTCCTTCTTGGCGATGGAGCCGCCGGCGTCGTAGACGAAGGACATCGCGGCGTACCAGTCCGGCGAAGGCTGGTACCAGGCGCTGAACTTGTCGCCCTTCTTCTCCTGGATCTTGTCCAGGGCGGCGGTGAGCTCCGCGTACGTCTTCGGGGCGGCCTTCACGCCGGCCTCGGCGGCGATGTCCTTGCGCCAGGTGCCGACACGGCCACCGGCGTAGTACGGGACACCGTAGGTCTTGCCGTCGTACGTGACGGACTCCTTGAGGCCGTCCAGCCACGCGTCCGACTGCTCGAACTTCTTCGGGTCGACCTCGGCGAACGCGCCCTTGGTCATGTAGCCGAGCATCTCGGTGTTGCCCATCTCGACCACGTCCGGAGCCTTGTCCGTGGCGAGTACGGCGTCCAGCTTGGCGTTCTTGTCCGGCCAGCCGTAGTACTCGTGCTTGATCTTGATGCCCGGGTGCTTCTTGACGATCGCGTCGTCGGCGGACTTCACGAGATCGGGCCAGTTGTTCTGGGCGTCCACCGTCAGCCAGACGGTCAGCTCCTTGGCGTCGCCGCCGCCGGCCTTGTCCCCGCCCTTGTCCGAATCACCACAGGCCGCAAGGCCGATCATCATGCCCGCGACGCCTACCGCCGCGATGAGCTTGCGCTTCACGCCACCCTCCTCAGGGATGCCTGCAACCCCCCTGCCCACCGCGAAGACATACGACGAGTACTGCTCGTGGGGCTGGGACCTGGTCTTTAATGGTTTAGACCAGTACTCGGGAGCTTGGCCTAGACCTTTAGGGGTGTCAAGGGTGTATAAGAAGGGCTGTCACCTCCGTTATCGGACCGACACCTGAGGGAGGTCGACGACCCGTGACCGGACCGTGCCACCATGTGAGCCGCAACAGACGGAGGAGCCGGTGACGGCAGCAGCACAAGAGTCGGGAAGGCGGGCCATGGCCACGGACGGGGGCGGCACCGAGACCGAGGGCGGGGCACAGACCCGTACCGCGCGCGTGCCCAAGTACTACCGGCTGAAGCGCCACTTGCTGGACATGACGGAGACCATGCCGCCCGGCACGCCCGTGCCGCCGGAGCGCACACTCGCCGCGGAGTTCGACACCTCGCGTACGACGGTGCGCCAGGCGCTCCAGGAACTGGTCGTCGAGGGCCGCCTCGAGCGCATCCAGGGCAAGGGCACCTTCGTGGCCAAGCCCAAGGTCTCGCAGGCCCTGCAGCTCACCTCGTACACCGAGGACATGCGGGCCCAGGGCCTCGAGCCCACCTCGCAACTGCTGGACATCGGGTATGTCACGGCCGACGACACGCTGGCCGGACTGCTGGACATCTCGGCCGGCGGACGGGTGCTGCGGATCGAGCGGCTGCGGCTGGCGAGCGGCGAACCGATGGCGATCGAGACGACGCATCTGTCGGCCAAGCGCTTCCCGGCGCTACGACGCAGCCTGGTGAAGTACACCTCGCTCTACACGGCGCTGGCGGAGGTGTACGACGTCCATCTGGCCGAGGCCGAGGAGACGATCGAGACCTCGCTGGCCACGCCGCGCGAGGCGGGGCTGCTCGGTACGGACGTGGGCCTGCCGATGCTGATGCTGTCGCGCCACTCGCTGGACGCGCAGGGCGAACCCGTGGAGTGGGTGCGCTCGGTGTACCGGGGCGACCGGTACAAGTTCGTGGCGAGGCTTCAGCGCCCCGCACCCTGAACCGCACCCTGACCCGGTCCCTGAACCGCGGTCCGACCCGCACACCCTGCCCCGCCGAGGTTCATCGGCACAGCGCCGCAACTGCCGTTGCGGCGCTATGTCATGTTTGCGGCCACCGTGCCCGGGCGCGACGCGAAGTCGTTGCCGTACCGATATGCGGACGGGGGGTGACTCGGTTCGAAAGCCTCGCCTACATTTCCTGCGCATTACAGGTACAGGTGATCAGCGAGGGGACGGAGTCGCCGTATGTCAGCAGAGCCTGAGGCGCCAGAAGCGCCGGAAGTGCCTGAAGTTCCTGAAGCGAAACCACCGGTCATCACGCCGGTGCGCGCGATCGTCGCCCTCTGCCTCTTCGCGCCGTTTGTGGCAATGCTCTGGGTCAGTTCGTATGCGAAGACCGAACCGGCCTTCATCGGGATCCCGTTCTTCTACTGGTACCAGATGCTCTGGGTGGTCATCTCGACCGCACTCACCATGATCGCTTACCAGCTGTGGCAGCGTGACCAGCGCGCCCGCAAGGGAGGTGCGTCGAAGTGAAGGACGGCGTGAACGGCGTCGCACTCGGCGTCTTCATCTTCTTCTTCCTGGCCGTCACGGTCATGGGCTTCCTGGCCGCGCGTTGGCGCAAGGCCGAGAGCGAGAGCCTCGACGAATGGGGCCTGGGCGGCCGTTCGTTCGGCACCTGGGTCACCTGGTTCCTGCTCGGCGGCGACCTGTACACGGCGTACACCTTCGTCGCCGTCCCGGCGGCGATCTACGCGGCGGGCGCGGCGGGCTTCTTCGCCGTGCCGTACACGATCCTCGTCTACCCACTGATCTTCACCTTCCTGCCGCGGCTGTGGTCGGTGTCGCACAAGCACGGATACGTCACCACCTCGGACTTCGTACGCGGGCGCTGGGGCTCGAAGGGGCTCTCGCTGGCGGTCGCCGTCACCGGCATCCTGGCGACGATGCCCTACATCGCGCTCCAACTCGTCGGCATCCAGGCGGTACTCGATGTGATGGGCGTCGGCGGTGGCGAGACGACCAACTGGTTCGTCAAGGACCTGCCGCTGCTGATCGCCTTCGGTGTGCTGGCGGCGTACACCTACTCGTCCGGTCTGCGGGCGCCGGCGCTGATCGCCTTCGTCAAGGATGCGCTGATCTACATCGTCATCGCGGTGGCGATCATCTACATCCCGATCAAGCTCGGCGGCTTCGACGACATCTTCGCGAAGGCGGGCGACGCGCTCTCGCAGATCAACCCGGCGACGGAGAAGCCACGGGGCGCGCTGGCGCCGGGCGAGGCGGGCCAGTGGGGTTACGCGACGCTGGCGCTGGGCTCGGCGCTCGCCCTCTTCATGTATCCGCACTCGATCACGGCGACGCTGTCCTCGCGCAGCCGTGATGTGATCCGCCGCAACACCACGATTCTGCCGCTGTACTCGCTGATGCTGGGTCTGCTGGCGCTGCTCGGGTTCATGGCGATCGCGGCCGGCATCAAGGTGCAGAACGGTCAGCTGGCGATCCCTCAGCTGTTCGAGACGATGTTCCCGGACTGGTTCGCGGGTGTGGCGTTCGCGGCGATCGGCATCGGCGCGCTGGTACCGGCGGCGATCATGTCGATCGCGGCGGCGAATCTGTTCACCCGGAACATCTACAAGGACTTCATCAAGCCGGACGCGACGCCCGCGCAGGAGACGAAGGTCTCCAAGCTGGTCTCGCTGCTGGTGAAGGTGGGCGCGCTGGTCTTCGTTCTGACGATGGACAAGACAGTGGCGATCAACTTCCAGCTCCTTGGCGGCATCTGGATCCTCCAGACCTTCCCGGCTCTGGTCGGCGGCCTGTTCACGCGCTGGTTCCACCGCTGGGCGCTGCTGGCGGGCTGGGCGGTCGGCATGATCTACGGCACGTCGGCGGCGTACGGAGTCGCGAGCCCGACACAGAAGCACTTCGGCGGCTCGTCGGCGGAGATCCCCGGCCTCGGCGAGATCGGCTACATCGGCCTCACGGCGTTCATCCTGAACGTGGTGGTGACGGTGGTCCTGACGTTCGCCATGCGGGCGCTCAAGGCCCCGGAGGGCGTCGACGAGACCAGTCCGTCGGACTACACGGCGGACGCGGGCGACGCGGGCGTCCAGGTGGAACTGCCGCCGGCGACGGCAGGGGTGAGTCACTGACAGTCGGGCCGGCGTGAGGGCCGTTGCGTTTCCCGGGAGGGGCGCGACGGCCCTTGGCTGTTGGGCGGGCAGCAAATCAAGCCCCGCACATCAAGCCACAACGGCGATTGAGGCGCGGGGTCCGGGGCTGAGATCCAGACCGTCCCCGGGATCACCTTGCTCCCTTACGCGTTGGAGCCGCAGTGCGCCATGACACAACATGTGGGGGGTGCCGCATCAAGCGGCCCCCACATGTATGCTCATGGTCGCTGTCGACGCAGGGGAATCCGGTGCGAATCCGGAACTGTCCCGCAACGGTGTGATGCGGTGCGCTTTGTCGTACCCCGCCAGTCCGAGGACCTGCCGACGGTGCACCCGGCTCGACCGAACCGGGTGCCGAGACGTCCGGGCCTCGCGGTTGGGCCGGTGGACGCCGTGCGGTGTGCTGCCCTTCGACGGGTACGTACGCCCGTACCGGCCTCCCCTCCCCCGCCGGCCCAGAGCCGAGCGAGGGAGAGCACCACGTGACCATCGCGCCAGCCGATCCGGCTTCAGGCATCTCCGAGCAGGTGGCCGACGGCCCCGGGACCGCACTGCTGCGGACCCTGACGGACCTCACCGCCGATCTGCCCGACACCGACCCCGGACGTGTCGCCGCCGCCGCACTGCGCGGCCGGCACGCCGGGTCGGACGCGGCCGAGCTGCGGAGCCTCGCCACCGACGCGGCCGCGGGGCTGATCTCCGAGGACCCTGCCTACTCGCGGCTCGCCGCCCGCCTGCTGACCCGTCATATCGCGGACGAGGCAGCCGGACAGGGCGCGGTGGCCTTCTCCGCATCCGTCGCGGTCGGGCACCGCGAGGGCCTGATCGCGGACCGTACGGCAGAGTTCGTGACGCTGCACGCCGCGCGGCTGGACGCCCTCGTCGACCAGAGCGCCGACGACCGCTTCGGCTACTTCGGTCTGCGCACCCTCTACAGCCGCTATCTGCTCCGGCACCCGATCACCCGTCAGGTCATCGAGACCCCGCAGCACTTCATGCTGCGCGTCGCCTGCGGCCTCGCCGAGGACGCTTCGGTCCGTGCCCTGGACGAGGTCGCCGCGCTGTACGGCCTGATGAGCCGCCTCGACTACCTCCCTTCTTCGCCCACGCTCTTCAACTCCGGCACCCGCCACCCGCAGATGTCGTCCTGCTATCTGCTGGACTCGCCGCTGGACGAGCTCGACTCGATCTACGACCGCTACCACCAGGTGGCCCGCCTTTCGAAGCACGCGGGCGGCATCGGCCTCTCCTACTCCCGTATCCGCTCCCGCGGTTCGCTGATCCGGGGCACCAACGGCCACTCCAACGGCATCGTCCCGTTCCTCAAGACCCTCGACGCCTCGGTCGCCGCGGTGAACCAGGGCGGCAGGCGCAAGGGCGCCGCCGCCGTCTACCTGGAGACCTGGCACTCCGACATCGAGGAGTTCCTGGAGCTGCGCGACAACACCGGTGAGGACGCCCGGCGTACGCACAATCTGAACCTCGCGCACTGGATCCCCGACGAGTTCATGCGCCGCGTCGAGGCGGACGCCGAATGGTCGCTGTTCTCGCCCGCGGATGTGCCGGAGCTGGTCGATCTGTGGGGCGACGAGTTCGACGCGGCGTACCGCAAGGCCGAGGCCGCCGGTCTCGCGCAGAAGTCCATGCCGGCCCGTGACCTTTACGGCCGGATGATGCGGACGCTCGCCCAGACCGGCCAGGGCTGGATGACCTTCAAGGACGCCTCCAACCGCACCGCCAACCAGACGGCGGAGCCGGGCCACACGGTCCACTCCTCGAACCTCTGCACCGAGATCCTCGAGGTGACGGACGACGGTGAGACGGCCGTCTGCAACCTCGGCTCGGTCAACCTGGGTGCGTTCGTCGCCGAGGGCGGAATCGACTGGGAGCAGCTCGACGAGACCGTCCGTACCGCCGTCACCTTCCTCGACCGTGTTGTCGACATCAACTTCTACCCGACCGAGCAGGCCGGCCGCTCCAACGCCAAGTGGCGGCCGGTGGGCCTGGGCGCGATGGGCCTCCAGGACGTCTTCTTCAAGCTCCGCCTGCCCTTCGACTCGGCCGAGGCGAAGGCGCTCTCCACGAAGATCGCCGAGCGGATCATGCTCGCGGCGTACGAGGCGTCCTGCGACCTCGCCGAGCGCAACGGCCCGCTGCCCGCCTGGTCCCGGACGCGCGCGGCCCGTGGCGTGCTGCACCCCGACCACTACAACGTCGAACTGAACTGGCCGGAGCGCTGGGACGCGCTGCGCGCCCGGGTCGCCTCGAGTGGCATGCGCAACTCCCTGCTGCTCGCCATCGCGCCGACCGCGACCATCGCCTCGATCGCAGGTGTCTACGAGTGCATCGAGCCGCAGGTCTCCAATCTCTTCAAGCGCGAGACACTCAGCGGTGAGTTCCTCCAGGTCAACGGCTACCTGGTGGCGGAGCTGAAGAAGCTCGGCGTCTGGGACGCGCAGACCCGTGAGGCGCTGCGCGAGTCCAGCGGCTCGGTGCAGGGCTTCAGCTGGATCCCGGCCGACGTCCGCGCGCTGTACCGCACGGCGTGGGAGATCCCGCAGCGCGGCCTGATCGACATGGCGGCGGCCCGTACGCCGTTCCTGGACCAGAGCCAGTCGCTGAACCTCTTCCTGGAGACGCCGACGATCGGGAAGCTCAGCTCGATGTACGCGTACGCCTGGAAGCAGGGGCTGAAGACGACGTACTACCTGCGCTCCCGGCCGGCGACGCGGATTGCCCGTGCGGCCGGCTCCGGCGCTGCGGCGACCGCCGCCTCCATCCCCGTACAGCAGTCGTCGGCCCCCGACGCGGACGCGATCGCCTGCTCCCTCGAAAACCCCGAGTCCTGCGAGGCCTGCCAGTAATGACCACCCCGAACACCGAGAAGAACCTGCTGGACCCGGGCTTCGAACTGACCCTGCGTCCGATGCGCTACCCGGACTTCTACGAGCGCTACCGCGACGCGATCAAGAACACCTGGACCGTGGAGGAGGTCGATCTCCACTCCGACGTGGCCGACCTCGCCAAGCTCTCCGCCGGTGAGCAGCACATGATCGGCCGGCTGGTCGCGTTCTTCGCGACGGGTGACTCGATCGTCTCCAACAACCTGGTGCTGACGCTCTACAAGCACATCAACTCCCCGGAGGCGCGGCTCTATCTGAGCCGTCAGCTCTTCGAGGAGGCGGTGCACGTCCAGTTCTATCTGACGCTGCTCGACACCTATCTGCCGGACCCGGACGACCGCGCGGCCGCCTTCGACGCGGTCGAGGAGATCCCCTCCATCCGCGAGAAGGCCCAGTTCTGCTTCAAGTGGATGGACTCGGTCGAGAAGATCGACCGGCTGGAGTCGAAGGCCGACCGCCGTCGCTTCCTGCTGAACCTGATCTGCTTCGCGGCGTGCATCGAGGGCCTGTTCTTCTACGGCGCGTTCGCGTACGTCTACTGGTTCCGCTCCCGCGGTCTGCTGCACGGTCTGGCCACCGGCACCAACTGGGTGTTCCGGGACGAGACGATGCACATGAACTTCGCCTTCGAGGTCGTGGACACCGTCCGCAAGGAGGAGCCCGAGCTCTTCGACGATGCGCTCCAGCAGCAGGTCACCGACATGCTGAAGGAGGCCGTCGAGGCAGAGCTGCAGTTCGGCCGCGATCTGTGCGGCGACGGTCTGCCCGGTATGAACACCGAGTCGATGCGCGAGTACCTCCAGTGCGTCGCCGACCAGCGGCTGACGCGGCTGGGCTTCGCTCCGGTGTACGGCTCGGAGAATCCGTTCTCCTTCATGGAGCTGCAGGGCGTCCAGGAGCTGACCAACTTCTTCGAACGCCGTCCTTCCGCCTACCAGGTGGCGGTCGAGGGCTCGGTCGGCTTCGACGACGACTTCTAGACCCTTCGAGACCTTTGAGGACCGTTCCAGACCATGTGAATACGGGGGACGGGGGCTGAACGGCCGGGCGGATGCCTTCTGCGCATCCGCCCGGCCGTTTCAGTTTTCGCACGCGATGCGCACCGGCGTCGAAACCGAGCTGACAATCAGCGGGCGCGCTGGTCAATGAGTACGGCCAATCCGTCCAGGATGCGCTGCAGGCCGAACTCCCATGCCTGGTCACCCTCGCCGGGCCGAGCCGCCGAGGCGAGCGCAGCGGTGAGGGCGGGGAAGCGCTCACCGTGTGCCTGCATCAGCTCTCCGAGGATGGCGCCCAGCTGGGCTTCGGGGTTGCCTGCCGGACCTGCCGCGCGGGTCTGCTGGACGATGGCGCGTACGTGTCCGGCCAACAGGACCGCGGCATCCATCCGCTCGGCGCCGCTGAGGCCCGTATCGTCCAGCGCCGAGATAGCCCGCTCCATCCAGGACAGCTCCGCGGGACCCATGACCCGCGGCCCGACGGTGGCATCCAGCGCCCATGGGTGCCGGCGAAAGACAGCGATCAGTCGACGAGCCCAGTCCTCGAGCCGGTCCCGCCAGCCGTCATGCCGCTCAGCCCCGGTCGGGTACGGGCCGAGCCCGGCGTCCACCATCAACGCGACCAACTCGGCCTTGCCCGGCACATACCGATACAGCGCCATCTTGGTGACGTCCAGCAGCGCGGCGACCCGTTGCATGGACACAGCGCCCAAGCCCTCGGAGTCGGCGACCTCGATCCCGGCCCGCGCGATGCGGTCCAGGTCAAGTGTCGGTTTGGGGCCTCGCGCGGGCCTGGGGTGGGGTCCCCACAGCAGCCGCATCGTCTCGACGTGCTTGTCACCCATGCGTGTCGCCCCTCCTGTCGAGCCTTGTGGACCTGCCCAGCCTTGTGGATCTGCCCAGCCTTGCCGGGTCCACCGAACTGTGTCTATCGTACACAGTGACTACAGTGTCCACCGGATACAGTTTCAATGGGGGGATCCATGATCCAGAACGTCCTCATCTCCGGCGCGAGCATCGCCGGTCCGGCGTTGGCCTACTGGCTGGGGCGCCACGGCTTCAGGCCCACAGTCGTCGAGTTGGCCCCGGCCCTGCGCGACGGCGGCCAGGCCGTCGACTTCCGCGGCGAGACGCACCTGACCGTGCTGGAGCGGATGGGTGTACTGAACGATCTGCGCCGGATCCAGACCGGAGGCAGCCCGATGCGCTTCGTCGACGACGACGGTCGGCAACTGCTGTACCTGCCTGCCGAGTTCGCTGGCGGTGGCATAGAGGTGCTGCGCGGTGATCTGGCCCGGGTGCTGCACAAGCACAGCCTCCCCCGGGCCGAGTACATCTTCGGCGACTCGATCACCAACCTCACCGAGAACTCGTCCGGCGCACAGGTCGACTTCCGGCACGGAGCCTCACGCACGTTCGACCTGGTGATCGGCGCGGACGGGCTGCACTCCAACGTCCGCCGCATCGCCTTCGGTCCGGAGAAGGACTATGTGAGCCACCTCGGTTACTACGCGGCCACCTGGCAGCTCTCCAACTACCCGGGCCTGGCGAAGGGCTCGGTCTGCTACAACGCTCCGGGCCGACTCGCCTCCTTCGGCGCCGACCACCGGGACCCCGAGCAGGCAGGGGCCTTTTTCGTCTTCGCCGCGCCTCAGGTGTCGTACGACCGTCACGACCTCGATCAGCAGAAGGCGCTGATCACCAAGGCCTTCACCGGCCTCGGCTGGGAAGTGCCGCGACTCCTCGAATCCCTGCAGCAGGCGCCGGACCTGTACTTCGACTCCATCAGCCGGGCGGACGTGGACACCTGGTCCACGGGCCGGATCGGTCTCGTCGGAGACGCCGCGTTCGGGGCCACCATCGGCGGCATGGGAACGGGGGCCGCGGTGGTCGCCGCCTACGTACTGGCCGGCGAACTCGCGCGGGCCAAGGGCGACCACCGGGTGGCCTTCACCCGCTACGAGAGCAGACTTCGGCGGTACGTCACGGGCTGCCAGAAGGGCGGCGACCGCACCGGAAAATTCCTCGCCCCCGGCACCAGGACCGGCATACGCGTGCGCAACAGCCTATTGTCCCGGCGCCTGCTCATGAACGGCATGCTCAAACTGGGAGAGAAGGTCAGCAGCGTCGCAGCCCTGCCCGACTACCGACCGAGCCCACTCGCGCCAACGGACGCCGCGTGACCCGCGACTGCACCTCGAGTTGCCGCTCGACGAGCTGATGGGGTCCTTCCTCGACGAGCTGCCCGGCCCGGTGCAGCTGACGGTCGATGGCGCGCTCCCTGGCGTGTCCGACAAAGGCGGGAAGCGTGATCAGTCCGAACAGGACGAGTACGAAGAGGTAGCTCAGGAAGGTGTTCATGACATCCACTGTCGTCCTTCCGCGCCGAAGAAGTCAGTGGCAGGACTGTCATCAACCATCGAATTACTGCCACACTGATTCCATGCTGAAAAATGTGGCTGCCGTCCTGCTGGACGAGGTGCACCCCTTCGAACTCGGCGTCGTCTGCGAGGTGTTCGGCCTCGACCGCAGCGACGAAGGACTGCCCGTCTACGACTTCGCCGCGGTCTCCGCCGAGGGCCCCACCCTGCACACCCATGCCGGGTTCACCATCAGCACTCCGTACGGCCTCGAACGGCTGGACGAGGCCGACCTGATCGCCGTCACCACCGGCGGCTCGTACCCCACCCGCGGCTATCCCGACGAACTCCTCGACGCACTGCGCCGCGCCGTGGACCGCGGCGCCCGTGTGCTCAGCGTCTGCTCCGGCGCGTTCGTCCTCGGTGCCGCGGGACTGCTCGACGGCCGCCGCTGCACCACCCACTGGCGGCATGCGCAGGCGCTGGCCCGCCGCCATCCGCGGGCCCTCGTGGACCCCGATGTGCTGTACGTCGACGAGGGGCCGGTGATCACCTCGGCCGGCACCGCTGCGGCGATCGACGCCTGCCTCCATGTCGTACGCCAGGAGCACGGCCCCGAGGTCGCCAACAAAGTCGCCCGGCGGATGGTGATCCCGCCGCACCGCGACGGCGGGCAGGCGCAGTACATCGAGCGCCCACTGCCACGCACCCCCTGCGACACCGTCGGCGACGTGCTGTCCTGGATGGAACGGCATCTGGACCGCGAGATGACCGTCGAGCAGCTCGCGGCCCGTGCCCATATGTCACCGCGCACCTTCGCCCGCCGCTTCCAGCAGGAGACGGGGACCACTCCGTACCGCTGGCTGCTGCGCCAACGGGTACTGCTGTCACAGGAGTTGCTGGAGTCGACGGACGAGACGGTGGATGCGATCGCGGGCCGCGCCGGCTTCGGGAACGCGGCGGGGCTGCGCCACCACTTCCTCCGTACGCTCGGCACCACACCGAACGCGTACCGCCGGACCTTCCGAGGCCCGGTGCGCGACGTCGCGTGAACGCCCGAGGGCCCCGCTCGCTGTGAGCGGGGCCCTCGGGCGTACGCAGAAGGATCAGGCGTTCGGGACGGTCTCGTAGCGCGGCGTGCCCTCTTCCATCTGCCGCAGTGCGTCCTTGCGGTCCCGCTTCGAGAGCCGGTCGATGTACAGGTATCCGTACAGGTGGTCCGTCTCGTGCTGCAGGCAGCGGGCGAAGTACCCCGTGCCACGCACCTTGATCGGCTTGCCCTCGGCGTCCTGTCCGCGCACCACCGCGTAGTCGGGACGCGCCAGCGCCGCGTACGCCGTCGGGACGGACAGGCAGCCCTCGTTGGCCTCGTCCAGGACACGGCGCTCGGCCGGCAGCTCCTCGAGCACCGGGTTGCAGACGACGCCGACGTGACGTACGCCTTCGTCGTCCATGCAGTCGTAGACGAAGACCTTCAGGTCCACGCCGATCTGGTTGGCGGCCAGGCCCACGCCCTCCGCCGTCCGCTGGCTGGCGAACATGTCGTCGATGAGAGCGGCGAGCTTGTCGTCGAACTCGGTGACGTCCTTGCACTCCTTGTGGAGCACCGGATTGCCGACGACCGTGATCAGGCGCGAGGTGCCACGCTCGCGGTACGCCAGCTCGCGCTCCTCGCAGTCTTCCGTGTCCACGACGAAACCATCGTTGACCTGCTGGTCCGTCTCCTGCTGCGACGCCATGTCAGCCGTACGCCCTTCTCAGTACCCGATGCTTGCTCATTCTGTGTCCGTACAGCCTACGGCCAGGGGTCAGCAGACTTCCTCGAGATCCCGCCACTCACGGGAGTCCGGGCTGTCCGCGACCCAGCTGTCCAGCAGGCCGCGTACGAGCCCGGCGGGCGCCGCGATGCCGCACTCGCGCTCCGGGGACCACAGATCGCCGGCCGTGCGATGGCCCAGCGGCCCCGGGTGTCCCGGCTCGCTGTGGTCGTGCGGGTCGAGGTGCTCGCCCTCGCCCTCGGCACTGGGCATACGGCTCTCGGAACAGGCCCGGCACAGCAGCCGCACCGACGAGGACCAGTCCTCGGCTGCGAATCCGGCGTCGGCGGCGAGCTGCTCCAGGGCGTCCCGGTCGGCCTCGGTCGCGGCCTCGAGCAGGACCACCCAGGTGGGTACGGGCGAGGGGGCCCAGAGCTCGATCTCGTCGAAGACGGGGTAGGACGGTCCCGCGGTGGTGGTCCGCTCACCGTGGGGCACTCCGTCGTGCAGGACGACCTCGCCCCAGCGGCGCCCGGAGGACGGCAGCGGGATGGAGAGCACTTCTATCCGTGCCGGGTCGAGCCTGCGGCCCCACACCACTTCGGCCTCGCCCTCGGGCGAGAGACGGACGGCCGCACTTCCCAGCTCCATGCCGACCGGCTCGCCGTTCGCGGCGGCCGCACCCGGCACCTTGAGTCCGTAGGCCTGCCAGGAGCGACGGGCCAGCGGCCAGTCCTGCAGTGCGGTGGCGGCGATTCCGACGTTCCACCAGTCGGGGGCGCCGGTCTCCTTGTCGAGCAGGGCGACGGCACGCAGTCCTGCGGCGCGCGCCTGCTCCCAGTCGTGCCGGAACTTGTGCAGCAGCGCCAGGTTGAACCAGGACTCGGAGAGCCAGGGCTCAAGGTCCGCGGCCCGTGTCAGCAGCGCTCCCGCGTCCTCGTACCGCCCGTCGCCGATCAGCGTGAACGCGCGGTCGGTGGCCTGCCGCCAAGAGGCGGAGGGCCGATGCCGTACCTTCCCGAAGATCCTCACGATTCCCGCCTGCCGGTCGCTCGGGTCAGTGCCCCCGGACACCCTCTTCTTCGCATCCAACCATGCCCGGTCACAGGCTCGCTCATTACCCATGGGTTACCCAGGTGGGACCGGGGCCAGACCGCCTCGTGCGAGGACTCTGGCAAGCGATTCGACAACCTCCGGCTGGTAGTCGTGGGCGGTGCCGAGCCGCAGCCGTTCGAGTGCCGTGAGCGCCCCGCCCGCTGTTCCTCCGCTTCCCCCGGTGAGATCGTCGTATGCGTTGACGGTCCGGACGATCCTGGCGGGCAGCGGCTGTTCCCGGTACGGATCTGCCTGGCGCTCCACGACGACGGCGACGGCCACGGGGACGCCGGTCTGGCGGACGACGGCTCCGCCGAGGAGCGCGATACGTCGCTGCTCGGCGGCGGGCAGCAGAGCGGTGGCGCCCTCCGGTACGGGGTCGACGAGAGAGAGCTGGCCGATGTCGTGCATCAGCGCCGCGTACTCCAGAACGGTCAGATCGGGCCCGGAGAGCCCCAGCTCGCGCCCGACGGCGGTGCTGAGCGCGGCGACTCGGCGGGCGTGGCCGGACTGGGTGTAGCCGGCGATTTCGGTGGAGCGGGCGAGGGAGGCGATGGTCTGCCGGTTGGTGGTCCTGACCGCGGTGTAGCGCCGGAAGGACAGCTGGGTGAGCAGGAGGGGTACGCAGAACACAGGAAGCGCCCACAGCCCGGCGACGGCGACGGCGAGCGCCATTACGGCTCCGGTGGCGCAGACGGCGGAGCCGATTCCGAGGAGGGCCCTCAGCTCGTCGCGCAGCAGCGGCCCGTACGGAACGGGGGTACCTCCCATGCGCTTGGCGCTGTGGGGGAGGGTGCGGGCGCGCAGCATCGCGGCGGCTATGACCGCGTCGCACAGGGCGGTCAGTCCGAGCAGGACGAGGAGGAAGACCGCATGGTATGCCCCGTGCCCGATGACTTTTCCCAACTCGCCCGAGTTGTACAGCGGCTGGAAGCACACGGCTGCGAACCCGACGGTCAGCACCCGACGCGCCACATGATCGAGCGCGGGCCCGCTCCCGCGCGCCACATGCGGTACGGCGCCGACGAGCGCGGCGGCGACGACGACGGCGACGACCTGGAGGACACCATGGGTGGTGGGCTCCCCCGCGCACTCGCCGAGCAGCGCATACGCGAGCGCCCCGGCGGCCGCGAGTGGCGCCGGCTCCCGCTCGCCGGGCAGGGCCCCCCACCGGACGAGTTCGCCGACGAGAATGAGGGCACCGAAGGCGAGGGCGTTCCCGGGCTCGTCCACTCCTTGCCACGCGGTCCAGGCCAGCCCGGCCCCGATGAGCAGGGCGGCGGCGGTGTACAGGGCGCCGACGATGACGCCGGGCCGCCGTATCACGCCACACCCGCTCTCACCCCGGGCCACCCGCCGCACCGTCGTCGCGCCCGGGCACTGCCACGGGCGGCGGCTCCGGCTGAGGCGGCACGTTTCCTCGCAGGTCCGGCCCACGCGCCACCCTCGCAGACTCGCGCGCCACTGCCGCCGGCTGGTCCGAGGTCACCGCCACCGGCTGGTCCGAGGTCACCGCTACCGGCTCGTCCGACATCACCCCCGCCGGCTCGTCCGACGTCACCGCCGTCTCCCAGCCGTGCCGATCCAGCGCCTTGGCCAGCGCCCGCACCATCTCCGGGTCGAACTGCGTCCCCGCGCACCGCCGAAGCTCCTCCAGCGCCACCGCCACCGGGCGGGCCCGCCGGTACGACCGGGTCGAGGTCATCGCGTCGAACGCGTCCGCCACAGCCACCACCCGCGCGAACTCCGGGATCTGGCCCCCGGCCAGCCCGTACGGGTAACCGCTCCCGTCCAGCCGCTCGTGATGGTGCAGGATCGCCGCCCGCGCCTCCCCCAGGAAGCCGATGCCGCGCACCATCTCGTGCCCGTACTCCGGATGCAGCTCGATCACCCGCCGCTCGTCCGGCGTCAGCGGACCGTCCTTGCGCAGCACCCGCGTCGGCACCCCGAGCTTGCCGACGTCGTGGAGTATCCCGGCGAACCGGAGCACCTCGAGCCGCTCCTCCTCCATGCTCAGTTCGCGCGCGATCAGCACCGACGCACGCCCCACCCGCTCGCTGTGCCCGCGGGTGTACTTGTCCTTGATGTCGACGGCCTGCACCAGCGCCCGGATGGTCGCCTGATGGGCGGCGCGCTCACGGTGGTACTGGGCGAAGATCCAGCAGGAGATGTACATCGGCAGCAGGACGAAGAGCGCGGAGAGCGGCCCGTACGGGCTGCGCCACAGCACCGCCATCATCAGTCCGGCGAGTCCGTGCACACAGTGCGGCGCCGCCGAGCGCACCAGCATCCCGCGCCAGGCGGTCCGTACGGGCAGGCGTTCCGCGGTGGCCAGGATGCCGACGTCGAGCGCGGTCAGCACCAGGCAGAAGGCGAGCGCACCGGCGGCCGCCGGCAGCAGCGCGTACGGAAAGTCCGGTGCCCGCAGTGTCCGCTCACCATTCAGCAGCAGATACGCCTGTGCCGCGCCCCAGGTCGCGAGCGCGAGCTGCGCGGCGCGCCAGACCCGGCGCACTCCGGCCGGGCGCCGGTCGACCCGCCCCAGCAGCGCACCGGGCACGGCGACGAGCGCGGCCGCGGCGGGCGGCAGCAGAAAAGCGGCGGCGAGGAGTACGGGGAAGAACGATCCGGCAGCCACCGGCACGGAGTCGCCGAGGTAGCGGCAGCGGGCGGGCAGCTCGCACACGGCGTAGAGCCCGGCGAGCATCAGTACGGCGCTCCAGGGGGCCTCGGCGACAGGCCGCGGCACGGGCAGTACGGGCGGTACAGGCAGTGCAGGCAGTGCAGGCAGTACGGGCAGCGCACACGCCACAGCGCCCAGTACGGCGCACAGAATGTACGCGCGTGCCGCCGTCGGTATGGCCTTCACTGCCCTGCACCCCCCTCAAATCGAGCGCCTAGGCTAGCGAGTTGAGGGGTGTACGGCGGCCGGAAGCCTGCGATTCGCACCTACGGGTGACATACGAACAGGGTGCGTCGCGACAACCGCGACACACCCTGTTCGTATGTACGAGTGCGCCTACTCCTGCGCGATGCTCGGCAGCTCGGCGCCGGAGACCGTCACATCGTGGTCGGGCACGGCCTGCCCGGACCGGATCAGATCGATGCGTCCCATGACCTTGGCCCGCAGATCGCTGGGCACGTCGTCATGTCCGCAGCAACGCTTCACCAGCTTCTTCACGGCCTGCTCGAGCCCGTACTTCTCCAGGCACGGGGAGCACTCCTCGAAGTGCACCTCGAACTTGGTGCAGTCGCTGTCGGGCATCTCGTGGTCGAGAAACTCATAGAGATGGTCCAGGACCTCTGAGCAGTCCGTCTCGTGCGGCTCTCCGCAGCTCATGAGCCTGAGCCTTTCGCTTCGTTCGACTCTCCTGCACCGGCCGGGACGAGCCCGCGCTCGCGGGCGTAGTCCTCCAGCATGCCGCGCAGTTGACGGCGGCCACGGTGCAGCCTGGACATCACTGTGCCGATGGGTGTTCCCATGATGTCCGCGATCTCCTTGTACGCAAAGCCCTCTACGTCGGCGAGGTAGACCGCCATGCGGAACTCTTCGGGGATCGCCTGGAGAGCCGCCTTGACGTCCGAGTCCGGCAGATGGTCGAGGGCCTGCGACTCGGCGGAACGCAGCCCGGTCGACATGTGCGACTCGGCGCGCGCGAGCTGCCAGTCCTCGATCTCCTCCGCGGCGCTGCGCTGGGGCTCGCGCTGCTTCTTGCGGTAGGAGTTGATGAAGGTGTTCGTGAGAATCCGGTACAGCCACGCCTTGAGGTTCGTGCCCTCACGGAACTGGTGGAAGGATCCGTACGCCTTGGCAAACGTCTCCTGCACCAGGTCTTCGGCATCGGCCGGATTGCGCGTCATGCGCAGCGCGGCCGAGTACATCTGGTCGAGGTACCCGAGGGCGTCCCGCTCGAAGCGGGAATTGCGCTCGGCGGTCGTCTCCTCGGACTGCTCCGCCTGGCCGTCGTCGGTCCCTGCGTCGGTCCCAGTGACCGGACCCACCTCCTCCAACGATGTGGCGAGGCCGAATGCCGACCCGCTCGAATCGGAGGATAGACGACGATCCGCTCCGTCCGCCGCCCGAACAGGGGCGGTCTTCGCCGCGGAAAGCACCGTCCACTCCAGGTCAGCGGCGTGCGAGCGGCTCGGGCAGATGGTCGAACCCATGCGACGGACTCCCTACTCAATGCACCATGCTCTGTTTCTCCGACATCCGCCACAACAGTGCCCGTACGCTCAGCATTCCCGGAGTCCGCGGGCCCAGCCGGCGACCGCATCCGTGATGATGCCCACCACCTCGGCCTCGGCCATCCCCGCCCTCTTGGGCACGCCGAACCCGTGATCCCCGTACGGGACTTCCACAAGCTCGTACCCCCCCTCGGGGAACTCTCCGGGCTTGCCGAAGGGATCATTCCCGCCCTGTACGACGAGGGTCGGCACCCCGGCGCCGAGGAGCTCGTCGGCGCGGGACTTCTCGGGCCTGCCGGGCGGATGCAGCGGAAAACTCAACGCGAGCACGCCGACGGCGCCGAGCTCCTGGGCGGTCCGGCAGGCGACCCGCGCCCCGGCACTGCGCCCACCGGCGACGACGGGCAACCCAGGCTTCTGCAGCGCGGGCCAGACCCCGCGCCACCCGACGTCGAGCGTCTTGGGCGCGGGCGCGAGCTTCTTCCCCGCCACCCGCCACGGCTGCTCGACGAGCGCGACCGTGATCCGCTCCTGGGGCAGGACACCGGCAATCCCCTGCAGATCCCGCGCCTCGATGCCACCCCCGGCCCCGTGACTGAGCGCCAGCACAAGCCGCGCCCGCTCGGCCGGGTACCAGGTGACGCGGGCGTCCCCGGCGGCTGTCTCAATGATCTCGATCCGACTCACAAGCCCCATCCTGCCGCTGCCGGGGCGCGGGGGTTGTGTGGTGGGGGTACGGGTACCGCTGCGGCTCCCTCGAACGGCAGCAGCTCCTCGCTGCGGGGGAGCGAGGGTGGTGTCGTAGCGCGCCGCACGCCTGGCGGCCATGGCCAAGAGCGAGCGCTCGGTGGACACCGCCCGGCGGCCGTCCGGGCGCGCTGCTGCCGCGACCGCGAACTCTGCGGCGTACGAGCCCGGGGCCGGGGTCGACGACCTGCCGCCGGACGCGCGGCACGAAGACGCCGGTCCCTGGGGACGCGCCCGCAGGACAAACCCGCCGCCAGGCCCCGCGGCGTGCAGCTGCCGCTCGCCGAGGTGCGGGGCCCCGGGCCCCGCCGTCCCGCGCCTCGCCGTCCCGCGCCCCGCCGTCCCGCGCCCCGGGGGTCCGGGGGCTTGCCTCCGGTATCGGGAAGGGGCGGGGCTGGGGAGTACCACCCCCCGGTCAGAACAGCGTGCCCACTTCCGGCCCCGACAGCTCCTCCAGCAGCTCCGGCCCGTTGTTCCGGACATTGCTGACCGCCGTCGTCACCGGATACGCCCTCATCAGCCCACCCGGCGGCGGCTCCAGCAGCCCACGCAGCTCCTCCACATCCGTCCTGGACGGGTCCAGCCACGCGTCCCACCGGTCCGGCATCAGCATCAGCGGCATGCGCGGGTGGATGTCCGAGAGCGACCGCGGGCCCTCCGCCGGGGCCACTCCCAGCGGTCCCGTCTCCGCCTCCGTCGTGATCACCGAGCAGGTCACCCACCACGCCTGCGGATGATCGTCCGGCAGCGTGCGATCACGCCAGAACTCGTACAGGCCGGCCATCGCGAACACCGACCCGTCCGACGGCGTCACGAAGTACGGCTGCTTCCGCGGCCGCTTCTTCTTCCCCTCGACCTCCAGCTCCCGCTCCCCCGCCCCGGTCACCCACTCGTAATAGCCGTCCGCC
Source organism: Streptomyces sp. NBC_01210 (assembly GCF_036010325.1). Taxonomy (GTDB): domain Bacteria; phylum Actinomycetota; class Actinomycetes; order Streptomycetales; family Streptomycetaceae; genus Streptomyces. The sequence goes on along the minus strand of NZ_CP108549.1, from coordinate 6,199,980 downwards.
GGCAGAATGCAGCGCCGGGACACGAACGGCCTGCGGAACGACGGCTTCTCGTGCACCGTCTCCGCCCGCGCGTTGATCATCCGCGCGCCGCCCTCCGGCGACTTCGCCCACGACGGCACGAGCCCCCACTTCAGGCCCCGCAGCTGGCGAACCGGCCGACGGTCTTCAGCGTCCTTAACAGGGCGTTCGAGAATCGCGTAGACCTCCTTCGTGGGGGCCACGTTCCAGTCGGGCGCCAGCGTCTCCTCCGGCTCCCACTTCTCGACCTCGAAGAGTCCTGCGAGATCCTCGGGTCTACGACTCGCTGCATACCGTCCGCACATGAGTGCCACACTGCCACTCCCGCCCGCCTCCCGAGGAGCCGCCCGAGAAATGGCCAGCACCGATCCCGCCACCAGCCTCAGCAGCGCCGCGATAGGCGACCTCTGGGACCGCGTCTTTGGCACCCAGCCCGTCCCCGCCGAGTGGCTCGTCATCGTCACCGGCCTGGTCGCCCTCGCCGCCGTCGTGCCCCACTCCCTCTGGCGGCTCTCCCGCAACGCGATCACCATCGCCCACGAAGGCGGCCACGGCCTCGTCGCCCTGCTCACCGGCCGCCGCCTCGACGGCATCAGGCTGCACTCCGACACCAGCGGCCTCACCGTCAGCGCCGGAAAGCCGACCGGGATCGGCATGATCCTGACCGCCGCCGCCGGCTACACCGCTCCGCCGCTGCTCGGCCTCGGCGGTGCCTACCTGCTCGCCGCGCACCACATCACGCTGCTCCTCTGGCTGGCCACCGCCCTGCTCATCGCGATGCTGGTGATGATCCGCAATGCGTACGGCGCACTCACCGTAATCCTCACGGGTGCCGCCTTCCTGCTCATCTCCTGGCTGACAGAACCCGGCGTACAGTCCGTCTTCGCCTATCTCGCCGTCTGGTTCCTGCTGCTCGGTGGCGTACGCCCGGCCTTCGAGCTGCAGTCCAAGCGCCGCCACGGTGGAGCCCCGGACTCGGACGCCGACCAACTCTCCCGGCTGACCCATGTGCCGGCCGCGATGTGGTTGTTCCTCTTCCACGCGGTGTCGATCTGTTCGCTGATCGGCGGCGGCCGCTGGCTGCTGGGCCTCTGACCGTCGGCCAAAGCCCCCGGAGAGCCCTCTATCACCCCTTGATTACGCCCCGATTTCGGAGCATTTGATCAAGATCCGGCTCTCCGTCGAGCCACTAAAGTGATGGCCATGACCGAAAGCTCCGTGCACCCTGCCCTCTGGCCCGCCCCCTATGCGACCGGAGCCGTCGAAGCGACGGTCACCGTGCCCGGATCGAAATCGGTCACCAACCGGGCCATGGTGCTTGCCGCGCTCGCCGCCGAACCCGGCTGGCTGCGCCGCCCGCTCCGCTCCCGCGACAGCTTCCTGATGGCCGAGGCACTGCGCGCTCTCGGCGTCGGCATCGAGGAGGGCGTGGGCCCCGACGGCGGGGGTGAGACCTGGCGCGTCATCCCGTCCGGCCTGCACGGCCCTGCCACGGTCGACGTCGGCAACGCCGGTACGGTGATGCGCTTCCTGCCTCCCGTCGCCGCGCTCGCCGACGGCCCGGTCCGCTTCGACGGAGACCCCCGTTCCTACGAACGCCCGCTCGGCGGCGTGATCGACGCGCTGCGCGTCCTCGGCGCCCGTATCGACGACGACGGCCGGGGCGCGCTCCCCATGACCGTCTACGGCGGCGGCGCGCTGGACGGCGGCCCGGTGGAGATCGACGCCTCCTCGTCCTCCCAGTTCGTCTCCGCGCTGCTGCTCTCCGCCCCGCGCTTCAACCAGGGCGTGGAGGTACGCCACATCGGCGGCAAGCTCCCTTCCATGCCGCACATCCGGATGACCGTCGACATGCTCCGCGCCGTCGGCGCCCAGGTCGACGAGCCGGAGACCGGCGGCGAGCCCAATGTCTGGCGGGTCTCCCCGTCCGCCCTGCTCGGCCGCGATCTCACCGTCGAGCCCGACCTCTCCAACGCCCAGCCGTTCCTGGCGGCCGCGCTGGTCACCGGCGGCCGGGTCACCATCCCCGACTGGCCCGAGCGCACCACCCAGCCAGGTGACGCGCTGCGCGAGATCTTCACCGAGATGGGCGGCTCCTGCGAGCTGACCGACGGCGGTCTGGTCTTCACCGGCAGCGGCCGTATCCACGGCATCGACGTCGACCTCGGTGAGGTCGGTGAGCTGTCCCCGGGCATCGCGGCGGTCGCGGCGCTCGCCGACTCCCCCTCCACGCTGCGCGGCGTCGCCCATCTGCGCCTCCATGAGACGGACCGCCTCGCGGCCCTCACCAAGGAGATCAACGAACTCGGCGGCGACGTCACCGAGACCGAGGACGGCCTCCACATCCGCCCGCGCCCGCTGCACGGCGGCGTCTTCCATACGTACGAGGACCACCGGATGGCCACGGCCGGCGCGATCATCGGCCTCGCGGTCGACGGCGTACAGATCGAGAACGTCGCGACAACCGCCAAGACACTCCCCGACTTCCCGCAGATGTGGGCCGGAATGCTCGGGGCCTGAGGACATGCGCCGCTACGGCAAGAACCCCGACGAGGACGACATCCGCGTCCGCCCCAACCGCAAGGGCAACCGCCCGCGGACCAATATCCGCCCCAAGCACGAGGACGCGATCGAGGGCATGGTCCTCACCGTGGACCGGGGCCGGCTCACCTGCCTCGTCGACGACCGGGTCGTCATGGCGATGAAGGCCCGCGAACTGGGCCGCAAGGCCGCGGTGGTCGGCGACCGGGTCGGCATCGTCGGGGACCTCTCCGGCGAGAAGGACACCCTCGCGCGCATCGTGCGTATCGAGCCGCGCAAGTCGGTGCTGCGGCGCACGGCGGACGACGACGATCCGTTCGAGCGCGTGGTCGTCGCCAACGCCGACCAGCTGGCGATCGTGACGGCGCTGGCCGACCCCGAGCCGCGCCCCCGGCTGATCGACCGCTGCCTCGTCGCCGCGTACGACGGCGGGCTGACCCCGCTGCTCGTACTGACCAAGTCGGATCTGGCCTCGCCGGACGAGCTGCTGGAGATGTACGGAGCGCTCGGCGTTCCCCATGTGGTCACCACCCGCGACGAGTTCGTGGACGGCGTCGCAGCCGAGCGGGTCCATGAGCACCTCAAAGGCCGGACCACCGCCTTCGTCGGCCACTCCGGCGTCGGCAAGACGACCCTGGTCAACGCCCTCGTACCGAAGGAACGCCGGCGGAGCACCGGCCTTGTCAACGCGGTCACCGGACGCGGCCGGCACACCACCACCTCCGCACTCGCCCTCCCGCTCGCGGACGCGGACGGCGGCTGGGTGATCGACACCCCGGGCGTGCGCTCCTTCGGTCTGCACCATGTCGATCCGTCCCGGGTGATCCTCGCCTTCCCCGATCTCGTACCGGGTACGGAGGGCTGTCCGCGCGCCTGCAGTCATGACGAGCCGGAGTGCGCGCTGGACGAGTGGGTGGCCGAGGGGCACGCCGATCCGGCGCGGCTCTACTCGCTGCGGCGGCTGCTCGCCACGCGGGAACGACGCGAAGGCGACTGACGCGCACGTTTGCCGGCTGCCGATGCCGGTAAGTGCATAATCGCACCGAGTGCGACTAAGCAGTCACCGACCGACGCGGGAGGCACAGCCATGGCGTGGCTGCTGGTGGTGGTCGCCGGATTCCTGGAAACGGGCTTCGCGGTCTGCCTCAAGCTCTCGCACGGTTTCACCAGGCTCTGGCCGACGGTCGCCTTCGCCAGTTTCGCGCTCGGCAGCTTCGGCCTGCTGACGCTCGCCTTGAAGAAGCTCGATGTGGGTCCCGCGTACGCGGTGTGGACGGGCATCGGCGCGGCAGGCACCGCGATCTACGGAATGGTCTTCCTCGACGATGTGGTCTCCACGCTCAAGATCATCTCCATCATGCTGGTGATCATCGGCGTCATGGGCCTGCAGCTCTCGGGCTCGGCCCACTGACGGCCCCGCCGACGGCCGTACGCACCAGCAGACCGACCCCCTCACCGACCGGCGCGATCACATACGAGAGCGCGAGCCGCACCGTCAGCTCACAGCGGTGCGCCAGATAGGCCGACTCCTCCCTCGTACGGCTGTCCTGCCGGCCCCTGCCCAGTGCGGCGAGCGAGCGGTCCCGTACCGACGCGACCAGCTCGGCCGGGGCCGGCAGCCCCGCGTCCGCACGCCGCTGGGCCGGCACTCCGGACATCGCGGCGTCGCGTCGGGCCGGCTTCGGCACCGGCAGCCGTTCGCCCCAGCAGCCGGTGAGCAGGGCCCTCAGCAGCGGCCTCGCTCGGGCCTCGCCGACGGTCCACTCGGCGACCGCCACCAGCCGGTCCGCAGCCCCGGTCCACTCGGCCAGCATCCGTTCCACTCCATGGAGGTACTGGTCGGCCTCGCGCCGCACCAGTGCGCGGGCGAGGCCGTCCTTGCTGCCGAACTCGTTGTAGAGGGTCTGCCGCGAGACCCCGGCGGCGGATGCGACGTCCACCATCCGTACCGCTGCCCAGGGCAGGTCTGCGAGCGCCGCGAGAGCGGCGTTCAGTAGGGACTCTCGCGCTGTAGGCATCGTCGCCTCCCAGGCCAAGCGGCACTGGGCTCAGGGTTGACGTGCGGCCCCCCACTGTCAATAGCCCCGGCAGACAGGGACCCGGGAGGGGCTCGGGAAGCCCCGATAGAGTGACGACCATGCCCGACTACCACGATGATCTGCGTCTCGCCCATGTCCTCGCGGACGCCGCCGACGCCGCCACCATGGACCGGTTCAAGGCCATGGACCTCAAGGTGGAGACCAAGCCGGACATGACACCGGTGAGCGAGGCCGACAAGGCGGCGGAGGAGCTGATCCGCGGACAGCTCCAGCGGGCACGGCCGCGTGACGCGATCCTCGGCGAGGAGTACGGCATCGAGGGAACGGGCCCGCGCCGCTGGGTCATCGACCCGATCGACGGCACCAAGAACTACGTACGCGGTGTGCCGGTCTGGGCAACGCTGATCTCGCTGATGGTGCAGGGCGAGGGCGGCTACCAGCCCGTCGTGGGCGTGGTGTCCGCCCCGGCGCTGGGCCGCCGCTGGTGGGCCGCTCAGGGCCGCGGCGCCTACACCGGGCGCAGTCTGACCTCCGCGAGCCGGCTGCAGGTCTCCAAGGTCGGCCGGATCGCGGACGCCTCGTTCGCGTTCTCCTCGATCACCGGCTGGGAGGAGCAGGGGCGGCTCGACGGGTTCATGGATCTGACCCGGGCCTGCTGGCGCACCCGTGGTTACGGCGACTTCTGGCCGTACATGATGGTCGCCGAGGGTTCGGTGGACATCTGCGCCGAGCCGGAGCTCTCACTGTGGGACATGGCGGCTACGGCGATCGTCGTGCAGGAGGCGGGCGGATCCTTCACCGGCCTCGACGGGCGCCCGGGCCCGCACAGCGGCAACGCAGCCGCGTCCAACGGCCTGCTCCACGAGGAACTGCTGGGCTATCTCAACCAGCGGTACTGACGGGTACATACACCTTTTCCATGAGCTTCCGCGCGCCGCCCAGGCCGCGGTGCGCGCCCCCTTGCTGCCGCCCCGCAGGACTGCGACTCTAGGAGTCCCCCCACTTGTGAACTTGTGAATCGGTTCCCGAACAACCGATCCACCAAGGAGGTGGCTCCATCCATGCTCGTCCGTGACGCCATGAGCACGGTGGTCCTCACCATCGGACCCACACACACACTCCGCCAGGCGGCCGGCCTGATGGCCGCGCGCCGTATCGGCGCCGCCGTAGTCCTCGACACCGATGCCGGCGGCCTCGGCATTCTGACCGAGCGCGACATTCTGAACTCGGTGGGCGCGGGGCAGGACCCCGATCTGGAGACCGCCAGTACCCACACCACCACCGACGTCGTCTTCGCCGCGCCGTCCTGGACCCTGGAGGAGGCCGCCGAGGCCATGACGCACGGCGGCTTCCGGCATCTGATCGTGCTCGACAAGGACGGGCCCGTAGGCATCGTCTCGGTACGCGACATCATCCGTTGCTGGGCCCCGGTCAGGCGGCACCCGGCGATCCTGACGGGTTAGGGCACACACGGATCAGCGCATACGAGAGGGCCGGACCCCCTGGACAGGGATCCGGCCCTCTGCACCACGACAAGCGTCCGTCAGCCGCGAAGGGCCTGGACCGCGGCTTCGAGCCGCTTGCCGAAGTCACCGTCCGCCTGGCGGAAGTTGTTGACCGCGCGCTCGGCGATGTCGTCGCGCGACACCTTCGAGATGAACCCTGCGAGGTTCTCGATCAGACGGCCCTTCTCGTCCTCGGACATCAGCCGGTAGAGGTTGCCCGCCTGCACGAAGTCGCTGTCCTCGGTGTGGCTGGGGGCCTCGTGGGTGCCGGTGCCACCGGCGACGGCGGTCGACTGCCACAGCGGCTTGTCCGTCTGGAAGGGGCCGCCGAAGCTGTTCGGCTCGTAGTTCTTGGCGCCCTTGTGGCGGCCGTCGTACAGGAAGCCGTCACGGCTGTTGGTGCGCGCCTCGGTGGCGTGCGGGCGGTTCACCGGCAGGTGGTCGGCGTTGATGCCGACGCGGTAGCGGTGGGCGTCGCCGTACGCGAAGAGACGGCCCTGGAGCATCTTGTCCGGGGACGGACCGATGCCCGGCACGAAGTGCGCGGGGCTGAAGATCGACTGCTCGACCTCGGCGAAGATGTTCTCCGGGTTGCGGTTGAGCTCCAGCTTGCCGATCTCGATCGGCGGGTAGTCCTCGTGCGGCCAGACCTTGGTCAGGTCGAACGGGTTGAAGCGGTAGTTCGCCGCCTCGGCCGCCGGCATGATCTGCACCTGCACGGTCCAGGACGGGAAGTCGCCGCGCTCGATGGACTCACGCAGGTCGCGCTGATGGGAGTCCGGGTCCACACCGGAGAGGCGGTTGGCCTCGTCCGTGGTGAGGTTCTTGATGCCCTGGTCGGTCTTGAAGTGGTACTTGACCCAGAAGACCTCGCCGGCCTCGTTGTTCCACTGGTACGTGTGCGAGCCGTAGCCGTTCATGTGCCGCAGCGTCGCCGGGATACCGCGGTCACCGAAGAGCCAGGTCACCTGGTGCGTCGACTCCGGGCTGAGGCCCCAGAAGTCCCACACGTTGTCGGCTTCCTGCGAGCCGGTGTACGGGTCGCGCTTCTGGGTGTGGATGAAGTCCGGGAACTTGATGGCGTCCTTGATGAAGAACACCGGGGTGTTGTTGCCGACGAGGTCGTAGTTGCCCTCTTCGGTGTAGAACTTCAGCGCGAAACCGCGAGGGTCACGCACCGCGTCCGCCGAGCCGAGGTTGCCCGCGACCGTGGAGAAGCGCAGGAACGTCTCGGTCTGCTTGCCGACCTCGGAGAGGAACTTCGCGCGCGTCCACTGCGAGACGTCTCGGGTCAGCGTGAAGGTGCCGTACGCACCGGCGCCGCGCGCGTGCACGATGCGCTCCGGGATGCGCTCACGGTTGAAGTGCGCGAGCTTCTCGAGCAGCACCTGGTCCTGAACCAGAACCGGTCCGCCGACGCCCGCGGTCTCGCTGTTCTGATTGTCGGCGACCGGTGCGCCGGCCTCTGTGGTGAGCGGTCCCTGCGTCACGTGCGCCTCCTGCGTCATACCTGACAGTCCTGTCCCTTGGCGTATGCCGGTCCCGATCCTACAATGGACTTTGTCTAAGTCAAGGAAACATCCAAACTCACACCTGTTCGGAACCTGGTTCCCTTCACTGTTAGGCTTGTCCTTATGAGTGACCTGTTGGAACGACTTCGCGGACGCGGCTGGCGCATGACGGCACAGCGGCGTGTCGTGGCAGAGGTCCTCGACGGCGACCACGTCCACCTGACGGCCGACGAGGTGCACGCGCGTGCCGTGACGAGGCTCCCCGAGATCTCCCGGGCGACCGTCTACAACACGCTGGGTGAGCTGGTGAGCCTCGGCGAAGTCATCGAGGTGTCGACCGACCGCCGCGCCAAGCGGTACGACCCGAACGCGCACCGGCCGCACCAGCACCTGGTCTGCGCCCAGTGCGGCGCGATCCGCGACGTTCACCCCGTGGGCAACCCGCTGGCCGATCTCCCGGACGCTGAGCGCTTCGGCTTCACGATCTCGGGCGTCGAGGTGACGTACCGGGGCACGTGCCCGAACTGCGCGGCCGCCTGACACACATTCCTCACGAAGGGCCCGGCACCCGAGAGGTGCCGGGCCCTTCGTGCCGGGCCCTTCGTCGTGGTCCGCCGGCAATCGTTCCGCAGCCGCGGAGAAGGCCTTCACCGCCCGGCCCGCCAGGACCGGCCCGGCCCACCTGACCGGCCTGACCGGCATGCGGCTACGAAAAAGGCCCGGATCCTGATGGATCCGGGCCTTTGTCTGTCAGTAGCGGGGACAGGATTTGAACCTGCGACCTCTGGGTTATGAGCCCAGCGAGCTACCGAGCTGCTCCACCCCGCGTCGGTGAACACAACATTACGTCACCCCGCCGACCAGCGCAAATCGATAGTCATCGGTACGCCATGAGCCCGCAGCGCTACGCCGTGAGCTCCTGGTGCAGCGCCTCGCGCAGCCGCGCGGCCCTCTCCGCCACCTCGGCGGGACCCAGCTCGACGGCTCGTGCGCACCACCGCTGGCCCTCGGTCAGCTCACCCCTGCGGGCGGCGAGCAGCGCCAGGCGCAGCGCGGCCCTGCCGTGCCCCGCACGGGCCGCGCGGCACCACCACAGGGCCGCCTCGCGCTCATTGCCCTCGCGGGCGAGAAGCAGCCCGAGGTTGAAGGCACCGTTACGGCTGCCTGCCTCCGCCGCCTCCCGGTACCAGCGGGCGGCGTCCACCATGTCGCCACGGGCGGCGGCCAGCATGCCGACCCGCACCTGGGCACGGCGGTGCCCCTGCTCGGCGGCCCGCTCGTACCACTCCTCGCACTCGCTCTTCTCCGCCGTCGCCTCGCCGAGCGCGGGCGGCCCGGGAGGCGGCTGGCGGGAATCGAGCACGGTGGCGAGACGGAAGGCGGCCTCGGCGCTGCCGCCGCCCGCCGCGCAGCGCAGATGGCGCTCGGCGGCCTGCTCGTCACCGTCCCTGAGCAGCGCGATGCCTACCTGCAGCGCGGCCTCGGTGTGGCCGGCTGCGGCTGCCCTCTCGTACCAGGTCAGAGCCGTACGGTCGTCGTCACGGCCGACGTAGAGGATGCCCAGATTGAACGCCGCGTCGACGCTGCCGGCCTCGGCGGCCTTGGAGAACCAGGGCTCGGCACCGGTCGCGTCGCCGGCCTGCAGAAGCAGTACGGCGAGCGCGTTGGCGGCCTCACGGTGCCCTGCGTAAGCGGCACGGCGGTACCACTGCTCGGCCTGCGGCGTACGGTCCTGGGCGGCGCAGAGCAGCCCGAGGTTGTACGCGCCGTTGACGTCACCCGCGTCCATGGCGGCGCGGTACCAGCGCTCGGCGGTCTGCTGCTCCCCGCGGGCGGCATGCAGCGCGCCGAGGGCGTTGGCGGCGTTGCCGTCACCGTCCTGCGCGGCACGCAGCCACCAGACGGCGGCGCTCTCCTCGTCGCCCGCGTCCCGGAGCAGAAACCCGAGCGCGCAGGCTGCGCGGGCCTCTCCGTCCTTGGCGGAGGTGAGGTACCAGCGACCGGCCTCCTTGAACTCGCCACGCTTCTCGAGGATCGCGCCGAGGTGCAGTGCGGCCCGCCGGTGCCCGCGAGCGGCGGCCTGCCGGTACCACTGCACGGCCTCGTCGAGCATGGACAGCTCGACGTCATCGCCGCCGCCCGCAGCCAGGCCGTCGTCCTTCACGTCGTCCTGCCCGACCGAGCCGGCCTCCCCCGCACGCCCTGCACGAACCGCGCCCGTACCGACAGGCTTCACGACGCCCTGATCGACCGAGCCGGTCGCTCCCGCGCGCCCCATCCGCAGGCCCACGTCCCCGCCCTCGCGAGCCTCCTCCGCCGCCATCCGCTCCAGCACGCGGGCCAGCCGGTACGCCGCCTCGCGGTGCCCCTGCTCGGCCGCCGCGCGCAGCCAGTGCTCGGCGCCCGCGTCGCTGCGGTGCTCCAGAAGATCGGCAAGGGCGTACGCGCCCAGCGCGTGGCCCTGTTCGGCGGACTGGCGCAGCCAGTACTCCGCGGCGGGCTCGTCGCCGCGCTCACGGAAGTGTCGCCCCAGGGCGTGCGCCGCCGCCGCGGAACCTGCGACGGCCGCGATACGCCACCACCCGGCCGCCTCGTCGGCGTACCCACGCTGGTGGAGGAGGACACCGAGATTGTTGGCGGCCGCGCGGTCGCCGTCGGCGGTCGCGCCACGCAGGTAGGGCTCGGCACCGTCGAGGTCGCCGCGGCGCAGCAGCAGCGCGCCGAGCACGCTCATCGACGCGGTGTCGCCGCCGTCGGCGGCACGCCGGTGGCGCGCCTCGCTTCCCGCGGTCTCCACGGAAACGGAGTCGACGCCTTCACCGCCACCGGCAGTGTCAACGTTGTCAACAGCGTCGCCCGCCCCGATCGCGTCTGCCACGTCTCCGGCATGCCGCTGCACAAACCGCCCTGTCTTCAACAGAGTTGCCCTGTCCCCCATAAATTCCATCGTCGCACCACCCGCAACCCGCGTACACCTGGTATACCGCAGCCAGTGAGGTCACTTCAGCGTTTTGTCGACATGCCCACAGATGGACAAGTCAAACACGCTCAAGCCCAACTCGCCCCGCGCGGCACACACTTCTCACCGGCAGCACATACGCACGAACAGGGCCCGAATCCTCAAAGGATTCGGGCCCTGTTCTTCTTCAGTAGCGGGGACAGGATTTGAACCTGCGACCTCTGGGTTATGAGCCCAGCGAGCTACCGAGCTGCTCCACCCCGCGTCGTTGTGTTGCAACCGTACCACGACGCGGGATGGCCCCTGCTCAGCTGCCCTTGGGGGTGGTCGCCGGACTGGGCTTGCTCTGAGCCGCCGCGGCTCGCTCCAGCGCGTCCTGCAGGGCAGCCTGCGCCTTGCCGTACGCCTCCCAGTCCGTCGGCTTCTTGTCGAGTGCCGCCTGGGCATCGTCGTACGCCTTCTGGGCGTCCGCGATGGCGGCCTTCAACGCGGCGTCACCGGTCGCCGGCGGCGGCTTTGTGGTGTCGCCCGGTGGCGGTGTCGTCGTCGGTGGCTCGGCGACGTTCTGCTCGAAGACCGCGTTGAGCGCCTCCGTGAGGCTGTCCTTGAAGACCGGTTTGCCTCCGCCGTAGGCGACAGCGACCTTCTTCAGCAGCGGATAGTTCGCGCTGCCGCCTCGTGCGTACACCGGCTCGATGTAGAGGAAACCGCCGTCCAGCGGCACCGTCAGCAGGTTGCCGTACTCGATGTCGGAGTCCGTGCCCCTGAGGTCCCTGACGAAGGTCGCGACCTCCGGCACACCGTTGAGCTCACTCTGCACCTGTTGTGGACCCTGCACCGTCTCGGTGACTCTCAACAGCCGTATCGTGCCGTACTTGTCGCTGTTGGCATCGGCGTCGACCGCCATGAACGCACCCAGATTGGGGCGTCCGGCCGGCGTGAACGTCGTCGTCAGAGAGAACTTCTGCGCCTTGTCCCCGGGCATCTTGAGGCTCAGGTAGTACGGCGGAACGGCGCTGGTGTCCTTGTTCGTCGGGTCGTCCGGAACCTGCCACGCGTCACTGCCGCTGTAGAACTGCTCGGGCTCGGTGACGTGGTACCGGGTGAGCAGCTCGCGCTGCACCTTGAACATGTCCTGCGGGTACCGCAGATGGGCCTTGAGGTCGGGCGAGATCTTGTCCTTCGCCTTCACCGTGCCGGGGAACGCCTTCATCCAGGTCTTCAGCACCGGGTCCTTGGTGTCCCACTGGTACAGGTTGACCGTGCCGTCGTACGCGTCGACGGTGGCCTTCACCGAGTTGCGGATGTAGTTGACCTGGTTCTGCTGCGCGACGACCGCACGCTGATTGGTGGTCAGCGAGTCGGCGGTGGTGTCCCCCAGCGTCGTACGGGAGGCGTAGGGATAGCCGTTGGTCGTGGTGTACGCGTCGACGATCCACTGGATACGGTGGTCGACGACCGCCGGGTAGGCGTCGCCGTCAATGGTCAGCCAGGGCGCGACCGCCTCGACGCGCTCCTTGGGCGTGCGGTTGTAGAGAATCCGCGAACCCTCGCCGACTGCTCCCGAGTAGAGGATCTGCGGCTCGCTGAAGGCGACGGCGTACGCGGCGCGATTCAGCGGGTTGGAGAGGCTGACCCCGCCCTTGCCCTTGTAACTGGTGGTCTCCTCGCCGTTCTTCTCGTAGTCGAGCTCCTTCTGCGGGCCACCGACGATGGAGTACTGCTCGGTCTTCTCGCCGTAGTAGATCCGCTGCTCGTACTTGCCGAGCTGGCCGCTGGTCGGCAGCCCGGACTCGGTGAAGTCGGGCGAGCCCACGGTGCCCTTGTCCGGGTCCGTGATGGTGTTCGTGCCCTTGGCCGCGATCGCGCCGTAGCCGTGGGTGTACGTGAAGTGGTCGTTGATCCAGTTGCGCTTCTGGATGCCCTTGATGTTGAGCTCACGCAGACCGATGACCGTGTCCTGCGGCTTGCCGTCGGTTCCGGGGTACCGGTCGACGTCCAGAGTCGCGGGGAACTGGTAGTACTTGCGCTCCTGCTGGAGCTGCTGGAAGGCGGGCGAGACGACGTTCGAGTCGACCAGGCGGTAGCTGGCCGCCGTGGGGGCATCGGCGCGCTGCTGGGCCTTCCGCTTGGGATCGCCCTTGCCGGAGTAGTCCTCCGGGTTGGCGTTGTCGATTCCGTACGCGTGCCGCGTGGCCTCGATGTTCTTCTTGATGTACGGGCTTTCCTTGGCCTGCTCGTTCGGCTGGACCTGGAACTTCTGCACGATCGCCGGGTAGAGGCCGCCGATGAGGATCGCCGACAGGACCATCAACCCGAAGCCGATCACCGGCAGCTGCCAAGTCCGGCGCCAGAGCGTCGCGAAGAAGAGCAGGGCGCAGATGACCGCGATGCAGAAGAGGATCGTCTTCGCCGGGAGGTAGGCGTTGGCGTCGACGTAGCGCAGACCCGTCCAGTTGCCGGTGGCCTTGAAGTCGCTGGACTTCACCGCAAGGCCGTACCGGTCGAGCCAGTACGCGACGGCCTTGAGCGAGACGAAGACACCGAGCAGCACCGAGAGGTGACCGGTGGCCGCGCCCGTCGCCCGCGCGCCGGGGCTGGTGATGCGCAGTCCGCCGTACAGATAGTGGGTCAGCGCGGCGGCGATCAGCGAGAGCACGGCGGCCGCGAAGCCGAAGCCGAGCATGAACCGGTACCAGGGCAGATCGAACGCGTAGAACGACACGTCCATCTGGAACTGCGGGTCCTTCTGGCCGAAGGAGACGCCATTGACCCACATCAGCCAGGTGCGCCACTGACCGGTGGCGGAGGCTCCGGCGATCAGCCCGACGAGAGCGGTGATCGCGAGGAGCACCCACTTCTTGTACGGGGCAATGCCCATCCGGTAGCGGTCAAGACTCTGCTGCTCCAGCGACATGGCGCTCAGCGGCGGCCGCAGCCGGTGCGCGAGCCAGATGTTCACGCCGACGGCTGTGGCCATCAGCAGCCCGAAGACCGCGAACAGCCCGATCTTGGTCCACAGGGTGGTGGTGAAGACGGAGGAGTAGTTGACCGAGCGGTACCAGAGCCAGTCGGTCCAGAACCCGGCGAACATGACGAAAGCCATGGCCAGCACGGCCAGCACGCCCAGTGTCATGAGCAGGGTGCGGACACGCCGGGACGGCCGGCCCACTCTGATCCGTGGCCCGGTCGGGCCTCCGCCGCGGTCCGGCATCTGGAAAGCCAACGTGCGCACCTCGAAGTTCGCGGTCGTGTGAAAACGGGCCCCGCGATCGTAGAGCCCACTGATGCAACTTACTAAGGCTTTACCTAGTTCCCGTCTCGGGCCCGGAAGGAGGCAGGATATTGGCCATGTCCAACGTTTCCTCTTCCGGCCCCCCGATGGCCGCGAGCCCGCTCACCCGCGCCGTGCTCGAAATCGACGAGTACGCATCAGGGCTCGGCTGGGACCAGCCGGCCAGGCTCTTCGCACTCGTCGACACCGCCCACCTGCGCTCCCAGGAGCCGGGCCTCGCGGCCCAGCTCGGCCTCGACGGCGACGAGGCGGCTGCGCCGCTCACCCCGATCGAGCAGGACGAAATCCCCGCCGGGAAGGCGCTGGACGAGTTTCTCGCCACGATCGCCTGGCCGGAGGCCGTGGCCGGCTGCGCGCTGACGGTGGAGCGCCTGATGCTCCCACCGTCCGCGGAGTCCTCCGTCCCGGACGGCCTCGACGAAGCGGCCCTCACCAAGTGGGTCGCCGCCCACCCGAACCGACAGGAGGTCCGCATGACAGTGGCGGTCCTGCGCGACGGCTCCCGCGAGTCGGCGGTACGTCTGCGCGAAAAGGACTCCCCGACGGAGGTCCTGACGGGCTCGGACCTGGTGCCGGGCCTGGCGGAGGCGCTTGCGGCGACGTTCGAGGCATAACGACGACAGTTGATGGCACCGCCGTACCGGATCGTGAGGGATCGGGTACGGCGGTCTGCTGTAGAGGCAGGGCCGACCGCGGGTCAGGGCCGGGAGCTGGGCGCAGCACGCGCGCTCAGGGGCTCAGGGGGGGGGGCTTCCCCCAGCTTCGGGAAGGGGCGGGGCAGGTTCGGGAAGGGGCGTCCGGACGAAGCGCCCCCGGCCTCAGCTCGCCGCGCAGGCCGGCAGCCCCGCCGTGTTCCCCGACTTGATCTTCTGCAGCGACGTCGTCGCATCGGCGATCGTGTTCACCTTCACCAGCGTCAGTCCGTCAGGGATGTCCGACGCCGCCGCCGCGCAGTTGTCACCGGGCGTCAAGAAGTACTCCGCCCCGGCGTTCCGCGCGCCGACCAGTTTCATCTCGATGCCGCCGATCGGCCCGACCTTGCCCTTGTCGTCGATCGTCCCCGTGCCCGCGACGAACTTCCCGCCCGTCAGATCCTGCGGCGTGAGCTTGTCGACGATGCCGAGGGCGAACATCAGGCCCGCACTCGGGCCGCCCACATCCGCCAGGTTGATGTTGACGGTGAACGGGAACGTGTGGTCGGTCCCGGCCTGGATGCCGACGATCGCCCGGTCGCCCTTGGCCGACTTCACCGTGGTGATCGTGACCTTCTCGGTGGTCCGGGGCTCCTTCCCGGCCTTCTCCGCCGCGGCCGCATCCTTCGTCGGCACGATCGTGAAGACGACGTCCTCGCCCGGCTTGTGCTTCACGACCAGCTTGGCGACGTCGGCCGGCTCCTTCACCGGCGTGCCGTCCACGGCCCGGATGACGTCACCCGCGTGCAGCCGGTTCTCCGAAGGCGTGTTCTTGAGCACCGTGGAGACCACGACCCGCGACTTCACCGGGATCTTCAGCTGCTCCAGCGCGGCAACCTTCGCGCTCTCCTGCGACTGGGTGAATTCCTCGGCGTTCTCCTGCGTGGACTGCTCTTCCGTCTTCCCGTCCGGGTAGAGCGTGTCGTGCGGCACCACCACGTTGTCATGGGCCAGCCAGCCGTAGACCGCCTCGACGACGTTCATCTTGTAGTCCGCACCGGTGACCCTGACCGTGGTCATGTTGAGGTGACCGGAGGTCGGGTATGTCTTGCGGCCGGAGATCTGCAGCACCGGCTCTCCACCGGCCGCGCCCAGGGTGTTCACCGTCGGCCCGGGCGACAGCTCCGAGTACGGCACTGGGATGAACACCCCTGCGCAGAGCAGCGCAATGAAAATGAGGGTGGAGGCGAGCATCGTCGCGGTGCGGCGTGGCATGGAACGACAGTACGGGACGGGTCTGTCAGACCACCGTCGGGGCCGGTCCGTACGTGGCGACTTGGCAACTGCGTACGGTCGGCGGCCGGGTCATGCGGGTCATGCGGCATCAGAACCGGAGTCTGTTTTCTCCATCGCGTCGCGAAACCGCGCATATCCGGCAAGCTCGGCCACATCCCCGGTCGTCCGGTTCCGTGAAGCCCAGCTTCCCCATATCGCAGCACCGACGGCAGCGAAAAGCGGAATCAGCAACCAAGCGAGTGCTGCCATCACGACCTCCCTACCCCATGAGCAAACCCAACTGAGTGATCAGCAGATTAGCCATCTGCCAGTCCAACGCTCATGGCAGGGGGGCGGTTACGCAAATCGGGGTGCTTGAGCTCCGTCCGGGTTTCAGCAGGCCCCGACCCACTCCTCCGTACCGTCGGAGAACTTCTGGTGCTTCCAGATCGGCACCTCGTGCTTGAGGTCGTCGATCAGCTTCCTGCAGGCCTCGAAGGCCTCCCCGCGATGAGGACATGACACGGCGACCACGACCGCCAGATCTCCGACCTCCAAGTCACCCACACGGTGGACGGCGGCGAGCGCCCGAACGGGGAATTCCACCGCGACCTTCTCCGCGATCCGGCGCATCTCGGCCTCGGCCGTGGGATGGCAGGAGTACCCAAGGGTGTCGACATCGGCGCCACTGTCGTGGTTGCGCACGGTGCCGACGAACAGCGCGGTGCCGCCCGTCGCGTCGTCGCCGACGGCCGCGAAGACCTCGTCGACGGAGAGCGGGGTGTCGCGGATCGCCAGCAGCCGGATGGGGTCGTCCGCCGCTTGCTCGCCGGGGTGGTCGTACGTGCTTGCCATGCCTTCCATCGTGCCGCACCGCACTGACAACGCGGAATAGCTCTTTCGACCGGTCGGGGGCGCGCCGCCTTGGAGCCTCCTACAGACGGCCCGCAGGCGGCTCGCGGGTGGTTCACAGGCGGCTCGCAGGTGGTTAGATACGGCGCCGGGCCTTACGGGCACGCCGCACCAGGGCCGCCGTGCCGAGCAGCGCGACCGTCGCACCCGCCGCACCCGCCGCCGTGGCGTCCTTGCGGCCCAGTCGGCGGCCCGCGACGGTGTGGCGGCCCTCCACCTCCTCCAGCAGCGCGGCCAGGACCTCCTCGTTGGTCCACTCAGGTCGCCAGCCCGCGTCGTGGAGCCGACTCACGCTGACCACCCAGGGGTGCATGGTGTACGCCAGGTCCCCCGCCGGGGACGGGGTCAGGCCGATCCGGTGGAGCCGGGCCGCGGCACCCAGGGCGACCGCCGAGGGCAGCTCCATCCGGCGGATGCCGCTGAGCTCCTCGACCTCCTCCTGCTCCAGCCAGCCGTCGCAGCCGACCGCGAGCTCCCCGTCGACCTTCTCCAGTGCCGCGTACTCGAGCGCGCTCACCAGGTCCTCGACATGGCAGAACTGCCAGGTGGGACGCGATCCGGCGACCACGAGCAGGCGCGGCGACTCGAAGTAGCGGGTGAGCGCGGTGTCAGTACCGCCCACCAGGACGGCGGGTCTTACCACCGTGACGTTGAGCCCGGGGTGGGCGCGGGGTGCCCGGCGGCCCAGGCGCTCGATCTCCAGCAGGTCGCCGACCCCCGTGGCCTCGGCGGTGGCGCGCAGCTCCGCGTCCTCGGAGAGCGGGATGTAGTTGTCGGGCAGCGCCCCGTAGACCATCGCCGAGGTGCACAGGACGACCCGGTGGACGCCGGCCGCCGCGGCGGCGGTCAGGACGGTCTGTGTACCGCGCACGTTGTACGCCGTACGGGCGGCCGAGTCGGTCTCCAGGTCGAGATCGAGGGCCAGGTGCACCACCACGTCGGCGCCGCGCAGCTTCTCCGCGATGGCCGGGTCACGTACGTCGAGGATGTGCCACTGCGCCTCGGGGACCTCGCCCCGACGCTCGTCGATGGCGACGACCTGCTTGATCTCCTCGGAAGCGGCCAGCCGCCGGACAAGCAGATCGCCGACGCCCGAGGCGGCGCCGGTGACCGCGACGACGGGACCACGGCCGTTGGACCCGCGGCCCGAGGCCGGGGTTGAGTGGTTTCGCGCTGCGCGAACCTGCGGATCTGGGGAACTCACCAGGCGTCTCCAGCGGTTGTCTTCAGTACGTACGCGAATGACGCGTCCGTACCAGGTGGCGTCCATCCTGCCGCAGGCCAAGAGTCGGCGGAGCACCGAGCCCATATGCGGCCCGGATGTCTACGCTGGGTGGTGTTGTCGGGCAGTCGCCGCCGGCAGGAAGCCGGCGGCCCTACGAGCCGAGGAAACCCGTGAGTGACACCCCATTCGGATTCGGCCTTCCGCCGGAGGAGCCGGAGAACGGCGACGAGGGCAAGAAGAAGGATCCCGCCGGAGGTGGCCAGGGCTCCGGCGGGCAGTTCCCGCCCAATCCTTTCGGGTTCGGTACCGGTGAGGGCGGCGGGGACAATCCGTTCGCCGCGATGTTCGGTTCGCTGAACCCGAACGACCTGGGCGCGGCCTTCCAGCAGCTCGGCCAGATGCTGAGCTACGAGGGCGGTCCCGTGAACTGGGACATGGCCAAGCAGATCGCGCGTCAGACGGTCTCGCAGGGCACACCGGACGGCACCAAGGACGAGAGCGTGGGCCCGGCCGAGCGCACCGCGGTCGAGGAGGCCCTGCGGCTCGCCGACCTGTGGCTGGACGGAGCGACCTCGCTGCCCTCCGGTGCGAACACCGCCGTGGCGTGGAGCCGTGCCGAGTGGGTCGAGGCGACGCTCCCGGCGTGGCAGCAGCTCGTCGACCCGGTCGCCGAGCGTGTCGGCCTGGCCATGGGTGATGTGCTGCCCGAGGAGATGCAGGCGATGGCGGGCCCGCTGATCGGAATGATGCGCTCCATGGGCGGCGCGATGTTCGGCCAGCAGATCGGGCAGGCCGTCGGTGTGCTCGCGGGCGAGGTGGTCGGCTCGACCGATATCGGCCTGCCGCTCGGCCCGGCCGGCAAGGCCGCGCTGCTGCCGTTGAACATCGAGGTGTTCGGCAAGGACCTCGGCGTGCCGAAGGAAGAGGTGCGGCTGTATCTGGCCCTGCGCGAGGCCGCCCACCAGCGGCTCTTCGCCCATGTGCCGTGGCTGCGCTCGCATCTGTTCGGCGCGGTCGAGGGGTACGCACGCGGGATCAAGGTCGACACGAGCAAGCTGGAGGACGTGGTCGGCCAGTTCGACCCGGCGCATCCCGAGCAGCTGCAGGACGCTCTCCAGCAGGGCATGTTCCAGCCGGAGGACACCGCGGAGCAGAAGGCGGCGCTGGCCCGTCTGGAGACCGCGCTCGCGCTGGTCGAGGGCTGGGTCGACGCGGTGGTGCACGAGGCGGCCTCGACCCGTCTGACGTCGGCGGACGCCCTGCGCGAGACGCTGCGCAGGCGCCGGGCCTCCGGCGGTCCCGCCGAGCAGACATTCGCAACGCTGATCGGTCTTCAGCTGCGTCCGCGCCGACTCCGGGACGCCTCGCGGCTGTGGGCCTCGCTCACCGACGCACGGGGCGTGGACGGGCGCGACGGGCTGTGGGAGCACCCTGACATGCTGCCGACGGCCACCGACCTGGACGATCCGGACGGCTTCGTTCACCGTGAGCAGCTCGACTTCTCGGAGCTGGACAAGATGCTCGGTGAGGCCGCGGGCGGCGGCAGCAAGCCGAATCTCGACAAGGACGACGTCGAGAAGAGCACCAAGGACGACGAGGGCGACAAGGACCAGTGAGCCTGCACGACGACGCCGTACTCGTACTGAAGAGCTATGAGGACCAGGAGGAGCTGCGGCAGGTCTATCTGGACCATCTGGCGGCGCACCCGGACGGAATGTGGAAGGCCTGCGAGGCCGGGCATGTCACGGCGAGCGCGCTGGTGATCGACGCGGAGCGCGGCCGGGTGCTGCTGACGCTGCACAAGAAGCTCGGCATGTGGCTGCAGATGGGCGGCCACTGCGAACCGGATGACGCGACACTGGCTCTGGCCGCGCTGCGCGAAGCCACGGAGGAGTCCGGGATCCAGGGGCTGACCCTGCTGCCCGGTGGTCCTGTGCGGCTGGACCGGCATGCGATTCCGGCGCCCTGCCACTGGCATCTCGATGTGCAGTACGCGGCGCTGGCTCCGGCCGGGGCGGTCGAGGAGATCAGCGAGGAGTCACTGGATCTGCGCTGGTTCACGTACGACGAGGTGGCGGGTGTGACCGACGAGTCGGTCGTACGGCTGCTTGAGCGTACCCGCGCGACGCTGTCGCGAGCAGTTCATGAGTACGAGGCATGAGCACGAGGCTTGAGTAAGCGGGCATGAGTAAGGGGGCATGAGTAAGGGGCGGCCTCTTTCGAGGCTGCCCCTTACCTGTGTGCCTGGTGCGTGTCAGTTCCAGGCGTTGTTCTGGTTCTGGGCGTGGGCCCCTTGCTGGCCCATGCCGTACTGGGCGCGCAGGCCCTGTCCGATCTCCGCACTCTGCGGCGGCATGACCTCACTGGGCTGCACCAGCGCGAAGCCCTGGCCGAGGAAGCTGAGCTCCCAGCCCTCGCCGGTGTTGCCGCGCCTCCGCCGTACGCCGGAGGAGTGTGTCTGCGCCTGCATCTGCACCCGCAGCGCGGAGGACCAGGCGACGATCGCGTCGGCATCCACATTGACGTACTTGTCCGGCGTGACCTGCATCATCAGCGGCTGGCCCGAGGTCATCAGCGCGACCTTGCCCCGGCCGGAGATATTGAGCTGGTACTTCCCGGAGCCGGAGATGCCGTACTGACTGTCCACCGCGATGACCTCGGTGTGCAGCGTGGAGTCGAGCGCCAGGACATAGGCGCTGTCGACCGTCATGCCGTCCTGGTCGACGTCCACGACATGGATGTACTGAGCGAGGTTGGCAAGGTAGACCGTGCCCTGCCCGGAGCAGCGCATCAGGTCCAGGCCCTCACCGGTGTTGGCACGGGCTCGCCGCTGGTTGTTCGACTGGTACTCGCCGTCGAAGTCCATCAGGCCCTGGTACGCGACCATGGCGCCCTTGCGGGCGAGGACGTCGTCATGGCCGGTGAGCGAGACCCGCAGCAGCTGCGGGTTCTGCACGATGTACCGGTCCTGGGACTGCTGTTCGGTGTAGCTGAAGAGCGGACTCTGCATGATGTGTACTCCTCCCCCTCAGTGCCGGATCCGCAGGCGGTCGGTACTGTCCTCACTCGGCTGTACGACGACGATGCCCTGGCCCGAGAAGCCCATCTGGTAGGCCTCTCCGCTGCCCCGCCCGATCAGCGAGGAGGCCTTGAAGCTGCGCTTGCCCTTCACCTTGAGGTTCGGGGACCAGGCGACGAGGGCGTCCGGGTCGACATACGTCTCGTCCTCGCCACGGCCGCAGTCGACGACGATCGGCGTGCCGCGCGAGGTGAGGGCCACCCAGCCGGTGCCCGCGACCTCGACGTTCCACAGGCCCTGGCCGGCGAACTTGGCCAGGCCCTTGACCCGCTGGACGCCCCACTGCAGGTGCGCGTCGAAGGCCAGCAGATTGGTGCCGTTGACCGAGAGCGAGTCGTTGTTGAGGTTGATGACGACGACGTCCGCGCCGTAGTCGGCGAGGTAGAGCAGTCCGTCTCCGGAGCACTTCATGATGGGCGCGCCCTCGCCGGTCACCCACTGGGAGGCGATCTGGCGGACGGCGGGCGGGTTCGGCTCGTACTGGACGAAGCCTTCGTAGGCGACCATCGAGCCGGTGCGTGCGTACAGGTCCTGGCCGGTGGCCATGGCGACCTTGAGCATGGAGCGGCCGTGGTTCTCCATCCGGGCCGCGATCGGGGTCGGGGCGAAGCCCGCGAGTTGCTGGTTCATTCTTCGGGCTCCCTCAGACCTCGTACGGCTGGACGACGATGAAGTTGCCGGGGGCGCCCCGGAACTGGAGGTTGATGGTCTCTCCGCTGTGTCCCGGGTACGCGTTGCGGCGCAGCCTGACCTGGCTGGAGAGGATCACCTGGGACGCGGCCGACCAGGCGACGACCGCATTGCAGTCGGCGAACGTCGTCGGCGTGACCGGCAGGACCACGGGGATGCCGTGGGTCTTCACGATGACCGTGCCGGTGCCCTGGAACATCATGGTGAACAGGGCGCCGCCGGGGATGCCGTGACCCTCGATCCTGCGCACCTCGTGCTGCAGCGACTCGTCGAAGGCGAGGACGTTCTCCGCGGAGACGCAGATGCCGTCGCCCTGCAGCTCGATGGAGTGCAGATGAGCACCGTTCTCGGCGAGGAAGATCTGGCCGCGGCCGCTGCAGCGCATCAGCTGCATCTCCTGGCCGGTCGCATTGCCGACGATCCGGCCGGCGAAACCAGCACCCTTGTAGCTGAAATCGACCTTGCCCTGGTACATCACCATGCTGCCCTGGCGGGCGAGGACCGGCGTGCCGCCCATGGTCAGATCGACCCGCATGAGCTGCTGGTTCTGCGGGGTCCAGCGCTGGCCGGTGGGGGTCTCGCGGTAGGGCTGGAGGGCGGCCTGCAGGCCGGCGCCGGCCTGCGGGACTCCCTGGGGTACGCCCTGCGGGACGCCCTGGGGGGGCATGCCGGGAGGCTGCTGTCCGTACGGGGACGGGGCCTGCTGTCCGTACGGCGACGGCGCGCCCGGCTGCGGGGCCTGCCCCGGGACCTGACCCGGCATCTGCCCCGGGACCTGGCCGTACTGCGGCTGCTGAGGCGGCTGTCCGTACGGGGACGGGGCAGCCGGCGGCGGGGGTACGGTGCCGCCGTGCGGGGTCATCGGAGCCGCGATGGTCGGCGCCGCATGCATCTGCGGGTTCGGCTGAGGGGCGGGCGCCTGGACTGCGGGAGCACCGAAGGAGGGGGCCGGCTGCGGTCCTTGAGGGGCCTGCGGTATCTGAGGCGCCTGCGGTGCGCCGAACGCCGGGGCGGGCGCTGTGGCCTGCGCGGGCGGCGCGAACGAGGGCGCGGCACCCTGCGGTGGCTGCGCGGCCGGTGGCTCCTCGGCGACCTCGCCGCCGAAGTTCTTCAGCAGCGCGTCGAGACCACCGTCGAAGCCCTGGCCGACGGCGGCGAAGCGCCACACGTCCTTCAGGTAGAAGTCGCCCAGCATCACGGCGCGCTCGGTGGAGAACTCCGAACCGTTGAAGGCGTACCGGACGACCTCCTCGCCGCCCGCGACGATACGGATGTACCCGGGGCCGACCTGAGACATCTGCCCGGCACCGTCGATGGTCGCGGTGAAGGAGAGTCGGTGGATGTTCGCCGGGATACGGTCCAGAGTGACGCGAAATGACTCGGTGTCACCGGACTGCGCGCCGAGCAGCTGGATGGACTCCTCGGGAGACTTCGGCTGGTTGAAGAAAATGAAGTACCGGTCGTCCGAAAGCTGCTCGTTGGCGTCGAGTCCGAAGCAGCTGATGTCGAAGGTCAGCCCAGGAGCGGCGATCTGCACACCTACGTACAGATCCGTTCCCGGCGTGAGATCACTGATCTTGGCCTTGTGGCCGCGTTGGAATTCCCTGGCCATGCGTAACGACCGTCCCCCATCCCGAAATGTGACTGCGTCGCGCCAGGCTAACTGCTGGGGCCGACATTGAGCCAAGCCGGTACACATTCGGTACAGGACCGTCGGCGGTCGCTCCCGCCGGTCACTCTCCGCGTGCGGCGGGCAGATGCGGCAGCCGGTCGGCTGCGACGACGCCTTCGAGATAACCCTTGGCCCGCTCGGTGCGGGGGTACGCCTCCAGCAGCCGCCAGAACCGCGGGCCGTGGCCGGGCACCAGCAGATGGGCCAGCTCATGGACGAGCACGTAGTCGACGACATACTCCGGCATCCCCTGCAGGCGGTGTGACAGGCGGATGCTGCCCTCCGCCGGAGTGCAGGAGCCCCAGCGGGTGTTCTGGTTCGTCACCCATCGCACGGATGTCGGTCTTGCGCGTCCGTCGAAGTACTGGGCGGACAATCGCTCGGCACGATCGGCCAGTTCGGTGTCGCCGAGGATCCGCTTGCTCTCCTGCGCTGCGAGCTTGTCGAGCATCACGCTGACCCAGCGCTGCTCCTCCGCCTCCGACATCCTGGCGGGGATGAGGACGATGGTCCGGTCACCCTCCCGGTAGGCCGAGACCGTTCTGCTGCGCCGGGCGCTCCTGCGGACCTCGACCGCACTCGTCCCCGATCCACGGGGCGGGTGGCTTGTCGCGCTGCGCTGTTGGCTTCCGGCGCTGTGCGGTGGGGTCTCCCCAGCGAGGCGAGGGGAAGGGTCGACGGACACGCCCCGACGTTACCCGCTGCCAGAGGAGGAAGTCCCGCCTCCGGGACGGTTCGAGCTTGATCCACTCCATGGCGTGCACCATTTGAACGACTAATGCCCGCACCTGTGGATAACTTTTCACACTCGTCGACGCCGCCGGGCATTCTGACAACAGTTCAGAGGAGAGGCCGGACGACGGATCAACGGGGGAAGCGAATATGCATCCGACGGTGAAGCCTGCCTTGCGGCGGGCATGGCGAGAGCGACAGACCGTGCAGTTCGGGGCGACACCCGCGCATGCGGTGATGGTCGGTCCGGTGGACACCGCGACAGGTGCCCTGATCGAGCTGCTCGACGGGACGCGGGGGTTGCCGTGGCTGCGCCAGGAGGCGCGGTCGATAGGTCTGCCGGAAGGACAATTGGACGCTCTGGTGAACCGGTTGACGGCGGCGGGGCTGCTCGACGATCCGACGGCAGGCGGCCCGGCGGCCGATGCGCTACGGAAACGGGTCGGCGCCCTTGACCGGCTGCGCCCCGACCTGGCGTCGCTCTCCGTGGTCCATCCGGAACCGGGCGGCGGGATACGGCGCCTGGCAGCCCGGCGGGCCATACGTGTCCAGGTCCGGGGCGCGGGACGGGTCGGTGCGACGGTAGCCGCGGTGCTCTCGGCGGCCGGTGTGGGCCGGGTGGATGTGCTGGACGGCGGATGTACTGAGCCGTGGGACGTGGCGCCCGGCGGGCTGCCGACGAAGGCGGTCGGTGAGCGGCGGGACGCGGCGGCCCGGCAGCTGGTGCGGCGGTCCGCGCCCGGCCGTCCGCCGCGCGCGGCCGAGTCGGCAGGGGCCGCGGAGTGCGCTGAGCCCGGTCTCTCCCTTGTCATCGTCGCGCCACGGGACGGCCTGGCGGCCTATGCCCCCGATCCGGCCGCAGCCGAGGACTGGATCGCCACCGGGACACCCCATCTGTATGCGGGAGTTGTCGAAGGGACCGGTGTGGTGGGTCCGCTGGTGCTGCCCGGCGGTACGGCCTGTGCCGGGTGTCTGGAGTTGAGCAGGGCGGAGCGCGACCCGGCGCGGCCCAGGCTGCTGGCACAGTGGCGCTCGGGCCGCCGGAAAACTGTGCCGGCCTGCGATATCGCTCTTGCCACGGCCGTGGCAGGGATGACGGCGGCGCACGCGCTGTCGTTTCTCGACGGGGAGCTGCCCGCGAGTACCGGGGCGCGCTGGGAGACTTCACTGCCTCTGCTTGACTGGCGATCGGAGACGGTCACCCCGCACCTCGACTGTGTCTGCAGTGCGGATGGGAAGAGTGAGAGGGAGCACACCTCGGGGATCGGGCCGCCGCACGAGACAATGGCCGGGTAACCGCCGTCAACGAAGCAATGCTGTACGGCACACGCGGCACGGCAGTCTGGGATTTGGAGGGGCGCATGTCTGATCTTCCCCGGAAGGCGGTCACCCGGACCGCCAAGTTGGCCGCGCTGCCACTGGGCATCGCGGGCCGTGCCACTTGGGGTCTGGGTAAGCGGATCGGCGGCAAGTCCGCGGAGATCGTGGCCCGGGAGCTGCAACAGCGCACGGCGGAGCAGCTGTTCAAGGTGCTCGGCGAGCTCAAGGGCGGTGCGATGAAGTTCGGGCAGGCCATGTCCGTCTTCGAGTCGGCTCTCCCCGAGGAGATCGCGGGCCCCTATCGCGCGGCCCTGACCAAGCTTCAGGACGCGGCGCCCCCGATGCCGACGCGTACGGTCCACTCGGTTCTGGACGAGCGGCTGGGCGAGGAGTGGCGGGAGCTGTTCCTGAAATTCGAGGACAAGCCGTCGGCCGCCGCGTCCATCGGCCAGGTACACCGGGCGGTGTGGCACGACGGGCGCGAGGTCGCGGTGAAGGTGCAGTACCCGGGGGCGGGGGATGCTCTGCTCTCCGACCTGACGCAGCTCAGCCGCTTCGCCCGGCTGCTGGGGCCGCTGATTCCGGGGATGGACATCAAGCCGCTGATCGCCGAGCTCCGCGACCGGGTGTCGGAGGAGCTGGACTACGAGCTGGAGGCGCAGGCGCAGCGGGAGCATGCGGCGGAGTTCGCGAACGATCCCGATGTGCTGGTGCCCGAGGTGGTGCACCAGTGCGACCAGGTGCTGGTGACCGAGTGGATCGACGGGATACCGCTGGCCGAGGTGATCGCCGACGGCACGACCGAGCAGCGGAACCGCGCGGGGCAGTTGCTGGCCCGATTCCTCTTCTCGGGCCCGGCCCGTACGGGACTGCTGCACGCGGATCCGCACCCGGGGAACTTCCGGCTGCTCCCGGAGGAGGACGGCGAGGGCTGGCGGCTCGGCGTGCTGGACTTCGGCACCGTGGACCGGCTGCCCGGCGGGCTGCCGCAGACCATCGGCGACTGTCTGCGGATGACACTCGAGAGCGAAGCCGAGGCGGTCTACGAGCTGCTGTGCGAGGCGGGCTTCGTCAAGGAGTCCATTGAGCTCGACCCGGACTCGGTGCTGGAGTACCTGCTGCCGATCATCGAGCCGGCGGAGGCCGAGGAGTTCACCTTCACCAGGGGCTGGATGCGCAACCAGGCAGCCCGGATCGCCGACATCCGCTCCCCCGCGCATCAGCTGGGCAAGCAGCTCAATCTGCCGCCGTCGTATCTGCTGATACACCGGGTGACGCTGAGCACGATCGGGGTGCTGTGCCAGCTGAACGCGACCGTGCGGCTGCGGGACGAACTCGAATCGTGGCTCCCCGGGTTCCTGCCGGAGGACGAGGAGGACAGCACGGCGGTCGGAGCTCAGGCCTGAGCGACCGCCGCCGCGCCACGCAGCCGCGCCGGTCGTCACCACCAGGCTGAGTCGAGCCTGCCCTCGATCGCCCTGATGTTGGCGCGTGCGCAGTCGTCGCAGAAGTAGTGACGGCTGCCGTTCTCCACGGAGCAGGTCCAGGTGGGCGGTGGTCCCTCGGCGATCGCGCCGCAGTGGGAACACACGATGCTCTCGGAACCCGGCTGTGCAGGATGAGAAGTCTGCTGCTGGTCCACCTGGTGACGATAACCCCGTATGGGACCGGCCCCCGGGACAACGCACCGCGGGGGCCGGTCCGTTCGGACCGGCCCCCGCGGGTCAGTGTCTGTCGTGCAGTGTTCTTGTGCGGTCAGTTCATGACGGCCATGGCCAGTGCGCGGCGGGCGCGCATCGACACACGCTCGGCGCGGCGCTGCATCCGCCGGGCGGCGACCAGGCGAACGGCCAGGCGTTCCGCGTCGGCTTCCCGAAGGCGCTCGTGCATATGCGCACGCGCCATGGCTTCTGGGATGAGTTGCATCTCACGGGTCCTGTTCTGACGCGAGGCGTTCGCGCCGATGGTGGTGACGGCTGGGGTGGCGGAGCCTGACGGCTCGCTCGTGGAAGAGGTCATTGGGGCCAGCTTCTGGGGATCGTGCGTGACGGGGCGGTCGATGGTTCCGATGGCGTTCATGCCGCAACCGGGTTCTTGCGCGGGCGACCACGCGGCCGCTTGCGGGCGACGACCACGCCCTGGACGAAGAGCTCGCCGCCCCAGACGCCCCACGGCTCACGCCGCTCCTTGGCACCCGCGAGGCAGGCCTCCATCAGCGGGCAGGTACGGCAGAGGGACTTGGCGTACTCGACATCAGCCGGCGACTCGGCGAAGAAGACCTCCGGGTCGTAGGAACGGCAGGGGACGGGTACGCCGAGGGCCTCGATGGCGTCATCGAGCGCGGAGAGCGCAGTGAGCGGAGTCAAGGTGGAGTCCTCCGTGAGGGCGGGCGGGGGGATCGTCTCGGAAGGCGGTACGGACGGGGCGTGCGCTTCGAGTTGCACGGTGGTGTCGTTCCTCGTCTGGTCGTTCCGGCCTGTTGGCCGGGTGGCGGCTGGTACCGGGTGTTGCGTGTCCCGAGGCCCCTTCGCCCTGTCGTCCCGCTTTAGGGAAAACAGAAGGGCCGCGGATCCCGGGTGGGGTTCCGCGGCCCTGAAGGCGCCGGCCTGATTCTGGATCAGGCTGGATCACTCCAGGGTTCGAGCCCACGGAAGGCCCACATCGTGTGGTGCTGCGTCGTGCGGTGCTGCTTCGTCTGCTTCTGGGTTTCGGCACCGGCTGCCGCAGAGGCATAGGCCCGAGCCTTTGCCGCTGCTACTCCTGCTTCCAGTGCCTTGGTCGGTCGTTCATTGCGCTCCAGGACGGGGAGACCGCCCAGGCCGACCACAGGAAGCGCGGCAGAAATGCCGGACACACCGGTGCCGTTGAACGCCGCGGAGAAGCCGAGCGAGCAGGCGGAGGCGACCGAGCGATCGGTCATTTTGGCGGTGCTGACGAAGCTGGTCTTGATGCTGATCACTGGAATCGCCTCCTCTCGGCGTCTAGAGGACCGGCCGGGGCCGATCGCGCGTATTCGGATAAGTACAGCACGAGGACAGGGCTTCAGAGAAGCTCGCTGTTCCCGTGGTTAAGAACCTATGGGGATTGCTGGGGCGGGCGCAAACTATTTTTTCGACGAGTTTGTATCAGTCCTCCTCGTCGTCTCCTCCAACCTCCTGACCTGCGCAGATGGTCAGCACATCGGCTCCGAAGCGCTCGAGCTTGCGACCGCCGACCCCGGAGATCCCGGCCAGCTCGCCCTCACTGTCCGGCACGGCCTCGGCGATCGCCATCAGCGTCTTGTCGGTGAACACGCAGTACGCGGGCTGGCCCAGCTCCTTCGCCTGCCCCGAGCGCCACTCACGCAAGCGCTCGTACAGCGCCTCGTCCATGTCGGAGGGGCAGTCCTCACAACGCATCAGTTTCATCTCGCCCGCGTCGGTGAGCGTCTTGCCGCAGACGCGGCACAGGACGGGCCCGCGCCGCTTGCGCCGACTGCCGCTGCCGCGCTCGATGCCACCGGCGCCGCCCGCGCCGCGGGCGCCGGGGGCGCCGGGGGCCGCCGAGCCGGGACGCATCCCGTTCAGGAACCGGGTGGGGCGGCGCGAGGCGCGGCCCCCGGGCGAGCGGGACAGCGCCCAGGACAGGGAGAGATGGAGACGGGCGCGGGTGACGCCGACGTAGAGCAGTCGGCGCTCCTCCTCGACCTGATCGTCCGTCTTGGCGTAGGTGATGGGCATCATGCCCTCGGTGAGACCGACCAGGAACACGGCGTCCCACTCCAGGCCCTTCGCCGAGTGGAGCGAGGCAAGAGTGACGCCCTGGACGGTGGGGGCGTGCTGGGCAGCGGCGCGCTCGTCCAGCTCGGCCACCAGATCGGCGAGGGTCGCCTCGGGCTTGACCCGTACGTAGTCCTCGGCGAGGCGGACCAGCGCGGCCAGGGACTCCCAGCGGTCGCGCACCGCTCCCGATCCGGCAGGTGGTTCGGTGGTCCAGCCCTTGGTGGAGAGCACTGCCCGGACCTGAGCGGGCAGGCCCTCGGCGTCGTCGAGCAGCGAGTCGTTGCCACCGGCGCGGGCAGCACCGCGCAGGGCCACTCCCGCTTCCCGTACCTCGGGCCGGTCGAAGAAGCGCTCGGCGCCGCGCAGCTGGTAGGGCACTCCGGCGTCGGCCAGCGCCTGCTCGTAGACCTCCGACTGGGCGTTGATCCGGTAGAGCACGGCGATCTCGCCGGCCGGGACGCCCGAGGCGATGAGATCGCGGATACGGCGGGCGGTGCCCTCGGCCTCGGCCGGCTCGTCCGCGTACTCCGTGTAGGCGGGCTCGGGGCCGGCCTCGCGCTGAGAGATCAGTTCGAGTCGGTGCTCGGCGGCCCGGCCGTGCGCCTGGCTGAGCAGACCGTTGGCCAGATGGACGACCTGGGGCGTGGAGCGGTAGTCGCGGACCAGCTTGACCATGGTCGCGCCGGGGTGGCGGGTGCGGAAGTTCAGCAGATGGTCGGGGGTGGCGCCGGTGAAGGAGTAGATCGTCTGGCTGGCGTCGCCGACAACGCAGAGGCTGTCGCGGTCGCCGAGCCACAGGTCGAGGAGCCTCTGCTGGAGCGGGCTGACGTCCTGGTACTCGTCCACCACGAAGTGGTGGTACTGGCGGCGGATCTGGTCGGCGATGTCATGCCGGTCCTGGAGGATGCCGACCGTGAGCAGCAGCACATCCTCGAAGTCGATCACCGAGCGGTCGCGCTTGAGCTGCTCGTACATCCCGTAGACCTGGCTGATCTCGGCCGGATCGCGCGGGGCGTCGCGGTGCGACTTGGCGACCGCGGCCGGGTAGTCGGCGGGCACGGTCTGGGTGACCTTGGCCCACTCGATCTCGCTCGTGACGTCGCGCAGCTCATTGCGGTCGAGCCGGATACGGCAACGGGCGGCGGCCTCGGCGACCAGCTGGATCTTGCGCTCGAGGAGGCGGGGCAGCTCGCCACCGACGACTTTCGGCCAGAAGTACTGGAGCTGGCGCAGCGCGGCGGAGTGGAACGTACGCGCCTGGACGCCGCCCGCGCCGAGCTGCCGCAGCCGCCCACGCATCTCGCCCGCGGCGCGGTTGGTGAAGGTGACGGCCAGCACACTGGCGGGCTGGAGTATCCCCGCGCGGACGCCGTACGCGATGCGGTGGGTGATCGCGCGCGTCTTGCCCGTGCCGGCTCCTGCCAGCACGCACACCGGACCGTGCAGGGCCGTCGCGACCTCGCGCTGCTCGGGGTCGAGCCCGTCGAGCACCGCGTCCGCCGACTCGGGGACCTGTGGGAAAAGAGAGGAGTGCGTTGCTGCTGTCACACCGCCATGCTGCCAGGTCGGCGGAGATGGGTGCGGCCGTTGTCCACAGGGGGGCAAGAGCAGTCGTACTAATGCGGGAATGGTGGCCAGGTCACGTACGTTCACTTACGCGGTGCGAACACGCATCGAGCGAGATCCGGCGAGATCTGGCGGGACGAACAGAGGAGCGCAGGGACGATGCAGGGGACTGTGACGATGTACAGCACGACGTGGTGCGGCTACTGCCGTCGGCTGAAGAGCCAGATGGACCGCGAGGGCATCGCGTACACCGAGATCAACATCGAGCAGGACCCGCACTCCGCGGCCTTCGTCGAGAAGGCCAACGGGGGTAACCAGACCGTTCCGACCGTGCTCTTCGCGGACGGTTCGACGCTGACCAACCCCTCGCTGGCCCAGGTCAAGCAGAAGATCAGCGTCTGAGCAGACAGACCGTCCGAGCAGGTGGGCAGAGAGCCCGGCCGGTCGGCTAGGCGACATCTCCGGGCTTCGGCAGCGGCTTGCCGTACCAGAGCTCGATGAGACGGGCCGCAATCGAGATCCCGTAGGGAGGCAGCACCTCCCCGGACTCGAATGCGGCCCGCAGGTCTTCCCGGGAGAACCAGCGCGCCTCGTGGATCTCTTCGCCGTCCACATTGATCTCGGAGGACGTCGCCCGCGCCATGAAGCCCAGCATCAGGCTGGACGGGAACGGCCAGGGCTGGCTGGCGATGTACTCGACATCGCCGACCGTGACGCCCGCCTCCTCCCAGACCTCGCGGCGCACGGACTGCTCGATCGACTCGCCGGGCTCCACGAAGCCGGCGAGCGTCGAGAAGCGACCCTCCGGCCAGTGCACCTGTCGGCCCAGCAGCGCGCGGTCCTCCTCGTCGGTGACGAGCATGATCACAGCAGGGTCGGTACGGGGGTAGTGCTCCGCTCCGCAAGCCTGGCAGCGCCGGATGTGGCCCGCGGCCGCGATGACCGTGCGCTCGCCGCAGCGTGAGCAGAAACGGTGCAGCCGCTGCCAGTTCTCCAGCGCGACCGCATGCACCAGCAGGCCGGCGTCGCGCTGCGAGAGCAGCAGTCCGGCTTCCCGCAGTCCGGCCGGGCGGGCCGACTGGTCCATACGTCCCGGCAGGGCGTCCTTCTGGAGCGCGAAGTAGCGCACCCCCTCCTCGTCCGTCCCCAGGAAGTAGCGGTGGGTCTCGGTGACAGGAGCCTCGAAAGCGGGCGTCATGACGAGTTCGGTGCGGCCGTCGGGGGTGTCGTCGATCAGCGCCTGACCGCCGGAGACCACGAAGACCCGGGTCGACGGGTGGCTCCACGCCGCCGCCAGCCATGCCTCGTCGAGGCGGTGGTGCGCCTCGCGGTCGATACCGCTCGGCGCGGTGAGTCCGATCGAGCGGTGTGTGGTGCCGTTACTGATGGTTCTCACAGTTATTTCCAACTCCCCCGGGTGGATTGGGTTCAGGTCAGCGGAGTGCGGCGGCGAGGTCGCCCCACAGGTGGGCGGTCGTCTCCACGCCCTTGAGGAGCAGGTCCAGTTCGACCTTTTCGTTGGGCGCGTGCCAGCCGTCGGACGGTACGGAGATGCCCAGGAAGAGGACGGGAGCGTCCAGCACGTCCTGGAGGTCGGCTGCGGGGCCGGAGCCGCCCTCGCGGGTGAAGCGGATCTTCTGTCCGTCGAAGGCGCGGCCCATGGCTCGTACGACCGACTGCAGCGCGGGGTGGTCCAGCGGGGTCAGACAGGGGCGGGTCGACGCCGCGAAGGTGACCTCATGGCGGATGCCCGCCGGGATGCGGGCCGCGACCCAGTCGCCGATGGCCTGCTCCACCTTCTCCGGTTCCTGGCCCGCGACAAGGCGGAACGTGAGCTTCAGCTGGGCGGAGGACGGAATGATCGTCTTGCCGCCGGGGCCTTGGTAACCGCCGCCGATGCCGTTGAGTTCGGCGGTCGGGCGGGCCCAGATGCGCTCCAGGGTGGAGTAGCCGGCCTCGCCGAGGGTGCCGTGCGACTTGGCGGTGTTCAGCCACGATGCCTCGTCGAAGGGAAGCTCGGCGAAGAGTTCGCGCTCCGCGTCGGTGAGCGGCGCGATGCCGTCGTAGAAGCCGGGGATCGTGACGTGTTCGTCATCGTCGTGCAGTGCGGCGACGAGGCGGGCGGCGACGGTGGCCGGATTGGGCACGGCGCCGCCGAACGAACCGGAGTGGATGTCCTGGTCGGGGCCGTACAGCGCGATCTCGCAGTCCGCGAGGCCACGCATGCCGGTGCAGACGGTGGGGGTCGTCTCGGACCACATACCGGTGTCGGACACGATCACCGCGTCGGCGGCGAGGCGGGCGGCGGCGGTCTCGACGAGAGCGCGGAAGTTCGGGGAGCCGGACTCCTCCTCGCCCTCGATCAGCAGCTTGAGATTGACCGCGGGGGCGGTGCGGCCGGTGGCGGCGAGATGGGCCCGTACGCCCAGGGTGTGGAAGAAGACCTGGCCCTTGTCGTCCGCCGCGCCGCGGCCGTACATCCGGCCGTCGACGATCTGCGGCTCGAACGGGTCGGTGTGCCAGCCGTCCTCACGGGCGGCGGGCTGGACGTCGTGGTGGCCGTAGACCAGGACGGTGGGCGCGTCCGGTTCGCCGGACGGCCACTCGGCGAAGACCGCGGGGGCGCCGGGCGTGGGCCAGACCTCGACGACCGGGAAGCCGGTCTCCTTGAGTTTGGCCGCGAGCCAGTCGGCGCTGCGCCGTACGTCCGCGTCATGGTCGGGCTGGGCCGATACGGACGGGATGCGCAGCCAGTCGGCGAGGTCGTCGAGGAAGGCGGCGCTGTGCTGATTGATGTACGTACGGACGGCGCTGTCCGGGGTGTCGCTCATGCACTTGAGCCTAACGGGCTCCGGTGGCTGTCCCACCGGCCGTCTCGCCCAGCAGGATGCGCTCCAGCTCGGCTCGGCCGGGGAGGGCGCCGGGGCGGACGATCTCTCCGCTGCGTACGTAGATGAACGCGGCGTTGACGGCTTCGAGGGGGAGGTCGTGCTGCTCGGCCCAGGCAAGGCGGTAGACGGCGAGCTGGAGAGGGTCGGCGGTGCGGGTGCGGCTGGTTTTCCAGTCGACGATTTCGTACCTGTGCGGCACGCCGTCTGTGTGCGGCACGCCGTCCGTGTGCGCCTTGCCGTATATGTGCGGCTCGCCGTCGACGCCGTTGCCGTTTCCCTTGCCGTCGCCGTCGCCCGGGTCGGTTCGGTAGACGGCGTCGATACGGCCCCGGATGACACGGCCGGCGAGGGTGAGCTGGAACGGAGCCTCGACGCGGTACGGGGTGCGGTGGGCGTACGGGGTGCGCTCGAAGGCCTCCTTGAGCGCGGCGAGGTCGTGCTCGTCCGCGATCTCGGGGTCCTCCGCGTCGCCGCCGGGAAGCTCGTCGGGGCCGAGCATCGGCAGCGGGAGCTCCTCGAACCGCGACTCCACCCAGGCGTGGAACCTGGTGCCGCGGCGGGCGGCGGGCTGCGGGGGGCGCGGCATGGGGCGGGCCAGCTCCTGGGCGAAGCCGTCGGGGTCGGCGGCGATGCGCAGCAGCTGCGAGGCGGAGAGGGAGGGCGGTACGAGGACGTCACGGACGGTGGCGCGGGTGCGGCGGAGCTCGCCGGCGAGGGCGTCGAGGTCCCGGTCCCAGGAGGCGATGGTGCGGGCGTCTTCGGGGTGCGGGGGGATGTCCCCCACCCCGCCCCTTCCCGAAACCGGGGGAAGGCCCCCAGGCCCCCCAGTGGTGGTGGACATGGGAGCTGACGTCCCCACACCCCCGGCGCCGGCTTCGCGGTGGCCCCTCTGAGCCGGGACAACGGTGTCGTGCCACGGGTCCGGCTCATGACCGTGGTCGTCGTCGCCCTCCCGGAACGGCTCCGGCTCCCAGTCGTCCCAGTCGTCCCCGTCCGGCAGATCCACGGGGTCGCGGTCCAGGGGCTCGCCCGGGGGCCCGTCCGGCGGCCCGTCCAGGGGCTCGTCCAGGGGCTCGTCCGGCGGCGGGGGTTCCTCAAAGGCATCCGCCGACGCATTGGCCAGATAGGAGAGCACCGTGTCCGCCGCGGCGCGGCGGCGGGTCAGGGATGCGGCGTCCAGAGGGAGCGGCCAGGCCTGCGACGCCGTCGTCGTGTGCAGCGACGGGTTCTCCGCGTCTTCCTCCGGCTCGTCCGCCCAGACCTCGATCTCGCCGAAGCCCTCCGCGCAGTGGTCGTACAGCGCCTGGAGGAACGCCGAAGGGCCGCGTCGGCGCTTCTGGGTCGGGCCCCACCAGTGGGCCGAGCCGAGGAGCAGCGAGCGGGGGCGGGTGAACGTGACGTAGCCGAGGCGCAGTTCCTCGGTGTGCTGGTGGTCCTTCATCGACTCCTTGAAGGACCTGAGCCCCTTCGCATCCCAGGACGGGACGTCCGGGAGGGTCGTCGCGTCGCCCCGCAGCGCATGCGGGAGGACCTTGGACTGGGAGGTCCAGGCCTCGCGCGCCTGGTCGTTCGGGAAGTGTTTGGCGACCAGGCCAGGGACCGCCACGACATCCCACTCCAGGCCCTTGGACTTGTGGGCCGTCAGGACCTTGACCGTGTTCTCGCCTCCCGGCAGGGCGTTGTCCAGGCCCTTCTCGTACTGCGCGGCGGTACGCAGGAAGGCGAGGAAGGCGAGCAGCGTCGCCTCCCCGTCCAGCGCCGCGAATCCGGCCGCCGTGTCAAGGAAGTTGGCCAGAGTCTCGCGGCGGCGGGCGGCCAGGGCGTGCGGTGAGGCGGAGAGTTCGACCTCGAGGCCGGTGGTGGTCAGGACCCGGTGCAGTACGTCCATCAAGGGGTCGGCGAGCGAACGGCGCAGGTCGCGCAGTTCGGCGGCGAGGCGGGCGAAGCGGACCCGGGCCTCCGCGGAGAAGGGCAGGCCGTCGTCCTCCCCGCCGGCCGACTCCAGGAATGTGTCGAGCGCGTCGGCGAGCGAGATGACCTCGGCCGGGTCGGTGCCCTCGACGGCGGCGGCCAGTCGCTCGTCCGGGTCCTTCTCGTCGGACGAGGTGCGGTGGACCAGCAGCCGGGCCCGGCGGCCCAGCAGCGCCAGGTCGCGCGGGCCGATCCGCCAGCGCGGTCCGGTGAGCAGACGTACGAGAGAGGCATTGGCGCCCGGATCCTGCAGGACCTCGCACATCGCGACCAGGTCGGCGACCTCGGGGAGGTGCAGCAGCCCGGACAGGCCGACGACCTCGACCGGGACGTCCCTGGCAACCAGCGCGCCCTGGATCTCGGCGAAGTCGCCCGCCGTACGGCACAGGACGGCGATCTCGCCGGGCTCCTTGCCTGTACGCACGAGGTGGGCGATGGAGTCGGCGAGCCACTCGATCTCCTCCGCGTGCGTGGGCAGCAGGGCGCAGCGGACGATGCCGTCGCGCTCGGCGCCGGGGGCGGGCCGCAGCGCCTCGACGCCCTCGTGCATGGCACGCAGAGGCTCGGCGAGGCCGTTGGCGAGGTCGAGGAGGCGGCCGCCGCTGCGGCGGTTCTCGCTGAGCGAGAAGCGGGTCGCGGGGCGGCCGTCGGCGTACGCGAAGTGCGCAGGGAAGTCGTCCAGGTTGGCCACGGAGGCGCCGCGCCAGCCGTAGATCGCCTGGCAGGGGTCGCCGACCGCGGTCACGGCATGGCCGGTGCCCTGCCCGAACAGGCCGGACAGCAGCAGCCGTTGAGCCACGGACGTGTCCTGGTACTCATCGAGGAGGACGACCCGGAATTCGTCCCGCAGGATGGTGCCGACCTCGGGCCTGGTGAGCGCGAGCTCGGCCGAGAGGGCGATCTGGTCGCCGAAGTCGAGGAGGTCGCGGGCTCGTTTGGCCTCGCGGTAGCGGACGGTCAGTTCGAGCAGCTCACGGCGTGCGGCGGCCGCCTCGGGGACCTTGCGCAGCTCGGCGTTGCTGAGCCGGGCGCTCTCCAGCGTGCTCAGCAGCTCGGAGTCGTACGCGCCGAGCTGCTCGGGCAGTACGAGATGCTCCGCGAGCTCCGCGTCGAGTGCCAGCAGGTCGCTCACCAGGGACGGGAAGGACTTGGTCAGCGAGGGGTACGGCCCCGGCGCCTCGCGCAGCACACGGGCGGCGAGCTGGTAGCGGGTGGCGTCGGCGAGCAGACGCGCGGTCGGCTCCAGGCCTATGCGCAGTCCGTGGTCGGTGAGGAGCTGTCCGGCGAAGGCGTGGTACGTGGAGATACGGGGCTCGCCCGGCGGGTTGTCGGGGTCGATGGCGTCGGGGTCCGTCACCCCGGCCCGTACGAGAGCTTTGCGGACGCGCTCGGCGAGCTCGCCCGCGGCCTTGTTGGTGAAGGTGAGGCCGAGGACCTGCTCCGGCGCGACCTGGCCGGTCCCGACGAGCCACACCACCCGCGCCGCCATCACCGTTGTCTTCCCCGAACCGGCTCCGGCCACGATGACCTGCGGGGCGGGCGGCGCGGTGATGCAGGCCGTCTGCTCCGGGGTGAAGGGGATACCGAGGAGCTCGTTGAGCTGCTCGGGGTCGGTGATGCGTGCGGTCACCTCAGAGAGGCTAATGGGGACCACTGACAGCGGTGGTCCCCCTCGGCCTCAACCGCGTCAGGCTCCGTTGCCGGAGCCCGCGCCCAGCTTCTCCAGGTCGACGACCTGGTCGGCCGGCGGAGCCACGGCATTCACCGGCTTGTTGTAGTCGCTGAAGACCATCGTGCCGGGCTCGTCGCCGCCGACCTTGACGACCTTGAGCAGGTAGGGCTCACCCTCCTTGGCCACGTACATGGTCGTCGTCTCGCCATTGGCCGCCTTCTTCACCACGGTCGCCGTGGCCTGACCGTCGACCTCGGCGTCGGGGCCCTTGGTCATGCCCTTGCGCTCCGACTTGTCCTTGTCCATGTCGGCGATCATCGCCTTGAGGTCGCAGACACCGTCCATGTCGCCGGAGCTGCCCGCCGGCATCTTCATCCAGCGGCCCTTCATCAGCTCGACGACGCTGTCGGTCTCCTTGCCGGACGAGCCGTCCTCGCTCATCGAGGCGCGCCAGAACTTCTCGTCACCCTTCATGTACAGGACCTTGTTGGCCTGGAGGAGCTCGGCGTTGCCGGCCTTCACGCCCATCTTGCCCGTGCAGGCACCCTTGGTGTCGACCGCGAAGTCGACGGTCAGCTGCTCGCCGTCGCTCTTGATCTGGCCCGCCATCCGGATGGACTGGGCGGCCTTCGTGGCCGTGAGGGCCTTGTCGCCGATCTGGTCGGCGGTGAGGCCGGCGAACGGGTCCACCGGAGCCTTCGAGGTCGTGGCGGCCGCCGGCTCCTTCACCTTCTCCTCGGAGTCGCCCTTGGCCTTGGTGTCCTTGGAGCAGCCCGCCAGTCCGGCGATCGCGGT
The DNA here is from genome assembly GCF_036010325.1 of Streptomyces sp. NBC_01210. Lineage (GTDB taxonomy): Bacteria > Actinomycetota > Actinomycetes > Streptomycetales > Streptomycetaceae > Streptomyces. The sequence continues at coordinate 6,161,919 of NZ_CP108549.1, read as the reverse complement.
CGCACAGACCATCGCCGAAACCAGGAACTTCCGATTGGCTGCCATGTGTCTCTCCCTGTAGATCCTGCTTATCGCACCTTTATGCGACTGTCGCGGACGTCATTTGGATGCAGGGAGCCGACGTGAGGTGGACCACATGGACCACAACACCGACCGTCGGCGGCGGTCACTCGACGATTTGGCGTCCCTCCGGCTGTGCGCTGCACGAGGCACGGAAGGTGCAGTGGGTGCAGTGCTGCCCGGTGGACGGGGTGAAGCGCTCGTCGAGTACGCGTCCGGCGGCGGTGGCGAGCAGATCACCGACCCATGCGCCGCTCAGGGGTTCCTGGGCCTGGATCCTGGGGAGCTCGTCGCCGCCGTCCTTCCTGGCGGCGGGCTGGCGCAGCTGTACGAGTTCGGCGCCGCCGGGTTCCGGGCGACGGCCGTCGAAGGCCTCGTCGAGCGCCCCTTCGCGCACCGCCAGCTGGTAGACGGCGAGTTGGGGGTGGGCAGCGACCTCGTCCCTGGTGGGTGTCTGCTTGCCGGTCTTGAAGTCGACGACGTACGCGCGTCCTTCGGCGTCCTCCTCGACGCGGTCCATGGAGCCCCGGATCCGTACCTCGTACTCCCCCGCCTCGAGCGTCACGTCGAAGTCGTGCTCGGTGGCGGCGGGGGCGCGGCCGCCGCGACCGCCGCGGTCCATGACGTGCCAGCGCAGGAAGCGTTCGAGCGCCACGCGCGCGTGCTCCTTCTCCTGCTGCGACTTCCAGGGAGCGTCGAAGACGAGCGCGTTCCAGACCGAGTCGAGGCGCTCCATGAGAACGGCGAGGTCGGCGGGGGTCTGCCCGGAGGCGACCTCGTCCGCGAGTACGTGGACGACGTTGCCGAAGCCCTGGGCGGCGGTGGCGGGTGCTTCCGCCTTGACCTCGCGCCCGAGGAACCACTGGAGCGCGCAGGTGTTGGCGAGCTGGTCCAGTGCGCTGCCTGAGAGGGTGACGGGCTGGTTCCGGTCCCGGAGCGGGATCTGGCTCTGCGTCGGCTCGTACAGGCCCCACCAGCGGTAGGGGTGCGCGGCCGGTACGAGCGGCTGGCCCTCGTCGTCGGTGAGCGCGGCAAGGCGGGCGAGGCGGCGGGCGGCGGCGTCCCGCAGCGCGTCCGTCGCCTGCGGGTCGACGGTGGTGGCGCGCAGCTCGGCAACGAGCGCGGCGACGGCGAGGGGGCGGCGCGGGCGGCCGGTGATGTCCTTGGGCTCCACGCCGAGCTCGGTGAGGAAGCGGGATGGCTGGTCGCCGTCGTCGGCGGGGGCCTTGACGGCAGTGACGACGAGGCGGTCGCGGGCGCGGGTGGCGGCGACGTAGAAGAGCCGGCGCTCCTCGGCGAGGAGGGCGCCGGGGGTGAGCGGCTCGGCGAGGCCGTCGTGACCGATGCGGTCGGCCTCGAGGAGCGAGCCGCGGCGGCGGAGGTCCGGCCACAGGCCCTCCTGCACACCGGCGACGACGACCAGGCTCCACTCGAGGCCCTTGGAACGGTGGGCGGTCATCAGGCGTACGGCATCGGGGCGCACGCTTCTCTTGGCGAGGGTGTCGGCGGCGATGTCCTGGGCCTCGACCTCTTCGAGGAAGTTGAGGGCGCCGCGACCGCCGGTGCGCTCTTCGGCACGGGCCGCGGTGTCGAAGAGGGCGCAGACGGCGTCGAGGTCGCGGTCGGCGTTACGGCCGGCCGCGCCGCCGCGGAGAGCTGCGCGCTCGAGTCGCTGCGGCCAGGGGGTGCCGTCCCAGAGCTCCCAGAGGGCCTCTTCGGCGGTGCCGCCGCCTTCGAGAAGCTCGCGCGCCTTGCGCAGGAGTGCGCCGAGCCGCTGGGCGCCGCGGGCGTACGCGGGGTCGTGCGCGACGAGGCGCTCGGGCTCGGCAAGTGCGCGGGCGAGGAGCTGGTCGGAGGGCGGTGGTACGCGGTTGCCACCGGCACGCTCCTCGTCCCGGAGGGCGCGGCCGAGCCGCCGGAGGTCGGCGGCGTCCATCCCGCCGAGGGGCGAGGTGAGCAGGGTGAGAGCGGTCTCGGTGGTGAGCCAGGCGGTGGGGGTCCCGGTTTCCGACGCCTCGGCACCCGGCGCCGCATCCGCATCCGGTGCCGAACCCGCATCCGGTGCCGCATCCGCATCCGCCGGTGGTGCCCCGGCGGAACCGGAGGACTCCGCAGTCCCCTCCCGCGGTCCCGCCGGGCCCCGCAGCGCGGCCGTTGCCGCCGTGCGCAGGGCCGTCAGTAGCGGCGATACGGCCGGTTCGTGGCGCAGTGGGACGTCGTCGCCGTCGATCTCCAGCGGGACGCCCGCCGACGTCAGCGCGCGGCGGACCGAGGGGATGGTGCGGCCACCCGCGCGGACCAGGACCGCCATGTCGTTCCACGGGACGCCCTCCTCCAGATGGGCGCGGCGGAGGATGTCGGCGATGTTGTCGAGTTCCGTGGACGCCGTCGGGAAGGTGTACGTCTCCACCTGCCCGCCCTCGCGGACCGGCGCCGGCTCCCGGTGGGCGCGGGCCTTCTCCGACGGGAGGCGGGGCAGTGGCATCCGCCGGGTCAGCAGCCGGGTCGCCGCCAGGAGACCCGACCCGCTGCGACGCGACGTGGTCAGGACCGACACCTGAGAGGGTCTGCCGTCCGCGTGCCGGAAGGCGTCCGGGAAGTCGAGAATGCCGTTCACGTCCGCGCCGCGGAAGGCGTAGATCGACTGGTCCGGGTCGCCGAAGGCGACCAGCGTCCGGCCCTGGCCGGCCAGCGCCTGGAGCAGCCGCACCTGGGCCGGGTCCGTGTCCTGGTACTCGTCCACGAACACCGCGTCGTACGGGAAGAGGGACGAGGGGTGCGGCACGTCGTACGGGGACCCGGTCCGTTCGGCCAGCAGGACCGCGCGGTGCACCAGTTCCGCGTAGTCGAGGACCCCTTGCATGTCCAGGACGTCCAGATACTCGGCAAGGAAAGACGCGGCCGCCCCCCAGTCGGGACGGCCGGTGCGGGCCGCGAAGCGGGCCAGGGAGTCGGGGCCGAGGCCCAGTTCCCGGCTCCGGGCCAGCACCGCCCGTACCTCGTCCGCGAAACCGCGCGTCGTGAGGCACGCCCGCAGCTCGTCCGGCCAGTGATTGCGCACCAGCCCCTCGGCCTCCAGGCCGAGCTGGCCCGCCAGCAGTTCGCGTACGGCGACGTCCTGCTCGGGACCCGACAGCAGCCGCAGGGGCTCGGAGAACAGATCCGCGTCCTGGTGGGCGCGGACCAGTGCGTAGCAGAAGGAGTGGAAGGTCGTCGCCTGCGGCCCCTGCGCACCACCCAGCCGCAGCGCCATCCGGTCCCGCAGCTCCACCGCCGCCTTGCGGCTGAACGTGAGGACCAGGATCCGCTCCGGATCCACCCCCTTCGCGACCCGCGCGGCCACCGCCTCCACCAGCGTCGTCGTCTTGCCGGTGCCCGGACCTGCCAGAACGAGCAACGGACCGTGACCGTGGTCAACCACCGCGCGCTGAGTTGCGTCCAGGAGAGGGGGATGCACCGGGCCCGGCGGGGTACGCACCAGTCGGTACGCGCCCGAGGTCCGCCGCCGTACCTGTTGCTGGTACGTCGTACGCCCGGTGGTGGAGGAGGAGCTCACGTGGATCGCCGGTCCTGGTGGGTGTGCTGGTGGTGATGGAGCGGTTCGTGCCGCGGGTGGAACGGTTCGTGCCGCGCGCCGACGACGCTACGCCAGCGCGGGGCGGGGACGCGGTGAGTCAGCCGCGCACCGGGGCTCCGTACGGTCTTCGTACGCCGTACAGTCCCCGGCGCGCCCCTGGTGCAACCGATCGGCCGAAGCTGTCATATCTGAGCGCTGCCGCCCGCACCACCTTCGCCGTCCCATCGCGCGCGCTTCATGTCGAGCCGTGGCACATGGCCTTCGGCACTTCGCGAGGCCTCGCGCAGCGGCGTGCCCTCCGTGCGGTACCGCGCCAGGGCGCGCAGCTCGTGCCCGGGCAGCAGCGTGCCGTCCGAGCGCACCACACGCCACCAGGGCACGGCGCCGCCGTACAGCGCCATCACCCGGCCCACCTGGCGCGGCCCGCCCTGCCCGAGCCACTCCGCGACATCTCCGTACGTCATCACCCGGCCGGGCGGGATCAGCTCGGCGACCTCAAGCACCCGCTCCGCGTACTCCGGCAGCTCGTCCATCCGGCCCATCCTGCCGCACGCCACCGACAACGCCTCCGACAGCAGGCACAGTGGAGGGAGTGGGACCGGAGAGGCAGAGGGGCGTATCTCACGTGCCTCAAGTCCCCGCGATGCACCCTGATGCCCCCCTCTGCCGTCCGGTCGTGCCACCATCATGCGGGCGGTGACTGGTGATACGAGATCAAGAAGAGACCGAGACGGCGAAGGAGCAGGGCGTGCAGCCTCCGAAGGCGGCAAGCACCCCTGAGTCCGAGTCGTACCCGGAAGCGCCCGCTCCGCAGGGCGACGCGAGCGATGCGACCGGGGCGACCGGGGCGAAAGGATCCGCCGATTCGACCGCGGCGAAAGGGGCGACCGGTTCGACCAGGGCGACCGACGTCACGGACGTGACCAGCGTCGACCGGGTATCCGGGGACGAACCACTGCTCGCCGCCCGCGTCCACCGCCCCTCCGATCTGCTGCGGCTCCTCATCGGCATCCTGGCGATCGCCGTGGTGCTCGCCGTCGCCGCCTTCGCCCACGGCACCACCTCCGGTCTCGAGCAGGACATCAACAAGGGCACCGGGCAGGCCCCTGACCTGCTGGTCAAGATCGCCGGGCTGGCGTCCAGCATCGCCGTACTGCTCGTCCCCGTCGCCTTCGCGATCGAGCGGCTGGTCAAACGGGACGGGCTGCGGATCGCGGACGGCGTCCTCGCCGCCGTCCTCGCGCACGGCGTCACCCTCGCCACCGATCTCTGGGTCGCCAAGGCCGCGCCCGGCACGCTCCAGGACGCGCTGACCCAGGCGCAGAGCGGCGGCGGGCTGACCGATCCGGTGCATGGCTATCTCGCGCCCGTGATCGCCTATATGACGGCAGTGGGGATGGCCCGGCGGCCGCGCTGGCGCGTGGTGCTGTGGGTGGTGCTGCTGCTCGACGCCTTCGCGATGCTGGTCGCCGGTTACACCACCCCGTTCTCGATCATCCTCACCGTGCTGCTCGGCTGGACCGTCGCGTACGGCACGCTGTACACCGTCGGCTCGCCGAACGTACGGCCCACCGGCCAGACCCTGCTGGCGGGTCTGCGCCATGTCGGTTTCCGCCCGGTCACCGCGATGCGCTCCGAGGACGTTCCCGACTCCGCCGAGCAGGGCGACCGCGGCCGCCGCTATCTGGTCACGCTGGAGGAGGGCGCGCCGCTCGATGTCACCGTCGTCGACCGCGAGCAGCAGGCGCAGGGCTTCTTCTACCGGGTGTGGCGCCGACTGACGCTGCGCTCCATCACCACCCGCCGCTCCATCCAGTCGCTGCGTCAGGCGCTGGAGCAGGAGGCGCTGCTGGCGTACGCGGCGATCGCCGCCGGAGCCAACGCCCCCAAGCTGATCGCCACCTCGGAACTCGGTCCGGACGCCGTGATGCTGGTGTACGAGCACCTGGGCGGCCGTTCCCTGGACTCCCTGACGGACGACGAGATCACCGACGATGTGGTGCGCGGGGCCTGGCGGCAGGTGAAGGCGCTCCAGTCGCGGCGTATCGCGCACCGCAGACTAACCGGCGACGCGATTCTGGTGGATCGTTCCGGCAAGGTGATCCTGACGGATCTGCGCGGCGGCGAGATCGCGGCGGGCGATGTGGTACTGCGCATGGACATCGCGCAGCTGCTCACCACGATCGGGCTGCGGGTGGGTGCCGCGCGTGCGGTGGCCACCGCGGTCGAGGTGCTCGGTCCGGACGCGATCGCCGACTGTCTGCCGCTGCTCCAGCCGATCGCGCTGAGCCGCTCCACCCGGGCGACACTGCGCAAGCTGGCCCGCGAGCGGTCGCAGCGCGAGCGGGATGCGGTGCTCGAGGCGTCCGCCGCCACCAAGCGGGCTCGTACGGAAGAGGCGGCGGAGGAAGCGTCGGCCGACGACCGCAAGGCCGCACGCAAGTCGGAACGGGCGGAGAAGCAGGCCGACAAGAAGGCCATGGACGAAGCCATGGACGAGGCGCGCGAGGAGGATCTGCTCTCCCAGATCCGTCGGCAGGTGCTGCTGATCAGACCACAGGCACCGGTCGAGCCGGTCCGTCTCGAGCGGATCAGACCGCGTACGCTCATCAGCTTCATCGCCGGCGCGGTCGCCGCGTACTTCCTGCTCTCGCAGCTCGCCGGCATCGACTTCGGCACGGTCTTCCGGCAGGCCGACTGGCGCTGGGTGGTGGTGGCCGTCGCCTTCTCCGCGATCAGCTACTTCGCGGCGGCGATGAGCCTGCTGGGCTTTGTGCCGGAGCGGGTCGGCTTCCTGCGGACCGTGGTTGCGCAGGTCGCCGGGTCCTTCGTCAAGATCGTCGCCCCGGCGGCGGTCGGCGGCGTCGCGCTGAACACCCGCTTCCTCCAGCGCTCGGGCGTACGGCCCGGTCTCGCCGTGGCCAGTGTCGGCGCCTCACAGCTGTTCGGCCTCGGCGCACACATCCTGCTGCTGCTCTCCTTCGGCTATCTGACCGGTACGGAGCGAACGGCGTCGTTCACGCCGTCGAGGACGGTGATCGCGGGTCTGCTGACGGTCGCCGTGCTGGTGCTGGTGGTGACCGCGATCCCGTTCCTGCGGAAGTTCGTCTCGACGCGGCTGCGCTCGCTGTTCGCCGGTGTGGTGCCGCGCATGCTCGACGTACTGCAGCGACCGGGGAAGCTGCTCACCGGCATCGGCGGGATGCTGCTGCTGACCGGTGTGTTCGTGATGTGTCTGGACGCGTCGATCCGGGCCTTCGACAACGGCCACCAGCCGCTGAGCTACGCCAGCATCGCCGTGGTGTTCCTGGCGGGCAACGCACTGGGCTCGGCGGCACCGACGCCGGGCGGTGTGGGCGCGGTCGAGGGCGCGCTGACCTTCGGTCTGGTCCTGGCCGGAGTGCCGAAGGAGGTCGCGGCGCCGGCGGTCCTGCTGTACCGGATGATGACGCTCTGGCTGCCCGTACTGCCGGGGTGGTTCGCCTTCAACCACCTCACCCGCAAGGGCGCGCTCTAGCCGGGCCGGGCGGTCCCCGCACGGCCGACCCGCCGCGCGAACCCTCCGTCGCCACCCACATGGCCGCCCTGCCGCGGCTACGCTCCGTCGCCACCCGCATGGACCGCCGTCCCGCGCGGCCGGGGCGCTCGCGGCGGACGATGACGGCATGCCGACCACTTCCGCCGCCTTGCGCGCTGTCGCACTCGCCGCCTCCGCCACCGTACTGCTGGCCGCCGGCTGTTCCGACAGCAGCGACAAGAAGACGGAGCAGGACCGGACGGAGGATCTCGCCTCACAGACCCTGGACTGGCAGAAGTGCCCGGCCCCCTCGGAGGCCGAGGGCGGCGGGACCCAGCCCTCGCCGCTGCCCGGCGGCACCACCTGGGAGTGCTCCTTCATGGACGTCCCGCTCGACTACGCCGAGCCGGACGGCGAGACCATCGAGCTGGCCCTGATTCGCGCCAAGGCGCTCGACAAAAGCAAGCGGATCGGCTCCCTCATCTTCAACTTCGGTGGTCCCGGCGGCTCCGGGGTCAGCACGCTGCCCTCCGTCGCCGCGGACTTCGAGACCCTGCGCACCCGCTACGACCTGGTGAGCTTCGACCCGCGCGGGGTCGGTCGCAGCGTCGGCGTGGAGTGCAAGGACGACCGACAGCTCGACGCGTACTTCGCCCAGGACTGGACCCCCGACGACGCCGCCGAGGAGCAGACCCTCGTCGAGAATCTGAAGTCCTTCGCGGACGCCTGCAAGAAGAACTCCGGCAACGAGCTCCCGTATGTGGGCACCACCAATGCCGCCCGCGACATGGACCTGATGCGCCAGGTCCTCGGTGACAAGAAGCTCTCCTACTTCGGGATCTCGTACGGCACCGAACTCGGCGGCGTCTACGCGCACTTGTATCCGAAGAACGTGGGCCGAGCCGTTCTCGACGCCGTCGTCGACCCGACCGCGACCTCGGAGCAGAGCGCGCTGGGCCAGGCCAAGGGCTTCCAACTGGCCCTCACCGACTGGGCCAAGGACTGCGTGGCCCGGGGCGACAAGTGCCCCATCCCCGGCTCGACACCGCAGGAGATCCAGGACTGGATCATCGCTCTCCTCAAGAAGCTCGACAAGCAGCCGATCACCGGCAGCGGCGACCGGAAGCTGACCCAGACGGAAGCCACCAACGGCATCGCGCAGACCCTCTACTCCACGGAGTACTGGCCGTTGCTGGAGCAGGGTCTCGATGAGGCCGACGGAGGCAACGGCGCGCTGCTGCTCGCACTGTCCGACGCCTTGAACGGACGCAGCGAGAACGGCGACTACAGCAATATCCAGGCGGCCAACTCGGCCATCAACTGTGTCGACTACAAGGACCGCTTCACCCTGGACCAGGCCAGGGCGAAGCTGCCTCAATTCCGCGAGGCGTCGCCGGTCTTCGGCGACACCATGGGCTGGGGCCTGATGGGCTGCAGTGAGTGGCCGGTGCCCGGCATGTGGAGCACGCCGGATGTCTCCGCCCCGGGCTCTGCCCCCATCGTCCTCGTCGGCAACACCGGTGACCCGGCCACGCCGTACCCGGGCACGAAGGCGATGGCCGACGCGCTCGGCAAGGGCGTCGGCATCGAGCTCACGTACAAGGGCGAGGGGCACGGCGCGTACAACAGCGGCAACAAGTGTGTGCAGAAGGCAGTGAACACCTACCTCCTGGACGGCAAGGCTCCCGCCGCCGGAACGGTGTGTCAGTAGGCCCGCATAGGATGTCGAAACTATCTTCGAAGCCCGGGGGGGGCATCCATGACGACGCGGGTACGGGCGGGGGCCCTGGCCGCTGCGGCGGTGCTGGCGGCCGGCGCCATCACCGGCTGTGACAGCGGTACGGACGCGGCAGGGGGCGACGGCAAGAACACCGCCAAGCCCTCGGCCGCCCGGACCGCCCCGGGCAAGGCCGCCCCGAGCAGGCCGAGCGAGCCGGTCCTGCCCGCCACCCTCACCGGCCAGAAGCTCGACTGGCAGCGCTGCGCGGCGCCCGTGAAGGCGGAGGGCAGCTACGCGAAGGCGCCGGGCCATGAGTGGCAGTGCGCCCGGCTCAAGGCCCCGCTCGACTACAAGAAGCCGACGGGCGAGACGATCGGGATCGCTCTGATCCGCTCGAAGGCCGAGGACCGGTCCAAGCGGATCGGTTCACTCCTCTTCAACTTCGGCGGTCCCGGCGGCTCGGGTGTCGCCGGACTGCCGGGCTCGGCCGATCAGTTCAAGAAGCTGCACAGCCGTTACGACCTGGTCAGCTTCGATCCGCGCGGCGTGGCGGAGAGCTCCGAGGTGACCTGCCGGGGCGATCAGGAGATCGAGGCAGCGCACAGGCTGGACTTCACCCCCGACACACCCGCGGAGGAGAAGGCGTACCTCGACGACGCCAAGGCCTTCGGCGCGGGCTGCGCCAAGAAGTCCGGGCGGGTGCTGCCGCATGTCGGCACGGCCAACGCCGCCCGCGACATGGACCTGATGCGCCAGGTCCTCGGCGACGACAAGCTGAACTACCTCGGCTTCTCCTACGGCACCGAACTGGGCGGCACCTACGCCCACTTGTTCCCGAAGAATGTCGGGCGACTCGTCCTGGACGCGGTGGTCGATCCCACCGCCGACTACGCCGCGCATTCGCTGGGCCAGGCGCAGGGCTTCCAGCGCGCCCTGGAGAACTACTTCAAGAGCCGCGGCATCAGCGCGCAGGACGGCACCGCGCGCGTGGTCAAGCTGCTCGGCAAGCTGGACCGCAAGCCGCTGCCCACCGACGAGGGGCGCCCGCTCACCCAGAGCCTGGCGCTCACCGGGATCGTCTTCCCGCTGTACTCCAAGGACAACTGGGAATACCTCACCAAGGGGCTGAACGAGGCGGAGAACGGTGACGGCACCCGTCTCCTGCTGATGGCGGATGCCTACAACAGCCGTGACGAGAAAGGCCACTACAGCACCCAGGACCACTCGCAGCGCGCCATATCCTGCGCGGACACCAAGGGCCGTGTGACCGCTGCCGAGGTCACATCGCGTCATCTGGCCGAGTTCACCAAGGTGTCGCCGGTCTTCGGCCCGTATCTGGCCTGGGACCTGGCGGGGTGGTGCGCGGACTGGCCCGTGCCGGGCGAGTCGGACACTCCCGAGGCAGCCGCCGAGGGCGCGGCTCCGATCCTGGTCGTCGGCACGACGGGCGACCCCGCGACCCCGTACGAGGGCGCGAAGCGGATGGTGGACGAGCTGGGCGCGGGCGTCGGAGTGCTGCTCACCAACAAGGGCGAGGGGCACGGCGCGTACGGCAATGGCGCCTGCGTGACCGGCACGGTGGACGCGTATCTCCTGGACGGCAAGGTCCCGGCGAACGGCAAGACCTGCTCGTAGCAGCCGGCAGCGCGAAGGGCCCCGGACCGGCACTCCGGTCCAGGGCCCTCCCGCAGGGCTACGAGCCTCAGTAGATGTCAGCGGACCGTCGCTCGCTGGGTAGAGACAGCGCTTCGTGATGGTGCCACAGCAGATGGCGGTCGCCACGGCGCAGTTCTGCATCCCCCCACTCAAGACGCATGACCCCGTTGTCCATGGAGCATGCGTAGGCCAGGAGCACCAACCCGACATCGGGGTCAAGCTGGTTCAGGTCGTTGTGGAACTCCTCCTCTTGCAGTTCTTCAAGCCCTAGGTCCAGCTCTCCCTGCATGGGTTCTGGTCCGTGTCGCCGGATGAGGTCAGCGCGAAGACCAACGGCCCGGCGGAGTCGAGCCACGGTCACAGGAATGTCCTTCTTCGCGTAGCGGATGGGGTAGAGGACCTGGCCGGCGACCACCATCACCGTCCGAGCCTGAAGACGTACAGGAGTGGCGCCAGGCAGGTCCGCCAAGCCCGAGGCCAGTTCTTCGTATTGGCAGGCATGGAGACCGTGGCCGTATGCCTCCAGCGTCTGTGTGCGCACACCCTGATGACCGTCTCTCGCCCGCTCATGGGCTCGCACGATGCACGCCGGCACGAGGTGCGACAGCGAGACAGCCAGCTCCCCGAAGACGCCGCGCGACCACGATCCTGCGCTCGGTTCCCCCATCAACGTTCCCCCCTCCACAGGTGGCACTGTCAGAGGCAACTGCCAATCCTGACAGTGACTTGCGGTCAGGCTGGGCGCAAGGGCGCACAACGGGAGCCACCGGCGCAGGCCAGCAGTACTGACGATGCCCCACGAACCTGGATCCGGCGCCAATCGCAGTCAGGCCCTTGACCTTGCAGCAGAACTCCGGAGCCGCTCCATGGGTGGGCTGGGCTGTCTTCGGGCCGTGCGCGGTTGACCAACGCCGACCACCAAATGAAGCAGCTCCTCGACGATGACGACCTATCAACCCTTGTTGATGAGTTCGTAGCCTCACACGCCCCAGTTGAGCCCAACCTGGCCGAGAAGGAAGAGGAGTTGGATCGGCTCCACCCAGGTGAGTTTCGACTGCTCTTCCAGAGATTCCGGCAGCTCGTCAGCTGATCCTGAGAAAGGCGCGCCACGTTAATGAGTCGAGAGAGGGATTCCCACGCGAAGAAGGACATGCGTCGCTATAGGTGAGCTCACCACCATCCCGGCTCGTGAGGAAGGCGAGACCTGCGACCACCGCCGTCTGAGGCGTGAGGCCGCAATCCAGTCTCGCGGCCTATGCGTGGACCGAGCGCTCCGAGTGGCACCGTTACGTGGCTCTGACCAGCAGGGATGCGTGAGGCTCAAGGGGCCTCCGGAGCCGTTTGCGCGAGAGCCAAAGGGCGCGGCATGCAACTTACTCTTGCTCGATCATTCTGCGAACACATAGGTCAAGATGCTCGCGCGAGTTTCCTTTAACGCGCAACAATGAGGCGGCCCGCAGCGGAGGTTTGGTTTCATCAAGCTCAATTAACACGATTCGGTCTGGGCGTCCGGACGCTTGTGATTCGAGTGCGAATTCTAGCTCGGAAGGACACCATTGGCTTGCGTTGTAACTGTTGCTAAATAGGGCAACAAATGTGTCCGCTTCCTGTATCGACGCCTCTAATTGGCGCGGGATTCGGTGGCCAATCATAACCCGGTCTTCGTCTCTAAAAATCATCCTCCCAAACCTTCTAAGAAGCACCTCGACATAGTCCGCTTCAGGACAGTCGTTCCAAGAATAGCTAAGGAAATACGAGTGAATGCTGCGCGGCTTGGACTTCACCAGTTCAACTGCAAAGGAAATTACTTTCTGACTGGTCTCTCTGGTGGGTCTTTCCCCCAACCGAGGTATCGCCTTTTGGTAGGTGTGTCGCGCAAGGAGGAAGACCTCCGCGGATGATCCCCCGTACTCACGGATAGCGAGGGTTGGAATTTTATTCGATGCCGCATAGGCGCCAAGAAGTCGCGTACTCACACCTCCGCCAAGCACAATCAGAAGGTCCGCAGAACGCAATGCAGCGAAGTGGGAGACGATCCAACGATGAGGGCTGCTTGCATCTGCATAGTTTTCAATCTTCATGACATGGAGATTTTCTGGAGCATCCGCAAACCGAGGTTCATGTCCTGGGTTAGCGGCATCGACAGGGAATTGAATCTCTATGTGGCGTTGGGAACTCGGATTCTCCCTGCAATACTCGGCGTAGCCCTCGAAAATATAGGGATCAATTGTTCGTTGCGACGAGCTTCCAATGATGGCTCTGAAATCTCCGGCAGCAAGCGCCCAACCCAGCGCTCGACCCGCTCTAAACAAAGGCGCATGTTCTGCCAGGATTGGTTGATTGGCGCCTGGAACGTGATCAGGTAACGATCCCAACACAAGAATGCGCATGGCGAAAGCTCCGTAACGTTCAATTGTTCGAGAAGCGGCAGCAACGTGTAGCAAGTAAGTGATACCAGAATCTGAACTCGGCAGCGACTATGCGGTAAGGACATGGTGATCAAGCTCAATGCGGCACGCGGCGATCGGCAGTCAGCTGTGTCGCTCCGTCCGCGCTGCGGAGCTGGGGCGCCGGTCCCGGGCCGGTAGCAAGCCGACCTCAACCCCTCGATGTACTCGAAGAGCGCGAGGTTGGCCCCGGCCCGGGTGGTGAGGGTGCGGCCGCGGAGCCCGAGTGTGTCCGGCATGGAGATACTCATGGCCCCTGACATCGGGGATGAGGCGCACGCCGTCATCGCCCACTTCCTGCTGGCGGCTGGCGGCTTTGACGACGCCGACCAGCGAGAGCGCGTCTACAAGGTGATGGCGGCGGCGGCCGAGGCGGCCGGTGTCGGCGAGGTCGACGGCAACGAGTACGGAGGGGGCAAGGCCGTGGTCTACGCTTGCGGGCCTGATGCAGATGCTCTCTTCAAGGTCTTGGAGCCGACTCTGCGCAGTCTGCCCGGCCGGCACACGTCGTTCTCAGGGGGCGACATCGAGTCCCGTGTCGACCTGTAGGGCGCCCAGTCACTGGGGAAACCGACGACGGCCCTGCGGGAAGTCCGGGCCGTATCTGGGCCGTGCGAGGGCGCCCGACGCCGACCAACAACGACAGAAGCCCACGGCACCTGACCTGGTCAGAGCCGTGGGCTTCTTCAGCCTTGCTGTTCAGCCCAAGGGCTGATTAGTAGATCGGCTTGTCCGGCTCGATCTGGTTGACCCAGCCGATGACGCCGCCGCCGACGTGCACCGCGTCCGCGAAGCCCGCGGACTTGAGCACCGCGAGGACCTCCGCACTGCGGACACCCGTCTTGCAGTGCAGGACGATGCGCTTGTCCTGCGGAAGGTCCTGGAGGGCGGTGCCCATCAGGAACTCGTTCTTCGGGATCAGCCTGGCGCCGGGGATCGAGACGATCTCGTACTCGTTGACCTCGCGGACATCGATGATGTCGATGTTCTCGCCGTCGTCGATCCACTCCTTGAGCTGCTTGGGAGTGATCGTCGAACCGAGCGCCGCCTCCTGGGCCTCCTCGGACACGACGCCGCAGAAGGCCTCGTAGTCGATGAGCTCGGTGACGGTGGGGTTCTCGCCGCACACGGCGCAGTCCGGGTCCTTGCGGACCTTGACCTGGCGGTACTGCATCTCCAGGGCGTCGTAGATCATCAGCCGGCCGACCAGCGGCTCACCGATGCCGGCCAGCAGCTTGATGGCCTCGTTGACCTGGATGGAGCCGATGGACGCGCACAGCACGCCCAGCACGCCGCCCTCGGCGCAGCTCGGGACCATGCCCGGCGGCGGGGGCTCCGGGTAGAGGCAGCGGTAGCAGGGCCCGTGCTCGGACCAGAAGACGGAGGCCTGGCCGTCGAAGCGGTAGATCGAGCCCCAGACGTACGGCTTGTTCAGCAGCACGCACGCGTCATTGACCAGGTAGCGGGTCGCGAAGTTGTCCGTGCCGTCGACGATCAGGTCGTACTGGCTGAAGATCTCCATCACGTTCTCGGCCTCGAGCCGCTCTTCGTGGAGGATCACATTCACGTACGGGTTGATGCCGAGCACCGAGTCCTTGGCGGACTCGGCCTTGGAGCGGCCGATGTCGGCCTGGCTGTGGATGATCTGGCGCTGCAGGTTCGACTCGTCGACCTCGTCGAACTCCACGATGCCGAGCGTGCCGACGCCGGCGGCGGCCAGGTACATGAGGGCAGGCGAGCCCAGACCGCCCGCGCCGACGGCGAGCACCTTGGCGTTCTTCAGCCGCTTCTGCCCGTCCATCCCGACATCGGGGATGATCAGGTGGCGGGAGTACCTGCGGACCTCGTCGACGGTGAGCTCAGCAGCTGGCTCGACCAGGGGTGGCAGCGACACGGGGACTCCGTTGGTCGGTAAGTCAGTACGGTGGTTCTCTGCGTAACACTGCCACGCCCCCTCTCATTCCGAGACACCCGGTCCGATCTGCGAGACGATTTCGTCCCAGTAGCCGGGCAGTGCCTCGAATGCTCCGTTATGTTCGCTTCGACCCTTGCCGCCGGTACGGTCGGTGAAGAAGATCGTCCCGGCGCCCTGCCAGCGGGCGATACGCGTGGCCTCCTCCAGGCGGGTCCGCGGCACGCCGTGGACGAAGTGCACAAAGCGCTCCGGCGGGTGGTCCGCCGTCCACTCCGCCACCTGCGACCAGCGGTAGTCGGTCCATGGCCCGGAGAAGGTGACCAGCTGGTCGGCGACCTCCGCGTAGCCGGGATACGGGTGCGAGCCGTGCCCGAGCACCAGATGCCCGCCGTCGAGAACCGCCTCCAGCGTCGCCGTCGTACGCCGCACCTCGTGCAGGTCCGCACGGTCCGTCGGGCAGCGGTCCAGCAGGAAGCCGTCGACCTGGTACCACTCGAGAAAGCGGTGCGCGTCGGAGACGAGATCGCCGAATGATCTCGAGCCGTGTGCCAGGTCGAGATGGCCGAGGACGCGTACGCCCGCGTTGCGCAGCCTGCCCGCGGCCTCCAGACAGTGCGGGTCGGGGCGGTCGCCGGGGCCGTCGTCGACATTGAGGACCACCCAGTGCAACGGCGTTCCCGGCCGGGTCAGTCCGGCCCATTCGACGGGGGCGAGCAGCGGGTGGGCGTAGCCGGGGATGCCGAAGCCGAGCCTCCCCCAGACTTCGTCCGGGCGGACCTCCCTCGCTGTGGCCGTCGAGGACTGGGCGCCCGTGCTGGTCAGATGCGGCATGCCGCCTCCATCCAGATGTCGGCGAGGGACTCTTCGAGGTTGATACGGGGGCGCCAGCCGAGCCGGTCGCGGGCGGTGCGCACATCCGCCTGCTGCCAGCCACCACAGCCGTCGGGGTACGGCGCCGGGGGCACGGACAGGTGGTCCAGTACGGATTCGGTGCGCGGGGCGCCGATGGGGGGCCGGCCCGACGGCGCGTCCAGCTCGTGCAGCCCACCGGCGTAGCCGGCGACCCGGGCGAGGACGGCGGCCGCGTCCCTCAGCCGTACGGCACGTCCCGTACCGATGTTGACCACGCCCTGCGCGGCGGAGAGCGAAGCGGCGTGCACGGCGCGCGCCACGTCCCGTACGTCGACGAAGTCGCGCTGCACGCCGAGGCCGCTGAGCTTCAGCTCGCCGTCGCCGGACTGCATGGCGCGGCGCATCGCCTCGGCGAGGCGGCCGAGCGGGGATCCTGCCGGGGTGCCCGGGCCGATGGGCGAGAAGACGCGGAGTACGACGGCGTCCAGGCCGGCCCCGAGCACCAGCTCGGTGGCGGCGAGCTTGCTCACTCCGTAGGGGCCGCCGGGACGCGGGATCGCGTCCTCCGCCGTCGACGATCCCTGTTGGGACGGTCCGTACTCGGAGGCGCAGCCGAGCTGGACGAGCCGGGCGCCGCAACCGCTGCGGCGCAGGGCCTCGCAGACGGTGGCGACGGCGACGGTGTTGTGGCGGGTCAGTTCGCGGGCGCCGCCGCGGGTGGCGCCCGCGCAGTTGATGACGACCCCGGGGTGGACGGCGCCGAGGAAGCGGGTGAGCGCGCCCGGGCTGCCGCCGGCGAGGTCGAAGCGTACGTCGGCGTCGTCGCCGCGCCCGAGGGCCGTGAGGTGCACGGCCGGGTCGGCGAGCAGCCGGTCGGCGACGAAGCGGCCGAGGAATCCATTGGCACCGAGCAGTAGCACCCTCATCGCGCGGCCGCCCCTCGGTGCCGACGGGCCGGAGCAGGGGGTAGGGGGGTCATGTCGCTTTCTCCTTAGGGATGTTGCTGTCGATGCAGTACTGGGTGCTGGAATCGGGTACGCCCGCGATGTCGGTACGCACGCGGTGTCGGCCCCACAGCAGGTTCAGACGCTGTGCGCCGAGGCCCGGGACAGCGCCGCGGTGGCGTGGGCCAGCAGGCCGAGGGCGGCGGCGCCGCAGGCGAGAGCGGGTACGGCTCCGGTGCCCCAGGCTCCGACTGCCGCCTCGACCGGACTCGCCAGGAAGCCGCAGCCAGGGAGGCGTCCGGCCAGCAGGAGGGCGGGGGCGGCGACTTCGACGGCGCAGGCGGCGGCGAGTCCGGCGGCGGCGGAATCGGGGAAGCCGTGGACGATGAGCAGACGCGCGAGGAAGAGCAGGGTGCCGAGGGCGACGGCGGGGACGAGGGCCTTGTGAGGGAGGACGAGGCCGGTGAGTACGAGGAGCGTGGTGAGGGCACAGACGTACAGCGCGACGACGCCGAGGAGCAGCGGACGCGCGCCGGAGGCGAACTCCTCGAGTCCGCGGCTGCCGTCGAGCCTGCGCCGCGCCTGTACGGAGAAGAGGTGCGCGCACCAGGCCGCGGGGGCGACGGCGAGTGCGAGTCCGACGAGCGGGGCCGTGGTCATGGGCCAGGAAGCGTCGGGACCGCCGCCGATGAGCTGGGCCTGCGCCCCTTCGCCGTACACCGCGTACACGAGCAGCCAGAGTGTCCACAGGCGTACGGCGGGGACGGTGCGTCCCGCGGCGCGCAGCGGTCCGCGGCGCAGGCAGAGCGCGAGGGCGACGGCGACTCCGGACAGGCCCAATGCCCCTGCCGCGAGCCGGACCGTGCCTTCCGCAACCTCTATGGGCTCCATGGACTGCATGGCGACGGCGAGGGCGCAGACGGCGCCCGGCAGCAGCGTGAGGAGTGCGTGTCCGGCGCGGCCGGGCCGTCGTCCGGCGCTCGGACCGGCGGCGCGCGCCGGACGTTCGGCGGCCTGTGTCGATTCCCCTCCGCGCGGCACGCGCGCGTACAGCTCCTCGGCGAGCGAGAAGACGTCCCGGTGGCGGAAGCGGGCGGCGGTCCGGTCGGTGACGCCGTGCGCCTCGAGACCGGCGGCGATCTCCAGGGGGTCGACGGCCCGTTCGCACAGCTCGCGGTGGTGGTGCATGAGCGCCTTGACGGGGTCGGCGGGGCCGCGGCGGGCAGCGGGCTTGCGCGTCTTCGCGGGCCCGTCCGCCCGGACCTCGGCGAGCAGGGTCTCCTGTTGGTTGTCCGAGTGGGCCGCCGAGTGGGTGTCCCAGCCGCTCGCACCGACGGGTGATCCGCGTTCGTCGGCGGCTGCGCTCGCGGTGATACGGAACGCACTGCGGGACGCACCGGGTGGCGTACTGCGGGACGTACTTCGGGACGTACTCATGCGCGTGCCTCCTTCGCGGTGGTCAGCGCGCCGACGAGCCGCGGCCGGTCCGCCCAGCGCGGGGTGCGGGCGCCCGACGCGGTGCCGCCGCCCGTCCAGTGACATGGCACATACGCCTCGGCGGGACGGGCGAAGGGCAGCGGCTCACCGTCCGCGTTCACCGCCTCCCGCTGTACCGGGGAGTGCGAGATCAGCTCCAGGTAAATGCCGCGAAATGCCGTCAGGTTCTGCTCGATCGTGAAGAGCTCGAGCGCGCGGGCCCGGGCGGCCGCGCCGAGCCGTTCACGGCGCTCGGGGTCGCGCAGCAGCGCGAGGCAGGCTTCCGCGAGGGCCCGCGGATTGCGCGGGGGCACCACAAGCCCTGTACCGCCGATGACTTCGACGACCGCGCCGACGTCCGTGGAGACCGTCGCGCGGCCGCAGAACATCGCCTCGACCAGGCTGATCGGGAAGCCCTCGACGACACTGGACAGGACGACGACTCCGCCGGAGGCGTACGCGTCGGCCAGCTCGGGCGCCTCGGGTCCGCCGATCTCCTCGAAGGAGACCGGGTTGTCGCCGACGGCGTGCGCGTCGGCCGCCTCGTCGGGGAAGAGCTGGGCGGCCAGCGCCTTGCAGTGGGCGAGATAGGTCCTGGCCTCCGGCCCCTGCACCGGCGCGCCGAAGAGCCGCAACCGTGCCTGCGGCTCCTCCTTGCGCACTTCCGCGAAGGCATGCAGCAGTGCGATGAGGTCCTTGGCGGGCTCGATCCGGCCGACCCAGACGAGGGTGTGCGGGTCGCTGCTGCCGTCGTCATCTCCCGCAGCCTCGCCCACCGGTTCCCCGACCGCCGCGAAACGGTCCACCTCCATGCCGGGGTAGACGGTCCGCAACTTGGCTCGGTCGGCGCCGCACTTCTCCTGCCAGCGGCGTGCATGCGTATTGCCGGGCGTGATGACGGACGCCTGCCGGTACACCTCGGCGGCCAGCCGGCCCTGGAAGGCCGCGAGCAGGGCCCGTACGGGCGCGGTCAGCTCGCCGTCCCTCGCGGCGAGGTAGTGCGCGCGCAGTTGTACGCCGTACTCGGTGACCAGCAGTGGGACGCCGAAGAAGCGTTTGGCCAGCAGGCCGGGCAGGGCGGCGGAGCCGCCGGACGCGGCATGGCACAGGTCGACCGCGCCGAGGCAGTCCGCGCCGTACCAGTCGAGCGAGAGCGGGCGCAGAGCGCGCTCCAGCTGGTCGACGAAGGCGAGGTAGTCGGGGACGGTGGCGGCGTGCACGGTGCGGCGCGTGCCGGGGGCACGGCATGCGGATTCGAGGACACGCACGGCGAGTTCGGAGCGGAGTGCGGCGTAGAGCCCGCCGCGTTCACGCGCGAGTTCGGCGAGTCCGTACAGCGCGTCGGCGAAACCTTCGCCCTGGCCCTCGCCCTCCGCGCAGACGGCGGTGGCAAGCTCCTTGAAATGGCCGACGAAGCGGCGTCGTTCGCGCCGTCCGTACGTATGTCCGTCGTCCTCGGGCGCCCACAGCGGGGCCGTGCGCACCCGCTGCACCTGCGGCGGGAGCTGGATCCAGCCGTGGTCCTCCTGCTGGGCGCTGCGGCTCAGCGCGTAGACGTCGAACTCGTGCTGCGCGAGCCCGCGCACAAGCCGGTCGCACCACAGCCTGGACTCACCCGTCGCATATGGATAACCACCGTCCGTAAGCAGTCCGATCCGCACCAGCGCACCCCCGATCTCCCTTGTGGGCGGCCGCCGTTGGTCCGGCGGCTCACAGCGGGACGACGGTAAGCGGATACGCCAGTGACGCGACGGACGGTTGTCCATCACGCCACCAGAAGGGGTGAATGCACGTAACTTTCCCACCCCGGTCGCGTTCAGTCGCGCTACGGGGCGCTGCAGTTACGGAGTGTCAGGCTGCGGCCAGCTCCTTGACATGCGGTGCGCGCGGGCCGGATACGAGACGCCCGTCTCGCACTCTGGGCTCAACCGCCGGGATACACCCAGGGGTTGGGGCGGCACTTGATCCCGCCGATGTCGAGGGATTTGGTCTGCTGCTGCATGACGGGCGCGAGCGAGCCCGGCGTGCGGCAGTTCACATGACCGTGCCCGAGCCGGTGCCCGACCTCGTGGTTGATGAGCATCTGCCGGTAGGTGAACATCGCCTCGTCGCCGTATGTCGCCGAGCCCTGGGCCCACCGGTACGCATTGATCATCACGCGGTCGGTCGACGCCGAATCACAACTGACATTGTCGACGCTCGTGTCCAGATCGGATTTGGCGCACCAGGTCGCCGTGGTCCCGGGACTGGCGAGCGTGATCACGAATTCCGGCTCCCCCGAAGAGATCCGCTCGAAGGTCATCGCCCCGCCGTGCGCCCAGCTCCGGTCGTCGTTCAGGGTCTGCTGGACCGCCTTGGCGAACAGCGCGCCGTCCAGACCGAGACCCTTTTCGATATCCACCCGGTAGCGGATCTTGCGACCCTTGCCCGGCGCCTTGTCGAAGCCGGGCACCGCTTCGAAATCACCCGTCGCCGTCAGTTTGGGGTTGATCGGGAACCGGGCGGCCATCAGCTGCTCGTACGCGGCAGGGACCGCGGGTTTCACCGCGCCGTCGGGCGGCGCCTGCCGACCGTTCGAGCGGGATGCCGGGCTCTCCGCCCCCGCACGGTCCTTGCCCGCGGCCTGTGCGCTCGGCTTCTCCGGACCGTCCGAGGCGACGTGGCCGGCCACGACGACCGCGAGCACCGTGGTCACCGCGGCGGCCGCGATGCCGGTGAAGGCACGCCCCTTGCCACCCTTGGCCGGCTTCCCCTCGCTCGCTTCGGCCGCGGCTTCGGTGGCCTGTTCCGGCTCGTCGCCCCGTTCGGTGACGGAGGCGTACGGGTCGGGCTCCTGGCCGGTTGCGGGCCGGGGCTGCTCGAAGGCCTCGACGAACTCCCGTCGCGGGCCCGGTATCCGGGCCGCTCCCGAGGCGGTCGTACGCGGCGGCATCGGCGTCTGCACCCGCTGCCGGCCGCCGCCCTGCCGGTCCCCGTACCGCTGCGGCGGTACGCCCCAGCCACCGCCCGCTTCATGCTGCTCGGGGTGTCCACCGCGGGCCTGCGGCAGGCCATGGCCGGAGGAGCCATGCTGTTCAGGACCCGGCGCGGCGTTGCGTCTGCGCCGTCCACTGCCGGGGCTCGAACCCACGGCTTCCCACTCACCGGTGCCGGATACTCCGGGGCCGGGTATACCGGCGCTGCTTCCGGAGTCGGAGCCCTTGGGCGCGGGGCCTTTGCGGCTGTGTCGTCCCACCCCCGGATCAGCTCCTGTCGCAGTCGTTCAGCAGTTCCCGGAAAGCCTGGGCGACTGATTCCGGGTACTCCATCATGGCAACATGCCCGGCATCCGGGAGCGTCAACAGCCGGGAATCCCGGAAGGCCGCCGCTGCCTTGCGCGCCATACGGTACGAGACGAGTTGGTCCCGCCCCCCGTAAACAAGCAGCGTCGGCGCGAGCACCCGCTCCGCCTGCCGCCACAGCCCGTGCTGTCCACCCAAGGTGTACGCGTCGACAATGCCGCGCGCGGAACGAGTCATCGCATCCCAGAAGTACGGGAGGCGCATACGCCGCTCCATCTCCTCCACAGCGTTGCGCAGCCCTTCGTCGTCGACCCGCGAGGGGTCCCCGTAGCAGAGCGCCATCACGCCTTTGGTGCGCTGCTCGGCCGTCCAGTCCTTGGTCAGTCTGCCGAACAGCGAGGCGCCCCCGGGCAGCGCCATCAGCGCGGTGGGCACGGCGGAGCGCTGCACGCGGAGCTCCGGCAGCGCGGGCGAGACGAGCGTGAGCGTGCGCACCAGATCGGGCCGGACGGCCGCGACACGGGTGGAGACCGCTCCACCCAGGGAGTTTCCGAGGAGATGTACGGGGCCGCGGCCCCGGGCGTCCAGATAGCGGATCACCGCTCTGGCGTGGGCGGTGAGGGAGTAGTTGCCGTCGTCCGGCGGCGGGGAGTCCCCGAAACCGGGCAGGTCGATCGCCTCACCGTCCAGGATGTCTTCGAGCAGCGGCATCAGCGCCGACCAGTTCAGCGAGGAGCCGCCGAGCCCGTGCACATACAGCGCGGGCGCGAGGCCGGAGCGCGTCGGCGGCCTGGATCTGACGGTGAGCGTCAGTCCGGGCAGCGTCGCGGAGCGCAGCTCCTCGCCCTCCGCGACCCGGACGGTCGCGACCTTGGGGGCCACGGCGGCGTTGACGGCGCGTACTCCCGGCAGCTCGGTCGAAGACATGCGGGCAATGTTACGAGACGATCACACACTGGATCGTGTGTTCGGCGTCACACACCGCGTAGCGTCATGAATGAGTACCTCCTACGCTCGTAGGAGGGGCACTATCCATGGAAAGCGGTGCCGCATGTCTGTCGACCCCACAGACCCGGATACCTTCGATGCAAACGACCAGGAGGCCGTGCTCGACGAAGAGGTTCCCGAAGCCGACGCGGCCGAGCAGCTCGCGGATGTGCTGCCCGACGACGACGACCATGTGGACATCGTCGACCTGGACTCCGCGAATGAGGCCGATGCCGCGGAACAGGCCCGCGTTGTCGCCCTCGACGAGGACGACTACCGGTGACCTGCCCCTCTTTGCCCCTGAATCGGGAGCTACCGCGACTGTCCGGTCCGTGAAATTCTGCGTCCGCACCACGCACAGCCGGGTTACCCAAAAGTACGATGGCGGCGCGGCGCACAGCGCGCAAGGAACAATTTTTTGGGAGGCGGCGTGACAGCCATCGAGCAGACAGAGGCAGCGCGCCCGCGGGGCACGCGCCTGCCACGCCGAGCCCGCAGGAACCAGCTTCTGGGCGCTGCCCAGGAAGTTTTCGTGGCCCAGGGCTATCACGCGGCCGCCATGGACGACATCGCCGAGCGGGCCGGCGTCAGCAAGCCCGTGCTCTACCAGCACTTCCCGGGCAAGCTCGAGCTCTATCTGGCGCTGCTCGACCAGCACTGCGAGTCGCTGCTGCTCTCGGTCCGTACGGCGCTTGCGTCGACGACCGACAACAAACTGCGCGTCGCCGCGACGATGGACGCCTATTTCGCGTACGTCGAGGACGAGGGCGGGGCCTTCCGGCTGGTCTTCGAGTCGGACCTGACGAACGAGCCCGCGGTGCGCGAGCGCGTGGACCGGGTCTCGCTGCAGTGCGCGGAGGCGATCTCCGACGTCATCGCCGAGGACACGGGCCTGTCGAAGGAAGAGTCCATGCTGCTGGCCGTCGGCCTCGGCGGCGTCTCCCAGGTGGTCGCCCGCTACTGGCTTTCCAGCAGCTCCGGCATCCCGCGCGAAACGGCGGTGCAGCTGCTGACGTCGCTGGCGTGGCGGGGCATCGCGGGCTTCCCGCTGCACGGCACCGAGCAGCACTGACCGGGGACCGGGGGGTGTTCGCTCCTGGCGTTTCCCGGGGACGCCTGCCGCGTCCCCTCGCCGGGCTAATGTGTGCTGCGTACAGCGCGGCTGACCGCGCAACACACTGACCGTTCGGAGGGACATAGCCGTGGAGGTCAAGATCGGCGTGCAGCACGCGCCCCGGGAGATCGTTCTGGAGAGCGGGCAGTCCGCCGAGGAGGTCGAGCGCGCGGTCGGCGATGCGCTGGCCGGCAAGGCGCAGCTGCTCAGTCTCTCGGACGAAAAGGGCCGCAAGGTCCTCGTACCGGCCGACCGGATCGCGTACGTCGAGATCGGCGAGCCGGCGACGCGGCGCGTGGGCTTCGGCGCACTGTAGGGCGTCGCAAGCGACTGGAGCGTGACAGAAGAGGGCCCGGCGGGAAATCCCCCGCCGGGCCCTCTTCCGCTGTCCCGGGAGGGTTGTTTTCCGCGGGCGCCGGGTAATACGGGCTACGACCGTTTTGCCTGCACCGGCGTCCGTGAGGTGATCAGCAGTGCTCTTGGAAACGCTCGGTTCAGTCCTGCTCGGACTCGCCCTCGCCTGGGCCGCTGCCCGTCACCTGTCCGAACGTCTCCCGGCACGCCGTGTGGTCTTCGCCACAGGCACGCTCGGCGCCCTCTTCGGCGGCTATGTGACGCATGCCGCGCTCGGTCCCGGCCACACACTGGCGACGCTGGTGGGCGCAGTGGCGATCGGAGCCGTACTGCTCTCGCTGCTGATCCGGCCGTCGACGCGGCGGCTCCGTCGCGCGTTCCCTTTCTGAGTCCGCACGACCGGCCGCCGACGCCGCCGGGGAAACCGTAGGAGCGGAGGCTAGGCCGCGAGGCCCAGCGCCGCCATCCGCTTGGTGTGCGCCTCGGTGATCCGCGAGAACATCCGGCCCACCTCCGCGAGGTCGAAGCCGCCCGCCACACCGCCCACGAGCATCGTGGAGAGCGCGTCGCGGTCCGCCACCACCCGCTGCGCCTGCGAGAGCGCCTCGCCCATCAGGCGGCGCGCCCACAGCGCCAGCCGTCCGCCGACCCGCGGCTCGGCCTCGATCGCGGCGCGGACCTTCTCGACCGCGAAGTTGCCGTGACCTGTGTCGTCGAGCACCGCAAGCACCAGGGCGCGGGTGTCGGTGTCCAGCCGGGCCGCGACCTCACGGTAGAAGTCGCTGGCGATCGAGTCGCCGACGTACGCCTTGACCAGGCCCTCCAGCCAGTCGGACGGCGCGGTCTGGCGGTGGAAGTCGTCCAGGGCCTGGGCGAACGGCTCCATCGCGGCGGTCGGCTCGGCGTCGATGGAGGTGAGGCGGTCACGCAGCTGCTCGAAGTGGTGGAACTCGGCGGAGGCCATCTTCGCCAGCTCGGCCTTGTCGCCCAGCGTCGGCGCGAGCTTGGCGTCCTCGGCGAGCCGCTCGAAGGCTGCCAGCTCGCCGTAGGCGAGCGCGCCCAGCAGATCCACGACGGCGGCGCGGTACTGGGGGTCTGCGGACGCCGTGGCCCAGTCCTGGGCGGCGATTCCGGTGGGTTCAGTGGCGTTGTCAGGCGTCTCCATGAAGCGCACAATAGCCCGCTCATCGTGAGGCGGAAGGGCCTGGTCAGCCACGTCCGCAGCGCGGTTCCTACGAATTCACCCAACACACATGCGCGATTCCGGGGTACAGTGGTAATGCGCCTGTCGAGCGTTTTAGCTACTCGGCGGGCGATCCCAGTGTATGACTGGGGGATTTGCTCCCCCAGAGCCCCCTTGAGGATGCCCGGTCGGTGGCCCGATCGGCTCCGCCCCGACCGCCCTCCGCGCGGACCGTGCGCACAGTTGCGTACGACCGCAGATGAGGGGCCCCCTCAGCGGCACGAGCGCTCGAGCGAAGGCAGTGGTCCCGCGCCATCCGGCCAATCCACGGCCGGCCCGGTACCCAGGTGCGGTACGACCCCCATTCGTTCGCCTCATGCCGCGTCTCACAGAAGAGGCAACACCCTGACTACGCAGCCCACGACTTTCCGGGATCTTGGGATCCTTCCCGAGACCGCCGAGGCCCTCGAAGCCGTCGGCATCCTTACCCCGTTCCCCATCCAGGAGATGACGCTCCCCGTCGCGCTCTCCGGCACCGATGTCATCGGCCAGGCCAAGACCGGCACCGGCAAGACGCTCGGTTTCGGTCTGCCGCTGCTGGAGCGTGTCACCGTCCCCGCGGACGTCGAGGCCGGCCGGGCGCAGCCCGAGCAGCTGACCGACGCCCCGCAGGCGCTGGTGGTCGTCCCCACCCGCGAGCTGTGCCAGCAGGTCACCAATGACCTGCTGACCGCCGGCAAGGTCCGTAACGTCCGCGTTCTCGCGATCTACGGCGGCCGTGCGTACGAGCCCCAGGTCGAAGCGCTCCGCAGGGGCGTCGATGTGATCGTCGGCACCCCCGGCCGCCTGCTCGACCTGGCCGGCCAGCGCAAGCTCGACCTTTCGCATGTGCGCGCGCTCGTCCTCGACGAGGCCGACGAGATGCTCGACCTGGGCTTCCTGCCCGACGTCGAGAAGATCATCAACATGCTGCCGGCCAAGCGTCAGACCATGCTGTTCTCGGCGACCATGCCGGGTGCGGTCATCGGCCTCGCCCGTCGCTACATGTCGCAGCCGACGCATATCCGCGCCACCTCGCCGGACGACGAGGGCGCGACCGTCGCCAACACCGCGCAGCACGTCTTCCGGGCCCACTCCATGGACAAGCCGGAGCTGGTCTCGCGCATACTGCAGGCCGAAGGCCGCGGGCTCGCGATGATCTTCTGCCGTACGAAGCGGACTGCGGCGGACATCGCCGAGCAGCTCGAGCGTCGCGGCTTCGCCTCCGGCGCGGTCCACGGCGACCTGGGCCAGGGCGCGCGTGAGCAGGCGCTGCGGGCCTTCCGCAACGGCAAGGTCGACGTCCTCGTCTGCACGGACGTCGCGGCGCGTGGTATCGACGTCGAAGGCGTCACGCACGTCATCAACTACCAGTCGCCCGAGGACGAGAAGACGTTCCTCCACCGGGTCGGCCGCACCGGCCGCGCGGGCGCCAAGGGCATCGCGATCACGCTGGTCGACTGGGACGACATCCCGCGCTGGCAGCTGATCAACAAGGCGCTGGACCTGAACTTCCCCGACCCGGTCGAGACGTACTCCACGTCGCCGCACCTGTACGAGCAGTTGAACATCCCGACCGGCACGAAGGGCGTACTGCCCCGTGCCGAGCGGACCCGTGCGGGTCTGCGCGCCGAGGAGGTCGAGGATCTGGGCGAGACGGGCGGCCGCGGCCGCAAGTCGGCGTCGTCGGCCCCGGCTCACGAGGAGCGCCCTGCCCGTACCCGCACGCCGCGCCAGCGCCGCCGCACGCGCGGCGGGTCGACGCCGGACGGCGTCGAGCCGACGACGACGGTGACGGACACGGCCGCGCCGGAGTCCGCGGAGCCTTCGACGGAGCCGCGTACCCCGCGCCGTCGCCGTCGCACCCGAGTGGGAGCGCCGGCCGTGGCCGAGGCGACGGCTGTCGTGGAGACCGTCGAGTTCACCGATGTCGAGGTCACGGAGGAGCCGAAGTCTCGTCGCCGGACGCGTGCCGCGAAGGCGGTCGACACGGTCGAGGCGGCTGAGGTCGCTACCGAGGTCGAGGCCGAGGCGGAGACCAAGCCCCGTCGCCGCACCCGCGCCGCCAAGGCCGTCGACACGGTCGAGGCGGTAGCGGCCGAGGCCGAGCCGGAGACCAAGCCCCGCCGCCGCACCCGCGCCGCGAAGGCCGTCGACACGGTCGAGGCGGTAGCGGCCGAGGCCGAGGCAGAGACCAAGCCCCGCCGCCGCACCCGTACCGCGAAGGCCGTCGACACGGTCGAGGCAGTGGCGACCGAGGTCACGGCCGAGCCGGAGACCAAGCCGCGCCGCCGCACCCGCGTGGCCAAGGCCGTCGACACGGTCGAGGCTGTCGGCACGGAGGCCGAGGCGAAGCCCCGCCGCCGCACCCGCGCTGCGAAGGCCGTGGACACGGTCGAGGCAGTGGCGACCGAGGTCGAGACGGAGCCCAAGCCCCGTCGCCGCACCCGCACGACGAAGGCTGCCCAGCCCGAAAGCTGACGCACCAGCAGCCCAGATGGCCCGGCCCCCACTATGGGAGCCGGGCCATCGGCGTCTTGGAACAACCGCGTAACCCGCGCCCGGAGCGCCGCAACCGACCCGCCCCCGTTAGCCTCGTCGCATGAGCCGGCCGCCCACCTTCACCCCGCCCCCCTGCGCCCGCCCCCGCGCGCTCGCCACCGCACGCGGCACCTTCGCCGTGCTCGACGCGCAGCCCGTCGGCGACGTCCTGGGCACCGCCCTGCTCCTGCCCGGGTTCACCGGGAGCAAGGAGGACTTCATCGCGCTGCTGGAGCCTCTCGCCGAGGCCGGCTACCGCAGTGTCGCCGTCGACGGGCGGGGACAGTACGAGACCGATGGATCCGACGACCAACAGGAGTACGCCCAGGGCGAGTTGGCCCAGGACGTACTCGCCCAGGCCGAAGCCGTCGGCGGGCCCGTGCATCTCCTCGGGCACTCCCTCGGCGGTCAGATCGCGCGCGCCGCCGTTCTCCTCGACGCCGCCCCGTTCACCACACTCACGCTCCTGTCCTCCGGCCCCGCCCAGATCACCCCGGCCCAGCAGCAGAAGGTCAAGCTGCTGAGCGACGCTCTCTCGGTGATGGGGATGGACCAGGTCTGGGAGGCGATGAAGGCGCTCGATCCGCCGGAGGACGCCGAGACCGACGGCGAGGACCTCCGCCGCCGCTGGCTGCGCCACAACCCGGCCCAACTGATCGCCACCGGCCGCCTGCTGACCGTCGAACCGGACAGGGTCGCCGAGCTCGCCGCCGTACAGCCGCTGCCCAAGCATGTGATGTCCGGCGAACGGGACGACACCTGGCCCGTGCCACTTCTCGACGCGATGGCGCAGCGCCTGGGCGCCCACCGGACGGTCATCACGGGCGCCGAGCACTCACCGAACACCGACCGCCCCCTCGAGACAGCCGCAGCCATCGCCGGCTTCTGGGATCAGTACTGAGCCTGAAGGTGCTGCCAGAAACCGTCCCGCAGCGCCCGCCGCAGCACCGCATGCCCCCGCAGCGACCGCTGCAGCACCCTCTCCGCCTCGATCAGCAGGTCCTGGTCCACCGGGCCCGGCAGATACGGGTGACCCGGCAGCAGCTCCGCCATCGCCTCCCGGCCCCGTTCCGCCAGCCATGTCGCCGCGATCTGCGCGCCCACGAAGCGCACCTCGTCCCGCGACGGCGGCGGCGCGCCCTCGTTCTCGTACGTCGTGACCGGGCGGCGCGTGATGTACGGCCGGCAGAAGTCCAGGTCGAACGTCCGCTGGCTGTCCACCTCCCACAGCAGCGGCTCCGCCTGATTGCGCCCCTCGGCGGCTTCGATGCCCCACAGATGGACCCGCGCCCCGTACCCCTGGGCCGCCTCGACCGCCGAGACCAGGTCCTCGTCACCACCGACGAGCGCCGCGTCGCTGATCGCGCGGTGCCGGGCGAGCGACTCCAGATCCGTGCGTATGAGTGAGTCGACGCCCTTCTGCTGGTTGTTCGCGTTGAGGTTGCCGAGGCGCACCTTGACGTCGGGCAGCTCCGCTATGGACTGCTGCTCGGGGGTGTGGATACGGCGTCGGGCCCCGTCGTACCAGTAGACCCGCAGCAGCCTGCTGTCCGCGAAGATCGTGCGGGCCTTGTCGATGAAGGCCTCGATCAGCCCCTCCGCGTCCAGGTCGAAGGAGCGCCGGTCCTCGGTGCCCACGACAAGCAACCCGGCCGCAGCATAGACGTAACCTGCGTCCACGAAGATGGCATGGGTAGAAGGGGTCTTCGCGACCTCGGCGAGCATCCGCTGCAGGAGCTCATTGGTGCGCTCCAGGCGGGCCCTGATGTCAGTGGTCTCTGCGTCATCTACACGGTGCTCATTCATACGGTGCTCATTCTCCGTGGCCGAGCCACTACTCGCCAGTAGTTAGGCATCCAAAAAATTTCCTTAGCGTAGGGAATGTTTGCAGGGTGCATACCGTTGAACACGTACAGAACACAGACGGACATCCGTCGCCATCAGTTCTCCAGCAGGAGGATCAGACGAAGGGAGAAGCCATGCGCTTCGAGATCATGCGACTCGACGACGTCGACGGCACCGCCGTGGACAGCACCGTCGTAGACGCCGCCTCCGTCAACAGGATCGTGCAGCAGGCCGCTTCGATCGGCCAGCGCATCTATATCCGACCGGCCGATTCCACGGCCTCGTAACGCTTGACGACGTTGTGATGTGACGCACTGCGCCCCCGTACGGATGGATCCGTACGGGGGCGCAGTGCGTTCGGTGCCAGGCGCTCAGGCTCCCTGGATGACCTGGGTGATGCCGTTGATGATCTGCTGCACGGCGATCGCGGAGAGCATCATGCCCGCGAGCCGGGTCACCAGCACCACACCGCCGTCCTTGATCAGGCGGATGATCAGCAGCGAGTAGCGCATCGTCAGCCAGAGCACCGCATGCATTGCGACGATCGCCGCCCATACCGAGACCTGCTGCGTGACGCCGTCCGCGTGCTGCACGGCCAGGATCACCGAAACGATTGCACCGGGACCGGCCAGAAGCGGCATGCCCAGCGGCACCAGCGCGACATTGACGTCCTTGGTCTGCTTGGGCTCGTCGTTCTTGCCGGTCAGCAGGTCGAGCGCGATGAGCAGCAGGAGCAGACCGCCCGCGATCATCAGCGCGGGCACGGAGACATGCAGATAGTCCAGGATCTGCTGACCGAGAATGCCGAAGACGGTGATCACGCCGAAGGCGACGGCCACCGCCTGCCAGGCCATGCGGCGCTGCACCTTGGCAGGACGGCCCGAGGTGAGCGCGAGAAAGATCGGAGTGATCCCCGGGGGATCCATGATCACAAAAAGGGTGAGGAAGAGAGAACCGAAAATGGCAGCGTCGAACACAGTGAGGGCCTAGCGCGAAGAGGGGTCGTACAGAGGGGTGCGGTCGAGGAGCTACGAGCGGCTTCCGCCGGCGCCCGGCACCGGGAAGGCGCCGGTCGCACGGCGCGTGATCTCGCCGTAGATCTCCGGGTCGGTGGTGTACTCGCCGAGCACACAGGTCTTGCGGCTGCCGTGGTAGTCGCTGGATCCGGTGGCCAGCAGCCCCAGGTCGGCGGCGAGGTCGCGCAGCCGGACACGCGTCGGGGCGTCATGGTCCATGTGGTCGACCTCGATGCCGTCGAGGCCGCACGCGGCGAGTTCGGCTATTGCGGACTCGGGCACCGTACGGCCGCGCTGGACGGCGAGCGGGTGCGCGAAAACGGTGACACCACCGGCGGCCTTGACCAGCCGGACCGCTGTGAAGGGGTCGAGTTCGTGCTTGGTGATGTGCGCACGGCCGCCGTCGGCGATCCACTCGGGCGTGAAGGCGTCGGAGACGGTGGGTACGACGCCAAGTTCGACGAGCGCCGAGGCGATGTGCGGGCGGCCGACCGAGCCGTCTCCGGCGATACGGGCCACCTGGGACCACTCGATGGGAACGCCCAGCTCCTGGAGCTTGGCCACCATCGCCCGGGCGCGCGGCACCCGGTCGTCCCGTACGAGCTCACGCTCGCGCAGCAGCTCGGGTTCGTCGGCGTCGAAGAGGTAGGCGAGCAGATGCAGGCTCACGCCGTCGATACGGCAGGAGAGTTCGGCACCGGTGACCAGAGTCACGCTCTCCGGGAGCGCGGCGATCGCCTCGGCGTGACCGCGCGTGGTGTCGTGGTCGGTGAGTGCGACGACGTCCAGCCCGGCCGCGGCGGCGTTGCGCACCAGCTCGGCGGGGGTGTCCGTACCGTCCGACGCCGTGGAGTGGGTGTGCAGATCGATGCGCACGACGCGTGACTCCAGGGACGGCAGACGGACAGGGGGACGGTCAAGTGTATCGGGGATCCGAACAGCCCTGGTTCACGGCAGAAGCCTCACCCGTGGACGACGAGAGCGGACGGGGAGAGCGGCTACGAGAGAAGCCGCGGCGACAGCGCCCCGCAGGGCAGCAGTTCCATCTCGGCGCCCAAGTCCCGCAGATCCGTCAGCACCAGCTCGTCGTACATCAACAGCCCGGACTGCTCCGGCCAGACGATCGCCCACAGCCACAGCCCGCGCGCCTCGCCCGCGAACACCGCGCGGTCCTCGGGAGCGTCGGACACATGCCACAGGGGGGTGGGGCGGCCGGCGGCGAGGAGCTTGGCCTGCGGTGGTTTGTCGACACAGATGTGCGGGCCCGGATCGGGTCCGTCGATCCCGGCGTAGCGCGCGCCGAGGCCGACGCCCAGTTCCTCGGCGACCAGCAGCAGCTCGCCGATTCCGCCGAGCGGGCCGGGCCCCGAGCAGGCCACGGCCGTGGCGCGGCCTCCACTGCGGTCGTCTCCCGCGTACGCGACACCGGTGAAGAGCCAGCCGACGGGCAGCGGCCAGGGCATCCACACGGGGACTTTCGCGCGGTGCACGACCACACCGAGGGCCTCGACGCTTGGCGGGATCACCGGCTGCAGCGGGTGCACGGCTCCGTGCACATCGCACTGCCACGAGTCGGCAAAGAGACCGGGCGCCCTCACCCGGCCACCGCACTTCGGGCAACTGGGTTCGCCCCTCATAGCGCCCAACGGTCCTCTCCGGCCGTCGCCGCGTCAAGGACGATCACCCGTCCGGCGTGTGCCCCCATCGGCCAAAAGTAGATGTAGCTTGCATTCATTAGGCTCTCTAATTTATTGTTTGTATATCGCAACGATCCATCGGAGAAGCAGAGAAACAGAGGAGTCGTCCATGCGCGGAGAGGATCCGTTCGACGAGGGAGCCACCAGCATCCTGCGTCAGCCGAAGGCCGTCTGGGCCACGGCCGGCGCGTCCGTCGTCGCCTTCATGGGGATCGGCCTGGTGGACCCGATCCTGCCGTCCATCGCCAAGGGCCTGGACGCGACGCCCAGTCAGGTCTCGCTGCTGTTCACCTCGTACTTCCTGATCACCGCGGTCGCGATGCTCGTCACCGGCTTCGTCTCCAGCCGTATCGGCGGCAGGAAGACCCTGCTCGCCGGGCTCGCGCTCGTCATCGTCTTCGCCGCGCTCTCCGGCACTTCCGGCTCCGACGGCGAACTCGTCGGCTTCCGGGCAGGCTGGGGCCTCGGCAACGCACTCTTCGTCTCGACCTCGCTCGCCGTCATCGTCGGCGCGGCGGCCGGCGGGAGCGCCGCGGCGATCCTGCTCTACGAGTCGGCGCTCGGCCTCGGCATGGCATGCGGACCGCTGCTCGGCGCGCTGCTCGGCAACGCCAGTTGGCGGTACCCCTTCTTCGGCACCGCAGCCCTGATGGCGATCGGCTTCCTGTGCATCGCCGCCTTCCTCAAGGAGCAGCCGAAGCCCGCGCGCAGGACCTCGCTGCTCGACCCGGTGAAGGCGCTCGGACACGGCGGCCTGGCCTCCGCAGCCGCCTCGGCCTTCTTCTACAACTACGCGTTCTTCACCGTGCTGGCCTTCACGCCGTTCGTGCTGAACATGACGCCGTACACGTCGGGCGCGGTGTTCTTCGCCTGGGGTGTGCTGCTCGCGGTCTTCTCCGTACTGGTGGCGCCGCGGCTGCAGGCGCGCTTCGGGTCGCTCAAGGTGCTCGGCGGCTCGCTGCTGCTGCTCGCCGTCGACCTGCTGGTCATCGGATACGGGAACCACACCGTGGCCGTCGTCGGAACGGTCGTCTCCGGCGCCTTCATCGGCCTGAACAACACCGTGTTCACCGAGCTGGCGCTGGGCGTCTCGGACGCGCCGCGGCCGGTGTCCGGCGCGGGCTACAACTTCGTCCGCTGGTTCGCCGCGGCCGCCGCGCCCTACTTCGCACCGAAGATCGAGGAGTGGAGCAACATCCACATCCCGTTTGTGGTCGCGGCGGTCGCGGCCGTGATCGGCGCGGGCATCGTCCGGGTACGGCGCGCCTCGCTGCGCCGCGAGGCGGAGCAGCTCCAGCCCGTCCACGCCACCCAGGACGGTGTGACGGCCTTCGCCAACTAACCTGGCCTCAGTCGAGAGTTACGGACCTGCGCAGCGGATCGCGCAGGTCCGTACCGTGCGTCAGCCACCGCTCCTGCAGCTCCTGCGCGCCGTGCACCCTCTTCCACGCGGCCTCGTTGGACGTCATCGGCAACAGCGGCAGGAAGTGCACCGGATCCATCGGCTCGTCCAGCTCCAGATCCGCCACCAGACCGCCCGGCTCCGCGACGAGCACCGAGCTGAACGGTGCGGACGGCCAGAGCGGATCACCGACGTCCAGAGAGGCGCCCGGTGCCACGACCACGCCCTCGACCTGCGGTGACGCGGCCAGTACAGCGAGCGTACGGAGCACCTTGTCGGTGTCGGCGACCCCGGCCCGTACGGACAGCACCAGCTCCGCGCGGGGGCCCTTCACCGGGTCGGCGAGGGCCGCAGTGGGGTCCGTCATCGGATGCGCGGACATGCCGAGGGTGGCGTAGCGCACGATGGCTCCGTCACCGTCCCGGTCCAGGAAGCGGAGCACCTCGATGCGGTCCGTACCGAGGAATGTCACCGCGGCGCGCGCGTCCGGTTCGCCAAGTGCCGTACGCAGCCTGGCCTCGACCAGAGCAAGAACTTCTTCCATGTCGCGAGCATAAAGCGCGTAAGGAATGGGCAAACGAAGGGATTGGCCCCCAGTCGGCTGATAGTCTTGGCCGCTGGTCGGGACGGCACGCAGAAGCGTTGCTCTCAAGTCCCGACGACACGTCATCCCCTACGGGGGACCGGCAGGAGGAGGTGGGGCTGCGGTGGATCGAAGTCGACCGGTCAGTACCAACCGCTCTTCCGCACGGCACCATTCCTCTGTGATCTGAGGCCTTCCCGCACGGGGCCCACGGCATTTCGCACGACGGAAGAGCACTTCGTTTTTGCCTGTCTGTAGCGAACGCCGTCACCGCGATCCCGCGGTGCCGCCCGCTTTGCGGACGTATGCATCACGTCCTCATTCCGGGCTGTGCCACGCCACTCGCCGACGGCCTCTCCGTGAAGGAGCCAGCCATGTCGATGATCCGTGACCTGCGTGCAGCGGTCCGTCCGTCCCTGCGCAAGAGCAACGCCCCGTACAGCACGTACGACACCACTCGCGATCCGTCCGCCTCCAGCGCAGTCGTCGACTGCGCGGTCTACCGCGACGGAAAGCGGCTGAAGAACGCGACCTGCCAGACGCCGCACGAGGCCATGCTGCGGGTGCGTGACAGCGGCGGCTTCGCATGGATCGGGCTGCATGAGCCGACGGAGGCGGAATTCGCCGGTATCGCAGCGGAGTTCGGGCTGCACCCACTGGCCGTCGAGGACGCCGTCCACGCCCACCAGCGGCCCAAGCTGGAGCGGTACGACGACACACTGTTCACCGTCTTCAAGACGATCCACTACGTCGAGCACGCCGAGCTCACCGCGACCAGCGAGGTCGTCGAGACCGGCGAGGTGATGTGCTTCACCGGCCGGGACTTCGTCATCACGGTGCGGCACGGCGGCAAGGGCTCGCTGCGGGCACTCCGGCACCGGCTCGAGGAGGACACCGAGCTGCTCGCCAAAGGGCCGTCCGCGGTGCTGCACTCCATCGCCGACCATGTGGTCGACGGGTACATCGCGGTGGCCGCGGCCGTGCAGGACGATATCGACGAGGTGGAGATCGATGTCTTCTCCGCGCCCGCGAAAGGAAGCCCGCGCGGCAGCGACGCCGGCCGGATCTACCAGCTCAAGCGCGAGGTACTGGAGTTCAAACGGGCCGTGTCCCCGCTGCTGCGGCCGATGCAGCTGCTGAGCGAGCGTCCGATGCGGCTGGTCGACCCGGACATCCAGAAGTACTTCCGCGATGTCGCCGACCACCTCGCCCGGGTACAGGAGGAGGTCATCGGCTTCGACGAGCTGCTGAACTCCATCCTCCAGGCGAATCTGGCGCAGGCGACGGTCGCGCAGAACGAGGACATGCGCAAGATCACCTCCTGGGCGGCGATCATCGCCGTGCCGACGGCGGTGTGCGGCGTGTACGGCATGAACTTCGACCACATGCCCGAGCTGCACTGGAAGTACGGCTACCTCATGGTGCTCACCGGCATCATCGGCGTCTGTCTCGCGATCCACCGCACCCTGAAGCGCAACGGCTGGCTGTAGATAGGCTGCGGGCATGACAGACAGTTCCGCTCGCTTCGCTGGGGAGACCCCACTGCTCGGCCAGGCGCTCGTCGAGGAGGCCACCAAGAAGTCCGGCCTCATCTGGGTCCGCGGCGAGGGCCCCCGACGGGCGCTGTGGCACGTGTGGCACGAAGGCGCCGCGCATATCGTCGGCGACGGCCCCGGCGAGCAGCCACTGCCGCAGCTGACGGCCGGCGGAACGGCCGAGGTCACCGTCCGCAGCAAGGACAAGGGCGGCCGGCTGGTCGTCTGGACGGCGTCGGTGAGCGAACTCGTCCCGCACTCCGAGGAGTGGGAGGGGGCCGTCGCCGAACTCAAGGGCAAGCGCCTGAACGCGCCGGACGCGGAGCAGATGACGGAGCGCTGGGCCCGCGAGTGCCGGGTGCTGCGCCTCGAGCCGCAGAACGCGATCACGGACCTGCCGGACACGTCGGGGGCGGCCGTACCGCTGCCGACGTCGGCGACGACGCGTCAGCCCGCACCGGTGGCTTTGCCGCGTCTGCTCCTGAAGCGCAAGAAGAGGCGCGGTTAGGACAGGCTGGAAAATCCAGCCCGTCCGGCGATTGAGGACCGGGGTCCGGGACGGAACCCCGGGAAACAGCTAGTCGCTGGTCTTCGGCAGCTGGCCGCCGTAGTCGACCATCTCGTCCTTCTCCGGCGCCGCCAGCGTGAAGTCCTTGTCCCAGTCCGCCAGCGTCAGCACACCCGCGCCGCCCGCCCGTGCGAACTGCAGCGGATACGGCTTGCCCTCCAGCGAGACATCCAGCGTGCCGCCCTCGCCCTCGCCGCCGATGACCTTGATGGTTCGTACACCGCCCACCTCGGTCCGGTCGCCCTTGCTGAGCTCGCCCTGCATCCCCAGCAGGCCCTCGAGCAGCACATCCATGTCCGTGAAGACGCGGAACTGCTTGTACGCCGGGTCGCCCTCAGGCACCTTCACGTACATGTCGTCGAGCTTGCCCGCCGCCTCCGTGTCGGTCTTGCTCGGCTTCTCCTTGTCCTTGGCGTCCGCATGGCTCCAGAACCCCGCGTCGGCCTTCAGGAAGAGCGCGTCGCCGACCCGCAGCAGTTCGAAGGTGTTGTCCTTCGAAGTGACGGAGCCGGTGCCGCCGTCGTGCTTGAGCCGCATGTTCAGCTTGTACGTGCCGCCCTTGCTGACCAGCGTGCCGGAGAGCCGCACGGACGCCGCCGCGTGCGAGGCGTCGCGCGCCTTCGTCTCGATCTCGGTCGCGGACAGCTTTCCGACGCCGTTGGTCCCCGCGTCCGGATCCTCGCCGCTGCATGCCGTGAGCGCCGCGGTCAGCCCGGCGCAGAGCGCCACCGAGAGCGCGGCCCGGCGGGCTCGGGCGGCCAGGGGGAGGGGAGTCACAAGCGCACTGCCTCTCATCTGCGAGTCGTGAGTCATGGCTGGCAGACCGCAGCGTACCTGTGCTGAGCACACCGATCCTCAGAGAGCCGTACGGACGCCAGCCAGGGCGCCACGGAACGGCACGGGCTAGCCTGAAGCCCCTGAACGGCAGCATTCACGGGCAAAAAGGAGGCGCGCAACATGGCAGCAGGCGCCCCTCGGATCTTTGTCTCGCACCTCGCCGGCGTGCCCGTCTTCGACCCCCAGGGCGACCAGGTGGGCCGCGTCCGCGATCTGGTGGCGATGCTGCGCGTCGGCCGCCGTCCGCCGCGGCTGCTCGGCATGGTCGTCGAGGTGCTCAGCCGCCGCCGGATCTTCCTCCCGATGACCCGGGTCACCGGCGTCGAGTCGGGCCAGGTCATCACCACGGGCGTACTCAACATGCGGCGCTTCGAGCAGCGCCCGACCGAGCGGCTGGTGCTCGGCGAGCTGCTGGACCGGCGCGTGCGACTGGTGGAGAGCGGCGAGGAGGCCACGGTCCTCGATGTCTCGATCCAGCAGCTGCCGGCCCGTCGTGACTGGGAGATCGACAAGGTCTTCGTACGGAAGGGCAAGCCAGGGGCGCTGCGCCGCAAGGGCGAGACGCTGACCGTCGAGTGGTCCGCGGTCACCGGGTTCTCGCTGGAGGAGCACGGGCAGGGCGCCGAGAGCCTGCTGGCGACCTTCGAGCAGCTGCGCCCCGCCGACCTCGCCAATGTGCTGCACCACCTCTCGCCGAAGCGGCGCGCCGAGGTGGCCGCGGCCCTCGACGACGACCGGCTCGCGGACGTACTGGAGGAGCTGCCGGACGACGACCAGGTGGAGATCCTCGGCAAGCTCAAGGAGGAGCGCGCGGCGGACGTCCTGGAGGCCATGGACCCGGACGACGCGGCCGACCTGCTGTCCGAGCTGCCGGAGGAGGACAAGGAGCGGCTGCTGGCGCTGATGCGGCCCGACGACGCGGCGGACGTACGGCGGCTGCTGTCGTACGAGGAGCGGACGGCGGGCGGCCTGATGACCACCGAGCCGATCGTGCTGCGACCCGACGCGACGGTCGCGGACGCCTTGGCGCGCGTACGCCAGCAGGACCTGTCCCCCGCGCTTGCCGCGCAGGTGTACGTCTGCCGGCCGCCGGACGAGACGCCGACCGGCAAGTACCTGGGCACGGTGCACTTCCAGCGGCTGCTGCGGGACCCGCCGTTCACGCTGGTCAGCTCGATCGTGGAGAGCGATCTGCCGCCGCTCGCGCCGGGCACCGCGCTGCCCGCGGTCACCAGCTATCTCGCCGCGTACAACATGGTGGCGGCGCCGGTCGTCGACGAGAGCGGTTCGCTGCTGGGGGCGGTGACCGTCGACGACGTACTCGACCATCTGCTGCCGGAGGACTGGCGGGAGACGGAGTTCGATGAGGCCGCCCACGAGGAGTCCGCCCATGGGTAGCGGCAGCGACGGGCTGACCGATCGCAGCGAGCAGAAGGAGCGCATGCCCGCCGGGGCGAGTGCGGCGCCGCGCCACCGGGTCCGGCTCGATCAGCCCCGCGCGCCACGGCGCAGTCTGCTGCCGGAGTACGACCCCGAGGCCTTCGGCCGGTTCTCGGAGCGGATCGCGCGTTTCCTGGGGACCGGCCGGTTCCTGGTCTGGATGACGCTGATCATCATCATGTGGGTCGTCTGGAACATCTCCGCGCCCGGGGATCTGCGTTTCGACCCGTACCCGTTCATCTTTCTGACGCTGATGCTGTCGCTCCAGGCCTCGTACGCGGCCCCGCTGATCCTGCTGGCGCAGAACCGGCAGGACGACCGGGACCGGGTCACCCGTGAGCAGGAGCGCAAGCAGAACGAGCGGTCGATCGCGGACACCGAATACCTCACACGGGAGATCGCGGCGCTGCGGATGGGGCTCGGCGAGGTCGCCACCCGCGACTGGATCCGCTCCGAATTCCAGGATCTGATCAAGGATCTGGACGAGCGGCGCCTATTCCCGCAGGAGCCCGCGCGCGAGAGTGACGAAGGCGACCGCTGAACACTCTTTCCGGGGGTGGGAGTCGGCGCCGTACCATCGTCGTATGGCTACGGAAGACGCGGTGCTTGAAGCACTGGCGACGGTGAACGACCCCGAGATCAACCGACCGATCACCGAACTCGGCATGGTCAAATCGGTCGAGATCGGGGCGGACGGCACGGTCGCCGTCACGGTGTATCTCACCGTCTCCGGCTGTCCAATGCGCGAGACGATCACCAAGAATGTGACCGACGCGGTCGCGCGCCTCGAGGGCGTCACGCGCGTCGACGTCACGCTGGATGTGATGAGCGACGAGCAGCGGAAGGAGCTCGCGAGCTCGCTGCGCGGCGGCACCGCCGAGCGCGAGGTGCCCTTCGCCAAGCCCGGCTCACTGACCAGGGTGTACGCGGTGGCGTCGGGCAAGGGCGGCGTCGGCAAGTCCTCCGTCACCGTGAACCTGGCGGCGGCGATGGCCGCCGACGGACTGAAGGTCGGTGTCGTCGACGCCGACATCTACGGACACAGCGTGCCGCGGATGCTGGGTGTGGACGGCCGTCCGACCCAGGTCGAGAACATGATCATGCCGCCGTCGGCGAACGGCGTGAAGGTCATCTCGATCGGGATGTTCACCCCGGGCAACGCGCCGGTGGTGTGGCGCGGCCCGATGCTGCACCGTGCACTGCAGCAGTTCCTCGCGGATGTGTACTGGGGCGACCTGGACGTACTGCTGCTCGACCTGCCGCCGGGGACCGGCGACATCGCCATCTCGGTGGCGCAGCTGGTGCCGAACGCAGAGATCCTCGTGGTGACCACCCCGCAGCAGGCCGCGGCCGAGGTCGCCGAACGGGCCGGCTCGATCGCCGTACAGACCCACCAGAAGATCGTGGGCGTCGTCGAGAACATGTCGGGCCTGCCGTGCCCGCACTGCGACGAGATGGTCGACGTCTTCGGCAGCGGAGGCGGCCAGCGGGTCGCCGAGGGCCTGACGAAGACGACCGGCGCCAATGTGCCGGTGCTGGGCTCCATCCCGATCGACGTACGGCTGCGGGAGGGCGGCGACGAGGGCAAGCCCGTTGTGATCACCGACCCGGACTCGCCGGCGGGCGCCGCGTTGCGCACGATCGCGGGGAAGCTCGGCGGACGCGCGCGCGGGCTGTCGGGCATGTCGCTGGGGATCACCCCGCGCAATAAGTTCTGACGAAGGTCGTGGGCATTCGTTCCGGCGAGCGGAAACGGATGCGTACAACCCGACCACCGGCCGGCACGGTGCGCGCAGCGCGAAGGGGCGCCGCTCATGAGCGGCGCCCCTTCGTCGTAAGCCCGACCTTCCAGCCCGACCCTCCAGCCCGACCTTCCAGCCCTACGCTCTAGACGTACGCGCCGAGGTTCTGGACCGCAGAGAAGCCCAGCCCGTACGCGCTCATGCCGCGCCCGTACGCGCCCACGTGCACCCCGGCCCCGGTCGAGCCGGCGAGCACCCAGCCGAACTCCGACTCGCGGTAGTGGAAGGGCGTCGGCACACCGTCGACGGGCAGCGAGAGCATCAACCAGGCCGGTCCCGCCAGATCGTCGGCGAGCTCGAAGGCGGTCTCGGTCTGCTGGTCCAGCCAGTTGTCGCGCAGCGAGTGGTCGAGCTGACCGGGCCAGGTGTGGGCCAGGAGCCCCGAGCCGGCCAGCCAGGCCGCGGAGGAGGCCGTGGTGGCGTCCAGTACGCCCGTGCCGTCGCCGGTGTGCCGTACCGGGCTGGCAGCCACGGTGACGACGACAGCGAAGCGCTCCTTTTCCGGGCCGCCCGCGTCCGACCGTATCGACGGCTCGTCGCCGTGGCCCATGGAGCCGTGCTGGACCGTGCCGTCCGCCGCGGTACCCACCTGCATCAGCCGGCGCGGGCCGGTGAAGGCCTCGTCCAGTCCGTACCAGGGGAAGGTCGCACGCAGAAATCCGTCGACCACACGCTGAGCCGCTGTCACCCGCTGCGTCGTGAGCGGGTTCTCCCCGCCGGGCGCAGGAGAATCGCTGACCGTTCCTTGCGCCGCTAGCCGACTTGTCGTCTCCATCTACCCGGCCGCCTCCTCTGTCTCCGAGGCCCGGAGCGGACCCGCCCCCCTCGGGCGTCCTCACGTCCGGACAGATGGAGAATAACCACCCTGTCCCGGCTCGCAGGGATTGACGGTACTCAGGTCGCGTCTGCGTCGAAGGGCGGTCGCTCGTCCCGATCGACGTTTTCGCGCTTCTTGAGCAGGTCGGGGGTGCCGGGCGAGCCGTTGACGGCGGCCGGGACCGAGGCCGCGGATTCGTTGCCGTGCACCGCGTCCGCGACCTCGTTGATCTCCTTCTTGAGGTCGAAGCTGCTGCGCAGGTCCTTGAGGTCCTTCAGATCCTCGTTCTCGTCCAGCTGCTTGCGGATGAACGTCTTGGGATTGAGGTCCTCGAACTCGAAGTCCTTGAACTCCGGCCCCAGTTCGCTCCGAATGTCATGCTTTGCACTTTCGGAGAACTCGCGGACCTTCCGGATGAACCGTGAGGCGTCCTGGATGACCTTCGGCAGCTTGTCGGGGCCGAAGATGAGCACGGCGAGCACCACGAGCGCCACCAGCTCCAGTGCGCCTATGTCGTTGAACACCCTGCTGCTCCTCGTGTTCTCTGCGGCCCGCCAGGTCGGATGGGGTCCGGGCCCGATCCACGGTACCCGCCGAAACTTCTGCGCGGTACCTTTCGATGGGCGCTGCGCCGAGCCGTCCGGCGGCCGTTCGACCGGCCGTCATGTGCCGTCCGCGGAGCCGAGTGTCAGCGTCATCTTCCCTTCACGGCCGGCGCGAACCACCGTCAGCTCCAGCCGGTCACCGGGGCGGTGGGCGCGGATCTTGACGATCAGCTCCTCGCCGCTGTGCACCCGCTGGCCGTCGATCTTGGTGATGATGTCGCCCGCCTTGATGCCCGCCTTGGCGCCGGGGCCGTTCTTGCTGACCGACGCGGAGCCGTCCCTGCCCTTGTCGCCGACGCGTGCGCCGTCGCCGGTGTACTTCATGTCGAGACTGACGCCGATCACCGGGTGGGTGGCCTTACCGGTGTTGATCAGCTCCTCGGCGACACGCTTGCCCTGGTTGATGGGGATCGCGAAGCCGAGTCCGATCGAGCCGGCCTGGCCTCCTTGGGTGTCCGTGCCGCTGTCCGCGGCCCGGATCGCGCTGTTGATGCCGATGACACGGGCCTTGGTGTCCACCAGCGGGCCGCCGGAGTTGCCGGGGTTTATCGGGGCGTCGGTCTGCAGCGCGTCGACATAGCTGACATCACTGCCGTCACCCTTCTCGCCGCCCGCGGTGATGGGGCGCTCCTTGGCGCTGATGATGCCGGAGGTCACGGTGTTCTGGAGATCGAACGGCGCGCCGATGGCGACGACCGGGTCACCCACCTGGACGTTGTCGGAGTTGCCGAGGGGCAGCGGCTTGAGGCCGGAGACACCGGAGACCTTGACGACGGCGAGGTCGTAACCACTGTCCTTGCCGACGAGCGTCGCCCTGGCGGTCTCGCCGCCGCTGAAGGTGACCGAGATCTCACCCGCGGAGCCTGCCGGGTCGACGACATGGTTGTTGGTGAGGATGTGGCCCTGCTGGTCGAGTACGAATCCGGTTCCGGTGCCCTGTTCGCCGCCGCCGCTGACATGGAGGGTGACAACGCTCGGCAGGGCGCTGGCGGCGATACCGGCAACACTGTCGGGTGCGCGGTTGCCGTTGTCCTTGGCGGCCTGCGGGAGTTCGACGCTGGTGATGCCGCCGTTGCGCTCGATGTACGCGCCTATGCCGCCGCCGACAACACCGGCGACGAGCGCGAGCAGGACCGCCCCGACCAGCAGCGATCCGCGTCGGCGCTTCTTGTTTACGGGCTCACCGACGTGGGTCAGCGGCTGCCCGGGTGTGCTCCACGGGTCGTACTGCAGCCACAGCGAGGGCAGCGGCTGCGGCCGCTCCTGGGGCTGGGGCTGGGGGTGCGGCTGAGGCTGGGCGTGCGGCTGCTGGGGGGACGGGGACTGGGGCGGCGGCGCATATCCGCCGCCGGTGCCCCCACCGGCCGGTGTTCCGTTCTGCGCGGGGTACGCCGGCGGTACGGGTGTGCCCTGCGCCGGAGTCGGCATCGGCCGCTGTACGGGAGGGGCCGGCGCCCATGGCCCGGGCCCGCCGTAGGGCGGGGTGCTGTACGCATCGGGCTCGTGCAGGGGCTGCGGCCGACTCTGTTCCGCTGCGGGCTGGGCTGCGGGCACCGGGTCGACGGCCGTCTCGGCGTCCCGCGGCACGGGCACGGGCACGGGGGCCTGCACCGAGGTCTGCACCGGAGGCAGTTCAGTCGTTACCTCGGTCTCCTGGTGCGCCGGTGCCGGCGCACCAGGCTCGGAGTGAGTCGTACGTCCCGCACTGGGCCGGCTCCACCACTTCGCCTTCGGCCCGGTGGGCTTCCCGTCGTCCATGCTCTCCCCGCAAACTGCCGACCACTGCGGCACCCTCCTGGGGCACCCCTCAGAGGATTCAACCAGGTTTGCGAATCATCGTGCAGGGACCTGGTCAGCGCCGGGACGAGAGGGGCCGAGAAGGCTGGGTCGGTGCGGCGAGATGGGTGGGGACGGGCGTGGCGGACGAGTTGAACCCGGGAGCGGTGGCGAGCTGGAACGCCGAGCCGGTGGGACGTATCAGCGGGGACAGGGCGGACGAGGTGTCGGTCAGTATCGAGGCGGAAAACGGGTGGTTCAACGGCGCCGCCGGGGCCAGCAGGCTGGGCGCCGCGGCGATGACCGGCCGGTTGTCCGACCTGGCCAGGCCGTTGCCACCGCTGCGCCGGCGGTCGGCCTCCGTGCCCCTGGGGGTTGCCCTGGTGCCCGCGCCGTTGTTCATTCCGCTGGTGCCCGTGGTCGGGGTCACGGCGCGCAGCGGTGTGACGTTGTTCCCCGCGCCCTCGCCCCTGGGACCTGCCTGCACCGAGGCGTCCAGCGGAATCGCTCCGCCGAGGGCAATCGCGGCGAAGGACACCGCGCTGGCCGCCGCGAAGACGAACCTCCGGCCGAGCCAGGGTGAGCGCTCCGCGTCCGTACGACCCACGTCATGGATCCGGAAGCCGCCGCCGGAGCCGGGAAGCACGGTCGCGTGCGCGCCCGCCGGTACGTAGCCGAAGGTCTCCGTCCGGGACGTGCGGGAGTCGCGTCCGGGCTTCGCGGAGGGATTCAGCGCGTTGAAGACGCCATTGGCGAGCCGCCCCCCGTCGAAAGGTCCCCCCGAGCGGTCGTCGTCACCTCCGGGTCCTGCGGGCAGCCCTTGGAGCCGCGCGAGCAGCCCTTCGGAGGGCGGCGGCGGAGCGGTTTGCGCGAAGACGTTCTTCAGCCGGCGGTGGGCGTCGGCCTCGGCCTTGCACTTGGGACAGGTCGCCAGATGGGCCAGCACCCGGTCGCGGGCATCGTGTTTCAGCTCGCCGTCGATCAGCGCGGCCAGCCGGTCCCCCAGGTGCTGCTCCGCGGGGGTGGGACTCGAGCCACTCACGCCGGTCCGCCCTCTCCTGCCAGGCCGACCGCACCCGCCAGCGTGCGCTGCTC
This sequence comes from Streptomyces sp. NBC_01210, assembly GCF_036010325.1. Classification (GTDB taxonomy): domain Bacteria; phylum Actinomycetota; class Actinomycetes; order Streptomycetales; family Streptomycetaceae; genus Streptomyces. The sequence continues at coordinate 6,117,238 of NZ_CP108549.1, read as the reverse complement.
GGCACGAGCCTGAGGGGAACGGTGCTGCAGGGCCTTGCGCAGATGCGACCGGCCGCGGTGGATCCGGCTGCGGACCGTGCCGAGCTTCACGCCCAGCGTCGCGGCGATCTCCTCGTACGAGAGACCCTCGATGTCACAGAGCACCACGGCGGCACGGAACTCCGGCGCGAGGGTGTCCAGCGCCTGCTGCACATCCGCGTCGAAGTGGGTGTCGTTGAAGACCTGCTGCGGAGACGGCTCGCGGCTGGGCAGCCGCTCTGCCGCGTCGTCGCCGAGCGCGTCGAAACGGATGCGCTGCTTGCGGCGGACCATGTCCAGGAAGAGGTTCGTGGTGATGCGGTGCAGCCAGCCCTCAAAGGTGCCGGGCGTGTACGTCGACAGCGAGCGGAAGACGCGGACGAAGACTTCCTGCGTGAGGTCCTCTGCGTCGTGCTGGTTGCCCGTCAGCCGGTAGGCGAGGCGGTAGACCCGGCCGCTGTGCGTGCTGACGATCTCCTCCCAGGTGGGAGGCGTCCACGCCTGCGATTCCGCATCCGATGCGAAGGTCGCGGTAGCTGCGGAGTCGGTGGAGCGGGAACGGTCAGCAATGTAGGTCACGGATCTCGGCTCACCCGGTGACCTGAGAAAGCGCCTCAGCACTCCTCTCCGATCCGCAGGTGCAGCCGCACCTCCCCTGTCGGCTCTGGTGGTGTTCAGCGGAGCCCCTACCATAGCCACCTCGCCCGTTAGCTCCGGATAAGAATCTTTACGCGAATTTGGGTCCTGCTTCCGGCCCTGATCCATGCGCTTCCCCCTGTCTCCCATAACGCCTGGTCCCATCTGCGGGTTCCCGGTGCAGCGGATACAGTCAGCGTCGCGCCATCTACGGGGACAGGAGAGGGTCATTACCGCCAACCGGCAGACGAGCTGGGCGTTCGCCGACGCCTTTGTCGCCGAGGACGACACACTCCGCTGGGCCCGCGACCGGGCCCGCGAGTCGGGGCTCCCCTCGGTGTCACCAGGCACCGGCGCAGCGCTGCGACTGCTTGCTGCCACGGCTGACGCGAAAGCGGTGGCCGAAATCGGTACGGGCACCGGTGTCTCCGGGATCTATCTGTTGCAAGGCATGCGGCCCGACGGCGTACTGACGACGGTGGATCCGGAGCCGGACCGGCAGCAGTTCGCCAAGGAGGCCTTCCGCGCGGCCGGCTTTGCCGGGAACCGGGCGCGTTTCATCCCCGGCCGCGCCCTCGACGTACTGCCGCGGCTCGCGGACGGCGGCTACGACCTCGTCTTCTGCGACGGCGACCGCATGGAGTCGCTGGACTATCTCGCTGAATCGTTGCGCCTGCTGCGACCAGGCGGTCTTGTCTGCTTCGAGGGCGTTTTCGCGGACGGTCGCACGGTGGACTCGGCGGCACAGCCGGCGGAAGTCGTACGACTTCGCGAGCTGCTGCGCGCGGTGCGGGAGAGCCAGGAGCTGCTGCCCTCGCTGCTTCCGGTGGGCGACGGCCTGCTCTGCGCGGTCCGCCGCGGCTGACCGGCCCCGCCCCGGCAGGCCCGGCCATGCGGAGCCCCCCGAACACAGCACTGCCCCGGCACCATGAGTGCCGGGGCAGTGAAAATTGTGTGCGCTTCCCGCGTCAGCCGACGACCTTCTTCAGGGCGTCGCCGAGGGCATCGGCTTCGTCCGGAGTCAGCTCGACCACAAGCCGACCGCCGCCTTCGAGCGGAACGCGCATGACGATGCCCCGCCCCTCCTTGGTCACCTCGAGCGGGCCGTCGCCCGTCCGCGGCTTCATGGCCGCCATGCTCGTTCCCCTTCCTGAAACCAGCTCATCGCAGCCGACAACCCAGGTGTCACCGGCATCGAACACATTGCTTCCAGGTCATTATCCCGCATGGCGGGACCCGATGACCAACATCAGTCGGCATCGCTTGCGCAACGCGCTCTCTCAAAACCACTCAAAGCGGCGATCCGCCTGCGATACTTCGCCACCGCCCACGGGCCCGAAGCGGAAGATTGTTTGACGCAGGTCACATGTTCGCCCCCGACGATCTCCGCCATGCTGAGCCTGAACACCACTCTTGAGCCGTAAAGGGGACCTGCCATGGCCGACTCCGTGCTGTACGAGGTGAGCGACGGACTCGCGACGATCACGATCAACCGGCCCGAGGCCATGAACGCGATGAACACCGAGGCCAAGGTCGCTCTCCGGGACTCGGCCCAGGCTGCCGCCGCCGATCCCGCCGTACGCGCGGTACTGCTCACCGCGTCCGGGCGCGCCTTCTGCGTGGGCCAGGACCTCAAGGAGCACATCTCCCTGCTCGCGGAGGACCGGGAGCACGGCACCGGCAGCACCATGAACACCGTGCGGGAGCACTACAACCCCATCGTGCGGGCGCTCACCGAGATGCCCAAGCCGGTCGTGGCCGGGGTCAACGGCGTGGCGGCAGGCGCGGGCCTCGGCTTCGCCCTCGCCGCGGACTACCGCGTCGTGGCCGACAACGCCAAGTTCACGACCTCCTTCGCGGGTGTCGCGCTGACCGCCGACTCCGGGGTCTCCTGGACGCTGCCCCGGCTGATCGGCCAGAGCCGCGCCGCCGACCTGCTGCTGTTCCCTCGCTCGTTCTCCGCGCAGGAGGCGTACGAGCTGGGCATCGCGAACAAGCTGGTCCCCGCCGCCGACCTGGCCGCCGAGGCCGTCGCGGTGGCCCGTGCGCTGGCCGAGGGCCCGACGGTGGCGTACGCGGCGCTCAAGGAGTCCCTGGCGTACGGCGCGGGTCACACGCTCAGCGAGACGCTGGGCAAGGAGGACGAGCTCCAGGCGAGGGCGGGCGCGTCGGAGGACCACACGATCGCTGTCCAGGCGTTCATCGCCAAGGAGAAGCCGAAGTACCTCGGCCGCTAGGCGCCCCCCGGGGCGCAGGCCGGGGGCTTCGCTGCCCCCTGGGGGCGCCTAGCCCCGGGAGCCGGCTCCGCGGACGACACAGCCGCTCAGGTGGTCGTCGACGAGACCGCACGCCTGCATCAGCGCGTACGCCGTGGTGGGTCCGATGAAGCGCAGGCCGCGCTTCTTGAGGGCCTTCGCCAGCGCCGTGGACTGGTCGGTGACCGCGGGGACGTCGGCGATCGTGCGCGGGGCCGGTCGCTTCGCGGGATCCGGGGCGTACGCCCAGATCAGCGTGTCCAGCTCACCGGCCGGCCAGTCGGCGAGCACGCGCGCGTTGGCGAGCGTCGCCTCGATCTTGGCTCGGTTGCGGATGATCCCGGCGTCGGCGAGGAGGCGCTCCTCGTCGGCGTCGGTGTACGCCGCCACGGATGCGATCTTGAAGTCGTCGAAGGCGGCACGGAAACCCTCGCGGCGGCGCAGGATGGTGATCCAGGACAGGCCGGACTGGAAGGCCTCCAGGCAGAGGCGTTCGAACAGTGCGTCGTCGCCGTGGACCGGACGGCCCCACTCCTCGTCGTGGTACGTGACGTAGTCGGCCGTGGACAGGCCCCACGGGCAGCGCAGCTTCCCGTCGGGCCCGGGTACGGCCTCGCCGGTCACTGGTCGCGCTCCTCGCCCGGCTTGGTGAACAGGTCGGGGCCGCCCACCGCACGGGCCTGCGCGCCGGCCAGCGCCGACTCCAGCTCGGCGATACGGGCGTCCCGCTCGGCGAGCTCCGCACCGAGGCGGCTCAGCACCTCGTCCACGTCCGCCATCCGGTAGCCGCGGGGCGAGACCGGCAGCCGGACCGCCTCGACGTCCGCACGGCCGACCGGGCGGCTGACCGGCAGCGGGTCCACCAGCTGCTCCGGGGCCACCTCGGGCAGGGCCGCACTGTCGCCGCCGCCGACCACGGCGAGGGTGACCGCGGCGACGACCACGACCATCGCGATCAGCAAGAACAAGAACACGAGCGAGCCTCTCCCCAAGCGGAAACTGTCCGGTGCTGATCGTGCCACGACAGTCTGAGAGTTAGGGTCGCAGGCGACGGACCTGAGGAGGAAACCGCTGATGCTGCGGCTGGGACGGCGCGAATTCGACGCGCACGAGCCGGTGATCATGGCGATCGTGAACCGGACGCCGGACTCCTTCTACGACCAGGGCGCCACGTTCCGGGACGAGCCCGCGCTCGCCCGCGTCGAGCAGGCGGTGTCAGAGGGTGCTGCCATCATCGACATCGGCGGGGTGAAGGCCGGTCCCGGCGAGGAGGTGACGGCCGAGGAGGAGGCGCGGCGCACGGTCGGATTCGTGGCCGAGGTGCGCAGACGGCATCCGGATGTCGTCATCAGCGTCGACACCTGGCGGCACGACGTCGGTGAGGCGGTCTGCGAGGCGGGCGCGGATGTGCTGAACGACGCGTGGGGCGGGGTGGACCCGAAGCTGGCGGAAGTCGCCGCGCGGTACGGAGCGGGTCTGGTGTGCACGCACGCGGGTGGCGCGGAGCCGCGGACACGGCCGCACCGGGTCGCGTACGACGATGTGATGGCGGACATTCTTCGAGTGACGGTCTCGCTGGCGGAGCGGGCGGTTGAGCTGGGCGTCCGCAGGGACGGGATCATGATCGACCCGGGCCATGACTTCGGGAAGAACACCAGGCACAGCCTGGAAGCGACACGCAGGCTCGGGGAGATGACAGAGACGGGCTGGCCGGTGCTGGTCTCCCTGTCGAACAAGGACTTCGTCGGCGAGACGCTCGACAAGCCGGTGAAGGAGCGCGTGATCGGCACGCTGGCGACGACGGCGGTGTCGGCGTGGCTGGGCGCGCAGGTCTACCGCGTCCATGAGGTGGCGGAAACGAAGCAGGTCCTGGACATGGTGTCGACGATCGCGGGCCACCGGGCACCGGCGGTGGCGAGGCGGGGGCTGGCGTAAGGGGTGTTGACCGCGGGTGGGGTTGCAGGCCCCCAGCCCCCGGCGGGGCTGAAAAATTCAGCCCCGCCGGCGATTGAGGCGTGGGGTCCGGGGCTGCGCCCCGAACCCATCCCGTCCCGGCCCGTCCGGCGTTTGAGGCCCGGGGCCCGGGGCGGCGCCGCTCCCCGCACGGCGGAGCCGCACATCGACACAGCGGGAAAGGGCGGGGCGGGGAACAGCCCCGCGCAGCGGCCGTTCCTAGTGCCCCGTCTCCTTCGTGACCATCGCCACCGCCTCCTCCACGTCGTCCGTCACGTGGAAGAGAAGCAGGTCCCTCTCGGACGCCTTGCCCTGCGCCACCACCGTGTTCCGCAGCCAGTCCACCAGCCCGCTCCAGTACTCCGTGCCGAACAGCACGATCGGGAAGCGCGTGACCTTGCGGGTCTGGACGAGGGTCAGCGCCTCGAACAGCTCGTCCAGCGTGCCCAGTCCGCCCGGCAGGACCACGAAGCCCTGCGCGTACTTCACGAACATCGTCTTGCGGACGAAGAAGTAGCGGAAGTTCACGCCGATGTCGACGTGCTGATTGAGCCCCTGCTCGAAGGGGAGCTCGATGCCGAGGCCCACCGAGATGCCGTGAGCCTCCCGCGCACCCCTGTTCGCCGCCTCCATCGCGCCCGGGCCGCCGCCCGTGATCACCGCGAAGCCGGCGTCGACCAGCGCCCTGCCGATCCGGACACCCGCGTCGTACTCGGGGGTACCCGGCCCCGTACGGGCCGAGCCGAACACGCTGATGGCGCTGGGCAGTTCGGCGAGCGCGCCGAAGCCTTCCACGAACTCCGACTGGATGCGCATGACCCGCCAGGGATCGGTATGCACCCACTCGGAGTCGCCCTCCGTGTCCAGCAGACGCTGATCAGTGGTGCCGGGCTGCACCTGTTCCCTACGGCGCAGCACCGGTCCCAGTCGCTGCTCCCCCAGCGCCCGCAATCCCTCGGTTCCCTCGGTTCCCTCGGGGTCGCCCATGGCCTGCTCCCTCCGCCGCACATCGTTGCTTTGAGTCAGGGTAGGTCGGAGAACGTTACGAAAGGTGAAATCGGGGCGGTCAGGCAGTGAGCCAGTCTCGGAGCCGGTTCTCGCAGTGGGTGATCTTCTCCACCGCGACATGCTCGTCCCGCTTGTGGGCGAAGAGCGCGTCCCCGGGTCCGTAGTTGACCGCGGGCACGCCGAGCGCGCTGAAGCGTGAGACGTCCGTCCAGCCGAACTTGGGCTGAGCCGTCCCGCCGACCGCTGCCATGAAGGCGGCGGCCGCCGGGTGCGAGAGGCCGGGCAGCGCGCCGCCCGTGTGATCGTCCACGATGAATTCCGCGACCCCGCAGTCGGCGAAGACCTCGCGGACATGGTCCTCGGCCTCCGCCATGCTCCGGTCGGGCGCGTAGCGGTAGTTGACCACCACGGTGCACTCGTCGGGGATGACGTTGCTGGCGACGCCCCCCTCGATCCGTACCGCGTTGAGCCCCTCCCGGTACTCAAGACCGTCGATCACCGGCCGGCGCGGCTCGTACGCGGCGAGCTTCGCCAGAATCGGCGCGGCCGCATGAATGGCGTTGGACCCCATCCAGCTGCGCGCGGAGTGTGCCCGCTCCCCCGTCGTACGGAGAAAGACCCGCAGTGTGCCCTGACAGCCGCCCTCGACCTGGGCGTCGGACGGCTCGAGCAGTACGGCGAAGTCACCCTCCAGCCAGTCGGCATGGGCATCGGCCACATGCCCCAGACCGTTGAGGTGTGCGGCGACCTCTTCATTGTCGTAGAAGACGAAGGTGAGGTCGCGATTCGGCTCGGGGACGGTCGCGGCGATCCGCAGCTGTACTGCCACGCCCGACTTCATGTCGCTCGTTCCGCAGCCCCAGAGCACGCCGTTCTCGTCGAGCCGGGACGGCACGTTGTCGGCGATCGGAACCGTGTCGATGTGCCCGGCCAGCACGACCCGCTCGGCGCGCCCGAGGTTCGTCCGGGCCACGACATTGTTGCCGTACCGGTCGACGGTGAGGTGCGGCAGGCCGCGCAGCGCCTGCTCGATCGCGTCGGCGAGAGGCTTCTCCTCGCCGCTGACCGATCGGAAGTCGACCAGGCGGGCGGTGAGCGCCGGAGCATCAAGAGTGAGGTCAAGCACGGTTTCGGGCATGACTCCGACCTTAACGCGGGCTCCAGTACGGTGGGCAGCGTGCCTGAGACCGCCTCCCCCCTCCGGCGCGGCCGCCTCCTGCGTATCGCGGCCGCGTTCGCCGTGCTGCTGGCACTCATCGGCTATGTCGTTGTGCAGTACGTCACCGGCGGCGGCGCTCCGCGCTGCACGGTGCGTACGGCCGCGGGCTCCACGTACGAGCTCAGCACCGAACAGGCCGCGAACGCCGCGACGATCTCCGCGGTCGGCACCACACGCGGCATGCCGGAGCGCGCGGTCACCATCGCGCTCGCGACCGCACTCCAGGAGTCGGGGCTGCGCAATATCAGTCACGGCGACCGTGACTCGCTCGGGCTCTTCCAGCAGCGTCCGTCGAAGGGTTGGGGCACGGCCGGGCAGATCCTCGACCCCGTCTACGCCTCCGGGAAGTTCTACGAGCACCTCGCCGAGGTCCCCGGCTACTCGCGGCTGCCGCTGACTGTCGCGGCACAGCGTGTGCAGCGCAGCGGCTTCCCGCAGGCGTACGCGAAGCACGAGCCGGACGCCACGCTGCTGGCGGCTGCGCTGACCGGCCGCGCGACCCGGGCCCTGACCTGCGAGTCGGGCAGGGGCGACGAGGCGGGCGACGCGTCGAAGGTGCGGGCCGAGCTGGTGCGCGCGTTCGGTCCCGAGGTGCTGCCGAAGGCCGGTACTTCGGGCCGGACCGACGCCCCGGCACCGCGCGAGGTGTCCGTACCGGTGCAGTCCACGATCGGGACGGACGGCGGCGGGGCGGCGCAGCGGGGCTGGGAGCTGGCGCACTGGGCGGTGGCGCGGGCGGACGGGCTGCGCATAGATGAGGTCTCGTACGCGGGCCGGGTGTGGAGCGCCAAGGAGTCCGGGAAGGGCTGGCGAGCGGCGGGCGCCACCTCGGCCGAGACGGGCGCGGCGGGTTCCCGGGCGGACTCCCGCAAGGCTTCCGGCGCGGATTACCGTACCGGCGAAGTCCGAATTCGCCTCGCGCAGTAGTCCGCGCCATCCCTCGAACGAGGCACTCCGGTCACCTCCGGGCAAGGTGTCGGCCTGGCGTTCGCGCGAGTAGCGATCAGCCCCTCAAACCCCTTGCGGCAAAAGGGAAGTGACGGTTCGGCAGACCATTGCGCAATGGAATGTTTGCCCACCTTTACCCGAAGCCGATAATGCGACACATTGCCAACTCTTTGCCTTGGTCCACCGCAACTTCTCCCGCCCTCCAAGCAGTTGTCACTGCGTCCGAAAGCCGGAACGGCACTGCTGGACCAGCACCGGACAGGCACCATTCCAGACGTACATCTCGCCTCAAGGAGCATCATGTCCCTCCCCCTGACCCGTCGGATCGCCCGTGTCGCGCTGCTCATCGCGGCGGGTGCAGCCCCCGTGGTCGGTGCGGTCGGCTCCGCAAGCGCCGCGGACCTTCCGCAGGCCCCCGTGGGCCTGACCGCGTTCGACGCGGACGGCGTCAGCAGCACGGTCGACGGTGCCGCGCTGAAGACCTCCGACCTGGCGGGCAACACCGGTGGCGACGCGGTCGAGCAGACCGTCCCGGCCGCCGGCAAGGCTGTCGACAAGGCGGGCAAGGCGGCGGCCCCCGTCGCCCAGAAGGCCGCCGGTGACGCGGCGGGCAGCGCGGGTGACGCCGTCGGCAAGGCCGCCGGCACCGCGACCGGACGGCTCGCCGGCAGCAGCCTGCAGACCGACTCGCTCGGTGGCGGCCTGCCCACCCAGCAGCTGCCGGTGGAGTCCCTGCCGCTCGGCTGACGATCAGCACACGCGAAGGGCCCCGGGAGTACGAACTCCCGGGGCCCTTCCCCATGTCCGGCCGAGGCATCCTCAGCCGCGAATCGTTCGGCCGGGTGGTGTTCAGCCGAGGCGCTTGACCGCGGCCTCGACCCGCTCGTCCGTCGCGGTGAACGCCACGCGTACGAAGCGCTCGCCCGCCGTTCCGTAGAAGTCGCCGGGCGCGACCAGGATCCCCAGCTCCGCCAGGTGCGCCACCGTCTCCCAGCACGGCTCGTCGCGCGTCGCCCACAGATAGAGGCTGGCCTCGCTGTGCTCGATCCGGAAGCCGTGCGCCTCCAGGGCCGTACGCAGCGCGGCGCGCCGGGCCGCGTACCGCGCCCGCTGCTCCGAAACATGCGTGTCGTCGCCGAGCGCCGCGACCGTGGCGGCCTGCACCGGAGCCGGGGTCATCATCCCGCCGTGCTTACGGATCTGGAGCAGCTCACCGAGCACGCTCTCGTCGCCCGCGATGAAGGCGGCGCGGTACCCGGCCAGGTTGGAGCGCTTGGAGAGCGAGTGGACGGCGACGACGCCCTCGTACGTACCGCCGCAGACGTCCGGGTGCAGGACCGAGACCGGCTCCGCCTCCCAGCCCAGCTCCAGGTAGCACTCGTCGCTGAAGACCAGCACGCCGTGCTCGCGCGCCCACGCGACGATACGGATCAGCTCGTCCTTGGCCAGCACCCGGCCGGTGGGGTTGGACGGCGAGTTGAGCCAGAGCAGCTTCAGGCCGGTGGGGTCGAGCTGGGTCGGGTCGTCGTAGACCACGGCCTCCGCGCGCGCCAGCCGGGCGCCGACCTCGTACGTCGGGTAGGCGAGCCGCGGGTGGGCGACCTTGTCGCCGGGGCCGAGACCGAGCTGGGTCGGCAGCCAGGCCACCAGCTCCTTGGAGCCGACGACGGGCAGAACGTTCGTATGCGCGACATCGACGGCGCCGAGCCGCCGCTCGACCCATCCGGTGAGCGCGTCACGCAGCCCGGCCGTCCCCCACACCGTCGGATAGCCGGGCGAGTCGGAGGCCTCGACGAGCGCCTTCTGGATCAGCTCGGGGACGGGGTCGACGGGCGTGCCGACGGAGAGGTCCACCACGCCGTCGGGGTGGGCCGCGGCCGTCGCCTTGTACGGCTCGAGCTTGTCCCACGGGAAGACGGGAAGGCGCGAAGAGACTCGCGAGGAGGCTGCGGACACAGGACTTCTCTTTCTCGTACTCGTGCGTGGCTCGTGCAGAGGGCGTCAAACACCTCGGTCCCGTACGGACGACGAACCGTACGGGACCGGGGGCGACGCACCAGCGGGCCGCGGACTACTGGTTCTGCGGCGGCAGCGCTGCGATAAAGGGGTGGTCGCGCTCGATCAGGCCGAGCTTGGAGGCACCGCCGGGCGAACCGAGCTCGTCGAAGAACTCGACGTTCGCCTTGTAGTAGTCCTTCCACTCCTCCGGGGTGTCGTCCTCGTAGAAGATCGCCTCGACCGGGCAGACCGGCTCACAAGCCCCACAGTCGACGCATTCGTCCGGGTGGATGTACAAGGACCTGGAGCCCTCGTAGATGCAGTCGACGGGGCACTCCTCGATGCACGCCTTGTCCTTGACGTCGACACAAGGCTGCGCGATGACGTAGGTCACGCTGTCGTTCCTCCTCGGTAGGGCTGGCATTGCGCGGGAGCGCGGCGTCGTCGATGCCCGCCCCTAGTATCTCCGTTCCTGGGCACGATCCGAACAGGAGGGGCTCGCAGACCTGTGGAATTCACTGGCGGCGGACGGCTCGAGGTCCGTATTACACCCGTTGACGTGGGTAAACGAGTGTCCGTGAGGTGCCTGATCGACCCCGGGGCCGGGGTTGAGAAGTTCACCGACACGGTCGGCGTTCTCACATCATGGGACAACGGTGTGCTGCTGATCACACGACGAACCGGAGAGACTGTCCGTATCCCGGAATCGTCCCTGGTCGCGGGCAAGGTGGTGCCCGCCGCGCCGGCCCGCCGCCGCGGCCCCGCGGCGGACTTCGAGGAGCTCTCCCGCGTCATGGCGCGCGCCTGGCAGCCGATGGAGAGCGAGCGGCTCGGCGAGTGGGAACTGCGGGCGTCCGCCGGATTCACCCGGCGCGCGAACTCTGTACTGGCGCTCGGTGACCCCGGGCTGCCGCTCGACGAGGCGCTGGCGCGGGTGCGTGCGTGGTACGAGGAGCGGGATCTGCCCGCGTATGTACAGGCTGCGACCGGGGCGGCGGGCACTCAGGAAGAGCTCTGCGCGGAGCTGGAGGCGCGCGGCTGGCGGCGCGAGGTCTCGACGGAGGTACGGATCGGGGCCCTCGCCCCGATCGGCGACCTGGACGCGGATGTGGCGCGGGTCCGGCTGGCGCGCTCCTTCGACGAGGTGTGGCTGCAGCGCTATCACCGCTTCGGTGTGCCCGGACCACATGTACTGAGGGTGCTGGGCAGCGGACCGTCGGTGTGGTTCGCCACGGTGGCCGGTGAAGGGACGGTTCCGGCGGCGATCGGCAGGTGTGTGATCGACGGCCGCTGGGCGGGCTTCATGGCGGTGGAGGTGGACCCGGCATGCCGGCGCCAGGGCCTGGCGACCACGGTGATGACCGCGCTGGCGCGGCGTGCGCTGGAGGAGGGCGCGTCGGCGGCGTGGCTGCAGGTGGAGACGGACAATGGCGGGGCGCGCGCGCTGTACGAAACGATGGGGTTCGCGACCCATCACCGCTACCACCACTTCCGATCCGCGTAGACGGGTACGAGTCGCGTATGCACGACAAATCCGCCGACAGGCCCGCCGGCCGGCCGTCCGACTGGCGTCAGCAGTTCGCCGAGGAGGCCCGCTCGGAGCGGGCGGACCTCGCGCTGATGTGCCTGCTCGTCGGCGCGGAGGCGGACCCATTCGTGGACGAGGCCGTTCTGGACGCTGCTCAGATCGAACTGGACCGGCTCGCCGGAATGCTCCCCTTCGGCCTGGTCGGCCCCCGCGCGTGGGCTGCGGCGCTGGCGGAGCTCCTGGGCGGCCGCTGTGACTTCGGCGGCTCACCTGCCGACTACCAGCGCCTGGAGTCCTCGCTGCTGCACGAGGTACTGCGCCGCCGCAGGGGCCTGCCGATCCTCCTCTCGGTGGTCTGGATCGAGGTCGCCCGCCGGGCGGGCGCGCCGGTGTACGGGGTCGCGCTGCCGGGCCACTTCGTGGTGGGCTTCGGCGACCCGCACGAGCAGGTGCTCGCGGACCCCTTCGCGGGCGGCCGCGTGCTGACCGGCCCGGACGCGGAACTGCTGGTGGCGGGCGCGACGGGAGCGCCCCTGGACCCGTCGATGCTGATGCCCGCGGACCCGGTCGACGTGGTCGTGCGCATCCTGAACAACATCCGCGCCTGGGCCGCGGTCCGCCCGGAACGCTCGGACGTCGCACTCTGGGCGGTTGAACTGTCGCTGCTGCTCCCTTCACATCCGGCGAGGCTGCGCTACGAACGGGCCCAACTGCTCGTGGAACGGGGTGAGTTCGTGACGGGGGCGGCGGAGATGGACGCGTACGCGGAGGTGGTGGCGGCGGTCGATCCGGCGACGGCGGAGGCGATCAGACGGAAGGCGCGGGTGGCGCGGGCGATGCTGAACTGAGTCCCGGACGTCCTGAGGGCCGGTCGTCCGCACGATCGGCCCGGACGGCTACCTGTCGTCGATATGCTGCCGGAGCTCGCGGCCCTCGCCGCGCAGTGGCTGGCCTGCGGGCACACGGCCGAGACACTGCGGGCCGGGGTCGGACGCTGCCTGCCCGCGCCGGGTGCGCCCACCCCCGGCCCGGTGGTCTGCTGCGGTACGTACTGCGAGACGTGCCGCCCGTCGTCGTACCCCCGGAACCGGGGGTCGCGCTGATGCGGGAGTGCGGGGGCGAGCACACTCAGCCACGGCTGTTCCGTCCGGTCGCGGACGAGGAGCTGTGCCCCGAGTGCCGACAGGGGCGGGCCGAGACACCGACGGCCCCGCCCCCAGCGACTCGCGGCGCGGCGCTCGCCCGTGCAGCGATGACCGGGTCGTGGACGCCGTGAGCGGGCGGATACCACCCGCACCGGGACCGTGAGTCAGAGCCAGCCCTTCTCCCGCGCCGTCCGCACCGCCTCCGCCCGGTTCCGCACCGCCAGCTTCTGGATTGCCGTCGAGAGGTAGTTCCGCACCGTCCCCTGCGACAGATGCAGCAGCGCCGCCAGTTCCGCGTTCGTCGCGCCGTCCGATGCCGCCCGCAGGACCTCCCGTTCGCGGTCCGTCAGCGGGTTCGCGCCCTCCGCCAGGGCCGCCGCCGCCAGCGTCGGATCGATGACCCGTTCGCCGGCGAGCACCTTCCGTACCGCGTCGGCCAGTTGGGCCGCCGGTGCGTCCTTGACCAGGAAGGCGTCCGCACCCGACTCCATCGCCGTACGCAGATAGCCGGGGCGGCCGAAGGTCGTGAGGATGACGATCTTCAGGGCGGGGAACTCCCGGTGGAGTTGGCGCGCCGCCTCGATGCCTGTCATGCCCGGCATCTCGATGTCGAGGAGAGCGACGTCAACGTCGTGGGCGCGGGCGGCAGGCAACACCTCGTCGCCGCACGCCACTTGGGCGACCACCTCGAAGTCCGGGTCCAGGCCGAGCAGAGCCGCCAGGGCCTCTCGGACCATCGACTGGTCTTCGGCCAGGAGGAGTCGGATCATGAGGCGGATCCTAGAGGGACCCGCACGATGAGCGTGAAGCCGCGTTGGGTCCCGGTGTCCACGGTGCCGCCGACCTCGCTGATGCGTTCGCTCAGACCCGTCAGGCCGTTGCCGTACGAGGGGCTGCCGCCGCGGCCGTCGTCCTCCACCGTGAGTTCGAGGACCGGGCCGTCCAGCGTCTGGCGCGGCGTCAGCGCGATCACGCAGCGGCGCGCGCCACTGTGGCGTACGACATTGGTCACCGCCTCCCGCAGCGACCAGGCGAGCGCCGCCTCCTGCTTCTCGGGGAGTTCCGGTGACTCGGGCGGGACGTCGGAGGGCACCTCCGCGATGATTCCGGCCGCCGCGAGCGCCGTACGCGCCCCGGCCAGCTCACCCGGGAGCGTGGGCCGCCGATAGCCGGTGACCGCCTCCCGTACGTCGACGAGCGCCTGCCGGCTGACCTTCTCGATGTCGGCGACCTGCTGCGCCGCGCGCTCCGGCTGGTCCGGCAGCATCCGGCCGGCCAGCTCGCTCTTCAACGTGATCAGCGACAGGGAGTGGCCGAGCAGATCGTGCAGGTCCCGGGCCAGCCGCAGCCGTTCCTCGTTCGCGGCGAGCTGGGCGACCGTGGCCCGCGCCTCCCGCAGTTCGATGGTCGTACGGACCATCTGGCGCACCCCCGTCATCGCGAACCCGCCGAGAAGGGACGGGATGACGACCGCCGGGAGGATGTTCCCCGGGTGGTCGGTCTTCAGGCCGATCAGGATCATCGCCGCGGTGATCGCCGGGATCGCCCAACGGGCCAGCTGCAGCGGCAGTACCGCTCCGGCCGACACGGAGACGTACACGAACAGCACCAGCCACTCGGAGCCGAGCGTCAGGGAGAGGAGTACGGAGAGGCTGAACATGCCGGCGAGCGTTGTGTAGACGGTGCGCGGGGCCAGCGGCTTGGAGGTGTGGCGGAAGACCAGAGCCAGATAGACGACGACGAAGGACACGAGGCCGAGCCACCCGAGTGCGGTGGCCCAGGCGGTGTGTTCGTCGGCGAGGAGGTCACTGACCGGAGCTCCCATGAAGGCGAGCCAGATGCCGATCCACAGCAGCTTGACGGCGGCCCGGCGGCGGCTTGTCGGCGGCTGCCCTATCCCGGCGAAGGTTTCCTCGTTCACGCCTTCAGTGTGTCCTTCCGGTACAGCCAGGCCGCACCGCCGGCGAAGAGCAGGAAGTACGCGGCGAGGATCGCGACATCCTTCGGATGCGGTGAGCTGCCGAGCTCGATGGACTGGCCGAGTGCGGCGTACGCGTGCGTGGGCAGCCATTCTGCGATGTTCTGCAGCCACTGGGGGTAGACGGTGGTCGGCATCCACAGGCCGCCCAGGATGGAGAGCCCGAAGTACAGGATCATCGTGACGGGCCTGACCGCGTCACCGCTGGCGAGATAGCCGATTGCGACGCCCAGTGCGGCGAAGACCAGGCTGCCGGCCCAGATGGCGCCGGTGAGCGCGAACCACTGCCAGCTCTCGAGGCGTACCCCCTTGGCGAGCGCCGCCACCGCGAAGACGATCACGATCGTCGGCAGAGTGACCACGGCGGCGCCGGCGATCTTCGCCAGGACATAGCCGCGGCCGGGCAACGAGGTGAGGCGCAGCTGGCGGACCCAGCCCTTCTCGCGCTCCTTGGCGATGCGTTCGCTGTTGCCCATCAGTACGGCGGTCAGCGCGCCGAACGAGGCCATCGCGACCATGTAGAAGGCCGGCATCGTGAGACTGGTGTGCGGGACCTTGGCCGTGGAGTCCTGGGTGCCGGCGATCATCAGGAAGAGCGCCGACGGATAGATCACCGAGAAGAACATGAACTTCTTGTTCCGCAGGGTTCGGGTGATCTCGAGCTTGATGAGAGTGTTCACAGCGCCTTGGCCTCCTCGGCCTCCGTGATGGCGACGAAGGCCTGCTCCAGGCCCAGTCCTGCGACTTCGAGATTGCGGGGGTGGACCCCGAGTCCGTACAGCGCGTGGACGGTCGCGTCCGCGTCGTGCGACTGCATGCGGACCGTACGGCCGGACAGGGAGAACGTGGACAGGAACGGCAGCCGGCGCAGCGCGGCCTCGTCGAGCGGGCCCTCCAGGTCGAAGGAGATCCGCCGCGCACCCGCCTTGGCCTTGATCTCGGCGGCCGTGCCGTCGGCGAGCAGCCGCCCGCCGTGCAGGACGAGCACCCGGTCGGCGATCGCGTCGGCCTCTTCGAGGTAGTGCGTGGCGAACAGGACCGTACGGCCCTGCCGTGTCTGCTCGCGCATGGTGGCCCAGAAGGACTGGCGGGAGGTGACGTCCATGCCGGTCGTCGGCTCGTCGAGGACGATGAGGTCGCTGGCACCGGCGGTCGCGAGCGCGAACCGTACGCGCTGCTCCTGGCCGCCGGAGAGCTTGTTGACCATACGGTCGGCTATCTGGCCGATCCCGGCCTGGGCGAGGACGTCGGCGACCGGATACGGCTTGGGATGCAGCGCACAGGCGAGCTGCACCAGTTCGCGGACCTTGACCTCCTCCATCAGGCCGCCGCTCTGCAGCATCGCACCGACGCGGCCGGCGGCGACCGCCTGCTGCGGGGTTGTGCCGAAGAGCTTCACGGAGCCGCTGTCGGCGGGGCGCAGGCCGAGCAGCAGATCGAGCGTGGAGGACTTGCCGGCGCCGTTGGGGCCGAGGAGCGCGACGGTCTCGCCGGGGTGGAGCGTCAGCGAGAGATCGGATACGGCACGGACCGCGCCGTAGCTCTTGTGCACATTCTCGAAGCTCACCACAGGGGTGGGAGCGGCTGTCGTCGTCATGTGTTCAGACTGGCCGCAGGACGGGGTGGGCCGTCAGTGTCGGCGGTCGTGACTCGGGGATGACAGATGTCATGCGCGCGGCCGTGACAACGGCGGTTGAGCGCTGGTGCGGTGACCGCGTCGGTTCGCCGGGGCTGTCACGGCCGCCCGGGTCGCCGGTCCGGTTCACCCGGCCGCCCGGGTCGCCCCTCGATCGCCGGACGGGCTCGGACCGAGCCCGTCCGGCGATCGAGGACCGCACTAGCTCGGGTCGAGCGCTATCTCGCTGACGCGCTCGGCCGGCGACTTGCCGCGCAGCGCCGTGCCCATGGCCTGGGCGACGTCGTCCGCGGAGAGCTGGTGCTTCTTGCCGTCGCCCTTGGTGATCATGACGCCGTCGAAGACACCGTCCAGGAGGTCTTCGATCGCCTTCTTGTCGTAGACCTCGACGAGCTTGCCGTCGATCGCCTTCATGGAAAGGATCTTGGGCAGCGACTTCGCCGGTCCGAACTGGATCTGCTTGCCGCCCGCCTTGATGGTGATCAGGTCGGACATCGCGGGCTCGGCGAAGTCCTTCATCGCCCGGTCGAGCTCGGTCTTCGTGATGGTCGGCTCGCGGGTGGCGACGGGGAGCGGGACGACATTCGGCCTGCCGGTCTCGACCTGCGCGCGGTAGGCGTCCTTGACCGAGATCATCGAGCGGCCGACGTCCAGCGTCTGGCCCGCCTTGCCGGGTACGGCGACGGCCTTGCCCGGCTCGAACTTGATCGTGCCCTCGGTGGCCGAGCCGGAGACGCCCGCCAGATCGGTGAGCGCGACGCCCAGCTTCTCCTCGTCGACCAGGATCACCGGTTCGGCGACGCGCTCGGCACCAAGGAGGGAGCCAATCACCGAGACCGGGTTGTAGTCGCTGCCTGCGGCGGCGCGAACGGTGGCCTGGCTGTCCAGGGAGAGTCCGGCCTTGTCCGGGGCGAGCTGCTCCTTCTTGCCGCCCACTGTGAGCTGGAGCGAGCCGGCGGCGCGCGTGCCGAGGGCGGTGTCGAGCTTGTTGACCGCCTCTTCCTTGGTGCCGCCGCCGATGTCGACGCCGAGCACCGTGGTGCTCTTGGGTACGTCGGAGTGGTTCAGCAGCAGGCCGGCGCCGTAGGCGATACCGAGCAGCCCGACCGCGCCGGCTCCGGCGAGCACCAGTTTGGAGCGGCCCTTCTTGGCGGGCGCGGGCCTGGGGCTGGGAGCGGGCCTGGCGGCGGTGGGCGCGGGCACGACAGGACCGGCGGGGCCGCCGGGTCCACCGCCGGGACCGCCCGGGAACTCCGGTGCGGAGAAGTCCCCCTCGTCGAAGCCCTGCTGGCCGGCGCTGTGGGGCGCCAGCGGGTTCGGGCCGGTGCCGGGGCCGGAGAGCGGGCTGCCGAGCGGCGGGAACGGCGAGCGGTGGTCGCCGGGGACCACGGGGATGCCGCTGGTCAGCGTGTCACCGGAGACATGGCCGCCGCTGAACTCGGGGGCGGGCTGCTGCGGGGTGAGCACGGCGGTGTCGTCGGACATCCGGGGCGCGCCACCGGGACCGGAACCGGGAGCGCCGGAACCGAGGCCGCCCGGACCGCCCGGACCCGGTACGCCGGGAATGTCGGCTCCCGGGCCGGGCCGGCCGCCGGTACCGGGACCGCCTGCTCCCGGACCACCTGCTCCCGGACCGCCGGGGCGCCGGCCGAGTGGCATGCCGCCGGTGACCGGTCCCGTTGTCGGCCCGGTGGGTCCGAGGGATGCGCCGGGCGAACGCACGCCCAGCGGAGGCGTGCTGCTCCCGGGAGCGAAGCCGTCAGCGCCGGAGGCGGGGCCGTCGGCATTCGCGGCCAGATCGCTGAGCGAGCCGCCACTGCGCGGCGCTCCGGGCCCGCCGCTGCCGGGCCCTCCGCTTGCCGGTCCGCCCTGACCGGGAATGTTCACACCGGGACGGCTCTGACCGGGACCGCCCTGCCGGCCGTCCGAGAAGTACGGGAGACCGGCACCTGGACCGCCGCCGTTCGCGCCGGCGCCCGGGCCCGCGGGCGAGGCGGGAGCGGACGGCTGCGCGGCCGATGCCGCCAGACCCGCCCCATTCGTGCCCGCCCCATTCGTACCCGCCCCATTCGTACCCGTCCCGTTCGCGCCCGAAGCCGGACTCGACTTGCGGGGCGCAAACCAGTCGCTGGTCGGCGCCTTCTCCTCGGCCGGCGGCTCCGCCGTAGGCGCGGCAGGCTCCTCCGCCACGTCGGGCCGCCGCGCGCTGCCCGTGCGCTCACTGTCCTGTCTGGCCGAGGCGGCGTCCACGTCGCTCATCGGCGTACGCATGACGACCGGCGGGATCGGCCGCGAACCCGGGATGTTGATCCGGATACGCGTGGTCAGCGTGGTCTCGGTCTTGGGCTCGTCCGGCTGCGGCTCGGGAGCCACCTCCGCGGCATCGTCCGGAGCGTCCTGCGGAGGATGCAGCGACGGATACTGGCGGGATCCGTACGGCGGTGTCCCCGAGGGGTACGCGGCTCCACCGCGCCCCTGGGGGCCGGAGGACGAACTGTCAGTTTCACGACTCAAAGCAGGTTCTCCCGGTTGGCTTCGCCGCCCGTTTCTTACTGGATAGCAACTGCTGTGGGCGGCTCGGCGGCGCGCACCACCATACTGGCCGCTGCCGACAGACACCCCGGGACTGTGGAAAGCGACATTTCCGCCGACCGTACGGGCATGGTCAGTTCAGTGGCTTCCCACCCCTTGGGGCGACCCACCATAGGGGCCCGCCGCACAGGGCGCGTGCCGGGGGTCCCACCCGAGGTGAGCGCGGTGTCCCGCACATTGACCTCGTACACCCCGGAAAGGCAGACAACCCGGGAAGAGTTGCTCCGCCGGGCCCTCACTTACCGAGTCGGCCGGACCCGCCACCCGGTCGCGCGGGCCGCGACATCGTGGCACACATCACAGCCAACGCCATTCCGCCCAGCATGAAGACGAGCGGCCCGACTCCCGCGGAGAACACACCGTCGCCCTCCGGGCGTCCGATGCCGAGCAGCACGATCGCGAGCAGCCAGCCCACAGCCGGCGCCAGCACGCCGAGCTGCGTCCCGGTGGCCCGCAGCGAGCCGTGGAACAGACCCGTCGTGGCGAGCAGAGCCAGCACCAACCCGCCGGGGAACCAGGCCCCTTGGACCAGCGAACCGGCGATGCCGACCAGCGCCCCGAGCACGGCGAGTCCGAGGTAGGCGGCAATCCGGCCGGGCTTCGGCGACTGGGCGAGCCAGGCCCCCGGTGCGTCCTGCCTTCCTGCGGATCCACTCATACCGGCACCCCCGCGAAGAGATCGTGTTCGCGCGCGCCGGGCGGTGCGCCGGACTCGCCCTGTACCAACTGGTAGTACTCGGTCGCGAAGATCGGCTGTCCCAGATCGTTGGAGAGTGCGAAGAAGGGGCCGTCCACGGCGATTTGGGTGGCATGGGCCCGCATCGCCGCCGCCTTCTCTTCCGCGTACGCCGTGGCGTCAATTGCGGTGGTGATCTCGGAGTCGTCCACGACGCCCGGAATGTCGTCGAGGGCCGCAATACCCGGGAAGTCCGCCCCGCCGGCAGCGCGGAGCCGGGCGAAGCCCTCCTCGGCCACCGAGCGCGGCACCCGGTTCCAATAGATCTTGGCGATCGTGTGCGCCTCGCCGAGGTCGTGCCGGAAGGCGGGATCGGCGGCCAGCTCGGCGGCGCGCATCGCGACCCGGTGCGCCTGGATGTGGTCGGGATGTCCGTACCCGCCATTCGGGTCGTACGTCACCAGCACCTGCGGACGCACGGAACGGATCACCCCGACGAGGTACGGGGCCGCCTCGTCCGGGTCGGTGTTCCAGAACGCGCCCTCGCGGTGGTTCTGCTCCAATCCCATCATCCCGGAGTCCCGGAACCGGCCGGGACCACCCAGGAAGCGGTGGTCGGTGACGCCCAGCTCCTTCATCGCGGCGGCCAGTTCGCCGACGCGATGAGCGCCCAGCCGGTCCTCCCGGTCGGGCGCGAGATGGGCGAGGTCAGGCGGTATGACCTCGCCCTCCTCACCAAGGGTGCAGGTCACCAGGGTGACCTGGGCGCCGGCGGCCGCGTACAGGGCCATCGTCGCGCCGTTGTTGATCGACTCGTCGTCCGGGTGCGCGTGCACCAGGAGCAGACGACGGGCGGGAAGATCCTTCATACGGGACAGCCTACGAGGCCGGACCCGCTGCGCTAGAACTTGAGACCACCGATCACTCCGGCCACATTTGTGGTGAGTTCGTTGATGGTGGGGGCAATGGACGAGCTTGCGAGATAGAACCCGAGCAACACGCAGACCGCCGCATGCCCACCCTTCAGCCCGGACTTCCGGACCAGCAGGAAGACGACGATCGCCAGCAGCACCACCGCCGAAATCGAGAGTGCCACGGCGGTTCACCTCCACGGATATTCGGTCGGGACGGGCAGGTTGCATGTGCCAGGACGTTCATACCCACCTTGCGCCGCGGATCATAACTATCCACACCAACGCATCGATCGGTGCACAGCAGCACACGGGGGCGCACGAACGCTAGGTTCGGTCGCATGACCTCGAGGCAGCAGCTCTCCTTCCCGCGTCAGTACGCCAGGACCCAGCGCTTCACGCTGGGCGCACCGCGCGCGTTCACCGTGTCCCCGGACGGCTCCCGGGTGGTGTTCCTCCGTTCGGCCTCCGGGACCGACCGGGCGGGCCGACTCTGGGTGCTGGATCTCGACCCGGACGGGCGCCAGGCGCAGGAGCGCCTGGCCGCCGATCCGGGCGCGCTGCTCGCCGGTGCCGCGGAGAAACTGTCGGCGAAGGAGCGGGCCCGGCGCGAGCGCAGCCGGGAGGGGTCGGCGGGCATCGTCGGCTATGCGGTGGACCAGGCGGTCGAGTTGGCGGCGTTCGCGCTGTCGGGGCGGCTGTACACGGCCGAGCTGCGGGCCGGGACCGCGCGCGAACTGCGGGTGCCGGGGCCGGTGATCGACCCTCGGCCGTCTCCCGACGGCCGGCACATCGCGTATGTGGCGGGCGGCGCGCTGCGGGTGACCGGTGCGGAGGGGGAAGGTGACCGGGCGCTGGCTGAGCCGGAGGACGAGCACACCACGTATGGTCTCGCGGAGTTCATCGCGGCCGAGGAGATGGACCGCTCGCGCGGCTTCTGGTGGGCGCCGGAGTCGGACCGGCTGCTGGTCGCCCGGGTCGACGAGCGGCATGTACGGCGCTGGTGGATCTCCGATCCCGCGCATCCGGACCGGGAGCCGGAGCGGGTCGCCTATCCGGCGGCGGGGACACCCAACGCCGAGGTGCGGCTGTTCCTGCTCACGCTGGACGGAGAGCGTACGGAGGTGAGCTGGGACCGGACCCGCTATCCGTATCTGGCGCGGGTGCACTGGTCGTCCGCGGGCGCACCGCTGCTGCTCGTCCAGTCCCGGGACCAGCGGACCCAGCTGTATCTGGCCGTGGACGCGGAGTCGGGCACCACCCGGACGGTGCATGTCGACGAGGACCCGGTGTGGCTCGATCTCTTCCCCGGCGTGCCGGCGTGGGCGCCGGACGGGCGTCTGGTGCGGATCGCGGACGAGGGCGGGGCGCGGGTGCTCGCGGTCGGCGACCGGGCGCTGACCGGAGCGCAGTTGCAGCTGCGGGCGGTGCTGGACATCGGGGAGAACGATGTCCTGGTGTCGGCGGCGGCGGGCGAGGAGGCCGCGGAGCCGGAGACCGGCGAGATCCATGTGTACCGGGTCAATGAGCTGGGGATCGAGCGGATCTCGGACGGTGCGGGAGTGCACTCGGCGGCGCGCTCCGGCGGGGTGACGGTGCTGGCTTCGTCCCGTACGGAGGTGAGTGGCGCGTCCGTGCAGGTGCTGCGGGACGGAAAGCCGGTCGCGGTCGTCCCGTCGTATGCGGAGCAGCCGGTGCTGAAGGCACGGGTGCGGCTCTGCGAGGCGGGCGCCCACCGGATTCCGTGCGCCGTCCTGCTCCCCTCCGGCTATCAGGAGTCGGACGGCCCGCTTCCGGTCCTGCTGGACCCTTATGGGGGACCGCACGGTCAGCGGGTGTACGCGGCACAGAATCCGTATCTCACCTCCCAGTGGTTCGCCGACCAGGGCTTCGCGGTGATCGTCGCGGACGGCCGGGGCGCTCCGGGACGCTCCCCGGGCTGGGAGAAGGCGGTCAAGGACAACCTCCCGCTCACTCTCGACGACCAGATCGAGGCGCTGCACTCGCTGGCCGGGACTTTCCCGCTGGATCTCGGCCGGGTGGCGATCCGCGGCTGGTCGTACGGCGGCTATCTGGCCGCGCTCGCGGTGCTGCGCCGCCCGGATGTCTTCCATGCGGCGGTCGCGGGCGCGCCGGTGACCGATTTCCGGCTGTACGACACCCACTACACCGAGCGCTATCTCGGCGATCCGGGGACGCATCCCGAGGTGTACGCGGCCAACTCACTCGTCACGGACGACGGGTTGACGACGCCGGAGAACCCACCACGGCCGTTGATGATCATCCATGGTCTGGCGGACGACAATGTGGTGATGGCACACAGCCTGCGGCTCTCCTCGGCGCTGCTGGCAGCGGGCCGCCCACATGAGGTACTGCCGCTGACCGGAGTGACCCATATGACGCCGCAGGAGCAGATCGCGGAGAATCTGCTCCTGCTCCAAGTGGACTTCCTCAAGCGGTCGTTGGGGCCGCAGAGGTAGGGCCGGGGGCTTTCCCCCGGGGTCCGGGGCGCGGGCCGAGACACGCCTCGACGGCGATTGAGGTGCGGGGGCCGGGCAGCACTCACCAGCCGGGCGGCGGGGTCTGCGGGGGCGGTGGGCCGTAACCCGGCTGCGGGTGACCGTGACCCGACTGCGGCTGCCACGCCGGCGCGCCCCCGCCCGACGTGTCCCCCTCCCCCCGCCGCGCAAGCGCCGGCAGCAGCACAGCCCCCGCCGCCAGCTCGAACAGCCAAGAACCGACGAGCAGTTGCTCCCGGAGTCCCACATCACCGAGATGAGACATCAACTCGTTCCGTACGGCGAAGTCGAGACCGGTCCCGCCCATGCCCACCAGGAACACCGCGACGACCAGCCCCAGCGGCCGTGAGAAGACGGCGTGGAAGAGCGCGCCGACCGCCGCCACCAGGGCGAGCACCACGATCACCGCGGTCAGCCAGCCCGGCGGAGTCCCGAGCGGCGGCAGCCGGATGGACGTGCTGCCGGTGAAGCGGTCGAGATAGCGCGTACCCGCGTAGTCGGTCGCCGTGTAGATCTCCCAGGCCGCGAGTACGCCCGCCGATGCGCCCAGCAGCAGAAAGGCGAGCACCGAGACACCCTGGGTGGGCCGGGTCGGCGTCCGCTCGTGGGCGTATGCGCCTCGGGCGTACGGATCATGGGCGTACGGATCATGGGCATACGGGTCACGGGCGTACAAGCCGTGGGCGTACAAGTCGTGGGCGGCGCCGGGTGCACGTCGGCCCGCGGCGGCCGTGATGATCAGTCCGATGCCGAGCCCGAGCGCCGCGAAGACGCAGTACAGGGCCCGGGTGCGCAGTTCATCGGCGGAGCGCAGATCCATCCAGGAGGAGCTGAGCACCCACAGCCCCGGCAGCCGTACGGCGAGGGTGATCACTCCGGCGGCCACCAGGGCCGCGGCCGCGACGGGCGAGCGCAGGGCGGCGAGGGCCACGGTGACGTACACCGCGAACAGCAGCAGGTCCTGGAGCGTGGTCGTCAGCGGGGTGGAGGCGGCGCTGCGGCGGCTGCCGGTCCAGTACCGCCACAGATCGAGCGGATCGGCGGCCGTGGTGAGATCCCGGACGATCCAGGCAGCCACAATGAGCGCGAGCGCGGCGCAGAGCACCGCTCCGGTGATCCGGGCTCCCCGCGTAAGAGTCACACTTGCGATCCTGCATCGCTGTGCACCCTTGAACAAGGGCCCGCGCGGCGCGCGTGCGACCGGCCGGGACTACATGGCGAGCCCCGGCCGGCCTACGGCACCCGCACGGCCGTACGTTGTTCAGCGTGACGCGTTCGTATATCGGAGTTGCGACAGTCAAGTTGCCTGTGTGTTAACGAAATTGATGGGCATTTATAGAGCTATGTCGCTCACTCCGAAGGCCCGTCAAGCACGTAGGCAGATCGATCTGCAAAACCTTCGCTCAAGAAGCGCACGGACAACACAGCTTCCGCCGCCAGGCTCTTGACTGACACAGACCGCGATTGCCACAGTCCGCTCAACCAGCGGCGTCCACCAACGTCCACGGCCGGTACGTGAGTCATGAACCGTGAGTCATGAATTGCGGGGGCGAGAAGAGACGTGACGATTCCATCCCGTGCCGAGTCGGCCGACCCGGCCATCGGCCCGGCCGCCGAGACCGGACCGCTCCCAGTCGCTCTGAGCAAGGAGGAGCAGACGCTTGTCGGCCGGTCCCCGGGCCAGTTGGCATGGCGGCGCTTCAAACGCGACCGTACGGGCGTACTTTCCGCGTACATCGTGCTGTTCTTCTTCCTGGTGGCGGCACTCGCCCCGGTGATCGGCTGGCTGTACGGAAAGGACCCGTACACCACCTACGGCCTCGATCGCCCGGAACTGCTCGATCCGATCACCAGCTATCCGATGAAACCGAACGGCGGCATCGACGGTGAATTCTGGTTCGGAATCGAGCCGAGGCTGGGCCGCGACGTTCTGATGCAGTTGGTGTACGGAATCAGGACCTCGCTGCTGATCGGCCTGGCTGCCACCGTTCTCTCCACCATCACGGGAGTCCTCGTCGGGGTGACGGCCGGATACATGGGCGGCCGTACCGACTACTTCCTGGGCCGCTTCATCGATCTGCTGCTCTCCTTCCCGCAGCAGCTCTTCTTCGTCGCCTTCATGCCGGTGGTCACCGCGCTCTTCGTGAGCCCGCAGAAGGAGACCCCGACCTACTTCCGGGTCACGGCGCTGGTGCTCGTCCTGTGGCTGCTGGGCTGGATGACGCTGGCGCGGCTGCTGAGATCCTCGGTACTGAGCCTGCGCGAACGGGAGTTCATCGAAGCCGCCAAGGTCACCGGCGCTCCGCCGTGGCGCATCATCCGCCGGGAGCTGCTGCCGAATGTGACGACGCCGATCCTGGTGCAGTCCACGCTGATGCTGCCCAACTTCGTGACCCTCGAGGCCGGTCTCTCCTTCCTCGGGGTGGGTCTGGTGGAGCCGACGCCCGACTGGGGCCGGATGTTCGCCAAGGGTGCCGACTTCTACGAGGGCGACATCACGTACATGTTCTTCCCGGGCATCGCCATGGTGATCTTCGTGGTCGCCTTCAACCTGCTCGGGGACTCGGTCCGGGACGCCATCGACCCGAAGACCAAGCGTTGACGCACGTCGCAAGGCACTGAGTGTTCCGTCCGACGAGGCAGGTGCATGGAGACCATGACGTCCACCATTCAGCGAAGAGTGCGGATTTCGGCCATCGCGGTCGCCGCCGGCGCGCTAGTGCTGTCCGCGTGCAGCAGCGGCGGCGGAGGCGACAGCAAGGACAAACAGTCCAAGGAACCCGAGCTCAAGCAGCAGTCCATCACCATCGGCACCGCCCAGGACTCCACCGGACCCGCCCCGGACCTGCCGGGCGCCAAGCCGGGCGGCACGGTCACCGTGCTGCAGCGTGACGCCTTCGAGCATCTGGACCCCGGCCAGATCTATGTCAGCGACGAGCTGATCATGCAGACGCTGTTCAACCGGACGCTCACCACGTACAAGATCGACGACAAGACCGGCAAAGTGACGCTGGTCGGCGACCTCGCCACGGACACCGGCAAGTCCTCCGACGGCGGCAAGACCTGGACGTACACCCTCAAGGACGGGCTGAAGTTCGAGGACGGTACGCCGATCACCTCGAAGGACGTGCGGCACGGCGTCGAGCGGCTGTACGCCAAGTACCAGGTGAGCGGCCCGACGTATCTGCAGCAGTGGCTCTCCGGAGCCGGCCAGACCTTCCGGAAGGCGCTGCCGGACGGCCCGTACAAGGGCAAGCATCTGCCGGACAGCGTGCTGGCGACGCCGGACGACAAGACCATCGTCTTCCACTTCGCCCAGCCGCGCGCCGAGGTGCCGTTCGCGGTCGCCATGCCGAACATCACGGCGGTTCCGGCGGCCAAGGACACCCAGGAGAAGTACGACAAGGCGCCGGTCGCGTCGGGGCCGTACAAGATCCAGAACTTCAAGCCGGACAAGAGCGTCGAGTTCGTCAAGAACACCAACTGGGATCCGAAGTCGGACGCCGTACGCCACCAGTACGTGGACAAGTTCTCGGTCACCTTCGGCCACCAGTGGGTGGACTCCACCCGTCGGCTCGTCGCCCAGCAGGGCGCCGACAAGACCGGTATGACCTTCACCAACGCGGTCGACCCGTCGCTGATCTCGACGGTCCTGAAGAACAAGGAGGCGATGGCGAGGTCGCTCACCAAGACCCAGCCGTACGTCGACGTGGTCAGCTTCAACATGGACCGCATCAAGGACAAGCGGGTCCGTGAGGCACTGGCCTGGGCCTGGCCCTCGGGTCAGGTGCTGCAGCAGTACGGCGGCGTCAAGGCCGGCGAGGTCGCGGGCTCTCTGGTCGGTCCGACCCTCAAGGGCTACCAGCCGGTCGACCCGTTCGAGAAGAAGAAGTACCCGGCGGGCAACCCCGAGAAGGCCAAGGCGCTGCTGAAGGAGGCGGGCGCGGAGGGCAGGACGATCGTCTACGCCTACGCCAACACCGGCCCCGCCCAGAACTCCGCGGTGGTCGTGGAGCGGGCTCTGGAGAAGGCCGGCTTCAAGGTGGAGAAGAAGGAGCTCGACTCCTCGACGTACTACACGCAGATCGGCAAGGTGAAGAACCAGTACGACGCCTACCGCTCATCGTGGGGCGCCGACTGGCCGTCCGCGTCGACGGTCGTGCCGCCGCTGTACGACGGCAAGAACATCTACGACGACTCGGCGAACTACTCGCATCTCAACTCTCCCGGCGTCAACGGTGATATCGCCAAGGCGGAGAAGATCGGCGACATCGACCAGGCCGGCAGCGAGTGGGTCAAGATCAGCCAGAAGATCCTGACCGACGAGGTGCCGCAGGTGCCGATCTTCTACAACCGGCTGTTCACGCTCTGGGGTTCGGGCATCGGCGGCGTGAAGTTCCACGAGCCGTACGGCTCCGTGGACCCGACCGCCGTGTACGTCAAGTAATCACCGGCGCATCGGATCGGCTCCCCGTCCCCGACGGGCGGGGAGCCTCCTCCGGTCCCTCTCCCGGAAGCCCGCGAACCCATGCTGAGATTCCTCGTCCGCCGCTCGCTCGGCGCTCTCGTCATTCTTCTGGTGATCAGCGCGGTCACCTTCTTCCTGTTCTTCGCGCTGCCCGCCGAGCCCGCCCGGCTGGCCTGCGGGAAGAACTGCGATCCGGCCGCTCTCGCGCTCATCAACAGCAACCTCGGCCTCGACAAGCCGGTCCCGGTGCAGTACTGGGACTTCATGGTGGGGATCTTCGCGGGCCGTGACTTCACCGTCGGGCACTGTGACGCGCCGTGCTTCGGCTACTCGTTCGTCAATCAGGAATCGGTATGGGGCACGATCCTCGACCGCTTCCCGACCACACTCTCGCTGGCCTTCGGCGGCGCGGTCGTCTTCCTCCTCGTCGGAGTGGGCATCGGCCTGCTGGCCGCCGCGCGCCGCGGCACCTGGGTCGACAAGTTCTTCAGCTCGTTGTCGTTGCTCGGCTCGTCACTTCAGATCTACTTCGTCGGCGTGCTCTGCCTCGCGCTGTTCGTCTCCAACCTCGGCTGGCTGGATCAGCCCGAATACGTTCCGATCACCGAGGATCCGGCGGGGTGGTTCGCCGGGATGATGCTGCCGTGGCTGGTCCTGTCGATGATCTTCATCGCCAACTACAGCCGTCTCGCACGGTCGTTGATGGCCGAGCAGCTCGAGGAGGAGCATGTCCGCGCGGCCCGCGCCAAGGGCCTCGCCCGCCGGACCGTCTTCTTCCGGTACGCCATGCGAGGCGCGGTCGCCCCGGTCCTGACCATCTTCGGCATGGACCTCGGCTCACTGCTCGGCGGCGCGATGATCACCGAGGTCACCTTCACTCTGCACGGCATCGGACGCCTTGCGGTGCAGTCCGTGCAGCTCACCGATCTGCCCATGCTGATGGGCGTGATGCTGATCAGCGCCGCGGCCATCGTCTTCTTCAACATCGTTGTGGACGCCGTCTACGCACTGCTCGATCCGCGCGTGCGGCTGGCCTAGGAGTCCTGAGCCACATGACCACCCTGACCAAGACCGATCAGCCGCCCCGGCCCGCCGCCGACGGCTCCTTTCTCTCCGTACGCGATCTGTACGTCCACTTCTCCACCGAGGACGGGACGGTGAAGGCGGTCGACGGGATCTCCTTCGATCTGGAGCGCGGCAGGACACTCGGCATCGTCGGCGAGTCCGGCTCCGGGAAGTCCGTCACGAATCTCTCCATCCTCGGTCTGCACGACCCCAAGTTCACCGAGACCCGGGGCGAGATCGTGCTGGACGGCCAGGAGATGACGGGGGCCGGGGAGCGGACGCTGGAGCGGCTGCGCGGCAACAAGGCGGCGATGATCTTCCAGGACTCGCTGACCGCGCTCTCGCCGTACTACACGATCGGCCGGCAGATCTCCGAGCCTTACCGCAAGCACACCGGGGCATCCAAGCGGGAGGCGTGGGCGCGGGCGGTTCAGATGCTGGAGAAGGTCGGCATTCCGCAGCCGAAGCTGCGGGCGCACGACTACCCGCACCAGTTCAGCGGAGGTATGCGGCAGCGCGCGATGATCGCGATGTCGCTGGTGTGCAATCCGGAGCTGCTGATCGCGGACGAGCCGACGACCGCGCTCGACGTCACCGTGCAGGCGCAGATCCTGGATCTGCTGCGCGACCTCCAGCAGGAGTTCGGCTCGGCGATCATCCTGATCACCCATGACCTGGGCGTGGTCGCCAGTATCGCCGACGATCTGCTGGTGATGTACGCCGGCCGGGCGGTGGAGCGCGGTTCGGTACGCGAGATTCTCCGGGATCCCCAGCACCCGTACACCTGGGGCCTGCTGGGGTCGATGCCACGGCTCGGCTCGGACGTCTCGGAGCCGCTGACGCCGATCCCGGGGGCCCCGCCGAGTCTGCTCGCGCCGCCGTCGGGCTGCCCGTTCCATCCGCGCTGCGGCTTCCGGTCCATGGTCGGCGGCACGACCTGCGAGGACGTACGGCCGGAGCTGCCCGAGGGGCGGGGCTCCGCCTGCCACCTCACGGCCGAGAAGAAGCGAACCGTCTTCATCGAGCAGATCAAGCCCCGGCTGGGTTAGGGAGAGACGCGACATGGCGCACGAAGCCACCATCCCCGCCCCGCGTGACCGGGCTGTCTCCGACGGCGAGGTCCTGATGACGGCGGAAGGGCTGACGAAGCACTTCCCGATCATGGCCGGTTTTCCGTTCAAGCGGCGTATCGGGGCGGTTCAGGCGGTCGACGGCATCGATCTCACGTTGTACGCGGGCGAGAGCTTCGGACTTGTCGGCGAGTCGGGCTGCGGCAAGTCGACGACGGGCCGGCTGCTGACCCGTCTCCTTGAACCGACCGCGGGGAAGATCACCTACCGGGGCCAGGACATCAGCCACGCCGACCGCAAGCAGCTGGCGCCGATACGCCCCGAGATCCAGATGATTTTCCAGGATCCCTACTCGTCGCTGAACCCACGGCAGACCGTCGGAAAGATCATCTCCGGGCCGATGGAGATCAACAACGTCCGGCCGGAGGGCGGGCGAGAGAGCCGGGTCCGCGAGCTGCTGGAGATCGTCGGCCTCAACCCCGAGCACTACAACCGCTTCCCGCACGAGTTCTCCGGCGGCCAGCGCCAACGCATCGGCGTAGCACGGGCCTTGGCGCTGGAGCCGAAGCTGATCGTCGCGGACGAACCGGTCTCCGCGCTCGATGTCTCGATCCAGGCGCAGGTCGTCAATCTGCTGCAGGAGCTCCAGCGGGAGCTGGGCATCGCCTTCCTCTTCATCGCCCACGACCTGGCGGTGGTACGGCACTTCTCGCAACGGGTCGCGGTGATGTACCTGGGCAAAGTGGTGGAGGTCGGCGACCGCGATTCGATCTACCACCGGCCACGGCATCCGTACACCCACGCACTGCTCTCCGCCGTCCCGGAGGCGGCGCTGAGCGACGAGGCGGATGCGCGGGCGCATGAACGCATCCGGCTGGCGGGCGACGTGCCGTCGCCGATCGATCCGCCGTCGGGCTGCCGGTTCCGTACGCGCTGCTGGAAGGCGCAGACGCAGTGCGCGACCCAGGTGCCGCCGCTGGTGCGGATCGAGGGGAACCACCAGGGGCACCTGACGGCGTGCCACTTCCCGGAGGAGCCGACGCGGGTGCGGGAGGAGGACGTGATTCTGGACCCGGCGCTGCGGGACCTGGAGGCGGACGGGGGCTGAGATTCAGCCCTCCGGCGTTCGAGGAGCGGGGGCCGGCGCGGAGCCGCACAAGGCGGAGTCCCGGGGCGGGTCACTCACCGCCCGGCTCCTCCTCCGTCGGCACCACGTGCTTCTCCTCCGCGAAGTGGCAGGCCGACGGATGCCGCGTCGGCCCGCTCGCCGGCCGGAACACCGCAGGCACCTCCAGCAGCGGCACCTCCAGCGCGCACCGCTCCTGCGCCTTCCAGCAGCGCGTGCGGAAACGGCAGCCCGACGGGATGTTGGCCGGCGACGGGACATCGCCGTGCAGAATGATCCGCTCACGGCGCTCACGCGCCTCCGGGTCCGGCACCGGAACCGCCGACAGCAGCGCCTGGGTGTAGGGATGCGTCGGATGGTCGTAGATCTCCGCGTCCTTGCCGATCTCCACAATTCGCCCCAGATACATCACGCCCACCCGGTCCGAGATGTGCCGGACGATCGACAGGTCGTGCGCGATGAAGACATAGCTGAGGCTGAATTCGCTCTGCAGCTTGTCCAGCAGATTGATGACCTGCGCCTGCACGGAGACGTCCAGCGCGGAGACCGGCTCGTCGGCCACGATGATCTCCGGCTGGAGAGCCAGCCCGCGCGCGATGCCGATGCGCTGCCGCTGGCCGCCGCTGAACTGGTGCGGGTAGCGGTTGATGTACTCGGGGTTGAGCCCGACGACATCGAGAAGGTCCTGCACCTTGCGGCGCCGGTCCCCCTTGGGCAACACCTCGGGATGGATCTCGTACGGCTCACCGATGATGTCGCCGACCGTCATCCGTGGATTGAGCGAGGTGTACGGGTCCTGGAACACCATCTGGATGTTGCGGCGGACCGCCTTCAGCGCGCGCCCGGACAGCTTGGTGATGTCGTCGCCCCGGTATCGGATCGCGCCGGCCGTGGGCCGCTCCAGGTGCACCAGCATCCTGGCGAGCGTCGACTTGCCGCAGCCCGACTCCCCCACGATGCCGAGCGTCTCGCCCGCCACCAGGTCGAGATCGACGCCGTCCACCGCCCTGACCGCGCCGACCTGCTTCTTGAAGAGGATGCCCCGGGTGAGCGGATAGTGCTTGACCAGACCGCGGACCTCCAGGATCGCTTCAGCCATTGAGTGTCTCCTGCCAGAAGTGGCAGGCGCTCCTGCGATCCTCCGACACCTCGTACAGCGGCGGCACATCGGTCCGGCACACGTCCTGCGCCATCGGACAGCGCGGGTTGAAGGCGCAGCCGGGCGGGATGTTCATCAGGTTGGGCGGCAGGCCCTTGATCGCGTACAGCTCCCGGCCCTTCTGGTCCAGCCGCGGGATCGACTCCAGCAGACCCTTGGTGTACGGGTGGGCCGGGGCCTTGTAGATGTCGTGGACAGGAGCCGTCTCGACGATCCGGCCCGCATACATCACCGCGATCTTGTCGGCGACGTCGGCGACCACGCCCAGGTCGTGGGTGATCAGGATGAGCCCCATGTTCAGCTCGCTCTGGAGCTGGGCCAGCAGATCCATCACCTGGGCCTGGACGGTGACGTCCAGCGCTGTTGTCGGCTCGTCCGCGATGATCAGGTCCGGCTCCAGGGACAGCGCCATGGCGATCATGATGCGCTGGCGCATACCGCCGCTGAACTGGTGCGGATACTGCCCGACCCGCTCCTTCGCCCCCGGGATGCCCACGCGTTCCATCAGCTCGACGGCCGTGGCCCGCGCGTCCCTGCGCGACATCTTGCGGTGGACGGTGAACATCTCGCCGAGCTGGTCGCCGACGCTCAGCACCGGGTTCAAGGACGAGAGAGCGTCCTGGAAGATCATGGCCATCCCGGCCCCGCGGATCTTCCGCCGCTCCTCCTCCTTGAGCCGCAGCAGATCCTGTCCCCGGAAGAGGATCTCGCCGCCGGCGATCTTCCCCGGAGGCGAGTCCAGGATTCCCATGATCGCCTGCGCGGTGACGGACTTGCCGGACCCGGACTCGCCCAGCACGGCGAGCGTCTCGCCTTCGTCCACCGTGTAGTTGACGCCGTTGACGGCCTTGGCCACGCCGTCCCTGGTACGGAACTCCACGTGCAGATCACGCACTTCGAGCAGCATGGCGGGCTCCTCAGCGCAGCTTGGGGTCGAGGGCGTCGCGCACCGCGTCGCCGAGCATGATGAACGCGAGCACCGTGACCGCCAGCGCGCCGGCCGGCCAGAGCAGCATGTGCGGCGCGTTGCGGATGTACGGGGACGCGGAGGAGATGTCGATGCCCCAGGACACGGTCGGCGGCTTCAGCCCCACCCCGAGGTAGGAGAGCGTCGCCTCCAGGGCGATATAGGTACCGAGCGCGATGGTCGCCACGACGATCACCGGCGCGATGGCGTTGGGGCTGATGTGCCGCAGCAGGATCCGGGAGTTGGACGCACCGAGCGCCCGGGCCGCCTGGATGTAGTCGTTCTGTTTGGCGGTGATGACCGAGCCGCGTGCGATACGGGAGAGCTGCGGCCAGCCCAGCAGCACCATGAAGCCGATGACGGGCCAGACCGTGGTGCTGGTGACGACGGACAGCAGAACCAGACCGCCGAGGACGACGGGGATGCCGAAGAAGATATCGGTGACCCGGGAGAGGACCGCGTCCGACGCCCCGCCGAAGAAACCGGCCAGACCGCCGAGGGCGGAACCGAGCAACGCCACACCGAGAGTGGCGCAGACGCCGACGGTGACCGAGGTCCGCGCGCCGTAGACGGTACGCGTATAGACGTCGCAGCCCTGCGCGTTGAAGCCGAAGGGATGGCCGGGCTGGGAGCCCTGCTGGGCCTTGGCGAGGTCGCACTGGAGCGGATTCTGGGTGGCGATCGACTGGGGCCAGATCGCGATGAAGACCAGGAAGAGGATGATCAGGCCCGAGATGATGAAGACGGGGTTGCGACGCAGATCGCGCCAGGCGTCGGACCAGAGGCTGCGCGGCTTCTCGGCAGGCCCGGTGCCCTCCGGGCCGCCGGGGCGCTTCTCCAGGGTCGCCCCCTCGGTGGTCGCGAGGTCCATCGCACCGCCCGCGCCGGTGGAGGCGATGGCTCCCCCGTTGTCGTACTGAGGCTCAGGCATACCGGATCCTCGGGTCGAGAACGGCGTACAGAAGGTCGACCAGCAGATTCGCCACCAGGAAGACGATGACGAGCACGGTCACGAAGCCCACGACGGTCTGGGTGTTCTGGCGCAGGATGCCCTGGTAGAGCTGGTAGCCGACGCCATGGATGTTGAAGATGCGCTCGGTGACGATCGCGCCGCCCATCAGTGCTCCGATATCGGTGCCGATGAAGGTGATCACCGGAATCAGTGAGTTGCGCAGCAGATGACGGCTGATCACCCGGCGCCTGGGCAGGCCCTTCGCCTTCGCGGTGCGGACGTAGTCGGAGCGGGCATTCTCGGCGATCGAGGTCCGGGTCAGCCGGGTGACATAGGCGAGCGAGACCGATGCGAGCACAAGACCGGGGATGATCAGCTCATTGATCGGCGCCTCCGGTGAGACGGCGGGCTTGATGATGCCCCACTCGACACCCAGCAGCAGCTGGAGGATGAGACCGGTGACGAAGGTCGGGACGGAGATGACGACCAGGGTGAGCAGCAGCACGCTGGTGTCGACGGGGCGGCCGCGCTTCAGGCCCGTGATCACACCGAGCGTGATGCCGATGAACATCTCGAAGACGATCGCGACGACAGTGAGCCGAATGGTGACGGGGAAGGCCTCGCCCATCAGCTCGGTGACCGGCTGTCCGTTGAAGGCGGTGCCGAAGTCGCCGGTGAAGACATTGCCCATGTACGTCAGGTATTGCTGCCACACCGGCTTGTCGAGGCCGAACTCCTTGCGCAGCTGGGCGGCCGTCGCCGGGTCGCACTGCCGCTCGCCGCAGAGTCCTGCGATGGGGTCCCCCATCACGTTCACCATGAGGAAGATCAGCAGCGTGGCACCGAAGAAGACCGGGATCATCTGCAGCAGACGCCGGATCACATAACGTCCCATGAAGGGCTCCGGGGGTCGTGGTCGCGCAATGCGGGGAAGGTCGGTGCAGCTGCCGGACCGGCGCGTCGGGCACGCCGTGCCGGATCCCTTCCGCCGTCACTTGACCTTGATCTCGTTGTAGACCGGGACGCTGAAGGGGTTGAGCGCCACGTTCGAGACACGTTCGGAGTAGCCGGCGCTGCCGTTCTGGTACCAGAGCGGGATGGCCGCCATCTGGTCCCGTACGACCCCCTCGGCCTTCTGGAAGGTCTCCACGGCCTTCTTCGCGTCGCTCTCCGCGTTGGCCTCGTCGACGAGCTTGTCGAACTCCGCGTTGCTCCACAGACCGTCGTTGGACGAGGCGTTGGTGTAGTAGAGGGGCTGCAGGAAGTTCTGGATCAGCGGGTAATCCATCTGCCAGCCGGCCCGGAACGGACCGGGCATCTTGTGCTTCCCGATCTGGTTGCGGAAGTCGGCGAAGGTACCGACCGGGTTGCCGACACACGCCCTGTCGTTGCCCAGCGCGTTGTTGATGCTGTTGCAGACGGCGTCGACCCACTCCTTGTGCGAGCCGCTGTCCGCGTTGTACGAGATCTTCACCTGGCCGCCGGGGATGCCGCCGCCCTCCGTGATCAGCTTCTTCGCCTCGGCCGCGTTGTACTCGCAGGCGTCACCGCACAAGGTGTCGCTGAAGCCGCCGTCCGCGCCGAGCACCGGTGAGGTCCAGTCCTTCGCGGGCGTACGCGTCTTCTGGAAGATCGTGTCGGTGATCTGCCGGCGGTTGATCGCCCTGGACAGGCCCTGGCGGACCTTCACGGCGTTCGGGGTGTTCCAGGCCTTGTCGTAGTACGGGAAGGCAAGGGTCTGGATGATCCCGGCGGGGGTGTTGATGTACCGGCCGCCGAGGTCCGTCTGCACATTCTTGAGCTGCGAGGCCGGCACATCGTCGACGAGGTCGAGATTGCCCGCGGTCAGGTCGGTGTAGGCGGTGTTGTTGTCCGTGTACACATTCAGGTCGACGCCGCCGTTCTGCGCCTTGTCGGTGCCCGGGTAACCGTCCCATCTGCGCATGGCCAGCTTCGAGCCCTTGGCGTACGAGTCGACGGTGTACGGGCCGTTGCCGATGGGCTTGGACAACCAGGCGTCGTGGCTGTCGAAGAACGCCTGGGGCAGCGGGGAGAAGGCGGCGTAACCGAGGGTGTCGGGCCAGGTGGAGAACTTCTGGGACAGCTTGACCGTGAAGGTGGTGTCGTTGACGACCTTGAGGCCGGAGAGGGTCGTGGCGGTGGGCGTGCCCTTGTCCGGGTGGACCTGTGCGTAGCCGTCGATATAGCCGAAGAAGTAGGCGTTCTTCTGATTGTTCTTCAGGTTGGCGCCGTAGTTCCAGGCGTCCACGAAGGACTTGGCGGTGACCTTCTCACCGTTGCTGAAGGTCCAGCCGCCTTTGACGGTGACGGTGAAGTTGACCGAGTCCGTGGTGGCGATCTTCTCGGCGAGCATGTCCTTGGCCTCGCCGGTCTTCGGGTCGTACCTCTTGAGACCGCGGAAGAGCATGTCGAGGACCTTGCCGCCCTGCACCTCATTGGTGTTTGCGGGCTCCAGCGGGTTCTGGGGGTCGCCCCAGGAGGAGCTCACGATCCCGTCCGCGCCACCACCGCCGCCGCTGCTGCCTCCGCCGCACGCCACCGCCGCGAGGGCTACGGCCACCGCGCATACGGCCCCTTTGGCGTGCGTGACTCCACGCATGGGGTGCCTCCCGTGTCCTGAGTCCGACTTAGCACCAATACACCCCATGTAGGTATGCAGCGCACTTTTATGGCCGCTTTCCGAGTTTGCCGCTCCTCAGTCTCTGGTTCTCAATCCCTCCTGGTCAGTCCTTGCTGGGTACACAGAAGAGGGCGCCCGGACCAGACGGTCCGGGCGCCCTCATTCACTTACTTCTGCGTCACACCGCGTGGACGACGTCCTTCTCCTCGGCGAAGTGGCACGCGGACTCGTGTGCCGCCGGGGTGTCAGCACCCTTGAAACGCTCGGGGATCGCCAGCAGCGGGACCTCCTGGGCGCACTTGTCCTCGGCCTTCCAGCAACGGGTGCGGAAACGGCAGCCGGACGGCGGGTTCGCCGGGGACGGGACATCGCCGGTGAGGATGATCCGCTCGCGACCGCTGCTGAGCTCCGGGTCCGGGACCGGGACCGCCGACAGCAACGCCTGGGTGTAGGGGTGCGTCGGGTGGTCGTAGATCTGCGTGTCCGTACCGATCTCGGCCATCTTGCCGAGGTACATCACGCCGACCCGGTCGGAGATGTGCCGGACGATCGACAGGTCGTGGGCGATGAAGATGTAGGAGAGGTTGAACTCGTCCTGCAGCTTCTCCATCAGGTTGATGACCTGCGCCTGGACCGAGACGTCCAGGGCCGAGACCGGCTCGTCGCAGATGATGACCTCGGGGTTGAGGGCAAGACCGCGAGCGATACCGATGCGCTGGCGCTGACCGCCGGAGAACTGGTGCGGATACCGGTGGATGTACTCCGGGTTGAGCCCGACGACGTCGAGCAGGTCCTGCACCTTCTTGCGGCGGTCGCCCTTCGGAGCCACCTCGGGGTGGATGTCGAAGGGCTCACCGATGATGTCGCCGACCGTCATACGCGGATTGAGCGAGGTGTACGGGTCCTGGAACACCATCTGGATGTTCCGGCGGACCGCCTTCAGCGCGCGCCCGGACAGCTTGGTGATGTCCTGACCCTTGAAGAAGACCTCGCCGGCGGTCGCCGTCTCCAGCGTCATCAGCAGTTTGGCGACGGTGGACTTGCCACAGCCGGACTCGCCGACGATGCCGAGCGTCTCACCCTGGTAGAGGTCGAAGGAGACCCCGTCCACGGCCTTGACCGCGCCGACCTGGCGCTTGAACAGAATGCCCTGGGTCAGCGGGAAGTGCTTGACCAGGTTGCGCACCTGAAGGATCGGCTCACCGCGCTCGACCGGTGCCTCGATCGCCGCCACGGCCGCCGTCTCGGTGGGCGCGTCGACGGTCTCGACCTCGGTGACGTTCGGGGTGGCGTCCATGGGCTCGTCGGTCTTCTTGAACTCAGCCATGGATCGTCTCCTTCCAGAAGTGGCACGCGCTTCCGCGGCCGGGCAGCTCACTGCCGTCCTGCTCGGTCACCGGCACCAGAGCCGGAACCTCCGTACGGCAGATGTCGTCCGCCTTGGGGCAGCGGGGGTTGAACGCGCAACCGGCCGGAATCTTGAGCAGGTTGGGCGGCAGACCCTTGATCGCGTACAGCTCCTGGCCCTTCTGGTCCAGGCGCGGGATCGAGTCCAGCAGACCACGCGTGTACGGGTGGGCGGGCCGCTTGTAGAGCTCGCTCACCGGGGCGGTCTCGACGATCCGTCCCGCGTACATGACCGCGATCTTGTCCGCGACGTCGGCGACGACGCCGAGGTCGTGGGTGATCAGGATCAGGCCCATGTTGTACTCGCGCTGCAGCTCCGCGAGCAGATCCATGACCTGGGCCTGGACGGTGACGTCCAGCGCGGTCGTCGGCTCGTCCGCGATGATCAGGTCCGGCTCCAGGGCCAGCGCCATGGCGATCATGATGCGCTGGCGCATACCGCCGGAGAACTGGTGCGGGTAGTCGTTGACCCGCGCCTTGGCGGCCGGGATCTTCACCCGCTCCATCAGCTCGATGGACTTGGCCTTGGCCTCCTTCTTGGAGAGGCCCTGGTGGACGCGGTACATCTCGCCGAGCTGGTAGCCCACGGTGAGCACGGGGTTGAGGGAGGAGAGCGCGTCCTGGAAGATCATCGCGATCTTCCGGCCGCGGATCTTCCGCCGCTCCTCGTAGCCCATGGTGAGCATGTCCTGCCCGCGGTACAGGATCTGGCCCTGCGGGATCTTGCCGGGCGGCATGTCCAGAATGCCCATGATCGCCTGCGCGGTCACGGACTTTCCGGAGCCGGACTCACCCAGTACGGCTAGGGTCTCGCCGGAGTCAACGCTGTAGTTGACGCCGTTGACGGCCTTGGCGACTCCGTTGCGGGTATGGAACTCCACATGCAGATCGCGGACTTCGAGCAGCGGAGTGCCGTCCGAGTCGCCCGACCGGGGCGCCGGGACACTTGATGTTTCTTCGATGATGGTCACGTACGCCCTCCTCAGCGCAACTTCGGGTCGAGGGCGTCGCGGACCGCGTCGCCGAGCATGATGAACGCGAAGACCGTGAGGCTCAGCATGCCGGCCGGGAAGAGCAGCACATGCGGGTTGTTACGGATCTCCTCACTGCCCGACGCGATGTCGATGCCCCACGAAATCGTCGGGTCGGCGAGACCGAGTCCCAGGTAGGACAGGGTCGCCTCGGCCGAGATGAAGCCACCGAGCGAGATGGTGGCGACAACGATGGTGGGAGCGATCGCGTTGGGCAGCACATGGCGGAACAGCATCCGGCTGGTGCCCGCGCCGAGAGCGCGCGCCGCCGTCACATAGTCCGCCTGCTTGGCCGTGATCACGGAACTTCGGGCCACTCGGCAGATCGACGTCCAGCCGAGGAAGGCCAGCGCCAGGATCACGACGTACACCTTGCGCTCGGTGAACGAGTTCAGCACGACCATCGCGCCGAGCAGGAAGGGGATACCGAAGAAGATGTCCGTGACACGGGAGATGATCGAGTCGAGCCAGCCGCCGAAGTAGCCCGAGAGCAGGCCCATCAGACCGCCGAAGACCGTGATCGCCACCGTGACGCCCAGGCCGACGAGGATCGAGGCGCGGGTGCCGTAGATGACACGCGCATAGATCGAGCGGCCCTGGATGTCGTAGCCGAACCACTCGGGGCTGAAGGCCTTGCCCAGCTCGGGCTTGGTCAGATAGTGGTGCGTCAGATCGCCGGCCCGCGGGTCGGCGCTGGTGAACAGGCCCGGGAAGGCCGAGATCACCAGCAGCAGGACCAGCAGCGTCGCCGAGAGCCAGAACATGGGCCGGTGCCGCAGGTCGTACCAGGCGTCGCCCCACAGTCCACGGGGCTTGCCCTGCGATTCCTTGGGGGCCTGCTCGGGTGCCGCGTCGGCCTTCGGGGGAGCGATGGCGTCGACCCTCGCGTCGACGGCCTCGGCCTTGGTCACGTCAGGCATACCGGATCCTCGGGTCCAGGACCGCGTACAGCAGGTCGACGAGCAGGTTGATCAGCAGAATCACCAGGACGAACACGGTGACGACACCGACGATGGTGGAGCCCTCGCGCTGTCCGAGCGCCTGGTAGAGCAGGTTGCCCACACCCTGGACGTTGAAGATGCCCTCGGTGACGACCGCGCCGCCGATGAAGCCTCCGACGTCCGTACCGAGGAACGTGATCACAGGGATCAGAGAGTTCCGCAGCAGATGCACGCCGACGATGCGGCGCCGCGGCAGACCCTTGGCGAGAGCGGTACGCATGTAGTCCGCCCGCAGGTTCTCCGCGAAGGTCGTACGCGTCAGCCGTGCGACATACGCCATGGAGAGCATCGCCAGGACGAAGCCCGGCAGGAACAACTGTGTGACGTCCGCGGAGTCCTGGACGTTCGGTGCCACCCAGCCGAGAGTGTCGGCGAAGAGGAACCGCGCCATGTAGCCGAGGATGAACACCGGGATCGAGATGACGACCAGGGTGAAGATCAGCACACCGGTGTCCGGGGCCTTGCCGGCCTTCAGACCGGCCCAGGCGCCGAGGCCGAGGCCGACGATCATCTCGATGGCGAGCGCCACGACGGTCAGCCGGAGCGTGACCGGGAAGGCCCGCGACATCTCGTCGAGGACAGGCCGGCCGCCGAATGTCTTGCCGAAGTCGCCCTGGAAAAGATTGCCCATGTAGTCGATGTACTGCTTCCACATGGGCTGGTCGAGCCCGAACTCATGGCGCAAGGACGCGACCTGTGCGGGGTCTGCCGCCTTGTCACCCCACATTGCCCGGATGGGGTCACCCGGAAGAATGTGGACCATGAGGAAAATCAACAGAGTGGTCCCGATGAATACCGGGATCATCTGGAGCAGTCGCCTTGCGACGTAACGCCCCATCATGCCTCCATGCCGTGAGGGGTCGGCGATGGCCGTGTCAGAGTGATCTCCGCCTCGGGGTGTGGGGGGAGAGCCCCGGGCCTACGCCGGAGGGCCGGTGCCGCCGCTCCGGGAGGAGCGGCGGCACCGGCCTTCGGTTCCCGATGTTTACTTCTTGGCCTTGACCTGGACTTCGTCGAAGATCGGGTCGCCGTCCTGGCCGTAGACGATCTTGCCGAAGACGTTCTTGGACTGACCCGAGTTGGTCTTGTAGAACCACAGCGGGATCGACGGCATGTTGGCCTTGAGCATCTGCTCGGCCTCCTGGTACATCTTCACCGTCTCGTCGAGCGTCTTGGCCTTGTCCGCCTTGGAGGTCAGCTCGTCGAACGCCTTGTTCGAGTAGCCGCTGGTGTTACCGGCGGCCGTGGTGCCGTACAGGTCGCGCATGAAGTTGGAGTTGACCGGGTAGTCGAGCACCCAGCCACCGCGGTACATGGACTTGACCTTCTTGCCGTCACGGGCGTTCAGGTCGGTCTGGAAGTCCGGCTTCGAGTCGCCGACGCACTCCACACCGGTGGACTGACGGATGCTGTTGCAGACCGCGTCGACCCAGGCCTTGTGCGGCTGGTCCGCGTTGAACTGGATCGAGATCTTGTTGCCCGGGACGCCGCCACCCTCCTTGATGAGGGCCTTGGCCTTGGCCGGGTCGAACTTCACGACGTCACCCAGCGCACCGGCCTTGTAGCCGAGCACACCACGGGCGACGTAGGAGTCGGCCGGCTCACGGGTGCCGTTCAGAACCGTCTTGGTGATCGTCGGGCGGTCGATCGCCATCGACAGGCCCTGGATGACCTTGGGGTTGATGTTCTTGAACTGCGGCGTGTAGAACGCCGGGACGAGCGACTGGACCGCGGAGTACTCCTGGTCGATCGCGCGGTCGCCGAGGTCCTGCTTGTAGTTCTTCAGCGCGGTGACCGGGACCTGCTCGATCCAGTCGAGCTGGTCCGAGCGCAGGGCCGAGTACGCGGCCTCGGCGGTCGTGTAGTTCTTGAAGTCGATGCCACCGTTCTTGGCCTTGTTGGGCCCGGTGTAACCGTCGAACTTGCGAACCTTGATGAGCTTCTTGTGGTCCCAGGACTCGAACTTGTAGGGACCGTTGCCGATCGGCTTCTCGCCGTAGCCCTTCGGGTCCTTGAAGAAGCCCTCGGGCAGCGGCGCCCAGACGTCGTAGCCGAGCTTGTACGCGAAGTACGAGACCGGGCCGGACAGGGTGATCGTGAAGGTGGTGTCGTCGACGACCTTCAGACCGGACATCGTGGTCGCCTTCGGGTCACCCTTCTCGGGGTGGACGTCGGCGTAGCCCTTGATGTCCTGGAACCAGCTGGAGTTGGTCTGGTTGTTCTTGACGTTGGCAGACCAGTTCCAGGAGTCCACGTAGGACTTCGAGGTCACCGGGGTGCCGTCGTGGAACTTCCAGCCCTGCTTGAGCTTGACGGTCCACACGGACGAGTCGGCGTTCGGAGTGACCGACTCGGCGTTGATGTAGGTGAGCTTGCCGGTGCCCGGCTCGTAGTCGACGAGCCCGGAGAAGATCGTGCGCAGGACACGGCTGCCCTGGCTCTCCTTGGCGTTCGCCGGCTGCAGCGGGTTCTGCGGCTCGCTCAGCTGGGCGACCAGAATCCCGTTGGGGTCGGCCTTACCAGCGTTCATGTCGTCGCCGCTGTCACTGCCGCCACCACAGGCGGTCGCTGCCAGGGCGACAACTATCGCACCCGCTACCCACTTGGCGCTCTTGGCACCGCGCATGGGT
The DNA here is from genome assembly GCF_036010325.1 of Streptomyces sp. NBC_01210. Lineage (GTDB taxonomy): Bacteria > Actinomycetota > Actinomycetes > Streptomycetales > Streptomycetaceae > Streptomyces. The sequence continues at coordinate 6,074,701 of NZ_CP108549.1, read as the reverse complement.
TCCTCCTCATGAGTCCACTTTGTCACTACAAGAAGGGGACATCTACGCGCGCTGACACCCCTGACAGCGGACACGTCACGTACCCCGAGTGTGCTCGTGAGTCGGCGCTCCCCACAGCGCATGACCCATTGACCCGAGCTCAATGGAGCCAACTATTAAGTACGCCCGAGCCGTAAACCACACTTAAAGGGTCTCGTTTTGACAACATCGCCAGGCTCTGCGTGCCCGAAATCCGGACAAAGCGAGCACAGACAGACACCCGCGAAACGGACCGTTAACACATGTTCCGGAGAGCTACGCTCGATATCCGGACACATGGGCCATGAAAACGAGTTGACGAACGGCCCGGCCCCCCACATTGTCTGCGGGGGGCCGGGCCGTCGCTACGGCGCAGTGCTGACGCTACGTCAGTTGCGCTTGGCGCGGGAGGCGGTACGGCCGCGCTCCTTCTGGTCCAGGACGACCTTGCGGATACGGACCGTCTCCGGGGTCACCTCGATGCACTCGTCGTCGCGGCAGAACTCCAGGGACTGCTCGAGCGACAGCTTGCGCGGCGGCACCACGTTCTCGGTGGTGTCCGCGGACGCGGCACGCATGTTGGTGAGCTTCTTCTCCTTGGTGATGTTCACGTCCATGTCGTCGGAGCGCGAGTTCTCACCGATGATCATGCCCTCGTAGACCTCGGTGCCGGCCTCCGTGAAGATGACACCGCGCTCCTGAAGGTTGATCATCGCGAACGGCGTCACCGAGCCCGAACGGTCCGCCACCAGCGAGCCGTTGTTACGGGTGCGCAGCTCGCCGAACCACGGCTCGTGGCCCTCGAAGATGGAGTGCGCGATGCCCGTGCCACGGGTCTGGGTCAGGAACTCCGTACGGAAGCCGATCAGACCGCGGGACGGGACGATCCACTCCATGCGGATCCAGCCCGAGCCATGGTTGGTCATGGTCTCCATACGGCCCTTGCGGGTCGCCATCAGCTGGGTGATGGCGCCGAGGTGCTCCTCGGGAGAGTCGATCGTCATGCGCTCGATCGGCTCGTACGTCTTGCCGTCGACCTGCTTGGTGACCACCTCGGGCTTGCCGACGGTCAGCTCGAAGCCCTCACGGCGCATCTGCTCGACCAGGATGGCCAGCGCGAGCTCACCGCGGCCCTGGACCTCCCAGGCGTCGGGGCGCTCGGTGTCCAGGACGCGGAGCGAGACGTTGCCGACCAGCTCCTTGTCCAGGCGGTCCTTCACCTGGCGGGCGGTGACCTTGTGGCCCTTGCCGCCCTTGCCGACCAGCGGCGAGGTGTTCGTACCGATGGTCATCGAGATCGCGGGCTCGTCGACCGTGATCAGCGGAAGCGCGATCGGGTTCTCGGTGTCGGCGAGGGTCTCACCGATCATGATGTCCGGGATACCGGCGATGGCGCAGATGTCGCCAGGGCCCGCCTTCTCGGCGGGCTTGCGGGTGAGCGCCTCGGTCATCAGCAGCTCGGTGATGCGGACGTTGGACATCGAGCCGTCACGCTTGATCCAGGTGACGGTCTGGCCCTTCTTCAGCTCGCCCTGCTCGACGCGGCAGAGGGCGATACGGCCGAGGAAGTTGTCGGCGTCCAGGTTGGTGACGTGGGCCTGGAGCGGCGCGGCCTCGTCGTACTCCGGGGCCGGGACGTGCTCGAGGATCGTGTTGAAGAACGGCTCCAGGTTCTCGCTGTCGGCCGGGACGGTGCCGTCCTCCGGCTTGGTCAGCGAGGCGACTCCGTCACGGGCGCAGGCGTAGACGATCGGGAACTCGATCTGCTCCTCGTCCGCGTCCAGGTCCAGGAACAGGTCGTAGGTCTCATTGACGACCTCGTCGATCCGGGAGTCCGGGCGGTCCGTCTTGTTGATGCAGAGGATGACGGGCATCCGGGCCTGGAGGGCCTTGCGGAGCACGAAGCGGGTCTGCGGGAGCGGGCCCTCCGAGGCGTCGACGAGGAGGACGACCGCGTCCACCATCGACAGACCGCGCTCCACCTCGCCGCCGAAGTCGGCGTGGCCGGGGGTGTCGATGATGTTGATGGTGATCGGGGCCCCGCCGGCCTTGGGGTGGTACTTCACGGCGGTGTTCTTCGCCAGGATCGTGATGCCCTTCTCACGCTCCAGGTCGTTCGAGTCCATCATGCGGTCGTCGAGGTGCTCGGCGGCGTGCGCGGCGAAGGCGCCGGCCTGCTTCAGCATGGCGTCGACCAGGGTGGTCTTGCCATGGTCGACGTGGGCGACGATGGCAACGTTACGGATGTCGTGGCGCGTGGGCATGCTGGCTGGCGCTTCTCTCGATCGTGGGATGCGGCGTTGTTTTCCTCGTACGCCCGCCGGGCGGACACGCCACGGCTAGTCCCATGGTACGGGGCCGTCGCGTCCGGGGCTTCCCGGGCCGATCGGGAGGGGGTTGCTGGTGCACTGGGGGTGCGAAAAAAGCCTGGGTCAATGGTTGGTACGAGCTTGCCCGCCGGCGCTGCCGGCGGGCAAGGGACTTGAGCCAGTTCTGAGGTTCTGACCTGCTACTTCTTAGTAGTCTTCGAACTTTCGGCCTTCTTGAACCCAATGTCCTGGTACCGGGGTGCCGCGAAGCCGAAGGCGCCGGCATTGACCACCTGAGGCTTGGCCGCCACCAGCTCGGGACGCTGGTAGAGCGGAATGGATCCGGCCGCGGCCCAGATCCGGGCGTCCGCCCGGCGCACCAGATCGCGGGCCTTGTCCTCGTCCAGCTCGGCGGCGGCCTGGTCGAAGAGCTGGTCGATGTAGTCGCTGCCGACGCGGGTGTAGTTCTGCTCCACCAGGAGCGAGCCGTCACTGGCGGGCTGGGGCTTGGCGAAGATCGGCCGGGCGTCGGTCGCCGGGAAGGCGGTGGCGGGCCAGGAGTAAAGGGCCAGGTCGTAGGCGCCCGAGGCGATGTGGTCCCTGAAGAAGGCATCGTCGCCGACCTTGGTGATCTCGGTGTGGACGCCGATGCGGTCGAGCATCTTGGAGATCTTGTCGCCGACGGTGCGCAGCGTCTCGGAGCCGGGCCCCGCGGGGAGGACGAAGCGCAGCGTGAGCGGCTTGCCGTCCTTGCCGAGCGGGCGGGCGACGCGGGCCGGTGCCGCGGTCCCGCGCGGGGCGTACGCTCCGGCCACCCCGCCCCTCCGCTCCTTGACCTTGGACCCGGCCTTGTTCTCGGTGTCGTCGTCCAGCGCCTCGGCCCGCTGCCGCAGAGCATCGCCCTGGATGGCCGCCCCGGGGGCGGGGGCGAGAATGCGCGTACCGCCGGTGCCGGTCTCGGCGCCGTGGCCGGCATTGGCGGGCTTGTCGTCACCGACGATGTACATCCCCTCGTCGGACGGCCTGTCCTCCTGCTCTTCCTCCGTCTTCGTCCTGAGCGACGCCTGGCCCGGGGCTGCTTTTACGCTCGGTGCTGCTTTTGCGCTCGGTGCTGCCTTTGCGCTCGGCGCTGCCTTTGCGCTCGGCGCTGCCTGCCGGCCGGGTTCGGCTTTCTTGCTGCTGCCGCCCTCACCGCCCGCCTTGGCCGGGTGGGGCTTCTCGAGCGCTCCGCCGGGCGTCCAGCCGGCGTCGGCCAACAGCGCCTGCGCCTCCTTGGTGCTCTGCTCACCGAGCGCACCGCTGTTGTCGGCGTACGCCCCCTGCCCGGCCAGCGCCAGATGACTGCCGGGCGGATGGGCCGGCAGCCCGAGCGGGGTCAGTACGGCCTCCGCGAGCTCCTTGCGGTTCAGTGCCCGGCCCACTGCGCGGCGCACCCGGTCGTCGGAGAGCGGGCCGGACTCACCGTTCAGCGCGAGCTGCGTGTACGCGGGCTCCAGCGACTTGCGGAGCACGAAACCGCGGAGGGCCGTCTGCTCATTGGCGTACGCCTCGGCCGCATCGGCACTCTGTCTGCGGGCCTGCTGGGCGGCCCGGGCCTTCCCGTCGTCGGAGCCGTTCGCCAGCGCCCAGGACTTGAGCGCGGCAGAGGGGGTGATCTCGGCGCCCGGGCCGTGAGTGAGTGCCTGGCCGCCCGCGCCCTTGTCCCGTAGCGCGAGAGAGATACGGTCCGCGGCGTGCCGGTCGATCTCCGCGATGTCGAGGCTGCCCGCGGCCAGCGCGGCGGCGCGCTTGTCGCGCGGCACCGCGGTCAGCACCATCCGCTCGAGCTTGGCCGCCTGCCCCCACCAGCGGGGATTGCGTACGAGCGTGGCCGTGCCGGCCTTGATGTCGGTCGACTCCAGCTGAAAGGGGCCGGCCATCCCCTTGAGCGTGCTGCGGGCCCCGTCGTTGAAGGAGTCCGGGGTCCCCGTCACTTCCTTGGGGTAGAGCGGCGTGAAAAGGGACCGCCAGTCCGCGTACGGCTTGTTGAAGGTGATTTTGACCTGAAGGTCGCTGGCACCTTTCTCGATCTTCTCGATCCGCTCGTAGCCGGAATTGTGCGCGGTCCAGTACGCGGAGTCCCTGCCGCTCAGCGCGTGCCACTGGGCGACGAAGTCGGGTGCCCCGATCTCCCGGCCGTCGCTCCACACCGCCTGCTGATTGAGCTTGTAGAGCACGACCTGCTTGGGCTCGCGCTCGACGATCTCGGCGGACTCGAGGTAGTCGGGGTTGAGCTGCGGACGGCCGCGCCCGTCGAGCCTGAAGAGGGAGGGAAGAACGGCCCCGGCGATACGCGTCGTGGCGGCGTCGGCATCGGCCTGGAAGGCATTGAGGGTGGTGGGCAACGCGTCGACCGCCCAGCGCAGCGTCCCTCCGTCGGCGACCAGGTCCCGTGCGGCGGGGGCGATGTCCTGGGCTGCCGCCGGAGCATCGCTCTCGTCCTCGCCCGAACTGCAGGCGGTCAGGACCGGCAGAGCGAGCACCCCGCTGGTCAGAAGCGCGACGGAGCGGAGCGTTCGGGAGCATGTCCTCCCGCGTGGGGCGTCGACCTGGGACATGACTTGTACCTCTTCGTCCTGGTTTATGGAATTTAGAGATGATCACACCGATTCCCGTCCACTGAAGTGGACGGAACCGGACAGATGACGGAGACACGGCGACCTCCTCCTCAAGGCCACCCGTGCGGCCCAATGCAGAATCCGACATATCCCTTCGGAAAGGGAGAAAATGGGGGGCAAAATACGAACCATGAGGGGCGCGCCGGAAGCGCATGCGCCGGGAATCCCTGCACGTCCCTTCACAAGCGGGGACGTGACGCGCGACACTCGCAGGCGCATGAGCGATGCCACCGCACCCTGCGGAAGTGAGGGCAAATCATGTCCGAGCAGGAAGAACTGACGGCGATGCAGCACCGTCTCGACGAGCTGCTCCAGCGCGTCGGGCAGCTGGAGCGCACCGTTGACCAGCTGCGTGCCGCCGGCCCGGCCACGCCGGCGCCCGCCCCGTCGAAATCACCGGGTCGCCCCGAGCTGGTCACCATCCCCGACACCCCGTACAACAGCGCGCTGTGGACGGACACGGACGACGAGGGGCTCGGAGCGCGCGACCGGCACGCACCCTGACCGGCCCCGGCCCGTAGGCACACCGGAGCCCACACCCGATCCCACTCCATACGGAGCCTTCGTTGGCCACTGGTACCGAACCACCACAAATCAATACAGGCGTACACAGCGCCACGCGCGCCGCCGTCGGTCCCCGCCATCTGCGGACGGACCGCTGGTGGCTCGCGCCCGCTCTGACCGCCGCCGGGCTGCTCGCCTTCATCGTCTACTCGACGTGGCGCGCCTTCTCGAACGCCGACTACTACGCGGCGCCGTATGTCTCGCCGTTCTACTCGCCCTGCCTCGCCGAGAACTGCGCACCCATGCGCAACGGCCCCAACTGGGAGATCTTCGGCAGCTGGTGGGGCCTGTCCCCCGCGCTGCTGATCCTGATCTTCCCGCTGGGCTTCCGGCTGACCTGCTACTACTACCGCAAGGCCTACTACCGGGGCTTCTGGGCCTCGCCCCCGGCCTGCGCGGTCGCCGAGCCGCACAAGAAGTACACCGGGGAGACCCGCTTCCCGCTGATCCTGCAGAACATCCACCGGTACTTCTTCTACGCCGCGATCCCGGTCGCCGGAATCCTCACGTACGACACCGTGCTCGCCTTCCGCGACGAGCACTACGAGTGGGGCCATATGGGCCTCGGCACCCTCGTCTTCCTGGTCAACATCGTGCTGATCTGGGCGTACACCTTCTCCTGCCACTCCTGCCGGCACATCATCGGCGGCCGGCTGAAGCATTTCTCCAAACATCCGGTGCGCTACCGCCTGTGGGGCTGGGTCGGCACGCTGAACGAACGCCACGCGCTGCTGGCATGGGCGTCGTTGATCAGCGTCGCGCTCGCCGACTTCTACGTCTATCTCGTCGCGTCCGGTGCCTTCGACGATCCGAGGTTCTTCTGACATGACGCAACTCGAACGACAGCAGTGGGACGTCGTGGTGGTGGGTGCGGGCGGCGCGGGCCTGCGCGCCGCCATCGAGGCGCGCGAGCGGGGCGCCCGTACTGCGGTGATCTGCAAGTCCCTCTTCGGCAAGGCCCACACAGTGATGGCCGAGGGCGGCATCGCCGCCTCCATGGGCAATGTGAACGCCGGCGACAACTGGAAGGTGCACTTCCGCGACACCATGCGCGGCGGAAAGTTCCTCAACCAGTGGCGGATGGCGGAGCTGCACGCGCGCGAGGCGCCCGACCGGGTCTGGGAGCTGGAGACCTGGGGCGCGCTCTTCGACCGTACGGCCGACGGGAAGATCTCCCAGCGCAACTTCGGCGGGCACGAATACCCGCGCCTGGCGCATGTCGGCGACCGTACCGGCCTGGAGCTGATCCGCACCCTGCAGCAGAAGATCGTCTCGCTGCAGCAGGAGGACAAGGAAGAATTCGGGGACTACGAAGCCCGGTTGAAGGTCTTCCAGGAGTGCACGGTCACGCGCGTGCTGAAGGACGGGGACAGGGTCTCCGGCACCTTCTGCTACGAGCGCGAGTCCGGGCGCTTCTTCGTTCTCGAGGCGCCGTCCGTGGTGCTGTCCACCGGCGGCATCGGCAAGTCCTTCAAGGTGACGTCGAACTCCTGGGAGTACACCGGCGACGGGCACGCGCTCGCGCTGCTGGCCGGCGCGCCGCTGCTCAATATGGAGTTTGTGCAGTTCCATCCGACCGGCATGGTCTGGCCGCCTTCGGTGAAGGGGATCCTGGTCACCGAATCGGTTCGTGGCGACGGAGGGGTGCTGCGCAATTCCGAGGGCAAGCGGTTCATGTTCGACTACGTCCCGGACGTCTTCAAGGAGAAGTACGCGCAGTCGGAGGAGGAGGGCGACCGCTGGTACGAGGACCCGGACCACAACCGGCGTCCTCCCGAACTGCTGCCGCGCGACGAGGTGGCCCGCGCCATCAACTCCGAGGTGAAGGCCGGCCGCGGCTCCCCGCACGGCGGGGTGTTCCTGGATGTCTCCACCCGTATGCCGGCCGAGGTGATCCGGCGCCGGCTGCCGTCGATGTACCACCAGTTCAAGGAGCTGGCGGATGTCGACATCACGGCAGAGGCGATGGAGGTCGGCCCGACCTGCCACTACGTGATGGGCGGCATCGCCGTCGAGTCAGACACCGCGGCGGCGGTCGGGGTCCCCGGCCTGTTCGCGGCGGGCGAGGTCGCGGGCGGGATGCACGGCTCCAACCGGCTCGGTGGGAATTCCCTGTCCGACCTGCTGGTCTTCGGCCGACGGGCGGGGCTGCACGCCGCCGAGTACGCGCAGGGGCTCGGCGAACGCCCGGCGGTGGAGGAGGTCCAGATCGACGAGGCCGCGGCGGAGGCGCTGCGTCCGTTCAGCGCCGAGGGGCCGCAGCCGGGTGAGGAGAACGGGCGGCCGCCCGAGAACCCGTACACCCTCCACCAGGAGCTCCAGCAGACGATGAACGACCTGGTCGGCATCATCCGCCGCGGGGCCGAGATGGAGCAGGCCCTGGAGAAACTGGCCGATCTGCGGGTACGGGCCAGGCGGGCCGGGGTCGAAGGCCACCGGCAGTTCAACCCCGGCTGGCACCTCTCGCTGGATCTGCGCAACATGCTGCTGGTCAGCGAGTGCATCGCGCGGGCGGCACTGGAGCGCACGGAGAGCCGCGGCGGGCACACGCGCGAGGACTGCCCCACCATGGAGCGCGACTGGCGGCGGGTCAATCTGCTGTGCCAACTGATCGATCCGACCGGCGGGTTGGCGGCCACCGATCCGGTGCGCGGTCAGATCGCGCTCGTACGGAAGATGACCGAGCCCATCCGTTCCGACCTGCTCGCTCTCTTCGAGAAGGAGGAGCTGGTCAAGTACCTCGCCGAAGAGGAGCTCTACGAGTGAGCAGCTACAAAGCGGCCTTCAGGGTCTGGCGCGGTGATGCGGACGGCGGGGCGCTGGAGGACTTCGCCGTCGAGGTGAACGACGGTGAGGTCGTCCTCGACATCATCCACCGCCTCCAGGCCACCCAGGCCTCCGATCTCGCGGTCCGCTGGAACTGCAAGGCGGGCAAATGCGGTTCGTGCAGCGCCGAGATCAACGGCCGGCCGCGGCTGATGTGCATGACCCGGATGTCGGTCTTCTCACGCGAGGAGACGATCACGGTGACGCCACTGCGGGCGTTCCCTGTGGTGCGGGACCTGGTCACGGATGTGTCCTTCAACTACGCGAAGGCACGGGAGGTGCCCTCCTTTGTGCCGCCGCCGGGGGTGAAGGCGGGTGACTACCGGATGCAGCAGATGGATGTGGACCGCTCGCAGGAGTTCCGCAAGTGCATCGAGTGCTTCCTGTGCCAGGACACCTGTCATGTGGTGCGCGACCACGAGGAGAACAAGGCCGCGTTCGCGGGTCCGCGTTTCCTGATGCGGGTGGCGGAGCTGGACATGCATCCGCTGGACGCGGCGGCCGAAGCGGGCCTGGACCGCAAGAAGTCCGCCCAGGACGAGCACGGGCTGGGGTACTGCAACATCACGAAGTGCTGTACGGAGGTGTGCCCCGAGGGCATCAAGATCACGGACAATGCGCTGATCCCGCTGAAGGAACGGGCGGTGGACCGTAAGTACGACCCGCTGGTGTGGCTGGGCAGCAAGATCAAGCGCCGCGGGGCGGCTGACTAGCGAGGGACGGCAGGCGGGAACCGACTCATGGGGCTGCCCGGCGTGGACTGGCTGGCGGCGACTGCGCAGCTGGGACTGGCTATCCGGGACCGGCGGCGGGGCTCCCCCATCCTTCTCGGTACGCCGTCCAGTCGCCCTCCTCCGCCGCGAAGTCGACATACAGCGCAACCCCGAACCGCTCACGGCCGCGGTCCGTGCGCCCCAGGCCCAGCCGGGTGCCACGGATCGCGGCCGCGACCGTCTCCGCGGACTCGCGGTGCCCGATGTCGTTCTCGTGGAAAAAGGGCAGCCCCATCAGCAAGTCGGTGTCCTCGGGCGTGACTTCGAGGGCGAGGCTGGTCTGCTGGGCGACATAGCCGCCGTACAGACTCTCCAGCGGCATGGAGGTGTCGTACGACATCACGGCGATCTGGTCGACCCGGCGGGCGACCTGGCCGAAGAACTCCTGCGACCACCACTTGGGGTGCCCTGTGAGCCCGCCGGCGACGGAGTGGAGCGCGGGCAGCGGGTCGATCTGGTGGGCCGCTATGGAGAGCGGGACCTTTCGGGCACGCGTCAGCTCGCGCAGATCGTCCAGCAGGGACAGATAGTCGCGGTCGCCGGAGTGCAGTGGCTCCAGGTCGTAGTGGACGCCTTCGAAGCCCGCGTCGAGGATCTGCGTGGTGGAGCGCACGACGGCGGCCCGGGTGCCGGCGTCGGGCAGCCGCAGTCCGACGGGGCCCTCGCTCGCCAGTTTGTCGCCGAGCCAGGCCTGCACACGTATACCAGGGATCTTCCGGTGTACGGCGTCGATCAGCCACCGCGCACGTGCATAGCGGTCGGTGGGCAGCGTCCCGTCATGCTCGAGCGGCCCGGCGTGGACGTACAGGTCCCGTATCCCGGTCCCCCGTATGCGCCGGGCAAAAGCGTCCAGGTCGGCGTCCTTCTTTCGGCCGTCCACCCAGGCGTGACCGAGCCAGATGGCGTCCTTGCCACGCGTCCTCGTGCCTTCTTCGATGTCACCCGCGTAGTTGGCGCGCAGCGCGATCGCGCCGGTGAGAGTGGGGACAAGGAGGAGGACGGCAAGGCTGAGCGCGATCCGCTTGGGCCACCTCAGGCGGGGGCTGCGCCACCTTCGTAGGAGCGCACGCGCACCCGAAGCTCCACCCGGCGCCTGTACGCGCTCACGCGTCCCCACCTGCTCTTTGGTCCCCATGCGCCGCAAGGCTAGATCACGGGTCCGACAATCCGGGTCGGGCACCCGTCCGGTCGCGGAGGCCCAACGGTCGACATAGCCTCCCAAATGTGACGCGAATAGCCGCCAGGCTCCTGCTCGCCGTACTGGTGGCGGCGTGCTGGCTGGTCGTGCCCACCGCTCGATGCGCCCTCGCCGACGACCCCGTCGGCCTGTCCCGCGAGGGTCGGATCACCGACCGGGTCGGGGGTCTGGGCGACCGGAAGCCGCAGGTCGCGCAGCCCGTGCCCGCTTCCGCCAGCACCCCGGGCGAGGCCGATCCGGGCGGAAGCGACGCTGCCGGGACGGGGGCAGATCTGGTGCTGCCGATCGCGGTCGTCGGCGGGGCCGTCGCGATCGCGGCCTACAGCTACGCCAAGCGCAGGAAGCGGAGCGCGACCCGCACCACACCGCAGGGCGGCCAGGAGGGCTGGGGCACGCCGCAGCATCCACAGCCACCGCTGCCCGAACTCGACGCCCGGGCCAAGCAGACTCTTGTCGACACCGACGACGCGCTGCGCACCAGCCAGGAGGAACTCGGCTTCGCCACCGCCCAGTTCGGCGAGGCGGCTGCCAAGCCCTTCAACGACGCGGTGGAGTACGCGAAGAACGAGCTGGCGGCGGCTTTCCGGCTGCGTCAGCAGCTGGACGACGCCTGCCCGGAGGACGCCGCGACCCGCCGGCGGATGCTCGACGAAATCATCGCGCGGTGTACGGCCGCCAACCGGCGACTGGACGCGGAGTCCGAGGACTTCGACCGGCTGCGCGCCCTGGAGCAGAACGCGCAGCAGGCCCTCGCCACCGCCGGCGCCGCCTATACCGATCTCAGCGGACGCGCCGTCACGGCGGAGGCCACTCTCGGCATGATGCGTGAGCGGTATGCCGCCTCCGCCGCCGCGCCCGTCGCGAGCAATGTCGAGCAGGCCAAGGACCGGCTGGTCTTCGCGAAGACCGGTCTCGACCGGGCCGGCCAGGCGGTCGACGCTTCCGACACGGGCACGGCCGCCGTGCAGATACGGGCCGCGGAGGGTGCCGTCGCGCAGGCGAGGAGGCTCATCGAGTCCGTGGACCGGCGGGCGCAGGAGCTCGCGGAGGCGGCCGGCAAGCTGCCCGGCGCGCTCATCGGGACGGACACGGACCTGGCCGAGGCGCGTGGGCTGCTGAAGGACACCTCGGAAGGGGTCTCGACGGCCGACCTCCAGGGGCGTATCGCGCGGGCCGCGAAGGTGGCCGCGGAGGTACACGGGGAGCAGGAGACGGGTTCGTACGACCCGATCGACGCGCTGCGCCGGGTCGAGGAGGCGGATGCCGCGCTCGACGAGGCACTGGCGGGGGCGCGCGAGAACGAGCAGGGGGCGCGGCGGGCCCGTGCACTGCTCGATCAGGCGATGCTCGGCGCGCGTTCCACGATCGGTGCGGCCGCCGACTACATCACCACGCATCGCGGAGCGGTCGGCAGCGAGGCACGGACGCGGCTGGCGGAGGCGGAGCGGCGGCTGGAGCGGGCGGTTGAGCTGGCCGGGTCGGGGGGTTCCGGGGACTCGGGCGGCTCGGGTGGTTCCGGTGATCCGCGGGGCGGGCCGGCCGAGGCCCAGCAGGCTGACGCTCTGGCGCGGCGGGCGCAGAACCTGGCCGAAGAAGACGTGCGGGCATATGGGAACCCCTTCGGGCCGGGCGGTGTACAAGGAGCAGGAAATGCGAGGGGCGGTCTCGGGGGCGCGGTGCTCGGCGGGATCATCCTCGGCGGACTGTTCGACGGCGGAGGAAGGGGCGGGGGGTATGGCGGGGGTTCGGGAGGGGAAGGTGGAGGAGGCTTCGGCGGCGGGCCCGCCCGTTTCGGCGGCGGGGGCACCCGCGGCCGCCTCGGCGGCGGCCGCTTCTGACACGACTCCCCATACGCGCGACAGGCGCGACGGGCGCCTCCCAGCCGGGGCAGCCGCACCGTCCTCCTTACTACCCGGCTTGCTGACCGCACTACCTGGCTTACTGCCCGGCTTACTGCCCGGCTTGCTGCCCGGCTTGCTGAGCGCTCTGCTGTTCGCCTTACCCTCCGCCCTGTCAGAACATGCTGAGCAGCTGCTCGACGGTGGGCTCGGCCATCGAGTCACCGTCGGGCAGGGCGAGTTCGAACCAGACCGTCTTGCCACGCGGGGTCCGGCGCGAGCCCCAGGCCGCGCTCAGCAGTCCGACGAGCTGCAGTCCTCGGCCGCCCTCGTCGGTGTCGCGGGCCCGTCGGCGCCTGGGCTGCACGAGGCCGGCGTCCCACACTTCGCAGACAAGGGTGCGGTCGCGCAGCAGGCGCAGCCGAATTTCGTCCTCGCCGTACCGCAGGGCGTTGGTGACCAGTTCACTGACGAGCAGCTCGACCGTGTCCACCAACGCTTCGAGGCCCCAGGTGATCAGCTGGGCGCGGGCCAGCTCGCGGGCCCGCCCCACCGAGCGGGGCTCACGCGGCAGCCGCCAGTCGCCGACCGCCTCCGTGGGCAGCCCCTGGACGCGGGCCATGAGCAGGGCGATGTCGTCCTCGCCGTGCCGGGTGTCGAGAGTGTTCAGCACATGGTCACAGACGTCTTCCAGGGAACGGGAGGGGTCGGCGCGCAGCGCCGTCGTCGAGGGGTGGTGACCGGGCGCCGGGCGGGAGGGATCGGTGAGCGCGGTCCGGAAGGCGCGCAGGCCCTCGTCGAGCGGGTGGTCCCGGGATTCGACGAGCCCGTCGGTGTAGAGCGCGAGGAGGGCGCCCTCCGGGAGCTCTACCTCCACCTCCTCGAAGGGCTCGCCGCCCACGCCGAGCGGCATCCCCGGCGGCACGTCGAGCAGCAGCGCCTCCTCCCCCGGTTCGACGAGGACGGGCGGCAGATGGCCGGCGTTGGCGAAGGTGCAGCGTCGGGTGACCGGGTCGTAGACGGCGTAGACACAGGTCGCGAGATAGACCTCGGAGAGGTCGGCGTCGCGGGATTTGTGGGCGACACGGGAGGCCTGCTGGGCGCCGCTGGGGCTGCCGAGGCCGCGGGCGATCTCGTCGAGCGCGGAGAGTACTTCCGCGGGCTCCAGGTCCAGCAGCGCCAAGGTCCGTACCGCAGTGCGCAGTTCGCCCATGGCGACGGCGGCCCGCAGACCGCGGCCCATCACATCGCCCACGACCAGGGCGGTGCGGTGGCCGGGAAGTTCGATGACGTCGAACCAGTCTCCGCCGACCTCGGTGGCCGTATTGCCCGGGAGATAGCGGCAGGCGATGTCGAGTCCTGCGGCCTCCGGGTCGCCGGGCGGGAGCAGGCTGCGCTGAAGGATCAGCGCCCGCTCGTGCTCCCTGCGGTAGAGCCGGGCGTTGTCGATACAGACCGCGGCGCGGGCGGCGAGCTCGCTGGCGAGCGCCCGGTCCCGTTCACCGAAGGGCTCGCTGCCCTTCGTACGGGAGAACTGCACAAGCCCGACGACGGTGTCGTGCGCCACCATCGGCACCGCGAGCGTGGATTGGACGAGGGTGCCTTCCTCGCCCGGGATCGCCTGGACCCGGGCGGTGCGCAGTGCGCTCGCGCAGGGCGAGTTGAAGGGATAGCGGTGGACCTCGCCGACGGCGGTCGGGGTGCTGCCCTCGGACCTGCAGCCGGGGGTGGTCACCAGCGGAGCGTCGGAGACGGCGCTGGCGAAGGCGACCCGGCGCAGCTCGGCGCTGCCGTCGGCCCGTCCGGGCGGGGCCTCGTCGCCGGTGAGGAGCCCCAGGTAGAGGTCGACCGAGGCGAGGTCGCAGAAGCCGGGGACGGCGACGTCGAGGAGTTCGCGGGCGGTGGTCTCCAGGTCGAGGGAGTTGCCGATGCGGGCGCTCGCCTCGTTGAGGAGCGCGAGATTGCGCCGGGCGCTCGCGGCCTCGCGAGCGGCGATTTGGCGGCGGGTGACATCGGTGCCCAGTCCGGCGACACCGATGGGGTGACCGGATCCGCTGTGCACCCGGTAGAGATTGATCGACCAGTGCCTGCGGTCCGCGCTGCCCGGGGCACTCCCGACGATCTGGAGGTCGATGGCGGATTCGCCGGTCTCCAGTACGCGGCGCAGGGAGGCGTTCATCCGCTCCGCCTCGGGGCGGGAGAGATAGTCGTGGACGGTGCGCCCGCGGTGGTCGTCGGCGGAGCCCCCGAACACGGTGGCGAAGCGCTGGTTGGCGCGCTGCACCGTGAGATCCGTACCGAAGAGGAGGAAGCCAAAAGGAGATTGGCCGAAAATAGCCTGCGAAGCGGCGAGATCAGTTTCGATCCGGCGCAGCGCGCGGACGTCGACGACGATGCAGAGCGCAGCTCTCTCGCCACGCTCCGTTTCACTCGGCATCACATAGACCTCGGCTATGCCGTGCGCGCCGCCCCGACCCGGCATACGGAAAGGGACCAGGCCGGTCCACTCCTTGCCGTCGAGTATCTCGGCCACCTTGCGGTGCCCGCGCGGGCGCAGCTCTGCCGGCATGAAGACCTCGATCGGGTCCTTGCCCCTGACCTCGTCAGGGGTGATGCCGAAGAGGTCGACGGCACGCCGACTCCACTGGTCGACCAGCCCGTCGGGGCCGATCGAGAAAGAGGCAACCTTGATGTAGTCATAGATCGAGCCAGGCGGGCTGCTCTGCCATACGACACCACTCGCCGTCTCAGGTATTTCGCTCACGCGACCGTCCCCTCCAGCTCACCGCACCGGACCGGCCATGACCGCAGTATTCAGCACTACGGCTCCGACCGACACGGCGTTCACGATCACAGCACGGTCTCGTTCATTTTCGGCCGAGTCCGAACCGGCCGGAACCGTCTCCGACGTGATCGTTGTCCCCTCACACTTCTAACCAGTGAGGGCCAGCTCGAACCACACGGTCTTACCGCTTCTGCCCCGCCGCGTTCCCCAGCGGCGGGCCGTACAAGCCACCAGTTGCAGACCGCGACCGCCCTCCTCATCGAGCTCCGCACTGCGTTCGGTGGGGGGATCCGGAAGCGGGTCGGAGACTTCCACGCGCAGAGTGGGGGCACTGGCGCCCGGTTCCGGCCGGACCAGCCGGACGCCGATCGGGCCCGATGCGTACCGCAGGGAGTTGGTCACCAGCTCACTGACCAGCAGCACGGTCACATCACCGATCACCGAATCCAGTCCCCAGCCGCGAAGAGTGTCGCGGACAACGTGGCGGGCGGTGCGCACGGCGTCGGCCTCGGCAGGAAAGGTCCACTCGGCGCATTCGCCTTCAGTGTCGATCACGCCGCCCACTTCCCGGACCAGCAGCAGACCCAGCAGACCCATGCCCTATTTCGGGTGGTTAATCAGCACATACCCGATATTTGGGGCTAGGTATCCCCGTCGCAGCATCAATGGGCGCACCGTGGCACGAACGGGCGTACGAGCCGTCCGCGTGCGCCCATCTCCGCGCCTGGAGAGCCGGTCGGTCCGGATCAGTCGACGAACTGGTGGTCCGTCATGGTCGGGCCGAGCCTTGGCTCAGCCGGTTTCCACGAAGCTGACATGCCGAGCCGAAAACACGTCAGCCCTCAGCCCTCGGCCCTCAGCCGACGAGGCTCAGTCCAGTTCGCCCGACGCCTTGAGCTCATCGAAGAGCAGTTGATCGACCGGAGGGACCTGGGCTCGGTCGAGGTAGGACAGCCAGGCGATCTCTTCGATCTCACTGCTGGCCGTCAGCGTGCCCCGGTAGTCACCGGCATAGCAGCTCATGCGGACAACCACGCCGTCCGAATGACCGTGAGCCTGGGCTTCGTATGTGCCCACATGTGACACGGTCGCCGGAAGGACGCCCACGGTCAGTTCCTCTTCGACCTCACGGAGCAGGGTCTGCAGATCGCTCTCGCCGCCTTCCCGCTTCCCGCCGGGGATGTAGTAGACGTCCTTGCCCCGGGAGCGCGCACAGAGGATCCTGCCGTTCTCCACCCGCACCCACGCCACCGTGTCGATCAAGACCGACATCCTCTGCCCTCACTCATACGGAACCTGGTCAGGCTGGACCCTACCCGCACGAAGTCCGGCTGAAGAGGGCGGTGGAAAGGGCCACCACACCACGGCTAGTGAGTGGTCTGGCCCATACGCTCGACCCAGTAGAGCTGCTTGTGCCCGCGACCGTCGAGGGTGTCCGCGATCTGCTGCGCCTCGTCCCTGGTGGCGTACCTGCCGACGCGATAGCGGTTCCCGTTGTCGTCCTGACGTATGACGAGCCAGGGGAGCACAGGGCCATTGTCGTTCATCGCGCCCCTCCCCGGGTCGGCCTGCAGGTCTGTAACGATCGCCAGGAAACCGCACTACGCATATGCCCGAGCCTACGCCTGACCTTTACTCAGCGGATATGTGTTTTCACAAAGAGATACGAGAGGGGGGCGTATCCGGCCGGATACGCCCCCCTCTCACTGCCCGTCGCCTCGACTCTGCTCAGTCCGTGGGCTCCGTGGGCACCACACTCAATATGGGCATCGCACGCACCGTGGGCACCGGCATCAGCACCGGACCACTGGCCGCAGGATCCTTGCGGCAGACATCCCCGCACTCGGAGTCCAGCGAGCAGCACAGTGAGCAGATCGGTCCTGACTGGACCGGGCAGTCGGCGATGTCCGGGAGCTCGTACGCCGTCTCGCACACGGAGCAGGTGTGGGTGGCGGTGATGTCCTCGATCTCGGCCTCGGGTCCGTTCACCGGGTTCGGCCTGGCCAGGTAGTACTTGCCTTTCGTCGCCCAGGCGATCAACGGGCAGAGCACCAGGGAGAGTCCGGCCGCGATAAAGGTCGAGAAGGCCTCGGCGTACCGGCCGAAGAGTCCGAAGAAGGCGAGGATCGAGACGGTCGAGGCGATCACCATCGCACCGAAGCCGGCCGGATTCACCGCATACAGATAGGCCCGCTTGAACTCGATGTACTTGGGGCTGAGTCCGATCCGCTTATTGATGACAAGATCCGCCGCTACCGCCGCGATCCAGGCGATGCCCACGTTCGAGTAGAAGCCCAGCAGCTTGTTGAGGGCCGCGAACATGTTCATCTCCATCAACGTCAGCGCGATGGCGAGGTTGAGGAAGATGTACCAGACGCGGCCCGGGTGCTTGTGCGTGATGCGGGAGAAGAAGTTCGACCAGGAGAGCGAGCCGCTGTAGGCATTGGTCACATTGATCTTGACCTGCGACACGATCACAAAGAGCGCGGCGGCGGGCAGGGCGACCGAGCCGAGCCACGGCTTGAGCGCTTCGATCTGCGGGGCGATCGGCTCCAGGGCATGCGTCTTGCCGACGGCCTCCAGCGCGACGAAGGCGAGGAAGGCGCCGCCGAGCTGCTTGGCCGCCCCGATGATGACCCAGCCGGGTCCGGCGGCGAGCACGGCGAGGTTCCAGCGGCGCTTGTTCGCCTCGGTCTTGGCGGGCATGAAGCGCAGATAGTCGGCCTGTTCTCCGATCTGGGCGATGAGCGAGAGCGCGACGCCCGTGCCGAGGCCGAAGCCGATCCAGGAAAAGCCGGAACCGGCTCCTTCCGTACCGCCGAAGGACCCGAACGCGCCCCAGGCGTCCGGGGCTTCGAAGGCCAGCACCACAAAGGGCAGCACCATGCCGATGATCCAGACAGGCTGGGTCCATGCCTGCACCTTCGCCAGCACACCCATCCCCCGGAAGACGATCGGGATGACGATCAGCGTGGTGAGCAGATAGCCGATCTCGACCGGCAGTCCAACGGCCTGGTGCATGGCCTGCGCCATGATCGAGCCTTCGAGCGCGAAGAAGATGAAGGTGAACGAGGCGTAGATGAGCGAGGTCAGCGTCGAGCCGAAGTAGCCGAAGCCGGCGCCTCGCGTGACCAGATCCATGTCGAGGCCGTACTTGGCGCAGGCCCGCGCGATCGGTATCCCGGTGAGGAAGATGATCACCGCGGCGGTGAGGATCGAGGCGAGACCGCTGGTGAAGCCGTAGGTGAAGACGATCGAAGCGCCGATCGCGAAGTCCGCGAGATAGGCGATGCCGCCGAGCGCGGTGCCCGCGACCATCGAGGGCGACCAACGGCGGAAGGAGTGCGGCGCATAGCGGAGGGAGTAGTCCTCGCGGCTCTCGTCGGCGGCGAGTTTCGCGTAACTGCGCCGGGGCGGCGACTGCTGCTCCCCCGGCTCCGGCGTCCTGGTGACAGATGTGGCGGTGTCCGTCATCGGTGACTTCCCGTTCGTCGGTCCGTGTGCGGGTTGCGGGTACGGACGGGAAGGTAGGAGCCGGACATGACAGGCCGTCGCAGCGGGCGATTGCCCGGGCGTTACGGGCGCGGAGAGTGCGTTAACTCGCGGTCACGGAAGCCGGACACACTGTCCGGGTAGCGGTTACCTCCCGGGTCACCTCACCGGCCACCTCACCGGCCACATCGTCGGCCACATCGCGGGTCGCCTCCGGGCCACCTCCCGGCCCGCCTCGAGGGTCACTTCACCGGCAGGTGGTATGCGATCCGGTAGCGGTCCGCCGGGACGACCACGTCCGCCGTCTCGACCGCCCGCCCCGAGGCGTAGTACGTCCGCTCGACGACCATCACCACATGGCCCGGTACGCCGCCGAGCGCCAGGAGCTCCTCCGCGAGCCCCGGCCGCGCGCCGACCTCCTCCGCCACGTTGTCCACGACGATGTCGATGGCTGCCATCCGCTCGACCACCCCGCAGCCGCCCAGCGGGCCCTCCTCCGGCAGCATCACCGGTGTACGCCCGGTGACTTCGAGGGGCTCCCAGGAGGTGGAGAGCATCATCGCCTCGCCCGCGTCCCGGAAGACATAGCGCGTACGCATCACCCGATCGCCGAGCTGGATGTCGAGCCGGGCCGCGATCTCAGCGCTCGCCCTCTCCTGCTCGCTGCTGGACTCCCAGGTGCCGCGGGCCCCCTCCTCCGCCTGCTCCTGCCGGAAGGGGTTGGCGCCGGACGGCGGCCGGTAGCCGGAGCGGGAGACAGGGCGCGGGACGGGCCGTTCACGGACATACGTACCGGAGCCGGAGCGGCCCTCGACCAGGCCCTCCGCCATCAGGACCTTGCGCGCCTCGAGGGCGACGGTGTCCGAGACGCCGTACTCCTCGCGGATCCGCGCCTGCGAAGGGAGACGGGTATGCGGCGGCAGCGAGCCGTTGACGATCTTCTCGCGGAGATCGCTCGCAACGCGCAGATAGGCGGGCTGCTCACCGAATGTCACTGGCCACTCCCAACAGGTTGACAGACAGCAACAGCGTGGCAACCCTGGGTTGCCGACCGCAAGCATGGGCCAAGGTTTCACTCGAAGTGATGATTTGCCTTTACGCAGGGGTTAGCCACGGATATGCCCACCATTCGGCGCCCGCACCCTTGACCTCAATGGTCCAGACCAATACGTTCCTGGCCATGCGTCGAAACTGCCGAAGATCCCTTGCCAGGGCGGCCGTTGCCGCTTGCACCCTCTCACTCCTCGCCGCCCTCGCACCCAGCGCCTCCGCCTCCGGCTCCGCCCGTGCCTCCAACTCCGCCGACGCCTCCACCCAGGGCGAGCAGCACGCGAGACCCTCGTACAAACGCGTCGGCTACTTCACCCAATGGGGCGTCTACGGCCGGGACTTCCAGGTCAAGGACATGGACACCAGCGGCCAGGCGGCCAAGCTCACCCACATCAACTACGCCTTCGGCAACGTCGGTTCGGACGGTAGATGCTTCACCGGCAATGTCCCCGGTGAGGCCGACGCCTGGGCCGACTACGCCCGTCCGCTGGACGCCGCCAACTCCGTGGACGGCGTCGCCGACACCGCCGAGCAGCCGCTCGCCGGCAACTTCAACCAGCTGCGCGAGCTCAAAGCCAGGCACCCCGGCCTCAAGGTGCTCATCTCCCTGGGCGGCTGGAGCTGGTCCACCCACTTCTCGGACGCGGCCCGTACCCCCGCCTCCCGCAAGGCCTTCGTCTCCTCCTGCATCGACCTCTACCTCAAGGGCAATCTGCCGGTCGACGGAGCGCGCGGCGGGGCAGGCGCCGCGGCCGGACTCTTCGACGGCGTCGACATCGACTGGGAGTGGCCGGGCTCGGCGGGCGACACGGACACCGTCTTCCGCCCCGAGGACAAACAGAACTTCACCGCTCTGGTACGGGAGTTCAGGACACAGCTGGACGCGTACGGCAGGTCCCTCCAGAAGCGCAGGCACTACGAGCTGAGCGCCTTCGTCCCGACCGCACCCGCCAAGATCGACGCGGGCTTCGAGGTCCGCCGGATCATGCGCGATCTCGACTTCGTAACCTCCAGGGCTACGACTTCCACGGCTCCTGGGAGTCGACCACCGCCCAGCAGTCCGCGCTCTACGCAAAGAACGACTTCAGCGTGGACCAGACCGTCGACGCCTGGAGCGACCGCGGCGCCCCCGCCCGCAAGCTGGTGATGGGCATGCCCTTCTACGGCCAGGGCTGGACGGGCGTGACCGGCGGCGGCGACGGCCTGAACCAGCCCGCCGCGGCGCCCGCACCCGCGACCTGGGCGGCCGGCTACGAGGACTACAAGGCCCTCAAGAAGCTCGCCGACTCGGGGACGTACCCGCTCCATCGCGACCGGCGGAACGGCCACGCCTGGCTCTTCGACGGCACCACCCTGTGGACGTACGACGACCCGCGGGTGCTGCGCACCAAGACCTCGTACATCCGTGACCGGGGCCTGGGCGGAGCGATGTTCTGGTCCCTGGACGGGGACACGGCCGACGGCGAGCTGATGACCGCCGTCGACCGCGGGCTCTCCCGCCGCTAGCGCGCGGGATTCGGATGAGACCGGTGCCCGGGCTGTCGTTGGCTCAGGAGCCGGTCTCATCCGCCGACGGGATGCCTCCGGACCGTACGGAGCCCTTGAGCTTTCCTTCCGTGACGGCGAAGGCGCAGGTCACCGCCCGGTCACCCAGGCGCCAACTGCGTGCGCTCGGCATGTAGTAGTACATCTCCGCGCTGTCCGGCACGGCCGACGCGTCCGCCGCGTAGGCATTGTTGATCTCCGTGCAGCGCTTCTCGGCCACCGGTTCGACCGCCGCCTCGCCGGGCCAGTCCTCGGACTTCTCGAGCTTGAAGGCCCCGGTGACCTCGGCGTCGTGCTCCTTTGCGCAGTCGACGACCCTGACGGTCGCGGTCTCCTGCTCCAGCTCGTCGCCGGGGACGTTGAAGCAGTCGCCCTTGTGCAGGTCGAGCGTGCTGCGCGAGCGCGACGCCTCGTCCATGCCCTTCCGGAAGCCGTCCCAGGCGTCGCCGATCCCGCCGGTGGCGAGTGCGACGAGCACCAGGAGCGTGCTGATCGAGGAGAGCACGATGCCCGCGACCGCCATGCCCTTGCCGCGCTCGCCCTTCCTCTTGATCTGCGAGAGGGCTATCAGCCCGAACACCAGGCCGAGCGGCGGCAGACAGCACACGATGCCGAGCACGAGTGAAGCGATGGACAGGCCGTTCACGGACGGTCTGCGGGCGTACTGCGGATACGGCTGCCAGCTTTGGGTGGATGGGTCCACAGGTACGGTGCTCCTCGTCGGGATCATACGAACAGGCGCGCGGATCATACGCGTAGCACGACGGGGACGGAATGCGGGCTTCGCGGCACAAGCGGCCGGGCGGAAACGGTGAAGGGGCGGTCGCCGCGGCGACCGCCCCCTCCCGCTCTCTCAGAGACCAGACCTGAGGGAGCTCAGAACTGCAGAGCCCAGGAGTCGATCTTGCCGACGTCCTGCGCCGCGTTGTCACTGACCCGCAGCTTCCAGGTGCCGTTCGCGACCTCCGACGACGCGTTCACCGTGTACGTGGTGATCACGTTGTCCGTGCTGCCGCCGGTCCCGTACGCCTTCAGGTTGTAGACCGTTCCGTCCGGAGCGACCAGGTCGATCTTCAGGTCCCCGATGTACGTGTGCTTGATGTCGACCGGCACGCTCAGGTTCGCCGGCGCGTTCCCGGTGACCCCGCTGACGGTGACCGGCGACTCGGTGGTGGCGTTGTCGCTGATCGCGTAGTCCGCGGTGTTCTCGAACTTCTTGCCGGGCGGCGGGGTGTCGCCGGTACCGACGTACAGCAGGCGGTTCGGCGAGCCGGTGCCCGGGCTGCCGACGACGCCGCTCGTGGCGGCGGAGGCCAGGGCCGCGGAGACCTGGGCCGGGGTCGCCGTCTTGTTGGCCGCCAGGTAGAGCGCGGCCGCGCCGGTGACGTGCGGCGTCGCCATCGAGGTGCCCGAGATGGTGTTGGTCGCGGTGTCGCCGGTGTTCCAGGCCGAGGTGATCGACGAGCCCGGCGCGAAGATGTCCAGCGCGCTGCCGTAGTTGGAGAAGCTGGAGCGGGCGTCGGTGCTGGTGGTGGAGCCGACGGTGATGGCCTCGGCCACGCGCGCGGGCGAGTAGTTGGACGCGTTCGCTCCGTCGTTGCCCGCCGCGACCGCGTAGGTGACGCCGGAGGCGATGGAGTTGCGCACCGCGGTGTCGAGGGCGGTGTCGATGCCGCCGCCCAGACTCATATTGGCGACGGCCGGCTTGACGGCGTTCTGCGTCACCCAGTCGATGCCGGCGACGACCTGCGCGGTCGTGCCCGAGCCCGAGTTGTCGAGCACACGGACGCCGACGACCTTGGCCTTCTTGGCCACGCCGTACGAGGATCCGGCGACATTGGCGGCGACATGCGTGCCGTGGCCGTTGCCGTCCTGCGCGGTGTTGTCGTTGTCGATGGCGTCATAGCCGTACGACGCCCGGCCGCCGAAGTCGCTGTGCGTGATCCGTACACCGGTGTCGATGATGTACGCCGTCACGCCCTCGCCCGCGGTGTCCGGGTAGGTGTAACTCTGGTTCAGCAGGAGCGCCTTCTGATCGATCCGGTCCAGGCCCCAGGACGGCGGGGTGGGCTGGGTGCCCGTCGCCTTGAAGACGCGGTTCTGCACCACGGACTCAACAGCCGGGTCCGCGGCGAACTTCTTGGCCTGCGCCTCGGACAGCTCGACGGCGTAGCCGTTCAGCGCGGCGTCGTACGTCTTCTCGATCTTCGCGCCGTACTCCTGCGCAAGCGCCTTGCCCGCCTTGGAGCCCGCGTCGGGCGCGGACTCGTCGAGGGTGACGATGTAGCTGCCCGCGATGGCTCCGGGAGCGCCGGCGTTCTGGACAACGCCTTCCGGAGCCGCCTCGACCGCGATGGCGGGGAGAGCGGACGCCGTGCCGAGCGCGAGCGCGGCGACGGCTATGGCGCTTGCCGCAGCGAGTCTTCGCCGCGAGTTACGCATCACAGACATGTGAGGGGTCCTCCTCATTGGTGGTGCGCTGCTGTGGGGGTATGCGACAGGAGCATGACAACGAATCGCAGCTGAATCCGCAGTGTCCTCGTCTCGCCTGCCGAGCGAAAGATTGGCGGATCCATAGGAATCCCACAAGAGTCGGGAGGGCGACTTAGCACCTGCGCCACACAACTGTCATGCTGACGAATCATGACCTCGTATCACTGCCCCGACTGCGATACCGTCTCCCCCGTCGAGGCGGCCGGCTGGTGCTGCCCCGACTGCCGCGGCCCGTGGGACCTGGACTTCACCGCCTCGCCCATCGACCTGAACTCCCTTCCGGGACGGGTCAATTCACTGTGGCGGTACGAGGAGGCGCTGCCGCTCTCCGCGCCCGCCGCCACCTCACTCGGCGAGGGTCGCACCCCACTCGTCCCGCTCACCGCCACCGTCTCCGCCAAGCTCGACTTCCTGATGCCGACGCTCTCCTTCAAGGACCGCGGCGCGGTGATGCTGGCGGAGCTCGCCCGGGGGCTCTCTCCCCGGCGCGTGATCGCCGACAGCAGCGGTAACGCGGGCACGGCTGTCGCCGCGTACTGCGCACGGGCGGGTCTCGACTGCACGGTGTACGTCCCCGAGGCCACCTCCGCCAAGAAGGTGGAGCAGATCCGGGCGCACGGCGCGCACCTCGAACTCGTCCCGGGCGAACGCGAAGCCACCGCCGTGGCCGCCCGCGCCGCTGCCGGCGCACCCGGCACCTTCTACGCGAGCCACGTCCACAACCCGTACTTCCTGCACGGCACGAAGACCTACGTCTACGAGTTGTGGGAGGAGCTCGGCGGCCGGCTCCCCGAGGCGATCGTCGTCCCCGTCGGCAACGGCACACTCCTCCTCGGCGCGTCCCTCGCCCTCGCCGAACTCCACACGCACGGCCTGATCTCCGAGCACCCCGCCCTGATCGCCGTCCAGGCCGAGGCCGTCTCCCCGCTGGCAACGGCCTTTCACGCCGGCGCCGAAGAACTCCTCGACGAGAAGGTGGAGTTCAAGCCCACGCTCGCCGAGGGCATCGCCATCCCGCGTCCGCCGCGCGCCCGCCAGATCCTGCGGGCCGTACGCGAAACCGGCGGGACCTTCCTCACGGTGACGGAGGATCAGATCCGCGCCGCGCAGCTTGATCTGGCCGCCCGCGGTCTCTTCGTCGAGTCGACCGGGGTGGCTTGCTGGGCCGCCGCGGGTGGCTGGACCGACCGCACCGCCGTCGTCCCGCTCTGCGGCGCGGGCCTCAAGACCGGCCTCGCACCCGGTCAGTCCGTCCAGTAGGTGTCGTGCTTGATGAAGAACTCCGCCCGGTCCTGTGGCGACCACTCGGTGGCGACCTCGGCGACCTTCTCGAAGTACTCCTCGCGCGGCGCGCCCGGCGTGAACAGCAGCAGCATGGAGGCGGGCGCGTCCGAGTCGTTGCGGAAGGCATGCAGCCCGCCCTGCGGCACGTAGAGGAAGTCACCTGCCGTTCCGTCGATCCAGCTGTCGCCGTTGTAGAGCCGGACCGTCCCCTCGATGATGAAGAACGACTCCGAGATCGACGTGTGGAAGTGCGTCTTCGGGCCGCCCGCCTTCGGGGCCATGTCCATCCGGTAGAGCCCGAACTCCCCTCCGGTTGACCGGGTGGTGGCCAGATAGTGCGTACGGCTCCCGTTCCTCGACCGCAGATTCGCGGGCGTTTCCGCCGGCCGGAACTCCGCAGTGATCTCGCCCTTGCCGTCCAGGTACTTCGGGTCCGGGTACGACATGCCGCTCTCCCTCTCCTCGCTGCCGGCCGTTCGCTGCCGGCCGTTCACCCCGCGCGTCCGGCGCCGCTCGGCCCGGCCGCACATACGGCCCTCGGACGAGCTTCTCGCGCAGGCCACACTTGCCTGACCATGCTGCCCGGTCACACTTCCCGGCCATATGCGTACGGCGTGGCCGGTTCCATGCGCCGTGGGGTTTGGATGAGCGCGTGACCGTACACGATGTTGCCCGGCAGCTGCCCGGGATATCCGCCGTCCGCGACCTGTGCCGTTCAATGGCGATGCTGGAGGCGATCCTGAGCCCCGAATGGGCCGACCGTTTCTACTCGTTCGACGCGCACTGGTCCGCGTCGGCTGACGTCCGAGGTGATCTCGGCACTGAATCCGAGGCTGAGTCCGGGCCTCGCACCGGCCGATCCCGCCGAGGACATCGCGTCCATCGGCTGTCCACAGGCACTGCCCGCGAACTGATCCGACGAGCAGAGGGTTCAGTCGGCGGTCAGGGCTCCGCGGCCGGTCGGCGAGTGCGCGCCCTTGCGTGCCGGCTCGCCGCAGTGCGCGCAGATGACCACCGGATCGAGAGTCTCGCCGCACGCGTGCTGCCAGGTCACCGGCGGATCCTCGGGGTTGAGATGCCGGTCCCCCCACTTCATGAGCGTGAGGAGTACGTCGCCGAGCTCCTGGCCGGCGGGGGTCAGGTGGTACTCGTAGCGCGGCGGGTGTGCGTTGTACTGCTCGCGCCCGACGGCGCCCGCCGCCTCCAGCTTGCGCAGCCGGGCCGTGAGGATGTCGCGGGACGCTCCGGTGTTGTGGACGATCTGGTCGAAGCGGCGGACGCCATGGCTGAGTTCGCGTACGGCGAGCAGCGTCCAGCGCTCGCCGATCAGGTCGAGCGCGTCGGCGATGGAGCACTCTCTGGGATGGATGCTCTTCGACATGCGGCTCATCCTAGAACGGTAAGTTGCGTATTCAATCGTGCCGGACGAGAGCGCGACCACCGCCGTCATCGCTGTCAGAGGCGCTCGATGATCGTGGCGTTGGCCAGCCCTCCCGCCTCACACATCGTCTGCAGCCCGTACCGCCCACCGCGGTCCTCCAGGTTGTGCAGCAGGGTCGTCATGAGGCGCGCCCCGCTGCCGCCCAGCGGATGGCCGATGGAGATCGCGCCGCCGCGCACATTGAGCCGGTCCGCCTCGACGCCGGTCTCCCGCTGCCAGGCGAGCACCACCGACGCGAACGCCTCGTTCACCTCGTACAGATCGATGTCGCCAGTGGTCAGCCCCGCCCTGGCCAGTACCTTCCCGGTGGCCGGCATGATCGCCGTGAGCATCAGCAGCGGATCGTCCCCGGCAACCGCGAACGAGTGGAACCGCGCGCGTGGCCGCAGCCCGAGCCGCTCCGCCACATCGGCACCCATGATCAGCAGTGCCGCCGCGCCGTCGTTGACCGGCGAGCTGTTGCCCGCCGTGACGCGCCAGCCGATCTCAGGGAACCGCTCTTCCATGGCCGTGTCGTAGTACGCGGGCTTGAGCCCCGCGAGCGCCTCGGTCGATGTGCCGGGCCGTACGTTCTCGTCCCGCTGCCCGGTCCAGGCGACCTCCCGGTCGAACTCCCCGCGCGCCCAGGCACCCGCGGCACGCCGGTGCGACTCCAGCGCGAAGGCGTCCAGCTCCTCCCGCGAGATCTTCCAGCGCGCCGCGATCAGCTCCGCGCTGATCCCCTGGCCGACCAGCCCCTGCGGATACCGCTCGCCGAGCCGTCGCCCGAACGGGTCGCTGCCCGGCAGCACATTGGAGCCCATCGGCACCCGGGACATCGACTCGACGCCGCAGGCGATCGCGATGTCGTAGGCCCCGCTGATCACACCCTGCGCCGCGATGTGCGCGGCCTGCTGGGACGAGCCGCACTGCCGGTCCACGGTCATGCCCGGCACGCTCTCGGGGAAGCCGGCGGCCAGCACCGCATGGCGGGTGATGTTGAGCGACTGGTCCCCGACCTGGGTCACGCAGCCGCCGATGACGTCGTCGACGAGTACGGGATCGATCCCGGCCCGCTCGACGAGCGCCGCGAGTGTGCGGGCGAGCAGGTCCACGGGGCGCTCGTCGTGCAGCGCTCCTCCCGGCTTGCCCTTGCCCAGGGGCGTACGAACCGCCTCGACGATCACCGCGTCCCGCATCACGTCAGCCTCCCCAGCTCCCGACGTCAGTCTGCTTTTCAAACCGACTGACTAAACCCTCCCGCTCGAGGAGAGAGTTGTCAATTCCAACCGAGGATGGTTGTCGTCGCCGTACGGCTGTTCAGCGACTGCGCAGAGCGCCCGCCGTGCTGCCCGTCCGCTCACGCAGCAGGATCCGCAGGGTGTTCGCGTGCTCGTAGCCGACCTTGCGGGCGATGGAGTCCAGAGACATGTCGGTCGTCCGCAGCAGGTGCGAGGCCTGTTCGACCCGCAGGTCCTGAACGAAGCGCACGGGGGACGTGCCGAGTACGCGGCGTACGGTCCGCTGGAGGGTGCGTTCGCTCACCCCCACCGAACGCGCCGCCGCACTGACGTTCATCGGCTCTTCCAGATGCAGCCTGGCCCAGCGCTCGAAGGCGGCGACGACCGGATCACTCTGGGCGAGCGCGCTCGGGATGGTGTACGCCGACTGGGACGGCCGTTCGTCGACGACCAGATAGCGGGCGACAAGATCGGCCAGCGCCGGGCTGCTCATCCGGACGACCGCCAGCGCGAGGTCGACGTGCCCGAAGGCCGCACCGGCCGTCGTCACGCCGTCCGACGCGGTCACCATCCGGGTCTCGTCGACGGTGACCGCCGGATAGCGCTTCCGGAAGACCGGCGCCAGCCACCAGCTGGTGGTCGCCTTCCGCCCGTCGAGCACCCCCGCCTCGGCCAGCAGAAAGGTGCCCGTACAGGCCGAGGCGACGGGGGTGCCGCGCCCGCGCGCATCGGCCACGAGACTCCGTACGGCCGCCGATGCGGGTCCCGAGACATGAGCGAGAAGCGCGTCGGGCCGCCGCTCGGCGAGGGCCGGCACGATCAGCAGGTCCGCCGCTCGGCCCCGGCCGCCGGCTCGGTGGTGACGAGGTGGCCCGCGCCGGTGCGGACCCGGCGGCGGAAACCGACGGTCCTCACCCGCCAGGCGGGGGGCGGCAGGGGAAGCTCGTCCCGCATCGCGTTGGCCCCGTCGAGCACATCGAGGATCGCCGAGAGCCCTGAGTCGAATACGCCGTCGTACGCCAGCACTGCCACATCCATGGCGGAAACGGTATCCGACACGCCGTTTGCGCCACTGGAAGAGCCCTGATCGCGGCCATAGCTTTGCGGACGTCCCGCTTGATCGGGACGCCAACGACGACGTACGGAGTGACACGCGATGAACATCGGACTGCTGGCCAGGATCGAAGCCAAGCCGGAGTACGCCGACGAGGTCGAGGCCCTGTTGCGCGGGGCGCTGCAACTCGCCCGCGAAGAGGAGCACACGGTCACCTGGTTCGCGTTCCGGGAGAGCGCCACGGTCTTCGGGGTCTTCGACACCTTCGAGAACGAGGAGGGACGGGCCGGCCATCTGCAGGGCCGGATCGCCGCGGCGCTGATGGAAGCGGCGGAGACGATGCTGAGCTCGGCCCCCGACATCCGCCCTGTGGACCTGCTGGCAGCCAAGCTCCCCTGACCACAACGCACGGTGCCCGCGGACCACCTGATGCGCGGCCCGCGGGCACCTTGCCCACACCACCACCGAGGAGACCGAGGATGACCCGGCCCACCAGCCCACCGTCCGCAGACGCCACTGCCGCGCGCCATTCACGTACCCACACCTGGGCACCGCCGACCAGCTACGCCGACGCCGGCCCGCACTCAGGCCTCGAACTGCTCCGGCGCAGCCTCGATGGCCACTACCCGCAAGCGCCGATCTGCGGGACTCTCGGCTTCCGCCTCGTGGAGGCCGACGAGGGCCGCGCCGTCTTCGAGGGCGAGCCCGGCGAGCACCTGCTCAACCCGATGGGCAGCGTCCACGGCGGTTTTCTGGCCACACTGCTCGACTCGGCCCTCGGCAGCGCGGTCATGACGACGCTGTCGCCCGGCCGCGCGTACACCACCATCCAGCTCGGGGTGAATCTTGTGCGCCCGGTGTTCGCCGACACGCAGACCCTGCGCTGTGAAGGCACTGTCATCCACGTCGGCCGTACGACGGCGACCGCCGAGGCACGGGTGGTCGGCGCCACCGACGCCAAGCTGTACGCGCATGCCACCACGACCTGCGCGGTCTTCACCTGGCGGGACACGGCCTGAACCCGGAGGATCCAGCGCATGAAGCCGACGACGGTCGTCAACCTCAAGGGCCATCGCGACGACCCCGACTACGCACGTCGTGTACGTGGGCCGCGCCATGCACCGCGGCGGCTGGCACCTCGACGGCTCCCCCCTGGCGAGCCCGTTCCGCCCCGGCCCCGACGGCACCCGCCAAGAGGTCCTCGAGAAGTACCGCACCCACCTGCTGTCCCGCCCGGACCTCCTCGCGCTCCTCCCCGCCCTGCACGGCCACAGACTCGGCTGCTGGTGCGCACCGGAACGCTGCCACGCCGAGGTCATCGCGGAACTGGCGGACGAGACCGGCGGCCCCTAGGAACGCGAAGCATTCCAAAGAGCCTGCCGCCGATGAGCCGGCCGCCGATGTGGACAGTCCCCGTTCTGTGGGCCGTCGGTGGCAAAGCAGCCCGCGCCCCCTTGCGCCTGCCGTCGGACTCCCACACCGCGCTGAACAATCGCCATGGTCAAGGCGTATGGACGCGTCTCAGTGGACTGAGGGGAACGACCGATGGACAGAGCGGGACATCCGGATCGCAGAGCTCTGCTCGTCGGCGGACTCGGGGTCGCCACGGTCACGCTTGCGGGGTGCTCGTCGACGAGCGCCGCTCCGTCGGCGACCAGCGCTTCGCCGGAAGCGCGACCGGCCACGCCCGCCGCGGCATTCGCGAGACTGATGGAGGGCAACAAGCGCTGGGTGAGCGGAGATCTTCGACACCCCGACCGGGATCCGAACCGGCGCCAGTTCGTATCCGAGAAGCAGGAACCCTTCGGGGCGATCCTCTCGTGCATCGACTCCCGGGTGCCGCCTGAACTCCTCTTCGACACCGGGCTGGGCGACCTTTACGTGATGCGCACGGGCGGGGAGGCGGTCGGCCCGGTGGTCACGGGTTCCGTGGAGTACGGGCCCATGACGAGTGGCACTCCGCTCATCGTGGTCCTCGGGCATCAGCGTTGCGGCGCCGTCGAGGCGGCGTACAAGTCCATCCGTGACGGCAAACCGCTGCCCGGCAACCTGGAGGCGATCGCCAAGGCTCTGCGGCCGGCGTACGAGCAGGCAGTCAGGGAAGGCGGTGCCGACCCGGTCGAGACCATGGCCCGCGCCCAGGTCAGGCTGACCGCGGACGACCTGCGCTCCAACCAGGACCTGGCCCCGCTCGTGGAAAAGGGCGCCCTTGCCGTGGTCGGCGCCTACTACTCGCTCGACTCCGGCAAGGTGGAAGTCCTGACCGGCGCGCCTTCCTGACCGGTCGGACGAGACGGACGTGCGCAGAGAGCCCTGCCTGCGCTCAGCCGGTCTTGCCCCACCCGCCCTCAGGGCCGACGCTCTAGGCTGAGGAATCAGTCGAACAGAGGATGCGGTGTATGGACGGCTGGCTGTGGTTGCTGATCCCTGGCGTGATATTCGGCGGAAGCTGGGCCAGTAACAGCGTCCGAAGGGCCTTGAAGACCCGGCACAAGCGGAGGCTGGAGCTACTCAGGGCCACCGAACGCCGGCAGCTCGCGCTGGAAGCGGCTGATCGACCTCCAGAACCTGTGTGTGGTTGCACCCACCATCTGGCCAAGCACGACAGACAGGGTAAGTGCCACGAGGTGGTCGAGGCTCCAACCGCCTGGGACGCCGAGCGTAAGCCCGTCCAGTACGAGCCCCGGCAATGCAACTGTCAGCAGTACATAGGGCCTGAACCACTGGGGACGGTCTTCGCGGCGGAGATCATCGCCCCCTCTTAGCGCCGGGCCGCCGCGGACCTGTTGCGGCAGGTAAGGAACCCTCAGAACTGCGTCAGCGTCCCTGCCGCCTGCACCTTCCGCTCCGCACGCACGAACACCCATCGGCCGAAAAAGAGACAGCCGAGCGAGGTCACCAGGAGGGCCGTCACCTGGGACTGGCGCGCTGTCTGGGGTCTGTTTCTCACACCCGAAGGCCCCGCAGGGATGGAAGGCCGAGCCGTGCCCGAATCCGACAGCGCCGTCGTCGGCATGAGAACCAACGCGAAGGCGTGTATCGCCGGCGTGTTCACCTACCCCGGCGAGAGCCCATCGGCTGTGTCCGGTGTCCCCGCGTTGACGTACGCCCCGATCGGCCGCCCGCCGGCTGAGTTTCAGGAGTGGAGGTTCCCCCGAGCCAGCCATGCCGATGAGCTCGGTGCTCCTTTGGCACCCGCTCCGGGTGTGCGCCTGCACATCACGGCACCCTCAGAACGCTCCAGCACGGGAATAGCCAAGAGGGCAGGACTCCCGAAGTCCTGCCCTCTTCTGACCTCGCCGTTCGACGGATCACCTCACGTACAGTATGCACTCCGTCACACGTTGTAGCGGAACTCTACGAAGACGCTTTGACCTGCAGAAACGCGCCGCAATCCAGCACCTATCCAGCACGGGAGCAACGGCAGCACGAAGCCCCTGTACGGCTGTCCTCCGCTCCGTGCTCGGACCACCAATGCCACCGACAGCCGCACGAACACATCCCGATCAGCAGTGGATTTTAGGCCGGCCACACAGTTCATAGACATGTATCGCTGGCTACTCTCGCACCTTCAAGCCCAAAACCTCACCGGCGGACAGCCTCACCGCAGTACAGCTACTGGCATACGTCAGCGCAAAAGCACGACGGTCACAAGTGCGCTGTCACCGCACTCGGCAAGGCGTGCGCGAAAGTGATCCCATTCACCGGGACGGGAGCAATGGTGAAAGGAAGCGGCTCGGCTCGCCGTGCCAGGTGATGGCGAGCGCGTCGCGAGCGCGGGTCGCCGCGACGAAGAGCAGCGACCGTGCGCGGTGCAGTTCTCGCCGGTGGCGGCTCGGATCCGTGTGCTCCCAGTCGTCCACGGAGGCCCGCGGAACCAGCCCCTCGGCCGCCCCGGCGATGATCAGACAGCGGTATTCCAGCCCTTTGAAGCGGTACATGGTGCCGATGTGGACGCCCTGGTCGCCGCGCGGGCCGTCCTGTGTGATCTCCGACGGGGTGATGCCGCTCCGCGCGAGATGGTCGGCGAGCTGGGTGACCATGTCGTTGGTCGGGACGCAGATCGCCGTGGCCTCCCGGGGCACGTCGTGCCAGGCCCGCAACTGCTCGACGACGAGGTCCATCTCTTCGTCCCAGCTCCGTGCGCCGCGGAACGACGGTTCCGTGCCGTGGAGGACCGAGCGGTAGCCGGCGAGCGTGTCGGTGTCGCCGTCGAGGTCGTCGTAGTCGGCGTCGCCCAGGACCCGGATGGCGTCGCGCAGGATCTCCCGGGTCGTGCGGTAGCTGAGGGTCAGCCGGGAGGACCTGCCGCGGATGTGGACGCCGAGGCTGCCGAGGGTGACCTGGTTGTCGTAGATCCGCTGGTGGGTGTCGCCGACGAGGAAGATGTCGTCGGGCTCGGACGGCACCATGGCGCGCAGCATCTTCCAGTGGGCGGCGCTGAGGTCCTGTGCCTCGTCGACCACGATGTGCCGGTACCGGTAGCGCAGCCAGGCGCCGGAGCCGGCCTCGACGTGGAGGTTGGGCAGGCCGCCCCGCTCCTCGCGTTCCTCCGCGCGCCGGTCGATGCGGGCCTTGCGGGCCATCTCCAGCCGCGCGGCCCGCTCGGCGACCTGACGGTGGGTCTCCAGGCCCTTGGTCTCAAGCCGCTGGGTGAAGCGCTCGGCCAGCTGCCAGATGCCGGCGCGTTCGGCGCGGGTGACGCTGCGGCCCCGCCCCGCGCGGCGGGTCTGGAAGTAGTCGCTCCGGGAGGACACGGCCTGGCCGAGGATGACCTGGTTCCACTCGTCGCTGAGGAACTCGGCGTTCCAGCGGGTCTCCCCGGTCTCCACCAGCAGTTCCCGCCACTCGCGGAGGGCCGACGTGTCGTCGATCCGCCGCTTGGCGTTGCCCGGGTCGGCCTCGCTGACGATGCGGGTGGCGAGCTGGTCGACATGGGCGATGTCGACGCGCGCCAGGACGTCGGGTCCGCCGAGTGAGAGCAGCCGGGCCCGCAGGTCGGCGGCGAGGTTCCGGTTGAAGGTGGTGAGGAGTACGGGCTTGGTGTGGCCGGGGGGGAGTTGGCTCACCAGATGGCAGACACGGTGGAGGGCGACGATCGTCTTGCCGGTTCCCGGCCCGCCGCCGACCCGGGCGGGGCCGGAGTACCGCCGTCGGACCAGCTTCTCCTGAGTGGGGTGGAGGAAGATCTTCCAGCGGCCGAAGTCGCCCTCCTCCAGGATGCTCTGGAGGGATTCGTCATCGGTGATCACCGCGGTCTGGGAGCGGTCGACGGCCGCCTGCCAGTCGTCGGCGTCGAGGTTCCGCTCGGGCTCGGCCACCGCGACGGGCGCGGTCACCTGCTCCATGACCTCTTCGTACGGGACGCCGTCGCGCAGTCGGAGGAGGACCTCCCCGGTGTGGCGAGGCGCGTACTCGGCGAGGCCGAGCAGTTCGTCGTCCGTGGTGAGCTTCCGGACGATGGGGATGAGGGGCTCGGTGACACCGAGATCCGCGAGCTGTCGGTCGGTGTAGGCACCGAAGAGCGGTTCCTCGGGCGGCTGCGATCCGACCGGTTCGGGGGCGGGAGCGGAGGGCGGCGCCGCCACGGGCGCGGGCGCGGCGGGCGGTGTGAGGCCGCGGCGCAGCAGGCTCTCCTCGACGACCTGGAGGTCGACGTACTCGATGGCGCCGGTGATGTGGTTGATGCCGTAGTTGAAGCGGTCCAGGTTCTTGTGGACATGCCCGCGGTGTTTGACCGAGACGAGCAGCCAGTCGTCACCGCCGAGGCGGATCATCAGCGCCCGCCACTCCCGGTTGACGCGCGCCGACCAGAGGCGGTCGTGACCTTCCAGCGGTTTGAGGTCGAAGCCGCCGGCGTCGGGATTGCGGCGGAAGTCGTGCTGGAACTTGTAGAACGCCCCGAGGACCGCGCGGTCCAGCTTGACGATCTCCTTGTCCGCCTTGTCGAGCAGGCGCAGGGTCACGCCCGTCCGCGGCGTGCTGGTGACCGTCATCGCTCGTTCTCCCCGTGGTCGTTCGTGGTTCCGTCCGCGTCGCCCCGCACCAGCGTGGCGAGTTCGTCGGCGTTCCATTCCGTCGCGGTACGGACCTGCCAGCCCGCGTCGCGGTAGGCGGCGTCCCGTTGTTCGGCATCGATGTCCCGGCTGCTCCCCGGGTCCGGGCGGTGGGCGAGGACGACGCCCACGCGCCGGGCGGGCCAGGCGAGTTCGGCGGGCCAGGCGGCCGCTCCCAGCTCGTAGCCGGCCTCGGGAGCGGGAATGCCCCGGTTCGCCAGCGCACCGGCGAGCGCGTCCAGCCCCGGATCGTCGACGAGGAACTCGATGACCTCGTCCCAGCCGGGATCACGGACGAGCGCGGCGGGGGCGGCAGCCGCCGGCCCCTGCCGGTCCGCCGACGGCTCGGGGGCCTCCGGTGCCGGCTCGTGCGCGCGCCGCTGGGAGGTGAGCCATCCGGCTCCACCAGTGACCGCCAGTTCGGCCGGGTCGAATCCGGGCAGCATGCCGGTCGTGAGCTGGACCCCGTCCCCCTCCCCCGCGTCGAGGAACTGGATCAGGTTGCTCCAGTAGAGCCACGCCTGCCAGCGCCTGCGATGGGCGGTCTCGTCGGACGCGACCGTGTCGGGGCTGTCGTCGAGGACGGTCAGAGCCGTCCAGACCGCTCCGCTCTGCCCCCTGCGCAGGTCGAGCGTGATGGTGAGCGGGCATCCCGAGGCGTCCCGGGTCGCCATGACCTGGACGGCTCCCTGCCCTCCCGCCAGCCGTCGCCCGTGCAGCGCCTCGCTGATCCTGCGCCCGGTCTCCGCGCCGTCGGCGAGCGCCCGGCTGGTCGCCGAGACGGCCGCGAAGCCCGCGAGGGCGCTCTGGACACGGCGCTGCCAGGCGCCCGGGTCCGGGTCGGTGAGGTATCCGATCAGCGTCTCGACCGGGTTGGCCCACACCAGGCGCGTCAGGTCGCGGGTGTCGCCCGCGTGCATGCGCCGGTGGACGTCCATAGCGGTCTTCTGCGCGGTGTTCGGGTACGGCTTCCACACCGGGTCGGCCTGCGGACCGGAGCGTCCCGTCCAGGCCTGTACGTCGTCCCAGGTGAGCTGGAAGACCTGCCAACCGTCGGCGCGCAGCCGGGTGCGCTTCGCCGCGTCCTCCTCGGCGGTGAGGTGAGCGGGGCTCGCGTGGTAGCGGTAGCCGTCGAGGTAGACGGCCACCCTGCGGTCGTCGTCGGTGCTGCGGAAGACCACGTCCGGGCGGGTGAAGCCGAGCGGGGTCTGGGTCTCCATCTGCCAGCCGCGGACGGTCCCGTCGGGTGCGGTGAAGCGCAGGTTGGTGTCCCTGGTGCCGTCGGCGGTGAGCGCGGTGCGGACGCTGACGTCGTCCACGCGGTCGGCCCATTCCAGCAGCCCGCGCCGGAAGAGGGCCTCCAGTTCGCTCTCCACCTGGTGCACGAGGGTGATGTCCCGGGTGGCGGCCACCGGTTCGGTGCTCCAGCGGTCCGCCGTGCGGCCGAACAGCTCGCCGAGCATGTCGAGGGCGTGCTCTCGGCTCACGAGCTCGTACTCGCCGTCGGTGACGTGGCGGAGCAGACAGCGGTGGCAGGCCGGCCGCCCCTGGCCCGCGCACACGCAGGTCTCGATCACATGCCTTGCGTCCTCCAGGACGCCCCGCAGAGCGTCGCGGCCGGCGAGGCGGTGCAGGTACCCGGTGCCGCCGGGCAGCGTGTCGTACAGGACGAGGAAGTGGCGGCGGAGCGGGCTGTCGCCGCCTTCCTCGGGCATGGAGTCGGTGACGACGGCGAGGTGGTCGGGGTCGCCGCCGTAGCTGCGGGCGATTCCGGCCAGGAGCAGCGCCTTGAAGGACGCGAGCCGTTCCTTGGTGTGCGCGGTGACGGCGGGGATGAGGACGCGCAGGGCGTCGGTGCGCAGCTCGTGGGCGAGCAGGACCCGCTCGCCTCGCCGTGCGACGTCGGCTCCTGCTCGTCGCCGGGGGCACCAGGGCCGGTGGTACCGGGCATGGGCCGTCGCGTCGGAGGCGTCGTGGGCGGCGGGGCCGCCGTCCGGGTCGGCGAAGCCGCACGCGTCGCAGACCCAGAACGGGTTGAGGCGGACCTCCTGCCCGGCGAAGGTCGAGTCGGTTCCCCCGTCCACGCGGGTGGCTCCGACGTTGATGTGCCGGATCCGCGCCTGCCGGGTGAACTCCCATCCGAAGGTGGCGTGTTCGTGCTTCCAGGCCTGTTCGATGTCGTGCGCGTCGATGTCCACGGCCGGGACGACGGTGTAGTGCCGTCTCTCGCGCTCGTCGCTGTCGTCGCGTACGCGGACGTCGTCGCGTTCGTCGCGGGAGGTGACCCGGCGCGGTACGAGGACCTTGTGCAGGCAGCCGATGTCGCCGATGGCGGCGGACCGGCAGCGGGGGCAGGGGGAGGCGTCCTGTTCGGCGCGGTGGGTGCGGACGTGGCCGCAGTCGGGGCAGACGCGCCACCAGAGCCAGGCCGGGCGTCCGGGGCTGCCGATGTCAAGGCCGGTGACGCGGTGCTTGTATCCCTGGACGTAGTAGTGGTTGCCGGGGGCGAACTCGGAGAGGGCGAGGCGGGCGGGGCGGCTGTGGCGCAGGGTCTTGCTGTGGTTGGTGCGGGCCTCGTCGGCTGTCTTCTCCGTCCAGGTGAGCGTGGCCTCCAGCTCGGTGGTCGAGTCGATCAGGCTGTAGTTCGGCAGCAGGCCGAGGTCGACCAGGGCCCCGTGGGCGGTGGTGCGGCTGATCTCCCGGGACACGCGTGCCACGTCCCGGCGCTCGGCCCGCAGTTCACGTCCCTGCCGCTCGTGGTCGGGGTCGCCGGCGACGAGCAGGCCGTGGGCCCGGTCGATGGCCTCGGTCCGGCGCTGGAGGTCGGCGCGTCGGTCCTCCCAGCGTCGGCGTGCCGTGTCGAGGGCGGCGCCGAGTCCGTCCTCGCCGGGGTCGGTCGCGTAGGTGACGAGGGCGGCACGGGCCTGGGGGCTGACTCCGGTGCCTCGGCTCTCGTCGTAGGGAGGGAACAGGTCCAGGAAGCCCTGCACGAGCCGTGCGCCGGCGGCGAGGGCGGCTTCGGCGAACTCGGCCTGCCACGCCGAGGCTCCGAAGAGTTCGGTGGCGCGTCCGGGCAGGGGCCGCAGGGGCGTCCCGTCGGGGGCGGTCAGCCGTCCGGCGCCGGCGAGGTCGAGGAGGT
Source organism: Streptomyces sp. NBC_01210 (assembly GCF_036010325.1). GTDB lineage: Bacteria > Actinomycetota > Actinomycetes > Streptomycetales > Streptomycetaceae > Streptomyces. The sequence continues at coordinate 6,036,959 of NZ_CP108549.1, read as the reverse complement.
GGGCCAGGTACTGGCGGCGCAGGATCTCGGCGGCGGACAGGTAGCAGCCGGGGGGCAGGACCTCTCCGGCGATCATGAGCCGGGGTTCTTCGAGGTAGTAGCGGTCGCGGGGGCCGCGGTCGACCATGGTGAGCAGGTAGGCGTTGCCGGTGGAGCGCCCCGCGCGGCCCACACGCTGGATGTAGTTGGCGGGCCCCTTCGGCAGCGAGGCGAGGACGACGGCCGACAGGTCGCCGATGTCGATGCCGAGTTCGAGGGTGGGGGTGCAGGACAGCACCTGCGGGTTGGCGTAGTGGACGCGGGTGCCCTCGCGGAACGCCTTCTCCACCGCCTCCCGCTTGGCGCGGCTGAGGGTGCCGGTGTGCTCGGCGGTGTTGATGGTGAAGACGCCGGCCTCACGGTACATACGGCGGTAGAAGTCGTCCGTGAAGTCCCGCTGCCGCAGTCCGCTGTCGAGGTCGCGGCCGGTGCCGAGGGTGCCGCCGCACCGGTAGCGGGGACATGGCTGCCCGTGCCACTGGTCGGCGAGGTCGGGGTGGATGGTCTGTTCCCAGAAGCACCGGGGGCAGTGCGCGGTGGCGTCGGGCAGCGTGTCTTTGGCGAGGGCGCGGACCTGAATGTGGCCGGGCTGGAGTCCGTAGACGCGGGTGGCGCCGTCGAGCGCCGTGCGTGCGGACACGACGCCCGTGTCGGCGAGCGCGGGGAGCAGCCGGGTCAGGAAGACACCGGCCGCCTCGGGGCGCAGTCCGAGGGCGCGAACGGCCCAGTCCTGGTACCAGCCGAGCCGGCCGGTGAGGACGTCGAAGTCCTCGCTGCCCTGTTTGGGGGTGCCGAGCAGGAAGGCGGGGGCGGAGACCCCGCGGGGGAAGGCGGGCATGCCTGTCTCCCGCCCGCCCCAGATCGCCCACCGGCGCACCCCGGCCTGGTCCAGCCAGGGGTCCAGCCAGGCGTGGCGGACGGCTCCCCGGATCCGCATCCGCTCCAGCATCCCCCGGACGAAACCGGTGTACTGGTCGGGTCCGGGCGCCGAGCCGTCGGGCAGCGCGATCTCTCCGGGGGTGGTGAGGAGGATCTCCCGTACGAGGTCGGCCACGGCATCGGGGTCCTGGAGGGGCACGTCGGCGGCGACGGTGCGGGTGAGTTCCAGGGTGCGGCCCTGCCGGGAGCGGAGGCCGAACTCCATGACGGTGGCGAACGCCAGGCGTTGCGCGATCAGTTCCCAGGTGGCGCGGGACCCACGGCTGCGTCCGGAGAGCAGTGTGTCCACACCCCGGACGAGGTGCAGGTCCGGCGGGATGACGGCGGCCTGCACGGCCTTGCTGTCGACGACGTCCGCGATGAGGTCGGCAGCGAGGTCGTTCAGGGTGACCGGCTCGTCCTCGCCGATGCGGCTGGCGAGCAGGGCGCGCAGGGAGAAGGTGTAGGAGCGGCTGGCGACGTATCCGGCGCGGTGGGCGGCGTCCTGGACGGAGTCGTTGAAGAGGAGGGTCTTGTCCTCGCCCAGGTTCTTGTCCAGTTCGCCGCCGGTGAAGAGCTGGGTGACGGCGGCGGCGGCGAGCGCGGCGAGACCGGTGCCGAGGTAGCGGATGGAGTTGAAGGTGCGGCAGGCCGGGCACTGGTCGCGTTCGGCCGCCCGGTCGCCGTCGAGATCGGCGTGGACGAAGGCGGCGTTGTGCAGGGGCCTGGGCCTGCTCGTTCCCTCGCCGTCCTCGGGGGCGGTGAAGTCGGTTTCGGGCGCCAGCGGCCGGAGCCGTCCCCCCATGCCTTCCAGGACCATGACGGCGGGTCCGCCGCGCCGGCGGTCCGGGCCGGCGGCGAAGGCGGCCTCGTGCACCTCCCGGGGGGTCGCGGCGATCATGTTGCGCACCCGGCGCTTGTCGCGGCCGACGGAGGCCCGGCGGATCTTCGTGGCGTTCAGGTCGAGGTGGGCGGGGTCGACCTCCGGCGAGTACGCGGCCCAGCCGGAGCGTCCGCATTCGCGGCAGAACACGGCGGGCAGGAAGACCTGGGCGGGCGGCGGCGCGCTGTCGTCGGCGGGGGCGGGGGCCTGCCCGGCGGCGTCGAGCGGCACGGACGGGCCCTCCCCGTCGTACGGCGACGGCCTGGCACCGGAGTTCCGGCCCGCACGGGCCAGCGCGCCGCCGGAGGTCACCCGTTCGTCGTCCCAGCGGAACTCGGCGCGTGCGGCGCTGATGCCGCGCAGCACACGGGAGACCGAGCGGACCCAGTGGTGGATCTCGATGGACAGCAGGGGCCGTCCGGGCTGCTCCGGGTCGCGGGCGTACGACAGGAGGGCGAGGTAGCGGGCGAGTGCGCGGGCGGCGAGGCCCGGCCGCTGCTGTACGGCCATGCCCCAGTGGTAGGCGTAGCGGGGCAGCACCTCGGTGATCTCGGCGAGGGTCCTGGGGGTGCCGTCGAGGATCTCCAGGACGGCGGAGGTGAGCCGGTGCCGGCGCAGGACGGCTCCGAGTTCCTCGGGTGTGGGTCCGCTCAGACCGGTGAACGCGGCGACGAGGCCGTCCATGGCGCCCGGGTCGCGGGTGGGGTCGCCGAGGGCGTCGACCTCCTGGGGCGAGGGGAACGGCAGGGAGAAGTCGCTCTCGCCGGTGAAGTCCTTCACCGAGCGCCGGTCCTCGCCGACGACCGCGTCGGGTGGGAACGGCACGCCGAAGACCTGCTCGGCGACCTCCAGCATGCCGGGCCGCCCAGCCTCGCCCCGCCTGCCGCTTCCCGGGCCGCTGACGTCCGGACCGCTCTCGCCGAGGGTGGCGGAGGTGGCGACGGGGCAGACCGGCCCCAGGGGCCGGCCGGGTTCGGCGAGCCCGGTGACCGACCCGAGGCGGCGCAGCAGCATGGCGACGTCGGTGCCCTGCGCGCCGTCGTAGGTGTGGAACTCGTCGAGCACGACGTACGCGAGCGGGGAGTCCTGCCACAGCCGCTGGTCCTCGGACCGCTGGAGGAGCAGGTCGAGCATCTTGTAGTTGGTGATCAGGATGTCGGGCCTGGTGCGGCGGATCTCGTCCCGGTCGACGGCGATCGCGGGGTTGGCCTGCTTGAACTCCTGGGACGACTTGTCGCCGATGTAGAGCGCGGCCCGCACGCCGGCGTCACGCAGCCGGGTGTCCTTCCGGTCGTCGAGGCGCTTGCCGATCCGGTGGGCCTGGTCGGTGGCGAGGGCGTTCATGGGGTAGAGCAGGATCGCCTTGACGCCCTCCCGGCCGGCCTCGCGCTCCCGGAGGCAGTGGTCGAGGATCGGGACCAGGAACGACTCGGTCTTGCCCGATCCGGTTCCCGTGGTGACGAGGGTGGGCCGCGCCGGGCCGTGCAGGGTGGACAGCCGCTCCCAGGCGCGTTCCTGGTGGCGGTACGGGGTCAGGTCGGGGTGCCAGGCCAGGTGCCGCTTCCAGTCCTCGCCCGCGGCGGTCCTGAACGGCGTGCGGACACGGAGGTAGGGGCCGCGGAAGATGCCGTCCTCGGCGTCGCCGAGGAAGCCCTCCAGGGCGCGGCGGGTGGACTCGTCGGCCAGCGCGTACGTCGTCGCGAGGTACTGGCTCAGACTGGCCCGTACCTGGTCGGCGGCGAGGGTGGGACGCACGCGCGGTTCCTCCTTGGTGCGGATGGTGCTGGTGGGAGCGGGCGGGCCGAGGGTGCCCGGTCACCGCCCTACGGTAACGGCGGCCGGTCCAGCAACCCGCGATGCTCCTCAGATACCGAGCTTTCGCCCAATATGGGCGACATGAACCTTCCGAGTGGTCTTCACGAACCGGAAGTGCACTCGCCCCTCGTCGGGCGTGAAGCGGAGGTGGGTATCGAAGGACCGCGTCTCGCCGTCGAAGTCGGCAAAATCGCAGTGGTCGCGCTTGCGGGTCGAGTGCTCTGGAGTCACGAGCGAGCCCCACTGCGGCCCGTCGGGCTCGGCCGCGGCGTCCCAGAGCAGGACCGCACGGTCCATTTCCGCCAGCCGCTTACGGACCGGGTGAACCCAGTACTGCTTCAGCTCCCGCAGCTGAGTTTCGACGCGCGGCAAAAATAGGAGATGGGGAAAGAGGTCGGCGCACCGCTCCCACAGCTCGACCCCGGTCCGGATGGAGCTCAGGTCGCCACGCAGGGCGGCTTCGGCCTGCTCGCGGATCCACGGGCGGTGCGCCTCTACATGCTCCCGAGATGCTAAGTGCCGGAGCTCGACCTCGGCGATTACAGCGCCGACGTCCTCGTCGTCCACGAGCTGCTCCTGGATCAGGGTGAGCCGGTCGGCGTCCCAACGGTCCTCCAACAACAAGGAGATACCAACCCCACCCATGAGATGGGCAAAGCCTAGCTCGGGCGCGGGCTCCCCCTCGTGACTGTGCGCGACATCGGAGAACGTCTCGCCGTCGGGAAACACCTTCTGGTGGGGCCACTTCGTCTGCATTTTGAGCAGGAACGCCCACAGGCCGCCCTTGGCGCTGGACGTCCCGGCCCATCTGCTCACGTGATGCCCCTGGGCCAGTTGCAGCGCCTTCAGGGACTCCCGCATGACGAGTTCCGTGCCCTGTCGGTCCTCTTTGGCGACGCTGATAATGGCCTTCACCAGTTCGGTCATGGCGCGGTTGACCCGTTCCGGATCAGCCGTCGTCTCACAGGACTTCTGGTTCAGGAACAGTTGCGGCATGTATCCCCCTCCGCGACAAAGTGTGTTTCCCCGCCTCCCCAGGCGGGCTTCAGTCGATGAGCTGTTCGAGCGTGTTCTCCAGCTCGTCGAAGAAGCCCGAGGGCCACTGGTCGAGCATGCCGTCCGCGTCGACCTGAGGACTGACGAAGTCCACGCCGGTGCCGTCACCGCGGAAGTAGTGGAACACTGCCTGCCCGGGAGCGAGCCGCTTCTGCTTGACGGCGAGCCGCACCCCGTTGATCACGTGGTCACTGTGCGTCTCCATGATCACCTGGGCGCCCTGCGCGGCGGCCGCCGCGGCGAGGGTGGCCATCTGGGTCTGCCCCTGCGGGTGCAGGTGCGCCTCCGGGTTCTCCAGGAGGATCAGGGCGCCGGGGCGGGCGCTCAGACAGGCCACGACGATGGGCAGAACGTAGGTGAGACCGAAGCCGACGTTGCTGGGGCGGCGGCGCTTGGTGGCACCCAGCGTGCCCTGGAAGCCGTACGAGAGGCTCACGACGTCGGTGCCCTTGATGGGCTCGGCCTCGATGTCCACCCCGGGGCAGAGGTCGCCCATCCAGGCGGCGGCCTGGGCGATCAGGTTATTGGAGACAGCCTTCGGGTGGCGGAGTGGACCTGCCGGAACCGTTTCCTCGCGGTGGTGGCGCAGGAAGTTGACGGTGTGTTCGCCGCGTACGCCGAGGAAGCCGCGGCCGATCGCCACCTGGTGGTCGCGCGGGTAGAACTCGGCGGGCGAGATGCGGTCGGCGTGCAGGTACTGGAACGGGGCGGTGAAGAACGCCGGGGTCACGGCCTCGGGGCCGGCCGGCCGTTCCCGTCCGCCCTCGGAGGTGTCGGGCAGTTCGACGTCGAGCAACGGCAGGAGATTCTGCTCGGGCTCGTACTCGGCGGTCCACCCGTAGTGGTACGGCCCTTCGTCCACGGCGAGGCCGATCCGGGGTTCGTCCTCAGTGAAGTCCTCGTGGAGGACGTCCTCTCCGGTGCCGAGGCCGACGAGTTCGCCGTTGAGCAGGAAACCCTGGTTGGTGACGCTCGTGCGGAGTCCGGCCCGGCGCGCTTCGGGCAGCAGCGCGGAGACCGCCAGGTCACCGGACTCGTAGGACTGACGCAGCAGGGCGAGGGACTGGAGGACGCTGCTCTTGCCGGACGAGTTGAGCCCGGTGAGGAGAGTGAGGGGCCCGAGCGGGATCTCCGCGTGCTGGAACGCCTTGTAGTTGTGCAGCGTCAGTCGGTCGATCACTGTTCGGCCACCCCTCGGACCAGTCGTGCCACTTCCTGGAATCGGGTGCGGATCCTCGCCGGGTCCCCTGTGCTGACGGAGATCGCCCGGTCGAAGTCCCAGTCGTCCATGAGCTCGAAGAACCTGGCGTGCACCTTCGCCCGCGACGCTACCAGTCTGTCCCGTTCCTGATCGTCGAGTGTCGCGAGATGGACGGAGATCGTCTCGAACAGCGCCTTGTTGATGACGGAGGAACTGCGCTTCCCTCCACGCCACTTACGGAAGGCGTGGTCGCCGAACAGATCCCGCGCGCACCTCATGGCCACCCGGAACTCCCGCGTGTACTGATCCCGTTGCTCTTCCGTCAGGGCGTTGATCCGGTACATCGCGCTGATGAGGAAGTTGCCGAAGTCCTTCTCGCTGTGCGCGGCCGGATTGGTCATGCGGAAGGCGAGGAAGCGCAGCACCATTTCCCGGTCGTCCATCCGTTCGTCGGACACGCTCCACCGGGTGGCCTCGCCGAAGGCCGGGTCCTCGGCGAGGTCGGCGAGGAAGGTCCGGACGGGCCCGCTCACCAGCGCGTGCCTCAGCTCCTGCGGCTTCAGCGGCATACCGCCGGTGTTGATACGGGAGAAGACGTTGTACTTCACCTTCTCCGGGGTGCCCTGCTGCATGATGTGGACGGTCAGCTGCGTCTCGCGCAGCCGGATCTTCAGCCGACCGGTGAGGTCCTGGTACGTGCTGCCGTCGAGCTGCCAGAGGTAGTCCACGCCCCGGAGCGCCAACGGCCCCAGACCGGTGAGCTTGGGCTCCATGAACCGGGCGATCGCGGTGAGCCGCTGGACGCCGTCCACGACGGCCCACTTGTCCTCGTTGCCCTGCGCCATGTGGAAGTTGGAGATCGGGATGCGCAGCAGCAGCGACTCGATCAGCCGGCTCTGCGCGCGGTCGCTCCAGATGCCGGACCGGCGTTGGAAGTCCGGCGCGAGGTCGAGCATGCCCTCCCGCATCCGGGACAGCAGCAGGTCCACCGTGGTGGTCTCGGTGCGGATGCTGATGCTCTCGGGCCGGAAGGGGGCGGAGATGCCGTCCGCGTCCCGGTACTCGCCGCGCTCTTCGTCCTCCTCGTCGGCGGGGAGCTCCAGCTCCACACCGGTCGGCCGGCCGTCGGACCCGATTTCGAGCGGCGGTCCCAGCGACAGGAAGAGCGAGTCCGGCTGGTCGACGTCCTCCGCCACGGCATAGCCCCGGGGCTCCGCCGGCCGGCTCCCTGCGGTGCCTCGGCCGCCCCCGTGGTCCTCGGCCTCGCCCATGCCGCCCGTCGCCCTCCGTCGCCCGCCACGGCCCGATGCCGTGCCCGGCTCAGCCTATAGACGGCGGCCGGGGCTGTCAGCGCGATCGCCCGGCCGCCGCCCGGGGTGTCCGGCGTGTCCGGCCGTCGGCGCGGTGTCAGTGGGTCAGGTCCAGCTCGGCGACGACGGTCTTGCCAACGGGGACGCGGTCGAGCACGTCCCACCGGTCGGCGAGCGCCTCGACCAGGAGCAGGCCCCGGCCGTCCTCGGAGAGGGGTCGGGGTACGGGGCGGGACACTCCGGGGCCGGGCGGCCGCCGCTCGCCCCGGGTGTCGGAGACCTCGACGCGCAGCGTCCGGCCGAGGAGCTTGACGGCGAGCTCGAAGTCCCGGCCGGGGACGCGGCCGTGCGTGACGGCGTTGGCGGCGAGTTCGGCGACGAGCAGGGCGGCGGTGTCGGACGCCGGGCTGCCGTGCGGCACGCCCCAGGTGTCGAGCTGGTGCAGCGCGAGCCGACGGGCGAGCCGGGCGCCGCGCGGGGTGGAGCTGAAACGCTGGGTGAACACACGTACGGTGACGGGTGCCGCGTAGGTGGCTGGGTTGGACGGTGCTGTCATAGGCCCAAGGTGCCGCTGGGTGAGGTGGGTTCACCAGGGACGCCGCGCGTACGCCGGGTCAGCGTACGCGCACGTTCGGTGGACAGTACGCGTGACCGTACGTGACGATGGCCGGGGTCGAAGCGGTACGGCGGCGGGTGGCACGGGAGGTGTCCGGCGGTGGCCTACGAGAGCACGGACGGCGGTACGGGGGCGGCGGGCGGCGCGGAACCGGGGGCGTCGGACAGTCTGCGCACCTTCGGCGCGGTCGTCCAGGCCTTACGCGAGCACACGGGCCTGAGCCGCGAGGAGTTCGGCGCGCGGGTCGGCTACTCGAAGCACACGGTCGCCTCGGTCGAACAAGGCCGACGGATGCCGGACCGCGACTTCGTGGAACGCGCGGAACCGGTACTCGGCGGCACGGGCGCGCTACGGAAGGCGGCGCCGCACCTGTCGAGGCAGGCGGGGCTGGCGAGTTGGTTCCGGCAGTGGGCGCGGCTTGAGGCGACGGCGATCAGCCTGTACACGTACGAATGCCGGGTGGTCCCGGGCCTGTTGCAGACGGAGGCGTACGCGCGAGCGGTCTCCCTGGACGTGCCCCCGTTGCCGGACCCGGAGGAGCTGGAACAGCGGATCGCGGCGCGGCTGGCGCGGCAGGAACTGCTGGCGGTCACGCGGAAACCACCGACCGCGTTCAGCTTCATCGTGGAGCAGGCGGTGCTGGAGCGTTGGACGGGCGGAGAGGCCGTGACGCGGGAACTGCTGGACCACTTGGTGGGGTTGATCGAGCGGAACTGGAACGTGGAGTTTCAGGTGATGCCGACGCGGAGGCCGACGCATGCGGGGCTGGATGGGCCGATGCGGCTGGCCGAGACGCCGGAGAACCAGTGGTTCGCCTACTCAGAGGGACAGCAGAATGGACGGCTGATCGCCGACCCGAAGGAGATCAGCCTCCTTCAGCAGCGGTATGCGAAACTGCGCTCGCAGGCTCTGACCCCTGAGGACTCGCTGAGCCTGCTGAAGCGATTGCGAGGAGCGCTATGAGCACGTCCGAACTGGCCTGGTTCAAGAGCAGTTACAGCGGCTCGCAGGGTGACGACTGCGTCGAGGTGGCCATGGGCACGCAGGCGATCCACGTCCGGGACTCCAAGGACCAGCGGAGCCCCGAACTCGCCCTCTCCCCCACCGCGTGGAACGACTTCGTCACGTACGCCGCCCAGGTCTGACCCTCACGCGAGTGCCCCGCACCGGTGTCGTCCGGCGCGGGGCGCTGTCGTTCACGCCGCGGGAGGCGTCCACTTGCCCTTGTCGACGGCCTCCTGGAGCCGCGCGGAGAAGTACGCGTGCGCCGCGCGCATCTCCGCCTCACGGTCGGCCTTGTAGAAGGGGGCGGTGTAGCCCTCGGGGGGCTCGGGCCGCTCCTTCTTCTGGTAGGCGAGGAAGTGCTCGTAGTGCTCCTTGGTCTGGCCGTGACCATGGGCGTACGAGTCCTGCGCCAACTGCCGCCCCTTGACGTCGAACCACATGTTCGACTCGCGGTCCGCGAGGATCGCGTACCGCGCCTTGTGGATGGCGATGAGCTCGTCGGCACTCATGCCGAGCCATACCGCCACCAGGGCGTCGATCTCCACGAGGGCGGCACGACGTTCGTACTCGGTACGAAGCGGAGTGCCGTACTCCCAGATCTTCTGAATGCCGCCGGCGAGCGGCGCGAGCTCAGGCCATTCCACCGCCCAGTCCTCGTAGCCCGGCCATGTCTTGTCGTACAGCTCGGTCCAGAGCGGCGCGTAGGCGTCGGTGAGGCAGTTGAGCCGGAGGGTACGGAGGAGGAGAGGGCCGGCGAGGGGGTGGGCGGGGTCGGCGTAAGGCATCGCCAAGGCTTCGGCGACACGCAGATGCGAACGCCCAGTAATGCGAAGCAGGTAGTCGAACGCCAGTGATGACCAGAATCCTGCATTCAAGGCGGTAGTCCGATTATCCCCCAAGGCGATTGAGTTAACTGCGTCTACGTGCGCTGGCCCTGGTGGAATAAGCGCCGGAAACAAACTGCGCTCCGTATTGAAAGGGATCATGACGCGCCACGCCAGCCGATAGAACCGGGTATAGGGCTGGAAGAACCACAACATCTGGCGCAGGAGCTCCCGCTGTTCCGCCTCATCCAACTTGAGCTCGTCCGCTGTCAGCACGTCGCTGCGAGTCGCCCACTCCTCGGCGCTCGGCTGCCAGTCGACCTCCAAGCGCGATCGGTCGAGCCAGCGATCCTGCTCACGTTCGTACTCCTTGAGCGAGCATGACTCGGGACGGACGTAGTTTGTCCGAGGTACGGCATCCGCCGGAAGAGCTGTCAGGTCGAAGCTGGTCCAGTCGTGGTTGCCCCGGCATGGCACCTTGGGCTGCTTACTGATCGGTGTAGCGATGCCGAAATGCGGCCCCTGAAGGACCAGATCAGACAGCGAGGCCGGCTGAGACGTGGACCATGCGATGAAGCCGTCCTTCTTCCCGTTCGTTTCGTTGTAGCCCTGACTGACGGGCGGCTTCGGCTTCTGCTGCCCAAGTCGCGCACCGACAGATGAAAGGGCCTCAATCGCTCCCTGTTCTTGTGTGGTGGTCGGCTGAAGCAACGCAGCTTGAGACTCAGAAGCTTCCAGGTCCCCTGTCAGCCGTCGCCATTCCGCCAACACGGATCCGTCGACCTCAATCACTCGCGCCCTGTGCGGGCGCAAGTCCCAGGTACCGGCATGCCTCATGCCGGGAACCTCGCCCTCCCCGTCATGGTCCAAAGACGCCAGCAGCGGCTCGACGCCGTACAAGCGGCTGATGTTGTTAAAGCGGATCGTTTCTTGACCACTCCCGTAGATGTGGACACCGAACTCGGTGTTTCGGCTCGCTTCGAAGGCCCAGTTTCCGACGTTGATGAAGCCAGCGTGCAGCCGCAGGTGCCGATAGACCGCGCCGCGAAGCCGCCCGTCCTTCACCCCACCGAAGTGAGTGTCCGGATGGATGAGGCCAGCCATGCCGCCCTGGCCAAGGTTGCTCCAAACCCTATTCATGAAAGCTCGATATAGATCCGGGCGAGTCCCGGCGAGAACCGGGTACGCGGCAGGCGACCCCAACATCTCCGAGACGCCGCTGATCGCCGCAAGCTCGCGCAGGTAGTACTTGTGCGCCGCACCATCCCCGAGCAGCGACTCCTTCTTCTCTCGCCTCTCCGTCGCCGAAGGCTGCTCGGCGAGCATGAACCAAGGGTCAAGCTCCGCCAAGACCTGGCTTTCCAGCCACTCTGGCCGCACCCACGGCGGGTTCCCCACCTGGAGGTCGAACCCGCCCCCGGGCCCCCGGAATACATGCGCGAAGTGCAGCTCCCAGTGGAAGAAGCCGTGGCCGTCCTCCGCCTTTATGTCCTTCTCCGTCGTCCCCGCGATGTCCTCGACCGTGTTCAGCCACGGGTAGCGGAACGGCAGCTGCGTCGCCGGGCGCATGCCGAGGAAGCCCTCCAGGCGGTCCTCCACGTCGGCCAGCAGTTCCAGCGCCTCGTCGGGGCTGAGGTTCTCGATGCCCGAGAGCAGTGACTGCTCGGGCATGTCGACCCTGCCCAACAGGCTCTCCAGGAAGTCCAGCCAGTCGCCGAGGCTCTGGAGCGGGACCGTCGTCCGCTCCGGCGCGCGGTTGACCGTCCTGCGGGCGGCCGGGACGCTCCGCTTGGACGCGCCAGCGCCCAGGCCCTCGCCCAGTTCCTCCTGCTCCCCGTCCGGGTCATCGAACAGGCCGGCCGGCCGCCACAGCTGGTCCCCAGGCGCCGGGCCGGGCGGCGGCTCCACGGGCGCTGCCGACGCCACCGGGGCGGCGGGCTCCACCGTCCCGCCGCGCAGCAGCCCCGGCACCGACGACTCGTCGACGAGCGCGCCGCCCGTGCCGTACACCGGGTCCGTACCGTCGAGTTCGCCGGTCTTGTCCAGCGGCCAGAACCACAGCGCGCACCAGGCGTCCATGACAGTCTTCAGCCGCCAGTACGGCGTGCCGTGCCGGGTCAGGTCGTCGAGGACCTTCTGCTTGTCCTCCGCCTCCTCCGACTGCTCCAGCCAGTCCGCGCCCCACACGTCGACGCGGCGGGACACCGCCCGTTCGGAGAGTTCGAGGCGGGTCGCGACCAGCGACCACAGGAACTCGGCGCGCCGGGCCACGCCCTGGAGGCGGCCCAGCTCGGTCTTGTCGGCCGCCTTGCGCCACCGGTCGTAGCGCTTCTGCCGTGCCTCGGCGGTCTCGTCGCCGCGCTCCTGGAACGGCTTCGGCCCTTTCGGGGCCTTCTGGACGCCCTTGCGCCACTGCCCCAGCGCCTTGGCCTCGTCCTCGGCGAGCTTCTTCGCCTCCGACTCGCCGGCGACCGCGCCCCAGCCGATCGCGGGCAGTAGGAACTGGTGCACCGCGCCCTCGGGCAGGGGGCCGTCCCGGAACGGCAGGTCCTTCGGCGGGAGGGTGTTCTTCTTCGCCAGCCACCCACCGCCCGGCAGAGCATCCGCCGTGTAGACCTTGCGGGCCGCGCCGATGAGGGAGTTGCCGCGCCGCAGGTGGAGGCCGAACCAGGGGGCCCGCATGCCCGGGTGCATGGAGTTGAGCCAGAGGGAGACCTCGGCGAGTTCCACCGCCGTGGCGTTGAGGTCCACGCCGTAGGCGTTGTGGAGGGCGATGTACGCCTTGGCCTTCTGGAGCTCGATCTGCCGCAGTTCGGGGTCGACCCGGCGGCCCAGCTCGCGTTCGCGGCGCCGCAGGTACTCGGCGGCCACCTGGTCGATGGCCTCGTTGAGGAACGCGCCCGAGCCGAGGGCCGGTTCGCAGATCTTCCACTCCAGGAGCTCCCTCGCCGGGGTGGTGGCGCCGTCCTGGTCGAGGCGGTGTCTGAGGGCCAGCTCGACCGTGACCTCGGTGAGGGACTTCGGGGTGTAGTAGGAGGCGGAGGTCTGGCGGTCGCGGCCGGCAAGGCGGTAGACGAACGAACCCTTGGGGTGGGGCACCCGCTCCAGGCGGCCCGTCTCCTCGTTCGTCCGCTTGACGAAGACGGCGTCGTCGTACTGCTGTTCCTGGACACGGGACTTGGGGACCATCCAGCTGCCGCCCGACGGGTCGCCGCCCTTGGCGACCTCGTACAGCTCCTCCTCCGCGATGAAGCCGGTGTAGGACATCAGGCCCTCGTACACCGCGCCGAGCTGGTTGATGCCGAGCTGGGCGTACGAGATGAAGCCGCCGCGCTCGCGTCCCCTGCCCTTGGTGAGCATCAGGCGGCGCAGCACCTTGTGCAGGGTTTCGTTGCGCAGCCGGGTGTCCAGGAAGGGGCGGCGCTTCTCGCCCTCTCCGCCCCTGTATTCCGGGTTCTCGATCTGGTCGTCCGAGATGAGCCGGACGGCCTCCTTGGTGAACAGTTCGGAGCGCAGGGCCTCGAAGCGCAGGCCCGCGCTCGTGCTGCGGGCGGCGGCGCGGCGGGCACGGTCGGCCTCGCGGACCCGCTCGGTGTACTCGGCCTGGGTGATCTCGCCGTCGGCGAGCAACCTCGCCGCCTCGCTCTCGGCCTCCGTCGCCTCGCGGGCCGCCGCCTCCGCCGCGAGGTCCTCGGGCTCGGTGCCGTAGCGGCGGTGGCCCTTCTCGACCTTCTCGAAGAGCAGGTCGAGCGACTCGTACAGGTGGAAGCCGCGCCGGGAGCGCTCGCCGACGAGGTCGCGCAGGACGAGGTCGCCGAGCCGCTGGAGGCCGTAGCCCTGCTCGTACTCGGGGTAGTCGGAGGGCAGGATGCCGAGGGCGGGGCTGGCCTCGGCGTACAGGAGGAACAGGATGCGGTACAGGTAGCGCAGCGACTCGCGGCTGAGTTCCTTGGCGAGGCGGGCCGGGTCGTCCAGATCGGCAGGGGTGACGCCGTTCTCCGGTTCGCGCAGGCGGTCCAGGACCTCGTTGGCGATCCACTCGACGCTCAGGCGCAGGCCCTCGCGGAGTTCGGTCGAGACGCCGACGGCGTGTTTGGAGGACCGGTCGAGGAAGGCGGCGAGCGGTGCGGTGCCGCCCTCGGCGGGGACGCGCAGCGCGTCGGCGCCGAACAGCGCCGCCAGGATGTCGAGTTCGCCGCCGTGGCGGTCGTCGCGGCGGTGCAGGGCCGCGTCGAGGTCGGCGGCGAGATAGCGGCCCTCGGGCCAGGCGAGGCGGTCGGCGAGGACGACGACGCCGCCGACGAGCAGCAGGACGTGGCGCGGAGGGGCGTCGCAGGTGAAGAGGAAGTCGGTGAGGGCCTTGGCGTCCAGGAGGTCGGGCGCCGAGGTCTCCGTCTCCACCGGTTGGAGCAGGCGGCCGGCGCCGTCCGGGTCGAGAGCGGCGTCGGGTTCGGTGGTCCAGCCGCAGGCGACCGCGTACAGGCCGGGTTCGGCGTGGAGGACCTGGACGGCGTACTCGCGGTCGGCGCGGTGCACGGTCACGGTCTGCTCGTGGGCGTCGGTGTAGCCGAGGGCGCGCAGGGTCTCCAGGTGGCTCTCGGTGTAGCGCTTGCGCCACCCTTCGGGTTCGAGCGCGTCGGGTCCGGCGAGCGTCGCCGCGTCCTCGGCAAGGACGGCGCGGCCCGCGAAGTAGGGGCCGTGCAGGGCGCGCAGGCCCTCGCGGGGGGTGCGGACGCGCGGCGGTACGGAGTCGGGGCCGAGGCCCTGGCGGGCGGCATCGGCGACGGCGTCGGCGTGGCGGCGGCGTTCGGTCTCCTCGAAGGCCGCCCAGCGGGTGAGGAGGCCTTCCTTCGCCTTGAGGTCCTTGGGGAGGACCTCGGCGAGGTAGTGCGGCGAGAGGTAGTCGCCGTGGTTGACCAGCGAGTCGTACGTCACGTCAGTTCTCCGCCTGGGCGTCGGACGGGTGGGCGGCGTCGGATGCGGGTGCCGGGTCCGGGGAGGGGGCCGCGGGGGCGACCGCCTCGTCTCCGGAGGCGTCCGGGGCACCGGGGCGGTCCAGGACGGCAAGGACCCGCAGCAACGGGCGTCCGGTGGTCTGGAGTTGGTCGAGGAGCCGGGCCAGTTCGTCGGCGGTCTCCTCGACGAGGCGCTCGCGGCGGCCGGTGACGCCGGGCAGCAGGGAGTCGGCACGCCACTGGGCGACATGGTCGCGGTACGTCGCGAGGGGCTCGCTGATCTGCTCCTCCCATTCGGCCCTGCTCGCGTCCAGGTGGCGCCGGGCGGCGGCGACGGCGGCCGGGACGAGGGCCTGGAGCCGGTCCAGGTCCCGCGGGCCTCCGGTGCGGGCGAGCCTCGGGCCGACCTTCGCGTCGCGCAGCGCGTCGGCCATAGGGCGTACCTCGGCCGTCCCGGTGCCGTCGGGCCGGATCCCGGTCACGGCCATCCAGCGGACCACGGTCGGACGGCCGAGGGCGTTGGAGTGGATGCCCTGGACGAGGAAGACCGGGCCGTCGACGTGCGGAGTCGTGATGACCGGGGCCTCCTGCCGGCCGAACTCGACCAGGACCTTGTCCGTCAGCCACTCCACCACCGGATGGATGTCGGTGAGGAGAGAGACGTCCGGCCACATGGTGGTGCTGCTGTCCCTGGCCTCGTTGAGCTTGCGCTGCGCGAGGGCCCGGTCGAAGGTGACCAGCATCCGCTCGGCGACATGCTGCTCTCTGAGGTAGGAGGGCGGCAGGGCCTTGAGGCGGTGGAGCAGGTCGGGGGCCAGGGCCGGGGAGAGGGAAAAGTAGGCGCCGCCCTGGGCGTCGGTGCCGGGCGACAGGGCGATCTGGTCCTCGGCGCGCTCCTCGTACACCTCGTCAAGGGCGGTGGCGACGAAGTCGGCCGTGTCGCCGTCGAAGAGCGAGATCAGCTCGGCGCGGGCGGGCAACTCCTGCTCGGTGATCATGTCCACCTGGCCGAACAGGTCGGCGAGTGCCGTGTCGTCGGCGGGGGCGGACTCCAGGAACTCCTCGACCGTGCCGCCCCTGACCAGTTCCTTGATGAGCCGGCGCTCTTCCTCCTCGGCCCGGTAGAGACCGGAGACGGCCTCGGCCGTGCCGTCCAGCTTGTGCGCCTCCTCCTCCCGGAGGAGCAGCTTTTCGGCGACCGTGCGGTCGTCCTTGGCCCCGGGGGCGGCCGAGGTGAGGATCAGCGCGTGGAACCGGGGCTCGTGCTTCTGCCCGTACCGGTCGATACGGCCGTTGCGCTGCTCGATGCGGATCAGGGACCACGGGATGTCGTAGTGGACGAGGTGGTGGCACTGGCGGTGCAGGTTGACGCCCTCGGAGGCCACGTCTCCGGTGAACAGCAGCCGGACGGGGGTGTCGGCGAGGCCGAACGCCTCAAGGACCTTGCCCTGTTCCTCGTCGCTGAGGCCGCCGTGCATCACGGCCACGGCCTTCGACGTGCCGTCGGTCCCGACCGGGAAGCCCAGGCGGGGCGGAACGACCTCGGCGAGCCAGGTCAGTGTGCGCACGCGTTCGGAGAAGACCACGGCCCGCGTGGCGGACCGGGGGCCGACACCGATCTCCTTGAGCTGGGCGACGAGGGCGTCGAGCTTGGCGGAGTCCCCGGGCGCGGTGCCGTCGCCCATGCCGGAGACGATCTCCCGGAGGCGGGCGAGGGCGGCCTGCTCGGCGGCGATGGCCGGGTCGGGCCGCAGCCCCTTCTCCTCGGCCTTGCGTACCCGGACCGTGAGGGAGGCGACGCGGTTCGCGACCGTCTCGCCCAGGGCGACGTGCGAGGACAGGAACGTCTTGAGCAGGTTGTAGGCGAAGACCGGCTCGACGGCGACCGAGACGGGGTTCTGGCCGGCGGTGCCGAACTCCGTGCTCGACGGCGGTGCGGGAATCCAGTGCTCGGCCAGTTCGGCGAAGACCCGTTCCTCCGCCTCGGTGGCCGCGCAGTGGAGGGAGACGGTGGGGCCCCGGTCCGGCCACTCGGTGCCCATCTCGTCCCGGACCTCGGGGCTGATCTTGGTGCGCCGGATGTAGAGGTGGCCGAGGTCCTCCGCCGGATCGTAGTGGTCGCGGTCGGCGATGGCGGCCGGGTCGAGCAGGGAGATCAGGTCGGCGAAGGACCGCTTGTCGCCGTTGTGCGGGGTGGCGCTGGCGAGCAGCAGGGCGTCCGTGCGCGGTGCGAGGATCTCGGCGAGGGCGCGGCGCTGGCTGCCGGGGTTGATCAGGTTGTGGGACTCGTCGATAACGACGGCGTCCCAGCGGATCCGCTCCAGGTGGTGCCGGTACTGGCCGATGTTCTTGAGGGTGTCCACGGAGATGATCACGCGCTTGTAGTGCGTGAATGGGTTCCGCCCCGCCGGAAGCTCACGCTGGACACGCTGGACGCCGAGCGAGTCGAGCCGTACGAGCGGGATGGAGAAACGCGTCCACAGCTCGTGCTGGAACTGCTCCAGGATGCTCTGCGGGGTCACGACCAGGATGCGCTCGCCGCGGCCGCGACGGATGAGCTCGGCGAGGGTCAGGCCGATCTCCAAGGTCTTGCCGAGACCGACGACGTCGGCGATCAGGACCCGGGGGCGGAGGTTGCGCATGGACAGAACGAGTTCGGCCGGACGCTGTTGGTAGACGAGCGGGTCCAGAAGGAAGCGGTCGGCGAGGGCGAGGCCCCGCTCCGATTGGGGCAGCGGCGTCTTGCGCAGGACGGCTTCCAGGAACAGGCGGCTGCGCCGGAAGTACGAGGAGGTGTCAGGTACGAGGACGGTCTTCTCCGGGTCCAGGAGTTCCACCGTGTCGATCCCGCTGAAGAAGACGGCCTCCTCGTCCCGGACGAACTCGGAGACACCGACCGCCTCGATCCTCTCCCCATCGTGATCGGTAGTGGTGGTGTTGCGGACCAGCCACTCCTCGTCCCGTACGAGGATCTGCGCGCCCGGCGGGAACCGGGTCCCCTCCTGCGTCGCCCCCTGGTCGGTCACTCACGGCCCCTTCGTCTTGCGTGTGTCGTCGCTCTCGCCACCGCAAAGTCTGTCACGGGGAGGAAGGGGGACGTACGGGTTCGGGCACGGAGGTCGTGACTGCTCAGAAGCGGGCCTCACGGGCGTATCCAGCACGAATCCGCTCGGCGATCCTCAAGGGCGCGGAGGGCCGGACAGCGGTCATCCCGCCGCGTGGGCGGGGAGGGGTTTCCCGCTGCGCGGGCGGGGACTCCTGGCGGGCAGAGGCGCCTTCGTCCGGGTCATCTCCGTCGGGGTCTCCCTCGGCGGTGTGCTGCCCGGCCCCCGCGGGCACGGTCGGGACCGCCTGCTCGTCGTCCTCGACCGCCGCCTGGTCGATGACGGCGGGCGTGTAGGCGGGTGCGCCGGCTCCCGCCGGGGGTTCGGAAGCCGGTGCGGGAAGTTGGGGCACGCTGATCTCGGGCGTCAGGCCGATGAGGCGGCGCTTGGCCTGGAAGGCGGTTAGACCCAGTTCACGGATGACGCGCACCAGCCGCTCGGTGACCTCGGGCAGTGCCGGCCGTGCGTCCGCATCCAGCGCCAGCATGTCCGTGATCAGCGGCACGAGCTCCGGTGGGACGTCCGTCAGGTCGGGAGGGGTCGCCGGGTCCTCGATCTTCAGGGCGACGGCCTGCCAAGTCGGCCCCTCGTACGGGTAGTGCCCGGTCGTGGCGAAGAGCAGCACCGCGCCCAGCGCGTACACGTCGGCGGACCGGTCCAAATGGTGCTCGCCCCGCGCCTGCTCCGGCGGCATGCAGAGGACGCTGCCGACGACGAATCCGGTGGCCGTCAGGGTGGTGCGGCGTTCCGCTAGCACGGCGAGACCGAAGTCGATCACCTTGGGGCCGTAGGAGGAAAGCAGGATGTTCTGCGGCTTCAGGTCGCGATGGAGCAGCCCCGCGTCGTGGACGGTGCCAAGGCCCTCGGCGAGCAGTGCCCCGAGACTGGCGGTCTCGGCGAGTGGCAGGGGTCCCTGCCCGGTGATCAAAGTGCGCAGATCGGGTCCAGGGACGTACTCCACCGCGAGCCATGGCTGATCTGCGTCCGCGTCGGCACCGACGAAGGCAGCGACGAAGGGGCCGTAGACCGTGCGCAGGCTCTCTACCTCGGACAGGAAGCGCGCCCGGGTGTCCTCGTCGAGTACGGAGGACTTGATAACCTTCACGGCGGCCTGGTGACCGGCCGCGGACTCGCCGAGGAACACCTGGCCCATGCCACCGGAGCCGATGCGGCAGACGAGGGTGAAACCGCCGATCTCCTTCGGGTCGTCGTCCCTCAGTGGTTCCACGGTGCCACGCTTTCCCCCTCGCAGACGCCCTACAACCGCCGACCAGGAACACAGCTCCGCCCGGCAACAGCAGTGTAGGCAAGCTCAACACCCCAGTGCGCCGCTCCCAAGGGACCATCATTTGCCCCCTCGGGTGGGCGGGGTCAAAGTCAGCCTCAGCAAGCTCCAAGGATCAGCAGAGAATCTCCGTGTACTGCAGGACCTCGCGTAGCAGCGCATGCGCTGGGGCGCCTTGGTTTCGTTCCGGGTGAGACAACCACTGACAACGAGTCGCTCCTAGACGTGTCCAACTTCGTCCAGACGCCCACCGTTTTCCGCGCCACCACGGCGTGAACAGGTTGACCACCAGTCTGCGTTCCTCAACACCAGCAGAAGCAATCCGTCGCAGCCCCCTGGACCCACGCCCCTGTCCCACCAGCGCGCGGACAGCACCTGCGCGGGAGTGCAGCCAGAAGCACTCGGCCAAGCCGATGTCCGGCCGACACCTTGGCCACTCGCAAGACGGAGCGCCATTGCCTCCACCACGTGAACGAAACCGAACATAGGCCACGAAGCACTTCTCGGCGCAGGCCAGGCTCTGGTCAGTGCACGCCCCAGTACAGGCGCTCTCATCCTTCCCAGCACGAATCCAGCACGGTAGGGATGAGCAGGGGTGATGACAGGTGCCGAGGGGTCAGAATATCCAGCACCTATCCAGCACGGTAAAAATCTAGGGGCCTGACCCCGAAGAGTCAGACCCCCTTTGACCTGCATGTTTGCCAGATCAGCGAAGTGGTGTTAAGTCACCGGCTAGACATTGAAGCGGAACTCCACCACGTCGCCGTCCTGCATCACGTAGTCCTTGCCCTCCATACGCGCCTTGCCCTTCGCGCGGGACTCCGCCACCGAGCCCATCTCGACCAGGTCCTCGAAGGAGATGACCTCGGCCTTGATGAAGCCCTTCTGGAAGTCGGTGTGGATCACACCGGCCGCCTCGGGAGCCGTCGCGCCCTTCTTGATCGTCCAGGCGCGGGTCTCCTTCGGGCCCGCCGTCAGATACGTCTGCAGGCCGAGCGTGTCGAAGCCGACGCGACCCAGCACCGCCAGGCCCGGCTCCTCCTGGCCCATCGACTGGAGGAGCTCCAGCGCCTCGTCGTCGTCGAGCTCGATCAGCTCGGACTCGATCTTGGCGTTGAGGAAGATCGCCTCGGCCGGGGCGACCAGCGCGCGCTGCTCGTTCTTGAAGTCCTCGTCGACCAGCTCGTCCTCGTCCACGTTGAAGACGTAGAGGAACGGCTTGGTGGTGAGGAGGTGCAGCTCGTGCAGGAGGCGGCCCTTCTCCGTGCCCGCCGTGATGCCCGCGGCGAAGAGCGTCGTGCCCGCCTCGAGAAGCTTCTGCGCCTCCTCGACCGCCGCCAGGACCGCGACCTTCTCCTTCTGGAGGCGGGACTCCTTCGTCAGACGCGGCACAGCCTTCTCGACGGACTGCAGGTCGGCGAGGATCAGCTCGGTGTTGATCGTCTCGATGTCGTCCTTCGGCGAGATCTTGCCGTCGACGTGCACGACGTTCTCGTCCTTGAAGGCGCGGATGACCTGGCAGATCGCGTCGGACTCACGGATGTTCGCCAGGAACTTGTTGCCCAGGCCCTCTCCCTCGCTCGCGCCGCGCACGATGCCGGCGATGTCGACGAAGTCGACCGTGGCCGGGAGGATCCGCTGCGAGCCGAAGATCTCGGCGAGCTTGGCGAGGCGGGCGTCCGGGACGCCGACGACGCCGATGTTCGGCTCGATCGTGGCGAACGGGTAGTTGGCCGCCAGCACGTCGTTCTTGGTCAGGGCGTTGAACAGGGTCGACTTGCCGACATTCGGCAGACCGACGATTCCGATCGTGAGCGACACGTTGGCGACTTCCTGGAGTAAGGACTGGCAGATGGCCGTACGGCCCGGAGGCGGGCCGATTCCCCAGTTTACGGGCGGGTCGAGCCGGGCAGCGACGGCAGTCGGGAGTCGAACTCAACGCCAAGGTCAGCCAAAGGGCGTGTCCCGTGCCTGGTTCCTCCCACATCGCGACCTACGTTGTCCGGGTGGAGCAGCACAGGACAGGTCACCCTCAGCGCCGACAGCGCCCGCAGGCCCCTCTTTCCCAGCAAGCCCCTCTCTCCCCACAGGGCGCGCTCGCCGAGGGCGCCCCCGCCGTGTACCGGGTGGCGGCACCGCCCGCGCGGCCCGTGCCTCCGGTTGTGCTCGCGCTGCGCAGACTTCCCAAGCCCCGGCTGACCGGGCTCGGCGGCGGGCTGTTCGCCGCCGCGACGATGTTCGCGCTCGGCTTTCTGGACTGGCTGCTCTTCGACGGCTCCGCCGTGGTGTTCGGGCTGCTGTTCCTGCCCGTCAGCGCGCTGACCGCGCTCTGGGTGCGGGAGGCCGACCTGGTCACCGCGCCGATTAGCGTGCCGATCGCCTTCGCGGTCGGCATCGTGCCGATCTCGGGCGGGACCGGGGGCTTCGGCGGGCAGACGATGGCCCTGGTCACCGCGCTCGCGGTGCACGCCGGCTGGCTGTACGGCGGCACGCTGGTCGCCGGGCTCATCACCTGCGTACGGAAGGTACGGATGATGGGGCGCCGACAGCGGCGCGGGCGGCCGGGCGGCGGCCCCGTCCGGCGCGGCTGAGCCGCGAGGACGGGGTGCGCCCTCGCCTGGGCCGACTGAGTCCCGCGTATGAGCTGCGCGCGGCTCCCGCCTGGACCCGCTGAGGCCCGCGTACGAGCTGCGCGGGCTCCCGCCTGGACCCGCTGAGCCGCGAGGACCGGGGTGCGCCCTCGCCTGGGCCGGCAGAGTCCCGCCTACGAGGTGCGCACGGCTCCCGCCCGTACCGGCTGAGGCGCAAGGACGGGGTGCGTGCTCTGCGCGCCCGTACCGGCTGAGGTGCCCCGGCCCGGCGGGCTCCCGCCCGTACCGGCAGAGTCCCGCCGCCCCGCTACCTGCCCGCCGCCGCCATCGCCGCGCCCACGATCCCCGCGTTGTTCTGCAGTTCCGCCGGGACGATCTCCGCCCTGATGCCCTCGATCAGCGGCACGAACTTGTCCGCCTTACGGCTCACACCGCCGCCGATGATGAACAGCTCCGGCGAGAACAGCATCTCCACATGGGCCAGGTACTTCTGCACCCGGTGCGCCCAGCGCTGCCAGCTCAGGCCCTCGTCCTCCTTGACCTTCGTGGAGGCGTGCTTCTCGGCGTCGTGGCCGTGCAGCTCGAGGTGGCCCAGTTCGGTGTTCGGGACCAGCCGGCCGTCGATGAAGACCGCGCTGCCGATGCCCGTACCGAAGGTCAGCAGGATCACCGTCCCCTTGCGGCCGCGGCCCGCCCCGAACGTCATCTCCGCGACGCCCGCCGCGTCCGCGTCGTTCAGGATCGTCACCGACAGGCCACCGAGGCGCTCGCCGAGCAGCTTCGAGGCGTCCACGTCGACCCAGCCCTTGTCCACATTGGCCGCAGTGCGGGTGACGCCGCTCGTGACGACGCCGGGGAAGGTGATGCCTACCGGGCCCGACCAGCCGAAATTCGCGATCACCTCGGCGACGCCGTCCGCCACGGCTGCGGGCGTCGATGGGTGTGGGGTCAGGACTTTGTGGCGCTCCTGCACCAGGTCGCCGCGCTCAAGGTCCACAGGTGCGCCCTTGATGCCGGATCCGCCGATGTCCACTCCGAACACGTTCATGGACACAACGTTACGGGCAGCGGCTGACGGTCACTTGTCGGACTGCTGATCGGGTCGATGATCGGGTCGATGATCGGGTCGATGATCGGGTCGATGATCGGACTACTTTCCCGACAGCTCCGCCGCCTCCGCGCGCAGATCGCGGCGGAGCTCCTTCGGCAGCGAGAAGGTGATC
This sequence comes from Streptomyces sp. NBC_01210, assembly GCF_036010325.1. Taxonomy (GTDB): domain Bacteria; phylum Actinomycetota; class Actinomycetes; order Streptomycetales; family Streptomycetaceae; genus Streptomyces. The sequence continues at coordinate 6,014,134 of NZ_CP108549.1, read as the reverse complement.
GACTCCTCGGCCGCCTTGACGATCTCGACATCCTCGAAACCGCGCTGCGACAGCCACTCCAGTACGCCCTCGACCAGGACCTCGGGCACCGACGCGCCGGAAGTGACGCCGACCGTCGAGACGCCGTCCAGCCAGGCCTCTTCGATCTCCGAGGCGTAGTCCACCAGATGCGCGTCGCGCGCGCCCGCGCCCAGCGCCACCTCGACCAGCCGGACGGAGTTCGAGGAGTTCTTGGAGCCGACGACGACGACCAGGTCCGCCTCGGCGCCCATCTGCTTGACCGCGATCTGGCGGTTCTGCGTGGCGTAGCAGATGTCGTCGCTCGGCGGGGAGATCAGCTGCGGGAACTTCGTCTTGAGCGCGTCGACCGTCTCCATCGTCTCGTCGACCGAAAGCGTGGTCTGGGAGAGCCAGACGACCTTCGACTCGTCCCGTACGGAGACGTTCGCGACATCCTCGGGGCCGTCCACGAGCGTGATGTGTTCGGGGGCCTCGCCGGACGTACCGATGACTTCCTCGTGGCCGTCGTGCCCGATCAGCAGGATGTCGTAGTCCTCGTTGGCGAACCGGACGGCTTCCTTGTGGACCTTGGTCACCAGCGGGCAGGTCGCGTCGATGGTCGCGAGCTTGCGCTCGGCGGCCTCCTCGTGGACGACCGGGGCCACGCCGTGCGCCGAGAACATGACGATCGACCCCTCGGGGACCTCCGCCGTCTCCTCGACGAAGATCGCGCCCTTCTTCTCAAGGGTCTGTACGACGTACTTGTTGTGGACGATCTCGTGGCGGACGTAGATCGGCGACCCGTACTGCTCCAGGGCCTTCTCCACGGCGATCACGGCACGGTCCACGCCCGCGCAGTAGCCACGGGGAGCGGCGAGCAGGACGCGTCGGGCAGGAGTCGTAGCAGTCATGCCCCCCATCGTAAGGCCGCGTCGGGAAGGCCAGAGATCACCCTCAGGGGGAAGACTGAGGCGGGACGCGAGCGACGGAGGGACGCGATGGCGGCAGCTGAAGGGTCCGACACGGGGGACGGCACCGACAGCGGGCTGCGGCGCACGCTCGGATTCCGGGATCTCCTCGTCTACGGTCTGCTCTTCATCGCACCCATGGCGCCGGTCGGCGTGTTCGGCACGCTCGACGCGAAGTCGCACGGGGCCGTGGCGCTCGTCTATGCGGTCGCGACGATCGCCATGGCGTTCACCGCCTTCAGTTACGCGCTGATGGTGCGGGTCGCGCCGCAGGCCGGCTCGGTCTACACATACGCGCGCAAGGGGCTCGGCGATGCGCCGGGGTTCATCGCCGGCTGGATGGCGATGCTCGACTATCTGCTGATCCCGGCCGTCGCGTATCTCTTCTCCGGGATCGCGATGGAGGCGCTGGTCCCGGAGGTGGACCGGTGGGTGTGGACCGGGATCGCCGTGGTGGTCACCACGCTGCTGAATCTGTGGGGCGTACGGGCGGCGGCCCGGGTCGGCTTCGCGGTGCTGGCGATGGAGATCGTGGTGCTGCTGGTGTTCATGGTGTCGGCCGTCGTGACGCTCGGGCAGGACGGGGCGCGGCGCGACTGGCTGTCGCCGCTGACCGGTGACGCGGGCTTCTCGATGACGGCGGTGTTCAGCGCGGTGTCGGTGGCGGTGCTGTCGTATCTCGGCTTCGACGCGATCGCCTCGTTCGCGGAGGAGGTGACGGGCGGCTCGCGGAAGGTGGCCAGGGCGGTGCTGTTCTGTCTGGCGCTGGCGGGTGGGCTGTTCGTGGCGCAGACGTATCTGGCGGCGCTGCTCGAGCCGCTGTCGTCGGCGGAGCTGGCGGCCGAGCCGGTCAAACAGGGGTCGGCCTTCTACGACGCGGTGGACACCTCGGTCGGGGGCTGGCTGCACGACCTGGTCGCGGCCAGCAAGGCGATCGGGGCGGCGTTCGCGGCGCTGGCCGGGCAGGCAGCGGCGGGCCGACTGCTCTTCGCGATGGCGCGGGACCGTCGGCTGCCGCGCGTGCTTTCACGCACGGATTCGGGTGTGCCACGGCTTGCACTGCTGTTGGCCGCGGCCGTGACGATGGTGGCCGCGGTGTGGGCGGCGCGGCGCGGCGACGGTCTGGATCATCTGGTGTCGGTGGTCGACATCGGCGCCTTGACCGCCTTCACGCTGCTGCACGCGTCGGTGATCGGCTGGTTCGTGGTGAAGCGGCGTGATGGCACCCCCGACTGGTTGCGGCATCTGGTGATGCCGGCGCTGGGCGCGGCGGTGACGGTCACGGTGATCGTGGCGGCGGCCGGGGCGGCGCAGGTGGTGGGTGTGCTGTGGCTGGGGGTGGGGCTGATCGTGCTCGCGGTGCAGTGGGAGCGGCACGGTTCCGCGGTGTAGCTCGCGCTGAGGGATGTTGTCGTACGCGGCCGATACGCTCGCCCGTATGGCTCTCAACACGTCCGCGGAAGCGCCGCTGCCGGTCGGCGAGGTGTCACGGCTCATCGGAGGGTGGATCGACCGGCTCGGGGCGGTCTGGGTGGAAGGGCAGATCACCCAGCTGTCGCGGCGGCCGGGCGCCGGGGTCGTCTTCATGACGCTGCGCGACCCGTCGTACGACATCTCGGTGGGTGTCACCTGCTTCCGGCAGGTCTTCGACGCGGTCGCGGATGTGGTGGCGGAGGGCGCGCGGGTCGTGGTGCACGCCAAGCCGGAGTGGTACGCGCCGCGGGGGCAGCTGTCACTGCGGGCCGTGGAGATAAGGCCGGTGGGCATCGGTGAACTGCTCGCCCGGCTCGAGCAGCTGAAGCGGACGCTGGGCGCGGAGGGGCTGTTCGCCGTCGAGCGGAAGAAGGCGCTGCCGTTCCTGCCGCACCGGGTGGGGCTGGTGTGCGGGCGTGCGTCCGCTGCCGAACGCGACGTACTGGAGAACGCCCGGCGGCGGTGGCCGGCCGTCCGCTTCGAGGTGCGCAATGTGGCGGTGCAGGGCGTGCACGCGGTGGCCCAGGTCGTCCAGGCGGTGAAGGAGTTGGACACGCTCCCGGACGTGGACGTGATCATCGTGGCGCGCGGCGGCGGCAGCGTGGAGGATCTGCTGCCGTTCTCGGACGAGCAGCTGGTGCGCGCGGTGTCCGAGTGCCGTACGCCGGTGGTGTCGGCCATCGGGCACGAGCCGGACGCGCCGCTGCTCGACCTGGTGGCCGATCTGCGGGCGTCGACGCCGACGGACGCGGCGAAGAAGGTCGTCCCTGACGTCGGCGAGGAACTGGACCGGGTGCGGCAGCTGCGGGACCGTGCGCTGCGCACCGTCCGGGGGCTGCTGGACCGGGAGGAGCGGGGTCTGGCCCATGCGCTGGCCCGGCCGTCGATGGAGCACCCGCACCGGATGGTGGACGAGCGCGAGGCGGAGGCCGCCGCGCTGGTCGCCCGCAGTCGGCGGGTGCTCGGGCATCTGCTGGACCGGGCGGACTCGGAGCTGGCGCACACCCGGGCGCGGGTGGTCTCGCTGTCCCCGGCGGCGACGCTGGAGCGGGGGTACGCGGTGCTGCAGCGGGCGGACGGATCGGTGGTCCGCTCGCCGGAGGAGGTCGCGGTGGGTGACGAGCTGCGGGCGCGGGTCTCGGAGGGCGAGTTCGCCGTACGGGTCGCGGAGTGAGCGCGGCCGACGCGTCGTGAACAGCGGCCGGCGCGTCGTGAACAGATGAACCGTGAGCAGGTGACGGTCGTTGTCCTACCTCACACATAGGGTGGATCGCATGGGTGCCAAGACGGACGAGGCCGCGCTCGGTTACGAGCAGGCGCGGGACGAGCTGATCGAGGTCGTACGCCGCCTGGAGGCGGGTGGCACGACGCTCGAGGAGTCGCTGGCTCTGTGGGAGCGCGGCGAGGAGCTGGCGAAGGTCTGCCGCCACTGGCTGGAGGGCGCCCGCGCGCGGCTCGACGCGGCGCTTTCCGAGGGGAAGGGCGAGGGCACGAGAGAGGGCGAGGCCGCCGAGGCCGCCGAAGACTGAGCAGGTCCGGGGGGGTGCTCCCGGGTGTGAGTCGGGTCACCATGGGCATGTAGTTGAAATTTAATCCAACGGGGTGCGGTTGGAGCCGTCGTAAAGATCCTCTGCACGCCCCCCGGAAGGTACGCCAGCATGACCCTCGCCCTTGACTCCGCCGCCCAGGACCTCCTCTTCCGTGAGGCCCGCACCGCCAACACGTTCACCGACGAGCCGGTGACCGAGGAGCAGGTCCAGGCGATCTACGACCTGGTCAAATTCGGCCCGACCGCCTTCAACCAGAGCCCGCTGCGCGTCGTCCTGGTCCGCTCCGACGAGGCTCGTGAGCGTCTGGTCAAGCACATGGCCGAGGGCAACCAGCCGAAGACCGCCACCGCCCCGCTGGTCGCGATCCTCGCCGCCGACAACGAGTTCCATGAGGAGCTCCCGACCCTGTTCCCGCACTTCCCGCAGGCCAAGGACATGTTCTTCGCCGAGCGCCCGGTCCGTGAGCAGGCCGCCGCCCTCAACGCCGCGCTGCAGGCCGCGTACTTCATCGTCGGCGTCCGCGCCGCCGGCCTGGCCGCGGGCCCGATGACGGGCTTCGACTTCGCCGGCGTCCAGAAGGAGTTCCTGGACGGCGACCACACCCCGCTGATGATCGTCAACATCGGCAAGCCCGGCGAGGACGCCTCGTTCCCGCGCTCGCCGCGACTGTCCTACGACGAGGTCGTCACCACCGTCTGATCCCGCACAAGCAGAAGGCCGCCGCACCCGCTCCGGGGTGCGGCGGCCTTTTCCTACAACGAGATCAGGACTTCTTGGACTCCAGCGCGGTCGCCATCTCCGCCAGCCGCTCCGGCGACGCCGTACCCGTGATCACGGTCGTCGAGCCCTTGTGCTCGCGCACCAGCGCGTCGTACTTCGGGCCCTCCCAGCGCTGCCAGGCCACGCCGCCCACCTGCTGCGTCTTCCCGGTCTCCCGGGCTTGCTGGCTGACCTTCGGGATGAACTTGCCGGCCGGCGCCGTGGACTGCTCGACCGCGATGTACTCGCCGTCCGGGTCCAGGAAGCCGAGGTGCCAGGCGTCCGCATCGGCGCGCTTGTACGAGACCGATGTCGGCCTCCACTCCTTCGCCAGTCCCTCGGGTGCCGCCACCGGATACGGCGCCGCGCGCCGTGCCGTCAGCAGCTCCACCCGGTAGTCGACCGCCTTGACCGGGTCCGCCTTTTCGTCGTGCGGAATGAACACGTAGATCACTGCGACGACGGCGCCGATCACCGCCATCGACAGCACCATGTCCCGCACCGTCTGTCTGCCTCGCATACCTGCCACGCCCCCATGGTCGCATCATGGAAGTGTGCTCAAACGTGGCCCCCTCTGCTCAATTTATCGACGTACCGATAGAGTCGGATCACCCTCTTTTCCGGCCGTCGTCGTACAGAAAGGTGCGCTCCGATGACCGAGCATCATCTGCCGTCCCAGCTCGAGGTCTCTCCTGAGGCCCCCGACCGCAACCTCGCCCTGGAGCTGGTCCGGGTCACCGAGGCCGCCGCAATGGCCGCCGGCCGGTGGGTCGGCCGCGGCGACAAGATCGGCGCGGACGGAGCGGCCGTCAAGGCCATGCGAACCCTCGTCTCCACCGTCTCGATGAACGGCGTCGTCGTCATCGGCGAGGGCGAGAAGGACGAAGCCCCGATGCTGTTCAACGGCGAGCGGATCGGCGACGGTACCGGCGCCGAGGTCGACATCGCCGTGGACCCGATCGACGGCACCACGCTGAACGCCAAGGGCATGCCGAACGCCATCGCCGTGCTCGCCGCCGCCGACCGCGGCACCATGTTCGACCCGTCCGCGGTCTTCTACATGGACAAGCTGGTCACCGGCCCCGAGGCCGCCGACTTCGTCGACATCACCGCCCCCGTCTCGCTCAATATCCGCCGGGTCGCCAAGGCCAAGAACATGTCCCCCGAGGACGTCACCGTCGTCATCCTCGACCGCCCCCGCCACGAGGGCATCGTCAAGGAGATCCGCGAGACCGGCGCCCGCATCAAGTTCATCTCGGACGGCGATGTCGCGGGCTCGGTCATGGCCGTACGCGAAGGCACCGGCGTCGATCTGCTGCTCGGCATCGGCGGCACCCCCGAGGGCATCATCTCCGCCTGCGCCATAAAGTGCCTCGGCGGCACGATCCAGGGCAAGCTCTGGCCCAAGGACGACGCCGAGCGGCAGCGCGCGCTCGACGCCGGGCACGACCTGGACCGGGTGCTGCACACGAACGACCTGGTCAGTGGCGACAACGTGTTCTTCGTCGCCACCGGCATCACGGACGGCGAGCTGCTGCGCGGCGTGCGCTACCGCGCCGAGACCGCCACCACGTCCTCGCTGGTGATGCGCTCCAAGTCCGGCACGATCCGCCAGATCGACTCGACCCACCGGCTGTCGAAGCTGCGCGCGTACAGCGCCATCGACTTCGACCGCGCCAAGTAGGACGAGCCGAGCGGGACAAGCGGGTACGGGAAGGGGCGCCCCCCAAGTGCGGTGGGGGCGCCCCTTCCCGTCCCTGCCCGGCGCTCAGGCCGCCGCCGACTTCTTGAGCTCCACCTCGCGCCGCCTGCGCCGGGCCAGCACCACGCGGCGCTCGGCCGCGGTCAGCCCGCCCCACACGCCGTACGGCTCGGGTTGGAGCAGGGCGTGCTCCCGGCATTCGACCATCACGGGGCAGCGGGCGCAGACCCGCTTCGCGGCCTCCTCGCGCGACAGCCGCGCGGCCGTCGGTTCCTTGGACGGAGCGAAGAACAGTCCGGCCTCGTCCCGGCGGCACACCGCCTCCGCGTGCCAGGGCCCGGCCTGATCTTCCCGAGCGGAAATTCGCTGGGGCGGAACGGCGGCGACCTGCAAGGACTGATGCGGCAGTTGCAGCACGGTCTACTCCTGACGACGGCTTCGCGAGCGAGAGACGATGCAGCACTCCCTACCCGCTGTACGCACTCCTATTCACTGAGTGGCACTGAGTTCCGGGGCACGGAATTGCGGGCAGGCGCTCGCGGCCGGAAAGTGCTCCGGAGCGGAGCCGTCAGCCGAGGTGTTTGCGCAGGCGGTCATGGAGGTCGGCGATGAGACGGCCCCGTTTGGGCCTGGCCTCGACATTGCCGAAAACCGAATACCCGTTCACGACGACCACCGGGGCCTCCGGATCGGCCGCCTCCAGGGTGAGCACGTCGAAGTTGCCGAAGAACCCGGTACCGCTGCCGCGCAGCGAGATGTTCTCCGGGACCCGCACTTCGACATTGCCGAAGATGGAGGTGGCGTTGATGACGGTCAGCCGCTGCTCGAAGAGCGCCTCGGTGAGGTCGATCTCGATGTTGCCGAAGAGCGAGAAGGCGTTGGTGCGGCGGCCGACGCGCCAACGGCCCTTGCGGGTGGAGCTGGAGAAGACGGCGATGAGATTCTCGGCGGGGCCGACGGGCTCCTCGGGCCCGTACGCGTACGACATGGCGTCGCCACGAGTGCCGGTGCGGGCCGCGGGCAAGTCCCGGACCAGCGGCTCCAGTTCCCCGACGGTCTTGGCCCGGTAGACGGCGTCGATCCGCTCGGAGTGCTCCTCGGCGTCCAGCCGGCCCTCGGCCAGGGCGTCCCGGAGAATGTCGGCGATCCGGTCGCGGTCGGCATCCGAGGCGCGGATGGCGTCGCTGGGCTCCGCGGGGGCGACCGGCTTCTGGGGGTGCTTTTCGAGGTCCACGGATCCAGCGTAGCGAAACGCGATAGATCGCGACTAGGGGTACGGGGCCGGGCGCGGCGCCGGGCGCCGGGGCTTCGCCCCGGACCCCGCCTCTCACCCACCGGAGGGCCTGCCGGCGCCCCTCGATGCGCGAGTGAGCCCTACCTCACAAGCCTGCGCGGCCGACCGCGTTCTACGCTGAAGGGCGCGCTGCCAATGGACGTCAGCGCCGCTGTCTGCCGAGTGAGGAATGGCCGTAATGCCAGAGTTTCAGTACTCCGATCTGCTCCCGCTGGGAGAGGACACCACGCCGTACCGGCTGGTGACCTCCGAGGGTGTCTCCACCTTCGAGGCCGACGGGCGTACGTTCCTCAAGGTCGAGCCGGAGGCGCTGCGTACGCTCGCCGCCGAGGCCATGCACGACATCTCGCACTACCTGCGGCCCGCCCACCTCGCGCAGCTGCGCCGTATCGTCGACGACCCGGAGGCCTCCTCCAACGACAAGTTCGTCGCGCTGGACCTGCTGAAGAACGCCAACATCGCGGCCGCCGGCGTACTCCCGATGTGCCAGGACACCGGCACGGCGATCGTCATGGGCAAGCGCGGCCAGAACGTCCTGACGCAGGGCGGCGACGAGGAAGCTCTCTCGCGCGGCATCTACGACGCCTACACCAAGCTCAACCTGCGCTACTCGCAGATGGCTCCGCTCACCATGTGGGAGGAGAAGAACACCGGCTCCAACCTCCCCGCCCAGATCGAGCTGTACGCGACCGACGGCGGCGCGTACAAGTTCCTCTTCATGGCAAAGGGCGGCGGCTCCGCCAACAAGTCCTTCCTCTTCCAGGAGACCAAGGCGGTCCTGAACGAGGCCTCCATGATGAAGTTCCTGGAGGAGAAGATCCGCTCGCTCGGTACGGCCGCCTGCCCGCCCTACCACCTCGCCATCGTCGTCGGCGGCACGTCCGCCGAGTTCGCGCTGAAGACCGCGAAGTACGCCTCCGCGCACTACCTCGACGAGCTGCCCGCCGAGGGCTCGGCCACCGGCCACGGCTTCCGGGACAAGGAGCTGGAGGAGAAGGTCTTCGAGCTCACCCAGAAGATCGGCATCGGCGCGCAGTTCGGCGGCAAGTACTTCTGCCACGACGTCCGCGTCGTCCGCCTTCCGCGTCACGGCGCCTCGCTGCCCGTCGCGATCGCCGTCTCCTGCTCGGCCGACCGCCAGGCCACCGCGAAGATCACTGCCGAGGGCGTGTTCCTGGAGCAGCTGGAGACCGACCCGGCACGTTTCCTGCCGGACACGACGGACGCGCACTTGGACGAGGCGGGTGACGTCGTGAAGATCGACCTCAACCGGCCGATGGACGAGGTGCTGGCCGAGCTCACCAAGTACCCGGTCAAGACCCGGCTCTCGCTGACCGGCCCGCTGGTCGTGGCCCGCGACATCGCGCACGCCAAGATCAAGGAGCGGCTCGACGCGGGCGAGGAGATGCCGCAGTACCTGAAGGACCACCCGGTCTACTACGCCGGTCCGGCGAAGACCCCCGAGGGCTATGCGTCCGGCTCCTTCGGGCCGACGACGGCCGGCCGTATGGACTCGTACGTCGAGCAGTTCCAGGCGGCGGGCGGCTCCAGGGTCATGCTGGCCAAGGGCAACCGCTCGCAGCAGGTGACGAACGCGTGCGGGACGCACGGCGGGTTCTACCTGGGCTCGATCGGCGGGCCCGCGGCGCGGCTCGCGCAGGACTGCATCAAGAAGGTCGAGGTCGTCGAGTACGAGGAGCTCGGCATGGAGGCGGTGTGGCGGATCGAGGTCGAGGACTTCCCGGCGTTCATCGTGGTGGACGACAAGGGCAACGACTTCTTCACGGAGCCGGCGCCCGCGCCGACATTCACGTCGATTCCGGTGCGGGGTCCGGGGCTGGCGTAACGACTGGGGCTCCGCCCCGGACCTCGCGCCTCAAACGCCGGCGGGGCTGGACTTCAGCCCGCCCGGCGTTTGAGGACACGGGGAACAGCCCTACGCGAAGCGCTGGTTCGCCGCCCCGGTGCACGGCTGGAGCCGGACCGGCTCCTTCGCCGACGCCAGCGTCAGGCACAATCCCGTCGCCGACGACGGCCGAATCGTCCCGCCGGTGCGGACGAACTGCTGGTTCGCGCCGCCGTGGCAGTTCCACACGACTACCGCCGCGCCCGCCGCATAGCTCCCGCCCGGTACATCCAGGCACCGGTCCTGCGTCAGCTCCGTGTGCAGCGACTTGCGCGCCGAGTCGTACCACCAGCCCTGGTTACGCCCGCCGTGGCAGTCCCAGCCCACCACGCCCGTCCCGTTGCGGCTGACCGCACCCGCGACATCCAGGCACGAGCCCGTCGCCTCCTCCTTCAGCGGCTTGTACGTGTCATCCCACGCGCCCGCGTACAGCGCCGGCTTCCCGGTCGACGCCACATCCGCGCAACTGGCCTCCTTCAGCCCCGAGTTGTACAGCTGGGTGAGGCAGGAGGCGAACGCCGCATGCCCGCGCACATTGGGGTGGAAGGACTGGCGGGCCGAATTGGAGTCCGGCGGAATGGGGTTGGAGAGATCGATGTACAGCCCGCGTGCCCAGGTGTCCTCCATGCAGACCTCATGGCCGTGGAAGAGCCGGGAGTTGTCGAGATAGACCGCCCCGGTGGACTGCGCGACCCTGCGCATACCGCGCTCGAACGCGGGGACGGCGGTGTTGCGGCCCCAGACGGTGTCGGAGTCGTAGCCCATACCGCCGCAGATCAGCTTGCCGGGGAAGTTCGGATTGTCGCGGAAGTCCGGGCCGATGGGGCTCGGGTAGCCCATCACGACCAGCTTGTAGTCGCCGTCGGCGTATCCGGCGTCGCTCATCACGGTGCGCAGGTCCCGTACGGTCTGCTCGACCTTGGGGACCAGGCCGTCGACGCGGCCCTGCCAGCCCGCCGCGTACTTCGGCTCGCACGGCCCCTGGAACAGCACATAGCGCGTGACACAGTCGGTCATCACCGGGCCGAAGTGCAGATCGTCATTGGCGCCGGCCACCAACAGCACCATCTTGATCCGGGTGTTGCGTGCCTTGATGGCGAGATTGTCGCTCTGGACCAGTTCGTCGGCGTGCTGCTTCGAGCCACCGATCCGGATGTTCCCGGTGTCCGCGCCGGAGCAGGCGACGTTGTACGTGATGTCCGCGGCGATGCCCGTGCGGTGGATGGCGGCATCGGGCGAGCGGTGGCACCAGTTGTCGGGGCCGTTCGTTCCTGGTTCGTAGGTGCCGACGCCCTCACCGGAGATCTCGCTGTCACCGAGCGAGATCAGGCCGGTCCTGCGGTCGGCGAGCGGGCGTTCGGCGGGGCTGCCGTAGAGCTTGACGGCCTCGGCAGCGCGGATGGGCTCGAGTTCGGGCGGGAGCGGTACGGATGCTGCGGTACGGATCGCGTCGGGCTGCGCGGCCCGGGCGGTGGTGGCCGTGGCAGCCATTCCGCCAAGTCCTGCCGCCAGTGCCGCGGCGGCCGCGACCGTACAGCGAAGTCTGTGCCTGGTGCGCCTCATTGCGCCTCCCCGGTTTGCTGTTAGTCCGGGTATTTACTGGCGAGTAGCACAGTTGGGAATAGTCAGAACAAGACAACTGCTCATCTTTTTGAGAGTTCCGAGGAGGCATGGCAGCGATGGACGACGCGAGCGAGTACCGGATCGAGCACGACTCCATGGGTGAGGTACGGGTACCGGCGCACGCCAAGTGGCGGGCCCAGACCCAGCGGGCGGTGGAGAACTTCCCCGTGTCCGGCCAGCGGCTGGAGCGGGCCCATATCGAGGCCCTGGCCCGGATCAAGGCGGCCGCAGCCCGGGTCAACGCCGAACTGGGCGTGCTCGACAAGGACATCGCGGAGGCCGTCGCCGACGCGGCCGCGGAGGTCGCGGAGGGCCGCTGGGACGAGCACTTCCCGGTGGACGTCTTCCAGACCGGTTCCGGCACCTCCTCGAACATGAACACCAACGAGGTCATCGCCACGCTCGCCACCGAGCGCCTCGGCCGCGATGTGCACCCCAACGACCATGTGAACGCGTCCCAGTCGTCCAACGACGTCTTCCCCTCCTCCATCCACATCGCGGCGACGGCGGCCGTGACGGGCGATCTGATCCCGGCGCTGGAGCAGCTGGCGGCCTCGCTGGAGCGCAAGGCGTCCGAGTTCTCACTGGTCGTCAAAGCCGGCCGTACGCATCTGATGGACGCCACCCCCGTCACGCTGGGCCAGGAGTTCGGCGGCTATGCCGCACAGATCCGGTACGGCGTGGAACGGCTCAATGCCTCCCTCCCCCGCCTCGCCGAACTCCCGCTCGGCGGTACGGCGGTGGGCACCGGCATCAACACCCCGCCCGGCTTCTCGGCCGCGGTCATCGCCGAGGTCGCCCGCGCGACCGGGCTGCCGCTGACCGAGGCCCGCAACCATTTCGAGGCGCAGGGTGCGCGCGACGGGCTGGTCGAGACGAGCGGCCAGCTGCGTACGATCGCGGTCTCGCTCACCAAGATCTCCAACGACCTGCGCTGGATGGCATCGGGCCCGCGCACCGGCCTCGCCGAGATCAGCCTCCCCGACCTTCAGCCCGGCTCCTCGATCATGCCCGGCAAGGTCAACCCGGTGATCCCGGAGGCCGTGCTGATGGTGGCGGCCCAGGTGACCGGCAACGACGCCACGGTCGCGGCGGCCGGCGCCGCCGGGAACTTCGAGCTGAACGTCATGATGCCGGTGATCGCCAAGAATCTGCTGGAGTCGGTGAGGCTCCTCGCCAATGCCTCGCGGCTGCTGGCGGACCGTACCGTCGACGGCATCACCGCGAACGTCGAGCGAGCCCGTGAGTACGCGGAGTCCTCGCCGGCCGTCGTCACCCCGCTGAACAAGTACATCGGGTACGAGGAGGCGGCGAAGGTCGCCAAGAAGTCGCTGGCCGAGCGGAAGACGATCCGCGAGGTCGTCCTCGAGTCCGGCTATGTGGAGCGTGGAGCGCTGACCCTCGAGCATCTGGACGAGGCCCTTGACGTGCTGCATATGACACATCCGTGAGCCGGTGGCCGTGACCTGCGTCGCAGCGGGGCCCCGGCCGTACTCCTAAGATCTGCGCATGACAGGTACGGAACGCATCGCACGCTGGGCGCCCGGGGACCACATCCTCTGGCGCTACCGCGGCCATGCCCCGGATCTGTCGGGCGGCGGCATCCACATCTGCCGGCCCGTGACCGTCGTGGAGGACACCGACGAGCTGCTCGCGGTGTGGATGGCGCCGGGCACCGAGTGCGTGAAGCCGGTACTCGCGGACGGCACGCCGGTGCACCAGGAGCCGCTGGTCACCCGCTACACCGCACCGCGCACCACCGCCCGCGCCCGCTGGTTCGGCACCGGCGTACTGAAGCTGGCGCGGCCCGGTGAACCCTGGTCGGTCTGGCTGTTCTGGGAGCGCGGCTGGCGGTTCAAGAACTGGTATGTGAACCTCGAGGAGCCGCACGTCCGTTGGGCCGGCGGCGTCGACTCCGAGGATCACTTCCTGGACATTGCCGTCCACCCGGACCGCACCTGGCACTGGCTGGACGAGGACGAGTTCGCGGAGGCCCAGCGGGTCGGCCTGATGGACGTGGAGAAGGCACAGTCCGTACGGGAGGCGGGGGAGGCGGCCGTCGAGGCGATCCGGGCCTGGCAGGCGCCGTTCTCCGCGGGCTGGGAGGGCTGGCGGCCGGACCCGGCGTGGCGGGTGCCTCGGCTTCCGGCGGACTGGGACCGTACGGCGGCGCAGGTGACGTCCTGAGTCCGCGTCAGGAGTCTGTGCGCGAACGCCGGGTGAAGTGACTGATTCCGGTCCGGGAACACGCTCCAGCTCATACGACCTCGTGAGACTCTTGATGCGCCCCCAGGGGGCAAACGTAGGATCGTCGTCCGCAAGGCTGCGCCGTTTGAGCAACTATTGAGCGCAGGGCACAGCCTGACCGTAAGTCATCACGAGTCATTTCAAGGGGGTGGAGCTGTGCCGGATGCCTGCCATCCTGTCGGCGCCGCCCGCAGAGCGGGTATACCGCCTCACGAGGCGATTGCATCGCACAACCGGCCCGGACGGACGGAATCCCACGCGTGACGGAGCAGCCCACCTCCCACGAAGGCCGGCAGCCCTTGGCTGCCCGGCCGCATGAACGCACCCGGCCGCGGTCCGAGGCGACCGGCGGCTCGAGCGTGCCCCCGCCGGCCGGTCCGCCGCAGGACCTTGCGGGGACCGCCCGCCGCGAGGGCGACCGACTGCGTTTCGTGGGGGCCGCCACCCGCAGGATCGCGCGCGGAATAGACCTCGACGAGATCGTGCTCGGGCTGTGCCGGGCGACCGTGCCGACCTTCTCGGACGCGATTCTCGTCTATCTCCGCAGCCCGCTGCCGGTGGGCGACGAGCGGCCGGTCTCGCCGTTCGTGTTGCGGCTGCGCCGCACCGACCGGCTGCGTTTAGCAGGTGAGGACGCCGATCTCGGCACCGCCGCCCCCATCCCGGTCGTAGACCCGCAGACCGACCTCATGCCTGCCGCCGAGCTGTGCGAGGTGCGGTCCGGTGGTGCGCTCTCCGAGGTGCTGCGCGGCGTACGGCCCGTCTTCGGCGACTCCGCGGCCGCCCGGGCCGCCCTGCCCGAGCTGCTCGGCGCCGACCGCACCGTACCGAGCGGACATCGCGCGATACTCGCCCCGCTCCGCGGCAGGCGGCGGGTGATCGGCGCGGCCGTCTTCCTCCGCCGGCCGGACCGGCCCGCATTCGAGCCCAACGACCTTCTGGTCGCCGCCCAGTTGGCGACGCACACCGCGCTCGGCATCGACAAGGCCGTGCTGTACGGACGTGAGGCGTACATCGCCGACGAGCTGCAGCGCACCATGCTGCCCGACTCGCTCCCGCAGCCGACCGGCGTCCGTCTCGCGTCCCGCTACCTCCCGGCCGCCGAGACCGCCCGGGTCGGCGGCGACTGGTACGACGCGATCCCGTTGCCGGGCAGCCGGGTGGCGCTGGTGGTCGGCGACGTCATGGGGCACTCCATGACCTCCGCCGCGATCATGGGCCAGCTGCGCACCACCGCGCAGACCCTGGCCGGTCTCGATCTGCCGCCGCAGGAGGTTCTGCACCATCTGGACGAGCAGGCCCAGCGGCTCGGCACGGACCGCATGGCCACCTGCCTCTACGCCGTGTACGACCCCGTCTCGCACCGCATCACCATCGCCAACGCCGGCCACCCGCCGCCCATCCTGCTGCACCTGGGCGGGCGGGCCGAGGTGCTGCGTGTACCGCCCGGCGCACCCATCGGCGTGGGCGGTGTGGACTTCGAGGCCGTGGAGCTGGACGCCCCGGCCGGCGCGACCCTGCTGCTGTACACCGACGGCCTGGTCGAGTCCCGGCTGCGGGATGTGTGGACGGGGATCGAGCAGCTGCGGGAGCGGCTCGCCGCCACCGCCCAGCTCACCGGTCCGGATCATTCGCCACCGCTTGAGGCGCTCTGCGACGACGTGCTGGACGTTCTCGGCCCGGGCGACCGGGACGACGACATCGCGCTGCTCGCGGCCCGCTTCGACGGGATCGCACCGAGCGATGTCGCCTACTGGTTCCTGGAGCCCGAGGACGCGGCTCCGGGCCGGGCCAGGAGGCTGGCCCGGCGGGCGCTGAACCGCTGGGGCCTGGAGGAGCTGAGCGACTCGGTGGAGCTGCTGGTCAGCGAGGTGGTGACCAATGCCGTGCGGTACGCCGAGCGGCCGGTGACGCTGCGGCTGCTGCGTACGGACGTACTGCGGTGCGAGGTCGGCGACGACTCTCCGCAGCTGCCGAGGCAGCGCCGGGCCCGGGACACGGACGAGGGCGGAAGAGGACTGTTCCTGGTGAACCGGCTGGCCAGACGGTGGGGAGCGACCCGCCTGTCGACCGGCAAGGTGGTGTGGTTCGAGCTGCCCACTCCCGCGTAGCCGGCAGAGCCCGTACTGGGGCCAGATCTGGACCCTGTCCAAATGTTGCCGACAGGGTGTCGTGGGAGTTGACTGGGGCACGCGGCCGATGCGACCTCAATCCCTCTATCGACGGGAGGACGCTCGTGACCGAGTCATCCCCGAAGGCCCCGTACACGACCAACAATGTCGGCATCCCGGTGGAGAGCGACGAGCATTCGCTCACCGTGGGACCCGACGGCCCGATCCTGCTCCAGGACCACTACCTCATCGAGAAGATGGCCCAGTTCAACCGGGAGCGGGTCCCCGAGCGGGTGGTGCACGCGAAGGGCGCGGGAGCGTACGGCACCTTCGAAGTCACCAATGACGTCAGCCAGTTCACCAGGGCGGACCTCTTCCAGCCGGGCAAGCGCACCGAGATGCTGGCCCGCTTCTCCACCGTCGCGGGTGAGCAGGGCTCCCCCGACACCTGGCGTGACCCCCGCGGCTTCGCGCTGAAGTTCTACACCGAACACGGCAACTACGACATGGTCGGCAACAACACGCCGGTCTTCTTCGTACGCGACACGATCAAGTTCCAGGACTTCATCAGGTCCCAGAAGCGCCACCCGGCCACCGGGCTGCGCAACAACGACATGCAGTGGGACTTCTGGACGCTGTCCCCCGAGTCCGCGCACCAGGTGACGTGGCTGATGGGCGACCGCGGCGTTCCGAAGACCTACCGCCATATGAACGGCTACAGCTCCCACACCTACATGTGGATCAACGGCGGGGGCGAGCGGTTCTGGGTGAAGTACCACTTCAAGACCGACCAGGGCATCGACTTCCTCACACAGGCCGAGGCCGACGAGCTGGCCGGCACGGACGCGGACAAGCACCGCCGCGATCTGTACGAGTCGATCGAGTCCGGAAACGCGCCGAGCTGGAGCCTCAAGGTCCAGATCATGCCGTTCGAGGACGCGGCGGACTACCGCTTCAATCCCTTCGACCTGACCAAGGTGTGGCCGCACGGGGACTACCCCCTGATCGACGTCGGCCGGATGACGCTCAACAGGAATCCGGACGACTACTTCATCCACATCGAGCAGGCGGCCTTCGAACCGTCGAACATGGTGCCGGGCATCGGCCCGTCGCCGGACAAGATGC
Organism: Streptomyces sp. NBC_01210; assembly: GCF_036010325.1. Classification (GTDB taxonomy): domain Bacteria; phylum Actinomycetota; class Actinomycetes; order Streptomycetales; family Streptomycetaceae; genus Streptomyces. Next base: position 5,997,376 of record NZ_CP108549.1, on the reverse strand, counting down.
TGCTCGGACGGCTCTTCTCGTACCCGGACACCCACCGGTACCGGATCGGCCCGAACTACGCCCAGCTGCCGCCCAACCGGCCGCACACGTCGGTGAACTCGTATGCCAAGGACGGCCCGATGCGGTACGTGGCGTCGAACGCCGCGAGGCCGTACGCGCCGAACTCCTACGGCGGTCCCGCCGCCGACTTCCAGCGCTTCGGCGAACCGGCGAGCTGGGAGGCCGCGGGAGAGCTGGTGCGCGAGGCGTACAAGCCGCACCGCGAGGACGACGACTGGGGCCAGCCGGGGAGCATGGTCCGCCATGTGCTGGACGACGCGGCCCGTGAGCGACTGGTGTCGAACGTCAGCGGACATCTGAAGGACGGCGTGACCCGGCCGGTCCTGGACCGGGCGCTGCAGTACTGGCGCAACATCGACAAGAAGATCGGCGACCGTATCGCCCACAAGGTGAACGGCGGCTGACAGGGAGTACGACAGTGCCCGCGGTCCCGGATACGGGTGCCGCGGGCACTGTCGTACGTGTCGCCCGAGGTCGCGGTCAGGGCCTGAGACTGCGGTCAGCGCCTGACGTTGCCGGGCTTGATGTTGCCGTCAGGGCTTGACCCTGCCGCCGGTGCCGTCTGTCCCGCCGGGGTCACCGCCCGGGTCGGTCGGCGGGGTGAAGCTCGGCGGACCCGATGGCGTAATGCTCGGCGTCTGCGTCGGATCCTCCGTCGGCGTCTTGGTGGGCGTCCTCGTCGGCGTGCTCGTCGGTTCGTCCGTCGGCGTCTTGGACGGGGTCTGCGAGGGCGTCTCGGACGGGGCCTCCGTCGGCGTCGGGTCCGGGTCCGCTGTCGCGCCCTCTTCGATGTCGAGGTCGAACTCGGCGGCGGCGGCCTCGTCGTCGAGGGCTCCCGTCGTGTACTGCTGCCAGATCTTCGCCGGGACGCCACCACCGTTGGCGCGGCCCTCGTTGACGGTGTTGGTCAGCGTGACCTGCCCGCCCTTGGGGTCCTCGCCGAACAGGGCGACAGCGGTGACCAGCTCGGGGGTGTAACCCACGAACCAGGCCGAGCGGTTGTTCTCCGAGGTACCGGTCTTGCCCGCCGCCTCGTAGTCGCCGGCCGCGTTCGTGCCCGAGCCGGACTTCACGACGCCCGTCATGGCCGCCGTCGTGGTGTCCGCCGCCTCGCGGCTGATCGCCTGGTCGCCGATCGAGGAATCCTTCGGCTCAGCCTTGCGGGACTGGCGCTCGGCGGACTTCACGATCGTCGGCGTGACCTTCTTGCCGTGGTTGTCGAGGGTCGCGTACACCCCGGCCATGTCCCAGGTGGAGGCGCCCATCGTGCCGAGCGACATCGCGGGCCGCTCCGGGAAGTCCTTGCCGTCCTTCATGCCCATGGCAATCGCGGTCTTCTTCACCTTCCCCGGGCTGACATCCACGATCATCTGCGCGAAGACGGAGTTGATCGAGCTGTTCGTCGCCCGCTGGACGCTGACCGGGCCGTAGTCCTTGTCGTCCTCGTTCTCCGGCGCGAAGGGGGTGTCGCTGCCCTTCACCGGCCGCTTGCTGGTGCCGTCGTACTTGGTGTTCAGGCCGATCTTCGCGCCGTCCTGGGTCTCGGCCCCGTTCTCGATGGCCGAGGCGAGGACGACGGGCTTGAAAGTCGAGGCGGGCTGGTAGTCGCGGCGGGTGGCGTTGGACAGCCAGTGCTCGGTGGCGCCGATGCCGCCGTAGAGGGCGACGATATGGCCGGTCTTCGGGTCGACGGAGGTCGCACCCGCCTGGACGGTCGCGTCGGCCTTGTCCTTCTTGCGCTCGAGCTTCTCCTCGAGCTGCTTGTCGACCGCCTTGACCAGTGCCTTCTGGTGCTTCTCGTCGATGTTGAGGGTGATCGTCCAGCCGCCGGCCTTGATCTCCTCCTCGCTGATGCCCTGGCTGCGCTCCAGCTCGGCGTTGGCCGCGTCGACGAGGTAGCCGGTCTGGCCCTCCATGCCGGGGGCGGCCTTCGGTGCCTTGGGCACGGGGAACTTCAGGCCGGTGCGCTCGCCGGAGTCCAGCCACTCCTCCTCGACCATGTTGTTGAGTACGTAGTTCCACCGCGCGCGGACCAGCTTCTTGCCGGTGTCCGTGGCGACCGCCCAGTCGTACTGGCTCGGGGCCTGGAGCAGAGCGGCGAGATACGCGCCCTGGGCGACGTTCAGCTTGGACGCGTCGACGCCGTAGTACGCCTGGGCCGCGGCCTGGATTCCGTACGCGTTGCGGCCGTAGTAGCTGGTGTTGATGTACCCGGCGAGGATCTCGGACTTTTCCTTCTTCTGGTCCACCTTGAGCGAGATCACGAGCTCTTTGAGCTTGCGGGTGACCGTCTGGTCCTGGTTCAGGTAGTAGTTCTTGACGTACTGCTGGGTGATGGTCGAGCCACCCTGCTTGCCCTTGCCCGTGAGGGTGTTCATCACGCCGCGGGCGGTGCCCTTGAAGTCGACTCCGGAGTCCTTGTAGAAGGTCTTGTTCTCCGCGGCGACGAAGGTGTCCTGGACTTCCTTGGGGATCTTCTCGAGCCCGACGATCTCACGGTTGATCTTGCCGGTGCGGGCGAGGATCTTGCCGTCGCTGTACTTGTAGACGTTGCTCTGCATCTCGGCCTGGGCGTTGGCCTCGGGCACGGGCACGAGCAGATAGATCACGAAGAAGGCGCCCATCGCCAGCAGGCAGAGGCCGAAGAAGGTGCCGAGCAGCTTCCTCCAGGTGAAGAAGCGCCGTATGCCAGTGGGCTTTGCTTTCTTCGCCCGGCGCGCCCCGCGCTGCCGGGCTTGTCGCGCTTCCGCTCGGCCCATCGCTTCGCTGCTCCGCTCGTAGTCACTGTTTTCGCTGGTCGTGCTTGCGCTATCGGCCCGGCATCGGGCCGGAATCAGCTCAGAAAGCTAACACCGCTCACACAGACAAAGAGCCATCGATCCGGTCTTTTCCGGACGTGAGAATCAGCACCCCGTCTCATGGAACCGACTCATGAGAGGTGCACAGGGTTGCGATGCGCGTTAAAGTGATATCACTTTGCTAGAGGGTCGGCGGCTGTCGCCGACCCCGGAAACGGGGAGCCATCATGCCTGCCACCAGCACACCAACCGTGGAAGACCTGCCGGAGATGCCGACGCCACAGGTTCGTGAATTTCCGGCGCACAGCATCGGCGGGGGCGCCGCTCTACTGCTGGGGCTGCTCGGAATAGCCGCCGGGGTCGTGCTCGTCGTCGCGGGGGCGGCGATCGGCGCGACCGGCGCGAAGGTGGCGCTGATCCTGCTCGGCGTCGTGGTCGGGATCGCCGCGTTCGTCGCGATGTGCGGGCTGAACACGGTCGCACCGGGCGAGGCGCGGGTGGTCCAGCTCTTCGGGCGCTACCGGGGCACGATCCGTACGGACGGCCTGCGCTGGGTCAACCCGTTCACCTCGCGGGTCAAGATCTCGACGCGGGTACGGAACCACGAGACCGCGGTTCTGAAGGTGAACGACGCCTACGGCAACCCGATCGAGCTCGCCGCGGTGGTCGTGTGGAAGGTCGAGGATACGGCGCAGGCGATGTTCGAGGTGGACGACTTCCTGGAGTTCGTCTCCACCCAGACGGAGGCGGCGGTGCGGCACATCGCGATCGAGTACCCCTACGACGCGCACGACGAGGACGGCCTGTCGCTGCGCGGCAACGCGGAGGAGATCACCGAGAAGCTGGCGGTCGAGCTGCACGCGCGCGTGGAAGCGGCCGGCGTACACATCATCGAGTCCCGCTTCACGCATCTCGCGTACGCCCCGGAGATCGCGTCCGCGATGCTGCAGCGCCAGCAGGCGGGCGCGGTGGTGGCGGCGCGGCGGCAGATCGTGGACGGCGCGGTCGGCATGGTCGAGGCGGCGCTGGCCAGGATCACGGAACAGGACATCGTCGAGCTCGACACGGAGCGCAAGGCAGCCATGGTGTCGAACCTGATGGTGGTGCTGTGCGGCGACCGCGCGCCGCAACCTGTCCTCAACACAGGGTCGCTCTACCAGTGACGCCGCCCGAGCGGAAGCAGGTGCTGCTGCGGCTGGATCCTGCCGTGTACGAGGCGGTGGCGCGGTGGGCGTCGGACGAGCTGCGCAGCGCGAACGCGCAGATCGAGTTCATCCTCCGTCGCGCCTTGTCGGACGCGGGCCGCTTGCCGGGCAGCGCCGGCCCGATCCCCCGGCGGGGGCGCCCGCCGAGGGCTGCGCCGGGGGACGAGGGGGAATAGCCCTGGGGCAAGCCCCCAGCCCCCGTACGACCTTCGCTCGGGTCCTCAATCGCCGGACGGGCTGAAATTCAGCCCAGCCGGCGATTGAGGCGCGAGGTCCGGGGCGGAGCCCGCAGATCCCCGCATCAGGTATACACAGCAGGTATACACACCGTGTAGAGTGCCGCGCATGTCCATCGGTCACACACTCCTCGGGCTCCTCGAGTCCGGCCCGCGCCACGGCTACGACCTCAAGCGCGCCTTCGACGAGAAGTTCGGCCACGACCGGCCCCTCCACTACGGGCAGGTCTACTCGACCATGTCCCGCCTCCTCAAGAACGGCCTCGTCGAGGTCGACGGCATCGAGGCCGGCGGCGGCCCCGAACGCAAGCGCTACGCCATCACCGACGCCGGGATCACCGATGTCACCCAGTGGCTCGCGCAGCCCGAGAAGCCCGAGCCGTACCTCCAGTCGACCCTCTACACCAAGGTCGTCCTCGCGCTGCTCACCGGCCGCAGCGCCGCCGATCTCCTTGATGGGCAGCGAGCCGAGCATCTGCGGCTGATGCGTATCCTTACCGACCGCAAGCGCCGCGGTGACCTCGCCGACCAGCTCATCTGCGACCACGCCCTCTTCCACCTCGAAGCCGATCTGCGCTGGCTGGAACTGACCGGTGCCCGGCTCGACCAGCTCGCCAAGGAGGTGCGCGGATGATCCCCGCAGGCTCCCTCCTCGTCGCCGCCGACCTGCACAAGGCGTACGGCCCCACCCCCGCCCTCGACGGCGCGTCCTTCTCCATCCACGCCGGCGAGGTCGTCGCCGTCATGGGGCCCTCCGGCTCCGGCAAATCGACCCTGCTCCACTGCCTCGCCGGGATAGTCCGGCCCGACTCCGGGTCGATCAGCTACAGCGGGCGCGACCTCTCCGCGATGTCGGACGCCGCACGGAGCGCACTGCGCCGCAGCGACTACGGCTTCGTCTTCCAGTTCGGCCAGCTCGTTCCCGAGCTGACCTGCACCGAGAACGTCGCGCTGCCACTTCGGCTGAACGGCACCCGGCGCAAGGAGGCCGAGCGCACCGCACTGGAGTGGATGGAGCGCCTCGAAGTCGCCGAGATCGGCAACAAGCGGCCCGGCGAGGTCTCCGGCGGCCAGGGCCAGCGGGTCGCGGTCGCCCGCGCGCTGGTCACCTCGCCGCGGGTGCTCTTCGCCGACGAGCCGACCGGCGCCCTCGACTCACTCAACGGCGAGCGGGTGATGGAGCTGCTCACCGACGCTGCCCGGGACACCAACGCCGCGGTCGTCCTGGTGACGCACGAGGCCCGGGTGGCCGCGTACTCCGACCGCGAGGTCATCGTCCGCGACGGCAAGGTGCGCGACATGGCGGGCGTGGCATGAGCGGCGGCGCCACCTGGATACGGGATCTCACCCTGGGCGCCCGGTTCGCCGTCACCGGCGGCCGGCGCGGCTGGACCCGTACGATCCTCACCGCCATCGGCGTCGGCCTGGGCGTCTCCCTGCTACTGGTCGCCGCGTCCGTGCCACATCTCATCGAGAGCCGCGACACCCGCGAGGCGGACCGCGCGGTCACCTTCAACGACGAGGTGAAGCGTTCCGAGCGCTCGTTCCTCTTCGCCCGGACCAGCACGCTCTACCGCGGCGACACCGTCAACGGCGCCGTGTTCCGGCCCGACGGCGGCGACGCCCCGGCGCCGCCCGGCCTGGCGAAGCTGCCGGGCCCCGGCGAGATGGCCGTCTCCCCCGCCCTCGCCGACCTGCTCAGCTCCCCCGAAGGGGCGCTGCTGAAGGACCGGCTGCCGTACCGGGTCACCGCCACCATCGGGGACCGCGGCCTACGCGGGCAGTTCCACCCTCCCCAGGGTGGCGGCCGACTGGCGCGCGGACAGCTACGGCGGCAACCAGGGCAAGGACGACCCGATGAGCGCCGTGCTCCTGCTCGTCATCGTGATGGCCTGTGTGGCCCTGCTCCTGCCGGTGGCCGTGTTCATCGCCACCGCCGTGCGGTTCGGCGGCGAGCAGTGCGACCGGCGGCTCGCCGCACTCCGGCTGGTCGGCTCCGATCAGGCGATGACACGGCGGATCGCGGCCGGTGAGTCACTGTGCGGCGCGCTGCTCGGGCTGGTCGCGGGCGCCGGATTCCTCGCGCTGATACGGCAGTTCATCGGCTCGGTGACCATCTGGAACGTCAACGCCTTCCCCTCCGACATCGTGCCGAGCCCGGTGCTGACCGCGCTGATCGCCGTCGCCGTACCGGCATCCGCGATCGCCGTCATCCTCTTCACGCTGCGTGGTGTGACGATCGAGCCGCTCGGCGTCGTACGGAACACCGCTCCGCGGCGGCGCCGACTGTGGTGGCGGCTGCTGATGCCGGCCGCCGGTCTCGCCCTGCTGCTGCCCCAGTCGGGCCGGGTCGGCCTGGGGGACACCGAGATCGCCACCTATCAGATCGCCGGCGGCGCGCTGCTGGTCCTGACCGGGGTCACCGCGCTGCTGCCGTGGCTGGTCGAGGCAGTGGTCGGCCGACTGCGCGGCGGGCCCGTGCCCTGGCAACTTGCGGTACGACGGCTCCAGTTGAGCAGCGGAACGGCGGCCCGTGCGGTGAGCGGCATCGTCGTCGCGGCGGCCGGCGCCATCGCGCTGCAGATGCTCTTCAGCTCCGTGCAGAGCGACTTCATGAAGCCGACCGGCATGGACGCGGCCCGCGCCCAGCTCGAGACGAGCGCGAAGGCCACGGACGGCTCCGTGGCGCGCAAGATGATCGAGAAGTACTCGGCGACCAAGGGCGTCGCCGGCGTGATCGGGATGATCCAGGCGTCCGTCGACCGGCCGGGACCGATACGCGCGGGCGAGGGCTACATCCCCTCCACCCAGATCACTGTCGCCGACTGCCCGTCGCTGCGGGAGCTGGCGAAGCTGCCCTCCTGCAAGGACGGCGACGTCTTCATCGCCCGTACGCACGGCAATCAGGGACCGCCGGACGAATTTCTCGCCAAGACTGCCCGGCCCGGCGCCCAGGTCAACCTCAACTCGGAGCAGTTCGACCCCGGAGGCGAGGCGAAGTCGACCAAACCGGTGCTGTGGCGTATCCCCGCATCCGCCAGGACGGTGGACTCGCGTACCGACCCGGTGGGTCAGGTCTCCTTCGGCGTCATGGCGACGCCGTCCACCATCGATGTGTCGAAGCTGATGAGCCCGATGGCCAAGGCGATGATCCGGCTGGACCCCGACGTGCCCGAGGCGGCCGAGTACGCCCGTAACAGCGCGGCCGCCATCGACCCGCTGACCAGCGTCTCCACGCTGCAGAACTTCGAGCGTGACAGCCAGTTCTCCAGCGTGCGCACCGGTCTCTTCGTCGGCGCGACCGCGACGATGCTGCTGATCGCCGCGTCCATGCTCGTCTCCACGCTGGAACAGCTCCGCGACCGCAAGCGGCTGCTGTCGGTGCTGGTCGCCTTCGGCACCCGGCGCGCCACTCTGAGCTGGTCGGTGCTGTGGCAGACCGCCGTGCCGATCGTGCTGGGTCTCGCCCTCGCGGTCACGGGTGGCATCGGGCTCGGTCTTGTCCTGCTGAAGCTGGTCGACAAGCAGGTCGCCGACTGGTGGGCCTTCCTGCCGATCACCGGCGTCGGGGCCGCGCTGATTCTGCTGGTGACGGTGCTCAGCCTGCCGCCGCTGTGGCGCATGATGCGCCCGGACGGACTGCGTACGGAGTAGCACAAGGGCGTACGACGCAGCCCGGGGCAGTACGGAGCGGTCAGTCGAGCACCCGCACCGGCAGCGCGCGCATCGCGTCCCGCAGGGCCTGTGCGAACTCCTCGAATTCGCCCTGGCGTGCCGCGCCCGCGCGCATCGCCAGGGCGACAGTGCGTGCGGGGGCGGGTTCGGCGAAGTACGCCGTCTGCAGCCTGCCCGCCCGGCCCGTCTCCACCTCGACCGCCGTACGCGGCAGCAGCGTCACTCCGAGCCCGCCGGCGACCAGCTGCACCAGCGTGGACAGGCCCGCGGCCGTCGTCGACACCGGAGCGCCGTCGGTACGGCCGGCCTCCCGGCAGATGTCGAGCGCCTGGTCGCGCAGACAGTGGCCCTCGTCGAGCAGCAGCAGATGCAGTTCGCGCAGGGCCTTGCGCGGAATGTCCTGGCGGCCACCCAGCCAGTGGTCCTCGGGCGTGACCAGCACAAAGTCCTCGTCGAACAGCGGCAGCTCGCTCACGCCCGGGACCCCGAGCGGCACGGCGAGCAGCAGCAGATCGAGCCGCCCTGCCGCGAGCCCCTCCAGCAGCGAGGACGTCTGCTCCTCGTGGACCTGGAGGTCGAGGTCCGGGTAGTTCTCATGCACCAGGCGCAGCACGGTCGGCAGCAGATACGGGGCGACGGTCGGGATCACGCCGAGCCGGAGCACCCCGGTGAACGGGGCACGTACCGCCTCGGCCTCCTCCAGCAGCTCACCGACCGCGTCCAGCACAGCCTTGGCCCGCACGGCCAGCCGCTCTCCGGCCGACGAGAGCAGCACCTTGCGGGTCGTACGCTCCAGGAGCTGGACACCGAGTGCCTCCTCCAGTGCCGATACAGCACCGGACAGTGCGGGCTGACTCATCCCGATTGCGGCCGCGGCGTCCCGAAAGTGCAGATGCTCGGCCACGGCGGCGAAGGCGCGCAGCTGCGCCAGGCTGGGCTGCTTACCTCTGGAACTTCCCCTATTAACGGCATTGCCGACATTACTGGTGGACACTGATAGGCACCTCCGATCGCGATGACCGAGTCTAGCTATTTCCGCGATCAATGCACTCTGTGCCAGTATCAAGATCCGTCCAACCCCCCGGAAGACCTCAAAAGGGAATTCCTTTCTGCAAGGAGAGCGCGTGCTCACTGTTGGTGACCAGTTCCCCACGTTCGAACTGACTGCCTGCGTCTCACTGGAGGCCGGCAAGGAGTTCGAGGAGATCAACCACAAGTCCTACGAGGGCAAGTGGAAGGTCCTTTTCGCGTGGCCCAAGGACTTCACCTTCGTCTGCCCCACCGAGATCGCGGCCTTCGGCAAGCTGAACGACGAGTTCGCCGACCGTGACGCCCAGATACTCGGCTTCTCCGGCGACTCCGAGTTCGTCCACCACGCCTGGCGCAAGGACCACGCGGACCTGCGTGACCTGCCCTTCCCGATGCTGGCCGACTCCAAGCACGAGCTGATGCGCGACCTCGGCATCGAGGGCGAGGACGGCTTCGCGCAGCGCGCCGTCTTCATCGTCGACCCGAACAACGAGATCCAGTTCACCATGGTGACCGCCGGCTCCGTCGGCCGTAACCCCAAGGAGGTCCTGCGGGTGCTCGACGCCCTGCAGACCGACGAGCTGTGCCCGTGCAACTGGACCAAGGGCGAGAACACCCTCGACCCGGTCGCGCTGCTGTCGGGCGAGTGATCCGATATGTCCCTCGATGAACTCAAGGCTTCGGTACCGGACTACGCCAAGGACCTGAAGCTGAACCTCGGTTCGGTGATCGGCAACAGCGAGCTGCCGCAGCAGCAGCTCTGGGGCACCGTCCTGGCCTGCGCGATCGCCTCGCGCTCAGCGAAGGTACTGCGCGAGCTGGAGCCCGAGGCCAAGGCCAACCTCTCCCCGGAGGCGTACACCGCCGCCAAGTCCGCCGCCGCGGTCATGGCGATGAACAACGTCTTCTACCGGACCCGGCATCTGCTGTCGGACCCGGAGTACGGGACGCTGCGCGCCGGTCTGCGGATGAACGTGATCGGCAACCCGGGTGTGGAGAAGGTCGACTTCGAGCTGTGGTCGCTCGCCGTCTCCGCCATCAACGGCTGCGGCCAGTGCCTCGACTCGCACGAGCAGGTGCTCCGCAAGGCCGGCGTGGACCGCGAGACGATCCAGGAGTCCTTCAAGATCGCCGCGGTGATCCAGGCCGTGGGTACGACGCTGGACGCGGAAGCTGTGCTCGCGGACTGAGCCCCGCGCTGCGACAAGGGCGCCCCGCCCGGCTGTGAGCCGGACGGGGCGCCTTGTCGTGAACGGGCTTTACGGTGCGAGGAGTTGGCCCGCCGCCAGCGCCGAGGCCACTGCGCCTGAGGCCACCACCGCCGAGGCCGCGAAGAGCGGAACCCTCCGGGTCCAGGTGCGCAGCGCCGGGGGACGGGAGACGCGGTCCAGCAGCACGTCACGGCCGCGCAGCACGATCATGCCGACGCCGGTGAGCGCCAGGGCCATACCGGCGCCGAAGGCGGCGTCCTTCTGCGCGGACCAGGCCGCTTCCACGGCCGGGCCCCTCGCCTCGGCCTTGACGACGGGCGGTGTGCCGAAGGGGTGCGCCTGGGCCGTCCCCGCGCTGCCGAACAGCAGCGCGGGGACGGCGGCCAGGACGAGCAGCACCCAGGTGCGCAGTGATCGCACGGTGGCGCTTCCTCTCAGTCCCGGCGCGCGGCGAGTGCGTGGACGGTGCCGTCGTCCGTGAGGGCGACGACCCAGTCACCGCTGACGGAGAGCGCCGAAGCCACTCCCGCGCCCAGGTTGTACGCGGCGAGCTGCGTGCCGCTCGCACGGTCCAGGGCGAGCAGCCGTCCGTCCCATGTCCCCACATACACAAGGGACTTGGTGACCAGTGGATGCATCGTCGGCGAACCGGCTCCCGCCGAGCAGCCCATGGCGACGCGCCACTTGTCGTCCATCGGGCTCTCGCCCGCCAGATAATCGGCCCTTGGTCTCCCACACCGGCTTCGACGGATCGGCCGCGCTCGTGTCATAGGCGCGTACGACACCGTCGCGGCCCGCGACATAGGCAATGTCGCCCCACACGGCCGGGCTGGTGAGCGGGGCCCGCCCCGGCTCGCAGGTGCTGCCGCCGCCCACCTTGGACTCCCAGGTCACCGCGCCCGTCTTCGGGTCGTGGCCGCGTACGCCGTACGCCGTACGCCGTGAACGTCACCAGCTTCGCCGGGCCCGATGCGGGCTGCGTCAGCACGGGCGACGAGTGGCTGTCGATGTCGCCCCCGGTGTCCTTCGCCCACAGCTGTTTGCAGCTCGCGAGGTCCATCGCGATGACCGTGTTGCTCGACGAAGAGTGCAGATAGGCGGTGTTGGAGCCGAGCTCGCGCACCACCGTGCTGTGGGACTGGCCCCAGGAGGCCGCGGCCCCGAAGCCGCCGGGCAGCTTCTCGCCCGTCCTGGCGTCACGGCAGCGCACCGTGTTCCAGTCCTGGTGGACGGCGACCGTACGGTCCCCGCCGGCGAGCGGGACAACGCTGACCGGTCCGCCCGCGCGACCGTAGCGGCGCACGGTGTCGCCGTGCTGCTCCTCACGGTCGATCGACTCCCGGGCGACGTGCCCGTCCTCGGCGTCCAGCGCGTAGATCCGTCCGACGCCGGTCGTCAGATGGACCCGTCCGTCGTGGAGCGTCGGCGCCGACTCGGCGTCGCCGTCCAGGTAGGTGCGCCAGATCTCGCGGCCGGAGGTGATGTCGTAGGCGAGCATCATGCTGTACGGGGAGTCGACGGCGCGGGACGAGACGATCAGCTTGCCGTCCGCGATCACGGAGCCGTTCAGGTTGAACTGCTCACCTGTGTGCTGAGTCCACTTGAGGTCGAGCGTGTCGCCCGGGTTGTCGCCGCTCACAGACCGCCCGGCCTCGTCGCCACCCTGCCGCAGCCAGTCCTGCCCGGTGCTCGGCTTCGACAGCTCGGCGTCGCGTACGACCTCGAAGGTGGACTTCGCCGCGGGAAGCGCGGGGAACGCCGTGCCCCGGGTGTCGTACACGGTCGTCTCGGCGGTGTAGCTGCCGGGCCGCAGCCCGCGCAGCTTGCCGCTCGCCCGGGTCCACGCACCGCATCCTCATCGAGTCGTCCGCAAGAGTTCAGCTCTGCAATGTGGCCATCAGCGTCCGCATGTCCTCGATCATGAAGGGCCTGATGCCCGAGAGATCGGCCGGAGCGCTCTTACCGCCCGGACCGTTCGGCCCGCCGGGCGAGACGGAGAGCGTCAGCACGGCCTGGCCGTCCAGCACATGGAGGGTCGGTGCTTCGTCGCTGCCGTCCTCCAGGACGAAGTAGGCACGCTCGCCGAGCCCGTCGACCTGTTCCATGGTGACCTCGGTGTTCCCGAAGAGCATCTGCGCGGCAGTAGCCGCCTTGAACTCCGGCCCCGGGTCGGTCCTCTTGTGCAGCGTGTAGGTGACGTAGACGCTCGGAGGCGATTCCTCGAGGCCCCCGTCCTTCGGCGACGCCGTGGGCGACTCCACAGTGGCCCAGCAGGACGCCAGGTCGAGGGTCGGGTGCTCGCGCGCCGTCTGCATCCGGGACTGCACCTTGCCGAGCACGGTGGACAGCGCCTTCAGCCCGGTTTCGGAGCAGGGGTCGCGGCTCGCCCGGTAGCCGCCGACGTCCGGGTCCTGCCTCTCGTACACATACAGGCCGCCCGCCCACACCACGGACGCGGCCAGTACACCTCCGACCGCCGACACCCAGGCCGGGCGGGGCCGACGGGCGGATACACCGTCGTCGGCCGCGACCGTCTCGGCCCCGGCCGCGTCCGCCTCACCCGTCCGCGGCCCGGCAAGCTCGGACTCGCCGAACGGCTCGTCCTCCCCCACCAGTTCCGGCTCGGATATCACTCCTGTGCCTCTCCGACACCGGCGGACGCCGGCGCCGGGGTCAGGCCGGGGGACGGCGTCGGCGCGGCCTCGACCGCCACAGCGCCGTGCGGCGGGGGCGGTGAGTCCCGCAGAGCCTGCTCCCTGCCGTACGCGCGCAGATAGCCGACGACCGTATTGGTCACCGCCACCAGCGGCACCGCCACCACGGCGCCGCCGATCCCGGCGGTCAGTCCACCGGCCGCGACCGCGAGGACGACGGCGAGCGGGTGCACACGGACCGCGCGGCCCAGGATGAAGGGCTGCAGCACATGGCCCTCGAGCTGCTGTACGGCGAGGACGACGATCAGCACCATCAGCGCGGTGAACACGCCCTGGGTGACCAGTGCGACGACCACCGCGAGCGCGCCGGAGACGACCGCGCCGACGAGCGGGATGAAGGCGAACAGGAAGATGAAGACGGCCAGCGGTACGGCCATCGGGACATCGAGGAAGTAGATGCCGAGGCCGATGAAGATCGCGTCGATCAGCGCCACGATCACCGTGCCGCGGACATACGCGGTCAACGTGCGCCAGGCGCGCGGCCCTGCTCCGGCGACTCCCTCACGCGCCTGCGCCGGGACCAGTTTGAGCACCCAGTGCCAGATGCGCTTGCCGTCGTACAGCAGGAAGAGCGTCGAGAACATCGCCAGCAGGATGCCGGTCAGTATCTCGACCATCACCGTCACACCCTGCAGGCCCGCGGAGGTGATCTCCTGGGTGTTGGTGCCGATGGTGTCGCTGAGGTTCTTGGCGACGTCGCTGATCTGCTGCTCGGTGACATGGAACGGGCTGTCGAGCAGCCAGCGCTTGAGTTCCTCGATTCCGTCCCTGACCCGGTCGGAGAGGTTGTCGAGGTTGTCCATCACCTGCCAGACCACGAACCAGCCGACCAGGCCCATGATGATGAAGCCCGCGATCGCGGTGACTGCGGTGGCGAGCCCGCGCGGCAGGCCCAGCTTCTTCAGCCGGGCCACGGTGGGCTGGAGCATCGCGGTGACGAGCAGCGCGGCCACGAAGGCGAGGACCACCAGCTGTACCGCGCTGATGATGCGCATCAACACCCAGAGCGTGCCTGCCAGTACGAGCAGCCGCCAGCCGGCCTCGGCCGCGACGCGCATGCCCCAGGGAATCGCGGCGACCGGGTCGGGCCTGGCCGCGACGGTGGGGGCGTAGGCGGGCGGCGGCGGGACGCTGTCCGGAGTGGGCCCAAGGACGACCGGCACATCGTCGTCCGCGTCCTCGCTGCGTTGCTCGTCCAGGCGCTCGCTTATCCGGGTCAGCCCGGCGCCCAGGCCGGCGAGCCATCCTGGCAGTCTCGACATGATCTTCCCTCTTCCCCCCACCACTCCCCCCGGGAGCCCTTTCCGACCGACCGTACACGCACGGAGCCCCCCACCGTAGGACGGTGGGGGGCTCCGAAAAGTTGAGCGCCGGCAGATCCTAGTACCAGCTGTTGGCCTGCCAGAACGACCACGCGCCACAGGGGCTGTCGTAGCGGCTGTTCATGTAGTTCAGGCCCCACTTGATCTGGGTCGCCGGGTTGGTCTGCCAGTCGGCGCCGGCCGACGACATCTTCGAGCCCGGCAGCGCCTGGACGAGACCGTAGGCACCGGAGGAGGCGTTCTGCGCCTGGTAGTTCCAGCTGGACTCGTGGTCCACGATGTTGCTGAAGCACTGGAACTGGTCGGCAGGGATCATCTGCCGTGCGATCGCCTGGACCTCGGCGACGGAATAGGAGCTCTTCGCGGAGAAGGTGGAAGCGTCCCGCACCGAGTCACGGTTGGCGCGTGCTTCCTTGGCCTCGCGATCGCGCTCGGCCTTCTCCTCGGCGGCTTCCTTCTTCGCCTCGGCGGTCTTGGCAGCCGAGATACGGGCCGCTTCCTCGGCGGACTTCTTCGCGGCCGCGTCTGCGGCAGCGGCCTGCGCGTCGGCCTGCTGCGTCAGGGACGAGGCCTGAACCTGAGCCTGCTGGCCCATGGGGATGTCTGCGAGGAGCGTCGTGTCGGCGGCGGACGCCTCAAGGTTGTCGTTCGAGGGCAGGGTGTTGCCCGAGGCAACGCCCACGACGGCGCCAACGGTGGTGACCGCAGTAGCTGATGCCACTGCGAACCCCCGGACCGAGATCCGGCTCACACGGTTTCCTTCCAGCAACGCCCGCATGGGTGACCTCGCGAGCGCAATCGTGCCCCTGACGCTGGCCTCCCTACTGCTTGGGTCACGGGAGGCGCGGGCCCGGTGGGCAACCCCCTTGACGGGAGTGCCGCATGATGCTCGCGGGCGGCATACGACGGCAAGTCTTGAGTTGTGTGGTGCTGTGCACCTCTGGAGGTGCGGATGTGCCGTATGCGGGGCCTGACGGAAGCAAGACTCTGCCGGAAGCCGACGCCGCAAGGCAATTCTTCGTTACGTGTGAAAGCTCACACCCCGTTTGCGCCAGGTGTTTTACGGAAACCGGCGGACAGCACGGCGCCGCCCGGCTACGCTCTTGCGCTCTACCGGGCGGCGCCAACTGCCTTATTCCGTATTAGATCTGGCCTTCCTCCAGCATTTCGGTCACGAGCGCGGCGATCTGTGAACGCTCGGAGCGAGTGAGGGTGACATGCGCGAAGAGCGGATGGCCCTTCAACTTCTCGACCACGGCAACGACTCCGTCGTACCGGCCGACGCGCAGATTGTCCCGCTGTGCCACGTCATGGGTCAGAACGACCCGGGAATTAGCCCCGATACGGGACAGAACGGTCAACAGGACGTTCCGCTCCAGGGACTGGGCCTCGTCGACGATGACGAACGCGTCGTGCAGCGATCGGCCTCGGATATGGGTGAGCGGCAGGACCTCGAGCATGCCGCGTCCGAGCACCTCCTCGATCACTTCACGGCCCGCCACGGCCGAGAGCGTGTCGAAGACCGCCTGGGCCCAGGGGCTCATCTTCTCGGCCTCGGTGCCCGGCAGATAGCCGAGCTCCTGCCCACCGACCGCGTACAGCGGCCTGAAGACCATTACCTTCTGGTGCTGCCGGCGCTCCAGGACCGCCTCGAGGCCCGCGCAGAGTGCGAGCGCCGACTTGCCGGTGCCGGCCCGGCCGCCCAGCGAGACGATGCCGACGTCCGGGTCGAGGAGCAGATCGAGAGCGATGCGCTGCTCGGCGCTGCGGCCGTGGATACCGAAGGCCTCCCGGTCGCCGCGCACCAGCTTCACATTGCCCTCGGCCGAGATCCGGCCCAGCGCCTTGCCTCGCTCGGACTGCAGAACGAGGCCGGTGTGGACGGGCAGTTCCGCCGCTTCGGGGACGTACAGCGTCTCCTCGCCGTACAGCAGATCCACCTGTTCGGCGGAAAGGGGCAGTTCGGCCATTCCGGTCCAGCCGGAGTCGGTGATGGCCAGCTCCGCCCGGTACTCCTCCGCCAGCAAACCGACGGACGAGGCCTTGATACGGAGAGGCAGATCCTTGGATACGACCGTGACGTCGTACCCCTCGGCCTGGAGATTGCGCGCTACCGCCAGAATCCGTGAGTCGTTGTCCCCCAATCGGAAGCCGGCCGGAAGGACGCCGGGATCGGAGTGGTTGAGCTCGACACGGAGCGTGCCGCCGAGGTCGCCCATCGGGATGGGGGCGTCGAGGCGGCCGTACCGGATACGGAAATCGTCCAGAAGGCGCAGCGCCTGGCGGGCGAAGTAACCGAGCTCCGGATGGTGCCTCTTTGCCTCCAGCTCCGTGATCACCACGATCGGGAGCACGACTTCGTGCTCGTCGAAACGGGTCAGGGCGTTCGGATCGGCCAGCAGGACGCTGGTGTCGAGAACATAGGTGCGCCTGTCGGGCATGCGGCGCTTTGTGCTGTTCACCACGGAAGGACGTACCCCCTCGAATGAGGTCGGCAGTGCGACGGCGTCGCGGGCCATGGGGTCTCCCCCGCCGAAGGCAGGGGACGGGCCGGACTCGGCCACGATGCGCGGGCCGAACTCCGGCCCTCCGCGGTGTCCGCACTAGGAGTGCGGTCCTTCGTGTGCAAAGGGCCTCCCGGGCGAGCGGTCTCGGCCGCTCACTGAGATACGACGTTCGTGGATCGGACGTCGACCTGGAAGGGGTATTCCCTCGAACATGCGCAGCCATGCCATGGCATATGACGACGCGTGGATGAACAGAGGGTGTTCCGCGCTACAGGGGACCCAACGGGGCCTCAGCTGCCGTAGCGGCGGTGGCGCGCGGCGTAGTCGCGCAGCGCACGCAGGAAGTCGACCTTGCGGAAGGCCGGCCAGAAGACTTCACAGAAGTAGTACTCCGAATGGGCGCTCTGCCAGAGCATGAATCCGGACAGCCGCTGCTCGCCGCTGGTACGGATGACCAGGTCGGGGTCGGGCTGGCCGCGCGTGTAGAGATGCTCCGAGATGTGCTCGACATCGACGATCTCGGCGAGCTCCTCGAAGCTCGTGCCCTTGTCGGCGTGCTCCAGAAGGAGGGAGCGGACGGCGTCGGCGATCTCCTGGCGGCCGCCGTAACCCACGGCGACGTTCACGAGTATCCCGTCGATGCCGACCGTGGACTGCTCGGCTTCCTTCAGTACGGACTGGGTACGGGCGGGCAGCAGATCCAGCGTGCCGACGTGGTGCACGCGCCAGCGGCCGTCCGCCGCGAGGTCGCGGACCGCGTTCTCGATGATGCCGAGGAGCGGGATCAGCTCGTTCTCGGGGCGGTCCAGGTTGTCCGTGGACAGCAGCCACAGGGTGACGACCTCGACATCGGTCTCGGCACACCAGCCCAGCAGTTCCTGGATCTTGCTGGCGCCTGCCTTGTGCCCCTGCTCGGCCGTGCCACCGGATGCCTTGGCCCAGCGACGGTTGCCGTCGAGGATGACTCCGATGTGCTTGGGCACCTGGGCGTGGTCGAGGCGGCCTTCCACCCGGCGCGCGTAGAGCCCGTACACCAGGTCGCGCAGGTTCACTTTTCCAACCCCTCCATGCGGCAGTCCCCGAGGGCGCCACACTACTGCGCGCTGGGTACAGCGGCCCAACCCGGCTTGTCACAAGTCCGTGATAAGGAGGGATGCGTGACTGATCCCTTCTCCTACCGAGCAGCCGCGGACCGCTACGAGTCGATGGAGTACCGGCGCACCGGCCGCTCCGGGCTGAAGCTTCCCGCGCTCTCCCTCGGCCTCTGGCACAACTTCGGCGACGACCGCACCCTCGACTCACAGCGCGCGATCCTGCGGCGCGCCTTCGACCTGGGTGTGACGCACTTCGACCTGGCGAACAACTACGGGCCGCCGCCCGGGTCGGCCGAGCTCAACTTCGGCAAGATCTTTGCGGAGGATTTCGCACCATACCGTGATGAAATGGTTATTTCGACCAAGGCGGGCTATTGGATGCACCCGGGACCCTACGGCGAGTGGGGTTCGCGGAAGTACCTGCTGTCCTCGCTCGACGCGTCCCTGAACCGGATGGGTCTGGACTACGTCGACATCTTCTACTCCCACCGCTTCGACCCGGGCACCCCGCTCGAGGAGACGATGGGTGCGCTGGCCTCCGCCGTGCAGCAGGGCAAGGCCCTGTACGCGGGTGTGTCGTCGTACAACGCGGAGCAGACCGCGGAGGCGGCCCAGCTGCTGAAGGAGATGGGTGTACCGGCTCTCATCCACCAGCCCTCGTACTCGATGATCAACCGCTGGATCGAGGCCGACGGACTGCTCGACACGCTGGAGAGCGCCGGCATGGGCTGCATCTCCTTCGTGCCGCTCGCACAGGGGCTGCTCACCGGCAAATACCTCAAGGGCATCCCGGAGGGCTCGCGGGCCACGCAGGGCAAGTCCCTGGACCCGAATCTGCTCTCCGACGAGGTCGTACGGCGGCTGAACGGGCTGAACGACATCGCTGTCAGGCGCGGTCAGTCCCTCGCCCAGCTGGCGATCGCCTGGGTGCTGCGGGACGAGCGGATGACCTCCGCCCTGATCGGCGCCTCCAGTGTGAAGCAGCTCGAGGAGAACGTCGCGACGCTGGCCGGACCGGCCCTGAGCGACGAGGAGTTGAAGGAGATCGACAGCTTCGCGGTGGACACCGAGGGCACCAACATCTGGGCCGGGCGGAGCTGAGCCGTCCCCCGGAGAAACAGCCGGAGAAATAAAACGGGCCGGTCCGTGGGGGGGGGATACGGACCGGCCCGAGGGGGGGTTTCCACCATAACCCTTCGTTAGTCCGCCGAGCGCCATGCCATGCCGTAACTACGCTCCGAATCCGGCGTACGGCGGGGAGGCCGTCGCGCGGTCCGGGAAAGTGGCTGGTTCCGGACCGACGCGCACACTCGGGGGCCGTCCCTCCCACGAGGGACCCCCGGTCACAGGCGTGACATTGACGGCGCGCCAGGGCAAGGGCCCGTCAGGCTGCGGGCTCCCTCGACATATTGGCGAGAATCCGCCCCATGGGAGTTCGTCACTGTGGGGGAGCTGACGCCTGGCCCATGGACTGACCCAGGGGCTGCCTCAGGGACCTTCCCAGAGATTGGCCGAATGCGGACAGAAACTGTCCTATATAAACCCTAGAGTCATCCGTATGACGACGCGACGTGTGACATGGACCCAGGCCAACGCCCGCCGGCTCGCACGACAGGGGCTGACCGCCCCGGCCAAGGCCTCCCCCGCCGAGATCGCCACCGCGATGCTCGGCGCGCACGCGCAGGTGCTGTCCGCCGCCGAACTGTCCGTCGCGCTGCGGCTGGAGGGCGGTGCGACGCGGGCCGACGTGCGCGAGGCGCTGTGGACGGACGGCAGCCTGGTGAAGACATACGGGCCACGCGGCACCGTCCATCTGCTGGCGGCGGCCGATCTGCCGCTGTGGACCGGTGCACTGTCCGCGATCCCGGCCGGCGCGAGCCCGATGCCCGCCGCCGTACGGATGACGGCGGAGCAGACCGAGCAGGTCGTCGCGGCCGTCGGCGACGCTCTCACCGGCGCGGAGCTGACGATCGACGAGCTGACCGAGGCGATCGTCGAACGCACCGGGTCCTGGGCCGCGGACCCGGTGATGGAAGCCTTCCAGGGCAAGTGGCCACGCTGGCGGCAGGCGATGCACACGGCCGCGCACCGCGGTGCGCTCCGCTTCGCGCCCAACCGCGGACGCAAGGCCACCTACACCAGCCCCGACGTCACGCCGATGGACGGTCCCGCCGCGTCGGAGGAGCTCATACACCGCTATCTGTACGCGTACGGGCCCGCCACCCCGGCGCACTTCGCCAAGTGGCTGGCCGCGCCCAAGGGCTGGGCCGCAGAGGTGTTCGCCGCGTCGGCGGGCGAGGGGAGGATCGAGGAGGTGGCGTTCGAGGGCGGCCGGGCGTGGGTGACGGCCGGCGACACCGAGTTCCCGGAAGAGCCGCCGCGGGGTGTGCGGCTGCTGCCGTACTTCGACGCGTACGCCATCGCCTCGCAACCGCGCGAGCTGCTCTTCCCCGGCCCGGCGTACGAGCGGGCGCTGGCGGGCGGGCAGGCCGGGAACTTCCCGGTGGTGCTCGTCGACGGGATTGTCGCCGGGGTGTGGCACCAGCGGCGGTCCGGGCGGCGGATCGCGGTCACGGTGGAGCCGATCGGCGACACACTGGGCACCGCCCGGCACCGCGAGCTGGAGCAGCAGGTGGAGCGGGTCGGTGAAGTGCTGGAAGGACAGGCGGAGTTGACGGTCGGGAAGGTCACGGTCGGGCCGCACGCCTGAGTCGTAGCAGAGTGACGCCGTCACGCTGGGCGATGCGCTCATAGCCGTACTTGCGCTGCGCGGCGTCGAGTTCGGCCGCCTGCTGCTCGGGCGGGTAGGGCCAGTGCCCCGAGGGGTACGGCCAGGCCTCCGGCGCCCTGCTGTCATGGATGATCCACTCGGCGGTGGGCTGGGGCAGCCGCGTCCTGTCGTACTCGTACAGCCGCGCGTTGACCGGGAACGTGGGGAAGAGAACCACCTCGCAGCGTGAAGTGAGCTGCGGAACAAGGCGGTTGGAGGCGGCGACGGTCGTCCCGTCCGGGATCCTTGCGAGCAACGAGCGGGCCGCATCGATATGGGGTGTCGAGCGCCACGTGGCCCGCTGGGCCAGCTGGGCGAGCGGGAACGACGGCAGCATGACGAGGGTCACGGCGAGCACGGTGATCAGCGATGCGCGGACATGGCGGGCGGCGAGCGGATGGTCCACGCCGCGCCACTGCCGCAGTGTGTCGATGAGGCCGACGAAGACAATGGGCATCAGGACGGCGCTGTAGTGGAAGGACGTTCCCCAGTGGAAGCCGATCCGCGACAGCATCCGCCAGGTCAGGGTGGGCACGGCGAGGATCGCGAGTGGTGAGCGCAGCGCAAGCAGCGCGGACGGGGCGAAGACCAGGATCACTGTCATGGCCTTGATGTCCGGGCGCAGCGCGTCGAGCGGGGCGAAGGCGATGGTGGACAGCAGCGAGCTGTGCGCGCCCTCTGTGAGATTGCCGCCGTGCGCATACTGGCCCGCCGGATTGAACGCGGGCAGCAGGAGCTTGATCTCGACGGCCGAGGCGAGCAGACCGGCCGCGGCGGTGACGACCCCGAGACGGCGCGGGCCCTTCCAGGCGACGTAACAGCCGAGAGTGGCGAGCGTGAAGCCCAGGTCCTCCTTGATCAGGACGAGCGGAGCCGCCCAGGCGACGGCGGGGCCCCAGCGGCGGCGGCCGAGGGCCTCCAGCGCGAAGGAGAGCAGCGGTACGGCGAGGACGACCTCATGGAAGTCGAAGGCGGCGGCTGAGGCGATGCCCCAGCTCAGCCCATAGCCGACGGCGACGACATGCGCCGGGCGGCGCCCGAGCTCCCGCAGCGCCCAGCGGGCCGGCGGTACGACAGCGAGGGCGAGCAGCGCCGACTGGGCGAGGAGCAGACAGAGGGCCGACGGCCAGAGGCGGTAGAGCGGGGCGAGGACGGCGAGCGCGGGATGGAAATGGTCGCCGAGCAGATTGAAGTGGTCGCCGCGCAGGGGGACGATCGGCGGCCGCAGTTGGGAGTAGGCGCGTACGGCCTGCTCAAAGATACCGAGGTCGTAGCCGGTGGTGCGGAGCAGCATATGACGGCGTACGGCGACGGTGGCGTAGAGCAGAAAGAGCACCGCCGCCCAGCTCCAGGGGAGGAGGGCGGCGGGGAAACGGGCAGTGGAGCGCGATCGGGGTTTTGGCGCCGGAGCGGGGATGAGGGACCGCAGTACGCCTCGCCGAATCACCGCATTGTCAGAGAATGTCCGCATACGCCCCGATGCT
This sequence comes from Streptomyces sp. NBC_01210, assembly GCF_036010325.1. Taxonomy (GTDB): domain Bacteria; phylum Actinomycetota; class Actinomycetes; order Streptomycetales; family Streptomycetaceae; genus Streptomyces. Next base: position 5,975,271 of record NZ_CP108549.1, on the reverse strand, counting down.
AGATGGGCATCCTGACGCCGGACGGCTTGACCGCCTCGATGAGGAAGCGCGTCGTCGTGGCGATGAAGGGCCCCTCCGACCGCATCCGCTCAGGAGAAGTCCCGGCCGTCGGCGGAGACGGCTTCCGCCTGGGCGACGAGCTCGTCACCGTACGCGCTCTCATGACAAGGCGTGCCCGGTGGTGCTGTCGACGTGGTCGGGGATCTCGCCGTCGTGCCGGTCGCCCGTCGACTTCGTACCGGAAGGCTCGAACATGAGGATCGAGCCGCCGGGCGACGAGGGCTTGTGCTCGACGCCCTTCGGCACGACGAAGGTGTCGCCCTTGTGGAGCTCGACGGTGGACTCGGTCCCGTCGGCGGCGCGCAGCGCGATGTCGAAACGGCCGTCCAGGACGAGGAAGAACTCGTCGGTGTCCTCATGGACGTGCCAGATGTGCTCTCCGGCGGTGTGGGCGATCCGTACGTCGTAGTCGTTCATCCGGGCCACGATGCGGGGGCTGTAGACATCGTCGAACGTGGCGAGGGCTTCGGTGAGGTTGACCGGCTTCGCGTCAATGGAATCCATGCGAACGATTTTCGCGGGCAGGACGGGTCGTGTCTTGTACATATCTGCGCCGACGAATGTGCGCAAACGCATGTGCGCCGCGAGGCGTTGAGGCCGGCCGTCTCAGCCCGCCGCGAGGCCGCCGAGCAGCAGCCCGGCCAGCGCGCCCACGATCATGAACGGCCCGAACGGGATCGCGGTCTTACGGTTCGCGCGTCGGAGGACCATCAGTGCGACCCCGTACAGCGAACCCAGCAGAAAGCCTGCGAAGGCTCCGGTGAAGAGGACCGTCCAGCCGTACCAGCCGAGGGCGACGCCGAGCGAGAGGGCGAGTTTGACGTCGCCGAAGCCCATGCCGTTCGGGTGGATCAGGAAGAGCACGAAGTAGGCGGCGCCGAGGACGAGTCCGCCGAGCAGCGCGGTCGGCCAGGAGCCGGCGTCGGCGGGGAGCAGCGCGGCGAGCCCGAGAAGCACGGCGGCCGCGGCGGCGAGCGGGAGGGTCAGCTGGTCGGGCAGGCGGTGGACGCTGCGGTCGACTTGGGCGAGAAGCACGGCGAAGGGCGCGAGCAGCAGCCAGACGGCCAGTTCGGGGCGGGGGCCGGTGGCGGCGGCGAGGGCGGCGCAGGAGAGAGCGGTGACGAGAGGGACAAGAGGGACTTGCAGGTGGCGTTGGGTCGTGGCTATCGCCGCGCCGCAGGGCACGCACCGCGCACCACCGAGCCAGCCCTGCACGGGCCCGGCGAAGGAGTGCCCGGCGGGGCAGGTGTCGCGCCACGCCTCCTCCGGCTCGACGGAGAGCCGGTATGCGGCGCGCGGGACGAGCAACCCGGCGGCGGCACCCCAGAAGGCGGCGACGGCGATCAGCGTGGCGTACACGGCAGCGATCATATGGGGCTCGGCGCGTCGGGTCATGGGCCCGGGGCCCACTCCTGGTGATCCGGGGTTCATGGCCGGGCGTCGGGCGCTACGGTCTAGGGCCATGGGCGGAAGGCGTCAATGGCGGAATGGCACTGGGTCGTTGAGGATCGCCGAGCGGGACGGGGCGGCCGCGGAGCCGGTGACACCGCCGGTTTCGGCGATTCCCGTGATTCCGGTGATTCCGGTGATTCCGGTGATTCCGGTGGAGATCGCGGCCTCGTACGGGACGCGGCGGCGCGGGCTGCTGGGGCGGGACGGTATCGAGGGCGCGATCCTGCTGACCCCGTGCAACAGCGTGCACACCTTCAGGATGCGCTTCACGATCGATGTGGCGTATCTGGACAAGGAGTTGAGGGTCGTGGACGTCCACACGATGAAGCCGGGCAGGCTCGGCAAGCCGCGGTTCGGCGCGCGCCATGTGCTGGAGTCGGAGGCAGGAGCGATGGCGGGCTGGGGCGTGAGCCCGGGCGTACAGCTGACGATCGAGCCCTGAAGCCGACCGTTCCGGCCGCTGTGGTTGCTACGGCCGCGTTGGCCGCTACTTGAGCTTGGCGATCTGGGCGGCGAGCAGAGCCGGCGGAATCGTCGGGGTCTGGGGCCCCTCGAGGTTCGCGGTGTAGAAGGTGGCCAGCGTGCCGCCGGAGCGTACGACCTGAAAGACCAGCGGTACGGAGTCGCCCTCGAAGTCGCCCGTCACCTGGTAGGCGAACGCGTCGTCCCCGACCTTGGCGACAGGCAGCGTCTTTACGCTCTTGTACGTCGACGGCCCCTCGCCGCCGCTCGCCTTGAAGCCGCCCTCGCACGCCTCGACGGCGGTCCGCAGCCGACTGAGCACCGTCGCCGCACCCTGCGCCCCATGGACGGTGAGGAATTCGGAGACGGCGGGCCTGCCGTCCTTGGCGCCGGTGAGCTGCCGGTACACGGAGGCCTGGGCGACGGGCTCCGGCTTGCCGTTGATGACGGCAGTGATCGGGATGCACTCGGTCTTGTCGGCGGTCTCACCCTGGAGCGGCGGAGAGTCCATCGGCCCGACGTTGAAGCCGGACACATCACCCTTGGCGAGGACCGCCTTCTCCAAGTCGGCTTGGGAGAGGTCCTTTTGGGGAGCGCGGGGGGCTTCGGGAGGGGGCGTCGCGGAGGCAGTGGTCTTCTGCGCCGGCGTCGGTTTCGAGGCGTGGGCGGCGTTGTCTCCGCTGTTCCCGCTCTTTCCGTCGCAGGCCGCCGTAAGCCCCGCCGCAAGGGCGAGGACCGCTGCCGCCGCTGCCGTGCGCTGCCGCCTCATCCGTGTCCCGTCCCGCCGGTGTGAATGGTGCCGTTGACGCACGCTAACAGCGGTGTTCGCGCCCTCGCATGGGCCCACGGACCCAATCGGCTGCCTCTACTGCGGTCTCTACGGCCGCCGTTCCGGCGCCGCTTTCAGCGCAGGCCAGCGTTCGAGCATGCGCCGCCGCACATCGGCGCTGAGCCGGCCGAACCCGCCCAGGGATTCGCTCCCGTCGGCCATCCGCGCCACGACCCCGAGCCGGTGCAGCAACCGCTCCCGCGCGCTCACCGTCCCCCACTCCCAGTCCTCGTCCAGAACCCGGGCCAGCTGGTCGACATGCCCCCGGTGCGCGCGCTGGACCAGCGCGTCGCCCCGGATCAGCCACCCCGCGCAGGCATCGACGAGCTCGCCCTCGACTTCCGCACCGGTCGCCGCCCGCCAGGCGGTGCGGTACGCCGCCTCGGCTTCGGCCAGCAGCGGTTCGGGAGCGGCGGTCACGCACCAGCAGGTGGGGAAGCCGATGCGGAGATACGCGAGTTCCATGAGGCCATTGCCGAGGCAGGCCTGCTCGAAGTCGATGAAACGTATGCCGTCCGGGGTGGGCAGATCATTGCCGGGGCACGGATCTCCGTGCAGCAGCGCACGCGGCCCGTTCAACTTGCCAAGTCTTGGCAGCAGTTGGTGAAGTTCGTCCTCGACACCGTCCGGAACGCCGGCACCGAGCGCCTGCGCGAAGCCGAGAAACGAGCCGACATCACCCGCAGCGGGCCCGACCCAAGCCGGCAGCCCCTCCCCGCCCTCGCCCTCGCTCCCGCTCGCCGCCGCATGCAGGCGGGCGAGCCCAGCCGCGTACTCGACCTCCCACCCCTGGCGCGCCCGCCCGTTCTCCACGTACTCCAGGACGACCACCCGCTCGTCGGCGTCCACGCCGAGCACCCGCGGCACAACGGCCGGCCGGACCCGCGCGGCAAGCCGCAGCGCGGCCACCTCCCGCCCGTACCGCTCATCGGCCTCCGCGCCGGCCACCAGCTGCTTCACGACGGCAGGCGTACCGTCACCCAGCTCGACCTGCCAGACGGCGGAACGCGGGCTGCTGTCGAGCAGCCGGGCCCTGCGTGGCGCACCCAACTGGGCCCGCAGCCGTTTCCCGAAGGGCACTGTCACCCTCAACTCCCTTCCAGGGGACGGTCAGCCCTTCCCCCCGCGGGACGGCTCCGGCAACTGTTTCAGACCTGCGGGCCGCTTACATCGACCGCGCCAGCGCCTGCTTCTCCTCCCACAACGGCTTCTCCGCCTCGGTCTTCGGCCGGATGACGGTACCCGTGCGCTCCAGCACCACCAGCGAGGCAAGCAACAGGCCCTTGATCAGGCCGTGTTGAACCGGGTGACGGGTCGAGAAGTAGACCTCGTACAGGCCCTCGACGAAGCCCTGGAACGCCGTCGGGTCGATCTCGCACGTGTCCTGCTCGGACGGCGTGAGACCGGTCGGCACCTGCATCAGCTCCGCCGTGCTCTCGGCGAGAGCGAGGTACCACTTCGCGATACGCAGGGCCGGATCCCAGACGGTTTCACCGGAGATTTCGAAGTAGTAGCTCATTCCGTGAACTCCAGCCTGATGTCCAGCCCGGGATTCTCGTCCCTGAGCTTCTGAATGCGCTGCTCGAGTGCGGCACGGAATCGAGGGTCGACCCTGGGATTCGTGAACCTGAATCCAATGGGGGCCTGTTCGTACCCCTCCATATGCCTACGGGCTTCCAGGTACTTCGCAAGCTTTCCGTCCACCTGCTTGGTGAGCCACGACTCGTCACCGAAGAGTGCGCTCTTCTCTTCCCACAGGACTCCACCATCGATGTGGTCGATATCGGTAATCCTGTTTTTGGTATTTGGATCGTACACGTCGTACTCACGCTTACCGTCGAGCGGACCGCAGCCGGTCGGGTCCTCGTTGTGCACCAGAACGGGCGTCCGCCCGGCGAGCACGTAATAGGTGTGGGTCTGAGCGACGGTCAGGTCATGGGTCGTTCGGCGCTCGGTGTAGCGACGTGTGGTGAGCACCTTCAGCTCCGTGCCGTCCAGCGCGCGCAGCCCGTCTCCGGCCCTGATGTCGCCGGCGTCCGCCCAGCGCCGCTGCCCGGTGAGCCAGAAGGGGTGGGTATCGGTTGCCTCGACCACTGCGGTACCGGACCTCGTACGCACGGTGAGCCGGGTGAATTCCTTGTCGTCGTAGGTGGTGATGGTGTTCGTCACGAGGCGCGTCGCGGTCTTCCCGGTGTACGGGTCGGTGGCCTCGACCCGGTCGCCGGTGCGTACCTTCTCGATGGGCATGCGACGCCCATCGGCGAGCAGCACGGGCGTACCGGGCGGGAAGCTGTGCCGCGGGCACGTCCTCGGCTTGTCGTCCGGCTTCTTCTCGCCGTCCTTTGGTTTCTTCTTCTCGACGTCGAGCTTCCTCTTCGCGTCGGCGAGCTTCTTCTCGGCGTCGCTTACGCGTTTGCGGTTGTTGATGAGCCCCTTCAGGGCGTCGTACAGGTCTCCACCGTGCTTCTTGAGCTTCCTGACGAGCCCGACGGCCTTCTTCCATTTCCATGGCGCGCCGTACTTCGCGGCGAGTTTCCCGACCGCACCGCCGATAAGGCTGAGGAGCACATTGATGAGCGTCTCGGTACAGGCGCCCATGTCCCCCTTGGTGATGCAATTGAGGGCGTCGGTGATGCCGAGTTCCTCGGCGAGGATCTTCGCGAGCTCCTTCGCGGCCTCTATCGCCTTGTCCTGGTCGGACTTCTCCGCGCTCTGGGCGTCCTGGAGCTCTTTCAGCGCCTTGTCGTAGTCGAGCTGGGTCTGTGTCTTCTGACCACCGTCGTCGTCGGAAGCGGGATCGCCGGTGCCGGCGGGATCGCTCGGATCGTTCTGCCCGCCCTGGTCGTCCTGATCGCCCTGTGCCTGGGGGTCTCCCCCGCCGTCGACACCACAACTACCGCCGACCGCCTGGCAAATCTTGTTCCCGAGAGCCTTGCCCACCTCGGGCACACCACCGGTCGCCACCAGCGCACCGATGATCGCGATCACCACTACGACCAGACCGATGTACTCCACCGCGGTCTGCCCCGACTGCGACTTCCGCAGCCCCAATGCCCGGGCATCCGTACGCGGCAATAACCTACGCACCCGCCGGCGAAGCTGACGCACAACCCCCATACGCGACATGCACACGACGCTAGGGCCGGGTGCGTGTGCAGTCGTGGGCCCCAGGACCCAAAGTCGGGCTCACCTTGTGCGGGCGCAAGCAGTGGGCCCCGCCGCAAAGAAGACTGCGGCGGGGCCCACTGCGCGCTCACATCAGCGAAGTGATCCAGAACCAGGAGACTACGAAGCCGTGCCGCGCGGGAACGAGACCTCCACGCGCCGGTTCTTCCTGCGGTTTTCCTCGGAGGTGTTCTCCGCGATCGGGAACTGCTCGCCGTATCCCCGGATCTCATAGGTGATGCCTACAGCGGCGAGTTCCTTGGAGAGAACCCCGTGCACCGCGTCGGCGCGTTGCTTGGAGAGCAGATCTCCGTGTGCCGCCGACCCCAGATCGTCCGTGAAACCGAACACCCGGACCTTCGTCGCGTTCTGTTTCTTGATCTCTTCGGCGATCGCCTTGATACGGGAGTTGGCATCGCTGCTCAGTTCGGCGCTGTCCTTGCCGAAGAGGACTTCGGCCTGCAGGCTGAACTTGACCTCGGAATTCGAATCCTCACGTTGCTGGTCGCCCGCCTCGTCACCGACGACCTGCTTGATCTCCAGAACCTTGCCCGGAGCGAGCGTCGCTCCGTCGACCATCTTGAGGTCGGGGTCGCTGACGTCGACCTTCCCCTTGTACACGGAGGTGGCCTTGGGGCGCGGTCCGTCGTCGGCGCCTGCCGACGGGACGGCAACGACGGTCAGAGCGAGGGCGATGGAGCCGATGAACACGGCCCTGCCGCGCACGAAAGCTGAAAGGACTGGCATATCCTCACTCGCTTCCGAGCCGGAGCGTCACGGCCTGGAAGGTAGGCAGCGAGAACGTCACTTGATTAACGGTCTCCGGCGGCGCCGGGAACTGCATGAACACGGGAGTCGACGTCTTGGCCTTGACGCTGCTGAGTGTGGTGACCAGCGGCCTGTTCTCGGTGTCCCTCAGCACGTAGTAGCGCTTCTTCTCCTTGGCGTCCACCAGCGTAGCGCCGGCCACTGAGCCGCCGCCGACCGCTTGCTTGATCTCGAGCTCGGACCCGGACCAGTCGGAGGTGTGGTTGAAATCGGCATCTGCGGTGTTCCGCATGTTCCCCTGGACCGTCACAAACCCGCCGGAGTCGCGGACCGCAGCGGTGATGTCCAGCTCCATACCGTCCTGGCCCTTGAGCGTGGTGAGGACCTTGTCCGGCTGTGGATTCGCACTGCCGGGGTTTCCCTTGCCCCCTTGATCGACCGCGCCCCCGTTGTCCGGAGCCGACGACTGGCCGGCCTTGGATGCCTGGTCGGGTTTGTCACCGTCGCTGCCACATGCGGCCAGCGCGAAAGTGAGCGCCACCGCCGCGGTGACGGCCGCCGCCGCCCTGCGCGCCTGTGAGATCTGCCGCATGCTCATCACTGCATTCCTCTGCTAGTTGTCACTCGGTCAGTTCGCGTCGATCAGACGAACGGTGAAGAGATCAGCCAGGTCCGGCACGCTACCGAGGTCGTCCGGGTCGATCAACGAAGCCATGCCGTCGCAGTCGAGCTTCGCCCCGCTCAACGAGCATTCGGGCACAACGACGGCCCTGGCCTTTGCTTCGCCCTTCTTGTCCGCCGTACCCGGGATCACCGAATCGCCGATGGTTTTCTTCGTTTCGACTCCGACGGTGAACCCCCAGTACTGCCCGTAATAGGGATGGCAGCCGTTACTGTCCGAGTCGTTCTTCTGCGCGTAGTCGTCGGCGATGTCGCATGCGGCGCCGGTTTCGAATCCCCTGCCGAGGATGAGCTCCGCCCAGTTCTCCGGCAGCTTCGGTCCGAGCAGCTCTTCCACGATCTGATCCCGTGCGTCCTGGGCTGCGGCCAGCGCGGCGGCGTCGGCAGCACCCTGGGCGCCATTTCGCTGATCGGCGTACTCGCCGACCACGAAATACGCGAACGCGAGGAAGAGCAGGCCCGCCACCACCGTGATGTAGATGGGGAAAGCCTGCCCTGCCTCGCGATGCCTGGTGAGCACTCCAGCGAATAGTCCTACTTGCCGGAGGTGCCGATCACGTCCTTGATCTTGTTGCCGATCGCCTGGCCGATGTCCTGCTTCATCGTCACGATGATTGCGATGATCGCGATGACCGCCACCAGCATGCCGATGTACTCGACCGAGGTCTGACCCTGGTCGGCCCTGCGGCTCATGCGCTCGATCGCTGTGTTCTTCCAGCCGCTCACACGAAGCTGCGTCGCAACGGCGGCCTTGAGCGCGAGGTCCTTCGACATGGTGTTCCCCTCCGGGTCCGGCCGGCCGCACACCGGCCGGTTCGTATGTCTCCTGAGCGCCTTTCGCGTTACCGGCTTCCTCCTGGCCGGTGCCGCTTTCGACACGAGAAACGTACGCCGGACCGATGGCTCCGACAGAGGGTCCCAGGGCCCAATCCAAGGCCCAAAGGGAAGGCTGGGCCCGGCCGTTCGGAGGGTGGGTCCGAAGGTCCGCATCGCGCGTCGTGGCCCTGTCAGCCATGGCCGACCGCCCCCCTCGGCGCACCGCCGCCGTATCCCCGTGCGATGCCGAGCCATACCGCGATGGCTTCGCTGCGGCTGGCGCTGTGCAGCTTGGCGAAGATGCGGTTGATGTGGTTCTTGACCGTCTTCTCGCTGATGAAGCAGGTGGCAGCGATCTGCTGATTGGTCATGCCCGACGCGATCAGGTCCATCACCTCAGCCTCCCTCGAGCTCAGCCCGAACTTCGGCCTGGATCCCGCCTGCTGAGGCGAGTCGTGGCCCGTTGCATGCCGCGCTTCCGAAGACTCTCCCACATTCGATTGCATACGCGAAGAGTCATGCAGCGACTGCAATGAGTTTGATACATAGGAGCCGGGCAGGTGACCGGAGTTGGGACTCCAGTACGGATCCACTCGCGGCGCTTCAGTGTGTGCATTCGCACCATCGGGGGTCTGCGGAGCACTCTGACCCCCTCCATACGGAGCACCGGCGGTGAACGCCTGCCCCAGCCCCTCCGGTAACGGATGCGGCTCCGCCGGCGCGGGTTCGCCCCGCATATGGGCCAGCAGGGCGTTGGCGGCGGTGGCCGTGAAGTGGGCCCTGCCCTGCCTTGTGTCCCGCACGGCGTCGACGAGTTGGTCCGCGCTGAACTCCCCGTGGACCAGGTAGCCCCCCGCCCCCAGGCGCAGCGCCTCCTGCACGATCTCGCTCTCACGGCTGTACGTCAGCATCATCACCGGCGCGATACGCACCAGATGAGGCAGCGCGGAGATCCCGTCGACGCCGGGCATCCGCACATCGAGCAGAACCACGTCCGGGCGGTGTTGCTGGGCCATCTCATAGGCCTGCCGTCCGTCGGCGGCCTCGGCGACGACCGCGATGTCCTCGCGGCCGGAGAGCAGTACTTGGAGCCCGGCCCGTACTACCGGGTTGTCATCGGCGACGACGACCCGCAACGGTGCCGGTGCCGCCGGAGTGGGGAGGGCGGGGAACCCTCCGGATGCTGCGGCCGGCGGGGGAAGTGGCACTTGGGCAGGAGTGTGCTCGGAGCGGATGGGTGTGCTGTGCGACGACGTGTGCTGGGACACGTGCGACCTCGGCGTCCGCTGTCCGGATGTGTACGACGAATCGTCCGGCATGGTGCGGCCTCCTTTCAGAGTGTGTGGGGACTGTTGTCGGTCGGGACCGGCCGGCTCGTGGGCAATGGGTGTACGGCGGCCGGCAGGCCGCTGGGCAGTAGGGCAGTGACGGGGATCTCGAGGCGGACTTCGGTTCCTCTGGTCGCCCGTCCACGTCCGATGCGGATACGGGCGCCGATTCCGGCCGCGCGCTCGACCATGCCGACGAGTCCGAAGTGACCCGCCTTTCTGAGGTCGTCGAGCGACGTACCGGGCGGCAGACCGCGCCCGTCGTCGTAGACACTGATCCGTAAGGCTCCGTCCACGACGCCCACGGACACGTCGAGGCAGGTGGGTCGGGCATGGCGATGGGCGTTCTCCATCGCTTCGGACGCGATGGTCAGCAGGTGGCGGGCGACCGCGTGCGGGACATCGGGGACGGGGGCGTCACCGAGGGTGCGCCAGGTGGCCCGCAGTCCGGTCTTCCGGGCGAAATCATCAGTACGGGCGCCGAGCTCGGCGACGACATCCACCCCGGTGGCGCCGAGGTCGGTCTGACGGCGCAGGTCGGAGAGCAGCTCACGGGACTCGGCGGCGGCACGGCGGGCGGATCTGGCGACCATGCCGGCCTGGTGCTTGACGGTGAGCGGGTCCATCCGGTCGGCGGAGGACGCCAGGCCGTCGGCGGCCATCGCGACGCCGTGCAGGGTCTTGGCGACAGAGTCGTGCATCTCCCGCGCCAGTCGGGCACGTTCACCTTCGACGGCCTCGGTCACCGCGAGCCGTGAGCGTACGTCGCTGAGCGCCTGGGTCGCCGTGCCGAAGCGGAGCATCAGCTGGCGCAGGCTGACTCCGACCGCGCCCAGCACGGCGCACAGGCCCGGCAGCAGCGTGGAGCCGGCGATCGAGACCCTGAGCTCGGTGTTGGCTCCATAGGCGGCGAAGATGATCAGGATGGTCAGTGCGGCGAAGACACCGGCGCCCCGCCAGCCGTAGACAAGTCCCGCCAGCAGCGGCGTGCAGATGGTGACGTAGCTCAGCGGGCTGGCCGGGGTCGCGGTGATCAGCAGCAGCGCGCCGAAGAAGGCGTCGATGCCGAGCAGCCACGGGTGCCGCAGCAGCAGCGGGCCGAAGCGCTCCCAGTCGCGGAAGAGGACGTACGACCCCATGAAGGTGACCAGGATCGCGATGCCGACCAGGAGGGTCGGCCAGCCCGATGCCGTACCCATGATGGCGAACGGGGTGGCCAGCGCGATCATCGCCAGCCGGAATCCGAAGACCTGCCGGCACATGGCCTGCAGCGCGCTCAGCTGAATCTTGAGCGCGGGTTCGGCAGGGGCGGCGTCGCCGGTTGCCACGCCGAGCAGGCCGTCCGCCGTCACGATGCCGGCCGGTCCGGTGGACACCGGGTGAAGCACCATGTGCCTTTCCCCCTTCCTCGGGATCCGCTGCTCATCCGCCGATGCTCATGCCCGAGCCGAGGAACATGCCGGCTCCGATCAGCAGGATGGTGGCCGGGACCATGAGCATGGTCACGATGCCCGTCGCCTGCGGGACGGCCTTGGACGCTCTGCGGCGGGCGTTCTGGGCGTCCGTACGGCGCATGTCGTTGGCAATGGCGATCAGGGTGTCGACGATGGGCGCGCCGAGCTCCTCGCCCTGCTGGAGCGCGGTGACGAACTGGGCGACCTGCTCGGAGGCGTTGCGCTTGCGCAGCTGCTCGAAGGCGTCGCGACGGCTGACACCCATGTCCATCTGGCGCAGCGTGATCTTGAGTTCATCGGCCCATGGCCCCCGGTACCGTTCCGCCACCCGGTCGAGTGCCTGGCGGAAGCCGAGGCCCGCGGAGACGACGACCGCCAGCACATCGAGGAAGTCCGGGAGCGTGCGCTCGATGGCGGCCTTGCGCGCGCGGGTGGCCGCCCAGATGCCGACCTCCGCCCACCAGATGCCGAAAGCCACGAACAGCAGGGCGAGAAAAGGATGGGCGTTGATGAGCAGGGCGAACGCCCCCAACGCACCGATGAATCCGTAGACGGCACGTCGGGCCGCATAGCGGTCGACGGTCAGACCGCCCGGATTGCCCGCCTTGTCGAGCCTCTCCCGCAGCTTGTTCACTCGCTTGGGGCCCATCATCCGCAGCACCGCGGGCGCATAGCGCATGCCGAGGCGGTCGATGCCGCCGCCCACGGCGCTGGTGCGGGTGGAGCCCACTTCGAGGGCGAGGGCGAGATCCGTCGGCAGCTTGGCATCGGCGCGGTAGAGCCTGATCCCGTAGAAGATGCCGGTTACGCAGAGCCCTGCGGCGAGTGCGAGCAGCAGATCCATGGCGCCTCCTCAGACTTCGATCTTGGCCAGGCGACGGACGAGGAAGAAGCCGACGAGATACAGGCCCAGGGCGAGCAGGACGACCGCCTGCCCCAGCGTGTTGCCGGTGATCTTGTCCAGCGCGCCGTTCCAGACGCTGTCCATGAGCATCAGCATCGCGAGGCCCATCCCGGGGACGATGTAGGCGGTCAGCGTCACTTGAGAGAGCTGGGTCCTGACCTCGCGCCGGGTCTCCTTGCGCTCTTCCAGCGTCTCCGTGAGGTTGCGCAGGGAGCTGACGATGGCACCACCGGAGCGGTTCGAGAGAACGAGGGTCGTGACAAGAACGACCAATTCGCGGGAGGGCAACCGGTCCGCCAGTTCGCCGAGAGCGTCGTCGATGGAGTGGCCCAGGGCGAGGGCGTTGGCGACCTTGGCCAGTTCGTCTCCGGCCGGCTCCTCCAGCTCTTCGGCGGCGAGGCTGATCGCCATCCGCAGGGCGAGGCCCGCCTGAGTGGCGTTGGCGATGATGCGGGAGAGCTCGGGCAGCTGGTTGATGAACTTCTCGATGCGCTTCTGGCGCTGCCAGTTGAGGAAGGCGAACGCGGACCAGAGCGCAATCAGTCCCGCGATCGGGCCGAAGAAGGAAGCGAGTATCGAGCTGGCGAGGAGCCAGAACCCGGCGACGGCGGCGACCATGTAGACGAAGAACTCTCCCGGGGTGAGATCCAGGCCCGTGGCGGCGAGCCGTCGCTCGATCTTCTTGCCCAAGCCGGTCTGCCGCAGCCTGCGGTCCAAGCCCCTGAAGCGGCGCCGCCGCCCGGTCGTCGTGATCTGCTGCGTCGACGACAGGCGCTGTTCCAGCGCCGCGCGCTGGGCCTTGCCCGACGCGTAGGTATGGACGCCCGCGATCAGGAGCGCGCTGAAGAGCAGTGTGGCGCCGATCGTCAGCTGATCCAGTCGATTCATTTCCTGGCACCTACTCGCTACTTGGCTTCTCTGGAGGCGAGTTGTTCGTCGGACTGTGCGATACCGAAGGCCTGAGGGACGGGCTGGCCGGCCATGTAGAGGCGGTCGGCGACCCGGCGGGTCAGCGGGCAGTACTCGAAGTGCCCGTGGATCTTTCCGTCTGTTTCCATCGGCTGGGCCAGGAAGCGGCACACCGAGACGATCTTGAAGGGCTCGCGACCGTGCGAGTCGAGAATCGCGATCTCGGTGATCTTCCGGGAGCCGTCTGCATGGCGGGTGAGCTGCACGATGACATCGAGGGCGGAGTTGATCTGGTCCTGCAGGGCGGCGAAGGGGACTTCCACCTCGGACATCGAGGCGAGGGTCTGCAGCCGCATCAGCGCGTCCTCGGCACTGTTGGCGTGGACGGTGGCGAGGGAGCCGTCGTGACCGGTCGACATCGCCTGGAGCATGTCAAGAGTTTCGCCGCCGCGGACCTCGCCGACGATGATGCGATCCGGGCGCATACGCAGCGAGTTGCGTACGAGGTCGCGAATGGTGATCCGCCCCTTGCCCTCGACGTTCGGAGGGCGGGACTCCAGACGGATCACATGCGACTGCTGCAGCTGCAGCTCGGCCGAGTCCTCGATGGTGATGACACGCTCGCCCTCGGGAATCAGCCCGGACAGGGCGTTGAGCAGTGTGGTCTTACCGGTACCGGTGGCGCCGGAAACGATGATGTTCATCTTGGACTGCACCAGCGCCGAGAGCAGATAGAGCATCGGCTCGTCGAGCGACTCGAGCCCGATCAGCTCCCGCAGGGTGAAGGCTCTGGGGAAGCGTCGGATGGTGAGGATGGCGCCGGTCAGCGACAGCGGAGGGATGATCACGTTGACGCGCTCGCCGCTGGGAAGGCGGGCGTCGACCATCGGATTCGACTCGTCCACCCGGCGGTTGACGGTGGAGACGATGCGTTCGATGGTCTGCATCAACTGGTCGTTGGAGGCGAACCGCATCGGGAGCTGCTCGACCCGGCCACCGCGCTCCACATAGATCTGGTCCGGGCCGTTGACCATGATCTCGGAAACCGACGCGTCCTCCAGAAGGGGTTCGAGGATGCCGAGGCCGAGGGCTTCGTCGACGACCCGCCGGATCAGCTGAGCGCGCTCGACGGTGGAGAGGACGGGACCTTCGCGGCTGATGATGTGGCCGAGTACGCGCTCCAGCCGGACGCGGCGCTCCACCGCGGCGAGCGCCGACATCTCCGCGAGGTCGATCTCCTGAAGCAGCTTCGCCCGGTAGGTCGCGACGAGATGACCGTCTTCGCGGTTCCCGCCGTTCTCCTCGGGGGCGCCTCGGCGCTCCAGAAGGCTCATCAGTACTCCCACTCCTTCGCTGTGCGGGTCTGTTCGTCAGTCGCGCGGCATGATGGACGTACGTTTCACCGGGTCGAACGAGAAGCCCGGAATGACCGAGGGAATCCGAACGGTGGCCGTCGCCTTGGCGTCATCGGTGGAACCGCCGCTCATGTCGACGTCGGTGCCCTCTTGGAGGAGGTCGCTGACGGCCGCCTCGCCCGCCGCCTTGGCCGCGGCGTCATTGCTCTGAGATCCGATACGGGCGGCGGTGCGGGCGGCGGTGCCGGCCTGCTGCATCGCGTACGCGGCAAGACCGAACTGCAGCAGGCAGATCCCGATGAGAATCAGGATCGGCAGGAATCCGATGTACTCGACCGCGGTCGCGCCCCTGTCGTCTCTGCGCCTGGTCATCGGTTCAGCCCTCCAGCGGCGAACTGGCTTTGCCGGTCACCGTGCCGAACGAGAAGTCGATCAGGCCCGGTATGAGCACCGGGACCTTCACCCCGACGCTCGCCCGCATGGTGTTGTGCGCCAGATCCGGACTGCAGTTCTCGCTGAACTCGTAGTCCGGGTCGGCCACGCCCAGGCGCGCGCCCTCGTTGCACTGTGCTGCCGTGTCCAGCTGTCCGTAGGTGACGCCTGCCTCGTGCGCCGCCCGGTCCGCGCCATTGCCCGCCAGGGTGTACGCGTATCCGAACAGCACGGCCTGCCAGAGCAGCACACACGTGATGAGAATGATCGGCAGCATGCCGATGAACTCGACGGCTATCTGGCCGCGGTCGCCGGCGAGTCCCCGTTTTCGGGCCCGCCCGCCGACCCGTACATGCTTTCCGGGCCAGTTGGTTCTCATCCTCCTGCCCCTCACTTCCCGTCACTCGATGCGTCGCCACGTGAACGGCGTCCGAAAGCGAGCGACCCCCGGTCGTTCGCGGCCCTGCCGCCCCTGGCCCTGCCCGTGCCCTCGTTCTCCGCCGTTTTCACCAGGCCGAGCTCTCCGGCCAGGCCCCACAGCGCCTGTTTGACGGTGCTCTTGGCCTCCAGGTCCTGCATCCGGCCGGAGTCGACCGCGCCCTGGAGCTCCTTGAAGTTCGACGGGACGGCGATCGAGGCCACCCGGGTGCCGGTGATCCGTTCGATCAGCGCCGGCTGGATCTCGGTGTTGCGTATATGCCGGTTGACGAGAGTGACGGTCTCCTCCGCCTTGCGGATCTGGAGCCTGTCCCAGAGCCGGACCATGCGCTTGGCGCCGCGCACCGCGACCACGTCCGGGGTCGTCACCAGCACCGCCTTCTCCGCCATCTCGATGGCGGTCGCATTGGCGCTGCTCATCTGTGAGCCGCAGTCGATGACCACGACCTGGTAGCGCTGGCGCAGCGCGCTGACGACCTGTCGTGTCACCCGGTCGGTGACTTCCTCGCCGCGCTCGCCCTCGCCGGGAGCGAGCAGCAGGCCGAGCCCGGTCTCGTGGTGGAAGACCGCGTCCTGGAGCACGCGGGGCGAGATGTCCTGGATGCCCGCCAGGTCCACGATGGAGCGACGGAACTGCACATCCAGATAGGAGGCGATGTCACCGGCCTGCAGATCCATGTCGACGAGCGCGGTGTGGTGGCCCGATGCCTGTGCCGCCAGGGCCAGTTGGACCGCGATCAGGGTGGTGCCGACGCCCCCCTTGCCGCCCGCGACGGCGACGACTGTGCCACCCGGACCGGAGAAGACCTCCGTACCCTGCCCGAGGTGGCGGCGTACGCCGACGGACCAGCCGGCCGCCGCCTGGACCCGGGTGACCAGCTCCTCGTAACTCAGTGGCAGTCCGATCAGACCTCGCGCACCCGAATCCATGGCCGCCGAGAACAGCCCGGGGCTGGCATCGGTCGTGATGAGCACGACCCCGACCGCCGGAAAGCGCAGTGCCACTTCCCGGATCACCTCGAGCGCCGGTACCGGTCCGATCCGCTCGTGCACAAGGACGACCTCGGGCAACTCGTCGATCGACTCGCCGGCCAGTCGGGCCAGTGTGTCGAGGAGCGTGGTCGAGTCGCCCACCGGGCTGGCCGGCTCCGCGTCCGGGAGCTGGCTGAGCAGGGTGGCGATGGATCGGGCGGCATCGGCGTCGCCGACGGCCGGGATGATTCGCGTGGTCATACAGCCCTCACTTGTTCTTGTCTTCGTCGAGGCTGTAGGTGCCGTCTCCCGGGCGCAGCGTGGTGGGGCTGCCATTGCCGAGGAGTGCCAGGCGGACGTGTTCGGCGAAGGACTCGGCGTATGCCAGACGCTGGGCATCCGTGGTGTTGAGGGCGAAGGTGATCGGCACGGCTTGGGTGAGTCCGCTGCCCCGGTCGTCCTTGTCGGGCTTGAGGGCGGTGATCCGGCCGACGTCGATGACCTTCGCGTTGGGGACGATGATGCGGGACTGGTCCACGTCCCCTTCCTTCTTCCCGGCAAAGGTGGCGAAGATGTTCACCAGCGAACCCGGCGTGATCTTTCCTGCCACACCGGTGGCCGCGTCGATCATGATGGCGATCTCCTGCTCGCCATTGCCGACCGCGGGCTTCCTCACCATCATGTCGTCCTGCAGCAACGAGCCCTTCTTGAGCTGCGTGACAGCGATCTTGTCTTTCACCACGGCAAGATCGGTGACCGCATTCTGCGACAGCCAGCGTTTGGGCATGGAAATCTTCTCGAACTGCCCCGGCTCCAGCACCGTGTAAGGGGCCACGTCGGATTTGATCCGGTACGCCGTGACCTCGGGCCCGACCTTGGAATTCACATCACTGATGACGGACAGAACGCCGGCGAACACACCGAAGGCGCAGAGAACCGACAGGAGCAGAAGTATGACGCCACGGCGCTGACGTGAATTCATGGGCAGGAGAACCTCGTTCAGAAGCGTTGACGGAGTGGACAGAGTCGGAACTGTGCACGTACCTGAGCTGCTGCGGCTGGGCCGTTGAGGTGGGGCGTCCGGGGAGCAGCCCCAGTCACCGGTTACGACCTCCGGTGCATGGGAGTCCCTTTGTTCAGGACACCAGGCGTGCGTGTTTGGTTCTCGGCAGGGGCGAGCGGCGCCGAGCAGAAGCCGCAGCGATCACCGATGAGTTCAATTCCGCACCAGGTGCACACCTCTCGCCGTACGGACGAAACCAGTTGGTGGAGCACGGAGATATCTGGCAGGTAGGCGGCGAATTCGATCAGTCTGGATGTGCCCCACCAGCGAGGGGAGTCGGAAAGAAGTGCGGTCTCCTGCACTGCCTGCACCTGCCATGCCGGAGCCAGTGTCGAGGTCACCCACTCGGTCTGCAACTGTCCTTTGGTAAACAGCAGTTGTGTACTGAACTCGGGACCGGCGAGCTGACCCGTGCCAATCTTGATCAGCTGCGGACCGGGGTTGGCGAGTACGGCGAACTGGGAGCCCGGAACCCAGGACTTGGCGTGGGACTTCAGGCTCACCGGTACTCGGTCGAGCTTGGTGACGGAGTTGAGCAGCGCACCCGCGTAGATGTAGTGGGAGAGCAGGCGGGCGGCGGATGCGACGATCCCCGCGCTGAAGTCGCAGATGGATAACTGACGTAACTGGCGCCCCAGTACAGCCACGCCCAGCGGCGGCAGATCCAGCTTGAGGAGCGCGATCCGGTCGCTCTCCAGGACCGACCGGACGGTGTGCAACCGGCGTTCGTGGGCGACAGGTATGGACGCGGGATAAAGCGCGATCACATAGCCGTGCTGCTCCAGCAGGACGGTCATGTCGGCAAGGGCTGCATCCAGGGGCTGAGCATCCGGCGCCTGCAGCAGAGCCGCAGTGGGAGTCTGGTGGTCGGTAGGCGGCAGCACCAGATCGGCGCTGGTGACAGCTATTGCGGTCGGCACGCTGGTTCCCCGTTCAGCTCCGGACGCCGGGGTTCCGGCGACCGCAGATACCTACAGCTCCGTGCTTCTGCTCCAGCACTTTATCCACGTCATACGAGGCAGAGAACACCTTTCAGATCTCTGGGCCACAACCCGCACACGCTCCGCACAGGCAAAAACGGGCGAAGGCGTCAGAGGTTAACTCTCGTTTCATGAAAGTGAATTCGTGCCGTAGCAGCTCCGTTTTGGGCCCGCCTTGGGTCTCCGGGCCCAAGCCACCCCGGCGCGCTCCTTCGTACGCTCCACATCCGATTCCTTGTGCGAGAGGCATGGGGCCACCGAGGGGGGCGTCGGATGAGACGGCACCGAGATCGGAACCCGGCACGCGACCGGGGCACCACGGCCGTTGAGTACATCGGAATGCTGGTGGTCCTCATCGCCGTGATCGCCGCGGTGATGACCCTGGACGTGGGTCGCGTGATCGGCGACAGGATCCGCTGTGTGATCACGGGCGGTTCCTGCAGTTCGGCTCCCGGGCCCGAAGCCAAACCCAGGACCGACGCCGACTACGAGCCCCCTCTCTGCCAGATCTCCTCCATCACCGACAAAGCCGGCGCCAAAGCCAAGATTCTGTTCATCGAGTGGGGCGAGGAATACGGCTTCCAGCAGCAGAGCTTCAGGGCCAACACCGACGTCAACGGCGACGGCGTCGTCGACGATCGTGATCAGCGGGTGATGATGACCTTCACCGACGCCGCCTCCGTCGCCGCCAAGAAGGACTGGAAGCCCGGCGCCAAGATCGGGAAATTCGGCTCGGACAAGGTCGAGCTCGGCGCCGGGATCAAGGTCACCAACGGCGACACCTGGGTCTTCGACAGCGAGGCGGACGCCGCCGCCTTCCGTAAGGACCTCGAGGAGCTCAAGACGTACGAGCTCACCAATCGGCACGCCAACGCCCAGGGTGGCGGGCTCGGCAACAGCATCCTCTACTTCATCGGCAAGGGGCCCCTCGCCGAGGAGGAGAAGCTGCGCAAGCGCATCGAGGAGAAGCTCGGCAACCGTCACATCAGTTACGGCAAGGTCGCGCTCGAGGCCAGTGCCGCCGGTGGGCTCAAGCTCTCCGCCGGCGACGAGAAGAAGCTCGGCGCGACCCTCGGCGGGTCCTTCAAGTTCACACCCGAGGCGACCTGGACCGACAACGACTTCAACGGCACCAAGTCGTATACGTACAGCGCGTCGATCGAGTACGGGACCAAGGTCGGGTACGAGGCCGGGCCGCTCAGTGGTGAGTCGTCCGCGTCCACCACGCAGACCGGCACCATCACCGTCACCCATGACAAGAAGACCGGCAAGCTGCTGCGTATCGACATGACCCGCACCGTCGAGAAGGGCGGGACCAAGGACGGGGCGAAGGTCGGCGCCGACAACGGCAAGTCGGGCACGGACAAGCGGGGTGGCAGCGGCGGGGTCAAGGGCAGCGATCAGACCACCGGGATCGAGGTCGTCACCAACTCCATGACGTTCGCGCCGGGGGCCGAGGGCGATGCCGGACGGGCGATCGCGCAGGACTGGCTGAACGGGAGCGGGCAGTACGGCGCGCCCTTCGCCTATATGTTCAACGCCCACGCCCCGACGCAACGGCCCGGTGCCGACGACAGATTCGGGCAGCTGCTCTTCGACGAGGGCCTGTCCAGCAAGACGACATACACAGGGCAGACGGAGGCGGCCGAGTACGGCTTCGAGCTGAATCTCGGGCTCAGCCTCGGCTTCTCGGTCTCCACCGAGAAGAAGGAGGAGACCCTCAATGCCGCGGAGTTCCTGGGCGCACCCCATGGGAACGGTCGTCATTATGTGCCGTACAGCTACTGCGCCAACTGACCAGCCCGAGGGAGCACCTGCGATGCGTAGCCGGAAGAAGACCGCCGCCGCGTGGCTGCTCGCAGCCGCCCTGTTCGCCGCCGGATGCGGTACGGACAAGGCAGGCCGGGCCCCCGAGAACTGGGGCACGCTGCGGACACCTGCCCTCACCGTCGCCCATCCGCCCGGCTTCAAGCCGCAGAACGACGCGGAACGCAGCAAGCACAACGCGGCCGCCGCCACCCTCACCGCCGACGGCAGGGCCGTCGGCATGATCACCGTGCAGCTGGACTTCACCGAGGCCGATACGGCGGAGGAGGCCGCGATCGGCGCGGAGGCGGGCATTGCGCTCGGCTCGAGGCTGCACGGGCAGCGGGACGTCGAGGTCACGGGCCCGGACGGCAAGGACACGGAAGCCCGGCGCGTCGACTTCGAGTTCGTCCAGCAGGGGACGCGGATCAAGGGCGTGATCGTCGCCGGGCTGGACGGGCAGAAGAAGGCGTACGCCGTACGGATCGACGCGGCCGAGGGACGGCTCACGGACGGCGACCTGAAGAAGGTCATCAGCTCGATCACGGTCACGGCGCGATGATGCGATACGGCTACCAGCGGGCGCACCAGGAGCGGCGTGGTGCGGCGTTTCTGGCGCTCGTACGGGCCTGGGCCGCCGGAGCCGTCGTCCTGGTCTTCACCGAGTACGTCCAGGCAACACTCGTTTACGACTACGTGGCGACGGGCCCGCGCCTGGAGACCTTCGGCGGCCGGCTGCTCCTGATCCATCTGCCGAACGCGCTCTGCATCGCGTCGGCGGCTTGGGCGGCGGCGCGGATCCACCACGAGCCGTACCGGGCCTCGACGCCCCGGCATCTGGCGGCGGCGTTCGCCGTACCGGTCGTGGCGCAGCTGTTCAACATGGCTGTGCAGTGGGAGGAGTTGGCGGCGGAGGGCCTTCTGCTGTCCAACGCGGTGCTGGTGGTGGGGTGCGTGGCGGGATTCGCCGGGGACCGGCTGCAGGACGGGGACTGAGCGCGGCCGTCCCGCACCCACGCCGGATGCGCGGTGCGCGTCCGTATACGAATCATCGCCAGAGGTCTTGACAACCTTATTGGTCTGGACCAACTTGGACGCCCAACGGTGGCCACCGTTCCCTACCCCCTCCACACCCCCCAACTCCCCCACCGGAGGCAGCAAGTGGACCGCACCACACGCTCACGGAGATGGCTGGGTGCCGCCCTGGCGCTCGCCGTCGGAACCGGGCTTTCCCTCATGGGCATCGCCGGTACCGCAGAGGCCGCCGACATCAACGTCGCCAAGAACGCCGGCTTCGAGTCCGGGCTCACCAACTGGACCTGTTCCGGCGGCAGCGGCGTCACCGCCTCCTCCCCCGTGCACGGCGGCGCCTCCGCGCTCAAGGCCACGCCCGCCGGGCAGGACAACGCCAAGTGCACACAGACCGTCACGGTGAAGCCCAACTCGACGTACACCCTCAGCGCCTGGGTGCAGGGCGGCTACACCTACCTCGGCGCGAGCGGCACCGGCACGACGGACGTCTCCACCTGGACGCCGGACTCGGCCGGCTGGAAGCAGCTGTCCACCACCTTCACCACCGGCAGCAGCACCACCTCGGTGACGGTCTACACGGACGGCTGGTACGGGCAGGCCGCCTACTACGCCGACGACGTCTCCGTCTTCGGCCCCGACGCCGGCGGTGGCGGCGACCCCTCGCCGACCGTGCCCGCCGCCCCGGGCGGTCTCGCGGCCGGATCCGTGACCTCGTCCTCCGTGGCCCTGTCCTGGAACGCCGTGTCCAACGCGACGGGCTACAACGTCTACCGGAACGGCGCCAAGGTGCAGTCGGTCACCGGCGCTTCGGCAACCGCGACCGGGCTGAGCGCATCCACCTCGTACCAGTTCCAGGTGACCGCGACCAACGCGGCCGGTGAGTCCGCGAAGTCCGCGGCGGTGACCGGTACCACTTCGGCCACCGGCGGTGGCGGAGGCGGAGGCGGCGGATCGGTGCCCAAGCACGCGGTGACCGGCTACTGGCAGAACTTCAACAACGGTGCCACCGTGCAGAAGATCAGCGATGTGCCGGCCAACTACGACATCATCGCCGTCTCCTTCGCCGACGCGACCGGCACGCCCGGCGGTGTCACCTTCAATCTCGACTCGGCCGGGCTCGGCGGCTACACCGTCGACCAGTTCAAGGCCGACATCAAGGCCAAGCAGGCGGCCGGCAAGTCCGTGATCATCTCGATCGGCGGCCAGAACGGCACCGTCACGATCAACGACTCGGCCTCCGCGACGAACTTCGCCAACTCCGTCTACTCGATGATGCAGACATACGGCTTCGACGGTGTCGACATCGACCTGGAGAACGGCCTCAACTCGACGTACATGTCGCAGGCGCTGCGTTCACTGTCGTCGAAGGCGGGCGCCGGACTCGTCATCACGATGGCCCCGCAGACCATCGACATGCAGTCGACGTCGAACGAGTACTTCAAGACGGCGCTCAACATCAAGGACATTCTGACCGTCGTCAATATGCAGTACTACAACAGTGGTTCGATGCTCGGTTGCGACGGCAAGGTGTACTCGCAGGGTTCGGTGGACTTCCTCACCGCCCTCGCCTGCATCCAGCTGGAAGGCGGTCTCGCACCGGCCCAGGTGGGGCTCGGTCTGCCGGCCTCGACCAGTGGCGCGGGCAGCGGCTATGTCTCCCCGACGATCGTAAACAACGCGCTGGACTGCCTCGCCAGGGGCACGAACTGCGGCTCCTTCAAGCCGTCCAAGACATACCCCTCGCTGCGCGGCGCGATGACCTGGTCCACGAACTGGGACGCCAAGTCGGGCAACGCCTGGTCCAACGCGGTGGGTCCGCATGTGCACGCCCTCCCGTAACCGCCGCTCCTGAGTCCCTGGAACAGCAGCGCCGCCGCTCCCCCGGCGGCGCTGCTGTATGTCGCCGTGCGCTGCTGTACGTTGCGCCTGTGAACGTGATGGGGGACGACCTCGGCATCAGCCGCCGCACTCTGCTGCGCGGCTCGCTCGGCTTGGTGGCCACAGTCGGCGTCGTCGGCGCGTGCAGCGCGGCGGAGGAGGACGGGCCGAAGAAGCGGGCCACGGCGTGGACGTTCGACGGCAGTGTCTACGGCGAGCTCACGGTCGACGGCGGCACGGTCTACGTCACCACGGTAGGTCCCGACCTGCTGCACGCGCTGGACGCCGGGACCGGTGACACCCGCTGGAGTGCGAAGGGCGGCGAGTCGACCGGCACCGAACCCGACATGGTCACGGTCGCGGGCGGCATGGTCTTCCGTTTGAGCCAGGACGGGCTGGTCCACGCGTACCGCACGAGCGACGGCAAGCGTCTGTGGCGTACCGGCCCGCTCGTCGAGGAAGGCGAGCCCGACCGGCCGTTCGTGCTCGGCAGTGTGCTCTGTGTCCAGCTGCGCGCGCGGACCGACGACGACGGCCAGGTGCTGGAGCCGGGCGTGGTGTGCGGGATCGACACGAGCAGCGGCCGTGTCCTGTGGCGCAGCAACGCGTCCTGGCTCTTCACGCCCGACCCGAAGCGCGGTGTTCTCTTCAAGGAGACACCCGACGGCGTGGCCGCCTGCGACCCCGCCACGGGTCGGGTCCGCCGGCACGTCGCGGCAGCCCGCGGCGAGTACTCCCCGTACTTCGCGCTCGGAGCCGACGCAGTCCTCCTCGTCTCGGGCCCCAAGGGCAACACCCACCTGTACGCGTACGACGCGGCCGACGGCACCCCGCGCTGGAACGTCCCGGCCCTGGACGGCACGATCACCGTGGCCCCGGACGGCGGTACGGCCTACCTCCACGACGGCCGCGGCCACCTGCACGCACACGCCACCGCCGACGGCCGCCGGACCTGGACGGCGACAACCGCCCCTCACGCGCGCGACGAGGTGGTTCCGTACGCCGGCACGGTGCTGCTCTCGTCCGGCGACCAGTACAACGGCGAGGACGGCCGGAGCATCGGCGACGACCGCCCCGGCTATGTCCTCGCGCACTCCGCCCTGAACGGCCGCCAACTGTGGCGCCAGGACCGCGAACAGCCGTCGTGGACCCTCCCGGTCCCGGTCGGCCGGCTGGCCCTCGTCGGCCACGACACAGCCTGGTGGGCGTACGACATCGCCACCGGAGAACCGCAGTGGCGGGTGCCGTGCGACGGGGCGTTGGCGGACGACCCGGTGGTGCGGGACGGGATGCTGTACGGCCCGGACACCGAGGGCGTGCGGGCCGTACGGCTCTGACTGCGTCCGGGGTCGGAAGAACCCCCGGTCCGATGTATCTCCAACTGGACCGACGTGGCTGGTTATTGGTCTCGTCCCCCTGATGACCGACGGCGCCCGCCATGAACGTGGCCGCCTTCCCCCCTGGTCCCGGAGTGTGACTGGGGTCACCAAGGAGGCGTACGGGTGATCACGCGGAGGGGTCCGACGTTTCGGCTCCTCGGCGCGGTAGCGTGCCGATGGCTGAAGCGCGCTCTTGACCGGGTCATGCCAGCCCCTCAAGATGTGCGCACACACCCGCACCACGTGCGTCGCAACTGAGCAACCCCCCACACTCCCCACCCAGGAGACAGCATGCGACTTCGCCCACGCGGCGGCGGCAACGGAAAGCTGAGCGGCAGGAAGACCGCCACCCTCGCGGCCCTGCTGGCGCTCGCAGTAGCCGCACCGTTCACCGCCAACGCCTCGCCCACGAAAGCCGCCACCCCCGACGCGACCTCCCCGGCCGCGGCCGGGGAGGAGCAGATCCTCCAGTACGAGATCCAGGGCCCGTCCACCGTCGCCGCCCGTACCGCCATCGCCGCCACCGGCGTCTCGGTCGACGAGGCCGACGCGCACTCCCTCGTCGTCAGCGCCACCTCAACCGAGGCGAAGCGGCTTCGCGCACTCGGATACAAGCTCGTCGCTCTGTCCGCTCCCCCGGCCAGAACCAGGAGCGGCGTGGCTGTCCAGCCGTTCGACTTCCCGTCGGCCGACTCGCGCTATCACAACTACGCCGAGGCGACCGCCGAGATCGATCAGCGGATCGCCAAGTACCCGGGCATCATGAGCAAGCGCGTCATCGGCAAGAGCTACCAGGGCCGGGACATCATCGCCGTCAAGGTCAGCGACAACGTCGCGACGGACGAGAACGAGCCCGAGGTGCTCTTCACCCACCACCAGCACGCGCGCGAGCACCTCACCGTCGAGATGGCGCTGTATCTGCTGCGCGAGCTCGGCGCGGGCTACGGCACCGACTCCCGGATCACCAACGCCGTGAACGGCCGCGAGATCTGGATCATCCCCGACGTCAACCCGGACGGCGGCGAGTACGACATCGCCACCGGCTCCTACCGCAGCTGGCGCAAGAACCGGCAGCCCAACTCCGGTTCTTCGTCGGTCGGTACGGACACCAACCGCAACTGGGACTACAAGTGGGGCTGCTGCGGCGGCTCTTCCGGCTCCGCCGGAGGCGAGACCTACCGCGGCGCGAGGGCCGAGTCCGCGCCCGAGGTCAAGGTGGTCGCCGACTTCGCCCGCAGCCGGGTCGTCGGCGGCAAGCAGCAGATCAAGACGGCCATCGACTTCCACACGTACAGCGAGCTGGTGCTCTGGCCGTTCGGCTGGACCAACGCCGACACCGCCCCGGGGCTGACCCAGGACGACCGGGACGCCTTCGCCACGGTGGGCAGGAAGATGGCCGCGAGCAACGGCTACACCCCGGAGCAGTCGAGCGACCTCTACATCACGGACGGTTCGATCGACGACTGGCTGTGGGGCAACCAGAAGATCTTCGCGTACACCTTCGAGATGTACCCGACGGGCTTCGGCGGTGGCGGCTTCTACCCGCCCGACGAGGTGATCGAGCGGGAGACGAACCGCAACCGGGACGCGGTGCTCCAGCTGCTGGAGAACTCGGACTGCATGTACCGCTCGATCGGCAAGGAACAGCAGTACTGCAAGAGCTGACGGATCCGCGGATCTGAAGGCCTGCGCATCAGGGTGCCCCGGGACGGAGGAAGTCCCGGGGCACCCTGCTCACTTCCGTACGGTCAGACGACCAGACTCAGCGCCGCCGCCATCGCGAAGCCGGCGAGCGACAGCACCGACTCCAGCACCGTCCACGACTTGAGCGTGTCGCGCTCGGTGATGCCGAAGTACTTCGAGACGATCCAGAATCCGCCGTCGTTGACATGCGAGGCGAAGATCGAACCGGCCGAGATCGCCATGATGACCAGCGCCAGGAAGGCCTGTGAGTGGTCGCCGTTCTCGACCAGCGGCAGCACGATGCCGGCCGTGGTGACGATCGCGACCGTCGCCGAGCCCTGCGCCACACGCAGCACCAGCGAGATCAGATAGGCGAGGACGATGACCGGCAGCCCGATGCCGTTGAAGGTGTCGGAGAGCGCCTGCGCGACACCGCTCGCCTTCAGTACGGCTCCGAAGACGCCGCCCGCACCGACGACGAGCAGGATGTTGCCGACCGGCTTCAGCGACGAAGTCGACACGGACTCCAGGGACTTGCGGGACCAGCCGCGCCTCAGGCCCAGCAGGTAGTACGCCAGCAGCAGCGCGATCGTCAGGGCGACGAAGGGGTGGCCGAAGAACTCGATGACCGAGCGCAGCGTGGAGGGGTCCAGTGCTATGGAGGAGAACGTCGCGGCGAGGATCAGGAGCAGCGGCGTACCAATGATGGCCAGGACCGTGCCGAGGCCGACCGGGCGCTCCTGCGGGGCGCGGCCCGCGGCGGTCTGCTCCGCGCGCACGGCGGCCTTGGCTTCCTCCGCGGCCTCCAGCATGTCCTGCGGGACCTCGACGAACAGGCGCTTGCCGATCCAGGCGGCGTAGCCCCAGGCGGCGAGGACCGCCGGGAGGCCGACGACAATGCCCATCAGGATGACCCAGCCCAGTGAGACATGGAGCAGGCCGGCGGCGGCGACCGGGCCGGGGTGCGGCGGCAGGAAGGCGTGGGTCATCGACAGACCGGCCAGCAGCGGCATCGCGTAGAGAATGATCGACTTGCCGGAGCGCTTCGCGGCGGCGTACACGATCGGCGCGAGGACGAAGATGCCGACGTCGAAGAAGACCGGGATTCCGAAGATCAGGCCGGTGAGGCCCATGGCGAGAGGGGCGCGCTTCTCGCCGAAGAGGTTCAGCAGGCGCGAGCTCAACACCTCGGCGCCGCCCGACACTTCGAGAATCGCGCCGAGCATGGTGCCGAGACCGATGATGATCGCGACGTGTCCGAGGATGCCGCCCATGCCGGACTCGATGACCGAGACGGCGGCGGACTTCTGGACGGTGCCGAAGAGTTCGGTGACGGAGAGGCCGGCGGCCAGGCCGACGGCTATGGAGACGGCGAGGAGCGCGACGAACGGCTGCAGCCTGACCTTGATGATCAGGAGGAGAAGGAGCGCGATGCCGAGGGCGGCGACGGTCAGCAGACCGGCGGTGCCGTCGATGAGCAGGAGCAGACCGCCCGTGTGGGGTGGGGTCTCCGGTGGCGCGTCAGCGGCGAGCAGCATGGCGGGGGACCTCGTTGTTCGGGGGATTTTGGGTGTGGGGGATCACGGCGCGGCGCCCGGGGGGAGAGCGCCGCGCCGTGAAGAGCGGGGTGGTGCAGGATCAGCCGCAGGTCAGCCGAGGACTGCCAGGGCGTCGATCTCGATGAGCAGGCCCTTGGGCAGGCCGACGTACACGGTCGTACGGGCGGAGGCGGCCTCCTTGAGTCCCTGCTCCTCGAAGTACGCGTTGTAGATCTCGTTCATCTCGGCGAAGTGGGCCACGTCCGTGAGGTAGATGCGGGTCATCATCACGTCGTCCCAGCTCGCGCCGCCCTCTTCGAGCACGGCCTTGACGTTGGCGAGGGTCTGGAGGGTCTGCTCGCGCAGGGTCGGGCCGGCGGGCGTCGGAGGCTGTCCTGCTACGGCGGGCAGGAAGCCGACCTGGCCCGCGACCTGGAGGATGTTGCCCTTGCGGACGCCGTGGGAGAACTTCGCGGGCGGTGCGGTGTGGGTGGCGGGGGTGATCGCGATCTTCTCGCTCATGGAGCTTCCTTGGGTGGGACGGCTTGGGAATCAGGTACAGCACCGGAGTACTCCCGGCTGATGGCGTCGGCGGTGCGGCGCAACAGAGGGAGAAGGGTGAGGAGTTCCTCCGCGGTGACGACGACATTCGGCGCGGAGACCGACATGGCGGCGACGACCCGGCCGTCCGCCCCGCGGATGGGGGCGCCGATGCAGTTGATGGACTCCTCGTGGCCGCCGAGGTCGGTGGCCCATCCCTGTTCGCGGACGACGGCGAGCTCCTTGAGGAACGCGGCGGGGTTCGGGATCGAACGGGATGTGTACATGGGGTACTCGAGCTTCTCGGCGAGAGCGCGCCGCTCGGCCTCGGGGAGGTCGGCGAGCAGAAGTTTCGCCACCGCTGCGACGGTGATGGCGACGGGCTTGCCGATCCGGGAGTACATCCGGACGGGATAGCGGCTCTCGACCTTGTCGATGTAGAGGACCTCGCTCTCCTCGTACACGGCGAGGTGGACGGTGTGCCCGCACTGCTCGTTGAGCTGTACGAGATGGGGGTGGGCGATCTCCCGTACATCAAGGTTCTCGACGGCTTCCTGGGCGAGCGCGAAGAGGCGGGCGCCGAGACGGTAGCGCTGGTCCTGCTGGCGGTAGACGAGTCCGTGCTCGTGGAGCGTACGGAGCAGGCGCAGGGCGGTGGACTTGTGCACGCCGAGCCGGTCGGCGACCTGTCCGAGGTCGGCGGGTCCCTGCGCGAGCAGCGGCAGGATGCTCAGGGCGCGATCGACGGTCTGGCTCATGGCGTAGCTACCTCCTCATCCACGGCTGCGGTCCAGCCGGGGCCGAGGTGCAGTGTCTCCCAGCCGCGGGCGTCGAGTGCGACCAGCCGGTCGGCATACGCCCGCGTGGGCGGCATGGCGAGATCCGCGTCGGCGGTGAGCGTGGCTGCGGCCATGAGATGCCCGTGCCGCAGCCGGTGGTGGGCGGGGAGCCCGCGGAGGGTGGCGGAGAGAAATCCGGCGGCGAAGGCGTCGCCGGCGCCGACGTGGGCAACGACATCGACGCGGGGCGCGGGTGCGTGGGTGACGGTGTCGGGGGCGGGTTCGCCACGCGGGGCTACCGGACGGGCTGGAACATCGGCCTCGCCGGCGTTTGAGGCGCGGGAGTGCTGGGACGGAGCCCCCGGTTCGGGCAGGGGCGGGGAGAGGACGGGCTCCGCGTCCCGTACATACGCCGTCGCCCCCTGCGCACCCTGCTTCACGATCAGCACCTCCGGCTCCGGCAGCGCCGCGCGGACCGCCGGCGCGCCGCGCAGGCCCCACGCCGCCTCCGCCTCGTCCTCGCCGACGAACACGATGTCCGCACCCCGCGCCAGATCCAGGAGCACCAGCGGGTCCTCGGCTTCGCGCCACAGGTTCACGCGGTAGTTCACGTCGAACGAGACAAGCGCGCGGCCCGGCCTACGCGTCGTCAGCTCGCGTATCAGGGCGAGGCAGTCCGCCGACAGTGCCGCCGTGATCCCGGACAGGTGCAGGATCCGCCCCGACCACACGTCCTCGTCCCGGACCGTCGACGGCGACATCGCCGACGCCGCGGATCCCGCCCTGTAGTAGAGGACCTCATGCGCATCGGCCGCGCGGTCGCCGGCCGTACGGAAGTAGATCCCCGTCGGCCGCTGCGGATCGCGCTGCACCGCCGACGTGTCGACGCCGTACGACGCGATCGCCGCGACCAGGTGCTCACCGAAGCCGTCCGCGCCGACCCGCCCGACCCACTTCGCGCTGTGCCCGGACGCCGCCAGACTGCACGCCACGTTGGACTCGGCTCCGCCGATGCCACGTACGAATGACGGCACATCGGCGAGGCGCCCCTGCCGCGTGGGCAGGAACGTGACCATGGACTCGCCAAGACAGACGACGTCGACGGGTCCTGGCACGGTCGCGGTCACAGTCGCTCAAGCTCCTCGCTGGTGGTCGCCGGAGACTCCATTGACCCGGCGTGGCTCGGATGTTAGACAGCGGTAAGCGAAGTGCGCAATGGGTGTTGCAGAGAATGCAACGCGACAGAATGCACGTACCGTACGGCAATCTCCCGAGGAGGCCCCATGGCTGCCGACGCCACCGACAACGCCGACACCGCCGCCGGACGACTCGACCGGCTCGCCGACGAACCGGTCGACCACCGCTTCAAGGCCCTCCCCCCGGACGCCGAAGCCGCGGGCCTGACCGTCGGCGCCCTGGCGGCCGAGCGCCGCAACCTCTTCACCGGCGGCTTCACCACCCCCGTGCTCGCCCTCTCCGCCGAGTCCGTCGAGCACAACCTCGCCCTCCTCGAGACGTACTCCGAGCGCCACGGCCTCGTCTTCGCCCCGCACGGCAAGACCTCCATGTCGCCGCAGCTCTTCGCCCGCCAACTGGAGCACGGCGCCTGGGGCATCACCGCCGCCGTCCCGCACCAGGCCCGCGTCTACCGCGCCTACGGGATCCAGCGCATCTTCCTCGCCAACGAGGTCGTCGACCCGGCCGCACTGCGCTGGCTCGCGCACGAGCTGGACACCGACCCCGGCTTCCGCTTCATCTGTTACGTCGACTCCGTACGCGGAGTCGAGCTGATGGACGCGGCCCTCGGCGACGCCGGCGCCTCCCGCCCTCTCGACGTCGTCGTCGAACTCGGCGCCGGCGAAGGTGCCCGGACCGGAGCACGTACGGAAGCCGACTGCGCAGCCGTCGCCGACGCGGTGGCCGCCGCCGCAACCCTCCGCCTCGTCGGCGTCGCGGGTTACGAGGGCGAGGTACCGCAGGCCGACGGCGACCGCGTCCGCGCCTGGGTGCGCCGCCTCACCGCACTCGCCGCCGACTTCGACAAGGCCGGCCGCTTCGCCGCCACCGAGGAGATCGTCGTCAGCGCGGGCGGCAGCGCCTGGTTCGACGCGGTCGCGGACGTCTTCGCCGAGATCCCCGAACTCTCCCTCCCCGTACTGAAGTTGCTGCGTTCCGGCGCGTACGTCTCGCACGACGACGGCCACTACCGCCACCTCACCCCCTTCAACCGCATCCCGCAGGAGGGCGCCCTCCAGCCCGCCTTCCGCCTCTGGGCGCAGGTCGTCTCCCGCCCCACCCCCGACCAGGCCTTCGTCAACGCGGGCAAGCGTGACGCGGCATACGACCTCGACCTCCCCGAGGCCCAGGTCGTCCGCGACGGCCGCACCGGCGAGATCCGCCCGGCGCACGGCATCACGGTCAGCGGACTGTCCGACCAGCACGGCTGGGTCCGCGCGACTCCGGAGGCCGGGCTCGAGGTCGGCGACTGGGTCGGCATGGGCCTGTCCCACCCGTGCACGAGCTTCGACAAATGGCAGCTGATCCCGCTGGTCGAGGCGGACGGCACGGTCACCGACTACATCCGCACGTTCTTCTGAGGGGCCGGACCATGGACCTCGTCATCCGCGACGTACGCGTCATCGACGGCACCGGCGGACCCTCGTACCGCGCCGATGTCGGCCTGGACGACGGCCGCATCGCCGCCGTACGCCGTGCGGGCGACCCCGCCCTGTCCGGGACCCGCCTCCTGGACGCGCACGGCCTCGCCCTGTCCCCCGGCTTCATCGACATGCACGCGCACAGCGATCTCGCGCTGCTCCGCGACCCCGCGCACGAGGCCAAGGCCGCACAGGGCGTCACCCTCGAAGTGCTCGGCCAGGACGGCCTGTCGTACGCACCGGTCGACGACCCGACCCTCGCCGAGGTCCGCAAGGCGATCACCGGCTGGAACGGCGGTGCACCCGGGGACACAACCGTCGACTTCGACTGGCGTACGGTCGGCGAGTACCTCGACCGGCTCGACCGGCAGGGCATCGCCGTCAACGCCGCGTACCTCATCCCGCAGGGCACGGTCCGGATGTACGCGGTGGGCTGGGACGACCGCCCCGCGACCCCCGCCGAGCTCGCCCGGATGAAGCAGCTCGTCGCCGAAGGCCTCGAACAGGGCGCGGTCGGCATGTCGTCCGGCCTCACCTACACGCCGGGCATGTACGCGGGCAACGCCGAACTCACCGAACTCTGCCGGGTGGTGGCGCGCTACGACGGCTACTACTGCCCGCACCACCGCTCGTACGGCGCCGGGGCTCTCCAGGCGTACGAGGAGATGGTCTCCCTCACCCGCGACGCCGGCTGCGCCCTCCATCTCGCGCACGCCACCATGAACTTCGGCGTGAACAAGGGCAGGGCTCCCGATCTGCTCGCGCTGCTGGACGACGCGCTGGCCGCCGGCGCGGACATCAGCCTGGACACCTACCCGTACACCCCCGGCTGCACCACGCTCGTCGCGATGCTGCCGAGCTGGGCGAGCGAGGGCGGCCCCGACGCGATCCTGGCGCGCCTGCGCGACGACGCCACCGCCGAGAAGATCCGCCACCACATGGAGGAGATCGGCGCGGACGGCTGCCACGGCGTACCCATCGAGTGGGACACCATCGAGATCTCGGGCGTGAGCGACCCCGGGCTCGCGAGCTGCGTCGGCAAGACGGTCGCGCAGTCGGCGGCCCAGCGCGGCGAGGCCCCGTGGATCAACGCCCGGCGGCTGCTCATCGACGACCGGCTCGGCTCGACGATCCTCCAGCACGTCGGCCACGAGGAGAACGTCCGGGAGATCATGCGGCACCGGGTCCACACGGGCGGCAGCGACGGCATCCTCCAGGGCGACAAACCGCACCCGCGCGCGTACGGCACGTTCCCGCACTATCTGGGCCGGTACGCAAGGGAGTTGGGCATCCTCAGCCTGGAGGAGACGGTGGCCCACCTCACCTCCCGCCCGGCGGCCCGCCTGCGCCTGCCGGACCGCGGCCTGGTCCGCGAGGGATACCGCGCGGACCTGGTCCTCTTCGACCCGGACACGGTCGCGGCGGGCTCGACCTTCGAGTCCCCGCGTACGCTGCCGGTCGGTATCCCGCATGTGCTGATCAACGGCAGGTTCGTGATCGAGGACGGGCGCCGTACGGACGTGCTGGCCGGCCGCTCGGTCCGCCGGACGGACCACCGACCCGCCCGGCAGGCCGTCTAGCGCACGCCCTGCGTCCTGAACTGGATGCTGATGCGAGGCCCCACCGATCGCGCCGTCTTCGGCACGGCATGCTCCCAGGTCCGCTGGCAGGAGCCGCCCATCACGATGAGGTCGCCGTGCCCGAGCGGCCTGCGCACCGGGAGCCGGCCGCCGCTCCTGGGCCGCAGCACCAGATCGCGCGGGGCACCGACGGACACGATGGCGACCATGGTGTCCTCCCGGGACGCCCGCCCGGCCGTGTCGCCGTGCCAGGCCACGCTGTCCCGGCCGTCGCGGTAGTAGCAGAGTCCGGCGGTGACGAACGGCTCGCCGAGCTCGCCGGCGTAATGGGCGGAGAGGGCGGCGCGGGCCTCGTCCAGGACGGGGTGCGGCAGCGCGTCGCCCTCCCGGTAGTAGGCGAGCAGCCGGGGCACCGCCACCACCTGCTCGTACATCTGGCGCCGCTCGGCCCGCCACGGCACACCGGACGCCAGCTCCTCGAACAGCGCGTCCGCCCCGCCGAGCCAGCCCGGCAGGACATCGATCCACGCCCCGTCCCCGAGCACGGTCCGCCGTACGTCCTTCAGCTGACCGAGTCGGATCTCGTCGGTCTGGTCGAAGAGGGAACCCTGGAGGTGTGCTGCCATGCCTCCAGGGTACCTCGGTATTCGAACATACGAACGGATCGCTCGGGGCGAGGGGAACTCCCCGCCGCCGTGACCCGGAACGGTGCCCCGTTCCGGGTCACGGCACGGCGGGCGTCACAGCACGGCGGGCGTCACGGCACCGCAGGAGTCACGGCTTCGGCAGCGTGCAGCCCGGCCGCCCCAGGTCGATCTTGTTGTCGAGGCCGACGCACGGCACGATCCCGTA
Organism: Streptomyces sp. NBC_01210; assembly: GCF_036010325.1. Classification (GTDB taxonomy): domain Bacteria; phylum Actinomycetota; class Actinomycetes; order Streptomycetales; family Streptomycetaceae; genus Streptomyces. The sequence continues at coordinate 5,941,479 of NZ_CP108549.1, read as the reverse complement.
CGTCTCCTGGCCGTAGTTGATGCCTGGGCGCACCGTCACCTTCCCGTTCTCGTCCACCTCGCACGGGTTGTTGTCGGTGCAGCGCTGGCCGTCCTCGTTGCCGGTGTTGTTCACCGCGACGACCTTGCCGGTGGCGTTGTCGACGACGGGCGAGCCCGACGTACCACCGATGGTGTTGCAGCTGGAGGTGTAGCGGACCGAGTCCTTCCAGGTCCACTCGCCTTCCTTGAGGCGGTACGCGAAGCCGTCGATGTTGCAGCTGTAGATCCGCTTCCAGTACCCGGACACGACCTTGATGGCGGTGCCCTGCACCGGGTGCTCGGCGTTGATCTCGAGCGCCTTGATTCCGTAGCTGCTCTGGATCTGGGCGTAGGTGCGCGTGAGTTGGTACAGCGAGATGTCGGTGTCCGTCATCGTCGCGTATGCGATCTTGCTGGCGCGCAGCGTGGCGATTCTGCTGCCCGCGGAGTTGAGAAGGCCGAAACTACGACTGGACGGCTGATCGACGATGACCTCACCGGCGGCCGGGAAGCCGCTCTCTATGCAGTGCCCGTTGGAGAGTACGAGTGCGGGGTCGTCGGGCTCCGACGCGGGCATCCGCACCACCGATCCGGAACAGTTGCTGAGCGCCACCGTTCCGGCGAAGTCGACTGCTTTGACGCCGACTCGGGGAACGGTGGAGGTGGCGGCCGGTGCCGCGTCCGCGGTGGTGACCGCGATCTCGGGTGCCGCGCCCGCCCCGAGGAGTGCCAGGGCGAGGAGCGCGCCGACGAGAGGCTTGTTCATGTGGGGGTCCCCTCTTGCGACTTCAGTGACCGAAGAGCCTTCGGTTTGTCATGCGCATTGTTGGCGCATTCACGTCGGCCGACAAGATACGGAATCCGGTCAGCCGGGCGCGGGCCGGCACCGGTGCGCCCGCGTGCCGGCCCGCGTACTGACGACGAGTCACCGGCGCAGCCGACGCGGAGGCTTCGCCCCTTCCGCGGGCTGCATTCCGTATCATCACGGCCTCGCGAGCGAAAACGTCCCACTTTGCACCCTGCCGCCGGGACGATCCTCACCGACACGCGCGAAGGGGTCGAAAAACCGTTCCTGCTGTCCCCCCGCTCCGTACTGCGGCAGTGACTTCGCCCGCGGGCGCGCGTTTGCCGCTTATGGCAAGGACTACCGCGCCTGCTCGATGGCAGCGCGTCCAGACGCTCTCAGCCCCGAATCCGACGAGCCCGCCCGCAGGCGCCAGCCCGATCTACGAAGAGCTCGAACAGGAGTGGGCCGCCGCCGGCCGCACCCTGCCGGGCCGCCCTGACACCGAGTGGACCCGCCTCGCCCACTATCCGCCGCCCCCGGAGGGCGAAGCCGACGCCCGCCCCGGTCCCCCACCGCCGCGCAGGGGCTGGCTGCACGACCCGCACCCGGCCTGACAAGGTCAACGATCACGGACGGGGTGCGCCACCTCCGCCCCGGACATCGGCGGCGCGGGCGTCCCGCCAGTCGTCCAGGCGGGCACGCCACCAGCGCGCACCGCGGAACCGTGTGTCCACGCCCCCCGCCGCCCTCGCGCGCCGACCCGCCTGCGCGGCGCGCAGCCGCAGAGCGGGCTCAAGACCGGACCGGGCCAGCAGCAGCCGCTGGTTGATGACGGCCCGCGGACGCCAGTGGCTCTTGTACGCCTCGTCGCCCCGCAGCAGGCTCAGAACCTGCCGGCCCGTTCGCGCCGCGAGCTCCGCGTCGTGTCGCAGCAGCATCGTCGCCACGTCCACCTTCTTCTCCCGCAGCCCCGGGTGGGCGCCGTGCAGATAGCCGCCCGTCAGATACCCGGACTGCAGCGCCACATGGGCCGCCACCACCTCGCCGTCCAGCCGGAACTCGGTCAGCGCGGCCTCCCCGGCCCGCACCATGCGCTGGGTCGCCCGCGCCAGATGCTCCGCGAACCGCGGCTTGAGGTGTTCCTGGGCGACCCCGCGCCCCCGCCACTGGAGTTCGTGCAGCCGCAGCAGATGGTCGACGGCCGCGGGAACCTCGTGCTCGGGCACCGCGTAGCTCTCGATCTTCAGCGCGTCGATCTCGCGCAGCTCGGCCTGCAGGCGCTGCGCCCGGACGGTCGGCAGCCGCTTGACGAGCTCCTCGACCGGGACGGCCGGGAGCTCCAGGCAGACCGAGTCCGTGAGCCGCCTTCGCGCCCCCGTCCACGCCTCGTACAGCCGCTGGGCCGCCGCCCCCGGCCGTACCTCACGCAGTTCGATCACCGCGTGCCGTGCGGCGCGGTGCAGTCCCCGCTCGAGCCCCGTGATGGCGATCTCCGCGTGCTCGTCGTCGACGAGAATGTCGCCGAAGTCGGAGATTTGGCCTCCCATCGGAACGAGCAGCGGCATCGGACGATGTACGAGCATCAGGGGCGCGGCCGCGACAAGACGTCCGCCACGGCGTACCAGGACGACACGGAGCCGGCCGCCCCTCCCGTACGAGAGCCACCAGGAGAGCAGCCAGGCGTGGCTCTGGAAGGGCGTGGCCGTGGCGCACCGGCGCTGCAGCGCCTCCCACTCCGGGCGGAGTCCGGCGAAGTCGCGGGGATCGCGGCACAGTCTGACGGAAATGACCGTTCGCTCGCCGGCCATCACACCAGCTCCCGCTCGCCGGCGGGTACGGGCCCGGTCGGCGGGATTGCCTGCAAGCAGGCGGGCGGCGCCCACCAGTTGGGCAGTGGGGTGATCCACGCGAGGAGTGCGCCGATTCGTTGCGACGGCGATCCGGGGGTGGCGGGCTCCTGCTCGGGCGAGTCGGTCATCGGCTTGCTCTCTCGGTCGAGGGGTGGTGTCCGGGGCGGGCGCGTACACCACGAAGGCGTCGGCGGGGAGCACGCGTTGCGCACGGGTGGCGAGCCGCTGTCCGTGCTCGGCTGACGTCCTCCGGCGTCGCGAGCGCAGGCGACGAGACGGCGTCCGGCAGGTCTGCCGCGCCGGCAGGACCGCCGCGAGCAGGGCGAACACGACTCCGGGCCGAAGCAGTTGGCGCAGAGCACCACGGTGAAGGCCGGCGCGAACCCGTCGGCGACGAGCAGTCCCGCGGCGGAGCTGCGTCTGCCGGAGCCGCGTCCGCCGATGCTGCGCGTGCCGAAGCTGTGTGAGCCGAACGGGACGGCCCGGCCTGTCGCGTGGGCAATGTGGGACGTCGGCGCGCTCGCCATGGTCATCACCGGGTGCGCTTCCTCGTCCTGGGTCGGGGCGAGCCCAGCAGTTCCTGATGCGGGAGTAGGTGGTGCAGCAGTTCCTGGTAGAGGCCGGAGACCGCTGCGGCGGTCTCCCGCACGTCGTATGTCGCCCTTGTGTGGGTCCGGGCCTGGCGGCCCAGCGATCGCCGCAGTTCCGGCGCGGTGAGCAGCGTCGTGAGCGCCGCCGCGAGGGCCGGCGGGTCCTCCGGGGGTACGAGTCCGAAGGCTTCGTGGCCGGGCGGCAGACTCTCGCCGGCCCCGCCGACGTCGGACAGCACAACAGGAAGGCCGCAGGCCATCGCCTCCAGCGGGGCGAGCGCCACGCCCTCCCAGCGGGAGGGGAGCACGGCGACGTCCGCCGCGCGGAACCAAGCTCTGGTGTCCCGGCACACCCCGGCGAACACCACGCCGGGCGGGGCGAGTCGCATCAGTGCTTCCCGGTCGACCCCGTCCCCGACCAGCACCAGACGCGCGTCGGGCACGGCCGCGCTCATCTGCGGCCAGGCTTTCAGCAGGATGTCCTGGCCTTTCTGCCGGCAGAGCGGGCCGACGCAGACCACCAGGGGCGCGGTGGCCGGGATGTGGTTCAGCTGCGGCAGCGCGGCCCGCGCGGATGCGCTGCTCACCGTGTCGTCGGGGCTGAAGTGGCGCAGGTCGATGCCCATACGGACAACGGCCCAGCGGGCGGCGATTCCGGCCTGCTCCCCGGCCCTCCGCTCGGTCTCGCTGACGCACAGGGTCCGGGTGGTCCAACGGGTCGCGTACCGCTCCCACTTCAGCGCCAGTTCGGCGGCGCGCCCTTCCACCGCGTCGAAGGACCAGGCGTGCGGCTGGAAGACGGTCGGAACACGTCCGCGTACGGCGAGGCGGGCGGCGAGCCCTGCCTTGGCGCTGTGCGCGTGCACGAGATGGGGGCTGCTGCGGCGGATGAGGCCGGCTGCGGTCAGGACTTCCCTGACCAGCTGGAGGCCCGGTGCGCCCGCGGCGGCCCAGGTGTACACCCGGGCTCCGGCCGCCGCGGCATCCGACGCGAGCGTCCCGCCGGGCGGGCAGGCCACGACAGTTCGGAAGCCTTCGGCGACCTGCGCCCTGACCAGGTCGGTGACGACGCGTGCAAGCACCAGGTGAAAAACCGTCAGTTGGTTCTTCTCGCTCCAACTTCTCTGCAGCACGGGCGGCTCTCTTCGTACGCGGACTTCAGATGGCTCGGGCGAGCAGCGCCGCCGTGAAATTCAGCGGCGAGAATCTGCCGACACAAAGAGAACGCGGTGCCGTTCCCGTCCCGTACGCCTTCCGTGCCGCTCGGCGAGCCGGCGCAGTGGTTCGTCACTGTTCGCCCCGGCGGCGCCGTTCCGGAGCATGTTCGTGCAACGTAACAAAGCAGGAGTGCACTTTGTCAGAAAGCTAGTTGGAAATCACGTAGGACTCGCCGGTGTCGAAAGGACCAGAAACCAGGGGTGCCTCCTGCGCTCGCGTGTCGTTACCCATGTCGACGGCGGCGAGAAACGCCGCCGGAGAACAGGAGTCGTAGAGATGAAGTACTCAAGGGTTGCTGCGATCGTTGCCGGCTCCGTGGCGGCGATGGGGGCGGCATCTCCCGCGGTCGCCGCGACGACGCCCATGCCCCCCACAACCCTCAAGGCCGGCCTTGCTCAGGCCCTCGGCCAGACCCTGCCGAGCGGCGACGAGTCCACGGTGGCCAAGGTCGCCGACACTGCGATCGGCCTGAACAATGTCAAGGGCAGCGCCCCTCAGGAGGCTCTGAAGAGCGCGGGTGAGGTCACCCCGATGCTGGGCGGCGTCCAGCTGGGCGGCTGAACGGGCCGTCTGCGGCAGCGCGTTCAGGTGGGGGTGCGACCGTCGGCGGTCGCACCCCCTTCCGCTGTATGTGCAGCTCGGAACAGCGAGCAGGGTGGCGCCACCGATCGGTAACGGTGGCGCCACCCTGGTGTGGCGAAGCGGGGGGTCAGCCGTTGGAGGCGTCGTTGCCGGCGGCCGGGTTGAGGAGGCCGACCACGTTGACGGTGTTGCCCGCGACGTTCACCGGGACGTGCACCGGAACCTGGGCCAGGTTGCCGGAGACCACACCCGGCGATTCGTTGGCGGAGCCGCTCGCCTTGGAGTCGGCGAACGCGGAACCGGAGGCGGCACCGGCGGCGAGACCAGCGGTGACCAGCACCAGGGCGGCCTTCTTGGCAGTCTTCATGGAAATAGCACCTTCTGCTCGATGTTCTGCCCAAAATCAGGGCTCACACAGATCGAAACGGGTTCCCCATAGAGATGACACGGCCGACAATGCTGGTACCCCTGTTCAGCCCAATTACCCTATGAGCGCGCCGATGCGGGCCATGTGAGTGAGCCCGCAGAAACGATCCTCACGAGTCCAGTGGTCGCTCAACAAGCCCTGGACAGGCAGCGTCCGTTCCTTGTTTTACGGACACCTGACCGGTCGCCGCGATTTTCATATTGTTTTCATCACCTGATTGCGCGCAGAGTGCCCCCGCGGTGCCTCGATCAGGAATTGTTCGGCTGTGCGGAATTCATTCGGCAAAAGGGTGAATCCGGGGCCGGGTGGCCGCCCCGGAGTGGTGGAATGGCGGAGCAGAACGTGTACGGGATCCATCCGGGTACAACCCTCCAGCCGGCGGCGCATTGCGCCGTGGAGCAGTCGTGCCACCTGTTGGCATGGCGCATCCGGGTGCGCTCGGCGATCTGCTTCGCCCGGCGGAGGACCTCTCGAAGGCCCTCCGCCGGTATTTACAACGGGCCACACATGACGCAATTGCGGCATTCGAGTGTACGCCCGGAACCAAACCCTTCGAACAGAGTTGATCAGCCCGCCCCCGAGCGCCATACGTTCGAGCGGGCACTTATTCAGGGAAACAAAAGTTCCAATAAGGCGGAAAAGGCACACCGAGAAGCAAGAAAATAATTATTGCAAAGAATCTTCCCGGCAGTACGATAACTCTGCCGTGCTGCATACGAGTGACTTTTCGAGTTGGCGGCCATATTGAGGCTTCTTGACGGGAATCGAATCGTTACTAGTCCTGCAGGGGTGTTCATGAACAGGGAACTGGAAGCGCAGCGCGAAGGTCGGGCTTGCGTACAGCACCACTGCTGAAAGGATCAAAACAATGAAGCACACGAAGGCTGCAGTGGTTGTCGCCGGCATCGTCATGGCCATGGGCAGCGCTGCCCCCGCCATGGCGGACTCGGGCGCCGATGGTACCGCCAAGGACTCCCCCGGCGTCGTGTCGGGCAACGTCATCCAGGTTCCGGTTCACGTGCCGGTCAACGTCTGCGGCAACACCATCAGCGTGATCGGCCTGCTGAACCCGGCCATGGGCAACTCCTGCTCCAACGACTGACATTCTCCACAAAGCGGCACCGAGGGGCACGAAAGTGCGCCTCGGTGCCGCTTTTCTCTGATGGCTGGTTCCGGCGCATCGACGAGAGGCCGATAACGGCCCTAGCCAGCCCCCTCTCGGCTACCTACCATTCCACTCGATCCGGCTCTTCGAGAAGCACCCAGAAATGCTTGAAGGGTTGACATGGTCACGGCTAGCCATGGTCACTTCCGGATGAACCCCTCACATTTCCCCGATGGGAGAATCATGTCCCGTGCACTTTTAGCGGGTGGCGCGACAGCGGCAATTCTCGCTTCGTTGCTGGCCTCTCAGAACGCTTCCGCCGTTAGCATCGCGCCCCCCGACAAAATCACGATCGACATCGCGACAGTCAACGGATCGGGCTGTCGCCCGGGATCCGCCGCGGTCGCCGTGTCCGAGGACAACACCGCCTTCACCGTGACCTACAGCGAGTACCTCGCGAAGGTGGGCGTGGGTGCGAACCCGACCGACTTCCGGAAGAACTGCCAGCTCAACCTGGTCGTGCATGTCCCACAGGGCTTCACGTACGCGATCGCCAGCGCCGACTACCGCGGCTTCGCGAGCCTGCAGTCCGGCGCCACCGCGATGCAGAAGGCGTCGTACTACTTCCAGGGCTCGCCGGACACAGCGGCCAGAAATCACCCCTTCCGGGGCCCTCTCGACGACAACTGGAATGCGACCGACTCCACGGAATGGGGGCAGTTGGTCTGGGCGGCGTGCGGCGTGAAGCGCAACTTCAACATCAACACTGAAGTGCGGGTCAACGCGGGGACATCGGATCCGAAGAAGACGACCAGCTTCATGACCATGGACTCGACGGACGGTGCCATCAACACCATCTACCGGCTGGCCTGGAAGGAGTGCGACGAGCCCTGACAGGACTGTGCTGAGGATTTGCCATCGGACCGGCCACCCCTCGGTGGCCGGTCCGCGCGCGCTGGTAAATCGGTTGCCCCCGGTGTGGCCGTCTGCTGCACTACCCGGGTAACAGCCCGATCGACCCAGGAGACGGTAATGCGCACTGCGTTCATGTCCACCCAGAAGGTAATTTCCACCTGCCTAGAGGACATGACACTTCGTGCGAACGTTGAACTTGGGAATTCTGGCGCATGTCGACGCCGGTAAGACGAGCCTGACCGAGCGGCTGCTCCACTCCGCCGGTGTCATCGACGAGATCGGCCGCGTCGATGACGGCAATACGCAGACCGATTCCCTGGCGCTGGAACGGCAACGCGGCATTACGATCAAGTCCGCCGTCGTGTCGTTCGCCATCGATGACGTCACGGTCAATCTGATCGACACACCCGGTCACCCGGATTTCATCGCCGAGGTGGAACGGGTGCTGAGCGTGCTCGACGGTGCCGTACTGGTCGTCTCCGCCGTGGAGGGCGTACAGGCGCAGACCCGCGTACTGATGCGGACACTGCGGCGCCTGCGCATTCCCACGCTCATCTTCGTGAACAAGATCGACCGCAGTGGTGCACACGACGGACGCGTACTGCGGAGCATCTCCGAGAAGCTGACCCCGGCGGTCATCCCGATGGGATCCGTCGGCGGACTGGGCACCCACGACGCGCACTACGTGCCATACACCGCCGCCGACACCGGCTTCACTTCCGGGCTGGTCGATCTGCTCGCCGACCACAGCGATGCGTTTCTGACCGCGTACGTCGACGACGAGACGGCGGTCGGCTACGGACAACTCCGCGGCGAGCTGGCGTCGCAGACCCGGCAGGCTCTGGTGCATCCGGTGTTCTTCGGTTCGGCGGTCACAGGCGCGGGCGTGGATTCGCTGATCGCCGGTGTCAGGGAGCTGCTGCCCGCGACCGAAGGCGACGCCGACGGCCCGGTTTCGGGAACAGTCTTCAAGGTCGAACGCGGTTCGGCCGGCGAGAAGATCGCGTACGTCCGCATGTTCTCGGGAGCGGTGCGCACGCGGGACCGGCTGCGCTTCCGCGGGGACGACGAGGGGAGGGTCACCGCGATCAGCGTTTTCGACCGCGGCTCGGCCGTCCGGCGCGCGTCGGTCGGCGCAGGGCAGATCGGAAAGCTGTGGGGTCTCGGCGCTGTCCGGATCGGCGACGCGATCGGCGTCTCGCGAACCCCGGCCCGGACCCCGGGCCCGGCTTCGGCTTCGGCTCCGGCTCCGGCTCCGGCTCCGGCTCCGGCTCCGGCGGGTCAGCATTTCGCCCCGCCGACCCTGGAAACCGTCATCGTCCCCTGCCGCCCCGCCGACAAAGGCGCGTTGCACCTCGCGCTCACCCAACTCGCCGAGCAGGACCCGCTGATCAATCTGCGGCAGGACGATATGCGGCGGGAGGTCTCCGTCTCGCTCTATGGCGAGGTCCAGAAGGAGGTCATCCAGGCAACGCTGGCGGACGACTTCGGTATCGGCGTCACCTTCCGCGAGACGACGACCATCTGCATGGAACGGCCGATCGGCACCGGCACGGCGGTCGAGCTCATCGACAAGGAGCCCAATCCGTTTCTCGCGACCGTCGGTCTGCGCATCGATCCGGCGCCGGCCGGCAGCGGTGTCGAATTCCGGCTTGAGGTCGAGCTCGGGTCGATGCCGTTCTCGCTCATGAAGGCGGTGGAGGACACCGTGAAAGAGACGCTGTACCAAGGGATTTACGGATGGGAGGTCACCGACTGCACGGTCACGATGACGCACTCCGGATACTGGCCGCGGCAGAGCCATGCCCACGGCACCTTCGACAAGAGCATGTCGAGCACGGCCGGGGACTTCCGCAATCTGACACCGCTGGTTCTGATGAGCGCGCTCCAGGAGGCGGGCACCAGGGTGTACGAGCCGGTGCACCGCTTCCACCTCGAGGTCCCTGCGGACACGTTCGGACCGGTCCTGCCCGTACTGGCCCGGCTGCGTGCCGTGCCACAAGCACCGGCGATGCGGGGTCCGTCGTACGTGGTGGAGGGCGAGATCCCGGCGGCCGGGGTGCACGAGCTGGAGCAACAACTACCAGCGCTGACACGCGGCGAGGGCGTGCTGGAATGCGCCTTCGACCGGTACCAGCCCGTCTCCGGGACAATCCCGACCCGTCGGCGGACCGACCACGATCCGCTCAACCGCCGGGAGTACCTGCTGCGCGTGGTACGGCGGGTCGGCGGGCGTCGGGAGGACACGTGATCTCCGGGAGTGGCCGGGGTGTCCCTGAGGCCAAGGGCCGGGTCCTCGCGAGTTCCGGCCGGTCGAGTGGCACGCCCGCCGGTCAGGGTCAGCCGAAGCCGACCCGCTCCAGCCAGAAGTCGAGCAGCGTCCCGTCGCCGAGGATCTCGATGCCGTCGGCGCGGGCCTGCCGTCTGCGGTACACGACCAGCAGCAGGTCGGTCAGCGAGCCGCGCACCGCCACCGCGGCCTTCTCGTGCGTGCGGCGCCAGGCGATCGCGTCGCCGGTGAGGTCCACCAGCCACTCCGCCGCCGCCTCCGGCGCGGTGTCCGTGGCGTGGAAGTGGAGGGTGCGGCCGGGGCCGAGGAGCTCGCGCTGCTCGGGGTGGTACTCGAAGACCTGTGGCAGCGAGCCGAGCTCCATCCACTCGTCCAGGGCGTCAATACCGACCTCTTCGTCGAGGGTGAACTCCGCGCCGGCGGCCAAGGTCGCGTCGGCCCGGTGGATGACCGTCTCGTGCGCAAAGCGGCGGGCATAGAACTTCGCCGTCTCTCCGGGGACCGGCGTCCACAGCTCCGCGTCGGGCCCGGCGGCGCGCAGTGTGTCCGCCAGCCGCGCGGCGCCCTCGGCGAGCCAGGGGCCGAGTACGGCCGGGTCCTCGTCGGTGTACGCGGAGAGGTCGCGGAAGTGTTCGTCGGAAAGGGGGGACGCCGCCCGGGTCCGTACGATCGCCTCGGCCCAGCGGTGGCCCCCGCCGAGATGCCGCAGCAGCTGGCCGGTGTTCCAGCCCGGGCAGGAGGGCACGGGGACGGTCAGGTCCGCGTCCTCGATGGTGGACCTCAACAGCTCGGTCTGCGCGACGATTTCGTCGCAGTGGCGGTCATGGCTCAGAAGGCTCATGACACGACGGTAGGGCGCACCACGGACAGCCGGGCGGAGACTCGGCCATGACTTCGGCGAGAGCTCGCGCCGGAGCCGTACGGCAGTCACAGGTCAATGCGAAGGGAACAGCGAAGATCACAGCGAAGGTGACGCGGACAACACCGAACCGATTCCCTCCCGCCCCCGCGACCCAATCCGCAGGTGTCCGGCCCGTCCTGGTGGCCCTTTCGAAGGGACGGAGCCGCTCTCACCGAGAGATACACCAAACCGGACATTCGCGCCCCCTCCCCGTGGCCGAAAACACGGGGCGATCAGCGTTACGCGCCCGTAAGCTCGCAGACATGCAGGTGATCCAGTCGACGAAGCTCGCAAACGTCTGTTACGAAATCCGGGGCCCGGTCCTCGAGGAGGCGATGCGGCTGGAGGCAGCAGGTCATCGCATCCTCAAGCTCAACACCGGCAACCCCGCCGCCTTCGGTTTCGAGTGCCCGCCCGAGATCCTCGAGGACATCCTCCGCAACCTCGGCGACGCGCACGGCTACGGCGATGCGAAGGGGCTGTTGTCCGCACGCCGAGCGGTGATGCAGCACTACCAGACCAAGGGCATCGACCTGGACGTCGAGGACATCTACCTCGGCAACGGCGTCTCCGAGTTGATCCAGATGTCGATGCAGGCGCTGCTCGACGACGGCGACGAAGTACTCGTACCGGCGCCGGACTATCCGCTGTGGACCGCCTCCGTCTCGCTCGCCGGCGGCACCGCCGTGCACTACCGGTGCGACGAGCAGGCCGACTGGATGCCCGACCTCGCCGACATCGAGCGGAAGATCACCGACCGCACCAAGGCGATCGTGATCATCAACCCGAACAACCCCACGGGTGCGGTGTACGGCGACGAGATGCTGCGCGGCCTCACCGAGATCGCCCGTCGGCACAACCTGGTCGTCTGCTCCGACGAGATCTACGACAAGATCCTCTACGACGGTGCCACGCACACACCGACCGCTGCGATCGCCCCGGACCTGATGGTCCTCACCTTCAACGGGCTCTCCAAGAACTACCGGGTGGCGGGCTACCGCTCCGGCTGGATGGCCGTCTGCGGCCCGAAGGCGCACGCCTCCTCGTACATCGAGGGCCTGACGATCCTGGCCAATATGCGCCTGTGCGCCAACATGCCCTCGCAGCACGCGGTCGCCACCGCGCTCGGCGGCCGGCAGTCGATCGAGGACCTGGTGCTGCCGGGCGGGCGGATCCTGGAGCAGCGGGATGTCGCGTACGACCTGCTCACCCAGATCCCGGGCGTGACCTGCGTCAAGCCGAAGGGTGCGCTGTATCTGTTCCCGCGCCTCGACCCCAAGGTCTACAAGGTCAAGGACGACCGGCAGATGGTGCTCGATCTGCTGCGGACCGAGAAAATCATGGTTGTACACGGTACGGGCTTCAACTGGCCGGAGCCCGATCACTTCCGGATCGTGACGCTGCCGGCGGCGAACGACCTGGCGGACGCGGTGACGCGGATCGGGACGTTCCTGGACGGCTACAGCCAGCTCTGAGCCGGTCCCGAGCAAAAAATCACGACCCGACTCAACTTTAGACAGGATCCAAGCTAGGATGGTCTCCTGACATTGAGCAGGAGGCCATCCCCCATGTACGAGCCGATTCGCACCAGGTCACTCCACTCGATGGCCGACGATGCCGAGTATCCGCACCGCAGCCGCGAGGAAGAGCTGGACATCCAGCTCGCCGGGCATCTGTCCGCGCTGCTCGCCGTCACCGACGAGCTCGGTCTCGATACGGCCGCCGAGCGCATCGCGTCCCAGATCTCCCGCCTGCGTGGCGCCCCGCCGGCCCGCCACGCGGGCCTGAGCGGCGCCGATCCCGCGGCCCTGCACCGCCGCGCGCACGCCCTCGCGGGCCGCGCGCTCGTCGTCGCGGCATCCCGCGCCGACACTGCCGCCGCCATCCTCTCCGCCGAGCGGATGGACGCGCACACCGCCGCGCTGACCGAACTGCATCTGGTCGGCGCCCACTGACGGCCCCGGTTCACGGGCCGCGGAGGCGCGTGGGCCGGGTGCCACCCACTGCCCGACGCCTCAACGCCGGAGCCTCCGGTTTCACATGCCGGTGGGGCGGGCCCGTACGTGCATGCGCTCACCCTGCGCCCCGAACAGGCTGAGGAACTCCACGGGTTGGGGTCCGGCGTTGGCGAAGCCGTGGGGAGTACGGGTGTCGAATTCGGCGGCCTCGCCCGTGGTGAGGACGATGTCGTGCTCACCCAGGGCCAGCAGAAGTCGGCCGGACAGAACGTAGAGCCAGTCGTAGCCCTCGTGCGTCCGCTGGTCGGGCCGTACGCCCGTCGCCTTGCTGACGGGGAGGATCTGCTTGTAGGCGTGCAGACCGCCGAGATGGCGAGTCAGTGGCACAAAGGTCTGGCCGTGCCGGGTGAAGGGGCGCGGGTGGATACGGGGATCGCCGGTGGGCGGCGCGCCGACCAGTTCGTCCAGTTGCACGGCGAACGCCTTGGCCAGCGGGAGCAGGAGCTCCAATGCCGGTTTGCGCTTGCCCGACTCCAGTCGCGAGAGGGTGCTGAGCGAGATACCGGTCGTCTCGCTCAGCTGGGCCAGGGTGGTGCCGCGGTCGTGCCGCAGGGCCCGCAGCCGCGGGCCAACAGCGGTCAGCACGCCGGGAATGTCGTCGTCGGCCATCTCCCCATTTGCCGTCTCGGCAAGAAAATTTGTCAAGTCGGGCGGCACGCCGTGGAGACCCGCCGGACTGTTGCCGCCCGTCGAGAAAGGCCCGGCCCCCGGAGCCGTGAGGGGGCTCCGGGGGCCGGGGACGCGGCGGACCTGTGTGACCCCACAGGTCAGGGCGGATGTCGGATTGATCCGCCGCGACGTTTCTTCAGCTGTTCAGCCTTCAGCTGTGCTCAGCCGAGACGGGCGACCAGCGAGCGGTACTCGTCCCACAGCTCCTTCGGCGTGTGGTCGCCGAAGGTGTTGAGGTGCTCGGGGATCAGAGCGGCCTCCTCGCGCCACACCTCCTTGTCGACCTTGAGGAGGAAGTCGAGGTCGGCCTCCGGCAGTTCGAGGCCGTCGGTGTCGAGCGCCTCACGCGTCGGCAGGATGCCGATCGGCGTCTCGACGCCCTCGGCCTTGCCCTCCAGACGCTCCACGATCCACTTCAGTACGCGGCTGTTCTCGCCGAAGCCCGGCCACACGAACTTGCCCGCGTCGTTCTTGCGGAACCAGTTCACGTAGTAGATCTTCGGCAGCTTCGCCTGGTCCTTGTCCGCGCCGACCTTGACCCAGTGGGCCATGTAGTCGCCCATGTTGTAGCCGCAGAACGGCAGCATCGCGAACGGGTCGCGGCGCAGCTCGCCGACCTTGCCCTCGGCGGCCGCGGTCTTCTCGGAGGCGACGTTCGCACCGAGGAAGACACCGTGGTTCCAGTCGAAGGACTCGGTCACCAGCGGGACGGCGGAGGCGCGGCGGCCGCCGAAGAGGATTGCCGAGATCGGCACACCCTTCGGGTCCTCCCACTCCGGCGCGGCGATCGGGCACTGCGAGGCGGGCACGGTGAAGCGGGCGTTCGGGTGGGCGGCCGGGGTCTCGGACTCCGGCGTCCAGTCGTTGCCCTTCCAGTCGATGAGGTGTGCCGGAGTCTCCTCCGTCATCCCCTCCCACCAGATGTCGTTGTCGTCGGTCAGCGCGACGTTGGTGAAGACGGCGTTGCCCCACAGGGTCTTCATGGCGTTGGCGTTGGTGTGCTCACCGGTGCCGGGCGCGACACCGAAGAAACCGGCCTCCGGGTTGATCGCGTACAGCCGGCCGTCCTCGCCGAACCGCATCCACGCGATGTCGTCGCCGATCGTCTCGACGGTCCAGCCGGAGATCGTGGGCTCGAGCATCGCGAGGTTGGTCTTGCCGCAGGCGGACGGGAAGGCCGCTGCGACGTACTTCGACTCGCCCTGCGGCGGGGTGAGCTTGAGGATCAGCATGTGCTCGGCGAGCCAGCCCTCGTCGCGCGCCATGACGGACGCGATGCGCAGCGCGTAGCACTTCTTGCCGAGCAGGGCGTTGCCGCCGTAGCCGGAGCCGTACGACCAGATCTCGCGGGTCTCCGGGAAGTGCGAGATGTATTTGGTGGAGTTGCAGGGCCACGGCACATCGGCCTCGCCCTCGGCGAGCGGGGCGCCGAGGGTGTGGACGGCCTTGACGAAGAAGCCGTCGGTGCCGAGCTCGTCCAGCACCGGCCGGCCCATGCGCGTCATCGTGCGCATGGAGACGGCGACGTACGCGGAGTCGGTGATCTCGACGCCGATCGCGGACAGCGGCGAGCCCAGCGGTCCCATGCAGAACGGCACGACGTACATGGTCCGCCCGCGCATCGAGCCGCGGAAGATGCCCTGCTCGCCCGCGAAGATGTCCTTCATCTCCGCGGGAGCCTTCCAGTGGTTCGTCGGGCCCGCGTCCTCCTCCTTCTCGGAGCAGATGAAGGTGCGGTCCTCCACCCGGGCGACATCACTCGGGTCGGACGCGGCGTAGTACGAATTCGGGCGCTTGATCGGGTCCAGCTTCTTGAACGTGCCCTTGGCGACGAGCTCCTCGGACAGGCGCTCGTACTCGGCCTCGGATCCGTCACACCAGACGACGCTGTCCGGCTCCGTGATTGCTGCGATCTCGTCGACCCAGTCGACGAGCTCCTGGTGATTGGTGGGGACGGTGCCGGGAGCCGCGATGTCGCGCGCCACGATCGCTCCTAAGTGAGGGGTTTGAAGGTTGTTGCCCCGTGGGGGCTGCGACCCGGATGCTTCGTAGCCCGCTCATCCGGTGCCGACCGCACTCATCTGATGATCGGTGTCCTGTGCGCATATGTCCAGAGGACCTCTCACGTGAGCATCACCACTCATCACCCAAAACCTGCAAACCGGGGCTGGAAACCGGAGTGAGACCTGAGCTGTGAACCCGAAGCCGCGAACCCGGAGCGGGCTCGAGCCAACCGCTGTGAGCCTGGCGCGAAGCGCGCGTTACCTACGGTTGCGTAGGTACCATCCTCGTCATGACCTCTGCCGCGCCCGAAGTGACCGAGATAGAGCCAACCCCGGTGAAACCGAGGCTGCGCGGCTGGCTGCACGCCGGGATGTTTCCCGCCGTACTCGTCGCGGGGCTGGTGCTCACGGCACTCGCCGATTCCACCCGCGCCCGGGTGGCCTGCGCGATCTACGTCTTCACAGCGTGCCTGCTTTTCGGCGTCAGCGCGATCTACCACCGTGGCACTTGGGGCCCGCGCGGCGAAGCCGTACTGCGCCGGCTCGACCACGCCAATATCTTCCTGATCATCGCGGGCACCTACACACCGCTGACGATGCTCCTCCTCCCCGATTCCAGCGGCCGGACGCTGCTGTGGGCGGTCTGGGTGGCGGCCGTGGCGGGAATAGCCTTCCGGGTCTTCTGGGTCGGCGCCCCGCGCTGGCTCTACACCCCCTGCTACATCGCGATGGGGTGGGCGGCGGTCTTCTTCCTGCCCGACTTCATGCGCGCCGGCGGAATCGCCGTGCTCGTCTGTGTGATCGTCGGCGGGCTGCTCTACAGCGCGGGCGGCGTGATCTACGGAATCAAGCGGCCGAACCCGTCACCGAGCTGGTTCGGCTTCCACGAGGTCTTCCACTCCCTCACCCTCGCGGCGTTCGTCGTGCACTACGTGGGCATCTCGATGGTCGCCTACCAGCACTCGTAACCCCTCTGGCCCCTTCCGGGCGGTCCGTCCAACCACTCTTTCGGCCCTGGCCGTGGCATCGCCGCCACGGCCCTTTTTCTTGACGCCGGCCGCCTTTCGACAGTTGGCGTCATTTGACATCAACTCTCCTGTATCGACCACGCGGACGTGACTCCCGCCCTGGTCGATACAGGACAATGACGAACATGGCCGCCACCACACGTACTCCCTCGCGCGACTCGTCCGTCGCCGAAGCGCAGCCACGACCGGGTCTGCGCGAGCGGAAGAAGCTCAAGACGCGGATCGCCATCCGCAGGGCGACGTACGGTCTCATCGCCGCGCAGGGGTACGAGGCGACCACCATCGAGCAGATCGCGGAAGCCGCGGAGGTCTCGCCCTCCACGGTCTTCCGCTACTTCCCGACCAAGGAAGACATCGTTCTCACCGACGAGTACGACCCGGTCATGGAAACGGCGCTGCGGGACAGGCCGGCCGGCGAGGATCCGCTGGAGTCGATTCGGCATGTGATGACGCACGCCCTGCGGACCTTCATCCATGAGGAGCGCGAGGAGGTCATCCAGCGCACCAGGCTGATGGTGGAGGTCCCGGCGATCCGCGCCAGGATGACCGAGACCATGGCCACCACCTCGGAGCTGCTGGTCCAGGCGCTGGCCGACCGCACCGGCCGCGACCGCGACGACCTGGACGTACGGGTCTTCACGGCGGCGGTGCTCGGGGCACTGCGCGAGGTGATGCTGCACTGGGCCGCGCACGACCACCAGGACGATCTGATCGAGCTGGTGGACCGTGCGCTGACCACGATCAAGGGCGGGCTGAAGCTCTAGCTCTAGCTCCTGGGACTCCGGCCCACCCCCGCGCCTCAAACGCCGGCGAGGCGTGTTCCGGTCCCGCGCCGGCGTCAATGGCCGGCCCGGTCCCCCTTCCCGCAGGCAAGTCCGTCCCTGTTCGGGTCGAGCCCCAGGGGATCGTCCTTGCCGTTGACCTTCAGGCGGCCGTAGTCATGCGCTGAAAGCCACTGACACCGCGCCGCCGTGCCCGCCTTCACCGTCCGCGGGAAGACCGTAGGAACACATACTCCGGCCGCCCCGTAGTGCCGGTCGCAGCCCGCGACCTGCGGGCTCACCGACACCGAACTCCGCTTCTTCTGCGCCTTCCTGGGCGCCGCCGCCGGCGCGTCCGCAAAGTCGTGGACATGCGCGGACGGCGCGTCCGCGGCAAGCGCCGCCGGGCCCCCGAGATGCACCCACTGGGCGAGCGACGGAATGCCGTTCGCGTCGACCGCGAAGAGCATGTACCAGCCGGGCGGCGCCAGATTCGGGTTGCTGGTGACATTGAGGTCGATGTTGTTGCCGTCGACCGTCATCGGCAGATCCACGAACCGCTGGTTGGGGTCGGAGGAGTGCGTCACCGCCGCCGGCCGGATCAGCTCCGCCTTGGCGATGGGCCGGTCGACCGTGATCCGCTGTGTGTCCCCATACGTCCACTGCCCGTCGATCACCGAAGTGATACTCGGCCGCGCGCCCTTGAGCAGATACGGCGGGGTGTAGACCGACACATTGTGGTTGTACGTGCCGTTGCCCGGGTTGTCGCCGACGGACATCACCCGCCCGTCCGGCAGCAGGAAGGACCCTGAGTGATACGTACGCGGGATCGGGTCCGTCGCCAGGCCCTGCTCGTACGTATTGCTCACCGGGTCGAAGAACGACGCCTCGTACACCGGATCAGCCCGGTCGTGCAGTCCGCCCCCCGTCTCCAGCACCTTTCCGTCCGGCAGCAGCACGGCGGAGACGAACATCTTGCCCTCGGCGCCCGACTGCGGACGCTTGCCCTGCCCCTGGTCGACCTGGCCCTGCGGCAGCAACGGACCGTTCGTATACACCGGGTTGGGGCTCTTCAGATCGATGATGTCGGTGAGACGGTTGGCCGCCGGGTTGGTCTCGTTGTTGCCTCCGCCCATCGTCAGGACCCGCTGGTCCTGGGCCGGCGGCAGCAGCACACTCGCCGACTCGTCGCGCTGGTCCTTGTTCTGCAGACCGGGCACATCGGTGATCGTGTTGGCGGTGTAGTCGTAGATCGAGGCGCCGGAGCCCTGCGTTCCGTTGCCGAAGACATGGCTGCCGGAGTAGAAGAGCCGGCCGTCCTGCATCAGGATCATCGACGGATACAGACCCCAGTACGACCAGGTCTGGTTGACCTCGTTCATCGGCAGCCACTTATTCTGCGCCGCCGAGAACTTCTCGGCCGTCACATTGCCGGTGGAGTCCTCCTTCAGACCGCCGAAGGAGATGACGTCGCCGTTGCCGAGGACCGTCGCCGACGGATACCAGTGTCCGCCGTTCATGTCGTTGGTCCTGGTGTACGTCTCGGTCGCCGGGTCGAAGATGTACGAGTCCTTCAGCCCCTGGTAGCCGATCCTGCCGTCGGCCGACGGATAGCCCTTGTTGCCGCTCATCACCAGGACCTTGCCGTCCTGCAGCTGCACATGGCCGGCGCAGAACATGTCCACCGGCGTGGGGATGGTTCTGAAGGTGCCGTTGGCCGGGTCGTAGACGGCCGAGGTGAAGGTGCCCGCCTCGAACTGCGCCTGGTCGTTCCCGGAACCCGCGATGACCAGCACCTTGCCGTTGTGCAGGACGACGGAGTGCATGGAACGCACCGGGTTCTGCACCGGCAGGACCTCCCAGCGGCCCTTGGCGCACTCCTCGGGCGTCGCCGTGCACTGGGGTGCGGGGGCGGGCGCGGTCACTTCCTCCATGGCGTAGTCGTCGGTGGTGACCGAGCCGGTGCCGTAGACCGACACACCCCAGGTGATCTGGTCGGTATGCGGTGGCACGGCGGGCGTCCGGACCTCGGCCCGCTCGTAACCGCCGCTCATCGGGAGGGTTTTGAGGTCCGTCCAGTACTGCCAGCCCAGCGTCGTGTCGTGCCGGAAGAGGGTGACGGACGTGTCAGGAGTGGTGCTCTTGTACCAGAGCGAGAGGTCGTACTGGCTCTCCGGCTTCACCTTGGGCGCACATGTCGCGTCCTCGGTGATCATCGCCTTGCGGTCACCGTCCACGCGGCGGCTCAGCGAGACCTTCATCGCCTTGCTGCCGGAGTGCGCGTCGGCCACGGTCTCGAAGGTGAAGTCGTTGTCGCCCCAGCCGGACTTCTCCCAACAGGCGGGCATGTCCGCCGAACCGGCCGAACCGGCCGCCTCGAAGCCGGGGTTGGTGATCAGATTGGCTCCGGCGGAGGCGGGCTGCGGAGCGGAGATCAGCAGCGCGGCGGTCATTGCGCCGACGCCCAGCAGCGCGGCCGGGCGTCGGCGCCCTCTCCGGATCGTTGATGGCATGGGCAGGTCCCTTTCTGTGCTGTCCTCGGCCGGACGGGCCTGAAGGAAAGCCCGTCCGGCGATCGAGAACGAACTACTGCCGCCGGGTGGTCCCGACACGGCCCTTGCGCGGCAGGTACACCAGCGCCTCCGTCGCCGCGAACCGCAGGATGAACGTGGTCAGCAGCGCCAACGTGGTCGCGGGCAGCACAGCCATCCCCAGATGGCCCACGAACAGCGCGATCAGCGGAATGCGCAGCAGCAGATCGGCGTTGGCGAGCAGCGCGAAGCGCCCGACCCGGTCCGCCCAGTGCCGATGCCTGCGCCGGTCCCGGAACAACAGCACCTCGATGAGGAGGAAGTTCCACCCGACGCCGAACTGATTGGCCACGATCTCGGCCGGCAGATAGTGCATTCCGGCGGCCGTCAGCAGATGCAGCCCGAGCAGATTCGGTACGAAGCCGGTGAGCCCGATCAGTCCGAAGGCCAGCATCCGCGCCGCCGGCGAGGCCGTACGCAGCGCCACGAGATGCCCGAGAAAGCGCAGCCCTTCCTTCGCGGTCGACTTGGACTCGCCCGCGAATCTGTCCTGGAAGACGAACGGCACCTCCGCGACCTTCTCGGGACGGCACCGTACTGCCAGCTCCAGCAGGATCTTGTAGCCGAGCGGCTTCAGCACATCGGCTGTCACCACATTTCGGCGGATCGCGAAGAAGCCGCTCATCGGGTCGCTGATGCCGCGCAGCCGGCGCGGGAAGAGCCCCTTGGTCAGCCAGGTCGCACCGCGCGAGACGGCGATGCGGTAGCCGCCGGCGAGGCCCGCGCGGCTGCCGCCGCGGATATAGCGGCTGGCGACGACGAGATCGGCGCCCGACCGCTCGCCCGCCGCCACCAGTTCGGGCACCAGCGCGGGCGGATGCTGGAGGTCGGCGTCCATGACGACGATCCAGTCGGAGCCCGCGGACTTCATGCCATCGACGACGGCGCCGCCGAGCCCGCCGACCGGCGTTTCGCGGTGCAGCACCGCGACCGGAAACGGGCAGTCCTGCGCGGCGCTGCGGATCACCTCCGGGGTGTCGTCCGTGGAGTCGTCGACAAAGACGACCTCGCAGGGCAGCCGGGACGGCACCGATTCGGTGAGCCGGTGCAGCAGCTCCCGTACATTTCCCGACTCGTTGAAGGTGGGGATGATGATGGTGACGGCACCGGGCTCAGCGATCTGGGCGCCGCTGAGTTCCGGATTGCCGAGCTCTTCGGCGCCGGTACGGGGTGTGGTCATCGGGCGCCTCCAGCGATACGGCGGATCTCGATCCGGTCCTCGCCGTCGCCGAAGACGGCGACCGGCTTCGAATGCTCCAGTGCCGCCTTGACGTTGGGCAGATCGACAGCGTCACGCCGGACGGTCGGCGACGACACGACATAGTCGAGGTCCCGCCAGCCGCGCGGCATCGTCTTCGTCACCGCGGGGTCGAGGTCGGCCTTGTAGAACCAGATGGCGCCGGTGCCGGGCTCGAAACCGTCGTGCACCAGGTCCAGCCAGAGCGCGTCGTCGACCAGGACCCGGGTCGACGCGGGGTCGGGCACCTCGTCCTCGAGCCAGGAAGCGGCCGCCCGATAGGGGCCGTTGGCGTCGACGGTCAGGGCGGCGCGGTTGCCGTCGTACCAGCGCGGCACGACGTAGGCGGCCGCGGCGACCGCGAGGAGCCCGGCCACGACGTGGCGAACCACCGGGGCTCCGCCCCGGACCCCGCGCCTCAAACGCAGGCGGGGCTGTTTTTCGGCCCGTCCGGCGTCTGAGGACTGTGGGTCTGCGGACGAAGCCCCCAGCGGGCGCCGCAGGATCGCATGCGCCACACTCGCCGCGCCCCCTGCCAGGACAATCGCCAGGAACGGCAGCGCCTGGATGACGTACATCGCCGGCAGATAGCCGGAAGGGCGCATCGCTACCAGCGCGAGGATCGCCACCACCAGCGAAGGTCCGGCGAGCGCCCGCGCGGTGACCGACCAGCGCAGCGTGACCAGCAGCAGCGCCGCGCCCGCGAGACCGCCGAGCGGCAGCACCCGGTCGTAGTAGAGCCAGGACCGGAAGACGCCGTGCGAACCGGAGCCCGCGTCGAAGATCGAACCGGAGCCCGCGCGGCCCATCTGGTACGTGATCCCGTCGATGAGCGACACATGGCCGGGCCCGGGGAACAGCTCATTGTTGAGCAGCGCGAAAAGCGGATACGACAGGCCTATCAGCGCGCATGCCGTTATCGCTCCGGTCACCGCGAACTTACGGGTGTCGCGATGGCTGTGCCGCCACATCGTCACCAGCAGCGCCGGCAGCACCACCAGCATCGTCTCCTTGGTGAGTACGGAGGTCGCCGCGGCGAGACCGGCGGTGAAGTGGTGCCACAGATGGCGGCTCGGGGACGCGGCCAGGCAGAACGCCAGCAGCATCCACATCACCGCGATGTTGTCCAGGAAGATCTCGCGCTGCAGAACCACGGACAGCGGTGAAAGACCGAAGAGCAGCATGGCAAGACCGGCTGCCCAGCGCGGCAGGAACAGCCTGCGCGCCAGTACGTAGAGGAGCACCGCGCACGCCGCGCTGACCAGCAGCATCGCGAAGCGCATCGATGCCACGGTCATCGTCTCCGGCGCGATCAGCGACGGCAGCCAGGTGAGGAACGCGATCTGGATCCAGCCGAGCGGCGGATGGTCGTACCAGTACGTGTAGTGCGCGAGCCCGTCGCCCTGCTGCACCGCCCAGGCCTGTGCGAGATAGGTGCCCTCGTCGTCGCTGAGGGTCGGGAAGTGCGTGATGTTCCAGCCCTGGACGAGCAGGATCGCGGCCAACAGGCCGGCGCAGAGCAGCAGATCGGGGCGCGAGCTGCGGAACCGTATGACGGGCCGTATATAGCCCGGCGCCTCCGGCCCGGACTCCGCGCCGGAGGAGGGGGCGGCGGACGGGGATGCGGACGGGTCGGCGGAGGTGTCGGCGGAGGTGTCAGGCGCCGGCGGAAGTGTCGTGGTCACCGGTGGGCATCCTCTCGGGTCTCGGTGAGATGCGCGCCGACATGACTGGTCAGCTCCCACTCGTTGCGGCCGCGCTGCTCCCGCCAGACGGCGCGCATCGCGGCACCGGCCAGCAGGACCTGGTAGAAGGGGCCGCCGACGATGAGCTTGAGGTAGTGGACGGCGCGGACGCGCAGCCCGTACTGCTTGCCGAAGTCGTGCAGTCCGACGATCTCGAAGACAAAGGTGACCATCGCCGTGATCAGCGGCAGGAAGGTCACGATGGCGATCCCGACAGGGACGTCGAGAAAGAGCGCGACAGCGGCGTTGACCGGAATGATCACGCCGGAGAACGCCTGCAGGAACGGCGTCATCAAGGTGTAGCGGGCGAGCATCCGCTGCCCGCGTCCCGGCAACTGCTTCCAGTCCTTCTTCCGGTAGACCTGCAGAAAGCCCTGGTTCCAGCGGGTGCGCTGCTTGAGCAGGCTCATCAGGGTGCCGGGGGTCTCCTCGCGGGTGACCATGTCACTGTCGTACGCGACAACGACCTTCTTGCCGACGGAGGAGAGGCGTACGCCCAGGTCGCAGTCCTCGGCAAGGCAGTTCGGGTCCCAGCCGTCCGCCTCGCGCAGCACTTTCGTACGGACGAAGACGGTATTGCCGCCGAGCGGAATGAAGCCCTTCTGGGCGTGCAGATGGAGACGGGAGCGGAACCAGAAGAAGTACTCCAGGCAGTTGCGCAGGCTGTACCAGCTGGAGTGGAAGTTGATCAGCTGTACGCCGCCCTGGACGACATCCGCACCCGTGGAGGTGAAGGCGTGGTCGACATGGGCGAGCAGCTCGGGATGCACCTGGTCCTCGGCGTCGAAGACGCCCACAATGTCACCGCGGCAGTGCGGCAGCGCGGTGTTGAGGGCCTTGGGCTTGTTCTTCACCTCGTGGGTGTCGGTGATCACGCGCACCCGGACGGGGTCACGGGCGGCGGAGCGCTCGGCAACCGCGGCGGTCTCCGGATCGTCATGCCCGACGATCACGATGATCTCGAAGTTGGAGTGACTGGACTCCAGCAGCCGCTCGATCGTGTGCTCCAGCACGGCCTGCTCGTGCCGCGCCGGCAGCAGCAAGGAGAACGAGAGCCCGACACCGCCGTGGGGCCGGTCGAACCGGGTCGCCGCGAGCGTCTCGGGCGTACGCCAGGCATGCATCTGCCACCACAGCGTGAATGCCGCCATCCAGAAAAGCGCCACGGAAATGGCAGCAATGAACACCGATATGAGCACCGAAGGTCCCCCCTTGGACCTGCGCCCCGACAGCAGGACCCCCCTGGCCGGCGACACATCTGTTGCAGGCCCGGCGCGGCACTCCCCAGTACGTACGCCCGGCTACTCCTCGTGCCGAGGACCCTATAGGCGGAAGGTTAAAGTCCGGTGTTCGACTGATAAAAACTGGCGTTCCACTGTTAATTGGCGAGTTTTCGGGCAAGTGCGAATGCGTCTGTTACAGGCGCGTCGCAGGTGAAGTTCCGGCAGACGTACGCCGCCGTGCGGCCACCCATCAGCGGCCTGCCCCTCAGCAGCGGAAACTCCTCACTGTCCGCCTCCCCCACCGCGACCACCGCACCCGGCGCCGGCGCCAGCAGCGCCGTACGGTGCAATTCCCGTGCCGCCGCGTCGTCCTGGGGGCCGACGACAGCCACCTCGCGCGGCCCGTCCAGCAGCGCCTCCGCCACCGCGAGCCCCCAGCCGATGAACCGCGGAGCACGCGGACCGAGCGCCTTCACCACACCCAACGCGCCCTCGGCGGTGGCGCGATGAGCCTCCGAGCCGGTGTGCGCGGCATACGACAGCAGCGCTCCGGCCGCGGCCGTCCAGCCGGACGGGGTCGCACTGTCCGTCGGATCCTGCGGCCGGCGGATCAGCCGCTCCGCGTCATGCGCGGTGTCGTACAACTCCCCGCCCTCGCCGACGAACTGGTCGACGACGATGTCCAGCAGGAACCCCGCGAACTCCAGCCACACCCCTTCACCGCTCACCGCCGCCAGCGCCAGGAAGCCCTCCGCGACATCCGCGTAGTCCTCCAACACCCCAGCGTTTGCGCCAACTTGACCGCCCTTGGAGGTACGGGCCAGCCGCGCACCGCTGTCCATGTGCAGCCGCACCAGCAGATCGGCCGCCTCGGTCGCCCGCTCGATCAGATCCGGCCGCTCGAAATACGCCCCGACCTCCGCCAGCGCGGCGATCGCCAGCCCGTTCCACGCGGCGACCACCTTGTCGTCCCGTCCAGGCCGGGCCCGCTGCGCCCGCGCCGCGAGCAGCCGCTCCCTGATCTCCGCATCCGCTTCGCCGTCCGGGAGTTGAAGGACCGAGGCGCCCTCCTCGAAGGTCCCTTCCTCCGTCACGCCGAAGAACTCGGCGGCCCGCCGACCGTCCTCGCCCCCCAGCACCTCGCGCAGCTGCTCCGGCGTCCATACGTAGAACGCGCCCTCGACATGCTTGCCCGTACCGTCGTCGCTGTCGGCGTCGAGCGCGGAGGCGAAACCGCCTTCGGCCGTACGCAGCTCCCGCACCATGAAGTCCGCGGTCTCCAGCGCCACCCGCCGGGCCAGCTCGGAACCGGTCGCCCGCCACAGATGCGCGTACACCCGGCATAGCAGCGCATTGTCGTAGAGCATCTTCTCGAAGTGGGGCACGACCCACTCGCGGTCCACCGAGTACCGCGCGAAACCGCCGCCGAGCTGGTCGTACATCCCGCCGCGCGCCATCGCCTCACATGTGTCGGCGGCCATCTGCAGCGCGCCCTCGGCGCCGGTGCGCGCGTAATGCCGCAGCAGGAACTCCACGGCCATCGACGGCGGGAACTTCGGCGCACCGCCGAAGCCGCCGTGCCGCTCGTCGTACTCGCGGGTCAGTCCGAGCAGCGCCTGCGCCAGCTCCTCCTCGCCGGGCACACCGTCCCCGCCGTACGCCAGCGACCGCCCGGCCAGATCACGGACGAACTTCCCCGCAACCTCACCGACCTCCTCCCGCCGCTCGCCCCAGGCGGCCGAAACCCCCTCCAGGACCTGCCCGAACGAGGGCATGCCGTGCCGGGACTCGGGCGGGAAGTACGTTCCGAAATAGAAGGGCTCGGCGTCGGCGGTGAGAAAGACGGTCATGGGCCAGCCGCCCTGCCCGGTGGCGGCCTGCACGGCCTCCATATAGACGGCATCGACGTCGGGTCGCTCCTCACGGTCGACCTTGATGTTGACGAAGTGCTCGTTCATGTAAACGGCGGTCGCGTCGTCCTCGAAGGACTCGTGCGCCATGACATGACACCAGTGGCAGCTCGAGTAGCCGACGCTGAGCAGCACGGGCACCCCGCGCTTGCGCGCCTCCTCAAAGGCTTCGCCCGACCACGGCCACCAGTCGACCGGGTTGTCGGCGTGCTGCAGGAGGTAGGGGGAGGTCTCATGGGCAAGACGGTTCGGCATACAGTCCATCCTCTCTCAGGTGCGGTTGATCGTCAGACTCCCTCGCGCTGACGCGCCGTACGCAGGACACTTGTCGCCGGAACAGAAGTGGAACGGAAACCGGGGCTCTCGGAGGGGGACGCACATGCGGGACAGCCATCGGGCCGAAGCCGAGCGGCTGTTGGTACGCGCCGTCGAGGAAGAGGTACGGCGTTCGGGCGGGCGGTCGGACTCGGGTGTGCTGCTGGCACGCGGTCGGGCCGCCCTGGACACCATGGCGGCGAATGCGGGCGAGGAGTACGCCGCGTACGAGCAGGCGCTGGCGGAGGCGGAGGTCGGGCAGCAGCCTCTGGCCGAGAGCTTCAGCCGGAGGAACCTCTCGACTGCCGTGCTGGTGACGGCCGTTACGGCGGTTGCCGCGATCGGTGCGGACATCGCGCTGGGTACGGCGACGGGCACCGCGCTCGGTGCCGGGGCCGTGGTCGCGGTGGCCGGGGCCGCGACCACCGTCGCCAAGGTGACGGCGTCGCACTGGCCGGCCGCGCACCGCAGAGCCGGGGCGCTCGGCCAGCCGGGCGGTGCCGAGCAACTGCGGCTGCAGTGGCTGACCGCGCTGGAGGTACGGGGCATCCGCCCGTTCCTTGATCAGCAGCGGATGCTTGCCTCCTCCACCCGTACGGCGAAGAAGGCGACCGCGGTGCCGCAACTGCGCGGTACGGACCGGAGTGCGGCGGCGCGCCGGCGGTCGGTGCTGGAGCAGTCGTTCGGTCATCTGCCGGAACCGGAGGGTCCGTTCGCGGGCCGCCGGGACGAGATGACGCAGATCGCGCAGTGGGTGCATGCCGCCCGTGCGTCGACGGAGACCAAGCCGACCGTCGTGGTGCTGTACGGGGCTGCGGGCGCGGGGCGTACGACGCTCGCCGTGCGGGCCTCCCATCATCTGAAGGACCAGTTCCGCGGTGCGTGCATCGTCGATCTGCGCGGTGACAGCGAGCAGCCGCTCTCGACGCGCGATGCGCTGCTGCATCTGCTGAACCGGCTGGGTGCGCCGCGCGAGCAGTTGCTGTTCCGGGAGCGGTCGTCGGCGGAGCAGCAGGTGCGGCGGCTGAGCGAGCTGTACCACCAGCATCTGACGGGTCTGCCGGTGACGGTGGTGCTGGACGATGCGAGCGATGCGGCGCAGGTGCGGACGCTGGTGCCGGAGCGTTCGGACAGTCTGGTGCTGGTGACGGCGCGCAGGCGGCTCGAGCTGCCGGACGACATTCCGGCGTGGGTGCATCAGCTGCCGGTGGAGGCGCTGGACGCGGCGGGTGCGGAGGAACTGCTGCGGGCGTCGGCGGAGGATACTTCGACGGGGCCCTACGACGCCCAATCGGCGGACCAGGTACGGGAGTTGTGCGGCGGGCTGCCACTGGCGCTGCGTATCGCGGGTTCGTCGCTCGGCACGCGCACCGCTCATCAGCTGGCGGCGGATCTTGGTGCGTACGGTCCGGTGGATCCGGTCGAGCGGGCGTTGTGGCTGCGCTACACCGACCAGTCCGAGCAGGCGCGGCGGCTGCTGCGCCGGCTCGCGCTGGCCGGGCGGGCGTCGTTGGGCGCGGCCGCGGCGGCGGCGCTGCTGGCCACGGACGAGCAGGAGTCGCAGCGGCTGCTGTCGGAGCTGGCCGGTGCGGGCCTGATAGATCATGTACGGGCCAGCCGTTTCCGGCTGCACGATGTCGTGCGGTCCTTCGCGCGGGCCAGGCTGCTGGACGAGGAGGAGGCGGCGGAGCGTACGGCGGCTCAGGAGCGGCTGATCCAGAACTACGCGGATCTGGCCGGCGCCGTGATCCGGATGGTGGACGGCAAGATGTCCACGCGTGCGGGCCAGTTCGGGGCGCACGGCTTCTCCTCGCTGGACGCGGCGCTGCGCTGGCTGGACGACGAGTCGAGCTTCATCACCTCGGCGCTGCGGCATGCCGAGGGTGTGAACCAGCAGGCTGTGCTCAATCTGCTGGGTGCGCTCTGCGACTACTGCCTGTTGCGCGGCGATCTGTACCGGCTCGGTGAGATCAGCGAGCTGTCGCAGGCCGTCGACCAGGGGCTGCTGGAGCGTTCCGTACGGTGGCGTACCGGCATCGCGGCCCGCCAGCTCGGCGAGCTCGACAAGGCGCGTACGACGCTGTCCTCGGTCGTCGGCCTCTACCGCGAGGCGCAGAACGATTCGGGCACGGCACTCGCGCTCTGTTCACTCGGCATCACGCTGCACCATCAGGGCAATCTGACCGAGGCTGCCGCGAAGCTGAACGAGGCGATCGAGCTGCAGTCCTCGGACGAGCAGGCCGAGGACCGGGCGTGGTCGCTGCACGCACTGGCCGCGGTGGAGCGCGACCGGGCCAATATCAACCAGGCGCTGGATCTGCTGGCGACGGCTCTGCGGCTGCACCGGGAGGGCGAGTCGCTGCACGGCGAGGCCTGGACGCATTTCCAGCTGGGCCAGGTGTGTCTGCGGATGGGAGATGTGCCGCGCGCGGAGGAGGAATTGCGTACGGCTCTGGATTCCTACGGCCGTACCCGCGACGGCCGCGGCGAGGCCTGGGCGATGACCCAGCTGGCCCGTGCCCGTCTGGTGGACGGCGATCCGGCCCCGGCGGTGGACCAGCTGCGCCAGGCGCTGTCGCGTCACCGGGACAACGAGGACGCGCGCGGTGAGGCGTGGACGCTGTACTACCTGGGCCAGGCGCTGGAGGAGTGCGGCGACCGCGATCAGGCGGTACGTGAACTTGAGCGGGCCCGCACGATGTTCTCGCGGATGCGCGATGTGTACGGCCTGGCCTGTGCCCGGCATCACTCGGGCCGGGTGACGCGGGACCAGCGGGCGGCCCAGACCGGGAATCTGCGGAACTCCGGCTTCGCCCGCCAGCTCCTGGTGGACGCCCGCGCCGACTTCCGGCGCATCGGTGTCGCACACGGCGAGGCGTGGACGTGTCTGGAGCTGGCGCTGATCGACGGCGGCAACAGCCGTCCGGCTCAGGCGCTGGCGCTGTGCGACGAGGCGGCGGCTCTGTTCACCTCGTACGAGGACCATCGCGGCGCGGACTGGGCGCGCTTTCTGCGCTGCACGCTGTTGCCGTTCGCCTCACCGGGCGGCATCGAGGTCGGCACGGTGGTGGCCCAGGAGGAGCTGGCCGAGCTGATGGGGGCGACGCACCCATCGCGCGACGGCAAGCTGGAGGACTGTGCGGAGGCTCTGGCGGTGATGCTGGAGCGGGGCGTGCACCTGGAGGACGGCTGGCAGGCGTGGCATCTGGGGATGGTGCCGAACCGGCACGCGCGGGAGGTGATGGGCGTACCGGTGACGGCGGCGAAGTAGGCGGACGCCCTGGTGGGGCGGGCCCTTGCGGGGCCGCTGCCCCGGACCCCGCGCCTCAATCGCAGGCGAGGCTTGGTTTGTGCCGGAAATCCAAGCCCGTCCGGCGATTGAGGACACGCCCGGAGGGCGTGCCGGGGTCCGGGCGCGGGGCCCATGGTTTCGGGAAGGGGCGAGGTGGGGGCAGAAGCCCGCCGCAGCCGCCCCGCCCCCGTCACACCGCGGCAGGGCCCGACGTGCCCTTGCCGCCCCTGGGGGCGTCCGCCGCCGGGTCCGGGGCCTCTTCGAAATCGACCTTGCCCATGTGGCGGTTCATCGACTTCATCAGCAGCCACACGCCCACGGCCAGCGCCGCGAAGACGATGAAGCCGAGGACGCCCGGGGTGACCTTGTTGTCGTCGACCTCCTTGGCGAGAGGGACGAGATGCGTCAGTGCGAGGTTTGCGCTTGCGCTCATATCAGGCATTGTCGCGGATGCCCGCGAAGAGGTCGTCCTCGGGGAGGGAGGTATCGACCAGAGACTTGGCGAGCTCGTACTCCTCCGTCGGCCAGACCTTCTTCTGGATGTCCATCGGGACGCGGAACCAGCCGCCGTCCGGGTCGATCTGCGTCGCGTGCGCGATCAGCGCCTTGTCGCGGATCTCGAAGAAGTCGGCACACGGAACGTACGTGGTCAGCGTGCG
This sequence comes from Streptomyces sp. NBC_01210, assembly GCF_036010325.1. Classification (GTDB taxonomy): domain Bacteria; phylum Actinomycetota; class Actinomycetes; order Streptomycetales; family Streptomycetaceae; genus Streptomyces. Next base: position 5,911,343 of record NZ_CP108549.1, on the reverse strand, counting down.
CTCGGCGCGCTGGAACTCCTTCCAGCGCTCCAGCCACTCGCCGTACGGGGACTCCATGCCACGCTCGAGCAGCGCCTCGTGCAGCGCGACCGTACGGGGACGGTTGAAGCCCTGGTTGTAGTAGAGCTTCTGCGGCTGCCAGACCGGGCCGAACTCGGACTCCGGGAACTTCTCGGCGTCGCCCGCTCCGTCGAAGGCCACCATCGAGATCTTGTGGGTCATGATGTGGTCGGGGTGCGGGTATCCGCCGTTCTCGTCGTACGTCGTGACGACCTGCGGGCGGAAGGTGCGGATGGACTTCACCAGTCGGCCGGCGGCCGTCTCCACGTCCTCCAGGGCGAAGCAGTCCTCGGGAAGCGGCGGCAGCGGGTCGCCCTCCGGCAGACCGGAGTCGACGAAGCCGAGCCACTCCTGGCTGACGCCGAGGATCTCCCGCGCCTCGTCCATCTCCTTCTTGCGCACTTCGTGGATGTTTTTCTCGATGTACGCGTCGCCCTGGAGCTTCGGATTGAGGATGGAGCCGCGCTCGCCTCCCGTGCAGGTCACGACCAGCACGTCCACCCCCTCGGACACATACTTGGCCATCGTTGCCGCGCCCTTGCTCGACTCGTCGTCGGGGTGGGCGTGAACGGCCATCAGTCGCAGCTGCTCAGTCAAGACTCGATCCTCATTGATTCGTCGCGAAATGCCGGTGCCGTCCCGCAGTGACGTCGATGTGGGGCGGCGGTCGGCCGGCGGGCGCAAGACTTCTATAGTGACCGAATCGGGGGCCGGAAAATTCCGGCCGCCCGTCCCGGAAGGAATGATCATGGCTGCGGTGCGCGAACAGCTCCCGGAGGGCCGCTACGGCCGCTCGGCGGACGAGCGCGCCGACCGCAAACTCAAGATCGTGGGCGCGGTCCTGGGGGTTGCGCTGCTCGGGATGATCGGCTGGTTGGGTTACGACTACATCGCGGGCCAGAAGATCAGCGCCGAGGTGATCAAGTTCGACGTCACCTCCGACTCCGAGGTCCAGGTGCACCTGGAGGTGCGCAAGGACACGGAAGCGACCGGCACCTGTACGCTGCGTTCCCGCGCGAAGGACGGCAACGAGGTCGGGCGGCTGGACGTCGCCGTGGACCAGCGGGGCCGGAAGCAGATCGACCAGGTCGTGAAGGTGCGTACAACGGCGCGTGCCACCAGTGCCGAGCTGGTGGAGTGCACCGCCCGCTGAGCCGCCCGCCGGCCGTTTTACTGACGGCGGGTCTCGTCGCTGACCTGCATTGATGCAATTCTGATGGCATTCGTCCTCCCCCTTCCGCCACGAAATTGTTAGGCTCGTGGTTTCGCCCACCCGGGGAGGCACATCCTTTGGGTAGGGCGATGCTTTGTATTCCCAGTACCTACGAGGAGCACCTGTGACCCAGACCAGCGAGAACGTCACCTGGCTCACCCAGGAGGCGTACAACCAGCTGAAGGCCGAGCTGGAGTACCTGTCTGGTCCTGCGCGCACGGAGATCGCCACCAAGATCGCCGCTGCGCGTGAGGAAGGCGACCTGCGCGAGAACGGCGGGTACCACGCGGCCAAGGAGGAGCAGGGCAAGCAGGAGCTCCGTGTGCGCCAGCTGACCCAGCTCCTGGAGCACGCCAAGGTCGGCGAGGCGCCTGCCGTCGCGGACGGCGTGGTCGCGCCCGGCACGGTCGTGACGATCGCCTTCGACGGCGACGAGGACGACACGACGACCTTCCTGCTCGCCTCGCGGGAGTACGCGAGCGCGGACATCGAGACGTACTCGCCGCAGTCCCCGCTGGGCTCCGGCGTGAACGGCAAGAAGGTCGGCGAGAACGCGGAGTACGAGCTGCCCAACGGCAAGACGGCCTCGGTGAAGATCCTCGAGGCCAAGCCGTACACGGGCTGAGACAGAAGGAACACCGGAGGGGCCTGACCGCCGCATGCGGTCCGGCCCCTCCGATGTCTCAGGACCTTCCGGTGTTCCAGCACCCTCCGGTGTTTCACCTGGTGTCAGCGTCCGCTCTCACGCGGTTGCCGAACGGTACTTGCGCACCGACAGCGTCCGGAAGACCACGATGATCAGGACCGACCAGAGCATCGAGGCCAGGACCGGGTGCGCCATCGGCCAGGCGTCGGACGGCGAGGCACCGGGGTTGCCGAACAGCTCACGGCAGGCCTGGACCGTGGCGCTGAAGGGGTTCCACTCGGCGACGGGCTGCAGCCAGCCGGGCAGATTGCTGGATTGCACGAACGCGTTCGAGATGAAGGTGACCGGGAAGAGCCAGATCAGACCGCCGGAGGTGGCCGCCTCGGGCGTCCGGACCGAGAGTCCGATCAGTGCGCCGATCCAGGAGAAGGCGTAACCCAGCAGAAGCAGCAGCGCGAACGCGCCGAGCGCCTTGGGAATGCCCTCGTGGATCCGCCAGCCGACCAGCAGAGCGACGATCGCGAGGACGACGACGGTCAGCGCGGTCTGGACGAGATCCGCGAGCGTACGACCGGTGAGGACCGCGCCGCGGGCCATCGGCAGCGAGCGGAACCGGTCGATGAGGCCCTTGTGCATATCGTCGGCGATGCCCGCGCCCGCACCCGCCGTGGCGAAGGTGACGGTCTGGGCGAAGATGCCGGCCATCAGGAACTCGCGGTAGACGTCCGGGTCCGTGGTGCCGCCGACATTCATGGAGCCGCCGAAGACATAGCTGAACAGCACCACGAACATGATCGGCTGGATCATCCCGAAGATGATCATCTCCGGGATGCGGGTCATCCGGATCAGATTGCGCTTGGCGACGACGAGCGAGTCGTTGACGGACTGGACGACGCCGCCGCGGGGCCTCGGCGCCTCCGGCTTCAGGGCTTCCGTGGTGGTGGTCACTTCACGCTCTCCTTCCGGGACTTCTTGCCCTTGGCCGCCACGGCGTCCTCGGGTTCGCCGTTCTCCTCGTCCTGGAGCTCGGCGGCATGGCCGGTGAGCGAGATGAAGACGTCGTCGAGGGTGGGGCGGCGCAGACCGATGTCGTCGATCTCGACGCCCCGGGTGTCCAGTTCGCGGATGACCTCGGCGAGCAGCTTCGCGCCGCCGGTGACCGGGACGGTGAGCTTGCGGGTGTGGTCGGCGACGGCGACATCGCCCTTTCCGAGGCCGAGCAGGACCTCGCGGGCAGGGGCGATCTGGTCGCGCTCGTGCACGACGACCTCGACGCGCTCGCCGCCCGTCCGGGCCTTGAGCTCGTCGGCGGTGCCGCGGGCGATGACCTTGCCGTGGTCGATGACGCAGATGTCGTCGGCCAGGTGGTCGGCCTCTTCGAGGTACTGGGTGGTGAGCAGCAGTGTCGTACCGCCGCCGACCAGTTCCTGGATGACCTCCCACAGCTGCATCCGGTTGCGCGGGTCGAGCCCGGTGGTGGGCTCGTCCATGAACATCACGGGCGGGGAGACGACCAGGGCGGCGGCGAGGTCGAGCCGGCGGCGCATACCGCCGGAGTACGTCTTGGCCGGGCGGTCGGCGGCGTCCGCGAGGTTGAAGCGGTCGAGCAGCTGGACTGCCCGTGCCTTCGCGTCGCGCGCGCTCATCTGGTAGAGCTGGCCGACCATCTGGAGGTTCTCACGGCCTGTCAGATACTCGTCGACCGCGGCGAACTGGCCGGAGAGGCCGATGCAGCGGCGGACTTCGTTCGGGTGCTTCAGGACGTCGATACCGGCGACGACTGCCTTGCCGCTGTCGGGCTGCAGCAGGGTGGTCAGTACGCGCACGGCGGTGGTCTTGCCGGCTCCGTTGGGGCCGAGAAGACCCAGGACCGTACCTTCCGGGACGTCGAGATCGACACCGTCCAGAGCCCTTACTTCGCCGAAGGTCTTGACCAGACCTTCGGCGTATATGGCGCCTGGCATATGGGTTCTCCAAGGTGGTGACAGGTGGGTGGGTTCTTGGTGCGAAAACTTGGACGTGTACGTCTTCCAGCGCCCGGCGGGAGCATGGCAGACCCTCACCGTAACGCGATACATCGCGACACTCAAGACTGTGTCGCGAGGCAGTGATGTCCGAGGCCACGTCCCGAGACGTGTCCCGAGGCGATGTCCCGAAGCGATGTCCCGAGGCGATGTCCCGAGGCGATTCGCGAGGAAGTGACGGCGAGCGCGTGCCCCCGGCTCAGCCCGTGATCGTGTAACCCGCCTCGCGCAGCGCCGTCGCGACCTCTTCGCAGTGCTCCGGGCCCTTCGTCTCCAGCTGCAACTCCACCTCCACCTCCGTGAGCCCGAGCCGCGGATCGGTCCGTACATGACTCACGTCAAGCACGTTAGCGTCGACCACTGACAACGCCGCCAGAAGTGCGGCAAGTACTCCCGGCCGGTCCGTCAGACGCACCCGCAGCGAGAGATAGCGGCCCGCCGCCGCCATGCCGTGCCGCAGGATGCGCTGCATCAGCAGCGGATCCACGTTGCCGCCCGACAGCAGGGCGACAACCGGCCCCTGGAACGACCGCGGGTCACTCAGCAGCGCCGCCACCGGACTCGCCCCGGCAGGCTCGACAACGAGCTTGGCCCGCTCCAGGCAGAGCAGCAGCGCGCTGGAGAGCGCGTCCTCGGTGACCGTACGGACCTCATCGACGAGATCGCCAATGATTTTGAACGGAACGTCGCCGGGCCGGCCCACCTTGATGCCGTCCGCCATCGTCGTCGGCGAATCGATCGACACCGGATGCCCGGCGGACAGTGACGGCGGGTACGCGGCCGCCCCCTCCGCCTGCACACCGATCAGCTTCACATCGGGACGCAGCGCCTTCACCGCCACCGCGATACCGGCCGCGAGCCCGCCACCGCCGATACCGATGACGATCGTCCGCACCTCCGGGCACTGCTCGAGGATCTCCAGACCCACCGTGCCCTGCCCGGCGATGATGTCCGGGTGGTCGAAGGGGTGGATGAAGACCGCGCCCGTATCGCGCGCGTACTCCTGCGCCGCGGCCAGAGTCTCGTCGATGACCTGGCCGTGCAGCCGCACCTCGGCTCCGTACTCCCTGGTCGCGGCGACCTTCGGCAGCGGCGCTCCCATCGGCATGAACACGGTGGAATGCACGCCGAGCAGCGAGGACGCCAGCGCCACACCCTGCGCGTGATTGCCGGCGGAGGCGGCCACGACGCCCGCCGCGCGCTCCTCCGGGGAGAGGCCGGCGATCCGTACGTACGCGCCGCGCAGCTTGAACGAGCCGGTGCGCTGAAGGTTCTCGCACTTGAGGTGGACGGGCGCGCCCACCAGGCGCGACAGATGCCTGCTGCCCTCCATCGCGGTGGTCCTCGCGACCCCCGAGAGCATCTTCTGTGCACCGCGGATGTCGTCGAGAATGACGGGACGCAAGGTGCCAGACGTACTGAAGCTCATGACGCCCAGTCTCGCAGCTCATCGACCCGACGGCCGCCCGGATCCCGTGCTTCCCCACTGGTTTGTGCAGCGCTGGTACGCACCGGGTGAAGGCCGCGTACTCTGTCCCCCACCAACCGACCACCGCACGAGAGAGCCCCCTAGCCATGCCCACCTCTCAGGACATGACGACTCATCTCGACCCCGGCCTCCTCGATGCCCTCCAGCACCAGGTCGCCGTCTTCGCCCGCCGCGCGGAACAGACCCGGCTCGGCGGGGTCGGCCAGGTCCGCAACTCCATGGACCGCGCCGCCTATCTGCTTCTCAACCGGCTCGACCTGGAAGGCCCGATGGGCGTCAAGGCGCTGGCCGCGGGGATGGGCATCGACTCGTCGACCGTCACCCGCCAGGTGGCGCCGCTCGTCGACACCGGCCTGGTCAAGCGCACCTCGCACCCGGAGGACGGCCGTGCGGTCGTGCTCCAGCTGTCCCCGCGCGGCCAGGCCAGGCTCGAAGAGGTCCGCTCCTCGCGGCGCGAGCTGATGGCCCAGGTGACGGACGGCTGGACGGAGACGGAGCGTGAGTCGTTCTGCACTCTGCTCACCCGCTTCAACTCCGCGCTCTCCGCACGCCAGTCCGGCCTGCCGCCCGTGGATACGGAGACGCCGCCGACCTCTTGACCCCGGTAGCGCATCTGCCTCTATATGAGGAGGTGAGCGAGCGGCAGACGGCCCAGAGACGTCGCCGGGCCCGGGAGTTCGAGGCATTCGTCGCGGGCGCGGCCGGCCGACTGCTGCATGCGGCGACGCTGCTCACCGCGGAGGCGCCCGGCGTCAGTCCGCACGCGCAGCAGCTGCTGACCGCCGCGCTGGCCCATACGTACGCCGAGTGGGACCGGCTGCGCGGCGAGGACCCGTACGACCGCACCCGCCAGGAACTCGCCGCCCGCTTCGCACGCAGCGGCTGGCGCCACCACAAGACGCACGGCGGCGTACTGGAACGCCTCACTCCGCAGGAGCGCCTGATTCTGGTGCTGCGCCTGTACGAAGGGGTGGCCGAGGAGCAGACGGCGGCGCTGATCGGACTCCCGGTGGAACGGGTGCGCGCGATCTGCACGCGCGCGATCGCGACGATGCGCAGCGCCCCGCCGGCGCCGCCGCGCGCCCCGGTGCAGGCGGTGTCATGAGCCGCCCGGACCGCAAGGAGGACGAGGTCCGCCGGATGCTGGAGACCCGGCATCCGCCGGTCCCGGCCGATCTGGCGGCCCGCGCCGCGGAACACGGCACCCGCCTGCTGCGCCGACACCGGGCGCTGCGCCGCGCGGCATGGCTGCTGCTGGTGGCGGCTGCGATCGCATTCGCGATCTGGGCGGCGGCGGCGGAGCCGTGGGTCACGCCGCCGACCAAGACGACTCCTCCACTGGAGGGCTGGTAAGCCGCCCCTTTGTCAGGCTATGTCCGGCCTGTACGGATCTATGCTGAAGGAAGCGGCGTACAGACCGACCGAGGAGGTCGCCATGACGAGAAAAGTTGCCGACTGCCGCAAGTTCCCCAGCGAGACGAACTGCTCCCTCACCATCGCCGGTGAGGAGGAGGAAGTCGTGCGGGCCGCCAGTGAACACGCGGTCTCCGTCCATGGGCACCCGGACAGTCTGGAGCTGCGCGGGCAGATCCGCGAGACCCTCGAGGACGAGAAGGTCAGCGCCTGACGTCGTTCGCCGGACGGGCTGGGTCAAGCCCGTCCGGCGTTGCGGACCCACCGGCTGCCGGACCCACCGGCTGCCGCACGGACCGGCTGCCGGACGGACCGGCTGCCGGACGGACGCGGTCAGCCCAGCGCCTGCTTCAGGTCCGCCAGCAGGTCGTCGCCCGACTCGATGCCCACCGACAGGCGCACCAGGTCTCCCGGGACCTCCAGCGCCGAACCCACCACCGACGCGTGCGTCATCCGGCCCGGGTGCTCGATGAGGGACTCGACGCCGCCCAGGGACTCGCCCAGCGTGAAGAGCTTCGCGCGGTTGCAGACCTCGACAGCCGCCTCCTCGCCACCCGCGATCCGGAACGAGACCATGCCGCCGAACGCCTTCATCTGCTTCGCGGCGATCTCGTGCCCCGGGTGCTCCGGCAGCCCCGGGTAGAGGACCTTGGTGACCTTGGGATGCTTGGTGAGCATCTCGGCGACGCGGCCGGCGTTCTCGCTGTGCCGGTCCATACGGACGGGCAGGGTCTTGATACCGCGCAGCACCAGCCACGCGTCGAACGGGCCCGCCACCGCGCCCATCGCGTTCTGGTGGTACGCCAGTTCCTCGCCGACCCTCTCGTCCGCCGCGATCAGCGCACCGCCGACGACGTCCGAGTGCCCGCCCATGTACTTGGTGAGGGAGTGCACGACGATGTCCGCGCCGAGCGCGATCGGCTGCTGCAGATAGGGGCTGGCGAAGGTGTTGTCGACGACGAGCTTCGCGCCCGCACCGCGCGCCACGTCCGCCACGGCCGCAATGTCGGTGATGCCGAGCAGCGGGTTGGAGGGCGTCTCGACCCAGATCACCTTTGTCTTCGGGGTGACCGCGGCACGTACCGCCGCCGGGTCGGAGGTGTCGGCCACCGACCACTCCACGCCCCAGCGCGAGACGACCTTCGCGAAGAGCCGGAAGGTGCCGCCGTACGCGTCGTTCGGGATCACCACATGGTCGCCCGGCGCCAGCAGCGTACGCAGCAGGCAGTCCTCCGCCGCGAGTCCGGACGCGAAGGCGAGCCCGCGCCGGCCGCCTTCGATGGCCGCCAGGTTCTCCTCCAGCGCGGTACGCGTCGGGTTGGCGCTGCGGCTGTACTCGTAGCCGCCGCGGAGTCCGCCCACGCCGTCCTGCTTGTAGGTGGAGACCTGGTAGATGGGCGGGACGACCGCACCGGTCAACGGATCCGCGGTGTTGCCCGCGTGGATGGCAAGGGTCTCGAAACTGTGCGAACTGTGCTGGTCACTCATGAGGCCGAGCGTAGTCCCCGCCGTGGCCCCGGACGTGGCCCGGCCCGACCTCTGTCCGGAACACCGACCTCTGTCCGGAACACCCGACCTCTGTCCGGAACAATGGGGTCATGGAGATTCTCTGGTTCCTGATCGCGATGGGTCTGCTGGCCGCGGCCTTCGGTCCCTACCTGCTGCGCCGCCGTTCCGGCATCCGCCAGGTCGCGCCCGGCTCGCCCGACGCCGCCGACCCGGACACATACGGATTTGTGCGCCAGGAGGAGCTGGACATCCGGCTGCCGGGACCTGACCAGGACCTCCTCGACGTACTCGATGTCGTCCAGCGCACCCAGGAGTGGCGGGCCGCCGCCCAGCTGCTGGCCGGCACCCCGAAGGAGGGCGAGGTGCGCTGGCAGCGCGTCCAGGCCTTCGCCGGCGCCGCGTCGCTGGAGCTCCAGCAGCGGCCTGGCGTCGGCGGCGCGTGGCTGCGCGCCTGGCGCACCGAGTCCCCGAAAGACGCGGGCGCCGCGCAGGTACACGCCGAGTTCCTGATGCAGCAGGCATGGCGGTCCTCGACCGCCGGGACGGACGACTTCCGGATCATCCTGGAGGAGGCCCGTGCGGTCTGCGGCGAGGCGGCACTGCTCGCGCCCGGCGACCCGATCCCGTACATCGTCGAACTCGCCGTCGCGCGCGGACTCGGCTACTCCCCCGAGCAGTTCGACCAGGTGTGGGCGAAGGTCATCGACCGCGCGCCGGAGCACATGGGCGCGCATCTGGCCGCGCTGCACTACTGGTGCGAGAAGTGGCACGGCTCGCGCGAGGAGGCGGACCACTTCGCGACAACGGCCGCGGCACGCGCCCCGCAGGGCTCACTCCTTGCCGCGCTCCCGCTCTTCGCGGTGTACGAGCACATCCCGGACGTGGTCCTGGTCCAGGGCTTCTATCAGAGCGCGGTGGTCACGAAGGCGGTGGAGGGCGCGCTCTTCGCGGTGCACTCCGCCCGCGCCGACGACCCGATGCTCGCGCACGTACGCCACCTGCTGATCCTCTTCCTCGTACGTTCGGAGAGGTGGGCGGAGGCGATGAACCAGCTGGTGCGGGTGGACGGCCACATCGGCGCGCTGCCGTGGACGCACAGTGGCGACCCGGCGGCGGAGTACACGGTCTACCGGGCGCTGGCGGTGGCCGGGTACGAGGCGAACGGCGGCAGCCCGGCGACGCTGCCGCGCTGACGCGGCGGGGCGCGTCAGCGGCAGGTCGACGACAGGGCGAGGCACTTCCCCGACCCGGCGAAGGCGTACATCCCGGCCCCCGACGAAGGGGTCCGCAAGGCAGCAGGCTGAGGAATGCCTGGCGGGGTCCGTACGTTCCCCTCTACGGACCCCACACCCTGAGGAGCCCCGCATGTTCCTGTCCCGCCGCACCCCCGAGCTCCCCACCCCTGACCAGGCTCTTCGCGGCCGCCCCGACCCCGAATTCTCCGTCCCCGACCGCCACACGGTGCTGGGCAACCCGCTGCTGGGCCCGTACCCGGAGGGCCTGGAGATCGCCGACTTCGGCCTGGGCTGTTTCTGGGGCGCGGAGCGCAAGTTCTGGCAGACGAAAGGCGTCTGGACGACCTTGGTCGGCTACCAGGGCGGCTACACGCCGAACCCGGCATACGAAGAGGTCTGCTCGGGCCTGACGGGCCACACGGAGGCGGTACGCGTCGTCTTCGACCCGAAGGTCGTCTCGTACGCGGAGCTGCTGAAGCTTTTCTGGGAGTCCCACAACCCGACGCAGGGCTTCCGCCAGGGCAATGACGTGGGCACGCAGTACCGCTCGGCGATCTACACCCACTCCGATTCCCAGGCGCAGACCGCGGCGGCATCGCGGGAGGCGTACCAGAAGGTCCTGATGGGATCGGGATACGGCACGATCACGACGGAACTGCTCCCTGCGGAGGGGCGGCCGTTCTGGCCTGCTGAGGGATATCACCAGCAGTACCTGGACAAGAACCCGGCGGGGTACTGCGGCATCGGCGGGACAGGCGTCAACCTGAGTGCCCCTTCGGAGACCAACTGGGGCCGCTCCTGCCCAACCGGCATCGCACCCGTCGAGGACTGAGAGAACTGGTCCTGGGAAGGCCCCCGCCGCACAGTCGCGGTGGGGCGCTGCCCCGTAAAGGACAAACCGAAGAAGCAGCCAGACGCCGACGATCAACAGGAGTCGTAGCGGTTGCTGTACTTCGCTGCTGTACAAACACTCCGAGGCCCTACCCGGATCCCCGGATAGGGCCTCTGACCTGTTTCGGGGTGGCGGGGCTTGAACCCACGGCCTCTTCGTCCCGAAGCAACTCGGCTGGGCGCTCGACCACGGGCCAGTGCGCCTCTCACCTGTCGCGATGGTCCGTGGGCGTGCGTGCTCGTCCGCCGTTGTCCGTCGGCGTTGTCACGCAGTTAGACACTCACCGCGATGCTCTTCCTCACAGCGACAGGGGCATTGGATGTCAGCCGCGGAACAGCTACGGAAGCGGACAGAGTTCCAATTCCGCGTTGGGTCGATCCGACCATGCCCACCAGACGTGCCGATCCGTGCAACCCAGTACCGTGCGACAGACCCGTTGGCCGTCACTTTCCCGCCTGGACAGCACCATGCCGCCGGAGGCCAACGGCTTCCCACAGGTTGGGCAAGCACGGGCGACTTCAGACGACATGCCACATACCCTACCGAGACGACCTTGCGTGGCCGAGCGCACTGCTTTGTAAGTTCGCCCCCCAGCGGCACAGCGACCATGTTCGCAGGAGTCGAGCTGGACCCTTGCTTGCATCCAAGCACCCTCGTGTCCGCTGACGTACACGTTCGTTGATGTCGAGCATGGATGTCACCTGCCTCTGCTGGCAGATCACTTCTTCCGCCGCTTGCGCGCCTTCCCTCTACGCTGCTCAATCGCGTACGACGACCACTCACCCCTGTGAAGATTGCACCGCGAGGCGCCTACCATGGCCAATCGTTGACACCGGCCTCCACCCTTAGTGGGTGCGCCGCACTTGGACTGCGTGCGTGCCACGTTGGACCGCCCCCTAGATGCCGCTGGTCGTGCCGCCCCTACTCGGTCAGGGTTGTGCCCGACAGCGTCGGAAGGAAGGCGCATGATGGTGTCAGAGGGTGCGTTTCTGGGGCGCATACTCTCCACAGCCCGATCCCAACCCCGACTTCGCACGGCTCACGGAGCTTTGAGCGATCGCTAAGGCCGATTGAGTTCCCCTAGCGTCCGCGCTCAGGGCGTGAGTAGCCTGTCAGATAGGGCTGTTACGCCATCCGCACCCCTCGCGTGCGGCATCCTCGTTCACCTCCATGAGACAGACGTTCCCAACGATGCACCCCTGACCTTTCTGTCGCACGCCAGCGAAGACAAGGACTGCTTTGCCGAGCCCCTCGGTCGTGAACTGGCAAGGCTCGACGTGAAACCTTGGCTTGACGAGTGGGAAATTCGTCCCGGGGATAGCTTGGTCCGGCGCTTGTTCGACGAAGGGCTCGCCAAGGGCGCGGACGAGACCGGCACCAGCACCGACCATAGGGTCACCACCCGGGATGACATCGATGCCGCACCCGTCAGCGAACACGTCCGCACCCTCATGGGCGCCTTGCTGGCGACTCGGCAGTCTCCCCGAATACGAACCCCTGCACCTGCGCACCTGGACCCACACCCTCGGCTACCGCGGCCACATCCTCACCAAGTCCCGCGCCTACTCCACCACCTACGCAGTGCTCCGCGCCGAACGCGCCCACCACGTAGGCCACATCGACATCCCCGACGCCATCACGGATGCCCACTGGCGATACGTCGGCTCCGGCCACACCCCCGGCGCAGCGATCATCGCGGCCGGAATCGCCGAGGACCTGGCGACCAGTCGGGAGGCGCCCCGAGACACTGCCTCCTCCTCGTCTGGGGGCGCCGTTGGTTCCGGATGAGCTACGGCGCCGAGTGGCTGAATCCCGTGGCGGCCGGGGACAACCCACTTTTCCTGCACCTAGCGATATCTCTTTACGCTGACGGCAGTGTCCCAGAATTCTCTAGAACAGCAGACAGACGAAGTGGACTCCTGGCAGCTTATATCGATTATGCCGAGCGCAGGATGGCCCGCAATGGCATTGAGTCCGGCCACTGGCTCGCTTTTATGGCCCACGCCCTCAAAAGTCAGCGGAAGATCCTGTTCTGCCCAGATCGCTATCCGGTTGAATTTCTGCCGATTTGGTTCAAGGAGCTAGCGGAAAGGCGAGTTCTTCTAACGGCAAGCCTGCTTGTCGCCGTACCTTCTTTCATCCTGCGTGGAGCAATGATTCTACTTGCCCCGGACTCGCCAACAAAGACGGCCTACGTCAGCATAACTTTACTGGCCCCCCTAAGTTATGGCTATCTTGCTTGGCGAGTGGTCAAGGAAGACTTGTGGGTTCCTCTGACAGGTCGAAGAACTTCCGTTGTCACGGGCTTGCTGCGGTTCGCGAAGCGAATAGTCCTGGTGGCCGCCATGGAAGGTGCTGCCGCATGGTCGCTCGTGTCGTCCGGTGCTGCAAATGGAACATTCGGCGGTATCATGCTGCTCGCCCTTGTAACGATCACTATGTGGCCGGCTCTCCAAATGGCGCGAGAGTCTGACACTTCCGATCCAAACGAGATACCAGACCGCGTGGGCGGCGAACTTCTCAGTCTGGCCCGTGCCACCGTTATCGTCGCATCTCTCGTAGCAGGCGGAATGTACGTCACGCTCACCGTCATATTCTCTGCACTGAGCACCGTTCCCGCAGTGGGCGAAGGTTTGCTTTACTCCCCCCTCCTTAACGCCTTCTCCTTTATTGTTCCAGTCGCTTTCATTGCTGCTTTGAGGAATGGAGGCGTGGACTTGATCAGAAGACATCAATGCCGACGAATCATGGTCAACTTTGACTACCTCCCCAGAGCTCACAAAGCCGCCCTTGAGGAAATCAGAAAAGCGTCGCTCGTGATTCCACGAAGAGGCGCACTTGAATTTAGGCACGTGTTGATCAGGGATCACCTGGCGGAGCGGCTAGTGGAGGGTGCAGCCCCGCCCTCATTTGTGCACTGCGGTCTTGCTCGCCTACGGAGCAGATCCAGAGCGTCCGTCAAGGGCGGGACTGACACCGCTCCACCTCGCCTTCCAGATGCGGCATGAGATGGCCGTGCGACTGCTCGAGGCGCACATTGCTCGTCGTCGTCCGGCGTGATGACGGCCCGCCATCGTCCGCCTGTCCCCGCTGTTCCCGACCGAACGGGGACGGGTTCCATGTAGTCCGAGCGCGCGATCGCGGTCGGTGGATTCTTGATGGTCCGCGTCAAGCCGCTACCGCTGTGGGTGGGGCCCGGTAGACGGCTGAGCTGCTGGTCAGCCCGCAATCACGCGTGCCGCGGCTTCGAGGGCAAGATGCCACGGATAGGAATCCGGTCGGCCCTTGCCCGGCTCGTTCGGTACGAAGCCGCCCTCGCCGTACAGCACCTGCACACCCATGCCCCGGAGCGTCGAGACGCTCTGATGGAACTGGGTGTGCTGCACGTAGGCAGCGTTGACGCACGGCATGGTGATCAGCGGGATTCCCTTGCCGATGCCCTCCGCCGCGAATCCCACGATGAACTTCTCCGTGATCCCCAGCGCCCATTGATTGATCGTGTTGAACGTCGCGGGTGCCAGGATCGCCACGTCTGCCGGCGGCCACACGTCCGGCTCGATCGGGAGTTTGTACTTACTGCGGACCGGATGACCGGTGAGCCTCTCCAGCTCCGGGAGCTGGTCGTCGAGCCATCGCGCGGCCATGGGTGTCAGGCCAAGGTACGCGTCCCAACCCGCCGCCTGTGCCTGCTCAATGACGCTGCGGACGTTGAGGACGGGCGGTGCGGCACTGCCCAGCAAGTAGAGGACTCGGTTGGCGGTCATGGTCGTAGTCCACCGCGCGGGCGTCCCGGGCCGCAACTGGCCTCGCCGGCTTGGCTTGTGGCGGCATTCGTCGTTGTCATGATGGCCGGGACGGGTAGCGTCTTCGGTGAGCGAGTCACGGAATGGAGCGTTGCATGCCCTTGTCCGGCGACGACGAACACGTAGGCGCCCGGATCGCGCAGCACCGGAAGCGAGCGGGGCTCACGCAGCGCGGGTTGGCCCAGCGGATCCCGTACTCGTACAGCCTGCTCACGCAGGTGGAGTCCGGCCACAAGCCGGCCAGCCCGGACCTGGTGGCCACGGTCGCCCAGGCGCTGTCCATCGATGTGACGGCCCTGACCGGCCAGCCGTACGTCACGGAACTCCAGCAGGACCGACTGGCAGAACTGATCCGGCCGATCCGGGAAGCACTGGATCTCTACGACCTGGGCGCGGACCCCGCCATCACACCTCGCCCTGCTCCACAGTTGGTCGCTGCAGCACAGCAGTTGTGCCAGCAGGTCCGGGCCACGAAGCTCCATGCCGCCGCACTCAACCTTCCGGACCTGATCGCGGAGATCACCACGGCAGCGCATCGTACGCCGTCCTCCGAGCTGTGGGCCGCGCTGTCCAGCACCTACCGCACGGCTCACGACGTGTCTGTGAAGCTCGGCTACTACGACCTCTCCACCGTGGCTCTTGACCGGATGGACTGGGCAGCTTCGCGCGCCTCGGATCCGCTCCTCGCGGCCGTCAGGCAGTACATGCGTGCACTCGTCTACTTCCGCGAAGGCGAGTACACGATCGGGCAGCGGCTCATCACCGCCGGTCACGGCTTGCTCCAGCAGTCGCCGCAATCACGGGAAGGCGATGCCGTGACCGGCCAACTGCATCTCGGCGGGTCGATAATCGCCGCGCGCGCCCGTGATCGCGATGTCGTCGCGGCCCACCTCGCAGAGGCGCGGGACCTACGCCACTCGAATCGGGGAGGCAACAGACGTGCACTGGCTGTCCTTCGGGCCGACCAACGTCACGGTCCACGCCCTCTCCGCCAACATCGAGATGCGGGAGTTCGGAGAAGCACTTCGTCACGCGGCCGAGGTGCGCATCCCCAAGGATTGGGCGGTCTCCCGTGCCGCGCACTTCTATGTGGATCAGGGCCGCGCGCAAATGGAGACCGGCCGCAGCGAAGCCGCGCTCAAATCCATGCTCACCGCGCGGCGCCTCGCTCCTCAACAGACGCGCTATCACTCCGGCGCTCGGGAGACCATCCGCGGCCTGGTCCACCTGTCGCGCCGCACCCCGGACACCCTCGACCACCTGGCGGCCTGGGTCGGGCTGTAGGGCTTTCATCTCGCGCCCCTGGCTTTCACTCAGCTGTGAAAGTTGGGGGCTTCTTGCGTCATCAGGATGGATCTCGGACCGGCTCAACGACGACGGGATCCGAGGCAGGCGACGTGAAGAGCGACATCGACCGCAACGAACGGCAGAGTTCTGTACCCAAGGCATTATCGGCACCGCCCTATACGAACGGCGCACCGGTCAGCAGGCGTTGGCCTCGGCACCGTCGTACGGTTGGCCTGGCGCGCACGCTGTTAAGCGAGACGCTGGCCCGGTGGTCCTTGGGCACGCTGAACGACGCTGCAGCCGTAGTGCTCTCCGAACTCCTGACGAACGCGGTTTGCCACGCTCACACTTCGCCGGGCCGAGAGATCGAGACGCACTTCCTCCTCGTCCAGGACGGTGTACGGATCGAAGTGCACGACTCGGCAACGCAACTCCCCCGGCTCCGGCCAGTTGACTTGGCTGCCGACGATGGTCGAGGCCTACTCCTCGTTGCTGCCCTCGCTGATGGCTGGGGCGTCAGCGAACGCATCGGGGTCGGCAAGGCCGTATGGGCAGTCCTGGCGGTTCGCGGTACTGGAGCGGACTCGTGATCGCGCTCCGAGTCAGGCGCGGCGAACAGGCCGTGAATAAGGGGGCCCGCTGATGCCCCCCAAGTCCGTGGTGACACGCCGACTGGCTCCTGAGCCTGGACCTGGCAGGCAGCGGCCCCATCTTCGAGGCGGAGTGCACTTCGTGCGAGGAATCTTCGGGATCAGCTGAGACACGGGACGACCCGGAGATCTGGTGCCTACGGCATGCGGGCCGCACGCGTCACACCGGCTTCCGGGCGACCACTACCGCCTTCTTTCGAGCGGCCATGGTCAGCGATGAGCAGTCAGCGCCCAACTCGATGAGCGACAGCTGAGAACACGGTTTCGGACGGGCTCGTCCAGTGCAGGGTCCCGCCCACACAGTCGCAGCAGGGGCGCCGCCCCGTAAGGGGCGATCGAAAATCAATGGCCGAACGACCCGGCCGGCACCACCCTGTACGCCATGGAAGAACCGCAACGCGGGATCCGTGCGCTCTACACGGCATCCACGGTCACCGTCTACCAGGCGTACTCCCCGGACATCGGCCTGCCGGCCGTCCGCGAGGGCCGCTTCCCCGCCACGTGGAAGCGGGACCGGATGACATGGATCAAGCCGTCGTTCCTGTGGATGATGTACCGCTGCGGATGGGGCACGAAGGCCGGTCAGGAGACCGTCCTCGCCGTCGAGATCTCCCGCAGCGGCTTCGAGTGGGCGTTGCGCCACGCGTGCCTGTCGAGCTACGTGCGCGGGGTGCATCCCGACCGCAGCACCTGGCAACGTCAGGTGAAGCGCGCACCCGCCCGCGTCCAATGGGACCCCGAGCGCGATCTGCACCTGCGGCCACTGCCGTACCGCTCGCTGCAACTCGGGCTCTCCGGTGAGGCCGTACGACACTACGCGGACGAGTGGACGGTCGCCATCAGTGACGTGACTCCGCTCGCCCGTGACATCCACGCGCTCGTAAACGACGGCGACCTGGACTCCGCGGCCCAACTGCTGCCCCAGGAACGTCCTTACCCCGCCGGGGACGAACTGCTGACACAACTGCGTCCGTGAACAGCGACTACAACGCACATCTCAATCAGCAGCCAGGCGCCCCGAAGAGCCGGGCGGCCATTCCTGCCGAGTCAGACAGGACAAGCTGCCATCAGCCACACCCGACCCTCCCGGGCCGCCTACCAACTTGCGGAGCTGCCAATGGGGCGAGAGATCGGGGCCGATTGGCACCGAAGTCCGACGACCGGGCAGTTCGTGCCGGCCACGATTGACTGGACGGATCCGCAGCTCACCTCACAGCCAAGTGACTGTGGGTGTGGGAGAGCGGCCTGCTCAGAACCGCGTAGGCTCGCCCGGCTCGCTACGGCGCGTTGGTGAAGGAGCGGCGGTAGGAACGGGGCGGCACACCCCGGCGGCGCACGAACTGTTCGCGCAGGACGGCCGCGCTTCCGTATCCGACCCGGTGGGCGATCTCCTCGATCGGCAGATCCGTGGTTTCCAGGAGTTCCTCGGCGCTGCTCAGTCGCAGGCTCCGGAGCCAGGCGTGCGGGGTGGTGCCGGTCGCGGCGGCGAAGCGGCGGGCGAAGGACCGTTTGCTCATCACGGCGCGTCGGGCCAGTTCCGCGACGGGAAGCGGTTCGTGGAGGTGCTCGCGGGCCCAGGCGAGTACCTCGGCGAGACGCTCGTCCTGGCAGTCCTCAGGGACGGGGGAGGTCAGATACTGGGCCTGACCGCCGTCCCGGTGGGAGGGCAGCACCATGTCGCGGGCGACGGCGTTGGCCATCGCGGCCCCGTACTCCCGCCTCAGCAGATGCAGGCACAGATCGAAGCCAGCGGCGGCTCCCGCACCCGTGGTGATCCGCCCTTCGTCGATGTACAGGGCGTCGGGGTCCACATCGACGTCCGGGTGGCGGTGGGCCAGCAGTTCGGCGAACCGCCAGTGTGTGGTGGCCCGTCGGCCGTCGAGCAGCCCGGCGGCGGCGAGCGCGAACGTGCCGACGCAGTGGGCCGCGACCAGTGAGCCGCTCTCGTGTGCGGCCGAAAGCGCGTCAAGCACAGCGGGACCGGGTGGCGTACGGAAGCCGGCCCATGGCAAGGCGATCACCAGATCAGCGGCAGCCAGCCGGTCCAGGCCATGCGCGACCATGAGCGGCACGCCGAGGTCGGTAGGGACCGGCCCGGGCCGGTCGGTGCACAGCACGAAGTCGAAGCCGGGCAGCCCCTCCCCGTGAGGGCCGAACACCTCGGCGACGATGCCCACGGCGAGCATGCCGACACCAGGGGGAACGTACGCGGCAACGGTCACGAAAGGCGGCACGGGAGCAGTGTGGCAGAGTGGCACGAATCCTGCGATGAGTGGCAGGAGTGCCACTCGTCAGCGGCCCGGCCTGCCCGGAACGATGGGGGACATGACAGACGCACCGCTCGGCCGCAGCGCCGTGTACACGATCCTCACCACCGGCTACGTCGGCTCCACCGGTCCCGGTGTCGCCGCCACCGTCTCCTATGTCACCGACGGCGAGCGGCATGTGATCTTCGACCCGGGCATGGTGGCGAGCCGCGAGCACATCCTCGGCCCGCTCGCGGAGTTGGGCCTCGGCCCCGACGACATCACCGACGTGGTGCTCAGCCACCACCACCCGGACAACACCATGAACGTGGGCCTGTTCGGACGGGCCAGGGTCCACGACCACAAGGTGGAGTACCTGGGCGACCAGTGGAGGAACCGGGACGCGGAGGGCTACGAACTAACCCCGTCGCTGCGGCTGATCCGCACACCGGGACACAGCCTCGAGGACATCACGCTGCTGGCCGGCACGGACACGGGCGTGGTGGCGTTCGCCGGCGACCTGTGGTGGCACTCGGACGGCCCCGCGGACGACCCCGTAGCCCCGGACCGCGAGGTACTGCGCGCCTCCCGGCTCCGCGTGCTGGCCGCCGCGGACCTGATCGTGCCCGGCCACGGCGGCCCCTTCAAGGCCGACATCACCGCGCCACGCTAACTGTCCTGTCCACGGCGTGAGATGCAGAACTCCGTCCGCTCAACCACTCCGCCGGGCCGTCGCAGCGGCCTGCTGAAGCTAGGGGCAGCCTGATCCGGGGAACGCCGGGGAGGGTGGCAAGCGGCCCCGGCAACGGCGGTTCATGCCGGGACTGCCGGACGGGGCCCGGAAGAGATCGGCGACAAGGTTCTCGAATGCGACCGGATCCATGTCGTACAGGTCCGGTTCCTCATCGCTTGCTCCGGGGCGCTGGGGAGACCTGCGTCGCCATGCGGGGTGCCCAGGAGGGATCTAGGGTTGAGGGCAAGCCCGGCGCTCTCGGGCACCCGATGCTCCGCCATGTTCCCCACCCGGCTTCGGAAGCACACGGGAGGGCCCATTACGTGTCCACTGCATCAGAAACCCCAGTCCTGGACACCCTCGCCGCCACCCCGGACATGCTTATCCTCACGCGTATCGCGGCCCTCGCCGCCTCGGACGCTCCGCCGATCTCCTAAGTTGCCCATTTCGACCCCGCCCTCAGGACAGGCGTGACCGGCGACCAGCTGCAGGACGTCTTGGTCGCCATTGCCCCCATCGTGGGCCCCGCCCGCGACATGACGGCAGCGTGCAACGTCATCGCGGCACTCGGCATCGCTGTCGCCGACACCGACGCCGAGATACGGGGACCAGGGCTGAGAGCAGGCTCCCATCCGGCATAGATGACCGGCACGGCCGACGTCGAAGGAGACCACGGCACGGCACCGCTCCGGCGCCGTGCCCCCGGGCGACCCGACGGCCGCAGGGCCAGGCAGGAGGGCCTTCGATGCCCCAGCAAGAGACCACGACCATGCGCGCGTCCCACCACGCCACGCCCAAGGAACGCGTGGCACTCGGCAAGGAGGCCCGGCGCCGCTCCCCGCGGTCGGGACACGCCGTGTACAAGCCCTCTCCGCGCAGGCCGGACCCGCTGGCGATCCTGGAGGGGCAGTCCGCGACCCGGGTGCCGGAGCTGGTGCCGATCCGCTACAGCCGGATGAGCGAGTCCCCGTTCCGCTTCTACCGGGGCGCCGCGGCGATCATGGCGTCCGACCTGGCCGGCAGTCCCGACTCGGGGATCACCACCCAACTGTGCGGTGATGCTCACCTGCTGAACTTCCGGCTGCTGGCCTCGCCGGAGCGGGAGCTGATGTTCGACATCAACGACTTCGACGAGACCTTGCCGGGCCCCTGGGAGTGGGACGTCAAGCGACTGTCGGCAAGTTTCGTCATCGCCGGCCGGGCGAACGGCTTCGACGACGCCGAGCGCGCCCGTATCGTGAGCAGCACAGTGCGTTCGTACCGCGAGTCGATGATCCGCTTCGCAGGCATGCGTAACCTCGATGTCTGGTACGCGAAGATCGACGCCGACCGTCTCACGGCCCTGACCACGGGACAGCTCCACAAGGGCGGACAGCAGAAACTGGCCCGCGCCATGGCGAAGGCCCGCTCGCGCGACACCTTGCAGGTTTTCGGCAAGCTCACGCAAGTGGTCGACGGCCGGCCGATGATCGCCGCGGATCCCCCGTTGCTGGTACCGCTTGCCGACCTGCTGCCGGACGTCGAGCGCACCACACTGGAGCGTCAGTTCCGGGGCCTCATCGAGCGGTACGGGGGCACACTGCCGTCCGACCGGCGCGCCCTCCTGGGGGACTACCAGCTGGCGGACGTCGCCCGCAAGGTGGTCGGTGTCGGCAGCGTCGGCACCCGGTGCTGGATCTTCCTGCTCGTCGGACGGGACGGCGGAGACCCGTTGTTCTTGCAGGCCAAGGAGGCCGACACCTCCGTGCTCGCCGAGCACGTCGGGGCGAGCCATTACCGTAACCAGGGCGAGCGGGTGGTCTCGGGACAGCGGTTGATGCAGGCGGCGAGCGACATCTTCCTCGGCTGGGAACGAGTGGACGGGATCGACGGCAAGCGCCGCGACTTCTATGTCCGCCAACTGCGCGACTGGAAGGGCATCGCGATGCCGGAGACGATGTCGCCCAGGCAGCTGGAGACGTTCGGTGGCGTCTGCGGCATCACCCTGGCCCGCGCGCATGCGCGGTCCGGCGACCGGATCGCGATAGCGTCCTATCTGGGCAGCGGCGACTCCTTCGACCGGGCCCTCGCGGCCTTCGCAGAGGCGTACGCCGACCAGAACGAGCGCGACCATCAGGCACTGGTCGACGCGGTGCGGGCGGGAAGGCTGCCCGCGGAGGAAATCCCGGCCGGCTGACGGACCCGCGGACCGCTTGGCGCGACCGGCAGGCTGGTTAGCGAGCCCGGCCCTGCATTCGCCGGCCCTGCATTCGCAGGCCCTCTTCGATCGCGTCCACAAGATCGGGCGGCCGCACCGCTCAGCAGGAGACTGGCCGTCATCTGTCCCGTGGCCGGCAGCCGGGCCGACTCGCCGCGCGGGCTGATGTCGCCGAATCCGATCGGCGTCGCACCCGTGAAGGGCTGACCCCAGAGGGCGTCAGCCCAGGTAGGGCCGGTCCCGGTTGCTCCAGGAAGCGCTCAGGAATCACCCCGGAGCCGGTCACGCTGGATCTGGTAAGCGAGGGCGCGCCGCACGGAGGCCGATGCGGTGGTGGTGACCTTCGAGGGGACATCGAGACCACGGCTGATCTTGTCGTACGCGTCCTGGTAGCTGCGAGGCATCCCTGCCCGGTGCAGTCTCAGGTCCTCTTCGACGAGGCGTCGCAGCTCGTCAACGTTCTGGGGCGTGAAGCGCTTCTTCCCCCGGGCGATGGCGTTGACGTAGCGGGTGCAGCGGGCCGTGTCGTCGAAGGTCTCGGAGATTTCCTCGGCGAGGCCCCACAGGCGACCTTCGAGCCATGGGGTGTCGTACTGGTCGAGGGAGAGCCCCATCGGCGGCAGTGGCTCGCCAATCCCGCACTTCGCCACCTGCTTGGACACGGCGGGCTGACTCATGCCGGTGAGCCGGGCAATTCTGTCCTGGGTCCAGCCGAAGCCGGCGAACAGCTTGATCATTTCGGCGCGAAGCTTCCGCATCTCCTCCCCTGCGCGGATGACGTCGTTCATGTCGGTGAGCATCCGCTCGGCCTGTTCCTCCGTCAGCGTCTCGGGGTCCTGACGCGTGCCCTCTTCGCCTGCCATAGCTCGGTTATAGCCTGAACCCGCCACCATAACCAGGTTGTACAACCCGGTTATAAGTGACAGGCTCCACACCATGCCCACCTTCTCCGCACCTGACGGCACCCAGCTCGCCTACCGCGCACACGGGGCCGGCGACCCGCTCGTCTGCATCCCGGGAGGTCCCACGGACGCCATCTACCTCGGCGACCTCGGCGGCCTGTCCGCGCACCGCCGGCTGATCCTTCTGGACCTCCGCGGCACCGGCCGGTCCGCGATGCCCGAAGACACCGCCTCTTACCGCTGCGATCGTCTGGTCGACGATGTCGAGGCCCTGCGCGAACACCTCGGACTCACCCGGATGGACTTGCTCGGCCACTCCGCCGGCACGAACATCGCGGTGCAGTACGCGGCCCGATACCCGAAGAACATCGGCAAGTTGACCCTGATCACCCCCAGCTCCGCAGCCGTCGGCATCACGATCACCGGAGCGATGCGGCGCGAGCTTGCGCAGCTCAGGAAGGGCGAACCGTGGTTCCCGGCGGCGTTCGCCGCCTTGGAGGCGATCACCGAGGGCAGGGGCGGCGACCGGGAGGCCATCGCCCCCTTCTTCTGGGGCCGGTGGGATGCCGCCGCACAGAATCACCCTGCGGCCCGCCCGCCGAGCAACAAGGAAGCTGTCGCTCTCTTCGCAGCCGAAGGCGCCTTCGACACGGAGACCACTCGTGCGGCGCTCGCCTCCCATGAGGGCCCCGTGCTGCTGCTCGCCGGGGAGTTCGACGTGAACAGCCCCCCTCCGGCGGTGGCCGAGCTTGCCGGCCTGTTCCCTGATGCCTCGCTCGTTGTGCAGTCGGGGGCAGGCCACTACCCATGGCTCGACGACGCCGACCGGTTCGTGGCGACCACTGCAGCATTCCTGCGGTAGGGACCTGCTCATTCGCTGCCGACCAGCGAAGAGCCCGGAATCACGGCCGCAGTCCTCGCGTTCCCGCCGTGGGCCGTAACGGGACATGGCATTGCAGAACATCGCGGGGAGGCTCCCGCCGAACCCCATGCATGCTGCCGGACCAGGCCATCGCCATCGCCATCGCCATCGGCGAGTCGATGAAGACCATCAGCCCGGCCGTCCCAGCCAGAAGTCGTTTGCACGGCGTCCACAGTTCTCAGCAATGAGTCCACGCGGTCGACTGAGGGCTGTGGAGGGCCTGGTGTCGGTAGTCCTTGGGTGGCATGCCGTAGGCAGTGCGGAAGGCGCGCGTGAAGTCGGCGGCGCGGGTGAAGCCCCAGCGGGCGGCGATGACGTGGATGAGCGTGGAGCACATCGCGGGATCGGCGAGGTCGCGGCGAGCATGTTCCAGGCGCTGGTGGCGGATCCAGGCCGCGATGGTCTCGTGCTCGGTCTGGAAGAGGCGGTGCAGATAGCTGGTGGAGATGTTGTGCGCGGCGGCGATCGCACGCGGGGTCAACCGCGGGTCGTGCAGGTTCCGTTGGACGTAGGCCCGAATACGCAGCACCAGAGTCCGGCTACGGGTTTCCGGCGGAAGGGAGCGGTCGGCGTCCAGAGTGTGAGCGAACAGTGCGGACAGCAGATCGACCACGACCGTTCCCAGACGTGGTCCGTCGGATGGCAGGTAGGGGCTGGTGTCCGCCGTCAGCTGAGTGACGAACTGTACGAGCAGGGTGCCAATCCCTTCCCGTCCGGACATTCCATGGGCGAACAGTCGGTCCATCCTGTTCTGCGGCAGGTGCAGTAACGCCTTGGGGATCTCGATCCCGATCCCCGAGAACAGATCGGGTCCGTTGGCAGAGTTGACTTCGAAAGCCCTTGAGCTGTCGAAGACCTGTATCTCGTAAGGCCCGTACACGGCTTTCTGGTCGTCCCAAGTGATTCGGTTGGTCCCGTGCAGAGGGATCCCGATGTGGTACTGCTCGGGATCGGACTGGCGGATGAGCTTGGGGGTCCGGCGAAATCGAAGGGCCTGGTGGGTCGTCGGCCAGACGTGAACCGCGCCGAGCTCCAGTACTCGCTGATGCGCCCGGTAATCCGCCGCGTATTCGCTGTGAAGGTCCAGCGGCGCATGGGTTCGGCCGATGCGCTCGCGCCAGAAGTCGAACCGGTCCGCACCAGCCAGATCTTCGGTCCGGAACTCGGTCTCGGTCAGCATCCCGTCTCCTCCGCCTCGTGGCCTCAATACCGCCTCGTCGCCCTGGATCAGGCGCCGATGGTTGGGCTTCGATTCTCATGTATCTGTTTCATTCCACGTCGTCGGGCCTGCGCATGAGGCGGCGGCCATGCACCTGAAGCGTCGTCGTCTTCGACTCGTCGAGTGGATCGGACCGGTGGATCGGACCGTCAGGGGGAGCATGAGATGCCACTTGAATTCGGGCTGTGGCGAGCAGACGACAAGCCGGTACGGGTCACTACGCGGCCGGTGCCTCTGGAGTCGAGGCTGGAGGAGCTCATTGAGGCCGATCCATGGAGGAGCTGGACGAGGCGTTCGCGCTGCGATTCGGAGGCAGTCCGCCGGCAGCACTGAACGGCACCCATACGCTGACCATCATCGCGGGCGAGATCGACGCCGCGACTGAGCGGATCGTCACCCATCTGGGCATCCGGCTATCAAGTGCCGGTCAATGTGCTGTTCTTCCGCTACTTCGAGGACGAGGGGCATCGGTGACGGTGCTGGGACTCTCGAGGATGGTTGAAAGGCCGCGCCTGCCCGGATTCGCTCCGCCTGATCCGTCGAACGCGCGGCGTCGGCACCTGACTTCTTCCGCCTCGTGCGCTTCGAACTGGTCGTCCAACTGGCGAGGGTCGCCAGAGATCCCGATGAAGTCGGCCGCTCCACACAGAGCGGAAGCGGCCCCCCGATCGCGATCGCCGCCGACCGGGGCCGCTTCACCCGCGTCCCGCTCAGGCCGGGGACTGCTGAGACCGCCCCGCCTCCGCGGTGTCGCTCGCCGTGGGTGAGCCGGCGCCTCGCCTGCGACGCAGGGCCGACCTGACGTTCCACGCGGCGACGAGCAGGCAGAACAGGCCGGTGGCTCCTGGAGCCAGCCATGCTCCGAGGCGGTGCTCGACTGCCACCGTGGCCGAGGGGCCGTCGACCGTGGCGGTCACCGGCTCGGTCGGCTTCTCGTCGAACGCGGTCTCGACCTCGATCTGCGCAATCCGGAAGGCCCCGTCTTCAGCCTCGAAGGATCCGGAGCACAGCAGACCGTCGTCGCCGTGCCGGGACTTCGAGATCTCGCAGCGCTCGGCGCGGAATTGTCCGGCCACCCCCGTCAGCCGTGTCTCCAACCGCATCAGACCGGTGCCCAGAAGGAAGACCCCCGCGCCCAGCGCCACCAGCGTGACCAGCACCCGTCTCGGACCTATTTGTTCCATCCCCGCCCCCCGTATTCCGTGTTGTCAGCCGACGCAGCCTAGTGCCCCCGCCGGGCTCGGCAACGGCCGGGACACCCGCCCCCTCTGCCGTCAGCAAATCTGCTCCCGGCCAAGAAAGCTGACGGAGCGGCGACCGCGGGCGAAGAGTGGTGGGACCGCGGCTGACCCGAGCCGCGCCACGACAAGGAGGACCGATGTCCCCACTCATCACCGGCTGGGACCCGGCCATGAACCCACGAGCCGCCGAGGGCGACACACCTCCGACGCGGTTCGACGACCACTTGGCCGCACAACTCCTCGCGCAGCGGATCGTCTTCCTCGGCACCCAGGTGGACGAGGTCTCCGCGAACCGGGTGTGCGCGCAGATGCTTCTTCTGTCGGCGGAGGACCCGAGGACCGACATCAGCCTCTACATCAACAGCCCGGGCGGGTCGGTGACGGCGGGGCTGGCGATCTACGACACGATGCGGCTGATCCCCAACGATGTCTCGACACTCGCCATGGGCTTTGCCGCGAGCATGGGGCAGTTCCTCCTCACCGTCGGGTCGGCGGGGAAACGCTTTGCGCTGCCGAACGCGCGGATCATGATGCACCAGCCGTCCGCCGGCATCGGCGGGACCGCCGCCGACATCGCGATCCAGGCCGAGAACCTCGAGTTCACGAAGAAGGCAGTCGAGCGGATCACCGCGGAGCACACCGGCCAGACCGAGGAGACGATCTCCCAGGACGGGGACCGCGACCGGTGGTTCACCGCCGAGCAGGCGAAGGAGTACGGCATGGTCGATCGCGTCGTCGAGTCTCTCGACGACGTCCGCCCTGCCGGACCGCGGCGACGGGTGGGGCTCTGACATGGGCCAGTACACGATCCCGAACGTCGTCGAGCGCACCCCGCAGGGGGAGCGGTCGTACGACGTCTTCAGCCGGCTGCTGTCCGAGCGGATCATCTTCCTCGGCACTGAGATCGACGACGGCGTCGCGAACGTCGTCATCGCCCAGCTGCTCCACCTCGAGTCGTCCAGCCCGGACCGTGAGATCGCGATCTACATCAACTCACCGGGTGGCTCCTTCACTTCACTCATGGCGATCTACGACACGATGTCGTTCGTCGGCGCGCCGATCTCCACGTTCTGCGTCGGGCAGGCGGCCTCGACCGCGGCGGTGCTCATGGCCGGCGGAGACCCGGGGCGCCGGTTCGTTCTCGAGCACGCCCGGGTGCTGTTGGGGCAGCCTGCGAGCGGCGGCCGGCAGGGTACGGTCTCGGACCTCAGCCTCCAGGCCAAGGAGATGCTCCGGGTCCGCTCCCAGGTCGAGGAGGTCCTGTCCAGGCACACGCACCATGACGTCGCGACCCTGCGCGCGGACATGGACCGCGACAAGGTCTTCACCGCGCAGGAGGCAGTCGCGTACGGGCTCGCCGACGAGGTACTCAGCCGGCGGATCGCACCTGCCTGACGCGCTGAAGTGCGCGGCGCCCGGCGGCCGTCGCCCCGGCGGGGGCACGGCCGTCCGTCAGGCGGCGAGGCACATTCCGCCGTGCCGCGAGGTCGCCGCGCGCCCGGAGTTGCGGTCGCGCCTCGAGGAGACCGAGGCGGCCGAGGTGACGGAGGTGGGGGCGGTGCCGCTCCGGGCCGGCCTCGCCCGAGCCGGGCGGGCAAGCTCACCGTGGGCCAGCGCGAGAAGATCGGCCAGTCCGAGACCCAGGGCACGGGCGGCGGCCGCGAGAACTTCGGACGAAGCCTCCTTGCGGCCGCGCTCGAGCTCGGAGAGATACGGCATCGAGATCCGAGCGGCGTCGGCCACGTCCTGGAGCGTGCGTTCCTGGGCGAGACGCTGACGGCGCAGGACGTCACCAACTACGTCCCGCCACAGGGGTTCTTTGGTCGCGGGGGTCGGCGCCGCTGTGGCCGGGCGCAGGGGAATGACGCGGACTTGGTTCGGCGCGTGGCTGCTCACCTCCTCAGGGTAGGAGCGTTGCGGTCGGCTGGGTGGCAACAGAGTTCCGCCCCCTGCGAAATCGCATGACCCGCCGCCGATGCCCGGAGAGGGAGCATCAGTGCGCGCTGCGACAGGCGCGGCGCTACGACGTCCCCGGTTTGCGGGCCAAGAGGTGGACGTGCGTCGAGCCGCTGCTCCCTGGTCGACGGACGCGAACGGCCCGCAGCCGGCGCCGGTCTGCTCGCCTCAGGGAAGTCAGCCTTCCAGCTAGTAGTGGATGCACACGCCTTCCAGTAGCGCGGTCAGATAGCGACGGGCGGTCTCGATGCGGGCGGTGGGGGCGCTGTGGACGTTCGCGGCATAGGCGATACCGCACATGAGCGGGACCAGGTCGTTTGAGGTCAGGTCGGGACGCACGACCCCGGCGTCGCGGGCCCGCTGGAGCAGCTGTCCGCCGACCGACCGCAGGATCCCCTTCAGTTCGGTGGTGCGCGGCAGGGCGTCCGTGGGCGCGGCGGTGACCGCGGACAGGGAAGTGTCGGTGACCTGCGCTTCGATGGTTCGGGTCAGGAAGCCGGCGAGGGCGCGCCCGGGGTTGTCATCGGCCAGCGCCTGCTCGCCGTGGGCGGCGAGTGCCTCCAGGCAGGGGGTGGCGACGGTCTCCAGGAGCGCCTCGGCGGTGGGGAAGTGGCGGTAGACGGTGCCGACGCCCAGTTGGGCGCGGCGTGCGACGTCGTTGAGCTGCAGTGGTGTGCCTTCGTCTACGAGATCGCGGGCCACGGCGACGATCCGTTCCCAGTTGCGGGCGGCATCCTTGCGCAGGGGGGCGGTCGTCATGGGAGAAGTCTAACTGGATAGCTAATCCGCATTGCCGTGGCGTGCGAACGGGACGAGCCACCCGTTTCCTCCTTGGGGCAACTCCGTGCCGAGTCCGCAAAATTGGCGCGCGGTCTTTGTCTGGATCACCGCGGGCCCGCGACATCGGTTGCGACACCGCCGCGCGGTCGGCAGAAGCAACCCCGCCGGGTGTGCGGCGGTCTTACTCGGGGGTCGCGCTCAGAGGATCAGCCTCTGCCGACTCATACCGGCAACCGACTGGAAAGGGCTCACTCCATGGTGCTGGATCCCAACTTCTGCCTGGACGTTCCGAAGGACTTCGACGACTCGGATGCTGAGACCGGGGTGCATCCCATCGCCAGGAAGTTGTTCCCCGCCACAACTGCCGCGGACGCCTTCAGGAAAGCCCATGAGTGGGTACGGGAACAAGGAATCCGCCTGTCAGACGTGTCGTGGGATTTCTTCCAAGACGAGGACGAGCCATACTGCCTGAGCATCTATTTCACCTTCGAGCTTGATCCCGAAGACGCCTGACCACCTCGCAGCCGACGGCCGCCGTCGGCCCCCGGCCTTCCATCTCACCGCAGGGCAGGCCGGCGGTGGAACCGCGTTCACCGATGTGATGGCACGTCTCCGCGTTCCCCGCCGCCGTGGGCGGCCCCGCACCAGACGGACATGGTCACAGGGCCGTTTCCGGCCGATCGGCCCTCTGCTCTTGGAGGCTCGCCCCGTGGCGGCTGCCCAAAGTCGCGGAGGCCGTCGACCTCCAACCGCAACTCCCCTGCGCAGACGGCGGGTTGGCCGCATCGCGTGCGCCACCATCGCCGCGCGATGTGACGGACCCTTGGCCGGTCCTGGTGCTATTGGCGGCTCGTCCTCGCTGAGGCGCTGCTACCGAATCCACTGTGCGCGGCTGGAGGTCACCCGCGACGGTGTGGAGCCGGCAGCCGCCGCGGCGAATCCCGTCGCCGAAGCGGACGTCTCCACCACCGACGGCCGCCTCGGCGGCGTACTGCTCTTCGTGGCGGACGGCTACCTCTCCCTGCTCGAGATCTACTCCCTGGAGGAGGAACCATTCGCCACCTGGCCTCGCGCCGACGAACTTGCCTACGGTCCGGCCGTGAGGCACCACTAGGGTTTGCGGCGTGGGGATCACCGAGCGGGCAGAGACTGTACGAACTGACGCAGGCGAGCGGGACGCACCACCCTGGTGGCGCGTCCCGCTCGTCGCGACGGCCGTCGTCGTGCCGCTGTACGTCCTGTGGGCCGCCTGGCTCGCGACCGGCGGCGGCGACCTGGCGGCTCAGCTCGCCTGGGCGGGGTTCATGGAACGGCACCCCATGTCGGCGTACAACCTCTCCTGGTACGGCGGCACCCACACCGCCAACTACAGCCTGCTGTCTCCCCCGCTCATGGCCGTCTTCGGCGTGCGCGCGGTGTCCGTCGCCGCGGGTCTGGCCGGAACGTGGCTGCTGGCCTGCCTCTTCGTACGCAGCGGAATGCGGCGGCCCGGCTGGCCCGCCGCGCTCGGGGCACTGGCCCTCTGGTCCAATGTCGCCTGCGGTCGTACGACCTTCGCACTGGGCGTCGCGATCGGGCTGCTCGCCGTCCTGTACGTACGCAGGACCGGCGTCGCCGCGGTCTGCGCGGCGCTCGCTGCCATGGCCAGTCCGGTGGCCGGGCTCTTTCTGGTGGTGGCGGGGGCCGCGTATCTGCTGGACCGGCAGTGGCGGAAGGGCGCCGCGCTCGTGCTGCCGCCGTTCGCCGTGGTGGGCGCGGTGACGCTGCTCTTCCCCTTCCACGGCGAACAGCCCATTGCGGCCGGGCAACTGTGGATGCCGCTGGCCGTCTCCGCCGCCGTGGCGATCGCGGCGCCGCGCGACTGGCGGGTCGTGCGGTTCGGGGCCGGGGTGTACGGCGCCGGCGTCGTCCTCACCTATCTCATCGCCTCGCCCATCGGCACGAACGTCGAGCGTCTGCTGGCTCTCGTCGGACCGCCTGTGCTGCTCGCGGCGGTGCTGGCGGGAGGGCTCGGCAGACTTCTGCGGGCCGTGCTCGCGATCGGGCTGGCCGTGAACACGTACTGGCTGATCGACAAAACCGACGACGATCTGGTCGTCTCCAGCGAGGTGCCCGCGTGGGCCGCGCACACCGACGGTGTCGTACGGGAGTTGCAGCGGCTGGGCGCCGACCGCACGCGCGTCGAGGTCGTCCCCGCCCGCAACCACCGCGAGGCGACCGTCCTCGCCCCGCACATCAATATGGCGCGCGGCTGGAACCGGCAGCTGGATGTGGAGCGCGGGCGGCTCTTCTACGACGGGTCGCTGACCCCGGCGACGTACCGGCAGTGGCTGGACCGCTGGGCGGTGGGCTTCGTGGTGCTGCACCACGGGCGTCCTGACGGGCCCGCCGAGGACGAGGCGGCAATCGTCAGGAGCGGGCCGGGCTGGCTGGAGCGGGTGTGGCAGGACGGCGGGTGGACGGTCTACCGGGTGCGGGACGCGGTTCCGCTGGCCGCCACACCGGCGACGGTGGTCCGCGGCGACGACGCGGAGCTGGTCGTACGGATGCCGGCGGCGGGATCGGTGACGGTACGGGTCGCGTACTCGCCGTGGCTGCGGGCGGAGGGGGCGTGTCTGCGGCAGGAGGGCGAGTGGACGCGGCTGACCGTGCCGCGGGCGGGCGAGTACCGGCTGGACTCGCCCTACCGTCTGTCGCGTTCGAGCGGCTCGGGCTGCTGAAGGCTCAGGCCGCGGCCGGCGGCCGGCGCTGAGGGCCGATTGTCAGTGGCGTGTGCCACGCTCGACGCATGATTGACCACATCTCGGTACAAGTGGCGGACCCGGCGGCCAGCGCCGCCTTCTACGACCGTGTGCTGGCCCCGCTCGGCGGCAAACGGCTGCTCGACTTCGGTCCGGTGATCGGTTACGGCACGACGCAGCCGACCTTCTGGATTGGCCCGGTGACGACGGAGGGGCAGGCGCGCGAGGTGCATATCGCCTTCGTCGCGGCCGACCGCGCACAGGTACGGGCGTTCCACGCGGCTGCCGTCGAGGCGGGGGCGGAGGTACTGCACGAGCCACGGGTACGGCCCGAGTACCACGCCGCGTACTACGGCGCGTTCGTCAGGGATCTGGACGGCAACAACGTGGAGGCGACCTGCCATACGCCGGAGTGAGACCGGGGACAGACGTCGCCCCGGCGCGGATCGCGACGGGCTGCCTGCGCGGCATCCGCCTTTGGGCAGATCGTCGTCATGACGGCCATGACGGCCATGACGGTCATGGCGCCATGGCCTGGGCCTCCCGGAGCCGGGCGGCGGTGACCGCGGCGTCATAGCCGGGGGCGACGCCCTCGACCAGGATCACATCGCCCGCCATATGCCGGGTGCGCAGCGGCAGAAGCTCCTGGTAGGCCTCGGAGTCGTACCACCGGCGCGCCTCCGCCATGCCGGCGAAGCCGATGATGACGAGCGCGCCCGGCCACTCGCCCTCGCGGAGTTCGACGGTCGCGCCGTGGACGAGGAAACGGCCACCGAAGGGGTCGAGGGTGGACGCGTCAAGGGGAACCTTCGCCGCCCGCGCCGCTACAGTCGGCGGCTCCTGCGTATGTGCTACCTCGCCGCCCAGGTCGCGGCCTACCACTGCCCTGTCTCGAAGGCGTTCTACCAACGGAAGCGAGCCGAGGGAAAGAACCACAAGCAGGCCGTCCTGGCCCTCGTGCGCCGCCGTCTCAACGTGCTGTGGGCCCTCATACGCGACAACCGGACCTTCGAGATCAGCCCACCCGGACAGGATGCCGCAGCGGCATGACTCACTCACGATGCGTCACCAGCCTCGCTTGACAACATCATTGGGAGTCCTCCTGGTGCGGGGCTCGTACACGGCCGTTCGCGGCTCGTTCGGATGTCTTCGATCGTGCCGCGATACCGGGAGACCGTCGATTACCCGCGAGGTAAGTGCACCGCACCGGTCGGCCCCGGCCGGGCGCTCTCAAAGCCCGGTCCCCGTCCGGCCGTCGCAGGGTGGACATACTGATGCCCCGGCCGCACCGGATCCGCGCGAAGCTGATCCGGTGCGGCCGGGGCCGCAGTTGAGACCGTGAGAGATCGTCAGCCGGTGAGACTCAGATCGTCGCCGTGTCGATCACGAAGCGGTAGCGGACATCGCTCGCCAGCACCCGCTCGTACGCGTCGTTGATCTGGTCCGCGCGAATCAGCTCGATCTCCGCACCCAGGCCGTGCTCGGCACAGAAGTCGAGCATCTCCTGGGTCTCCCGGATACCGCCGATCCCCGAGCCCGCAAGGCTCTTGCGGCCGCCGATGACGGAGAACAGGTTGAGCGAGACGGGCTCCTCGGGAGCACCCACGTTCACAAAGGCGCCGTCCGTCTTCAGCAGACGCAGATACGCGTCCAGCGGCAGCGGCGCGGACACCGTCGAGACGATCAGGTCGAAGCTGCCGGCCAGCTCCTCGAAGGTGGCCTCGTCGCTCGTCGCGTAGTAGTGGTCGGCGCCCAGCTTCAGCCCGTCGTCCTTCTTGCGCAGCGACTGGCTGAGCACGGTCACCTCGGCACCCAGCGCATGGGCGATCTTGACGCCCATGTGGCCGAGACCGCCCAGGCCGACGATGGCGACCTTCTTGCCGGGGCCCGCGTTCCAGTGGGCGAGCGGCGAGTAGAGGGTGATGCCGGCGCACAGCAGCGGGGCCGCGACGTCCAGCGACAGGCCGTCGGGGATGCGCAGCGTGAAGGCCTCGTCGACGACGATGTGGGTGGAGTAGCCGCCGTAGGTCGGCTCGCCGCTCTTGTCGAGGGCGTTGTACGTGCCGACGTTGCCGCCGGAGCAGTACTGCTCAAGACCGGCCTTGCAGTTGTCGCACTCGCGGCACGAGTCGACCATGCAGCCGACGCCCACCCGGTCGCCGACGCCGAACTTCGTGACACCGGGGCCGACCTCGGTGACGACGCCGGCGATCTCGTGGCCCGGCACCATCGGGTAGATGCCTTCGCCCCAGCCGTCGCGGGCCTGGTGGATGTCGGAGTGGCAGATGCCCGCGTACTTGATCTCGATGAGCACGTCGTGCTCGCCGACCGGGCGGCGCGGGACGGTGGTCCGCTCCAGCGGCGCCTTGGCGGCGGGAGCGGCGTATGCGGAAACGGTGGTGGTCATGACTACGAGCCTGCCGCCGGGCGCGGCACTTACCCAGCCCTCTGTTGTGCCTACGACCAGTGTGCGTACTACTGGCAGGGTCAGGATCGACAGGCTCCCCGGCCGGTAATACTTGGCTGCATGGACCAGCGCGCCGAACTCAGCGAATTCCTCCGCTCCCGCCGTGCCCGGCTGCAGCCGGAGGACGTCGGCCTGCCACAGCTGGGCCGCCACCGCCGTGTCCCCGGGCTGCGCCGCGAGGAGCTGGCGCAGCTCGCCGGGGTGTCCGTCGCGTACTACACGCGTCTCGAGCAGGGCAACGGACGCAATGTGTCCACCGAGGTGCTCGACGCGATCGCGCGGGCCCTGCGCCTGTCCGACGTCGAGCGGGACCATCTCAGCCACCTCGCCAAGCCGAAGCAGAAGAAGCACCGGCGCATGGGCCGGCCGCAGCAGCTGCGGCCTGCGGTGCAGCAGCTGATGGACGCGATGGACGGGGTGCCCGCGTACGTACTCGGGCGCCGGCTGGACATCCTCGGCTGGAACCGCATGGCCCGCGCACTGCTCGGCGACTTCGCCGCACTGCCGCCGCAGGAGCGGAACATGGCCCGGCTCGTCTTCCTCGACCCCAACGCGCCTGATCTGTATGTCGACTGGGAGTGCAAGGCGACCGAGGTGGTGAGCTTCCTGCGGATGTACGCGGGCTGCTCGGCCGATGACCCGCAGCTGCCCGCGCTGATCGGCGATCTGTCGGTCAAGAGCGAGGAGTTCCGCAAGCTCTGGGCCGCGCACACGGTCCAGGACAAGGGTCACGGCACCAAGCGGCTGCACCATCCGCTGGTGGGCGAGATGACCCTGTCGTACGAGACGCTGAGGCTGCCCGACGACCACGATCTGTCGCTGGTCACCTACCACGCGGAGCCCGGCACACGCGCGGCGGAGTCGCTGCGGCTGCTGGCCGGCTGGGGCGTGGACGAGGTGGCGGACGCCGACGCGCGGTAACGCCGTAACAGCGTGGCCCGCGGCTACGCATGAGGGCGGCGGCACCCCCCCGGGGGTGCCGCCGCCCTCATGCGTACGAGGCGGTGGCTCAGGCGGCCGAGCCGGCCTTCCAGTCGTTCCAGCTCAGGTTCCAGCCGTTCAGGCCGTTGTCCGGCTGGATGGTCCGGTCCTTGGAGTTCTTCACGATCACGACGTCGCCGACGATCGTGTTGTCGAACAGCCAGGCGGCGGGCTGGTTCGGGTCACCGGCACCCTTGACGTCGTTCAGACCGACACAGCCGTGGCTGGTGTTGGAGCTGCCGAAGATCGAGTCGGCACCCCAGTAGTTGCCGTGGATGAACGTGCCCGACGTGGACAGCCGCATCGCGTGCGGGACGTCCTTGATGTCGTACTCGCCCTTGCCGTCCTTCTTCTTGAAGCCGACCGTCGAGCCGTCCATCCGGGTCTCCTTGAACTTCTCGGAGATCACCATCTGACCGTTGTAGGTCGGGTTGTCCGGGCCACCGGCCGAGATCGGGATGGTCTTGATCGTCTTGCCGTCCTGGGTGACCGTCATCGTGTGGGCCGACGCGTCGACGGTCGAGACCTGGTTACGGCCGATCTTGAAGGTGATCGTCTTCTGCTGGACGCCGAAGACTCCCTGAGCGCCCTGGACCCCGTCGAGGTTCAGCTTCAGGGTGACGGTCGAGCCTTCCTGCCAGTACTGGTCGGGGCGGAAGTCCAGCCGCTGCCCGTTGAACCAGTGGCCGACGACCTCCTGGCCGCTGCTCGACGTCACGGTGATCCCGGACTGGACGGCCTTCTTGTCCGTGATCGCCTTGTTGAAGTTGATCGAGACCGGCATACCGACGCCGACGGTGGAACCGTCCTCGGGCGTGAAGTTGCCGATGAAGCTGTTGGCGGGCGAGACGGTGGTGAAGGAGGAGTTCTCGTGGGCCTCCTGGCCCTTGGAGTCCTTCGCCGTGGCCGAGATCTTGTACGTGGTGGAGCGCTCGAGCTGCGCGTCCGGCTTCCAGCTCTTGCCGTCGGCGGCGAGGGTGCCCTTGACGCTCGCACCGTCCGCCGTGGCCATGGTGACCTCAGTGAGGGTGCCGTCGCTGACGGTGACCTTGGCGTCATTGTTGATGCCCGCGTTGGTCGCGCCGTTCTTCGGCGAGATGGCTATTCGGGCCTTCGACGCTTCCTTGGCTGCCGCCTCGTCGACCTGGGCCTGCGATTTCTTCGAGCCGTCGGCACTGCCGCCCTTGTCCCCGTCGCCGCTGCAGGCCGACAGCACCAGCACGCCGCCGAGCACTGCGGACGCGGCTATAAGGCCTTTGCGCCGCTTGCTGTCCGTCATCACACGCTTCTCCATCGTCGCCGATTCCCCTGACCCACAACTTGGACAACACCCATTTCGGGCTGCCCGGTTCCACATCCGAAGAGGATGTGGGGAACACCACTCACAGATATTCATCGACGCGCCCACAGCTCCGGCGGTTGCACTGCGACACGAAAACGGCCGGGCCGCGGTTCACCGTCGCGGCACCCCGGGGCCCGGAGCCCGTCCCATACACCCGCGCTACGGCCGCCCGGTGTCACCGTCGTCCGACTCGTCATCGTCGTCGTACTCTCCATCTTCCTCGTCCGGGTCCCAGTCCTCCGCATCGGGGTCGTACTCGATCTGCTCACTGCTCCACGAAGCCTGGGCGAGTTCCACGCCTGGCACATCGCTGACCAGATCGAAGGGGTCCACGAGGTAGGCGATGGCCTCGGCCTCGTCCTCGCGTACCGCCGACTTGGCGTGTGCGCGCTCCTCGTCCGGCATAAACGTGTCCGCCGCGATTCGTTCGAGGGCGCCGCCGGTCAGCGCCGCGGAGTCCTCGATCTCCAGCACCAATTCCACCCGCAGCCGCACATACCGTGATGTCTCAGAAGTGGTCATACGACGGAGCGTAGAGCTCCCGCCCTCGCGGCTTTCCCACGACCCGCTGCTTTCACTAGCATCAGCGCACCCGGCCAATTCGAGGATGCCTCAAGGGGGATCGAGTCCGTGTCCGTCGCACGTCGACCGCTTCTTACCACCACTGCCGCAGGGACTCTGCTGTGTGCGCTGTGGTTCGTTCCCTCGGCGAATGCCACTGTCGATCGGGAAGCGGTGCAGAGACACCAGACCGGCGCGAGTGCGTCGTCACAGGAGCTGACCCTGGCCGCCACGGGCACCGTGGACACCACCCCGTATCTCGTCGGCGGCGCTGCCTTCCTGGGCATCGGCGCGGGCTTGGTGACGTACTCCGTGCGCCGGCGCGGGGCCCTGTACATGTGACGGGACGGGCCGTCCCGCGGTGTGCGGAGCGGCCCGTCCCTGCGTGCTGCTGAGCTGCTGAGCTGCTGAGCTGCTAGGCCAGCGGACCCGTCACCGGCTCCACGGCCGCGACGAGCTTTCCGTCCCGTACGAACGCGTCGGCGGCCTCCAGGTCGGGCGCGAGGAAGCGGTCGGGACCGGGGCCCTCGACACCTGCCGCGCGCAGTGCCGCGATGGCGGCCTGCGAGGCGGGCGCGGGGGTCAGCCCGCGCCGCAGCTCGATGGCGCGGGTCGCGGCGTAGAGCTCGACGGCGAGGATCCGGCTCAGATTGCCGACGGTGGTGCGCAGCTTGCGCGCGGCCGACCAGCCCATGGAGACGTGGTCCTCCTGCATCGCCGATGACGGGATGGAGTCGGCGGATGCCGGGACGGCGAGCCGCTTCATCTCGCTGACCAGGGCGGCCTGCGTGTACTGGGCGATCATCAGGCCCGAGTCCACGCCGGCGTCGTCGGCGAGGAACGGCGGCAGACCGTGCGAGCGGTTCTTGTCCAGGAGCCGGTCGGTGCGGCGCTCGGCGATGGAGCCGAGGTCGGCGGCGACGATGGCGAGGAAGTCGAGGACATACGCGACCGGGGCACCGTGGAAGTTGCCGTTGGACTCCACCCGGCCGTCGGGCAGCACGATCGGGTTGTCGACGGCCGAGGCGAGCTCGCGGTCGGCGACCAGACGGGCGTGCGCGAGGGTGTCCCGCCCGGCGCCGGCGACCTGCGGCGCGCAGCGCACGGAGTACGCGTCCTGGACTCGGGGCGCTTCCTCCTCCTGGAAGTGCCCGGTGAGCCCGGAGTCCTTGAGCACGGCGCTCATATTGGCGGCGGAGACGCCCTGGCCCGGGTGCGGGCGGATGGCGTGCAGCTCGGGGGCGAGCACCTTGTCCGTGCCGAGCAGCGCCTCGAGGCTGAGGGCGGCGGTGATGTCGGCGGTGGTGTAGAGGCGCTGGAGGTCGGCGAGGGCCATGACCAGCATGCCGAGCATGCCGTCGGTGCCGTTCAGGAGGGCCAGACCCTCCTTCTCGCGGAGCTCGACGGGCATGATGCCGTGCTCGGCGAGCAGCTCGCCGGCGGGCCGCACCTGGCCGTCGGGGCCCTCGGCGTCGCCCTCGCCCATCAGCGTCAGCGCGCAGTGCGAGAGGGGGGCGAGGTCGCCGGAGCAGCCGAGCGATCCGTACTCGTGGACGACGGGCGTGATGCCGGCGTTCAGTACGTCCACCATGGTCTGGGCGACCTCGGGGCGTACGCCGGTGTAGCCGGAGGCCACGGTCTTCAGACGGAGGAACATCAGAGCGCGGACGACCTCGCGCTCGACGCGCGGGCCCATGCCTGCGGCGTGCGAGCGGACGATGTTGCGCTGCAGCTGGGCGCGGAGCTCGGGGCTGATGTGCCGGCTGGCGAGCGCGCCGAACCCGGTGGAGACCCCGTAGACCGGCTCGGGCTTGGCGGCCAGCGCGTCCACGATCCCGCGGGCGGCGGCGAGGGCGGCGACGGCCTCCGCGGAGAGCTCGATGCGGGCGCCCTCGCGGGCCACGGCGATGACGTCTTCGGCGGTGGTACCGGACGTCCCCACCACGACTGTTTGCATATCCATATTCAGGAGCGTACGGACTGAATCGCAACCTGTCACTAGGGGCGGGCCGGATGACCCCTTACTGCAATCCGACACCCGGTTGTCAGGGCTCGCTCCAGGGTTCCGTCGCATCCTCGGGTCGTACGCCACGGAAGCGGCGGCGCTCGTGCGGCGAACGCGGCGGGGCGTCCGCCAGGCGCATCACGGTGCCGTCGCGGCCGGCGACCACCGGCTTCGGGGAGAGGGCCGCCTTCGCGCGGTACTGGGCCGCGTCCGCCAGCCGGAACAGCCGGCGGCCCGAGCGGACCTGGCCGATCGGGTCACCGGTCGAGGCCACACCGCAGGCCACACCCTCACCGAGCTCCAACTCCCCTGCCCGTACGCAGAGTTCGTCAGCCACCCGGACCACCTCGTCCGCCGCCGGACCGACCGCGACCAGACAGAACTCGTCACCGCCGAGCCGTGCCGCCAGCGCGCCCGGCAGCATCGCCCCGCAGAGCGAGAGGACCGAGCCGAAACGCTCGAGCAGCCGGTCGCCGACGGCGTGGCCATGGGTGTCGTTCACGCGCTTGAGGCCGTTGAGGTCGCAGACCACCAGGCTGACGACCGAGCCGTCCGTGCGGTGTCGTTCGACCGCCTCGTCGAGCCTTATGTCGACGGCGCGGCGGTTGGCGAGACCGGTCAGCGGGTCCGTGAAGGCGAGCCTGCGGACCTCCTCGAGCCGCTCGTTCTGAGCGATGCCCGAGGCCACGACGGAGGCGACGACGGTCGCGAAGTCCGCGTCGTCGCGGGCGAACACCGGCGCGCCCGGCGGCCTGGCCACATACAGTTCGCCCCAGGCCCGGCCGTGCAGCACGATCGGCGCGACAACACAGCAGCCGCGGCCGCGCCGCCGCAGGGACGCGACCCTCCCCCACAGGACTTCGTCCGCCGGAGGTGCCCCCTGATGGCAGTAGCCGTTCGCGGCCGACGATGGTCCTTCCGCCGTCGCCACCCAGGCGTCGGGCTCACCGCCGCCCGCCCACTGCTCGTGCAGAAACTCGGTGATCTCCGGGAAGCGATTGACGGGGTACGTCTCGGATTCGGGGAACTCCTCCTCCCCTGCGGCCCGTTCGCCGGCGTTCACGAGCACCTTGAGCCGGCCGAGCTCGCGCTCCCACACCGACAGGGCGGCGAAGGAGCCGGCCAGCGCCTGACACGCGCCGAGCGCGGCCGCGCGCCAGAACTCGCGCGGTGTGTGCGCGGCCGCCATTGCCTGCGCCAGCGCCACCACGGCCCGCAACCGTCGATCCTCACCCATCATCCCAGCTTAGGGAGGTTCGAGACGGTTTGATCAGTCGGAGTGGGCCGTTGCCGGAACAGTCACTCGCCGGGCCACTGCGGCTTCCGCTTGTCGTTGAAGGCCGCGACGCCCTCCGCCCGGTCCCCGGAGAAGGCCACGGACCGCCAGGCCGCGTCCTCCACCTCCAGGCCGGCCCGCAGATCGAGCCCATGCCCGAGCCGCATCGCGCGCTTTGCGGCGCGCAGCCCGACGGGAGAGTTCGCGGCGATCCGCCCCGCGAGCGCGAGCGCCTCGGTCCTGGCATCGTCCGCCAGCTGGTCGACGAGCCCCAACTCCCGCGCCTCGGCCGCCTCCACGCGCCGCGCGGTGAACACCAGCTCGGCGGCGCGCGCGGCACCGACGCGGCGCGGCAGGAGCTGGGTCCCGCCGCCGCCGGGGATGACGCCGACGGACACCTCCGGCAGCCCGACCACTGCGGTGGCGTCGGCAACGATCACATCGCAGGCGAGCGCCAGCTCGTACCCGCCACCGAGGGCGAAGCCGTGCACGGCGGCGACGGTGGGCATCGGCAGCTCGAGAATCCCGGTGTACGCGGCCCGGGAGGTGGGCCGCTGCCGCACCAACTCGGCGTCGGAGGAGGAGTTCCGCTCCTTGAGATCGGCGCCGACGCAGAAGGCGCGCTCGTGGGTGGAGGTGAGAACGGTGACGCGTACGTCCGCCTCGGTGGCGAGGGCGTCACAGGCGGCGGCGATGGACCGGGCCATCTCGCTGGAGACGGCGTTCATGGCCTTGGGCCGATCGAGCACGAGCTCCGCGACGTGTGCTTGCTCGTGCCTGCGCACGACGACGAATTCCCCGAACCGCTGCTCGGACTCGGACATGGCGGCACCCTCCCGGTTAACGACGGTTCACCGGATCATAGGCGCGCACCGCGTCGGGGGTCTCCCCCACCGGGCGATCCCCATGAACGGGGGGTGGGGGCGCCCCCGGCCCCACGACTCAGGAGTTCGTCCGCCGTGACAGCAGCCACGGCTCCACCACGCCCAGGCCTCGCACCGGGCGTTGCCACATGGGCTGGAGGGCGAAGCGGTACAAGGGGGGTTCCTCGCCCTCCTTTTCCGCCGCTGCCGCCTCCTCCGCCGCCTCCGCCTCGGAGGCCGGCGCGTCTCCGGTGCGTACCAGCCCCTCCGCGAACGCCCCGTCCACCAGCACCGCGTCCTTCGGCGCTATCGAGGTCAGCCGGCTGGCCAGGTTCACCGTCGTGCCGAACACATCGCCCATCCGCGTGGTGACCGTGCCAAAAGCGATGCCGACGCGCAGCGCCGGCATCGTCTCGTCGTGCGTCATCGTTTCGATGAGGCGCAGCGCGATCTCCGCCGCCGTACCCGCGTCGTCCGCCGCATAGAGCACCTCGTCGCCGAGGGTCTTGATCAGCCGGCCGCCGTGCGCGGCGACCAGGTCGGCCGAGGTGGTTTCGAACGCCTCGACCAGCTCACCCAGTTCCTCTTCCTCCAGCCGCCGCGTCAGCCGGGTGAAGCCGACCAGGTCCGCGAAGCCGACCGCCAGCCGGCGGTCGACCATCTCCTCGTCGTCCGCGGCCTGGACCACGCGCCCGGTGGCCGCGGCGAGCTGCCGCCGCCACACGTACACCAGGAATTCCTCCAGCTCGGGCAGCAGCAGCTCGACCAGCGGATATGTGACCTCAGTACGGGTCATGCCCGGCTCGGGCGGCTCGGTGAGGCCCTCCAGGAAAGAATCGATCTGCCATTCCGCCAGCCGGGCGGTGGTCTGGCCGGTCGAGCGGGCCACCTGGACCGCCATCGGCTCGCTCAGCAGGCCCGCCTCGACCAGACCGGCGAGCCGCCGCAGGGCCAGTACGTCCGCCTCGGTCAGCGCCTTCG
This sequence comes from Streptomyces sp. NBC_01210, assembly GCF_036010325.1. Lineage (GTDB taxonomy): Bacteria > Actinomycetota > Actinomycetes > Streptomycetales > Streptomycetaceae > Streptomyces. The sequence continues at coordinate 5,869,709 of NZ_CP108549.1, read as the reverse complement.
CCTGCCCGATGTCGGCGAAGCCCATGGCCCGCCAGAAGCGGGAGGCGAGCTCCATCGAGACGCCTGCGGTACGAGCAGCCTGGAAGGGCGTGTAGCGCCGCTCGGCGCCGAGGATCAGCTGCTCCAGACGGATGGCGAGAGGGTCGTCCGTCGGCTCCGCGGTGTGATCGACCTCGTGGTGCGGGGTCGGATGCACCGAGGAGGACGAAGCGGCCGGCCCTGAAGACCCGGAAGGGCCGGAAGGGTCGGCAGGCTCAGAGGGCCCGGCCGATCCGTTGGACGACTCCGCGGACGAAGAACCGGAGGGAGAACCGGGCGAGGAGCCGGACGGAGAACCGGACGAACCGGACCCGCCGGACGAGGAGTCCGACGGGGGCTGCGCGCCCGCGCCGGAAGTGGTGTCGTCGACTGTCACCAGCCGCCTCCTGCCCGTTCCCTGCGGCACTGCCCTGCCGATCTGTCGCTCGATCGCCTCAACGATACGACAGGTGTGCCCTAGCTCACGTCCCGGTCCGCGATCGGGACTCACCCGGGTTCACCCCGGATCAGTCGGCCGCCCGCAGGTGCACGATGTCACCCGCACTGATCGACTGCCGCCCGCCACCCTCCGTGGTCAGCACCAGCCGGCCGTCACCGTCGAGCGCGACCGCCTCGCCGGTGACCGACCGGTCGCCCGGCAGCTCGGCCCGTACGGTGCGCCCCAGCGTCGCGCAGCCCTCCGCGTACGCCGCCTGGAGCCCGGAGCGGGCCGGATCGCCACCCGCCGCGCGCCAGTCGCCGTACCACTGCTCCAGCGAGCGCAGCAGAGCCCGCAGCAGCGGGTCGCGGTCGGTGGAGATCGCGTCCGCCAGGGCGAGCGACCCCGCCGTCGGCACCGGGAGCTCGTCCGCGCGCAGCGTCACATTGAGGCCGATGCCGACCACCACCGCGTCGTCGCCCGCACGCTCCGCGAGGATCCCGCCGGTCTTGCGCTCCTCGCCGCCGACCTTTACCAACAGGTCGTTAGGCCATTTGAGCGACATGTCGACTCCGGCGGCCCGGGCGAGGCCGGTCGCCGAGGCGACTCCGGCGAGCAGCGGCAGCCAGCCCCAGCGCTCCACAGGCACCTCCGGTCCGGGCCGCAGCAGTACGGACAGGAACAGCCCGGAGCGGGCCGGCGACGTCCAGGACCGGTCGAGCCGCCCGCGGCCCGCCGTCTGCTCCTCGGCGACCAGCACCGCCCCCTCCTCCAGGGACGCGGCCCGTGCCGCCAGGTCGGAATTGGTGGAGCCGGTCTCGGGCACGATGTCGAGCGAGGTCCACAGCCCGCCCGGCACCAGTAGGGCGCGGCGCAGCGCGGGGACGTTCAGCGGGGGCCGGTCGAGGTCGGACCAGCGGCTCTCGGGCGCATTCTGAGGCGTCATGCAAGCCAGGTTAGGTGTGGCAAACGCCGCACTGCCGAGCGCCATGCGCGCCGATACGCTACGTGTCAGTAGCCATTCCGGTTGACGTTGACCAGGACAGGGAGCCGCATCCCGATGTCGGAGTCCGAGATTGACATCCACACCACCGCGGGAAAGCTCGCGGATCTGCAGCGCCGCATAGACGAGGCGACGCATGCGGGCTCCGCGCGGGCGGTGGAAAAGCAGCACGCGAAGGGCAAGTTGACAGCCCGTGAGCGGGTTGATCTGCTGCTGGACGAGGGATCGTTCGTAGAGCTCGACGAGTTCGCCCGGCACCGCTCCACGAACTTCGGCCTTGAGCAGACCCGCCCGTACGGCGACGGCGTGGTCACCGGCTACGGCACGGTCGACGGCCGTCCGGTCGCCGTCTTCTCGCAGGACTTCACGGTCTTCGGCGGCGCGCTCGGCGAGGTCTACGGCCAGAAGATCATCAAGGTCATGGACTTCGCTCTGAAGACCGGCTGCCCGGTCATCGGCATCAACGACTCCGGCGGCGCCCGTATCCAGGAGGGCGTCAGCGCACTGGGCATGTACGGCGAGATCTTCCGCCGCAACACCCACGCCTCCGGCGTGATCCCGCAGATCTCGCTGGTCGTCGGACCGTGCGCGGGCGGAGCCGTCTACTCCCCGGCCATCACCGACTTCACGGTGATGGTCGACCAGACCTCCCACATGTTCATCACCGGACCCGATGTCATCAAGACGGTCACCGGTGAGGACGTCGGCTTCGAGGAGCTGGGCGGAGCCCGTACGCACAACACCACCTCGGGCGTCGCGCACCACATGGCGGGTGACGAGAAGGACGCCATCGAGTACGTCAAGTCGCTGCTGTCGTACCTGCCGTCCAACAACCTCTCCGAGCCGCCGGCCTTCCCCGACGAGGCCGACCTGGAGACGAACGACGAGGACCGCGAGCTCGACACCCTCATCCCGGACTCCGCGAACCAGCCGTACGACATGCACACGGTCATCGAGCATGTGCTGGACGACGGGGAGTTCCTGGAGACGCAGGCGATGTTCGCGCCCAACATCATCACCGGCTTCGGACGGGTGGAGGGCCTCCCGGTCGGCATAGTCGCCAACCAGCCGATGCAGTTCGCCGGCTGCCTCGACATCAATGCCTCCGAGAAGGCCGCGCGCTTCGTCCGCACCTGTGACGCCTTCAACGTCCCGGTGATCACGTTCGTGGACGTGCCCGGCTTCCTGCCCGGCGTGGACCAGGAGTACGGCGGCATCATCCGGCGCGGCGCGAAGCTGATCTACGCCTACGCGGAGGCGACGGTCCCGCTGATCACGGTGATCACGCGGAAGGCCTTCGGCGGCGCGTACGACGTCATGGGCTCCAAGCACCTGGGCGCCGATCTGAATGTGGCGTGGCCGACCTCGCAGATCGCGGTGATGGGCGCGCAGGGCGCGGTGAACATCCTGCACCGCCGCACCATCGCGGCCGCCGATGACCAGGAGGCGACCCGGGCGCAGCTGATCCAGGACTACGAGGACACGCTGCTCAACCCGTACACGGCGGCCGAGCGCGGCTACATCGACGCGGTGATCATGCCGTCGGAGACGCGGGCGCAGGTCGTGAAGGGCCTGCGTCAGCTGCGTACGAAGCGGGAAAACCTGCCTCCGAAGAAGCACGGCAACATCCCCCTCTAGCCCCCAGGAAGGGACTTGACGATGATCAAGGTCGTACGAGGAAACCCGACCCCGGAGGAGCTGGCCGCCGCACTGGCGGTGGTTCAGGCGCGCGCCGCGGCGACGGTCTCCGCCGCGGACGGGGCACCGCTGCTGCCGGAGCAGTGGTCGGACCCGGCACGCATCGGGCGGAGCCGGAGGCCGCAGCCGGGGCCGCGGGCCTGGGCGCGCACTTACTGGCCGGTGTAGGCAGAGCACCTGGGGCGCCGCCCCGGGCGCCGCGCCTCAGTCGCCGGCGAGGCTTGTTCCGGGGGCTCGGGTCCAGTCACAGGACCCGAGCCCCTCGGCCGTGGCGCACGGAGCCCTGCTCGACGGACGCGCCGTTGGCCGCACCGGCCTCATGGAACAGCAGGCCCGTTTACCGGGACCGGGCCGGGGGTCGGCACCTGGAATTAGCCCGTTGTCACCCCGGTGGATGAGTACTCGTACTCAGGCGCCGCCCGGGGCCCCGGGAGCAGGATCGATTGCATGCTGTGGTCCGACCCGGAGAACGAACCCCCCGAAGAACTGCGCGAGATGCAGGCCATGATGCGCCGCGTGGGCTTTGTGCTGGCACTGGCCATGGTGCTTGCGATGTTCGTGGTCGGTCTCCACTGATCGCCGCCTACGATGACCCCATGACCGATCAGCGTCGCCGTCTCGTCCTCGCCTCCGCCTCCCCTGCCCGCCTCAATCTGCTGCGCCAGGCCGGACTCGCCCCCGAGGTGATCGTCAGCTGTGTCAACGAGGACGCCGTATCCGCGCCCACCCCGGCCGAGCTCGCGCTGGCACTCGCGGAGGCCAAGGCATCCGTCGTGGCGGCCCAGGCCGATGTGGTCAGAAGCAGGGCGCTCGTCATCGGCTGCGACTCCGTACTCGATCTCGACGGCCAGGCGTTCGGCAAGCCCGCCGACGCGGAGGAGGCCATCACCCGCTGGAAGTCGATGCGCGGCCGCGTGGGCACCCTGCAGACCGGGCACTGCGTCTACGACACCGCCACCGGCCACCACGCCTCGGGGACGGCGTCCACCGTCGTGCGCTTCGGCCGCCCGACCGACGCCGAGATCGCCAGCTACGTCGCCAGCGGCGAACCGCTCCGCGTGGCGGGTGCCTTCACCCTGGACGGCCGCTCGGCGCCCTTCATCGAGGGCATCGACGGCGACCACGGCAATGTCATCGGACTTTCGCTGCCGCTGCTGCGGAAGCTGCTGGGCGAGCTCGGCCACTCCATCACCGACCTGTGGACATGAGACTCGGTCACTTCCGCTGAACCGGCCCTGGCCGGCACGGCGTTGGCGAGCGAGGACACGACCCGGGCCAGGACGGCATCGCCCTCAGGCCGGCGCAGGACCGTTCGTGGGCGCCGCGCCGTTCGTCGGCGCCGGGGTGTCCTCCACCGGCGCCTGCTCCCGCTTGCCGTACGCCACCAGTGTCAGCACGATCAGCCCCAGCACGACCATCATGAACGCGAACGCGTCCCAGCCCACCAGGCCCACCGTCAGCGCGCCCAGCACCCCGTGCATGATCGCGCAGCTGATCAGCAGGATCCGGCCGAAGCGCCCTGGTGCCCGGTTCCGCAGACCGGTGAGCAGCAGGACGACACCGCACGCCGCCAGGAACAGACCGAAGACGCCGCCCATCACCCAGGTCCCGGTGACCATCGCATCCGGGTCGAGGTCGGCGAGCGACATGTCCTGCTTGTCGACGAAGGTGGCAAGGATGCCGTTGATCAGCACGATGCCGACGGCCTCCACCAGCAGAACAATCGCGGCCACGACAGCCACCGGTCTGCGCGCCACGGCGCCCCCAACCCTCAGTTACCGGAAGTACGTACGACATCGCGAACGCTACTAACGGGTAAACCGTGGGACAAGGGTCTCGGCACGCTGGGTCTCACAGCAAAGAATCATTCGGCCATTCGTAGGGACTCAACAAAGAAACGCCATACGGCGCTGACCGCTCGAACAGAGACCTGTGCCACACCACAGGGCTACTGTGCGAGGGAGGAACCCGTCGTACCGTGGTGCGACAAGGGATTTCGCGACTTGCGCGAGCCTCGAATCACGCTCCGTGTGGGCAAGCTCACCATTGGGGATGGGTCGAAAGGCCGTGTCGGTAGTCCCTAAACTCAGCTTGTTTCAAGGAGGGAGCCATCGTGCGCAAGGTGCTCATCGCCAACCGTGGCGAAATCGCTGTCCGCGTTGCCCGGGCCTGCCGGGACGCCGGGATCGCGAGCGTAGCCGTCTACGCCGATCCGGACCGGGACGCTCTGCATGTCCGCGCGGCCGACGAAGCGTTCGCCCTGGGCGGTGACACCCCGGCCGCCAGTTATCTGGACATGGCCAAGGTGCTGCAGGCCGCGAAGGATGCGGAGGCGGATGCCATCCACCCCGGGTACGGCTTCCTCTCGGAGAATGCCGAGTTCGCCCAGGCCGTGCTGGATGCGGGTCTGACCTGGATCGGGCCGCCGCCGCAGGCGATCCGTGATCTGGGTGACAAGGTCGCCGCCCGGCACATTGCCCAGCGTGCCGGTGCGCCGCTGGTCGCCGGTACGCCCGACCCGGTGAGCGGTGCCGACGAGGTCGTCGCGTTCGCCGAGGAGCACGGGCTGCCGATCGCGATCAAGGCCGCGTTCGGCGGTGGCGGGCGTGGTCTGAAGGTCGCCCGCACTCTGGAGGAGGTTCCGGAGCTGTACGACTCGGCGGTGCGCGAGGCCGTTGCCGCGTTCGGCCGTGGCGAGTGCTTCGTCGAGCGGTACCTGGACAAGCCGCGGCATGTGGAGACCCAGTGCCTGGCCGACAGCCACGGCAATGTTGTCGTCGTCTCCACGCGTGACTGCTCGCTGCAGCGCCGCCACCAGAAGCTGGTGGAGGAGGCCCCGGCGCCGTTCCTGACCAAGGAGCAGAACGCGGAGCTGTACGCCGCGTCCAAGGCCATCCTCAAGGAGGCCGGCTACGTCGGCGCCGGCACCGTCGAGTTCCTCGTCGGCACCGACGGCACCATCTCCTTCCTCGAGGTCAACACGCGTCTGCAGGTGGAGCACCCGGTCACCGAAGAGGTCACCGGTATCGACCTGGTCCGCGAGATGTTCCGCATCGCGGACGGCGAGGAGCTCGGCTACGGCGACCCGGCCGTGCGCGGCCACTCCTTCGAGTTCCGCATCAACGGCGAGGACCCGGGCCGCGGCTTCCTCCCCGCCCCGGGCACGGTCACGACGTTCGCGCCGCCGACCGGCCCCGGTGTCCGTCTGGACGCGGGTGTCGAGTCCGGCAGCGTCATCGGCCCGGCCTGGGACTCCCTGCTCGCCAAGCTCATCATCACCGGCGCCACTCGCGAACAGGCCCTGCAGCGCGCCGCGCGCGCCCTGGAGGAGTTCACCGTCGAGGGCATGGCCACCGCCATCCCGTTCCACCGCGCGGTCGTCACCGACCCGGCCTTCACCGCCGACCCGTTCACGGTCCACACCCGCTGGATCGAGACCGAATTCGCGAATGACATCAAGCCCTTCGCCGTGCCTTCGGACGCGGACGAGGACGAGGCCGGTCGCGAGACGATCGTCGTCGAGGTCGGCGGCAAGCGTCTCGAGGTCTCGCTGCCGTCCTCGCTGGGCATGACGCTGGCCAGGACCGGTCTCGCCGCGGGCGCCAAGCCCAAGCGGCGCGCCGCGAAGAAGTCGGGCCCGGCGGCCTCCGGCGACACTCTCTCCTCCCCGATGCAGGGCACGATCGTCAAGGTCGCGGTCGAGGAGGGCCAGGAGGTCACGGAGGGCGACCTCGTGGTCGTACTCGAGGCGATGAAGATGGAGCAGCCGCTGAACGCGCACCGCTCCGGCACCATCAAGGGCCTCTCGGCCGTGGTCGGCGCCTCGCTGACCTCCGGCGCGATGATCTGCGAGATCAAGAACTGACGTCCGGCCGTATGTGTACGTGTGGGGCCTGCCCGAGTGTCAACGGCAGGCCCCACACGTGTGTTCAGGTGCTGTCGGCGGCTGTCCGCGACACCAGGATCAGGACGAACGCGACCGCCATGAAGGCCGCTGCCGCCAGCAGGCCGGCGGAGAAGCCCTCCACCATCGCGTCCGGCCCTGAGCCGCCCGCGCCGCGTGCCGCGCCTCCGTACACCGTGACCAGCGCGGAGAGACCGAGCGCGCCGCCGACCTGCTGCATGGTCTGCATCAGACCGGAGGCAGCGCCCGCCTGATCGGGACGGATGCCGGTGAGGATGAGGACGCTGAGCGGCATGAAGACCAGGCCGACGCCGAAGCCGTTGACCACGAGCGGAACGAAGAGCGTCGTCCAGTAGCCGCCGCCGGTGGAGAGCATGGACTGCCACAGCACACCGGCGACCGCGAGGGCGAGCCCGGTCCCCGCGACCTTCTTCAGGCCGTGGCGGGCGAGCAGCTTTCCGGCGGACGTGGACGCGGCGAAGATGCCCACAGCGAGCGGCAGGAAGGCGAGCCCGGCGCGCAGCGGACTGTAGTCGCGGACGAACTGGAAGTACTGGGTGTCGAAGTAGAAGACACCGAACATGGCGGCGGGCACCAGCAGCATGGCGGCGTAGGCGATGACCCGGTGGCGTGCGGCGAAGAGCTCAAGGGGCACGACGGGCTGCCGCACCCGGCGCTCCACGAGCAGAAAGGCCGACAGCAGTACGGCGGCGACGACGAACGCCCAGCTGACCTGGGCGTCGCGCCAGCCGTGGTCGGCGGCGCGGATGAAGGCGTAGACGAGGGCGGTCACACCGGCGGTGCCGGTGAGCGCGCCGGCGAAGTCGAAGCGGGCGCGGCGGCGTTCGGTCTCGGCGATACCGAGCGGGATGAGCGCGGCGACGGTGAGGCCGACGGGCACGTTGATGAAGAGTGTCCAGCGCCAGGAGCCGGCCTGGGTGAGGATGCCGCCGAGGATCATGCCGATCGCGGAGCCGGCGGCGGCCATTCCGGTGAACAGGCTGAGCGCGCGCTCGCGTTCCCGTCCTTCGCCGAAGGTGGTGGCGACCAGGGCGAGCGTGGAGGGCGCGGTGAGCGCGGCGGCGGCGCCCTGCGCGGCACGGGCGAAGAGCAGCCAGCCACCGCTGTCGACGAGGCCGCCGAGGAGTGAGGCGGCGGTGAAGGCGAGTACGCCGGCGGTGAGGGCGCGGCGGCGGCCGATGAGGTCGCCGATCCGGCCGCCGATGAGGAGCAGTCCGCCGAAGGCGAGGGTGTAGGCATTGAGCACCCAGGACAGTCCGGCGGAGCTGAAGCCGAGTTCTTCGCCGATGTCGGGCAGGGCGATGTTCACGACGGTCGCGTCGAGCATCAGCATCATCTGGCAGCTGAGGATGAGCGTGAGGGCGAGGGCGGGCCGATGACGGCCGGGGTGGGGGCCTGCGTCGGGACGTGTGCTGGGGCTGGCGCTTGCGTTGCTGGTGGTGGGCCCGGCTTTGGACATGGCGGCAGTGCCTCCAGGGGACGACAATATACGGAGGGTTCCTCCGATTAAGATACGGAGGGTGCCTCCGATTTCGCAATGGCATCCTGGACATCGGGGCGGACTCAGGGAGGACGGCGCGATGGCGACAAGTACGACGGGCACGGCCGGTGCGACTGGCACGCCTGGTACGACTGGCACGGCGGCGGGGGCACCGCGACCGATGCGAGCCGACGCGCGCCGCAACTACGAACGACTGCTGACCGAAGCCCGTACCGCCTTCGCGGAGCACGGCACCGACGCCTCCCTCGAGGAGATCGCACGCCGCTCGGGCGTGGGTATCGGCACGCTGTACCGGCACTTCCCCAATCGCCACGCGATGATGAGCGCGGTCTTCCAGGAGGCGCTGGCGTCGCTGCTGCAGCGCTCACGCGAACTGGCTTCGGCCGAACAGCCGTGCGGAGCACTGGTGGAGTGGCTGCGCGCCATCATCACTCATGCGGGTGAGTACCGCGGTCTGGCTCGGGCGCTGTTGTCGGCCTCGCACGACGAGAGTTCGGCGCTGTCGGAGTGCAGCGTGCCGATGCGCGACGCGGGGGAACGGCTGCTGGTGCGGGCGCAGCAGAGCGGTGCGGTGCGGGCGGACGTATCGATCGGCGACCTGATGCAGCTGACGAACGCGATCGCCCTGGCGGCGGAACAGGATCCGGGCGACCCGGAGTTGGCGGACCGGCTGCTGATGCTGACGCTGCGGGGCCTGAAGCCGGACACGACCTGAGCTGGGGCCGCAGTGGGGGGCCGCCGCGCGGGGGGGGGCCTCTCCCCTACCCGCCCTTCCCGAATACCCGCCCTTCCCGAGCCCGGGCAAGCCCCGGCCCCAGGTCGCCGACTGCGCGGCGCGATGGCCCCCGCATCCTGCGGAGCCGAGTGATCGGGCTGGACAAGTACCACGGGGCGCGGGAGAACCCGCACCGGACCCCCGCCCGCACCCCGCAAAGCCCCCTCAGCGGCGGCGGAGGTCCGCCACCCTTGCTGCCCGTTCGCCCGGCGGCTCCGCCGCCAGCGCCGCGCTGCGCAGCTGCGGCCCCGGCCCGCCACGCGTACGCCGCTGGCCCGGAAGCGGGACGTCCCGGCGAGGCTGCCGCCCCGTCGGGACGCCGTCACCGCCGGAGCCGGCTCCCGCGCCGGCCACCGCGATCTGGACCCCTTGGTCCGCCAGCGCCTGCAGCTCGGTCGCCGCACGGTCGTCATGCGTCGGCGGCTCGTCGGTGACCAGCCGCGTGATCACATCCGTCGGCACCGTCTGGAACATCGTGTCGGTGCCGAGTTTGGTGTGGTCCGCGAGGACCACCACCTCCGCCGCGGCCTGCACCAGCGCCCGGTCGACGCTCGCCGACAGCATGTTGGACGTGGAGAGCCCCCGCTCGGCGGTGAGACCGCTGCCGGAGAGGAAGGCCCGGGAGACCCGCAGCCCCTGCAGGGACTGCTCCGCCCCGCTGCCCACCAGCGCATAGTTCGAGCCGCGCAGCGTCCCGCCGGTCATGACGACTTCGACCCGGTTGGCATGCGCCAGCGCCTGGGCGACCAGCAGGGAGTTCGTGACGACGGTCAGTCCGGGGACGCGCGCGAGCCGGCGGGCCAGCTCCTGCGTCGTCGTCCCCGCGCCGACCACAACCGCCTCGCCCTCTTCGACGAGGCCCGCGGCAAGATCGGCGATGGCCGTCTTCTCCGCGGTAGCGGACAGGGATTTCTGCGGAAAGCCGGACTCCCGCGTGAGGCCACCCGGCAGTACCGCACCGCCGTGCCGGCGGTCGAGGAGTCCTTCTGCCTCCAGTGCCCGCACGTCCCGCCGTACGGTCACTTCGGAGGTCTGGACAACACGGGCGAGCTCACGGAGCGACACGGCCCCGTTGGCGCGCACCATTTCGAGGATCAATTGGCGACGTTCTGCAGCGAACACGAAACTGACAGTAACCTGACCGGCCGATAGTTTTCAGCACTATGCGCCGAATAACAGAAGTTGCGCACACATGTGGCCGCCAAGTGGTATTGGCGGCCGCCAAGTTGATCGGTCGGTGCGTGGAGGGCCGGGGTTCTTGGGATTTACGCCCGGATCGCGCCTCTTTACGCCCGCATCACGCCTCGCCGGTCACCTTGCGGGTGTGCAACTGCCGTGCCACCTCGGCGATCGACCCCGACAGAGAGGGGTACACAGTGAAGGCGTTTGCGATCTGTTCCACCGTCAGGTTGTTGTCGACCGCGATCGAGATGGGATGGATCAGCTCGCTCGCGCGCGGTGAGACGACCACACCGCCGACCACGATTCCGGTACCCGGACGGCAGAAGATCTTGACGAAGCCGTCCCGGATGCCCTGCATCTTCGCGCGCGGGTTGCGCAGCAGCGGCAGCTTGACGACCCGGGCGTCGATCTTGCCGGCGTCCACGTCGGCCTGGCTGTAGCCGACCGTCGCGATCTCCGGGTCGGTGAAGACGTTCGACGAGACGGTCTTCAGGTTCAGCGGCGTCACCGCGTCGCCCAGGAAGTGGTACATCGCGATCCGGCCCTGCATGGCCGCGACCGAGGCGAGCGCGAAGACGCCGGTGACGTCACCGGCCGCGTACACGCCGGGAGCGCTGGTACGGGAGACCTTGTCGGTCCAGATGTGGCCCGAGTCCCTGAGCCGTACGCCGGCCTCCTCCAGGCCCATGCCGACGGAGTTGGGGATCGCGCCGACCGCCATCAGACAGTGCGTACCGGAGATGACGCGGCCGTCGGAGAGGGTGACCTCGACGCGGTCGCCGACGCGCTTGGCGGCCTCGGCGCGGGAGCGGGCCATGACGTTCATGCCGCGGCGGCGGAAGACGTCCTCGAGGACGGCGGCGGCGTCCGGGTCCTCGCCCGGCAGCACGCGGTCGCGGGAGGAGACGAGGGTGACCCGGGAGCCGAGCGCCTGGTACGCGCCGGCAAACTCGGCGCCGGTGACGCCGGAGCCGACCACGATGAGCTCCTCGGGGAGCTCGTCGAGGTCGTACACCTGCGTCCAGTTGAGAATGCGCTCCCCGTCGGGGAGGGCGTCCGGGATCTCGCGCGGGTGGCCGCCGGTCGCGATCAGTACGGCGTCGGCGGTCAGCGTCTCCTCGCTGCCGTCCGCGGCGCGCACGATCACCTGGCGGGAGCCGTCCACGGCCTGGCGCCCGGAGAGCCGGCCGCGGCCGCGCAGCACGCGCGCGCCGGCCCGGGTGACGGAGGCGGTGATGTCGTGGGACTGGGCGAGGGCGAGCCGCTTCACCCGTCGGTTGACCTTGCCGAGGTCGACGCCGACGACCCGGGCGGCCTGCTCGATGTGCGGTGTGTCGTCGGCCACGATGATGCCCAGCTCCTCGTAGGAGGAGTCGAAGGTCGTCATCACCTCGGCCGTCGCGATCAGAGTCTTCGACGGTACGCAGTCGGTCAGCACCGACGCTCCGCCCAGACCGTCGCAGTCGACGACGGTCACCTCCGCGCCGAGCTGAGCGCCCACCAGGGCAGCCTCATAACCGCCGGGTCCGCCACCGATGATCACGATCCGGGTCACGAAAAAGTCCGCCTCGCATTGTCAATCCCGGCCCGCCTGCCCGCCCGACCGGGGGTCCGGGGGTCCGGGGGGTGCCCCGGGGGAATGCAGTACGTACCCCATTGTCCCGCACGGTTCAAGTGGCCTCGCCCCCGGGTCTCCGTACGGCCGCAACCGTGTGCGGTTCCGCCGCATGAGCAGCCTCTCCGCCCCCTCCCGTACCCTCGATCCCATGTCGCTCTACGCCGCGTACGCCGGCAACCTCGACGCGCGGCTGATGTCCCGCCGCGCACCGCACTCCCCGCTGCGCGGAACCGGCTGGCTCAACGGCCACCGGCTGACCTTCGGCGGCGAGCAGATGGGCTGGGAGGGCGCGCTGGCCACGATCGTGGAGGCGCCGCGCTCGCAGGTCTTCGTCGCGCTGTACGACATCGCACCCATGGACGAGGACTCCATGGACCGCTGGGAGGGTGTCGGGCTCGACATCTACCGGCGGATGCGGGTCCGCGTCGACACGCTGGACGGCGAGGAGCCGGCCTGGGTGTATGTGCTGAACGGGTACGAGGGCGGGCTGCCGTCGGCGCGGTATCTGGGGGAGCTGGCGGACGCGGCGGATTCGGCGGGGGCGCCGCACGACTATGTGATGGAGCTGCGCAAGCGCCCCTGCTAGCGCGTGGGCAATGGTTCGCACGTTCATTTGTCGGAAACGACAAGACAACGATCCGAAGACCGTGAGCTGCATCATCTACGCGCGTAGGGAATGACCGGCTACCCTCGTCGGCGTGAACGCATCTGTGAATCCGGACCTCAACGGCGCTACCGCCGACCCCCATGCCGCAGCCGACGCAGCCGCCGCGCGGCTGCGCGAGCTGACCGGCGCCGAGACGCACGACGTAGCCCTGGTGATGGGCTCCGGCTGGGCGCCGGCCGTTGACGCCCTCGGCGCGCCCGAGGCCGAATTCCCGGTCACCGAACTGCCCGGCTTCCCGCCGCCGGCGGTCGAGGGCCACGGCGGCAAGATCCGTTCGTACAGGATCGGCGAGAAGCGGGCGCTGGTCTTCCTCGGCCGGACCCACTACTACGAGGGCCGCGGGGTCGCGGCGGTGGCGCACGGAGTGCGTACGGCGGTGGCAGCGGGCTGCAAGACGGTCATCCTGACGAACGGCTGCGGCGGCCTGCGCGAGGGCATGCGCCCCGGCCAGCCGGTGCTGATCAGTGACCACATCAACCTGACGGCGACGTCGCCGATCATCGGCGCGAACTTCGTGGACCTGACGGACCTGTACTCGCCGCGGCTGCGGGCGCTGTGCAAGGAGGTCGACGCCTCCCTGGAGGAGGGCGTCTACGTCCAGTTCCCCGGCCCGCACTACGAGACGCCGGCGGAGATCAACATGGTCCGCGTGCTCGGCGGTGACCTGGTCGGCATGTCGACGGTCCTCGAGGCGATCGCGGCGCGCGAGGCGGGCGCGGAGGTGCTCGGCATCTCGCTGGTCACGAACCTGGCGGCGGGCTTGACGGGCGAGCCGCTGAACCACGAGGAAGTACTCCAGGCGGGCCGGGACTCGGCGGCGCGGATGGGCGAGCTGCTGACCCGGGTGCTCGACCGCATCTGAGCGGAGAGGCGCCTGCCCGCCTGATGTGCGGGTGGGCGGGACACTCCCACGCCCCCGGACGACGCGGACGCCCCGGCGGCTTCGCGCGGCGTGTCGGCGGGGGCTGCTTCACGCGACAAGGCGCGGATCGTGGCCGGCGGGCCGGACAACGACCACGGCATCGGCAGGGCGGCTACGGGCCGCAGGGCAGGGTTCTCCGGAACCCACGTCCCCCGAACCGGCCGGCCCGCCCAGGCGCGCGCGGATGCTCCCGTGCTCCCGCATGGGGGAACCGTGCCGCTTCGGTGCCGTGGATCGCGGGTACAGGACAGCCCCACGCCGCTGCGGCGCCGCAGGGGGCGGGGGCGGCCCCCCGAAACAATGGGGCGACGGATTACACACGAGAGGCGGACCAACCGTGCAGCAGGACCTCATCGCGCGGGCCAGCGCGTGGCTGGCGGAGGACCCGGACAGTGAGACCCGGGACGAGCTCAGGAAGCTCATCGAGGCCCAGGACCTCGACGAGCTCGCCGTGCGGTTCAGCGGGACGCTGCAGTTCGGGACGGCCGGGCTGCGCGGGGAGCTCGGGGCCGGGCCCATGCGGATGAACCGGGCCGTCGTCATCCGGGCCGCCGCCGGGCTCGCCGCGTATCTCAGAGCGAAGGGGCAGGGTGACGGGCTCGTCGTCATCGGATACGACGCCCGTTACAAGTCCGCCGACTTCGCGCGCGACACCGCCGCCGTCATGGTCGGCGCCGGTCTCCGCGCCGCCGTGCTGCCGCGCCCGCTGCCGACGCCCGTACTCGCCTTCGCCATAAGGCAGCTGGGCGCCGTCGCCGGCGTCGAGGTCACCGCCAGCCACAACCCGCCGCGCGACAACGGCTACAAGGTCTACCTCGGCGACGGCTCCCAGATCGTGCCGCCCGCCGACGCGGAGATCGCCTCGGAGATCGCGGCCGTGGCGAGTCTCGACGACGTGCCGCGTGCCGAGAGCGGCTGGGACACCCTCGGCGACGAGGTCCTGGACGCCTATCTGGCGCGTACGGACGCCATCTTCACCGCCGGCTCCCCCCGCACCGCCCGCGTCGTCTACACGGCCATGCACGGCGTCGGCAAGGACGTACTGACCGCCGCCTTCGACCGCGCGGGCTTCCCCGCGCCCACCCTCGTACAGGAGCAGGCCGAGCCCGACCCGGCCTTCCCGACCGTCGCGTTCCCCAATCCGGAGGAGCCGGGGGCGATGGATCTCGCCTTCGAGACCGCGCGCCGGGACCGGCCGGACATCGTCATCGCCAACGACCCCGACGCGGACCGGTGCGCCGTCGCCGTTCCCGACGACGCCGCGCCCGGCGGCTGGCGCATGCTCCGCGGCGACGAGGTCGGCGCGCTGCTCGGCGCGCACCTCGTCCACAAGGGAGTGTCTCCGCGGGACAAGGACAGCGCCTTCGCCGAGTCGATCGTGTCCTCGTCCCTGCTGGGACGGATCGCGGAGGCCGCGGGGCTGCCGTACGAGGAGACGCTGACCGGCTTCAAGTGGATCGCCCGCGTGGACGGTCTGCGGTACGGCTACGAGGAGGCGCTCGGCTACTGCGTCGACCCCGAAGGCGTACGCGACAAGGACGGCATCACCGCCGCGCTGCTCGTCGCCGAGCTGGCCTCGGAGCTGAAGGAGCAGGACCGTACGCTCACCGACCTGCTCGACGACCTCGCCGTCGAGCACGGTCTGCACGCCACCGACCAGCTGTCGGTGCGGGTCGAGGACCTGAGCATCATCGCGAACGCGATGCGGACGCTGCGCGAGAAGCCGCCGGCCGTGGTCGCCGGGCTGCGGGTCGTCACCGCCGAGGACCTGAACCGCGGTACGGACAAGTTGCCGCCCACGGACGGGCTGCGCTACTACCTCGACGGCGAGTTCACGGCCCGCGTCATCGTCCGCCCGAGCGGCACCGAGCCCAAGCTCAAGTGCTACCTGGAGGTCGTGGTGCCGGTCGCGGACGCGTCGGAGCTCGTCACCGCGCGGGAGCGGGCCGCGGAGGTCCTCGCCGGGATCAAGCGGGATCTCGCAGCGGCCGCGGGGATCTGACCGTCGGCCGGCTGCCCGCACGACCGCCCGTACGACCGTCGGCACGCCCGCCCTCGACCGTCCGCACGGGTGAATCTCGTACGGAGTCGAGGCAGTGGCACCCGCTCCCTGGGACCCTCCGGGAAATGGTGACCCGGTAGCGCATACCGAGTTCCAGGAGCTGCCGCTGTGTCCCCCGCCGCGACCGTTCGGCCCACCGTCCCCGCCTCCCGCCGGCCACCGGCCCCGGGAGGCGGTGACGCGACTGGCTTACGGAACCGGCTGCGGCGCGCACTGCGGCGGGCCGCGCCCGCGCTGCTCGGCTATCTCGCGGTGCGGCTGTGCGGTCTTCTGGTCCTCGCCAGGTGGGTGCATCTCAAGCACCACGGTGTCTGGCCGACGCTCGCCACGTCCTGGGACTCCGGCTGGTACCTGGGCATCGCCGACCATGGGTACGCCGACGCCCTCGGCACCCAGTTCAACGCCAACAACCTGGCCTTCTTCCCGCTCTATCCGGTCCTGATCAAGGCCGTCGCCGGTGTCACACCCGGCTCGCGCGCCACCGTCGCACTCGTCCTCGCCGTCGTGTTCTCGTTCGTCGCAGGGTGGGGCATCTTCGCGGTGGGCGACCGGCTGTACGGGCGCCGGACGGGCACCGTGCTCACCGTGCTGTGGGGCGTGCTGCCCGTAGCGATCGTCCAGTGGATGGGCTACACGGAGTCGATGTTCACGGCGCTCGCGGCGTGGGCGCTGTACGCGGTGCTCACCGGGCGCTGGCTGTGGGCGGCTTCGCTCGCCTCGCTCGCCGGGCTGACCCGGCCTACGGGCATCGCGGTCGCGGCGGCCGTGTCGGTGGCGGCGCTGCTGCCGTCCTGCCGCGGGAACCGGCGGGCGCTCGTGGGGGCGTTGGCCGCGCCGCTGGGGTGGCTGGCGTATGTCGCGTGGGTGGGGTTCCGCGTGGGGCGGCCCGACGGCTACTTCGCCGTACAGAAGCTGTGGCGCAACGAGTGGGACGGCGGCGCGACGACGCTGCTGCGGCTGCGGCAGTACCTGGTGTACATGACGCGTCCTCAGCTCTTTCTGGTGATCGTGTCGTTGATGCTGATCGTGTCGGTCGGGCTGTATCTGCTCTGTCTGGCCGACCGGCAGCCGACGGCGCTGCTCGTCTTCACGGGCGTGCTGCTGCTGGTCGTCCTGGGCAGCGGTGGGGTCTACTTCCCGCGCACCCGCTTTCTGCTGCCGGGCTTCCCGCTGCTGCTGCCGATCGCGCTGGCACTGGCCAGGGCACGGCGGACAGCGGTGGTGGCGGTGGTGCTGGGCACGTCGACGCTGTCGTCGGCGTGGCTGGGGGCGTACATGCTGCTGGTGTGGAAGGGCCCGCCCTGATCGTCGGGGTCACCCGTGCGTCAGATGCCTCGGAGGCGCTGCGCGGCCTCGGGTGACCTTGGGGCCCAGGGCACGAGGCCTCGAGGCCTCGAGGCCTCAGGGGCTCCGGGGCTCCGGGGCTCCGGGGCTTCAGGGCTTCAGGGCTTCAGGGGCTCAGCCGATGGCCAGCAGCACCGCGAGCAGCACGGCCCCGGCCACGGCCGGCGCCACCGCCTCGTACGCCCAGCGGACCTGCGGCTCGCCCTGCGCACCCGGCCGCGACGCATTGCGCTCGGCCAGCTCGCGCAGATCCGCGACCGTCCGGTCGGCGGGAGCCAACCGCGCCTGGGAGTCGTTGACGTCGGCCGACACGGAGGTCCGGCCGTGCGGATCGTCGTGGGCGTTCTGCATCTGCCGGCGCGAGACCCGCTTGCGCTGGCGCAGCGAGACGGGGATGGCCCAGAGCTGGTACTTCGTACCCTCCTGCGTGAAGATCTCGCTGGAGTACCCGGCGCGCACATCGGCGACGGCCGCCCACGGCAGGGTGATCGTCCGGAACGGATTCCTGATGCGCACCCGGTCCTCGTTGACGAAGACCGCGGGCCGCAGCGTAAACGCGACGATGAGCGGCACCGCCAGCAGCGCACCGGCGAGCGCGAGCCACGGCGTCCGGCCCTCGCCGCGGATGAGCGCGTCCACGGTGATCCAGGCGATGAGCGCGAGCAGCAACACCCCGCCCCCCATACCGGCGGGCGACCGGAAGACCCGGTCGGCGTACGTGGGCTCGGCGGGCTGCTGCGGGCTGCTCATGTCTCCGATTCTGCCGTACGCCTGCGGCGGCACTTCCGGTACGGGTCGTGCCACACTTCCCGTACGGGTCGTGCCCGCCGCGAAGCCACCGTCGAGCGGCCGCTGACCTGGCCCCCTGTACAGGTCGCTACGCGCGTAGATATGCTCATCTGGTGACCATGCCCACCACCCCACCCGCATTCGCTGACGTGACCGCGTCCGACAGCACACTGCGCCGCTTCCTCCATGGCCTGCCCGGCGTCGACGCCGTCGGCCTGGAGGCCCGCGCCGCAGGGCTCGGCACGCGTTCGATCAAGGCCACGGCCAAGGCGTTCGCCATTGACCTGGCCATCTCGATGATCGACCTGACGACGCTCGAGGGTGCGGACACCCCGGGCAAGGTCCGGTCGCTCGCCGCCAAGGCCGTCCATCCCGACCCCACCGACCGTACGACCCCGACGACCGCCGCGGTCTGCGTCTATCCCGATATGGCAGCCATCGCCAAGGAGGCCCTGCGGGGCTCCGGCGTCAAGGTCGCCTCCGTCGCCACCGCCTTCCCGGCCGGCCGCGCCGCGCTCGACGTGAAGCTCGCGGACACCCGTGACGCCGTCGCCGCCGGAGCCGACGAGATCGACATGGTGATCGACCGGGGAGCCTTCCTCTCCGGCCGCTATCTGAAGGTCTACGAGGAGATCCTCGCCGTGAAGGAGGCCGCGGGCGCCGCCCGGCTGAAGGTCATCTTCGAGACCGGCGAGCTCTCCACGTACGACAACATCCGCCGCGCCTCCTGGCTCGGCATGATCGCCGGCGCGGACTTCATCAAGACCTCGACCGGCAAGGTGGCGGTGAACGCCACCCCGGCGAACACCCTGCTGATGCTGGAGGCCGTGCGCGACTTCCGGGAGCAGACTGGGGTACAGGTCGGCGTGAAGCCTGCGGGCGGCATCCGTACCAGCAAGGACGCGATCAAGTTCCTGGTGCTGGTCAACGAGACCGCCGGTGCGGACTGGCTGGACAACCACTGGTTCCGCTTCGGCGCCTCGAGCCTGCTCAACGACCTGCTGATGCAGCGTCAGAAGCTGGCCACCGGCCGCTACTCCGGCCCCGACTACGTGACGGTGGACTGAGACCCCATGACCATGGACAAGCAGATTTTTGAGTACGCCCCCGCGCCCGAGTCGCGGTCGATCGTCGACATCGCACCGTCGTACGGCCTCTTCATCGACGGCGAGTTCACCGACGCCGCGGACGGCAAGGTCTTCAAGACCGTCTCGCCGAGCACCGAGGAGGTGCTCGCCGAGGTCGCCCGGGCCGGCGCCGAGGACGTGGACCGCGCCGTGAAGGCGGCCCGCAAGGCGTTCGAGAAGTGGTCGGCGCTGCCCGGCTCGGAGCGGTCCAAGTACCTGTTCCGTATCGCGCGGATCATCCAGGAGCGCTCGCGCGAGCTGGCCGTCCTGGAGACGCTCGACAACGGCAAGCCGATCAAGGAGACCCGCGACGCGGACCTGCCGCTGGTCGCCGCGCACTTCTTCTACTACGCGGGCTGGGCGGACAAACTCGGCCACGCCGGCTACGGCGCGAACCCGCAGCCGCTCGGCGTCGCGGGCCAGGTCATCCCCTGGAACTTCCCGCTCCTCATGCTCGCGTGGAAGATCGCCCCGGCGCTCGCGGCGGGCAACACGGTCGTCCTGAAGCCCGCCGAGACGACCCCTCTCTCCGCCCTCTTCTTCGCGGACATCTGCCGCCAGGCGGGCCTGCCGAAGGGTGTCGTCAACATCCTTCCGGGTTACGGAGAGACGGGCGCCGCGCTCGTCGCGCACCCCGACGTCAACAAGGTCGCCTTCACCGGCTCGACCGCCGTCGGCAAGGCGATCGCCCGCCAGATCGCCGGCACCGACAAGAAGGTCACGCTGGAGCTGGGCGGCAAGGGCGCGAACATCGTCTTCGACGACGCCCCGATCGACCAGGCCGTCGAGGGCATCGTCGGCGGCATCTTCTTCAACCAGGGCCAGGTCTGCTGCGCGGGCTCGCGCCTGCTGGTCCAGGAGTCGATCCAGGACGAGCTGCTCGACTCCCTCAAGCGCCGACTGTCCACGCTGCGCCTCGGCGACCCGCTGGACAAGAACACCGACATCGGGGCGATCAACTCCGCGGAGCAGCTGGCCCGGATCACGGCGCTGACCGAGAAGGGCGAGGCGGAGGGCGCCGAGCGCTGGTCCGCGCCCTGCGAGCTGCCGAGCTCCGGCTACTGGTTCGCTCCGAC
Organism: Streptomyces sp. NBC_01210; assembly: GCF_036010325.1. Lineage (GTDB taxonomy): Bacteria > Actinomycetota > Actinomycetes > Streptomycetales > Streptomycetaceae > Streptomyces. The sequence continues at coordinate 5,849,563 of NZ_CP108549.1, read as the reverse complement.
GCTCTTCACCGGCGTCACACAGGCGCACACGATCGCGCGCGACGAGATCTTCGGCCCGGTGCTGTCCGTGCTGTCGTTCCGTACGCCGGACGAGGCGGTCGCCAAGGCCAACAACAGCCAGTACGGCCTGTCGGCCGGCATCTGGACGGAGAAGGGCTCCCGCATCCTGGCGGTGGCGAGCAAGCTCCGCGCGGGTGTGGTGTGGGCCAACACCTTCAACAAGTTCGACCCGACCTCGCCGTTCGGCGGTTACAAGGAGTCGGGCTTCGGCCGCGAGGGCGGCCGTCACGGTCTGGAGGCCTACCTCGATGTCTGACGGGCGACTGAGCGTCTTCAAGACCTACAAGCTGTACGTCGGGGGCAAGTTCCCCCGGAGCGAGAGCGGCCGGGTGTACGAGGTGACGGACTCCAAGGGCAAGTGGCTGGCCAACGCGCCTCTCTCGTCCCGCAAGGACGCGCGTGACGCGGTCGTCGCGGCCCGCAAGGCGTTCGGCGGCTGGTCGGGCGCGACCGCGTACAACCGGGGCCAGATCCTCTACCGCATCGCGGAGATGCTGGAGGGCCGGCGCGAGCAGTTCACCGCCGAGGTCGCGGCCGCCGAGGGCCTGTCCAAGTCCAAGGCCGCGGCCGTCGTCGACGCGGCGATCGACCGCTGGGTCTGGTACGCGGGCTGGACGGACAAGATCGGCCAGATCGTGGGCGGGGCGAACCCGGTCGCCGGCCCGTTCTTCAACCTCTCGACGCCGGAGCCGACGGGCGTCGTGACCATCCTCGCGCCGCAGGAGTCGTCCTTCCTGGGCCTGGTCTCGGTGGTCGCCCCGGTGATCGCGACGGGCAACACCGCGATCGTGGTGGCGAGCGAGAAGGCCCCGCTCCCCGCGCTCTCGCTCGGCGAGGTGCTGGCCACTTCGGACCTCCCGGGCGGCGTGGTCAACGTCCTCTCCGGGCGGACCGAGGAGATCGCGACCCCGCTCGCCGCGCACCAGGACGTCAACGCGATCGACCTGACCGGGGCCGGTGAAGTCCTCGCGAAGGAGCTGGAGATCGCGGCGGCGGACAACCTCAAGCGCGTTCTCCGTCCACAGCCTGTGGATTTCTCGGCCGATCCGGGCACGCACCGGCTGACGGCCTTCCTGGAGACGAAGACGGTCTGGCACCCGACGGGCTCGCTCGGCGCGTCCGGTTCGGCGTACTGACCCGACCCCTCCCATGGCCGAGCCCCCTGCCGTCCCGTCCGGCGGCAGGGGGCTCCTTCATGCCTGCTTTCATGCCTGGCTTTCATGCCTCGGCTGCATGCGTTGGCTGCACGCGCTCGCTGCATGCGCCGGCGGCCGGCCTCGACTCAGGACGGCAGCGCCCCTGCGGCGCGCTTCGCCACCGGCAGGTCCTTGAGCGCGGCACCGTCCGCCAGGGGCCCGGTGACCGCTTCCGTGGAGACCGGGTTGAAGTCGGCGACCTGGGTGGACACATTGTTGTCCAGCGGGTTGGCGCCGGTCTTGGCCAGCGGGTTGAGCCGAAGGCTCTTGACCTGCCCGATTCCGGTCACTGAATTCGTGACCATGCCGGCAAGCGACCGGCCCTGCCCCTTGTCGACCGTGTCGAGCCCCGCGGGCGCCATCGGCGCCGCTTGAGCGGCACCGCCCGCACCGAGGACCGCGGCCACCGCCGCGACGGTCATACCTGCGCGAAGCAGGGCGATCCGCCGGGACTGGGGAGCTGTGTGACGTGCCATGGGTTTCGATTCCTTGCTGAATGAGTAATCGGACGAGCACGTAGCGTAGTTGAGATGGGACGCTCAATACCAACCTCAGCCCCGAGGGGTCCCCTTCAAGGGGCAATGCCTCACACTGGTGTCCCGTGAGCTCTTCCCCCATCCCCACCCGTGTTGTGCTGCTTACGGGCCCCTCAGGTTCCGGAAAGTCCTCCCTCGCCGCCCGCACCGGCCTGCCGGTGCTGCGCCTGGACGACTTCTACAAAGAGGGCGACGACCCGACGTTGCCGCTGGTCGAGGGCAGTACGGACATCGACTGGGACTCACCGCTGTCGTGGGACGCGGACGCGGCGGTGGCGGCGATCGTGGAGCTGTGCGGTACGGGACGTACGACGGTCCCCGTGTACGACATCGCGACGAGCTCCCGCATCGACCGGGAGTCGCTCGACATCGACCGCACGCCGCTGTTCGTGGCGGAGGGCATTTTCGCGGCGGACATCGTCGGGCGGTGCCAGGACTTGGGCGTACTGGCGGACGCGCTGTGCCTGCGCGGCCGCCCGTCGACGACGTTCCGCCGCCGGCTGGCGCGGGATCTGCGCGAGGGCCGCAAGTCGGTGGGTTTCCTGCTGCGGCGGGGCTGGCGCCTGATGCGCGCGGAACGCGGCATCGTGGCGCGCCAGACGGAGTTGGGCGCGCACCCGTGCGGCAAGGCGGAGGCGCTGGGCCGCCTCGCGGCGGCCGCGGCGGGCCGCCGGACGCCTGCGGCGCGGACGTTGGCGTAGCGGCCGGGGGGCTCTTCCCCACCCACCCGCCCATGAAAAGTGGGGGTACGGAGTACCCCCACGCCCCCGGCGGCAGGCGGCAGCTTCGCGCCGCGGCCTGCCTGTGGGTGACGGCGACCTGGGGGCCTGGTGGCACCACACCATCGACGGAAGGCGACAACTCCGCGCCGCGGCACACCCCCGAGTGACGGCGACGGCGGCTCTGGCACCCCCGGCCCGGTCCCGCCGCGGCCCGCCTGCAGCCGAGGCACGGGACTCGGACGCACGTGCAGCAGACTGGCGAACGTCGACGGCGACGGGCCGGGGACACACACCCCGGCGCACCACGACCGCTCCGCGCGACGGCACACCTGCGGGTGACTGAGACGAGCAAGCCTGACGCCCCCACGCTCCCGCGGCACGCGGCCCATTCCCGCCGCGGCCTACCCGCGGCCGAAAAGACCAGCACGGCACGGGACCCGGACGCACACGGCGATGTGCAAGCAGACTGGCGAACGTCGACGGCGACGGGCCGGGGACACACACCCCGGCGCAGCACGGCCGCTCCGCGCGACGGCACACCTGCGGGTGACTGAGACGAGCAAGCCTGACGCCCCCACGCTCCCGCGGCACGCGGCCCATTCCCGCCGCGGCCTACCCGCGGCCGAAAGGACCAGCGCGGCACGGGACCCGGACGCACACGGCGATGTGCAAGCAGACTGGCGAACGTCGACGGCGACGGGCCGCGGGACACCACACCCCGGCGCAGCACGGCCGCTCCGCGCGACGGCACACCTGCGGGTGACTGAGACGAGCAAGCCTGACGCCCCCACGCTCCCGCGGCACGCGGCCCATTCCCGCCGCGGCCTACCCGCGGCCGAAAAGACCAGCACGGCACGGGACCCGGACGCACACGGCGATGTGCAAGCAGACTGGCGAACGTCGACGGCGACGGGCCGCGGGACACCACACCCCGGCGCAGCACGGCCGCTCCGCGCGACGGCACACCTGCGGGTGACTGAGACGAGCAAGCCTGACGCCCCCACGCTCCCGCGGCACGCGGCCCATTCCCGCCGCGGCCTACCCGCGGCCGAAAAGACCAGCACGGCACGGGACTCGGACGCACGTGCAGCAGACTGGTGAGCGTCGGCGGCGAGGGAGCCCGGCGGCACCGCACCGTCGAGGGCTCTGCATGCGGCCGCTCGTGCCGCCGGCTGCCGGGTCACCGCAAACAGAGAAAAGCGGGGCCGGACAAGACCCCCCGGCCTGTCCGGTCCCGCTCTGTTTCCCCCGTTGACCCAGGTCGGTCCCCCGTGACCCCCGTGACCCCCGCGGATCCCCCGATCCCGCCGTCTCCCCCGAAACGGCGGCCCCGTTCCCCCCGTTACCCTCAGGCCACCAGCTCGCCGAAGGACTCTTCCTCGTCACGGCCGAAGCTGAGGACCTCGTCCTCACGCAGCCGGCGGAGCGACCGCCAGATGCTCGACTTCACCGTGCCGACACTTATGTCCAGGATCTCCGCGATCTCCGGGTCCGTGCGGCCCTCGTAGTAACGGAGGACCAGCATCGTCCGCTGGAGCTCGGGAAGCCTGGCCAGCGCCTGCCAGAGCACCGCGCGCAGTTCCGTACCCCGCATCGCGTCGGTGTCGCTCGCCGTCTCCGGCAGCTCCTCCGTCGGGTACTCGTTGAGCTTGCGCCGGCGCCAGGCGCTGATGTGCAGGTTGGTCATGGTGCGGCGCAGATAGCCCCCGACCGCCGCCTTGTCGCTGATCCTGTCCCAGGCCCGGTATGTCGAGAAGAGGGCGCTCTGCAGCAGATCCTCCGCCTCGAACCGGTCCCCGGTCAGGTGGTACGCGGTCGCGTACAGGGAGGCGCGGCGTTCCTGTACGTAGGCGGTGAACTCCGCCTCCGACAGGTTCGTCCGCTCCCCCGCCTCCCGGTACGCGTCCCCGCCACCCCCCACAGGTGCGTCAACCACCGTCATGTACGACGGCTTGTGCTGACGCCCGACGCTGCGAACGCACCCCCGCCCGTTCACCGCGCCGGACTTCTCCGTGCTCCGCACGACGTCGTGGAGACGCGTGACAACTGCGCTTGAGGTGGTGCTGTGCAGTGCGTTCATCTCGCGCCCCCCGTCGAGTGGAGTCTGTTTCCGTCCGTGTGCCAAGAAGCTTGCCCAGGCAGTTTCATGGCGGTGTCCGCCGACTGTCACAGGCGCGTCACAAGCCCCGCCGGGGCGGTCCCGGAGGCAGTCGGAAGGCGGTCGGAAATCGTTTGCGAAAGGGCTTGCGCGGCCTGCCACAAGGGGAGGAGTCGTGTGAGAGCTCACCAACTGTCGAACTCCGGCTCCACCATGGGTCAGAATGACCTCCGTGCCCTTCCTGTTGCTGATCGAGGACGACGACGCCATCCGCACGGCCCTCGAACTTTCCCTGTCACGCCAGGGCCACCGAGTGGCCACCGCGGCGACGGGAGAGGACGGCCTGAAGCTGCTCCGCGAGCAGCGGCCGGACCTGATCGTGCTGGATGTGATGCTGCCCGGGATCGACGGTTTCGAGGTGTGCCGGCGGATCAGGCGCACCGACCAGCTGCCGATCATCCTGCTGACCGCACGCAGCGACGACATCGATGTGGTCGTGGGTCTTGAGTCGGGCGCGGACGACTATGTCGTGAAGCCCGTCCAGGGCCGTGTGCTGGACGCCCGTATCCGCGCTGTGCTGCGGCGCGGTGAGCGCGAGTCCACCGACTCGGCGACCTTCGGCTCGCTGGTGATCGACCGCTCCGCGATGACGGTCACCAAGAACGGCGAGGATCTTCAGCTCACGCCGACCGAGCTGCGGCTGCTGCTCGAGCTCAGCCGACGGCCCGGACAGGCCCTGTCGCGGCAGCAACTGCTGCGGCTGGTCTGGGAGCACGACTACCTCGGTGACTCACGGCTGGTGGACGCGTGTGTGCAGCGGCTGCGGGCGAAGGTCGAGGACGTGCCGTCCTCGCCGACCCTGATCCGTACGGTGCGTGGCGTGGGCTACCGGCTGGACGTCCCGCAGTGAGCTGTCTGCGCGCCGCGACCCCCACGAACGGAACACCTAGGTGACCAGTGCCGCCAAGCGCGCGATGCTCGCCGGACTCCGCTGGACGAGCCTGAGGCTCCGCCTTGTCGTCGTCTTCGCGCTGGTCGCGCTGACTGCCGCCGTGTCCGCCTCGGGCATCGCGTACTGGCTCAACCGCGAAGCGGTGCTGACCCGTACCCAGGACGCGGCGCTCGGCGACTTCCGGCAGGAGATGCAGAACCGGGCGGCGGCGCTGCCGCTGCGCCCGACGCAGAACGAACTGCAGAAGACAGCCGAGCAGATGGCGGGCGGCGGTGACGGCTACAGCGTGCTGCTCATCGGCGAGCGCGCCAAGGGCAAGCCGATCGTCGGTACGTCCGACCCTGACAGCTTCACGCTCGACGACGTACCGGCGAGGCTGCAGGAAGCGGTGGCCCAGCGGCAGGACGTCGGGGCCGGCAACTCCGTCCCGTACCACCTGTACTGGCAGCGCACCGAGCGCCGCGGCATGCCGTATCTCGTCGGCGGCACCAGGATCATCGGCGGCGGGCCGACCGGCTATGTCTTCAAGTCGCTGGACCAGGAACGTCAGGACCTCAACTCGCTCGCCTGGTCCCTGGCGATCGCCACCGGCCTCGCCCTCGTCGGCTCGGCGCTGCTCGCGCAGGCCGCCGCCACGACCGTGCTCAAGCCCGTGCACCGGCTGGGTGAGGCCGCGCGGCGGCTCGGCGAGGGCAAGCTCGACACCCGGCTGCGGGTCTCGGGCACGGACGAACTGGCCGAGCTGGCAAGGACGTTCAACAAGACCGCGGAGTCGCTGGAGAAGAAGGTCGCGGACATGAGCGCACGGGAGGAGTCCAGCCGTCGCTTCGTCGCCGACATGTCGCACGAGCTGCGCACCCCGCTGACCGCGCTCACCGCCGTCACCGAGGTGCTCGAGGACGAGGCCGACAGCCTCGACCCGATGATCGCGCCCGCCGTGAACCTGGTGGTGAGCGAGACCCGGCGGCTGGGCGATCTGGTGGAGAACCTGATGGAGGTGACCCGCTTCGACGCGGGCACGGCCAGACTCGTACTGGACACGGTGGACGTCGCCGACCAGGTCACCGCGTGCATCGACGCGCGCGCCTGGCTGGACGCGGTGGATCTGGACGCCGAGCGCGGGATCATCGCGCTGCTCGATCCGCGCCGGCTCGATGTGATCCTGGCCAATCTGATCGGCAACGCGCTCAAGCACGGCGGCTCGCCGGTGCGGGTGTCGGTGCGGCCGGTCGACCACGAGCTGTTGATCGAGGTACGGGACCACGGCCCCGGTATCCCCGAGGACGTACTGCCGCATGTCTTCGACCGCTTCTACAAGGCGAGCGCCTCCCGGCCGCGCTCCGAGGGCAGCGGGCTGGGGTTGTCGATCGCGATGGAGAACGCCCATATCCACGGCGGGGACATCACCGCGGCCAACTCCGCTGACGGGGACGGTGCGGTGTTCGTACTGCGGCTGCCGCGCGACGCCTCGTCGCTGAGGGACGGCGACGGTCATGGCGGCACGGACCCGGACGCCGTCACGGACCCGGACGACGTCGAAGACGCGGACCGGGGCCGCACCGACGGCCGCGGAGAGGAAGGCACGCAGTGACGCCCAAGAGGTGCACCAGGCGGGCGGCAGCCTCACTCGCCGTACTCGCGGGCGTCGTCGTGCTCGGCGGCTGCGGGATCAGGACCACCCAGGTACCGGTCGACGCGGGGCCCGCGCCCTCGCGGGTGCCCTGCGAGGTGAGCGGGGAGAGCATCACCCCCCAGGCGCAGCAGCAGGGCATCCAGGTCCGCGTCTACCTGGTCTGCGCCTCGCAGCTGGAGTCCGTGGACCGTACGGCGCAGGTCACCGAGAAGAAGGCCGTCGACAGCCGCGTACAGATCGCGCAGGCGCTCCTCGACGAACTCGAGAAGGAGCCCTCGTCCCCGGAGCATGAGGCCGGCTTCGCCACGTACGTACGCGGGCCGCTGGCCCTGACAGGTGCGCGCGAGGGCGATCCCGCGGGCACCCTGCGTCTGAGCCGCCAGCCGGAGGATCTGCCGATGCCGGCGCTGGCCCAGATCGTCTGCACCTTCGCGGAGAGCAGGGCCGCCGCCACGGGCGGTTCGGTGCTGCTGGGCGGGCCCGGGGAGTACGCGCCCCGGGCGTACCAGTGCTCCGCCGGGATCAAGGAGCGGCCGGACGAGGCCGTTCCGACGCTCAGCGCGCTCCCGTCGTCACCCGCCGCTCGCTGAGCCTCGTTCCGATTCGGTTCCGGAGCGGGTTCCGCTTCCTCTTTGGAAGCTCGCGGAACCGATCCCGGGGAAGCGTGCGTCTTGGGGGGCGTGCAGCGTCAAGGTCCGGGCGGCAGTGCCGCCATCCGCTTCCGCGCGGCGGGGGTCATCCTCCTCCTCGCGCATCTGCTGCTCGTTTCCTGGCTGACGCTGCGCCCACTGGATGTGGTGTGGGTGACGGCCGCGAATCTCGAGCCGCTCGCCGGGATCAAGGCGGATCTGGCGATGGGCGCTGTGGAAGCCGCGCGCCGGATAGGCGAAGGCCTGCTGCTGCTGGCCCCGCTCGGCATACTGCTGCCGATGGCGGGCGGCCGGCTCACCGTCTCTCCGCTGGCATCGCTGGCCCGTACGGTCGCGGCCGGCGCGCTGCTGTCGCTCGGCATCGAACTGCTCCAGACCGGGGTGCCCGGACAGGTCGTCGATGTGGACTCCCTGCTGCTGAACACGGCCGGGGTCGCGCTGGCCCACCTGGTCTTCGTGCCCGCCGGCCGCGCCCGGCTCCGCCGCAGGCAGGGGCGGTCGGCCACCGGCTCCACCCGGCAGCGGCACGGTGCCATGCTGCGGGACGAGGCGTCTCAGGGGCCGACCCCGACGATTCCAAGGGTCGGGATCGCACCGTAGAGCGACGCTTCGACCCCCTTCGCGAAGCCACGATGGATGCATCGGGAGCACAACAGAGATGCTCCCCGAAGGTTCTCGCGAAGGAGCCCACCATGGCCGCACTTGTCCGCCCCCGAGACGGACGCATGATCGGTGGAGTGTGCACGGCGCTGGCACGGCGCTTCGGCACCTCCGCGACCACGATGCGTGTGATCTTCCTGCTCTCATGTCTGCTGCCCGGCCCGCAGTTCCTGCTCTATCTGGCGCTGTGGGTGCTGCTGCCGTCCGAGAAGACCGCCGGCACGGCCTGGTAGTACGCCGACACCGGCGCCCGGTCGTACGCAGTCAGCCGGCAAGCACCTGGACGACCTTCGCCAGCTGTTTGTCGGCGACCTCCTGAGGGACGCGCGGCGGTGTGCGCCGCGCGAGGTCCAGCGCCATGAAACGCGCCACGGTCGCTCCCTTACGGACCACGACCAGATGGATCGGGGCCACGGCGCCCTCGTTGGTTCCGACGGTGGTCCAGCTGATCGTCTCGTCGGCGCCGCGAGTGGTGAAGGCCGCGGCCTTCACCTCGCGGTAGGCGCCACTGCGGCCCTCGAGGGTCGCGCCGAAGCCCCCGGCGCACGCCGCCACCGCCGACTTGAGTCCGTCCATCAGCTTTCCGGCGTCAGCCTCGCTGTACGAACTGAGCGAGGCGGACACCGCGAGCCCGAGATTCTTGAGGGAGCCAAGACCGCGGTTGACGGTGTGGGTGGCCTGCGGGCTCGGTCTGTCACCCATGGCGTCGGCGAGCGGCTGGCACTGCGACTTGTCGGCGGCGGGCTGGCCCGAGGGCGCGAGCGCACTCTTTCCGGAGGACACCTGGAACCCGTCCAGATCGCCGGTGGCCAGTGCGGCCCGCTCCAACTGCTGCCGGTTGAGCGGCGCGGACGCATCGCTGCCACCGCCTCCACCACCGCCTTTGCCCGTATCGGCACCCGTGGACGCAGGCGTGTCCCTGTCCTTGGCGGGGCCCCCGTCGTCGCCACTCGTACAGGCCGTGGCGAGCAGGAGCACGGGGACGGTGACAAGGGCAGTCAGCCCTGCGGTCTTCACGCGCATGGCCGCGATCCTGGCACAGGCGAAGTGGGCGTACACCCGATTCGGGTGTACGCCCACTCTTGTGTACGGAACCGGTGTACGTCAGCCGATGCCGGGCAGACCGCCACTGGTCGGCAGGCCACCACTGGTCGGCAGACCGCCGCCGGTCGGCAGACCTCCGACGAGCGGGAGGCCGCCCAGCAGCTTGGCGACCGGGTCGTCGGCCTTGTCCGCGGTCAGCAGCTTCTTCGCTGACTTCGCGGACTTCTGGGCGGTGGTGGGCAGCGTGGTCGCGCCGTTCGCGAGCGCGGTCCGGCCGGCGGCCAGCGACTCGGGGGCGCCCGCCGGAAGTTTGGTGAGCGCGTCCTGGACCGGCAGGACGCCGGTGACGGAGTCGGGGACGGAAGCGGGGGCGGCGACGGCCGTGCCGGCGGCGACAGCGGCGAAGGCAGCGCCGACGACGGCGACACCAAGAGTCTTGGCAGCAGACTGCTTCATCAGGGATGAGTCCTTGGGACGGGGATTCTGAGCGACTCTGCAAGCTAGCCACGCTCACCCAAGGCCGCAAATGCCATGAAGCGGCCGGAAATTGACATTCCCGGCCGCTTCGACATAGGTGTCGCGATCAGCTCTCACCGACGGAAGAATGGCTGGTCGTGGCGGTCTGCCGGAACAGCCATTCGGATTTCAACTCGGCGTATCCGGGCTTGATCACATCGCTGATCATCGCCAGTCGTTCATCGAAAGGAATGAACGCCGACTTCATCGCATTGACGGTGAACCACTGCATGTCGTCGAGGGTGTATCCGAAGGTCTCGGTCAGCAGCTCGAATTCGCGGCTCATGCTCGTACCGCTCATCAGGCGGTTGTCGGTGTTGACCGTGGCCCTGAAGTGCAGCCTGCGCAGCAGGCCGATGGGGTGTTCGGCGTACGAAGCGGCCGCGCCGGTCTGCAGGTTGGACGTCGGGCACAGCTCCAGCGGGATGCGCTTGTCCCGTACGTACGCGGCGAGCCGCCCGAGCTTCACGCTGCCGTCATCGGCGACCGTGATGTCGTCGATGATCCGCACACCGTGCCCGAGCCGGTCGGCGCCGCACCACTGGAGCGCCTGCCAGATCGACGGCAGCCCGAAGGCTTCGCCCGCGTGAATCGTGAAGTGGTTGTTCTCCCTCTTCAGATACTCGAAGGCGTCGAGGTGGCGGGTGGGCGGGAAGCCCGCTTCGGCGCCGGCGATGTCGAAGCCGACGACGCCCATGTCGCGGTAGCGATTCGCCAGTTCGGCGATCTCCAGGGCGCGGGCGGCGTGCCGCATCGCGGTGAGCATGGCGCCGACACGGATACGGTGGCCGCTCTCGCGGGCCAGCCGTTCCCCCTCCCGGAAGCCCGCGTTGACCGCCTCGACGACTTCTTCGAGGCTCAGGCCGGCTTCGAGGTGCTGCTCGGGGGCATACCTGACCTCGGCGTAGACGACTCCGTCCTCGGCGAGGTCCTCGGCGCACTCGGCGGCGACGCGGAAGAGCGCCTCGCGGGTCTGCATGACGGCGCAGGTGTGCGCGAAGGTCTCCAGATAGCGCTCCAGCGAGCCGGAGTCGGCCGCCTCGTGGAACCAGATGCCGAGCTTGTCGGGCTCGGTCTCGGGGAGCGCGTCATAGCCCGTCTCGCGGGCGAGTTCGATGATCGTGCCCGGTCGCAGCCCGCCGTCGAGGTGGTCGTGGAGGAGCACCTTCGGAGCGCGGCGGATCTGGTCCGCGGAGGGCGTATTGAGGGTCTGGCTCGTCATCTGCGCACTCTACGCCCTACGCGCGTAGAGAGCGCCCCTCAACTTCGCCCGTCGATACATAACAGTGACCATGCGGACGGGTGGAGTACACCTGCCCTTCTGAGACTGTTCTGCCATGGCACACCACGCACTGCCCCTGTGGTGGGGGCGTCCGGCCGATGAGGCCAAAGGAGCGGACACCCGCCGTGAGACGACCGTGGCAAGGGCAGCGCGAGGGAGCCGTACCCCGCCGCGCGCCCGCCTCGGCCGCGCGAGCGGCGGACGCGTCCTGGGGCAGGACTCCGCGGTCGGCGGGGTGGTGCTGCTGCTGCCGGACGGCGACCCGGAATCGGAGCGCAGACCCTCCCGGCTCTCGTATGCGGCGGCCCTGCCGCTGGGCCGCACGCTGGCCCGGGCGGGCCGCGCGGACGGGCTGGTCGTGCACGGGGTCCGCTACCGCTGCCGCGGCTGGAACGGCCCGGACGCGCATCTCGCGGCGGACGCGACATGGGCGGTGGACGAGGTGGTACGCCGCTACGGCGACGTCCCGGTGTGCCTCACCGGCCACGGCATGGGCGGCCGCGCGGCCCTGCACGCGGCGGGCCACCCGGCCGTCAACTCCGTGCTGGCGCTGGCCCCTTGGCTGCCGGAGGACGATGTGGCGGCGGCACCGGAACCGGTGAATCAGCTGGCAGGCAAGCAGGTGCTGATCGTGCACGGCACGAATGACGCGCGCACGGACCCGGAGCTCTCGTACCGCCTTGCCGAGCGCGCGAAGAAGTCCAACCGCGACATCTGCCGCTTCGAGGTCCACTCGGACGGCCACGCGCTGCGCCAGCACTACGAGGAAGTCCGGGCGCTGGCGGCGGACTTCGTGCTGGGCGCGCTCTTCACCAGGAGGTACGCCCGCCCGGTGGCGGACGCGCTGGCGGCCCCACCGCCGCTGGGCCTGCGCATGCCCCTGGCGGCGGGCTTCGGCCGCTCGCTGCGACCGTGAGCCCGGGGTCAGGGGAAGCTGAGCGCCACGATCACCGCGAAGGCTTCCAGCAGGGCCTGCACGGCGAAGGCGGCCGTACGCAGCTCGTGGGCCCGTCGCATACGTGCGGGAATGGCCATGGTCACCACAAAGGCCAGGACCACGCCGCTCAGCGTCCACGAGAAGGTGCCCGCGGGCCAGGGGGAGCAGCCGTCACCGCCGTAGGTCAGGCACCTCGATCCGTGCTCGGTGGACAGGGCGAGAATTCCGGCCATGAGCACGGCCGGGATCAGCAGGACGGCGGAGTTCAGGGACCATCTGCGGATGTCGGGGGGTGTGGCCGTGGTGGGCTGCGCAACGAGTGGGGGCGGAGTCGGGTTCATGGCCTTGATCCAACCTCTGGCTGCCGCGCTGCCGTATCCGGGCCGGTACTCAGGACGTACGGCCCCCCGTACTCAGTAGTGCTTGACCGTCCGGCCGTCCGGGACCTGGTAGCAGCCGGACACCACCGTCACGACGAGCGCCGGCGGGCTGCCCTTCCGAATGGTGCCCTTCAGCCGATGTGACCCTCACTCCGGCAGCAAGCGCCCCCGCCTGGACAGCAGGAACTTCTTGAACTCCGCCACCGGCGCCGTGTCCGGGTGGCCGTCCAGCCAGGCGACGCCGATCTCCCGTACCGCCCGTGGTGCCGTCACCGTCAGTTCGACCACGCCCGGGCGCGCCACCGCAGGGGGTGGCAGCAGAGCCACGCCCAGGCCCGCCGCGACCAGGCCGCGCAGGGTTTCCGCCTCCTCGCCCTCGAAGGCGACCCGCGGTGTGAAGCCCGCCTCCGCGCACAGGTCGTCCGTGATGCGCCGCAGGCCGTAGCCGGGTTCAAGGGTCACGAACGTCTCGTCCGCCGCCTCGGCCAGCCTGATGCGTTTGCGGGACGCGAGGCGGTGGTCGTCGGGGACCACGAGCCGCAGGCGCTGCTCGTCCAGGCGGCGGGCGACCAAGTCCGGAGCGTCCGGGACCGGCGAGGTCAGGCACAGGTCGAGGGCCCCCGCGCGCAGGCCCTCGATCATCGCCTCGCCGTAGTTCTGGACGAGCGTGAAGCGGATACGCGGATGGTCGGCGCGGAAGGCCCTGATCAGCCCCGGCACCGTCTCGGAGCCCATCGTGTGCAGAAAGCCGAACGCGACCCTGCCCGCGCTCGGATCCGCGTCCGCCTGCACCGACTCCGCCGCCCGTTCCACCTCCGCCAGGGCCCGCTCCACGGAGGTGAGGAAGGTACGGCCGGCCGGGGTCAGCGACACCGTACGGCCCTTGCGGGTGAACAAGGTGACCCCCAGGTCCTGTTCAAGACGCACGATCGCCCGCGACAGCGTGGACTGCGGGACACCCATCTCCTGCGCGGCTCGCGTCACATGCTCGTGTCGGGCGACCCCGGCGAAGTACGCGAGCCGCGGAGCGAGCAGCAGCGCTGTGTCCTGTGCGTATTCTTCGTAACTGCCTGGTGACAGCCGAGGCTGTGAGCTGTGTTGATGCACCATGGGAACGATTATTGCGATTCCATGCATTGGACGCATGAAAAGTGGCGGCCTACTTTTGACGCATGCCTCCTGCCAGTACCAAGGCGCCCACCACCGTGGGCGCCGCCTCGCCGTCCCCTTCGCCCTCCCCCGCGCTCCTCGCCCCCGGCGGTCCCGGCTACCGCCGCATGAGCTTCGCGCTCTTCGCCGCCGGTGTGGCCACCTTCGCCCTCCTCTACTCCACGCAGGCGCTGCTGCCCGCCGTCTCCGCCGGCTTCCGCGTGAGCGCGAGCGCAGCCAGCTGGACGGTCTCCGCCGCGACGGGCGCGCTGGCCCTGTGCGTACTGCCGATGAGCGCCCTCTCGGAGCGCTTCGGGCGGCGCACCGTGATGACCGCGTCCCTCGCGGTCGCCGTCGTGGTCGGGCTGCTCGTGCCGTTCGCGCCGAGCCTGGAGTGGCTGGTGGCGCTGCGCGCCGTGCAGGGTGCGGCGCTCGCCGGTCTGCCGGCGTCGGCGATGGCGTATCTCGCCGAGGAGGTACGGCCCAAGGCGCTGGTCGCCGCGATCGGCCTGTTCGTGGCGGGCAACAGCATCGGCGGTATGAGCGGCCGGATCGTCACCGGCTGGGTGGCACAGCTGTGGGGCTGGCGTGCGGCGCTCGCCGCGGTCGGCGTGCTGGCGTTGGTGTGCGCGCTGGTCTTCCGCGCCATGCTCCCCAAGGCCCGTAATTTCACGCCCGGTTCGCTCAACCCGCGCGCCCTGGCGAAGACGGTCCGCGGCCATCTGGCCGACCCGTTGCTGCTGCGGCTGTACGCGATCGGCGCGCTGTTCATGACCGTCTTCGGCGCGGTCTACACGGTGATCGGCTACCGCCTGGTCGAGGCGCCCTTCAACCTCCCCCAGGGCGTCATCGGTTCGATCTTCCTGGTCTATCTGGTCGGTACGGTCTCCTCCGCCGCGGCCGGAAAGCTCGTCGCCCGGCTCGGCCGCCGTGGCGCGCTCTACCTGGCGGTCACCACCACCACCGCGGGGCTGCTGCTCTCGCTGGCGGACTCGCTGCCCGCCGTGCTGCTCGGCCTGGTCCTGATCACCGCGGGCTTCTTCGCGGGCCACGCGGTCGCCTCGTCCTCGGTGAGCCGTACGGCGAAGACGGGCCGCGCTCAGGCATCGGCGCTCTACCAGTCCGCGTACTACCTGGGCAGCAGCGCGGGCGGCACGCTCGGCGCGGTCGCCTTCCACTCCGGCGGCTGGGCGGGCACGGTGCTGCTGGGGCTGCTCGCGGTCCTCGGCGTCGTATCGATCACGCTGTACGGCACCCGGGTGGCGCGGGCCGAGCACCGGCTGGTGCTCGCTGCGGCCCAGCGCTGAAATAAACACAGAAATCCGCACAACTCCAACTCCCCGGCGTGCGTCCAACGGGCAGGCATATCGCAACTGCGCTGTGCACGGAGGGGAGTTGGTGGCTGTGAGGGGCATGACGAGGGGTACACACCGCAGACGAGCAGGCGTCGTGCTCGGTCTGACCGGACTGGTGGTTCCGCTGACCATGGCACTGGGCAGCGCGCCCGCGCAGGCGGCGTCGTGCACGACGTCCACGGGCCCGTACCAGAAGCAGGTGGAGAAGTTCCTGGGCCGCCCGGTGGACGGGAAGCAGTCGGCGGCCGACTGCAAGGCGATCCGGACCTTCCAGGGCTGGCACGGCATCAAGCCGACCATCGGGTACGCGGGCGAGATCACCTGGCGCACCATGAACACGATCCTCCAGCAGCGGGCGGCCGGAAAGACCCCGAACAAGGCGGGCAGGTGCCCGACCAACAAGGGCCGTATCGCCTGCGTGGACCTCACTCGCCAGCTGACCTGGATCCAGGACGGCAAGAAGCTGAAGTACGGCCCGGTGCCGGTGCGCACGGGCAAGAACGGCACCGAGACCCGTACCGGCTCGAAGAAGATCTACCAGCGGAGCATCAGACACTGGTCGACGCTCTACGACGTATGGATGCCGTACTCGCAGTTCTTCGACGGCGGACAGGCCTTCCACTCCACGACGAAGTCGATGTACAACCCGCCCGGCTCCGGGGGCTGCGTCAACATGCGCCCCGCGGATGCGAAGGCATACTGGAATCTTCTGAAGAACGGCGACGACGTGTACGTCTACGGGCGCAAGCCCGGAACGTGAGCTCCATTGTCAGTGCCCTCCTGTAGGTTCCGAAGAGCTGGGGCCAATGGGCGACAGGGGTGGACCCGATGAGTGATCTGGCAACGACACAGGACCTGGAATCCAGGCTGGAGCAGCACCGCAGGGAGCTGACCGGCTACTGCTACCGCATGCTGGGCTCCGCTTTCGAGGCGGAGGACGCGGTACAGGACACGATGGTCCGCGCCTGGCGGAGCTTCGAGAAGTTCGAAGGGCGGTCCTCGCTGCGCTCATGGCTCTACCGCATCGCGACGAACGTCTGCCTCGACATGCTGAATGCGGGCAACCGCCGGGCCCGGCCGATGGACCTCACGTCTGCTACGCCCGTGGCCCAGGCGCAGCTCAACGCCCGTCCGGAGATCACCTGGCTGGAGCCGGTGCCGGACGGGCGGGTGCTGCCGTCCGTGGCGGACCCTGCCGAGACCGCGGTGGAGCGGGAGAGCATCCGGCTCGCGTTCGTCGCCGCGCTGCAGCATCTGCCGCCCAAGCAGCGAGCGGTGCTGATCCTGCGCGAGGTGCTGGCGTGGAAGGCGAGCGAGGTGGCCGAGCTGTTGAGTACGACGGTGGCCTCGGTCAACAGCGCGCTGCAGCGGGCGCGGGCGACGCTCGCCGAATCGGAGCCGGCCGCGGCGGACGCGGCGGACCCACTCGACGAAGAGCAGAAGAAGCTCCTCGACCGCTATGTCGCGGCCTTCGAGGGGTACGACATGAAGGCGCTCACGGCGCTGCTCCACGAGGACGCGACCATGTCCATGCCGCCCTACGACCTGTGGCTGCGCGGCCACGACGACATCGTGGGCTGGATGCTCGGTGTCGGCGAGGTCTGCCGGGGCTCGAAGCTGGTCCCGACCGTGGCCAACGGCTCTCCGGCGTTCGCGCACTACCACCCGAGCCGGACGGGCGACGGGTACGAGCCGTGGGCCCTGATCGTCCTGGAGGTCAGGGACGGCATGGTCGGCGGGATGGACTTCTTCCTGGACACCAAGCGCTGGTTTCCGCTCTTCGAGCTGCCGGACCGGCTGGAGGCGTAACCGTCACGGGAGCGCGGGGTCCGAGCGCAAGATCTAGACGACCTCGCCGAGGCCCACCAGATCGAGCAGGGCCCGCAGCTCCGGCCCGGTATCGCGCAGCCGTATCCGACCGCCGAGCCGGCGGGCGGTGAGCTGCAACCGGGCCACAGCATCGACGGCGGCCAGATCGGGATGGGTGAGCCCGCCGAGGTCACAGATCACCTCGGTGACCTCGGCGGCGACGTCGGCGCCCCTGAGCCGCGCGCTCAACTCCGCGCACAGGCGCGGCACATCGGCCGGAGACACTCTCCCCGCGATGCGCAGGATGATCGGTTGTGTGGCGTCCACACGGAGGAGACTGCCCCGGCGTCCAGAACTCATCGTGGTACCCGGTCGTCGGCCCATGGCCCATGTCCCCGTCCCGTCGCAGTGGCGGATATGCCCTGCTCTGTGGACCGCTCGGCGGGCCGATTCTCATCGGCCCGCCGAACGAGTGGGGTCAGGCGATGCGGTCGAGCACGATCGGGTTCTGGGTGAACTCCGTGTTCGACGGGGCGATGTCGAACGCGCCCTCCAGGGGCTTCAGGGCGTACTCGAACTTCTCCGGGGTGTCCGTGTGCAGGGTCAGCAGTCGCTGGCCCGCGGTCACCGGCTCGCCGGGCTTGGCGTGGATCTCGATGCCCGCGCCCGCCTGGACCGGGTCCTCCTTACGGGCCCGGCCCGCGCCGAGACGCCAGGCGGCGACGCCGACGTCGTACGCGTCGAGGCGGGTGAGGACACCCGACGACGGGGCGGTGATCACGTGCTGCTCGCGGGCTACCGGGAGCTCGGCATCCGGGTCACCGCCCTGCGCGGCGATCATGCGGCGCCAGACGTCCATCGCGGAGCCGTCGGCGAGTGCCTTCGCGGGGTCGGCGTCCTTGATACCGGCAGCGACGAGCATCTCCTGGGCGAGGGCCACGGTGAGGTCGATGACGTCCTGCGGGCCGCCGCCCGCGAGGACCTCGACGGACTCGCGGACCTCGAGGGCATTGCCCGCGGTCAGGCCGAGCGGGGTCGACATGTCGGTGAGGAGCGCAACGGTCTTGACGCCGCTGTCGCTGCCCAGCGCGACCATGGTGGAGGCCAGTTCGCGGGCGTCCTCGATGGTCTTCATAAAGGCGCCGGTGCCCACCTTGACGTCGAGGACCAGCGAGCCGGTGCCCTCGGCGATCTTCTTGGACATGATCGAGGAGGCGATGAGCGGAATGGCCTCGACTGTGCCGGTGACATCCCGCAGGGCGTACAGCTTCTTGTCCGCGGGGGCCAGGCCGTCGCCCGCGGCACAGATCACCGCGCCGGTCGTGTCGAGGACGTGCAGCATCTCCTCGTTGGAGAGCAGCGCCCGCCAGCCGGGGATGGACTCGAGCTTGTCGAGCGTGCCGCCGGTGTGGCCGAGACCGCGGCCGCTCAGCTGCGGGACGGCCGCGCCGCATGCGGCGACCAGCGGCGCGAGCGGCAGCGTGATCTTGTCGCCGACGCCGCCCGTGGAGTGCTTGTCGGCGGTCGGCCGGGACAGCGCGTCGAAGTTCATCCGCTCGCCGGAGGCGATCATCGCGGCCGTCCAGCGGGTGATCTCCGCACGGTTCATGCCGTTCAGCAGGATGGCCATCGCCAGCGCCGACATCTGCTCGTCGGCGACCTCACCGCGCGTGTAGGCGTCGATGACCCAGTCGATCTGCTCGGGGCTCAGCTCGCCTCGGTCCCGCTTGGTGCGGATGACGGAGATGGCGTCCATGGGATTCCTTCCGGCAAATGAAGTGCGTACGCGCGACTCTACGCGCATAGAGGGATGGAGAGAGGGATGCGAAAGAGGAGCGGCCCTCCCGGCGGGCGGGAGGGCCGCGGTGTCAGCGCAGATGCCCCGACCCGAAGGCCTGCGGCAGCATCTCGGACAGCGGGAGAACCCCGTCCGGGGTCTCCAGAAGCAGCTCGGGGCCGCCGAATTCGTACAGCAGCTGACGGCACCGGCCGCACGGCACCAGGCTCTCGCCCCGGCCGTCCACGCAGGTGAAGTGGGTCAGCCGGCCGCCGCCCGTCGCCTGGAGCTGGGAGACCAGACCGCACTCGGCGCACAGGCTGAGCCCGTACGAGGCGTTCTCGACGTTGCAGCCGACTACCGTGCGGCCGTCGTCGACGAGAGCGGCCACGCCGACCGGGTAGCCCGAGTAGGGGGCGTACGCGTGCGACATGGCCTCACGCGCCCGCTCGCGCAGAGCGTCCCAGTCGACCGCCGCCGTCACGTGCCTTCGCCCTTCCGGTACGGCATGCCATCAGCCTTGGGCATCCGGAGCCGTTGTGCGGACAGCGCCAGGACCAGCAGCGTGGTGATGTACGGAGCGGCGTCCACGAACTGGCTCGGCACCTCGTTGGTCAGCAGGTACCAGGCGAACAGCAGGGCCGAGGCGGCCGCCGAGATCACCGCGGGCACGTACTTCTTCTTGTACAGCTGCCAGATGACGACCAGCACCAGCAGGATCGCCAGCAGCAGCAGCATCGCGTGGACGTTCTCGGCACCGCCGCGCAGCTTGAGGCTGTCGGTGAAGCCGAAGAGACCGGCGCCCAGCGCCATGCCGCCCGGCATCCAGTTACCGAAGATCATCGCGGCGAGACCGATATAGCCGCGGCCGCCGGTCTGGCCCTCCTGGTAGATGCCGGTGGACACGATCGCCAGGAAGGCGCCCGCGAGGCCGGCCAGACCGCCGGAGACGGCGACGGCGATGTACTTGTACTTGTAGACGTTGACGCCGAGCGACTCGGCGGCGACCGGGTTCTCACCGCAGGAGCGCAGCCGCAGACCGAAGGCGGTGTGCCACAGGATCCAGGTGGTGGCCGGGATCAGCAGCAGCGCGACGACGGTCAGCAGCGACAGGTTGGTCACCAGGCCGCCGATGACACCGGCGAGGTCCGAGATGAAGAACCAGTGTTTGCCCTGCAGATCCTTCATCCAGTCCGACAGCCCTGGAATCGTGATCGAGGTGATCGGATCGATCCGCGGGGACTGCTTGGAGGAGCCGCCCGGGGCCTCGGCGAAAGTGAAGTTGGACAGATAGCGGGTGACGCCGACGGCCAGGATGTTGATGGCCACACCGGAGACGATGTGGTTCACACCGAAGGTGACGGTGATGATCGCGTGCAGCAGACCGCCGAGCGCGCCGCCGAGGATGCCGACCGCGACACCCGTCCACGGACCCCACTGGTAGCCGGCCCAGGCGCCGAACCAGGTGCCGAGGATCATCATGCCCTCGAGACCGATGTTGACCACGCCCGAACGCTCGGCCCACAGGCCGCCGAGGCCGGCGAGACCGATCGGGATGGCGAGCTGAAGCGCGCCGGAGACCTGGCCGACGGAGGTGAGATCCTCGGCGCCGCTGAGGATGCGTACCAGCGAGACCAGGGCGAGCGCACCCGCGATGATCAGCAGGACGACCGGGGTGGACAGTTTGCGGCGGGCGCTCTTCTTGGGTGCCGCGCTCACTGCGGAGACCGTGCTGGTGCTCATTACGCCGCCACCTCCTCACGGTTCTTGCGGGCTGCCGCGGCGAGCTCGTCGCCCACCTTCTGCTGCTGGCGGCGGATCCCGTAGCGGCGGACGAGTTCGTAGCTGACGACGACCGCGATCACGATCAGGCCCTGCATGATCGTGGCGATCTCGCTCTCGTAGCCGTGCTGGTCGAGCGTCGCGGACGCCTTGTCCAGGAAGGCGATGAGCAGCGCGCTGAAGAAGATGCCGATCGGGTTGTTGCGGCCGAGCAGGGCGATGGTGATGCCCGTGAAGCCGATTCCCGTCGGGAAGCTGAGGCTGTACGTGTGGGTGTCGCCCAGCAGTGTCGCCATACCGGCCAGACCCGCGACGGCACCCGAGATCAGCATCGCGGTCAGGATCATCTTCTTGGCGTCGACACCGGAGGCCGCGGCGGCGCTCTCACTGGCGCCGGTGGCGCGCAGATCGAAGCCGAAGCGGGTGCGGTTGAGGACGAACCAGTAGACGATGCCGAGCGCGAAGGCGACGAACGTGAAGCCGTAGATCTCTCCGCCGTCACCCATGGTCAGGCCCGGGAACCAGCCGGACTCCGGGATTTCGCCGGTCGTCAGGTCGTTGGAGCCTTCCGGCTGGACACCGAGGTTGGCCGGCAGGATCAGCCAGGCGATCAGGCTGGTGGCAATGGCGTTGAGCATGATCGTGGAGACGACCTCGCTCACTCCGCGGGTGGTCTTGAGGATGCCCGCGATACCGGCCCAGAAGGCGCCGGTCAGCATCGCGACGAGCACGATCAGCGCGATCTGCAGCGGGCCCGCCAGGTCGACGCGCGCGCCGACCAGCGCGGCCGCCATCGCGGCGAGCCGGTACTGGCCGTCGACACCGATGTTGAAGAGGTTCATCCGGAAGCCGATGGCGACGGCGAGGGCCGCCAGGTAGTACGTACCGGCCTGGTTGATGATCAGGACCTGTACGTCGACGTAACTGGCGTTCTCGATCATCAGGCTGTACGGCTCGAACGGGTTGCGGCCCGAGGCGAGCAGCACCACGGAGGTGAGTGCGACGGCGACGGCCAGCGCGAGCACCGGGCCGGCGAGGGCCAGGATCACCCGGTCCTTGTCGAATTTCTTCATCGGGCCTCGTCCTCTTCGCCCGCGGCGGAGCCGCTGTCAGTTGCTTCGAGATGGCCGGTGGCCGCGCCTGTCATGGCGGAACCCAGCTCCTCCGGAGTGATGGTGGCAGGGTCGGCGTCCGCGACCAGCCGGCCGCGGTACATGACCCGCAGGGTGTCGGAGAGCCCGATCAGCTCGTCCAGGTCCGCGGAGATCAGCAGCACCGCCAGGCCCTCGTGACGGGCCTCCCGGATCTGGTCCCAGATCTGCGCCTGTGCGCCGACGTCCACACCACGGGTGGGGTGGGCGGCGATCAGCAGCTTGGGCTTGTGGCTCATCTCGCGGCCGACGATCAGCTTCTGCTGGTTGCCGCCGGAGAGCGAGGAGGCGGTGACCTCGATGCCGGGGGTGCGGACGTCGTACTCGCGCACGATCCGCTCTGTGTCGCGGCGGGCTGCCTTGATGTCCAGGAGGCCCTTCTTGCTGTTGGGCCTCTCGGTGACATGGCCGAGGATGCGGTTCTCCCAGAGGGACGACTCCAGCAGCAGGGCGTGGCGGTGCCGGTCCTCGGGGATGTAGCCGATGCCGTCCTCGCGGCGCTTGCGCGTCGGGGCGTGCGAGATGTCCTCGGCGTCGAGCGTGATCACGCCGCCGTCGGGGTCGCGCATACCGATCAGCGCCTCGATGAGCTCGGTCTGGCCGTTGCCCTCGACACCGGCGATGCCCAGGACCTCACCCTTGTGAATGGTGAGGTTGATGCCGGCGAGGACCTCGCGGACGACGCCGTCGGGGTCGGTGGCGGCCAGCTGCAGGTCCGAGACCTGGAGCATCGGCACATCGGTGACCGTCGACTCACGGGTCTCGGGCGAGGGCAGTTCACTGCCGACCATCAGCTCGGCGAGCTGCTTGGTGGTGGTGTTCGCCGGGTCGGCGGTGCCCACGGTCGTACCGCGGCGGATGACGGTGATGTCGTCGGCGACCGACAGCACCTCGCCCAGCTTGTGCGAGATGAAGATGACGGTCAGGCCCTCGGCCTTGAGCTCGCGCAGGTTGTCGAAGAGCGCGTCGACCTCCTGCGGGACGAGCACGGCGGTCGGCTCGTCGAGGATCAGGATGCGGGCGCCGCGGTAGAGGACCTTGAGGATCTCCACACGCTGGCGGTCGGCGACACCGAGGGTCTCGACCAGGGCGTCGGGGCGCACGTTCAGCCCGTACGCGTCCGAGATCTCCCGGATCTTGTTACGGGCCTTGTTGCCGATGCCGTACAGATTCTCTCCGCCGAGAACGACGTTCTCCAGGACGGTGAAGTTGTCGGCGAGCATGAAGTGCTGGTGCACCATGCCGATGCCGCGGGCGATGGCGTCGGCCGGGGTGCTGAAGCTGACCTGGTCGCCGTCGATGGTGATGGTGCCCTCGTCCGGCTTCTGCATGCCGTAGAGGATCTTCATCAAGGTCGACTTACCGGCACCGTTCTCGCCGACGAGGGCATGCACGGTGCCCTTGCGGATGGTGATGTCGATGTCGTGGTTGGCGACGACGCCGGGAAAGCGCTTGGTGATGCCGTGCAGTTCTACGGCGGCGGGCGGGCTTGACGCGTTGATGACGCACTCTCCTTGGCGGAAAGGAGCGGGAAGCAGAAGGGCAGGAGCAGGAGGCAGGGCGGGGGCGAAGCTATCGCGCCAATGAGGCGTCTACGCGCGTAGCGCTGCCGAATCGTAAAAGATGTGGTGCGAAATACGGCCCGAGGGCCAGGAAAGGCGGCAGCGCCTGCCTTCCCGGGCCCCCGGGACTCACGTCGTGGCCAGTGGCCTTACGGCGTGGTCTTGACCGTGATGGTGCCGTCGATGATGCCCTTCTTCGCCTTCTCCACAGCGGCGGTGAGGTCCGTCATCTTCTTGTACTCGGGGTTGGAGTCGGCCAGGCCGACACCGTCCTTGTCGAGACCGTAACGGACCTCGCCGGACTGCGGCTTGCCGTCCTTCACGGACTTGATCAGGTTGAAGACCGCGTCGGACACGTCCTTGGTCACCGAGGTGAGGATCTTCGCCTTGTACTTGGCCAGACCGGCCTGGCTGTACTGGTCCGAGTCCACGCCGATGGCCCACTTGCCGGCCGTGGCGGCAGCCTCGATCGAGCCGGAGCCCGCGAGACCCGCGGCGTGGTAGATCACGTCGGCGCCCTTGTCGAGCTGGCCCTGGGCAGCGGCCTTGCCGAGGTCGGGCTTGGAGAAGCCGTCGAAGTTCGGCGGCTGCGTCAGGTACTGCTTGAGCACCGTGACCTTGGGGTTGGTGTCCTTGACGCCCTGAGCGAAGCCCGCCTCGAACTTCTTGATCAGCGGTACCTCGACGCCACCGATGAAGCCGACCTTGTTGGTCTTGGTGGCCTTGGCGGCGGCGACGCCGGCGAGGTACGAGCCCTGCTCCTCGTTGAAGACCATGTTGGCGATGTTCTTACCGGTGACCGAGGTGTCATCGATGATGCCGAAGGTGGTCTTCGGGAACTTCGGCGCGACCTTCTTGATGGCCGGGGCGTAGGAGAAGCCGACACCGATGACCGGGTTGTTGCCGGCGCGGGCGAGCTCGGTGAGCCGCTGAACCTTGTCGGCGTCCGACTCACCCTCGGTGGGCTCGTCTTCGCTGCCCTTGACCTTGAGTTCCTTCTCCGCCTTCGCCAGACCGGCGTAGGCGGCGTCATTGAAGGACTGGTCGCCGCGACCACCGATGTCGTACGCGATGGCGGCGCTGTCCTTGGCGGAACCGGCGTCCGAAGACGTCTTTCCGCCACACGCGGTGGCGGTGAGTGCGAGAGCCGCGGACGCAATGCCCACGGTGGCGATTCTGGTGATCCGGCGCAAGAGGAGGGTCCCTTCAAGACTGACCGAGAGCGCCTCTTCCGGCGCTGGTTTTGCGGCGATCGTAACGCGCGTAGATGTCAGTTAAAAACCTGTTCATCAGTCGTTATCGGATCGTCGCGAACAGGCCACGAGCCGCGCGCGCCGTAGCGACCTGACTTTTCAACGTACACCCATGTCGGTGAATCGCCCGGCCCCGATACAGGGCCGGTCGATATCTCCTCAGCTGCGCTGCCCGTCCAGCAACGCGGCCGCCGTGAACAGCTCCACGCCGACCGCGATCGCGCGCTCGTCGGCGTCGAAGTCGCCGCGGTGCAGATCACGCCGGACGGTGTCACCGGGCGCCCGGACGCCGAGCCGCGCCATCGCGCCCGGGACGTGCTCCAGGTACCAGGAGAAGTCCTCGCCGCCCAGACTCTGTTCGGTGTCCTCTACGGCGTACGGTCCCCGGCGCGCGGTCTGCGCGTCGCGCAGCAGCTCGGTCACGACCGGGTCGTTGACCACCGGCGGGACTCCGCGGATGTAGTTGATCTGCGACTTGGCCCGGTGCAGCGTCGCGATCTCGTCGATCGCGGCATGCACCAGATCGGGGGCGGCGCGCCAGCCGGGCAGATCCAGGCAGCGCACGGTGCCGGACAGTTCGGCGTGCTGCGGAATGACGTTGCAGGCGTGACCGGCCTCGATGCGGCCCCAGGTGACGGCGAGCCCGGAGCGGGCGTCGACCCGGCGGGCGAGCAGGGCCGGAACCTCGGTGGCGACCTTCGCGACGGCGGTGACCAGATCGGTGGTCAGATGCGGGCGGGCGGTGTGGCCGCCGGGGCCGTCGAGGGTGATCTCGAGCCGGTCGCAGGCGGAGGTGATGGGGCCCGGCCGCAGCCCGATGACTCCGGCGTCGACCTTGGGGTCGCAGTGCACCGCGATGATCTTGCCGACGCCGTCCAGTACGCCGGACTCGATGGCGTCGGACGCGCCACCGGGCAGCACCTCCTCCGCGGGCTGGAAGATCAGCCGGACCGGCTGCGGAAGCAGCCCCTGCCGGTCGAGCTCGGCGAGGACCAGCCCTGCGCCCAGGACGGTGGTGGTGTGCACATCGTGCCCGCAGGCGTGCGCCCGGTCCGGAACGGTGGAGCGGTAGGGCACGCCGGTCTTGGTGTCCGGGATGGGCAGCGCGTCGATGTCTGCGCGGATCGCGAACAAGGGACGTACGCCGTCCCAGGAGCCGATGTCACAGATGAGCCCGGTACCGGTGGCGAGCACCCGGGGCTCGAGGCCGGCCTGCTCGAGGCGGGCCTTGAGCACGGCGGTGGTCCGGAACTCCTGGTTGCCGAGCTCCGGGTGCATGTGCAAGTCGCGGCGGAACTCGATCAGTTCAGCGCGCAAGGACTCGGACAGCGTGCCGGGCAGCACCTCGCCGGGTTGCTCGGCTTCGGAATCGCGGGACATCAGTTGGTTCACCTGTTGAAGAGTAGGCCCAGGTATGCCCCGACTGACCACTGATCAACAAAAGATCAGCCCGTTAGGGTGAGGAAAGGTTGCCGCGAGGTGCATGGTTGTCCACCCCTGTGGGTAAGCTCACTCCTCTTCTCGACCGGGAGTCAACCGGCGATCCCCGAAGAAAGGGATTCCGGGGTCTCCGGCGAGTGAGCCGCGCCCCGGAGGGGAACCGAGCCGCAGCACGGTGCCGGCCGCCGCAGTGCGCGCCGCTCACGCCGGAGCGGGCAGCCGATGCACGTCCCGGGCCGTCCCCGTCACCCCGGCCAGAAAGCCCTGGGCCCGCGGGGACGCGCCGTCCCTGAGCCACTCCGGGGCGATGTCACAGACCGCGACTTTGACGCCCGTGCCCGCGAGGGCGAGTGGGAGCGTGTGGACCACGGTGGACGGGAAGCTGAGGACCGTGCCGCCGATGGGGCCGCGGCGGGCGATCAGTTCCAGCGGCAGATCCGGGCGGACGATCTCCAGGCCGGTCTCGACGGCGAGGCGGTGGAGTTTCTCCGAGCTCTCGCGGCGGTGTGCGAAGTAGCGGGTGGCGCCGTGCGTACGGGCCAGGGCGCCGACGGCCTCCACATACTGGTCCGGGTCGACGACGCCCGTCTCCACGAGAGATGTGCCGACGAGGTCGGCGCCCCGGGTGATCCTGGGCGGTCCGAAGCGGGAGCGGGTCCAGGCGAACCGGTTGGCCGTGACCGTGACGCCGGGCGGCGGCTCGACCGGCATCGAGGTGAAGACCTCGACCTTGCGGGTCCTCGACGGGGTGAGCCGGCGCCGCGCCAGAAAGGTGACCGGCGCGAGGACCAGTTCGCGGGGGCCCCGCCTGCCGCGCCGGTGCCAGCGCACCAGCTTCTCGCCGCGCGCCAGCTGGGCGACAAACTCCATGGTGGCCGTGCCGTCGTCGACCACGGTCAGATCCTTGCTGCGGACGAGGGTCAGCAGCAGCTGTACGTACCGGGAAAACGGGTCCCCTATGACGATGCGCTCGGCGCGGTGCAGCATCGGGCCCAGCTCGCGCAGCGTCTTCAGCGGCGCACCCGCCCCGCCGCGTGCCTCCTGCCAGCGCACCGTGTACCCCTCGTCGCGGGCCAGCTCCGCCATCCGGCGCAGCTGGCCCCGCGACATGGGGTCGGTCGGCGACAGGACGACGACGGTGAGCTCGGTGGGGGCCCAGGACGTCCCGGCCCCCGGCGACGCGGTCCGGTCTGTCCCTGCCGGGCCTGTCCCCGCCAGGCCTGTCCCTGTCCGGCCCGCCGGCTGTGCCGGGACACCAGGCAGCGTCGGCGGCGCGCCCGGCCGTGCGTGGGCCCACTCCAGGACGTTCAGAAGCTGGACCGGACTCTCGACGAAGGCGAGATTCACTGAAGTTCACCTCGTGATGCCGGGCAGGCCTGCCGACCGGCCTGCTGGTGGTCCGGGAGCCCGCCGCGGAGCGGCTTTCGGGAGCCACGGCCCCCGGGAAGGCACAGCACGGCAGCAGGCATGTCAGACCGCGACCGGCTCACGGTCGCCGGCCTCGGCGACGACACCCGCGACCCGGCGCAGCTTCTTCATCGGGGCGAGCTCGGACTCGTAGACCTTCTTGACGCCGTCGCCGAGCGCGGTCTCGATGGTGCGGATGTCGCGGACCAGTCGCTGCAGGCCGCCCGGCTCGACGGAGGCCGCCTGGTCGGAGCCCCACATGGCGCGGTCGAGAGTGATGTGGCGCTCGACGAAGGCGGCACCGAGTGCGACCGCGGCGAGGGTCGTCTGCAGGCCGGTCTCGTGGCCGCTGTAGCCGATCGGGACGTTCGGGTACTCGGCCTGGAGGCTGTTGATGACGCGGAGGTTGAGCTCCTCGGCCTTCGCCGGGTACGTCGAGGTGGCGTGGCAGAGCAGGATGTTGTCGCTGCCGAGCACCTCCACCGCGTGCCGGATCTGCTTCGGCGTGGACATGCCGGTGGAGAGGATGACCGTCTTGCCCGTGGCGCGCAGGGAGCGCAGCAGCTCGTCGTCGGTCAGCGAAGCGGAGGCCACCTTGTGGGCGGGGACGTCGAACTTCTCCAGGAAGGCGACGGCCTCGGTGTCCCACGGCGACGCGAACCAGTCGATGCCGCGCTTCTTGCAGTGCTCGTCGATCTGGCGGTACTCGTCCTCACCGAATTCCACGCGGTGGCGGTAGTCGATGTACGTCATCCGGCCCCAGGGAGTGTCGCGCTCTATGTCCCACTGGTCGCGCGGGGTGCAGATCTCCGGGGTGCGCTTCTGGAACTTGACCGCGTCACAGCCGGCGTCGGCGGCGGCATCGATGAGCGCGAAGGCGTTGTGCAGGTCGCCGTTGTGGTTGATGCCGATCTCACCCGTGACGTAGACGGGGTGACCGGGGCCCGCGGTCTTGGTGCCGAGAGTGCGCAGACGGGACGTGCTCATGAGGGGTGGTTCCTTACTTCTCGGGGGAGTTGTGGGAGGTGGCAGGGGTGACAGAGGTGCCTGTGGTGTCTTAAGGGGTGTTTTCGTGGGTGTTTTCGGGGGTGTTGAGCGTCGGGCCGAGGAGCCAGGCGGCGATCTCTCGGATCGCCCCCTCGCCGCCGGGCGTGGTGGTGACGGCACGCGCGGCGGCACGTACGGAGCCGTGCGCACTCGCGACGGCCACGGGCCAGCCGACGAGGTGGAAGCACGGAAGGTCGTTGACGTCGTTGCCGACGTAGAGCACCCGCTCCGGCGCGATCCCCTGCTCCTCGCACCACTGCTTCAGCGCGAGGTCCTTGCGGTCGATGCCGTGCAGAACGGGGACCCTGAGCTTGCGGGCGCGGGCGGCGACGACGGGGTTCTGCTCGGTGGACAGGATCAGCAGCTCCAGGCCCGACCTGCGCAGATGGGCGATGCCGAGGCCGTCGCCGCGGTGCACGGCGACGATCTCGCGCCCGTCGGCGTCGATGAGCACCCGGTCGTCGGTCTGGGTGCCGTCGAAGTCGAGCACTACGGCGTCGATGTCCTCGCGGGTGGGCAGCGCGGGGGTGTCGAGCAGGGGCGCCAGCGCGCGGGCCCTGGCCAGGTCGTGCGGGTCGTCGACCTCGAGGACGCGCGCGGGGTCGGTCCGTACGAGCGCGGTACGGCCGAAGAACCGGAGGCCGGCCTCGCGGAATCCGGTGGCGGACATGGCGTACGCGGCCCCGGTCTCCAGGAAGTCCTGCGGCCGGTCCTGGCGGCGCGGCCGGAAGGACGCGTCGTGGTTGACGCCGTAGCCGGAGGTGCGGTCGGTGTCGACGAGCAGCGCGGTGGCGCCGCCGACGCGCTGAGCGCCGATGGCGGCCGACTCCGATGCGGGCGACGTGTCCTCCTCGCGCCAGACGAAACCGTGGAAGGGGGCGACGGTCACCGCGCTGTCCGCGCCGCCTTCGAGGACCGCGGCCGCCACGCCCTCGACGTCTTCGCGCGCCAGGAAGGGGCTGGTGCACTGGATGAGCAGGACCACGTCCACGGACGTGCTGTGTATCGCCTCGTACGCGTCCATCGCGTGCAGCACCGCCGCCTCGCTGGTCGCGGTGTCCCCTGCGATCGCGGCCGGCCGCAGCACCACTTCGGCGCCCGCGTGCCGGGCCGCCTCCGCGATGTCCGGGTCGTCCGTGGAGACCATGACATCGGTGACGTGCGGTGCGGCGAGGCTCTCGCGCACGGCGCGCGCGACGAGCGGCACTCCGCCCACGGGGGCCAGGTTCTTCGCCGGAACGCCTTTGGAGCCGCCACGGGCGGGGATCACGGCGAGTACGGTCATCTGCGCTCCTGAGTACGGGAGTTGAGGTGAGGCACCGGGGCGCGTGCGGGTCACAGCTCGCCCATCCGGCGGATGATCGGGGCGACGCGCTGCACGCCGTGGCGGTACGCGCCGCGCGCCGCGTTCCGTATCGCGTCGCGCACCACACGCCGTACGCCGGTGATCTCGGCGGCCGGGGACGCGCCCGGCAGCGGAGTGCCGTCGGGGCCGAGGTGGTGGCGGGCGAGGATGCCGGGGAGATAGCCCGGCGCCGTGGCGGGCGTGTAGTACGGCGCGAGCGGCGGGAGTGCGGGGCTCTGCAGCAGTTCGGCGACGCGCTTGCGGGCCGCGTCGAAGGCCGTGTCGTACGCGCCGTCCGCGGCCACGCCCTGCCTGACCAGCCAGTCGAGGTCGGGCGCGGGGCGGTGGCCGCCGTCGAGCCGGTCCCAGGAGGTCAGCAGCCCGGAGCCGAGGAAGTGGTGGTTGCCGAGCGCCTCGCGCACACCGAGGTCGGTGAGGACCGCGGTGGGGATGCTCCGGTGCAGCGATTCGAGCGCGGCGGTGGAGGAGACGGTGACCAGCAGGTCGGTGCGGTCGAGGACGTCGCCCATATGCCCGTAGACCAGCTTGAAGTTGGGCGGCAGTCCGCCCGGCAGCTTGTCGGCGAGCTTCTGGTACGGGAGCTCTTCGAGGTGCGTGGTGTGCTCGCCCGGCTTGGAGCGCAGTTTCAGCAGCACCTCGCGGCTCGGGTGGAGGCGGGCGTGCTCGACCAGGCGGCGCAGCAGATAGGTGCGGTCGGCGCGGGATTCGGGCACCGAGGGCTGAGCGGCGAAGACGACGGTGTCGCGGCCGCTCTGCGCCTCGTAGGGCGCGCCGCCGAGGAAGGGCAGCGCCGCCTCGGTGACGGACGAGGCGTCGGCGCCCACTCCCTCGTACACCGCGCGGAAACGGTCCGCGTCGTGGCGGGAGTTGGCGAGGACGACGTCCGCGCCGTGCCGCAGCAGGAGCCCGTCGGCGAGCTTCTCGTAGACGACGCCGACATAGCCGGTGACGACGACGGGCCGGCGGGGCAGCCGGAGTGTGGCGAACCCGTGCAGCATGGCCTGGACCGCGCCACCGACGAGGGCGAGTACGACCACGTCGTACTGCTCGTCCTTCATCGCCCGCAGGAACTCGTTCCCGGTCACCTCGCGCAGCTCGTCGGCGCGCACACCGACCTCGGCGAGCTGGCGGGCCGTGGGGGTGGACCGGCCGCGCAGCAGAAAGCCGCTCAGCTCGACGGAGTCCGCGGAATCGACGGCGCCGGCCGCATCCGATGAGCCGGCGGAACCCGACGAGTGGCGCGGAACGTCGTGCGGGGCGTCGTGCGCGGCGATACGGCGCGCGGTGAGCGCACCCCATTTCCACCGGGTGTCGGAGTCGGCGAGTACGGCGACCCGTACGGCCTCGCTGGTACTTGATGGCACGCCGAGGACGTTAGAAAGGCATTCCGTTTGACGGCCCAACTCGACCGCAACAGCTGGTTAACAGAGCATCTACGGTTGGCGATAAGGCCCGCGAATCAACCTGGTTAACAAAATCGCCGCTCTGCGTTCACCTGTCATCTCTCCCGGCGTCAGTACGAATGCCGGGTGCCGGCCATAGCGTCACGCGGGTGGTTAAGCTCTCCGTCATCGTGCCGTTCTACAACGTGCAGACATACGCACCCGACACCCTCAGAAGCCTCCAGGCGAACGCCCGCGAGGACTTCGAGTTCCTGCTTGTCGACGACTGTTCGACGGACGGGACACCGGAGATCCTCGAGCGCGCGGAGCGCGAGGTTCCGGGGGTTCGCCTGATCAGACATGAACAGAACGGCGGGCTCGCCACCGCACGCAACACCGGCCTCGACGCCGCGACCGGGGAGTACCTCACCTTCCTCGACGGCGACGACTGGCTGGCCCCCGGCCACTACGAGCGGCTGCTCGCCGCCATCGAGGAGCTGGGCTGCGACTTCGTCCGTACGGACCATGTGCAGTGCACGGCCAGGGCCCGTACGGTCCATCGCGTCCCGGTCGGCCGGCGCGGCGAGGTGCTGCGGCCGCGCGACGCGATCCTGCCCGCCGACCGCTCCACCGGCGTCGACTACCCGATGGCCTGGGCCGGGATGTACCACCGGCGGCTCGCGGAGCGCGGACTGCTGCACTTCACGCACGGGCTGCGCACCGCCGAGGACCGGCCGTGGATCTGGCGGCTGCACCGCGAGGCGGAATCCTTCGCGGCGATCAGCGAGCTCGGAATCTTCTACCGGCGCGGAGTGGCTTCTTCGCTCACTCAGATCGGAGACATCCGGCAACTCGATTTCATTCGCGCATTCGACCAGGTGATCGAAGAAACGGCGAAGGATCCGGATTCCGAACGACTGATGCCGAAAGCCGTACGCACCTACTGCGCGGTTATTTCACACCACTTGGGATCAGTGGAGAGGTTCGAACCGCCTGTGGCGCGGAAATTGCGTGCGATGAGTGCGGCGGCGCTGAGGCGGATGCCGCAGGACGTTCTGAAGGACGCGCTCGACTCGATGGACATCGAACGTGCGTCGCGGCTGCGCAGGCTGCGTCGCCGCCCCGCCCTTCTCTCCGCGGAGGCCGCGGCCTGATGCGTACGACCCAGATCTTCCTCGCGTCCTCGCTGTACGGGGCCGCCACGCTGGCCGCTGCGCTGGACAGCGGCTGCTTCGCGCCCGCGGACCGGCGGCTGCTGCTGGTCGCCAACAACGCCACGACGCCGGAGACCTCGCCGGCGCTGGACGAGATGCCGGGCTTCGAGCAACTGCGCGGCCGCTTCGACGGCGTGCTCTCGTGGAACGAGGCCATCTCCCCTTTCCACCCGGGCGGCTGGGCCCCGCGGCCGGACGACGCGCCGCTGTGGGAGCGCCATCTGCGGCTGCTGTGGGACCTCGGTGACGACCGGATCGAGCTGGCCGTCGAGTCCATCCAGGTCAATCCTGCGCTCGCCGTCGCACAGCTCTTCCCGGACGCGGCGCTCGATGTCTACGCGGACGGGCTGATGAGCTACGGCCCCACCCGCAACAAGATCGACCCGCTGGTCGGCGAGCGCGTGCGCAGGCTGTTCCATCTGGATCTGGTGCCGGGCCTGAAGCCGTTGCTGCTCGCGGAGTTCGGGGCCGAGCCGCAGATCGTTCCGACGGAGGCCTTCGTCAAGGTCGTCGCCGAGCTCTCCGACGGCGTGACGGACCCGGCGTCCGACGCGGTGTCCGACGCGGTGTCCGACGAGGGGGAGGGCCCGGTGCTGCTGCTGGGCCAGTATCTGGCGGCGCTGGGCATCATCACGCCCGCGGAGGAGGAGGCCCTCCATGTCCGGATGGTGCGGGGCGCGGTCGCGCTGGGCCACCGCCGGATCGTCTTCAAGCCGCATCCCACCGCGCCGGCCTCCTGGACGCGCACGCTGGAGCGCGAGGCGGCGGCGCTGGAGGCGGAACTGACCGTCCTGGACCGGCCGTTGATCGCCGAGGTGCTCTACCGTCGGCTGCGCCCCGCGCTGGTGGCCGGCTGCTTCTCGACCGCGCTGTTCACGGCGAGCACGTTCTACGGCATTCCCGTGGCCCGTATCGGCACGGAACCGCTCCTGGACCGGCTCACGCCGTACCAGAACAGCAACCGGGTACCACTGACGATCGTCGACGCGCTGCTGCCGGATCTCGCCGACGGCGCGGCCGGTGCGCCCAAGGAGGCCGACGACATACTGACCGGCCTGGTCAGCGCGGTCGGCTTCGCGATGCAGCCGCAGCTGCGGCCGGATCTGCGGGCGGCGGCGGAGAGCTATCTCGGCCGCAACCTCAACAACCGCACCTGGCGCTACTTCAAGCGCCGCAGGCTGACGGTGCTCGGGCTGCCGGGCGGCATCCCGGTGCCGCGCAATGCGACGGTACGCCGGGTGGTGCGGAGGGCGCGCCGCCTCAAGCGGGTGGCGCTCGGGTGACCCCTGGGGCTCCGCGGCTCGGGTGACCCCTGGGGCTCTGCCCCGGGCCCCGCGCCTCAATCGCCGGCGAGGCTCCCGTTGGGGCTCCGCCCCAAACCCCGCTCCTCAATCGCCGGAGGGGCTGCATTGCAGCTCAGCAGCACCTGCTCGATGCCCGCCACCACCGCCGCGAGCCCCGCCTGGAACGCCGCCTCATGGTCTGCGAAGACCTCCTCGCCCACCGCCACGGCGAGGGGGTACTCCGCCAGCCGCTCGGCCCGGGCTACCAGGTCGTACCCCTCCGCCCCGGTCGCAGGGTCGGGCCCCATCGACTGCTCCTCGATCACATAGCCGATCGTGTAGCTGTACGCGGTGAACCAGGCGCGGGCCGCCGCGCCCGGCGCGAAGCCCGCACCGGTGAGGATGCGCAGATGCGCCTCCATCGGGGCGGCGTAACTGTTGTCGGTGAAGTGCGTGCCGCTGTAGACCTTGGCGCCGTCGCGATAGCGCAGCAGATGCTCACGCAGCCCGCGCATGGCCCCGGCGAGGCTCTCGCGCCAGTCGGCAGCCGGTTCCGCCGCCAGCAGGTCGGCCGCCATGCGCCGGACCATCTCCGTCGCCATCTCGTCGAGCAGCGCCTGCTTGTCCTTGAAGTGCCAGTACAGGGCCGGCGCCTTGACGTCGAGCTCCTTGGCGATGGCGCGCAGCGTCAGCCCTTCGAGTCCTACTTCGTTGAGCAGGCGCAGGGCGGTGCGCGCCACCCGGATCCGGTCGAGTCGTTCCGTAGCCACAGTGCCAACCTACCCGTCGCCCTTGACAACTTAACAACGTTAAGGGCACCCTCTCGGAATGGCACTTAACAGCGTTAAGGAAACTGGCCCCGGCACGGAGCACGACGTCCTGATCGTCGGGGCCGGACCCACCGGGCTCGCCCTCGCCTGCGATCTGGCCCGCCGCCGTGTACGCGCCCTCGTCGTCGAGCAGTCGGACACGCTCTTCCCCGGCTCGCGCGGCAAGGGCATCCAGCCCCGCACCATGGAGGTCTTCGACGACCTCGGCGTCGTGGACGCGGTCCTCGCCTCGGGCGGCAGGGCTCCGGTCGGCATGGTCTGGCAGGACGGCAGCCGCCAGGGCGAGCACGACATGTTCGAGCGCCCCGGGCCCACGGACACGGAGCCGTACGGCGAGCCCTGGCTGCTCCCGCAGTGGCGCACCCAGCAGATCCTGTACGCGCGCCTGAGAGAGCTCGGCGGCGAAGTCTCTTTCGGTACTGCCCTGACGGGGCTCAGCCAGGACGCGTACGGAGTGACGGCCCGGCTCTCGACAGGGACGGCAGCGACGACAGAAACATCGACGACTGGAACATCGACGATCCGCGCGGCCTACGCGGTCGCGGCGGACGGCGGCCGCAGCACGGTCCGCAGGATCCTCTCCATCGCGATGAACGGCGAGAGCGTCGACCCGGCCCCGGTGCTGGTCGCCGATGTCCGCATCCCCACGCTCGACCGCCTCAACTGGCATGTCTTCCCGGGCGGCAGCGCCGGCTATTTCGCCGTCTGCCCGCTGCCGGGGACCGACGACTTCCAGGCCGTCGGCCAGTTCGCGGAGGGCGAGCCCGACACCTCGCCCTCGGGCGTACGGAAGCTGATCGCCGCCCGCACCCATCTGGCCGAGGACGAGGTCACCGAGGTGCTGTGGGCCTCGGACTTCCGGCCGCGCGCGGCCATGGCCGACCGGTTCCGCGAAGGGCGCGTGTTCCTCGCGGGCGACGCCGCCCATGTCCACTCCCCCGCCGGCGGACAGGGCCTCAACACGAGCGTCCAGGACGTGTACAACCTCGGCTGGAAGCTCGGCCAGGTGCTTCGGCACGGCGCACCCGAGGCGCTCCTGGACACCTACGAGCAGGAGCGGCTGCCCGTCGCCGCACAGATGCTCGGCCTCTCCACCCGTATCCACCGCGGTGAGGAGCAGCGTGGCGCGGCCACCATGCAGCTGGGGCTGGGCTACCGCGGCGGCCCGCTCGCCTCCGGCGGCGCGGGCGCACTGGAGGCGGGCGACCGCGCCCCGGACGGTCCGCTGCCCGGCGGACGGCGGATCTTCGACCTCTTCCGCGGCCCGCACTTCACGCTGCTCGCGGTCGGCACGGACGCCGAACTGCCCGTACTCGACGACGAGCTGGTGCACACACACCGGATCGAGGCATACGAGCCGTACGGGAAGGGTCTTTTCCTTGTTCGGCCCGACGGCTACGTCGGCTGGGCGGGCGAGGACATGTCCGGCCTCGCCGAGTACCTGGTCAGGTGCTGCTGAGCGAGAGCTTCACCGCGAAGCCCAGGAACAGCGCGCCGGCCGCCGACGTCGCCCCCGCCGACAGCAGCTTGCGACGGCGGAATGCCGCCGCCAGATGCGTCCCGGTGAAGATCAGCAGGGTGAGATAGAGGAAGCTCGCCAGCTGGGCGAGCACGCCGAGCACCACGAAGGAGAGCGCCGGATAGGCGTACTCGGGATCGACGAACTGCACGAAGAAGGCGATGAAGAAGAGGATCGCCTTCGGGTTGAACAGGCTGATCACAAAAGCCTTGCGGAACGGCCGCTCGGCGGCGGACCCCTCGGCCGGGGCCGCCTGCTCGGCGGTCAGCTCACGGCGGGTGCGCCACAGCGACCAGGCCGCACGCAGCATCCCGATCGCCAGCCAGGTCAGATAGCCCGGCGCCGGCGAACTTCACGATCCCGAAGAGCACGGCATTGCCCTGGAGCAGCGAGGCGACGCCCGCCGCGGAGAGCACCATCAGCACGGTATCGCCGCACCACACACCGGCGGCGGCCTTGTATCCCGTACGCACACCACGACGGGCGCCGACCGAGAGCACGTACAGCGAGTTCGGCCCCGGCAGCAGAACGATCAGGACAAGGCCTGCGAGATAGGTCGGCAGATCGGTAACACCCAGCATGAGGCGGAGTGTCGCACATGGGCACGACACTCCGCCTTTGCGTTCCGCATCACGGGAGCAGAACGGAACGAGCCGCTCAGAAGGCGTCGGTCGGGACGTACGTGCCCCACACCGCGCGCAGCGCGTCGCACACCTCGCCCACCGTCGCCCGCGCCTTCAGCGCGTCCTTCATCGGGTAGAGGACGTTGTCCGTCCCCTCCGCGGCCTTCTGCAGCGCCCCGAGCGCCGCGTCGACCGCCCCCTGGTCGCGCTCGGCCCGCAGCTTCGCCAGCCGGTCCGCCTGCTGCGCCTCGATGGCAGGGTCGACCCGCAGCGGCTCGTACGGCTCCTCCGTATCCAGCGTGTAGCGGTTGACGCCGACGACGACCCGCTCGCCGCTGTCGGTCTCCTGCGCGATGCGGTACGCGCTGCGCTCGATCTCGTTCTTCTGGAAGCCGTGCTCGATGGCGTTGACCGCGCCGCCCAGGTCCTCGACCCGTTCCATCAGCGCCAGCGCCGCCGCCTCCACGTCGTCCGTCATCTTCTCGACGACATAACTGCCCGCGAACGGGTCCACGGTGGCGGTGACATCGGTCTCGTACGCCAGCACCTGCTGGGTACGCAGGGCGAGCCGCGCCGACTTGTCCGTCGGGAGCGCGATCGCCTCGTCGAAGGAGTTGGTGTGCAGCGACTGCGTACCGCCGAGCACCGCCGCAAGCCCCTGGACGGCCACGCGCACCAGGTTCACCTCGGGCTGCTGGGCGGTCAGCTGCACACCGGCCGTCTGCGTGTGGAACCGCAGCATCAGCGACTTGGGGTTCTTCGCGCCGAACTCGTCCCTCATGATCCGGGCCCAGATGCGGCGCGCGGCACGGAACTTGGCGACCTCTTCCAGGATCGTCGTACGCGAGACGAAGAAGAAGGACAGGCGCGGCGCGAAGTCGTCGACGTCCATGCCTGCGGCCACGGCCGTACGGACGTACTCGATGCCGTCCGCGAGCGTGAAGGCGATCTCCTGCGCGGGCGAGGCGCCGGCCTCCGCCATGTGATAGCCGGAGATCGAGATGGTGTTCCACTTCGGGATCTCGGTCTTGCAGTACTTGAAGATGTCGGCGATCAGCCGCAGCGAGGGCTTGGGCGGGAAGATGTACGTGCCGCGGGCGATGTACTCCTTGAGCACATCGTTCTGGATGGTGCCGGTGAGCTTGTCCGCGGGGACGCCCTGCTCCTCGCCGACGAGCTGGTAGAGCAGCAGAAGCAGCGCGGCCGGGGCGTTGATCGTCATCGACGTGGAGACCTTGTCCAGCGGGATACCGTCGAACAGCACCCGCATGTCGTCGAGCGAGTCGATGGCGACGCCGACCTTGCCGACCTCGCCGCTCGCGATTGCCGCGTCCGAGTCGTGACCCATCTGGGTGGGCAGGTCGAAGGCGACGGACAGGCCCATCGTGCCGTTGGCGATGAGCTGCTTGTAGCGGGCGTTGGACTCGACGGCGGTGCCGAAGCCCGCGTACTGGCGCATCGTCCAGGGACGGCCGGTGTACATCGTCGGGTAGACGCCGCGGGTGAAGGGGTACGAACCGGGCTCGCCCAGCTTCTCGGCCGGATCCCAGCCGTCCAGTGCACCCGGTCCGTAGACCGGCTCGATGGGCAGTCCCGACTCGGACTCGCGCGCCATGGTTGTGTGCCTCCCGCTAGAGCTACTCGCTGGTAACCGATCCTCGCGTCGGACTGTAGCGGCGGGCCCGCGACGGGTGGAGAGCCGCGCCCTGGGACCTTGCTCACAGCCTCTTCCACCGCTTGTTCCCCATGATGCGCGGGATTGCGCAACCAGGCAGGGCGGGAATCTGTCTCTGGAGACACAGGGAACACAGGGGGGCGAACATGGTTCGGAATTCCGTCATACGCAGATCACTTGCCGCGGCCGCGGTGCTTGCCGTGACCGCGGGCTGCACGGCGCAGGCCGCGACCGAGCAGCCGGCCCGGGCCGACGCCAAACCGGGCAGCTCGGCGCCCGCACAGGCCGGCACGGCGACGCCGTCCGGGGCGGACTCGGCCACACCGAAGCCGAAGGAGACGACCGCCAAGCCCAGCAAGCCCGCCGAGGCCCCGCAGGCCGAGGTGCTGATGGCCAACGGCTCGAAGGGCAAGCAGGTGCGCGAGCTGCAGGCCAGGCTCGCGCAGATCGGCTGGTTCGACGACAGGCCGACCGGCACCTACGGTCCCGTGACCGTCGCCTCCGTCAAGGGCTTCCAGGGCAAGCGCGGTCTGCCCACGACCGGCGACACGGACACCGTGACATGGCAGAAGCTGCTCGGTATGACGACGAAGCCGACGCGCGACGAGCTGAACGGCAAGGCCGTCAACAAGCCGGCGGCAAAGCTGGACCCGCGCTGCACGACGGGCCGGGTGATGTGCGTCAGCAAGTCCACCCGCACGCTCTCCTGGGTGATCGACGGCAAGGTGCAGTCGACGATGGATGTGCGCTTCGGCTCGCAGTACACGCCGACCCGAGAGGGCACCTTCCACGTGTTCCAGAAGTCCAAGGACCACGTCTCGACGATCTACCACACGTCCATGCCGTACGCGATGTTCTTCAGCGGCGGCCAAGCGGTGCACTACTCCTCGGACTTCGCGGCCCGCGGCTACAACGGCGCGTCACACGGCTGCGTCAACGTCCGGGACAAGGGGAAGATCGCCTCGCTCTTCGCACAGGTCCACAGCGGCGACAAGGTCGTCATCTACTGGTGAGAGTCGAGAGGAAGAGTGGCGCGGGCGGGACCGGGGGAACGTGTCCCGCCCGCGCCATGTGCGCCAAGCCGTAGGTACGGGGGGAACCCCGGCTCGAGCGCGGCCGATGACCAGTCGGCTCACTCTCTACTGCGCCATTGGCTCAAAAAACGTCACACCTGGTTGATCCGATACCGGCAGCGATGGAGAAACCGCAGGTCAGACAGGCTCCGGGTCAACCTGGGGCGAGGCTCAGCGAGTGCTCACGGAGGGGACGGTCGGGGATTCGGCGGGCAGAGGTGACCAGGACACGGGCGGCAGCGATCCGCCGCCCGGCCGGCCGTCGTCCGAGTCGGAGCCGCCGCCGCTCTGTCCGTCGCCACCGTCGCCACCGTCGTCACCGCCGTCGCCGTCGCCGCTGCCGTCCGGGGTGGTTTTGATGTCGCCGCTGAGCACCCGGTCGCAGAACCGCTCCACACGCTCCGGCCCCTTGGCCGTCGCCTCCAGTCGCCGCTTGCGCTCCGGGGCGATACGGCCGCTGCGGTAGTCGCGGCAGGCCTCGGCCGTCCTGCGGTACCACTCGGCGTTCCGGTCGCTCTTCTTCTTGCCGGCGTCGCCCTGCTGCTTGCCGTCGTCGTCCGGCTTCCCGCCGTTCGCCTGGTCCGGATGCGGGCCGGGCCCGCCGCTCGGCGAGGGCGACACCGGCGGCGTATTGATCCCGCCCGGGGTCTGCGACGGCGAGTTTGGTCCGCCGCCGGTCGGCAACTCTGAGACCAGCGGCCCGGGAGTCGCGGCGGCCGAGATGGAGGACGCGGGCAGCGGATCGTCGTTGCTGAAGGGGCCGGGCAGCATGCCGGTGCCGGCCGCGACCGCCACTCCGCCGAGCGCGCAGCCGGCCACCGCGGCGGCGATGCCGAAGCGCACCGGACGCCCGAAGCGCAGTCCGGGCGCCGAGCGGGTGGAGCGAGCGAGTCGTACGGTGCCGATGGTGTCGCCGGCGGGCGCGGCGGCGTCGGCCCTGGCCTTGCGGAAGGCGGCCAGTGCGGCGGCCTCGCCCGGCATCTCGCCGTCGTCGGAGTAGTCGGCCCGGCCCACGCCGTCCAGCGCACGGGAGAGTCGCGCGGCCTGGATACGGGCGTGTTCATCGGCGGCTTCGACCGGTTCGCCCCGCAGCAGTCGCTCCGCAGCATCCCTGTCAAGCCACTCGTACCGCTCGTCGGCCATCACATGTCCTTCTGCGTCCGCAGGCGTGAATGCGTCACACCGGCGGGTGCCGTCGAGCCCGGTCGGGGGCCTCGCTGCGGCGGTACGCCGCCGAGATCCGCCGCGCCCGTACGGAGATTGTCCAGGTCCGCGCCGTCCGCGAAGTCCGCACCGTCCGCAACATCCGCACCGTCCGCCCCCAGCAGCTCGGCCAGCCGCTTCAGGCCGCGGTGCGCCGCTGTCCGTACGGCACCCGGCCGCTTGCCGAGCGTCTTGGCCGCGCTCTTCGCGTCGAGGCCGACCACGACGCGCAGTACGACGGCCTCGGCCTGGTCCTGCGGCAGCTGGGCGATGAGTTCCATGGTGTGGCCGGTGGCGAGGGCCTCCATGGCCTGGTCCGCGGTGTCCGACTCGGCGGGCATCCCGGTGAGTTCACTCTCGTCGCCGCCGACAGCGGGGCGCCGGCCCCGCATACGTATGTGGTCGAGAGCGCGATTGCGGGCAATTCGTGCGGCCCAGCCCCGGAAGCGGTCCGCGTCGCCGCTGAACCGGTCGAGGTCGCGGGCGATCTGCAGCCAGGCCTCCGAGGCAACGTCCTCGGCCTCCGAATCGCCGACCAGAGTCCGGACATATCCATGCAACCGCGGGTGCACAGCGCGGTACACAGCACGGAAGGCGTCCTCGTCCCCGTCCTGAGCCGCGAGCACCGCGGCGGTCAACTCCGCGTCGTCCCCCAGCACTCCCTCAACCCGTCCTGAATCGCAGCTGGTCACCACTGCCGCGCCGCCCTGTACGCGAATCAGCACGCTACGTCCTTCTACCGAGCCGCGTCCACATTTTGTACAACCCGCAACAACATGCTGACACAGCGGGGTGTGACAGAAAACGCACGCTCGGCGCTGAGAGAAGTACGGGGCCGCTCCGCGGCCCTGGCGAGCGACGACCGGGGCCTCTCCTGTGGGGGGTGGCGGCCCCGGTCGTCCTTCCACGTCCGCGAGCGACTGTCAGGCGGGGCCGGGCCGCCGGAACGGCTGCCCCGGCGTCCTACTTCCCCGGTTTCCCCGGCTTCTGCGGCTTGTCCGCGGGCTTCTGCGGCTTGTCCGCGGGCTTCTGCGGCTTGTCCGCGGGCTTCTGCGGCTTGCCCGCGGGCTTCCCCGGCTTCTCCGCACTCTTCGCGGGCTTCCCGTCCGCAGGGTTCGGCGAGATGTCGTTCATCTCACCCGCCAACAGCCGCTCACAGTAGGCCCGTGCGCCCTCCGAGCCGCCGACGGGCGCTGCCAGTTCGGCCATGGCCTTGCCCCTGGGCGCCGTACCCCGTCGCGAAACAGCCGCCAGATACCGGCGGCAGTGCGCGGCTGTGTCCCGCGCGGTGCCCGGACGCCCGGGGGGAGCGTCGCCCGCGGACGACCGAGTGGGCCGCACCGGGCTCTGTGGTGCTCCTTCACCGTGCCCGTCACCGACCCCGTTCTCTTCAACGCCGGGTTCCGTGGGCGCGCTCCGTACCGCCTTCGGCTGCGCGCCGCCCCCGAACAGCGACGGGATCGCCCCCTCCCCGGCCGCCACCGCCACCCCGCCCAGCGCCACCGCCGCGGCAACACCCGCCACCAGCGCCTTGAGCGCCCGTGCCCAGTGCCGCTCACCGCCCGGCCGCCAGTCGTCCCGGCTGCGCCGCCACCGCACCGGTGCCGCGCGCACGCCGACCTCGTCACGCGCCAGGCGCATCGCCCGGAGCGCCCGCTCCTCGCCAGCCGGATCGA
The DNA here is from genome assembly GCF_036010325.1 of Streptomyces sp. NBC_01210. Lineage (GTDB taxonomy): Bacteria > Actinomycetota > Actinomycetes > Streptomycetales > Streptomycetaceae > Streptomyces. The sequence continues at coordinate 5,807,321 of NZ_CP108549.1, read as the reverse complement.
GTACGCCGGGGCGGCGCGCCGCCCCGAGCAACGCGTCGAGTTCGGGTGCGCGGAGGTCATCCCGTTCGGGTTCCATCTCTCATCCTTCGGCGTACGCCCTGGCCAGTCGCTCCGCCAGTCCTTTCAGTCCCCGGTACGCCGCGGCGCGTACGGCTCCGGGGCGCTTGCCCAGCACCCGCGCGGCCGCGGGCCCGTCGAGCCCGACGACCACCCGCAGCAGTACCGCTTCCGACTGCTCACGCGGCAGGCTGCCGATCAATTCGAGGGCTCGCTCGGTGGAGAGCGCTTCGAGCGCCGCGGCGGCCGTGTCCTGCCCGTCCGGAAGTTCCAGCACATCCCGCTCCAGTAAGGAGATGCGCGGACGCCGCTTCTGCCTGCGCAGATGACCCAGGGCGCGGTGCCGGGCAATCGTCGCCGTCCAGCCCCGGAACCCCGCCCCGTCGCCACGGAAACGGCTCAGGTCACGGGCGATCTCCAGCCACGCCTCGGCGGCCACGTCCTCGGCACCGTCGCCAACGAGCCCTCGGACGTAGCCGATCAGCCCCGGCTGCACCAGCCGGTACGCGGTCGCGAAGGCGTCCTCGTCACCCTGCTGCGCCCGCTCGACAGCCGCCCCGAGTTCCGCGTCGTACGCCCCCACAGTTACCTCTCCGTGCCAGCACCCTTCGGCACATGCCCCTCCATCTCTGCGCACGGAGATGGAGAATCGTCACCGTCGGCAGGCGGCCCTCGGGTCGGTGGGCCTGCGTGCCCGCCCGTGCAGCAAGAGGTAGAGACGCTGCACCGACTCTTCCGGGCCGCCCAGCTCGAAGCGGTTGACGACCTTGCCGAGCGGATTCCACACGCGGCCATCGGGCATCCGGACACCCACCGGCTGCCCGAACAGCTCCCGCTGCTCCGGCCCGAAGTCCGCCCAATGCGCCCCGGCCCGCCGGACGATCACCTCTCCTGTGTACGCCCCGAGCCCCTGGAGCAGCCCGGCAACCTGCCCGACCTGCGGACGGCCGCGCCGTACCCCGTCCACCATGAAGTCGACGAGGCGCAGGCTGGCGACGGAGTAGTCGAACGGCAACCGGTTGCGCTCCGTCAGCCGGTCGACGACCCCGGCGACGTACGCGCGCATGTCGGCCGCACTGGGCAGAACTCCAAAGTCCGTATCCATGTATGACCAAGCGACAGGTGCGCGGAGATCATCACGGAATGCCGAAGTGTTCGTTCTCACGGACGAGTTCAAGCCAGTCGTACAACCATCGGCACGGCTCAGGCGTCATCGGCCACCACATTTGGGCTCCTTCGGCCGATAGATCAGCCGATGGCGATGCGCGGGTGCGCGCCGGGCTGGATCCAGCCCGTGATCCGGTCCATGGTGGAGCGCGGCACGGATACGCAACCCGCGGTCGCCCCCTTGCCGTTGACGTGCAGGAAGATCCCGGCTCCCCGACCCGGTGTGGCCGGCCAGCGGTTGAAGTTGATGACCAGGGCCTTGGCGTACTGCGTCGGGTAGTTGATGAGGTGCTCACTGCCCCGGTCGCCGGACTCGGTGAGCGGGAAGTCGGCCCCGGCCTCGGTGTGCATCTGGATGTAGAACTTCGACTCGGGGTCCTCCACCCACCAGTGGCTGGAGTTGACCCGCGTGTACGGCATGCTCGTGCCGCTGGACTCGACGCCGAAGCCCTCGGTGATGGTGTAGGTGCCCGATGGCGTGGTGTAGGTGCTCTGCCTGCGGGTGGAGCCGTCGACAATGCCGTTCGAGCCGACCCGGCCGCTGTCGGAGATGACGGACTTCCAGCCGGACGGCCCCTTGGACCAGGCCGTCACCGTGGCGTACGAGCCGCTGGCCTTCACGGTGATGAGCTGGGTGGCGTTGCCCACGTCGACCGGCACGGGGAAGTTCGGGGCGTGGGCTGACGGGGCTGTCTGAGCCTTCCCCGCACCGCCGGCCTCCGCGGTGCGGGACCCGCCGGGCGCCGGCTTCGCACTGTCGGACCGCGTCGCGGAAGCGGAAGCAGAGGCGGAGGCGGAGGGGGAAGCAGTTACCGAGGCGGAGGTGGAACTGCTGGGGGATGCGGACGGGCCGGGCACGTCCGACGTCACGCTCTTGGCAGTGGCTGCAGCGGCATCCGCGGCCGGGGCATCCTGGCCCTGGTGCCCACATGCCGACGCCAGGAATATCGCGCCGGTCGCAGCCAGTGCGACGGAGAAGTTACGGGACGAGGGCAGCACGAAGTAACCCTTCGGTTGATGGGGGAATCGCGACGGCCGAGGTCGGCACGGCGAAGTGGGCCGGTTCTATATCAGGCCGACGCCGAGATGCGAGCCGACGGACCTTTCGGACGAATCCCTAGTCACCGGGGTCGTCCGAGCAGCCGGACCCCGCGCAGGGTGACGGGCGCGGAGTCGGCGCCCCGCCGGAACGCCGAGTCGAGCACACCGCGCGCGACCCGCACCGGGGCGCGCCACTGTCCGAAGGAGACACCGGCCATGCCCGTGAGGTTTGAACGATCCCCATGGCTGTGTGCTCCAGGGGTACATCGACTCTGTCGGTGACGGCGGAGGTCACCCCACGCCCGCGGGGAGCTCAATCTTCCCGTCGAACGTGCCCTGGTTCTCCTGCCGTACGTCCTGCTCGTATGTGATGTCCTGGCCACCGGTGTACGGGACGAGGAAGCCGAACTCGAACCGGTGGCTCTTGATCCGGTACGTCTTGGCGTCCAGGACCAGCGCCTCCTCCAGCCCGGACAGCGTCAACTGAGAGTCATTCACCGGGATTCCGGCGTCCCGGAGCTGCTCGGCGGTGGGGTCGAACTCCCGCTGCGCCTTCTTCACCCAGGCCCGGTCACGGACGGCCGTCAGCTTCTGCTTGCCGCTGCTGACACGCAGCCGGATCGTGCCGTTCGCCTTGGTCAGCGTCATGTCATCACCGGCGGTCTGCGCGTACTCCCGGAACTCCTCGATGACCGCGACGGCGTCCTCGACCTTGTTCTGCATCTCGGGGTCGGAGGTGGGCGCGTTCTTCCACGGCGCGCTGCCCTTCTTGAGGTATGCCGTGCCGTCGACGACGTAGATCTCCTCGTTCTTCCTGGTTCCCTTGCTGCTGGTACTGACGCCCTGCGAGTGCAGCGCCTCGGGCTCCATACCGCGCCGGACCGTGGCCCGGTAGGTCGCGGCGCTCTTCCGGCCCTGGAGCGTCAGCCCTTCCCGTCCCTTCACGGAGAACGTCCAGGCGCCTTCCTCCGCCATCGCCTTCTCGGCGAGGTCGAGGAAGTCCTCCGGGGACTCGGGTGCCGCGGGCGCCTCGGAGGGTTGCGTCGCCGCAGGGCTCTCGGCCCCCGCCGGCTCCACCGGCCCGTCCTCCTCCGTCGCGCCGCAGGCGGCCAGTGCGAGGGCGAGCGGGAGAACCAGTGCAGCGCACCTGAAACGACTTCGCATGGAACTCTTCCTTACGTCACGGCGGGGCGCGCGGACTGTACAGCAGCGATCAGCTTCCGATCACGCCGACGACCATTCCTCGCGAACCGGTATGAATCCCCGGCAGTTCGCACCACACGGTCTTGCTGCCGGGCCCCTGCTCCACACCCCACCGCAGGGTCAGGGCGTCGAGCAGGCCGAGGCCGCGGCCGGTCTCGTCCTCGTCGGCGGCCTGGCACAGAACGGGCAGGACCCGGGGGTCGGGGTCGGTGACCTCCAGTCGCGTACGGCCCTCCCCACAGACCACACGGACGGTCACGGGAACGCCCTCCCCGAGATGGCGGACGACGTTCGTGATCAGTTCGCTGGCGCACAACTGGAGGTCGGCGCAGGGACCGCCCATGTACGCACGCAGGGCCCGGCGGACCTCTGGCACGTCCTTCGGGGTGGCGAGCAGCTCCAGGGTGAGCGGTGGTCGCATCACGCAACTCCCTTGCGCAGGGCGACGACCAGGGCGCGGGCGGTGGGCAGGTTGCAGTTGCCCAGCGCGATGAGGGGCGGGGTGCCGTAGCGGGCGGCGAAGGTCGGCAGGTCGACGCCGAGGGACGGCAGCGTGATGTCGTGGGCGGCGAGGGCGGCCCGCAGCTCCTCGGCGCAGTCCTGTACGTCAGGGTGGTCGTGCATGGGGGGTCACACCTTCCAGTGCGCTCTGTGACGAACTGCTCACACCCTGACGCAGTGCCGCGTACCGTGAAAGAGGTTTGGGCTCCCGGCCCTGAACTGCACGTATGCGATGTGGAGTTGGTACGGGCACGGGAATCGCCGGGACTCGGGCGGACACGCTGTGAAACGGGCGGTAACGGCACCAAGGGCGGTGAACGATGGGCCAGCGCAAGGACATCGACGGGTCGGCAAGCGTCCCCACCTTCTACGGCAAGGAGTTGCGCTGGAAGCGGGAGGAGGCCGGGCTCACCCTCCAGCAGCTGGTCGAGGGCAGCTTCTACGGCCCCAGCCACCTCAGCGAGATCGAACGGGGCGCCCGCCGCATGCCGGCGGAACTGGCCGAGCACGTGGACAAGGCGCTGGGAACGGACGGCTTCTTCAAGCGGCGCTGCGAGGACGTACGGAAGGCGAAGAGGCGAGGCCACGCCAGCTACTTCGAGCGCGTGCTGGAGGCGGAGAAGCACGCGGAGACCATCGAGGAGTGGTGTCCCACTCTGATTCCGGGTCTGCTGCAGACGGACGCGTACGCGCGGGCGGTCGTACGGGCGACGCACCCGCTGGCGCCCGACGACGAGGTGGAGGAGAAGGTCAGCGCCCGGATGGCGCGGGCCCGGCTCTTCGAAGACGACCACAAGACCCCGATGTATTGGGTGATCCTGCCCGAGTCGCTGCTGCGCCAGCCGATCCTTCCGTCGGAGCAGACGGCCGAACAGCTGGAGCGCATCGCGGCGTTGGCGCGGAGCCGCCGGATCCTTCCACAGATCCTTCCGTGGAACTGCGGACCGCATCCATTCATGCTCGGCACGGTCATGATCATGACCTTCCCAGATGCCCCACCCCTGGTCTACACGGAGGCGCTGCACACCGGCGACACCATCGACGATCCGGCCCTCGTGAAGGAGTATCGCCGGTCGTACGATTGGCTCAGGGCCGCCGCGCTGCCACCTGAGGCGTCCCTCGCCATGATCGAGGAGACGGCTGAGGATGACCGAAATGGCAAGCAACGGCATTGACTTGAGAACGGCCGTCTGGCGCAAGAGTAGCTACAGCAACGGCAGCGGGGGGAACTGCGTCGAGGTCGCCGAGGCCTTTCCCGGCGCCGCCCGCTGGCGCAAGAGCACCTACAGCAACGGCGACGGCGGCAACTGCGTCGAGGTCTGCGACGCCCACACGGGCATCGTCCCCGTCCGCGACTCCAAGCTCCCCCACGGCCCGGTCCTCACGCTCACGGCCCCCGCCTGGACGTCGTTCGTCGCCTCCCTCAAGTCCGCCGCCACCGCGTGACACAGCCTGGCGGCGTCGAACTCTTCGACGCCGACCGGCTCCGCCTGGTCGAGGCCCCGCCGCCCCGGCTGTCGCCGGAGGACCGTCGGGCCATGGACGACGCCTGGGACGCGGCGGTCCTGGCCAACCCGGCCCTGTTCGACGGGCCGGTGGCGGCGTGCACGGGTTTGAAACGGGAGGGGCCGCAGAGCCTCGCCCTGACCTGGGTACGGGCGAGCTACCGGCTCTACGCCCTGCGCGGGGTGCCCGGCGCGAGTGTGCGACTGCCGTCCCTGTTCGTGGCCGTCGCGCAACCGGCGGACGACGGGCGTCTGCTGCTGGGGCGGATGTCCCCCTGGACGACCTCGCCCGGCCGCTGGCAGCTCCCGGGCGGCTCGGTCGACCCCCCGCCGGACCGTGAACCGCTCGATCTGGCCGCCCTCCGCCGCCACGCGGCCCGGGAGTTGGCCGAGGAGACCGGCATCGGCACCCCCTCCGACGACCTCACCCTCTGGCAGGTCACCCGGGGCGCGAACGGCAGCGTCGGTGTCCTGTTCCAGGCCCCGCCCCACCCGGTGTCATGGCTGCACGAGCGGTACGCGGCCCTCACGTCCTGCGAACGTGCCCGCTGCCGCGACCCGGAACTTGACCGGATCGCCCTCGTCCGCTCCCCCGCCGACCTGGCCGGCCTCACCGGCCCGCACGTGGACTACTTGGAGCCGGTCGTCCGCCGCCACGGTCAGTTCTGGTTCACCGGCCAGACTGCCGCCGGATCGCAGCGTGCCGGGCAGGCCAGGAGATAGACCTCGTTGGCGAGGAACAGTACATAGCTGTCGCTGCCGAGGGTGTAGGGCTGCTCCGGCAGGCCGGGGCGGACGTCGAACTCCCAGCCTTCCGGCACCTGGCAGACGAACAACAGCTCGGCGCCGCACGCGCACCGGTAGTGCTCGGGGAACTGTGCCCAGGACGGCGTACCGCCCACTTTGAAACCCTGGGCTCCCCGCTCCCCGTCCGGGGTGTCCACGAAGGGCCGCAGGGTCAGCGGCAGTGCGCGTACGGCCGGTTCGGGTTCCGTCGTCGGCCGCGCCGCGTCGCGCTGACGCAGTACGCGCCAGAACGTGCCCGGGTAGGGCGGCTGCGGAGCCGCCCAGTACCGGGGCACGAGCCGGCCGTCGGCCGTCACGGGATCGGATGCCTCGTTGTGAGCTCCGCAGTGGAAGACCAGCAGGTGGTCTCCTCCGAAGGGCTCGACATCAGCGGGCACGTCGAGTTGGAAGAACAGCGCCATCCGCTCGCCGCAGAAACACCGCGGCCATTCCTGGCCGTCGTCGAGGAAGGGCCAGCCGCCCACCGAGTTCCGCGCCGGCCGGTCCAGCGGCTCGGTACCGATCTCGATCATGTACGCGGGCAGCGCGGCCCGTACCTTCCCCGCATCGTCCTCGATCATCCGGTCACCCTATGGCTGTGCGGTGTCCAGGTGTCCTTCGAGGACGGTCCGGGTGATCCGGGGGCGGTCCCACAGGGCCAGGAGTTCGTTGGCGAGGGCCACGATCGGGAGCGGGTGCCGGTCGCCCTGCACCTCGATGGCGGCGGCCGACAGGCTGCGCGGGACAGCGCCGGCGTCGAGGAGGACGCGCCACTCCTCCGGCCCGAGGTCCAGGTACTCGAGGCCAGTCAGCTCGGCGATCTCCAGCGGGTCGGCGAGCGTACCGGGGTAGGCGCTGAGGGTCCGCAGACGAGGAAGCCCAACGACCGGGGCGAGGCTGAGTGGCTCGCCCTCCCACACGCCGATGCCGAGGACTTCCAGGTCGGGGTGGGCGGCGGCCTCCACACTGTCCAGGCTTCGGAGGTTCACCCGGGCCACCACGGGCGGCTGGTCCCAGGAACGGCCGGAGTGCCAGTCGGTGCGGCAGTTCACCACCATGTCGGTGAGGGAGTCGGCGAGCAGTGCGGCACCGATGTTCTGCTCGTGGTCGAGCATGATGATCTGCCCTGTGTGTCCGCGCGGTCCCGGTGTCAGGTCGACCGCGACCCGGTCGCCGCCGCCGTTGTCGCCGAAGACGATCCAGCCGGGTGAGCCGACCAGGCCCTGCACAGCGGTGTCCAGCGAGGTGATGACCGCGTCCGTCGCCGCAAACTCCCATGGGCACGGGCGGGACTCCGCGTCCGCGATGTACAGCCCGTCCAGTGCGAAGAGCTCGCAGCCGACGGCGTCCAGGACCCGATCCGCCGCCTCGTAGTCGTCGCCCCAGTCCTCCCACCTCGCCCGTGTCACCCGGTAGAGCGCCTTGAGCTCGTCGGGCAGCACGACGCCGAGGCGCGCTTCCGTCTCGGCGATCTCCGCCTCGGTGGCACCGACGGCATCGGGAATCCGCTCACGGAGCGTCCGCTCCAGCAGTGCCGGGTCCGCCGACGGCCCCGGCACTGCGCCGGGCACCGGTTCGGGCAGACGGCGCCACGGCTCGGGGACGGCTCCCTCGACCAGGATCAACGCCCCCAGGTAGGGACTGCCGAAACCGGGCTCCACGGCGGGGCCCGCGTCGAACAGATGGAGCACGGTCTTCCCGTCCGGCGCCGTCTCCATCATGAAGGAGACTTTGTCCGCGCCGTCGGCCGTGAGCGCGCGCTGCACCCGCTCCACCGCGTCGAACTCGTCCTGCATGTCCTCGACCTGGGCAGCCCGCCCCGGTAGGGGGTGCGGGCGCCGCACCGGCACACTCCAACTGCCGTGGCGGATCTGGCCCGTCACGTAACCGCCCGGCTCGGCAAGGCGCTCGGCGTTGGAGGCCTGTACGAGCCTCAGCAGGGGCTCCCAGGTGGCGAAGTCATGTATCGAGGGCAACGGTGGCCTCCGGCCGGGTCGGTGATCGCAAGGCAAGTGAGTATTACGCAAAGCCGCCGACCCGGTCGGGCCGAGGGCGCATCGTGGGCGCCATGGCTGTTCCGGTGTGGAAGTCACTCAGCCGCAGCTTGCCCGCAGCCTTGTCGTGGTTGACCACGAAACCGTCACCGAGTTCCCCGCGTACCGGCAGGCTGACGTCCGTGCCCGTCACCAGGTCATGGACGCCGAAGGGATACGCGGCGGGGTCACCGGTGCTGTCCGGGAGCAGGCAGTCCCAGTACACGTACCGCCCGACATAGCGCCCGCCCACCGGCCTCGGCAAGCGTGGGCCCGGGTCAGCTCCCGTGAGCCCCAGCCGTCCTCGGCGGCCGCGAGCCGCGCGCGTCAGCGCCTGACGCGCGCACGGCGCGAGACGACCGCGCGCAGCACCCGCTGCCCCTCGGTCGACACATCCAGCGCCTGGCGCAGCCCGACGCCCCCCTCCGCGTCCGCCAGGATCTCCAGGATCTGGACCTGACGGCGCAGTTCACCGGCGACCAGCGGACCCGCGCCGTCCGGCTCGCCCTCGCGGCAGCGCTTCAGCACGTCGACCACCTCGGCCGCCTCCGGCACCTCGGTACCGGGACCCGCATCGAAGCGGTGGTGGAGTTCGAGGGCCGCGACGGAGCAGTCGTCCGCCCACTCCCGCAGCGGATCCACCTCCCACTCGGAGGGCGCGGCGCCGAGCATCTGCCGTACGAGAGCGGCGGCTTCGTCGTCGACGGCCGCGCTCTCCATGGTCTCCCTGGCCTCCGCGAGGCGCAGGGACCAGTCCTCCTCGCCTTCCACCAGCCCGGCCCAGAGCGGACGCAGCGCATCGGCCTCGGACGCGAGCAGCGGCAGACAGCGGTCCAGGCAGGCGAGCCCGCTCGCGGCCAGGCCTCGCTCATCCGCCTGTGCCATCAGTTCCCTCAGGCTCTTCGACGCCATGGACGCCTCCCGTCGCGGACGCAGTACTTCCTCTTACTGCGCCCCGTGGCTCAAATGCGTCACTCCGACAGACCGGGAATTCCCAGTCCATCGAGGAATCGGAAGAAGAGTTCCTCGGCGAAAGGCTCGGGCCGCTTGGCGCAAAGTACCCCCTTCAGGGCCTCCGCCGCCATGGTCGTGCCGGCTTCCTCCGCCCACTCCGCCGCCCGCCGCACCGCGTCCTCGGCGGTCAGGAAGAGGTCGTCGAGCACCATGCCGCTCGTGCCCAGATACCCGGCCATCGCCTCCCGGGCCAGGCACGCGTACCAGGATCCGCTGTCCGGCGCCGCCGCCTCCACGACCACGCAGTCACTGTCCATGACGAAGCCGAAAAGCACCGGCGAACCCATCGACCGGGCGAGCGCGCCCATATCGCCGATATCGGGCTCGCTCGGGTGCTGCCAGATCTGCCAGCCGTCCGCTCGCCGCTGGTACAGCGTCAGATTTCCCCGTACGCCGGCGAGCGCACCCTGCTCCGTGAGCGGCTGCCCGCTCCTGCCCACGACGTAGTAGCCCGAGAACCCCATACCCCGCTCCCCCCATGCCGGAGGCACCAGCCTGACCCGGAGGAACCCTCATGCGTCACTCGCACACACATGCGCCACAACTCTGTTACATTCTGCCCACTTGGAACTCGGCCTGCGCAGCGCCCAGTTGGGACCACCGCGGCCGTGAAATCCCGCGGTGTGAGCCCGCGCGCCCCCGGGCGGGCTCACACCGCGACCTCCTGAGGGCCCCGCACGGCCTTGACACTCTGCATGCGCGTCAGCCTGCGGACGACGAGGATCGCCAGCAGCGCGGCCACGATGTCGACGAGGTCGGTGACGATGAACGCGTTCGCGGCCGTCCTGAGCGCCTCCGCCGTCTTGGCATCGTCGTACTGACGGCTCGCGACACCGTTGATCAGCTGCGACAGGATCCACGCCGTCCACCATGCGTTGAGGACGGCCTGCGACTCCCCCTTCTCCCCCTTCTCCTTCTTCTCCTTCTTCAAGGTTCCGTACGGGTCCTGGCGGCTCGCCACCCAGATGTCACCGGCGACCCCGCGCGGGATCCACAGATTGCCGATCGGGATAAACCAGCCGCCGGTCGCCCAGCCTGCACCGCGGCTCTGCAGATCCGGCGCGAACACCCCGGCGTTGAGCCGTACCCGGTGGAACCAGATGATGAAGAGCGCGGCCGTCGCCAAGAGCCCGATGGTCTGAAGCCCGCCCGCCGTGGCGATCAGCGCGTCCGCCCCCTCCAGGTCCTCGTCCGCGAAGACCTCGAACCTGTCTCCCGGCAGCGGACCCACCACTCCGCGGAGATTGACCGAGGCGAAGACGGAGAAGAGGTCGGTCACGATGACGAACGAGAGCAGCGCCACGACGGCGTACGAGAGTCCGACCGGCGAGCGCAGTGCGGATGTGGGCCTGGAGTAGCCCATCGAAGGGCGAGCAGGCGGCGGAGTGCTGTTGGCCGCGGCTACCGAGCAGCCATCGCAGAGGCCCTCCCCGGTCGTGGCCGTATTCGTTTGGCAGTTCGAGCAGGGCATGGCTGAGCGGACCCCCCACGGGTGGGATGACACCCCTCCCCAGAGGCGTCACAGAATCGCGGCCGCACAATGTGCGGCCGCCAGCGGAAGATATGTCTCCCCGGCGGCCACCGTCCAGCGTGAATCCGCGGCTCAGCCCAGCTTCCGGGCCAATTGGTCGAAGGCTTGCCAACTGCGCACCGGGGGACGTGGGTCCCACAGCTTCTGGGCCGTCGCCCGCAACGGCATGGCGATGCCGCGTGCGACCTGGTCCTGGGTCTGCGCTTGGGAGAGGTCGGACCAGACCGCGAAGCGGCCGCCCAGGATCTGGTCCGAGTACGACCGGGGCACCGGCTGCGTACCGCGGATCACGAAGGGCGTCCACTGCTCATAGATCCGGCGGCCCGTCGGATAGCGGAAGGTCTGCGGCTGGCCGAGCACGTAGTACATGTACTCGTCATTGACATTGACCACCCGTCGGCCCTCGCGCAGATACTCCTCCGGCGGCCGCGCACCGATCTCCTTGCCCGTCCAGTACTCGACCTCGAGATCCTTGTCGGCGGTGACCACACCACCCCGGAAGAAGCCGTCGTTCCAGGCCTTGAGCTTGCGGCCCAACGGGCGCAGCACCGCCGCACGGTCGTTCACCCACGCGGTCGCCAGGTCCTGGACCCGCGCGTTCGGCCCGTATTTCTGGCGGGCGACGGCCGCGAGCTGCGGGAAGGACACCTCCGGGTTCTTCCTGGTCAGCGCCTGGTACTCGTCCCCGCCGAGATGCCAGTACGCGCCGGGGAACAGCTCCGCGTACTCCTTCAGCAGCTCGTCCACGATCTTCGCCGACGCGGGCTGTCCAATGTCGATCGCCCCGGGCACGGACCTGCCCGCCGCGTCCCGCAGCTGGAGCTGCGGATGCGCGTCCAGCACCGCGCCGAGGTGGCCGGGGGAGTCGATCTCCGGGATGACCGTGATGTGCAGCCGGGCGGCCAGCTCCACGATCCGCCGCACCTCGGCCTTGGTCAGATGCTCGCGCGAGACGATCTCGGGATGCGAGTCCGACGCGATACGGAAGCCCTGGTCGTCGGAGAAGTGCAGGCCCAGCTGGTTGAGCTTGAGGTCGGCCATCTCGTGCAGCCGGTCCTCGATCCAGCCCGCCGTGTAGTGCTTGCGCGCGATGTCGACCATCAGCCCGCGCTGCGGCCGGTCCGGTTGATCCCGTACGACGCCTTCTGGCATCGCACCCCCGGACCGCACCGCCTGCTTCAGCGTCCGCGTCCCGTAGAAGACCCCGGCCTGGTCAGGGCCGGAGATGGTGACCCGCCCGCCACGGGTGAGGACGGTGTACGACTCGGGCTTGCCCTTCGGTGGGGTCGCGAGCGCCAGCTCGACGTCGCCGGCGCGGGCGGGAACCGCGCCCCGGTAGCCGAGCTTCAGCTCCTTCGCGATCAGCTGCCCCTCGTCGGCGAGTGCCCCGCTGCCCTTGGCGATGACGACCCCGCCGCCGGCCTGGGGCCGCCAGCCAGGACCGCGGGCCGGCTCAAAGGTGCGTACGGACGGGATGGTGTCGGGCGCCTTCGAGAGGGGGTACGTCCTGGAGGGCGACGGCGTGGGCGCCGCGGCCACGGGTGTCTTCCCTGCGCCGCGCACATCGCTGCCCGTCCCGCCGGGTGCACCGCTCGAGCAGCCGGTCAGCGTCATCGAGAAGGCCGCGGCTGCGGCAACGATCGCGCCGGTGAACCCTGCGCGCCCAGAGTGCCGTCTCACTCGGATTCCTCCCATATCTGGCGTAACTATGGCGAAGCACCCCCCATCAAGGTCTATCACGCGATGCGGAACTCTCTCGTCCGGGTGAATATCGCGCATCCGTCGGACAGCTCCTGCCCGGCCTGGATAGCGTTATGAACCATCCATCACTTGTCTCCCAGCCGTCCCGCTGTCCCGTTCGAGGAGCCCACGCTGTCCAGCGAATCCCACGCCGGCCTCCCGAAGCGACCGCCGCCACTCCACCACAGTCACCGAGCCCTCGATCCTTCCGCCATACCCTCCCCGCGTCACGGCGCGCCGGGCCTCGCGCATTTCAACGCCGCCCCCGCCGACCTGGCCGAAGCCGTGCTGCTCGCCTGCTGCGGCAGCCGCCGCTGGGCCCAGCGCGTGGTCGCCCACCGCCCCTATCCCGACCTCGACGCGTTGCTCGCCGCCTCCGACGAGGCCGGCTACGACCTCTCCCCCGCCGACCTCTCCGAGGCCCTCTCCGAAGAGTCCTCCGCCGGTCTGCAGCCCGGCGCGCCGCAGGCCGCGCAGACCGCGCTCTCCGCCGCCCACGCCGCGTACGAGAGCCGCTTCGGCCACGCCTTCGTGATCAGCCTGCACGGCTACCACCCCGACGAGTACCTCGACCAGGTACTGGTCGGCATCCGCACCCGCCTCGCGCACGAGCCGGACGAGGAGCGGGCCGTCTCCGCCGAGGAGCTGCGCGGTCTCGCCCGCTCCCGACTGGCACATGTAGTGGCCAACCATCCGGAATCAGACGTCGCAGGGGCTTCCCGATAGCCCGTCCGAGGCTGTTTGATTGCCTGTTTGATCACACCTGCGGACCCCGGGCGAACGAACCGACAACTCGTCGCTACGATGGCCGGGGCCGGTGGACCGTACCCGGCCGGGCCAGACCGACCCCCCAAGCCGGCAGGCCCCAATCCCCGCTCCCGGAGGGTTCTGCCGTGCCGGCTGGAACGCTGTACCGCGGCCGGGAAGGAATGTGGTCCTGGGTGGCTCATCGAGTCACCGGCGTCCTCATCTTCTTCTTCCTGTTCGTACACGTGCTGGATACCGCTCTCGTCCGCGTCTCTCCCGAGGCGTATGACAGTGTCGTTGCCACGTACAAGACGCCGATCGTCGCGCTGCTCGAATACGGCCTGGTGGCCGCCATTCTCTTCCATGCGCTCAACGGCCTGCGTGTCATCGCTGTGGACTTCTGGTCCAAGGGCCCGCGCTACCAGAAGCAGATGTTCTGGACCGTCATGGCCATCTGGTTCGTGCTGATGGTGGGTGCCCTGTACCCGGTGCTCGGCCACGCCGTACGTGAACTGCTCGGGAGCTGACGCCAGACATGTCTGCTGACACTTCTTCCGTGATCGGTCCCGTCGAGGGCGAGAGCCTTTACGACGTGGACAATCCGGCTCCGTACATCGAGGCGCCTCGCCGGCGTACCAAGAAGACCCCGAAGTCGACCCGCGGCAACTTCGAGATGGCCGCATGGCTCTTCATGCGCCTGTCCGGTGTTGTCCTCGTCGTCCTGGTCATCGGCCACCTGCTGATCCAGCTGGTGCTCGACGGCGGCGTCTCCAAGATCGGCTTCGCCTTCGTGGCCGGCCGCTGGGCGTCCCCGTTCTGGCAGACCTGGGACCTGCTGATGCTGTGGCTCGCCATGCTGCACGGCGCCAATGGCCTCCGTACCGTCATCAACGACTACGCGGAGCGCGCCAACACGCGCCTGTGGCTCAAGGGCCTGCTGTACACCGCCACGGTGTTCACCATCCTTCTGGGCACGCTGGTGATCTTCACCTTCGACCCGAACATCCGCTAAAGCCGGGGCTGACGAGACCAATGAAGATCCATAAGTACGACACCGTCATCGTCGGCGCGGGCGGCGCCGGCATGCGCGCGGCCATCGAGTCGACCAAGCGCAGCCGTACCGCCGTACTGACGAAGCTGTACCCGACCCGCTCCCACACGGGCGCCGCGCAGGGTGGCATGGCCGCCGCGCTCGCCAACGTGGAGGAGGACAACTGGGAGTGGCACACCTTCGACACGGTCAAGGGCGGTGACTACCTGGTCGACCAGGACGCCGCCGAGATCCTGGCGAAGGAGGCCATCGACGCCGTCCTCGACCTGGAGAAGATGGGCCTGCCGTTCAACCGGACGCCGGACGGCACCATCGACCAGCGCCGCTTCGGCGGGCACTCGCGCAACCACGGCGAGGCGCCGGTCCGCCGGTCCTGCTACGCCGCGGACCGCACCGGTCACATGATCCTCCAGACGCTGTACCAGAACTGCGTCAAGGAGGGCGTGGAGTTCTTCAACGAGTTCTACGTCCTGGACCAGCTGATCACCGAGGTCGACGGCGTCAAGAAGTCGGCGGGTGTGGTCGCGTACGAGCTGGCCACCGGCGAGATCCACATCTTCCAGGCGAAGGCCGTCATCTACGCCTCGGGCGGCACCGGCAAGTTCTTCAAGGTGACCTCCAACGCGCACACCCTGACCGGTGACGGGCAGGCCGCCTGCTACCGGCGCGGACTGCCGCTGGAGGACATGGAGTTCTTCCAGTTCCACCCGACGGGCATCTGGCGCATGGGCATCCTGCTGACGGAGGGCGCCCGCGGTGAGGGCGGCATCCTCCGCAACAAGGACGGCGAGCGCTTCATGGAGAAGTACGCGCCCGTCATGAAGGACCTCGCCTCGCGTGACGTCGTCTCGCGCTCCATCTACACGGAGATCCGCGAGGGCCGCGGGTGCGGTCCCGAGGGCGACCACGTCTACCTGGACCTGACCCACCTGCCGCCGGAGCAGCTGGACGCCAAGCTCCCGGACATCACCGAGTTCGCGCGTACGTACCTCGGCATCGAGCCCTACACGGACCCGATCCCGATCCAGCCGACCGCGCACTACGCCATGGGCGGCATCCCGACCAACGTCGAGGGTGAGGTCCTGCGGGACAACACCACCGTCGTTCCCGGTCTGTACGCCGCCGGTGAGGTCGCCTGCGTCTCGGTGCACGGCGCCAACCGCCTGGGCACCAACTCGCTGCTGGACATCAACGTCTTCGGCAAGCGGGCCGGCATCGCCGCGGCCGAGTACTCCGCGAAGAACGACTATGTCGAGCTTCCCGAGGACCCGGCGGCGTTCGTCCAGGAGCAGGTCGAGCGGCTGCGCAGCGCCACGGGCAACGAGCGAGTCGCTGACATCCGCCGCGAGCTCCAGGAGTGCATGGACGCCAATGTGATGGTGTTCCGTACCGAGCAGACGATCAAGACCGCCGTCGAGAAGATCGGCGAGCTGCGCGAGCGCTACCTGAACGTCTCGGTCCAGGACAAGGGCAAGCGGTTCAACACCGACCTGCTGGAGGCCATCGAGCTGGGGAACCTGCTCGACCTGGCCGAGGTCATGGCCGTCTCCGCACTCGCCCGCAAGGAGTCCCGCGGCGGTCACTACCGCGAGGACTACCCCAACCGCGACGACGTCAACTTCATGCGCCACACCATGGCGTACCGCGAGGTGGGCGACGACGGCATCGAGTCGATCCGGCTCGACTACAAGCCGGTCGTCCAGACCCGCTACCAGCCGATGGAGCGTAAGTACTGATGTCTACTCCCGTACTGGACAAGGTGGAGGCGGAGAGCACCGCCTCGCCCTACATCACGGTCACCTTCCGGATCCGCCGCTTCAACCCCGAGGTCTCCGACGAGGCCCAGTGGCAGGACTTCCCGATCGAGATCGACCCCAAGGAGCGTGTGCTCGACGCCCTCCACAAGATCAAGTGGGACGTCGACGGTTCGCTCACCTTCCGGCGCTCCTGCGCGCACGGCATCTGCGGCTCCGACGCGATGCGGATCAACGGCAAGAACAGGCTCGCCTGCAAGACGCTGATCAAGGACATCAACCCGGAGAAGCCGATCACGGTCGAGGCCATAAAGGGCCTCACGGTCCTCAAGGACCTGGTCGTGGACATGGAGCCGTTCTTCCAGGCGTACCGCGATGTGATGCCCTTCCTCATCACCAAGGGCAACGAGCCGACGCGAGAGCGTCTGCAGACCGCCGAGGACCGCGAGCGCTTCGACGACACCACCAAGTGCATCCTGTGCGCCGCGTGCACCTCCTCGTGCCCGGTGTTCTGGAACGACGGCCAGTACTTCGGCCCGGCGGCGATCGTGAACGCGCACCGTTTCATCTTCGACTCGCGTGACGAGGGCGGCGAGCAGCGGCTGGAGATCCTCAACGACAAGGACGGTGTGTGGCGTTGCCGCACGACGTTCAACTGCACGGACGCCTGCCCGCGCGGTATCGAGGTCACCAAGGCGATCCAGGAAGTGAAGCGGGCGCTGATCACGCGTCGCTTCTGAGCCTCTGTGCCTCTGCGCCTCTGCGCCTCTGCGCTCGGTCGGCATCTGGACTTCCGGGCAACGGTAGTTGCCGATGCGGTACGAAGGGTCCCGCCTCCCGGTCCTGGGAGGCGGGACCCTTCGCCGTACGGCTTCACTTCACCGACGAGGGCGATACCTGGCAGGATCGGTTCTGTCTGACATGCGCAGCAGGAAAGCGGGGACGAGAGTATGAGCGAGCCGAATCCGTACGCAGACGGAGAGCCCGAGTACAAGTGGGGGCCGACGCAGCCGCCGGGGACGCCGGCGTACGGCTACCCGAATCCGGCGCCGGGGTACGGATATCCCGGCCAGGGCACCCCCGACTACAGCCAGACGCAGCCTGCCCTGCCCGTCCCTGCGGGCGGTCCGCCCGCTCCGATGGGTGGCGCGCCACTGGTGTCGATCGGTGACATCACCGTCATGGGCGACTCGATCGTGACGCCCGCCGGCACCCTCCCGCTGAGGGGCGCGGTCTGGAACGCGACGGACATGTCGCGCACCGAGGAGAAGATCCCGGCGCACGCCATCGTGCTGGCGGTCGTGTTCTTCATCTTCTGTCTGCTGGGTCTGCTCTTCCTGTTGATGAAGGAGAAGACGACCACGGGCTTCATCCAGGTCACGGTGACGAGCGGCGGCCGGCACCACTCGACGATGATCCCGGCCCGGGGTCCCGAGAGCTTCCAAATGGTGATGGGCCAGATCAACTTTGCGCGCTCGCTGAGCAGTATGTGACGACACCCTCTAGAGCTGGCTGGTGATCGTGGCGTCGGTGATCTCCGTGTCCTTGGCGAGCATCATCGCCTTGCTGAGGATCACGGCGAGCATCCGGTCACCCTCGAAGGGCAGGTATCCGGTGTTCACCGCGCCGCTGCCCGCCGACGGGACGATGCACAGATAGCGCTCGTGCGGATCGATCAGGATGTTGCCCGAGCCGAGATGGATTCGGTACGTGTGCCGATCGCCTCGGACCCGCAGGAAGCGGCCGTCGACGGTGCAGCGGTCGGCGATCGCAAGCCGCGGGACGAGCCGGGTGAGCAACTCGCGGCGGGTCGCGGCCGTTTGGGACAGCTCGCCGAAGCCGTACGAGGTCCAGTACTCCCGGAAGCGGCCGCCGGGTCCGCCGTCCTGCCAGGTGGGGTCGTTGCCGACGGAGGCCACGCCCACGAACAGGTCGACGTCACGCAGGACTTCGGAGAGCACGAGCTCGGGTATGCCGGTGAGCGGCAGCGGGTCGACGGGTGTCCCGTCCTGCCATCTGCTGCCCTGGCGGTAGGCGCCGCCGCCCGCGTGCGCCCGGTTGCCGGGGGCGTCGATCGGATAGAAGCGGACCTGATCGGTGACGACGCGGGTGTACGCGCCGGAATCGGTGAGGTCGTCGTCCTCCCTGCCGCCGACGCCCTCGATCCAGTACTCGGCGCGCAGCCCCCACTGCGGCAACTCCCTTACCGCGGGCGGGTACGAGTCGTCGACGCTGAGCCGGAGCCGGGCCGTCCAGCCGCGGACCGCGGCCAGGGAGTTGAACTGGTGCTGGCGCAGGACGTGCCCGGCGAAGCGGTTGGAGTAGGTCCCCGTGGTCCGCTCCGCGTCGGTGAGCGGATACACCTCGCGGTGGGCCTGTTTGAACGGCTGGGTGATGCGCCGGGCCTCCAGCCGCTGCTGCCAGGCGGCGACCTCGGACGCCGGGCGGGAGGCCGGGTGCCAGAGCTCGACGACGGCAGCGTCGGTGGCGTACACCGGGTCGCCGTCCAGCGTGTGCACATCGGTTCCGTGGAAGTACGCAGGGGTGTCGCCGATCATCCAGATCAGCCGGCGGGCGAGCGTGCCGACCAGCGGGTGGTCGAGACAGCGCTTGCGCCAGTCCTGGTACGTCCAGGTGCGGCGGGCCAGGAACTGCCGGTCCAGCCGCTCGGCCTGCCCGGTGAGCATCTTGCCGATGTCCCTGACGGCGGCCCTGAGCTCCTTGAGCCCGTCCGGGAAGTCGCGCTTCACGGCCGCGGGCACGCTCTTGACGGCCTTGCCCGCGGCATTGCGCCAGGACAACACCGCCTTGTTGCCGTGCACCTCCAACAGGGCCGTGGATTCGCCCAGTTCGTACTGGCCGTGCCCGACACCGGTCAGTCCGTACGCCGGTACGGCGAGCTCCTCGATCTCCTCCCGGCTCAGACCGAGGGCCTGTGCGCGGGCCTCGATCGCGGCGCTCAGCTGTTTGAGCGTGCCCTTGTAGGTGACGCGCGTGGACAGCCGCGCCAGTTCGGCGAGGGCCGCGTCGCCGTCCGCACGGGAGAGCCCGCTCACGCCGGCGTTGGCGACCTTCGGGTTGCGCGGGCCGACTTGGGGGACTTTGCGCAGAGACGTCTCGACGAGGGCGCCGAGGACGCGTGCGGTGTCCCGGCCGGCCGGCAGCAGGGCGGCCAGCCAGGCGACTCCGCGCAGGGCGTCGGCGTTGAACGGGTCGTACAGGCTGTTGGGATCCGCCCCGTGCGGCCTCGCGTACAGCTGGATCGTCCGTGGCCGTCCCACGAGCTGGAGCCAGCTCAGCACCGCGTCCCGTACGGCCCCGGTACCGATCTCGTCGATCCGCTCGCGGCCGGTCTGCTCCCATGTGCCGGTGGGCTTGGCGGAGGTGGCGGTCCGCAGATGCTTCAGCAGCCGCCGCCCGGCGTCGCCGAACCGGGCCGCGTCCGCCAGGGCCTGGTCCGCCCACGCCTCACCGGGGTTGAGGACGGGGTCCTCGACCCGGTCCAGTACGAGGGAGAGTTCGGGCACGACGCCGTAACTGTCCAGCAGGGAACGGCGCAGCAGGGCGACGAACGCGCCGGGCAGTTCGCGTCCCGCGTCCAGTTCGCCCTCCGCCAGCGTGATCAGTTCGTGGTAGGCGTGGAAGGCGTGGGCGGTGCTGAGCTCTTCCATGCGCGTGAGCCGATCGGCGCGGACGAAGTCCTGCGGGAGCCCGCGCCCGACGATCCCGACAAGGGTCAGTGCGTGCGTACGGACGGGGTCTCCCCAGGGGTATGCCCGGGAGCGCTTCACCAGCCCGTCGGTGAGCCGCATCCGCTCGTCCTCGGGCAGCTTCCGGACAGCGTCCAGCACCGGCGCCCCGTCGCCGTCCCAGTGGTTGTCGTTGCCGGTCGCGATATGCAGCAACTCATCGGCGAGGAGGCCCATATTGCCTTCGGCGGCCAGCTGCCGGACCGTCTCGACCCGCTCCGGGTAGCGCGTCCCCATCAGCCACCCACCAGCGGAACGAGCTTCAGGAAGGTGACCTCCGTGGCGCTGCCGAGTTCGAGCTGCTGATCCAGCTCCTCGATCTGCCGGTCCCCGACCAGCACCAGGAAGCCGTTGCGCCCGAACGCCTCGATGGCGCGCTCGTACGCGGGGGTGGCGTCCTGGCTGTCCACGACCTCCTCAAGCACCCTGCGCCGGATCAACTCGCGCAGCGCGAGGCGTTCTTCCGCGACGTCCAGTCCCAGAGCGTCGCGACGTTCCCCCGATGTCGTCTCGTCGACGAAGGTCACCATTCCCATGCCGAGAACAGTAGAAGCCACCACTGACAATCAGTCCTGACGGGGGGAGACCGGCCGCTCGAAGAAGGTCTCCAGCGAGACGGTGGCATGCGTGCCGCTGACGCCCTCGATGGCGTACAACCGCCGCAGCACGTCCTGGAGCTGCTCGGTGGTGGCGGTGCGCACCTTCACCAGCACGGACGCGCTGCCCGCGATGATGTGCGCTTCCTGGATCTCGGAGATCGCGGCGAACGCGGCGCCCGACTCCCCCATCCAGACGGACGATTCGACCATGACGAAGGCGAGCACACCCCGTCCCAGCGCCGCCGGGTCCACCTCCACCGTCGTACGGCGGATGACACCGCGCTCGCGCAGTTTCCTCACCCGCTCGTGCGCGGCGCCGGCCGAGAGGCCGACGGCCTTGCCCAGCGCTGCGTAGGCCTGGGTGGCGTCCTGCTGGAGCAGGGCCACAAGCTCACGATCGATGGCATCCACGCTTGCGACCATACCTCATACTGCGATACGGATACTCCACGGAATTCCATTCAGTCGTAGAACTGGGGGACTCAACCATGTCCAGCACTACCCGCCCCTCGATATACGAGATCCTGGACGATCGCTTCCGCACCGGACGCTGTGCCAACGGCGACGAGCGGCTGGAGACGCTCCACGACGGCTGCCGCTGGGCCGAGGGCCCGCTCTATCTGCCCGCCTGGCGGCAGCTGATCTGGAGCGACATCCCCAACGACCGCATGCTGCGCTGGGACGAGGCGACCGGCGCGATCAGCCTCTTCCGCTCTCCGGCCGGCCACAGCAACGGGAACACGCTCGACCGCGAGGGCCGGTTGATCAGCTGCGAGCAGGGCAACCGACGCGTGACCCGCACCGAACCGGACGGCACGCTCACCGTCCTCGCCGACCGCTTCGAGGGCAAGCACCTCAACAGCCCGAACGACGCAGCGGTACGGTCCGACGGCTCGGTCTGGTTCTCCGACCCCGACTTCGGCATCACCAGCGACTACGAGGGCTTCCGCGCGGAGAGCGAGATCGGCGCCTGCAACGTCTATCGCGTGGACCCGGCCACGGGCGAGGTCCGCCTGGTCGCCGACGGCTTCGGCGGCCCCAACGGCCTGGTCTTCTCGCTCGACGAGCGGCAGTTGTACGTCTCCGACACACGCGCCGGCCAGATCCGCGTCTTCGACGTACGCGAGAGCGGCACGCTCTCGGACGGCAAGGTCTTCGCCGAGGCGGCGGACGGCATCAGCCGTTTCGACAACATCCGCTTCGACGACGAAGGCCGGCTGTGGGCGGCGGCCATGGACGGCGGAGTGCACTGCTACGACCCGGACGGGACCCTGATCGGCCGGATCGTCGTCCCCGAGGCGGTCTCCAACATCACCTTCGGCGGCCCGAAGAACAACCGGCTGTTCATCACGGCGA
The DNA here is from genome assembly GCF_036010325.1 of Streptomyces sp. NBC_01210. Lineage (GTDB taxonomy): Bacteria > Actinomycetota > Actinomycetes > Streptomycetales > Streptomycetaceae > Streptomyces. The sequence continues at coordinate 5,785,487 of NZ_CP108549.1, read as the reverse complement.
CGACGAGTCTGCACTCCCTGGTGATGTCGGTGACGGGTGCTCGGCGGCCAGCATGACGCGTCGCAGCATGTCGTTGAGCTGCTTCCGTTCGTCCTTGGAGAGGACCCCGAGCAGCCGGTACTCCTCGTCGCCGAGGACGTCCATCGCGCCCAGCCAGGTCGCCCGGCCCGACTTCGTCAGTTCCACATCGACCCGGCGGCGGTCGGTTGTGGAGGGCGTACGGCGGATGAACCCGCGTTTCTCGAGCGCGTCCAGGCGGCCGGTGACCGAGGCCGGGGCCAGGTCGAGGTCCGCGGCGAGTTCGGAGGGGGCCGCCTTGCCGCCGCGGCCCGCAAGCTTGTGCAGGGTGTCGAACTCATGGCGTTCCAGGTCGAAGTCGAGCAGGGACTGTTCCCGCACCCGACGCAGATGCACGGAGAGTTTCTTCATCCGCGTGACCGCTCCCTCGATGTCGGGGTCGAGGTCGGGCAGGACGGGCCTCCATCGCTCCACATGTCCGTCGGTCCAGTCGCGGTGCTCCATGGCCGCGATGGTACTGGGGTGTACTTCGGAAGGAGATATTTCATTGACGAATAGTTCGTTACCGAAATAGTTTGGCCTTCATGCCACCGCATCCTCTGCGCACGCGCGCCTTCCGGCTGCTGTTCCTCGGCCGCACACTGTCCTTGCTCGGCGACGCCGCGATTCCCGCCGCGCTGGCCCTCGCCGTGTACGAAGCCACCGGATCGACCGGCGCACTCGCGCTCGTACTGGGCTGCGCGATGGTCCCGAAGCTCCTGCTGCTGCCGCTCGGCGGCGTCGTCGGGGACCGGTTCAACGCCCGTACGGTCGCGCTCGTCACCGACGCCGTACGGTGCCTCACCCAGCTCCTCGTGGCAGTGGAACTCCTCGGCGGCGAGCCCCGGTTGTGGCATATCGCCGTCGCCGAGGCGGTCGGTGGGGCGGCGGGCGCGTTCGCGATGCCGACCGTCTCGCCGCTGATCACCGGGACGGTCGAGGAGGACGGGCTACGGAAGGCCAACGCTGTGATGGGCGTCGCGCAGAGCGCCACCCGGCTCGGCGGACCCGCACTCGCCGGACTGCTGATCTACACCGTCGGGCCCGGCTGGGCCTTCGTACTCGACGCGGCGAGCTTCGCGGTGAGCGCCGTGCTGCTCGCGACTGTCCGCGTACGGCACGTGCCCATTCCGCGGCGGTCGCTGCTCGCCGACCTCAAGGAGGGCTGGGCCGAGGTCCTCGCCCGCGACTGGTACTGGACCAGCCTCCTCGCGCACGCCGCGTGGAACGGCGCGGCCGCCGTACTGATGACGCTCGGCCCCGCCATCGCCGTACGCGAGTTGGGCGGGCGGGGCACCTGGGTCGCGCTGCTCCAGACCGGCGCGGTCGGGCTGCTGCTGGGCTCGCTGATCGCCGCGCGGGCCCGGCCCGAGCGGCCGGTCCTGGTGGCCAATCTGGGTCTTGCGACCTACGCGCTGCCGCTCGGGCTGCTGGCCCTTTCCGCGCCCGCTCCGCTGACCATCGCGGCGTACGGCGTCGCCCAGGCCGGGCTCGGCTTCCTCTCACCGGTCTGGGCGACCTCGGTCCAGCAGGCGATCCCGGCGCATGCGCTCGCCCGGGTCACGTCGTACGACTGGCTGCTCTCGCTCGGCGCGATGCCGCTCGGGTATGCGCTGGCACCGCTGGCCGCCTCGGCATGGGGCCCTTCGTTGCCGCTCGCGGTCGCGGCGGTCGTGGTGGGCGCGGCCTGCCTGGGCACGGCGGCGGTTCCTGGAGTGCGCCGGTTCGGGGCCGCCGGGGCCGTTGTCAGTGGTGCGCCGTACCGTCGGAAGGAGTTGAGCTCGGGGAGGGGACCGGCACGATGACGGCGATGGCGGACGGCCTGGAGACCAGGCTGTACGAGGCGGGGTGGCAGGAGCGCACGGGCGAGGGGCCGCCGGTGCAAGAACTGCTGGAGTCGCTGGACGAGCCTGAGCAGCGGCAGGCCGCGCTCTGGTTCCATCAGAACGTCATCGACGGCGGCGCGGACGATGTCGTCCTGGGGGCGCTCAGCTGGGTGGCGTCGCGGCAGCTCGACTGGACTGCACAGCAGGCCGACGAGCTGCTCGGGCGGCTGGCGGGCAAGCGTGCGCAGGTCGACCTGCTCACCCTGCTGCGGGAGTTCGAGCCGCTTGTGGGGACCGCACTGGCGGCGGCCCGCACGGCCGGGGCATACGACCGGGAGCGGGTGCGGTCACTGCGCCGATGGATGCCGTTCGCGGCACGCCGGTCCGAGAGGATGCGGGAGCAGCTCGAAGAGCTGGCGGGGGCGGAGCCGGCCGCCACCGGTCTTGCGGACGAACTGCTCGACGGGTTCGACGATTACGGACCTGCGATGCGGGCCGCCCACAGCGCCCTGCTCTCCGCGCCCGGCGTCAACGACCTCCTGTGGCACTGCATGGGCCAGGACAAGTTGCGCGCCACCAAGCGGTGGCGCAAGGAGGCGGGGGCGCTGCTGGACCAGGCGGAAGGCGGTCCTGAGGTGGTGCGGGCGCTGCTGGAGGGGATGGCGGGGCAGCGGGAGCATCCGGTGGCGGCGCCCGCCCGGGTCGGCGGGTACACCCTGCCGGGGATCGCGGCGGAGGGCAGCACCCGGCTGCTGCGCGGACTGTTGTGGGCCGCCGCCGATGTCGAGGCGGACTGGGTGGTGCCGGCCGTCGGCGCGGTCGCGCTCAACGCCGGCACGGGGACGCGCGGTTCCGGCGGTGACTGCCGCAGCGGCAGGATGGCCACGACCGCGGTCGCCGTCCTCGGCGACTTCGGCGGTACGCAGGGCGAGCAGGCAGCCGACTGGCTCGGCCGGCTCCGGCGCAAGATCCGCAACCGCACGGTGGTCAAGGGCATCAGCGCCTCCCTGCAGGCTGTCGCCGAGCGCGGCGGGATCACTCCGTCGATGCTCAGGGAACGGGCCGTGCCGTCCGTGGGCCTCGACGCGCGCGGCATCCGCGAGGAGCCGCTCGGCGACTACACCGCGGTGCTGTCGATCACCGCTTCCGTGGCGGCCACGCTCTCCTTCCGGGGTCCGCAGGGCCGGGTGCTGAAGTCCGCGCCGAAGGCGGTCCGGGAGGAGTTCGGTGACCGACTGAGGGGCATCCGAACCGCGTTGAAGCAGCTGCGGACCCTGCTGCCGGTCGAACGGGTGCGGCTCGAGGAGCATCTGATGGCGGGCACCCAGTGGGCGTCCGCCGACTGGGAGCGGTACTACATCGACCATCCGGTGACCGGCAGGCTGTCCCGCAGCCTGCTCTGGGAGACGAGCGCGGACGACGGCGAGCAGTGGGTTGCCGGACTGCCGGAGCGTACGGCCGGCGGCTGGGCGCTGGCCGGGGCGGACGGTACGGCGGCCCCGGTGACGGACGGCTTCGTGTTGCGGCTCTGGCATCCGGTGCGCGCCGACGCCGACGAGATACGGATCTGGCGCGAGGAGCTCGCCGAACGCGAGCTGCGTCAGCCGTTCAAGCAGGCCTTCCGTGAGGTCTACCCGCTCACCCCGGCCGAGGAGGAGACCCGCGGCTACTCCAACCGCTTCGCCGGACACATCCTGCGCTACAACCGGGCGAAGGCGCTGATGGTGGAGCGCGGCTGGCTGGGCAACCACCTGGGGTACGGCGAGGGATGGGCGGCAGAGATAGTGCGGGAGCTGCCGCGCGCCGGTGAACTGACCGCTTCCGACGGCGAGTTCTGGCGGGCCCGGTTCCATGTCGAGCTGGTCGAGCAGCGGTCGGACGGCGACATGGCGTCCCTGTGCTCCACGGACCAGCTGCGCTTCGAGCGGCGGCACGGGGCGCGCGGACCGTGGGAGCGGGCCGACCTCGTCGACGTACCGCCGCTGGTGCTGACGGAGGCGATGCGGGACGCGGACCTGTTCGTGGGGGTCGCGTCGATCGGGGCGGACCCGCAGTGGCGGGACCGCGGTGAGGAGCGCGCGTACGACGGGTACTGGAAGGGCTGGGCGTTCGGCGAGCTCACCGAATCGGCGCGGATACGGCGGGAGTCGCTGGCCCGCCTGCTGCCGCGGACCCGGATCGCGGACCGTGTGGAGCTCACGGACCGGTTCCTGCGGGTGCACGGTGAGCTCCGTACGTACAAGATCCATCTCGGCTCGGGCAACATCGTGATGGAGCCCCACGACGCCTATCTCTGCATCGTGGTGGACCGTTCGGCGGTCGGCGGGAGCGGGGAGCGACTCTTCCTGCCCTTCGAGGAGGACGGCGGGCTGCTGTCGGTGATCATGTCGAAGGCGTTCCTGCTTGCCGACGACGAGAGGATCACCGACCGCACGATCACGGCTCAGCTGAGGCACGACAGGTAGGCAGGCCTGACCGCCGGCCAGGAACGGCCACTCCAGCCCGGGGAGTCGACCGGCCCAGAGCAGCAGCACCACCGCCGCCGCCGGGCGCTGACCTGCGCTCTCGCAAGAGTTCGTCACCCGGCCGAGGTTGGAGCCCCGACGCCCACCCCTCCTCTGGTTCCCAGCTGACTTGAACATGTTCAAAAGGAGGTCTACAGTCCATGCCACCAGCTTTTGAACGCGTTCAAGGGAGGGTGGGGCATGGACCTCACTGTTATCGCGTACGTCATCTATCTGCTGATCAGCGTCGCCCTCACCATCTGGGTCGCCCGCACGCTCAGCCAGAACGGCCGGGTCTTCCTCGCCGACGTACTCCAGGGGAACGAGAAGCTCGCCGACGCCGTGAACCACCTTCTGGTGGTGGGCTTCTACCTGGTGAATCTGGGCTTCGTCGCCCTCTACCTCAAGGCCGCCGACGCCGTCTCCGACGCCCGCGGACTCTTCGAGGCGCTCTCGGTGAAGATCGGCGTCGTGCTCCTCGTCCTCGGTGTGATGCACCTCGGCAATGTCTATGTACTCAACAAGATCCGCCGGCGCGGAGTGATGGAGCGCGAGCAGATACCGCCGGTGCCGCCGCAGGGCTGGACGGGCCAGGCAGGCCAGGGCCCGTGGGCCGCACCCGCCGCCGGTCCCGCCAGGGCGTGAGCACGATGGGCACCCCGGCCCGCACCCCGACCGGCCCCTCGGTCCGCACCCCGACGGGCCCCTCGGTCCGCACCCCGGTCGGCCCCTCGGTCCGCACCCCGGTCCGCAGACTGACCGTCCTGTACGACGCCCAGTGCTCGCTCTGCGTGCACCTGCGGAGCTGGCTCCTGCGGCAGCGCACACTCGTACCGCTGGACCTGGTGCCCGCCGGGTCGGACGAGGCGCGGCGCAGATACCCGCGCCTCGACCACGCCCGGACTCTCAAAGAGATCACCGTCATCGGGGACAGGGGCCAGATCTACACCGGGCCCGCCGCCTGGATCGTCTGCCTCTGGGCCCTGGCCGAACACCGGCCGAAGGCCCACTGGCTCGCCACCCCGGCGGGCGAGCCCTTCGTACGCGTCACGATGCTCGCGGCGGCCAAGTACCGCGAGGCGACCGCGGCAGGAGGGGCCGCCGGTACGCCCTGCGACGACCGGTGCTCGGTCCCCGGTTAGGCTCGGACACCGTGACAGAAGTAAAGGCCGCCAAGAGCGAGCAGACCCGCACGCTCATTCTCGAGACCGCGCTCCGGCTCTTCCAGGAGCGCGGTTACGACAAGACGACGATGCGGGCCATCGCCAAGGAGGCCGGGGTCTCCGTAGGGAACGCGTACTACTACTTCTCCTCCAAGGAACACCTCGTCCAGGGCTTCTACGACCGGATCGCCGCCGAGCACCAGACGGCGGTCCGGCCCGTGCTGGACCGGGAGACGGATCTGGAGACCCGGCTCGCCGGGGTGCTGCAGGCATGGCTGGACATCGCCGCGCCGTACCACGAGTTCGCGGCCCAGTTCTTCAAGAACGCGGCCGACCCGGAGAGCCCGCTCAGCCCCTTCTCTCCCGAGTCGGAACACGCGCGCGAGGCGGCCATCGCCGTCCACCGCGAGGTGCTGGCCGGATCGAAGGCCAAGGTGGCGGAAGAACTCGCCGACGTCCTCCCCGAGTTGATGTGGCTCTCCCAGATGGGACTCGTCCTGTACTGGGTCTTCGACCGCTCCGATGGCCGTGAGCGCAGCCGACGCCTCGCCGAACGCGGCGCCAGGCTCACCACGCGCGGTGTCGCGCTCTCCCGGTTCCGGGTGCTGCGGCCGCTTGTACGCGAGGTGCACGAGCTGTTCACGGACTTCCTTCCCGGGATGGCGGAAACCGTCGCCGCCCGCAAGAAGTAGCGCGGCACGACGAACGCCCCGGCCGCGCCAGGGGCGTTCGTCGCGCTGGGACCGACGCCGTCAGCGGCTCACTCCCACGTCGGTCAGCACCACATCGTGGACCAGCGGATCGCCGCCGATCATGATGTGCCTGACCCAGGGGTCTCGGATCCCCGCCGTCGCCGCCAGCAGATACGCGCCGCCGGCCGGCGCGGACAGGATGTACGAGCCGTCGGCCAGCGACTCCACCCGGTCGACCTGGCTGCCACCCGGCGAGACAAGGGTGAGGACCGCGTCCCCGACCGGCTCGCCCAGCTCCGTACGGACGAAGCCGTGCACGACGGACGCGCCTGCCGGCGGCTGAAGTCGCTGTCCGGGGACCGCCGGCGCAGCCGGGCCCGAGTACGCGGCCTCCCGCGGCTCCACCGCCAGATGCGGCAGCCGCTTCTCCAGACCCGCGGGCAGCCACCAGTTGGACTTCCCCAGCAGATGCATCGCCGCCGGCACCAGCGCCGTACGGAGGATGAACGCGTCCAGCGCCACCGCCGCCGCAAGCCCGATGCCCGCCATCGCGCCCTCCATGTCGCCGCTCAGCACGAACGCGCTGAACACGCAGATCATGATCAGGGCGGCGCAGTTGATGACCCGGCTGGTCTCGGCGAGGCCGACCCGTACCGCCCGCGCGTTGTCCTTCGTATGCACCCACTCCTCGTGCATCCGGCGGACCAGGAAGACCTGGTAGTCCATGGAGAGCCCGAAGAGCAGCGACAGCATGATCACCGGCAGGAACGCGGTGATCGGCCCCTCCTTGCCGAGGCCGAGCGCCTCGGCTCCCCAGCCCCACTGGAAGATCGCGACCAGTACGCCGAACGAGGCCGCGGCCGCGATCAGGTTCATCAGGGCCGCCGTCAGCGGGACGACCAGCGACCGGAACGCGATCATCAGCAGCACGAAGCCCAGCGCGATGATCGTCCCGATGAAGTACGGCAGCCGGTCACCGGTCACCGCCGCGAAGTCCTTGAAGACCGCCGTGACTCCGCCGACATGGACCTCCTGGCCCGACTGCGGGATCACCTCGTCACGAAGCCGGTCGATCAGCCGGTCGGTCTCCTCGGACTGCGGGGAGGTCGTCGGTACGACCTGGATCACCGCGATACCGGAGTCCGGCGGCGAGGGCAGCGCGACGACCTGGGCGACGCCCGCCGTTCCGCGCACCTCGCCCACCAGCGCCTGGACGGCGGCGGGTTCGGCGTCCCGCGCGACCAGTTGCAGCGGCCCGTTGAAACCGGGCCCGAAGCCCTCGGCGAGCAGGTCGTACGCCTGCCGGGTGGTGGTGTCCTTCCTGTGGTTGCCCTGGTCGGACGCGCCGAGACGCAGCGACAGTACGGGAACGGCGAGCGCCGCCATCACCACGACCGCGACCAGCGCGACCGACTTGGGCCGCTTCTGCACCTGCGCGGACCAGCGGGCGGCGGCGCCGTTCGACTCCGTCGGCTCGGGCCCTTCGGCGGCAAGCCTGCGCCGCTGCCGCCGGCTCAGCACCCGCATGCCGAGGACGCCGAGGAGCGCGGGCAGCAGCGAGCACACTCAGTACGACCGTGAGCGAGGTCGCGACGACCACACCGTTGAGGAAACGCATGTTCATCACGAGCATCCCGGCGAGTGCGATGCACACCGTGCCGCCGGCGAACAGCACCGCACGTCCGGAGGTGTTCAGCGCGGTGATGGCCGCCTCCTCCGGCGTCACGCCCCCCATGACGCCCTTGCGGTGCCGGGTCACGATGAACAGCGCGTAGTCGATACCGACGCCGAGGCCGATCAACGAGCCGAGCAGCGGCGCCACTTCGGGCACATCCGTGGCATGGCTGAGCAGCGTCGTCGACAGCGTCCCGGAACCCACCCCGAAGACGGCCACGACCAGCGGAAGCACCATCGCGAAGAGCGAGCCGAAGGCCAGGAAGAGCACGATCGCCGCGGCCGCCATACCGACCATCTCGGCCGTACCGGTCGGCGGCTCCTGGATGCGGGTGATCGCCTGCCCGCCGAGCTCGACCCGCAGACCGCCACGCTCGGCGTCCTGCGCGGTGTCGACGACGTCCTGGACGAGCTCCTTCGGCACGCCGTTGGCCTGCTCGGCAAAGGTGACCTGGGCGTAGGCGATCCGCCCGTCCTTGCTGATCTGTGCCGCGCCCGCCGCTCCGGCGTAGGGACTCGCGACCTCGCCGACGCCCTTCATGCCCGCGATCTCCTTGAGCGCGGGCTCGATCCGCTCCCGTACCGACCCGTCGCGTACGGAACCCTCGGAGACCCGCCACACCACCGTGTCGGTGTCGCCGGAGCGCTCCGGGAAGGCCTTCACCATCAGGTCGTACGCGTGTGTGGAGTCGGTGTTCGGGAGGCTGAAGCTGTTCGAGTAGTTGGTGCCTGCCGCACTTCCCGCCACCCCCAGGCCGAGCAGTGCCCCCACCCACAGCACCAGGACCACCAGCCGGTGCCGATAGCACCACCGGGCCAATGCCGCCACGATTCCTGCCCCTTCGTCGATCCGTCTCCCCCGGGCCGGTCTCAAGAATCGGCCGCGGATACGGCCCGTGGCGTGGCGCGGTCATGACTCTCAAGGAACTCCAAGACAGTGACCGGCTCCCCGTACGGCGTACACACCGATACTGGGGACATGAACCACGAGGGAGCGACCGTGCTGGTGGTCGAGGACGAGCCGAGCATCGCCGACGTCCTCGCCATCGCACTGCGCTATCACCGTTTTGAGGTGATTACGGCGGGAAGCGTACGGCAGGCCCAGCAGCTGGCCGGGCAGACGCGCCCTGATGTGGCGCTCCTCGATGTGATGCTCCCGGACGGCGACGGACGGGTGCTGGGGCGTGAACTGCGTGCCGCTCACCCGGAGATGGCCGTCGTCTTCGTGACCGCGCGTGACGCTCCTGCCGAGATCGTGGGCGCGCTGGGCTTCGGTGACGACTACATCACCAAGCCGTTCAACGTCGACGAGGTCGTGGCCCGCATCAGGGCGGTACTGCGCCGGACCAGGCCCGCCGATGTGCTGCCGGTGCGACCACCGCTGCGGTACGGGGATCTGGAGCTGGACGATACGACCTACGCGGCACGGCGCGCGGGCAACTCGGTGCAGCTCACGCCCACCGAGTACGCGCTGCTGCGCTTTCTCGTACGCAACGGCGGGCGCATCGTGCCCAAGGAGCAGTTGCTGCGCCATGTCTGGCAGTACGAGCACCAACCCGAGTCCACCGTGGTCGAGACGTACATCAGCTATCTGCGACGCAAGCTGGACCCGCTGGGGCCACCGTTGATCACCACCAGGCGGGGCGTCGGATACGGACTCGCATGAGGGCTCGCTCGAGAACTCGATGGAGGCTTGTCACGGGCCGCATACGGCGTCGGCACCAGCACCGCGGAATTCACTCCCTGCGCGCCAAGCTCACGCTGGTGAATGTGGCGCTGCTGGCGCTCGGCATCGTCGCGGCCACCGCGGTCAGCCTCATGGGCATGCGGCACTATCTGCTGGACCGGGTGGACACAGAGCTGGTCGGGAGCCGCAACGCGCTGAAGCGGACGGGGTTCACCCAGAAGCAGATCGAATCGCTGAGCGCCATCGGAGCGCTGCGCGACCAGTTCGCGCCGGGCACGTCGGACGCCGACAGCCTGCCTCGGCCGGAGACGATCCTCGTCGCCCTCGACCACGAGGGCGAGCCGATCGGCTTCGCGGGCATCGCACCCATCGAACGGCAGCACAGACTCGCCGACGCCGTCGATGATCCCGCCGCGCTCGCCGACTCCCCGGTGCCGGTCGACGTGAGCCTCGACTCGGAGCCGTACCGAGCGGTCGGCACACGCCTCGGCGACGGCACGGTCGTCCTGATGGCGACCCACACCGGGGCGGTGCACTCCTCGATGAAGAAGGCCCTCAGGCTCGATGTCGCCTTCGGCACCCTCCTGCTGGGGCTGCTCGCGCTGCTCACCATGCTCGGCACCAAGCACCGGCTGCGCCCGCTGGAGGACATGGTGGAGACGGCTTCCGCCATCGCCGAGGGCGACCTGACCCGGCGGGTACCGGCCGGACGCGACCCCGTCACCGAGATCGAGCAGCTGCGGGTCGCTCTCAACTCCATGCTTCACCAGGTCGAGTCGGCCTTCGAGACGCGCGAGCACAGCGCGGCCCAGCTGCGGCGGTTCGTCGCGGACGCCTCGCACGAGCTGCGTACGCCGCTGTCCGCGATCCGAGGCTATCTCCAGCTGTACGACAAGGGGATGCTGCGCGAGACGGCGGACCGGACCCGGGCGCTGGCCCGGATGAACGCAGAGGCCGACCGGATGGGACGGCTCGTCGAGGAACTGCTCACTCTGGCCCGTCTCGACCAGCAGCCCCAACTACAGGTGTGTGCAGTCGACTTGAGCCGTCTGGTACGGGACGCCGCGGACGATCTGCGGGCGCAGCAGCCGCAGCGCCGAGTCGCCGTACAGGCCGATGGAGCGATGGTCGTCCAGGGCGACGAGTCGGGCCTGCGGCAGGTCATCGGCAACCTCCTGGCCAATATCCGCGCCCATACCCCGGCCGACGCCCCGGTGCGGGTGGAGCTGGAGCGCGAGGACGGCGACGGGCGCGGCTGCGGCCGGGTGCGGCTGCGGGTCGCGGACGAGGGGCCCGGCATGGACCGCGAGGACGCCGACCGCATCTTCGACCGCTTCTTCCGCGCGGGCGGCGGGAGTTCGGACGCGGACGGTGGTCAGCCCGCGGGCAGCGGTCTCGGCATGGCGATCGTGCAGGCGGTGGTCGCCTCGCACGGCGGCGCGGTGACGGTGCAGACCGCGCCGGGTGAGGGCCTGACGGTGACGGTGGCACTGCCGGCCGCCGCGCGGACGGTCGCGTCGTAGAAACCGAGCCACAGAAGCCGAGCCGTAGAAGCCGAGCCGCAGGAACCGAGCCACGGAATCCGAGCCGGAACGCCGGAAGGCCCGGCCGCCCCGCCGCCGTACGCCGGCCGTCAGATCCAGCTCAGCTCCCCAGCCGCCGGACGTCGGTGCCGTCCGCTGAATCCGGGCTATGCCTGGCGGGAGGCGAGCTGTACGACGGTGATGTCGGAGGCGGCTCCGACCCGCACGGGCGGTCCCCAGGCACCCGCGCCGCGAGTCACGTACAGCTGGGTGTCGCCGTAGCGTTCGAGCCCTGCGACCGTCGGATTGGCCAAGGCCGCAAGATAGTTTCCCGGCCAGAGTTGACCGCCGTGCGTATGTCCGGACAGCTGCAGGTCCACGCCGTGTTCGACGGCGTCATGGATGACGACGGGCTGATGTGCGAGCAGCACGGAGGCGCGCGCCGGGTCCCGGTCACCGAGGGCCTTGGCGAAATCGGGGCCGTCGCCCTCGCTCTCGCCGGCGAGGTCGTTGACGCCGGCGAGGTCGAAGCCGCCGATCTCCACGCGCTCGTTCCGCAGCGGCCTGAGCCCCAACTCGCGGACATGGTCGACCCACTCCTCGGCGCCCGAGAAGTACTCGTGGTTGCCGGTCAGGAACTCACCCAGAACATACAGACGCTTTATGGAGGTTCCAGGACCATGGAGACCATGCAGCCGACTACGACGGAGTACGACGGATGTGGCAAGTGCCTGGTAGCAGTGCGCCGCCTGTCACGTAGGAACGAGTCCAGCAACAGCCCCGGCAAGCAGCTCGGTCAGGTCCTCACGGCAGCGACGGACGTAGGCGCGCACATCATCGGCTGGGCGGACGACTGGGAGGTGTCCGGCGCCACCGACCCTCTCACCCGACCGCAGCTCGGCCCATGGCTCCGAGGAGAGATGGGCCCGTACGACGGAATCGCCGGAGCCGCCGTGGACCGGATCGGCCGGGCTGAACTGGGCTAAGCGAAAATTCGCAATCCATGGGCCGGCTCACAGTCATGGCCAATTCTCCCAGCTCCGCCGCCAACACCTCCTTCAGCATTAGCGAAGGAGTCTCGAAGCGGAATATTCCCAACTCCAAATCGACCGCGAGCCGAAATGACGCATCCGAGAGTTCGTCAGGTCTAGCAACAATGCGAACGGCCGACGACTGTGTAACCACTTCCCAGCAATCAGCCTGCGGGGATTCCCCGGCGCGCGGAACACCACCGAGGAGACTTGAAATCCGATTGGCGACATGCCAGCTATCGGCAGTGACACACCAGCCGACCGCTTGTGGTCTGCAATATGTCGGGGCCGTATGGAAGCAGCCGACGATTTCACGTGAAATCATTCCCTTCCACGGCCTTCCCGCAAATCACGTCTGATCTCTTGAAGCGCCGCCAGATCTTCGGCGATTCCTGCGGCGATGTCTGCTTCGGCGGAGGTGTGGCCGCTGCCGACGTAGCGCCATGCCGATTCCGTGACCGTGGCCGGACCTGCATCGACGGGAGGCCCGCTGTCCTTGGCACGGTGGGCAGCGCGAGCGGCTCGCAGCTCGCCGTAGGTGGTGGAGTAGCGGCGGGATTTGGTGAGGGCGTGGCCCCGGTAGCCGAGCGTGTGAGCCCACGCGCGGAGCCTCAGGTGTTCTAGTGGGTCGAGCCGTCCCAGTCGCCAGCAGGTGCCCATCAGGGCCCGCACGTGTGCCGAGACAGGAAGCAGAGCGATGTCGTCGGCCGATGTGATCGGGTAGTCGGTGTCGCCTGCTTCGCCGACGCTCTTGGAGACGTATTTGGCGACGTAGGCGGCTACCGCTTGATCAGTCACCCGGCTGTCGTCGGCGAAGGTCCGCCGGATGGGGTGTACGTCGAGTTGATCGCCCCAGCGGAACACCAGCTCACCGAGACCGGGCGCGTAGGGCATGGAGACGCGTGCCGAGTCGGCAGCGGAGCGCACGGCCGCAACGAGGAGTTGGGCACTGGCCCATGTGGGCGGAGGCGAGGCCGGGCCGTCTGGTCCGTCGAGACGTATCACCGCATGGAAGTGCACTGCGCCCCGGCGCTGGTACTCCGCGACCTTGGCAAAGCTCAGCCGCAGATGGTCGCCAATCTTCGATTGGGGTTGGCCGGCTGCAGTCGCCAGATGACGCCGAATGGCACGTGTGGTGCGGTTCCACAGTTCCCCGGCATGCGCGTGCCACAGCACGTGAGAGGCGTAGTCGTAGCAGTCCGCGCAGAGCGGTTGACCCACCGCCCGATCGTCCGGGGCGTGGATCTGGCCGCAGCCAAGGGGCCGCCCGTGCTCGCAGAAGCCGCCACCCCGGCGGGGTCGGCACCGGGCACCATCGGCCGTGACACGGTGCACTGGTCCGAATGAGGGGGCGGTGAGGGTGACGAACAGCCGTGGGTGGGCGGTCACTGTGGCGGGGACGTTCTTGCCGCCCAGGAGGCCGGAGCGCACGAGGTGGAAGGTGTCGCCGGAGTGGAGACGCGAGCACGGCTCGCAGCGCGATTCACGACGGTTGCGGCAGCGTACGGCCAGCCGCCCGCCCGGTTCTGTGGCGGTGTCGTAGTGCCGCAGCACAGCGCCGGTATCGGCGTCCAGGGTGGTGGTGCGGCCGGAGAGATAGACAGGGTGGGCGCACCCCCCAGTGGCTTTGATCTGTTCCAGCCAGCGGGGGAAGCCCGGTTCGCCTGCGAGCCGGATCAAGTCCCGCTCTGTATCGGAGAGGAGCCGCAGACGCTCCGCACGATGGAGAACGGAGCGCCGCGCCTCAGCAGTGGTGTGCATGCAGGGGTGGAGACCTTTCACGCAGGGCAGCCGCACGGACTGCCACGGACAGGCAGGGGCCAGGCGTGTGATTCACAGGGGGTGCTCCTCTTGAGGTAGTTGCGAGCGGTGGTGGTCAGTTGCGTGTGGTGAGCAGGCCCAGGAGGATGCCGAGGGCTGCAAGGAAGATCACGAACTTGATGGGGCGGAAGATCATTGCCCCGGTCCTTTCTGTGGGGCGGTCAGTGCCTGCGTCGGCGCTTGTGGCGGCAGCACCGGCAGCGCCTGAGATGGCCGCCGACGGTGCGTTGCCTGGCCCGCTTGCACACGGGGCAGCGGATGTAGCGGTGAGGCATGCGTTCACCTCTTGCGCGTGTGCGGCCGGATCATGCGGTAAGCCGCATGAGCAGCCAGTTCACGAACTGGTAGATCATGAAGAAGGCAGCGGTCTGGCTGACGTAGAAGCCGAACAGGAAGACCAGCGCGGCCATCCACCACACAACCTCCCGCGACCGGATCAGGAGCACGGTCGCCAGACCAAAGACGAGGGCGAGCGGCAGCGCTGCCTCTTCCGCCATGCCGAGTGCCAGTACCGTCATGCCGCATCACCTCCCGATTCCACGGCACGCGCGAGGGCGGGCAGGTCCGGCGTGCGGTGTGCGTTCTGCTCCGCGTACTGCCGCGCCTCACCCGGGGTCACCAGATGCGAACGAGCCCGCATCCAGTGCCCACCGATCGTCGTGACCGCCACGCCTTTTTCGTCCTCCGTGATCGCTTGCGCCACGACCACCGCATCCGGCGACAAGTCACCGAGCGTCATTTCCGCCGTGGCCTCATCATTGACCCGGTGACAGATCCGCCCCCCGAGCTGAGCGCGCAACGCCGTTGCCCCGGGGCCGAGATCGGAGCCGAACCGCTGCGCCGCCACCACCAGATGCACACCGAGCGCCGCACCGAGCTGGCCCAGCCGCAGCAGCAGCGTGGAGCACTCATTGGCTTCCTTCCGGCCCGCCAGCGTGCCCGCCAAGTAGAGTTCCGCGATCTCATCCACGACGATCACCACTGGCACCGGGCGCGGGTCGTCGTCCAGTTCCCACACCGAGCGCGCCCCTGCCGAGCGGCACACGGCCATTCGGCGCTCTACCTCCTCGACGAGGGCGGACAAGACCGCGACTGCCTCAGCCCGGTTGGTGGCCAGCGCCGAGAGCCGCCGCGCGAACAACGACAGCTCCATACCGCCCTTGCAGTCGATGCCGACCAGGGCGACCGGCTGCGCGCCGAGTTCGCTCACCAGCGAGGCCAGAAGCGTGCTCTTGCCCGACTGAGTAGCGCCGGCCACCAGCCAGTGCGGAACCTTGCGGAAGTCCAGGACCCAGGCGGAGCCGTCCCCAATACGGCCGACCACAGCGGCCAACAGACGCGGAGCGGGGAAGCGCCGCCACACCGCGCTGTCGGCCAGCAGGTCACGAGCCGTAGCAAGGATCAGGACTTCCCCGCGCTTGACGGAGACCACCCGCACCGAGTGCACCCGCCAGGCATGAATGAACGCCTCAGCATTGGCGATGAACTGTCGAGGAGTCTGCCCGGGATGCAGACGCACCCGCACCGACAGGCCCGTCGTCATCGCCCGGGGCACCCCAAGCCGTGGCGGGAGGGGCCGCAGCGCCGACCCCTTGACCATCGTGTCGCGTCCGATCACGTGATAGCGCGGTCGGCGTACAACCGAGAGATCGGCTGTGTAGCACAGCCGCCGCCAGGTCCACCGCATCCGCAGCACCGTGAGCGGATAGCCCAGCACATACCAGCGCCACGGAGCGCCCATGCTCCGCCGCAGCCAGAACGGCGCCCGAGGCTCCCACCACCACTGTGTGAGCAGCCCGAGGCACATCACGGCAGAGACGATCCAGATCACCAGTTCCCACGGCATCACCGGCCACCCCCCTGCCGCTGCTCCTGACGCTCCGTCAATATCTGCCTGGCAGTGGTGGCCGCCGACTCGGCATGACGGGCCGCCAGAACCAGCGCATCATCCACGGACTGACCGCCGGGCAACGCCGTCAGCAGCGCGTCACAGCCCGCCAGAATCCGAAGGTCACGCATCAGACGCCGCACGGGGTCGCTGTGCTGCCCGGTCATGAGGGCTCACCACCCTCGCGCGCGAGGATGAAGGCCGCCATCTGCGAGGCCTCCGCCGTGTCCCTGACCATCCGTTCCAGCGAGATGCGCCGCGTCCTGGCGTCCATCGGCGTGGAGTCGACGATGTGAGCGACGGTGGCCAGACTGGTCAGCCGGTCGAACAGCGCTTCCCAGTCCCAATCAGGATTCCTGCTGTTCACGACTCACCCCCGGCAGACTTCCCCCGCCCCGCAGACCCACCCGCCGGAACAACGGGAGCAGACGGAGCCGTTGGAGCAGCCGGAACCGCGGTCACCGACGAGGCCCGGAAGGACGTGCCCTTACGGCCCTCGATCTCCCAAGCCACCGCCACCAGGTCGGCCACCTGCACCCGCACGCCCTCCGCGATGCCCGCAGGCTCACTCGGCACGGCGACCTCGATCACGTCAGCGCGCCGGTTTCCCTGCTGCCGCACGGACACGCCTACGACATAGATCAGGTTGCCTTCGCGATCCTTGCGGACTTCCCCCGTCTCTTGATTGACGCGTGGGGCCGGCGGGACCACACACATCAACGTACCCAGCCTGTTTACGTCTACCGGGATGTTCCGCACAGGCACTCACGCCCTCTTCGGTAGGTCTCGACAAGCCGCCGAATATTTGCATCTGCGACTCATCCTGATGAGTGCGAGCATGCAGGACTGCCCCCGCGTTTGACAAGCGCTTATCCTGACGAGTGCGGGGGAACCGTCCGCGTAGCACGGAGCACTGACAATCGGGCCGGAGACGCCCAAGGGAGCCGGAATGCCAGAGGACTTGGTCCGACCAGACGCCATGTACAAGCAGCTAGCGGCGCGTCTCGCCCAGGCCATCAGCGAAGGCGAGTACGAGCCCGGCGACCTGCTGCCGAGCGAAACCCAGCTCATGGAGCGCTACGGGGTCTCACGGCCCACCGTGCGCTCAGCCGTCGCGGAGCTCCGCAGCATGGGACTGGCGCAGAGCCAGCACGGCCGGGGCACACTCGTGCGCTCCGTTGCCCTGCCAGCCACGGTCATTGACCGCACGGTGACCCGCAGCGGGAAACGGTTCACGGTGGGGTGGGAAGCCGACGAGGCCGAGTTCCCGGCTGTCACCCGGGGCCACACGACCGGCGTCACGGCCCAGTTGCTCGACCGCGAAGAAGAGGCCGCGTTCATCGTGGACCGGCTGCTGACGGACACCACCGGCACCCGGACGACGCACCGCGTCACGATCCCCTTCGATGTCGCCCACGACGTACCCGAGTTGGCGAAGTCCCCGGACACCGAACCGGCCGCCATCTACGCAGCGCTCACCGCCGCCGGGCACACCCTCACGTGGACCGAGTACGTCACCGCCCGCAGCCCGCTGCCCGACGAGCGCGCGGCCCTCCGCATGCCCGACACCGGCCCGATCCTGGTCACCTACCGCGTGACGCTGAACGGCGACGACCGCCCGCTCATCCTCGAAGAGCTGCACACCAGCGCCGAGCGCGCCCAACTCGCGTTCCGCGTCACAGCCGAGAAGGCCCCCGCCCGGCGCCGCTAAAGACCTTTTCTGAATCTCCTTCCTCAGGTGCACGTTGTGGTGACGTGCGCTGAGGCGGGATGCAGCGCAATCACCGGAAGGCACGTGGTCAGAAAGTTCCAGGGCCGCGGGCTCGGGTATCGCTGTGCCTCTTGATCCAAATGGGCTACCTGCGGTCGTGTCTGGGCCAGGCATAACGACAGTCGAAAGCGCAGGCCTCAATATGCCACTGACACGTTGCGGGGGCGTTGAGTCGTCCCCCTCTCGAAAGGATCAAGAGAATGCGTCGTGGCATTCCCCTGACTGTGCTGCTGTCCAGCGTGGCAGTTCTGACGTACCCAACATCGGCATCCGCCGAGGACACGCCCGTGACGCTGGAGGTCACCGCCGGTGGCCTGGGCATCACGGTACCGACGGGCCCCGTTGACCTCGGTACCGTCGCCGTCAGTTCCAGCCCGCAGACGATCAGCAATCAACTGGGCAACGTGACCGTGTCC
Organism: Streptomyces sp. NBC_01210; assembly: GCF_036010325.1. Classification (GTDB taxonomy): domain Bacteria; phylum Actinomycetota; class Actinomycetes; order Streptomycetales; family Streptomycetaceae; genus Streptomyces. The sequence continues at coordinate 5,767,434 of NZ_CP108549.1, read as the reverse complement.
GACCAGCGGGGCGGCACCGCCGGCTGGACCGTCACAGCCAGTGCGGTGGACTTCGCTGGCCCGAACTCCAGCACCATCTCGGTCTCCGCTGCGGGCTCCAGCACGTACACGGCTCCTGCGGCGACCGTCACCGGCACCGCCACGGTGACCCCTTCCAACCTGAGCCCGATGTACCCGCCGGGCCCCGTGCAGACCGCTACGGGAGTGTCGGGTATCAACACGGCCGTCTGGAACCCGACGATCGCGATCACAGTCCCCGCAAACGCTCTTGCGGGCCAGTACACCTCGACGATCACGCATTCTGTGTCGTGACGTCGCCACCCAACTGAGGCTCTATCTGTGCACAAGTACATTCCGGCAGGGGCGCTGTGTGCCCTGGCACTGGCCGGGACAATCAGCGCCCCTCCGTCCGCAGCCGTCCCATCAATCCAGGCTGCGGCGGAGGCAGCTGCCGATAGCGGCAGCTTCACCGTACGGCTCGTCGACATCCCTGCAGACCTGGTCAACGACACACGCGCGCGTCACTACATCATCGACAACCTGCAGCCTGGCACAACCATCCGTAGACGCGTAGAAGTAGCGAATACTTCCGACGCACCGGCACAGGTGGAGATGTACCCAGGTGCCGCCAGAATTATGAAGGGCTCATTTCTCGGAGCGCAGGGAAAAAGTGGCAACGAGCTGACCTCGTGGACGTCACTGGACAAGAAGAAACTCGAGGTGCCCGCCCACTCCACGGCCCGCATGTCCGTGACGATCAAGGTGCCCAGAGACGCGGCTCCCGGCGAGAGGTACGCCACTGTCTGGGCTCAAATGAGCGGCGGGCACGGTCCTGGGGTCACGCTGGTCAACCGCGCCGGCATCCGGATGTACCTGTCAGTCGGCGGCCACAATCCGCCGCCAACCAACTTCACGGTCGACACCATGACCGCCGAACGCAACGCAGACGGCCGAGCGATCGTGCGAGCCCAGGTACACAACACCGGCGGTCGCGCTTTGGATTTGAGCGGAACCCTCAAACTCTCCAAAGTATCCGGAAACATCAACGCCGGGCCGTACGCAGTCCAGCTCGGCACGACACTCGCGCCGGGCCAGTCCGAGGCGGTGAAGGTGCTGGTGACCGATCAAGTGGCCGACGGCCCTTGGAACGCCGTCCTCGAGCTCAAGAGCGGACTGACCGAAAAGAGCTACCACGCCCGGATCGCATTCCCGCACAACCGCGGATCCGCACCGCCGGTCACGGTACAAGGCGATGTCGGCAGTGATCACATGACCTTGATCGGAGCACTGGCCGGGCTGCTGCTGGGCGCGATCCTCCCCATCGCCGTCATTCTTCGACGGCGCAAGACGGCAGCACAGAACGCCTGACGAAGCGGCGCGGCTGCGAGCACTCGCTCGTCTTTGCGGAGCTGCACGCCAGCGCCGAGCGAGCCCAACTCGCCTTCCGCGTCACCGCCGAGAAGGCCCCCGCCCGCCGCCGGTCCTGATCGGTCTAACTCATCTCTACTTGCTCAAGGGCGCGCCTTCGGCGCGCCGGACGCCGGGGCGCTCCCGGCCGGGCATGCGGCCTGGCGGCCGTTCCCGGCCGAGCGCCCGCCGCCCGACAGTTCCGAGCACCTCCAAGCCGCGAGAGTCACGACCCAGGCCGCCGCCAACGAGCGCCATACGTCTTCCGCTCAACGCGTGCACGACTCCGCATGCTTGCGCGCCCGGGGACCGGCAGGACCCGGACCGGGCGCGTACATCTCACGGCGACAGCCCGAGCACGTCACCCACTGGTGGCCGTCCGCGTCTTGCTCCACGCCCACCGTGCCGCGCTTCGCTGTCCGGTACGTGCGCCCGACTGTCTTCCGCCTCTGCGCCATCTCGGAACCCTCCGTATGTCTGCACCGCCTATGGTGCGAGCTCAACCCGCTTACGGCTAGGGGTGGACGGCAGCCCAAGGCTTTAGGCAGCCACCATGGGGCGAGCCTCGAAGATCGGGGGCCCACATCGGGCTATTGCGGGCAGGTCCAGAGACTGCCCGAGTCGCGGCGAGCTTACGGGCCCCCGATCTCTCGCCCCATGGCAGCTCCCGCCCAAAGCCTCCAGCCGCCGGCCACGTGCCCGAGCGCGCCCCGACACGCCCGCTCTTCAACCCAGCCCCCGCCACAGCACCGCCGCAGCGAACCGGGCACCCTGCGGCGTACCCCGCATCCGCACCACCCCGTGCCCGTCCTCATCCGTGCTAGCCACGGCCCGCAGCTCCCGCCGCTCCAGACCGGCCGCCACGAGCGCCGCATTCACCTCCGCAGCTGCCTCCAGGGCGTCATACCACTCCGGCATGTAGTCGACCCCGCGCACCCACACCATGCCGCTTAAGCCGTCGTCCCAGTTCTCTGCAGTCTCTCTGTCGCTCATCCCCGCACACGCTCCCTACGGATCGCATATGCCACTTGCAGAAGCAAAGATAGCGCCGAATCGGCCCCCGCGACGAGTGGATTGCACACGTTGACCTCACGAATCGCACGCACAACAACCCACCGAGTAACGGCGGTTACCTGCCGCCCACAGCAACGCGGCCCCCTCCCACCAGGGGAGAGGACCGCGCAAGGCCAGCACCGGGGGCGCCTTCCCGACACACGCCGATTACCTCAGATACGACTTGTGGACGTAGCCCCGCGTGAGCTTCGGCAGCCCACCCTGAGAACGCTGCGTGAGCACCACGCCCACCCACGCCGCAGACTTGTACGACGGGTGGAACGACTCCTTGATGAACACGCGATCACCCTTGTACAGCAGGCCCTTGACCCATCCGCCGTACCCGGGTTCAGCCCGCAGCCGAAGCCCGTTCACCGCAACCGACGTCGTCGGCCCCGACGACACCACCGCAACAGCCCCGCCACCACCGGCCGGAGCAGCAGCCGCACCCGAGGCGGTCACCCCCACAACCGCCATCAGCGCCGCCACAGCCGCAGCCAGGGCCACCCCCAGCTTCATTCCGATCTTGTACATGCATGACCTTCCGACTCGCACGACGACGAGTACCGGGCCAACTCATCCGACCGGCTCTCGTCCTGACGAGTCATGAGCATGTGCGTTGCTGAAGCAAACGTCAAGGGGTTTGCGCAAAGCGGGAGTGCACTCCCTGCCGCCATGACAACGGCCCCCATGCACCACATGGGGGCCGTTCACTTGCGGAACTAGCTCAGCTCAGACCTTGCCGAGCTCCCCGCGCTTGACTGCACCGACGAAGGACGACCACCCGTCCGCCGAGAAGACCAGGGCCGGACCTTGAGGGTTCTTAGAGTCGCGGACCGGGGTCGCGCTGGGGTAGCCGTCGGCGATCTCGACGCACTCGCCCCCCTCGCCGTTACTGTGGCTGGACTTGCGCCAGCCAGTGAGAGCGGACGCGTCAGGAATCGTCATCATTCTCGTACTCTTTCAGGTGACTGTGCATCAGGTCGAGTGATTCGCTCTTTGGCAATGCTTTCGAGCGAGCAACATCAAAGCGTTGCGTGAGTTCGAGAACTCGCCTCGGAGACTCCACTTGCTCGCCAGTGGCAAAGCTCTCGACGTACCCGATCGTAGCGCCAGTTCCGAGGGTGAGCAGGATCAAAGTACCACCCAGCATTGGGTGTTCACCCTGCGCAAATGGCAGCACCTGAATCGACAGGTGGGGGTTGCGGACCGCCTCGAGCAAGTGATGGATTTGATGGGACATGCACTTTACTCCACCTATTGGGCGCTTTAGTGCGGCTTCATCCAGGATTGCCCAATAGAACGGCTTTTCTTCCTTATCGAATACGCTTTTCCGGCGCATTCGTGCTGCCACGCGTTCGTCTACCACTTCCTCGGATTCACCCGGCAGGGACTCGCGAATCAGCGCGTATGCGTATTCCTCGGTTTGCAGGAGTCCAGGTACCAGACTGCTACTGAACACCTGAATTCGACCCGCTTTTGCCTCACGGCTCACAACAGTCCGACTGTAGTCGGCAATTGACGAATCTTGCGCCACGGCCAATAGGTCCGTGAAGAGCCCGTCAGAGGTAAAGTCAGAGGTAAAGAACGTGTCCAAGTCATCCGCAAGGGCGAGGGAAGGCAGTTGCTCCCCGCGCTCAACCCGGCTGATGTACGTATGCGGGTACCCCACCCGATCGGCAAGCGCGCGTTGTGAGAGTTCAGCTTTCTCCCGCTGCCGCCGTAATCGTCTGCCCAGCACCGTGCGCGGGGTGGGCCTGTCGTCATCCTCGTTGGTCAGCTCCACGGCTCGAACACACCTTCAACTCGCTGTCCACGACGGTTATTTGGTGACAGCTCAATCGTGTACCCACGGTGTCACATCGGCAATGGTGAGGAGTGCCCCGCCGAGGAACCGGCGGGATCTCGCAGGACCAACCGGCTACATGCGAGAGACCCCCGCGACCGTGCGACCGGTCCGGGGGCGTGGCCACCAACCCCAGGAGGTTGACGACGTGACACACGCTATCGCGAGACTGTTCAAGCCGTTACTCCGGCTGATGTGGCCGGCACAGGGCCGCCACCGTTCAGCCAACACGCGACTCGCCGCGCCCAACGGGGACGCGTCCACCACTCGCCCGCACGCCCCCCACCCCGTACTGCGCGGTGAGGACGTCGTACTCATCCGCCCGTACCTCGTCGCGCATGAGCAGCGCATGGAGACACAGCGGCAGCAAGCCCGGCGGCGCGCGCTGTGGCTGGCTGTGCACGGCATCGACGTCGGGCCCCGGCTGATTCATGGGGTGGAGGTGACCGCGTGATGAGTGCCCCCGTCATCGGCGAGACAGTCAGGGACACGCAACGCAACCGCGTCGGCGTGGTCATGGATCACGTAGGGCCGCGCTACCAACTCCGCGCGGTCAAGGGCGGCAAAGAGTGGGAAGCGGAAGAAGCGAACCTGAGTCCCGCTATGCAGTCGGACGCGCTCAGCGAGGACGTGGCCAAGGCCAACTCCGTTAGTCGCCAGGTGATTTGAAGTGGCCACACGCGAATGCCACGCGTACGCGGAATGGGGATTCAGCCCCGATGATCGGCCCGGCGTACCCGTCGTGATCTTCCACATCGAATGCACGTCTTGCCATGAGCGACCGGCCGAAGCATCCGACGACGGAACCCCGCAGCAGACATGGGCGCTCGACCACACCGGACGCAACCCCGATCACCAGGGATTCAAGTTGAACACCGAGACCTTTTGGCGAGTGGAACCCCGGCGGGACAATCCGTACGCGGAGATCCGGCCGTGAAGCGCGTGTGGAACGCCATTGCCGCCTACGCGGGCGTAGTGCTGATCGTCGCTATCAGCAGCTCGTGCGGGTTCGTGATCGGCGTGGCATTGGCCACCGCCTAGAGACTCCGCCCCCTGCCGGATGACTAATTCCGGTTCCCCCACCGCTGAATGAATCCCGGCAGGGGGCGGGCAAGCCCCGCCCTTGCAGGGCGGTGAATGCACAACACGACGAGAGAAGGAAGCAATGGGAACCATCAGCAATGGCAGCAGCACCAAGCCGTTCGAGAACCCCCACGCCCCCGGTCTGGACTGGCGGAAGAGCAGCCGGACCGACCTAGACCCGATCCTCAAGGACTGCGTGATCGTGGCTGAGGCCCCGGACGCCGAGGACCACCCGCACCCGAGCATTGCGGACGGCACGCGGATGGTTGCGCTCTCGGACGACAAGGACGAGACCGGCCCAGTGCTGTTCTACAGCCGCGCGGAGTTCACCAAGTTCCTGGACGGGGCCTTGGCCGGTGAGTTCGACCATCTGAGGGCAACCGACGAGGAGATGAAGTCGGCAGAGGCGGAAGCGGCGATCGTAGCCGTCTAGCCTCAACGGATAGCAGCGACCCTCCCACTGAGGGCGGGTCGCTGTGCCATGGTTGAAGCCACGTCGATCCCCCGTGAGGTGACCATGAGTCAGGCTGCGATCGAACAGGCATTTGCGTTCGTTGAGCGGACGTACAGCGGCACCCCTTGCTGCGAATGCAGGGGCCGGAGAACCATCGGGACTATCTATATGGGCGTCGTCATCGCTTCGTGTGAGGCGTGCGGCGGAGCGACCCGAATTGGCCCCTTGTCCCGCCTGTGGTCGCCCACTCACGTTCCCCAGCAGACGCAGGGGCGGCCCATTCTGCGCGCAGCCCGAGACACCCGCCTCTGACCCCACCTTGTTAGCCGAACAGGGCCCCGTTCACCGCTAGTTGGCTGGTGATCGGGGCTCTTTGCTGTCAGGCGCAGAGCGAGTATGTTCTAGGTGGGTTCCCGGTGACGAAGAAGGACCCGTGCCGTGACCGCAACTGCGCGAGCGGCTCGGCGGCGGGCCCGAGATCGGCGACGGTGCCGTCGACGAGATCGCCGACGACGGCGACGAGGTCGGGCGAGGTGGCGTTGATGGTGTCGACGATCCGCCGGGTGTGGGCGCGGCCGAGGATCGGGCCGAGATGGATATCGCTGACGACGGCGATCCGGAACCCGTGGGCGGCGCGCGGAAGTCTGACGAGCGGCACGGTGACGCGCTTGACCCGGGGCCCGCGCAGCACGCCGTAGGTCCCGTACCCAACGGTCCCAAGAGCAACAGCGGCGGCGCCCCCGCCGACAACCCGCGAAACAAACATCCGCCGCGAGGGGGCACTTTGCCCGGCGGGCGGGTTCGCGGGGACCACCTCGGGCACGGGGGCCACCTCGGGCACGGGGGCCGCGAGGGTGCCGTTCGTGCCCACGTCCGCCGTCGGCGTTGTCACGACGGCAGCACGCCCGGGCTCCATCTGCGCCGCCGCGCCGGCCACGGCCGGAGTCGGAGTCGGAGTCGGCCCGGGGGTCCGGGGGGCCTGCTCCGCGGTTTCGGAAAGGGGCGGGGTGAGGGACTTCCCCCCGGTCGTCGCAGCCGTCGCCCGCCGCTCCAGCGCCCGCCGCAGCAGAACCCGTACCCCCTCCCCCACCACCAGCGCCAGCGTCAGATACAGCAGCACCGCCAGCCACAAATACCCCGGCCACGCCACCACCCGCTGCAGCCAGAACGGCGCACCCGCCCGCCCCGACACCAGCGCTCCCACAGAAAGCAGCGGCAGCACCCACGCAGCCACCGTGCCCGCCCGGCGCGCCGCGCCGCCCCGCGCCGTCGTGTCACGGACCAGCCGTCGCCATACGTACCAGTGCACCCCGGCGAGCACGGCCACGATCACGACCACCACAAGCAGGACGACCACCAGCACGGAAGCGCTCCTCTATTCCTTTTCCTTCTGCGCGCCCTCACGACGCAATGCGCGTACGCCACGCAACCCGATCACGCCGACGACCGTCCCCAGGAGAAAGGACGTAATGGCGAGCAGCAGATGCACCCAGAAGTAGGTGGTCGGGTCGCCCGCGTCGTCGAAGGCGAGTCCGCTGCCGTCCTTCCACAGGTTCTTGACGAAAGTGATCCAGATGAACCAGCTCCACACCCCGAATGCGAGCAGGAACCAGGAGACCGGGCGGCTGAGCTTCATGGACTCAGTATCGCGGCCGTCCTCCGACCGGGTTCCCCGGGGTGGGCTGTCCCGGCGTCACTCCCGGCGGGTCATCGGGATGATGAACATATTTTCCTCAACGCCATGTACGTTCTCGACCGTGTCTGCTCTGAAAAAGACCGCGCTGACGGTCACCGCCGCCGCGTTGCTCCCCGTTCTCACCATCACGCCCGCGTCCGCGGACACCGAGCACCGCACGGCAGACAAGAAACAGCCGAACCCCCCGGCCTCCATGTCCTCCGTCGGGGGCACCCAACTCGGCAGGCCCGGCACCCAGGTCAGCCTCGGCCCCGGCGCGCCCGTCCTGCCCAAGGATGTGAGCGGCCGGTCCTGGATCGTCGCGGACGCGGAGAGCGGCGACGTGCTGGCCTCGCACAACGCCCACTGGCGGCTGCCCCCGGCGTCCACTCTCAAGATGCTGTTCGCGGACACCGTGCTGCCCCGGCTGCCGAGGACCGAGATCCACACGGTGACCAACGCCGAGCTCGCGGACGTCGGCGAGGGCAGCAGCCTGGTCGGGGTCAAGGAGAACCTCACCTACTCCGTCCACGATCTGTGGCTCGGTGTCTTCCTCCGCTCCGGCAACGACGCCGTGCATGTGCTCTCGTCGATGAACGGCGGCGTACCCAAGACCGTCATGGACATGCAGGAGCACGCCGAGGAACTGCAGGCGCTCGACACCCATGTCGTATCGCCCGACGGCTACGACGCCGACGGCCAGGTCTCCTCCGCGTACGACCTCACACTCATCGCCCGTAGCGGCATGCAGAAGAAGGACTTCCGCGAGTACTGCTCCACCGCGCACGCCGAATTCCCGGGCACGCAGGTCGAGGGCAAGAAGCGCGAGACGTTCGAGATCCAGAACACCAACCGCCTGCTCACCGGCGACTACGGCATCTCTCCGTACAAGGGCATCGCGGGCGTCAAGAACGGCAACACCTCGCATGCGGGCGCGACCTTCACCGGTGTCGCCGAGCGCAACGGCAGGGTGCTGCTCGTCACCGTCATGAACCCGGACTCGGAGGAGAGCCAGGCCGTTTACAAAGAAGCGGGCCGGCTGCTCGACTGGGGCTTCGCCGCGGCCGGGAAGGTCAAGCCGGTCGGCGAGCTGGTCCCGCCGAAGTCCGCGGTCACCCCGTCCGCCAACGACGCGAATACGGCCAACAACGGCGCTCCCGCGAAGTCGCACGCCGCAGGGAAGGGCGCCGGCGGCATCGGTACCGCGATCGCCATCACGGGCGGCGTGCTGGTGGTGGTGGCGGCCGGAGTGTTCCTGGTCAACCGCCGCTGGCCGCTGCGCCGCCGCTAGTCCCGCCGACGGCATCGGTCGTACCGCTCCGCTCACTCGGCCCGCTCCGCTCACTCGGCCCGCCCTGCTCACTCGGCCCGTCCTGCTCACTCCGCCCGTCCTGCTCACTCCGCGTCGCTGTCCAGGCGGCGCAGAACAGCATCAGCTTCGCTGTGAAGTTGATCCACAGCAGCAGGGCGACCGGAACGCCGAAGGCCCCGTACATGCTCTTCGACGCGACGCCCTTCATATAGCTGCCGAGCAGCAGCTTGAGGAGTTCGAAGCCGACCGCGCCGATCAGCGCCGCCACGACCAGACGGCGGCGCGGCGGCTCCACTCCCGGCAGCAGCGTCAGCATGTACAGCAGAATCAGGAAGTCGGCGACGACGCCGACCACGAGTGCCGCGATCTGCAGCAGTACGCCGCCGGCTCCGCCCTCGTCGATGCCGAGCCGGTCGGCACTCCAGCCGACGGCGGTGGAGCCGAGCGCGGAGGCGGCGAACGAGGCGAGCGCGGTCGCGCCGAGCCCGAGCAGCACACCCGCGTCCTTCAGCCTGCGCAGGACGGGGTTGCCCTCCTCCTCGTCGTCCAGCTCCCAGACGGCGCGCAGACATTCCCGCAGCGAGCCGATCCAGCCGATGCCGGTGAAGAGCAGCAGCGCGCCCGCGACAAGCCCGACCGTGCCCGCGTTGGTGACCAGGGAGTTGAGGTCGAGCTGGTCCGAGATACCGGGCACCTGCTCGCTGAGCTTGTTCTCCATCTTGGCCAGCTGCTCCTTGCCGAGCAGCGCGGCGCCGATCGCCGCGGCGACGGTGATCAGCGGGAAGAGCGCGAGAAAGCTGATGAAGGTGATCGCGGCGGCGAGTCGCGTCCAGTGCACCCGGTCGAGCGTCTCGTACGAACGCCAGGCGTGCGTGCGCATCAGCCCGGCCACGAGCGGGCCGATGACGGGGAGCTTGGTCAGCCAGTCCATGTCGTACGCGTACCCTCCACACCGAATACCAGCGTCCGGGTCGCCCAGAATCGCAGGCAGGTGGCGAGGGCCATGCCGACGCGACGGTGCGTCCCGCGAGGAACGAGCGGGCCTTCGCGGCGAGCGGGGCCCGGCCGAAGGGGCCCGCGCAGCCGGACGAATGGCCGCTCACAGGTCGGCGACGGCCAGTCCGTACATCGCCGCCCACACCAGCCCGATGACGGCGAGCGCCGGATCGCGCAGCACGACGTCCTCAGGCGCGCCGGCCGTACCCCGGTCCGCGAAGACCGCGTACCGCAGCACCGCCAGGATGAACGCGATCATCGACAGCTGCCGCCAGGGCAGCAGCGCCCGGCCGGCCACGCCGCCGCTCTCCATCGCCCACAAGCAGTAGGCGAGCACGGCGACACCGGCCGCGAGCTGCCAGACGAAGCGCAGATATCCGGTCGTGTACTCGTTCAGCAGCGCCCGGGTCACGCCCTTGCCGCCCTCCATCTGCACCGCTTCCGAGTACCGCTTGGCCGCCACGATGAAGAGCGCGCCGAAGCCGGTGGTGATCAGGAACCACCGGGACAGGGGGATGCCGAGCGCGACCCCGCCGATCATCGCGCGCATCAGGAACCCGGTGGTGACGACGACCAGGTCGATGACCAGAACATGCTTGAGCCAGACGCAGTACGCGAGTTGCATCGACAGATACGCGGTGATCAGCGCGCCGGTCATGGGATTGCACAGCGTGACGGCGCCGGCGATCGCGGCGCCGGCGAGGAGTGCGCCGATCGTGTAGGCAAGGGCCGCCGGTACGTCCCCGGCGGCGACGGGCCGCCGGCATTTGGCGGGGTGCGCGCGGTCGGCCTCGGCGTCCCGGGCGTCGTTGATCAGGTAGACGGCTGCCGCGGCCGCCGTGAAGACGGCGAAGACGATGGCCATGTGGACGGCGGTGTGCCGCGAAACCAGCTCTCCGGCGGCGGCGGGCGCGGCCATGACGAGCACGTTCTTGACCCACTGGCGCGGCCGGGCGGTCCTGATCAGGCCGACGGGCAGGCTTACGGCCCGAGGTGGCGTGGGCCGCTCCTGCCGGTCCAGCAGCGCAGTGCTGCGCTCAGTCATCGCGCCCTCCCCCCACCGCTCCTGCGGCCACTGTGGTGAGTTCCGCCGCTCTCGCGAGGGGGCGCATCATCCAGGCCGCGCCCAGTCTCGCGGTGAGTCCGCCGAGCACGGCGCCCGCGGCGATGTCCGTCGGATAGTGGACGCCGGCGACCAGGCGGGACACGCACATCACGGCAGCCAGTGGCGGCGCCAGCCGACGCCCGGCGGGTCGCACCGCACCGAAGGCGACGGCGGCCGCGGCGGCCGCGGCGGCGTGCGAGCTGGGAAAGGAGAGACCTCCCATGGTGCGCACGAGGGGCTCGCGAGCCGGGAGTTCGGGTCGGGGGCGGCGTACCAGGCGCTTGAGGCCCATGCTCGCCAGATGGGCCGCGCCCACCAGGGTCGTGGCACGCAGCCATACCCCGCGCCGCTCCCGGTCGGCCGCCGCGCCCGCGAGCCCGGCGACGAGCCAGAGCGCGCCGTGCTCGCCGGTGAAGGAGAGCGCTCGGGCGACCGCGGCCACGCGCGGCTCGCTGCCGCAGTCGCGCATCGCCGCCAGCAGCCGCCGGTCGACGGCCGCACAGTCGACGTATCCCATATGCCTTCGCCACCCCTTCTCATGAGCCAGGGGCGACTCTTCTCGGCGAACGGCCCACTTTCACGCCCATCTTGTATGACACTCGTTTAATCACCCATTTCGGCGAGTCCAGGGACATACAGAGCAAAGAGGTAATAAGCGGCTATACGGTCAAGGGCATGCTCAGTGCCGAGTTCGTGTCCGTCACCGGTTGGGGCCGGACCGCCCCGACGACCTCCCGTCTGCTGCGGCCCCGTACGCCCGCGGAGGCCGCGGCAGCGGTACGGATGTGCGGGGCGCGCGGCGGCATCGCCCGCGGGCTCGGTCGGGCGTACGGCGACGCGGCGCAGAACGCGGGCGGATCCGTACTCGACATGACCGCGCTGGACCGGATCCGTACCGTCGACACGGAGGCGGGCCTCGTCGTGTGCGACGCGGGCGTGAGCCTGCACCGGCTGATGGAGGTGCTCCTGCCGCTCGGCTGGTTCGTGCCGGTGACGCCGGGGACCCGCTATGTCACGGTGGGCGGCGCGATCGGTGCCGACATCCATGGCAAGAACCACCATGTCTCAGGAGCCTTCTCCCGACATGTACGGTCGCTGGAGCTGCTCACCGCCGACGGCGAGATCCAAGACGTCGTCCCCGGCACCAACCTCTTCAACGCGACAGCGGGCGGCATGGGACTGACCGGGGTGATCCTCTCGGCAACCGTCCAGCTCCATCCGGTCGAGACCTCGCTGATGTCCGTCGATACCGAACGGACCACGAACCTCGACGATCTGATGGCCAGGCTCACCACCACCGATCATCGCCACCGGTACTCGGTCGCCTGGATCGACCTCCTCGCGCGCGGCCGTGCGCTGGGACGCTCGGTCCTCACCTACGGGGAGCACGCACCGCTGGACGCGCTTCCTCCGCGCGCCCGGCGCACGCCCCTCGCATTCCGCCCGGGACAGCTGCCGGCCGCCCCCGGCTTCGTACCGGGCGGCCTGCTGGGACGAGGCGCCGTCGGGCTCTTCAACGCGCTCTGGTACCACAAGGCGCCGCGGCAGCGGACCGGCGAGCTGCAGAAGATCTCGACCTTCTTCCATCCCCTGGACGGCGTCCCGCACTGGAACCGGATCTACGGGCGCGGCGGCTTCGTCCAGTACCAGTTCGTGGTCGGCCACGGGCAGGAGGAGGCGCTGCGCCGGATCGTGCGGCGCATCTCGCGGCGTGGCTGCCCCTCGTTCCTGGCGGTGCTGAAGCGGTTCGGCGAGGGCGACCCGGGGTGGCTGTCCTTCCCGATGCCCGGCTGGACGCTCGCTCTGGACATCCCGGCCGGGCTGCCGGGCCTCGGCGCGTTCCTGGACGAGCTGGACGAGGAAGTCGCGTCGGCGGGCGGCCGGGTCTATCTCGCGAAGGACTCCCGGCTGCGCCCGGAACTGCTCGCCGAGATGTACCCGCGACTGCCCGAATTCCGCGCGCTACGGGCCGAGGCGGACCCGAGCGGCGTCTTCGTCTCGGACCTGTCGAGGCGTCTGGCCCTGTGACCCCCGGCTGCGGCAGCCTTCCGGCCCGTCCGGCGTCCAAGGCCCCGCACCCGCTGCCCGCCTCCTGTCATCTGCCCCCTGCCCTGCCCTGCCCTCTCCCTCCGACCTTGAGGAGCCCCTGTCATGAAGGACGCCTTCGGCACCCCGCAGTCCCTGCTCGTCCTCGGCGGTACGTCGGAGATCGGCCTGGCCACCGCCCGCAGGCTCATCGCCCGCCGCACTCGTACGGTCTGGCTGGCAGGCCGCCCCTCGCCGGACCTGGAGACCGCCGCGGCCGAGCTGCGCACGCTCGGCGCGGACGTGCACACCGTCGCCTTCGACGCCCTCGACCCCGCCGCGCACGAGCCGGCACTGGGCAAGGTCTTCGCGGAGGGCGACATCGACATGGTGCTGCTCGCCTTCGGCGTCCTCGGCGACCAGGCGAACGACGAGGCCGAGCCCCTGGCGGCGGTCCGGGTCGCGCAGACCAATTTCACGGGGGCGGTCTCGGCCTCGCTGGTGTGCGCGGGCGCGCTGCAGGCCCAGGGGCACGGCTCGATCGTGGTGCTGTCGTCGGTCGCGGGCGAGCGGGCCCGCCGCGCCAACTTCATCTACGGCTCCAGCAAGGCCGGCCTGGACGCGTTCGCACAGGGTCTGGGTGACGCGCTGCACGGGACGGGGGTGCATGTGATGGTCGTACGCCCCGGATTCGTACGGACGAAAATGACGGCGGGGCTGGCCGAGGCACCTCTCGCCACCACGCCGGACGCAGTCGCCGCGGCCATCGAACAGGGGCTGCGGCGCAGGTCGGAGATGGTGTGGGTGCCGGGGGCGCTGCGTATGGTGATGTCGGTGCTGCGGCATGTACCGAGGCCGGTCTTCCGCCGGCTGCCCGTCTGACGGCTTCGCGGGTATCGGTCCACAGGGCAAGGAAGGGGCACGGGGCACGGTGGGCCGGACGGCCGGGCCGGACGCTCGGGTCAGATGGTGGTGGCGGGCTCGTCGATCGGGGCGCCCTGGGCCGGCACGGCCGCGACCCCGCCACCGAAGGCGTACGAGTTGAGCTTGCGCCACACGCCGTCCGCGCCCTGCTCGTACAGGGCGAAGGAGGCGCAGGTCCACGCCGCCTCGTAGTCCGAGAGCTCTTCGTAGGCCCGGTCCATCGCCTCATCGGCGATGCCGTGTGCCACGGTCACATGCGGGTGGTACGAGAACTGCAGCTCGCGCACGAGCGGCCCGGAGGCGTCCCGCACCCGCTTCTGCAGCCAGGTGCAGGCCGCCGCGCCCTCGGCGACCTGGACGAAGACGACGGGCGAGAGCGGACGGAATGTCCCGGTGCCGGAGAGCCGCATCGGGAACGGCCGGCCGGAGCGTGCGACCTCGGCGAGATGCGCCTCGATCGCGGGCAGGGCGTCGGCCTCGACCACGGTGGGCGGGAGGAGCGTGACGTGCGTGGGAATGCCGTGCGCGGCGGGATCCCCGAAGCCCGCGCGCAGCTCCTGGAGCAGGCTGCCGTAAGGCTCCGGGACCGCGATCGAAACGCCGAGCGTTACGGTCCCCACGTCGTTCTCCTCAGTCGTCGGTAGCTAGGTGTTGTGCAGCCGCCAGTGTGGCGGCTGCACCGTAGGTGTGGCCAGAGTCCTTGGACACAGTGCTGATTCAGTGATGACTCAGCACGGAATCAGTGTCCGCTCAATGTTTGGCGGGAAGGAAGCCCACCTTGTCGTATGCGGCGGCCAGGGTCTCGGCGGCGACCGCGCGGGCCTTCTCCGCACCCTTGGCCAGGATGGAGTCAAGCGTCTCGGGGTCGTCCAGATATTCCTGCGTACGGCTCCGGAACGGTGTGACGAAGTCCACCATGATCTCGGCAAGATCCGTCTTGAGCGCACCGTACATCTTGCCCTCGTACTCCGCCTCGAGCTCGGCGACGGTCTTGCCGGTGAGGGTGGAGTGGATGGTGAGGAGGTTGGAGACGCCCGGCTTGTTCACGGGGTCGAACCGGATGACGGTGTCGGTGTCGGTGACCGCGCTCTTTACCTTCTTGGCGGTCACCTTGGGCTCGTCGAGCAGGTTGATCAGGCCCTTGGGCGTGGAGGCCGACTTACTCATCTTGATCGACGGGTCCTGGAGGTCGTAGATCTTCGCGACCTCCTTGACGATGTGCGGCGCCGGGACGGTGAAGGTGTCGCCGAAGCGGGTGTTGAAACGCTCGGCGAGGTCACGGGTGAGCTCGATGTGCTGGCGCTGGTCCTCGCCGACCGGGACGGCGTTGGCCTGATAGAGCAGGATGTCCGCGACCTGCAGGATCGGATACGTGAAGAGGCCGACGGTGGCGCGGTCGGCGCCCTGCTTGGCGGACTTGTCCTTGAACTGGGTCATCCGGGAGGCCTCGCCGAAGCCGGTGAGGCAGTTCATGATCCAGCCGAGCTGGGCGTGCTCGGGGACATGGCTCTGGATGAAGAGGGTGCAGCGCTCGGGGTCGAGTCCGGCGGCGAGCAGCTGGGCGGCGGCGAGCCGGGTGTTGGCACGCAGCTCGGCGGGGTCCTGCGGCATGGTGATCGCGTGCAGGTCCACGACCATGTAGAACGCGTCGTGGGTCTCTTGCAGCGCCACGTACTGGCGGATCGCACCGAGGTAGTTCCCGAGGTGGAACGAGCCTGCGGTGGGCTGGATACCGGAGAGCGCGCGGGGTCGATCAGAGGCCATGCTCATCATTCTCTCAGGTGTGGAACCGATCCCCGGCCGCCGGTGTATGAAAGGTGTGACCAAGCGCGAGGGGACGCTGGAGGGGGGCCGCGCCGTCGAAGAGGGGGGCGGCATCGTCGTTGACGAGGCCGCGGTGATCTCACGGGTGCGCGCCGGAGAGCCGGAGGCGTACGCGGAGCTGGTGCGCGCCCATACGAATGTCGCGCTGAGGGCGGCTGTGGCCTTCGGGGCGGGTGCGGATGCGGAGGATGTGGTGCAGAGCGCCTTCCTCAAGGCGTACCAGTCGCTGGGGCGGTTCCGGGACGGCGCGGCCTTCCGTCCCTGGCTGCTGCGGATCGTGGTCAATGAGACGAGGAACACAGTGCGCTCCGCCGTGCGGCTGCGGGCGCTCGCCGGGCGGGAGGCGCTGCTGCTCGGCTCAGAGCCGCTGATACCGGAATCCGCGGATCCGGCGGTGGCAGCCGTGGCGCGGGAGCGGAGCGCGCTGCTGCGGGCGGCGCTGGACAGGCTGAGTGAGCAGCAGCGGCAGGTCGTCACCTACCGGTATCTGCTGGAGATGGACGAAGCGGAGACTGCCGAGGCGCTGGGCTGGCCGCGGGGCACGGTGAAGTCGAGGCTGAACCGCGCGCTGCGCAAGCTGGAGCGGCTCCTTCCGGGGCTTCTGCCGACGAAGGGAGGTGAGGAGCATGAGTGACGAGGATCGTCCTGGCGAGGAGCGCGAGGCCTTGCGTGAGGAGCTGCGAGGGCTGGGGCGCGGGATCGGGATCCCGGACGTCGACGGCGAGACGATGGCGGAGCGGGTGCTGGCGCAGCTCCTCGCCGAGGCGGTGCCCGTGCCCGCCGGGCCAGGGCGGGCCGAGCGGTTCAGGCACTGGACGCGCAGGCGGTGGCGGGCACTGACGGTCACCCTCTCCGGGGTCGCGGTGGTGCTGGTGCTCACGCCCCCGGTGCGGGCGACGGTGGCGGACTGGTTCGGCTTCGGCGGGGTGGAAGTGCGGTACGACCCGTCGACACCGCCACGGGCCGAGGGGCAGGTGCCGTGGTGCCACGCCCCGGTGTCCCCGGCGGAGGCGGAGCGGCGCGTCGGCTTCCGGGCGCGGGTGCCGGGCGGGCTCGGCGAGCCGGACGCGGTCTCGGTGACCACGGGGCCCGGGGGCCGGTCGGTCGTGAGTCTGTGCTGGAGCGAGGGGGGTCGGACGATACGGCTGGACGAGTTCCCGGCGAAGCTCGACCTCGGCTTCATCAAGGAGGCACGGCTCACGCCTGAGTGGGTGACGCTGAGCGGCGGGAGCGGCCTGTGGTTCGCCGAGCCGCATCTGCTGCGGTTCCGGCTGACCGGCGCCCAGGGTGACGGGTGGATCGAGGCCGAGCGCACGGCGGGTGCCACGCTGCTGTGGATGGCGGCGGACGAGCGGACGACGCTGCGGCTCGAAGGCGTGGCATCGCTGCCGCGCGCCAAGGAGATCGCGGAGTCCACGCCCTGAAGACTGATCGTCCCGGAACGGGAACCTGGCGGGGGCGAGCGGTGTAGAAGAGGTGACGCGGACGCGGTGCGGACGGTCCGAACCGGGCGTCGGCTGGGGGAAGTATGCCCGGGGCGGGAGCTCCGAAGCCGCCACTCCACCGCAGGAGGAGCGGCGGCAGCCCACGGCGGCGGCCGCCGGTGACAGCACCACGGATCGGTGGTGGGCGATACCGGGGCTCGCGGCCGGGGCGGTGCTGGCGCTGGTACTGAGGCCGGTGGCCTCACGGCTGCGCGCCCGCCGTTCGGGCGGGGCGGCGGCACGCCGGAGACCGGCCCCCGTCAGGAGCTGCTCGACAGCTGGGCGCCTGTCCGGGCGAGCACGCCGGACAGGATTGCTTTCGAGCCTGTCCGGCGATTGAGGACGACCCGACTCCCGGCCGGACCTCCTGGGGCCGACCATCGCGGTCACCGGTAAAGCTCACTCGCTGACCGCGCTAGGCGGACAGTCCGGGCGCCGGGAACGCGGCCATCAGCTCGGCGACCTCGGACCGGATGTCGCCCAGCGCGTCCTCGTCGCCCGTGCCGGCCGCGGTGACACCACGGTCGATCCAGTCGGCGACGGCGGCCATGTGCTGCGTACCGAGGCCGCGGGAGGTGAGGGAGGGGGTGCCGATGCGTACGCCGGAGGGGTCGAAGGGCTTCCTCGGGTCGTACGGGACGGTGTTGTAGTTGACGACGATCCCGGCCCGGTCGAGGGCCTTCGCCGCCACCTTGCCGGGCACGTCCTTGGGGGTGAGGTCCATCAGGATCAGGTGGTTGTCGGTACCGCCGGAGACCAGGTCGAAGCCGCGGGCGAGCAGCTCCTCGGCAAGCGCCTTGGCGTTGGCGACGACCGACTGCGCATAGGTACGGAAGGAGGGCTGGGCAGCCTCGTGCAGGGCGACCGCGATGGCCGCGGTGGTCTGGTTGTGCGGGCCGCCCTGGAGTCCGGGGAAGACCGCCTTGTCGATCGCCTTGGCGTGCTCCTCGCGGGACATCAGCATCGCGCCGCGGGGCCCGCGCAGGGTCTTGTGGGTGGTTGTGGAGATCACGTCGGCGTGCGGCACGGGGGAGGGATGGGCGCCGCCCGCGATCAGGCCCGCGATATGCGCGACATCGGCGACCAGGACGGCGCCGGACTCGCGGGCGATCTCCGCGAAGGCGGCGAAGTCGATGGTGCGGGGCAGCGCGGTGCCACCGCAGAAGATGAGCTTCGGGCGCTCCTTGAGGGCGAGTTCGCGCACCTCGTCGAAGTCGATGAGGCCCGTGTCATGGCGTACGCCGTACTGGACGCCGCGGAACCAAGTGCCGGTGGCGGAGACGCCCCAGCCGTGGGTGAGATGGCCGCCCATCGGCAGGGCCATGCCCATCACGGTGTCGCCGGGATCGGCGAAGGCGAGATAGACGGCGAGGTTGGCAGGAGAGCCGGAGTAGGGCTGGACATTGGCGTGCTCAACGCCGAAGAGGGCCTTGGCGCGGGCAATGGCGAGCCGCTCGACCTGGTCGATGTTCTGCTGGCCCTCGTAGTAGCGGCGGCCGGGGTAGCCCTCGCTGTATTTGTTCTGCAGGACCGTGCCGGAGGCTTCCAGTACGGCCCGGGAGACATAGTTCTCGCTGGGGATCAGCCGGAGCGTCTCTGCCTGGAGCTGTTCCTCGGCGGCGACGAGGCCCGCCAGTTCCGGGTCGGTGGCGGCGAGTGCGGGGTGCGGCAGGGGAAGCGTCATGGTGTCCTCCGGGGCGATCCGTTGCTCGGTCGTGGTCCCGGGGTGCGGCTCGTGGGTCCCCTCGGCCTGAGGCGAGGGGCGGGCAGCACCCGGATGGGATGTGTCCCGGAGTACCCAGGCGGGCGGCACCTCGTGTGATCTTCCGCGCGCGGTTCCCTCGAGGTCACTTCCCCGTACGCCAGTCGCCGTGCGTGATACCCAGCCTAGCGGCCACGCCCCACAGCAAGGTTTCTTAGTCCACCATGCGAGCGACGATAGAAACAGGGGCACCACCCCGCCCCACACCGGACGGCTTGTCTCTACTGAACGGAGATCCCGTGTCCACAACGGAGAGTGCCATTGCCTCGGCGGAGGCTCACAGCGCGCACAACTACCACCCTCTGCCCGTCGTCGTCGCCACGGCGGAGGGCGCCTGGATGACCGATGTCGAGGGGCGCCGCTACCTCGACATGCTCGCCGGGTACTCGGCGCTCAACTTCGGTCACGGAAACCGTCGTCTCATCGACGCCGCCAAGGCACAGCTGGAGAGAGTCACGCTCACCTCCCGTGCCTTCCATCACGACCGGTTCGCCGACTTCTGTACACAGCTCGCCGAGTTGTGCGGCATGGAGATGGTGCTGCCGATGAACACCGGGGCGGAGGCGGTGGAGACCGCCGTGAAGACCGCCCGGAAATGGGGCTACCGGGTCAAGGGCGTCCCGGACAACATGGCGAAGATCGTCGTCGCGGCCAACAACTTCCACGGCCGTACGACGACGGTGATCAGCTTCTCGACGGATCCGGAGGCACGAGCGGACTTCGGTCCCTACACCCCGGGCTTCGAGATCGTTCCGTACGGGGACCTGACCGCGATGAGCGCGGCGCTGACCGAGAACACCGTGGCCCTGCTGCTGGAGCCGATCCAGGGCGAGGCCGGGGTGCTGGTGCCGCCGGCCGGGTACCTCTCGAGGGTGCGGGAGCTGACCCGCGAGCGGAACATCCTCTTCATCGCGGACGAGATCCAGTCGGGCCTCGGGCGAACCGGCCGGACCTTCGCCTGCGAGCACGAGAACGTCGTGCCGGACATGTATGTGCTGGGCAAGGCGCTGGGCGGCGGCGTCGTTCCGGTGTCGGCGGTCGTCTCCTCCGCCGAGGTGCTCGGCGTCTACAGGCCCGGGGAGCACGGCTCGACCTTCGGCGGCAATCCGCTGGCCTGCGCGGTGGCTCTGGAGGTGATCGCGATGCTGCGCACCGGCGAGTTCCAGCAGCGCGCCACCGAGCTGGGCGACCATCTCCACCACGAGCTGGGCCTGTTGACGGGCGGCGGCGCGGTGGAGGCGGTGCGCGGCCGCGGGCTGTGGGCCGGCGTCGACATCGTGCCGAGCCACGGCACCGGCCGGGAGATCTCCGAGAAGATGATGGACCGCGGGGTCCTGGTCAAGGACACCCACGGCTCGACGATCCGGATCGCCCCGCCGCTGGTGATCAGCAAGGAGGATCTGGACTGGGGCCTGGACCAGCTCAGAGCCGTACTGGAGGGCTGAGCGGCCCGTTCGGACCGTTCGGACCGTTCGGACCGTTCGGACCGTTCGGACCGGGCTAGAGGATGACGTGGGGCAGGAAGCGGGCGTACTCGTCCGTGACCAGCCCCGCCGATTCCCGGATGCCGAGCCCCGCCGCCTCGTCCCCGACGACCCATGCGCCGAGCACCACACGGTTGCCGTCGAAATCGGGCAGCGGGGCCAACTCCTGGTAACAGCACGGCTCATCGCGCAGTAGGGGCTCGGCACCCGGCTCGTGGATGGTGACTCCGGCGCCCTCGCGGCCGAGCAGCGGCTTGGCCACGTAACCGCGCTCCGCGGCGAGTTCACGTGGCCCGTCGAGATAGGCGGGCAGCAGATTCGGGTGGCCCGGATTGAGCTCCCAGAGGATCGCCAGCAGCGCCTTGTTGGAGAGCAGCATCTTCCACGCGGGCTCGATCCAGCAGGTGGTGCCGGTGCCGCCGCCGTTGTCCAGGGTGTCGAGGACGTACGGTCCGAAGCGGTCGGTGGCCAGCCACTCCCACGGATAGAGCTTGAAGCAGCTGCGGATGAAGCGCAGCCGGTCGTCCACGAAGCGACCGGACAGCCGGTCCCAGCCAATCCGTTCGACGGACAGTGCCTCGGTGACGAGGCCGGCCTGCTCGGCGGTCTCGCGCAGATACGCGACCGTCATCAGGTCCTCGCCCAGCTCGTCGCCGTCGGAGTGGACGAAGTGCAGCGGCCCGGGCGGAAGCAGCGGCACCTGGCGCTTCCAGGCGTCGACGAGGCGTTCATGGAGGGAGTTCCACTGGTCGGCGCCGGGGAAGCGGTCCTCCATCCAGAACCACTGCGGGCTGGCGGCCTCGACCAGGGAGGTGGGGGTGTCGGCGTTGTACTCCAGCATCTTGGCCGGGCCGGTGCCGTCGTAGCGCAGATCGAACCGGCCGTAGACGGAGGGGAGTTCATCCCGCCTCCGCCAGGACTCGCCTATCAGCGAGGCGAGTCTCGGGTCGGTGATGCCGAGGTCGGCGAAGCGGTCGTGCTGGACGATGTGCGCGGCCGCGGCCAGGCACATGGCGTGCAGTTCCTCGACGACCTCTTCCAGCGCCTCGACCTCGGGCAGCGAGAATTCGTAGTACGCGCTCTCGTCCCAGTACGGGCGCAGCGAGCCGTCCGGGTAGCGGGTGAGCGGGTAGATGAGGCCCTGTTCCTCGACGATCTGCTGCCAGCCGGGGCGGGGCTCGATGATGTGACGCTTCATGCTCTGTATGCCCCGTACTCAGCCGCCGCCGGAGCTGGAGCCGCCGAAGCCGCCGCTGTCGACGGCAGTCCTGTCGAAGCTGCCCCCGTCGGCCCGGCCACCGCTCACCCTGCCGCCGTAGTAGTACCTGCCGGAGCTGCTGTGTCCGTCGCTGTCGCCGTCGCACTTGTAGTCCGGCAGCACTTCGTAGGTCACCGGATCGACACACCGCTCGTCCGGCTCCGAGCTGCACGCCGTCAGCGTCGCCGCGAGCACCCCCATGCCGCCGAGCACCACCGTGCTCGACCTCAGCCTGCGTCGTGCCATCAGCCGGTCGCCCCCGTTCGAATCAAGCCAGTAGATCGCCGGACAGACTAGAGGGCCGCCCCGCGCGGCTGTCAGCCCGGGTCCACCAGCCCTTCTCATCTGTGGTTCATCTACAGTCGCTCTGTGCTCTTTGGGATGATCTGCGCACTCGGTTCGGCGGTCTGCTACGGCACGGCCTCCGTCCTCCAGGCCGTCGCCGCCCGCGCCGCTGAACCCGGCACCGGCTCCGGTGTCGACCCGGCGCTGCTGCTGCGGGCGCTGCGCCAGTGGCGCTATGTCGCCGGACTCGCCCTGGACGCCCTCGGCTTCGTCCTTCAGATCGTCGCGCTGCGCTCCATCCCCATCTACGCCGTCGGCGCGGCGCTCGCCGCCAGCCTCGCGGTCACCGCCGTGGTCGCCGCCCGCCTCCTCGATGTCCGTCTGAGCCGGACCGAATGGGCCGCGGTGGCCGTGGTCTGCGCGGGTCTGGCCATGCTGGGCCTCTCATCGGGCGAGGAGGGCGACCGCGCCGGATCGCCCGCGCTGGCCTGGGCGATGCTCGGCGTCGCGCTCGCCGTACTCCTCGTCGGCGCGGTCGCGGGCCGCCTCCCCGACAAGCCGCGCGCCCTGGTCCTCGGCCTCGGCGCGGGCTTCGGCTTCGGGGTGGTCGAGGTCGCGGTCCGCCTGATCGACACGGTCTCCCTGCCCGAGGTCCTCACCAACCCGGCCCTGTACGCACTGCTGCTCGGCGGCGGCGCGGCGTTCCTGCTGCTCACCTCCGCCCTGCAGCGCGGCTCGGTGACGACGGCCACGGCGGGCATGGTGATCGGCGAGACGATCGGCCCGGCGCTGGTGGGCGTGGTGTGGCTCGGCGACCGGACCCGCGAGGGCCTGGCGTGGCTGGCAGTCACGGGGTTCGTGGTGGCGGTTGCGGGTGCGTTGGCTCTGGCACGGTTCGGCGAGCCGCCCGCGCCTTCGGAGGCACCCGAGGCTGCGGCCCCCTGAGCGGGGCTGTCCCCCTACCCGCCCTTCCCGTAACTGGGGGCAAGCCCCCAGACCCCCGTAGGCGACCTTCGGCCGCATGTCCTCGAACGCCGGACGGGCTTGTCCCCAGGTGCGTCTCACGGCAGCGCCCGGCACAGCGCGTCCAGTGCCCCCGCCCAGCCGCTGTCCGCCGGCGTCGCATACCCCACCACCAGCGCGTCCCTCCCCGTCGGCGCGTCCTTGTGGCGGAAGCGCGAAACACCCTCCACCGCCAGGCCCTGCCACGCCGCCGCCTGGATCACGGAGCCCTCCGTGCCCGGCGGCAGTTCGAGCACCGCGTGCAGCCCGGCGGCGATGCCGCTGACCCGGATGTCCGGCGCACGCTCCGCCAGCGCCCGGACGAGCTGGTCGCGCCTTCTGCGGTAGCGCAGCCGCATTCCCCGAACATGGCGGTCGTACGCGCCCGAGGCGATGAACTCCGCGAGCGTCAGTTGGTCCAGCGCACTCGACACCCAGTCGACGGAGCCCTTCGCCTCGATGACCTCCCCGACCAGTTCGTCGGGCAGCACCATCCAGGCGAGCCGCAGCCCCGGCGCCAGCGATTTGCTCGCCGTGCCCATATAGACCACCCGCTCCGGGTCCAGGCCCTGGAGCGCGCCCACCGGCTGCCGGTCGTAGCGGAACTCCCCGTCGTAGTCGTCCTCCAGGATCAGCCCGCCCGACCCGCGCGCCCAGTCGACGGCGGCCGCGCGCCGGTCGGGGTGGAGCGGAACCCCCATCGGGAACTGGTGCGCGGGCGTCATCAGCACGGCGCCCACCCCGCGCAGCGCAGCCAACTCACCCGTCTGCGAACCCAGTTCGTCGAAGGGCAGCGCAGGCGTTCGCAGACCCGCCTCGGTCAGCAGGTTCCAGTGCACATCGAGCCCGTACGACTCGACGGCGACCTCCCGCACCCGCCGCTGTCTCAGTACCTTCCCCATCAGCATCAGCCCGTGTACGAAGCCGGAGCAGATGACGATGCGCTCGGGGTCCGCGTACACACCGCGCGCCCGTGCCAGATAGTCGGCCAGTACGGTCCGCAGCTCGATGCGCCCGCGTGAATCGCCGTATCCGAAGGCCTCGTGGGGCGCGGCGGTCAGCGCCCGGCGAGCCGCCTTCAGCCACTCCGCGCGCGGAAAGGAGGCCAGGTCGGGGGTGCCGGCATGCAAGCTGTAGGTGGGGCGGCGGTGGGGCGGCCGGGCTCTGACCACGCCCGCCTGCGGTTTCCTCGGCGCGGCTCGTCTGGCCACCCGCGTCCCCGAGCCCTGCTGCGCCGTGAGCCACCCTTCGGCGACCAGCTCCCCGTACGCGTCGGCGACGGTATTACGGGCGATGCCCAGGTCGACGGCGAGCGAGCGCGAGGACGGCAGCCTGGTCCCGGGCGCCAGCCGCCCGGTGCGCACGGCCTCCCGCAACGCGTCCATCAGGCCCGATCGCAGCCCGGAGCCGCGCACCTCGACATGCAGATCGGCACCGAAAGTGGCCCAGGAATCCGTCATGGAAGTGGACCATACTCCTGTGCCACCAGCCGCGTACCGTCGTCACTATGACGACGAACGGGAACACGTCCTACGCCCACGAGCACACCCCCCGTCTCCAGATCGGACAGCTCGCCCCCGAGGTCTACAAGGCCATGGCCAAGCTGGACGCGGCCGCCCGGCAGGGCGTCGACCCGGTCCTCCTCGAGCTGGTGAGGATCCGCGCCTCGCAGATCAACCACTGCGCCTTCTGCCTCGATATGCACACCAAGGACGCCCTCGCGGCGGGCGGGTCGGTGGAGCGGATCATCCAGCTCAGCGCGTGGGAGGAGTCGCGGCACTTCTACACCGAGAAGGAGATCGCGGCGATCGAGCTGACGGAGGCCGTGACCGTCCTGACCGACGGCTTTGTGACGGACGAGGTCTACGAGAACGCCGCGAAGCATTTCGACGAGAAGGAGCTGGCCCAGCTGATCTCCGCGATCACGGTCATCAACGCCTGGAACCGCATCGGCGTGTCGACCCGCCTGGTCCCCGGCCACTACACGCCCGGCCAGTTCAAGCACTGACCGCCGCCCACTGCCCGGGGGAGATCCGGGAGAACCAGAAGGTCCAGGAGATCCAGAAGGTCCCAGGAGGTCCAGGAGAAATGACCGTGACCGTCTTCCGCGCCCTGCACCACGGCCGTTCGCCCGGCGATCCCTTGGTCCTGCCCGGCCCCTGGGACGCGGCCAGTGCCCGCGTCTTCGCGGACGCGGGCTTCCCCGCGCTGGCCACCCCGAGCGCCGGTGTCGCGGCCGCACTCGGATACGAGGACGGGCAGACGCCCGCGGACGAGATGTTCGCGGCCGTCACCCGTATCGCCCGCTCGGTGGACGTCCCCGTCTCCGCGGACGTCGAAGCCGGCTACGGCCTGTCTCCGAAGGAACTGGTGGCCCGGATCCTCGACACCGGCGCGGTCGGCTGCAACCTGGAGGACTCCGACCCGTCCACGAAAGCGCTCAAGGACCCGCAGCGGCACGCGGACTGGCTGGCGGAGGTACGGGCGGAGGCGGGCGACCGGCTGTTCATCAACGCCCGGGTCGACTCGTTCCTTCGCGGCGTGAGCGACCCCGCGGAGGCGATCACCCGGGCGCGGCTCTATGTCGCGGCCGGGGCGGACTGTGTCTATCCGTTCGCCGTACCTCCGGAGCAACTCCCGTTGCTGCGCGAGGAGATCGAAGGCCCCATCAATGTCGGGCCGCTGCCGGGCAGTCCGGGTGTCGCCGAGCTGGGCCGCCTCGGCGCGACCCGGATCACCTTCGGGCCCGGTCTGCACAGGAAGGCGATGGCGGCGGTACGGACCATCGCCGAGAGCCTGCGCGCGGAGCGCACCACAAGGCACTCAGGGCACTCAGGGCACTCAGGGCACTCAGGGCACAGAGCGCGCGGACTAACCGGCCTGGTCCGCCAGGCCGGTCTGACCGGCTCCCGGCCTGGTCGCCTCCGCGTCCTTCGCCAGGGTCAACGCCGAGAAGAGACTCAGCTGCCGCTCGGCCTGGCGCAGCGCCTTGATCGCGGTGATCGAGTCGGCCGGCCCTTCGATGCCCGCCGCGGCCAGCTGCCCGCGCACCCAGCGACCCCGCAGCTCGGCGTCCGATGCGGCCGCGGCCTCGGCGACGAGGGCGGCCGCCCGCTCGAGGCCCGGGCGTTCCTCGGGCGTAGCAGTGTCCAACGCGGCGCGGACGGCATCGGCGATGCCGTCCGCGTCACGCAGTACGAGTACGTTGAGTTCTTGCTTCCGGAGTCCGAACATGTATGGATGTTCGGTCGCAGGACCCCTTCCCCTCAAGAGAGTTGAGGGGTTTCTGAGGCTACTTCTTCGGGAGCCAGGCCTTCCAGGTCGACTCGTTCGCCTTGACCCACTTCTCGGCCGCCGCCTCCGGCGACATCTTCTCGCCGGCGATCATCAGCGCGACCTCGTTCTGCTGCGCGGTCGTCCACTTGAAGTTCCTCAGGAACTCCGCCGCCTCGCCGCCGTTCTTGGCGAAGTCGGCGTTGAAGTACTTCTGCAGCGGCGTGTTCGGGTAGGCGCAGGCGATCTTCTTCGGGTCCGCGTCACAACCCGCCTGGTACTCCGGCAGCTTGACCTCGACCATGTCGATCTGGGCGTTCAGCCACTGCGGGGTCCACCAGTACGTCAGGAACGGCTTCTTCTCCTTGGCGTACTTCTTCATCGCGGTGATCTGCGCGGCCTCGGAGCCCGAGTAGGTGGTCTTGAGGTCCAGCTTCAGGTTCTTGATGAGCGCGTCGTCGTTGGTGACGTAGTCCGGCGAACCCTCGAGGATCTCACCCTTGTCGCCGCTCTCCGCGGTCTTGAAGTCCTTGGCGAATTTGTTGAGCTTCGTGGCGTCCGTGACCTCGGGGTTCTTGTCCGCGTAGTACTTCGGCACGAACCAGCCGATGTGTCCGGTGACGCCGAGGTCGCCGCCCTTGACTACGGTCTTCTTCGTCGCGACGTACTGCTTCTCCTCCTTGGGGTGCCCCCAGTCCTCCATGATCGCGTCGATGTCGCCCTTGGAGAGCGCGTCCCAGGCGAGGACCTCGCCCATCTGCTGGGTCTTGACGGTGTAGCGCAGCTCCTTCTTCAGGATGTAGGCGGCGACGGCCGTGTTGGCCTGGGCGCCGACCCAGGACGGGACGGTCAGCGTCACGGACTTCTTGCCGCCCACGTCCTTCTTGCCGGTGTCGGCAGCGCCGCACGCGCTGAGAGTGAGGATTCCGAGGGCACTGACAACAGCGGTGGTGGTACGGAGGGTGCGCATGGTGCTCCTGTGCATGGAGGGACTGGTTCAGTCGGTCTTGCGGGTGGTGGACTGCGTGATCCGGTCCAGTACGAGACCGAGGCAGACGATCGCGACTCCGGCTGTCATCCCGATGCCCATCTCGCCCCGGGAGAGGCCCTTCACGACGTCGTAGCCGAGCGCGCCGCCGCCGACCAGGCCGCCGACGACAACCACGGCGAGGACCAGCACCACACCCTGGTTGACGGCGAGCTGGAGCGCCGGGCGGGCGAGCGGCAGCTGCACCTGGAGGAGTTGCTGCCGGGTCGACGCGCCGAGCGAGCGGGAAGCCTCCAGCGCGGCCGGGTTCACCTCGCGCAGACCCTGCGTCGTGATGCGTACGACGGCGGGCAGCGCATAGACGACAGCCGCGATGATCGCCGAGGCGCGGGTGACGCCGAACAGCGCGACCACCGGGATGAGATACACGAACTGCGGCATGGTCTGCATGGCGTCGAGCACGGGCCGCAACCAGCGCTCCAGACGTCCGGCCCGCGCGCAGAAGATGCCCGCGAGGACACCCAGGAAGAGCGTCAGGACGAGCGCCGCGAGCACCTGCGAGAGCGTGTCGAGCGACTTCGCCCAGACCCCGAGTACGCCGATCGCCGCCATCGAGACCGTGGCGGTCAGCGCGGTCGCCCAGGTGCCGACCAGCCAGGCCACAGCGGCCACCAGCAGCAGTACGGACCACCACGGCAGCCAGAGCAGGGCGTCGCGCAGGGGGTTGAGGATCCAGAGCGTGAAGTGCTCCGACCACACCTCCGTACCGCCGAGGACCGGGACGCCGGAGGAGAGGTTCTCGGTGATCCAGTCCTGGGCCTTGTTGACGGGCGTGGAGATGTCGTACGTCCAGCCCTCCGGCCAGGCCTTGCCGACCGCCAGCCGCCCCGCCTCCGCGGCGACGACACCGGCGAACACCAGCACCCACGCTGACCGGCCGTGCAGCAGGCCGCCGCCCGGCGCACTCTCGCCGATACGGTCGCCTGCCGCGGCCGTCGTACGGTCCAGCCAGATCGCGATCAGCACGATCGGGATGCCGGCGGCGAGCGCCTTGCCGACGTCGACGGTGGAGAGCGCCGAGTACACCTCCTCGCCGAGTCCGCCGGCGCCGACGAGGGCCGCGATGACGACCATCGAGAGAGCCATCATGATCGTCTGGTTGAGGCCGAGGAGCATCTGCTTGCGGGCGAGCGGCAGCCTCGCCGTTCGCAGCCGCTGCCAGCCGCTCGCGCCGAGCGACGCGGAGGCCTCGAGCACGGCGGGGTCGGCGCCGCGCAGTCCGAGTGCCGTGAGACGGGCCATCGGCGGGGCTGCGTAGATCACCGTGCAGAAGAGCGCGGCGGGCGTGCCGGTGCCGAAGACCAGCACGAAGGGCAGCAGATACGCGAAGGCGGGCAGCACCTGCATGGTGTCCAGCACCGGCCGCAGCGCCCGGTCGAAACGGTCGGACAGCCCGGCCGCCAGACCGATCAGCACGCCGAGCAGCGTGGCGACGGCCACCGCGACGACCATCAGCGCGATGGTGAGCAGGGTGGCGTCCCACATCCCGAGCAGCCCGCACACGGCGAACGCCCCGAACGCGGTCGCCGCGACCTTGACCCCGCACCGCCCGAGCCCGGCGGCCCGCCAGGCGAACAGCACACCGGCGGCCAGGACACCCGGCCAGCCCATGGCGTCCAGGAACCGGTAGACCCCGTCGACGGCGTCCACGGCGGTGTTGGAGAAGTGGAGCAGGAAGTAGAGGAAAAGAGGGTGGGTCTCGCGGTTGTCGATGACCCACTGGTTGGCGTCGTCGAGCGGCCCGGAGACGTCGAGCGTCAGCCCGCCGGGCCAGCTGCCGCTGCCCCACAGCGCGATGCCGACAGGTATGAGCACCAGCGCGGCGACGGCGAGCAGCAGAAGCTTGCCCTTGACCCGGTGGCGCAGCAGGGTCCGGAGGGTGTGTTCGGGTGCGGCCGCTTCCTTGGCGGGGGCGGTGACGACGGCCGTCATGCGACGACCGCCTTGTCCGTATCGGCACCACGGTCGAGGCCGGCCACGACATCCAGCAGCCCGCGGTGGTCGACGACCCCCAGGCACCGCCCGTCCTGCATGACACGCGCGGTCCGGCCGCTGCGGGCGACCGCCTCGATCGCCTCGAAGACGGTCGCGTCGGCAGCGAGCGCCGGTCCGCTCTCGGCCTCGCCGGCGTCCGCCGGGCGCATCGCCGTACGCACCGTCATGACCTGCTCGCGCGGTACATCGCGGACGAAGTCCCGTACATAGTCGTCGGCGGGCGAGCCCACGATCTCCTCCGGCGTGCCCAGCTGCACGATCCGGCCGTCCCGCATCAGCGCGATACGGTCGCCGAGCTTCAGCGCCTCGCTCAGATCGTGCGTAATGAAGATCATCGTCCGGCCTTCCTCGCGGTGCAGCCGGATGACCTCCTCCTGCATATCGCGCCGGATCAGCGGGTCGAGCGCGCTGAACGGCTCGTCGAAGAGCAGCACTTCGGGGTCGACGGCAAGCGCACGGGCAAGCCCGACCCGCTGCTGCTGACCGCCCGAGAGCTGTCCGGGACGGCGATGTTCGAGACCCTCGAGGCCCACCTTGGCGATGACGTCCGCGGCCCGGGAGCGGCGGGCGGCCTTGCCCATGCCCTGGATCTCGAGGCCGTACGCGACGTTGTCGAGCACGGAGCGGTGCGGCAGCAGGCCGAAGTGCTGGAAGACCATGGACGCACGGTGGCGGCGCAGTTCGCGCAGCCGCGCCGTGTCCATGGACAGCACGTCCTCGCCGTCGATGGCGATCGACCCGGATGTGGGCTCGATCAGCCGGGTCAGACAGCGCACGAGCGTCGACTTGCCGGAGCCGGAGAGGCCCATGACGACGAAGACCTCGCCCTTGCGCACATCGAAGGAGACATCGCGTACGGCGGCGGTGCAGCCGGTGCGCTCGCGCAGCTCGACCGGGGAGAGCGCACCGAGTTCGGCGTCGCCGGGGATGCGGCCGGCCTTCGGACCGAAGACCTTCCACAGGTCGCGTACGGAGAAGACGGGTGGCTGACCGGCGTCGGAAGCGGCCTCCTCGGTCACCTCCGCATGCTTCGTCTGCGCGCCGGGCGCGGCCTTGGCCTCGGCCTTGGTCCCAGCCTTGGTCCCAGCCTTGGTCTCCGCCTTGGCCTCGGCCTTGGTCTCCGCCTTGGCCTCGGCCTTGGTCTCCGCCTTGGTCTCGGCCTTGGTGCCGGACTCGGACTCGGTCTCGGACTTCATCGGGTCACGCCCCTCTCCTCGGAAGCCGCGGACAGCAGCTCCGCGCACTTCTCTCCGACCATCAGGACCCCGATCATCGGGTTCACGGCAGGCATCGTCGGGAATACGGATGCGTCCGCGATACGGATGCCGTCG
Source organism: Streptomyces sp. NBC_01210 (assembly GCF_036010325.1). GTDB lineage: Bacteria > Actinomycetota > Actinomycetes > Streptomycetales > Streptomycetaceae > Streptomyces. The sequence continues at coordinate 5,736,808 of NZ_CP108549.1, read as the reverse complement.
AGACCCCTGACCGTCAAGTCCGGGGAAACTACGGCAAGTTCATCAGTGGCGGCACCCATTCGACAGGTACCTGCGGGGTGGTACACCGTGTGCGCGACCTTGCGCGCGTACTCCCCGATCGCCTCGTCGGAGGTGACCTCGGGCCCCGGGCAGACCTCCCTTTTCAGCCAGCCGGCCAGCGGTTCGGCCTTGGCTATCTCGCGGGCGATCTTGATGCCTTCGACGAGCGTACGGCCGTCGTAGTCGTCCTCATCCGTGAAGTAACGGAAGTCCAGCGCAGGCTTTGCATCCGGATCCGCGCTGGTCAGATACAGCCGGCCGCGACTGCGTGGCTTGGGGATGTTCGGCGTCAGCGACACCCCGTGCGCGGGCCGCTGATAGCCGAGCCGCTCCGGGTTGTCGGTGAACGGTATTTGGTAGAAGTGGAACATCAGGTCGGGCCCTTGTGCGTCCGGATCCCGCCGCACGAAGAGGCCCGCGTCGCTGTCCATCGCCGAGTTCTCGGGGATCGGCCCGTGCGTCTCCCAGACGATCACCGATTCCGGGTGGTCGAGCAGGTTCTCGCCGACGCCCGGCAGATCGTGTACGACGGGGATGCCGAGGCGCTCCAGATCGGCGCGCGGCCCGATGCCGGAGTGCAGCAGCAGCCGCGGAGTGTCCACCGCGCCGGCGCAGACCAGGACTTCGTGCCGCGCTTCGACGAACTGCTCCTCGCCGTCCTTCGTACGGACATGCACCCCGGTCGCGCGTGTGCCGTCCAGCTCCAGCTTGTACGCCCAGGTCTCCAGGGCGATATGCAGGTTCGGGCGGTCCAGGAACGGGTGCAGATACGCGACCGAGGCGGAGGACCGCTTGTTGTTCTCCGGGTGGTACGCGAGGTCGAAGAAGCCGACGCCTTCGTGGAACGGCTTCTTGTTGAAGCCCTCGACGCGCGGGACGGCCACCGCCGCCTGGGCCGCGTCGACGAAGTCACGGGCGATGGCGTTACGGTCCGCCTCGTCGACGGGGACGATGTTGTTCCGCAGCCGGTCGAAGTACGGGTCCATCGCGGCTGCGTCCCAGCCCTCGGCGCCGGCCGCCGACCACTCGTCCCAGTCGGACGGCAGCGGCCGGAAGGCGATGAGGGTGTTGTGGGAGGAGCAGCCGCCGAGCACCCGGGCGCGGCTGTGCCGGATGTGGGAGTTGCCGCGAGGCTGCTCGGCGGTCGGGTAGTCGTAGTCGAGCTCGCCGCCGAGGAGCCCCATCCAGCGCCGCAGGGTGAGGACTTCGGGGCGGTCGACATCGCTCGGTCCGCCCTCGATGACGGCGACGGTGATGTCCGGGTTCTCGGTGAGCCGGGAGGCGATCACGGATCCCGCGGTGCCGCCGCCGACGACGACATAGTCGTACGTGGTCATGTTCTGCTGCGTCATTTCTGCGTACCCCTGCTCAGCCCGCGAACCAGCGCACGGGACGCGGGGCGAGGTTCTGGTAGATGTGCTTGGCCTCGCGGTACTCGGCGAGGCCGGCGGGCCCGAGTTCACGGCCGATGCCGCTCTTCCCGAATCCGCCCCACTCGGCCTGTGGCAGATAGGGGTGGAAGTCATTGATCCAGACGGTCCCGTGCCGCAGCCGCCCGGCGACGCGCCGCGCCCGGCCCGGATCAGCGGTCCATACGGCGCCGGCGAGCCCGTACTCGGTGTCGTTGGCGAGGGCGACGGCCTCGTCCTCCGTACGGAAGGTCTCGACGGTCAGGACGGGGCCGAAGATCTCTTCGCGTACGACGCGCATGTCGCGGTGGCACTGGTCGAGGACGGTGGGCCGGTAGAAGTACCCCTCGTACCCCTCCCCTTCCGGCCTCGCTCCACCGGCGCGCAGCACCGCGCCCTCCGCCAGGGCGGAGGCCACGTACTCCTCGGTCTTGGCGAGCTGCTGCCGAGAGACGAGGGGCCCGCACTCCACGCCCTTCTCGGTACCTCGTCCGAGGCGGATCTTCTCGGCGCGGCGGGCGAGTTCGCCGACGAAGCGCTCGCGCAGCGACTCCTCGACGATGAGCCGCGACCCGGCGGAACAGACCTGCCCGCTGTGAATGAACGCCGCGTTGAGCGCCTGATCGACAGCCGTGTCGAAGCCCTCTTCCGTCCCGCACGCATCGGCGAAGACGACGTTGGGGTTCTTGCCGCCGAGTTCGAGGGCGACCTTCTTGACGCTGTCGGCGGCGGTGCGCATCACCTTCGTACCGCTGGACAGTCCGCCGGTGAAGGACACCAGATCCACATCGGGGTGCTCGGCCAGCCGGGCCCCGACGGGGTCGCCGGCGCCGGTGACGATGTTCGCGACGCCGACGGGCAGTCCGGCCTCGACAAGCAGCTCGATGAGCGCGACGGTGGTCAGCGGGGTGATCTCGCTGGGCTTGATCACAAAGGTATTGCCTGCGGCCAGCGCCGGGGCGATCTTCCAACTCGCTTGCAGCAGCGGGTAGTTCCAGGGCGTGATCAGCGCACACACCCCGACGGGCTCATGCACCACCACACTGTGGATGTCCGGCGAACCGGCATCCACCACTCTCCCGCCGCTCTCGTTCATGACGAGGTCGGCGAAGTAACGGAAGGCGTCGCTCACGCAGTCGACGTCGACACGCCCTTCTTCAAGGGTCTTTCCGGCGTCCCGGCTCTCCAGCAGACCGATCTCTTCGCGGTCGCGCTGGAGCAACTCGGCGACGCGCCGCAGCAGCGCGGCACGCTCGGCGACGGGGGTGCGGGGCCACTCGCCCTGGTCGAACGCGGTACGCGCGGCGGCGATCGCGGCGTCGGTGTCCTCGGTCCCGCCCTCCGCCACGACGGCGAAGACGGTCGCGTCAGCGGGGTCGATTATCTCGCGCGTGGCGCCGGATACGGCTGCGCGCCACTCTCCGCCCACGTGGATGGTCTGTTGTGCCGACACGTCGCGTTTTGCCTTCCGTTCCCGATAGGTTCCACACCGGTGATATCCGGCGGTCGGGTCCCCTGCCCCAGGGTTCGGAAAGCATGCGCATTGAGTGTCTCAAAGTTACCCGTATCACTTTGCCCCGGCGGGGCAGGCGCACTCCGGCCGAATCAACTCCGTCGGGCCGCATCCCGCGCGGCCCCGGCGTGACCGAGGGCGACACCGGCCGCGATCACCGCAAGGGACAGCAGCACGGTGATCGCCGGATTCACGAACGCGGGCACGAAGTCGTGGGTGTACCCGTCGGACCAGCGACAGGTCGAGCCGACCGGGAAAAGACTGTCCTGCATCCGCTCCAACTGCGCTCGCGCAATCCCGGAGGAGTACCCGTACCGCTCGGTTGCGCAGGTGTAGGACTCGTTCTCCAGCCGGATGCAGCACATGAGCCCGTACACATAGAGCGCCAGCGCGACCGTCACGCACACCACCGCGATGTCCCGCAGCGTCCCCGCGAGCGTCGGGGCGGCAAAGCCACCACGGGCGATGAACGTCGGGAACAGATACGCGCAGAGCATGATCAGGACGAGCACCCCGAGAACGATCATCCCCAGGGCCGCCACGCCGTTCTGACCGGTGTCCGTCGCCAGCTGGACCGTCTCAGGGGCCGCGGAGATCAAATGCATGCGGCTCATCCTGCATCATCGAACATCTGACCGCATCCAGCTCCTCCTGTCCGGCGAGGTCAGTTCCACATGGTCGGTTCCACCGGCATGACAAACGCCCCCGGCGGCCTGTCGGCTGCCGGGGGCGGTGCGTACGTACGTGAGGTACGGATCAGATGAGGCCGAGCTCGCGGACCGCCGCGCGCTCCTCCTCCAGCTCCTTCACCGACGCGTCGATGCGCGCACGCGAGAAGTCGTTGATGTCCAGGCCCTGGACGATCTCGTACTTGCCGTCCTTCGTGGTCACGGGGAACGACGAGATCAGGCCCTCCGGGACGCCGTAGGAGCCGTCCGACGGGATGCCCATGGAGGTCCAGTCGCCCTCCGCGGTGCCGTTGACCCAGGTGTGGACGTGGTCGATCGCGGCGTTCGCGGCCGAGGCGGCCGAGGACGCGCCACGGGCCTCGATGATCGCGGCGCCGCGCTTGGCGACGGTCGGGATGAAGGTGTCGGCGAGCCACTTCTCGTCGTTCACGACCTCGGCGGCGTTCTTGCCCGCCACCTCGGCGTGGAAGATGTCCGGGTACTGGGTCGCGGAGTGGTTGCCCCAGATGGTGAGGCGGCGGATCCCGGAGACCGGGGCGCCGGTCTTCTTCGCGAGCTGGGAGATCGCGCGGTTGTGGTCGAGGCGGGTCATCGCGGTGAAGCGCTCGGCCGGTACGTCCGGGGCCGCGGCCTGCGCGATGAGCGCGTTGGTGTTGGCCGGGTTGCCGACGACGAGGACCTTGATGTCGTCCGCGGCGTTGTCATTGATGGCCTTGCCCTGCGGCTTGAAGATGCCGCCGTTGGCGGAGAGGAGGTCGCCGCGCTCCATGCCCTTCGTACGCGGACGGGCGCCGACCAGCAGGGCCACGTTGGCCCCGTCGAAGGCGACGTTCGGGTCGTCCGTGATCTCAATGCCGCTCAGCAGCGGGAAGGCGCAGTCCTCGAGCTCCATGGCGGTGCCCTCGGCGGCCTTCAGGCCCTGCGGGATCTCGAGGAGACGAAGCTTGACCGGCACATCCGCGCCGAGCAGGTGGCCGGAGGCGATGCGGAAGAGCAGCGCGTAGCCGATCTGGCCGGCCGCGCCGGTCACGGTGACATTCACGGGAGTGCGGGTCATGGCGATCTCCGTAAGACAGCTGGCGGTGGGGGTCCCTGCCCCTGGTGCTGGACACCCCTTCGCGCGCGTCTTCTGAATCTTGACGTGAAGAGACATCCAGCGTCAGGCTATCCGACCCGCGCCCCCGGCATTCCCCGCCCCCTTGTGGCGCGGCTCACGCACCGCTCACCCATGGCCCACCCAAGGCCCCCCGCTGCGCTCACTGCTGCCCGGTGCAGCCCGTCGTCCCCGTCTTCAGCGTCGCGCACGCCTTCACATCGGCCGGCGCCGCCGCCGCGGTCATGGGGGTGTACGCGTCGTTGTCCCCGTTCACCAGGCCGTTCTGCGCGCCCTTGCCGCCCACGCTTATCTGCACCGTGTCGCCGGGGGCCGCCTGAGTGATACGGGCCCAGGCCGCCTGGCAGGTCTTGCTGTACCGGACCTCGACCCGGGCCTTGCCGACAGTCGCGCTGGAGACGGTCTTGGCGAGCTGTCCGCCGCAGCCCATGGCCTCCGGGTCCTGGCCCGTGCAGTCCTTGCCACTGCACTTCACACCGGCCGGCAGCGGCGGGCTGCTGGTCGTCGGCGTGGCGGACGGCGTCTTGGCCGCGCTCTTGCCGCCGTCGCCGTCACCGCCGAGGTCGGTCAGGAGCACGGCCGCGGCTATCACCAGCAGCGCGCCGACCACGCCGGCCAGGAACATGGTGACTTTGCGCTTTCCACGTCCCTGGTCGGGGGAGGCGGTGGGGCCGGAAGGTGCGGTCGGCGGTGACATCGGCGGGCCTTGGTGGCCGGGCGAACCCTGGTGGTCCGGGCCGGGCTGCACCGGTACGCGCGGACGGCGCTGCTCATCGGTCCTGAACGCCCCGGCCTCCGGTCCGGCCGGCTCCGCGGGCGCGGCCGTGCGGCCCCCCGAGCGGCTGTTCGCGGTGCCCGCGGGGGCAGGGCCGAACTCGCCGAGCGCCGCCCGCGCCTGGGAGATCCGTATCGCTTCCATGGTCATGTCGTGGCGCATCTCGGAGCGGCTCCAGGCGCGCTCCGCCAGCTCCCACATGGTGGTGAGATGGAGCGTGTTCGTACCGGTCACCTCGGCCAGCGCGACGATCGCGCCCTTGGGCGCGAGCAGCCGGCCGTTCAGATACCGCTCCCACGACGTCTTGCTGTACCCGGTGCGGTCCGCGACCGCGGCGAGGTTCAGCCCGCTGCGGTCGACGAGCCGACGGAGCTGGCTGGTGAACTCCCGGACCTGCGGGTCCAGCTCCTCCGGTAGTGCCTTCCAACGAGGCATTGCCCCCCCCTTGTCCCCCGAACGTTCCTGATGTGCCCCGCGCTGTCCCGACCCCGTGCCGTGCCCTTCGGGCGTCCGTGTTCCGGACTACCCAGTGGGATGCGCAGAGCCAGGATGTCAGTTCCTGTATTTGGAGTGCACGGGAGCGTTCGGGACAGTTGGTGCGCCCCCCTGCGCGCCCCGCCCCGGCTGCCGCTTCAGTCTCGCATCCGTAGCCCAACGATCACACCGTGGCGGAATGGTCACTTCCATGCCACAGGCACCAGGCGTCCCTTGAAACGCGGTTGGCGCGTCCATGACTCTTGAAACACGACGGCGCCCGTCCTCCCTCGGGGGAGAGGACGGGCGCTGTCGGCCTTTCGGTGCCGGTTGGCTCAGACGGACGCCATCTTCTTCTGCAGGTTGGCGTCGAGCGCGTCCAGGAACTGCTCCGTGGTCAGCCACGGTGCGTCCTTGGAGATGAGAAGCGCCAGGTCCTTGGTCATCTGGCCGCCCTCGACGGTCTCGATGCAGACCTGCTCGAGCGCCTCGGCGAACCTGGTGACCTCGGGAGTGCCGTCCAGCTTGCCGCGGTGGGCGAGACCACGGGTCCAGGCGAAGATCGAGGCGATCGGGTTGGTCGACGTCGCCTTGCCCTGCTGGTGCTGGCGGTAGTGGCGGGTGACCGTGCCGTGCGCCGCCTCGGCCTCGATGGTCTTGCCGTCGGGCGACATCAGGACCGAGGTCATCAGGCCGAGCGAGCCGAAGCCCTGCGCGACGATGTCGGACTGGACGTCGCCGTCGTAGTTCTTGCAGGCCCAGACATAGCCGCCCGCCCACTTGAGCGCCGAGGCGACCATGTCGTCGATCAGGCGGTGCTCGTAGGTGAGGCCCTTGGCGTCGAACTCGGCCTTGAACTCGGCGTCGAAGATCTCCTGGAAGATGTCCTTGAAGCGACCGTCGTACTTCTTGAGGATCGTGTTCTTCGTGGACATGTAGACCGGATACTCACGGGCCAGGCCGTACCGGAACGAGGCGCGCGCGAAGTCGCGGATCGACTCGTCGTGGTTGTACATACTGAGGGCGACACCGGAGCCCGGGAACTCGTGGACCTCGAGCTCGATCGGATCTGAGCCGTCCTTCGGGGTGAAGGTCATGGTGAGGGTGCCCGGGCCCGGGACCTTCAGGTCGGTGGCGCGGTACTGGTCGCCGAAGGCGTGACGGCCGACGACGATCGGCTTGGTCCAGCCCGGGACGAGCCGCGGCACGTTCTCCATGATGATCGGCTCACGGAAGATGACGCCGCCGAGGATGTTGCGGATGGTGCCGTTCGGCGAGCGGTACATCGCCTTGAGGTTGAACTCGTCGACCCGCGCCTCGTCCGGCGTGATCGTGGCGCACTTGACGCCGACGCCGTGCTCCTTGATGGCCTTGGCGGCGTCGACGGTCACCTGGTCGTTGGTGGCGTCGCGGTGCTCGATGCCCAGGTCGAAGTACTTCAGCTCGACATCGAGGTACGGCAGGATCAGTTTGTCCTTGATGAAGGACCAGATGATGCGGGTCATCTCGTCGCCATCGAGCTCGACGACCGGGTTGGCTACCTTGATCTTGGCCATGACGTGGAACGTCCCTCTCACGCGCTTCGGCTGGGGTCGGCGAAGTCAGTGATGTCGCGGTCTCAGACTCCGCCGATATATCTCGTCATCAAGATACTCCAGATATCTCGTCATCAAGATACTCGAACGTCGGGACTTAACGTCGGGACTAACGGACGGTGAAGTGGACGGCGTCCTCGAGGAACGGGACGTCGAGCCACGGCTTCGGCTGCGTCACGAGCGCGAGCAGCACGATCAGGGTGCCGAGCAGCCCGTACGTGACCATGTCCGTGAAGCGCGAGCGCACCGCGAGCATGCCGACGGAGGGCAGGGTGCGGCGCATGACCGCACCGGTGAGCAGGGCCACGCCGATCAGGATGGTGCCCACCCGGAAGGCGTCGGCGAAGGCATCGCTGCCGACGATCACCAGGCCGAGGCCGGCGAGGGCGAGGACGGTGAGCAGGGGCCACTGCCGAGCGGGCGCGGAAGCGTCCCCGGGCGCGGCCCGTCCACCACCCTCGGGCCGGGCGGTGTCCCGGGTGAGGGAGGGGGGCCGACGGGAGGGCGTCTTCCCGGTGCCGGGGCCGACCCCTTGACTGTCGGCCGCCGTCGCGGAGGCGGCGTCGGCGTCCGGGCCGGCGTCGTCCGGACCGGCGTGGCGGGGGTGGACGGCGTCGGCGATCACGGCGGCGGCAGCGGTGTCCGGGGTCTCCGGCTTCGGGGAGGCGGCGTCGGCTTCTGGACGGGGTCCGCTGTCGGCGGCGTCGGCCGGCTTCGCTGCGTGGTCGGCCCGGTCGGCGTGCGGACCGATGTCGCCGTCCGCGGACTTCGGCCCGGCACCCTCGCCGCCAGTCTTGCCACCGGCCGCCCCGGCCACCGGCTTCAGGCCGGCGCCGTCGGCGTCCCGGTCGCCGGACCAAGAGCGGACCGCCGCAGCGGACTCACCGTCCTCGACGGGAGCACCGGCGACCTCGGCCGCGGACTTCGGCGCGGCACCCTCGTCGCCGCCAGTCCCGCCACCGGCCACCGGCTTCAGGCCGGCGCCGTCGGCGTCAGCGGCACCCGAGTCCCGGTCGCCGGACCAAGAGCGGACCGCCGCAGCGGACTCACCGTCCTCGACGGGAGAACCGGCGACCTCGGCCGCGGACTTCGGCCCGGCATCCTCGCGGCCAGTCCCGCCACCGGCCGCACCGGCCACCGGCTTCAGGCCGGCGCCGTCGGCGTCCGGGCCGCCCGGCCGGGACGGCTCGTCCTCCGCGGTGGACGCCCTCTTCCGGGCGGCCGCCTCGGCCGCCTCGTCCCGCGCGTCCCCACCGGTCCCCGCCCCGTTCGGGCTCGCGCCCGCGCCCCGCGGCTCCGCCGCGTCGGCTCCGTCGTTCGTGCGTACGCCCATGGGCTCAGCCTTCCCGGTCAGCCCGCGGCGGCGACCGCTGCGCGCTCCGCCGCCTCGACCACGTTGACCAGCAGCTGCGCGCGGGTCATCGGGCCCACGCCGCCCGGGTTCGGGGCGACCCAGCCGGCCACCTCGGCAACGCCCGGGTGGACGTCCCCGACGATCTTGCCGTTCTCGTCGCGGCTGACGCCGACGTCGAGTACGGCCGCGCCCGGCTTGACGTCCTCCGGCTTGACCAGGTGCGGGACACCGGCCGCGGCCACGATGATGTCCGCCTGCCGCAGATGCGCGGACAGATCGCGCGTACCGGTGTGGCACTGCGTCACCGTCGCGTTCTCGGACTTACGGGTCAGCACCAGCGGCATCGGCCGCCCGATGGTGATCCCGCGGCCCACGACCACCACATTCGCGCCGTTGATCTCCACGCCGTGGTGCCGGAGCAGCTGGACGATGCCGTACGGAGTGCACGGCAGCGGGCCCTCCACACCGAGCACCAGCTTGCCGAGGCTCATCGGGTGCAGCCCGTCCGCGTCCTTGGCCGGGTCCATCAGCTCCAGGACGCGGTTGGCGTCGATGCCCTTGGGGAGCGGCAGCTGGACGATGTAGCCCGTGCACTCGGGGTTGTCGTTGAGTTCCCGTACGACCGCCTCGATCTCTTCCTGCGTGGCGGTGTCGGGCAGTTCGCGCTGGATCGAGGCGATGCCGACCTGCGCGCAGTCGCGGTGCTTGCCGCTGACGTACCAACGGCTGCCCGGGTCGTCCCCGACGAGCAGGGTCCCAAGGCCCGGGGTGATGCCCCGCTCCTTGAGCGCCGCCACGCGGGCGGTCAGGTCGGACTTGATCGCGGCTGCGGTGGCCTTGCCATCGAGAATCTGGGCGGTCATGGACCCATCCTCGCGGATGGACCCGCCCGGGTTCCAATTCGGGCCGCCGTCACGTGCCGATCGCGGCGTCTTCACGCTCACTCCCGGACCGCCGCAAGGGAGCCTGAGGTTGCACTTGCACAACACATACGGATCCCGACTGGACAAAAAGTCGACGTTAATACCACGATGAGCCGCGCAGTACCGCGGCAGTGTTGGGGGGCAAACCGCTGATCTCGTGACGTTCCTCCGCTCGGACCGCTTCGTCCCCGCATTTTCAACGGAGGAATCCCGCCATGAGCTTCGGCGACCCGAACAACCCCTACGGCCAGCCGCAGGGCCAACCGCAGCAGCCGGGCTACGGCTACCCGCAGCAGGGCCAGCCGCAGCAGCCGGCATACGGCTACCCGCAGGCCCCGCCGGTGCAGCCCTACGGCGGCGCCCCGACGTCCATGCCCGGTCTGATGACTGCGGCCCGCGTCCTCCTGTACATCATCGGCGGTCTGCAGGTCCTCATCGGAATCATCGCGGCCATCGCCATCGCGGCTGCCTCGGACGCGGTCGACTCGGACGCGGCAACTGGTCTGGCCGGTCTCGGCTTCATCGTGGTCATCGTCCTGCTGGCCTTCGCGGGTCTGGCGATCTTCCTCGGTGTGAAGTTCTCCACCGGCGGCACCGCCATCCGCGTCATCACGATCGTGTACGCATCGCTGATGATCCTCGGGTCGCTCGCCAACTTCGCGTCCGGCCAGGCCAGCGGCGTGGTCGGCGGCCTCGTCACCCTTGCCATCGGCGGCATCATCCTCGCCGCAATGGTGAACTCGCAGGCGTCTGCCTGGTTCAACCGCCCGCGTTACTGAGGTACTTGGCACCACACACGTACCGAATACACGAAGGCCGTAACACTCGCCGACCGGCGGGTTTACGGCCTTCGGCCGTTCTAGCCGGCACATTCGCGCCGCGTCGGCCGGAGCACTGTGACCGACGGCCGTGGCCGGCACACCCGGATCTCCGGCGCCGGCTACTGCCGCTGACGCCAGACCGCACCCCCGCCCGGGGCGGGGGTGCGGAGGTGCGGCCTCAGGCCGTACAGCTCAGGGTCAGTGGAAGAAGTGGCGCGTGCCCGTGAAGTACATCGTCACGCCCGCCTTCTTCGCCGCCTCCACCACCAGCTCGTCCCGCACCGAACCACCCGGCTGCACCACGGCCTTGATGCCCGCGGCCAGCAGGATCTCCAGGCCGTCCGGGAACGGGAAGAACGCGTCCGACGCGGCGTAGGAACCCTCCGCGCGCTCGGCGCCGGCCCGTTCCACCGCGAGCTTCGCGGAGTCGACGCGGTTGACCTGGCCCATGCCGACACCGACCGACGCGCTGTCCTTGGCGAGCAGGATCGCGTTGGACTTGACCGCGCGGCAGGCCTTCCACGCGAAGGCGAGCTCGGCCAGCTCGTCCGCCGACAGCGCCTCACCCGTCGCCAGCGTCCAGTTCGCCGGGTCGTCGCCCTCCGCCTGAAGGCGGTCCTTGATCTGCAGCAGCGCGCCGCCCTCGATGGGCCGGAGTTCGACGGGGGCCGCCGGGGAGCCCGTACAACGCAGCACGCGGATGTTCTTCTTGCGGGCCAGCACCTCGACCGCGCCGTCCTCGTACGCCGGAGCGACGATGACCTCGGTGAAGATCTCGGCGACCTGCTCGGCAAGCGCGACCGTGACCGGCCGGTTTACGGCGATGACCCCGCCGAACGCCGACAGCGGGTCGCAGGCGTGCGCCTTGCGGTGCGCATCGGCGACATTCGCGCCGACCGCGATGCCGCACGGGTTGGCGTGCTTGATGATCGCGACACAGGGCTCGTCGTGGTCGTACGCCGCGCGCCGGGCGGCCTCCGTGTCGACGTAGTTGTTGTACGACATCTCCTTGCCGTGCAGCTGCTCCGCGTCGGCCAGGCCCCCATTGCCGTTGGAGTACAGGGCCGCGGCCTGGTGCGGGTTCTCGCCGTAGCGAAGCACGTTCGTACGCTCGAAGGTCGCGCCCAGGAAGTCGGGGAGGACCGAGTCGTCGGCGGGCGCGTAGGAGGAGGCGAACCAGGAGGCGACGGCCACGTCGTACGAGGCGGTGTGCTGGAAGGCCTCGGCGGCGAGCCGCTTGCGGGCGGTCAGGTCGAAGCCGCCCTCCTTGACCGCGTCGAGGACGTCCGCGTACCGCGCGGGGCTGGTGACGACAGCGACGGAGGGGTGGTTCTTGGCGGCGGCGCGGACCATCGACGGGCCGCCGATGTCGATCTGCTCGACGCACTCGTCGGGAGAGGCGCCCGAGGCGACGGTCTCCCGGAACGGGTAGAGGTTGACGACCACGAGATCGAAGGGCTCCACGCCGAGCTCGGCGAGCTGCGCGCGGTGCGACTCGAGCCGCAGGTCGGCGAGGATGCCGGCGTGCACGCGCGGGTGCAGCGTCTTGACCCGGCCGTCCAGGCACTCGGGGAAGCCGGTGAGCTCCTCGACCTTGGTGACCGGCACCCCGGCCGCGGCGATCTTCGCGGCGGTCGAGCCGGTGGAGACCAGCTCCACACCCGCCTCGTGCAGCCCGCGGGCGAGCTCCTCAAGACCCGTCTTGTCATAAACACTGACCAGCGCTCGCCGGATGGCCCGCTTCGCAGCCTCAACAGTCACGGGAAAACTACCTTTCGTCCCTCAATGCGGTAGCCGTTACGGGCCAGACGCCCCACGACCTCGACGAGCAGCCGTCGCTCGATTTCCTTGATCCGCTCATGGAGAGCGGCTTCATCGTCCTCGTCCCGTACCTCGACCACGCCCTGCGCGATGATCGGGCCGGTGTCGACGCCGTCGTCGACGAAGTGGACGGTGCATCCGGTGACCTTCGCGCCGTACGCGAGCGCGTCGCGCACTCCGTGGGCTCCGGGGAAGCTGGGCAGCAGGGCGGGATGCGTATTGACGCAGCGGCCACCGAAGCGGGCGAGGAATTCCTTCCCCACGATCTTCATGAAGCCGGCCGAGATGACGAGATCCGGTTCGTGGGCGGCGGTGGCCTCGGTGAGCGCGGTGTCCCACGCGTCGCGCGTCTCGTAGTCCTTGACCCTGCACACAAAGGTGGGCAGCCCGGCGCGCTCGGCCCGCTCCAGGCCGGCGATCCCGTCCCGGTCGGCGCCGACGGCGACGATGCGGGCGCCGAAGCCCTGAGGGTCGTCGGCGATCGCGTCGAGCAGTGCCTGGAGATTCGTTCCGGAGCCGGAGACCAGGACCACGAGGCGGGCCGGTCGGGCGGAGGGGGGCGGGGAGGCCACGGCGGGTCTCTTTCTCGCGTTGCTGTACGTCTTTGTGTGGTCGTACGAACGAATCGCGCCCCCCGATACGGGGAACTCTACGAAGGGGCCGACCGTCAGCAACGATACCGGCACACAGAACGTCCCCCACGGGACGGGGGCGTGGCCGGGAGGTAGCGTCAGGGGACAGGACCCGTCCGCTGACGGGCAAGACGACACAAGACCCCATGTGCGCTGGGTCTGAGGGGAAGACGTTCACCAGATGCCGGACCGACGCCGCCGTACGGACCTCCTGTTGCCGCGGGAGCGCCAGTCCACGGATGACAACAATCCCTTCGCGCCGCCGCCGGAGGGCAGGCCGGACCAGCCCTGGCAGCCCCGGCGCCCGGCGAACGACGGCTCGTCCGACGACTCCTCCTCGTCTTCCTCCGACACGCCTTCCTCCGGCACGCCTTCCTCCGGCACGCCCGACGACCGTTCCGGCCGTTCCGGCTGGGGCAGCCAGTGGAGCAGCCGCCAGCCGGGCCGCTCGTCGGGCGGCGGCTTCGGCGGCCGCCCGAGCGGTCAGAACGGCCAGAACGGCGGCGGCCAGCAGGGCCCCGAGGGCGGCTCCTCCGGCGGCCTGAAGTGGGACCCGACGGACCCGGCCCAGCGCCGCGCGCGCTATGCGCTGCTCTCCGGCATGTGGGCGTTCTTCTTCGCGCTGTTCGACCTCCCGGAGATCGCGCTGCTGCTCGGCGCGCTGGCGCTGTACTGGAGCATCAGCTCCCTGCGCGCCAAGCCCCAGCGCCGCGCGTCGGACGCCGTGACATCTCCCACACCGCCGGCGCCGGTGGCACCCGCGACTCCGGGCAGGCCGCAGATCACGGCGGCGGTGAGCGGTCTGGTGATGGCGAGCATCGCGCTGGTGATCGTGGCGGCGTCGTTCACGGCGCAGCTGGTCTACCGCGACTACTACACCTGCGTGAACGACGCGCTGACCAAGTCGGGCCAACTGGCCTGCAACGACCTGCTTCCGGAGCCGCTCCGCGGAGTGATCGGCATCCAGGAGTAAAAGGGCGCCGACCGCGCGGTTTCTCCAGGTCCCGGCCCCGCCCTCGGGGCGGGACCGTGTGCATGACCTCTCTGCCGCGCAGCGGCGCGGAGCTGCCGCGCGGGGGATGGCTGGTCCCGGGAACGCGGCAGGCGCCCTGTCGCGCAGAGGTCCGGCACAACAGGCCACCGGCGGCGCGGAGCTGCCGCCCGGGCGGACTCGCGGCGCGAAGCTGCCGCACGGCGAGGACCGGCACCCCGGCAGTGCACATCTGCAACGGCGCGGGCTCGCTGCCCGCTACCGCACAGCCCTCCCTCGCAGTCGGGGCCGCCTGCGCCGGATAGCTGCTCCGACCCGAGGTCGAAGCCACGCAGCGCGGGCGGCCGGCCCCGCAACGCGCACGCCCCTTTGCCGCGCAGCGGGCCCTGCAGCCGCGCACAGCGAAGCCCCCGTCTCGCAGGCTCGGCGCGAAGCTGCCGGGCCGGGGGCCGGGGGCTTGCCCCCAGGTTCGGGAAGGGGCGGGGCTGGGGACACCCCCTACGGCGCCCCCGGCGCCGGCTCCTCCGGTGCCGGCTCCTCCGGTGCGGCCGGCGGTACTGGCGCCTCGGGCATCCGCATCGGCGGGAACTCCGACATCAGACCCCCCGACGCCTCCCTCAGCGCCGCCCGCCGCGCCTCCCGCGCCTCCCCCGCCTCCCGCTCGCCCCTCTCGTTCCACGAGCCCGTCGGCAAGATGTCGTACGGCTCCAACGCCGGGTCGTCGGGCTCCGTCGACTCAAGGGCCTCCGGAGCCTCCGGGGCCGGCACCGCCTCCGCCAGAGCCGGAACCGAAGCGGGAGCGGGAACCGGAGCCGGAACCGAAGCGGGAGCGGGAACCGGCACCGGCACATCCGCCTCGCCCCGTCGCCCCCGCAACCGCCACGCCCGCAGCCCCAGCGCCCCCGGCACTCCGATCCCCGCCGACCAGAGCAGCGCCGCCGGGCCCGTCAGCCACCACACCGGGCCGAACTCCACCAGCGCCCGCGTGCCCATCGGGCCGCTCGACGCCGCCGTCAGGATCGCCATGAACGCCGCGCATCCCGTCGCCCCGAGCAGCACGGTCAGCGCGGTCCCGCGGCAGCCCCACACCTCCTCCCGCTCCGTGTACCGCACTGCCGCCGCCCGTTCCGTGAACCACGCGATCACCGCCCCCGCGGCGACCGGCACCACCAGCGCCGCCCAGTTCAGCGGCGTGCCCGGCCCCTCCGAAGGGACCGCGGCGAGCAGCGGGAAGTAGGGCAGCGCGGGATCCCCGGCCAACGCCAGCGGCGTCGCCGTCGCTCCCGCACCGAGTGCGAAACCGGGGCCGAGGCCGTACGCCGCGCCCCAGACCGCCGCGTTCGGCACCAGCGCGAGCCCCAGCAGCAGCACTGCCAACCGCCCCGACCACTCCCCCGCGAGGTGCAGGAAAGAGTCCTGCGTCGCGTCCGCGTGCCACACCAGCGACGCCGCGACCAGCAGCGCGCCGCCGCCCAGCAGCGTCGCCGCCCCCGCCGTCGCGGACCGCAGCGCGACGGACACCTGGGGGCGGGCGAGTTCCCGCCGTACCCGTTCCGGCAGCCCGGCCGGCAGCGGCCCGCGCGGCCGGCCGCTCGCCGTCCACACCCCGGCCACCGCCGACAGCACGGTCACCACAGGCAGATGGAACACCACGCTGAGCGGGTCCGCCGCCAGCGGACCGCCCGCCGCGTACAGCACCGCAGCAGCGCCGACCAGCAGATATCCCACGGTCACCGCACACACCGCACCCCGCGCGGACGGCCGCCGCCGCCCCCTGTCCTGCTCGAGCGCATCACGCGCCGCCCGGTGCACGAGCCAGGCCGGCAGCGCGACCAGGAATAGCGGCACCACCCCCACCGGCGCCGGGCTCCCGGACAGGGTGCCGGTCCGTACGAGCTCCGTGCCATGGGCCAACAGCCACAGCCCGGCCGCGACATGCAGCGCCCCGCCCGGACCGCTGTCCGGGTACGGGGAGCTGATCCACAACACCATCACGAGAACGGCGAGCGCGCCGAGCCCCAGCCCCGCCGCGGTCGCTCCGCGCACGAGGGCCGAGCCCAGCGCGGCCAGCGCGGCCTGTCGGCCGCCTTGCACGGCAACCGGGGTCTGCGGCATCGACGGGGTGTGATCGGTCAGCTGGGTCACGCGGCCATGCTGCCAACGACACGCTCTTTAACCGCGTAACACGTGAATAGCCGTTGTGTCGCTCAATATATGCTTATGTACTTTTTTGCCGAGTGCAGCACTGAGGAGAGCCCCTCATGACTCAGCGCGCCCCACGCTCCACTGCCGCCGCTCCACTGCCCTCCCCGGAGGAACGGCGGATGCTGCGCGAGGCGAAGTCACTGACCGAGGAGCAGCTCGCCGTTGCGGTCGGTGTCAGGCGGGCGACGATCAGGTCCTGGGAGGCCGGCCGCACCAGCCCGCGGGGGTCCAGGCGGGAGGCGTACGCGAAGCTGCTGGCAGACCCCGGCACGGAGCCCGCGGAATTGTCCGTCACGACGGCACCCTCCCCGTGGACCGAACTCGCCCCTCAGGCCACGGACCCGGCCCAGGCCCCGGACCGCACGGACAAAACCGACGCCCTCACCTCGGCACCCGCGGTCCGCGAAACCCCCCGGCAGGACCCACCGCCACCACCACGCGCCGAGCTCACCCCCGCCGAAGCATTCGACGCGCTGTACTCGTACGTCGCCCCCGCTCTCGTACGCCAGACCTACCTGCTCACCGGCCGGCGCCGGCTCTCCCACGAGTCGGTCGAGCGCGCCTTCCACCTCGCCTGGCAGCACTGGCCGGAGGTCGCGCACGACGGGGACCCCGCGGGCTGGGTGCGGGCCGTCGCGTACGAGTACGCCATGTCCCCCTGGCACCGGCTCCTCCGCGCACACAATGAGCCCGATTTACGGCCGCCCGCCGAGCCGGGCCGGCGCGCGCTGCTCGACGCGCTGCTGGAGCTGCCGCCGCCGTACCGCCGCACGGTGCTGCTCTACGACGGCCTGGGCCTCGGCCTGCCGGAGACCGCGGCCGAGACCGAGGCCAGCACCCCGGCCGCGGCGAGCCGGGTGCTGCACGCACGGGCGGCCATCGCCGAACGACTCCCGGAGCTGAGCCAGGGGGCGGCGCTGCACGAACTGCTCACGGACCTCGCCCGCGAGGGGCCGGCGCCGGAGATGACTCCCGCCGTTGCCGTGCGGACGGGCAGTGAGGGGCGGGCCCGGTTCTGGACGCGGGTGGCCATCGCCGTCACCACGCTGATCGTGAGCGCCACGGCTTTCACCGTGGTCACCGCGCCGACGCGGTACGAGCCGCCGCTCGCCCCCGCCCAGCAGGTCGACAGCGGACCGGTGCTCAGCGGACCGCAACTGCCCCAACGGGACACCGCGCTGCGCAAGCAGCTCCGCTCCCTGCTCGCGAACGGTCCCGAGCGACTCGTACCCCAGATCCGATAGACCCGGCGGTACGCGAGTGGGCCCGCACCTCACCAGGAGGAGCGGGCCCACTCGTACGAACTGCGCACGGCGTACTGCTGCGTACTGCCGTGTGTACTGCTTTGTCGCGAAGGTCAGCCGGCGAGGATCGCGCGCGCCAGCTTGGCCGTCTCGGTCGGCGTCTTGCCGACCTTGACGCCCGCGGCCTCGAGGGCCTCCTTCTTCGCCTGCGCGGTGCCGGAGGAGCCGGAGACGATGGCGCCGGCGTGGCCCATGGTCTTGCCCTCGGGCGCCGTGAAGCCCGCGACGTAGCCGACGACCGGCTTGGTCACGTTCTTGGCGATGTAGTCGGCCGCACGCTCCTCGGCGTCGCCGCCGATCTCGCCGATCATCACGATCAGGTCGGTCTCGGGGTCGGCCTCGAACGCCGCGAGGGCGTCGATGTGCGTCGTACCGATGACCGGGTCGCCACCGATGCCGACGGCCGAGGAGAAGCCGATGTCACGGAGCTCGTACATCATCTGGTAGGTCAGCGTGCCGGACTTGGACACGAGACCGATGCGGCCGGGCTTGGTGATGTCGCCCGGGATGATGCCGGCGTTGGACTGACCGGGGGTGATCAGGCCGGGGCAGTTCGGGCCGATGATCCGGGTCTTGTTGCCCTTCGAGCCGGCGTACGCCCAGAAGGCGGCCGAGTCGTGGACCGCGATGCCCTCGGTGATGACGACGGCGAGACCGATCTCGGCGTCGATCGCCTCGACGACAGCGGCCTTGGCGAAGGCCGGCGGCACGAAGACGACGGAGACGTTGGCGCCGGTCTTCTCCATCGCCTCGGCGACGGAGCCGAAGACGGGCACCTCGGTGCCGTCGAAGTCGACGGACGCGCCGGCCTTGCGCGGGTTCACACCGCCGACGATGTTGGTGCCGTCAGCGAGCATGAGCTTGGTGTGCTTCATGCCGGTGGCGCCGGTCATGCCCTGGACGATGACCTTGCTGTCCTTGGTGAGGAAGATAGCCATGGTGTTGGAGTCCCTCGTCCCTTACTTCGCAGCCGCGAGCTCGGCGGCCTTGTCGGCCGCGCCGTCCATGGTGTCCACGCGCTGCACGAGCGGGTGGTTGGCGTCGGACAGGATCCTGCGACCCAGCTCCGCGTTGTTGCCGTCGAGGCGCACGACCAGCGGCTTGTTCACATCTTCGCCCTTGGACTTGAGCAGTGCCAAGGCCTGCACGATGCCGTTGGCGACCTCGTCGCACGCGGTGATGCCACCGAAGACGTTGACGAAGACGGACTTGACGTCCGGGTCGCCGAGAATGATCTCGAGGCCGTTCGCCATGACCTCGGCGGAGGCACCGCCACCGATGTCGAGGAAGTTGGCGGGCTTCACGCCGCCGTGCGCCTCACCGGCGTACGCGACGACGTCGAGGGTCGACATGACCAGACCCGCGCCGTTGCCGATGATGCCGACCTCGCCGTCGAGCTTGACGTAGTTGAGGTTCTTGGCCTTGGCGGCAGCCTCGAGCGGGTTGGCTGCGTCCTTGTCCTCGAGCGCCTCGTGCTCGGGCTGACGGAAGTCGGCGTTCTCGTCGAGAGACACCTTGCCGTCCAGCGCGATGATGCGGCCGTCGGCGACCTTCGCGAGCGGGTTGACCTCGACGAGGAGCGCGTCCTCGGCGACGAAGGTGTCCCACAGTGTCACCAGGACCTCGGCGACCTGCTCGGCAACCTCGGCCGGGAACTTCGCCTGGGCGACGATCTCGCGGGCCTTCTCGATCGTCACGCCGTCAACGGCGTTGACCGGAACCTTCGCGAGGGCCTCGGGGGTCTTCTCCGCGACCTCCTCGATGTCCATGCCGCCCTGGACGGACGCCATGGCGAGGAAGGTGCGGTTGGTGCGGTCGAGGAGGTACGAGACGTAGTACTCCTCGGCAATCTCGGGGGCGGTCTCGGCGATCATCACCTTGTGGACCGTGTGGCCCTTGATGTCCATGCCGAGAATGTCCGTCGCGCGGGCGACGGCCTCGTCCGGGGTGGCGGCCAGCTTCACGCCGCCGGCCTTGCCGCGGCCGCCGACCTTCACCTGGGCCTTGACGACCGACTTACCGCCCAGCCTCTCGGTGGCCTCGCGCGCCGCGTCAGGCGTGTCAATGACTTCACCGGCCAGCACCGGTACACCGTGCTTGGCGAAGAGGTCCCTCGCCTGGTACTCGAACAGGTCCACGCGCGTCCGTCCCTTTTCAGTGGTCTCGCGGTTCGTTTTCTGCGTGGGCGTGCCGCGAAGGGCAACGTGACTGCGCTGTCACTGAGGGAGGCGTACACGGTGTCCGAGTACGCGGCATGTCCGTCTCGCAGGTTATCCCCGTGGGCCCGAGGTCCCTAAATCGCAGATCACACCTGAGCGGTGATACCTGTCACAGAGCGCACGGGTGGCCGCGTCGGACATGGATACAGGGCGGACACAGGGCGGGGTCGGGGCGGACACGGGGCGGGTCCGTGCGGGCGCGGAGAAGGTTGCCGTCGGCTGGGCGCGGGACGGCAGGTTCACCGCTGCGAACGGAATCGGGCGGCCCTCACCCCAATGAGGACCGCCCGCGAACATCGGACCCGCCTGTCAGATGCACTCCGTCACATGTGTCACAGGCTTGCGTCAGATGCCCTGCGTCAGGTGCGACACGTAGCCCGGGGTGGTCGAGGAGGCCACGCCCTGGACGCCGGAGACGGCGTTGCCGACGAGCGGCGTCGAGTCGGCCGTGCCGTACACGTGCTGCGCGAACGGCCGGACCTCGGAGGTGACACCACCGGCGAACGGCGTGGCATCGCCCACGACACCCTGGGCCAGCGAGCCGGCGCTGCCGCCGATGCCGTGCACGACCGGCTGGGCGTGGTCGACGACGGTCTCGACGAGCGGCTGGACCGCACCGACGACCCCGCCCGCGAAGGGCTGAACCTCGGAGACGACGCCACCGGCGAAGGGCTGGACCTCGCCCACGACGCCACCTGCGAACGGCGTCACGTCACCGACCACGCCCTGGGCGAAACCGTCGACGTCACCGACCGCCTGACCGGCGACCGGGAGCACGCCGTTCACGGCACGGGCGGCGATGGGCGGCAGGGTGTCCTGCGCGGCGGCAGCGGCGAGCGGGGTGGCGGCGGCGACGGCGCCCTGCGCCTGGTAGTGGACCTGGGACGGGGCCTGCTCGGCGAGCTGCGGCGCGAAGGCGGCGAGCGGACCGAAGAGGTAGTCGATCTCGCTCTGGACGTCGGCCACGTCGGGGGTGGCCGGGACCTGGTACGCCGGGAGCTCGGCCTCGGCGTACTGGCGGGCCTGGGCGGCCGTGCCGGTGGTGGTGCGCTTGGCCTGGGCGGCCGTGCCGGTGGCCGTGCCCGTGGCCTGAGCAGCCCTGCCGGTGGCGGTGCGCTTGGCGTCGGCGGCGGCGCCCTTGGCACCCTGGACGGCGTCGACGCCCTGGGCGTCCTTGACCACGTCGACGTCCTTGACGTCGTCGACAACGTCGGCCGCCTCGTCGGGCGCGGAGAGCGGTACGGAGACGGGCAGCTCGTCGGCGCTGGCCGCGGCGGTGCCGAGGGCCCACATGCCGGTGGCCGTGGCAGCGACGGCTATGGAACGGCGGATGTTCTTATGCATGCTTACGTCAATCCTTCGAATTCATTCGGCTGTCCGGAACTATCCGGTTGGCGGGCAGACCTGTCCCGCCCCCGCGCGGCAGGTCTTGAGCGGGGAAAGGACTGCCCTAGCCGGGGAATTCGAGGATGTCGCGCGGTCGTTCGCGGGTCGGCGCTTCGGCTGCGGCCCAGGCCACGCCCGGTACGAGCGCGAACTGCGTGCCGTAGGGGCTCGTCGCCGCGTGCTGGTCTCCCTTACGCGGTGCGTGCGTCTCGCCGGACTGCTGCAACGCGCCGTGCGTGGAGTCGCAGGGCTTGCCGGGGACTTGAGCGGGCGCGGGCGCAGTTACCGGCCGCTCGTAACGGAATTCGGCCTGCCGGAAGCCAAGAGCCCTGTCGTACCCGCCGACCGGACCGACCGTGGTGGCGGTCGTGCCGGACCACGGGCCGGGGTCCGCAGAGTCCGCGGGGTTGTCGACCGTGAACCGGTCCGCGGAGTCGTCCACGGGCCGGTCGACGGGGAGCTGCGGCGTGAGTCCCTGATCCGCGTCGCCGCCGGGCGGCGGCAGCGGTACGGGCAGGAGCCCGTTCAGCGTCTCGGTGAGAGGCCCGGTCAGCGGCTGGGCCACTGGCAGTACGACGTCCCGCACGTTGTCCGCGGCCTGCTTCACCACATGACGAACGGTCTGGACGGGCTGCGCCGCCTCGCCCGGCCGACCGGGCTGCACGGGTTGGGCGGACTTGGCAGAGTCGACCGTGTCCGCGGCGTCAGTGGTGCCGACGTCGGCGGAGTCCGTTGCCACGCGCCGCAGTTCCCGCGCCGGGACCGGCCCGGTCGGCGGCGCGACGCGCACCTCGGTGCCGGCCGACACCGTCGATTCCGGCATACCCGCTGAATCCGCCGCGTGCGCCTGGCCGCCGTAGAGAAGACCGAGGGTCATCAGTCCCCCGAGGAACAGCACCACTTGCAGCGCACGCTGCTCGCCGGCCGCCCGGCGCAGTGCGCACAGAACGGCAGCAGAACGAGCAGCTGCGACGGTCACAGTGAGAGGAACCTTCCCGGTCGGCGGAAGTGGACCTTCCGCGGGGATCGGGACGATGCTCGCACGAGCCTCCCGGGGGGACGCAAGCCCCCTGTTACTGATGAGTCACCATGTCCGATATGGGCAGTGGTTTCTTCTCGATCGCGGCCGCCATCACATCCGGGAAGAGGTCCGGCGTACAGGCGAACGCCGGTGCACCCAGGGCCGCCAGCGCCGCCGCGTGCTCGTGGTCGTACGCCGGCGTCCCCTCGTCCGAGAGCGCCAGCAGTGCGACGAATTGCACACCGGACGCCTTCATCGCCGCGACCCGCTTCAGCATCTCGTCGCGTATACCGCCCTCGTAGAGGTCGCTGATGAGTACGACGACGGTGTCGGCGGGGCGAGTGATCTGCGACTGGCAGTACGCGAGCGCTCTGTTGATGTCGGTGCCGCCGCCGAGCTGAGTGCCGAAGAGGACGTCCACCGGGTCGTCGAGCTGGTCGGTCAGGTCGACGACGGCGGTGTCGAAGACGACGAGTCGGGTGGCAATGGAGCGCATGGACGCGAGGACTGCGCCGAAGACGGAGGCGTAGACGACGGACGCCGCCATGGAGCCCGACTGGTCAATGCAGAGCACCACGTCCTTCTTGACCGACTGGGACGCGCGTCCGTATCCGATGAGCCGCTCGGGAACGACGGTGTAGGCACCTTCTTTTTCAGGCATCGGCAGGTAGTTCTTCAGATTGGCCCGGATGGTCCGGTCCCAGTCGATGTCCCGGTGGCGCGGGCGGTTGATCTTCGCGGAACGGTCGAGTGCGCCGGTGAGGGTGGACCTGGTGCGGGTCGCGAGCCGCTTCTCGAGATCGTCGACGACCTTGCGTACGACGGCCCTGGCCGTCTCCTTGGTCGTCTCGGGCATCGCCTTGTTGAGGGAGAGCAGGGTGCCGACGAGATGCACGTCGGCCTCCACGGCCTCCAGCATCTCCGGCTCCAGCAGCAGCGTGGACAGGCCGAGCCGGTCGATCGCGTCACGCTGCATGACCTGGACGACGGAGCTCGGGAAGTACGTGCGGATGTCGCCGAGCCAGCGCGCGACGGACGGCGCGGAGGCCCCGAGCCCGGCCGAGCGGTTGCCGGTGCGGTTGCCCGTGCTGCCCTTGTCCTTGTCGGTGCCGTAGAGGGCGGTCAGGGCGCCGTCCATCGCCGCGTCGGTCCCGCTGAGCGCGCAGCCGGTTCCGTCGGCGGAGTCGCCGCCCAGGACGAGCCGCCACCGCCGCAGCCGCTCGTCCCCGGTTCCGGTGGCGCTTGTGCTTGCGGTTGCGCCTCCGGTTCCGCTTCCCGTGACGGCTTCGGTTGCGTTCCCGGTCGCGCTGTCGTCCGCGGTCTCGTTCTTTGTCGCCGTGCTCATCGGGCCACCCCCGCGAGGTCGTTGTCGTCGATTCCGAGGAGCAGATGCAGCACCGGCAGCACCGCGTCCGCCCGTGGCCCGTCGAGGCCGGCGCCGAAGCCGGGCATCGTGGACTCGCCGTGCGTGGGGCCGGACGCCGCCGCGGGTCCGTGCCGGACCAACTCGCCCAGGGTGCGGCGTACGCCCGGTTCGTACGCGGAGAAGGTGCGGCGCAGCAGCGGCAGTACGTCGGTGAACGCGTCCGCCGACACGCCTGTCAGCCAGGCGTCGACGAGTGCGAGCAGGCGCTCGTCGTGGACCAGGAGCATTCCGCCGCCGGACGCGCCGCCGACGAATCCCTCGATCCAGGCGGCCGCGTCGCCGGGCGGTGTGCCGACCGAGAGCGCGAGGCCCATGAGCCGTGCGGCCTCGTCCTCCTCGAGCCGCCCGTCGTCCAGCAGCAGCCGAGCCGCCCTGCCGCGTATGACTCCGGGCACGGTGTCGCGGGCCGCGAGCCGATGCAGGACCGATCCCCAGCGCGCGATCAGTTCACGGCCCTTCGGCAACAGCCCGATCGCGGTGTGCACGCCGTCCAGATGGCCCCGCATCTCGGCCGCGCCGTCCGCGTCGAGTCCGGTGCAAGCGGGCGGCAGGCCGACGCAGATCCGCTCGGCAAGCCCGGCCGCGACCTCACCGAGCGCGGCCGTGTCCGTCGACCGCACGTCCCCGTACCGCAGCGAGCGGGCGAGGGCCGGCAGCGCCTGGGCGAGATGACCGACGTCGGAGTCGAGTGCGGCGCGGTCGGCAAGCGCCCGCATCACCACGGGCAGCGCGTCGGGCAGTTCGGCCAGCAGGCACTGTTCGGCGAGCGCGGTGACGTCGGCAAGGGCGATCGCGGACACGGCCTTCGATTCGGCCTTCGCCGTGGCGGCGGAGAGCACGGTCGTGCCCCACACCCCGGCCTCCGCGACCTTGACGAAGAGCTCCGGCTCCCAGCGCAGCCGCCAGCTCTCCCGGAAGGTGCCGGTGCTCCCTCGCCCTGTCACGGCCTCGCCCCAGCCGATGGAGAGCAGCCGCAGCCGGTGCAGCAGCCGGCTCTTCGCCGCGTCGGTCTCCTTACGGAGATCGAGCTCCAACTCCCGCTCCAGTGCCTCCGGTTTGAGCCGCAGACTGCGCTGGAGCCGGGTCAGATCACGCTGCAGCGGCACGGCAGGCGCCGCGTCCGGCACCTCGCCGAGCACATCCCCGACGACGAGCCGGTCCCGGATGAGGTCCAGCGGTACGTCGGAGCCCTCGCACATCACGGCCCGTATCGCGTCGGTCGTCTCGGTCAGCCCGGCGAGGGGCCGGCCGCGCATGGCGGCGAGGGTCTCGGCGAGCCGTACGGCCTCGATGACATGGGCGGAGGAGACCAGCCTGTCCTCGTCACGCAGCAGCCCCGCGACCTTGGTCATCCAGCGCTCGACGGGCCGGTCGGCCGCGCCGAAGAGATGCCCGTACCAACCGGGCGAGTCGATGCCGGCGCCGTATCCGCTGTGCCGGGCGAGCCTGCGGTGGGTCCAGGGCACCCAGGTCATCTCGGTCTTGACCTTGGGCAGCCCCTTGAGAAGAGCCTTGTCGGCGGCGACGGCGGTCCTCTCCTCGAGCGCGGGCACATGCCAGGCGCCGCAGACGACGGCGACGTTGTCCCCGAACTCCTTTCGCGCGGCCCGGAGCTGGATCCGCATATGGGCCTCGCGGGCGAGATCACGGTCGTGTCCGCCGTGCCCGTACGTCTCGCGCAGTGCGGCCATGGCGTCCCCGAGTGCGGCGAAGGGCGCGCGGGGATCCGCCGCGTCGGCTCCCGTACCGCGATGCTCGATGACGTCTTCCCACCACCGCTCGGGATCGTCGTATCCGGCCGTCTCGGCAAGCACGGCGATGGGATCGATCCGCAGCCCACGGGGGTCGGGCGCGCCTCGCTCGTCCTCGGGTCCTACCGTGCCCGCGCCGTCGCCTCCCTCCGCACCGGGCGTCCGCCCGTCGGGCGCCAGGGTTCCTCTGGTCCCGGGCGCACCCGGTGCTGCCACCGGAGCACCGCTGCCCTCGGGCGCCTGCCCCGTAGGCGGTGCGACCCCGCTCGGCCCGCCCTTCCCCGGGCCTTCCGGGTGGACGCTGTCCGCCCCCGCTCCGGGTGCACCCGTCCCGGCACCGCTGCCCTCGGGTGGCTCGGCCCCCTCGGGTGAGCCTGGCTCGCCGTCGGCGGCGTCCCGGTTCGCCGTCTCCTCCTGCGCTGCCAGCGCCAGCGAATGCGCCGCCGGCAGATCGATGAACCGGACCGGGACCCCGTGTCCCAGCGCCCAGCGGAGCGCCACCCACTCCGGGGAGAACTCGGCCAGCGGCCAGAACGCCGCCCGCCCCGGGTCGTCCACCGCGTGCGCGAGGAGCGCGACCGGCGGGCGCATCTGCTCGTCCGCGGCGAGCGCGAGCAGCGCGTCGCCCTCGGGCGGTCCCTCGATCAGCACGGCCGCGGGCGACGCCGCCTCCAGCGCGGCCCGGACCGCCCGTGCCGAGCCCGGCCCGTGGTGGCGGACGCCGAGCAGCAGAGGGCCGGTCATACGCTCACCTCGCGGCAGGCGCGGTAGAAGTCCTTCCACCCGTCCCGCTCGCGGACCACCGTCTCCAGGTACTCCTGCCAGATGACCCGGTCCGCCGCCGGGTCGCGTACGACCGCGCCGAGGATGCCGGCCGCCACATCACCGGGACGCAGCACGCCGTCCCCGAAGTGCGCGGCGAGCGCGAGACCGCCCGTGACCACGGAGATCGCCTCGGCCGTGGAGAGCGTCCCGGACGGTGACTTGAGCTTGGTGCGGCCGTCCGTCGAGACCCCGTCCCGCAGCTCCCGGAAGACGGTGACCACACGGCGGATCTCCTCGAGCCCCTCCGGCGCGGCCGGCAGATCGAGCGAGCGCCCTATCTGGTCCACGCGGCGCGACACGATGTCGACCTCGGCCTCCGGCGTGGCGGGCAGCGGCAGCACGACAGTGTTGAACCGGCGGCGCAGCGCGCTGGAAAGGTCGTTGACCCCGCGGTCGCGATCATTGGCGGTGGCGATGAGATTGAACCCGCGGACCGCCTGCACCTCCTGCCCCAACTCCGGGATGGGCAGCGTCTTCTCGGACAGGATCGTGATCAGCGAGTCCTGCACGTCCGCGGGGATACGGGTGAGCTCCTCGACCCGCGCGGTCATGCCCTCCGACATCGCGCGCATGACGGGGCTGGGCACCAGCGCGTCCCGACTGGGGCCGTGGGCGAGCAGCTGGGCGTAGTTCCAGCCGTAGCGAATCGCCTCTTCCGGCGTACCCGCCGTGCCCTGCACGAGCAGGGTGGAGTCGCCGCTGACGGCCGCGGCGAGATGTTCGGAGACCCAGGTCTTGGCGGTGCCCGGCACGCCGAGGAGCAGCAGCGCCCGGTCGGTGGCCAGCGTGGTGACGGCCACCTCGACGATCCGGCGCGGCCCCACGTACTTGGGTGTGATCACCGTCCCGTCGGACAGCGTCCCGCCGAGCAGATAGGTGGCGACGGCCCACGGCGACAGCTGCCAGCGGGCCGGCCGCGGCCGGTCGTCGGCCGCGGCGAGCATCTTGAGCTCGTCGGCGAAAGCATCCTCGGCGTGCGGCCGCAGGGCCTCGGCGCCGGTGGCTGCGCCGGTTTCGGACACGGTCATGGATCCCCCTCCAGATCGGTTCCAGATCGTTCGACCCGATGTGAGTTCCACCGTGCACCATGCCACTGACAATCGACCGTCTCAGCAGGTCAGAGCCGATTGTCAGTGGTGGCCCGTAGCGTCGTACCCATGAATCAGCAGGGGGTGCGCTGGACGTCGGAACAGGTGCTGGCTCTGGCTCCTGACGACACGTCACGCAAAGCGGGAAACAAACTCGGCGCGGCCGGGCCGTGGTCCGACGCGGGCAGCAGCGACTCAGGGGCGGTGTGGGGCCTGTGCAAGGGGAGCGGGAGCAAGCCGTACCAGACAGTCGTCGACACCACGGGCCCGGCCTACAAGTGCAGTTGCCCGAGCCGGAAGTTCCCGTGCAAGCACGCGCTGGGACTGCTGCTGCTCTGGGCGGCGGAGGAGGAGGTCGTACGCGGCTCCACGACGCCGGACTGGGCTGAGGAGTGGCTGGAAGGGCGCCGAAAGCGCGCCACGGACAAGAATCAGAGCGACGCGGGCACGGGGCAGACCGCGAAAACCGCCGACCCGGAAGCGGCCAGGCGCCGGGCCGAACGCCGGGCGGGGCGGATCACCGCGGGGGCGACGGAGCTGGAGCAGCGGCTGGCGGACCTGCTGCGCGGCGGCCTGGCCGCGGCCGAGCAGTCGGGGTACGGACTGTGGGAGGAGACCGCGGCCCGCATGGTCGACGCGCAGGCGCCGGGGCTGGCGGGCCGGGTGCGGGAGTTGGGTGCCATTCCTGGCTCCGGGCCCGGTTGGCCGGTGCGGCTGCTGGAGGAGTGCGCGCTGATCCATCTGCTGGACGCGGCCTGGCTGGGCATCGAGCGGCTGCCGGAGCCACTGGCCGCCACGGTCCGCACCCGGGTCGGCCTCACCTCCCCAGCCGAGGGCCCGCCGGTCCGGGACCACTGGCTGATCCTGGCCCAGTACGACTCCTCGGACGGCAAGATCACCACCCGCCGTATCTGGCTGTACGGGCGGGATTCCGGGCGGACGGCGCTGCTGCTCTCCTTCGGCGCGGCAGGCCGGTCCCCGCAGCAGGCGCTTCCGGTGGGGCTGATGATCGACGCGGAGCTCACTCCGTACGCGGGCGCGGGGCAGCTGCGGGCGGACCTGGGCGAGCAGTTCGGCGCGCCCGTCGCGATCGCGTCACCGCCGCCGGGAGGGCGGACCGGGGCGGCTCTCGATGCGTACGGGCGGGCACTGCGGGACGATCCCTGGCTGGACTCCTGGCCGGTGACGCTGAGCGGCGCCATACCCGTCCCGACCAGCCCAGGGTGGCAACTGGCGGACGCCGACGGCGAGACCGCGCTGCCCATCGCGCCCGCCGCGCTCGGCCGCTCCGGGCTGTTGAAGCTTGTGGCGCTCTCCGGCGGCGGACCGGTCACCGTCTTCGGCGAGTGCGGCCACCAGGGCTTCTCGCCGCTCGCCGCCTGGTCCGAGGACGGGTCCGAGACGGTCCCGCTCATCTGAATGTACGGAGGACCCATGACTGGCACCACCAGCACCTCACTCTGGGAAGAGCTCGTCACCTCGGCTCTTCTGGGCACCGACCGCCGTACGCCACCGGCCGAAGCCACGACGCCGGGGAAGGACGCGCCGGCCGCGCTGCTGGAC
Source organism: Streptomyces sp. NBC_01210 (assembly GCF_036010325.1). Taxonomy (GTDB): domain Bacteria; phylum Actinomycetota; class Actinomycetes; order Streptomycetales; family Streptomycetaceae; genus Streptomyces. The sequence continues at coordinate 5,707,849 of NZ_CP108549.1, read as the reverse complement.
GCCGCGGCCCTGCAGACCGTACGGCGCAGGGCGGGGCTGTTGCCCGCACCTGCCGCCGCCCTTCCCGAGCCCGCTCCGCACGACGCACGCCCGCAGCTGCCCGCGCCCGCACGGCGCCGGCTCGCCCAGCTGTTGGCAGACCGGTCCGCCCCGTCCGCCGGGGGGCGGCGCGGTACGGCGCCGGATCTGACCGAGCTGCTCCCGCAGTGGCTGGCCGCGGCCAACGAGCGCGAGTACCAGGCGCCGGCGTCCGTGCTGCCCGCGCTGCTCGACGCGGCCCGTGCGCGTACGGATCTGCGGCCGCAGGCCCTCACCTTCGCCGGGCCGCGCGGGCTGTGGCTCGCCCGGCTCAACCCGGAGTGGAAGTTCGCGCTGCGCGGCGCGTCCGGCGGCGCCACGCTTCCGGACGCAGGTGACGCGGAGGCCGTCCAAAGCCTCTGGGAGGAAGGACTGTTCGCCGAGCGGGTCGCGCTGCTGGCCGCCGTACGCGTGCACGACGCGGGTAAGGCGCTGGCGCTGCTGGCCGCGACCTGGTCCACGGAGCGCGCCGAGGACCGGCTGATGTTCCTGGACTCATTGCGTACGGGGCTGTCCGACGCGGACGAGGCGTTCCTGGAAAAGGCCCTGTCCGACCGCAGCCGCAATGTCCGCGCCACGGCCGCCGAGTTGCTCTCGGCACTGCCGCACTCCGCGCTCGCCGGGCGGATGGCGGCGCGGGCGGCATCGTGCGTCAGCCTCGACCGCAGTGGCGACGGAGCCGATGCGGCCATAGCGGTGGAGGCACCGCACGAGTGTGATGCCGGTATGCAGCGCGACGGTGTGGTGCCGAGTCCGCCGTCGGGACGGGGCGAACGGTCCTGGTGGCTGGGCCAGTTGGTGGAGGCGGCGCCACTGGCCACCTGGCCGGGGCGGCTCGGCGGGCGTACGGCCGATGAGCTCGTCGCGCTGCCCGTCGCCGACGACTGGGGCGACGAGCTGCACGCGGCCTGGTGCCGGGCGGCGGTACGGCAGCGGGACGCGGAGTGGTCCCGGGCCCTCCTCGGCGCACCGGGCACCCCGCCGGAGACCGGCCCCGGCACGACGTCACTCGCCGAGCGGGCGAAGCTGCTCGCGACGCTGCCGGCGGGTGAACGGGCGGACTGGGTCGCCGAGTTCATCGCGGCGCACGGCCTGTCGGAGGCGTTCCAGCTGCTGGGGGTCTGCGGGGTGCCGTGGTCGGAGCCGCTGGGCCGTTCGGTGGTCGACGCGCTCGACATCGCGCGGGACGCGGGAAGCTACCCCTGGAGCTTCAGCGGAGTGATGGGCCTGGCGGAACGCTGCCTGGCCCCGGAGGAGGCGAGCCGCCTGGAGATACTCACGGCTACGCCTGACGAGCCGGAGGGCGCGTCACCGGGCGCGGGTGGTTACTGGTCGGAGGCATTCCAGCGCCTGGTCTCGACACTGCGGCTGCGAGCGACGATGACGGCGGAGCTGCGGGGGCCGACGGGGTAGGGGGCGGGTGGGGGTGCGGCACCCTCGGGATGCGGGCCTTTTTCGCTCCCCACCCCGCCCCTTCCCGAAACTGTCAGTTGCCCGGTCATGTGGTGAGCGTGGGCCGGGGGCGTTGTCGGTTGCTGCCCGGTGGGTGGTTTCCTCCGGCGAACCGCTGTACCCCAGCGGCTAGCGGTCTTGTCTCGTCCGGGTGGGGAGGGGCCGTGCAGTGTCGCCCCCGCCAGTTGCTCGGTCATGTGGCTGAGGTGGGCCGGGGGCGTTGGTGGTTGCTCTTCGGTGGGTGGTTTCCTCAGTTGCTCGGTCATGTGGTGAGCGTGGGCCGGGGGCGTTCGTGGTTGCTCTTCGGTGGGTGGTTTCCTCAGTTGCTCGGTCATGTGGTGAGCGTGGGCCGGGGGCGTTCGTGGTTGCTCTTCGGTGGGTGGTTTCCACCGGCGGACCGCTGTACCCCCGCGGCGGGCCGCACTCGTGTCGTTCGGGTGGGGAGGGGCCGTGCAGGGTCGTCCCCGCAGGGGATTGGCGGCAAAACCGGGGTCACGCACCAAGAGCCTGTACGCCGCCGACCCCGAGGAGTCGAGCCCGGAGGGGCACCGGAGCCCGCACCCGACAAGACCGGACGACACCGGGCCCGGGCCACAAAACCCCGCCGGAGGCGTCACGCCCCCGCAGGCTGGCGGACGTTTGCGTTGACCCAGTCGACGATCGACGCCGTCGTCGCTCCCGGCGTGAAGATCTCCGCGACGCCCTTCTCCTTCAGCGGAGCAATGTCCGCCTCCGGGATGATGCCGCCGCCGAACACCTTGATGTCCTCCGCCTCGCGCTCCTTCAACAGCTCGATCACCTTCGCGAACAGCGTGTTGTGCGCCCCGGACAGGATGGACAGGCCGATCGCGTCGGCGTCCTCCTGGATCGCCGTGTCCACGATCTGCTCAGGGGTCTGGTGGAGCCCGGTGTAGATGACCTCCATACCCGCGTCGCGAAGCGCCCGCGCGATCACCTTGGCCCCGCGATCGTGGCCGTCGAGACCCGGCTTGGCCACCACCACGCGGATCGGACCAGTCACACCCATCACTGCCTCCACATACCGACTGCGCCGCCACGGGCACGGGTCCCGCACCGACCAAGGTCCGGGAAAGTGAACGAACGTTATCTCCAGCATCCCGCAACCCGCCGTTTCACGGTGGATAGGGAGGGGGAAATCACACGTGGGACATGTTCGCTATGCGTCGTACCCGCATCACGCGGCACACAAGCCGCAGCGGGAACGGTCGCACGGGGAGCCGCTACAGGGTCGTCGCAGCACCGCGCCGTCAGCCGCACGGCGCGGTGCTGCGACCCCTCCGACACCGGCCCGGCACGGGCACAGAGCCGTACAAGAGCCTGAGCGGCGCCCCATGAGGGCACAACGGGGGACAGAGCCGTCTCCGGCGTGCCATTCGGGAGGTCGGCCATGAAGGTCTTGCCCTTCTTTCCGCTGTGTCTGCGCCCCGTGCGACACCTACGAATCTCGGCCACGCTACTGCGGGCCACCGCCCTCGAGCTGGCGATCCTCGCCGGGCATCTGCTCCTCTACCCTTCCGGCCTCACCCCGGAGCGCCGCACCCCCGACCACCCCGGACCGAGGAACGCCGAGCTGCCGTCCCAGGCCGCGGCCCTGCCGACCACCGCCGGCCCCTCACACCCGCCCGCCGTCCTGCTCCACGGTTTCGTCGACAACCGCTCCGTCTTCGTCCTGCTCCGCCGCTCCCTCGCCCGGCACGGCTGGCACCATCTCGAGTGCCTCAACTACTCCCCCCTGACATGCGACATCCGCGCCGCCGCCGATCTGCTCGGCCGGCATATAGAGGAGATCTGCGCACGTACGGGGCATCGCGAGGTCGACATCGTCGGGCACAGCCTCGGCGGCCTGATCGCCCGCTACTACGTACAGCGCCTCGGCGGCGACCAGCGGGTACGCACCCTGGTCACGCTCGGCACCCCGCACTCGGGTACCGCCGTCGCCCCGCTCGCGAGCGCACATCCCATAGTTCGCCAGATGCGTCCGGGATCCGCCGTGATCGAGGAGTTGCGCGAGCCCGCACCCGGATGCCGTACCCGTTTTGTCAGCTTCTGGAGTGACCTCGACCAGATAATGGTCCCGGTCGAGACGGCCTGCATCGACCATCCGGACCTCATCGCGCAGAACGTGCGCGTAAGCGGAATCGGACATCTCGCCCTGCCGGTCCACTCCGCCGTCGCGACCGGCATCCGCCAGGCGCTCGAATCGAGCGAGTCGGAGGCAGGCACCTCGGGAGCCGTCTCGGTCGCCTGATTCGGCGCCCGATTCAGCGTCCGACCAGGTAACCGCACGTCGAACACATTTCGAACGTAGGGCCAAAGCTGTGCCCACAGTTCCCCGAAACACGGCCGAATGCCCGTTTCCTGATTGCCTAAAACCTGCGGAAGATTGTCGCCGTCGCATACCGCCGGGTACAGTCGCGCCACTGCTTTCCCTCTGGGGCTCCCCGCTCTCCCGGGCCCCGGAACCCAGGTCCTGCTGCCGAGGCGAGAGAGAAGTTGGTGAACGACCAGCACGCCCACGCCGGGTACGTCGGACACGACGGGTACTCCACTGGCGGCTACGACGCCGACCCCCTCTTCGGCGCCCTTCCGGGCAGCCACGAGGCGAACCACAGCGGTCAGTACGACAGCAGCCAATGGGACACCGGGTCTCACCAGACCCCCGGTTACGACGTCTACGCCACACAGCAGGCCCAACAGCCTCAGCAGACGCAGCAATTCCCGCAGTACGACGGGACGGGTCAGTACGACACCACAGGCCAGTGGGACAACACGGGCCAATGGGACACGACCGGTCAGTACGACACCGTCGGCCAGTACAACAACACGGGTCAGTACGACGGGACGGGTCAGTACGACACCACAGGCCAGTGGGACGCCAGCGCCTGGAACCAGACCGCGCAGACCGGTCAGTACGAGACCGCCGCGGCCACCTTTGCTTACGACGCGACCGGCCAGTGGGCGGCGCCCGCCTTCGACACCGGCACCTACGACGCCACCGCCTGGAACACGGGCGCGGAGGCCTTCGTACCGCGACAGTTCACGCCGGAGCAGGAGTTCAGCCCCGCGCCCGAGTTCACGGTCGACACCGGGTACGAGACCGGCTACGAGAACCCGGCCGAGTACACGACCGAGCACCAGCCGGACTTCCAGACCGAGGCCCACTTCCAGTCGGAGCCTCAGCCCGACTTCGACACCGACACCGACACCGGGTTCGAGACGGAGTTTGAGGCCGAGTTCGAGGCGGAGTTCGACACCGAAGCCGAGCCCGCAGCCGAACTCGACCACGACTCCGACCTCGACCCCGAGGCCGAGGCCGAGTTCGAGCCGTCAGCCCTCACCCCCGTCACCCCCGTCACACCCCGCCCCGTCCGCCGTTCCGGCGGAAGCCGAGGCCGCCGCCGTACCCCCGCCAAGCGCTCGGCGCTCCTCACCGTCGCTGTACCCTCCGCCTGCGTGATGGGCGTCGCCGGTATCGCCGCCGCCTCCGTCGGTGGCCTCGCCGACAGCAGCAGCACCAAGGACGACACGACGAACCTGGCGGCCGCCGATCCGGCCTCCGTCAAACCCGTCGCCGCCAACAACAAGATGGACACGCAGCTCGCCGCTCTCAGCGCCGACGCCCGCGACTTCGGCGACCGTGCGTCGCGCACCCAGGAACGCCTCGATCTCAAGGCGCGCCAGGAGGCGGAGAAGAAAAAGCGCGAGGAAGAGGCCAAGCGCCGCGAGGCCATGCGCCCCAAGTTCGTACTGCCGGTGAAACAGCAGGGCCTGAGCGCGTACTACGGCCAGGCCGGCGTCAACTGGATGTCCGTGCACACCGGCATCGACTTCCCGGTGTCGTACGGCACCGAGGTGATGGCCGCGACCGACGGGACCGTCCGTACGCAGTGGAACAGCGCCTACGGCAACATGGCCATCGTGACCGCGTCCGACGGCACCGAGACCTGGTACTGCCACCTCAGCAGCACCAAGATCCGCTCCGGTTCGATCAAGGCCGGTGACGTCATCGCGTACTCGGGCAACTCCGGCAACTCCACCGGACCGCACCTTCACTTCGAGGTCCGGCCAGGCGGCGGCTCGGCGATCGACCCGCTGCCGTGGCTTCGCAGCCACGGCCTCGACCCGACGTAACGACCGAGCGACGTAACGACAACCCGCCGAAGCGACGTAACGACGAAGCGACGAAGCCCGCTACAGCTTCTCGACCGGCGCGTACCGCAGCAGCAGCCGCTTCGGCTTGGTGTCCCCGAAATCGATCGTCGCCTGTGCGTCCGCCCCCGACCCCGTCACCTCCACCACGGTCCCCAGACCGAACTGGTCGTGCGTGACCCTGTCGCCGACGACCAGCGCGATCACCGGCTTGTCGCTCGTACGCCGCGTGGCGAATCCCGAAGCGCCACCGCCCGACCGTGAGCGCGACGACGACAGCGACGAGGCGATGCCGGACGTCGGACCGGCGGGCGCAGCCATCGGGCCCGTCCGCTTCCACTCCAGGTGGCGGCCCGGGATCTCCTCCAGGAACCGCGACGGCGGGTTGTACGAGGGCTGACCCCACGCGCTGCGCATCGACGACCGCGTCAGATAGAGGCGCTCGCGGGCGCGTGTGATGCCGACGTACGCCAGCCGCCGCTCCTCCTCCAGCTCCTTCGCCTGGCCGAGGGCACGCATATGCGGGAAGACACCGTCCTCCATGCCGGTCAGGAACACCACAGGGAATTCCAGGCCCTTGGCGGTGTGCAGCGTCATCAGCGTGATGACACCGGATCCGTCCGCGTCCTCGTCCGGGATCTGGTCGGAGTCGGCGACGAGCGCCACCTTCTCCAAGAACTCGGCGAGCGTGCCCGCACCGTCCTCCTCGCCACGCTCCTGCTCGAACTCGAGCGCCACGGCGGCCAGTTCCTGAAGGTTCTCGATACGGGTCTCGTCCTGCGGGTCGGTGGACGCCTGTAGCTCGGCGAGATATCCGGTCCGCTCGAGGACGGCCTCCAGCACCACCGCCGGACCCGCGCCCGAGTCGACGACCGTACGCAGCTCCTCCATGAGCACGTTGAAGCGCTTCACGGCGTTGGCGGAGCGGGCCGCCATGCCGTACGCCTCGTCCACGCGGCGCAGCGCCTGCGGGAAAGTGATCTTCTCGCGCAGCGCGAGCGCGTCGATCATCGCCTCCGCGCGGTCGCCGATACCCCGCTTGGGGACATTGAGGATCCGGCGCAGCGGGACATTGTCCTCGGGGTTGGCGAGGACACGCAGATACGCGAGGACGTCCCGGACCTCCTTGCGCTCGTAGAAGCGCACTCCTCCGACGACCTTGTACGGCAGCCCGACCCGGATGAAGATCTCTTCGAAGACACGGGACTGGGCGTTCGTACGGTAGAAGACGGCGACGTCGCCGGCCTTCGCGTCGCCCGCGTCCGTCAGCCGGTCGATCTCGTCGGCAACGAACTGCGCCTCGTCGTGCTCGGTGTCCGCGACATAGCCCGTGATCTGCGCGCCGGCGCCGGCGTTGGTCCAGAGGTTCTTGGGCCGGCGGCTTTCGTTCCGCTCGATGACGGCGTTGGCGGCGGAGAGGATCGTCTGCGTCGAGCGGTAGTTCTGCTCAAGCAGGATCGTCGTCGCGTCCGGGTAGTCCTCCTCGAACTGGAGGATGTTACGGATGGTCGCGCCGCGGAAGGCGTAGATCGACTGGTCGGCGTCGCCGACCACGCAGAGCTCGGCCGGCGGCAGGTCCTCGTAGCCCGTCCCCACCAGCTCGCGTACGAGCGTGTACTGAGCGTGGTTGGTGTCCTGGTACTCGTCCACCAGGACGTGCCGGAAGCGCCGCTGGTAGTGCTCGGCGACGTCCGGGAAGGCCTGGAGGAGGTGGACGGTGGTCATGATGATGTCGTCGAAGTCCAGGGCATTGGCCTCGCGCAGCCTCGCCTGGTACATGCGGTAGGCCTCGGCGAGCGTCTTCTCGAAACCGTCGACGGCCTGGTCGGCGAAGGTCTCCTCGTCGATCAGCTCGTTCTTCAGATTCGAGATCTTCGCGCTGAAGGACTTCGGCGGGAACTTCTTGGGGTCGAGGTCCAGATCGCGGCAGACCAGTGCCATCAGTCGCTTGGAGTCGGCGGCGTCGTAGATCGAGAACGACGAGGTGAAGCCGAGCTTCTTGGACTCCCGGCGCAGGATGCGGACGCACGCGCTGTGGAAGGTCATGACCCACATGGCGTTGGCGCGCGGCCCGACGAGCTGCTCGACGCGCTCCTTCATCTCGCCGGCGGCCTTGTTGGTGAAGGTGATCGCCAGTATCTGGCCGGGGTGCACGCTGCGGGTGCCCAGCAGATGCGCGATCCGGTGGGTCAGCACCCGGGTCTTGCCGGACCCGGCGCCGGCCACGATGAGCAGCGGCGACCCGGTGTGCACAACAGCGGCACGCTGCTGCTCGTTCAGCCCCTCGAGCAGGGCGGCGGGGTCCACGACGGTGCGCGGGGCGCCGTCGCGGTAGTACGGGTCCCGGGCCGGAGGCACGTCAAATGCGCCCTGGAAGAGATCGTCCGGGATCTCCTCCGGGGCCGAGTCCTCGGGCGGTGGCGGGTGCTGCTCCGCGCTGGGCTGGAGGTCCGCCAGGAAGCTGTCGTCAAAGAGGCTGCTCATCGCTCTACGAGTCTAGGCCGCCGCACTGACAGCTCGCGGCCGCATTGCGATACGACTCCGAGAGCGGCTCCGGCACGACTCGGGCAGCGACTCGGGCGACGAGACCGACGAGGAGCCCGACGACGCTGCGCGATCAGGCCGCTCCGCTGCGCTGTCGCGCGGCGCCGGCCCGTGAGCGACTCCTCACTCAGCCGCGAAGGTCACGAAAATGTATCGGACATATCGAACATCAACCTTCACAGCAACCGCACGAGTTGGCTAGCGTGCTCGATCAGGCAGCCCGTACCCCCCTGGCGACTCGCGCCGAATCGGGCGGCCTGCGCCGAATTCGAGCTCTCTTCACGGGAGTTCGGAACCGGGGACCCACCATGCACAACCTGGGGTGAATCGGACCGTCCCCCCTCGGTCCGTAGGGCGACCTTCCGTTCCGCCCGAACCCGACAGCTAACCCGGTAGGCGGTCCACGGAAGAAGGAGATGCCGGCCTTGGCGTCGCATCGCAAACCGCGTACCCGTACCGGAATTGCCGGAATGGCAGGACTACGCACCAACTCCCCCGCCGTCGGGTTCACGACGGCTGCCCTCGCCTCCGTCACCCTGCTGTCCACGCAGAGCGCCAACGCCGCGCCCACCGAGCCGAAGCCCTCCGTCGAGGAGGTGCAGAAGAAGGTCGACGACCTGTACCGGCAGGCCGGCACCGCGACCGAGAAGTACAACAAGGCCAAGGAATCCACCGACGAGAAGCGGCGTGAGGTCGACCAGCTGCTCGACGATGCCGCGAAGCGCACGGACAAGCTGAACGAGTCCCGGCGCACGCTCGGCAACTACGCGGCCGCGCAGTACCGCACGGGCGCGGTCACCCCGACCGCCGCCCTGCTGCTCGCGGACAGCCCGCAGGCGTACTTCGACCAGACACAGCTGATGGACCGGATGACCGACCGTCAGCGCACCGTCATCGACGACTATGAGACCCAGCGGGCCGCAGCAGCCAAGCAGCGCGCGGAGGCGACGAAGAGCCTCGAGTCGCTCACGGACTCCCAGAAGGCGCTGCGCACCAGCAAGCAGGAAGTCCAGGCGAAGCTGAGCGAGGCGCGTTCGCTGCTGTCGAAGCTGACCGCAGAGGAGAAGGCGCGGCTCGCGGCGATCGAGCGCGAGAAGGAGGAAGTGGCGCGCCGCAAGGCCGAGGCCAAGGCCAAGGAGGAGGCGAAGGCCCGCGCCGACGCGGAGGCGGAGCGCAAGCGCCGGGAGCAGGCGCAGCAGCCGGGCGGCGACACCGGCACGGGTACGGGCACAGGTACAGGTACAGGCACCGGCTCCAGCGACGGTGCGTACGCGGCCAAGGCCGACAAGGTCCTCTCGTTCGCCCGCTCGCAGATAGGCAAGCCGTACGTCTGGGGCGCCACGGGCCCGAGCTCGTACGACTGCTCGGGACTGACCCAGGCCGCATGGAAGGCGGCCGGCGTGGATCTGCCGCGCACCACCTGGGACCAGGTGAAGGTCGGCAAGCGGCTCGCGACAAAGGATCTGCTCCCGGGCGACCTGGTCTTCTTCTACGACGACATCAGCCACGTCGGCATCTACATCGGCGACGGCAAGATGATCCACGCGCCCAAGCCCGGCGCGAACGTCCGAGAGGAGTCGATCTACTACATGCCGATCTACGGCAGCGTGCGTCCGGCATAGCGGAACAACCGGCACAGCGGAACAAGTGGAACGCCCGGAGCCGACCGCGCCCGGGCGTTCCCAGCACGAAAGGCCACGTACGGAAGACGTGCCACGTACGGAAGGCCACGTACGGAAGACGTGCCACGTACATGAGGATGTGCCACGTACGGAGAGCGCCGCTCTCACATCGGGAGCGGCGTTCTCACGTCCAGAGCGTGGCGATGAAGATGTTCGCGACCGTCAGTCCGCCCACCGCCCCGAACAGCGCCTTCTCCACCTTCTCCTCGTCCCGCTTCACATACACAAGGCCCAGGATCACGATCAGCACCGCCAGCTTGATGCCGATCTTGAGGTTGTTCACCGCCTGATCGTCCGCCTGGTTGAGGCCCACCAGCACCACGCCCGTGACCAGCATCGTCAGCGCGCCGTGCAGCATCGCCGGAGTGAAGCGTGCCTCTCCCGCGCCTATCGCCTTCATCTGAGTGAGGAAGCCGCCGAGCAGCGACGCGATGCCGATGATGTGCAGGGCGACGAAGACATTGATGAGTACGTCCATGAGGCGGAGCCTAACCGCCCCCATACCACCGCTCTCCGGGCAGGTGGGCCTCGTTCGCCTCATCGGTCACTCCGGTACGGAAATGCGGTCCGGCACCATGGGCAGGGCTCTCACAAGGCGCACCCTCATGTCCACCTTTGGCCAACATCGGTCCTTACGCCTCTTTCCCGTGACCCCCAGGTTTAGCGTCCTCCCTCAGGTGACCGACTCCCCACCGCCGCCGAGTTCCCGGGCGGCCGTCAGTCACCACCGCCGAGAAATCCGGCGGCGGGCCGCTCCCCCTGTGCGGTCCGCCGTCGGACTCCGACTCGGACCGGCAGGGAACGGAAGGACGTGGACGCCCTCGTGGCAGCGCACCGGAAACCCAAGCAGCATCCGCTCACCGGGCCCGCCGCCCGTACCGCCGCCACTCTCGCGCTCGCCGGCGCAGCGACCGCCACCGCATTCGAAGGCGCCGGGCACGCCGAGCCCCGCCTCAGCCCCGCACAGATCAAGGCCAAGGTCGACAAGCTGTACCAGGAGGCGGAGGCCGCCACCGAGAAGTACAACGAGACCAAGGAGCAGACCGCCAGGGCGCGCGAGTCACTGGACGCGCTGCGCGACGAGGCCGGGCGCAGGACCGAGCGGCTCAACACCTCACGGAACGCGCTCGGTTCGATCGCCACCGCCCAGTACCGCGCCGGCGGTATCGACCCCGGCCTGCAGCTCGCGCTCACTTCCGACCCCGACCAGTATCTGGAGCGCGCCGCGCTCGCCGAGCGGGTCGGCGAGCGGCACGCGGACGCGATCACCGGCGTACACCAACAGCTGGTGGAGATCGCACGGTTGAAGGCGCGGGCCGACGAGCGGATGAGAGCTCTCGAGGCCCGGCAGACCGAGTTGGCGAAGCACAGGTCCACCGTCCGGGAGAAGCTCGCCGCCGCCGAGCGTCTGCTGACCCGGATGACCGCCGAGCAGCGCGCGGCGTACAACTCCGCGTACGGCGGTACGGGCGGAGCGACTGATGCCCGCGCCGACCGCTCCGCCGTCCCGCGCGGTTCGCTCCGGGCCCCCAATTCCCGTGCCGCACAAGCCGTCGCGTACGCGTACGGAGCACTCGGCAAGCCCTACGTATGGGGTGCGACGGGCCCGGGCTCGTACGACTGCTCCGGTCTCACACAGGCCGCCTGGCGCTCCGCCGGCGTCTCGCTGCCCCGCACCACCTACACCCAGATCAACACCGGCGAACGCGTGTCCAGCTCTCAACTCGCCCCTGGCGACCTGGTGTTCTTCTACTCAGGCATCTCCCATGTCGGCCTCTACATCGGCGGCGGCCAGATGATTCACGCACCCCGTCCCGGCGCACCCGTCCGCATTGCGCCCATCGACCAGATGCCCTTCGCGGGTGCGGCCCGACCCGTGTAACCGCCGCAGAGCCGCGCCACCGGAGGGACCGCGAACCGCTCGCAAACCGGTTGCCCGGCCGCGCACGGAAGTGACACCATCCCCGGCGTCCCAAGATCCCGATCGCGGCAGGAGCCCCCGTGGACGTCGACGTCCAGAACTACGTACGCACGCTCACGCTCCGCTCGCCCGATCACGTCCGCGTCGGCCCCTTCACCGTGCGCTACAACCCCAACTGGGCGATCCCACCGGCCAACTACGCCATCCCCGACCATGGCGCGGAGCCGACCACCGAAGAGGTCAACGCTCTGATCGCCGTCTTCCGCGAGCGCGACCGGCAGCCACGCCTGGAGTTCCTGCCGTCGTGCGCGCCCGAGGTCGAGCCCGCTCTGCTCGCGGCCGGCTTCACGGTCGAGCGCCGCGCACCACTGCTGGCCTGCACGCCCGAATCCCTCATAACCCCGGCGCCGGTCGACGGAGTCAGCCTCACCGAGCCCTCCGACGAGGCCGGGTACACCGCCGCTGCGGGCGTGCAGCATCTCGCGTACGGCGAGTCGGGGGACCCGACCGACGGCGAAATCGCCTGGCTGCGCGGGGCCAACGAGGGCGGCGGAGTCGCAGGCCTCGCCACGGACGACAAGGACGGCACACCGGTCGCCGCGGGCGGCTGCTCCGTCCCGGCCGACGGACTGAGCGAGCTGTGCGGCCTGGCGGTCGCCTCCTCGCACCGCCGCCGCGGCATCGGCGCGGCCCTGTCCGCGTATCTGACGGCCACCGCCTTCGACCGGGGCTGCCGCATCGTCTGGCTGGAGCCGGGCGACCCGGACATCGAGCGGATCTACGCGGGGATCGGCTACCGGCGGGTCGGCGACAAGACCGATATGTCACTCCAGTAGGCCATCGCTGTCACGTCAGCAGGCCACCGCTGTCACTCCGGCGCGGTCACCGCTGTCACGTCAGCAGGCCACCGCTGTCATTCCCCACAGGCCACCGCTGTCACTCCAGCAGGCCGCCACCGGCAGCCGCCCTGGCCGTTGTCGGGCGCCTGACCGTCCTGGGCTTCATGGGACACCCCGCCAACGCTGGGCCCTCCGCCGCCCCGAGGCGCCCCGGCGTCCACGCCGCCCCGGTGCTGCAGCTGCATCTGCCGCGTCAGCCACTCGAACGCGTAAGGCAGCTCCCTGCTCCACACCACCGGCAGATGCCCGCCCCACGTCTGCCGTACATCCACCTGCGTCGGCGGCTTGGCCACGCGCCTCAGCGCGAGCCCCGGCTCATAGCCGTCCGCGCCCTCGCCCATCGCCAGCAGCGACACACGCGGCGGCTTCTTCGCCGACTTCAGGATGTTCAGAACGTCGTTCTCGTGCCGCAGCTTCGGGTCCGCGCCCGTCAGCGAGCCGCGCTCGACGGCCGGGTCGTTGTACCCGGAGAAGCTGACGGCGGCGCTGAAGCGGTCGGGGTGGGCCAGGGCCAGTTTGGCGGCGCCGTGCCCGCCTGCCGAGTAGCCGGCGATGGCCCAGTTCTCCGGGTTCGGGGAGACCCGGAAGTTGTCGGTGACCACCTTGCGTACGTCGACGGTCAGCCAGCTGTCCGCGTTGACCTCGCCCGGTATGTTCGCGTACCCGGCGTCGGACTTGCCGAGCAGCATGGTCCGCGGCGAGACCAGGATGAAGGGCGCGACCTTGCCCGACTCGATCAGCGGCTGGACCTTGTCCTGGAACTTCAGTGCCTTGAACCAGCTCTTCGACGTACCGGGGAAGCCGGAGAGCACCTCGACGGCCGGGAACTTCTTGTTGCGGTACGCGGGATCGTTGTACTGCGGCGGCAGCCAGACATACACCTCGCCCGACACTCCCGATATGGAGCCCTTGAGCGAGGTGCGCAGCAAGCCGCTGCCGAGCTGAGGGTCGTCGACCTTCTCGAACTTCAGCGGAACCTTGGGCAGCGAGGAGATCTGCCTGCCGCCGGTGCCGCTCGGTCCGAGGTCGATCGCCGTGTCGACATGGTCGGTCGTGCCGAGCAGATCGTCCCAGCTGTCGTAGAGACCGTTGGCGTTGTTCACTGCCACGAAGACCGCGAGCACGGCGGTGGCCTGTGCGAAGAGCACCATGAACAACCGCCCGGCGCCCCGCACCACAGCGGGACCGCGCAGCCGGCTCCACAGCAGCAGCGGCAGCAGGACGGCGATCACGACCAGGACGATCGTGATCAAGAAGAAGGTGTGCCCCGTCAAATTCATCACGCAAAACAAGAGGTGAACTCGGCGCAACTGGTTGCCCGCCTATGTACCAGTTACCTCACAACGGAGACTAGACGAGACGTCGGGCGGTCGCCCATCGGGTCAGTTCGTGCCGATTCGAGAGCTGAAGCTTCCTCAGGACCGCCGACACATGCGACTCCACCGTCTTCACCGAGATGAACAGCTGCTTCGCGATTTCCTTGTACGCGTAACCCCGCGCGATCAGCCGCAGGACTTCCCGTTCCCGCTGAGTGAGCCGATCGAGGTCCTCGTCCACCGGCGGTGCGTCCGTCGAGGCGAACGCGTCCAGCACGAAGCCCGCGAGCCGCGGCGAGAAGACCGCGTCGCCCTCCTGCACCCGGAAGATCGAGTCGACCAGATCCGTACCGGTGATCGTCTTGGTGACATAGCCGCGGGCTCCGCCCCGGATCACCCCGATCACATCCTCGGCCGCGTCGGACACGGACAGCGCCAGGAACCGTACGGGATGCTCCGCGGCCGCCATCAGCGAGGCGCAGCGGCGCAGCACCTCCACCCCGCCGCCGCCCGGCAGATGCACATCCAGCAGGACGACCTCGGGACGGGTCGCCGTGATCACGGTGAGTGCCTGGTCGACGTCGGCGGCCTCGCCGACCACCTCGACACCGGTGCGGTCGGTCTGGCCGATCTCGGCCTGCACTCCGGTACGGAACATCCGGTGGTCGTCGACGAGCACGACCCGTACACGCCGCTCGGTGCTCTCTCCAGCAGCCTCGGTCTCGGTCATTCGCCCGCCCTCTCCATCTCCAGCTCGACCTCGGTGCCCCCGTCGGGAACCGAGCGCAGTCGCGCCGTTCCGCCGTGGCGCTGCATCCGGCCGATGATCGATTCTCTTACGCCCATCCGGTCCTGGGGCACCGAATCCGGATCGAATCCCGGTCCCCTGTCCCGTACGGACACGAAGACCGTACGGCCCTCGACCTCCGCGTAGACCTGGACCGCGCCCCCCTCGCCACCGTACTTGGCCGCATTGACCATCGCCTCACGCGCGGCCTGCATCTGTGCGGACAGTTTCTCGTCGAGCGGGCAGTCGCCGACGACCACGACCTCCAGCGGGACCCCGTGCTTGTCCTCCACCTCGGCGGCGGCCTTCTTCACCGCCTCGGCGAGCGTGTCCGGCTCCTCGTCCTCGTCCTTGCCCGTCCCCTCCGGCTTGTAGAGCCAGTTCCGCAGCTCGCGCTCCTGAGCACGGGCGAGGCGGCGCACTTCGCCGCCGTCGTCGGCGTTCCGCTGTATCAGGGTGAGGGTGTGCAGTACGGAGTCATGGACGTGGGCTGCGACTTCGGCACGCTCCTGGGCCCGGATGCGCATGGTCCGTTCCTCCGAGAGGTCCTGCGTCATCCGTACCAGCCACGGCCCCGCGAGCAGAGCGACACCGGCGATGACGGCGATCGCGGCGGTCAGTACGTTGCCGAGCTGGGCCGCCGAGCCGCGGACCACCATAAAGACGGTCAGGCCCATGCCGACCAGCGCCACACCGGCGAGCGCCCGGCCCAGCTGCAGCAGCCGACGGCGCCGGCTGTCCGTCGACAGTGTGGCCCAGCGGGCGCGGCGGGCGTTGTCCGCCTGGCGCCACACCAGCACCACACCAGCGCCGATCAGCAGTATCGGCCAGACATAGCGGTTGGCGCTGCTGCCCATCTCGACATTGCCGGCGAAGACCGCGGCGCCGATCAGCAGCGCGACCATCGCGAAGAGCTGGCCCTTGTCGGGCTTGCGCAGCCGCCGCCGGCCGTCGGGCGTGGTCTCGAAGACGGAGCGCGGCTCTGCGGTCCTGCCGCCGACGCCGAGGGGTACGACGATCCAGAAGACGGCGTACAGCAGCACACCGAGGCCGTCGGCCATGAAGAGGCCGAGGAAGACGAGTCGTACCCAGATGACCGGCAGTCCCAGATGACCGGCCAGCCCGCGCGCCACGCCGCCCAGCATCCGGCCGTCGGCGCTGCGGTACAGCTTGCGCATCGGCTGCTCCTCCGGCGCGGGGGCGCGGGAGGGACCGGCGGGTCGGGGCGTGGCGACTGGCATGCCCCGATCGTCACATGCAAGGACAGGCCGCGGTATCAGGGTCGTCCCTTAAACCGACCCTGAAAGCCGGGTGCGATATCAGGGAAGGGCCAGGGTCGGCGCGGGTGCCATCACAGCGCGGCGCCCGTCACCATGTACGTATGACTCAGCCGACCCCGCCACCGGCGGCGCCGCACGACGCGCAGCCGGAGGCGCAGCCCGCTCCGGCGCCGCCCGAGGTGCAGCAGTTGCGCCGCACACCCCGCCAGAAAGTCGTGGCCGGTGTCTGCGGCGGGCTCGGCCGGTACTGCGACATCGACCCGGTGATATTCCGGATCGTCATCGGTGTGCTCTCCGTGACCGGCGGCATCGGCCTGATCTTCTACGGCTTCGCCTGGCTGCTGATCCCGTTCGAGGACGAGGAGGAGAACGAGGCGCGCCGGCTGCTGTCCGGCCGGGTCGACGGCGCTTCCCTCACCGCCGTACTCCTCGCTCTCATCGGCTGCGGAGTGTTCCTCTCCATGCTGAGCAACGGCGGGACGCTCGCTTTCGCCGCGCTGCTTTCCCTCGCGGTCGCGGGCGCCGCCGTGTGGTCGCAGCGCCGCCGTCTCACCGCGCCCGACGGTGTACCGCTGGATGCGGCGACGGCGCATGCGGTCGCCGAGGCGCCGCCCGAGACGAAGGCGCCGCCCGTGCCCGACAGGCCCTCGTGGTGGCGCGACCCGATCGTCAAGGACGGCACGACAGGGCTGGTGCCGACCGGCTATCTGTGGGGTCCGGAGAGTGCGGTGGCGGAGACCGGGGCGCCGCGCCGGCGCCGGCCGAACGCGGCTCCCGCGTATGTGCGCGGGCCCCGCGGAATCGGCGGCACCGTCTTCCTTCTCGCGCTCCTCGCGGGCGGGCTCGGCACCGGGACCAGCTGGGACAGCCAACCGCTGGGCACGAGCGTGCAGATCGGGCTCGTCTGCGCGCTGGCGGTATTCGGGATGGGTCTGCTGGTCAGCTCGCTGCTCGGCCGAACCGGCTTCGGCACGATCATGCTGACGGTGATCACGGCGGCACTGCTGGCCGGAGCCGCTGCGCTGCCCAAGGACATCACCACCGAGTGGACACGTACGCAGTGGAAGCCGGCCTCGGTCGCCGCCGTCCGGCCGAGCTACGAGCTCGGCTCGGGAGTCGCGACGCTCGACCTGTCCTCCCTCGCCGTCCCCGCGGGTCGGACGGTGTCGACGAGGGCCGAGGTCGCGGCGGGTCAGCTCAAGGTGGTCGTACCGAAGAACGCGACGGTGAAGCTGCGGGCCCAGGCGGGTCTCGGCGATATCCGTCTGCCCGACGACGCGGCGGACGACATCGACGTCTCACCCGATCAGGAACGGCGGCAGACGCTCCCCGCGCCCGCCGGCGCGAAGCCGACCGGCACACTGGATCTGGATCTCGAAGTGGGCATCGGACAGGTGGAGGTGACCCGTGCCGCGTCGTGAACTCCGGCATGATTTCCGGCCGGGCAAGCTGGTCGCGGGTCTCGCCGTGCTGGCCGCAGCGCTGCTGTACGCGGGCGATGCGGCCGGCTCCTGGCAGACACCGTTCTATGTGGTGTTCCCGGTCGTATTCGGCGGTCTGTTCCTGGCCGGGGCGGTGAGCCTGACGTACTACGGCATCCGGCGCCGCCTTTTGGCCAACAGCGCGTCGAGCGAGAGCAACGAAGCCCCGGCGAGTACCAGTGGCAGCCAGGCCATCAGATAGGCAAGGTCGTTGCCGTAGTAGTACGGCTCGGTCTGCCAGCTCACGGTCAGCCACAGGCTCAGCGAGATGAGCGCCCCGCCGAGCGCGGCCAGCCGGGCCAGCAGTCCGACGAGGGTGCCGATGCCGACGGCGAGCTCGCCGAAGGCGATGGCGTAGCCGAAACCCTCGGGGTTCTTGAGCGCCAGATCGACAAGGGCGGGCACGGCGGAGGTGTCGCGCACGCTGCGCATGAGGTCGCCGACGGAACCGGCTCCGCTCGCCGCCATGAACTGACTGTCCATGAGCTTGTCGATGCCCGCATAGATGAAGGTCACGCCGAGGAAGATCCGCAGCGGCAGGAGGGCGTAGTGCCCCGCCCGCTCCCTCAAGCCGCCGCGTCCGCCGCCTCCGTCGACCGTGCCGTAGGTCGCTGTCGTCCGATATGTGTGTGTCATCGCTGGTCCCACCTTCGGTTGACCCGTCAACTGACCATACGTACGACGAAGCCGCGCGGCTCACCAGACGTGCGGCTCACTCTGTGACAACAGCCTGCCCGCCGGTCAGTCCGTCACCTCGATGGCGCAGCGGTTGCTCTCCGCTCCCGATGCCGTCACCACCTGCACATCCACCCGCCCGGGCTCGACCTCCGCCGGGACCGGCACGGTGAGCACCGTGTCGGTCGGGTTGGCGAATCCGCCGGTGACCGGGATCAGCGGGACATGGACATGGACGGCACCGATGCGTACGACCATACGGGCGAGCCGGTCGGGGGCCCCGGCGCCCGGCGGTACGAAGCCGGCGCCGCGGATCTCGATGTCGTCGCCGGTACGGATCGGGGCGTCCAGGTCCCCGGCCTCGCGGGCCCGGACGACCGCGAACACGACGGGCCGGCCTCCCTCCGCGTGCTTCCCGGCGAAGTACGTCATCGCCGAGACCGCGACCAGCAGCGCGAGCCCCCACGGCAGGTCGGGCAGCTGCTCGGGCCGGCGGGCGAGCCGAACCAGCGCGAAGATCACCGCCGCGGCGCTCACCAGCACGTACTGCACATCCGCGAAGCTGCCGCGGCCGGCGTCGTCGCAGAGCAGATCGGCCGGCCTCGGGCGGTCGGCACGCACCTTCTGCAGCCGCTTGCCGAGGACGCGTACGGCGACCACGCGGCGTACGACGACGGCGATCGCGCACACGAGCGCGAGGACGGAGAGCATGCCTGCGCCGCGGGCCAGGTCGAGCCCTTCGATCAGCGCGTCCCGGTGGGCGGCGGACGAGGCCAACGCCAGCTGGAGGGCCAGCACAAGGACGGCGAAGACGGCGAGCAGCACCCATGCCGTGGCGACCGCGCGCGAGGTCGAGAGGCGGTTGTCCTCGCCGATCAGCGGCGCGAGGAGCCCGCCGCGCGACCGGTGCAGCCGTGCCGCGCCGGTCAGCAGCCCACCGACGGTGAGCGCGGCGAGCAACCCTGCCGTACGCGCACCCGTCCAGCCCGCGCCGATCGCGGTCACCGTCTGCCCCAGCGCCAGGACCGCGAGGCCGGCCCACACGACCAACAGCGTGCGGCACCAGATCAGGTGGAGCCAGACCTCGCCCGCCTCACGGCTGCGATCGGCGACGGTGCGCGCCGACTGCGTCAGCTCGTCCGACACCCACTGGCGCGAGGCGACCGGCGAGTGCGAGAGAGCGACCGGTAATCCCTGCCCGGTGGCCAGCTCGTCCCGCTTGGCGAGGAAGGCTGCCACTGCCCGCCGATGCCCTTCGCGCGCCCCGTGCGTACATTCGTCGCACTGTCCCGCTTCTTGCACCGCCACGACCGACGCCGCCTTCCCCGCCCCGCACCGACTGAACTTCCCTTTGATTGCTGGGAATTGTGCCGTACGGAAGGGGCGCCTGCCGCGGCGCCCGAGGCCACAGCGGGTGAATCCGCCATTGCCGGGTTGACCACTCCCTATTGCATGAGGTCGGGCTCGGCCCGGCTGATCTGCCGCCACAGGGGCTGGTAGTTGATCCATGCGACCAGATCGGTGCCGAGCTGCTCGCGCGTGGCGACCGCGTCCCGGTGCTCGATCAGCACGGGCTTGCCCGCCGCCCGCGCCGCGAGCTGAACCTGCGCGCAGCGCTCCATGGAGATGAACCACCAGGCTGCCGCGTCCACCGAGTCGCCTACGGTCAGCAGCCCGTGGTTGCGCAGGATCACGGCCTTGTACGCACCGAGGGCACCGGCGATCCGCCGCCCCTCCTCCTCGTCGACGACCACTCCGGTGTACCTGTCGACCAGGGCGTGGTCCTCGTAGAAGCCGCAGGCTTCCTGGGTGATCGGCTCGATCAGCTCGCCGAGCGCGGACAGTGCCCGCCCGTGCACGGAGTGGGTGTGCGCGACGGCGACGATCTCGGGCCGCGCGCGGTGCACCTGGGCGTGTACGGCGAACGCGGCCTGGTTGACGTGGTACCGCCCCACGACGACCTGCCCCTCCCCGTTCACGAGGATCAGATCACCGGCGGCGACATGCGCGAACGGCACGCCGAAGGGATTCACCCAGAAGCAGTCGGTGAACTCCGGGTCCCGTGCGGTGATATGGCCGGACACCCCGTCCTCGTACCCGAAACGCCCGAACAGCCGCAGCGCCCCGGCGAGCCGCTCCTTCCGGTACGCCCGCTCGTCCACGACGGACTCATGCACGGGCGGCATGGCGAATCGCAGCTGCTCGACGGGGATCGGAGCGGGCGTCTCAGTCATGGCTGGGAAGCTACCTTCGGGTACCGCAACTGACCAGAGACTTCACGCGCCTCGCACGGCTTCCACGAGAATGCGCCCATGACCGAACCGACATCCCCACTGGTCTCTCTCCTCGGCCTCGAGAAGCACATCGAGGGCGGCTGGTTCAAGGAGACCTGGAAGACGGCGGGCTCGACGACCCCGCCGGGCTACCCCGGCCCGCGCGCGTACGCGACCGGTATCTACTTCCTGCTCCACCCCGGCGAGAGCTCGCGCTGGCACCGCGTACGCTCCGACGAACTCTGGCTCTGGCACCGGGGCGGCCCGCTGAATCTGCACCTCGGCGGCACGGGCAACGAGCCGGGCGAAGCCACGACCCTGACCTTGGGGCCCTTGGTCGAATCCGGCGAACAGCCTCAGCTCCTGGTCCCGGCGGGCACCTGGCAGTCGGCGGACCCGGCAGGTGCCGAGCCGGTCCTGGTCACCTGCATCGTGGCGCCGGGGTTCCACTTCGACGACTTCGAGCTGGAGAAGCCCGAAGAGAGCTGAAGAGGCTACAGGTTGTCGATCTCCGCCAGATCGATGTCGATGGTGAAGGGAACGGAGAGCTTGAGCCGGTCGTGGTGGATGCCGGAGGGGGCATACGCCTTCGTCGCCGGGTCCAATTCGTAGACGTACACGACCGGGCGGCCGCCCTCGCCGGGCTCCACCCGCCAAAAATGCGGGATGCCCGCCTCCGCGTACAGCTGCGGCTTGCGCTTGCGCTCCTCCGAGTCCGGTGACACCGTCTCGACGACGAGTACGACATCCTTCGCGTTGTAATGCGTCTCGTTCGAACTGATCACAGCCTCCGCCCGGATCACCGAGACATCCGGCTCCGGCCCCTGGCGCTTGTCGATCACCACAGTCATCTCCCGCCGCACCCGCAGATCATCGGGCACCGTCCTGCGCAGTCCATGCATCAGCAGGTCGTTCACCAGACTGTGAAAACTCCTCTGCGGACTCACGAAAACCAGGCTCCCGTCGATCAACTCCGTGTGCGGCGGGAGGTCGGGCAGCGTCAGCAGGTCGTCCACGGTGTAACCGTCCTGCGGCGGCACCGGCCAGGGGTGCGCGATCTCAGCGGTCATGGTTCCTCCCATGGACGGGATTCTGGGCCGTACGCTCAGCGTACCCAGCCCATACGACAACGCCGCCGCTCAAACGAATGAGCGACGGCGTCGGCGTTGACCCTGCAGAGAGGGTTACTCCCACTCGATGGTGCCCGGCGGCTTGGAGGTCACATCCAGCACCACGCGGTTCACGTCCGCCACCTCGTTGGTGATACGGGTCGAGATCTTCGCCAGCACGTCGTACGGCATCCGCGTCCAGTCCGCCGTCATCGCGTCCTCGGACGAGACGGGACGGAGCACGATCGGGTGGCCGTAGGTGCGGCCGTCGCCCTGTACGCCCACGGAGCGGACATCGGCGAGCAGCACCACCGGGCACTGCCAGATGTCACGGTCCAGACCGGCCGCCGTGAGCTCCTCGCGGGCGATCGCGTCCGCCTCGCGCAGCAGATCGAGGCGGTCCTTGGTGACCTCGCCGACGATACGGATGCCGAGGCCCGGACCCGGGAAGGGCTGGCGCTGGACGATCTCGTCCGGCAGGCCGAGCTCCTGGCCGACCATGCGGACCTCGTCCTTGAACAGCTGGCGCAGCGGCTCGACGAGCTCGAACTCGAGGTCCTCGGGCAGGCCGCCGACGTTGTGGTGGGACTTGATGTTGGCGGTGCCGGTGCCGCCGCCGGACTCGACCACGTCCGGGTAGAGCGTGCCCTGCACGAGGAAGGCGACGTCCTCGCCATGCGCGGCCTCGGCGATGATCTCGGCCTGCGCCTGCTCGAAGACCCGGATGAACTCGCGCCCGATGATCTTGCGCTTCTCCTCGGGGTCGGACACCCCGGCCAGCGCCTTCAGGAACCGCTCCTGCGCGTCGACGACCTTCAGCTGCACGCCGGTAGCCGCGACGAAGTCCTTCTCGACCTGCTCCGTCTCGCCCTTGCGCATCAGGCCGTGGTCGACGTACACGCAGGTCAGCTGGGAGCCGATGGCCTTCTGCACGAGTGCAGCGGCGACCGCGGAGTCCACGCCGCCGGACAGACCGCAGATGGCGCGCTTGGTGCCGACCTGCTCGCGGATCGCCGAGACCTGCTCCTCGATGACATTGCCGGTGGTCCAGTTCGGCTCGATGCCGGCGCCGCGGTAGAGGAAGTGCTCCAGGACCTGCTGGCCGTACGTGGAGTGCATCACCTCGGGGTGGTGCTGGACGCCGTACAGCTTCTTCTCGTCGTTCTCGAAGGCCGCGACCGGCACCACGTCCGTGGACGCGGTGACCGTGAAGCCCTCCGGGGCGGCGGAGCAGGCGTCGCCGTGCGACATCCACACCGACTGCTCGGCCGGGGTGCCCTCGAAGAGCGTCGAGCCGGTCTTGGAGACGTGCAGCGGCGTACGGCCGTACTCACGCGCTCCCGTGTTGTCGACGGTCCCGCCGAGCGTCGTGGCCATCAGCTGGAAGCCGTAGCACATGCCGAAGACGGGGACCCCGGCCTCGAAGATCGCGCGGTCGAGGCGCGGGGCGCCTTCCGCGTACACGGAGGACGGGCCGCCGGAGAGGATGATCGCCTTCGGGTTCTTGGCCAGCATCTCGGCCACGGGCATCGTGGACGGGACAATCTCGCTGTAGACCCGGGCCTCACGGACGCGGCGGGCGATGAGCTGTGCGTACTGCGCGCCGAAGTCAACAACGAGGACGACGTCCGGAGCGTTGCTGTCGGGGGCGGCGGAGGGTGCTGCTGGCACGGGTGGCGGCCTTCCGGCGGTGGGAGGGGGTCGGTATTTGTCGATTCTACCGGCGTGGCGGACCCGCTTTTCGTCTCACCATCCGAACCCGGTTTTGGCCGCGGACGGCGGGAGGTCCATACTCCACCCATGCACAAGCAGCTGACCTTCGTCTTTACCTATGGCACCGGCCCGTCCGGCTGCCATGGTCGTGCTGCTTGAGCCACTGACAAGCAACTTCCCAGGCGCCCCGGGCCGACAAGGCCCGGGGCGTTCTGTCATTTCCGGGCCTTGCCGCTCCGGGGCACCGACCCCGGCAAGGAGCCCCGCATGACCGTCACGACCGACACCGGAGCCCGTACCGACGAGGCCGCCTCCCTCATCGGCGACGCCCGCAGCCGCATCGACACGCTCGACGACCGGATCATCGGGCTGATCCAGGAGCGGATGGCCGTCTCGGCCGTCATCCAGGAAGCGCGGATCTCCTCCGGCGGCCGCCGGGTGAGTCTGTCGCGCGAAATGGAGGTTCTCAGCCATTTCCGCGACGCGCTCGGAAAGCCGGGAACGGCGCTCGCGATGACGCTGCTCGAGCTCTGCCGGGGCCGGATCTGAGGTCGTGTCCGAGCCTGCGCAGACTTCCGCTCACGGACCTGAGTTCGGGCGCACTCTCACCCGTACGGCGCGTGACTGCACGCGCCGGGGCTTCGTTGGTACCGATATCCGTGCCAGCCAGGGGCGGGTCATGAAGGAAACCACGCGTGGCTCCGCTGGGGCGTGTGACGTACTGCAAGTACGTCGTGGGACCTCGCCCCAGCGCGCGTGACCGGTCGGCAGGGGACAGCAGCCCGGTCACCCCAAGGGCGGTCGGCTCCGGGGACGCCCGGGGCCGACCGCATCCGGTCGAAACGGTTGCGCAGGCCGCAGCCCATCCAGCACGATGCAGGACAAGCGCGTCCCCACTCTGCGCAGCCATATTGCCAAAGGTCGATACCACTCGTGCGCCCCAAGTGCGCCGGGTCGGCGACCCTCCCCACGCGGCGCTACCCCCCGGCGCCGCACCTCGGCACCGGCGCTGCCCTGACGTCGGTGCTGACCACCAGGGGCCCCGCGGATCATGCATCCGCGGGGCCCCTGGTGGTCCCGCGCGGGGCTACCTCGTCGCGTTCGGGTCTCCCGGCTTCCAGTTGGCGTCGCTCCACTCCGCCGTCGGCTCGGGGGCCGGCGGCGCGGGCGGTGGGTTGGAGCCGCGGTTGGGATTCTGCGGCACAGCCGACGCCGACGACTGCCCGCCGCTGCTGCTCCGACCGCCCGGCACCTTCGTCCTGCGCGGCTTCGCCGTCAGGCTGGGCGCGGCCTTGGTCTTGGGTGTAGCGGTCGTATCGCTGCTGGGCGAAAGACTCACGGACGGCGTCGGGAGCACGGTCGTCGGCGTTGTCGACGGCGTTGTCGACGGTGATGACGAAGACGGCGTGGGTGCGGCGCTCCCTGCGCCATCGCCGCCGGCGCCCGAACACGCGGCTGCGCCCAGGGCCGGCGTCACAAGGCAGACCGCGGCGAAGGCAGCGAAGCCGAAACGTCTCATCGGCACTCTCATCAGTGGGTGTTGAAGTTGCCGGGGGACGGCAAGGGACCGGAAGGCACGACGAGTTCGACCCGGGCCAGGAGGAGAAGGTTGCGTGTGACGGCTGTCACATAAAGATTCTGTGAGTCTCAGGGCAACTATTCATGCTGGTCACAGGTCATGCATGCGAAACAACGGCCTCACCCGTGTACCCCCACCTCGGTAGGCCCTCCAGACTCCGTGCCGCGTCATGCGGTACGCCGGACTTCACTGAGGTCTTAATGAAGCTTCGCCGCGCTATGGCCGTCGCTGCAGCGACCGCTGTCATAGCACCCGCCGCGCTCCTGTCGGCTCCGGCCGCGTTCGCGGACCCGTCGCCGACGCCGACCGAGACGGCGAGCACCACCCCGTCCCAGTCGCCGAGCGCCCCGTCGGAGGCGCCGAGCAGCACCCCGGCCACGACGCCGAGCGCGCCGGCCAACACCCCGAGCTCGCCCGCCGCGACGCCGAGCACCCCCGCGAGCTCGGCCGCCGCGACGCCGAGCGCCACCGCCGGCGAGCCGGGCGAGGGCGACGAGGACCCGGACTTCGAGTGCAAGGCGTCCGCGGTCGACGTGAAGCTCTCCGGCTTCCCGAACAAGATCGTCGCGGGCGGTGGCTGGAAGAAGTTCAGCCTGGACGTCAAGAACAACAGCACGGAGAAGATCGAGAACTTCGGTCTCTTCACCTTCGCCTCGTACGAGGACGACCTGATCGGCGGCGAGCAGGACCGCCTGATCGAGAAGTACGCGCACTTCGAGTACTTCGACAAGTCGTCCGGTGAGTGGAAGGCGGGCGGCAACCTCTCCGGAATGAACAACGGCTTCTACTTCGACGTGATCGACCTCAAGAAGGCCGAGAAGCGCTCGATCAAGCTGCGCGTTCGCATCGACAAGGCGGCCCCTGCGGGCAAGGGCATCGCCCTCGCCGCCGGCGGTTACGACAAGGGCGAGGACTGCTTCGAGGACAGCGAGTTCTACGAGTTCGACGTTCTCAAGGCCGGCAGCAGCGCGGGCGACGTCGACGACGCCAAGCCGAGCGGTGAGAAGCCGAAGGACGTCAAGCCGCAGGGTGGCTCCAAGGAGATCCCGGTCACCGGCAAACTCGCCGAGACCGGTTCCAGCTCCATGCTGCCGACCGTCGGTATCGCCGGTGGCATCGCCATCGTCGCCGGTGCCGGTGTCGTCTTCGCGATGAAGCGCCGCCGCAGCGGCGACGCCACCGCGTAACACCGGGCCCACACGCCAGAAGGCCGCTGCACTCGGAGGGGGGTGCAGCGGCCTTCGCGCGTTCCAGCCTTCGTACCTCCGGCCTTCGTACGACGTCCGGAGGCCGGGTCACTTCTTCGGCGGGACCGCCGGGATGCCCAGGAACGGCAGCTTCAGCGCGCCGAACGCCTCCTCCGGGACCGTCGGCGACTTCGGCGCGACCGCCGCCAGCCGTTCGTATGCCGCGCCCTGTTCCGGACGCGGGTCCTCCTCGCCCTTGTTGGGCCAGAACGACATCGCCCGCTCGGCCTGCGCCGTAATGGTCAGGGACGGGTTGACACCGAGGTTCGCCGAGACCGCCGCGCCGTCGACGACCGAGATGCCCGGGTGGCCGTAGAGCCGGTGGTACGGATCGATGACGCCTTCCTCTGCCGAGGCGCCGATCGGGCAGCCGCCCAGGAAGTGGGCCGTCAGCGGGGTGCCCATCAGCTCGCCGATGTTGGACCCCGCGAAGCCGTTGATCTCCTCGGCGAGCAGCGAGGCCGCGCGCGTCGCCTCGGGAATCTGGTTCGGGTTCGGTGCCCCATGGCCCTGGCGCGCGGTGAGCAGGCCCTTTCCGATGCCGCCCGGCTTGCGGTACGTGGTCAGCGAGTTGTCCAGCGACTGCATGACCAGCCCGATGATGGTCCGCTCCGACCAGCGGCGGTTGGAGAGCGCGCGGACCGCGAGCCAGGGGTGCCTGGCCATATTCCCGAACCAGCCGGCGACCCGCGCCCGCGCACTGTACGGAACCTGGAGGATCGTCATCCCACCCATCGCGTTCGAGCCCCTGCCGTAGCGGACAGGCTCGATATGGGTGTTCTCGTCGGGGTGGACCGAGGACGTGATCGCCACTCCGCGTGTGAAGTCGACCTTGTCCACGCCATGCCGCTTGCGGTAGCGGCGGTTGTCGGTCTGGGCGCCGACGATCGCCTCGGAGTTGGTACGGGTCAGCTCGCCGAGCCGGGCCGAGATATGCGGCAGCAGGCCCTGGTCCTTCATGGTGTGCAGCAGGGTCTGGGTGCCGTACGTGCCCGCCGCCACGACCACCCGCCCGGCCCTCAGCAGCTTCGGCTCGGCCTTCTTGCGGGCGTCCGTCGGGACCGTCGTGACGTGGAAGCCGCCCTCCGGGTCCTCGCTGATCGAGGCGACCGTCGTCATCGGGTGGATGACGGCCCCGGCCTTCTCGGCCAGGTAGAGGTAGTTCTCGTTGAGGGTGTTCTTCGCGCCGTGCCGGCAGCCCGTCATGCACTCGCCGCACTCGGTGCACGCCTTGCGCGACGGGCCCGCGCCCCCGAAGTACGGGTCCTCGACCGTCGAGCCCGGACCGGCCTTCGACGTACCGTCGGCGTCCTCGCCGTCGCCGAAGAAGACGCCGACCGGGGCCATGTGGAAACTGTCGCCGACGCCCATCGCCTGCGCCGTCGCCTTGAGATGCACGTCGGAGGGGGTCATCGTCGGGTTGAGCCGTACGCCCAGCATCCGCTTGGCCTGGTCGTAATACGGCGACAGCTCGTCCTGCCAGTCAGTGATGTCCTTCCACTGCGGGTCCTCGAAGAAGGGAGCGGGCGGTACGTACAGCGTGTTGGCGTAGTTGAGCGAGCCGCCGCCGACACCCGCGCCCGCCAGCACCATCACCTTGCCGAGCAGATGCACGCGCTGGATCCCGTACAGGCCGAGCGGGGGCGCCCACAGATAGTTCTTGATGTCCCAGGAGTTCTTGGGCAGGGTCTCGCGGGTGAAGCGGCGGCCCGCCTCCAGGACCCCGACCCGGTAGCCCTTCTCGGTCAGCCGCAGCGCGGTGACCGAACCGCCGAAGCCCGAGCCGACGACGATGACGTCGTAGTCGTACGCCGGGTCGAAGGCCTGGTCGGAGACCGCTTCGGAGAGCAGTTGTTCGTCACTCTCGGCGGCCTGATTCTGGGCAGGGGGTACCTGGGACATGGCTCTCCTCGTACGAATACAGCGGAAACTAGCGCAGGCGCAGGGCCTTCATCGCCTTCAGGCTGAGGCTCATGAACGCGGCGTACTTCTCGTCGTCCATACCGAACGACGGCCCCAGCGGCATCAGTCGCTGCTGGGCGACGGTCTGTGCCTCGGTGTACTTGAGGATGCCCTCGGAGCCGTGCCGCCGACTGAGGCCGGAGTCCTTCATGCCGCCCATCGGGGACTGCACGCTGCCGTACGCCGGGGCGTAGCCCTCATTGATGTTGACCGTGCCGGTGCGCAGCTTCGCCGCGACCGCGTGGCCGCGCTTGCCGTCCTTGGTCCAGACGCTCGAATTCAGCCCGTACGGAGTGGCGTTCGCCTGCTCGACGACCTTGTCCTCGTCCGTGAAGCGGTAGATGGAGACGACCGGGCCGAAGGTCTCCTCGGTGCAGACTGCCATCGGCGCCTCGACGCCGTCGAGGATGGTCGGCTCGTAGAACAGCGGGCCGATGTCGGGGCGGGCGACGCCGCCCGCGACGAGCGTCGCGCCCTTGGCGACGGCCTCCTCGACATGGCGGGTGACGGTCTCCAGCTGGCGCTCGCCGACGAGCGAGCCCATGTCGGCGCCGTACGCGAGGGACTTGCCGAGGCGCATCGCCTTCGTACGGGTGGCGAAGCGCTCCACGAACGCGTCGGCGATCGACTCGTGCACGTACAACCGCTCGATGGAGATGCACAGCTGGCCGGCGGAGGAGAAGCAGGCGCGTACCGCTCCGGCCGCGGCCTTCTCGATGTCCGCGTCCTTCAGCACCAGCATGGCGTTCTTGCCGCCGAGTTCGAGGGAGACACCGACCAGGCGGGCCGCGGCGCCCTGGGCGACCTCGCGGCCGGTGCGGGTGGAGCCGGTGAAGGAGACATAGTCGGCGTGCTTGACGACCTCGGGGCCGACGACCGGCCCTTCGCCGAGGACGACCTGGAAGACACCGGCGGGCAGACCCGCCTCGATGAGCAGATCGCGGGCCCACAGCGCGGTGAGCGCGGTCTCGGTGTCGGGCTTCATCACGACGGCGTTGCCGGAGACGAACGCGGGCAGCGCATCGCCGACGGAGAGCTCCAACGGATAGTTCCAGGGCGCGATCTGGCCGATGACGCCGCGCGGCTGACGCAGTTCGGTGGTCTTGGTGAGGACGGGAACGACACCGGTATGGCGCTTGGGCTTCAGATAGGCGGGCGCCTTGCGGCCGTAGTGGCGGGCGGCGACGGCGACGGCCAGGACCTCTTCGTGCGCGTGCAGCCGGGCCTTGCCGGTCTCCAGCTGGATGAGGTCGAGGACTTCGGCCTGGCGCTCCAGGACCAGGTCGTGGAAGCGCAGCAGGACGGCGGCGCGGGCGCGGGCCGGCGTCGCGGCCCAGGCGGGCTGGGCGGCGCGGGCGCGTTCGAAGGCCTCCGCCACGTCCTGGGGGGTGGACTCGGGCAGGTCCGCCAGCTTCTCCCCGGTGAACGGGGTGTGGTTGGCGGTACGGCCGGAGCCGACCACACCACGGGTGAGCTGGGCGACCACCTCGGGGGTGACCACATCGGCTGCGGTGCGCGCACCGGCCGGCGCGGCGGCTGTCGGGTTGGTGCCGGGGGCGGCGGCGGGGGCCTGCGAGTCCGTCATGGGGGCGAGAGTATGCCGCATCCGGAACTTTGGGTACCCGTCGGTAACGGCTTTTCACCAGGCCCTCACCATCGCGCCAGCGATCACTGGCAGATAAGGCCTGATCAGGGGCTTGTCTCGGCTTTTCCGAGTTTCAACCGCTTCCGTACGCCGCGGAACAGATCTTGCCCGGCAGCCTCTTCCTTGCCGCCCTTGGGCATCTCGACGAGCACCGTGCAGCGCTCGCCGGCCTCGGTGACGACGTAGAACGCCAGGCGGTGGACGGGACGCGCAGTGTCGCCCTCCTGCGCGAAGTACGTCACGTCGAGCAGGGCCGCGTCGACGCCGTGGTGGTTGGCCGGCACGACGGTGCCCTTCGCCTCGGACGCGGTGAACCCACCCGCGCGCGGGCCGCCGTCCGTCAGCCACTTCAGCTCGCCCCGCGCCCACTGGACGGCCGTGTCCGTCGCCTTGCCGGCGCGCTTGAGCTCGACCCAGACGGGATTGCCGCGCTCCTCGAAGGTGATCTCCTTGTCCTTCGCGAGCTCGGCCTCGGAGGTGACGGGTTCACGTGTGTATGTGGAGGGGACGGAGATCTCCGCGTCGAGCCGGGACTCGAGGTAGGGCCGCCAGGTCTGCCATGCCTCCGGGGTCTCCATCGGCGGCGGGGTTGTACGGGTGGATACGCCGGCGCGCTTGTCGTTGCCGGTGCCCGGCGAGGCGGGTGCGTACGCCCAGACCGCGATACCGACGGCGACGGCCCCGGCGGTTGCGGCGAGCGCGACGCGGGCGCGACGCGGGCGCGAGCGCGGGCCGGGGGCCTTGGTGGCGTCGAGGTGTCGGGAGCGGCCGACGGGGCCGATGTGCGGCCTCCGAGCCGTACGGTCCCGGAGTCGGCGTCGGCGTCGGCGTCGGCGTCGGCGTCGGCGTCGGCGTCGGCGTCGGCGTCGGCGTCGGTGTCGGTGTCGGTGTCCACCGGGCCGGAGTCGTCCGTAGCCGCCTGCTGAGCCTCCCGCCTTCCCGGCAGCCGGCCGGCTCCGGTGGAGCCGGCCACGGGCCAATCCACCTCGGACCCTGGCCACGCCGCCTCCGGCCGGTTCTCTGTCTCCGGCGGGGTCGGCGGGCTCTCGGTCTCCGCCGGGGCCGGTGGCCGCAGCGTCGACGCGCTGCCCTCCGTGACCGCCGCAAGTTCCGTCTCCACCTCGTCGACGGACGGCCGGTGTTCCGGGACCTTCGAGAGCAGGCGGACGATCAACTCCGCCAGCGGGCCCGCCTGGACCGGCTTCGGGGCCTCGGCCTGGAGGATGGCGGCGAGCGTCGACTCCAGGGTCGTACGACGGAAGGGCGACCAGCCCTCCACTGCCGCGTACAGCAGCACACCCAGCGACCACAGATCCGACTCCGGAACAGCCGTGACGCCCGACATCCGCTCCGGGGCGATGAATTCGAGCGAGCCGACGAACTCACCGGTCACGGTCAGCGGCTCCTCGCCCTGGATCCGCGCGATACCGAAGTCGGTGAGCACCACCCGGCCGTGCGGGCCGAGTAGCACATTCGCGGGCTTCACATCCCGGTGGACGATCCCCTTTGTGTGCGCCGCGCCCAGCGCGCCCGCCACGGCGAGCCCGATCCGTGCCGCCTCTGCCGGAGGCAGCGAACCGCGCTTGAGCCGTTCATGGAGCGATTCGCCGCGGATCAACTCCATGACGATCCAAGGGAGTCCGCCGTCCATCACGACATCGTGGACGGCCACGGCCGCCGGGTGTTCGACCTGGGCCGCAGCCCTGGCTTCCCGCCGCAGCCGTTCGTAGAGCCGCTGTTGGTACGGCTCGCGGGGGTCGCCGGGCAGCCGTGGCTCCTTCACCGCGCAGTCGCGTCCGACGAGTTCGTCGCGCGCCTGCCAGACCGTGCCCATGCCGCCGGACCCGACACGTACGGTCAGCCGGTATCGGCCGCCGATCAGCCGGCCCCCACCGCTGCCGTCCTCGCCCCTGGCGCCGTCACTCCTGCCGCCGTCACTCCTGTTGCCGTCGCCCCCGGCTGCCGGCTCCGGCTGCCCCGCCGGGCTCACAGATCCTGGATCTTCAGATGCTTGACGACCCCGTCGAAGAGCTTGGTGCCCTCCCTCGCCGCCCAGCCCTCCGCGGGCCCGGCCACCCGCAGCCGCCAGTAGACCTCGTCCGCGCCCTTGCCCGTGCCGACGACGCGTTCGTGCCAGCGGTACCGGATCGGGTCGTCGTTCGAGTCGCTGAACTGCACATAGTCGACAAGCGTGTCGAACGCCTTCCTGCCCTGCTGCGTCGTGGACGAGGACCTCACCTCCTGGTCCTTGATCTCGGTGCCGTCCTTGCCGCCCTTCTCGTAGTACTGCCGCCACACGTCGGCCTCCGGCTTGAGCTCGCCCTCCACGGTCTTGGTCTCGATGCGCTCCATGTAGACCTGGAAGACACCGCTCGGATCCCAGTACGTGACGCTGTTGCCGCCGTCGCCCTCGACCCGCTCGTACTCCGCCGGAACGGCGATGCTCGCCGAGACGACCTCACGGTCCGGGCGCACCTCCCAGCCCTCCGGGATCCCGTCGCCGCCGAAGGGATCGGCGAAGATCAGGACCAGGGCGACAGCCACCGCGAGCACCCCGCCGCCGAGACCGAACTGCGCCGGCCGGTTGCCCTGCAGCACCGGCGGCACCCACCGGCTGCCACGCCCGGCCGGACTGCCGGCGCCCTGGCCGGGTGCGCCCGCCAGAAGCCTCGTCGCATCGAGCGGAACCTGCGGTGGCCGCGCCACCGTCTCCAGCGTCTGCCGGATCTCCGCGGCGTCCGGCCGCATCGCCGGGTCCTTGCGCAGCAGTTGCATCACCAGCGTGCCGAAGGCCCCGGAACCGCGAGCGGGCGTCTGCGGCTCGGCGGAGAGCACCGCCTGCAGCGTCGCGGGGCTGTTGGAGCGGCGGTACGGGGACATGCCCTCGACCGCCGCGTACAGCACCACACCCAGCGACCACAGATCCGACTCGGGACCCGGCTGCTGACCCAGCACCCGCTCCGGCGCGATGAACTCCGGCGACCCGACGAAGGCCCCGGTCTCCGTCAGCCCCTGCTCGCCCTCGATCTGCGCGATACCGAAGTCGGTCAGTACGACCCGGTCGCCGCGCCCCAGCAGGACGTTGTCCGGTTTGACATCGCGATGCAGCACGCCGGCCTCGTGGGCCGCGGAGAGCGCGCCGAGTACGGCGAGACCGATCCTGGCCGCCTCACGAACGTCGAGCGTCCCGTCCTGCAGCCGGTCGGCGAGCGACTGGCCGTGCACCAGCTCCATGACGATCCACGGTTTGGCGTCCTCGATCACCACGTCGTGCATGGTGACGACGGAAGGGTGCTCGATCCGGGCGGCGGCGCGCGCCTCACGCTGCATCCGCAGATGGACCTTGTCCCGCTCGCGCTCGTTCACATGGTCCGGCAGGCGTGGCTCCTTGACCGCGACGTCGCGGTCCACGATCTCGTCGCGGGCCCGCCAGACCGTGCCCATTCCGCCGTGTCCGAGGCGCGAGACGAGGCGGTAGCGACCGCCGATCAGACGGCCCACCTCGGGATCGGTCCCGGCGCCCGAACCGACGCCGACGCCCGAACCGGAACCGGCGCCGGAATCGGAGGCATCTCCAGAGCCGGAACCGGGCAGCTCGGATGCCTGCGTGGGCCGGTACGCGCCGCCCTGCGATGGCACCTGCGCGGCGTTCGGCGGCCGGAGTCCATAGCTGGTGGGCTCGTTCGCCCGTCCCCCATCGTTGGTCATGCTCACATCCTGGCCATAGGTGGATGTGGATACCACCGGCCCAGCGGAGCGGATGCAGACCCGTGACCGTGTCCGCGCGTCATCTGTGCGTCGTGAAGGAGTCGAGCGCGGTGTCGAAGTGCCGTCGCGCCTCGTCGAGTCGGCCGACCGGCGCCGAGACCCAGACGTCGTACATCGTGCCGTCCTCGTCCCAGCAGATGTCGTACGTGTGCCGGGGTCCCTCGGCCTGGGAGTAGCCGTTCCAGGTGAACTCCCAGAGCGCGGCGGACAGTCCGTTGTGCGTGGTCGGGGTGACCTTGCCGTCGCGGTAGCCGGGGTTGGTGTTCGGGCCGTCGGCGTCCGAGCGTCGCATCGAACCGAGCGGCCCGTCGGAGGCGGGGTTCTGCACCCGGACGCCGATCCTGACGCTCTTGTCCGGCGCCATGAAGTAGACCCGTTTGTCGTCCTCGGAGCGGACAAAGCCCTCGGGGACGGCGAGCGCGAAGCCGTCCGGGTCGGCCACGGTGAGATAACCGTCCGGAGCCACCGGCCTGTTGGCGGCGGCGGCAGAGGTGGTGACGGTCACCGTGGGGGTCGGCTTCGCGCCAGGGGCGGGTGACTGTGCGGTGCGTACCGGCGGCGTACTGCTCACGGCCGTAGGGCTCGGCGTTCTTCCGGACTGTGCGCCGCCCGGCCTGTCGTCCTGCAGCAGCACCGCGGCCGCCCCTCCCGCTCCGGCCAGCGCGGCGACCAGGGCGGCGGCGACCAGGAGCGGCGCACGGCGGCGGGGCGCGGACGCCGGCGCGGCGACCGGCTGCCGGAGCGAGGACGCGGGCGGCATGTCCTGGCGGGTGGGTGTGTACTGCGCCGCGACCACCGGCAGCGAGCCCGTCGTGATGTACGTACGCAACAGATCCTCCGCCTCCGTCGCACCGAGCCGGCGCTCCGGGTCCCGCTCGAGGAGCCCCATGACGACGGGCAGCAGCGGGGCCGCCTGCGCGGGCGGACGGATCTCGTCCTCGACGACCGCGTGCAGAATGCCGCCCAGGGAGTCGCGGCGGAACGGCGATTCACCGCTCAGCGCCGCGCACAGCAGCACACCGAGCGACCACAGATCGGACTCGGGACCGGCTGTGTCGCCCGACATCCGCTCCGGCGCGGTGTACTCGGGCGATCCGACGAACGACCCCGACTCGGTGATCGTGGTGGCCCCGGCGAAGTGCGCGATGCCGAAGTCGGTGAGGACGACCCGCCCGGTGGACTCCTCCAGCAGCACGTTGGCGGGCTTCAGATCCCGGTGCAGCACCCCGAGCCCGTGCGCGGCACGTAGCGCGCCGAGCAGCGCGAGCCCCATCCGCGCCGCCTCCGCCGCATCGAGGGGACCCCGGCGCGAGATCCGTTCGGCGAGTGAGCCGCCGTCGACCAATTCCATGACGATGTACGCGAGTCCGTCGTCCACCACCACGTCATGGACGACGATGACATGCGGGTGCTTGACCCGGGCGACGGCGCGGGCCTCGCGCAGGGGTGCGGCCGACGACGTGTACGGAGACGCCGGACGACCGGAGTTCCCGTCGTCCGGATGGAGCTCCTTGACAGCGACACGACGGCCCAGCAGCTCGTCGTCCGCACGCCACACGGTGCCCATGCCCCCGCGCCCAAGCCGGTCCAGGAGCCGGTAGCGGCCCGCGATCAGCCGCGATTCCTCGGACACGCAACTCCCTCTCGATCAGCCTGCGTCCATCATGCCGGAGGCCGCCAGCCGCGGAGCATGGTGTCGAACTGTTCGCGAGTCGTCGCCCAGTCCTTGGCCGGGCCCGCCATATAGAGCGCGTACTCCGTGCCGTCGTCCTCGTAGTAGATCTGGTCGATGGCCCGCCGCTCGCCGGGGAAGTCCGTCTTCTCGGTCCACGAGAACTCCCAGAGCGCGGAGTTCGTATGGTCGCGGAACGTATTGGGGCGCAGCTTCACCTTCTGGTACTCGGGCAGATCCTTGCGGCTCTTCTCCATGTCCAGCATGTGCATGTACGGATTCTCGAAGTCCGGCGAGGTGTCGCTGCTGATCCGGATGCGGTGACGGCCGTTGTCGGGCGTGTAGTCGATCTGGTCGCCGTCCGTCTGGCGCTTCCAGCCGTCCGGCACCAGCAGGCTGAAGCCTTTCGGGTCGACGACGCGGCGCCAGCCGGACGGTGCGGACGCCGACGGGGAGGTGTCCGGGGTCGACTGGGTGCCCGTACTCTCCGAGCCGTTCTTGCCGCCCGCGTACTTCATGGCGGCCAGCCCCGCGCCGCCGCCGACGACGGCGGCGAGTACGACGACGATTGCCGCCATGCGCAGCCGGCCGCCGCGCCGCGGTGCCGACGCCGAAGCAGTGGTGTTGGCGTTGGTATTGGTGTCGGCGGGGGCCGGGACAGGTGCGGGCCGCGTCGGCGCGGGCATCCTGGCGGTCTCGGGCCGCACGTTCCGCTGGGCCGTCCGCTGTGTGGGCACCTGCGGCTGCCTCGCGGCCGGCCCGCGGCCGTCCATCGCCGCCAGCAGCATCCGTTCGGCCTCGGCGGCCGAAGGGCGGGCGGCGGGATCCTTGCGCAGCAGCTCCATGATCACGGGCGTGAGCAGACCGGCCGACTCGGGGTGGCGCGGCTCCTCGGCCACCACCGCCTGCATGGTGGAGAGCGGCGAGGAGCGACGGAACGGCGACTCGCCCTCCACCGCCGTATAGAGCGTCGCGCCCAGTGACCAGAGGTCGGAAGCGGGCCCCGGATCGGCGCCGCGCACCCGCTCGGGAGCCAAGTAGTCGATGGATCCGACTATTTCCCCGGTACGGGTGATCGTCGAGTCGCCCTCGATCGCGGCGATACCGAAGTCGGTGATCAGGACCCGGCCGTCGCGGTTGAGCAGTATGTTGGCGGGCTTGACGTCCCGGTGGAGCACACCGGCGGCGTGCGCGGCACCCAGCGCGCGCAGCACGTGCAGCCCGATGCGGGCGGCCTCGAGCGCCTGGATCCGTCCGGACTCCTTGGCCGCGTCGGCGAGCGAAGGCCCGTCGACGTACTGCATGACGATCCAGGGGCGCGAGTCGTGCTCGAGTACGTCATGGACGGTGACGACACCGGGGTGGCTGATCCTGGCGGCGGCCCGGGCCTCTTTCTGAGTGCGGGCATGCAGGACGATCCGGTCGGCTTCGGAGGCATACCGACCCGCCGTCAGCTCCTTGACCGCGACGACCCGGTGCAGCACCTCGTCGTGTGCGCGCCAGACCTTGCCCATGCCGCCGGTGCCGATCGTCTCGCTCAGCCGGTAACGCCCGGCGAGCAAGAGACCCGCGCCCGTGCTCTGAGAGTGTTCCACGTCCCCCGCCCCGTTTCCTTGGGATCACAGGTTACGGAGGTGAAGTACGGGCGCGGAACCTCGGATCGCTCAAGTGACCTCACTGTGATGCTTGTGACTCTGCGCAACGACAGCCAAAACGCCCGCTAACGGGTGTACGGCAGGTGTCCAGGTGTCTAACGGGTCACGCGATAGGCGTTCGTGGCTTCCTGGTAGGCCTCCGTCACCTTGTCCCGCCGGTCCTCAGGGCCGATCACCTGGATGACGTGATAGCTGCCGTCGACGATCAGGGCGAGGTTGCGTACATACACCTCACGGCCGCTGCCGTCCTGCCAAGTGAACTGGCCCTCTGCCATGGCCTGCTGCCCGACGTCGATACGGCGCAGTCCGGTCGCCCCGGCCCAGGAGGAGTCCCGGAACGGCTGGAGCTCGCGCTCCTTGTCGCGCTGGTATGCCAGCGGGTCGTTGCCGTTGGTCTTCACGGGGTCCCGGCCGGGGACGACTATCAGTGTGAAGTTTCCGTCGGTGTAACGGACTTGGCCGCTGTCATTGATGGAACGGCGCTGCCAGGTCTTGTCGACGGCGATCTGGAAGCCTTCGGGGTCCTTGCGCAGCGCATAGCCGTCCGGGAGTTTCCCGGCCGGGGCCGAGGTCTGCGGCTGCTGGGCACTCCCGGGGCTGCCGGTTGAGGTCGCGGGCGGAGTGTCCGGGGCGGAGCGGTCCGGGCTCGCGCTGGTGGCCGGCGGGCGGGCGCCGGTCTTGGGCAGCGGCTGGTCCTGTTGCTGTTGGCCGGACTTCGGCATGAACAGCACCGCGTACGCGACGGCGGCCACCAGGACGACCAGGATCAGCAGCAGGAGGGTGCGGCCGAGCGCCCTCGGCCCGTGCTCGCCGCGTCCGCGCCGCTCCCGCTTCGACTTCGCGTGGCGATGGCGGCCGTGGACCACCTCGGCCGAGCCGGCGCGGCGCTTGCGCACCAGCTCGCCCCGGCGGCGTACGACGGGCAGCCGCGTGCCGTCGACGGCGCTCGCCGGCAGCGGCACGACGTCCATACCGGCCTCGGGCTCGGGCGCGGACCGTACGAGCGAACGCAGCCAGCCGCGCAGTTCCTCGAAGTCCGGGCGCTCGGTGGGGTCCTGCCGCAGCAGCGACTCGACGACGGGGCGCAGCGGACCGCACTCCTCGGCGAACGCGGGCGGCTCGGCGCAGACGAGCTGGACCAGCTCGACGGCGCTCTCCTCGGGGTACGGGGCATGGCCCTGCACGGCCCGGTAGAGCAGCGCACCGAGCGCCCACAGATCGGTCGAGGGGCCGACCGGGGCGGCCAACTGCCAGTTCTCGTGGACGGGTCCGGCCTGCTCGGGCGCCCATCGCTCGGTGACGGCACCGACGACCGCGATGCGCGCCTGCCGGGCGCGCTCGGCGGCGAGCGGCGTGGCGGGGCCGCGGTACGCAGGGGTGCCCCCGCTCGCGACGATCTCGTCCCAACGCCCGGTGGGGGCGCTGCTGCCGGCCACGACGGGCTGCCGCTGCGCGTCCGCGCGCAGCGCGTCCCCGCCACCGCCGTGCTCCCAACTCCCGCTGCTGCCTGTGGCGGGGGCGGCGGGCCGGGGGGCGGGCAGCGCGGGAGGGGCACCGCCGTAAGGGCTGCCACCGAAGCGGTCGCGGTCGGAGCGTCCGGAGCGGTCTCGGTCTGAGCGGTCTGAGCGGTCTCGGTCGGAGCGGTCTCGGTCGGAGCGATGGCCGCTGTCCGGTGCCGCCCGGCGCACACCGTACGGCAGTTCACCATCGACGGGCCCGGCACCTGTGGAGACTCCATGTACGGGCCTGCCACCGGCGGGCATCCCGCTGCCGCCCGCGGGTACGGGTCCGGGTCCCTCACCACCCGGGAACGGCCCGTCGTGCCACGTCCCGGCCAGCCGGGCGTGGCCGGGACCGCGAGAGCCGTCGCCCGGATACCAGCCGCCCTCGTCCTCCCCGTCGTCCTCGTCGTCGTCGATGCCGTCCACATCGATGGCCGGGCGCAGGTCGCCCGGTCGCTGGGCCCACCAGTCCGGGTCGTAGCCGGTCTGCACCGGGCGGTCCACCGGAACGCCCGGCCCTTCGTCCTGGCGCTGGTTCTCGCTGACGCGTGCAGCGGCCCTGGCGCCCGCGCGATATGCGGCGATCGCCCCCGCCCTGGCGGCGCGGACATCCGGCACACCACCGCGGGCCCCGCTGCCCGGCAGCGCGACCGGTGCTGCGGGCGAAGCCTCGTACGGACCGTCATCCTCGGCATCCACCGCGACATCCGCATCTTCCGCGGCATCCGCATCCGCCGCGGCATCCGCATCCGCCGCGTCGTCCGCATCTTCCGAGCGGGCGGTCTCCAGCGCGGCCCGCCCCGGCGATGCGGGAACTCCCGCCGCCGGCAGCGGCTCCAACTCCGCGTCAATAACCTCGTCCTGCTGGTCGCTCTCCTCCGGCGGCGCCGGCACCGGGGCGTATCCGCAGAGCGCCTCCTCGGCCGCGCCGGACGCAAGTCCGGTCAGAACCACGCGCCCGTCGTCGCAGACAAGCACTGTGCGGACGGTGATGTTCCGGTGGGTCCAGCCGTGCGCGTGCAGCACACGGAGCGCGGTGAGCACATCGGAGGCGACCTCGGCCGCGCGGTACGGACTGAGCGGCTTCTCCGCGAGAAGCGCCGCCAGCGGCCGGGCCGCGACGCGTTCGCTCACTATCCAGAGCGAGCCGCCCTCCGCGAAGACGTCGAAGACCTGGTCCAGGCGCGGGTGGTCGGGGATCTGTGCCGCGGCCTGCGCCGCGTCAATGGCCCGCCGCACCGCCGGGTCCGTGGGCCGTCGCGTCGTACGCCCCTGGGCTCTCCTTGGTACCGCGGCCCCGGCCATGCCGTCCGCGTCGAGCACCTCCGCGTCCACGACCTCCGGTAACGGCACCTGCCGCACCAGGACTTCCTGTCCGCTGTAGGTGTCGAACGCGCGGGTCTCGACCAGTTCGTACGCGTCGGAAGGCGGCAGCGGCAGGCGGTAGCGGTCGGCGAGCACCCGTCCCGCATAGTCGTCCACGACGCCTCCCCACGAGCGCGCTGTCCCCCGGCTGGTCCCGGAGGCCGACACAAACCGTCAATTCCGGTCGTTTGACGGCCTCTTACGACCCCTCGCGGCTGCGTACCGTCCGCGAGCTCTCACGATACGTGGCCTTACTCAGTCCTTGGGCTTGAATGTGGCGAACGCCGTCTTGCGCAGCGTCTCGCACTCCGCGCTCCCCCACTCGCTCGCCACACACGTGATCATGATCGAGTAGCCGTGCGTGGCGTCCACCTTGAAGCCCCTGTTGAGGACCCGTACCCGCTTGCCGTCCTGATTGCGCTCGAACTTCCAGTCGGCGACGGTCGGATAGCCGTTGTACTCGACCGCGCGGATCCCGAGGTGCTTGTAGCCACTGCTGCTGTCCCGGGTCCCCGGCATCGCCGCATTCCAGGCAGCGGCGGCGTCCTCCTTGGGGCTGGGGTTGAAGTCGACCTGGATGCGCGGGAATCCATCGTCGGCGCTGAAAATCCCGCCGGAGTTCTCACCCGCGATGCCGGTGAGCTTGAAGCCCTTGGGCATCGCCACGATGAAGTGGAACCGGTCGTTGGACATCATCGCGTACCCGGCCGGCAGCCCGTTCCCGCCCGCGGAGTCGTCGGTCTTGGGCTTGCCCGACGGCTGCCCGGCCGCGGCGCCGCTGCCGCCGGTGTCATCCTTGCCGCCGCCCGTGCCCGTGTCCTTGCCCTTACCGGTGTCCTTGCCGGCGTACGTGCCCTTGTCGGTGCCACCGTTCGTGGCCCCGGCCGAAGCGGACTTGCCGCCCTTGGGCTTGCCCTTGCCACCCTTGTCGTCGCCGCCCTGCGTCAGATAGAGCACGGTGGACAGCACGGCGAGCGCGGCGAGGACCGCGATGATCACCAGCGTGCGGCGCGGCACCACATCGGTGAGCGGCGCCCGCACCGGCGCCGGCGGCGCGGCGGGTGCCTGCGGCGTGGGCCGCGGCTTCGGCTTCTGTTCCGGCTTCGCGGCCGCCGCCGCGTTCCGTACGGAGCGCAGCGCACCGCGCACCCGGTCGGCCGCGGGGTCCTTCGGCTTCGCCTCCGGCAGCTTCGGGGGGAGCGGCGGCAGCGCGATGGCCCGGGTGGCTTCGGGCGACGGCTCCGGCTCGGCGACCCGCTCCGGCGCCTCGGGCGCGTGCAATACATCGATGAGCAACGCCCGTGCGCCCGCGTCGTCGAGACGCTGATCGGGGTCCTTGGCGAGCAGGCCGTAGATGACCTCCTCCAGCGGGCCCGCGTTCTTCGGCGGGTCGAGCGGCTCGGTCATCACGGCGGTCAGCGTCGCGATCGCGGAGCCCTTGTCGTACGGCGGGCAGCCCTCGACGCTCGCGTACAGCAGGCCTCCCAGCGACCAGAGGTCGGCGGCCGGCCCGGGCTTGTGGCCACGGGCGCGCTCGGGCGAGATGTACGAAGGGGCGCCGACGAGCATGCCGGTCGAGGTGATCGACGGGTCGCCCTCGACCTGCGCGATACCGAAGTCGGTGAGCACCACACGCCCGTCCGCGCCGATCAGCACATTGGACGGCTTCACATCGCGATGCAGAATGCCCTCGCGGTGCGCGGAACGCAGTACGTCGAGGATCGCCAGCCCGACCTCGGCGGCCCGCCGCGGAGTCAGCGTGCCGTCCTCACGTACTGCTTCGGCGAGGGACTTGCCCTCGACGAGCTCCATGACGATCCACGGGCGGTCGTCCTCGTCGACGACGTCGTAGACGGTCACCGCGCTGTTGTTGCGGATCCGGGCGATCGCCTTGGCCTCGCGCAGCGTACGCGTGATGAGCCGGCGCTTCTCTTCTTCGTCGATGCTGTTGGGGAAGCGCAGTTCCTTCACGGCGACGGCACGGCCGAGCGTCTCGTCGACGGCTCGCCAGACCGTGCCCATGCCACCGCGCCCGAGCACGCCTCCGAGCCGGTAACGCCCGGCGAGAAGCCGCCCTTCGGTCTCCCGCCCGAACCCCCTTCCGCCCGCGGCAGCCTTGGCAGCGCCCTGCCCGGCTCCGGACGCGACGGCCCCGGCCTTGGACCCGCGCTCAGCGGACCCTGCCCCGGACCCCGCAGTCCCAGCCTTGGACCCGCGCTCAGCGGACCCTGCCCCGGACCCCGCAGTCCCAGCCTTGGACCCGCGCTCAGCGGACCCTGCCCCGGACCCCGCAGTCCCAGCCTTGGACCCGCGCTCAGCGGACCCTGCCCCGGCCGCGGAGTCCGCAGACCCAGCACCGGACCCGGCCTCGGCACCGTGACCGGAAGCCTTCTCCGCGCCCCGCCCTGAGCCCCTGTCAGACCCCCCGGAACCCTTCGCAGGCCCCGCCCCGGACCCCTTCACGGGCTCCGCCTTGGGCCCCGGCCCGGGCTCCTTGCCGAGCTCCTTCTTGGAGTCCTTGGACTCCGCCTCGAGCTCCGTCCCGGAATCCTGCCCGGCGTCCCGCTGGGGCTCCTTGGCCGTGTCCCGCTGGGGCTCCCGCGACTGCTCCGCCTCCGACATGCGTCCCCTCTGCGATCCCTGATCTTCGCCCGCGC
Organism: Streptomyces sp. NBC_01210; assembly: GCF_036010325.1. GTDB lineage: Bacteria > Actinomycetota > Actinomycetes > Streptomycetales > Streptomycetaceae > Streptomyces. The sequence continues at coordinate 5,665,417 of NZ_CP108549.1, read as the reverse complement.
CTGCCGCTTCCCGCGCGATGCGGTAACCCGCCCTGGCAGAGGCCCCATTGTCCCCTACTCCAGGACCGGCGTTTCTCCCGGGTCCGCCGTCCGCCAGGACGGGTCCGGAAGCATGGGACCACCCACAATGCCATTACTCGCGGTGAAGCTCACCGCTCCGCTGGTCGTAGCCCTGCCCAGCCAAGCGGACGGCACCCCTCCGCTCCACTCGCCGCCCCGAACCGACCTCTCCAGAGGCCGATTTCCGCCGGTTCAGGGCCGGAAGCAGGAAGCCGGACAGATCTCCAGAGGTCAGATCGGCACGATGTCCGGCGCGCCCAGCCGCGCCGCGTCCGCCGTCAGGTCGTCCGGCTGCCGCTGCGATTCACGCTCCGCCTCGACCCGCTTCTCGTAGTGCTCCACCTCCTTCTCGATGTGCTCCTTGTCCCAACCCAGCACCGGCGCCATCAGCTCCGCACACTCGCGCGCACTCCGCGTCCCCCGGTCGAAGGTCTCGATCGAGATCCGGGTCCGCCGTGTCAGTACGTCGTCGAGGTGCCGCGCCCCTTCGCGCGAGGCGGCATAGACGATCTCGGCCCGCAGATAGTCGTCCGCACTGCCCAGCGGCTCACCGAGCGTCGGATCGTCGGCGATCAGGGTCAACAGCTCCTCGATCATCGAGCCGTACCGGTTCAACAGATGCTCCACGCGCACCACATGAAGCCCGGTCCGCGCCGCGATCCTCGCCCGCGCGTTCCACAGCGCGCCGTATCCCTCGGCCCCGACCAGTGGCACGTCCTCCGTGACGCACGCGGCCACCCGCTGGTCGAGCGCGTGCACCGCCTCGTCCACCGCATCCTTCGCCATCACGCGGTACGTCGTGTACTTACCGCCCGCGACGACCACGAGACCCGGCACCGGATGCGCCACCGTGTGTTCGCGCGACAGTTTGCTGGTCGCGTCCGACTCCCCGGCGAGCAGCGGCCGCAGCCCGGCGTACACACCCTCGACGTCGTCCCGGGTCAGCGGCACCGCCAGCACCGAATTGACGTGCTCCAGCAGATAGTCGATGTCCGCGCTGGATGCCGCCGGATGGGCCTTGTCCAGGTCCCAGTCGGTGTCCGTCGTCCCCACGATCCAGTGCCGGCCCCACGGGATGACGAACAGCACCGACTTCTCGGTCCGCAGGATCAGCCCGCTCGTCGAGTGGATCCGGTCCTTGGGCACCACCAGATGTATGCCCTTGGACGCGCGCACATGGAACTGCCCGCGCTCCCCGATCAGCGCCTGGGTGTCGTCCGTCCACACACCCGTGGCGTTGACGACCTGTTTGGCTCGGATCTCGTACTCCCCGCCGGCCTCGACGTCCTGCACCCGCGCCCCGACGACCCGCTCGCCCTCCCGCAGGAAGCCGATCACCCGGGCCCGGCTGGCGACTTGGGCGCCATAGCTCGCCGCCGTGCGCACCAGCGTCGCCACATAGCGTGCGTCGTCCATCTGGGCGTCGTAGTACTGCAAGGCCCCGACCAGGGCGTCCTTCTTCAGACAGGGCGCGACCTGCAGCGCGCGCCGTTTGGAGAGATGACGGTGGACAGGCAGTCCGCGCCCGTGCCCCGACGACACCGACATCGCGTCGTACAGCGCGACGCCCGATCCGGCGTACAGCCGCTCCCAGCCCTTGTGCTGCAGCGGATACAGGAACGGCACCGGTTTCACCAGATGCGGTGCCAGCCGCTCCAGCAGCAGCCCACGCTCCTTCAGCGCCTCCCGTACGAGCGCGAAGTCCAGCATCTCCAGATAGCGCAGCCCGCCGTGGATCAGCTTGCTCGACCGGCTCGACGTGCCCGATGCCCAGTCGCGCGCCTCGACCAGACCGGTCGAGAGTCCGCGCGTCGCGGCGTCCAGCGCGGTCCCGGCTCCGACCACGCCCGCGCCCACTACCAGCACGTCCAGTTCACGCTCGGCCATCCCGGCGAGCGCCTCGGCGCGCTCCGCGGGTCCCAGTGTCGCTGTCCTCACTGTTGCCTCCCGTCGCCCCCGTGTGTCCCCTGCGGTCGGGCTCACAACGTCGATTCTGTCCGCACTCGGCGACTTCAGCCACCGGCTGTGGATAACACTCGGACAGCCACAAGCTCGCAATGCGACGTATCGGTCATATTTACGCCTAGTCTGACATAGCGCACGCTCGTTCTGCCCACAGGGCTTGCGCTCTCTGTCCCCTCCGGCTAAGGGAAGGACGGCCAACGCCATGCCCGCAGATCTCGCCGTCATCGGACTCGGCCACCTCGGCCTGCCCCTCGCCCAGGCCGCCGTAGCCGTCGGCATCGAAACCATCGGCTACGACACCGACCCACGCCACCTCACGGAACCGGCCGCGGGACGCACCCCCGCCGACATCCGCCGGATGCTCTCGGGGGGCTTCCGGACCGTCACCGACCCGGGCGAACTCGGCCGCGTACGCACCGCCGTCATCTGCGCCCCCACACCTCTCGGCGCGGACGGCACCCTCGACCTCACAGCGGTCGCCGAAGCCGCCCGGGCACTGTCGGCCCGACTGCGCCCGCACACCACCGTGCTGCTGGAATCGGCCGTCCAGCCCGGCACCACGGAGAACTTCCTCCGCCCCATCCTCGAGGAAGGCTCCGGACTGCGGGCCGGCCGCGACTTCCATCTCGCCTACTCCCCCAGCCGCGTCGACCCGGGCAGCCGCACCCACGACTACGCCAACACCCCCAAGGTCATCGGCGGTCTCACCCCGGCCTGCACAGAATCGGCAGCCACCTTCTACAGCCGGCTCACCGACAAAGTGGTCCGCGCTCGCGGACCGCGCGAGGCCGAGACCGTCAAGGTCCTCGAGACGAACTTCCGACATGTCAACATCGCCCTGGTCAACGAGATGGCGGTGCTCTGCCACGACCTCGGCGTCGACCTGTGGGACGTCATCCGCTGCGCAGAGACCAAGCCGTTCGGCTTCCATGCCTTCCGCCCCGGCCCGGGCGTCGGCGGCTACGGCGTCCCCCTCGACCCCAACTGCCTCCCACACACCGGCCGTACCCCCGGCCACCCCTTGCGCATGGTCGGCCTCGCCCAGGAGATCAACACCCGGATGCCGCAATACGTCATCCAGCGCTGCGCGACCCTCCTCAACGAACACGGCAAATCGGCCCGCGGCGCGCGCGTGCTGCTCATGGGCATCACCTACAAGCCGGACCTCGCCGACCTGGAGAGCTCCCCGGCGACCGAGATCGCCCGCCGTCTGCTGGACCTCGGCGCAGCCGTCAGCTACCACGACCCGTACGTCCCCGACTGGCGCGTCGGCGATCAGCCGGTACCCCGGGCCGACTCGCTCTACGAGGCCGCCGCCAGCGCGGATCTGACGGTGCTTCTCCAGCACCACCGCACGTACGACCTGCAGGGTCTCGCGGTCAAGGCCCAACTCCTGCTGGACACAAGGGGAGCCACCCCGGTCGGCGCAGCGCACCGCCTCTGAGCCCTCACAACGGCTCGATAACTGAATGCCGCTCTGTCGGACCGGGCTGCTAGTCTCCGGGACCTCCGCTCGCACGGTCGTGCGAAGCATTCGTCCCTGGGGGAAATTCCACATGAGCCAGCCTGTTCCACCGCCGTCCGGTAACCCGTTCGCCGGCGAAGGCGCCCCGTACGCCCCGACTCCGCCGCCGGCCCCGGTCCGCGACAACATCGGCCTCGGCCTGGTGGCTGCCGTCGTCGCCGCCCTGGTCGCCGCGGGCGCGTACGGCGCCATCGGCGGTGCCATCGAGCGCGAGATCGGCTACGCGGCCATCGGCGTCGGCTTCCTTGTCGGCTTCGCCGCCGCCAAGGTCGGCGGCCGCAACCCGGCCCTGCCCGTCATCGGCGCGGTGCTCGCGCTCGGTGCCGTGTACCTGGGGCAGCTGGTCGCCATCGCGGTCATCTTCACGAAGTTGGGCGACCTCTCCTTCACGGAGTACTTCTTCGGCCACTTCGGTGACCTGACCAAGGTGTGGAAGGAAGCGGCGGACTTCATGTCCTACGTCTTCCTCGCCGTCGGCGCGGCCGCCGCGTTCGCCGGCGCCAAGAAGGCCAACGACTGATCCACGCAAGCGAAGGGGCCCCGCACCACCAGGTGCGGGGCCCTTCTGCGTACTGACCGTACGAGCCGTACCAGCCGTACGACCGTCGGCGTCGGCGTCAACGGCGGTGCTGCGAGTCCGCCACCGTCACCTCGACGCGCTGGAACTCCTTGAGCTCGCTGTAGCCCGTCGTCGCCATCGCCCGGCGCAGCGCGCCGAAGAAGTTCATCGAGCCGTCGGGGCTGTGCGAGGGACCGGTGAGGACCTCCTCGGTCGTGCCCACGATGCCCAGGTCCACCAGCTTGCCGCGCGGCACGTCCTCGTGGACTGCCTCCATGCCCCAGTGGTGGCCCTTGCCCGGCGCGTCCGTCGCACGGACCAGCGGGGAGCCGATCATCACCGAGTCCGCGCCGCAGGCGATCGCCTTCGGCAGATCGCCGGACCAGCCCACGCCGCCGTCCGCGATGACGTGGACGTACCGGCCGCCGGACTCGTCCATGTAGTCGCGGCGGGCCGCGGCCACATCGGCGACAGCGGTCGCCATCGGAACCTGGATGCCCAGGACGTTGCGCGTGGTGTGCGCGGCGCCGCCGCCGAAGCCGACCAGGACGCCCGCGGCGCCCGTACGCATCAGGTGCAGCGCGGCCGTGTAGGTGGCGCAGCCGCCCACGATGACCGGCACATCGAGCTCGTAGATGAACTGCTTCAGGTTCAGCGGTTCGGCGGCGCCTGAGACGTGCTCGGCGGAGACCGTCGTACCGCGGATGACGAAGATGTCGACGCCCGCGTCCACCACGGCCTTCGAGAACTGCGCGGTGCGCCCCGGCGAGAGCGCGGCGGCGGTCACCACACCCGAGTCGCGCACCTCCTTGATCCGCTGCCCGATCAGCTCCTCCTTGATCGGGGCTGCGTAGATCTCCTGCAGACGGCGGGTCGCGGCGTCCTGGTCGAGCTCAGTAATCTCGTCGAGCAGCGGCTGCGGGTCCTCGTACCGGGTCCACAGACCCTCGAGGTTGAGCACACCCAGTCCGCCCAGCTCACCGATGCGGATCGCGGTCTGCGGAGAGACCACCGAGTCCATCGGAGCGGCCAGGAACGGCAGCTCGAAGCGGTAGGCGTCGATCTGCCAGGCGATCGAGACCTCCTTCGGGTCCCGCGTACGCCGGCTCGGTACGACGGCGATGTCATCGAACGCGTACGCCCGGCGGCCGCGCTTTCCGCGCCCGATCTCGATCTCAGTCACGATGTGTGGCCTTTCCCTCTACGTCTGCGGTTCCAGTATCCCCGACACACACGGGAGGGGCGGCCCCGGAACCCCGGAGCCGCCCCTCACCGCATGCGTTCAGCACACAGCTGTCAGCGCCTGGTGTAGTTCGGCGCCTCGACCGTCATCTGGATGTCGTGCGGGTGACTCTCCTTGAGCCCCGCCGACGTGATCCGTACGAACCGGCCGCGGTCCTGCAGCTCCGGCACCGTGCGTCCGCCGACGTAGAACATCGACTGCCGCAGACCACCGGTCAGTTGGTGCACGACCGCGGAGAGCGGACCGCGGTAGGGCACCTGGCCCTCGATGCCCTCGGGCACCAGCTTCTCGTCGGAGGCCACGCCCTCCTGGAAGTAACGGTCCTTCGAGAACGAACGCTGCTCGCCACGGGTCTGCATCGCGCCCAGCGAACCCATGCCGCGGTACGACTTGAACTGCTTGCCGTTGATGAAGAGCAGCTCGCCCGGCGACTCCTCGCAGCCGGCGAGCAGCGAGCCGAGCATCACCGTGTCCGCGCCCGCGACCAGCGCCTTCGCGATGTCGCCGGAGTACTGCAGACCGCCGTCACCGATGACCGGGACGCCGGCCGCCTTGGCGGCGAGGGAGGCTTCGTAGATCGCGGTGACCTGCGGTACGCCGATGCCGGCGACCACCCGCGTCGTACAGATGGAGCCCGGTCCGACACCGACCTTGATGCCGTCGACACCAGCGTCGATCAGCGCCTGTGCGCCATCGCGGGTGGCGATGTTGCCGCCGATGACATCGACACCGGCCGCATTCGACTTGATCTTGGCGACCATGTCGCCGACCAGTCGGGAGTGGCCGTGCGCGGTGTCGACGACGATGAAGTCGACGCCCGCCTCGATCAGCGCCTGGGCCCGCTCGTACGCGTCACCGGCGACACCGACGGCCGCGCCGACGAGCAGCCGACCGTCCTTGTCCTTGGCGGCGTTCGGGTACTTCTCGGCCTTGACGAAGTCCTTGACCGTGATCAGGCCCTTGAGCACACCGGCCTCGTCGACCAGCGGAAGCTTCTCGATCTTGTGCCGGCGCAGCAGCTCCATGGCGTCCACACCGGAGATCCCGACCTTGCCGGTGACCAGCGGCATCGGAGTCATGACCTCGCGCACCTGGCGCGTACGGTCCGACTCGAAGGCCATGTCGCGGTTGGTGACGATGCCTAGCAGCTTGCCGGCGCGGTCGGTCACCGGGACGCCGCTGATACGGAACTTGGCGCACAGCTGGTCGGCCTCGGTGAGCGTCGCGTCAGGGTTCACCGTGATCGGGTCGCTGACCATGCCGGACTCGGAGCGCTTGACCAGGTCGACCTGGTTGGCCTGGTCGGCGATGGAGAGATTGCGGTGCAGTACACCGGCGCCGCCCTGCCGGGCCATGGCGATGGCCATACGGGCCTCGGTGACCTTGTCCATCGCGGCGGACAGCAGCGGGATCTTCACCCGTACGTTCTTCGAGATGTACGAGGAGGTGTCGATCTGGTCGGGCGCCATGTCAGAGGAGCCCGGCAGCAGCAGCACATCGTCGTAGGTCAGCCCGAGTGTCGCGAATTTATCGGGCACTCCGTCGACGTTGGTCATGACACCTTCCCCAAATGGCCTTGATCGGTGCGGATGTCCATGCTAACGGGCTCAGCAGCGGTCTCATTCCACGATCAAGATCAGCGAGCAGCTTTGTACCTTCATACGTACGAAACGCGCTGCTCGGTTCAGTGCTCGGCCAACCGTTCGGTTCGGCCCGCGGCCTACTGCTCGGCCAGGGCGCGCAGCCGGCTGAGTGCCCGGTGCTGGGCGACACGCACCGCGCCGGGTGACATTCCCAGCATCTGCCCGGTCTCCTCGGCGGTCAGTCCCACGGCGACCCGCAGCACCAGCAGCTCCCGCTGGTTCTCCGGCAGATTGGCGAGCAGCCTTTTGGCCCACTCGGCATCGTCACTGAGCAGCGCGCGCTCCTCGGGACCGAGCGAATCGTCAGGACGCTCCGGCATCTCGTTGGACGGCACAGCCGTCGATCCCGGATGCCGCATGGCCGCCCGCTGCAGATCGGCGACCTTGTGGGATGCGATGGCGAAGACGAAAGCCTCGAAGGGCCTTCCGGTGTCCTTGTACCGCGGCAGCGCCATCAGCACCGCGACACAGACCTCCTGCGCAAGGTCCTCCACGAAGTGACGCGCGTCGCCCGGCAGCCGGCTGAGCCGGGCACGGCAGAAGCGCAGCGCGAGCGGATGGACATGCGCGAGGAGGTCGTGCGTAGCCTGCTCGTCGCCATCGACGGCACGGTGAACGAGTGCACCGATCACCGTGGTCTCGTCGTCGCGCATCGGTCCATGGTGCCTTGGCGGCTGAGAATCCGTGGCACTGCGTCCAATGTTGTGCACCGAAGCGTTATGAGCAGGTGCGCCGGAACTCATCTCCTGCGCCCTCCCCTCCCGCTCGACCGACTTGTCCCCGAGGAACTCCACATCTCAAGGATGCGGCATCGCGCGGGAAACGGATGCCCACGGCTGTCCGCCACCCCGCCCGCCGAGTGGCGGGCGGGATCCGTCGTACCGCCGTGGTGACCACTCGCGATTACCTAGCGGACCAGGCCCCAGCGGAATCCGAGCGCGACGGCGTGCGCCCGGTCCGAAGCGCCCAGCTTCTTGAAAAGCCGCCTGGCGTGCGTTTTCACCGTGTCCTCGGAGAGGAAGAGCTCGCGGCCGATCTCGGCGTTCGACCGGCCGTGACTCATTCCTTCGAGCACCTGGATCTCACGCGCGGTGAGCGTCGGCGCCGCGCCCATTTCCGCCGAACGCAGCCGGCGTGGTGCCAGCCGCCAGGTCGGATCGGCGAGCGCCTGGGTGACCGTCGCCCGCAACTCGGCGCGCGAGGCGTCCTTGTGCAGATAGCCGCGGGCACCGGCGGCGACCGCGAGCGCGACGCCGTCCAGGTCCTCGGCGACGGTCAGCATGATGATCCGGGCGCCGGGATCGGCGGAGAGCAACCGGCGGACCGTCTCGACGCCGCCCAGTCCGGGCATGCGTACGTCCATCAGAATCAGGTCCGAGCGGTCGGCGCCCCAGCGGCGGAGGACTTCCTCGCCGTTGGCCGCGGTCGTCACGCGCTCGACGCCGGGCACGGTCGCAACCGCGCGGCGGAGCGCCTCTCGGGCAAGCGGGGAGTCGTCGCAGACGAGGACGGATGTCATGGCCGCCCTCCGCAGCTGATGCGCGTCACCTTGAGCCTCCAGGCTGAGTACGTTTCGTCACCTGTGCGGTTGAACGCTCTCGGACATGTGCCCGAGCGCTTGTTGTTTCAACCGCCTCCGCACTCTCAACGACGGTCACTCGAAAGAGTTACGGGTCGGACAGCCGCCTTCAGCACTCTACGTGAGGGGTCGTGCGCAGAGGAGAGCACCGCAGGTCATGCGTCCTTCATCAGTCAGCTATGCCCCATTTAGCGGCTTTTCTTCCCTTTTTCTGGTGTCTGTGGCTAGATTCGCAATGAGTCATATTTACATCTACTAACACCGTAGATGTACGGTCGTGGTCACGGTACGAGTGCCGGATCCGACTCGTATCGCGTCTGATCCGACCTGTCCTGTATCCACTCAGCACGGTTTCAAGGGGACAAGCGCTATGGCAGATTTCTCCCGCCTTCCCGGACCCAACGCCGATCTGTGGGACTGGCAGCTCCTCGCAGCCTGCCGTGGGGTGGACAGCTCTCTCTTCTTCCACCCCGAGGGTGAGCGTGGCGCTGCACGAAGTGCGCGCGAGAACTCGGCAAAAGAGGTCTGCATGAGGTGCCCGGTCCGCGCGGAGTGCGCGGCACACGCACTGGCGGTGCGGGAGCCGTACGGCGTGTGGGGCGGACTGACCGAGGACGAGCGCGAGGAGCTGATGGGGCGTGCACGGCATCGACTGATCCCGGCGAACAGCGTGGGAGGCGTACCGCGGGGCTGACTCCCGCGGTGCGGGAGATTCGAAGAAACGTTCCTGCAGCGACTCTGCCCTGAGCGAGGGGCGCTCAGGGCCGTCGTGGCGCCGCCAGAGTCAGCTGGTCGAGAGTGGCGGCGACCGCCGGGACCTGCGCCAGGTCCGGGAGCGTGAGCGCCACGATCTCGCGCTGGACCGCCGGCTCCACGGTCACGGTGCGCGCGGCCTTGGGCCGAACCGACTCCATGGCCAGCTCGGGCAGCACGGCCACCCCCAGACCCGCGGCGACCAGGCCGATCACCGCCGGGTAGTCGTCGGTGGCGAAGTCGATACGCGGGGTGAAGCCCGCCTCCTCGCAGACCTCGACGAGCTGGCGGCGGCAGCGCGGGCAGCCCGCGATCCAGGGCTCACCGGCCAGATCGCCGATGGTGACGGAGTCCGATTCGGCGAGGCGGTGCCCTTCGGGGACGAGACCCACGAGGCGGTCGGTGAGCAGCGGGCGGACGATCAGGTCGTCCCACTCCGTGTCTGTCGCGCCGTAACGGAAGGCGAGCGCCACATCGCAGTCACCCTCCCGCAGCATCTCCACCGAGCGCGGCGGCTCGGCCTCGACGAGAGAGACCCGGGTGCCCGGGTGGGCCGCGCGCAGGGCGGCGAGCGCGGTCGGTACGAGGGTGGAGCTGCCGCTGGGGAACGAGACCAGCCGGACCCGGCCGGCCCGCAGACCGGCGATGGCGGCGATTTCCTCCTCGGCGGCGGTGAGCCCGGCCAGGATGCCCGAGGCGTGCCGCACGAGCGCCTCACCCGCCTGGGTCAGGCGCATTGCGCGGCCTGTGCGAATCAGCAGCGGGGTACCGGCCGAGGTCTCGAGCGCCTTCATCTGCTGGCTGACGGCGGGCTGTGTGCAGCCCAGCGTGCGCGCGGCCGCCGAGAACGAGCCGGTGGCGGCAACGGCACGCAGGACACGGAGATGACGGGCTTCGATCACTCTTCGAATATAAGGGGCCCTTGGAGGGAAGACCAATAATTGGATGGTTCGTTTGAGAGCGGGGGGTAGCGTGGCGTCCATGAAGGTTCTGACCGTGAACGTGGGACGGCCGAAGGCCGTCGACTACACCGACGGCGCGGGCGGCACGACCGGCATCGACAAGCAGCCGGCCGATGGGGCCGTACGGGTGAGGGAGCCGGGCCCCAAAGGGCAAGGGGCCAGCGGGGTCGTCGGGGACACGGTCTGCGATCTGCGGCACCACGGCGGGACCCACCAGGCCGTGTACGCCTTCGCGCGCGAGGATCTGGACTTCTGGGAGCGGGAGTTGGGGCGGCCACTGGCCAACGGCTCCTTCGGGGAGAACCTCACGACGAGCGGGCTCGATGTGAGCGGGGCGAAGATCGGCGAGCGCTGGCGGATAGGCGACGGGCTGGTGCTGGAGGTGACCAGCGGCCGCATTCCATGCCGTACGTTCGCGAGCTGGCTGGGCGAGAAGGGCTGGGTCAAGCGCTTCACGCGGCACGGCGCGCCCGGCGCGTATCTGCGGGTCGTCGAACCCGGCGAGATCCGCGCGGGCGACGCGATCGAGCTCGTGCACCGGCCGGATCACGAGGTGACGGTCGAGCTCTCGTTCCGGGCCGACACCACGGAGCGCGAGCTGCTGCCTCGTCTGCTCGCGGCAGGCGAGGCGCTCCACCCCGAGCTGCTGAAGGACGCCCGCGAGTACGTCGCCAAGCAGGGCGGGTAGGGAAACCTCGGACAAGGCCTCCGGGAGGGCAAGGGGAATTCGGGCGGGCAAGGGGCGTACAGCGCACTCCCACACAGGGCACTAACGTGCCGCCTATGACGACTGCACTGATTACGGGAGCGACCGCGGGTATCGGCGCCGCGTTCGCGCGGCGGCTCGCGGCCGAGGGACACAACCTGGTGCTGGTGGCCCGCGACACCAAGCGACTGCACGAGCAGGCCACCGAGTTGCACGACCGGCACGGCATCGAGGCGGAGGTGCTGACCGCCGATCTGTCGCAGGACGCCGGGATCGGCGCGGTCGAGAAGCGGCTCGCCGACCGGAAGAACCCGGTGGACCTGCTGGTCAACAATGCGGGGTTCGGCAACAAGGGACGCTTCCTCGAGGTGTCCATGGCCGACGAACTGACGATGCTGAAGGTGCACTGCGAGGCGGTGCTGCGGCTGACGGCGGCGGCGGCGGAGTCGATGCGGGAGCGCAGGCGGGGCGGGGTGGTGAATGTGGCGTCGGTGGCCGCCTTCGTGCCGCGCGGGACGTACGGCGCTTCGAAGGCGTGGGTCGTGCAGTTCACGCAGGGTGCCGCGCGGGATCTGGCGGGGTCGGGCGTACGGCTGATGGCCCTGTGCCCCGGATTCGTACGGACGGAGTTCCACGAACGGGCCGGGATGGGGACGGACAACATCCCTGGGTGGATGTGGCTGGACGCGGACAAGCTGGTCTCCACAGCGCTGGCGGACCTGGCTCGCGGGAAGTCGCTCTCGATCCCCGACCCGCGCTACAAGGCGCTGATGGGTGCGGTGAAGCTGGCGCCGCGCGGGCTGCTCGGCGGGATCACGTCCAGGACAGGCCGGAAGTACGGCCCGCAGTGAGCGTGTCGCGGGAACCGTCCGGACGGCGGTTTCCCGACAGTCGCCCCGGCGAGAACGGCGGAGAGCATCACAGCGCGAACCACGGCGAGAGCCCCGCAGAAGACCCCGGCGGCCGCCCGTCCCTCCTGCTCGCGATGGGCCCCGGCATCGCCGAGCGCCTGCTCGACGACCGCCACCGCGACCGTCTCACCGCCCTCGCCCGCACCGATCCGTACCTGATCGCCCACGATCTGACCGCCCCTTCGCCACCCGTCGCGGACGCGCTCGCCACGGCCGAAGTACTGCTGACATGCTGGGGCACGACCCCGCTCACCGCGGAGGTCCTCGCGGCGGCCCCGCGGCTGCGCGCAGTCGTCCACGCCGCCGGCTCCGTCAAGAACCACATCACCGAAGCCTGCTGGGAGCGCGGCATCGCGGTGACCTCGGTCGCCGCGGCCAACGCCCTGCCCGTCGCCGAGTACACGCTCGCCGCGATCCTCTTCGCCAACAAGCGCGTTCTGCACACCCGGCACCGCTACCGCACGCTGCGCACCCACCACGACTGGCGCCTGGAACTCGACGGCGCGGGCAACTACGGCCGTACGGTCGGGATCGTCGGCGCGTCCCGGATCGGCCGCCGGGTGATCGAGCTGCTACGCCCGTTCGACCTGCGGGTTCTGCTGTACGACCCGTACGTCGGGTCGGCCGAGGCCGACCGGCTCGGCGTCGAGACCGTGCCGCTGGACGTGCTCTGCGCAGGCAGCGACGTCGTCACGGTCCATGCCCCGCAGATCCCGGCCACCCACCATATGATCGGCGCCCGGCAACTGGCACTGATGCCCGACGGCGCGACGCTGGTCAACACCGCGCGCGGTTCGCTGGTCGACGAGGAGGCCCTGCTCGCCGAGCTCATCTCCGGACGCCTCGATGCCGTACTGGATGTGACGGACCCTGAAGTCCCGTCCGCCGACTCGCCCTTGTACGACCTGCCGAACGTACTGCTCACTCCGCACATAGCGGGCTCGCTCGGCCGCGAGCTGCACCGGATGGCCGACCGGGCGCTGGACGAGGTGGAGCGGTTCGCGGCCGGGCTGCCCTTCGCGGACCCGGTCCGTCCCGGGGCACTTAAACATTCCGCTTAGCTCATCATTGGGCGCAATTCTCACTAAACTGGACGTATCCCACCCATTTCCGGGAGGCGCCATGAAATTCGTACAGATAGTCGACTACAAGACCGAGCAGTTCGACACCATGAACCAGCTCATGGACAAGTGGGTCGATCAGACCAAGGGCAAGCGGACCGCCACCCACACCCTCACCGGCAAGGACCGCTCCGACGACTCGCACTACGTCGAGATCGTCGAATTCCCCTCGTACGAAGAGGCGATGAAAAACTCCCATCTGCCCGAGACCGACCGGATCTTCCAGGAGATGGTGGCGCTCTGCGACGGGTTGCCGTCGTTCACCGACCTCGATGTGGTCCGCGACGAACAGCTGAACGCGGCAGCCGCCCGCCGCTTCTTCCACGAGATCGCCGTCGGAGGCAACCTCGACGCCATCGACGAGCTGTTCGCGGCCGACTACCGGGACCACGACATCATCAGGGGAGAGGACAGCGTCATCGGGTTGGAGAACATGCGCAGCGATGTCACCGGCTGGCGCGACGCGTTCGACTTCACCTTCAACCTGGACAGGCAAGCGACCGAAGGTGACGACGTCGTGACGCTGTGGACCTGGACCGGCACACACAAGGGCGACTTCCTGGGCATCGCCCCCACCGGCAAACAGTGCACCATGACCGGCACCACGATCTTCCGCTTCCAGGACGGGAAGGTCCAGGAAGGCTGGTGGCACTACGACGTCATGCGCCTGATGAGGCAGCTCGGCGCGCTGGGCTAGCAGCGGCGTTACTGGTGCCCCGGCACACCCGGCCGGACGCCGAAGGCCCCCGTTCCCACCGCCGAGCGGCGGGAACGGGGGCCTTCACATGTGTCGTACGGCGTCAGTGGCTGTGGCCGTGGCCGTGACCCGCCTCGGCCTCCTCCTCCGCCGGCTTCTCGACGACCAGGGTCTCGGTCGTGAGCAGCAGGGAGGCGATGGACGCGGCGTTCTCCAGCGCGGAGCGCGTGACCTTGACCGGGTCGATGACGCCGGCCTTCACCAGGTCGCCGTACTCGCCGGTCGCGGCGTTGAAGCCCTGGCCGGCCTCGAGCTCGGCGACCTTGGCGGTGATGACGTAGCCCTCAAGACCGGCGTTCTCGGCGATCCAGCGCAGCGGCTCGACGGCGGCGCGACGGACGACGGCGACACCGGTGGCCTCGTCGCCCTCCTTGCCGAGGTTGCCCTCGAGCACCTTCACGGCGTGGACGAGCGCGGAGCCACCACCGGAGACGATGCCCTCCTCGACCGCGGCGCGGGTCGCGGAGATGGCGTCCTCCAGACGGTGCTTCTTCTCCTTCAGCTCCACCTCGGTGGCGGCGCCGACCTTGATCACGCACACGCCGCCGGCCAGCTTCGCGAGGCGCTCCTGGAGCTTCTCGCGGTCCCAGTCGGAGTCCGTGGACTCGATCTCGGCCTTGATCTGGTTGATGCGGCCGACGACGTCCTCGTGCTTGCCGCCACCGTCGACGATGGTGGTGTCGTCCTTGCTCACGGTCACGCGGCGGGCGGTGCCCAGCACGTCCAGACCGGCCTGGTCGAGCTTGAGGCCGACCTCCTCGGCGATGACGGTGGCACCGGTGAGGGCGGCCATGTCGCCGAGCATCGCCTTGCGACGGTCGCCGAAGCCGGGGGCCTTGACGGCCACCGCGTTGAAGGTGCCGCGGATCTTGTTCACGACGAGAGTGGAGAGGGCCTCGCCCTCGACGTCCTCGGCGATGATCAGCAGCGGCTTGGAGCTACCCGCCTGGATGACCTTCTCGAGCAGGGGCAGCAGGTCCTGGATCGAGGAGATCTTGCCCTGGTGGATCAGGATGTACGGGTCGTCGAGGACGGCCTCCATACGCTCCTGGTCGGACACCATGTACGGCGACAGGTAGCCCTTGTCGAAGGCCATGCCCTCGGTGAAGTCGAGCTCCAGGCCGAAGGTGTTGGACTCCTCGACGGTGATGACACCGTCCTTGCCGACCTTGTCCATCGCCTCGGCGATGAGCTCGCCGACCTGCTGGTCCTGCGCGGAGAGCGCGGCCACGGCGGCGATGTCGGCCTTGTCGTCGATCGGTCGGGCGGTCGCGAGGAGTTCCTCGGACACGGCCTTGACCGCGGCGTCGATGCCCTTCTTCAGGGCGGCCGGGGAAGCGCCCGCGGCGACGTTGCGCAGGCCCTCGCGGACCAGCGCCTGGGCCAGCACGGTGGCGGTGGTGGTGCCGTCACCCGCGATGTCGTTGGTCTTGGTCGCCACCTCCTTCACCAGCTGGGCACCGAGGTTCTCGTACGGGTCCTCGACCTCGACCTCACGGGCGATGGTGACACCGTCGTTGGTGATGGTGGGGGCGCCGAACTTCTTGTCGATGACGACATTGCGGCCGCGGGGGCCGATCGTCACCTTCACCGTGTCGGCAAGCTTGTTGACGCCGCGCTCGAGGGCGCGACGGGCGTCCTCGTCGAACTTCAGGATCTTCGCCATGGGAGCTTCTCTGTCCTCTCGAACGAACTACGCCCCTGGGCACCCGGCTACATATGTCGCGGGGGCCAGGGGCGCAGATCTAAAACTTCGGGTGAATTACTTCTCGACGATCGCGAGCACGTCGCGAGCCGAGAGGACGAGGTACTCCTCGCCGTTGTACTTCACCTCGGTGCCGCCGTACTTGCTGTACAGCACGACGTCGCCGGTCTTGACGTCGAGCGGGAGCCGCTCGCCGTTCTCGAAGCGACCCGGGCCCACGGCGAGGACGACGCCCTCCTGGGGCTTCTCCTTCGCGGTGTCCGGGATGACCAGGCCAGAGGCCGTGGTCTGCTCGGCGTCGAGCGGCTGGACCACAATGCGGTCCTCGAGCGGCTTGATGGCAACCTTGGAGCTGGCGGTCGTCACGATCCGACCTCCCCCTTCGGAGATCTCACGGGGTTAACTGTCTGAGGTGGCGACCAGGTGGATCCGTCGTCGCGGGTGCCGGACCTGCCCGTCGCTGTGTTGGCACTCTCCAGTGGGGAGTGCCAGACCTGAGACTATGACTGCGATTAGCACTCGGTCAAGCGGAGTGCCAATCCGCCGGTGTGGCGTCGGGCTGTCATGGCCGGTCCGATACGGAGAACGTGGCGCGGGCGCCCTGGGTTCCGCGCGGTACAGCAGCAATTCCGCCCGGCGCGACAGCAATCACGGCACGGCAGCAATACGGCAACAGCAATACATCCTGCCCCTCAGACGTAGTCCTCCAGACGCGCCACCGCGTACCCCTGCGCCTGGATACGGCGCAGCATCCGCCCCGTCGTCCTCGTGT
This sequence comes from Streptomyces sp. NBC_01210, assembly GCF_036010325.1. GTDB lineage: Bacteria > Actinomycetota > Actinomycetes > Streptomycetales > Streptomycetaceae > Streptomyces. The sequence continues at coordinate 5,649,156 of NZ_CP108549.1, read as the reverse complement.
GCGCGAGCACGATGTCACCGGGCCGCAGCCGTTCACCCTCCTCATACGCCCGCCCCAGCACCACCGCACGGACCCCGCAGTCGGCCGCCGCCCGCAGCGTGTCGGCGTTGTACGCGCCGTGCGGTGGACGGAGCAGCCGCTCCCGTCGGCGGCAGATCTCGTCGTGCTGGTCCTCGTACGAGAGCGTGCGCAGATCGGTCCTGCCGCCCGTGCGGAACGTACTGATCGGCAGCTTCAGATCGCCGACCATCCGCAGGAACTCCGTATCGCGCTCCACGCCGTCGTCGAAGGTGAGGAAGACGACCTTCTCGCGGGTCGGCACCCGGTTCACCACGTAGGGCACCTTGGGCCTGCGCGCGGGCGGCTTCGGCGCGGCCGCGAGCGGCGCGGCCAGCCCCCACCGCTTGTGCGCGGAGCCCGGTACACCCGCGCCCGGGGAGACCTGCCGCGCGGCCTTGCGCCCGAGGCGCTCGATCGGGTCCACCGACTGCGCACACCCCGAGGCGAGAAGCGCACCGGCCGCCAGCACTCCGGCCAGCAGCCGGTGCGCGCGTCTCATACGTAGTCCTCCAGCTTCGCCACGGCGTAGCCCTTGTCGGTGATCGTCTTCATGACCCGCCGGATCAGGTCGGGCATGGTGCCCTTCCACTCCTCGGGGCCGCGGAAGTGCGTCAGGATGATGTCGCCGGGGTGCAGATCCTGGTCCCACTCGCGCCACTCCATGTGGTCCGGAAACGCCTCGGCGGCCCACAGCGGAACGGCCTTGACGCCGCACGATTTGGCTACGCGCAGCGTGTCCCGGTTGTAGTTGCCGTACGGCGGGCGGAAGAGCGAGGGCCGCTTCCCGTACCGCTCCTCGAGCTTGGTCTGCTGGTTGCAGATCTCCCGCTCCTGCTCGGCGTACGAAAGGCCGGGCAGATAGAGGTGGTTGAGGGTGTGGTTGTACAGCGAGACCCCGCGGTCCCGCATCTCCTTGAAATAGTCGTAGTTGTTGCTGATCAAGTAGTCGCTGAGGAAGGCGCTGTACGGGATCTTGAGCTCGGACATCATCCGCAGCAGGGCGGGGTCCTTCTCCCAGCCGTCGTCGATCGTCAGGAAGACGACCTTGTCCTTGACGGGCACGGTGGTGAAGACGGGCGGCAGGGACTCGCCGTCCTCGACCTCGAAGCCCTCACGGGTGGTGATCTCCGGCTTGACGGCGGGCGGCTGGGGCGCGGCGAGCGGGGGCTTCTCCAGGCCCCACTTCTTGGCTGCGACGGCGCGGGCGGCCTGGGCGCGCTTCACCTTCTCCACGTACGCGGTGAGCGCGCCGGCGGGGCCGGACTGCGGCTTCGCCTGCCCGCCGGGGGCGGCTTTGACGCCGCCGGAGGCACCGGGGCCGCCGGAACCGCGCGAACCACCCGAGGACTCGGCCGCACAGGCGGAGCCGAGGGCGGCGACCAGGAGCACAGCCAGGACCGCATGGCCCCGATTGGCTGTCATTTTTCCTTTTTGTCGTACTGGGTGCATGGCGCCGCATCCTGTCAGCGCGAAGCCCCGGCAAGGGGCCGACACCGCCCACCGCGGGCGCACCATCCCCCACCTGGCCCACAATGGGCCGGGTGACCGATCTCGTTCCCTTCTCGACACTGCTGACCGACGAGGGCCAGGCACTGCTCGCCGCACTGGGGGACTACGACCCGGCCCAGGAACTGGCGGTCGCCTCCCGGCTGCGCCGCGAGCACCCGGTCGGGCTTGTCACGGCGGCGCTCACGCAGGCGCGACTACGGCAACGGGCGGTGGCCAAATTCGGCGCGGCGGACGCACAGCGGATGTTCTTCACCCCGAACGGCGTCGAGCAGGCGACCCGCTCCTCGGTCGCGACGTACCGGGCCGGGCGCTTCGCGGCGCTGGGCGTACGGAGCGTGGCGGACCTGTGCAGCGGGATCGGCGGCGACGCGATCGCGCTGGCCCGGGCCGGCATCTCGGTCCTGGCGGTGGACCGCGACCCGCTGACGGCAGAGGTCGCGCGTGCGAACGCGGAGGCGCTGGGCCTGGCCGAGCTGATCGAGGTCCGGTGCGCGGACGTCACGGAGATCGACACGGGTGCGTACGACGCGGTGTTCGTGGACCCGGCCCGGCGGGGCGGCCGGGGCAGGATCTTCGACCCGGAGGCGTACTCCCCGCCCCTCTCCTGGGCGATCGGCGCGGCCCGCACCCGCCCGCACGCTGCCCTCAAGATCGCACCCGGCGTCCCGCACGAGGCGGTCCCGGACGACGCCGAGGCGGAGTGGATCTCGGACGGCGGCGATGTGAAGGAGGCCGTGCTCTGGTTCGGCACCCGGCCGGGCACGGTCGCTGCGACGCTGCTGCCGGGCCCGCGCTCGCTGACCGGCCGCGGGCTGCCGGACCCCGAGGTCCGCAAGGTGGGCCGCTTCCTGTACGAGCCCGACGGCGCGGTGATCCGCGCGCATCTGGTCGCCGAGGTCGCGGAGGAGCTGGACGGCGGGCTGATCGACGAGACGATCGCGTACATCACGGCGGACGGGCTGCGGCCGACCCCGTACGCCACCGCCTACGAGATCACCGATGAACTCCCCTTCGGCCTGAAGAAGTTGAAGGCGCTGCTGCGGGAACGCGAAGTCGGCAATCTGACGGTGAAGAAGCGCGGCTCGGCGATCGAGCCGGAGGAACTGCGCCGCAAGGTGAAGCCCAAGGGGCCGAATGCGGCGACGGTGTTTCTGACGAGGGTGGCGGGGGCGCCGACGATGCTGATCGGACGACCCGCGTAATTCAGGTCACAGGCGCCCCGGAATATGCAACCTCTATGCTGTCAGCCTGATTTGTTAGGGTTTCGGGTTGGGCGCCACGCAGCGGGAACCAAGGGGGAAGCATGGTGGATCACGCCGATCTCGACGTATCGGAGGACGACCTGACCCGGCTCGCCGGGGACCTCGACGATATGCAGAGCCACCTGGACAGCCAGGTGCGCCGGATGGGCGCGATCGTGGACCGTATCGAGGCAGGCTGGAAGGGCGAAGCGGCCAAGGGGTACCGGGCGCTGCACAGGGGCGCGGCCGAGGACGCCGTACTTTGAAGCCGGTGCCGGGCGGGCATCCCCCGTACGTCGTGCTGACATCCATGCCGACCGACCAGGCGCCTCCCCAGTAAGGACACGGAATGGCATTCGACTTCGGCGATCTCTTCGAAGATGGCCCCATTCTGCGGCTTCTCGATTTTACCGACGGGTCTACGCAGGAGGACGACCTCGTACGGCTCTGCCGTACGGTACGGAACTCCGCCCAGGCCGACTGGGTCATGCCGCTCAACGCGGTGGCTGCGCTGCTTGAGCTCACTGCTGAAAAGGTGAGCACCGCCGCCCCGGGGACAATCCCGGAGCGTTTCGGTCAGAAGCTGCACCGAGCCGCTGGAGACATGGCAGGCCCTGAGTATCTGCGCATGCTGGCCGAGCTGATCCGGCCCTTCGACCGGCAACCCATTCCGTCGGTTCGCGAACTCCCGCTGGGGTCCCTGGAAATTCGGGTCAGGTTTCCCAGGACCATTGATTTTGGACTGAACTGGATCGCGCCCGGAGAGCATACTGCCGACGAAGAGGCGATCACTGCGGGCGTGGAGAGCGAACACCCTTCCCACTGCCTCGACGTAATCCCCTTGCTGGCAGCAGAAGTTCAAGAGCTCCTGATGCTTTTCCCGAGCGACGAAGATCTCACCCACGCGGTGCGCGGTGAGATCTCCTGGGTCGCTCTTCCGGTCCTTGACGACATCATCCGGCTAGCAGCCGCGCATATGGCCCAGCCGCACTGACGATTGACGCATCGCCCCTCTCGATAGGCTGACCATGCGAAGGCACAGCTCCTCCTACCCCGACCGGGAGACCTCCCAGTGGTGCACTCAGCAGGTGGCAGACGATGATGCTCACCGGACGCAACGCCATCGGCGTACGTGCCGCACGCGTGATCCTCAAGCGCGACTCTGCGAGCCCGCACGGCTTCACCGTGCACGCCACCTTCCCGATCTACCTCTAGAGGCATCCGTGTCCCTGAAGCCGCTCGCCGTCGACGAGCACCAGCTGCGCGAGTACGCCAACAATCCGCCGGGCCGACTGCGGCTCCGTCTGGGCGAGTTCTATCCCGTACCCGATGTCGAGCTGCCCGACTCCGCGACCCATGCATGGCTGGAGCAGCTCGCCCAGCTGACGGGGGAGCTGCACGACCTGCTGGCCCTGCCGCTCGACAAGTCGGACTACGCCGACGCCGAACTCGGCATGGAGGTCGATCCACCCGCCCCGTACGCACCCGGCGCCCGGCTCACGATGCCGGCCAACCAACTTCGCCTTCGATGACGGTGAACGTGGGACGTGACACGTGGGAAGCCGCGGCCCTCCGACTGTTCGACGACAAGTACTCACTCGTCGCCACGGGCCCGCGCCTGCACTCGGATTGGATGCTCGACTCCGTGGCCGTGATGAACCGGGACTTCGTCGATCCTCGGGGCTGGTCGGTGCTCGACTGGGACAGGGACAACGCGGACGAGATCGCGCGGCACGGCTCTGCTTTCCCGTTCGACTCGCCCAGCCCTGAGTTGCTGAACGAGTCGCTCACCCAGATCACCTCCGACACCGCACCGCTGCTTCTCCTTGCGATGACGGACGACTGGTGCAATCTGCGGAATGCGCCGGGCTTTCCCGAGAAGGCAGAGAGTCTGATCGCCGACGCACACGCCTTGCTCGCTCGCTACGGCCAGCAATTCGAGTGCTACACGAACGCGAACGATGTGGAAACGACGCCGGCCGCCGACCTTTCCTGCAAAGTTTCGTGCTGGTCGGCCCTCACGCAGTACACCGCCGACTACGGTCTCGTCGTGGTTTCCGACACGGAGGTCGGGATCTTCTGGTCGTTCAATCCCATCTGACGAACCGGGACGGATGAGCATGGCGTTGCACCCGGAAGGGATATTCACCAGCGGCCCGCTGTTCCAGCTCGTGAGCCTGGCAGCACGCGAGAGCGATCCGCTGGAGTGGCAGATCCTGCGGCTCAAGCGCGTCCTGCGGACCGAGCACTGGGACGCGCCATGGCGTCGGTGGATGCAGCCGCTCGCTTCCCAACTCGACTACATGGCAGCGACTTTCACTGACACCTTCTTCGCCGGCTGCCCGCAGCACGCCCGTGAGGCATGGGCCACTGCCGCTGCCCCCAAAACCGTTCCCGAGTTCATGACCGAGCTGGCCATGCTGCTGCGCGTCGCCGACCGCGAATGGCCTCCGGACTACCAAGAGGTGCCATTGGCCAGGTGGGAGGCGGAGGCGCGGTTTCCGATGCTCAGAAGCCTCGATACCTGGGCCTACGACGACGAGTTCGACTCGTTCGAGGCCGCCTTCCAGGACCGCATCGACCACGAGCACCCGTTCTGCGACACGGACCTTGTCCCCATCGTCGCCCAGGCCATGGAGGCACTCGCCCTCTGCACCGCGTCCGAGTACTTCAGCAAGGCCCTACAGGCACACAATGCGACCGCGACGCCTGCCGCCTTGAAAGTGATCGTGGAGTTGGGCCACGCCCATATGAGGAGCCACCACCGTGCCTGAACCCGGCTGGCTGTTCCAACACACGGTTCCGCCTCAGCGGTGCGCGCCGCCACCCACCCGTGCCGGGACGACCGCCACCAGCCGCACCGCCCACCGGTAGTGGCTCACCGCCTTCGCGATGCCGAGCAGACCCGTCAGCCAGAGGATGAAGCCCATCCCCATCAGCAGGATGACCTCCGCGTACCTCTCCTGCCCCTGCTTCGCGCCGGCCGGGACCGCGAAGCACAGCCACAGACCCACCGCGCACAGCAGGAACGACGGCACGAACCAGCACAGGCTCTCGCCGGGCGACCGGTAGCGGGCGTCGCGCGCCGGGTCGCGGTCGAGCGACGACCACTGGCGCAGGCGTTCACGCACCTGGCCGTCGTGGCGGATGCCGAACCCGATCACGATTCCGGTCGGCACCATGAACGCGAGTCCGACGCCCAGGAAGATCACGCCGAACAGGACGTAGAACGGGTCCAAGGGCTCAGTGAAGGTCTGGAGCGCCGCGCCGACCAGGCCCCAGCCCGCCGCGAAACCGGCCACCGTCAGCCACAGCAGCAGCAGTCGCGACAGCCCGATGCTGAGCCTGCTCAACTCGCCCATCGCGCCGGCCCGGTCGGACAGCAGGGCCTCGCGGTCGGGCCAGGCCCGTATCTCCTCGGGCGGCGGAGGCGGTGGCAGCGTACGGCTGGGCATGCGGTTCCTTCTCGGGTGTGGTCGGCCGGTGGACGCCCTGACCGTATCGGAGGATTGATCGCCTACGGTCGGCCGCACTCCTCCGCCCGCGCCCGCAGCAGCTCACGCTCGCGCTCATTGCGCGTCAGCGACGCCGCCCGCTCGAACTCCGCCCGGGCCTCCGCCAGTCGGCCGAGGCGCGCCAACAGATCGCCGCGCACGCTCGGCAGCAGGTGGTACTCCTTCAGCGCCGGTTCCGCCGCCAGTTCGTCCACCATCGCGAGCCCCGCCTCCGGTCCTTCCGCCATCGAGACCGCGACCGCACGGTTCAGCTCCACCACGGGGGACGGGGCGAGCGCCGCGAGCCGGCCGTACAGGACGGCGATCGTGGACCAGTCCGTCTCCTCGTAACGCACCGCCTGTGCGTGGCAGGCGGCGATCGCGGCCTGGAGGGCGTACGGGCCGGGGGGACCGCCCGCAGCCGCGTTCGCCCGTGCCAGCGCCGCGAAGCCGCGCCGGATCAGCCGCTGGTTCCAGCGGGAGCGGTTCTGGTCGGCGAGCAGCACCGGCTCGCCGTCCGGGCCGGTGCGCGCCACCGTGCGGGATGCCTGGATCTCCAACAGCGCTACCAGGCCATGGACTTCGGGCTCCTGGGGCATGAGGCCGGCCAGCACTCGGCCCAGCCGCAACGCGTCCTCGCAGAGCGCCGGGCGCTGCCAGTCGTCGCCCGTGGTCGCCGAGTAGCCCTCGTTGAAGACGAGGTAGATGACTTCCAGGACCGACGAAAGGCGCTCGGCGCGCTCGGGGCCGTACGGGACCTCGAAGGGGATGCCCGCCTTGGCGAGGGCGCGTTTCGCCCGGACGATGCGCTGCGCGACCGTCGGCTCCGTGGCCAGGAAGGCGCGCGCGATCTCCTCGGTGGTCAGGCCGCCGAGGAGTTTCAGCGTGAGGGCGATCCGTGCGTCCGTCGACAGCACGGGATGACAGGCGGTGAAGATCAGCCGCAGCAGGTCGTCGTCGATGTCGTCGGGACCCGATGGCTCAGGCGGCGGCACGTCCTCCAGGTCGCGCCCGACCTCCGCCAGCTTGCGGGCGTACGTCTCCTTGCGGCGTACGAGATCGATCGCCCGGTGCTTGGCGGTGGCCATGAGCCAGGCGCCCGGCTTGTCCGGCACACCTGACTCCGGCCACTGCTCCAGCGCGGCAACCAGAGCGTCCTGCGCGATCTCCTCGGCGATGCCCACGTCGCGCACGATGCGGGTGACACCGGCGATGATCCGCGCCGACTCGATCCGGAATACCGCTTCCACCGCGCTTGCTGCCGTCACGGACAACCATCAGAGCAGCCCCGAAGCGCAGCGGCAAACAGCTCAGCCCTCGGCGATCTCGCGGAGCTCGCAGGTGATGTTCCAGTTCTCCGGGTGGATCTCCAGGAAGCGCTTGGTCCATTCAAGGGCCTCGGCCTTGTCCTTGCACTGCATGAGGGCGTAGCCGCCGACGACTTCCTTGCTCTCGGTGAAGGGCCCGTCGGTGTACGACACCTTGCCGTCCGACCAGGACACCCGGGTGCCCTCGGCGGTCGGGTTGAGACCGGCCGTATCCAGCATGACGCCGGCCTTGGTGATCTCCTCGAGCAGCTTGCCCATGCGCTCGTTGAAGTCCTCGGGGAAGTCCTCCCCGGACATCTCGTTCTCGTTGATACGGACCATCGACAGGTAGCGCGGCATTGCGACTCCTCGGGTCGGGAGGGCGGGGCCGTTCCCCGCCTCTCACCCATGCGTCGAACGGGAGACGGCCGGATCGACATCGTCACCGGAATTCTTCCGAGGAATTCTCAGCCGAGCGACTCGAAGCGCCAGCGGTGCACCGGCCGTGTGATCAAGTCAGCCGTCGGCTCCGGCAGTTCCGGCAGCTCGGCGCCCACGTCGGACGCCTCCCACCAGGTGATCACCAGCACCCGGTCCTGCGGGGCGCGGAAGGTCTCACGGCGCAGCGGCTCCTGCGCCAGCTCCTGGGCCCGCGCCCATTCGAGCAGCTCCGCGCCCCGGCCCTGAACCGCCCGGGCCTCCCACATCAGCGCGACCGTCATGAGTACCCGACCGTCATGAGTAGAGGTTGTCCTTGCTGATCTCGTGCACATGGTCATGCGTCTGCCCATGCGCAGGCGTCCGGCCCGGCACATGCGGATCCGTCACCGGCAGCGAAGAGTCCGCCGACAGCTCCCAGTCCGAGGCCGGCCTGCCCCGCGCCACCATCTCCGCGCCCAGCGCCGCCACCATCGCGCCGTTGTCCGTGCACAGCCCCGGCCGCGGTACCCGCAGCCGGATCCCCGCCCGCTCGCACCGCTCCTGCGCCAGCGCCCGCAGCCGCGAGTTGGCGGCCACACCTCCGCCGATCATCAGGTGGTCCACACCCTGGTCCTTGCAGGCGCGCACCGCCTTGCGGGTCAGCACATCCACGACCGCCTCCTGGAAGGACGCCGCCACATCCCGTACCGGCACCTCCTCGCCGGCCGCCCGCCTGGCCTCGACCCAGCGGGCCACCGAGGTCTTGAGTCCCGAGAAGGAGAAGTCGTACGCCGGGTCGCGCGAGCCGGACAGCCCGCGCGGGAACGCGATCGCGGCCGGGTCGCCCTCCTTCGCCAGCCGGTCGATCACCGGACCGCCGGGGAAGCCGAGGTTCAGCACCCGAGCGATCTTGTCGAAGGCCTCGCCGGCCGCGTCGTCGATCGTCGCGCCCATCGGCCGTACATCGCTGGTGATGTCCGGCGCGAGCAGCAGCGAGGAGTGGCCGCCGGAGACCAGCAGCGCCATCGTCGGCTCGGGCAGCGGGCCGTGCTCCAGCTGGTCGACGCAGATGTGCGAGGCCAGGTGGTTCACCCCGTACAGCGGCTTGTTCAGCGCATACGCGTACGCCTTCGCCGCCGAGACTCCGACCAGCAGCGCGCCCGCCAGGCCGGGACCGGCCGTCACCGCGATGCCGTCGAGGTCGCGCGCCGAGACGCCCGCCTGCTTCAGCGCGCGCTCCACGGTCGGCACCATCGCCTCGAGGTGCGCGCGCGAGGCGATCTCCGGGACCACACCGCCGAAGCGGGCATGCGTGTCCACGCTCGATGCGACGGCGTCCGCGAGCAGGGTCGTACCGCGGACGATGCCGACGCCGGTCTCGTCGCAGGAGGTCTCGATGCCGAGTACGAGCGGTTCGTCAGCCATCAGTCATTCCAGCCATCAGTGAGTCTCTGTTCCTTGTACGTGGAGCCGCATGACGAGGGCGTCGATATTGCCGGGCTGGTAGTAGCCGCGGCGGAATCCGATGGGCTCGAAGCCGGAGCGCTCGTACAGCTTCTGGGCCCTGGTGTTGTCCACGCGCACTTCGAGGAGCACCTCGTCGCACTCGAAGGCGGTGGCGTGCTGCAGCAGGTCGGTGAGGAGCCGGGAGCCGAGGCCCGTGCCCCACTGGCCGCGGGCGACGGCGATGGTCTGTACGTCTCCGAGCCCGCCGGCCGCAGCCAGCCCGGCGTACCCGACGATCTCCCCGTCCTCCTCGGCGACCACATAGCGGCGGGTGGCCTGCGGGCCGCGCGCATGCGCGAGCTCGGACCAGAACATCCCCGGCGACCAGGCGTCCTCAGGAAAGAGCGCATGCTCGAGCGCGAGCACCGGTTCCAGGTCCCACCAGCGCATCTCACGCAGCACAGCGGTCGCTTGGGCGGTCACTTCGGCGTGACCACCTTGTAGTTCTTGGGCACCTGTGCGTCGGGCCTGCGCAGATAGAGCGGCTTCGGCGGCAGGCCCCCCTGGTTCTGGAAGAACTCGTTCTCACCGGCGGCCAGCTTCTCGGCGGCCAGCGCGGCGAGCGCTCCGGCCGAGACATGCTCGGGCCCGCGGGCGTCCGGGAAGGTGTCGGGGTAGAGCAGCGCACCGGCGCCGACGGTGGGCAGGCCCGCGACCTGCTCCGCGATATCGGCGGGCCGGTCGACGGCGGGTTCGCCCACTCGCTTGCCGGAGGAGTCGTACCGGGCCCAGTAGACCTCCTTGCGGCGCGCGTCCGTCGCAACCACAAAGGGCTCGTCGAGGCCCGACACATACGCCAGCCCGTCCAGCGTGCACACCCCGTACACCGGCACCCCGAGCGCCGAGCCGAAGGTCGTGGCGGTGACCAGGCCGACGCGCAGTCCGGTGTACGGGCCGGGCCCGACCCCGACCACCAGACCGGTGACGGCGTCGAGTTTCGCCCCGGCCTCGGCGAGGACGCGGTCCACGGCGGGCAGCAGCAGTTCCCCGTGTCGGCGCGCGTCGACGCGACTGGACTCGGCGACGACGGAGCTGCCGTCGTGGAGGGCGGCGGTGACGGCGGGCGTGGCGGTATCAACAGCGAGCAGGAGCACGCAAACAGCCTACGGCTCCGGAGACCGGGGCACGGTGCCCCGTCGGACAGGGTGCCTGCTGCTAACGTCACCACGGATACGTACGTACGAAAGGTGGGCGGCACGGTGGCACGGAGCAGCTCGGGACTGGTGGCCGGGCTCACAGCGGCCGCTCTGGCCGTCGTCGGCTTCCTCGCCTACCAGGCGTCGGCGACCGCTCCCGACCATCCGGGCAAGCCGAGCAACCCGAGTGCGGTCCCGTCCGCGCAGGCCTCCGGCGGCCCCAAGCAGAAGCCCAGGAACCCGCTGACGGTGCCGGCGAAATCGGGCGCAGGCGTGCGCGTCGTGTACTCGCTGGGCGACCGGCGGGTGTGGCTGGTGGGCGAGAAGGCGCAGCTGAGGCGGACCTTCCAGGTCATGCCGTCGACGGTGAGCCCGCAGCCCGGTGTGTACCCGGTGACCTCGCGGTCGGGGACGGTGCCCGGCTCGGACGGGGTGCTGATCGAGCATGTGGTGCGATTCGCGAGCGTCGGCGGTGTGCCGATCGGTTTCAGCGCGGCGCGGGACGGGTCGATGGCGAGCCCGGACCCGGAGAAGAAAACCGGCGGTGTACGGATGAAGCGGGCGGACGGCGACGCGCTGTGGAAGTTCGCGGCGATCGGCACGAGGGTCGTCGTCGTTCCCTAGCCGTCGTTCCCTAGCCGTCGTTCCCCAGCCGTCGTTCCCCGGCCATCGCTCCTCAGCCGTCGTACCCAGCTCCCGCGGCTCCCCCGGGCTCCTGTAGCTCCCCGAAGTCGCGCGGCCCGACGGGTCGTCCCGAAGCTCTCGCAGCCCTGACGAATATCGCCCGTATGAATTACGCTGCGTCGCGGCGCGGTGCACGCTCCTCGGCGAGGCGTTCCTCACGGGGCGGTGTGGAGACCGCGCTGGCCGCCGCGCACGACGCCAGCAGATCACTCATCGACAGGGCCGACGGCTTCAGCGTCGCCGGCTGTGCCGACTGCTGCCGTGGCAGCGATTCGCGCTCGGATGCCGGCATGGACGCCTCCTGGGTCTCCGGGGGCAGGCGTGGTTAGGTAGACCTAACCAGGTCTCCATACCATGTGACCACGCGCGGCAGGGCCCGCGCAACACTTTGCCGACGTCTTGTCGGAACGACCAACCTTTCGGGCTCAGCCCGGCGGGGCTCAGCCGGCCAGGAGAGCCGGATCCACCCGGGCCCAGCGCGCGCCGTACCCGGTCAGGGTGACCTCGCGGCGGTCGTCCTCCGTGTCGCCCACGACCCGGTGGATCAGCACATGCAGCCGGTCCTCCGTGAGGTCCTCGACCTTGCCGTCGCCCCACTCCACGACCACCACCGACTCCGGCAGCGAGACGTCGAGATCGAGGTCCTCCATCTCGTCGAGGCCGCCGCCCAGCCGGTACGCGTCCACATGGACCAGGGCCGGGCCGCCGGTCAGCGAGGGGTGGACGCGCGAGATGACAAAGGTCGGGGACGTGACGGCGCCACGGACCCCGAGGCCCTCCCCCAGGCCGCGGGTCAGCGTCGTCTTGCCCGCGCCGAGCTCACCGGTGAGCATCACCAGGTCGCCGGGGCGCAGCAGTTTCGCGAGCCTGCGCCCCAGCTCCTGCATCTGCTCGGGCGATTCAACGGCAAGGCGGGCGGTGACGGTGAAGTTGGCGGTGGTGGCGGCGGTGGTCTCAGCCGCCGGGCTGTGCGGTGCTTCCATACGGGCCAACGTTAGCCGCTGCCGGAACCGCCCCGACCCGGGCCAGCAGGTCCGCAAGCCGGTCGGTGACGACCTCCGGGTGCTCCAGCATCACCAGATGCCCGCCGTCCGGCACGATCACCAGCTCCGAGTCCGGCAGCAGGTCCGCGATCGCCTCGCTGTGCGAGCTCGGCGTGACCAGGTCCTTGTCACCGGCCAGGACCAGCACCGGCACCTCGAGGAAGACGGCGAGCGCCTCGGCCTTGTCGTGCTCCACGAACGCCGGATAGAACTCCGCGACCACATCGATCGGGGTCGACTCGATGAGCCGCTCCGCGAACCGCGCCACCGCCGGGTCCACGTCCTTGGACGAGAAGGAGTACCGCTTGATGAGGCCGGCGAAGAGATCGGCGGTGGCCCGGCGGCCCCGCTCGACCAGTTCGGCCTGCGAGCCGAGGGCCTTGAGCACACCGGGCAGCACCCGCCGTACCACGTTCACGCCCGCGACCGGCAGCCCGTAGTTGACCTCGCCGAGCTTTCCGCACGAGGTGCCGACGAAGGCGACGCCGACGACCCGCTCCCGTACCAGCTCAGGGAAGTGGTCGGCGAGCGCCATGATCGTCATGCCGCCCATGGAGTGGCCGACCAGTACCAACGGGCCCTCGGGCGCGGCCGCGTCGATGACCGCCTTGAGGTCACGGCCCAGCTGGTCGATGGCGACCGGCACGCCGTCCGGGCCGGCCTGCGCCGCGCCGCGGGCCGAACGGCCGTGGCTGCGCTGGTCCCAGTGCACCGTACGCACCAGACCGCGCAGCGCGGCCCGCTGGAAGTGCCAGGAGTCCTGGCTCAGACAGTAGCCATGGCTGAAGATCACAGTGACCGGCGCCGGCGCCTTGCGGCCGAAGAGCCGGCGCCGGCGCGGGCCGCCCGCCTCCGGGTCCACCTCGTCGGCCTCGTAGTAGAGCTCCGTGCCGTCGTCGGCGAGCGCCTTGCCCGGCAGGCCGCGCAGTGAGCCGTACGGCCCGGACGCGTCCAGCGCCAGCCGCGCCTTCTGGCGCATACCGCGGCCGACCGTCATCCGCTCGATCGCCACGCCCGCCGCCGCACCGGCCGCGATCACACCTATCGCGGCGCCGGCGATGCCCGCCCGGCGCCAGTTGCCCGTCGTGGCAGCCGTCGCCGCGGCCGCCACGGCGTCCCCCGTGCTGCTCTCGCTCACCGTGCCGCTCCTACTCGTCGGAGTCCTCGTTCAGATAGACGCGCGGAACCCTCGTTCCGATGCGGGTGACGATCTCGTATGCGATGGTGTCCGCCGCCTCGGCCCAGTCCTCGGCGGTCGGCTCGCCCCGGTCGCCCGGTCCGAACAGCAGCGCTTGTGCCCCTTCTGCGACCGAGCCGCCGTCCGGGCCGAGGTCGACCACGAACTGGTCCATCGCCACCCGGCCCGCGACCCGGTGCCACTCGCCGCCGACCAGCACCGGGCCGCGGCCCGAGGCATGGCGCGGAATGCCGTCCGCGTAACCGAGGGGAATCAGGCCGAGCGTCGTCTCGCACGTCGTGACGTAGTGATGCCCGTAGCTGACGCCGTGCCCCGCCGGGACCTGCTTGACCAGCGCCACGGACGCGGCGAGCGTCATCACGGGCCGCAGCCCGAAGTCCGCGGGCGTGCCCAGCTCGGGGCTGGGCGAGACGCCGTACATCGCGATGCCGGTCCGAACGAGATCGAAGTGCGCTTCCGGGACGGTCAGCGTCGCCGGGGAGTTGGCCATGTGCCGGACCTCGGGCTCGAGGCCCGCCTTCTCGGCGTACGCCACCACCTCGCGGAACACGTCCAGTTGCGCGGCGATCGACGGGTGTCCCGGCTCGTCGGCGCAGGCGAAGTGCGACCACAGACCGGTGACTTTGACGGTGCCCTCGGCCTCGGCGGCGAGCGCGGCCGCGACCAGCTCGGGCCAGTCGGCGGGCTGACAGCCGTTGCGCCCGAGGCCGGTGTCGGCCTTGAGCTGGATACGGGCCGTACGCCCGGCCTCCCGTGCCGCGGCGGTGACTTCGCGCAGCGCCCACAGAGCGCTCACCGACATGTCGAGATCGGCCTCGACGCCTTCGCGCCAGGGGTCGCCCGGCGTCCACAGCCAGCACATCACCCGCCCTTGGATGCCGGCGGCGCGCAGCGCGAGGGCCTCATGGGGCGTGGCGGTGCCGAGCCAGGTGGCGCCGGCCTCCAGCGCCGCCCTGGCACAGGGCACCATGCCGTGTCCGTACGCGTCCGACTTCACCACGGCCATCAGGGCAGCGCGAGGCGCGCGGGCGCGCAGCGCGCGCACATTGGCGCGCAGGGCCGCGAGGTCGATCTCGGCGCGGGCTCGGAGGGGCAGTGTCGTGCTCATCGCGCCCAGTGTCTCAGAGCCGTACGACAACACTCGTACCACAGGGGTGCAACCAGCGGCGGCTGCGTCACACAGGCGCGTCAGGCAGGCGCGTCACACCGGCGCGTCACGCCCCCATCACGCCCCCATCACGCCCGCCCGTCAGTCGTGCACGTCGCGCCAGGCGGCCGGGAGCGCCGCCGCCACCTCGTACGCCGTGATCGGCGTGCCCCGGGACGCCGCATGGCGGGCAGCCAGCCCGTGCAGATACGCGGCGGCCGACCCCGCGTCCCGCGCGTCGAGCCCCGCGGCCATCAGCGAGCCGGCGAGGCCGGAGAGCACATCGCCACTGCCCGCCGTGGCCAGCCAAGGCGTGCCCATCGGATTTACCCGGACCGGGGACCGGCCGTTGTCCGGCGCGGCAACCAGTGTCGTCGAGCCCTTGAGCAGCACCGTCGCTCCATAGCGCGAGGCCAGCTCCCGTACGGAGGCCAGCCGCGCCGACTCCACCTCCTCGCGTGCCACGCCGAGCAGCGCGGCCGCCTCCCCGGCGTGCGGGGTCAGCAGCGTGGGCGCGCCGCGCTCCCGTACCGCCGCCGCGTCCAGCAGCCGCAGCCCGTCAGCGTCGACCAGCACGGGGACGTCGGAGTCCAGGACTTCGCCCACCACGTCGGCGTCGTCACCGATCCCCGGCCCGACGACCCACGCCTGGACCCGTCCCGCCTTCTCGGGCGGCCCCCTGTGCACCAGGGTCTCGGGGAAGCGGGCGATCACCGCGTCGGCCGCGGGCCCGACATACCGCACGGCCCCGGATCCGCCGCGCAGCGCGCCCGCCACCGAGAGCACCGCCGCGCCCGGATAGCGCGCGGACCCGGCGACGACACCGACGACACCCCGCCGGTACTTGTCGCTCTCCGCGGCCGGCGCCGGCAACAGCCATGCCACATCCTCGTGTTGGAGCGCCTCGAGATCGGGCACGGACGGCAGATGGTCCTCGAGCCCGATGCCGACGAGCCGTACCGTCCCTGCGTACTCCCGCGCCGGGTCGATGAGCAGCCCCGGTTTGTACGTACCGAAGGTCACCGTCGCATCCGCGTGCAGGGCCTCGCCCCGCACCTCACCGGTGTCCGCCTCGACGCCGCTCGGCAGGTCGACGGCGACCACGGCGGCGTTGGACCCGCGCGCCGCCCGCACCACCGGCACCGTGTCGGGACGCAGCCCGCCACGCCCACCGATCCCGGTGACGCCGTCCATGACCAGGTCCGCGACGGCCAGTACCTCGAAGGGGTCGTCCGCGACCCGTCCGCCGGCGCCGCGGAGGGCCGCGAGGCCGCCCTCGTGTGCGCGGGCCCCCAGCAGCACCGCCGCGACCCCGGCCCCGCGGCGGGCCAGCCGGGCCCCCGCGTACAGCGCGTCGCCACCGTTGTCCCCGCTCCCGACGAGCAGGACGACCCGCGCCCCGTACACCCGGCCCAGCAGAGCGGCGCAGGCGGCGGCCAGTCCCGCGGCCGCGCGCTGCATGAGCGCGCCTTCCGGCAGCCGCGCCATCAGCTCGGCCTCGGCGGCCCGTACGGTCTCCACGCTGTAAGCGGTACGCATACGGTCAACCCTCCGCGATCACCACGGCCGACGCCACCCCCGCGTCATGGCTCAGCGAGACATGCCACGACCGCACACCGAGTTCCGCGGCCCGTGCCGCGACCGTCCCGCGCACCCGAAGCCGCGGCTGCCCGCTGTCCTCGACGTACACCTCGGCGTCCGTCCAGTGCAGCCCGCCGGGCGCGCCGAGCGCCTTGGCGACCGCCTCCTTGGCGGCGAACCGTGCCGCCAAAGAGGCGTAGCCGCGCTGCTCACCGCTCGGCAGCAACAACTCCCGGTCCAGGAACACTCGTCCAGCCATCCCCGGTGTACGCCGCATCGACGCGGCGAAGCGCTCGATCTCGGCAACGTCGATCCCCACCCCGATGATCACTCCACTGTCACCGACTTCGCGAGATTCCTCGGCTGGTCGACCTCGTTGCCGCGCGCCGTCGCCAGTTCGCACGCGAAGACCTGCAGCGGCACGGTCGCGACCAGCGGCTGCAGCAGCGTCGGGGTCGCCGGGATCCGGATGAGATGGTCCGCGTACGGCACGACCGTCTCGTCCCCCTCCTCCGCGATCACGATCGTCCGCGCTCCGCGCGCCCGGATCTCCTGGATATTCGAGACGATCTTGTCGTGCAGTACGGAGCGTCCGCGCGGCGACGGCACGACGACCACCACCGGCAGATCCTCCTCGATCAGCGCGATCGGCCCGTGCTTGAGCTCACCCGCCGCGAACCCCTCCGCGTGCATGTACGCCAGCTCCTTGAGCTTCAGCGCGCCCTCCAGCGCCACCGGATAGCCCACATGCCGGCCCAGGAACAGCACGGTGTTCTTGTCCGCGAGCGAACGCGCCAGCGCCCGCACCGGCTCCATGGTCTCCAGAACCCGCTCGACCTCGCCGGAGATCTGGGCCAAGTCCCGGACGACGGCCCGGATTTCGTCACCCCACTTGGTGCCGCGCACCTGCCCCAGATACAGCGCCACCAGATAGCAGGCCACCAGCTGCGTCAGAAACGCCTTGGTCGACGCGACGGCGACCTCGGGGCCCGCATGCGTGTACAGCACGGCGTCCGACTCCCGCGGGATCGTCGAGCCGTTCGTATTGCAGATGGCCAGCACCTTCGCTCCCTGCTCGCGCGCGTGCCGCAGCGCCATCAGAGTGTCCATGGTCTCGCCGGACTGCGAGATCGCGATCACCAGCGTCCGCTGGTCCAAAATCGGGTCCCGGTAGCGGAACTCGCTCGCCAGCTCGACCTCGCACGGGATGCGCGTCCAGTGCTCGATGGCGTACTTGGCGATCATCCCGGCGTGGAAGGCGGTGCCGCAGGCGACGATGACGACCTTGTCGGCCTCCCGCAGCACGGACACCGGAATCCGCACTTCGTCGAGGCTGAGCGAGCCCTCCGCGTCGATCCGGCCGAGCAGGGTGTCGGCGACCGCCTTCGGCTGCTCGGCGATCTCCTTGAGCATGAAGTAGTCGTATCCCCCCTTCTCCGCTGCCGAGACGTCCCAGTCCACGTGGTACGACCGCACCTGAGCGGGCGCCCCGTCGAAGTCCGTCACCGTCACGCCGTCCCGGCGCAGCTCCACCACCTGGTCCTGGCCCAGTTCGATGGCGGACCGCGTATGCGCGATGAAGGCGGCCACATCGGAGGCAAGGAAGGACTCGCCCTCGCCGACACCCACCACCAGCGGGGAGTTGCGCCGGGCGCCCACCACCACGTCCGGCTCGTCCGCATGCACCGCGACCAGCGTGAAGGCGCCCTCCAGCTGTCGGCACACCTGGCGCATGGACTCCGCCAGGTCCCCGCACGACGAGAACGACTCGGCGAGCAGGTGCGCCACGACTTCGGTGTCGGTCTCCGACGTCAGCTCGTGGCCGCGCGTCTCCAACTCGGCCCGCAGAGCGGCGAAGTTCTCGATGATGCCGTTGTGCACAACGGCGACGCGCCCCGCATTGTCCAGATGGGGATGGGCATTGGTGTCGGTCGGGCCGCCGTGCGTGGCCCACCGGGTGTGCCCGATGCCGGTGAACCCGCTCGGAAGCGGCCGGTCCACCAGCTCCTTCTCCAGATTGACGAGCTTGCCCGCCTTCTTCGCCGCGGCGAGACCGCCGTCGGCGAGTACCGCCACACCGGCCGAGTCGTAGCCCCGGTACTCGAGCCGCTTGAGGCCCGCGATGACCACATCAAGCGCCGACTGTCCGCCGACGTACCCCACGATTCCGCACATGTCGGCAGCCTACGGCGGCACACCCGGATTCCGGGACATGGCGTCAGCCGGAACGGCCCCCGCGCACGCGCGGGGGCCGCTCTCCTGCCGAGTGGGCGTCGCCGGGGCTAGTTGGAGAAGTACATGTACTTCCAGGCCCCGTGGGTCGTGTAGTTCGCACTGTCGCCCGAGGAGCCGTCGATGTACGACGAGCGCATCCGGGCGCGGATGCCGGACTCGCCCGGTGCCTCGAGGCTGACGGCGGACTTCCCGTTGGTGCCCAGGGCGAAGTACTGGGAGCCCGCGGCCTGCCACTTGCCCTGGTAGTACACCTGGAGCTGGAACAGCTGCTTGCGACCCTTGTAGTAGCTCATCGTCGTGGTGAAGACCGGTGCGGTCTTCTTGTGGAAGTAGTAGTAGGTCGTGGAGCCGATCCTGCCGGTCTTGTAGTGCTTGGAGACGGAGGTGGAGACGTTCACCCTGGCGTACGCGGTCGACTTCACTGTCTTCGGCGCGTAGCGGGCGTCGCCCGCGAAGACGGCGGTGACGGTGGTGTCGCGGGTCATGTCCACGGTGACCGACAGGTTGCCGCCGGAGTTGACCGTGCCCTTCTTGATGAGCCTCTTCGGGGTGTCGCCGTAGGGGTCGGACCAGATCTCGACGACACGGTTCTTGTACGTGGTGCCGAGGCGGGCGGTGAAGGACACGTCCGCGCCGTACGCGTAGACGCCGCCGTTGCGGTTCAGAGTGAGGGAGCTCACGGCCCGGGTGATGTCCACCGAGGCGGACGAGGTCGCCGCGGCGTGCGTCGCGTCACCCGCGTACGAGACCTTGTAGGTGGCCTTGCCGCCGGCGGGCGGCGTGTCCGTGAAGGAGAAGCTGCCGTCGGACTTCGTTGTGACGGAGGGCAGCGCCTTGCCGTTCGGGGACTCGATGTCCGTACGGGTCACCTTGAGGGATTCGCCCGCCGGGGGCGCCGACTTCGAGGTCAGCTTCCCGGTGACGGTGAGCTTCGTGCCCCGGGTGCCCCTGGCGGGAGCCGACACCTTCAGGGTGGGGAGCTCCTTGGTGGGGTCGGTCAGTGCGCGCAGGCTGAACGTGCCGTAGCTGTTCTCCGACACCGCGAACACCCGGCTGCGGTCCGGCGCCCAGGCCAGCGCGCCGTCGACCAGGGTGTCGCCGCCGCTGCTGTTGCCGGTGTTGGGGAACTCGTACTCACGCGTCGGCGCGGGGTCGCCCGGCCTGTGGATGTGAACGTCGGGTTCGTACCAGGAGGAACTGCCGCCCGCGACGGTGCCGTCGGGCGCGACGGCCACGGCGTTCGGGTAGGCGTCGATCGGGTACCTGCCGACCTGCTTGAGGTCGGAGGTGGAGTACGCGGGGAGCCCGTACCCGAAGCCGCTGCCATCCCAGGACGTGAGCACCTGCTGCCCGTCGGGCGTCAGGTCCAGCTGTCTCACGGCGGTGTCCATGCTGCCGGAGACGCGCAGCGCGGCCCCGTCGGCCGAGACGTCGTACACGGCGAGCGTGCCGCCCCACCCCGCCACCAGGACGCCCGGCGCCGCCGGGTCGGCGCCGAGGAGCGGCGCGGTTCCGAAGCCGACGCCCCCGTTCTGCGCGAGCTTGACGACGGGCTCGGCGCCGGAGATGTCGAGCGATCCGAGGCCCCCGCCGTAGCCGAACCACAGACGGCCGTCCACGGCCTCCAGAGTGGTCGGGGAATCGGCGCCGTTCAGCTGGTAGCTCGCCGTCTGGGTGCACGTCTGCGTCTCCACCGAGACGATCCGGTCGTCGCCCTTGACGGCCGCGTACACCTGGCCGGAGTCGGCGGACAGGGCGAGGCCGCTGACACCGGGCAGCCCGGTGACCGTCGCCTTGACGCTGCCCTCGTAGTCCGTGACCACGATCTTTCCGCCGCTCGGGTCGGAGACGTAGACCCGTTGGTGGACGCCGTCCACAACGAGGTCGCCGACCGACTTCACCGACAGGTTCTGCTGGAGTCGGCCGCGGCCGACCCCGCCGAAGCCGCGACCAGCGCGGCCGAGCTGAAGAGGACCGCGAGCGCCGTCGCGGTCGAGATGCTGCGCGTACGCACAGTGATGTGTACCCCCACGAAAGAAACCCGGTGACTGGCCGGGTGACAAGAGAAGGCCGCGCGACACCCCCGTGCGCCGCCCCTGAGGCGCGGTGCGCGACCAATGCACGCAGGGTATGTCATGGCACTGACACTTGAGGACCGGTTTCCGCCGCGATGTCTTTGAACCCACGCCCCCGATCCCACGTGACCGACTCCACCCCCCACTGGTCCTCCCGAGCCACGACAATGTTCAGGTGATCTCTTCGCCGCCACGAAGCGCCCACCGCCGGGCCGAACCAGCGTCGACGCCCTACGTCGACCTCACCCGCGCGGAGTGGAGCGCCCTGCGCGACAGAACCCCGCTCCCCCTCACCGCCGAGGAGGTCGAAAGGCTGCGCGGACTGGGCGATGTCATCGACCTGGACGAGGTACGGGACGTCTACCTCCCGCTGTCCCGTCTGCTCAATCTGTACGTACAGGCCACGGCCGGTCTCCGCGGCGCGCTCAACACCTTCCTCGGTGACGCCGGCAACGGCCACGGCGAGCAGCACGGCACGCCCTTTGTCATAGGAGTCGCGGGCTCCGTCGCGGTCGGCAAGTCCACCGTCGCCCGTGTCCTCCAGGCGATGCTGGCCCGCTGGCCGGAGCATCCGCGGGTCGAGCTGGTCACCACCGACGGCTTCCTCTACCCCATGGAGGAGCTCAAGCGGCGCGGCCTGATGTCGCGGAAAGGTTTCCCCGAGTCGTACGACCGCCGGGCCCTGACCCGTTTCGTCGCCGACATCAAGGCGGGCAAGGAAGAGGTCACCGCGCCGGTCTACTCCCACCTGATCTACGACATCGTGCCGGACGAGCGCCTCACCGTCCGCCGCCCCGACATCCTGATCGTCGAGGGCCTCAATGTCCTCCAGCCGGCCCTGCCCGGCCAGGACGGCCGCACCAGGGTCGGCCTCGCCGACTACTTCGACTTCAGCGTGTACGTCGACGCGCGCCCCGAGGACATCGAGACCTGGTACCTCAACCGCTTCCGCAAGCTGCGCGAGACGGCGTTCCAGAACCCCTTCTCGTACTTCAGGAAGTACACCCAGGTCTCCGAGGACGAGGCCCTGGACTACGCCCGTACGATGTGGCGCACCATCAACAAGCCCAATCTGCTGGAGAACGTGGCACCGACGCGCGGCCGCGCCACGCTGGTGCTGCGCAAGGGCCCCGACCACAAGGTCCAGCGCCTGTCCCTCCGCAAACTCTGAGGACTCCGAGGAGCCCAGCGCGTGCTGCACCTGCGCCTGATCACCCCCACCGACCGGACCGCCGAAGCCGTCCGGCTCATCGAGCGGACGGTCGGCACGACGCACCTCGCGGTCGTCCCCGGCGCCGCCCGCAATCCTCAGGGGGACCTGGTGCTGTGCGACGTGGCCCGGGAGGCGGGCGACGAACTGATCAACGGACTGCGCGCGCTCGGCATCGACGAGTCCGGCTCGATCGCCGTCGAGAACATCGACCTGTCACTGTCCATGCGGGCGGACAAGGCCGAGGAAGAGGCTCCGGGCGAGGGTGCGGACGCGGTGCTCTGGGAGCACCTGACGGACGCGACGCACGAGGAGTCGACGCTCAGCTTCACGTACATCACGTTCCTGTCGCTGGCGACGATGATCGCGGCGTGCGGTGTGGTGCTGGACAACGCGATCCTGATCGTGGGCGCGATGGCGGTGGGCCCGGAGTTCGGCCCGCTGGCCGGCTTCTGCACGGCGCTGGTCCAGCGCGCCCCGCGGCTGGCGTGGCGCTCCCTCCTGGCACTGATCGCGGGCTTCGCCGTGGCGATGCTGGTGACAGTGGTCTTCAGCTACTTCATGGACTGGGTGAACCTCTTCGAGGCGGCGAAGCTGCAGGCGGAACGACCCAACACGAACTTCATCTACCGCCCGGACTGGTTCTCGTTCGTCGTCGCGGTGCTGGCGGGCGCGGCGGGCATGCTGTCGCTGACGTCGGCGAAGTCGGGCGCGCTGGTGGGCGTGGCCATCTCGGTCACGACGGTCCCGGCGGCGGCGAACGCGGCGGTGGCGTTCAGCTACCAGGATTACCGGCAGGCGTGGGGCTCCGCGGAGCAGCTGCTGCTGAATCTGCTGGGCATCGTGCTGGCGGGGACGTTGACGCTGCTGCTCCAGAAGTACCTGTGGGCGAAGCAGCGGCAGCGGGCGGCGGCAAAGTCCCTGCTGTAGAAACGCGATACGCCGCGCGGCCCCGTGGGGACCGAGCGGCGTATCGACGATTTCTGAGGTCGGCGACTTCTCGGGCCGACGACTTCTGAGGTCAGCCCAGCGCGGACTTGACGACGTCGGCGAGGCGGCCGGCCACCGACCGGGCCTGCTCGATGTCGGCGGCCTCGACCATCACCCGTACCAGCGGCTCCGTGCCCGACGGGCGCAGGAGTACGCGACCGGTGGCACCCAGCTCGTGCTCCGCCTCGGCGACGGCGGTCGCCAGCTCCGCGGAGGTCTTCACCCGCGACTTGTCGACGTCCGGCACATTGATGAGCACCTGCGGCAGCCGCTGCATGACCGAGGCCAGTTCGGCCAGCGAACGGCCCGTCGCGACGACGCGGGCCGCCAGCATCAGGCCGGTGAGCGTGCCGTCGCCGGTCGTCGCGTGGTCGAGCACGATCACGTGACCGGACTGCTCGCCGCCCAGCGCGTACCCCTCGGCCTTCATCGACTCCAGGACGTACCGGTCGCCGACCGCGGTCTGCACCAGCTGCAGACCCTCGCGCTCCATCGCCAGCTTGAAGCCGAGGTTGGACATGACGGTGGCGACGACGGTGTCCCCGCGCAGCGTTCCGGCCTCGCGCATGGCGAGCGCCAGCACAGCGAGGATCTGGTCGCCGTCGATCTCCTGGCCGGCGCCGTCCACGGCGAGGCAGCGGTCCGCGTCACCGTCGTGCGCGATGCCGAAGGCCGCGCCGTGCTCGACGACGGCCGCCTTCAGCAGCCCCAGGTGCGTGGATCCGCACCCGTCGTTGATGTTGAGCCCGTCCGGCTCGGCGCCGATCGTGATGACCTCGGCCCCGGCCCGCGCGAACGCCTCGGGCGAGACACGGGAGGCCGCGCCGTGCGCCTCGTCGAGGACGACCTTCAGCCCGTCGAGCCGGTTCGGCAGTACGGCGATCAGATGCGCGACGTACTTGTCGAAGCCCTCGTCGTAGTCGGTGACCCGGCCGACACCGGCGCCGGTCGGCCGCTCCCACGGCTCGCCGGTCCGGTGCTGCTCGTACACGGTCTCGATACGGTCCTCGAGTTCGTCGGCCAGCTTGTGCCCGCCGCGGGCGAAGAACTTGATGCCGTTGTCCGGCATGGCGTTGTGGCTCGCGGAGAGCATCACACCGAGGTCGGCACCCAGCACACCGGTGAGGTACGCCACGGCAGGGGTCGGCAGCACACCGACGCGCAGGACGTCCACGCCCGCGCTCGCGAGACCCGCCACGACGGCGGCCTCCAGGAACTCGCCCGAAG
Source organism: Streptomyces sp. NBC_01210 (assembly GCF_036010325.1). Lineage (GTDB taxonomy): Bacteria > Actinomycetota > Actinomycetes > Streptomycetales > Streptomycetaceae > Streptomyces. The sequence continues at coordinate 5,625,093 of NZ_CP108549.1, read as the reverse complement.
CACGGGGGTCACGCCCGACCACCGCTGTCGGCCGATGGCCTGCGAATGTGCCCGCCTCGGCAAGCACATGCGCCGCAGCGACCGACAGACCGAGCGCGAGCTCAGCCGTCAGATCCGCGTTGGCGACACCGCGCACACCGTCCGTGCCGAAGAGTCGTCCCACAGCTGTCCTCCGAAATGCTCCGAAAATGCAAGCCTCTGAGCGCCATAGCCCGTTATACGCCCGAGGTGGTCCATGAACGAACGCCGCCCCGGCAGCACTGAGTGCCGCCGGGGCGAACGAAAAGCCGTACAGGCCAGCGTGCGATTTAGCGCTTGCTGTACTGCGGGGCCTTGCGGGCCTTCTTGAGACCGGCCTTCTTGCGCTCGACCGCACGGTCGTCGCGGCTCAGGAAGCCGGCCTTCTTCAGCGGGGCGCGGTTGTTGTCCACGTCCGCCTCGTTCAGGGCACGGGCCACACCGAGGCGCAGGGCGCCGGCCTGACCGGAGACGCCGCCACCCGAGATACGGGCGATGACGTCGTAGCGGTTGTCGAGCTCGAGCACCTTGAAGGGCTCGTTGACTTCCTGCTGGTGCACCTTGTTGGGGAAGTAGTCCTCAAGGGTGCGACCGTTGATCTTCCACTTGCCGGTGCCCGGAACGATCCGGACGCGGGCAATGGCGTTCTTGCGACGGCCCAGGCCGGCAGCCGGCTGGGGGTCGCCGAAGCGGGACGCCAGCGACTCGCTGGTGTACTCGCCCTCGACGGGAACCTCCGACTCGAAGGTGGTCACCTCGGCGAAGGTCTCTTCAGCCTCGGTGCCCTCGACGGGGGTCTCTGCAGTGGTCTCGGCCACGATTCTCCTCAGATCTTTCTGTACGTCTTAGGGGGTGGCCGGAACTACTGCGCGACCTGGGTGATCTCGAACGGGACCGGCTGCTGAGCAGCGTGCGGGTGCTGGTCGCCCGCGTAGATCTTCAGCTTCGAGAGCATCTGACGACCCAGGGTGTTCTTGGGGATCATGCCCTTGATGGCCTTCTCCACAGCCTTCTCCGGGCTCTTGGCAAGCAGCTCGTCGTAGCGGACGGAGCGCAGACCACCCGGGTACCCGGAGTGGCGGTACGCCATCTTCTGGGTCTTCTTGTTGCCGGAGAGGTGAACCTTCTCGGCGTTGATGATGATGACGAAGTCGCCCATGTCCATGTGGGGGGCGTATGTCGGCTTGTGCTTGCCCCGGAGGAGGTTCGCTGCCGTAGTCGCCAGACGGCCCAGGACAATGTCCTGCGCGTCGATGATGTGCCACTGGCGCGTGACATCGCCGGGCTTGGGGCTGTACGTACGCACGGTCGTAGCCTTCGCTTCTTCAGTGAGTGGGTCCTGACAGGGCCACCCGGACGATCACGACAGCCATGGCGGCACCTCGGGGACGCAACCCGTGTGCCTGCCGCTGGTCATCGGCCCGGCGGACCGGCGTAAGGGCCTCTCACGTGAGAATGAACAAGCCAATACGCATAACGAACCAGAAGAATACCCGCGGTCCCCCGCCCGGGTCAAAATGGCCCTGCGGCCGGGGCCGCAGCCCCCATGCTACGCCCGGGTAGGTGCGCATGGCCCCGCTGTACGCCCGGTCGGCGCGACGCGCCCGGACCGCGCCCCAGCCCGACCGCGCCCCCCGGCCCCACCGCTCCCCCGACCTCACCGCACCCGCTCCACCCTCCGCTCGTCCCATACCGGCTCCGCCGTCTCACGCACCACCCCGTCCGACCCGAACACCAGATACCGGTCGAACGACTGCGCGAACCACCTGTCGTGCGTGACGGCCAGCACCGTCCCCTCGTACGCCTCCAGCCCCTCCTGCAGCGCCTCCGCCGACTCCAGGTCCAGGTTGTCCGTCGGCTCGTCCAGCAGCAGCGCCGTCGTGCCGGCCAGCTCCAGCAGCAGGATCTGGAAGCGCGCCTGCTGTCCGCCCGACAGCTTTTCGAAGGGCTGGTCCCCCTGCCGCTCCAGCTCGTACCGCCGCAGGACCGACATCGCCCCGCCCCGGTCCTTCGCATGCTCGGTCCACAGAATGTCGACCAGCGTCCGTCCCAGCAGCTCCGGATGCGCATGCGTCTGCGCGAAGTGCCCCGGCACCACGCGCGCGCCCAGCTTCCACGCCCCCGTGTGCGCCACCGACGCGTCCCCCGCCAGCAGCCGCAGGAAGTGCGACTTCCCCGAGCCGTTCGAGCCGAGCACCGCCACCCGCTCCCCGTAGAAGACCTCCAGGTCGAACGGCTTCATCAGCCCGGAAAGCTCGAGCCCGGCACAGGTAAGCGCCCGCACCCCGGTCCGCCCGCCCCGCAGCCGCATCCGGATCTCCTGCTCGCGCGGCGGCTCCGGCGGCGGTCCCGCGTCCTCGAACTTCTTGAAGCGGGTCTGCATCGCCCGGTAGCGCGACGCCATGTCGGGGCTGATCGCCGCCTGGTTCCGCAGCCGCAGCACCAGTGCCTTCAGCCGCGCATGCTCCTCGTCCCAGCGCCGCTTCAGCTCCTCGAAGCGCGCGAACCGCTCCTTGCGGGCCTCGTGGTACGTGCCGAAGCCGCCGCCGTGCACCCATACGTCCGACCCCGCCGGACTCGGCTCCACACTCACGATCCGCTCCGCCGCCCGGGACAGCAGCTCCCGGTCGTGCGAGACGAAGAGGACCGTCTTACGGGTCTCCTTCAGCCGCTCCTCCAGCCACCGCTTTCCGGGGACGTCCAGATAGTTGTCCGGCTCGTCGAGCAGCAGCACCTCGTCAGGACCCCGCAGCAGCGCCTCGAGCACCAGCCGCTTCTGCTCGCCCCCGCTCAGCGTCTTCAGCTCGCGAAACTGCGCCTTCTCGTACGGGACCCCCAGCGCCGCCATCGTGCACATGTCCCAGACGGTCTCGGCCTCGTACCCCCGAGCCTCCGCCCAGTCGCTCAGCGCCTGCGCGTACTTCATCTGCGCGGCCTCGTCGTCGACCGTCATGATCAGATGCTCCGCGGCATCCACCTCGGAAGCCGCTTCCCTGATCCGCGGCTGGGCAACCGACACCAGCAGATCCCGTACGGTCCGCTCGTCCCGCACCGATCCGACGAACTGCGGCATCACTCCGAGCCCGCCGCTGACCGACACCGTCCCGCCGTGCGGCTGCAGCTCCCCCGCCATCAGCCGCAGCAGCGTCGTCTTGCCGGCGCCATTGGCACCCACGAGGGCCACCACCGCGCCCTCCCCCACCCGGAACGAGGCGTCGCCGAGGAGCACCCGTCCGTCCGGTAGGTAGTACTCCAGATGCGCGGCCTCAAGATGTCCCATGCTCCGATTCTCGCCGCCGCCACCGCCCTCGCCCAACAGGTTTAGGATGCGCGGCATGAGCTTTGGGCAGGGGGGACCTCAGTGGAGCCCCGGTGGACAGAACCAGTTCCCGTCCGGGAGACAGGGCCAGGACCCGTACGGGGAACAGAACCAGGACCCGTACGGCGGGCAGCGCCAGGACCCGTACAACCCCCTTCCGGCGCCGCCGGATCCGTTCGGCCTGCGGACAAGCGCGGCGGACACACCGGACTGGGCCGCGCTCGCCAACGCCTCCGCCGCACGCACCCGCCGCAGGCGGTGGCTGCTGATCGGCGGTGGAGCGCTCGCGACCACCGCGATCGCCGGCATCGTGGCGACCGCGATCGTCTCGTCCAACAGTGACGACAACACCGGGGCCGCGGACAAGAACGCGAGCGAACTGCCCGCGCCTGCCGACCTGCCCAACGACACCACCCAGCCCGAGCCGTCCTTCTCCTCGGTGGCCCCGCTGCCCCCGCCGAACCCGAAGGACTTCATCTCCGACAAGAAGAAGGACACCGCGCCGCTCAGCGCCGACACCCTCTTCCCCGGCAAGAAGCTGACGATGGGCGACCGCGCCTACACCAAGGGCGCCACGGCCCGCACCGGCAACTGCGGCTCCGTCACCACCGGCGCTCTCGGCGGGATCCTCGAGAACAACGGCTGCGAGCAGGTCTTCCGCGCCACGTACAGCGCCAACGGCATCGCGGTCACCGTCGGCGTGGCCACCTTCGAGAACGAGGCGAAGGCCAAGAAGGCCGTACAGCAGGCCCAGGGCAGCATCGCGCCGCTGCCCGGCTCCGGCGTCCCCGCGTTCTGCAAGGGCGGCCCGGTCTGCCGGTCCACATACAACTCCTACGGCCGGTACGCCTACTTCACCACCACCGGCTACACCAAGGCCAAGTCCGTCACCAAGGGCGACGCCAAGGCCTTCCAGATCGGTGACGACCTGGCGGAGTTCACCTTCCGTCAGATCGTCCGCCGCGGTGAGGCCCAGGCCTCAGCAGCAGCCACCGCTCCCGCCGGACAGTGAACCGGGCAGGGTCCGCTTGTTGCGGGCCTCCCGGTTCCGGGCGGCCAGCAACTCGTCGGCGGGGTAGCCGACTTCCTCGAGCGTGAGGCCGTGCGGCCGTACGACATGGACTGCCGAGTCCCGTACGCCCGCGGCCAGCACCTTCGCGGGCCACTCCACCGGCCGGTGCCCGTCGCCCACGAACAGCAGCGCACCGACCAGCGAACGCACCATGTTGTGGCAGAAGGCGTCCGCCCGCACGGTCGCGGTGATGATCCCGGCCGCGTCCCGCTCCCACCGCAGCGTCTGCAGCGTACGAATGGTCGTGGCGCCCTCGCGCTTCTTGCAGTACGCCGCGAAGTCGTGCTCCCCGACCAGCCCGGCCGCCGCGGCGTTCATGGCCGCCACGTCCAACGGCCAGTCGTGCCACAGCACATGACCGCGCAACAGCGGATCCACGCCTCCGGGGTTGTCGGTCACCCGGTACGCGTACCGCCGCCAGATCGCCGAGAAGCGCGCGTTGAACCCCGCAGGCGCCTCGGCCACACTCCAGATCCGCACATCCCGCGAGAGCCGCCCGGCCAGCCGCTTCAGCAGCTTCTCCCGGTGCTCGTCCCACACGTCCTGCGGCAGATCGACATGCGCGACCTGCCCCCGCGCGTGCACGCCCGCGTCCGTGCGGCCCGCGACGGTCAGTTCGTACGTCGTCGAGGACCGCGTCACCGTACGCAGCGCGTCCTCGATCTCCCCCTGGACCGTCCGCAGGCCACGGCCACTGGGCTGCTTGGCCCAGCCGGAGAAGTCCTTGCCGTCGTACGACAGATCCAGCCTCACCCGTACGTATCCGGGCTCCACCTCATCGCTCACGCGCTGATCCTCTCAATGCGGAACGGGCCCGCACCCCCGAAGGGATACGGGCCCGTCCGTCAGCCTCGGAACGCTCAGGCGTCCTTGGACTCATCCGCCGGAGCGGCGTCCTCGACGACCTCGTCCTTCTTGAGGGCGTCTTCCTTGACCGCGCGCTTGGCAGCGGCCTCGGCCTCGGCAACGGTCGCCTTCTTCGCGATCTCACCCTCGACCAGCTCGATCACAGCCATCGGGGCGTTGTCGCCACGACGGCCGCCGATCTTGGTGATACGGGTGTAGCCACCCGGGCGCTCGGCGTACCGCGGAGCGATCTCGGTGAAGAGCGTGTGCACGATGCCCTTGTCCGTGATCGTCTGCAGGACCAGGCGACGGTTGTGGATGTCGCCCTTCTTCGCCTTGGTGATCAAGCGCTCGGCGACCGGACGCAGGCGGCGGGCCTTGGCCTCGGTCGTGGTGATGCGGCCGTGCTCGAAGAGCGACTTCGCGAGGTTCGCAAGAAGCAGCTTCTCGTGCGCAGCGCTGCCGCCCAGACGGGCACCCTTGGCGGGCTTCGGCATGGTGTTTCTCCTTGTGTGCTGCACCGGCCGTATCAGGTACCGGTGTCAGTTCCCGCGAGGCGGCCGCCCAGCGGAAGTCGGAATCACGCGCGGACGGCGCCTTGCGGCCCGTCCGGCGTTTGAGGACAAGTCCTCAGCCCGGCGCGGGCACCCGGGAAAACCCGGGCACCCCCACCGGAGGTGGATCAGTACTGCTCGGTCTCCACGAAGCCCGCGTCCGCGTCGTCGTCGGCGCCAAAGGCGTCGGCGGCAGCGGTCGGGTCGAATCCGGGCGGGCTGTCCTTGAGCGCCAGGCCCATACCGGCCAGCTTCGCCTTGACCTCGTCGATCGACTTCGCACCGAAGTTGCGGATGTCGAGCAGGTCCGCCTCGGAACGCGCCACGAGCTCACCCACGGAGTGGATGCCCTCGCGCTTGAGGCAGTTGTACGAGCGAACGGTGAGCTCGAGCTCCTCGATCGGCAGCGCCAGATCGGCGGCGAGCGCGGCGTCCGTCGGGGACGGACCCATGTCGATGCCCTCGGCGTCGATGTTGAGCTCGCGCGCCAGACCGAACAGCTCGACCAGGGTCTTACCGGCCGAAGCCATGGCGTCACGCGGACGCATGGCCTGCTTGGTCTCGACGTCGACGATCAGCTTGTCGAAGTCGGTGCGCTGCTCGACACGGGTCGCCTCGACCTTGTACGTGACCTTGAGCACCGGCGAGTAGATGGAGTCGACCGGGATACGGCCGATCTCCTGGCCCACCTGCTTGTTCTGCACGGCGGAGACATAGCCGCGACCGCGCTCGACGGTCAGCTCCATCTCCAGCTTGCCCTTGCCGTTCAGCGTGGCGAGGACCAGGTCGGGGTTGTGCACCTCGACACCGGCCGGCGGGGCGATGTCAGCAGCGGTGACCAGGCCGGGACCCTGCTTGCGCAGGTACATCACGACCGGCTCGTCGTGCTCCGAGGAGACGACCAGCTGCTTGATGTTCAGGATGAGGTCGGTGACGTCCTCCTTGACGCCCGGCACGGTGGTGAACTCGTGCAGGACACCGTCGATCCGGATGCTGGTGACAGCAGCGCCGGGAATCGAGGAGAGGAGCGTACGACGAAGGGAGTTACCGAGCGTGTAGCCGAAGCCCGGCTCCAGCGGCTCGATGACGAACCGGGAGCGGTACTCGTCGACGACCTCTTCGGTCAGCGACGGACGCTGAGCGATAAGCATGGGAAATGCCTCCAGTCTTGGCACCCACTATTTGATGCCAACAGAAACAAGGGTACGGGCGGTACGGCACCTGAGCGCCGTACCGCCCGCAAACCATCCCTGTTCCCCCGGTGAAGGGGGCAGGGACAGGGTCAGACGCGGCGGCGCTTCGGGGGGCGGCAGCCGTTGTGCGGGGTGGGGGTGACGTCCTGGATCGAACCCACCTCGAGGCCCGTGGCCTGGAGGGAGCGGATCGCGGTCTCACGGCCGGAGCCGGGACCCTTGACGAAGACGTCAACCTTGCGCATGCCGTGCTCCTGCGCGCGGCGGGCGGCCGACTCGGCGGCCATCTGCGCGGCGAAGGGGGTGGACTTGCGCGAGCCCTTGAAGCCGACGTGGCCGGCGGAGGCCCAGGAGATCACGTTGCCCGAGGGGTCGGTGATCGAAACGATGGTGTTGTTGAACGTGCTCTTGATGTGGGCGTGCCCGTGAGCGACGTTCTTCTTTTCCTTGCGGCGCACCTTCTTGGCAGCGCCCTGACGACCCTTGGGGGGCATCTATAACTCCTACGGGAGGTGGTCGGTCCTACAGCGAAGACCGCTTGATGTGCGGGGGTCCGGGGGTCGCCCCCGGAAGACCGCAGTGCGTCCGGCTGAGGACTACTTCTTGCCCGGCTTCTTCTTGCCGGCGATCGCGCGACGCGGGCCCTTGCGGGTACGAGCGTTCGTGCTGGTGCGCTGACCGTGGACCGGCAGGCCACGGCGGTGCCGCAGACCCTGGTAGCAGCCGATCTCGATCTTGCGGCGAATGTCGGCCTGGACCTCGCGACGGAGGTCACCCTCGGTCTTGAGGTTGGCGTCCACGTACTCGCGGAGCTTGACCAGGTCCTCTTCGGGCAGGTCACGAACGCGGGTGTTGGGGTCGACACCGGTGGCCGCAAGGGCTTCCTTGGACCGGGTACGCCCGATACCGAAGACGTAGGTGAGGGCGATCTCAACGCGCTTTTCGCGCGGGAGGTCAACGCCGGAAAGGCGTGCCATTCATGGCTCCTGTTGATTTCGGAGGTCTTCCGCAGAGCCGTTCCGTGGCCGCCGACCCGAAAAAGGAGGGTGGTACGGACCAGGTCCCCGGCCTCCGCCGGAGGTGTCGCCAGCCCTAGGGCCAGGCGGGCTCTGCGTATGTACGTTTTACGTGCGTCGCGCGAAGAACTGCGAGGTGCAGGTCGTGCTTCAGCCCTGGCGCTGCTTGTGGCGCAGGTTGTCGCAGATGACCATGACCCGGCCGTGACGGCGGATCACCTTGCACTTGTCGCAGATCTTCTTGACGCTCGGCTTGACCTTCATGGGGTGAGGTTCTCCGGGTCAGTGCCACCCACCCACGCCGAAGCGGGGTGCGGGCAAGATCTACTTGTATCGGTAGACGATCCGGCCACGCGTCAGGTCGTACGGAGACAGCTCCACGACAACCCGGTCGTCCGGGAGGATACGGATGTAGTGCATCCGCATCTTGCCGGAGATGTGCGCGAGGACCTTGTGACCGTTCTGGAGTTCCACCTTGAACATGGCGTTCGGGAGGGACTCGATCACGGTGCCCTCAATTTCGATGGCACCTTGCTTCTTGGCCACGCTTCGCCTTTCGAATCGGCTACCTTGATCGACTCGCGCTACCGTATGCAGACACACGGATACACGAGAGCCGACGCATCAGTCTACGACAGGCCACTCGAAAAGACGAATCCGGCAAGTTTGCCCACCCACGGAGATCCTTAAGCCGAGGCAAGAGGGTCGGGAGCGGCCGTGATTCCCAGCTCCGCCAGCTTCGCCCGGCCGCAGTCCGGCGCCGTCAGCACCAGCGGGCCCTCCTCGGTCAGCGCGATCGAGTGCTCCCAGTGCGAGGACCATGTGCCGTCCGTCGTGATGACGGTCCAGTCGTCCTGCAGGACCTCGGTGTGCGGGGTGCCGAGCGAGACCATCGGCTCGATCGCCAGGCAGAAGCCGGGGACCAGCTTCGGGCCGCGGCCGCGCTTCTTCGAGACGTAGTTCAGCAGATGCGGATCCATGTGCATCTCGGTGCCGATGCCGTGGCCGCCGTACTCCTCGATGATCCCGTACTTGCCGGTCGCGGGACGCGGCTGACGGCGGATGTACGTCTCGATGGCGCGGGAGACGTCGATCAGCCGGTTGCCGTTCTTCATCGCGGCGATACCGGCCCACATCGACTCCTCGGTGACCCGGGAGAGCTCGATCAGCTCCGGCGCATGACCGGTGCCGACGAACGCGGTGTACGCGGCGTCACCGTGCCAGCCGTCGATGATCGCGCCGGCGTCGATGGAGATGATGTCGCCGTCCTTGAGGACGGTCTTCTCGTCCGGGATGCCGTGGACGACAACCTCGTTGACCGAGGTGCAGATCGTCGCGGGGAACCCGCCGTACCCCAGAAAGTTGGACTTCGCACCATGGTCGGCGATCACCTTGCGGGCGACCTCGTCCAGATCCTTGGTGGTGGCGCCCGGCACCGCTGCCTCACGGGTGGCCGCGTGGATGGCGGCGACGACCAGCCCCGCCTCACGCATCTTCGCGATCTGCTCGGGGGTCTTGATCTGCACCATTGCGGCAGGCGCCTTTCTGGGTCGACTCGGTAAAAGGGCTATTCAACAATACGGCCGCGGCGCCCTGAGGACACCGCGGCCGTACTTGTGGGGACTGCTCAGGCCTGCGCGGCCCGGTCCACCTGCAGTGCTTCCATCGCCAGGGCCGTCACATCGGTGACCTTGCCGAGCGCGGAGATGGTGACCACCAGGCCCTGGGCCCTGTAGTAGTCGATGATCGGCTCGGTCTGCGTGTGGTAGACCTCGAGCCGCGTGCGCACGGTCTCCTCGGAGTCGTCGTCACGCTGGTACAGCTCGCCGCCGCACTCGTCGCAGACACCCTCGACCTTCGGCGGGGAGTACGACACGTGGTAGACGTGCGCGCTGTTGTTGCGGCAGACACGACGACCGGCGATCCGCTTCACGACCTCGTCCTCGGGGACCTCCAGGTCGAGAACGGCGTCCAGCTTCAGGCCCGCGCTCTTGAGGAAGTCGTCGAGCGCCTCGGCCTGCCCGACATTGCGCGGGAAGCCGTCGAGCAGGAAGCCGTTCTCGGCGTCCGGCTGCTGCAGACGGTCCTTGGCCATCCCGATGGTGACCTCGTCGGGTACCAGCTTGCCGGCGTCCATGTACGCCTTGGCCTGCTTCCCGAGCTCCGTGCCCTGACTGATGTTGGCGCGGAAGAGGTCGCCCGTGGAGATGTGCGGGATCGACAGGTTCTTGGCAAGGAACGCAGCCTGCGTTCCCTTGCCGGCACCGGGCGGTCCGACGAGGACGATTCGCATCAGCGGAGGAACCCTTCGTAATTACGCTGCTGGAGCTGGCTCTCGATCTGCTTCACGGTCTCCAGACCCACACCCACGATGATCAGGATGCTCGTCCCGCCGAACGGGAAGTTCTGGTTCGCGCCTCCGAAGCCTGCCAACGCCATCGTCGGGACAAGAGCAATCAGACCCAGGTACAGCGAGCCCGGCCAAGTGATCCGGTTGAGCACGTAGCTCAGATACTCGGCAGTAGGACGACCAGCCCGGATGCCCGGGATGAAGCCACCATACTTCTTCATGTTGTCAGCGACTTCCTCGGGGTTGAACGAAATCGCCACATAGAAGAAGGCGAAGAACACGATCAACAGGAAGTACGTGGCGATGTAGTACGGGTGGTCACCCTTGACGAAGTGCGTTTGGATCCAGGTCTTCCAGCCCGCTTGGGAGTTGGAGAACTGGGCGACCAACGCCGGGATGTAGAGCAGCGACGACGCGAAGATGACGGGAATCACACCCGCCTGGTTGACCTTGAGCGGGATGTATGTGGACGTACCGCCGTACGACCGCCGCCCGATCATGCGCTTCGCGTACTGCACGGGGATACGGCGCTGAGCCTGCTCGACGAAGACGACCAGGGCGACCATCACGAAGCCGATCAGGATGACCGTGCCGAACTCGATCCAGCCCTTGGCGAGCTTGCCGGTCTGCTTGATGGCCCACAGGGCGCCCGGGAAGCCGGCGGCGATCGAGATGAACATCAGGATCGACATTCCGTTGCCGATGCCGCGGTCGGTGATGAGCTCACCGAGCCACATGACGGCCGCGGTGCCCGCGGTCATGGTCACCACCATGACGATGGTGGTGAAGATCGAGCGGTTGGGAACGATCTGGTCGGCCACCTGGCAGCCGCTGAAGAGTGCACCACTGCGGGCGGTGGCCACCAGGCCCGTGCCCTGCAGTACGGCGAGCGCCACCGTGAGGTAACGCGTGTACTGCGTGATCTTCGCCGTGCCGGCCGAACCCTCCTTCTTGAGGGCCTCCAGCCGCGGGATGACCACGGTCAGCAGTTGCAGAATGATGCTCGCCGTAATGTACGGCATGATGCCGAGCGCGAAGATGGTGATCTGCAGCAGCGCCCCGCCACTGAACATGTTCACCAGGCCGAACAGGCTGTTGTTGCCCTTCTGGGCCGCTTCCACACAGATCTGTACGTTCTGGTAATTCACGCCCGGGACCGGGATATGTGACCCGAGCCGGTACAGCACGATGATGGCGAGTGTGAAGAGCAGCTTCTTGCGCAGGTCGGGCGTCTTGAACGCCCGGGCGAACGCGGTGAGCACGGTGCCTCCTGCGACCCCCGCGCTACTGCGTCAGAGGTGACGGTATTGAGGATCGACGGATACGTATCAGCAAACCCGCACGATCTTAATCGGACAGACCGAGCGGCTCGGGGGCAGAACCCCCTTTGTTTACAGCAACAGTGCACGCCACCTTACCGGCGACAGTGCCCCCCTAGGAACGACCAACCGGGGATGCCCCTTTTGGGAGGCATCCCCGGTCGGTTTTCAGCTTTCAGCCACTGAACTCGTCTCAGACGAGCTCGGTGACGGTGCCGCCGGCAGCGGCAATCTTCTCCTTGGCGGAGCCGGAGACGGCGTCAACCGTCACCTGCAGCGCCACGGAGATCTCGCCCTGGCCCAGGACCTTGACGAGGCTGTTCTTGCGCACCGCGCCCTTGGCGACCAGATCGGCCACCGTGACCTCTCCACCCTCGGGGTAGAGAGCGCCGAGCTTGTCCAGGTTCACAACCTGGTACTCGGTGCGGAACGGGTTCTTGAAGCCCTTGAGCTTCGGGAGACGCATGTGGAGGGGCATCTGCCCACCCTCGAAGCGCTCCGGAACCTGGTAACGGGCCTTGGTGCCCTTGGTACCACGACCTGCGGTCTTACCCTTGGACGCCTCACCACGACCCACACGGGTCTTGGCGGTCTTGGCGCCCGGGGCAGGACGGAGGTTGTGGACCTTCAGCGGGTTCTGCTCCGCCATGTCAGTCGACCTCCTCAACCGTGACGAGGTGGCGGACGGTCTGCACCATGCCGCGGAACTCGGGACGGTCATCCTTGACAACCACGTCGTGCAGGCGCTTGAGCCCGAGCGAGCGCAGGGTGTCGCGGTGGTTCTGCTTGCTGCCGATGTACGACTTCGTCTGCGTGATCTTGAGGCGAGCCATTACGCACCCGCTCCCGCACGTGCACGAAGCAGAGCCGCGGGGGCGACGTCCTCGAGGGGCAGACCACGGCGAGCCGCAATCTCCTCGGGACGCTGAAGGCCCTTGAGGGCCGCCACGGTCGCGTGCACGATGTTGATCGCGTTGGACGAGCCGAGCGACTTCGACAGGATGTCGTGGACGCCGGCGCACTCGAGCACCGCACGCACCGGGCCACCGGCGATAACGCCGGTACCGGGGGAAGCAGGCTTGAGCAGGACGACGCCCGCGGCCTTCTCGCCCGTGATCGGGTGCGGGATGGTGCCCTGGATACGCGGAACCTTGAAGAAGTTCTTCTTGGCCTCTTCAACGCCCTTGGCGATGGCCGCGGGAACTTCCTTGGCCTTGCCGTATCCGACACCTACGGTGCCGTCACCGTCGCCCACCACGACCAGCGCGGTGAAGCTGAAGCGTCGACCACCCTTGACAACCTTGGCAACGCGGTTGATCGCGACAACGCGCTCAACATAAGCGGTCTTCTCGGCGGCAGCGCCACCGTCGCGACCCTTCCGGTCCCGCCGCTCGCCGCCACCGGCACCGCTTCCGCGGCGCTGGGGTCCAGCCATTGGATTTACCTCTCTCTGTTACGTCCGTTAGTCCCGGAACCGGGGCCTAGAACTTCAGCCCGGCTTCGCGGGCGGCGTCAGCCAGAGCGGCAATGCGCCCGGCGTACCTGTTGCCACCACGGTCGAACACGACAGCCTCGACACCGGCAGCCTTCGCACGCTCGGCGACGAGCGCGCCGACCTGCTGGGCCTGGGCACTCTTGTCGCCCTCGCCACCACGGATCGAGGTGTCCAGGGTCGACGCCGACGCGAGCGTGTGGCCCGCGATGTCGTCGATGACCTGCGCAACGATGTTGCGGTTGGAGCGCGTCACGACCAGGCGCGGACGCTCCGGCGTACCGGAGACGTGCTTGCGGACGCGGATGTGGCGGCGCTTGATGGCAGCGCGCTTGTACGCGTCGCCCTTGGCAATCTTCACACCGTATGCCATGGCTTACTTACCCGCCTTTCCGACCTTGCGGCGGATGACCTCGCCCGCGTACTTGACGCCCTTGGCCTTGTACGGGTCGGGCTTCCGCAGCTTGCGGATGTTCGCGGCGACCTCGCCGACCTTCTGCTTGTCGATGCCCTCGACCGAGAACTTGGTCGGCGACTCGACCTTGAAGGAGATGCCCTCGGGCGCCTCCACCAGGATCGAGTGGCTGTAACCGAGCTGGAACTCCAGGTTGGAGCCCTTCGCGGCGACGCGGTAACCGACACCGCTGATCTCGAGCGCCTTGACGTATCCCTGGGTCACGCCGGTGATCATGTTCGCCACCAGCGTGCGGGACAGGCCGTGCAGGGCCTTGTTCTGACGCTCGTCGTTCGGACGGGTGACGTTGAGAACGCCCTCCTCGCCCTTAACGATCTCGATCGGCGCGGCAACGGTGTGGGAGAGGGAACCCTTGGGGCCCTTCACGGCGACCGTACGGCCATCGATGGTGACGTCCACACCGGCGGGAACCTGGATGGGGAGCTTGCCGATTCGCGACATTAGCTTTTCCTCCGTTCCCTACTACCAGACGTAGGCGAGGACTTCCCCACCTACGCCCTTCTTGCCTGCCTGCTGACCGGTCAGAAGACCGTGGGACGTGGAGATGATCGCCACGCCCAGGCCGCCAAGGACCTTCGGCAGATTGGTGGACTTCGCGTACACGCGCAGACCCGGCTTGGAGATGCGCTTGATGCCGGCGATCGAACGCTCGCGGTTCGGGCCGAACTTCAGCTCCAGGACGAGGTTCTTGCCGACCTCGGCGTCCTCGACCTTCCAGCCGGTGATGAAGCCCTCCTGCTGGAGGATCTCCGCGATGTGCGACTTGATCTTGCTGTGCGGCATCACGACGGAGTCGTGGTACGCCGAGTTCGCGTTACGCAGACGCGTGAGCATGTCTGCGATGGGATCAGTCATGGTCATGAATTGGCCTTCGGCCTCTCTCGCCGGGGTTTCCTGTATGCGCCATCCCTCTCCCCACTCATAGGCGGGACGGGTGCGGTGCGGGGACCTACGGCGTAGTAAGTCGGTCAGGGCGGCAGGCGCCCAACCCCACAAGCCTACGGCATGTGAGGGAGGGCTCCCGCCGACCAGATACTTACCGAGAGCCTCCGGTAATTCCCAAGTAGGGAATTACCAGGAGCTCTTGGTCACGCCCGGCAGCTCGCCACGGTGAGCCATCTCACGAAGGCACACGCGGCACAGGCCGAACTTGCGGTAGACGGAGTGCGGCCGGCCGCAGCGCTGGCAGCGGGTGTACGCGCGCACACCGAACTTCGGCTTGCGGGCGGCCTTAGCGATCAGAGCCTTCTTCGCCACGGTCAGTTCTCCTTGAACGGGAAGCCGAGGTGACGAAGCAGGGCCCGGCCCTCGTCGTCGTTGGTCGCCGTGGTGACCACGGTGATGTCCATGCCCCGGACCCGGTCGATCTTGTCCTGGTCGATCTCGTGGAACATGACCTGCTCCGTGAGACCGAAGGTGTAGTTGCCACGGCCGTCGAACTGCTTCGGCGACAGACCACGGAAGTCACGGATACGCGGCAGCGCGAGCGACAGCGTACGGTCCAGGAACTCCCACATGCGGTCACCACGGAGGGTGACGTGGCAGCCGATCGGCTGACCCTCACGCAGCTTGAACTGCGCGATGGACTTCCGGGCCTTGGTGACGGCCGGCTTCTGGCCAGTGATCGTGGTGAGGTCGCGGATGGCGCCATCGATCAGCTTGGAGTCGCGGGCGGCGTCGCCCACACCCATGTTGACCACGATCTTGATGAGGCCGGGAATCTGCATGACGTTCTCGTACGAGAACTCCTCACGCAGCTTGCCCGCGATCTCCTCGCGGTACTTCGTCTTGAGACGCGGAGTGGTGGTGGTAGCCATCAGATGTCCTCACCCGTCCGCTTGGCAACGCGGATCTTGTTGCCCTCGTCGTCGAAGCGGTAACCGACGCGCGTGACGACCTTGTTGCCGTCCTTCTCCACGACGAGCTGAACATTGCTCACGTGAATCGGGGCCTCGGTAGTCACAATGCCACCGGTCTGCGAACCGCGAGCGGTCTGACCGGCCTTGGTGTGCTTCTTGACCCGGTTGACACCCTCGACGAGGACACGGTTCTCAGTGGGGTAGGCCACGATGACCTTGCCCTGCTTGCCCTTGTCCTTACCGGTGATGACCTGAACCAGGTCGCCCTTCTTGATCTTCATGCTTACAGCACCTCCGGCGCGAGCGAGATGATCTTCATGAACTTCTTCTCGCGCAGCTCACGGCCCACCGGGCCGAAGATACGGGTGCCGCGAGGGTCGCCGTCGTTCTTCAGAATGACGGCGGCGTTCTCGTCGAAGCGGATGTACGAGCCGTCCTGACGACGACGCTCCTTGACGGTGCGAACGATGACGGCCTTGATGACGTCACCCTTCTTCACGTTGCCACCGGGGATCGCGTCCTTGACGGTGGCGACGATGACGTCACCGATGCCCGCGTAGCGGCGACCGGAGCCACCGAGAACACGGATGCAAAGGATTTCCTTGGCACCAGTGTTGTCGGCGACACGCAGTCGCGACTCCTGCTGGATCACGTCTATCTCCTGATCGTCTGCCGGTTCCCGGCGGGGGCCGGCTGCTTCTGAATGTCACAGCGCAGCCCCCGCCGAGCCTGGCGGAACTGACTTGAAGGGTTACCCCTTCAAGTAATTACTTGGCCTTCTCGAGGATCTCGACGATGCGCCAGCGCTTGGTCGCCGACAGCGGACGCGTCTCCATGATGAGGACGCGGTCGCCGACGCCGGCAGCGTTCTGCTCGTCGTGCGCCTTGAGCTTGTTCGTACGGCGGATGACCTTGCCGTACAGCGCGTGCTTCACGCGGTCCTCGACGGCGACGACGACGGTCTTGTCCATCTTGTCGCTGACGACCAGACCCTCGCGGGTCTTGCGGAAACCGCGGGCGGTCTTGTTCTCTGTCACGTTGCTCTCGCTCATCAGGCGCTCTCCACCGTCTCGATGCCCAGCTCGCGCTCACGCATGAGGGTGTAGATCCGCGCGATGTCCTTGCGGACGGCCTTCAGCCGGCCGTGGTTCTCGAGCTGGCCGGTCGCCGCCTGGAAGCGGAGGTTGAACAGCTCTTCCTTGGCCTCGCGGAGCTTGGCAACAAGCTCCTCGTTGCCCAGCTCACGCAGCTCGGACGCCTTGGTACCGGTAGACATCACGACTCACCTGCCTCGCGCCGAACGATCCGGCACTTCATCGGAAGCTTGTGAGCAGCGCGGGTAAGCGCCTCACGCGCAATCTTCTCGTTCGGGTAGGACAGCTCGAACATCACCCGACCGGGCTTGACGTTCGCGATCCACCACTCCGGGGAACCCTTACCGGAACCCATGCGGGTCTCGGCAGGCTTCTTCGTCAGCGGGCGGTCCGGGTAGATGTTGATCCAGACCTTGCCGCCACGCTTGATGTGGCGGGTCATCGCGATACGAGCCGCCTCGATCTGGCGGTTGGTCACGTACGCCGGAGTGAGGGCCTGAATGCCGTACTCGCCGAACGCAACCTGCGTACCACCCTTGGACATACCGCTGCGCTTCGGGTGGTGCTGCTTGCGGTGCTTGACCCTACGGGGGATCAGCATTTCGGTCAGGCCTCCGTTCCGGTGCTCTCAGCAGCCGGAGCAGCGGCGGCGGCGGGAGCCTCGGCCTTGGGGGCCTCGGCTGCCGGCGCGGACTGCTGCGGCTTGCGGCCGCGACCGCCCCGCTCGCCACCACGACCGCCACGGCCACCGGCCGGACGGTCGCCGGCGCCACCACGGGCCGGGCGGTTACCCGCACGGGCCGCAGCGTTCTCGGCGCGGACCTCGGCGATGTTCTTGACGTCGCCCTTGTAGATCCAGACCTTCACACCGATACGGCCGAAGGTCGTCTTGGCCTCGAAGAAGCCGTAGTCGACGTTCGCACGGAGCGTGTGCAGGGGCACACGGCCCTCGCGGTAGAACTCCGAGCGGGACATCTCGGCGCCGCCGAGACGGCCGCCGCACTGGATCTTGATGCCCTTGGCGCCGGCCTTCATCGTGCCCTGCATGCTCTTACGCATGGCGCGACGGAAGGAGACGCGGGAGGACAGCTGCTCGGCGACGGCCTGGGCCACCAGCTGAGCGTCCACCTCGGGGTTCTTGACCTCGAGGATGTTCAGCTGAACCTGCTTGCCGGTCAGCTTCTCCAGCTCGCCACGGATGCGGTCGGCCTCGGCGCCACGGCGACCGATGACGATGCCCGGGCGGGCGGTGTGGATGTCAACGCGGACGCGGTCGCGGGTGCGCTCGATCTCAACCTTCGAGATACCGGCTCGCTCCATGCCCTTCGTCATCATGCGACGAATGGCGACGTCTTCCTTGACGTAGTCCTTGTACAGCTTGTCGGCGTACCAGCGGGACTTGAAGTCCGTGGTGATGCCGAGCCGGAACCCATGCGGGTTAACCTTCTGGCCCATTACCGGGTTCCTTCCTTGCTGCTGACGACCACGGTGATGTGGCTGGTCCGCTTACGGATCCGGTAGGCACGGCCCTGAGCACGCGGACGGAACCGCTTCAGGGTCGGGCCCTCGTCCACGTACGCCTCGCTGATGACCAGCGAAGAGGCGTCGGTGTGGTCGTAGTTGTGTGCAGCGTTGGCAATGGCGCTGTCAAGCACCTTGCCAACCGGCACGCTCGCGGCCTGCGGGGCGAAACGCAGGACCGCCTGAGCCTCCGTGGCATCCATGCCACGGATGAGGTCCACCACTCGGCGGGCCTTCATGGGCGTGACGCGGATGTACCGCGCCTGGGCCCTGGCTTCCATGGTTGTCCCTTCGGTGTAAGTCATAGTCAGTCACCCCGCGTTAGCGGCGCTTCGACTTCCGGTCGTCCTTGACGTGGCCGCGGAAGGTGCGAGTCGGCGAGAACTCGCCGAGCTTGTGGCCGACCATCGACTCGGTGACGAACACCGGGACGTGGATCTTGCCGTTGTGCACCGCGATCGTGTGGCCGAGCATGGCCGGGACGATCATCGAGCGACGGGACCAGGTCTTGATGACGTTCTTGGTGCCTGCTTCGTTCTGGACATCCACCTTCTTGATGAGGTGTCCGTCGACGAAGGGCCCCTTCTTGAGACTGCGCGGCATCTAAACCCGCTCCTAGCGCTTCTTGTTCGTCTTGCGGCGGCGGACGATGTACTTGCTCGATGCCTTCTTCGGCGAGCGAGTACGACCCTCCTTCTGACCCCACGGGCTGACCGGGTGGCGACCACCGGAGGTCTTGCCCTCACCACCACCGTGCGGGTGGTCAACCGGGTTCATTGCGACACCGCGGACGGTCGGGCGAACGCCCTTCCAGCGCAGACGGCCGGCCTTGCCCCAGTTGATGTTCGACTGCTCGGCGTTGCCGACCTCGCCAATGGTGGCGCGGCAGCGGGCGTCGACCAGCCGGATCTCACCGGACGGCATACGAAGGTGGGCCATCGTGCCCTCCTTCGCCAGCAGCTGCACGGAGGCACCCGCGGAGCGGGCGAACTTCGCGCCGCCGCCGGGCCGCAGCTCGATGGCGTGGATGGTCGTACCGACCGGGATGTTGCGCAGCGCCAGGTTGTTGCCGGGCTTGATGTCGGCGGCCGGGCCGTTCTCGACACGGTCGCCCTGCGTCAGGCCCTTGGGCGCGATGATGTAGCGCTTCTCGCCGTCTGCGTAGTGCAGAAGCGCGATGCGCGCGGTGCGGTTCGGGTCGTACTCGATGTGAGCGACCTTGGCCGGCACGCCGTCCTTGTCGTGACGACGGAAGTCGATCACGCGGTAGGCGCGCTTGTGGCCACCGCCCTGGTGACGGACGGTCACACGACCGGTGTTGTTACGGCCGCCCTTGCTGTGCAGGGGGCGGACCAGCGACTTCTCCGGCGTGGACCGCGTGATCTCGACAAAGTCGGCGACGCTGGAGCCACGACGGCCCGGGGTCGTCGGCTTGTACTTGCGGATACCCATTTCTCAGTCCTCGTCCGATTCCGGACGACTCGACCTCCGTCAGGAGGTCGGGCCGCCGAAGATGTCGATTCGGTCGCCCTCAGCGAGGGTCACGATGGCGCGCTTGGTGTTGGCGCGCTTGCCGAAACCGGTGCGGGTGCGCTTGCGCTTGCCCTGGCGGTTGATCGTGTTGACCCCGGTGACCTTGACCGAGAAGACCGCCTCGACGGCCTGCTTGATCTGGGTCTTGTTGGAGCCGGGCGCGACGATGAACGTGTACTTGTTCTCGTCGAGCAGGGCGTAGCTCTTCTCGGAGACAACCGGCTTGACGAGAACGTCGCGCGGGTCCGTGAAGGTCTTGCTGGTGACGGTCGCCTCGGACATCAGGCGTCGCTCCCTTCGGTCTCAGCGGCCTTGGGGCCAGACACGAAGGACTCGAAAGCGGCCTTGGTGAAGACCACGTCGTCCGAGACGAGCACGTCGTACGTGTTCAGCTGGCCCGGCTCCAGGAGGTGCACCTGGGGCAGGTTGCGGGCGGAGAGCCACGCGGCCTCGTCCGAGCGCTCGACAACCAGGAGCACGTTCTTGCGCTCGCTGACCTTGCCCAGCAGGGACTTGGCGGCCTTCGTGGAGATCTCGCCCTCGACCACGCCGGAGACGACGTGGATACGGGAGTTACGGGCCCGGTCGGTGAGGGCACCGCGCAGGGCGGCGGCCTTCATCTTCTTCGGGGTCCGCTGCGAGTAGTCACGCGGCGTGGGGCCGTGGACAACGCCACCGCCGGCGAACTGCGGCGCACGGGTCGAACCCTGACGCGCGCGGCCGGTGCCCTTCTGGCGGTAAGGCTTCCTACCGCCACCACGGACCTCGCCACGACGCTTGACCTTGTGCGTGCCCTGACGGGCGGCGGCCAGCTGCGCCACGACGACCTGGTGGATCAGCGGGATGCTGACCTTGGCGTCGAAGATCTCGGCCGGGAGCTCGACGGTCCCGGACTTGTCGCCGGAGGGCGACAGAATGTCAATGGTGCTCATAGTCCTCAGACCCCCTTGGCCGCAGTGCGGACGAGGACGAGGCCGCCGTTCGGACCAGGAACCGCGCCCTTGATGAGCAGCAGGCCCTTCTCCGCGTCAACCGCGTGGATGGTCAGGTTCTGGGTGGTGACCCGCTCGTTACCCATGCGGCCCGCCATGCGCATGCCCTTGAAGACACGCCCAGGGGTGGCGCAGCCACCGATGGAACCGGGCGAGCGGTGCTTGCGCTGGGTACCGTGACCGGCGCCGAGGCCCTTGAAGTTGTGACGCTTCATGACACCGGCGAAGCCCTTGCCCTTGCTCTTGCCCGTGACGTCGACCTTGACGCCGGACTCGAACACCGCGGCAGTGATCTCCTGGCCGAGCGTGTACTCGCTGGCGTCGGAGGTACGGAGCTCCACCAGGTGGCGGCGCGGGGTTACGTCGGCCTTGGCGAAGTGACCCTTGAGGGGCTTGTTCACCTTGCGCGGGTCGATCTCGCCGAAGGCGATCTGGACCGACTCGTAGCCGTCGATGTCGTTCTTACGGACCTGGGTAACGACGCAGGGCCCGGCCTTGACGACGGTCACCGGGACGACACGGTTGTTCTCGTCCCAGACCTGGGTCATGCCGAGCTTCTCGCCCAGGACGCCCTTGATCTGCTTTGCCATCTTCTCCGCGCCTCTCAGAGCTTGATCTCGATGTCAACGCCGGCCGGAAGGTCCAGGCGCATCAACGAGTCAACGGTCTTGGGCGTCGGGTCGAGGATGTCGATCAGGCGCTTGTGCGTGCGCATCTCGAAGTGCTCGCGCGAGTCCTTGTACTTGTGCGGCGACTTGATGACGCAGTACACGTTCTTCTCAGTGGGCAGCGGCACCGGGCCCGCGACCGACGCACCAGTGCGGGTCACCGTCTCGACGATCTTCTTCGCCGAGCTGTCGATGACCTCGTGGTCGTAGGCCTTGAGCCGGATGCGGATCTTCTGTCCCGCCATGGCTACTAGTAGTCCTGTCTCTCGAAACGCTCTGGAACCCGGATGGCTGCGCTCTTCACAAGCGCCGTTCTCTCCGACCCACGCGGTCGGGCGTGTCGCATTCCCTCTACGAAGATCTCCCGAAGGATTTCCCAACCAAGGGGTGCGGGCCAAAGACCGCGAGCCGGGGGAAAACACCCACCGGGTGCCTGGTTTGCACCCCGCTGACGCTTCCCGAAAGATTCCCGTACGTCCGCCCCAGTGCTGCCTTACGGCAGATAGGGCGACGAGTACTGTGGGACTCGCTTCCGGTCCTCCCGACGGGAGGCGCGCAGCATCGGCACTCAACCGAGCAACCTGGCTAGTGTGCCATATGGGGCAGAGCCCTGGCCAATCGCAGCCGGAGAGCGTACCCCACCGGCCCGCTCCACGCGCACATGCTGCCCACGCTCAGGCAACCTCGCACGTCGAATCGCCGTCTAGTTGAGCGCGGACCGGCTCTGACCAGCCCCTCCGCCATTATCGGAGAACAACGGTACGCAGCACGGGGGCGCCTGTCTGCCCGCTGCGAGCGGAGCGGACGGAGCACAACAGATGCAGATCGCGCATGCCCTGGGGAAGGCTACCGCGCGTTCCACCGGCCTGAGCAGACGAAATGTGGTCACCGCCACAGCCGCCGTCGCCGCGGCGGCGGCCCTCAGCTCGTGTTCCGTGCCCGCACCGCGGCGCGCCGTCCCGACGGCCGACCCCGCGCCGGGCATGCCGATCTCCAGCTCCCGGCGGGCGCAGCTGATGCAGATCCTGGCCCACCCGGACGACGATCTGTACTTCATGAACCCCGACACCCAGCGGATGCTGGACGCCGGGGTTCCGCTGGTCTGCGTCTATGTCACCGCCGGCGAGTCCGACGGCGTCAACAAGGCGCCCGGCCGGCCGCGGCCGGGCGCCGACAAGACGGCGTACTCCTCCGCACGCCACCAGGGGCTGCGCCAGGCGTACGCGACACTGCTCGGACTGCCCAGGTTCACCGACTGGCAGAAAGGCGTCGCCACGCTGCGCGGCGACCAGCGGGCCGAGATCAACACTCTTGCCAACGGCTCCCGCCGGGTCGAGCTGATCTTCCTCAACCTCGCGATGCACACGACGCGCGGCGGCCGCATGGGCCTGCCCGCCCTGTGGAAGGACCGGGAGCAGAATCTGCGCACCGTCGTCGCCGACGACTCCCCCGTACGCAAGGCGGGCTCGTACGACTACGACCAGCTCATCGACGTACTCGTGGGGCTGCTGGACCGCTACCGGCCCACGGTCGTGCAGACCCTGGACCCCGACCCGGACATCCAGCACAGCGACGAGGCGACCCGCAAGAACGACAGCGAGCAGCACGGCTACTCGGACCATGCGGACCACACCGCCGTGGCCTCCTTCAGCTGGGCGGCCCTGGTGCGCTGGGTGGCCGAGGCGACCCAGGAGGGCGGCCAGGTGCCCGCCTTCGTCGCCACGTCCTTCCGCGGCTACTACAACCGCCACTGGCCCAAGAACCTGCCGGAGGGCGTGCTCAGGCAGAAGGCCGCCCATCTGGTCCCGTACGGCGGCGCCCCCGACTGGAGGTGCGGCAATGCCGCGGGCTGCGGCGACTACAACGTCGGCGGCAAGCGTCCGCTGACCAACAAGAAGGGCTGGGTGCGCTCCACCCACTACCGCTACCCGGGCGCGCGCCCGGCGGTGGCCACCGAGCCGGACGGCAGGCTCGCCGCCTACGGGGTGCTGGGGCTGCGCGCGGTGCGCTGGCGCGAGAGCGAGCGCGGCAGCGGCCGGTGGGGCGACCCGGACGACCTCGGCGGCGGCCCGCTCGCGCCCACGCTCGGCGCGGCGGCGCTGCAGGACGGCCGGCAGCTGCTCTTCGGGCTGCGTTTCTCGGCGCTCGGCGGCCACGGCGGCGCCAACAGGCGGGAGGTCGTGCTGCTGGAGCAGCGCTCCGCGGGCGGTCCCTTCCTGCCTTGGCAAGGGCTGGGCAATTCGGAGCGCGGCGACGACCGGGGCCGGCGGATCGGCGTTCCGGTGGCGGTCACGGCCCCTGACGGCCGCGTCCATCTCTTCGTACGCAACGCGGACCAGGGCATCAGCACGCGGGTCCGTGACACCGAGGGCCACTGGGACCGCTGGCAGGACCTGGAGGGTGGCGAGATTCAGGACGGACTGTCCACGGTGGTGGACAGCACCGGGCGGGTGCATGTCTTCGGTGCCGGTCACGACAGCGTGCACCACTGGACACAGGACGCACCGGGACAGCCGTTCACCCACCGGCCGGCCGGGCCGCTGCCGGTCCCCGTGGACGGCCCCGCCGCGGTGGCCGGCAAGAACGGCACCGTGGAACTGCTGTACCGCGTGGAGCGTGTCACGAAGTCCGAAGGACCCGGGACGGCCGAACCCGCGCTGACATCCGTACGCCCCGACGGCGTCCGCATACCCGGCGTCCGTTTCGACGGCCACGGTCCGGTGAGTGCGGCGCCCGCCCCGCGCGGCCCGGTACTCCTCGGCAAGGACCTCAAGGGGCAGCTCCAACTGCGTGTCGCAGGAAAAGTGTTGATCCGCAAGAACGGCACACTGCCGTCGCTGGACGCACCGGCCCTGCACATGGGCGGCTCGGGTGCCACCGTCGTGGGTCTGGGGGCGGACGCGCACCCCTGGACCTGGTCGCCCGAGGCAGGAACCGCCGGCTAGCCGCGGCCCGCAGGCGACAGCGCAACGCGAAGGGCCCCGCACCAGTGGTGCGGGGCCCTTGCTGATGCTCCGGGGAGCAACCAGGTCAGATCAGCAATTACTTGTTGATCTTGGTGACCTGGCCGGCGCCGACGGTCCGGCCACCCTCACGGATGGCGAACTTGAGGCCCTCCTCCATGGCGACGGGCTGGATCAGCTCGACGGTCATGACGGTGTTGTCGCCCGGCATGACCATCTCGGTGCCCTCGGGGAGGGTCACAACGCCGGTCACGTCCGTGGTACGGAAGTAGAACTGCGGGCGGTAGTTGTTGAAGAACGGGGTGTGACGGCCACCCTCGTCCTTCGACAGGATGTAGGCCTGGGCCTCGAAGCTGGTGTGCGGCGTGACCGAACCCGGCTTGATGATGACCTGGCCGCGCTCGACGTCCTCACGCTTGATGCCACGGAGGAGCAGACCGACGTTCTCACCGGCCTGGCCCTCGTCGAGCAGCTTGCGGAACATCTCGATGCCGGTGACCGTGGTAGTGGTCTTCTCGGTCTTGATACCGACGATGTCGACGGTCTCGTTGACCTTGAGGACACCACGCTCGATACGACCGGTGACGACGGTGCCACGACCGGTGATCGTGAAGACGTCCTCGATCGGCATCAGGAACGGCTTGTCGACGTCACGCTCGGGCTGCGGGATGGACTCGTCAACGGCCTTCATCAGGTCGAGAACGGTCTTGCCCCACTCGGCGTCGCCCTCGAGCGCCTTGAGCGCCGAGACCTTGACGACCGGCAGGTCGTCGCCCGGGAACTCGTACTCGGAGAGGAGCTCACGCACCTCGAGCTCGACGAGCTCCAGGATCTCCTCGTCGTCCACCATGTCGGCCTTGTTCAGGGCGACAACGATGTACGGAACGCCGACCTGGCGGGCCAGGAGCACGTGCTCCTTGGTCTGCGGCATCGGGCCGTCGGTGGCGGCGACCACGAGGATGGCGCCGTCCATCTGCGCGGCACCCGTGATCATGTTCTTGATGTAGTCCGCGTGACCGGGGCAGTCGACGTGCGCGTAGTGACGCGACTCGGTCTGGTACTCGACGTGCGCGATGGAGATGGTGATACCGCGCTGGCGCTCCTCAGGAGCCTTGTCGATCTGGTCGAAGGCCGAGGCCTCGTTCAGGTCCGGGTACGCGTCGTGCAGCACCTTGGTAATGGCGGCCGTGAGGGTCGTCTTACCGTGGTCAATGTGACCGATGGTGCCGATGTTGACGTGCGGCTTAGTCCGCTCGAACTTCGCCTTCGCCACTGGGTCCTCCTGTGGAGTGGTTCTGTACGCCTTGCTTCATCGGCGCCAGGTGATCTTTGCTGGGATGCCGGGGCCCGGGGGCGTCCGCCGCATTGCTCTCGCTCTGCGCCGGACGCCTCTCCAGGCACCGGTGACAAGCCTAAAGCGTGAACTCCGAAGAGTTACTCGCCCTTGGCCTTCGCGATGATCTCCTCGGCGACGTTCCGCGGAACCTCGGCGTAGGAGTCGAACTGCATCGAGTAGCTTGCGCGACCCGAGGTCTTGCTGCGGAGGTCTCCGACATAGCCGAACATCTCCGAGAGGGGGACCAGCCCCTTCACGACGCGAGCGCCGCTGCGCTCCTCCATGGCCTGAATCTGGCCACGGCGGGAGTTGAGGTCGCCGATGACATCGCCCATGTAGTCCTCGGGCGTGGTGACCTCGACGGCCATCATCGGCTCGAGGAGCACGGGGGACGCCTTGCGGGCACCCTCCTTGAACGCCTGCGAACCAGCGATCTTGAACGCGAGTTCGGAGGAGTCGACCTCGTGGTAACCACCGTCGAGAAGGGTGACGCGAACGCCCACCATCTCGTAGCCGGCCAGGATGCCGAACTGCATGGCTTCCTGCGCACCCGCGTCCACCGAGGGGATGTACTCACGGGGGATGCGGCCACCGGTGACCTTGTTCACGAACTCGTAGGTCGCGTCGCCGCCCTCGATGGGCTCCAGCGCGATCTGCACCTTCGCGAACTGACCGGTACCACCGGTCTGCTTCTTGTGCGTGTAGTCGATACGCTCGACGGCCTTGCGGATCGTCTCGCGGTACGCGACCTGCGGCTTGCCGACGTTCGCCTCGACGCGGAACTCGCGCCGCATGCGGTCGACGAGCACCTCGAGGTGAAGCTCACCCATACCACCGATGATGGTCTGGCCGGTCTCCTCGTCCGAGTGGACCTGGAAGGAGGGGTCCTCCTCCGCGAGACGCTGGATGGCGACACCCAGCTTCTCCTGGTCACCCTTGGACTTGGGCTCGATCGCGACCTGGATGACCGGCGCCGGGAAGTCCATGGACTCCAGGATCACCGCGTTCTTGTCGTCGCACAGCGTCTCACCGGTGGTGGTCTGCTTCAGGCCCATGACGGCGACGATGTCGCCGGCGCCCACCGACTCGATCTCCTCACGCTTGTTCGCGTGCATACGGTAGATCTTGCCGATGCGCTCCTTCTTGCCCTTGGTGGGGTTCAGCACAGCAGTGCCGGACTCCAGGCGACCCGAGTAGACCCGGATGAAGGTGAGCTTGCCCAGGTGCGGGTCGCTCGCGATCTTGAAGGCCAGAGCGGCCAGCGGCTCGTCGTC
The DNA here is from genome assembly GCF_036010325.1 of Streptomyces sp. NBC_01210. Classification (GTDB taxonomy): domain Bacteria; phylum Actinomycetota; class Actinomycetes; order Streptomycetales; family Streptomycetaceae; genus Streptomyces. The sequence goes on along the minus strand of NZ_CP108549.1, from coordinate 5,598,199 downwards.
GGACGGACGGCGCGTGATGACCTTCTCCGGGTCCTTGACGTCGTGGCCCTCAATGCCTTCGACGTCCAGGGGGGAGGGGAGGTAGCGCACAACCGCGTCGAGCAGGGGCTGAACACCCTTGTTCTTGAACGCGGTACCGCAGAAGACGGGGGTGACGGTGGTGCCGCCGCCCTTGCCGGACGCGATGGTGATACGACGGATCGCCTGGTAGAGCTGCTCCTCGGTGGGCTCGACGCCCTCGAGGTACAGCTCCATCATCTGGTCGTCGTTCTCCGACACGGCCTCGAGCAGCTTGCCGCGCCACTCCTCGGCAGCCTCGGTGTGCGTGGCCGGGATGTCGACGACGTCGTACATCTCGCCCTTGGTGGCTTCGGCGGACCAGACCAGGGCCTTCATACGGACCAGGTCGATGACGCCCTTGAAGTCAGCCTCTGCACCGATCGGCAGCTGCATCACGATCGGGGTCGCGCCGAGGCGGTCCACGATCATGTCGACGCAGCGGTGGAACTCAGCGCCGGTGCGGTCGAGCTTGTTGACGAAGCAGATACGCGGAACGCCGTAGCGGTCCGCCTGACGCCACACAGTCTCGGACTGCGGCTCAACGCCGGCGACACCGTCGAACACCGTGACGGCACCGTCGAGCACGCGGAGCGAACGCTCCACCTCGACCGTGAAGTCGACGTGACCCGGGGTGTCGATGATGTTGATGGTGTGATCGACGTCCTCGAGCGGCCAGTGACAGGTCGTCGCGGCGGACGTGATCGTGATGCCGCGCTCCTGCTCCTGCTCCATCCAGTCCATCGTGGCAGCGCCGTCGTGGACCTCACCGATCTTGTAGCTCACACCGGTGTAAAACAGGATGCGCTCGGTGGTCGTCGTCTTGCCCGCGTCGATGTGGGCCATGATCCCAATATTGCGGACCTTGGCCAGGTCAAGCGAAGTGGTGGCCATAAGGCTCAATCTTCTCTCGGTCTCGATGTGGGTAGCGACTACCAGCGGTAGTGCGCGAAGGCCTTGTTGGACTCGGCCATCTTGTGCGTGTCCTCACGCTTCTTGACCGCAGCGCCGAGGCCGTTGGAGGCGTCGAGCAGCTCGTTCATGAGGCGTTCGGTCATGGTCTTCTCGCGACGGGCGCGGGAGTAACCCACGACCCAGCGGAGCGCGAGGGTGGAGGCGCGACCGGGCTTGACCTCGATCGGCACCTGGTAGGTGGCGCCACCGACACGGCGGGACTTGACCTCGAGAGACGGCTTGACGTTCTCGAGGGCGCGCTTCAGCGTGATGACCGGGTCAGCGCCGGTCTTCTCGCGGAGGCCTTCCATGGCGCCGTAGACGATCCGCTCGGCAGTGGAACGCTTGCCGTTGAGCAGGATCTTGTTGATCAGCGACGTGACAAGAGGAGAGCCGTAGACCGGGTCGATGATGACCGGGCGCTTCGGGGCGGGGCCCTTACGAGGCATTCTTACTTCTCCTTCTTGGCGCCGTAGCGGCTGCGGGCCTGCTTGCGGTTCTTGACACCCTGGGTGTCGAGGGAACCGCGGATGATCTTGTAACGAACACCCGGCAGGTCCTTCACACGGCCACCACGCACGAGCACGATGGAGTGCTCCTGCAGGTTGTGTCCCTCACCCGGAATGTAGGCCGTGACCTCGATGCCGGAGGTCAGGCGCACACGCGCGACCTTCCGCAGCGCCGAGTTCGGCTTCTTCGGGGTGGTCGTGAACACACGCGTGCAGACACCACGACGCTGAGGGGAACCCTCGAGCGCGGGCGTCTTGTTCTTCTCGACCTTGTCCTGCCGGCCCTTCCGGACCAGCTGCTGGATCGTAGGCACTACTTCTCCGGTTTCTGTGTGCCGTTAGTGAAGCTAACCTGGAACGTCGCCGACCCACGCGGTCGGGTGTGTCGAATGCTGCAGGCTCCCCCGAGAAGGAAGAGAACGCAGATTGCGGTGGCCATTTTCGGACTCGCCGTGCGGTTGAGGACACGCACACGAGCCCAGGCACACCCCAGGCACAAGGTCAGAGCGTACCTACCGCATCGGCTCCGGTCAAAACAAATGCACACGCGCAGGACACACCACCCTGCAACATACGCCACAGGGCGGTCATCCGCGAGGGATGACCGCCCTGTGGCGTTGCTACTGCCTTACTGGTTGTACGGACCGTAGTCGTAGTCCTCCAGCGGAACGGCCTGGCCGGAGCCGGAGCCGAACGGCGAGTAGTCGATGTCGTCGTAGCCGACGGCCGAGTACATCGCGGCCTTGGCCTCCTCGGTGGGCTCCACCCGGATGTTGCGGTAGCGGGACAGACCCGTACCGGCCGGGATGAGCTTACCGATGATGACGTTCTCCTTGAGGCCGATCAGGGAGTCCGACTTGGCGTTGATCGCCGCGTCGGTCAGAACCCTGGTCGTCTCCTGGAAGGACGCCGCCGACAGCCACGACTCGGTGGCGAGCGAGGCCTTGGTGATACCCATCAGCTGCGGACGGCCGGAGGCCGGGTGGCCGCCTTCCGTGACCACACGACGGTTCTCGGTCTCGAACTTCGAGCGCTCGACGAGCTCGCCCGGCAGCAGCTCCGCGTCGCCGGACTCGATGATCGTCACACGGCGCAGCATCTGCCGGATGATGATCTCGATGTGCTTGTCGTGGATCGACACACCCTGCGAGTTGTAGACCTTCTGGACCTCGCCGACCAGGTGGACCTGGACCGCGCGCTGACCGAGGATCCGCAGCACGTCGTGCGGGTTGGTGGCACCCACGGTGAGCTTCTGGCCCACCTCGACATGGTCGCCCTCGCCCACCAGCAGACGGGCGCGCTTCGAGATCGGGAACGCCGTCTCGTCGCTGCCGTCGTCGGGGGTGACAACGAGCTTCTTGGTCTTCTCGGTCTCCTCGATACGGACGCGGCCTGCCGCCTCCGAGATCGGGGCGACACCCTTGGGCGTACGAGCCTCGAAGAGCTCGACGACACGGGGCAGACCCTGGGTGATGTCGTCACCGGCCACACCACCGGTGTGGAAGGTACGCATCGTCAGCTGGGTACCGGGCTCACCGATGGACTGGGCGGCGATGATGCCGACCGCCTCACCGATGTCCACCAGCTTGCCGGTGGCGAGCGAACGGCCGTAGCAGTACGCACAGGTGCCGACCGCGGACTCACAGGTCAGGACCGAGCGGGTCTTGACCTCCTCGACGCCCGCGGCGACGACCGCGTCGATGAGCACATCGCCCAGGTCGACATTGGCCGGCGCGATGACCTTGCCGTCGACGACGACGTCCTCGGCGAGCATGCGGGCGTACACGGACGTCTCGACGTCCTCCGCCTTGCGCAGCACACCGTCGGCGCCGCGCTCGGCGATCCGCAGCTTGAGGCCGCGGTCGGTGCCACAGTCCTCTTCGCGGATGATGACGTCCTGCGAGACGTCCACCAGACGACGGGTCAGGTAACCCGAGTCCGCGGTACGCAGGGCGGTGTCCGCCAGACCCTTACGGGCACCGTGGGTGGAGATGAAGTACTCCAGCACGGTGAGACCCTCACGGAACGACGCCTTGATGGGCCGCGGGATGGTCTCGTTCTTGGCGTTCGACACCAGACCACGCATACCGGCGATCTGACGCATCTGCATCATGTTTCCTCGGGCACCCGAGTCAACCATCATGAAGATGGGGTTCGTCTTCGGGAAGTTCGCGTTCATCGCCTCGGCGACCTCGTTGGTCGCCTTGGTCCAGATCGCGATGAGCTCCTGCGTGCGCTCGTCCTTGGTGATCAGACCGCGCTCGTACTGCTTCTGGACCTTCTCGTCCTGCGCCTCGTAGCCCGCGACGATCGCCTTCTTGGCCTCGGGGACCACGACGTCGGAGATGGCCACGGTGACACCGGAACGGGTCGCCCAGTAGAAGCCGGCCGCCTTCAGGTTGTCGAGCGTCGCCGCCACGATGACCTTGGGGTAGCGCTCGGCGAGGTCGTTGACGATCTCGGAGAGCTGCTTCTTGCCCACCGAGTAGTCGACGAACGGGTAGTCCTCGGGCAGCAGCTCGTTGAAGAGCGCGCGGCCCAGGCTCGTACGCAGCCGGAAACTGTCACCCTGCTGCCACTCGCCCGCGCCGGAGCCGCTGATGTCCGCAGCGCCCTCTTCCTGCGCCGGCGGGGTCCAGCCGCGCGGCGGGATGGTGCCCACCGGGAAGCGGATGTCGACCTTCGCCTGGAGCGAGAGCTCGCGGGCGTCGAACGCCATGATCGCCTCGGCCGTGGAGCCGAAGGACCGGCCCTCGCCGATGACCTTGCGCTCTTCCTCGTCGGTCGTGAGGAAGAACAGACCCAGCACCATGTCCTGGGTCGGCATGGTGACCGGACGGCCGTCGGCCGGCTTCAGGATGTTGTTCGAGGAGAGCATCAGGATGCGCGCCTCGGCCTGCGCCTCCGCGGAGAGCGGCAGGTGCACGGCCATCTGGTCACCGTCGAAGTCCGCGTTGAACGCGGTGCAGACGAGCGGGTGGATCTGGATGGCCTTGCCCTCGACCAGCTGCGGCTCGAAGGCCTGGATGCCGAGGCGGTGCAGCGTGGGCGCACGGTTCAGCAGAACCGGGTGCTCGGCGATGACCTCTTCGAGCACGTCGTACACGACCGTGCGGCCGCGCTCGACCATGCGCTTCGCCGACTTGATGTTCTGCGCGTGGTTGAGGTCGACCAGACGCTTCATCACGAACGGCTTGAAGAGCTCCAGCGCCATGGCCTTCGGCAGACCGCACTGGTGCAGCTTGAGCTGCGGGCCGACGACGATGACGGAACGGGCCGAGTAGTCGACTCGCTTGCCGAGCAGGTTCTGACGGAAACGACCCTGCTTGCCCTTCAGCATGTCGCTGAGGGACTTCAGCGGGCGGTTACCGGGACCGGTCACCGGGCGACCGCGGCGGCCGTTGTCGAACAGCGCGTCGACGGCCTCCTGCAGCATCCGCTTCTCGTTGTTCACGATGATCTCGGGAGCACCGAGGTCAAGGAGACGCTTGAGGCGGTTGTTGCGGTTGATCACACGGCGGTACAGGTCGTTCAGGTCGGAGGTCGCGAAGCGGCCACCGTCCAGCTGCACCATCGGACGCAGGTCCGGCGGGATGACCGGCACGCAGTCCAGCACCATGCCCTTGGGGCTGTTGCTGGTCTGCAGGAACGCGGAGACGACCTTGAGGCGCTTGAGCGCACGGGTCTTCTTCTGGCCCTTGCCGGTACGGATGATCTCGCGGAGACGCTCGGCCTCCTCCTCGAGGTCGAAGGACTCCAGGCGCTTCTGCAGCGCCGCGGCACCCATCGAGCCGTCGAAGTACGTGCCGAATCGGTCACGCAGCTCGCGGTAGAGCAGCTCGTCGCCCTCGAGGTCCTGGACCTTGAGGTTCTTGAAGCGGCTCCACACCTCGTCGAGACGGTCGATCTCACGCTGCGCACGGTCACGCAGCTGCTTCATCTCACGCTCGGCGCCCTCGCGCACCTTGCGGCGCACATCGGCCTTGGCGCCCTCGGCCTCGAGCTCGGCCAGGTCGGTCTCGAGCTTCTTGGCGCGGGCCTCGAGGTCGGCGTCACGGCGGTTCTCGACCTGCTGGCGCTCGACGGAGACATGGGCCTCCAGCGAGGGCAGGTCGCGCGTCCGGCGCTCCTCGTCCACGAACGTGATCATGTACGCGGCGAAGTAGATGACCTTCTCGAGGTCCTTCGGCGCGAGGTCGAGCAGGTAGCCGAGGCGCGACGGGACGCCCTTGAAGTACCAGATGTGGGTGACAGGCGCGGCCAGCTCAATGTGACCCATCCGCTCACGGCGCACCTTGGCGCGGGTGACCTCGACGCCACAGCGCTCACAGATGATGCCCTTGAAGCGGACACGCTTGTACTTACCGCAGTAGCACTCCCAGTCCCGGGTCGGACCGAAGATCTTCTCGCAGAAGAGTCCGTCCTTCTCGGGCTTGAGCGTGCGGTAGTTGATGGTCTCCGGCTTCTTGACCTCGCCGTGGGACCACTGTCGGATGTCGTCCGCGGTCGCAAGGCCGATCCGCAGCTCGTCGAAGAAGTTGACGTCGAGCACTATGCGTCAATCCCTCTCAGGGGTTCGTGCCCCTCGCTGTGAAGCGAGATATCGGGCGCTAAATCATGGTCTGTACGGGTCCGGGGCAGGGTCGGGACCTCACGAGGAGGTCCCGACCAGACCCGTCAGACCTCTTCGACGCTGCTCGGCTCGCGCCGGGACAGGTCGATACCGAGCTCTTCCGCAGCGCGGAAGACGTCCTCGTCCGTGTCGCGCATCTCGATGGACATACCGTCCGAGGACAGCACCTCCACGTTGAGGCAGAGCGACTGCATTTCCTTGATGAGCACCTTGAAGGACTCGGGAATGCCGGGCTCGGGGATGTTCTCGCCCTTGACGATGGCCTCGTAGACCTTCACGCGGCCGGTAACGTCGTCGGACTTGATGGTCAGCAACTCCTGGAGGGCGTACGCGGCGCCGTAAGCCTCCAGCGCCCACACCTCCATCTCACCGAATCGCTGGCCACCGAACTGGGCCTTACCACCCAGCGGCTGCTGGGTGATCATCGAGTACGGACCGGTCGAACGAGCGTGCAGCTTGTCGTCGACCAGGTGGTGGAGCTTGAGGATGTACATGTAGCCGACCGAAACCGGGTCCGGGAACGGCTCGCCGGAGCGGCCGTCGAACAGGTTGGCCTTGCCGGACGGCTGAACCATCCGGTTGCCGTCGCGGTTCGGGATCGTGGCCTCGAAGAGACCGGCGATCTCGTCCTCGCGCGCACCGTCGAAGACCGGCGTCGCGACGTTCGTACCGGGCTGGACCTCGTCCGCGCCGATCGCCTTCAGCCGCTCCATCCACTCCTCGTTGCCCTCGACCTTCCAGCCCTGGCTGGCGAGCCAGCCGAGGTGGATCTCGAGAACCTGTCCCGGGTTCATTCGGGACGGGACACCCAGCGGGTTGAGGATGATGTCGACCGGGGTGCCGTCCTCCAGGAACGGCATGTCCTCGATCGGCAGGATCTTCGAGATGACGCCCTTGTTGCCGTGACGGCCGGCGAGCTTGTCACCATCGGTGATCTTGCGCTTCTGCGCGACGTAGACGCGAACCAGCTGGTTCACGCCCGGCGGCAGCTCGTCGCCCTCCTCGCGGTCGAAGACGCGGACGCCGATGACCTTGCCGATCTCGCCGTGCGGCACCTTCAGCGAGGTGTCACGGACCTCACGCGCCTTCTCACCGAAGATCGCGCGGAGCAGACGCTCCTCCGGAGTCAGCTCGGTCTCGCCCTTGGGCGTGACCTTGCCGACCAGGATGTCGCCGGCGACAACCTCGGCACCGATACGGATGATGCCGCGCTCGTCGAGGTCGGCGAGGACCTCCTCGGAGACGTTCGGGATGTCCCGGGTGATCTCCTCCGGGCCGAGCTTGGTGTCACGGGCGTCGACCTCGTGCTCCTCGATGTGGATCGAGGAGAGGACGTCGTCCTGCACGAGGCGCTGCGACAGGATGATCGCGTCCTCGTAGTTGTGACCCTCCCACGGCATGAAGGCGACCAGCAGGTTCTTGCCCAGCGCCATCTCGCCCTGCTCGGTGGCAGGACCGTCGGCGAGGACCTGGCCCTCGACGACCCGGGCGCCCTCGTCCACGACAACCTTCTGGTTGACCGAGGTGCCCTGGTTGGAGCGGGAGAACTTCGCGATGCGGTACGTGGTGTACGTGCCGTCGTCGTTGGCGACGGTGATGTAGTCCGCGGAGACCTCCTGGACAACACCTTCCTTCTCCGCCTTGATGACGTCGCCGGCGTCGACCGCACAGCGGTACTCCATGCCGGTGCCGACCAGCGGCGCCTCGGACGTGATCAGCGGCACGGCCTGGCGCATCATGTTCGCGCCCATGAGGGCACGGTTGGCGTCGTCGTGCTCGAGGAACGGGATCATGGCGGTCGCGACCGACACCATCTGGCGCGGCGAGACATCCATGTAGTCCACGTCCGTGCCGGGCACGTAGTCGACCTCGCCGCCACGGCGGCGGACCAGCACGCGGTTCTCGGCGAACCGCAGGTCATCGGTGAGCGCGGCGTTGGCCTGCGCGATGACGAACCGGTCCTCCTCGTCGGCGGTCAGGTAGTCGACGTCGTCGGTCACCTGGTCGTCGACGACCCGGCGGTACGGCGTCTCGACGAAGCCGAACGCGTTGACGCGGCCGTAGGAGGCGAGCGAGCCGATCAGACCGATGTTCGGGCCTTCAGGGGTCTCGATCGGGCACATGCGGCCGTAGTGGGACGGGTGCACGTCACGGACCTCGAAGCCGGCCCGCTCACGGGAGAGACCACCCGGGCCGAGCGCCGACAGACGGCGCTTGTGGGTGAGACCCGACAGCGGGTTGTTCTGGTCCATGAACTGCGACAGCTGGCTGGTGCCGAAGAACTCCTTGATGGAGGCGACGACCGGCCGGATGTTGATCAGGGTCTGCGGCGTGATCGCCTCGACGTCCTGGGTCGTCATGCGCTCACGCACGACGCGCTCCATACGAGCCAGACCCGTACGGACCTGGTTCTGGATGAGCTCGCCGACGTTACGCAGACGGCGGTTGCCGAAGTGGTCGATGTCGTCGGTCTCGACGACGATCTCGGTACCGCTCTCGCCGACCGTCTCGGTCTCACCGGCGTGCAGCTTGACCAGGTACTTGATGGTCGCGATGACATCGTCGGTGGTGAGCACGCCGGCGTCCAGCGGCTCATCCGCGCCGAGCTTCTTGTTCACCTTGTAGCGGCCGACCTTGGCGAGGTCGTAGCGCTTCGGGTTGAAGTAGAGGTTCTCGAGCAGCGTCTGAGCGGCCTCGCGCGTCGGGGGCTCGCCCGGACGCAGTTTGCGGTAGATGTCGAGCAGCGCGTCGTCCTGGCCCTGGGTGTGGTCCTTCTCCAAGGTGGCGCGCATCGACTCGTACTCGCCGAACTCCTCAAGGATCTGCTCGGTGGTCCAACCGAGAGCCTTGAGCAGGACGGTGACGGACTGCTTGCGCTTGCGGTCGATGCGGACACCGACCATGTCGCGCTTGTCGATCTCCATCTCGAGCCAGGCACCCCGGGACGGGATGATCTTGGCCGTGAAGATGTCCTTGTCGGACGTCTTGTCGATGTTGGAGTCGAAGTAGACACCCGGCGAGCGGACCAGCTGGGACACCACGACACGCTCGGTGCCGTTGATGACGAAGGTGCCCTTGTTGGTCATGAGCGGGAAGTCGCCCATGAAGACCGTCTGGGACTTGATCTCGCCGGTCTCGTTGTTGGTGAACTCGGCGGTGACGAAGAGCGGGGCAGCGTACGTGAAGTCGCGCTCCTTGCACTCGTCGATGGAGTTCTTCGGAGGCTCGAAGCGGTGGTCGCGGAAAGTAAGCGACATCGACCCGGAGAAGTCCTCGATCGGAGAGATCTCCTCGAAGATCTCTTCCAGACCGGACTTGGTGGGGACGTCCTGTCCGCTGTCCAGAGCCGCCTCGACACGAGCCTTCCAAGCGGCGTTTCCGAGCAGCCAGTCAAAGCTCTCGGTCTGCAGCGCGAGGAGGTTCGGAACCTCGAGGGGCTCCTTGATCTTTGCAAAGGAGATGCGCAGCGGGGCGGTGCTGGCGCCGTTGTTCGTATTCGCGGTCGAGGCGTTGCGCGAGGCGGCCAAGAGGGGGTCCTTCCGAGGGCTCGGACTCACTACGCGCGTACCGGTCCCATGCTGGGCACGGAGATAGAAATCCCAGGTGAGGGATGATCAATCAACGGTGCTCGTGCGTGGGGATGCCCCTGGTGACGGGCAGGAGGCAGCTAACAGGCAGCGCAAAGGGTCAGTGTAGCCACTTGGCACACTGATGTCCAGTGCGGGTTTTCGAGACCCTCGTTGTTCTCAACTCCGCGGCAAGCCCTCGCGCCATGTGGCGCACATCGATACTGCCCGTTCGGTCGTCGATCCATGCCTCGGATCCGGATCGTTGTGACGACGCGTCCTGAGAATTGCGCGCTCCGTGCGGTTCGTCAAGGCCCCCCCACTCAAACTGGCTGCTGGGATCGTCACTGACCAGCGTCAGGGGCGCACGGCGAAGATCACGATACCCCCCGAAAACGGAAGAGCAAGGCAGGCCTCGCGGGAACGCCGAAGGGCGACCACCCGGATGGGTGATCGCCCTTCGCTGTGTCCCCAGCGGCCCCTAAGCGGAACCGGCTGTTGCCGCTACACGCCTTCCGGCGCGCGGCAGAGACTCAGAAGGTCACTTGACCTCGACGGACGCGCCAGCGGCCTTGAGGGACTCGGCAGCCTTCTCAGCGGCCTCCTTGGCGACCTTCTCGAGGACCGGCTTCGGGGTGCCGTCGACGAGGTCCTTGGCCTCCTTGAGACCCAGGGAGGTCAGCTCGCGCACGACCTTGATGACCTGGATCTTCTTCTCGCCGGCGCCGGTGAGGATGACGTCGAACTCGTCCTGCTCGGCCTCGGCCTCGGCCGGGGCGGCAGCGGCGCCACCAGCGGCAACGGCGACCGGGGCGGCGGCGGTGACGTCGAACTTCTCCTCGAAGGCCTTCACGAACTCGGAGAGCTCGATGAGGGTCATCTCCTCGAACTGCGCAAGCAGGTCGTCCTGGGTGAGCTTCGCCATGATGGCGGTCCTTCCACTAATTCGGCTGGTGCCGGATGTATATGTCGGCGGGCGTACGGCCCGCTGCGACCGGCCGCGTTACGCGGCGACGGTCAATGCGCGAGCCGAATTACTCGGCACCGCCCTGCTCGGCCTTCTTGGCACGAAGCGCCTCCGCGGTGCGGACGAACTTCGAGGGAAGCGCCTGGAAGAGCGCGGCAGCCTGGGACTGCTTGCCCTTCATGGCGCCCGCCAGCTTGGCGAGCAGAACCTCGCGGGACTCGAGGTCCGCAAGCTTCTTGATCTCATCGGCGGACAGCGCCTTACCGTCAAGGACACCGCCCTTGATGATGAGGTTGGGGTTGTCCTTGGCGAAGTCACGAAGACCCTTCGCCGACTCCACCGGGTCACCGGTGACGAAGGCAACCGCTGTCGGACCGTTGAACAGGTCGTCGAGCGTGTTGATCCCGGCCTCGTTGGCCGCAATCTTGGTCAGCGTGTTCTTCACCACGGCGTACTGGGCGTTCTCACCGAGCGAACGGCGCAGCTGCTTGAGCTGGGCCACGGTGAGACCCCGGTACTCGGTCAGCACGGCGGCGTTCGAGCTGCGGAACTGGTCCGCGAGCTCGGCTACCGCGGCAGCCTTGTCGGGCCTTGCCATAGAGCGTCGGCCTCCTTCCGGGTGATGAGGACCGCTCAGAAGGGGCTGAACAAAACGAAACGCCCCGGCGCAGGCGCACGGGGCGTAGCTCTACCGGAGCGAGTCCGGGAGCTGTCCACAGTCACCTGCGCAGGACGTCCGCAGTCAGCGGATCCTTCGGCCACCGCACCCTCTTGCGAGGACACAGCAACGACCAGCGGTCTTTGGCTTCTGTGGAAGAGTACGCGAATGGTTCCGCGTCAGGCAAATCGCCGCTTACGAGGCCCCCGCCTGCCGGTTCATGAGCTTGGTGAAGTCAACCGTGTCAGCGGCCGGCGGCGCCTCGACCGACGCCGCGGTGCCGTAGTCGGAGTAGAAGACCGTCGAGTTGAACGCGCCGGTCTTCAGCTGACCGCTTTCGGACTTCTTCACCAGCAGGTCGTTCTTGTCGACCCAGATGTCGACCTTCTCGGTGGTGACGCCGGCCTTGCCGAGCTGCTCCTTGAAGGCCTTCAGCTGGTCGGCGCTGAGCGCGGCGTTCTTCTCCGTCAGCTTCGCGACGTCGACCGTGCCGGAGTAATGCGTGGCGGAGACGCCCCGTACCTTCTCCTCGCCCACCTTCTTCACATCGCCCGAGGCGAGCAGGGCCTTCACTCCCTTGTCCGGAGTGGCGTTCTGCATCTGGTCCTTCATGACGTCGCCGGAGGCGCCCATCAGCTTGGACAGATCGGCGTAGCCGTACCGGATCCAGTGCTTGCCGCCCGTCTGCGTGGCGAGGCCGTCGCCCAGGTTCGCGTAGTACGCATCGCTCAGATAGCGGGCCTTCATGGCCCCGTTGCCACCGGCCTTCTTCATGGCGTCCGCCATGGTGCCGCCGGTGTATTTCATCTCCATGGCGCCGGTGATGCCGTCCGCCCAGTCGAGGGCCCCGTTCATCGTCACGGTCATGGCAGAGCCCATCACCATCGTGCCGTCGACCTTTGCGGAGTGGGCTCCGTTGGTCTTCTGCTCAACGGTGCGCAGCGCGGCTATCGGGCTGACCGTGGCCACACCCCCGCTCCCGGCCTTCGTCCCGCCTCCGCTGCCGCTGCCGCCGCCCTGGCAGCCTGCGGCTCCGGCAATCACGGCGACCGCCGTCAGCGCAACACCCGCGCGCCTGAATGCAGACGTGCTCATAAACCCCACCCCTTGTGTCTCAGCGAACTCACAGAACCGTAACGCAGCCCTACGACAGCGCGTACGAATAAAGCCGGTCCCCGCACCTCGGTGAGAGGTACGGGGACCGGCTTCAGTACGCGAGACCCGCGGCTGCCGTCAGATTCAGACGGAAGCCGGGTCCTCCTCGACGAGGAGGTTGCGGGTGCGGTTGGAGTCCAGCGGGATGCCGGGGCCCATCGTCGTGGTCAGGGTCGCCTTCTTGATGTAGCGGCCCTTCGCGGCGGACGGCTTGAGACGGAGGATCTCATCCAGCGCCGCGGCGTAGTTCTCGACCAGCTTCGTCTCGTCGAAGGAGACCTTGCCGATGATGAAGTGCAGGTTCGAGTGCTTGTCGACGCGGAACTCGATCTTGCCGCCCTTGATGTCGTTCACAGCCTTGGTGACATCGGGGGTGACGGTGCCGGTCTTCGGGTTCGGCATCAGACCACGCGGACCGAGCACGCGGCCGAGGCGGCCGACCTTGCCCATGAGGTCCGGGGTGGCGACGACGGCGTCGAAGTCCAGCCGGCCCTTCGCAACCTCGTCGATCAGTTCGTCGGAGCCGACGATGTCGGCGCCCGCGGCTTCCGCGGCCGCAGCACGGTCACCGGTCGCGAAGACCAGGACCCGGGCGGTCTTGCCGGTGCCGTGCGGAAGGTTGACGGTGCCACGGACCATCTGGTCGGCCTTGCGCGGGTCAACGCCCAGGCGGAAGGCGACCTCGACGGTGCCGTCGAACTTGGTGGCGGCGGTGTCCTTGGCGAGACGGACGGCCTCGAGCGGGGCGTAGTTGCGCTCCCGGTCGATCTTGGCGTCCGCAGCGCGGAGAGTCTTGCTGCGCTTCACTTCTGCTCCTGAGGTTCAGGGGTGGAGTCGTGGTGCGGACCAGCGCTTGGTCCTACCACTGAGAGGTCGTACGGGGAGCTGAGCTGTCAGCCCTCGACCGTGATGCCCATGGAACGGGCGGTGCCGGCGATGATCTTCGACGCGGCGTCCAGGTCGTTGGCGTTCAGGTCGGGCATCTTGACCGTGGCGATCTCGCGGACCTGGGCGCCGGTGAGCTTGGCAACCTTGGTCTTGTGCGGCTCGCCGGAGCCCTTGTCCACACCCGCGGCCTTGAGGATCAGCTTGGCGGCCGGCGGAGTCTTGGTGATGAAGGTGAAGGAACGGTCCTCGTAGACCGTGATCTCCACCGGCACGACCATGCCACGCTGCGACTCGGTCGCGGCGTTGTAGGCCTTGCAGAACTCCATGATGTTGACGCCGTGCTGACCGAGCGCGGGGCCGACCGGCGGAGCCGGGTTGGCCGCGCCGGCCTGGATCTGGAGCTTGATAAGCCCCGTGACCTTCTTCTTCTTGGGAGGCATTGCTCTCTCCGGGTCCTAGTGAGAGTTTTCAGCGCTCCATCCAGTCATCCGGATGGAGGCATACCGCACAACGATAACGGGTACAGCTGCGCGGCCAAAAACCGAGCAGGTCAGAGCGGCTGCGAGAGCCGTTCTGACCTGTTCGGAGGCGTATGTTCCAGAACGAACTAGTTCTTCTGGATCTGGTCGAAGCTGAGCTCGACCGGGGTCTCGCGGCCGAAGATCTCGACGAGGCCCTTGACCTTCTTCGAGTCGGCGTTGATCTCGTTGATCGTGGCCTGCAGCGTCGCGAACGGGCCGTCGGTGACGGTGACCGAGTCGCCGACCTCGAAGTCCAGCACCTGGACCTCGACCTTGCGGGCCGGAGCCGGCTTGCCCTCGGCCTCTGCGGCCTCGCGGGCGGCCTTCTCCTCGGCCTCCGGGGCGAGCATCTTGACGATCTCGTCCAGGGTCAGCGGGTACGGGTCGTAGGCGTTGCCCACGAAGCCGGTGACGCCGGGGGTGTTGCGGACGACGCCCCAGGACTCGTTGGTCAGGTCCATGCGGACCAGGACGTAGCCGGGAAGCTTGTTCTGGCGGACGTTCTTGCGCTCGCCGTTCTTGATCTGGACGATCTCTTCCTCGGGCACTTCGGCCTGGTAGATGAAGTCCTCGACGTTCAGCGAGACGGCACGCTGCTCCAGATTCGCCTTCACACGCTTCTCGTACCCGGCGTACGTGTGGATGACGTACCACTCGCCGGGCAGTCCGCGAAGTTCGTCGCGGAGAGCGGCGATCGGGTCGGCAGGGGCCTCGGGCTCTGCGGGCTCTTCGTCCTCGGCGCCGGCGGCCTCTTCGGCGTCCTCGTCGACGTCGGCTGTGGCGGCCTCGTCCTCTTCGACCTCGGCCACTGCGGTGGCCTCGTCCTCGACGTGCATCGCGGCCTTCTCGGCGGGCTCGCCCGCGGCGGCGTCGGCAGCCTCGGCGAGGTCGACCTCGTCCGCCCCTTCGACGATGTCGAGCGCGTCGTCGTCGAGCGCGTCGATGTCGACCGTGTCCGGCGCAGCCTCGGCCGCCTCGGCCGTCGCCGCAGTCTCTTCGCCCTCCACGGGCTCGACGGCGTCGTTCAGGTTCGGGTCAGACACGGTGGCTGCTTCTTCCTGGATACAGATGGGGTGGAACATGCGAAAGAGGCGCCGCTGCCGGCGCCCCCCGCGGGATCAGCCGAAGACGTACTTGACGGCTTCCTGGAACCCATAGTCAATCACGGTCACCAGACCAATCATGACGACTACGAAGACAATCACCACTGTGGTGTACGTCGTCAGCTGGCTACGAGTGGGCCAGACGACCTTGCGCAGCTCGGCGACGATCTGTCGGTAGAAGAGCGCGAGACGAC
Source organism: Streptomyces sp. NBC_01210 (assembly GCF_036010325.1). Taxonomy (GTDB): domain Bacteria; phylum Actinomycetota; class Actinomycetes; order Streptomycetales; family Streptomycetaceae; genus Streptomyces. The sequence continues at coordinate 5,582,994 of NZ_CP108549.1, read as the reverse complement.
CCAGAGGGCCCTTCTTACCGCGCTTGCCGCCCTTGCGGGTCCGCTTCTTCGACTCCGGCGCCTCGTCATCGGCATCAGGCATGTCGATGGAGCCCACGGCGTCCGTCACGATCTTTCACCTGATTCCGGGTCGTGGCCGCGCCGCGCCCGGTGGAGCCGCACGGCGGTTCATTTAATGTACGTACATGCGCACACAACCTGGCGAAGGTGTGTGTAGCAGGGCCGGAGGGACTTGAACCCCCAACCGCTGGTTTTGGAGACCAGTGCTCTACCAATTGAGCTACGACCCTTTGTGGTTTCCCCAACCTACCCCATCCGTAGATGTGGTTGGTGAGGGCCAACGACGAGTGAGTGTACGTGGTTGCAGGCCCGGCGTCGAACAGATAGCTCCTGGCCGGTTCCTGTCCGCTACTCGAAACACGTGTACCGGGTCCGTTTGCGGTCTGGGACGATGGCCCGTATGAGCGCTGCAACCCCTCCCACCGAGCGCCGGGTCTCCGCCCGCATCGGCGCGATCTCCGAGTCCGCGACCCTCGCCGTCGACGCCAAGGCAAAGGCCCTCAAGGCCGCCGGCCGTCCGGTGATCGGCTTCGGCGCGGGTGAGCCGGATTTCCCGACACCCGACTACATCGTCGAGGCCGCGATCGAGGCCTGCCGCAACCCGAAGTACCACCGCTACACCCCGGCCGGAGGGCTCCCCGAGCTCAAGGCCGCCATCGCCGCGAAGACACTGCGCGACTCCGGCTACGAGGTCGACGCCTCCCAGATCCTGGTCACCAACGGTGGCAAGCAGGCGATCTACGAGGCGTTCGCGGCGATCCTGGACCCGGGCGACGAGGTCATCGTGCCGGCTCCGTACTGGACGACCTACCCCGAGTCGATCCGCCTCGCGGGCGGTGTACCCGTTGACGTCGTGGCCGACGAGACCACCGGTTACCGGGTCTCCGTCGAGCAGCTGGAGGCGGCGCGCACGGAGCGTACGAAGGTCGTTCTCTTCGTCTCGCCCTCGAACCCGACCGGCGCGGTCTACAGCGAGGCCGACGCCGAGGCGATCGGCCGCTGGGCCGCCGAGCACGGCCTGTGGGTCCTCACCGACGAGATCTACGAGCACCTGGTCTACGGCGACGCGAAGTTCACCTCGCTCCCCACGCTCGTCCCCGAGCTGCGCGAGAAGTGCATCGTCGTCAACGGTGTCGCCAAGACGTACGCCATGACCGGCTGGCGCGTGGGGTGGATGATCGCCCCCAAGGACGTGATCAAGGCTGCGACCAACCTGCAGTCGCACGCCACGTCGAACGTCTCCAATGTCGCGCAGATCGCGGCGCTGGCCGCGGTCTCCGGGAACCTGGACGCGGTCGCCGAGATGCGGACCGCCTTCGACCGGCGCCGCCAGACCATCGTGCGGATGCTCAACGAGATCGACGGTGTGCTCTGCCCGACCCCCGAGGGCGCGTTCTACGCGTACCCCACGGTGAAGGCGCTGCTGGGCAAGGAGATCCGCGGGAAGCGTCCGCAGACCTCGGTCGAGCTGGCCGCGCTGATCCTGGACGAGGTCGAGGTGGCGGTGGTTCCCGGCGAGGCCTTCGGCACGCCGGGCTATCTGCGGCTTTCGTACGCGCTGGGCGACGAGGACCTGGTCGAGGGTGTCTCGCGGATCCAGAAGCTGCTGGCCGAGGCGCGCGACTGAACCCACTCACGTGAGTGGGCTGACGGGCTCCCGGCTTCGGCCGGGGGCCCGTTTCCGTTCCGTTTCTTCGTTCGGGCAAGGACCCGATCGGGGAAAGGGGCTGCCGGACGGCGGGCAGGTGCGGCAAGATCCTTCAATGGAGCAAGTTCGTGCCCGCGGCGGAGCCGCTGAACGAGACCTCAGGCTGTTGCCGAAGGCCCATCTGCATCTGCACTTCACCGGGTCGATGCGACCCACCACCCTGCTCGAGCTCGCCGACAAGTACGGCGTCCATCTGCCTGATGCCCTGACCAGCGGCGAACCGCCCAAGCTACGGGCGACCGACGAGCGCGGCTGGTTCCGTTTCCAGCGGCTCTACGACATCGCCCGGTCCTGTCTGCGCTCGCCCGAGGACATCCAGCGGCTGGTGCGCGAGGCGGCCGAGGAGGATGTGCGGGACGGCTCGGGGTGGCTTGAAATACAGGTCGACCCGACCTCGTACGCCCCCATGCTGGGCGGGCTGATTCCGGCGCTGGAGATCATCCTGGACGCGGTGGAGCGTGCCGGACGGGAGACCGGTCTCGGTATGCGGGTGCTGGTCGCGGCGAACCGTATGAAGCATCCGCTGGATGCGCGCACGCTGGCGCGGCTCGCGGTGCGGTATACGGACCGGGGGGTCGTCGGATTCGGTCTCTCCAACGACGAACGCCGGGGCATGGCACGGGACTTCGACCGCGCCTTCGCGATCGCCAGGGACGGCGGCCTGCTGGCTGCGCCGCACGGCGGCGAGCTGACCGGACCCGCGTCCGTACGGGACTGCCTGGACGATCTGCGCGCCTCCCGGATCGGTCACGGCGTACGGGCCGCGGAGGACCCACAGCTGCTGCGGAAGCTGGCCGAGCGCGGGGTGACCTGCGAGGTGTGCCCCTCGTCGAATGTGGCGCTGGGCGTGTACGAGAAGCCGGCGGACGTACCGCTTCGGACGCTGTACGACGCCGGGGTGCCGATGGCGCTCGGGGCGGACGACCCGCTGCTCTTCGGCTCCCGGCTGGCGGCGCAGTACGAGCTGGCGCGGACGCACCACGGTTTCACCGACACGGAGCTCGCGGAGCTGGCCCGGCAGTCCGTGCGCGGCTCGGCGGCGCCTGAGGAGATCAGGGACAAGCTGCTGGCCGGCATCGACGACTGGCTGACCGACCGGCCGGCTAACTGATTCCGCGCAGCAGCGTGCGGGCGATTCCCGCGGCGAACTCGTCGAGCGGCTGCGGAGGCTTTCCGTCCGCGGTCATGTCGTAGGCGAAGGCCCGCTGCGCACAGGCACCGAGAAGCAGGGACGCGCCCGCGTAGGTGTCCGCGTCGGCGCGCACCCGGCCGGCGTCCTGCTCGGCGCGCAGATAGGCGTCAAGGCCCCGGATGGGCATGTGCGGGCCCGCGCCCAGCTCGCGCAGGGCCGCGTCGTGGCGCTGCTTGAGCCGGGGGTCGGCGTAGAGCGAAGCGGCGATCGGGAAGCTCTGGGCGTAGAAGAGCGCGGCCTCACGGGCGATCTCGGTGAGGTTCTCCTCGACGGTGCGCGGCGCCGGGTCGGCGATGAGTGTGTCCAACAGCGGTGTGAGCCTGGGCAGCCGCTCCTTCAGCACGGTCACGAAGAGCTCCTCCTTGCTCGCGAAGTGCTTGTAGAGCGCCGCCTCCGAGCAGCCGGCCGCCTTGGCGATCTCCTTGGTGGTGGCACGGGCGAGGCCGATGGTGAGCAGGAGCTCATGCGCGGCGTCGAGGATGCGGGCGCGGGCCGGTCTCTGCATGGAACCTCCGAAAGGCACTTGACGGGTGAGTGAGCACTTACCCACTCTAGAGGTGAGTGAATACTTACCCACCATGGAGGTGCGGGCCATGAGACTCACCGTTTTCGGCGCGACCGGCGGCATCGGGCAGGAGATCGTCACACAGGCACTGGCGGCGGGGCACGAGGTGACGGCGGTGGTTCGCGATCCGGCGCGGTTCACGGTCACGGGCCCCGGCCTGCAGGTTTTCCGTGCGGATCTGAAGGAGGGCGAGTCGCTGCGGGAGGCCGTCGCCGGGCGCGACGCGGTGCTCTCGGGTCTCGGCGCACGCAAGCGCGCGGATGCCGGGATCGCGGCGAAGCTGACGCGCTCGGTGCTGTGGGCGATGGAGGCGGAGGGGACACGTCGGCTGCTGGTGGTGAGCGCCGCCCCGCTCGGCCCGGTCCCGGAGCGCCGGCCGCTGCTGGACCGCGCGATGCTGGCGGCCATCAACACGGCGCTGAAGGCTGTGTACGACGACCTCCGGACGATGGAGGAGGAGCTGGCACGCAGCACGACGGACTGGACTTCGGTACGCCCGCCGCGGCTGCTGAACAAGCCGCTGACGGGCTCCTACCGGACGGTCGTCGGCGGCAGTCCGCGCCGCGGCAGGATGATCGGCCGGGCGGATGTGGCACACGCGATGCTGGCGATGGTCGACGACCCGGCGACGGTGAAGCAGGGAGTCGGGGTGGCGTACTAGGCCTGGGGGCGATCGAGGACGAACCGGCTGCCGGGCGGACCCGGGCAACGCTGGAACCCGGCGGGTCCCAGCAACTCTTACAGACTGACGCCGACCGTCAGCTTCACAGGCTGACGCCGACCGTCACCGGCTCATTGACCAGCGTGACGCCGAAGGCCTCGCGCACGCCCGCCACGACCTCGCGGGCGAGCGCCAGCAGGTCCTCGGTGGTGGCCTCGCCGCGGTTGGTGAGGGCCAGCGTGTGCTTGGTGGAGATACGCGCGGGCCCGGTGCCGTATCCCTTGGTGAAGCCGGCCTTGTCGATCAGCCAGGCCGCCGAGGTCTTGGTGCGCCCCTCCCCCGCCGGGAAGGCGGGCGGCGCGATGTCCGGGCCGAGGCGGTCGTGGACGCGTGCCAGGAAGGACTCGTACGCGGCCTGCTCGAGGATCGGATTGGTGAAGAAGGACCCGGCGGACCAGGTGTCGTGGTCCTCGGGGTCCAGCACCATGCCCTTGCCTGCACGCAGCTTGAGTACGGTCTCGCGGGCGGCTGCGGCCGGGACGCGGTCGCCGGCCTCGACGCCGAGGGCGCGGGCCGTCTCGGCGTACTTCAGGGGCGCGGACAGGCCGTCCGCGTCCTCCAGCTCGAAGCGGACGCGCAGCACGACATAGCGCTCGGGGTGCTGCTTGAAGCGGCTGTGGCGGTACGAGAAGGCGCACTCGGCGTTCGGGACGGTGACCGTCTCGCCGGTGCGGCGGTCGTAGGCGACGACCTCGGTGATGGTGCTGGAGACCTCCTGGCCGTACGCGCCGACGTTCTGGATCGGCGTCGCACCGGCCGAACCGGGGATGCCGGCCAGGCACTCGATGCCCGCGAGCCCCGCCTCGACGGTGCGGGCGACCGCGTCCGTCCAGACCTCACCGGCCGCCAACTCCAGCTTGGTACCGGAGAGTTCGAAGCCCCGCGTGGCGATACGGAGCGCGGTGCCGTCGAAGCCCTTGTCCCCGATGACCAGATTGCTGCCGCCGCCGATGATCAGCAGCGGGGTGCCGGCGGCGTCCGCCTCGCGTACGACGGCGACCACCTCGTCGTCGGTGGTGGCCGTGACGAGGCGCGTCGCGGGGCCGCCGAGCCGGAAGGTGGTCAGGGGGGCGAGGGGAGCGTCGTGGAGTTCCTGCACGGGGACAAGGGTACGGTCCGTGGCCCACCGCTCGGGCGGGGCCACGGACCGTCTGCGTACTCCGGCCGTCATATGGCGACGGACTCGCGCTCCTCGGCGGCCGGGGACGCCTCCTGGGGACCTGCTTCGACCGTGCGGCGGCGGCCCGGGATCAGCAGGGCGATCAGTGCCGCGAGAGCCACCGCCCCGGCGCCTATCCACAGTGCCGGGACTGTGCCGTCGGTGAAGGCGTCGGCGGACTCGTAGCCGCCCCGGGCCGCGAAGACCGCGCCGAGGACCGCCACACCGAGGGCTCCGCCGACCTCGCGCAGGGCGTTGTTGGCGCCGGAGGCGATGCCCTGCTCGGCGGGACGGACGCTGGACATGACCACACTGGCAGCGGGGGCGAAGTAGAGCGCCATGCCGATACCGCCGAGGATCAGGCCGGGAAGCTGGGCCGGGTACGAGACACCGGGCTCGATGACCAGGGCGAAGAGGCCGAGGCCGATCGCCTGGAGGGCGAGGCCGGTGACGACGACCGGGCGGCCGCCGATCTTGTCGGAGAGGTATCCGGCGATGGGCGCGACGATCAGCGGCATACCGGTCCAGGGCAGCATCCGCAGGCCCGCCTCGGTGGGCGAATAGCCGGCGACGCCCTGCAGGAACTGGCTGAGCAGGAAGATCGAGCCGAACATCCCCAGGAACATCAGCAGGCTCGCGATATTGATCCCGAAGAAGGCGCGGCTGCGGAAGAGCCGCATGGGGAGCATGGGGTTCTTGTTGTTGAAGCCGTGGTGGACGAAGCCGGCGAGGAGCGCGGTGCCCACGATCAGACCGGCGAGGATCGGGGTACTGGTCCAGCCGTCGGCGTTGCCGTTGACCAGCGCGTAGACGATGCCGAAGAGGCCGCCGCTGACGAGGAGGGTGCCGGGGACGTCGAGCCGGGCGTTCGGGGCGTACGACTCGTCGAGACGCATCCGGGCGAGCGGCAGCAGGGCCACGCCTATCGGGACGTTCAGCCAGAAGATCCACTGCCACGAGATGTGTTCGGTGAGACTGCCGCCGATGAGAGGGCCGCTGGCCACGGCGAGGCCGGTGACGGCTCCGAAGATGCCGAGGGCCGCGCCGCGGCGTGCGACAGGCACGGCCGCCGTGAGCAGGGTCAGGGTGAGCGGCATCATGACCGCGGCGCCGACGCCCTGGACGGCGCGGGCGGCGATGAGGGCATCGATCCCGGGTGCGAGCGCGGCCGCGGCGGAGGCACCGGTGAAGATCGTGAGGCCGACGATGAAGAGCTTCCGGCGGCCGAAGCGGTCACCGAGGGCCGCCCCGAACATCAGCAGTACGGCGAAGGTGAGGGTGTACGCGCTCACCGTCCATTCGAGGTCCTCCAGCGCACCGCCGAGATCCTTGCGGATGGAGGGGAGTGCGGTGGTGACGACAAGGTTGTCGAGGGCCGCCATGAAGCTGGCGACGCTGGTGATGACGAGGGCCCAGGCGGCACTGCCGCGGCGGGCTGTCTGCTGGTTCACTGCTCCCCCAGAGGGTTAGTTATTGATGACTAACTTTCACGGGCAGAACTCTCCCCACCCCCGAGGAAGCGGGATCCTGCAACTAGCGCGAAGCCCTGATGTCGGACATGTCGAGTCCGGCCCACACCCGGTGATCCTCCGGGAAGCCCAGCGCCACCAGGACATTGATGAGCATGCCGCAACCGAGGAAGTCGGTCGTCTCGTTCACGTCCCCGGCGAAGGCGGCCTGCCCCTGGTCCCAGATCTCGGCCCAGGCGGCTCTGATCCGCTCACCGAACTCGTGGTCCCCCGCCGCCTCGGCGGAGGCCACGGCGACATACGTCTGCATCTGCATCAGCAGCTTGTCGCCGTCACCGATGAGCTCCATGTACGCCGCCGCCATCGCCTCCAGCGGTGGGCTGTCGGGACGCCGCTCCAGGGCGTCGGCGAACGCCTTCGGGGTCTCCTCCAGACAGCGGAGCGCCGCTGCGAGGAACAGCTCCCGCTTGTTCTTGAAGAGACGGAAGAGGTACGGCTGCGATACGCCGACCCGCTTGGCGATCGCCTCGGTGGAGGTGCCGTTGTAGCCGCCGCGCGCGAATTCGGTGATCGCGGCGCGGATGACGCTCTCGCGTCGCTCGTCTGCGCTCATCCTGGCCATGCGAGTAAGTTAGTGTCCAATCACTAACTAAGTCAAGAAGGGTCGCGGGGCGAGGCGGTGCGGGGCACCGGACGAAGACGAAGTAAGGGGCACCCGCCGTAGCGAGTACCCCTTACACATCTCTCCTACCGGTCTTCGTACCTCAGGCGAGCCGGACCACGGCCCGGGACATCCCCAGCACCTTCTGCCCGGCGCTCATCGCCGTCAGGTCGACGCGCACCCGGTTGTCGTCCAGCTTCGCCGCGACCTTGCCGGTGACCTCGATCAGCGCGCCCTGCTCGTCGTTCGGAACGATGACGGGCCTGGTGAAGCGAACGCCGTACTCGACGACGGCGCCCGGGTCGCCGACCCAGTCCGTCACCACCCGGACCGCCTCGGCCATGGTGAACATGCCGTGCGCGATCACATCCGGAAGCCCGACCTCGGTGGCGAACTTCTCGTTCCAGTGGATCGGGTTGAAGTCCCCGGAGGCGCCCGCGTACTGCACCAGCGTGGCGCGCGTCACGGGAAAGTTCTGGGCCGGCAGCTCGGTGCCGACCTCGACGTCCGCGTAAGAGATCTTCGCCGTCATCACGCCTCCTCGGCGGCGCGCGCCACCAGCTTCGTCCACGCGGTCACGACGTGCTCACCCGACTCGTCGCACACCTCACCGCGGATATCCACGATGTCGTTGCCGGCAAGGGACTTGATGGCCTCAATGGTCGAGGTGACCGTCAGCCGGTCCCCCGCCCGCACCGGCCGCGTGTACGCGAACTTCTGGTCGCCGTGCACCACACGGTCGTAGTCCAGTCCCAACAGCGGATCCTGAATGACCTGTTCCGCAGCCTTGAAAGTGATCGCGAAGGCGAAAGTCGGCGGAGCGATCACATCGGCGTGGCCGAGCGCCTTGGCGGCTTCCTGGTCGGTGTACGCGGGATTGGCGTCACCCACCGCCTCGGCAAACTCCCGGATCTTTTCCCGGCCGACCTCGTAAGGCGAGGTGGGCGGATAGGTCCGCCCCACGAAGGACTGGTCGAGCGCCATGGACTGGCTCCCTCCTGATGGATTGACCCTGCTGGGCCGGATTGGATTGGCCCTGCCGGGATTTGGCCACTACAAACGACACGAGGCCGCCCCCAGTGGGGGCGGCCTCGTGTACGAGCCTGATTCAGCGGGTTTCGCGGTGCGCCGTGTGCGAGTTGCAGCGCGGGCAGTGCTTCTTCATCTCAAGACGGTCCGGGTTGTTACGCCGGTTCTTCTTGGTGATGTAGTTCCGCTCCTTGCACTCCACGCAGGCCAGCGTGATCTTCGGGCGGACGTCGGTGGCAGCCACGTGAGTGCTCCTTGGACGGATGGACGGATGAACGCATAAAAGAGTAGCCGATCGGAGGACCGACCCCACAATCGGCTACTGTATGTAGCGGTGACCGGACTTGAACCGGTGACACAGCGATTATGAGCCGCTTGCTCTACCGACTGAGCTACACCGCTTCGATACCGGATCCCCTCACCCGAAGGTGAGGATCTCCGACATCAGAGCCCCAATACGGAATCGAACCGTAGACCTTCTCCTTACCATGGAGACGCTCTACCGACTGAGCTATTGGGGCGAGCGATGAAGACATTACACGGTCGGTCGCCGATCGCCCAAATCCGTTTCGTGGCCCGCTGCCCGGTCCTCAGCCCGGGTTCCGCACCGCCCGTCTCGTACGCCACTCGTGGCCACACCGGTACGACTATTGCGCTCCTCCCCGAAGCGCGCTCCGAGCGCCCCTAGGCTCGACTCACGCTGCGTGATCCTGCCCTTCGTCGCGCCGCCCGAGCCCCACCGCCCCACGCAGGAGCGCGATGCCCGACAGCCAGCCGCAGCCCCCCGACGGCGCCACCGCGGACACCACTGCGCTGCTCCTGTGCAGCGCCCGGCTCACGGACGGCCGCACCGTCGACGTACGGCTCAGTGGCGGACGCATCGAGGCGGTCGGCACCGCGGGCAGCCTCACCCCGCGCTCCGCCCGCGTGGACCTGCGCGGCTATCTGCTGCTGCCCGCCCCGGCCGAGCCGCACGCCCATGGCGACACCGCGCTCACCGCCGACTCCCCCGGCCCCGTCTCGTACGAGACCGAAGATGTCCAGCGGCGAGCCACCGAGGCCGCGCTGCTGCAGCTCGGGCACGGTGCGACGGCGCTGCGCTCGCACGTACGGATCGGAGATGTGCAGGGTCTCGGCCCGCTGGAGGCAGTACTCCAGGCTCGGCGCTCACTGCGCGGGCTGGCGGATCTGACGGCCGTCGCGGTGCCCCGGCTGCTCACGGGCGTCGCCGGGGCTGACGGTCTGGCGATGCTGCGCGACGCGATGAAGATGGGCGCCGGGGTGGTGGGCGGCTGTCCGGACGCCGACCCCGATCCGACCGGGTACGCGGAGGCGGTGCTGGAGGTCGCCGCCGAGCACGGCTGCCCCGTCGACCTGCACACCCACGGCGACGATCCGGCGCGGCTCGCACGGCTGGCGGCAATGGCGGGCGGGCTGCGGTCGGGAGTGGTGATCGGGCCGTGCGCGGGGCTCGCTCGACAGCCGCGCGAGTCGGCATCCAGGGCCGCCGACCAGCTCGCGGCGGCCGGCGTCACGGTGGTCTGTGTGCCGCAGGGCGGCTGCGGGGCCGTGGAACACCGGGGCAACGCACCGGTGCGGCTGCTGCGCGCGGCGGGAGTGCGGGTCGCGGCGGGCAGCGGGGCGCTGCGGGACGTGTCGAACCCGGTGGGCCGCGGGGATCCGCTGGAGGCGGCGTATCTGCTGGCCTCGCAGGGCCGGATGCGGTCCAAGGACGCTTACCGGGCCGTGGCCGGGGCCGCCCGGGAGGCGATGGGGCTGCCCGAGGTGCGGGTGGAGGCCGGTTTCCCGGCGGAGCTGCTGGCGGTGCGCGGCGAGCGGATCTCGGGCGTGCTGTCGCTGGCGTACAGCCGGATCGTCATTCACCGCGGGCGGGTGGTGGCCCGTACCAGCGCGGTGCGTGAGTACTGCGACTCGGCGGTCGCCGTCGCGCTCGAACTGCCGCGGCAGGGGCGGCCGGACACCGGTCCCTGAGCCGCGACCGGACACCGGTCCCTGAGCGAGCGGCGCGCTTCGGACGTACCGTCGTAGTCATGCGCATTGTCATCGCTGGAGGACATGGTCAGATCGCGCTCCGCCTTGAGCGCCTGCTCTCGGCGCGCGGACACGAGGTCGCGGGCATCATCCGCAAGCCGGAACAAGGCGCCGACCTGCGGGAAGCGGGGGCCGAACCGGTCCTCCTGGACCTGGAGTCGGCCTCGGTCGAGGAGGTCGCGGCGGTGCTGCAGGGCGCCGAAGCGGCGGTGTTCGCGGCGGGCGCGGGCCCGGGCAGCGGCACCGCACGCAAGGAAACGGTGGACCGCAGCGCCGCGGTGCTCTTCGCGGACGCGGCGGAACGAGCAGGCGTACGGCGGTTCATCGTGGTGTCGTCGATGGGCGCCGACGCCCAGCACCCGGGCGACTCGGAGTTCGACGTCTATCTGCGGGCGAAGGGCGCCGCGGACGACTACGTACGGTCCAAGTCCGGACTCGAGTGGACGATTCTGCGGCCTGGCATGCTGACGAACGACGCGGGCACCGGTCTCGTACAGCTGAAAGCCTCGACGGGCCCTGGAACAGTGCCGCGTGACGATGTGGCGGCCGTGTTGGCGGAGCTCGTGGAGTCGCCGGCAACGGCAGGGCTGACGCTGGAACTGATCAGCGGCTCGGTGCCGGTGACCGTCGCGGTCAAAGACGTCGCCGGAAACTGATCGGCGGGGTGCTGTTCCGATGAATTCCCTTTCGCCGCACCGTCCTTGTTGCCATGAGGAAACAGATGTCTGAGATCCAGCCGACGGTCGTGGAGCGCGGGGAGCAGCTGTACGCCTTCGTCCGCGGGGCCGTACGAATGGACGCCTTCGCCGTGATCGCGGACCGACTGCCGGAACTGATCGGCTGGCTGACCAGCCGCGGGGCGGAGTTCGACGGGGCCCCGTTCTTCCGCTTCAACGCCATCGACATGGACGGGGAGTCGGAGGTCGAAGCGGGGATGCCCGTCGTCTCCGCGCCGGAGCCGGAGGGCGACATCGGCATCGCGGTACTGCCCGCGGGCCGCTATGTGACGGTCACCCATACCGGCCATCCCGACCGGCTGTTCGCGACCATCACGGAGCTGCGGGAGTGGGCGGCGCGGGAGGGCCTGGAGTGGGACATGACGGTGGTGGACGGTGTTGAGCGCTGGGCCTGCCGTATCGAGTCGTATCTGACGGACCCGCGGGTGGAGCCGGACATGTCCAAATGGGAGATCGAGCTCGCGTTCCGGCTGGCGGACTGAGGGGGCGTGGTCGCCGAGCAGCCTGCCGTCCACGGGGAGGTGCGCCGGGGTGAGCGGCTGACCGGCGTACGCCGGGGTGAGCCGCTGACCTGTGTACGCCGGGCCGCTGCTTCGGGCTCGATCCTGTATACGCCGATGGCCCCCGGTCCGCGTTTCCGCAGATCGGGGGCCATCGTCATCACGTGGCGGCGCCAGGATTCGAACCTGGGTAGGCAGAGCCGACGGATTTACAGTCCGTTCCCATTGGCCACTCGGGCACACCGCCATGGGATGTCGCCGTGAAAGTCACCCGCTGTGGGGTGGTGCTCCGTGGCAACGACGTAAACGATACCTGATGCCCGGGGGTGCTTCGCCACCGGATTGATCAGCACTCGGGGCGGGTGCGGGTGGCTAGGCTTGCGGGAGCGGTCCGGGCAGTTCCGGCCGCGCCTCCACGCACCCGATACAAGGAGCCACAGGACATGGCCGACTCCAGTTTCGACATCGTCTCGAAGGTCGAGCGGCAGGAGGTCGACAACGCCCTCAACCAGGCCGCGAAGGAGATCTCGCAGCGCTACGACTTCAAGAACGTCGGGGCGTCGATCGCCTGGTCCGGCGAGAAGATCCTTATGCAGGCCAACTCCGAGGAGCGGGTCGCCGCCATCCTCGACGTCTTCCAGTCCAAGCTGGTCAAGCGTGGGATCTCACTGAAGGCGCTGGACGCGGGCGAGCCGCAGTTGTCCGGCAAGGAGTACAAGATCTTCGCCTCGATCGAGGAGGGCATCTCCCAGGAGAACGCCAAGAAGGTCGCGAAGATCATCCGCGACGAGGGCCCGAAGGGCGTCAAGGCGCAGGTCCAGGGTGACGAGCTGCGGGTCAGCTCGAAGAGCCGGGACGACCTGCAGGCCGTGCAGGCGCTGCTGAAGGGGCAGGACTTCGAATTCGCGCTGCAGTTCGTGAACTACCGCTGACTCCGGCGGGGCGCCTCGGGCGGACCGGGGGCGGAGCGGCTCGGTCGCTCCGCCCCCGCCCTGTGCGGGTGTGACGTCCGAATCCCGCCAGCTTCGGCGGGGCCGGGGTCGCAGACTCGTAGGCGTAGGGCGTAGGACACGCTGCGAGGGAAGGAACGAGCCATGACGGTCTACGCGACCATCGACAGCCCGCTGGGCGCATTGCTGCTGGTCGGCGAGGCGTCCGGCACGGCGAAGGGCGGCACCGCACTCGCCTCGCTCTCACTGCCCGGACAGAAGGGCGCCGTCGTCGTCCAGGACGGGTGGCGGCGTGCCCCGGAGTCCTTCGAGGAGATCGGCACCCAGCTCACGTCGTACTTCGAGGGCCGGCTGACGCACTTCGAGATCGAGTACGTCGACGGCGGGACGGCGTTCCAGCGGCGCGTGTGGCAGGCACTGGAGGAGATTCCGTACGGGGAGACCGCGACGTACGGGGAGATCGCCGCGCGGGTCGGCACATCGGCGGTGGGCGTGCGCGCCGTGGGAACGGCGATCGGTCGCAATCCGCTGCTGGTCGTACGGCCGTGCCACCGGGTGATCGGGGCGGACGGGGCGCTTCGGGGGTACGCCGGCGGGCTTGAGCGCAAGGAGCGGCTCCTCGGGCTCGAAGGTGCCCTGGCGGCATCGTGAGCGGAACCCTGTTCCCGAGGGAACGGGCGGTCGTCGCCCCCGGCGCCGTGCATGTGCCGGGGTGGCTCCCCGTGGACCGGCAGCGGGAACTGGTCGAGGCATGCCGGAGCTGGGCGCGCGGTCCCGTACCGCTCCGGCACACCGCGCTGCCGGGCGGCGGCGTGATGTCCGTACAGACCGTGTGCGTCGGATGGCACTGGCAGCCGTACCGGTACTCCCGTACCGCGGACGATGTGAACGGCGCACGGGTCGCCGAATTCCCGGACTGGCTGGTGGACTTGGGGCGTGGGGCGCTGGGCGAGGCGTACGGGGAGGATCAGGGTTACTCCCCCGCCGAGTACAGCCCCGACACCGCGCTGATCAACTTTTATGACGGCGCGGCGAGGATGGGCATGCACCGGGACAGGGAGGAACGGTCCGGTGCGCCGGTGGTGTCGCTGAGCATCGGCGACAGCTGCGTCTTCCGGTTCGGGAACACCGAGACGCGGGGGCGGCCGTACACGGATGTGGAGCTGGCTTCCGGGGACCTGTTCGTCTTCGGAGGCCCGTCGCGCTTCGCGTACCACGGGGTGCCGAAGGTGTACGCGGGGACGGCCGACCCGGCGACGGGGATGAGCGGTGGACGTCTGAACATCACCCTGCGGGAGACCGGACTGCCGGACTGAGCGGACCTGGGGCGGGCTCCGGTTCGAGCCGGGTCCGAGTCCGTGGTGCGCGTCCGCGTCCGGGTTCGCGTCCGGGTTCGTGTCCGGGCCCACGTCCGGGTTCGCGTCCGGGCCCACGTCCGGGTTCGCGTCCGGGCCACGTCCGGACGCGGACCATGCAGGGCCCGGGCGGCGCCGGGCTAGCGCGAGCGGGAGTGGCCGAACAGGATCCGGTAGGCGATCAGCAGGACGAGCGCGCCGCCGATGGCCGCGGCCCAAGTGGCGCCGTCGTAGAACTCATTGGTGATCGGCCGGTCCAGGAAGCGGGCCGATATCCAGCCGCCGGTGAAGGCGCCGGCGATACCGATGAGAGTGGTGCCGATCAGGCCACCCGGGTCGCGTCCCGGGAGCAGGATCTTGGCTATGGCCCCGGCAAGCAGTCCGAGGATGAGCCAGCTGATGATTCCCATGCCGTGAACCTGCCTTTCCTACGGTGTTGTCGTGGAGGACGCACGCCGGATGCGGCGTGGTTGCGGAGATCAGTAGCCTGCGACGCATGGCACAGGGGTTGCGGCGGTCACTGGGAGTCTTCGACGCGGTCGTGATCGGGCTGGGGTCGATGGTCGGGGCGGGCATCTTCGTGGCGCTGGGCCCGGCGGCCAGTGCTGCCGGGTCGGGGCTGTTGCTCGGCCTGGCGCTGGCCGCGGTGGTCGCGTACTGCAACGCCATGTCGTCGGCAAGGCTCGCCGCCCTGTATCCGGCATCCGGCGGGACCTACGTGTACGGACGGGAGCGGCTCGGCGCGTTCTGGGGGTATCTGGCGGGCTGGGCATTCGTCGTGGGAAAGACGGCATCGTGTGCGGCGATGGCGCTGACGGTCGGGGCCTATGCGTGGCCGGGGCAGGCGCACGCGGTGGCGGTCGCCGCGGTGGTGGCGCTGACTGCCGTGAACTACGGGGGCATTCAGAAGTCGGCGTGGCTGACGCGGGCGATCGTGGCTGTGGTTCTGGCGGTCCTCGCTGCGGTCGTGGTGGTCTCCCTCGGGTCGGGGGCTGCGGACTTCGAACGGCTGGACGTGGGCGCGGACGCCTCGGCCGGCGGGGTGCTGCAGGCGGCGGGGCTGCTGTTCTTCGCCTTCGCCGGGTACGCGCGGATCGCCACGCTGGGCGAGGAGGTGCGCGACCCGGCACGTACCATCCCGCGCGCCGTCCCGCTGGCGCTGGGCATCGCTCTGGTGGTCTATGTGTGCGTCGCGGTCTCCGTCCTCTCTGTGCTGGGAGCCGGTGATTTGGGGCGGGCTACTGCTCCGCTCTCCGATGCCGTACGAGCGGCGGGCGCCCAGTGGCTGGCGCCCGTCGTTCGGGTGGGGGCCGCGGTGGCGGCGCTCGGGTCTCTGCTCGCGCTGATTCTCGGCGTCTCCCGTACGACGCTGGCGATGGCCCGGGACGGCCATCTGCCGGAAGCGCTGGCCGCCGTGCACCCGCGGTTCCAGGTGCCGCACCGTGCGGAGCTGGCCGTGGGGGCGGTCGTCGCTGTGATGGCGGCGACGGCGGATGTGCGTGGGGCGATCGGCTTTTCGTCGTTCGGAGTGCTGGTGTACTACACAATCGCCAACGCCTCGGCCTGGACGCTGAGTTCCCGGAGCCGGGTAGTGGCGAGTACTGGCCTTGTGGGTTGCCTGGTGCTGGCTTTCGCGCTACCGCTGTCGTCCGTGGCCGCGGGCGCGGCAGTGCTGGCGGTGGGCGCGGCGGTGTACGGGGTGCGCCGGCTCTGAGGCCTCACGTTCGGGCGCGGAACTCCGCCCGGCACCGCCCGGGCTACGAGAGCGGGTCGGCGAAGGGCCGCTCCGCGGCCTACCGAGAGGTGAACGGCTGGTCCGTGCGGACGATCTCCTTGCCGAAGGGCAGCAGGGAGACCGGGATCAGCTTGAAGTTGGCGATGGCCAGTGGGATGCCGATGATCGTGATGAACAGGGCGATGCCGGTGACGATGTGGCCCAGCGCCAGCCACCAGCCGGCCAGGGCCAGCCACAGCACATTGCCGACGCAGGACGGCGCGCCGGCGTCGTGGCGCTCGACCACGGTGTAGCCGAAGGGCCAGAGAGCGTAGACACCGATACGGAACGCGGCCAGCCCGAAGGGGATGCCGATGATGGTGATGCACAGCAGCAGTCCGGCGAACAGGTAACCGAGGAACATCCAGAAGCCGCACAGGATCAGCCATATGACGTTCAGGATTGTCTTCACGGGCGGTGACCTGCCATTTGCTCGAGTCTGGCGATGCGCTCCGCCATGGGTGGGTGGGTGGAGAACATTTTGGAGAGTCCCTGGCCTGGACGGAAGGGATTCGCGATCATCATATGGCTCGCAGTCTCCAGCCGCGGCTCGGGCGGCAGCGGCAACTGCTTCGTACCGGCGTCGAGTTTGCGCAGTGCGCTCGCCAGGGCGAGCGGGTCGCCGGTGAGCTGAGCGCCCGAAGCGTCGGCCTCGTACTCGCGCGAACGGCTGACGGCGAGCTGGATCACGGAAGCGGCCAGCGGGCCCAGGATCATGACCAGCAGCATGCCGACGAGGCCCGGGCCCTCGTCGTCGTCGGAGCGGCCGATGGGGATCAGCCAGGCGAAGTTCACCAGGAACATCACCACGGAGGCGAGCGCGCCGGCGACCGAGGAGATGAGGATGTCGCGGTTGTAGACATGGCTCAGCTCGTGGCCGATGACGCCGCGCAGCTCGCGTTCGTCGAGGATCCGCAGGATCCCCTCGGTGCAACAGACCGCGGCATTGCGCGGGTTGCGGCCGGTGGCAAAGGCATTGGGGGCCTGGGTCGGCGAGATGTAGAGGCGGGGCATGGGCTGGCGGGCGGCGGTCGACAGCTCGCGGACGATGCGATAGAGCGCGGGTGCCTCGAATTCGCTGACGGGGCGGGCGCGCATGGCCCGCAGCGCCAGCTTGTCGCTGTTCCAGTAGGCGTACGCATTGGTGCCGAGCGCCACGAGGAGCGCGACGAGCAGGCCCGTACGGCCGAAGAAGCTGCCGATGACGAGGATGAGTGCGGACAGTCCCCCGAGGAGTACGGCGGTCTTCAGCCCATTGTGCCGGCGGTGCACGGTACGCCCTCCAAATGGTGCGGCAGGGGACCCTTTGCGTGGTGCTGCTCCACTCTTCAGTGGACCCTTCTCTACTGGTCAACGCCAGGCGAAGGAGGCGAGTTCCCTTGTGCGCCCGGCCCTGGGCTGGGCCGTTCGGGTGGCGCTCAGAACAGGCTGGTCGCAGCGAATCGAAGAACCAGCTGGGGGTAGCCGGAGAGGACGACACCGACGACGGCGGTCAGGACGATGGCGACAGTGACCGGCGTCGGGGCGCTGCTGCGGACCGGTTCGGCCGTCTCGGCACCCTCTTCGGCGGTCTCCGCGACAGCCTCCGGAGCGCGGAAGAGGATCGCCGTCCACTGCAGGTAGTAGTAGAGGGCGATCACGACATTGATGGCCATGACGACGGCCAGCCAGCCGAGGCCCGCTTCGACGGCCGAGGAGAAGACGGTCACCTTGGCGAACAGGCCGATGATGCCGGGCGGCAGACCGGCGAGGCAGAGCAGGAAGAAGCCCATGGCGAGGGCGACGAGCGGTCGGGTGGCGTAGAGGCCGCGGTAGTCGGAGATCCGGTTCAGCGGCTTCGTACGGGCCACGAGCGCCGCGACCGCGAAGGCCCCGAGGTTCACCACGGCGTACATCAGGGCGTACGCGACGGTCGCGCCGATCTGGTCGTCGCTGGAGTACGCCGCGGCCGCGATCGGCACCAGGAGGTAGCCGGCCTGCGCCACGGAGGACCAGGCCAGCAGGCGTACCGCGCTCCACGCGCGCGTGGCCGACTGACGCAGCGCCGCGACATTGCCCGCCGTCATGGTGAGACCGGCGAGGACGGCGATGGCCGGACCCCAGACGTCGGCGTAAGCGGGGAACGCGATGACCGTCACCAGGATGAGGCCGGAGAACCCGACCGCCTTTCCGACGACGGAGAGATACGCGGCGACGGGCAGCGGGGCGCCCACATAGGTGTCGGGGACCCAGAAGTGGAAGGGAACCGCGGCAGTCTTGAAGGCGAAGCCGACGAGGGTCAGGGCAACGCCTGCCTTGGCGAGGGTGCCCAGCTGACCGGGGACGTTGTCGAGTCCGGCGGCGACCTGCGTGAGATGGAGGGTGCCCGTCGCGGCGTACACGAAGCTCACGCCGAGGAGCATCACAGCAGTCGCGGTGACCGAGGAGAGGAAGAACTTCAGGGCTGCTTCGCTGGAGAGCCGGTCTCCGCGCCTGAGGCCGACGAGCGCGAAGGCGGGCAGCGACGCGACCTCGAGGGCGACGACGAGGGTGGCGAGGTCGCGCGAGGCGGGCAGCAGGGCGGCGCCGGCCGCGGAGGAGAGCAGCAGGAACCAGAACTCCCCTGCGGGAAGCTTCCTCCTGGTGTCGTGGAACGACAGCAGCCCGGTGAGCAGCGCGCCCCCAAGCACCAGGAACTGGATGACCAGCGCGAAGTGATCGGCGGTGTAGCTGCAGGCGTCGGCGTCCGTCGTGAGGCAGAACGTCGCGCGGTTGCCCTTGCGCAGCGGCAGGAGGGTGAGGGCGGCGACGAGGCCGGCGATCGCGACGACGCCGAGCAGCGGCTTGCGCCTCTCGGGTACGAAGAGGTCGGCGACGAGCACGATCAGGGCGACCACCGCGGTGATGGTGGGCGGCGCGATCGTGAGCCAGTCGACGGACTGGACGAGGCTGGTGACGCTGTCGGCTGCCACGGTCACGACTTGCCTCCTGCGAGGAGCTTCTGCACGGCCGGGTCGGTGAGGCCGAGGAGGACCGCGGGCCACAGTCCGGCGAGGACGGTGAGGGCGACGAGCGGGGTCCAGGCGGCGAATTCGTACGTCTGGATGTCGGCGAGGTCCGGTGTCTCCTCGGCGGGCTTCGCGCCCATGCAGACACGGCGTACGACGACGAGGAGGTACGCGGCGGTGAGCAGTGTGCCGAAGCCGGCGATCGCCATGAAGGTGAGGAAGGCGGGGCGGCTGAGCCCGTCGGCGGGGCGGAAGGCACCGAACATCGCGAGCATCTCGCCCCAGAATCCGGCCAGGCCCGGCAGCCCGAGGGAGGCGACGGCGCCGAAGGCGAGGAAGCCACCGAGGCGCGGGGCGCGGCCGTAGAGCGCGGCGCCGGTTGCGCCGGCGAGGGTGTCGAGGTCGGCCGTGCCGTAGCGGTCCTTGAGCGCTCCGACCAGGAAGAAGAGCAGGCCGGTGATGAGGCCGTGGGCGATGTTGGCGAAGAGCGCGCCGTTGACGCCGGTGGGGGTCAACGTGGCGATGCCGAGGAGCACGAAGCCCATGTGGCCGACGGAGGAGTATGCGATCAGGCGCTTGAGATCGCCGCCCGCACCCTGCTTGGCGAGTGCGAGGCAGGCGAGGGATCCGTAGACGATGCCGGCGACGGCGAAGGCGGCGAGATACGGCGCGAAGGTCTGCATGCCGTCGGGGGCGATGGGGAGCAGGATACGGACAAATCCATACGTACCCATCTTGAGCAGCACGCCCGCGAGGAGGACGGAGCCGACGGTCGGCGCCGCGGTGTGGGCGTCCGGGAGCCAGCTGTGCAGCGGCCACATCGGAGTTTTCACGGCGAGGCCGATCCCGATCGCCAAAACCGCGATGACCTGCACGGATACGCTGAGCCCACGGCCGTTGTCAGTGGCGAGTGCCACCATGTCGAAGGTGCCGGTCTTCAGCCCGATCAGCAGCAGGCCGAGCAGCATCACGACGGAGCCGAGCAGCGTGTAGAGGATGAACTTCCAGGCGGCGGACTGCCGCGCCTCGCCGCCCCAGCGGGCAATGAGGAAGTACATCGGGATGAGGACCATCTCGAAGGCCAGGAAGAAGAGCAGCAGATCGAGGACGGCGAAGGTCGCGAGAGTCCCGGATTCGAGGACGAGCAGCAGCGCGACGAAGGCCTTCGGGGACGGGCCCGAAGGCATCTTGAAGTAGCTGTACAGCGCGCAGAGGAAGGTCAGCAGCGCGGTCAGGACGACAAGGGGGAGTGAAATGCCGTCAATGCCGAAGTGGATCCGCACATCGAGTGCGGCGATCCAGCTGATGTCCGTCGTGGCCTGCATCTTGGACGGGTGGCCATGGTCGAAGCCGAGGGCCAGAACGATCGCGGCGACGAGGATCACGCCGGTGACGGTCACGCCGTGGCGCAGGACCGCCTGGTCCGGGCTCTTGCCGCGCAGCCCGGGCGGGGCGGGCAGGAGCGCGGCCGCGGCGCCGACGAGCGGGCCGACGACGATGAACACGAGAAGGAACTGCATCACGGACGCGCTGATATCGATCACGGCTCACGATCCGGCGTTGACGTTGGCAAGGACGACGGCGGCGATCGCCAGGGCGACGGAACCGGCGAGCAGCGCACCGAGGTAGGTCTGCACATTTCCGGTCTGGGCGCGGCGGACGGCGGCGCCGAGCCAGCGGGGGCCGGTGCCCGCGCCGCGTACGTACGTCTCGACGACCTCGCGGTCGAGGAAGCGGACCAGCTGGGCGGCAGCCCGGACGGGACGTACGAACAGAGCGGAGTAGACGGCGTCGACGTGGAAGCCGGCCGCGGCGTGGCGGTGGAGCGGGCCGAGCAGGAGGCGGCCAGGGTCGCTCGGATCGGGGGCCGCCGCGAGATCGCCGAACGCAGCGGTGTGGGCGGCAATGGCCTCGGCCTCGGAAACGAACGGCGCGGCGTCCGGGTGGGCGGCGACGACGCCCATGGGCGTACGGGCGGCGTCCTGCCGGAACCGCACGGCGCGCCAGGCGCCGTAGGTGATCAGTCCGCCGACGAGCGCGACACCGGTGCCGAGTACGGCGGTGGTGACGGTCGGGGTGAGGCTGTGGCCGTCGAACCAATCGTCGATGTAGGTCAAGGTCAGCCCGAAACCGAGTGAGGGGATGGCGAGAACCCAGAGCACGGCGTTCATGGTGATGGGCTGTCGGCCGTGGTCGGGGGCTTCGGCTCCACGGCCGCGGAAGGTGAGCAGCCAGAGGCGGGTCGCGTATGCGGCGGTGAGGAGGGCGGTCAGCAGTCCGGCGACGAGCACCAGCCACCCCGCGGCCCCGGGTGCGATATCGGTTTCGCCGAGCGCGGCGTGCTCGGCGGCCACGAGGACGGCTTCCTTGGAGAAGAAGCCGGCGAAGGGAGGGATCGCGGCGAGCGCGAGCAGGGCGACGGTCATCGTCCAGTAGGCGTCGGGAACGCGCTTCGCGAGGCCGCTCATCCGGGACATGGTGGCGAGCGAGTTGGTGCCGGAGGCATGGATGATCACTCCGGCGGCAAGGAAGAGCAGTGCCTTGAACGCTCCGTGAGACATGAGGTGGAAGACGGCGGCACCACGGTCACCGACGGCCAGGGCACCCGACATATAGCCGAGCTGGCCGATCGTCGAGTAGGCGAGGACGCGCTTGATGTCGTCCTGGGCGAGGGCCGCGAGCCCCGAGCCGACCATGGTGACCGCGGCCATCACGGCGAGGACGGTGAGAGCTGCCGCGGAGGCGGCGAAGACGGGAAGGAGCCGGGCCACGAAGTAGATACCGGCCGCGACCATCGTCGCGGCGTGGATCAGCGCGGAGACGGGAGGGGGGCCCGCCATCGCGTCGGGCAGCCAGGTGTGCAGCGGGAACAGCGCCGACTTGCCCGCCACACCCGCGAGGAGCAGCAGCGCGACGAGGGTGGGGTGCTGGATGCCACCGGCCGCGACGGAGCCGAGGATCCCGGTGATCTGGAACGTGCCGGCGTCGGCAGCGAGCGCGAACAGACCGATCAGAAAGGGGACATCGCCGAGCTTGGTGACCAGGAAGGCCTTGAGGGAGGCGGCTCGTGCCTCGGGCGTCTCCCAGTAGTGGCCGACGAGGAAGTAGGAGCAGATGCCCATGATCTCCCAGCCGACCAGGAGCACCATCAGGTCGCCGGAGTAGACGACGAGCAGCATCGCGGAGGTGAAGAGGGAGACGAGAGCCGCGTACGAGGGATAGCGCGGGTCGCCGCGGAGATAGCCCGTCGAGTAGATCTGCACACAGGACGCGACGACCCCGACCAGCACGGCGACGAGGACCGCGAATCCGTCGAGGTAGAGGGCGAGGTCGATCGGGACCGACCCGGTGGGCGTGAGCTGGGTCGAGGCCTCGATCGCCTTCCCCCCACCCTGGCGGATCGCGACGACGACGGCGATGGCGGCTGCGGCGAGTGTCGGCAGGACGGCCAGGGGCCGTACGAAACCGGGGGCGGTGCGGCCGAGCAATAGTCCGGCAGCAGCGCCCAGGAACGGAAGGAGGGGGACGAGGACGGCGAGGGTCGTAGTGGTCACGCGGTGGCCTCCGCCTTCTTCGCCGTGGCGGTCGCGTCGGAGGCGTCGGAGGCGTCAGGGGTGTCGTGGGGGCCCTCGGCGGTGTCGCGGAGTCTGTCGACGTCCGAGCTTCCGCGGTTGCGGTAGACCGTCAGGACGATCGCCAGGCCGATGCCGATCTCCGCGGCGGCGATGGCGATGGTGAAGAGGGTGAGTGCCTGGCCGGCGTGCAGGGTGTCGCGCAGCCAGACGTCGAAGGCGACGAGGTTGAGGTTGACGGCGTTGAGCATCAGCTCGACGGACATCAGGACAAGGATCGCGTTGCGGCGTGCGAGTACTCCGTACAGCCCCACGCTGAAGAGGAGGACGGCGAGCACGGCGGGATAGGCGAGGTGCATCAGCTCTTCCCCTCGGGGTCCTTGGCGTCCTTGCGGGACAGGACGATCGCGCCGACGAGGGCGGCGAGCAGCAGTACGGAGAGCGCCTCGAAAGGCAGTACCCAGTGCCGGAAGAGGATCTGGCCGGCCACCTGGGTGGAGCCCTGGGCCGGTCCGTCCAGGTCGATCCAGGTCGTACGGAACGCGTCCACGACCATCCAGACCAGGGAGCCCGCGGCGGCGATGGCCACGGAGAGGGCGACCCAGCGGTTTCCGGAGTCGGCGTCCGGGGAGCGGCCGATGGGGGCCTTGGTGAGCATCAGCCCGAAGAGAAGGAGGACGACCACGGAACCGACGTAGATCAGGACCTGCACCCAGGCGATGAACTCCGCCGTCAGCAGCAGGTACTCGACGGCGAGGCCGCCGAGCGCAACGACCAGCCAGAGGGCTGCGTGCACCAGCTGCTTCGTCGTGACGGCCATGACGGCCGCGCCGAGGGTGGCGAGGCCGACGAGGGCGAAGAGGATCTCGACGCCGGTCGGGGAGAGGAAGCCATGGGTTTCGGCTGCGGCGAGCATCATGCCGGGCCTCCCTCGCCCGCGGGCGGCGAGGCCGACGGGGTGCCGTCGGACGGCGGGGTGCCCCCGGCTCCCCGGGTGGTGGTGCCGTCGGTCCGGGTCGTGCCGTCGGACGGGGCGGCCGGTGCCTCGTTGGCCTCCGCCTGCGCGGCCGCGAGCTTCTCGGCCGCCTTGCGGGCGGCGCCGAGCTCCTTCGGCTCCTCGGCGGCCGGGTCGAGCGCGGGCGGCGCGGGCACCGTCCACATCCACTCGCGGAGCTTGTCGCGTTCGTGGGTGAGCTCGCGGATGTCCGTCTCCGCGTACTCGAACTCCGGGGACCAGAACAGCGCGTCGAAAGGACAGACCTCGATGCAGATACCGCAGTACATACAGAGCGCGAAGTCGATGGCGAACCGGTCGAGAACATTGCGGCTGCGCTCGCGGCCGCCGGGGGCCGCGGCCGGGACCGTCTCCTTGTGGGAGTCGATGTAGATGCACCAGTCGGGGCACTCACGGGCGCAGAGCATGCAGACCGTGCAGTTCTCCTCGAACAGACCGATCACGCCGCGGGTGCGGGGCGGGAGTTCGGGCGGGGTGTCCGGGTACTGCGCGGTGACGGTCTTCTTCGTCATCGTCCGCAGGGTGACGGCGAGGCCCTTCGCGAGGCCGGATCCGGGGATCGGAGGCATTACTGGATCACCACCTTCACGATGCCGGTGAGGGCGATCTGGGCGAGGGCGAGCGGGACGAGTGTGGTCCAGGCAAGTTTCTGCAGCTGGTCCTCGCGCATGCGTGGATAGCTCACGCGCAGCCAGATGACGACGAAGGCGAGCACGGCCGTCTTGAGCAGGGTCCAGACCCAGCCGAGGCCGTCGGCCCCGAACGGGCCGTGCCAGCCGCCCAGGAAAAGGACGGTGGTCAGACTGCACAGGACGACGATGCCCGCGTATTCGGCAAGCAGGAACAGCGCGAAACGGAGGCCGGTGTACTCGGTGTAGGCACCGAAGATGATCTCGGAGTCGGCGACCGGCATGTCGAAGGGCGGGCGCTGGAGTTCGGCGAGGCCCGCGACAAAGAAGACCAGGGCGCCCACGATCTGCCAGGGCAGCCACCACCACTCGAAGGCGTTCAGGATGCCGGGCAGCGAGACGGTGCCGGCCGCCATGGCGACGGAGGCGGCGGTCAGCAGCATCGGCAGCTCGTACGCCAGCAGCTGCGCGGCGGTACGGAGACCGCCGAGGAGGGAGAACTTATTGGCCGAAGCCCAGCCCGCCATCAGCGAGCCGAGCACCCCGACACCCATCACGGCGAGCACGAAGAAGATGCCCGCGTCGACGACCATCCCAACCGCGCCCTCGCTCGGGCCGATCGGGATCGCGACCAGTACGAGGAGGTACGGAAGGAGGGCGACGGCGGGGGCGAGTTGGAAGATCCGGCGGTCGGCGTTGGCCGGGACCACGTCCTCCTTCTGCGCGAACTTCACGCCGTCCGCGACGAGCTGGGCCCAGCCGTGGAAACCGCCCGCGTACATGGGGCCGAGGCGGCCCTGCATATGGGCCATCACCTTGTGCTCGGTCTGCCCGATGACAAGGGGAAGGACGAGGAACACGGCGAAGATGATGACCAGCCGGGTGGCGACGTCGAGAGCGTCATTCACGCGTCTCCTCCGGGGCGTTCGGCCGAGTCGGGTGCGGATTCGTCGGTCTCGGGCGGGGTGGGTTCGGGCGAGGCGGGCTTGGTTGGGGCGGCTTCATCCGCCGCCGCGGGAGCCTCGGGTGCCGGGCCTTCAGGTGCGGGGCCCTCAGGTGCGGGAGCCTCGGGTGCCGGGCCTTCGGGTGCGGGAGCCTCGGGTGCGGCTGCGTCGTCGAAGGCGGGGCGCGGCTTGTGCCAGGGGGCGTCCGAACCGCGGGGCACCTGCGCCGACTGCGGGGAGGGCGCCTCGGGCTCGCTGGGCACCGCGGGGGCCTCGGGCGTCACGAGGGCCTCGGGCGTCGCGGGGGCCTGGGGCGTCGCGGGCTTGCCCTCCGTCGCCTCTGTCCCCTGCTTCTCCTCCGTCGTCGCAGTCCGCTGCGTCGCCGAGCCCTCCGACGCGCTCCGGGCACGACGAAGCGTTGCCGGAGCCTCGGGAGTCGTCGTCGCCTCCGGTGTCTGGGACGCCGAGCCCTCGGAGACGCTACGGGCGCGACGAGGCGGGCGGTCGCCGGTGGCGCCGGTGGCGGCCGTGCGCGCCGACCTCGCCGGGCGGGCAGCGGCCGGGGGGAGCTGACCCTTGAGGGGGCCCCATTCGTTCGGGTCCGGGACGCCGGGCGGGAGCATCTGGCGGCGCTTGGGGCCGCCGTGCTCCGACTCCCCCGGCTCCTTCGCGCCCGGCCATGCCTTCACGACCCGGGCCGCCAGGACGAAGTCCTTGCGCAGCGGGTGGCCCTCGAAGCCGTCCGGCAGGAGCAGCGGGACCAGGTGCGGGTGATCGGTGAAGGAGATGCCGAACATCTCGTGCGTCTCGCGCTCGTGCCAGGCGGCGCCCGCGTAGATCTCGACGGCGGACGGGAGTTCGGGAGCCTCGTGCGGGACGGTGGTGCGCACCAGCAGGCGGCGTACGCTCCGGCCCTCGAGAGACACGACATGGGCGCAGACCCGGAAGCCCGTACCCGGTTCGTCGACCGCGCTCAGCCAGTCGAAGTAGGTGCAGCCCAGCTTGTCGCGGGCGATCTCGAGCGCGGCGATCCAGGAGCCGACGGGGACGTCGACCGTGAGCAGGTCGTACGTCCGCTCGGCGGTGGTCCCCTCGCCGAAGATCTCGGCGGCGGCTTCCGGAAGGCGGTCGTAGGCGGTGGTGGTCACTCGGCACTCTCCTCCGGCGCCGGCGCCGGAGCCGTGGCCGAGGCCGAGGACGTGGCCGAGGCCGAGGACGGCGCGGCCGGCGGCCGCACCAGGCCGCTCTGCAGAGCAGCGGCAGAGGGACGTGCGGAGTACCGCTCGCCGAGCGACTCGCGCGCGATCTTCTCCTGCAGCATCAGGATGCCCTGCAGCAGCGCCTCGGGACGGGGCGGGCAGCCGGGCACATACACATCGACCGGGATGATCTGGTCGACGCCCTTGGTCACGGAGTACGAATCCCAGTACGGGCCGCCGCAGTTGGAGCAGGCGCCGAAGGAGATGACGTACTTGGGCTCGGGCATCTGCTCGTACAGGCGCTTCACCGCAGGCGCCATCTTGTCCGTCACTGTGCCCGAGACGACCATCAGGTCCGCCTGACGCGGGCCGGGCGCGAAGGGGATCACGCCGAGCCGGATGAAGTCGTGGCGCGCCATCGAGGCGGCGATGAACTCGATCGCACAGCAGGCGAGCCCGAAGTTGAAGACCCAGAGGCTGTAGCGGCGCCCCCAATTGAGGACCACCTTCATGGGTTCCGGGGCCAGGCGCGAAAGAACGCCGAGGCGCTTCGGCTCCGGCAGGAGCTCCGGAGTCGCCGGGGTCGCCGAAGTCGCCGGGGTCGAAGCGATCTCCGGGTTCGAAGAGATCTCCGGGGTCACGCCCATGTCAGGACGCCCTTCTTCCATGCGTAGAGCAGTCCCACGGCCAGGAAGCCGAGGAAGATGAACATCTCCACGAGTGTCGTCGCGCCGTATCCGGCGGCGGCGAAGATCGTCGCCCACGGGAAGAGGAAGATCGAGTCGACGGCGAAGATCACGTACAGAAAGGCATAGATGTAGTAGCGGACCTGGGTGTGCGCCCAGCCCTCGCCCACCGGGTCCACTCCGCATTCGTACGTCAGCAGTTTCTCCGGCGTCGGCACCACAGGCCGCAGCAGCCGCCCCGCCCCGAAGGCCACGGCGACGAACAGCACGCCGATCAGCGCGAGCAGTCCGACGACCGAATAGCTCTCGAAATAGCTGGCGAAGTGGTCCGCCGCGAGCACGGCCACGGTCGGTTCCGGCACGTCCGCCCCTCGCTCCCTGACCTCGTTGGTGATCCAGGTGATCTAGGTGATCTAGGTGATCTATTCGACGATCTGTACGACGATCTATACGCACGCGAGTCTAGGCCCTGCTAAAGCGACGGTAAGCAGTCGCGTCTCGCATCGGGTGGGGTTATCCCTACTTCATCCCACCCATGTACCCCATGGCGTGCGGCGACCCGGCCCGGCAGGGTGGGGCGTATGACCGCAAGCATCACCGTTCCCGACAACGACCGGCTGCCACCCGCGCGCTTCGCCTTCGGCCGCCACACCTGGACGGAGGTCGCGCATCTCCTCGCCAATCTGCCGATCGCCCTGATCGGGTTTGTTTACGTGGCGTTCACGATCTTCACCGGGGTGGCACTGTCGGTGACGGTGATCGGTCTGCCGCTCCTCGCCCTCGGCCTCGCGGGCGCGCGCCGCCTCGGCAAGGCGGAGCGGGCCCGGGCCCGCGCGCTGCTCGGCGTACGGATGGACGAGCCGAGCCCGTTGCACGGGTCCCTGCACGGATCCCAGCGCCGCGACAGACTCGTCTCCTGGCTATGGGTGGGCCTGAAGGACCCGGTGGCGTGGCGGTCGGTGCTGTACTCCTTCATCCGGCTGCCCTGGGGTGTGCTGAGCTTCACGATCACGCTGGTGAGCCTGTTCGTGCTCTGGCCCGTACTCCCCTTCGTCGCACGCTCACTGGCCAACGCCGACCGTGCGATGGTGCGCGGCCTGCTCTCCCCCTCCGACGAACTGGAGCGCCGTGTCGCCGAGTTGGAGTCGGACCGGGGTGTGGTCGTCGACACGGCAGCGGCGGATCTGCGCCGTATCGAACGCGATCTGCACGACGGCGCACAGGCCCGCCTGGTCGCACTCGCCATGGACCTCGGTCTCGCCAAGGAGAAGCTGCTCGAGGATCCGGACGCTGCTGCCCGCATGGTGGACGAGGCCCACGGCGAGGTGAAGGTGGCCTTGCAGGAGCTGCGCGATCTTGCCCGCGGCATCCATCCCGCCGTACTGACCGACCGCGGACTGGACGCCGCGCTCTCCTCCGTCGCCTCACGCTGCACGGCCCCGGTGAAGGTGACCGTCGATCTGACGGAGCGCCCGGCCGAGGCGATCGAGGGCATCGCGTACTTCACCGTCTCCGAGCTGCTCCAGAACGTCAGCAAGCACGCGCAGGCGAAGAACGTCTCGGTGGATGTCTGGCGGGCGAACGACCGGCTGCTGATCCAGGTCCAGGACGACGGACGCGGCGGTGCGTCACTGGACGGCGGTACGGGCATGGCGGGTCTGGCCGAGCGGCTGGGCGCGGTGGACGGGCTCTTCGTGCTGGACTCACCGGTCGGTGGGCCGACCGTGGTCACGGCGGAGCTGCCGTGGCGGGAGCGCGGCAGCGGCAGCGGCAGCGGCAGCGGCAGCGGCAGCGGCAAACGCTGACGGGGGCAGCACGGCGCGCGGAAACAGCGCCGGGGTGCCGGGGGCGGCGCCGGGGTGCCGGTCCGCCCCGCCCCGACCGCCTCCACACACCCCCATGGTGGGGAAAACCCCCGCCCCAAGACGGGAACCGCCCTCATGGTGTGCGGCCCGCGGCCGCAGCAGCCTTGAGTCATGACAGCCCGCATCGCAGAACGGACGACATCGATGGCCACGGACTACCGACCGGAGACCCGGGACCACTTCATCCCCCCCGCGCTGCGCGCACCGCTCGAGGGCCGCACGTGGCGCGAGTTCGGCTATCTGCTGCTGAGCCTCCCGATGAGCATCGTGTTCTTCACCTTCGCGATCACCACCGTCTCGCTCGGTGCGGGGCTGCTCGTCACCTTCCTCGGGATCCCGGTCCTGGCCGCCGGTCTGGTCGGCTGCCGCGGACTCGGCGCGCTGGAGCGCGCTCGGGCCCGCACCCTGCTGGGCCTCGACGTCGCCGACCCCGCGCCCCTGCGCGGCAAGAAGAGCGGGCTGATGCCCTGGGTCGGCGCGGTCCTCAAGAGCGGGGCATCCTGGCGGCATCTGATCTACGCGGTACTGCACTTCCCGTGGGCGGTCTTCGCCTTCTGCGTCTCGCTGACCTTCTGGGTGACCGGCTGGACCCTGCTGCTCTACCCGCTGTACCACTGGGTCTTCCCGCTGTACGCCGGCCAGGACGGCCTGCAGGTGTACGGCGACGGCACGCGCAACTTCTACCTGGACGAGCCCTTCGAGCTCGCCGTGACCAGCCTGATCGGCCTGGTCCTCACGCTCGCCACCCCCTGGCTCATGCGCGGCCTGGTGAGCGTGGACCGGGTGTTGGTCGCCGGGCTCCTCGGGCCCTCCAGGCTCGCCACGCGCGTCGTCGAGCTGGAGTCGGACCGCGGCGTGGTCGTCGACACGGCGGCCGCCGATCTGCGCCGTATCGAACGCGATCTGCACGACGGCGCACAGGCCCGCCTGGTCGCACTCGCCATGGACCTCGGTCTCGCCAAGGAGAAGCTGCTCGAGGATCCGGACGCTGCCGCCCGCATGGTGGACGAGGCCCACGGCGAGGTGAAGGTGGCCTTGCAGGAGCTGCGCGATCTTGCCCGCGGCATCCATCCCGCCGTACTGACCGACCGCGGACTGGACGCCGCGCTCTCCTCCGTCGCCTCACGCTGCACAGTCCCGGTGAGCGTGGAGGTGGACCTGCCCGCCAGGCCGGCCCCCGCCATCGAGGGCATCGCGTACTTCACCGTCTCCGAGCTGCTCCAGAACGTCAGCAAGCACGCGCAGGCAGGCCGTGCCACGGTGGATGTCTGGCGCTCCCAGGACCGGCTGATGCTGCAGGTCACGGACGACGGCCGGGGCGGCGCGGACACCTCGGCCGGCACCGGCCTCGCGGGTCTGGCCGAGCGACTGGACGCCGTGGACGGAATCCTGGCCGTGGACTCACCGGTCGGTGGCCCGACGACCGTGACGGCCGAGCTTCCCTGGCGCGGCTGACCCCGAGAGTTCCTGCCCCACGTCGCTGACTCCGAGAGTTCCTGCCCCACGTCGCGGCTGACCCGAGAGTTCCTGCCCCACGTCGGGGCTCCCCGGCCCGAGGCCCCGAGCCCCGGCCCCCGAGCCCCGCGCCCGAACCCCAGACTCCCCCAGACTTCGTCCGGGACGGTCCCCCACGAGGCTGAATACCCCGCAATCCGGTCCGAGTACTGGGATGCTGGAAGGTGCAGGGGTGGGAAGCACATCGACATGGGGGCTGCAGGGTTGTGGAGGACAGAGTGCGGGTGGTCATCGCCGAGGACTCAGTACTGCTTCGGGAGGGCCTGACCCGGCTGCTGACCGACCGCGGACACGATGTCGTGGCGGGCGTGGGGGACGCGGATGCGCTGATCAAGACGGTCGCCGACCTGGCCGCGCAGGACGCGCTGCCGGATGTGGTGGTCGCGGACGTGCGGATGCCGCCCACTCATACGGATGAGGGCGTACGGGCGGCGGTGCGGCTGCGCAAGGAACATCCCGGGGTCGGGGTACTGGTCCTTTCGCAGTACGTCGAGGAGCGGTACGCCACCGAGCTGCTCGCGGGCAGCAGCCGCGGCGTGGGCTATCTGCTCAAGGACCGGGTCGCCGAGGTGCGTGAGTTCGTGGACGCCGTGGTCCGGGTGGCGCGGGGCGGTACCGCGCTGGACCCCGAGGTGGTGGCGCAGCTGCTGGGCCGGAGCCGTAAGCAGGATGTGCTGGCCGGGCTCACGCCGCGCGAGCGCGAAGTCCTTGGTCTCATGGCCGAGGGCCGGACGAACTCCGCGGTCGCCAAGCAGCTCGTGGTGAGCGACGGCGCGGTCGAGAAGCATGTCAGCAATATCTTCCTGAAGCTCGGACTCTCCCCCAGTGACGGGGATCATCGGCGTGTACTGGCGGTGCTGACCTACCTGAACTCCTAATTGACTGACACTCTGTCAGTTATTGAGTGGAGCGGCAGACCCAGAACCAAATAATGGACAGGGAGCGTCTTTACCCACGGACCCGGGGGGCGGAGCGGAGCATGGCAAACCAGGGCATCAGAGCGTCTCAAAAAGACGTCCGGCATATGAGCGGTCCAGGGAAGGCCGCCCTTACGGACGTAGGGTGGCATTGGGACGGCCGGTGGGCCGACCGGGCCCGAACCGCCGCCTCGAGGGAGGTCCAGTTCAGTGACCAGCCAGGTCAGTAGCCCAGCCGAGCAGGCCGATGACGAGTCCGATGAGGCTCTCGTCGGCGAGCAGCGCAGGCCCGCCGGCGAGAAGGAAATCCGTCGACTGGACCGGGTGATCATCCGCTTCGCGGGTGACTCCGGTGACGGTATGCAGCTCACAGGTGACAGGTTCACCTCGGAGACCGCGTCGTTCGGCAACGACCTCTCCACACTTCCGAACTTCCCCGCCGAGATCCGGGCGCCTGCCGGAACCCTCCCGGGCGTATCCAGCTTCCAGCTGCATTTCGCAGACCACGACATCCTCACCCCGGGCGACGCGCCGAACGTGCTGGTCGCCATGAACCCCGCCGCCCTCAAGGCGAATATCGCCGATGTGCCGCGCGGCGGCGAGATCATCGTCAACACCGACGAATTCGCGAAGCGGGCGATGGCCAAGGTCGGCTACGACGCCTCGCCCCTGGACGACGGCTCGCTGGACGCCTACCGCGTCCACCCGGTGCCGCTGACGACACTCACCATCGAGGCGCTCAAGGAGTACGGACTCTCCCGCAAGGAGGCCGAGCGCTCCAAGAACATGTTCGCGCTGGGGCTCCTGAGCTGGATGTACCACCGGCCGACCGAGGGCACCGAGACCTTCCTGCGCAGCAAGTTCGCCAAGAAGCCACAGATCGCCGAGGCGAACATCGCGGCGTTCAGGGCGGGTTGGAACTTCGGCGAGACGACCGAGGACTTCGCGGTCTCCTACGAGGTCGCGCCGGCGAGCAAGGCGTTCCCCACCGGCACCTACCGCAATATCTCCGGGAATCTGGCCCTCTCCTACGGGCTGGTCGCCGCGAGCAAGCAGGCCGATCTGCCGCTCTACCTGGGCTCGTACCCCATCACACCGGCCTCCGACATCCTGCACGAGCTCTCGAAGCACAAGAACTTCGGCGTACGGACCTTCCAGGCCGAGGACGAGATCGCGGGCATCGGCGCGGCGCTGGGTGCGGCCTTCGGCGGCGCGCTCGGCGTCACCACCACTTCCGGCCCCGGCGTGGCGCTGAAGTCGGAGACCATCGGTCTTGCGGTCTCCCTGGAGCTGCCGCTGCTGATCGTGGACATCCAGCGCGGCGGGCCCTCGACCGGTCTGCCCACCAAGACCGAGCAGGCCGATCTGCTGCAGGCGATGTACGGACGCAACGGCGAGGCCCCGGTCCCGATCGTCGCGCCCCGTACGCCCGCCGACTGCTTCGACGCCGCTCTCGAGGCGGCCCGGATCGCGCTCACCTACCGCACCCCGGTGCTGCTGCTGAGCGACGGCTATCTGGCCAACGGCTCCGAGCCGTGGCGGATCCCCGAGATCGACGAGCTCCCGGACCTGCGTGTGCAGTTCGCCACCGGCCCGAACCACGAGCTGGCTGACGGTACGGAGGTGTTCTGGCCGTACAAGCGTGATCCGCAGACCCTGGCGCGTCCCTGGGCGGTTCCGGGGACGCCCGGACTCGAGCACCGGATCGGCGGCATCGAGAAGCAGGACGGCACCGGCAACATCTCCTACGACCCGGCCAATCACGACCTCATGGTCCGCACCCGCCAGGCCAAGGTCGACGGCATCGAGGTCCCCGACGTCGAGGTCGACGATCCGCACGGCGCGACCACGCTCGTCCTGGGCTGGGGCTCGACGTACGGGCCGATCACGGCCGCCGTACGCCGACTGCGCACCGCCGGCCTCCCCATCGCGCAGGCCCATCTGCGCCACCTCAACCCGTTCCCGAGGAATCTGGGCGAGGTTCTTGAGCGTTACCAGAAGGTAGTGGTACCCGAGATGAACCTCGGCCAGCTCGCCACCTTGATCCGGGCGAGATATCTGGTCGACGCACGGAGCTACAACCAGGTCAACGGCATGCCGTTCAAGGCCGAGCAGCTCGCCGCAGCTCTCAAGGAGGCCATCAATGACTGAGGCGCTCTCGCTGGTGCCCAAGGCCGACGCCAAGCAGTCCATGAAGGACTTCAAGTCCGATCAGGAAGTGCGCTGGTGCCCCGGCTGCGGTGACTACGCGATCCTCGCCGCCGTGCAGGGCTTCATGCCCGAACTCGGCCTGGCGAAGGAGAACATCGTCTTCGTCTCCGGAATCGGCTGCTCCTCCCGCTTCCCGTACTACATGAACACCTACGGGATGCACTCCATCCACGGCCGCGCTCCCGCCATCGCGACCGGGCTGGCGTCCTCGCGCCGTGATCTGTCGGTCTGGGTCGTCACCGGTGACGGCGACGCCCTCTCCATCGGCGGAAACCACCTGATCCACGCGCTGCGCCGCAATGTGAACCTGAAGATCCTGCTCTTCAACAACCGCATCTACGGACTCACCAAGGGCCAGTACAGCCCGACCTCCGAGGTCGGCAAGATCACCAAGTCGACGCCGATGGGCTCGCTGGACGCGCCCTTCAACCCGGTGTCGCTGGCGATCGGCGCCGAGGCGTCCTTCGTGGCGCGCACCGTCGATTCCGACCGCAAGCACCTCACCGAGGTGCTCCGCCAGGCCGCCGACCACCGGGGCACGGCGCTGGTGGAGATCTACCAGAACTGCAATATCTTCAACGACGGCGCCTTCGAGGTACTGAAGGACAAGCAGCAGGCGGAGGAGGCGATCATCCGCCTCGAGCACGGACAGCCCATCCGCTTCGGGAACGACGGCGACAAGGGTGTCGTACGGGACCTGGCGACGGGTGACCTGAAGGTCGTCGCCGTGACGCCGGAGAACGAGTCGCAGATCCTGGTCCACGACGCGCACAGCGCCAGCCCGACCACGGCCTTCGCGCTCTCCCGCCTCGCCGACCCGGACACTCTGCACCACACGCCCATCGGGGTGCTGCGCAGTGTGGAGCGGCCGGTCTACGACACGATGATGGCCGACCAGCTCGACACCGCCATCGAGCAGAACGGCAAGGGCGACCTGGCCGCGCTGCTCGCCGGGAACGACACCTGGACCGTCGTCGGCTGACGCTCCACGCACCGTCCGAGGCCCGGATCTCCCGTCAGGAGGTCCGGGCTTCGTCGTATGCCGCGCGCGCCACCAGGACCTCTTGCATCCGCCGTTCCGTCCAGCGGGCCAGCCCCCACACCTGCTCGGCGGCCTCCTTGCCGAGCGCGGTCAGCGAGTAGTCGACGCGCGGCGGGATCACCGGCTTGGCGTCGCGGTGCACAAAGCCGTCGCGCTCCAGCGTCTGGAGGGTCTGGGCGAGCATCTTCTCGCTGACACCACCGACCTCGCGGCGCAGCTCGCTGAAGCGGTACGAGCGCTCCAGCAGGGCGGCGAGAACGAGCACACCCCAGCGGCTGGTGACGTGCTCGAGGATCAGGCGCGACGGGCACATCGCGTGATTGACGTCGGGATCTCTACTTACGGCCATACCAGTACCTTACTTCAAAGTGGGTACTTACGCACAGTTAGTGCCCCACGTAGGGTGAGCTCTGGAATCGCATCGAAGAAGGAGAAATCACCCATGAGCATCGTTGTCACCGGAGCCACCGGAGCCCTCGGCCGTCTCGTCGTCGACGAGCTGCTGGCCACAGTCCCCGCGGAGCGGATCGCCGCCGTCGTCCGCAGCAAGGAGAAGGCCACGGACCTCGCGGCGCGCGGCGTCGAGCTGCGCATCGCCGACTACAGCGAGCCCGAGTCGCTGGCCGGGGCCTTCCACGCCGGCGACCGCGTCCTGCTGATTTCCGGCAGCGAGGTCGGACAACGGGTGCCGCAGCACACCGCGGTGATCGAGGCCGCGAAGGCGGCGGGCGTCGCGCAGCTCGCGTACACCGGCGTGCTGGGCGGGCCCGACGCCGACTTCCAGCTGGCCGCCGAGCACAAGGCCACCGAGCGGGTAATCCTCGACTCCGGGCTGCCGTACACCTTTCTGCGCAACGGCTGGTACACCGAGAACTACACCGAGCACCTCGCCCCGGTGCTGGAACACTCCGCCGTGGTCGCGAGCGCGGGCGAGGGCCGGATAGCCTCCGCCGCCCGCGCGGACTACGCCGCGGCCGCGGCCTCCGTACTGACCGGCGAGGGCCACCTGGCGCAGACATACGAACTGAGCGGCGACGTGGCCTGGTCCTTCGAGGAGTACGCCGCCGAGCTGTCCCGGCAGACCGGCCGGACGATCACGTACAACAACGTCCCGGCCGGGACGCACCTGCAGATCCTCATCGGCGCGGGCCTGCCCGGGCCGCTCGCCGAGATCCTCGTCGACGTCGACGCGGCGGTCGGGCGCGGCCTGCTGGCCGGCACGACGGGCGACCTGGCCCGGCTGACCGGCCGTCCTGCGACCCCGCTCGCCGACTCGGTCGCGGCAGCCCTCGCGACGGTCTGAACCGCCCGGACGACACGGCATGACGGACCACGTTCCGTCATGACCGTATAGCGATACGGACATGACAGCCTGCCCCCGCGCCGCGTACCTTCGACGAGGTGATGCACGCAGGGCAGGAGGGGCCAGTGAAGTCGGACGGTGAACAGCGGGCGGGACTGCTGTACGGGATAGGGGCCTACGGGATGTGGGGCCTGGTCCCGCTCTTCTGGCCGCTGCTGAAGCCGTCCGGTGCGGTGGAGATCCTCGCCCACCGGATGGTCTGGTCACTGGTCGTCGTCGGCATCGCGCTGCTGGCGCTGAAGCGGTGGGGCTGGATCCGTGAACTGATACGGCAGCCCCGGAAGCTGGGGCTCATCACGGTCGCGGCGGCGGTCATCACCGTCAACTGGGGCGTCTACATCTGGGCCGTGAACTCGGGCCATGTCGTCGAGGCCTCGCTCGGCTACTTCATCAACCCGCTGGTCACCATCGCGATGGGCGTTCTGCTGCTGAAGGAGCGGCTGCGCCCGATGCAGTGGGCGGCGGTCGCCACCGGCTTCGCGGCGGTGCTGGTGCTGGCGATCGGCTACGGACAGCCGCCGTGGATCTCGCTCACGCTCGCCTTCTCGTTCGCCACGTACGGCCTGGTCAAGAAGAAGGTCAACATCGGCGGTCTCGAGTCGCTGGCCGCGGAGACCGCGATCCAGTTCCTCCCGGCGCTGGGCTTCCTGCTCTGGCTGGGCGCGGACGGCTCGGCCACCTTCGGCACCCACGGCACCGGCCATGCGGCGCTGCTCGCCGCGACGGGCGTGGTGACCGCCGCGCCGCTGGTCTGCTTCGGCGCGGCGGCGATCCGGGTACCGCTCTCCACGCTGGGGCTGCTGCAGTATCTGGCTCCGGTCTTCCAGTTCCTGCTGGGGATCCTGTACTTCCACGAGGCGATGCCTGCGGAGCGGTGGGCGGGCTTCGCGCTGGTGTGGCTGGCGCTGACCTGCCTGACGTGGGACGCGCTGCGGACGGCTCGGCGTACGAGGGCGGCGGCGCTGCGCCTCGCGAGCGCGGCCCGCGCGGCCGCGGCCGCGGCGTCCGCACCCGCACCCGCACC
Source organism: Streptomyces sp. NBC_01210 (assembly GCF_036010325.1). Lineage (GTDB taxonomy): Bacteria > Actinomycetota > Actinomycetes > Streptomycetales > Streptomycetaceae > Streptomyces. Next base: position 5,546,093 of record NZ_CP108549.1, on the reverse strand, counting down.
GGCTTCGGCTCCCGCCCCGCAGACGGAACCCACCGCCTGACACACGGCGGGACTCCCCGGACCGGCCGGACCGCCAGTCCCCGCATCGCAGGCGGAACCCACGTGGAGTAGCGGCGTAGTAGGGCAGTGGGGCAGTGGGGGCGGTAGGCCGGCGGATCCGCCTACTCCGATTCCTCCCATGCGAAGGACTCCAGCCCCCCGCACTCCTCCTCGGCCTCTCTCCGGCGGCGGCGAACGCGCCGTGTGGCCAGCGCAAGAACGCCCACCAGCAGGCCCATCGCGCACACGGTGAAGAGCAGCGTGACCACACCGACGCGCAGAACCTGCCGGACCAAGGCCTCCAGGATGGGGAACGGGTCGACATGCATATGCATGGGCACAGGTGCGGGCATGGGCATGCACACAGCTTGCGGCCCAACTGCGCCATCCGGTCCTGACCTGCGGGCCCCGTACTCGAACAGCACCGCGGCATTGACCATTCCGCGATCCGCCCAGTCCGCTATACGAACGCGACTGTCCGGTTTCCGCCCTTGACGGTGAGTCAAACTCTCGCTGAACTCTCAGCACGCACTGCGCACCAACAGCTCCAACGCCCTGAGACCCGCCGTCCCAGGGCGTCTCGCACGTTCCGTCCCGCCCCCGTACGGAATCCGGAGCCCCCACACATGACCCTCTCCGTCACCAGACGCACGGCCGCGGCCGCCGCGCTCGCCCTCGCCGGGCTGCTCGTCAGCACCGCGCCCGCAGCGACCGCGTCCCCGGCACCCGCGTCCCCGGCACCCGCGCTCGCCGCCCCCGACATTCCGCTCGCCAACGTCAAGGCGCATCTCACCCAGCTCCAGTCGATCGCCACCGCCAACGGCGGCAACCGTGCGCACGGCCGCGCCGGTTACAAGGCGTCCATCGACTATGTGAAGGCCAAGCTGGACGCGGCCGGATTCACCACGTCCCTCCAGCAGTTCACCTCCAGCGGCGCGACCGGCTACAACCTGATCGCCGACTGGCCGGGCGGTGACGCCAACCAGATTCTGATGGCCGGCTCGCACCTCGACTCGGTCAGCGCGGGCGCCGGGATCAACGACAACGGCTCCGGCTCGGCGGCCATCCTGGAGACCGCGCTCGCCGTCTCCCGCGCCCAGTTCAAGCCTGCGAAGCATTTGCGCTTCGGCTGGTGGGGTGCCGAGGAGCTGGGCCTGGTCGGGTCGAAGTACTACGTCAACAACCTTCCCGCCGCCGAGCGTTCGAAGATCTCCGGCTATCTGAACTTCGACATGATCGGCTCGCCGAACCCCGGTTACTTCGTGTACGACGACGACCCGACGATCGAGAAGACCTTCAAGGACTACTTCGCGGGGCTCAGCATCCCGACCGAGATCGAGACCGAAGGCGACGGCCGCTCCGACCACGCGCCGTTCAAGAACGCGGGCGTCCCCGTCGGCGGCCTGTTCACCGGCGCCGACTACACCAAGACGGCGGCCCAGGCCCAGAAGTGGGGCGGCACGGCCGGCCAGGCCTTCGACCGCTGCTACCACTCCTCCTGCGACACCTCGGCGAACATCGACGACACCGCGCTCGACCGCAACAGCGATGCGATCGCGCACGCGATCTGGACACTGTCCGCCGGGACGACCACACCGCCGGGTGACGTGTACGAGACCACGACGGACGTCGCGATCCCGGACAACGGCGCGGCTGTCACCTCGACGGTCAATGTCACGGGCCGTACGGGCAACGCCCCGGCCACCCTCAAGGTGGGCGTGGACATCATCCACACCTGGCGCGGGGACCTGGTCGTCGACCTGGTCGCCCCGGACGGAACGGTGTACAACCTGAAGCCGTTCAGCTCCTCCGACTCGGCGGACAACGTCCAGGCGACGTACACGGTCAACGCCTCCTCCGAGGTCGCCAACGGCGCCTGGAAGCTGCGAGTCCAGGACAAGGCGGCGCAGGACACCGGCTACATCAACAGCTTCAAGCTCACCTTCTGAGAGGTCCCACGACCGCCACCCCCCACAGGCTGCATGCGTGTGCATATACTGCGCACGCATGCAGTCATCTTTGGAGTACGCGCACGGGTCAGGTGGAGAGCGACACGGACGCGGCCGCCCGGGCCGAGGAGTTCTTCACCCGGTGAGGTTCTTCACCTGGATGAGGTTCTTCACGCGGTGATGTCCTTCGCCGTGAAGCGCGCCCACGCCGCCGACCCGAACACCGCCGCGTACACCCCCTGCAGACCGAGGTTCTTCAGCACCTCGTCCCAGTAGACCGGCTCTCGCATCAGGTCCGCGAACGACAGCCAGTAGTGCGGGAAGAGATACGGATGGATCCCGTGCAGCTGCGGAATCGTGTCCAGGATCTGCACCGTGATCAGCAGTCCGACCGTCGTCGCCATCGCCGCGATGCCACTGCCGGTGAGTGTCGAGATGAAGAGACCGAGCGCCGCGAGCCCGCTCAGCGACGCGGCGACGACGGCCGCGACCAGCGCGGCGCGCAGCAGTCCGTCGCCGAAGGAGATCCGGGTGCCGGAAATGGTCGTGACATCGCCGAGCGGGAAGAGCAGCGAGCCGACGGCGAGCGCGGACACCGCCACGACCAGGGTCGCCACCAGGCAGAAGGCGCAGGCGGTGGCGTACTTGGCGAGCAGCAGCCGGCTGCGTCCGGCCGGGGCGACCAGCAGATAGCGCAAGGTGCCGGAGTTCGCCTCGCCCGCGATCGCATCACCCGCGACGACGCCGATCGCCATCGGCAGGAAGACCGGCAGGGTCGCGGCGAGCGCGGCGAAGACCAGGAACAGGCCATTGTTGGTGATCTGGGTGATGAAAGCGGGGCCGCCACCCCTGCCGTCGCCGACCGGCCCGCCGCCGCTCGTCTCGACCCTGATGGCGATGCCGATCAGTACGGGTACGGCGGCCAGCACTCCCAGCAGCGCGAGCGTGCGCCAGCGGCGGAACGTGATGGTCAGCTCGGAGCGGAAGAGGCCGAACGTCCACAGCGGGCTGCTCGTCCTTTCGCGTACGAGAGTGTCAGCCTGCGACATCGAAGCCCTCTCCGGTCAGCGCGACAAAGGCGTCCTCGAGCGAGGCGCGCTCGATGCCGAAGCCTCGTACCCGTACACCGCCCTGCACCAGCGCGGCGTTGATCTCCGCCAGCTCGATTTCCTTGGCCGGCAGTTCGCCCGTCACCCCGTCCCCGGTCACGGCCAGATCGGTGACCCCCAGCTCCTTGAGGAGCCGGGCGGCGTCGGCGGGGTCGGGGGTGGTGACGGCCAGCCGCCCGCGCGTGCCCGCCGCGAGATCGGCAACCGGGCCCTGGGTGAGAAGCCGGCCCTGGGCCATCACCGCGGCATGCGTGCAGACCTGCTCGATCTCGTCGAGCAGATGGGACGAGAGAAAGACCGTGGTGCCGTCGGCCGCCAGCTCCCGTACCAGGGAACGGATCTCCCGCATGCCCTGCGGATCGAGACCGTTCGTCGGTTCGTCGAGCACCAGCAGCTTGCGCGGCTGCAGCAGCGCGGCGGCCAGCCCCAGCCGCTGCTTCATCCCGAGCGAGTACGCCTTGGCCTTCTTGCCCGCGGCCTGCGTCAGCCCGACCCGGTCCAGCGCGGCGGCGACACGGGTGCGCCGCGTTCGGGGATCGGCGCTCGGGTCGGCGGAGTCGTAGCGCAGCAGATTGTCGCGGCCGCTCAGGAACCCGTACAGCGCGGGCCCTTCGATCAGCGCCCCCACCTGGGGAAGTACGGTGCGGACGGCGCGCGGCATGGGCAGACCGAGGACCGTGGCGCTGCCCGCGGTCGGCTCGATGAGCCCCATCAGCATCCGGATGGTGGTGGTCTTGCCGGAGCCGTTGGGGCCGAGGAACCCGAAGACGCTGCCGTCAGGCACGCTGAGATCGAGCCGCTCGACGGCCAACTGCCCGCCCCGGTAACGCTTGGTGAGCCCATGCGTCTCGATGACGGCTGTCATTCCGGTCCCCCGTTCACTCGGTCAGCGGTCCGCCCCACCGTACGGAGCGTACGGCGGGGCGGACGGTAAGCACGCGTCGTCATGCCTGACCTGGTGTTACTTTGCCTCGTTCGCGGCCTTCACGAGCGCGTCCTGGGTCACTGCGCCGACGTAGACCGTGCCGTCGTCCGTCATCAGGGCATTGACCAGGCGGGTCTTGAAGACCGTGCCCGAGCCGAACTTGCCGTGGACCTGGTCGCCCAGCGCGTCCAGGAACTTCTCGGCCTCCGGCGGCAGATCGCCGTCCTTCTTCGGCGGGGTGATTCCCTCGCCGCCCGGCGCCTCGATCTTGGCGATGGCGTTCCAGCCCTTGCCGATGACGTTCAGCCCCTGGAAGTCCTCCAGGCCCATGAAGTCCTCGTGGTTCCTGGCTCCCTTGTCCTGCTTCAGCTCGTCGGCCTCCGTCACCTTCGCGCCCTTGGGCGGGGTGAAGTTGAAGGTCGACGCGTCCGGCTCGGAGAAGTCGACCTTGGTGAAGCCGACGTCGATCGCGGCCTTGCCACCGCTGCTGGGGGTGAGCGTGAACTTCAGCGGCACGCCGTTCTTGGCGTCCACCGCGACCTTGATCGAGCCGATCGTCGAGCCGCTCTGCTTGGGCTTGATGACCAGCTGGTAGGCATCACGGCCGGCCACCTGCGCCGTACCGCCGACGGTCACCGAGGTGGTGTCGCCCGCGGCCTTGAGCGCCTCTTCGGCGAACTGCTTGGGCGTGCTCGGGAGGTCCTTCGGCAGGGCCTGGTGCTCCTTGCCGGAGGCCTTCCTGCCGGAGCTGTCGCCCTTGCCGTCGTCCTTGGCGTGGAAGGCCTCGTTCGAGGCGCTGTCGTAAGCCCAGACCTCGTCACCGTTGTGGATCAGGCTGTACTCGGCGGTGTCCTCCAGGATCGACACCTTCGCCTTGTCGGGGCCGTCGGCGGCGACCCGCAGGGTGTGCGAGCCGGAGGCCAGCTCCATCAGCTTGCCCTCGGGAGCGGCGGACGAGCCCGACCCGCCCTGCTCCCCGCCCTTGGGGCCGAGGGAGCCGCCGCCCAGGCCCGCCAGGCCGCCCAGCGACGGGATGCCGAGGTCGGTGTTGATCTTCACCGTGCCGGAGAGCTGCTGGGTGTCCGACGCGGCCATCTTCTCGATGAGTTCCTGCGCGCTGATCTTCGGCAGATCGGGGTCACCGGAGGCAGCGAGCGCCGGGACGAGCCCGATGGTCGCCGCCGCCACCCCGGCCACCGCGACCGGGACGATGTAGCGCGCTGCCTTGCGGCGGCCCGCTGCGAGGTCCTGGGCCTCTTCGGTGGTCTGTGCGCTGTCGTTCGGTGCCATGGTGTGCCCTACCTCCGTGGTTGGTCAGGCGTGGTGTATTCATCTGACCAAACCGGGCCTGCAGAAGCGTCAGACCGCGGGAGCAACTTGGCCTACTGCTCTGGGATGACAGTAGAGGCGCGGCGCCTCCCCCAACCAGTGGGGGAAGCGCCGCAAGCCCTGTTGCAGGACCGGTTACTTCTGAATGAAGACGTAGTCCGCCCCGTAGGGGACGCCTACGATCGCTCCCTGCCCGCAGCTGCCGGCCAGGGCGACGCCGCCCACGGTGTTCAGCCGGAAGATCTCCTGGGTGTTCGCCAGCAGCCCCCGCTTCTTGCCGGACTGGGTGGCCTGGAGGTCCAGCTCGGCGATGTTCTTGTCGCCGTTCGGTGTCTTGCTGATCAGCTTGCCGGTGACGGCGCTGTGGTCCGGTGCGATCCACTGCGGCGTGCCGGAGTTGGGGGCGGTGAAGGAGTGGGCGATGTGCCCGCCGAGGACGGCGCGCACATCACGCTGCTGGAAGGAGAGCTTGCCGTCGTCGCCCTTCTTGCACTCGTAGATCTGCTTGCCCTTGACCACGGAGGCCTGCACGTTGTCGAGCGCCTTGTCGAAGGCGAAGGAGTTGGTCACCTTGTGGAACTGGCCGCGGACCGCGCCGCCCGGGAACTCGGCGGTGTGCAGATTGGCGTAGAAACCGCTCGGGTCTGTCCTGAAGGCGTCGAGCACGGCCTTGTCCGTGACCTTGACCGTGCCGGTGACGGCGCCGGTCCAGCCCTTGCTCTTGGTCTTGCCCTTGCTCAGCAGCCCGGTGAAGTCGATCTTGATGCCGCCGTTGGTGCCCTTCACTCCCTGGTGGATATGGAGGGCGGTCGGCTTGTCGGTCCCGCGGAACTTCACGGCGACGGACACCTTGTCCCCCTTGACCTTCACGAACTCCAGCGCGGCACCGTCGCGGTCACCGACGGCGGGCCCGTCCTGGACCGGCACCTCGCTCGCGCCGTTCAGGCTCGCCACAAAGAGGGCGGCGCCGCGGTCGGAGCGGCTGCCGGCACCGCTCTGTACGGCGATGCCCGCGGCGCTGTCCGCGTGGCCCGAGTGCCCGGCTGCGGAGCTGTTGCTGTCGGCGAAGGCCGGCAGGACGGTGAGAGCGACGCCGGCCGCGGCGGCGACGGCGGTGGTACCGATAAGGATGGTCGTGTTCCGCTTCATTACGAAATCTCCCCGTACACGATGCCAACGCCCACTGCGTCAGCTTCTGGGCATGAGTACGGAGTGGATCCTAGGTTAGACTCAATCCAACAATGTGACCCGCGTCACAGATCGCGAGAGGGCGTGCGCACACCCGCCAGGAGGGTGTACGGGAGGTGTCGCACAGGCAAACGGACGGGTCAGCCCGCGCGGTGGACCACCGCGTCGCAGAGTTCTTCCAGAGCGGCCTTGGCGTAGCACTCGGGCAGTGGAGCGAGCATCGCCCGCGCCTCCTCCGCGTACCGCACGGTGTCCCGCCTGGCCTGCTCGAGGGCCGGATGGGCACGCAGCAGCCGCAGCGCCTCGGCATGCCGGTCGTCATCCGTCAGATCCCCGTCGAGCAGCGCGACGAGCTCCAGATCCTCGGGCCGCTCGTGCGCCGCCGCCTGTGCACGCAGATGCAGCACGGGCAGGGTCGGGATGCCCTCACGCAGATCCGTGCCGGGCGTCTTGCCCGACTCGTGCGAGTCGCTGGCGATGTCGAGTACGTCGTCGGCGAGCTGGAAGGCCACGCCGAGCCGCTCCCCGTACTGGGTGAGGATGTCCACGACACCCTCGTCAGCGCCCGACATCATCGCGCCGAACCGCCCCGAGACCGCGATCAGCGAGCCCGTCTTGCCCCCGATGACATCGAGGTAGTGCTCGGCCGGGTCGCGGCCGTCGCGCGGCCCCGCGGTCTCCAGGATCTGGCCGGTGACCAGGCGCTCGAAGGCCTCCGCCTGGATGCGTACGGCCTCCGGGCCCAGGTCGGCCAGTATGTGCGAGGCCCTCGCGAACAAGAAGTCGCCCGTCAGCACGGCGACGGAGTTGCCCCAGCGCACGTTGGCGCTGTCCACACCGCGCCTGACCTCGGCCTCGTCCATCACATCATCGTGGTACAGCGTCGCGAGATGGGTCAGCTCGACGACCACGGCCGAGGGCACGACACCCGGCGCGTGCGGATCACCGAACTGGGCGGCGAGCATCACCAGCAGCGGCCGGAAGCGCTTGCCCCCGGCGCGTACGAGGTGCTGCGCGGCCTCCGTGATGAAGGGAACCTCGCTCTTGGTGGCATCGAGGAGCCCCGCCTCGACAGCCGCCAATCCGGTCTGGACATCGGCCTCAAGAGCCTGGTCCCGCACGCTCAGCCCGAACGGCCCGACGACGGTCACGAGGGGATCTCCTGTCTGCTGACGATCAAACGGATTGTCGATGTGTCGCTGGATTCACTCAAGTCAGCGTATCCGGTCGCGTTTCGATCACCGTGGGCGCCTTCCCGCCTCCCCCGGTATGTTCAGGATCAGCTCATACACCCATGAGTGGGCCTTTTGTACTGAACCGAGGTCCTGCCATGCGCATCCGTACCGAGTTCCCGTACGACACCGGCCATGAGGATGTCCGTATCCCGCTCCAGGACGGGACGAAGCTGTATGCGCGCGTCTGGCGGCCGCTCACCGACGAGCCCGTACCGGCACTCCTCGAATATCTGCCGCACCGGCTCAGCGACGGGACCGCGCCGCGCGACCACCAGCGTCATCCCTGGTACGCGGGCCACGGCTACGCCTCGGTACGGGTCGACATCCGCGGACACGGCAACAGCGAGGGCATGCCGGGCGACGCCTACGACACGACCGAGCCGGCCGACGGGGTCGCCGTCGTCAACTGGCTGGCCCGGCAGCCCTGGTGCACCGGCCGGGTCGGCATGTTCGGGATCGGCCGGGGCGGCCGCAACGCGCTCCGGATCGCGGCGCTCGCACCCGAGCCGCTGAAGGCGGTCGTCACGGTCTGCTCGGCGGACGACGGGTACGACAACGACATGCACTACATGGGCGGTTCTGTGCTCGCCGCCGGCATGCACGCCTGGTCCGCCACCCTGCTCGCCTCCGTCGCCCGCCCGCCGGACCCGCTCTTCGTCGGCGACGAGTGGCGCGAGATGTGGCTGAAGCGGCTGGAAGCCGTCGAACCCCGCATCCACACCTGGCTCGCCCACCAGATCCGCGACGAGTACTGGAAGCACGGCAGCGTCCGCGAGGACTGCTCGGCGATCGAAGCAGCGGTGCTGGCGGTGGGCGGCTGGCACGACCCGTACCGGGACACGGTGCTGCGACTGGTGGAGCATCTTCCGCCCGATCGTGTACGAGGGCTGATCGGCCCGTGGTCGCACCAGTACCCGGACCGGGGGCGGCCGCCCGGGCCCGCCATCGGCTTTCTGCAGGAGACCCTGCGCTGGTGGGACCACCACCTCAAAGGCCTCGAGAACGACATCATGGCCGAGCCCCTGCTGCGCTGCTGGATCAGCGAGTCGCATCCGCCCGCGACGACGTACGCCGAGCTGCCGGGCCACTGGGTCGGTGACAGCGCCTGGCCCTCGCCGCACATCACCACCGTCCTGTACGCGCTCCAGGGCGCGCCGGTGATCGTCGACTCGCCGCTCCACACCGGCCTGGACGCCGGTCGCTTCCTGCCCTCCGGGAACGACGCCGACCTGCCGCCCGACCAGCGCGACGAGGACGCCGGCTCGGCCTGCTTCGAGTTCCCGGTCACCGGCGACCCGATCGAGATCCTCGGCCGCCCCCGGGTGACCCTGCGGCTGCGCCTGGACGTGCCCCACGGCCAGGCGATCGCCCGGCTCTGCGACGTCGCCCCGGACGGCTCCTCCACCCTGGTGACCCGCGGCGTCCTCAACCTCTCCGCCCGCCACGGCCGCGAACGGGCCAACGCCTGGCCACCCGGCACGACGGAGGACGTCACCTTCGAGCTCAACGCCATCGGCCACACCTTCCCGCCGGGCCACCGCATCCGGCTCGCCGTCTCCTCCGCGTACTGGCCATGGATCTGGCCGCAGACCGGCTCGGCCGGCTTCACGCTCGACCCGGCGGGCTCCCGCCTCGGACTGCCCGTACGCGAGACCGGTGAGAACACCGGGACCGGCGAGAACACAGCGGACGAGATCACCTTCGAGGAGCCCGAACAGTCCGAACCCCTCGGCGTCAGCGTCCCGGCGACCTTCGACGAGCAGCGCCCGGAGCGGCTGGTGATCCGGGATGTCGCGAAGGGCGAATGGCGCCTCGAGGTCGACCCGCGCCACGGCGGCACCCGCGTCCATCCGGACGGTCTCGAGTTCACCGAGGACACCCTGGAGACGTACACGATCCAGGAGAACGACCCGCACTCCGCGCACACCCGCTCCGACTGGACGATCCGGCTGCACCGGCCGGAACTGGGCTGGGACGTCCGGATCGAGACGCGCTCCGAAATCAGCTGCGACGCGGCCGACTTCATCACCTCGAACGAGGTGGTGTGCAAGGACGGCCGCGAGATCGTCTTCCACCGCACCTGGGAGAAGCGCATCCCGCGCATGGCGGGCTGACAGGGTCGGGCGGGCGACCTGCCGCCGCAGGGCAACGTCCACGTAACGTGTCACTCACACCCGTGGAAAGCGAGGCAAGCACCGATGCCCGAGCAGAGCCCGCTCGATCTGGCCGAAGGCGATCCCTTCGGCCCGCACAACCTCCCGTACGGCGTCTTCACCACCGCCGACGAGCCCGACCGCCGACGGCTCGGCGTCCGCATCGGCGACCGGGTGCTCGACGCGGGAGCGGCGGCGCACGCCCTCGGCTCCCCCTACGCTGCCCTGCTGGCGCAGCCGAGCCTCAATCCGCTGCTCGCCGCGGGCCGCACCGCCTGGCGCGATGTACGCCGCGCGCTCACCGCCTGGGTCACGGTGCCCGCCCACCGGCCGGACATCGAGCCGCTCCTCCACCCGCTCGGCTCGGTCACGCTGCACCTCCCGTACGACGTCGCGGACTATGTCGACTTCTACGCGAGCGAGCACCACGCCACCAACGTCGGCAAGATCTTCCGGCCGGACGGGGACGCGCTGACCCCCAACTGGAAGCATCTGCCGATCGGTTACCACGGCCGCTCCGGCACCGTCGTCGTCTCCGGCACGGACGTGGTACGCCCCTGTGGCCAGCGCAAGACCCCCGCCGACGCCGCGCCGCTCTTCGGCCCGTCCGTGAAGCTCGACATCGAGGCCGAGGTGGCCTTCCTCGTCGGCACCCCCTCCGAGCTGGGCAGGCCGGTCGCACTCGGCGACTTCCGCGACCATGTCTTCGGGCTCTCGCTCCTCAACGACTGGTCGGCGCGCGACATCCAGGCCTGGGAGTACGTCCCGCTCGGCCCGTTCCTCGGGAAGTCCTTCGCCACATCCGTATCCGCCTGGGTGACCCCGCTCGAGGCCCTGGACGCGGCCAGGACCGCCGCGCCTGCCAGGGACTTCGATCTGCTCCCCTACCTCGACGACTCCGCCGAGGAGGAGCCGGGCGGCTTCGACCTGCGCATCACGGTGGCGATCAACGGGCATGTGGTCGCCGAGCCGCCGTTCGCCACGATGTACTGGACGGCTGCCCAGCAGCTGGCCCATATGACGGTCAACGGCGCCTCGCTCCGTACGGGAGACCTCTTCGGCTCCGGCACGGTCAGCGGCCCCGAGGTCCACCAGCGCGGCTCGCTGCTCGAGCTCACCTGGAACGGCCGGGACGCCCTCGAACTGCCCGAGGGCAAACGGACCTTCCTGGAGGACGGCGATGTGGTGACCATGACTGCCTGGGCGCCGGGCCCGGACGGCGTACGGGTGGGCCTGGGCGAAGTGACCGGCCGGATCGTACCGAGCGCCGGGTAATGACGGAACTCACCCTGCCCGAGGAGCTGTTGCTGCTTGCCCTGGACCCGGTGACGGGCCGTCGGCACTGCGGTCGGCGCTATCTGCAGTACGGGCTGGCCGGCGCTGCCCTGGCCGAGCTCGAGCTCCAGGGCAGGGTCGCCGAGGCACACGGCCGGGTGACGGTGGTCAATCCACTGCCGCCGCAGGACCGGCTGTCGGCACAGATCCTGGCGAGCCTCCCGGCCCCGGGCATGAGCCGGTTCGGCGACGGCGTACGGGCCCGGCCCTGGGTCAGGCGCACCGGGCGGGAAGTCGAAGAGCTGTGCCTGCACCAACTGGTGGGGCGCGGTGTGCTGCGGGTGGAGAGGCGCCGCTTCCTGGGTCTCTTCCCGTACCACCGGTACCCCGCGGCGGCCGAGGACTGCTCGGCTCGGGCGCGGGGGCGCTACGCCGAGTCGATGACGGTCGGCTTCCCGGACCGTCGCAGCCGGCTACTGGCCGCCTTCACTTCGGCGATCGGTCTTGCCGGGGTGCTGTATCCGGGATTCGAGACCTGGCGGGAGCGGGGCCGGCTGCGGGTTCTCGTACGGGAGGAGTGGGCGCCGTACGCGGTGCACCGCGCCGTACAGCAGGACAAGCAGTCGAGCAGTAGTGGCAGCTTCGGGGACGGGGGCGGCGCCGTCGACGGGGGCGGCGACGGCGGTGGGGACGGCGGTGGCGGTGGGGACGGCGGCGGAGGCGACTGACGCCCCCGGGGTGGCAGATCTTTCCGCCACCTCCACAAACACGCAGGTCAAAGCGGTGTGATCCATGCCCTGAGTGGCGCAACACTCTGGCAACACCACCGTCGACACAGCGTCGGTATGGTCCATCGCATGCCAGCCGAACGTTTCCGCGAGCACACCGTGCCGGTCGCCGCCGCCCGACGGCGGCGGCTGCGCGCGGACCAGGCGCGGCAGCTCGCCGACCTGCTGCGCCACCAGGCGCGCACCGGCGGCTTTCCCGGTGGCGTGCTGCCGCTCGAAGGCGCGATCGGCGACGACTACCGCGTGTCCCGCAACACCGTCAGGCAGGCGCTGGATCTGCTGCGTACGGAGGGGCTGGTCGAACGGCAGCCGGGCGTCGGCACGGTCGTGGTGTCCGAGAAGTACTCGCACGGCCTCGACCGGCTGCAGGGCCTCGCCGAAACCCTGCACGAACACGGCGACGTCACCAACGAAGTCCGTACGGTCGGTCCGGTCGCCGCGCCCGCACCCGTGGCCCGGCGGCTCGGCCTCGCGGAGCACACCGATGTGCTCTACATCGAGCGGCTGCGCCGGCTGAACGGCCTGCCGCTCTCCCTCGACCTCACCTACATCCCGATGGACATCGGCACCGGTCTGCTCGGCTGCGACCTGGAGCACACCGATGTGTTCCGGCTGCTCGAGACGCTCACCGGGCAGCCGCTCGGCACGGCCGAGATCACCCTGGAGGCCGTCAACGCCGACGCGCACTCCGCCGCCGTACTCGAAGCCCCGCGCGGCGCGGCCGTACTCATGCTGGAACGGCTCACCCATCTCTCCGACGGCCGGCCCGTGGACCTGGAGTTCATCCGCTTCCGCGGCGACCGCATCACCATGAGCGGGCTGCTCCACCGCTCCCTCTGACCTTCACCCCGTACCCCTCTCCTGGAGACAGCCATGCCTCTGGCACCCCAGCGCGCCGACGTGCCCGTGACCATCGACGAGTCGAAGTGCATCGACGGCTGCACGCTCTGCGTCGACATGTGCCCGCTCGACTCCCTCGCGATCAACCCGGACAGCGGCAAGGCCTTCATGCACGTGGACGAGTGCTGGTACTGCGGCCCGTGCGCGGCCCGGTGTCCCACGGACGCGGTCACCGTCAACATGCCCTATCTGCTTCGCTGAGAGGTACGAACTCCCATGCCACGCAAGCCAGTTGCGCTTCTCGCCGCCGCCCTGTTGCTGCCGCTCACCGGCTGCGGCGGCGCCGCGGAGGCGGGCGACGGCTCGACCGTCACCGTCACGGTCGGCTACCAGTCCAAGACCATCAACACCGTCACGGCCGGCACGCTGCTGCGCTCGCTCGGCTACTTCGAGCGGGAGCTCGCCGCACGCGGCAAGCGGGACGGCGTCACCTACAAGGTGAAGTGGCAGGACTACGCCACGGGCGCGCCGATCACCGCACAGATGACCGCCGGAAAGATCGACATCGGTTCGATGGGCGACTTCCCGCTGCTGATCAACGCGGCCCGCGGCAAACAGCTGAACCGGCCGACGCGGCTGGTCTCGGTCACCGGCTACAACCTGCGCGGCGGGCTCAACACGGTGGTGACGGCACCGGATTCGAAGGTGGCGTCGCTGAAGGATCTGCGCGGCAAGAAGGTGTCGACGAGTGTCGGTTCGGCGGCCGACGGCACGCTCGTACGGGCGCTGCAGCGGGCGGACATCGACCCGGAGAAGGACATCCGCAAGCTCAACCAGCAGCCGGCGGTGGGCGCCTCCGCACTGCAGGCGGGCAGCGTGGACGCGCTCTCGCAGTTCGTGGCGTGGCCGGGGCTGCTCGCGTTCCAGGGCCGGGCGAAGGCGTTGTACGACGGGGCGGAGCTGAACCTGCCGACGTTCCACGGCGTCACGGCGCGCGAGGACTTCGCGAAGAAGCGGCCCGCGGTGCTCGAGGACTTCCTGCGGGCGCAGGCCGACGCGACGGAGTATCTCCGTGCGCACCCGGTGGCGGCCGCGGAGTCGGTGGCCAAGGCGACCGGGCTGCCGCCCGAGGTGGTCTACCTCTACAACGGCGCCAACGGCATCGCCACCTTCGACCCGACGCTCAAGCCGCGGCTGGTGGACGCCCTGAAGAAGGACGTGCCGGTGCTGAAGTCGGCGAAGCTGGTGGGCGACGTGGATGTGGACGCGTTCGTCGACGACCAGTATGTGAAGCGGGCGTACGGCGACGGCTATGCGAAGGCGCTCACCGCCACGTCCGCTGCCGCGAGGAGTGAGGTGTGGCTGACGGGCAAGACCGTCACGCAGTCCTTCAACTCCTCTGCGGAGCTGCTGCGTTATGTCTCCGCTCATCGGGACGCGGTGCGGGCGGCGTATGTCCCCGACGCCACCACCGGAACGCTCTGGTTCGCCGACAAGGCGGTGTGGGTGGCGGACGGCACGACACTGCGGCCCTTCGTCACGCCGTCCACGGCCGCCGCGTTTGTCGCGGGGCACCCGGGTGCCCGTACCGTCCCGTACGCCGATGCACTGAAGCAGGCGTCGGCGTCATGACCGCCGCCTGGCCCCGGTACGCCCTGCGCACTCTCTCGCTCGCCGGCGCGCTCGGCCTGTGGCAGCTGCTGACCGCGTTCGACGTGAATATGTGGCTGCGTTTCGAGCAGTTCCCGACGGTCCTGGACGTCGCGCGAGAGTTCGGGGAAAGGATCGGCAGCGGCCCGTACTGGCAGGACCTGACCGACAGCCTCACCCGTATCGTCACGGGCTTCGCACTGGCGGCGGTCGCGGGAGTAACGGTCGGCACGGCGATCGCCCGCTCCCGCCTCGCCGCCGACCTGCTCGGCCCGGTCCTGGAGGTGCTGCGCCCCATCCCGGCGATCGCCCTGGTCCCGGTGGCGATCCTGCTCTTCCCCAGCAATGAGCAAGGCATCGTCTTCATCACCTTCACCGCGGCCTTCTTCCCGGTCATGGTCTCCACCCGCCATGCGGTACGCGCCCTGACCCCGGTCTGGGAGGAGGCGGTCCTCACGATGGGCGGCGGCCGGTGGCGGGTACTGGGCTCGGTGGTCCTGCCGGGCGCGCTGCCGGGGATCCTCGGGGGTCTCTCGGTGGGCATCGGTGTCTCGTGGATCTGTGTGATCTCGGCGGAGATGATCTCCGGGGAGTACGGGGTGGGGTACCGGACCTGGCAGGACTACACGGTGGTCGACTACCCGGGCGTGTTCGTCGGCATGGCGACGATCGGCGTCCTGGGCTGGCTGACGTCGACGGCGGTGGAGCTGGCGGGGCGCCGGGTGACGCGGTGGCTCCCGCGCACGGAGCACGGGCCCACGGCCCGGCGGCCCCGGGGGATTTCCCCCACCCCGCCCCTTCCCCTAAGTGGGGGCAAGCCCCGACAAGTCAGCCCGCCGGCGATTGAGGCGCGAGGTCCGAGCCGAGCCCCGAAATTCAGCCCCGCCGGCGATTGAGGCGCCGGATCCGAGCCGAGCCCCGAAATTCAGCCCCGCCGGCGATTGAGGCGCGGGGTCCGGGGCGGAGCCCCGTGGCCCGCCGCAGGCGCCCCCACCCGCACCCGCACCCACTCCGCACACACACGCACGCACGCACGCACGCACGCACGCACAAGGAGGCGTATCCCATGACCACCCCCTCCAAAACGCGCTCCCCCGCCACCAAAACCCCACCCCGCGGCGCCCGTCTCACCCTCTCCCGCGCAGCCCTCGGCCGCCCCGGAGCCACCGTCCTCGACAGGCTGGATCTCGACATCGCGCCCGGGGAGATCCTCACCGTCGTCGGGCCTTCCGGGTGCGGCAAGTCGACCCTCCTGCGTACCCTCGCCGGGCTGCTGGCCGTGCTGGACGGCGAGGTCACAGAGGACGGCGAGCCCATCACCGCCCCCCGCGCCGAACGGGCCCTGGTCTTCCAGGACGACGCGCTGCTGCCCTGGCGCACCGTCCGGGCCAATGTCGAACTGCCCCTCGCGATCAAGGGCGTTCCGCGTGCCGAACGTCGCCGTCGCGCCGAGGCATGGCTGGAGCGCGTCGGGCTCGACGGGCACGGGCCCAAGCTCCCGCACCGGATGTCCGGCGGCCAGCGGCAGCGCGTCCAGCTCGCCCGCGCCCTCGCCTCCGAGCCCCGCGCCGTCCTCATGGACGAGCCCTTCGGCGCGCTCGACGCACAGACCCGGGCCGGGATGCAGCAGCTGCTCGTCGACGTGCTGCGCGGCACCGGCGCCACCGTCGTCTTCGTCACGCACGACGTGGACGAGGCGCTCTTCCTCGGCGACCGCGTCGCGCTCCTCGGCACCGGCCGTGTCCTCGACATACCGAAGCCGCGTGAACGCGCCGCGCACTCCGACCCCGCCACCGTCGCCCTGCGCCGCGAGGTCCTCGAATCCCTCGGCAGCATCACCACCGACTGAAAGGCACGACCGTGCAGATTCCCGCTCTCTCCGACGCCGAGGAGCTCACCTGCGACGTCCTCGTCATCGGCGGCGGCACGGCCGGCACCATGGCGGCGCTCACCGCGGCCGAGCACGGCGCAGACGTCCTCCTCCTGGAGAAGGCGCACGTACGCCACTCCGGAGCCCTCGCCATGGGCATGGACGGCGTCAACAACGCCGTGATCCCCGGCCGCGCCGAACCCGACGACTACGTCGCCGAGATCACCCGCGCCAACGACGGCATCGTCGACCAGTCCACCGTCCGCCAGACGGCGACCCGCGGCTTCGGCATGGTCCAGCGGCTCGAGTCGTACGGCGTGAAGTTCGAGAAGGACGAACACGGCGAGTACGCGGTGCGCCAGGTGCACCGCTCCGGCTCGTACGTACTGCCCATGCCCGAGGGCAAGGACGTCAAGAAGGTTCTCTACCGGCAGCTGCGCCGCCGCGAGATGCGCGAACGCATCCGGATCGAGAACCGGGTGATGCCCGTACGGGTCCTCACCGCCGGAGGAAAGGCCGTCGGAGCCGCCGGCTTCAACACCCGTACGGGCGAGTTCGTGAAGGTACGGGCGGGCGCGGTGATTCTCGCCACCGGCGCCTGCGGCCGTCTCGGACTGCCCGCCTCCGGCTATCTCTACGGCACGTACGAGAACCCCACCAACGCCGGTGACGGCTACGCCATGGCGTACCACGCGGGCGCCGAGCTCACCGGCATCGAGTGCTTCCAGATCAACCCGTTGATCAAGGACTACAACGGCCCGGCCTGCGCCTACGTCGCCAACCCCTTCGGCGGCTACCAGGTCAACCGGCACGGCGAGCGCTTCGTCGACTCCGACTACTGGTCGGGCCAGATGATGGCCGAGTTCGCGAACGAACTCGCCTCCGACCGCGGCCCGGTCTACCTCAAGCTCAGCCACCTCCCCGAGGAGTCCATCAGCGCGCTGGAAGGCATCCTGCACTCCACCGAGCGCCCCACCCGCGGCACCTTCCATGCGAACCGCGGCCACGACTACCGCACCCACGACGTTGAGATGCACATCTCGGAGATCGGCCTGTGCGGCGGCCACTCGGCCTCGGGCGTACGCGTCGACGACCACGCCCGCACCACCGTGCCCGGTCTGTACGCCGCCGGTGATCTGGCCTGCGTCCCGCACAATTACATGATCGGCGCCTTCGTCTTCGGCGATCTGGCGGGTGCCGACGCGTCCCAGTACCGGGCGTACGACGGCGAGTTGCCCGCCGACCAGCTCCGCGACGCCCACGAACTGATCTACCGGCCCCTCCGCAACCCGGAAGGACCGCCCCAGCCCCAGGTCGAGTACAAACTCCGCCGTTTCGTGAACGACTACGTCGCCCCGCCCAAGTCCGGCGCCCGGCTGTCCCTCGCCGTGGACCACTTCGAGCGGATGCGTGGCGAGATCGCGGAGATGGGCGCGGAGACCGCGCACGAGCTGATGCGCTGCGCCGAGGTCAGCTTCATCCGCGACTGCGCCGAGATGGCGGCCCGCTCCTCCCTCGCTCGTACGGAGTCCCGCTGGGGTCTCTACCACGAGCGTACGGACCATCCGCAGCGCGACGACAAGGACTGGCTGCACCACCTGGATCTGCGCAAATCCCCTTCCGGGACAATGGAGTTCACGGCGCGGCCGGTCGCTCCCTACCTCGTGCCCATCGAGGAGTACGCCCCCACCGGCGGCGCGTCCCGCCACATCGGCGAGGTCCACGCGGAGCAGGTCGCCACGGCGGGCCCTCGGGACATCGCGCCGGTCGGCTCCGGCGTCCGCACCACGATCCGGCAGGACGCCACCGCCGCTTCCCACTCGCCCCGCATCCTGGAGCTCCTCGGCCTAGCCGAGGACGAGCCCGAACTCCCGCAGCTGCGTCCCTTCTTGACCGATCCGGACCCCGCCGTGCGCCGCGCCGCGGTAGCCGCGCTCACCGAGACCGTCCCGCCCGGTACCGGCCCGGCGCTGGCCGCGATACTCGCGGACGCGGACCCCGGCGTCCGTACCGCGGCCGCGGCGTCCCTGCGCGAGCTGGTCGAAGTCCTGCCTCCGGAAGCCGAGTTGTCCCGACGTCTCACCGAGGCGCTCGGCAACGACGATCCTCGGGTCCGGGCCGCCGCACTCGATGTGCTGCGCGCGCTGCGCCTGGGCGACGCCGCCGCCTACGCCCGTACGCTCGACGACCCGGACATCGAGGTCCGCATCGAGGCCGTACGCGCTCTGGTCTCGGTCGACGCCCTCGATATCGTCGCCCGCGCCACCGCCGACCCGGCCCGCGAGGTCCGCGTCGCCGTGGCGCGCAGCCTGGACGACCCGGAGGCCCTGGAGCCGCTGGTCCAGGACCCGGACATCCTCGTCCGCGCGGCGGCACTCGCCGCGCTCGCCACCGCCGGCTGCCCCGCCCCGTACGCCGCCGCGGCCGTCACCGCACTGGCCGACCCGTCCTGGCAGGTCCGCGCGGGAGCCGCCACCGCGCTGGGCGCGGCGGATCCCGAACTCGCGGTGCCCGCCCTGGCCAAGGCCCTCGGCGACACGAACGCCGACGTCCGGAAGCAGGCCGTACTGGCCCTGCTCAGGCACTCCGCCCACGAGGACGCCCGCGCCGCGCTCACCACCGCGGTCACCGACCCGGACGCGGACGTCCGCGCCTACGCTTCTCGGGCGGCTACCCCGGCCTGAGCGGCGGGAGCCCCATCGCATTGGGGAACGGCACCCCGCCCGCCTCGACGATCCGCCGGGCGAGCGGACGCAGGCAGTCGGCCAGCCGGGCCACCCCGTCCACTTCCAGCGCCTCGGTGAGCGGGCGGGCGAGCCGATCGGTGGTGGCCTCCAGCTCATCCCGCTCGCGGCGGCCCTGGGCAGTGAGCGTGCCGTCGGGGGCGAGTACGCCACGGTCGCGGAGCCGTGCCTCCGCTGCCTGCCACTCGGCCTCTGCCCAGCCGCGATTGAGGCGTTGCTCGGGCGGGGCGAGGCCCAGCGCCACCGTGATCACATTGGCCTCGCAGCCGTCCACCCCGGCCGTCACCAGGGCGGCGACATGACCGTCACCGCGGAATTCCCGCAGCGCGGTGGCGGCCCACCACAGCGCCAGATGGGGCTGCTCGGGCACGGGCAGCGCGGCGTGCGCAGAGAACAGGACCCGCCCGGCGGCGGGCAGGGACTCGACCGCCCGGCATGCGAGATCCGCGGCTTCGGCCACCTGCGGAGTGTCCGCGAGTTCCCCGAGCAGTCGGCGCAGAGACCGGTCGGCCACCTCGAGCCGGGCGGCCAGGACCATCTCGGGCGCGCATCGATCCCAGGCGTCCGGAAGCGCCCGGGCAACCCTGGCCGGTGCGAAGTTGTAGAAGGCGGCCGTCACCACCTCGGGCGGGACCGCCCCGAGCGCGGCCGCGCGGGAGGCGAAGTACCCCATCCAGAAGCCCTTCAGCCCCGACCCGGCGTCGGTATAGACGGGCCCCGTCTCGGGGGCGAAGTAGACGGGCGCGTGTGCGCATTCCAGCAACTGCCAGATGTCGTCCATGGTCGCCGACGCTAGCCCACACACTGGGCGCGTCAACGCGACGTGACGCCTTCACCCGTGCGCGGGAGCCTGATCTACTTCCCCCAGGTTGCACGGGACAGGCCCGCGAGACTCCCGTCCCATGGGAACACCAATATGCGGCAGCCCCGAAGCCCCGGAGCCCAGCTGGCCCACCCCGCCCCTGGGCGGCTGGACCGCCGATGACCTGGACCGGCTTCCGAATCTGCCTCCGCATACGGAACTCATCGACGCGAGCCTCGTCTTCCCGACTCCGCAGACCCTCTTTCATGAGCGCGCGATCGGCTTCTTCAGCAGGCAACTGGAGTCGGTCTCGCCGCAGGATCTGGAAGTCTTCGCGCGATTCACTATCGACATCGACCGCTGGAACCGCCCAGAGCCCGACGTGATCGTCGTGCGCGGGGATGTCGTCCAGGACCCGGAGCAGACTCGATTGCCCGCCGATTCCGTGGTGCTGGCCATCGAGGTCGTCTCCACCGACTCCGTGACCCGGGATCGCGAGACGAAGCCGGTGAAGTACGCACGGGCCAAGATCCCGCACTACTGGCGGGTGGAGGACAACGAGGGCCAGGCCGTCGTCTACGTCTTCGAGCTGGAGCCGACCACGGGCGCGTACACCAGCACCGGCATCTTCCACGACCGGATGAAGGTCGCCGTCCCCTTCCCCGTCGACCTCGACCTCACCCAGATCAAGCCCCGTCGAAACAGGGCGGCCGAAGAATAGCCGGTCGGTCGCGCGCGAAGGCCCCGCACGCCACCGAGACGACGGGGCGTGTCGTGAACGACTGGCCGTGCGGGGGCCTCAGGTCCCCCTGCGGGTCAGGGCTTGGACGCGTACGTCACGAAAGTCGCCCACCGGGCTTCAGTGAAGGCGAGTTGGGGGCCCTGGGTGTTCTTGGAGTCGCGGACGTGGACCGTGCCGGTGGTGGCTGCAACCTCGACGCAGTCGTTGCCGTTACTGCTGTCGCTGTAGCTGCTCTTGAACCAGTCCAGCCCGATGCCATCCCCTGCGGAGGGCTTGTCGGTCATGTGTCTCCCAGCGCTTTCTCGATGAAGGCCAGTGACTCCCGTGGCGTGAGAGCCTGGGCCCGGATGATCCCATACCGCAACTCAAGGATCCGGAGCTCCCTCGGATCGGAGATCGGACGGCTGGTGAGCTGGCCTTCGTCGTGGCCCACCGCCGAACCATCCTTGAACTTCAGCACCTGGATCCGACCGCCCATTCCGGCGTGGTCGTCACGGTCGGTCGGCATCACCTGGATCTCGACGTTCCGCAACTGGCCTACCTCCAACAGGCGTTCGAGCTGCTTGCGTAGGACCATTCTGCCTCCGATTGGACGGCGGAGGGTCACCTCTTCTTGGACGAATGTGAGCGCGGGAGCTGGGGACCGGTCGAAGATCGGCCGACGCGCCATACGCGCAGCGACCATTCGCTCCACCTCGTCCTTCGAGTACGCGGGCCGCCACGTCTCGATCAGTGCCCGCGCGTACTCCTCGGTCTGGAGTAGGCCGTGCATGTTGTGGTTGCCGTACGCTCCGACCTCGACCGCTTGCGCCTCCAGCTTCGCCAGGTCACGGACCTTCTTCGGGTACCGCGCCTCCGCGATGTCCTTCTTCATCGCGGCGATCTTTCCGCCCGCTCCGAGTGCCTCGTCAGCCTTGTCCAGGAACTCGGGCCTCGGGATGCGCTTGCCGCTCTCCACCTTGTAGATGAGGTTCTCGCCGTACCCGATGGCCGCCCCGAACTCGGCCGGCCGCAGCCCCGCCGCCTCTCGCCAGAGCCTGAGTTGGTGGCCGAGTGCCGCGACCACCGCCGCCGAGTCGTTCTCCGGATCGACGTCCCAGCCGGGCTCGTCCGCCCCGTCCGCCGTGTGCTCCGCACGTTCCCCGCCCACGCTCATCCGAGCCACCTCCCAGGTGCCTGTCCCCAACGCCGCCCACGGCCGTAATGTCACGGTGGACAGCCTGTACAGGCCTGGACAGCCCCCTGACAGTCACCGTACGCATCGGCATCATCACTGTTCAGGCTACTCACGCACGGCCACGCTGAGTTACGTGAACCCAGAAATCACCCAAGCCGACACCACCGTCCGCCAGTTCAGCGTGCAGCTCTCCTCCACCCGCAGAGGTGCGCGTCTCGCCCGTCTGCTGGCGACGGAGCAACTCCGCTCCTGGGGGCTGCCGTTCGAGTCGGCGGCCCATGTCGTCGCCGAACTCGCCGCCAACGCCGCGCTGCACGGCCACGTACCCGGACGGGACTTCCGCCTCGCCCTCACCGCCGCCGAGGGCACTCTCCGTATCGAGGTGACCGACACCCGCGGTGACCGTCTCCCCGTCGCCCGGCGACCCGGTAACGACGAGTCCGGACGCGGCCTCGTCCTCGTCGACGCCTTCGCCGACCGTTGGGGCGTCAGCCCGGGCCCCGCGCCCTGCAAAACGGTGTGGGCCGAGTTTGATCTCGCACCCTGACCCCGCCCCACCGGAGCGCGGGGCCGCACGTCTCGGTCAGCCACCAGACGGTGCGGCACGACATCAAAAGCTTTCAATGCACCGAGGCAAAGACCCTACCCATCCCCTCCAGCCTCCCCATCACTCGCAAGGGTGAAGGTTTCCAACTGGGCTGGATTTATCACGGGTTGGCGGGCATATGCTCGCCGCAACAACTGCACACATGCGACGGCCCCCGGCCGGGAGTAGCAATCCCGATCGAGGGCCTGACCACCGAGGAAGTAGAGGCTTCCCGATGGATAACCAGAACCCTAGCGCGCCCTCGCGCGCCTCGTCCCCCGTTCCCGGGGCCTTTGACACGACCGTGTCCCGGCCCGGCGTCGTCCATGTCAACACCCGGCACACCAGCCGCTACACGGTCATCGGCAACCACCTCGCCCAGCACCGTGAGCTCAGCCTCACCGCGATCGGACTGGCCGTCCACATCCAGTCGGTGCCCACCGGAGCCCGCGTCGACATCAAGACCCTCACCGCCCGCTTCCCAGAGGGCGAGGTCCGGATCGCCTCTGCGTTACGAGAACTTGAGGCAAACGGCTACCTCGAGCGCACCCGGAAACGACTCCCCAGCGGCCAGATCATCACGCACACCGTGTCGTACAACCAGCCGGGAGTGAGCCCTGCTTCGGCACCGGAGACCCCGGCCGCGGTCAGGGAGAGCTCCCCCGTCGACGTACCTCCGGCGCCCACGCCTCGGCCCGTGCCGTCTCCGGCTCCCGAGGCCGGCGACCCCCACGACCTCGAAGACCACCGTCCCGCCGCCGCCCTCCTCGCTGAACTGCGCCGCGACGATCCCCGGCTGCTGCTCTCGGAGCGGGACGTACACCGCCTCGCCCCGGCCGTCACCGCCTGGCTGGAACGCGGGGCCGCTCCCGAGGCCGTACGCCGCACCCTCACCGCGAGCCTCCCGCCCGACCTGCGCCACCCGGCAGCCCTGCTCGCCCATCGCCTCGCCGAACTCCTGCCACCACCTCTGCCCGCGGGGCCGCGCGGCCCCGTGCCGCTCCAGAACTGCGAATCCTGCGACCGCGCCTTCCGGGCCGCCGAGCCGGGCCGCTGCCGCGGCTGCGCGAGACCCGGCGCGCTCCTCGCGGCATGAAAAAGCGCTCGCCGTGGCGTCGTTGACAACGAAGACACCACGGCGAGCGCTCAGCAGCCCGACTACCGCACGAACACGCTCGCCTGGCTCGCCAGGTCCAGGAAGTACTGCGGCGCCACACCGAGCACCAGCGTCACCGCCACACCCACCCCGATCGTCGTCATCGTCAGCGGCGAGGGCACGGCGACCGTGGGGCCGTCCGCCTTCGGCTCGCTGAAGAACATCAGCACGATGACCCGGATGTAGAAGAACGCCGCAATCGCCGACGAGATCACACCGACCACGACCAGCGCACCCGCGCCGCCCTCCGCCGCAGCCTGGAAGACCGCGAACTTTCCGGTGAAGCCGGAGGTCAGCGGAATACCGGCGAAGGCCAGCAGGAAGACAGCGAACACGGCCGCCACCAGCGGTGAACGACGGCCCAGCCCTGCCCACTTGGACAGATGCGTCGCCTCCCCGCCCGCGTCCCGCACCAGCGTGACCACCGCGAACGCGCCGATCGTCACAAAGGAGTACGCACCCAGGTAGAAGAGAACGGACGAGACACCGTCGGGCGTCGTCGCGATGACACCGGCGAGGATGAAGCCGGCGTGCGCGATCGAGGAGTACGCGAGGAGCCGCTTGATGTCGGTCTGGGTGATCGCGACGATCGCACCGCCCAGCATGGTGACGATCGCGATGGCCCACATGACCGGCCGCCAGTCCCAGCTCAGCCCCGGCAGCACGACGTACAGCAACCGCAGCAGCGCGCCGAAGGCGGCGACCTTGGTGGCCGCGGCCATGAAGCCGGTGACCGGAGTCGGCGCGCCCTGGTAGACGTCCGGCGTCCACATGTGGAACGGCACCGCGCCGACCTTGAAGAGCAGCCCGGTCAGGATCATCGCGCCGCCGATCAGCAGCAGCGCGTCGTTCCCCATGGTGTCGGCGAGCGCCGGGTCGATGGAGCGGACGCTGCCGTCGACGACGCCCGCGATCTTCGCGTACGAGACGGAGCCCGCGTACCCGTACATCAGCGCGATGCCGAACAGCAGGAAGGCCGACGAGAAGGCACCGAGCAGGAAGTACTTCACCGCGGCTTCCTGCGACATCAGCCGCTTGCGGCGGGCGACGGCGCACAGGAGGTAGAGCGGGAGCGAGAAGACTTCCAGTGCCACGAACAGCGTCAGCAGATCGTTGGCGGCCGGGAAGACCAGCATGCCGGTGATCGCGAAGAGCGCCAGCGGGAAGACCTCGGTGGTGGTGAACCCGGCCTTGACCGCTGCCTTTTCGCTGTCGCTGCCGGGTACGGACGCTGCCTGCGCGGCGAACGAGTCGATGCGGTTGCCGTGCGCCGCCGGGTCGAGGCGGCGCTCCGCGAAGGTGAAGACGGCGACCAGCGACGCCAGCAGGATGGTGCCTTGCAGGAAGAGCGCCGGACCGTCGATCGCGATCGCGCCCATCGCCGCGATATGCGCCTTGGTGGTGCCGTATCCGCCGGCCGCGAGCCCGACGACCGCGGCGAAAGCGGCGGCCAGGGCGACGACGGTGAGGAACACCTGCACGTAGTAGCGGGCCTTGCGCGGGACGAAGGCCTCCACGAGCACACCCACGACAGCGGCGCCGACAACGATCAGCGCGGGTGCCAGCTGGGCGTACTCGACACTCGGGGCCGGGATCTTGTCGATCGGCTCGGCCGCCGTCGTCCACAGGCTGTGGACAACTGTTGTGCTCACTTGGCCGCCTCCACCTCGGGCTGGGGGTCCTTCTTCTGTACGTCGGACATCGTGTGTTCCACCGCCGGGTTGATGATGTCCGTCAGCGGCTTCGGGAAGACGCCGAGGAAGAGCAGCAGCGCGATCAGTGGCGCGACCACCACCAGCTCACGGGCCCTGAGGTCCGGCATCTTCGACACCTCGGCCTTCACCGGGCCCGTCATCGTCCGCTGGTAGAGGACGAGGGTGTAGAGCGCGGCGAGCACGATGCCGGTGGTGGCGACGATCCCGGCCACCGGATAGCGCGCGAACGTGCCGACCAGGACCAGGAATTCACTCACGAAAGGCGCGAGGCCCGGCAGGGAGAGCGTCGCCAGACCGCCGATCAGGAAGGTGCCGGCGAGCACCGGGGCAACCTTCTGCACTCCGCCGTAGTCCGCGATGAGTCGCGAGCCGCGGCGGGAGATCAGGAAGCCGGCCACCAGCATCAGCGCGGCGGTCGAGATCCCGTGGTTGACCATGTAGAGCGTCGCGCCCGACTGCCCCTGGGTGGTCATCGCGAAGATGCCCAGGACGATGAAGCCGAAGTGCGAGATCGAGGCGTATGCGACCAGCCGCTTGATATCGCGCTGGCCGACCGCGAGCAGCGCTCCGTAGACGATGCTGATCAGCGCGAGCACCAGGATCACCGGCGTCGCCCACTTCGACGCCTCCGGGAACAGCTGGAGGCAGAAGCGCAGCATCGCGAAGGTGCCGACCTTGTCGACGACCGCGGTGATCAGCACCGCGACCGGCGCGGTCGCCTCACCCATGGCGTTGGGCAGCCAGGTGTGCAGCGGCCACAGCGGCGCCTTGATCGCGAAGGCGAAGAAGAAGCCGAGGAAGAGCAGCCGCTCGGTGTTGGTCGCCATGTCCAGCGAGCCGTTCGCCCGCGCCGCGGCGATCTCGGTGAGCGAGAAGCTCCCGGCGACGACATTGAGCCCGATGACCGCGGCCAGCATGATCAGGCCGCCGACCAGGTTGTAGAGCAGGAACTTCACGGCCGCGTACGACCGTTGGGTCGCCGCCGCCTCGTCGCCGCCCGCGTGCGCCCGGTCCCCGAAGCCGCCGATGAGGAAGTACATCGGGATGAGCATGGCTTCGAACAGGATGTAGAAGAGGAAGACGTCGGTGGCCTCGAAGGAGAGGATCACCATCGCCTCGACGGCGAGGATCATCGCGAAGAAGCCCTGGGTCGGGCGCCAGCGCGAACTCTTTGTCTCCAGGGGGTCGGCATCGTGCCATCCCGCCAGGATCACAAAGGGGATCAGCAGCGCGGTCAGCGCCAGGAGCGCCACCGCGATGCCGTCCACGCCCAGTTCGTACCGGACACCGAAGTCCTTGATCCAGGTGTGGGATTCGGTGAGCTGATAGCGGGCGCCGCCGGGCTCGAATCGTACGAGCACGACCGCGGCCAGTACGAGGGTGGCGAGCGAGAAGAGCAGCGCCAGCCACTTGGCGGCGGTGCGCCTCGCGGCCGGCACGGCGGCGGTGGCGATGGCGCCGATCGCCGGGATCGCCGCCGTGGCCGTCAGGATCGGGAAGGACATCTCAGACCGCCCTCATCAGCAGGGTCGCGGCGATGACGATCGCCGTACCGCCGAACATCGAGATCGCGTAGGAGCGGGCGTAGCCGTTCTGCAGCTTGCGCAGCCGGCCCGAAAGGCCGCCGAACGAGGCGGCCGTTCCGTTGACCACGCCGTCGACCAGGGTGTGGTCGACGTAGACCAGGGAGCGGGTGAGGTGTTCGCCGCCGCGGACCAGGACCACATGGTTGAAGTCGTCCTGGTAGAGATCGCGGCGGGCGGCCCGGGTGAGCAGCGAGCCGCGGGGCGCGAGTACCGGCACCGGCCGGCGTCCGTACATCCCCCAGGCGATGGCGACGCCGATGACCAGGCAGACCATGGTCGCTCCGGTGATCGTGGCCACGCTCAGCGGCGAGTCTCCGTGCGCGTGCCCGGTGACGGGCTCCAGCCAGTTCAGGAACCTGTCGCCGATGCTGAAGAATCCGCCGGCGAAGACCGATCCGAAGGCCAGGACGATCATGGGGATGGTCATCGACTTCGGGGACTCGTGCGGATGCGGTTCATTGCCTTCCGCGTCGGGCTGCCAGCGCTTCTCACCGAAGAAGGTCAGCAGCATCACGCGGGTCATGTAGAACGCGGTGATGGCCGCGCCCAGCAGAGCCACGCCACCGAGGATCCAGCCCTCCGTGCCGCCCTTGGCGAAGGCCGCCTCGATGATCTTGTCCTTGGAGAAGAAGCCGGACAGACCCGGGAAGCCGATGATGGCCAGATAGCCGAGACCGAAGGTGACATACGTGATCGGCATGTACTTCCGCAGGCCGCCGTACTTGCGCATGTCGACCTCGTCGTTCATGCCGTGCATGACCGATCCGGCACCGAGGAAGAGCCCCGCCTTGAAGAAGCCGTGCGTCACCAGGTGCATGATCGCGAAGACGTAGCCGATCGGACCGAGGCCCGCCGCCAGGATCATGTAGCCGATCTGGGACATCGTCGAACCGGCCAGCGCCTTCTTGATGTCGTCCTTCGCGCAACCGACGATCGCACCGAAGAGGAGCGTCACGGCGCCGACGACCACGACCACCAGCTGCGCGTCCGGGGCCGCGTTGAAGATCGCGGCGGAGCGGACGATGAGATACACGCCGGCGGTCACCATGGTCGCCGCGTGGATCAGGGCCGAGACCGGGGTCGGGCCCTCCATCGCGTCCCCGAGCCAGGACTGCAGCGGCACCTGGGCCGACTTGCCGCAGGCGGCGAGCAGCAGCATCAGACCGATCGCGGTGAGCTTGCCCTCCGAGGTGTCCCCCGTCGCCCCGAAGACCGGCCCGAAGGTGAAGGTCCCGAAGGTGGTGAACATCAGCATGATCGCGATCGACAGGCCCATATCGCCGACGCGGTTGACGAGGAATGCCTTCTTCGCCGCGGTCGCCGCGCTGGGCTTGTGCTGCCAGAAGCCGATCAGCAGATACGAGGCGAGACCGACACCTTCCCAGCCGACGTACAGCAGAAGGTAGTTGTCGGCGAGGACCAGCAGCAGCATCGCCGCGAGGAAGAGGTTCAGATAGCCGAAGAAGCGGCGTCGCCGTTCGTCGTGCTCCATGTACCCGATGGAGTAGAGGTGGATCAGCGAGCCCACACCGGTGATCAGCAGAACGAACGTCATCGACAGCTGGTCGAGCTGGAAGGCGACGTCCGCCTGGAAGCTCCCGACCGGGATCCAGCTGAACAGCGTGCTGTGCAGGGTGCGTTCCTCCGCGCCCTTGCCCAGCATGTTGACGAAGAGCACCGCGCCGATCACGAACGACGCGGCCGCGAGCAGCGTGCCGATCCAGTGGCCGCTGCGGTCGAGCCGCCGCCCGCCGCACAGCAGGACCGCCGCTCCGAGCAAGGGCGCTGCGACAAGCAGCGCAATCAGGTTCTCCACGATTCAGCGACCCCTTACAGCTTCATCAGGCTGGCGTCGTCGACCGAGGCCGAGTGGCGGGAACGGAACAGCGACACGATGATCGCGAGCCCGACCACGACCTCCGCGGCGGCGACGACCATCGTGAAGAAGGCGATGATCTGGCCGTCGAGATTGCCGTGCATCCGGGAGAAGGCGACGAACGCGAGGTTGCAGGCGTTGAGCATCAGCTCGACGCACATGAAGACCACGATCGCGTTCCGCCGGATCAGCACCCCGGCGGCGCCGATGGTGAACAACAGCGCCGCGAGATACAGATAGTTGACGGGATTCACTTCGCGACCTTCCCTTCGCCCGATTGCTGCGACTGCTGCGACTGCTGCGACTCAGGCGATTCCTGGTCCCGTCCGAGCCGCTCCTCCGAGCGCTGCTCCAGCGCCTTGAGGTCGTTCAGCGCGTCGCTCGACACATCGCGGATCTGGCCGCGCTCCCGCAGCGTCTTGCTGACGGTGAGCGCGGACGTGGTGCCGTCCGGCAGCAGACCGGGGATGTCCACGGCGTTGTGCCGGGCGTAGACACCGGGCGCGGGCAGCGGCGGCAGCTGCTTGCCGCGTACGCGCTCCTCGGACATCTCCCGCTGTGTCTTGGCACGCTCGGTGCGCTCCCGGTGCGTGAGCACCATCGCGCCGACGGCCGCCGTGATCAGCAGCGCGCCGGTGATCTCGAAGGCGAAGACGTACTTGGTGAAGATGAGCCGGGCGAGTCCCTCGACATTGCCGCCGTGTGCGCTGTTGGCCGGACCGAGCCCGTTGAAGGTCTTCAGCGAGGCATTGCCGATTCCGGCGATCAGCAGCACACCGAAGCCGAGCCCGCAGGCAGCGGCCCACCAGCGCTGGCCCTTCAGCGTCTCCTTGAGCGAGTCGGCGGCGGTGACACCGACCAGCATGACGACGAAGAGGAACAGCATCATGATCGCGCCGGTGTAGACGATGATCTGGACGACACCGAGGAAGTACGCGCCGTTGGCGAGATAGAAGACCGCCAGGACGATCATGGTTCCGGCGAGACTCAGCGCACTGTGCACGGCCCGCTTCATCAGGATCGTGCCGAGCGCCCCGAGGACGGCGATGGTGCCGAGGACCCAGAACTGGAAGGCCTCACCCGTCGAAGTGGTGGAGGCGGCGAGCGTGTTCATACGTCCACCTCCTCGCCCTTCTCCCCCTTGGAGACGGCGACCTGCTGGACCGTGCCGGGAGCGGCCTCGGTGACCAGGCCCCGGTAGTAGTCCTGCTCGTCCGTGCCCGGGAAGATCGAGTGCGGGGAGTCGACCATGCCCTCCTCGAGTCCGGCGAGCAGCTGCTCCTTCGTATAGATGAGGTTCTCCCGGCTGCTGTCGGCCAGTTCGAACTCGTTGGTCATCGTCAGCGCCCGGGTCGGGCAGGCTTCGATGCACAGTCCGCACAGAATGCAGCGGGCGTAGTTGATCTGGTAGACGCGGCCGTAGCGCTCACCCGGGGAGTAGCGCTCCTCGTCGGTGTTCTCCGCGCCCTCCACATAGATCGCGTCCGCCGGACAGGCCCAGGCGCACAGCTCGCATCCGATGCACTTCTCGAGCCCGTCGGGATGGCGGTTGAGCTGGTGCCGGCCGTGGAAGCGCGGCGCCGTGATCTTCTGCTGCTCCGGGTACTGCTCGGTCAGCCGCTTCTTGAACATGGCCTTGAAGGTCACGCCGAAGCCGGCAACCGGATTCTCGAACTTGTTCTCGGATTCCTCAGACACCGTCAGCCTCCTTTCCGTCACCAGGGCCGTCACTTGCCCCGGGGGCTCGGGGGTGTCCCCCGGAAATGTCACGGTCGGTGCCACCACTGACAATCAACTCGCGCTCACGTCGCGGCCGTCGACGGGGCACGGGCGGGAGGGTCTGTCCCGGCAGCGGCGGTACGGGGAAACCGCCCGCCATCGGGTCGAAGGCCGGCGGCTCGCCCTTGGCGGCCTCCGCCTCCTTCTCCTTCTTGCCGCGGAACATGTCGGCGACGAAGGAGAGCAGCAGCACCGCGATCACCGCGCCGCCGACGTACAGCACGATCTGCTGGAAGTCGTAGTTCTCGTTCCGCAGCGCCCGTACGGTCGCCACCAGCATCAGCCAGACCACCGATACCGGGATCAGTACCTTCCAGCCGAGCTTCATCAGCTGGTCGTAGCGGACCCGGGGCAGCGTGCCGCGCAGCCAGATGAAGAAGAACAGCAACAGCTGGACCTTGATGACGAACCAGAGCATCGGCCACCAGCCGTGGTTCGCGCCCTCCCAGAAAGTGGAGACCGGGTACGGGACCCGCCAGCCGCCCAGGAAGAGGGTGACCGAGACCGCCGAGACGGTGACCATGTTGACGTACTCGGCCAGCATGAACATCGCGAACTTGATCGAGCTGTACTCGGTGTTGAAGCCGCCGACGAGGTCGCCCTCGGACTCCGGCATGTCGAAGGGGGCGCGGTTGGTCTCGGCCACCATCGTGACGATGTAGATGATGAAGGAGACCGGCAGCAGGATGATGTACCAGCGGTCCGCCTGCGCCTCGACGATCTTCGAGGTCGACATCGACCCGGAGTAGAGGAAGACGGAGGCGAAGGCGGCGCCCATGGCAATCTCGTACGAGATCATCTGTGCGCAGGAGCGGAGTCCGCCGAGCAGCGGGTACGTCGAGCCCGACGACCAGCCGGCGAGGACGATGCCGTAGATGCCGACCGAGGCGACCGCGAGGATGTAGAGCATCGCGATCGGCAGGTCGGTGAGCTGCATCGTGGTGCGGTGGCCGAAGATCGAGATCTCGTTGGCGGCCGGACCGAAGGGGATCACGGCGATTGCCATGAAGGCCGGGATCGCGGCGACGATCGGCGCGAGGACATAGACGACCTTGTCCGCGCGCTTGACGATGACATCTTCCTTCAGCATCAGCTTGATGCCGTCGGCGAGGGACTGGAGCATGCCCCAGGGCCCGTGCCGGTTGGGGCCGATGCGCAGCTGCATCCAGGCGACGACCTTGCGCTCCCACACGATGGAGAAGAGCACGGTGATCATCAGGAACGCGAAGCAGAACACTGCCTTGATGACGACGAGCCACCAGGGGTCGTGCCCGAACATCGAGAGATCCTCGGCGGCGAGGACGCTCCGCTGGGCTTCCGCGATATGGGCGAGGGCAGTCACGCTCGCACCTCCGTTGCGGGGACGGCCAGGGCTGCGCCCGGCCTGACGACGTGGGTACGGGGCCGGGCGACCGCGTTGCGCGGCCCGCGGCCCGCGACCGCGGTGAGGGCGGTCATGACTGGACCTCCGCTGCGTCGTTCGCGGCGGCCGCCGGGCCGATGCGGACGAGCTGTCCGGGCACGGCGCCGGTGTCCGAAGTGACACCGCCGCCCACGGAGTTCAGCGGCAGCCACACCACCCGGTCGGGCATCTCGCTCACCTGGAGCGGGAGCCGTACCGAGCCGGCCGGGCCGCTGACGGCCAGGACGTCGCCGTCCTTGACGCCCGTCTCGGCCGCTGTCGCCGCGGAGAGCCGGGCGACCGCCGCATGGCGAGTGCCCGCCAGCGCCTCGTCGCCCTGCTGCAGCAGACCCTGGTCGAGCAACAGCCGGTGTCCCGCGAGGACCGCCTCGCCCTCGCCCGGTCGGGGCAGGGACTGCGCGGACTCCGTCGGCTCGGTGGCCCGGGGGCCCTGCCAGCCGCCGAGCCGGTCGAGCTCCGTGCGTACGGACTTGAGGTCCGGCAGCCCGAAGCTGACGTCGAGCGCGTCCGCGAGCATGTGCAGCACCCGCGCGTCGGTCGGCGCCAGGCGGCGGGTCATCTGTTCCGGCTTGAGCGCGGCCTCGAACAGCCTCGCCCTGCCCTCCCAGTTGAGGAACGTGCCCGGCTTCTCGGCGACGGCCGCGACCGGGAAGACCACGTCTGCCCGCTCGGTGACCTCACTCGGCCGCAGTTCCAGAGAGACCAGGAAGCCGACCGCGTCGAGTGCCGCGCGTGCGCGTGCCGGGTCGGGCAGGTCCGCGACCTCGACGCCCGCCACCAGCAGCGCGCCCAGTTCGCCGGTGGCCGCGGCCTCGACGATCTGGCCGGTGTCGCGGCCGTAGCGGTGCGGGAGTTCGCGTACGCGCCAGGCCGCCGCGGTCTCCTCACGGGCCCGCGGGTCGGTGGCCGGGCGGCCGCCGGGCAGCAGCGAGGGGATCGCGCCCGCCTCGATGGCGCCGCGCTCACCCGCCCTGCGCGGGATCCACACCAGCCGGGCACCGGTCGCGGTGGCGGCCCGTGCGGCGGCGGTGAGTCCGCCGGGCACGGCCGCGAGCCGCTCGCCGACCACGATCACCGCGCCTGCGGAGCGCAGCGCCTCGGCCGCCTTCGCGCCGTCGCCCTCCAGACCGGTGCCGGCCGCCAGCGCGTTCAGCCACTCGGTCTCGGTGCCGGGGGCGGCGGCCAGCAGCGTGCCGCCCGCCTTCGCCAGGCCCCGGGTGGCGTGCGTGGCCAGGGCGAAGGTGCGCTGGCCGTGCTTGCGATGCGCCTTGCGCAGCCGCAGGAAGACGCCGGGCGCCTCCTCCTCGGACTCGAACCCGGCCAGCAGTACGGCCGGGGCCTTCTCCAGGGAGGTGTAGGTGACGCCGCTGCCGTCCAGATCGCGGCCCTGCCCGGCGACGCGGGCGGCCAGGAAGTCGGCCTCCTCGCTGCTGTGCACGCGCGCCCGGAAGTCGACGTCATTGGTGTCGAGGGCGACCCGCGCGAACTTGGCGTACGCATAGGAGTCCTCAACGGTGAGCCGGCCGCCCACGAGGACACCGGCCCGGCCGCGGGCCCCGCTCAGCCCGCGGGCCGCCGCCTCCAGCGCCTCCGGCCAGCTCGCCGGTTCCAGGACGCCTTCGTCATTGCGTACGAGAGGGGTGGTGAGCCGGTCCGGCTTCTGCGCGTAACGGAAGCCGAAGCGCCCCTTGTCGCAGAGCCACTCCTCGTTGACCTCGGGGTCCTCCGCCGCGAGGCGCCGCATGACCTTGCCGCGCCGGTGGTCGGTGCGGGTCGCGCAGCCGCCGGCGCAGTGCTCGCACACGCTCGGCGACGAGACCAGGTCGAAGGGGCGGGAGCGGAATCGGTACGCCGCCGAGGTCAGCGCGCCCACCGGGCAGATCTGGATGGTGTTGCCGGAGAAGTACGACTCGAAGGGGTCGCCCTCACCCGTGCCGACCTGCTGGAGGGCGCCCCGTTCGATCAGCTCGATCATCGGGTCGCCCGCGACCTGGTTGGAGAAGCGGGTGCAGCGGGCGCAGAGCACGCACCGCTCACGGTCGAGCAGCACCTGTGTGGAGATCGGCACGGGCTTCTCGTATGTGCGCTTGCGGCCCTCGAAGCGGGTGTCCGGGTCGCCCACCTGCATGGCCTGGTTCTGCAGGGGGCATTCGCCGCCCTTGTCGCAGACCGGGCAGTCCAGCGGGTGGTTGATCAGCAGCAGCTCCATCACACCGCGCTGGGCCTTCTCGGCGACCGGCGAGGTGAGCTGCGACTTGACGACCATGCCGTCGGTGCAGGTGATGGTGCAGGACGCCATCGGCTTGCGCTGGCCCTCGACCTCGACGATGCACTGGCGGCAGGCGCCGGCCGGGTCGAGGAGGGGGTGGTCGCAGAACCGCGGGATCTCGATGCCCAGCAGTTCGGCGGCCCGGATGACCAGCGTCCCCTTGGGGACGGAGATCGCGATGCCGTCGATCGTCAGCGAGACAAGATCTTCCGGCGGAACGGCCGCGCTGCCGCCTCCGGCGGGGTTGGACGTCGTGACGGTCATGCCCGTACCTCCGCACGAGGTGAGTCGGACTGCGGTGCTTCGCCCGCAGGGCGGTGGGCGGCGAAGCCGCGGCCGGGGCTCGGCGCATACGCCTCGGTCATGCGTTCACCTCCAGGTGCTTGTCGGCCCAGACGGTCGACTTGGCAGGGTCGAAGGGGCAGCCCTTGCCGGTGATGTGCTGCTCGTACTCCTCGCGGAAGTACTTGAGCGAGGAGAAGATGGGGGACGCGGCACCGTCGCCCAGCGCGCAGAAGGACTTGCCGTTGATGTTGTCGGCGATGTCGTTGAGCTTGTCGAGATCGGACATGACGCCCTTGCCGGCCTCGATGTCGCGCAGCAGCTGCACCAGCCAGTACGTGCCTTCGCGGCACGGGGTGCACTTGCCGCAGGACTCGTGGGCGTAGAACTCGGTCCACCGCGTCACGGCCCGTACGACACACGTGGTCTCGTCGAAGCACTGCAACGCCTTGGTGCCGAGCATCGAACCGGCCGCGCCGACGCCCTCGTAGTCCAGCGGGACATCGAGGTGCTCGTCGGTGAACATCGGGGTCGAAGAGCCGCCCGGGGTCCAGAACTTGAGGCGGTGCCCGGCCCTGATCCCGCCGCTCATGTCGAGCAGCTGGCGCAGCGTGATGCCGAGCGGGGCCTCGTACTGTCCGGGGTTGGTGACATGGCCGCTGAGCGAGTAGAGCGTGAAGCCCGGGGACTTCTCGCTGCCCATCGACTTGAACCAGTCCTTGCCGCGTTGGAGGATCGCGGGAACGGAGGCGATGGACTCGACGTTGTTCACCACAGTGGGGCACGCGTAGAGACCGGCGACGGCGGGGAAGGGAGGTCGCAGCCGGGGCTGGCCGCGACGGCCCTCCAAGGAGTCCAGCAGCGCGGTCTCCTCACCACAGATGTACGCGCCCGCGCCCGCGTGCACGGTGAGTTCGAGGTCGAGTCCGCTGCCGAGAACGTTCTTGCCGAGGTAGCCCGCCTCGTACGCCTCGCGCACGGCTTCGTGCAGCCGTCGCAGTACGGGGACGACTTCACCGCGCAGATAGATGAACGCGTGATTCGACCGGATCGCATAGCAGGCGATCACGATCCCCTCGATGAGGGAGTGCGGGTTGGCGAAGAGAAGCGGGATGTCCTTGCAGGTCCCGGGCTCCGACTCGTCGGCGTTGACAACAAGATAGTGCGGCTTTCCGTCGCCCTGCGGAATGAACTGCCACTTCATTCCGGTGGGGAAGCCGGCGCCGCCGCGGCCGCGCAGTCCGGAGTCCTTGACGTACGCGATGAGGTCGTCGGGCGACATGGCCAGCGCCTTGCGCAGCCCTTCGTACCCCTCGTGCCGCCGGTAGGTGTCCAGCGTCCAGGGCTCCGCCTCGTCCCAGAAGGCGGAGAGGACGGGCGCGAGGAGCTTCTCGGGGCTCGTCTCGTTGAGCTCGGGTGCCAAGGTCATCACTCCCCCTCCTCGGCAGCGGGCCCGGCCGGGTGCGCGGGGTCGGAGTCCGAGGTCTGCTGTGGCGCGTCGTGCGAGCTGAGGTGCTGGGACCCGGGCTGCGGGGCCTCGTGGGCGACCTCACCGCGCGGGGCGACCACCCGGGGGGCGGGCTGCTCGCCCTTGGCGAGGCGCAGGCCGATCAGCGAGGCGGGTCCCGCACCGCCGGTCGCCTCGACGGCGCCGGGGCGCTCGTCGGGGAAGCCCGCGAGGATCCGCGCGGTCTCCTTGTACGTACAGAGGGGAGCGCCGCGGGTGGGCTGGACCTGCCGTCCCGCGCGCAGATCGTCGACGAGCCGCTTGGCTGTCTCCGGCGTCTGGTTGTCGAAGAACTCCCAGTTGACCATCACCACAGGGGCGAAGTCGCAGGCCGCGTTGCACTCGATGTGCTCGAGGGTGACCTTGCCGTCCCCGGTCGTCTCGTTGTTGCCGACGCCGAGGTGCTCCTTGAGCTCCTCGAAAATGGCGTCGCCGCCCATCACCGCGCAGAGCGTGTTGGTGCAGACCCCGACCTGGTAGTCGCCGGAGGGCTTGCGCCGGTACATCGAGTAGAAGGTGGACACCGCGGTGACCTCGGCAGTGGTCAGCTCCAGCATCTCGGCGCAGAACCGGACGCCGGTGCGGGTGACGTAACCCTCCTCCGCCTGCACCAGATGCAGCAGCGGCAGCAGGGCGGACCGGCTGTCGGGGTAGCGGGCGATGATCTCCTTCGCGTCCGCTTCGAGCCTGGCACGCACATCGGCCGGGTAGTCGGGGGCGGGGAGCTGTGGCATCCCCAAGCTGATGTCTGTCACCGGTCGACGCCTCCCATCACGGGGTCGATGGACGCGACGGCGACGATGACGTCGGCGACCTGGCCGCCCTCGCACATCGCCGCCATGGCCTGCAGATTGGTGAAGGACGGGTCACGGAAGTGGACCCGGTAGGGGCGGGTGCCGCCGTCGCTCACGACATGGACGCCGAGTTCGCCCTTGGGCGATTCGACCGCGGTGTACGCCTGTCCGGCCGGGACCCTGAAGCCTTCGGTCACCAGCTTGAAGTGATGGATCAGGGCCTCCATGGAGGTGCCCATGATCTTCTTGATGTGGTCGAGGGAGTTGCCGAGCCCGTCGGGGCCGAGGGCGAGCTGCGCGGGCCAGGCGATCTTCTTGTCGGCGACCATCACCGGTCCCGGCTCGAGCCGGTCCAGGCACTGCTCGACGATGCGCAGCGACTGCCGCATCTCCTCCAGGCGGATGAGGAAGCGGCCGTACGCGTCGCAGCTGTCGGCGGTCGGGACGTCGAACTCATACGTCTCGTAACCGCAGTAGGGGTCGGTCTTGCGCAGATCGTGGGCGAGACCGGCGGAGCGCAGGATCGGTCCGGTCGCGCCGAGCGCCAGGCAGCCGGTCAGATCGAGATAGCCGATGTCCTGCATACGGGCCTTGAAGATGGGGTTGCCGGTGGCGAGCTTGTCGTACTCCGGCAGGTTCTTCTTCATCGTCTTCACGAACTCGCGAAGCTGGTCGATGGCGCCGGGCGGCAGGTCCTGCGCGAGTCCGCCGGGCCGGATGAAGGCGTGGTTCATCCGCAGGCCGGTGATCAACTCATAGATGTCGAGAATCAGTTCACGATCCCGGAATCCGTAGATCATGATCGTGGTGGCGCCGAGCTCCATACCGCCGGTGGCGATGCACACCAGGTGGGAGGAGAGCCGGTTGAGCTCCATCAGCAGGACGCGGATGATCGTTGCCCGGTCCGGGATCTCGTCGGTGATGCCGAGCAGCTTCTCCACACCCAGGCAGTACGCCGCCTCGTTGAAGAACGGCGTCAGATAATCCATGCGCGTGACGAAGGTGGTGCCCTGCACCCAGGTCCGGTACTCGAGGTTCTTCTCGATGCCGGTGTGCAGATAGCCGATGCCGCAGCGGGCCTCGGTGACCGTCTCGCCGTCGATCTCCAGGATCAGCCGGAGCACGCCGTGCGTGGAGGGGTGCTGCGGGCCCATGTTGACGACGATCCGCTCGTCGTCGGCCTTGGCCGCGGACTGGACGACCTCGTCCCAGTCGCCGCCGGTGACCGTATATACGGTCCCCTCGGTGGTCTCGCGGGCGGAAGCGGGGGATGTTCCCTGTGAAGCAGACATCAGCTGTACGACCTCCGCTGGTCCGGAGCCGGGATCTGGGCGCCCTTGTACTCGACGGCGATGCCGCCGAGCGGATAGTCCTTGCGCTGCGGGAAGCCCTGCCAGTCGTCCGGCATCATGATCCGGGTGAGGGCGGGGTGGCCGTCGAAGACGAGCCCGAAGAAGTCGTACGTCTCGCGCTCGTGCCAGTCGTTGGTCGGATAGACCGTGACCAGGGACGGCACATGCGGGTCGCTGTCCGGTGCGGAGACCTCGAGGCGGATCAGCCGGCCGTGGGTGAGCGAGCGCAGATGGTAGACGGCGTGCAGCTCACGGCCCTTGTCCTCGAGGTAGTGGACGCCACAGACGCCCGTACAGAGCTCGAAGCGCAGGGCCGGGTCGTCGCGCAGGGTCTGCGCCACGGTGAGCAGATGCTCGCGGGCGATGTGGAAGGTGAGCTCGCCGCGGTCGACGACCGTCTTCTCGATGGCGTTCTCGGGGACGAGGCCCTGCTCCTCCAGTGCGCCTTCGAGCTCGTCGGCGACCTCGTCGAAGTAGCCGCCGTAGGGGCGGTGGGAGGCGCCCGGCAGGGTCACCGTCCTGACGAGACCGCCGTAGCCACTCGTATCGCCGCCGTCGCCTGCGCCGAACATGCCCTTGCGTACGCCGATGACGTCGCCGGACTCGTCCCGTGGCGCAGGGACGTTGTTACCGTTGGTGTTGTTGCTCTCACTCACCGGAGCAGCCCCTTCATCTCGATGGTGGGGAGCGCCTTGAGGGCCGCCTCCTCCGCCTCGCGGGCCGCTTCCTCCGCGTTCACGCCGAGCTTGGAGGTCTGGATCTTGTGGTGCAGTTTGAGAATCGCGTCGATCAGCATCTCGGGACGCGGCGGGCAGCCAGGCAAATAGATGTCGACGGGGACAATGTGATCAACACCCTGCACAATCGCATAATTGTTGAACATTCCGCCCGATGAGGCGCAAACGCCCATGGAAATGACCCACTTGGGATTGGGCATCTGGTCATAGACCTGCCGCAGGACGGGCGCCATCTTCTGACTCACTCGGCCGGCGACGATCATCAGGTCGGCCTGGCGCGGCGATCCGCGGAAGACCTCCATGCCGAAGCGGGCCAGGTCGTAGCGGCCGGCGCCGGTCGTCATCATCTCGATGGCGCAGCAGGCCAGACCGAAGGTCGCCGGGAAGACGGATGATTTGCGCACCCAGCCCGCGGCCTGTTCGACGGTGGTCAGCAGAAAACCGCTCGGCAGCTTCTCTTCGATTCCCATTGGTTTGCCCCTCAGCCCCTCAGTCCCATTCCAGGCCGCCGCGCCGCCATACATACGCGTAGGCGACGAAGACGGTGAGCACGAAGAGCAGCATCTCCACGAGCCCGAAAAGCCCCAGGGCGTCGAAGGTGACCGCCCAGGGGTAGAGGAAGACGATCTCGATGTCGAAGACGATGAAGAGCATCGCCGTCAGGTAGTACTTGATGGGAAAGCGGCCGCCTCCGGCCGGCGTAGGGGTCGGCTCGATGCCGCACTCGTACGCCTCTAGTTTTGCCCGGTTGTACCGCTTTGGGCCGATAAGCGTGGCCATGACCACGGAGAAGATCGCAAACCCTGCCCCGAGGGCGCCGAGCACAAGGATGGGCGCGTAAGCATTCACCCTCCTCGCTCCTTCCAGTCGTCCTTGACCGTTGGACCGCACCGGGCATCCGTCTCGCTGCCTCGCGAAGATCGTGTACATGTGAGGCAGTTCACAAGCCCGACTGCTCCGCATCCTATGCCTGCCGGTCTGTGATCTGCGACACGGGGTACGACAACGTCTTTGTGATCTCCACCACCCGGCGAACGATCATGAAGTCGGATGAGCAGTGATCTTCATACGCGAAGCACCCGAGTGGTCACCAGACGTGACATCCGGTGGTGTTACCGCTGGTCGGAGGGCATGCGCTCTACCAAGCGGTGGCCCGTACAGGCAAATTAGCAATGGGCCGCATCGGGTGATAGTGGACTCCGCGTCACCCACCCGAGGGACCCGCGCGGATCCGGGTGGACACGTGCTCGCATTCACGAGCTGCCGGACGCCAGGACGTTGACCTTTCTGTGACCTGCACCACTCGCTTCATTCATCAATAAAAGGGGGCTTGGCCACCAACGTGAAGGGATGGTAAGTGCCAGGCAATTCGGACCTTTTACGGAAAGCCCATGATCACAGCCGTGATCTTGCGTGCCCGAATTGCCCGTTACGGCGTCAATAAAGGCCGGAGCAGAGCGGATTCAGACGTTCCGGTCGCAACTGTGGCGCAACACACGTTTCTTGAAGGGAACCGTGAGTACTTGATACCGGTTGTACTCATGTCCCACACCGCTCACATACCCAGCCACCGGAAGCCCCGCCGCAGTGCCTCGAAGTCGGCGCTTCGGGCCGGAGTTGCCGGTGGCGTCCTCAGCACCATCGCGGTGGCCGGAGCTGCCGGGCCGGCGAACGCCGAGCCGGTGACCGAGACCATCGAGATGCCGACGCTCACGTCCGGCCCCTCGCTCTCCGCCGCCGTCTCGCAGTCCGCCGAGGCCACTCAGGAGATCGCGCTCGACCTCGAGTTGCAGGCCCAGGAGAACGCCGCCGCCGTCAAGGCCGCGCAGACCGCCAAGAAGGCCAAGGCCGAGGCGGACCGCAAGGCCGAGGCCAAGGAGAAGTCCGAGGCGAAGAAGCGCGCCGACGCCGAGGCACAGCGCGCCTCCCGGTCGTCCGAGCGCACCACGCTCTCCGCGTCCTCCAAAACCTCGAACGCCACGGGCTCCGCCGCGACCGTCGTCGCCTTCCTCAAGGCACAGCTCGGCGACGCCTACGTCATGGGCGCCACCGGACCCAACTCGTGGGACTGCTCCAGCCTCGTCCAGGCCGCCTTCCGGCAGGTCGGCGTCGACCTGCCCCGCGTCTCCCAGGACCAGTCGGTGGCCGGCACCCAGGTGGGCACCAGCAACCTCCAGATCGGCGACATCCTCTACTGGGGCGGCGCCGGTTCCGCGTACCACGTCGGTGTCTACATCGGCGACGGCCAGTACCTCGACGCCGCCAACCCCGGCAAGGGCGTCGTGATCCAGGACCTGTCGGGCTACCCGGCGAGCGGCGCGGTCCGCGTTCTCTGACCGCCCCACGCACCGACCGGCACGCTTCGAAGGGCCGCGGCTCCCCCGCTCGGGGGTGGAGCCGCGGCCCTTCGTCCGTTCACCCGGGTGTGCGGCCGGTCGCGGTGTGCCGCGCTCGGCGAGTTAGCTACGGGCCCGAAAGATCACCGCCAATAGCCGTTCCGCTCGTGCCCTCACCTGCGGCTCGGGATGCGACATAGCTACGGCGAGCAGCACCGTAACCAGAGCAAAGAAGGGGGTAGAAACGGCTGCGATCTGCGCATCAATTCCCATGCGAGAGAGAGTACAAGCTGCCCAGAATTCACTAATTTACCCATATGGGAGCGCGGCATAAAGTTATACGCGTCAACGCCATAAAGATGCACTGATCAGGCATGTTGCACTGCAATATTTCGCCACACCCCGGCCGCATTTCGACCGTGTCGGACCTCACACAGCGGTCGCAATTCTCATGTGCGTATTTCCCTGCTTAGAGGGATATTCCGGGGGGATGCCATGCCGATCCACCCTGGAATGGTCGAGGACCTCTCCGCCGGCGCCCGTGACCTGTACGCGGATGGCGAGGCGCGGCTGCTCGGCATGCGGCAAACGCTGCGAAACCCCGCCGCCTGCAACTGCGCTGGCAGCCGCAATGACCGCTATCCATAGCTGCAAGATGGGCGTCGCCCTTTCTCAGTTAAAGGCTCCGACTCACCGCCGCACCCCGAAGCTACTGTCCCCGCTCCGGGACCCGGCCTGGCCAGCCGCGCAGCTGAACCGAGCCCACCAAGGCGCGAGACTTCAGGCTCACCCTGTGGCAGATCGCCAACCCGTAATCCACTGCGCCCCCCGTTCGCCGGCTCAATGCCGGTGGCGGGGGCGCATTTCGGGTTACGCAGCGGCGACCAGATCGCGCGCCCGCTCGCTGAAATCAGCGACGAGTCGGTGATTCCCGAACGGCTGCATCCGCCGTTGCAGGTCCTGCACGGCCTCGACGCACCGAGAACTCTTCACCTGCCGTGACAGGGAGAGCGTACGGAGACCGGCGGCGTGTGCCGCCTCCAAGTCCCTGCGCTGCAAGTGCGAGACGGCGAGCGCCGCCTGCGACATCGCGCCGCGTCGCGCGCGGCGCTGCTTGCGGGCATGATCGATCGACTGGCGTGCGTGCTCCTCCGCCGCGTCCGCCTGTCCCAGGTCTCGGAAGGTGTTGGCGTGCTCACCATGCAGATAGGCAGGGTCGATGAAGGCTGCCCACTCCTGTTCATCTTCCAGCCGAACACGACCGTACGCCGTCTCGGATTGCCCAACGGCGCGTGCTGCTTCTGACTTCTCGCCGAGCTTCGCCAAGGCGCGAGCTTCAAGCGCCCAGAGGTCCGCGAGACAGGCCGGCGACGTGTTCGAGCCGAGCCCGGCGCGGCCGGCCTGCGCGAGCCTGCGCCCCTCGGTGGGGTTGCCAAGCAGGGTTGCTTGGTCAGCCATGCCCGCGAGCACATGCGCCCCGAGCGCCCGGTTCTTGGACTCCTCGGCCAGACGTAGCGACTGGATCAAGTACCTCTGCGCGGTTCCGTGCTCGCCGTTGTCGTAGGCCATCCATCCGAGCAGGTACGTCTGCTCGGCGGCAGCCTCGCACAGTGCGAGTCGCACGCCCATCGTGTGCGTCCGGCGCAGCAGTGGAAAGACGTGCTGAGTCACGTACTCGGCGAGGATGAGCCGACCCGAGCCGCCGCCCTGCAGTACGTCCATCTTCTGGAATTCGCCGAACATGTTCCGCACTGCGGTCACGTCTTCAAGACGGACGCGCGGGCTCGGTTCGGGCTGCTGGTCAAGGGTGTTGAGAAGCCAGTCACGCGACGGGCCCACTGCTGCCACCGCAGCAAAGGGTGCTGCTGCCAAGAATGCTCGACGGTCCACGTCCGCTCTCCCCAAGTCGGCGACAGCTTCCACGGTAGCGGCGAAAGACTCGTTGTAGACGAGCGAGCGTTCGGCGGAACCGCTCTCACCGAGCCCAAGGTCGTAGGTCGTGACCCGATAGCCGACTGCCGCCGAGATCACATCGGCGAGAATCTCAGGCAGTGGTGAGCGAGGCATGTCGCCGTCCAACCACCGCCGCACGGTCGACGCGTTCGGCGAAATGTGAGGCTGCCCCCACGTCTGAGCTGCGGCTTTGACGCGACGCGCCAACTCCGTCCGGCTGAGGCCCGACCGCGCAAGCCACGTCGCGAGATCACTGTTCGGCGTCTTCATGTCGAACCCTTACCCCTCAGCCACGGGCGGTAGTGGAAGTAACACCCTTTGACACCCTCTCCGACGGTACCCCTGCTCTCGGCGCCGCGGTTGCCTAGTTGCTCGAACCAACGGCGCAGGCAAGGGGGTTGTACTCATGCCGAGATCGGTGGCGCAGCGGTTCCCGCGAGCAGGTGGCGCGGTGCCCGAGGCGCGTTCCTTCTTAGGCAGCGTATTGGAGGAGTGGGCGATTACCGACCGCTCCGAAGACGCGGTGCTCTGCCTCTCCGAGCTTGCGACCAACGCAGTACGCCATGGCGCGCACGGTGACTTCCTTGTCGAGGTCTCCCTCGACGAGGGGTGCCTGCGCGTCGAGGTACACGACACGGGGACGGGTTCCCCCCGTGTCGGGAAGCCGAGTGAAGACGACACCGATGGGCGGGGGCTGCTCATCGTGACGTCACTGGCGGACGGATGGGGGGTGACGCCGCACGACTCGCGCGGCAAGACCGTATGGACGGAGTTCAAAACGACCGAGGGCGGGATGCAAGTCGCGGTGATCCCATGCTGATGGAGACCGCGACCCCGCCGACCGCCGGATTGCTGGCATCGCTCGGTGTCTGGTTCTGGATCGACCTCACCGAGGCTGGTCACGTTGCCTTCGTGCTGCTCGCCCATCCGCCTGCCCGCCGAGAAAGCGAGTCGCCCGAATCCATTGAGGGCGAAATGCGGGGCCTCGCTGCGGCTCTGAGTCTCGCCGATCCTTCGGCTCGACTTCCCGACATCGGTCCCCGACTCGTCGTTCACGGGAGATCCGCGCTCCTGAGCCTCGACGGTTGCCAGGCTGCCCTCCACGTGCCCGTCAGCGCCGAGTGGTCAGGGTTCGTCTCCGCCGGCGCGCCGGTGGCAGTCGCGGTCGGCCTCGATCCCATGCAACCAAGGATGCCGTTCTCCGCCGTCAGGCCGTACGTATCGGAAGGTGCGCAGCGCGGCCGGCTGTTCCTCGGCATCGCACCAACACTCCCGCGTCGGGCAGAGGCGACTCGTTCACCTCGCCACCCGATGCGGGCCACTACCTCGGTGCGGCCTTGTCGTCGAACCGAGGCAAGCGCACCGTCTGCAACTCAAGGCACCTGACCGTCAACCAGAGAAGGAGATTCGATGGCCACCGCAGTGCAGCCATGGGGGATGAGCCGCTTAGCGCTCTACACGAACACCGTGGAACTGCCGTACACCCGAACGGAGCTCGACACCGCGACTCAGACAACGCGGTACTTCGACGCGGTCGGGCAGCCCGTCGAGATGGGCGGTCACGGCACCAGCAACTCGACGTCGACCTCGACCTCGACCGGCGCCGACGGCGGAGGCGCGCAGCCGCCCGCCCCCGCCGACTCGGACTCGTACCCCGACACGTCGTCGGACTGACATGGTCGACTCACCGGTTCTCGTCATTACGTCGATGGGCGACGTCACGGCGGATCTGGTGCTCGGCGAGCTGCACAACCGGGGCAT
This sequence comes from Streptomyces sp. NBC_01210, assembly GCF_036010325.1. GTDB lineage: Bacteria > Actinomycetota > Actinomycetes > Streptomycetales > Streptomycetaceae > Streptomyces. The sequence continues at coordinate 5,501,166 of NZ_CP108549.1, read as the reverse complement.
CCCGGTTGTGCGGCTCGACCCGGCCACCGACTTCCCGGGCACCGCACGCATGAGCGCACGCCTCGACGAGCACGGCCTCGCCGGTCGCCTCGACACCGCCACCCGGCGCGCTGATCTGTCCGCCGTCCGTTCCGTCTACTGGCGCCGCCCGACTCCCTACGCCCCGCAGCCAGCCGGGACCGACGAGGAGCGGTTCACGGCCGAGCAGTCGCACGGCGGCTACACCGGCGTGCTTACGGCGCTTCCCCGCGCCCTGTACGTCAATCACCCCGGGCGTAATCGCGTCGCGGACTACAAGCCCGGGCAACTTGCAACAGCCGCTCGCCTCGGGCTGTTCGTTTCTCCAACCCTGATCACGAACGTTCCCGAAGACGCCCGCAAGTTCGCGGCCGAGCATGAAACCGTGGTCTACAAGCCGGTGCAGGGGGTGCACCTCGCCGGCGAGGACGGGAGAAACCGAACCGTCTGGGTCCGTCCAGTCGCAGCCGACGAGCTCGACGACTCAATCGCCCTGTGCCCCCACCTCTTCCAAGCCTGCGTACCGAAGATCGCCGACATCCGCCTCGCCGTCATCGGCGACGAACGGTTCGCTACCCGCATCGACACCGACGGTGACCACGTGGATTGGCGCCAGGACCAACGCCTGATCACCTGCTCCCCCGTGCCCATCCCCGATCGGGTGCGCAAGGCCGTGCACGCCTACACACACGCCTTTGGGCTCACTTTCGGCGCTTTCGACTTCGCTCTCGACACCGCTGGTCGATGGTGGTTCCTCGAATGCAACCCGAACGGACAGTGGGCGTTCGTCGACGAGCCCACCACCCGCGCAATCACGTGCGCACTGGCCGACACCCTCCAGAAGGGCGCAACTCCATGACCTCTGACACCGCCCCCGCGCTACGCCGCCGCCTCGCCGAGCAGCTCGCCGGCGAGGGTCTGCTGCATGACCCGGAGGTACGCCGCGCCGTCGAGACCGTGCCGCGCGAGACGTTCCTCGGCAGCGCGATCTACAGGCCGAGCGAGCCTCCCGGTACGACCGTATGGACCCCCGCTCGCCGCGACTCTGTGCCGGTAGAGGAGTGGCTGCACCTCACGTACCAGAACACGACATGGGTAACGCAGATCGACGGCACCCTCGCCGAGGACGCAACCAGCCCCGTGACCGGCGGAACGCCGACGTCGTCCTCGACCTTGCCGGGCCTCATCACGTGGATGATCGAGCAGGCCGGAACTGCCCGCGGTAAGCAGGCCCTGATCATCGGGGCGGGCACTGGCCTGTCGACCGCCTACGTCTCGGAGATCCTCGGCGAGGACAACACCACGGCGATCGAGACCGACCCCGCCGCAGCCGAACGCGCCCGCAAGGCCCTGGCCGAAGCCGGGTACGCCCCGACCCTCATCACCGCCGACGGGCTGAACGGATACCCCGAAGGCGCCCCGTACGACATCGTGATCGCGTTCTGCTCCATGCGGCACATCCCTTACGCCCTGCTCCGGCAGGTCAAGGAAGGCGGCACCGTTGTTGTCACGCTCGCCGGCTGGGGATTCGGGCACGGCCTCGTGCGCATCACCGTCGACGACCAGGGCGGGGCTTCCGGCCGCTTCCTGCCCGGATACACGTCGTTCATGATGGCCCGCTCGCACGACCGGCCACCGCACGGCCCCTTCGAGCTTCTACCTGGCGAGCAGCGGCCAAGCCGGATCGACCCCGCCACTCTGGACGACTGGTCCGGTCGATTCGTTGCTCAGCTCGCCGCCCCCTCGGCCGAACGGCTCGGAATGGGCGACGAGCAGATCCTGCTCGACGTCGCAACCGGCTCACAGGCGCGCACGCGTCCGGCGGAGAACGGCGACGGGTGGATCGTGGCGCAGCGAGGTCCGCTCAAGCTGTGGGACGCGGTCGAGGACGCCGTCGAGACGTGGCAGGACGCCGGCTCGCCGCACCTCTCGGAATTCGGTCTGACCATCACGCCGGACGCCCAACGCGTCTGGCTCGGTACCCCGGACGGGCCTAGCTGGGTGCTGCCTGTGTGACCACCGTCGGCCGTCTCGGCCGCCTAGTTCCTCCGCCCGTCGGCGCCCCTCCCCCGAGGCCCGGCGGGCGGAGTCATGCCTACGGCGAAAGGCGCCTCACGCCGTAGGCTGGACAGCCAAGGTCAGCGACTTTCCCTCCATCGCGGTTGAATGATCACGAACGCGGGGCTACCTTCGAGAGCCCGTTGATGATCCGGTCCATCGCGTCGCCACCCGTCGGGTCGGTGAGGTTGGCCAGCATCTTCAGCGTGAACTTCATCAGCAGCGGGTGCGTCAGACCGCGCTGCGTCGCGATCTTCATGACCTTCGGGTTGCCGATGAGCTTCACGAAGGCGCGGCCCAGGGTGTAGTAACCGCCGTACGTGTCCTTGAGGACCTTCGGGTAGCGGTGCAGCGCCAGCTCCCGCTGCGCCGGGGTCTGCCGGGCATGCGCCTGCACGATCACGTCGGCGGCGATCTGGCCGGACTCCATGGCGTACGCGATGCCCTCGCCGTTGAACGGGTTGACCAGGCCGCCCGCGTCGCCGACCAGCAGCAGGCCCTTGGTGTAGTGCGGCTGACGGTTGAACGCCATCGGGAGCGCGGCGCCGCGAATCGGCATCGTCATGTTCTCCTCGGTGTAGCCCCAGTCCTCCGGCATCGAGGCACACCAGGCCTTCAGCACCTCGCGCCAGTCCAGCTCCTTGAAGGCAGCGGAGGTGTTCAGTACGCCGAGGCCGACGTTCGAGGTGCCGTCGCCCATGCCGAAGATCCAGCCGTAGCCGGGGAGGAGCCGGTCCTGCGGGCCGCGGCGGTCCCAGAGCTCCAGCCAGGACTCCAGATAGTCGTCGTCGTGGCGCGGCGAGGTGAAGTACGTCCGTACGGCGACACCCATCGGACGGTCCTCGCGACGGTGCAGCCCCATGGCGAGGGAGAGCCGGGTCGAATTGCCGTCGGCGGCGACGACGAGCGGCGCGTGGAAGGTGACCGGGGTCTTCTCCTCGCCCAGCTTGGCGTTGACGCCGGTGATTCGGCCGGTCCGCTCGTCGATGATCGGGGCCCCGACATTGCACCGCTCGTACAGCCGCGCGCCCGCCTTCTGCGCCTGCCTGGCGAGCTGCTCGTCGAAGTCGTCGCGCTTGCGTACGAGTCCGTAGTCCGGGAAAGAGGCGAGATCCGGCCAGTCGAGCTGGAGCCGCACGCCGCCGCCGATGATCCGCAGGCCCTTATTGCGCAGCCAGCCGGCTTCCTCGGAGATGTCGATACCCATCGCCACCAGCTGCTTCGTGGCACGCGGGGTGAGGCCGTCACCGCAGACCTTCTCGCGCGGGAAGGCGGTCTTCTCGAGGAGAAGGACGTCGAGCCCCGCCTTGGCCAGGTAGTACGCGGTCGTGGAGCCGGCCGGGCCTGCCCCGACGACGATCACATCGGCGGTGTGTTCGGAGAGGGGCTCGGTCACGGCGGGTTCTCCCGAAGACTCGATATTGCGTACCGAATGGCACAGGACGTGTGCAGTCTATGGGGGCGTACTGATCCACAAACTGAAGGGCTCCCCCCTATGAGCAGGCCGCTCCCCGCCGTACAGCTGCGTGTGCCCACCGACGAGGACGCCCTGGCCTGGCACCGGGTCTTCAACGATCCGGAGGTGATGGAGTTCCACGGCGGGAAGGCGGCGGAGCTGTCCGTCTACGAGGAGCTGACCGCACGGCAGCGCAGACACGACGCCGAGCACGGCTTCTGCTTCTGGACCATGCTCGACGAGGACGGCGAGGTCATTGGCTTCACCGGGGCGCAGCCCTGGCCGCACGAGACCTTCGGCCCGGTCGGCGAGATCGAGATCGGCTGGCGGCTGGCTCGGGCCGCATGGGGCAAGGGGTATGCGACCGCCGCCGCCCGCACCACGCTGGAGCGGGTACGGGCGGCCGGGGTGGAGCGGGTGGTGGCGATGGTGAACGCGCGCAATGAGCGTTCGATCGCGGTGATCCGGCGGCTGGGGATGGAGCTGGCCGAGACGTTCACGACGCCGGTGTCCCAGCAGAAGGGATACCGCTTCCGGCTGGAGCTCCAGCAGCCCTAGCTCACTGGCTCACTGGCTCACTTGGAAGGTGTTGAGGGCGGTCGAGAAGACCACGTCCTTGGCCGGGTCCCAGAGATCGGCGCGGTCGGCGGCAAGGATCGCGTACTCCGTGCCGTCCGCCGCGACGAACGCCTGGTCGATGACATGGCGCTTCAGGCTGCCCTCGTCCGGCTCGGGGATATGGGTGAACTCCCAGAGCGCGCCCGGCCGTCCCTGATACGTGTTCTGGATCAGCTGCGTGCGCCCGTACTGGGTCTCGGGAGTCTCCAGGTGCTTCTTCTCCAGGATGAGGAAGTTCTCGTACGAGGTCGTCGGCGTGTTCTTGATGACGCCGATCTGGACATACGATCCGCCCGTGGGGGCTTCGTAGAAGACCTGGCTGCCCGACTGCCGGCGCTTCCAGCCGTCCATCACCGCGACGGTGAACCCGGCGGGGTCCTGCTTCAGCACAAAGCCTTCCGGGACCGTGGCACCGCCCGGCGGAGGTGTCGACGGGCTCGTGGAGGGGGTGGCGGAGGGGCTGCCGGACGGGGTTGCGGAAGGGGACGCCGGGGCCTGTGGGTCCTGCTTCGGGGAAGGGGACTGCGATGCGGCCGGCTGCTTGTTCTTCGCCTCCTCGGACGCGTCTTTGTTCTTCAGCAGCAGCGCCCCGGCCGTCGCGCCACCGCCGATGACGAACGCGGCGGTGAGGGTGGCCGTCCACACGAGGACCTTGCGCTTGCGTTCGGCGGCGGCCGCCGCGGCGGCGGGATCGTGGGCGGCGACTGCCGGTGAGACTGCCGCGGCAGCGGACGGTGACGCGGAGAGCTGCACGGTGTGCGGGTCGTACGCGCCGGGGACTTGGGGCTGCGGGACGTACGGAGAAGGCGCGTGCGGGGCGGGCGCCTCAGCCACGAACGGGGTGGCCGCGGGGGCAGCCGGGGCAGCGGGAACGGCCGGGGCAGCGGGAGCGGCCGGGGCGCCGGGCATGTACGCCGGGCCCGGCCCGTACGTCGGCAGCGGCACCGCCGCCGCCTGTTGACCCACCATCCGCAGCACATACGGGCCCAGGAACGTCGCCGCACCCACCCACAGCAGGCCGAACAGCAACGCATCCGGAACGCTCGGGGCGAACTCCGATGTGCCCTGGCCGCCCCAGTCCGACATACCGCCCGCCATGTCGGCGGAGACCCCGCTCACGCCCGTGAACAGCAGGACGAGGCCCAGCGAGAAGCCGCCGGCCAGCAGCTGTTCGCGACGGTCCGCCGAGCGGCGGGCCGCCCAGACGCCGAGCGTGAGCGCGCAGACCACACCGAGAGCCACCGCCCCGGCGACCGCGCCACCGCCCCACACATCGCTGATCTCCGGAAGACCGAAACTGCCGTGCTCCGTGCCGGAGCCGATCAGGCTGAACCGGCCCTGGACGTCGTACTTCACCGGTACGCCCCAGCTCAGCCCGAGCACCGCCAAGCCGATGTTCGGCAGGATGGGCAGCGCGATGAGCAGGCCCGTACCGTCCACGCCGTCCGCGTTGGCGTACGCGATGAAGCCGACCAGCGAGCAGAGGGCCACGACCACGCCGAGCGCCCGCACAGCCGTCCCCAGGGCGCGCACCGTCGACCGGGCGGCGGGCCGCTGCGCCAGCCACGCGGCGAGGTCGTCGCGCTGGAGCACCCCGGCGGTCACCGCGAGCGAGATCGCCAGCGCGCCGAGCGCGGCAAGCAGCGGGGACGAGGAGATCGCCACGCCCTCGATGTCCGGCTGCGCGAACAGGCCGAGTACCAGCACCACGCCGGTGGCCAACACCGAGATCCGGACGGCCGCTTCCAGCCCGGCACCCCTCGTACGCAGCATCCGCGCACCCAGGAAGAGCGCACCGATCCACAGCACGGTCACCGTCAGCGGCACCAGCGAGAGCGAGGCGCTGCCCTGTGCGATCGCGTCCATGCCCGAGTCGGAGAATCCCGAGGAGCCGGAGCCGGAGCCGGAGGTGCCGGGGAATCCGGAACCGTCGCCGTACATCCCGTCCGAGGAACCGCCGCCGAAGGACCCGGAGCCCGAGCCGCCGGAGCCGAACGGCGAGGAGCTGTCCGTGGCCTTCACCTCGAAGCCGCCGCCGAACGCCTGCAGCAGCATCGCGAGCGCGATCCGCAGCCGGTCGCTCCAGCCGACGACGACCTCGTCGTCCTGACCGTACGAGGGGATGGCGAGCGCCACCGCGAGCGCCAGCAGCAGTCCGGCCGGCCAGGCGGCGGCCTTCGCCGAGGCGAGCCAGTCACCGCGGAACGCCCGGCCGAGGAACGCCCCGACGGGCGACGGTTGAGCGGGCGCCGGCGCGTAGGCGGGCGCGGCCGGCTGAGCGGCGGGCAGGGCCGGGGGAAGAGCCGGAAGCGCGGCGGGCGCGGCCGCCGGAGGCATCGCGGGCGGTGGCGCCGCCGAGGCTTCCGGCAGCCGCTCACGCCCGCATTTCATACAGAAGCGCGCCTCATCCGGGGATGGGTTTCCGCAATGCGGGCAGTACGACGCCATGGGGAGCACTCCGAGGTGACAAGCGGGGACGGGGAGATAAGAAAGCCGTAAACAACTGACTCATCTTCCCCGCCCGCCGGTTCCCGTCAACTCGCCGCTCGTACAAGCCGATTCGGGGCACGAGCCTCGGTCTCCGGTCCTTCTCCGCGGCGCCCTAGAAGACCGAGAGCCCGGTCAGCGTCGTGAAGCGGTCCAGCGCCGCCACGCCCACCACCGAGTTGCCGCGTTCGTCGAGGCCCGGGCTCCATACGGACAGCGTGCAGCGCCCCGGCACGACCGCGACGATCCCGCCCCCCACGCCGCTCTTGCCCGGCAGTCCGACCCGGTAGGCGAACTCTCCGGCCGCGTCGTACGTGCCGCAGGTGAGCATCACGGCATTGATCTGCTTGGCCTCGCTGCGGGTCAGCAGACGGGAGCCGTCGGCGCGCAGCCCGTGGCGGGCCAGAAAGCGGGCCGCCAGGGCCAGATCGGCGCAGCTCATCTCGATCGCGCACTGCCAGAAGTAGTGCTCGAGGAGGGTGAGGACGGGGTTGGTGATGTTGCCGTAGGAGGCCATGAAGTGGGCCAGGGCGGCGTTGCGGTCACCGAACTCGGACTCCGACTCGGCGACCTCCGCGTCGAAGGCCAGCTCCGGGTTCCCGCTCTCCTGCCGCAGGAATTCCAGGAGCTCGCTGCTCGCGTCGCCGGTCAGGGTCTGCAGGCGGTCGGTGACGACGAGCGCGCCCGCGTTGATGAAGGGATTGCGCGGGATCCCGTTCTCGTACTCCAGCTGCACCAGCGAGTTGAAGGGGTTGCCGGAGGGCTCACGGCCGACCCGCTCCCAGAGACTGTCGCCGCCCTGGGCCAGCGCCAGCGCGAGCGTGAAGACCTTGGTGATCGACTGGGCGGAGAAGGGGCGCTGCCAGTCCCCGACTCCGTATACCTTGCCGTCCACATCCGCGAGGGCCATGCCGAAGCGGTGCCGGTCGACGGAGGCGAGTGCCGGGATGTACTCGGCGGGCGTGCCGCTGCCGATCTGCGGTGCGACGTCCTGAGCGACCTCCTCCAGGACGGCCTGGTAGTCCAGCTGCTCCATGGCCTTACTGGGGCTTGGCGCCACGGTGCAGCGCCACCACCCCACCCGTCAGATTCCGCCACGCGACCTTGGACCAGCCGGCCTGCTGCAGCCGCTTCGCCAGTCCCGCCTGGTCGGGCCAGGCGCGGATGGACTCGGCGAGATAGACGTAGGCATCGGGGTTGGACGAGACCGCCCGCGCCACCGGCGGCAGCGCCCGCATCAGATACTCGGTGTACACGGTCCGGAACGGCGCCCAGGTCGGCTGCGAGAACTCACAGATCACGACCCGCCCGCCCGGCTTGGTCACCCGGTACAGCTCGCGCAGCGCCGTGTCCGTGTCCTGCACATTGCGCAGCCCGAAGGAGATCGTCACGGCGTCGAAGACATCGTCGCGGAACGGCAGCTTCGTCGCATCGCCCGCGGTGAGCGGCAGCCAGGGGTTGCGCTTCTTGCCCTCGCGCAGCATGCCGAGGGAGAAGTCGCACGGCACGACATACGCGCCGGTGACGGTGAACGGCAGCGAAGAGGTGCCGGTGCCGGCGGCCAGGTCGAGGACCTTCTGCGCCGGGCGGGCGTCCACCGCCTTCGCGACCTCCCTGCGCCACAGCCTGTCCTGGCCGAGCGAGAGCACATCGTTGGTGAGGTCGTAGTTCGCCGCCACGTCGTCGAACATCGAGGCGACTTCGTGCGGCTGCTTGTCCAGGGATGCTCGGGTCACGGCTCCATTGTGCCGGTCGGGCGGGATCAGGGTTCGAGCAGGGCGGCCAGGTCCACGTCCTTCACCCGGTCGACGGCCCAGCCCTCTGCGGGCGGGAACATCCAGTTGTCCTCGGTGATCAGTCAGCGCGCCCGGTGGACGAGCCGCCCGTCGAGGACGGTGGCCACGCAACTCCCGGCGCCGGTGGCCTGCAGAGCGGCCTCGTCCGCCACGTCGAACACGGCGAAGTCGGCCCGGGCGCCGACAGCCAGTGGGGCGTGCACGGAGCCCGCGAGGTCATACCCCGCCACGAAGGGGTCGAGATCCGGACCCTCGGCGAGGATTCCCGGGGCGCCCACCGCGGAGACGACGGTCAGCCCGGAGCGGACGACCGCGGTCCGTACCACCGGGTCGTTCAGCGTGACCGCCAGCGCCGTGGTGCCGTGCCGCAGCATCCGCTGCAGACCGCGGCGCACGCTGCCCGCCCAGCGGGCACCGTCCAGCTCCAGCGCCTCCAGCTCCGCCCCGGACAGCGGCAGTTCACCGAGCTCGTCGGCCTCCCGCGGATCGGGGTGGTAGCAGCGCTTCAGCAGCCAGGTGCCGTGCCACTGACGCAAGCCGGGCGTCAGAACGCCGGGCCAGCGCCGGACGCGGGCCTGCGGACGGTCCGCCGCCAGCTCCTCGTACGGGCCGATGGCCGCGATCCGGTTGCCGTCGACGACGACCGCACCGTCCGGCACCGTCGCCGCGCCGACCGGCAGAATCAGCGGCGCGGCGTGAATAGTCAGCAAAACAGCCTCAGTTGGACGCGAGCAGCTTCAGCTCGGGATGCGCCGTACCGCCCGCGATCGCCGTCGACGAGATGTGCGAGGCGACGCGCTCGTCGACCGGGTCGTTCGCCGGGTCGTCGTGCACCACGATGTGCTCGTACGTCGTCGTCCGCTGCGCCGGGACACGGCCCGACTTACGGATCAGGTCGATGATCTCCATCCGGTTCGACCGGTGCTTCGCGCCCGCCGAGGAGACCACATTCTCCTCGAGCATGATCGAGCCCAGGTCGTCCGCGCCGTAGTGCAGCGACAGCTGGCCGACCTCCTTGCCCGTGGTCAGCCACGAGCCCTGGATGTGCGCGACATTGTCGAGGAAGAGCCGCGCGATCGCGATCATGCGCAGGTACTCGAAGAGCGTCGCCTGCGTACGGCCCTTGAGGTGGTTGTTCTCCGGCTGGTACGTGTACGGGATGAAGGCCCGGAAGCCGCCCGTCCGGTCCTGCACCTCGCGGATCATCCGCAGATGCTCGATCCGCTCGGCGTTGGTCTCGCCGGTGCCCATGAGCATGGTGGACGTGGACTCGACGCCGAGACGGTGCGCGGCCTCCATGATCTCCAGCCAGCGCTCGCCGGACTCCTTGAGCGGCGCGATCGCCTTGCGCGGCCGCTCGGGCAGCAACTCGGCGCCGGCGCCCGCGAAGGAGTCGAGTCCGGCGGCGTGGATGCGCTGGATCGCCTCCTCGACGGAGACCTTGGAGATACGGGCCATGTGCTCGACCTCGGAGGCGCCGAGGGAGTGGATGACCAGCTGCGGGTACGCCTTCTTGATCGCGGCGAAGTGCTTCTCGTAGTACTCGACGCCGTAGTCCGGGTGGTGCCCGCCCTGGAACATGATCTGCGTGCCGCCGAGCTCCACGGTCTCGGCGCAGCGCCGCAGAATGTCGTCGAGGTCGCGCGTCCAGCCCTTCTCGACATCCTTCGGCGGGGCGTAGAAGGCGCAGAACTTGCACGCCGTGACGCACACATTGGTGTAGTTGATGTTGCGCTCGATGATGTACGTCGCGATGTGCTCCGTACCGGCGTATCGCCGCCGCCGTACGGCGTCCGCCGCGGCGCCCAGCGCGTGCAGCGGCGCGGAACGGTAGAGGTCGAGCGCCTCCTCCGGGGTGATCCGGCCCCCCTCGGCAGCACGGTCCAGCACGGACTGAAGGTCGGCCTTCTCGGTCACCGGGCGTCACCTTTCGGCGGTGTTTCAGAGCATCTGCGGGCCGATCCAGCCTACGCCAGCCGTTGTCGCGATCCGCGGGCGCGGTCGGGAGGCACGGCAGCCGGTCACCGCTCCGGGGCCGGCCGGTCAGCCCGCCCGGTCACTGCTCCCGGTCCAGCAGCGCGCGCGGGTCGCCCGCCCGTGGTTCCTGGGACGTGTACTGCAGACGGGCTCCGGTGAGTCGCAGCTTCACCGTGTGCGTGCCCGGCGTGCAGTGGTTTCCCGCCTTGCCGCTGGACTTGCCGTCGGCGACCAGTTCCGTCGCGGTCGCGCTCCGCAGCACCAGGTTGTCCTCGCAGGCGAATTCCCCCAGGAGGTCGAACTGGGTGACCGTGCCGATCTTCGCGCCCGCCTTCCCGGTGCCGATCACGACCCTGAAGGTCCCGGCGCTGATCCTGCTGCCGGCGAGGTCGACGTCGAACGGCCCCTTCCAGGCGCCGATGAAGGCCTTCGGCACCTCCTTCACCGGCTCGCCCGGCTCACCCGGCTCGCCCGACTCACCCGGCTCGCCCGGCTCGGCCGACGAACCGTCCGGCGCCGACGGGCTGCTGGCCGGCGGTCGGGCCGCCGTGTCGCTGCCCTTGTCGTTCTCGCCCGGGAGCAGATCGAACAGCACCGCGCCGCCCACCGTCACGCCGGCGAGCGCACCCGCCACCGCCAGGGCCACCGTGCAGCTCACCTTCCGGCCCCGGCGTGCGCCCGGGGCAGCGGACTCCGTCGGTACGGAGTCGGCCGTCACCGACAGGGACAACCGCCCGTTGGAGGCGCCCCCTGTCTTCGGCGGAGCGTCCTGGGGCGGCTCCACCGGCGGGCCGAAGACCCCGACCGCCGGGCTGCTGAACGCCACCGGCCCCGACACCACCGGGTCCGCCGAAGGCTCCAGGTTCAGCAGCGTCACCGCCGCCCTGCTGACCTGCTCCACCAGCGGTCCGGGCAGCCACCCTGCCCCGACCGGTCCGGCCGCCCCACCGGGCCCGATCCTGCTCGCGATCTCGGCCGGCGCGGGCCGCGCCGCCGGCTCCTTGGCGAGGCAGTCGGCGACCAGCTCCCGCAAGTCGCCCTCGAGTGAACCCAGTTCGGGCTCCTCGTGCACCACCTTGTAGAGCAGCGCGGCCGAGGAGTCGCCCGGGAAGGGTGCCTCGCCCGTCGCCGCGTACGCCAGGACCGCGCCCAGGGAGAAGACATCGGCCGCTGCCGTGACGCCCTTGCCGAGGATCTGCTCCGGCGACATATAGCCGGGTGAGCCGACCGAGACCCCGGTGGAGGTGAGCGAGGCGGTGCCGTCGGTGGCCCGGGCGATCCCGAAGTCGATCAGCCGCGGACCGTCCAGCGTGAGCAGCACATTGGACGGCTTCACATCCCGGTGCACCAGCTCCAGCGCATGCACGGCCGCCAGCGCCTGCGCGAGTCCGGCGCCCAGCACCCGTACCGAACGGACGGGCAGCGGACCGTGCGAGGTCACCGCCTGGGACAGGGCCGGACCGGCCACATAGCCGGTGGCGACCCACGGCACGGACGCCTCCGGGTCGGCGTCCAGCACCGGCGCCGTCCACTCCCCGCCGACCCGCCGCGCCGCCTCCACCTCACGCCTGAACCGCGCCCGGAACTCCTCGTCGAGCGCGAAATGCGGATGGACGACCTTCACCGCGACCGTACGGCCACCGGCGCTGCGCCCCAGATAGACGCGGCCCATTCCGCCCGCTCCGAGCCTGCCGAGCAGCCGGTACGCACCGATGTTCTGCGGATCGCCCGGGTCCAGCGGCTGCATCTGCACTCCCCCGATTACCTCGCGTTTTAGCCTTGTATTGCGCGTGCTGCGCTTCAGCCTAGGGCCCGCCGTGTGCCGCATCACGAGGATTCCCGCCGCCGCGGAGCCAACCGAACAGAGCCAACCGCCGTCTCCCTGGGCGTAATTCACACGTGTTGTCCGAAACCGTCCGTGCCGACGGTGCCAGAACCCTCGGAGCCTTCCATGAAACGCCTGTCCAAGGCCCTCATAGCCGCCGTCGCCATCGGCTCTGTCGCGCTCGTCGCCGGCTGCTCGGACGAAGGCGATCCGGTCTCCTTCGACGGCCCCAGCGCCAAGGCCCCCGCCGCCGGTCAGTCGGGCGGCGGCGCACAGGACAGCAACGGCGGCACGGCGGCGAACGAAGCCTCCGCGAAGACCCTGATGCCGACCGGCCCGAAGGCCTCGTTCACCACGCAGAACACCCTGGACGACGGCACGAAGATCGGCGTCACCACGGTGGAAGGCGCCAAGTCCGGTTTCACGGGCAAGGTATGGGTGTGGGCGCCGAAGCAGTACTTCGATCCTCAGTACGCGAACAGCGGTTTCCCCGTACTGATAGCCCTGCCCGGCGGCAACGGCTATCCGAAGAACTACTGGATGGGCACCGACCTCAAGCTGCAGAGCAGCATCAGCAAGTGGTCGAAGGAAGGCAAGAGCCTCCCGTTCATCGTGGTGATGCCGGTACTCAATCCGGACGCCAAGTACTACTACGACGGCAGCGACATACCGGGGCAGCCGAAAATGGGCACCTGGATGAGCGAGGACGTGCCCGACTTCGTGAAGGCCAATTTCCGTACCTTCAAGTCCCGCGACGGCTGGGCCTTCATGGGATCGTCGTCCGGCGCATTCGTCGGCCTGAAGTCCGTACTTCAGCACCCGGACAAGTTCAAGGCCGTGATCGCTTCCGGCCCGGACACCGTGCCCGACTCCCCGCTCTGGGGCAGCCACACGAAGGAGCAGGCGGCCAACAACCCGGAGAAGCTCGCGAAGGCCCTTTCCACCATGCCCGCAGGCAAGGACAAGGACGTCTGTCTCGCGTTCCAGATAGGCACCAAGGAGCGCGGGATGAACAACCTCAAGCACTTCATCCGGAACTACGGCAAAGGCCCGGTGAAGACCCGCCTGCAGATCATCCAGGGCGGCGAGCACAACGCCAAGACCTATGTGAAGGGCATGGAGGACGGGACCATCCAGTGGATCAGCGAGCACATGCAGGCCCCCATCCCCGCCTCGTAGACCGCCCGGCCCGGTTCCACCCGTGGACGGTCCCACCCCGCGGACCGTCAGCCGCCGAGCAGCTCGACCGTCACATCCGCCGCAAACCCGGTCGTCGGCCCGGTCCGGCGCGCGAATTCCCGTACGCCGGCGAGCTGCTCGGCCCCGAAGCGGAAGTCCAGCGTCGTGAAGTAGCGCTCCAGCAGCTCCGCGTCGAAGATCTCCCAGCGCGCCGCCTGCTCCGCGACCTTAGTGACCTCCTCCAGGGACAGGTCCCGCGAGGCGAGGAAGGCCTCGTGCACCTTCTGTACGACGAAGGGCTCGCGCGCCAGATAGTCCTTGCGCGCCGCCCACACCGCGAACACGAAGGGCAGTCCCGTCCACTCCTTCCACATCAGCCCCAGGTCGTGGACCTGGAGGCCGAGCTTCGGGGCGTCGTGCAGCGAAGCGCGCAGCGCGGCGTCCCCGATCAGCACGGCCGCCTCCGCCTCCTGCATCATCAGGCCGAGGTCGGGCGGACACGAGTAGTAGTCGGGCGTCACCTTGTACTGCTCGGCGAGCAGCAGCTGCGCCAGCCGTACCGACGTGCGCGAGGTGGAACCGAGCGCCACCCGCGCCCTGTCCAGCTGATCCAGCGGCACCTGGGACACGATCACGCAGGACATGACAGGCCCGTCGCAGCCGACCGCGAGGTCGGGGAAGGCGACCAGCTGATCGGCGTTGCGCAGGAATTCCACGAGGGTGATCGGCGCGATGTCGAGCTCACCTCGCACCAGCTTCTCGCTAAGCTTCTCCGGGGTGTCCTTCGTCAGCTCGAAATCGAGGAGAGTTCCGGTCCGCGCCAGCCCCCAGTAGAGGGGCAGACAGTTCAGGAACTGGATGTGGCCGACACGGGGCCGGCTGCGACGGTGGTCGGTTGCTGTGCTTTCTCCAAGACTGTCCACATCGCGAGGCTAGACCCGCGGCCCGCTGTTGACTGCGTCGGGGCCGGGCCGACGCCGTACGACTTCCTGCCCCCCGTCCGAGCTGCACCGTCAGCCGATTTGGGTCTCATCAAACTCACGGGTGACGTGATCTTTCCCTCTACCGCTGCGCACACGCTGCGTGCTAGGCTCGACGCAAGTTGCAGTTTGGTTTCCCTTGCAGTACAGAGCCTGCGGAGCATGTAACCCGCAGGCTTTTGTAGTTTTCAGACTTCTTGCAGGTTCTGGAGCAGGGCAACCCTTTGGCCCAAGGAGGGCTTATGGCTACCGGAACCGTCAAGTGGTTCAACGCTGAAAAGGGCTTCGGCTTCATCGCCCAGGACGGCGGCGGCCCGGATGTCTTCGTCCACTACTCCGCGATCAACGCGTCTGGTTTCCGCTCTCTCGAGGAGAACCAGGTCGTGAACTTCGACGTCACCCAGGGCCCGAAGGGCCCGCAGGCGGAGAACGTCACCCCGGCCTAGTCAGCCAGGGTCGGCGATCGCGCACGACTCAGCAGTACCAAGGAGCCCCGTTCCGTATGGATCGGGGCTCCTGCCTTTGTACCCGGGGTATACCGGGGGCGGCCTTTCCGGTCACCGCACGCTCCGCTCCTACGATGGAAGGACGAGACGTGAGGAGCCGACCGTGACCGAGCGCAAACCCCCCGGCGTCAGCTTCGAGTCGTGGGTGGACAGGCAGATCCGGGAAGCGACCGACCGCGGCGACTTCTCGTCCCTGGCCGGCTTCGGAAAGCCGCTGCCGGACGACAGCGCCCCGTACGACGAACTGTGGTGGGTCAAGGGCAAGTTGCACCGCGAGGGCGTCTCCGTCCTGCCTCCGACGCTCGCCCTGCGCAAGGAGGCCGAAGATGCGCGGGAGGCGGTCGACAGCGCCGCGACGGAAGACCGGGTACGGCGCATCCTCACCGAGGTCAACGAGAAGATCGAAGCGGCGATCCGCCGCCCGCCGCCGGGCCCGCCGCTGGGGCTCAAACCCTTCGACGTCGAGGCTGTCGTACGCGACTGGCGCGCGGCCCGCCCATGACCGGGGCTCCGCCCCGGACCTCGCGCATCAATCGCCGGCGAGGCTGATGTGTCCCGCCGGCGTACGGGGCCCGGGGGCCCGCCGCAGGCGACCAGGACCGCCCAACCCCTCAGCGCCGCGGCTGCGGCAGGGCCGGGAGCTTCTCGTCGTACAGCCACATCCTGAAGAGCCCGTCGAGCGGATGCGCCGAGTGCCGCTGCGCGAGGGCGATGAACTCCTCGGTGGTCACGGTGCCGTGCCGATGGGTCGCGGTCCACTCGCGCAGCACCGCCACGAAGGCCGCGTGTCCGATCACCGTACGCAGCGCATGCAGCGTGAGGCCGCCGCGCTCGTAGACCTGGTCGTCGAACAGCCGCCGCAGGCCCGGATCGCCGATCTTGATGTCCTGCCGCATCAGGGCGAGTCGGGCCCGGGACTTGGCCGCGAGAGCCGCCGCCGACGGCCCGCCCGACACCTCGGACCACAGCCACTCCGCGTACTTCGCGAAGCCTTCGTTGAGCCAGATGTCCCGCCAGTCGGCGACGGTCAGACTGTTGCCGAACCACTGGTGGGCCAGCTCGTGCGCGACCAGACGCTCGCTGCCGCGCCGCCCGTCCACATGGTTGGCGCCGAAGATCGACAGGCCCTGCGCCTCGACGGGCACGTCCAGTTCCTCGTCCACCACCACGACCGCGTAGTCGTCGAAGGGGTAGGGGCCGAAGAGGTCCGTGAAGGCCGTCATCATCTGCGGCTGCCGGGCGAAGTCGTACTCGAAGCGCTTGAGCAGCCCGCGGGGCACGGCGGCCGGCTGCGGCACCCGCCCGGCATGCGCCACGTCGACCAGTTCGTACGGTCCGATCTGGACGGTCGCGAGATAGCTGGCCATCGGCGCCGACTGCTCGTACACCCAGGTGGTGGTGGAGGCACTGATCGTCCGGGAGACGAGGGAGCCGTTGGCGACCACGGTGTACGGCGATGGAGTGGTCACCGCGATCCGGTAGACGGCCTTGTCGTCCGGGCGGTCGTTGCACGGGAACCAGGACCGGGCACCGCTCGGCTGGGAGGCCACCAGCGCCCCCTCCTCCAGCTGCTCCCAGCCGAGGTCGCCCCAGTCGCGCGTGCGGACGGGGCGGGGGACGCCGGTGTAGCGCACCTCGACGGTGAAGGGCGCCCCGGCGCGCAGCGGCCTGGCGGGCCGTACGCGCAGCTTGTCGGCGCGGTGCGTGTACCGGGCCGGGCGGGCGCCGTCCACCGTGACGCGGTTGATCCGGAACGGGCCCAGATCCAGGACGACTTCGGACAGCGGGCGCCGGGCGACGGCGGTGATCCTGGCCCGGCCGGAGAGCCGGCCCGCGTGCGGGCGGTAGTCCAGCTCCAGGTCGTACTCCGTCGTCCGGTAGCCGCTGTCGCCGTGCTGCGGCAGGTACGAATCCGTCACCCTTGTGCGTCCTCTGCGTCTTGCTCGTCTTGCTCGTTTTGCCGGTCTCGCCCGTCTTACCTGTCTTGCGCGTGTTCTGCTACGGCTTCCACGCCGCGATCGGATTACCCAGCCAGCGGGTGCCCGCGGGCACTCGCTCACCACGCATCACGAGCGACGCCGGACCGACCGCGGCCCGGGCGCCGATGACCGCGCCGGGCAGCGCGATTCCGTGCGGACCGAGCGTCGCGCCCGTTCCGAGAACGACATTGTCCATGCGCATGATCCGGTCGTGGAAGAGGTGCGTCTGCACAACACAGCCGCGATTGACGCTCGCACCGACGCCGACGGTGACCAGGTCGGCCTCCGGCAGCCAGTACGTCTCGCACCAGGCTCCGCGGCCGATGCGGGCGCCGAGCCCGCGCAGCCACAGGTTCATCAGCGGTGTGCCGGCGGTCGCGCCGACCAGCCACGGCACGGCGAGCACCTCCACAAAGGTGTCCGCGAGCTCGTTGCGCCATACGAAGGAGGACCACAACGGGTGCTCCACCGCCCGGAAGCGGCCGACGAGCAGCCACTTCGCCGCGATCGCGACGGCACAGGCCACCACTCCGCCGGCGAGCAGCACCGCGCCGCCGCTCAGCACCGCGAGCGCGAGGCCGAGGCGGTCGGCCAGCAGCTCGAAGGCGGCGAGCGCGAGTACGGCGAGCGCCACGCTGCACATGACCGGCACGATCCGGCAGATCTCGACGGTCGCGCGTGCCCACTTCAGCCGCTTCGGCGGGTCGAAGGTACGGCTCTGATCGCCTCCCTCGGCCGCCCGCGGCAGCTTCATCGGCGGCATACCGAGCCAGGAGCTGCCCGCCTTCGCCCGCTTCGGGGTCGACGACAGCACGCCGACCAGGCCGCGCTTGGGCACGGAGCGGCCCGCGGCCGTCATACCGGAGTTGCCGAGGAAGGCCCGCTTGCCCACCCGCGCCTCGGCGATCCGCAGCCAGCCGCCGCCGAGTTCGTACGAGGCGACCATCGTGTCGTCGGCGAGGAACGCGCCGTCGCCGACCGTCGTCATCGCGGGCAGCGCCAGCACGGTCGACGCCTCGACGCCGCGGCCCACCTTCATGCCCAGCGCCCGCAGCCACACGGGCGTGAACAGGCTCGCGTACAGCGGGAAGAGGTGCACCCGGGCCATGTCCATCAGCCGCTCGGTCGCCCACGCCTGCCAGGCGATCCGGCCGTGGACGGGGTGGTAGCCCTCGCGCAGCCCGATGCTGAGCAGGCGCACACCGGCGAGAACGATCAGCGCGTACGTGATCATGGAGACGACCGTCGCGAGCGGTACGGCGGTCAGCGCGGCCGTCAGCGCCTGGCCGAGGCCGGTCCGGCCGTGCACAAACAGGCCGACCACCAGCAGGCCGGGCAGCGCCGCGAGTGCGGGCAGCAGCCCGAGCACCAGCGAGGTGAGCGTGTAGACCGCCGTCCAGCGACGCTTGCGCAGCGGGCGGCCGTCGGGCAGACGGCGGTTGGCCTTGCCCTTGCGGGCCGCCGGCACGCCGGCCCAGCGCTCGCCGGCCGGGACCGCGCCCGTCACACCCGACCCGGGGGCGATCTCGGCCCGCTTGCCGATCCGCGCGCCGGGGAAGAGCGTGCTGCGGGCGCCGACGGTGGCTCCGGCACCGATACGGACGGCGCCGATATGCAGCCGGTCGCCGTCGAGCCAGTGCCCGGACAGATCCACCTCGGGCTCGACCGCGCAGCCCTTGCCGAGCCGCAGCATGCCGGTCACCGGCGGCAGGGCGTGCAGATCGACGCCCTCGCCGATACGGACGCCCAGCGCCCGTGCGTAGTACGTGAGCCACGCCCCGGCGAGGCTGGTCGCGCCGCTCAGCTCGGCGAGACGTTCCGCCGTCCACAGCCGCAGGTGCGCGCTGCCGCCTCTCCGATACGTGCCGGGGCGCAGCCCGCGCAGCAGCAGCCGCGCGCTGCCCGCCGCGATCACGATCCGTCCTGGCGGGCTGACGAGCAGCAGCCAGCCGAGCGCCACCCACCACCAGGACACCGTCGGCGCCCACGGCAGCCCGATGACATTGCTGACCGCGGCCGCGACCACGCCCCAGCGCAGCCCGGCGACGCCGAGCAGCGGCAGCATCAGCAGCACCTGCGCGACACCGGTCAGGCGCGGCACCGGCCGCACGTCCCGCTCTGGCGCGGCGCCCGCGGAGGGCGCCTCCAGCGTCCGGGCGAGCGCGCCGAGCGTCGGGTTCTGGTAGATGTCGCCGACCGATCCGGCGGCGTACCGCTCCCGGATCCGGGACACCAGTTGCGCGGCGGCCAGACTGCCGCCGCCGCTCGCGAAGAAGTCCGCGTCGGGGCTGTTCACCGGCGCCCCGAGAAGATCGGTCCACTGCTCGGCCAGCCAGGCCTCGGTGGCCGTGAGCTCGGCCTGACCGGTGGCCGGAATGTCCAGCGCGGGCAGCGGCCACGGCAGCGCGGCCCGGTCCACCTTGCCCGAGGTACGGGTCGGGAGGGTGTCCACGACGGCGAGCAGCGGCACGAGAGCGGCGGGCAGCTCCTTGCGCAGGCGCGCGAGGGCGTCGGCCTGGTCGAAGGAATCCGCGTCGAGGGGCAGCGCGCCGGCGACGACGTCGGGTGCGTCGGCGGGGCGGGTGCCGCCTGCGGCGCCGGAGGCCGCGCCGGCATCGGCGTCGGTGCCCGCCGCGGACACAGGGCCGGGGGCACCAGAGTCCACCGACGGGCCGGCGGCCACTTCGCCGACAAAACTACGAGCCACAGGCCCCACACCATCCGGCACGCGGGCGCCGGCATCGGCGTCCCTGCCCGCCGCGGACACAAGGCCGCGGGCACCAGAGTGCACCGGCGAGCCGGCGGCCGCCTCGCCGACAAAACCACGAGCCGCAAAACCCACACCATCCGGCACGCGGGCGCCGGCATCGGCGTCCCTGCCCGCCGCGGACACAAGGCCGCGGGCACCAGGGTGCACCGACGAGCCGACGGCCCCTTCGCCGACAAAACTACGAACCGCAAAACCCACGCCATCCGACACGCCGACGCCGGCATCGGCGTCCCTGCCCGCCGCGGACACAAGGCCGGACGGGCTGGGCGCAGCGCCGACGCCCCCGTCGTTGGAGGCGTGTGCGCTGTCGGCGCGGTCTGCAACGGCACCGATGCCGGGGGCGCCGGGCACGTCGGCGTCGGCCACCGGGGCGGAGGCCGGGCCGTCGACGAGGCCAGGGGCCGCACAGCCCGCGCCGTCCGCGGTGTCCGCGATCGCCAGGTCGCCGGCGGCCGGCCGACCGGCGGCCGGCTCGCTCGGCACCACATAGCCGACCAGCAGCTGATGCCCGCCCGCCGTCGTACGTACCGCAGCCGCGGCTCCCGCGACGCCCGGCAGCGCCTGCAGCGCCGCGTCGATCTCGCCGAGTTCGATACGGCGGCCGCCGAGCTTGATCTGCTCGTCCGCCCGGCCGACGAAGAGCAGGCCGTCCTCCTCCGCCCGGACCAGGTCGCCGCTGCGGTAGGCGCGCGCCCAGCCGAGCGCGGGCAGTGGCGCGTACTTCTCGGCGTCCTTGCCGGCATCCAGGTAGCGGGCGAGGCCGACGCCGCCGATGACGAGCTCGCCGGTCTCGCCCATGGGGACGAGGTCGCCGGCGCCGTCCACGACGGCGAGCGCCCAACCGTCCAGCGGCAGCCCGATCCGTACCGGCCCTTCGCCGGTCAGCGGTGCCGCGCAGGCGACGACCGTGGCCTCGGTCGGGCCGTACGTATTCCAGACCTCGCGGCCCGTGACGGCCATCCGCTCGGCAAGCTCGGGCGGGCAGGCCTCACCGCCGAAGATCAGCAGTCGTACGTCGTCCAGCGCCTCGGCGGGCCAGAGGGCCGCGAGCGTGGGGACCGTCGACACGACAGTGATGCGCTGCTCGACCAGCCAGGGGCCAAGGTCAAGGCCGGTGCGTACGAGGGAGCGGGGTGCGGGGACGAGGCAGGCGCCGTGCCGCCAGGCGAGCCACATCTCCTCGCAGGAGGCGTCGAAGGCGACGGAGAGCCCGGCGAGGACCCGGTCGTCCGGGCCGAGAGGCTCTTTCGCCAGGAAGATCCGGGCCTCGGCGTCGACGAAGGCGGCAGCACTGCGGTGGCTGACGGCGACGCCCTTGGGCTTGCCGGTGGAGCCCGAGGTGAAGATGATCCACGCGTCGTCGTCCGGGCCCGGCCGACTGGCGGCGGCAGCGCGCGGGGCGCCTTCCGGGCCCGGCCGACTGGCGGCGGCACCACCGGGGGCACCCTCCGGCCCCGGGCCGGCACCCGCCGCACCCGCCGCGGTGCCGAACGGTTCGATGGCCCGGCCCGCGCCTATCACGGCGCTCACCGCCGCCTCGGTGAAGACCAGCTCTGCGCGCTCGTCGGGGTCCTCGGCGTCGACCGGTACATACGCGGCGCCCGCCGCCAGCACCGCGAGGATCGAGACATACAGGTCGGCGGTTCCTGAGGGCACGCGTACGCCGACCCGGTCGCCGATGCCTATCCCGGCGGCGGCGAGGCGCAGTCGCAGCGACTCGACCTCGTCGAGCAGCGCGCGGTACGTGAGCGGCGCGTCACCGTCGTCGACGGCTGGTGCGTCCGGGTGACGGCGTGCGGTCTCGTCGAGGATGTCGAGCAGAGTGCGCTCGGAGGCGGCACCTCCCGCGGTGAAGAGCGCGGGCGCCGGTGCCTCGTCGAGCAGCGGATCGAGTAGTGCCGGGGACTCCGGGGCCATAGTCATACAGCGCACCGATCGTCGGCCGACAGGTCGCTCCATGCGGGTTGGCTCCGGTGGATGCCAGGCTGGCTCGTACGCATCTCTCACTCTCCGTCGGTCGTGTGGAGTGCGCGCCGAATCCCCATCCCGCGCACGGCAAACGAGGAGTTTATCCAGCGTTGACCCAACTCGCCTGTTGTACGCGGCACAGCCCACCGGACCGCATCAGCCCGCGCGGCTCCTGGTCGAATCGCATCGATCCTGCTCAGGACCGTCACCGGAGCCGTCCTCACTACCACCGTACGACCCGGCCCCGGAGGCCCGATTGTGGCGAACCGCACTCGTCGGCCGCCCCGTTCGTCCGCACTCTGGGCAACCGGGCCTTCTCAGAAGGTCACCGGGCCGACCTCGCGTGCATCGCCTCGATCTCCGCCGCGAAGTCCCGTGCGAGCGCTGCCCTCTTGAGCTCGTGACAGCGGGCGGTCGGCCGCGTCGACCGCCCGTTGCGGCGCGCCGCGCAGCTTGATTCCCGGTCGCCTCCCGGGCGAGGTTCACATCCCGGCCGTGCTTCAGGACGGCGCCGCTCCGCCCCGAACTCGCCGACCTCGTGCACCATCTCGACCAGTTACTGACTCCCGAGTAACCTTACTTCGGAGTAAATCCACGACCGCACAGGGAGCCTGGACCATGGCCGACCGCCATCCACACTTCTCTCGCACAGCATCCGGCCGTTTCCCGGACCGGCGACCGGGGTCGGCACCTCTGCACCACTAGAGCCCGGAACACCCGTCCCTGGAAGGGCCGTTGCCGGCGCTGACCCTGGCCTGCGGGGCACTGACCTCGCCATTGAAGCGGAAGGTCCAGGCGGAGGCCCGGCTGCCCGCGACCCGGCTGGCGGAGCGGGGTGTACGGATCAGTCCGGCCCGCCTCGTCGCCTACGCAGAGATCTGCGGTTTCCGGCAGACGGACCCGCTGCCCCTCCCCTATCCGCGCATAGTCGGATTCCCGCTCGCGCTGCGGCTGATGGCGGACCGGCGCTTCCCGCTGCCTCTCCTCGGCCTGGTCCACACACGCATCGAAATCACCCGGCACCGAGCGACACATGCCAAGGAAAGCCACGAACTGA
This sequence comes from Streptomyces sp. NBC_01210, assembly GCF_036010325.1. Taxonomy (GTDB): domain Bacteria; phylum Actinomycetota; class Actinomycetes; order Streptomycetales; family Streptomycetaceae; genus Streptomyces. Next base: position 5,478,492 of record NZ_CP108549.1, on the reverse strand, counting down.
TCCTGTACGCCGAGGAGTTGACGCCACACCGGCGCGGCACCGAAGTCACCGTGGTGACGGAGGCGCGGCTGGACGGCGAACTGGTGCGGGAGTCACGCAGCGGCTATCTCGCCCGGCACGGCACCACGTACGACGGTCCCGACGCTCCTCGCGAGGCCACCCCCGTACCGGCCCTGCCCCCGGTCGCCGAGTGGCGGCTGCCCGCCGGCCTGGGACGCCGCTACGGCGCGGTGTCCGGCGACCGCAACCCCATCCATCTTCATCCGCTGACGGCGAAGCTCTTCGGCTTTCCCCGCGCGATCGCGCACGGCATGTGGACCTTCGCCCGCTGCCTCGCCGAGGCCGATCCGGATCAAGTGACGTACGTACGCGCGGAGTTCAAGGCACCCGTACCGCTCCCCACGACCGTGACATACACGGCCGACGGCTCGGCGTTCCAACTCCGCAGCGGCGACCGTGTCCACCTCACCGGGGAGACCAGCGCTGACCCTTCATAAGGTCCCCGAGCCCCATCCAGGCGAAGTTCATCAGCGTCCCCGCCGCTTCCTTCGCCGAGACGCCCTCGGTCTCGTTCGCCCACCCTGCGAGCGACTCCGCCGCGCCCACCAGCGCCTGCGCCAGCCCCCCGACATCCCGGCCGGCCAACTCCGGGTTGTGTTGCCTCTCGCGTGCCGCGGCCCCGATCAGCCCGGTCACAAAGATCACTATCTCGTCCCGCATGGCCGCCACTTCAGCGGCGAACGGCTCTCCGTGCGTACGCGCCTGCCGGTGCAGGATGGCCCAGCCGTCCGGGTTCTCGGCGGTGTGCGTGAAGAACGCCGCGAGCCCCGACCACAGCTGACGGTCCGCCGCGAGGCCCGGCTCGGCTCCCGCTCGCACGGCGACGATCAGGGCCTCCGCCTCGCGCCGGATGCACGCCGTGAAGAGCTCTTCCTTGGAGTTCAAGTACAGATAGACCAGCGGCTTGGAGACCCCGGCCAGCTCCGCGATCTCATCCATCGAGGCTGCCCGGTAGCCGCGCTGCCCGAAGGTCCGCACGGCCGCGTCCATCATCTGCCGCTCGCGCACGGCGCGCGGCATGCGTTTGCTTTTCATGCCGTTCACAGCACCCATGTCAGACATCCTCCCCGCCCCACACCCCAACTCCGCGGTAAGCCTACGGCCCCTTCACAGCGGCGGTGACGCGGAGCGGTGAGCAAGGCCGAGAGCAACGCTGTGAGCGCTTGCCCTGGGCGTAGGTTCAGTTGGAGCCGCACAAGAAGACGCGTGCTGTACCCGAGAACGGGCACAGCACGCGTCGTCATGATGCCGACGGGGTCAGGGGCGGTCCATACCCATCAGGCCATAGTTCATCTCGCTGTTGGGAGCCAGGGGACCCTTCAACTCGGTCGTCCGGAAAAGCGGCGGCGGCAGTGCCACCTGGACCCACGGGCCAACGAAGGTCACGCTACCGTCGGCCGGGTTGATGGTGCCGGTGATCACCCAAATGCTCCCGTCCCCGGCCACCACCCTGACGGTGACAATGAGGCCGTTCACCTCGACGTCCAGGCCGCAGACGTCCTCCGGGAACTCCGCGAGGGCGCTGAGGTTGGTATGGACCCCTGTCGCGACGTTCAGGTCGTACGCAACGCCGTCGATGAGCACGATGTGGTGCCAGACCGTGCCAATTACCGGAACCTCGACACTGTAGCTCTCGGTGTCACTGCAGTGTCCCTTGGGACCGGTGGGCCCGGTCGGCCCGGTGTTACCCCTCGGCCCGGTGGGCCCGGTGTTACCCGCCGGCCCAGTCGGCCCGGTGTCACCCGTCGGACCCGTGTCACCTGTCGGACCCGTGTCACCTGTCGGCCCGGTCGGACCCGTGTCACCCGTCGGCCCGGTCGGACCCGTGTCACCCGTCGGCCCGGTGTCACCCGTCGGCCCGGTCGGACCCGTGTCACCCGTCGGCCCGGTGTCACCCGTCGGCCCGGTCGGACCCGTGGCACCCGTCGGCCCGGTGTCACCCGTCGGCCCGGTCGGACCCGTGGCACCGTCCACACCATCGGCCCCGGTCGGCCCGGTCGGACCCGTGTCACCCGTCGCACCGGTCGGACCCGTGTTGCCGTCCAGACCGTCCAGACCAGCGGGCCCGGTGTCACCCGTCGGCCCCGTGTCGCCCGTCGGCCCGGTCGGACCCGTGGCACCGTCCACACCATCGGCCCCGGTCGGACCCGTGGGACCCGTGTCTCCCGTGGGCCCGGTGGGCCCCGTGGCCCCCTTGCGCCCTCTGGGACCCGTAGGCCCGGTGGGGCCCACCTTGCACTTGTCCTTGCCGCCCACTGCCTGCGGCGCTGTCTCCGCCCGGGGCTGCGCCTTCGTTCTGTTATCGCATCTATCCCTGTCCGATTGGCCGGCCGCGACAACGTCAGAGTTCGCCTTGGTGGCCTGCGCGGCGGCAATCGCGGGATTCGCCATCCCGGTAAGCACGAGCGCGATCGACGCGATCGTGCCGCCGGTCAGCCAGGCACGCCGCCTTGGAAGCGGGCCCAGCGGGGACTTGGTCCTGTGTTCAGGACTCATACACTGCTCCTTTTTGAACCAGTTCGAGTGACGCTCCGGAAGCGAGTTCGGGCTTCCTTCGGCATCATCGGTTCGCGGACGCAACGCCTTGAGGGCCTTCCAGAGTTATCAACGCAATGGCCTATGAGCGACACACCAATGGGTGCGTACGCGGCAGCGAACCGGCACGGGCCGTCGGCGTGCCGTCTCCGCGCCACTGAGTCCGCTGCATAGGGTCGCCGCCGGACCGACCCGCCGGAAGTGGTGATGCAGTGAAGCCGTCCGTGTGCCTGTGCATGATCGTCAAGAACGAGTCGAAAGTCATCGAACGATGCCTCGCCTCAGTGCGTGACCTGGTGGACACCTGGGTGATCTCCGACACCGGTTCGACCGACGGAACCCAGGAGTTGATCCGTACGGCGATGCACGGCATCCCGGGCGAGTTGCACGAGGAGCCCTGGGTCAACTTCGGCCACAACCGGACCCTGAACATCAGGCACGCCCACCGCAAGGCCGACTATTTGCTCCTCCTCGACGCCGACCTCGTGATCCGCCGGGACGGCCCGCTGCCCCGGCTGACCGCCGACGCCTACATGCTGCGTCACGAAGGCGCGACCGAGTACCGCATCAGGCGCCTGGTCCGCGGCGACATCGCCTGGCGGTACGAAGGCGTCACCCACGAGTACCTCACCGCCGACCAGCGGCACGACCAGGAGAATCTCGACGCGCTCGTCATCGAGGACTTCCACGACGGAGGTTCACGGCACGACAAGTTCGAGCGCGACGCGCGCCTGCTGAGCGCCGAGATGGAGCGCGACCCCGCCAATACCCGCACGGTTTTCTACCTGGCACAGACCATGCGCGACATGGGCAACACCGACGAGGCGATCACCCTGTACGAGCGCCGCGCCGCGATGGGGGGCTGGGTCGAAGAGGTGTACTACTCGCTGTTGCAGGTCGGAATTCTCAAGGACGGTTCCGACGACTGGCCGGGAGCGATGGACGCCTTCTCCCGCGCCTGGGAATCGCGTCCACAGCGGCTCGAAGCGTCTTACGAACTCTCCGCGCGGCTGCGCAAACTGGGCCGCCATCATGCCGCGCACGCGATCGTCCGTGCCGGGCTGGGCCAGGAGCCGCCGGACGACCTGCTGTTCATCCAGCCGTGGGTGTACCGCTGGGGACTACTGTTCGAGTTCTCGATCACTGCCTACTGGGTGGGCGACTACGCCGGGTCGCTCCAGGCGTGCGACCGCCTACTGGCGATGCCCGACCTTCCCGACGCCTATCGCAAGCAGACGGTCGCCAACCGTAAATTCGCCGCGAAGCGGGTGGCCACGATCCCTGAACCGACCCCCGCGGTTCACATGCCAAAGGCACTGCGGGCGGGCCCGAAGGAAGACTGAAAGGCCAGAACGGCCGAAAGCCCGCGTTGCGGAACGGCGGCCCCGCGACAGCGGTTGTGCCCGCACCCGGAGGTCCGGGTGCGGGCACAGATGTCTCAGACCGTTGTGACCTACGCGGCGACCGGCACGGCCACCTTCTGCTCGGCCTCGCGGACGTCGTACTCGTCGATCGGCGAGGACGTCGCCGAGTTGTACGCGTCGTGGTCGAGGATCTTCTCGCGGGCCGCGACGATGACCGGAACCAGCGCTTGGCCTGCGACGTTCGTGGCAGTCCTCATCATGTCCAGAATCGGGTCGATCGCCATCAGCAGACCCACACCCTCCAGCGGCAGACCCAGCGTGGAGAGGGTCAGCGTCAGCATGACCGTCGCGCCGGTCAGTCCGGCGGTGGCCGCCGAGCCGACGACCGAGACGAAGGCGATCAGCAGGTAGTCCTGGACGCCGAGCTGCACATCGAAGATCTGCGCGATGAAGATCGCTGCGAGCGCCGGATAGATCGCGGCGCAGCCGTCCATCTTGGTCGTCGCGCCGAACGGAACGGCGAACGAGGTGTACTCCTTCGGTACGCCGAGACGTTCGGTGACCTTCTGGGTGACCGGCATCGTACCGACCGAGGAGCGGGAGACGAAGGCCAGCTGGATGGCCGGCCAGGCGCCCTTGAAGAACTGGACCGGGTTGACCTTGGCGACGGTCGCCAGCAGCAGCGGGTAGACGCCGAACAGCACCAGCGCGCAGCCGATGTAGACGTCCGCGGTGAACGTCGCGTACTTGCTGATCAGGTTCCAGCCGTAGTCGGCGATGGCGAAGCCGATGAGGCCGATGGTACCGATGGGCGCCAGTCGGATGACCCACCACAGCGCCTTCTGCAGCAGCTCGAGCACGGCCTCGCTGAGCGTGAGGATCGGCTTGGCCTTCTCGCCGAGCGCCAGCGCGGCGATACCGGCGACGACGGCCAGGAAGACGATCTGGAGAACCTCGAGCGTGGCGAACGGCGTGACGATGTCCGTCGGGATGATTCCGGTGAGGAAGTCGATCCAGGTCCCGTGGTGCTCGGGGGCCTTGCCGTCCTTCGGCGTAAGCCCGGTGCCCGCGCCCGGGTTGGTGAGCAGGCCGATCGCGAGGCCGATGGCGACCGCGATCAGCGACGTGATCATGAACCAGAGAAGCGTGCGGGTGGCCAGCCTGGCGGCGTTGTTGACCTTACGGAGGTTGGTGATCGACACCAGGATCGCGAAGAAGACGAGCGGCGCGACGGCCAGCTTCAGCAGCTGGACGAAGATCGAGCCGACCTGGTCGAGCGTGTCCTTCAGCCAGCCGATGTCCTGACTGCGGGCGAGCCAGCCCAGCAGGACGCCGAGCGCCAGACCGGCGGCGATCTGGGCCCAGAAGGGGACCTTGGGTATACGGAAACCGGAGCCCGAGGGCTTTCCGGCCGTGGTGGACACGGTGTTCGCGGACACGGAGGACACACTCCAGATATGGCGCATCGAAGACATACGGGGACGGGGGTGCGGCGCCCATGCGCAGTGCGCAGCGCCGCTGTGATGCCGGGATCAGACCGAGCGGCAACAGACCGCGGACATACAGCGGCACAGATCGACATGCAGGCGCGCCACGAGCGGGATGCTCACGGCGTCGTGGTGGCGCACTGCTGTCTTCACATCGAACACGTTAACACTTGAACTTTGAGAACCTCAAAGCTCCTCTTGGGGTCCGGGGCATGCCTGGCGCGCCGGGAACGACGACGCCCCGGCAGTGGAGCGACTGCTCCTGCCGGGGCGCGGGTTGAGTGTGAAGAAGCTGACGCGGCGTCTACTGGACGGCGCCGTCCTCCTGCGATCGGTTGGCCTCGAGCCTGGCCTTGGCCTGGTCGACCTTGCCGACGATCTGCTCGGACATGGCGTCACGCTGCTTGCGCAGCAGGATGAAGCTGAGCGGCGCGGACAGGACGAGCGCGAGCAGGATCACCCAGACGAAGTTGGAGTCGCCAAGCCCCTTGGGCAGTACGCCGACCTGGACCAGGGTGCCCACGAGAACGAAGCAGCCGATGAAGATGGCGAGGCGCATCGTGGTGTACCGGATCGCGGCGCTCGACTTGGCAGCGGACACGGCGGGCCTTCTCTCTTCGTACGACAGGTCGTGCCCGTCCAGTGAAGCACGCCCCGTCCTGTCCGATTCAAGGGGGTTCAGATCAGCGGCAGCAGCATCACGATGTCGTCGCGGTCGTCGCCCTCGGCGACCCGGATCCCGCCGGGCACGCGCCCGACCTCCTTGTAGCCGCAGGCGGCGTAGAAGTGGTCGGCTCCGGTGCCGCCGCGGCAGGTGAGCCGTATCGCCTCGATACCGTCGAAGCTCCGGGCGGCTTCGGCGGCCGCGGCCATCAGCTCGCGCCCGTACCCCTTGCCCTGGTGCTTGGGGTGCACCATCACCGTGTAGAGCCAGACCCAGTGCAGCATCAGCCGGTGCGTGTTGTACGTGAAGAAGGCGGTGGCCGCGACGGCGCCCTCGTCGTCGTAGCCGACGAGCAGCCGGGTGCGTCCCTCGGCCATCGCGACGAGATGCTTCACGAACTCGGGCCGCACGGCGTCGTCGGTCACCGGCGGCACGAAGCCGACGGCGCCGCCGGTGTTGGACACGTCGGCCCAGAGCGAGACGACCCCGTCCCGCAGGGGACGGTCGATCGGTGGATCCAGCTCAAAGGTAAGGCCCATGGGGCGAGGCTAGTCATTACAAGCGGCGATGCTCAAGCCGTGTCCAGAACGCGGGAAACCCCGGCCTGCGACCGGGGCTTCCCGATGAGTCGGGGAGTTGGGAGCGGGGGCGGTCAGACCCGCATCGGCTGCGGCGACTCGCGCCGATCCGCGTCCGGGCCCGGGTACTCGCGGATGATCTCGTAGCGCGTGTTCCGCTCCACCGGACGGAAGCCCGCATCGCGGATCAGGTCCAGCAGATCGTCGCGGGTCAGCTTGTTCGGCGTGCCGTAGTTGTCCGCATCGTGCGTGATCTTGTACTCGACGACCGATCCGTCCATGTCGTCCGCGCCGTGCTGCAGTGCGAGCTGCGCGGTCTGCACACCGTGCATCACCCAGAACACCTTGACGTGCGGCACGTTGTCGAACAGCAGCCGCGAGACCGCGAAGGTCTTCAGCGCCTCGGCACCGGTCGCCATCGTCGTCCGTGCCTGCAGCCGGTTGCGGACCTTGCCGTCCTGCATGTCCACGAAGTCGTGCTGGTAGCGCAGCGGGATGAAGACCTGGAAACCGCCGGTCTCGTCCTGCAGCTCACGCAGCCGCAGCACATGGTCGACGCGGTGGCGGGGCTCCTCGATATGGCCGTACAGCATCGTGCTCGGGGTCTTGAGCCCCTTGGAGTGCGCGAGGCGGTGGATGCGCGACCAGTCTTCCCAGTGGGTGCGGTGGTCGACGATGTGCTGCCGGACCTCCCAGTCGAAGATCTCCGCGCCGCCGCCGGTCAGCGACTCCAGACCAGCCTCGATCAGCTCGTCGAGGATGTCGGAGGCGGACATCCCGGAGATGGTCTCGAAGTGGTGGATCTCGGTGGCGGTGAAGGCCTTCAGGGAGACGTTCGGCAGAGCCTTCTTGAGCTCGCTGAGCGAGCGCGGGTAGTACCGCCACGGCAGGTTGGGGTGAAGCCCGTTGACGATGTGCAGCTCGGTGAGGTTCTCGCCCTCCATCGCCTTGGCGAGTCGGACGGCCTCCTCGATGCGCATGGTGTACGCGTCCTTCTCGCCCGGCTTGCGCTGGAACGAGCAGTACGCACACGACGCGGTGCACACATTCGTCATATTGAGGTGGCGGTTGACGTTGAAGTGGACGACGTCACCGTTCTTGCGCGTCCGCACCTCGTGCGCGAGTCCGCCGAGCCATGCCAGGTCGTCCGACTCATAGAGGGCGATGCCGTCCTCGCGGGTCAGCCGCTCGCCGGCCCTGACCTTCTCCTCCAGCTCGCGCTTGAGGCCCACATCTTGAATAGATGCAGTCACTTAGGCCGCCTCCCATATGTCTGCGCCGTGCTGTCCCGAGGGGACACCCCCGGGACCCCCCGGAGGCTCCACCACCGTACGCCTAGCCCTCCTCGGGCAGATCGCCGACCCGGTTCTCCCACTTGGTGGAAAGCACGATCGTGGTACGCGTACGGGAGACACCCCTCGTGCCGGAGAGCCGGCGGATCGTCTTCTCCAGACCGTCCACGTTGTCGGCCCGCACCTTGAGCATGTACGAGTCGTCGCCCGCGATGAACCAGCAGTCCTCGATCTCGGCGAGGTCCTTCAGTCGGCGCGCCACATCCTCATGGTCGGCCGCGTCGGAGAGCGAGATCCCGATCAGTGCCGTGACACCGAGACCGAGCGAGGCGGCGTCGACGGTGGCCCGGTAGCCGGTGATGACGCCTGCCGCCTCGAGGCGGTTGATGCGATCGGTGACGGAGGGCCCCGAGAGCCCGACGAGCCGGCCGAGCTCGGCGTACGAAGCCCGGCCGTTCTCCCTGAGCGCCTGGATGAGCTGCCTGTCCACCGCGTCCATATGCCTGGACCCTTCCATTGTTCAGCGATCTCGCAAGTTTACGTATAGAATCTAAGGCACACAGGGTCAACACCCTGCAAATCTTTCAGACGATCAGCAATGATCCTTCGAAACTTCAGGAGTGACACCGTGTACTCGATCGAGATGGCCCACGCCCACATGCGACAGCTGCAGGAGCTGGCCAACCGCTCGCGTGCCCATCAGCCCGCTGCCGCCCACCGGATCGACAAGACCCGCACGGCTCGCCGCGCCAAGAAGCGCTAACCCGGGCTAATCCGTACGAGAGCCACCCAGCTCTCCCTCCCAACGGCGGTACAGCTGATGCGGCACCCCTGCCGCGTCCAGCACCCGCCCAGCGACGAAGTCCACCAGATCCTGGATGTGCGTCGCCCCCGCGTAGAACGCCGGAGAGGCGGGCAGCACCACGGCGCCCGCCTCGTCCAGTGTCACCAGATGCTTGAGGGTCTGCCCGTTCAGCGGGGTCTCCCGCACCGCGACCACGAGCTTCCGCCGCTCCTTGAGTGTCACGCTCGCCGCGCGCTGCAGCAGGTCCTTCGAGAGCCCGAGCGCCACCCCGGCCACACACGCCGTGGACGCCGGCACGATCAGCATCCCCTTCACCGGATACGAACCGGACGAAGGCCCGGCGGCCAGATCCCCCGCGGCCCAGTACCGTACGGCATCGACATCGACCCGGAAGGTGCCCGGCTTCCCGTCGGCCCCGCGCGCCAGCCACTCCCGCAGATCCTCGCGCCAGTACGCGTCGCGGAAGGCGATCCCGGTCTCGTCGAGCAGCGTCAGCCGCGAGGCGCGGCTGACCACCAGGTCCACGCTCTCGCCCGCGGCCAGCAGCCCGCGCAGTACAGCGGCGGCATACGGCGTCCCGGACGCGCCGGAGACCCCCACCACCCACGGCTGACGGCTCTTCACTTCCACAGGCTCCACACCTCTGACCATATCCGGCGGCCGGCGGTCTTCAGCCGTCACGTGCGCCATGGCTACACGGTCAGGCCGCGCACCAGCAGATCGAGCAACGCACACGCGAAGAGAGCGATCCCGATGAAGCCGTTGACCGTGAAGAACGCACGGTTGAGACGGGACAGATTGTGCGGCGTCACGATCGTGTGCTCGTACAGGAACGCCGCCACGACGATCACCAGGCCCAGCCAGAAGAACCCGCCCACGTCCGTGGCCAGCGCGTACCAGACCAGCAGGAGCGTGGTGACGACATGCGAGACGCGCGCGCCGTACAGCGCGGCCGGGATGCCGAAGCGGGCCGGGACGGACATCACGCCCTGCGCACGGTCCGCCTGAACGTCCTGGCAGCCGAAGATCAGGTCGAAGCCGCCGATCCAGACGCCGACCGCGAGACCGAGGATCACCGCGTCCCAGGACCACTGGCCGGTGATCGCGATCCATGCGCCGACCGGCCCCATCGCCTGGGCGAGTCCGAGGATGGCGTGCGGGAAGTTCGTGAACCGCTTGCCGTACGGATAGACCACCATCGGGATCACCGCGATGGGGGCGAGCGCGAGGCACAGCGGGTTCAGCGCGGCGGCCGCCCCGAGGAAGACGACCACGGCGACCAGTGCGCCGGTCCAGGCCGACCTCACCGAGACCGCGCCGGTCACCAGCTCGCGTCCCGCGGTACGCGGATTACGGGCGTCGATCTCGCGGTCGATGATGCGGTTGCAGGCCATCGCGAAGGTGCGCAGACCCACCATCGCGATCGTCACCAGCAGCAGCCGCCCCCAGTGGATGTTCCCGTCCAGCTGGAACATCGCGGTCAGCGAGGCGATGTAGGCGAAAGGGAGCGCGAAGACCGAGTGCTCGATCATCACCAGCCGGAGAAAGGCCTTGGTCCCACCGGGTTGCGGGACTGCGGCGGCGGCACTGCTCACAGGCCGTACTCCTTCCAACGGCGGTCGACCTTCGCCGCCGTCTCCGGGTCGGACTCGACCATGTTCGGCCAGCCGCCGTCCCGTACGTACCCCTCCTCGGGGAGCTTCTTCGTCGCGTCGATGCCCGCCTTGCCGCCCCAGAACTGCTGGTACGAGGCATGGTCGAGGTGGTCGACCGGGCCCTCGACGACGGTCAGGTCACGGGCGTAGTCGGTGTTGCCGAGCGCCCGCCACGAGACCTCGTGCAGATCGTGGACGTCACAGTCGGCGTCCACGACGACGATCAGTTTCGTCAGCGACATCATGTGCGCGCCCCAGATGGCGTGCATGACCTTCTGTGCGTGCTTCGGGTACTTCTTGTCGATCGAGACGATCGCGCAGTTGTGGAAGCCGCCGGACTCGGGCAGGTGGTAATCCACGATGTCCGGCACGATGATCTTGAGCAGGGGCAGGAAGAACCGCTCCGTGGCCCGGCCCAGCGGACCGTCCTCCGTCGGCGGCCGGCCCACCACGATCGACTGCAGCAGCGGGCGCTTGCGCATCGTGACGCAGTCGATGGTCAGTGCCGGGAAGGGCTCCTGCGGGGTGTAGAAGCCGGTGTGGTCGCCGAAGGGACCCTCGGGGAGCATCTGGCCGGGCTCCAGCCAACCCTCGATGACGACCTCGGCGTTCGCCGGGACCTGCAGCGGCACCGTCTTGCAGTCGACCATCTCGATCCGCTTGCCCTGGACGAAGCCCGCGAAGAGGTACTCGTCGATATCACCGGGCAGCGGCGCGGTGGACGCATATGTGACGGCCGGCGGGCAGCCGAAGGCGATCGCGACCGGCAGCCGCTCACCGCGTTTGGCCGCCACTTGGTAGTGGTTGCGGCTGTCCTTGTGGATCTGCCAGTGCATGCCGATGGTGCGCCTGTCGTGGCGCTGCAGGCGGTAGAGACCGAGGTTGCGTACGCCCGTCTCCGGATGCTTGGTGTGCGTGAGACCCAGGTTGAAGAAGGAACCGCCGTCCTCCGGCCAGGTGAACAGCGCCGGCAGCTGGTCCAGGTCCACGTCGTCGCCGTGCAGGACGACCTCCTGCACCGGCGCGTCCTTCACCTTCTTCGGCGGCACGTGCACCATCGTGCCGAGCTTCCCGAAGGCCTCCCGCACACCGACGAAGCCATGCGGCAGCTCCGGCTTGAGCAGCCCGCCGATCTTGTCGCTGATCTCCGCGTAGGACTTCAGGCCGAGCGCCTTGAGCAGCCGGCGGTCCGTACCGAAGACGTTCATCGCGAGCGGCATCGCGGATCCGCGCACATTCTCGAAGAGCAGCGCGGGACCCCCGGCCTTGTTCACGCGGTCGACGATCTCCCCGACCTCCAGATACGGATCAACCTCGGCCTTGATGCGCTTGAGGTCTCCCTCGCGCTCCAGCGCCCGGAGCAGGGAGCGAAGATCGTCGTAAGCCATGCCAACCAGTATCGGCCACCCACTACCCTGTATCCGTCACCGGGGCCCACGGCGCCCCGCCACCGCTCCCCCGGGGGGATCGCACCACCATGCTCCGGTATCTGCCCTTCCTGCTGGTCCTGGCGCTGTGGATCTACGCCTTCATCGACTGCCTCAACACCCCTGAGCAGGAGGTCAAACACCTCCCCAAGGTGGTGTGGATCATCATCGTGCTGCTCTTCGGCGAGGTGCTGATCGGCCCGGTCGCCTGGCTCGTCGCCGGTCGGGCGCGCAAGGTCTCCGCCGACGGCAGCACATCCTCCGAGCGGCACCGCAACCGCACGGAGTGGGTCGCGCCCGACGACAACCCCGACTTCCTCAAGTCCCTCAAGGACGAGGCCGCACCTTCCAAAGAGGTAAAGGACGAGGCACTCCTCAAGGACTGGGAGGCGGATCTGCGCCGCCGCGAGGAGGAGCTCAAGCGCCGCGAGAACGGCGACGACCCCAAGCAGTCCTGAACGGCGCCGAGTGCGGGAGCCTGATGTGTGACGTCATCAAGGCCGACACCGAACTGTGGAACGAGGACATCGGTGACTGATTCCAGGATTCCCAGCATCGACCTGCGCCCCTGGCTCACCGGGGATGCGGCCGTACGCGCGGAGATCGCGGCGACCGTCGACCAGGCCCTGCGGACCGCCGGATTCCTCCTGGTCACAGGACACGGAATCGACCCAGGGCTGCGTGCCGAGATCCGGGAGGTGGCAAGGGAGTTCTTCCGGCTGCCGTCCGGCGTCAAGGAGCCCTACGCCGTCAAGGTCGGCGGACGCGGCTGGCTGGGACCCGGCGCCGAGGCGAACGGGTACGCCGAGGGTACCGAGACTCCACCGGATCTGAAGGAGTCGCTGTCCTTCGCGGCCGAGGACCCCACCGGCGCCCCGGCGGTCGACGCCGAGTGGTTCCTGCCCAACACCTGGCCGGCCGAGGTGCCGGGACTGAAGGAGCGGGTGGAGACGTATCTCGGGCAACTGCGGGCGCTCTCCGATCTGCTGCTGGAGCTTCTCGCGGTCGCGCTGGGCGAGGCCGAGGACTTCTTCACCCGGCACACCGGACATCCCACCTGGGGCTTCAACATCAACTGGTACCCGGGGACGGACACCGTCGGCGAGCCGCAGCCCGGCCAGTTCCGCATCGGCCCGCACACCGACTTCGGCACGGTCACGGTCCTGGACCGGCAGGCGGGCAAGGGCGGCCTGCAGGTGTTCACCGACGAGGGCGGCTGGCAGGACGCGCCGTACGACCCCGAGGCGTTCACCATCAACATCGGGGACCTGATGGCCCGCTGGACGGGTGACCGCTGGCGCTCGGGCCGCCACCGGGTGCTGCCGCCGCCGGCGGACGTACCGGCCGAGGAGCTGATCTCGCTCGTCTACTTCTACGAGTGCGATCCGGGCACCGAGGTCCGGGGCATCGATTCGCACACCTATCTGCGGGCCCAGCTCGACGCGATCACGGCCGGCTGACGTCGCGCTCCCTGGCCACGTACGCCTCGCGCAGCTCCTCGCGGCGCTCCGGAGTCCAGCCGGACCAGTCCTTCGGCCGCCCGTCCAGTGCGTCGACGAGGTACTCGAAGTGGTTGTGCCAGCCCGCCAGGGAGACCGGACGCAGCTCGTCGTCGCCGTTGAACTCGTTGGTGAAGCGGACCGTCGTTCCGGTGCTGCCGGCCGGCTCCAGATGGAAGCGCATCCGGCCGGGGAGGGTGTCCACGGTGTACTCGGCGACGCGCTCGACGTCCCAGGCGGTGATGCGGCCCTCGACGACCGGGTGCCGTCCCTCGGCATCCGTGTCCAGCCGGCGCAGCGTGACCGCGCCGCCGAGCCGGGGTTCGAGCACATCGGCGGCCGCGAGCCAGCCCCGCAGGCCCCCGGGTGTGGCCACGGCCGCCCAGACCCGGTCCACAGGGTGGGGGAGGCGGAGCTCGAAGTGAAGGGTGTGGGTGTCTCCCTCGCTCCGGCTGGTGCCCTGGTCGATGGTTGCGGTCATGGCACCAGCCTCGCGCGCACTCAGCCGTTCCGCACGCCCCAGGCGCCTCGGCGGCGTGGGCGACGGTCGGACGCGTGCGTCACGGTCAGACGCCGGCGTAGGAGTGCTTGCCGGTGACGAAGATGTTCACGCCGTAGTAGTTGAAGAGCCAGCAGCCGAAGGCGATGAGCGCCAGCGTTGCCGCCTTCCGGCCCTTCCAGCCTGCGGTGGCGCGGGCGTGCAGATAGCAGGCGTACGCGACCCAGGTGATGAAGGACCAGACCTCCTTGGGGTCCCAGCCCCAGTAGCGGCCCCAGGCGTCGCCGGCCCAGATCGCGCCCGCGATGATCGTGAAGGTCCAGAGCGGGAAGACCGCGGCGTTGATGCGGTACGCGAACTTGTCGAGCGATGCGGCCGCGGGCAGCCGCTCCAGGACCGAGGTCGCGAAGGCGCCGGGCTGCTGGCCGCGGGCGAGCTTGTTCTCGTAGCTGTCACGGAACAGATAGAGCAGCGTGCCGACCGCGCCGAGGTAGAAGACCGCACCGCAGAAGATCGCGGTGGAGACGTGGATCCACAGCCAGTACGAGTGCAGGGCCGGGACCAGCTGATCGCTGTCGGTGTACAGCCAGGTGGTGGCGATACCCAGGTCTGCGAGGACGGTCGCGACCAGCAGCAGGCCCATCCAGCGGACGTTCTTCCCGGCGAGCAGGAAGCCGAGGTACGCGCCGACCGCCACCGTGGAGAAGGTGATGGAGAACTCGTACATGTTGCCCCAGGGGGCCCGCTGCACCGAGAGTGCGCGGGTGACGACGCCGCCCGCCGCGATGAAGAAGCCGAGGACGGTCAGCGAGACGGCGATCCGGCCGTACAGATCGCCCTTCTCGGTGCCGCCCGCGGCGCCGGGCCCGTCCGGGACGTCACGCGTGCCGGCCGCCGAGCGGGTGATGACCTTGGGCTTGTCCAGTACGGCGGTGCCGCCGCCCTGCTGCTTCACCTGGACCTTCACCGAGCCGGCCGCCGCAGCGGTGCCGGTTCCGGTCAGCGCGGCGGCGGTACGGCCCACCTTGCTGCGGCTGCCGAAGACCCATTCGGAGATATGGGCGAGAAAGGCCAGCGTGTAGACGGCCATCGACGAATAGATCAGCACATTGCTGATGTGCGCCAGATTTTCGTTGGTGGTTGCGGCGGCGAGAGTCACTTCTCAGCCCCTTCGGCAGGTACATCTGCGGGATCGGGATCTGGCGCGGTCGGCGCCTCTGCATGGAGCGTGACCGCCAGGTCGGCCAGCTCCTCGGGAAGCTTCGGGGACTCGCTGCGGCCGAGCCCCGCCATTTCGACGACGGTCACGCCGTCCTCCCCCGCCACGGCCCGGACCCAGACCCGGCGGCGCTGGATGAACAGCGAGCCGACGAGGCCCCCGATGGCGGCGATCGCGCCGGTCAGCGCCCAGCCGCTGGCGGGCTGCTGCGAAATCTGGAAGCTGGCCCACTCCTTCACTTCCTTCTCGAAGGTGATGGAGCCCGCGCCGTCCGGCAGCGTCATCTTCTCGCCGGGCAGCAGCCGTGCCTTGAGGATCTGGCCCTTGGCGTCCTTGAACTGCGTCAGCTTGCGGGTGTCGAGCTGGTACACGTTCTGCGGCAGACCTGCGTTGACGCCGAGGCTGCCGTGGTAGCCGGTGAGAGCGAGCACCGGGAACTCGAGACCCGGGAACTGCGAGAACATCGTGCCCTTGCCCGCGCCCCCGAACGTCGGCACGAAGAACGCCTGGAAGCCCAGCTGGTCCTTCTTGCCGTTCTTGTCGCGATAGCCGTCCATCACCTTGATCGCGCCGGTCGATGTGATGTTGTTGTCGATCGGCAGCAGCGGCACCGCGCCGTTGAAGACAACATTGCCCCTGCCGTCCCGGACGGTGACGACGGGCGCGTATCCGTGCGACAGCAGATAGACCTTGGTGCCGTCGACGACCAGGGGCTTGTTGACCTGGATGACGGACTTCTTGTCGGGGCCGTCGCCCTGGGAGTAGCTGACGTCGGCCTCGAAGGTGCGCGGCGTGCCGCGCTGCGGCCCGCTCTTCTCGTACGTGCCCGTGAACTTGTCCAGCGTGAAGCTGAACGGTGCGAGCTCGTCCGTACTGAACATCGAGCCGGACTTGAAGTCGTCGTACTGGGTGAGGCTGTTGGAGAAGCCGTCGCCCTCGACGATCAGCTTGCCGCCCTCCGACTTGAAGAGCTGGCCGACGGCGAAGGCGACCAGCATCACGATCAGGGCGATGTGGAAGAGGAGATTGCCTGCCTCGCGCAGATAGCCCTTCTCCGCGGCGACCGCGTCGCCGACGGTGTGGGCGCGGAAGCGGCGCTGCTTCAGTATCGCGAGCGCGGCGGCGCGCACCTGCTCGGGCTCCGCCTCACTGCGCCACGTGGTGTACGCGGGCAGCCGGGTCAGCCGGCCGGGGGCGCCCGGCGGCCGGCCGCGGAGCTGGCCGACGAACTGCCAGGTGCGCGGCACGATGCAGCCGATGAGGGAGACGAACAGCAGGATGTAGATCGCCGAGAACCACACCGAGCTGTAGACGTCGAAGAACTGCAGCTTCTCGTAGAGCGGCGAGACCGTCCTGTGCGCCTCCTTGAAGGTCTGCACCTTCAGCTCGTCCACGCTGTTCTGCGGGATGAGGGAGCCGGGGATCGCGCCGAGGGAGAGCAGGAACAGCAGGATCAGCGCGACCCGCATGGAGGTCAGCTGCCGCCAGAACCAGCGGACCCAGCCGAGGACGGAGAGGGAGGGACCGGCGATGAGCTCTTCCCTGGGAGCGGTGGAGAGCTGGGCTCCGGCCGCTCCGAGGTCCCTGCCGTCCTGGCTGTCCCTCTGCTCGTCGGACGCTGTCTTGCTCATGGAACTCAGATCCCCACCGTGAAGCCGTTGGTCCAGCCCTGCATGCCCTGCACCAGGCTGTCCCAGACACCGGTCAGCAGCAGCAGACCGGTCGCGATCATCATGATGCCGCCGATCCGCATCACCCAGGCGTAGTGGCGCTTCACCCAGCCGAACGCGCCGAGCGCCTTACGGAAGGCCACCGCGGCAAGGACGAACGGCAGGCCGAGGCCGATGCAGTACGCGACCGTCAGTATGGCCCCACGGCCCGCGCTCGCCTGCTCGGCGGCGAGAGCGTTCACGGACGCGAGCGTCGGGCCGATGCAGGGCGTCCAGCCGACGCCGAACAGCGCGCCCAGCAGCGGTGCGCCGACCAGACCGGTCACCGGCCGCTTGTGGAGCCGGAATTCGCGCTGGGTGAGCCAGGGCATCAGCCCCATGAAGAAGACGCCCAGCAGGATCATCAGCACGCCGAGAACCTTGGAGAGGGTCTCCTTCTCGCCCTGGAGGGTCGCGCCAAAGTAGCCGAAGAGCGCGCCGCCGGAGACGAAGACGGCGGTGAAGCCGAGGACGAAGAGGGACGCTCCCGCGACCATCCGGCCGCGCTTGGCCTCGGCCAGGTCGCTGCCACTGACCCCGGTGACGTACGAGAGATAGCCGGGCACGAGTGGCAGTACGCAGGGCGAGAAGAAGGAGACGAGCCCGCCGAGTACGGCGATGGGCAACGCGACCAGCAGCGCCCCGCTGAAGACCGTCTCGTTCACTGGGGCTCACCCCAGGAGCACGGCGTCAGAGCTTCCACAGGATCACTTCTCCGCGATCAACGGGTCGATGATCTTGTGGAGTGCCGCGGCGTCGAGCGCCTTGAGGGAGCGGGCGGCGATCTTTCCCTCGCGATCGAGCACGATCGTGGAGGGAATGGCCTGCGGATTGAGGCTGCCCTTGGGGAAGCCATTGACGATCAACTTGCTCACCGGGTCGTACAGACTGGGGTACCCGATCTCGAAATCCTTCTCGAAGGCGAGCGCCGGGCCCTTGTTGGCGTCTCGGGTATTGATCCCGACGAACTCCACACCCTTCGCCTTCGTCTCCTTGGAGACCTTCGCGAAATGCGGGGCCTCGGCGCGGCAGGGCGGGCACCACGAGCCCCAGGCGTTCATCACGACGACCTTGCCCTTGAAGTCGGCGATGTCGAGCGGCTTGCCCTCGAGGGTCTCGCCGGACAGCTTGTTGGGGGCAGTGCGCTTCCCCTTCGCGACGATGGAGATACCGCCGGAGTCGGTGACGAAGTTGGTGTTGCCGCCACCGCCGGACTTGCCGTTGGAGTCACCGCTGCAGGCCGACAGACTGAGCGCGCCGACTGCGACCACGGCGGTCAGCAGGGCGGCGCGGGAGGCACGGCTAAGGCTCATGTGAAAAGTTTCGCATGGCCGTTCCGGGGATCTTTCCGCGCCCCCCGAGGTGCCCGGATAGCCCCTTGTCAGGCTGCCTTAAGGAATGTGTTCCAGCCGCCGGCCGGCGACTGACCGACCTCGAGCGTACGGAGCTTGGCGAGCACCTTCGGGTCCTGGACGTCGAGCCAGTCGCAGAACTGCCGGAAGGAGACCAGCCGTACGTCCTTCTTGCCGACCATGCCCTTGAGTGCTTCCTCGACGGCGTCCATGTAGATGCCGCCGTTCCACTGCTCGAAGTGGTTGCCTATGTAGAGCGGCGCGCGATTCGACTCGTAGGCGCGCTTGAATCCGGCGAGATAGGCCTCGGTGGCCTGCTTCTTCCAGCCGGGATAGCGCTCGGGCATGCCCTTGGTCGAATTCTGCGACTGATTGGCGAGGATGTTGTAGTCCATCGAGAGCACCTCGAAGGAGTGCCCGGGGAACGGCACCTGCTGCAGCGGCAGATCCCAGAGGCCCTGTCGCTTTTCGGGCCACATCTGGCGGCCGCCGGGTGAGCTCGCGTCGTAGCGCCAGCCGAGCTTCTTCGCGGTGGGCAGCAGCTTGTCCTGGCCGAGCAGACAGGGGGTGCGGGCGCCGACCAGTTCCTTGCGGTAGTCGAACGGCAGCGGGTCGATGTCGGTCCAGCCGGTGTTCGTACGCCACTCGGTGACGAACTTCACAGCCTGGTCGATCTCGTTCTGCCAGTCCGCGGGCGACCAGTTGCCGACCGTTCCGGAACCGGCGCAGAAGTGCCCGTTGAAGTGCGTGCCTATCTCATGGCCGTCGAGCCATGCCTGGCGTATGTACTTCAGCGTCGCCTTGATGTGGTCGTCGGTGAGATAGCCGATGTCGGACGCGCCGATGCCGTTGTTCGGAGGGCGGTAGAGCGTCTTCTTCGACTCGGGGAGCAGATAGATCCCGGAGAGGAAGAAGGTCATCGCCGCATCGTGATTCTTGGCGAGTTCGAGGAAGCGCGGGAAGAGGCCGTTGCCGACCTCGCCCGCCCCGTCCCAGGAAAAGATCACGAATTGCGGCGGCGTCTGGCCCGGTTCGAGAGGAACGGGCTTCGGCGGCTGATGCGGCTGCTTTCCGGTGTCGGACGTGGAACCGTCACCGATCGGCCGGCCTTCGATCTTGGAGGGTTTGCCGCCCTTGCCGCTGTCCTTGCCGGCCCCGGTCTGTCCCGCTCCGCCCTGGCCGGTGGAGCCGCAGCCCGCGATCCCGATCGCGGCCGCCGCCCCAAGTCCCGCCCCGAGCAAACCCCTTCGACTGACGTCGCGCATATCGTCCCCATCCGCGCTCTCTCTTGGTCCAGAGAGCCCATCCACACCGGCACCGATTTAGATGCCGGGTGGAAGGCGGAGGTTCCGAAGGGTGCCAACTATTTTCGTGAGCAACTACGCACCGAATGCTCTGGACTTGCCCTTCACGGGCTTCGCGCCCGCCAGTAGATGCGCCGGTACGAGATCGCGCGCCGGCTCGGTGTAGCCGACCGAGACAATCTTGTCGTCCTGATACGTGAAGGTGGTCAGGGACGCGAGAGTGCACTGCCGACGGCGCGGATCGTGCCAGAGCCGGCGCCGCTCGACAAAGCTCCGCACGATCCAGATCGGCAGCTGATGGCTGACGCAGACGGCCTCGTGCCCGCGGGCCGCGTCCCGCGCGCTGTTCAGCGCACCCATCATCCGTACGACCTGATCGACGTACGGCTCACCCCAGGACGGGCGGAACGGGTTGGTCAGATGCTTCCAGTTGGCCGGCTTGCGCAGCGCGCCGTCGCCCACTCCGAAGGTCTTGCCCTCGAAGACATTGCCTGCCTCGATCAGCCGCTCGTCGGTGTCGAGGGTGAGGCCGTGGCTCTTGGCGACGGGCCCGGCGGTCTCCTGCGCGCGCTCCAGCGGCGAGGACACCACATGGGTGATGTCGCGGCCCGCGAGATGCTCGGCGACCCGGTCGGCCATCTGCCGGCCGAGCTCGGAGAGGTGGTAGCCGGAACGGCGGCCGTACAACACCCCGTCGGGGTTGTGGACCTCGCCGTGCCGCACCAGATGGACGACGGTGATCTCGCTCATGCGGACACCTCCGTCGCCTCGGCGGCGGCGCGGGCGGCGGAGGGAAGTGCGGCGGCGATCCGCTCGATCGCCCGCTCGTCGTGGGCCGTGGAGACGAACCAGGACTCGAAGGCGGACGGCGGCAGATAGACGCCCTGGGAGAGCATCGCGTGGAAGAACGCGTTGAAGCGGAAGGACTCCTGCTTCTTCGCGTCCTCGTAGTTCCTGACGTCCCTGTCCGTGAAGAAGACGGAGAACATATTGCTCGCGGTCTGCAGCCGGTGGGCGACGCCCTCCTTGGCGAGCGCGTCCGTCAGCAGCGTCCGGATCGCGGCCGAGACGGCGTCGATCTTCTCGTACGCGGCGTCGTCGAGCAGCCGCAGCTGCGCGAGGCCGGCGGCGGTGGCGACGGGGTTACCGGAGAGGGTGCCCGCCTGGTAGACGGGGCCGGCCGGGGCGAGGTACTCCATGACGTCCTTGCGGCCGCCGAACGCGGCGGCCGGGAAGCCGCCGCCCATGACCTTGCCGAAGGTCATCAGGTCGGGCGCGACGCCGTCGACGCCGTACCAGCCGGCCTTCGACGTACGGAAGCCGGTCATGACCTCGTCGGAGATGTACAGCGCGCCGTTCTTGGCGCAGACCGCCTTGAGCCCCTCGTTGAAGCCCGGCCGCGGCGGCACGACGCCCATGTTGCCCGGCGAGGCCTCGGTGATCACGCACGCGATCTCGCCCGGGTGGTTGTGGAACGCCTCGTGCACCGCTTCGAGATCGTTGTACGGCAGCACGATGGTGTCGCCGGCCTGCGCGCCCGTGACCCCCGGGGTGTCCGGCAGCCCGAAGGTCGCCACCCCGGAGCCGGCCGCGGCGAGCAGCGCGTCCACATGTCCGTGGTAGCAGCCGGCGAACTTCACGACCTTGGCCCGGCCGGTGAAACCGCGGGCGAGGCGGATCGCGGACATCGTCGCTTCCGTACCGCTGGAAACAAGCCGTACCTGCTCCACCGGCTCGACGCGGGCCACGATCTCCTCGGCGAGGGCGACCTCGCCCTCACCCGGCGTACCGAAGGAGGTGCCGCGGGCGACCGCGGCCTGCACCGCCTCGATGACGGCCGGGTGGGAGTGCCCGAGGATCATCGGACCCCACGAGCAGACGAGGTCGACATACTCGCGCCCGTCCGCGTCAGTGAGGTACGGGCCGGTACCGGACACCATGAACCGGGGCGTACCGCCCACGGCGCGGAAGGCACGGACGGGAGAGTTCACGCCGCCGGGCGTCACGAGTGACGCGCGGTCGAAAAGCGCCTGCGAAACTGGGGCTTCGTATGAATACGACACTTTGGTCCTGATCTGCGATGCGGGCGGTCGAGGGGCCGGGACAGATGATCTCGGCCACCGGTGAGCGGATGGGGCGATCTCCTCGTATTACAAAAGGGCGTCATCCCTCTCGCGTCTGCGAAACTGGGGCGACATAGGGAAAGCTCACGGAATCCATGGTGTCAGAGGCCCCCAAGTTCTTGCGGACCGGTGTTTCACAGCACTTTCGTGGGGGAGGTCACTGTCACGATGATCGGGTTGCGCGGCGGGGGCTGCGAGTGGTCGGGTGGAGATATGCATCGCGGTGGCGGACTGGGCGAGGGGACCGACGACCTGGGTCCTGAGCCTGCCCGGCGGGGAAAGCACCGGCGAGGCAATGCCGGCGCGGATGAACCCATGGGAAGCAGGAGCGGCCGAGTGGGGGTGACCTACAAGTACTTCGGCGCACCTGACGGGGCCACTGCCGCCCGGGTGCCGATTTCGATGCGCCCTGAGGAGCTGGGCGGCGACGAGCTCGGCATGGGCGGAATGTTCGCCAAGATCAAGCCGGAGACCATAGCCGCCATGGTGCTCACGGGTATCCAGGGCATGCCGCTGAACAAGGTGCCGCCGCTGGAGCTGGTGGTCCTCCACCCCGACTATGCGGTGGTCAAGCTTCCGATGACGGTGGTCGACCCGCTGCGCGGCATCGGCGAGGAGTCGGTGGGCGCGGCAGCCTTCATCTGGTCGACGGTCCCGGACCGGGGCGGTCCGCGCGACGCTTTCAATGTCTACCAACTGCTGCACGAGTGGCAGGATTTCTCGGTGCGGCTCCACGAGGCGGGGCACCAGCCGTACTGCCTGGTGTGGCCCTGAGCCGTCAGGAGCTTTCGGCTGCGGCCGTCTCTGCGGCTTCGCCGTGACTACTGCGGCGGCGGCTGCGGCTGCGGCTGCGGCTGCGGCTGCGGGCTAGATGACCGGCGGGCGTCCCAGGCGGGCCATCCGCCACACAGTGCTCCAGCGCATCGGCCGCCGCTTCCCGCACGGCGTACGGACTCCCTCCGCGAAACCGCCGAACCAGGCGCGCAGGCCGGGCGCCGACCGCGTACGGAGCAGCGTGAGCGCGGTCCAGGTTCCCAGGTAGACCGGCGCGAGCGGGGCCGGAAGATGGCGTTTCGCGAGCCAGACCCGGTTGCGGGCGGTCATGCGGTAGTACTCCGCGTGCCGGGCCGGAGAGGTACGCGGATGCTGCAGCACCAGCTCCGGCGCGTAAACGATCTTCCAGCCGCAGTCCAGAGCACGCCAGGCCAGGTCGGTCTCCTCGTGCGTGAGGAAGAAGTCGTCCGGCCAGCCGCCGATCTGGTCGAGCATCGCCATCGACAGGGCGTGGCCGCCGCCGAGGAACGTGGTTACCGGGCCGCCGCGCATCGGATCGCCGGAGCGCAGCCGGGGCACGTGCCGCCGTTGGGTGAAGCCGGTCTCGTCGGCGATACGGAAACTGACGATGCCCAACTCCGGATCGGCGGCGTACAGATCGCCGATCCGGCGGAAGACGTCCGCCGCGATCAGCAGCCCGTCGTCGTCGAGGTCGACCAGGACGTCCACGTCACCGAACTCCCGCAGTCGGGCCATGGCGGCATTGCGGCCGCCGGACACGCCGAGGTTCTCCGGCAGTTCGACGGCGGTCGCGCGGTCCGGGAGCTCGGGCAGTTCGGAGACCGGCGAGCCGTTGCAGACGACCACCACCCGTGTCGCGGGGCAGTCCTGCCGGGCCACCGAGTCGAGCAGGGCTCGCAGTTCGTCGGGCCGCGTACCCCTCGTCAGTACGGCCACACCCACACGCGGTCGAGACACATCCGGCACGTCCACAGGCTCACCTCGGGATGGTGGGCGGCGAGTCTAGCCGTCGTCCGAGTCCCGTACGGCGGTGAGCTTGTCTGGATTGCGTACGATATCGACCGCGGTGATCCGGTCGGTGTCGACGGTGAACGCGACCACCGACAGCAGTCCGTCCGCGTCATGCACGACAAGGCCCGGCGCGCCGTTGACCTGGGCCAGGTGCAGCTCGCGCGCGCCCGCCGTGAACGCCATGTCCATCAGTTCATGGAACTGCGTGGCGCGTACAACGGTCCACGGCACCGGCCCGTGCTCCACGACTGCCTCCTGGTCGGCCTTGACCTTGAAGTAGCCCATCGGCAGCTGGTCGCAGCCGACGATCGACACGCAGACATGGTGGCCCACGCCCGCGGCCTCTTCCGCGGCCAACAGCCGTCGCGAGCCCTCGACGAGCGTCCGCGCCGCCTGCTTCGCCGACGACTGGCTGTTGCTCGCGTCGACCACGGCATCGCAGCCCGCAAGCGCCTCGGCCAGCCCCTCCCCGGTCGTCAGGTCGACGCGGTACTCCGGGGAGCTCCGGCTGAGCACCCGTACGTCGTGGCCTCGCGAACGCAGCTCAGCGGCCACGCGTCGGCCCAGCGTTCCCGTTCCTCCAGCAATTGCGATCCTCATACCTCCATGACGACACAGCCGCTCGCGATGTGACACCGGGAGCGCCTGCCGTACGCCGACGCCGTCCGCCCTGCCGGACAGCCACACGATTCCCGGCGACACACAGCGTCCCGCGCCTGACCTCGCCGCTGTTTCTGCTGCTCACGCTCGTCCAGCGAGTGCCTGCCGGAATGCTCGTCGGGTGTCTTCTCCGGGCGCGCGGGCAGGGCTAGGTTGGACAGCGCGGCCGCCCGATACCCCGGCAGCGTGAACTTCCTGTCCACGCGCGGAGGTCCACCGTGAACCCTGTACTGGTGCTCGTCGTCGTGGCCCTGATCGGCTTCGGGTTCATGGAGCCCGTCCTGTGGGTGGCCGCGGCTGTGCTGGTCTTCGGCCATGTCCGTTACGGTCGCGGCGGCAGCCGTTCCGGAGGCCGGCGCGACATGGAGTACCGGGAGTACCGCGACCGCCGCGACCACCAGGCCCGCCTTGAGCGGCGCTACCAGCGGGAGAACCGGGGCCGCCTGACCCGCCAGGCCCGTCGCCAGGGCAAGCAGCCGGGCGGCCGGGACGCGAGTCCGCCGACGCGGCGGTAGCACCGGTTCCCGCTGTTACGGCTGCCAGTGCGGATCCCGGCCGGTCAGGGCCAGCACCCGGTCGAACTCCGATGCCCGCTCCCCCTCCGCCAACGGGAACGGCTCGCCGAACACGCCTCCCTTACGCGCCATCGGCGCCATCTCCGCGAGTGAGGGCCCGAGTTCACCGACCACAACCGGGTCCGGCGTGAACTCCTGCCCGGTGGCGCGGGCCAGGTCCCAGGCGTGCACGGTCAGATCGCCCAGCACCATCTGCCCCACGGTCCTGGCCGGCAGGCCCATGGTCCCCGTCGTGCCCTCCTCGGCGCCGGGAACCGCCCACGCCGCGACGAGCGCGGCGGCCTCGTCGGCGAACCGGCCTCGCCAGTCACCGTGGGTGTAGTGCCGCACGGAGGCGAAGTCGGCATCCTTCCGCGCCGCCAGGGCCTGGAAGTTGATCACCACCTGGAGGAGGTGATCGATCAGGTCGCGTACGTCGTACTCGGTGCAGGGGGTCGGGTCGGCCAGCCGGTCGTCGGCGATGCCGCGTACCACCGGTACAGCACGTTCCACGGCCGATTCGAGGAGGTCACTGATGCTGTTCGTCATGGTTCGACGGTAGGCGCGGCCGACGCCCTGCGTATTGAACAAAGGCGACATAGGATCCCGGCATGGCAGGTCCGCGACGCGACACCCGGGGCATCGTCGAAGCCCAAGAGCTCTTCGCGCGCGTACGTTTCCGCCGCCGCGAGCCCGTCCCGGCACTGCGTCCGTATCTCGAGCACTACTGGCTCATCGACTGGGACTTGACGGAGCCGTACGCCTCCCATGTGGTGCCCCATCCATCTGTGAACGTCGTCTTCCAGCGGTACGGCGACGAGGCAGGCTGGGGCGAGGTCGCGGGCATCGGCCTGCGGCTCTTCACACAGAAACTGGAGGGGCGGGGTCGGGTGTGCGGGGTGCAGTTCCGCCCCGGCGGCTTCCGGCCGTTCGCGCCGGACCGGCCGGTGTCCGACTGGACGGGACAGCGGCTGCCGATCGCGGACGTTCTGCCGGGCGCGGACCAGGCAACCGTCCTCGGGATCCTCGGACCGGAGGCGGCGGAGCACGGGCGGCCGGGGGCACAGGGCCAGGCGGGGGCGGGGGCGGGGGCTCAGGCTGAGGCTCAGACACAGGCGGAGGATCGGGCCCAGGCCGAGGACGCGCGGGTCGCCGCGCTGGACGCCTTCCTGCTGGGGCTCGAGCCGGACGCCGACCCGCAGGCGCTGCGCGCGATGGCGCTCGTCGACCTGGTGCGTACGGACCGCTCGATCCGGCGGGTCGCCGAGCTGGCGGCCGCGGAAGGAGTGTCGGCGCGCTCGCTGCAGCGGCTGTTCGCCGCGTACGTCGGGGTCGGTCCCAAGTGGGTCATCCTGCGTTATCGCATCCACGAGGCGCTGGAGCGCGCCGAGTCGGGCGAGGGCCCGGCGGGTGAAGGCCCGATGGGTGAGGGCCCGGGCGACGGCGAACGTTCGGGAGGCGGTCTTGACTGGGCAGCGCTGGCCGCTGAGCTCGGGTACAGCGATCAGGCGCATCTCGTACGGGACTTCACGGCGACGGTGGGCGTCCCGCCGACCGCGTACGCGCGCCCACCCCTTGGCGACTCTCAGTAGCTCTCGGTGACGCCGACCGCGCCCGAGCCGCTGGCCGCCGCGTACCGCAGCACCCGCAACGGCCCGTCCAGCAGCGTGCGCGCGTCGAATTCCCGGGCGTCACTCATGGCCGACATCCAGGCGTCGATGCGAGCGAGGACCTCGGTGCGGCGGGGCCCGGTGACGGCGAGTGCGGACTCGGCGTGCGGGAGGACGGCGCGTACCTCGGCGGCGGTCAGCAGAAAGTCGCCGAACCAGCCCGGCAGTCGGGCCGTGGCCTCGGCCCCGAGCCCGTAGCAGAGGGCACCGGCCGGGTCGCCCTTGCGCGCCGAGGCAACAAACGCGGCGCTCCCTTCCGTATCGCGCAGCAGGTCCATGCCGGCCTCTTTCATGGCGGCGACAGCCGGGGAGCTCGGGCCGCCGCTGCGTGCGAAGGCGGCGAAGCGGAGGGCGGCGGGGGTGGGTTCGGGCGTGAAGTAGGGCTCGCGGTCACCGCCGTCGAGCCACCAGGTCAGATCCTCGGCGTAGCCGGGAGGTGTGGTCCACTCCCCCGCGAGGTCTCCCGTCAGATGGACGAACCGTCCGGCAGGGCGGCGACTTCGGCGTCGGGAACGGCGCCGACCGCCCATACACCGGTGAAGCTCATCTTCCGACCCCCGCTTGTCCGACCCTCGTCCTACAGTGCGTGGCATGGAGATCAAAGCATCGACGGTACGGATCGAGCCATGGTCCGAGGATGACTTCGACCTGCTCCGCGCTGCGAACGCACCGGAGCTGATGGATCACCTGGGGGGCCCGGAGACGGAAGAACAGCTGATCAAGCGGCACCAGCGGTATGTGGATCTGAGCGCGGACCGGACGGGCAAGGGCCGGATGTTCCGCATTGTGCTGGAGGGGAGCGAGGAGGTCGTCGGCACCGTCGGCTTCTGGGAGCAGACGTGGGACGGGGGGCAGGTGTACGAGACGGGGTGGAGTGTCCTGCCCGGGTTCCAGGGGCGGGGCATCGCGACGGCAGGCACGCTGGCGGTCGTCGCCATGGCGCGGGCGGAGCAGAAGCACCGCCATCTGCATGCCTTCCCGTCCGTGGCCAACGGCCCCTCCAACGCGGTGTGCAGGAAGGCAGGCTTCGAACTGGTGGGCGAGTGCGACTTCGAGTACCCGCCCGGCCAGATCCTGCGGTCCAACGACTGGCGCATCAGCCTGATGGATTAGGAGGCGGGGCTCGCTTGACGAGCGGGCCCTCTTCGCGGATATTTATCTGCGTCACGCAGCTTCTGTGCAACGTAGAATATTTTCGTTTGCGGCTGCCCTCTCCGAGTTACGAAGGAATCCCTCCATGCCCATCCTCGTCACCGGAAGCCGAGGCCAGGTCGGCTCCACCCTCATAACGCTGCTGCACGAGGCGGGAGTCGACGTCCGCGCCGCCTCCGGCAGCCCCGAGAAGCTCAGCCTGCCCGCGGGCGTCAAGGCCGTGAAATGCGCCCTCGACGACCCCGCGACCTTCCCGGCCGCCCTCGAATCGGTCACCTCCGTCTTCCTCTACGCCGAGCCGTCGCAGATCGGCGCCTTCCTCGAAGAAGCCGCGGCGGCAGGGGTCGAGCACATCGTCTTGCTCTCCTCCAGCTCGGTCCTCGACCCCGGCGCCGCCGACAACCCGGTCGCCGCGTCCCATCTCGCGGTCGAGCAGGCGCTGGCGGCCTCACCCCTCGAAACGACCGTCCTGCAGCCCGGCGCTTTCGCGAGCAACGCGCGCCCGTGGCTGTGGGCACTGCGGTCCACGGGCGCGATCGACCTTCCGTACCCGGGCAGTTACGGCGATCCGATCCATGAGCGGGACATCGCCGAAGCCGCGCTCGCGGTCCTGACACGGCCGCTGCTGCGGGGCTCGACGTACCACCTGACCGGTCCCGAGTCCCTCACCTTCACCGAGCAGATCGCGATCCTCGAGCACGCCGCGGACCGCACCATCCCCTTCAACACCGTGACACGCGAGGCCTGGAAGGAGTCCATGGCCGACTACATGCCCGCCTCCTTCGCGGACGGGCTGCTCGACTACTGGGCCTCGACGGACGGTTCACCCACTCCTCTCACCAGCAACGTCGAGGAGCTGACCGGGCACCCGGCCCGCACCTTCGCCGAGTGGGCGAAGGAGAACGCGGATTCCTTCCGCGCCTGACCGGATCCCACCGGGCCGCACTGGCCCCGGCCGGACCGGTCGGCCGCAGCTCCACCCCACCAGGCCCGCAGGAGCACGCAGGAGCCAGGAGGAACCCGCAGGACCCGCGGATCCCGCCGGACCCGGCCGGGACCGGAAAACCCTGGCTGACGCGCGCCGCACGATGACATGCTTGCCGCGTGAACGGACCGGAAATCACCGTCAGCGTCGCCCCTGAGCTGCGGCTCTTCGTCCCCTCGGAGCGCCGCGCGGGCCGTACGACCCTGGTCACCGACGGCTCCTCGACACTCGGCCATGTCGTCGAGTCACTCGGCGTCCCGCTCACCGAGGCGGGCCGGCTGCTCGTCGACGGCCGCCAGGTCACCGTGTCCCACATCCCGCGCGCCGGCGAGAACGTCGAGGTCCGCTCCGTCGAGCGGCCGCAGCAGGTGCCCGGTGCGCCGCTGCGCTTTCTGCTCGACGTCCACCTCGGCACACTGGCGCGGCGGCTGCGGCTCCTCGGCGTCGACGCGGCGTACGAGAACGAGGACATCGGCGACCCCGCCCTGGCCGCGCTCTCGGCGAAAGAGCGGCGGGTACTGCTCTCCCGGGACCGCGGACTGCTGCGGCGGCGGGAGCTCTGGGCGGGGGCTTACATCTACAGCGACCGGCCCGAGGACCAACTCCGGGACGTACTGGAGCGGTTCGCGCCGGTGCTCGCGCCATGGACCCGCTGCACGGCATGCAACGGCCGGCTGACCGACACCGACAAGGACTCGGTCCAGGAACATCTTGAGCAGGGCACACAGCGCTCGTACGAAGTCTTCGCGCAGTGCACGGCGTGCGAGCGCGTCTACTGGCGGGGCGCGCACCACGCACGGCTGGAAGCGATCGTCGAGACCGCGCTGCGCGAATTCGGCGGCGCTGCCGCGTAGTGCGTCAGCGCCGTGGGGCCGCGGGGCCGTACCTGAAAAATGCGGTGGTGCCGTAGTTCAGAGTTGCCCGCCGCGCAGCCGCTCGACCTGCGCGGCGCTGAGCTCCACAGTCCGTCGCATATGAGCCGTGAGCAGGGCGATCTCATCGTCGCTGTACGCATCGAACATCGCGAACCAGGCGCCATTCAGCTTCTGCCACACAGCACCGAACTCCGCCACGCGCTCGGGCACGAGGGTCACGAGCACCCGTCGCCGGTCCGCGGTGTCGCGTTCACGCGTGACATAACCGGCCCTCTCCAGCCGGTCGACGAGCCGCGTCGCGGACCCGGTGGTGAGCCCGGTCAGCTCGGCGACCCGGCCGGTGGTGACGGGCTCCGGCTCCAGGCTGAGCAGATTGAGGCACTGCAGATCGGTGGGGTGCAGCTGCAGATGATCGGCGAGCGCCTGGTTGAAGAGGGCGTACGAGGCCATATAGCGGCGCGACGCGTTGGACAGCTCTCTCATCAGCCCGCTGCGGCCGTCCGTCCTCTTCTGCGCCATGCAGAGATTGTACGGCGCAGTCTCGGCGCAACTCTGCACAACTCGACGGCCCAAGCCCCAACGCCCCGGACTCAACGGCACCAACTACGGTCGCTCGTCCGTCAGATAGCGCTGCACGGTCGGGGCCAGCCAGCTCACCAGCTCCTCACGGGTCATCTCGACGGCGGGCGGGAAGCGGAGCACATAGCGCGCAAGCGCCATGCCGAGGATCTGGGAGGCGACAAGTGCGGCCCGGCGGGGAGCCTCGGCGGGGTCCGGGCAGACGCCGAGGGCGACGGGCCCGAGCTGCCCCTTGAAGATCTGGTGCGCGCGCTCGGCTGCCGCCGCATTGGTGACGCTGGCCCGCAGCAGAGCGGTCAGCACCTCGTCCTGCTCCCACCGGTCGAGGAAGTGGGAGACGAGTACCGCGCCTATGTGCTTGCGCGGCAGAGCGCCCAACTCCGGTAGTCGCAGGTCGAATTCGGAGGCGGCGGCGAACAGCCCCTCCTTGTTTCCGTAGTAGCGCATGACCATCGACGGGTCGATGCCGGCGTCGCGCGCGATGGCACGGATGGTGGCGCGCTCATACCCGTCGGCCGCGAAGCGCTCGCGGGCGGCTTCGAGGATCGCGGCCTTGGTGGCATCGGAGCGGCGTGGACCGCTTGGGACTTCCGTCTTCATGCCAACAACTGTAGGCCAACAAGTGTTGACACGCCAGCGCTGTCGGCTCTACATTTGCCAACAAGCGTTGACCAACAAACGTTGGCATTCAGGAGGCAGAGCCATGACCGGCAAGCCCAGCACCAACGGAACATCCCGCGCGGCCGATGCTGCGGGCGACATCACTGACGTCCTCGTCGTGGGCGCGGGCCCCACCGGGATGCTGCTTGCGGGCGACCTCGCCGCAGCGGGCATCTCGGTCACGGTCATAGAGCGCCGTCCGCACGAGACCAGCAATATGACGCGCGCCTTCGGGGTGCACGCCCGCACGCTCGAGCTCCTCGACGCCCGGGGCCTGGCCGACGAGCTGGTCAAGAAGGGCACCCCGATCACCGGCCTGCGGCTGTTCGGCCGGCTTTCGCTGGACCTGTCCCGGCTGCCGTCCCGCTTCCCCTATCTGCTGATCACCCCGCAGTACGAGGTGGAGCATCTGCTGGAGCGCCGGGCGCTGTCCACCGGCGTCGACTTCCGGTACGGGACGGAACTGCTCGGCCTGCACCAGTCCGCCGACGCGGACGCGGGCTCGGGATCGGACGCGGGCTCGGTCACCGCCGAGATCCAGGACGCCGAAGGCGTGCGGACCACCCTCCGGGCCCGCTATCTGGTCGGCACCGACGGGGTGCGCAGCGCCGTGCGCAAGTCCCTGGGCCTGCCGTTCCCGGGCGTCTCCGTGATCCGGTCCATCGTCCTTGCGGACGTGAAGCTCACCGAGGAGCCCGAAGGCCTGCTCACCGTCAACGGCACGGGAGACGCCTTCGCCTTCATCGCCCCCTTCGGCGACGGCTGGTACCGGGTCATGGGCTGGAACCGCAAGCGCCAGGTCCCCGACAGCGAGCCCGTCGACCTCGAGGAGGTGCGCGAGATCACCCGCCTCGCCCTCGGCACCGACCACGGCATGCACGACCCCCGCTGGATCTCCCGATTCCACAGCGACGAGCGCCAGGTCCCCGCCTACCGGACCGGTCGTGTCTTCCTCGCCGGCGACGCGGCGCACGTCCACTCCCCGGCCGGCGGCCAGGGCATGAACACCGGCCTCCAGGACGCGGCGAACCTCTCCTGGAAGCTCGCCTCAGTCCTCCACGGCAATGCCCCCGACCCCCAGGCCCTGCTCGACAGCTACCAGACCGAGCGGCACCGCGTCGGCGCGATGGTCCTGCGCAGCAGTGGCGCGATCGTCCGCCTCGCCATGGCCCACACCCCGCTTCAGCGCACGGCCCGCTCCCTCGCGTCCCGGTTCCTGAACGCGGTCCGTCCCGCTGCCGACAGGGCGATGGGCATGATCTCCGGGATCGGCATCTCGTACGGCGCGACGCGCGGCGCCCACCGCCTCACGGGCAGGCGCGCACCGGACCTGGATCTCGCTGAGGGCCGGCTCTACGAACTGCTGCGCAAGGGCGAGTTCGTGCTGGTCGGCCCGGCAGGCGAGACACCCGCGGCCCCGGCCGCCCCGGGCCGTGTCATACGGGCGCACTGGACGACGGACCGCCGCACCGCGCTCCTGATCCGCCCCGACGGCTATATCGCCTGGGCAGCCGGCCGCTGAGCAGCCCGCCGGGAAGGCACCCGCTCAGAAGACGTACCGGTCCCCGGTCGCCGGCACCAGCACCCGGTGCTCGTTGTTCTGCGGGTTCCGGTCGGTCGCGCCGCCGTTCCATTGCGTACCGACGGTGACGACCACCTCGTCCGGTGTGCCCACCGTCCTCAGATCGAGCGCGAGCTGCCGTCCGACCCCGCCTGCCGGCAGCGAGCCCGTGGCACAGAACACCACCCGGTCCTCGGCCCACAGACACCCGGCCGGCAGATCCTGCACTCCGGCCAGAGACACCGAGAAGGACAGCCGCACGGTCGCGTTCGTGAGGCTGGAGGGACCGTGACTCTCACTCAGCAGCCACACCGCCAGCCACCCGTCCGTCAGCGAGACATGGCCGTGGTGCGCCACATCCGACTCCGGCGCGATCACCCGGTCACCCGCGGCCGCGCTCGCCCCCGAACCGACCACCATCACCGCCGCGGCGGACACCGCCCACAGCGCCTTGCGCATCGCACACATAGTCAGAAGATACCGATTAATCCTTATTGAACCTGATTATTCATCAGCTCCGGCGAGTCTCCGGCCTCCTGCATGACAGCCTGTATCCATG
Organism: Streptomyces sp. NBC_01210; assembly: GCF_036010325.1. GTDB lineage: Bacteria > Actinomycetota > Actinomycetes > Streptomycetales > Streptomycetaceae > Streptomyces. The sequence goes on along the minus strand of NZ_CP108549.1, from coordinate 5,445,859 downwards.
CTCGTCGCCCGTTCCGCCGCTCTCTTCCTCGTCGCCGCCCTCTTCGAGATCGGCGGAGCCTGGCTCGTCTGGCAAGGGCTCAGGGAGCACCGGGGCTGGATCTGGATCGGCGCAGGAGTCATCGCCCTCGGTGCGTACGGCTTCGTCGCCACCCTCCAGCCGGACGGCGAGTTCGGGCGCATCCTCGCCGCGTACGGCGGAGTCTTCGTGGCGGGCTCGATCGCCTGGGGCATGGTCGCCGACGGCTATCGCCCCGACCGCTGGGACGTGACCGGAGCCATGATCTGCCTCGCGGGCATGGCCGTGATCATGTACGCCCCCCGCGGCCGCTGACTCCGCGACCCGCACAAGGCCGCCTATCCTGGCCGTAATAGATCACACGCGCGAGGAGTACGACATGACCGCCGCTGGGACCCCCGTCGCCGTCATCACCGGAGCCAGCAGCGGCATCGGAGCCGCCACGGCACGGCAACTGGCTGCCGCCGGCTACCACGTCGTCCTCACCGCCCGCCGCAAGGACCGCGTCGAGGCACTCGCCGCCGAGCTCACCGGCGCGGGCTACCAGGCCACCGCGTACGCCCTCGATGTCACCGACCGCCAGGCCGTCGACACCTTCGCCGCCTCCCTCGACCGCTGCGACGTCCTCGTCAACAACGCCGGCGGCGCACTCGGCGCCGACCCCGTCGCCACCGGCGATCCCGCCGACTGGCGCACGATGTACGAGGTCAATGTCATCGGCACGCTCCACACCACCCAGGCTCTGCTCCCGGCGCTCACCACGAGCGGCGACGGCACCGTCGTGATCCTCTCCTCCACCGCGGGCCACGCCACCTATGAGGGCGGCGCCGGCTATGTCGCCGCCAAAAACGGCGCCCGCGTCCTGGCCGAGACTCTCCGCCTGGAGATCGTCGGCACTCCGGTCCGCGTGATCGAGATCGCCCCGGGCATGGTCAAGACCGAGGAGTTCGCCACAACCCGCTTCCGCGGTGACGAGGAGAAGGCCGCCAAGGTCTACGCGGGCGTGGCCGAGCCCCTCACCGCCGACGACGTCGCAGAGACCATCACCTGGGCCGTCACCCGCCCCTCCCACGTCAACATCGACCTGTTGGTGGTCCGCCCCCGCGCCCAGGCCTCCAACTCCAAGGTGCACCGCGAGCACTGACGGCTGCGCCACGCACACCGCCCCTCCAACTGCTCAGCCCCGGTGTGCTCGCGTCAGTGGAGCGTCTGCTCCGTCCAGATGATCTTGCCTCTCCCGGTGCGCCGGGTGCCCCAGTCCTGGGTGAACTGGGCGACCAGGTACAGGCCGCGGCCGCCTTCGTCGTCGTCCTCGGCGTGTCGCAGATGTGGGGAGGCGTTGCTGATGTCCGCGACCTCACAGGTCAGAACGGCGTCGCGGATCAGGCGTAGCCCGATCGGCCCGTCGGAGTAGCGGACGGCATTGGTCACCAGTTCGCTGGCGATGAGCCCGGTGCTGAAGTCGAGGTCGGTGAGGCCCCATTCCGCGAGCCGTGCGCCGACCAGACGGCGGGCCTCGGCGGCGCTCTCCGGGGCGTTGCGCAGCGTCCAGGAGGCCAGCTTGTCCGGGCCATGTGCGCGGGTACGTGCGAGGAGCAGCAGGGCGTCGTCGTCGGGGGGCTCGGGGAGCAGTGAGGCAGCCAGAGCGTCGCACGTGTCCTGCAGGGTCCCCGTGGTTCTGCCCAGGGCTTTCCGGTAGACGGGGAGACGGCTTTCCGTGGTGCCCTGGAGGAGCCCGGTGTTCTGGAGGGCGAGGATGCTGCCCTCGGGCACATCCACGCTCGTACTGGTGTACGAGGATGCTCCTCGCCCCAAGACTGGGCCGGTCGGGGTTTCAACGATCCGCACCGTGCCATCGGGCAGGGCGAGGACGGGCGGAGGGTGACCGGCCCGGGACAGGACGCAGCTGCCGTCGGAGGGGTCGTAGACGATGTAGAGGCAGGTCGCCGTCAGCACAGACCAGTGGTCGTCCTGCGCAGGCGGGTAGTCGCGTGAGAGTTCCTCGGTCAGGCTGTGGAGGCGTTCGAGAAGCTCGTCGGGCGGCAGGTCCATGGCCGCGAAGGCGGTGACTGCCGTGCGCAGTCGTCCCATGGTGGTCACGGCCCTCATGCCCTGCCCGCACACATCGCCCGCCACGAGCGCGACCCGTGCGCCGGACAGCGGGATGACGTCGTACCAGGCGCCGCCGGAGGCCACCGGCAGATAGGTGTACGCGGTCTCGACGGCCGTGTGCATGGGCAGCCGGGTAGGCACCAATGACCGTTGAGTGAGTCGGGCGAGGGTGTGCTCGCGCGTGTAGCGGCGGGCATTGTCGATGCATACCGCGGCCCGGGCCACCAGGTCAGCGGCGACGCTCACGTCGGCTTCCTCGAAGGGCGGTGCACGCTTCGTGCGGAAGAAGGCGGCTATCCCAAGGACCACTCCCCGTGCCGCCAGCGGCACGGCCATGAACGAGTGCGCACCCGCCTCCCGCAGCATCCGGGCCTGATCCGGGTCCCTGGTCGGCCACCCCCCGTCCTTGTCCAGTGCGCGAATGAGACGGGGCCGCAGGTCTGTCAGGGACTGGGCATACGGGGTGCCGTAGCCGTACCGCATCACCCTGACATCCCCAACCTCGTACGAGCTCCGAACCGCCTCCGGGGCCGCCGCCTGGAAGCCCGCCCGTCGCAGGGTGACCTGGTTGAGCAAAGGCCCTGGAGAGGGGGCATCGCCGTGCATCACGGAATCGAGAACATCGACCTCCACCACGTCGGCCAGGCCGGGCACAGCGACGTCGGCGAGTTCCTGCGCCGTACGGAACACGTCCAGGGTGGTCCCGATCTGTTCACCGGCGCGGTACAGCAGTTCCAGCCGTCGCTGGGCGCGATACTGCTCGGTGATGTCGACCACCGTGGCGGCGACCCCCAGGGTGCGGCCGTCGGTGCTCTGGAGGCGGAATGCCGAGACGGCCAGCACCCGCAGTCCAGCGGGACCACGGGGCAGACGGCCTTCGTACTGGAAGTTGCTGACCGATTCCCCGGTGGCCAGCACCCTGCGGAGCATGCGATCGACGTCGTCCACGACGAACCCGAGGTCCCGAAAGGTACGGCCCACGACCTCACTCTCGCTGAAGCCCTGTACGCCAGGCGCCGCGGCGTTGAACCGCACGATCCGGAGATCGGGGTCCAGTACGTGCAGGCCGATCGGGGGCTGGGTGAACAGCGCGTGGAGTAGTGCCTCGGCGTCGTCGGGGTGCATGCCGTAAGGGCCTCCTTCGCCACCGAACCCAGCACGGCTGTCTGTGCAATCAGCATCTCGCAGCGGAGGCCGGGCTGCCTCCTACGCAAAGTGACCACCACTGGTGATCGCTGGGCAGCGGAGGCCGACGTACGACGACCGAGGCGCGGGAGGGCCCGCTCAGCCTCCAGAACTCCACGACTGGCCGGACAGGCGAGCTGTGACACCAGGCTCCGACAATCACGTTGACGCGTCAGGTCACGGGCGCGCCGATGTCACCGCAACGCACCCTCATACCGTGATTCAGCTTCTATGTCCTGCGGCCAACCCTGATGCAGCTGCAACATGACTCAAACCAGTTCGGGCTGCGGTTCGCGTCGCGGTTCCGGCAAATGCGCCGACGCGGGCTTCCGTTCCCACAGCTTGGTGGTCCGTACGTAGCCGTAGACCACCGAGCTCATCGCCAGAATGAGCAGCGGCCCGAACACCCACGGATGTTCGGCCATCTCCATCGACAGATAGCGATACGACGCCAAGAGGGCAGCGAAGACCGCGGCGCCGTAGACGACCAGCTGGATTCCCTGCCTGTCCCAGCCGCGGTCGAGCGAGCGCAGCGCCGTCTCGATCGTGAGCGTGAACACCACACCGGCGACGATGTCCGCGCCGTAGTGGTAGCCGAAGCCCAGCGTTGCGCCGAGCGTGGCAATCATCCAGAACGCGCCCAGGAATTGCAGAGCCCGCGGGCCCTTAAGGGAATGAATGAAGATCGCGGCAGCCCACGCCGTGTGCAGACTGGGCATGCAATTGCGCGGGGTGACCTCGTCGAAGGGCATCGAACGCGGGGTACTGACCGGCGGCGGCGTGTCCGGCCACAGGTTGGCCACCGCCCAGTGCCCCCCGTCGGCACCGTAGGCGAAGACCGGTCCGACCACCGGGTAGATCATGTAGATAGCCGGCCCGAGCAGGCCGATGACCAGAAACGTGCGCACCAGATGATGGCCCGGGAAGCGGCGCTCGACCGCCACGTTGCGCAGCTGGTACAGCGCGACGACGACCGCGGCCACCGCGAGCTGAACGTAGACCCAGTTGAGAACCTCGGCGCCGACCGTGCCGGTGGCCTCGACAATCCGGCCTACCAGCCACGACGGGTTGCCCAACGCGTGATCGGCGGTTGCCACGTACTGGTCGAGCACCGCCGGGCGGGTCTTCGACGTGATCAGCAGCCAGGTGTAGCCGGTCTTGCGGCCGGCCACCAGCAGCAGGGCCAGTCCGACGCCTTTCAGCAGCAGGACGCGGTCCCGGCCGGTGCGACGCGTGACGGCGATGACGGCACAGGCCAAAGTCACCCACAACGCGCCGTTGCCGTACATCATCTCGGCGTCGACAGCCCACCGCACAAGCCAGAAGACGACGTCGATGCCGACCGCGGCGCCGACCGCGATGAACCGCTGCCGCCAGGTGAGCACCACCATCGTCAACGCCATACTGACGTACAGCACCGTCCCCGATTTGGGGGCGAATATCACCTCTCGCGCCTGGTCGGTGATCGGCCCCCGCTCGCCGTACCGACGCGCGGCGATCTCCAGTGCAATGAGGAACCCGAGGCCCACCACACTCACCGCGACCCACAGCATGACGCGTGGTTGACGCCATGCAGCCAACCGTAGGCCGCCGCCTATTCGCGAAAACCACCCTCGCGCTACCGTAGATATCAATTTTTCAGCCGATTTGTAATATTTCAACGTGATCATTGCGAGCTCGAACATGTTAGCGGAGCGGGTGGGTTTCGCTGCACGGGTACGTCGAATACAGCGATCGGCTCCCCTTTGCCCGCGGCCACGGCGGACATGAAACGCCGCGCGGCCCCGGATTGGGACGACGCGGGCGGTACCGCGCGGGATCGCCCCCGGCGAGCGGCCCCACGACGGTCGCGGTCATCAGCGCTGTCGTCGACTCCGGCCCCACCGACAGCAGCCAGGACGAACTCAGGAAGGCGTCAGCACGAGCGCGGGCAGGATGGCCCACAGACCCACGACCGGTGGCAGGCCCGCGACGCTGGCGTACGCCATGACCTGCCGCACGAGATACGCGGCGACCGTGACCCCCGCCAGCAGATCACCACGCAGCAAGCTCCGTCGGTGCCCCTGAATACCGCGAGGCCCGGCACCCCCGGTACAGCACGACGCCAACCTCCGCCGGGGGCGCCGGGTTGCTTCGACACGGGTGTCCTTCCGACAGGTCCGCGCCCGCATGGTCACGGACGAGGGAACGGGGCGCCCTCACCCGCTGCGCTGCGCCCTGCGGGCCAGCAGCTTGCCCAGTTCCCACAGGAGCAGCAGCACGACGGCGGACAGCAGTGCCCAGCCGAACTGCCGCACATTGATCTCGGTGGTGTCGAGGATGCGGCGGAACCCGTCCAACTGGGTCACCAGCACCGCGAGCACGAACTGGGCCAGCGCCACCCAGTTCATGTGCTTGCTGTCGAACGTGCTCGTCGTCAGTACCGAATCCGTCTCGCTGCGGCATTCGAACGCGGCCACGATCAGACAGAGCGCGAAGGCGGTGAACGCCATCGAACTGCCGATGCGGACACTGCCGAAGTGGGACTCACCCAGCTTGATCAGTCCGAGCAGGATGACGGTGATCGCCAGTCCGCCGAGCCCGACCGTCACCATCACGGGCCGGGTCAGCACCGACTCCCCTCGAGGACGCGGCCTGCGCCGCATGAGCCCCGGGCTCTTCTGGTCGAAGCCGAGCGCGAAGCCGAACGAGGCGTTGACCACGAAGTGGATCCACAACACCTGCGGCGGGGTGAAGGGTTCACCGGCCGCGATATTGAAAATGGTGGCGCCGAGGAAGGTCAGCACGAAGGTGACCAGCAGCAGGAGTACGAACCGGATGTACTTGGTCAGGTTGTCGTAGAGCTTTCGGCCCTGCTCCACGGCATAGACGATCGTGGCGAAGTTGTCGTCGGAAAGGATCATCCGCCCCGCGTTCTTCGCCACGTCCGTGCCGCTGCCCATGGCGATACCGATGTCGGCGGACTTGATGGCGGGCGCGTCGTTGACTCCGTCGCCGGTCATCGCCACGACGTCGCCCTTCTTCTTGAGCGTGGCGGCGAGCAGCACCTTGTGCTCCGGCGCGACCCGCCCCACCACACCGATGTCGTCGATGCGGGCCAGTTGCTCGTGCTCGGGGAGCGCGGCGAAATCGGCGCCGAGAAGAGCCTTCCCGGGGATCCCGAGCTGCCGGGCGATGGCGGCACCGGTGGTGACATCGTCCCCGGTCACCATGCGGACCCGGATGTGGGCGTCCTGGGCGCTCGCCACGGCGGCCCGGGACTCGTCGCGTGGTGGATCGACCATGCCGACGAGGCTGGTCATCTGCAGGTCGGTGACGTAGGCGAGCAGGTCGGCGTCGGGATCGAAGCCGGCCGGGTCCAGATCCCGGGTGGCCGCCGCCATCACCCGGCGTCCCTCACCGCCCATGCGCTCGGCCTGCTCCTGGGCGCGCCGAGTCAGCTCGGCGTCCCACGGGATGGTCGCGCCGGCCGAGAGCGCGGTGGCTGCGCGGGCCATCACCGCCGGAGCCGCACCCTTGACGAAGCATCGCATCACCGGCCGGCCGGAGGCATCGACGGCGGAGTTGAAGGTGGCCATCAGTTTGTAGCTCGGGTCGAACGGCAGCGTGGCGATGCGGGACAGCCGCTCACGGGTGGCTTCGATGTCCAGCCCCGCCTTGTGGGCCAGCACCAGGAACGCGCCCTCGGTGGGGTCGCCCACGACCTCCCCGTCCACCAGCTTGGCGTCATTCGCGACGAGGTACGGGAGGATCGCGTCCTCGATGCCCGCGGAGGAGCCTGCGGCGTGATGGATCTTCCCGTCGAGGCCGTAGCCCGTGCCCGAGACGGTGTACCGGTCGGTGGGGGTCACGACCTCGACCGCTGTCATCTGATTCATGGTCAGGGTGCCGGTCTTGTCCGAGTTGATCGCCGACGTGAACGCCAGGGTCTCGACCGACGGCAGCTCCTTCACGATCGCATTGCGCTTCGCCAGGTTGAGACTGCCGACGGAGAGGATCGCCTGGGTCACCGTCGGCAGGGCCTCGGGAATGGCGGCGATGGCCAGTGAGACCGCGCTGACGAACAGGGCGTCCCATGCCTGGTCGCGGCTGCGCCCGAGGGCGAACATCACGATCATGGTCAGGCCCGCGGCGGCCGTGATCCACAGCGTCAGCTTGTTGAGCTCCTTGGTGAGCGGCGGCTCCTCCTTCTCGGTCGCCGACAGCATCTCCGAGATCTTTCCGAGCTCCGTGTCCTCGCCGGTCCCGGTGATGATGACGAGACCGCTGCCGTGCGTGACCGGGGTGTGCATGAACGCCGTGTTCGACTGGTCCCCCGGGCCCAAGGCGGCGTCCGGCAGTGTTCTGGCGTCCTTCGCGGCGGGGACACTCTCGCCGGTGAGGGCCGACTCGTCGATCTGCAGTGCGTGAGCTTCGATGATCCGCCCGTCCGCCGGGACCTGGTCCCCCGCGGAGATGAGCACGACATCGCCCACGACCAGCTGTTCCGCCGGGATCTCCGACTCGGTTCCGTCGCGCCTCACCCGGGCAGTCGTCGTCAGCATGGACTTCAGCGCGTTCATCGCGCTCTCGGCCTTGCCCTCCTGGCGCAGGCCCACGATCGCGTTGAGCAGCGTCAGCGCGATGAGCAGGATCGCTGTGCTCCACTGCGCGATCAGCAGTGAGACCACCGCCGCTGCCACGAGGACGATCTGCATATAGCTGCGGTACTGCTCGATGAACCGCCGCCACGCCGGACTCGGCTTCTCCTCCGGCAGCGTGTTCGGTCCGTTCACGGCCAGCAACTCGGCGACCCGTGCCGAGGAGAGTCCGGACACCGGATCGACACCGAGTTGCGACGCGACTTCCTGCGGATCACGCGTGTACCAGGACACCGGAGCAACGGGCCGCTGGGCCGGCCGTTTCGACTGCATCTCCATCTCAGGCCTCCGATCCGGATCCGGTCCGCCATGTCCTGACGGGTCCCAGTCCGCATGCCCTTCTTGGTCCGCCGCGCCGCTACGAATGCTTCCGCTTCGCGGTACGGCCCCTTCGGTGCTGTTCGCCGCCGGCTTCGGGGACCGGATGCCTGGCCGCGTACGGATCGGCCGGCGCGCCCTTTGGAGCCTCGGCCTCCAGCTCGTGCCTGGCGGCCTGGAGGTCCTTGCGCGCCTCCTTGCCGACCACGGGGAAGCGGGGGTCGATGTCCATCAGCGTGTGCGCCAGCACCGCTGCCGTGCAGATGCGCGCGAACCACTTCCGGTCCGCCGGTACGACGTACCAGGGCGCCCACGGCGTACTGGTCGCCGAGAGCATCTCGGAGAACGCGTGCTGATAGTCGTCCCACCGCCGGCGCTCCCGGACATCGGCGGTGGAGAACTTCCAGTTCTTCTCCGGCAGGTCGAGCCGCTTCATGAAACGCATGCGCTGCTCTTCCTTGGAAAGGTTCAGGAAGACCTTCACCACCTTGAACCCGTTGTCGGTCAGGTAGCGCTCCCAGTTGTTGATGTCCCGGTAGCGACGGTCCCAGACATCCGCCCTTCGCACATGCTCCGGCAGCCGCTGCCGATCGAGGATCTCCGGGTGCACCCGCACGACGAGGACCTCCTCGTAGTGCGAACGATTGAAGATCGCGATGTCGCCGCGCGCGGGCAGCCTGGCGGCGTACCGCCACAGGTAGTCGTGGTCGAGCTCTTCGGTGGAGGGCTGCTTGAAGCTGCTCACCTTGACACCTTGCGGGTTCACCCCGCTCATGACATGCCGGATCGTCCCGTCCTTGCCTCCGGCATCGAGCGCCTGCAGACAGAGCAGCACTCCGTACGTGTCCTGGGCGGCCAGACGCTCCTGGTACTCGGCGAGCAGCGACACACCTGTGTGCAGCAGCTCTACACCATGCTTCTTCTTCAGGCCGGCCTTGTAGCGGGGATCGAAGTCCCTGCCCAGGTTCACCAGCGATCCCGGCTTCACCCGCAGTGGCTCGATGAGCTTCGCGATGCGTTCGGCCCTGGCGTCCGTCATGACGACCCGCCTCTTTCCTGTCACGCCGAGTGGCACACGTTCATATGCGCTCACCACGGTCGGGGCCCACGTCCGACGTGTGCGACGGCCGGAGCCTCCGGAGCCTCCACCGGCTGCGCAGGGGAGAGCGCGCCGTGCTCCCGGTCGACTCCTCCGCCGTCCCTCGCGTCGTCGGCAGTGAGACGGCCGAGCCGCCCCCGGCTGCCGGCGCGGGGGAGGCACCTTCACGGCCGATGGCGCCCAGCAAGATCCGGACCCGGCGTTCCACCAGAATCGGGACGTAAACCCTGATCTTCGCCTGCCGGAAAGTGCCGTAGGCCGTCGCGACCGCTGCGTCCACGACCGCCGGGTCGACCGAGGGGTAGGCGGCCTTCAAGCCTGCGGCCACGTACCGGATGGCCACTTCCTCATCCTGCCCGGCGGACGTCTCAGCTACCTGGGGCGGCGCCGGATCTGCACATACCTGCGGACCAGGACCGCGACTCGACCCCTGTGGTGGGGTGCTGTCGCCGACCACGGACGCCGACTCATCCGTCCTCATCGCCAGACCGCCTGCGCGCTCGCAAGACCCAGTTCCCAAGGGTCAGAGGCTGCATGGCAGACGACCCCGGACCCGACAACCCCGAGACAGCACATGGACCGACTGCGAGGCCACCAGTCTCATTCTCAGGCGCCCGCGCCGAAACCGCCTCACGGACGACGCCCGACTGAACTCGCCTCGCCAGAGCGAAACGATCACCATGATCGGCTTGTACGCACCCGGGATCTCATCCACGACGCCGGAGTCCTTACGGCACTCCACACCCCGCGTCCACTCCTCCAGGTCCCGCGTCGAGAACCGCCGCTTCGCAGCATTCCGGCTCATCTTCCGACCGGCGCCGTGCGAAGCCGAGTTGAAGGACTTGGCGTTCCCGAGCCCCTTCACGATGTACGAACCGGTGCCCATCGACCCCGGAATGACTCCGAAGTCCCCGCTACCGGCAAGGACAGCGCCCTTACCGGTGACCAGCAGGTCCATACCCGGTCGCTGCAGCGCCTGCTGATCCATCCCGTCCATCCCGCTCAGGGCATGATCTCGCGCGGGTGTTCAGTCGGCGCATCCGCCGTCGTGGCTGACTTTCGGTCGCTCAGGTCGGAACGGCAACCTGCTGGTTGGTGGCGCCCGCATCCGTAGCCACTGACAATGCATCGGGCTTCGAGCGTTCTCGGCCGCCGAAGCTCAACAGCAAAGAGCCCCGGGCGGCCCGGGGCTCTGTCGATCAGATGGAGTGCTGGACGTCAGCCCTTGACGCAGATGACCTGCTTGAGCTTCGCGACGACCTGCACGAGATCCCGCTGCTGCTCCATCACCTTCTCGATCGGCTTGTACGCACCCGGGATCTCATCCACGACGCCGGAGTCCTTACGGCACTCCACACCCCGCGTCTGCTCCTCCAGGTCCCGCGTCGAGAACCGCCGCTTCGCAGCATTCCGGCTCATCTTCCGACCGGCGCCGTGCGAAGCCGAGTTGAAGGACTTGGCGTTCCCGAGCCCCTTCACGATGTACGAACCGGTGCCCATCGACCCCGGAATGATTCCGAAGTCCCCGCTACCGGCGCGGATAGCGCCCTTACGGGTGACCAGCAGGTCCATGCCCTCGTACCGCTCCTCCGCCACATAGTTGTGGTGACAGGAGATCACCGGCTCGAAGGTCACCTTCGCCTTCTTGAACTCCTTGCGGACCACTTCCTGGAAGAGCCCCATCATGATCGCGCGGTTGTACTTCGCGTACTCCTGCGCCCAGAAGAGGTCATTCCGGTACGCCGCCATCTGCGGGGTGTCCGAGATGAAAACCGCCAGGTCGCGGTCTACCAGACCCTGGTTGTGCGGCAGCTTCTGCGCCTCGCCGATATGGAAGTCGGCCAGTTCCTTGCCGATGTTCCGGGATCCGGAGTGCAGCATCAGCCAGACCGAACCCGATTCGTCGAGACAGAACTCGACAAAATGGTTCCCGGATCCCAGCGTTCCCATCTGCTTCGTCGCCCGAGCCTGACGGAACTTGACCGCATCGGCCACCCCATCGAACCGGCTCCAGAAGTCGTCCCATCCCCCCGTCGGGAAACCGTGTATCCGGCCCGGATCCACCGGGTCGTCGTGCATCCCCCGGCCGACCGGAATCGCCTGCTCGATCTTGGCGCGGAGCCTGGAAAGGTCACCCGGCAGGTCGTTCGCGGTGAGCGATGTCTTCACGGCCGACATCCCGCAGCCGATATCGACTCCGACCGCCGCCGGGCAGACCGCCCCGTGCATCGCGATCACCGAGCCGACCGTCGCGCCCTTGCCGTAGTGGACGTCCGGCATCACGGCCAGGCCCTTGATCCAGGGCAGGGTTGCGACGTTCTGCAGCTGCTGCATCGCGCCGCCCTCGACCTTCGACGGGTCGGTCCACATCCGGATCGGGACATTGGCGCCCGGTACCTCTACATACGACATAACCCCTCGATTCCCCCGTAAAAGTCTAAAACGCAAAATCCGGCACCAAGGACCGCAAAAGACTCAACGGACCGGCATCCACGGCAGCGTGTGCGATAGACATTGTGTCCAGCGGCCGCCATCGGGCGGCAACCGTTTTTCTTCCCGAAGGGAGCCTGGGACCGTGCAACGAAAGGCGTACGTACCCGGCCTGGCGGCGCTCCTCGTTGCGCTCGTCGCCGGCTGCACCGCCGGCACCGGCACCGACGGCTCCGCCACCGACTCCAAGGCGGGCGGGGCCAAGTCCTCCGCCGCGCCCCCGGGTAAGTACCGCACCCTCCGCGAGCCCTGCCGCTCCGTCGAGCGCTCCACCCTCAAGGACCTGCTGCCCGGTGCCGCCGAGCTGCCCGAGGAACAGCAGCAGAACGTGTACCGCGGTACCGCCGCCGTCACCTACGACACCGACCGCCGTGTCGGCTGCAGCTGGAAGGCCGACGCCCCGTACGCCTCCCACCACCTCACGGTCGACTTCGAGCGCGTCGTCTCCTACGACGGGGCGGTGAGCGACGAGGACCGGGCGCAGGAGGTCTTCGCGGAGAAACAGGCCGGCGCCCAGCTGCCGGTCGCCGTCGACCCCCGTGACGAGAAGGGGCAGGAGTCCACGGCCCCCACCGCGTCCCCCACAAAGTCCACGACACCGGCGACACCGGCGGCACCTACGACGTCCACGGCACCCGCGACTCCGCCGACGACACCATCCACACCGGCGGGCACAGGAACGCCGTCGGGCACCGGCACCGCCGACGGACTGGAGCCGCGCGTGCTCGAGAACCTCGGCGACGCCGCCTTCCTCGACGACGTCCTCACCGGGGCCGGGGCCGGATCCACCGCCCAGCGCCGCACCGTGAGCGTGGTCTTCCGCACATCGAACGTCATCGTGACCATCGTGTACGCCGAGCAGGCGGCCGTCACGACAGAGGTGCCGGACAGCAAGGAACTGCAGGAAAAGGCACAGAGTCTGGCCCGCGGACTCGTCGAGCAGTTCACCGGCTGAACGGGTCCGCAGACGCACGTACGTATCCGGAGACACGGCCGTGGACGGGCCATGTCCGCGTACCGTGGCCTCGCCGACCGGACCGCACGACAACCGGACCGTACGACAACCGACTGAAGGAACCATGCACCGTTCAGCCCCGCGACTCACCCGCATACTCGCCTGCGCAGCCGTCCCGGTGATGCTTGTCGTCGCCGGCTGCTCGTCGGACTCCGCCAGCGACAGCAAGAAGGACTCGTCCTCCTCCGCCTCCTCCCCGGATGCGCAGAAGCAGAAGCCGGCGACCGTCGCACCCGCGAAGTACTCCAAGCTTCCCGAGCCCTGCAAGACGATCTCCGCGAAGACGATCGAGCAGCTGGTGCCGGAGACCAAGGTCAAGTCGGGCACCGCCGGCAACTCCACGGACACCGCCAACCGCGGCAGCTGCTCCTGGAACGGTCTGGATGACAACGGCGTCAAGGGCTCGCAGTACCGCTGGCTCGATGTCTCCTTCCTCCGGTACGCGTCCGAGTCGTCCCTCGGTGTCAGCGGCGAGAAGCGCGCCGAGGACAGCTACGCCAAGGAGATCTCCAAGGCGAAATCCACGGAGGGCGCCAAGAACGTGCGGAGCTCGCCCGCGACCGGCGTCGGCGAAGCGGCGACGGCCGTCGGCTACGAGCTGAAGAAGACCGGCGAGGACTTCACGTACGCGACGATCGTGGCGCGCACCGGCAATGTCGTGATCACGCTCACCTACAACGGCACCGGCTACGCGGGCGCAAAGAGCCCGTCCGCCTCCGACCTGATGAAGGACGCCGTGACGGCTGCGAAGGAGGCTGTGGCCTCGGTCACCGCCGCCAACAAGTAGGTACCGCGAAGTAGGTTCCGCACCGGGCCGGTTGACAGGGCCCGTCGCTCCCCGGAGGGACGGGCTCCGCAAGCATGTGCCAGGCTGTGCCCGCTGGATTCGAAAACGGGAGGGGATCGCGGGTGGCCGCGATGCAGCTGACACGCACGCACCGCATACTCATCGGGCTCGTCGTCGCAGGCGCGGTGATCATCGCCGCGATCGGCTTCGCGGGGTCGTACGCCGCCGTGCGCGAGCTCGCCGTGAGGAAGGGCTTCGGCAACTTCTCTCTCGTCTTCCCGATCGGCATCGACGCGGGTATCTGCGTCCTCCTCGCCCTGGATCTGCTGCTGACCTGGCTGCGCATCCCCTTCCCGCTGCTGCGCCAGACGGCCTGGCTGCTCACCGTCGCCACCATCGCCTTCAACGGCGCGGCGTCCTGGCCCGACCCGCTCGGCGTCGGCATGCACGCGGTGATTCCGATCCTGTTCGTCGTCTCGGTCGAGGCGGCGCGGCATGCGGTGGGCCGGATCGCGGACATCACGGCCGACAAGCACATGGAGGGTGTACGTCTCACCCGCTGGCTGCTGTCCCCGATACCCACGTTCAAACTGTGGCGCCGGATGAAGCTGTGGGAGCTGCGCAGTTATGAGCAGGTCATCAAGCTCGAGCAGGACCGGCTGATCTACCAGGCCCGCCTTCAGGCCCGCTTCGGACGGGCGTGGCGCCGCAAGGCACCGGTGGAGTCGCTGATGCCGCTGCGCCTCGCGAAGTACGGCGTACCCCTGGCGGAGACGGCTGCCGCCGGGCTGGCCGCGGCGGGCATCGAGCCGGCGCTGCTCCCGCCGGCCCCGGCACCGCAGCCCCAGCTGCCGCGGGCGCAGGGCCAGGAGCCCGGCGGCCAGGAGTGGCCCCAGGAGCACGAGGAATACGAGGAATACGAGGAATACGAGCAGTACGACGGCCAGGGCCGGATCCCGGGTGACCAGGGTCAGGTCCAGGGCCAAGGAGACCAGCAGTACGCGGAGCAGCAGTACCCGCAGGAGAACCACGAGAGCCCCTGGTTCGCGGCTCCGCAGGTGCCGCAGGACGCGTACGAGAGTGCGTTCAACCCGACGTACGTCGAGGGCCTGGAGCCCACCCCGGTGCGCGTCCCGGCAGGCCCCGGCCGCACCCGCCCCCTCGGCGGCGTCGTCCCCGGCCAGCGCACGGACGACCGGACCCAGGCCCAGTACGCCGAGCCCGGCCCGGCCGCCGGGCAGGAGCCGCCGGCCGAGGAGTACGCCGACCCGGAGTCGGAGGCCGAGGAACTTCCGGTGTCCGGTCTGCCCGACGACCTCACGCGTGAGGAGGCGTACTTCAACGCCTTCCGCAAGTACGTCAGCGAGCACGGCGACTTCCCGAACGCCCGGCAGTTCGGCCTCTATCTGATGGACCTGTACGGCATCACCGGCCGCACCGGCGGCCCGCTGAGCGAGAGCTCACTCAGGGGCTATCTGCGGGACTTTCGCTACCGCTACCAGACGGAACTGGACGCGGACGCGGACGCGGAACACATCGCGTAACCAAAGCTCGCGGCGACGCCGGAGGGCCCTCGTCCGATCCCCGGACGAGGGCCCTCCGTACAGCGGCAGCCACAGCGGCGGCCACGGCAGCAGCTATGCGCCGAGCAGCTTGCGCACCCGCTCCGCCCCCACCGCCAGCAGCAGCGTCGGCAGTCGCGGCCCGGTGTCCTTGCCGACCAGCAGGTGGTAGAGCAGCGCGAAGAAGGACCGCTGCGCGGCCTTCAGCTCCGGCGTCGGCTTGGCGTCGGGCTCCAGCCCCGCCAGCACCTTCGGCACGCCGTAGACCAGCGTCGTCAGACCGTCCAGCGACCAGTGCGTGTCCAGCCCCTCCAGGAGCAGCCGCAGCGACTCGCGCCCCTGGTCGTCCAGCGAGCCGAGCAGCTCCGTGTCCGGCTCCTCGCGGACCAGGGTGCGCTGGTCGGCCGGGACCTGGGTGGTGATCCAGTTCTCGGCGCGGTCCAGCCGCGGCCGGGCCTCGTCCAGCGAGGCCAGCGGGTTCGCCGGGTCCAGGTCGCTCAGGATCCGGATCGTCTGCTCGTCGTGCCCCGCCGTGATGTCGACGACAGAGGCGAGCGTCCGATACGGCAGGGGGCGCGGCGTACGCGGCAGCTCACCCGCGGCCGTCCGCGCGGCCCGCGAGTGCGCCGCGGCGTCCGCCGGCAGCGCGGACCCGTCCGCGACCTTGGCCTCCAGCTTGTCCCACTCGTCGTACAGCCGCTGGATCTCCTGGTCGAAGGCGATCTTGAAGGACTGGTTCGGCTTGCGGCGCGCGTACAGCCAGCGCAGCAGCGGCGCCTCCATGATCTTCAGCGCATCGGCCGGCGTCGGCACACCGCCCCGGGACGACGACATCTTCGCCATCCCGGAGATTCCCACGAACGCGTACATCGGACCGATCGGCTGGACGCCGTCAAAGATCTCGCGCACGATCTGCCCGCCGACGACGAACGAGGATCCCGGCGAGGAGTGGTCGACACCGCTCGGCTCGAAGATCACGCCCTCGTACGCCCAGCGCATCGGCCAGTCGACCTTCCAGACCAGCTTGCCGCGGTTGAACTCGCTCAGCCGCACGGTCTCGCCGAAGCCGCAGGCCGTGCAGGTGTACACCAGCTCGGTCGTCGCGTCGTCGTACGAGATCACGGTGGTCAGGTCCTTCTCGCACTGGCCGCAGTACGGCTTGTACGGGAAGTAGCCGCCGGCACCGCCGCTGCCGTCGTCCTCGGCGGCCGCGCCGGAACCCTCCGCCGCCTCCAGCTCCGCCTCGTCCACCGGCTTCTGCGACTTCTTCGCGGGAGCCTTCTTGGTCCGGTACTGGTCGAGGATCGCGTCGATCTTGCCCCGGTTCTTCATCGCGTGCAGGACCTGCTCGCGGTAGACACCCGAGGTGTACTGCTCGGTCTGGCTGATGCCGTCGTACTCGACACCCAGCTCGGCCAGCGCCTCGACCATCGCGGCCTTGAAGTGCTCGGCCCAGTTCGGGTGCGCCGACCCGGCCGGTGCGGGCACCGAGGTGAGCGGCTTGCCGATGTGCTCGCCCCACGAGTCGTCCACGCCGGGGACCCCGGCCGGCACCTTGCGGTACCGGTCGTAGTCGTCCCAGGAGATCAGATGCCGGACCTCGTGCCCGCGCTGCCGGATCTCGTCCGCGACCAGGTGCGGGGTCATCACTTCACGGAGATTGCCCAGGTGAATCGGGCCGGACGGCGACAGACCGGACGCGACGACGACCGGTTTGCCAGGCGCACGTCGCTCCGACTCGGCGATGACCTCGTCCGCGAAACGGGAGACCCAGTCGGTCTCGGTGCTGCTCTGAGCCACGATCGGCACGTCCTTGAATGCTTGGGGTTCTCTTGGGGTTCTCGACAGGCGTCGTACGCCATTGTCCCAGACGGAACGCCCCACTCGGAGGTTGCTCGTCCCGGACGGAAACCGGAGAGAAACTCGGGAGAGAGAGGCTGCCGCCCCATGGGACACTTGACAACCGAAATAGACCTCTCGACGAGACTCGACAAGAACGGAAGCTCATGGCCTCGGTCCCTTCCCTCGCTTCGACCGTGCAGCAGCGCCTCGCGGACGCCCTCTCGGCAGCTCTGCCGGAGGCCGGTTCCGCCGACCCCCTGCTGCGACGTAGCGACCGGGCCGACTTCCAGGCCAACGGCATCCTGGCGCTCGCCAAGAAGCTGAAGGGCAACCCGCGCGAGCTGGCGGCCAAGGTCGTCGGGGGCCTGTCCACCGGTGACCTGATCGAGGAGATCGAGGTCTCGGGCCCCGGATTCCTCAACATCACGCTCACCGACGAGGCGATCGTGAAGACCCTCGCCGCGCGCGCCACCGACGACCGGCTCGGCGTCCCGTACGCGCAGAACCCGGGCACCACGGTCATCGACTACGCCCAGCCGAACGTGGCCAAGGAGATGCACGTCGGCCACCTGCGCTCCGCGGTGATCGGCGACGCGATGGTCCAGATCCTGGAGTTCGCGGGCGAGAAGGTGATCAGGCGCCACCACATCGGCGACTGGGGCACCCAGTACGGCATGCTCATCCAGTACCTGATCGAGCACCCGCACGAGCTGGACCACGAGGGCGCCGAGGAGGTCACCGGCGAGGAGGCCATGTCCTCCCTGAACCGCATCTACAAGGCTTCGCGCGCGCTCTTCGACTCCGACGAGGCGTTCAAGGACCGCGCCCGCAACCGGGTGGTGGACCTGCAGGCCGGGGACCCCGAGACGCGTGCCCACTGGCAGCGGTTCGTCGACGAGTCGAAGATCTACTTCTACTCGGTCTTCAACAAGCTCGACATGGAGATCCACGACGCCGACATCGTCGGCGAGTCCGGCTACAACGACATGCTCGACGAGACCTGCCGCCTCCTGGAGGAGTCGGGCGTGGCGGTCCGCTCGGAGGGTGCACTGTGCGTCTTCTTCGACGATGTGAAGGGACCGGACGGCAACCCGACCCCGCTCATCGTCAGGAAGAGCAACGGCGGTTACGGCTACGCGGCCACCGACCTCTCCGCCATCCGCGACCGGGTGCAGAACCTCAAGGCGAACACGCTCATCTACGTCGTGGACGCCCGGCAGTCCCTGCACTTCAAGATGGTCTTCGAGACCGCGCGCCGGGCGGGCTGGCTGAACGACGAGGTCAAGGCCGTCCAGCTGGCGTTCGGCACGGTGCTCGGCAAGGACGGCAAGCCGTTCAAGACCCGTGAGGGCGAGACGGTACGGCTGGTGGACCTGCTGGACGAGGCGGTGGAGCGGGCGACGGCGGTCGTGCGCGAGAAGGACGTCCAGAAGCAGCTCACCGAGGAGGAGATCGCGGAGCGCGGTACGCAGGTGGGCATCGGCGCGATCAAGTACGCCGACCTGTCGACTTCGGCGGCGCGGGACTACAAGTTCGACCTCGACCAGATGGTGTCGCTGAACGGCGACACGTCCGTGTACCTGCAGTACGCGTACGCCCGTATCCAGTCGATCCTCCGGAAGGCGGGCGAGGTCAAGCCGGCCGCGCACCCGGTGCTCGAACTGGCCGCGGCGGAGCGGGCGTTGGGTCTGCACCTGGACCAGTTCGGCGAGACGCTGGCGGAGGTCGCGGGCTCGTACGAGCCGCACAAGCTGGCCGCGTACCTCTACCAGCTGGCGTCGCTGTTCACGACGTTCTACGACCAGTGCCCGGTCATCAAGCCCGCGCCTGCGCGTGAGGTCGCCGAGAACCGCCTGTTGCTCTGCGACATGACGGCCCGCACGCTCCACCAGGGCATGGCGCTTCTCGGCATCCGCACCCCCGAGCGTCTCTGACCCTCAGCCCCCTGAGGGTCTCGTACAACAGAGGCCCTCAGGGCGCGGGCTGCGCGACCCACGCGCTCTTGTCCGGCCAGTACCCGTACTCGGTCCGTCCCTTGATCGCGCTCGTACGGAACGGCTTCCCGTCGTCGTCGACACGTACCGTCCCCCGCCGGTCCCCGCTGCTCCAGTCGAGCTCCAGGTACCAGCTGACATCGTGTCCCTCGGTGTGGAGGTCGAGGTTGAGCACCTGCGGATCGTTGGACGCGACCTTGTACGGGAAGTCCTTGGCGGGCACGACGGTGTCGCCGTCCTGCCCCGCCACGGGCTTCACCAGCGGCTGCCCGGGATCCAGGTCGATGTCGAAGGCCTGCGGGGTGATGCCGCCACCGCAGCCGTAGGACATCGAGTACGCCTTCCAGTCGAGGGGTGCGCTGCGCGCAACGACCCGTACGTGCACGGCGTTCAGCACCACCGAGTCCGCCGTCTTGCCCGTCGCGGTCAGCTGAAGCAGCATGTGGCCGCCGTCCACCCCGCCCAGCGCACGGGCCCAGCTCCGGTTGTCCTGCGGCGCGGGCGGCGGCGGGACCACGTCGGGTGCCTGGTCGAGTAGGTAGTACTGGCCGCAGGGCTCCTCCCAGTTGTACGAGCTGACGCCCACCCGCAGCGGTACGCCGCCGGCCTGAGCCGGAGGCGTGGAGGCCACGCCCTTGGACCGCGTCACCGCCGGGCTCCCGCTGGGCGAGGTGCTGCCGCTCGGCGAGGCGCTGGGTGACGCGGACCGGGGCGCGGCGGTGCCGGGCGGGGCACTGGCCCCGGCGACGGCGTGGGACTGCCCCTTGCCGTCATGATCCTGCGTGGCCGCGTGGCTCGCGACGAAGGCGGCCGGCACGGCGAGGGCGACAACGGCGCCTGCGGCGAGCCCGATCCGCAGCCTCCTGGGGTGGCGGGTGCGAGGCTCGGCTGCCTCAGCCTCCGGCACGGGGTCCGGCTCAGCCTCGGGCACCGCGTCCGGCTCACGCGCCTCCGGCTCACGCACCTCCGGCTCACGCACCTCCGGCACGGGGTACGGCACCGCCGCGCCCTCGGCCCGCGCGCGCCGCCGCGCGCCGTCCGCCAGGATCCATCGCCGGTGCAGCTCCACGAGCTCGTCCGGCGTCGCCGCGCACAGCCGGGCGAGCCGCTCCACGGGGGCGTACTCGGTTGGGACGGCATCGCCGTTGCAGTACCGGTGGAGCGTGGACGTACTCATATGCAGCCTGCCCGCGAGGACTCCGTAGCTGCGTCCCGAGCGGTCCTTGAGTTCCCTGAGCAGGGCCGCGAACTCCCCGGCCTCCAGCGTCGCCACGTGCTGTGTTCCCCCTCGTAAGCCCTGCCGACTGTCCCGGAACGCCGTTCCAGGGACGGGGTATCCCCCCAGGTCACCGTACGCGCAAGCGTTCCAGCATCCCCAATGGTTCAGGGGCTGTTGCGGCCGGAATCAGCCGCCGCGCAGTCTGTGATCGCACCGCACAGTCCACCGGGAAGCAGCCGGAAGCAGCCATGCGAACCCGCATCCGCAACAGCCTCATCGATGTCACGGCCGTGCTTGTACTGATCGCAGCGACTGCGGTCGTCACGACCCTCATCTGCCATTTCTGATCCACAGACGATGCACGGACCAACCACACGGGGAGAACCGAACACCATGCGCAACGCCCGCATCCGCACCACCGCCGTCGCCGCCACCGCACTGCTGGCCGCCCTCTCGCTGACGGCGTGCCAGTCCGACGACGACGCAAAGAACCCGGGCGCGTCCGTGAGTCCCACCGCCGACCGGAGCAAGCCCGCGGCCGACCCCACGTCCACCCCTGCGGGCAACGGCAAGGGCAACGGCGGCAGCAGCAGCGGCTCGGCGGCCGGCGCCGGCAAGAGCAAGGACAAGGACGAGAGCAAGGACAAGGGGAAGGACAACAGTGACCCCGGCCCCGGCCCCGTCACCGACGCCTGCAGCGGCGCGAACACCAAGGTCACCGTCAGCAAGGTGACCCGCCCCATCAACCACCTGCTGCTCACCGTGACCAACACCGGCTCCAAGGCGTGCAACGCCTACCATGCACCGCTGCTCCGCTTCGACGACGCACAGGCCGTCACGCAGGTCATGGAGGACAGCCGGCCGCAGGCGGTCACCACCATCGCCCCCGGTGAGTCCGCGTACGCCTCCATCCTGCTGTCGAGCGCCGACGGCAGCGGCAAGGACGGCTACACGGCCAAGCGTCTGACCGTGCACTTCGCGCCGCGCAGCGGCTCGGGTTCGACCGGCACCCCCGTCGGACTCGCTCTGCCGGCGGGCACATACGCCGACTCCACCACCGCTGTCAGCTACTGGCAGAGCAGCATGCAGGACGCACTCACCTACTAAGGCGCGTAGGCGTGCAAGGCGCCGCCCAGGCCGCGTATACGCCTAGGGCGCACGCATGCGTCCCCCGCCGGAAACCCCGGCGGGGGCCGCACCGCATCCCGTCACATCA
This sequence comes from Streptomyces sp. NBC_01210, assembly GCF_036010325.1. Classification (GTDB taxonomy): domain Bacteria; phylum Actinomycetota; class Actinomycetes; order Streptomycetales; family Streptomycetaceae; genus Streptomyces. The sequence continues at coordinate 5,424,362 of NZ_CP108549.1, read as the reverse complement.
GTGCGTGCGACTTTCTGCCCGAGGCCTCGTCGATCTCCATGTGGGCCTTCTGCAGCAGCTGCGAGGCCATGTCCATGAGCGCTCGTGCGCCGGCGATCTCCTCGCCGACCCGCAGCTGTTCCGAATCGGACGGGTGACGCTGGGCATTACCGTGGCCGCGTATTTCCGTGCCGTCGCCCAGCCTCACCATGGCGGCCGACCTGGTCCGGTCGCCTTCCTCGCTGAATTCCATCTCTACGTGCCATCCGACGAGTGTCTGCATGGCGGATCACCTCCGGTACCTCTTCCAGAGTGCGCCGCCGGAGCGCAGATCACCACTAGTCGATGACTTCGGCCCCGCCCAGCCGGATGCGAGTGTGCCCGGGCCTGGCGCCCTCGTACTCACCTTCAGGTCAGTAGCTGACCAAATAGTCGGTACTAGTGGGCATTCCAGCGCGGCATGAGGATCGGAGGAGATCCCTTACGTCCCTTCCAAGGAGCCCTTCCATGTCCGCGCCCAAGCCCGCCGTATCCGTTCTCGGCCTCGGAATGATGGGCTCTGCCCTCGCCGCCGCTTTTCTGAAGGCCGGGCACCCTGTCACCGTCTGGAACAGATCCGCCGCCAGGACCGGCCCGCTGGTCGCCCAGGGCGCGCTCCCCGCCGGCACCGCCGCCGAAGCCGTCGCCGCGAGCCCCCTGGTGGTTGTCTGTCTGCTCACCAACGACAACGTCGAGGAGCTCCTCGCCACCCTTGCCGAGGAGGTCTCGGGCAGGACGCTGGTCAACGTCACCAACGGAACCCCGGCCCAGGCCCGGGAGTTGGCGGCCTGGGCGGCGAAGCACGGGGCCGAGTACCTCGACGGCGGCATCATGGCCGTACCGCAGATGATCGCGGGCCCGCACGCGTACGTCTTCTACAGCGGCCCGCAGGGTACGTTCGACGCCCACCGCGAGACGCTGTCCGCCCTCGGCGGCACGAAGTACGTCGGCACCGACCCCGGCCTCGCCGCGCTCTACGACCTGGCGCTGCTGACCGGCATGTACGGCATGGTCCTCGGTGTGATGCAGGCCTACGCCCTGGTGCGTACGGAGGACATCCCCGCCACCGAGTTCTCCGAGCTCCTGGTCCCCTGGATCAGCGCGATGCTCGCCGGCGCGCCCCAGTGGGCCACATCGATCGACTCGGGCCGGCACCTCACGGACGTCTCCAGCCTCGCCGTGAACCACGCGGCCTTCCCGAACTTCCTCGCCGCCTTCCGCGACCAGGGCGTCAGAACTGATCTTTTCGAGCCCTTCCAGGCGATCCTGGACCGCGCGATGACCGAGGGCCACGAGGCCGACGGCCTGTCCCGCATCGCCGACCTGCTCAGGAAGTGACGGCGAACCCGTACAAGCAATGTGTACGGGCCTCACCCCCGCCACCTGGGCCGCCTTCACCACCACCATGCTCGGAGCCGATTGTCAGTGGCGGCCCCTGAAGTCGCTTGCATGGTGATCAACCCGAGCGCACTCGGCCTGGATCTGCCGTCCGGTGCCATGCGCGTCCAGCCGTCCCTCTGGTACGCGAACGACCCGGCGCAGCACGACACTTGGGCACGTCTCTTGCCCGCCCGGGAGGCGTGCGGCATGCACCCGGTGCTGCTCGTGAACGAGGAGAGCCGTTCCCTCACCTGGGACAAGGATCTCGATGTCGAGCATGTGTCACACCCCGACGACCATGACCTCGAAGAGGTCCTGATATCGCTCTGGTCCTCCGTCCAGGCGGAGGACGCGGACCAGGGCGACGCGGACACCATCGCCCCCTTCACGCCCGAGTGGCCGGGTCTCGCCCCGGCGGGCGAGCCGCCGGCCCAAGCGGACGCCACGGCCGCTCGCGTCGCCGCCGAACTGCTGGACGCCGGACGGCTGAAGGCCGCCCGGGCGGGGCTGATTCGCGTCCGCCGCAGCGCGGACATTCCCGTCGCGCTGGGCCGGCTCGGCCCGTGCAACCACGCGGACACCGGCCTGCTGTCCACCGTCTTGCGCTCCTGGGAGGACCGCTTCGGCATACGCGTTGTGGCGCTCCACTTCGACCGCCTGGACGTCTCGGTCGCGGCCCCGCCCCGCTCGATGATGGAGGCTCTCGCGGTCGCGGCCGAGCACCACGCGTTCTGCCCGGACAACGTCCGGCAGGGGTACGACACGATCCGCGAGTACGCGGAACGGGCGCTGCTGGGCAAGCAGCACTGGACCTTCCGGTGGGACTGACCGGAGGAACGGTTTTCGGCTGACCCTGATTCACATTGGTCTATACCTTGACTCGATCACGTCAACGCGCTTGAGTGTGCGACACAACCCCCCACCGCGGCCTGCCCGGACCGCAAGTCCCGTTCCGGGCAAGGCCGTTGCGCGCAAAGGAGTGATCGAGTGCTGAGACACCGCATCGTGGCGTTGCTGATCGCGATCCTGGCGGGAAGCGGACTGGCGGCGGTCTTCATGCCCGCCGCATCCGCCGCCACCGCGGACGCCTGCACCTCCGCGCCGAACTGGTCCGCCGGTACGTCGCACGTCACTGGCAACGTTGTCAAATACACCGACGGCAAGTACTACATAGCCGAGCACGACAACCCGGGCTACGACCCCACCATCAGCACCTGGTTCTGGGACCCGTACACGTGTAGCGGCGGCGGGGACCCGTCCCCCTCCGGCTTCGTCGTGAGCGAGGCGCAGTTCAACCAGATGTTCCCGAGCCGGAATTCGTTCTACACCTACAGCGGGCTGAAGGCGGCCCTCAGCGCGTACCCGGGCTTCGCGAACACCGGCAGCGACACCGTCAAGAAGCAGGAGGCCGCGGCCTTCCTCGCGAACGTCAGCCACGAGACCGGCGGACTGGTCTACGTCGTCGAGCAGAACCAGGCCAACTACCCGCACTACTGCGACTGGAGCCAGCCCTACGGCTGCCCGGCCGGCCAGGCGGCGTACTACGGACGCGGTCCGATCCAGCTCAGCTGGAACTTCAACTACAAGGCAGCGGGCGACGCGCTCGGCATCGATCTGCTCAACAACCCCTGGCTTGTGCAGAACGACGCCGCGGTGGCCTGGAAGACCGGCCTCTGGTACTGGAACACCCAGAACGGCCCGGGCACGATGACCCCCCACAACGCCATGGTCAACCAGGCGGGCTTCGGCCAGACCATCCGCTCCATCAACGGCTCGCTGGAGTGCGACGGCAAGAACCCGGCGCAGGTCCAGAGCCGCGTCAACAGCTACCAGCAGTTCACCCAGATCCTGGGCGTCGCCCCGGGCGGGAATCTCTACTGCTGATCGCCCTGATGGGCTCATGAACAGGCCGCGGCCCCGGGGCGCTCCCCCGGGCCCGCGGCCGCCATGTTCACGCCGACCCACAGGCAACCTGAAGAATCCTCCCCCCGTCCTCCGAGATCGAGAGGCACCCGAGCGGACCGGGCGCCCGACCCACGGGATTGAGGAGGGGACCGTTGATACGTGCCCGGAGGATATGGGCCACCGCGCTGGCGGTGCTCACGGTGGCGGGGGTGTCGCCGGCAGTGGCGCAGGCCCGGCCGCAGCCGCCTGATGTCCGGCCCGCCACGGCGGTGAACGACGACGGTGGTTTACCGCCCGGCTGGCGGATCACGAACACCGACGGCGAGAACGCGCTGGAGTGGCGTGCCCCGAGACCGGTGCCGGCTGGCGACGCGCGCGTGGAGTTCCACGCCGACGGCAAGCTGGTCGGCGTGCCCGAGCAGGCGAAGGACGGCCGGACCTTCCGGCTGGCCCTCGACGACGCACGCCCAGCGGATCTGACAGGCCTTCAGGTGCTGGCGGCGGGCCGGCGGCTGGACCGGGCCGATGAGGCGTCCGACGCCCGCGACCGGCGTTCCGCGCCACCCGCCGCCGAACCGCCCGCCCGGCTCCCGGCGGACTCCGTCGATCCGGGCAAGCCGGGCACGTACCGCACGCTCACCGGCGAGTACACGCTCGACCCCGTCCGCCTGCCCGGCTTCTCGGCACCCGTAGAGATGCGCGGCGTCGTCGTCGCGCCGAAGGGCGCCACCGGCAAGCGTCCGATCGCGCTGTTCCTGCACGGCCGGCACGCCACGTGCTACGTACCGGGCAGCGACGAGCCGAACATCGACTGGCCCTGCGCCAAGGGCGCCAAACCGATCCCGAGCCACCGGGGCTATCTGCGAGACCAGGAGCTGCTGGCCTCCCAGGGCTATCTGACCGTGTCGATCTCCGCCAACGGCATCAATGGCCAGGACGGGGACGCCGAGGACGGCGGAGCACAGGCGCGTTCCTCGCTGGTGCGGACTCACCTGGCGCGGTGGGCCGACTGGGCCGCCGAGCCGGCCAAGGCACCGGCGGCCGTACGCAAGGCTCCGAAGGCCGACCTGTCCCGCGTTCTGCTCGTCGGCCACTCGCGCGGTGGCGAGGGCGTCAACCGAGCCGCCATGGACAGCCTCTACCCGCCCCCTCCCGGCCAGGACGGCTACCGCGGAAGGGTGCGCTGGCACATCCGCGGGACCGTGCTGATCGGACCGACGGTCTTCGGCCAGAACCCGGTGCCGGACGTGCCGTCGCTGACGATCCTGCCGGGCTGCGACGGCGACGTCTCCGACCTCCAGGGCCAGGTGTACGCCGACGGCACCCGCGGCGTCAGCCGGGGCAAGGCCCTGCACAGCGCGGTCTACATGGTCGGCGCCAACCACAACTACTTCAACAGCGAGTGGACGCCGGGCCAGGCCCAGGCACCCGCCGACGACGACTTCTGGCACGACCCCGAGCAGCCGGACCCGGTGTGCTCGCCGGGCACCGCGACCCGCCTGACCGCCGACCAGCAGCACCGTGCCGGTGCCACCTACATCGCCGCCGCCGCGCGGCTGTTCCTCGCCGGGGACGACCGGGTGCGCGAGCTGCTCGACGGCTCAGGCCGCCGGGCCCCCTCCGCCGACCCCGCGCGGGTGCTGACCCATGCGGTCGGCGCGAACCGTGGTGCCGGGTTCCTGCCGGACGGCTCCGTGAAGGTGACCGGCGGACGGCTCTGCTCCGCGATCGATCCCGACCCAGGTACCGCCTGCCTGGACGCGAAGGCCGGGGGCTCCTCGCCGCACTTCGCGCGCTGGCAGCCGGAACGCGAGACCGGCCGCCGGGCGGTGGCGCTGCGCTGGACCGCGCCGGGCTCGGCGGTGAAGGTGCGCCCCGAGAAGCCGCTCTCCGTCAACGGCGCCAAGAGCCTCGCGCTGCGTGTCTTCGTGCCGCCGAACTCGACGGGGACGCAGCTGGATGTGTCCGTCACCGACGCCTCCGGCAAGCGGGCGAACCTCGGTCGCGTCCGGGTGGACGGGCTGCCGGGCAGCGACCGCACCTCCTCCTACTGGGCGCGCGAGGTGCGCGTACCGCTCACCGCCGCCACCCGCGCCGGTCTCGACCTGCGGCGGGTCGCCGCCCTGGAGCTGACCCCCCGCACCCGCTCCGGACGGGCGTGGCTGATGGACGCCTGGGCCTGGAGCCCCGGCACCCCCGCCGTGCGGGAAGCACTGCTGACCCGTGTCGACATCGGCCGCCTGAAGGTCAAGGAGGGCGACTCGGGCGAACGCACGTACCGGGTGCCCGTGCGCGTGTCCGGCAAGGGCAGCGGCGCGGTGCGGCTGTACGTGCTCGACCCGGCCACCGGCAAGGCGAAGGACCGGCTGGTGACGGTGCGGCCCGGTGGCAGCAGCATCGATGTGAAGGTGCAGGTGAAGGGCAACAAGCGGTACGCCTACGACGTGTCCCACGACGTGCTCGTGAAGGCGGTCCGCGGGGCTGTCGTCGGCTCGCACGCCGGCGGGGTCATCGCCGAGAACGACGACCCGATGCCCGGGATCACCGTGAAGCCGGTCGCCGACAAGGTGACCGAGGGGCAGCCCCTGAAGTGGCAGATCTCCCTGTCGACGCCCGCCGACGTGGAGTTGACGAAGACGCTGCGGATCGTCCCCGTCCCGGGCCGCCCCGAGCTGTCCACCAAGGACGTCGACCGGCAGTGGCTGCTCGACCTGCTCGGCGAGGTCCCCGGCGGTGAAGTCCCCCTGTCCCAGCTGGAGCACGCCAACCTGTGGGTGTCCGTACCGGCCGGGAAGACCAGTGCGGAGGTGACCGTGCCCACGGTCCGCGACCAGGTGGCCGAGCCGACGGAGTACGTGGGCCTCCAGCCCACCGACGACGAGGGCGAGCCGCACGGCCCGGCACTGACCGGCACCGTGCTCGACGCTTCGTAGACACCGGCCGCAGCGTCACCCGGCCTTGAACCGGCACTCCCGGCTCAAGGCCAGGTGAACGCGCACCACACCACCTTGCCCGGATCACGCCGGCCGACACCCCAGGCGTCGGCCGGCGCGTCCGTCGGCAACAGGCCGCGCCCCGACTCGCGGTACGGGTCGCCCACGCAGGGCCGCCCGTCACCGCTGTCGTGCACAGGAGGACGTCAGCGGCAGGCTGTCGAAGCACACTGGGAACTGCTTCTCGAGAGCTAGCAGCCCCGGGCGACCTCGGTCGCCCAGTAGGTCAGGATCATGCTCGCGCCGGCCCGCTTGATGCCGAGCAGGGTCTCCAGAATCGCCTTGTCGCGGTCGATCCAGCCCTTCTCGGCGGCGGCCTCGACCATCGCGTACTCACCGCTGATCTGGTATGCGGCGACCGGCACGTCCACGGCGTCCGCGACCTTCGCCAGCACATCGAGATACGGACCCGCGGGCTTGACCATCACCATGTCGGCGCCCTCGGCCAGGTCCAGCGCCAACTCCCGCAGTGACTCCCGGAGGTTGGCCGGGTCCTGCTGATACGTCTTGCGGTCACCGCGCAGCGAGGACCCGACGGCCTCCCGGAACGGCCCGTAGAAGGCGGAGGAGTACTTGGCGGTGTACGCGAGGACCGACACGTCCTCGTGTCCCGTCTGGTCCAGCGCATCGCGGATGACGCCGACCTGGCCGTCCATCATCCCGCTGGGCCCCACGACATGGACACCGGCGTCGGCCTGGACCTGGGCCATCTCGGCGTACCGCTCGAGCGTCGCGTCGTTGTCGACGCGCCCTTCGGCGTCCAGCACCCCGCAGTGCCCATGATCGGTGTACTCGTCCAGACAGAGATCGGACATGATCACGAGCTCGTCACCGACCTCGGCCTTCACATCCCGGATCGCGACCTGCAGAATCCCGTCCGGATCCGTCCCCGCGGTCCCTGCTGCGTCCTTCTTCGCGTCCTCAGGCACCCCGAACAGCATGATCCCGGCCACCCCGGCCTCAAGCGCCTCGGCGGCCGCCTTCCGCAGGGTGTCGCGGGTGTGCTGGACGACGCCGGGCATCGCGGAAATGGGCACGGGCTCGCTGATCCCTTCCCGCACGAAGGCGGGCAGGATCAGATCGGCGGGGTGGAGCCGCGTCTCGGCGACCATGCGCCGCATCGCGGGGGTCGTGCGCAGCCGCCGCGGCCGCGCGCCGGGAAAGGATCCGTACGCAGTCATAGGGGCAACGCTACGCCGGGTGGGGGTGCGCGATTGCCGACAGGGTGTCGGGCCCGGGCGGGCACTACCGGGGCTCGGCCCCGGCTCCCGCGCCTCAAGCATGTCCGGGAAACCCAGCCCGTCCGGCGATTGAGGACACGGCCGAAGGCCGTACCGAGGCCTGGGGCTTGCCCCAGTACGGGAAGGGGCGGGGTGGGGAAACGCCCTGAAGGCGACCCGCACCCCGCCCCCGCACCGAACTACGTCGTACGGCGCCTGCGACCGCCAGGACGCCGCTCGCTCGGACGCGTCACATGCTCGCCCGCCTCCACCGCCGCCGCCCGACGCTGCGCGCCGAACTCCGCCAGCGCCTCCGCCAGCTTGTGCACCGACGGCTCCGGCGACAGCACGTCCACCCGCAGCCCGTGCTCCTCCGCCGTCTTGGCGGTCGCCGGACCGATGCACGCGATCACGGTCACGTTGTGCGGCTTGCCGGCTATGCCCACCAGATTCCGCACAGTGCTCGACGACGTGAACAGCACCGCGTCGAACCCACCGCCCTTGATGGCCTCGCGCGTATCCGCCGGCGGCGGCGACGCCCGCACCGTCCGGTACGCGGTCACGTCGTCGACCTCCCAGCCCAGCTCGATGAGGCCGGCCACCAGCGTCTCGGTGGCGATGTCCGCACGTGGCAGGAAGACCCGGTCGATCGGGTCGAAGACCGGGTCGTACGGCGGCCAGTCCTCCAGCAGACCGGCGGCCGACTGCTCCCCGCTGGGCACCAGATCAGGCTTGACACCGAAATCAACCAGCGCGGCAGCGGTCTGCTCGCCCACCGCGGCGACCTTGATCCCCGCGAAAGCGCGCGCGTCGAGCCCGTACTCCTCGAACTTCTCCCGCACCGCCTTCACGGCGTTCACGCTCGTGAAAGCGATCCACTCGTAGCGGCCCGTCACCAGGCCCTTGACCGCCCGCTCCATCTGCTGGGGCGTCCGCGGCGGCTCGACGGCGATCGTCGGCACCTCGTGCGGCACGGCTCCATAGCTCCGCAGCTGGTCGGAGAGCGATGCCGCCTGCTCCTTGGTCCGCGGCACGAGCACCTTCCAGCCGAAGAGCGGCTTGGACTCGAACCACGAGAGCTGGTCCCGCTGGGCGGCGGAGCTGCGTTCACCGACCACCGCTATGACCGGCCGGTGCCCCTGTGGGGAGGGCAGTACCTTCGCCTGCTTCAGGACCTGCGCGATCGTCCCCAGCGTCGCGGACCAGGTCCGCTGCCGCGTCGTCGTACCGGCGACAGTCACGGTCAGCGGGGTGTCCGGCTTGCGGCCCGCGGCCACCAGCTCGGACGCCGCCGCGGCGACCGTCTCCAGCGTCGCGGAGACGACGACCGTGCCGTCGCTCGCGCCGACCTCGGTCCAGCACCGCTCACTCGCGCTACGGGCGTCGACGAAACGGACGTCGGCGCCCTGCGCGTCGCGCAGCGGCACACCGGCGTAAGCGGGCACGCCTACCGCCGTGGCGACACCCGGCACGACCTCGAAGGGAATCCCCTCCGCGGCGCACGCGAGCATCTCCTGACCTGCGTTTCCGTCGAGGCCCGGGTCGCCGGAGACTGCGCGGACGACCCGCTTGCCGACCCTTGCGGCCTCCATGACAAGATTGGCCGCATCCCTGAGGACGGGGATCCCGGCGGCTGTTGACGCGTCGTCAACAACCGTCAGTTCAGGCGTGCTTACGCTCGCTCGCGCATGGCTGCGTACCACGTCGAGCACCTCTGGCTCGGCGATCAGTACGTCCGCACCCGCGAGCGCCTCGACGGCGCGCAGTGTCAGCAGTCCGGGGTCGCCGGGTCCGGCGCCGAGGAAGGTGACGTGCCCGTGTCCGTGTGCAGGAAGGGCCGGAAGGTTGGTGGGGCTCAACGTGCTCGCTCCCCCATAAGACCGGCCGCACCCTTGGCGAGCATCTCGGACGCGAGTTCGCGACCGAGCGCGACTGCGTCGCTGTGCGACGTGGGTACAGGACCGGTGGTGGACAACTGCACCAGCGTCGAGCCGTCGGTCGTGCCGACGACGCCGCGCAGGCGCATTTCGGTGACAACCTGTCCGTCGGCCAGCAGGTCGGCCAGCGCACCCACAGGTGCGGTGCAGCCGGCCTCCAGGGCGGCGAGCAGGGAACGCTCGGCGGTCACGGCGGCCCGTGTGTACGGGTCGTCGAGCTCGGCGAGTGCGGCGGTGAGGTCCGCGTTGACCGCGGCACACTCGATCGCCAATGCCCCCTGGCCGGGGGCGGGCAGGACGAAGTCGACCGCCAGGAAGTCGGTGACCTCGTCGATCCTGCCGATGCGGTTGAGCCCGGCCGCGGCAAGAACCACGGCGTCCAGCTCCCCGCTCCGTACATATCCGATCCGCGTATCGACATTGCCGCGGATCGGCACAGTCTCGATCGCCATGCCATGGGTGCGCGCGTACGCGTTGAGCTGCGCCATCCTGCGCGGCGAACCGGTGCCGATCCGGGCGCCGTTCGGCAGCCGGTCGAACGTCAGTCCGTCGCGCGCGACCAGCACGTCCCGCGGGTCCTCGCGCAGCGGCACGGCCGCCAGCGCCAGGTCGTCGGGCTGCGCGGTGGGCAGGTCCTTCAGCGAATGAACGGCGAAGTCGACGTCACCCCGCAGCAGGGCGTCCCGCAATGCGGTGACGAAGACCCCCGTACCGCCGATCTGCGCGAGATGCTCACGGGAGGTGTCCCCGTACGTGGTGATCTCGACAAGCTCGACGGCACGGCCGGTCAACTGGCGCACTGCCTGAGCCACTTGCCCGGACTGGGCCATGGCCAGCTTGCTGCGCCTGGTCCCGAGCCTCAGTGCCCTCTCGGTCATACTCGCCCTCGGTTCTTGACGTCGGCGTCATTCAGGTCGGCCCGGCTGACGGAGGCGACCGTCTCCGGGTCGAGGTCGAAGAGTGTCCGCAGCGCGTCCGCGTACCCGGCGCCACCGGGCTCGCTGGCCAGCTGCTTCACCCGCACGGTGGGCGCGTGCAGGAGCTTGTCGACGACGCGGCGCACGGTCTGGGTGATCTCGGCGCGCTCCTTGTCGTCCAGGTCGGGTAGGCGGCCCTCGAGCCGAGCGACCTCACCGGCGACGACATCGGCGGCCATGGTGCGCAGAGCGACGACGGTCGGAGTGATGTGCGCGGCGCGCTGGGCGGCGCCGAAGGCGGCCACCTCGTCGGAGACGATGCCGCGCACCTGGTCCACGTCGGCGGCCATCGGGGCGTCGGCGGAGGCCTCGGCGAGCGACTCGATGTCGACGAGCCGTACGCCGGCGAGCCGGTGGACGGCACCGTCGATGTCACGGGGCATGGCGAGGTCGAGCAGCGCGAGCCGGACGGGCGCGGTGGCTGTGGCGCCCCGCGCGTGCACGGCTCCGGCGACCCGGGTGCCCCGGGGCGCGTTGTCGACCCACGCCTGGTGCTGCGCAAGCGCATCGGGCCCGGGCCCGTCGCCGAGCCCGACGGGGCAGGCCCCGGCGGCTTCGTCGAGGTCCACCGCGGCGCCGAGGCCGGCCGGACCATCCACACCCGGCGCATCCGCGCCGACGGGGTCGGCCGGGTCCGTGATCCGGGCGGACGGTTCGCGGTCCGCCGCGTCCGAGCCCCCCGCAGCCGACTTGTCGGCCACGCGGCCGTCGCGCGCCGCGGCCGCGGCAAGGCGGGCCACCAGACTGCCGTCCGGCGCCCGCAGGTCGTTACCCGCCACCGGGACCGCCACCGGCACCACGTGCTCCGCGAGCGCCGCGGCAACGGACTCGGCCGTCAGGACCAGACCCGTCGCACCGGTGCAGGACACCGCCACATCGGCACGTGTCAGTTCGTCGGCAACATCGGCCATGGACACGGCGTGCACGCTCACCCCGCCCGGCTCCGTCAGCACCGCGGCCAGTCGCTCCGCGCGCTCCAGCGTCCGGTTGGCGATGACGAGTTCACGTACACCCAGGCGCGCCAGCGTCGTCGCGGCGAGCGAGGACATCGAGCCGGCACCGATGACCAGCACCCGCTTGTCCGCCGCCCATGCCTCGACGGTGGCGCCCGCGGCGAGCTGCTCGAGACCGAAGGTGACGAGCGACTGCCCGGCCCGGTCGATCCCGGTCTCGCTGTGCGCGCGCTTGCCGACACGAAGGGCCTGCTGGAACAGGTCGTTGATCAGACGGCCCGCGGTGTGCAGGTCCTGCCCGAGCGCGAGAGCGTCCTTGATCTGCCCGAGGATCTGCCCCTCGCCGACAACCATGGAGTCCAGACCGCAGGCCACCGAGAAGAGGTGGTGCACGGCCCGGTCCTCGTAGTGCACATAGAGATACGGAGTGAGCTCCTCGAGCCCCACCCCGCTGTGCTGTGCGAGCAGGGTCGAGAGCTCGGCGACACCGGCGTGGAACTTGTCCACGTCCGCGTACAGCTCGATGCGGTTACAGGTGGCCAGCACCGCCGCCTCGGCCGCGGGCTCCGCGGCGAGGGTGTCCTGCAACAGCTTGACCTGCGCATCAGCGGACAGCGAGGCCCGCTCCAGCACGCTCACCGGCGCGCTGCGATGGCTCAGCCCGACGACCAGGAGACTCATGCCGGCATCACGGCGGGCATGTCCCCGTCGGGTCCCTTCCGGCCTGCGGCCTCGGCTTCCTCGCCGGCCTTCCGCTGCTCGTGGAAGGCGAGGATCTGCAGCTCGATCGAGAGATCGACCTTGCGCACATCGACGCCGTCGGGCACCGAGAGGACGGTGGGGGCGAAGTTGAGGATCGAGGTGACACCGGCCGCGATCAGCCGCTCGCACACCTGCTGCGCGGCGCCGGCGGGCGTCGAGATGACACCGATCGACACTCCGTTGTCGCTGATGATCTTCTCGAGTTCGTCCGTGTGCTGGACGGGCATCCCGGCGACCGGCTTCCCGGCCATCTCCGGGTCGGCGTCGATCAGCGCGGCGACCCGGAAACCCCGGGAGGCGAAACCGCCGTAGTTGGCGAGCGCGGCGCCGAGGTTACCGATACCGACGATGACCACGGGCCAGTCCTGCGTCAGACCGAGCTCGCGCGAGATCTGGTAGACGAGGTACTCGACGTCGTAGCCGACACCGCGTGTCCCGTACGAGCCCAGGTAGGAGAAGTCCTTGCGCAGCTTCGCGGAGTTGACTCCGGCGGCGGCGGCGAGTTCCTCCGACGAGACCGTGGGGACGGACCGCTCGGACAGCGCGGTCAGGGCGCGCAGGTACAGCGGAAGTCGGGCGACGGTGGCCTCGGGGATTCCTCGGCTACGGGTCGCCGGTCGGTGATTTCGGCCAGTTGCCACGGTGCTCCTGCGGGATGAGCGAGGCTGCAGGCGGCCATATGACACAGGACCGCCCCGTCGAATGCAGGCTATGTCTTTGTGAACGCGTGCACAAAGATGGTGTCCGTTTTGTCCGTGCAAAGTGACCGGGGTCACGCCATCCGATCGCGCGACCCTGGAACCGCGGACCGCACCGGTCCATTGAAGACCCGAAGGGGGCAAAGCCGTACACACTCCTCACGAATACGCCCCCGAGACCGCTTACTGTGCCCTGTCCGCATCGCGTCCCGATAGAGCCCGGACCGCTTCGGAAAGCCCGAGCAAAACGACCCCGATGGTATCCGGCGTGGCGGTTACGCCCCCAGTGCGCGGCGCAGTCGTCCCGCATCCACGCGCCAGAAGGTGTGCTGCTCGCCGTCGACCAGGACGACCGGAATCTGCTCCCAGTACGCCCGGTGCAGCGCCTCGTCCTGGGTGATGTCCTTCTCCTCCCAGGACGCACCGGTCTCGGTACACACCTCCTGGACCACGGCCCGCGCGTCGTCACAGAGGTGACACCCCGGCTTCCCGATCAGCGTCACCACCCGCTCGCCGGCCTTCTTCTTCGTTCGTCGCAGCACAGGACTCATGTGCCCATTCTCCGCCCGCGCCGCAGAGATACGGCACGCGTCCCGTACGCCCGAATCGCCTGTTTAACGGGCTGGTCGCGGAGAGTTCACGTCAACGCATCCCGTGGGGTCGGGAAGTACCGAACACACTGGCTATGCTCACGACATGGCCGCACTGGGATGGCTCACCCCCCGTAGGCGCTCCGCCACCGCGCGGAGCGTGCTCGCAGGCGAGGCAGCAGCCGAGGCAGCGCGCAAGTCGTCGCAGCAGTTCGAGGCACTCGAAGCGCAGGACGACACTGCCCCGACCGCCGAACCGGATTTCCCCGTCGCCGGGGACGACCGGGCCGCCGCCTTCTTCGACCTCGACAACACCGTGATGCAGGGCGCCGCGATTTTCCACTTCGGCCGCGGCCTGTACAAGCGGAAGTTCTTCCAGCGCCGTGAACTGGCCCGGTTCGCCTGGCAGCAGACCTGGTTCCGGCTCGCCGGAGTCGAGGATCCGGAACATATGCAGGACGTCCGCGAGTCCGCCCTGTCCATCGTGAAGGGCCACCGCGTCTCCGAGCTGATGTCGATCGGGGAGGAGATCTACGACGAGTACATGGCCGACCGCATCTGGCCCGGCACCCGCGCTCTCGCCCAGGCCCACCTCGACGCCGGGCAGAAGGTCTGGCTGGTGACCGCGGCCCCCGTCGAGACCGCGACGATCATCGCCCGCCGCCTCGGCCTGACCGGCGCGCTGGGCACTGTCGCCGAGTCCCTCGACGGCGTGTACACCGGAAAGCTCGTGGGCGAGCCGCTGCACGGCCCCGCAAAGGCCGAGGCCGTACGCGCGCTGGCCGCCGCCGAGGGCCTGGAACTGACCCGCTGTGCGGCGTACAGCGACTCGCACAACGACATCCCGATGCTGTCACTGGTGGGGCATCCGTACGCCATCAACCCGGACACCAAGCTCCGCAAGTACGCGCGAGCGCGTGAGTGGCGGCTGCGCGACTACCGGACCGGCCGCAAGGCCGCCAAGGTCGGCATCCCGGCGGCAGCCGGTGTGGGCGCCATCGCGGGCGGCACCGCGGCCGCGGTCGCCCTGCACCGCCGCCGCCGTTGACGCAGGGCTCGCACGCCGCCGCTCCGACTCCTGCGCCGACCCCGACTCCTGCGACTCCCGCACGACGCCGACACGTACGGCGACGCCGACCTGGCGACGACAGCGCTTTCCGCGGGCAATCCTGCCTCATACCCCTGGGCGCTCCCGCCAGTCCTGTTGCCGCGTGTCGGGCACAATCCACCGCGCGACACGACAGATCACGAAGCAATTCGATCAACAAGTGCTCACAATATGCGACTTGATCCGTCGTCTAGACGTAACAGAAGCGACGGAAACGACGATTTGAGCAACTGGGTGTAGCAACGCCTGTACGAAGCGTTATTCTCCTCAGACGCATGACGGACCCCACCAGTCCCCACGACGGGTGAAAGGTCCCGCACTGCACGTGATGGAAGCTCTGCCTCTGGGAGTCCCGTGTACCCACACGTCGGGGTTGACGCCTCGGGCCTGGCTACGCTGCGCGCAGCGGTCCTCGACCACTTGCGCGGCTTCGTCCCCACCGCGTACGCCGTCCCCGCATTCGCCATGCCCCGCCTTGCCACAAGCGGCCCGGCCGCCCCCTGCTATGCCCTGGCCGACGGCATCGAGAAGGTGCCGGGGCGCAGCGCCGTCGTTGAGGGGCGGCGGTCGGGCGACGGGCGCGAGGTCGGCAGACGGGGCGGTCGGGGCGCCACCGGCTCCTCGACCACCGCCCGTCGGCCCAGCGCCGACAGCGACAGCGCCCGCATGATGGACCTGGTCGAGCGCGCCCAGGCGGGCGAGGCCGACGCCTTCGGCCGCCTCTACGACCAGTACAGCGACACCGTCTACCGCTACATCTACTACCGCGTGGGCGGAAAGGCGACGGCGGAGGACCTCACCAGCGAGACCTTCCTGCGCGCCCTGCGCCGTATCTCCACCTTCACCTGGCAGGGCCGCGACTTCGGCGCCTGGCTGGTCACGATCGCCCGCAATCTGGTGGCCGATCACTTCAAGTCCAGCCGCTTCCGGCTGGAAGTCACCACCGGAGAGATGCTCGACGCCAATGAGGTCGAGCGCAGCCCGGAGGACTCGGTCCTCGAGTCCCTGTCGAACGCCGCACTGCTGGACGCGGTCCGCAAGCTCAACCCTCAGCAGCAGGAATGCGTGACCCTGCGCTTCCTGCAGGGCCTCTCGGTCGCCGAGACAGCCAGGGTGATGGGCAAGAACGAGGGCGCGATCAAGACCCTCCAATACCGGGCGGTGCGCACACTGGCCCGGCTCCTCCCCGACGACGCCCGCTGACCGACCCCCAACTCACCATCGGTGACGCCTTGATGACGCACTGGTCACATCATCCTTCGTGCGTAACCCAAGTGCCGCGACGCTCGTTGTTCGGGATGCAGGCTCCCTGTGGTCACGCCATGCCCACAGCCACTCACTCGATCGTGTGGATGTGTTCAAGGCGTGCAACCATCCGGACCCCCAGGGGAGTCGATCGTCATGACGAGAGGAGGTGCCGCCAGTGATCGCGAACGTTTCGGCGCGCCGGCGGGCGAACGCCTTCGCCCAGGCTTTGGAAGATCAGGCGGCCGAGCAGCCCGAAGAGTCGGTCGAACCGACCGAGCACGGACGGCTGTTGGCTCTGGCGAACGGGCTCGGCGAGCTGCCGAAACCGGAGATGGACCCCGAGGTCAAAGTGGTGCAGCGAGCACAGCTCGTGGCCGCCATGGAAGAGATGTTCGCCGCGGGGGGTGCGTCCGCGGGCCCTACGGTGCCCGAGCAGCGGACAGCCGGCCGCGGCGCCCATCGGGCCTCCCCGCTCCGGAAAATGCGACCACGCTCCCGCTGGTCCAAGGGCCTCGCAGCCGGTGGTCTCACCGTCGGTGTAGCCGCGGGAGCCTTCAGCGGAGTGGCCGCAGCCAGCTCCGACGCCCTTCCCGGTGACTCGCTGTACGGGCTGAAGCGTGGCATGGAAGATTTCAAGCTTGGCATGGCGGACGACGACTCCGACCGCGGCGGGCTCTACCTGGACCATGCCTCCACCCGACTCAGCGAGGCTCGCCGACTGATGGAACGCGGCCGGGCGGGCGCCATGGACCACGAGTCGCTGGGCGAGGTCCGCCGCGCGCTCAACGGTATGAGACACGACGCCACCGAGGGCCACCGCCTGCTCCACGAGGCGTACGAGAGAGACGGCTCCCTCGGCCCGATGGCGAGACTCGATTCGTTCTCCCGGTCCCACCGCGACGCCTGGAACGGGCTCCGCGACCGGCTGCCCGCCCAGCTGACCGACGTCGGCGACGAAGTGAGCTCTGTCTTCGACGCCATAGACCAGGAGGTCGGCCCGCTGGAGACGCTGCTGCCACGCGTCCCGGAAAAGGGCGGCCGCGGCTCCCAGCGCCCCGGCGCCACCCAGGGCTCCAGCAACAGCTGGGGCCCGGGCCGTACGACACCGTCCTCACCGGCCACCGGCGACGGCCGTACGGCAGACAGCGGCAATCCTCGTCCGTCCGGTTCGGGCAGCACGGCGGACGACGGCCTGCTCGGTGGGAACACGGGTGGCCTGTTCGAGCACCCGTCGAGCGGCACCACGCCGTCCCCGACGGGCAACAACTCCGCACAGCCGACGCCGGACGTCACGATCCCGCCGCTGTTGCCGGGGATCCTGCCGGGCCTCGGGCTCGACAGCGAGGACGATTAGCAGGCCGGTACATACGCGAAGGTGGGCACCCCTTTACGGGGGTGCCCACCTTCGTACGTCCAGCTGAATCGTATCTTCAGAAGAAACGCGTCAGAAGAAGACAGACCGGCGCTGCACCAGCAGCTTGTACAGCGTGTGCTGAATCTGCTCCCGTACCTGATCCGTCAGATTGAACATCAACATCGGGTCCTCCGCCGCCTCCGGCGGATACCCGTCCGTCGGGATCGGCTCGCCGAACTGGATCGTCCACTTCGTCGGCAACGGCACCGCGCCCAGCGGCCCCAGCCACGGAAACGTCGGCGTGATCGGGAAGTACGGGAACCCAAGCAGCCGCGCCAGCGTCTTCGCGTTGCCGATCATCGGGTATATCTCCTCGGCCCCGACGATCGAGCACGGCACAATCGGCGCCCCTGCCCGCAGCGCCGTCGACACGAACCCGCCCCGCCCGAACCGCTGAAGCTTGTAACGGTCGCTGAACGGCTTGCCGATGCCCTTGAAGCCCTCCGGCATCACGCCGACGACCTCGCCGCGCTGCAGCAGCCGTTCCGCGTCCTCCGCGCACGCCAGGGTGTGCCCGGCCTTGCGGGCCAGTTCGTTGACCACCGGCAGCATGAAGACCAGATCCGCGGCGAGCAGCCGCAGATGCCGGTTGGCCGGATGGTTGTCGTGGACGGCGACCTGCATCATCAGCCCGTCCAGCGGAAGCGTCCCGGAGTGGTTGGCCACCACCAGCGCCCCGCCCTCGGACGGGATGTTCTCGATGCCCTTCACCTCGACCCGGAAGTACTTCTCGTACAGCGGCCGGACCATCGACATCAGGACCTGCTCGGTGAGCTCCTTGTCGTAACCGAACTCATCGACCTCGTAATCACCGGTGACACGCCGCCGCAGAAACGCCAGGCCGCCGGCGATCCGCCGCTCCCAGCCGCCTGCGGCCGCCGGCTCTTGGCTCGTGAGAGGCTCCTGGCCCGCCTCGGCGGCCCGCGCCGATCCCCGGCGCTCCCCGTCCTTCTGCTGCCCCGGCAGCGGGCTGACCGGAACCTCGCGCACCGCCGCGGGCTCGGCCTTCCGGCGGTTGCCCCCCGCGGGGCGCCGCCGCGCCGAGCGCTGCGCGCTGCCGCGCGAACGGTCGTCGTCGAACGGAATGACCTTGGCGTCCGCCATCGTTGGCTGCGCTCCTTATTCGGCGTCGCTCTGAGTCGTCTTCATGGTCGTCCTACTCGATCGAGTGAATCGATCGCATTAGTCCCGCGCCTTGCCCGCGGCCGTCGTGCTCGTACTGCCTGCCGACGGCAGTACCCCGGCCACCTGGTCCACAGCCCTGGCGAGCGCGTCCGGCGGCAGCAGCCCCGGCCCGCGGCTGCGTGCGAAGTCCGCGAAGGTCTCCGCTGTTGTGTACTTCGGCACGAACCCGAGTGTGTCGCGCATCTGAGAGGTGCTCACCACCCGGCCGTGCGTGAGCAGCCGGATCTGTTCGGGCGAGAAGTCCGTGATGCCGATCGTACGCAGCGCGGAGCCGACCCAGGTGACCGCAGGCAGCAGAATCGGCATCGTCGGCCGCCCCAGCCGCCGAGAACACTGCGAGAGCAGCAGCACACCATCACCCGCGACATTGAACGTGCCGCTGTTGAGCGTGCCGCGCCGCGGCTCGTGCAGGGCGATCCGCAGCACATCGATCACATCGTCCTCGTGGACGAACTGCAGCCGCGGGTCGTAGCCGAAGACGGTCGGCATGACGGGCAGCGAGAAGAACTCGGCGAGCGGAGAGTCGGCGCACGGCCCGAGGATGTTCGCGAAGCGCAGTACGCACACGGCCACATCCGGCCGCCGCCGCGCGAAGCCCCGTACGTACCCCTCGACCTCGACCGTGTCCTTGGCGAACCCACCGCTCGGCAGCGACTTGGGTGGCGTGGTCTCGTTGAAGACCGCCGGGTCGCGGGGCGCGGAGCCGTACACACTCGTACTGGACTTGATGACCAGCCGCTTCACGGTCGGCGACTTCTGGCAGGCACCCAGCAGCTGCATGGTGCCGATGACATTGGTTTCCTTCACCGTCGCACGGCCGCCGGTGCCCAGCGGCGTACCGGTGACATCCATGTGCACGACGGTGTCGACGGCATGTTCGGCGAGCACGCGCGCGATGGCGGGCTGGCGGATATCAGCACGGACGAAATCGGCCCCGCCAAGATGATGCTCGGGCCCCACCGCATCGACCCCGATCACCCGGTCCACCTCGGGATCCCGCTGGATACGCCGAACGAGTCGGCCTCCGAGCTGCCGGGCCACTCCGGTGACGAGCACGACCTTCCCCAAGATCAGCGCCTTCCTTAGGTCCGCAGGTCCGCCTAGGTCCACTCTCAAGCGTCACCGTAGCGGTTACGTGTTGCGCTGTGATGACCGCACGGCGCACTTTTGCCACGACCGCTCCTTTGGCCACCCGGAAACGCACCGCGGCCCTCCCACCGTGCAGGTGGAAGGGCCGCAGAGACACGTACAGCGATCGCTTACTTCTTGTTGCGACGCTGAACGCGGGTGCGCTTGAGCAGCTTGCGGTGCTTCTTCTTGGCCATCCGCTTACGCCGCTTCTTGATAACAGAGCCCACGACTACCCTCGCTCACTTCTCTTCACTCGGTGCGGGGCGTCTGGGCCCACACGACCTACGTCGGCCTAGCCTACCTGCCGCCGAGTGAGGGACGTAATCCGAGGGGATTCGCCCGGCTCCGGCTATGCGGATTCCACCCCCACGAATGATTCGCGGAGATACTCGTGAACCGCTTGCTCCGGCACCCGGAAGGACCTGCCCACCCGGATGGCCGGCAGATGACCACTGTGTACCAAGCGATACACGGTCATCTTCGACACTCGCATCACCGAGGCGACTTCCGCCACGGTGAGAAACTTGACCTCGTTGAGAGGCCTCTCGCTGCCAGCAGCCATGACCCACCTGTACCTTCCGCACCCGACGCGCACCGGCTTCCCCTCCGGTGACTCTTCGTCGCTGTGCGCTCACTCCCCAGACTAGGGGCGTGTGGTGCGAGTGGGGAAGAGGAGCAGCCATCGGCCGCCTACTGTGACAGACACGCTCGATTGAGTACATAGCGAGTAAGCGGTCGGTAGTAATCAGACCGCACTGCGTCATCAAGCGGAACGACGACGGACACGCGCCCCTCGGCCTCGCCGACAAAGAGGGCGGGGTCGTCCGTATCCGCCAGGCCGATGGCCTCAATCCCCAACTGACCTGCCCCGCAGACCCAGCCGTGGTCCCCGACCACCAGCTCGGGCAGCGGCCCGCCACCCTCCATCGCACCCTCCAGGGCGACCCGAACCGGGAGCGGTGAATGGGTATGCGCGCCGGTTGCACTCCCGGCGCCCCGAGCGCCGGGTTCCCGCACCAGCGCGACTCCTCGTACGTAGTCAAGGTTGTACGTGCGTACCCCGAACCGGGTCGTTATGTCGACACATCGCCCCTGCGCGGGGGTGAGTACCAGGCAACCTGCCGCCGACAAAGCGTCTGCCAGCCCGGCGTAGAACCCGAGGAGCCGATGCGGATGCCCGGTCCCGAACATCACGGGCGCCCGCCGCGCGGCCACCTCCCCAAGCCGTTCGGCAAACGCGGCGAGCCCGGCCAACGTCCGCTCCGGATCGATGACATCGGGCCCGGTGACATGCTCGGGATCACCGGAGACCCCACACTTGTCAGCCATCAGCGCGATCAAATCCCGCTCGCTCCAGGCCCATTCGGGATCAAGCCCGAGAGTCACCCGGGGATCTCTGGCGGCGAAGAGCCGATAGCTGCGCAGACTCGCTTCCCGCGATGTAGCCACGGTCCCGGCCAACCGGGCCGCCAGCAGATGCGCCCGCAGCGCTCCGGTGCTCAACACTCTGTCGATGCTCCCGCACCGGTACTGGTTCCGGACCAAAAGCGCGGATACCACCCACAGTTGGCGTAACAGCTGCATGGCCGCACGGCGCGGTGCTACGACCCGCGCCCCGGTCCTGCCCCAACGCCCCGGCCCGGTACCTAAGACGCTGCGCCGCCCCCTACGCCAACAAGCCCCGCAACGGAAACGCCGCCCGCCGTGTAGCCAGCACCGCCTGGTCCAGCCGATCCGCCGGGTCGTACCCCTCCTCCCACTCCCGCCACACCGGCTCCCGCCCGTCCGTCATCCGCCCAGGCGCCACCCGCCGTGTCCGCGCATACACCTCATCCCGCCACGACGACGGAATCACCGACTCCGGCTCCACCGGAGCATGCGCCGCGATCCCCACCAGATGCGTCCACGACCTCGGTACGACATCCACCACTTCGTAACCCCCGCCCCCCAGCGCCACCCAGCGGCCGCCCTCCACGTACTGGTGCGCCAGGGCATGACACGACGCCTGTACCGCCCGCTGCGCATCCAGCGACACCGCCAGGTGCGCCAGCGGATCCTCGAAGTGCGTATCCGCCCCGTGCTGCGTCACCAGCACCTGCGGCCGGAAGTCCGCCAGCAGCTCCGGCACCACCGCATGAAAGGCCCGCAGCCAGCCCGCGTCACCCGTCCCGGCCGGCAACGCCACATTCACCGCACTGCCCTCACCCGCCCCGGTGGCCCCGGTCTCCTGCGGCCACCCGGTCTGCGGAAACAGCGTGGACGGATGCTCGTGCAACGACACCGTCAGCACCCGCGGGTCCTCCCAGAACGCCGCCTGGACCCCGTCCCCGTGATGCACATCGACATCCACGTACGCGACCCGCTCCACGCCCAGCTCCAGCAACCGGGCAATGGCCAGCGCCGCGTCGTTGTAAATACAGAACCCGGAAGCCGACCCCGGCATCGCATGGTGCAGCCCGCCCGCGAAGTTCACCGCATGCTCGGCCTCACCCCGCCACACCGCCTCCGCGGCCCCCACCGACTGCCCGGCGATCAGCGCCGACGCCTCATGCATTCCTGCGAAGGCCGGATCGTCCATCGTCCCCAACCCGTACGACTGATCGGCCGCCCGAGGGTTGAGAGACGCGGCCCGAACCGCCGCCACATAGTCCTCGCGGTGTACGAGTCTGAGCGTCGAGTCCCCGGCCGGCTTCGCGGCCACCACATCCACCGCACGATCCAGTCCGTACGCCCGCACCAACCCCATGGTCAGCGCAAGCCGCACCGGATCCATCGGATGGCCGTCCCCGAAGTCATACTTCGTTACCGCCTCGTCCCACATCAACAACCCGCGGCCGCTCATGCACGCCACCGTACCGGGCGGTATCCGCCCCGAACGATCTGACGTACCACAACGTCACCAGCACCAACACCATCGGCACGACCATCGCCCACCGATAGCTCCATGCATCGCCCAGCGCGCCCACCAACGGTGACCCGATCAAGAACCCCACATAGTTGAAGACATTCAGCCGCGCCACCGCCGCGTCGCTCGCCCCCGGGAACAACCGCCCCGCCGCCGCGAATGTCTGCGGCACGATCACACACAGCCCGAGCCCCAGCATGGTGAACCCGAGCATCCCCACCCAGGCCCCCGGTGCCACGGCCACCACTCCGAACCCGGCCGCGGCCAGCACCGTCCCGCACCGCACGACCGCCACCGCCCCGAACCGCCGCACGCCGAGATCCCCGACTGCCCGGCCCAGCAGCGTGGTGACCATATAGGCGTTGTACGGAACGGTCGCGAGCTCCTCCGAGCTCCCCAGCACGTCCTGCAGGTACTTCGCGCTCCAATTCGAGACGGTCGAGTCCCCGATGTAAGCGAAGGTCATCACCAGACAGAGCGGCAGCAGCAGCGTGAAAGCGCCCGCCTGCCACTCCCCCGCACCCTTCTCCGCATCCCCACCCTTCTCCACATCCCGTTCGGCCCGTTCCCCGTCCGCGTACCACCGACTCCCGACCAGCGCCGTCGGCAACAGCACCAGCACCACCGGCAGATACGACATGAGCAGCGACAGGTCCCAGTGCGCGCCGACCCAGGCGAGCGAGGCACCCGCGATCCCGCCGAGGCTGTACGCGGCGTGGAAGCCGAGCATGATGCTGCGCCCGTACGCCCGCTGCAGGCTGACCCCGAGCATGTTCATGGACGCGTCCAGCGCGCCCACCGCCAGCCCGAACCCGCCCAGCGCGACGGCGACCTGCCATATCTCGCTACCGGCCGCCACGCCGAGAAGCGCCAGCAGCACCATGGGCTGAGCCCATCGGAGCACCGCACTCGGCGTGACCCGCTTCACCAGCCGCTCGGTGATCACGCTCGCCACACCGGCGAGGATCGGTACTGCGGCCAGGAAAGCGGGCAGCAGGCCGTCGGATATTCCGTACCGGTCCTGGATGGCGGGGATACGCGTCACGAGCAGGGCGAAGGCCACCCCCTGCGCGAAGAAGCTCAACGCCAAGGAAGCCCGCCCGTGCCGCAACCGCGCATCTGTCATGGCCGCACAGCGTAGGCCGCCGATCTACCCATGGGTAGATCGATCACACGAGCAATGCAGGCAACTCCGCCATCCCGTCGAAGTACCCCTTGGCCCCATCGAGCTTCTCGGCAGCCGTCATCGCCGTGAACCCGTACACATCTATCCCGGCCGCCCTGGCCGCCGCCACCCCGAGGGGACTGTCCTCCACGACGACGCAACGCTCCGGCGCCACCCCCATCCGCTCAGCCGCATGGAGGAACAGATCCGGCGCCGGCTTCCCGCGCCCCACATCCTGCGCGCTGAAGACGGTGGCGTCCTCGAACCACCGGTCCAGCCCGGTCTTCCGGTGCCCGACTCGGATCCGCTCATGGCTCCCGGAGGAGGCAACGCAGTACGGCACCCCGTCCGCGACCAGCTTTTCCAGCACCTCGGTCACACCGTCGACGGCGACCAACTCCCGCTCGAAAGCGGCAAAGACGCGAGCGTGCAGGGTCTCGTCGAAGTCCGCGGGCAACGTCTGCCCGGTCCGCTCCCGCACAAGGTCGTGCACACGGTGCACAGCGGCGCCCATGTAGTCACGGAGGGAGTCCTCGTACGAGGTGGGGTGCCCGAGCTCGGTGAGATAGCCGGCCAGGATGGTGTTGGAGATCGGTTCGCTGTCGACGAGCACTCCGTCGTTGTCAAAGATGACGAGGTCATAGCGCATGCCTTGACCCTAAACGCAGAAAAGCCCCGCACCATAACGGTGCGGGGCTTTCCCACAATGATTGTTCGGCGGCGTCCTACTCTCCCACAGGGTCCCCCCTGCAGTACCATCGGCGCTGAAAGGCTTAGCTTCCGGGTTCGGAATGTAACCGGGCGTTTCCCTAACGCTATGACCACCGAAACTCTATGAAGATGTACGACCCGGAATCCCCACAGGGGACTCGACAGTTCGTTGCTTCAGAACTAACACAGTGGACGCGAGCAACTGAGGACAAGCCCTCGGCCTATTAGTACCAGTCAGCTTCACCGGTTGCCCGGCTTCCACATCTGGCCTATCAACCCAGTCGTCTACTGGGAGCCTTAACCCCTCAAGGGGGTGGGAGTCCTCATCTCGAAGCAGGCTTCCCGCTTAGATGCTTTCAGCGGTTATCCTTTCCGAACGTAGCCAACCAGCCATGCCCTTGGCAGGACAACTGGCACACCAGAGGTTCGTCCGTCCCGGTCCTCTCGTACTAGGGACAGCCCTTCTCAAGACTCCTGCGCGCGCAGCGGATAGGGACCGAACTGTCTCACGACGTTCTAAACCCAGCTCGCGTACCGCTTTAATGGGCGAACAGCCCAACCCTTGGGACCGACTCCAGCCCCAGGATGCGACGAGCCGACATCGAGGTGCCAAACCATCCCGTCGATATGGACTCTTGGGGAAGATCAGCCTGTTATCCCCGGGGTACCTTTTATCCGTTGAGCGACGGCGCTTCCACAAGCCACCGCCGGATCACTAGTCCCGACTTTCGTCCCTGCTCGACCCGTCGGTCTCACAGTCAAGCTCCCTTGTGCACTTACACTCAACACCTGATTGCCAACCAGGCTGAGGGAACCTTTGGGCGCCTCCGTTACCCTTTGGGAGGCAACCGCCCCAGTTAAACTACCCATCAGACACTGTCCCTGATCCGGATCACGGACCCAGGTTAGACATCCAGCACGACCAGAGTGGTATTTCAACGATGACTCCCCCTGAACTGGCGTCCAGAGTTCACAGTCTCCCACCTATCCTACACAAGCCGAACCGAACACCAATATCAAACTGTAGTAAAGGTCCCGGGGTCTTTCCGTCCTGCTGCGCGAAACGAGCATCTTTACTCGTAGTGCAATTTCACCGGGCCTATGGTTGAGACAGTCGAGAAGTCGTTACGCCATTCGTGCAGGTCGGAACTTACCCGACAAGGAATTTCGCTACCTTAGGATGGTTATAGTTACCACCGCCGTTTACTGGCGCTTAAGTTCTCAGCTTCGCCACACCGAAATGTGACTAACCGGTCCCCTTAACGTTCCAGCACCGGGCAGGCGTCAGTCCGTATACATCGCCTTACGGCTTCGCACGGACCTGTGTTTTTAGTAAACAGTCGCTTCTCGCTGGTCTCTGCGGCCACCCCCAGCTCTGGCAGTAAATGCCGTCACCGGTGATGGCCCCCCTTCTCCCGAAGTTACGGGGGCATTTTGCCGAGTTCCTTAACCATAGTTCACCCGAACGCCTCGGTATTCTCTACCTGACCACCTGAGTCGGTTTAGGGTACGGGCCGCCATGAAACTCGCTAGAGGCTTTTCTCGACAGCATAGGATCATCCACTTCACCACAATCGGCTCGGCATCAGGTCTCAGCCTTAATGTGTGACGGATTTGCCTATCACACGGCCTACACCCTTACCCCGGGACAACCACCGCCCGGGCTGGACTACCTTCCTGCGTCACCCCATCGCTTACCTACTACCACCTTGGGCCGGCGGCTCCACCACTCCCCTCAACTCCGAAGAGATCAGGGCGGCTTCACGGCCTTAGCATTAATGGGCTCGATACTGGGCGTTTCAAAGCGGGTACCGGAATATCAACCGGTTGTCCATCGACTACGCCTGTCGGCCTCGCCTTAGGTCCCGACTTACCCTGGGCAGATCAGCTTGACCCAGGAACCCTTAGTCAATCGGCGCACACGTTTCTCACGTGTGTATCGCTACTCATGCCTGCATTCTCACTCGTGAACCGTCCACCACTCGCTTACGCGGCGGCTTCACCCGGCACACGACGCTCCCCTACCCATCACAGCGGGCGTTGGCCCTATTGCTGCAATGACACGACTTCGGCGGTACGCTTGAGCCCCGCTACATTGTCGGCGCGGAATCACTTGACCAGTGAGCTATTACGCACTCTTTCAAGGGTGGCTGCTTCTAAGCCAACCTCCTGGTTGTCTCTGCGACTCCACATCCTTTCCCACTTAGCGTACGCTTAGGGGCCTTAGTCGATGCTCTGGGCTGTTTCCCTCTCGACCATGGAGCTTATCCCCCACAGTCTCACTGCCGCGCTCTCACTTACCGGCATTCGGAGTTTGGCTAAGGTCAGTAACCCGGTAGGGCCCATCGCCTATCCAGTGCTCTACCTCCGGCAAGAAACACACGACGCTGCACCTAAATGCATTTCGGGGAGAACCAGCTATCACGGAGTTTGATTGGCCTTTCACCCCTAACCACAGGTCATCCCCCAGGTTTTCAACCCTGGTGGGTTCGGTCCTCCACGAAGTCTTACCTCCGCTTCAACCTGCCCATGGCTAGATCACTCCGCTTCGGGTCTTGAGCGCGCTACTGAATCGCCCTGTTCGGACTCGCTTTCGCTACGGCTTCCCCACACGGGTTAACCTCGCAACACACCGCAAACTCGCAGGCTCATTCTTCAAAAGGCACGCAGTCACGACTGCATGTGCAAGCACACACAGCGACGCTCCCACGGCTTGTAGGCACACGGTTTCAGGTACTATTTCACTCCGCTCCCGCGGTACTTTTCACCATTCCCTCACGGTACTATCCGCTATCGGTCACCAGGGAATATTTAGGCTTAGCGGGTGGTCCCGCCAGATTCACACGGGATTTCTCGGGCCCCGTGCTACTTGGGTGTCGCACAAGCAAGCCGCTGATGTTTCAGCTACGGGGGTCTTACCCTCTACGCCGGACCTTTCGCATGTCCTTCGCCTACATCAACGGTTTCTGACTCGCCCAACAGCCGGCAGACTGTTGAAGTGCGATCCCACAACCCCGTATGCGCAACCCCTGCCGGGTATCACACGCATACGGTTTGGCCTCATCCGGTTTCGCTCGCCACTACTCCCGGAATCACGGTTGTTTTCTCTTCCTGAGGGTACTGAGATGTTTCACTTCCCCTCGTTCCCTCCACACTGCCTATGTGTTCAGCAGTGGGTGACAGCCCATGACGACTGCCGGGTTTCCCCATTCGGAAACCCCCGGATCAAAGCCTGGTTGACGGCTCCCCGGGGACTATCGTGGCCTCCCACGTCCTTCATCGGTTCCTGGTGCCAAGGCATCCACCGTGCGCCCTTAAAAACTTGGCCACAGATGCTCGCGTCCACTGTGCAGTTCTCAAACAACGACCAGCCACCCACCACCCCGCTCTCACGAGCGAGTTCACTGGGGCCGGCATCGCGAAGGGCGAGCTCACGCTCGCACCCTCAGATACCCAACAGCGCGCCCGGCACGACCCACCAACTCTCACGTTCCACGCCGAAGCAGTACTAGTGAAGCCAGCAAACCGTGCCGAATAGTCAACGTTCCACCCATGAGCAACCAGCACCGGACATTCGCCGGTGTTCTGGCCTCTGACCGGGCAAGCCCGGTAAGAAGTGCTCCT
Source organism: Streptomyces sp. NBC_01210 (assembly GCF_036010325.1). Lineage (GTDB taxonomy): Bacteria > Actinomycetota > Actinomycetes > Streptomycetales > Streptomycetaceae > Streptomyces. The sequence continues at coordinate 5,396,438 of NZ_CP108549.1, read as the reverse complement.
TAGAAAGGAGGTGATCCAGCCGCACCTTCCGGTACGGCTACCTTGTTACGACTTCGTCCCAATCGCCAGTCCCACCTTCGACAGCTCCCTCCCACAAGGGGTTGGGCCACCGGCTTCGGGTGTTACCGACTTTCGTGACGTGACGGGCGGTGTGTACAAGGCCCGGGAACGTATTCACCGCAGCAATGCTGATCTGCGATTACTAGCAACTCCGACTTCATGGGGTCGAGTTGCAGACCCCAATCCGAACTGAGACCGGCTTTTTGAGATTCGCTCCGCCTCGCGGCATCGCAGCTCATTGTACCGGCCATTGTAGCACGTGTGCAGCCCAAGACATAAGGGGCATGATGACTTGACGTCGTCCCCACCTTCCTCCGAGTTGACCCCGGCAGTCTCCTGTGAGTCCCCATCACCCCGAAGGGCATGCTGGCAACACAGAACAAGGGTTGCGCTCGTTGCGGGACTTAACCCAACATCTCACGACACGAGCTGACGACAGCCATGCACCACCTGTATACCGACCACAAGGGGGGCACCATCTCTGATGCTTTCCGGTATATGTCAAGCCTTGGTAAGGTTCTTCGCGTTGCGTCGAATTAAGCCACATGCTCCGCTGCTTGTGCGGGCCCCCGTCAATTCCTTTGAGTTTTAGCCTTGCGGCCGTACTCCCCAGGCGGGGAACTTAATGCGTTAGCTGCGGCACCGACGACGTGGAATGTCGCCAACACCTAGTTCCCAACGTTTACGGCGTGGACTACCAGGGTATCTAATCCTGTTCGCTCCCCACGCTTTCGCTCCTCAGCGTCAGTAATGGCCCAGAGATCCGCCTTCGCCACCGGTGTTCCTCCTGATATCTGCGCATTTCACCGCTACACCAGGAATTCCGATCTCCCCTACCACACTCTAGCTAGCCCGTATCGAATGCAGACCCGGGGTTAAGCCCCGGGCTTTCACATCCGACGTGACAAGCCGCCTACGAGCTCTTTACGCCCAATAATTCCGGACAACGCTTGCGCCCTACGTATTACCGCGGCTGCTGGCACGTAGTTAGCCGGCGCTTCTTCTGCAGGTACCGTCACTTTCGCTTCTTCCCTGCTGAAAGAGGTTTACAACCCGAAGGCCGTCATCCCTCACGCGGCGTCGCTGCATCAGGCTTTCGCCCATTGTGCAATATTCCCCACTGCTGCCTCCCGTAGGAGTCTGGGCCGTGTCTCAGTCCCAGTGTGGCCGGTCGCCCTCTCAGGCCGGCTACCCGTCGTCGCCTTGGTAGGCCATCACCCCACCAACAAGCTGATAGGCCGCGGGCTCATCCTTCACCGCCGGAGCTTTCAACCCCTCCCCATGCAGGGAGGAGTGTTATCCGGTATTAGACCCCGTTTCCAGGGCTTGTCCCAGAGTGAAGGGCAGATTGCCCACGTGTTACTCACCCGTTCGCCACTAATCCACCCCGAAGGGCTTCATCGTTCGACTTGCATGTGTTAAGCACGCCGCCAGCGTTCGTCCTGAGCCAGGATCAAACTCTCCATGAATGTTCTCCCGTGATCGGGATCAACACCACTTAGAGCGGAACAGCCGGTCGGAATAAGACCGACTGTTCACAGCGTCCTCGCTGTGTCATTGCCTGCCACTGCAGAGCAGCAGCAGGACTTTCAAAGGAACCTCGAACCTGCCGAAACAGGCCGGGGTATCAACATATCTGGCGTTGACTTTTGGCACGCTGTTGAGTTCTCAAGGAACGGACGCTTCCTTTGTACTCACCCGCAGAACATTTTCTGGGGTTTTCCTCCGGGCGCTTCCCTTCGGTCTTGCGTTTCCGACTCTATCAGACTCTTTCGTGTCCGATTCCCCGTCGGAGCGGGGTTCGCTTTCCGGCCTTTCGGCTTTCCGGCGGTTCCGACTCTATCAGATCCTTTCGGGCCTGACTCCCAGTCAGCGGGGTTTGTCCTTCCGGCTGGTGGGCCGTTCCGACGAGTGAGACTTTAGCGGAATCCTGTCCCCCGACGCTAATCGGGGCTGCGCCCATTCGAACGCGGATTCCTCATTTCGCAAAAGCGCACAGAAAGCCGGGCGACGGAGTGTCGCTCGCTTGTAGTGGGTCTTGCGGAATGGCTGTCCGGGGACCGGCCGAAGTCGGTGCTCACGTCGGACAACTCGGAGAACACTACGGATGCCCGTATGTGCTGTCAACCTCGGGCCCGGCGGCGTACTCTCGAGCGCATGACAACGCGTACGTGCTTCCTTCAGTGGTGGGCCGCCTGACGGCGGCCGGCACTTACGCATGCACTCAACGGCCGCCGCTTCGGCGGCCGTTCTCGTTACTCCCTCCGGGAGTCCGGCCGCTCGACGCGGCGGCTCCCATCAGGAGACGGAGAGCGGGATGACGCGGATCTTCAGCGGTATCAAGCCGACAGGGCATCTGACCCTGGGCAACTACCTCGGAGCCCTGTGCAGGTGGGTCGAGGTCGATCAACATCAGTCGGACGCGCTGTTCAGTGTGGTCGACCTCCATGCGCTGACCATGGAGCACGATCCGGCGCGGGTGCGCAGACTCAGTCGGCAGGCCGCGACGCTCATGCTGGCGGCGGGCCTGGATCCGGAGCGGTGCACCGTATTCGTACAGAGTCATGTGGACGAGCACGCGCGGCTCTCCTATCTGCTGGAGTGCACGGCGACGGACGGCGAACTGCGGCGCATGATCCAGTACAAGGAGAAGAGCGCGCAGGCACGGGCGACCGGACAGAGTGTGCGGGTGTCGCTGCTGACGTATCCGGTGCTGATGGCGGCGGACATCCTGGCGTACGGGGCCGATGAGGTGCCTGTGGGTGACGACCAGGCCCAGCATGTGGAGCTGACCCGCGATCTGGCCGTGCGGTTCAACCAGAGGTACGGGCATACGTTCACGGTGCCGAAGGCAACGCATCCGCCGGTGGCGGCGCGCGTCATGGATCTGCAGGACCCCACCTCGAAGATGGGGAAGTCGCACGAGTCCGGGGCCGGGATCGTCTATCTGCTCGATGACGCGGACATGGTGCGCAAGAAGATCATGCGAGCGGTCACGGACAGCGGGCTCGAGGTCGAGTACGACCGGGAGAGCAGGCCAGGGATCGCGAATCTGCTCGAAATTCTGGCGTCTTGCGAAGGTGGGAACCCGAACGAGTTGGCCGGTGTATATGAGTCGTACGGAGCGTTGAAGAAGGACACGGCCGAGGCGGTGGTGGAGCTGCTCAGGCCGGTCAGGGAGCGGCATGCCGAGCTGGCGGCGGATCCGGGACGCGTCGATGACGTACTGAGGAAGGGGGCCGAGCGGGCCAGGGGGATGGCGCGGCCGAGGGTCGATGCCGCCTATCGGGCGATCGGGCTGCTGCCCGCGTAGCCGCAGACGGGAGACAGGGGGTGCGGCTGCTCCCGCCGCCGTGGCGCCACGGCGGCGGGGTAGCGGCGATCGTCAGCCGTTGCCCGAGGCGAGTTCACGGCTGCGGTCGCGAGCCGCTTCGAGGGCGGCGATGAGGGCGGCGCGTACACCGTGGTTCTCGAGTTCACGGATGGCGCTGATCGTGGTGCCTGCGGGGGAGGTGACTGCTTCACGGAGCTTGACGGGGTGTTCGCCGCTGTCGCGGAGCATCACGGCGGCGCCGATGGCGGCCTGGACGATCAGGTCGTGGGCCTGGGCGCGGGGGAGACCGAGGAGGATGCCGGCATCGGTCATGGCCTCGACGAGGAAGTAGAAGTACGCCGGACCCGAGCCGGACAGGGCGGTGGCCGCGTCTTGCTGGGACTCGGGGACGCGGAGGGTCTTGCCGACGCCGCCGAAGATCTCCTCGGCATGGGCGAGGTGTTCGCTGGTTGCGTGGCTGCCGGCGGAGATCACGGACATGCCCTCGTCGACGAGGACGGGGGTGTTGGGCATGACACGGACTACGGGCGTGCCTGCGGTCAGGCGCTCCTCGATGAAGGAGGTGGTGATGCCGGCCGCGGCGCTGATGACGAGGCGGTCGGCGGTGATGTGCGGGGCGAGTTCGTCGAGGAGCTTGCCCATGTCCTGGGGCTTGACGGCCAGGATGAGGGTGTCAGCGCGCTTGGCGGCTTCGGCGTTGTTGACGGGCTCGACGCCGTAGCGGGTGCGAAGCTCTTCGGCGCGGTCGGCGCGGCGGGTGGTGACCAGTAGATCGGCGGGGCGCCAGCCGGCGCGGATCATGCCGCTGAGCAGGGCTTCGCCGATCTTGCCCGTGCCGAGGACTGCGACTGTCTGGGTCATGGCTCTGTTCACCTCGCCGGTGGGGATACGTGCCGTCATCCTCGCACCGGGGGCGTGGCTGTGCCGGGCTGTCCGAGGGGCGGTACGGGTGAGCACCGGTCCGCGCCCTCGGACGCCAGGGCCCTGACGGGAGCCGTCGGGACTGACAAGAGCCGCCGGGACTAGAGGGCGCTGCGGGAGCGCCATTCGGACCAGGAGAAGTTCCAGTCGCCGTAGCCATTGCCGGAGGCGACCTGGTCCTTGGAGTTGGTGACGCGGATGACGTCGCCCGGGATGATCTGCTCGTAGAAGCGGCGGGCGGTGCCGTCGGAGGGGAGGCCGATGCAGCCGTGGGTGACGTTGCTGCGCCCGGCGTAGGTGTTGGCCTTCGGGTTCTCGTGGAGGTAGGTGCCCGAAGTGGTGAGGTGGACGGCGTAGCTGTAGTAGCCGGCATAGGCGTCGCCGAGGTTCACGGTTCGGGAGTCCATGAATACGCGGCGCTGCTTGTCCGAGACGACCATCGTGCCGTTCCAGGTGTCCAGGCCTGGACGGCCCGCGGTGATGGGGATGGCCTGGGTGGCGCCGTCCTTGACCACGGTCATCCGGTGGGCGCGGACATCGACCGTGGCCACCAGGGAGCGGGCGATGGTGAGGGAGCGGGAGAGGGAGTCGCCGGCCTTGACGGTGACCCGGGTGCCCGGCTTCCAGTAGGTCCGGGGGCGGAAGTCGACGCGCTGGCCGTCGTGGAGATTGTGGTCCTTGATCCAGGCCCAGGCGCCGGTGACTCCAGGGTTGGCGGTGACCTTGAGTTGGCGTTCCACGTCGGCGCGCTGGGACTTGGGTATCGGGTGCTTGAAGGTCACCGATATCGGCAGGCCGACGCCGACGTGCTGGCCGTCGGTGATGTTGATGGTGGCGTTGGCCAGGTGGCCGAGGGTGGCGGCGGACGGTGGGGTGGCCGTGGGCCGTGGTGCTTCAGGGGTGGAGTTGGCGGCGGGCCGGCGCGGTGGCGCCGCGACGGCGTCCGGTGTCCCGCCCGCGCCCGAGCAGCCGGTGATCGACAGTGCGCAGATCAGGCCGAGTACGGCGGCCTTGATGTGTCGTGGCATTGAGTTCCCCCTGGGTCAGCTGATGGTCAGCCGTGTTGGTCCGGCTTCTGTACGCATGGGACGGGAGGCAGGTTGCACCTGTGGCGGGGATGGTTTTCCGTGGAACCGGCGAGGCGCCGGGGCTGTCCTACCGCTCGTGACGGAGGAGGAATTCGACGCCTTCTACGCGAGCGCCTTCCCCCGGCTTGTGGGGCAGCTGTACGCGTTGACGGGCGATCACGGCGAGGCGCAGGACGTGGTCCAGGAGGCGTTCGTTCGGGCCTGGGACCGGCGTGCCTCATTTCTGGCGGAGTCGGCTCCCGAGGCGTGGATCCGTACGGTCGCGATGCGCCTCGCGGTCAGTCGCTGGCGGCGGGCGCGGCGGTGGCTGGAGCTGGTGCGGCACCATCCACCGACGGACCGCACGCCGGGGCCCGGGCCCGAACACACCGTGCTCGTGGAGGCGTTGCGGAAGCTGCCCGAGGCGCAGCGGCAGGCGGTGGTGCTGCATCATCTCTGCGATCTGAGCATTGAGCAGATCGCCGCGGAGACAGGTTCACCGGCCGGTACGGTCAAGGCGAGGCTGTCGCGCGGCCGGGCCGCCCTCGCCAAGTTGTTGTCTCCAGGGGAGCCTACCGACGACAGGGAGGGCAGCCATGTCTGAGACCGGTCGCGAGCGGGACGGACTCGACTCCGCGCTGCGTGTCCTCGCTGCCGGTGCGGAGGCGCAGCCGTCGCTGTCGGGTGGTCAGATCCGGCGGCGCGGCGAGGCGCGTGGACGTCGTCGGCGGGTGGTCGGGGCGACGGCGGCGGCCGTTGCGCTGATCGCCGGTGTCGCGGTCGGGGTGCCGCAGCTGATGAGGGGGCACGAAGGGCGGCAGTCGCCTGCGGCGGTGCCGCCGAGCCCGTCCGTGTCGGTGCCGGCGCCGGCAGCCACCATCGAGCGCGGCACAGGGACGCTGACGGTCACCAAGGACGGCGTGCAGCCCCGTTCGGTGGTCGTGTTCCTGGGCAAGGTCGCCCCGGGCCGGTTGACAGTTGTGTCCAAGTCCCCGAAGCGCAAGGTCCCCGCGGAGACGATCGCCATGGGGGACTACATGCTCAACGCGAGCTGGGTGGTGGAGCTGTCCAGGCCTGATGGCACCAGCTTGTTCGTCACCCAGTCCCCTTCGGACAAGAGCTTCTCCAAAAGCATGATCGGAGTGGGTTCCCTGGATGCCAAGTGGCTCTACGACCAGCTCGCGGTCGGGGACGTCATCGCCCTGAACTAGGCGGTACGGCGGCGGAGCGTCGCCGCGCCCAGCGCGAGGACCAGGACCGCGCAGGCCGCGACGATCAGGACGTCGCGGGTGAAGTCTGCGGTGGCGTCCGGGTGGCCGAGGACCTGGGTCATGGCGTCGACGGCGTACGACATGGGCAGGACGTTCGAGATGCCTTCCAGGACGGGCTGCATCTTCTCGCGCTGAATGAACAGGCCGCAGAGCAGCAGCTGCGGGAAGATCACGGCCGGCATGAACTGGACGGCCTGGAACTCGGAGGCCGCGAAGGCCGAGACGAAGAGGCCGAGCGCCGTACCGAGCAGGGCGTCGAGAAGTGCGACGAGCAGCAGCAGCCAGGGCGAGCCGATGACGTCCAGGCCCAGCGCCCAGAGCGCGAGGCCGGTGGCGAGGAGGGACTGGACGACGGCGACGAGGCCGAATGCCAGGGCGTAGCCGCCGATCAGGTCGCCTTTGCCGAGCGGCATGGCGAGCAGTCGTTCCAGAGTGCCTGAGGTGCGTTCGCGCAAGGTCGCGATGGATGCCACCAGGAACATCGTGATCAGCGGGAAGATGCCGAGCAGCGAGGCGCCGATGGAGTCGAAAGTCTGCGGGCTGCCGTCGAACACATAGCGCAGCAGGAAGAGCATCACGCACGGCACGAAGATCATCAGTGCGATGGAGCGCGGGTCGTGGCGCAGCTGACGCAGGACGCGGGTGGCGGTGGCGAGGGTGCGTGCGGTGCTCATCGGGCGTTCTCCTGAAGTGCGTCGGCCTCATCGGTGCCGGCCTGACGGGTCTTGGCCTGACGGGCGTTGGCCTCGTCGACCAGGTGGAGGAAGGCTCCCTCGACCGTTGCGGAGCGGGTGCGGGAGCGCAGGAAGTCCGGGCTGTCCTCGGCGAGGATCTCGCCTTCCCGCATCAGGAGCAGGCGGTGGCAGCGCTCGGCCTCGTCCATGACGTGGGAGGAGACAAGGATCGCCGCGCCGCGTTCGTCGGCGAGGCGGTGGAAGAGGTCCCACAGATCGCGGCGCAGAACGGGATCGAGGCCGACGGTCGGTTCGTCGAGGACGAGGAGTTCGGGTGTGCCGAGCAGGGCGACGGCGAGGGAGACACGGGTGCGCTGGCCGCCGGACAGCCGGCCGGCGAGTGCGTCGGCGTGCGAGGTGAGGTCGACGTCGGCGATGGCGCGGGCGACGTGTTCGCGCCGGGCGTCGCGGTGGCGACGGCCTGGCTGCAGGACGGCGGCGAAGTAGTCGAGGTTCTGGCGAACCGTCAGGTCGTCATAGACGGACGGGTCCTGGGTGACGTAGCCGATACGGGAGCGAAGTGCGGCATCGCCCGCCGGTTTGCCGAGGATTTCGAGGGTCCCGGTGACCTTGGCCTGGGTGCCGACGATTGCGCGCATCAGGGTCGACTTGCCACAGCCGGACGGTCCGAGCAGGCCGGTGATCCGGCCGGGCGGGACGGTGAAGTCGATGCCGCGCAGGACGGTGCGGTCTCCTCGTACGACAGTGAGGCCGCGGGCCAGGACGGCAACCCCAAGGGAATTCATCATGTGATGAATAATGCTCCTGGAGCTCTGCCGCGTCAAGAGATGGGGGGTGCGTCAGGGGCATCCCCCATGGCGTTCCCGGGGATGAGCGACGGACCGTGGACATATGAGCCACAACAGTGAGATCTCGAAGGCCGAGCGGCGGCGGCTCGCCGTCGCCGCGGCGACGCTCGGGCCGTGGCGCGCCGCCGCGGCAGTCGGTGCGCTGGGCGGCGGCGTCACCCTCGCACTCGGCACGATCGGCGACGGAATCGGACTCGGCGTGCTGGCCGGTGCGTTGTCGGTCGCGCTGATGCTGTTCTTCATGGTCGGCGGCGCGGGCGCGGTGCTCGGCGACCGGCCGGGCGCGGGCGCCGGTGACGACCGCCGGATACGGCGCTGGGCCGCGGCCCACCCGTGGCGGGTCGCGGCCGTGCCCGGCGCCCTGATGGTCGCCACCGATGTGGTGGTACAGCAGGCGCTGACCGCGCGGGGGCTGTTCGGCAGCCTGTGGGACGGGCTGTGGCTGGGGGCGCTGGTGGTCGGTGTCGTGGGGCTGGTCGGGCGGTTCTCCCGTAAGCGGGCCTGAGCGGCCGGCGCTCATCCCCGCGCCCGGATCAGCGGGATCGCGCCCGGGCGGCAGGCCGCCCGGCCGCAGGAAGCGATACGGCTCTACAGCGTGGACATCCCGGGCGCGCGGAATGTGACCGTCAGGTCGACGGCGTACGCCTCCTCGACGACACCGTCCGGGAAGACCGCGAGCAGCTCGGCACGCTCCCTGGCGAAGAAGGCGGCCGTGGCCTCCTTGCCCAGCACCAGGAAGAGGGAGTGGCTGCCGAGGTTGTCGAGATGGGTGTCGAGCGGGACCTGACGGCTCCAGCGCACCCGGCGTGTCACGGAGTCCAGTCCGTCCGGCAGACGCCGGCCGCGGCCGGCTGCGCCATGGGCGGCGCCGTGTGCCTGGCGACGGATGCGCTCGTCCTGTGCGGCGATCCAGGCGACGTCGAGGTCCGAAACGTTCCACCACAGGGCGAGCGCGCCGCCCGGCCGCAGCACCCGCAGGGCCTCGGGAGCGGAACGGGCCGGGTCGGTCCAGTGCCAGGACTGCGCGTACGTGATGAGGTCGGCGCAGCCGTCGGCCAGCGGCAGCGCGTCACCGAGGCCCCGGACGAGCGGGATGTCAGGGAGGCCGCGGCGCAGCTGGTCGGCCATGCCGGGCCCCGGCTCCACGGCGGTGACGCGGGCGCCGCGGTCACGCAGCAGCCGCGTTGCTATGCCGGTGCCCGCGCCGACGTCGATCACACGGGAGCCCCTGAGCGGACGGCCGGTCAGCTCCTCGACCGTGTCGAAGAGCGCGGGCGGGTAGCCGGGGCGGGCTGCGTCGTACTGAGCGGCGGCCGAGTCGAAGGAGAGTGCGCGCAGCGTGTGATCCGTCATGCGCCCATCCTCACCGGGACGCGCCTACTTACGCTTGGCCTTGGCGCCCTTTGCCTTACGGGCGGCAGGGTTGCCGGTGCGCTTGCCGCGGCGCTTCTCGTACTGGCTGCGGGCCGTCTCGTACTCCTCGCGCCGCAGCTTCTCGCCCGGCGCCTCGGCGAGGGAGCGGAAGAAGTACGCGAGGAGCGCGCCGACGAAGCCGATCGCCTTGAGGCTGCGCAGCGCGTCCTCGGTGGCGGTGCCGGTGGGGCGGCGCGTGAAGCTCTCCCAGGTCTTACGGAAGGCGACGGCGCTGCAGATCGCGAACATGACGATGACCAGCATGTTGACGAAGCCGCCGACGGCGGCGATCTCCAGGCCCTGGTAGCCGAGGCGCAGGACCAGACAGCCGGCGACGGCGGCGGTGAGCGAACCGACGGCGACGCCGACGCGGCGCAGCCCGTAGCCCCCGTCGCGGCCGACCCAGGTCGTGCCGAAGAAACGGATGGGCTCGGGCTGCGGGCCGGTGCCGATGACGCCGCTGCCGCTGCCGGTGCCGGTGTGGCTACCGCTGTTCTCGCTCTGGTTGCTCTGGTTGCTCTGGTTGCTCTGCTCGCTCACGGGGTCGATTATCCCCGGGCGAGGCCGCCGTCCCGTCAGGAGCAGCGGATGGTGACATAGCCGTCGCTGCCGGTCTGCACATAGGCGTCCGAGACGAACTGCCCGTTGGCGATGTTGTCCCAGATGTTGGTGGTGCCGTACGGACCGCTCACCGACTCGCCCGGCTTCTGGCAGTTGATCGGCACCCGGGCTCCGAGCGGGAGCACCTTGATGAGCCGGTAGTTGGTGCCGGGGCCGCTGCGGACGTTCAGCCGGCACCCCGGTGCGACCGGATAGCGCTTCGCCCCCAGCGACTCGTCCGCGGCGGCCCCGGCCGCTGCCGCGACCTCGACGCCCTCGACCCCGTTCTGTACTTCTTCAACAGCCATCCGGCTCTCCCCCGTTGAAACGTGCTCTCTGTACGCCGCGCAGGCTAGCAAGCCACCCCTGCATCGCACGCATCATCGACTAGGCTCCGTGCGTCGCGCTTGCGCACGAACAACACGGGGGTGGGCGATGCCACCGCTGCGCAGCACCGGGCAGTTCCCGGAAGCGGAGCATCCGGAATATGCCGGGCAGTACCGGCTCGAGGCATGCCTGGGCACAGGCGGCATGGGGGTCGTCCATCTGGCCACATCCGCCTCGGGGTTGCGCCTGGCAGTCAAGGTCATCCATGCCGACCATGCTTCGGATCCGGAGTTCAGAGCCCGTTTCCAGCAGGAGGTCACGGCTGCCCGCCGGGTCAGCGGGGCCTTCACCGCCCCCGTCGTCGATGCCGACCCCGAGGCCGAACGGCCCTGGATGGCCACGCTGTTCATCGAGGGCCCGACTCTCGCGGAGCGCGTGAAGCGGAACGGGCCGCTGAATGCGGCGGAGCTGCGCAGGGCCGGCGCGGGACTGGCCGAGGCGCTGCGCGACATCCACCGTGCCGGCGTGGTGCACCGCGATCTCAAGCCGAGCAATGTGCTGTTGGCGCCCGACGGGCCCAAGGTCATCGACTTCGGGATCTCCCGTCCGGCGGACAGTGATCTGCGTACGGAGACGGGCAAGCTGATCGGTACGCCGCCGTTCATGGCGCCCGAGCAGTTCCAGCGTCCGCGCGAGGTAGGACCGGCCGCCGATGTGTTCGCGATGGGCGCGGTGCTGGTCCACGCGGCAACCGGACGAGGGCCCTTCGACTCGGACAGCCCGTACATCGTGGCGTACCAAGTGGTCCACAACGAACCGGACTTGGCAGGTGTGCCGGAGGATCTCGTACCGCTGTTCCGGCGCTGCCTCGCGAAGGACCCGGCGGACCGGCCGACACCGTACGAGCTGATGATCGCGCTGCGTGCCTCCTCGCCGTCGGCCTCGTACGACACCCAGGCCTACATACCTGCGCAGCGGACGCCGGACCCCCGGGAAAGCGCGCCGCGTGGTCTCGCGGCCGGAATCCGGACCGCCCCCCGGGCACGGCGCGGCAAGAAGATCCGGTGGGTGGCCGCCGCGCTCGCGGTGCTGGTCACGGCCGGAATCGTGACCGTACGCGCGGTGGCGGACGGCGACAGCGCGGGATCCGCGCCCGCCTCACCGCGCGCGGAGCAGCGCTTCCACCCCTGGAGCGTCCCGCTGCGCGGCGGGGACGCGGAGAACAGGACTCCGGTCTGCGCTTCCGCGGGCCCGGCGCTGTACTGCACGGCGCCCGGGATCAAAGCCGCCCGGCTGAGCCCGAACGACGGCAGGATGCTCTGGGAGGCGAAGGCGGGCGGCAGCGCGACGCAGACCGACGCGGGCATGACACCCCTGCTCTCCGGAGGGCTGCTGCAGGTCGTGACGCCCGGCGGGGGCCGTCTTGAGGCGCTCGACCCGAAGTCGGGCGAGGTGCGCTGGGACCTGGACATCTCGCCGTACTCAACCGTCCGGCACGCCGCCGATGCGGTGCTGCTGGTGACGGACGGCGGACTCGTGCGGGCCGTCGACGCCACGACGGGCAAGGAGCGCTGGACCCGCCAGCGCGGCGGACGCGGCACCCAGTGGGTCTCCTCCCCCGGCGACGACGGACCGGCCCTCGCCGCGACACCCGCCACGAACGGGGCGTCCACGCTGGTCAGCGCGGTCGACCCGACCAGTGGCGACCTGCTCTGGGAAAAGCGCGTCAAGGGGACACTGAGCCCGGTGCAGCTCGCGGGCGGCGCCCTGTATCTGCTCTCCGCCGACATCGACGGCTTCACGGACGCCGTCGTACGGCTCGACACGGCCGGCAAGTCCCGTACCGTCCGCCGCATTCCACTGTCCGCACCGGTCGACCAGGCCCAGGCTGCGGTGGCCGGTGACACCGTCTATCTGTCCGGCTCCGGAGGCTCCCTCCTCGCCGTCGACACCCGTGCCACCACCGGCACGAAGGCCGCTCAGCTCTGGCGGCTCGAGACCTCGGTCACCCATCTCTCGCGCCCCGCGGCCGACGGACGCGCGGTCTATGTGACGGCCCAGGACGGCCGGCTGCTGGCCGTGGACGCCACCCGCGGCATGCTGCTCGGCCAGTCGAGGCCCCGTATGGACGACGGGCGTTACACCTTCGCGTCCGTACTGCCCACCCCTGTCGCCACCGACGGCAGGGTCGTCGCCGGCGCCCCGGACGGCTCGGTCTTCGCGCTCGATGCGCGGGACCCGGCGAAATGGTGAGCCAGGTCGAAAAGACGGCTGCCCGCCGCCCCTTCGGGCGACGGGCACCACTGGAAACAAGCACCACTGTGCGTGAGGCCGACAGCTAAGCCGTAGTCAGCCGATTCGGGACACGTCCCGGACCGCGCCCTTGTCCGCGCTCGTCGCCATCGCCGCGTACGCCCGCAGCGCCGCCGACACCTTGCGCTCACGCGATTTGGGGGCGTACACGCCGTCCAGCGCCTCGCGGCGGGTGGCCAGCTCGGCCTCGGAGACAAGGAGGTCGATCGAACGGTTCGGGATGTCGATACGGATGCGGTCGCCGTCCTCGACGAGCGCGATGGTCCCGCCCGAGGCCGCCTCCGGCGAGGCGTGGCCGATCGACAGGCCCGACGTGCCGCCGGAGAAGCGGCCGTCCGTCACCAGCGCGCAGGCCTTGCCGAGCCCGCGGCCCTTCAGGAAGGACGTCGGGTAGAGCATCTCCTGCATACCGGGGCCGCCCTTGGGGCCCTCGTAGCGGATGACGACGACGTCGCCCTCCTTGATCTCCTTGCGGAGGATCTTGTCGACCGCCTCTTCCTGCGATTCGCAGACGACGGCCGGACCCTCGAAGGTCCAGATCGACTCGTCGACGCCGGCCGTCTTCACGACACAGCCGTCGACCGCCAGATTCCCCTTGAGGACGGCCAGTCCGCCGTCCTTGGAGTACGCGTGCGCCGCGTCGCGGATGCAGCCGCCCGCCGCGTCCGTGTCCAGGCTCTCCCAGCGCTCGGACTGCGAGAAGGCGGTCGCGGACCGCACACAGCCCGGCGCCGCGTGCCACAGCTCGACGGCCGTCTCGGACGGCGAGCCACCCCGGACGTCCCACGTTTCCAGCCAGTCCTTGATGCCGGACGAGTGGACGCTGTGCACGTCCTCGTCGAGCATCCCGGCGCGGTACAGCTCACCGAGGATGGCGGGGATGCCGCCGGCGCGGTGCACATCCTCCATGTAGTACGTGCCGCCGGGGGCGACGTTCGGGGCGACCTTCGCCAGACACGGGACGCGGCGCGAGACCGCGTCGATGTCCTTGAGGTCGTAGTCGAGCCCGGCCTCCTGCGCGGCGGCAAGCAGGTGCAGGATCGTGTTGGTCGAGCCGCCCATGGCGATGTCGAGTGCCATGGCGTTGTCGAAGGCGGCGCGGGTGGCGATATTGCGCGGCAGGACGGACTCGTCGTCCTGCTCGTAGTAGCGCTTGGTGATCTCGACGACGGTGCGGCCCGCGTTCTCGTACAGCGCCTTGCGGGCGGTGTGCGTGGCCAGTACCGAGCCGTTGCCCGGCAGCGAGAGGCCCATGGCCTCGGTCAGGCAGTTCATCGAGTTGGCGGTGAACATGCCGGAACAGGAGCCGCAGGTCGGGCAGGCGTTCTCCTCGATACGGAGGACATCCTCGTCCGAGACGTTCTCGTTGACCGCGTCCACGATGGCGTTGATCAGGTCGAGCTTGCGGACCGTGCCGTCGACGAGCGTGGCCTGGCCGGCCTCCATCGGGCCGCCGGAGACGAAGACCACCGGGATGTTGAGGCGCAGCGCGGCCATCAGCATGCCCGGCGTGATCTTGTCGCAGTTGGAGATGCAGATCAGCGCGTCCGCGCAGTGCGCCTCGACCATGTACTCGACGGAGTCGGCGATCAGGTCGCGGGACGGCAGCGAGTACAGCATTCCGGCATGGCCCATCGCGATGCCGTCGTCGACCGCGATCGTGTTGAACTCGCGCGGCACCGCGCCCGCCGCCAGGATCGCGTCGGAGACGATCCGGCCGACCGGTGCGAGGTGGGTGTGTCCGGGCACGAACTCGGTGAAGGAGTTGGCGACCGCGATGATCGGCTTACCGATGTCCGAGCTCGCTACGCCCGACGCCCGCATAAGGGCGCGGGCGCCTGCCATATTGCGGCCGTGGGTGACAGTGCGGGACCTCAGCTCGGGCATCGTCGCTCGCTCCTCAATAGGGGTGGAACTCATTCGAGCGTACGCCGCCACTCCAAGATCTGGACAGCGCGTCCGTTATACGGGACGCCCGGCTCACGCTTCGGTCAGGTACCGCTGGAGCGTCGGGGCCACCATCGCCACGATCTCCTCCGGGTCCGCGGAGGCCAGCGGCTCCACCTTGATCACATACCGCAGGATCGCGATGCCGATCATGTGCGAGGCCGCCAGCTCCGCCCGGAACTTCGGATCCGGTACGTCCAGGTCCCCCGCCAGCCGTTCGAGCAGCCGCCGCAGCACAAAGCCGCGCAGCACCTTGGCCGCCGCCTCGTGGGTGAGCGCGGAACGGACGATCGCCAGCAGCGGGCCCCGGGTCGCCGGGTTCTCCCACACGCCGATGAAGTAGCGGGCGAGCCGCTCGCCGATGCCGTCGGTGCCCTGTCCCAGGATCGCCGGGATGACCAGCGCCGGCTCGAAGGAGACCTCGATGGCGGCCGCGAAGACCTCGTCCTTCGTACCGAAGTAGTGGTGGACGAGGGCCGGGTCGACGCCCGCCGCCTTGGCGATACCGCGGACGGTCGTCTTGTCGTAGCCGCGCTCGGCGAACTCCGTACGGGCCGCCTCGAGGATCCGCTCCCGGGCGCCGGGGCCCTCGTCCGACTCCGTACGGGCCGGGCGCCCGCGCCGCCGCGGAGCCGCAGCGCCCGTCATGATCGGCTGATCCCCGACGCGGCCGAGGCGAGATGCAGCCGGGTGAAGGCGAGCGCCTCCGCCAGATCGGCTTCACGTTCGGCGGCGGACATCGCGCGCCTGGTGTTGACCTCGATGACGACATGGCCGTCGAAGCCGGTACCGGCGAGGTGCTCGAGCAGCTCGGCACAGGGCTGGTTGCCGCGGCCCGGGACCAGGTGCTCGTCCTTCGCGGACCCCTTGCCGTCGGCGAGATGGACATGGCCGAGGCGGTCGCCCATCCGGTCGACCATGGCCATGGTTTCGGTGCGGGACGTCGCCGTGTGCGAAAGGTCGATCGTGAAGTGGCGGTAGTCCTCCTTCGTGACATCCCAGTCGGGGGCGTACGCGAGCATCTCGCGGTCCCGGTAGCGCCACGGGTACATGTTCTCGACGGCGAATCGGACGTCCGTCTCGTTCGCCATCCGCCAGATCCCGCTCACGAAGTCACGCGCGTACTGCCGCTGCCAGCGGAACGGCGGGTGCACGACGACCGTCGACGCGCCCAGCTTCTCGGCGGCCGCCTGCGCGCGCTGGAGCTTCACCCAGGGGTCAGTGGACCAGACCCGCTGGGTGATCAGCAGACAGGGCGCATGGACGGCGTGGATCGGTACCTGGTGGTAGTCGGAGAGCCGGCGCAGGGCCTCGATGTCCTGGCTGACGGGATCGGTCCAGACCATGACCTCGACACCGTCGTAGCCCAGGCGCGCGGCAATCTCGAAGGCCGTCGCCGTGGACTCCGGGTAGACGGAAGCCGTCGACAGGACAACTTTCGCATCCGGGATACGCACCACTGGTTCTGCCACGGGAGACAGGGTACGGGCCCGCGCTAGCGGCTCGGGAGCTGGTCCAGGCGGGGCGGGAGCTGGTCCAGGGGAGGCGGGAGGTGGTCCAGGCGACGCAGAATCACGCCCTCACGCAGCGCCCAGGGGCAGATCTCGAGCGTCTCGGCGCCGAACAGATCCATCGCAGCCTCCGCGACCACCGCTCCGGCCAGCAGCTGGCGGGCGCGGCCCTCGGAGACGCCGGGGAGTTCGGCACGCTCCTCGACCGTCATGGCGGCGAGTTTGGGGACCCACTCCTGAAGTGATTTACGACTCAGTTCCCGCTGCACGTAAAGCCCCTCGGTGGAGCGCGCTGCGCCCGCGATACGAGCCAGCTGCCTGAAGGTCTTGGACGTCGCCACGACATGGTCCGGCTTCCCGAACCGGCGGAACTCGCCGACCGTGCGGGCGATTTCGGTCCGCACATGGCGGCGCAGCGCCTTCACGTCCTGGGGGTCGGGCGGATCGCCGGGCAGCATTGCGGCGGTCAGCCGGCCCGCGCCGAGCGGCAGCGACACCGCGGCGTCCGGCTCCTCGTCGATCCCGTACGCGATCTCCAGCGAACCGCCGCCGATGTCCAGGACCTGCAGCCTGCCGGCGGACCAGCCGAACCAGCGGCGGGCGGCGAGGAAGGTGAGCCGGGCCTCCTCCTCGCCGGTCAGCACAGCCAGATCCACGCCGGTCTCGGCCTTGACCCGGGCCAGCACCTCGTCGGCGTTGCCGGCGTCCCGTACCGCCGAGGTCGCGAACGGAAGCACCTGCTCGCAGCCCTGGTCCTCGGCGGCCTGCACCGCGCGCCCGATCGTCTCGATCAGCCGGGCGACGCCCTTGGGTCCGATCGTCCCGTCCCTGTTGAGAAGTTCGGCAAGGCGTAGCTCCGCCTTGTGCGAATGGGCGGGCAGCGGTCGGGCACCGGGGTGCGCATCCACCACCAGCAGGTGCACTGTGTTCGAACCGACGTCGAGGACTCCGAGTCTCATGGACCGAACGCTACTGCCGTCGCACGCATACTCTGGTGCTGTGCCAAAGACGAAAAAGGCGAAACCGGGCAAAGCCAAGCCCCCGCAGAAGCTCAAGCACGACGAGAAGGGTCTGGATTTCGCGCGCGCGTGGGTCGAGTTTCCCGACCCCACCGACGACGAACAGGTCTTCCGCTGCGATCTGACCTGGCTGACCTCGCGCTGGAGCTGCATTTTCGGCAGCGGCTGCCAGGGCATCGAGGCAGGCCGCGCGGACGACGGCTGCTGCACGCTGGGCGCGCACTTCTCGGACGAGGACGACGAGAAACGGGTCGCCGAGCATGTTGCCCGCCTCACTCCGGAGCTGTGGCAGTTCCACGACGTGGGTACGGAGTCGGGCTGGGTCCAGACCGACGAGAACGACGGCGAACGCCAGACGCGCCGCTGGGAGGGCTCCTGCATCTTCCAGAACCGTCCGGGGTTCGCGGGCGGGGCGGGCTGCTCCCTGCACATCCTGGCGCTGAACGAGGGCAAGGAGCCGCTGGAGACGAAGCCGGACGTGTGCTGGCAGCTGCCGGTGCGGCGTACGTACGACTGGATCGAGCGCCCCGACGACACGAAGGTGCTGCAGGTCTCGATCGGTGAGTACGACCGGCGGGGGTGGGGCGCGGGCGGCCACGACCTGCACTGGTGGTGCACGTCGGCGACGTCGGCGCACGGGGCGGGGGAGCCGGTGTATGTGACATACCGCCCGGAGCTGACGGAACTGATGGGCAAGGAGGCGTACGACGTGCTGGCGGAGCTGTGCGAGGCGCGCTTGTCATCGCAGCTCCCACTGGTGGCGCCGCACCCGGCGGACCCGAAGAGGTAGCGAGGGGTTGCCTCCGGCGAGGTGCGAGGTGCCTCCGGCGGGGTGCGGGTGCTTGTGGCCCGGGCCCGGTGTCGTCCGGTCTTGTCGGGTGCGGGGGCCTCCGGCGGGTGCGGGTTGCCTCCGGCGGGTGCGGGTTGCCTCCGGCGGGTGCGGGCTCCGGTGCCCCTCCGGGCTCGACTCCTCGGGGTCGGCGGCGTACAGGCTCTTGGTGCGTGACCCCGGTTTTGCCGCCAATCCCCTGCGGGGACGACCCTGCACGGCCCCTCCCCACCCGGACGAGACAAGACCGCCCGCCGCGGGGGTACAGCAGTCCGCCGGAGGAAACCACCCACGGACAGCAACCGACAACGCCCCCGGCCCACCCCGACCACATGACCGGGCAACTGGTGGGGACGACCCTGCACGGCACCTCCCCACCCGAACGACACGAGGCCCGCCGCGGGGGTACAGCGGTCCGCCGGAGGAAACCACCCACCGGACAGCAACCACGAACGCCCCCGGCCCACCTCAACCACAAGACCGAGCAACTGACGCCCCCGGCCCACCTCGACCACACGACCGAGCAACTGACGCCCCCGGCCCACCCTGACCACATGACCGAGCAACTGAGCCGGGGTGGGGGAACGAACAGGCCCCGCGCCCGGCTCAGCGGCAGGGCTCAGCCCGAGGGCGGAGGCGCGGATGCGGAGTCCGACTCCGTGGGGGACGGGTCCGGCGAAGTGGGGGCCGGCGTCGGGTCCGAAGAGGTCGGGGTCGGGGTCGAAGGCGGCGGGGTCGGGTCCGACGGGGGCGGCGTCGGGTGAGACGGCGGCGATGTGTGAGACGGCGGCGACGGCGCGCCCCAGCCGTCGATCTCCACCACCGCTCCAGACGGGTCAACCCCCACCCGCGCGCTCCACGACCCCGCCGGCTCCCTCGCGTGGTCCACGGTGACGTAGATCGTGATCGACTCGCCCGGGCTCAGCGTGCCCGAGGAGTGGCTCATGTACAGCCACTGCGCGTCCGTCCAGGCAGACCACGTCACCGGTGTGCCGCCGGACGCCGTGAGCGTGATCCGTGTGGTGTCGCCGGACGGCTGCGCCTCGACCGTGAGGCGGCCCGGGCCCGCCGCGCCGGGGCGGGTGGGTGGCGCGGGCGTGCCCGCGCTGATGACCTCGACCGAGACGTCCGAGCGGCTGCCCGCCGTGAACCTCGTGTCCGCTTCCGCACGCGCGTTGCCCGCGTTCTCGTAGTGGTCGTACGGACCGCCGTCGAGCCCGCCCCGCCGGTCCGCCTCGCTTGCGGTGACCGACACCCCGTCGTGCCCCTCCCCCGTCAGCGGCGCGCCCCGGTACGCCGCCCAGAGGGCCAGCACCGGCGCCGCCACGACCGTCGCCACGACCGTGGTGGTCACCGCCCGCGCCCGCAGCCGGTCCCGCCGGGCCGCGTGGTCCTTCGGGTCCAGCGGGAAGCCGTCTGAGCCGAAGCGCGGCGCACCCGTACGGGCGCGCGGGACGTGCAGCATCGCGACGTACGCGGCGGCCCGCGGCGCCGCGACCAGCGGCAGCATGGCCGGGGTGACGGCCGACCCCGGCCACAGCCCGCCCGCGCCGGCGCGCTCGGCAACGCGGCGGCAGCGCGGGCAGTCGTCGACGTGCCGGACCAGTTCCTGGCGGAGTGCGGCGGAGAGCAGCACCCGGTGGTCGTCGGTGAGCCGGGCGACGGCCGGGCAGTTGCCGGTCTCGACCACGGCGAGCGCGGCACGGGTGCGCTCCACCTCACAGGCCGCGGCGGCCAGCAGCTCGCGCGCCGCCAGAGCGTCCAGGCCGAGAACCGCGGCGACCTGGCGCACGCCGAGGCCGTGCCGTACGGCCAGTTCGAGGGCCTCGCGCTGTTCCGGGGTCGTGCCGGCCGCCTCCGGCCAGGCCAGCAGCGCCAGTTCACTGCGGCGGCGCTCCACGGCCTCCTCGGAGACCCGCGGCCCGTCCTCCTCGGGGACGGCGGGCCGCGCGGGGCGTCCGGTGTGCGTCCCCTGCCGCGTGCGCCGCTGCTCGGTCAGCCGGCGCAGACAGGCCCACCGCGCGAGCGCGTACAGCCATGCCTTCCGCTCGGCCTCGCCGGCCGGGCAGCGCCCGTACTGCCGCTCGGCGATGGCGAGTACGTCGCCGAGGAGCCCCGTCGCCGCGTCGTGGTCGCAGAGCACGGAGAGGCAGTAGGTGAACAGGCCGTCGAGGTACGGCTCATAGCGCGCGGGCGGGCGCTGCGCCGACGAACGGCGCGCGCCCCGGTGCGCCCGATGTGCGCCGGTGGTGTGCGTGGGTGGTTCCAGCCTGCTGCTCGTCACGTCGTGACCGTAGGCGTGGGACCGGATCCCGTTCATACCTCTTGAACACTTTTAATCCTTACGGGTGAACAGTTCGCCCGAAGGGGGACAGGAATCGTTAATTCCATCCCTAGTGGACCACCGGCGTTCGCCGGATGGCGACGACCCGTCATGACCAGAGACCGCGGCGACCGCGTTGTCAGTGGTCCCCGCTACGGTTTCCGCATGGCTGCCCGTACGAAATCCGCGAAGGACCGGCCGTCCTACCGCTGCACCGACTGCGGCTGGACGACCGCCAAGTGGCTCGGCCGCTGCCCCGAGTGCCAGGCCTGGGGCACAGTCGAGGAGTACGGCGCGCCCGCTGTCCGTACGACCGCGGCCGGCCGCGTCTCCACCGCCGCCGTCCCCATCGGCCAGGTCGACGGCCGGCAGGCGACCGCCCGCTCCACCGGTGTGGACGAGCTCGACCGGGTCCTCGGCGGCGGTCTGGTGCCCGGCGCGGTCGTGCTGCTCGCGGGCGAGCCGGGCGTCGGCAAGTCCACACTGCTGCTCGACGTCGCCGCCAAGGCCGCGAGCGACGACCACCGGACGCTGTACGTCACGGGCGAGGAGTCCGCGAGCCAGGTCCGTCTCCGCGCCGACCGGATCAACGCCCTGCACGACCACCTCTACCTCGCCGCCGAGACCGATCTCTCCGCGGTCCTCGGCCACTTGGACGCGGTCAAGCCGTCCCTGCTGGTCCTCGACTCCGTACAGACCGTCGCATCGCCGGAGATCGACGGTGCGCCCGGCGGCATGGCGCAGGTCCGCGAGGTCGCCGGCGCCCTGATCCGCGCCTCCAAGGAGCGCGGGATGTCCACACTGCTGGTCGGCCATGTCACCAAGGACGGTGCGATCGCCGGACCGCGGCTGCTCGAGCATCTGGTGGACGTCGTGCTGTCCTTCGAGGGCGACCGGCACGCCCGCCTTCGTCTCGTACGGGGTGTCAAGAACCGCTACGGCGCGACGGACGAGGTCGGCTGCTTCGAGCTGCACGACGAAGGCATCACCGGCCTCGCCGACCCGTCGGGCCTCTTCCTCACCCGCCGTGCCGAGGCGGTCCCCGGCACCTGTCTGACGGTCACCCTGGAAGGCCGCCGCCCGCTCGTCGCCGAGGTGCAGGCGCTGACCGTCGACTCTCAGATCCCTTCGCCCCGGCGCACCACCTCCGGCCTGGAGACCTCGCGGGTGTCGATGATGCTCGCGGTCCTCGAGCAGCGCGGCCGGATCACCGCGCTCGGCAAGCGCGACATCTACAGCGCGACCGTCGGCGGCGTGAAGCTCTCCGAACCCGCCGCGGACCTGGCGATCGCGCTCGCGCTGGCCTCGGCCGCCAGTGACACTCCACTGCCCAAGAACCTCGTCGCGATCGGCGAAGTGGGCCTTGCGGGCGAGGTCAGACGGGTCACGGGCGTCCAGCGCCGGCTCGCCGAGGCCCACCGGCTCGGCTTCACGCACGCGCTTGTACCGTCCGATCCCGGCAAGGTCCCGACCGGTATGAAGGTCACGGAAGTAGCCGATATGGGGGATGCGCTGAGGGTGCTCCCGCGCGGGCGGCAGAAGGCCTCCGGCGGGGCTCCTGACGTCGCCCCGAGGAGAGAGCGGCCGGAGGCCCCACGGGAGGCCGACACGCGCCGGTAGACTTTGCCCTGGTCTCGCCCATCCGTACGAGCCGGAGGAGTGCAGTGGCAGCCAACGACCGGGCAGCAGCACCCGGAAAGTCCGGCGGAGGCTCCGGCAACGAAGCTCTGATCCGCGCCGCCCTGAGCGCGGTCGCGCCCGGCACCGCCCTGCGCGACGGCCTGGAGCGGATCCTCCGCGGCAACACCGGCGGACTGATCGTCCTCGGCATGGACAAAACGGTCGAGTCGATGTGTACCGGCGGATTTGTGCTGGACGTGGAGTTCACCGCAACGCGGCTGCGCGAGCTGTGCAAGCTCGACGGCGCGCTCATCCTCGACAAGGACATCGGCAAGATCCACCGGGCCGGCGTGCAGCTGGTTCCGGACGCGTCCATCCCCACCGAGGAGACCGGCACCCGCCACCGCACCGCGGACCGGGTATCGCGGCAGTGCGGCTTCCCGGTCGTCTCCGTATCGCAGTCGATGCGGCTGATCGCGCTGTACGTGGACGGGGAGCGCCGCGTGCTGGAGGAGTCGGCCGCGATCCTCTCCCGCGCCAACCAGGCCCTCGCGACCCTGGAGCGGTACAAGCTCCGACTCGACGAGGTGGCGGGCACGCTCTCCGCCCTCGAGATCGAGGACCTGGTGACGGTCCGGGACGTGGGGGCGGTGGCGCAGCGTCTGGAGATGGTGCGCCGGATCGCCACCGAGATCGCCGAGTACGTGGTGGAGTTGGGCACCGACGGCCGACTTCTCTCCCTGCAGCTCGACGAGTTGATCGCGGGCGTGGAGCCTGAGCGTGAGCTGGTCGTCCGTGACTATGTGCCGGAGCCGACCGCGAAGCGGTCCCGCACGGTCGACGAGGCGCTCACCGAGCTGAACGAGCTCACCCACGCCGAGCTGCTCGAACTGCCCATAGTCGCACGGGCGTTGGGATACAGCGGCGCACCCGAAACACTCGACTCCGCGGTATCGCCCCGGGGTTACCGGCTGCTGGCGAAGGTGCCGCGGCTGCCCGGCGCGATCATCGAGCGGCTCGTCGAGCACTTCGGCGGACTGCAGAAGCTTCTCGCGGCCAGCGTCGACGATCTGCAGACGGTCGACGGCGTGGGCGAGGCGCGGGCCCGCAGCGTGCGCGAGGGACTTTCACGACTCGCCGAGTCCTCGATCCTCGAGCGGTACGTCTAGCGGGCGGTACGTCTAGCGAGCGGTACGTCCGGCCCGTCCGGTGATTGAGGACGGGGACCGGCCCCTGCTCAGTCCTTCTCCAGGCGGAACGACGCCGGCAGCACCGTCACACCCGGGATCTCCGCCTCCAGCAGGTACGTACCGGGCGGGACTGCCCCCGCGGGCGGCGTGGCGCACTGCGGCGCGCTCCGCCTGCGGTCCCACTCCACGGTGTGCGTGATGCTCGCGCCCGCCGGGACCCTCAGCAGCAGACTTCCCGCCGTGCGCGGGCAGTCCTTGGAGGACCACACCTCGTCGTCCTTGTTGTCGGCGACTTTCAGCACCGCCGCCTTGGGCCCGAAGTCCGCCTTGCAGGTCGTCGCCGACGAGTTGGCGGCGACCAGCTGGAACGTGGGCTTCACCCCCGACTCGTACGAGACTTTGAGGCTGCGCAGCGTGAACTTCAGCGCGCCGGGAGCGCAGTCGGGGAGGCTCGAGCCTGCGGGGACCTGCTGACCGCCCGTGCCGCCGCTGGAGGCGCCGCCCGTTCCGGTGTCGCCGTCCTTGCCCGGGCCGGCGCTCGAGCCCGCGTCCGTACCGCCGGTCGCGCCACTGCCGGTGTCGCCACCGGTGTCGCCCGACTCGTCGCGCCCGCCCGGCTGTTCACTGATCGCGGGCCCGGACTGGGCGGGTCCGGGCGTGATGGAGGGCGCGGGAGTCGAGCCGTTGGCGCTGTCGTCGTGCTCGTTCCCCTTGCCGCCACCGGAACTGAGGGCCCAGGCGATCAGCAGCGCGAGGAGCGCGATCAAAGTCGCCGCTACTGCCCTCCGTCGCCAGTAGATGGAGGAGGGGAGCGGCCCGATCGGATTGCGCAGAGATCCCACGGCCCAAACTCTACGAGAGATCCGGGGCAACTCCCGCCCCACCCGCCGCCCGACTTGGCAAGTTCCACGGATCATCATCACGGGCGGAGCGGCCCGCACCCCCAACTTTCGTCAAGCTGTGCTCCGGTCGATCGCTACGGGTGACCGTCCGCGCGCGACAGGTGCGGTCCGTGACCATGGAACGCAGGTCCGTACGGGCTTCGCGGTCCGGTTCGCCGGACCGGCCGCGGCCGACAGGCAGCGGCCTCCCGGAGCGTATGCACCGTCCGATCGCCATGACGTGCCAGGATCGGAGTGCCATGACTGACACCACCACAGACCCCGCCATCGCCATGTCTGACGCGGCTTCCCTCCACGCCCCCGTCATCGCCTGGTTCGACAAGCACGCCCGCGATCTCCCCTGGCGCCGCCCCGAGGCCGGCGCCTGGGGCGTGATGGTCAGCGAGTTCATGCTCCAGCAGACCCCGGTCAGCCGGGTGCTCCCGGTGTACGAGCAATGGCTGGCCCGCTGGCCGCGTCCCGCCGATCTCGCGGCCGAGGCGCCCGGCGAGGCCGTCCGCGCCTGGGGCCGGCTCGGCTATCCGCGGCGCGCGCTGCGGCTGCACGGGGCCGCGCAGGCGATAACGGAGCGGCATGGCGGCGATGTACCCAGCGACCATGGGCAGTTGCTCTCGCTGCCCGGCATCGGTGAGTACACGGCGGCCGCGGTGGCCTCCTTCGCGTACGGGCAGCGGCATGCCGTCCTCGACACCAATGTCCGGCGGGTCTTCGCCCGCGCCGCGACCGGCATCCAGTACCCGCCGACCGCGACGACAGCGGCCGAGCGCAAGCTGGCCCGCGCACTGCTCCCGGAGGAGGAGGCGACCGCGGCCCGCTGGGCGGCGGCCTCCATGGAGCTGGGCGCGCTGGTGTGCACCGCGAAGAACGAGGACTGCGCGCGCTGCCCGATCGCCGGACGGTGCGCCTGGCGGCTGGCCGGGAAACCCGCGTACGAAGGTCCGGCGCGCCGCGGCCAGACATACGCGGGCACCGACCGTCAGGTGCGCGGCAAGCTCCTCGCCGTACTGCGTGAGGCGGTGGCGCCGGTCGAACAGGCGGCGCTGGACGCGGTCTGGCACGAGCCGGTGCAGCGGGCGCGGGCGCTGGACGGACTGGTCGCCGACGGCCTCGTCGAGCCCGTGGAGGACGGTGTCTACCGCCTCCCTCTCGGCTGAACCCACGCCGGGCCGCACTCGGTCCGCATCCGGCCCCGATGCCGTTTCCCACCCGAACCACACCTGAAACATTCGCTGTTACACAACCGATGGACGGCCGTGCGCCCGCCGACGGCTGCTCCGCACAGTGCCGTGACAAGTCCTCCGTAGCTTCTTGGGACGTAGGGCAAGGGCAATGCTTGTCACGGGGACGGAGGCGGTTGGAATGGCGCACGGCGAGGTGCTCGAATTCGAAGAGTACGTACGCACTCGGCAGGAGGCGCTGCTGCGCAGCGCCCGGCGTCTCGTCCCCGACCCGATCGACGCGCAGGACCTGCTGCAGACCGCGCTGGTCCGTACGTACGGCCGCTGGGACGGCATCGCGGACAAGTCGCTCGCCGATGCGTACCTGCGCCGCGTGATGATCAATACGCGTACGGAGTGGTGGCGCGCCCGCAAGCTCGAGGAGGTCCCGACCGAGCAGCTGCCCGACGCGAGTGTCGAGGACGGAAGTGAGCAGCGCGCGGACCGCGCTCTGCTGATGGACATTCTGAAGGTTCTGGCGCCCAAGCAGCGCAGCGTCGTGGTGCTGCGACACTGGGAGCAGATGAGCACGGAAGAGACTGCTGCCGCACTCGGCATGTCGGCCGGTACGGTGAAGAGCACGCTGCACCGGGCACTCGCCCGGCTCCGCCAGGAGCTGGAGAGCCGGGATCTGGATGCCCGTGCCCTTGAGCGTGCCGAAGGACGGCGTGAGCGTGACGAACGGGGGCAGGAGCGGTGCGCGGCCTGACAGGCAGAGGCGGCATCAGGACACGAGCGGCGAGCGGCGCGGCGGTGGCCGGGCTCGCCGCTGTCGGCCTGTTCACCGTCGCCTGCTCCACAGGGGGCGCCGGAGTGCAGGACGAGGGCGCGGCCCATGCCGATACGACGGACAAGGCCACCCCCTCCCAGGTCACGCCCTCCAGCAGCACCGCGCGGAAGTCCCAGAGCGTCAACGCGCTGAAGCTGATCCTGAGCGACCCGAAGGTCAGCGAGCGGGTCAAGGCCGATCTCAAACCGTGCGGCCGGGACTCGTACCCTCTGGACACCTCGTACGGGAACCTCACCGGCGGGACCTCGCCCGATGTCGTCGTCAATGTGCTGACGTGCGGCGACGCGGTCGGCATGGGCACGTACGTGTACCGCGAGAACGGCGACAAGTACGAGAATGTCTTTGCCGCCGAGGAACCGGCGGTGTACTCCGCGATCGACCGGGGCGACTTGGTGGTGACCAAGCAGGTGTACACCAAGGGTGACTCCGTGACCGGGCCGTCCGGCGAGGAAGTGACCACCTGGCGCTGGTCGGGCGGCAAGTTCACCCAGCAGTACTGGGTACGCAACGATTTCAGCAAAGCGGTCGGTGCGGGCGAGCCAGCCGCACCGGACGCAGCCCCAACGAGCGAGAACTGAGGCACCAGCAGGATGGCCGAGACCCATGTCCTGTTCGTCGAGGACGACGACGTCATCCGTGAGGCGACCCAGCTCGCGCTGGAGCGTGACGGCTTTGTGGTGACCGCGATGCCCGACGGGTTGCTCGGCCTGGAGGCGTTCCGCGCGAACCGGCCGGACATAGCGCTGCTCGATGTGATGGTGCCGGGTCTGGACGGGGTGAGCCTGTGCCGCCGTATCCGGGACGAGTCGACCGTGCCCGTGATCATGCTGTCGGCGCGTGCCGACTCGATCGATGTGGTGCTCGGCCTGGAGGCCGGCGCCGACGACTACGTGACGAAGCCCTTCGACGGCGCTGTGCTGGTGGCCCGTATCCGCGCGGTTCTGCGCCGCTTCGGGCACGCGGGCGGACCGGCGGCCGGCGAGTCCGACCCGGCCGGGCAGCAGGAGCAGGGCGCGCTGTCCTTCGGTGACCTGGAGATCGACACGGAGGGCATGGAGGTGCGCAAGGCCGGTGAGCCGGTGGCCCTGACGCCGACCGAGATGCGGCTGCTGCTGGAGTTCTCCTCCACGCCGGGCACCGTGCTCTCGCGCGACAAACTGCTGGAGCGGGTCTGGGACTACGGCTGGGGCGGCGACACCCGGGTCGTGGACGTCCATGTCCAGCGGCTGCGCACCAAGATCGGGCAGGACCGGATCGAAACGGTCCGCGGCTTCGGCTACAAGCTCAAGGCATGAAGCGGCTCGTACTGCGCACCGGCGTCCGCTGGAAGATCAGCATCGCGATCGCGGCCGTCGGCGCGCTGATCGCCCTGGCGCTGAGCCTTGTCGTGCACAACGCCGCGCGGGTCTCGATGCTGTCCAACGCGCGCGATGTCCAGATGGACCGGGTACTCCTCGCGCAGCGCTGGTACGAGACGTCCAAGAACAAGGACCCGCGCTCGCGCTTCAACGCCAAGATCAACGACCCCTCGCTGCCCAGGGACCTGCAGAAGCTGATGCGCGAGAAGCGGCGCGGCAGCTATGTGGCAGAGAACCACGGCGGCACGCCCGACATCTGGGCGGCCGTGCCGCTGGCCAACGGCGACGTCCTCTCCCTGCACAGCCAGTTGGCCGGCCGCAGCGCCACCGTCATGAAGGACCTCGACCGGGCGCTGATCATCGGCTCGGTATCGGTGGTGTTCGGCGGCTGCGCGCTCGGCGTGCTGATCGGCGGACAGCTCTCACGCAGACTGCGCAAGGCCGCCGCGGCCGCCCGCAATGTCGCGCAGGGCAATACGGACGTACGGGTCAGGCACGCCATCAGTGGTGTCGTACGCGACGAGACCGACGACCTCGCCCGCGCCGTCGACGCGCTGACCGACGCGCTGAACGAGCGCATCGAGGCGGAGCGCCGGGTCACCGCGGATATCGCGCACGAGCTGCGCACTCCGGTGACGGGGCTGCTCACGGCGGCCGAGCTGCTGCCGCCGGGCCGTCCCAGTGAGCTCGTACGGGACCGGGCGCAGGCCATGCGCACGCTCGTCGAGGACGTACTGGAGGTGGCCAGGCTCGACAGCGCGTCGGAGCGGGCCGAGCTTCAGGAGATCGCGCTCGGAGAGTTCGTCAGCCGCCGGATCGCGCTGCTGAACCCCGATGTGATGGTCCGGGTTGTGCACGAGTCGTGGGTCAGCACCGATCCGCGGCGGCTCGAGCGGATCCTTTTCAATCTGCTGGCCAACGCCGCCAAGTACGGCGGCGCGCCGATCGAGGTGGCGGTCGAGGGCCGCGTGGTGCGGGTCCGGGATCACGGCCGCGGCTTCCCCGAGGAGCTGCTGCGCGAGGGCCCGAGCCGCTTCCGTACGGGCGCCAGCGACCGCGCGGGCACCGGCCACGGCCTGGGTCTGACGATCGCGGCGGGCCAGGCCCGCGTCCTCGGCGCCCGGCTGACCTTCCGCAACGCCGCACCGGAAGGCACCGAGACGCCGCTGGGCCAGTCCGGCGGTGCGATCGCGGTGCTCTGGCTGCCCGAGCACGCCCCGACCAACACGGGCAGCTTCCCGATGATGCAGCTACCGGACTAGACCGCTACTGGACCGGGCCACGCCCGGCGACCAGGCCACTACCGGGGACCAGGCCGCTGCCGGACTAGCAGGACCAGTCCTTGTCGAGGTCGAGCCCGCCCTCGCGCCGCTGGGTGAAGGAGTACCAGTTGCCCGAGTCGTCGCGCAGGATCGCCTCCGTGCCATACGGACGCTCCTGCGGCGGCTGGAGGAACTCCACGCCGCGCGCCTTGAGCTTCTCGTAGTCCCCGTGGACGTCGTCGGTGGCCAGCACCCCGGCGCCCATGACCCCCTTGCTGATGAGCGTCTTCATCGCCTCGGCCGCCTCCGGGTCCATCGCCGGCGCGCCCGGCACCATCAGCGTCAGCTGCACATCCGGCTGGTCCTTGGCGCCGACAGTCAGCCAGCGCATCCCGCCGTCCCCGAGGGTCATGTCGGTGCGGACCTCGAGACCGAGCTTCTCGGTGTAGAACTCCTTCGCCCGGTCCTGGTCCAGGACCCAGACGGTGGAAATGGCAAGACCCTTGATCATGAGGTGCTCCTCGGAGTGCGGTGTGCCCTGCGTGCCCTGCGTGCCCTGCCACCCTAGGCAGCGGCCCGGTCAGCGGGCTTCTTCAGAATTGCGCTGCTTGCCCCCGCTCTCCCCGCCGGACTGCTTCCCGGGAAAGCCGCCCGCCCACAGCAGGGCGTAGCACCCCGGTATGAGCGCGGCTCCTTGTCCCACATGCCTGGCGCGGTACGCGCTCGGAGTCAGCCCGGTCTGCTTCTTGAACCGGGTCGAGAAGGTACCGAGGCTGCTGAAGCCGACCAGCGTGCAGATCTCGGTGACGGACAGATTCGCCGAACGCAGCAGCTCCTCGGCCCGCTCTATCCGTCTGCGCGACAGGTACTGGCCGGGCGTCCGCCCGTACACCGCTTTGAAGGCACGTACGAAGTGGTAGCGCGAATAACCGGCATGGGCGGCCACCGCGTCCAGGTCGAGCGGCTCGGCCCAGTCGCGGTCCATGGCGTCCTTGGCGAGGCGCAGCTGCCGCAGACGGGCGAGGCGCGCCGGCGCCGCAGTGGTGCTCTCCACACACCCGATGCTGGCACGCACCACTGACAACGGCCCCCGGTGTGCACAGCGGGTGTGCACACCGGGGGCCGTCGGCCGGGGAAGCGGTACGAATCGCGAGGGTCGGACCGAGGGTCGAACCGCGAGGGGTCAGTGCGGTGCGGGTCGGACCGTGCGGGTCAGACGGACTCCGCCACCTTGTCCTTGGCGGCGCCGGAAACGTCCTCCACGGGCGCCGGTCCCGCGCCGCGCAGCGGCACCTCCTTGACGAAGAAGGCCGCGAGGAAGCCGATCACCGCGACCGCCGCCCCCAGCAGGAAGGCCGCGTGCGTGCCGGACGCCACCGCTGACTCGTACGCCTCACGCACCTGGTCCGGAAGCTTCGCCAGGCTCGCGGCGTCCAGCTGTGCGGAGCGCGCGGTGATCTGCGATCCGCCCCGGGCCGCCATCTCGTCCTGGACCCGGCCGGTGAAGAGCGCGCCCATGATGGCGACACCGAAGGAGCTGCCGAGCGTACGGAAGAGGGTGGCTCCGGAGGAGGCGACGCCCATGTCCTTCAGCTCGACGCTGTTCTGCGCGACCAGCATGGTGATCTGCATCAGGAAGCCCATGCCGGCGCCGAGCACCGCCATGTAGATCCCGGAGCTCAGCCGCGAGGTCTCGGTGTCCATGGTGGAGAGCAGGAACAGGCCCGACATCATCAGCCCGGCGCCGATGATCGGGAAGATCCGGTACTTGCCGGTGCTGGTGGTGACCCGGCCCGCGATCATCGAGACAACGAGCATCGAGAGCAGCATCGGCAGCAGGAGCAGACCGGAGTTGGTCGCCGAAGCACCCTGTACGGACTGCTGGAACAACGGCAGGAAGAGCACCGCGCCGAACATCACGAAGCCGGCCAGGAAGCCGATCACCGACATGAGAGTGAAGTTGCGGCTGCGGAAGATGTGCAGCGGAATGATCGGCTCGGCGACCTTGGTCTGGGAGAAGACAAAGCCGGTGAGCGCGGCCACGCCGATCGCGATCAGCTCCATGATCACGGCCGAGTCCCAGTCGTACTCCGTGCCGCCCCAGGTCGTGACCAGCACGATCGAGGTGATGCCCACGGTCAGCAGCCCGGCGCCCAGATAGTCGATCCGCGCGTCGGTCCGCTTCTTCGGCAGGTGGAGCACGGCAGTGACCATCGCGAGCGCGACTGCCCCCAGCGGCAGGTTGATGTAGAAGCTCCAGCGCCAGCCGAGGTGGTCGGTGATGGTTCCGCCGACCAGCGGTCCGCCGATCATGGCGATGGCCATCACGGCGGCCATCATGCCCTGGTACTTGCCGCGCTCCCGCGGCGGTACGAGATCTCCGATGATCGCCATCACGCCGACCATCAGGCCGCCCGCGCCCAGTCCCTGGACGGCGCGGAAGCCGATCAGCTGCCCCATGTCCTGGGCCATGCCGCTCAGTACCGAGCCGATCAGGAAGATCACTATGGAGGTGAGGAAGATGCCCTTCCGCCCGTACATGTCGCCGAGCTTCCCCCAGATCGGGGTGGAGGCGGCGGTGGCCAGGGTGTACGCAGTCACCACCCAGGACAGATGCTCGAGCCCGCCGAGATCGCCGACAATGGTCGGCATCGCGGTTCCGACGATCATGTTGTCGAGCATGGCCAGCAGCATCGCGATCATGAGCGCGAGGATCACGACCCGCACACTGCGCGGCTGCGGCTGTGACTCAGCGCCCTGCTGTTTCTCGACGTTCGCTCTACCGGCCATCGTTCCCACTCCCCGACACTTACTTGCCGCCCGGCTAGTTGACTACACTGGGGAAGGTAGCCCCGTAACTAGCCGGGCGTCAAGTAAGTTTTCTCAGGAGTGCCCATGGCCAGAGGCAACACCCGCCAGCGCATCCAGGACGTGGCCCTGGAGCTCTTCGCCGAGCAGGGCTACGAGAAGACGTCGCTGCGCGAGATCGCCGAGACCCTCGAGGTCACCAAGGCGGCCCTGTACTACCACTTCAAGACCAAGGAAGACATCCTGATCAGCCTCTTCCAGGACCTCACCAGGCCGATGGACGAGCTGATCGAGTGGGCCCAGACGCAGCCGCACACCCTGGAGACGAAGCAGGAGATCCTGCGTCGCTACAGCGAGGCCCTCGTCGGCGCGGCCCCGCTCTTCCGCTTCATGCAGGAGAACCAGGCGACGATGCGCGATCTGAGCATCGGCGAGACCTTCAAGGACCGCATGCTGGCGATGCTCGACCTCATCAAGGACCCGGAGGCGGCCCTGCCCGACCAGGTCCGCTGCATCAGCGCGCTCTTCACGATGCACGCCGGAATGTTCGTACTCAAGGACGTCGAAGGCGACCCGGAGGCCAAGCGCAAGGCCGTCCTCGAGGTCGCCATCGATCTGGTGAGCCAGGCTCACGGCGTCACAGGCTGACGCCGGGTACTACAGGTGCGGTGCGACGCGGTGCGGTCCGCTGCGATGCGGTGCGGTGCGTCAGACGGTGACGCCCGCGGCACGCAGGAAGGCCACCGGGTTGACCGCGGAGCCGTAATTCGGGGTCGTACGGATCTCGAAGTGCAGGTGCGGGCCGGACGAGTTGCCGGTGTTGCCGGACCGGGCGATGTCCTGGCCCGTCTTCACCGTCTGGCCGACGCCGACGTCGATCTTCGACAGGTGGGCGTACTGCGAGTACTGGCCGTTGGCGTGCTCGATCACTATGGCGTTGCCGTACGCGGAACCGTCGCCGCCGCCGTTCGGGCCGGCCTTTACGACGACACCGCCGTGGGCGGCCTTGACCTGGGTGCCGACCGGGACGGCGAAGTCCTGGCCGGAGTGCTTGTGCGACCACATGGCGCCGCCCTGGTTGAAGCTCGCGGACAGCGTGTAGCCGGTGACGGGCTTGACCCAGGCGACGGCCTTCTTGGCGGGCTTGGCCTTGCCGGCCTTCACCGCGGCGGCCTTCACGGCCTTCACCGCGGCGGCCTTCACGGCCTTCACCTGCGTGTTGCCCTGGGCGACCACAGCAGTGGCGGGATTCGCGACTGCCGTCTTGCCCGCATCGGCGGAGGCGACACCCGCACCGGCTCCGACGACCATCACGGCGCCGATTCCGGCGGCCACGACGGCGCCACGGGTACGGAGCACGGACGGGCGGAGACGGTGGTTGATGACGCGCTTCGACATACGGGGTGAACCTCCGGGCATGAACGGACCCGGCGCACTCGCACCGGGCTGGCCATCCCTTGGTAACCGATACGTCCACTTCCGCTCAAACCCCCCATCTACGACATTGCGTCGTAGCCATAGCGTCGCAAATCAGACTCTTGACACCTTCCGGGATGGATCGGGAGCCCCGCCGTAGAGCGGTTGAAATATCCCCAGAGGAAGAGGTTTAACCCCACATAGGGGCCCAGCGGGGCCGACACCAGGCCCGGATGAGCGCCGCTCCCCCACCTGCGACCCAAAGACCCCGCCGCACCCCGGGCCGAAGGCCCCCGACAGGGGTCGAGCAGTGCTCCTATTCCGGCTAGTAGAGCCGGATGGGCGTGTGTGCCTTGTCACGGGCCCGGAGCCGATCAGGGCCCGGGGATGTTGCCCACGACACACCAACACCCAGGTCACATATGCCCTATTCGCCCCGAAATCGGCATCTGTAAGCCGGACTCACACGGCCGATCTGCGTCCTTCCCGCCCGCACAGCCCTCCGGGATGCTCCTGTGCCATGAGTAGACCCGTGATTCGCACTGACCGGCGCCTGAAGCGCCACGGCTGGATCTGGCCCGCAGTGATCGGGCTCGTCTGCACACTCACCTGGAGCGCGCCCGCCGGGGCGGGCCCATCCGACACCGGACTCAAGGGCGCCATCGACAGGATCCTCATGGACGCCCGTATGGACGGCGGAGCCGCGAGCGTGGTGATCGCCGACGCCGCCACCGGGGAGCGGCTCTACCAACGGGACGGCACCGACCGTCTGATGCCCGCCTCCAACACCAAACTCGCCACCTCCACCGCCGCCATGGCGCTGCTCGGCCCCGACCACCGCTTCCGTACCGACGTCCTGTCCACCGGCAGCCGCCACGGTTCCGTCCTCCGCGGCGACCTCTATCTGCGCGGCGGCGGCGACCCCACCACCCTCGCCAAGGACTACGACCAGCTCGCCGCCGATCTCGCCGCTTCGGGCATCACACGCGTCACCGGCCGCCTCGTCGCCGACGACACCCGCTTCGACACCCAGCGCCTGGGCCGTTCCTGGGCCGCCGACGACGAATCCTCGTACTACTCCGCGCAGATCTCGCCGCTCACCGTCGCGCCCGACACCGACTACGACTCCGGCACGGTCGTCGTCGAGGCCACTCCCGGGGCCAAGGCCGGTGACAAGCCGCGTGTGAAACTCACCCCGCCCACCGACTACATACGCCTCGACATCCGCGGAACCACCGTCCCCTCCGGGCAGAGCGACACCCTCACCGTCGAGCGGGAGCACGGCACCAACACCATCACCGTCAGCGGGAACATCCCCGTCGGCGCGAGCGCCACCAAGGAGTGGGTGACCGTCTGGGAGCCGACCGGCTATGCCGCCGCCGTCTTCTCCGACGCGCTCGGCCGGCACGGCGTACGCGTCACCGGCAGCCCCCGCCTGGGCCGCCCCACCCCGCCCGGCGCCAAGCCTCTCGCCTCGCACAACTCCATGCCGCTCAAAGAGCTGATGCTCCCGTTCATGAAGCTCTCCAACAACATGCACGCCGAGACGCTGACCAAGACGATCGGCTACGAGACATCGGGCCGCGGCACCTGGGACGCCGGACTGGCGGCCATCAGCGACTACTTGCAGAAGCAGGGCGTGAAGACCTCCACCGTCCGCCAGCTCGACGGCTCGGGCCTGACCCGGATGAACCTCTTCCCGGCCGAGCAACTCGCCACGCTGCTGCTGTCCGTACGGGACGCCTCCTGGTACGCCGACTGGTACGCGTCCCTGCCGGTGGCCTGCAACCCGGACCGCGCCATGGGCGGCACCCTCCGCTCCCGGATGTGCGCAACGCCGGCGGCCCTCAACGCCCGTGGCAAGACAGGGTCCTTGACGGGTGCGTCAGCTCTCTCCGGTTACGTCACGGATGCGGGCGGGCGTGAGCTGGTCTACAGCATCGTCCTCAACAACTACCTGGCCTCTTCGGTGAAGAGCATCGAGGACGCGATCGTCGTCACGCTCGCCTCGTCCGACACGGCACACGGCACCGTCACCGCCGTACCGCCGAAGGCCGCGCGCGGCACCGAGCCGGCGGCCGACCTCGAATGCTCCTGGCAGAAGCCGAAGTACTGCTGAACGGCAGCCGGACGACCGGAAAATGGGGCTGCCCCGGACCGTACGAGTCGTACGGTCCGGGGCAGCCCCTCTGATCAGCTGCTCAGAACGCTTACGCGTCCTTCGACAGATTCGGACCGGCTCCGCCGGCCGCCTGCTCGATCGGCGGAACGTCCGGCAGTGCCGACTTCTCCTCGCCGCGGAAGGTGAACTTCTTCTCCTCACCCTCGCCCTCGGTGTCCACGACCACGATGTGACCGGGGCGCAGCTCGCCGAAGAGGATCTTCTCCGACAGGATGTCCTCGATCTCGCGCTGGATCGTCCGGCGCAGCGGCCGGGCGCCCAGGACCGGGTCGTAGCCCTTCTTCGCGAGGAGCGACTTGGCCGTGGGGCTGAGCTCGAGGCCCATGTCACGGTCCTTCAGGCGCTCATCCACCTTGGCGATCATGAGGTCGACGATCTGGATGATGTCTTCCTCGGTGAGCTGATGGAAGACCACCGTGTCGTCGACACGGTTGAGGAACTCGGGCCGGAAGTGCTGCTTCAGCTCTTCGTTGACCTTGACCTTCATCCGCTCGTAGTTCGACTTGACGTCGCCCTGAGCCGCGAAGCCCAGATTGAAGCCCTTCGAGATGTCCCGGGTCCCGAGGTTGGTCGTCATGATGATGACCGTGTTCTTGAAGTCCACGACGCGGCCCTGGGAGTCGGTCAGTCGACCGTCCTCCAGGATCTGCAGCAGGGAATTGAAGATATCGGGGTGGGCCTTCTCGACCTCGTCGAAGAGGACGACGGAGAACGGCTTCCGGCGCACCTTCTCGGTGAGCTGGCCGCCCTCTTCGTAACCCACATATCCGGGCGGGGAACCGAAGAGACGGGAAACCGTGTGCTTCTCGCTGAACTCCGACATGTCGAGGGAGATCAGCGCGTCCTCGTCGCCGAAGAGGAATTCGGCGAGCGTCTTGGACAGCTCGGTCTTACCGACACCGGACGGGCCGGCGAAGATGAACGAGCCACCGGGGCGCTTCGGGTCCTTCAGACCGGCTCGCGTACGGCGGATCGCCTGCGAAAGGGCCTTGATGGCGTCCTTCTGCCCGATGACGCGCTTGTGGAGCTCGTCCTCCATGCGGAGGAGCCGCGAGGACTCTTCCTCGGTGAGCTTGAAGACAGGAATGCCGGTGGCAGTCGCGAGGACCTCGGCGATCAGCTCGCCGTCGACCTCGGCGACGACGTCCATGTCGCCGGCCTTCCACTCCTTCTCCCGCTTGGCCTTCGCCGACAGCAGCTGCTTCTCCTTGTCGCGGAGCGAAGCTGCCTTCTCGAAGTCCTGGGAGTCGATCGCGGACTCCTTGTCGCGGCGGACGCCCGCGATCTTCTCGTCGAACTCGCGGAGGTCCGGCGGCGCGGTCATCCGGCGGATGCGCATCCGGGATCCGGCCTCGTCGATCAGGTCGATCGCCTTGTCCGGCAGGAAGCGGTCCGAGATGTACCGGTCGGCCAGGGTGGCGGCCTGGACCAGCGCCTCGTCCGTGATGGAGACCCGGTGGTGCGCCTCGTAACGGTCGCGCAGACCCTTGAGGATCTCGATGGTGTGCGGCAGCGACGGCTCCGCGACCTGGATGGGCTGGAAGCGGCGCTCGAGGGCCGCGTCCTTCTCCAGGTGCTTGCGGTACTCGTCGAGCGTCGTCGCACCGATGGTCTGCAGCTCGCCACGGGCCAGCATCGGCTTGAGGATGCTGGCGGCGTCGATCGCGCCCTCGGCGGCACCCGCACCCACCAGGGTGTGGAGCTCGTCGATGAACAGGATGATGTCGCCGCGGGTGCGGATCTCCTTGAGCACCTTCTTCAGGCGCTCCTCGAAGTCACCGCGGTAGCGGGAGCCGGCGACCAGCGCACCGAGGTCGAGGGTGTAGAGGTGCTTGTCCTTGAGGGTCTCGGGCACCTCGCCCTTGACGATGGCTTGCGCCAGGCCTTCGACGACCGCCGTCTTGCCGACGCCGGGCTCGCCGATGAGGACCGGGTTGTTCTTCGTACGGCGGGACAGCACCTGCATGACCCGCTCGATCTCCTTCTCGCGCCCGATGACCGGGTCGAGCTTGGACTCACGAGCGGCCTGGGTGAGATTCCGGCCGAACTGGTCCAGGACGAGCGAGGTCGAGGGGGTGCCCTCGGCCGGGCCGCCTGCAGTGGCGGCTTCCTTGCCCTGGTAACCGGAGAGCAGCTGGATGACCTGCTGCCGCACCCGGTTGAGATCGGCGCCCAGCTTCACGAGGACCTGGGCGGCGACGCCCTCGCCCTCGCGGATCAGGCCGAGCAGGATGTGCTCGGTGCCGATGTAGTTGTGGCCGAGCTGGAGGGCCTCGCGGAGCGACAGCTCCAGGACCTTCTTGGCACGAGGGGTGAAGGGGATGTGCCCGGACGGAGCCTGCTGGCCCTGCCCGATGATTTCCTCCACCTGCTGGCGGACCGCCTCGAGCGAAATCCCGAGGCTCTCCAGGGCCTTAGCGGCGACACCCTCACCCTCGTGGATAAGGCCCAGGAGGATGTGCTCGGTGCCGATGTAGTTGTGGTTGAGCATCCGGGCTTCTTCCTGAGCCAGGACGACAACCCGCCGCGCGCGGTCGGTGAACCTCTCGAACATCGTTAATCGCTCCTCAGAGCGGTCAGGCAGTAAGGGGTCGGTCCCCTCCCTGTCCTTCCGCAGCTTAGTCCCGCAAGCGGGGACCGCTCATTCCAACTGCCGACACCCGTCTGTGGCCTCCTGACCGCTGAACGCCGACAACTGCTCCAACCCGATGGTGCGAGACGATGTTCCCGCAGGCCAGGCAGTTACCCTCGCCATCGCTACGCCGATGGCGAACGCAAGGCGGCCAAACAGGCGTGTCGCCCCTCCCCACTAGGAATGTCTTACCCGTAAGGACTGACAGTCCATGCAGCGCGCACCGGTTCCCTCAGCTACGGGCGAACAACCTTGCGCCCTCGAATGGGCTTGTACGCCCCCAACCCGGACACCGCGTGCAATCATCTGTCGACTCTGCGTAACTCTCGAGCCGCCTCAGGAGTTCCGGGGGGTATGGCCTTCACCGTCCCGCTCCCCCGTGCGTCCTTCGACGGCGGCACCGCGCAGTGGTACGAGAACGAACTCGGCTGGGCCGTGGCGGACTGCGATCCGGTGCAGCTGCTCACCGGCCTGCG
This sequence comes from Streptomyces sp. NBC_01210, assembly GCF_036010325.1. Classification (GTDB taxonomy): domain Bacteria; phylum Actinomycetota; class Actinomycetes; order Streptomycetales; family Streptomycetaceae; genus Streptomyces. The sequence goes on along the minus strand of NZ_CP108549.1, from coordinate 5,358,107 downwards.
CTTCGACGTACTGGAGCTGCCGGCGGACGCAGGCGCGGCTGTGCTGCGCCGAACGGGGCCTGCCGGGCCTGTTGCCCTCATGGGGCAACGAATGCGGCTTCTGGTGGCCGTAGGGAGCGCTGACGAGCTGCCTGGGCTGCTCGACTGGCTGGAGTGGGGCGGGATCGCTCTCGATCTGACCGCCATCGGCGCGGGCGGACGGATGACCGCCCCGCCGCCGCCCGGATGGTCCGGCTCGCGGGAGGCCGCCGTATGGCTGCGGCCCCCCGTGCCGGGACGCGAGGTGGAACCGACGTTGCCGGCGCTTGCCCCATTCGGGCGCAGCGCCGGTTCCGGTGGGGGAATCAGCCCCGATCTCGTACGACTCGTGGACACAGCGGCGACCGAGTGCCACCGGGCCCGTTTACTGCGTACGAATACGCCGCAAACAAATACTCAGCCGTTGGCCTTCTCGTAAGCCTCGCGCACCGTGGCCGGGACGCGGCCGCGGTCGTTGACCTCGAAGCCGTTCGCCTTGGCCCAGGCGCGGATTTCGGCGGTGTCCTTGTTGCCACCGGCCGCGGCGCGGCCCTTGCCCCGACCGGCCGCAGCACGGCCACCGGTACGCCGGCCGCTCTTTGCGTACGGATCGAGCAGACCACGGAGCTTGTCCGCATTGGCGGTGGTGAGGTCGATCTCGTAGGTCTTGCCGTCCAGAGCGAACGTCACGGTCTCGTCCGCCTCGCCACCGTCGAGGTCATCGACAAGAAGGACCTGAACCTTCTGTGCCACCGGATTTCCTTTCATCGAAAATGCAGTACGCGGAAAGGAAACCGCTTTTCCCTGGAAAACACAAACCCTTGGCAGAGGTTCAGAACCTCAAGAACGCGGGAAACGTGCGCGATTCGGACATAGGGATCCGTCTCTTGTGGTGATCACAGGTGCAGAAGCATCCGGCTGTTGCCCAAGGTGTTCGGCTTCACTCGTTCGAGCCCGAGGAACTCGGCGACACCCTCGTCATAGGAACGCAGCAGCTCGCTGTAGACATCTCCGTCGACCGGCGTCTCACCGATCTCCACGAAGCCGTGCTTCCCGAAGAAGTCGACTTCGAAGGTGAGACAGAAAACCTTGCGCACTCCGAGCCGGCGGGCGGTCTGCAACAGCTTGTCGAGCACGTGATGGCCGATGCCGGTGCCCTTGAACGCGGGATCCACCGCAAGAGTGCGTACTTCGGCGAGGTCTTCCCAGATGACATGCAGTGCACCGCAGCCGACCACCTGGGCATCCTCGTCGCGTTCCGCGACCCAGAACTCCTGGATGGCTTCGTAAAGCGTCACCGTCGCTTTGTCGAGCAGGATGCCTTCACTCACGTACGGGTCGACGAGTCGGCGGACCGACGGCACATCGCTGGTCCTGGCCCGCCGGACGGTGATGGCATTTGCTGCGGCATAAGGCATGGCCCGACGCTATCGCTCCGGCGTGGTCCCACCGTCGGCGGCCTCGTCGCCCTGAACGATGCGGACGGCGGCTTGCAGAGCCTCACGCTGCTCGGGCGACATCATGCCGAAGAAGGCGACAAGTGCGGCCGCGGGGTTGTCGCTCTTGGACCACGCTTCGTTCATGAGTGCGGCCGAGTAGGCGGCGCGGGTGGAGACCGCCGTATATCGATAGGCGCGGCCTTCGACTTCCCTGCGCACCCAGCCCTTCTGATGGAGATTGTCCATTACCGTCATGACGGTGGTGTAGGCGATGGACCGTTCCTGCTGAAGGTCTTCGAGGACTTCCCGGACCGTGACCGGTCGGTTCCATTGCCAGACGCGTGTCATGACGGCGTCTTCCAGCTCTCCCAATTGGCGGGGCACAGCGCCACCATAGTCGGAGATGTCGGAATGGCTGGTTATTGACGTAACAAAAAGGACGTACGGGCATAAAACGTCCGTACGTCCTCGATGTTGAGGAACGCGTCAGTCGCCGCGGACGACCTGCTGTGTGGCCTCCGCGCGAGCGACCGCGGCGTCCACGATCGCGTCCTCCTTGGCCTTGTTCGGGCCGCCCTGGCTCTTGACGATCGTCACGACCAAGAAGGTGAAGAAGGCAGCCATCACCACGGGGGGCAGGAGCGCGGATACGTAGTCCATGGCTCCCAGAGTAGCTATCCGGCGGCCAGCTGCTCCGGTGGGGGCACGGGCTTGCGGCGCGGCGGAAAGGCCTCGGAAGGCTTGGGGACCGGGCGGTCGGTGGGCACCGGCGCCTTGGGCTGCGGTTTCTCCTGCGGTTTCTGCTGGGGCTTCTGCTGCGGTTTCTGCTGCGGCTTCGGCTCGTCGGCGGCGGTGCGGCCGCCGGGGAGCGCGAGCAGGCGGGTGCGCCGGCCCGCGGCGACGGCTGGGGGCACCGCCTCGACCCGACGGCCCGCCAGCCGGGCCCGTACCGACGCTTCGGCGAGCGTCTGGCAGCGATGCAGCACAGCGGCACCGGCCGCGGTACCGCGCAGGGTGCGCAGCGCGGCCAGATCCTCCGGGCGGGGGTCGTACCCGGCGGCCAGGGCGTCCTGGAGCAGCTCCAGATAGCCGGCGGCGGAGCCCGGGAGCGCTTCGCGGTAGCGGGCGAGATCGGCATGGAGGAACGCTCGCAGCCGGCCGGCCTCGCGGACCGCCTCGTCCAGGGAATCGGCCAGACGCAGACAGTCCTGGATGTCCTCGTCGGCGAGAGGGGCAGGGTGGAGGGCGACGGCGAGGGCACGTCGGAGCACACGCAGCTCGTCTGCGCCGAACGCCATTCCGCCGCGGGATCCGTATGGCGTGGGCATGGGCCGACGATACCCGCCAAAGGGACAAAATCTGGTTAATGCGATGAGTTCCGGCGCGGCGGAATACCGCGCCGGGCTCACATACGGGAGACGTTCCGCTCGTAGACCAGACGCAGGCCGATCAGGGTCAGCCACGGCTCGTGCTCGTCGATCGCCGAGGACTCGCCGAGCACCATCGGGGCCAGACCGCCGGTCGCGATCACGGTGACCTCGTCCGGGTCGTCGGCGAGCTCGACCTTCATACGCGCGACAACGCCGTCGACCTGGCCCGCGAAGCCGTACACGATGCCGGACTGCATGGCCTCGACGGTGTTCTTGCCGATGACACTGCGCGGACGGGCCAGCTCGATCTTGCGGAGCTGGGCGCCCTTGACGCCGAGCGCCTCGACGGAGATCTCGATGCCGGGCGCGATCACACCGCCCGCGTACTCGCCGCGCGCGCTGACCGCGTCGAAGGTCGTCGCCGTACCGAAGTCGACGACGATCGCCGGGCCGCCGTAGAGATCGACGGCGGCGACCGCGTTGATGATGCGGTCCGCGCCCACCTCCTTGGGGTTGTCCATCAGGATCGGCACGCCGGTCTTGATGCCGGGCTCGACGAGGACGGCCGGTACGTCGCCGTAGTAGCGGCGGGTCACCTCGCGCAGCTCGTGCAGGACGGAGGGGACGGTGGAGCAGATCGCGATGCCCTCGATGCCGTCGCCCAGCTCGTCGCCGAGCAGCGGGTGCATGCCCATCAGGCCCTGCAGCAGGACGGCGAGTTCGTCCGCGGTGCGGCGGGCGTCGGTGGAGATGCGCCAGTGCTCGACGATCTCCTCGCCGTCGAACAGGCCGAGGACGGTGTGGGTGTTGCCGACGTCGATCGTGAGCAGCATCAGAGGCCTGCCTCGCGCAGGTCGAGGCCGATGTCGAGGATCGGGGAGGAGTGCGTCAGCGCGCCCACCGCGAGGTAGTCGACGCCCGTCTCGGCGTAGGCGCGGGCGTTCTCGAGGGTGAGGCGGCCGGAGGACTCGAGGGCGGCGCGGCTCGCGACGAGCGCGACGGCCTCCTCGGTCTCGGCCGGGGTGAAGTTGTCCAGCAGGATCAGGTCCGCGCCAGCGTCGACAACTTCGCGGACCTGGTGCATGGTGTCCACCTCGACCTCGATCGCGAGGTCGGGGAACTGCTCCCGTACGGCCTTGAAGGCCTGCGCGACGCCGCCCGCCGCCACCACGTGGTTGTCCTTGACGAGCGCGGCGTCGGACAGCGACATGCGGTGGTTGACGCCGCCGCCGCAGCGCACCGCGTACTTCTCCAGCGCGCGCAGGCCCGGGGTGGTCTTGCGGGTGTCGCGGACCCTGGCCTTGGTGCCTTCGAGCAGGTCGGCCCAGGCGCGGGTCGCGGTCGCGATACCGGAGAGGCGGCACAGCAGGTTGAGCGCGCTGCGCTCGCCGGTGAGCAGGTCACGGGTGTTGGTGGTGACGGACAGCAGCTTCTGGCCGGCCTCGACGCGGTCACCGTCCTCGACATGCCGCTCGACCTCGAACTCGTCGGTGCAGACGATGGACAGGATGGCCTCGGCGATCTGCAGACCGGCGACCGTGCCCGCCTCGCGGGCGGTGAAGTCGCCGGTGGCGACGGCGTCCTGGGGGACGGTCGCCACGGTCGTCACGTCCACGCCGCCGTCGAGGTCCTCGCTGATGGCGAGATGGGCGATGTCCTCGACCTGTACGGGGTCGAGGCCCGCGTCGAGCAGAAGCTGGGCGAGGCCGGGGTCGAGGCCGCACTCCAGCTCGTCGTACCCCTCCTCGCCGGCGGAGCAGCCGCAGGCGTCTCCGCAGCCGCCCGTCGAGGCCGCTGCGGGTGCGCCGATCTGGATCAGCGGTACGTCCACGGGACGCGGACGTTCTTCGGGCGTGCTCACGGTTACGGCTCCCTGGGGGCGTCGGGGACTGTGGGGGCGAATGCGGTGTTCTCGGTGCGGCGGACGACCAGGCTGCGGTCCGGCGCGAGGCGTACGACGAGATGGCGGCGCCAGTCGGCGTCGTCGCGCTCGGGGCGGTCCTCGCGCCAGTGGCAGCCGCGGGTCTCCTCACGTTCCAGCGCGGCGGCGGTCAGCACACGGGCCACGCACAGGAGGTTGGAGGTCTCCCAGGACTCGACTCCGGGCTCGGCCGTCTTGCCCGAACCTTCCTGGTCCTGCACGGCGTTGCGGTGTACGGCACCGAGCGCGGCCGCCGCCTCGGTCAGGCTCTGCGCGGAGCGGAGCACACCCGCGCCGCCGGACATGATCCGCTGGATCTCGGCCCGCGTCTCGGGCGCGATGAGCGGCAGCACGGAGGGGGTCGCGGGCGCGGCAGGCCGGCCGGCCCGGAGCGGGGCGCGGGAGGCGATGTCGGCGGCGATGCGCTCGGCGAAGACCAGGCCCTCCAGGAGCGAGTTGGAGGCGAGGCGGTTCGCGCCGTGGACTCCGGTGCAGGCGACCTCGCCGCAGGCGTACAGGCCCGGGACGGTGGTGCGGCCGTGCAGGTCGGTGCGTACGCCGCCGGAGGCGTAGTGGGCGGCCGGAGCGACCGGGATGGGCTCGGTGACCGGGTCGATGCCGTGGGCCCGGCAGGCCGCGAGGATGGTGGGAAAGCGCTGCTCCCACATCTCGGCGCCGAAGTGGCGGGCGTCGAGGTACATGTGTGCGGCGCCCTGCTCCTGCATCCGGCGCATGATGCCCTTGGCGACGATGTCGCGGGGGGCGAGCTCGGCCAGTTCGTGCTGCCCGAGCATGAAGCGGGTGCCGGACGCGTCGACGAGATGGGCGCCCTCTCCTCGTACCGCCTCGGAGACCAGCGGCTGCTGGCCCTCGGAGTCCGCGCCGAGGAAGAGCACCGTCGGGTGGAACTGCACGAATTCGAGGTCGGAGATCTCCGCGCCGGCACGGAGCGCGAGCGCGACGCCGTCGCCGGTGGAGACCGCGGGGTTGGTGGTGGCGGAGAACACCTGGCCCATGCCGCCGGTGGCCAGCACGACGGTGGGGGCGTGGACGGCACCGACGCCGTCGTGCTGGCCCTCGCCCATGACATGGAGCGTGATTCCGGCCGTACGGCCGTCGGCGTCCGTCAACAGGTCAAGAACCAGGGCGTTTTCGATGGCGCGCAGCTTGCTGGCGTGTACGGCCTCGACGAGCGCGCGGGAGATCTCGGCGCCCGTCGCATCACCTCCCGCGTGCGCGATACGGCGCCGGTGGTGGCCGCCCTCGCGGGTGAGTTCGATCTCGCCGGCCTCGGAGGTGTCGAAGTGCGCGCCGGTGGCGATCAGCCGGCGTACGGCGTCGGGGCCCTCGGTGACCAGGGTGCGGACCGCCTCCTCGTCGCACAGGCCCGCGCCCGCGACCAGGGTGTCGTCCAGATGCTGCTCCGGGGTGTCGCCGTCGCCGAGCGCGGCGGCGATGCCGCCCTGCGCCCAGCGCGTGGAGCCGTCGTCCAGGCGGGCCTTGGTGACCACGACCGTGCTCAGGCCGGCGGCCGTGCAGCGCAGCGCGGCGGTCAGACCCGCGACTCCGGAGCCGACCAGGACGACGTCGGCCTCGATGGCCCAGCCGGGAGCGGGGGCGTTCAGCCGTATTCCGGTCATGCTGGGGCTCCGAAGGTCAGGGGGATGTTGTCGATCAGGCGCGTCGCACCGATCCGCGCGGCGACGGCGAGGATCGCCTCGCCGGTGTAGTCGTCGGGGACCTCGGTGAAGGTGGCCGGATCGACGAGGGCCAGATAGTCGAGGACGAGAGGCGGTTGGGCGCGCGCGGCCTCGTCGAGGACAGCGCGGGCCGCGGCGCGGACGGCGGCTACGCAGCCCGGTCCCGCCTGGGCCACCGCGTGCGCGTCGGCCGCCGCCCGGGCCTCACCGATCGCGGACAGCGCGGCGGCGCGGGCGACGGTGCCGTGGGTGGCCTCGGCGCGGGCGTGCAGGGCGTGTTCGGCGGCGAGGCGGTCGTGCGCCGCGAAGAGGGACCTGGACAGGGCGAGGGCGGTACGGCGCTCGTCGGCCGCCAGGTAGCGGTTGCGGCTGGAGAGCGCGAGACCGTCGGCCTCACGGACGGTCGGTACGCCGACGATCTCGACCGGGAAGTTCAGATCGAGGACCATCCGGCGGATCAGCGCGAGCTGCTGTGCGTCCTTCTGGCCGAAGAAGGCGACATCGGGGCGGGTGAGGTGGAGGAGCTTGGCGACGACGGTGAGCATGCCGTCGAAGTGGCCGGGGCGGGAGGCCCCTTCGAGCTGCTCGCCCATCGGGCCCGCGGTGATGCCGACCTGTGGCCGGCCACCCGGGTAGACCTCGCCGGCCGAGGGCGCGAACACGACGTCCGCGCCTGCCTCTTCGGCCGTCCTGAGGTCGGCGTCGAGAGTACGGGGGTACCGGTCGAGGTCTTCGCCCGCACCGAACTGGAGCGGGTTGACGAAGACCGTGACGACGACGAAGCCCTTGCGGCCGACATGCTCGCGGGCGGCGCGGATCAGGGTGGCGTGGCCCTCGTGGAGGGCGCCCATGGTCATGACGACGGCGGTGCGGCCGGGGACGGCGTGGTGGTCGAGAACGTGGCCCAAGTCGTCCAGAGTCGGCACGAGTTCGAAATCGTGGCTCATCGGACGTCCCCCTCGGCGAGGACGCCCAGCAGGTCCTCGGCGAGCTCCGGTTTGAGCATTCCGTGTGCGAGCGCCCGGTCGGCGGTGGTGCGGGCCATCGCCAGATACCCGGCGACCGTCGCGGGCGCGTGCTTGCGCAGCTCCGCGACATGCGCCGCGACGGTGCCCGCGTCGCCGCGTGCGACGGGTCCGGTGAGCGCGGCGTCGCCGGAGCGCAGGGCATTGTCGAGGGCGGCGCCGAGCAACGGGCCGAGCATCCGGTCCGGGGCGGAGACCCCCGCCGTACGCAGCAGCTCCATCGACTGGGCGACCAGGGTGACGAGGTGGTTCGCGCCGAGGGCGAGGGCCGCGTGGTAGAGCGGGCGGGCCTCCTCCTCGATCCACTCGGGCTCGCCGCCCATCTCGATGACGAGCGCCTCGGCGGCCAGCCGCAGCTCCTCGGGGGCGGTCACTCCGAAGGAACAGCCCGCCAGCCGCTGGACGTCGACGCTGGTCCCGGTGAACGTCATCGCGGGGTGCAGGGCCAGCGGCAGCGCGCCGGCCCTCGTGGCGGGGTCGAGCACCTTGACGCCGTACCGCCCGGAGGTGTGCACAAGCAGCTGTCCGGGTCGTACGGCACCGGTCTCGACCAGCCCGTCGACCAGCGCGGGCAGCGCGTCGTCGGGGACGGTCAGCAGCACCAGCTCGGCGCGCGCGAGGACCTCTGCGGGGGTCACCAGCGGTACGTCGGGGAGCAGTGCGGCAGCCCGTCGTACGGACGCGTCGGAGACGCCGGAGACGGCGACCGGGCGGTGTCCGGCGAGCTGGAGCGATGCGGCGAGGGCCGGGCCGACCCGGCCTGCTCCGACGACGCCGACGGTGAGTCGGGCGGGGCGGTCCCGCGGGTCGAGCGGTTCCTGTGGTGCTGTGGCATTCACGCGGCGGGGCCTTCCGTTCCAGTCCGCGGGGGGTACCGGACGATTTCTCGTCATGCTACGCCAGCGTTTCCCGAGGCCTTCGAGTTGTCCACAGGCTGTGGGCGGCGATCGGCCGGCGGTGCATGATCGGTGCATGGCTGACACGACCGAGCAGGACGAGCGGCACCGCAGGCTCACCGCATGGCGGGCGTCGGACCGGGTGCTGTGGCGGGCCTCCGCGGACCACCGGCTCGGGGACCGGCTTGCGGCGCTGGCGGCGCACGCGGGCGAGGTGTACGACCTCGACGAATGGACGGATGTATACGGCAACGGGGTCGTCGCGGAGCTGGAGGAGCGGGCGGCGCAGCTGCTCGGCTTCCCGGCCGCGGCATTCTTCCCGACCGGGACGATGGCGCAGCAGGTGGCCCTGCGGTGCTGGGCGGGGCGTACCGGGAATCCGACGGTCGCACTGCATCCGACGGCGCATCCGGAGGTGCATGAGCGGGGCGCGTTCGGCGTGGTGAGCGGGTTGCGGACGGTGCATCCGACGCACGAGCCGCGGCTGCCGACGGCGGCGGAGATACATGACTTCGACGAGCCCTTCGGCGCGCTGATGCTGGAACTGCCGCTGCGGGACTCGGGTTTCGTACTGCCGTCGTGGGACGAACTGGTGGAGGTCGTGGAAGCGGCGCGGGAACGCGATGCAGTGGTGCACTTCGACGGCGCGCGCCTGTGGGAGTGCGCCCCGCACTTCGGCCGTCCACTGGACGAGATCGCGTCCCTCGCGGACAGCGTGTACGTGTCCTTCTACAAGTCCCTGAACGCCCTTTCCGGCGCGGTGCTGGCGGGCCCGGAGGACCTGGTGGCCGAGGCCAGGACCTGGCGGCACCGGTACGGCGGCCAGGTCTTCCAGCAGTACCCGGCGGCGCTGTCCGCGCTGCTGGGCCTGGAGCGGGAGCTGCCGCGGCTGCCGTCGTACGTGGCCCACGCGAAGGTGGTGGCCGCGGCGCTGCGTGAGGCCTTCGCGGAGGCGGGCGTCCCGTGGTTCCGGGTCCACCCGGAGGAGCCGCACACGCACCAGTTCCAGGTCTGGCTGGCGCACGAGGCGGAAGCTCTGAACGAGGCGGCGGTGCGCCAGGCGGAGGAGACGGGCGTGACGCTCTTCAGGAGGTGGTTCACGGAGGGCTGCCCGCCGGGGGTGTCGGTGACGGAGCTGACGGTGGCGTCGGAGGGGCTGGAGTGGACGGGTGATGACGTGAGAGCGGCGGTGGCGGAGTTCATGCGGAGGGTGGGGTAGCCGGGCGCCTGGGGTGGCCAGGGGGACCAGGGCTGGCCGGGCACCTGGAGTAGCCAGGGGCCGGGGCTGGCCGGGCACCTGGAGCAGCCGGGGGGCCGGGGCTGGCCGGGCACCTGGAGTAAGCCCGGCGCCCTCGACCCCAGCCTCAGCCGCAGTTCGCCGAGTTCGCCGCGCGCGGGTGCAGCAGGCGGGTCAGCGCCGCACGAATGCGGCCGTGGGAGCGGTGGCCGGCGAGCACCGCCTGGAAGCGGTGGTAGTCGCGGACCTCTCGGATCACCTGCCAGTCGTTCAGGCCCGGCTGTGGCGGCGCCTGCTCGCCCCGCTGCGCCGCGCGGTAATTGTCGATCATGTGCTGATGCATGGCGTTCATGCGTCTACGCTGCGCCCGCCCCGCCCACCCCGTCGCGTCGATTGACGAGCCGCGTCAAATGGCGCGAGACCCGCCCCGCGCACCCGCACCATGGAGGCGTGAGCGTGACCATCGATATCGCGGGGCTGCCCCCCGAGCGCATCGTCTTCGAGATTTCTCCCCTCGCCGAGCTGGGCGTGGCGCTGCACGCGCTTGCCGAACCCGGGCACCATCCAGGGCTGCACGGCTGGGCCACCGCGACCGCCGCCGGGCTCAAGCCGGACCTTGCGGACCGGCTGCACGAGGCCGACTTCCTGTGGCGGTCCACCTTCTCGGACGTCTTCATGCCGTTCGCCGGGCTGCCCGCGACCTTGGGCGCGGCCGGCGGCCGGACCGGCGCCAGCCTCGCCGAAGAGCTGGACATGCTCGACCGGCTCGACGACGAGCGCTTCGTCTCCGCCGCCCTGGAGTTCACCTGCGCCAGTACGTACGGGACCGCCGGGCCGTCAGCCCTCACCGACCCCGCCAGGCGCGAGCGCGCACTCGAACTCGCCGCCACCCGCGGGCCCAAGCAGCTCGACTTCACCCGCCGGCTGCTGGACGACCCCGCCTCCGTACGCGCCTGGGTGCGGCGCCTCTTCGAGGACTGCGACCAGTCCTTCTTCGCCGACACCTGGCGACGCGCCTCCACCCAGCTCGCCGCCGACGCCCGCCACAAGACCGAGCTGCTGCGCCGCAAGGGCCTCACCGAGGCGCTGCACGCCGTCTCCCCCGCACTCTCGGTGGACGAGGACCGGACCCGTATCAGCGCCGACAAACTCGCGGAAGGGCGGACGACCGCCGTCGACCCCGCCGTCGGCGCCGGGCTCTCCCTCGTCCCGTCCAGCTTCGGGTGGCCGCATCTCATGGTGCTGCACGCACCCGGCTGGCGGCCGGTGATCCACTACCCCGTCGGCTCGCCCGAACTGCCGGGACCCGCCCCCGTGGAGCTGTTGAAGCTGCGGATGGAGGCGCTGGCGCACCCCATGCGCATGCGGCTGTGCCGCAACCTCGCCCGCGCCCCGTACACGACCAGCGAACTGGCGGACGCGTACGGGATCACCGCGCCCGAGGTCTCCCGCCATCTGGCCGTGCTGAAGAAGGCCGGGCTGATCTCCACCCGGCGGCGCGGCCGGTACGTACTGCACCAGCTGGACGTCTCCGCCGTCGCCCGGCTCGGCAGCGACTTCCTGGAGACAGTGCTGCGTTAGCCGCGTGGGACCCGTGATCCCGCGTGAGCCGCGTCAGTCGAAGCGGATGTGCTTGACGCCCGTCCACGCCTTGCGCAGCCGGTGCCGCAGCGGCCCGTCCCGGTTCGGCTCCAGCGTCAGCCCCGCCGACGCCGCGATCCGGTCAGCCACCTGCGGCACGGCCACCCGGTCCGTACGGATGTGCTCCGCGAACAGTGGCTCGTTCAGCCGCTCCAGGCAGTGGTCCAACTGACGTACCGCGAAGCTCTCCCGCTTGAGTCCGCGCCCCAGCCCCCGCTCCGTCAGCCGGCGCAGCACCGTCTCGCGCTCCGCGAGCAGCGCGAAATGATGCACCTCCTGGCCGGCTTCGCGCAGCCGCCCCACGGTCTCCTCGAAGTACGCCGGTTCGACCAGCGTCATCGGGGCGATCACCACGCCTTCGTACGTCCGCAGCGTCAGGTCCAGCACCTCGTACACTCCCTGCCGCCAGGCCTGCAGATCCTGGAAGTCCGCGCGCAGTCCGGGCGGCATCATCCGGTGCAGCCCGAAGCCGACATGCTCCGGATCGCAGACGGCGCTGCCGGGCAGCCGCCGATTCAGCTCGTACGCGGTCTGGGTCTTGCCGCCCCCGAAGGGACCGTTGATCCACAGCAGCATGGGGCCACCTTAGGAGCGCCATGCCCGGCGTCGTCAGGAAGAGCTCGCCTGTCCGCCGCCCGCCCGGACCAGCCCGGACTCATACGCGAGCACCACGACCTGCACCCGGTCGCGCAGGCCCAGCTTGGTGAGGATGCGGCCGACATGGGTCTTGACCGTGGCTTCGGAGAGAACAAGACGCGCGGCGATCTCGCCGTTCGACAGACCCTGTGCGACCAGCAGCATCACCTCACGCTCGCGCTCGGTGAGCCGCTCCAGCTCCTTGTGCCGCGGCTCGTGGGAGCTGCTCGGCAGCATCGGCGAGAAGCGGTCCAGCAGCCGACGCGTCGTGGACGGCGCGACAACCGCGTCGCCGCTGTGCACCGAACGGATCGCGCCGAGCAGCTCGGCGGGCGGCACATCCTTGAGCATGAAGCCGCTGGCGCCCGCCTTCAGCCCGGAGAACGCGTACTCGTCCAGGTCGAATGTGGTCAGGATCAGCACCTTGGGGGCGTCGGGCTCGGCGCAGATCCGCCGCGTCGCCTCTACGCCGTCCAGCCTCGGCATGCGTACATCCATCAGCACCACGTCCACGGCGGTGGAGCGGAGGTTCTCGATCGCCTCCGCGCCGTCGCCCGCCTCCGCGACGACCTCCATGTCCGGCTGGGCGGCGAGCACCATCCGGAACCCGGTGCGGAGCAGCACCTGATCGTCGACGAGCATCACGCGGATGGACATGTCAGTTAGGCCTCGATCTGTCGTGGGATCCGGTGGGATCCCTAGTGGGCGGGCTTGAGGGGAAGCAGTGCGCTGATCCGGAAGCCGCCGCCGGGCCGCGGCCCCGTGTCGAGCGTTCCGCCGACCATACCGACGCGCTCGCGCATACCGATGAGCCCGTGGCCCCGGCCGTCGGCGCCGCCGTCCTCGTACAGCTCGTGCGCCGAACCGCGGCCGTCGTCCTCCACCAGCAGTCCGAGGCCGTCGTCGAAGTAGACGAGCCGCACGCTGGCCCCGGCCTCCGGACCGCCGTGCTTGCGCGTGTTGGTCAGCGCCTCCTGGACGATGCGGTACGCGGTGAGCTCGACGCCGCTCGGCAGCGGCCGCGGCGTTCCTTCGATCTTGAAGTCCACCGTCAGGCCCGAGCCGCGCACCTGCTCGACCAGGTCCTCGATCTGCTCGACATCGGGCTGCGGGACGTACTCACCGCTCTCCGGGGCATCGCCGGTACGCAGTACGCCGAGCAGCCTGCGCATCTCCGCGAGCGCCTGGCGGCCGGTGCTCGAGATGGTCTCCAGGGCCTGCTTGGCCTGGTCGGGGGCGGCGTCCAGGACATACGCGGCACCGTCGGCCTGCACCACCATCACCGAGACATTGTGCGCGACGACGTCGTGCAGCTCGCGGGCGATCCGCGCCCGTTCCGCCGCGACCGCCACCTTCGCCTGCGCCTCGCGCTCCTTCTCCAGCCGGGTGGCTCGCTCCTCGAGCTGAGCGAAGTACGCCCGCCGGGTGCGTATCGAGTCGCCGAGCACCCAGGCGAGGGCGAACGGCACACTCATGAAGATCGTGAAGAAGATCCTCCCGCCGACGCCGGTGTTCGCCTCCGGCCAGCGCAGCTGGGCCAGCGTGCCCGCGGCCAGCCCGCCGACCAGCGCCAGCCGGGAGGCCCAGCGCGCCCCGTCGTACGCGGCGACGGTGTAGATGATCACCAGCATCGCGAAGTCGCCCGGGTTGACCTCGACGTCGAGCGCGAGCTGGGCGACGCCCAGCGCTGCTGCGAGTACCAGCATCTTCTCCGGCATACGGCGGCGCAGCGCCACGACCAGACTCAGCAGCAGAACGATCAGAGCTGCGGTGATACGGGGCTGGATACCGACCGGTACCTGGATCACCCACAGCATGGAGAACCCGAAGAGGATGACAGCCCAGAAGCTGTCGACGCCCGTCGGGTGTCTGCGGATGAAGTCGTAGAGGCGCTGCACGTAACCCAGCGTAGGGAAAGGAGATAGGTGCAAGGGTCAACCGGAGGAGCGATCCGGTCGGCGGAAGCGTACTCCGCAAGGTGGAGACTTGTGCGCGTGATGGATGAGTCGTGTCAGTGGCGAGGATGGCGGGAAGCGACGGAAGCGGCGCTCTACGGGCCCGACGGCTTCTATCTGCGGCCCGAGGGACCGGCCGGGCACTTCCGTACGTCGGTGCACGCGTCGCCGCTGTTCGCCTCGGCGATCGCCCGGCTGCTGCTCACCACGGCGGAGCCGCTCGGTCTCGACGAGGTGGCACTGGTCGATGTCGGCGCGGGCCGCGGCGAGCTTCTCGCCGGCGTGCTGGCGGCGCTGCCGTCCGGTTTTCCGGTACGGGCGTACGCCGTCGAGCGGGCGGCCCGGCCCGCCGGCCTGGACCCCCGCATCGAATGGACCGCCGAGCCCCCGGCCGGGGTGAGCGGACTCCTCTTCGCCAACGAATGGCTGGACAACGTCCCGGTGGATGTCGCGGAGGCCGACCCGGACGGCGTCGCACGGTACGTCCTCGTACGCGGGGACGGCACCGAACGGCTCGGCTCCCCGGTCTCCGGAGCGGACGCCGAGTGGCTGGAGCGCTGGTGGCCGCTGCCCGAGCCGGGGATGCGGGCGGAGATCGGCCGCCCGCGGGACAAGGCATGGGCACGGGTGGTGGGCACGCTCAAGGCGGGCCTCGCGGTCGCCGTCGACTACGCACACGCCCTGGAGGCTCGGCCGCCGTTCGGCACGCTGACGGGTTTCCGGGCGGGCCGCGAGGTACGCCCGTTCCCGGACGGCAGCTGCGACATCACCGCGCATGTGGCCCTGGACGCGTGCGCGCTGCCCGGTGCGGAACTGCTCACCCAGCGAGAGGCGCTGCGGGACCTGGGCGTCACGGGCGAACGCCCCCCGCTGTCGCTGGCCACGTCCGACCCCGCGGCGTACGTCCGCGCACTCGCCTCCGCCGGGGAGGCGGCCGAACTGACCGCGCGGGGCGGCCTCGGCGACTTCGGCTGGTTGCTGCAGCGGCAACCCGGCCCGGCCGGCGTCTGAGGACGGGGGTCCGGGTCGGCCCCCAGGTGTTCCACGTACTCGGCGCCCCGGGTGTTGCACGTACAGGGGATACTGTCGCCATGACGGAGACGACGGTCGGCATCGGCGGCGCGGCGGAGAGCACCGACATGGTGCTCAACATCGGCCCCCAGCACCCCTCCACGCACGGCGTGCTCCGCCTCCGTCTCGTACTGGACGGAGAGCGCATCCAGCAGGCCGAGCCGGTCATCGGCTATATGCACCGCGGCGCCGAGAAGCTCTTCGAGGCGCGCGACTACCGCCAGATCGTGATGCTGGCCAACCGCCACGACTGGCTCTCCGCGTTCTCCAACGAGCTCGGCGTCGTCATGGCCGTCGAGCGGATGCTCGGTATGGAGGTCCCGGAGCGCGCGGTCTGGACCCGTACGCTCCTCGCCGAGCTCAACCGGGTCCTCAACCACCTCATGTTCCTCGGGTCGTACCCGCTCGAACTGGGCGGCATCACGCCGATCTTCCACGCGTTCCGCGAGCGCGAGGATCTCCAGCATGTGATGGAGGAGGTCTCCGGCGGCCGGATGCACTACATGTTCAACCGGGTCGGCGGGCTCAAGGAGGACCTCCCGGCGGGCTGGCTCGGCCGCGCCCGCGAGGCCGTCGCCGCCCTCCGCTCACGGATGGACATCTACGACAAGCTGGTCCTCGGCAACGAGATCTTCCGCGGTCGTACGCGCGACGTGGGTGTGCTCTCGGCCGAGACGGTCCACGCGTACGGAGTGAGCGGCCCGATCGCCCGCGCCTCGGGGGTCGACTTCGATCTGCGGCGCGACGAGCCGTATCTGGCGTACGGAGAGCTGCAGGACACGCTCGAGGTCGTCACCCGCACGGAGGGCGACTGCCTGGCCCGCTTCGAGGTCCTTCTCCACCAGACACACAACGCACTGGACCTGGCGGACGCATGCCTGGACAGGATGGCCGAGCTGCCGCCGGGCCCGATCAACCAGCGGCTGCCGAAGGTCCTGAAGGCACCCGAGGGCCATACGTACGCCTGGACCGAGAACCCGCTCGGCATCAACGGCTACTACCTGGTCTCCAAGGGCGAGAAGACCCCGTACCGGCTGAAGCTGCGCTCGGCGTCGTACAACAACATCCAGGCGCTGACCGAGCTGCTGCCGGGGACGCTGGTGGCCGACATGGTGGCGATCCTGGGCTCGCTGTTCTTCGTCGTCGGCGACATCGACAAGTAGACAAGTAGTCGACAGGACGACACGCCAACGAGCAGCGCCCGCGACGCTCACGGCGTCCGCGATATCGGGGACGTAGGCGGACGTTCGAGACGTCCGCGGTCAGGAAATCGCGCTGCGCAGCTCGGCGACGTCCAGCTGCTCCGTCTCGTCGTGCGCCGTCAGATCGATCACCTTGCCGACCGCGCGGTCGTCCGTCCCGTCCTGTGCGGCCAGGGCCTCCTCGCCCACCACATCGGCGAGGTCCTCGTTCTGCGCGGCCTCGATCGCCTTCTGCGCACCCGCTTCGGCGGCCGTGCCGAAGAAGTCGAAGCCGCCCTCGGGGCGTGCTCGGCGGCGCTGCGGACCGTACGGAACGATCGCTGCCGCGGCCGGGACAGGACGCCTGGCCGGGACGGGACGAGGGGCGGGGACGGCGGACGACGGGCGGGTGTGCTGCTCTCCCCCGGCGGCCGCCGCGTGCTTCCCCTGCGGCTCGTCCGCCTCCTTGGCCCGCTCGGCGAGATCGCGTAGACGGGCTACTTCGACGGTGCGCTTCGCCTCCTGCGCGGCGGCGTTGCGCGACAGGTTGTCCAGCGCCTTGGACGCGCGGAGGTACGTGGACGGGGTGGGCGTGGAACCGGCCGGGGGCAGCGCCCTGACCGGCGCAGCCGCTTCGAGCGCGAGCTGCCTGCGACCCTCGAGCGCGCTGGCCCGCTCGGTCTCGGCCGTCGCGTACCGCCGCAGCAGCGCGGCGTGTTCGTTGCGCAGCGCGGCGAGCTCGACCCGCTTGGCACGCAGCTTCGCGTCGAGCTTGGCGCGCAGCTCACGCGATTCCTCGAGATCCGTCTCGAGCTCGGCCAGGCGTTCCTCGGTCTTCCACTCGTCGCTCGCGCGGGCACGCGTGAGTTCCGCGACGCGGCGGCCGGCGTTCCGGTCCCAACTGCGCATCAGGACCGCGCCGGTGACAGCCGCCATCGCCGCGGCTCCTACCAGGGAACGGAGCACGATTGGCTCCGCCAGAAACCACGCGCCGGCGGCACACAAAACCGACGCTCCGGCTACCGCCGAAGGCGGCAGCAGCCTGTGCAGGGGCGGGGAATGGCGGTGGCGTCCACGTGGCATGGCCTGAAATTTACCGTGCGAAGTCGCCGAATGGGGTGTCGGCCCGGCAAATCTCTGGATGAAGAACGCCGGGCCGACCCTTCTCTACTTCTTGAGCAGGCCCTTGGACTCGAGATAAGCCTTCGCCGCGTCCTGAGGCTTCGCGCGCTCGGCGTCCACCTTGCGGTTCAACTCGGCAAGATCCTCGGTCGTCAGCACCTTGGTGAGCTTGTCGAGCGCGTCGGCTATCTCCTTGGCGCCCGCGTCCTTGGCATTGACCACCGGAAGGACGTTGTCGGCGTTCTGGAGCTTCTTGTCGTCCTCCAGGAAGACCAGGCCGTCCAGCACCGCGTCCGTGGTGGTGGTCAGGACGAGCTGGTCGTCACCGTCCTTGACGGCCTGCTTGGACTGCGGGGTGCCGACTCCCTTGGGGTCGATGCCCGAGACGTCGATGCCGTACGTCTTCTTCAGACCCGGCGCGCAGAACGGCCGCACCTCGCACTCGTCGCCTGCCGCGATCTTCACCTTCAGCTTCGACTTCCCAAGATCGGAAAGTGTCTTGAGCTTGTTCTTCTCCGCGAATTCCTTGCTCACCGCGAAGGCGTTCTGGTCGACGGCGGCACCGGCGGGAAGCACCTTCAGTCCGCGCGGCTCGGCGAGCTTCGTGAGCGCCGCCACGGTGGCGGTGACATCGCCGGATGCCACCGGCTTCTCGTCGGGCGCCTTCGGCCCGTTCGCCTTCGCGTTGAGGAATTCGGCGACCGTCGCGGCGTATTCCGGTACGACGTCGATCTCGCCCTTCTCCAGCGAGGGTTCGTACAGCTCACGGTTCTTCACCGTGGTGACGGACGTCTTATAGCCGGCGTCGGCCAGGATCTGCGCATACAGCTCGGCGAGCACCTTGGACTCGGTGAAGGACGCGGCACCGATGACGAGCGCGCCTTTCTTGCCCGCCCCGCCGCCCGATTCGGAGCCGCCCTTCTCCTTCTCCAGGCTGTCGCCACCGCATGCGGCGAGAGAACCCGTCAGGGCCACCACACCGAGTATTGCGCCCGCGATGCGCGAGGTCTTGCTCATCAGGTTCTCCGTCCACAGCAAAGGGTTGGGCGTCGTCACACGGACGACACGGACGACACGGTCTTACGGAGGGGGCTGAGCAGCCGGTCGGCCGCCACCAGAACCCCTTCCACCAGCAGCGCGAGGAGCGCCGCGAGGAGCGCGCCCGCGACGACCTGCGGGGTGTTGTAGGTGTTGAAGCCGGCGGTGATGATCCGGCCCAGGCCGCCCTGGCCCACCATCGAAGCGATGGTGGCCGTGGCCACCACCTGGACTGCGGCCGACCTCAGGCCGGTCATGAGCAGCGGGTAGGCGAGGGGAAGTTCGACGCGCAGGAAGAGCTGGCCGCCGGACATCCCCATCCCGCGTGCTGCCTCCACCACCGCCCGGTCGACCTCCCGCATACCGACGTAGGCGTTGGTCAGCAGCGGGGGCACGGCGAAGAGCACCAGGGCGATGATCGTCGGCAGATAACCGGCGCTGCGCAGCGGTGTGAGCATGAAGAGGGCGAGGACCGCGAAGACGGGGATCGCCCGGCCCGCGTTGGAGATGTTGACCGCGAGTGCGCCTCCCCTGCCGAGGTGCCCCAGCCAGAGTGCGACGGGCAGGGCGATCGCGCAGGCCAGTGCGAGGGCCACCCCGCTGACGTACACATGCTCGCCCAGGCGGTGCCAGGCACCGCTCTCCCCCGACCAGTTGGAGCCGGTGGTGAGCCAGGTCCACGCGTCGGCCACTACCCCCATCAGCCCGTCCCCTTCGCCGTGCCCACTCGGTTCGCCGGACGTATTCGCTTCGCCGGGCGCAGGCGGGTCCAGGGCGTCAGCAGCCGCTGTGCGCCGAGCAGCAGCAGATCGGCGACAGCCGCCAGCAGCACACAGAGCACGGATGCGGTCAGCACCTGCGCCTTGAAGGTGGTCTGCACGCCGTCGTCGATGAGATTGCCGAGACCGCCCTTGCCGACCAGCGCGCCGACCGTGGTCAGCGCGATCGTCGAAACGGTCGCGATGCGCAGGCCCGCCATCAACGCGGGCAGCGCGAGGGGAAGTTCGACCTCCCAGAGCAGCCGGCCCGATCCGTACCCCATGCCGCGCGCGGCCTCCCGCGCCTCGTCGGGCACGGCGTCGAGTCCGGCCATGATGTTCCGTACGAGGATGGTGAGCGAGTACAGCACCAGGCCGGTCACCACCAGCGCCGCCGACAGCCCGAAGACCGGCAGCAGCAGAGAGAACATCGCCAGCGACGGGATGGTGTAGAGCAGCGTCGTGAGTCCGAGGACCGGGCCCGCGAACCGCGGTTTGGCGCGGGCGAGCAGCGCCAGCGGAAATGCGACGGCGAGACCGATCAGAACCGACACCACGGTGATCCAGACATGCTGAACCGTGGCATCGGTCAATTCCTGGCTGCGGGTGCGGAGGTACTCCCCGCAGATCCAGTCATTGGCCGCCAGACAGCTCTGCGCAGCCTGCTGCGTACTCATGCCCCCCACCTCCCCAGCAGTGCCGAACGTACGTCTGGCGACCATATCCCTGACCACTGACAATCGCCGAGGGCCGCCACATTGCAGCAACATGGCCTTCACACAACACCCGTCACAATGGGGAACCATGATCCGTTTCGAGCACGTAACCAAGCGGTACCCGGACGGAACGACAGCGGTCGACGACCTGTCGTTCGAGGTCGCCGAGGGCGAACTGGTCACGCTCGTCGGACCGTCCGGCTGCGGAAAGACCACGACCATGAAGATGGTCAATCGCCTTATCGAGCCGAGCAGCGGCCGGATATTCCTGGACGGGGACGACATATCCGCCATCGATCCGGTCCAACTGCGGCGCCGTATCGGCTATGTGATCCAGCAGGTCGGCCTTTTCCCGCACAAAACGGTCCTGGAGAACACCGCGACCGTTCCCCATCTCCTCGGCTGGAAGCGCGCCAAGGGCCGTGAGCGCGCCGCCGAACTCCTCGACCTGGTCGGCCTCGACCCGTCCGTCTACGGCGACCGCTACCCCGAGCAGCTCTCCGGCGGTCAGCGCCAGCGCGTCGGCGTGGCCCGGGCGCTGGCGGCCGACCCGCCCGTACTGCTGATGGACGAGCCGTTCGGCGCGGTGGACCCGGTGGTGCGCGAGCATCTGCAGAACGAGTTCCTGAGGCTCCAGTCCCAGGTCCGTAAGACCGTGCTCTTCGTCACCCATGACATCGAGGAGGCCGTCCGCCTCGGTGACCGTATCGCCGTCTACGGACAGGGGCGGATCGAGCAGTTCGACGCACCGGCCGCGGTGCTCGGCACCCCCGCCAACCCGTATGTCGCGGACTTCGTCGGCGCCGACCGCGGCCTCAAGCGCCTCTCGGTCACCCCTATCGAGGAGGGCGATCTGGAGCAGCCGCCGGTCGTCCACCTCGACGACCCGCTGCCCCGGAAGCTCGGCTCCCGCTGGGCCGTCGTCCTGGACGCCGAGGACAATCTGCACGGCTGGATCTCGGCCGAGCAGACCGCCGCGTCGGGATCCGTACGCGAACACGCCCGCCGGATGGAGGCGTGGCTGCCGGTCGGCGCCTCGCTCAAGCAGGCCTTCTCCACCATGCTCCAGCACGACGCGGGCTGGATCGCGGTCATCGACAAGGAGGAGACCGGGCGCTTCCTCGGCGTCCTCACGCCGGCCCGGCTGCACGAGGCGCTGCGCCGCTCCATCGACGCGGACGCGCAGGACATCCCGCGTACCCAAGTCGCGCTGGAAACGATCGCAACGGTGAAGACGCTCTGAGCCCCACGACGCTCTGAGCCCTGCGAAGCGCGCGGCCCCGCCGGGACACGCTCGGCCCCGCGAAACGCTCGGCCCTGCGAAACGCTCGGCCCTGCGAAACGCCCAGGCCTACGAAGCGCTGAGCCTGCCGCTGATCCAGGTCAGCGCCGGCGGAATCTCGCGCCGCCAGGTGTTGAAGTTGTGCCCGCCGCTGTCGAGCGTGATCGACGAGACGCGCGCGGGCGACTCCACCTTCTTTATGAAGGCCAGCGTCGACTTGAGGTTGGCCTCGCCCGCCTTCGACGTCGTGACCAGGAAGGACGACTTCCCCTGCGGCAGGTGGTCCAGGCTCCACAGCAGATTGGCCCGGCTCTTCTGCTTCTTGCTGCCGTGGAAGAGGTCACCGGTCGTCGGGTCGTCGGCGGCCTTGTAGTACGCGGAGAGGCCCGCGCTCGCCCCGAACTGCTCCGGGTGGTGCATCGCGATCTTCAGGGCGCAGTATCCACCGGTGGAATTCCCCATGAAGCCCCAGTTCTGCGGTTTGGTCCCGACCCGGTACGTCTCCGAGATCGCCTTCGGCAGATCCTTGGCGAAGAAGGTCTCGGTCTGCGGCCCGCCCGGTATGTCCACGCACTCGGTGTCCCGCGGCGGCGCGACGGTCGGCCGCATCATCACCAGGATCATCGGCTGCATCTTGCCGTCCTTGGCCTGCATGAAGGCCGTCCTCGGGTACTTCAGGCCCTTGAGCAGGTTCTCCGCGGTTCCCGGATATCCGGTCAGCACGATGGATGCCGGAAATGTTCTCTTCTCGTATTTCGCCTGGAAGTACTCCGGCGGCAGATAGACATACGCCGGGCTGTCGATCTTCGACTTCTCGCCCACCACGACGATCTTCTGTATCTGACCGCCCATCGCGGGCCGCGAGCCGCCCGGCACATCCAGCATCTGCTTGCCGACGATCTTGACGCGCTTGCCGGAGGCCGAGTGGTCCACCACCACACCCATGTCCTGTTCCTGACCGAAGAGGTCGGACCAGGAGCCGTAGAAGAGGAAGGAGTTGTTGGCCGCGAGGCCAACGGCGGAGAAGAGCGCGAGCTGAGTCGCCAGCAGCAGCCCGATCCTGCCCGTCACGGCACGCCAACTGCGACGCGAGAGCCGCGGCCAGAGCCAGACGGTGGCGGCGAACAGCAGCACGGCCACCATGATCGCCAAGGCCAGGACTTTGTTACTGGTCAGACCCATGAGTCGCGTGAGCTTTCTTCCTTGAGAATTTCCTGTGAATGAGTGAACCCGCCTCCCGGAAGTCCCGTCCTAGAGAGAGCAAATCGTCCGGAGCCACACACCTGAGGCTCGGGACACAGGATCTCTCGCGGAATCACGGGAAGCGATGTCTGCAACGGTAGATGGGGACAAATCAGGATTGGTTCCGGATCGGGTGCGTCGCATACTGCGCGGCCCCCGCCCGGAGGCGGTCCCTGCGCTGGTCGGCACGGCCTCCACACTCGTCGGCCTGATCGACGTTGCCGCCGGGGTCTTCCCCCGATTCCGGCACAGTCGGATGCACTCGATCGCCGAGGTGCTGCCGGGATCGACCGGCCCCTTCGCCGCGGCGCTCTCGCTCTGCGCCGGCGTACTGCTGCTGCTGCTCGCCCACGGGCTCAAGCGCCACAAGCGCCGCGCCTGGCGGGCTGCGGTGATCCTGCTCCCCGTCGGGGCGGTGGGGCAGTTCGTCTACCGCCACTCGGTGATCGGTGCGCTGGTCTCGCTGGTGCTGCTGACGCTGCTGCTGCGCCACCGGAGTGAATTCGCCGCGCTGCCCGACCCGCGCAGCCGCTGGAAGGCGCTCGCCAACTTCATCCTGATGGGCGCCGGTTCCCTGGGCCTCGGCCTGGTCATCGTCAGCGTGCACCCCGGCAACGAGGTTGGCAGCCCCAGCCTCACCGACCGCCTGGAGCACGTCCTGTTCGGGCTCTTCGGTTTCGAGGGTCCCGTCGACTACGCCGACGGGGTGTCCTGGACGGTCGGCTACTCCCTCGGTGCGCTCGGTCTGCTGACCGCCGTCACCACCATCTATCTCGCCTTCCGCCCCGAACACCCGGCCGCGCGCCTCACCGAGGACGACGAGCGCCAGCTGCGCGACCTGCTCACCCGGCACGGCAGGCGGGACTCGCTGGGGCACTTCGCGCTCCGCCGCGACAAGGCCGTTGTCTTCTCACCGAGCGGCAAGGCCGCGGTCACCTACCGCGTGGTCTCCGGCGTGATGCTCGCCAGCGGCGACCCGATCGGCGATGTCGAGGCCTGGCCCGGCGCCATCGAGCGCTTCATGGACGAGGCCAAGGCGCACTCCTGGACCCCGGCTGTGATGGGCTGCTCGGAGACCGGCGGCGAGGTCTGGACCCGGGAGACCGGTCTGGACGCGCTGGAGCTGGGTGACGAGGCGGTGGTGGACGTCGCGGATTTCTCCCTCACCGGGCGCGCGATGCGCAACGTACGCCAGATGGTGAAGCGCATCGAGCGCAATGGCTACGAAACCCGGGTACGGCGCGCTCGTGACCTCTCCGACGAGGAGCTGGAGGCGATCCGCCTGGCCGCGGCGGCCTGGCGCGGCACCGACACCGAGCGCGGCTTCTCGATGGCGCTGGGCCGGATAGGCGACCCGGCCGACGGCGACGCCGTGATCGCCACGGCGCACAAGGAGGACCCCGATTCTCCGTACGGCGACCTCAAGGCGATCATCCACTTCGTCCCGTGGGGTACGGACGGGATGTCCCTGGAACTGATGCGCCGCGACCGCTCGGCCGACCCGGGCATGAACGAACTGCTGATCGTCGCGGCGCTGCAGGCCTCGCCGGGGCTGAAGATCGAGCGCGTCTCGCTCAACTTCGCGATGTTCCGCTCGGCGCTGGCGCGCGGCGAGAAGATCGGCGCGGGCCCGGTGCTCCGGATGTGGCGCGGCCTGCTGGTCTTCCTGTCCCGCTGGTTCCAGATCGAGTCGCTGTACAAGTTCAACGCAAAGTTCCAGCCGCGCTGGGAGCCGCGCTTCGTGGTCTTCCGCAACACGCGTGACCTGCCGCGTATCGGCTTCGCCGCGATGCAGGCGGAGGGCTTCGTGAACGTCGCGCTCCCCCGCCTCTTCCCGCGCCGCCGCCCGGCCCGCCAGCCGCGCCCCTGCGCACACATGACCGTCAAGGCGGAACACGAGGTCCGCGCGGCGTGACAGCCGAGCCCTTGACTGTGGGTATCCCGTACCCACACAGCCGAGGGCGGGCGGGTGCGGCAGACCCTCCCGGGCCCACCGGCGTGACCTCCGCCCCTCCCGGCGGGCCTAGGCTGGGCGTATGAGTACGTTGCGTGGACGGGGCACGGCCGACGGCCTGCCGGAGTGGGATCGCTGTGCGGTCATGGGAGTCGTCAATGTGACGCCCGACTCCTTCTCCGACGGCGGCCGCTGGTTCAACACCACGGCCGCGGTCAAGCGCGGCCTCGACCTCGTCACCGAGGGTGCCGACCTCGTCGACGTCGGCGGTGAGTCCACCAGGCCCGGCGCCAGCCGGGTCGACGAGGACGAGGAGCTGCGGCGGGTCGTTCCCGTCGTACGCGGCCTGGCGGCCGAAGGCGTCACCGTCTCCGTGGACACCATGCGCGCCACCGTCGCCGAGCAGGCCGTCGCGGCCGGCGCGGTGCTCGTCAACGACGTGAGCGGCGGCCTCGCCGACCCCCGTATGGTCCCGGCGGTCGCCGCGACCGGCGTCCCCTTCGTGGTCATGCACTGGCGCGGCTTCAGCCAGGACATGAACAGCCGTGCCGTATACGGAGACGTCGTCGCCGAGGTCGTCGCCGAGCTGCGCGAGCGTATGGAGGCCGTCGTCGCGGGCGGCATCGCGCCCGAACGCCTCGTCATCGACCCCGGCCTCGGCTTCGCCAAGCAGGCCGAGCACGACCTCGCTCTCGTCGCCCACCTCTCCGAACTGCGCGCGCTGGGCCGCCCCGTGCTGGTCGCCGCCTCGCGCAAGCGGTTCCTCGGCCGCGTACTGGCGAAGGAGGGCGCAGCGCCGCCGGCCCGGGAGCGCGACGCCGCCACGGCCGCGGTCTCCGCGATCGTGGCGCACGAGGGCGCGTGGGCGGTACGGGTCCATGAAGTACGGGCGACGGCCGACGCCGTCCGGGTCGCGCGGGCCGTCGAGGCCGCCCGGTGAGCCGTACCGACGTAGAACTGGTCGAAGAGGCCAACACCGCGTTCTACGAGACGATGGAGCGCGGAGACTTCGAGGAGCTCTCCGGTCTGTGGCTCGAGGACGACATCTCGTGCATCCATCCCGGATGGCCGGTGCTCTCGGGCCGCGGCGAGGTGCTCCGCTCGTACGCGCTGATCATGGCGAACACCGAGTACATCCAGTTCTTCCTCACCGATGTGACGGTGAGCCTGGCCGGCGACACCGCGCTGGTGACCTGTACCGAGAACATCCTCAGCGGCGGCCCGGCCGAGGAGAGCGGCGCGCTCGGACCGCTCGTCGGGCAGCTCGTCGTGGCCACCAATGTGTTCCGCCGCACATCGGACGGATGGAAGATGTGGTCACACCACGGTTCACCCGTCCTGACGGAAAGCGACGACGAAGAGGACAACGAGACCCCCTCGTAAGTGGGTAGGCGCACTTTGGGGGATTGGAAATCCGGGTCCCGGGTAGGGCGGCTACCAGCCTCGCGGCATGCCCGTCCACAACCCGTGGGCGAGCACTGTCGGTGCTCGCAGGTAGATTCGAATCTGGACACCGAGCCGCCCGCACGTGGCTGTGTGCCCGCAAGACCAACGACAGCAGGAGTGATTCGCGTGGATCGTGTCGCGCTGCGCGGCCTCAAGGCCCGCGGGCACCATGGCGTCTTCCCCCGGGAGCGCGAGGAGGGGCAGACCTTCATCGTGGATCTGGTGCTGAGCCTCGACACACGCCCCGCGGCAGTCAGCGACGACCTGGCGAAGACCGTGCACTACGGCATTGTCGCGGAGGAGGTCGTCGCGGTCGTCGAGGGCGAGCCCGTCGACCTCATCGAGACGCTGGCCGAGCGGATCGCCCAGCAGTGCCTCAAGCACGACGGCGTGGAGGAGGTCGAGGTGGTCGTGCACAAGCCGGACGCCCCGATCACCGTGCCCTTCGACGACGTGACCATCACGATCACCCGGAGCCGAGTATGACCGTATCTTCGTCGTTCCCTTCGGACTGGACGCAGAGCGACCCGACCGTGCAGCCGGTGCCCGCCTCCGTGGTGGAACAGGTCGACGCGGCCGATGTCACACTGTCCAATCCGAAACGGGCCGTGATCTCTCTCGGCTCCAACCTGGGCAACCGCCTGGAGACGCTTCAGGGCGCGATCGACGCGCTCGAGGACACGCCCGGCCTGCGGGTCAAGGCGGTCTCTCCGGTGTACGAGACGGAGCCGTGGGGCGTCGCGCCCGGCAGCCAGCCCTCGTACTTCAACGCGGTGGTCGTGATCAAGACCACACTGCCCCCGTCCTCCCTCCTGGAGCGCGGCCAGGCCATCGAAGAGGCCTTCGAGCGGGTCCGTGAGGAGCGCTGGGGCCCACGCACGATCGACGTCGACATCGTGGCGTACGCGGATGTCGTCTCGGACGACCCGGTTCTCACCCTTCCCCACCCGCGGGCCCATCAGCGCGCCTTTGTGCTCGCCCCGTGGCACGACGTCGAGCCGGAGGCCCAGCTGCCGGGCCGCGGCCCGGTCGTTGAACTGCTGGCCGGCATCGGCCAGGACGGTGTGCTTGCCCGGGCCGACCTGGAACTCCGTCTGCCCGAGTAGTCGTTAGGCTCTTCGGATCCGTACGGCACGCGGCACACGACAAACAGATGAGGGGCGCTGGGTGAAGCAACTGCGGCTCGGGGTACTGGCCGGTCTCTTCATCGTGGCCGGGGTACTGAGCTGGGGCGGCGCCCGGCTCTGGGAATCGTTCGGCACACTGCCGAGCGTGCCGCTGGCCGCGCCGATCGTGCTGGCGGTGATCGCGGTCGTCCTCACCGCGACCGCGCTCTCGCTCCGCGCCCGCCTGAAGGCTCAGCGCGAGCGGCGCCCCGGCGCGAAGGGCGTGGAGCCGCTGATGGCGGCGCGCGCGGTGGTCTTCGGCCAGGCGAGCGCACTGGTGGCGGCGCTGGTCTGCGGGATGTACGGCGGCACGGGCGTGTTCCTGCTGGGCTCCCTCGACATCCCGGCCCGCCGGGACCAGGCGATCTACGCGGGCTTCTCGGTGGTGGCGGGCATCGGCGTGATCGCGGCGGCGTTCTTCTTGGATCGGGTCTGCAAACTCCCGGAGGACGACGACGAAAACGCGGCCCCGGTGTAAGCGGCGCGCGCAGTGCCCTGGTTCACCATGGGCAACGTCCACTGCTTCGCGCCCTGACGACCGTCACTTCCGTGCCGGTCGTCTGCACGGTCCGCTCCCCGTCCAAGGTCCACAAGGTCCACAAGGTGGAGCCGCTCCGGACGTTCCTGGCCTGTTCGCGCCCGCCGACGACGTGCACAGTCTGCTTGCTCGGAAGCCCGTAGCCGATCGCGATCCCCCTTGATCAGCGATCGACTCCGCTGCTCCAGGACCGTATCGGGCACCACTGACAATCCGGCTATCGCGCCAGTATCAGGCTCATCGCCTCGGAGCGCGTGGTGGAGTCACGCAGCTGGCCGCGCACCGCCGACGTGGTCGTCTTGGCGCCGGGCTTGCGGATGCCTCGGACCGACATGCACATGTGCTCCGCCTCGATGACCACGATCGCGCCGCGCGCCTCGAGGATGCGCATCAGCGAGTCCGCGATCTGCGTGGTAAGTCGCTCCTGCACCTGCGGCCGACGGGCAAAGACGTCGACGAGGCGGGCCAGCTTCGACAGGCCCGTGATCTTGCCCGTGTCGGCCGGGATGTAGCCGACGTGGGCAACTCCATGGAACGGCAGCAGATGATGCTCGCACAGAGAGACGATTTCAATGTCCTTCACCAGGACCATCTCGTCGTGCCCCAGGTCGAACGTCGTCGTCAGGACCTCTTCGGGCTCCTGCCACAGGCCGGCCAGGAGCTCCCTGTACGCGCGCGCCACGCGGCCCGGCGTCTCCCGCAGGCCCTCGCGGTCCGGGTCTTCCCCGACCGCGATGAGGAGCTCGCGTACGGCGTTCTCGGCCCGCTTCTCGTCGAATTCGCCGATCGTGCCTTCGCCGTCCAGCGTCACCGGGTCGGTCATCTGTGCCTCGTTCCTGTGCTTTCGCGTGCGTGCATACAAGAATGCCGCGCCCCCCAGGCTAAAACCTGGGGGGCGCGGCATTCATTCCGGGCCCCGAGTGACCGGAGCGACGGCAGGGTCAGCCCTCCGGACGCTCCTCCGGGACCGCCTCGACGGCCGGAGCGGCATCCGTCGGCTGCGCGCCGTTGGAGCCGTTGGAGCCGACGGCGCCGTTGGTCAGCGCCAGCTCCTTCGGCGAGAGCACCGGCGGCCGCGTGGACGGCGTACGCCGCGAGGAGCCGGTCCACGCGGGGCGGGCCGGGCGCCGCACGAGCGGCGCGAAGATCTCGGCGATCTGCTCCTTGCCGAGGGTCTCCTTCTCCAGCAGCTGGAGGACCAGGTTGTCGAGAACGTCGCGGTTCTCGACGAGGATCTCCCAGGCCTCGTTGTGCGCGGTCTCGATGAGCTTCTTGACCTCTTCGTCGACGAGCGCGGCAACCTCTTCCGAGTAGTCGCGCTGGTGACCCATCTCACGGCCCAGGAACGGCTCGGTGTTGTCGCCACCGAACTTGATCGCGCCGAGCCGCTCGGTCATGCCGTACTGCGTGACCATCGCGCGGGCCGTGGTCGTGGCCTTCTCGATGTCGTTGGCCGCACCGGTGGTCGGGTCGTGGAAGACGAGCTCCTCGGCCGCGCGCCCGCCCAGCATGTACGCCAGCTGGTCGAGCATTTCGTTGCGCGTGGTCGAGTACCTGTCCTCATCCGGCAGGACCATGGTGTAGCCGAGCGCGCGGCCACGGGACAGGATCGTGATCTTGTGGACCGGGTCGGAGTTCGGTGAGGCCGCCGCGACCAGGGCGTGACCGCCCTCGTGGTACGCGGTGATCTTCTTTTCCTTGTCCGACATGATCCGGGTCCGCTTCTGCGGGCCCGCCACGACGCGGTCGATCGCCTCGTCCAGGGCGTGGTTGTCGACCAGCTTCTTGTCGCCGCGTGCGGTGAGCAGCGCGGCTTCGTTCAGCACGTTCGACAGGTCCGCGCCGGTGAAGCCGGGCGTACGACGGGCGACAGCGCCCAGGTCGACGTCCGGGGCGACCGGCTTGCCCTTCTGGTGAACCTTGAGGATCTCCAGACGGCCCTGCATATCGGGACGGTCGACGGCGATCTGCCGGTCGAACCGGCCCGGGCGCAGCAGCGCCGGGTCGAGGATGTCCGGCCGGTTGGTGGCGGCGATCAGGATGACGCCGCCCTTCACGTCGAAGCCGTCCATCTCGACGAGCAGCTGGTTCAGCGTCTGCTCGCGCTCGTCGTGGCCACCGCCGAGACCCGCACCGCGGTGCCGGCCGACGGCGTCGATCTCGTCGACGAAGACGATCGCCGGGGCGTTCGCCTTGGCCTGCTCGAAGAGGTCACGCACTCGGGAGGCACCGACGCCGACGAACATCTCGACGAAGTCGGAACCCGAGATCGAGTAGAAGGGGACGCCCGCCTCGCCCGCGACGGCGCGAGCGAGCAGCGTCTTGCCCGTACCGGGCGGGCCGTACAGCAGCACACCCTTCGGGATCTTGGCGCCGACCGCCTGGAACTTGGCCGGCTCCTGCAGGAACTCCTTGATCTCGTGGAGCTCCTCGACGGCCTCGTCGGCCCCCGCCACATCGGCGAAGGTCGTCTTCGGAGTGTCCTTGGTGATCAGCTTGGCCTTGGACTTCCCGAAGTTCATGACTCGGGAGCCGCCGCCCTGCATCTGATTCATCAGGAACAGGAAGACCACGACGATCAGGACGAAGGGCAGCAGCGAGAGCAGCACCGAGACGAACGGGCTCTGCTTCGACGGCGAGACGGTGTAACCCTTCCCGATGTCGCCCGCTTCGTACTTCTTCTGCAGAGTGGTCGCAAGATCAGCACCCTGGGTGCCGATATAGCTGGCCTGGATCTTGTCGCTGCCCTTGACCTTCTGGCCGTCCTTCAGATCCACCTTGATGATCTGTTCGTCGCCGGTGGTCAGCTTGACCTGGTCGACCTGGTTCTTGTCGATCGCCTGGACGACCTCGCCAGTGTCCACCGTCTTGTAGCCGCCGGACGAGCCGACGACCTGCATCAACACGACCACGGCGAGGACGGCCAGCACGATCCACATGACCGGCCCACGGAAGTATCGCTTCACGTCCATCCATACGGAGCGAAATCGCCCCGTCCCTCCTGCCCGTAGGTAAATGCTGCTGTGAGAAAAGACTGTTCTTCGGACGGTACCCCAGCATCGTCACCGCGACCGCACGGTACGGCTGACAAACCCGCCCTCCCATGCTCCAACGGCGAGAAGGGGGCTGAGGTTCCCGGCGGGGTCAGCCGCCGTAGACGTGTGGCGCGAGTGTGCCGACGAATGGCAGATTGCGGTACTTCTCCGCGTAATCCAGCCCATACCCGATGACGAACTCATTCGGGATGTCGAAGCCGATCCACTTCACGTCGATCGCCACCTTTGCGGCATCCGGCTTACGCAGCAGAGTGCAGACCTCGAGGGAGGCCGGCTCGCGCGAACCGAGGTTCGACAGCAGCCACGAGAGCGTGAGGCCGGAGTCGATGATGTCCTCGACGATCAGGACGTGCTTGCCCTTGATATCGGTGTCCAGGTCCTTGAGGATCCGGACCACGCCCGAGGACTGGGTGCCCGCGCCGTAGGACGACACCGCCATCCAGTCCATCGTGACGGGGGTGGACAGCGCACGCGCCAGGTCCGCCATCACCATCACGGCGCCCTTGAGGACACCGACGATGAGCAGGTCCTTGCCCGCGTACTCCGCGTCGATCTTCGCAGCCAGTTCAGCCAGCTTCGCGTCGATCTCTTCCTTGGTGATGAGCACCGACTGGAGGTCGGTGCCCATGTCCTTCTCGTTCACCCGGGTCACTTTCGTTGTGCATTCGCTGCAGCTGCGTCAGCCTTGCCGGATGACCAGTCTGCCACCCTGCCGCCGCGCCTCGACGCGCCCCGGCAGATTGATGGCTCCCTGACCGCGCCAGCTCGTGATCAGCCGGTCGACTTCCTCGACGTGCCGGGCGAAGAGCGAACCGGCCGGCGCACCGGCTTCGATGGCGGCCCGGCGCAGCACCCGGCGGCGGACGGCGGGCGGCAGCGCGTAGAGCTTCGCGCACTCGAGCCGCCCGGCGTCGTCGCGTACGGAGGAGTCCACATCGGCGGCCCAGGTGTCCAGGGCGTCCGCATCGTCGCGGGAGAGCTGGGCGGTACGGGCCAGGGCCTCCACGACGCCCTTGCCGAGCGCCTTCTCCAGGGCGGGCAGGCCCTCGTGGCGCAGCCGCGAGCGGGTGTAGGCCGGGTCGGCGTTGTGCGGGTCGTCCCAGACGGGCAGCGACTGGACCATGCAGGCCTTGCGGGCGGTCTGCCGGTCGAGCTGGAGGAAGGGGCGACGGTAACGGCCCGCCGCCCCCGAGACGGCCGCCATTCCGGAGAGCGAACGGATGCCGGAGCCGCGGGCGAGGCCCAGCAGGACGGTTTCAGCTTGATCATCGCGGGTGTGGCCGAGCAGAACGGCCGCGGCGCCATGGCGCTCCGCGGCGTCGTCGAGGGCGGCGTAGCGGGCATCGCGGGCCGCGGCCTCGGGGCCGCCCTCGCGGCCGACTCGTACGGCGATGGCTTCGACGGGGTCGAGCTGCATCGCGGTGAGCCGTGCGGCGACTTCGGCAGCACGGAGGTCGGAGCCGTCCTGGAGGCCGTGGTCGACGGTGATGCCGCCGGCCCGGACGGAGAGTTTGCGGGCCTCGAAGGCGAGGGCGGAGGCGAGGGCCATGGAGTCGGCGCCGCCTGAGCACGCCACAAGGACGAGCGGCTGCTCGCCTGAGGGCGCGGCGTGGAGGGGGGAGGTCGTGGAGGAGGAGTGCGCGGGAGCCGCGTGGCCCACGGAGCGCGAGACGCGTTCGCAGTGTTCGGTGAGTACGTCGTGGAGTACGCGGCGGACCGCCAGGCGTATCGCCGCGACCGCAGGATGGGGACCCATGTCCGGTGCCCTTCGTGAAAGTTGGGGGGTGCCTCGGTCGGAGTCGGGACGGAAGATTCAGTCACTCAGAGTGCGTCGATGGTGACAGAACCGGGCCGATACCCGAGCATTGCACGCCTACCCATTGCCTACGGTCCCTCGGATGGGTGATTAGGGGGGCGTCCTTCTGCCGTCGGACGCCTCCCGCTCACGACTCTGTTTTACGGTGCACCCTCGCGACCCAGTCCGCCGGTTTGGCGATCTCCGCCTTGGTGGGGAGGGTGTTCGGGGACGTCCAGACCCGGTTGAATCCATCCATACCGACCTCATCGACCACGGAGCGAACAAAGCGCTCGCCGTCGCGGTACTGACGCAGCTTGGCGTCGAGCCCCAGGAGCTTGCGCAACGCCTGGTCGAGACGGCTCGCGCCACGGGCCCTGCGCTGCTGGAACTTCTCCCGGATCTCGGCGACGGACGGCACGACATCTGGTCCGACGCCGTCCATCACGAAGTCCGCATGGCCTTCCAGCAGCGACATCACGGCGGTCAGCCGACTGAGGATCTCGCGCTGGGCGGGGGTCTGCACCAGCTCGACGATGGAGCGGCCGCCCTCGTCCTCCTCGCCCTCGGGGCGGGCGCCGGAGAGCGACTGGGCGGCTTCCCGGAACCGCTCCAGAACGGTCATCGGGTCGACCTCGGTCTCGCCGAGAAATGACTGGATCTCACCCTCGAGATGGTCCCGGAGCCACGGCACGCCGGTGAACTGGGTGCGGTGGGTCTCCTCGTGCAGGCAGACCCAGAGCCTGAAGTCGTGCGGTTCGACATCGAGTTCACGCTCGACATGGACGATGTTCGGGGCGACAAGGAGCAGCCGCCCGCCGCCGTTCTGACCGGCGGGCAGCTCACGGGTGGCGGGGGCGAAGGTCTCGTACTGTCCGAGGACCCGCGAGGCCAGGAACGACAGCAGCATGCCCAGCTCGACGCCGGTCACCTTGCCGCCGACCGCGCCGACCAGTGCGCCTCCCGGGCTGCCGGAGCGGCGCTCCTGCATCTTGTCCAGCAACGGCTTCAGCAGCTCGCGGAAGCCCGCGACATTCGCCTTGACCCAGCCCGCCCGGTCCACGACGAGGACGGGGGTGTCCTGCGGCTCATGGCCTTCGGGGATCATCCGGGTGAAGGCCCGCACATGCTCTTCAGATGATTTGGCATGCCGGCGCAGCTCGGCGACGACGGCACGCGCCTCGTCCCGGCTCACGTCGGGGCCCGGCCGCACGAAGCGGGTTGCGGTCGCCACAGCGAGATTCCAGTCGACCATCTCGACACCACCGATGCTCGTCATGCGTCAACCGTACGTTGTCGGCTCCGGCGGCGGTCAGGTGTTGGAACCGGCCGATTCGCCGGGTACGTCACGAAGCCAGTGCGGCGGCCAGCCGGTCCAGGGCGGGCTGGGCGGCCTCCGCGGACGGGGTGCTCCCTGCCAGGAAAGCGAAGGCGAGGAAGCGTCCGTCCGGGGCTACGACCGTGCCTGCCAGGGCGTTGACGCCGCTCAGGGTGCCGGTCTTGGCGCGCACCAGGCCGGTGCCGGGCGAGGTGGCGCCGTAGCGGGTCTGCAGCGTGCCGCTGAAGCCGGCGACCGGGAGGCCGGTCAGGACCGGGCGCAATTCGGGGTGGGCCGGGTCGGCGGCGCGGGTCAGCAGCGCGGTCAGCAGGCTCGCGGAGAGTTTGTCGTCGCGGTTCAGACCGCTGCCGTCGGCGAAGTGCGCGCCGGTCAACGGGAGCTTCAGTTTGGCGAGTTGCTTGGTGACGGCACGCGCGGCCCCGTCGAAGCTCACCTCCTCGCCCGTCGCGATCGCGGTCTGGCGGGCGAGTGCTTCGGCGATGTCGTTGTCGCTGTTGGTCAGCGCCCGCTCGACCAGCGCCGAGAGCGGTTCGGAGAGGACTTTGGCGAGAGGGACCGAACCGGCGGCGGGCCGGCCGGAAGCGGGCTCCGCGGAGGTGTTGATGCCGCGCTCGGACAGCAGGCGCCCGAAGGCGCGGGCCGCGTCGCCCGCCGGGTCCCCGGTGCGCCCGGCGTTGCCGGTGGTCCTGTCGTCGATCCGGCCCTCGCCGACCATCAGCGCGCTGACCGGGGCAATGTTGCCGTTGGGGCCGATGGGGTGCCGGCCGGGGCCCGCGTAGAGCGAAGTGTCGTAGGTGAGGCGGACCGTGGTGGTCCCACGGTCGCGCAGGGCACGTGCCGTCCGGTCGGCGAGCCTGCCCAGACCGGCCCTGTCGAGGCTCGCGTCGCCGCCGCCGACCAAGGTGAGCGTCTTGCCGTCCTTGGACGCGACGACCGTGGTGGGGATGCGGTGGTCGGGGCCGAGCGCCGACAGCGCCGCGACCGAGGTGGCGATCTTGATGGTGGAGGCCGGTGTCATCGGGTCCGCGGCCCCCTTCCCGTACAGCTGCCTGCCGGTCGCCACATCGACGACCGAGGCCGTATGGACCGCTCCGAGGCCGGGGTCGCCGAGGAGCGGCGCGAGCAGCTTCGCGAGCCCGGCGGGTGCGGTCGCCGGGGCCGTCGCGGGCGCGGTCGCCGGAGCGCCGAGCGCGGCGAGCACTCCGGGGGCGCTGGGCGCGGGCGCCGGCCGCTTCGGCCTGCGGACCTCGTGATGTGCGCCACCCACGTCGCTCTGGGCAGCCACCCGCTGCCTCTCGGCCTTACGCTGGCCCGAGTCCCAAGGACCGGCCGCGGCCACCGCCCCGGCAGCGAGGGCGAGGCCGACCACGGCGGCGCCCGCAGCGAGCTGCCACGTCCTGACCTCTGGCACCTCGCACCAGCCCCTTTCGCGATCACACACCTGCGTGAGGGACACTTAACCACCAGACGTATGTGTTGATCATGGAGGAGCCACCCGTGGAGTTCGACGTCACCATCGAGATCCCGAAGGGTTCGCGGAACAAGTACGAGGTGGACCACGAGACCGGTCGGATCCGCCTGGACCGTCGACTCTTCACCTCGACCAGCTACCCGGCCGACTACGGCTTCGTCGAGAACACCCTCGGCGAGGACGGCGACCCGCTGGACGCGCTGGTCATCCTTGACGAGCCGACCTTCCCCGGCTGCCTCATCAAGTGCCGCGCCATCGGAATGTTCCGGATGACGGACGAGGCAGGCGGCGACGACAAGCTGCTGTGCGTGCCGGCCTCCGACCCGCGAGTGGAGCACCTGCGCGACATCCACCACGTGTCCGAGTTCGACCGCCTGGAGATCCAGCACTTCTTCGAGGTCTACAAGGACCTGGAGCCGGGCAAGTCCGTCGAGGGTGCGAACTGGGTCGGCCGCACCGAGGCCGAGGCGGAGATCGAGGCCTCCTACAAGCGCCTCGAGGCGCAGGGCGGGGCTCACTGAGCTCCCGCTGGGCGGGCTCACCGAGCCGGCGCTGAGCGCGTACTGATACGCCGCTGAGCTGCTCGTACGGGCGGTACACCCTCGGGGTGTACCGCCCGTTGTTCGTGTGGCCAGGTGTCCGTGCTCATACTGAGCTGACACGGCGACACGAGAGGGAGCGAGGACAGCACGTGGTGGCGGAGCCGGAGGGTCCGGAAGACCGGAAGCCTCAGTCCGACGAGGCGCACAGCGCCTTCACCCCGCCGGCGGGGGTGGGACAGCCGGAAGCGCCCGAGGAGGACCATCCATCCTCGGAGTTCGCCGTTCCGGCCGGGATCGGCACCGAAGCTCCGGCCGAGCCGGAGGGTTCCGCTTTCGCCCCGCCCCGCACCTACAGCGCCAAGGACTCACCGCCCGCCTTCACCCCCGCGCACGGCATCCCCGCGGTCCGGCTCACCAAGGACGGGCCCTGGCAGGACCGGATGCGGGCAATGCTGCGGATGCCGGTGGGCGAACGGCCGGTTCCCGAAGCGGTGCAGAAGCACGACGAGGGCGGTCCCGCCGTTCCCCGCGTGCTGGACCTGACGCTCCGTATCGGCGAACTGCTGCTCGCGGGAGGCGAGGGCGCGGAGGATGTCGAGGCCGCCATGTTCGCCATCTCGCGTTCGTACGGCCTGGACCGCTGCGAGCCGACCGTCACCTTCACCCTGCTGTCGATCACGTATCAGCCCTCGCTGGTCGACGATCCGGTGACGGCGAACCGGACGGTGCGGCGGCGTGGCACCGACTACACCCGGCTGGCGGCCGTCTACCGCCTCGTCCACGACATCAGCTCCGAGGAGATGGAGATCTCCCTGGAGGAGGCCTACCGGCGGCTTGCGGAGATCCGGCGTAACCGGCACCCGTATCCGGGCTGGGCGCTCACCGCGTCCGGCGGTCTGCTGGCCGGCGCGGCATCCGTGCTGGTCGGCGGTGATGTGGTGGTGTTCCTGGCGGCGGCGATCGGCGCGGTGCTCGGCGACCGGCTGGCCTGGCTGTGCGCGGGACGCGGGCTGCCGGAGTTCTACCAGTTCGTCGTCGCGGCCATGCCGCCGGCCGCGATGGGTGTTGCCCTGACGCTCTCACCGCTGGAGGTACGCGCCTCCGCGGTGATCACCGGTGGACTCTTCGCGCTGATCCCGGGGAGGGCTCTCGTCGCCGGTGTGCAGGACGGCCTGACGGGCTTCTACATCACCGCGGCCGCCCGGCTGCTCGAGGTCGGCTATCTCGTCGTCGGCATCGTCGTCGGCGTGCTGATGGTGCTCTATC
The DNA here is from genome assembly GCF_036010325.1 of Streptomyces sp. NBC_01210. Lineage (GTDB taxonomy): Bacteria > Actinomycetota > Actinomycetes > Streptomycetales > Streptomycetaceae > Streptomyces. The sequence continues at coordinate 5,321,286 of NZ_CP108549.1, read as the reverse complement.
TGGGCGTCGCGCTGGACGCGGGCCTCAACCCGGAGACCGCCATCCACAGCGTGGAGCGACCGGAGATCCAGACGCTGGCGGCGATGGCGCTGTCGCTCTGCTTCGCCGTACTGCTGCAGCAGGAGCGCAACACGGTGCTGCTTGCGGCGCTCAACGGTGGAGTGGCCTGGGTGGTGTACGGGGCGCTGGCGGACACCGCGGGTGCACCGCCGGTCGCCGCGACGGCCGTCGCGGCCGGTCTGGTGGGCCTGTTCGGGCAGATGCTCTCGCGCTACCGGTTCGCGTCCGCGCTGCCGTACGTCACCGCTGCGATCGGGCCGCTGCTGCCGGGTAGCGCGACGTACTTCGGGCTGCTGGAGATTGCCAGGAACGACCTCAACGCGGGCCTCGCCTCACTGTCCAAGGCGGCGGCGCTGGCGCTGGCCATCGCGATCGGGGTGAACCTGGGCGGGGAGATCTCCCGGCTGTTCCTGCGGGTGCCGGTCACCGAGGGGCCGGCCGGGCGCCGCGCGGCCAAGCGGACACGCGGCTTCTAGACCTCGGCGGGATCTTCGGGACCCTCCGGCGGGACTTCGAAAACCCTCCGGGGAACTGCTGGACCTTCCCGGCGGGAAGGGATCAGCGCTTGGCGTGGCGGCCGCGCTGGGCCGACGGCACCTCGGCGGCCGGTCCGGCAGCGGCGGCTTCCTTCTTGTTCTTGGAGCGGGCCCGCAGGAACTCGATCCCGATCGGGACGACCGAGAGCAGCACGATCAGGATCAGCATCGCTTCGATGTTCTTGTGGACGAACTCGACGTTGCCGAGCGCGGCGCCGAGCAGGGTGACACCCGCGCCCCAGAGCGTGCCGCCGATGACGTTGAAGGTGATGAACGAGCGGTAGTTCATCCGGCTCACACCGGCGATGATCGGCGTGAAGGTCCGCACGATGGGCACGAAGCGGGCCAGGACCAGCGACTTGGGGCCGTACTTCTCGAAGAATTCGTGCGCCTTCTCCACGTTCTCCTGCTTGAAGAGCTTGGAGTCGGGGCGCTTGAAGAGAGAGGGGCCGACCTTTCGGCCGAAGAGATAGCCGACTTGGTCACCGACGACCGCGGCAAGCACCACCAAGGCGCACACCGCCCACAGCGGAAGGCTGTTCAGGCTCCCGGTCGTCACCAGCAGGCCGGTGGTGAACAGCAGCGAGTCACCCGGCAGGAAGAAGCCGATGAGCAGGCCGGACTCGGCGAAGACGATGACCAGGACACCGATGAGGCCGAAAGTCCCGATCAGATAGTCCGGGTCCAGCCAGCTCGGTCCGAGCGCAAGGGTGGTCACGAGGTCCGGGCTCCTGAGTCGATAGTCGGTCGATCGGCGATCGGCATGGTCGGCCGCCCAAAGGTATCAACGCCTTCGGGCACCTCCACGTTCCATCTGCCTGTTCAGGATGCACTGTGCGCGGACTGGGACAAAGCTGTGCGTCACAAGCCCCGGACGGCAGCGGTACGGAAGGTGGACGCAGATGGGCATCGAGGATTACGGCGGCGGACAGGGCCCGCAGTCCGACGTACTGGTCGTCACCACGAACGACGTACCCGGATTCCAGGTGCAGGAGGTCATCGGCGAGATCTTCGGTCTGACGGTGCGCTCGCGGCATCTGGGCAGCCAGATCGGCGCGGGCCTCAAGTCGATGATCGGCGGCGAGCTGAAGGGGCTGACCAAGACCTTGGTCGAGACCCGCAACCAGGCGATGGAGCGGCTCGTCGAGCAGGCGCGGTCGCGCGGCGCGAACGCGGTGCTGATGTTCCGCTTCGATGTGACGGAAGCGGCGGATGTGGGCACGGAGGTCTGTGCATACGGCACGGCGGTGATCCTGGCCCGTACCTGAGCCCTGGACGGACCCGAATCCGGACCGGACGGGCCCGAATCCGGACCAGGAATCACCCACCCACAGGAGTCCCTCAGCTGTTGCGCACCGCGTTGGCGAGGATCGCGTCACGCAGATGGACGGCGAGGCCCGGCCGGGTGGAGTCGTAGAAGGCGCGGAACCGTTCGTCCGACACATACATGTCGCCGAGGCACGTGTGGAACTCGTAGGTGCACTCGTAGAACCACTTGGTGATGTGCTGCCGGTGCTCCTCGGCCAGGTCCATGGCCCGCTCACCGGTCGGCGGCTCGCCGTCCGCCATCAGGGCGTCGTAGCGCGCGCCCCAGTCGGCGACCTCGGCCTGCATGCGCTTCCAGTCGTCCTTGGTGTAGGCCGCGGCCCGCCGCTGCGACTCGGCGTAGGCCGCGGTGCCGCCCCAGCGCTGCTCCGCCTCCTCCGCGTACTGCTCGGGGTCCTTGTCCCCGAAGACCTCGAACCTCTCCTCGGGCGTGAGGTTGATGCCCATCTTCTTCGCCTCCATGGCTTGTTCGACGGCAGCGGCCATCTGCTGCAACTTGGTGATCCGGGCGGACAGCAGCTCGTGCTGCCGGCGCAGGTGTTCCTGCGGGTCCGCATCCGGGTCGTCGAGCAGCGCCGCGACCTCCTCGAGCGGGAAGCCGAGCTCCCGGTAGAACAGGATCTGCTGCAGCCGGTCGAGGTCGGCGTCGTCGTAACGCCGGTGGCCCGCAGTGCTGCGGCCGCTCGGGGAGAGCAGTCCGATCTCGTCGTAGTGATGCAGTGTGCGCACCGTCACTCCGGCGAAACCGGCGACCTGTCCCACGGAGTAGCTCATCGCCTTCCGCTCCCTTCGTTTCTCGGTACGCGCCTCAGCCTGAGTCCTCACGTCACGTGAGGTGCAAGCCCAATAGTGCGACGCAGCCTCATCGCCGCCCGACGAGCCATCAGTCCCCTTTGTCCGTATCGTCGCGCTTGACCTCATCGCGGCACGTGAACTCATCGCGCTTGAACTCATCGCGCCTGAACTCATACGGACCGAGGAAGGCAGAGCGACGGATGCCACTCCACAAGGGCGCAAGCGACTCCCCCGACGAGCAGGCGCGGCGCCGGCTCGCCCTCAACCCCTTCTTCGGGGAGACCGACCCGGTCAGTGGAATGACCTTGGCCCCGCCCAGGCACCGGCTTCCCGACGGTCCGATGCCGCCGGCGACCGCGTACCGGCTGGTCCATGACGAGCTGATGCTCGACGGCAACTCCCGGCTCAACCTCGCCACCTTCGTCACCACCTGGATGGAGCCGCAGGCCGGGGTGCTGATGGGCGAGTGCCGGGACAAGAACATGATCGACAAGGACGAGTATCCCCGCACGGCCGAACTGGAGCGGCGCTGTGTGGCCATGCTCGCCGACCTCTGGTGCGCCCCGGACCCCGAAGCCGTGGTCGGCTGCTCGACCACCGGCTCCAGCGAGGCCTGCATGCTCGCCGGGATGGCCCTCAAGCGCCGCTGGACGCAGCGCAACAGCGACCGCTACCCCGCCACCGCCCGGCCGAATCTCGTCATGGGCGTCAACGTTCAGGTCTGCTGGGACAAGTTCTGCAACTTCTGGGAGGTCGAGCCGCGGCTCGTGCCCATGGAGGGCGACCGCTTCCACCTCGACCCGCAGGCCGCCGCCGATCTCTGCGACGAGAACACCATCGGCGTCGTGACCGTGCTCGGCTCGACCTTCGACGGGTCGTACGAACCGGTCGCCGAGGTCTGCGCGGCCCTGGACGCCCTCCAGGAGCGCACCGGCCTGGACATCCCCGTCCATGTCGACGGCGCGTCCGGCGCGATGGTCGCGCCCTTCATCGACGAGGAGCTGGTCTGGGACTTCCGGCTGCCGCGGGTCTCCTCCATCAACACCTCCGGGCACAAGTACGGCCTGGTCTATCCCGGCGTCGGCTGGGCGCTGTGGCGCTCGTCCGCCGAGCTGCCCGAGGAGCTGGTCTTCCGGGTCAACTATCTGGGCGGCGACATGCCCACCTTCGCCCTCAACTTCTCCCGGCCCGGCGCGCAGGTCGTGGCGCAGTACTACACGTTCCTGCGGCTGGGGCGCGAGGGTTTCCGGGCCGTCCAGCAGACGACCCGCGATGTCGCCCTCGGGCTCGCGGACGAGATCGCGGCCCTGGGTGATTTCCAACTCCTCACCCGTGGCGACCAGTTGCCCGTGTTCGCCGTGACCACCGCCCCGGACGTGCAGAACTTCGATGTCTTCGACGTCTCGCGACGGCTGCGCGAGCACGGCTGGCTGGTGCCCGCGTACACCTTCCCGGCCAACCGCGAGGATCTCTCGGTGCTGCGGGTGGTCTGCCGCAACGGCTTCTCGGCCGACCTCAGCGAGCTGCTGCTCGAAGACCTGCGGACGCTGATGCCGGAACTGCGCCGCCAGCCCCACCCCATGAGCAAGTACACGGCGGCGGCAACAGCCTTCCACCACTGACTTCCGCCGGTTCCGGTGTCGGCCGCCGAGCCGGCCGGGCGACGCGCCCAGGTCCACGACGAGGCGAAGGTCCACGACGGGACGGGGGTCCCGATGGGGAGACCAGATCAGCTCTGATCCTCCTCATGCGGCTCGCCCGTCGCGTACGGGTTCTCCTCGCCCTCGGCGAGCACCCCCACAAACGGCTCGCCCTCCCCCGCGAAGGTGTACGCCCCGCCCTCGATCCGCCGGATCAGGCCCTGCGTCCACTCCGCACCCGAGTCCGCCGAGGAGACCCACATATTCATGATCTCGCCGATGTGCCCGATCGACTCCGGGCCGTCCTCGGGCGTGTAGTAGTCCGTCACCGAGGACCGCCACTCCTGGAGTCCGCGCACCCGCTCCTTGAGCAGCGCCACGGCCTCTTCCCGCTTCAGATCGACGATGAAGCCGATCCCCGCCGAGAGCACGTCCATCTTCTGGTCGTAGGACGTCAGCGACTCGCGCAGCAGCGCGAAGTACTCCTCGGTGCCCTTCTCGGTGATCTCGTACTCGGTGCGCGGCGGCCCGCCGGCCGTGGACGGAGCGATCTCATGAGCGTGCAGCAGCCCTTGTTTCGCCATCTGCTTCAGCGCGTGATAGATCGAGCCGGGCTTGGCGTTGGACCACTCATGCGCGCCCCAGTACTCCAGGTCGTTGCGGACCTGGTAACCGTGCGCCCGCCCGTGCTGGCGTACGGCTCCGAGGACGAGCAGCCGGATCGCAGACATCCGCGTACCTTTCTATTCAACTTTGACTAGAGTAGCTGGCATGGCCGAGAAGACGATTCCGATCCTGCCGTGCCAGACCCTCCAGCCGGTGCTCGACTTCTACACCGCGCTCGGCTTCGAGGTGGCCTTCCAGCAGAAGAGCCCCCATCCGTACGCCGTCGTCGAGCGCGGCGGCATCCAGCTGCAGTTCTTCGGGATGAAGAAGTACGACCCCGCCGGATCCTTCAGCACCTGCTACGTCGCCACGGACGAGGTGGACGCGCTGTACGAGTCCTTCCGGACCGGTCTGAAGGCAGCGTACGGAAAGATCCCGACGCGCGGTCTGCCGCGCCTCGGGACGCTCAAGGACATGAGCTACGGGGTGCGTCAGTTTCTGATGACCGACCCCGGCGGCAACTGCATCCGTGTCGGGAAGCAGATCACCGAGGACCAGCACCACCGGCCGGCTCCCCGGGAGACCTTCGCGCGTGCTCTGCACATGGCGACGCTCTTCACCGACTCCAAGGACGATCCGGCGGGCGCCGCGAAGATCCTGGACCGGGTGCTGGGCCTGGAGGACGAGCAGCCCACCGCCGAACAGCTCGTCCGGCTCCTCGCGCTGCGGGCGGACGTCGCCGAACAGCTCCACGACGACGACACGGCGGCCCGTCTGCGTGCACGGGCCGCCGCGGTGGATGCCGGGGAGTCCTAACCCCAGTCCTGGCCACTCTCCAGGGCCACCAGCTCGAAGGCGGTCTTGCCGTCCAGCGACTCACGGACGATGTCCGCGTGGCCCGCGTGCCGGCCGATCTCCTCCACCAGGTGCAGCAGCAGCCAGCGCATCGACACCGCACCGTCCTTGGGGTACCAGGGCTGCGGGGGCAGCGGGAAGGTGTCGTTCAGGCTGGGCACGGAGTGGATGAACTCGGCGGTCTCCTTGGCCACTTCGTCCCAGAAGGCCAGCACCCCGGGAACCGTCTCGCCCTCGACGAGACGGAAGCTGTCGTCCCAGGTCTCCTCGGTGCGCTGCTTCTCGTTCGGCTTCTGCTGCGCCAGCCGGAGCCAGCCGAGCTCTGTCTCCGCGACATGCTTGAGCAGTCCGGAGAGCGAGAGCTCGCCGGCGCTCGGGCGGCTCGCCGCCTGCCCCTCGGTCAGTCCGAGTACGGAGCGGCGGATCGCGCCGCGCTGCGCCTCGACGAAGGAGAGGAGCGCGCCGCGCTCGTCGCCGTGGGCCTCTGCGGGAACGTGAGTGACCATGATGTCCGCCCTTCCGGGTGCTTCACGGAGAGGCTGTCCGCCCTCCTTCTGACACCACTCACGCTACGGTCCCTTGCGGTCAGGTTCTGTCCGCAAGGGTCCGTGGGCGCAAAGTTGAAGCAGGGTCGGAGAGAGGGGCTGGACACCCGGGTCAGAACGGGAACTGCGAGCGGCCGTGCTGCACCGAGATCCACTTCTGGGTGGTGAACGCCTCGATCATCGACTCACCGTTCAGCCGCCCACTGCCGGAGTGCTTCTCGCCGCCGAACGGGACGATGGGCTCGTCGTGAACCGTGCTGTCATTGATGTGGATCATGCCGGTGTTGATCCGGTGCGCGATCCGTACCCCGCGCTCGACGTCACCGGTGTGCACTGCGCCGCTCAAGCCGTACGGAGTGTCGTTGGCGATCCTGACCGCCTCGTCCTCCCCGTCGAACGGCACGATGAGCGCCACCGGGCCGAATATCTCCTGCGACAGGATCGGCGAGTCGTCCGCCAGGTCGGTCAGCACCGAGGGACCCACCAGATTGCCCTCGGCGGTCCCGCGCAGCAGCGCGGTCGCGCCGCCCTCCACCGTCTGCTCGACGAGCGATGTCACCGCGTCGGCCTGCGTGGAGTTGATGAGCGGGCCGATGTGGGTCTGCGGGTCCGCCGGGTCGCCGACCTTCAGGGTCTTGACCTTGGCGACGAACTTCTCGGTGAACTCCTTCTCCACCGTCCGGTCCACCAGGATGCGGTTGGCCGCCATGCAGACCTGGCCCTGGTGCACGAAGCGGCTGAAGACCGCCGCGTCCACCGCGTAGTCGACATCGGCGTCGTCGAGCACGATCAGCGCGCTGTTGCCGCCGAGTTCGAGGATGGCTCGCTTGAAGTTCGCCGCGCAGACGGTGGCGACATGCTGCCCCACCTTGTCGGAACCGGTGAAGGAGATCGCCTTCGGCACCGGGTGCGCGATCAGCGCGTCCCCTATCTCCGCTATGTCGGTGATGACGACATTCAGCAGACCGGCCGGCAGGCCCGCCTCCTCGAACACCTTGGCCACCAGGGATCCGCCGCAGATCGGGGTGTTCTGATGCGGCTTGAGCACCACGGCGTTGCCGAGCGCCAGCGCCGGCGCGACCGACTTGATCGACAGCAGGAAGGGGAAGTTGAAGGGGCTGATGACGCCCACGACGCCGACCGGCAGGCGATAGACGCGGTTCTCCTTGCCGTCGGTCGGCGAAGGAAGGATCCGGCCCTCGGGCCGCAGCGCAAGCTGCACCGCCTCGCGCAGGAACTCCTTGGCGAGGTGCAGCTCGAAGGCCGCCTTCAGACGGGTACCGCCGAGCTCCGCGATGATCGTCTCGGCGATCTCCTGTTCGCGGTCCTCGATGACTCGCAGAGCACGCTCGAAGACCAGTCGGCGGGTGTACGGATTGGTCGCGGCCCAGCCCTCCTGCGCGCGCTCGGCGGCGCGGTAGGCCTGGTCCACCTCCACAGCGGTGGCGACCGGGATCGAGGCCAGCTTCTCGCCGTCGTACGGGTTGAAATCGATGATGTCCCAGGAGCCGCTTCCCGGCCTCCACTCGCCATCGATGTACTGGTGGGCCAGCTCGGTGAAGAAGGACATGTGATCCGATTCCTAACCTCAGAAGACTGCAGAGGCAGATGCCTGATGTGACGTCATCGTACTGACGTTTCAGGTGAGTTGGAGAAGACCACGGAGAAGGTCACGGCTCTCGGCCGGATCCGGACTGTCCTCCTGCAGCCGCCGCATGACCCGTTCGTACTGAGCGACCTCCTCGCGCTTGTCGAGATACAGGGCGCTGGTGAGCTGCTCCAGATAGACGATGTCGGAGAGGTCCGACTCCGGGAAGCGCAGCATGGTGAAGGCTCCGCTCTCGCCCGCGTGCCCGCCGAAGCTGAAGGGCATCACCTGCAGTGTGATGTTGGGCTGTTCGGAGATCTCGATGAGATGCCTCAACTGGCCCTGCATCACGGCCCGGTCGCCGTACGGACGGCGCAGCGCGGCTTCGTCGAGCACGGCCTGGAAGCGCGGCGCGCGCTCGGAGACGAGAACCTTCTGACGCTCGAGACGCAGCGAGACCCGGCGGTCGATCTCGGCCCGGGGCGCGTCGGGGATGCCGCGGGTGACGACGGCATGGGCGTACGCCTCGGTCTGCAACAGGCCGTGCACGAACTGCACTTCATAGATGCGGATGAGTGAGGCGGCGCCTTCCAGCCCCACATATGTCTGAAACCAGCCGGGCAGCACATCGCCGTAGCTGTGCCACCACCCGGCGACATTGGCCTCCTTCGCGAGGCCCAGCAGGGATCCTCGTTCTGCTTCGTCGGCGACTCCGTAGAGCGTCAGCAGATCCTCGACGTCCCTCGCCTTGAAGCTCACCCGTCCCAACTCCATGCGGCTGATCTTGGATTCGGATGCGCGAATGGAGTACCCAGCCGCCTCACGGGTGATGCCACGCGATTCGCGCAGCCGCCTCAGCTGTGAGCCCAACAGGATGCGCCGTACCACGGAACCGCTCGACTCGCCTGCGGTCACGACCCCAACCCTCCCCATCGCCTCATAGGTATGCCTGACGGAGCACCCCCGAACCCCGAGACCCGGGATTCTGCCACCAAAACGCTTCAGCCCGTACTCATTCGATTACGGAGATGAGAAGGCTTCGGGAAGGGGGCGAAAGAGATTGGTGGAAGAAATGAGCAAGAACCGGCACGGGAGCGGACAGGTCCGGCGCGTGCACGTGCATCTGCCCTTGCATCTGCTCTACGCATTCGGAACCATGGTCCTCGCGCACCTGCGTGCTCGTTCGTGTTGTAGCGTCACAGCCGCGATTCCCGGGAGTGCCTCGCATGGGGATGAATGGATCGACCATGCTCGAGCCGTTACGGCAGGGGCTTCCCCCCATCGATCCCGCAGCGGTTTCCAGCTCAGCCTCGTGCGCCCTGCCCGCCCGCTATGAAGCGGTGCGCGGAGCACGGCAGTTCACCAAGGCGACGCTCGGCCAGTGGGATCTGAGCGACAGATTCGACGATGTCGCGCTGGTCGTCTCCGAACTCGTCACCAACGCCCTGCGGCACGCACTGCCCGCGGACGCTCAGCGGGAGGTTCAGGAACCGCCCGTACGGCTGCACTTGATGCACTGGACCAGCCGGCTGGTGTGTGCGGTGCGCGACCCCAGCCATGTCAGTCCCGGAACCGGCGAGAGCGACGACATCCCTTTTCCCGACCCCAGTGGTGCGGCCGAGTCGGGCCGCGGTCTGTTCCTGGTGGACTCCTTCAGCGACAGCTGGGGCTGGCACCCGCTCGCCGGGGCGCTCCACGGAAAGGTTGTCTGGGCGCTGTTCCTGCTGGGCTAGCTCCGGGGTGAGCGGGCCCGCCTTCGGGCGGTCTAGCTCCCCACGATCAGGTGATCGAACTCCCCGTCCTTGACGCCCAGAAGCAACGCTTCTATCTCCGCGGGCGTATATACGAGTGCGGGGCCGTCGGGGTGCCGTGAGTTGCGCATCGCCACGTCTCCGCCCGGCAGCTTGGCGAACTCCACGCACGAGCCCTGGGAGTTGCTGTGTCTGCTCTTCTGCCAGACGACCCCGTGGAGCTCCGTGGCCGCGATGCCGTTGTACGCGTGGTGCACGAGTCGCTCCCGGGGACAAGGTGCATAGGTCAACTGTCCCGGATCATAGCTCTGTTCATATGCCAATGCATGAGCAGATGCACGTGCACGCGGGGTGGCCCCTCGGTTACAGCTTCTCCAGCGTCTCCCGCAGCGCCGAATCCTTCTTACACAAGGAAGAGACGTGTGCCGCGCCGTTCCGGCTCCCATGTTCAGGTAATCGATCGACCCGGCAGACCCGGGGGCCGGCCGTCCGGCCCCCGGGGAAGTCGTCGTCGGCCCGTCAGCGGACGGAGGAGTACGGCAGCAGCGCCATCTCCCGGGCGTTCTTGATCGCCAGCGCCAGTTGGCGCTGCTGCTGGGCGCTCACCCGCGTCACCCGGCGGCTTCGGATCTTGCCGCGGTCCGAGATGAACTTTCTGAGCAGATCGGTGTCCTTGTAGTCGATATAGGTGATCCCCGCGTGGTCCAGCGGGTTGGGGCGGGACTTGACGGGCTTGCGCGGCTCGGGGCGGCGCGGGGACATCAGACCTCCAGGAGGGAGTCGAAGGCGGGCGGCAGCCGCTTCCAGGCCTCGCGGCCCGCGGCGTACTCGGCATCGGTCAGCAGGCAGGATTCGAGAAGTTGCTCCAGGCCGTCGCGGTCCAGGCCCGGTGAGGTGAAGACCAGGTGCTGGCAGCAGTCACCGTGCTCGGGGTGCCAGTCCAGCGCGGCCGCGGCCCGGCGGACCGGCGGCACCAGCTCCCAGGCGGCGTCCGGCAGCGAGGCGAGCCAGGGGCCCGCGTTCTCCACGCAGAGCGCGCCGCCCGCCGCATCCCAGGCCAGCAGGGTGTCCGGGCGGTCGGCCAGCCAGAACCGGCCGCGGCTGCGGGCCGCCGCGCAGGTCAGGTCCTCCAGCGCCCGGTAGAGCCGCTCCGGGTGGAAGGGGCGGCTGCGGTGCCAGACGTACGTACCGACGCCACAGTCGTCCGCGTCCTGCGGCAGCAGCGCACAGGCCGGATGCTGCGCGGCCGCGGCCGCCTCGACATCGAAGCCGGCCAGCGCGGCGACGGCCAAGTCCGGTCCTTCGACAGCCACTTGGCGGGCGGTCGGATGCAGCTGCGCCAGCAGTGCGCGGTCCTCGTCGGAAGCACCCTCGGGCCCTTCACTGTCGACGACGGCGAGCACCGGCGCGTACTCCAGCTGGCGGGCCCAGGTGTCGGCGACGGTGCGCCGGTCGGTGGTGGCGGCCGCGAGTCCGGCGTCCATCAGGTCGTCGCCGTTGCCGAGGTACGGCAGCAGCAGCGCCGGATCGACGGCGGTCATCACCGCGGTGACGACCAGCCGTTCGCCGCCGTGCGCCGCGACGACCTCAGCCATCGCCTTGGGCTCGACCGAGTCCCAGAGCTCCACAACCGCGAGCAGGGTGGCTCCGTCGTCCGCGAGCCGTTCCAGCTCGGGCACCAGGTCCTCGCGCAGTGCGCAGCAGGCACAGTCGTTGACCAGCGGCGCCTCTCCGGTGTCGCGGACGCCGCGTGCGTCGCGGACGGTTCGGACGACCGTGCCCTGTACGGCAGTCGAGAGGTCGTGGTGGAGCGCGACACTGCCCGGCACGGTGGCCAGCAGCCGCTCCACGGCGGCCTTACGGGCGTCGGAGTGCAGCCCGCCGACGAGCGCGACGGCCAGCTGCATCATCCCCGGCCTCCGTAACGCCGCTCGAAGCGCTCCACGCGGCCGGCCGTGTCGAGCACACGCGCGGTCCCCGTATAGAAGGGGTGGCTCGCCGAGGAGATCTCGACATCGATGACGGGATAGGTGTTGCCGTCCGCCCACTCCACCGTCTTCTCGCTGGTGGCGGTCGAGCGGGTGAGGAAGGCGAAGTCGGCCGCCTTGTCGCGGAAGACAACTGGGCCGTACGCGGGATGGATTCCGGGCTTCATGGTCGTGGGCCTCCTCGGCGGGTCAGCGCTCTTCGCGGAAATCGACATGCCGGCCGACGACCGGGTCGTACTTGCGCAGCGTCATGCGGTCGGGGTCGTTACGGCGGTTCTTACGGGTCACATAGGTGAAGCCGGTGCCTGCCGTGGAGCGGAGCTTGATGATCGGGCGGAGTTCGTTGCGGGCCATGAGGGCTAGTATATGGAAATGGTTTCCATTACCAAATGGGGGCCCTGTCAACGAGAGGCGAATGACCTGTGTCCGCGCACTGCCAGCTGACCGGCGCCCAGCCGGGCTTCGGCAACAACATCTCCCACTCGCACCGGCGCACGTCCCGCCGCTTCGACCCCAACATCCAGCCCAAGCGCTACTGGCTGCCGAGCGAGGGCCGCCATGTCCGGCTGACACTGAGCGCCCGTGCGATCAAGACCGTCGACACCATCGGCATCGAGGCGGCCGTGGCCCGGATCCGTGCCCGCGGGGTGAAGGTCTGATGGCGAAGAAGAGCAAGATTGTCCGTAATGAGCGGCGCAAGGTGATCGTGGAGCGATACGCGGCGCGTCGGGCGGAGTAGAAGGAGATCATCCGCCGTCCGGGCACAAGTGAGTCCGAACGGCTGTCCGCGCAGGCGGAGTTGCGGCGTCAGCCGCGCGACGCGAGCGCCACGCGGGTGCGGAACCGGGACAGTGTGGATGGTCGACCCCGCGGGCATCTGCGGAAGTTCGGCCTTTCCCGGGTGCGGCTCCGTGAGCAGGCGCACGCCGGATTCCTTCCAGGGGTGCGCAAGTCCTCCTGGTAGCTTGGCGCGGTCTTGCAAACCGACATGGGGGACCGATAAGTGCACAAGCTCGTACGTAGGTCAGTCGCCGCGGCGGGACTTGTCGCCGCTCTCGCGCTGACCGGCTGTGGTGGCAGCAGCGACGACTCGGCCAAGGACAAGCCCTCCACCGCGCCGACGCAGACCGGCGGCGGGGGAGGCGACGCCGCGAGCGGGAACATCGAGGGCGCCTGGGCAGGCGTGACCGAGAGCAAGGCCGTGTCCCTGGCCGTCACCGGCACGAAGGCGGTGCTGCTGGCCGACGGGCACGCCTGCACCGGCGAGGTGTCGGACATGGGCAAGCAGATGCTGTCGCTGAAGTGCGCGGACGGGAACACCGACCGCACGATGGGGACGATCGAGTCCAACGACGGCAAGACGCTGGTCATCTCATGGGACGCGGGTGCGAAGGACACGCTGACCAGGTCGGCGGCGGGCAAGCTGCCGACGGGGCTGCCGACAGGCATCCCGACTCCCTGACGCAGGGCTGCCGACGGGCATCCCGACTCCCCGACGTACGACGTCGGTTACGGGCCTCGGACCTTCACGGATCCGAGGCCCGTCGTCGTGCGGCCACTCTCCGGCGCGCGGCCACGACGGAGCAGGGTCGGCCGGCCCGGGACCACCGCGGAGGTCGAACTTCTGCCGGCGGCGACCAAACGGTCGGCACTCGATCCAGTGCACTCCCTCACTCGTGCGAGCGAGATCGCGTGACTACCCGGATCGACTGGCGCAATGGTCTCCAGGTGCACGAGTGATCAGTACTCGGGCATCGCGATCTCAAGAAGGAGACTTCCCATGCGTGTTCGCCGTTCCCTGTTGGCCGCTGTCGGCGCTGCAGCTCTTGTCCTCGGTCTGCCCACTGCGGCATCCGCCGCTCCCGGCCCAGTGGCCGCGATGAACCCCTGCGGGTTCTACGAGACCAGCAGCGACGCCCACTACAACCACTGCACGAGCGACGGCTCACACGTAGTCATCGAGGTCGAGGTGTTCGGGCCCAACTACGAGCGCTGCGTGGCCCCCGGCGACACCTGGCTGGGATCGGCCGACAAGATCCAAGGTGCGTATTACGTCGGGCGCACCTGCTGACCTCGGCATGACTACGGGCCCGGGGTGCAGCGTCCCGGGCCCGTCCTGCTCAGCACGGGGAGAGGAAGATTGCGCCGGTTGCTCAGCCCCGGGTGGCGGCATCCGCTGCCGCTGCACAGAGTTCCTCACGGACCGAGTCGAACAGCCGCCAGTTTCACCCTCAACTACAACTTTGCCTCCTCTTGGTGTGGCTGCGGAGGCTGTTGGGACAGCCTCACATGCACAGGCGGTGAGCGCGGAGGCGTACCGGGACCCTCAACTCTCGTACGGAGTCGTCCGGTTCACCGGCACCCCAATGCACAACGCGAAAGGCGCCAGGATGACGATGAACCGCGCCATGCGGCACGGCGGCTGGTCCTTGGCGAGCAGCGCGCGGATCCGGGTGAGCATGCGCGGTTCCCCGGCCGACGGGACCACGTGCAGGGCGGAAGCGCCCGGCACCGGGCCGACGGGCTCGATCGAGGGCAGCCGGACCAGCAACCGGTACAGCTCCAGCACCGCCGTCGCGTACGAGAAGCGGTCGGCGCGCCACTGCCCCACCTCAAGCTCGGCGAGCTGCGCGGACCAGCGGGGCGGCAGCCGCTCCCCGTACCGCTTCGTCTCCTCGGCGATCAGGCCGCAGACGAGCCGTACATGATGTTCGTCCAGGTCGCGCCGGACGATCCGTACGGCATCGGCCGGCTGCCAGCCCCGCTCCCACGCCCGGCGGACAAACTCCTCGCCGCGCAGCCGCAGTTCCGCATCGGCCGCCCGGTCTGCCGCGAGCAGTGAGGCCGCGGTGTCCAGCGCCGAGTCGTCCGCCACGTACAGCGCACCTGCCAGCGCCTTCTCGACCGTACTCACATACCGATGATCCCAGGTGGTACGGCCGGCCCCACCCCGAGGCCCGAGTCACCCCACCTCGACAGTCACCCGACCCCGACCTGCATCCATCGCGGCATCGGCGGAGCGGTATGTGCGGCCTAGCTGTCCCCGCCCTCGTCGATCAGCCGCCGCACCTCGCGGTCGATCAGACCGAGGCGCGCCTCCGCCACCAGCGGCACGGCCCGCCGCTGGCGGCGCGCCTCGTGGACGTCGATGTCGACGGTGACCAGGCCGGGCTCCCACTTGGGAGCCTGGGCCACCACGGCTCCGCGCGGGTCCACGACGCGGGACCCGCCCCAGAACGACGCACCGTTCTCGCTCCCCACCCGGTTCACGAAGACGACCCAGCACTGGAGCATCCGTGCCGTGTAGGACAGCAGCGTGTCCCAGTACAGGCCCGTGTCCATCGCCTCCGGATCGAGGCTGGCCGCGCTGTTCGTGGGCACGACGATGACCTCGGCGCCGTCCTGCACGGCCAGCCACGGCAGCACCGGCTGCCAGGCGTCGTTGCAGACGAGGGTCGCGGCCCGGCCCTGGCCGCGCGGCAGGTCGTACGCGCGCACCGACTGGCCCGGACTGACGTGCTTGCGCTCCTCCCACGCCAGATAGTTGGGGAGGTACAACTTCCGGTGCGCGTGCAGCAGTTCACCGCCGCTGTAGTACGCGGAGGTGTTGTACGCCCGCAGCCGGGTGTGCTCGTGCAACCCGGCCACCACATCCGGGCCGAGCGTCCCCAACTCAAGCAGCCGCGGATCGCGCGCCTCCACCGAGGTGTCCCGCTTGAGCGCACCCAGGTGGTAGCCGTGCAGGCTCAGCTCCGGGAAGACGACGAGGTCCGCGCCCTGGGCGGCGGCCTGCTCGATCTGCTCGCGAGCCGTCAGGAGATTCTGGTCCACCTCACCCAGTGCGCAGTCGGTCTGTGCCAGTGCCACTCGCATGGACCAAGCCTCGCAGTGACGCGACGATCGGGCACTTCGGGCGGGCCCGTACGGATACCGGCCCGCCCGGGAAGAGCGCGGCCCGTCAGGCGCTGCGCACGCTCTTCTTCGCCAGCTCGTAGGCCGGGAGCATCTGCTCGTGCTCCGCCGAGTCCAGTCCGCCGAGGTGCAGGACGACCACACCCCGCGGGGTCGTGAAGGCGAGCGCCCGCTCCTTCTTCGGCGCGTCCAGGAACTCGTTGGTGTTGAGGTAGGTCACCTCGGCGGCGGCGTACTGGCCCGCCTTCGTCGCGCTGTACGCGACCTTGTCACGGCTCTTGGCCTCCGCCGCGACAAACGCTTCGAGCGCCTTGCGCGCATCGTCGCCGCTGCCGCCGCCGGTCCAGACACGGAGAAAGCCGATGTTCCCGGCCGGCTTCGCGTCGATCTCGCAGACGAGAGTGACGAGGCCCTGCTTCGGCAGCCCGAACTCCGGGTCGTCCTTGACGGCCTTCGGCTTCCAGTCCGCCGCGAGGTCGAACGAGACGGGCAGTGCGCACGGCGAACCCGCGGCTCCGACCGCGCCGCCCTTCGCGGCACTCTTCGTCCCACCCTTCTCGGCCCTCTTCGTCCCGCCCTTCCCAGCACTCTCCGTCCCGCCCTTCGCGGCGGTCTTCGCCCCGCCCGCCGGCCTGTCCGGCTCGGGCTCCGACGAACAGCCGGTCAGCACCACCATCGCCAGCACCGCCGGGACCAGTCCCACAGCTGTGCCGCGCATCAGACCTCGCACAACGATTCCCCACCCCTGGGTCAGTTCGAACACGCATGATCGATCCTAGAGAGGCCGACCGCCGTGGAGGGACGTGGGATGGGCGAGAACAAGGACCGCATGCTGGCCGGCGAGTGGTACCTCCCGGACGACCCCGAGCTGGGCGCGGACACCGAGCGGCGCTCCGCGCTCTGCGCCGCGTACAACGCGAACGGCGGCGCGGCCCCCGGCCGGCGCGCGGAGATCCTCGCCGAGCTGCTCGGCTCGGTGGGCGAGGACGTACGCATCCGGCCGCCGTTCCAGTGCGACTACGGCCGCTACATCTCCATCGGCGACCGTACGTTCATCAACTTCAACGCGGTCTTCCTGGACGCCGCTCCGATCACGGTCGGCGCGGACGTTCAGATCGGACCGAACGTCCAACTCCTGACCCC
Source organism: Streptomyces sp. NBC_01210 (assembly GCF_036010325.1). Lineage (GTDB taxonomy): Bacteria > Actinomycetota > Actinomycetes > Streptomycetales > Streptomycetaceae > Streptomyces. Next base: position 5,304,541 of record NZ_CP108549.1, on the reverse strand, counting down.
CGCACACGAGTTGGACACCGAACGACGCCGGGCAGGCTGGGAGAGGGCCTCCCCCATCAGCATCGGCGACAACGTCTGGCTGGGCGGCGGGGTGATCGTCTGCCCCGGCGTGACCATCGGCGAGAACACCGTGGTCGGCGCCGGCTCCGTGGTCACCAAGGACCTGCCGGCCGGGGTGCTCGCAGTGGGCAACCCGGCCCGCGTCGTCCGTACGCTCACCCCCACGGTCACCCCTCGAACGGAGTGATCACCAGCTTTCCGCGCACATGGCCCGTCTCGCTCAGCGCGTGGGCCTTGGCCGCCTCCGCCAGCGGGAAGACCTCCGCGACCGGGATCCGGATCCTGCCGTCGGCCGCCAGCCGGACGTGCTCCGCCAGAGCGATCTCCGGCGGCTCCGTGCCGCCCGCCGAGAAGCGGACTCCGTGCGCGGCCGCGTCCGGGTCCGCGATCGTGATGATCCGGTCCGTGGTGCCGCCACGCAGCTCGACCGAGGCCGGCAGCGCGTCCTTACCCGCCGCGTCGAAGACGGCGTCCACACCCTGGGGAGCGGCCGCGCGGACGCGCTCGACGAGACCGTCGCCGTACGCGACCGGAGTCGCGCCCAGCTCCCGCAGAGAGTCGTGGTTGGCCGGAGAAGCCGTGCCGATGACCGTCACACCGGCCGCCACGGCGAGCTGGACGGCCACCACGCCGACCACCCCCGCGGCCCCGTGCAGCAGCAACGTCTCGCCGCTGCGCACGCCGAGCAGATCGAGCACCCGCTGGGCGGTCTCGGTCGCGACCGGCAGGGCCGCGGCCTCCGCCCAGTCCAGTCCGGCCGGCTTGGGGACGAAGGACTCGGCCAGGGCGTACTGCGCATACGCACCGGTGGTGGACCAGCCCAGCACCTCGTCGCCGACCGCGGCGGCTGTCACACCCTCGCCGACCTCGTCGACGATCCCGGCGAACTCCACGCCCGGGATCGCGGGAAGGGCCGTCGGGAACTGCTGCTCCATCCAGCCGTAACGGATCTTGTAGTCGAGCGGGTTGACCCCCGCGGCCATGACCTTCACCCGCACCTGGCCGGGACCGGCGTGCGGCTCCTCGGCCTGCGCCGGGCTCAGCACCTCGGGTCCGCCGAACTCTTCGAAGACGATCGCTTCCATGTCTGGCTCCTTCCGCCGGGATCAACCCTCGGTCTCCGGCGGGCCAGGACCGGCCAGTCCTTCGGACGGTTCGACCTGGCCGAAGGGACAGCCGCCCGCGCCGCTCGCGGCCGTACGCTGGCCGTCATGGAACTCACCGGATCCGTGCCCGCCGCGCCCGCCCTGGCCGCCGCCTACGAGGTGATCCGGCAGCCGCTGGGCCAGATCCTGCCGCGGCTGTCCGCGATCCTGGGCACGATCGTCCCGCATCCGGCCGCCGCCGAGCTGTCGACGAACTGCGCGCACTCGCCGTTCAAGACGTACGGCGACAGCGGTTCGCCGGCCGGCCGGATCACCGCCGCCGAACTGCATCCGCTGGTCGCCTCGGTGCCCGCCGGGCAGCCCTGGCAGGGCACGGCCGGCATCGGCGGGGCCGAGCATCCGGTGCTCGCGGTGGCCAGCGACGCGACGCCGCGAGGGGCGCTGCTGGTCCTCGTACGGAGTGAGGACAGCGTCCTCGCCGCGTCCGGCACCGCCGTCGTACAGGCCATGTGGGACCTGGTGACCAGCCATCGCGACCGGCTCGCCACCGAGGCCACGCCGGGCACGCTCGCCCAGTCGCGGGCCTCCGCCGGGGAGCGGGCCAGGGTGATCGCCGAGCTGACCGAGACACATGCGACGGCGCTGTCGGGGCTGCTCGGCGTGTTGCGCAGCCGGGGTATGGACGACGCGGCCGCCCGCACAACAGCCGTCGAGCTGGCCGTCACCGCGCTGGTCGAACTGCGCGCCGAGACGGAACGGGACCAGGCGGTCGCCGAGGAACCCGCGGGGCAGGCCTTCGCCCGGCTCGCGGACTCGCTGCGGCCGATGCTGCGCTACAGCCCCGTCCGACTGGAGCTGGGCGCGCCCGACAGCAGCCGGCCGCTGGCCGCCGATGTCGCGCACGCGGCGCGCGCGGTCGTACGGGCGGTGCTGCTGACCGTCCTCGAGCAGGACGATGTGAACCGGATCCATGTCGGCTGGCATCTCACCGAGAACGAGCTGCGCGCGACGGTACGGGACGACGGCCCCGGCGAGCTCTCCACCTGCACGCTCGGCCCGCACCGGGTCGGCGAGCGGCTCGAAGCGCTGGGCGGGCGGCTGGACGTGGACGCGGTGCCGGGCTGGGGCACCACGGTCACGGCGACGATCCCGCTCGGAGCGCCGGAGACCCCGCGCGCCGATCCGCTCGCCTCGCTGGGGGCACGGGAGCTGGAGGTACTGACGCATCTGGCCCGCGGGCACCGCAATCGCCTGATCGCGCAGGAGCTGCACATCAGTGAGTCGACGGTGAAGTTCCACGTCGCGAACATCCTGACCAAGCTGGGGGTGGCGTCGCGCGGCGAGGCGTCGGCGGTCTTCCACGCGGTGGCCTGACACTCCGCACTCTGCGTTGTCGGGTCCGCTGAGTTGCCGGGTCCGCTGCGTTGTCAGACCCGGCTGCCACACTCGCATCCATGAGCGAACGATGGGCTCTGGCGGCGGCGGAGGGTGACGGGGCGCGGCTCGTCGCCCTCGGCCCCGACGGTCTGCCCGCCGGGCACGTCCAGGAGGAGCCCGACCTGGTCGAGGCCGTCCGCTCCCGGCCGGAGGTCGGCAGGTGGGTCTGGCGCTCCACCGCCGAGATCTATCCGCGGCTGCTGGCGGCCGGGGTCCGGGTCGAGCGGTGTTACGACATCGAGGACGCGGAGCTGCTCCTGCTCGGCCACGAGGGCCGGCTCGGGGAGCCCCGTTCGGCGGCGGCAGCCTGGGCGCGGCTGCGCAACGCTCCCGTACCGCCCGATCCGCCGCAGCGCGCGGCCGAACCGGGCTCACAGTCCTCGCTTTTCGAGCCGCAGCCCGTGTCCGTTCCGCTGGAGGCTCTCCTCGAGGTCTACGCCGATCAGCAGCGAAGACACGATGCCGCCGAGCATCCGGGGCGGATGCGGCTGCTCACCGCGGCCGAGTCGGCCGGGATGCTGGTGGCCGCCGAGATGAACCGCTCGGGGCTGCCGTGGCGGGCGGACGTGCACCGGGCCCTGCTGCACGAGCTGCTGGGCGAGCGGTACGCGGGCGGCGGCGAGCCGCGCCGGCTGGCGGAGCTCGCGGACGAGGTGTCGGCCGCGTTCGGCCGTCGGGTGCGACCGGATCTGCCGGCGGATGTGGTGAAGGCGTTCGCGCAGGCCGGGATCAAGCTGAAGTCCACACGGCGCTGGGAGCTGGAGGAGCTCGACCATCCGGCCGTGAAGCCGCTGATCGAGTACAAGAAGCTGTACCGGATCTGGACGGCGCACGGCTGGGGCTGGCTCCAGGACTGGGTCCGTGACGGGCGGTTCCGGCCCGAGTATCTGCCCGGCGGCACGGTCTCGGGCCGCTGGACGACCAATGGCGGCGGGGCACTTCAGATCCCGAAGGTCATCCGGCGGGCAGTGGTCGCCGACGAGGGCTGGCGGCTGGTGGTCGCGGACGCCGACCAGATGGAGCCGCGCGTGCTGGCCGCGATCTCCCGCGACCCGGGCCTGATGGATGTGGCGGGACACGAGGGCGATCTGTACGCGGCCCTGTCCCACCGGGCGTTCTCCGGTGACCGCGACCACGCCAAGGTCGCGCTGCTCGGCGCGATCTACGGCCAGACGTCGGGCGACGGCCTGAAGAACCTGGCCATGCTGCGGCGCAGATTCCCGAAGGCCGTGGCATACGTCGACGAGGCGGCGCGGGCCGGCGAGGAGGGCCGGCTCGTACGGACCTGGCTGGGCCGGACCAGCCCGCGGGCGGCGGGCTCGGGCGACGACGACGAGGCGGGGATCCCGCAGGCGAGCGAGGAACTCCCATCCACAGAAAGCGAGTTCACGCCTGGATACGCCTCGTCGAACGCACGGGCGCGGGGCCGCTTCACCCGTAACTTCGTGGTGCAGGGCAGCGCGGCGGACTGGGCGCTGCTGATGCTGGCGGCGCTGCGGCAGTCCACTGCGGAGATACGGGCCGAGCTGGTGTTCTTCCAGCACGACGAGGTGATCGTGCACTGCCCGGCGGAGGAGGCGGAGGACGTCGCGAAGGCGATCCGGGCGGCCGGGGAGCTGGCCGGGCGGATCGCCTTCGGGGAGACGCCGGTGCGGTTTCCGTTCACGACGGCGGTGGTTCAGTGCTACGCGGATGCGAAGTGAGGCACCTTGTGGCTTGAGGGAGCTTGTGGCTTGAGGCACCTTACGGTTGAGAGGTGCCCTGCGGCTTGAGGCACCTTGCCGCTAGCGGGCCACGAGCCACACCGGGTCCGTGGCGATGGCCTTCAGTTCCGCCATCGTGATCAGGGGCTTTTTGCCGCTCTTGAGCGAGTTGGGGGTCGGGGCGTTGTAGGCGGAGACCTGCATGGTCAGACCGTTCGGCCGGAAGGTGTCGACCTGCCGGTGCAGGACGCCCGGATGCGCGCCCGCCTTCTCCACGGCGGCCAACTTCAGACCGTCCGGGCGGGTCTCCGTCCAGACGGCCTCCCCGCCGGCCGTCCGCACCGCCTCGATGTAGGTGCGGTCCCCGGTGTTCCTGTCGACCACGACGACGTGCCCGTCGGCACCGCCGACTCCCTCGGAGACAACCTCGAGGCGCTTGGGCAGCAGGAACTTGAGGATGGGCAGCAGGTCGCCATGTTCATCCGAGGAACCCGGCTTCACATCACCGAACGGGTTCGGCTCACCGGCCGTGGTGAACGAGCCTTCCACGAACAGCGCGAGATGGCGCAACTTGCCGGGGTTCATCCGCGGATTGCGGCCGGCCGGCGACTCCCCCTGCTCCCCCTTCAGATTGTTGGTGGCGAGCTCGATGAGGTACCCGCTGGACGAGACCGTCGTGACCGCCCACTTCTTGACGCCGCCCGCCTTGCCCGCATCGGTGTACCCCTTCACGGCCCTGTTGCCGGGCTGCACCGTGCACTCCTCATACGGTGATCCCTCCTGGGGCGGGCACGTGATCAGCTTCTTGAGCTTCGGGTCCCCCGGTTCGACACGGCGGACCGACAGCGTCACGGTCGCACCGCCCCAGCCGTCCTCGAAGACGATGGACGACGTCGCGGCCTGGGCCGCTTCGGAGCTTCCGCTGCCCTGCAGCTTCGGACGGACGATGCCGATCCCCGCCCTTTCCATACCGTTCTGCAGGATGTTCTTCATCTCGTCGGCCGTGACCTGAAAGTGCCCCGAGCCCGCCGGCGGCACCGGGTCGGTGGCCCGGTCCGCCGTGTCACCGCCGAACGATCCCCCCAGGTACAGCGCAGTCGAGGCCACGGCAGCCACGGTCAGCGCGCTTCCGGCCACCGCGGAGACACGGCGGCGGGCGAGCCTGCGGCGGCCGCGGGCCAAGCCGCCGTCCACCAGAGCGCTGCCGCCCGCCGACCGGTAGGCCTCTCCGGTACGGCGCAGCGCATCGCCCAGTTCGTCTTCAAAGGGCATGATGAACCACCACTTCTGGGTCGATAAGGGAACAGAGAGCCTTAGTGGGCGGCGAACTCGGCAAGACTTCCACCCAGTTGCTCCCGGAGCTTCGCGAGCGCGCGCGTCGTTCTGGTGCGTACGGCGGCAGAGCTGACTTTCATGGCAGCGGCGGTCTCCTCGACGCTGCGATCCTCCCAGTACCGCAGCACCACCACCGCCCGGTCCTTGGGCGCGAGCCGCCCGAGCGCACCGAGCAGCGCGATGCGCAGCGCCGGGTCGTCACCGGATTGCAGAGCGCTGTCGGGGACTTCGCCGATGGGGCGTTCCGTGGCGGAGAGCCGCCGCTGATGGGTGAGGAAGGTGCGGACAAGAACGGTCTGGGCGTAACCGGCCGGATTGTCTATCCGCGACATACGCCCCCACCGCGCGTACATCCGGCCCAGCGTCTCCTGCACAAGGTCCTCGGCGAGATGAGTGTCACCACTGGTCAGGAGGCACGCTGAACGGAAGAGGTGACTGGCGCGCCCGGCCGCGAACTCCCTGAAGTCGTCCGTGCGGGACCGTCTCATGTCTCTCCGTTCTCGTGACCGACCTTCACCCCCTTGACGCGATGACCTCCGTGGAATGTTTCACGCGGGCACGGACCGGTCGCCCAGCAGCTCCCGCAACTCCTCCAGGAGCCGCGCATGCTCCCCGTCCAGCGCCTGAAGCGCGGTGAAGGCCCGGCGCCACCGCTCTCGCGCCTCGCACTCGCGGCCCTCCGCGTGCAGCAGCAGTCCACGCTGATGGTGGACGAGCGCCTGCATATGCGTGTCCGCCCGTGACTCGGCCCGTTCCAGCAGCAGCCCGCACTCCCGGTGGGCGTCCTCGGCGCGGCCCAGTTCGCGCAGGGCACGGACCCGGCCGATGCGGGACTGGGACTGGCCGTGCCAGTCGCCGTCGTCGCCGAGGATGGCCAGCGACTCGTCGAAGTGCCGTGCGGCTTCGGCCGGTTCGCCGAGGGTGAGATGGGCGAAGCCGATATTGCAGTGGGCGGTCTGCCGCAGGATCTCGCTGTCCAGCCGTACGCCGGCGGCCAGGCTGCGCTCGTGGTAGCCGATCGCTGCGCGGGCGTCGGTGTGCTCGTACAGATTGCCCAGATGGCTGAGGACGACCGCTTCACCGTGATCGTCGCCGAGCCTGCGGGCGTACTCGATCGCGGACTCCAGCGCACCGGCCGCCTCCTCGTACCGGCCAAGGCCCTCCAGCAGCATGCCGCGGTTACCGAGGCCGCGCTGGATGCGGCGGTCCTCGCCGAGGGTGCGCCAGATCGCGACGGCCTGCTCGTTCAGGGAGAGGGCACGCTCGGGCCTGCCGCTGAGGAAGTTCCTGCCCGCGAGGTCGGTGAGAGCATGCGCCTCGGCCTCGGCGTCGCCTGCCGCGCGGGCGGCTGCCAGGGCCAGTTCGCCGAGAACGGCCAGTTCCTGAAGCCTGCCGCGGCGCTGGAGATAGATGAAGCAGGACCGCACGAGCAGCAGCGCTGTCGGGGACACGGCCGCGTACCGCTCGGTCAGCGCCACCAGGTTGGCCAGTTCGAGGTCTCCCCAGGCCAGGGCCTGTTCGGCGGTGTCGAACGGTGCGGCGTCGCCGATCGGCGGCGGCAGCCGCAGCTCGGCCTCCTGGCCGGACGGGAGCAGCGCGACACCGGTCTGGCGGGCGGACTCGGCGTACCAGCGCAGCACGCGCTCGGTGGTCTGCGGCCGGTCGCCGTCCCGTTCTGCCAGTTCGCGGGCGAAGTCCCGTACCAGGTCGTGCGGGACGAACCTGCCGTACGAGACCTCCTCGAGGAGCGACACATCGACGAGCCGGTCCAGGGCGGCCGCCGCGCGCCGTTCATCGGTCTCCATCAGCCGGGCGACGGCGGGCGCACCGTACTCGGGCAGGTCAACCGCGCCGAGACGGCGCAGCGCGAGCGCCGCGTCCGGGTCGAGGCCGTCGTGCGCGACAGCGAGCGAACCGCGCACGCTCAGGTCGTCGTACTCGAGATGGTCGAGCCGGCCCGCCTCGGCGTCCAGCAGCCCGGCGAGTACATCGGCGGTGAGCGCGCGGCGGGCGGCGAGGCGGGCGGCGACGACGCGCAGTGCGAGCGGCAGCCGCCCGCACCGCTCGACGAGCCGCTCCAGACCCTCGTCGAGGCCGCGTCCTGAGACGGCCCGCAGCAGCGTCCCGCTGTCCTCGGCCGACAGCGGCGCGAGCGGGAACCGTGCAGCGCCGTCGAGCGCGGTCAGCGGGGAGCGGCTGGTGACGACGACCGCGCAGCCGCTCCCGGCCGGCAGCAGCGGCCGCACCTGCGCGGCGGACGCCGCGTCGTCGAGCACGAGCAGGGTCCGGGTCGGCGCGAGGGTGGAGCGCAGCAGGGCCGATGCCGCGTCCATGTCGTCGGGGATCTGCCGCGGGTCGACGCCGAGGTCGCGCAGCAGCGCGGCGAGTGCGTGGCCGGGGTCGAGCGGGGCCACGCCGGGGATGGCGCCGTGCAGGTTGAAGTACAGCTGCCCGTCGGGGAATTCGTCGCGCAGCGCGTGGGCGACATGCACGGCGAGGGCGGACTTGCCGACTCCGGCCATACCGGAGACGACGGCGGGGCTGCCGGCGCGACGCGTGAGGACGGCGCTCAGCTCGGCGACGAGCGTGTCGCGACCGGTGAAGTGGCCGGGCGCGGGCGGCAGCTGGGCGGGCCGCGGCGGCCGTGGCTCGGCCGCCGCCGCGGGTGTACGGAGCACCTCCTGGTGCGCCTCCTGGACGGCCGGGCCCGGTTCGACGCCCAGCTCCTCCACGAGCCTGCGGCGCAGCGACCCGTAGGCGGCGAGCGCCTCCGCCTGGCGTCCCGTACGGTGCAGGACCAGTATCAGCTGCCGGTGGAAGGCCTCCCGCAGCGGGAACTCCGCGACCAGTGCGGCCAGTTCGGGTACGAGCCCGTCATAGCGGCCCAGCTGCATCTCGGCGTCGTACCGCCACTCCAGCATCAGCAGCCGCGACTCCCGCAGCCGCTGGACAAGTGCCGGGGTGCCCTCGTCAGGGTCGTACAGACCGGCCAGCGGGCTGCCGCGCCACAGCGCGAGCCCCGCGAGGGCCGCCTCGGCCACGGCGGTCCAGTCGCCCTCGGCGTACGCGGCACGGGCGGTGCGCACGCGTGCCTCGAAGACGTCCGTGTCCAGCTCGCCCGGCTCGACCCGCAGCAGATAGCCGGGCGGTACGGCCCGCAGCCGGTCTGCCTCGGCGAGCAGCCGGCGCAGCCGCGTCACATGGTTGTGCAGGGAGGCATGGGCGGAGGCGGGCGGCTCGTCGCCCCACAGGGCCGCCTTCAACTCGTCCACCGGGACCACCCGGTTGGGCCGCAGCAGCAGCGCGGCGAGCAGGGCGCGGAGTTTGGCGCTGCCGAGGGGGTGCGGCTCGCCCGCGGCATCGTGCACTGCCGGCGGACCCAGCAGGCCGAACCGCATCAGCATCCTCCACTTTCAAGCCACCGGTATGACTGTTGGCCATATGTTAGCGATCCGTTGGAGAGGACTGTTTGGATCGATGCATCGGATCCGGCCCGCCGGTGCTCGGCGTGGACAGCCACACTCGGGGGAGTGTCGCCGCCGTGGCCGGATCCGCTGATTCCCCGGTACTCCACAGACCTGGTACCACCTGGTACTCCTGCGGACGTACCGGTGGTGTCTCCGCCCGGACGATGCGGTCGCACCCCGTCCGGGCGGATGCTTCCCCCATGACCAGCGCAGACCTCAGGCACCGGCTCAGGCGCCGGTTCCGGGACCAGCTCAGGCAGCAGCTCGGGGACCAGCTCAGGCAGCAGCTCGACCAGCACCGGCGCCAGCACCTGCTCGAAAAGCGCCGTCGGCCGCGCGCGGTCGAGCGCCTCTGCTACGTCACCGGCGCCGCCCTGATCGGGGCAGGCCTCTTCCACCTGGGCGTCTTCTTCGTCGACGGCGGCCCGTGGACCGGCCCGGTCTCCTGGCGCAAGACCTTCACCTTCGGGGTCTCTTCGGCCTGACACTGATCGCCGTCGCGTGGGTGACGTCGTATCTGCGCATCGGCGCCCGCGCCCGCTCTGTACTGCTGGGCCTCTTCGCCGCCGACTGCGTGCTCGAGGTCGGCGGCGTGCTGCTGGTCGTGGTCCTCTCCACGTTCGCGATCGCCTCGTTCAGGCACCGCCCCGAGGGCCCGGCGGGTAGGTCCCTCGCTCTGCGTACGTCGTGCTCACCCGCACCGACAGAAGCCGCCCTCGCGGTACGCCGTGAGGAACGGATCCTCGATCCCGGTGGCGACCGAGCACTTCGCCCGCAGCTCCGAGTACGGGATCGTGCGGGCCGTGAGGTCGATGACATTGATTGAGCGGCGACCGGAGCCCCGTGGGGCGGCCGGCGCCGCGCATCCCCGGCCCCGAGCAGACCCTGGATGCCGGGCTGCGGTGGCGACACCGAGGCATGAACGCCGGTGTACTCTCAATGAGTGCGCTATTTCATTCAATATCCAGCCGGGACCAGTGAACTCGTCGCCGATGCCGTCTCGCATTACGTCGAAAATTTCAGCATTCACTACCAAGACGACAGCGCGATGATCTTCGACTCGACCTCGAAAGCGGATCGAGTGTCGTCGATTCCCTTTGTCAAGAATGCATTCGTGGTCATCGCGAAAACGCGGCGGAGCAGTGTCGATCAGAGCGTAAGGCAGCTCTCTCGGACGCTGGGTGAAAAGCCCTTCCCTTCCCTCCCCGACCGCTCTCGTGGATTTCGCGTGATGGCGCACATCGACGGCGAACTGTCTTCGATCGAGCAGGGAGCGAAAAGGGATATCGAGCGGACCGTGGCCGCCGGCACGGGTAGCCGCGTGGAGCCGCGGGGCCTTTGTGAGGAGTACTGGGTCATCGGCCGCCTTGACCTGCGCGAACTGCTGTTCTGCGCGAGGCTCCCCAAAGCGGCGCGCCCGAAGAAGGCCCGTGGGGCGGTCTCCTACGAACTGTCGTCGATGTTCGTGCTGGCATCGGACCCCACGCCTCAGGACGTCTACCTCGACCCCTTCGCGGGCAGTGGGTCGTTCGTCCTTGCCCGGCTGGATATGCCTGCCCGTGAGATCCTCTACTCCGATACGGAGTTGAGCTCGCATCGGAAGGAATTCCCGAGCGAACTGACGGGCGACCGGCGCGTACGCTTTCTTGCCGATGACGCCCTCACCCTTCCGTCGATCGCGGACGGAACAGTCGATGTCATCGTCACCGACCCCCCATGGGGGGAACACGAGGACGTGGCCATGCCGTACCCGGAGTTCACGCGCGCCGTCTCCGGATCCTTCGACCGGGCCCTCAACCCCAAGACCGGAAGGTTCGTACTACTCTGTGCGCGGAGAAGCGCTCCCCTTTTCCGTGAAAGCATGGAAGACGTTTCCTTCGTCATCGATGCGACCCATGAGATCCTCGTGAACGGTCACCCGGCCACGGTCCTCGTGGGCGGCCGACGAGCCGCCGGACCGGCGGGAATGAAGCGGGCTGCCGGTCGCCGATCGGCGCACGAGCCTGAAAAGCCCCTGCTCGTGGGCATGAGCACCTTCCGTCGCTCCGTCGGCCGATTCTCGCGGTAATCCCAAGAACGCGCTGCGCCGTGCTCGACGGCTTCCAGTCCGTGGCTAACAGATCCGGGACCTCCGCCGCGTCCACCGCGCTGTACAGCTGTTTCAGTTGCTCGACGTCCAGCACGCCACGCAGCACGATGTAGCCGTTGAGGTCGAAGAGATAGCGCTCCGTCTCATTCGCTCAGTCGCTCCTGAAGGGATCGGGCCGGCCGGTGAGTCGCGGACAGGCGCTGGCTGGGCAGGCGGGGTCGGGAGAGGGCCTACACGGAGAGCGCAGCGGTCAGCCCCGGTCTCTCCAGTACCGCTCGGCCGGCGCGGCGTCCGCTCCGACCGAGGTGCCGTACGCGGTGAGCACCTGCCTGCGCCGGTCGGGCTCCTCCCACAGCACCGGGTGCTGGGAGACGTAGCAGTCGATCGCGTCGAGCTTCGCCGCCCAGTCCGCGGTGCTCGCCCGGTGCACGAACGGTCCGGCGGGCCGCAGGGTCTTCTGCCAGCCGCGACAGCGGTCGAACAACGCGTAGGGGATGTCCTCGTACCACAGCAGCGGGCGATCCAGCTGCCGGGCGGCAGCCGCTGTGATGCGGTGGTCGACGTGGCCGCCGACGGCGAGCGGCGCCAGCAGCAGCTCCGCCTCCCGCACGGCCGGCAGGCTGGTGAGCCGCCGCGCGACCTCAGCGACGACATCCGGCTCGAGGCCGTACGGGTCGGGGGCAGCCGCGTCACCGCCCGGGTCATCTGCGGCCGTCCCGCACCCGGGGCCGAAACCCGGACCGAATATGTCCTGGCCTCCCGGATAGCGAGGGTCGCCGGCCGCATCGCGCCGGTACAGCGCTTCGGCCAGTCCCAGCCGCACCGGGACGACACCGAGCCGGGCCAACGCCGCGTCGTCCTCCGCGCGACGGTGGGACATGGCGTCGTCGCCGAGGCCGCAGGCGTGATGGAACTCGCGGGCAGCGGCCGACAGCTGGCCCTGCGGCTCGCCGTCGAAGACGGTGACCGAAACCACGTCCGTGCCCGCCGACGCAGCAGCGGCCGTGGCAGCGCCGCAGGAGAGGGCGGTGTCGTCGAGGTGCGGCGACAGCACCACCAGCCGTGTGACAACAGTGAAGGGGTTTGCAGTGTTCCCGGCCATGCGCTCCCGCCCTTCAGCAGCCATCGCGGAGCCGGGTGCGCCGGAAGGCGGCGAGGGCTTCTCGAGCCGTCCCCACCTCACGCGAGAGTTCATGATGAGCTGCCGGAGGTCCGGAACGAGCGTGAGCGTGCGACACCGTCGTACTCCTTCATCAAGTGCTGATCGAACAGGCCGAACGGCCGGATCATTTCGTCTGCCCTGAACCGTGCGGCCCCACTACGGCAGTGATGACACAGGACCGGTCCGCTCCTGCGGCCAGCTTGTAGGCCTCGTCACCCCTGCCGGTGCGCAGGCGCCGGAGTGCCGATCCGGACATGCCGAGCAGGGTGTGCTCGAGAAGAATGCGCCCGGGGCTGCACGCGGAGAACGCCGGATCGTAGCTCCGCATGTAGAGGAGCGGATCACTGACCGGCCCGAGCATGAGGTCTTCTGCCACGGTCCGGCCGCCGGCCCTGACGACATGCAGGCGCGCATTCCTGTCGACCGCCATCCGGTGCACCATCTCCCCGAGAAATACCGGAAAGGCAGGAGAGCGCTCGACGTCCGGCAGCTCGTGGATGCGCCCGCGTGTTTCCCAGGAAATCAGCCGCCGTTCGACAAAAGAAGTTCCCACGGCAGCGGTCAGCCGGTGCCCTTCGATCACGTCGAAAGTGACCGGACCGGTACGAGCCAGGCGATTCAGCCGCTTCGAGTGCCGGAGTGCGTTGACGGACAGCGCGGAGAGATCGATGACGGGAGCCGGTTCCGGTTCAAGGGACCAATGTGCCCTGTGCGCTGCCAGAGCGCGGGCCAGGTGGCTGTCCGGGACGGCACAGTCCAGCTGCACCGCTGTGCCGGTTTTCGCCTCCTGTCGGAGGATGTGCACGAGATCACGCGAAACGGCGTCGACGTCGACGGGACCGGAGGTGACCACTTCGTGTTCGTCGACGAGCGGCGCGCCGGCGACCACAAGACTGCGGCCTGCATCGCCCCGCGACTCGGTCAGTGCGATCGCACCCCATCCCGCATGGCTCCCAGATACGACAACCGCAGGGGAACCCAGCTCCGGGAGAAATTCCCATACGGAAAGGATCCACTCGGCCGAGACAAACTCGGTCGGCGTGAGTTGCGGCCACGCATTCTGAACAAAATCAATCGCCGAACGCCCGCGGAGCATCGGCCGTGCCGATGACTCCACGGCACGAGCGGAGATGGCCTCGCTTGCAATGTCCACAGCATTCACCCCGTCGCAGCGAACGTTTAAAGAAGCGTGCGAATCAGGATGCCGGTATCGAATGCAATCAGTCAATTAGCCCAGTTATATGCGGAAAGATCGCTGGTGGGTTATCCTGACCGGCAGGCCTTTCGAAAAAACATGCATCAGAATGCCAGAGAGGTAGACAATGGAACTCTTTGAGGTTGTTGACCTGAAGCTGGTCGATGTCGATCCGGTGGGCGGGAACGTAACACAGGAGGCATTGGACAGGAAATGGATCAAGTCGTTCGGTGTCGGGCAATATGTTTACGGAGCGGAATGGACCGCCCTGGTCCGTCGGCTCCAGAACCTTTTGCGTGAGCGTGCAACAGGCATGGGGTTCAACGAGCACACGTTCCCTCGGATGATTCCCGCCCAGGCGCTCGACGACTTCAAGCTGAGCCAGTTCAAGCCGGGTCTTCTGTGGAGGGTGGACGGCGGGGAGCAGGTGCTCGACCCGGTGCAGTGCCTGCCCTTCTACCATTCCCTCCGGGACAGCTCGATCGATGTCACGGACCTTCCACTGAAGGTCGTGGAGACGCTGGGCGGCTGGACCTGGCGGAAGGAGCGCGAGGAGGAACTCGACGGTGTCTTCCGCGCCAAGGAGTTCCTGCGGTTCGAGCATGTCTGGCTCGGCACCCCTGAGGCGACGACTCAGATCCGGGAGGAGGTCCTGGGCAGCGTCACCTCTCTGCTCTTGGAGCTCGGGCTCTCCACTCAGACGGTAGTCGGGGAGGGCTGCATGCCTATCCCCGAGGTCACCCAGCGCACGCTCGACGCGAAGGTACCGAGCGAAGTGCCCGTGATCGACATCGAGCTGCGTGTGCGTGAGGCCAAGTCCCCGGGCGAGCTGACTGCGGCGGACTTCGACGAGATCGCGGGATGCACCATCGAAGGCAGCCACCATCTGGAGTCCTTCGGCATCACCAGCACCACCGGCGAAGAGATCTGGAGCGGCTGCTGCGGGGTGGGCCTCAACCGGCTCGTCATCGGCTTCCTTTTCCAGCACGGCTTCGACCCGAAGAAGTGGCCGGCGGTCATCACCGAGGGCAACGCCATCGTCTAAGCAGTCGCCCGGCTTTCCGGAGCCGCCGGCATGGACGGCCTCTCGCAGGCCGTCCATGCCGGCATCCGCATGTGTGGAACCCGAACAGGCAATGGGGAGAACAGATGATAATCACCTCTGCCGAGCTGTCCGAGGGGAAGCTGTCGGCGGCCCATCTCGCAGAGAGCGTGATGCATATCCGTGATGCCGGCTATGTCGTGCTCGAAGGGGCGCTGAACTCCGACCTGGTCAAGGCCCTCCGCGGTGAATACATGGCGCTGTTCGAGGAACTGCATTCATCGGGTAATACGGACAGGCTGCAGCGGAGCCACAGCGGGAATGGCCACTATCAGATCCAGCCCCCCTTGCGCGGAATTTTCAAGTCCACGGAACTGGTCGCCAATCCCCTGGCGATGCATTGCATGCGTGAGATCTTGGGGAACGATCTGCGCATCCTCTACTACAATTCGAACCTCGCCCGACCAGGATCGGACGCTCAGCGGATTCACAGAGACAATGCGCATCTGTTCGACGGGGAGATGAGCGTACCCACTCCCCCGTTCTCCCTTGTTGTCAACGTCCTGTTGAGCGACTTCACGTCCGAGACCGGCAGTACTGAGGTGTGGCCGGGAAGTCATCTCGTGATGGACTCGCATTGGGCCGAGGAATCTGAATTTCCGGTCGAGGCGAGAGCCGAGGCGCTGAGTTCCCGAAGACTCAATGCGCCGGCCGGGTCCCTTGTCATTCGGGATGTGCGTATGTGGCACCGGGGCATGCCGAACAACTCCTCGCAAACCCGGAGCATGCTCTCTCTGGTCTACAAGAGGAACTGGCTGAAATGGCGGTACCACGAATCGGTGACCGCCCCTGCCACCACGCTCGAAGCCTGGCCCGCCGCGGTCCAGGAACTGTTCGGTTGGTAATTCATGCTCCATATCGGGAGGGCCTGATGGCCGATTCATTCAACGTCATCGTGCGCCGTTTTGCTGATTTCCTCGAGAGGCCTGAGTACGACCGGAAGAAGCGTGACATGCTGGCCCTCGAGGAGAAGCTCGAGGGGGTCGGAATCCCGCTGCGTCATGACTTCGCGCGAATATGGGAACCCGTGCACGTACTTCTCGAGCTTGATCGAACAAGGGCGTCCGGAGAGATTTCCGGGCCGGTTCTCGAATTCGGCGGAGGGAATAGCATTGTGGGTTACATGATGGCCGCTTCGGGTATCGAAACCCACGTCCTGGACGTCGACCCTGCCGTGCATGAGGACGTGCAGCGGGGAGCAGAACGGGCGGGTGTCTCCCGGCTGCTGAAGTCGTCGCTCTACAACGGACACGAGCCCTGGCCGTTCCCCGACAACTCATTCAGCTGCCTCATCGCCGTCTCCGTCTACGAGGGCTTGACCACGTGGGGACGGCGGCTCTTCTGGCAGGAGGCGCGACGGGTACTGGTTGACGGCGGGACCCTGCTGCTCACTTTCGACTACGGCGACGGCGCGAGGGGCGTGAGCGACCCCGTTGTCTCGGTGCCGGGGCTGCTGGAGCTGATCTCCGCATCGGGGCTGTCGCTCGTCGGTGAACTTCCCACACCTCCCTCGGGCGCGGAGCTCGCCGCCGATGGACCGGTGAAACTTCCCGTCAGCACCATGGACGGTCACGACCTGCGCGTCCTGCAGTACTCCTTCGGGGCCCTGCAGCTCACGAAGCCCGTGGGATCGAGACCGGGCACGGAAGTCGGGTTTCCGCACACGAGCGCGGTCGACGATCTGAGCAGGGCGCTGAGCGAAGAGCTGCCCGACGCGCTGGGACCGGTGGCACGCGAACGTCATGGGGACGTGCTGTTCGCAGAACCGGATGCCAAGTCCGCCTGGCAGGTCGTGCTCACCGATGCCGGCGTCACCGTCCGCCCGCACGCCATTGACGATTCCTCGTACACCGGTTTCGACAGTGTCGCCCTCATCACGAACGGCGACCTGGTGTCCCTGCTGGAGGGCCGCTCCGACCTCTGGGAGCTGCACTACCGTGGCAAGCTCGAACTCCGAGGGGACACCAGCTTGATCATGCGCATAGTCGGGGCATGGCAGGAGTACCGGTCCCGGCCGGTGTGACCGTCCCGGCCGGTGGTCCGCGCAGAGCGGTGGCTGGTGTCCGCACCAGCCACCGCAACTGCTGCCGGGGCATTTCCCTACTGGGGGCGGCGCACCAGGAAGGACCCGATCGCCAGCACATCGATATCCGTGTCCAGGAACGTGTCCACCGACTCCTCCGGGCGGTTCACCAGCGGCATGCCGGCGGTGTTGAAGGACGTATTGACGAGAATCGGGATACCGGACTCCCGTGCGAATGCCTCGAGAAGGGCCGCATAGCGAGGGTTCGCCTCACGGGTCACTGCCTGGGGTCGTGCGGAGCCGTCCACATGGACCACCGCGGGAATGAGTGACCGCACTTCGGGACGCACCTCGGCCGCCATGATCATGAACGGGTTCGGTGTGCCGTCGAAGTACTTCTCGTAGCTGTCGGCAAGCACACTGGGTGCCAGCGGGCGCCACATCTCCCGCTTCTTGATGGTGTTCAGCCGCACGAGCGTCGAGCGGTGCCGGGGATCACCCAGCAGGCTGCGCCCTCCGAGCGCCCGCGGCCCGGCCTCCGCCCTGCCCTGGTGCCATGCAACGATGCCCCCCTGAGCGATGACCGACGCCACCTGTGAGACCAACTCGTCCGGAGTGAGCCGCTCACCCCGGAGACCTCGGCTGTCCAGGGCGGCCAGAATCTCGTCGTCCCCGTACTCCGGTCCCCAGAGCGCATGGTCCATCACATCGGGCCGGAAGGACTGCGGTGCCACTTCACGAGTAGCCTCGTACGCGGCTCCGAGGGCGCAGCCGGCATCGTGGGCCATGGGCTGGATGTAGACGTTGTCGAACAGAGCCTCCTTGGCGATGCGCCCGTTCGCAGTGCAGTTGAGGGCCACACCGCCGGCGAGGCACAGGTTGGCGGAGCCTGTGCGCTCCTTGAGGTCACGCAGCAGACCCAGGATGGTGTCCTCCAGCGCAGTCTGTACCGAAGCCGCGAAGTCGATGTAGGAGAAGATGTCGTCCTTCAGACCCACGGTGTACGGGAAGGCTTGTTCCTCCAGGAAGGCCAGCAGCTGCCGGGTGCGCTCCGGCGGCAGTGCGCGTCCGGTCGTGGTCGCGGACGGAACACCCTTCCAGCGGGGGCCGTCCGGGGTGTGGCTCAGCCCGACCTCGTAGAGGGGCTTTCCGTACGAGGCCAGCCCCATGAGCTTGCCGGCGTTGCCGTCCTTGGTGTACAGACCAACGTATTGCGTAGCGATTCGGTAGAAGAGTCCCAGGGAGTGTTCGATGGGGTAGGACTCGAGCGTTTCTATGCCATCGGGCGTGGCGTAGGCCAGGGTGGTGGACTCGTCCTCGCCTCGGTTGTCGATAACGAGGACTGCGGATTCCTCGTAGCCGCTGGCCCAGTACGCGCTGGCGGCGTGCGCCAGGTGATGGCGGACCGGCACGACCGGCGGGAGCTCGGACGCGCCGAAGACGCTCTTCGGGAAGAGACGTTCCGGGTTGTCGAGATCCAGCTCCGTCCTGCGCTCTTCAGGAGTCAGCCCCAGCCACTGGGCGAGGACGTCGTGGTCGCTTCCCAGACCTATCGCGGAAAGGTCGGACAGGGTGATCCCCGCGTGGTTCAAGCACCACTCAAGCGCCTCGACGGGAGGCTGGTCCATCGCCCTTTTCCGCCGCGAGAAGCGCTCCTGCTCCACGACCGCAACCAGTTGACCGTTCCGCAGCAGCGCCGCGGACGAGTCGTGTGCTCCGTGGTTGAGGCCGGCAACCCATACGTCCTGCTCACTCATGCGTACCCCTTTGAAATCGATTTCCTTGGTCGCGTTGTCGAATCACGCGTCCGCTTCACGTCCCGGAGAAGCTCCTGCACGCCGTAGTCCCTGTTCTTCTCCCTGTACGAGGCGTCGGCGCGGGCCATCGCCCAGGGTGGGTGACTGAGTACCGGCCTGTCGGTGCCCAGGTGGTGCGGCAGCCCCTCCCAAAGGCGCAGCCCCGAGCCGGATCCCTGACAGGCCTTGTCGGTCGCCCTTCTCATCAGACGGTGATCGATGTGCTCGCCGACAGCTGCCCCGTCCAGAGCTCCGCCGGGCGGTCTCTGCGGATCAGGGACGCGGGACGGTCAGCAATGACGTTCTCGAGTTCCGTCGCGTCCGGGAGATCCGGGGCAAACGTGGAACGTGGAGCGGGCAGCAGCCATGCGTCGCCAAAAGGGCGCAGGGGACTCGGCGTGGGCGGCGAGTGTTGGGCCTCTGCCATGACCGCGTCGTCAGGGTGCGGCGATACCGCGAGTACCGCCGCATCCCCCGACACCTCCGTCTCGGTCACCGAGAGAAGTCGCCCATGGTCCGGGCCACAGTCTCGACCATGAAATCGACCTGCCAGTCCTCGAGTTGGGGATAGATGGGCAGATTGATCTGCTCATGGAACCAGATGCGTTCGGCGACCGGGCACTCGCCAAGGCCGTTCCCGCGCTGCCGCCACTCGGGCAGCAGATGGATGGGGAAGTACCGGAGCTGGATGTGAATCCCCTGCTCGTCGAGCCGCTTGATGAAGGCGTCCCGGTCTATCCCCGTGCTGGAATCGAGGAAGCACGTGTAGAGGTGGTGGGAGCTCTCGATCCCGGCTTCCCTGGTCTGCACACGGATCCCCGGGATCTCCTTCAGACCTGCGTCCAGGCGCTCAGCGATCGCGCGCCGACGTGCGACGAACGCGTCGAGATTGCGAAGTTGGACGCGCCCCACGGCGGCGGCCGGTTCACTCAGCGTCGAGTTCGTGCCGGGATGACGAAGTTCGACGCAGTCTTCCGCATAGGAGTTCTTCTCGTGCCGCTCGATCCCGTCGGCAGGCAGCGTGTAGTCACCGAGGGCGAGTTGCGCACGCGAGGTGAAGCGGGCATCCGGTTCGATCGAGCGCACACGGCCGACTCGCTCGGCCCACTCGGGGTTGGACAGGGTGAGCATTCCGCCCTCACCAAGAGTGGAGATGTTCTTGTACGACTGAAAACTCCAGCATCCGAGGTGACCGAAGGTGCCGGGGGTCCGCCCGTGGTACTTGGTGCCCAGCGCGTGAGCACAGTCCTCCACAATCGTCAGATTGTTCTCGGCGGCGATCTTCAGAATCGGCTCCATGTCGGCCGGCATGCCGCCGTGATGGACCAGGTATATGGCCTTCGTGCGGTCGTTGACGAGGCCGGCAAGAGCGTCCGGAGAAATATTGAGACTGTTGGGGTCGATATCGCAGAAACGAACCTTGACCGGCAGCGCGAGCAGAGGCGTGACGTTCGCCTGATAGGTCTGGGTCGCCGCTATGACCTCGTCCCCGGGCTGGAGGTCGAGCAGATAAGTAGCCAGCTCCAGGGCAATGGTGGCATTGGTGAGCGAGAGTGCGTGATCCACTCCGGCGTACGCCGCAAATTCCTGCTCAAAGGCGTCACGCTCCGGCCCGCAGGACAGCTTGGCACCGGATTGGAGCAAGCGGGTGAGGGCATCCATTTCCGCCGGGCCGTACACACTGCCGGTCGGGAGATAGGGGACGGTATAGGCACTGCTGGTCATGAACGTGCTCCTGTTGGCTCAGTGAATGGTGGACCAGTGGCTGACCAGGTCTGCCGCGGCATCGGACCAGCTGGGCAATGCCTTTTGAACGCGATGCAGGCTCGCCGCCCGCTGCGCGCGGAAGTCGTCGTCCTTGCACAGACTCACGACACCCTCGACGAACTCGTCCGGGTCGTCCCTGACCACGACGGCCGAATCCGCCGCCCGGGGCAGCCCCTCCATACTCAGGGTCGTGGCAACGGTGAGACAGCCCCCGCGTATGGATTCGATCATCTTCACCTTGACGCCGCCTCCGATACGCAGGGGGCTCACCATGACGTCCGCGGTCGACCAGACGTCCGAGAGATCATCGATCCAGCCGAGGGCCCTCACTCCCATGGGGCTTCCGTATTTCTGCAATGCCTCTTTCGACCCCGATCCGGCCAGCAGCAGTTCGGCGCCCGGGATGTAGCTCTGGATTCGCGGAAATATGGACCGGATGAGCCAGTCGAGCGCGTCCTGGTTCGGCAGGTACGCGAAGTTGGCGAGGAAGCAGATCCGTGGAGCGGTCTCCAGGAGCGCACTGTGGTTTCGTGGCTGGGCCGGATACGCCGGCACATGATCGGCGCCATTCATGCCCCGGCGGACCCTGGCCTCCGGGACCCGCGTGGACACGCGTCGCATGTCCTCGTCTGACAAGGTCAGCACGAGCCGGGCGGTCCGCCACACGTGCTCTTCCGAGGCGCGTACGGTGGCCAGGTCCTGGAGTAGCTGAGGGCTCTGTGCTCCCAACCCCATGCGCTGCTCGATCAGGTGTGACTCGACATTGTGTTCCACCACGACACTGCGCCGTGCGAGCTGCTCTGGAAGCAGATGGAACAGGTAGTGCCCCTCGACGTGCACGACGTCGAAGCCGGGCTGCTCTGCCGCTGCCCGGGCCAGCGACCGGCGAGCCACCCAGGAATCACGGGTCGGGTAGGGGTGACGCGTGCTTTCGTCGTCGAAGACGCGCACGACCGTTCCGTCGGCGTGATCAGCGACGGCAGCCCGGTCCTCGTCGCCTTGACGGGACACCGCCCACACTTCCAGGTCGGCACCCTGCGCCAGGCGGGGCACCAGTGCGGCGTCCCTGAGCCGCCCGCCACTGGTGACGGGCCATGGTGCGTGGTGGGTGAGGTAGAGGGCCCGGAGACGACGCGTTCGTGATGGCATGGCCTTCACCCCTCAGTGCCGGAGGTCGCGCTCCGAGTCCGGACGCCGCGCTGGTGACGTGCCAGCAGGGTCGAGTAGAAGTCCTCGACTCCGGAGCCCATCGTCGAGATTGCGAAGGAGCTCAAGGCCCGATGACGTGCAGGCTCTATGTACGGCTCCGGAGCGTCGAGAACCCGGATCAGTCCGGCGAGCGCCGCGTTCTCGTCACCGGACGGGACCAGGACGCCGCACTCTCCGGAGTCCAGGAGCTGAGGGATCCCCCCGACGGCGGACGCGACCACGGGGATCCCGGACGTCATGGCCTCAATGACCACCCGTGATGTCGTTTCCGTGCAGGAGAGCAGGACGAACGCATCGATGGCCCCGTACACCGTCTCCACATCGCGCACGATGCCGGTGAAGGTCACAGCGTCCGCGATGCCCAACTCGTCTGCCTGTGACTTGAGTTGCTGGTCCATGGGACCACTGCCGACCACGAGGGCATGGACTTTCCGCCCCGTCGCCCGTGCCTGCGCCACCAAAGTCAGCACACGCTCCGGCGCCTTCTCCTCGGACAGCCGCCCGACGTAGGCGATCAACTCCCCCGCGAGCGGGACCCCGTACCGTTCCGCCAGGGATACGCGGGCCTCCTGCTTCGGCACCCGCGGCAGCTGCCGCACACCGTTGGGGATGTAGGCGACGCTTCCACGGGGACACCATTTCCGCATCCTGGGAACAAGGTTCTCCGCCGTCGCGATGATGCCGTCCGCGGTCCTGGCGCACAGCACGTCGAGAGCGGTCTTGCTCTTGTGCCAGAGGGTGTCGTCAACCACTCCATGCTGGGTGAGGACCAGAGGACGCCCGGAAAAGACCCTGGGGTACAGAATCCGAGCGGCCGCAGCCCAGTAGTCCGCGTCATATCCGTGAGCGTGGATGATGTCGGCGTCCGTCGCGGTGATCTTCTGTGCAAGAAGCCGAACGGCACTCAGGAAGGAGTGTCCCGTGGCCGAAACGACATCCAATCCCGTCTCACGCACGCGGTCGGCAAATTCGGTCGAGCCTCGTTCCACGACCATCGCGCGATGCCCGTCGGCCACTTGCTGGGCGGCCAGGTCAATCACATGCAGGTCTGCGCCTCCTACTTCACCCGGAGGCTCGGGAACGAGAACATGCAGGACCGTCAGGGGCATGGTGGGGTCGATCCCTTCGGCTCTTGGGAGGAAGGTGTGGTTCTCGATGGAATGGCTCACGCGTGCTTTCCGTCCTCCGCCTTGAGCCACTGGACCACCGTCTCGTCGAGCGTGAGCGAGGATGCGGCCATCGAAATATCCACCTCGTCCACGGAGCGGGCCCCGATCACTGGCCAGACGCCCGGTCGGTGCAAGGTCCAGGCCAGCGCGACGGTCTCGGGCCGGACCCCGAGGTCATGGGCGACGGCCTGGCACCGGCGCCGCCGTTCCCTGTTCCGCGGGGTGTCGAACGGGTCGCTCACCCCGGGCCCGACCGGCTCGCCGGCCCCGGCGAAGAATCCACGTGCCTGCCCCGCCCAGGCAACGAGCGGCAGATCGTGCTGCGTGATGACTGCGCGCAGCGCGTCGCACTCGTGCAACGTTCCTGGCCACAGGGGTCGGCTCGGTACAGCGAGGCTGAACTGATAGCTGACCACAGGGACATGGCCAGCGGCTACGAGGAGAGGAACCAGTTCCGCCAGGCGGTCCGCCCGCCAGTTGGAGACCCCGACACGTGCGGCCAGGCCTGACGACACCAGACCGACCAGTGTCTCGACCAGTTCCTCCACAGTGCGCCCCGGATCGTCCCTGTGGAGCATCACGACGTCGAGCGAGGGCACCTGCAGCCGCCGGCAAGACTGTTCGGCCTCCTTGCGGAGGTTCCGGCCGGTGAGATCGAGAGAACCGTCCGCCGAAGGATGTCCGATCTTGTCCATGACCCGCAGCGTGCCGGGACGAGTACTCATCCACTTTCCGATGATTTCCTCCGAGCGCCCGTCCGCATAGCTGTGGGCTGTGTCGACCCACTGCCCGCCGGCGGAGGAGAAACGCTCCAGCCGCTCGAAGGAAAGCTGCTCCGGCTCCTCGCCGAAGCGTCCACCCAGAACGATGCACAGGGTCTCGGCATCCTGAGAGAAAGGAAGTGAGAGCGGGTCTCGCTTATTGTCTGTCATCGCACATCCGGTATGAACGAGGTAACTCTCCCGGCAGCCCAGATATCCGCGAGCTGCTCGGCGATTTTGTTTTGGATAGTCATCTGGAAAGTCGCCCCTTGGTCGACCTGCTCGCGATCTCTGTGACGCGCAGTCAAGTGTAGTGCGAGTACTGACTCTTGGCATATAACCGGGTTAATGCGCGACGTAGCGAGAGGTGTGATGCTGAACCGGCGAGAATCTGTGAATTCGCCGATAGAATGCGCGATGAGATGGACATCTCGGTGTGCCTACATTGGTGATTCGGGAGCAGTCGCGGCGGCATTTTTTCCACCCAGCGGTGAGAAGCGGGCAGAATTAGACAATTCCGATCGACGATCCGATGTGGTCCTCGTTCGGTCCCTGGCCTGATCGGCAGGAACTTCCACACCCGGCTCGGCGCCGACCGCCCCACAGGCGTACCGGCGCCCAGCATGCACCCATCACACAGTCTGTCGCCCGGGCAGGTCCGGTTCGAGTGCCGGGGAAGCGCACTCGGGGGGTCCGATGGTGCTACGGCGCGGGATCTGCACGAGGTGGGCGGGGACGTTCAGGCCGTCGAGGAAGTCGACGATCCGGTCGATGCTGGTGAGGCGTCGGACGCCGGACTCGAGCATGGACAGAAAGCCCTGGCTGAGACCGGCGAGCTGGGCCAGATCCTCCTGCCGGATGGACCCCAGTTGGCGTACGAGCTTGCTGACTTGGCCGAAGTCGAAGGCGGCCAGGGCCTGACGCACCTCGGGGTCCTGCCAGACCCGCTCGGGTATCCGGGGCAGTTCTTCGTCAGGCGAGACCCTCGTGCGCGTGCAGGCGGCGCAGAGCTCATCGTCGTTGTAGGCGCTCAGGTGGCACCCGCAGCTGAGGCAGGCGCGTCGGTTGGCCCTGGCGGGCCGCTGGGCAATGGCTCCGGACGGGGCCGTCATCGGACGACACCTGTCGCTGCTGGCAACGTATGCATCAATTCTGATGCCCCCTCATATCTGATGCCCACTCACGTGGTGGATCCAGCCACATCGTGCCCCACTCCCTCAGGTTGCACGTGTCGATCAAAGAGTAAACGAGTCCCGTTGATCCCCACTGGACTCACAACTCAAGTTCTACACCCGGATATGAGTCACAGTCAGTTGGATTCGGTTGCGGCTGAGGGCGCATCGGATGCGAGTGTTCGGCACAAAATGACCTGTCGCACCAGCGCTCGGTGACGAGTGCTGCACTGGGGGTAGCGGGGATGTTGGGGGCGGACCGAACAGGAGCGGGGGCGTGGCGAAAATCACTTCCGTTGAGAGCCCTGCACCGATCCCCTTGGCGCACAGGTGGTACGCACCTCTCGTCGACATACAGAGCATTGCGTGCAGCGGTGGCTTTCCGATTCGAATGACTGGATTCGAGTAAATAAAAACAAACGGTCCCGCTCGTCTACTTCTTCAGTCGATGCCAACGACGTTCTCGGGCTTGGGTGCCGGTCGTTGTCCTTGCGCAATTGCAGGGCCCGGCCGTTGATGTCGACGGCCCACACCTGGGCCTCGGGGGAGGTCACTCCGGCCCGGCCGAGAACGGCCGTGGCAACCAGACGCCGCTGGCCTGATCCCTGACCAGCAGCACTGTCGTCGGCTGCCGTTCGTCCCGTATGCCCTCCGGGCTCGTGCCGGCCCACACGAGGTGGACCTGGACCGCGTCGGACCGGTCCTTGTAGCGTTCGGCGACGCCCGCCCGGATGCGGCTGTCACGCCAGCGGTCCGTGGCGGGCTGGCCCCTGAAGTACTCCGGGAAGGCATTGCGGCCCTCGCCGGTGACATCGGCGAGCAGGACCTTGCCCCCGAGCTCCACCAGTCGCTTCTCGAGGTTGGGTGGGACAGATACCCGTCGGCTCTGCTCCAGTGCCCGCTGCAGCGCGGCGTCGCTCACCTCGCCGGCGAGTGCGTCACCGTCCGGCGAGGACGCGACGGACGGCGTCGGGGACGCCGACGAGGGGGCCGGCTTCGGGTCGCTGGGGACCGTCGGCCGGACGGACGGGGACGCCGACGCCGTGGGAGCAGGCGTCGGCGGCCCGTCCGCGGCGGAGGGGTTGGGGCTCAGGTCAGGCCAGAGGAGGATCACGCCGATCACGGAGAGAACGGCGGATGCCGCGAGCATCGCCACTCCCTGGCGCTCCGCACGAGTCATCATTCGAGGTGTCCGATGCTGTCCAGCTCGTTGCTCCGTACTGGGGACTCCTTGACGACGTCCCCCGTGCGCGGTGCCTCGATCTGCATGTTCTTGCCGAGATAGATGGAGACATGGTGGAGACCTTTGCCGCTGCCCGGATTGTCCGAGAAGAACAGCAAGTCCCCCGGTTTCGCGCCGGCCAGACTTCCGGGTGAGCTGGTGACCCGAACCTTGCCACTGTCGTGCTGTGCCTGCGCCGTGCTGCCGATCATCAGACTGACTTGGGCATATGCGTACTCGGTCAGGCCCGAGCAGTCGAACCCGAAGGTCTTCCTGCCGTCATGCCCGCCGGGGGAACAGCAGATGCCGTACGACGGGCCGTGCGCGTCACCGCCTCCCCAGGAGTAGTCGACGCCCTTGTGCTTACGCGCTGCCGCGATGACCTTCTGGGCCTTCTCCGAGGCGTCGATCGGACCTGAGACGTCACCGAGGGCGTCGTACTCGGCCTTCGCCGCCAGGACGTCGGAGACGTACTTCTCCGAGTGGTTGTAGCGGAGGATGGCGTCGTGCTCCACCTTCTTGTCGGAGAAGTCCGCCTCGCCCGTCCCACAGAGGTACGCCGCGGTGGTGAGCGCCGAGTCGAAGACGTTCTGCGGATCGGTGTCACCGTCCTCGTCACCGTCCTGGGCGACGCTCTCCCAGGTCTGAGGTATGAACTGGGTGGGGCCCACGGCCCGGTCGTAGACCGTGTCGTTGTCGTACTTGCCGTCGTCGGTGTCGTAGATGAGGGCGGTGCCCTCGCGGCCGTTCAGCGGAATGCCGATGACCGGCGGCACGACATTGCCGTACTCCTTCCCGTACTTGTCGATGACCTTGGCACCGGCGTACTGGCCGTGGTTGGACTCGATCTTTCCGATGCCGGCCAGCAGCGTCCATCGGAGGTTCGTGCACTTCGGCCGGACCGTCTTGATCTTGATTTCGGCCGACAGGTAGGCCTCGCAGGTCGGCTTGGGAATGCCCGCGACCTTGACGCAACTCACCTCGGGTGGAACCTTCTGCTTCGAGTCGTCGTCGCCGCCGGGCAGCAGGTTCGCCGCCATGGATATCACCAGAAAGAGGAAGACCCAGGGAAGAACCGTGGCGATCGCGAGCGCTATAAGTAGCTTCTTGGCGGCGCTCATGGGCTCGTCTGCGGCGTCCGTGCTCACGAGCCATTACCTCCACCGCCCCTTCCATTGCGGCGGTTGTTGCGTCCATTGCCACCGGAACGGCGCCGGTTCTGTTGCTGGTTGCGCCTGTTGTTCAGCGTGCGGTTCAACCGCTGCCCGTCGTTGCGCTGCTGACTCCTCGTCTGGCGCATCTGCCTGTTCGCGTCCCGCTGGGCGTTGCGGGTCTGGTCGCCCTCGCGGGACTGCTGTCGCGACTCCCGCTCGAGGTCGCGCCTGGATTCACCGACCTGGTCCCTCAACCGGCCGCGGGTGACGGGGGCTTCCTTGGCGATGTAGCGGCCAGTACGGGCCGTGGCGAGAGTGGCACGCCCGACGCGGTTCTTCGACAGGCGGTTCTTCGCCGCGTTCTTGAGCCGGTTCTTCAGGGCGGTCTTGGCCGTGGCCTGAACAGCGGCGGTCGTGCCACCGGAACCGACGGCAGCGGCCACCTCGGTGCCCACTCTGATTGCGCCCCCGATCCGCTGCTTCAGGTTCTTCTTCGGCTTGCCACCGCCTCCACCGCCGCCACGGCCGGCTGCACCGCCTTCAGCGCCGCCTTCCTTCGGCTTGCCGAGCCACAAGTCGCGGGCACCCTTGCCCATCTTGCCGAGCGTGCCCTTGTCATCCTTGAGCTGAGACAGCGCCGAGGGCGCTCCGGCCGTGGAGTTGTAGAAGGCGGACGGCGCGAGCTCGTCCTCGTTGACGGCACCGCCCGTCTTGCTGGCCATCCGCTGGCCGAAGTTGGTGGCGATGTTCTTGGCGGCGGCCGTGACCTTCTTGCGGAAGACCACGAATCCGACGGCGAGGATGTCGATGGTGAGGAACTTGACCGTCATGATCTCGCCGGTCCTGGCGTCCAGCACCGCGATGACCATGATGAGGAAGAAGGTCAGGAACATCACCGACATGAAGATCGCCAACACCACCCGGGTGACCCCGGAGACCCAGTTCCACATCGCCGTGCGGCCGCCGCCCGGCAGGATGCCCGCGACCAGGGCCGGTTGGGCCCGGATGACTTCGATGGCCATCCACACCTGTGAGGTCAGGAACGTGAGGGAGACGGCCACCACCAGCACCACGACGATGAGCGCGGCCAGCGCGATGAACCAGACGCTGAGGACGTTGTCCAGTGAGGCGGACAGCTGCTGGTCCTCCAAGGGGCGGCCACCACCGCATGCCGCCTCGACTTCCTGGTCAGCGGGCTTGACGTACTGCTCCCAGGCCGGAGTCTTCTCCAGGTCCTTTCTGAACTTGTCGACTGCCTGTTGTTGATTCTCTGTGACCACCGTGTAGATGGCCCACGGATTGCCAGTGGCGATCAGCAGGGCGTCCTTCAACGACGTGAGCGAGAAGGCATCGGCGAAGGCCTTGCCGAGGTCGTCGAGCCAGCTGTCGTCGGCCTCATCCTGCTCCATCTTTTCGATGATTCGCGGCAGCACGATCCGGTTGAAGTTGTACCGGGCAAGGGTGGATTTGCCATACGCTGCACTGCATTTCCCGTCGATGGGCTTGCCCGTGTAGAGAACCCAGACCGGGCGCTGGATGAAGGCGTCGACCAGGCCATCGGTGATCGGGCGGCTCACCGCATCCGCTTTTTTGTCCCCTTTGTTCTGACCTGAGCAGGAGGCCGGTTTGGTGTTCTTGTCCGTGCCGGCCTTGGGCCCGGCGGCACAGTCGTCCTCGAGGACCACATCGGCGATCGTCAGCGAGAACTGCTTGGTTGTGCCGAGCACACCCGTGTCGTCGGCATTGCCGATCAGCACCGCGCCCGGGTTCGCCAGCGTGACCGTGGCGAGAGAGGCGATGACAAGGGACATGGAGATTTCGGCCCATCCCTTGGACCGCTTCTTGAACAGGATGTGGTAGCCGGCCCAGACAGTCGCGAGCGTCAGAAAGAGCACCTTCAGCTCGAGTCTGTCGAGCACCCGGAGCTTGATGGTGGCGGCCACATCGGACACCGGATCGAGCAGCGTTTTGGCCAGGCCGAAGTCCAGGGCCCACGCGACGAGCCAGCAGGCGAAGCCGATCACGATCTTGATCAGGCCGAAGCCCATGCTGATCAGGAAGGCGTTGATCTTGCTGAGTACATCGAACGTGCCCCCCTGGTCGACGTTCAGACCGTAGGCACTGATCGGGACGCCGTTCTTGTCGACGACGTCGAAGACGCCGAGGACCTTGCCCCCGTCCGTGGTCTTCGGCGGCTCGCAGTAGAGGTTCGGTACTTCGTCCTTGGGCCGGCAGTCGTCTGCGGCCCAGGCGGCCTGGTGCCCGAGGATCAGTGTGACGATGAGCGGTATTGCCACCAGGACCAGCAGGCGCAGCCAGAAGCGCGGCTGCCGGACCACCCCCGTGAGAGCCGTCATATGGTTGCCACCTCGTCAGCCTTCACCAGGTCGACCGCCCCCGCCGCTTCGACCGGCTCGTCGAGGGTGGCGCGGCCAGGGGTGGTGTGGATGGCCTCGGCGGCCTCCTCGTCGGCGGGAATGAGGACCTTCATGCCGCCAATCCGTTTCTTCAGGTCGTAGTAGAGGCATTCGCCGGACCGCAGCAGCCGCTCGTCGTCGGAGACGTTGATCGGTGACAGGTTCTCGGTCACCAGCTTGATCAATTCCGGGTCATTGCCGTCCAGGCCAAGGAACTCCAGTCCACGGGCCGCCAGTTGCTTGTTGCGGTGGCGGAAGAGGAAGCGGTGCGAGACCAGACCACGGATCTTCTCGCCGTACTCGGAGTTGGCGGGACCGACGTCGTACGGGTCGTGGGAGCCGGCGAAGGCGCCGCAGCCGTGCTTACGGCCGTCATTGATGATCTCCAGCAGCAGTTCGGTCCCCTCGGCCGAAGAGGTCAGCCACCAGCACTCGTCGAGAAATACCCCGACAAACTCCTCGGGGTCGGCGAAGGCAATCTCCCGGCACAGTGCGGCCACCAGGTACATCAGCCGCCAGCCGAACTTCTTCTCCACTTCGAGGCTGGAGAGTCGGTGGCCTTCCAGCTCGGTCTTCTTGGGCAGACCGATGTTCGAGGCCGAGAAGACAATCGTGTCGGCGTCCGTGATCTCCACGACGGGCAGGTCGGGGTCGAAGACCACCCGGCCCAGGTCCTTCTTGGCCAGTGAGCGCAGCTTGCGGGCCAGTTCACTCGCCGCGGCCCGTACGTTGTGGTCGTCCGGATCCTTCGGATCGGCCGTATGAGCGCGTTCCGTCAAGGTGTCCAGGAGCAGCCGCATGCTGGGGTTGGGCGACTTGTGGGTGGCGTCGATGGCGTCGGCGAGGGTGACGCCCTCGGTGCTCATCGATGCGATGTCCAGCAGCGGGGTGAGGAAGGACTCGGTGTAGCGGGCCGCACGCGGTCCGCTGAAGACCCGCAGCGGGTCCAGGGACACCTCGGCTTCCTCGTCCACGGTGATGATCTGGGTCTCGCCCGGGCAAGCACGCGCGAAGCGGGCCCACTCCTGCTGGGGTGTACGGTCGATGGCCAGCGCCCGGCCGCGGCTGCGGGCCCGGCCGATGCGACGGCCGGTGGTGAGGATCGAGTACAGGGCCGTCTTCATGGCCACCGACTTGCCGGAACCCAGCTCTCCGATGAACACCGCCGAAGCCGAGGCGTTCAGCCGGGGGCCGAGGCTGAAGTCCACCAGGACCGGGCGCGCTCCACCGCCGTTCAGCTGCAGTCCGAAGAGCGATCCGCCGTCGTCGCCGAGTTGCTGGCCGCAGAAGGGCAGGGCCATCGCGAAATCCTTGGCCAGCAGGTACTGCGCGTAGTCGTTCATCACCCGGGGTACGAGGGTACCGGGCAGCATGCTGTGGAAGAGCGGAGTCTGTTCCCCGATCGGCCGCACCAGGGTGTAGTCATTGCCGCCGAAGTGGTTGATCAGCGCGGCCGCCTTCTCCTCGGCCTCCTCCGGGCTCGGGCCCCAGACGCAGGTGACCACGCTCGCCCTGACCTCCACCTCGGTGGACGACGAGGTGAGCCGGGATCGGTACTCGTTGAGGGAGGTACTTGCTTTGTCCAGACTGGCCGGGATGCCGGCCGTCTCACCCTCGTACTCCCCTCGCTGGTGGGCCAGTTCGCGTGCCTGGCGGCGCGACTTCGGCTCGGCCTTGGAGCCCGGCTCGATGTGCAGCCGTACCGCCCAGTCCACCGGGAACCCGAAGTCGTCCAGGGCGGCAAGGTATTCGCTGCCGGGGAAGGCGAAGGCATCCGGCATCTCGGACAGGATGGAGAAGGCCTGGTAGCTGTCGCCGAACTCGGTCGTTGCCTTCACATAGCGGTGCCGGAACGGATTGAGGGGCACGCCACGGCGTTCCTCGATGCCGTCGCTGCGCCCTCCCTCGTCGAGAATCACCTCCGAGTACGCCGCCACGGCGCGGCCACGGCCCACCACGGCGCGGGGCTCGTCGTGTTCGGGAAGCAGGGGTTCGGCCAGCCCCCGGCGTGCGCAGTGCCCGTAGATCCACAGGATCTCGCCCTCGGTCGCGGGGCGCAGCCGGATGGCGGACGGCCAGGTGGCTGCGAGATGCCGGGCCTGCTCGATCCGGCGTTCCTCCTCGGCCTTGGAGATCGGGGTGGTGGGCAGACCGAAGGTGCTCATCACCTCGTAGTGAGCGGACGACAGCACCGACTTGGTGGCCTGCTTGAAGTCGGTGTGCTTCATCGGTACGGCGAGGAAGTCGACCCGTCCCGACAGTTCCATCTCCTCCAGTTCGTCGAGAACACGCAGGGACAGGTCCACGTACTCCGGGGACGCGTCCAGGTCGATGCCCGCTGTCATACGGGTGACGACGCTCGCGGCATCCACCTGCGGGCAGAGGCTGAGCAGCAGGGCCTCTCCCTTGAGCGATTTGAAGAGTGCCTCCAGCGCGTTGAGCCTCTCGCGCTTGGCTGACTTGGAGGCGTGGCTGTAGTTGTCGGAGTCGACCCGCCACACAGCCCACACCGTCGCGTTGGTGGTCCAGATCAGATTGCCGCTGATGTGGCGCACGGGAAGACGCATGGCAGTTCGTCCATCCTTCGGTTCAGTGCCTGTTCATTTCCGCTCTGCATCGTCGAGCAGTTCCTGAAGGCGTGTACGGGGCCGGGCGGCGGCCTGGGTGGCGGGTGCCGCGTCGGGCCGCTGCCCGCCGGTACGGCCCGTCGTAGTGATGAGCCGTACCGGCTGGGCCCCGGCGGCGGGTGCCGGGGCCGAACCCGCGGTCGGGGGCCGCAGCCGGACCGTCACCCGCGCGGTGACCGACTTGGAACGGAACGTCCGCTGTGGGCGGCCGGCAAGCCGGCCGCCCGGCGGGGAGGTGCCGTAGGTGATCAGACCGAGCAGCGCCCGCGCGGGGTCGCGGCCGTCCATCCGGGCGTACCGCATCAGCCACGCGAGTCCCCAGGGAAACGCGATCAGGATGAGGGCGTTCCCCAGTCCGAAGACCGCCCACAGATCCCTCAGGCCCAGCAGGAGTATGAAGACCCCCACCATGGTGACGATCTGGGTGATCGTGTACGGGCCACCCGGGATCCGCCCGCCGCCGGGGAGCTTGCCGATGACGAGAGGGTGTTTGCGTGCCCGGGTGTAGGAATGCCCGACCAGCACCCGTTCCTCGGACGGCCCCTCGCTCACAGCAGGTCAGCCTGCTTGACGGTGTGTCCCAGCGGCTGGGGTACCTCCACGACGGAGACCGGGCCGGATCCCTTCTTGTCGGGCACCTCGCTGTCCACCATGTTGCTGAGGTCGTCGATGTTCGATACGGCGAACACGACAACGGCGCCCAGGATGGCCGCGGTAAGGGTGCCCGCCCAGGACTTCGTCTTCGCATAGGCCATGACCGTGGCGACGATGGCCATCACAGTGGCCGCTGAGACGGCAAGGGTCTTGATATTGCCGAGTGTGTCCTTGACCCACTGGAAGACATCGCCGTTCGCGGCGAGTTGGACCATGTCAGTGCTCGCGTAGCTCATGTGTAATCCCCTCGTGTGATGAGCTGCTTGGTGTGTCAGTCCCCGGCGGAGTCCGTCGGGGAGGCTGAGTTCTCGCTCGGCGCGACGCTCGGCGTCGGCGAGGCGCTTCCGGACACCGGTCCGGTCTGTTCGGCAGAGAGAGCGGGCGCGGTGTCGAGCGCCGCCACCTCCCAGCGCCCGTCCCGCGTGCTCAGAGTGAGTGCGTAGGTCAGCAGGTAGTCCTCGCCTCCCGACGTCGCGCTCACGGTGGCCAGTACGCGCCGCCGAGTGCCGTCCGCCGGAATCGAGTCGTCGTCCGTGCTGTCCCCGTCCTCCTCCTGATCGTCCCGGAGCCCGGTGACGAGCGTCGCTGCGTAGGGAGCCGGAACGATCGGCGTGACCCGGAGTCCGGGGGAGACGTAGCGGTTCAGTTCCCCCTGGCCGGTCAGGTAGGCGGCGATGAAGCGGCTCACCGTGTCGCTCACCGGGTCGCTCTCGCTCACCCCGTCGCCCGGTCCGTAGGTGAGGTCCCCGTGCTCCGCAGTGGCCGGGGCGTTGACCTCGGCCGGTAGTGAGGTCGCGGCGTAGAGCGCCTCTTTGGATCCGGCCTTGGCGGGCTTGGCGGTACCGCCGGCCTCGGGGGTCCCGGAGACCTGGACTCCGACCCGGAAGTAGTGCAGCCCGCGGTCGGTGGTCTTGCCGTTCTCGCCCTTCGCCGAGATCTGGGCTGCGACCGTCATGGCCCAGTAGCCCTTGCCGACCGGTTGGGCTGCCACCGTGACAATACGGGTGGCGGTGCGCGAGCCAGGCTTGTTGGCAAGCGTCACGGGCTCGGCGTAGTAGGGCGCGAGACTGTCCTCCGTTCCTTCCCCCGCCGAGATGTACGCCGCAAGATACAGCTCCGCGAATCCGGTGGGGCCGGTGGCCGAGGGCTGGTCGGCTGTCGGTGCCGCCGTCGTGGTCGGTGCGGCACGCGAGGACCCGGCGACGGCCACCGCAAAGAGACCGATCGCCGGTCCGGCCAGCAGCAGAGCCCAGATGCAGGCCGTGGCAAGTCTGGTGAGGCCGGCCATCTTGACGGTGGTCTGCTGCCAGCCGGTGGCGGCTTCGTCGAGCCCATCGGCATCGTCGAGCTCATCGGCATCGTTGAGCTCATCGGCATCGTTGAGGCCATCGGCCCCCTCCGGCGGCCGTGCTTGGTAGCGCGCGGCCCGGCCGGGCGTGCGGCCCGCGGGCGGCCGCTCCGTCTCCTGCTTCTTGTTCTTGAGCTTCCGGCCGCGTTTCATCGCATGCCTCCATGAGCGTTCCACAGCACCAGGCGTCGGGGATCGACGACGTTTCGTCCGTCCTCGTCCAAGGACGCTGCGGGGATGGCGATCACGGGTCCTCCGGGGCCTCTCTGATGGCTGTGCTGATGGGCGGGAAATTGGGTCCCTCATGTGAGAGGTGCGCCCACTGGTTCTGGTGTGACACCCAACTGACCTAAAGTTCAGGTGACTTGTGTCACGAGGGTGTCACTTCGCTGTCGCGAACCTGTCAGAAGCTGCGTGCGTCAGGCGGCGGACGGCCCGGCTGCGGCGCTGACGCTGGCTGGCTCCGGCCCGGTTCGAAGGCCGGGAAGTGATCGTGTCCGGCGCTGGACTGTCCCGGTAGTAGCGGGTGATCAGGCGTGCGTCCTCCACGTCGAGGGCGCCGGTGTCGAGGGCCCATACCAGGAGTTCGACCAGCTCCGCGCGGGCGTCCCACCCCGCCACTCGGCCCGGCTCGTCGTCGGCGAGCAGCTCGTACTCACCCGCCTGCGCCAGCAGCAACGCCAGTTCCGCCTGCGAGGCCGGACTGGCGTCAGGGGCGGTGAGGCCGGCAATGGCCTCGACGTCGAGCGGCACAACGGTTGCGTCCGCAGCGATCAGGCAGCGCGTTAGCCGAAGGGTGTCCAAGGCCAGATTGGCCGCGATGCGCTCCGCCCGACGGTCGACCGGATACGTCCGTATGACTTCGTACAAGGCGCCGACCGTGAGAGAGATCGTCTCCTCCCAGCCGTACTGCGGGCGCATCTGGCTGCGGGCTATGCGTATCGCCTTCGGCAGCATCGCCTGTACGACCACGCGCGCGCCCAGCTGTGCCCGCGCGCCGCCGGCAGCGGCCGCACGCAGCGGAGGAAGCAGAAGACGGTCCTGGTCGGTGTGGGCCAGGCAGACGCGAAGTGCGTCGAGAACGCACTGCGGGCCGACGAGCTCTTCATCCCCGTACCAGTCGCGTACGGCGAGCAAAGCGGTCTTGTCCTGGCTCAGTTGCAACCAATCGGCGTTGAGCCTGCCGACAAGGCCGTCGCTTCGAGTGCGGACGGTGTTGTTGCGCACGGATGGTCCCCCCTGTGGCTTGCTGTGGAACATGACCATGGTTTCACTCCCCCCTTGTCCGCTGCCTGGACCACTCGCGCCAGCCGCACGGTTCAGGGGAAACGCCGTTCAACCGCGCGGTCGGTCAAGATCTTGACCGGTCAACTTCACCGTGTCACGCGGGTATTGATCCGAGCGCTGCCCCGGCATCAGATGCGCCTGGGTGGTTTGGCGCGCCGTAAAACGGCGAAGCGCTCATGGCTCCCGATGTGGCACGGTGGGTCGGCGGCCTCCCAAGTGGCCATGGGGTCAGATGAGATGATCGACTCTGCATCAACTCCGCCCACATCGAGGCTCTTTGTGACAGCAGGAGTATGTAGCTGTGACAGAACAGCATCACCGTGGTGGCTGAGACTGATGCAGAATGACGGCGGGTCACTTTACAGACGTGGAAGAAGCGTTACGTCGAATGACCGAGGGGGATCTGAATGACGTACGGGGAGAGCGCTGCCCGAAGGGTCTGCGCCGGGGGTGCCGCAGCCCTGGTCCTGCTGCTGACAGGCTGTAGCTCGTCAGGCGGTGACGAGCCCGGCCCGCCCAAGGCGAGTGGCGGGCAGGACAAGGAGCAGAAGGAAAGGGCCGAGGCGGAGCGCAAGGCCCTGGCCGCATACCGCGGCATGTGGGATGCCCAGGTCGAGGCTTACTCCTCCGGCAGCATGAAGAAGGCCCGGCTGGGCGACTACACGACCGGCGAGGCAGCCGAGAACATCATCGGCGCCTTCACCTACTACCAGGGGCGTGGCCTCACCTTCACAGGCAAGCCCACGGTGACCCCGAAAGTAACCGCGGTCGACGTGAAGGCCGATCCCCACACGGCCACCATCACCGACTGTGTCGACACGACGAACTATGTCCTGGTCAAGCGTGCGACGGGCAAGCCCGTCACCGTGGACAAGGACGACACCCGGCGCCCCTGGACCGCCAAGGCCACCACCGCGAAGGCGGGTGGCGCCGAGTGGCGGATCACCGACTACACCATTGACAAGGACAGGACATGCTGAGCGAGTCGCGTATCACGCGCGAGGCCCTCGTCCTCCTTGCCTCCGGAGGGCTGATGCTGGCCGGCACGAGCGCGGCAGTGGCCAACGGCCCTGTCAAATGCCCGCCCGGTGCGGTGAAATGCGACGTGACGGCTGAGGACCCGAAAAAGCCCGGGGACGGCGGATCGGGTGACACGGGAGGCGGGTCGGGCGACGGTGCCTCCTCCGGCGGGTGCCGACGGGCCAACGGGCAGGAGATCCCGTGCTCCGTTCCGGGGCTCGGTTCCTGGGACGGCAGCATGTGCTACTGGCTGCTGGTGGATCCCCAGCCACCAGCCGATGCCTTCGTCTGGGGCAAGAACAAGCCGAGCGAGGGCGCCATCTACCGCCCCACGTCCTGCCCCGACTTCAACTACGTGGGCGCAGGAACGTTCGTCCCTCGTGACATGTTCTTCGCCGACGGCGAACTCGGCAAGGCTCCCACCGTCACTCCGGAGGAAGTCGCCCAGCGCGCCGTCAAGCAGATGACTTTGAAGGGGCCGGACATCGGCATCGTCCCCGAGCCCGGGAAGACGGGGCTGGTCGGACTTCCGGTCTGGATGTGGAACAACCAGGGCGAGACCACTACCGGCCCGCAGACCGTGACCGCCTCCGCGGGAGCCGTCACCGTCACCGCGACCGCCGAAGTGGACAAGGTCGTCTGGAACATGGGCGACGGCACCTCCGTCACCTGCACCAAGCCCGGCACGCCGTACAAGGCCGGTTACGGCAAGCGGAAGTCACCCGACTGCGGTCACGTCTACAGCAGAACATCCAAAGGCAAGAGCGGCAACAAGTACAAGATCACCACGACTGCCACCTGGACCATCCACTGGGAGGGCGGCGGCAAGACCGGAGACCTGACGGAGATCCGGGAATCCGACACCGAGATCGCCATCGGCGAGCTCCAAGTCGTGGGCTAGTAGTGAGCAGTAGCAGCGACAGATCTGCTGGAGGCAGGAATTGACCAGGACGAAGACCGCCGCCCCACCCGTCCAGGGCGGGCCCGGCGGCTCCGCCCCCACCCCCGTGGCGCCGCCGCGGGCCCTGAAGCAGCGACGGCGTCGGCCGGCGCTCATCGCGCTGTCTCTCGCGCTGACCGCCGTCGGAGGGCTCTCGGGCGCGGTGCTGTTCACGGCGACCGGCGAGCGAACGGACGTTCTGGCGATCGCCCGCGACGTACCGGTCGGTGACGTGATCGAGGACAGCGATCTCACCGAGGCGTCCATCTCTCTCGACCCAGCGCTCAAACCGGTGAAGGCGACAGACAGGGCGAGCGTCGTCGGCAAGCGCGCCGCAGTCGAGCTGACACCGGGTTCACTGCTCGCCCGCGATCAGGTCACGGACAAATCCCTCTTGGGGGAGGGCGACACGCTGGTCGGAATATCCGTCAAGCCGTCACAGCGGCCCACCTCCGGACTGTTCCCCGGGCGCAAAGTGCTCATCGTCAGCACACCGGGCGCAGACGAGAACGTGCCGTCGGCCCCGCCGCACACCATTGCGGCCACGATCGTGTCGGTCGGCAAGGCTCCCGACACCACGGGCGTCGTCACAGTCGACGTGGCCGTCCCGGCAACCGACGGTCCGGCACTTGCGGCGCGCGCCGCCACCGGCAGGGTCGCCATCGTCGTGAAGAACGGGAGCGGTTCCTGATGTCAGTGATCGCCTTCGTCGGTAGCACCGGAGCTCCAGGGGTGACCAGCACAGCGCTTGCTCTGTTGCTGGCCTGGCCCCTGGAGCCAGGCCG
This sequence comes from Streptomyces sp. NBC_01210, assembly GCF_036010325.1. Taxonomy (GTDB): domain Bacteria; phylum Actinomycetota; class Actinomycetes; order Streptomycetales; family Streptomycetaceae; genus Streptomyces. The sequence goes on along the minus strand of NZ_CP108549.1, from coordinate 5,266,534 downwards.
GCGGCTGATCCTGGCCGAGTGCGACCCGGACGGCGGGGCCGTGCTGGCCGGTGCCCTCCAGGGCCGCATGGATTCCCGCTACGGGCTGCGCAATCTGGCCGTTGCCTCGCGCAAGGACCAACTGGTTGAGGCGTTCTGGCGGCAGTTGGTCGACATCTCCGAGGACGAGAGCAGCTCACGGCTACTTCTCCCTGGGATCACCGACCCCGCGCAGGCGGCCGGTCTCGACCCCGCCTGGGGCAGCCTCGCCGAACTCTTCGCCAGGATCGAGGATCACGATCACGACGTCTTGGTCGACCTCGGTCGGCGGGGCGCGTTCGGCGCCTCCGCCGTACTGGCCAGGCGAGCGGACGTCGTGGTGCTGGTGGTCCGCAACACCTTGCGCGGTGTCCAAAGCGCACAGGTGCGGGCCGAAGCGCTGCGCAAGGAATTGCACGGACCCGGCGGAACCGGTGCCGACGCACTCGCCGTGATGCTGGTCGAGAGCGGCCCGTACAAGCCGGGTGAAGTCGAGAAGGTGCTGCAGGCGCCGGTTCTGGGCGCGATGCCGTGGCGACCACAACAGGCCTCGGTGCTGTCCGACGGCGTCGACGGCGGTAGCCGGTTCGCGCGTTCCGATCTGATGCGCGCGGCCCGCTCGGTCACCGGCCCGCTGCAACAGCGCGTGCTGCTTCGCCGCGACCGTCTCGCGCCGCGCCCTCAGGGACCGTACGGAGAAGAGGAGCTGGCCCGTGCGCGCTAATCCCTTGCACCCGGACCCCGGGGTGCACCCTGAGCCCGCCACCGAACGGACCGTGATCCTCGGGCGGTTCGGCGCTGCGTCGGCCATCAAAGGCGAGCCGGCGGGGGCGTCCTCCCCCCATGCTCTCGGCGAAAGCGCGTTGCCCCAGGTCACTGTGGACTACCGCGTCGCCGGAGAGATCAAGAAAGGCGTGGCTGACCGTCTCACGCAGGAGATCAAGTCCTCGGGGCGGATGGGTCTGGAGTCACAGGCACAGCGCGGCCGTGCTCTGATCAACGAGGCTGTCGCCGTCTGGTCCGACGCCATCGCCGTCGAACGCGGTGCGAGCACCACCAAGGCCGAGGACACTGCCCTCGCCGCGGCCGTGTACGACATGCTCTTCAGGGCTGGTCGCCTCCAGCCCTACCTGGACGATGACCGGGTCGAGAACATCCTCATCAACGGCTACGACGATGTGTGGCTCGACTACGGCGACAGCCATCGGGTTCATGCCGCGCCCGTAGCAGAATCCGACGAGGAACTTCAGGAGATGCTCCGGGACCTGGCCCGGCGCAACGGCCAGAGCGAGCGCACCCTTTCCACCGCCGACCCGTTCCTTGCACTGCGCCTCGCGGACGGATCGCGCCTGCAGGCTGTCACCGGGGTCACACCCAAGACGTTCGTCACCATCCGCAGGCACCGTGTCAAGGATGTGGACCTGGCCGGCATGGTTCAGCTGGGGGCCATCGACGAGACCCTGGCGTCCTTTCTCTCCGCCGCCGTGCGAGCCGAGAAGAACATCATGATCACCGGTGAGCAGGCGGTGGGCAAGACTTCTCTGCTGCGTGCGCTGCTCAAGGAGATCGACCCGGACGAGCGTTTCGCCACCATCGAGACCGAGTTCGAACTCTTCGCTCACACCAATGACTTCCACCGCCAGGTCGTGCCGATGGAGTCCCGGGAGTCCAACGGCGAGCGCGGGTCGGACGGCCGTGGCGCCGGGGAGATCACCCTGCTCGACCTCATCCACCGGGCACTGCGTATGTCGCTGTCCCGGGTGGTGGTCGGGGAGGTCCGGGGTAAGGAGATCGTCGCGATGATGCAGGCGATGACCAACGGAAAGGGCGGCAACCTCTGTACGATCCACGCCCGCCGTCCCGAGATCGTCTTCGACCGGATCGCTGAGCTGTATCTCCTGGCGCAGGACAACATGACCGAGCAACTCGCTTACCGCCAGGCGGCCAACGGACTCGACTTCATCGTCTTTGTGTCCATGCGCGACGAGACCCGGATCGAAGGCAAGCGGCACCGGTTCGTCTCGCACGTGCTGGAGGTCACAGGCATGGGCGAGAACGGCCGGCCCGCGACCAACAGGATCTTTGCCCCTGCGCCCGGTGAACCGAGGGCCGTACCGCAGATGCACCCGGCATGCCTGGACGACCTTGTGCGGGTCGGCTTTCCCAGTCATCTCCTCGACAACCCGCGCGGCTCGTGGCAGCGTCCGCTGGATCTTCGTGTGATGGCCGGATGAACACGATGCTGTTGTGGGTACTCGCGGGGCTGGCCATCGTCGGAGGCCTGGTGGGAGTGGTTGCCGGCATCGTCGGAACCACCGCCCCGCTGACTCCCCGGCGTTTCGGACGAGGCAAAGGCAAAGGCGGCGGAAGTGCGGATCGGGACGCGTCCATGCGGCGCCGGGCCCGCTGGGCTGCTGCGGCAGCTATCAGCCTGGGGATATGGCTGTTCACCGGAGTCTTCGTAGGCGGAGCCCTCGCCGGACTCGCCGTTGTCGGTGTGCCCTGGCTGCTCTCCCCCACCAAGAACGCTGCCGTGCGCATCGACAAGCTGGAGGCACTCGGCGAGTGGACCCAACGCCTCGCCGATGTGCTGCGTCTCGGCATGGGCCTGGAGCAGGCGATGATCGCCAGCCGCCGTGGTGCGCCCAGTGAGCTGGAACATGAGATCGCCGATCTCGCCGACCGGTTGCAGGTCGGCTGGCGGCCCGCCGATGCGTTGGAGTCCTTCGCGGACGCGCTTGACGATGTCACTGCCGACAAAGTTCTCGCCTCCCTGATTCTGTGCGCCTCCGACCGAGGCCCGGGGCTCGCTCAGGCGCTCGAGGATCTCTCCGAGGCTGTACGCGAGGAGGTCGCCAAACGCCGGCAGATCGAGGCCGACCGGGCCAAGCCGCGTACGACGGTGCGGTGGATGACCATCATCACCCTGTGCGTGGTCGCGGCCGGATTTCTCACCCCCAGCTACACGGCTCCGTACAGCACCTTCCTCGGTCAGCTCGTATTGGGTCTGCTGGCGGCCGGTTTCGCGGGGGTGCTGGCCTGGATGCGCTCTCTGGCCGACCACAAGCCGGTGCCGCGATTCTTGATCGCTGATCCCCGCAGCCGGGTCAAAATGCCGGAATCGTCCGATCCACTCCAGGAGGTCTCGTGATCCCGCCTGCCGCGATTTTCGCGGGACTCGCTGTCGGTGGAGGGCTCGCGCTGCTCATACGCGAATTCGTCCGGCCGCAGCCGGATCTGGCCTCCGCAGTGCACCGTCTCAACACCTCAGCACCGAGGGAGGCGCCCACCGCTCCGGCCACCCGCGACGAGATGTGGGGCGAGTGGCTGTTGGAGCACCTGCAGGGCCTCCCGGGCGTCACCATTCCGCGAAAGGACTTGGCGCTGGTCGGCCAGTCGGCCGAGCGCTTCCTGCTGCTCAAGTCCGCCCTGGCCGGCTTCGGTCTGCTGATCCCTCCGCTGCTCGTGGGCGCTTGGACGCTGATGGGCCTGGGCGTGCCCTTCTACATACCGGTCGCGGTGGGGCTCGGCCTGGGCGCACTGCTGTGGTTCATTCCCGATCTGTCCGTACGGGACCAGGCGAACCGGGCGCGCGAGGAGTTCTCGCACGCAGTCGCCGCCTACCTCGATCTGGTCGCGCTCAAGCGAGCCGCCGACTCGGGTCCAACCGAAGCGCTGGAGCGGGCTGCGGCCATCGGCAAGGGCTGGGCCTTCACCAGACTCCAGGAGGCGATGCTGCGAGCACGCGTCGACAAGATCCCTCCGTGGGAGGCGCTGGTGCAGCTCACCGAAGAGCTCGACCTGCCGGTCTTGGAGGATGTCGCGGAGATCATGCGGATGTCCGCGCACGACGGGGCTGCGGTTTACACGACGCTGCGGGCGCGGGCCAAGTCGCTGCGCATCGAACTGCTTTCAAAACAGGCGACCGAGGCGAACGAGAACAGCGAGAAGATGACCGCTCCAGGCGCTCTGCTGGCGGTGCTCGTCATGCTGCTTGTCGCTTTCCCCGCCGTGGTCAATATTCTGACCACCTGAACTGATCAACATTCAATCCCGCAACAGGTCAGCGGTGTTGACGCAAGAAAACAACGAGGGGGCTGTCTCCAACATGGACATGTTCAACAAGCTCACGACCCGGGCCACTGCATCACTGGCTATCGTGCTGGCTGTTCTGAGCGAACGCATCGAGCGCGGTACCCAGGACCCGGAGCGCGGCGACATCAGCATCACCACGGTCATCATCTGGGTCGCGGCCGTCGCCGGCGCCCTGCTGATCGCCGGCACCATCGCTGTGATCGTCGGCAGGTACAACGGCAAGCTGGCGGGCATCTAGTGCATCGTCCGGCCGTCGTCCGCCGGTCCCTGGACGATCGCGGCGACTCATCGATTCAGATGGCCATCGTCTTTCCGTTCGTCATCCTGCTGACGATCGCCGTGGTACAGGTGTCGATGTGGTACTACGCGCGCAATGTGGCCCTCACAGCCGCACGGGAGGGCGTGGCCGCCGCCCGGGTCTACGAATCCGGCCCGGGCGCCGGCGCGGCGCGTGCCCAGGACGTGCTCGGCCGTATCGCGGGCAGCAGCCTGCTCGGCCCGACCGTGTCGACAGGGGGTAGCTCGGCGGAGCGCATCCGTATCCAGGTGTCCGGTACCGCACCGTCGATGCTGCCGGGGGTGCCGGGCCTGACCATCACACAGAGCGCGTCCGGGCCGGTGGAGCGCTGGACGACCGGGGGATGAGTTGAACTGGGACGACCGGGGCAGTGAGGCGATCCAGGCGGCGATCGTCACGCCTTTGATGATCATGTTTCTCTGCATGGCACTCGCCGCCGGCCGCGTGGTGACCGCGGGCAGCAAGGTGGACGCCGCCGCAGAGGACGCTGCCCGCGAAGCATCCATCGCGCGGACCGCCGCGACAGCCCAGGCCAATGCCTACGCCGCAGCCAATGAGACGCTGGCGGACCAGGGCCTCAAGTGCTCCGGAACGAGCATCTCGGTGGACGCCTCGGGTCTCAGCGCCCCCCTCGGCACGGTCGGCACGGTGACCGTGACCGTTCGCTGCACCGTTCCGCTGTCCGATCTGATGCTGCCGGGAGTGCCCGGCAGCCACACCCTCAGTTCGACCTTCACCTCGGCGGTCGACGCATTCCGGGAGCGCAACTGATGCGTGCGTTGGACGACCGCGGCGGAATAGCCGTCTACTGCGCCATCCTCACCGTGTCGCTGTTGGCCATCATCGGCGTCGTGGTGGACGGTGGCGGGAAACTGCGAGCCAGTGAACGCGCCGATGCCATTGCCATGGAGGCAGCCAGGGCCGGAGGCCAGGCCATCGACCCTGGCAAGGCAATCCCAGGCGACGCTGTCGTTGCCGACCCCGAAGGCGCGCGAGCTGCCGCGGCCGAGTATCTCAACAAGGCCGGGGTCAGTGGTTCGGTGAACGTCTCCGGCGACGGGAAGACGATCACCGTACGCGTGAACACAACATATTCCACACGCTTCCTGAGCGTCGTCGGCGTCGCTTCCATGGGAGTCACCGGGCACGGGAAGGCCACGCTGATTCACGGTGTCGTCGCCCCGGAAGGAGCGTGATCGCAGTGCGTACACTCCGTCATCTGCTGCGAGCCCTGCTGAGTCTGGTCGTACTGCTCGTCCTGCTCTTCGGCCTCCCTGTGCTGCTGTGGCAGGCCACCGGGCTCGTCCTGGACAGTGGTCTCGACGACCTGAGCCACCTGTTCTCCCGTCAGGACACCGGAGGGGCGTTTCTGCTGCTGCTCGCCGCCGCGGGGTGGATCGGCTGGGCAGGCTTCAGTGTCTCCGTACTCCTGGAGATTCCGGCTCAGTTGCGCGGCCGTACCGCACGGCGAGTGAGCGGCCTCGGGATGAGCCAGCGGGCCGCCGCATCTTTGATCGGCGGCATCCTGGTGCTCCTGCCGACCGCCGGCGCGGCCTTCGCGGCGCCTGCGGCGGCATCGAGCTCGGTGTCTCAGTCCTCCATCCAGGCCCGGGGCTCTGACTCCGTGAACGCGTCGGAGACCCGGTCCATGGACGGGGCGGCGCGCGAGAACACATATACGGTGCGGGACACCCGGCCATCGGAGAGTCTGTGGAGCATCGCCGAGAGCCAGATGGGCGACGGGAACCGCTGGCACGAGATCGCCGCGCTCAATGAGGGTCGGGTGATGGCCGACGGCACTGTCTTCCACGCCCAAGGACTCATCCAGCCCGGTTGGAAGCTCCTCATGCCGGGAGGCACCGCCGCGGCGGACGCCGGGACGACCACGACGGTGCGGCCGGGCGACTCCTTGGGCTCGATCGCGAACCGCGAACTCGGTAACCCTGCCCGCTATACCGAGATCTTCGACCTCAACAGGGGTACTCCTCAGCCGGGAGGCGGTACCTTCACCGACCCCGACCTCATCATCCCGGGACAGGAGTTGCGGCTCCCTGGGACGGGACCCGGCGCTTCCGACGCCGGGGACAAGCCCGGGTCGGGCGAGGAGAAGCCTTCGGAGGAGACCGCGAAGCCGGACGAGTCGGCCAAGCCGCAGGAGACCGCGAAGCCGCACGACTCCGCCAAGCCGCACGAGTCGGCCAAACCGCACGACTCCGCGAAGCCGCACGAGACCGCGAAGCCGCACGACTCCGCCAAGCCGCACGAGACCGCGAAGCCGCACGACTCCGCCAAACCGCACGAGTCGGCCAAACCGCACGAGACCGCGAAGCCGCACGAGACCGCGAAGCCGCACGACTCCGCCAAGCCGCACGAGACCGCGAAGCCGCACGACTCCGCCAAGCCGCAGGAGACCGCGAGGCCCGACGACGCCGCGTCCGCCGGTGAGGGACAGCCGTCCGGGCCTGCCGGAAGGGAGAACCCGGGCACGGCGGACGCCACCGATACGGCCGACGACGGCGAGGAGAACGAGGACGGGTCCATCCGGACGGTCGCGGGGGTCGGGGCGCTCCTCGCCGCAGGCGTGCTCGGCGTACTCGGCGTCCGACGGATCGTTCAACAGCGCCGCCGCCGCCCCCGACGCCGCATCTCACTCCCCGAAGGTGACACCGCCGCACTCGAGCGTGACATGCGCGTGGCCGCAGCGGATGTGCCCGACGGCCTCGACCTGCTGGATCGCGCGCTGCGTACTCTTGCCGCCGGTCTGGGGGAGGCCGAGAGCGCACTACCGTCGATCACCGCCGCCGTCATCACCCCGGAGGGGGCCGCCCTCCATCTTTCCGAGCCGGCTCCTGCGGTACGGCCTTTCATACCGGTGATCGGCGGGGACGACATCTGGTGGTGCCCGAAGGACACAGACTCGCTTCTCCCGGCCCAGGAGGCATCCTGCACCGCGCTGCCGTACCCCGCACTGATCAGCCTCGGCACCAGCTCCGACGGACATCCCGTGCTGGTCGACCTCGAGCGCATCGGCATGCTCCGACTCGATGGTGACGAGTACGACGTACAGGCCATACTCCTCGCTCTGGCAGTGGAGTTGGCTTCCGACTCACTGCACGCCGAGCACACGATCCGGCTGGTCGGCTTCGGCCAGGAGCTGAAAGCGGCGTTCCCCGGCCGCATCGTCCACCATGCGACCCTCGCTTCTGCGGTCGCCGGGCTGCGAGGACATGACGCGGCACAGCGTCGTGCGCTGGAGGAGAGCGGTGCGGAAAGCCTGCGCGAAGCGCGGCTGCTCGGCACCGGCGCGGATGCCTGGGCCCCGCAGATCGTGCTCTGCTCGCTGCCGCTCACAGAAGGGGACGAGGGCGCCCTTGACCTCATCGACCTGATAGGGGCTCAGCCACGTACCTCGCTGGCGGCAGTGACGAGCGCCGAGGATGCGCTCGTCCTTCCGGGCACCTGGACCGTGGCGGCGGCACCCGAGATGGTGATCGGCCTCCCCGGAACCGACCTGGAAGTGGTACTCCAACGCCTTGAAACTGCCCAGTACGAAAGCCTGTTGGAACTTATGGACATCACCGGCCGACCCGGGGACGAGCCGACGCCGACGTGGGCACGGCCCGAAGACCCCCGTATGAAGCTCTCCGTCGCGGCGGTTCCGGACCCGGATCCGACCGAGGAGCACGAAGAGCGCACGGGTATCCCCTTCGAAGACGTGATCCGCACTCCGCTGCCATCCCCTGCGGCGCCGTACGTCCGTGTACTCGGTCCGGTGGAATTGGTCTCCGCAGAGGGCCCCGTAGAGCCCAACCGCCGTGGTCGGCTGACCGAGCTGGCCGCATGGCTCGTGCTGCACCCGGGTCTGGAGCACCACGCCCTCGACGAGGCGATCTGGCCTGAGCGCCAGGTCGGCCACTCGCTGCGCAACTCCAACATGAGCAAGTTGCGCGCTTGGGTGGGCGGGCAGTCGTACCTCCCCTTTGTCTCGGACGGCCGGTACACCTTCGCGTCTTCTGTGCGGTGCGACTGGTTGGACTTCCAGGAGTTCTACCAGAACGGCATGCATACCAAGGGCGAGGCCGCCGACACCGCTCTGGCGAACGCTCTGGCACTGGTCCAGGGCAGTCCGTTCGCCGCGACCAATCCGCGCAACTACCTCTGGGCGGACGCCATGTTCCACGACATGCTCTCGGCGATCGTTGACGTTGCCCATGAACTGGCGAAACGGTGCCTGTCGGCAGGCGACCACGCCGGCGCACTCGCGGCGGCGACACGAGGCCTGGCAGCTTCTCCGGAGAGCGAACTACTCTCCCGAGATCTCTTCCGCGCACATGCGGCCGTGGGCGACCGCGCCGCCATCATCGAGGCCGCAGATCGACTCAACAGTCTCAACGAGGAACTCGGCGTCGATGCCGAGGACGAGACCATCGACCTGCTCCGGGAACTGCTGGCGACCATCCCGGACATGGACAGCAGCTCTGCAGCCTGAGCGGGAGAAGTGCCGGCCGCGGGATGGGTTCGATGACAGCAACCGATCTGACCGGCCTCCGATCGAGGCAACCGTGGCCGGTCAGATACCGCTTCCGCCGTGCGCCGACGTACGGCGGGCAGGCGGCGGACTCCTGGCGAGGCGTGCACCTCGCCCTGCCCTCAAAAGCAAAAGCCCCAGGTCACGGCGAGTGAGTCCTGAGGCTTTTACAGAGCCGCCTTCGGGATTGGAACCCGAGACCTACGCACTACGAGAAGATCGGTTCTCGTCCACCCTTGTCCACTGAAGGATGATCCGTACACAGCGCAGCAGGTCACGGCACTGGATGGGGTGCAACGGACGTACACGGACCATCCTGGATTGCGCCGCCACTGAGACCAGGTCTGAGCCTAGGGCGCAGACACGACCTACGGGACGGTGCAGACGACCCAGGCCGTCGCAGAGGCGCCAAAGGTGGCGGTGTTTTTCACACCGACCGTCCAGCCCCCGCTGGTTGGGTAGGAGTCCGTGAAGAAGGTGAGCGTGCTGCTGGTCGTGCCGCCACCCCCGGTGGGCACCCTGCCCGATGGACAGTCCACATGCGCGAAGGCGAAACCTCCGGCCGGGATGGCCACGCTGGAGCCTTGGTACTGGGGGTGCGCGCTCAGCGGCGCCACGACACCGCTTTCGGCGGGGAAATCGGTCTTGGGCGGATTGTCGCTGGCGGCCAGCGCATTGGCGGAGGTCACGCCGCTGACGAGGAGCACGCCGGTGGCCATGGCGGCCACGGCGAGGGGGCGGATGGGTTTCATGCCGACCTTCCTTACGTATTCGGGGTCCAGACAGCCCTGGTTTTCCCGAATCCCGCAAGGTGATCCACTCGGCCACTCGTTCGGCTCAGGAAGAAACGTATGTGCGCATGCCGAAAGAGTGACCCCTCGGCGACTTTGACGAGGATCTCGTCGGCGGTGCCGAGGCCCTCCTCGGCGACGTCGTCTCCGACAACTTCCATTTCGCCGACCTCGGCGGGGTCACCCGCACCGACAGCCAGGAGGCGGCATACCACTCCACCGAGGCGCTGAAGCCCCTGCACGGAGTGGCCCTGCACGCGGTCCTCGTCCTGCCGGCCCTGGCCCAGCTGCTGACCTTCACCTCCTGGCCCGCCGACACCCGCCGCAAGCTGGTGTCCGCGGCATCGGCGGCATATCTCACAGCGGCCGTCGGCGCGGGCGTGTGGGCGGGCATCCAGCGCCAGGTCCCGCCGCCAACTGCTCGCGACTTCCGGGGTGTCCGCGTCGACACGCCACTTCGGCAGCACGCATGGGAAAGCTTCTCAGGCTGAGGCGTTGCCACGAAAAGGCAAAAGCCCCAGGTCACGGCGAGTGAGTCCTGGGGCTTTCACGGAGCCGCCTTCGGGATTCGAACCCGAGACCTACGCATTACGAGTGCGTTGCTCTGGCCAACTGAGCTAAGGCGGCAAGCTGCGGATATACCCGTCCTCGCGAGAACACGTTCGCATCAGCAGCGGCGCCAAGTCTACAGGGTTGTTCTGGGTGCCCCGAACCAGGTCCAGGGCACCTCACAGCCCGCCCTCAGCGGCAGCGCTTGTTGTCCGCCGGGGCCGTGCCTTCCAGCAGGTACGTGTTGATCGCCGTATCGATGCAGTCGCTGCCGCGCCCGTACGCCGTGTGGCCGTCGCCGTCGTACGTGAGCAGGCGCCCGGAGGAGAGCTGCCCGGCCAGCCCCTGCGCCCACTTGTAGGGCGTGGCCGGGTCCCGGGTGGTGCCGACGACCACGATCGGGGCGGCGCCCTTCGCCTCGATGCGGTGCGGCGCGCCGGTGGCGGGGGTGGGCCAGTACGCGCAGTTCAGGGAGGCCCAGGCGAAGCCCTTGCCAAAGACCGGGGAGGCTTTCTCGAACGCGGGCAGGGCCGACTGCACGCCCTTGGGGGCGGTGAAGGCGGGCGGCAGGTCCAGGCAGTTCACGGCCGCATTGGCGTACATCAGGTTCGCGTACGAGCCGTCGCCCTCGCGCTCGTAGTAGCTGTCGGCCAGCGAGAGCAGCGGCGCGCCGTCACCGTTCATGGCTTGAGCCAGTGCCTTGCGGAGCTGTGGCCAGGCGGCCTCGTCGTACATCGCGGCGATCACTGCGGTGGTGGCCAGCGACTCGCCGAGTTCGCGGCTCTCGCCGGTGGGGACGGGCTTGGCGTCGAGGGCGGCGAAGAAGGCCTTGAGGCGGTTGGAGGCGTCGGCGGCCGACTCCGTGCCGAGCGGGCAGTCCTTCTCCTTGACGCAGTCGGCGGCGAAGGACTGGAACGCGGTTTCGAAGCCGGCGGTCTGGTCACGGTTCATCTGCTGGGACGCCAGCGACGGGTCCATCGCGCCGTCGAGGACGAGGCGGCCGACGCGGTCGGGGAAGAGCTCGGCGTACGTCGCGCCGAGGAAGGTGCCGTACGAAGCTCCGACGTACGTCAGCTTCTCGTCGCCCAGCACGGCGCGCAGGATGTCCATGTCACGGGCCGCCTCGACGGTGGAGACATGGGGCAGGATCGTGCCGGAGCGCTTCTCGCAGCCCACCGCGAAGCCCTTGAGGGACGTGGCGAGACGGGTCGTCTCGGCTGCGTCGTCGGGGGTCTGGTCGACCTGGGTGTACGCGTCCATCTCCTTGCCGCTGAGGCATTCGACGGGCTCGCTGCGGGCGACGCCGCGCGGGTCGACGGACACCATGTCGTAGCGGGCACGGACGGGCTCGGGGTAGCCGATGCCCGCGTACCCCTGGAGATAGCTGACGCCCGATCCTCCGGGGCCACCCGGATTGACGACCAGGGAGCCGAGGCGCTTGCCGGGGCCGGTGGCCTTCTTGCGGGCGACGGCCAGCTTGACCGAATCGCCGTCGGGCTTGGCGTAGTCGAGCGGAGCCTTCATCGTGGCGCATTCGAAACCGGGGACGCCGCAGGGACGCCACTTCAGCTGCTGTGCGTAGTACGGCTTGAGGGCAGCGGTCGGGGCGGCTCCTCCGCCACCGCCGGAGGAGGCGGACTCGGAGGCGCTGGGTGACGAACTCCCGCCGGTGCAGCCGGAGATGAGCAGGCCGGCTGTGGCCAGCACGAGGGCGGAAGTACGGAGCAGGCGCCTGGTGTCCATCCATGGAGCGTAATCGCAGGGTGACCGCTGCCGCCTTTCCGCGCTCTTACGGGTGAGCCGGTCAACCGATCGGCGGCAGGTCTGACGGCCTGCGGTGCGGATTCGATGGCCAGGAGATGGCCAGGAGACAGGCCGGACGTCAGCCGGCGCGGAGAGCGACCGCCATCGCCTCCACGGCCAGCAGCGGCGCGACATTGCGGTCCAGTGCCTGGCGGCACGCGACCACTGCCTCTATCCGGCGCAGGGTGCCCTCCGGGGTCGAACCATGGGCGATCCGGTCGAGGGAGTCCCGGACGTCGTGATTGGCGAGCGCGACCTCCGAGCCCATCTGGAGGGCCAGCACATCGCGGTAGAAGCCCGTCAGATCGGTGAGCGCCAGGTCGAGGCTGTCGCGCTGGCTACGGGTCTTGCGGCGCTTCTGCTTGTCCTCGAGCTCCTTCATCGCCCCTGCCGTGCCCCGCGGCATCCGGCCGCCGGCGGACGCGCCGAGGGCCGCCTTGAGGTCTTCGGTCTCCTTGACGTCGATCTCCTCGGCAACCTGCTTGGCGTCCTCGGCCGCGGCGTCGACCAGCTCCTGGGCGGCCTTGAGGCAGCCGCCGATGTCCTCCACGCGCAGCGGCAGCTTGAGCACCGTGGCCCGGCGGGCTCGGGCACGCTCGTCGGTGGCCAGTCGGCGGGCGCGGCCGATGTGGCCCTGGGTGGCACGGGCGGCGTTGACGGCGACCTCGGGTTCGATGCCGTCCCGCCGGATCAGGACGTCGGCGACGGCGGCGACCGGCGGCGTACGGAGGCTGAGGTGGCGGCAGCGGGAGCGGATGGTGGGGAGTACATCCTCGAGGGAGGGCGCGCAGAGCAGCCATACGGTGCGGGAGGCGGGCTCCTCGACGGCCTTCAGCAGGACATTGCCCGCGCCTTCGGTGAGCCGGTCGGCGTCTTCCAGGATGATCACCTGCCAGCGGCCGCCGGCCGGGGAGAGCTGGGCGCGGCGGACGAGCTCGCGGGTCTCCTTGACGCCGATGGAGAGCAGGTCCGTACGGATCACCTCGACGTCGGCGTGCGTACCGACGAGGGTGGTGTGACAGCCGTCGCAGAATCCGCAGCCGGGCTCACCGCCGAGGGCGCGGTCGGGGCTGGTGCACTGCAGCGCGGCGGCGAAGGCCCGGGCGGCGGTGGACCGTCCGGAGCCGGGTGGGCCGGTGAACAGCCAGGCGTGCGTCATCTTGGACGCGTCGGGGGCGGGGGCGCCGTGGGCCTGGGCGGTGACGCGGGTGTCGGCGTCCCGGGCGGCGGCGGAGAGCTGCGCCTGGACGCGCTCCTGGCCGACCACGTCGTCCCATACGGTCATGGGCCGTCACCGCCTTTCGTGCTGGGGGTTCCATTGTGGGGCAGGGGTCTGACAGCGCGGACGCGGTGGCAGGGACTCGCCACCCCGAAGAACCGGCACCAGGACGAACCCCTGCACCGCAAACGGGCGCCGAAGCGCCGAACCGTCAGCGCCCGCCCCGCCGCCCGTTCTCGTCCTCGTCGTGCGGGCCGAGCAGCTCGTCAGCCAGCGTCGGGAGGTCGTCCAAGGGGGTCTCCTCCGCCCAGTCCGAGCGGCGGCGGGGACGGCCCGAGTCCGGGTCGACCTGCGGGAGTTCGCGGGTGCGCTCGTTCGTACCCTCTCTCCCGGCCTCGTCGCGGAAGATGCCCGGCGGGACCCGGTCAGCCGGATCCGTATCCCGTACCGGCTCGCGTACCGGCTTGCGTGCGGACTCCCGTACCGGCGGAAGCACCGTCGTCTCGGCCGCGTCCCCCGACACCGGCGGAAGCACCGTCGTCTCGGCCGCGTCCCTCGACACCGGCGGAAGCACCGTCGTCTCGTCCGCGTCCGCCGGCACCTTCGGAAGCACCGTCGTCTCGGCCACATCCGGAACCGCAGGCACCTCCTGAGTCACCTCGTCCGGCGTGACCACCGGCGTCGGCACGGTCACCTCATGAGCCGAGGCCGGAGCTGCAGTCGAGGCCGCGGCTGAGGCCGACGCCGCAGAAGCGGCAGCCGCCGCCTCCGCCACCCGCCGCGCCTCCTCCGCCCGCAGCAGCGCCTCCTCCGCCTTGCGCTGCTTCTCCAGGCGCCGCTCCTCCGCCTCCGCCCGGAGCCGCGCCTCCTCCTCGGCCTGCTTGCGGAGGCGTTCCTGCTCCGCCGCGGCCGCCCTCTCCTCGGCGAGCCGCCGCGCCCGCTCCTCGTCCGCCCGCCGCCGCGCGTCCTCGGCCCGCAGCCGGGCCTCCTCCGCCTGCCGCTCGGCCTCGCGCTGCCGCGCCTCCTCCAGCTCGCGGCGCTTGCGCTCCTCCTCCTCGGCACGGAGCTTGGCCAGCTGTTCCTGCCGCTCGCGCTCGACCCGCTCCTCCTCCGCCTTGCGCGCGGCTTCCGCCTCCGCGCGCCGACGGGCTTCCTCCTCGGCCGCCTTCCGCGCCTCCTCCTGCGCCTTCACCTCGGCATCGGAGAGCGGAAGCAGCTGGTCGAGCCGGTGCCGTACGACGGTGGTGACCGACCCCGGGTCCTGGCCCGCGTCCACGACCAGATACCGGCCCGGGTCCGCCGCGGCCAGCGTGAGGAAACCGGAACGCACCCGCTGGTGGAACTCCGCCGGCTCCGACTCCAGCCGGTCCGGCGCCTCCGTGAAGCGTTCGCGCGCGGCCTCCGGCGACACGTCGAGCAGCACCGTGAGATGCGGTACCAGTCCGTCCGTCGCCCACCGCGAGATACGGGCGATCTCGGTCGGCGACAGATCGCGCCCGGCACCCTGATAGGCGACCGAGGAGTCGATGTAGCGGTCGGAGATGACGATCGCGCCGCGCTCCAGTGCGGGCCGTACGACCGAATCGACGTGCTCGGCCCGGTCCGCGGCGTACAACAGCGCCTCCGCCCGGTTCGAGAGCCCGTCCGACGACACATCCAGCAGGATCGAACGCAGCCGCTTGCCGATCGGCGTCGCACCCGGCTCACGCGTCACCACAACCTCGTGGCCCTTCGCCCGGATCCACTCGGCGAGCGCCTCGACCTGCGTGGACTTCCCGGCCCCGTCGCCGCCCTCGATGGCGATGAAGAAACCGTTCGTCGCCGGCGCCTGCGCCGGATCGGCCCCGCGGCGCAGTGCGTCGCCAAGATCGCGGCGCAGCGGTACGCCGGAACGGTCGTCCGTCTTGGCGAGGACGATGGCCGCGACGGGCAGCAGCAGCGCGCCGACCAGCATCAGCGTGAACGCCGCGCCACCGTGCGCGAAGACGAAGTCGCCGCTCGCGAGCCGGTGCGGCCCGATCGCGGCGGCGAGGAGCGGGGCAGCGATCGCGCCGAGGGCGATCGCGACCCGTACGACCGCCTGCAGGTGCTCGGTGATCCGGGCCCGGCGGAACTCCTCGGCCTCCTGGTCGATGAGCGCATGCCCGGTGCTCGCGGCGACACCGGCCGCGAGTCCGGCGAGCAGCGCGATGAACAGCACGGTCGCCGTGTCCGGCACCAGCCCCATGGCGAGCAGTGCGACACCGGTGACCGCGAGCGCGAGGGCGAGCAGCCTACGACGGGAGAGCGTGGGCAGCACGGCGCCGGCACCGCGGATACCGAGCCCGGCTCCGCCGGTCAGCGCGAGCACCAGCAGCGCAAAGGCCACGGGCCCGCCACCGAGGTCGAAGGCGTGCAGTACGGAGACGGCAACGGCGGACGAGATCGCGCCCGCGACCGCCGCGCAGCCGGCAACGAACAGCGGTATGGCGCCCGTACGCCCCCTGTCCAGGCCATTGCCGGTGGACGGACGGCGCAGGCCCTCCAGCGGCGAGCGCGGCCTCGGGGTCAGCGAGCCGGGCAGCTCCAAGAAGTACAGCGTCGATACGGACGCGGCGAAGAGACCAGCCGCGAGGTACGAACCGAGGGCCGCCTGGTGCAGCGAGAACCACTCGATGCCCGAGCCGAGCAGATTGCCGATCAGCGTGCCGAGGAGCAGCACAGCGGCTCCGGCGGGGATGGCGGCGAAGCTCGTACGCAGCCAGAGCCTGCGCAGTGCGTCGAGGTGGTCCGGCAGCGGACGGACCGCCGCGCCCTCCAGCGGCGGGGCCGGCAGCAGTGCGGGTGCGGCGCCGTCGCGGGCGACCGTCCAGAAGCGCTCGGCGACGCCGGTGACAAAGACGGTGATCAGCAGGAGCGCCGGCGCGTTGCCAGGGGTCCAGTCGATCCACAGCGGCGCCACGATCAGCAGCGCAAGACGCAGCACATCCGCGCCGATCATCGTCCAGCGGCGGTCCAGCGGGCCGTTCGGCGAGGTGAGCGTCGTCAGCGGGCCGAGGAGTACGGCGCCGAAGAGCAGCGTGGCCAGGACACGGGTGCCGAGCACCGTGGCGACGGCGAAGGCCGCCCCGCGGTAGCCGGCCCCGAATGAGCCCTCCAGTACCGCCGCCTGCAGTGTCAGCAGCAGAAGCACAAGAACGGCGACGGCATCCCCGACGCCTCCGACGACCTGGGCGCTCCACAGCCGTTTGAGCGGCGGGAAGCGCAGCAGGGCCCGCACCGCGCGCTCGCGTGAGTCCGCGGCAAGCGCTTCGGATGCGTCGGAGTCTGAGGCAGTCTCTGAGGCGGTGCTCACGACCGCCTGCTGCTCGGCTGGCTGCTCGGCTCGCGTCATCCGCCCAGCCTATCCGGAGCGCGCCGCTCCCCGGAGACCTGACCGAACATACGGGCGCTTTGTACGGAGGGTGGGAAAACTCCCCGAACAAACTCTTCGCACAAAGCGCCCGTGATGCTCTCGCTACTCGTCCGTCGACGCCTTCGCCGACGCGGCCGTCTTCTTCGCCGCGGCCGCCGTCGTCTTGGCCGCAGCCGTCGTCTTCTTCGCGACGGTCTTCTTGGCCGTCGTCTTCTTGGCTGCCGTCTTCTTGGCCGCGGTCTTCTTCGCCGGTGCCTTCTTGGCCGCAGCCTTCTTCGCCGTCTTCTTGGCGGGGCCCTTGGCGCGCTTCTCGGCGAGTAGCTCGTAGCCGCGCTCCGGCGTGATGTCCTCGACACTGTCGCCGGTGCGGAGGGTCGCGTTCGTCTCGCCGTCCGTGACGTACGGGCCGAAGCGGCCGTCCTTGACGACCACCGGACGCTCGCTCACCGGGTCCGTGCCCAGCTCCTTCAGCGGCGGCTTGGCAGCTGCCCGGCCCCGCTGCTTCGGCTGCGCGTAGATCGCCAGGGCCTCGTCGAGCGTGATGTTGAAGAGCTGGTCCTCGGTCTCGAGCGAACGCGAGTCCGTGCCCTTCTTCAGATACGGGCCGTACCGGCCGTTCTGCGCGGTGATCTCGACGCCTTCCGCGTCGACGCCGACCACCCGCGGCAGCGACATCAGCTTCAGCGCGTCCTCGAGCGTGACCGTGTCGAGCGACATCGACTTGAAGAGCGAGGCGGTACGCGGCTTGACCGCGTTCTTGCCGGTCTTCGGCGTGCCCTCGGGCAGCACCTCCGTGACGTACGGGCCGTAACGACCGTCCCGCGCGATGATCTGGTGCCCGGTGGCCGGGTCGGTGCCCAGCTCGAAGTCACCGCTCGGCTTGGCCAGCAGCTCCTCCGCGTACTCCACGGTCAGCTCGTCCGGCGCGATGTCCTCGGGAACGTCGGCGCGCTGGTGGCCCTCCGCGTCCTTCTCACCGCGCTCGATGTACGGGCCGTAGCGGCCGACACGCAGCACGATCCCCTCGCCGACCGGGAAGCTGGAGATCTCCCGGGCGTCGATCGCGCCGAGGTCGGTCACCAGCTCCTTGAGACCGCCGAGGTGGTCGCCGTCGCCGTTGCCCGCCGCGGAGGCCACACCGGCGTCCGCGTCGCCCTCGCCGAAGTAGAACCGCTTCAGCCACGGCACGGCCTGCGCCTCGCCCCGCGCGATGCGGTCGAGGTCGTCCTCCATGCGTGCGGTGAAGTCGTAGTCGACCAGTCGGCCGAAGTGCTTCTCGAGCAGGTTGACCACGGCGAAGCTCAAGAACGACGGCACGAGCGCCGTCCCCTTCTTGAACACATACCCGCGGTCGAGGATGGTGCCGATGATCGAGGCATAGGTCGACGGGCGGCCGATCTCGCGCTCTTCCAGCTCCTTGACCAGCGAGGCCTCGGTGTAGCGGGCCGGCGGCTTGGTCGCGTGGCCGTCGACCGAGATCTCCTCGGAGGAGAGCGCGTCGCCCTCGGCGACCTGCGGCAGACGCCGCTCACGGTCGTCGAGCTCGGCGTTCGGGTCGTCGGCCCCCTCCACGTACGCCTTCATGAAGCCGTGGAAGGTGATCGTCTTGCCGGACGCGGTGAACTCCGCGTCCCGGCCGTCGCTCGCCCGGCCGCCGATCCTGACGGTGACGCTGTTGCCGACCGCGTCCTTCATCTGGGAGGCCACGGTCCGCTTCCAGATCAGCTCGTAGAGCCGGAACTGGTCGCCACTCAGACCCGTCTCGGCCGGAGTGCGGAAACGATCACCCGAAGGACGAATCGCCTCGTGCGCCTCCTGCGCGTTCTTGACCTTGCCGGCGTAGACGCGCGGCTTCTCCGGCAGATAGTTGGCGCCGTACAGCTGCGTTACCTGCGCCCGCGCTGCCGAGACGGCAGTGTCGGAGAGAGTGGTGGAGTCCGTACGCATATAGGTGATGAAGCCGTTCTCGTACAGCTTCTGCGCGACCTGCATGGTGGCCTTGGCCCCGAAGCCCAGCTTGCGGGAGGCCTCCTGCTGCAGCGTCGTCGTACGGAAAGGTGCGTACGGCGAGCGGCGGTACGGCTTCGACTCGACCGCGCGGACGGCGAACGAGGCGTCCTGGAGCGCAGCGGCGAGCGCGCGGGCGTTCGCCTCGTCCAGGTGGAGAACCTGGTCGGACTTGAGCTGCCCGTCCGAGCCGAAGTCGCGGCCCTGGGCGACGCGCCGTCCGTCGACGGTGTTCAGGCGGGCCGTGAGGGTGGACGGGTCGGAAGCGTCCCCGGCACGGCCGGTGGAGAAGGTGCCGGTCAGATCCCAGTACTCGGCGGAACGGAAGGCGATGCGCTCGCGCTCACGCTCGACGACGAGGCGGGTGGCGACGGACTGGACACGGCCGGCGGACAGCCGCGGCATGACCTTCTTCCACAGGACCGGCGAGACCTCGTAGCCGTAGAGACGGTCGAGGATTCGGCGGGTTTCCTGGGCGTCGACCATGCGCTTGTTGAGCTCGCGCGGGTTGGCGACGGCGTCGCGGATCGCGTCCTTGGTGATCTCGTGGAAGACCATCCGGTGGACGGGGACCTTGGGCTTGAGGACCTCGAGGAGGTGCCAGGCGATGGCCTCGCCCTCGCGGTCCTCATCGGTGGCGAGGTAGAGCTCGTCGGATTCGGCGAGCTGCTCCTTGAGCTTCCTGACCTGCGCCTTCTTGTCGGCATTGACGAC
Source organism: Streptomyces sp. NBC_01210 (assembly GCF_036010325.1). Lineage (GTDB taxonomy): Bacteria > Actinomycetota > Actinomycetes > Streptomycetales > Streptomycetaceae > Streptomyces. The sequence goes on along the minus strand of NZ_CP108549.1, from coordinate 5,247,118 downwards.
ATAGATCGGCTGGAAGTCATTCTCGACGTCGACGCCGAGGCGCCGCACCTCGCCGGTGTACTTCTCGGGCACCTCGGCGGCGCCGTTCGGGAGGTCGCGGATGTGCCCGACGCTCGCCTCGACGACGTATCCAGGGCCGAGATAGCCCTTGATCGTCTTAGCCTTGGCAGGAGACTCGACGATCACGAGTCGGCGGCCGCCCTTTGCGGTCTCGCTGGTCGGGGACAACTTCGCTCTTCTCTCCGGTCGACGCTCGATGGGCACAAACGGCAGTAAGACCGTGTGGTCACGGTTCTGCCGCCGCTGTCGCTGCGGAGTGTGACGGTACAACCCGCCCTCGTGTCAAACGGCAAAAGCCCGCAACGGCCACTCGAACGGTAACCCGACTCCGGCCATTCCTGCCGCCCGGACCGGCACGTCGGCGGCTCCGGCCCCAGATCAGACGCGGCCGAAGCACCACACCCCGAGGGCCAGGGACGCCGCGCCGAAGAGTGTCGAGAGGGCGACGGCCGTGGCGGGGCTCACTCCGTGCGCGACGGGGGCACGGTGCAGCACGCGTGCTCCTGTCCACAGCAGCAGCCCGGCCCCGAACAGCGCGAACGCCGTCCCGGCGAAGATCGCTGGCCCGCTCTCCATGCCCGTACCCCGTTCTTCCCCGATGTCCGGACTTCCCGGCGGCCCGAGGCTGACAGCTCGGGGCGTCAGGGGCACGAATTCCTGGTGAACGCCGCGTGGGTTCACCCGCCCGGTCGCGGTGACAGATCGAGAGCCGGGCGGAGCGCGGCGTGCGGGACGGGGCGAAGGGCGGGCCGGGAACGTCGAGGAGGGCGCAGCGGAGGCGGCAGCTCCTCTTCCTCTTGTTCTCTTGTTTCTCTTGTTCTTCCTGCTCCTGTTTGCTGTTCTGTTTGCTGTACAGCTTGCGGATGTTGGCCGATTTCACCTCATGGACGGACCGGTTCCAGGAAGCCCTCCTCGACCAGCAGCCGTACGGCCTGCGGCGTGCGGTCGCGGAGCACCACCGGGTCCTCATCGATGAGCTGGGCAATCGCGTCCAGGATCCGTCCGGCGCTCAGCGTGCCGTCGCACACCCCGGCGAAGCCCGCGCCGACCGTGTCCACCTTGGTGGCGCGCCGCATACCGCGGTGCTGACGGAGCACCACATGCTCGGGGTCCTCCGCGCCCGGCAGCCCGACCTGCTCCTGCACGACTTCCGCCGCCAGCCTGAAGTGACCGGCGAGCAGGGCCGCGTCGTCGTGCGTACGCAGATAGTCCTGCCGCGCGAAATGCGCCAGCACGCTCTCGCCGAGCGGCTGCTCGACGGGGTGCGGCCACTCCTCGGCGACGATCGACGGGCGCTCGGAACCGGACTTCCTCAGCGTGATCCAGCCAAAGCCGACCGCCTTGGTCCTACGCGCCTCGAACTCGTCCAGCCATGCGTCGTACCGCGCCGCGTACTCGGCCGGGTCGCTGCGGTGGTCTCCGCTGTCGCGCAGCCACAGCTCGGCGTACTGCGTCACGTCCTGCACCTCACGCTGCACGATCCACGCGTCGCAGCCGCGTGGGACCCAGGAACGCAGCCGCTCCTGCCACTCCTGCCCCTCCACGTGCTGCCAGTTGGCGAGGAACTGCGCGTATCCCCCGTCGTTCAGTCTGGCTCCCGCCTGCTGAACGAGCGTGCGGCACAGATCGTCCCCGCCCATCCCGCCGTCCCGGTAGGTCAGCCGGGCGCCGGGTGAGATCACGAACGGCGGGTTCGACACGATCAGGTCGTATGTGTCCTGCCCGACCGGCTCGAAGAGCGAGCCCTCGCGCAGATCGGCCTCCGGCGCCCCGGAGAGCGCGAGGGTCAGCCGTGCGAAGTGCAGGGCGCGCGGGTTCAGATCGGTGGCCGTGACCCGCGTCGCGTGCTGTGCGGCATGCAGCGCCTGGATGCCGCAACCGGTACCCAGATCGAGCGCGGAGGAGACCGGCGTACGGACGGTGATCCCCGCGAGCGTGGTGGACGCCCCGCCGACGCCGAGCACCACCTCCTCGCCATGGCCGCTCGCGCCGCCCGCACCGCCGACCGCGCATCCCAGGTCGGAGACAACGAACCAGTCCTGTCCCTCGGGTCCGCCGTACGGCCGCACATCCACCGTGGCCCGGACCTCCCCGCCGTCGCGCAGCAGCCAGCCGTCGGCCAGGCACTCCTCAAGGGGCAGCGCGGCTCGCGCCCGCTCGTACGCGACGGGACGCTGGAGCAGGAACAGCCGTACGAGCGTGTCGAGGACGCCGTCGCCGCGGGTGGCCCGCAGGGCGGGCACGGTCTCGCTGCGGGCGAGCGCGGCATACGCGGGCGCACCGAGCAGGTCGAGCAGCCCGTCGGCGGTGAAAGCGGCGGCGAGGAGGGCTTCACGCAGCCGGGTCGAGTGGTCGGGCGAAGGAAGGCCTGCGGCAAGGCTGGTCGTACTCACCCGCCCATTGTGGCCGCCACCACTGACAAACGCCGCACGGCCCGGCCCCCGTGGTGCGGGGGACCGGGCCGTGCACGCGTGCCGAGCCGTACGGCGGGGCTGAGCCGGGCGCGCGGGCGGAGGCGGGCAGGGGGAGGGTTATGCCTTGCTGGACGCCTTGCTCGAGGGGGTAGCTCCGGCCTTCGCGGGGCTCGAGGGGGTCGCTCCGGTCTTCGCGGGCGCCGAGGAGGATGAGTCTGCCGGTTCGGACGGGGCGCCGGGAGCGGGCGCGGGGCTCGACGTCTTCTTCCCCTGGCAGCCGGGCTGCTTCGCCATCGCCGTGCCCAGTTCGCCGGACTGCAGCTTCTTCAGCGCGGCCTGGTCCATGTTCTCGATCTTCTTCAGCCCGTCGGCGACGCCCTGCAGGCCGTCCGCGAACTTCTGCTGGTCCTTCGCGTTGAGAGCGTCGACCTGCTTCTTCAGGTCGAGATACGCCTTTGCCGTGGCGTTGAGTTCGTTGACCGCGTCCGTCTGAAGCTTCTCGCCGTTGTCGACGGGCGGCGTGCCTGCCGCCTTCACGGCGGCGGCGAGCGCACTGTCCGCGGCGGCGATGTCCTGGAAGGCCTTCGAGTCCGCGGCCTGGATGTCGGCCGGCTTGCCGTCGGCTGCGGTCGAGATGATGGTCTGCTGGGCGTTGGCCCTCTTCTGGATCTGCGGCTGTGCCTGGTCGCAGACCTTCTTGGCCCAGGCATTCACCTTGCTGTCACCGCTGTCGTTGGTGCAGCCCGACAGCGCCAGTACCAGTACCGCACCGCCGGACAGTGCGGCCGCAAGCTTCTTGTTCACCGGATTGGTCCCTTCCAAGGCTCTCGGCCCCGGAACATACACGCCATGTGGGCGACAACCGCGTGTCGTATACCCGATCCATAACCTATTGCAGCCATTTGCACCAAGGGAGACAAGGCTCACCCGCGCATGCAAACGGGCGGACGACGCGTCAAAGTGCGCCGTCCGCCCGCGTTTTGAGCTGGTGCTACGAAACCACCGCTGGATCAGGTGACTTCGAGCTCCGCTCCGCGGAGTTGCCTTCGTCACCGACAGCGATGCCTCGCCGCTTGGAGACGTACACCGCGCCGGTGATGACGAGGATGGCGAGTACCGCCACCAGCGCCCGCACTCCGGCGTTGGAGTCGTCCCCGTAGCTGAACTGCACCACCGCGGGCGCGATGAGCAGTGCCACCAGGTTCATCACCTTCAGCAGCGGGTTGATGGCGGGCCCGGCGGTGTCCTTGAACGGGTCGCCGACGGTGTCGCCGATGACGGTCGCGGCGTGGGCGTCACTGCCCTTGCCGCCGTGATGGCCGTCCTCGACGAGCTTCTTGGCGTTGTCCCACGCGCCACCGGAGTTGGCCAGGAAGACGGCCATCAAGGTGCCGGTGCCGATAGCGCCCGCGAGGAAGGAGCCGAGGGCTCCGACGCCGAGCGAGAAGCCGACCGCGATCGGGGTCAGTACGGCGAGCAGACCTGGTGTGGCCAGCTCGCGCAGCGCGTCCTTGGTGCAGATGTCGACGACGCGCCCGTACTCCGGCGTCTCGGTGTAGTCCATGATCCCGGGGTGCTCGCGGAACTGCCGCCGCACCTCGTAGACCACCGCGCCCGCCGACCGGGACACCGCGTTGATCGCAAGCCCCGAGAAGAGGAACACGACCGCGGCGCCGAGGATGAGGCCCACCAGGTTGTTGGGCTGCGAGATATCCATGACCAGGTTCATCGGGGCGCCGTCGCCGACCTTCTCGCCGACGTCCCGTGCGGCGTTCGCGATGGCTTCGCGGTACGAGCCGAAGAGCGCGGCCGCCGCCAGTACAGCCGTGGCGATGGCGATGCCCTTGGTGATGGCCTTGGTGGTGTTGCCGACGGCGTCGAGGTCGGTGAGGACCTGCGCACCCGCGCCCGTGACGTCCCCGGACATCTCGGCGATGCCCTGGGCGTTGTCGGAGACGGGACCGAAGGTGTCCATGGCGACGATGACGCCGACGGTGGTGAGCAGGCCGGTACCGGCCAGTGCCACCGCGAAGAGCGCGAGCATGATCGACGTACCGCCGAGCAGGAACGCCCCGTATACGCCGAGGCCGATCAACAGCGCGGTGTACACGGCGGATTCCAGACCGATGGAGATACCGGCCAGCACCACCGTCGCGGGTCCGGTCAGCGAGGACTTGCCGATGTCCCTGACGGGACGCCGGGTGGTCTCCGTGAAGTACCCCGTCAGCTGCTGGATCAGGGCCGCCAGCACGATGCCGATGGCGACAGCGACGACCGCCAGAACCCGCGGGTCCCCGCTGTGTGACTTGATGGCTGCCTCGGTGACGCCGTCCAACTTGGCGTACGAGGAGGGCAGATAGACGAAGACCGCCGCGGCCACCAGGGCCAGCGAGATCAGTGCGGAGATGAAGAATCCGCGGTTGATGGCAGTCATCCCGCTGCGGTCGGCGCGCCGCGGGGCGACCGCGAAGATGCCGATCATCGCGGTGACCACGCCGATCGCCGGGACGATCAGCGGAAAGGCGAGTCCGGCGTCGCCGAATGCCGCCTTGCCGAGGATGAGTGCCGCGACGAGCGTGACGGCGTACGACTCGAAGAGGTCGGCCGCCATACCCGCGCAGTCACCGACGTTGTCACCCACGTTGTCGGCGATGGTGGCGGCGTTGCGCGGGTCATCCTCCGGGATGCCCTGCTCGACCTTGCCGACGAGGTCGGCGCCGACGTCGGCGGCCTTGGTGAAGATGCCGCCGCCGACACGCATGAACATGGCGATCAGCGCGGCGCCGAGGCCGAAGCCCTCGAGCACCTTGGGGGCGTCGGCCGCGTAGACGAGAACCACGCAGGAGGCACCGAGCAGGCCGAGGCCCACCGTGAACATGCCGACCACGCCTCCCGTACGGAAAGCGATCTTCATGGCCTTGTGCGAGACGGCCGTCAGATCCTTTTCCGGCTCGCCCTCCGCCGGTGTCGCTTCACGCGCGGCCGCGGCCACGCGCACATTTGCTCGTACGGCAAGACGCATGCCGATGTATCCGGTGGCCGCCGAGAAGATCGCCCCCACCAGGAAGAACACCGAACGTCCGGCTCGCTGTGACCAGTCGTCGGCCGGCAACAGCAGCAGTAGGAAGAACACAACGACGGCGAAGACGCCGAGGGTGCGCAACTGCCGTGTCAGATAGGCATTCGCGCCTTCCTGAACGGCTGCCGCGATCTTCTTCATGGAATCGGTGCCCTCGCCGGCGGCCAGCACCTGGCGCACCAGCAGCTGGGCGACGACCAGTGCCGCCAGGGCGACTGCCGCGATGACGATCACGATCAGCCGGTTGTTGTCGGTGAGTACCGCGGCTGCGAGAGAAGTGGGTTGATCGGACAGTTCTGAGTTGACGAGCCCCGCCATTCGTCCTCCTTGACGCTCAGAGCTCAAGATGTGGACGGATTGTAGGGAGCGGAACCTGATCAAAACAGGGCGCGACAAATGTAATTGACCTTCACTTGCTACTCAGCAAATGATCGCGTTCCCAAAGTAGCCCCGAAAGAGGTAATGGGGCAAAGGCATTGACGCTTGATCGATGATCTACGGAAAAGGAAAAAGGCCCTGCTCAAGCAGGGCCTCTTCACTTCCCGGAACTACAAAACGATCAGCAAACTGTCCGCACGGTCGGGCCGCACGATCAGGGCGCTATGGTGGCCGGCGTCGTGGGCCAGCTCATCCGGATCACGCCGCCTTCCTCGGTGGAGGTGACCTCCACGTCGTCGACGAGGCCGCTGATGACCGCGAGGCCCATCATCTCGTCCTCGCCGTCGGAGTCCGGGTCCTCGTCCGCGGCCTCACGGACGCCTGGGGCCGCATGGGACCCACCACCGCCCGCAGCCGGGACCTCGTCCGCGACCTCGATGGAGAAGGCTTTCTCCTCCTCGGACAGCGCCACCCGAACGGGGGCGGTGATGCCATGGCTGCGGTGCAGCCCGACGGCACGGCTGCATGCCTCGCCGACCGCGAGCCGGACCTCGTCCAGCACGGCCTCGTCGACCCCGGCCCGGCGAGCCACGGCAGCGGCCACCAGACGGGCGGTCCTGACATGCTCGGGCTGGGCGCTGAAGCGGAGTTCAACGGTCGCCATGCATTCCCCCTCAGACGTACGGGCGTGCATCTCAGGGGCCCGGGCTGGATGCCCGGTGCCCCTTCCTTCTTCCGGCAGTCCTCGCCGACCGTCAGTCGGTCGCCGCGACAGCTTCGTCGACCGTGGTGTGGATGGGGAACACCTTGGTCAGACCTGTGATCCGGAAGATCTTGAGAATGCGTTCCTGGTTGCAGACCAGGCGTAGCGAGCCTTCATGCGCACGCACACGCTTCAGGCCGCCCACGAGTACGCCGAGGCCGGTGGAGTCGAGGAAGTCCACGCCCTCCATGTCGACAACCAGGTGGTAGCTGCCGTCGTTCACCAACTCGACCAACTGCTCGCGCAGCTTGGGCGCGGTATACACATCAATCTCGCCACCGACCTCGACGACCGTACGGTCGCCACCAGGGCCGGACACATTGCGAGTCGACAGGGACAGGTCCACGGATCCTCCAGCACCTTGCTATCGAGCGGCCGCCCCATGAGGTCTCCCCGGCGGAGCCGGAGGACGGTCGCCAGCCGCGATGGCATTCAATCACTTACCAGCAGCCATGCACGACGCCTTGGGACCATTGTCCGTCACTCCGGTGACACACTCGGTGCCGATGGCCAAGAATCACCGTCCCAGACGACCTCCCGAGAGCGGGGAAACCCGCCCCTCCCCCGGTACGGTCCTCGACCGGCTCACCGCAGGGGCGAGCCGAGCTGCGCGCATCACTCATACGGAGCACTTGCCCCCCAGGCCCGGCCGCCATGCCGTCTGGCCCGACCGCATCCGCCCGGAAGTGATCAACGCCATTCAGCAGGCCGGCATCGAGCACCCCTGGACCCACCAGGCGGCCGCCTCCGAGCACGCCCTGGACGGCGAATCCGTCGTCATCGCCACCGGTACCGCGTCCGGCAAGTCCCTGGCCTACCTCGCGCCCGTACTCACCGCCCTGCTCGACGGCTCCGAGGCCGCCAACGGTCGCGGTACGACCGCCCTCTACCTGGCCCCCACCAAGGCCCTGGCCGCCGACCAGCGCCGCGCGGTGAAGGAGCTCGGCGCGCCGCTCGGCAACCGCATCCGCCCCGCGGTCTACGACGGCGACACGCCCGTCGAGGAACGCGAATGGGTCAGGCAGTACGCCAATTACGTCCTCACCAACCCCGACATGCTGCACCGCGGGATACTTCCCTCACATCCCCGCTGGTCCTCCTTCCTGCGCTCACTGCGCTACGTGGTGATCGACGAGTGCCACACCTACCGCGGCGTCTTCGGCTCGCACGTCGCCCAGGTGCTGCGCCGTCTTCGCCGTGTATGCGCCCGCTACGGTGCGAACCCTGTCTTCCTCCTCGCCTCCGCCACCGCCGCGGAACCTGCCCTGGCCGCCGGCCGGCTCACTGGCCTGCCCGTCCAGGAGGTCGCCGACGACGCCTCACCGCGCGGCGAACTTGTGTTCGCCCTCTGGGAGCCCCCGCTCACCGAGCTCCACGGCGAGAAAGGCGCTCCGGTGCGCCGCACCGCCACCGCCGAGACCGCCGACCTCCTCACCGATCTGACCGTCCAGGGAGTCCGTACGGTCGCCTTCGTACGCTCGCGTCGCGGGGCAGAGCTCATCTCCGTCATCGCCAAGGAACGCCTCGCGGAGATCGACCGCTCCCTGCCGCCGCGGGTCGCCGCCTACCGCGGCGGCTACCTCCCCGAAGAGCGCCGCGCCCTGGAGCGGGCGCTGCACTCCGGCGAGCTCCTCGGCCTCGCCGCCACCACCGCCCTGGAACTCGGCGTCGATGTCTCGGGCCTCGATGCCGTCGTCATCGCCGGCTACCCCGGGACACGGGCGTCGCTGTGGCAGCAGGCGGGCCGCGCGGGCCGCTCCGGCCAGGGCGCCCTGGCCATCCTCGTCGCCCGCGACGACCCGCTGGACACCTTCCTCGTCCACCACCCCGAGGCGCTGTTCCAGCAGCCGGTGGAGTCCACCGTCCTCGACCCGGACAACCCGTACGTCCTCGCCCCCCATCTGTGCGCTGCCGCCGCCGAGCTCCCGCTCACGGAAGACGATCTTGAGCTCTTCGGCCCGGCGACCGCCGAGCTCATGCCCCAGCTGGAAGCCGCCAAGCTGCTCCGCCGCCGGGCCACGGCCTGGCACTGGACGCGCCGCGAGCGGGCCGCCGACCTCACCGACATCCGGGGCGAGGGCGGCCGCCCCGTCCAGATCGTCGAGGCCGCGACCGGCCGATTGCTGGGCACGGTGGACGAGTCGGCCGCCCACACCGCCGTCCACGACGGTGCCGTCCACCTCCACCAGGGCCGTACGTACCTGGTGAAGCATCTGGACCTGGAGGACTCCGCAGCCCTCGTCGAGGAGGCCAACCCGCCGTACTCCACCACTGCCCGCGACACCACCTCCATCTCCGTACTCGAAACCGACACCGAGATCCCGTGGGGCGATGGTCGCCTCTGCTACGGCTCCGTCGAGGTCACCAACCAGGTCGTCTCCTTCCTGCGTCGCAAACTCATCACCGGTGAGGTGCTCGGCGAGACCAAACTCGATCTGCCGCCCCGCACCCTGCGCACCCGGGCCGTGTGGTGGACGGTCACCGAGGACCAGCTGGACGCCGCCCGGGTCAACCCGGAGCAGCTGGGCGGGGCCCTGCACGCCGCCGAGCACGCCTCGATCGGGATGCTGCCGCTCTTCGCCACCTGCGACCGCTGGGACATCGGCGGGGTCTCCGTGCCGCTCCACCCGGACACGCTGCTGCCGACAGTCTTCGTGTACGACGGCCATCCGGGTGGCGCGGGCTTCGCCGAGCGGGCCTTCCACACCGCCCGTGAGTGGCTCACCGCGACCCGTGAGGCGATCGCCTCCTGCGAGTGCGAGGCGGGCTGCCCGTCCTGCATCCAGTCCCCCAAATGCGGCAACGGGAACGATCCGCTGCACAAGCGCGGCGCGGTCCGCCTCCTCACGGAACTGCTCCGGGTGGCCCCGTCGGGCCAGGAGGTCCCGGCGGTCCCGCCCGCGACCTGACCATCGGGGCGTACGGGCCGAAGCGGGCCTGCGCCGTCACATCGGCGATCTCGCCCCGCACAGCGCAGCGCACCACCGCCGCGCCCTGCGCCCGGGCCACATCGACCGCCTTCGCACAGGCTTCGGCGGTGCCGCTCAGGGCGTGGTCCGCCGCGGCGAGTGCCGCCAAGTCCGCGGCGGAGCCCGCCCTGTGTCGGGCGACCACGGCCTGGCCCATGGCCAGGACGGCCGCGAAGACCGCACACAGCACGGTCGTGGCCATGGCGACCCAGACGGTCGCCGACCCACGCTCGCGGTTCACTGGGCCACCTCTGCGGTGCCTCCTGGGCCTGCGGCTGCTCGGCCGGCTCCCGGGCCCTGGGCAGTGTCCTGGGCCGCGGTGTCCTGGCCCACCGTGTCCTCGGCGAGGGCCGCGGCGTCCGCGCTCAGCGTCAGCGCCAGCCCGCCCGGCCCTGGAGCCTTCGCCTCGACCCGCACCCGCCACAGGGCCCCTGACCGCCCCAGCGTGACCCGGGAACCACCCGGGGCCGCCGAGCGGGCGGCGGCCAGCGCGGCCGCCCGTGGCTCTGACCTGGCCGCGGCCCGGGCACCGGCCCGTGCCGCGTCGACGCACTGGATCTGCGCTGAGGCAGCCATCAGCGCCCAGACCAGGGCCATGGCGAAGACCACCAGAGCGGGCACCGCGACGGCCGCTTCCGCCGTCACGGACCCCCTGTCGGGCACCTGGCCGCGCATCTCAGAACTGCGCACTTCAGAACCCGGCGCCTCAAAACCGCGCACCTCAGAACCCGGCGTCTCAGAACCGGGCGCCTCAGAACTGCGCATTGAGCGCCTTCCCGATCACCGACTGCAGCGCCGCCGAGACGGCCCCGCTGGTCACGACCTTGTACAGGACGGCTGCGAAGGCACACGCGGCGCCGGTTATCTAGTGCTGTCAAGCGAAGTTGCAGGTAAACGAGCTAGAACCTGTTCTGGCAAGTAAGGCAAGTGTCGTCAGTAGTCGGAGGGGAACAAGAGCGGCCGGCAACGGGGAGGGGCCGCTCGCTTGGAAAGCCTGTTGGGGGCGCGCCCCTCGTATCCTCCGCCAGTGCCTCACCAGGCATGATTCGAAGGGCCTCACCGTTCGAGGTCGAGGTTCTCCGTCTCAGCCTTCGGCCTGCCCGTCCGCTGCCGCCTTGACGGGGTTCTTCCGGTGCCGACGGCAGGTCCCGGAGTTGGCACGCCGGGGACAGGACAAGCGCGATCAGCACAGCGGCGGAACCGATCGCTGCCACGGTCAGTGCCCCCTGGGCGCCGAGGTAAGGGGTGAAGTATGAGATGACCTTGCGGGAGATCGCCGCGCCGATCAGACCGCCGACGGAGGCAGGGGCGAAGATAGAGCTGAGGCACCGGCGGGCTGCTCGGTCAGGTCGAGGGCCGCACCGTCGCCGATGTCCTGGCCTGGCTCTTGACCACCCGCTGACCTGGCGGAAGAACATCCGTCACGTCGCGATCGACATGTCGGCCACCTACCGGGCCGCGATCCGCACGGGACTGCCCGACGCCGTCATCGTGGTCGATCACTTCCCCGTCGTGCAGCTGGCGAACAAGATGCTGTCCACGGTGCGCAGGCGCACCACCGCCGAGGTCCGCGGCCGGCGCGGACGGGCCACGGACCCGGAGTGGAAGGCCAGGCGTCGGCTGCTCCGCAATCGCGAGGACCTGAGCGATGAGCAGTTCGCGAAGATGTGGAAGCTGCTGCTGGCCGAGGGGAGGGTCGGCCAGACGCTGCTGACCGCGTGGATCGCCAAGGAGTCCCTGCGCACCCTCCTCGCCCTCGCTCGCACCGGTGCGAGCCGACATCAAGTCGGCCACGCCCCGCTGGAAGTTCCTCAGCTGGTGCGCGGACAGCGACATCCCCGAAGTGCGCCGCCTCGCCGTCACCGTCGACCGCTGGTGGACCGAGATCGCCGCGTTCATCGACACCGGGTACAGCAACGCCAATATCGAGGGCATCAACCGCGTGCTCAAGCTCATCGCCCGCAACGAGTTCGGGTTCAGGAACGCCGACAACCAGCGCCTACGGACACGCTGCGTCACCACCCGCCGAGCCCGCGGGCACCTCCGCACCGCTCAACCATGAAGACCCACTTTGGCGATGTCAGGCAGCGACTCCAGAAAAGGCGCCTTCACGTGAGCGAGTCCTCGCGAGCATCCTTAACTTCAAGCACAAGAAATCAACGAGCAGGCAACTCGGCACGTTCAGAATCCAATTACCAGTCGGAGAGCATTCTGAGCCACGTGTGTCACTCACGGTTAGTTGCGACAGGCAGGGCGAGAAGTTGAGCCGTTTGATGTGCCGTCAGATGCAGGCTGGTCTCCCAGGTGAGTGGGCTTGACACTTGAAACGGACCGATGATCGTATTGCGGCTGCCGCCCCAACAGCCCGGTAAGACCATGCGGTTGGGGTGAGTCAAGAGACACTCGACCCCTCGCCTTCATCGCCGCGGCGATCACGGCCTGGGCAACTATTCACGGATCAGCGGGGGCTTGCTACATGGGGGAACTCTGCCTTGGGCCAGCTTCCGTACATCCTCAGGAAACGGGAGCTTGCATGCAGTCGATAATGTCCAAGAACAGCTTCGCCGCGTTGGCGGCCGGCGCCATCGGCGCGGCCGGGCTGGCCATGGCTGGTTTCGCAGCGTTCTGGGTGGCCGGTTCACTGGGCATCAGCGCGAGCGTCGCCGGGCAGGTTGTGGACGCCATCTCCGCAGGTGGCCTGGCGCTGGCCATCGTCGGGGCGATGTTCAGTGGTGGCGTCATCTCTGCCATCAGCGCGACGGTGCTCTACTACATCAAGAAGAAGGGCAAGGCGTTCGCGATCGCCTAAACCTCATTCTTACCTGATGGCTGTCAACGCCATGGTTGGTCTCGCAAGGAGCAGGAGCGTTCTGCTCTCGCTCCTTGCGAGCGCCACGATTTTCGGTCTCGGTGCGGTACTTGGGTATTCAGCTCTGGCCGGTGCGGAGTTGAGTCCACGGACAGTGGCACCGGAAAGCGGTTTCGGCCAGGCCTTCTGGGAGATTCTCGGCAGGAACATCCCATCCGCGATGCTGCTTTATGCGGGAGCTGTTTCCTTTGGAGTGGTGAGCCTGATCGGCATCACCATGCTCGCTGCCTATGTGGGAGCAACGCTGGCTGTCGTCACGTCCAATTCCGGATGGTCGGGGTTCATGACCGAGACCGGAGCGTACGTGGGGTTCGAATTCCTGGGATTCATTCTTGCGGGTGCTGCTGGTCTGTATCCAGCTGCCGTCGCAATGGCCCGTGGGAGTCGCCAGGAGAATACCGGGATGCTGCGCCGATATGTGCATGCAATGGCGGACTCATTGCGAATCTTTCTGGTCGGGGTGTCGGTCATTGTCGGCGCCGCGTGTATCGAAGCCATTGTCATGGCAGCGAGATAGGAAACATGAGAGCTGACACATCTCATCAGCCGGCGGTTGCGGACGAGTCCGCGCTCAAGGCGCCGTTCGACGACGAAGTCCGTCACACCGTCGAGTCCGCCAAGGCCGCGGCGCCGACGAGCAAGTCCTTGTGGCTCTCGCTGTACTTCGTCGCACTCGCGCTCGTGCTGTGCAGGCTGCCGACCGCATTCGCCTACGCGGAGACCCTGATAACGCCGAAGCAGCGGGCAGAGATCGGCGATCCCGCGCTGGAGGACCTGGCGGTCAACGTAGCCGTGGGCGGTGGCGTCCTGCTGACCGTCTTCGTCTACGCCTGCTACGTCTTCGTGGCCCGCGCCCTGGAGCGGCGGGTCTTCACCGCGAGTCGGTCGCTGGGCCGGGGAGTTCGCACTGGTGCGTTCTTCCCGGTTCTCGCCCTGTGTCTCGTGCCCCCGCAGTTGGCCGCCCTCGCATTCGAGGTGGTCGACCCGACCCAGGGCATCGTCTACTACCTCTACATCGCCGCGGTGGTCCTGCTGGTTCCGGTGTTCTTCCGGGGCCAGTGGCGGCACCTGCCGCCAGGCAAGATCATCGCCCTCTACTGCTGCAGCATCGGCCTCGCCGCGTTCACTGCGGTCGGGTGACCGAGGGCATCGAAAGCAAGAGAGAGATACCTCCTATGCTCGCGCTCTACACGAAGACGGTCCGACTTGCCGCAGCGGCCGTGCTGCTGCTCGGCGCGGCGGCACTGCTGTGCTTCCTCACACATCCACTGAACCCCGTGGGGAACGTCGGCCCCAACGTGCTCAAAGCGGTCTTGGCAGTGCAGTTGCTGGTCTTCGCCGTGCTGCTGCCCGCCTCGGCTGTCCTGGTACGCAAGGCGAGAGAGACAACATGGTGGATGGCAGGAGTGTCGATCCTCGCCATGGCGTCGAACTCGATCATGCTCAGCGATTTGGTGGCGTCCGCGCCACAGTCCCTGTTCTCGCTCCTGGCTGTGGTCATCTCTCTCGTCATGGCGGTGGTGTCGCTGTTCGCGGCGGGTGAGGGCCCCTCTCGCAAGCCTCCGCAGAGCAGGTTCTAGGCAGCCGCTCGGCTGCTCGAGGAAGCAACATGTCCAGTACGGAACCACAGTTGGACAGGATCAGATTCCGCGCGGTGTCTGACTTCTACCTGTTCGAGATACTCGCCGCTCTGCGCCTGCGTATGACGGTGCGCACGGCCAGACATCTACTCGCCGGCCTGTACGTGCTGGCCGTGCCGCTCGTCTTCATCGTGACGGTGGCCGGGTTCTCCCTGATCAGGCCCATCGCGGAAGAAGAAGGTGTCCAAGCCGAGGAGCTACTGGTCGCCTTGGCGGTGTTGTCGCTCTACTGGACTACCTCGTACGCCCTGCGGGAGGCGTTCTCCCAGCGTCGGTTCATGGTGGCCCGATCGCCGAACGCAGCACTCTTCCGGGCGATGGACATCTCGTCACGGGAGGTGTTCCTCGTCTACTGCGCCCGCCGTATCTGCGCGTACCATCTGCTGCTTGGCATGATGCCCGCTGGTTTCCTGTTCGCCTACTGGCCGGTCCCGGCCATCAGCATTCCGCATCTCGTCTTCGCCGCGGTCGTTCCGGTCAGCATGTGCGCCGTCAACCTGTCGGTCGCCGCACGATCCGCGCTGAGCCTGCGCCAAGGGCGGAGCCGGGAGTCTGTCAGGGCGCTCGCGACCATCGTCAGCTCCCTGGCCCTGGGCATCTCGGCTGCGCTGTTCATCGCGACTCCGTTGATGGGATCCACCGACGTCAGGATGCCGGCGCTCTACTCGCCGGCGTTTGCCGGAGCGTGTGCCACGCTGGTCGTGGCCGTCGGTGGCACGGCCTCCTTCCGCCTTGTACGTGACCTCGGCAGGATGCCTTTCCACTCGTTCCCCCTCGCGGCCGCTTCGCGTCCGGGTGCGCGTACTCCCGCGGACACGGGGTCCGGCACCAAGCCTCCACCGCTCGCCACGATCCTGGTACGAGAACTGCGTGGCAGCGCGGTGTACCCGCTGGTCAAGCAGGTGTTCCTGGCCGGGGCCGGAGGGGTTGCCGCGATAGCGGGTTTCGCACTGGCAAGCCCCTTCCCCCTGCCAGTGGCAGACCTCCCTGCCCATACGTACAAGGTGGCAGCGGCGGCGGTCGCGGTGATGGTACTCGGCCTTGCGGAGATGCTGTCCCGAGCGATCGGCCCGACCACATTGCGGGCCGTGCTGCGCGCTACCTGGGAGGCGGGCATGTCCTCCTGGTCCATCGCCCGCGCGTTGGTTCTGGTGTGGACCGCGTGCGGCGTGTGCGCCGGGGTCGCAACCGCCGCTGCCGTACTGCTCCTGGCCGGCCCGGGCCTCACCGCCATACCTGTGATCACGGCTGTGTGCGGCATATCCGCCGCACTCGTCGCCGAGACCATGGCGACTCCGCCGCGAAACACCGATGGCAGTGCAGCCTCCGACCCTGTCACCGGATTCCTCGGACTCGTGCTGACCGGCCCAGTGGTCTGGGTCTTCTCACAGGAATGGACCGCCGGACCGGCCCTGGCATTCTGCTACGCCCTGATACTTACTGGAGTTGCGACGGCATGCGTGAGACGAAGCATCCTGAAACTGCGCTAGAGCTGAAGTCCGTAACCGCCGGATACGACCAGTACGCCCCGGTGTTCGTGGACCTCTCCCTGTCCCTGCCGGGCCGTGGTCTCACCATGGTGTCGGGCAGAAACGGTGCCGGTAAGTCGACCTTCCTCGAGTTGTGCAGCGGTTACCTTCCGCCGTGGCACGGTCAGGTGCGCGTCGGCAACCGGGACGCACGAGATCCGCAGAGTCGGGCCGCGCGCAGGGTCTGCCGTACGGACGTGTCGCTGTATCCCAGCATGACCGTGCGGGACCACCTCGTCTTCGCAGCCCATTGCCGCGGGATCAGTCCTGATCCGGGACTGAAAAGGGCCGTGCGCTACGGACTGGAGCCGTGGCTGGACCACGCTGCAAAGGAACTGTCCACGGGCAACAGAAGGAAGCTCTGGCTGACCATGTGCACATTGGGCGAGTTCGCGCTCGTCATGCTCGACGAACCCTTCAACGGACTGGACTCCGCGGGCATCGAGCTGCTCTCAGCCGAGATGTGCGCGTGGGCCACGCATGCGTCCGTCGTGCTGATCGCACACGATCCGCCGGCCACCGTGGCAGCGGACACGACCATCACCCTTGACGGGTGTTCCGGTGCATCGCCGGGGAGTGGGGAATAGTGGCAACGGTTCAAGTCGACGCTCTCTCGAAGACATTCGGTGAGAAGGTGGTAGTGGACGGGCTCCGCTTCACCGTGGAACCCGGGGCGGTCACAGGATTCCTGGGGCCCAACGGCGCGGGGAAGTCGACAACCCTGCGGCTCATGCTCGAGCTGGAGCGGGGAAGCGGCAGGACACTCTTCGACGGTCAGCGCTACTCGGAACTGGCCGATCCGGCGCAGCGCGTCGGAGCACTGCTGGAGACAAGGGCCTACCACCCCGGGCGTTCCGTGCGCGCACATCTACGCATGCTCACCCGAGGTATCGGCATCCCGGAAAAACGCATCGACGAAGTCCTCGACCTCGTGGGGCTCCTCCCTGTCGCGCGGCACCGGCCGAAGGGCTTCTCCCTGGGCATGCTGCAACGGCTGGGCCTCGCCTGCGCGCTACTCGGCTCCCCCGACGTCCTCATCCTCGACGAGCCCGGTAACGGTATGGACCCGCAGGGCATGCGGTGGTTGCGCACCTTCCTCAAGGAGTACGCGGCAGCGGGCAACGCCGTCTTCGTCTCCTCCCACCAGATGTCGGATCTGGACGAGCTGGCTGAGCGGGTCGTGTTGATCGGCAAGGGGCGTCTCATCTGCGACAGCACCCTCGCCGACTTCAAGCGCGGATACGACGGGGGAGCCGTCCGAGTACGGGCGGACTCACCGGACCAGCTCCGCCGCGCACTACTACGGCTCGGCGCGGACGTCGAGTCCAGCGCGGACGGCTGTCTGCTGGTCAAGGAGCTCACGCAGCGGGAGATCGCAGCCACGGCGCTTGCCGAGAACGTCATCGTCACAGAGCTGACGGTCGCCGAAGCGACGCTGGAGGAGGCATTCCTGCGCGCCTCGGCGGCGAGTGTGGAATACGTGACGGATGAGAAGGCGGGTGCCCGGTGAACAGGCCTGTGCGGTATGAGTGGGTGCGCCTGACCACCCTGACATCGACGTGGCTGCTCGCAGCCGCAGCGGTCGCGGTGACTGCCCTTGCGGCCTGGGGCTATGCCTTCACCGTCACCGAGTTCCAGTCGGAAGAGATAGCCGTCACCGCCCAAGAAGCATTGGTCGCGGTCATCAATAAGGCTTCGTTCGCCCCCCTCGCAGCCGGGGTCTTCGGGGCACTCGCCATGGGAGGTGACTACCGGCATGGCACGATCAGGGCGACGCTCGCCGTGACTCCCGTTCGCAGCCGGGCCGTCGCGGCGAAGGCACTCGTGGCCGGCGGATTCGCGCTGGCGGTGACGGGGTGCGCCACCGCAGTGTCCTGGATCGTGGCGAGCGCCACCCTGCCGGCGGAGCTGATCTCGGGTGTTTCATACGGAGACCTGATCGTGCTCCATGGCGGCCTGCTGCTGCAGACCGTGTGCTGGACCCTGATCGGCATTGCGATCACCGTCGTGTTCCGCTCACAGGCCGTCGGCACCGTCTCCTTGGTGGCGATCCCCTACGTGCTCGAGCCCATGGTCAGGACGGGCGGCCTGTTCGCCGACTCTCCGTGGCTGGCGCAGGCCGCGAAGTATCTGCCGTTCGCCGCGGGCACTTCGATGTCGAACATCGCAGGCGATGAGGGGGCCTTCCTCGCCGAGGCCTCCCAGCGTATGGCGCCCGGGACCGCGGTCCTCGTCTTCGGCCTCTTCACCGGGGCACTCTTCGTGGGGGCCGTCGCACAGTTCCGCCGGCAAGGCATGTGATCCGGAACTGCGTCACGGCATCAGCCGCCCCGGCTTCTTTGAAGGCTCTGAACCCTGGAAGGGTTGGAGCCATGCCAGCGCCGAGGAAGTATTCCGCTGAGCGGGAGCAGGCTGTCCGGCTCGCGTTCGAGATACGTCAGGAGACGGGTCAGAAGGTCCGTTCGATTTCCCAGGTCGCCGATCAGCTCGGGATCGTTCGTGAAGCCCTGAGGGGCGTCGGGCAGCACGGCGAGAGCTGTGCACCCAGCTGGTGCGCGGGCAGACCGGAGAAGCGACCTCTGACCCGCGGGGAGCACCCCCGAGCTGGCGCTGGCCGACGGCTCAGCGGTCGTGGGCGGCGCTTGCTGTCGCCCACATGGGTGTAGTCGTACGAGCACAACGACGGATCGATGTCGCCCATCCGCGCCTCCGGTGCGTCAACTTGGCTCCACATGAACCAAGTTGATGCACCGGAGTGACGTGTTCATCTGATTACACTCCGCGCCCGTCGAACTGTCTGCGATGGGACATCCGTATGAGCTACACAGACCAGGACGTGCGCGAGGGCCGTCGGCTGATGAACGAGGGCTGCGAGAACCGGCTGGTGATCGGCGACAAGCTGCTGTCCGTCACGGCCCCGGGCGGCCCGGACAGCGCCTTCGACCGGTACTGCGACGAGATCAGCCTGAACCCCAAGACGGCCCGGCAGTACCGTCACACCGCCCGCATGTGCACCCCGCCCGTGCGGCAGATCGTGGCCGACAGCGGCGTCCACGTCAGCTACAGCGCGCTTCGTGAAGGCGCCCGCCTGACCACCTCCGGCAAGCCGTACGACGAGGGCTACAGCACCCTCCGCTCGCTGCTGCAGGAAGCGCGCGAGGCGGGCGCCGGCCGCGTCAGCGTGCCCCAGTACCGCCGTGCCCTGGGGGTGGAGCCGGCCTTGCGGGATCTGCTGGACCCCTCCAGCGACACGACCCTGGCCGACTATCTCGGCTCCCTGCCACCCCAGGAGCGTGACCAGGCTCTTCGGGACCTAGTGGAGAAGAAGGCGGAGGTGCACGACGCCCTGAAGCGGGTCATGGACGAAAAGCGTCGCCGGGACCGTGAGACCCGCGGCCCGGGGTGCGGTGGGGGGAGGTCCGACAAGGCTGCGGCCGTGGCCCGGGACCTGGTGCGGCTCAGTGACCAGGGGGCCGCTTTCATGAGCCGCTACCCGCCGTCCGCCTCACTGGCCTTCACCGACGAACAGAGGGTCGCCTGCAAGGAAGTTCTGGGGACCCTGGACGTCCTCGCCACGTGGATCAGGGTCAGGGTCCTCGACGACCAGATGACTGCCGCCGACAGCCGGGCCGAGGCCCGCGATCTGGTGGGTGTGTGATGGAGCCGACCGCAGCAGACGACGGCGAGGATCGCCTCAGCGCTGATATCGAAGAGTTCGCCGCCCACGACCGCAAAGGCGGCTGGGCCCGAGCGCTCTTGATCGCCCGCCGCGTCGAACCCGACGAGGGCCACGGCATCGGATTCGGACAGGAGTCCACGAAACGTTTCGACCGAAACGTTTTCCGGCGCATCAGCGCCCGGGAATTCGCGAGCCGGTCGGGAAGCAGCGCCAAGCGGATCATGGCCTTCCACGAAGCATGGAAACGTGCGGCTGACGACGGCATCGTTCTCCCGTTTCACAAGCTGGCGCCTGGCGTTCACGTTGATCTCCCGGACGAGGAGGAAGTGCCGTTCTTCGGCGAGCACGGCTACTACCGCAGCTACGAAGCTCGCATGAACAACGGCGAGCGACGGCAGGCGATCGAGCAGGAAGCGATGCGGGCCGGAATCAAGCCGGGCTCCCCCGTCTACGTCGCTCAGCAGCCGAAGGCGCTGAAGACGGCGATCCTGGCCGACGCCACCACCCGTGCCGCCGCCCAGGAAGCGCTGGCGGAGTTCGAACGGCGCGAGATGCGAGCGGACCTCGAAGACCGTGTCGCAGCCCGCAAGGCGGCCGAAAAGAACGAGCGCGCGTGTGATGTGGAGGAAGCACACCCGGACCGTCAGGCACGGGAGGCGGATACCGCGGATGTCGAGCGGGCCGTCCGAGCCACATCGCGAGAACAGTCCGAACCCGACGTGGCTCTGCAGGTCTTCACCGAGATGACCGAGGTCCGCCTCGCCACGCTGCGGGCACTGTCGCTGCTGCAGCGTCACCAGGTGCACTTCACCGGCGACCGCAGCCGGGCCATCACCGACCTGTGCACCGCGTCGGAGGCGGCCATCGCCTTCATCCGCGACCTGGCCGCCAGCCCCTACACGGCGCTGAACGACGAGGCTCTACAGGCGTTCCTGGACGAGAGCGAGAGGAAGCTGGGATGAGCCGCAAGCGCGACAGTGACACCCCCTCCCAGCTGGAGCAGGACGCCATCGACGTCCTGCTGTGGCTCGGGCCCAACGCGGGCCGTGAACTGTCCTACACGGACATCTCCCGCGGCACCGGCATCCCCGACCGCCGCCTGCGGCGTGCGGTGCCCAAGGCCCGGGTCGCCGCCCATGTGCTCGGGCACCGGCTGGAGCAGTTCATGGCCTCCCGCGACCCGCTCAGGCGCGGAGCGAGGGTGACGCGCTTCCACAAGCTGGGCCAGGGCGACGAGTTCGGCGCCCGCGACGCGTTGCTCGCCTGCCGCAAGGCCGTGGCCTACATGGGCGACATGCACCGGGCCTGCTCGTTCGAGGCCGGCAACCCCAACAGCCTCGACGCGGATGCGTTCGGGCAGATGGCGGAGGCCGCCGAAGGCGGCATCCGCACCTTCAGCGGCGTGGAGAGGCTGGGCAGCAAGGTCGTGAAGAACCAGGGGACAATGCGGCGACAAGCCGAGCGGATCGCGGACCTGGAGGCCCAGATCGCCGAGTTGACCTCGGATCAGTCCACCGCCTCGGCCTGACCCCCGGTGCACTGAACGGCCCGGCGGCGACAACCGCCGGGCCGCCTCTATCGTGCCGGGTCAGGTGCGGTTGATCTGCTTGAGCATCCGCTTGCCCGCCTCGCGGGCGGCAGTCAGGTCGTCCTCGGCCTCGGTGAGCTTGCGCTTCAGCTCGTCCCGTTCAGCGCGTATCTCATCGCGTTCCAGAGTGATTCGTTCCACGGCCGCCAGAAGCTCGTTGACCCGCGCGGTCAGTTCCTTGGTCCCGGCCTGGTCGAGTTGGGCGCCCAGCGAGCGCTGGACGGCCTTCTTGAGGCGGTCACGCTCGTCGCGCAGGGCCTTGTTCTCCTCGCGGACCAGTGCCAGATCGGTGGCCAGGCTCGCCGCAGAGGCGTCCCGGCCGGCCTGCTTCGTTCGGCGCTCGGCCTTGGTCTGGCTCTTCATGGCGGCCTCGATGTGCTCACGGACGCCTTCGGCGTAGACGAGCCACCTGGAGACGCCTGCGGCGCGGGCGACGGCGAGGAAGGTGACCGTCTCGCCCCTGGCCTTCATCGCGTCCACTGTGGCCAGCACCTTGGCCCGCTTGGTCTGGCTGTCCTTCTTGCGGGTCTCGCGCAGGACGTCGCCGGGGGTCCGCTTCACCTCGCTCATGCCGTGCTCCCGCCACGCTGGCCGGGGAAACCGGGCATGGGCAGCGACACGGAGCCGTGCCCCTGGACGGCCCGCACCTTGCGCAGGACGGCCGACGCCTGCTCGACCTCGTCCCGCTCGTCCTGTCCCATGGTTTCCATCAGCTTCCGCAGTGTCCGGGTGGTCCCCTTGAAGGCCGTGATCTGGTCGTCCAGGTTCCTCACCACGAACTCGTCCGCCTCCATCATGACCGCCATCTCCTTGTCGGCCTTCAGCGAGCGGATGTGGTCCTCGATGACGGGCAGATAGGACGGGTCCGGCCGGTAGAAGGGGCAGGCGGCGCACTGGAACCGGATCGGACATGCCTTTCCGCCCGCCTTGACGTTGGAGGGTTCGGTACAGTTGCCGAACGGCACCGCCACCGAGCGGGCCTCGTACGCGGTAGCTGATGTCATCGGAGCGGACTTGCCCCTGCGGTCCACGGTGTGCAGGCGCATCACGTTGACCGCCTCCCGCTTCCGCTTGTGACTGATCTTGTAGTACCGCTGGGTGGTTTGCATGGATTTGTGATCCATGAGCTCCCGCAGCACCTCGATTCGTACCCCGGCGTCCGCGTACCGCTGGCAGAACGAGTGGCGGAAGGCGTACGGGTAGATCAGCGAGCGCTCGAACGGCACCCGGTCACCGTTCTTGTCGAACTCCTCGGACAGCAGGACGGGCACGCTGTCGGCCCACTTGCGGATCATCGACGAGATCTGCTCGGGCACCAGGTGACGGATGATGCCGTTCTCACCGGCCGGCGGGAACAGGAACCCCTCGCTGCCCGTGGGCAGGTCGAGCGTGTCGCGCACAGCCCGCCACGTGCGGATGCTCTCCACGGTGTCGTGTTCAAGCTCCAAGCGCCGGTTCAGGCGCCGTCCCTTGCGGTTGTCCCAGATCAGCAGCCATTCACCGTCGGCATGTTCGAGGCAGTTCGTCCGCAGCTCGGCGATCTCGTAGGGCCGCCGGCCGGTGTCCCGCAGCAGCTCGTAGATCGCGCGGGCCATCGCCTGGACCTGCTCGGGCGTCATCTTTCCGTGGGTCATGCCCTGACCCAGCAGGTCCACGTAATCGTCGAGCTGGGCGATGACGGACTCCGGCAGGGCCTTGCCGGCCTCGTCCTCGTCGACCTCCTCGCCCTTGATGACGTGGCTGGAGTGCCTCGCGAAGCTCGCCGACATGCCGTCCAGGTGACCCGCGGCCCGGTTGTAGTCGAGGATCTTGAAGAAGAACGACAGCAGGGCACCGCGCTGTTTGCTCGACATGGCCCCGCCGTCCAGCTTGGGCAGCTGGCGGAAGGTGTCGACCACGGCGTTCATGTCGGCGAACACCAGCTTGGCGGGGTCCATGCCGCCACCAGGCCGGGCATCCAGGGCCCGGGAGACCGCCTCGCACACCCGCAGCCCCCGTCTGGACTCGGTGGTGTTCGGCTTCGTCTCAAAGATCCAGGTGACCAGGATCCGCCGCAGCCACGGCTGGCGGATGTCCGTCACGTCCAGGCCGAGCGGCCGTTGAGTGGTGCCCCCGCGCAGGCTCTTGACGCCCAGTTCGGACAGGTCCAGCACATCCCTGCTGGTCGGATCGACCCCCTCGAAGCGGTCGAACGCCGAGCGCAAGATGCGGTGCGTCTCCCGAAGGAGCGCGTCCACGTTCGCCTGCGTCCCGCTCGGCAACCGCTCGGCCTCGGCGGTGGCGATGGAGTCGACCCGCTCCGCGAGGTGCGAGACGGCCTGGCGGACGGCCACGGGGTCGATCTTCTGGCCGCGTTCGTCGCGCTGCTGCAGCGCGTACAGCATCTCTACGCGGGCCACCGGATGCAGCGGGGCCAGGGAGAACTGGTGGACGTTCAGGAACGGTGCCTGGCGGTCCAGCCACGCTGATGTCGGCGCGGACCGACGCCCCCGGGAGACGGTAGTGGCTTTCTTCCAGCGGCTCTGGTGTATGCCGCACAGCCCCCAGGTGGCCCGAGCGTCGTAGCGGCAGCCCGCGACCCGGCAGGCAGGCGACGGCCCGTACGGTGTCTGCCGCTCGACCCACGCCTCCAACTCGGAGTCGGGGTCGCGCTGCAGATCTTTGTGCCGCAGCGAGCCGTGCGCGTTGCACAGGCCCCACAGGACCGAGTCCCGGGGGCACCCCGTCACACGGCAGTCGGCCCGCTCACCGGAGATCACCCGGTTGCGGTCCGGCACGTAGGTGGCCTTGAACTCCTTCAGCCCCAGGCTGCCGGCGCGGTGGGTCTTCTCGCAGGTGGCGCACAGGCCCCGCCGGGTGCGGGTGAGCGCGTCGCAGGCGGCCACATCGCACCGGTAGACGGCCGTGCCCGCGTGGTCGACGTCGCCGCTGAACAGGTGGGTGTTGTCGTCCCATTCGCCGGGCCGCCAGCCGGGCCCGGTCTGTTCGCGCAGCCACGCGGTCCACTCGGTGAGGACCCCTCGCGGCAGACCGTGAGCCGCCTGGTCGGCGTCCCGCCGGGGCTGGTGGAGCGGGACGACGTTGCCGGACACCGTCACTGACGGGCTTCCTTCCTCTTGGCGGCCACCAGCTTGACGGCGTCGCGTTTGTCCTGGTCGGTTGCGTGGGTGTAGGGGTCCATCGACTGCGGCGACTGGTGTCCGGCCATGTTCTGGGCCACGTCCCGGGGCACCTTGTTGCGGAGCCACCGGGTGATCGCCGAGTGCCGCAGCATGTGCGGGCGGGCGCGGAACCTGGCGCGGGTCGCGAGCCGCTTGAACAGCTCATACGTGCTGGGGTACTTCATCGGCTCGCCGAGCGGGGCGCGGAACAGGTTCACGAACACCATGTCGCAGCCCTCGGCCTCCGGTACCGCGTCGCGCTCGTAGCGGTAGGCGGCGTACTGCTCCACGGTGTCGGCCTCCACCGGAATCCACCGCGGATAGTGCGACTTGGCGTACGCGTTGTTGCTGTTCAGACGGCGCCGCACATGCACGTGCGGTCCCTCGACCCGGCAGCCGAGCGAGGTGGAGTCGGGCAGGAAATGCATGTCCTCACGCCGCAGCCCCAGGCCCTCGCCGATACGCATACCGGTGACCGCCAGCAGGGCCACCAGGAACCTGTCGCGGGCGTGCGTCGTGCAGTCGAGGACCTGGTTGATCTGGTCGTCGGACAGCCACTCGTAACCCGGCACCGCGACGCGGTACTTGATCCTTCGCGCCTGGATCGTGCGGTGCTGGCCGTCTTCGCCCGGATCGAACCCGGGCGGGGCGTAGTGCAGGAATTTCGGCTGCACGAGCTGGCTGACCACACTCGGGGGGACCCAGCCCTGAAGCGCGGACCACGTCAGGAACTCCCCGACCGTGCCCATGATCTTGTTCGCCGTGCCCTTGTCGCGGAAACGCGGCTCAGCAGCCGAGCGGCGGCCCTTCGGCGGCAGCGGCTCATCGACCAGCCACCGCATCATCGCCATGAGTTGCGCCAAGGAGGGACGGCTCCAGTCGACCGCGTTCTCGGTGCAGTACGAGAGGTACAGGGCGATCCGGCCGGCGTACGTGCGCTGGGTGTTGTAGGCCCGGTCCTTGCGCCCTGCCAGCCAGGCGCACGCCTCGATGTGCAGCTCGAAGGCTTCGGTGACGACGACCCAGTACGTAGACCCGTCCCCCGATATGGCCCGTTCAGCTCGGTAGTGCCGGTGTAGAACAGCAGACGTAGCCAACGTGCCTAACACCCCTTGGATACCGTTAAGGCAAGTACAGAACTACCCTACTTGCCTTACATGCCTGACGTCATTCAGGTACCCAAGATAACGATCGTCCCCATTGCGTACTCGGACGTGGTCATCCCTTCGTCCCTGCGCATCCTGCGCGTCAACCCGCGCACCCAGCCCCGCAACGAATTCCACATACCAACCAACCCCCAAGAGATTTCGTTCAGTTGCCGTTCAACAATCCGTCGGCCAGGCCGATCACCACCGGGGCCACCCCGACCGCCAGGAAGGCGGGCAGGAAGCAGAGCCCCACCGGAGCGGTGATCAGGACCTGCGCCTTCCGGCCCTGCGCCGCGGCCGCCCGGGCCTGGTCCGCCCGGAAGCGCTCGGCCAATCGGGACACGGGCTCCGCCGCCGGTGCCCCTGTGGAGTCGGCCCGCTCCAGACAGCGGGCCAGCGCCGCCGCGCCCGGTATCTGTCCGAACCAACCCCAGGCCTGTGCCGGCTCACCGCCGAGCCGCAGTTCGGCGGCCGCCCGCGCCAGCCGTTCGCCGACCGGCCCGCCGAGCGACTCCCCGACCGCCTCCGCCGCCTCGCGCGGACCAGCCCCTGCGGAGATGCAGGCCGCCAGCAGATCGGCGGCGAGCGGTAGTTGACGACCCGACACACGGTCCCCGGCGTCCGCAGCAGGCTTACGGCTCCGCTGCCAACGCCACACGCCATACGCCCCGGCGAGCCCGACAACGGTGCCGATCACCCCGCCGACCAGGACATAGCCGGTGATCACCGCGCCCAGCGGAGCCACCCAGCGCCTCGCCCAGGCGCCGCAGTCGGGCCGCCACCGCAGTCGTTCGTACTCCACCGCCAGCAGCGCCTCGATCCGCCTGCGAACTCTGCGCTCGCGCCGTCGTCCCGCGACCACCAAGCCCAGGCAGGCCACTGCGGCCAGAACCCACACCGCTGCCCCCAGCCTGTGGACGGCGTCCCCGGTCATGTCTCCTCCCTGCCCCGTACGATCCGCATGGCCCAGCAGAACCCGGCCGCCTCCAGCAGCCCGCCGACCAACAGGCACACCAGGCCCGCAGCGGTGTGCAGCAGCACCCCGAGGGGATCGGCGCCCAGTGCCCAGCCCATCGCCAGGCCGATCAGCGGAAGCACCGCCAGCAGGACGACGGTCGACCACGCACCCGCCAACTGGGCCCGCAGCTCCTGCCGCTGGCCCCATTCGGCCCGCAGAGCCGCCTCCAGCCGGTCGAGCCCAGCGGCCAGACCCGCCCCGCTGTCCACGGCCACCCGCCAGCAGGCCGCGACCCCGGCAAGACCGTCCGCTCCCGGCTGCCTGGCCGCCTCCCGAAGCGCCTGAGGCACATCGCCCCCGAACCGCGCCGCCGCCAGCACCGCGGCCTCCGCTCCGCCCAGCACCCCGGTGGATCTGGCGGCGAACAGCAGCGCCTGCCCCGGCTGCAACCCCGCCCGCAGCTCGCCCGCGACCGCACCGCACAACGCGATGACGCCCTCAGCCCGCCGCTCCCGCTCCCGCCTCCGCTCCCGGGCCCGCAACCGCCTCCTCACGAGCGGCACAGCCACCGCTCCCGCGACCAACGGCAGCACCGACTTCCCCAG
This sequence comes from Streptomyces sp. NBC_01210, assembly GCF_036010325.1. Lineage (GTDB taxonomy): Bacteria > Actinomycetota > Actinomycetes > Streptomycetales > Streptomycetaceae > Streptomyces. The sequence continues at coordinate 5,220,278 of NZ_CP108549.1, read as the reverse complement.
CACCGCGAGGACCAGCGCCGCCGGCAGGCACAGCCACTCCCGCCACAGCCGGACCACCGGCCGCAGCCGCTGCCAGGACCACCTCGGCGGCAACTCCACCGGCCCGCCGCCCGCGAGGAGCAGCCGCGCCCGCCGCAGCCCCTGCTCCCTGCCGACCGTCAGCCACGCCGCCGCACCCGCACACACCGCGGCCGCGTACACCGGGTCACCCGCCATCACAGCGAACCCCCGATCAGGGACCGCAGCCGCTCCCAGCCCCGCTCGTACGCGAACGCCTCCGCGCCCCACCTCAGCGCGGGCACCGTCACCACCAGCCCCGCCTGGTCCCTCTCCAGCACATGCACCTCAGCGATCCGCCGCTGCCCGCCCCTGTCCCGTACGAGATGGACCACCACCGAGAGGGCCGCGGCCAACTGGCTGTGCAGCGCCGCCCGGTCGAGCCCCGCGGCCGTCCCCAGCGCCTCCAGCCGCGCCGGCACATCCGCCGCCGCATTGGCGTGCACAGTCCCGCAGCCGCCCTCGTGACCGGTGTTCAAAGCGGCCAGGAGCTCAGTCACCTCGGCTCCTCGCACCTCCCCCACCACCAGCCGGTCGGGCCGCATTCGCAACGCCTGCCGCACCAGATCCCGCAGCGTCACCCGGCCGGCACCCTCCTGATTCGCCGTACGCGACTCCAGCCGCACCACATGCGGGTGGTCCGGCCTGAGCTCCGCCGAGTCCTCGGCCAGCACGATCCGCTCACGCTCCCCCACCAGCCCCAGCAGGCTCGAGAGCAAGGTTGTCTTGCCTGATCCCGTGCCACCGCTGATGAGGAAGGACAGCCGGGCCTCGATCAGCGCCCGCAGCACCCGGTCCCCGCCCGGCGGCACCGTCCCCGCCGTCACCAGCTCGCCCACCGAAAACGCCCTGAGCCGCACCACCCGCAGCGAGAGACACGTCGAGCCGACCGCCACCGGCGGGATCACGGCATGCATCCGTGTGCCGTCCGGCAGCCTGGCGTCCACCCACGGCCTGGCGTCATCCAGTCGCCGCTCGGCAACCGCCGCAAGCCGCTGTGCCAGCCTGCGCACCGACGCCGCATCCGCGAACGTCACCTCGGTGAGCTCGAGCCCGCGGCCCCGGTCCACCCACACCCGATCGGGCGCGGACACCAGCACGTCCGTCACCGACGGATCGGCCAGCAGCGGCTCCAGCGGCCCCGTCCCCACCAGCTCGCATCGCAACTCCTGGGTGCCGCCCAGTACTTCAGCGTCTCCCAGCAGCCGCCCATGTGCCCGCAGGGCGGCCGCCACCCTGGCCGGCGTCGGCTCGGCCCCGCTCTCCGCGAGCCGCTGTCGTACCGATTCCAGCAGCCCGGCGCTCATGAGACCCCGCCCCCGGCCAGCGCCCGCTCCCAGAAGGCCGTACAGAACCTCGCCAGCGGCCCGCGCCCACTGGCTCCCGGCGGAGCGCCCCCGTCCTGCGCCGCCAACAGTCCGGCCTCCGCGGGCAGTTCACCCGCCAATGGCAGCCCGAGGGCGTCCGCCACCCACTGCTCGTCCAGCCCGGCGGCGTACGGCCCGCGCACGACCGCCCGCAGGTCCTGGAGCACCATGCCCACTGTCGACGCCACCCGGTTCGCCGCGGCGACGGCTCGTAGCTCGCCCGGCACCACCAACAGCCCGAGATCCAGCTGGGCCAGGGCCTCCGCCACGCCTTCGTCGACCCGCCGCGGCAGATCCACGACCACCACCCCACCGCGTCTGCGCGCCGCGGCCAGGACCGACCGCATCGCCTCCGGCGGAATCACCACCGAATCGCCGCGGTCCCAGCTGAGCACCCGCAGCGCGTGCAGCTCGGGCAGCGACTCCTCGAGCGCCCCGCCGGCGACCCGTCCCTTGGAGGCGGCGAAATCCGGCCATCGTCTGCCGTCCGCTTGCTCTCCGCCGAGCAGCACGTCGAGCCCTCCGCCCAGCGGGTCGCCGTCGACGAGCATGGTGCGACGGCCGTCCCGGGCCGCGGTCACCGCGAGCGCGCAGGCCAGCGTTGATGCACCGGCGCCGCCCCGTCCGCCGATCACTCCGACGGTCAGCGCCTGCCGCCCGACCCCTTCGACCACATCGGCGATCCGGTCGACGAGCCAGCTCTCCGCATCGGGCAGCCGCAGCACGCAGTCCGCCCCGATCTCGACCGCCCGCCGCCAGACATCCGGGTCGTCCTGGTCGTGCCCCACGAGCAGCACACCGCGTCTGCGGGTCGCTCCCCGGCAGCGCGCGGCCGCGTCGTCGCCGACCAGGACCAGTGGAGCGCCCTCCCAGCTTCCCCGTCGCTCCGGCACCGAATGGTGGACGTCAGGCTCGGCCCCGGCCGCGGCGCACAGCCGCAGCAGATCGTCGAGCAGTTCCAGGTCTTCAGTGACGATCAGCGGCCCGTCCCGGCGCCCTTCGGCGACCGGAGGCCGTTGCGATGTGATAGATCCAGCCACGATCTCCACGCCCCTCTTACTTCGATCTCACTTGGAGGCGAGATCTGCGATTCCTTCGGCCCGCGAACTACGCGGGTGGAATCACCGTGCAGCGCACCGGAAAATCGTGTGGATCTTGCTGAAAAACTGTGGACAACTAGCCACTTGTGAATATCCCCATAGCCCATACCGGTGACTCTCGGAGAGCAGCGCAACCGCTACGCTCAGTGACGAGTCGGGGTATGCGGAACCTGGCAGCGGACACGGCCCGCGGAGGGGAGGAATGATCGGAGTCGATCGCAGAAGGCGGACGAAAGGCGTCCGGACATGCGACGACCCCCGCCGGGGGGGAGAGCGGGGGTCGTCTCTCCGGCCGACTCGGGGGGGGAGGAGCCGGACCGGGTTAGCACGGTCGCGAACGATCCGTGACTTCCATGGTGTACCCGAGAGCCTTCTCAGGCAAACCCACGCGCCCGAGCGTACGCCGAATGGCGGGCACCTATGCTCAGGCTCGTGGAAAACCACTCCTTGCCTCGCGCAGCTGCCTTCTTTGACCTGGACAAGACGGTCATTGCGAAGTCATCGACTCTGACCTTCAGCAAGTCCTTCTACCAAGGCGGGCTGATCAACCGGCGCGCCGTACTACGCACCGCCTATGCCCAGTTCGTTTTTCTCGCGGGCGGCGCCGATCACGACCAGATGGAGCGGATGCGTCAGTACCTCTCCGCGCTCTGCAAGGGCTGGAACGTCCAGCAGGTCAAGGAGATCGTCGCCGAGACCCTCCATGACCTGATCGACCCAATCATTTACGACGAGGCCGCGTCGCTCATCGAGGAGCACCACACGGCCGGCCGCGACGTCGTCATCGTCTCCACGTCCGGCGCGGAGGTCGTCGAGCCGATCGGCGAGCTCCTCGGCGCGGACCGGGTGGTGGCCACCCGCATGGTGGTCGGCGGCGACGGCTGCTTCACGGGCGAAGTGGAGTACTACGCGTACGGGCCGACCAAAGCGGAAGCGGTCAAGGAGCTGGCCGCGTCCGAGGGATACGACCTGGCCCGCTGTTATGCATACAGCGACTCGGCCACCGATGTCCCGATGCTGGCGTCTGTCGGCCATCCGTACGCCGTAAATCCGGACCGCGCACTGCGCCGCGAGGCGACCGCGCGCGGCTGGCCGATTCTCGTCTTCAATCGCCCGGTGCAACTGAAGCAGCGGCTGCCCGCGTTCTCCATGCCGCCGCGCCCCGCTCTGGTCGCGGCGGCCGCGGTGGGTGCGGCCGCCGCCACGGCCGGCCTGGTCTGGTACGCCAGCCGTCGGCGCACCGCAGCCGCGCAGACCACCGCCGTATAGTAATTCGCCCGTATTTGAACCTAAAAGTAAAGATGCGTGGCCAGGGGTTCCGCTTCACCGCGAGCAGGAGTAGAAAGGACTTAACGGCCCGCGAGACCAAGGACATCCGAAAGGATCACCTTTAACGCATGAAGGCCCACGGACCGAAGCATGAAAACTGAGCACCCACGCGACGTCGACCCGTCGATTACGGGCCAGCCGCACCAGGTGACGGGCAGAAGTTCCCGACCTGATGGGCAAATATTCGAGGACGCATGGTAACTCGGCGGACGTGCCAGCGGCGGTACCACCCATTGGTACCGCCGCAACCCTGTTCAGGGGCTTTTTCAGAGGCAGTTCAGGCAGCGCCGCGCTGCAGCGCCTCGCACACCGCCGTCGACTCCCGGACTCCCAGCTCGACCGCACGTCCGCAGTGCGCGATCCAGGCGGCCATGCCCTCCGGCGTTCCGGACCGATAGCCCTCGAAGGCCGCGACGTACGCCGCCCGCCCCTGCTCCGCGTGGCCGACCTCGGCCGGGCAGATCGACTTGGGGTCGAGTCCGCTGCCGATCAGCACAATGCGCTCAGCCGCCCGCGCGACCAGGCCGTTGTACGAGCCGAAGGGGCGCAGCGCCAGCAGCTCGCCGTGCACCACGGCCGCCGTCACCAGCGCCGGCGCGGAACTTCCCACGATGATCAGCTCCGCCAGGCCGTCCAGCCGGCCGGCCACCTCGCTCGCGCCCGGCAGCGGCGCCTCGATCAGCGGCTCGTCGACCGCCTCGCCCGCCAGGCGCGGACGGCCCACCGCCTCGTCATCACCGGCGCCGCCTGCCGCGACCAGATGCAGCCGGGCCAGCACCCGGAGCGGCGACTGCCGCCAGATCGAGAGCAGTTGACCGGCCTCGGCGGTCAGCCGCAGCGCCGCGCCGACCGTACGCGCCTCGGCCTCGACTCCGAAGTCGGTACGCCTGCGTACTTCCTCCAGGGCCCAGTCCGCTCCGGACAGCGCGGCGGAACCGCGCGCTCCGCGCAGTGCCGCCTCCGAGGTGACCTCATTACTGCGGCGCCGTATGACCCGGTGCCCGTAGACGCGGTCGACGGCTTTGCGTACGGAGTCCACGGAGTCGGCGACGCCCGGCAGGGAGCCGAGAGCGGCGAGGGGGTCGACCGACGAGGCATTCGTACTCATAGGTAGCGAGGCTACGCGCCCGCGGGGCGCGTCCCACCTTGGAGTGGTCTTGTTCACGCACCTCGACCACACCATGCACACATACCGCTACCCTAGGTGAACATGAAGATCGCTTTCGTGGGGAAGGGCGGCAGCGGCAAGACCACGCTGTCCTCGCTCTTCATCCGCCACCTGGCCGCCAATGAAGCCCCCGTCGTCGCGGTGGACGCCGACATCAACCAGCACCTGGGGGCCGCACTCGGTCTCGACGAGGCGGAGACCGCCACGCTGCCCGCGATGGGAGCGCATCTGCCGCTCATCAAGGACTACCTGCGCGGCTCCAACCCCCGGGTCGCCTCCGCCGAGACGATGATCAAGACCACGCCGCCGGGCGAGGGCTCGCGGCTGCTGCGCGTCAATGAGGACAACCCGGTCTACGAGGCCTGTGCCCGCACCGTCCGCCTCGACGACGGGGACATCCGTCTGATGGCGACGGGCCCCTTCACGGAGTCCGACCTGGGGGTGTCCTGCTACCACTCCAAGGTCGGAGCGGTCGAGCTCTGCCTCAACCATCTGGTCGACGGCCCGGACGAGTATGTGGTCGTCGACATGACCGCGGGCTCGGACTCCTTCGCCTCGGGGATGTTCACGCGTTTCGACATGACGTTCCTGGTGGCCGAACCGACTCGCAAGGGCGTCTCCGTCTATCGCCAGTACAAGGAGTACGCACGGGACTTCGGCGTCGCGCTGAAGGTCGTCGGCAACAAGGTGCAGGGACAGGACGACATGGACTTCCTGCGCGAGGAGGTGGGCGACGACCTGCTCGTCACGGTCGGGCACTCCGACTGGGTCAGGGCGATGGAGAAGGGCCGGCCGCCGCGCTTCGAGCTGCTGGAGGCGGAGAACCGCATGTCGCTGCAGGCCCTGCAGAACGCCGCGGAGGACTCGTACGAGAACCGCGACTGGGAGCGCTACACGCGCCAGATGGTGCACTTCCACCTGAAGAACGCGGAGAGCTGGGGGAACGCGAAGACCGGCGCCAACCTGGCGGCGCAGGTCGACCCCGGCTTCGTGCTCGGCGAGCATTCGGCAGTACCCCAGCCCAGCTGAGGAAACCGCACCCCAGGACCGGCATACTTCCCGGGCGTGGCGGATGTCAGTGCTGCTCAGCCTGCTTCGCCGCGGGCTGGGCGGCGAGGAACCCCGTCCAGCCGCCCGGCGGGGCCTGTCCGACTCGCAGGCCGTGCATCTTCTGGAGGACCGCCGGGTCCTGCGCGTCCAGCCAGTCGGCGAGCTGCCGGAAGGACACGCACTTCACATCGCGCTTCACACAGACCGTCGCGATCGTCTCCTCGATGGCGCGCATATACGTGCCGCCGTTCCAGGATTCGAAGTGGTTGCCGATGATCAGCGGGGCCCGATTGCCCTTGTACGCGCGGTTGAAGGCCTGCACCAGGCCGTCGCGCATCTGGTTGCCCCAGTACTCGCGCTCCGCCGGGTCGCCGTTGACCGTCCCCGACTGGTTGACCATGAAGTTGTAGTCCATGGAGAGCGTCTCAAAGGCGCGGCCCGGTACCGGGACCAGTTGCATCGACAGGTCCCACAGGCCCAGTTCCTTCTTGGGCCAGATCTGGTCATTGACGCCGCTGGTGTCATAGCGGAAGCCCAACTCGCTCGCGGCACGGAGAAAGTTCGGGCGGCCCTCGAGGCAGGGCGTGCGGGCGCCAATGAGCTCCTTCTCGTAGTCGAAGGGCAGCGGCTGCTCGGTCTCCAGGCCGGCGTTCGTCCTCCAGTTCTCCACAAAGGACTTGGCCTGACTGATCTCGCTCTTCCACTCGTCGACGGACCAGTTGCCGACCCCGCCGTCCTTGCCGCAGAAGTGGCCGTTGAAGTGGGTACCCACCTCATTGCCCTCCTGCCAGGCGCCGCGCAGCTCACGCACGGTGTCCCTGATGCCCTGGATGTTGTTGAAGCCGATTTCGGAGCTCCCGGCCAAGTGCTGGGGCGGGTCGTAGAGGTTCGCCTTCGCCTCGGGGAGCAGATAGATGCCGCTGAGGAAGTAGGTCATCGTCGCGTCGTACTTCCTGCCGACCTTGCGGAAGTGCGAGAAGAGCTTCTGACCGTCCTCGCTGGCCCCGTCCCAGGAGAACACCACGAACTGCGGTGGCGCCTGACCGGGCTTCAGGCGCTGTGGCTTCATCAGGCCGGGCTGAGCTCCGGTGAACGCCGTCGAGCCGTCGCCGATGAGACGTACCGCACTCTGGGGGCCCGCAGCGCCGTGCCTTGCTCCGGGGGCGCCGTGCTTCGCCCGGGGGGCGCCCTGCTTGCGGGCGGACGGGGCCTCCGTACCGGAACAGCCGGCGAGTCCTGCGACCAGCGCCGTTGCGACTGCGGCGACAGCGATCCTCTGCGTAGCGGCCTTCATCCGCCCACCCTCTTTCCTGGGCTGTATGCCTATACGTCTGTACGACGACCTACTTACGGCGCCGACAAACTCGCATCGCGGTGGTGAGAGGGAAGCGCGACGAGCCGCGTTCAAATCATTAATCACTGGATCGGGTGAAAGGCTGCCCTATTTGCCCTGAAATTAATGCCAGACTCTTTACTCTGCATTACGATCCATTTACCGAGAGTTGAGTATCCCGCCGCTGCACGCCGTGACCCACGGCCGCGTCCCCCATTCCGCGACCGCGCTGCCCCGGAGGAGACGGGAACCATGCCTTCCTGCGTCCCCACTCGCACCGACGACCCTTCACGCAAGACCAAGCACAACAAGTCCCGTACCAAGTCCCCTACGAAGTCGCGTACGTTTCTGGCCTCGCGCTTCCAGCGCCCGCACAGTCCGCCGTCGCCCGACGGCGGCCATGGCGGTGGCCGTCGATTCCGTATCGCGGGCGCCGACTTCTCCGCCTCGATCTCCGTCTTTCTGATCGCGCTGCCGCTCTCCCTCGGCATCGCACTCGCCACCGGCGCACCACTCCAGGCCGGGCTGGTGGCCGCCGCCGTCGGCGGCATCGTCGTCGGTCGGCTCGGCGGGGCACCGCTGCAAGTCAGCGGCCCCGCGGCCGGACTGACCGTCGTCACCGCCGATCTGATCCAGCGGTACGGCTGGCGCACCACCTGCGCCATGACCGTTCTCGCCGGACTCGCCCAACTCGGGCTGTCCGCCCTGCGGGTGGCCCGTTCGGCCCTCGCCGTCAGCCCGGCGATCGTGCACGGCATGCTTGCCGGCATCGGCGTCACGATCGCCCTCGCCCAACTCCATATCGTTCTCGGCAGCACCCCGCAGAGCTCGGCGGTCGACAACGTCCGTGCTCTTCCGGCCCAGTTGGCCAGCCTCCACCCGGCCGCACTCTCGGTCAGCATCCTGACCGTCGCCGTACTGCTGCTGTGGCCACGGATTCCGGGGCGGACGGGCCGGATCGTACGAAAGCTCCCTGCCGCGCTCGCCGCGGTGGCGGGCGCGACCGTCTTCGCCACGCTCGCCGGGCTGAACCTGACGCGCGTCGATCTGCCGTCCTGGAGCAGCCACGCCCTGCCCCAGCTGCCCGAGGGGCCGGCGCTGGGCATACTCGCCGCCGTGCTCACCATCACCTTGGTGGGCAGCGTGGAGTCACTGCTGTCGGCGGTCGCCGTCGACAAGCTGGTGGCCGCCCGCAAGGAGCCGGCCGTTCGCATTCCGCGCGCTCATCTCGACCGCGAGCTGGCCGGGCAGGGAGCGGCGAATGTCGTCTCCGGCGCACTCGGCGGGCTGCCCGTCACCGGGGTCGCCGTACGCAGCGCCGCGAATGTGTCCGCGGGCGCTGTGAGCCGTAACGCCACGATGCTGCACGGCATGTGGATCGCGGTCGCCGCGCTGCTGCTGGTGCCCGTGCTCGATCTGATCCCGCTGGCGGCCCTCGCCGCGCTGGTGATGGTCGTGGGCGTCCAGATGGTCAGCATCACGCATCTGCGCAGCGTGAAGCGGAACCGCGAAATGCTGGTGTACACGGTGACGCTGGCCTCGGTCGTCATCGCCGGCGTACTGGAAGGCGTGGCGATCGGGATCGCGGTGGCGGTCGCCGTCGCGCTGCACCGACTGACCAGGACCCGGATCACCTCCGCCGAGCAGGAGGGGGTCCACCGGATGCGGGCGCGCGGTCAGTTGACGTTCCTCGCCGTGCCTCGGCTGAGCCGGATGCTGAGCCAGATCCCCCAGGAGGCCGACTGCGTCATCGAGCTGGACGGGTCGTTCATGGACCATGCCGCGTACGAAGCACTGCACGACTGGCAGATCTCGCATGTCGCGCAGGGCGGGACGGTGGAGTTCACCGGCCGGGCAGGGGGACGGATCAGCGAGCCCGCCTCCGAAACACACGGCTGCTGCCGCCCCTGGACGCCCTGGCGCAACCACCACTGCGACGAGCGCCCGCCACGCGCCAAGCCGCATCAACTGGCCAACGGGCTCAGCTCGTTCCAGCGCGATACCGCTCCACTGGTGCGCGACGAGCTGGCGCGGCTGGCCCGCGAGGGGCAGCGGCCCTCGCAGCTCTTCCTCACCTGCGCCGACTCCCGCCTGGTCACCAGCATGATCACGGCCAGCGGTCCGGGCGATCTGTTCACCGTACGGAATGTGGGCAATCTGGTGCCCCTCCCCGGCGCGGAGAGCAGCGACGACTCGGTGGCGGCCGCGATCGAGTACGCCGTCGATGTCCTGGAGGTGGACTCGATCACCATCTGCGGGCACTCCGGGTGCGGGGCGATGCAGGCCCTGCTGAACGCTCCGCCCGGGGGCGCCCAGACCCCGCTGCGGCGCTGGCTGCGCCACGGGCTGCCGAGCCTGGAGCGGATGAAGAGCCGACACCGTTCCTGGGCCAGGATCTCCGGGCGGCTGCCGACCGACGCTGTCGAGCAGCTGTGTCTGACGAATGTGGTCCAGCAGTTGGAGCATCTGCGCGCCCATGAGGCGGTGGCCAGACGGCTCGCCGAGGGCACGCTGGAGCTGCACGGCATGTACTTCCATGTCGGCGAGGCCCAGGCGTATCTGCTCGCGAGCAGTGACGAGCATGAGATCGACGAGGTCTTCGACCGAGTCGCCCCCACCCCCTCGGTCCTCCAGAAGGCGCGCGCCTGAACCGCCCCCCGGAAACCACGCGTCCTCAAGAACGCGCCCTGAAACCACGCGCCTGAAACCACGCGCCTGAAACCACACGCCCCGAAACCACGTGCCTGAACCGCTCACCCTTCCTGTCCGTGAGAACGTATGGCCCCTCTTTCCCGCCGCCCGGGGAGGAGGGGCCACCTATAGGTCTAAACCAATTCCGGCAGGCTCTTGTGTCCCGGCCCGTCGGCTGATGAGCTATGGCCTGGGACACATAGGCACATAGGACGCCCTGGGAAAGGGAGATGTCGTGAGCAACGAAAGCCTGGCCAACCTGCTCAAGGAGGAGCGGCGGTTCGCGCCTCCGGCCGAGCTGGCCGCGAACGCCAACGTGACGGCGGAGGCGTATGAGCAGGCCGAGGCGGACAGGCTTGGCTTCTGGGCCGAGCAGGCGCGCCGGCTCACCTGGGCCACCGAACCGACCGAAACCCTCGACTGGACCAACCCGCCGTTCGCGAAGTGGTTCACCGACGGCAAGCTCAACGTCGCGTACAACTGCGTGGACCGCCATGTCGAAGCGGGCAACGGCGACCGCGTCGCCCTCCACTTCGAGGGTGAGCCCGGCGACAGCCGGGCCATCACCTACGCCGAGCTCAAGGACGAGGTCTCGCGCGCCGCGAACGCCCTCACCGAGCTGGGAGTCGTCAAGGGCGACCGGGTCGCCGTCTACCTCCCGATGATCCCCGAAGCCGTTGTGGCAATGCTGGCCTGCGCCCGTATCGGCGCCGCCCACTCGGTGGTCTTCGGTGGCTTCTCGGCCGAGGCCGTCGCCTCCCGTATCCAGGACGCCGACGCCAAGCTGGTCATCACCGCGGACGGCGGCTACCGCCGCGGCAAGCCGACCGCGCTCAAGCCCGCGATCGACGAGGCCGTCGCCAAGTGCCCGCAGGTCGAGCATGTCCTGGTGGTACGGCGTACCGGCCAGGACACAGCGATCGCCGAGGGCCGCGACGTGTGGTGGCACGACATCGTCACCCGCCAGTCCGCCGAGCACACCCCGGAGGCCTTCGACGCGGAGCACCCGCTCTTCATCCTCTACACCTCCGGCACGACGGGTAAGCCGAAGGGCATCCTGCACACCTCCGGCGGCTATCTCACCCAGGCGGCCTACACCCACCACGCCGTCTTCGACCTCAAGCCGGAGACGGACATCTTCTGGTGCACCGCCGACATCGGCTGGGTGACCGGCCATTCGTACATCGTGTACGGGCCGCTGGCCAACGGCGCGACCCAGGTGATGTACGAAGGCACGCCCGACACCCCGCACCAGGGCCGCTTCTGGGAGATCATCCAGAAGTACGGCGTCACGATCCTCTACACGGCGCCGACCGCGATTCGTACGTTCATGAAGTGGGGAGACGACATCCCCGCCAAGTTCGACCTGAGCAGTCTGCGGATCCTCGGGTCGGTCGGTGAGCCCATCAACCCCGAGGCGTGGATGTGGTATCGGGAGCACATCGGCGCCGGCAACACCCCGATCGTCGACACCTGGTGGCAGACCGAGACCGGCGCGATGATGATCTCGCCGCTGCCCGGTGTCACCGAGACCAAGCCCGGATCCGCGCAGCGCGCGCTGCCCGGGATCTCGGCGACCGTCGTGGACGACGAGGCGAACGATGTGCCCAACGGTGGCGGCGGCTATCTCGTCCTGACCGAGCCGTGGCCGGCGATGCTGCGCACCATCTGGGGCGACGACCAGCGCTTCATCGACACGTACTGGTCGCGCTTCGAGGGCAAGTATTTCGCGGGCGACGGCGCCAAGAAGGACGACGACGGCGATATCTGGCTGCTGGGCCGGGTCGACGACGTGATGCTGGTGTCCGGCCACAACATCTCGACCACCGAGGTGGAGTCGGCCCTGGTCTCGCACCCGAAGGTCGCCGAGGCGGCGGTCGTGGGCGCGACGGACGAGACGACCGGTCAGGCGATCGTTGCCTTCGTGATCCTGCGCGGTACGGCGAGCGAGGACGAGAACCTCGTGAACGACCTGCGCAACCACGTGGGCGCGACGCTCGGCCCGATCGCCAAGCCGAAGCGGGTGCTGCCGGTGGCGGAGCTGCCGAAGACGCGCTCCGGCAAGATCATGCGCCGGTTGCTGCGTGATGTGGCCGAGAATCGTCAGCTGGGCGATGTCACCACGCTCACGGACTCGTCGGTGATGGACCTGATCCAGTCGAAGCTGCCGAGCGCGGCCAGCGAGGACTGAGACCCGGCGTTGGGGGAAGGGGTCCGGCCGCCGCGCGGCGGCCGGACCCCCTCGCCATGGACGGGTTGGCGCCCCATGGGTTGCGGTACGAGTTGGAGCTGGACCCGGCGCCCCGAGGCGGCGGTTCGCGCCGCAGGCACGCGCACCCGGCGGCCCGGCGGCATCGCGCCACGCGCCCCTTATGCACCTAAAGTGAGGGTCACCGGATACGCCCTTGCGCTCTTAGGTAAACTAATGACCGCGTCAATGGCGCGATAAGAAACTAGGTGCGCCGGGAAGTCTGGTCGGCATGTGTTCCGCCCTGCCTACCCGACCGGAGGTCCCACGACGTGGCCGCGCCGCCCACCCCCACCAACCGCAAGTTCCTCGGACGTCTTTCGCTGCCCGAGCGGACATACGTGTCGGACGCGCTGCGCGCCGAGACCGTCGGTGGCGTACTCCTCCTGATAGCCACGATCGCCGCGCTGATCTGGGCGAACACCCCGCTGAGCGACAGCTACGAATCCGTACGCAGCTTCCATATGGGCCCGGCCGCCCTCGGCCTCGACCTCTCGGTCCAGCACTGGGCCGCCGACGGGCTGCTCGCCATCTTCTTCTTCGTCGCGGGCATCGAGCTCAAGCGCGAGCTGGTCGCCGGTGAGCTGCGCGACCCCAAGGCGGCCGCCCTCCCCGTGATCGCGGCGATCTGCGGCATGGTGGTGCCCGCACTCGTCTACACCCTCACCGCCGTCATCGGCGGCGGTTCCACCGACGGCTGGGCCGTCCCGACCGCCACCGACATCGCCTTCGCGCTCGCCGTCCTCGCGGTCATCGGCACCTCGCTGCCGTCCGCGCTGCGCGCGTTCCTGCTGACCCTCGCCGTCGTCGACGACCTCTTCGCGATCCTGATCATCGCGGTCTTCTTCACCGACGACCTGAACTTCGCCGCGCTCGGCGGGGCCGTGATCGGGCTCGCCGTGTTCTGGCTGCTGCTGCGCAAAGGCGTGCGCGGCTGGTACGTCTACGTGCCGCTGGCCCTGGTCATCTGGGGGCTGATGTACAACAGCGGCGTCCACTCCACCATCGCGGGTGTCGCGATGGGCCTGATGCTGCGCTGCACCAAGCGGGACGGCGAGGAGTACTCCCCCGGCGAGCACATCGAGCACCTCGTACGGCCCGTTTCCGCGGGTCTCGCCGTACCGCTTTTCGCGCTCTTCTCGGCGGGTGTCACGGTCTCCGGCAGCTCGCTCACCGATGTCTTCACCAAGCCCGAGACCCTTGGCGTCGTCCTCGGTCTGGTGGTGGGCAAGACCGTCGGCGTCTTCGGCGGCACCTGGCTGGCGGCACGCTTCACCAGGGCCGAGCTCAATGACGACCTCGCCTGGCCGGACGTCCTCGCCGTCGCCTCACTCGCCGGCATCGGCTTCACTGTCTCCCTCCTCATCGGCGAACTCGCCTTCGCCGGCAACGCGGCACTGACCGACGAGGTCAAGGCCGCGGTCCTGATGGGCTCGCTGATCGCCGCCGTACTGTCCGGGATTCTGCTCAAGCTGCGGGTGCGCAAGTACCGGGCGCTGTGCGAGGACGAGGAGCGCGACGAGGACCAGGACGGCATCCCCGACATCTACGAGCAGGACAATCCCGAGTACCACCTGCGGATGGCGGCGATCTACGAGGAGAAGGCGGCGGAGCACCGTCGCAAGGCAGGGCTGGCGGGGGCGTCCCGCAACGGAATCGACAGTCCTGCGTGATCTGACTCGCCCGAGCCGCCCCGGAGCCCTGCCCGAGCCCTGCCCGAGCCCTGCCCGAGCCCTGCCCGATTGGCCGCGCGTCCCCGAATGCGTATCAGCGGACGAAGCAACGACCAACGTTCACCTCCCGGCGGCACGTGCGAAGCGGGCAGCCCCACAAGACCCCTGGCGGGGCACAATGCTCGGCAGTCCGGCATGATCTGACATCGGATCCGTAGATGATGGAGAGGGAGTCAGCGATGAGCGACCCCGGCAACAGCACGGCGAACGCCGTCGGCGCCGACCGCAGTCTCGGCCAGTTGGTCGCCTCGGCGACCGCCGAGATGTCCGCGCTTGTGCACGACGAGATCGCCCTGGCCAAGGCGGAGCTGCGACAGGACGTCAGGCGCGGCGCGATGGGCGGAGCGGCCATCAGCGTCGCGGGAGTGTTCGCGCTCTTCTCGCTGCCGGTGCTGAGCTTTGCCGCGGCGTACGGGATCCACAATCTGGGTCTTGGCCTCGCCTGGTCGTTCCTGATCGTGGGCGGGGCGTTCCTGGTGCTGGCGGCGCTGGCGGCGCTGCTCGCCGTGACCAAGTTCAAGAAGGTCAAGCCGCCGGAGAAGTCCATCGCTTCGGCCAAGCAGACGGCGGCCGTACTGCAGAGCGTCAAGCCGCACCCCCGGGCGGCGCAGAACAAGGTCTCCGTCTGAGCCAGGGGCCCCGGCGGGTCCGAGGAGCCGGTGAGCTCCGGCGGCGTCGGCGGCGGGGGCCGGGCTTGGTCCGTATCCGGGCCGCCCCGGCAAACGCCGGGTGTCCAGGTGTGGCACGCTCGTCTGCATGACGGCCCCTGATACCAACCCCGGCGGCTTCGGCAGCGCTGGCAGCCCCGTACGCATCGAAGGTCCCTGGACCCACCGCGACGTGGCGGCCAACGGTGCGCGCTTCCACATCGCCGAGATGGGCGACGGGCCGCTGGTGCTGCTGCTCCACGGCTTTCCGCAGTTCTGGTGGACGTGGCGGCATCAGCTGACCGCGCTCGCCGACGCGGGGTTCCGGGCGGTGGCGATGGATCTGCGGGGCGTGGGCGGCAGCGACCGTACGCCGCGGGGCTACGACCCCGCGAACCTCGCGCTCGACATCACGGGCGTGGTGCGCTCGCTGGGCGAGCCGGACGCGGCGCTGGTCGGGCATGACCTGGGCGGGTATCTGGCGTGGACCGCGGCGGTGATGCGGCCGAAGCTGGTGCGCCGGCTCGCGGTCTCCTCGATGCCCCATCCGCGGCGGTGGCGCTCGGCGATGCTCTCCGACTTCTCGCAGAGCCGCGCGGGTTCGTACATCTGGGGCTTCCAGCGGCCGTGGCTTCCGGAGCGTCAGCTCGTAGCGGACGACGCGGCCTTGGTGGGCAAGCTGATCCAGGACTGGTCCGGGCCGCAGCTGCCGGACGAGGATGCGGTCGGGGTCTACCGGCGGGCGATGAGCATCCCGTCGACGGCGCACTGCTCGATCGAGCCGTACCGGTGGATGGTGCGGTCGATGGCTCGGCCGGACGGCATCCAGTTCAACCGCCGGATGAAGCGCCCGGTGCGGGTGCCTACGCTGCATCTGCACGGCTCCTTGGACCCGGCGATGCGGACGCGCAGTGCGGCGGGGTCGGGCGAGTACGTGGAAGCGCCGTACCGCTGGCGGCTGTTCGACGGCCTGGGCCACTTCCCCCATGAGGAGGATCCGGTGGCGTTCTCGACGGAGCTCATCAACTGGCTGAAGGACCCGGAGCCGGACCGGTAGACCCGAACCCGGAGCCGGACCGGTAGACCCGAACCCGGAGCCGGACCGGTAGACCCGAACCCGGAGCCGGATCGGTGGACCCGAACCCTGGGCTCGAACGGCGGACCCGAACGCCGGGCCCGGCAGGTGGCCCGAACGCCCGGTTCGAACGCTGGACCCGAACGCTGGACCCGAACGCTGGACCCGCCGATGGGCCCCGACCGGGACATCCCATAAACCCAATGGAACGCTTGTACTACGCACAGCCAAATGCCTGGCGCATAGGCCAATTGGCCGCCCCTGACGCGGTTACCGACCATGGCGCACGGGCACACGTCGATACATGGGCTGGACGCACGACTACGGTGACGCAGCACGCAACCGCCGCTCGGCCGCTGGGCCGATCACCCACGAGAGGGGTGGCCCTCAAGGTGCGGGCCATGAGCATCCGGGGCAGGGGATCGGCATTCCCCACATCCTGAGGCGCCGGGCCCGCTGGGTCTCGGCGCGATTGCGGCATACCCGCGGCTGACGCCCGGCTCCGCCTCCACGCCGCCGCTACAGAACGCCGCTACAGCGCGCATCCCTGGCTGTCGACCTGCTGGTTGGCGGTCAGGCCACGTGTGATGTCGTCGCGGATCTCGTCGGCCGTCAGGGCGTAACCGGTGTCCGCATCGTCCAGTGACCTGGCGAAGATGACGCCGTACACCCTGCCGTCCGGCGTGAGCAGCGGGCCGCCGGAGTTGCCCTGACGGACCGTCGTGAAGAGCGAGTAGACATCGCGGCGCACGGTGCCGCGGCGGTAGATGTCGGGGCCGTTGGCATTGATCCGGCCCCGGACACGGGCCGAGCGGACGTCGTACGAGCCGTTCTCCGGGAAGCCCGCGACGATCGCGCTGTTGCCGCTGCGCGCGTCCGTCTCGCTGAACCTGAGCGGCTGCGCCTTGAGGTCGGGGACGTCCAGTACGGCAATGTCACGCTGCCAGTCGTAGAGGACGACCTTCGCGTCGTACAGCTTGCCCTCGCCGCCGATCTGCACGGTCGGCTCGTTGACGCCGCCGACGACATGGGCGTTGGTCATCACTCGGCGGTCGGAGAAGACAAAGCCGCTGCCTTCGAGGACCTTGCCGCAGCTCGGTGCCGTACCGACGACCTTGACGATGGACTGCTGGGCGCGGGCGGCGACCGGGCTGCCCGCGAGCGCCGGGTCCGGGGCCTGGACCTCGGTGATGGGCTCGTTGGCGAACGGGCTGAAGACCTGCGGGAAGCCGTTCTGCGCGAGGACGGAGGAGAAGTCCGTGAACCAGGTGTTCGCCTGACTGGGCATCACCCTGGAGACGCCGAGCAGCACCTTGGAGTTACGGACCTCCTTGCCGAGCGTGGGCAGGGACGTGCCCGCCAGCGCGGAGCCGATCAGCCAGGCGACCAGCAGCATCGCGACCACATTGACCAGCGCGCCACCGGTCGCGTCCAGCGCGCGGGCGGGCGACCACGTGATGAACCGGCGCAGTCTGTTGCCGAGGTGGGTGGTAAAGGCCTGGCCTATCGAGGCACAGACGATCACGATCACTACGGCGACGATCGCGGCCGTCGTCGACACATCGGAATCGTTGGTCAGCTGGCCCCAGATGACGGGGAGCAGATAGACCGCGACGAGGCCGCCGCCGAGGAAACCGATCACCGACAGGATGCCGACGACAAAACCCTGGCGATAGCCGACGATCGCGAACCACACGGCGGCGACCAGCAACAGGATGTCCAGCACGTTCACCGTCAATAGCCTCGCAGTCGTTCGTCGCTCCGTCCGGCTGGAGCGGCTGAGGGTCACATTGTCATGAGCGCCAGTCCAAGGGGACCTGCTTGGAGCGGTCCCATGGTCTCTCCCATCCGGCGAAATGCAGGATCCGGTCGATGACACCGGCAGTGAAACCCCAGACCAGAGCCCCATCGACCATAAACGCCGGCCCACTGTGACCGCTCGGGTGCGCGGCGGTCGCGCGGTTGGACGGGTCCGTGAGATCCGCCACGGGCACCGTGAAGACCCTCGCGGTCTCCGCGGGATCGACAGCTCCGACAGGGCTCGGGATGCGCCACCAACCCAATACGGGCGTGACGACGAAACTGCTCACCGGGATGTAGAGCCTGGGCAGGACGCCGAAGATCTGGACACCGGCCGGGTCGAGGCCGGTCTCCTCCTCGGCCTCGCGGAGCGCAGCGCGCAGCGGGCCCGTGGTGGCCGGGTCGCCGTCCTCCGGGTCGAGGGCGCCGCCCGGGAAAGAGGGCTGCCCCGGGTGCGAGCGGAGGCTGCCCGCGCGCTCCATGAGGAGCAGCTCGGGGCCGTTGGCGCCCTCGCCCAGGAGGATCAGGACGGCGGACTGCCTGCCCCGGCCACTCTCGGGCGGCAGAAAGCGGCTGAGCTGCTTCGGCTCGACGGTGCGGGCGGCGCGCACGACGGGGTCGAGCCACTCGGGCAGACCTTCGGTCGTGACGGCGACATCGCCGTCGTATCGCCCGTCGTGGCTCTTCTCGTACGTCTTGCCGGACGTCTCGTCGTAGGGCTTTCCGTACGTCTCGTCCTGCGTCTTGTCCTGCGTCTTGTCGTACGTCTCTTCTCCCGCGCGCGTCATCGGCATCCCCTCGTGCACAACGCCTCGGGGCGCGTGGATCGTTCCGTGAGTCGTCCGGCGTGCGGCTCGGGGCGTGGCGTCACCCGGCTGCCCCCAGGGGCGGCGCGGACTTCCCCGGGTAGTCCGGCGGCGGGCTCAGCCGCTGGCCCGGCCGGCCGCCCAGCTCGTACTTGAGAAGCTTCTTCGCCTTCTCGGGGTCCGTCTCGCCCTCCCCGTACGACGGGCAGAGGTGCGCGATGGGACAGGCGCCGCAGGCCGGCTTGCGGGCGTGGCAGATACGGCGGCCGTGGAAGATGATCCGGTGCGAGAGCATCGTCCACTCGGACTTCGGGAAGATCGCGGCGATCTCCGCCTCGACCTTCTCCGGGTCCTCCTGCTCGGTCCACTTCCAGCGGCGCACCAGGCGGCCGAAGTGTGTGTCGACAGTGAGACCCGGTACACCGAATGCATTGCCCAGGACCACATTTGCCGTCTTGCGTCCGACACCGGGCAGCGTCACCAGATCCTTCAGCCGGCCCGGAACCTCGCCGCCGAAGTTGTCCCGGAGGGCGGCGGACAGGCCGATGAGAGCTTTCGCCTTGGCCCGGAAGAAGCCCGTCGGGCGGATGATCTCCTCCAGCTCCTCGGGCACGGCGGCGGCCATGTCCTCGGGCGTGGGGTACTTCGCGAACAGTGCGGGCGTGGTCTGGTTCACCCTCAGGTCGGTCGTCTGGGCGGACAGGACCGTGGCGACGAGCAGCTGAAAGGGATCGACGAAGTCCAGCTCCGGGTGGGCGTACGGATAGACCTCGGCGAGCTCCCGGTTGATCCGGCGTGCGCGACGGACCATCCCCAACCTTGATTCCGGTTTGGGCGTTTTATTCTGTTTCTTAGGGCTGGGCGAGGACTGTTCGCCCACAGCGGAATTCTGCTTTCCGGACACTCTTCCAGCCCCCTTGGCCTGCGCTCTCACCGGCGAATTGGACACCCGGCCAGCCTAAGGGGCCCCACTGACATCCGCCGCGGTCACCAGCAATCAGGACCCAATCGGGCCCCCGCTGCACGAACAGGCACTCCAGTGCGTCAAACTTGTTGTGATTGATCGCACGAATATTTACTTGCCGGGGGTCCGGGGGTTGCCTCCGGACTAGCACCGCGCGGTCCGGCATCATGGGGCCAACGGTCCCTGAGCAGGTCGACAAGGAGAGAACTCGTGGACGACGTTCTGCGGCGCGCCCCGCTCTTCGCGGCGCTCGATGACGAGCAGGCCGCGGAGCTCCGCGCCTCGATGAGTGAAGTGACGCTCGCCCGTAGCGATGCGCTCTTCCACGAGGGCGACCCCGGCGACCGCCTCTACGTGGTCACCGAAGGCAAGGTCAAGCTCCACCGCACGTCCCCCGACGGCCGCGAGAACATGCTCGCCGTCCTCGGCCCGGGCGAGCTGATCGGTGAGCTGTCCCTCTTCGACCCGGGCCCGCGTACCGCGACCGCCACCGCGCTGACCGAGGTCAAGCTCCTCGGCCTCGGCCACGGCGATCTGCAGCCCTGGCTGAACGTCAGGCCCGAGGTGGCCACGGCCCTGCTGCGCGCCGTCGCCCGCCGACTGCGCAAGACCAACGACCAGATGTCCGACCTGGTCTTCTCCGACGTCCCGGGCCGCGTGGCCCGCGCGCTCCTCGACCTGTCGCGCCGCTTCGGCGTGCAGTCGGAGGAAGGCATCCACGTCGTGCACGATCTGACGCAGGAAGAGCTGGCCCAGCTGGTCGGCGCCTCCCGCGAGACCGTGAACAAGGCGCTCGCGGACTTCGCGCAGCGCGGCTGGCTGAGGCTGGAGGCGCGTGCGGTGATCCTGCTGGACGTGGAGCGCCTCGCGAAGCGCTCGCGCTAGTCACCGGACACGCGGCAGTCATCAGGCACGCGCCGGTCACCAGACATACGGCAAGGGCCGCCCCGGTCGACTCCGGGGCGGCCCTTCTCGTACCTGCGCTCGTACCGCTCGTACGTACCGCTCGTACGTACGTGAGATGTCAGTTCTTGGTGCCGTCCACGATCAGCGGGTTCCCCGAGCCGCCACCACACGGCACGGCGTACACCGGGTGCTTCGCGGCCGCCTCCTTGAACGCCTCGATGCACTGGTTCGTCAGGACCTTGTCGCTGAGCGAGTCGTTCAGGATCTTGTTGGCCTTGGCGATGCCCTCGGCCTCGATCCTGCGCCGCTCGGCCTCCGCCTTCGCCGTGCGCGCCGCCTCGGTCGCCCGCTCCGTCGCCTGCTGCTGCTGGATCTTGCGGTCGATCTGGTCCTGCAGCCGGTCGGACGGCTTCACATTGCGCAGGTTGACGGTGGTGACGTCGATACCGCGCGGGGCGAGGCGCTCCTTGATCAGATCACCGATCTCGCTGTTGATCTTCTCGCGGGCGGAGGTGTAGCCCTCCTCGCTGGTGTGGCGGGCGAAGACATTGCGAATGATCTCCCGGCTGTCCGGGAAGACCAGCCGCTGCTGGATGGCGCCCTCGCTGCCGGCGAGCTTGTAGAGCTCGATGGCCTTGGCCGGGGTCACCGCCCACTTCACGGTGATCTCCACGTACATCACACCGCCCTGTGAGGAGCGCACCTCGACCACGTCCTTGTCGGAGAGGTTCAGGTCCACCGGGCGGGTGGAGAACGTGGTGACGTCGGTGAACGGCGATGTGAAGTTCATCCCCGGGGTCATGGGTGTGCCGACCCTGCCGAAAGTGACCGGGACGCCGACCTCGTAGGCGCTGACGATGTGCACGCAGCTGGAGACGCCGGCGAACAGGCCGGCTATCAGCGCGCCGAGGGCACCCAGTCTGAGGCCGCGGCGCTCGCCGCCGCGGGCGACGAAATACATCACGGCCGCGGCGATGATGAGCACGATGAACAGGACAAACACGGTGGTCCCCCCAGGGACGGGGCCCGGCAGCGCAGGCCCCGGAAGTAGCGGATGCCAGAAGTAAGCGGAGCGTAAAGCATGGGTCAATTCATCGAGCGTGAGGGGTCGCTCGGGCTGCTCCCAGCCTGTTCTCCCAGTCCCGGTTCTCCCAGCCCTGTTCTCTTAGCCCTGTTCTCCTAGCCCTGTTCGATCAGGCCGTGCTCGCGCAGATACTCCAGCTGTGCCCGCACCGACAGCTCGGCGGCCGGCCAGAGCGACCTGTCCACGTCCGCGTAGACATGCGCAACCACCTCGGCCGCGGTGAGGTGACCGTTCTCGACGGCCGTCTCCACCTGGGCGAGGCGGTGCGCGCGGTGCGCCAGATAGAACTCGACCGCGCCCTGGGCGTCGTCGAGTACGGGGCCGTGGCCCGGCAGCACCGCATGCACACCGTCGTCGACCGTGAGTGAGCGCAGCCGGCGGAGAGAGTCGAGGTAGTCGCCGAGCCTCCCGTCCGGGTGCGCGACGAGAGTCGTGCCGCGCCCGAGGACCGTGTCACCGGTCAGCACCGCCCGGTCCGCGGGGAGGTGGAAGCAGAGCGAGTCGGAGGTGTGGCCGGGCGTGGGGACGACCCGCATCTCGAGCCCGCCGGTGGTGATCACGTCCCCGGCGGCGAGCCCTTCGCCACCGAGCCGCAGCGCGGGGTCGAGGGCGCGGACGTGCGTACGCGTCAACTCGGCGAAGCGCGCGGCGCCCTCGGCGTGGTCGGGATGGCCGTGGGTGAGGAGGGTCAGGGCGACCCGCTTGCCCGCCTTCTCGGCGGTGGCGATGACGGCCTGGAGGTGTATGTCGTCGAGGGGCCCGGGGTCGATGACGACGGCGAGCTCGGAGTCGGGCTCGGAGACGATCCAGGTGTTGGTGCCGTCGAGGGTCATCGCGGAGGCATTGGGTGCGAGGACATTGACGGCACGGACAGTGGCGGGCCCGGAGAGCACACCACCGCGGGGCTGCCCGGGCAGCGAAGCGGCGTCGGTCATCGGGCACCTCCGGAGTGGCTGGCGGTTACGGCGAGCGGCTCCGCGGCGTGGCGGTGCGAAGCGGGGCGGTGCGAAGCGGGGCGGTGCGAAGCGGGGCGGTGCGAAGGGTGACCCTGCGACAGGAGCGACTGCGCCGCACGTCCGGCGCGGCCCGCAGCCGACGCCCGCAGGCGCACATCACCACGCGGCGGCACCAGCCGCGGCACCAGCAACTCCACTCCACACCCGGCGCAAGGCGCCGCGTGCCTCCCGCGCACCGTCAGCCGTGCCGTACCGCCCCGTGTCACTGCGCGCCACCCCCCGTCGGGATGTGCTTCGTGAATTCGTCGTGCCCCGGCCAGCTCAGCACCAGTTCCCCGCCCTCCAGCCGCGCCCGGGCCAGGATCGCGGTCAGGTCCTGCTCCCCCGCCGCTGCCAGCGCCGAGGCCGCCGTGGCGTACGGCTGCAGCGCCCGCAGCGTGGAGACCGTCGGCGGCATCATCAGCAGGTCGCCCTTGTCGTAGCCCGCCGTCGCCTCCTGCGGGCGGATCCAGACCGCGCGGTCCGCCTCCGTCGAGGCGTTCCGTGTCCGCTGGCCCTCCGGGAGTGCCGCCACGAAGAACCATGTGTCGTACCGGCGCGGCTCGAACTCCGGAGTGATCCAGCGTGCCCACGCGCCCAGCAGGTCCGAGCGCAGCACCAGACCCCGGCGGTCCAGGAAGTCCGCGAAGGACAGGTCCCGGTCGACCAGTGCCTGGCGGTCCGCCTCCCAGTCGTCGCCCGTCGTGTCGCCGACGACCGTGTCGGGCGTCGGGCCCGCGAGCAGGACGCCCGCCTCCTCGTACGTCTCCCGCACCGCCGCGCACACAATGGCCTGGGCCTCGGCAGGACCGGTGCCCAGACGGGACGACCAGGCCGTCAGCGCAGGGCCCGCCCACCGCACCAGGTGATCGTCGTCGCGTTCGTCCACGCCGCCGCCCGGATACACGTACGCGCCTCCGGCGAAAGCCATGGAGGCACGTCGGCGCAGCATGTGCACGGCAGGGCCGTCCACCGTGTCGCGCAGCAGCATCACGGTCGCCGCCCGCTTCGGCGTCACCGCGGTGAGCTCACCGCTCGCGAGCGCGCGAATCCGGTCCGGCCACTCCGGCGGGTACCACTGACCATTGGACATGGGCGGATGCTATGCGCATCCGCCGTGATGTTCGAGGGGCGGCCGGTGAAACGGGCCGCCCCTCGAACACTCAGGTACCGGCGTTCGAGCTACCGCGCAGCTTCACATTCGCGGTGCTCGCGTTCTTGATCGCCGTCTCGATCTGGGCCATCGTCGAGCCCGAGGTCAGCCCCGGCACGGTCGCCGCGTTCACCGCGTACAGCGTGAAGGTGTACGGGTGCGTGGAGCCGCCCGGACACGGGCCGAAGAACTGCTGCGCGTTCGCCCCGCTGCCCATCGCCTTCTGCTTCGCGCCGTCCTGGCCGGGGACATTGAAGCCGGACCCCAGCGCCTCCGGAAGCGAGAGCTTCGACGCCGGTACGTCCCAGATCGCCCAGTGCAGTTTGTTGCCGTTGTTGGC
The DNA here is from genome assembly GCF_036010325.1 of Streptomyces sp. NBC_01210. Classification (GTDB taxonomy): domain Bacteria; phylum Actinomycetota; class Actinomycetes; order Streptomycetales; family Streptomycetaceae; genus Streptomyces. The sequence goes on along the minus strand of NZ_CP108549.1, from coordinate 5,196,432 downwards.
GATATCGGCGAAGACGATCGCATAGCTCTTCGCCGCGGAACCTCCCGCGCCCCACGCAAGCGGCGGCGACGGGTCCTGGCCCGCAGTGCCGTCCCCTGCGCAGGTGTACTTCGCCGGGATATTGGCGTTGTCGTTGAAGGCAGTGCTGGTCAGCTTGAAATCGCCGGGCTGCGGAGTGCCGCCCGAGTAGACGATGTCGATCAGCAGGACCCGGTCGTTGCCGTTGGTGCCGTCCTTGTCCGTCGACGTGGTGAGCCAGATGTCGCCGTCATGGTCGACCTCGACCGTACGAAGCCGGTCGTATGTCCCCTGGAAGTACGTCTTCTGCTCGACCAGGTTGCTGCTGGAGTCGATGCGCAGCCGGTAGACGCGCTGGCCGACGGTGGTGGCGACAAAGACATGGTCGTTGATGATCGTCAGGCCACTGGGTGAGGCCTGACTGGTCGGCCAGGTCTTCTTGGGCGCGATGTAGCCGGAGCAACTGCCGCTCGTGCCCTCACAGTTGGGCCAGCCGTAGTTGCCGCCCTTCTGGATGAGGTTGACCTCGTCCATATTGCTGTTGCCGAACTCCGCCTGCCAGAGCCGGCCCTGGGAGTCGAAGTCGAGGCCCTGCGGGTTGCGGTGGCCGAGGCTCCAGACGGCGTTGCCGAACGGGTTGTCCGACGGGATGGTGCCGTCCGCGTTGATGCGCAGGATCTTGCCGTTGAGCGAGTTCTTGTCCTGCGCCCGGCTGCCGCTCTGTGCGTCGCCCATGGAGGCGTACAGCTTGCCGTCGGGGCCGAAGCGCAGTCGGCCGCCGTTGTGGAAGCGGCTCTTCTCCATGCCCTGGAGCAGGATCTTGTAGTCGCTCAGCGCGTTGTTCTCGTACTTCATCCGCACGACGCGGTTGCCCTCGGCTGCGGTGTGGGTGAAGTAGACGTAGTGGTCGGTGTTGAAGCCGGGACTGATCTCGATTCCCAGCAGACCGCCCTCGCCGCCCGTGGTCACGGCATTGGGAACCTTGCCGATCAGCGTCTTCTGGCCGGACTTGGTCAGCCTGTAGACGTTGAAGGTGTTCCGCTCGGTGTAGACGCCGGAGCCGTCGGGCAGGAATCCCACGCCCCAGGCGACATCCACGCCGCTCGCGAGGGTGGAGACCGTGCCCGGGTCGGGGACGCCGCCGGGCTGGCTGCCACCGGTGGTGACGGTGATCTCCGGGCTGAACTCCGACTTGTTGCCCTTCAGGTCGAACGCCCTGACCTTGAACCTGTACGCGGTGTTGGCCTTCAGGCCCGCGATGGTCGTCGAGGTGGAGTCGGAGGTTCCGGCAGCCGCGCCGTCGCGGTGGATGTCGTACCCGGTGACCTTCACATTGTCCGTGGAGGCGTTCCAGGCGAGGTCGACACTGGTCGCGGTCTTGCCGGGGGAGCGCAGATTGCCCGGCATGCTCGGAGCCTCGTTGTCCGGCGGTGCGGGCAGCGTCGCGATGGTGACGGCGTTGCTCGCGGCCGAGACATTGGCGGCGGCGTCACGAGCGAAGACGGTCCAGTCGTACGACGTCTCGGGGTTGAGGTTCTCCACCGTGGCGGCGAGGGTGCCGCCGTCGACCTGCTTCATCAGCTGGCCGTGCTGGTAGATGTCGTAGCCGACGACCTTGACGTTGTCGGTGGACGCGTCCCAGGCCAGCGAGACGGTGCTCGCGGTCGGCTCCTTGTCCTTGCGCAGGTTCGCGGGCGGGGTCGGCTTCTCGGTGTCGGCCGGCCCGCTCGCGGTGACGGTGAGCTTGTCCAGGTTGGGGCCGTCGCCCGCGACCGTGGTGGCGCGGATCTTGTTGCTGCCCGCCTTGAGTGCCGCGTTGGCGGTGGCGGTCTTCCAGGTGGTCCAGGCTCCGGTGCCGGGGAACGCGAGGTCGTCGGCGACGTTGGCGCCGTTCACGGTGATGTCCAGCGGACGGCTTGCGGCGGTGCCGTTGGCGTAGCGGAAGTCCAGTTTGGCGTTGGCCGCTTGCGCGGAGTCGACGGTGAACTCCACGTACGCGCCTGTCACGGCGTTGTAGTTGACGAAGCCGGTGCCGGAGTGGCCGGCGTGGTTGGACTCGACGACGCCCTGGGAGATCGTCCCGGCTTCTGCCTCGTAGTCCGTGCCGGCCTGTCCTTCAGCGGGGGTGACGTCGATGAAGTCCAGGTTGGGGCCACCCTCGGCGGCTGCAGCGGTGGCACGAACGGTGTTGGCGCCGGCCTTGAGTGCGACCGTGGTGGTCACGGTGGACCAGGTGGTCCAGGCGCCGGTGGGCTGGAAAGCCTGGTGGGGGGCGGCGACGGCTCCGTTCACGGAGATGTCCAGCGGGCGGTTGCCGGTGGTGCCGTTGGCGAAGCCGAGTGCCAGGGTGGCACTGCCCGCCGCCGGGGCGTCCACGGTGAACTCCACATAGCCACCGGCGACATTGGTGTAGTTGACGAAACCGGTGCCGGAGAAGCCGGTGTGGTTGGACTCGGCCACGCCCTGCGAGATCGTCGCCGTTTCGGCTTCGTACCGGACGGGCGCGGCCTTGACGGCTGCGGCCCCGGTGACGGTGGGCTGGGCATTGCTCAAGGTCGGCAGGGCCACGGTTAACGCTGCTGTGGCCGTGGCCACGAGAGCTCCGATCGCTCTGCGTGACCGGCGGGGGGTTGGTGCCACGGATCCCTCCCACTTTCGTTGGGGACGACGGGATGGAGGAGGTACACGATGTGCGGTGCGTATGCGTGACGTTCAGATGGTTAGGAAACGTTCCTAACCGTGGACAGACCACACCCGTCGACGCGTCCACGTCAAGAGAGTTGCAAGGGAATACCAAAGACCAGTGGGGCCCCGCACTCGCCGGAAGCCGGCGGACACGGGGCCCCACACACCACTTGAACAGGCACGTCAGCCCGGACGAGCTCCACCGGGGCGCGGCCGGGCTCCGTCAAGTCCTGAACGTGCAGTCAGTTCCCGGACCAGGAGCCGGTCCTGAGCGATCAGTCAGTCCCGGGCCCGAAGTCGGCCCCGAACGAGCGAGCACTCGGTCCCGGACAAGGAGTCAGTCCTGAACGAGCTCCACCTGGATCTCGACCTCGACCGGAGCGTCCAGCGGCAGCACCGCGACACCCACCGCGCTGCGCGCGTGCACACCCTTGTCGCCGAGCACCTCGCCCAGCAGCTCGCTCGCGCCGTTGAGTACGCCCGGCTGGCCGGTGAAGTCCGCGGCCGACGCGACAAAGCCGACGACCTTCACCACTCGCGCGATCCGGTCCAGATCGCCCACGACCGACTTCACGGCCGCCAGTGCGTTCAGCGCACAGGTCCGCGCCAGCTCCTTGGCCTCCTCGGCGGTGACCTCGCCACCTACCTTGCCGGTGACCGGAAGCTTGCCCTCCACCATCGGGAGCTGGCCCGCGGTGTAGACGTACACGCCGGACACCACGGCCGGCTGGTACGCGGCCAGCGGCGGTACGACATCCGGCAGCGTCAGCCCGAGTTCGGCGAGCTTCCTGTCGACAACGCCGCTCATGCCTTCTCCCGCTTCAGATAGGCCACCAGCTGCTCGGGGTTGTTCGGCCCGGGAACGACCTGGACGAGCTCCCAGCCGTCCTCGCCCCAGGTGTCCAGAATCTGCTTGGTCGCGTGCACGAGAAGGGGCACGGTCGCGTATTCCCACTTGGTCATGGAGCCGACTGTAGTCGCACCGACGGGCAGCCTCGTGCGTAGCCCGCTGCCCGACTGGTTAGGCTCGAATACGTGAGCAGGCTCCAGGTCGTCAGCGGCAAGGGCGGTACCGGTAAGACAACGGTCGCCGCCGCCCTCGCGCTCGCCCTCGCGACCGAGGGAAAGCGGACTCTCCTCGTCGAGGTCGAGGGGAGGCAAGGCATCGCACAGCTCTTCGAGACAGAGGCGCTGCCGTACGAGGAGCGGAAAATCGCCGTCTCCTCCGGCGGTGGCGAGGTGTTCGCGCTGGCCATCGACGCCGAGCGGGCGCTCCTCGACTACCTCCACATGTTCTACAAACTGGGCTCGGCCGGACGTGCGCTGCAGAAGCTCGGCGCGATCGACTTCGCGACGACGGTCGCGCCGGGTGTACGAGACGTACTGCTGACCGGCAAGGCCTGCGAAGCCGTACGCCGCAAGACGAAGCAGGGCAACTACACGTACAACTACGTGGTGATGGACGCCCCGCCCACCGGCCGCATCACCCGCTTTCTGAACGTCAACGACGAGGTGGCGGGGCTGGCCAAGTTCGGCCCGATACACAATCAGGCCCAGGCCGTGATGCGTGTCCTCAAGTCACCGGAGACGGCCGTCCATCTGGTGACGCTGCTGGAGGAGATGCCGGTCCAGGAGACCGCGGACGGTGTCGCCGAACTTCGCGCCGCGGGCCTCCCGGTCGGCAAGGTGATCGTGAACATGGTGCGGCCGCACATTCTCGACGAGGAGGCGGTGCGCAACGCCGCCGGCGACCGGCGCGCGGACATCGCCAAGACGCTCACGGCGGCCGGCGTCAGCGGCTCCGCGAAGCTCGTCACGCCGCTCCTGGAGCAGGCCAGGGACCATGCCCAGCGCGTCGAGCTGGAGCGCGAGCAGCGTGCCGCGCTGGACGGCCTGGAGCTGCCGTCGTACGAACTCCCCCTGCTGAGCGAGGGAGTCCACCTGGCCGGGCTCTACCAACTGGCGAAGGAACTGCGGAAGCAAGAGGCTGCCTCATGACCCTGGACGCGTCGGCCCCGCTCGAAATCGACCCGCTCATCGACCATCCGGCCACCCGCATCATCGTGTGCTGCGGCGCCGGCGGCGTCGGCAAGACGACGACCGCGGCGGCTCTCGGCCTACGGGCGGCCGAGCGCGGTCGCAAGGTGGTCGTCCTGACCATCGACCCGGCTCGCAGGCTCGCCCAGTCCATGGGCATCGACTCCCTCGACAACACCCCGCGCAGGGTCAAGGGCATCGAGGGCGGGGGCGAACTGCACGCCATGATGCTGGACATGAAGCGGACCTTCGACGAGATCGTCGAGGCGCACGCGGACGGCGAGCGGTCCCGCGCGATCCTGGAGAACCCCTTCTACCAGTCCCTGTCGGCCGGTTTCGCGGGCACGCAGGAGTACATGGCGATGGAGAAGCTGGGGCAGCTGCGCGCCCGCGACGAGTGGGATCTGATCGTCGTCGACACCCCGCCGTCGCGCTCGGCGCTGGACTTCCTGGACGCGCCCAAGCGTCTCGGATCGTTCCTGGACGGCAAGTTCATCAAGCTGCTGATGGCTCCGGCGAAGATGGGCGGCCGGGCCGGGATGAAGTTCCTGAATGTCGGCATGTCGATGATGACGGGGACGCTGGGCAAGCTGCTGGGCGGACAACTCCTGCGCGACGTACAGACCTTCGTGGCCGCGATGGACACCATGTTCGGCGGCTTCCGCACCCGCGCGGACGCGACCTACCGGCTGCTGCAGGCTCCCGGCACGGCGTTCCTGGTGGTCGCGGCACCCGAGCGGGACGCGCTGCGCGAGGCGGCGTACTTCGTGGAGCGGCTGGGGGCGGAGGAGATGCCGCTCGCCGGTCTGGTGCTCAACCGGGTCCACGGAAGCGGCGCCGCCCGGCTGTCTGCCGAGCGGGCACTTGCCGCCGCAGAAAATCTTGACGAGGGCGGCATTGTGGATCAGGAGTCCGGGAAGACTGGTGTTCGTGACGCCACGGGCGCCTCTCCCGAATCCCCGCCCGTGCAGCCCAGCCGCGTGCAGCACACCCCCGTGCAGCACACCACCGTGGAGCACAGCCCCGAGGACCATGAAGCCCATGAAGCCGCCCATGCCTATGACGGCCAAGGGGAGCACACCACAGAGCAGCTGACCGCAGGACTGCTGCGCCTGCACGCCGAACGCATGCAGGTACTCGCGCGTGAACAGCGAACGCGCGACCGCTTCACCGCGCTCCACCCCGAAGTGGCGGTGGCCCAAGTGGCCGCTCTGCCCGGCGACGTACATGATCTCGCGGGGCTTCGGGCCATCGGTGACCGACTCGCGACCGGTGGTCGTACCCCGGCCGGAGCTGCGTAACGCTCGTACGAGCTACAGCGGGTGGCTACCCCACCGCCGCATATGTCTCGTATGTCTCGTCGTCATCGAGGCCCACGGGCAGGATGCCCGCGCTGCGCTCGTATTCCGTACGCGCGGTCTCGAGCAGTCTGCGCCAGGAAGTGACCGTGGGGCGCCTGCGCAACAGTGCGCGCCGCTCCCGCTCGGTCATCCCCCCCCACACGCCGAACTCGACGCGATTGTCGAGCGCGTCGGCCAGGCATTCGGTCCGCACCGGACATCCGGTGCACACCGCCTTGGCCCTGTTCTGCGCTGCCCCTTGTACGAACAGTTCATCCGGATCGGTAGTGCGGCAGGCTGCCTGCGCACTCCAGTCGGTTACCCAGCCCATGCCGGCGCCGTCCTCTCCCGAATCGAGGCTCCCCCACGGCGGCAGCGGCATATTCACCGCTACCAGTTGAGGACGTTACGGAAGGTGGACACAGCGCAACACCCCCTTCGGGCCCAATCTTGAATGGCCCGAACGGACTATGCGTACGCGGCAGATCACCCAGGGGAGTGAGCCAAGGGCATGCGTGACTATTCCGTCAAACCGGGACAGTTCAGTTGAGTCACAACGGACTTCGGATGACGCATGAGGCGGATTCGGACAGGGGCCTGCCTCATATGGATACAGCCGAAGTTCGGGGAGGCCTTGATACGAAACCGCACTGCTGTGACAGTTGTGAGCAGCTTAGGCCAAGGCATATACGCGTGTCCGGCGAATGAGAACGTAGACACCTCACGTTGCTATGCCGTCAAGCGGCTCGGGCCACGCTCTCGAACAACGATGAGCTCGCGGATAGCCTTGCCGCATGACCGACACGGCCTCTGTCCAGCGCTCTTTGCCAACGTGGGACCAGGTGGTCGCGCTGCGGGACTTCATCCACGGACGGACATACGCTGCCGCAGCCCCCACCATCCGACTCAATGGAGAACCGCCCCACGCCCCCGGGTCTGCTCTGGCGCGCGTGGCGGAGGTTAACGGGGCCCTGTACGAAGTCACGTCCCACCTGTGCAGTCGGCTGTATGCCGAGCTTGCGACAGGTAGCCCTGGCCCCATCGCCGAGGCGTCGTGGGAGGCCCTCATGTCGATCACCACAGCCTGGCGCGAGGACCCGGAGCTGCCGGAAGGAATGAGAGAGCTGCTGCCGGTCAAGCCGCGGTGACCGCGAGGTCAGGCGTTGTGGGGAACGCGGACTGCTCGTCGAAGAGTTCGCGTTTCTGGAGGCAGTGGTAGAGCTGTCCGATCATGCGGTTGAAGAGATTGCGTTGGGCGGCTGCGTGCCAGTCGCCTTGTTCGCGTCGGCGCCGGTAGTGGGCGTTGGCTCCAGTGGATGCCCGTAGTGAGGCGAAGGCCCACAGGTAGCCGGCGTGGTTGAGCCGGTCGTTCTTCACCCACCGCCTGGTGATGGAGGACTTCTTGCCGGATGCGCGGGTGATGGGTGAGGAGCCGGCGTATGCCTTGAGGCCGCGGGCGTCGGCGAAGCGGGTGTGATCGTCCCCGATCTCAGCCAGGATGCGGGCGGCGAGTTGGATGCCGAGCCCGGGGAAACTCAGCAGCACCTCGGCGTCCGGGTGTTGAGGGAAGGCCTCTTCCACCGCCTTGGCCAGGTCGTCGGCGGCTGTGCAGGCTGCTTCCAGCTGGATGAGCAGGGCGAGCATCTGTTTGCCGAGCGCGTCTTCGACCAGGGGCGGTTGGTGGGCCCACTCGCCCCGGAGGACCTCTCGGAGGCGGTCGGCCTCGGCTTCGATGCCGCGCTGGCGGCCGGCTCGCTTGAGGGCTGCCTGGATCTGGGTGCGGGTCAGCCGTGCGGCCCGAGCCGGGGTCGGGGCGGCCTTGAGGAGTTCGCGGGCCTCGGGGCGACACAGTCCGTTGGTCCAGGTGGCGAATGCGGCCAGGGCGGCGGGGTAGTACTCGCGCAGCAGGGAGCGGAGCTGGTTGGCGAGCTGCTGCCGGTTCCACAGAGAGTCCTGCTGGGCGCGGGCCAAGACGGCGATCGCGCGGCCGAGGTCTGAGTCGTCGGGGAGGGGCCGGTGGGCGTGCATGTCGGTGCGGAGGATGTTGGCCAGGACCAGGGCGTCGCCGGGGTCGGACTTCTTGCGCGAGACGCTGTGCCGGTCGCGGTAGCGGGCGGCGGCCATCGGGTTGATGGCGAACACCTTGCGCTTGCCGGTCCGCAGGACGGCCACCAACAGGCCGCGGGAAGTCTCGATCGCCACCGGGATCGGATTCTCCTCGCTGTCGCCGTACTCGGCGAGCAGCTCCAGCAGGATCTTGTAGCCAGCCGCGTCGTCGGTGATGTGCCGCTTGGCGAGCAGCTGGCCGGTGTCGTCGACCAGGGCGACGTCGTGGGTGCGTTCAGCCCAGTCGATTCCGCAGTAGATCAAGGTTCCCTCCCCGGAGTTCGGCGTTTGCGCTGGTCACGAGCGCATGCGGGCCACACAGCGACCTAATCCCAGGCCTCAACCGCATAGCGGTCGGGCCGCCACCTCACTAGCCGTTCGTGGCACCAGCGCACCTCACGGGCCTCGGTCTAACCGGAGAGCTCATGACTCGGGCGTAACGAGAGGTCACCGTGCGGCGGGCTCGCACCACAAACACCAACGGTTCTCGAAGCAAGCGGTGGCGGCTGGGGAGACGCTGAAGGACACCGATCTTGACCGAGGTCTCAGGGACCCAGTCTCTCGAAGGCCATTCCCTTCAGCGTCCGCCTGCCGCCACCGCTCCGAGCACCACGACCGCGCACCGATCTACGTTGAGGCCTCGACAGCCCGGCTGCACCTGGATGTCACGGTCTGGTACTCGAACATCCCGAGAAGCCCCTGCCCCTGCGGAATGCCGCTAACTACGGATTAGGCTGCCCCCATGCCAAAGAACCGCCCGGGCGGAGGTCTGACCGGGACCCAGCAGGCCGCCAAGTTCCTCGGTGTCAGCGTCCTCTCCGGAGCGGTGCTGGCAGGCATCGCCCTGCCCGCAGCCGGTGCGCTGGGACTCGCGGCGAAGGGAACGGTCCAGGGATTCGACGAGATCCCCGCCAATCTCAAGACTCCGCCGCTGAGTCAGCGCACCACCATCCTCGACTCCAAGGGCGGCCAGATCGCCACGGTCTACTCGCGTGACCGCACGGTCGTCCCGCTCAAGGACATCTCGCCGTACATACAGAAGGCGATCGTCGCGATCGAGGACTCGCGCTTCTACGAGCACGGGGCGATCGACCTCAAGGGTGTACTGCGCGCGCTCAACCGCAATGCCCAGTCGGGCGGTGTCTCCCAGGGCGCGTCCACCCTCACTCAGCAGTATGTGAAGAACGTCTTCGTCGAGGAGGCCGGCGACAACGCCGACAAGGTCGCCCAGGCCACCCAGCAAACACTCGGCCGGAAGATCCAGGAACTCAAGTACGCGATCCAGGTCGAGGAAGAGCTCGGGAAGAAGAAGATCCTCGAGAACTACCTCAACATCACCTTCTTCGGCGAGCAGGCGTACGGCATCGAGGCGGCATCCCAGCGCTACTTCTCCAAGTCGGCCAAGAACCTGAAGTTGGAGGAGGCCGCGATGCTCGCCGGCGTCGTCCAGTCGCCGAGCCGCTACGACCCGGTCAATGACACGCAGGAGGCGACCAAGCGTCGCAACACCGTGCTGCAGCGCATGGCCCAGGTCCACGACATCTCGCAGGCGGAGGCGGACCGGGCGAAAGCCACCCCGGTCACCCTGAAGATCAGCAAGCCGAAGAACGGCTGCATCACGGCCGTCAACGGCGCGGGCTTCTTCTGCGACTACGTACGCGAGGTGTTCCTCTCCGACCCGGTCTTCGGGAAGAACAAGGCGGACCGGGCCAAGCTCTGGAACCGGGGCGGCCTGACGATCAAGACGACGCTCGACCCGCAGGCACAGAAGTCGGCACAGGAGTCGATCAAGAGCCACGTCTACCAGACGGACAGCGTCGCCACCGCGGTGACGATGGTCCAGCCGGGCAGCGGCAAGATCATGGCCATGGGCCAGTCCCGGCCGTACGGCTTCGGCAAGACCGAGACCCAGATCAACTACTCGGTCAACAAGCAGCTGGGCGGCTCGAACTACGGCTTCCCGACGGGTTCGACGTTCAAGCCCTTCGTGGCCGCGGCCGCCCTAGAGCAGGGCAAGCCGCCGACACAGGTCTACCCGGCGCCGTACAAGATGCCGTATCCGGCGGTGCAGACCTGCAGCGGAAAGCCGTGGGTCAACACGGGGAACGACCAAGTGCCGAACGAGAACAAGTCCGAGGTCGGCCCGTACGCGCTCAAGGAGGCGATGGCGAAGTCGGTCAACACGTACTTCGTACAGATGATCGCCGACATCGGCATGTGCCCGGTCATGGAGATGACGAGCAAGATGGGCGTCGTGCAGGGCAACGGTGAAAAGCTGCCCGAGGTGCCCGCGATCTCCCTGGGGTCCAAGGGCTTGTCGCCGCTGACCATGGCCACCGCGTACGCGACGTTCGCCAACCGCGGCACGTACTGCACCCCGACCGCCATCGAGTCCATCGCGACGGCCGACGGCAAGAGCCTGCAGGTACCGAAGAGCACCTGCGACAAGATCATGTCCGAGCGGACGGCCGACACGATAAACACGCTGCTGCGCGGAGTGATCGACTCCGGTACGGGTCAGCAGGCCGGTCTGCAGAGCCGCGACAACGCGGGCAAGACCGGAACCACGGACGCGCGGAGGAACGCCTGGTTCGTCGGCTACACCCCGAACCTCTCCGGCGCGGTCTGGGTCGGCAGCCCCACGCAGCAGGTGAAGATGGAGAACATCACCATCGGCGGCGTGTGGCAGCAGAAGGTCTTCGGCGGTCAGGTCCCCGGACCGATCTGGCGGGACGCGATGACCGGGGCGCTGGACGGGCAGGCCGCTCCGCCGTTCGTCACCGTGCCGATCCCGGACCCGCCGAAGGAAGACAAGGGCAAGGGCAAGCCGGGCGGCGGCAAGCCCGGTGACAACCGTGGCCAGGACAACGGCGGACAGCAGCCGTGGCCCGGGATCTCGCTCCCGCCGGGTGTGATCGGCGGGAACGATCGCGGCCAGGGGAACGGCGGCGTGAACGGCGGCCGGCCGTAGCCGGTGGATATGAAGAGGGGCCCTGGTCGCATGCGACCGGGGCCCTATTTCGCGTAGGTACGCGACCACGTACTCGGATCACTTGCGCGATCACGTACGCGATCAGGTACGCGACAGATACGCAATCAGTACGTGCGTAGGCGGGCTCAGCCCGCGAGGAGCTGCTTCACCGCCGCGGCCACCCGACCACCCTCGGCGCGACCCGCCACCTTCGGGTTCACGATCTTCATGACGGCGCCCATGGCACGCGGCCCCTCGGCGCCTGCGGCCTTCGCCTCCTCGACGGCCTGAGCGACGATCGTGCGCAGCTCGTCGTCGCTCAGCTGCTTCGGCAGGTACGCGTCCAGCAGCACACCCTCCGCCTGCTCCCGCTCGGCCGACTCGGTCCGTCCGCCCTGGGCAAAGGCCTCGGCGGCCTCACGGCGCTTCTTCGCCTCCTTGGCGATCACCTTCTGCACCTCGTCGTCGGAGAGCTCGCGCGCAGTCTTGCCCGCGACCTCCTCCTTGGTGATCGCGGCGAGGGTCAGCCGGAGCGTGGAGGAGCGCAGTTCGTCGCGCGCCCTGATCGCCTCGGTGAGGTCTTCCTTCAGCTTGGACTTGAGCGTTGTCATGACTTCTTCATAGCCTTTTCTCATGGACCCGGTCAACGAGGATTCGCAGGTCAACAATGACTCGGAACGGCTCCGCAGGCTGGCCCGGATAGCCGGGTCACAGCGGAACAAGCGAAGTCGTACCGACTGGACAGGGGAACCGGCGGCGATCTACTGCCGGATTTCGCACGTCAACGACGACGATCAAACCGGTGTCGACCGACAAGAGCGTATCTGCCGGGACATTGCGCAGCGTCTCGGTGTGACGGTGGATCAGCACATGGTCTTCGTGGACAACAACCGATCGGCGTGGCAGCGCAACCGGAAGCGGAGGGGGCGGGATGCCTAAGCGTTACCGCTTCCGTCCGGTCCGGCGCGTCCATATCCCGAAGAAGGGGAGAGCCGGATGACCGGGAAACCGTCATGTCCGGTTCGGCGGGAGGCCGCGCGGAACAGGGCTCGCCCCACGGCGAGCGCCTCACCGCGCGGCCGCCCCAATGTCCTGGCTGAACGGCTACCGCCGGCTCAACCACCGCTACGAGCATCACCCTCGTATCTACCGTGCCCTCTCGGCCTCGCCGCTGCCCTGTGCTGCTACAAACGACTCATCCGCCTCACCACATGGGACACGATCTAAAAGCAAGAAGCGTGAGGGTCCATCAGCAAGCTGATGGGCCCTCACGCAAGATCGAGGCTAGATGGTCCAGGTGAGGATTCTATAGCCGTTGTTGCCCCTCGCGCCGGTACCGATGACGCCGGCCGCGAAGATCCCGGTGATAGTCGTCGTGCCGGTGATCGCGCCGTCCTGCGTCACCAAATTGCTCAGTCAGCGAGCTCAAAGCCGAACCGCGTCGGAGCAGGTGGTCGGCAGCGTGGCGCCCTCACGCGGGGTCAGGATCGTATGGATGCCGCCGGTATTGCTCGCCGCCGGGATGTCCTGCGTCACCGGGTAGGTCCAGGACTGGCTGGTTCCGGCGCCGAAAGTCCAGTAGCCGGTCACGCGGACGACCGGCTGGGACATAACCACCCACCCGTAATTGCCTGCATGAATCGGGACCTGCGTGGTGAATGTCTCGCCCCTGCTCGACATGTCAGTGTGGCTGTAGTTGAACTGCTGAGTCAGCGTCAGCTCGAAGCCGATGCCGAACGGCGCAACTTTGGCCTTCTCGGATGCGCTGATGCTGAAGCCGTACAAATTTGAGTAGCCGAGGGTGTTGGTCGTCGCATAACTCTCGGTCACCCTCTCGTCGCTCTCGTTGTACCAGGCGGTGCCGACGCATTCCCCCGCGCCCGTGGCAGTATCTCTGCTGGTCTCCGTGTACGTGCAGGTGTTGGAGATCGACGAGCTGGTCGCGCCGCCGCACACGGAGAGGATCTGGTACTGCACCGCGAGACTGTCCAGGACACTCTGATGGCTGCTGTCGAAGGCCCAGGTCTGGTTGGCGCCATTATGGCATTGGTGGTCGTCCAACCAGTTGGCCGAGTTGACCACCGGCCACGAGGTCAGATAGTCCATGCAATTGCCCGACCCCACGTTCTTGATCTGGTATCCACTCGTCTGGCCACTGGCCGCGGCGGTACGTAGCGTCGCCGCCCACAGCTGGTTCCTTTTGCTCGAGTCGCACGACTCCTGGGTGATGGGGGTGATCCGGTTCCAGTGGTCATACCAGGTCGCCGCTTGCAGGCAGTTACCGTTGTCCGCGACGATCTGGAACGATCCGTCGCTCAGCGTGTACAGGTGGAATTTTTGGTTGCTGGGATTCGACGAGTCCGTCCCGTACACGTCCGTGTAGTTGCCCGTGTCGGTCCTTGCCCCGTACAGGTCGAGCGTCTTGGTGCTGTCACCGGCAACATAGATGTGATCGACGGACACGCTCGTCCCCGCCGCCACCTTCTGTACCGACTCCGCCGACACGCTCAGCCCCGTGTCGGCTATCGCCGACTCAGCCGGAGCGATCCCGACGACAGAGGCCAGCATCGCAAATGCCGCCCCGAGGATTGGGATCAACAGGCTACGAGCTCTCCTACGACGCGAACCCAGGTATGCAGTCAACTCGCGCGACTCCTTGCTTGTTCGGGTTCGCCGACACGGAAGTGCCGGCGATGGTCCTGACAGGTATCCGAAGGAACGGATCAGTGGAATGCCCGCGGGTACCGCGGCCCTCCTCGATGACGCCACGGTGTCACTGACATGGGCAGATACGCCCCTACCAACCTGCGCTTGCGAGTCAACCGCCCGGTGCTTGTCGGCAACCCGTTCTCGTCCCCTGTTGCGTACTACGGAGAGTGTGTTCCTGCCGTGGACGTGTGCACACGCGTGCATTTACCTGTTTCACTACCTGTAAGTCCCGCGGGAACGCGGAGACTTCCACTATGCGACCAGCCCACGGTGAGGCCGGTCCGGTACACGTGCTCGTAGTCGATCGGGCTCTTGAAGCCGCAAATGCTATGGAGACACCGCGTGTTGCAGAAGCCGGCGATCCAGATGGCGATCTGGGCGACGGCCTGGACCGCGTGGCGGAGACCGTCGCCGTGCTGCCGGCAGTCACGGAGGATCTTGTAGTTCTTCATGCGGGCGAAGGCATGTTCCACGCGGGCGCGGACTTTTCGATGCTCCGCATTGTCCGCCTCCTCGCCCGGCAGTAGCGGTCGGCCGGGGCGCTTGCGGTGCGACACCACAAGGCCGGTGTTGATGTAGGCACCGTCACCGAGCACGGTGACGCCCTGGCACTGGGCGGGCAGGCCGGAGTTCCGCCAGACGTGAGCGTCGGCCTTGTTGCCCGGAGCCGGCCGGCCGACGGCAACGACCAGCCTCGTATCGGCATCGATGATGACCTGCACGTTTGCTGAAAAACGGTAGTTGCAGCTCGAGGCGCCGACCGTCCTGTCACGCACCGGGATCACGGTGCCGTCCACAATCCACAACCGGTCCGCGGTGTCGGCGGGACGGGCAGCCGGCTCGAGGCCGAGCAAGGGCCGCAGCCGCTGGATGACCCGGCACACGGTCGCCGGCGAGACCCCGAACAGCGGCGCGAGCTGCCGCATCGTGAGGTTCGTGCGGTGGTAGACGGCCAGTCGTGCCGTTCAGCAGCGAAGTGCAGCAACCGTGCTGTCTCATCCCCGGCGACCGCATGGGTGAGAGCGGCCCGCAGAGCGTCGCGCGAAGCCTGGATCACCGGCGGGACGGAGCAGAGGAACCCTCTGCGGCCGGGGGCGGTCGGTAGTGGCGGCGGTGCTGGAATGGGCACATGCGTCACTCCGAGCCTTGGAAAACGGGCCCTGGAAAGCCGACACGCCGGACATTCGGGTGAACTAGGTGTTCGCCCGTGATGGATGGCGTGTCCCAGGTAATCATTCTTTCGCCAAGCGGATCACGAAATCCGCTTCCACAAAAGGAAGGGCGTATGGAATGGAACGCAAGCGTAGGCTTGCCGCAACGCTGACCGCCGCAGCCATCACGACGGTCATCGGGGCTGGCGGCGCAGCAGCGGCTCAGGCACAGCCCGAGGACGGAATTGCCGACCTGGTCGTACACGCTCAGTCGAAGCTGGACTCGCCAAATCCGGACCGGCCAAAAAAGGGCTGCGTGGACATCGACTCCGTGGGGAACGAAGCGAGCCAGAGCCACGCCAAGTACGTCGCGGCGGTGTGTGACGGCAAGGTCTACGTCCTGACAGTCAATGAGAACAGCAAGCCAGGTATTCCTGTTGGCGGCTGGCAGGCGGTGGGAGGCCCCTCCAAGGTTGTCGATGTCACACTGGCATCCAACGTCTTCGATGTTGCGGCAGGCCCGGTGTTCATCACCGCGCTGACTTCGACGGGAACAGTGTGGGAGGGCGCATGCGCCAATACTGTGCCGCTCGGGCCGTGCACGTTCTATCAGCTGCCCACTCCGCCGCAGTGATCCCGGGCGTACACCCGAGCCTCCCCGGCGGGCTCGTCGTGGCGTAACCCGTTCGGTCACCAGCGGCCGGACTGTACAGCAGCGCCGTACCGCAACCACGGCAATCGGCCCTGTCCGGCAGCGCCCCGACAGAGCTTGCGGCGACCGAAACGACCGCCGCTGACCGATCGGGTAGAGCTGCAGATCAGAAGGTCGGCCACTCCAGCCTTGAGGCAGCGACTCGAGGTCGACGACGAGTGGCCGACCTGGCTCACGTACAGCCTGAGCCCGTCTCAGTTTCCTTCTCATTCAGCTGCGTTCACGGCCGCTCAGGCCGGTACCGCCGAAGTGAGCTCCAGATCATGAAGGGCCGCTGCTGGACCGCCCCCGCAGCCAGACATACCTCCGTCGCACCCCTGGCCAGTGCTACCGCCGCCTCACGGCTCTCCGTCGCTGTGTACACCTGCACGCACTCAGTCATGAGCCAGAGCCTGGGGCGGACCACGAAACCGCCAACCAGGCCGCGCAATGAGTGCTGCTCAGAGCCCCCGTCGGCCAAAAAGGCTATGAAGAAGGCTTGACTGTGGCCATTCCGTCCAGTATGTCAGGTGCGACGATGTGCACGCCCGCGCATTTCGTGGCGGCGGGCCGCCTGACCCGGCATCCGTAATGCGGCCGACACATGGCGGCCGCTCGACGGCGATGCCGACGTCGCTTCCCGGCCATCGCCTGTTGACAGTCTGCCCACGTGCTGGCCATCCGTGTCCCCGTCGTCGACAACCGCCGCTGCCAACTGCTGGGGCTGGTGGGCTCGGCAGCCCTTGCCGCGGGTGGCGCGACCGCCGGAGCGCTGCCCGTACGGGAGGCTCTCGCGCCGGGGTCCGGCCGGGCGGCGGTCGGCCTGGCCGCTGCGTACTTCGGGCTCGTACTGCTGGTCGCGGCCTGGGTTCTGCTGGGGCGCTCGATACGCGGTCCTGAACCACCGGGCCGCCGCACGCTGCTGCTCACGCTCGGGCTGTGGGCGGCACCGCTGATCGTGGCGCCACCGCTGTTCAGCCGGGACGTGTACAGCTATCTCGCCCAGGGCGCGATGGTCGACGCCCGGATCGATGTGTACGCGTACGGCCCCTCCCGGCTCGGCGGACCGCTGACCGACGAGGTGGCACCGCTGTGGCAGCACACCCCGACCCCGTACGGCCCGGTCTTTCTCGCCTGCGCCAAGGGGATAGCCGACTTCTCCCGTACGGAGGTGTCCACCGGCGTGTTCGGCATGCGGCTGGTCGCGCTGCTCGGGGTCGCCGCGATGGTCGTCTGCCTGCCCGCGCTGGCCCGGCACTGCGGGGCGGAGCCGGCCGCCGCGCTCTGGCTCGGGGCGCTCAACCCGCTGGTGCTGCTGCATCTCGTCGGCGGAGCCCACAACGACGCGATCATGCTCGGCCTGCTGGGCGCCGGTCTGGTCGCCGCGTTGGGCCGCTGGCCGATACTCGCCGCCGTACTGGTCACCCTCGCGGCCCTGGTGAAGGCGCCCGCCGCGCTGGGGCTGCTGGCCGTGGTCCTGCTCTGGGGCCGGCATCTCGGCGGCCGGGCGCGGCGGCTGAAGGCAGCGCTTGCGGTGCTCGGCGTGGCAGCGGCCACCACAGCGGCGGCGACCGCGCTGGCCGGCACGGGCTACGGGTGGATTGCCGCCCTGGACACCCCGGTATCGCCGCAGAACTGGTCGCTCACCTCGTCACTGGGCCGGATGACCAGCGCCCTGCTGGAGAACGCCGGCAGCGGACTGGCTCAATTCGCCGTGCCCGCCTGGCACTTGCTGGGAGTCGCCGCCACCGCCACCGCCGTACTGATCGCCTGGCGGCGCCATCTGCCGCGCCCGGTCTACGCACTCGGGCTGAGCCTGACGGCGGTGGCCGTACTCGGACCCGCGATCCGGCCCTGGTACGTGTTGTGGGGGCTGTTCCTGATAGCCGCCGCCGGGCCCGACCGGCCGATGCGCCGGGCGGTCGCCATTGCCAGCGCGGTACTGGCCCTGGCCGTACTGCCCAGTGGATTCGCGCCGGACAGGGCGCAGCTCGCGCTGGCGACCGGCGGCGGGGTGCTGGCGGTGCTGACGATGTTGTGTGCGTACCGAATCACGGGACGTACCGCCGCCGGGACCGGGCCTGTGGGGAGTACGGCATGACGTGGCCGACGAGCAGACGCGGACGGCTGCTGCTGGTGGTGGGGCTGGCGGCCGCCGTCGGACTCTTCCTCGCGACGGTCCCGCTGCACCGGGACTGGTTCGATCTCGGCGTCTACTACGGAGCCGTCGACAGCTGGCGACATGGCGGGCGGATCTACGAGTATCTGGTGCCGGGGACGCACTACGGCTTCACCTATCCGCCGTTCGCAGCGGTGTGCATGCTGCCGATGACGCTGGTCGACTGGCCGAGCGCGGTGGCGATCAGTGTGCTGCTCAATGTCGCCGCGGCGGCCGCCATCCTGTACTGGTCGGCCGGGGCCGTCGTCCGCCGGCAGGGCTGGAGCCGCTGGTTCGCGTTCGCTGTCGCGGGCTGTCTGCTCGCGCTGCTGGAACCGGTCCGCGACACGTTCAGCTTTGGGCAGGTCAATCTGCTGCTGCTGGCGCTGGTGCTCTCGGATGCCTGGCTGCTGTCGGTGGCCCGAGAACGATTCACGGGCCTTGGCGGACTCGCGGGCCGCGGCGAAGGCGGCACGGGCCACGGCGAAGGCGGCACTGGCCACGGCGCAAGCGGGCGGTTCACGGGCCTCGGCAGGCTGGCGGGCGTCGGGATCGGCCTCGCCGCCGCGATCAAGCTCACTCCGGCCGTCTTCATCGGCTATCTGCTGGTCACCCGGCGCTGGCGGGCCGCGGGCACCGCGGCAGCTGTCGCGAGCGGCGCCTCACTGCTCGCCGTGTGGGCTGCGCCCGGCGCGTCGCGGGTGTACTGGACCGAGGCCATGTGGGACACGGACCGCGTCGGTTCGCTGGCCTATGTCTCCAACCAGTCCTGGCAGGGAGTCCTGGCGCGGCTCTCGGAGCCGGCCGCCCCCAGCCGTGCGGTGTGGGCGCTCGGTGTGATGGTGCTCCTGTGCGTCTGGGCATGGCGGGCGCGCCAGGCTGCCGCGGCCGGCGACGAGCAGTCGGGCTTCGCGCTGACCGGTCTCATCGCCTGCCTCATCAGCCCGGTCACCTGGGTGCACCACCTGGTCTGGCTGCTTCCGGCCCTCGCCGTACTGATCGACGCCGGACTCCGCGCGGAGCCGGGCGACCCGAGGCGACGCCGGCTGCTGACGTGGGCCGTCGCGATCTACGTCGTGCTGTGCAGCAGCGTCGTATGGCTGTGGAGCTGGGACGCAACGGGTGTCGACGGCTTCCTGGGCAGCAACACGTACGTCTGGATCTCGCTCGGCCTGCTGCTCGCCCTCCCCGTACGGGAAGTCGCGACGGAAGCGGCCGCCCGCCAATCCCTTCCCCTCGAGAGGTCTGCGACGATGGGCGCATGCGCGCACGCTTCGGAGTACCCCTTGGAATCACGGCAGTCGGCGCGGCCGGCCTCGCCTACGCCGCCGGCTTCGAGGCCCGCTCCTTCCGGCTCCGACGGCTGACGGTGCCGGTGCTGCCGCGGGGAATGCGGCCGCTGCGGGTACTCCAGCTCTCCGACATCCACATGGTGAGCGGCCAGCGCAAGAAGCGCGCCTGGCTGCAGTCCCTCGCGGGCCTGCGCCCGGACTTCATCGTCAACACCGGCGACAACCTCTCCGACCCGGACGGCGTGCCGGAGGTCGTGGACGCGCTCGGCCCGCTGATGGAGTTCCCGGGCGTCTACGTCTTCGGCTCCAACGACTACTACGGCCCCAAGCTCCGTAACCCCGCCCGCTACCTCTTGGAGAAGGCCCAGGGCCGCCACGGCCTGAACGGCAACGCACCGGCCGTCGGCGCGGTCCACAATCCGTGGGAGGGCCTGCGCGACGCGTTCGACGCGGCGGGCTGGGTGGGCCTGAGCAACACCCGCGGCCGGCTGAAGCTGGACGGCTACGAGCTGGCTTTCACCGGCCTCGACGACCCGCACATCAAGCGGGACCGCTACGAGGAGGTCGCGGGCGGCCCGGAGACGGGCGCCGATCTGTCGCTGGCCGTGGTCCACGCCCCGTATCTGCGCACGCTCGACGCTTTCACGGCCGACGGCTACCCCCTGATCCTGGCGGGCCACACGCACGGCGGGCAGCTGTGCATCCCCTTCTACGGGGCGCTGGTCACCAACTGCGACCTCGACACGGACCGGGTGAAGGGCCTCTCCACTCACCGGGCGGACGGAAAGGTCTCGTACCTGCATGTCTCGGCGGGCTGCGGCACCAACCGCTACACGCCGGTGCGGTTCGCGTGCCCACCGGAGGCAACGCTGCTGACGCTGACGGCGCGGGACTGAGGGGGCGGGTCAGCGGCGCTGGTGGAGCATCGACGGCGACGTCCGCGGGGCGTCGGCAGGGGTGTCGACGAGGGCGCGAAAACCGGATTTCTCCTCCAGGCGCGGGTGGGCTAAAGTAATCGATGTCGCCGGGACACCGGCGACATCGGGGTGTAGCGCAGCTTGGCAGCGCGCTTCGTTCGGGACGAAGAGGTCGTGGGTTCAAATCCCGCCACCCCGACAGCTGAAACACCAGGTCAGGCCCGGTGCTGAGAGATCAGCGCCGGGCCTGATTTGCTTTGCGGGCTCATTTTGGGAGCCATTTGGGAGCCGACCTCGGGAAGCGGCTCCCCGGTGGCTCCCAGCGAGCGGCGTTCCGCCTTTGAGCATGCTGTGCGCCGCGAGCGCCCCGTAAGAGCCACCCCACGGCTTGTGCCGGGGAGACCACAGACGGTACGACGATCGACATGCACCGATGGTCTCCGTTAAATGACCGGCAGCTCGCACTCCTCACCCGCGTCGGAGACGGAGCCGACCCTGTCACGTCGGACAGTCCCGAGCTCGCTCTTACCGCCCGCGCGCTCAAGGAGCGGCGCCTGATCACCATGCGCAAGCAGAGTGGGAAGTGGCAGGCGGAGATCACTGACGCGGGACGCTTCTACCTGGAGCACGGCCATCACCCGGACCGGCCGGAACCGGCTCCGCGCAAGCAGCGGTCAGCGGGTTCCGAGCAACGGACACGAACGACCCCTCCAGCGCAGAGGGAAGCCGCAGCCTCGTCCACGACAGAGCCAGCGCCACAGCGCACCTCGAAGCCCTCACGGCCGTCGCCGGCGGAAGTCGGCGCCGCTTTGATCGCGGAGGTACAGCAGGCTGGGCGGTTCCTCCGGATCCCTAACCCCAGCGACGAGGAGCGGGCCCGTTACCGCAGGGCGTTCGACGCAGCCCGGCAGTGCGCCCCTGAGGGATACCACCTGAAGTACAGCGGGCGGGCGAAGGGAGACTTCTTCCTCGGTCTGCTCAGGGTGACCGGCGAGGACGAGACCGAGTGGAACCGGATCCGGCTGGCGCGCAGCCGTGTGATCACCGACATCGAGGACGTGATCGCCGCGGTCACCGCGGACCACAGCGCCTTCGAGATCTCGGAGGAGGTTCTCCCCCGGGTGCTCTCGCTGCTCCGGCTCCTCGCCGAGCAAGCCCTCGCACGCCACGGCGAGATCGCGATGTCGAAGAAGCGCAGGCAGCCGAGGCCGCTGCTGACTGTCCACGGCAGGACGTACGAGGTCAGCTTCCGCGAACGGCAGAAGCCGGTCCGGTACGTCCCCAAGCAGCCGGGCCGCCGTACGTACGACTGGCAACGTGTCACCCCAGCCCAGAAGTTCGAGCCTTCCGGCGAACTGGAGCTGCTGGTCAGCCAACAGTCGGGCTACAGCTACGGCTGGAAGAAGGAATGGGCCGACACGGCCAAGAAGCCGTTGGAGGTGCAGATCGGTTCCGTCTTCCGGGCGTTGAAGGCGCGCGCGGAGGAACAGGAGCGGGCTCGGCTGGAACGTGAAGCGGAGCAGCAGCGCCTGAGAGAGGAGCGGGAGCGTCAGGAGGCGGAGCGTCGGCGCCTGGCAGCGGAGCGGGAGGAACGCGAGCGGCGGGAGTGGGAGGCCGCCGTCAGCGTGGCTTCGATCAAGGCGGTTCACGCGGTACGAACCGAGCTCTTCGGTACGGCCCTTGAGCAGTGGCAGGCCGCAGGGGAGATCCGGGCCTTCTGCGCCGCTCTGGATGAGGCCGCCGATGTGTCGGAGGAGGCCATCGAAGCCGAGAGACTGCGAGAGTGGTCAACGTGGGGGAAGGCCGAGGCCGACCGGCTCGACCCCACCCTGGGCGGCAAGGGCCTGGCTTCTCTCAACTTCCACGCGGAGCCGACGGGAGATCAGCTGCGGCCGTTCCTCGACGGCTGGCACCCACACCGGCCGGAGAAGGAGAGGAAGCCCGCTACGCAGCCGGCGCCGCCCCAGGCGGAGCCAGATCCGTGGCGCGGTCTCATCGACGCACGTCAGGATCAAGGCTGGCGATATGGACGCCAAGGTCGCGCTGAATGGTGGAGGCGATGACGCCGTGGCCACGGTCGCGTAGCGCCTTGACCGCCTTCTCGACCAGCTCTCCGAGCCGGATGACCTCGGCGCGCAGGGCAACCAACTCGTCGTAGCGGTCGGCCTTGTCCTGGCCGCACCACGCCCGGACGGTTCGCAGGACGGCCGCCTCCGCGTCCAACTTGCGCTCGTCCCGCCGGCTGTAGGAGTACCAGGAGGACTGGGCACGCTCCTGCTCGATGTCCTGCTGCTTGCGGTCGACCTCCGGAAGGATCTCGTCGGCGAGGCGGCCGGCCACGTGGCGGGCGATGCGCTCGCTGATCGGCCACCCGGCAAGGCACATGCCGTGGCGGTTCTCGTACACCATGGCGTCGCTATGGAGTTCGGCCGCGTCGATGCCGATGAGCGGTGCCGTCTCGTCGAGGCGGCTCAGCTCCAGAACCCCTGCGTCCGCCACCGTTCGACGTAGGCGCAGCCTGTTCTTCGGGCGGACGAAACCGAGGATCATGCGCGCGGACTCGAACTCCGTGCTGCCCCGGACGTGGCGGGATACCTCGACCAGTGCCAACTCTGCCGCGTCATCCGCGCGGAACGTATCGACGTCCGCCCACGGTGCTACGAGAGAGCCGGGACTGACCCATTCCTGCAGACCGGCGTCGTCGCCTCCGAGAAACCGCACGTGGATCCAGCCAGACCTGCCAGGGCCGCCCACTCGAACGACCTCCACCTGGCGAACCGCGCTACCCAGATCCTTCGGCCTCGCGCGGTATGCCCACTGTTCGCCAATCTCCATGTGCCTATTGAGCCAGGTCTGTTGGCCCCGTCGCCGGGCATTTTCCCTAGAGCGAGCTGACCGCACTGTGTTGACGCTGCTTCAGCGAGGCAATGGTGCTCTACAGCACGCGTGACTCCCTGCGTGCGCGCAGGAGTTCGCTATGTACGCGCCTGGTGAAGTCAGGCTCATCGCCTGGCGGCCGTCGAGCGCCGTCTCCTACTGCAGCGCAGCGGTTGGCGTCGATGCTGATTTCGTCCATCAGGACGCGACCTTGGCCAAGCCCGGACTAGGAACGGCCCTGGGCGGCTGACTGACCTTGGTCTTGGCGATGGCCGACGAAGCCGAACTGGCTGGTCGTGCCGGTTGCGTGACTTATCCCCGGGCGTGTAGGGCGCGCGAGACGAGGGCGTGGGTTGCACGGCCGAGGGCCGTAGCAGCGCGGTAGGGCTGATTCAAGCGGTCGCGAAAATCCGGGTTCGTAGCGGCATCGTGCGACGGATTCAAGAGCCGGTACTCGAAAAGTCGCAGGTCAGACGGCGTTAATGGGGACGGCGAGCAGCACATCCTTAGAGGGCACCACCCCGGCTGTCGGCAAATTCGCGAGAACTCGAATCGGCTCCCCGCGCGGTGCAGTCTCCTCCGTGTCCGGGGGCGCCACCGGACACAACCAGCGGACTTGCGCGGCTAACTCCCCGCCGGTCCAAGGTCCCTTCACCCATTCACCGCGTGCTGTCGCACGCACAAGAAACGAAGGTTTTCCATGTCCACCACAGACGGCCACTCGGATGACCAGCAGCCGCACGGAACACCGCCGACCGAGCCGCACACGCCGGACGAGACCCCCGCGGAGCACCCGCGCACACGGAGCGCCCTCGCCTGGGCCACGATCGGGCTGTCCGCAGCCTTCTGCACCACCGGTGTGGTCCTCTCCCTGACCGGCCACGAGGGAGCAGGCATCGCCCTCATCGCCGCCGGATCCTTGGAACGAGGCGTCAGCACCCGAAAGTAGGGCAGGGTCGTGGAGCGGGCCTCTGCTACCGGACTCACCTCGTTTGGCAGCGGGGGCCGACCTCGGTGGAGAGGCGCAGCGGATCCTCGACCAGATAGGGCTAGAACCCGAGCCCGCCGGCCCTCCGACGGCACCCCCACGGAGGCGGGTTTCCTCACTGCGCGCGTGCGTCTTCCTCTACGACCCGGGAGGCCAGCTCAGGCCCCTTCTCGTGCACGAAACTCAGCGGAATAGCGGCGAGAACAAGACCGCGCCTACGTGGCCTACGCCAACCCGCCGCGCCCACCATCGCCCAGGCTCTCGCGTCAGCAGGCGTGTGAGCCGAGGGACGGCGCATGGGCGAGCCGGGTGGCCGGCCGGGCAGCGCTCTCGATATAGCTGGCACCGACCGTAATCGACGTTGGTGTCAGTGCCCTACGGCACCATGAGAAGACGCTCTCCGCCTCGGAACGTGGTGGCCCTCGTCTCGACCAGGAGTCGGTCAGCCACCCAGACGGGGACTCGGACGAGCAATCAGGCGAGTCCTCGGATACGGATCGGAGCCTCATGGACAGCGGTGTAGCCGCCCCCAGTCTTCCCCTGACCTTCCTGTGCGCGCTCGTTGCGGATAGCGTCGCAGATGACCCGCCCTCGCGGATGGCCGCCGAGCAAGCCAGGTCGATGGAGGACGGGCGGGAGCGACGGGAGTTGCTGGAAGCGCTGTTGCGCGGCCCCTATGACAAGGATGCTCCGTCGTGGCTGCTGGAAGCCGCAGTCGACAGCGACCTGGCCCGGAAGCCGCCGCAGTCGGATCCGCTATACGGACCATCCATGGATCTGGCACTGCTGGCCATCTCGCACCCGTCCTGCACAGGGCAGTTGCGGCACGAGTCGCTGAGGCGCTGCACGGCCGTCCAGCTCGGCCGCCTCGGCTCGGCGCAGGCGAGCGGCATCCTGGCTGACGGTGTCGCCGAGGCGCTGCGCGAACGGGGGCCTCGTCCGCAGGGCATGACGGTCGACCTACTCGGCACTCCGACGGATGCCCAACTGGTGCTCCGACAGCACCGCCTGCACAGCACGGTCATCACCGCGGCTGTCGATCTCCTGCCGTCCTTCCCCTTCCTCGACGAGAAGGGCGAGGAGGACACGGCAAGGTGGCTGGAGAGGCAGGAGGCTGCCGAGCGGGCGTGGCGCACCATGTGGAAGCAGGTCGTGACCGCGCATCCCGAACACCACCGGCTCCTCGTCGACTGGTCTGACAACAACAAGGTCGGTTACATCGTCCGAGAGCATCTGCTGGGCAGCATCCCCTGGGACGTTGAGCCGGAACTCCTTCAGGAGATCGCCCGGGACGACCTCGCGTCCTTCCCGCTCTCCGTACTCACCACCCGGATGTGCCGCATGCGCCGGGACGGGGCAACGGAGCAAAAGGTAAGGGAGCACTTCGCGAATGACGTGGCGGAACTTCTTCCCCCGCAGCGCAAGCGCATCGACCGGCTCCTGTCGGATGACAAGTACGGTCTGCGCTACGGCTGCCGAGCTGCCATATCCCGCACCGCGCTGGCAGCAGACGGCAAGTGGCGGTACATCCTCAATCCCGACCAGGCACAGAAGTACGGGCGCCCTCACCCTTGGCGAGCCTCAGAAGACCAGTTGGCATCCCTGGCCCAGCAGTTCGCCGAACATGCGGCCGTAGCTCTGGAGCTGTGGGAACCCGACCCCGATGCGCCGGTTCGCACCGCGGAGGATCTGCGCTGGGTGCGCGACCTGCTGCAGTACCTGCCGGTGGTCACCCCGGAGGTGAAGGAGAAGACACGCCTGCTCTGCCGGGAAGCTAGACGAGGGCTGGCCAGACGCCGGGACTACGGCAGGTACGGGCTGGACTCGGACATCCAGCGGGCTCTTGAACTCCTTGACACCATCGAGCGGATGACCGCCGACCCGCTCCCGGATCCTGGCCCGGAGCGCACCGCGTCCCTCGGCAAGCCGGACCAGGTCACCGTGCGCGACCTCGCGGCCGCTCCGGACGCTGTCCTCGATGACTACTTGCGACGGCACCAAGGCAACGACGCACTCGTGGAAAGGGCCCTGCTGGCCTTCGCTTCGCGTACATACCACCGTGACCTGTCCTTCGCCGACGTACTGAAACGCCACTCAGACCCGCAGCGCGCACTGCTGGACCTTACCCAGAGCCTCCGCCGACGCCTGGGCGGTGGCCCGAACCTCCGGGAGACATGGGTAACCGCCGTGCTGAGCCTTCCCACCACCGGCCCCGAACTGATCCGCGCCCTGCCCGCCTGGACCGCCCTCAAAGCCAGAGGACCCCGCGGCCAGGCAGCACACCCAGCGGTCACCTCGGTCGTACGCACCGCCCTTGGCGACAACGCCGAGGCATGGCAACGGTTCGCGACAAGCCCAGCCAGCCACGCGGGGCCCACGGCCTGGCTCCGCCTTGGTGACCTCCTCGACGCTGCCGCGAACGGAACACCCTGGCCCGCTGCCCCGCACAAGTAGCCCAAGCCACGCACGACCGGGGCGAATGTGTAGTGGACCTGCTGCGCGCATGCCCCCGGATGCACAGACCCTGCGATCACGCCGGTGCCCCGCAACACGTTGCGGGGCACCGTGGAGCTACCGGAGGGAGACCGCACGTGCGCGCAGGAGATCGTTGAGCACGCGCACCGGCGACGTCGGACACAGGGCCAGCCGAGTGTCGAGCGCCGCCTCCCACTGCTCGGTCAGCCCGAGCATGAGGCGCCTGCGCATGCCAGGGGTGACGTGGGCGTAGCGCGCCGAGACCGATCCGTCGATGTGGCCCATGCGGTCGTCCATGAGGACCTTCTCGGTGCCGAGGTCCTCCATCACGGTCCGGTGGGTGTGGCGGAGGCCATGGGGTGTGAGGCCCTTGGCGATCGGGAGCCAGCAGGCATCAGCCCGGTCACTGGCGCCACGTCCTCGGGCCGGGACGCCGGGCCGCGGTTCGCCCAGGAGCGGGACGGGGCGGGCCTCCTGCGGCGCCTTCTTCGGGTACCAGCCGGAGACCGCCGGGGTGAACAGCCACGTCGCGAAGCCGTTTCGACGCCAGTGGGCTGCGTGCTCCGCCACCACACCGCCCCGCACGAACCCCAGGTCCGCGATGGCCTGCTCCACCCTCACCCGCTTGGCTTCGGTGACGCGGTCGGGGTGGTTGAGGACGTTGGACACCGTGCCCGTCGAGACTTCGGCACGGCGTGCGACGTCGACGAGCTTCGCGCCCTGGTGGCCACCGGTGCGGGCAGCGCCCTGTCCACGGAAGACGTAGGTCTTGCCGTGGCACGGGCAGGGTTTCGGCTTCGTACGGGCGACGTGGTTGGCGACCAGGGCCGACAACCAGTCCATCGCATCGATCTTGCGGTAGCTGTCGTCCTTGGGCGGACAGCGCACCAGCTCGCCGGTATCGAGTTCGTACAGCTGCCACTCGACGCGGACGGAGCCTGGGCGGGCGAACTCCGTCTCCAGGCCGACGATTTCGCCCCAGCGCATGCCGGTGTACCCCTTGAGGACGACGGCGACGAACTCGTCGTCTCGGCCGGAGAGCAGGGCGGCCCGTTCGGCGGTCAGCAGGATGCCGAGCGGGTCGGTGACGACCTTCTCCGGGCCGCGGTCTCGGGAGCGGCCGGCGCGCTTGCCGCGCCCGCGCCGCCTGGCCGCCGGGTTGGACGTGATCAACCCCTCGTCGATCGCGTCCTCGAAGATCAGGTGAAGTGTCGAGCGCCAGGTCTTGACGCTGGAGGCCGCGTACACGGCCTTCTCCTTCTTCTCCCACAGATCGACGTCCGTGCGCAGGACGCCGGCGAGCGCCTTGTCCTCGAAGTCGGGGAGCAGGTGCTCCTCGATGTGACGCTTGTAGTTCTGCATGGTCGAGGCGGCCAGATCCTGGGCCGCGTACCAGCGGTTCGCGTACTCGCCGAAGGTCTCCTGGCCGAGCGCCGGGTCGCGCCAGTCGCCACGCCGGTACTTGTTCTCGGCCTCGCTCGCGGCGCGCTGGGCCTCGCCCTTGGTGGCGAACCGGATCGCCTTGCCGTTCTCGTCGACGACCGTGAGGTGTTTGCCGGGCGCCGTCTTGTACCGGCCGCGCCAGTAGTTCGCACGCTTCTCCGCGAAACCCAACTTCCGTCTTCCTCCCTGCTCTTGGCTCGTGGCTGGGCGCGGGCGCGCTACACGACGGTCTCGTACTGGGTACGGCGCGGCGGCCGGGCCCGCAGACGCCCCGTCGTCGCGGCCGTAGTCGGCCGAGGAGACTGGGCGGCACGAGTTCGTGCAGCGGGAGGACTTGTTACTGCTGGACCGGCCGGCGCGCTGCTGAGGGATCGCTTCGGGCGCTCTTCGTGGAGGCGGACGATCTCGGCGAGGTGTGCGGCGGTGAAGCGGTAGGCGCGACCGACGCGGGTGTGCGGGATGAGGCCGCGCCGGGCACGGTCCTTGACCCACCAGGCGGAACAGGCGAGGGCTTCGGCGATTTCTTCGGGGCGGTAGAGACGGGGCAAGGGGGCTCCGCCCTCGGTGCCGGGAAAGCGGCGCACGAGGGCAGGGGGTATCTCGGAGTGGTGCAAGAAGAGTGGGTCCTAACTCGGTTGGGGGCCTGCTCACTCAGCAGTGCTGGGCGGCCTTCGTCACATGGCGCTCGGTCCCTGCAGCAGCACGAGGGGCAAGACGCGGAGGGCCTGGGCGAGGGCGACGAGGTCGTCGATGTCGCAGCGGCGTTCGGCGCGTTCGATGCGGGACAGCATCGTGTTGGACATCGGGCGGCCGAGGGCGGTGACACGGGCGGCCAACTCTCGTTGGGCGAGACCGCGTTCGGTACGGAGGATTTCGATGGTGCGGGCGGTCCGTATTCCGGCCGGACCGATTTCCAGGGATCGTGCTGCCATAGCTCCAATTGGAACTCGTATTCGCCGGTTTGGTAAACCGGCGATCGTCGGCTATGTTGCGCCCGGCCGGGCAAGGGGAGTTGCCGCGGGTTGGGTTCCGGGCAGCCGGCGGGTGGTGGCTGCATCCGTCGGACGGGTGCTCTGACATGGGATGTTGTGTTGTAGCTTGCGCTCCGACGGAGGTCAACGGCTTCCCGATGTGATCCTTCTGGCTCGGCCCCGTGGGCAACCAATTTCGGCAACCGGCTGTCTGGGATTATTATTTAGGGAATGCCCCGGAG
Organism: Streptomyces sp. NBC_01210; assembly: GCF_036010325.1. Classification (GTDB taxonomy): domain Bacteria; phylum Actinomycetota; class Actinomycetes; order Streptomycetales; family Streptomycetaceae; genus Streptomyces. The sequence continues at coordinate 5,167,361 of NZ_CP108549.1, read as the reverse complement.
CATGCGTTCGCCGTCAGCTGTCTGAATTCTCGGCGGAATGCTGGACTTCTGCGGCGTTGATGTGGCTGTCTTGGCTAGGCGAAGCCACCAGCCCCCACGCTCCTCGGGCCGGGGCTGTACCGCCACTCTCCCTGCGCACCGCCCGACAAAGGCGCGCATCTTCACCTGCCCGTCCGAACCCAGGAGCCGCCGACCCATGAGCCTCGACGCCCGCGAGTGGGTGTGGGACCACAGACGAAACAAGGGCACCGCCCGCATGGTGCTCGCGTTGATCGCCGACCGCTGCCGCGACCGGAGCTGCGTCGCGTACGCCTCCGTGCCCACCCTGATGAAGCGAGCGAACGCCTCCCGTACCGCCGTACGCGACGCCCTGGCCAAGCTGATCGCCGACGGCGAGCTGGTGGCGCTCGGTGACCGCAAGGGGCCACGGGGAGAGACGTTCTACCACCTCCCGGACGCCGCCCACTTCCTCGCCGAACACACCGTTGAAGGGGACCGGGAACCGGTCCTTCCGGGGGACCGGAATCCGACCCTTGGGGTGCCGGAATCCGCCCCTTCCGATCCCTTCGAAGAGGGACCGGAATCCGGCCCCGGGGCACGGATTCCGACCCCGGGAGGGTACGAATTCCGACCCGTCGGGGGCACGGATTCCGACCCCCAGAACGGTAGAGAACCGAAGGTGAACGGTAGGAGCAGCAGCTCTGCCCCGCTCACCTCCGCCGACCAGTGGCAGATCGACGACAGTGCCCGGGCCTGGCTTCGGCAGCACGGTCATCTCGACCGCCTCGGCGAACACGCCGTCCGATCAGCCGACGAGAAGTGGCGCACCTACCGGGCCCCATGGCCTCCCCGTACCGCAGCCGCCTGGGCTGCCGACTGGCGCTCCTGGATCGCCCGGGAACACACCCCCACCCCAGACCGCCCGAACCTCTACGCCCTGCCCGGCGGCACACCCACCCGGGCCCCTGGCATGACGCGCTCCGAGCAGCACATGGCCGCCCTGCTCGCGGCCCTCGACGAACCGACCGGAACGGAGTAACCCGCCTTTGGACCCACGCGAAGTCGCCGCTGTCCTCGCCTACACCGGCCGCCTCGACCCCCGCACCATCCGCACCGGCACGGGCGAAGCCCGTGACCAGATCGCCCAGTGGCAGGAACTGCTCGACGACGTGCCCTTCGCCACCGACCACGGCTGGGACGTCCGCGAGGCGATACGGGCCCACGCCCTCGACTCCCCGTACCCGATCCTGCCCGTGGACGTCGCCCGCAGATGGCGGGCCCATCGGCGCGACCGCCTCGACCGGCACACCGACCCCACACCGGCTGCCGACCCGGACGATCCTGCCGCCTGGCGAGCCGAGCTGCTCCGCGCCCGCAACGCCGTCGCAGTCGGCGTGGTCGCGCCTTCCACACACCGGCAGATCACCGGCGGTGACCCGCAACGCGACATCGAGGAGCGCCTGCGCACGATCGGCTCGTGCATCCCGCTGGCCGTCCGCACCGAGCTGACCCGCTACCGTCCAACCCGCGCCGCACGCGAGGCCGCCGTCACCACAGGTGTCCCCGACGCGCTCAGTGTCCGGTGCGAGTGGTGCCACGCGCCCGCGGGCACCCCGTGCCGACAACGGCGGGCAAGCCCGGACGGCACCGCCAGAGGCAATGCCGTACGTACCACCCCGCACCCGTCGCGCATCGACCTCGCCACTGCCCAGATGGGCAGACAGCGGGCTGCGTGACACGGCCGGCCTCGCTCCTCGCCGCAGCTTCGTAGTCCTCCAACCGTCGGGTCCCGGATCGTCGTACCCGATGGACGGGAACGTCCCGATGAGCACCTTGGGGACCGCGTCGCGGGGACCGTGCCTGCGAAGTTCGGGGACCGGATCTCGGTCCCCGACGGTCCCCGCGATCACGGTCACCTCCTGGCGGGGACCGTCACGCGCGGGAACGCCGCGCGCCGGGATCGGGGACCGTGACGACACCGAACTGGGGACCGACACGGGACCGGTCCCCCGGAAACTGCAGCTCAGGCGGGCTATCAGGTCGGTCCCCAGAGCGTCCCCGACGACGGGGACCGTCCCCGCAGCAGCCCGTGCGGTTGAGGACCGGTCCCCGGAGTGCAGCAGAACGGGATGGTCCCCCTGACGACGTGTCATGGGGACCGTCCCCGACGAGCGTCGCATGACAGTCCCGAACCGTCTGGGGACCGTGCACCGCCGCACTCCGGGGACCGGTCCCCGCCGCTCTTCCTCCGGCCACGGCTCTCGGTCCGACAGCCCTGCCTCAACAGCCCGTCCCAGATCGCGTCCCGCAACAGCCGAGTGCCTCCAGCTGCTGCCCCCATCCCTCGTCAAGCAGCGCCTTGGCAGCACAGCTCCCCGCTCCCGAAGACACCCCGGAGAACCGCACGTGCACGACCAACACCATGAACACCTCGCCACCCGTCAGCAGGAGGCGACAACAACGCCGGCCTCAGGCGGAGCAAGTTGGAGGTTCGGACACTCCCCCGCCGGGGGAGCGCCCGAACCCGACCCCGCCCCGGGGGTGGCGGGGCCCGACCGGCGCCAGGGGGCACCGGACAGGAACGCTGCGACCGAGGGCGGACCGCAGCCGGGCGAGGCCAGCCGCAAGGGCACGGCCAAGAAAGGGAAATCGCGCCCGCGCGACAAGAAGCAGCGCCCCGCCCACAGCGTCCGCCTCAACGAGCCCGAACTCGCCATCATCCGATCTGGCGCCGAGCACGTCGGCATGAGCGTTGCCGGGTTCCTGGCCTACTCCGGCCTGGCCGCCGCCCGTGACCAGTCGCGTACCGCCGCGGCCATTGCCCCCGAGCGCGATGTCCTGACCGCACTGTTCGGCGTACGCCGTCAGCTCGGCTGGGCCGGCAGCAATGTCAACCAAGCCGTCAAGGCCCTCAACTCCGGTGTCGACGCACCGCACTTCGCTGCCGCTCTCGCCGATCTGCAACGTGCAGCGCAGGCCGTACAGCGGGCGGCCGAACGGATCACCCATCGGCAGGAAGGTGAGGCGGCTTGATCCCTCGGATCCACAAGCAAGGCAGCAACACCCTCGGCCTGCTGCACTACCTGTACAGCAAGGGCACCCACGAAGAGCACGTCGACCCACACCTGGTCGCCTCCTTTGACCACATGGCCCCCGACCCCGGCCGCGACCCTGCGGCAACGAAGAAGGACCTCCAGCACCTCCTCGACCAGCCCCTCCACCTGATCGAGACGGATCAACGTCCGACCCAGCACGTGTGGCACTGCTCCGTGCGTGCTGCCCCCGACGATCCGATCCTCAGCGACGAACAGTGGGGCGACATCGCCCGCCGCATGGTCGCCGCGACGGGCATCGACCCCGGCGACGGCGCAGGCTGCCGCTGGGCCGCCGTCCGCCACGCCGACGACCACATCCACATCATCGCCACCCTCGTACGCGAAGACGGCCGCCGCCCCGACCACCACCGCTCCGGCAAACGTGCCCAGGCCGAAGCCCGCCTGATTGAAGCCGACTATGGCCTCCATCGCGTCACCCCAGGCGACGGCACCGCCGCCAAGCGGCCCACCAGCGCTGAACGCCACAAGGCGGAGCGCCAGGGCCGGGACCGCACCGTACGGGAGGAGCTGCGCGAAACCGTCCGCCGCGCGGTCGCCGGCGCCGCCACCGAGCAGGAGTTCTTCGACCGACTCAAGGACGCAGCACTCCTCGTACGCACCCGAGTCCTGCCCTCCGGCGACCTTAAGGGCTACACCGTCGCCCTCCCCGGCGACCACAACAAGGACCACGAACCGGTCTTCTACGCCGGCTCGACGCTCGCCCCCGATCTGTCCTTGCCGCGTATCCAGGCCCGGTTCGACACAACTGCAGTCGCGACCGCACCGGGCAACGGCGACCACCAGGACCATCCCCCACAGCGGCCCGCGCCGTCCGCCGCACGACGAACCACCACTGACGCCGCATGGGCGGCCCTGCTCGTCCTCGACCGAAGCGACGAAGGTGCGGCAGCCGCGCAGATCGCAGCGACCGGCGAAGTCCTCGACGCTCTCGCCAAGACCTCTGCCCTCTACACCCGGCAGGAACTACATGAGGCAGCCCTGGCATTCGAGAGGGCTTCCCGTTCCCACACTCGCGAGGAGTTCCGCCACAGCCAACAGCTACGACGAGCGGCCCGAGACCTGGTCCGCAGCGGCCCAGCACTCGGCCGGGGCGAGGACGGCGCCACCACGGCAATGGTGATCGACATGGCGTTCTTTCTCGTCACCGCCGCCGCCCACTGGCACGGAAAGAAGCAGCACGCCCAGCAGGCAGCCGCCGCCCACCAGGCCGCCGAGCACTTGCGCGCTGCCTACCGAACCGCGGCCGGCATGCCTATGGGCGCCCTGTACCAGCGCGGTCGACGCCTCGCCCAGCCCGTGCGGCACAAGCAGGCGGCCCATCTGCGCCGGGCAGTGCCGGAGCTGGCCGAGCTGGTCCTGGCCGAACCCGGCTGGTACGCATTGGCGGCCACCCTCGCTGACGTCGAGAGCGCCGGTCATAATCCGGCCGCGCTCCTCACCGAAGCTGCCGAACGACGGGAGCTGGGCACCGCCGAATCGGTCAGCGACGTGCTCGTATGGCGGCTCCGACGGTCGGCAGACATGCCCGCCGACACCACCGACATGTGGCCCCACGAGAACGGAGCGGAGCCGCTGATGCGCAGTGCGCAGCGCCCGGCCCAGAGACGGACAGGTCCCCGCAGCCGCAGGCCGTGACTGTGGACATGTGAATACGGCCTGGGGCTCAGTAGTGGACCGTGCTGGAGGCGTGGAAAACACGCCGGTACAGCCCGAAGCCGGGCCTCTCGATTCGGGAGGCCCGGCTTCGCAGCGCGGGGCGGTAATCAACCAGCTGGGGCGAGCAGGAGGCGGTCCCGCGTGCTCTCTGGGAGCACCCGGCGCAGGACCGGTGCTGTGGAGCTGAGTGAGTTGGCGAACGCGGCGACGAGATCGTGCGGCACGCTGGCGCCGAAGGACGCGGCCCACAGGTATGGCGCGCCCATGGTGGTCTCGGCCCATGCCTGCCATCCGGCCGGTCCCGCCTCGTCCGGCACGACGGTCAGGGCGCGGGAATCGGTGTCCTGGATGAGGGGTGGGACCTCACCAAGGCTGAGATGGGAGGTGAATGTGGGGTGCATCGCCACCGCGTCGGGCTGGTCGACGTCGCGGAGCCAGCCGTGCTCGGCGACAACGTCCATAACGAGCTCGGGACCGGTGAGCGCCGTGGTGGGCTGGTCGCGGGCGTCGAGCGCGAGGAGAAAGTCGCAGAGGACCTCACCCGGGACGCCGGGGGTGAAGTAGGCCGACCACCGCGCAAGCGGGCTGTCTGGGTGCTCGCGGGCGGAAATCTGCCAGGCGATCGGCAGCTCGCCCAGGTGGAACGGCTCATCCGGCAGCACCCATTGGGCCCACCGGAGGGTGTCGGAGCTGATGTGGAGGACGGTGCTGCGCACGACCTGCCGGTCCTCCGGTGCCTCGTTGGGTTCCTGCCGTCCGCGGACGATCACGAGGCTGGTCCAGCCGAGGCCGGCGAGCGTGTCAGCGACGGCGTCGTAGAGACGTCCGTCGTCACCGGCCAGGTGCCGGGGACCGACCCAGTACGCAGGCAGGGCGCCTCGGTTCGGGGTCGACGGGTCGAGCAGTGGGTCGGGATACAGGAACGCCTCCAAGGGGCTGGGTGCGGGTCTAGTTGCCGCCAGCAACGCGGCGAGGGCGGCGCGGCGCCTGGACGGGAGCCTGCCAGTTCAGAGCGACGGCTACCTCGGGCGGCAGGCGCCCGAGCCGGCTGTCCGCGTCCCACCCTCAGCCAGATAGACGACGGGCCGTCCGATCCCGTCGCGGGCTTCCACGACCTGTGTCGCGCGTGGGTCATGGGGAAACAGGTTCATCGCCAGCAGGGGTGCGATCCGGTCACTGACGGACAGGCGGTCAATGAGATCACCGACGGTCATTCCCAAAGACTCCAGGGGAATCGTCCTTGCTTCCGGGCAGCGGACTGACGGACGCGGAGTACTGCCCGGTTCGGTGAGCGAGAGGCTGGCAGCGCCGAGTCAGCCGACGCGGGCTGGCGTGCTCATCGAGGACGGGTGGTTTCCAGCACGCACGTCACAGCGGCGGCGACGATATCGGCCGGCGTCTCGGTGTCGAAGGAGATGCTGTACCCAGACACCGTCGCGGTACCGGTGACAGCGATCTTCCAGCCTCCGCCGTCGGTCCCAGGACGGCCGAGCGGAGACCAGCCCAAGTAGAACCGGCCGTCCTTCGAATTGACGTGCACGTCGGCGCGGTCGTCCACAACCATGTGGAAATCCTCGGCGGAGAACTGATCCATCACGAGCGTGGGCTGGCCCGGGCCGAGCTGCCAGTCGCGCACTTTCAGGGCCTTGACGGTGGTGGAAAAGCCGAGGCTCATGGATGCCACGGTCACGGCGATCACCTCTCTGACCTGGGGTTCCGGAAGGTCGTCTACGTTGACATCCCTCTGCTCCCGCTGGCCAGTCTTTCGCGACTCTTTCCTGTCTGCCCCCGGCGAACTGGGGCACGGACTACTCTCCTGCGTCGTCCGAGGCACCGCATAGAAGCGGTCTACCCCAGCCACGGCGACCTCGCGAGCCGCGTCAATGCCACCGCCGGCCGAGGCCAAGACCATCGCCTGAGGCCACTCGGCGCCCTCTCGCCGACTGGCAGGCGGCCTCCGTCCTTAGGGACGCGCGATAGGCAGCGGCAGCCGATCTCAGGAGATAGCACTGCCCGTATCCCCGAAGAAACCCCGTGCGCACGATAGGCGGAGTGCTGATAGTTGCTGCATGGATGCGATTGATGCTGCGCGTGCCGTTGTAGAGGAACATCACCCTGACGCTCGGGCTGCGTTCCTGGGAGGCAGTGTCGTGAGGGGCCGCCGCACGGCGATGTCGGACCTCGACATTGTGGTGCTCCTCCACGGATCCCCAGCCCCGTACCGGGCAAGCCTTCGGCGCGGTGAGTGGCCCGTGGAGATGTTCGTGCACACCGAAGCGACGTGGCACGCGTACATCCAACGGGAGGTACGCAAGCGCCGGTCACCGCTGCTCTGGATGTGTGCCGACGGAATCCTGCTCTTCGACAAGGATGGAGTCGGGGCACACCTCGCCGCTGAGGCCCGAAAGCTGACCGCTGCGGGGCCACCCGCGGTGTCGGACGAAGAGATCGATGACCGCCGCTACGCGATCACCGACCTCCTTGACGACCTCGTGGGGAGCACCGACCAGAGCGAACAACTGTTCATTGCCACCGAACTGGTTCGACGAACCGGCGAGTTGGCGCTGGCCGCTGGCGGGTCTTGGAGCGGGGGCGGGAAGTGGCTGGCCCGCCGTCTTGAGACCACAGCGCCGGGGCTCAGCATGCGCCTGCACGATGGTCTACGTGAAGTATTGGCGGGGCGGATTCAGCCCCTCATGGCAGTCGTGGACGAGGTGGTTGAGCATGTCGGCGGCCGGTTGTGGGTCGGCTGTTTGTAAGCACTTCTTTGGGCCCCAGTGCACGGATCTGAAGTGGCTCCGTGGCGTACGAAGTTGATCTGGCTCCACTTGGCGAGCACGTGCTGCGACGTGCCCTCTTTGGAGTGAATGCACTGCTCCGTCCGCCCGGCGGCGGCAGGGTGTGTGCGTCGATCACGGTCTTGTCGGAGGCCGTGTGTGTTGATCGCGGTCGTGTCGGGAGGCCGGGGTGGGTTTGTCGCGGGCTGAGTTGTTCGCCGCGATCCGGAGGGACAGACGTCTCGATCCGGAGCTGTCGCAGCGGGCTCTCGGGGAGAAGTACGGAGTGCACCGGCGGACGGTGCGGCAGGCTTTGAATTCGGCGGTTCCGCCGCCCAGGAAGAAACCGGTGCCGCGGGCGACGGTCCTGGACCCGGCCAAGGGCTGGATCGACGCGATGCTGCGGGAGGACCTCACTGCACCGCGCAAGCAGAAGCACACCGCCCGGCGGATCCATCAGCGGCTCGCGCAGGAATACGGCTTCGACCAGGCGTCGTACTCGACGGTCTGCGACTACCTCCTGGTCCGGCGGCCGCAGATCGAGGCCGAGGCCCGGGAGGGGCACCGGCATTTGGACGGGATGGTCCCTCAGGTGCATCTTCCCGGCGAGGAGGCGGAAGTTGACTTCGCTGACGTGTGGGTCCGGCTGGCGGGCGAGGTGGTCAGGTGCCACCTGTTCACGCTGCGGATGTCGTACTCGGGCAAGGCCGTCCACCGGGTCTATGCCTCGCAGGCCCAGGAGTCCTTCATGGAGGGGCATGTCGAGGCGTTCAACGTGCTGGGCGGGGTGCCGGCCCGGCACATCCGTTACGACAATCTGAAGCCGGCGGTCAACCGGATCTGCACCGGCCGCAGCCGGGTGGAGTCGGAGCGGTGGCTCAACTTCCGCGCCCACTACGGCTTCGACGCCTTCTACTGCATCCCCGGCCAGGAAGGCGCCCACGAGAAGGGCGGAGTCGAACACGAGGGCGGACGCTTCCGCCGCACGCACCTCGTCCCGGTCCCCGAGGTTGCCTCGCTGGGCGAACTGAACGAGAAGATCGCCGCGATCGACGCAGCTGAGGACGCACGGATCCTGTCGGGCAGGCTGACCACCATCGGCTTCAACTTCGCTGCTGAGACGGACCAGTTGGTGCCGCTGCCGTTCGAGGAATTCGAGTGCGGCATCACGCTGACCCCGAAGGTCGACCGCAGCAGCCGGATTACGGTCCGCCAGTGCCACTACTCGGTGCCTGCCCGGTTCATCGGGCAGAACGTGCGCGTGCTGCTGCGGGGCAATGAACTGCTGGTGTTCGAGCGGCGGACGATCGTGGCCCGTCACCCGCGGCTGACCCGGCGGGGCGAGTTCCGCGACGAACTCGATCACTACCTGGAGATCCTGCTGGCCAAGCCGGGCGCCATGGCCGGCTCCACCGCGCTGGCAACTGCCCGGCAGAACGGCTCGTTCACCGAGGTCCACGAGGCGTTCTGGGCCGCGGCCCGCACCGCGCATGGAGACGCGGCCGGGACCAGGGCCCTGATCGAGATTCTGCTGCTGCACCGGCGGATGCCAGCTGAGGCGGTCCAGCTGGGCATGGCAGCCGCGATCCGGGCGGGCGCCGTCACCGCGGACGTGGTGGCCGTCGAGGCCCGCAAGGCAGCCGCGCAGGCACCTGATCCGGCTGAGGAGGTGGACGACGGGGACGATCCGCCGCCGTGGGCCGAGCCCAGCGGGGTGGTGTCACTGACAGCCCGCAGGGCCCAGCTTCCCGAGGACAAGCGCCCGTTGCCGACCGTGAGCCACTACGACCAGCTCCTGACCCGCCAACCGAAAGGCACTGCATGAGCACGACCGCTGCACCGACCCGCCAGCACGTCCCGCCGCCCCGTCGGGATGTCGGACCGGAGGAGGCCGTGGACACGGCCATCGACGAGGCATGCCGCAGCCTGCACCTACCCACCATCCGCAGCCGGGTCGGGGAGATGGCCGATGAGGCGATGCGCCAGCGGTCCAGCTATAAGGACTTCCTCGCCGACCTGCTGGAAGCCGAGTGCGCCGAACGCGAGGAACGGCGCAAACAGCGGCTGGTCAGAGACGCCAATTTCCCCCGGCCCAAGCGGCTGGAGGACTTCGACTTCACCGAGAACCCGAACGTCACGCCGGAGCTTGTCGGCACCCTGGCGGACCCGGCCTGGGTCAAGGCCGGGCAGCCGCTCTGTCTGATCGGCGACTCCGGCACCGGCAAGTCCCACCTGCTCATCGGGATCGGCACCGCCATGGCCGAGGCTGGGCTCAAGGTCCGCTACACGACCACGGTCAACCTGGTCAACGAGCTCGCGGAAGCCGCCGACGAGAAGAAGCTGGCCCGCACCATCGCGCGCTACGGCCGCGTTGACCTGCTCTGTCTGGACGAGTTCGGCTATCTCGATCTGGACAAGGCCGGAGCCAAACTGCTGTTCCAGATCTTCACCGAGCGCGAAGAACGGAGGGCTATCGCCATCGCGTCGAACGCTCCGTTCTCCGAGTGGAAGCAGACCTTCACTGACCCCCGGCTCTGCACGGCAATCGTCGACCGCGTCACCTTCAACGCGCACATCGTCGAGACCGGCACCGACTCCTACCGCTTCGCCCAGAGTCAGAAGAAACGGCGCCGCTGACCTCGAACGACAACTGCGGCCGGGCTCCCTCACGGGAGGCCGGCCGCAGCCGCGTTGGGCCCGGCCGCCAAGTCCCAGTGCCGACCAGACCATCGCCCGTTCTCGTCCAGCCGCCACGGGCACTGGGCGGCCCGCAACCTGAGTCGAGTCGGGTCGGCAGCCTCCACGCGCCTGTCGGGGGCGCGTTTGCGGAGGTCTGACCGAGGCTTCAAAACTACCGCGCCGACCCCCGGTCACGGCCAGCGGAACCACTCGTTCGAAGTGGGGCCAAATCACCTTGCTACAGGGGCGTGAATCACACCAATACACGCCCCCTCCAGCCGGTGAGTGGAGCCAAAAGAAGTCCGTGCACTGGAGCCAAAACAAGTGCTTACAGACAGTCGGCTACCAGCGCGGTGGAACTCCATGAACGAGGTCGCCGTAGGGCGGCAGGCCCGCGATGGAGTGGTCACGCATCGCGCACGTACAGCTCGGCGTCACGGTGTGACACGGAGGCTAAACGGGACGGCGCCGACCCACCGACGTGGGCTGGCATCGGGTCTCAATCTCAGGAGCGCGATACGAAAGGATCGCAACCAACCCCGTCATCGCTGAACGGGCTCTCAGCCTTCCTCGCTCCGCAGGTACGTCAGGAAGCCTGAGACGCCCAGTCGTATCCCACATAGGGCAGATCGGACTTCGCGGGTACGCGTACTGAAGGGCACCGATGGGCCCTCCCCGGCTGCGCGACATCGGGATCACCGCCTTGAAGTCCCCTCTTCAGTAGCGGCACATCCGCTCCGACTAAGCTCGTCACCTATGCAGCGGCTGGTGCTCTTCGATCTCGACAACACCCTGATCGACAGGAATGACGCCATCCAAGATTGGGCCGCTCAGTTCGCCGATCGATACTCCCTCGCTCACCACGCCTCCACGCAATTGGTCGACTCGGTCCGGGAGCGAGCATTTCCGGCCACCTTCGAAGCCATACGGGCGCAATACGGTCTCCAGCCATCAGCCGATTCCCTGTGGAGGCAGTACTGCTCCGACATCGCGGCGGCAGTTACGTGTTCTGGGAGGGTACTCGCGGGCATGGACGCCCTACGAGCCACCGGCTGGCGAGTCGGTATCGCCACCAACGGGGCGACCGACATCCAGAACACCAAGCTCCAGGCAACCGGCCTAATCGGTCGCGTTGATGGCGTCTGCGTCTCGGAGTCCGTCGGTGCACGAAAGCCCGCGACCGCCGTCTTCGAGGCGGCAGCCGTAGCGTGTGGCTCCCGCCTTTCCCAAGGCGGCTGGATGGTGGGCGATAGCCCGGAGACCGACATTGATGGAGGTCGTCGAGCCGGCCTACGCACAATCTGGATCCGCAACGGACATGCCTGGCCTGATCGGCTCGCCGCACCTGATCATTGCGTACCCGATGCGGAAGCGGCCATCGCGCTGCTGCTGGCCGATGACTGTTCTAGGAGTGTGACTACGTGAAGTCCGACATCGCTGCCGTGGGGCTGTTGCATCCGGGCAGCATGGGTGCGGCTTTCGCAGCCCAGCTCCGGGCCCAAGGCACTACGGTCCTCTGGTGCGCTGTCGGCCGCAGCGACGCTTCCCGGCAACGTGCGGAGCACGCGGGTATGGAGGCAGTTGACGATCTCGGGCAGCTCCTACGGCGCGTCGACCTGGTCGTCTCCTTGTGCCCGCCAGCAGCCGCCGACGAGATCGCAACAGCGGTGGCCGAGCACGGTTTCCGAGACGGGACGTACGTCGAGGCCAACGCAATCACTCCGCAGAGGGTCCGAGCTGTCGCCGCCTGCCTGCCTGATGCGGCCGTTGTCGACGGTTCTGTCGTCGGCTCTCCTCCGGTAAGGGGAAAGCAGCCGACGCTTTACCTTTCAGGCCCCCCGCGGCACGTCGCGCTGGTCGCCGACCTCTTCGAGGGGACCGATGTGCGCACACGCTCCCTGGGGACTGAGATCGGGCAGGCTTCCGCTCTGAAGCTCGCGTACTCCAGCTACCAGAAAGCGTCCCGCGTCTTGGCCGCCGTGGCTTACGGGCTGGCCGACGCGAACGGCGTCGCGGACGAGCTCCTGCAGATCGCCTCCAAGCGCACCGGCAGCTATCTGACGGAGACGGACTACATTCCCAAGACCGCCGCTCGCGCCTGGCGGTGGGCGCCTGAACTGGAGGACGCCGCAGACCTGCTCGCCGAGTCGGGACTGCCGGACCACTTCATGCGGGAGATTGCCGCTGCCCTTCACCGCTGGGACGAGGTCCACGACAGGTCCCTCACCATCTCCCGTGCTCTCGAACTGCTGACTTCAGCGGACGCCCGTCACACAGACGCCCGTACAAGCTGATCAATGAGGACTGCCGCAGCTCCAGGCGAGGAGACTTCGGTGTCCACACGGAGATCCCAGGCAGGGTGATCGTTGGTGGCGAGATCCTGCTCCGTAGCGTCCCACGCGGCGAGCCGGGCCTCCGTATCGCAATCACCCCGGCTCGTCGAGCGGACGGCCGTGACCTCCCGAGAGCACCACACCAGCACCGTCGACCAGGCGGCGGGGTACTTGGCGGTCACCGCCTCTACGCCTGCGACCTGGCCGAGGTGGAGGATAGGAATGCGCCCACCCTCCATAGCCAGCCCGAGGCCGGGGCGGTCGACAACGTAGGTGTTTCCGTACCGGTCATTGCGGTAGATAACGTCGCCGCGCCCCTCCAGCTCCGCCAACTGGTTGGGTGTGCCCATGCGGTAGCCCGCGGACTTCCCGCTGCCGATTTTGAGTCGACTAAAGAGGGCATAGCGCGAGTCGAGTTGGGCGAGAGCCTCCGTCACTGTGTCCTTGCCGGCGGCAGGCGGCCCGTACAGCAGGATTCCCTGGTTCATCAGAACACCGTTCCCAACACCTGACGTACCTGATCAGTGAGGGATATCGCCGCGCCGAGACGGTTGTCCACCACCATGTGGTCGACGGCAGGGCGCAGTTCGACGTCGACGGTTTTCGCGTACTCGTCCCAGTGCTGAAGCTTCCAGCTGTCGCGGGCGGCGGACCGGAAGCTGATGTACTCGCGCATCGTTTCCACATCGCACTTGATCCAGACTATGGAGACGCTGACACCTCGGGCCTCGCATCGGTTGGTCAGCCGCTGGATCCAGCGGACGTCCATCACCTCTGAGATGAACGGTGCTGTCAGCACCGTGCTGATGGAGCAGTCGATGTTGGCGTAGGCGGTCTCAAGTAGGCACTGGTACTCGAGGGGCCGCACCTGCTCGCGGTAGAGCTCGGAGTGACGGTCGTTGGGCTCGCTGCCCATCTCCACCAGAAGTCGCTCGACCAGGGGACGCGTGATGGGGTCCTTGTCGAGGACCGGCCATCCCGTGAGCTGGGAAATGAAGCGGGAGAACTCCGACTTCCCGCTGCCTGCGAAGCCGCCGACGATGAGCAGAGACGGGCGATGAGGATCTCCGCCCGTGTGCCGACGCTTCCACGCGTCGATGATCCGCTGCTGAACGTCGAGATCGCCGCAGGCATCCGTTCCTGGCGTGATCTTAGAGAGTGCCCGCTCGACAGCAAGAACGTGGGCGCCGTTGCGGGATTCCGTCGACGGCGTGAGGTTCAGGTGGGTGGCCTCGTCGGGCAATGGGTGGCGGAATCCGAGCTCGGGTTCCGTGCCTCGGTATAGAAGGCAGTACGCGCGCCGATAGTGCGGACCCGGGTATACCTCGCCCTGCTCGTGCTGCCAGAGAGTCTGGAAGTTGGCTGCGGGCACCGTGATAGCGGCCCTTGTGGCCACGTCACGCAATCGCTCGCCGGCACGCTCGAGGGTTAATCCGTGTGCCTCGCGCACCTCACGGAGCTTGTCCGGGCGCCATCCCGCACGGCTCCTCGCCACGTCAGCTACCGCCTGCCCATCGGTCAACATGATCGGGACAGTAAGTCTGCCCCGTGCAAAGTCGTGTATAAGCAGATGTTGAAAAGTCAGGGTGCTCGCGATGAACGGCCTCACTAGCCCGCCGTGATACACGGATGACCTGCGCCCCGCTGTCATGGACCTTGTCAGCCCGCCGAGTTCTCAACTGGCGGCCGAACGCTACTGGTTCATGAAGGAGCTGAGGATGCTTGACATCGGAGAGCAGCACGGCGCATCGGCTGAATGGTCCGAGCAGCAGATCGCCTACTACCGCGCAAGGGCTGACGAGTACGACACCGCATACGCGGACCGTATGGGGATGCCCCAGCTCTCGCACGTGCTCGATCGGCTGCCCATCAGCGGAGACGTCCTGGAGCTGGCGTGCGGCACGGGCCAGTGGACCCACCTGCTCTCCGGGCGCGCCCGCAGCCTGACCGCAGTGGACGCCGCGCCCGAGATGCTGGCCATCGCGCGACGCCGCCTGGAGGGTTCGACGACTCGCTTCATCGAGGCGGACATCTTCAGCCAGGTTCCGGATCGCCAGTACGACACCGTGTTCTTCGCCTTCTGGCTCAGCCATGTGCCGCCCGCGTACCTGGAACCCTTCTGGAAGGCCCTGCGGAAGGCCCTGAAGCCTGGTGGCTGCGTGGTCTTCCTCGACGACTCCCGTGCGAAGGCGGAGATCGAGGAGACGATCGAGGGACGTGCGGTTCCGACTGTGCGCCGGAGGCTCTCCGACGGAAGTCAGCACCTGACCGTCAAGGTGCTTTACGACGCCGACGGACTCACGAAGCGGCTGAACGCCCTGGGCTGGGAGTCTCACGTCGAGCAGGTCGATCGCTACCACTACATCGGCGTCGCGCGACCCCAGGCCCACTCATGACCGGCATCAACGGATACCCGGCGTCCCCCACGGTCCGCGCCGGCCACAGCATCCGACTTCACATCGCCACCTCGGCGGATCGCTTCCGGCTCGACTTCTACCGCTGGGGCTCGACACCCAAGCACACAGGGCACGTCGAGTGGCCCGGACGGGACGCCGCACCCGGACGGTGCGACCAGGACTGGCAGTGGCCGGCCTACGACTTCCTCGTACCGCGAGACTGGCAGTCCGGTGTCTACATCGGAGTCCTGAGCACGGGGGTTTGTCCGAGCCAGCCGGCCATAGACGCTCGCGAGGCCAGATTCCTTCTGGTCGTCACGCCCGCCGTTCCCTCGGGCCGCAAGGTCCTCTACAAGATCCCTGTTTCCACCTACCACGCGTACAACACGGCGGGTGGCGGGAGCCTTTACAGCGCCTCCCGGGTGACGCTGCGCCGGCCCGGAGGCGGTGTCGGCGGTCCGGTCAAGGGCCTGCCCGACTCGTACGACACCACATCGCCTCGGCAGACGTTTGCGCACTGGGATGCTCCCTTCATCTCCTGGATGGAGGAGAACGGGATCCAGAGCGACTACTGCACGGACCTCGACCTCGACGAAGGCCAGCTCCTTGGCGACGGATACCGCCTCCTGGTCTCCGCCGGGCACGACGAATACTGGACCGCCCAGACCCGTCGGAACGTGACCGCCTTCCGCGACGCAGGCGGCAGCATTGCCAACTTCGGTGCCAACAGCTGCTGGTGGCGAGTGAGTCTCGACGAAGATCACTCGGCTCTGGAGTGCGCGAAGTTCCCTCCTGACGCCCCTGCCGGAACAGACCCGGACAGCTCGTACGGCTGCCCTGACCACTGGTGGGAGTCGGAGCCCGAGAACGCCCTCCTGGGCGTGAGCTACCGGAACGGCGGCGGGCACTGGGACGGCCCGCGCGCGCCCCTCGGGTTCACCGTCACCGACGCGGACCACTGGGTGTTCTCCGGAACGGGCCTCAAGACCGGTGACACCTTCGGCCAGGACGGAGCGCTCGTCGGCTACGAATGCGACGGAGCCGCATACGAGATCGACGGGCAGAGACGCCCGCGGCCCACAGGCCAAGACGGAACGCCCAAGGACTTCGAGATCCTCGGTATCGCCCCACTGCCCTCCGGCTGGAACTTCGCAGCCCGAGAGCCGATGCCCAGCCCCCGTGCGGCCACCCTCGGCCTCTACACGGCGACCGGCACCGTCTTCACCGCCGCCACCACTGACTGGGCCCGGCTGCTCCCCACCGACCCCCAGGTCGCGGCCATCACCCACAACGTCATCACCCGGCTCGCCTGACGAAGGGATCGTCGTGTTCGCACTCACACAGCCGCTCAGCGTGATCATCGGCGTCAACGGCATCGGCATGGGGCATTCCGTCAGGCAGAGCGTGATCGCCCAGTACCTGCGCGACCGCGGGCACCAGGTACGGATCGTCACCAACGGGAGCACCCGCGTCGAGTACTTCCGAGACCTCGGCTTCCCCTCGTGGGACGGGTGGATGCCGACGCTCCTTGCCCGTGACGACCGCATCCACGCGGCCGACGCCTTACGCACCAACATCCGGCAGACTCCCGCCGGCATCAGCCGACACCTGCACCTGCGCCGGATCATCCGGGAAACCGGTATCCCGGACGTGTTCATCACGGACTACGAGCCCAACACACCCCGCCTGGCCTACCACTTCGGCAGACCACTCATCTCGGTGGACCAGCAGAGCAAGTACCGGCACCTCGACCTTCCGCCGGTCGGCCGGTACGCACGTACCGCCGACGAGCAGCGGCTGCGCTACTTCGCACCCCGCGCCGACCGGTCCTTCATCTGCTCCTATGTCCCCTTGGAGGCCGACGACCGGAAGCTGGAGTTCATCGCCCCCGTCGTTCCGGACTTCGTCCGCTCCGCCCAGGTCACGACGGAGCCGGTGACCACGGCCTACTTCTCGCGGTACTTCGATCACGGCCCCGAGGATTCCGTCCGCACCCTCGCCGACGTCTTCCGCCAGTACGTCCCCGACCGGACCCTGCGGATCTACGCGCACTCGGACGAAGTCGAGAACCTGCGCCAGTACGCCGACGACAAGATCGAAATCTGCCCGTTCGACCGCCAGGCGTTCATCTCCGACCTGGCGCGCTCCGAGGCCGTCTTCTCCAACGCCGGCTTCAATCTCATCAGCGAGGCGTTCGTCCTCGGCAAACCGGTCCATCTGGTGCCGCTGCCGACGTACGACCAGCACTGGTGCGCCAAGGTGGTCCACGAGGCGGAACTCGGCACCAGCGCACCACGGATCGAGCGCGGGGCGATACTCGACTTCCTCAACCGGGCCGGGGAGCTTCGCGCCAACGTCGAACGGCATCGGGACCAGCACCTCACCCAAGACCCCCGCGAGCGTATCGCCTCCTACCTGGAGACCCTGCCCGCGGCCGGTGGGCGGGTCCCTTCCTCGTCCGTCCGGTAGGCGGCCATGGAACTGCATTCACTGCCCGCGTACGTGACCACCGCCGTGGTCGTGGCGGCCGTCGTTTCCTGCTACCGCTTCGCCGTCTCTCCGACGGTACGGATGCTGTCCTCTCGGCCGACGGTCTCGCGAGCGACGCTCGCGACTGCCGTTCCCTCCGCCCTGCTCGCCTTCCTCCCCGCGCCCGACCCCGGCCCCTTCCGCTGGTTCGTCGTATTCGTGATCGCCCTGCTGACTTGGCAGGGCGTCACGAGCGATTACGACGTGACCCAACCCATCGGCCCACAGCGCTGGGCCAAAGTGGTGCTGCTGCTCCTCGCAGTGGCCTCCTGCTTCTGGACACCGGCCCTGCTGCCATGGCTTGCTGTCTACTGCGGCCGGCTGCGCGGTTGGAAGCACCACGCGATGATGCCGCTGCGACTGCTCAAGGCGTACCTCGCTTGGTTCTTCGTGGTGACAGTCCTCAGCCCGCCAGGATCCTCAACCGGGCTCGTACTAGTGCTCGGCTGCGTCTCGCTCTCCCACTACGTCAAGCCGGCGTGGAGCAAGGCCCGGCTCGGGCCGCGCCCCTGGTCCTGGGCCTGGTACAACCGCACCCACTACCTCACAGCCTCCGCGTACTCCTGGGGATGGGCCCGCTTCCTGCCCCCTGAAACCGTGACCGGCATCCTGCGCCGCGCACGCGCCGTGGACCGCCCCCTCAACACCCTGACGGTGCTGGTCGAAACCGCCGGCCTCATCGCGTTCCACGACCGCCGCCTCCTCGTCGCCGTCTTGGCCGCGACGGCCCTCTTCAACCTCGCCGTCGTCCTCGCCTCTGGCATCTTCTTCTGGGAGAACATCTGCACCAACGCCGCTCTCGCGCTGACCGTCGCACTGCTCCCTGGTCCGGAGTACGCAGCGGCGTACGGCTGGCCGGCCGTCGTCATCGCACTCCTGATCTTCGTCCTCAGCACGGCTGACCTGCTGTGGCAGCCGTGGCACCTCGGCTGGTGGGACTCGCCCTTCACCGCACGCGTCCACTGGCAGGTGGAGACGGTTTCCGGCGCCACACTCGGGCTCTACAACGACTTCATGTGCCCGTACGAGCGCGAGTTCGGCCGCGTCCTGGGCTACTTCCTCACCAGCGAGCCCATCCTCCACGGCCACCTCGGCATCGTCTGGGACCGAGGGCTGCGCGACCGCCTCGTCCACGCAGCAGACGCCCCCTCCGAACTCCACCACCTCAAGCAGACCTACGGCCGAGCGCAAGTGGACGAAGAACAGGCACGCGAGCACATCGCCTTCCTGACCACGATGTTCATCCAGCTCAACGCCGGTACGCCGAAAGGACCGTTACCCCGACTGCTGCGCCGGCTCAAGGCCCCCGGCGGCCAGCTCTACCAGTGGGGCGACCTTCCTCCCTACCGCGGTGAGGAACCGGTGCGCCGCATCACCATCCGCTACCAGGAACGCTGCTACCGCCCGGACACCGGCGACTTTGCCCTGCTCGCCGACCGCCTCGTGCAGGAAATCCACCTACCCGCCATAACGACCGACCACGGGAGTCCTTCATGCGCAAAGTCTTCATCGACTGCGGAACCAACCTCGGAATCGTGCTGAGCCGCTTCATCGACGAGCTCCCCGACCACGACTTCTACGCCTTCGAGCCCAACACGGAGCTGCTGCCGGCCATCCGCCACGAAGTCGAACGGGCCGCTCACTCACCCCGCGTCGAGGTCTCTCACAGCGCCGTGTGGACGCACGACGGGGTGATCAACCTCTTCCTCGGCCACCACGAGAGCTCCACTGTGATGCCCGGCAAGCGCGTCCCGCCGGTGTACGACCAGCAGATCGACTACGGCTCACCGGTCCCAGTACCCGCCATCGACTTCAGCGCCTGGCTGCGCCAGACCGTCACCCCGGACGATCACGTCGTCGTGAAGATGGACATCGAGGGCGCCGAGTACCCCGTACTCACGAAGCTGGTCGCCGACGGGACGATCGGCCTCATCTCGGTCCTCTACATCGAGTGGCACTACGACCGCTTCCCCGCCATGAGTCGAACCGACCACGACCAACTGGTCGCCGCCGTATCCGCGTTCGTCGATGTCCGCGACTGGGACTGACCCGAGAAAGGGGACGGACCACCATGAGCACGAAGCACGTCTACCTGGTCAAGCACGGTGAGACCGAGGAGAACACCCGCGGTATCCACCAGGGCAGGGCTGTTGGCGGCACACTCAGCAAGCGGGGACGCGACGACATCCGCGCCGTTGGCGACGCCCTCGCCGCAGCCGGACTCGCGGCCGACCAGATGCTCGTCAGCCCGATGTCCCGATGCCGTGAGTCGGCCGCACTCCTGACGGCCGCGCTCGCACCGGCCGACGCACGCGTGGACGACCGACTGGCGGCGAAGAACAGCGGCCATCTTGGCGGCCGACCCAGAGACCTCTCGGCGGCAGAAGCAGCCCGTCAAGGTGTCCCCATCCACCAGCTCCGCACGCCGGGCGGCGAATCATCCGAAGACGTACAGGCCCGTTACATGCGCCTGTGGGGCGAGGTCTGCACCGGACCGCACCGCACGACCGTCCTTGTCGGCCACGGCGGCGGAATCGCCTGCGTCCTACTGAAGCTCACGCAGCACGGCTTCGAGCACTACCTCGAGTATGTGCCCAGCTCCGGAGGCGTGACATTGGTCGAGATCGACGAGGATGCCCCTCGAATCCGGCTGATGAACGTGCCGCCCGCCGAGCTGGCCGGGCACCTCACCGCCCGTACCGCCCGATGAAGCCGGGATCGGTACGGGTGCGAGAGGCACCGTCAGGCGTCGGCTCCGCCGAAGCGGGTCCGGTAGGACTCCAGGTCCTCCTCCGAGATCTTCGCGAAGAGCACCGGCGGCACGGTGAAGGCTGTACCGGCCGGGACAGCGTCCAGGGACTTGGCCTGCTCAGCGGTCACCCAGGTCGCGGTGTCGCTCTCCAGGGCGAAGGCCCCGCGCATGGCGGCGGCCGAGGCCGGGATGAACGGCTCGGAGACGATCGCGTAGAGGTGGATGAGGTTCATCGCCGTACGCAGTGTCAGGGCCGCGCCCTCCGGGTCGGACTTGATCTCCAGCCAGGGGGCCTTCTCCTCCAGGTAGGAGTTGCCTGCCGACCACAGGGCTCGCAGCGCCGCCCCGGCCTTGCGGTACTGGAGGGCCTCCATGTGCTCCTCGTACTCGGCCAGCAGCCGCGCGATCTCCTCGCCCAGGCGCGCCTCCACCTCGCCGGCCGCGTTGCCCGCGGGGACATCGTCCCCAAACCGCTTACGGGAGAAGGACAGCACGCGGTTGACGAAGTTGCCGAGGGTGTCGGCCAGGTCCTTGTTGACCGTGGCGGCGAAGTGCTCCCAAGTGAAGGACGAGTCGTCGGACTCCGGGGCGTTGGCGATGAGGAAGTAGCGCCAGTAGTCGGCGGGCAGCAGCTCCAGGGCGGCGTCCGTGAAGACACCGCGCTTCTGGGAAGTGGAGAACTTGCCGCCGTAGTACGTCAGCCAGTTGAAGCCCTTGACAACGTCGACCTTCTTCCACGGCTCGCGGACGCCAAGCTCGGTGGCCGGGAACATCACTGTGTGGAAGGGGACGTTGTCCTTGGCCATGAACTGGGTGTAGCGGACGGTGTCGTCGGCCTCGTACCACCACGACTTCCAGTCGCGGGTCTCGCCGTCCTGCGCGGCGTCCGACCACTCCTTCGTCGCGCCGATGTACTCGATCGGGGCGTCGAACCAGACGTAGAAGACCTTGCCCTCGGCCGCGAGCTCCGGCCAGGTGTCCGCCGGGACCGGGACACCCCAGTCCAGGTCTCGGGTAATGGCGCGGTCGTGGAGGCCCTCGGTCAGCCACTTGCGGGCAATGGACGAGGACAGCTGCGGCCACTGCGCCTCGTGCCGGGCCACCCACGCTTCCACCTCGTGCTGGAGCTTGGACTGCAGCAGAAACAGGTGCTTGGTCTCGCGGACCTCAAGCTCCGTGGAGCCGCTGATCGCCGAGCGCGGGTTCAGAAGGTCGGTCGGGTCGAGTACGCGGGTGCAGTTCTCGCACTGGTCACCGCGGGCCTTGTCGTAGCCGCAGTGCGGGCAGGTGCCCTCGACGTACCGGTCCGGCAGGAAGCGGCCGTCAACAGGCGAGTACACCTGACGGATCGCCCGCTCTTCGATGAACCCGTTCTTGTGGAGCTGACGCGCGAAGTGCTGCGTGATCTCGACGTTCTGCTGCGAGGAGCTCCGGCCGAAGTAGTCGAAGGCCAGCTGGAAGCCGTCGTACACGGCCTTCTGCGCGTTGTGGGCCTGTGCGCAGAACTCGGCCACCGCCAGTCCAGCCTCCTTGGCTGCCAGCTCGGCCGGCGTCCCGTGCTCGTCGGTCGCGCAGATGTAGAGGACGTCGTGACCACGCTGGCGGAGGTACCGGGAGTACACATCCGCCGGAAGCATCGACCCGACCATGTTGCCCAGGTGCTTGATCCCGTTGATGTAGGGAAGCGCGCTGGTGACCAGGTGTCGAGCCATCCTTGGATGCTCCATTTCGTACGTAAGGCGCCGATGGCAGTGCCGCGGCGGGCCCAAGTCGGGAGGCGGCAGCAGGCGGGACCACTCAGGTCGCCCATTCGTGTGACGCACGGTGACGGGTCGAGTCTGCCGACCGTCGCCATCGTATCGAACCCGGGCATCCCCCCGGCGAGCTGTTTATCCCCCGGACGAGCCCGCGCGGAAAAGGCACTCGGCCGTCCGAGACAGGCGGCCAAGCGAGTCTCGTACGGCCGAGGCAGTTCTCATCCTAGGGCCACCGTGCCCCGGCAGTTCCGCACGCACTGTCCTCACCCCACTCCAAAAAGGTGGTCCGCATGATCGAGAAGAGCGAGATCCAGCAGCGCCGCGTCCTCGTCGTGGGGCAGGGGTACGTCGGGCTCCCCCTCGCCGTCAGAGCTGCCGAGGTCGGGTACCGCGTCGTCGGCCTCGACGTTGACGCCGAGCGCGTGAAGCGGCTGGTGGCCGGGGAGTCGTACGTCGAGGACGTTCCGGACGCGAGGCTGGGTCCGCTCCTGGCCTCTGGGGCCTATCGCCCGAGCCTCGACACTGCTGACTGCGCGGACTTCGATCTCGCGATCGTCACCGTCCCCACGCCCCTCCGGGATGGGGCCCCCGACCTCTCGCACGTCGAGGACGCGGCGTGGATGCTCGGCCGCCACCTCAAGCCGGGGGCGACCGTAGTCCTGGAGTCCACGACATACCCCGGCACGACCGACGAGCTCTTCGGCCCGATCCTTGAACGCGCGTCCGGCCTGACCGCCGGCCGTGACTTCCGCCTCGGCTACAGCCCCGAGCGCATCGATCCCGGCAACCGGGAATGGCAGCTGGAGAACACTCCCAAGGTCGTCTCCGGCATCGACGCAGCATCGGCAGCAGCCGTCCAGCACTTCTACGGCTCTCTCGTCGACACGATCGTCCTGGTCGCCAACTGCAAGGAGGCCGAGCTGGCGAAGCTGCTGGAGAACACCTTCCGGCACGTGAATATCGCCCTGGCCAACGAGCTCGCGATGTTCGCCCACGACCTGGGCATCGACATCTGGGCCGCGATCGACGCCGCGGCCACCAAGCCCTTCGGCTTCATGCGCTTCACACCAGGACCTGGCGTCGGCGGTCACTGCCTGCCCATCGACCCGTCCTATCTCTCCTGGCAGGTCCAGCGAACCCTGGGCCGCAGCTTCCGCTTCGTCGAGCTAGCCAACGACGTCAACAACCACATGCCCGACTACGTGGTCCGTCGCCTCGTGGACGGCCTCAACAAGCGCAGGAAGTCGCTCAACGGCTCCCGCATTCTGCTGCTGGGCCTGGCCTACAAGGCCAACACCGGCGACGCCCGAGAAACCCCAGCAGCACGCATCGCGGAACTGCTGACGGGAATGGGTGCAGAGGTTCAGGCCGCGGACCCTCACGTTGTGGATGATGCCCACCCCCGTGCTGCCGCTCTGGAGAACCTCCAGCGTGTCGATGCCACCCCGGAGCACCTCGCCGCAGCCGACGCCGTCGTTCTCCTGGCCGACCACGACGCCTTCGACTACACCGCGATCACCGCCCACGCCTCGTACGTCCTCGACTGCCGCCGCCGGCTGGCCGGCGCCCACATCGACGCTCTCTGAAGGGAAGCCTCCTCGTGAACATCGTGATCACCGGCGGCGCCGGGTTCATCGGCAGCAACCTCGTCCGGACCCTGGCGAACGACCCTGCGATCACCCAGATACGAGTGATCGACAACCTCAGCACCGGGTCGAAGCAGAACCTCGCGGACCTGGACGTCGGCTTCTTCGAAGGTGACGTCCAGGACGCGGCTCTCCTGGACCAGGCATTCCACGGCGCGGACGCCATCGTCCACCTTGCCGCCCTCCCATCCGTGCCTCGCTCCGTGAAAGATCCGCTGGCCAGCCACCATGCCAATGCGACAGGAACGCTCCAGGTCCTCGAAGCCGCCCGCCGTGCCGGCAACCTGCACGTGATCGCGGCTTCCTCATCCTCGGTCTACGGCGCGAACCCGCACCTCCCGAAACATGAGGACCTCACTACCGCTCCGATGAGCCCGTACGCGGTCACCAAACTCGCCACCGAGGCGTACCTGGGGGCGTACCACCACAGCTACGGTCTACCGGTCCTGCCCTTCCGCTTCTTCAACGTCTACGGCCCCGGTCAGCGCGCTGACCACGCCTACGCTGCTGTCATCCCGAAGTGGATCAGCGCCATGCTCGCCGTCCAGCCTGTCACCGTGCATGGCGATGGCACTCAGACGAGAGACTTTACGTACGTGGGCACCGTTTGCAGCGTCCTCACCGACGCCCTGCTGCGTCGGGTCGTAGATCCTCGTCCGGTGAATCTGGCCTTCGGGACTCGCCTGTCCCTTCTGGACCTGATTCCGGTGATCGAGTCTGCGACAGACCTCCCGGCTACACGCCGCCACACGACGGCCCGCACGGGGGACGTCCACAGCTCCGAAGCGGACGGAGCCCGTCTCAAAACCCATTTCCCAAACGTGCACGCCGTACCGATCGTCGAGGGCATCTCGGCAACTGTGGAGTGGCACCAGTCAATGGCTGGACGTTGTACCCCTCGCGCTTGAGGTGCCTGTCGAGGGCCAGCGTATGCAAGTCGAGCAAGCATTAGCCTGGCCCCCCTCGTCGGCGAGGGTGTTGTGCCGTTACGGTGTCGACACCGTAGCGGCATATTCAGCGCAGGATGGTGGTGGCTGGGTGTCCGCTATCCTTCCTGCTTTTCTGCCCGCAAGCCCAGCTGCCCGAGGCCCTCGTCGAGAACCAGATCGATGATGTGAGGCGCGATTGGTTTCGGTGAGCGGATCGACACGTCAAAGTCGACCGTCACCTCGGCTCCCTGGGTGGCGAACTGCAAAACGGCCACCTTGACGACGTCCCTCACTTTGTCAGCTGGCACACCCGCTATCCGCAACCGAAGTCCTGTGGGACCAGGCGCCGACTTCGTGGTGTTTGCTGCGCCGACCGTAGGGCTTGCGGCCGAGTTTCGCTCACGTCCCCTGCCCGGTGGCGTCGAGGCGTCGGATCCATCTGTATGACCTGTGGAGGGCTCCGCCACGGCCAGCCCGGTACCTGCGGTTGTATGTACCGAGGCGTTGCGTTGTCCGAGCGCGTCTAGCGCAAGTGGGGCACGTACCAGCCATGTCCCAGGCTGGAAGTCGATCTCGCCCGGTATCACGTCCTCCCCCAACCTGATTACTGCATCAGGCGCACGCCACTGGCTCCCCGACACAAGGGCAAACACGCTGCGCTGCACGCCAGCGCGCAAGCAATCGCGCAGTACCTCAGCCGAGGCCAGCTTCGGCAGGCGCGGATAGCGCTGGAAGGCATGCAGGAGCGCTTCAATCTCGACGGCTTCTGCTTCCGATGGGAGCAACTTGAACCGCTCGGAGAGGAGCGCGGCAGGGGCTAGTTTGTCCAGTAGCGCATCGCCGGCGCGGAGATGTTCGGTGACACGGTCAGTCACCGTCTCACTGGCACGGGCTGGGCCCAAATCCTGGTGGAGAACTGCAGGCGGGGAACCACCAATGCCGTTCGTCAACATGTATACATGCCGATACGACAGGACGAGGAGAGCAGGCAGTCTGTCCTCCGCCCGAGCGATGCGACTGCGGAGTTCGTTCTGCTGTTCTTGGTTGAACCGCCTGAGCCGCGGGCCGTCAGCCTGCAGGTCCCGCATCGCGCTGACGGTGCGTGCGAGGCTGCGTGCTCTCCCCAGCGCCACGGAATCCGGGGCGATCACGACCAGCGTGTTCTTGTTGGTGCGACCGGACTGGTTGAAATCGGTGAGGATGCGATCCGCAAGGATCTGCACGGGCCCAGGGGTGCTTTCGGATTCTGCCTGCTCGACGCGATTCTCCGGATCCAGAAGTGCAAGGGTCAACTTCGGGACGTCAGGGACACCCGAAGAATCGTGCACGCCTGTGATAGTGCGCCAGAATTCGGAAGAGGGCGCGACCTTGCTTGTGGCCTCGGCCAAGAGGGCGGAGATTGCCGTCTCCGCTATGGCGCTCTCCCGCTCGACTATGACCTTGTTCAGGTTCGGCTCCGTGGTGAACCGATAGCGACCTCCCTCATAGCGCATGTAGAAGGCGATGTTCTTGACTGTGTCCCGCACATCTTCCAGCTGGCCGCGAGACAGTCCTGGGCGCCCGACGCCGACAATCATCTGCGCATCAGAGGCGCCCACCACTCGCTCCGCGCTGAAGGAACTTACGAAGGCTGTTGTGGCCAGACCTGTAGTCACGCGAAGTGCAGCGATTTCGCCGCCTCTGCGTTTATCCTCCTGACGCGCTCGTGAATTCGGCCGAATTATGTCTGCGTTGAGTGCGGCCTTGTAGGACTCACCCGCGAATCTCAGAACTTCGGCTCGGACGCCGGGATCGTGCAACGGCAGGTCACCCGCGTGTATGAGCGGCGAGGCGTGCCCTTCGCGGTAGAGCGCTTTGATGGTGTGGGAGAGGATGCGCAGCGCTCCCCTGGTGCGCTGGAACCCGGACAGCGAGCCCCAACGATTGGTGAGGATGTCGATCAACTCGGGATGGAACGGATAGGCAGCTTCGATGCGGTCACGATAATCCGGATCTCGGTAGATCGGTGGAAGGGCATCGCCGAACTGCTCGGAGTAGTAGGTTCCATAGGCGTCGGCAACCCGTCGGCGCTCGGCCGCCGACCCAAGGGATTTGAAAAGCCGGGTGTGCAGAACCGGAAAGATATCATCGCC
This sequence comes from Streptomyces sp. NBC_01210, assembly GCF_036010325.1. Taxonomy (GTDB): domain Bacteria; phylum Actinomycetota; class Actinomycetes; order Streptomycetales; family Streptomycetaceae; genus Streptomyces. Next base: position 5,140,659 of record NZ_CP108549.1, on the reverse strand, counting down.
CTCGACAGGTGTGATGGTGGCCTCAGTCCGGCCGAAGATCTTGGACAACCGCTCCAACAAGTCCTCACTGTTGACGGAGGCGAAATCTTCGAGGTGGGAGGCTGTCAACGTGGCCACCAGACAGGCGCCGGGCACATTAGCAACAGCAGTGTTCAGCTCTTTAATGATCGTCAGAGTCGTGGCGGTCAACGAGCCCTTGTGTACGTCCGAAGTGAGGGTCTTCGCCAAGTATTCCAGCGTCTCGTCCATCAGTATCAGGCAGGGCGAGTGCTCTCGGAGGAGATTCACGAGTTGGGTGGTGGAGGTTCCGCGTCGAGCCTCGTCCTGTGTGCGAACGGCCTCGTAGGCTTGAGCGCCGCCGAGCTTGTAGGCAAGGTGACCGAGCAGGGTGTGTCCGGGAGTCCCGTTGTCCTTGGGGTTGCAGTCAGCTGTGAGTGCAGAGCCGTCGAGGACGACAACTCGGGCCTGGGGGACAGCGCCGCCCCGTATTGACTTGGCGAGTTGCCGGGCGAGCTGCGTGTCTTTCACCGATCGAGCAGAACCGAAAAGGTGGTACGCGGCCAGCAGGGTGTGTGTCTTTCCTCCGCCGAACTCGGTCTGCATGCGGTATACGGCGTTGGCGGCTGGATCGCCAGACAGTCGGTTCCCGATTTCGACCAGTGCCGCCCGGAGATTCTCAGTCAGATAGGTCTTCTCCGCGAACAGAACCGGGTTCAGGTAATCCGCGGGTCCGTCGCCCTTCGCCACCAGCCCCAGGTCGGCAGCGAACCTGGCTTCCTCGAAGGAACCGTCTGCAATGTCATCGTGGGGTCGCGCTACCTCGTGCCACTTCTTCACCCTGATCACAGCGGGGTCATCCATTTCCTGTGCTTGAGTCGAAGAGAGCGAGCTCTTCGAACGCCGGCGTGTACTTGGCGGCGCGTTCCGCCAGGTCCTCGCGACTGCCGCCGAGGCCGAGTAGGAGGGTGCGTTCACGGCTTCCCTCGGGGAGCAGCTCAGCCACTGCTGTGATTAGCGCCCAGAACGCGGGTTCTGCTGCGGCGCCAGTCGTTCCCAGTAGTGCGTCGAGCTCCTGACGCCGTCCTTGGTCGTACAGCAGACAGGCCGCGTGCATGACATCAACCAAGGAGGGACGAGGGCCCAGCGGAAGACGGCGACGGTCGTCCGGGCCAAGCAGCCGGTAGCCGGCGCTCCCGTTACCGAGTTTCTTTAGCAAGCCTCCTGGCGCGGTGAGCGCGTCGAGGCTGAGGTCGAACGCCCGGCACAGCATGTATGCCTCATCGGCGGGAATGTCCTGACTGTCGTAGGCCCAACGCCAGGTGAGATACAGCAATGACCGGTCATCGAGGGCCTGGAGAGACTCGCCTCCGGTGAGCGCCCTGGTCGCGTGCCGGGCGACCGCTTGTCGCGCGAGGACCATCAGCTGCTCTACATCGACCTCCTCGCCCGACAATCGGACGACCCGGGAGTAGCGCGCGAAGACCTCGAAGGCCGGTCCAATCGCAGAGACGAAATAGTCCGCCCCGGACAGCTTCATGTCGTCGAAGACAGCCAGACGCTCGGCTATCCGCGCGTCTAGCTCGCGCACAACATCGTCGAAGTAGCCCTCCTCAGCAGCCAGGACCTTCCGACACACCAGGACAACCGAGGAAGCAAGAACCGAGCCCTTGTTGTCGGTGCTGCGGCCCTCGCGTTCGGACTGCATCGGCCACGACGTGGTCACGACGAGGCCGGCATCCCTAAGTCCGCGCAGGAGGTGTTCCCATGCTGTGGAGTCGGTGTGAGCGAAGACCAGGGAGACTATCCCGTCGTCGCGCACCACTCTGGCCACCTCGTCCAAGGCTCGTTGGAGGCGTTGCTCGAACTCTGTTCTGGATATGTACTCAGCTGACTTGGTGTCGGCTCGGTTCTGGATGACCTCGGCCTTCTTGGGGGTAAGGGAAGTAGCAAAGAGCTCGGGATAGAGGTGGCCGAGGGAACGCTTTAGCCATACGTAGAAGAAGTCGGAGAGATCGCCGTACTGGAAGGCGTCATAGTAGGGCGGATCGATGATGACGGCGTCGAATTCGCCGTCATCGAAGGGAAGATGCTGAGCGTTGGCCCGCTGCACTCGGGACGGGTTGCCTGCGGTGGCGGTAATGCAGTGACTCAGGGATTGGGAGATCCAGCCCACAGCGCTGCTCCATCCGCTTGGGCCTGCGCCGAAAGGGTCTACTTCGGTGAAGTCCCAGGCCATGCGGATTGCCTGTTGCGGGAAGGTGCTACGGGGCGCCTCGACAGTGGGTCGCCAGGTTGTGAAGGTGGAGTTGTAGTCCACGATGCGGTCGACAGCCAGCCCGAGGTAGGTGGCAAGTGCTCGCGCCCGCCCCTCTTCCATTCCCTGTTCGAGCATTGCCGTGTGAGCAGCACGAACGCCCTGTGCCAGCACGGCGAGAACGAGCTGCTGACGCGCAGTGAACATTCTGGCCCAGGTGTCGATGCCATAGGTCAGGTTAGGATAGCGACGGTATTGCGATCGAATGATCGATTCGTCCGGCACCGCGCTGGTCCCGTCGGGATAGTCGTCAAGACCTTCCACGAACGCGTCCGCCCGCGCTATGGCCTCTCGGTCCGCTTCTGTCGGCTCCCGGTAGACGCGCACCCCTGTGGGCCCAATATCGAGAACCGCGTACAGGTAGTTCCCGAAGCCGTGCTCGCGCGCGTAGCTACGCAACTCCTTGTCCGGCCGAGCGGTACCGCAGGCCGGGCAAGTGACGGTGACCTGCGAGCCGCGGCTGGTCTTGGTGCCGAGTTTCCAGTCGCTACCGTCAGCTGCCACTCCCTCGGCGACGCGCAGCTCGACCCGGTCCTCGCTAATGTCGTAGTCGACACGGACCCGGTTGCGCGTGGAGTCGGCCAGCTTGCGTGACGAAATGAGCGGAATGGTTCGGGCGCAGCCAGGATCAGCGCATGGAACAGTGCGCGCCCAGAAGTAGACGGCAGCACGGTTGCCTTCCTTGACCCGTGGAAGGACCGATTCGAGGCGGGCGTCGGCTCGCACGCTGACCCATTCCGCCCAGGTCCGGAACTCCTCCACAAGGTTTGGGCCGCCAGGCTCGTCCGCCTTGCCGTAGCGCGCCGGGTATTCGAGCACGCATTTCTGGATGAGATGGGCGACCGGGTTGATGTCGACGGCGGTGGTATCGCAGCCGAGGCGTGCAGCCTCTAGAGGGATGGCGCCGCCACCCGCGAAGCAGTCCAACACCTTCGGGGGCCGATCAGGCCAGGCCGTCGTGAGGGATCTACGCAAGGGTTCCACAACGGCCGCATGGGAGATCGACGCGAAAGGCGCGGCGTTGCCGATGTCCGCCAGCAGCCGAGCCCGCTTCGCGGGACCTGGGTCGGGGACAAGACTGGCGAGTACCACCGTGCGAGCCATCGACAAGGGCCTGCGGGCCCACCACAGGTGCATTGTCGAGATATGGCCGTGGCGTAGGTGCTTCTCGCGACCGGAAGCAGCGTTGACGGCGGCGAGGGGGAGCTTCTCCTCGATGAGGGCACGTCTCACGACGCCTCCTGTTCTGCGGCGTCGACTACGGGACCTGGAGCGACCGAGTAGCGCACGTCATGACTGGGGACGAAGCTGCCGGCCAGGGCGGTGGCAGGATCCTGGATCCGATAGAGCCTGGGGTGATCGCCAGCGCAGTCCAGTACGACGTACAACCAGTAGTCGCGGCCGAGCTTCGCCGCCGTGACGTACTCGGACCAGGTCAGCTCGACTGCGCCGACTCCCGCGCGGCCCTTGACCTCGATGCAGCGCCGTTCGTTCTCACGCTCGGAGACCAGGTCGAAGCCGATGTTGTCCGACTCGACAGAGCGGATCTCCACGGCGCCGTGACCGTGCTCGTAGTCGATGCTTACCTGAACTGCGATGCGTTCAATCTCGGGGTCGCTTAGGCCGCGACCGTAGCGAGAACCTCTGCCGTCGACCCTGGTCTCGTCGGTCGGGGCAGGCAGAAGGAGGCACTGTGCCAGGACACGCACTGGCCCGCGGTCGACCTGTCGCGTGCGCGCAACGTCAGCGAGCCGCCGGTTTCGGCGCTCCTGAATCGTGCGCTTGGCAAGTTCGACCTTGCGGCGGCGGCCTTCGGCGCCCGGCTTTCCAGCCTCCACGTCTTCGTCGAGGTCCATCAACTCGACTTCCTGGCGGGCAAGGACCGTGTTGAACGAGGCGTTCAGAAACTCCTCCTGGATCGTGGCGGTGTGCTCGCGCTCCGCGCGAGCCTCCTTCACACGGGCCTCGAACACGTTCTGGCGGGCCCAGGCGATCAGCTCGGCCTCCGCGCGAGAGGTTGCTCCACCCTTCTGCCTCGCGTTATCGCCCAACAGAAAGTCGTAAAGGACACCGCCCGAGGCACGGAGCACCCCGTCCGTGTCACCGATGGTGGCGATGCTTCGGTGTACCACCGACCGATGCCCGTCCACCACGTCTGCCTCGAGCAGGTGCAGGACGGCAGGGTTCTGCCGACTTGGGTCAAGTAAGACGGCGCCGCGCTGGAGGGGCAGGTGAGTGGCCTCGATTATGTGATCGATCAAGTTCTCGAGCAGGGAGTGGCCGGGGCCGCAGAGCTCTGGTCGTGGCGCACCCAGTTCGGCATCCTCGGCCATACGACGTACCGCGACGGATTTATCGAAGGTAATCCGCTCATATGCTGGCTGGAGTTGACGCAAGGTGCCCCGGTCCCGGTCCCTGGCTATCAACAGGTCCGGGGTCCGATCCACGTGCACAGTGGTGTGGTCGAGCCTCGGGGTAGCCTTGCCCCCCGCGAAGTCGATCGCGTCCAAGAAGAATCGTTTTAGATGGTCAGGCGGAAGCCTTCGCTCCTCAGCGCGTTCGCTAAGCCTCCTCTGCAGCCGCCAGTCGATGTGCCCTGTCGCAAGGGCTTTCGCAAGCAGCTCTTCGGCCCGCTCGAGGAGTTCCCGGTCGTACGTCCCCTCATCTGCGCCGAACTGTGCGGCCGTCTCCTGCGAGCTGCGCTCTCCGGCGACAACTGCCTGGAGAAGTTCCGGAAGCTTGTAGGCGGCGAACACTTCTCCGATCACGTCGAACACTCGGTCACCGAGCGACTTGCCCATCCACTCGAGCTTCTTCAGAACGGTCGCCAGGACGTGCCCTTCCCTGGTGTTCCCCGCGACTAGGTTGAAGATGTGGACCTCTTCGGTCTGACCGATACGGTGAACCCGCCCCATCCGCTGTTCGAGGCGGTTGGGATTCCATGGGATGTCGTAGTTGACCATGAGATGGCAAAACTGCAGGTTGATGCCTTCGCCAGCGGCCTCTGTGGCCACCATGATCTGGGCGTGTTCACGGAACGCCCGCTCGGCGGCGATACGCTCTGCGGCCCGCATGCCGCCGTGGATGACCACGACGTCGAACTGCTCGGAGAGCTTGTCTTGCAGGAAGTCGAGCGTGTCCTTGTGCTCAGTGAAGATCAGCAGCTTCTTAGAGGCATCGTCCCCGACGCCGTACTTCTCCAGGACCTTCCAGAGTTCGTTGAGCTTGATCTCACTGCCGAGACGCTCGGTCTCCTGTGCCTGCGCAAGCAGAGGACGAACAGCATCGAGTTCAGCCGCGATCTCCTCGAGTGAACGCGGCAGCGCTGCGAGTGCCGCTTCCTCCTGCGCCCAGCGTTCTTCCTCGGTCCGATCAACGTTGTCGTTGCTGGCTGGACTGGAGCCGACAGCGACAGCCGAGCGAGATTCAGCCGCGGGGCCGGCCAGTTCGCGCTCCAGCCTCTCCACCCGACGCTCCAGTGTCCGGCTGATGGCGCGTACCGAGGATGCCAGTCTGCGCTGCATCGTGGTGAGCGCGAAGCCGGAGACAGAGGCCCGGCCTTCGCCGCGGATCTCGGCGAGGCCCTCGGTGATGAAGGCCGACACGGCCTGATAGAGATCCCATTCGGGGCCTTGCAGGTCGTACGCCACCGTGTGCGGTGTGCGCGGCTTGAAGAGAAGGTTGCCGCGCAGGTCTACCATCTGCTCTTTAGATGTCTTCGAGTAATGCTGGGGGTGCACTTCGACGTGTTCGGGACAGCGATCTCCATACATGTCCGGGTCGAGTAGTCGCAGCAGACCCCAGATGGACTCCTCGCGCCCGGAATGCGGAGTGGCGGTCAACAGCAGCAGTCGTTCGGTCCGTTCTGAAACGACCTCAGCCGCCTTGTATCGAGCCGTACGGTTGTCGATTGCTCCCCGCTTGTTGACTTTCAGCGTGTAACCGTGTGCTTCGTCGAGGACCGCCAGGTCCCAGGAGCGTTCGGCAGCTGCGAGAGTCTGCAAAATGTCGTCGCTCTTGAGGAGGTCCCGGGAGATGATCAAGACTCCGTTGGCATCCCAGGGGTTCTCGGTTGGCGCGGCGTCGATGGTGTCCCTCGTGACCCGCCGAGCCTTGATCTGGAAGCGTTCGTCCAGTTCGCGCTGCCATTGGAAGCCGAGATTGGCAGGGGCGACGATCAGAACCCGGTCCGCGGCACCGCGCAATTGGAGCTCCTTGATATAGAGCCCCGTCATGATCGTTTTCCCCGCCCCCGGATCGTCCGCCAGGAGGAAGCGGAGCCTGGGTTGCTCCAGGAAATGCCCGTAGACGGCTTCCAGTTGGTGAGGCAGTGGTTCGATGTTCGACACCGAGAGCGCGGCCATGTCGTGCTGAAACCTGGCACGGATTCGACGGGCCTCCACGCCAAGCCGGAAGGCCCGCGGGTCCGCGTCGTACCCGCGCTCGCCCCCAACATCCAGTACCTCGACGCCGGGCAACTCGTCCTCGGGAAGGCTGATGGGCTGGTACTCCCCGGGCGCACCCTCAACGAGGAACTCCCAGTAGGCGCCAGGCTTCACGGTCACGACCGTGGTGGCCTCAGCATGCCCAGGGAATCGAACACGCACCCCTGGCCGCAGGTCGTTCGGATTGAAAGTCGTCACAAAAGATGCGCCCCCACCTGCGGTCACAGCCGGCTCCCCACCGGCTGGACTCCGACTACTGGCGATCATAAGCCTATCGGTTAACTCCTTTACGGTCACGGCGAGATGAGGGTCCGTCATCTCATATGCTCGATTGCGTGACCGTGAAGATTCCCAGGATCGCTGCCCTACTTGGCGCGCCCTTCGAAGAGCTGGACAGGAGCCACCTCGCCACGCTGTGTACACAGCGCGTAGCGGAAGGTGTCGATCTCGACTTCAAGCAGCAGAACTCGTACGCGAAGAACGCCGAGTCCCTGGACGAACTGGCTAAGGACGTGACGGCCATGGCGAATGCCCGAGGCGGACTGATCGTCATCGGGATCGCTGAAGATGCCCAGGGATGCGCTGGCCAACTGACGCCTGTTGACATCGACGACGGCATCGTCGTGCAGTTCAACAACGGCCTGCGCAGCCGAGTCTTCCCCTTCCTTCCTCCAGACTTCAGCGTCCGCACAATACCGGACATTTCAACTTCGCCGGGGATCGGCTTCTTCCTCATCGGCGTTCCACGTAGCCCCATAGCCCCGCATGCCGTTCGACCAGTCGCTGGGGGCAAGGGGCAGAACCGCTACAGCTACGCCCGCCGGATAGACCGAATAACCGCTTGGCTCGATGAATCAGAGATCGCGCAGGTCTACCGGGACCGCTTCCGTCTCGCCGAAGACCAGGCAGAGCGCGTCCGTCGAGTACTGGCGGAAGGCGCCGCCTGGGCGAAACCCACGCTTCCAGGCGGAGTGCAACTCGAGCTGGCCCTGGTGCCCAACGGGCTTGCGGAGCGTCGAATTGACCGGTCTTTCATCCAGGACGTCACGGGCTTCCTCAATCGGATGTCGGAGTTCGGGAGGTCCCCAGGACGGGCACTCCCACAGCAACTGCTCGGCAGGATGCCCGATGTCCGCCGCGGCCGAATGCACATGCAACGGGGCGGCGTGCACGCGGTCTGGCACACCGATGGCAGCGCCTTCGCGTCGATCGAGGTGGCCAGTGCCGTGCTGACGAGCCAGGTTTCGACCTCGAATTCCGAAACGGAAGACGCCAGTCTCCGCCCGGAGGCGGAGGCTCCCCCCCTGCCCACAGCAGAGGGAATCCCTGTCGGGAACGATGCGATTGCCGTTAACGTCCGTCTTCCAGAGGCCCTCGGCTCCAGGAGTGAGGTGTGGCGATCGTCAGCATCGAGCCCTACGCCTGAGTCGGCTCCCAGTGCCCCTCAACTCAACCTGACTCTGCTGGAGTCCGAAATCCTTGGAGCTCTGCACTTGATCGCAACGTACGCCGACTGGGCGGACGGCTTCGGGGATGTGGACATCCTTGCTCGAACTGCGGGCGAGACCACAGTCTTCGTCGATCGAACTCCGATCAATGGGAGCACACGCTTCGTTCCGCCACCCGAGCCTTTCGCGGGGCTGCCCAGCGAGCCGAGCCATCATGTCGCCTACCTCGCGGGTCTTGTTGAGGACAGCCGGCAGCTGCGTGGTGTCGCTCGCAACATCGCTGCGGACCTCCTCGCAGACTACGGAGTTTACGAGCTCACGCTCCTGCGCCCAAACGGTGAAGTCCGTGCGGCAAGGCTCGCTCCCAAGGCAAGGGCAGAGATGGAGGCGTGGCTCGCTTCGGGCCTCTCGTGATCACTGTGACGGCTACTGAACCTGCTTGGGTATTCCCAGGGCGCTCGCCTCACAGCGGTGGAAGGACGCGGTAGCCCTGGTGCGGTGAGCTGTGCCCAAGGTGGCAGTTTGACGGACTCAGGGACGTTGCACAGGGGCGGTGAGTAACTGTCAATGCCTGTGAATGTGTCTTACTGGCCGCAGTGTCAGCGAGCAGGAGCCTGTTGGTGCGCGGTTGGCTTGCGGGCCAGCTTCTGATTCCCGCTGATTCGTTCCCGTTCATGGTGGCGACGGTGTGGCGTCGCGCGCCGACGGAGTCGAACCCGGCGAGCAGGGAGGTGGGCTTGATCCGCTTTGACGGTATCCGAGAAAAGCACATCCGGGTCGGCCGCTGCGGGTCGCCGTCTACCGAGGCGAAGAGTTCAACCGCGACAGCCAAGGCGTCGTCTTCGAGCACGAGCTGCGGATCTCCACCGCTGACGAACCCCCGTAGGCGAGCAGCTAACCCAGTAGGACGCGTATCCTCCACGACTCGCGTCCGTTGGAGTACTCATCGCAGCGAGGGCGATACGAGGGGCCCGCACGAACAGCCGACCTAGACAGACGGTCACATGGCTCGTCTGGGAGCCATCTGGGAGCCGACCCGCTCCCGGAACGCCTTCCACGCCACGCGAGACCAACCAGGACCACGTCTCTGACCAGGGCAAACTCCATCCGTGCAGATGAGATCAGCGACCGAACCTCATTCGGGACGAAGAGGTCGTGGGTTCAAATCCCGCCACCCCGACAGCTGAAACACCAGGTCAGAGGCCCATTCGCGTGATCGCGAATGGGCCTTCTGCATGCTCTGGGGCCAAACAGGGGGCCAAAGGGAATGGATCAAGCCCCGAGCGCATCCGCCTCGTCATCGTCGGCGAAGATCTCGTCCATCGCTTCGGCCCCCTCCGTGATCACCGGACGGAGCTGCTTGCGGTAGACCGCCTCCGTGGTGCCCTGGCTACTGTGGCCGACCAGAAGCGCGATCCGCTCCAACGTGATCCCGTGATCGGAGAGCGGGGACACGAAGCTGTGCCGAAGCTCCCGCGGTGTCCACTCCGGCTTCAGCCCCGCCTTGTGACGGGTGCAGGGAGGCTTCCTCTCCTCCGTCTCAGTTTCCGTCTCATTCACGGCCGTACGACTATGTCCGCGATCTTTCAACCATCTAGGACGGTCGCCACGATGAACGATGGTGAACGATCCCGGACAGCGCCCCCACAAGTGGGAACAGACCTCGAAAGCGAGGATGACGAAACTTCAGAACTGATATCAGCCGCCAGTCAGAGAGCTGGGTCCTGCTCCAGCACGGCCGAGCCACTCCAAACGAACTGACGGCCAGACAGACATGTCTCCTCCTCACGACCCCATGCCTTCAGTCTCCGCCAGGTTGCGGCGCGGGGCGCCCTGGAACGCCAACGGCGCCCGGACGTGAGGTGAAGTCCGGGCACCGTGGCTTTCGGCTGGGTCAGAGCCGGTCGGTGTTGTTGGCTGTTTCCCACGAAACCAATTTCCAGCTACCGGTCGTGTTCTCGTTGAGACTCGTTAGCAGATAGGCGGCGCCACCTGCGGGCATGTCGACAGTGAAGTGGAAATCGGTGCTGGTGCCGGTCCCACGGCCGCACGCCGTACGCGTCTCCGTCTTCAACGGCGTCTCGTCCGTGAAGTTCGCGAAGATCTCGAATTCGGCCTGAGCACACCCAGTCGTGTGTGACTTCACTGAACCCTGGATGACGACATCTCGGTTGTGGAAGGTCACGCCGCCTTGGACGTAACCGTAGGTGGGATCCCAGAGGTGTGTGCTGAACTTGTGAGTGTTGGCGGCCGCGGCCGTCCCCGTTCCCATGACCCCGAAGAATCCGGCGCATACGGCGACGGTGGCAACGCTACCCATCAATTTCTTCATGACGTCTTCCCTCCCGTGAACAGACGAGCACGAGTGAGCCCATGCGCGTCCCGACACCAGTACTTACCCGGAGCCCGGACACGAGTTCACGACCCGACCGTCGGGCGCGCAGTGGTTTCAAGGGGTCGGGATGCCGCCGAGGCGTGCCGGGGGGCCGAAGCGGACGGGGACGCCCGGCGAGTACAGCACGTTCACCGGTTCTCCCTTCGGCTGGGGCAGTCCTGCTGCCGCCACCAGGTCCTCGTCGCACTCGATGAGATCGGCACGGTGCAGGGGCCAGCGCGGATGGGTGTTCGGCAGGTAGAGCACGTACCCCACGGCGCGGAACCGGACAGACCCTTGGGGTCTGGGAGAAATCTGGGAGAAGATCTTCCCCCGAAGCCTTCCGAGCGCCGCGCCAAGCCAGCGCACACCGATGCTCCGGGCCGCCCTCCGATCCGCGGCGCGGTAGGGCAAGGCGAGTGCGAGGGAAGATCACTACTCTGCCTGAGTGCTCTCATACGACGAGTTGACTTCACCAGAGCGTGAGCTGTGGGACGCGTTCCCCGAGGGACGCCGCGTGGACCTGCGCACGGGTGTGCCCGAGGACGACCGTGTCGCCGAGGGTGGGCGGTGGAGCTCCGGGCGGACAGTTCGGGCCACCGTGATCGTGGCGCTCCTCCAGGGCGCGAACACCCCGCAGCCAGGAGCTGTCGCGTGCCTGAGGCTCGCCGGGGCGCGGATACCCGGACACCTCAACCTGGCCGGCGCGCAGATCGCTCACCCCCTCTGGCTCGAGGACTGCTGGTTCGAGGATGGCGTGGACCTCTCCGGAGCGTCGACCCAGTCGATCGCGATTGTGGGCAGCCGAGTGCCGGGCGTGGAAGCGGGCTTGATCCGTATCGAAGGACGCCTCGACCTGCGGCGCTCTCGCCTGGAAAGAGGCTCTGCCTCGCCCTTCCACCGCAAGGTCACCGCCTTGTCGCTCATCAACGCCCACGTGAGCGGCGCCGTGAATCTCAGCGGCGCCGAGATCATCGCACCTGAACAATGGGCGCTGTCCGCCGGCGGACTGGTCGCGGAGGGCGGCGTCTACTGCGGGGACGGATTCGTCGCCCATGGTGAAGTCCGTCTCATGGGGGCACAGTTGCCAGGCGGACTGCACATGCGGGGCGCACTAGTGGAACGCCCCGGCCAACGCGGGGTGACGCTCGCCCTGGACAACGCCGTGGCCTCGACGCTCGACTTCTCCGACGGGTTCATCTCGAACGGGACCGTACGGCTGCGGGGCGCCCGGATCTCGGACCACCTGACCTTTGAAGGAGCGGTCCTGAACGGGCCGCCCGACGGCCACGGCCCGTCATTGGTCGCCCTACTGATGCAGGCAGTCGACTTCGACTTCATCCTCGCCCGGCCACCGTCCGGCACCGTGGACCTGCGGGGCGCGCAGGTGTCCTACCTCCACGACAGCGACCACAGCTGGCCGGCCGTGGTGGAGCTGGACGGCTTCGTCTACGGCTCCATCAAGGTGGACGAGGCAGGCGAGCGGCGGGAGGCAGTGGGGCGGCGGGACTCCGTGGCCCGCCGCGTGGCGTGGATACGACGCAGTCCGGGCTACAACCCTCAGCCCTATGAGCAGTTGGCGAGCTGGTACCGGAAGGCCGGCCACGACCACGACGCCCGCCGGGTGCTCCTGGCGAAACAGCGCCATCGGCGTCAAACTCTGCCTCCGGCCGCGAGTGTGTGGGCGCACCTGCTCGACGTGACCGTCGGTTATGGCTACCGCCCCTGGCTGGCGGGCGTTTGGCTCCTCGCGCTGACCTTGCTGGGCACACTGTCCTTCGGCACTCACTCCCCCAATCCGGTCAAACCGGGTGAAGGCGCCCCGTTCCAGCCCCTTGTCTACACACTGGACCTCTTGATCCCCATTGGTGGTCTGGGTCAGCGCACGGCCTGGTACTGGTCGAGCGGCAGCCTCCAATGGCTGGCCTACCTGCTGATCGCCTTCGGCTGGGTGCTGACGACCGCCGTCATCGCGGGTGTCACCCGCACCCTGCAGAAAAACTAGCGGTCGACAGCTGAGCTCAGGCGTCGCCAGCAGAGCAGTGCGCATCCCAGGATGAGGAAGGCTTCGTGGATGTCGTCTCGTATCTCCCAGCGGATTCGCAGGCGGCGAAACCAGTGCAGATGTGCGAACGCGCGCTCAATGACCCAGCGTTGGGCGCCCAGGCCGGAGCCGTGCTCGGTGCCCCGGCGGGCGATCAGCGGCTTCACGCCCAGATCCCGGACAAGACGGCGGTACTTGTCGTGGTCGTAGCCGCGGTCGCCCAGGACCACGGTGGGGCGGCGGCGGGGTCGGCCGCGCTTGCCCCGTACCGCGGGATCGCCTCCAGCAGTGGGATCAGCTGGGTGACGTCGTTGCGGTTGCCGCCGGTCAGTGTGGCGGCCAGAGGGATGCCGGTGGCGTCGGTGATCAGGTGGTGTTTGCTGCCCGGCCTGCCCCGGTCGACGGTGCTTCGTCCCGTCTTGGGGCCCCCTTTAACGCCCGGATGTGGGAGCCGTCGACGGCCGCCCGGGAGAAGTCCAGGGCGTCCACACTGCGCGGCTTTGCCAGGAGGGCCTCGTGCAGCCGGGGCCACACACCGGCCTCAGTCCACTCAGCCAGCTGGCGCCAGCAGGTCATGCCCGAAGCCGAAGCCGAGTTCCTGCGGCAGGTGTTCCCAGGCGATCCCGGTGTGCAGGACGAACAGCATGCCCTGGAACACCCGCCGGTCCGGATGCCGCTTACGCCCAGGGTGCCGGGCCCGATCCCGCTGTCGGAGAGCAGCGATACGAAGGTGTGCCGCAGCTCCCTCGGCGTCCACTCCTTCGCGTCAGCTCCCTCGGCGCCGACGATGGCCTGCCGGAACGCGCGCCGAACGTTGGTGGAGTCCAGCTCCGCCCCTCCGGTCCGCTCGAACCGGCTAAAAGCCGCCGTGAGCTGGAAGGCACGCGGGGCAGTGTCGCCACCCACGCTCATCGCGTGCGCCACTCTGCAGCGCAGCGCATTCCGGATCCGGACCCTCAGGTGGAAGCGTGACGCCGGTCGTGGCGACACTGGAAGCATGAGAGGCCGGACTTCATCGGAAGGTCCACCGCCGCGGACTGCAACCGCGAAACGGGTCGACTACACGGGAGCCGTGTACGGCTCCTTGCTTGCCGCCTCGGTGGTGGTCGGCGCCGGATCGCTCGGTTCGTTCCCGCGCTTGGAACTTGTTCTGTTGCTGCTCTGCACTGGTGTGGTGTTTTGGGCCGCGCATGTCTTCGCCCGCCTCTTCGGGGAGAGGATCGCGCACGCGCCAATGAGCGGCCAGGAGATCCGGCGGGTGTGTGTAGCCGAGTGGCCGATCGTCAAGGCAGCGGTCCCACCGGCCGCTGCGGTCGCCGTTAGTCCGCTGCTGGGGCTCGGGCCGGAAGGGACCGTGTGGCTAGGCCTCGGCGTCGCGATCGCCGGTCAGGTCGGCTGGGCGACGATGGCGGCGCTCCGCGCGGGCGCGACCGGCCGTCTGGTACTGGCCGCCGGGGCGGTCAACCTGGCCCTCGGCCTCCTCATAGTGGTCCTCAAAGTCGCCCTGAAGCACTGAGTGTGCGCGCCGAAACCCATCGCGAGTGAGGGCTGCTTCCCGGCTCGCGCCGGGCATGGAAGGGCTCGGCGGACGTGCCGGATCCGTCCCAGATCGAGCGGTCAAGCACGGTCAGTCGGGGCGTGTGGAGGTGCCCGGCCAGCAAGCGGGCGCAGCGTTGCTGTAGATCCGCTGACCTGCAACGTTCGGTTGGAGGGTGGGACCAGGCTTACGAGGTAGTGGTCACTCTCTACGCTGCCCAACGCCGGTGCAGGCAATGAGGGACTGGCCGAGCCGACCTGCCGGCCTTCGACGCGCTCAAGCGGGAGTTGACCGCCGCGGTCTTCGCACCCTCACAGAAGCCATGGACACCAGGCGCCGGCCCCGGTTACCCGGCCGCAATACGTGCACACTCTCCGTTATCAAGTGACTACTCTGTGATCATGAGCGATGGCCGCACCCAGGTCAGCGTGCCCGCCGGGCTGCCCTGGCACTGGCAGTGGTCCACGGCCTTCGCCCCGCACCTCTGACGAGCATGGGGATATACGTGATCAGAAAGACAAAGTGGTTGGGGGCGCTCGCGCTGGCCTCCGCGCTCACCATGACGGGGACTCCGGGCTCCGCCGGTGCCGCGCCGGGCGAGGGCAAGCTGACCATCAACCTGCTCCGGGACTTCGCCGCCAAGGGCGACCGCAACCCGAACATCCAGGTGCCGCACGGCCCGGGGACGGTCAAGCTCTGCGAGCGGCTCACCCGCCCTGCGCCGTGCCGGACCTACCAGATCGGCGCCGACGGCACCGTTGAGATCGACACCACCACGTGGACCAATTCCCCCGGGCGGTACAGCGTCGAACTGCTGAACTGGGCCGACAAGTACGATCCCGCCACCGGGCAGGGCTTCCTCCAGCCGTCCTTCGCGGGACCCGGGCTCTCGTCGCACCTCGCCTTCGTCGACCTGAGGAACGGCAAGGACGCCACGCTCGACTTCGGGGTGTGGAACCCGGACGACTACTGCCAGGACAACCCGGACCTGGCCACTCCCTGCCAGCAGGCCGCCACCAAGCCCGGCGGCAAGACCCTGGTGAGCTTCCCCTACACCTCCCGCGGCGACACCCAGGGCAACCCCAACAACCCCACGGTGCTCGCCAACGGCACCCAGACCGGTACCACGTACGGCGTGGCGTACGACAAGAAGACCCGGCGCATCTTCACCGGCGCGTACGCCAAACGGCACGGCGACTACGGCCCCGGCCCCGGTAATCGTCAGGGCGCCATCTACGTGACGGACCGGAACACCGGCGCGACCACCCTGTTCGCCACCGTGCCGAACGCCGGTAACACCCCCCACAACCAGGCGGACCGCGTGGACGCGGACTTCGCAGCCGTGGTGGGACAGGAATCGCTCGGCGACATCGAGATCTCGGCCGACGGCTCCCGGCTCTACGTCGTCAACATGAAGAACCGCAGCCTCTACACCTACGACACCGCCACGGCGGCGCCTGTCGGCACACCGCTGCCCATCCCGGACACCGCCTGCACCCCAGCGGCCGACTGGCGGCCGATGGGCCTGGGCATGCGCGACCGGGTCCTGTACGTGGGCGGCGTCTGCTCCGCACAGAGCACCCAGGACGTCAGCAAACTGCGGGGCGTGGTCTGGACGTTCGACCCGGCCACCGGCGCGTTCGGCTCCACGCCGATCGTCGACGAGCCGCTGGACTTCCCGCGCGATCCCGCCGTCGCCCCCACCCCGGGCAACTGGAAGCCGTGGACCTTGGACGACCTGACGCAGTTCCCCGACGGCGGCAACACGCAGTGGGCCTACCCGCAGCCGATGCTCAGCGACATCGAGATCGAGCGCGACGGTTCGCTGGTCCTGGGCTTCCGCGACCGCATGGGCGACCAGTCCGGGCTGGTCATCCCCAACGCCAACCCGGCCAAGTCGAACGTCGTCGAGAGCATCGCGACCGGCGGCGACCTCTACAGGGTCTGCCGCACGACCACCGGCACGTACCAGTGGGAGGGCAGCGCGGCCTGCCCGCGCACCGGCAGCGAGTTCTACAAGGGCGACGAGTGGTACGCGGGAGCCGGCCACCTGGAGACCGTGCAGGGCGCCCTGGCGCTGCCGCTCGGCGGTGACCGCCTCGCCGCCACCGTGATGGACCCGGTCCGGACGATCAACTCCACCGGTGTCGGCTTCTTCGACCGCACGCAGGGCGACCGCGGCTCCGACCCGTCACAGCAGGGGCTCGGCCTCGCCTACGCCAACGACGGCGGCTTCGGCAAGGCCAACGGCCTCGGCGACCTGGAGCTGCTCTGTGACGAGCCACCGGTCCAGATCGGCAATCGGGTGTGGCGCGACAAGGCCGACGGCACCCAGAGCTATGACGAGACCGCGGGCATCCCCGGTGTGACGGTGATCCTTCGCGACGCGAATGGCCAGGAGATCGCGCGCAAGAAGACCGACGCCAAGGGCGAGTACTACTTCGACCATCGCGACGGCCTGCGCCCCAACACCCAGTACACGCTGGAGTTCGACAAGTCGACGGCCGACCCGACCGCCGACTACGAGGCGCAGGATCTGCAGTGGACCCCGCACAACCGCCCCATCCAGGCGACCAACTCCGACGCGGAACCGGCCGGCGGCGACCCCGAGGCGGACACCGCCACGGCGGACGTCACCACCGGCCCGCCCGGCACGATCAACCACGACATCGACGCGGGTCTGTGGGTCGCCAGTTGACCTCATGGCCTCGGACCGGCTTGGCCTCATGACCGCTTGACGCACACCGCACCGGCAGACCGGGAGGGGCCCGACGACGGATCCCTCCCGGCGCTGCTGCGAAGGCCCGGCCGTCAGACGAACAGCGAAGAGCCCAGCGGGCGTTGCGCCGAGAACCCGGGCAGCACCAGAAAGGTGCCGGAAGCGGTCGCCGTGGCGAATGTGGACAGCTCGTCGCCGTCGTCAAGCCGCCGCTGGGTCTCCACGTACGTCCGCAGCTCCCGCTGGAAGGCGATGAACAGCAGGCCCTGGTCGCGGGGCCCGTTGGAGAAGCTGTAGCCGCGGCGCAGCATCAGCCCGCTCCCGGTCGCGGCCGGATGGGCCCGCCGGACATGTGACATCAGCGGGACGAGGTACCTGCCGTCCGGCGTTTTCGCTCCCAGGTCGACAGCCGCTGCCGGACCGCCGCCGCTGAGCGGCGCCGCGTCGGACCTCCGTCGGCCGATGACCCGTTCCTGCCGCGTGACGTCCTGGGCGAGGAAGCCCGCCACGTCCAGGCGCAGCCTTCGGACCACGGCGATGGTGGCCCCGCGGACCCGCTCGGGCCCCGCCAGCCAGACTTCCCGGGCCAGCTCCCGGTCCGTACGGGGGACGGATACGCCGTCCAGGAACCCCAGCAGGTTGCGCACGGGACCGGGTTCGCGAGCCGGCGGACGGAAGCCGTCCTGGGACCAGCGCGGGCGCGCCGACCGCTCGCCGAGCCAACTCGTCAGGACCCGCTCGGCGTGCGCCACCACCTGCGGATCCGCGGCGCAGAGCTGCACCATCAGGTCCCCCTGACGTGCGAGGTCCGGCACGGCCTTGTCGAACACCTCCGGCAGCCCCGCCGCCCCGGGCAGCCGGCCGTCCACCGCCGCCACCAGGCGCGGGCCGACTCCGACGGTGACACTGAGATCCCCCGGCGCAAGCCCGCCGAGCTCCCCGTCGGCGCCGCCGCAGAGATCCAGCACCCGACGGCCGAGACCGGACAACAGTGCGGCGAGGTACGGCACTTCGCCGACTCCCCGGGTCGTCGCACCGCCGGGGGGTGTCAGGTCGAAGACCGCCAGGGCCGCGTACTGCTGCGGCTGCGCTGGGCGGTCCACCCCCGCCTGCCTCGACCCCTCGGGCGGTACGGCGGCAGCTGCCGCCACTCCGGCTCCGGCCGCGACCGGCTCCGGAGCACGAGCGGCCGGGCGCCGGGCGCCGCCCGCGACCGCCCACCCCGCCGCCACGGCCGGTACCGCGACCGCGAGGCCCCGCAGGAGTCGGCGTCGGACCAGCGGCGACGGTTCCGAATTCACCACGGCGTCACAATCAGTGTCCACGCGAACACTCTAGGGTGGTGATCGACTCCGCAAGCAACCGGAAGAGACCTTCGTGATGCCACCCGTCCGCCGCCGCTCCGCCGGCCGTCGCCGCCTCGCCCTGGCCGCCGCCGTGCCGGCCACCGCGCTGCTGTGCGCGGGCTGTTGGGCTCTGCCGGCGGATCCGACGTCGGCCAAGAACACCGCTCCCGCAACCATCCGGGTGCCGTCCCAGTCAGACACCATCAACGCCGCGCTCGACCGGGCCCGGCCGGGCGACCTCGTTCTGGTCTCGCCCGGCGTCTACCACGAGAGCGTTCGGATCCGCACCGAACGAGTGATCCTGCGCGGCACCGACCGGGGCGAAGTGGTCATCGACGGCCAGGGTCGGCGCGCCAATGGCGTGATGGTCACCGCTCCCGGCGTCTCGGTCGAGAACCTGACCGTCCGCAACCACCTCCTCAACGGCGTGCTCGTCACCGGCATGAGCGACGGCAACGGCGGCCTCGCCAGGGGCAGCGACGGCTATCGGCACCTCGACCCGGCCAAGTTCCCCCCGTTGAAGGGCTTTCGGGTGCGCTACGTCACCGCTCACGCGAACGGCCTCTACGGCATCTATGCGTTCAACGCCCAGCATGGCGTCCTGGAACACAACCACGCCTCGGGCAGCGCCGACTCCGGGCTCTACGTCGGCCAGTGCAAGCCCTGCCACATCCTCGTCCGCGACAACGTCGCCGAGCACAACGCCATCGGCTATGAGGGGACCAATGCCAGTGGGCCCATCTGGGTGCTGCGCAACCGCTTCACCGGAAACCGGGTCGGGCTGACGGTCAACTCCGACTACTTGGAGGCGTACGTCCCCCAGCAGGGCGGCACCATCGCCGGGAACCTGATCGCCGACAACGCGGACCCGGCCACCCCCGAACAGGCCGACGGCGCCTTCGGCATCGGCATCGGCATCGCCGGCGGGCAGGGCAACGAACTCCTTCGCAACCGGGTCACCGGCAACCCCCGGGCAGGCGTCGTACTCGCCTCCAACGAGGACCTCGCCCCGAGGGAGAACCGCCTCCGCGAGAACACGCTCACCGGCAATGGCGTGGACGTCGCCTACCGTGCCTCCGTGCGAGCGCCGGGGCGCGGGAACTGCCTGGACGGCAACACCCTGAGCACCACCCTGCCCACCGACCTGAAGTCCATCGCCGCCTGCCCGCACGGCCATCCCGAAGCCGCCGGCCCGTCGCCGCGCACCGACCCGGCACCGCCCGGCATCCCCTTCCTGGACGTTGCCCCGCCGCCGGCGCAGCCCCAGCTCCCGGACGCCGCGACCGCGCCCGCAGCCCCCGCCGACGGACTGCCGGGACCCGTCGATCCCGGCCGGGTACCGTTGCCCGGCGCAGACCTGTTCGCCGACCGCAGCCGACCGACGACCACCGCCCGATGACGCCGCGCGTCACCCGCAGGCCCGTCCGGGCCGCGCTCCTGCTGGCCGTGCTGCTCGCCTCGGCGGCCTGCACCGGGCCCGCCGCCGACCGGCCCGCCGGCGACCGGGCGGCACTGACGGAGCAACAGGCCGAGCTCCTCGCGCTGACCCGGTTCACCAACTACCGCAGCGCCGCCGGAACCGTCAGTGCCACCATCCCGGTGCCGGGCCGCACCCTCCGGCTCGACGGCCGACTCGACTGGCGCGCGCACACCGGCTACGCGGAACTGCGCGACGAGACCCCCGGAGCCCCCACCCACTGGCGCCACCTGCTCCGCTGGAACCGCACCACGGTCTCGGCCCGCTTCAACTGGACCGGCCCGCGACCCGACAAGCCTCCGGCCGACGGCTGGAGCGAGCGTCGCCTGGAACCCCGCTCGGCCACCGTGGACAGCACCCTGCTCCTGCTGCTCTCGCTCGGCTCCGACCGGCCCGAGAACGCCCAGCTCCTCGTCCGCAGCAGCGCACATGTCCTCGGACACGAGAAGATCTCCGGGGTCCCGGTCACGGTCTTCTCCGGCCCCGGCACCGCCGACGCGCCCGCCCCCGCAGCGCCGTCCGCACCCGGGACGCCGGGCCGCACCCGCTACTGGGTCGACGCCGACGGCGGCCTGCGCCGCTTCGCCGCACGCCTGGGAGGCTCCGGCACCTGGATGACCGCCGACATCTCCCGACAGCCGCCGCCACCCGCCACCCCCGCGGCCTCTGCCGCCCCGTGACAGCTTGACCAAGCCGCCGGGAGCCATCTGGGAGCCGATTCGCTCCCCGGCACCCTTCGGGACTCCCCCACACCACCCGAGGCCGAGGCCCTGACCAGGGGAAACGCCATCAGCGCAGGTGGCGATCTTGCGTTGACCTCATGCGGGACGAAGAGGTCCTGGGTTCAAATCCAGCCACCCCGACAGCTGAAATTGCGCTCGTCCATCCGCTTCGGCGGAGTACGGACCTCCTCCATACGCGTCTTGGCCGTGCGGCGCAGCCCGTGAGGTGCGAGCCCCTTCGCGGACTTCCCGCCGACCCGCAATCCAAAAGGGGACCGTCAACGTACTGACAGGAGAGCCGCAACCCGGGGAAACGCCCCGGTCAGCCGGTTCCCGTACAGCGGGGATCTTGGCTGCGAGGCGTGCTCCTCATATGTGTGAGGCGACGCCTGCGACCACGCCGCTCCTCCCCTTCGGCTGCGGCTATCCATCTCGTGCCGCTGAGAGTTGCGCGAGACGATGGAGGAAAAGGTGCATCCATCATGCGAGCACAACGCGCGAGGCGTCTCGCCGCGGTGTCCGCGGCCAGCATTCTGATGGCCGGCGGCGCTGCGATCGGCGCAGCAGGCACGGCCGCAGCAGCAGCCCCTGCCGTGCACACTCATGTGACCACCAACTGGTGCGGCGACCGCGACGACTGGGGCGGAAACTGCTCCGATCACCGCTTCGACCACCGCACCGATCACCGCTTCGACCACCACCGCTTCTTCGTCAACCACGGAGGTGTCGTGATCATCGTGCTCTAGTACGCCCTTGGACATGGCGTCGAGTCAGTGCGCGCCGCAGTGTCGCGACCGGTTCGCCGGGGGTCCGATTCACTGCTGGCGCGCGCCGGCACAATCCAGCGGGACAGAGCACCTCCTCCGGCCGCGCCCGGCGGCGCGCTCGCGTGCTATGCGCGCGAAGGTAGGCATTCGGCCGGGAAAGGGGGGTGCCTGGCCGGTCCGAGCCCGAGGATCACGCGCTCGGACGCTCCCGCGGCAGCCTGAGCACGAAGGACACCTGGCCGGTGACAGCCAGGCGCGGCCTCTGGCCATCCACGTCACCGCCGGCCAGGCAGGTGACGCGCCGGCCTTCGAGGCGGTCATGGCCAGGATCCGGATTCCGCGGAACGGACTCGGGAGGCCAAGAACCCGCCCTGTGGTCGTCCTGGCGGACCGTGCCTACTCTTCCCGCGCGATCCGTGCCCCTTGCATCCATGAGCACGCTTGTGTCAGATGCTCACTCCTTCGACCGGACCCGGCCCAACGGACACGACGTGCCGACATCTGCGACAGCAGCCCCTGCCTGGGCTTTACGGGCGAGCAGTTGAATCTCCTGGAACTGCCGTCGGTCGGTGGGCTGAGGCTCGCGAACCATCCGGGCCACCTCGGCCAACCCGGACTTGCGCAGCATCGCGGCGAGGTGATCAGGCGACCACCGATAGGCCGGGGCGACTGTGTGGTCGAAGACCTGCGTCAGGTGAGACGGATCATCACTTGCCGAAAAGCAGACCAGAAGGTGGCCGCCAGGTGCCAGCACGCGGTGGAACTCCGCCAGGATGATGGGGAGTTCTTGCGGCGGAGTGTGGATGATGGACCAACGTGAGAGTGCGCCGCCCAGCACGCCGTCAGCGATGTTCAACGCGGCCATCGAGCCCACGTCGAACCGCAGGCCCGGATAGGCCTGTCGAGCCAACTTGATCATCGCAGGAGAGGCATCGACACCAAACGCCGCCAGCCCGAGTTCGTCCAGATAAGCGGTGATATGGCCAGGCCCACACCCCAGGTCCGCGACCTGACCCTTCCCACTCGCACTGACGACCTCGGCGAAGGCACCCAGGATCGCGCGGTCCAGGGGACTGTCACGCAGCGTGTCGCGGAACAGCTGCGCATAGGTGGAGGCAGCAGCGTCGTAAGCCTCGCGGGTGGCACTGAGGGCACCGTGTTCGACCATGCTCACGACAGTAGTTCCTGGCCCCGAGCCGAGCCGAGAGAATCACGATCTTCTCTCCCGCCCGTTCGCCCGGGCTGTCGCCAGTTCAGAGAAGCAGGCGTGCTCATGGCTGCAAGGGGTCGCACAGGGACGGCCGCAGCTGCCGAGTTCGAGCTTGCGCTTGTCGAAGTGCTCCTCGAACTCGCGCCACTCGCCGTCGATGACGGGACGGTATTCCTCCTGAGGGCGCATCGTGCGGCGCCCGGCGAGGTGGCCTTGGTAGTGGCGTACGACTTCTGGGGAGAGGGCTCGCCTTGATGAGGCCAATATCCAGGGGGCAGATCTCAAGGACGCCCAGCTCCAAGGCGCGGACCTGCGACGCGCCACAGGACTTGACCTTGAACAGATCGTTCAGGCAGCCACCGACGAACGAACCCGGCTTCCAAGGGCGCTTGACCGGGCCACGGGAGTGAGCCCAGTTCCGCAACGGCTCTGTTCTTCGGGTACCCGCGGCTACCGACCAAACCCACTCCACCGACCTCACGGCAGTTCTTCATCAGTCGATCGCCTTCAAGTCGCCCAGGGCGTCTCCGAGGCCGAGTTCGGTGGCACCACGGGTCTGGAAGCCCTGCTTGAACAACTCAGCCGTGCGCTGCTGCACTCCCTCGCCTCGGACGAGTTGCTGGAACAGCGCGGCGTCTGCGCGTACTTCGGCAGGAGCCGGCAGGCTGATGGCGTTGATTGCCGACTTGGCTGCGATCAGCGCATCGCGGGGAAAGCCGCTCATGCGCGCGGCGATGCCTGCTACGAAGTCGTCCAGTTCGGCGTCAGGGACCGCACGATTGACCCATCCATAGCGTTCGGCGAGGTCGGCGTCGAAGTCCGACGACGTCAGCACGGCTTCGAGTGCACGGCCCCGGCCCAGCAGACGGGTGAGGTGCTGGATCGCGCCCGCGCCGGGGGGTGTTCCGATTCCCACTTCGGGCTGGCCCAGGATGGCGTTCTCCCGAGAGGCGAAGCGCATGTCGCAGGCAAGGAGGAACTCGCTGCCCGCTCCCCGGGCGCGGCCCCGCAGCTTGGCGATGGTGACGGCCGGGAGCAGGCTCAGCTTGCGAAACAGCATTCCCAGGGAGGCATCGCCGGGGCCTCCGGCCTTCGCGGCCTCAGCGGTGTACTGGGGGACTTTCGTCATGTCGACGTGCGGGAAGAAGAAGTCGGCGTCCGCACTGTCGAAGATCACCACGCGTGGGGCGTTCGGGTGTGACAGTTCCTCGAGCAGTGCGACCAGGTCCCGCACGACCTCGGGACCGATGAGGTTCATCGGCGGCGCGTTGAACGTGGCGGACAGGACATTGCCGTCCAGCCTGGTCTTGATGGTTTCGTACGAGGCGGTCATCTCGGTCTTCCTGTCATCGCTCAGCCCTGTCCTTCTCGTGGACGCGGTGCAGGTGATGTCGCGGGATTCGGCTGCTGCGACGACCTGGAACGGGGAGGGCGACCAGGCCGAAGCTGATGGCGCCGCACCAGATCACTCGCGGCATGCCAGTGACCCTTTCGCCCGGGTTTGCCATGCTATGCCGCCCCCAGTCAGTGGGCTCCCCGAGTCGTCCGGACCTAGCTGGAATCGAGCACATGCCGACCGGACGTCAGGGCAGACTGATCGAACTCCTCAAGCAGTGCCCACCGGCCGTGCCCGATGCGTGCCCGGCAGGCGAGATGGCCAGTAAGAACAAGTCCGGGCGCAGTGAGCCATGGGGGCGCACCCTTGTGGCTCTCCTGCGTGACAGTCTTCGCGATCACGGAGACAGACGCGGTCATCCGCGTCCTGATGACCGTAACTTTGCGGTGGTTTCAGTCCTGGACGACGAAGCGGCAGCCCAGAGGGCTGATTCGCGGGGCGTCAGCGCAGCACAACCTCGCCCGCGTGGACGGCGCGCATGGCGCGCTCGACAGTCTCCTGGTTTTCGCCGACCGGAGCCACGTAGCCGATGACGTCGCGCGCGGCGTCCTCCCCGAGCATTCGGGTGATCACCCACGTGGCGAGATACTGGGACGCCAGGCAACCGCCCGCCGTAGCGATGTTCCCCTCGGCGTGGAACGGCTCGTCCAGCACGGTGACGTCGCGTGCTTCGACAAAGGGCCGGCTCTTCATGTCCGTGCAGGCGGGCATGCCATCCAGCAGCCCGAGCCGGGCGAGCACCAGCGCGCCGGAGCACTGCGCACCGATCAGCTGTCGCGAAGGGGCGAGCGACAGCCTGGAGATCAGCCGGTCGTCGGCGACTACGTCTCGTGCCTTCACCCCGCTACCGATCAGCACGACGTCGGCTTCGGTCACGAACTCCATCGGGCGCTGTCCGGTTACCTCGACGCCGTTCATGGACGTGACCACCGGCGTCGGCGTCGTGATGAAGGCCTCCAAGCCGTCCTTTCGGCACCGGTTGATCAGCGCGGAGGCGATGAAGCTGTCGAGCTCGTTGAATCCGTCAAAGGTGACCACGGCTACCTGCATGGCATCTCCTCACAGCACGACACTGGAGGTGCAGTCTCTCAGGGCGCTGTGCCCAGGTCACGGGCCAATTGGCAATCGGTGGCTCATCTGTCAGTGCCGCAGTCGCCGAAGTCGCGCCTGGACCGTTGATGGCCGTGCGGAGCGCCCATCCGAGTTGCTTCGGGACGACCAGGTGGTGGGTTCAAATCCCGCCACCCGACAGCTGAAGCACCAGGTCAGGCCCGGTTCCCTTCTCAGGAAACCGGGCCTGATGCGTGCACCGAGCGAAGCGTTCGCGGCCACCGCGGTGATCGGCTGCCGTTGGCTGCTTGTGAGCGGCGTGCGATCGCTGCCGTCGGACAACGCACCCCGGCCTGCACAGCCTCCACACGCCGCGTCGTACGGCACCAGTCCCTCCCCTCGTGGGGACCGGTGCCGAACCATACGGGCGGCGTCGATCCGCGCCGGTACGGCGCGGATCGGGGAAAGGCCGGACCCGTGGTCGACGCGATAGCAGTCCCGGATGGGACTGGCTCCACGGATCTCTCACACGCACGCGACGAGACCGTCGCCACCGTCTCGTAACTCCGACGGAAGATGACCGAGAACATGTGGCGTCATGAGTTGTCTCTCCGAGCGCTGAGCTGGTGGCATATCCGGGCGACGCCCGGTGATGCGCTACTGCGTCGTGATCCTGCCAGCTGTGGCTCCCGCCGAGGAGGTTCCGGCACCGGGCCAACGGCTTAACCGCAGGTCAGCCATATAAGGTGAGTTTTCCGGTCCGGATGCCCAGATACGGGGGAAGTAAGGGGTGGAGACCTTGAGTTCCGACTCAGGGGCACGCACAGCCTTCGCGGAACGTCTCGCGCTGCTGTACAAGGAGGCAGGCAACCCTCCCCTCAAGCGCGTGGCCGAGGCGGTCGTCCGGCTTCAGCGGGTCGACGAACAAGGGCGGCCAGTGCGGGTGTCCGCTCAGCGGATCAGCGACTGGCGACGGGCCAGGAACGTGCCTGCTCAGTTCGCCGCCCTCGCCGTGGTGCTGCACATCCTGATCCCCGAAGCGCGGCGCTCGCGGCCCGCGCCGGTGTCCACGGGCCTGTACGACCTGGCCCAGTGGCAGCGCCTGTGGGAGCGCGCGGTTGCCGACCCGGTCAGCGACCGCACCGCTGCATCCGCGGAAGCGGAGGAACAACCCCCGGCCGAAACCCCGACCGTCGCCGGTGTGTGCCCATACCGGGGGCTGGCTTCGTACCGTCAGCAAGACGCCCGGTGGTTCTTCGGCCGCGAGCGGAGCACGGATGCCCTCATTGCTCAGCTCCGCGCAGCGGAGAAGACGGGTGGCCTGGTCATGCTCGTGGGCGCCTCAGGTGCGGGAAAATCCTCCCTGCTGAACGCCGGCTTGGTGCCCGCATTGCAGAACGGCGCACTGGGGGACGAGAACAGCCGGGCAAGGGGGGTTCTGCAGTTCGCGCCGGGAGGCGATCCTCTCGCGGAGCTGACCCGCCGGATCCCTGAGCTCGCGCACGTCGTCTCTGCCGCGGAGGAACCGACGGCGAAGGAACCGGCGGTGAAGGAAGCGGCAGTGAAGGAGCCCGGTACTCCGCAGGTCGCGCGCGTGGTGAGGAAGGCCGTCACGGCATGGGCGCACCGCGAGACATCCTCCGCCGCCCGTCCGGTCATCATCGTGGATCAGTTCGAGGAGGCGTTCACCCTCTGCTCCGACGAGGCGCGCAGGCGCACTTTCATCCAGCTCCTCCACGCTGCATGCTCGCCCCCCGGCTCCGGTGACCCAGCCCCCGTGCTCGTAGTCCTCGGCATACGCGCCGACTTCTACGAGCAATGCCTCGGGTATCCCGAACTGGCCGACGCGCTGCAGCATCGGCACATGGTGCTCGGGCCGCTGACCACCACGGAGCTGCGCGAAGCGGTGACCGGCCCGGCCAAAGCCGTGGGCCTGGAACTCGAACCGGGGCTGGGGGAACTGATCGTCCGGGAATTGAGCGCTGACGGCCCCCGCGGGGCGCACAACGCGGGGGTTCTGCCGCTCCTCTCCCACGCCCTGCTCGCCACCTGGCAGCGACGAAAGGCGGGAAGGCTGACGCTGGCCGGCTACCGCGCGGCGGGCGGAATCCAGGGAGCGGTGGCGGCGACCGCCGAGCGGGCCTGGTCCGGCCTCGACCCGGCAGCACGCACGGCCGCGCGACTGCTCCTCCTCAGGCTGGTCCGGCTGGGCGAAGACACCCAGGCCACCCGTAGACGGGGGACGCGGCGCCAACTGGCGGCGGAGTCAACGGACCCCAACAAGACGGAGGAATCGCTCGAAGCACTGGTGAGCGCCCGATTGGTGACACTCGACGCGGAGACCGTGGAGATCACCCATGAAGCGCTGCTCCACGCCTGGCCACGCCTGCGTGACTGGATCGACGAGGACAGGACCGGCAATCTGCTGCGCCAGCGGCTGGAAGAGGACGGCAGAGCCTGGGAAGGGTCGAACCGCGATACGTCACTGCTCTATCGGGGTTCCCGTCTGGAGCAGGCCCACAACTGGGCGATATCCGCCGGTGACACCTTCCTGTCGCGGATCGCGGTGGAATTCCTGGCTGCTTCGGTCAGGCTGCGCAAGCGCACAGTCTGGATCAGCCGTGGTGCGGTGTCGGCTCTGGTCGTCCTGGCGATGCTGGCCGTCGGTTCGGCGGTGGTCGCGTGGCAGCAGCGGAACGATGCGGTGTTCGAGCAGGTGGTCGCCGAAGCCGATCGCGTCCAGTACACGGACCCGTCGTTGTCCGCTCAACTCGACCTGGTGGCTCACCGCTTGCGGCCGGACGACGAGGGCGCGAACAATCGGCTGATCTCGATCGTGAACGCGCCGCTGGCCACACCGCTGCTCGGCCACGCCGGCGCCGTGTACCTCACCTCGTTCAGTCCGAACGGACGGCTCCTGGCCACCGCCAACTACGACCGCACCGTTCGACTGTGGGACGTGTCGGACCCGACTCGGCCCAAACAGCTGGGCAAGCCCCTCACCGGCCACACGAGTTGGGTGAGCAGCGCGGTCTTCAGCCCGGACGGCCGCACCCTCGCCAGCGCTTCGGACGACGGTACGGTCCGGCTGTGGAACGTGCAGGATCCCGACCACCCGCGCCCGCTCGGCGCGCCCTTGACCCGCAATGGCGGCACGGTCTACCTGCTCGCCTTCAGCCCGGACGGACACACTCTGGCATCCGCCAATGAAGATCACACCGTTCGCCTGTGGGACATGAGCGACCCGCGCCGGCCGAAGGCGCTCGGTGCGTTGACCGGCCACACCGCCGCCGTGCGCTCCATGGCGTTCAGCCCTGACGGACGGACGCTGGCAGCCGGTGGCGACGATGACACGATCAGGCTGTGGGACATGGCCGATCCGCGTCATCCGACGCGGATCGACACAGTGCTGACCGGCCACACGGACACGGTGCACTCGGTGGCCTTCAGCCCCGATGGCCAAACCCTCGCCAGCGGCAGCGCGGACGACACCATCCGGCTCTGGAACGCGGCCGATCCACGTCACGCGACGCCGCTCGGCGCGCCTCTCACCGGCCACACCGGTCCCGTATGGTCAGTCGCCTTCAGCCCCGACGGAACCATGCTCGCCGCCGGCAGCGCAGACAGTACGGCGAGCCTGTGGAACGTCAGCGATCCGGCATATCCGTCGCAGGTCGGCGAGCCTCTCGCAGGGAGCAGTGGCGAGATGTACGCCGTGGGCTTCAGCCCCGACGGCCGAACCCTCGCCACCGGGAGCGGTGACAGCAGGGTCCGCCTGTGGTCGATACCGACGTCGGACATGATCGGCCGCATCGGAGCGTTCCGCCCGGATGGGCAGGTGCTGGCCACGGCCGCGCGCGACGGAAGGGTACGGCTGTGGAACGTGACGACTCCCGAACGGCCCGCGTCGCTGGGCAAACCGTTCATGCCCGGGAAGGGTGACGTGCGTTCACTGACGTTCTCCCCCGACGGCCACACACTCGCGGTGCTGACGGGAAGCCGCGCAGTGCAGCTGTGGAACGTCACCGACCCGACTCGGCCTGTCTCCTACGGGCCGCCCGTCGAACTGAGGACACGGTTCGCGGGCCCCGACGCGCTGGCATTCAGCCCGGACGGGCGCACGCTGGCAACCGCCCATGAGGACCGCACCATTCAGTTGTGGAACAGCAGCGACCCGTCCCGCCTTCTTCCGCTCGGCAAGCCGCTCGCCGGCCACATGGGCTACGTCAATTCCC
This sequence comes from Streptomyces sp. NBC_01210, assembly GCF_036010325.1. Classification (GTDB taxonomy): domain Bacteria; phylum Actinomycetota; class Actinomycetes; order Streptomycetales; family Streptomycetaceae; genus Streptomyces. Next base: position 5,111,575 of record NZ_CP108549.1, on the reverse strand, counting down.
TCGTCTTCAGCCCGGACGGCCGCACTCTCGCCAGCGGCAGCGCGGACGACACCATCCGGCTGTGGAACATGGCCGACCCACGTCATGCCGCCCAACTCGGGGCACCTCTCACCGGGCACCTCGGCCCCATCAACACGCTCTCCTACGGCCCCGACGGCCATACATTGGCCAGCGGCAGCGACGACGGCACGGTCCGGCTCTGGAACATCAGCGACCCCCTCAAGGCAACCCCGCTGAGCTCCCCCCTCACAGGCCACACCGAAGCGGTCGTGTCGCTGACGTTCAGCAGGGACGGCCGCACCATGGCGAGTGGCGGCAACGACAACACGGTCCGGCTCTGGAAAGTGGCCGATCCGTCCAAGGCCGCTCCCATTGGTCAATCGATGAGCCCCAACGCCAAGACGGGCAATTTCTTGTCGTTCAGTCCCAGAAGCCACATGCTCGGAGTATCGAGCGGCGCCGATACCGTCCGGCTGTGGAACCTCGACGTCGACGAGGCCATTCGTCGCATTTGCTCGACCACTCGGGGCGTTCTGACGCCGGCGAAATGGCACGAGTATCTGCCCCGCCTCTCGTACGAGCCCCCGTGCGACCAGTAGCGGGGCCGAGGCTCGACCAGCGACATGTTCCCCGAGCGTCCGGCGGGACACCCCGGTCCGCTCATCAGCGGCCTTGGTTCTCCGTTTCCACCCCTTGCGGGCTGCGTTACGTGATCCCGATCACAACGCCTCGATGCGGCTGAGCAGCCGGTTCCCGCCGTACAAGCAGCCTTGTTACTCTTGGCTACAGCCCGATCGCTGGTGCATCCCCCGTCGCCAGCGGTCGGGCGCTTCCATGTCCTGCGGAGAACATCAACAGCGGAACAGGGGTGTGCAAAAGCCCGCGGTCCTCTACGAGGTCCGGGGAGGTGGGCAAGGAATCCCATCCTCCGCTGGAGCCTGTTATTCATTCGGCGCAGGTGGAGAGGCGGGAGCTTTCCCGACTTCAGCGATGAATCGCTCGCGGTTGTGCCGCCGCACGGCGCGACTTCCGCTGGTCTCGGGCGACGTGCGCGACCTGGACGACGACTCCATCGTCGTCAACGAGGAGTGGGAACGCCACACCGCCGGCGAGCGCGTCCCCGTGTGGCTTCCCGACGGCACACGGCGCACCCTGCGGATCGCCGCAGTAATGCACACCGGCACCGGCGACAACGGCGCCTACGTCACCCCACGCAACGCCGCTGGCGCCCCGGTCAACGGGGTGGACATCCGCGGCGCGTCCCTGGCTGTGCTCCGCGCGGCCGCCCCGTCGGCCACGGTGCTGCCGCGCGCGCAGTGGCTGGAAGATGAGGAGTCATAGGCTGAGTCCCGTCGGGCGACAGAGAACGGTGAGCATCAGTGGCAAAGGTGTACGAGCGGATCGCGGATGACCTCCGCCAGTCCATCCGCGCCGGTCAGCTGGAGCCCGGCGACCGACTTCCCGCGGAGACCAAACTCGCCGAGCAGTACGGGAAGAGCCTCCCGACGATCCAGAACGCACTTCGACTGCTGCAGAACGAAGGGCTGATCGAGAAGCAGCACGGCCGCGGCAACTTCGTCCGTCGGCCCCGCACGACGGTGCTGCGCGACAACGTCCGGCACCAGTGGGAGAAGGGCCGCGCGCGCGAGCCGGAGGCCAAGAGGCTGGAGACAGGCGCGACCGAGCACGACACCGGCCTGCAGATGGACGACCTCGTCTTTTACGCGGCGTATCGCGAGACCAAGGCGAACAAGGAACTTGCGGAGACCTTCGGGGTCCCCGAGGGCACGCCCCTCCTGGAGCGCACCTACCGGACGAGGTACGCCGCCGAAACCGCCCCGCTCAACCTGGTGACCTCATACATCGTCCGCGCCCTGGTCGAGGAGAACCCGGACCTCCTGGACGACACCAACGAACCGTGGCCCGGCGGCACACAGAACCAGCTCTACACCGTGGGAATCGAAGTGGACCGCGTCGAGGAACGCGTCACCGCCCGCCCACCCACACCGGAAGAGGCGGATGAGCTGGAGCTGCCGCCGGGCACGTCGGTCCTGGTTCTCCGGAAGACCTCGTTCGACATCAACGACCGCGTCGTGGACGTATCCGACATCACGCTGCCTGGTGACCGCACGGAAATGCTCTTCACCACTCATCTGGAAAGGTGGTGAGTGCCGTGCTTCGGCGCGTCGTCATCATCACTGCTGTCCACCCGCCATCCGCCCCGTTCCTGCCGGACGCGTACAAGTCTCTCTGCGAGCAGGAGCTCCCCGACGGATGGGAGTGGCATTGGTTGATCCAGGAGGACGGCGAGAGCGACGAGGTCGCTCCCCACGTCCCCGACGACGACCGCGTGACCTTCGAGCAGGGGCGCCCCGGCGGCCCCGGCGTCGCCCGGACCATGGCCCTCGCGCACGCAGACGGCGAGTACGTCAAGGTCCTGGATGCCGACGACCAACTGACCCCGGGTGCGCTGGCCCGCGACCTGGCCGCGCTCGAAGGTGACTCCGCGATCGGCTGGGCGACATCGCGCGTACTGGATCTGTTGCCCGACGGCTCCACGGCGGGCTTTCCCGGGGACCCCGAAGCTGGACCGATCGAGCGGGGGGCCGTGCTCGACTTCTGGAAGGCGAATGGTTTCCGCGCACAGGTCCACCCGGCGACGCTGCTCGTTCGCCGCGAACTGCTCCTCGCGCTCGGCGGCTGGATGGCTCTTCCCGCCTCGGAGGACACGGGGCTACTGCTCGCCCTGAACTCCACCAGCCGCGGTTGGTTCTCGCCCGAGGTGGGACTCCTGTACCGCAAGTGGCCTGGGCAGGCGACCGGCCAGGCCGCGCACACGGATGCCGCCGAGCGTGACGCCCGGATGGCAGTCGTCGAAGCGAGGGCTCGGGCGCTGTCGCACCTCCGGTGGCGCTACCCCGTCACGGACGCCCGATGAGCTTCGCGGCCCGGCTCTCTCGGTCGGGAGAGCCGGGCCGTGTCATGTCAGGGAAGCGTTTCGGCGTCGGCCCGGGGGAAGATCAGGTCACTCTCGTCGGAGACCGGCCCTCGCCGGCGGACCGGTACTCGGGGGGGAACGCAGGGCAGCCGGGTAACTCTCCGGGGCGTAGTCGTTGACAGAGGTGGGCGAGCGGCTCGCGCTGGTCGATGGCCTGTGTCCACGGTGAAGATCGTCCGACCGGTCGGCCGGGGCGGTTCTCGGGTTCTGCTGCGCCTGTCAGCTGTCGTGCCCGACGGGTCGGCGCTGCTTGGCGCGGTGGGCGAGCGCGTCGACGATGCGTTGCCATGCCGGTGATGCCTCGGAGATCCGGGAGGAGACCAGCTTCAGGTACCCTGCCCGGTTGCTGTCTCGTTCATGTTTGATCTCCCATGCGTCCATGTCGTCGATGAGCCGGTCCAGGCGTGGATCGTGCGGATCCCAGTCGACTGATTGATCACAGGCGAGATACAGGCGCGTCGTCTCGGGGTCGTCGAAGCCGGCGTTCTTGTCCCGTATCCGCTGCGGCATGACGTGCGGGTCCAGTGCCTGCATCAGGATCCACGAGTCGCGCTCGAGTCGTACCCTCCGTTCGCTGACCCCGAGACTGCGCATCCGGTTCAGGATGGCGACCACCTCGGGGGGCAGGACAAGCCTTTCGCCGCCGGCCAGTTCGGCGATCCTGCGGCGGTATTCGGTGAGCTGGTCGATCTTGCGCTGCAATTCGGCGTCGATGTCGGTGACGGCCGCGGCGAATTCGGCTGGTTGCGCATGCAGCAGCGCGTCGATACGGGCCAGTGGCACCCCGGCGTCGGCGAGGGTCCTGATCCGGATGAGGTCCACTGCCGCTTGCGCGCTGTAGCGGCGGTAGCCGGAGGCATCGCGCTCGGGCTCGGGCAACAGGCCGAAATGGTGGTAGTGGCGAACGGTGCGCACGGTCACGCCGGCGGTTGCCGCGAGCTGGCCGATCGTGAGCACCGTCCTCCTCGGGTCTTCGTACAAAGTGGTCGTGCCGAGTCTAGGGGCGACCTCGGTCGACGACGTCGCGGATCGCCTGGACCACGGCATCGGGGCGGTCGAAGCAGAGCCGGTGGTGGCTGGTGTCGGAGATGATGCGTTGTTCCCCGTGCGAGACCGCGCTCACCAGGGCCGCGTCCATTCTCGTCCTGCCGTCATGCATCTCTTGCAACGTCCGCTCCGACGTCAGCGCCTGCTGGCCGGGGTCGGTGCCCACCACGGAGAGAGCGACCACCGGGACGTCGGGAATGTTCGGCCCGGCCCGCAGTTCGGTGGCGAGTTCGGCCAACTTGGTGCGCTCGGCGATGCCGACGTGGGTCCATTCGTCACTCACCTTGGCATCGACCAGCGCCTGCCGCACGTGCTCCGGGTAGTCCGCGAGCAACTCGGCGTACATCTCGCGCAGGGCCGGGCGCATCCGTTCCAGCTGCTCCCGATCAGGTGCCATCCGCTCGACCGCGGCCAGACCCGCCGCGGGAGGCATGAAGTCGTCCCAGTCGCGGTGGAAGGCGTCCAACCAGACCAACCCGGCCACGTCCTGCGGGTACAGCTGCGCGAACCGATGCGCGTAGAAGCCACCGAGGGAGTGCGCCACCAGAACGTATGGGGCGGCGATGTTCTGGGCGCGCAGCAGCTCGCGCAGTTCCGTGGCGACCGCGGCGGCGGTGCGCGGCAGCGGGAGGGGATCGCTGTAGCCCGTGCCGCCGCGGTCGTACACAACGGCGGTGGTGAACTGCGAAACCTCCTGCTGGACGCCGAAATAGTCCAGGCCGACCGCGCTGGCGCCCGGCAGGAACACCACGGCCGGTCCGCCGCTGCCCGACCGATGCACGGAAATGCGGCGGCCTTCGATCTCCTGGAACCCTCCGATCGGCGGCGCGAGCCGAGCCGAGGAAGTGCTGTTGTTCGTCATGCGGCCAGGCTCCAACCCTGACGCAGGGGCAGGGTCAACCCCTTACGCCACCGCACCCGAACGTGCGCAATTGTTCAACGCGTTGCCCGGATCACCCTCGTAGGTGGGCGGGGCCGCTGCGGCTTCAACGTCCCCGCTGCCAAGGCAGCGAGACTGATGCCGGTCCACGCCGATGGCCGAGGGCCGCACCGGGGCCTGCAGCCGGCCGAATACCGGTCCGGCGTGTGCGTCCTCGCTGGTACGCCCATGTCACTCCGAGTCCGAAGCCACCTGCGGAAAGGCCGAGTCACCTCAGTATCTCGGCGTCGACTCGGGAAAAGATCAGATCGCTTTCGGCTGTGACCGGCCCGCGCCATCGCACTGGAGGCTTGGGCCGGCGCAGGGCACTCGGGTAGCTCTCCGGCGCGTAGTCGTTGGCCAAGCGGTAGGTATGGAAGCTGTGCTTGCGCATCGTCTCCAGCAACTCATCGACGGAGTCGCCCAGTTGCTCCATGCGCTCCGGAGTCACCTCCACAGTGATCTCCACATCGGGACGGAGCTCGTCAAGCATCGGGGCAAGCCCGCGGACGACACCGCCTTCCGCGCCCTCCACATCGATCTTGATCACACGAGCTCGTGCAATCTCGTCCGGCTGGAGGAGCTCGGGCAGCGGACGCGCTTCCATCTCGAAGGTGGACTCCGCCGGTCCGTCCCACGGCACGATGCTGTTCGCGCCCATGTTTCGTGCGCTCGCGAGGACGAAGGTGAGCGTCCTAAGGCTGTCCGAGACCGCGGCGTTGACCGCACGGATGTTGTCGCACCCGTTGAGCTCTGCGTGCTGGAGCACCCGCCGATGGAAGACAGGGGACGCTTCGATCGACACCACCCGGCCCGTTCCCCCAACCAGCCGGGAGCCGTAGACGCTCAGAAAGCCAAGGTTCGCACCGACATCAACAAGGACATCTCCGGCCCGAAGTCGACTCGCGAGCCATCGCATCATGTGCGGCTCCCAGGCACCGTACATGTAGATGTATCGCTGAATCAGGTCCCGGGTGTCGACGGCGAACTTGGCCTCGAACCTGGCGTCGACCACCCGCTGACGAGGGTGATCGCGCAGGCGGGGATTCAGGTAATGCGCGGCGATCGCTCCCTTGAACAGCGAGCCGGGAGCCTTCCTTACGTACCCGCGGGCGAGCGTGACGAGCAGTTCCGAAGCGCGGTCCGTCATGCGATCGCCTCTCGTTCCGACGCGATGAGGCGCGGCTGCACCTCCGCCTGGTGACCGTACGCCTCTCCGCCGGGTGCCCTCGGACCACGACGCTGAGGGCGGCTCACCGTGCCGGCAGACAGATTCTAGGACTCCGGCCGAGTGCAGCTCTCAGGCGGTGGTTGACCGGTCCTGGTCGAACGGCAGCTCCAGCATGCGAATCGCGTTACCTCGAAGGATCTTGTAGGTCACGTCCTCAGAGAGACTGGCCACGTGATCGGCCGCCACCTGCTTCGTGTGCGGCCACGTGGAGTCGACGTGCGGATAGTCGGTCTCAAAGGTGGCGTTGTTGACGCCTACGGTCTCGATCGAATCGATGCCGTGCTTGTCGCGGAAGAAGCAGCAGAACATCTGCCGGTAGTAGTACGTCGACGGGGGCTCGGGGATCAGGTCGCGCACCCCGCCCCAGGCACGGTGCTCCTCCCACACGTCGTCGGCGCGCTCCAGGGCGTAGGGGATCCAGCCCATCTGGCCCTCGCTGTACGCCAGCTTCAGCCGCGGGAACTTCACCAGCACCCCGCTGAAGAGGAAGTCCATCATCGAGGCCATGGCGTTGTTGAAGGAGAGCGAGGCCTGCACGGCGGGCGGCGCGTCGGGCGACGCGGCCGGCATCTGGGAGCTGGACCCGATGTGCATGTTCACGACCGTGCCGGTCTCCTCGCAAGCCGCGAAGAACGGGTCCCAATAGCCGGAGTGGATCGACGGCAGCCCCAGATAGGTGGGGATCTCGCTGAAGGTCACCGCCCGCACGCCGCGCGCCGCGTTCCGTTTTATCTCGGCGACCGCCAGGTCGATGTCCCACAGCGGGATGAGGCACAGCGGAATCAGCCGGCCGCCGCTGTCACCGCACCACTCCTCCACCATCCAGTCGTTGTACGCCCGAACGCAGGCGAGCCCGACCTCCTTGTCCTTGGCCTCCGCGAAGGTCTGCCCGCAGAAGCGCGGGAATGTCGGGAAGCACAGGGAGGCCTCCACGTGGTTGAGGTCCATGTCCTCCAACCGGGCCTTCGGGTCCCAGCACCCGCGCCGCATCTGCTCCCGCGTGATGCCGTCAAGCGTCATCTCATCGCGGGAGAAGCCGACGGCCGCGATGATGCGCTTGTACGGGAAGATCAGGCCCTCGTACTCCCACCAGTCGGTGATCTGACCCTCCGGGTCGGTGGTGAACCGGTACTTCCCGCCGATGTACTCCAGATCGCCGATTCCGGCGGTGAAGGGCTTCGGCCCCCTGTCGCGATACTTCGTCGGAAGCCAGGTCTCGAAGAGATGCGCGGGCTCAATCACGTGATCGTCCACGCTGATGACCTTGGGGAGTTCCCTGGTACCGCTCGCAATGCCAACCACGCTGTACCCCCAACTGCCCGCCGGTTCACCCGGCTCGTATCTGACGGACCATCAGGTCGAGGTTATGGGCTCACCCCCTCGACGACAAGGAGGGGCCGAGAACTCCACCCCTTGCGAGATTGGGCAACGTCCGATGAACTGACGCTCCGTCAGTTCAATGAGGGTCAGTGGGAGCAGGATGCAAACGATCTGGCCCAGCGGGCCGAGTCGTTCGCGGTCCTCCACATCGGTCTCGGCCTGTGGTCGGCTGGAGAGCTGGCGCCACCAGGACAAGAAGACTGGTTCGCCGGCGGCGGCATCACATGGGCGGCGAGCATCGCGGCCAGGCATCGTTGGCCTGTCGTCCGGCAAGGCTTCAACCACATCGTGAAGCCCCACCCCCGACTGATGGCGTACCTCGTCGCGTACGCGGAGATGGCTCTCGGTCTCGGTCTGATCGTGGGCTTCCTGAGCCCGATCGCCCTCGTCGGCGGGACGGTGCTCTCGCGACGAGGGCACATCTACCTGAGCCGGTTCAGTTGCTGAGCGGCCTGGCCTCATAGCTGAGTGCGGGGAACCAGTTGTCTCGGCCTTGGCGGGTGAGGTCGAGGATGTGCCATACCGGGCTGAGCAGGTCGATGCCTCGCTGGTCGATGTCGTCCGACATCCGGGGGTGCACCGAGTAGAAGTGGCGTACCGACCCGTTGTCGTCGCGGGTGAACACCGACACCGTCGAGTCCTGGTTGCCCTCGGCGTCCTCGCTGCCCAGGTCGTATTTGAAGGTACTGGACCCGGCGCTGAGCAGACGCAGATTCGTCCACTTCCGGTTTCGGGCGTGCGCGCGGAGCGAGGGCAGGTCGGCCGCGGCGACGATCGCGAAGTCGACGTTCTGCGCGACGTGGTGGGCTACTCCGTTGAACCCATCGAGCCACATCGTGCACATGGGGCACGGCTCGGTCTGCTTCTTGCCGTACATGAGGTGGTAGACGACCAGGTCACGCCCGGGCCGGGTGAACAGTTCACCCAGGCGCACGGTCTGCGCCGGCGCGTCACCAGCCTGCAGATCAGCAGGGCCCTCCTCGAACATGTAGTCATCGACGACAGGGCCCAGCGGCAACCGGCGACGCAGGTCGGCGACGCGTTCACGATGGCGCATCAGCTCGATCTCGGCTTGCCGCAGCTCCTCACGGGCGCTGACGTACGGGGCCGGCTCCCCAGTGAGATTGGTTTGACGCATCGCTACCCCCGGCGGCCCAGCGGCTGTCTGGTGGTCACCATCTGCTCTGGCTCACGATCGTATGCCTGGGCACAGCACTCGCCAGGCACCGAAACGACAAGGACCTGGTCAGTGCACTCCTATGGATCAACCAAGATCCACCGGACACGCCCCCCTCATTCCAGCGGGCCAGCTCTGGTCTGTTGGCGCCCGACGTGCCACCCTGCCGGACGCCCGTTGCTTGTCGCTCCCGGCCCGCGGCGCAATGTCCGTGGCCATCGACGGGTACTCGATCAGGTAGCACCATCGCCCTGGCAGGCAAGGAGATGGCAATGAGCGCACGCAACGACGATGAGCATGTGGGCCCCTCAGAAGCCCGCGCCACCCACGCCCAGGAGGCGACAGAGGCCACCCCTGAGGAGGCCCTCAGGAAGAGCCACGGTGCACGCACCCGGAGTGCCGCAGCTCGCGCCGCCGCCATCAGCCACTACATCGAGCAACGCAGCCCCGACGAGAAGCACGAAGACGAAGCAGCGGGCAGGGAGGTCGTCTGGAAGGCCGCCCATGCCGCCCGCCTGTCCGCTCAAGCCGTCGCCACGCTCTCAGAGAGTGCCCCTGACCCTGCGGCAGACGCCCGCTGTGCAAGGAACGCCGCTGCCGCCGGCGCTCTTGCCGCCCAGATGGGTCAGCTCCACGACGGCGCCGGCGATCTCTCTGTTGCCGCCAATCGCGCTGCCCTCAAGGCATCCCAGGCCGCCGCAGACGCCGCGGGGAAGGGAGGCATGGGAACGAACGGGCCATTGAACGCCACGGCGGATGCGGCTGAGGCAGACGCCGTCGCCGCCGCGGAAGCGGCGGGATGGATGAAGCCGGGCCACCACCAACCTCAGGTGTCGTCCGGTATGAGGAGCCCTGAGCTGTTGTCGATGATGCACCTGTGACGCTGTCATCCTCTTCACGGACGACTGACGTGCCCAGTACCACCACCCGGTAGTTCCCATCACCCCTGTCGACTGCATGAGCTTCGATCCGTGAATCGGGGTGCGCCCGCGACGACGTCGCAGACGGCCTTCATCGCAGCAGCGGTTCCATGTGGAGCGCGGCGTCGCCCGCCGCGGGAACTGAGCCGCACGGAGCGATTCGTTTCCTGGAGCGCCTGGCGAGTGACCAACGGGGAGTGGATCATGAAAACCCACTCCCCGATAGCGCTACCGCTCGCCGTCCGCCACCAAGGCGCTAGTCGATGACAACCGGCCCGTCGGCCGGCTTGCGCGGTCCGTCCTTTTTGTCCATGCCCTTCTCGGGGCCGGTCAGGTGCCCCGGAAGGCCGAGCGGACCGTTGCCCTTCTCGGGTCGGTGATCGGAACCGCTCAGGTTCTGCCTGACCGAGTCCAGGATCGTCAGCCCCTGGCCGACCAGACCCGCCGCGATCTCGCCGAGGCCGTCGGCGCCGTTGAGCACATTGACATTGGCTCCGGCGAGGCCGCCCGCGGCCTCCTTCACGATCTGCGGGAGCTGATCGATCAGCATCCGGTCCAGCGCCACCCGGTCGTACGAGGCGGCGGCCGCGGCCTGGATCTTCATCCGCTCCGCCTCGGCCACGGCCAGCACCCTGATCCGTTCGGCCTCGGCCTCCGCCGGCTTCACGATCTCGGCCACCAGCTGCTGCTGGCGGAGCTGGGCCGCGCGCTGGGCCAGCTCGGTCTGCGCGGCGAGCACCTCCTGCTGCGCGTGCGCCTGCGCCAGCGGCCCGGCCTGCGCCGCCTGGGCCTGTGCGCGGTCCACCTCCGCCGAGTACTCCGCCTTCACCACCGCGGTCTGCCGCGCGTATTCGGCCTGGTTCCGCGCGGCCACCTGCTCCGCCTCGACCGACGCCTGGGTGGCCTGAGCCTGTGCGATCTGGGCCTGCCGCTGGATGGCTGCCTTGTGCGGGGCCGACATCGCGTCGATGTAGCCGACATCGCCGTCGTCGATCGACTGGATCTGCAGCGAGTCCACGATCAGCCCGATCTTGGCCATCTCGGTCTTCGAGGTGTCCAAGACCTCGGCGGCGAGCTTCTGCCGCTCGGTGACGATCTCCTCGACGGTCATCGAGCCGATGATGGAGCGCAGGTGACCTGCGAAGATCCGGCCGGTCAGCACCGACATCTGGTCCTGGTCGGAGAGGAATCGCTGGCCGGCGTTGATGATGCTCTCGGTGTCGTTGCCGACCTTGAAAGCAATGACGGCGCGGACGTGAAGTGCGATGCCCTGCCTGGTGACACAGGTCTCGGTGACCTCGGCCTCGCACATCGACAGCGTGAGGAAGCGGGTCTTGCGGAAGATCGGGAGCACGAACTTGCCATGGCCCGTCACCACACGGAACGGCGCGCCACCCAGCCCGCGCCTGCCTCCCGAGATCAACATGGCCTCGTCGGGAGCGGGAACCCGGTAACCGAACATGCTTCGTCTCCTTAACCAGCGCCGACGGCGCTGCCGCCCAACGCATCCAACGGATCGGCCCACTCGATGACGTCCACTTGGCGAGTGCCGCGGGATCCGATCACGAGCACGGTCGCGCCCCTCGGCAGGGGCTCTTCGGACCAGGCGAGGAAGGTCTCGGATCCGCCTCTGACCCGCACCAGGATCTCGCCGGGACCGGCGGATCCACGGGTGCCGATGATCAGCTCTCCGGAGCAGCCGATCACGGCCTCGTCCTGTGGCACTACCGACCGCCCTCCATCGTTCTGGTTCTCGATTTCGACCTTAGACCCGCCGGAATCAGCGGCCTATCCTCGGGGCCCTCTGTGGAACCGGCGCAGTTGAACATCCCGGCCGCTCCGCAGCCTGTAGAGCAGCGGAGCAGGCCGGTTGCCCCCGGAGGATCGACACTCCCCCGGCTCGCTGCCGAGCTCCCGCACGCCTGCACCCTGCTCGACCCGCACCACGGCGCCGAGGTCGTCGCCCGCCAACTCAAGCACCTCGCCGAGCACTTGGCCCCCGGTTCCGCACAACCGGACTAGGCCCGTGCTGGGGCCGCTGCGGCGTCGAGACAAGTGGATGGTCGGCAGCACGATCTCCTGGCTCGCGCTGGTCCCGCGCGTCGAGCAGCACGGGCGGCGGAAGCGATGCACGCAAGGACGGGTCGCAAAGCGGCGGCAAGGACAACCGCGAGAGGGGAGCGACGAGCCCGACGGGCGCGACTGGCACGACGGGCGCGCCGGGTGCGCAGGGCGGGTGCGCCGGGTCCGGCGGGTCCGACCGGTCTGACGGGCGCGCAGGGTGCACGAAGTACGCCGGGCGCACGGGACCGACCGGCCCGACAGGTAGCCGACGAGACGGGACCTGCCGGGCCCACGGTCAATGCCGGGTCAGCGGGGCGAGCGGGCGTTCCTCGACCTCAATCCGGGCGGCGGGCCGCGAAGAGACCGGACTGTCGGCCGTGTGCACGGTCGGGTCAGGCGTTGGGACGCTTGCCGTGGTTGGCCTTCTTCTTCTTACGGGCGCGTCGCTTGTTCCCTCGCTTGGCCATGGTGTATATCTCCCTAATTCAGGACTTCACATGCCTTCGTCAGTCTAGATTCGGCCTCTGGTGTCCGCATCAGCGATGACACGCCCACAGCGCGTATACCGGCTCCGCCCACGCCTCACCGGGCCCTGCCGAGCGCGTGGGTCGGCTAGCGCGTGGGTCGGCTAGCGCGTGCCCGCGTATACACGGGCCGCGAACTCCGCGATCTGTTCGTCGTTCAGATTCTTGGCGAGGTTGGCCTCCGTGATCATTCCAACCAGGCTGTGGCCCTTCCCGACATCGATCACCGGCAGACGCTTGATCTGGTGCGTCTCCATGATTTCCAGCGCCTCGGTGGCGCCCGCCCCGGCATCGATCCAATGCAGGGCCCCGGCCAGGGATCCCGCCTGCACCTCAGCGGGGTCGACTCCTTCGGCACAGCACTTCACGACGATGTCCCGGTCGGTGATCACGCCCGTGAGTCTGTTGTCATCACCGCAGATGGGAAGGCATCCGACGTTCAAGTCGCGCATCATCTTCGCCGCCTCGAACAGCGACTGGTGTGCACCGACGCATTGCACCCCGCTGGACATGATGTCGCGGGCCGTGAGCTGCTTGTTTCTGGCCATATTTCCCTCTGCCTTCAGCGCGTTGGTCCTCCTTCCACGATCACACGATCGGCCCCATAGCGCCCGCTCTGCGTGACCGCCGGGTCAGCGCTCCTCCACCGGCCTGCCCGGCACCGATCTCGGCGTGCTGTGGGCCACTGTTCGTCGCAGCCTGGATGTATGTCCCGACATCCGCCGATCGTCGTGCACCGGATCGCCGCGTCGGGCGGGCGGCGGGTCACGGTGCGACAGCAGATCATGGGCCTCGCAGACTCCGACCGGGACGTGCTGGAGTTCCTGCGCCTGGCAGGGCTGCCCGATACGGAGGAGCTCCTCGACGATCCGACGTGGGTGGAGTGGATCGGTGACCGGCCGCACGAGTACTACCCGCTGGAGATCATGCCGTGACGTTCGTTCTGTCCGATGACGTTCGTCCTGTCCGATGACGTTCGCCCTGTCCGGTCGCCCTCAGGCGGACACCTTCGGCGTGAGCAGATCCAGGGCCTCCTCCCAACGGAAGCAGCCGGAGCCGCCCGCCTTGGGCTCGTCAGGTTCGTACGCACTGATCACCACGCCCATCTCACGCAACCGGACCAGGCTCTGCCGGTACGCGGGATGAGCGGCCAGGTCCGCGTTCACGCTCGGCAGCACGGCAGTGGGGATGCCGGCACCGTAGGCCTCGCACAGCGTGGCCAGGGCGAGGGTGTCGGCAATGCCGGCGGCCCACTTGTTGATGGTGTTGAAGGTGGCCGGGGCCACCGCGATGGCGTCCGCCGCGGGGAACGGACGAGGGTCGCCGGGGCCGCGCCAGGCAGAGCGGATCGGGTTGCCGGTCTGTTCCGCCACGGCCTCGGCGTCGATGAAACCGAGGCCCTGCGGGGTTGCGATGACGCCGACGTCCCAGTACTGCTCCTGCGCGGCGGTGATCAGCTTGCCGACATCGCCGGCTATCCCGGCCGCGCAGACGATGACGTACAGGAACGGCTTCTTCGGCTGCTCGCTCACTCAAGGACTCCCGTAGGCAACTGAGTTGGTGGAGTCCCGGCAGCCTACGGCGGGGGGACGGCTCGTGGCTGCCTACGGTCGAGCCGTCGTGCGGAAGCAGCGCTGGGTTCGGTTTCCCTCCGAACTCTTTTCGTTTCCTCTCGTTTCCCTCAGGCGGAAGCCGGCCTTGGTTCTGTGCTGTGGTACACCGCCAGCGTCCAGATGATGAACAGGTCGATCGCGATCATGATCACCGACCAGACCGGCGCGTATGGCAGGAACAGAAACTGGGCGACGAGGCTGATCGCGGCCAGGAAGATACCGGCGAATCGTGCCCATGTGGCGGCCTTGAACAGCCCTGCGCCGGTGATGGCGACACAGATGCCGAGGATCAGGTGGATCCAGCCCCAGCCGGTGAGGCTCATGCCGTACACGTAGTTGCCGAGTCGGCCGTACACATCGTCCTCGGCGATCGCCGCTATGCCCTGGAGCGCGGCGAGCACACCGCCGCACAGCATCAGAACGGCGGCGAATACGAGGCCGCCGGTCACCCAGCCGCTGTTCGGTTCCCCGGGCGGCGGTCCTTTGTACATCGGTGTTCCCCTGTCCATCGGGGGTTCCATGTTCATCGGTGATCCCACCGGCTGGTCCTGGCTCATGGGTGCTCCTTTTCTCGTCCCGCACGCCGGTCGCGTACCGGCTTCGAGCGTCGGCCGGTACACACACCACCGCCATACGGGTACACCCGTTCGAGTGACGAGGGTGCGCACTTGTGGAGGCGGTGTCCGTCGGGCCGTGACGTTCGTCCGCACTGCCCTGCGCCATGACTGCACCGTTCGGCCGCTGCCGGGTGGCGACGGATCGCCGGGGCGGACGATCGTGGGGGGGCGACAGCGGCTTCGACGGGACGCGGCACCGGACGCGACCTTGGGCGGGAGGCTCACGTGGTGCACCGCACAACAAATGTTGCGCCGCTACGGCTCTGGGTCACATCCCTCTGTCTTGTAGTCGCCATGACCGCGGCGTACTTCGTGCTTCCCCTCAACGGCCTCGGACCACACCGGCCGGAACTCAGCTGGACGGTCTTCATCGTGGTGCTCGCCGCCATCGCGTGCCTGCTGCTGCTTCAGATCAGGGAGGTACTCCTCGACAGGCCGGACACCCACCCCGTCGTCGTCATTGTGCTGCTGATGTTCCTGTCGGTACTGGTCTTCTCGGCCACGTACTACGCCCTCGCCCGGCATGCGGGCGCGTTCGTCGGGCTGCAGACGAGGCTCGACGCGCTCTACTTCACCGTGGTCACGCTGGCGACCGTCGGTTACGGGGACATCGTGCCGCAGAGCCAGACCGCCCGCCTGGTGACCATGCTCCAGATCCTCTACAGCTTCGTCTTCCTGACCGCCGCCGCGACCGCGGTGACGCGTCGGCTGCGCAGCCGGGTCGGCGACCGGCTGGGGCACAGCGAGCCGCCGTGACGAGCCGCCGCGACGACCCCGGGCTCGGTGGAGGACGCGAGAGCAGCGAAGCATGGTGACGGCCATTTGGATGTCAGGGGAACCAGGGGCGGTGACCGCTCGTTGCCCCCGTGGGCAAAGGAATCGTCAAGAGGCGCGGCCCGCGCCGGATTGCGCAGGGGATTTCCATGGGTGTCAGCCTTTCCAAGGGCGGCAATGTCTCGCTCAGCAAGGAGGCCCCGGGCCTGACCGCGGTCGTCGTGGGCCTGGGCTGGGATGTACGCAGCACCACCGGGACCGACTTCGACCTCGACGCCAGCGCCCTGCTGGTGGATGCGAACGGCAAGGTCGTGTCCGACCAGCACTTCGTGTTCTTCAACAACCTCAAGAGCCCGGAAGGCTCCGTCGAGCACACCGGTGACAACCTCACGGGTGAGGGCGAGGGCGACGACGAGCAGATCAAGGTGAACCTGGCGGGCGTGCCTGCCGAGGTCGACAAGATCGTGTTCCCGGTCTCGATCCACGAGGGCGAGAGCCGTCAGCAGTCCTTCGGGCAGGTGCGCAACGCGTTCATCCGCGTCGTCAACCAGGCCGGCGGCGCCGAGCTCGCGCGTTACGACCTGAGCGAGGACGCCTCGACCGAGACCGCGATGGTCTTCGGCGAGCTGTACCGCAATGCCGCGGAGTGGAAGTTCCGTGCTGTCGGCCAGGGTTACGCCTCAGGGCTGCGCGGCATCGCGCAGGACTTCGGCGTCAACATCTGAGCCGCGTAAGCCTGTTCAAGGGCCTGACCTCGCCGAGGGTCAGGCCCTTGCCACCTTCGTCGCCTCGTCGCCCGTCATCCGATGTACGCGCCCGCCCGCGCCGCGGACTCGGCAGCCGCGGCCGCACGGTCTGCGGCCGCCTCGTCGAGCGGGTCGCCGCTGGCCAGGACGCGATAGTAGAGCGGGGCGGAGACAGCCCGGATCACTTTCCCGGGCGTCGGTGCCCGCGGGCAGCTCACCGCGGGCGACGGCTCCCTCGACACACGGCGCCCATTCCTTGATCCGGGTCGCATAGAAGCGGTGCAGCGCCCATGCGGTGCGTTCGTCGCAGGTGGCGGCGGCGATCACGGCCTTGAAGAGGGGGCCCTGGCGGGGGTCGGTCAGGGTGGCTGCGACGAGACGGGCGTTGGACCTCAGGTCCTCGGTGAGAGAGCCGGAGCCCGTACGCGGCACGGACTGTTCGGCCATGTCGGCCATGTCGGCCAGCAGATCGGCGATCAGACCGGTGGTCGTGCCCCAGCGGCGGTACACGGTCGTCTTGCCCACCTCCGCGCGGCGGGCCACATCGGCGAGGTCGAGGCTGTGGAAACCGTGCTCGACCAGCGCGTCGCCCACCGCCCGCAGTACAGATGCCCGGACACGGGCGGTCCGTCCGCCGGGCCGGACGGTGCCCGGGTCTGCCGCATCCGCGGATGCGCCCTTGGTTGGCACAACGGACTCCAGACTCTTTCCATGGCCGCTTCCATGGCCGCCGCCTGCTCACCCTCACGTTGAAGGAACCATGGATCCGTTAGAGAAAGTCCGGGCAGGGCAGGTAGAACTGGAGGCAGACGTGGCGAGGGAGATGCAGTTCAACATGCCGATCGACGTATCCGCCGGTCCCGGCCGCCCGGCGACGACGCTGCCGGGCGTAGAGCTGGTGTGGTCCGGCCGGGTCTCGGCCCATGCCGACGACACCGCCGCCCACCTGCACCTCCTCGACGCCGACGAGTCCGCGCGCCGCGCTGCCTTCCGGCGAGCCGTGGACCGTGACGCGTACACAGTCGCGCATGTGACCCTGCGCCGGCTGCTCGGCGAACGGCTCGGCCAGGCCCCGGAAGCGATCACGCTCTCGCGCGAACCGTGCACCCACTGCGGCGGTCCGCACGGCCGACCCGTCGTTCCCGGCAACGCGGTGCACTTCTCGCTCTCGCACACCGACGGCCTGGTGATGATCGCCCTGGCCACAGTGCCCGTCGGGGTCGACGTCGAGGGCGTCCCCGCCCCGGGCACGGTCGCCGAAGTCGCGACCCAGCTGCACCCGAGGGAGCGTACGGAACTGGCGGCGCTGCCCCCCGAGCACCGCCCCGCCGCCTTCGCCGGCTGCTGGACCCGGAAGGAAGCCCTGCTGAAGGCAACCGGAGTCGGCCTGAACGAGGATCTCTCCCTCACCTATGTGGGAGCCGGCGCCCAACCGGCAGGGAGCGCCGACTGGTTGCTCGCCGACCTGCCCACGGATCCCGGGTTCGCCGCCGCGATCGCCGTACACCTCACCGCGCCCGGCGCTCCGCCGCCGCATGCAACCAACGAGGCGGAGACGGCCCGCTGACCTTCGCCGTGGGCTGGTCGGGATGCAGCCCCAGCGGGCGCAGGGCGTCGGCCCGGATGCGAACGTCGTACCATCCGCGCCAACGGCCGTCGGGACCTGGACCGCAGGCGTGGTTCCAGTGGATGTCGCTCTCCGCGAAGGGCATCCAGTCGATGCCGCGATCACGTAGTCAAGCGCGTACTGCGGCGGTCGGGTTCGGACGGCCGGGCAGGTTTTCGTAGGCCGCAACGGTGACCCATTCGGAGCTCTGCAGGTTCATGCCGTCCATTGTCCCGGCCCGGGACAATGGACGGCGGCATCGCCGTCGTCCGGCTGCCGAACACCCAGCGGCCTCAGTAGCGTTCGACCACGTGCTCATCCATGCCCTCGAAGTTATCCACAGGCTGCGGACGACGCGAACGGATTGTCGGGGGTCCGGCGCAGAATGGGGTCATGACTGAGATCACCGACTCGACGCCGGACCTGCCCGGCACGCCAGAGCTGCCCGGCACGCCGGACCTGCCGCCGATGCCCGACTGGGAGAAGCGCTTCCGGGCTCCGCGCGTCTCGCTGCCCGACTGGGCGGAGGACGCGCCGGACCGCTCGCTCTTCGTGTCGAACGCGACGGGGACATATGAGCTGTACGCCTGGGACCGGTCGACCGGCGAGCAGCGGCAGGCGACGGACCGGCCGAACGGCACGACAGACGGTGTGCTGTCGCCCGACGGCGAGTCGATCTGGTGGTTCTCGGACACCGACGGGGACGAGTTCGGGGTCTGGATGCGGCAGCCCTTCGGCGGCGGCGACGACGAGCCCGCGGCACCCGGACTCGAGCCTTCGTACCCGGCGGGGCTGGCGATCGGCCGGGACGGCACCTCGGTGGTCGGCCGGTCGACCGACGAGGACGGCACCACGATCCATGTCGTACGGCCGGGTGCGGAGCCGGTCGAGATCTACCGGCACCGGGAGTCGGCCGGGGTCGGCGATCTTTCGCACGACGGGACGCTGATCGCGATTGAGCACACCGAGCACGGGGACGCGATGCACTCGGCGCTGCGGGTGGTGCGCACTGGGGGCACCTCCCACGCCGAAGGCTGTGGGGGAGGCACCTCGGTCGCCGAGCTGGACGACACGAAGGGGGGCACGGAAGAACTGGGTCTTGAGGTCCTCGGCTTCGCTCCGGTGGACGGGGACACCCGGCTGCTCATCGGGCATCAGCGGCGCGGCCGCTGGGAGCCGATGATCTGGGACGTCGCGTCGGGCACCGAGACCGATCTCGCGATCGACCTGCCGGGCGATGTGAACGCCGAGTGGTATCCGGACGGCTCCGGGCTGCTGGTCGCGCACAGCTTCGAGGCGCGCGGGGAGCTGTTCCGGTACGACCTGGCGGCGCGCGAGCTGGCGCGCATCGAGACGCCGACCGGTTCGGTCTCGGGCGCGACGGCCCGGCCGGACGGACAGGTGGAGTATCTGTGGTCGTCCGCCGCACTGCCGCCGCAGGTGCGCTCGACGGCGGGCGGGGTCGTGCTCGATCCGCCGGGGATGAAGGCGCCGGAGTCGGTGCCGGTGGAGGACGCCTGGGTGGAGGGACCCGGGGGCCGTATCCATGCGCTGGTGCAGAAGCCGGCGGGCGCGACAGGACCGCTGCCGACCGTCTTCGAGATCCACGGCGGCCCGACCTGGCACGACAGCGACGCCTTCGCGGCGGGCCCGGCAGCCTGGATCGACCATGGGTACGCGGTCGTGCGGATCAACTACCGGGGTTCGACGGGGTACGGCAGGGAGTGGACGGACGCCCTCAAGCACCGGGTCGGGCTGATCGAGCTGGAGGACATCGCGGCGGTACGGGAGTGGGCGGTGAAGTCGGGGCTCGCGGACCCCGCGAAGCTGGTCCTGGCGGGCGGCTCGTGGGGCGGGTATCTGACTCTGCTCGGCCTCGGCACCCAGCCCGAGGCGTGGACGCTGGGGCTGGCGGCGGTGCCGGTCGCGGACTACGTCACGGCTTACCACGACGAGATGGAGGCCCTGAAGGCGATGGACCGCACGCTGCTCGGCGGGACGCCGGAGGAGGTCCCGGAGCGGTTCGAGGCCTCGTCCCCGCTGACGTACGTCGACGCCGTCAAGGCTCCCGTCTACATCTCGGCGGGCGTCAACGACCCGCGCTGCCCGATCCGCCAGGTCGAGAACTATGTGGACCGGCTGGCGGCGCGCGGCGCGGTGCACGAGGTCTACCGGTACGACGCGGGGCACGGCTCGCTGGTGGTGGAGGAGCGGATCAAGCAGGTGCGGCTGGAGATCGCCTTCGCCGGCGGGCATCTGGGGCAGGGGGCGAGCCTGGGATAGGGATCCGTAGTCGGGAAGGGGCCGTATCCGGGAATGGGGACAGGGAGTCAGCCGTACCTACCGCAAGGGGCAGGGCGGCGCAGCCGGGAGCGGGAGCCGGGACAGGGGGGTGGGCCGAGAGATCGCGGGCCCGTTCCGTACCGTGGAGGGGTGTACCGGTTCCTGCTGACGCCCCGCTGGTGGGGGATCAATCTCTTCGTCGTGTTGGCGATCCCCTTCTGCGTCTTCATGGGCTCCTGGCAGCTCGGCAAGTTCGAGGACCGCGTCCACACGCACCGGGAGGCCCAGCAGAAGCCCGGCCCCGGTGAGCAGAAGGCCGCGCCCGTCGACGAGCTGCTGCCCGTCGACCAGGAGACGTCGGGGCGGCAGGCGACGGCCACCGGGCGGTACGGGAAACAGTTCCTCGTGCCGGAGCGGGAGTTGGACGGCAAGCACGGCTCGTATGTGCTGACGATGCTGAAGACCGACGGCGGCCGGTTGCTGCCCGTGGTCCGCGGCTGGTTGGCCGAGGGCGGGCGGATCCCCGCGGCACCGGCCGGCCAGGTCACCGTGACCGGCGCGCTGCAGGCCTCCGAGACCTCGGGCTCCGACGGGGTGCACGCGGCGGGCGGGCTGCCGAGCGGTCAGCTCGGCATGATCAGCGCGGCCTCGCTGGTGAACCTGGTGCCGGACGATGTGTACGACGCATGGGTCACGCTCGCCACGGCGGACGCCGGGCTGAAGGCCGTGCCCGCGGCCGCGCCGGAGGGCAGTGGGCTCGACCTCAAGTCGTTCCAGAACCTCGGCTACACCGGCGAGTGGTTCGTCTTCGCCGGCTTTGTGGTCTTCATGTGGTTCCGGCTGCTGCGGCGCGAGGCGGAGGCCGCACGTGACAGCGCGCTGGGCCTGGCCCCGGGCCCGGAGCCGGTGTAGACCGAGCCGGACGATACGGCTGCGGCCGGCCAACAGCGGCGGAGCCCCGTACGCCCTTCCGGGGGTCCCCCCATGCCCTCAGGGCGTAGGAGGAGTGTCCTCAATCGCCGGACGGGCCAAATAACAGCCCCTCCGGCGTTTGAGGAGCGGGGCTTGGGGCGGAGCCCCAACAGGAGCCTCGCCGGCGATTGGGGCGCGGGGTCCGGGGCGGAGCCCCGGTTGCGCGAGGGTCGCTGCTACTGCGCGTTCAGGACACCCGTGCGGTAGATCGTGCCCGCGCATGCGTTGGAGATCGTCGTCTCCGCGCTCGGCGCGCCCGGCTCCGGGATGTGGGTCACCGCGACGCTGCCGTCCGAGGCCCCGCCGTCCTCGGTGACGAGCTGGGGCTGGGTGTTCTCCGACGTCGTGCCCGTGCCGCTGCTGCTCGCGCCCGAGGAGCCCGTCGAGGGCGTGGGGTCGGGCGAGGCGCCGGAGGTCGGGCAGCTGTCCTTCGGCACCCAGGCGAACTTCACTTCGTACGCCGTGTCCGGCTTCAGCAGCAGTGCTCCGGCCTCCTGCGAGGGGTCGGGCAGTCCGCTCGCCGGGTCTCCCGTCGTGTGCCCGACCACCGTGATCTTGGCGGGGTCTGCGGCACCCATCGCCTGGAAGCCGACGGTGCCGGCGCCGCTGACCGCACAGTCGGTCTTGGAGACGTTGGCAATGTGGAAGGTGCCGTACACCTTGCCATCGGCGTCGGGCTTGGCCGCCTGCGTCGCACTGACGCCGAGCTGGCTCGCGTCACAGGGCGGCGAGGTCGCGGCCACGGTGCCCGACGGGTTGGCGCTACCGCCGACCATGCCGTTCGAGGTGCCGTTGCCGGGCTTCGCCCCCGGCGTCCGGCTGGCACCGCCTTCGTTCTGCTCGGTGCCCTGGCCGCCGGCGGAAGGATTGTCCGTTCCGTTCTCGCCGCCCCCGTCACCCGGCTCGGACCCGGTGCCGCCCTGCGCCTGTTCGCCGTGTCCGGCGTTGACGGAGCGGGCGCCGTCGCTGTCGCTCGAGTTCGCCACATGGACGAAGGCGGGGACGGCAGTGCCGATCAGCAGCGCCGCGGCCGCCATGCCGACGAGCGCCTGCCTCTTGCGGGCGCGCCGCGCGGGAACCGCCCTTCGCAGATGGTCGAGGGCGCCGTCGGAGGGCTCGAGGTCCTGTACCGCGCCCTGCAGCATCCGGCGCAGGGCCATTTCGTCCCCGCCAAAACCCTCAGCGGGTCCTTGACCGAGGCCGCCCTGCTCATTTTCCGGCCCGTTGTTCACAATTCCGTTTCCAGTCCGGTCGTCAAACGGCCCGTCCGGCCCGTACTGCTCAAACCTGTGCTTGTGCCCGCTCATGCCGTGGCCTCCATGGCGACGCGCAGCGCCGCGATACCCCGCGAGCCGTACGCCTTCACCGAGCCGAGCGATATGCCCAGCGTTTCGCCGACCTGAGCCTCGGTCATATCGCCGAAGTATCGCAGCACCAGTACTTCGCGCTGGCGCCGTTGCAGTTTGCGCATCGCCTTGATCAGCGCGTCCCGCTCCAGCTGGTCGTAGGCCCCCTCCTCGGCGCTCGCCATGTCCGGCATCGGCTTGGAGAGCAGCTTCAGACCGAGGATCCGGCGGCGCAGCGCGGAGCGGGAGAGATTGACCACGGTCTGGCGCAGATACGCCAGAGTCTTCTCCGGGTCCCGCACCCTGTTGCGCGCCGAGTGGACGCGTATGAAGGCCTCCTGGACGACGTCCTCGCAGGAGGCCGTGTCGTCCAGCAGGAGGGCCGCGAGACCGAGCAGCGACCGGTAGTGGGCGCGGTAGGTCTCGGTGAGGTGATCGACAGTGGTGCCCGCAGCCATGGTGTCTTCAGCCATGGTTCCTTCAGCGCCCTCGCGCTGGGAAGGTATGCGGTTGGTGCGGGGTGCGGGCATGGGAGCAATCACCGGCATGCCGCCGGACGGGCGGCGTCTGCGGAACGGACGCACTGCAGCGCCGCGGACCGGGACCACCCTGGTGATGTCGAGAACCTCTGCCACGCCTGTTGGACACGCTTCCCCCCGTCAGGGTTGTACGCGTACGCCACCGTTTTTGACGGTGATCCAAATGCGCTCATGCGTACCCGCTCTTCCCCAATGCCCCATTTTTTGCGGCACCGTGAAGGGGCAACCGCAAAGACGCTTCCCGCCCAACTGCCGGTTGCAGAAAGGGGGGAAGCGAATCGTCGAACATCCTTGCACCCCAGTTCAAGTGGTACAGACCTTCGACTTGCTCACAGGATGTACACAGATCTTACAAAGGCCTCCGGTTCCACCGCCCCCCATGAGGAAGAGTCGGAACCGGAGTCGGATCAGGCTCCGAGCCGCGGCCCGATTTCGGCGGCGACCGCCTCCGCGATCTGCGCGGAGTTCAGCGCCGCCCCCTTACGGAGGTTGTCGCCGCAGACGAACAGTTCCAGCGCACAGACGTCGTCCGGCGCCCGCCGCACCCGACCCACCCAGGTCGGATCCGTTCCCACCACATCCGCCGGCGTGGGAAAGTCGCCCGCCGCCGGATCGTCGTAGAGCACCACACCGGGCGAGGTCGCCAGGATCTCGTGCGCCCGCTCCACCGTGACCTCGCTCTCGAAGCGCGCGTGCACCGCGAGGGAGTGCGTGGTGATGACCGGTACGCGTACGAACGTCGCCGCCACCCGCAGCCCCGGCAGACCCAGGATCTTGCGCGTTTCGGCCCGCAGCCCCAGCTCCTCCGAGGACCAGCCGCCGTCCTCGAGCGCGCCGGACCAGGGCACCACATTGAGCGCGAGCGGCGCCGCGAAGGGGCCGAGGTCGTCGCCCACAGCACGGCGTACGTCTCCGGGGCCGACGCCCAGCTCCGTACCGGCGACCATCGACAGCTGCGAGCGCAGCGCACCGACAGCGTCCCGTCCCGCGCCGCTGACGGCCTGGTACGAGGAGACGACCAGTTCACGCAGCCCGAACTCCGCGTGCAGCGCGCCCACCGCAGGAAGCATGGCGAGCGTGGTGTCGTGCGGGCTCGCGACAATGCCGCGCGGCCGGACCCGTACGGCATGCGGATTGACCTCGGGGACCACCAGCGGCACATCCGGGTCCATCCGGAAGGCGGCCGAATTGTCCACGACCACCGCGCCCTGGGCAGCGGCGACGGGCGCCCACCGCTCGGACACTTCGGCCGGCACGAGGAAGAGCGCGACGTCGACGCCGTCGAGGGCTTCTTCGCTCAGCGCGACGACCTCGGTCTCCTCGCCGCGCACGGCCAGCTTGCGGCCGGCCGAGCGCGGCGAGGCGAGGAGTCGTATATCGCCCCAGATGTCGGCGTGCTGCGACAGGATCTGGAGCATCACCACGCCGACGGCTCCGGTCGCTCCAAGGACCGCGAGCGTCGGCTTACGGGTCATCGCCCGGTGCCTCCGTAGACGACCGCCTCGTCGGAGTCGCTGTCGAGACCGAAGGCGGTGTGCACGGCGCGCACGGCCTCGTTGACGTCGTCGGCGCGGGTGACCACCGAGATACGGATCTCCGAGGTGGAGATCAGCTCAATGTTCACGCCCGCGTCGGACAGCGCCTCGAAGAAGGAGGCGGTGACGCCGGGGTTGGTCTTCATTCCGGCGCCGACGAGCGAGATCTTGCCGATCTGGTCGTCGTAACGCAGCGATTCGAAGCCGATCCCGGCCTTCGCCTTCTCCAGGGCGTCGATGGCCTTGCGGCCCTCGGTCTTGGGGAGGGTGAAGGAGATGTCGGTCAGCGCGGTGGCGGCCGCCGAGACGTTCTGTACGACCATGTCGATGTTGATCTCGGCGTCCGCGATCGTGCGGAAGATGGCCGCGGCCTCGCCCGGCTTGTCCGGCACTCCGACGACCGTGATCTTGGCCTCGGAGACGTCGTGGGCGACTCCGGAGATGATGGCGTGCTCCACCTGCTGGTCCCCTTGCGGCTCGTTGCTGACCCAGGTGCCGCGCAGCCCGGAGAAGGACGAGCGGACGTGGATCGGGATGTTGTATCGGCGTGCGTACTCGACGCAGCGGTGCAGCAGCACCTTGGAGCCGGAGGCGGCGAGCTCCAGCATGTCCTCGAAGGCGATCCAGTCGATCTTCCGCGCCTTCTTGACGACCCGCGGGTCGGCGGTGAAGACGCCGTCGACGTCGGTGTAGATCTCGCAGACCTCCGCGTCCAGCGCGGCGGCGAGGGCGACGGCGGTGGTGTCGGAGCCGCCCCGGCCGAGGGTGGTGATGTCCTTCTTGTCCTGGGACACACCCTGGAAGCCGGCGACGATGGCGATATTGCCCTCGTCGAGCGCCGTACGGATCCGGCCCGGCGTCACATCGATGATGCGCGCTTTGTTGTGGACCGAGTCGGTGATGACGCCTGCCTGGCTGCCGGTGAACGACTGGGCCTCGTGGCCCAGATTTTTGATCGCCATGGCCAGCAGGGCCATGGAGATCCGCTCTCCTGCGGTCAGCAGCATGTCGAATTCGCGCCCGGCAGGGATCGGGGATACCTGCTCGGCGAGATCGATCAGCTCGTCCGTCGTGTCGCCCATCGCGGATACCACGACGACCACCTGGTGGCCGTTCTTCTTGGCATCGACGATTCGCTTGGCGACGCGCTTGATGCCTTCGGCATCGGCAACGGAGGAACCTCCGTACTTCTGCACGACAAGGCCCACGTGCGCTCCTCGCTCGGTTCATTACTGCAGTCGTTGCTGCAGTCACTGCGGTCGGCTCAGTCTAACGAGCGGCCGCTCTCCGCCCCGCTGATGTCACATCGTGAGATGTCCCGCTCACTCAGTGATCATGGGAAGGAGATCACGGCCGCTCGGACGACTCCTGCCCGGGGTCAGGCGCAGTACGCGGAGTGTGGGGCGGGTCACATGCCGCGATGCGGTTCCCGGCCACAGGACCGCGGAAGCCGGCGAAGTCCTCACCGAATTTCGGTGCCCTGTTCCCCTTGCAGCCGCTGCTCGCCATCTACGGCGCTCAGGCCGAGGCCACTGTCTTCACCAATCCCAACGCCGCCCTGATCCAGGCGGGCCAGTTTGGTGAAGTGCTCGCCGCGGAGCTCGTTAGCCGTACCGCGCTGCGCGTCGAGGGCACCCGCCGCTCCCACCGGGGCCGGCGTCCTCGGCCCCGACATCCGCGACAATTTCGACCGCATCAGGCGGGACCGCAACCAGGCGGCCCACAGCTCGAGGACCTTCAGGCCGCACTGGACGAGTTCGCGGCGATCGCGGAGGCACTGGGTGGCGAGGTCAAGCCGGACACGGACGCGGAGGAGGCCGCTGCGGAGTCCTGAGGCCCCGGATCGGCCCTGCGTGTCCACACCGACCGCCTCTGGCCTGCGAAGAAGACCGGGACCCTGCAACGAGGGGAGTTAGTCGGTCAGGTCGAGAACGACGCGCAGGGCAGCAGATACCCGCCCCATTGCAACGTCATCCACCGAGCCGAGGAATGCGCCGGAGCTGATGCGCTTGTCGGTCAGGGCCACCAGGTCAACCGCTACGGCCGCACCCGTGATCGGTTCGGTCACCGGCACTGTAATGACCGTGTCGGGTGCGCCGCCGGTCTGGTCAATCATCATGCAGACGACCGTTCCGGGCAACGCGCGGATGGCTGCGTCCGACTCGACGATCAGCACCGTACGCGTCTTGGTGGCGAGCTGGACCTCCCAGACCTGGCCGCGTTCGAGGATCAAGCGACATCCTCCCCGAAGACATCTGCGAGATCGTCCAGGTCGGCAGCGGCGCCCCCACGCCATGCGGTAATCGCCTCTCCCGCTTCGGAGAGTGCCTGGGCGCGCACGGCGCGTTCGACGTAGGCGGAGAGATTGCCTCCGGATGCGGCCTTGGCGGTAGCCAGCAGATCGGCGGGGAGTGTCACAGTCACCCGTTCTTTTGTCGTCACACTCTGAATCATATGCAGCGTATGACAGTCCGTGTGTGGTTCCGGCACCTTGGCCACGGCCGCCTGCCTGTGGCGCGCGAGCGCGGACTTGTGATTCACCGGTCCTCCTCAGACGGCCGGGCGCCGAACCCGTCGCCGCGGGGTGCCAAGATCTCGTCGACCCAGGCATGGACTGCCGCACACACCGCCCTTCGATCCGCCTGCGCATACGCTTCCAGGCGTACCAAGAGGTCAGCGTCAAGCTTCAGGGACAGGAAGGCGCCGTCATCCGTCCCGCTCATCTCAGCCCCGGCCTCGTGGCGGGAGGCCGGCCGCGATGCGGGCCTCGTCCGCACGGAGGTGGTGGTTCACGACGTACTCGATCGGGGCCGCGCGGAAGGTGTCGGGCACGTAGCCGACGGGGGGCCAGGTGGCGTCGCACTCGGGCTCCCGGTCCAGCTCTTTACGGCAGGCGGCGCAGAGGCCGTTCGTGAGCTTCGTCGTCGTCTCGTCGGCATCGCAGCCGGCGCAGATCATCACGATCTTGTTGACCCTGGCCCGGCCGGTGCCGGCCGTGGACTTGGGTGGCATCTTGTTCTCCAGTCGGGTACGGGCGATGGCAGCGGGGCTGTGTACAGGTGACGGCAAGCCCGCGGTCAACGCCTGGGTGAGGTGGTTGTGGGTGGCCCCACGCGCCAGCCACTCGCAGGCCAGCGGTTCGAGCGCGGCGCAGTCGGCGGCGGACAGGGTCATACGGGGTTCGGTGCGGCCGAGCCGGGCCAGTACGCCGTAGGCCTCCGACGGGGAGGGCAGGGGGGCGGGTGCCGGTTCGTCTGCGTCGTCTACGCGGGCCAGGCCCGCCCGACCCAGCACCGTGACGTCGACCCCGTGCACGCGGCGGACAAACTCCGCCCACCACACATCCGATCTGCGGATACGGGACCAATACGTCCGCGTCACCCAGCGCATTGTGGAGTCCCCCAGCGTCAGGTGCTCCTTGACCAGCCGCAGGTGTCCCGCGTCCGTGAGCTCCTTGAGGGCGCTGCGGCAGGCCTGTTGGCCGTAGACGGGGTGCGTGGCGGCGAGCGTCTTGTAGCCCATCGCGGAACCCTCGGGCAGGCGGTCGATGAGCGACGCGAGCTCTGCCGCCCTCGGGGGCAGATGTGCGAAGTCCGCTTCTACGCGCGGGAATTCGTCAGCCGCGAGGCGCTTTCCGTACCCCGGATTGGCCATGGGGTGGGCGGACACAGGCGGAGCAGGACTAAGGTGTGAGGAAGCCACGATCGAGTCGCAATCGATTCGTCGGTGAGGCCCCGACCTGGTGTTGTCAGCACCGGCCGGGGCCGTTTCTTTGCCGTGAACGTAAAACGCCTTCACTCACCGACGCAAGCTGATCACACAATGTCACCTGTGTGGGTGACGCCGACCCAACTCGCCTACAGCGGAGGGTGGGTGGGTTCTACTTCAACCCACCCATTCCTTCAAAAGGGGGCTCGGGGCCCGTGGCTCAAGCTCCGGGCCGACCTGCGACGTTGGCGACGAAAGCGGCCCAGACGAGGGCGGGGAGGGCCAGTTCGGGACTCGCGGCGAGTTTCGAGTCCCGGACGTGGATGGTGTGGGAGTAGGTGGCGGCCTCGACGCAGGCGCCACCCTCGCCGTCGCTGTACTGGACCTGAACCACTTCAGCTGAGGCGGCCGCGCGGATCAATGCCTGGCACCACGGCCGTACCAAGTGGAACGACAAGACGCTCGCGAAGCACTACCAGGCGATCATCAACCGGCGGAACAAGATCGCTCACGCCTCCGATCTGGAGGACGGAGACTGGGCAAGCGCCATCCGATCACCGAGGCCGAGACGAGTGACGCCATCGACTGGATCGAGCGGGTGGCGCTGGCCTTCGCGACCGTCCTCGGCTGACGCGCACCCGCTCCGCCCCGCGCTCAGCGCGCGGTGATCATCAGCGACGTACGTGCGGGGACGGCCTGCTCGTCGCTCGCGTTCTCCGGGGCCGCAGTGTCGATCAGGCGGATCATCAGCGGCGTGGAGCCCGCCGGGCCGCGCTCCCCGGCCCGGATGCGGTAGTGCTCGGTCCGGCGCGTGTCCTTGGCCAGCGGGGTGCCGCCGCTGAACAGCGAGTGCGGCCGCACGTCATTGGCGACCCGCAGCTCGACCGGGCGCCAGGCGCCCGTCGCCGGGTCGCGGCGCTCCAGGACGAAGCCGTTCTGGGGCGGGGTGGAACCCTCGTCGGCCACCATCATCTCCATCTGGAAGACGACACTCAGAGCGGTGTAGGCACGGGTGTTGCCGTTGGACACAGTGACAGTGAATTCGCGGGCGGCGCCGCCGCGCACCACGACCACGCGGCCGCCCGAGGTCGAGGCGTACATGGTCAGGACGGTCGGCCTGGCCGGGCGGAAGGAGGGCGCGGCGGAAGTACGGGAGGGAGCCGCAGACGGCGTCGGGGACGACGCCGACGCCGACGGCGAACCAGGGGCTGACGGAGAGACCGTAGGCGAAGGGGCCGCGGAGTGCGTCGTACTCGGCTCGGACGCCGTCTGCACCGTGTCCGGGGAGCACGATGCCATCAGCAGACCGGCCGCCACCGCCGCGAGCCCCGCCCCTGTACGTCTTCTCACCGCGTACGCTCCCCAGCCCTATTCCGACAGTGGCCGGAAAGTAGCAGAGACCGGTCAGCGGAGACCGCTCAGGTGACCGTGCGCATGCCCAGCGGGCCCGCGAGCTCCTCCGCCATGACCTTGCCGGCCTCCTCGGCCAGCACCTCCTCGGCCAGGTCCTCGTCCGTGTCCAGGCCGTCCAGCTCATCCAGCGGCTGGTCGAGGCGGACATGGGCGACCAGCGACTGCAGGGCGCGCAGCGTCGCGGATGCGGTCGGGCCCCAGTTGGAGAAGTACGAGAACTGCCACCACCACAGCGCCTCGCTGACGCGGCCCGCCTTGTAGTGGGCCAGGCCGTGGCGCAGGTCGGTGACGATGTCCGCGAGGTTGTCGGAGATCCGGCAGGCGACCGGGGCCTTGCGCGGCTCGTACGGGTCGAAGACCTCGGAGAAGATGTCCACCGGGTCCAGCAGCACCGCGAAACGCTCGCGCAGGTCGTCGACGTCCATGTCCGGGCCGGTGTCCGGTTCGTACCGCTCGTCCGGGACGATGTCCTCGTGCGCACCCAGCCGGCCGCCCGTCAGCAGCAGTTGCGAGACCTCCAGCAGCATGAACGGCACCGCGCTGTCGGGCTCGTCGCCCTTCGCGACTTCCGTGGTCGCGACGATGAAGGATTCGATCGAGTCGGCGATCTGGACCGCGAAAGAGTCCGGGTCCTGGCTAGTGGCGTGCAGCATGACGTCAGACATCGAGTAGTCGTCTCCCCTCGAAGGCACGCCCGAGCGTGACCTCGTCGGCGTATTCCAAGTCTCCCCCCACAGGGAGACCGCTGGCCAGCCTCGTGACCCTCAGTCCCATCGGCTTGACCATGCGTGCCAGGTAGGTGGCGGTGGCCTCGCCCTCCAGGTTGGGGTCCGTGGCCAGGATCAGCTCGGTGATCGTTCCGTCGGCGAGACGGGCGAGCAGCTCGCGGATCCGCAGGTCGTCGGGGCCCACGCCCTCGATGGGGCTGATGGCCCCGCCGAGCACGTGGTAGCGGCCCCGGAACTCGCGCGTCCGCTCGATCGCGACGACATCCTTCGGCTCCTCCACGACACAGATGACCGACTGGTCGCGGCGCGGGTCCCGGCAGATGTTGCACTGCTCCTGCTGCGCGACATTGCCGCACACCGCGCAGAAGCGGACCTTGTCCTTCACCTCGAGGAGTGCGTGCGCGAGGCGGCGGACATCGGTCGGCTCGGCCTGCAGGATGTGGAAGGCGATCCGCTGCGCGCTCTTGGGACCGACGCCGGGCAGCCTGCCCAGTTCGTCGATGAGGTCCTGAACCACGCCTTCGTACAACGGAACGCCTCTCCTGGAATGCTTTGACGCTTACGGTAGTTGGTGGGCCGCGCCCTTAGAAGGGCAGGCCCGGCATGCCGCCCAGACCCTGGGCGAGCGGGCCGAGCTTCTGCTGCTGCAGCTGCTGCGCGTTCTCGTTCGCGGCCTGGACGGCGGCGACGACGAGGTCCGCGAGGGTCTCGGTGTCCTCGGGGTCGACAGCCTTGGGGTCGATGACGAGGTTGCGGAGCTCGCCGGAGCCGGTGACGGTGGCCTTCACCAGGCCGCCGCCCGCCTGACCCTCGACCTCGGTCTGCGCCAGCTCTTCCTGGGCCTTTGCGAGATCCTGCTGCATCTTCTGGGCCTGCTGGAGGAGCTGCTGCATATTCGGCTGGCCACCACCGGGAATCACGGTCACTCCTGGCATTTCGACGACGATTGTTCGGTACGCCGAGCCTACGTGGTCACCGGGCGGCCTGCCCCACCCTGCGATGACCAACTCTTTCGAGTGATTTTCGAGCGAGTGGGGTGGAGCGCCCTTACGGATCAAGACCCCCTTGCGGGCGGAAATACCGGGCTTTTCGGAGCACAGCCCACCATTCGGCGGTAGGAAGGTCATGCACATCAGGATGCACGCGCGCACCATTACGTCACGCAGTGTTACGTCAGTCGTCGCGTCTGTTGTCGCGTCCGTTGTCGGTCGTAGAGGAGTGCAAGGGTGAGCCAGCCGGAGATGCAGCCCGGGGGGCCGGCCCGGGAGGAGCGCGGCGAGGCGCCGCGCGGTGATCTGACTGGAATGCCGTTTCCGCTCGGCGACTGGGGTGAGCCGGCGGAACGCCTCGACGAGCTCTACAGATGGGTCGAGGCGGCGGGGCTGCGTACGGCGGAGTGGTACCTGGCGGAGCGCGTGTGGAAACGGCGCACGGCGCGTGTGCTGCGGATCGGTACGGCTCTGGGCGTGATCGGCGGGGCGGCGCTCGTCCTCCTCGACCTGACGGCCGCGCTGGCCGACGTCGCAGGCTGGGGGTATCTGTCGCTGCTGCTGGGGGCGGCGTGCCTGGCCTGCGACCGGCATTTCGGGCTGACCTCGGGCTGGATAAGGAATGTCGCGACGGCACAGGCGGTGCAGCGCAGGCTTCAGGCGCTGCAGTTCGACTGGGCGTCGGAGTCCGTACGAGAGGTGCTGGGCCCTACGGAGGGCACCGCCAG
This sequence comes from Streptomyces sp. NBC_01210, assembly GCF_036010325.1. Taxonomy (GTDB): domain Bacteria; phylum Actinomycetota; class Actinomycetes; order Streptomycetales; family Streptomycetaceae; genus Streptomyces. Next base: position 5,079,718 of record NZ_CP108549.1, on the reverse strand, counting down.
CGAGGCGGCGGAGCGGTGCCTCGGGGTGCTGCGCAGGTTCTCGGAGGACATCACGGAGCTGGTGCGGTCGGAGACGGCGAACTGGATGGTGGAGTTCCGCCCGGGCGTCCCGGCGCCGCCGGCGATGCAGTCGATGAGCCTGGGCGCGGGACGGCCGGACACGGGGCCGACGCCGGGACCTGGGCGGGTGCCGTTGCCGCCGGGTACGCGGCCGAACATGCCGCGGCAGCGGCCGCCGGAGACGCCGCGGTGAGGTGGGGCGGGGTGCGGGGGCCCTGCGGGTGGGGGGCGCCTTGTGGTGGGGGGCGCCTTGTGGTGCGGGGCCCTGCGGGTGCGGGGCCCTGCGGGTGCGGGGCCCTGCGGGTGCGGGCGTTGTCCTCAATCGCCGGACGGGCTGAAGTGCAGCCGCGCCACAGCGGTGCGGGCCATGTCCCCACACGCCGGACCGGCTGTGAAGTGCAGCCCGGCCCCAGCGGTGCAGGCCATGTCCCCAAAACGGCGGACCGGCCGAAATACAGCCGCGCCCCAGCCGTGCAGGCCATGCCCTCACACGCCGGACCGGCTGTGAAGTGCAGCCGCGCCCCAGCGGTGCAGGCCATGTCCCCACACGCCGGACCGGCTGTGAGTGCAGCCGCGCCCCAACCGTGCAGGCCATGTCCCCACACGCCGGACCGGCTGTGAGTGCAGCCGCGCCCCAACCGTGCAGGCCATGTCCTCACACGCCGGACGGGCTGATTTTCACTTCCGTCGGCCCGCGATCGCTCGGGTCAGGATCGGTGGGAGCAGGTCCCTGACCAGGCGCCGGGTGCGGGAGCGGGGTGGGCGCGACGGCGTGGTTGGCGCGGGCACGCGCGGCTCGGGGGTCGGCGCGGGCGTCGAATCCGGCTCCGGCTCATGGCGGGACCGCGGCTGCACCGGCACCTGCGCCTTCGTGCCCTTGATCCGGATCAGCGGGCGGCCCGCCACCTCCTCCACCCCGTGCCAGAGGTCCTCGCGCGTCTCCAGCCACGCCAGCAACGCCTCCCGCACCGGCGCGGGGTCGCCCCATGTGCCGTACAGCTTTGTGCCCGTGATGCAGATCGGCTTCAGGCCCGTCGTGGGCACGGCGCCCCACACCGCCGCCGAGACGCCCGGACAGTGCTCGGCACGGAAGTCGTCGAAGGCCACGATGCCCTCGGGCTGCAGCAGCTCCCGCGCCGCCTCGATGTCGCCGTGGACATGCTCGTACAGATGCGAGGCGTCGACGTGCACGAAGCGGCAGCTGCCCGGGCCGACCCGGGAGGTGATCACCGAGGTCGGGGCCTGCACCAGCGTCGGCAGCGCGTCGTGGAACGACAGGTAGTTCGCCTCGAAGGCGCGACGCGTGAGCGTCGAGTACGACCGGCCCATCTCCGCGCTGTTGGGATCGTCCGGCGCCGGGGAGTCCCAGAGGTCGCAGACCGTGAACTCCTCCCCGTCCCGCAGATACCCGCCCACGAAGATCGCGCTCTTGCCCAGATACGCGCCGAGCTCGAGCAGATCTCCGCGGCCGTCCGGATCCGTGTCCCGCTGATGGGTCAGGAACCAGTCGAAGAGCAGTTGGTCGGCGGGCCAGAACCAGCCCTTGACGTCCGCGAAACGTGTCGGCCTGGGAAGTTCTTCCACAGTCTCCTTCGCGGTCTGGTCCGCGGTCTGGTCCGCGGTCTCGTCCACGTGCTCCCCCGCGGTCGCCACCGCGGGGGACTGTGCCGGAGTACTCGTCTGTGACATGCCCCGGTCCTACCGGGCCGAGATGTCCCGGAGCTTAAGGCCGCGCATTCAACGGATGTGCGTCAGCTGAAAATGATCATTGAGCCCTGGCCGAGGCTCCGCGTCGCCGCCGCATGCAGCCCCAGCCACACATGCCGCTCCCGCGCGAACGGGCTCTCGTCGTACGGAATCGGGCCCGCCGGCTCCTCCAGCGAGGTGGGACGTTCCGGCGGCTGCGGCGCGTCCGGCGGGTTCGCCGGGTCGATGCCGATCGACGGCGCGACATACTCCAGTTCCCGCAGCAGACCCTGCGTGGATCCCAACGGGCCGCCGCCCGCCAGCAGTTCGTCGTTGGACAGCGGCGAGCCGAAGTCCACGGGGACGTACGCGCCGGCGTGGTCGTAGTGCCAGACCAGATGCGACTGCTGGGCCGTCGACTCGAACATCTCCAGCAACTGCTCGTAGTCACCGCCCAGTTCGTCCACCGGCGTCACCGCGAGACCGCACAGCTGCAGCAGATAAGCGCGGCGCAGAAAGTGCAACGCGTCGTAGTCGAAGCCCGCGACCGGCGCCACATCACCCGACAGTCCCGGCATATAGGCGAAGACGGGGACCGTGGGCAGGCCGGCATCGGTGAGGGCCTTGTCGTAGGACGCGATCTCTTCGGCGAAGGGATTGTCGGGGCTGTGACACAGCACATCGACGAGGGGCACCAGCCACAGGTCACAGGCCAAGGGAAGGCTCGCTCTCCAACGGGATCGGGCACGGCATAGGGCGCGGTCGTGCGATGGTCGGGACAGCGTAATGCCACGGATACATTCGGCGAAGGGTGCCGCTCAACTGCCCGTCCGAACGGAATTCTTCGGGTCCTGCACATCCCATACCCACACTCCGCCCACCCGCTTCCCCGGCTGCCCGAGGAGTTTCTCCACGGTCGCATACAGCGCCCCGTCGTTGTACTGCGGCTCCAGCACCACCACGCCCGCCTTCCACGCCGCGAGATCGGCGCGCGCCTGCGCCTGCCAGTTGGGGCCGAGCACCGGGACGCGCCCGCTGTTGCGGACATCGTTGAGGAGGTTGGAGGTGTGGCGGGGCGTCGCGCCGTAGATACCGATACGGTCCGGCCCCCACGGCCCGTTGAAGTAGCCGCCGGCGACCGAGAAGCCGAGCCCGGTGGCCGACTGCCAGTGCAGCGCCTCCGCGCTGCCGGGAAACGGGAGCGGCACGGTGACCACCGATTCGCCCTCGGAGACGTACGCGCGGTACATCCCCTCCGTGATGAACGCCGGGACCTCGGACCGCTCCCGCACCGGATAAGGCGTCGGCAGCACCGGCAGCAGGGCCGCCGCCACCGCCGCGAGACCCACCACCTGGTGCACGAGCTCCCGTGTGGTCAGCAGCCGGTCCACGGCCAGCGCGATCAGCACGCCGAGCACCGGCGCGCAGATCATCGCGACCCGCGACTCGATGACCGACTCGAAGAGCGGCTGATGCGCCAGCGCCCGCCACGGGCCCGTCAGCACGGTGTCCGTGTACGGGATACGGAACTTGGGTCCGAGCGACAGAAACGCCGCGGCGAGGCCGGTGAACGCCAGCGCCTTGACCGCCGCGTGCCGCCACAGCCGCACCACGATCGCCGCCGCCAGCGCAACCAGCGGCCAGCCGAAGAAGGCGTTCTGCTCGGTGCGGTTCATCGCGAGCGGGTCCGCGCCCGCGTCGGAGCCCAGCAGCGAACGGCCCGCGAACTCCAGGAAGGCGAGCGGGCTGTTGCCCGCGTTGTCCCCGTGCAGCACGCTCTTGTAGCTCTGCGGGCCGAAGAACTGCCAGCCCAGCGGGAAGGCGATCAGCGGCAGACAGACCACGGCCGCGACACCGAGCCCGCGCAGCAGCGGCCGCAGGGCCGCCCGTGCCACATCGCGGCGCAGGAGCGCGTACGAGAGCGCGAAGAGCAGCATGCCGATCGACGCGAGCAGCAGCGGCTCCTCGCCGAGGAAGATCTGGTACGTCGCGAACAGCCCGAGCAGGACCCCGTCGCGTACGACATTGCGGCCCTCGCACAGCCGCAGCGCCCGGTCGATGATCAGCGGGATCATGAAGAGCACAAGGAAGTTGGGGTGCGCGTTGCCGTGCGAGATCATCGGCGGCGCGAAGGCCGCGAAGCCTCCGCCGACAGCGGCCGCCCACCGGTTCTTCACCAGCCGCCGGGCGATCAGCCAGTACCAGGCGGTGGCGGTCGCGGCGAGCCCGAGCGTGAGCACCAGCGCCCAGGTGACCGTCGGCCCGAGGAGCAGGGTCACCGGCGTGAGCGGGACGGAGAACCCGAGCATGACGGTGTTCGCCATCAGATTCACACCGTCGGGATAGCCCTGCAGGGTCGTGAACAGCGGATTCCGCAGATGCGCGACATTGTCGGCGGTGACCGCGAAGAACCACTCCCACTGGTTCTGGTCCTGCCCGGCGTCGGCGAGGTAGCCGCGATCGAGGTCGGTCCACAGCCCCTTGTAGAGCAGTACGGAGGCGAGGAGGAAGAGCCCGGTGACGGCGAGGTCCACCCGCCGTACGGCACGCGCGCGCAGCCGCAGCAGCTCCAGCAGCACCTTTCCGTAGTCCAGCGGTCTGACCTTGGAGCCCGCCTGGTGCGACCAGCGCACGGGGACCTCCGTGACCCGCCAGCCCTGGCGCCGGAAGAACCGCAGAATCTCGACGTCGATGCCCCATCCGTCGAGCCGCGAATCGGCGAAGGCCGCACGCGCCTTGTCTCCGTCGAAGAGCTTGAAGCCGCACTGGGTGTCGTGGATGCCGGAGACGGCGACGGCACGTATGAGCCGGTTGCCCATCCGGCCGAGCCATTCACGCATCCGCCGCTGGTGCACCTCGATACGGGAGTCGGGGTGTGCGCGCGAGCCGATCGCCGCCGCGCTGTCCTCGGCCGCGAGCTGCTTGTCGAGCCGGTCCAGCTCCTCGATGGGCGTCGCGAGGTCCGCGTCGGTGATCAGGACGCGCCGGCCGTACGAGGCGAGCACCCCGAGGCGCAGGGCGCTGCCCTTGCCGCGGTTGCCGTCACTGGAGACCAGGTGGATGCGCTGCTCCTCGGCAGCGGCCTCCTGGGCGATCTTCGCGGTGGCGTCGCACGAGCCGTCGTCGACGACGATCAGCTCCCAGTTGCCCCAGCGGCCGGGTTCCGCGCGCAGATGCGCGCAGATCGCGTCCAGGGTGGGCCGCAGCCGGCCCTCCTCGTTGTACGCCGGAACGACGACGCTCAGGTCCACGCCGTCACCGGCGCTCGCCTCCGCGCTCATGCCCACGCCCCCGTCCGAGCTCACCGCTCCAGCCGATCCGCCCACGCGAGCGCATGGTCGTTGTACGCGCCGATGACCGCGCGCGCGGAGTCGGCGTCACCGGTGGTGACGGCGTTCACCAGGTCCTCGTGCCCGTTCCACAGCCAGTCCCGCACCTGCGCGTCGCCCCGCAGATACGGGACGGCGAACACCCAGGCCTGGACCCGCAGCCGGTGCAGGAAGTCGGAGATGTAGCGGTTGGCGACGATCGAGCTGAGCTCGCGCCAGAAACGCAGGTCGTATCCGATGAGGATGTCCAGGTCCCCGACGCGCGCCGCGCGGGCGGCCTCCTCGGCCCGGCGGCGTACGGACACCAGCGACTGGCCGTGCACTCCGCCCGAGCCGCGCACGGCGACATGGCGGAAGATGCCGTCCACGATCAGCGAACGCGCCTCGACCATGCCGCGGTAGTCGTCGACCGAGAACTGGTGCACTTTGAAGCCCCGGTGCTGGTCGGAGTCGAGCAGGCCCTGGGCGGAGAGGTCGACGAGGGCTTCCCTGACGGGGGTCGCGGAGACGCCGTACTGCTCGGCGATCTGCTTGACGGTGAATTCCTGTCCGGGCTGCAAACGCCCCGCAAGCACCTCGTCACGCAGCGCGTCCGCGATCTGTTGCCGCAGGGTGTTGCGGGTGACAGCGGTACTGCTGCTGGTACCGCGCATCGTGGCCTTCTCCTTCACCAGGGGTCCCGGACACGATAGGCCAGGGGTGCTGCACCGGGGGCGGGGCGTACGGTCCTGAGGGTGCCGGGAAGGGGAGGTATGCGTGGCTGACGTCTTCGAGGCGGCCACCGGCGACGGGCTGCTGTTCGCCCTGACCGAGCGGGAAAGGACAGCTGAGGTACGGGTCGCCTTCGAGGGCCTGCTGCAGATCCGCCGCGTGACGAACACCGCACCGGCGGCCTGGGAGCTCAACCAGATGGTGCGCGCGGTCGCCCTGGCGCTGGAGGCGGCGGGCGTCCCGGCCTCCGCGGTCGACGCCTCGGGCGCGCGGACGGCGACGGGCTACCGCGTGCGCGCCTCCGAGCGCCCGCGCATGGTCTGCGTGGACTGGCTGGGCCCGCCGGGCAGCGGGGCGCCCCAGGAGGAGGAGAGCAGGCTGACCGAGTGCGCGGCGACCTTGGGCCGTCTGGGCTGGGAGGCGCTGCTGTACCGGGGGCCGCGGCGCCGCCGGTTCCTGGAGGTGGAGCCGGCGGGGCCGCATCTCAGCCCCGCCGGCGTTTGAGGCGCGGGGTCCGGGGCGGAGCCCCGCCCCGAGGCCGGACGGGCCGGGCTGGGCGTCATCATGTACCGGCCCGGCGACGAGGTGGTCGGCATGCCGTTGCTGCCCCAACCGGCGGGCGCACACGCGGAGTTCACGACGACGTACGCTCCGGCCACCGGGCCCTCGTCCACGCGGCGACGGTCGGTGTCTTGCCACCTCGCCGTACGGATCGCCAAGGCCCGTGGCGCGTACGTCATCGGCACGGCGAGCGCGCCCAAGCACAACTTCGTACGCAGCCTGGGCGCGGACGAGGTCATCGACTGCCTGCAGACCGACTTCGCTACGGCCGCGCGGGACATGGACGTCGTGCTGGACACCATCGGCGGCGAGTACGGGCCGCGTTCGCTCGCGACGCTGCGGCCCGGGGGCATCCTGGTCTCCATCGCCTCACCGGCGGAGGCGTATCTGGCCGAGGAGGCTGAACAGCGGGGCCTGCGCGCCGCGTTCACCATCGTCGAGCCGGACAACGCCGGCCCGAAGGAGATCGCGGCGCTGATCGAGGCGCGCCGTCTGCGGGTGCACGTCGAGACTGTGTGCTGCCGATGGAGGAAGCGGGGGAAGGCCCACGAGCTCGGCGATCCGCGCGTGTATGCGCGCGCCAGTAGGCCACGTTTCGCCGGTACCGATGTGACGCGCCGGTACGTAGCCCCATCGGACCGACTGCGCTCGGCCGATGTGTTGATCACCGAGCGCGCCTCCCGCTCCGGTTGCGGAGGCGACCGAATCATGCCGGTAGGAGGGCCGCAGGTGCTTCGACTGGGTCCACCGAGCTTCGAGTGATCGGTTCGAACACATAGAGAAAGTGGGACGCTTCATGAGCCCCAAGAGCAGGCGCGGGTCCGGCCTCGGCCCGTTTCCCCAGCGGACCAAGCTGCTCACCGGCGGCGCCATGGCATCGCTGGCCCTCGTGATGGTGGGCCTCACCAACCCGGCGATGGCGACGGCGTCGAGCCCCCGGGCGAACCTGGCACCCGTGTCCGCGAACGACAGGTGCGAAAGGATCACCTACGACACCGACTCCGGCTTCGTGGTGGAGCGCGGCGGCGGAGACAAGTGCAAGGGCAAGAACGGCGCCACCGGACCGACCGGCCCCGCAGGCGAGGACGGCGCAACCGGACCGACCGGACCGACCGGATCAGACGGAGCTGACGGAGCGACGGGCCCGACCGGCCCCGCAGGCGAGGACGGCGCAACCGGACCGACCGGACCGACCGGAGCTGACGGAGCAGACGGAGCGACGGGCCCGACCGGCCCCACAGGCGAGGACGGCACCACCGGACCGACCGGACCGACCGGAGCTGACGGAGCAGACGGAGCGACGGGCCCGACCGGCCCCACAGGCGAGGACGGCACCACCGGACCGACCGGACCGACCGGAGCTGACGGAGCGACAGGGTCGACAGGAGCGACAGGGCCGGAAGGTCCGACAAATACGGCGTCGTGCTCAGAAGTGGATGCCGTGACGACTCCGACCTACCAGTTCATCGCCCAACTCACCCCCGATAAGCAGATCTTCGTAGGCCAGCGGCCCGCGAGCGGCGGTACGTACGTCTTCGGCCCCGAGCTCCCTGATGTCCCGGCGAACGCCTGTGGCATCGCCGTCCACGCGGGGCCCGCCGACGAGGATTCCGTCACTCCAGACTTCTACGTCACGATCGCACAGGTCGACAGCGACATCCTCCAGGAAGCCGAGTGCAACGCGGCGGTCATCGCAGGCAATCCTCCCACCTGCGGCGCGTTCGGCTCCCCGTTCGCGATGGCCTCTGTGAACAGAGCCAAGGGCCTGAAGTAGTCCCACACTCTGAAACCGCTTGGCTTCATGATGTGTGCCGTGTCCGGTCCCCCGGACACGGCACACGTGCGTCAGCGCCGCCGCCTCCGCGCTTCCCTCACCCAGGCATGGGCGCAGCACCCCTTGGGGGCTACGCCGTGTGCTCGTCGGCCACCGCGAGCGCCGCGTCCAGCGCGGCCAGACCCTCCTTGGCCTCCGCCTCCGTCACGTTGCACGCCGGGACCACGTGCGTCCGGTTCATGTTGACGAACGGCCACAGGCCGTTCTTCTTGCACGCGGCGGCGAAGGCGGCCATCGGCGCGTTCGCCTCGCCCGCGGCGTTGTACGGCACCAGCGGCTCGCGCGTGTCCCTGTCCTTGACCAGGTCCAGCGCCCAGAACACGCCCGTACCGCGCACCTCGCCCACGCTCGGGTGGCGCTCGGCGAGCTCCCGGAGCCCGGGGCCGAGGACCGTCTCGCCGATGTGGGCCGCGTGCTCGACGACCTTCTCCTCGGCCATCACCTGGATCGTGGCGACCGCGGCGGCGCAGGCCAGCGGGTGGCCGGAGTAGGTGAGCCCACCGGGATACGGACGGGTCTCGAAGGTCTCCGCGATCGCGCCGGAGATCGCGACGCCGCCGAGCGGTACGTACCCGGAGTTGACGCCCTTCGCGAAGGTCAGCAGGTCGGGTACGACGTCGAAGTGGTCGGCGGCGAACCACTCACCGGTGCGGCCGAAGCCCGCCATGACCTCGTCGAGGACGAAGACGATGCCGTACCGGTCGCAGATCTCGCGCACACCCGCGAGGTAACCGGGCGGCGGGGTCATGATCCCGGCGGTCCCGGGGATCGTCTCCAGGATGATCGCGGCGATCGTCGCCGGACCCTCGAACGCGATCGTGTCCTGAAGGTGCTGGAGCGCGCGGGCGCACTCCTGCTCCTCGGTCTCCGAGTAGAACGGCGACCGGTAGAGGAACGGCCCCCAGAAGTGCACGACACCCGACGTGCCGTTGTCCGAGGCCCAGCGGCGCGGGTCACCGGTGACGTTGACCGCGGTCGCGGTGCCGCCGTGGTACGAGCGGTAGGCGCTCAGGACCTTCGGGCGGCCCGTGTGCAGCCGGGCCATCCGGATGGCGTTCTCGATGGCCTCGGCGCCGCCGTTGGTGAAGAAGATCTTGTCGAGGTCGCCGGGGGTCCGCTCGGCGATGAGGCGTGCGGCCTCGGAGCGGGCCTCGACGGCGAAGGCGGGAGCGAAGGTGGCGAGCTTGCCGGCCTGCTCCTGGATCGCGGCGACGACCTTGGGGTGCTGGTAGCCGATGTTGGTGAAGACGAGGCCGCTGGTGAAGTCGAGGTAGCGGTTTCCGTCGTAGTCCCAGAAGTACGAGCCCTCGGCACCGGCGACGGCGAGCGGGTCGATCAGGCCCTGGGCGGACCAGGAGTGGAACACATGCGCACGGTCTGCGGCCTTCACGGCCGCGCCGGCCTGGGGGTCGGGATGAGGGGTCATGCGGGCAAGGGTAGAGACGCGCGGGTGGGGGCGGACATGGCCACGGTGTATGGCCTGGGGCGGGTTCCTGGGCAGTGTGTCGGGTCCGGGACGACTGGGGGGGGTGCGCGGCACGGGTGCGGGTGCGGGTGCGGGTGCGGGTGCGGGTGCGGGTGCGGCGGGCCTGTTCCCCTACCCGCCCCTTCCCGCACTGGGGGCAAGCCCCCAGACCCCGTATGCGACCTTCGGCCGCATGTCCTCAATCGCCGGACGGGCTGGAATTTCCTCCGGTCGGCCCGAACATTCAGGCCGACCGGAGGAAATCAAGCCTCGCCGGCGATTGAGGCGCGGGGTTCGGGGCGGAGCCCCGACCTGAGGCCGGATGGACCGGGTTCTCTTGACAGCATGCTGTCTACATGACAGGCTGCTGTCATCAGGCCAAGGAGGACGCCATGACCACCCGCACCGTTCATCTCGCCGTGTACGACACCTACGCCGACTGGGAGACGGGCCACACCACCGCCCACCTCACCCAGAACGGCTTCACCGTGCGGACCGTCGGGCTCACCACCGACCCCGTCACCACCATGGGCGGCGTCCGTATCCAGCCCGATCTCGCGCTCGCCGACCTGCGGCCCGAGGACAGCGCCCTGCTCATCCTCACCGGCGCACACCTCTGGGACACCGGTGACGATCTCGCCCCCTTCGCCGCCAAGGCGCGTGAGTTCCTCGATGCCGGCATCCCCGTCGCCGCCATCTGCGGTGCCACCGCCGGGCTCGCCCGCGAAGGGCTGCTCGACGATCGCGAGCACACCAGCGCCGTCTCCTTCTACCTCGACGCCACCGGCTACAAGGGCGGCGAGCACTATCGCGACACCGACGCCGTCACCGACGGGGATCTGATCACCGCAGGGCCGACCGAGCCCGTCGCCTTCGCCCGCGAGGTCTTCGCACGGCTCGGCGTGTACGAGGGCGAGAAACTGGACGCCTGGTACCGGCTGTTCCACGACTCGGACGCCTCCGCCTTCGAGGTCCTGAACTCATGAGCCGCGAACAGCAGGACCTGCTCAGCCGGACGGCGCTCGGCGTCTTCCGGCTGAACGGCCAATTCCTCGCCGTGTCCGAGGAGTTGGCGAAGCCGGCCGGGCTGACCGCCGCCTGGTGGCAGGTCCTCGGAGCCGTACTGCGCGATCCGCTGCCCGTCGCCGGGATCGCCCGCGACATGGGCATCACCCGTCAGAGCGTGCAGCGGATCGCCGATCTGCTCGTCGAGCGTGGTCTCGCCGCGTACGAACCCAACCCCGCCCACCGCCGCGCCAAACTGCTCCGGCCCACCGACGAAGGCCGCGCCGCGATCGCGAAGATCGACCCCGGTCACGCGGAACTGGCGGCCCGCCTCGCCGACGCCCTCGGCCCCGAGCAGTTCGCCGAGACGGCGCGAGTGCTCGACCAGCTCTCCAAAGCTCTCGACAGCATCAGTCTCGACAGCATCAGTTCGGAGTCCCAGGAAAAAAGTCCGCGCTCGTGAGGTAGTCCATCGCCTCGGTGAACACCGGATCCCCGAGGCGACGCGCCATCTCCGCCTCGCTCACATCCTCGACGTGCGTCTGGATCCACCACAGGTTCCCGAACGGGTCCCGCACCCGTCCGACCCGGTCCCCGAAGAAGAGGTGCGTCACCTCGGTCACCGATTCGCCGCCGCACTCCACCGCCCGCCGGTGCACCGCGTCCGCGTCCTCGACATACAGCCGCAGGAACGCCGGCGTCGGCGGCCAGTCGGCGCGCGCCGCGTCGAACAGCATGACCACCGCGTCCCCGATCCGTATCTCCGCATGCCCGATGCGGCCGTCCTCGCCGGTCGTCCGGCCCAGCTCCACCGCCCCGAAGGCGGCCTTCAGATAGTCGATGACACCGGCCGTGTCCTGCGAAATGATCCACGGCGTGACGCTGGAACAGCCCTCGGGAACCGGCTTGACGGCCATGACAGTCTCCTCGCGTACGGGGTTGCGTTCGTGAGTCCGACGGTAGGGGTCAATGAGGTCAATTTCTGACCTACAAGGGCCACCTCCGCGCGCACTATTCTCGATCCGTCGGAACGGAAGCACGTCCGGCACGAAGCAGGTCCGGCACGGGGGAAGGGCGCGCGGCGATGGAGCCACTGGCACCGGGAGATCCACGGCACATCGGCGAGTACCGTCTGCTGGCCCGGCTCGGCGCGGGCGGCATGGGCCAGGTCTACCTCGCGCGCAACGACCGCGGCCGCACCGTCGCCGTCAAGCTCGTACGCCAGGAGCTCGCCGTTCAGGAGGAGTTCCGCAGCCGCTTCCGCCAGGAAGTACGCGCGGCCCTGCGCGTCGGCGGCGAGTGGACCGCACCCGTGCTCGACGCCGACACCGAGGCCCCCGTCCCCTGGGTCGCCACCGGCTATATCGCGGGACCCGCGCTCCACAGCGTCGTCTCCGGCGACCACGGTCCGCTCCCGGAGCGCTCCGTCCGCATCCTCGCCACCGGCCTCGCGCACGCACTCGAGAACATCCACGGCGCCGACCTCATCCACCGCGACCTCAAGCCGTCCAACATCCTGATCACGATCGATGGCCCCCGCGTCATCGACTTCGGCATAGCCCGCGCCCTGGAAACGGTCACCGACGGCGGTCTCACCCGCACCGGCGCGCTCGTCGGCTCGCCCGGCTTCATGGCTCCCGAGCAGGTACGCGGCGACCGCGTCACCACCGCCTGCGACATCTTCTGCCTCGGCTCCGTCCTCGCGTACGCGGCGACGGGCCGCCTTCCGTTCGGCTCGGCCGACAGCGGTGTACACGCGCTGATGTTCCGTATCGCTCAGGAGGAACCGGACCTGGCCGGCCTTCCGGAGGGCCTGCTCGAGCTCGTACGCGACTGCCTCAACAAGGACCCCGAGGCCCGCCCGACGCTCGCGCGGATCCTGGAACGTACGACCTCCGACGCGGACGGCGAGCCCTGGCTGCCCGGAGCGCTGATCGCCCAACTCGGCCGCCATGCGGTGCAGTTGCTGGAGGTGGAGCAGCCGGCGGCCCCGGCTGCTCCCGCACCGGCCGCGCCTCCGGCCCCGACCCCGGCCCCGGCCCCGGAACAGCCGCCGACGATGACCTCGGCCGCCCCGAAGCCCCCGATGCCGCGGCCCACGCCTCCGCCGACCCCACCCCCGGCGTACGGGTACGGCTACCCGTACAACGCCCCCGCCCAGACCGGGTACCTCCCCGCCCCCGCCCCGTACGCACCCCCGCCCGCGCCCAGCAGGAAGGGCGGCACCATAGCCCTCGTCGCGGTGGCCCTCCTCGTCGCGGTCCTGGCGGGCGGCTCGGTGTACGCGTTCATGGGCGGCGACGGCAAGCACACCGGTGCCGGCCACTCCACGCCGCCGGCCTCGAAGTCCCCCTCGCCGCAGACCTCGCCGCCGACGGCCCCCGCCACCACACCCCCGACCGATCCCGGCACCGGGACCGGCGGCGTCCCCCAGGAGTACGTCGGCACCTGGCAGGCCTCCTTCGACACCGCCGACGGCACCAACGTCCGCACCATGACGATCACCCAGGGCTCGACCGGCACCCAGGTCATGACCCTGACGGGTACCGGCCCGAACTACGACTGCCGCTGGTCGGCCACCCTCCGCGCCTCGGGCCCGCCCCTCGAACTCGGGCCGACCCAGGTCACGTTCGGCGACCCGAAGCAGTGCTCACCGGGCCAGTGGAGCCGCCTGAACATGCCCAACGACACGACGATCGTGCGCGAACTGGTGGGCTCGGGCGGCGCGCCGCTCACGTACACGAAGACGAGCTGAGGCTCACACCTCGAGGTCCGTCATCCCGTACTGCGACCGCCACCGGCCATGCGGTCAGAGTCTGATCGCGTACACGTAGCGGCTGTTGTACGGGGACCGCGGACGGGTGCCCCGGTCCTGGTCGTCGACCGCGTACTCGCCGAGCGACCACAGGAGTCGTCGCCCGCCGGTCTGTGCGTAGGACAGGTCCTCCGGACCCCGCACCACTCTTCCGCTCGTCCGCACGGTCAGATCGGTGGCGGACGCCCGGCCGGTGGCCAGGTAGCCGTACACGGACGGGCCGTCGCTGCGGGAGACGTAGAACGTCTCGTTGACGCTGGCCGCGCCCTGGATCTGCTTCCCATTGGTGATCCGGTACGTCTTCTGTGAGAGCACCGACTGCGTCGCGGGATCAACGTGCCGCAGTGCCCCATAGTCGGGCTCGACCTCGAACCGCACCGCCCGTGCCTCCGGCGATGCCGCCTTCTTGTCGACGAACTCGCTCACCAGCAGCGTGTCGTACGGCTTGGTCGTGCGGTCGACCGACACCTGGGAATAGCGCATCCTGTCGATCTCGGGCTCGATGTCGTCGTACCCGCGGCTCTGCGGCAGGACGTACTTGCAGCCGTAGCCGTAGTAGCGGTTGTCGGTGTGGAGCCCGCAGTGATCCGTCGCCTGGCCGCCGGTCGCCACCTGGAACATCTGGTCCAGGTTGAACACCCGAAGACCGCGATAGGTGTCCACGACGTACAGCCGCTCCTTGTACCAGGCGATCCCCCCGACGTGCACGGTCACGGGCCGGAAGCTGTACCGCCCGCCCTCCCGGTACGGCTCGACCAACAGCACATGCCGGTACCTCGGACGGGACGAACCGCTCACATCAACAAAGCTGATGCGTGCGGCCTGATGAGCGGCCTTCTTCATCGTGTACCAGGAGACCAGGACGACATTTCCGCCGGTGCCGTGGCCGTCGTAGTCGGTGGTAATGCCTTGGGGCCGCCAGTCCCGGGTGATGAAGTCGTCATGGCGCCAGGTGAACGCACGCGCCACGGCGGGCGAATTCCGCCGCGGCCAGTCCGGCCTTCTCCGATACGTGCCGTCCCTGTTGAGATCCCCCATTACCCGGCCGAAGGGGGCATGGGGAAGTTTTTCCACATCGCCCAACCCCTTGATGGCGTCCGGGTAGGACGTGCCGCCACCCTCCTTGCTGCCCGTGCGTATCCAGAGCCTGACTCCCGGCAGTTCCGCCGCGGCGGCTGCGCGCGCCGTCGCGGGTACCAGGAGCCCGCCGGCCGTCGCCACGAGGGGGGCCGCGGCCATGCCGCGCAGAATGGTTCTCCGTGTTGTGTCCATACGGCTGGACGCTAGACAGGGTGGCGACGGCCTGTCGCCGGCTGTCGTGTCCGGGACGTGTCCCGGACACGCCGGGGGTCAACTGAGCAGCGCGGACGCGGCGTTGGACAGCAGGAGAGGGTGTACGAACCGCCCTTCGCCGGTGGGCGGGAACCGCCATGAGAGCGGCCAGGTGCGCCCACGGAGGGCGGGCACGGGAACATAACTCACATGTGCCGGACCTGAGTTGAACCGGGTGACACCACGCGGCCAGGGCCGGTGGGACGTCGTCCCGGGCGGTACGAGGAAGTAGACCGACCGTCGCCCGTACGCCTCTATGACGACGGGGCCCGGGTCGCCCCCGGTCATCCTCTCCAGGAGGTCGGCGAGGCGGCGGCCGTCCTCGTCGTCGACGCGGACTGCGTCGAATTGCACGCCTGCCTTACGGAGCTGGAATCCGGAAGCCGGAATCCAATCGAGGTTTACTTTGCGACTTTGCGTATCCACAAGGACAGTCTGAGTGACTTTGGCTAGCGTTTTCCAGGACCGCGAGGAGGGGGTCCGGCATACGTTGACCTGCGTGAACCTCCTTTGAGGCGGGTCGAATTCGGCGGGGACTGGTTGAGACCGGTTGAGTCCGGTTGAGTCGAAGCGGTGATCGCAAATGGCACGTTCGGAAAACAAGGAAACGGCGGGTCCGGCGACGCGTCTGGTAGCGAATGTCGCGCGCAATATGCGCGTCCAGAAAGGACTGACACAGGAGCAGCTGGGAGACGAGATGGGCTTCACGGGCGCGGCGGTGAGCGCGATGGAGACCTGCGCGCAGCCCGCGAGCGACCAGATGCTGGTCGAGCTGGAGAGGGTGCTCGGGGGCGGTACGGGGATCTTCGAGGAGGCGAGGACGTACGTACGGCTGGACAAGTACCCGGCGCAGTTCAAGAACTACGCGCTGCTGGAGCAGAAGGCGGTGGGGCTGTGTCTGTACGCGACGCTGGTCGTGCACGGCTTGTTCCAGACGGAGGAGTACGCGCGGGCGCTGATCGGGGGCGGGTACCCGCCGCTGAGCGAGGGGCGGGTGGAGGAGCTGGTCGAAGCGCGGATGGCGCGTAGGGCGCTGTTCGAGCGGGAGCCGGTGGCGCTGATCGAGGTGGTGCTGGAGGAGTCGGTGTTACGGCGGACGATCGGCGGCGAGGAGGTCATGCGCGGCCAGATGCGGCACCTTGCGGAGTGTGCAAGGCGGCGTAACGTGACGCTTCAGGTACTGCCGCTGGACTGCGGGGTGAGCGGCGAACACGCGGGCGACAACGGCGGAATGACCCTGGTAGAGACCCCGGAGCACGACCACCTGGTCTACCTGGAGATCCAGTTCGAGAGCCTGCTGATCAAGGACCTCGCAAAGGTGAGCACATTCGCCCAGCGGTATGCGAAGATCCGGGCACAGGCCCTGGGTCCTCGTGAATCGCTGGGCCTCATCGAGCGGTTGGCGGGAGAGCACAGATGAGCAACACCCTGCGCTGGTTCAAGTCCAGCTACAGCGACAGCAGCGGTGGCGAGTGCATCGAAGTGGCCTTCGACTGGCGCAAGTCCTCGTACAGCAGCGACTGCACCGGCAACTGTGTCGAGGTCGCCGCCTGCCCCCACACCATCCACATCCGCGACTCCAAGGTCACCGACGGCCCCACCTTCGCCGTCGCCCCCACCACCTGGACGAACTTCCTCGACTGGGCGAGCTGAACCCGTACGGAGGAGAAGCCATGACGATGACGGGCACAGCGGTACCGGGTCCGGCGGGTCTGCCGCTCCTGGGTTCGATGTTCGAGCTCAAGCGGGACTCGCTCGGCACCTTCCTCAACGCGCAGCGCGAGTACGGAGACGTCGTCAGGATCACCGCGGGCCCGCCCGGGCTGCGGGCCGAGCTGTACGCGGTGTTCTCCGCGGAGGGCGCCCAGCAGGTGCTGGCGACGGAATCGGCCAACTTCCGCAAGGACAACGCCTTTTACCAGGAGGTCCGGGAGTCGTTCGGCAACGGCCTGCTGACCAGCCAGGACGACGACTACCTCCGGCAGCGGCGGCTCGTGCAGCCGCTGTTCACCCGCCGCCGGGTCGACGGCTACGCCGACGCCGTCACCGCCGAAACCTCTGCTCTGCTCTCCGCCTGGCGCACCGCCCCGGACGCCACGGTGGACGTCGTCGACGAGACGACCCGGCTCACTCTGCGGGCGGTTGCCCGCATCCTGTTCGGCACGGACGTCGAGGCGGCGGTCGACGTCGTGCAGCGATGCTTCCCGATCATCGGGGAGTACACGCTCACCCGCGGCTACTCCCCCGCCAACTTCCCGCGCAGCTGGCCGACTCCCGCCAACCGGCGGGCCGCCACCGCGATGGAAGAACTGTTCGCGGTGTGCGACGGGATCATCGAGAAGCGGCGGGCGGAGGGGGATACGGCCCAGGGCGAGGATCTGCTGACCCTGCTCTCCCAGGCCGAGAGCGCGGAGGACGGGACCCTCGACGCTTCCGAAATCCGCGACCAGGTGCTGGTGTTCCTGCTCGCGGGGCACGAGACGACGGCCACGTCGCTGGCGTTCGCGCTGCATCTGCTGGCCCGCCACCCCGAGCAGCAGGCACGGGCGCGGGACGAGGTCGTACGCGTACTGGACGGACGGACCCCAGGGGCCGCGGATCTCGACGCACTGCCGTATCTGACACAGGTGCTGAAGGAAGCGATGCGCCTCTATCCGGCGGGCCCGGTCATCGGCCGCCGGGCGGTCGCGGCGGCGGAGGTCGGGGGGCACACGATCCCGGCCGGCGCGGATGTGATCGTCGCGCCGTGGGTGACGCACCGGCATCCGGGGTACTGGGACGATCCGGAGCGCTTCGACCCGGAACGGTTCACGCCGGAGCGGGAGAAGGAGCGGCCGCGGTACGCGTGGTTCCCGTTCGGCGGCGGGCCGCGGGCGTGCATCGGTCAGCACTTCTCGATGCTGGAGTCGGTGCTGGCGCTGGCGATGATCCTGCGGGAGTACGAGCTGGAGGCGGTCGACGTCGAGGTTCCGGTGGACACCGGGATCACTCTGCGGGCGGCGGGCCCGGCGCGGTGCGCGCTGCGGCGGGTGGACGGGGCGCAGTGACCTGACGCGAAGGCGCGGGGCCCGGACGGTTCCGGGCCCCGCGCCAGTGGGCGGTCAGCGCGCTTCGGGCAGCCTGATCGTCCGTACGAGCGGCATCTCCGCGTACAGCTCCGGCGTCGAGGTCAGCACGTACCGGCCGTCCGGCCAGTCGACCGTCGGGCGGGACAGATGGATCGCGTGACCCAGGTGCCACTGCACCCCATCCCGGATCAACGCACCGACCGCCGCCACACCCGCAAAGTCCAGCTCCACGATCTCCGCGGCGGGCAGGGCGCCCACGTGCTCCGCCAGCCCCTTGCGCATACCGTCGGCCGCCAACAGGCACAGCGCGGGCACGAATACGTGCCGGGTCGGGCCGTGCTCGGTATTGGAAATGAACTGCGAGGCCAGCCGGTTGCCCGAACCGAGCGCGAGCAGGGCGGTCTCGTCATAGATCACCGCAGTGGATGCGCTCACAGGCTGTCCACAGGCCGGTCGGCCTCGAGGTCCTGCCAGATCTTCTCGACCCTGTCATGGTCCTCGTCCGTGAGCGTCACACCGAAGTGTGTCTCGCAGTACGCCTTCGTTGCCTCGTACCGCTTCTGAAGCTCTTCCTTGGTGGGTGTGGCTCCGGCCAGCTCGGCGATGAGATCGCGCATCGTCATGCCCCGCTCGCGGGCAAGCACGAGAAGGCGGTCGCGAACAGCGGGGTCAACCTTGACGGTGGTGTCAGCCATGACGACAGTATACCGGTGGTATACCACCTCGGGCCGCTCTAACTGGAGGGTCATGAAGACCTTCTTCCTCTCGGGTTCTTACGACTGCCGGGTGACCGTACCGCCGGGCACAGCGATCTACGCAAGTGCCAACTGACTATGCCAAACCCGCAGTTCGAATTACTCAAAGCCCGAAATCCGGTCGGCATTTGCCAAAAATGGGGTCGAATCGACGGGCGGCAGACAGCCGCCACTTCCCTTAAGAGTTCACCCCCCAGGGTGACTTGGGGAGCGATCATCCGGCGTCGAGACCCCGTAAGCCCCGAACTCGGCGTCGCCACACCGACTGCGTAATGTTCGGCGCATGGAACAGCTCGCGCCCCAGGATCCGCCCTCCATAGGTGAGTACCGTCTGCTCGGCCGCCTTGGTGAGGGCGGGATGGGCCGGGTCTACCTCGCCCGTTCCGCGGGCGGCCGTACGGTCGCCGTCAAGCTCATCAAGGCCGAGCTCGCCGGGAATCCGGAGTTCCGCGGCCGGTTCCGGCAGGAGGTGGCCGCCGCGCGCCGGGTCGGCGGGGAGTGGACCGCGCCCGTGCTGGACGCGGACACCGAGGCGGCGGAGCCTTGGGTGGCGACCGGGTACATCGCCGGGCCCTCGTTGCTGCACGTCGTGCGGGAGAGGCCGCTGCCTCAGGAGTCGGTGCGGACACTGGCGTACGGTCTGGCCGGTGCGCTGCGGAGCGTGCACGGGGCCGGTCTCGTCCACCGGGACCTGAAGCCGTCCAACGTACTGGTCACGATCGCCGGTCCTCGGGTCATCGACTTCGGCATCGCCCGCGCGCTGGAGAATCCGTCCGACGAACTGACCCAGACCGGCGTGGTGGTGGGGTCGCCGGGCTATATGTCGCCCGAGCAGATCCAGGGCGAGCGGGTCGGTCCTGCTTGCGATGTGTTCTCGCTGGGCTCGGTGCTGGCGTATGCGGCGACCGGACGGCTGCCGTTCGGGCGTTCGGACACCGGGATTCACTCGGTCATGTTCCGGATCGTGAGCGCGGAGCCCGATCTGAGCGGCGTGGACGGGGAGTTGCGGCAGCTGATCGCGGACTGTCTGGCCAAGGATCCGGCAGGGCGGCCGACGCCGGAGCAGATCGTGGAGCGCACCCGCCCTGCCGATCCGGCCGCACCCTGGCTGCCCGCGGCGCTGATCGCCGAGCTCGGGCAGCGCGCGGTGTCACTGCTGGATGCCGATACGCCGACGAGGGGCGCCGTGCCGAACCCGCCGACGCCGACGCCGGATGCCGGTCGGGCGGTGTACGGCACCCCGCCGTCGCCGGGCACGCCCGGAACTTCTGGAACTCCCGGCACCTACGGCACCCCCGGCACTCCCGGCACCCCGCAGCCGGGTGCCATGCCCCCGTGGCCCCAGACCTCCGGCGCCCCTGCGCCCGGCGCCCCTGCGCCCGTAACCCCCGGCGGCGCGCCCGGCACCCCCTCGGCCGCCGCTCCCTACGGCTCCTGGGTACAGGGCAACCTCGCCTCCGACGCACCCGACACCGCCGGCACCAGCCCCCAGGCGCGGAAGCGCTCCCGGCGGACCGTGGTGATCACCGGTGTGGCCGTGGCCGCGCTGCTGGGCTCGGCCTTTGCCGCCGTCACCCTGCTGCGCGGGGACGGCGACACGGTGGCCGGCCGGCTGGGAAGCGGCGGTTCGGCCACAGGAGGGCCTGGCGCGGCCGCACAGGGCAAGGGCAAGGAGTCGCTGTCGTCCCCCGAGCCCGGGAGCAGCGCCGGCGACGACGCGAAGGACCCCGCGGCCAAGGACCCGGCGGGCAAGAAGCCGGGAGAGTCGGGGAAACCCGCCGGACCGGCCGCGCTGCCCGCCGCGTATGCCGGGACCTGGATCGGCAGCGTCCTCCGCGACGGCACGGACACCGGCTCACAGCGCCGGATCACCCTCTCCCCCGGCAAGGTCGGCGACACCGTCGTCGCGAGCATCAGCGTGGGCGAGAGCTATCTGTGCAAGGGCACCGGCAAGCTGCTTGCGGCAGGCGGTGGTTCGATCCGTATCGACACCGGTGTCACCGTCAGCACGCCCGCCGGGAAGTGTTCCGCCATCGGCGAGCAGACCCTGACAGCGCGCTCCGACGGGACGCTCGCGTGGACCGCGAGCGGCGGCCGGAGCTCGACGCTGCGCAAGGCGGGCTCCGACATGATCCAGAGCAAGTTCCTGGGCTCCTGGGAGCGACAACTGACCAGTTCCGCCGGTGTGCAGCGGCTGACCGTCTCGCAGGGCGCCGTGGGCAGCCAGGTCGTCACCTTCACCACCACGCAGAGCGGCGGCACCTGTACGTCGAAGTCCGCGCTGTTCTCGGCGGGGGACCGCGTCGTGATCGGTCCTTCCCTGGTGGTGAGCGGCGACTGCGCGGCGGCCGGGTCGTCGGTTCTGACGGTGAGCGGCAGCACGCTGAACCGGTCCTTCCTCGACACGGGCGACTCGCCCCGCGAGTACCGGCGTCCCTAGGAACGGGTCCACAGGAACGCAGCGCGCCCCGGCCGGCCGAAAGGCCAACCGGGGCGCGCTACAGAAACGGACTCCTGGATCAGAGGAACGAGTTGATCTCGATCGTCTCGGTGCGGCCGGGGCCGACACCGATCGCCGAGATCGGCGCGCCCGACATCTCCTCCAGCGCCTTCACATACGCCTGCGCGTTCTTCGGCAGGTCGGCGAAGGTCTTCGCCTTGGTGATGTCCTCGGACCAGCCCGGCAGCATCTCGTAGATCGGCTTCGCGTGGTGGAAGTCGGTCTGGGAGTACGGGAGTTCCTCGACGCGCCTGCCGTCGATCTCGTACGCCACGCACACCGGGATCTGCTCCCAGCCGGTCAGCACGTCCAGCTTGGTGAGGAAGAAGTCGGTCAGGCCGTTGACCCGGGTCGCGTACCGCGCGATGACCGCGTCGAACCAGCCGCAGCGGCGGTCGCGGCCGGTGGTCACGCCACGCTCGCCGCCGATGCGGCGCAGCGCCTCGCCGTCCTCGTCGAGGAGCTCCGTCGGGAACGGGCCCGCGCCGACGCGGGTCGTGTACGCCTTGAGGATGCCGATGACCCGGCTGATCTTCGTCGGGCCCACGCCCGCGCCCGTGCAGGCGCCGCCCGCGGTCGGGTTCGAGGAGGTGACGAAGGGGTACGTGCCGTGGTCGACGTCGAGGAGCGTGCCCTGGCCGCCCTCGAAGAGGACGACCTTGCCCTCGTCGATGGCGTTGTTCAGGATCAGCGTGGTGTCGGCGACGTACGGCTTGAGCTGCTCAGCGAACTGGAGCATCTCCTCGACGATCTTGTCGGCCTCGATCGCGCGCCGGTTGTAGACCTTGGCGAGGAGCTGGTTCTTGGACTCCAGCGCCGCCTCGACCTTCTGCTCCAGGATCGACTCGTCGTAGAGGTCCTGGACGCGGATGCCGACGCGGTTGATCTTGTCCGCGTACGTCGGGCCGATTCCGCGGCCGGTCGTGCCGATCTTCCGCTTCCCGAGGAACCGTTCCGTCACCTTGTCGACGGTGACGTTGTACGGAGTGATCAGATGGGCGTTTCCGCTGATCAGCAGCTTGGACGTGTCGACGCCGCGGTCGTTCAGCCCGCTCAGCTCGGAGAGCAGTACCGCCGGGTCCACAACGACGCCGTTGCCGATTACCGGAGTACATCCGGGCGAGAGGATTCCGGAAGGGAGGAGATGCAGCGCATACTTCTGGTCACCCACGACAACCGTGTGGCCGGCGTTGTTGCCGCCCTGGTAACGCACTACATAATCCACTGATCCACCGAGCAGGTCGGTGGCCTTTCCCTTGCCCTCGTCACCCCACTGAGCACCGAGCAGCACAAGTGCGGGCACAGGCGTACACCCCTTCCGGGCGGGGCAAGACCAAGGTCAGGGGGCCTGAGCCGTGCCTGAGTCTTCGGACCGGTTGCCCCGGAATAGACGAAGCCCCTGGCGCAATAGCGCAAGGGGCTCTTGCACAAAGATGCTACCCGAGGAAGGACCGAGGTGTCGGCTCACGACCAGCTACTGGTGGTCATCGACCCGGTCGCCCGCCGAAGTGACGGCGAGTCCGTGCGGATCGCGAAAGATGTGCTGTGTGGCGGCGCGGAGGCGAAGATCTGCCTTCCCGAGAGTCCGGAGGAGTTTGCGCGGGCACTGGCACGCAGGGGCTCGCGGCGGCCGGTGGTGGTCGGTGACGACCGTGCGCTGCTGCGGGCGGTGGCCCTGCTGCACCGGGACCGCTGGCTGGGCGACGGGGCGCTGGCGCTGGTACCGGTCGGCACATCCGTAGAGCTCGCGCACGCACTGGGCGTGCCGAGGGGTGCGGTGGCGGCGGCTCGGGCGGTGCTGGACGGGACCGTACAGCGTCTGGATCTGCTGGTGGACGAGAGCGACGGCGTGGTGTTGGGGGATCTGTCGATCCCGGTGGCGCGGGCGGCGGGCGCGGCGGCGAACGGGGCGACGGTGTGGGGCACCTGCCGCTCGCTGGTCCGCACCCTGGTCCGCCCGGCGCCGCCGGTGCCCGCGATGCGTACGCACCGGCTGCGGGTGGAGGCGGACGGAGTGCTGCTGACGGATCTCGACCGGCTGGTGGAGGACGTGACGGTGCGCGCGGGCGGCGGGCGGGCGGAGGTGGTCGTCCGGCACGGCGCGGACATGGAGCCGGTCACGGCGCGGGCGCTGACGGTGACCGTGTCCGGGGCGGACTTCCGCTACCGGGCGGACGCGATGATCACGGGCCCGGTCCGGACGCGGACGTGGACGCTGCGGCCGGGGGCGTGGGGGCTGACGCTGCCGTCGGCGGCGGTGGCGTCGGGCGGGTAGTGAGCCGGGAGGGCCCGGAGCAGCCGGTTCGTCCGCAAGCGCCGGACAGGCTCGACTCCAAGCCCGTCCGGCAGTGTCCAGCCCGTCCGGGCCGTGTGAGGACAGCCCTCAGGCCATGCCCCGCGCCTCGCGATGGGCGCGCCAGCGGTCCATCAGGCCCGTCATCTCACCCTGCAGGAACTCGAAGAACTCCGCCGTCTCCGCCACCCGCCTGCCCGCCGCCGTCTCCGGGCCCAGCGTCTCCGCGCCGTCGCGCAGTGCCTTCTCCCAGCGGGACAACAGCTGGTCGCGGCGGGTGAAGGTCTCGTACCAGAGCTCGTTGTGCAGGACGTACCGGTCACGGCGCGAACCCGGGTCGCGCTCGCGGCTGACCATGTTGACCTGGTTGAGGTACCTGATCGCGCCCGAGACCGCGGCCGGGCTGATCCGGAGCTGCTCCGCCAGCTCCGCGGAGGTCATGCTGCCCTTCTCCGAGGACAGCAGCGCCGCGAAGACCCGCGAGGCCATCCGCTGCATACCGGCATCGGTCAGCTCCGCCGCGAAACGCTCCACAAAACGCGAGACACCCTCGTCCCCGGCCCGCCCCGTCGTGCTGTTCTCGCCGCTCATGGCCTCATCAACTTCCCTCGCCGCTCACCCATCCTGCGCCCTCGACTTTATACGCTTCCTTAACTTCATAAGTTCGTGAAACTACTGTACCTTCCGAACTATGACGAAGGCACTCACCGTCGCCGGACTGCACAAGTCGTTCGGGCGGACGCATGCACTGGACGGCCTCGACCTCGCCGTCGAGACCGGTGAGGTCCACGGCTTCCTCGGCCCCAACGGCGCCGGGAAGTCCACCACCATCCGGGTCCTCCTCGGACTGCTGCGCCCCGACTCCGGCGCGGCCCAGCTGCTGGGCAGGGATCCATGGCACGACGCGGTCGAGCTGCACCGCCACGTCGCCTACGTACCGGGTGATGTGACCCTGTGGCGGAACCTCTCCGGCGGCGAGGTCATCGACCTCTACGGCCGGCTGCGCGGCGGCCTCGACAAGGCACGACGCGCGGACCTCATCGAGCGGTTCGAGCTCGACCCCACCAAGAAGGGGCGTACGTACTCCAAGGGCAACCGCCAGAAGGTCGCCCTGGTCGCCGCCTTCGCCTCCGACGTGGATCTGCTGATCCTCGACGAACCGACCTCCGGACTCGACCCGCTGATGGAAGAGGTCTTCCAGAGCTGCGTCGAGGACGAACGGGACCGCGGCCGGACCATCCTGCTCTCCTCGCACATCCTCAGCGAGGTGGAGACCCTCTGCGACCGGGTCAGCATCATCCGCAAGGGCCGGACCGTCGAGACCGGTTCGCTCGCGGAACTTCGGCATCTGACGCGTACGAGCGTGACGGCGGAGCTCGCCGGGGCGCCGAACGGTCTTGCCAAGCTGCCCGGCGTGCACGATCTCGACGTACAGGGCAGGCGCGTCAAGCTCCAGGTCGACACCGACAAGCTGGACGCGGTGCTGCGCTCGCTCACCGAGTCCGGGATCCGCTCACTGACCAGCACCCCGCCCACGCTCGAAGAGCTCTTCCTCCGCCACTACGCACCCGAGGCGGCGATGTCGCGATGACCGCCGTGACCCATGCGGGCGGGTTCGCCCCGCGCACCGGCGGAAGCCGTCAACTCGCGGGTACGGGAACGCTGCTGAGGCTGGCCCTGCGCCGGGACCGGCTGATGATGCCGGTCTGGGTCCTGGTGCTCGGGGCCGTCGTCACCAGCGGCTCCGGCTCGCTGGAGAAGCTGTACGACACCGCCGCCAAGCGCGCCGACCTGGCCGAGTCCCTGTCCACCAACGGCTCGTTGCGGGCGATGTACGGCCCGGTCTTCAGCGACTCCCTCGGCGGTCTTGTCGCCTGGCGCTTCGCCGGCTTCGTGGCCGTACTGGCGGCCGTGATGAGCCTGATCATCGTCGTCCGGCACACCAGGGAAGAGGAGGAGACGGGCCGTCAGGAACTGCTGTCCTCCGCGATGGTGGGCCGCCGGGCTCCGCTGACCTCGGCGCTGCTGACGGCGTTCGTCGCCAATGCGGTGCTGGCGCTGATCATCGCCGCCGGACTGGCGGGACCGACCGGCTCCGGCGCCGGCGCGCTCGGGGTCGGGCTCACGATCGGCGCGATCGGCATGCTCTTCGCGGGCATGGCGGCGATCATGGCGCAGCTCACCGAGAGCGCGCGGCTCGCCAAGGGCCTCACGGCCGCGGTGCTCGGCATCGCGTTCGTACTGCGCGCGGCGGGCGACGCCTCGACGGACGACGGCTCCTCCGTACTGACCTGGATCTCGCCGCTCGGCTGGGCGGAGAACGTGCGGCCGTACGCGAACGAGCGCTGGTGGGTCCTGCTGCTCCTCGCGGTCGCGGTCGTCGCACAGGGTGCGATCGCCTATCTGCTGGCCGGACGGCGCGATGTCGGCATGAGCTTCCTGCCGACCCGCCCCGGGCCCGCGGAAGGCAGGATCGCCACCGCGGCCGGGCTCGCCCGGCGGCTCCAGCGCGGCAGCGTTCTCGGCTGGGCCGTCGGCTTCTTCCTCGCCGGGATCGTCTTCGGCGGGATGGCGAAGGGCACGGCGGACCTGGTCGGCGACAACGAGGCTGCCCGGGAGATCTTCGAGCGGATGGGCGGGCAGGCCGGGATGACCGAGGCCTTCCTGGCGGCGATGATCGGCATGTTCGGCATGGTCGCCGCGCTGTACACGGTCGCGTCCGTGCTGCGGCTGCACGGCGAGGAGACCTCGCAGCGCGCCGAGCCGATCCTGGCTAACGCGGTCGGCCGGCTCGCCTGGGCGGCGGGCCACCTCGCCATCGCTTTCGGCGGCGCGGTCGTGATCATGGCTGTGGCCGGCCTGGGGCTGGCGATCGGCCACGGCGAGGAGTTCGGCCCGATCATGGGCGCGGTCCTGGTCGAACTGCCGGCGGTCTGGCTGCTGGGCGGGCTCGCGGTGGTGCTGTACGGGCTGTTCCCGAAGGCGGCCGTGGCGTCCTGGGCGGTGGTCGGGATCTGCCTGACCCTGGGCTGGCTCGGCCCGGCGCTGGACCTGCCCGAGTCGGTGATGAACCTGTCGCCGTTCAGCCACCTGCCGAAGCTGCCGGGCCCGGAGATGACCTGGACGCCGGTGCTGCTGCTGACCGCGGTGGCGGCGGCACTGGTGGCGGCGGGACTCGGCGGTCTGCGCAGAAGGGACATGCAGACCTGACCCTGCCCGCCCGGCGGGGAACGCCCGGCGGGGAACGCCCGGCGGGGAACGCACGGCGCCCGGACCTGTGGTGGAGTCCGGGCGCCGTACGTTCCCCGGGCCGGCCGCGCGGGCATCAGAGTTCGACCAGCAGCTCCTTGACGCCGCGGATGACATAGCCCGGCTTCCACTCCGGCTCGGCGGCGAGCCGCATCGTCGGGGCCTCGCGGAGCAACTCGCCGAAGGACGCGGCCAGTTCGATACGGGCGAGCGGCGCGCCGAGGCAGTAGTGGATGCCACCGCCGAAGCTGACATGAGGGTTGTCGGCGCGGGCGAGGTCCAGGGTGTCCGGGTGGCCGAACCTCGCGGGATCGCGGTTGGCCGAGCCGAAGAGCAGGGCGAGTTCGGAGCCGCGCGGGACGACCGTCCCGTCGATCTCGATGTCGTCGAGGACCCACCGCTCGAACAGCTGGAGCGGAGTGTCGTAGCGCATCAGCTCCTCCACAGCTGTGGACAGGAATGTGTGGTCGGCGCGGAGAGCGGCGAGCTGCCCGGGGTGGCGGAAGAGCGTCCACCAGCCGTTGGCGGTGGTGCTGACCGTCGCCTCGTGGCCTGCGTTCAGCAGCAGCACACAGGTGGAGATCATCTCCTGCTCGCTGAGCCGGTCGCCCTCCTCGTAGGCGGCAATGAGCGCGGAGATCAGGTCGGCGCCGGGCGAGCTGCGCCGCTCGTTGATCAACTCCCTTAGATACGCGCTGAATTCGAGCGATGCCGTGACGGCGCGGCGGGCGGTCTCCTCGGCCGGATTCAGCTCGTACATCCCGCAGATGTCGGCCGACCAGGGCCGCAGCAGCGCGCGGTCGGCGGCCGGAATGCCGAGCATCTCCGCGATGACGGCGACGGGCAGCGGCTCGGCGACCTCGGCGAGCAGATCACCTCCGCCGGCGTCCGTGATCCCCGCGACGAGCTCGGCCGCGAGCCTGCGCACGGTGGGCACGAGCGCCTCGACGGTGCGCGGTGTGAAGGCCTTGGAGACCAGCCGCCGGATCCGGGTGTGGTCGGGCGCCTCGAGATCGAGCATCCCGCTGTCGTTGAGCGTGTGGAACGGCTCGTGCGCGGCCGGAGGTGCCGTACGGCCGAACTCCTCGTGCGTGAAGCGGTGCAGATAGGTCCGCCCGAGCCGCCGGTCGCGCAGCAGCGCGGAGACGTCGGCATGGTGCGGGACGAGCCACTGGCGGGTGGGCTCGTAGTAGTGCACCCGGCCGCGGGAGCGGAGCTCGGCGTAGGCGGGGTAGGGGTCGGCGACGAATGCGGGTGACCAGGGGTCGAAGGCGGCCATGCGCCGACGCTACCGGTCGCCTCCCGTACCCGGGGCTCCACCCCGGACCCCGCGCCTCGACGCCGACGAGGCTCCTGTCGGGGCTCCGCCCCGAGCCCCGCTCCTCGAACGCCGGAAGGGCTGGGATGTCCGGGAAACCCAGCCCGTCCGACGAGGCTTGATCAGCCCGGGGTCACCAGGCGTGCCTCGTAGGCGAACACCGCCGCCTGCGTACGGTCCCGCAGCCCCAGCTTCACCAGCACCCGGCTCACATGCGTTTTGATCGTGGACTCCGCCACCACCAGATGCGAGGCGATCTCCGCGTTCGACAGACCCTGCGCGATCAGCACCAGGACCTCCGTCTCGCGCTCCGTCAGATCGCCGACCTGCGCCAGCGCCGGCGGCCGCGGGTTCTGCGAGAGCTTCGAGAACTCCGTGATCAGGCGGCGCGTCACCGTCGGGGCCAGCAGGGCCTCGCCGGCCGCCACCACCCGTACGCCGTCGGCCAGTTGGCGGGCCGACGCGTCCTTCAGCAGGAAGCCGGACGCCCCCGCGCGCAGCGCCTGGTACACGTACTCGTCGAGGTCGAAGGTCGTCAGCACCAGCACCTTGGACTCGCTGTGCGCCGCGACGATCTCGCGGGTCGCCTCGATACCGTTCAGCTCCGGCATACGGATGTCCATCAGCACGACGTCGGGCGCGAGCTCGGCGACCTTGGTGACCGCCTCGCGGCCGTTCACCGCCTCGCCGATGACCTCGATGTCGGGCATCGCGTTCAGCAGGACCGAGAAACCCTCGCGGACCATCATCTGGTCGTCGACGATGAGGACGCGGATCGTCATGAGGTCTCCTCGGAGGCGGTCTCGATCACAGCGACGGGAATGA
Source organism: Streptomyces sp. NBC_01210 (assembly GCF_036010325.1). Classification (GTDB taxonomy): domain Bacteria; phylum Actinomycetota; class Actinomycetes; order Streptomycetales; family Streptomycetaceae; genus Streptomyces. The sequence continues at coordinate 5,050,912 of NZ_CP108549.1, read as the reverse complement.
AGGCGGTCACCTCGTAGCCGCCCTCCTCCGTGGGCTCCGCGGTCATCTCGCCGTTCAGCATCGTCACACGCTCCCGCATGCCCGTGATGCCGTGGCCGGCCCCCGGCGAGGGCTTGACCAGGCTCTGTGCGGCGGTGTTGGCGATCCGCAGACCAAGGCCACCGAGGACGTAGGAGATCTCGACCTTCGCCGTCGAACCCGGCGCGTGGCGCAGCGCGTTGCTGAGCGCCTCCTGGACGATCCGGTACGCCGACAGCTCGACGCCCTGCGGCAGAGCGCGGACCGCGCCCGTAATCGTCTTCTGCACGTCCAGACCCGCCTCGCGGACATTGGCGAGCAGGTTCTCGATATCGGCGAGCACCGGCTGCGGCGCGTCGGGGGCCTGGTAGTCCTCCGCCCGTACGACACCGAGGACTCGGCGCAGTTCGGTCAGCGCGGCCACCGCGTTCTCGCGGATGGTGGCGAAGGCCTTTTCCAGCTCGGGCGGCGGATTCTCCACGCGGTACGGCGCGGCCTCCGCCTGGATCGCGACCACCGACATGTGGTGGGCGACGACATCGTGCAGCTCGCGGGCGATGGTGGTGCGCTCCTCCAGCAGCGTGCGCTTGTCGCGCTCGACGGCTGTCACGGTCTGCTGCGCCGCGACCTCCTGCCGCGCCTCGCGGCGGACGTGCAGCACGGTCACCACCAGCAGCGCGAGGGCGGCGACGAAGAGCATCTGGGGAGTGTCGGAGCCGCCGTACCGACCGCTGAGACCGACCTCGGCGAAGAAGCCGTATGCCGCCGTCAGCGCCCACATCCAGCCTGCGGCCCGCGGGCGGGTCCGCATCGCGACCACCGTCATCACCGTCAGATGCGAGAGGAAGCCGCCGGGCGTCCACGGCCAGCCGTCCCAGTAGCCAGCGAGGACGGCGACCACGGGGGTGCTGAGCAGCGAGAGCCACCAGGCGCCGACCGGCCTGACCAAGGTCATCAGCACTGCGGCCGCCGGGATGAACCCCGTCAGTACAAACTCCGCCCCGGCCCCCCCGCTGTCACCGGAGACGTACGCCATGGAGAGCACGAACATCGCCAGGACGACCACGGCGGCGTGCGGGGTCCAGGCGGCGGCGTCGCGTATCCGGCCGGGGAGACGGCGGGTGAGCGGCCCGTCCGTTCGCATCGGGTGCAGCGGGCGGTAGGCGAGAGCGTCATGGAACAGGTCCTGGCGGAGGCCGCTCAGCGCGCCCAAGGCCAGGCGGTACTCGGGGCTGCGGGTCTTCTCGGTCACGTACAGAACGGTAAGCGGAAGGACGGACGCGGTCGTCAGCATCGCTACGGATCCTGCCGCGTCCGTCCTGAGTACTACCTGCTCACCGCGTGCGACGAGGACCGGAGGATGTCGGCGTGATCGGCCGCCCAAGCGGCGAAGCTTCGCGCCGGGCGGCCCATGACCCTCTGCCTGTGACCACATACGCCCGGTCGCGGTGGCCGGTCCCGGTGAGAGCGACTGCCGCGACGGCGCCGATGTCGCCCTCGTGGGCCATGGCGCTGAGCCGGCCGGCGAACGGTGCCTCAAGAGGACTCAGTAACCGGTGGGGCGTACCAGACCCGTCTCGTACGCGAAGACCGCCGCCTGCGTACGGTCCCGCAGCCCCAGCTTCAGCAGGATCCGGCTCACATGCGTCTTCGTCGTCTGCTCCGCCACCACCAGCCGCTGGGCGATCTCCGCGTTCGACAGACCCTGAGCGATCAGCGCGAGCACCTCGGTCTCACGCTCCGTCAGACCTCCGACGCGCTCCTTGAGCGGGGCCCGCGGTGCGCCGAGGGTCCGGGAGAACTCCAGAATCAGCCGTTTGGTGATGTTCGGCGAGAGCAGCGCGTCGCCCGCCGCCACCACCCTTACGGCTTCGGCCAGTTGAGCGGCCGAGGCGTCCTTCAGCAGAAAGCCGGACGCACCCGCGCGCAGCGCCTCGTAGACGTACTCGTCGAGGTCGAAGGTGGTGAGTACGAGGACCTTGACGGTTGCGTCCGGGGCCTGGGTGATCCGGCGGGTGGCCTCGATGCCGCCGAGTTCGGGCATCCGTATGTCCATCAGAACGACATCGGGGTCGAGCTCGGCGACCTTGGCGACGGCGTCGAGGCCGTCCACGGCCTGGCCGACCACCTCGATACCGGGCTCGGCGTTGAGCAGCACCGTGAAGCCTTGCCGGACCATCGCCTGGTCGTCGGCGACCATCACGCGGATCGTCATGCTCTGTCCTTCATAGGGTCCCGTTCAACGGGAGCGTGGCGGTCACTTCGTACCCACCGTCGGCCGTAGGGCCGGTCGTCACTTCGCCGCCCAGCATCGTGGAGCGCTCGCGCATGCCGAGCAGACCGTGGCCGGCGCCCGGGGATGCCGGGACCGGCCCGGCCGGCGCGGTGTTGGTGACCTTGACCGTCAGCCCGGCCGGGTCGTACGCGATCCGCACCCGCACCATCGAGCCCGGCGCGTGCCGCATCGCATTGCTGAGCGCTTCCTGGACTATGCGGAAGGCCGACAGTTCGATGCCCGGCGACAGCGGGCGCGTACCGTCGTCGACCTCGGTGGTGACGGTCAGGCCCGCGCTGCGGACGTTGTCGACGAGGGCGCCGAGCCGCGCCAGCGTGGGCTGCGGGGTCTGCGACTCGTCGTTCGGCTCGGGGTTCTCGGACCGCAGTACGCCGAGCACCCGGCGCAGTTCGGTCAGCGCGTCGACGGCGTTCTCGCGGATGCCCGCGAGGTTCTCCTTCAGCTCATCGGACGGATCCTCGACCAGGTGCGGCGCGACCTGCGCCTGGATGGAGATCACCGACATATGGTGGGCGACCACGTCGTGCAGCTCGCGTGCGATACGGCTCCGCTCCTCCAGCAGCGTGCGCCTGGCGCGTTCCTCCGCGGTCAGCACCTCCTGCTCAACCAGCCTGGTGCGGGCCTCGCGGCGGCCGCGCAGCGATCCGCCCACGATCACGACGACGGTGAAAACGAGCGCCGCCACCGGGGCCGTCGTGTCGTGGGGGCGGTCGCCGATCCCCTCGAGGACCAGGCCCGTCAGACAGCTGAGCAGCAGCGCCTCGACCACAACCCGGGGGCGTACGCGCAGTGACAGCAGGAGCAGGACGCCGGCGTGCGCGAGGATCCCGGTCACGGGCCACGGCCACGGATCGTCCGGCCTCGGCTCGCCGACCGCGACGACGAGAGTGGGGACCAGGGACAGCCACCAGGCGGGCACCGGACGGAACATCGCGAGGATGAGCGCGCCCGACTGGAACGCCGCGAGCAGCAACCCGTACTGCGCGCCGGGGCCGGAGCGGTGTTCCAGCTCATCGCTGTTGGCGAGGAAGAGGGGAATCGACAGCCACACCACCATGACGTGCGGCAACCAGGCCAGCCATCGCACCTTGGTGATGCGCGGCAGCGGGTCGGCGGCGAGGGTGCACAGGTCCTCACGGAGGGTGCGCGGAAACGACCGCAGGCTCTTGGCCGCCGGGGCCAGGCGCGCCTTGTCGTCGTTGTCCACGGCGTCAACCCTAAACACGGCCCATCTCCCGTTCCCGGGCGGGCTCGTGGGTCCGTACGACCCGGCTTCCTTTCCGGGGCCGTCGCTGTTCGTATGTACGGAACGCGGCCCAGCACACCAGCAGCGCGGCCGCGAACACCGGCAGCCAGGCGATCCGGGCGAGCACCCAGCCGGGGCCATCGGGCACGGTGTGCAGGCCGGGCAGCGCCGTGCCCGCGAGCAGGCCGGTCGCGGTGACCGCCATCATCGCGGTCTGGTGCCACAGGAAGACCGTCATCGCGGAGAGGTTGACCAGCGCCACCGCCGCCCATGCCACGGGCCTTCGAAGCACCCGGCGCAGCGGGCCGAGCAGCAGCAACGCCGCCCCGCACTGGGCGAGACCGAAGGTCACGGCGGCCAGAGTGGGCGGGTTGAGATTGGAGATCTCGGCACCGGGCACCCCGACCATGGACGCCGGGTACCCGGCGAACACGACCAGCCCGACGGTGGCGGCAACGCCGACGGTGAGCAGTACCCAGCCGCTGGTACGGGAGCGGAACTCACCGCGTGCCCACGCCGCGCCCAGGCAGTACGGGACCAGCCAGCCCGCCGCCACATTGATCGAGCCCAGCCAGGCAGGCCCGCCCAGGCCGAAGCGGAACAGGTCGATGTGCAGGACGACGGCGAGCGGCCACAGCGGATGCAGCCTCGCGACCAGCGGCGTCGCCGCCGTGAGCGCCGCGAAGACCAGCAGGAACCAGAGAGGTGAGAGGACAAGGTTGAGAAGGGTGGTCACGGTGTCCAGGCCGGTACCGGAGGCGAGCATGCACACGGCCGCCACGGTCCACAGCATCAGTACGGCGGCGACCGGCCGGAAGAGACGGGACATTCGGACACCGAGCCACTGCCCGTAGGTCGTGCCGTTGGCGCGGGCCGAGGCGTAGCTCGACGTACCCACCTGCCCGCCGACCAGGAAGAACACGGCGAGGGTCTGGAACATCCAGGAGATCGGGGCGAGTTGGGACAGATGCTCCAGCGGACTCGCGCCGCGCAGTGCGCCGCCGTCGATGACGAGGGCGGAGACGAGCCAGTGCCCGAGGACGACACCGAGGATGGCGAGGGCGCGCAGCGCGTCGAGGGCGCGATCGCGGTCGGGAGGGGTGGCCGCGTCGATACGGCGTGCCAGGTCACGCAGCCGTGAGTCATGCATGAGTGACCTCCGTTGCGCGGCCGAGGGCGATCCGGGCGAGGTTCTTCAGGGATACGGAGCCGGGCTTCAGGTAGTCGCTGTGCCCGCCGTCACCGGCGGCGAAGGTGCGGGCGCCGAAGCCGTCCGACACGGGGTCGGCGCCGAGCCCGAGGGTGGTGCCGAGGATGTCGAGCCGGACGTGCGGGACGTCGGCGATCCAGTCGTCGGAGCCGCGTCCGGCCCAGACCGTGGCGGAGGTGTGGAGGTCGGCGACGTTGTCGGCACCGGCGCCGGGGCTGCCGTAGAGGGCGATGTCGGCGACGTCGAGGGAGGGAGCGGCGCGTCCGCAGACGACGGAACCGTACGAATGGCAGAGCAGCGACACTCGCGAGCCCGGCTTGGCCCCTTTCAACTCCCCTACAAATTCTTGCAGTTGCGCGGCGGCATCGTCCGCCCTCCCTTCGGTCAGGACCTCGGGGCTGACGGTTCCCGGCGTCGCGTAGCCGAGCCAGGCGACGACTGCGGCGCGGCCGCCGAGCTCGTCGTGAAGGGCGACAGCGCCGGCCCGGAAACGCTCGTACGTATCGAGGTTGGTGTCCGAGCCCGGCACCAGCACGGCGATCCGCTCGGCACGCGCCAGATCGCCGAAGACCTCGGCAGTGCGGCCGCCGTCCCGCCCGTCGAAGGAGAGGAAATGCCGCGCGGGGTCCGCCATGACGCGCAGCCGGGCGGCCCGCCCCTGATCGCCATGGTCGGCGGCCGTCTCCGCGGCCGCGCGGATGTCGGCGCGGCCGGCCGCGAACCTGTCGCCGAGGAGGGGGAGTTCGGCGGCGGTGAGCGGCGCGAGGGTGGCCGGTGCGGGCGCGGGGACGGCGGCGGGCCGCGCCGCCGCCGACACCGGCACGGTCACCGCGGCGGTGACGAGCGCGGCGAGCAAGGTACGACGCAGGCGGGACGCCATGGCTTTCCTTCCGTTCCGAGTGCTGAATGCTTTCTCTCGGAACAGAAGTTATGAATCCTGGCGTGTGGTCGGCGTCCCGCTGGGGAACGCACCTGTGACGTAGCTCTGAGGTATGACGAGTACGGGCAGGGCCCCGTGGCTACCAGGCCAGCTGAGCGATCTCCTCCGCGACGACGGCGCACGCATCCGCTGCCGGGTCGATCAGCGGGAAGTGCCCGACGTCCTCGAGGAGCGTCAGCCCGACGGTCTCACCGGCCTTCGCGGCGGCGTCGACATAGGCCTCCGAGACGGCGTACGGCACGACGATGTCGGTACGGCCCTGTACGACGGTGGTGGCGATGCCGGTGGGCAGGAGTGCGGCCGGGTCCGCGTACGCACTGCGCGCATCGAACTCCGCCTCGCTGCCCAGGAGTTGTGTCACCGCCCCGCCGCACACACCGAGCTCGACGGCTTTCGCGAAGTCCGCGACCGGCGCGAGCGCGACGACGCCGCGCAGCGCGGGCGGCCCGGCCGGCCGCCACGGCGAGCCGGCCGGCAGCACATGCCGGGCGGCGGCCCACAGCGCGAGATGCCCGCCGGCGGAGTGCCCGGTGACGACGGTGCGCCGGGCGTCGGCCTGCGGCAGGACGTCCTTCACCAGGCCGGGCAGCGCGTCCATCGCGGCGGCGACATCGTCAAAGGTCTCCGGCCACCGCCCGGCGACGGGCTCGCTCCCCCGCTGCTGCGGAATCTCGCTGCCGCGCCGGTACTCGACATTGGCGACGGCGAACCCGCGCCGGGCCAGAAAGTCCGCGAAGGGAGTGACGTGCTGCCGGTCGTACGGCGCCCGCCAGGCCCCGCCGTGCAGCAGGACGACGAGCGGCACGCCGACAAGCCCGCCACGGGGTGCGTAGAAATCCACGACCTGGTCGGGGTGCTCGCCGTACGCGGCGGAGGCATCCGGCGCGACGACGGGATGCGAGAACAAGGAGTCGCTCTCGGCGGCGTCACGGGCGGCGGGGTCCGGCATTGCTGCTCCAACCTTCCGACAGGGCGGCGGAATTGACCTGACCAGCGGGGACGGTACCAGCCCCCGCTGATCAGATCGTCACAGCGTCAGGCGGCCGGTATCCCGGCCAGTACCTCCGCCAGTACCTCCGCCAGTACCGACGCCGCCCGTTCCGCGTCTGCGAAGCCCACGTACAGCGGTGTGAACCCGAAGCGCAGCACATCCGGGCGGCGCAGATCGCCCACCACGCCCCGTGCGATCAGCTTCTCCATCACCGCGGGCGCCTGCTCGCAGCGCAGCGCGATCTGGCTGCCGCGCGACGCGTGCTCCAGCGGGGTCAGGGAAGTGACGCGGCCCTGGGGGACGTACAACTCGACGCACTCCAGGAAAAAGTCCGTCAGCGCCAGGCTCTTCGCCCGCACGGAGTCGATCGATACGCCGTCCCACACATCCAGCGCCGCCTCCAGCGCCAGCATGGACAGGATGTCGGGTGTCCCGACCCGGCCCCGTACCGCGCCCGGTGCCGCCTCGTAGGCGGACGTCATCGCGAACGGGTCCGTGTGCGAGTTCCAGCCCGGCAGCGGGGAGTCGAAGGCTGCCTGATGGCGTTCGGCGACGTACAGATACGCCGGTGACCCCGGGCCGCCGTTCAGATACTTGTAGGTGCAGCCGACCGCCAGGTCCACGCCGTGGGCGTCCAGACCGACCGGCAGCGCGCCCGCGCTGTGGCACAGGTCCCAGACCGCCAGCGCGCCCGCCTCGTGGATCGCCGCCGTCAGGGACGGCAGGTCGTGGAGGCGGCCGGTGCGGAAGTCGACGTGGTTGACCAGCGCCACCGCCGTGTTCGGGCCGAGCGCCGCCGGGAGGTCCGCAGGCGCGACCGGGACCAGCCGCTTGCCCGTCATCCTGGCCGCCGACTCGGCGATATAGCCGTCCGTCGGGAACGTCGTCGCGTCGACCAGGATGTCCGTACGGGAGGGATCGCCGGTGCGCTCGCAGAGCCGTATCGCGCCCACGACCGCCTTGAAGACGTTGACACTTGTGGAGTCGCCGACGACCACCTGCCCCGGCCCCGCGCCCACCAGCGGCGCGATCCGGTCGCCGATCCGCTCCGGCGCCGTCCACCAGCCGCTCTCGTCCCACGAGCGGATCCGCAGTTCGCCCCACTGCCGGGTCACCACATCGGCGACCCGCGCCGGCACATGGGCAGGCAGCGCGCCCAGCGAGTTGCCGTCCAGGTACACGGTCTCGTCGAGCGCGAACAGCTTGCGCGCACCGGCCAGTTCATCTGCGGCGTCCAGCGCCGCGGCCTTCCCGGCCAGTGACTCAGACATGGCTGCGCGCCGTCCACAGCTCGGGGAAGACGTTCTTGCGGGCGCGCTTCTCCAGCCAGGCCACGCCCGCCGAACCACCCGTGCCCGACTTCGAGCCCATGGCCCGCCGGGTCGCCACCAGATGGTCGTTGCGCCAGCGCCACACCAGCTCGCCGACATCGGTCAGCGCCTCGCCCAGCCGCACCAGCTCGGTGTCCTGGTCCGCACCGCCGTACACCGCGGCCCAGACCTCCTCGATCTCCGCCGACGGCTCATACCTCTGCGAGAGGTCCCGGTCGAGGACAGCGGACGGAACCGCCATCCCGCGCCGCGCGAGCAGCCGCAGCACCTCGTCGTACAGGCTCGGCTCCTGCAGCGCCTTCTCCAGCTCCGCGTGCACCCGCGGCGCGCCCCGGTGCGGCACCAGCATCGACGCCGACTTCTCGCCGAGGAGGAATTCGAGCCGCCGGTACATCGCCGACTGGAAGCCGGAGCCTTCGCCCAGAGCACTGCGGTACGAGTTGAACTGAGCGGGGGTGAGGTGCGCGAGCGGCTCCCAGGAGGCGTTGAGCGACTCCAGCTCGTACGTGCTGCGCTTCAGCGCGGCGAGAGCGACGGGGAGATTGTCCTCCCGCAGCGCGCCGGCCGCCGTCTCCCACTCGTGGACGATGACGGTGAACCACAGCTCCATCACCTGGGTGGTGACCAGGAAGACCATCTCTCCGGGATCGTCCGAGAGCGGATGCTGCAGGTGGGTGAGAACGTCCGCCTGGACATAGTCCTCGTACGGAGTCGTGCCCGCGAAATCCAGATTCGGGGCCGCGTCATGTGACATCGCTGTCTCCTCGACGTGTCCGGGTAGCGGTCCGCCCCTTCCTGTTGGCTCGGGAGCCCCGGTCCCCACCGGCATCATAAGCCGGTGGTCATTTTGCGGGTCAGAGCGTCGGGCCTGTGATGTACGTCCCGTTCTCGTCGTACGGCCAGGCATTGGAACGGCACCCGTCCAGCCCCTTGATCTGCTGCATCATCACCGGCGCGGGCTTTCCCGGGCCCGCGCAGCCCAGGTGTTTGCGGATGCCGATCTCGTGCCCGATCTCATGGTTGATGATCAGATGCCGGTACTCGGCGGGCGACCCCGCGAACGTCGGCGAGCCCAGCATCCAGCGGCGCAGATTCACCACGACACCGTCGGCGGTCTCGCAGTTCAGCTCGCCGTGGGTGTCGAAGCCCTGCTCGAGACAGAGCCTGTCCGCGGTGGCCGGGGTGGCGATCCTGATCACGAAGTCGGCGTCCGAGGTGACCAGCTGGAAGGAGCCCCTGCCGTGGGCTGCCCAGCCGCGCGGATGGGCGAGGATCTGCTGAATCTCGGCGGCGGCCTCCTTCGAGGAGATGTCGACGCCGTCCTCGACCTGTACGCGGTAGCGGCGCAGCGGGCCCGAGCCGGCCGCGCTGCCGGAGGCCTGTGCGGTGGTGAAGGTGCCCTTGCCGGAGGCGGGGACCTCGGCGGGCGGCTTCTTCTGCCGCGTCGGAGGCTCGGCGTCCGGCGGACGGTGTCGCGAGGGCGTCGAGGGGGTGGTGCGCGGCTCGAGATCGACGGCCTCCGGGGCCTCGGACGGCGTTACGTCCGGCCGGACGGTGTCATCGGCCGCCTGGGCTGTGGGCTCCGCGGTGCCGCGCCAGTGGGCGAGGGCCGCGCCGCCGCCGAGGAAGAGGGCGACGAGGGCCGCGCCGAGCAGGAGTATGCGCGCGAGCGGGGGGCGGGCCGCCTGCTTTCGGCGGCTGCGGCTACTGCTGCGTCTTCGGTTCTGGTTCTGGTTCTGGTTCTGGTTCTGGTTCTGGTTCTGGTTCTGGTTCTGGTTCTGGCTGCGACTGCCCAACAGAACGTCCACCACCTCAATCGCCGGTGCGTGCGAATTGTCAGTGCGGACGATCGTTAGCGGCCGAAGGCCCGCGCCCCCCATCTGTACAGACGGGGGATACGGGCCTTCGGTTCATTTTCCATCAGCTCAGCGTGTCGGCCGCCGTCTGCGAGGAGTCCCGCAGGAACGTCGAGCAGCGCTCGTACTCCGCCTGCTCGCCGATCGACTGCGCGGCGCGGGCCAGCGCGTGCAGCGCCCGCAGGAAGCCGCGGTTCGGCTCGTGCTCCCACGGCACCGGGCCGTGGCCCTTCCAACCACTGCGCCGCAGCGAGTCGAGGCCGCGGTGGTAGCCGGTGCGCGCGTAGGCGTACGACTCGACGATGCGGCCGTTCTCGAACGCGTCGTCGGCGAGCTGTGCCCAGGCCAGCGACGAGGTCGGGTACTTGGCGGCAACGTCGGCGGGAGCCGCCCCGGTCGCGAGGAGCTCGCGCGGCTCGGGGTCGTCGGGCAGGTGGGTCGGGGCAGGTCCCCCGAGCAGGTTTTCATGGATGGACATGGGCTCCAGTGTCACAGGTCGGTGGGGAATCCGTGGAAGCGGTGCGGGTGCTCTACGACGGGGGCGACCATCGTTGTCATGGGCAGGGTCACGGGCGGGTGGAAGGCCATGGCACTGGGGGCGGTCGTCGTCCTGGGCCTGGTGACGGGGTGCGGTGAACCGGGCGGCCAGGGCTGGCACGACGAGGCCTGGCGCCCGCCGTCGGCCCCACCTTCGCTGTCTCCGTCCTCGACGTCCTCGACGTCCTCGACGTCGCCCGCGCCCGCGACGCCCTCGCCGTCGGTGTCCGCGAAGCCCCCCGGCAGCGCTTCAGCGGGCTCACCGGCACCGGGTCCGACCACGACCGCCGGTGCGGGCACGGGCGGCACGGCCACGGGTGATTCCGGCGGTTCAGGCGGCTCGGCCGGTTCCAGCGACGGCGGCGGTGGCGACGGCGGTACGAGCGGGAGCGGCGGGGCCGGCGAACCCGAGCCGCCCACCGCGCCCCCACCCCCCTCCCAGCAGGCCCCGGCCGGCGGGACGGACGGTTTCCCGTACGACGGCGATCTCTGCGGCGGCGACCACGGCCCGTACATCCAGGTCCACAGCGGCTCCGGCACGGGGCGGACCGGCCGGCTCGTCATCCGCGAGGGGCACTTCACCTGCCACGGCAAGGACAGGGCGACCTGGACCGCCACCGGCGGGACGGCACGCGCGTTCCCGCTGAACGAGAACGCGCACATCACCGTCACCACGCCGTTCGCACCCGCCGGGCAGCGCAAGGCGATCACCGCGAGCGAGTTCCTCACCAGGATCAATGCGTACCGGAAGAAGCAGACCCTGGTCTTCCACTACCAGACCGACCCCGAGCTCATCTGGATCCTCAACCAGATCGACCCGGCTCAGTACTGACCACGGCGGTCGGCTCCAGCGGCGGCGACGACAGCCCGCAGTTCATCCTGCACTCGGGCCGGGCCCGCGCCGCCTCCGGCAGCGGCTTCCGCACCGTCGACCAGGCGATCAGCGAGCCCACGACCAGCACCCCCGCACACATCGGCATCGCCCGCTGGAACGTCGCGTCGAACTCCGCCGCCGAGCGGTACGCCTCCGGGCCCATCCCGGCCAGCAGCGGCAGCGCGGCCACAGCGAGCAGACCGGCCGCGCGGGCCGCCGCATTGTTGATGCCGCTCGCGAGCCCCGCCCGCGCGGTCTCCACGGAGGCCAGGACGGTCGCGGTCAGCGGCGCGACCAGGGTCACCATGCCCATGCCCATCACCAGCATCGCGGGCAGCACATCACGTACGTACGAGGCGTTCTCGCCGACGCGCAGCATCAGCATCATGCCCGTCGCGCAGAGCAGCGGGCCGACGGTGAGCGGGATACGCGGGCCGATCCGCTCCCCCAGCTCCCCGGATTTCGCCGAAAGCAGCAGCATCAGCACGGTGGTGGGCAGCAGTGCCGTACCGGCGCCGAGTGCTGAATAGCCCGCCACCACCTGGAGTTGCAGGGCGGTCAGGAAGAAGAACCCGCTGAAGGCGGCGTACACACACAACGTGACCAGATTGGCCGCGGTGAACTGCCGGTTCGCGAAGATCGACAGTGGCAGCATCGGAAGGGGCCGACGCCGCTCGACGAGGACGAAGGCCACCCCGACCACCACACCCGCGAGGCCTGCCCACACCGACGGCGCGATGAGCGCGTACGTCACCAGCGCCAGCGCCGCGGCTCCGAGCACCGCACCCAGCGCATCGAAGCGGCCGTGGGCCTGTGGATCGCGCGACTCCGGCACGTGCTTCAGCGCCACCGGCACACACAGCGCAGCCAGCGGCACATTGATCAGGAACACCCAGCGCCAGCCGGGCCCGTCGACCAGCCAGCCGCCGAGGAACGGACCGACCGCCGCGCCGACACCGCCGAGCCCCGACCACAGCCCCACCGCGCGGGCCCGGTCGTCCGGGTGGAAGCTCGCCTGGATCAGGGACAGCGACCCCGGCGTGAGCAGCGCCGCGCCGACGCCCTGCAGCGCGCGGGCGCCCACCAGCACAAGGTCATTGGGCGCGAGCCCGCAGAGCAGCGAGCCAAGCGCAAACCACACCACGCCGAGCACAAAGATCTTCCGCCGCCCGAAGCGGTCGCCGAGCGCCCCGCCGAGCAGGATCAGCCCGGCCAGGGTGAGCATGTAGGCGTTGACGGTCCACTGGAGGATCGCCATATCGGCGTTGAGATCCTCCCCGATGCGGGGCAGTGCGACATTGACGACGGTCGAGTCCAGCAGGGCCATGCTGGAGCCGAGCACCGTCGTCAGAATCACCCAGCGGCCGGTGGCCGTGGACAGCCTGATGCCACCCGGAGTCTTCTCACCCGGGCTCATCCCTGCCGAGCTCTTCCGCCCTGAGCTCTTCCGCCCCGGGCTCTTCCGCCCCGAGTTCCTCTCCTCCGGACTTGTCTCCCCCGGCCTGTTGTCCATACCCGGATCATCCCCGGGCCGGGCGGCTCAGGCCAGCCGGTGGAGGGCACGGATCAGAGCGTCCACGCCCTGCTCCGCCTTGGCACGGGGGCACCCGACGTTGAACCGTACGAAGCCGTCGGAGCCGTACGTCGTGCCCGGCATGATCGCGACCTTCTCGCGCTCGATCAGCTCCCGCTGCAGCGCCGCGTCGTCGACGCCGAGCGGCCGCAGATCGATCCAGGCCAGATAGCCCGCCTGCGGCGGCTGCCAGCGAAGTTCCGGGAACGCGGAGTTGAGCCGCTCGGCGACGAGGCGCAGATTCCCCGCCACATAGGCGTTGAGCCGGTCCAGCCACGGCCCACCGTCCCGGTACGCGGCGATGTGCGCGGTCAGCGACAGTACGGCGGGCGAGGCGAGCCCCTCGCCCGTCTGCATCCGGCGCAGAAACGCCGCATGGTCGTCCGCGTCGCCGATGATCCCGTACGAACCACTGAGTGCCGGGAAGTTGAAGGCCTTGGTGGCGGAGGTGATCAGCGCCCAGCGACCTGCCCCGAACCGCGTCCACGGCAGATGGCGCCGCCCGTCGGGCACAAAGTCGGTGTGTACGAAGTCGGCATGGATCTCGTCGCTGATGACCGCGACGTCGTACGCCGCCGCAAGCCGCGCGAACTCCGTCAGCTCGGCCTCCGTCCACACCCTGCCGGTCGGATTGTGGGGCGAGCAGAGCACCAGCACCTTGCTGTCCGGGCGGGCGAGCTGTCGCTCCAGGGCCGCCGTGTCGCCGGCCGGTGCCCCGCGCAGCTCCCGCCCGAGGCCCGATATCGCCTTGAGGAAGCCGTCGTACGTCGGGGTGTGGACGACCACGCCGTCGCCCGGCCCGGTCCACATCTGCAGCAGCTGCGAGAGCTGGTTGAGCACGGACGGCCCGTACACGATCCGGTCGGTGTCGATGTCCGTGCCGTAGCGGCCGGCGAACCAGTCACGTATCGCGGACAGGAAGTCCTCGTGGCGCCAGTCGGTGTAGCCGAAGACCCCGTGCGCGATACGCCGCTGAAGGGCGTCGAGCACCTCGGGCGGGGACGCGAAGTCCATGTCGGAGATGGTGAAGGGCAGCAGCCCGTCCACGCCGAACCGGTCCGCGACGCCGTCCCACTGCACGGACCAGGTGCCGCGCCGGTCGACGGGAGTGTCGAAGTCATAGCTCACGGTGAGTCCTCCCACATGCCGCGGGCCCGGCACCCCGGGAAGGGGTGCCGGGCCCGGCGTACGGATGACGCTTGTTCGGGCTGCCGGCCTGGGCCGGCTGCCCCAGCCGCTTACTTGAGCTTGGTGCCCGCCGAGCGCAGCGCGGCACAGGCCTCGCCGACACGCTTGGCCATACCGGCCTCGGCCGCCTTGCCCCAGGTGCGCGGGTCGTAGGTCTTCTTGGAGCCGACCTCGCCGTCGACCTTCAGCACACCGTCGTAGTTCTTGAACATGTGGTCCGCGACGGGGCGGGTGAAGGCGTACTGGGTGTCGGTGTCGAGGTTCATCTTCACGACGCCGTTCTCCAGCGCGGTGGCGATCTCCTCGACCGTCGAGCCGGATCCACCGTGGAAGACGAAGTCGAACGGCTGGCTTCCGGCCTTCAGGCCGTGCTTCTCGCTGACACCCTGCTGCAGGTCCTTCAGCAGCTCGGGGCGCAGGACGACGTTGCCCGGCTTGTAGACGCCGTGGACGTTGCCGAAGGAGGCGGCCAGCAGGTAGCGGCCCTTCTCGCTCAGGCCGAGCGCCTCGGCGGTGCGCAGCGCGTCGTCGACCGTGGTGTACAGCTCGTCGTTGATCTCGTGGGTGACGCCGTCCTCCTCGCCGCCGGTCGGGGTGATCTCGACCTCGAGGATGATCTTGGCGGCGGCGGCCTGCGCGAGCAGCTCCTGGGCGATGGCCAGGTTGTCGGCGAGGGTCTCGGCCGAGCCGTCCCACATGTGGGACTGGAACAGCGGGTTCTGGCCGGCCTTGACGCGCTCGGCGGAGATCTCGAGCAGCGGACGGACATAGCCGTCCAGCTTGTCCTTCGGGCAGTGGTCGGTGTGCAGCGCGACGTTGATGTCGTACTTGGCGGCGACGATGTGCGCGAACTCGGCGAGCGCGACCGCGCCGGTGACCATGTCCTTCTTGTACTGGCCGCCCAGGAACTCGGCCCCACCGGTGGAGATCTGGACGATGCCGTCGCTCTCGGCCTCCGCGAAGCCGCGAAGCGCAGCGTGCAGGGTCTGGGACGAGGTCACATTGATAGCCGGGTAGGCGAACTTGCCTGCCTTCGCCCGGTCGAGCATCTCGTTGTAGACCTCGGGAGTCGCGATGGGCATGTGTCCGCTCCTTGTGATGTGCGGGTATGTGGTGCTTGGCCCTGACCTGGGGGCGACGTCATCGTCGGCGCCCATCTTTCCAGACTCTGCGCGCGGCTCCACCCCGCGTGGGTCGCCGACCTGCGCGAGGGGCGTGCTGTTTCACGTGAAACGGCACGCCCCTCGACGTCATCGCAGGTCAGAGCGCGTCTCGGGACCTAGGTCACGAGTCGGCGAAGGAGGGTCAGGCGAGCCCGAGCTCATCGAGCGAGTACGCATTGACATACGGCAGCCCCGCCTCGGCGATGGCCGGAGCCGCGCCCCGCTCCACGATCACGGCGACCGCGACAACCTCGCCGCCGGCCTCCCGTACCGCCTCGACGGCGGTCAGCGGGGAGCCGCCGGTGGTCGAGACGTCCTCGACGACCAGACAGCGGCGGCCCTTGACGTCGGTGCCCTCGATCCGGCGCTGCATGCCGTGTGCCTTGCCCGTCTTGCGTACGACATAGGCGTCGAGCCGCTGCCCGCGCGCCGCCGAGGCGTGCAGCATCGACGTCGCCACCGGGTCGGCGCCCAGCGTCAGACCGCCCACGCAGTCGTAGTCCAGCTCGGCGGTCGCATCGAGCATCACCTGGCCGACCAGCGGCGCGGCCTCGCCGTCCAGCGTGATCCGGCGCAGGTCGATGTACCAGTCGGCCTCAAGACCCGAGGAGAGGGTCACCTTGCCGTGCACCACGGCCTTGTCCTTGATCTGCTGGAGCAGCTCAGCACGTACGTCAGTCATGCCCATGAGCTTAAAGGCGGCGCCAGGCCCAGGTGGTCGCGATCTCCAGCGGCTCGATCGGGGTGACCAGCTGCGGGTGGGTGTTGAGACCGTTCGGCGGGCCCGACTGCGGCTCCACACAGATGGCTTCGCCCTCCTCGTCGTAGACGACGACCCACTGGGCGCGACTGGTGACCGTGAGCTCCAGCTGCTCCGGCCAGGTGAGCTTGACCGAGACACCGTCGGGCATCCCGAAGCAGTCGTCCCACGGGCCGGGCAGCGGGGCGACGCGCCGGCCGGTGGGCAGATGGTCGGGGCCACGCTCCTCCTGCCACTCGGGCGTGAAGTCGATCCGTGCGTCCTCACCGGTGCCGAGGTTGCGCAGGAACCACGGGTGCCAGCCGGCCTGGGCCGGGAAGGAGTTCTCGTACGTCTCGACGCCCATGGTGAGGATCAGCGAGTCCTCGGCCAGTTCGAAGGCCTGAGTGACGCGTCCGCCGTACGGCCAGGGGTCGGCGAGGTCATAGGTGAAGGCCGCCTCGCTCTTGCTCGCGCGGGCGGTGTGCCAGGCAGTGTCGCGGCCCGTGCCGTGGATGGCGTGCGGCGGTGAGTTGAGCGGCAGGTGATGCCGTACGTCTCCGTTGCTGAACCGGCCGTTCCCGACGCGGCCGCACCAGGGGACCATCGGGAAGGAGCCGTACCGCTCGCCCTGTCGCAGCACCTCGGTGCCGCCGATGCGCAGGCTCGCGATGCGGCAGCCGTTCTGCGGATGCACGGTCAACTCGACGTCTCCGGCGGCCAGCCGGATGTTTTCTTCGCTGCTACTCACACGACGACAGTACTGGCGACCGGCGACTACTTGCGGCGGCGCAGCACCCGTCCGACGACGACCGCGGAGGCGAGCGCGAGGGCCGCGGCGGGCGCGAGCCAGCGCAGGGTCGCGCCGGCGGTGCCCGCGTCGGGGGCGGGCGTAGGGGCGTAGCGGCCGCGCGGCGGGGCGTGGTCGACCTCTTCGGCGCTGCGCCCGATCATGGTGCGGCGGGCGTGTGCGGCCTCGGCGGGCGGCTCGGCGGGGACGGCGGGGAGCTCCTGCAGCTCCGGTGCTTCGGATGCGTCGGGCACCTCCGGCACATCTGGCACGTCCGGTACGGCAGGCAGGTCCGGTGCGCCGGGCACGTCCGGCACATCCGTTGCGTCGAACTGCTCCTCGGCGACCGGGTCGAGCGACGGCGGCGGCACGGGCGCATCGAACACGGACGGCTTCGCGGCGTCCGCAGGGGCCTCGCCGCCGTCGACCGGCTGTTCCAGCTCTTCCGGTGTCGGCTCCGCGGTCAGGGCGAGCCGGTCGGCGAACCGGTCCAGCAGCCGGTGCGCGGCCGATGCCGTCGTCGAGTCGGCCAGCTCCGCCAGCCTGCCCTCCGCGCCGGCCGTCCCGGTGAAGCAGAGCCTCGTACCGCCGTCGGTGGGTTCCGGACGGATCGTCAGGGTCACCTTGGCCGAGCCCGTGCCGCGCGCCTCCACGCCCTCGCCCTCGACAGCAAAGATGTCGCCCTGCTCGACAATGCGCAGGGTGCCCCGGTAGGTGATTGTGTGCCCGCCGATCCGGATCTTCAGACGCCCGGAGAGCGGGCCGGCCGACTCCTCCGCGGCCTGTTGGAGCCCGGGGACGCAGCGGGCGACCCGCGCGGGGTCCCGCAGCGCCTGTCGGAGGGTCTCTGCCGGAAGCGGAACGAACACCTCATGCTCCATGGGAGCCGAGCCTACCCAGGCAGGACCGCTACGTCAGCGTTTCGGTCCGTGTACTGCGCAGTCCGTACTCAGTCCGTGTACCGCGGGTGCACCAACGTCGACGGCGGCAGGTCCGGCAGCCTGGTCCGCTCGGCGGCGCGCACCCCCGCCGCGAGCGCGGACGGGCCCAGTGCCCGCAGCCGCGGTACTTCGGCGTCGAGTCCGAGCCGCGGGACCCGGCCCACGACGGCGAGCAGGAACCCCCAGTCACGCGACGCGGCGGCAGCGCCCGTCACACGGTCCGGTCCTGCGGCGAATCCCGGGAGCCGGCCGGTAGCGCTGTACGGCCGGGTGCCGAACCCGGCCGCGCGCAGCGTCGCGTCGACCGTCCAGAAGGTGTGCGGACGGGAGGCCGGCGGCCCCGCATGCACGACCAGCCGCCCGCCGTCCGCGAGGACCCGTGCGGCGAGCCCGTAGAACTCCTGGGAGTACAGCTTGGTGCTGGGAGTGATGCCGGGGTCGGGGAGGTCCGAGATCACCACGTCGTACGTCCCCTGGGGCGCACGCAGCCAGGAGAAGGCGTCCGCCGGGACGACCCGCACCCGCGGATCCTGGTAGGCGTGGGCATTCAGCGTGGCGAGCGCCGGGTCCGTGCGCGCCAGCCGGACGACGCCCGGGTCCAGTTCGACGACGGTCACGGACCGGACATCCGGATACCGCAGCGCCTCGCGCGCCGCCAGCCCGTCGCCGCCGCCCAGGATCAGTACGCGTGCGTGCGGCCCGCGCATCGCCGGGTGGACCAGCGCCTCGTGGTACCGGTACTCGTCGCGCCCGCTGACACGCAGCCGACCGTCCAGGAAGAGATCCGGCGGCCCCGACCGGCCGCCCGTGAGCACGACTTCCTGTACGTCGGTGTGGACGGCGACCCGCACCTGGTGCCCGTAGACCGCGCTGCGCGCAGCCCGCTCGAAGTCGTCGACCAGGACCGCCGCGGCCGCCAGCACCGCGAGCACCGCCACATTGGCGGCGAGCAGCCACCAGCGCGAACGGGTCGTCAGATCGCGGCGGAAGAGCCACAGCACCAGCAGCCCGCCCGCCACCGCGTTGACGGCTCCCGTCAGCAGCGCGCCCATGAGCTGACCCAGCCACGGCAGCAGCAGAAACGGGAAGGCGAGTCCACCGACGAGGGCGCCCACATAGTCGGCGGCGAACAGATCGGCCACCGTGCCCTCCGCGTCGCGCCGGGAGATGCGCTGGATCAGGGACATCAGCAGCGGGATCTCGGCGCCGATCAGCACGCCGATGGCCAGGGAGAACACGACCAGCACGAACCGGGACTCGCCGATCCAGGCGAAGGAGGCGTACAGCACCATGGCCGAGCAGCCGCCGATCAGGGCCAGCGCGGCCTCCAGCAGACCGAAGCCGACTGCGGCCCGGCAGCGCAGCCGCTTGGCGAGCAGCGAGCCGACGCCCATCGCGAAGACCATCACCGAGAGGACGACGGATGCCTGGGTGACGGAGTCGCCGATCAAGTACGAGGCGAGGGCGACCAGTTCGAGTTCGTACACCAGCCCGCAGGCGGCGCAGACGAAGACCGCGACCAGCACCAGATACCGGCCGGCGGCCGGGCGGACGGGCAGCCGCAGCACGCTCTCGGGCGGTGAGGTCGGCCGCTGGTCGATCATGTTTGTAACGCTACGTCACTGCACACCTTCACTCTGTCACCCACAAGGGTGCGACTACAGCAGGGCCGGCATACGGGCACCGACACGCGTTCGGGTGACAACGAGGCGCCCCTCCTGCGGATAGGCGTGCCAGGTGCGCCACCGCACCTGGTCGTCGAACCGCTGTGCCAGCATCGCGGTGAACGCGTGCGGCGAGCCGGGAAAGGTGCCGGCCAGTCCGTTCGGGTGGTCGGCGACCAGCGCGAGCAGCTCCTGCGCGCGCCCCGCGAACGACCCTTTCGTGAGCGTTTCGACATGGGCCGCGAACTCGTACTCCCAGTCGCCGAGCCGCTTGGCCACGCCGAGCGGCAGCGGAGTGCTGCTGCCGCGCATGCAGGCGACGGTCTCGGAGCAGTTGCCCCGCTCCTCCTCCAGCAGCACTTGATGGGAGGCGCCCAGCAGTCTCAACTGCAGTTTCGCACCGGACAGTTCGAGATCGAGTACGGCCAGGGCAGGGAGCGGCTCCCGGCCCAACGCCCAGGCGAGGTCGTCGGCACTGGTATCGGAATAGGCGGTCTTGAGGGTCGTGAGCATGGGTCGGCTCCGCAAACACGCTTCGGCAGGTGGACACGTGGACCGGGGGCGCCCCGGAGGGGGGAAGGTCAAGAAAGCGGGGAACGCCTGCTCGGGTCCACATGAGGAACGAGGGGCTGGATGGTTCCTACAGGTTCCAACAGCGAGGGAATCATGAACTACGCGGCACCCACAGCGCTTTTACCCAACTTGGTTGGGTTTCCATCCCCTCGGGGGCCTTACAGTTCAACTGTTCAACAGAAAAGGGCCGCCAGGGTCGACAACGGTGAGCCGTGGAGCGAGCCGCGCGGCGGCCGACGGAGCAGCCAACAAGGAGGCACCCGGCGGTAGTTCACCCGCCGGGTGCCTTCAGTGGTCGCGGACCGGCTGCCCCGTGTCAGCTGCCTCCGCCACCGCATCCGCCCCCGCCACCGCAGGACGAGGAGCCACCCCCGCAGGACGAAGAGCCGCCGCAGGACGAGGAGCCGCCGCAGGACGCGCCGCCGCCGCCCGCCCACCAGCTGCCACCGCTGCCCCCGGCCCCGCTGCGCCGACGGCTCTTGACCGTCCTGACCTTGTTGTTCTTCTTCGCGTGTGCCCTGCTGGCCATGATCACAGCGAAGACGAATACGGCCATCAGAATCCCGAAGAAAGCTGCCATTGCTCTCACCGTCCTTCCATTCCCCCGAAGCGAGCCCCCCGCGTCTTTGCGTGACCGCTTCTTGTGTGAGAGGGGGATGCCCCCGGCTCCGAAGACCCAAAGCAGACTTGAGCAACTCCAGAGCTTGGGCACAGGATGTCGACCATGACTGGACGCGAACCCGGACCACGACCGCTGCTCAACCGCCGGCTGGCGGAATTCGGCACGACGATCTTCGCGGAGATGTCGGCGCTGGCCGTACGGACCGGGTCGATCAACCTCGGCCAGGGCTTCCCCGACACGGACGGCCCCGAGGAGATCAGGGAGGCGGCGGTACGGGCGCTGCGCGACGGCCGTGGCAACCAGTACCCGCCGGGTCCCGGGGTCCCCGAGCTGCGCACCGCGATCACCGACCACCAGCAGCGGCGGTACGGCCTGTCGTACGACCCCGACACGGAGGTCCTGGTCACGGCGGGGGCGACGGAGGCGATCGCGGCGGCGCTGCTCGCGCTGGTGGAGCCGGGCGACGAGGTCATCGCGCTGGAGCCTTACTACGACTCGTACGCCGCGTGCATCGCGCTGGCGGGCGGGACGCGGGTACCGGTGACGCTGCGGCCGCGGGACGGCTCGTACCACCTCGACCTGGACGAACTGCGGGACGCGATCACCGACCGGACCCGGCTGATCCTGCTCAACACGCCGCACAATCCGACCGGCACGGTGCTCACGCGCGAGGAGCTGGCGTCGATCGCCGCACTCGCCGTCGAGCGTGATCTGCTCGTCGTCACCGACGAGGTGTACGAGCATCTCGCCTTCGACGGCGAGCACGTCCCGATCGTTTCCTTCCCCGGGATGCGCGAGCGCACGGTGACCATCTCCTCGGCCGGCAAGACGTTCTCGTTCACCGGCTGGAAGGTCGGCTGGCTGACGGCGTCGCCCGAGCTGGTCACGGCGGTCCGGTCGGCGAAGCAGTTCCTGACGTACGTGTCGGCGGGGCCGTTCCAGTACGCGGTGGCCGAGGCGCTACGGCTGCCGGACACGTACTTCGAGGACCTGCGGGACGGTCTGCGGGCCAAGCGGGATCTGCTGAGCGCGGGTCTGGTGGATGCCGGCTTCGAGGTCTACCGCCCGGCGGGCACGTACTTCGTCACCACCGACATCCGGTCCCTGGGCGAGAACGACGGCTTCGCCTTCTGCCGGGCGCTGCCGGAACGGTGCGGGGTCGTCGCCATCCCGAACGCGGTCTTCTACGACCACCGCGACCAGGGCGCGCCGTTCGTCCGATTCGCGTTCTGCAAGCGTGAGTCGGTGCTCCAGGAGGCCGTGACCCGCCTGAAGGGGCTCAGTAACGGCTGAACCGCCCGCTGTCACGAGTGACACGCACACCTTCAGCCGACCGGGTAAGAACCAGCACCATCTGCTGCGCAGCGCTCGCGCGTGCGCCTTGGGCGGCACAAGGTCGGGTTGACCGACCCCCTGCGCGCGCCCGGAGGTGCACCCTGTCCGCCGACACTTTCGACAGCGCAGCGGCGGCGGCTGCCAGGCCCGCTCCCCGCTGGCGCACCGCGCTGCTGAGGGCAGCCCCCGCGCTGGGGCTGTTCGCGGCGGCGCGGCTGGCCGGGCTGCTGGTGATGGCGGGCTGGGCCTGGCACATCGGGCGCTCGCCCCGGATGCTCGTGGCCCGTGCCTGGGACTCCGACTGGTACATGCTGATCGCCGAGCACGGCTACGGCCGCGTCCTGCGCTGGCCGGACGGCTCGGTCCAGAGCGATCTGGCGTTCTTCCCGCTCTACCCGGGGCTGCTGCGCGGGGTGACAACCCTGCTGCCGGTGACCAGCGGCACTGCCGGGCTGCTGCTCTCCTGGTCCGCGGCCGCGGCGGCCGCCTGGGGCATCTACGCGGTCGTCGAGCGGCTGAGCGGGCGGCGCATCGCGACCGCGGTGGTCCTGCTCTGGGGCCTGCTGCCGCACTCGATCGTGCTCTCCATGGCGTACACGGAGCCGGTGCTCACCGCGTTCGCCGCCTGGTCGCTGTACGCGCTGCTCACCCGCCGCTGGGTGTGGGCGGGCACGCTCGCGACACTCGCCGGGCTCTCCCGGCCCAACGGGATCGCGGTGGCCGCGGCGGTGCTCGCGGTGGCGGCGTACGAGGTGTCCAAGGCGTACCGGCGGGGCGAGCGCCCGGGGTGGCGGATCTGGACGGGCGCGGCCGTGGCCCCGCTCGGCTGGTGCGGCTATGTGCTCTTCGTCGGCTTCCGTAAGGGCGACCCGCTGGACGGGTACTTCGCCGTGCAGCGCGGCTGGAACTCGCGCTTCGACTTCGGGATCGGAGCGCTGAAGGTGGTGCGCGACATCGTGCTGCGCCCGGCGATGTTCCCACCCGTGGTGGCGCTGCTGATCGTCGCGGCGGCGGTGGTCCTGTTCGTGCTGTTCGCTCTGGAGCGGCCGCCGTTGGCGGTGTTCGTCTACACCATCGTGCTGGTGCTGATCACGGTCGGCGGCTCCGGCTTCTTCGAGTCCAAGCCGCGCTTTCTGCTGCCGGCCTTTCCGCTGCTGCTGCCGGTGGCCCGCGTCATGACGAAAGCCCGGCCGAGTGCGGCGGTCGTGGTGACCGTCGCGCTGGCCGGGCTGTCGTTCGCCTACGGGACGTATCTGGTGACACTGTCCCCGCTGGCGCCGTAGCCGGTGCTGCCGGGGGGCCGCTCAGGCCTCGTCGTCGGCGGGCTTCTCGTCGGCGGACTGCTCGTCCGACGGCTCCAGGCCGAGCTGCTCCACGAGCCACTTGTCGAACTCGATCGAGGCCCGGACCCAGCTGACCGTCGACGACACGAAGTGCTCCAGGCTGACGCCCATGCCGATCAGCATCTGCGTCTCGCCGATGAGGCGGACCGTGCTGGGTGCGTCCTCGTCCTCGTCGTGGATATGCGTGTAGACCTTCGGCCACAGGGTGCGGCGGTTCCAGTCGTCGATCGCGTCGAGGAGCTTGGGCTTCTCCTCAAGGGCGTGCGGACGGTCGTAGAAGGTCCGCACCGAGAAGACCTGCTGGTCTTCCTCGCCGCGGAACATGAAGTACGTGCGGAATTCCTCCCACGGCGCGGCGAGGTCGCCCTCGTCGTCGACGACGTACTTGAGCTCCATCTGATCGAGGAGCTGCTTGACCAGGTCCTGATCGGGAACGACGGGGCCCGCCGGTCCTGCGGCCTGCGGCTGGGGCTGGCCCCCGAAATTAGGAATCGAGGACGGATCGATGGTCACCGTGTATTTCCCTTCGTACGGTTCCCGCCATCCTCTCCCATGTCCGGCGGGGCATGGCAACCCCCGACTCACCCGATCCGATGCAGTCTGACATTTCCGGCCGGAGCCATTCGCCTCGGCAAGACGGCCCCCGCACCGCCTCAGCCCGCCTTGCCCACGATCAGGCCGTCCTCGAAACGGTCCACCCGTACCGTGTCGCCGTCCGCGACCTCACCCGCGAGGATCTCCTTCGCGAGGCGGTCGCCGATCGCCGTCTGCACCAGACGGCGCAGCGGGCGCGCCCCGTACGCCGGGTCGTTGCCCTCGTCGGCCAGCCACTCCAGCGCCGCCGGGGTGACCTCCAGCGAGAGCCTGCGCTCGGCGAGGCGCTGCGCGAGGCGGTCGATCTGGAGCTTCGCGATGTGCGCGAGCTCGTCGCGGGACAGTGCCGAGAAGACCACCAGATCGTCCAGCCGGTTCAGGAACTCCGGCTTGAAGGTCGCCCGGACCACCTCCAGGACCTGCTCCCGCTTCTCCTCCTCCGAGGTGAGCGGCTCGACCAGGTACTGGCTGCCGAGGTTCGACGTCAGGACCAGGATCGTGTTGCGGAAATCCACCGTCCGGCCCTGCCCGTCCGTCAGCCGGCCGTCGTCGAGGACCTGGAGCAGGATGTCGAAGACCTCGGGATGCGCCTTCTCCACCTCGTCGAGCAGCACGACGGAGTACGGACGCCGCCGCACCGCCTCGGTGAGCTGGCCGCCCTCCTCGTAGCCGACGTACCCGGGAGGAGCGCCGACCAGCCGGGCCACGGAGTGCTTCTCCCCGTACTCGCTCATGTCGATGCGGACCATGGCCCGCTCGTCGTCGAAGAGGAAGTCGGCGAGGGCCTTCGCCAGCTCGGTCTTGCCGACACCGGTCGGGCCGAGGAAGAGGAACGAGCCGGTCGGCCGGTCGGGGTCGGCGATCCCGGCCCGGGTGCGCCGGACCGCGTCGGACACCGCCCGCACCGCCTCGGTCTGGCCGATCAGCCGCCTTCCCAGCTCCTGCTCCATGCGCAGCAGCTTCTGCGTCTCGCCCTCGAGCAGCCGCCCGGCCGGGATCCCGGTCCAGGAGCCGACCACGTCCGCGATGTCGTCCGGGCCGACCTCCTCCTTGACCATGGTGTCCTTGGCCGCTTCCTTCTCGGCCTCCGCCGCCTCCTCCAACTCCCGTTCCAGGCCCGGGATCTCCCCGTACAGCAGCTTGGACGCGGTGTCGAAGTCGCCGTCGCGCTGGGCCCGCTCGGCCTGGCCGCGCAGTTCGTCGAGCTTCTCCTTCAGCGCACCCACGCGGTTGAGGCCCTCCTTCTCCTTCTCCCAGCGCGCGGTGAGGCCGCGCAGCTCCTCCTCCTTGTCGGCGAGGTCGCGGCGCAGCTTCTCCAGGCGCTGCATGGAGCCCGGATCGGTCTCGTTCTTGAGGGCGAGCTCCTCCATCTTCAACCGGTCGACCGAGCGCTGGAGTTCATCGATCTCGACAGGCGACGAGTCGATCTCCATACGGAGCCGGGAGGCGGCTTCGTCGACAAGGTCGATGGCCTTGTCCGGCAGGAAGCGCGAGGTGATGTACCGGTCCGAGAGCGTCGCGGCGGCGACCAGAGCCGAGTCCGCGATCTGCACCTTGTGGTGTGCCTCGTACCGGCCCTTGAGCCCGCGCAGGATCGCGATCGTGTCCTCCACGGACGGCTCGGCGACCATCACCTGCTGGAACCGCCGCTCCAGCGCGGGGTCCTTCTCGATCCGCTCGCGGTACTCGTCGAGCGTCGTCGCGCCGACCATGCGCAGCTCGCCGCGCGCCAGCATCGGCTTCAGCATGTTGCCCGCATCCATGGACGAGTCGCCGCCCGCGCCGGCGCCCACGACGGTGTGCAGCTCGTCGATGAAGGTGATGATCTGGCCGTCGCTCTCCTTGATCTCGGAGAGGACGGTCTTCAGCCGCTCCTCGAACTCACCGCGGTACTTCGCACCCGCGACCATCGCGCTGAGGTCGAGCGAGACCAGCCGCTTGTTCCTGAGCGACTCGGGCACGTCGCCCTTCACGATCCGCTGGGCGAGGCCCTCGACGACCGCGGTCTTCCCGACGCCGGGCTCACCGATGAGGACGGGGTTGTTCTTCGTACGCCGCGACAGCACCTGCACCACGCGACGGATCTCCTGGTCCCGGCCGATGACCGGGTCGAGCTTGCCCTCGCGGGCCGCGGCGGTGAAGTCCGTACCGAACTTCTCCAGCGCCTTGTACTGCCCCTCAGGGTCGGGGGTGGTCACCCGGCGCCCTCCCCTTACCGTCTCGAACGCGGCCAGCAGCTTCTTCGCCGTGGCCCCCTGCTGGTCCAGCACCTCCCCGGTCTGCCCGCCCTTGGCGGCGATTCCGATGAGGAGATGCTCGGTGGAGATGTAGTCGTCCCCGAGTTCCTTGGCCCGCTGCGCTGCGTCGGCGATGACGGCGAGCAGCTCGCGGTTGGGCTGCGGCGGCGCGACGGTGGACCCGGTGACGCTGGGCTGCGCGGCCAGCAGACGCTCCGCCCCGGACCGTACGGCGGCCTGGTCGGCCTCGACCGCGGCCAGCAGATCGGTGATGTTCTCGTTGTCCTGGCCCGCGAGCAGCGCGAGCAGCAGATGCGTGGGGGTCAGATCGGGATGCCCCTCGGACACGGCCCGAGTGGTGGCGGCGTTGATCGCATCCCGGCTCTTGTTGGTCAGCTCGGCGTCCACTGCGGCCTCTCCTCCTCGCTGTAGGGACTCTTCCCTCAACACTGACTCATTCAACCTGCACTAAGTTGAGTCTACTTCACTCAAGTATGGGCGGGCCAGGACATGCCGACGCGAACCATTGCCGCCACTACCCTGCAGACCATGGCCATCGACGTACGCAACCCCGGTCCCGAGTACCTCGCGTTCTGGCGTGAATACCATCTGTGCACACTCACGACACAGCGTCCGGACGGCAGCCCGCACGTCGTGCCGGTGGGCGTGACGTACGACCCCGAGGCGGGGCTCGCCCGCATCATCACCAACAAGAGCAGCAGGAAGGTGGCCAACATCCTGGCCGCGGACCGGCAGGGCGGGGCGCGCGTGGCCGTCTGTCAGGTCCACAGGGGGCGCTGGGCGACGCTGGAGGGGCGGGCGACCGTACGCACGGAGCCGGAGCTCATCGAGGACGCGGTACGGCGCTACGCGGAGCGCTACGAGCGGATGCCGGCGCCCAACCCGGACCGGGTGCTCATCGAAATCGCCCTGGACCGGGCGCTGGGGCGCGGCTGACGGACGCGGCTGAGGGACGCGGCTGCCGTCGGCCGTCCCGCTTCCGCACGGGAGAAGCCCCGTACGGGAAAAGCACAGCGGCGCCATCGTGTTTCAGGTCCACGATGGCGCCGCTGTGTGGGGGAAGCACCTGAGCGATTTAAAACGACGGGGGAACCGCTCAGGCACTGCGGGGGGTGGCGGTGGTGTCGGGCTCGACCAGCTGGTGATCCCGCTGGTCAAGATTGACGAAAATCATGCCGTACCGGATGGCACAGCGGACGGGCTGCGGAGCCCCACGGGGCCTGCGAAGGCACCGATACGCGCGGACGTCCTCATCCTCCTCGCGCGCCACGACGATCGGCTCCCCGAAGAGGGTGACCATCAACGAGTCGCCACGGTGGGGGATTGCCGTGACGAGGTCGATGAAATGCCACCCCGATCGGTAGGCCGTAGCCATTTCACGCCGGAAGACCCGGTCGTCCGGTGGAACGGTCATGCGTCCGTGCGGGCCGGAGCGACACCCCAGGAAGGCTCACCAGGAGTGCCCGCGGCAGCCGCCGGTGCTACACCCCAGGAAGGCTCACCAGGGGTAAGCGCCGCATCTGCTGCGACGAAACCCCAGGAGGGCTCACCGGGCGTTGCTGCCACAGCGTCCGCGGGAACGAAGCCCCACGAAGGTTCGCCGGGGGTTGCCGTCACAGCGCCGGCGGGAGAGCTACCCCAGGAGGGCTCGCCGGAAGCCACCGCACCGAGCGCGGCCGCCGCTATGGCAAGAGCACAAAGAGCACGAAGCGTCCTAGACATGGGTGATCTCCACCTCTTTTGATCATTCCTCCTCCCCCGCGCATAAGACGATGTCTCACTCCGAACGCTTGCACCAGCGACGGCAGGCATCATGTTCCTGTAATGCAGGAGCCTGAGGGGGTGCACATGTCATCGAAGGGGGGCGAAACGGGACACCCTCACGCAGACGGCGAGCTGTGCGAGGCGGGGAAGAATCTGTACATCACCGCTCTGCGGACCGGGCGAATAGCCCGGTCAGAGGCGGAGCCCACACCCTGTCTCTTCGATCTCGCCCTACTGCATCCGGATCCCGACGACGCTCAATGGCTCCGTCCGGTTCCGCCGACCACTGCGCTGACACAGCTGATACACCCCATCGAGCGGGAGATCCAAGAGCGCCGACGTCGAACTGTCGCTCTGACCGATGCTCTTGAGCCATTCATGGCGTTCAGTGCTCAGAACTCCACCGTCCCACAAGGGATCACCGTCCTCGAGGGTCTCAACCGCATCAACACAACCCTTGACCAGGTCACCGCAGAGTGTTCGGAGGAGCTTCTCACGGTGCAGCCCGGCAGCGGGCGACAGCCGCACATCCTGGAGAAGGCGCTGCGACGCGTGGAGCCGCTGATCGACCGCGGTGTACGGATGCGGACGCTCTACCAGCACACGGCCCGCCACCACCCGGCCACCCTGGCCTACATGGAGCAGGTCGGCCCGTCCGGCGTGGAGGTGCGCACGCTCGAGGAGATCATCGACCGGCTGATCATTGTCGACCGGAAAGTGGCGTTCATACCGGCAAGTAGCGACAGGCTCTCGGCACTTGAGCTACGGCACAAGGGAATCGTCGAGTATCTCGTCGGCGTCTTCGAGCAGTTCTGGCTGCACGGCATCCCGTGGGAGGAGCAGGTCTCCTACGGCCCCCCGCTCGACGGCATCACAGGCGTCCAGCGCTCGATCGCCAAGCTGCTGGTCGAGGGCCATGTGGACGAGGCCATCGCCCGGCGGCTCGGCATGAACGTCCGTACCTGCCGTGCCCATATCGCCAAGCTGGGCTCCTCGCTGGGCAGCGGCAGCCGGACCCAACTCGGCTATCTCATCGCACAGTCGGGGATCCTGGAGCACGAAGGCTGAGGCCCACGGCGGGGCGGCCGGCGAGAACGGCGGGATCCGTATGCCGCGGGGGACCTGGGAGAACATGAGAAGGGACGTAAGAAGCTGGCGTCCCCACTCATGTTTCACACGGCTGAGGGGCCGGAGAGCGACTCGCTCTCCGGCCCCTCAGCCGTACAACTCCGGTCCTACTCGGGACGCTTGGGCCGCCAGACCACCAGCGCGCTCGCCTGCTGCACATCCTGGTACGGCACCAGATCGCGCCGGTAGGAGGCATGCACCTGCGCCTCGCGCTGCTGCATCGCCGCCGCCGCGCCGTCCACGGCCGCCGACAGCTCGACAATCCGCTGCTGGAGCGCCGCGACCTGGTTCTCCAGTTCGATGATGCGCTTGATTCCGGCCAGGTTGATGCCCTCGTCCTGCGACAACTGCTGGACGGTGCGAAGCAGTTCGATATCGCGGGCGGAGTAACGCCGACCCCGGCCCGGCGTACGGTCCGGTGAGACCAGACCCAGCCGGTCGTACTGTCGCAGGGTCTGCGGATGCAGGCCCGAGAGCTGCGCGGCCACCGAGATCACGTACACCGGCGACTCGTCGGTCAGTTCGTAAGCCCTGCTGACAGCTGAATACTGTCGGCGACGTCCGTCCATTGCGTCATGCTCCCTTCGCGGCCTGGAACAGCTCGGCCCGCGGGTCCTCCTCCGCGGTGGCTTCGCGGTAGGCCTCCAGCGCTTCCTTCGCCTTGTCGCTCAGCTCCTTGGGTACCGCGACCTCAACGGTGACCAACAGGTCGCCGCGGGTGCCGTCCTTGCGGACCGCACCCTTGCCGCGGGCCCGCATCGTACGGCCGTTGGGCGTCCCGGCGGGCAGTTTCAGCGTGACCGGGGGACCGCCGAGGGTCGGTACCTTCACCTCGCCGCCGAGCGCCGCCTCCGTGTAGGTGACGGGCACGGTGATGGTGAGGTTGTCGCCCTTGCGGCCGAAGACGGAGTGGGCACCGACGTGCACGACGACGTACAGGTCGCCGGCCGGGCCGCCTCGTTCGCCAGGCGCGCCCTTGCCGCGCAGCCGGATCCGCTGGCCGTCGGAGACGCCCGCGGGGATACGGACCTGCATGGTGCGCGAGGAGCGGGCGCGCCCGCTGCCCTTGCAGACCTCGCAGGGGTCCTGCGCGATCAGGCCGCGGCCCTTGCAGTCCACGCACGGGTCGGTGAGCGAGAAGGAGCCGCTGCCGCCGCGCGAGACCTGGCCGGTGCCGACACAGGTCGGGCACACCCGAGGCGTACCGTTTCTGTCGCCGGTGCCCGAACACGCCTTGCACGCCGCCGAACTGGACATCCGCAGCGGGACCGTGGCCCCGTCGACCGCCTCGGTAAAGCTGAGCGTCACCTCGGACTCGATGTCCTGGCCACGGCGCGGCTGGGTACGCGTACCCGCGGCACCGCCGGCGCCGCGGTTGAACAGGCCGCCGAACACATCGCCGAGACCGCCGCCGAAGCCTCCGGCGCCACCCTGCGTCCCGCCCTGGGTGCCTCCGAAGAGGTCGCCCAGGTCGAAGTTGAAGGTGCCGCCGGGGCCGCCGGGACCTGGCCTGAAGCCACCGTTGCCGAAGAGGGCGCGCGCCTCGTCGTACTCCTTGCGCCGCTTGGGGTCGCCGAGGATGTCGTTGGCCTCGGAGATCTCCTTGAAGCGCTCCTCGGCCTTGGCGTCGCCCTTGTTGGCGTCCGGGTGGAACTCGCGGGCGAGCTTCCGGTACGCCTTCTTGATCTCGGCCTCGGTGGCGTCCTTCGGGACGCCGAGAACCTTGTAGTAGTCCTTCTCGACGAAGTCCTTCGTGCTCATCGACGTCCCTCCTCTCGGCCTGTCATTGCGTCAGCCCTCTTCCGGGCCACCGCTCTCCTCGTCGGTTGCCGTCTCGTCCTTCGGCGCCGCGCCCGGCTGGGGCTCGGCCACCGCGACCCGCGCGGGGCGGATGGTCCGCTCGCCGATGCGATACCCCGGCTGCAGGACCGCGACGCACGTGGTCTCTGTGACATCCGGTGCGTACGAGTGCATCAGGGCCTCGTGGATCGTCGGGTCGAAGGGTTCGCCCTCCTTGCCGAACTGCTGCAGGCCCATCTTGGCGGCGGCCGTCTCAAGAGATTCGGCAACCGACTTGAACCCGCCCACCAGCTCCCCGTGATCACGGGCGCGGCCGATGTCGTCGAGTACGGGCAGGAGCTCGGTCAGGAGGGTCGCCGTGGCGATCTCCTTGACCGTGATCCTGTCGCGCTCCACGCGACGGCGGTAGTTCTGGTACTCGGCCTGGAGCCGCTGGAGGTCTGCCGTGCGCTCGTTGAGCGCCGTGCGGACCTGGTCCAGCTGTGCTGTCAGGCCGACGATCATTGCTGCGTCCCCTGCCGGGGCCGCCGGGCCCTCCTTCTCGGAGGACTCGGCGGATTCGGCGGCGTCGTCAGGTGTGGCGCCGGAGGGGACGTCGGGCTTCTCGTCGAAGCCCGGAGTCTCCTCCGTCACGCGGCACCACCCTTCGCGTCCTTCTCGTCATCCACGATCTCGGCGTCGACGACATCGTCCTCAGCCTTGGCCTGCTCGCCGGCGGGGGCGTCGGCACCGGCAGCGGCACCGCCCTCGGGCGTGGCGTTGGCGTACATCGCCTGGCCGAGCTTCTGGCTGACCGCGGCGACCTTCTCGGTGGCGGTACGGATCTCGGCCGTGTCCTCGCCCTTGAGCTTCTCCTTCAGCTCGGAGAGCGCGGTCTCGACCTCGGTCTTCACATCGCCGGGAACCTTGTCCTCGTTGTCCTTGAGGAACTTCTCGGTCTGGTAGACGAGCTGCTCGCCCTGGTTACGGCTCTCGGCGGCCTCGCGGCGACGGTGGTCCTCGTCCGCGTACTGCTCGGCCTCCTGGCGCATCCGGTCGACCTCGTCCTTCGGCAGCGAGGAGCCGCCGGTGACGGTCATCTTCTGCTCCTTGCCCGTGCCCAGGTCCTTCGCGGTCACGTGCATGATGCCGTTGGCGTCGATGTCGAAGGCGACCTCGATCTGCGGGACCCCGCGCGGGGCCGGCGGCAGACCGGTCAGCTCGAACATCCCGAGCTTCTTGTTGTACGCCGCGATCTCGCGCTCGCCCTGGTAGACCTGGATCTGCACGGACGGCTGGTTGTCCTCGGCCGTCGTGAAGATCTCGGACCGCTTGGTCGGGATCGTGGTGTTGCGCTCGATGAGCTTGGTCATGATGCCGCCCTTGGTCTCGATACCGAGGGACAGCGGGGTCACGTCGAGGAGCAGGACGTCCTTGACCTCACCCTTGAGGACACCGGCCTGGAGCGCGGCGCCGATGGCGACGACCTCGTCCGGGTTGACGCCCTTGTTGGCGTCCTGGCCGCCGGTGAGCTCCTTGACGAGCTCGGCGACGGCGGGCATCCGGGTCGAGCCGCCGACCAGGACCACGTGGTCGATCTCGGACAGCTGGATGCCGGCGTCCTTGATGACGTTGTGGAACGGGGTCTTGCAGCGCTCGAGCAGGTCCGCGGTGAGCTGCTGGAACTGAGCCCGGGTGAGCTTCTCGTCCAGGTGCAGCGGGCCCTCGGCGGAGGCCGTGATGTACGGCAGGTTGATGTTCGTCTCGGTCGAGGACGACAGCTCGATCTTCGCCTTCTCCGCGGCCTCGCGGAGACGCTGGAGAGCCATCTTGTCCTTGGACAGGTCGACGCCGTGACCGTTGGCGAACTGCTTCACCAGGTAGTCGACGACGCGCTGGTCCCAGTCGTCACCACCGAGGTGGTTGTCACCGTTGGTGGCCTTCACCTCGACGACGCCGTCACCGATCTCCAGCAGCGAGACGTCGAAGGTGCCGCCACCGAGGTCGAAGACCAGAATCGTCTGGTCGTCCTTGTCGAGGCCGTAGGCCAGGGCTGCCGCCGTCGGCTCGTTGACGATACGCAGGACGTTCAGGCCCGCGATCTCACCGGCCTCCTTGGTCGCCTGACGCTCGGAGTCGTTGAAGTACGCCGGTACGGTGATGACCGCGTCGGTGACCTTCTCGCCGAGGTAGGACTCCGCGTCGCGCTTCAGCTTCTGCAGGATGAAGGCGCTCATCTGCTGCGGGTTGAAGTGCTTCCCGTCGAGCTCGATCTTCCAGTCGGTGCCCATGTGGCGCTTGACCGACCGGATGGTCCTGTCGACGTTGGTGACCGCCTGACGCTTCGCAACCTCGCCGACCAGCACCTCACCGTTCTTCGCGAAGGCGACGACGGACGGCGTGGTCCTGGCACCCTCGGCGTTGGTGATGACGGTGGGCTCTCCGCCCTCCAGAACGCTGACGACGGAGTTAGTCGTGCCCAGGTCGATGCCGACCGCACGTGCCATTTCGATTCCTCCAGCTGACTTGAGTGGATCTGGCTCAAGGATGCATGACCGGGTCGATCGAGTCAACAGACCTGAGTCGGCCCCACTCAACTTTTATCCGGCCCTTACGAGCACCCTTGCCGGCCCTTGCGGCCAAGTCCTGGGCTCACCCTGCACCCAGGGGTCCGTGCGGGGGTCCGCGCGCGTGGCGGACCGGTTCACAAAGCGTCCATCTGCGAAAGTCATAGCCGCAAAAACGATCAATAACTGTCAATCGTGATGAAGGGCGTGTATCCATGCCTGCAAAGCGAGCCGTCGACCTGACGGGCAGTCTGATCCTGCTGCTGCTCCTGTCCCCGCTCCTGCTCGCGGTCGCCGCGGCGGTCGCGCTCACCTCTCCGGGACCCGTCCTGGCGCGCCAGAACCGGACCGGCCTCGGCGGTCGCACCTTTGCGATGCTGACGTTCCGCACACGGCGGGCCGGCACCCGCTGCAGCACACCCGTCGGACGGTCGCTGCGCGACCATTTCCTCGACGAACTGCCCCAGCTGATCAATGTGGTGCGCGGCGAGATGTCCCTCGTCGGCCCACGGCCGCTGCCACCGGAGAGGTCCGAGCCCGCCACAAGAGCGGGCCGCGCCCGTCTCGGCGTACGCCCCGGCATCACCGGCCTCTGGCAGATCAGCGGGCGCTCCGAACTCCCCTGGGAGGAGATGGCCGTGCTCGATCTGCACTACATGGAGGAGTATTGGCTGGGACTGGACCTACTGATCCTGGCCCGGACCCTCCCGGCCGTCTTCGCCGGGCGCCCCCCGGTCCGTCCCCGCCGGGCCCGCCCGGTCAGGCTTGCCTGAGCGACACAGATCACCGTGTGCGCGGCTACAGTGCGGCGGAATAAGTGGGTAATCTCAGCACGGACTGAACTAAGTTACCGCTTAGTAGAAGTCGCCGTATCCCACCCTCGCAGGCCCGAGGAGCCCCCAAATGCAACTCGCCGCGATCATCGTGTCGCTGGTCCTGACCGTGGTCGGCGTTGCGCTCATCGCCAGAGCCGTCGCGCAGATCTACCGGTTCGTCAGGCTCGGCCAGGCCGTGCCCGCGGGCAGCCGTACCGACAACCCCAAGCAGCGCACGATCACCCTGGTCAAGGAGTTCCTCGGCCACACCCGGATGAACCGGTGGGGGATCGTGGGCTTCGCCCACTGGTTCGTCGCGATCGGCTTCCTCACCCTGCCGCCGACGCTGGCGCAGGCATACGGACAGCTCTTCCAGGCGGACTGGACGCTGCCGGTCATCGGCGGCTTCCTGCCGTTCGAGATGTACATCGAGTTCATCGGCCTGATGACGGTCGTCGGCATTGTCGTGCTGATGTCCATCCGGCTGCTGAACCTGCCGTCCCGGGCCGGCCGCAAGTCGCGCTTCGCGGGCTCCAAGGCCTGGCAGGCGTACTTCGTCGAGTACGTCATCCTCATCATCGGTCTCGCGATCCTCACCCTGCGCGGGCTGGAGGGCGCGATCCACCATGCCGAGGGCTACGAAGCCGCCTACTTCGTCTCGTATCCGCTGGTCCTCGCCTTCAAGGGGCTCAGCCTCGCGACGCTCCAGAACCTCATCTACTTCACCGCGATGATCAAGATCGGCACCTCGCTGATCTGGATGATCATGGTCTCGCTCAACACCAACATGGGTGTCGCCTGGCACCGCTTCCTCGGCTTCCCGAACATCTGGTTCAAGCGGAACGCCGACGGCTCGACCGCGCTCGGCGCGCTCCTGCCGATGACGAGCGGCGGCAAGGAGATCGACTTCGAGGACCCGGGCGAGGACGACGTCTTCGGCGTCTCCCAGGTCGAGCAGTTCTCCTGGAAGGGCATCCTCGACTTCTCCACGTGTACCGAGTGCGGCCGCTGCCAGTCGCAGTGCCCCGCCTGGAACACCGGAAAGCCGCTCTCGCCGAAGCTCCTGATCATGTCGCTGCGCGACCACGCGCACGCCAAGGCCCCGTATCTGCTGGCCGGCGGCGGCAAGACGATGGAGGGCGAGGAGAAGGCTTCGGCCGAGCAGCTCAAGGATGTGCCGGCGGCGGCCCTCGCCGAGGCCGAACGCCCGCTGATCGGGACGCTCGAGGAGAACGGCGTCATCGACCCGGACGTGCTGTGGTCCTGCACCACCTGCGGTGCGTGTGTGGAGCAGTGCCCGGTCGACATCGAGCACATCGACCACATCGTCGACATGCGCCGCTACCAGGTGATGATCGAGTCCGCGTTCCCGTCCGAGGCGGGCACGATGCTCAAGAACCTGGAGAAGAAGGGCAACCCCTGGGGCCTTGCCAAGAAGCAGCGTGTCGAGTGGACCAAGGAGGTCGACTTCGAGGTCCCGATCGTCGGCAAGGACGTCGAGGACCTGTCCGAAGTCGACTACCTGTACTGGGTCGGCTGCGCGGGCGCCCTCGAGGACCGGGCGAAGAAGACCACCAAGGCCTTCGCCGAGCTGCTGCACATCGCGGGCGTGAAGTTCGCGATCATGGGCGGCGACGAGAAGTGCACGGGTGACTCGGCCCGGCGCCTGGGCAACGAGCCGCTGTTCCAGCAGCTCGGCCAGGAGAACGTGGCCATGCTGAACATGGCGTACGGCGAGGACGACGAGGACCCCTCGACGAAGAAGCCCAAGTCGTCGAAGAAGATCGTCGCCACCTGCCCGCACTGCTTCAACACGATCGCGAACGAGTACCCGCAGCTGGGCGGCGAGTTCGAGGTCATCCACCACACGCAGCTGCTCCAGCACCTCATCGACGAGGGCAAGCTGATTCCGGTGACGCCGGTCGAGGGTCTGATCACGTACCACGACCCCTGCTACCTGGGCCGTCACAACAAGGTCTACACGCCGCCGCGCGAGATCATGTCCGCCGTCCCCGGCCTGCGCCAGCAGGAGATGCACCGCCACAAGGAGCGCGGCTTCTGCTGCGGTGCCGGTGGTGCCCGGATGTGGATGGAGGAGCGGATCGGCAAGCGCATCAACACCGAGCGTGTGGATGAGGCCCTTTCGCTGAACCCGGACATCGTCTCCACCGCCTGCCCGTTCTGCCTGGTCATGCTCACGGACTCGGTGAACGGCAAGAAGAACGACGGCAAGGCCAAGGAATCGCTCCAGGTCGTGGACGTGGCGCAGCTGCTCCTCGACTCGGTGCGTACGCCTCCGGCCGACCCGGCTGCCGCCGAGGAGTCGGAGGACGCGCCGGAGCCCGAGCCGGTGAAGTAGTCCCTGCGTAACGCGGGAGCGGCCGGATCTGCCTCGGGGGCAGAACCGGCCGCTCTCTTGTGTGCGTACTCGCGTGTCCGCGGGCCGCTCGACGCGGCCCCCAGGGTGGTCCGGTGCCTGGTTTATCGTGTCTGTTGCCCTTTGCGCTGCATTCCGCGACCGTCCAACTACCCACCGCATAACCATTGGCCTGCGATCACGGCGGATCCATTGCCCTGCCGCGACGGCCGAACGAGCATCGTGGGGCGACTGAGCACAGAACAGACGGACGGGGTGCGTTGTGCGGATACGAACGGCGGCAGCAGCGGCGATGGGCACCGCCTGCGCCTGCGCCGTGCTGCTGGCGGGCTGCACGAGCGGCCCCGAGCCCGACCGGCCCGCAGCCGCCAAGAACGGCGACACCGCCCCGCTCGCCGGCCGGGCCGCCACCCCGCGCCTCCCCGTCCCCCACGGCACCGGCAGCCGCGTCCCCGAGGACTTCAATGGCGACGGCCACCGCGATCTCGTACTGAACGACCTGGTGAAGGCCCCCGACGACAGCCACGGCGACGACGCGGGCATCGGAATCGTCTACGGCACCGCCGCCCTGCGCCGGCTCGACCCCGCCCGACGCCAGATCCTCACCCCGCGCGCCAACGCCGCACCGGTCGACGGCACCCTCCCCGCCGCCTTCGACGCCGAGGCCTCCTGCGACCTCGACAAGGACGGCTTCGCGGACCTGATCGTCGCCACGGACCCGCCGTACAACGGCATCGGCCGCCCACCCGTACCGCTCCAGCTCCTCTTCGGCTCCCCCACCGGCCTCGGCGGCAAGGCGGTCGTCCTCCGCATCCCCGACCAGGCGAGATACGGCAACGACTGGCCCGACCACCCCGTATGCGGCGACTTCGACGGCGACGGAAGCACCGACCTGGCGGTCACCGCCTCGGCGGGCCACGTCAGCTTCCTGCGCGGCCCCTTCACCCGGGCCGGCGCCCCGCGCGCCGCCACAGCGCCTGTCCCGGGCGGCGGCCCGGCGCTCTCCGCACCGGCACCCGAGCCTGACACCAATGACGACGGCTACGACGACCTGGTGGTGTCGGCCCGCGCCCCCGAGCCGGGCGCGGCGGCCAAAGGGAAGCTGCTGCTCGGCGGCCCCGACGGCCCCGGCCGCGCGGGCGGCACGTACCGCACCAAGCCGGTACGGCTGCCGCCCGGCCCCGCGCTCCCGTCCGGCGAGACAAGCCCGGCGACCGACGTCCTCGAGTACGCGGACTTCGACGGCGACAAGCGCCCGGACCTGGTGACACGTACGCACCGCGGCGAACACGCGGACGTCGTGGCCCTGTACCCGGCGGCGGAGCGGACGCGCGCGCTGCTCACCTTCAGTACGTCGGTCTTCCTGACCTGACCTGACCGCCTGCCGTACGGCTGCCCCTACGCCCGCCGAATGCCCAGCTGAGCGCGGTGCGGCAGACCCCCGGGGTTCCCCTAGGGGATGTCACAGCTCAGCAGCAAAGGACCGCTTGTTCCCCTGGGTCGAGCACCTCACTCTCCGGGACCAGGTACGTTCGAATACGTGGCTGGATTCAGGATCGGACGCGGCCGGGACAACCGCACCTCGCAGCAGCAGCAACCGCAGCAGGCACCGCCGCCGCCCTACTGGGGCGGGGGCGGCCGTGCGGTGCCGCCGTATGCGCAGCAGCAGCAACCGCCGCAGTGGCCCCAGGCCGGCGGCGGTCATCATCAGCAGCAGCCTCAGGGCTCGTACGGCGAACCGGAGTACTTCGGCGACCCGTACCAGCAGCCCCCGCACGGTGACCCGTACGCCAACAACCCTGGCCACACCCAGGCGTTCAGCGTCAACGAGGACCCGTACGGCGACGGCGCGACCTACCGCGCGGGCGCGGCCGCTGCCGCCCCGTCCGGCCCGCGTCTGCACTGGAAGCAGCTGCTGAGCGGCATCGTGCTGCGCCCCGGACCGACGTTCTGGCAGATGCGCGACTACCCGGTGTGGGGCCCGGCGCTGATCGTGACGTTCCTCTACGGACTGCTCGCGCTCTTCGGCTTCGACAAGGCCCGCGAGGAGACGATCAACGCGACGATCTCCGCGGCCATCCCGTACGTACTGACGACGGCGGTCGCATTCGTCATTGGCGGCCTGATCCTGGGCGCGGTGACCCACACCATGGCCCGCCAGCTCGGCGGCGACGGCGCCTGGCAGCCGACGGTCGGCCTCTCCATGCTGATCATGTCGATCACGGACGCCCCACGCCTGATCTTCGCCCTCTTCCTGGGCGGCGAGAACTCCCTGGTCCAGGTCCTGGGCTGGGCGACATGGGTGGCGGCGGGAGCGCTGTTCACGTCGATGGTGAGCAAGTCGCACGATCTGCCGTGGCCGAAGGCGCTGGGCGCGTCGGCGATCCAGCTGATCGCACTCGTGTCGATCATCAAGCTGGGCACGATCTAGGACTTTCTACGGACGGGCAGAGGCCCCCGGAGCCCTTCAGTTCTAGCGGTCGTTGCAACACCCCAGTTCAAGGGGTGCGATGGACTTCGAGATTCGCAAGAACAGGAAGTCGCAGGGGCGCAAGCCGTTGCTCCGTGAGCGGGCCGCATACTTCCAGCTCATGGAGCAGGGCTACAGCACCCGGGAAGCGGCCCGGATCGTCGGCATCGACCGCCGTACGGGCAAGAAGTGGCGTAACGGTCACCAAAGGGGCCGCAAGGCGGTCCCTCCGATCTACCAGGAACCCGGGCAGACGCCCGGGCCGCCGGGGCCGGAGGGACCGCCTCCTGCTCCGTCGCGGTATCTCCAGGAGCACGACCGCATTCACATCGCCGACCGGCTGCGTGAGAAGGCGTCCGTCCGGCAGATCGCCGCCGAGCTGGGCCGCAGCCCGTCCACCATCAGCCGCGAGATACGCCGCAACCGGCGGACCATGCCCAAAGGGGGCTGGTACTACCGGCCGCACACCGCCCAGGCCCGGGCCGACGCCCGCCGGCCCCGCCCCAAGACCGGCAAGATCGGCCAGAACCCCGAACTGCGGGACTTCATCCAGGACCACCTCACGATGCGGTGGAGCCCTGAGCAGATCTGCCAGGCTCTGCGGGCACGCTTCCCTGACCGGCCGGAGATGCACGTGACCCACGAGACCGTCTACCAGGCCCTCTACGTCCAGGGCCGCGGCGAACTCCGCCGGGAACTGGCCCGCTCCCTGCGCACCGGCCGGGCCCGCCGGCGCCCGCAGCGCCAGGCCCACAAGCGCATCTCCCGCGCCATCAAGGACATGGTCCTGATCAGCGAACGCCCCGCCGAAGCCGCCGACCGGGCCGTCCCCGGCCACTGGGAGGGCGACCTCATCATCGGCAAGGACGGACGCTCGGCCATCGGCACCCTGGTCGAACGGTCCACCCGCTACGTGATGCTCGTGCACCTGCCGACCGGCCACAGCGCCATCGCCACCCGCAACGCGCTCGCCACTACCGTCCAGACCCTCCCGCCGCATCTGTGGCGGTCCCTGACCTGGGACCAGGGCTCAGAGATGGCAGCCCACCGCGCCTTCACCGTCGCCACCGACATCCCGGTCTACTTCTGCGACCCAGCCAGCCCCTGGCAGCGCGGGTCGAACGAGAACACGAACGGCCTGCTGCGGCAGTACTTCCCCAAGGGCACCGACCTGAGCGCCCATACCCCCGACCACCTGGAAACGGTGGCCGCCGAACTCAACAGCCGCCCACGCAAAACGCTCGGCTGGGAAACCCCAGCCGAGCGCCTCGCTAAGCTACTGGACCTAGCCAGCTGACCAGCAGTGTTGCAACGACCCCTCGAATTCGCCGCCATCCGGGGGCCTTTCTCTCCATGTCCGTACTCGCAGACAAGGTCAGAGCTCCTGCTCTGCGACTCCTTCAGCTCTGCCGCGACTCCGGGGCCGGCGACTCAACCGGTGCCAGTGTGCTCCTGGTTGCTGTCCTTCTCCTTCGGCTGCTCCTGGTTGCTGTCCTTCTCCTTCGGCTGCTCCTGGTTGCTGTCCTTCTCCTTCGGCTGCTCCTGGTTGCTGTCCTTCTCCTTCGGCTGCTCCTGGTTGCTGTCCTTCTCCTTCGGCTGCTCCTGGTTGCTGTCCTTCTCCTTCGGCTGCTCCTGGTTGCTGTCCTTCTCCTTCGGCTGCTCCTGGTTGCTGTCCTTCTCCTTCGGCTGCTCCTGGTTGCTGTCCTTCTCCTTCGGCTGCTCCTGGTTGCTGTCCTTCTCCTTCGGCTGCTCCTTCGGCTGCTCCTTCGGCTGCTCCTGGTTGGGCTTGTCCTTCTCCTTCGGCTCGTCCTTCGGGTGGTCCTTCTTGCTGTCCTTGTCCTTCTGCTTGCCCTTCTCCGGGTACTCCTGTTCCTTGTCCTGGTGCTTCTCTGTCGATTCAGGAGGGGGCAGGACCGGGAACGGCGTTCCGGCAGGCTGGCCCTTCGGGGCGGGAACCCTTGCGTCGCTCTTGCCCTGAAGGTCGCCGCTCGGACGCTGGAACCAGCCCTTGCGATTCTGGTCGAACATCGTCACGGTCTTCATGGGCTGGTTGGCGGGTATGACCGCAACGAGGTGGGAGGGCTGGAACGACGCCCACTGCCTGCCGGTGTACTTCTGCTTGTTCTCGCCGGCGACGGGCGGAGTCAGGGGGTTGCCGCAGGCGCAGCGGACGCGCGGAACGCCCCGGTCGTCGACGAGGACGGCCGTGCCGGCCTGCAGGATGGCCTGATAGCTGGCCGCCGCGCCGTTCCTGTACCCGTGGTTCGTGACGCGTGTGTCCCAGACCAGCCGAGTCGGCGTCAGGGACCGCATGTACTGGGGGATTTCGGGCTGCCGGATGTTGAGGGCTCCGGCGAAGGCCCGCCCTTTGTCGCCGTTCTGCGTGAGGAACTTGACCTGCTTCTCGACGTCACAGCTCGCGACGTTCTGTGTACCGCCGTACAGTCCCGGGTGGGAACCATTGACGACGAGGGTGCCTGTGCCGTCGGCCGATGACGTACCAGGGCTTGCGGACGAGGCTGCGGCATCCTTGTCCTGGGTCTCGGTCGACGGGGTGAACGGATCAGAGCCGGCCGCGGAGGCGGTCTGGAGGAAGACCTCCCCACCGCCCTTTTTCCCGCCGGGGAGGGCGACCGTAAGGATCACCGCCATCGCGGCACCCACCACCACAGTGCCGGCAGCCAGCAAAGTTCTCCGCGTCCGCCACCGGGGCGAGGGTCCTCCGCGGCGCCGATGAGGCTCATCCGGTTCGCCGGGCGGACCCATGGACCCCGGTGGCGGAGGCTCGGGTGGGGGCGGAGGCCCGGGTGGGGGCGGAGGTACCGGCGACTGCTCACCTGAGGCCTGGCCGGACAGCGGACCGGAGGGAGGGCCGGTGGGGCGCTCGGACGAAGGAGGTAGGGAACTCACGGCACTCTCCTCAACCGCATAGATATCGCGGAATGGAAAATTCTTCTCATTCGCCTCCCTAAGGCCATTATCGCTCCATGTCCGGGAGGCACTGATCATGCACCGGCTTTGTCAAAGCCCGCCTCTCGAGTAAGCCCCGAGCTGTGCCATCGCGACACGTCACTACATTTCGGGGCTTGACAGAGAACAGCGTTCCCATATGCGAAAGAGCCCGCTGGTCCCGGGCCTCATGACGTCGCCGTGGAGCAACGCGCCACCTTGTTGATGGTGTCCATTGCCGCGTGCCATGGCTCCCAGCTGGAGCCTCGAGCACAGCCGGATGACCCGGCGCCTGCCTCAACCGGACGCAACCGGGTGGTAGCCGAGGTCAAGCCTCCTCAGCGCCAAGCGAGGGCACGCAAGAATGACTGGCACATCTCAGCCGCAGGTCAGAGGGCTTCCTTCGACGGAATGACCGGCTCCCCGGACTTACGTACTACAGGCAGGACACTCCAGGGGAAGTTGATCCACTCGTCGGTGCGCTTCCAGACGTACTCGCACTTCACCAGCGAATGCGGCTTCTCGTAGATGACGGCGCTGCGCACCTCGGCGACCTGGTCGACGCAGAAGTCATGCACGAGCTTCAGCGTCTTACCGGTGTCGGCGACGTCGTCGGCGATAAGGACCTTCTTGTTCGAGAAATCAATGGCGTTCGGGATGGGCGCGAGCATGACCGGCATCTCGAGAGTGGTCCCGACCCCCGTGTAGAACTCCACATTAAAGCCGAGGGGCGCAATCACCAGGCAATATGCCCGATCATTGCGCCTCAACTCAGCACTAGCTCAGCACGCCTGGCTGAGTCAGCACCACCTACGCCGAGCGGATGCGGCTCAGCGACTCGGACAGATCACGGGCAACAGCCAGCGCAACGGCGCCCTTGATCCGCTCCTCAGCACCCGGCAGCAGATGTACGTACACCTGCTCTGTGGTCTTGCTGCTGGCGTGCCCCATCCAGGCTGCCAGCTCCGCCATGGGGACCCCCGCCGCGATGGACACCGAGGCGAAGTAATGCCGCAGCGACTTGGGCGTGAGGCCACGGTGTGTCAGCCCGGCGTCCTCGATCGCCTTGTTCCACCTCTCGGCGAACGTCGTACGCGAGGGGAAGCGCCCGGCGTACGTCTCGGACTCGTAGAACCAACCTTCGTCACCCCAGGTGCCATACGTCGCGATGTGGGCGCGCCAGGACTCCTCAGCGATTTCAGGCACCGGAACCCGGCGACCGGTCCGAGACCACTTCACCTCATCCCGGATCGCCGTTCCCCGCCCGGCACCCTCATTGGCTCCGAACGAGGAGAGCTGAGCATTGATCTTGGCCCAGCCCGTCTCCTGGTCCCACTTCTGTTCGCACATCGCCAGCGCTTCACCCACGCGCAGGCCGCACCCCGCCATGGTCCAGACGGTCGAGCGGTAATACGGCTTGATCTTGCCGAAGATCGCTTCGACTTCCCCAGTCGTCGGAACCTCTGACGGGTCGATCGGCCGGTATGCCGATCCCTTACGCTTGCGCGCATCCGCTTTCTTGCACGGATTTCGGGGGATGATCTCCGCCGACCACGCGTACTTGAAGAGCGAGGCGAGGACGACCTTACGCGTGTGGATGCCGTACGGCTTGTACCCCTTCTCCTTTTGGAGCGTTTCCCACTTGGTGATATCGCTTGCGGCAATCGAGCCAATGGGGCGCGACCCGAAGAAGTCGGCGTAATGGTTCTTGTAGATGCTCTGGTACTGAGCACGCGACGACACCGCTAACTGAGCCTCATCCGAACCGGCGTTGATCCACTCAGTCCAGACATCAGCGAACGTCCGCTTAGCCTGCGAGGGGTCGATATACGATCCCGTGTCTTTGTCACGCTCCACCTTCCGTTCCCACTTGGCTGCGAGCTTCTTACCGGCCGCCCCCGGCTCGTACGACTTCTCACGCTGCCGCCCCGAGCGCCCGCCAGGCTCACGCCAGCGAACCACCCACGGATGCGGGCACCGGTCCCACGCCGTGATGACACAGTCACACCGCTTGATGATCGCGCCCATGCCTGTCGATCCCCCTTGCCCTCTCTCGGTTACTCAGCACGAAGATTCTACACGTTAAGATTCTCAACGCGCCCGCTTAGCCAAGTCTCCAAGTCCCGTTCTCTGAACCGGAGATGCTTGCCGACGCGGTATGCCGTGAGCCCCCAAGTACGCCAGTTGCTGTAGAGCGTGCTCAGCGGCACGGCCAAGAACTCAGCCGTCTGAGGGGGCGTCAGAAGTCGGTTCGACCCTCCTCTCATGCGCAGTCGCCTCCCTGCCTGATCTCCCGCCCGATCTCGCGGTTCTGCGCGTGGTCTTCGGCGATTCCGGCGGCGAGTTGGGCCGCGCCGGGGGTGTGGCCGGAGCCGACGTAGCGCCAAGCCGATTCCGTGATCGTGTCCGGATCGTTCGCCGTCCCGGTCCCGGTGCCGGTGCGGAGGTGCGCGGCGCGGTCGGCGCGCAGGGCGGCGTAGGTGGTGGAGTAGCGGCGGGACTTGGTGAGGATGTGGCCTCGGTGGCCGAGGCTGTGAGCCCATCCCCGGAGCCGGAGGTGTTCCAGTTCAGCCAGGCCGCCCAGGCGCCAGCAGGTGCCCATCAGGGCCCGTACGTGGCCGTTGACGGCCGCCGCGCGGATGTCGTCCAGGCTGGTGATGCGGTAGTCCAGCCCGGCAGCCGTCTCGGCCGCGCCCTTGCTGACGTACTTGGCCACGTACGCCGCCACCGCCTCATCCGACAGGGCGTCTCCTTCGCTGAACGACCGGATGGGGCGGGCGTCGAACTGGGCACCCCAGGCCAGGCGTTCGATGCCGTACGCGTCGGAGTCGGGCGGAGTGACGAAGCTGGACGCGGCGGCATGGCGGACCGCGTCGAGGAGGAGTTGGGCAGTGGCCCAGGCCGGAGGCGACGTTCCGGGGCCGTCCGGTCCGTCGAGGCGTACGACGGCATGGAAGTGCACGGCCGCGCGCCGCTGGAACTCGGCGACCTTGG
The DNA here is from genome assembly GCF_036010325.1 of Streptomyces sp. NBC_01210. Classification (GTDB taxonomy): domain Bacteria; phylum Actinomycetota; class Actinomycetes; order Streptomycetales; family Streptomycetaceae; genus Streptomyces. The sequence goes on along the minus strand of NZ_CP108549.1, from coordinate 5,005,987 downwards.
CGAAGGAGACCACCAGGTCGTCACCGAGCCGGGAGCGCGGTATCCCACCGGCCGACGCCAGATGACGCCGCACGGCGGTCGTGAACCGGTCCCACAGCCTCCCGGTGTGCGTGTGCCACAGCACGTGGCTGGTGTAGTCATAGCAGTCGGCACAGAGCGGCAGTCCGGCCAGGCGGTCATCCTCGGAGTGGACCAGGCCGCAGCCGAGCAGTCTTCCGTGCTCGCACACCGGGGCGTCACGACGTGGACGGCACGGCCCGCCATCCTCGGCGACCCGGTGGACGGGGCCGAAGGACGGGGCGGTCAGGGTGACGAACAACCGGGGCCGGTTGCGGACCGCGTCGGGCACCTTCTTGCCCCCGGACAGGCCCGCACGGACCAGGTGGAAGGTGTCCCCCGCGTGCAGGCGGGAGCAGGGGGCGCAGACCGAGGCACGGCGGTTGCGGCAGCGCACCGGCAGTCGCTCACCCGGCTCATGGCCAGTGGAGTACGCCCAGATGATCTCACCGGTGACCGCATCCCGGGTGATCGTGCAGCCGGACAGGTAGACGGGATGGGCACAGCCGCCGATGGATCTGATCTGCTCCAGCCACCGGGCATAACCGGGGTCATTGACCAGGCGGATCAGGTCCCGCTCCGCTTCGGACAGCGACCGCAAACGGTCTACGCGCCGCAGTTCTACGGTACGGGCAGCAGGGTTTGTGAACGTGGAAGGTATGTCGGTTGAGTCGTCGCGAGCGACGTTGGGCACAGGTCACCTCACAGCAGGCGCAGGAACAGGGCATGGGCGTGATCATGTGCGCTCCTCTTGGGGTGGGCTGACAGTGCGTCAGTAGTGTCCGCGCGCTGCCATCATCTCAACTTCCATTTGCATTTGCAACTGCCAATTGGTTTCCGGGCAGGCAGGGTTGTGTTTGCTGCGGCATCCGAGGCGCGCTGCCGGAACCGGTGGATCACCGACCCTTCGGCCTTCACCGTCCCTGTGCCATCGCCCACCCGTCCAGCCAGCGCTCGACGCGGCAGCCGGGGCAGGCGTGGCGGAAACTGTCTTCACTTACTCCAGGGCGCGCCTGCGGCGCGCCGGGCGGACTCGCCGCCCTCCGGGCGGGCATGCGGCCTTCGGCCGGTCCCGCCGGAGCGGCAGCCGCCCGCGATGCTCAGCGCTCTGAGCCGTACCGACAGACCGTACGAGACCCCGGGTTCCCCTCGCCGTGGACCGGGGTGCCCTCGGCTGGGGGCGGACGGCCTCCGAGACTTGACCACCGATCCTGACCCGGACTCGTCACCGGTCAGCCCACAGCGCCTGTCTCACGGGTACCGAGCACCCCGGCAACACACCTGACACGAGCGTCGCGTTGGCGGCGAGGTTCACCCCGTGGGGGCGGGGGCCGACGGCCTTCGAGGCCTGAGACAGCCACCATGGGGCGAGCCTCCAAGATCATGGCCCCGATCGGGCTATTGCGGGCAGGTCCACAGACTGCCCGATCGCTGGCCAGCGTAAGGGGCCATGATCACTCGCCCCATGGCAGCTCCCGTCCCAAGCCTCTACGGCCGGCGGCGTGCCAAACCGCGCCACTGCCTGGGAAACCCGCCCCCGCCGGGGCTTATCTCAGTGTGGGGGAACACCTCGATCAGCTACATCCGGCGGGGACGGGGGTCTAAGGCAACGAAGAGCCGGACGCGAGCGCGACGCCTAGGACGAAGCCGCACGAGACCGAGATGGTGATGATCAGAAACGGTCCGGCGAAGCGGCCTAACCAGCCCACCGCACTGCGCATCATGAGTGCCGCCAGGTGCGCCACGGCCGGGTGATGATCTCCCGGAACGTGTGGTGCGACGGGTTCCGGCCGCAGTGCGCCAACACCCAGGACTGCGGGCCACCGATGTCCGCACTGGCCGCCGAGGATTCCTCACACACCGCGCACTGCATGGAGTACGTGGTCGGCTCTGCGTCCGGCTCACGGTCCGGCTCCAGTGTCCACGTCTCATGACGCACCACCGAGCGCGTACTCACAGAACCTCGCCCCGGCTTCGGGCGTTGGCCAGCCAGACCTTCGAACTCAGAGCCGGACCCGGCACCCGCTCAATGCCGGAGTGCGGAGCTTCGTCGGCGCCTTCTGCTGTGCTACCCAACGGGTCGTCAGGGTCGTGGAAGACGAGTAGCCGCCCATCGTGTCCGAATTGCTCGATGGCCGCTGCGAGCCGCTGACGTGCGTTTCTCGACATGATCATTAGTCCCTCGTGTCGACGGCGAATGCCAATCGTCACGCGGAGCATTGAGGCACTACAGGGACGCAACGGCCTACTTCTGCGGCCTTAGCTCGTGACCCCGAGGAACTCAGCAAGCTTGCGCAGCCCAGGCGGACGCGTCGGCGTCGCCCAAAGGTCGTTCACGATCGACACGGCTAGCGTGTGGTGACGCATCCACGCCGGGGCGATTTCACGGAGCCGCATAAGCGCCTTGACCGCGCCTTCCGCATTCCCCAGGTCTGTGTGGGCACGGGCCACGTCGAGCAAGAGCCACGTACGCCACGACGGAGGAGTGTCGGTACTGAGCCGCATTCCCTTCGCAAGTTGAAGAGCTTCCTCGGGGCGCGCGTGCTGCACTGCGAGACGGACGCGCTCAATACGTACGGACGAGCGACTGAAGACAGACACCATTCGCCCATTCACCGGGGGCGGGAGTACGGCCAATCTCTTCGTTGCCTTCTCGGCCGTCGTCATCATTTCGTTTGCCGTGTCGTAATCGCCCGAGCGTGCCGCGCTCGTCGCCGCCGACATGAGCAAGCCGCCCCACACGCGCACACCTTCGGCCGTGTCGCCGTGATCACGCTCAACCCCGTCAGCCGCGTACACGGCAAGGTGCTCCGCGTCGTCGAGCCGGTTTTGCCGCTGGTAGTTCCATGCGACGGAGTTACTGACCATGGGCCCAAGCAACGGATCAGAGGATTGCTCAGCGGCGTTCATCGCCCGCTCAAGCGCGCTCAGCGCAAGGTCCGTTTTCCCCAGGCGGATTGCGAGGTGTCCGGCCAATTGAAGCGCCTTGCCCAACGCGGCCTGTCCGGCTGCTTTCTCGTCGCCCTTGCCGACAGCAGCAGCGAAGCGCGCGTCATTGATGATGCCGGGCAGCAATTCCATGAGTCGGCCGAACTCCGCGCTGTGGTACAGGGTCCACGCGTCGGCAATCTCACGCCGAAGAAGCGGCACGGTCAGCCGCTCGGGGCCGTTCGGCTCCGGTGGCGGAGCGAACAGGGGCGGCATGATCGCGCGTCGCACGGCAACAAGTTGGGGCGGGTCGACTTCACCCGTGGACGGCACCCCCGGCGGGTCCCCGAGCAGAGAGGTCAGCTCCACCCCGAGGCCCCGGGCCAAGGCATGCAGAGTCGGCAGTCGCGCGCTGTGCTTGCGTTTCTGCTCAAGCCGCTTGATCACGTCGGAGGACACGCCGGACTTCTCAGCGAGTCCCTCTTGCGTGAGGTCAGCGAGTCGGCGCAGACGAACGAGCCGGTCTCCCAGATGCTCAGCCATGCGTCGAGAGTACGGCGACAACCGGTCGCGGGAACAGAAAAGACCCACTGCCCGACCCGGGAGGGGATCAACGCAGGGGCAGCGATCAGACGCACAGGGCAACGCCCCATCCGGCCTACATCGCCGCCGCCGTGGCGGAGGTCGACGCAACGGCCGTGAGCCCTGCGTCCCGCTCAGCACCTACTCAGCACAGGGACCATGATCAGCAGTAATCAACGCCAACCAACCACAAGATCAGGTAGCCGCGCATAAGCTCTCACCTGCACATTTGCCAAGTTCAACGGCTATGCGCTAAATGTACTCCACATTCACCAGGTGGATGTTCTTGCAGTCGAGCGCGTACGCCAGTCCCCCGGCGACGAACACGCCACCCCTGGCGATGCTGAGCACGATGTCGGGCTCGTACCCGTCGTCGGCGATGGCTTGCGCAAGTTCACGGATCGCCCCGCCGAACGTCTCGTACGTCAGGTTCTCCCGTGCCTCACTCATCGCTCACACCTGCGTCCGGTGGAAGTTCATGTACGACCGCGACGCCGTGGGCCCACGCTGCCCCTGGTAACGGGACCCGTACCGCTCGCTCCCGTACGGGAATTCGGCCGGCGAGCTCAGCCGGAACATACACAGCTGACCGATCTTCATGCCCGGCCAGAGCTTGATGGGCAGCGTCGCGAGATTCGACAGCTCGAGCGTGACGTGCCCGGAGAAGCCGGGGTCGATGAACCCCGCGGTCGAGTGCGTGACCAGCCCCAGCCGACCGAGGCTGGACTTCCCCTCCAGCCGCGAGGCGAGGTCGTCCGGCAGCGAGATGACCTCGTAGGTCGAGGCAAGGACGAACTCACCGGGGTGCAGGATGAACGCCTCGTCCCCCTCCGGCTCGACCTTCCTGGTCAGATCCGTCTGCTCGACAGCAGGATCAATATGCGGATAGCGGTGGTTCTCGAACACCCGGAAGTAGCGGTCGAGCCGCACATCGATGCTCGAGGGCTGCACCATGAATTCGTCGTACGGGTCGATACGCACCCGTCCGGCGTCGATCTCGGCCCGGATGTCCTTGTCTGAGAGAAGCACGCACCGAGGATACGCAGAGCGCGCGGGCCCACCCCAATCGGGACAGCCCGCGCGCCCACTCCGACCGCCGCTTCCCCACGGCTTCCGTACGGCTGCCGGCTACCGCTTGGCCGACCGCTCCGACTCCACAGGCACGACACTGCGAAGCCGCGCACAACGCGGACACCGGATGAGCCGCCCGGGCCCGATCCGATCGGCGCCGAGCTGCTGCATCGGGAACGAAGCGGTACTGAAGACGTGCCCCTCGGCACAGCGGACGACGGTGCGCTCCATCAAGTCCATCGGGTCCCTTCCCCAACAAAATGCGGACGAACGACCAGATTAGGGGATGAACGGGACGGGCCCGTATGCGGCACTCCGACGGCACTCCGCACGCAACGGTACGCCTCAACTCCCGTACACCGCAGCCGCATCCGGGGCGGCGACATCGGCTGCATCCGCCCCCTGGACAGCACAAAGACCCCGCGGCTAAATACACCGGGGGCCATCGATGGGGTACAGTGTGCGACGATGCGGTTGCCGTTCACGGCCCGCCGCGCGGGTGTAGTTTAATGGTAGAACATGAGCTTCCCAAGCTCAGAGCGCGAGTTCGATTCTCGTCACCCGCTCCAATACGAAGCCCCAGGTCAGCGGCCTGGGGCTTGCCTATTGTCCAGACCACTTCGGGAGGGCTCCGTGCCCTCCGCGCGCTCGTACCTCTGCGGGTGTGCGGCCTCTTCGGGATCAGCCTACGGATGAGACCACGGTGGAGGAGCAATTCGTCTGGCTGACAACGCGCCGCATCTAGCCTCGCCCTCACCGCCACCGCCCTCCGCCCGGCCCTCCTGCTCCCGTGCCGCCCCGACGCCGGACGGCACCGGCCCGCCGGCCCGCCGGCCCGCCGGCACTGACGCCAGCCGCCATCGATCCTCCGGGGGGGCACACTGGAGACAGGGCCCCATAAGCCGTGAACCAAGCTGTGAGGTGGCCGATGAGCACTCTCGAAGAACAGATCGACATCGGTGTTCCGATGGATGTGGCCTGGGACTGCCTCCACCGCGTGGAGACCTATTCGCAATTCCTGGAAGGAGTGCGCGAGGCTCGTTCGGGGGGCGGGCACCGGGCGCACCTGGACGTCGACGCGGGCGGCCGGGCTCAGGAGTTCGAAGCCGAGATCACCGACCACGGCAAGGAAAACTTGATGGAGTGGCAGACCACGCGCGGTCCCGACCTGGCGGGAACGTTCGCACTGCTGCCCATCGACCGGGAGCACACCCGAGTCCAAGCCCGGATCGAGTACGACCCGAGCACCGTCAGGCAAGCGTTCGGCGGGCCGAAGGGGTTCGCCCAGGCAACCGCGATCGAACGCCTCGTACGGAATGACCTCGAGCACTTCAAGGAGTTGGCGGAACGGGAACGGTGAGCCGCGCGACGGTTCCCACCGGGGGCTTGTGTGCCTGCGCCACGCTAACGGTCGGGGCGGCTACGCAGGTATCGGCCCCATGGCAGCCTCCTGAAAGCGCGGACTGCCTGCGGCCGGTGACACCCTCGTCGTCCCGTCGATGGACCGGCTCGGCCACTCCATCCAGGACCTGATCCCGATCGTTTCCTGCCTGCACAATCGCGGCATCGGCTTCACCTCGCTCCACTAGTCGCTCAACACCACCACACCGGGCGGCGCCTGGTCTTCCACGTCTTCGCCGCCCTCGCGGAGTTCATCCGCGAACTCATCGTGGAGGGCACCAACGATGGCCCGGACGTCGCCCGTGCCCGCCTCCGTGACGTCGACGAGCCTGGCCGAAGGGCGCATATCACCGACGGCGCTTCGGGACCCGGTCACTTGGACCCTTGGCCCCCCAGCGTGTGCCGCTGCATCAGCCGTGAAATGTCCTTCGCGGTGACGATCCCCATCAGATGCCCCCCGTCCACGACGAGAATGCGCATGCCGGTACCCGGGCGGAGCTTGTCGAGAGCCTCACTCAGAAGATCACTCGGAGCGGCAACCGCGCACTGAGACAGCGGGATCGCCACCTCGCGCACGCGCAGCGCCTCCCGGCGCGCTCCCGGTATCCCGGCAAGCCTGCGTACCTGAACGATCCCGCTGGGACGGCCTTCGAAATCGAGCAGCGGCACGGCGGAATGGCGGGAGTTCACTGCCACCTCATCGATGAAACGCTGGACGGTCAGCCAGTCGGCACCGGTGGTCACCGGGCTGGACATGGCATCGGCCACCCGCACGCCCCGCAATGCCGTGTGCATCACGGCGCGTTGCCGTTCCGCGCCGGCGACGACCATGATGAAGAGACCGACGAAGACGAGCCACAGCCCGCCCGGCGCCCCGCGCAGGAAGGAGATCCAGCCGAAGGCCATCAGCAGCACGCCCACGACCTGACCGCTTCGGGAGGCCGCCCGATCCGCACGTTCCCGGTCTCCGGTGCGCCACCACAACAGCGCCTGCACCACCCTTCCGCCGTCGAGCGGCGCAGCGGGCAGGAGGTTGAATGCGCCCAGGAACAGGTTCGCCCAGCCGAGCCACACCAGAACGGCGGCGGGCACCGCCCAGCCGGACAGCGCGTGCAGCCCGATTCCCGCTCCGAGCGCGGCGCCTCCGACAGCCAGGCTGGTGAGCGGCCCGCTGACCGCCACCGCGAAAGCCACCGCCGCGGTCTGCGGTCGCCCCATCCGGGTCATCCCGCCCAGCGCCCACAGCGTCACATCCTGTACCGCGATCTTCTTCCTGCGGGCAGTCGCAGCGTGTGCCGTCTCGTGGAGCAGGAGGCTGCCCATGAGCAGCACCGCGCCTACGGCACTGGCGAAGGTGTACACCGCGTCCGAGCGCCCCGGAGTCCATGCGGGGAGGGTCTGGCGGCCGAGACCGTACGCGAACAGGACCACCAGCAGCGGCACGCTCCAGTGCATCCGCAGCGGTACCCCGACCACCTGTCCGACACGGACCGAGCCGTTCATCGTCGTCTCCTGCCGACTCGGCATCCGGTCCACCGGGCAGGACCTCGCGACCTGCACTCCGTAAACCGACCAGCACGGCACCCACCCACAAGTGTCGCTCTCGGAATCTCCCGCGGTCGGCCAGAGGCCACAGGGGGCGCTCGCTTCTCAGGTCCGTGAACTCCGTTCGTCCCGTCGCCGCGCAGGTACGGTCGGGGAGGGCGCCGGATCTAGGGTGGACGTACCGACAGCACTGTGGAGGTGCGTCATGGGGCACAGCCACCACTTCCACCTCGATCAGGGTGACCATTCGATCACCGTGCACGTCGGGCCCGGAAAAGACGGAGAGATCGAGCTCCTGGTGAACGGCAAAGTGGTCGCGTGCCTGAAGGAGCACGGCCGTGGGACGAGCCTGCTGACCGGCGAACTGCCCGACGATCCCACCCGCCCGTTCCGGGTCCGGGTACGCCAGCCGCACCTCGTCCCGTCCAGGCTCAGATGCACGCTGGAGCTGGACGGCGTAGAGCAGCCCATGCCGGAGAGGCCCATGGTGTGAGCTCCCTGCTCCCCGACTATGGGCGGGATCAGGTGAACAGCGTGCTCCCCTCCAGGTCCGACGAACCCGCACCACTGGTGCAATGAGCTGCCGCAACCCCAATTCAGGATCAGCCGCCGTGGGCGCACCTCTGGGCGTCCGCACCGTCCCGTCATGGCTTCGCGGCGCGGGGCACGACCATATCGGTCAGCCGGGCAGCACCCGGTTCCAGACCCGACCAGGCCCCCGACAGGCACAGCACGGCGATCGCGGACGCCGGGAACTTCGTACGCGTCTGCTCCAAGGCGTAGCCGTCCGCGTCACCGGTGAGCATCAGGACCAGGTCCTGCACGCCGGGGTTGTGCCCGACCAGTATCAGCGTCCGTACGTGCGCCGGGATGTCCCGTACGACGCCGCACAACTCCCCGGCGCTCGCCTGGTAGAGGCGTGCGTCGGGAGTCACCGGCGTGGTGGCGTCGAGCTCGTCCGAGACGAGGTCCCATGTCTGGCGGGTGCGCCGGGCGGTGGAGCACACGACGAGGTCGGGAACGCAGTCGGCCTCGCGCAGCCAGCGGCCGGGGCGTCGCGGCGGCCGCGCGGGGCCAGAGGCCGCTCGTGGTCGGCCACGTCGTCGGGCCAGGCGGACTTGGCGTGCCGCAGCACGACCAGGCGCCGGGAGTCGCCTGCGGTCACGGCGTCTCCTGGTGCTGGTGGCCGACCTCGCGCGCGAGGTCCAGCCCGAGGACGCGGTCGAGATGGGCGAACGTCTCGAACTTGGCACCGGCCGGCACTTCCGCGTCCCTCTCCACGCTGCGCAGCATGTCCAGGACGGCGGGGACGCCGAGATTATCGGCGAGCGCGGCATGAGCCTGTCGCAGCAGGTCGGCAGGGATCGGCCTGGATGGCTCCTGCGCCCAGTCGGCCACCAGTTGCCGCCAGTGCCGCAGTGTCCGCCGGGCCTCGACGAGCGCGGCACCGGTGACCATGACGGGCGTGCGGTAGGCATGGCCGAGCATCAGCATCCTGACAGCCAGCGGATCGGTTCCCTCTGCGGCGGCTGCGACCGGGGAGCCTGGGCCACCCTCGCCCGGGGGTGCTGTGCCGACCTGGCCCACGTCGATCCGTACCCCGTCGACGCTGTCTTGCTGGTCGGTGCCGCGCGCGAGCACGTGCACGTCGGCAGGAGCGCTCGGTGTCTGACTCGGATCGTGAGCACGGACGGTGGCGGGCGGGTGGATGCCGAGTACGGCCATGACCCGGTCGAGCGCCTGAACTTGCTCCTGCGGCAGGTCCGGTGCGGTGAGCACCGTCAGGGTCTGCAGGCCGTGCAGCTCAGCGGTGCGCGCGAGTACGTCGCCGAGCAGCAGCACGCGCAGGTGCACCGCGCCGATCCCGTTGTCGATGGCCGGTAGATGGACGCAGATGCGCAGGAGGTGGCGGTGCGCGGAGGGAATCTCCACGAGGTGGCCGGTGCGGGCGTCGGCGATACGCAGCATGCTGCGGAGGCTAGTCGTGGAATCCTCCGGTACGGAGGAAGCTGGCAGATGAAGCCTCGGGCCATAGAAACCCGAGTTCGGTCGGTGCGGCCTCATCGCAGCCGCTCGCGGCCGGCCCTGCAGCCGAACCCGACGCACCCCACGTGCCACTACGTGCCATTCGTAGCGGTAAACAGGGGTCACTACGGGCACCGTCCGGCCGCTATCCAGCCGTACACCTGTGCAGCGTTTCCGCTGGTCAGGAACATGTCTGGCGATCAAGTGCTGGTTGATTCCCAAGCTCAGAGCGCGGGTTCGATTCCCGTCACCCGCTCCACGACGAAAGGCCCTGGTCGGAGATCAGGGCCTTGTTTGTTGTCTAGACCTCTCGAGGTCTCCGTGCCCTCCGCGTGCCCTATCTCGCGGAAACGGGCTGCTCGAAGCAGGCTGGCGCACCATTTCGATGGTGACGCCTCAAGTGTGTCTCGAATCGCGAGACGCACTATCGGTGGCCTGCGTCACAAGACGATGGTGGTCGTGCGAATTCGCTTCCATGAATCGGCGGTGGCAGATCGGCCTCGTTAGGAGCGTGCAGCGAGTCCTGGGTGGCCCTGGTGGACACAACGCAGGAGGCGGGCGTCGCGTCAAGCACGCATCCAGCCATAGCCAGCGTGCTGCACGGCACTTCGAGCCCTTCGGATTGGCCGCAACTGTGGTGGGGTCGAATGTCGAATCTGGTGCACCCGTCGCGCGTGCGTGGTGCCATGGGACCGGCACCAAGAGGAGTACGTATGACTGCGCCGCCACGGCTTGCCCGTTGAAGGGGGTGAACCAGGACTTGATCCCCATGGCCGCGGTACCGAGGGATGCCGCTGCCGGGTCCTCGTCGATGCCGTCCATCGAGTCGTCGTAGAGCCACTCGTGATCCAGGTCCTCATAGACCCCGTCGGCGAAAGATTCGAGTGCAGCGGACACTCCTGAGTCGAGCAGCCCATACAGGTCGAGGGTGGCCTTGGCCCGGTGGAGCAGAAGCCTCAGCACCAGTTCCCCTGCGAGACAACCGAGTTGCTGAAAAGTGACGGAATGCCGGGGTTTATCGGCGGAGCGTGAAGGCCGCCACGTCGCCCGCCCGCTCCTCCCGGTCGGCAGTTGGCCGTAGGAGTCGCTGCGGATGTACATACGGTGCAGCCACCGGTCCTGGACGTCCCAGCGCGGCGTGAACGGCGTCCGCGCGTGCGCGTGGTGCGGAAGCAGTCGGCGATCAGCACGTCGCCTGAGGTGAGGGAGACACCCTCGGTGACCTCGTCGAGGGCTTTCAACGGCTCCGCGTCCGCCTCGGCGTGCCGGCCGGGGTTCGCCTTGAGAAGTTCGCAGTCGTAGCCGGGCAGTGGATCAGCGCAGCGGCCCCCGCAGGAACTTGCAGGGGCCGCCTACTGCTCGTCAGCTCTGCAGCTCTCGCTTGTTGTTCTTCACGATCGACACGACCGGGTTGTCCGGCAAGGGCTTGCCGGAATCCTTCACTGTGAGTTCAGTGGGCCACGACGTGCCGGGGTAAAGGGCGACCGCGCCGGTGTCGACTCGTACCGTCGCGTCGAATCCGCCCGGCCCGGTGATGCGTACCTCGACTTGGTAGAAGGCTCGCTCCTTGCCGCTGTTGGTGATGCTCAGCGACAGCGTCAACGATCCCCTGTCACGACGAGGCTTGAAGACCGTGACATCGCCGCTCGCAAGGACCGACTGTCCGAACTCCTCATTGCCTTGAGCCGTGCCGGTCGGTGTGCTGCGGGTGATGGGGTCGCCGCTGGCGGCTGCTGCCCGCCGCTCGTCGATCTCGGCGCTGATGCGATCCTGCGACGCAGGCTGAGACGACGACGCTGTGGGCGCAGGCGTCGCCTCGGCAGACTTCGAGGGCGATTCCGCCCCTGCCGCTGACTCTGCCGATCGGCCGACAGACGGGGCCCCACTGGGCGCAAATGCACCGAGCGGGCCGCCGGCCGCGCTGTCGCTCCCACCGTCCCCTCCGGTGAGAACAACGACTGTTCCAGCTGCTATCGCCGCTGCCAGCGCCAAGGCTCCGCCCCAGGCGACAGTCCGACGGCGCGGCGCGGGCCGCCGCCTAGTTGCACGAGAAGGCATATTGGGAGGTGTAGTTGATGAAGTTCGACATCTTTGCGGTGACAGTGGCGCACACAGGGTACTTGGTGTAGACGGGACCGGCGTACTCGCTGAACGTCCCACTGTCGGAGTCGCACTTGGTGCCCGGGTACCCGTCGCAAACCTTCGCCGTCATACTCTGGGCTCTGCCTGTGTTGTTGTCGAAGATGAGGCACCCGCCTGCCTGACTGTTGTAGGTGAACACAGTTGCAAGGCGCAGCCTGGGGTCAGTACCCACCGGCAGCGGTATGGCTCTGGTCAATGTGTACCCCGAGCCACACGCGTTTGCTGCAGCCGCGACTTCCCCCGGGTTGGCCGCGGCGAACTCGCGAGTCTCCTTGGACGCCTCGACGGACATGTCCACGTCGGTGCCAGTGGGATCCTCAGCGGCGAACGCCGGAGGCACAGCGACAGTCAGGGCAGCGACGGCGGTGGCCGCCACTGCTAAGCGAGCGGTGTTTCTGGCAATGGCCAGCATGTAGGTCCCCCTCATGGATGCACCAAGTGCAAACGAATGATCTTGACCGGATCGGCAAGAGGCCGTTGAAGGTTGCCCGGACTTCCCAGACCTCCAGTCCGCGTGCGCCCTCTCACGACAAGACGAGGCGCTCGTGCCGCCCCCAAGGGGTCTAGACCGGCCATCGCCTCCCTCGCAGCAATTGCAGCTACGGAGAGCTACGTAGCGCACCGGCGCTCTCGCTCTATACGGTATTTAGATCCCCGAGCGTCACCTGGAGCCACACGAAGCAACGGGACATGTCCTGCATCACATGCCTATCAAGGGGCTTCCTGGCACCACCCCCGCCACGTGTCGAAAACGTTCTCGCTAGCCAAGCCGACGCCCTACATGTGGATTTGACACTGAATTCCCCTCTGCCTCAGAGCGCGACGACGAGCGAAGCTCGACGTCCACTTCCTGGTCGCGCCGGATACCTTCTGCACGTTGAGGCTGGAAACGGACGCAACCCCCTCTGTCGTGGTCGATACATTCACTTGCAGTGGTCACGGTTGCACCGTTAGTGAACGGTCGATGGCTGGAGAACTCAGCCGCGCGCTCGCCGACTGCGACCGCCACCTCTTCCGCGCGCGAACCGGCCCAGCCCTCACCTCCGAGCTTGTCGACATCACCGACGTGATCCTCGACAAGGTCACCGTCCTGCGGATGCGCGGCTCACAGATGCACCCGACCAGGAAGATGCACCGCCCGATCCGGCGCGCCTGGACCACCGTCGCCGACCTCCTGGCCGGCACCGGCACCTACGCGGAGCGCTTCTACCGGACGGAGTCGCGTGAAGAGCATCGCCCTCGAAAGGCCCTCGTACGCCGGGAAGTGACCGTGCACCGCGCGCCAGGGCGAAAGCCGGACCGGCCCGTACCGAGCGCATCCCCTACCACCGGCTCCTGCCGGCGGCATCTCCAATGCCTTCGGGGTGGACTGGGCGCTCAAGCACGGCCTCCGACTACACGACGGGCTTTCTCGTCACGGCCGCAGTGATGCTGCTCACCGGAGCGTTCGCGGTCCTCGCGATCCGACCGGAGATGGACGCCCGGCGCCTCGGTCTGTGATCAACGACACATGCGCACTGCTGGTCACTCTTTGCTTGCCCGTACGCGAACCACCGTCCGTGACAACGCTGTTGAGCAGCCTGGCCGACGATCCCTCCCGACGGGCCGCTCGTTGAGGATCCTGAAACCATTCGATCGCCTTGGGGCACGGGGCCGCGACGGGGTCGAGTCAGCCATGCCGAAGGTGCAGACCAATGCACGAACGCGTGATCGAGTGGCCGAGTTTCGCCGCTGACATCTATGAAGGAACGGCAGAAGAGGCAATAGCAGTGCAATTCCCGTACATAAGCCAAGTATTCCGGCGACCCCATCACCCTTGGTGACATCCGCCGACTGCCCCGCGTGGCCTTGCCGCGCTCAAAAGCCTTCTCGCCGCCACCCCGGCTGAATTAGGTTCTTGGTTGTCGCGAGGGCCCGGGGGGGCGCTTGCGGGGTAGGCAATTGCCGGGCTCCAGGGGGATTTCAGTTATGCAGGCCATCAGTGGCGAGCAATTCGATCACGTGGGCGGCACCGCTGTGCCGGGCGCGGCTTTGGGTCTCTCTCCCTCCTCGCGGATGCCCTGAGACCGGCGCCGTATCCGACTCCTCGCCGGAGAGTGCCCCCGGAGCGCCGATTCCACTACCCGGGGGTGTTTGCCCGGCCTGAGCGGTGCCTGAATCCGCGGCGCGGCCGCCTCGGCCGCGGTCTTCGCGGGCCGGGCGCCCGGTGCCCCGTACTCCTCGTATCTCACACCGTTCGACCGGCCACTCCCCGCCGGATTCCCGGCAGGGCCGTTCCGATGCGCAGACCACCCGGGACGACGGATGTCCGAGCCGCGTTCTCGGCCGTGCTCCGATACTCGGATCACCCTATTTTTCCGGGCAGTTGTGCCCCGTCCAGTTCTCGTGTCCGTATGAAAGGAACTCGATGGCTGACGAAATGGCGCGTCGCGCCCAACGATTCATCAACACCACGTACGGGAATGGTGCCACCCTCGGCATATCCAAGCTGGACGAGAACGGCCAGACCAGCTGGACCGTCATGTACGCCCTCACCCGCGCCTTACAGTACGAGATGGGTATCACCGCGCTGTCCGACAGTTTCGGTCCGGGCACCCTTTCAGCGCTCCAGGAGAAATACGGCAAGCTCGACGAGACCACGATCCCGTCGGCGAACTTCTGCCGGATCATCCAGTCCGCCCTGTACTGCAAGGGCTACGACGGCGGTGACATCGACGGTAAGTACAACTCCCGCGTCAAGGCCGCGGTGGTGAAGCTGAACCAGAACATGGGCGTGGACGGCACCTACCCGGGCAGCTCCCTGTGGCCGAAGGTCGTCAAGGGCCTGCTCAACATGGACGCCTACGTCACCGTCAACAGCGGCTCGGAGACCATCCGCTCCATCCAGCAGTGGCTGAACGGCCGATACGTCCTCCGCAAGGACTACTACGCCATCCCCTGCGACGGTCACCACTCCCGTGACGTCGCCAAGTCGATGCTCCTGGCCGTCCAGTACGAACTGGGCATGGCCGACGGTGTCGCGAACGGAGCGTTCGGCCCCGGCACGCAGGCCGGCCTGAAGAGCCACACGCTGTCCACCGGCTCCTCCGGGGTGTGGGTGCAGCTCTTCACCGCCGCCATGGTGCTCAACAAACGCCCGGTGTCCTTCTCGACTTCGTTCACCTCCTCACTGGCCGACAGCGTCAGCGTGTTCCAGGCGTTCATGAAGCTCGCCGTCAACGGGCAGGGCGACTTCGGGACATGGTCCTCCCTGCTGGTCTCCTACGGCGACCAGACCCGTCAGGGCGAGGCGTGTGACGGCATCACGAAGATCACCCCCGCCCGCGCGCAAGCCCTGAAGAGCGCCGGCTACAAGTACATCGGCCGCTACCTGTACAACCCCTCCACCACCAGCCTGCCGGAGAAGGAGATCCAGCCGGGCGAGCTCGCGACCATCAAGCAGTACGGCCTGCGCTGCTTCCCGATCTACCAGACATGGGCGCGCTCGGTCGACTACTACAGCGTCTCGCAGGGCGTCGCGGACTGTATGAACGCCGCGTTCAAGGCGGAAGAGCACGGATTCAAGCCGGGCTCACGCATCTACTTCGCGGTCGACTACGACGCGGTGAACGACGAGGTCACCTCGCACATCCTGCCGTACTTCCGGAGCGTCAAGGAGCAGATGGACCGGCTGGGCAGCCCCTACAAGATCGGGGTCTACGGCCCGCGCAACGCGTGCTCCCGGATCTCCGCGGAAGGCTACGCGGACACCAGCTTCGTGTCCGACATGTCGTCCGGCTTCTCCGGGAACCTCGGCTACGCGATGCCGGAGAACTGGGCCTTCGACCAGATCGTCACCAAGGTGGTCGGCTCCGGTGACGGCCGGATCGAGATCGACAACAATATCGCCTCCGGACGCGACACCGGCCAGGGCGACTTCCACCCCGCTCCGTCCCAGAAGCTCGACATCGGTTTCAGCCTCTCCTACTGGGAGGCATTACTGAAGGACGCCGAAGGCTATATGGAATCCATAGGCAGACCGACGAGCGGCGGCGAAACGGGCAATGGTTATGTTTACACCAGGAAACAGTGTCTAGAAACAATCATGACCCTCGACGCAGCCATCACGTCGGCGGCCCGCCGGTACCGCATGCGCAAGGCCCTCATCCAAACGTCGGCCTTCTGGGAGTTCTGCCACTACAGCCAGAAGGACGTGGTGGAGGACGCGGGCGTGGTGCTCTACCACACCGGCGTCATTCCGGACTGGGGCAAGGACCTGCCGGGCGTCAGCAGGCTGGTCGACTCCAGCACCGGCGTCGCCAAGGTCTCGGGACGTACGTGCATTCTGTCGCGGAACAACTCGATCCGTGCGGGGCTCCTCGAGGGTGAGGTCCTCGACTCGACCGCCGACGGCGACAGGTGGGCGATGTGGCAGAAGGTGAACCAGGACAACGTGTTCAATCTGAGTACCGTCTCGCACCTGCACATCTGGGCGGCCGACGGAAAGGCGGGCGACCATGACGAGACCCCGATCCGCCGTCCCGCACTCGACTACACCGACACGGAGACGTTCGAGATCCTCCGCCGCTACCAGGGATCAGGCCCCGTCGCCGAAAAGGACGCTAAGTTGCGCATGCCGCTTTTTGCGATATTCGAGAAGTACAACAACATCATCCGCGGGTCCTGGGCATCGTGATCACGGCGTCCGGACCCTATACAGGCCACAATGGACTGGTACTGGTCTCCCTCATATTCGGGGGAACCGTTGCCGTGGCCGCTCTTGCCGTCTATCTGGGCTCAGCGGTCACTCAACGTCGCCGTCGCGCGTACACCCCGGCGACTCGATGGCGCGACATTTCCATCCTGTTCACCACTGCGTCACTCGCCCTCTACGTCTGGGGATGTCTCCACATCTTCTTTCTCTACGGGACGGAGGGAGGAGAAGATTGCTTCACATTGAGTGACTTGGAAAATGGCGTCAAATTGAACGAAGCTGCGGGTGACTTCATCCCGCTTCGACTCATCTGTCACATGTCAGACGGACGCAGCCACTCCATCGTCATCCCCGATTACATCAACCCGTCCATCGCCGCCCTTCTGTTAATCGCTGTGGCGGCCGGAATCGCCTCGGTCGTCCTCCACCGCAAACAGTGCAACTCGCTATCTCAGAGAAAGGAACGCCCCAGTTGAGCCGCACCGGCATAACCCGCAGACACGTCCTCACCACAACGGCTGGCATCACAGCCGCCGCAAGCCTTGCCACCACAGGTCTTCTTGCCACCCCGGCCACCGCAGCGCCCCAACCTCTCAAGAACGACAAGCTGAAGGAGGCACTGCGCCGCCTCGAAGCCCGACGCCGTCGCCTCCATACGGGACGCCCCTCCGCCAACCGGTGGGAGATGCAGAAGGCTGTCGACCCGGAAGGGGACATCGTGACGCGTCCTGTGTCCGGCACTGGCCTGAGCATCGCAGTGCGAAAAGGCGATGTGGACACGGTTCTGGTGTACGTGATCCGCCGCTTCCACTACGAGGTCGACGCTCTCGGCCTGCACGGCGAACCGAACCCGGTCGAGGGCTGGGTGGCACCGTCGGCGGTCCGCGACAGCCGGCTCCCGGAGTCGAACCAAGCGTCCGGCACCGCCGTCGTGATCCGGCCGGACTCCTATCGGCCCGGCGTGCGGGGCGGCTTCACCACGGGACAGCAGCTGATCATCCGCGACATCATCGCCGACACCGAAGGCGTCGCCCGCTGGGGCGGCGACGACCGCCGCCCCTACGAGGGCCTGTTCTACCTCACCGTGCGTCCGGGGGACGCACGTCTGGAGCGGGTCGCGGCCAAGATCCGGGCCTGGGACGAAACTCCGGGCGCGGGTGCCGGGGTGGTACCCGACGTGACGGAGCCCTCACGGCGCCGCCAAGCCGCCCGCTACCGCTGAGCGATCCGACACAGCAGCGGCCGGGCCGCCCCCGGGACTGACTGTAGCGTGCAACCAGTCCATGAACCGGGCTCACCGAGCGCCGAACCCTGGACGCAGCTCTGCACATCACCCTTTCGGTATCGTCTCCGCAGACGATCACAGGGGAGGCGAAGGACGACGGGTGATCTCCAGTTCAGCTGGTCACTGGGCGGCTCTGGCTGGGCTACGTGCCGTATCGCTGACAGCTCTTCGGAGCTGAAGGACTTCGTCAGCTACTTCACGGACGCCCTGGCCGACCTGCTGCATGGGGTGGCGGGTCTCTAGGGAACCTCGACCGTCCAGCGCCGTGCCACAGGCGTGCCAGATGGAGCGGGGACTCACGGGGGAACGGCGGCTGTCAGCGGGCTCAGGTGCCGCAGGCACGGGAGTCAGCGTTATCCAGGTCAGCCCCAACTCGCCCCACCACGCTCCTTAGGCGGTAGTGCGGGCATGCACCACGCAGTAGCCGCTGTCTGTCGGGTGGCACCATCGCGACATGACCGGCAATCGACTACCCCATGGCTGGACCCTTGAAGCGATCCGCAACATCTCGGGGGACCAAGACGCCGTCCTCCTCGACGCAGATCGCACAGTGACGTGGCTGGGATGGCCGGCAACCGACGAGCGCATCAGGCCTGAGATCGTGCTGGGCTTCCACAGTTTGTGCCTGGTGAAGCCGATCGACGACGATGATTGGTACATGGGCAGCTTGAACGACGACGGCAGTGTCGGTTGCTGGAGCGCTTACACCCACTTTCAGGAAGCTCTCCGGGGGCTGTAGCACTACACACTCCGCACCGTATGACGCAGCGAGCTCCGACATCCGCGGCTGACATCAACGACGGCAGACAGCGGCGTACCACAGCATCCCCACGCAGCTACTTTCTTAGTGGCCACTGTCGGCCGCAATAGCTGGTGATCGAACTCCTAAAGCGGGTGTCCCAGGGCTCCATCCCGTGCGAGCCTTCGCCTGCTGTGCGCAGGCATCCGCAGCCGACCCAGGAGGAGACGTGCAGGAAGACAACAGCGGCGACCGCATCGGGGTGCACTGTGAGTAGGAGGCGGTACGTGGCCAGAGGCGTACCAGGCGGCTACCGACCCCCAGCCCGGGTGGGCGGCGGGCCAAGCGCGGGTTGGGAATCCTGTCCGGATTCCAGTCGTCGTTTCCATCGGATGCAGGGCACCTAAGGGGCCACCGAAGTCGATGGCAGCGCAGACACGGGCGGGTCCTCACTGATGAACGGTCAGACAGATCAGCGGACGGTACTGCTCATGCTCGTTGGGAGCGGCGCGGTGTACATCGCTCTGGAGCACCCGTCCTTCGGCACAGCCCTGCTGGTTGGCGTCGGCGTGATGACGCTGCTGCATCTCCTGTTGAAGGACCGGTGACTCAGGGCGCCTGCCTCTGCTCTGCCACAGGACACACTGTCCCGTCTCACTGATTCCTAATGCCGTTTGTCAAGCCGCGAGGGCCGTCGGCGGCGTGAGCTCGTAACACCGTCCGTCCCGCAGGAGGGCCCAGAGAACGTTGACGCGGCGCCGTGCGAGAGCGAGGACGGCCTGGGTATGGCGCTTGCCCTCGGCTCGTTTGCGGTCGTAGAACCGGCGGGACTCCTCGCACCTTCGGATGCTGAACAAGGCGGAGGTGTAGAAGACGCGTTGGAGCCTACGGTTGTATCTCTGGGGGCGCCGCAGGTTGCCGCTGATCTTCCCGGAGTCCCGGGGTGCCGGGGCGACACCGCCGAAGCCGGCGAGCCGGTCGGGAGTGCCGAAGACGCTCATGTCGCCGCCGGTAGCGGCCAGGAACTCGGCGCCAAGGATGACGCCCAGGCCCGGCATGCTGGTGATCACTTCGAAGTCGTGGTGCTCGCGAAACCGGGCCTCGATGAGCTTGTCGATCTCGGCGACCTGCTGGTTGAGACCCATCACCTCCGCCGCCAGCGTGTGCACCATCCGGGCGGTCAGCCTCTCGCCCGGCAGGCTGGTGTGCTGCCGCTCGGCGGCCTCGAAGGCTGTCTCGGCCAGTTGGTCGGCGCGGTGGGCCTTGCGGTTGCGCAGCCAGGTTTCCAGCCTCTTGCGGCCGATCCGGCGGAGGGCAGCCGGCGTTTGGTAGCCGGTCAGCAAGATGAGCGGGCCGGTGTTGGTGAGGTCGAGCGCGCGCTCCAGGCCAGGGAAGATGCCGGTGAGTTGGGCGCGGAGCCGGTTGACTGTGCGGGTGCGGTCGGCGACCAAGTCCCTGCGCCGTCCGGTGAGGATCTTCAGATCGGTGACGGTCTCGTCGCCAGCCCGTAAGGGGTGCAGGTCGCGGCGGATACGGGCCTGGTCGGCGATGACGGCGGCGTCCTTGGCATCGGTCTTGCCTTCGCCGCGGTAGCCCTCGGACGCGCGGTGGATGGCCCGGCCGGAGAGGTAGAGCACCGGTTGGTCGTGGTTGAGGAGGATCGCGATGGCGAGGGCGGCTCCGCCGTCGGCCAGGTCGATGCCCCAGGTCACCTCGTCGCCCAGGGCCAGGACGTCGGCGAGGAGTGCGAGCAGTTCGGGTTCGTCGTGGGGCGGGCGGCCAATCAGTGGAAGCCACAAGCGGCAGAAGTTTGAAAGCCACACCCGACACCCCTGGGTGGGCCAACCATACGAAGGGCTCGCCCGGTCCCGGAGAAGAACGTAGGGAAGGTTGAGGGGTGTCACGCCGCGGTTTCCGCGCCGCTGAGAGGGATGACGCGAGCCGTGGCGCTGGCGGTTGCGATCACCATGTCGTCCGAGTCGGACAGCGAAGCTTCCAGGTAGGCGATATCGCCCACCCGATGCACCACGCGGCCGTTCCCGAAGAGCCGCCCGGGGCGGACCGGGCGGAGGAAGGACACCTTGAGCTCCATGGTGGACTGAAACTGATCGGGCTGGAGTGTGGCGAGAAGAGCAGGGCCGACCGTGTCGTAGAGCATCGCCGCGAGAAAAGCCCCCAGCACGTTGCCCGTCGGATTGGTGAAGTCCTCGGTCGCGTTGAACGCCAGACGAATCGTGCCGTTCTCGACATCCGCGTCGATGAATTCCAACCCCAGGGTGGCCGCCGCACGCGGCAACGGCGAGCGCCCGTCCACTGCATCCCAAAACAGGCCGGACCGTCCGCTCATCACATCTCCCTGGGCGCGACCGTCTGGTGCCGTCCGCCGTCCATCCTTTCCCCTGCGGCCCCTTTCATCTGTCGGTCATCCACGTCGGCTCACCCGGATGGCGCCCCACGCGAACAGAGAGGCCTGACCGGTCACTTGAGTGACGGGTAGCGGTTGAACTGTGCTGGCCAAGCCGACTCGCTGCTCCTCGGCCGCCGCGCGGACCAGAACCACGCCCCGGGCCCCGGCGAGGGGCGCCCGGGGCGTGTGATGCTGCAGCCGCGGGGGCACCAGCAGTCGCGGCCAGGCACTCCTGATTATGCGAACTGGCCGGGCCGGTAGTCGCCGGCGGGCTGCTGGATGATGACGTTCGCCCGGTTGAAGGCGTTGATGAGGGCGATCCCGCACACCAGGGCGGCCAACTGCTCCTCGTCGTAGTGCTTGGCGGCGTTCGCCCATGCCTCGTCCGTGACCCCACCGGCCGCATCCGCGATGCGGGTGCCCTGCTCCGCCAGCTCCAGCGCGGCCCGCTCGGCCTCGGTGAAGACCGTGGCCTCCCGCCACGCCGCGACCAGGTTGAGACGTACCGAGGTCTCACCGGCGGCGGCGGCGTCCTTGCTGTGCATGTCGGTGCAGAAACCGCACCCGTTGATCTGACTGGCGCGGAGCTTCACCAGCTCCTGCGTCGCGGCCGGCAGCGTCGAGTCCTCGAGCACCTTGCCTGCCGCAATGATGTGCTTGAAGACCTTGCCTACGGTCGGGCTGCTGAAGGCGTCCAAACGGGCACTCATGGCGATCTCCTCTGCCGTTGTCGTTGCTTACACACCTACGACGGAACAGCTCGGCAGGATGTGACATGAACGCCTGTGTCCTGCGTCTCCCCTCCCGCACCGCAGCAGGGACCACCACGCCGACGTTCACGTCCACTGCCGAGAGGTCACCCCTGGCGGCCCCGAACATCCCCGGTCACTCAACGTTCGGTGGCACGAACCTGGTGGTCACCAGCCTTCAGTGACAACGGGCGGGCAATCGGGGGAGGGCTACGGGCGGCGTCCCCACGCGGAGATCATCGGGGCGGTGGCCAGGTCGAGGCGTCCGGTGGCGACGTTCGCCAGGTGGCGGTCGATCTCCTCGTCCGTGGCGAGTCCTTCCGCCACCAGACGGCGGCGGATCTGCCGCACGGTCGCGGCCTCAAGGACGGCACATGCCGGCCAGGTGATCGGGAAGTACGCGTCGGCCCGAACGTCGTCCAGACCGGCCTCACGCAGCAGCCTGGGCAGGGTTCGCCCGTACGCGAGGTCCGCGCCACGTGCTGCCATCAAGGTGCGGAAGCCGGATCGCAACCGGTTGGCGAGCTGCTGTTCGGGGCCCGACTCGTCCGGACACAACAGGGGCTGCAACCCCGGGTCGGCGTCCTCCAGGAGCAGCCAGCCGCCCGGCCGCAGCGCCTGGACCATCCGGCGCAGCGCCTCGGAGCGGTCGGTGACGTGTACCAGGACCAGTCGGGCGTGGACGAGGTCGAAGCCGCCGGGCGGCGACGGTTCGGTGGCCACGTCGTGGCGCAGCACCTCGATCACGCCACCGGCGATGTCCTGGGTCCAGGACACGTCGATGTCGGTGGCGATCACCGTTCCCGCGGGGCCGACTCGCTCGGCCAGCCCCAGGGGTACGGACGGACCACCGGCACCGAGCTCCCAGCACCGCATGCCGGCAGCGATCCCGAGCTGGTCGACGTGCCGGAACGTCACCGGATCGAACAACTCGCTGAGGGCGTCGAACCGGATCCCTGCCTCCGATTGCTGGTTGTCCAGCAGGTAGCCGTGATCCGTGTCGTGCTCAGCCATGTGGCGATTCTGGCAGAGGGGCCGTCGGGCCCGGTCGCCGGACTCTGGGCCCGCGGTCTCCTGGAACAGCCTCTGGAGACCACCACCCCGGCCACTCGGGAAACCCGGCTCTACTGCTTTGGATCACAAGACGGCGGTCCGGTCACCGCGAGACGTGAACGGGGTGAGCGATGATGGAAAAAGACACGCCGACGTCACACACCTCCTCATAACGAGAACGACCGGCGGCCTGACCGGAACGGTGGCGATGGTTCCGCAGGTTTCTCGTGCCGGCTGCGTCCCGGCAAGGTCGCGGGTCTTCCGCGCATCGTTTGCGCTTGAGAACGCCATGGCGACTTGCACAACCCGCTCTGCCGGTTCCTTGAGCGGTCAGTCGGCACCGCCCGGGGACCCCGGGGCAGAAGAGAGTTCCCCATGATGAAAATCGCTGACCAACTGCGGGCCTCTCCCGGGCCTGCGGCCGAGGTCACAGCACGGCGGTCGGTGTCCGCCGGTGACGCCGGTCTGCTTCTCATCAGGATCACGTTCGGCCTGCTGATGGCAGGACACGGCTGTCAAAAGCTTTTCGGGATATTCGGTGGCGAAGGCCTCACCGCCACGGGGAAAGGGTTCGCCGCACTGGGCTACAGCCCCGGAAAGGTCTACGCCGCCATCGGCGGTGGCTCGGAGTTCCTCGGAGGCCTCGGACTGGCTCTGGGGCTGTTCACCCCACTGGCGTCGGCTGCCCTGATCGGCGTGATGATCAACGCCATGGTGACCGTCAGCGCGGCACACGGTCTGTGGGACGCGAACGGCGGCGTGGAGTTCGGCCTGTGCATCGCGGTCGTCGCCCTCGCCATCGCCGCCATCGGCCCCGGCCGGCTCGCCCTCGACCGGCCCTTCCGCTGGGGGAAGGGCGGCTGGGGTGAAGCCGCCTTCGCACTGTGTCTCGGAGGGATTGGCGCCGCCATCGTGCTGAGCCTCTAGAGCCGACCGCGCGGGCCGGCATTCACCCTGCGGGCCATCTGCGTTTCCGGGGGGAGGGTACGAGCCACGCGCACACCGAGGGCCGGGCATGTCGTTCGGGCTGGGGCTGGTGCTGTGCGAAGCCGCGCTCTGTGAACCACTGAACACCTTCGGTATCGGCCGCCAGTACGGTCGTGCTTCAACTTTCCGGAAGACTGCCACAAGCCACGCCGGCTGTCCGTCGGACGGAACGGTCACATGCGTGCCGCTCGGCTGCTGCAATGAGCCGGGCTGCTGGATGGCACTGAGCGCTGCCACAGGCCGGCGTTGTCCTTCCGGTGCATGCGGACTATGGCGAGGGCCATGACGAGGGCCCACGCATCCATTGCGAACGCCGCGATCCGTTCCAGGCCGCCGAGTCCGATGCCGGGATCGTGCAGACCGAAGAACATCCACGCAGCAACCACTGCCGCGGCGGCTATGGAGAGGGTTACGGGGCGCAGTCCGCCGAACAGGGAAGCCCGCGGGGCGAATCCGGTGCACATGAGTCCGATATTTCCCAGCGCCATGATGAGGAGCGCCCCCAATACATGCAGGTCCTCGTTGACGTCCGCAGGAACAAAGCCGACCAGGACCCACCCACCGGCATTGATGGCAAAGAGAATCCGGGCACTTCCCGATATTCGTCCACGGCCCCAGCAGGCACCGGTCAGCAGCGTGCCGACGAGCAGCAGTACGCCGTGGACGACGAATGAGGCGTTCATGGCGTCGTGCAGCGGTGAGCACACATACCGCGGTCGGGAGACGTCCCACATCTGGCATTCGACGTTACCGAGATCACTGATGTTGTTGTCCGCCCAGCTGTAGGGCGTGCGCCAGGCGGACTGCACGACCAGTTGGACGACGAGGAACTGCACGGTGGCGACGATCCATGCTGCTGCCCCGATCCTTGCGGCCACGGAGGTGCGGTTTTCGGCGTGCGACACGGGTTTCGATTTCACGACTGCCTTTCGGGCCCCGAACTGAGTCATTTTCGTTCGCACAACGTTCGCAGTCGACGGTGAGCGTCCGCATCGCTGCGACGGGGGAAATCGGAATCCCCCTGCTGCGGGATCCTGTTACTGGCTCTTTCGGGGGAGGTGCACCGCCGGGCAGATAGGTACTGTGCGGGCCGTGAGGACAATGATTCGGCCGCTCTTCAGCAGGGCCATGTACCGGGGTTGGACATACGCGCTTCTCGGCGCGGCCATGAGCCTGCTGCCGCTGGTCGTGGCGCTCCTCGCTGCGCCGTCGCAGTGGCCGGCGGTGCTTCGTGCCCTGGGATTCGGCCTCGTGCTGTGCGCGGTACTCGTGGCCATGGGCGCTCCGCGTGCGGCGCGTCGGGGGTGCGTTCGGCTGGCCAACGGGCTCCTTGGCACGGGTCTTCCCGCCCCGTTGGAACCGTCGACGTCCCTGTGGGTGAACCGGCTCCGGACGTCGGCGTATCTGGCCGCGCACTTGGCGGTCGGTGGGGCGGTGACCGCGGTGGCCTGCCTGTCGGTCTTCGCAGCCGTCGTGTTCCTCCTGGTCTGGTGCAGCGGTGGTGGTCCGGTGGCGAGTTTCGGGTGGACCATCCATGTGGAGCACGGGTGGCAGGGCCTGTGGACGGCGGTCGTCTGCACGGGATGTCTGGCGCTCGCCGGGTACGTCACCGTCGGCGGCGCGGCTGCCCTGCGCCTGCTCGCCGCGTTCCTCCTCGGCCACCGGCCCACCGAGCGGCTGGCCGCCGTGGAGGAGCAGCGGGATCTACTGGCCCAGCGCAACCGGCTGGCCCAGGAACTGCACGACTCGATAGGGCACACCCTGACGGCATCCACCATCCAGGCCGCCGTCGCCGGGGAACTGATGGACAGCGATCCCGAAGCGGCCCGACGCGCCCTCAGCAGCATCGAGGAGACATCCCGCGCCGCGATGGACGACCTCGACCACGTCCTCGGCGTCCTCCGCGAAGGTCGGTCGCCCACCGCACCGCAGCACACCCTCGCCGACCTCGGCCCCTTGACCGAGCGGGTCCGGCAGGCCGGGGCCGGGCTGCGCGTGGAGACCGCCGGAAACCTCGCTCAGGTACCGGCGACCGTGTCGCGGGAGACGTACCGGATCGTTCAAGAGGGCCTGACCAACGCCCTGCGGCACGGTGAGACGGCCGGAATCAGCCTGCGGATCGCCGCGCGGGACGGCTGGCTGGAGGTGGAGATCATCAATCGGGTCGACGCAGCGGTGCCCTTCCGCCCGGGCAGGGAGCGGGGCCACGGACTGACCGGGGTCGCCGAACGGGTGCGGCTGCTGCGCGGCGAGGTGTCGGCGGGGCGTACGGGCGAGCCCGCAACGCACTGGCGGCTGGCGGCACGGATACCGCTACGGTCTTCGCCATGAACGCGCACAGCGGCCCAACCAGGCTCCCCGACCGGCTGGTTACGGTCCTCGTTGTCGACGACGAGGAGCTCACGCGTACCGGACTGCGGGCCCTGCTGTCGGCCAAGCCCGACCTCGAGGTCGTCGGCGAGGCCGCCGACGGCGCCGAGGTGCTTCCCATGGTCGAGCGGCTACGCCCCGACGTCGTACTGATGGACGTACGGATGCCTGATGTGGACGGCATCGAGGCGACTCGGCGACTGCGGTCCGTGCTGCCCGACCCGCCGAAGGTCATCGTGATCACGACCTTCGAGAACGACGAACACGTCTACGACGCCCTGCGGGCCGGTGCCAGCGGGTTCATCCGCAAGCGGGCGCCGTCCCAGCAGATCGCGCACGCCATCCGGCTGGTAGCCGGCGGTGACTCCGTGCTGTTCCCGGACGCCGTCCGCCGACTCGCCGCCGGCCGGCCCGTACGACGGGATGCCGCCACCGGCGCGGCCGCTCTGCTCACCGGCCGCGAGATCGAGGTCCTGCGGCTCATGGCGAAGGGCCGGTCCAACCAAGAGGCGGCCACGCAGCTGCGGGTGAGCCTGGAGACCGTCAAGACGCACGTGGGTAACGTGCTGACCAAGCTGAGCGCCACCAACCGCACCCAGGCGGTCGTCATTGCCTACGAAGCGGGTCTGGTGGGCTCCGGGACGAACGACCAGTAGCGCCGGTCGGCGGAAGTACGACCACCGCGCCACCGGACCACCGCGCACCGGACCACCGCCCTGCGCCGCGTACCTGGACCCGGCGGTCGCCGGACCGCCGCCCGGGCAAGGGAACTAGAGCGGCGATCGAGCATGTGAAGCGGGCACCGCAGGCCCTGCCCGGCCACAGACCAGGAGCGTGTCTACCGGCGTCCGGCCGTCGAAGTCGGTCTCCGCGATCGGACGGCCCGCCTCGTCGTACGCGTATGACCGGGCCAGTCCCTGCGTGTTGGTGACCTCTCCGTCAGGCGCAGTTGGGTGTCGTACCCGAAGGCGTATGTAGTCCCGTCCGGGTCCGTTCGGGTGGCGGCCCGCCCGTGGTCACCCCGCCCGGGTGCCACTGCGGGCGGTGATGTGGCGCGGCGGAGTGATGCCCTCCTTGAGCGCCGGATCAGGTTCCGGCTCACCGAAGGAGGTCACCATGGGCAGGACTCCGGCCCATATCCCGAGTTCGGCGTCGGGTCCGTCACCGTCGTCGGGACCGCCGGTGCGGATCTTGACGGAGGCTTCCTCCAGCGACAGGGCGAGAAGCGCGGTCGCCGCCAGCTCCTTGCTGTTGGGCCGACGTGCGTACTCCCACTGGCCGGGGGTGGCGTGCTGGGTCAGGCAGCGAAGACCGGCGAGTTTCGCCTCGGGGTCGGTGACGAGGCGGGGCGTGCCGTAGATCATCGCGCTGCGGTAGTTGACGCCGTGCTCGAACACCGACCGGGCGAGGACGAGGCCGTCCACATGCGTGACCGTGACGCACACCTCGGTGTTCGGCGCGGCGACAAGGCTCCGGCTGGCCACCGAGCCATGGAAGTACAGGTTCCGCCCGTCGGTTCCGTAGACGGTCGGGACGACCATGGGATGCCCGTCGACAACCACACCGAAGTGGCACATGAAGCCGGCGTCCAGGATCGCGTTGAGGGCTGCGCGGTCGAGGCTTGCCTGCTCCCGCAGTCGGCGGTGACGGGTGCGGTCGGTCGCGGGCAGTGTGGGCGGCAGTGGGCTCTGGTTCATGTGACCTCTTCCAAGTAACCCTTGAATGGGGGCCTTTGGCGCGCGCTGAGCAGTGGGCGGTGCGCGGTGCGCGAGCCGCGCACCGACGTGGGCCGGGCCGGACGAGGCGAACGGCCGACCCGGCGGGGAACGTCATCCGGCGCTGTCGGCCTGCGGGCACGGATCCCTCCCCGGGGCCACGCATCGGCATACCTGAGGACGGTCACCCTCGAAAACCACATGCTACCGATATCGCAGAACTTACGCCACCGATCCGCGAAATCAGTTGTTTCTCCATCTATATTCAACTGAATCTATTGCCCAGACCCCGGCCACGGAGATGCGAACAGGCCGAGGGAGGCCGGAGGGATCCTGGTACTCGCTGGGCGACCCTCCGCGAACTCCCAGCCGCCAGAATGAGGTCATGAGCGACGCCGACCTGGGCAGCTGCCTGCGCGCCTGGCGCGACCGCCTGCCACCCGCCGAAGTCGGCCTGCCGGCCGGCCCTCGCCGGCGCGCGCCCGGGCTGCGCCGCCAGGAGCTCGCCACCCTGGCCGGGCTCTCGGTCGAGTACCTGGCCCGGCTCGAACAGGGCCGCGCAGGACGGCCCTCAACCTCCGTTCTCGGGCCGCTGGCACGTGCCCTGCGGCTGACCGAGGAGGAACGCGACCACCTCTACCGGCTGGCCGGACACTCGTCGCCCGCGCCCGGGGTCGCGTCCGCGCACATCACGCCGGGGCTGCAGCGGATCATCGACCGGCTGAACGATGCCGCGGTGGTGGCGGTCGACCGCGCCTGGAGCGTCGTCCTGGCCAACCCGCTGGCGATCACCCTCCTCGGCGACGACGCGACGGGCGAGGACGGTGAGCGCAACATCCTGCGCCGGCACTTCACCGGGCGGCCCTCGCGGGTGATCCGTACACCCGCCGAAGCCGCGGACTTCGAGGCGTACGCCGTCGCCGACCTGCGCGCGAGCCTCGGGCGGTTCCCCGCCGACCCGTACCTGCTCGGGCTCATCGGCGAACTGCAGTCGGCCAGCCCGCGCTTCACGGAACTCTGGGCACGGACCGACGTCGCCGCGAGCACCTCGCAGCTGAAGAGAGTCGAGCACCCCGAAGTAGGGCGGCTGACGCTCGACTGCGATGTGCTGGAGGCCACGGGTTCGGCACTCCGCCTGGTCATCTACACCGCCGCACCGGGCACGCCCGACCACCAAGCCCTGACACTGCTCTGCGCCGTCGGCCCGCAGACCTTCGTGTGACATGAGTGCCCGTGCCGTAGCCGTTGGATGGCGGGATCGATGATCAGTCCGGCCCAAGTCCCGGCTCCCCGCATCGAATTGGGACACCGGTGTCGGCGGCACAGACCCGAGTGATACTCGAGAGCCGAAAGCCGTTATGAAATCGCAGGTTTGAGCAAGGTTTCCCGCACTCCGGCAAGGCAAGCAGGGAAGGCATGAGCAATCCCCATGAACCCGTGCCCGTAAATGACACCTACAACCCCTATGACCGTAACCGGGACGCCTATGGGCGTAGTCGGGACGGCGCCGGAGCAAACCGGGCAGCCTTGGTCATCCACACGATCGCGGACATAGCTGCAGGCTTTCTGGGCCTGTGGATTCTGCTGTACCTGCTCGACGCCAACCAAGGGAATGTCTTCGTCGGCTTTGTGCACGGCATGGCGGACTGGCTCGCCGGCTGGTCCCAGGACATCTTCACCATGGAGACCGAAGGTCTGCGGGTTTTCCTCAATTACGGCCTGCCCGCCGTTATTTACCTTCTACTCGGCCATGGGATCGCTGCACGGGTACGCCGCCTCTGACCGAATTCGGTTCGAGCGCGGCATGTATGTCGTGAGGTCCGTGATCAAACCATGCAGGATGACGCGGACCTCACCATGAACGGCACGCCTCTCATCCCGGCATTCGTAACGACATGTCCAGGAGTACGAGGCACAACCGTCAGTAAATCTTTGCAGCAGCATCACAAGGGCTGCGCGCCACCTTCGACGGGTGCCAGTAGCGTTACTGGCCTCTCGATCCCGCGTGCGAACTGAAAAACAGGTCGCCGGCGTCCCTGGCGGCGCAGTCAGCACAGAAAGATCGCAGATGGACTACTGCTCCGCATGCCGCCGCACCCTCAATGGGGCACTCGTGTGCCCAGGGTGCGGCGCATACGCTCCGGACATTGCCCCGCCTGCCCCTCGCCCCCACAGCGCGTTCGCCCCTACCGCAACGACGAGGCAGGCATGGCGCGCGGAGGAGGTCCCCGCTCCGGGGTCCTACACCGGCACTCATCACTCGGATGCCGCACCGATCGGCAGCGACGTATCCGAAGACGCGGTGGCGGATGTGTCGGGCACTGATTCATCCAGCGGCTTCGACGGCGCGGCCTCCACCGGGCAGGGCCGGGCGGCTCGGCGTCGGCAGCTGGCACGTTGGAAGAAGAACCGGCGTCGGGCCGTGGCCGCAACGGCCGTTGCTCTTGTCGGTGGCGGCCTGACCGTTGCCGCACTGCCGACCCCCAGGCCTTCCACCAGCCACACACACGCGGCCTCACCGCCGGAGCCGGTGACCGCGGACATGCGGACAGCGACCGCCGACTCGTCATTGGAGCAACCGGACACCCCGGCTCCGCGGCATCCCAGCACTCGCCCACCCACGACGACCAACCGGCAGCCCAGCACCACCGTCGCCACGCCTCCCACGGCGACGACGAGCCGACAGCAGAGCTCCGCCGCCACGGCCCGCCCTCTCGCCGCTCCGAGTGCAACGCCGCAGACCACAGCCGAGTCGGCCAAGAGGGCGACGCACGTGGGCAAGGTCGGCGCCCCGGCCCCGGAGGCGCCCGCGCCCGCGTCCACCGAACGCCCCGGCGCAGACACACCGGCTGCGACCTCTCCGCCGTCGACGTCGCCGGGCAATCCGACATCACCGACGCAGGTGTGTCTGGTCGTTCTGTGCATCGGCTGACCGCTCGGTGACCATCACCGCCGACATCAACTCGCGCTGACGGAAACGCGCCGCGTCCCACCCGCGGCTGCGCGGCCGAGCGCTGCCGACACATGCCGCGGATCAGCGTGTCGCGAACTACTCACCGTGTGTGGGCTCCCAGGCGACCGGCCAGGTGTCGCTCGCCCGTCAGGATGGGACGGGCACCGCGCGGCTCCACAGTTCCTCGGCGTGTTCCGCGAACCTGTCGAACATCCCGCCGTCGCCCTGGCGGCCCAGATGCTCCGCCAGGTCCGCACGGCCGGATGCACGGCGTCAGCCCGGATTAGCGCCCTGGCCGTCATGCGCGGCGTCCGCCTGGAGCGCGGCCTGCGCGATGTTGCGGGCCATGCCGCCGAACACGACCGCGTGGAACGGCGACACGCTCCACCAGTAGACATGCCCGAGCAGACCGTGCGGATGGAACAGCGCCCGCTGCCGGTAGCGGGCCCGGCCCTGCTCGTCCCGGTCGGAGTACATCTCCAGCCAGGCGAGCCCCGGCAGCCGCATCTCGGCACGCAACCGCAGCAGCCGGCCCGGTTCGATCTCCTCCACTCGCCAGAAGTCCAGTGAGTCCCCCACCCGCAGCCGTGCGGCGTCCCGGCGGCCACGGCGGAGTCCGGCGCCTCCGACCAGCCGGTCGAGCCAGCCTCGTACCGCCCAGGCGAGCGGGAAGGAGTACCAGCCGTTGTCACCGCCGATCCCCTCGATGACCTGCCACAGTGCCGTCGGTGAGGCGTCGACGGCGAGCGCCCGTCGGTCGATGTAGAGGCTGCCCCCGGCCCAGGCCGGGTCCGAGGGCAGGGGGTCGCTCGGAGCGCCGGGCAGTGAGGCGGAGGACCAGCGGGTGGTGACCTGAGCGTCGCGTACGCGCTGCAGGGCCAGGGTGAGGGCCTGGTCGAAGCCGATCGGTGCACCGGGCGGATCGGGTACGTACTGGGCGATCTCGTGTTCGCGGCAGACGACCTCGTGCCGCAGCGACTCGGTCAGCGGCCGGGCGAGGGAGGCGGGAACAGGGGTGACCAGGCCGATCCACAGGCCGGAGAGACGGGGTGTCAGCATCGGTACGCGCAGGATGAAGCGGCGGGGCAGGCGGGCCACCACCGCGTACCGCCGCATCATCTGCTCGTATGTCACGACGTCGGGCCCGCCGATGTCGAACACGCGGTTCACCTCGTCGGGCATCCGGGCACTACCCACCAGATACCGCAGCACGTCCCGGACGGCGATCGGCTGGATGCGGGTGCTGACCCAGCTCGGTGTGACCATGACCGGCAGCCGCTCGGTGAGGTAGCGCAGCATCTCGAAGGACGCCGAACCGGAGCCGATGATCACCGCGGCGCGGAGCACGGTCGCCGGCACAGCCGAGCGGAGGAAGATCTCGCCGACCTCGGCGCGGGAGCGCAGATGGGGTGACAGTTCGCGCTCCGGCACATCGGCCGGGGTCAGCCCGCCCAGGTAGACGATGCGCCGTACGCCCGCGGCGCGGGCACGCTCGGCGAACACCCGGGCGGCCGTCCGGTCGGTCTCCTCGAAGTCGTCTCCGGCCCGCAGGGCGTGCACGAGGTAATAGGCGACATCGATACCGCGCAGCGCGTCGCCGACCGAATCCGGATCGGTCACATCCCCGCGTACCACCTCGGCCCGTCCTGCCCAGGGGTAGTCGCGCAGCTTGTCCGGAGACCGGGCCATGCACCGTACGCGGTACCCGGCATCCAGCAATTCGGGCACCAGCCGGCCTCCGATGTACCCCGTCGCGCCTGTCACCAGACAGTGCGGGCTCCGGGTGTCCCGGCTGCTCATGGAGGCCTCCGATCCGCGGGGGTGCACCCCTGCCACTCTCGCCCCTGTCGACGGATTCCGCCCCCCGGCTGCGGTGCCGCCCTCCATGGGCACGCCGGTGAGGCGGGCGCCATGGGCGCCGTGGAAAATACTGGCTGATCGTCAGACGGGCTCCCTGAGAACGCCTTTCGGCCGAACCCATGGCACTACGCGAACGGTGGAATCAACTGTGGCAATGGTCGGGCTGTTCCGGGTCACCGAGGATGCGATCCACCTCGGTGCACCACCCGGCAAGTCGGCGCGCCCCGCCGAACGCGAGGCTGTTCTCCAGCAGTGGGCGCAGTCCTGATGGCGGGCCTGTCACTGCGGCCCGTTCCGGTCTGCGTGCTCAGCGGCTCGGCTCCGCCGCTGGCCCGGCACGGGCACGATCCGGCCGCCTTCGTCGAGATCGGATCCCTGACCAAGGTTCTCACCGGCACCCTGCTGATACGGATGGTCCGGGCGGGCCTGCTCGGCCTCGACGACGCGGTGGAGCAATGGCTCCCGACACCGCCCGGATCAGGAATCACGCTCGGGAAGTTGGCAGACCACACGTCGGGCCTGCCACGGCTGCCACCCGGCCTGAACGGCCGCGATCCCTACGCGGCCTTCGACGAGAACGCGCTCGGGACCGTCCTCGGCCGACTCGGGGAGATCGCCGTGAGACAACCGGGACAGGAAGAGGAGTACTCCAACCTCGGCTACGCCGTGCTCGGTGCGGCCCTGGTGTCCGCGGCCGGGCGGCCGTACGAGGAATTGGTGCGGGAGCATGTGCTCACGCCGCTGGGGGTGGACGAGGTCACCGCGCATCCGCCCGCCGACCGACTGCTGGGCGCGCGGAACCTGTTCGGCCGGGAACGAGCCCGGTGGACCATGGACGGGCCGATTCTGCCCGCAGGCGGGTTGTGGGCCACGCCTCGAGCGCTGGCGACCGTGGTCACCCGACTGCTGCTCGAGTGCTCTCTGGGCGAACCGGCGCCGTCCTGGCAGTCGGCGGGGCCACTGTTGTGGCACAACGGGGCGACCCGCGATGCGTCGGCCTTCACCGGAGTGCTCCCGCAGACGGGGAACTGGGTGCTCGTCCACCGGCTCGGCGGATCGCCGGGCCGCACCGACAAGATCGGACTCGGCCTGCTCGCCGCCGCCGGGAACGCGTCGGGACAGGGGGCCGGGAGCGACCGGCGCCGTTCCCCGTGACCTAGGGGTTCTGCGGCGGGAAGTGTGCGGTGGCGACGACGGAACCGTCGGGGGCCGTCAGCCGGGCGCCGGACACCGTCGCGGCGTCCACGGCGGCCGGGGCGCCCCAGTAGCCGTAGCCGTCCTTGAGCGCGAACGAGCCGATCGGAACCGTGTGGCCGTCCGAGAGTACGAGCCGGCAGTTGACCGTTCCCACGCCACCCTCCAGGTCGACGGACATGTACACCCAGCCCGGCGACCCCGGATAGGCGAATATCCGGCCCACTTCATGGTCGTCCGCGACGAGGGACGCCTGCAGGAGAGCCTGGTTCGCCTGGACCGTTTCCGAGGCGGGGGCGACGGAGTGGTCGACGGCCGTGCCGATGGCCCAGCCGCCGAAGCCGACGGCGATCGCCAGGGCAGCCGCGGCGGCTGAGACACGCAGGCGCGACCACAGGCGCCGGCGCGCCGCCGGGCGGGACGGGTTCAGCCGGTTCGCGACGCGGGTCTCGAAGCCGACCGGCGGCTCACTGCCCGGAAGCAGACCGAGCAGGCCGTCCCCGACGAGGGTCAGCTGCTCGATTTGTTCCCGACAGCCGGGACAGCGGTCCAGGTGTGCGACCGCCTCGGCCCGCTCCCGGGCCGGCAGAACGCCCAGCGCCAGCTCGGGGGCGAGCCCCTCCAGCCGATCGCAGGTCATGCAGCTCATGATCGGCTCCCCTCGGCCTCCAGGGTCACCCGCAGCTTGCCCATCGCCGTTCTGATCCGGGTCTTGGCCGTGCCCAGCGGAATCCGCTCGAATTCGGCGATCTGCTGGCCGGTCATCCCGTAGATCCCCGCCATCACCAGGGCGCGGGCCTGATCCCGTGGCAGAGCCGCCACCGCGGTCCGCAGCCGGACGGACGTCTCGTCGGCGAGCGCCCGCTGCTCAGGGGTGTCGGTCACGATGTCGAGAAGCGCGTCCAGGTCTTCGGGGGCGACAGGACTGGCTCTGCGCGCCCGCACCGTGTCGATCGCCAGATTGTGCGCGATCGTCGTCAGCCAGGTCTTCACGGACCCGCGGCGGGAGTCGTAGATCTGGGCGTGCCGCCACGCCCGCTCGAACGTCTGCTGCGCGATGTCCTCGGCAAGCTGGAGATCGCCGACAACCACGATGGCGACGCCGAAGACCGTGCGCTGGAAGCGGCGCACAAACGCAACGGCGATCTCCGGATCGCCCGTCGCCAGTCCGGACAGCAGTGCCTCGTCCGACGCGTGGTCGAGAGGGAGGCCCATTCTCCTCATACCAGTGGATACGGTCGGCCTCCCCGAAGGGATTGCTCCGTCTCCGCGGGAAATCACCCTCCTATTCTCCTCCTCCGTTCGCCCAAGACGTCCTTGGTCCGACCGCCAATCCCTCGGTGCGGTTCATCCGTAACCCCTGCACGACGGAACTTCCAGCGAGGGCCGAGCCATGACAAGGACACTCACCCGGAACCGCGTGGTGCTGGGGCTGGCAGCCGGAGTGCTGGCGGGCGTGCTCGCGGGCTGCGGAGGTGGAAACGGAGGTGGAAACGGAAGTGGGAACGGAGGCGGCTCGACTACTTCCACACCCCCGAAGAAGAGCGTCGAACCAGCAGTGACGCAGGTGAAAGCGGACCTGATCGACTTCCACATCGCACTCTCACAGAAGACGTTCAAGCCGGGCGCCTACGCCTTCGTCGCCAAGAACAACGGCCATCACGACCACGCCCTGGAGATCGAAGGCCCCACCGGAGAGCACCGCACCAAGACCCTCACTCCCGGAGCTTCCGAGACGCTCGAGGTGACCTTGAAGTCCGGCACCTACGAGATCTACTGCCCCGTCGACGGGCACAAGGACCTGGGCATGAAGACGCAGATCACCGTGGGTGGTACCGATGCGCCCGTGAACAAGACCCCGCCGAAGAGCAATGGCTACTGAGTGTGCCGGTGTCACAGTCACTCTGCGACGGGGCAGAGCTGCGCCGGCGGCCGGCTGGCTAACCTTCTCTGATGACCACCGAGTTGACCCTGCTGTCGCGGGTCTCCTGCCGCGACCAGGAGATCACCGCGCCCAGGCTGCGCGGCCTGCTCGCCCTCCTCGCGGGCGAGCTGCGCACAGGATGCAGCACCGCACTCCTGGTGGACGGGCTCTGGCCGGACGGGCAACCGGAGAATCCGACCAAGGCGCTGCAGATCCTTGTCTCGCGCGCCCGGGCACGCCTCGGCTCCGACGTGATCGCCAGCACCCCCACCGGCTACCGCCTCGCGCTGGGCGAGGACCAGGTGGACAGTTCCGCCGTCCTTCTCCGCGCCGCCGCGGGCGCGGAGCGCTCCCGGGCCGGGGACCATGCGGCGGCGCTCGCGCACGCCGAGGCGGGGCTTGCGCTGTGGGACGGCGGTGGCGGTGGCGTGTTCCATGAGGACGCCATACCCGACGACCCGGTGTCCGCGCTGCGTGCGGAGCGGGCCCCGACATATCGGTCGCTCATGCGGGTCCGCGCACTGGCCCTCGCGCGGCTGGGCCGCCGGGCCGAGGCGGTGGAGCCGCTCACCGGCCTGGTCCGCGAGCTGCCGCGGGACGAGGAGGTGCTGCTCGAGCTGTTGCGCTGCGAGGCGGCCACCGCGGGGCCGTCCGCCGCTCTGGCGACGTACGACGGCTATCGCCGAACGCTGCGCGACGAGCTCGGCACCGACCCGGGGCCCGCGCTGCAGGCCGTGCACCAGGAGCTGTTGCGGGGTGAGGCACCCGCGGTCCGCCGTGGGGTGCCTCACGAGCCCAACCCGATGCTCGGCCGCGACGCCGACATCGCCGCGGTGGCCGAGCTGCTGCGCACGTCCCGGGTCACCTCGATCGTCGGGGCGGGCGGCCTGGGCAAGACCCGGCTCGCGCATGTGGTGAGCCGCGAGGCGGAGCAGCGGGAGGTGCATCTCGTCGCGCTCGCCGGTCTCACCAGCGACGACGACGTAGCCGGTGAGGTCGCTTCGGTCCTCGGCGTCGGTGAGTCGCTGCGCACTCCGGTGAGCCACTTCGCCATCTCGACGGATGTCCTCACCGGCATCGTGGGCGCCCTCGGTCCCGGTCCCGCGCTCCTGGTTCTCGACAACTGTGAGCATGTCATCCGCGGCGTGGCAGAGCTGGTGCAGGCCCTGGTGTCGATGACCCGCGATCTGCGGGTGCTCACCACCAGTCGGGCGCCACTCGGCATCTCCTCCGAATCGGTGTATCTGCTGCCGGAGTTGAATCTGCCGACGACCGTCGAGCTGTTCGAGCAGCGGGCGCAGGCCGCCCGCCCCGGTGTCGAGCTGCCCGCCGGGACGGTGGCCGAACTCTGCCGCCGGCTGGACGGGCTGCCACTGGCCGCGGAGCTGGCGGCGGCACGGGTGCGGGTCATGTCGGTCGGCGAGATCGCCCGTAAGCTCGAGGACCGGTTCGCCCTGCTGCGGGGCGGGGCACGGGACTCACCACAGCGCCACCGCACTCTGCACGCCGTCGTCGACTGGAGCTGGAACCTCCTGGACCCGGCCGGGCGGGCGGCGCTGCGCGCGCTGTCGGTCTTTCCCGGCGGCTTCACGGCGGACGCGGCCGAGCAACTGCTCGGTGCCGACGAGCTGTTCGGCGGCCCGCCCGGCGGCAGTGACGTCCCGCAGGTGCTTGAGGACCTGGTCGACCAGTCCCTGCTCAAGGTCACCGACACCGCGTCCGGCATACGCTTCGGAATGCTGGAGACCGTACGTGAATTCAGTACGGCCCGTCGGGCGGAGGCCGCCGAGGACGGTCATGTGACCGGGCAATTCATGGCGTGGGCAGGCGACTTCGGGGCGGCCCACCACGACGCGCTGTTCGGACCTGACCCCTTCACGTCCTGGGAGCTGATCAGGGCCGAGCAGGACAACCTCGTCCAGGCGCTGCGCCTCGGCCTCGCCCGGGGTGACGGCGCCACGGTCGCGGCGACCACCGCGGTGCTCGGGAGCCTGTGGACCACCGAGGCCAACTACACCCGCCTCGTCCCGCTCACCCAGGACACCGGACCGCTGCTCTCCCACTTCCGGCCCGGGCCCGGCCTCGTCGAGGCCACCCGGACCGCCGCGGTCATGTGCACCGCCAATCTGTTCCTGGGCGTCGGTCCCGGGGCGATACGTCCCCTCGTCACCCTGCGCCGGCTGCCGCCGGCCTCGCCGGACACCCTGATCGGCGCCCTCTCGATCGTGCTGTGCGCCGCACCCGAGCTCCTGGGCCCGGAGCACTCGGCGCTGAACGCGCTGTGCGAGAGCGACGAGCCCCTGCTCGCCGGCGTCGCCAACTGCGTCGCCAGCTATGTGTGGGAGAGCGAGTACGACCTGGACCGCGCGCTGACGGCGGCCGACCGGATGCTCAAGGCCTTCGAGGACCGGCGCATCCCGTGGGTGCAGGTCATGGCCCCTTGCCGGATGGCCGAACTGTGTCTGCAGGCCGAGCGGGGAGATGCGGCACTGCCCCACATGAAGTCGGCCCTGCAGGTCCTCGAGAGGCTCGGGGTGGGGACCGACTCGCTCGGGATCCGCTGGGGAATGGTGCTCGCCAGTCTGCAGACCGGCGCGGTCGACGAGGCGGAGCGCTGGCTCGAGCAGATGATGCTCAACCAGCCGCGGGAGACCTCGGACGTGCTCACGCCCGGCCTCGGGGCACGCGCGGAGATCGCGCTCACGCGTGGCGAGACCGAAGCGGGTCTGCGTCTGTGGCGCCGGGCCGTCGATCAGGTGAAGAACAGCGCGGGCCCGGTGTTCGGCGCCGAACGGGGCCTGGAACCCTGGCTCCTGGAGGTCCAGGCCGTCGCTTTGACCGCTCATGCGTGGCACGGCCGGCTCGACCTCGTGGAGGAGATCGACGGCGCTGTGGAGGACGGGCTCGGGGCGCTGCTGACGCGCCGCGACGGCCTGCCGACCCTGGTGAACTCCCCGGTCTGCGGTGCGCTGCTGCTCGCGCTCGGCGCGGTCGACCTCGACCACGGCCGTACGAGGTCGGGGGCGCGGCTTCTCGCCCTGGCAGATCGCTTCCGTCATCTTCGCAACTTCCAGCCCACCATGTCCTCCGCCCGGGCGCGGCAGGCGGCCGAACAGGCCGACAGGGCGGCGTACGCCGACGCCGTGTCGGAGTACGCCGCCCTGGACGGGGACGGACTGCGGGCCGCCGCGCTGACGGCGCTGGAGGAACGGGACACCCCCTTGGATGAGTTGGGGTTTCGGGTCAGCGAGGGTCGCGGTTGAAGATCTTCTTCGACCAGAGGTAACCGGCCGCGGTGATGCCGAGGCACCAGGCGACGGCGATCAGCCCGTTGTTGCCGATCTCCGTGCCCGTCAGCAGGCCGCGCAGGGTCTCGATGACGGTGGTGAACGGCTGGTACTCGGCGAACCAGCGGATCCAGGACGGCATCGAGTCCACCGGTACGAAGGCGCTGCTGATGAAGGGCAGCAGGAACGAGAGCGGAAGCACGGCGTTGCTCGCCGCCTCGGGGTTCGGGCTCTTCAGGCCGAGACCGACCGCAACCCAGGTGAGCGCGAAGGCGATCAGGGTCAGGATCCCGGCCGCGGCCAGCCACTCGACGGGCGTCGCGCTGGACCGGAATCCGATCGCGAGAGCGACACCGACCACCAGGGTCAGGCTGACCACGGTCTGGATCACGCTGCCGACCACATGGCCGATCAGGACGGAGGCGCGGGAGATCGCCATGGTGCGGAAGCGGGCGACGATCCCTTCGGCCATGTCGGTGCAGACGGCCACCGCTGTCGGCGTCGCACCCGAGCCCACGGTGATCAGCAGGATTCCCGGTACGACATAGGCGATGTACGCGCCGCGGTCCCCGCCGCCGCCGAGCCCATTGCTCAGCGCGCTGCCGAAGACGTACACGAAGAGGAGCAGCATGATGATCGGCATGGCCACGACGCCGATCGTCATGGAGGGGTAGCGCCTGGCGTGCAGCAGATTGCGCCGCAGCATGGTGGCGGAGTCGCGCAGGGCGTACGACGTCGAACTCATCGTGGAACTCATCGGGCTTGCACCTTCTCGTTGTCGGGACGGCCGGTGACCGCGAAGAACACGTCGTCGAGATCGGGGGTGTGCACGGACAGCTCGTCGACCTCGATCGACGCGGCGTCGAGTACGTCGAGAACGGCGCGCAGTCCGCGTACGCTGCCGTCGTTCGGGACGGTGAGCGTGAGCGCGTCGGCGTCCCGCAGCCCCAGGCCGAAGGCACGGGCTGCCGCCTCGAATGCGCTGCCGTCGCCGAACGTCAGCCGGACGTGACCGCCGGGGACAAGGCGCTTGAGCTCCTCCGGAGTGCCCTGAGCGACGAGCTTTCCCTGGTTGAGTACCGCGATCCGGTCCGCGAGCTGGTCGGCCTCCTCCAGGTACTGCGTCGTCAGGAAGACCGTGACGCCGCCGGCCACCAAGTCGCGGATGATCTCCCACATGTTGTGGCGACTGCGCGGGTCGAGCCCGGTGGTCGGCTCGTCGAGGAAGATCACGCTCGGGGCGCCGACCAGGGTCATCGCGATGTCGAGCCGGCGTCGCATACCGCCGGAGTAGGTGGATGCGGGCTTCT
This sequence comes from Streptomyces sp. NBC_01210, assembly GCF_036010325.1. Lineage (GTDB taxonomy): Bacteria > Actinomycetota > Actinomycetes > Streptomycetales > Streptomycetaceae > Streptomyces. The sequence goes on along the minus strand of NZ_CP108549.1, from coordinate 4,965,710 downwards.
TGGCCGCGTCGACCAGATCGAAGCGCTCGAGCAGCTCGGCGGTGAGCCGGCGGCCCTCGCGGCGGCCCAGGTGGTGCAGGTCCGCCATGAGGGTCATGTTCTCCTCGCCGGTGATCATGTTGTCGACCGCGGAGAACTGGCCGGTGACACCGATCGCGGCGCGTACCGCCTGGGGGTCCGTGGCCGGATCGTGCCCGGCAACGCTCAGCCGACCGCTGTCGGCGGTGATCAGTGTGGACAGGATCTGGACCGCGGTGGTCTTGCCGGCGCCGTTGGGACCGAGCAGCGAGAAGATCGTTCCCTTGGCGACGTTCAGATCGATGCCGTCGAGCACGACCTTGTCGCCGTACGACTTGCGCAGCCCGGTGGCCACGATGGCCGGTCGGGTCGGGGTGAGGCGTTGGTTCGAAGTCATGCCGCAGAGCGTGCGAGCGGTGAGCTTCACCGCGGTTTCACTGTGGTTTCAGTCGGCCCGACGCCCGTGAACCGGACGCGCAGCCGCCGCACCGGACACGGCAGGGCTCACCCCGACCTCCGAGGGCACCCGGGCGCCGATGTCGCCGGGGCATGGGCACGCCTCAGGCCGAGGTCTCCCGCTTCGCGATACAGGCCTCACCAGAGTCAGGCCGCGGCCGCGAGCGCTGAGGGCCACATGAGTGCATCCACTGCGCCGTCCTGTGGAGCGCCGGGTGAGCCTGTTTTGCCGGAGCCTCCCACGTCTATGGATCCTGTTGCTTGATCTCGGTCGATGGCCTTGCTGCCGATGAGTCATGGCCCGGAAGTCGTCCGGAATCGGGCAGTCGGCGATGGCAGAAGACCTGCCGCAGTGCCGATTGAGGCAAGGGAGTGATCAGCGCGATGTCGGTGGAGGTGGTGCAGACGGCGGACCTGTTCACCCACGCCATGGTGCGCCCCTGGAGTGCGCGAACACGTACCGAGTCGATTTCACACTGGGGCCGGTCCGGATGGCCGTCCGCACCGAGCTGCTCGACGACAACGCGGTGGGGCTTCTGCGTCCGCATAACCGGCCGCGGGGCCACGGCCTGAAACAGAAACTTCCCACAGCCTGTCCGGCATTGATCGCTCGACTCTCCCCACGCCGACAACAACGGACGATCACTCATCAAGCGCCTTCCGAAGGAGCCCCGACCCGATGCCCAGACGTTCTGGATGGCGTGTCGCACTGGCCGCCACCACCACAAGCCTGATTGCCGCCGCTTCACTGGTGGCCGCCGAACCGGCGTTCGCACAGTACCCACCAGCTCCCGGTGTTGTGATCGACGACAACACCGTGGTCCCCGGTGATCCGATCAACCACACCGCGACCGGCTTCCAACCCCTGGAGCAGGTTGTCGTCAGCCTCGTCCCCACAGCTGGAGCCGCAGCCAGGGCCGCACTGAGGGGATCGCCCGCGTCCGTACGGCCCCTTGCGTCGGCCACACCGAACGGCGATGGCGGAGGAAGCGGGGGTGGCGGAGGCGGAGGCGGGGGAAGCGTGGTGCTCGGCACCTTCACCGCCGACGCCAACGGCATTGTGACTGGAGGGATCACCATCCCCGCGCGCGTCCGCCCGGGCACCTACCTCTACCAGCTCGTCGGCCAGACATCCGGACTCACGCTGTCCGCGACGGTGACCGTGTCCGCTGCTCCCGGGGGCGGTGGCGGGAGCCATCCGCCCGGTGACGGCGGGACTCATCCGCCCGGCGACGGTGACGGCGACGGCGACGGCGACGGGCACGGACGCCCCGGTGACGGCGACGGTGACGGCGACGGGCACGGACGCCCCGGTGACGGCGACGGCGACGGGCACGGTGACGGGCACGGCGGCGGCAACGACGACGGGCACGGTGACGAGAATGGGGGCTCCTCCAACTCAGGTCACGACAACGGCTCCTCCGACTCAGGTCACGACAACGGCTCCTCCGGTCACGGCAACAAGTCCGGGCTCGCGGACACCGGTTCATCGGATGCACCGGTGGCTCTGCTCACCGCGGCAGGTGGTCTGTTGCTTCTCGGTGGCGGGACACTGGTGATCACCAGGCGTCGGCGTACTGACGCTGAACGCGGCTGAGACCAACGATGCCGTGGACCACCCAAAGACTCTCGGCCAGCGCCGTTCTGTCTTATGTCACCGGCCTGGTGCGACGGAATCACCGTCGCATCAGGCCGGTGATGTGGGTGGCGGCAGGTTTTCTTCTCGCCGGTTCGGGCTGGGTGCTCGTCACGGGTCTGTACGCCCGTAGCGAGCTGCTCGCGGCCCGACTCGACCTGGAGACGCTGCGGAACACGGTGACGGCGTCCCCCTCGCCGGTCCCGACGGCGAGTGGCGCCACGGGCCGCAGGGCGCGCGCCGAAGCAGCGGGCCGTTCCGCTGCGGCGCACGCGGCCCGGGCGCACCGGCTCACCAGCGGACCCGCGTGGTCCCTGGCCGCGCACGTGCCCGGCCTCGGAGGCCCTCTCGCGACCGTCCGTGGTACGGCCAAGGCCGTCGACCGGCTGGCCGGCGAGGTGCTGCCGGCCGTCGTAAACACCGCCGGCAACATCACGAACGGCGCAGGGGCCGGTGGCGGGCACCTGAACCTCGCCGAACTGCGCAGTGCCGCCCCAGCTCTCGAGCAGGCCTCACGACAGGTGGCGGCAGCTCGTACGGAGGCCCGCAGATTGCCCCGCCACACCTGGCTCCCCGCCGTGGACCGGGTCCGGGACCAACTCATCGGCAAGCTGGACCGGATGGCGCCCGCTATGGAGAACGCCGCCACCGGCGCCCGCCTCCTGCCGCAGATGATGGGGGCGGACGGTCCGCGGCGTTACCTCGTGATGTTCCAGAACCCCGCGGAGGCACGTGGAACCGGTGGGATGCCCGGTGCCTTCGCCATGCTGACAGCCGACCGGGGGGCGCTGGAGCTGACGCATTTCGGAAGCGACGCCGAGATGGTGGGCGCTCGCCCCGAGGTGGACCTCGGTGCCGAGTTCGCCACCATGTACGGACGTGGCGATGCGGTGAACACCTGGGCCAACTCCAACATGAGCCCGCACTTCCCCTACGCCGCGCGTATCTGGTCGGCCACCTGGCTCCACCAGAGCGGCGAGCGTGTCGATGGCGTACTCGCACTGGATCCGGGCGCGCTGGCCCGGCTGCTCGCAGCCTCCGGGCAGGCGCGCACGACCGACGGCACAGTCGTCAGCGCGGACAACGTGGTGGACATCAGCGAGCGCACCAACTACATGACGTACCCGGACCCGCTCAAGCGCAAGGCTTTCCTGCTGGACGTGGCCCGCGCCGCTGCCGGGCGGTTGATGACCGCCGCCGAGGATCCCCAACTGCGGCCCTCGCTGCTGCTCGGCCTGTACGAGTTGCTGGGCAACGGGCAGGTGACCGCCTGGAGCGCCCACGCGAAGGAGCAGCAGGAGCTGGAATCACGCCCGGTCGGCGGCTCCTTGCCGCGGCGTCCGGAGCCCTACGCCGGCCTGGTGGTCAACAATGCCGCCGGCACCAAGCTCGACTACTACCTCGACCGCACCCTGGACTGGTACCCCGGCCGCTGCACCGCCGCCGGCCGCGAGGTCACCGTCAAGGCGGTCTTCTCCAACGGTGCACCGTCCACAGGGCTTCCGAACTACGTCACCGATCGTCTCGACAAGCCCCCCTATCCGACGCACCAGGGCGACAATCGCCTGCTGGTCTCCTACTTCGCGACCAGCGGGGCAGATCTGGTCAAGGCTGACCTCGACGGGCGGCGCGCCTTCCTGACACCGGGTGTCGAGCGCGGCCATCCGGTGTACACGTTCGACGTCGAAGTACCCGCGGGCAGCAGCCGGACGTTGACGCTGCACCTGCTGGAGCCCCCGACCGACCACGGACCCATCGTCTTCCACCAGCGACTGCCACGCCCGCTGCGAGCCACGGTGCATCCCTCACCCGGGTGCTCCGGGGACTGAGTGGCCTCTCTCCGGCCGGTCCGGTACAGCTGCCGAGTCCGGCCGGCAATTGGGCGGTTCCGCGGTGATACTGACGCCATGTCGGATTTCGCTTCGCCCTCCGCCGCCATGCGCCCGGCCCCGTTTCGGGTACTCACGGTGTGCACCGCCAATCTCTACCGGTCGCCCGTCGCCGAATGCCTTCTGCGGCAGCGGCTGACCGCACTGCGGGAGGCGGTCCATGTGAGCAGTGCGGGCACGGAGGCCGTCCCGGGCACACCGATGGCGGCCACGGCTGCGTCCATGGTCGCCGAACGAGGCGCGGACCCGTCCGGGACGGTCACGCGCCGGCTGTCGGCCGGGCTGGTCGAGGCCGCGGATCTGCTGCTCGGGGCCGCGAGGGAGCATCGCGAGGCAGCGGTACGGCTCTCCCCTGTGCGGGCCCTGTCCCGGGCCTTCAGCCTGCGTGAGTTCGCCCGGCTGGTCCGGGCCGAGGACGCGGCGGGTGTGACGGACCCGGCCGCCCGGTTCGCCGCGCTCGTGGCGGGTGCGGCGGCCCGGCGCGGTGCGGCAGGAGTGGACGTGGCCGATGACGACGTGGCCGATCCTCTCGGTGCGAGCCCCGCGGAGACGCGGGAGTGCGTGACGCGGATCGAGGAGTCGGTGGAGCGGATCGCCGCCGCGCTGCGCGCGCACTGAGGCGCACCGCCCCGGTCGGTGCCGCCGGGCTCCGGCGACGGAGACGTGTTCCCGTCGATCAGCCGTTCACGGTGACGCCGGGTCCGCCGGGAGGGGGCACAACCGCACCGGCCGGCCCCTGCCTCGCCGTCGGATTCCCCGGCTCCTTCGTCAAGGCAGGGGCCGGGCACGAAGGCGTCCGTCGTCTCTGCCCGGACGCGAGGAGGCAGCCCAGGGAGACCCAGAATGGAGCGGTCACCACCAGGCTCCCCAGGGTGTTGGCGAACAGCAGTCCCACCGAGTAGGCCACTCCCAGCGATTGGAGAATCGCCCGGTCTGTGGTGTACCGACGGCCCAGGCCGAGCCACAGGAGAGCCACGAGGAGGGCGAGCGTGCCGAGTCCGGCCTCGGCCGCCAGGCGAAGGTAGTCGTTGTGGGTGTTGATGTTGATGCCGAGGCCGGACGAGGACTGGGCGTAGCCGGCGAACCCCCCGTACCCGATGCCGCGGACGGGGTGGTCGAGCGCCACACGCACGGCCAGCAGGGCGGCCTGCTTCCGCACCTCGGTGTTCGCGGTCAGCTCGGTCGACGTCCGATTCCCCGTCAGGTTTTCCCCGACCGCGTCGAGCGATCCCGGTAGAGCCAGCGCTGCGGCGACGATCGTCAGCGAGATGAGCACCTTCTGCCGCAGTGGACGGCCGACGAGGAGGATGCAGGCCAGCCCTGCCGCGACCATCAGAAAGGCGCCTCGCGAGCGGGTCTGCAGGATGGCGACGGCACACGGCAGCGCGGGCAGCAGCCACACCCAGGAACGGTCGAGCCGCGCCAGGCTGACTGCCGCGACCAGTGCAAGTGCCAGTACTGCTCCCAGGTAGTTGGGGTTCAGGCCCAGCCCCGTGAGACGGTCGTCGGCATACTCTCCGCGGACGAGGAGGTACCCGGCGGCGCAGGCGCCGGAGCCGGCCACGAGACACGCGACGGGCCGGGGGCCGGGAGGCGCGACGGCGGAGGCCGCCAGCAGACCGAGACCCATCAGCAGGGACGCGAGCTCGCTCCAGGAACCGTCGGTCAGCAGCGTCGCCTGGGGCAGCAGGAAGCTCGCGGTCACCGCGAAGACCAGAGCCACGATCAGCGCGAGATGAACGCGCGGCCGGAAACCCGTCAGCACGGCGCGGAACAGGACGAGGCCGACTCCCGCGGCCACCAGAAGCGGCAGGGCCCCGCCGTCGGGATCGACAACGGCGACCAGGGGGACGATCCCGAGCAGTGCCAGCAGCACCAGGTCGGGGCGCGGCACGACCACCAGGGCGAGGCACAGTACAACGCCCGCGGCGACGGTGCCTGCGCCGTGGTGCAGCAGCATGTACGTCACGGCCGGCACGGCGACCACGAGACTCACCCAGCCGATGACGGTGGCGGCGAGAGGTCTCATGGCGTTCCAGGGGCGTTGGTCACCGTGCAGCTCCCATGTGCGTCCACCGGTCAGGGCTCGGCGACCATAACCCGCCGTTCGGGCCGCTCACGGCGTTGACGGTGCCGGGCAGAAGAGGTCACCGGATCAGAGCACACAGTGCTGTTTCCCGGAGAGGCGGGCAGACCGCCGCACAAGCGAGGCTTGGGGAAATGTCCACATATATGTGGTATGTATCTGCAGGATTTGACGGTCAGCCCCCAGTAGTGCACCGACAGGCAGAGGGTCGGCGATGGTGCCGGGCCGGTTGTCCGACGGTGCATCACGTTGGGAGTGCTCATGTGCGGCGTAGCCGGGATCGTGTCCACCAGCCCGCCCGACCCCGAACAGGTACGCGCGATGTGCCGTCGCATCATCCATCGAGGCCCCGACGGGGAGGGTTATTACAGCGATGCCCACGCCGCACTGGGCATGCGCCGACTCGCCATCATCGATGTGGCCGGGGGCGGCCAGCCCGTGTACAACGAGGACGGCACCGTCGCCGCGGTCTTCAACGGCGAGATCTACAACTTCATGGAGCTGCGCGGACAACTGGTCTCGCGCGGCCACCGGTTCGCCACCGACAGCGACACGGAAGTACTCGTCCACCTGTACGAGGAACACGGCGAGGACCTGGTCACACACCTACGGGGGATGTTCGCTTTCGCGATCTGGGACATGGCCCGGCGCCGGCTGCTGCTCGCACGCGACCGGGTGGGCAAGAAGCCGTTGTACTACCGGCAGTCCGGGTCCTCCCTCTCGTTCGCGTCCGAACTCAAGGCCCTGATGGCCGATCCGGCGGCGTCCCGTGAGGTGGACCCGGTGGCTCTGCATCACTATCTGACCTTCCAGTACGTGCCGGCTCCCTGGTCGATCCACCGCGGTATCCGCAAGCTGCCCCCCGGGCACCTCCTGGTCTGGCACGAAGGGGATGTGCGCCTGCGGCGCTACTGGAAGCTGGACTTCACACCGCGGCGGGTGGGTTGCGAGCGGGACGCGGCCGAGCAGACGCGGCAGCTGCTGCTCGACGCAACCCGGGTGCGCATGGTCAGCGAGCGCCCGCTCGGGGCGTTTCTGTCCGGCGGCGTCGACTCCTCCGCGGTGGTGGCCGCCATGGCCCGGCTGAGCGACCAGCCCGTGAAGACCTTCTGCATCGGATTCGACGACCGGCGCTACGACGAGCGGTCCTACGCGGCCACCGTGGCCCGCCGGTACGGGACCGACCACCATGAGTTCGTGGTGGCCGGATCGTCCGCGCTGGAAGTCCTGCCCAGAGTGGCCCCGCACTTCGACGAACCGTTCGCCGACTCGTCTGCCATTCCGTCCTTCTTCGTAGCCGAACTGAGCCGCCGTCATGTAACGGTGGTCCTCAACGGAGACGGAGGGGACGAGAGCTTCGGAGGCTACCGGCGCTATGCCTTCATGAAGAGGGTGGGCCGGATGCAGACCCCGCGACAACTGCGCGGAATGCTGAACAGCGTCGGTTCCGCCCTGGTGCAGGGGAATACCCCGGCTCGGCTGCGGAGGTTCGGCCGCGGGCTGCGACTGCTGGGCGAGACACCACAGCAGCGCTACGCCAGCCTCATGTCCTACTTCACCAACGAGGGCAAGGACGCCCTGTACACCGCGGCGCTGCACGAGCAGGTGGCCGGCATCGACAGCTATGACCTGATCAGCCGGGCGTTCGACACGTCTCGCGCCGATGAGGACGTCAACCGGCTGATGGACGTCGATGTGAACACCTACTTGCCGGGCGACCTGCTGGTGAAGGTGGACATCACCACCATGGCCAACTCCCTCGAGGCCCGCTCCCCGTTCCTGGACCACCATCTGATGGAGTGGGCGGCGGGCCTCCCCGGCCGGTGGAAGGTCGACGGCCAGGTGACCAAGGCGCTGCTGAAGAAGGCGATGGCTCCCTGGCTGCCGCCCGAGCTGATCACCCGGCCCAAAGCCGGCTTCGGCGTGCCGCTGGCGGACTGGCTCCGTAACGAACTGCGGCCGATGGCCTTCGATCTGCTGACCGACCACACCGCTCGCTCCCGCGGCCTCTTCCGGCCCGAGGTCGTACGAGGACTGCTGCAGGACCACGTCGAGGGGCGCGACCGCGCCAACTGCCTGTGGGCACTGCTGCAGTTCGAGCTGTGGCACCGAGCCTGCGTCGACCGCCCGGGGAACTCCTCGACGACTACCGCTCCCCAACCTGCCCAGGGGCACTGTGGCTGACACCGCGCGGCAGGCGATCGGCATGCTGGGCAGCCGGGCCGCCTGCCTGGTGATGTTGGTGCTCACCAGCGCCGTCATCGCCCGGTCTCTGGAACCGGAAGGCCGCGGGATCTACTTCATGGCCGTCACCATTGCCACCACGGCCACCGTCCTTGCGCATTTGTCGGTCGAGCAGGCGCAGAGTGCGCTGTGGACGGACATCGGGCTCCGGGATGCCCTCACCGGGAACAGCGTCCCGCTCGCCCTGGCCCTGGGAACACTGGGCGGAATCGCCGGCACGGTGTGCGTGGCCGCGGTCGGTCCCGAAACACTCCATCTGCCGGGACTGTCCATCGTGGCAACGGCGTGCCTGGGTGTGCCGCTGGGGGTGGCGGTGAACTACGCCAACAACATCGTGCTTCTGAGGGGACGTTCGCACGTGGTGGCCTGGGCCAATCTGGCGCGCGCCCTGGTGCAGTGCGGTGTCCTGCTGGCCCTCGCGGCCGCAGGCGGGCTGACACCCCTCTCGGTCGTGTGGGTCTGGGTCGCCTCCGAGTCGGTCCCGCTGCTGGTGTTCATCATCATGGGCGGCACGATGGCGGGCCGCCCGAACCTGGGGCTGGCCCGGACGACCGTGATGACCGGTGCCCGCTACCACCCGGGTCCCACCGCGGCCTTCCTGCTGCTGTACGTGGACGTCTTCCTCCTGGGCACGTATACCAGCGCGGAAGAGGTGGGCATCTACACCCTGGCGGCCACCTTTGTCGCATACGGACGCTTCCTGATCGATGTCCTCTCGCAGGTCATGCTCAACCGGCAGTTCGAGTCGAGCCAGGACGAATCCGTGCACGTCACCGTGCGGATCACCCGGTTCGCGATTCTGCTGGCCGTCGGCTCGGCACTGGTTCTGGTGCTGAGTGCGCCGGTGATGGTCACCGCCGTGTACGGTGCGGCCTTCGCCGATGCGGTGCCGCTCGTGGCCCTGCTGGCTCCTGGCGTGCTGGCACTGGGAGCGAGCCGGCTGCCGAGCGCCTACTTGCTGAGGCTGCGTCGTGCGCGGCTGGTCGTCGTGCCGTCCCTCGGCGCCCTCGCGGTCAATGTGGCACTGAGTCTGGTGCTGATTCCGCTGTGGGGCGCCGTCGGCTGTGCGGCGGCCTCCTCCCTGGCATTCCTCCTGCTGGCCGTCTGCCAGACATGGCTCTTCGCCAGGGCGACGGGTACGGCCGCACGGGACCTGGTCCCCGTGGCTGCCGACCTGATCGTCCTCCGTGCGGCCCTGCGCCGCTGCGTGCCGGGCAGGCAGGCCGCGGCATCTGCCCCTCCGCCCGGATAGCCGTCCGACGGCCGCCGGTTGCCGCCGGTACGCAGCATCACCCGATCGACAGAGCGTTTCGGTTGTTATACGGGTGAATCGGATTGAGAGGCTGGACAGGAAGAGAAGCGCGCAGTGCCGCGCCTGAACTTCTGGCCGGATGGAGCTGGTATCTGTGACCGTGTACCGCCACGCCAGGACTGGGCCGATCGCCGAACCCGTCAGCGCCGATGACACACCGTCCCGAGTCTGCCTGATGATCGGGCAATTGGGACTGGGCGGTGCCGAGAAGCAAATCGTCATGCTCGCCCGGGGGCTGGCCGCACGAGGCATCGAGACCACCCTGCTGCTGCTGTCCCACGGAGGGCCGCGTGAGGCGGAACTTGCCGACTCCGGAGTGACGGTGATCCGTCTGGGCTACCAGGGCGTCCGGCCCTGGGTGGATCTCCGCACCGCCGTGAAGAGGACGGCGATCGGCGTGAGGGCGTTCGCCCAGCTTGTGGCGCACCTGCGTCGCACACGACCGCAGGTCCTGCACGCCTACTTGTTCCACTGCTACATCGCGGCGGCGCCCGCGGCCCGTCTGGCACGGGTTCCGTTGTGTGTGGCCGGGCGGCGCAGTCTGAGCACCTCCAATCTGGGGCACCGCATGTTTCTGGCCGCGGAACGGGCCGTGGAACGGGCCGCGAACGGCATCACGGACTACGTCGTGGCGAACGCGCATGCCGTCGCGGCGGAAGCCCGGCGCCAGGAAAGCCTGCCCGAACACAAGATCGGCGTCATTCACAACGGGATGGAGGAGGAGGACTTCCGTCCGGCACCTCCCGCAGCACTGGACACATCGCTCCCCGTGGTGGTGTGTGTGGCCAACCTCCACGCCTACAAGGGGCACCGGTACCTGCTGGACGCCATCAGCCGGGTGCAGCAGCGCGGGGTGCCGTGCACACTCGTGCTGATCGGAGCAGGCGGGGAGCGTTCCCGACTGCAGAGCCAGGCCGACGGGCTGGACATCGACGTACGTTTTCTGGGCCAGCGCACTGATGTGCCTGCCTTCCTCGCCCGTGCGGACGTCGTCGTACTGCCGTCCCTGCAGGAGGGATTGAGCAACGCGGTCATGGAGGCCATGGCAGCCGGCCGCCCCGTCGTCGCGACCGCGGTGGGCGGCACTCCCGAACTGCTGCGAGGTCGCGGGGTACTGGTGCCGCCCGCGGACGCCGAGGCCCTGGCCGAGGGACTGCACCAGATGCTCACCGACCGCGCATCAGCCGCACGGCTCGGCAACGCCGCCCGGCAGTGGGCGCTCGAGAACCTGAGCGCGGACACCATGGTGGAGCGGCACGTCACCCTCTACCGGGAACTGCTGGAGCGCAGATCCCTCAGGTGAGCGCGGAGTCGCCGGACTCGCACCGTCGCGGTCTCGTGCGCCGCGGTTTGACGGAAGGAAAACCGAAATGAGGAAGACCTCGCTCACGTTCTGGGGTGTCCGCTGCTTCTACATGCTGATCGGGCAGCGGCTGCACTTGCGTGCCCCGGGTGCCCTACGGCTGCGAGGCTGGTGCGCCCGGAAGATCTGCGAGGACGTGCAGCTGCCGGTCACCATCAACCCCGGCGTGTGGCTGCCGCGCACCCTTCGGATGGGACGGTACGCCGGCATCGGGCAAGGCACCTTGTTCCTCGGCCTGGGCACCGTGTCCCTGGGCCCACATGTGACCATGGGGCCGGAGTGCCTGTTCATCACGGGGGATCATCCTGTTCCCCGAGCGGGCGGGAACTTCCGTGACCACGCCTCGGTGCACCAGGACATCGTCGTGGAGGAGGATGTCTTTCTCGGGGCCCGGGTGACCATCCTGCCCGGGGTGACCATTGGCCGCGGGGCTGCCGTAGGCGCGGGCAGCGTGGTGACAAAGGACGTTCCCCCTGAAGCGGTCGTTGCGGGAAATCCTGCCAGAGTGATCCGTGCTCGCGAACAAGCATAAAACCGCGCCGGGAAGCTTCCGACTCATGAGTCCGGCAAGAACACGACACGCGGTCCTTGCCCGCCTGAAAGCAAACCACCGGTTAGCATTTTCCGCATGCACAGGAGATTGACTGACGGCCTTACGGAGAAGAACCGGGACTATTGCTGGTTCGAGACGCTTCGTTGCCCGAACTGCCGTGTGCGGCTTCACGGAGAGACCACACTGTCCTGCAAAAGGTGTGGACGGACCTATCCGGTGCGCGACGGTATCCCGCGATTCGTTCCCGAGGACAACTACGGGAGATCGTTCGGGTATCAATGGAATGTGCATCGGGTCACCCAGCTCGACTCGTATGTGGGGCTCCCCGTATCCAGAGATCGCCTTCTGCGGGAGAGCGGCTGGACCGCTGATGAACTGCAGGGCCGCGAGGTTCTTGAGTGCGGAAGCGGTGCCGGGCGCTTCACCGAGGTGCTGTGCCGGACCGGCGCTGCCGTAACCTCCTTCGACCTCTCCAACGCAGTGGACGCCAACGCCACATCAAATGGCCGATTCGCCAACCTGCGGCTTCTTCAGGCCAGCATTTACGACCTTCCCCTGGTGGATGAGTCGTTCGACTACCTCGTCTGCCTCGGGGTCGTCCAGCACACACCTGACGTCGAGCGGACCTTCAAGACCATCTTCCGTTATCTGCGTCCCGGGGGAAAATTCTGCATCGACGTGTACGCAGCGATCGTCGCCTATCCGCATCTGCGGCAACTGCTGCGGCCCGTCACCAAACGCATTCCTCCCGACAAGCTCTACAGCGTTGTCCAATCCGTCACCCCTCGCCTCCTGCCGCTTTCCATGCGCCTCGGGGCAGTCCCACGGGTGGGCGACTACCTGACGCGGCTCGTTCCCGTCGCCAACCACCGCCACCTCGGGTTGACCGACGCCGAAACCTTGCGGACCTGGTCGATTCTGGACACCTTCGACTGGCTCTCGCCTCAGTTCGAGCGGCCCCAGCCACGCCGCCGCCTCGAACGCTGGTGCAGGGACCTTCGCCTGAGCGAATTCACGGTCGAACGCATTCGCGGGCTCTATGTCGTCCGTGGAACGAAGTAGAAGGCCGGACGGCCCGCGAGGGCATCGCCGTGGCGTGATCCGACCCGGGGCCGGCGATCAACCGGCCCACCATCCGGCATGAGCAGATGTCGATCACCGTGGACCGGACACAGCCTCGCTCCACGCCGAAGTCTGCGCGCGCGGTGCGGAGAAGCAGTACCGGCGCGGACGGCGGCGCCGGGAAGTCCTGCCGCCGTCCGCGCAGGCTGTCGGTTCGGAGGACGGTCAGGTCACCGACGTCGCGCTGCGGTCCGCGGGTGACGTCCGCGCCGTGTCCTGGGCATCACTTGAGGCGAAGACGTACTCGTTGCAGCCCAGGCCTCCTCCGCAGGTCTTGAGATGGCGCAGCTCCAGCCCATGGCGTCGGCCCACGCGGAACACCTCTTCCGGAGCGGCGACTTCGAAGGGATAGCCTCCGACCCAGTCGATGAGGTCGTACCAAACGGACATGCCGCGAGCACGTCGACCTCGGCCGCCGACAGGACGTCGCCCCGTCCTGGCCAGCTTCAACAAGGCGGCCGCGTGTTCAGGAGCCTTCAGATACATCCGGCTGCCGGCGACCAGCAAGCCCCGCGTCACCGGGCCGGAGGAGTTGTAGGTGCGCTTGACGTGCCTCCACGCGCGGCTGCGCAGGCCCTGATCGTTGTAGATCGACACATACAGCAAGCCGCCGGGGGCAACCAGCCGGGAGGCGGTGTCCAACGCTTCCCACAAGGCGCCGGTGTGGTGCAGCACTCCCCAGGAATAGACGATGTCGAACTGTCCGAAGCGGGAGACGAAGGAGGAATCCAGCACCGAACCGTGCTCCACCCGCCAGTCGCTGTCGGGCGCGTACCGGTTACGCAGCTGCCTGGTGGTCGCCACGGCGTCAGGGTCGTAGTCGAAGGAGTACACCTTCGCACCGAGCTGGAGTGCGGCCAGCGAGAACAGCCCGCTGCCACAGCCGATGTCCAAGAACGTGCGCCCCGCAAGGTCGCCGGTTCCCAGGGCCGCTACGAGGGACTCCCGAGCGGCAACGATACGGTCCTCGTCGACCAGCTTGCTGAACTTCCGCCAGTTGCGGCCGAAGGCGAAGCGTTTGCCTTGCTCTACCTCGCTGGAGCAGTCGATCACCTCATGGTCTCCTTCCTCCTGGGAGCATGTACCGCGGATTCCGGCAAACGTGCGTAACGGGGTAACGTGCGTACTGACGCGGGTATATCAGACGTCGGCCGAAAAGGGGCTCGACGCTGCGGTGATGGACACAAGAATCGACCGAGTACCGAGATCGCGGCGCTCCCTCCATGTCTCCCAAAATAATTCCGACAGGGTTGCCCAAAGCAGCGGACACATACTTCGCGCCCTTGACAGATACCGGAGTGCGCTCGGCTTAATATCTGGCACATGTCGACTGCCACGCACCAAAGCACGGGTTTCGGCATCCCACGCCTACGCGTGATGAGAGTCATCACGAGAATGAATATCGGTGGTCCGGCCGTCCAGGTCTCGGCGCTCATGCGGGGGCTGGATACCGAGCGATTCGACCACCAGCTGATTGCCGGACTTGTGGGTGCGGGTGAGGCGGACTATCTGGAGCAGCGGGCACCCGACCTGCCGGTCCATCGGCTCAATGGCCTGGGCCGGACTGTGCGGCCCACGGACGATGCGCGCTGCCTGCTCGAACTGGCGGCAGCCATGCGCCGATTCCGGCCCCATATCGTCCACACGCACACCGCGAAGGCGGGCGCGCTGGGGCGGGCGGCTGCGGTGCTGGCGCGTGTCCCCTCAAGGGTGCACACATTTCACGGCCATCTCCTGCATGGTTATTTCTCCCCGGCGAAGACTCGCGTCCTGGTGCAGACCGAGCGCAGGCTGGCAGCCCTGAGCGATCGGTTGGTCGCCGTGGGCAGCCGGGTGCGGGACGACCTCGTCGCCGCCGGTATCGGAAAGGCGGACCAATTCACGGTCGTGCCGCCCGGCACCAGACTCGCAGCCGCACCGGAGTCCTCGGAAGCCCGGCGACTGCTCGGACTCCCGCAGGGCTGTCCCGTGGTTGCCTATGTGGGACGAATTACCGGAATCAAGCGACCCGACCGCTTTCTCGCCGTAGCCCGCGAGGTGCGCCGCGCCGTACCCGCAGCGCATTTCGTGGTGTGTGGATCGGGCGACTTCCAGCCGGATCCGGAAGCGCTCACCGACCTCGGTGACTCGCTCCACCTGCTGGGCTGGCGCGCAGACGTGGAGACCGTATACGCGGCGGCCGACCTGGTGTTGCTGACCTCGGACAACGAAGGCATGCCCGTCAGCCTGATCGAGGCCGGCCTGGCGGGGCTGCCGGCGGTGGCCACAAACGTCGGCAGCGTCGCGGAAGTCGTACAGGACGGAACGACGGGGCTCCTGGCCGGGCTGTCGTCCGGTGAACTCGCTCGCCACACCGTGACTCTGCTGCGCGACGGGGAACTGCGCCAGGAGATGGGGGCACGAGCGCGTACGTTCACCAGCCGGCGCTTCAGCGAGGAACGTCTGGTGGCCGACACACAGGCTCTCTACACCTCCATCGCCGTCGCCCGCGGCTGGTGGCCCGCATCCCCGTTCGAAAGGTGAGCACTGTTGAACGTCCTTGTTACGGGAGGCGCCGGCTTCATCGGCGCCAACCTTTGCCGAGAGCTTGCATCCCGCCCGACTGTAGGCAAGGTCATCGCTCTGGACGACCTGAGCACAGGTTTCGCAGCCAACCTGGCGGGAGTCGACGCGGAGCTGATCGAGGGCAGCATTCTCGACCCCGACCTCCTCGACAGCGTCGTCGCCGGAATGGACGCTGTCGTCCACCTCGCAGCCCGCCCGTCCGTGCCGCGCTCGCTGGCGGACCCGGTCGCCAGTCATCACGTCAATGCGACCGGGACGGTGTACGTCCTCGAGGCCTGCCGACGCGCAGGCCTCCCGGTGGTCGCCGCCTCGTCCTCCTCGGTCTACGGTGCCGTTCCCGTGCTTCCAAAACACGAGGAGCTGCCGACCCAGCCCATGAGCCCGTACGCCGCGAGCAAACTCGCCACCGAGTCCTATGCCCTCGCCTACGGCGCCTCGTTCGGCCTCCGGGTTCTGGCGTTTCGGTTCTTCAACGTCTACGGACCGTTGCAGCCGGCCGGCCATGCCTATGCCGCCGTGATCCCGGCCTTCATCGATGCCATGCTGCGCGGCACGCCCGCGAGGGTTTTCGGCGACGGACTGCAGACGCGGGACTTCACCTATGTCGGAACCGTCGTCAGGGTGCTGGCCGATGCGGTCCTGCGCAAGGTCGCGTACCCCGGTCCGGTGAACCTGGCCTTCGGTACCCGGGTGCCCCTCATCGACATCGCCCAGCAGCTCGCGGAAATCATCGGGTCGCCGGCCGACATCCGGCACGAGGCGGCGAGGGCGGGAGACGTACGCCACTCCCAGGCCGCGGACGGACTGCTGCGCGAGCTCTTCCCCGATGTCGCCCAAGTGCCGCTGCCGCGTGGACTGGCCGAGACGGTGCGCTGGTTCCGTACCCTGCCCGAGTACGCCGAGCTGCCGGCGGCCAAGTCCCTCACGGTGGAAGTGGGCTGACGACAGAGCTGAGGGGAGCCACGGCGACGCACCGTGGCTCCCCTCAGCTCTGTGCGTCCCCGCTCACGGCGTACACAGGAACCCTCAGAAGCAGACCCCAGGCCACCAGGGTGACGGAGACAACCGTGACCAGCACGGCGTTCTGCGGGAGGACCTTGAACATGACGAGCACCGCTGTCAGGCATGTCATGGCCGCGAAGCCTCCGATGACAACGGCCACCTGACGAACAGTCAGTCCCAGGCGGCGGAGTCGGTGGGCGATGTGATCCCTACCGCCCTGCAGCACAGGTCTGCCCTCCCTGCGTCGCGCGACCATGACCAGTCCGGTGTCCGCGGTGACGACCAAGGTGACGAGGAACAGACTGGTGTACCCGGACAGGGCGCCGTTGTCCCTGTGCAGGGACACCGTGGCGGACGACACCAGAAAGCCCACGAAAAGCGAGCCCGCGTCACCCAGAAAGATCCGCGCCGGATGCCAGTTGTGGAAGAGGAAGCCTGCGCACGCCCCGGCCAGGGCGGCCATGACCGAGGCGGTGCCCACCAGACCGCCGGAGAGAGCGGCGCAGCAGAGGAATCCCGCGGTGACCACGGTCACGGTGGAGACCACGCCGTCCATGTTGTCCAGCAGGTTGAACGCGTTGGTGGTGAAGAGGATCCACGCGACCGCGACGACCACGTCGAGCCATGTACCGAAGAGCACGGGATGGCCGCACCACAGAACCACCACCAGGGCTGCCGCCGCCTCGACGCAGACACGAATACGGATACTGAGCGGACGCAGGTCGTCGGCGAGGCCGAGAACGGCGATGAGCGCAGCGCATGTGAGCACGACGCCAACTGTGGTGTCGTGCTCCTTCGCGGCAAGTGTCGCCACACTCGCGGAGCACAGGGTGGCAACCGCGACCGCGATGCCGCCGAGATAAGGCGTGGGATGGACATGGACTCTGCGTGCATTCGGCTGGTCGGTGTATCCGCGCCGCAGGGCCAGCCGCCGCAGTGGCTCGGTCAGCAGGGCAGCGATGAGCAGAGCCCCCAGCCCCGCGACTGCCGACACCAACCAGGGGCTCAGACCGGACATGGACCCGCCAGCACGGTCTGGCCGGTGGAATTGCCTGTTTCTCCCTTGGCCTGGCCGTCGGCGACAAGCCCGAGTACCTGCCGGCTCACCTCGCTTCGGGCATCCGCGACGGCGTCCGCCAGCACATCGTCGAGGTTCCGTTGCGGCTGCCAGCCGGTGAAGGCCCTCAGCTTCGTGGTGTCGGGGACACGACGCTCCATGTCTTCGAACCCCGGTCCGTAGGCCTCGCTGTACGAGAGACGGTGCACGGACGAGGTGCTCTCGGCGCAGGCGATGATCCGCTCCGCGAGATCCAGAATGCTGATCTCCTCGTCGCTGCCGACATTGAAGGTCTCACCCACGGAATCCGGAAGGTCGATCAGCGACAGGAGCGCTTCGACCACATCCGCGACATGGAGGAAACAGCGGCTCTGCTGCCCGGTGCCGTAGACGGTGAGGCGTTCTCCTCGGACCGACTGACGGGCGAATCTCGGGATGACCATGCCATAGGCGGGGCTCTGCCGAGGACCGACGGTGTTGAAGAACCGCACGATGGTGGAACGCAGTCCGTACTCCCGGCGGTACAGCTCGGCGAGGATCTCGTCGACCGCCTTGGCGGTGCTGTAGGACCACCGTAGGACAGCGGGACTGCCCAGGACCCGGTCGGAGGTCTCGCTCAGCGGTCCGGAGGAGTTCTTGCCGTAGATCTCCGATGTACTGGCCAGGATTACCCTTCGGCCATATCGGTGAGCGGCCCCGATGACGGTTTCGGTGCCTTTGGTGTTGATGGTGAAAGAATTCAGCGGCTGTTCGACGATAAGTTTCACACCTACGGCTGCCGCCAGGTGCACTACACAATCACATGCACGCACCAAATCGTCTACGAGCGGCGCATCCAGTACGGAGCCGTGGATGAATTGGAAGTTACCCTGCTCACGCGCATGCGCAAGGTTCTCCAGGCGTCCGGTGCTGAGGTCATCGAGTGCGACGACCGGCTCACCACGTGCCAGCAGTGCATCGACGAGATGGGAACCGATGAAGCCGGCTCCTCCGGTGACCAGGTACTTCGGACGATCCATCACGCCGTCACTCCAGGTTTGCGGGTGGGGCCTTGCCGGGGGCATGTGCACCGGCGACGCATGGCAACGATAACCGGGGATAACGCAAATAGAATGAATGGAACCCGCAATTAGGCCGTTCGTGCCCCCCTTGACGGCCGACATGACTCCATTCGCCTGACGAGTGTCACTCAAGAGATGGACGGGAACCGCGTCGAGCGAGTGTCAGGCATATTCCTCCGAAACATTCTGATTGGCAAGCAGATAGGAGTCTCACCGTGTCGGCGGCAACAATGTCTGCGTCATCACGGTGCCCGCTCCCTGAAGGACGGCGTCCCCGACCCGGTTTTCGTGGAGACCGCGCTGAATGACATGGAGGCGCCACCGAGGGGACGCCCGTGCACTCCGTTGGGGTACTAAAGCGCGAGCATGCATGCCATGTACCCCAAATCCTTCAGCGTGGTCCTAGCGTGACTGTCCACTCACTCACTCCGATCGGGGATGGCCTTGGATTTGCGCGAATACCTACGAGTCCTTTCCCGCCGATGGCACGTCATCACCCTTGTGGCTTTGCTGGGGACGGGGGCAGGCATCCTGACAAGTGCCTTGGCCACTCCCGAGTACCGGGCAACGACCACGCTGTTCGCTTCCCTCCAGGGTGGCGCCGACACGTCCCAGCTGAATCAGGGAAACGCGTTCACCCAGGCGAGAGTCCAGTCCTACGCCGATGTGGCGGCCAGCCCGGAGGTGACCAAGCCGGTCGTGAAATCCCTCCGGCTCGATTTGACGCCGTCTCAGCTGGCCGAGCGGATCTCGGCCGAGGCGCCGCTCAACACGGTGCTGGTCCGTCTGACCGTCACTGACACCCGGGCGTCACGAGCTGCCCGGATGAGCAACGCGGTCGCCGCTCGCTTCGCACAGGTGATCAGAGAGCTGGAACGTCCGGAGAAGAGCAAGTCCGCTTCCCCGGTGCGACTCACCGTCACCCAGCCTGCCACCGTGCCGTCCGCGCCTTCGTCGCCGAACACCACTCTCAATGTCGCGCTCGGTCTGGCGGTGGGCCTGGTTCTCGGGCTGGGTCTGGGTGTCGCACTGGAGACAGTGGACACGTCGATGCGTGATTCCAAAGCCCTCGCCGAGTGTCTGGCAGGGGCCGGTGGGCCTCCCGTGCTGTCCAGCATCGTGCAGGACCCGCGAGCCGTACGGCAGCCGATCTCCTTGCGCGACGACAGGCACGGACCTCGTGCGGAGGGCTTCCGGAAGCTTCGGGTCAACCTGCAGTTCGCGGAAGTGGACCAGCGGCCGAAGGTGATCGCCGTCACCAGCCCGCTGCCCCGTGAGGGCAAGAGCAGCGTGTCGGTCAACCTGGCCGCCACACTGGCCGAAGAGGGCGCGAGGGTGTGCCTGATCGACTGCGACCTGCGCCGCCCGTCGATTGCTCCAGCCCTTGGCCTGGTCAGGGACGCCGGGCTCACCACGGCTCTGGTGGGCCAGGCCGAGCTGCATCAGGTGCTGCAGTCGGCCGGGTCCTTCTCCGTGCTCACCAGCGGGGTGATTCCGCCCAACCCGACCCAGCTCCTCGGAAGCACCCAGTTCGCCTCTTTGCTGCATTCTCTTGCCGAGCAATTCGACCATGTCGTGGTGGACACCCCTCCGGTGCTCCCCTTCGCCGACACGGCAGCGATGGCACCCTCCATTGACGGCTACCTGCTCGTGGCGCGCGCCGGGCGGACAAGCAGGAGCCAGGTCGTCGACGCCTTGCGCATCCTCGAACGCGTCAACGTCCCTGTGCTGGGGGCCGTCATGAATGGCGCTCCGGCACGCGGGGAGGGCGACGCATACGGCTATGCGTACAAGTACCGGCCGAAGCAGAACACGACGGAACGGCTCACCGCGCTCGTGTCGTCACGCTTTGCTGCAGTGGTCCCCGGCCGAGGGCCCGCTGCCAAGGGGCACGGGGCGCCGGCTTCGGCCAAGACACGACCGCAGAACCAGGTGACCCGGCCGGTGTTCGTGGACGGCCTGTCCCCTTCGGTCGTCCCCTCGCCCCCCAACGGCGGCGAGCCGACGCCGGGACAACTACGCCTTGGGAGCGAGCGTCCGTGAGCCGGTCGGGCGGGGCAGGGTTGCTCTTGCCGGCCACCGTGCCGGTGTGAGGCGACATGCGTCTTGCGCCGGCGATCCCTGTCGTGGTCGTGGCCCTGGTCAGTGGAATGCTCGTCCCGTCGTGCGGGACGGGTGGCGGAGCCGAGGGCCGCGGCCCGGGCATGCACGGTCGGGCCGCGGCAGGGGTCGAGCGGTTGAAGGTGGAGGTCGTCGAGGTCCTGCCCCATGACCCGAAGGCCTTCACCCAGGGCCTGGAGATGACCGGCGGCATGCTGTACGAGAGCACAGGCGTGGCCGGACAGTCGTCGGTTCGGGCGGGGCCGCTCGGCAAGCCTCCCGCGGTCCGCGCCGATTTGCCCCTGCCGCTGTTCGGCGAGGGAATCACCGTTGTGGGGCCGACGCTGTGGCAGCTCACCTGGCAGGACGGTGTCGCGGTCGAACGGGACGTGAGGACGCTGGCCGAGTTGCGCCGGGTCCCCTACCGGGACGAAGGCTGGGGAGTGTGCCACCAGCGGCACCGCGACCGGCTGGTGACGAGCAACGGCTCCTCCCGGCTCACTTTCCGGGACCCCGGAACACTCGCGAAGACAGGGGAGGTTGCCGTCACCGCTCATGGGCGGCCCGTGAGCCTGCTGAACGAGCTGGAATGCGTCGGTGACATCGTGTACGCAAACGTCTGGTCTGCCGATCGGATTGTGCGTATCGACGCCAACACCGGCACGGTGACCGGCGACATTGATGTTCCGGCACTGCTCAGCACAGCCGAGAGGCGGCGCGCGAACGTCCTGAACGGTATCGCGGCCATTCCCGGAACCCATCAGTTCCTGCTCACCGGCAAGTGGTGGCCCAAGATGTTCCGGGTCGCCTTCGTTCCCGGGTGACGCAACGTGCAGGGCCGTTGCAGTGCTGATCGGCGACATTCCGCTGCCGCATGGGCAGGGATCTGACCATGCCCATGCTCGTCGGAACCTCGGGGTGGCAGTACAAGGACTGGCGCGGCGTTCTCTATCCGCCCGAGCAACCGCAGCGGCTGTGGCTGGAGGAGTACGCCCGGCACTTCGCCACTGTGGAGAACAACAACGCCTTCTACCGGCTTCCCACCACGGAGAACTTCGCCTCCTGGCGGGAGCGGACGCCGCAGGGCTTCGTCATGGCGGTCAAGGCCAGTCGCTATCTGACCCATGTGAAGCGGCTGCACGACCCCGAGGAGCCGGTGCGCCGGCTGATCGACCGGACCGAGGGCCTGGGCGACCGGCTGGGGCCCGTCCTGCTGCAACTGCCGCCCAACTTCCGGCAGGACATCGGGGCTCTGGACGCCTGCCTGAGCTGCTTCCCCGGCACGGTCCGGGTGGCCGTCGAATTCCGCCACACCTCGTGGTGGGAGGCCGAGCGGGAGCTTCGGCAGGTGCTGGAACGGCACAGCAGCGCACTGTGCTGGGCGGATCGGGGATCCCGCCCGGTGACACCACTGTGGCGTACAGCCTCGTGGGGGTACGTGCGGTTGCACGGCGGCATCGCCGAGCCCCCGCCGCGCTACGGCCGCCAAGCGCTGAAGTCCTGGGCCCGACGCATCTGCGACGCCTGGCCGGACGAGGACGATGTGTATGTGTACTTCAACAACGACCTGGGCGGTGCGGCGGTCGTGGACGCCGCGAAGTTCGCCCGGGCAGCGGTCACGTTGGGCCGGACAGTGAGCCGTACGCCGTCGGCCCTGGCGGCGGGCGGAAGCGGCGCCACGGACCTACGATGAGATGACCGTCGAGTCGAACCGGCGTTCCAGAGGAGGCTGCGATGGAGGAGCATTTCGTCTGGGTGACGACGCGCCGCATCAAGCCGGGCGCGTTGGAGGAGTTCGAGAGGGTCTGGCGCCCTGCTCCGCACCCGCAAGGCCTGCGCCGCGCCTATGCGTACTGGACCGAGGACGGGCAGGAGATCACCGGGGTGTCGTTCTGGGACACCGCAGAGGCGTGCGACTCCTGGCGGGCCTCCGAGGCGGAGACACAGCGGCGTGCGGCCATGGCCCCTTACGTCGTGGAGGAGCGCGAAGGTTTCTACCGCGGCCGCGAGCTCGGCGTCGGGTCCGCCTGAGACCGCCGCGGCGCTCACCGCCGCACTCCGCACTCCCCCTGCCTCCGGGGCCACTGGAGACGTGGCCCCGGACCGACCGTGGCGGGGCAGACACGATCAGCCGGCCGTCGCCGGCTGCGTCTGCGGCACATCGACGAGAGCGGTCGGCAGGGCAAGGTACGCCGTGACTCCGCAGGCTCCCTCCTGCCCCTGGGTGGGGCGCAGTTCGACCTGGGCGCCGAGACGGGCCGCGAGGGTCCCGACGACGAAGTGGCCGAGGTAGCGGGTGGGGGCGACCAGGAAGGACTCCCGGCCCGCGAGCCGGGCGTTGGAGCGGGTCAGTTCCTCGGCGCTCATCCCGGAGCCGCGGTCGACGACCGCGAGGCAGTACTCCCCGCCGTCGCGCCAGCCGTAGATCTCGACCGGACGCGTAGGCGGTGAGAAGAGCAGGGCGTTCTCGATGAGTTCGGCGAGCAGATGGGAGAGCTCGGCGACGGCCCGGCCGCGGATCCGGCCCTCCTGTACGTCGACCACGGCGACGCGCTGGTACTGCTCCACCTCGGCGATCGCCGACTGCACCACCTCGGCCGCCGACACCAGTCCCGACCAGGTGCGCGGCGGCAGCTCCTCCCCCGCGAGCACGAGCAGCGACTCGGCATTGCGGCGCATGCGAGTGGCCAGGTGGTCGAGTTCGAAGAGCTCGCCGAGTGCGTCCGGGTCGATCTCCTGACTCTCCAGCGTGGTGATCAGGCCGAGCTGGCGGGAGAGCAGTGCCTGATTGCGGCGGCCGAGGGAGGCGAGCGACTCGGAGCTGTTGCGGCGCAGCACAGCCTGCTCGGTCGCAAGACCTATCGCAGTGTGCTCGACATTGTGCAGGGCGGTGGCGAGCCGGGTGATCTCGCGGGCGCTGTCAGGCACCCTGCGGGACGGTCCGGAGACGAGTTCGTCGTCCGCCTTGGCCTCCTGGATCCGGGCAACAGCGGCGGGCAGCCCGGTACGGGCGACCGAGTCGGCCTCATCGGCGAGTGCGACGAGCGGCCGGGTGATCGAGCGGGCGGAGAGCACGGCGAGTGCGGCCGCGACCGCGAGGATCAGCACACCGAGGCCGATGAAGCCGCCCAGCTGGCCGGTGGCGTCGTCCCCGATCCGGTCCGCGCGAACCCGGACCTCGGCGCCGATCTGCCGCTGAACGCCATGGAGTTGGTCGACGAGCGCCGTCATCGACGACCACCATGTGCCCGGGTCCACGGCGAGGCGGCTTCCATCGGCTCCGCCCTCGGCCCGCTTCTCGTAGCCGATGGCCCGCCGGGCGCCCCCGGTGGCGAAGGCTGCGTCGAGCGCGGACTGCTGGGCGGGGGTGGCGAGTTCGGCGTACTGGGCCAGGAAGGCCAGCCGGGCCGCCCGCACCTCGGTGAAGTCGAGGAACTCGTTCCCCTTGAAACGCCCTGCCGCGAAGACCCCGTTGAGGGAGCCGCGCTCAAGAGCGACAGCCTCGGTGGCTCGGACGAGGGCCTGCCAGGCGCCCATGGCCTCGGCGAGGTCACGGTCACCGCGAGCCGGTTCCGCGGCTGCGGCGTCGATCAGTCCATCGATCGCCTTGGTGTACGCGGCCAGGGTTGGGGCGCGCTGACCAGTGCCGCCGTCGACCTGGCGGCGTACGGCGGCCAGCGCCGCGACCGGGGCGAGCGCCTCCTGCAAGGCGTCGGCGGTGTCCGCTCCCGCGGCCCCCGCCCCGAGCAGGGCGTCGAATCCGGCACGGGCGGTTTCGGTACGTGCGCGCTGGACATCGACGTCGTCGCGGTACTTCGCGGCGCCGCCCAGCAGGCCATTGGTGAGGCCACGTTCACGCTGGAGCTCACGCACCAGGTCCTGGGCCTTGAGGAGGAGCTCGACTCGGCCGGCGGTCTCGCGCGCCGCGGACCAGTCGGCAGCCCGGTCGGTGACGCCGAGGCCGGTCACGACCAGCAGCAGACAGGTGGGGACGGCGAGCACGATGGCCACACGGCCGCGGATCGTGCCCCAGCCGGGCAGAGCGGGCGGTCGCTGTAACAGGCGTCGTTGGATGCGCATCACATCCGAAGACGTTACGAACCGGGGTGCCCGGCGTGGTTTCCCGGGAGTAAGGGTCTGGTTGCTACCGGTTCACAGGAGGCCGGGCCGCGGCGGGCACCGTACGCCACCATTTCGTAACGCAGCGGCCGGCCCCACGGCCCTTGGCCTCCCACATCCGCAGCCGACCGGATCCCGGCGGGCGCAGATCCGGCTGTTTGCTGGTACACGATGGGGTGGGTGCCGGTGTGGTGCAGGGAGCTGAGAGGGCGGGAGGCGCGGATGGGTGGTGACGTCGGTCGGGGACGGGTGCTGGTGGTGGACGACGATCCGGCGATCCGGCGTTCGCTGGAGCGGGGACTGCGGTTGGCCGGTTTCGCGGTGGCGCTGGCCGAGGGAGGGCGGCCCGCCCTGGTCCATGTGCGCCGGGAGCCGACCGATGTGGTCGTGCTCGATATCTCGATGCCCGATCTCGACGGAATCCAGGTGTGCCGGGCGCTGCGCGACGACGGCAACGACCTGCCCGTACTGATGCTGTCGGCGCTGGACGAGACGGCGGACCGCATCGCGGGGCTGCAGGCGGGTGGCGACGACTACCTGGTCAAGCCGTTCGCGTTGCAGGAGCTGGTGCTGCGGCTGGAGGCGCTGCTGCGCCGGCGGCCGCCGAGGGACACGGACATGGTCCGCATCGGCCTTCTGGTGCTGGATCCGGCGGCCCGCGAGGCGCGGCTGGACGGCGAGTTGCTGGTGCTGACCCGGCGGGAGTTCGAGCTGCTGGAGGTCCTGGCGCGCAACGCGGGGATCGTGCTCACCAGGGACCAGTTGCTGGAGCGGGTCTGGGGGTACGACTTCGAGGTGCGCACGGATGCCGTCGACACCTTCGTCAGCTATCTGCGGCGCAAGCTGGAGAGCGGCGGCCGGGCGCGGATCATCCATACCGTGCGGGGCGTCGGTTTCGTCCTGCGCCCGGACAACGGGGGCCGGAGCGCGTGAAGCTGTCGACGCGTATCGCACTCGCCATTGGCGTCACCGTGCCGGTTCTGGTGCTGGCGGCGGGATGGTTGCTGCTCCGGCTGGTCGCCCGTGATCTCCATGCGGAGCAGGACGCGCATCTACGGGAGCGTGCGGCAGTGGCCGCGGGGGACGCCCGCCGGCTGTTGCGGGCCACCGCCGCCGACCGTCCCGCTGCGGTCGAGCAGGCCCGTGAGCGGCAGTTGTACGCCTCCGGCCTGGATGTCGGTATCCGGCTGACCGGGCCGCGGGGCACCGTCTCGGGCGGCCCGCAGCCCGATGCTTCCGTACCGCTTCCGCAGAGCACTCGGACGCCGGTCACCGTCGAGGAAGGGGCCAGGAGCTGGCGGGTGCTGTCAGTGCCTGTGCAGGGCTCGCGCCCCGGTGTCGACGGCACGCTGTGGCTGTTCTCCCCCGATACCGCGAGCGAGGACCAACTGGCTCTCGTACGTCGGCGCGTGGTGACCGTGGCGCTGCTGGCCGCGCCGTTGTCCGGGCTGCTGGCTCTGGCTGGCGCCTCGCGGGCCGGCC
Organism: Streptomyces sp. NBC_01210; assembly: GCF_036010325.1. GTDB lineage: Bacteria > Actinomycetota > Actinomycetes > Streptomycetales > Streptomycetaceae > Streptomyces. Next base: position 4,939,645 of record NZ_CP108549.1, on the reverse strand, counting down.
GCCCGCTGCGACGACTGCAACAGCGCACCAGCGGCCTCGACCCGAGGGTGGATGCGGCAAGGCTCGACCACAGCCGGACCGGGGTCACCGAGGTCGACGACCTCGCCCGTACGCTGCAGACCGTACTGGCCCGCTATGACGAACAGGCCGCGCGGACCACGGGTGCCCTGACCACAGCCCGGTCGTTCGCTTCCGCCGCGGCGCATGAACTGCGCACCCCGCTGATGAGCATGCAGACGAACCTGGAGATCCTCGCCGGGCATCCCGACCTCGCATCGGCTGACCGGGACGAGGTCCTGAGGGATCTCCGGGCCGAGCACGCCCGGCTGCTGAGCCTGCTGGTGATGCTCAGGGAACTCGGACGGGGCGACCTGGTCGAGGCCGATGCCTTCGGTCCGGTGGACCTCACCGAAGTGATCGACGCCTCCGTCGCCGACGCCAGGCGCAGGCATCCCACAGCGGAGATCACCGTCCCGGTGATGCCGCGCCTCAGCGTGCACGCATGGGAGCCCGGAGTACGGACAATCGTCGACAACCTCCTGGCCAACGCCCTGACTCACGGTCGGGGCAGCGACGGACGGGCCCGGATCGAGCTGGGCCTTCGAGCGGGCGGACAGCCCACGGGCTCGGTCGCCGTCCTGACGGTGGACGACCACGGGCCCGGCATCCCGTCGCCACGCCGCGATGCGGTGTTCCATCGCTTCGAGCGCAGACCGGACAGCCCCGGCTCCGGGCTCGGCCTGACCCTGGTCGCGCAGCAGACCGCCCTGCACGGCGGCCGCGTCCAGGTCCAGGACCGCCCTGGCGCCGGCGGTACGAGGATCGAGGTGCGGCTACCGGTGCGGGAGAGCAGGCAGACCGAGATCCTCCTGCCGGCCGAGCGGGACTGGCTGACCGGAACTGCCCGGCACCCACAAGGTTTCCACAAGGACGGCTCCTAACTTCTCGGCAGGCGCAGGCAGATGGGCCTCGCCCCGATCCGGAGGAGAAACCGCCATGAGGACCGTCAAGACCGCTGCCCTGGCTCTCACCGCCGTCGCCGCGCTGCTCGCCGCGGCAGGCACGGCCTCCGCCGGCGGAGGGACACCGTCGCCGGACGCCGCGCCCACCGGCGACGGCGCCCAGGCTCTCTGCAAGCGGGTCCCGAAGATCGAGAAGCGTCTCGATCGAGCCCTGGCCCGCCTCGACGGGAACGCGACGCAGCGCGGCTCCATCGCGCGGCTGGCGAAGCGGGTCGAGAACGCCAAGGCAGCCGGTCACACCGAGATCGAGACCTACCTCAACGACAAGCTCACCTTCCGCCGCTCCCTCGTTCCCACCCTCGAGAAGCGCCGGAAGGACCTGACTGCCGTCAAGACCTGGTGCGAGGCGAACAACAACGGGAGCGAGAAGTGATGTCCCGCCGACGCACCGCCACCGCCGTCGCGGCCACCCTGCTGTTCCTCACGGCCCTCACCGGCTGCGGGCAGAACAGCGACGAGAAAGTCGGCGGAACGCCCGACGGCCCCGTGACCACAAGCCCCGCAGAGGTCACCGACATGAAGGCACGCGTGGATGCCGCCGAGTCGGCCGCTGCCGCAGCGGAATCCGCGGCGGCGGAGGACGGGCGGGGCTGATCGGGCGGGGCTGATCGGGCGGGGGACGCGCGGGGACGGCCACCCCGGCGGCCTGCCCGGGATGCAGTCGCGCTGACGCAGGGCGACGATGGACGCACCGTGTGAAAGGCGGAGGCCGATGTCGAAATACCTTGTCCGAGCCAGGTTGACCGTGGATGGGCTGAAGGGCCTGCTCAAGGAAGGCGGTACGGCGCGCCGTGAGGTCGTCGGACGCATGGTCCAGAGCCTGGGGGGTCAGCTCGAATCGATGTACTGGGCATTCGGCGAGGAGGACATCTATGTCACGGTGGACCTGCCGAGCAACGCCTCCGCCGCGGCCCTGGGTCTCGTCGTGTCGGCGGCCGGCGGCGTGCGCACGAGCATGGTCGTGCTGCTGACGCCCGAGGAGATCGACGAGGCGGTCCGCCAGAAGGTGGACTACCGCGCACCCGGCGCCTGACGCGTCATCGCTTCTGTGGACGCGCCCTGAACCGCCGCACACGGGCCGACCGGGATTCGGTCAACGGCCGGCTTGCGGAGCAGAAGCAGCGCCGCGTCGTCGTGGAGGTGGCCGCCCACGTGCGCGAGCAGCTCGTTGTGCAGCGCGGCGACGGTACGGGCCGGCTCGTCCGACACATGCCGTGCCACCCGTTCGATGAGCGGGTAGAACTCACGACTGTGGTTGCGGGCCTCGGTCACCCCGTCGGTGTAGAGAAGCAACTGGTCTCCGTCGGTGAAAGTCAGCACCTGAAGGCTCGGGGTCTCACCGGTGAGGGCGTTCAGCCCGAGCGGCGGAGCCGGATGGGTCGGTTCGACAGCCCTGACGTCGGATCCGCGAACCAGCAGCGGAGGGGCGTGTCCGCAGTTGACTATCTCCATGCGCTCGGCCCCGGCGTACCCGGCGACAACGGCGGTGACGAAGTCGTCGGGACCAAGGTTGCGCGCCAGGCTCCGCTCGATCCTGCCGACGACATCCAGGAGATCCGGCTCGTCATAGGCGGCCTCGCGGAAGACACCGAGCACCAGCGCGGCGGTGCTCACCGCGGGCAGCCCTTTGCCGCGCACATCTCCGACGATCAGCCTGATCCCGTGAGGGGTGGGCACGAGCGCGTAGAGGTCCCCGCCGATTCGGGCCTCCGCCGCGGCGGCGCTGTAGCGGACAGCCACCTGGAACTGCCCGACCGTGGCAGGCACGGGCTTGAGGAGGGCGTGCTGGGCAGCCTCGGCGACTGAGCGGACGGCTTCCAGCACCCGTTCGCGACGCCCGCGCAGCGCGCTGGCCAGGCTGCCCGCGAGGGTGACGGCGACCAGTGCGGACAGCACGATTGCCTGCTCACGGCCCGGCGCACCGCCGCGTACGCCGAACACCGCGCCCAGTGCCACGGCGATGAAGCCGATACGGAGGACTCCCGCCGGCCTGCTGGTGGCGGCGGCCAGCGTGGGTCCGACGGCGAGCAGCGGCAACCAGGTCGCCCCGGCTCCGCTGATGAGGGCGAGGAGCGCAACCGCAAAGACGATCAGCGCGGGCGCGCCGGCGAGGAGGGCGGCGGTGCGCGGCTGGTCCAGCTTCGTTGCCCCCGAGGCCAGGATTTCCCCCGGGCTGTCGTCCGGCCCGGCCGGTGCACCGGTGCCGGCGGTCCGCTTGGTGAGCTTCCAGATCCGTGGGCGGTCGCGCTGATCGTCTCGGGTCTGAATCATGTTCGCGTCCGCAACTCCCTGATCCGTTGGTGAGGCCTGAATGGCCCGGTTTGTCCAGGAAACAGGTATAAGCGGGTGGGTCACAAGGGCAGGGTTTTCAGATAGTGAGTGAAAGGCCCCTGGTCACGCGATTCGCTGCCGGGATCAGCTGCGCGAGGACTTGATCGATTCGGGAGAGCCGGTCCGCCCGGACGGAGACACCGAGCGAGCCGAGTGTCTGACCGCTGTATACGGGCACGGCGACGCAGACCGTACCGAGGGAGTACTCCTCCAGGTCCAGGACGGCCGGGGTGGCGGGTGACGAATCGAGCCGTCGGAGCAGTTCGGAACGGTGGGTGATCGTCCGTGGCGTGAGATCGGCGAGACGGTGCCGGGAGAGGTAGTCGCCGCGGGAGTCGTCGTCCAGCTCACGCAGAACGCACTTGCCCAGCGCCGTGGCGTGCCCGGCGTCCTCGAATCCCACCCAGAGGTCGGCCCGTGGTGCCCGGGGGCTGTCGACGATCTCGGCGACCCGGATCTCGCCGTCCTCGTAGAAGGTCAGATAGGCGGCCGCCGAAATCTCGTCCCGCAGAGCGGCGAGCGTGGGACGGATGCGCGTGAGCAGCGCCTGCCCACGGCTTCCGGCATGCAGCACGTGCAGCTTGTCCCCGATGACGAACCCGCCGTCGTCCAGCTTCCGTAGATACCCGTCGTTGACCATCGTCCGGAGCAGGTGGTACGTGGTGGCCAGGGGCAGCCCTACCTCGCGCGCCAGCTGCTTCGCCGGTACGCCGCCCTCGTGTGCCCCCACGGCTTCCATCAAGCGGAAGGCTCGCTGCACGGAAGTGATGAGCGTTGGGCCCTCTTGAGCACCCATACCCCCAGATTGCGCCCGGCGCTTCGCGTTAGCAAGGCGCCTCGGCCGGGGTCGCCGACGTGACCCCGGACCGCATCCGTCCGGTTTGCTGCCCAAGCTCTTGTCGCAGCTCTCTTTGCCTGGTTGTCTACCCGGGCGATCTCGAACAGGTTCGCCGACGGGCTGCGTATCCGCTGTGGGTACGAGGGTGACGATGGGAGAGTCGTGGCACCAGTGGCTGGGCAGGAAGTACGAGGCACTCTGCCCGAGGGACTCGGTGACGCGATACGCGACACCGCCGAGGAGATCGCCGCGCTGCTGCGCGGGGTTCCCGACACAGGTGTTCCGGTACCCGGGTCGGAGTGGAGCGTCGGGGCGGCGGCAGCGCATCTGGCCCAGGCCAATGAGCTGATGGCCGATATCGCCGCAGGGCACGAGCGCAGCTACGGGGACGGCACCGCGCAGAGCCTGGCCGAGGCCAACGAGCGCGCGCTCGCCGAATTCGACGAGCGCGCGGCCGATCCGCTGGCCGGGATGATCGTGGAGCATGCTGCCGCGTTCATCGAGGCGGTGGACCAGCGCACGGTGGAGGGGACTGTGTTCACCCCGCTGGGCCCGATGAGCCGGGCCGAACTGGGCTCGTACCTGCTGGCGCACATGCTCGGGCACGGCTACGACCTCGCCCGCGCGCTGGGCCGCCCGCACATGATCGACCGCGCCCGGGTCGAGCTGACCCTGCCCTTCCTGATCACGGCCATGCCACGGGTGGTCGACACCGCCACCACCGCTGGGCTGACCGCCCGCTACACGATCCGCCTGTGGGGCGGCGCCCGCTTCGGCGTCACCTTCACCGACGGCGCCGTGGCCGTGAGCGCGCAGCCGCCGAGCCGGCCGGACTGCACCATCCTCACCGAGCCGGTCACCTTCCTGCTCATGGCGCTCGGCCGCTGCGAGCCGTGGGGCGCAATGGCCCGGGGCCGCGTCCTCACCTGGGGCCGCAAGCCCTGGCTCGCTCCCCGCTTCCCGACACTCTTCACGGCGCCCTGAACCGCTTCCGCGGAGCCCAGGCACTGCGACCGGTACTCTCGCGGCGTCACAATGGTGGTGAGGGACACACCTGCCGTTGCGGAAGGGCGGGAAACGCCGGTGCCGTACATAGCTGTGACCGCTTTGAGCCATGACGGGCTGATCCGGGATCACAACGAGGACAGCCTCGTCGTCGGACCGTGGACGCTGTGCGGCACCGTGACCGAGAGTCCCCAGACGCTGCTGTTCCCCGTCGGCACACCGCTCGTCGTCGCGGTCGCCGACGGGCTCGGCGGGCAGCCGGCCGGCGAAGTGGCCAGTTCACTGGTCGTCCGCCAACTCGCCTCGCTCGGGCCTGCCTTGGACGGCGAGCAAGCAGTCCGTGACGTTCTGGACCTCTGCAATCGCGCGGTGTATGCGGCGACCGACGGGTTTCCTGAGCGGGTCACCATGGGAACCACGGTCGCGGGCGTCGTCGTGTTGGCGGATTCGCTGCTGACGTTCAATGTCGGCGACAGCAAAGTGTTCCACGTGACTGAGGACGGACTTCGCCAGGTGAGCGTGGACGACAGCCCGCCCCCGGCACCTGGGCGGCGCACCACGTCAGCCGTCACACAGACACTCGGCGGCAGCCCCATGTTCAGCGCCATCACGGCGCACACAACCGCCGCCCCGGTGTCCACGGGCGATCGCTACCTGATCTGCACCGACGGGCTGACCGACCCGGTGCCGGACGATGCGATCGAGAACCTGCTGCGGGTGCACGACGACGACAGGGCCGCCTACGAGTTGTGGAAGGCCGCCATCGAGGCGGGCGGGCCTGACAACATCACGTTCGCGGTGGTGCGCATCGGCGAATAGGGCCTTCCCTCGCGCCGGCAGGAAGCCCGGGCCGACGGCCCGGGGCTTCCTGCCAGGGTTAATGTGCCGGAGTCAGGGCGTCCCCAACTCGGCGCAGGGGCAGGAAGGTTCAGCCGACCTGCCCGGGGCCTCGGCCGCTCAGGTCCCACCGTCAGGTCACATCGGAAGTCTTGGGCATCTCGCCCTCGGTCGTCGTCATGTCGATGACGGAGAACGCCGCGCCCTGCGGGTCGCTCAGCGCCGCGAACCGGCCGAACGGACTGTCCATCGGCCCGAACCGCAGCACCCCGCCGTGTTCGGTACATCGCATCGACCCAGCACGGCATGCCCTCAGGTTGCGCGGCCATGATCCGACTCTCTCCCGCTCGACGACTGATGCGGTTTTTCACGCTAACCAGCCGACCGCCAACCCGCGCGCTGAAGCATCGCGCCGCTGAGCCGTGCCGCGGGTCCCGGTCGCGCTGCGCCGGGTGGACGGAAATTCTTGTGCCTTCCAGCGGTCACATTCCTCCGGCGCGGCGGGTCAGCCCAGTGACGGACCGGACTCCGTCAAAGCTGATGAGACCCGCGACATGAGGAGTACGCCATGACTGAAGGCATGAAGACGATCATCTACCCCGTCAAGGACCTCGCCCGGGCCAAGGCCCTGTACAGCGAGCTGCTGGGTGTGGAGCCCGTCATGGACGAGGCCTACTACGTCGGCTTCAGGGTCGGCGGCCAGGACATCGGTCTGGACCCCCATGGCCACAGCAAGGGAATGACCGGCCCGGTCGGCTTCTGGCACGTCGACGACATCCGGAGTGCTGTCAGCGCCCTCCTCGGTGCGGGTGCGGAAGCGGTGCAGGACATTCAGGATGTCGGTGGCGGCAAGCTGACTGCCATCGTGAAGGACTCCGACGGCAACACCATCGGACTCATCCAGGCAGCCTGACCTGCCTTGACCGGTCGGCCACGGGGGCGGCGGCCGGGGAGCCGGAGGCGCCGGCTTCTCAGTCGCCCAGGACCTCCAGGTCGAGCCCGCCGAGCCGTTCGGCGTCGGCGAGGATGTCGATCGCGGTGATCTTTCCGTGCGTGATCGTGAAGCCGAAGACGACGCGCGGCCGTCCGCCCGGGGCCCAGACGAGTCCTGCGGCGCCGTTGATGAGCGCCGGCTGTGCGGCCTTGGCGCGGCCCGCGAAGGTGTCGGCCACGGCAGCGGCACCGCGCGCGGCGCCCGCGCCCGACAGTGCGGCCGTGGTGTCCGTACGGAGAACGACGTCGGGGTCGAGCAGTGCGAGCAGCGCGTCGAAGTCGCCGCCGCGTGAGGCGGCGAGGAAGGCGTCGACGACTTCTCGCTGGCGGGTGACATCGGTTTCGGGAACCCCGGGCGTTCCTTGCACCCGCCGGCGGGCGCGGCTGGCGAGCTGCCGGGTGGCGGCCGGAGTGCGCTCCACGATCGGGGCGATCTCGTCGAAGGGCACGGCGAACATGTCGTGCAGGACAAAGGCGAGCCGCTCGGCGGGCGCCAGCGTGTCGAGTACGACGAGGAGCGCCAGGCCGACCGAGTCGGCGAGCAGCGCCTGGTGCTCGGGGTCGGCGGTGTCCTCGTGGCCCACGGCGGGTTCGGGCAGGTGGGCGTCCCAGGGGTCCTCGCGCCGGGTCTTGCGTGAGCGCAGCATGTTGAGCGAGACACGCGCGACGACCGTCGTCAGCCATCCGCCCAGGTTCTCGACATCACCGGTGTCGGAACGGCTGAGCCGTAGCCAGGCTTCCTGTACGGCATCGTCCGCCTCGGCCGACGAGCCGAGCATCCGGTAGGCCACCGCCCGCAGATGGGCCCGGTGCTCCTCGAAGCGCTCCGCCAGAACCTCGTTCTCGTTCATCGGTCACATTCCTTCGTCGCGACGTGTCGTATGAGTGACCCACGAAACCCGAGCAGATGTGACATGAATCCGGCTACGGCAGATCGAAAGCCGCGACAAGCCGCTGACCAGCACCGGTCGGTACCGGTCGGATGCCCGCGGCCGGAACGTGCGCCGCGGGGCGTTCGACGGATCGACCGGCCCGCGGAGTCAGACCCCGACGCCGAATTCCCTGGCGCGGATGCCGGCTTGGAATCGCGACGTGGCGCCCAGCGTCGTCATGAGCTCGGCGACGCGTCTGCGGTAGGTGCGCAGAGACATGCCGAGGTGGCGTGATGCCGTCTCGTCGGTGTGTCCGGCGCTGAGCATCCGCAGGATCTCGCGAGCCTGATCGTTGAGTACGGGAGGTCGAGTGCGCCGGACGTCGGCCAGGTCGGCGGCGGTCTCCCAGGTCGCGTGGATCAGCGATCTGACACCGTCGACGACGTCCGGTGACCGGACCACCGTGTAGGTCCGTACCCCGCGGACCGGTGTTCCGGCGAGGATCGCGACCTGCCGGTCGATGACAATCGCCTCGCGGGCGAGCGGCCCCGCGCAGATCCGTATCCGGGCGCCCGACTCGGCGATCCTCACCAGACGACGCTCGGATTCGGCGTCGGCCAGCGCCTGCGTGGTGTACAGCTTGCGCATCGACAGACCGCCCGGCGTCAGGGGCGGCCGCTTGCCCCCGGCGAAGGCGGCGTTCACTCCGGACGACCAGGTCAGCAGGTCCGCGGCCGCGCACAGGAACTCCTGCCGCGCTCCGGTGAACAGGTGCCCGGCCCGGCGCACCAGTTCCTGCTCGCCCCGCAGGGTCACTATCTGATCGGTTGCCATCGTTCGAACAGTCTGCGACCCGCTGACGATCACGGTCAACGTGGCCCCCTACGGAGCGGAGCCGATCCCGGCCTGAGCAGGGCCGCAGCCGGTCTGAGCAAGGGCCTGTGCCGACCTGGGCGAGGGCCGCAGCCGGGCCGGCAGCGGCCGGTGGCACACTGGCGGTTGTTGCCCGAAGGAGTTCGCCGTGCCGATGATCCGCAATCTCCGCCGTGCGGTGCGCCGCGTCGCCCGCAAGACCGTGGACCTGAGCCATCCGGCCCGCTCCCCGCTCGGCAGCACGGTCGTCAACTGCGTGATCTACGAGGACGGCGTACGGCAGCCCGAGACCTGTCCGGTCGACGAGGCCGTACGGCGGGTCCGCAAGACCGGGCGCGGCTTTGTGTGGATCGGGCTGCACGAACCCTCCGAGACGGAGTTCGCCGGGGTCGCCGAGCTGTTCGGTCTGCATCCGCTGGCCGTCGAGGACGCGGTGAACGCGCATCAGCGGCCCAAGGTGGAACGGTACGAGGAGACGCTGTTCGCCGTCTTCAAGACCTGCCGCTACGTCGAGCACGAGGAACTCACCGCCACCAGCGAGGTGGTGGACACCGGGGAGCTCATGATCTTCACCGGTACCGACTTCGTGATCACCGTCCGGCACGGCAGGCACGGTTCACTCGGCCCGCTCCGGGAGGCCCTGGAGGCCATGCCCGAGCAGCTGGCCAAGGGCCCTGCCGCCGTGCTCCACGCCATAGCCGACCAGGTGGTCGACGACTATCTCGCCGTGGCGGACGCCGTGCAGAGCGACATCGACGCTGCCGAGTCCGCCGTCTTCAGCGAGCAGGCGGGCCGGGGCGACGCCGGCCGGATCTATCAGCTCAAGCGCGAGTTGCTGGAGCTCAAGCGCGCGGTGGCGCCGCTGGACCGGCCGCTGCAGGCCCTGGCCACCCAGTCGCTGCCGCCGGTCGGCCAGGACATCCAGCCGTACTTCCGTGATGTCGCCGACCATCTGGCCCGCGTCACGGAGCAGATCACGTCGTTCGACGCGTTGCTCGACTCGATCCTCCAGGCCCATCTCGCGCAGGTGACCGTCGCCCAGAACGAGGACATGCGCAAGATCACCGCATGGGCGGCGATCATCGCCGTACCGACCATGGTCTGCGGGGTGTACGGCATGAACTTCGACCACATGCCGGAGCTGCACTGGACCTACGGCTACCCGCTCGTCCTCGTCGTCATGGCCGTCGCCTGCTTCGTCGTCCACCGCAGCTTCCGCCGCAACGGGTGGCTCTGACTCCCTCGGCTTCCTCAGCTTCCTCAGCTTCCTCGGCTTCCTCGGCTTCCCCCGGCTCCCTGACGGGCAGTTGACGCCCGTTCTATTGACATGTGCCTGACGCGGCGCTGAGATGTGGTCGCTTTCGTTCGCCCCCGTTTGTTTGTGCGCCATTCACCCCCCTCCGGAGCGGAATATGCACACCGAACGACACACCATGAGAGGGCGCCTGGCCGTCGTGGCCGTCGCGCTCACGCTGCTCACCGGCGGCGGGGCGCTCATCGCCGTCCCGGCTGCCGCAGTCGCAGCCACAACCACAGCCACAGCCACAGCCACAGCCACAGTCGCCACGGACGCGCGAGCTGTCACGGCTGTCACGGCACCGGCCGCCGACAACGGCCTGGCGCGTACGCCCCAGATGGGCTTCAACAACTGGAACTCCACCCACTGCCGGGCCGAGTTCAACGAGGCGATGGTCAAGGGCATCGCAGACACCTTCGTCTCGCAGGGCCTCAAGAACGCCGGGTACACCTACGTCAACATCGACGACTGCTGGGCACTCCCCTCGCGCGACACCGCCGGAAATCTGGTCCCCGACCCGGTGCGCTTCCCGGGCGGCATCAAGGCGGTCGCCGACTATGTGCACTCCAAGGGACTGAAGTTCGGGATCTACTCCAGTGCCGGCACCAAGACCTGCGACGTACAGGGGTTTCCCGGCGGTCTCGGCCACGAGCAGCAGGATGCCAACCTGTGGGCGTCCTGGGGCGTGGACTACCTCAAGTACGACAACTGCAACAACACCGGCGCCGACGCCAAGCAGCGCTACACGGCGATGGCCAACGCACTGAAGGCGACCGGCCGGCCGATCCTCTACAGCATCTGCGAGTGGGGCGAGAACCAGCCCTGGAACTGGGCGCCGGACCTCGGCAACTCCTGGCGCACCACTGGGGACATCAGCGATTCCTGGTCCAGCATGATCGGCATCGCACACCAGAACCAGGGGCCGGCGCCGTACGCCAAGCCCGGCGCCTGGAACGACCCGGACATGCTCGAGGTCGGCAACGGCGGGATGACCGACACCGAGTACCGCACCCACTTCAGCCTCTGGGCGCAGATGGCCGCCCCACTGCTGATCGGCAGTGATCTGCGCAGCGCCTCCCCCGCGACCCTCGCGATCCTGAAGAACACCGACGTCATCGCGGTCGACCAGGACAGCCTGGGCAAGCAGGGCACGGTGGTGGCAAGCTCCGGCGGCCTGGTGGTGATGTCCAAACCCCTGGCGGACGGCGGCCGTTCGGTGACTCTCACGAATGAGACCACCTCCACGAGGACAATCTCGACGACCGTCGAGGCGATCGGGATCGGCGGCGCGTCCTCATACACCCTCAAGGACCTCTGGTCCCAGCAGACCAGCACCACCACGGGCACCATCAGCGCTTCGGTGCCCGCCCACGGCACGGTGATGTACCGCGTGACGCCGGGCGCTCCGGTGCCGCCGCCGGCCGGGGTCAACCAGCTCAGCGACCTGCCGTGGACATCGGCCGTCAACGGCTGGGGCCCGGCCGAACGCGACCGCAGCAACGGCGAACAGGCCGCGGGCGACGGCAGGACCCTCACCGTCAACGGCACCACCTACGCCAAGGGCCTCGGCACCCACGCGGCGAGCGACATCACGTACCACCTGGGCGGCAGCTGCCGGTCGTTGAGCGTCGATGTCGGCGTGGACGACGAGTCGACGGCGGGCGGTTCGGCGGTGTTCAGGATCTATCGCGACACCGCGCTGGCCGCCGACAGCGGGCTGCGCACGGCCGCCGACCCGCCCCGCCGGCTGAGTGCCGACCTCGCAGGCGGTACGAAACTGAGGCTGGTGGTCACCGACGGCGGCGACGGCATCAACTACGACCACGCCGACTGGGCCGACGCCAAGCTGACCTGCGGCAACGGCCCCGCCGCCGGTACACACGCACTCAGCGACCTGTCGTGGACATCGGCGGTCAACGGCTGGGGCCCGGTCGAACGCGACCGCAGCAACGGCGAACAGGCCGCGGGCGACGGCAGGACCCTCACCGTCAACGGCACCACCTACGCCAAGGGCCTCGGCACCCACGCGGGCTCCACGATCACGTACTACCTCGGCGGCAGCTGTACGACGCTGACCACCGGCGTCGGCGTCGACGACGAGTCGGGGGGCGCGAACGGGTCGGTGGTCTTCCAGATCTACCGGGACGGCACAAAGGTCGCCGACAGCGGCAGGCTCACCGGCGCCGACGCGTCCAGAGACCTCACCGCGGCTCTCACCGGCGGCCTGGAACTCAGGGTGGTGGTCACCGACAGCGGCGACGGCATCAACTACGACCACGCCGACTGGACGGCACCCAGGCTCACCTGCACCTGAGGGGTCGGAGCGGCGCGACATGCGCCGCCGCCCTCCTCCGAGGTGGTGGCGCCGGGCTCGTCGCACAGCCCGGCGCCGGCCGAGCGGCATGTCTGAGATGCAACGCGTGATCGACGCACGACGGGACGGCGGTCTCGCAGTGGAGACAGCCGTGGATAGTGGAAGGCCACGGCATACAACGTCCCTGCGGAGTGAGCACGTGATCAGTGCCCGGCGGCCCGAATCCCTCGACGGATACGGCGAAAGCGTCCTTCGCGTCTGGTACGCGGCATACGGCTCCAACATGGATCTTGACCGGCTGAACGACTACCTCGCCGGTTGCCGGGACTCCCGCCCGCCCGCGGCTTCGGTGGCGGTCATGCTGCCGGGGCTGCTGTACTTCGCCACCGAGTCGATGGTGTGGACGGGCGGCAGAGCGTTCTACGACCCCGAAGGCGGCGGCGAACTTCCCGCCCGCGCCTACTTGCTGACAGCCGCACAGTTCTCCGACATCGCAGCGCAGGAGATGTACCGGGCGCCGGGACAGGACCTCGATCTGACGGAGGTTCTCGGCCGGGGGCGCGCGGAGACGGGCCCCGGGCGGTACGAGACGCTGGTGTGCGCCGGTCTGCTGGACGGTTGTCCGGTGCTGACGTTCACGGCCCCGTGGGGCGTCGGAGACGTCGCGGTGAAACCACCCGCTGCGGCCTATCTGCGGCATCTCGTGGCGGGGGTCGTCGCGGCACACGGATGGAGTGCGCTGCGGGCCGCCGAGTATCTGGCGGGCTGCCCGGGGGCCGAGGGACAGTGGACGGCCGCGGAGATCGCGGCACTGGTCTCCGACGGCAGCGGGAACAGGCGCGGGCGCGGGAACAGGCGCGGGAGCGGTTCGGCGTGAGCCAAGGCCGGGCGTTTCAGAGTTCCAGCAGGTCGGGCAGGTCGGCGAAGGAGTCGAGAACGTGGTCCGGTGTGCCGTCGGCCGCCTCGTGCGTCTCGGGCAGGTACTTGCCGGTCTTCACCAGCACGCCCGTGATTGCACAGCGCTGGGCCGCCAGTACATCGGACTCGATGTCGTCGCCCACCATCATCGTCTCCGACGCGTCGGCGCCGAGGTGGGCCAGGGCGGTGGCGAAGAACGCCTCGGCCGGCTTGCCGGTGATCTCCGCCTCGACGCGGGCGGCCCGTTCCAGCCCCAGGAGGAACGCCCCGGTGTCGAGCTCGAGCCCGTCCGACGTACGCCAGTACAGATTCCGGTGCATCGCGACGAGCGGCGCACCGCGCTGCAGCTCACGGAAGGCACGGTTGAGGACCGGATAGCTGAATTCGTCGCCCGCACCGCCGAAGACCACCACGTCAAGGGCTGCGTCATCACCTTCGTCGACGAGCGTCACGCCCGCGAGATCGGCCCGTACGTCACCGGTGTTGATCAACAGGCAGCGGGCTTCCGGATAGTGCTCGCGCAGGTACGCGGCGGTGACGGCGGGCGCCGTGAGGATGTCGTCGACATCGACCGGAAAGCCCGCACCGGACAGCTTCGCGGCGATCACGGCTCGGGTCCGTGAGGTGTTGTTGGTGACCAGCGCCAGGGGGAGTCCCGCGGCTCGCAGGCGTTCCATGGCCGCTACAGCGCCGGGCAGCGGCTTCCAGGACACGGTGAGCACGCCGTCGATATCGATCAGGACCGCGCCGATTCGTTCCATACGAACGACCGTAGCCTCCGGACCTCGCCAACCTCCTCAGCAGCGGCAAATGGGGTTATTTTGAAAGAGGTGCGGGAGTGGTTCCTGTCTCCCCTGGGTTGGGGGTGAACCACTGTGCTGTTCACCGATCGCACGGACGCGGGACGGCGCCTGGCCGAAGCGCTACGTCACCTTCAGGAGGAGAAACCCGTCGTCCTGGGGCTGCCCCGGGGCGGAGTCCCGGTGGCGTTCCAGGTGGCGCGGGCGCTCGGCGCCCCGCTCGATGTGATCGTGGTCCGCAAGCTCGGCGTCCCGTACCACCGGGAGCTGGCGTTCGGCGCCATCGGCGAAGGCGGAGTGCGGGTCATCAGTGACGACATCGTCCGCCGCGGCAGGCTCCGGCGCGAGGAACTCGCATCGGTCGAGCACGCCGAGGAGGCGGAACTCGTACGGCAGGCGCGGCGGTTCCGCGAGGACCGGCCGCGCGTGGCACTCGACGGGCGGACGGCGATCATCGTGGACGACGGGATCGCGACCGGTGCCACGGCGGCGGCCGCCTGCGAGGTCGTACGGGCGCAGGGCGCGGGCCGTGTGGTGCTGGCCGTTCCGGTGGCGCCACCGGACGCCGCCGCCTGGCTGCGCACCAAGGCGGACGAAGTGGTGTGCCTCTCCACGCCGGCCATGTTCTCCGCCGTCGGCCAGTGGTACCAGGACTTCTCCCAGACCCCCGACGAAGAAGTCGTCTCGCTGCTCGCGCAGGCCGCGGACGTCGGGGCCACAGAAGCCGAGGTCACGGGGGTCGAGGTGGACGCCGGTGGGGTCCGGCTGGCCGGGGACCTCACCCTTCCGGACGGTGCACGAGCGGTGGTGATGTTCGCCCACGGCTCGGGCAGCAGCCGCCACAGCCCGCGCAACCGGCACGTGGCGACGGCCCTGAACCGGGCGGGTCTGGGCACCTTGCTCTTCGACCTGCTCACACCGGCGGAAGAAGCCGACCGGGCGAACGTCTTCGACATCGAAACCCTGGCCCAGCGGCTGGCGGACGCGACCCGCTGGCTGCGGAGCCGCGAGTCCCTCCCGATCGGCTACTTCGGGGCGAGCACCGGAGCCGCGGCGGCACTGCGGGCTGCAGCTTCGGCCGACTCGGACGTCGGTGCCGTGGTCTCCCGCGGCGGCCGGCCCGACCTCGCCGGACCGCACCTCGCAGACGTACGGGCGCCCACACTGCTCATCGTGGGCGGCCACGACACGTTGGTGCTCGATCTCAACCGGCACGCACAGGCGGAGCTGCGCTGCGAGAACCGGCTCGAGATCGTCCCCGGCGCCACGCATCTCTTCGGGGAACCCGGGGCCCTGGACCAGGTCGCGGACCTGGCCCGCTCCTGGTTCGTCAGGCACTCGACAGGCACTGACCGACCGTCATAGGGGGCACTGCTCCTGCTGACGGAGCATGCCCCCGGCGTGACGGCGTGCGGCTCTGCTACCAGGATGCGCCGGCGACCTGCTTGGTGGTGGCGTTGAGGCGGTTGAAGAGATTGGTGACGCCGATCATCAGGATCAGCGCGGCGAGCTGCTGCTCGTCGTAGTGGTCGGCTGCGTCGTCCCAGATGGCGTCCGGTACCGGGTCGGAGCGGTCGCTGAGCCGGGTGGCGGCCTCGGTGAGCGCGAGAGCGGCGCGTTCGGCGTCGGTGAAGTACGGCGTCTCGCGCCAGGCCGCCACCGCGAACAGCCGCTCGTCCGTTTCGCCCGCCTTCCTGGCGCTGCGCACGCCCCCGTCGACGCAGACGCCGCAGCCGTTTATCTGGCTGGCGCGCAGGTGCACCAGCTCGAGCGTCGTCTCCGGCACGCCGCCCTTCCTCGTGGCCTTGAGCACGTTCAGGATGGCCGGCATGGCCTCGGGAATGACCACCGCGGGGTTGCTCATACGTGCTTCCATGATTGCTCTCCTCGTATCCACCTGGTTTCGTTCTTCACTCCTCTGACGGATCTCGACGGAAGAATGTGACCGATGGACGAGAAAGATTTTCTGGCGGAGAGATTCGAAGCCGAGCGGCCCCAACTGCGGGCGGTCGCCTACCGGATGCTCGGATCGCTCAGCGAGGCGGAAGACGCGGTCCAGGAAGCCTGGTTACGGCTCAGCCGCTCCGACACCAGCGACATCGGCAACCTCGCCGGGTGGCTGACGACGGTCGTGGGACGGGTGTGCCTGGACGTGCTGCGTACGCGCACATCACGGCGCGAGGACCCGCTGGACGTGTATGTGCCCGACCCGGTCGTCGGCCGCGCGGAGGCGGTCGACCCCGAACACGAGGCGCTGCAGGCCGACTCGGTCGGTCTCGCCCTGCTCGTGGTCCTCGACACGCTGGCGCCCGCCGAGCGGCTCGCCTTCGTCCTGCACGACATGTTCGCCGTCTCCTTCGACGAGATCGCCTCCATCGTGGAACGCACTCCGGCCGCGACGAGGCAGCTCGCCAGCCGCGCCCGCCGCCGGGTGCAGGGCGCGGCGCCGGTTGCCGACACCGATCTCGCCCGTCAGCGAGAGGTGGTCGACGCCTTCCTCGCCGCCTCGCGCGGCGGTGACTTCGAGGCGCTCCTCACGCTGCTGGACCCGGATGTGGTGCTCCGGGCCGACAGCGGTGCGGCGGCTGTGGGCGAGTCGAAGGTGGTTCGCGGTGCGCTGGCCGTGGTCGAGCAGGCGATCACGTTCTCGCGGTTCGCCCAGTACGCACGGCCGGCTCTGGTCAACGGAGCCGCGGGTATCGTCGCGGCTCCCGAGGGACAGCTGTTCTCGGTCATGGGCTTCACGCTCACGCACGGGAAGATCGTGGAAATCGACATCCTCGCCGACCCCGAGCGCCTCCGCCGGCTCGACCTCAGCGACCTCAGCGACCTCGCCGACCAGGACGACCGCGACGACCGCGACGACTGACGAACCGCGGTACGTGCCCGTCAGACCTCGGCGATCAGCGCGTACCGTTCGTCGGTCACCGGGCCGCCCCACAACTGCGGGTCGCCGCTGAGCGGTTCGACGCGCACCTCCGCCACGAGTGGGCGTACGGCGGCGGCCAGTTCCGCCGCACCGATTCCACCGTTCCACGGCAGCGACGCGGCCTCCGGTACGTAGGGCACTCCCTTCTGCCCGGCCTCGCGCCACCGGCCCTCGACCAGCACCAGCCGGCCGCCGGGCCGCAACCGGCTGACCCACTCGCGCAACGCGGCCTCGGGGTCGGGCAGCGTCCACACCAGATGCCGGGAGAGGAGGACGTCGAAGCGCCGGTCGCCCGTCGGCGGTATCGCCGCGTCCCCGACCAGGAAACGGGCCGTAAGGCCGGCGGCCGCGAGCTTCGCACGCGCCTGGTCGACCATGCGTGGCGCCAGGTCGACGCCGGTCACCCGGTGCCCGGCCTCGGCGAGCAGCAGGGACAGGGAGCCGGTGCCGCAGCCGGCATCGAGAACGTCCACCGGGTCTGACGGCAGCCAGGAGCGCAGCAGCCGGTCCCATGCGGCACGCGTCAGCCCGGCGCGGAGTCCATGGTCCGGTTCGTCGTCGAAGCCAGGCGCGGCGGCGTCCCAGTAGTCGGTGATCGCAGCAGTGGGGTCGGTCATGACACCGAGCCTCTCAGCAGCCACTGACAACGGCCGCTCACTTCGGACGTCTGCCGTCACCTCACGTCAGGGCGATGAACAGGCCGAGTGTCACCAGGGCGACGACGGCGCCGTACAGCGCGAGCGTCACGGAGCGCGCCTCGGCCGACGGGTCGCCGCCGCCGGCTCGGGAAAGGCCGAGGACAGAGGTCACGAGCAGGGCGAGCGCGGCCGCACAGAAGGCGGCGATCAAGGAGTCGATCATCTTGCGACAATCTCACGGGCCGTCAGATGTCGCATTTCGGCGATCGGCCGGTCCGGTGAGGCGGCGCTCGTCACGGCGAACGTCACAGCGAACGTCACAGCGACTCCCACAGCCTCCGCCACGGCGAACGTCACGGCCGCCGCCCGAACTCCTTCAGCGCATCGGTGAGCCACTTCGTCCGGAACGTCTCCAGCTCGATGCCCCCGCGCAGCACCACATGCTGCAGCCTGTCCTGCTCACTCGACTGCCGCTCCGGCGGAAAGTCGCGCTCCTCGATCGCCGAGTACTCCTCCAACTGCCGCCGGTGCAGCGTGAGATGACGTTCCAGCTCCGCCTCGAGCCCCTCGCTGCCGACCACGCCCGCCGCACGCAGCCGGAGCAGCAGCGGGTCGCGGACGGGCTTCGGGTCCTCGGCCCTGGCGACCCACGCCGTCAATTCCTCGCGGCCCGCGGGCAGGACCTCGTACTCCTTCTTCTGCCCGCGGGTCGGCTGCGCCGACGGCAGTGCGCGGATATGGCCCGCCTGCTCCAGTTTTCCCAGCTCGCGGTAGATCTGCTGGTGCGTGGCCGACCAGAAGTAGCCGATCGACTTGTCGAAGCGGCGGGTCAGCTCCAGCCCCGACGAGGGCTTTTCGAGCAGGGCCGTGAGGATCGCGTGCGGGAGGGACATGGCTCCATCCTAGGTACGCGGCGCCGGCGCCTCAGAGCGTGGCCGCGAGCCGTGTGCCCTGGTCGATGGCGCGCTTCGCGTCGAGCTCGGCCGCCACGTCCGCCCCGCCGATGAGGTGCACGGAGTGGCCCGCGGCGCTCAGCTCCTCGTACAGCGCGCGCTGCGGCTCCTGTCCTGTGCACAGCACAACCGTGTCCACGGGGAGGACCCTGGCCGCGCCGTCGACGCTCACATGCAGGCCCTCGTCGTCGATCCGCTCGTACGTCGCCCCGGCGGTCATCTGGACCCCGCGGTGCCTGAGCTCCGTGCGGTGGATCCAGCCCGTCGTCTTGCCGAGACCCGCGCCGACCTTGCTGGCCTTGCGCTGGAGGAGGTGGACGGAGCGCGGCGGCGCGGGCCGCTCGGGGGCGGTCAGGCCGCCCGGCGCGCTGTAGTCGGTGTCCACGCCCCACTGGCGGAAGTAGGTACCGGCGTCCAGGCTCGCGCCCTCCCCGCCGTCGGTGAGGAACTCCGCCACGTCGAAGCCGATACCGCCCGCGCCGATGACCGCGACGCGCTCGCCGACGGGCGCGCCGTCGCGCAGGACGTCGAGGTAGCTGAGGACGCTCGGGTGGTCGACGCCCGGGATCTCGGGGGTCCTGGGCGTGACTCCGGTGGCGACGACGATCTCGTCGTACGCGGCCGACGCGAGGTCGTCCGCGGTGACGCGGGTGCCCAACCGGACCTCCACGCCGTGCAGTTCGAGCTGCGTACGGAAGTACCGCAGCGTCTCGTTGAACTCTTCCTTGCCCGGGATCCGCTTGGCGATGTTCAGCTGGCCGCCGATCTCGTCCGCCGCGTCGAAGAGGGTCACCTCGTGTCCGCGCTCGGCCGTCGAGACGGCGCAGGCGAGTCCGGCGGGGCCGGCGCCGATCACTGCGACGCGCTTGCGCAGCCGGGTCGGCGAGAGGACGAGTTCGGTCTCGTGGCAGGCACGCGGGTTGACCAGGCAGGAGGTGATCTTCCCGCTGAAGGTGTGGTCCAGGCAGGCCTGGTTGCAGCCGATGCAGGTGTTGATGGCCTCCGCGCGGTCCGCCTTCGCCTTGGCGACGAATTCGGGGTCGGCGAGGAACGGCCGGGCCAGCGACACCATGTCCGCGCGCCCCTCGGCGAGCAACTGCTCCGCGACCTCCGGGGTGTTGATGCGGTTGCTGGTGATCAGCGGGACGGAGACGGACCCCATCAGCTTCTTGGTCACCCAGGTGTAGGCGCCGCGCGGCACCGAGGTCGCGATGGTCGGGATACGGGCCTCGTGCCAGCCGACCCCGGTGTTGATGATCGTCACGCCGGCCGCCTCGATCTCCTTGGCGAGCGTGATCACCTCCTGCAGCGAGGAGCCGCCGGGCACCAGGTCCAGCATGGAGAGCCGGTAGATCAGGATGAAGTCCGGTCCGACGCGCTCACGGGTGCGGCGGACGATCTCCAGCGGGAGCCGTATCCGGTTCTCGTACGAGCCGCCCCAGCGGTCGGTGCGGTGGTTGGTGGCGCTCGCGATGAACTCGTTGATGAAGTAGCCCTCGGAGCCCATGATCTCGACGCCGTCGTACCCGGCGGACTTCGCCAGCCCTGCCGCCCGTACGAAGTCCTCGATGGTCTCCTCGACCTCGGCATCGGTCAGGGCGTGCGGGACGAACGGGCTGATGGGGGCCTGGATGGCGCTCGGCGCGACCAGGTCCGCGTGGTACGCGTACCGGCCGAAGTGCAGGATCTGCATCGCGATCCTGCCGCCCTCCGCGTGCACGGCGGCGGTGACGACCCGATGCTGCTCCGCCTCGGCCTCATTGGTGAGCTTGGCGCCGCCCTCGTACGGACGGCCCCGGTCGTTCGGGGCGATGCCGCCCGTGACGATGAGGCCGACGCCGCCGCGGGCACGGGCGGCGTAGAAGGCGGCCATCCGCTCGAAGCCGCGCTCGGCCTCCTCGAGGCCGACGTGCATCGAGCCCATGAGGACCCGGTTGGGCAGGGTCGTGAACCCGAGGTCGAGCGGGCTCAGCAGATGGGGGTACGGGCTCAGCGGGCTCGGGGTCGGGCTCATCGGGGCGCCTCCTCGCGCAGGGTTCGTCAGTCCAGTTCTAGCGGGCCGCGAGCGATTATGCAACAAAGTGCAAAAGAGTTCCGACGGCGCTGCGCAGGCTGCCGCCACGCGGACCGGCACGACCGGCGGGTCGTCCGTTGTCCTGACGGTCCGACAAATGTGCTGATCAGTCGTACGGGTGAAACTGGGCACCGGTCCGGGCTTCGCGGACATAACGTGCCCCTGTGGCGGGATATGGGCAGTTGAGCGCACTGGGGATCGCGGCGATTCTCGGCTCGCAGGGGATCGGGGTCGGGGTCGGGGCCGGGATCGCCGACCGAGTGCCGGGTGTGGCCGATGTGTCGGTATCTGTGTCGATATCGGTGTCCGTATCAGTGTCGATCTACTTCGACGACTGCACGCCGACCCCGACACCGACTCCGACCATTCCGCCGGCACCCCCACCGCCTGTGCCGCCGACACCCTCACCGCCCGGCACTCCACCGACCAGTACACCGCCGCCACCCGAACCGGAGCCGCCCGCGCCCGGCCCGACCGTGACGCGTCCGGCCGTGCCCCCGCCGCCCTCGACGCCCCCTCCGGCGCCGACCGCGGCACTGCCGCCGGCGCCGCAGCCCCCGGAGCCCGCGCCCAGGACGTCTTCCGCACCCCCGCGCGCTCCCGTCGCCCGTACGGGTCCCGAGCGGCCGCGCGCCCTCGCCGTACGCAACCACCGCCGGGCGGCCGGAAAACGGGCCGCCACCGGGACGCCGCTGGTGATCCTGATTCTGGTGATCACCACTCCGGCCGTGCTCGCGGCAGCGGTGCTACGGCCCCGCTCACGGTCCGCCGCGTCCCGGCGCGGCCCCGCCTGACCACGCACCGCCTTCGCCCTCGCCCCCACCCGATCGGAGAACTCTCATGTCGGAATGGCTGGTCCTGACCGGCGCGATGGCCGTCGCCTGCGCCGTCGTCCTTGTCATCACGGTGCTCAGGCAGCGCAGGCTCAGCAGGGCCGAGGACACGGAGGAGAACGATCCCGCCGAAACCCCCGACGTCCTCGAGTACATGACGATGATGGTCGGCGTCGTGTACGCGATCGTGCTCGGTCTGGCCATCGCGGGCGTCTGGGAGGCGCGCGGCGCGGCGCAGGACGACGTACGCCGCGAGGCACAGGCGCTGCACGAGATCACTCAGCGGGCGCAGGTCTATCCGGCCGACGTGCAGGACAAGCTCCGCAGCGACATCGACCGTTACGTCTCCCATGTCGTCGACCAGGAATGGCCGCGGATGATCGACCACAACGAGCTCTCCGCCCGGGGCGCGGAGCTGCTCGGCGTCGTTCGCGCGGACATCGCCGAGCGGAAGCCGGCCAATGAGCTGGAGGCGCAGGCGTACCAGCCGCTCGTCGATCAGATCGCCGTCGCCGACGACGCGCGCAACGCCCGTGCACAGAACGCCGGGGAGACACTGCCGGGCGTCGTGTGGTTCGGCCTGATCACGGGGGCGCTGGTAACGGTCGGGCTGATCTTCGCGCTGCAGATCGGCGGCACACCACGGGAACTGCTGCTCGCCGGGCTGTTCAGCGCCCTGATCGCGTTTCTCCTCTTCCTGGTCTGGGACTTCGACGCTCCGTTCGGGCGGTCGGGCCAGGACTCGGGGGATGCCTTCCAGCAGCTGTTCACGAGCGCGACGGGGCGGAGCTGAGCCGAGCCGGACTGCCCGGCAGCCGCACGGTGCCGACCACGAACAGGAGGACCGGGCACGGGGTGCTGCTCGCCGTCACCCCGGCTCACTTCTGCGCGTGCTCCCCCACGTAGAAGAGGATCCACACGAAGCCGGCGAAGAGGTGAGTGGCGAAGACATAGACGAAGACACGCAGAGCGACGCCTCGCTCCTTCCAGCTTTCGCTCTCACTCTCGCTCTCGCTCACCGCAGTCCTCCAGCCGGTCGGTACCTCGAGTGGTCCCGCACCAGGGTACGAGCACCCGGAACAGGGGACGGGGTCACCGTTACAGGGCTTGGTGCAGCCGTCGGAGTGCCCGCCGGTGCGCCGAACGGCCGCTCATCGGTGACACGGTTTGTCTGATTTTGCGTAGGCTTTACGCAGAGCTACGCACCGGAGGTGGCAGGTATGGCAGACGCAGGCAGGATCGTCGTGGGCGTGGACGGCTCCGCGCCGTCGATCAGGGCGCTGCGCTGGGCCGTACGGCAGTCCGAGCTGACCGGCGACCCGGTCGAGGCCGTGATCAGCTGGGAGTACCCGGCGGCGGGCTGGGCGTCGATGGTGCCCGGCGTGTCCCCGGATTTCGACCCGGAGGCACTGGCGACCCAGATCCTCGCCGACTCGCTGAAGGAGACCCTCGGCCCGGAGAGGGCCGCCGCCATCACCCAGAAGGTCATGATCGGGAACGCCGCCCAGGCCCTGATCGAACAGGCCGACGGCGCCTCGCTGCTGGTGGTCGGCCACCGCGGCTACAGCGGCTTCAAGGCGACGCTGCTCGGCTCGGTCGGCCTGCACGTCACCCAGCACGCGCCGTGCTCGGTGGTCGTGGTGCGGGGCGAGCCTGACTCCGGGACGGACTGAGGCAGGGGACCCGGGGAGCCGCGGCACGGGCCGGAGTCCGGGCCCGGCGCTACCGCCCCCCTCGTCCGGTCGACCGGCGGCTTCGACGACCGCTCCGACGAGGACCGCGAGCCGCACGGGGGAGACCGTGCGCCGCCGCCTCGCCCTCGAACCGCCGGGCCCGCAGCTGGTGCAGAGTGAGATGGAGGGCGGCAGCGACCGCCGTCACAGCGCCACCACATCGGCGACGACACAGGCGACGTTGTCGGGGCCGCCCGCGCCGTGGGCGAGTGCCACCAGTTGGACAGCACAGACGCGCCGCGCGGCCGCCGGATCCGAGTCGGCGGCCGCGCGGCACGCAGGAAGGACGGGGTGAGAGGACGGGTAAGAGGACAGGGGTTCCGCCCGGTCCTACTCCCGCTCGTAGAAGATGTAGAAGGCAACGACGGCCACCCCCGCGCCGATCGCCAGCGCGATGGCCGACGACCTGAGCACACTCCCCCCGGCGAGGCTGATCAGGTAGCCCATGGATGCAGCGCACAGCGCCCCGTACGCTCCCGCGCGCAGTTCGCGCGGGAGCGACTGCTGGAACCTGCCCAGCGTGTACGCGAGCGCCGCGAAGGCCACGCCGGCGACCACGCCGAGTACGACATCACCGCCCGTGATGGCCCCGCCGTTGCGATGGACGAACGCCGCGTAGAAGCCGTAGACCACGCCCAGGATGGCGGGCATCACCCAGCCGAGAGAACCGTGGTGCCGTGCGGGCACCGCTGCATGTGCGGCCATGGCGGAGAGCTCCTTCCCTCTCGTCCCCCGCGTCCTCCTCTCAGAGCACACCCGCACCTGCCGCCTGGCAAGTCGGAAGACCGCCCCGGTTTCGGCGGACCGGGGCGGCGGACCCATTCGGCGGACCGGGCCGGAAGGCGCTGACCCTCCGGCCCCCGGTCGGCGGCGCACCGCTCGCGCCCGCGCCGCCGCCCGCGTTCCCTTGAGGAGTGCGGAGCTTCCTCTCAACGGCGTCAGCGCTGCTGATCGTCCTCGTCGCCGTCCTGACTCCGCTGAGCGCGCTCGCCGTCTGGGTCGACCGGGAGATCGGCGACACCGACAGCTACGTCGCCACGATGGAGCCGCTCGCCTCGAACTCCCGTGTGCAGAATGCCGTCGCCGTCCGGATCACCGACGAGGTCACGAAGCGGATCGACGTCGGCGACGCCGGCCCGTTCCAGGAGGGCGTCGAGAGCCTGGTGCGGGACGCCGTGCTCTCCTTCGCCGGCACCGCCGCCTTCAGGACCGTCTGGAACACCGTCAACCGCGCCGCCCACACCGCCGTCGAAGACGCTCTGGCCGAGGGCGGCGACAGTGCGGTCAGCATCGATCTGGCGCCCGTCACCGAGCGGGTGAAACAACAGCTCGCCGACGAGAACGTGCCGTTCGTGGACCAGATCCCCGTCGAGCACACCCGGATCACGATCCTGGAGTCGGGCAAGCTCGGCACGGTGCGCGACGTCTTCCACGGGCTGCGGATCGCCGGGCCGTGGCTGCCGGTGGCGACGGTGCTGATCGCGGCGGGCGGGGTGCTTCTCGCCGTACGCAGAATGCGCGCTCTCGTCGGACTCGGCCTCGCGCTCGCGGCGGGCGCGGTGCTGCTGCGCATCGCGGTCTCGGTCTGGCGCGGGCTCGCCCCCGACGATCTGCCGCCGGATGTGGACCGCCCGGCGGCGGCCGCGGTGTACGACGCGCTGACGGCGACGCTGCGCACGACGGCGTGGTGGGTCCTGGCGGCCGGGCTCGCGCTGGCGCTGGCGGCCTGGCTGGCGGACCGCCGCCGCCCCGCCCGGGCGGCACGGGCGGCACGAGTGGCACGAGCGGCCTGAGCCCATCGGGCCCGCCGGGCTCCTCGGACGGGTTACCCCGCCGGGCGCGACAGGCCGCGGGCGGGAAAACTGCACGCTGGAGGTGAGCCATGGAACGCCTGGAAGCGGACGTGTGCGTGGTGGGTGCGGGTTTCGCTGGTCTGGCCGCCGCGCGGGAGCTGGCACACGCCGGCCGCGACGTGGTGGTGCTCGAGGCCCGGGACCGGGTCGGTGGACGAGTGTGGAACCGGGAGATGCCGGACGGCACGGTCGTCTCGGCGGGCGGCACCTGGCTGGGCAAGGGCCAGGACCGGATGTTCCAGCTCTGCCGGGAGCTGGGCATGGAGGTCTACCCCCAGTACGAGCAGGGGGATCAGGTCCTGCGCCTGAACGGCGTCAACCACCGCTACGGGGGGTTGATCCCCAAGATCGGACCGGTGGCGGTCGCCTCTCTGGGCCTCGCGTTCATGCGCCTGAATCAGATGGCACGGCGGCTTCCGGCCGACGCCCCCTGGCAGGCCCGGGGCGCTCGCAGGCTGGACGCCCGCACGCTCGGGGAGTGGATCTCCCAGCCGCACAACGTGCCGTCGGACAAGGCCCGCGCCCTTCTCATGTCAGCGATGAGCCTGCTGTTCTGCGCCGATCCGGCGGAAGTTTCGCTGCTGGGGGCGCTGGTCCTGGCCCGTGGCGGCGGCAGCTTCAACTACTACACCGACAGCCGGAAGACCGAGACCCACATGGTGGACGGCGGGGCGCCGGAGCTGGCCCGGCGGATCGCCGAGCAGCTGGGTGAGGCGGTGCACCTGTCGTCCCCGGTCCGGCAGATCACGTACAACGGCACCGATGTACAGGTCCAGTCCGACGCGCTCACCGTGCGGGCGCGGCGGGTGATCGTGGCGACCCCGCCCGTGCTGGCCGGCCGGATCGCCTTCGACCCGCCGCTGCCCCCCGACCACAGCCATCTGCGGCAGCGGCTGGCGCCCGGCGCGATCATCCGAGTGCTCACGACATACCCGGAGCCGTTCTGGCGGGAGCAGCGCCTGTCGGGACAGACGCTGGCACCCCAGTCACCGGTCGGGATCACCATCGACCAGACGCCGCGCTCGGGCCGGCCGGGGGTGCTCAGCAGCTACGCGTTCGGACCCGGCGCCGTGCAGTTGGGCCGCCTGGAGCCCAAGGAGCGGCGGGACGTGTGGCTGAACGCGCTCGCCGAGCGGTTCGGCCCGCAGGCTCACACCCCCAGTGGCTACTTGGAAACCGACTGGTCCGCCGAGCCGTGGTCGCTGGGCGGGATGGTGGGCTACTTCCCCACGGGCGTGCTGACCAACTACGGCCCGGCGCTGCGCCGGCCGGTGGGCCGGATCCACTGGGCGGGCACGGAGACGGCAACGCTGATGCACGGGCTGATGGAGGGGGCCGTGCGCTCGGGCGAGCGGGCGGCCGGCGAGGTGCTGGCAGCCCTCTGATCGCGCGCCCGGCGCCGGGCTTGTCGGCGACGGTGCCGGTGCCGGTGCCGGTGCCGGGACTGCCGAGCAGGATGATGTCGTCCGCAGCGGGAATGCCGTCGTCGTGTTGGGCCGCCGCGCTCCACGACGAGACCGGGCATGGGCCGGCTCTGGTCGCCGCGTTGGCAGACGGCCGGGTCCGCCGCACGGACCGGACCCGGCAGCAGGGTGTCGGCGACGCTCAAGGGGCCGGCCCCGGGCGCTGGCCTCGGGCCCTCGCCCCCAGGCCCTTGCCTCGGGTCAGGCGGGCCGCTCGGGTGAGGCGATCGCCCTCGCCGCCTTCACCTCCTGACGCAGCGGCGCCAGCACCCCCTGCTCGTCGCCCTCCAGTTCCGCCCGCACCTCCACCAGAACCACGTTCGACCGCAGCCCCTCCGACAGCTCCTGCAGCTGATGCTCGATGGCCGCCACCTCGACCGGCGTCGGCGGCTCCGCCCCGTGGTCGACCCGGACCCGCGCCGCCGTCGTCGCGTCCACGATCCGTTCGACCGCGACGACCAGCGGCCACCACGCCGCCGCCCGCGCCCCCACCGGCGGCGGTTCGGTCAGGGCCCGCTGGAACTCCGACCGTACGGACGACAGATCGCGATAGATCCGGCGGCGCCTGCGCACCCTCTCCCCCTGATCCTCGTCCGCCCCGAACGCGCGCCCCACATAACGCGCGGTGTCCTCCACCGCTGTCGCCAGCCGGTCGCCGATCCGGGTGTGCCAGCTCTCCGGCCAGAGCAGATAACCCGCCACCAGCGCGATCGCGCAGCCGATGAGGCTGTCCACCAGGCGCGGCACGACGAGGTTGAAGCCCTGGTGGTTGAGGACGTCGGAGAGCAGCAGGATCACGGGTGTGATGGCCGCCGTCTGGAAGGCGTACCCCTTCACGGAGAACGCGGGGATGAGCGCCGCGAGCACCATCATCACCGGTACGTCCCACCAGCCGCGCGGCACCTGTGAGAGCACCGCCGCCGCGGTGACCAGGCCCGCCGCCGTGCCGAGCGCGCGCAGCACCGCGCGGGAGAAGACCGAGCCGAAGTCCGGCTTGAGGACGAAGGTGACGGTGAGCCCGACCCAGTACGAGCGGGACACGGGCACCAGGGACACCAGGGACTGGGCCAGCCCGATGCAGAGCGCGAGCCGCAGCCCGTACCGCCAGGACGGCTCGGAGAGCAGCACATTGCGCGCCGCGCGCCGGACCCGGACGCGCAGCGCCGCGGGCCGGCCCAGCCGGTCGTCCACGTTGTACGGGTCGGGGTCGGTCTTGTGCACGACGGCGGCGGCGTACCGCAGCGCGGCGTCCACGGCGCGGTCGGCCGGGCCCTCCGGCTCGGGCAGCACCAGCTCCGGCGCCTCGCTGCGGCCCTCGGCGACCGCGTCCGCCAAATCCCGTACGGCGGCGGCGATTTCGGGCCGCCGGGAGGCCCGGCCGTACCGATGCGCCGCCGCGCCGCCCTCGACCAGCGGGATGAGCGCATTGAGCTGGGCGAGCAGCCGGACCATCGGGCTGCTGCGCCCGTGGTCCCGGGCCCGGCGGGCAAGGATCAGGTCGTAGGAGGTGTTGAGTGACTGGGTGACGGCCTGGCGCTTTTCGTCGTACGCCGCGGTGCCCGCCGTCGCGAAGAGTTCGGCGACGCTTTCGTAGGCCGCGGCGACCGCGGCCCGTTCCGGCTCCCGGCCGCGCAACGGCCAGGCCAGCAGCGTCAGTACAAGGACTAAGAGCCCGCCGAGGCTCAGCAGCAGCGGGGGCTTCCACCACGGCTCCGGCATCGGCAGCCCGGCGCCCACCACCGCGTTGAGCAGAAGCAGCAGCCCGGACACGGACGCCACCGCGCCGATCGACGAGATCATCCCGGAGACCAGCGCGACGAAGGTCAGCGCGACAACCGCGAGCCAGCCCTCTCCGTACACGAGGGTGCCGAGGGTGACGCCGACCGCGCCGAAGAACTGCGGGACGGCGATGTTGAAGATACGCATCCGGTAGGAGTCGGCGGTGTCGCCGATGACGCCCGAGAGTGCGCCCATCGACACCAGCGCGCCGTACATGGGCTGCCCGGCGGCGAGCCCGACCGCGAGCGGCGCGGACAGCGCGACGGCGGCGCGGGCGACGGCGGCCCAGGGTATGGGCGCGGTCTGCGGCAGCAGGCCCTTCAGCAGCCAGTCGGGCGGCGTCAGCCGGCCCGCCCGCGTCCCCGTCCCGCCCTTGTCTTCGCCCATGGTCATCAAAAGACCCCGAAGAGGCCGTCCGGCGCAACTCCTCCGCACGGTGACCGGGCCTTGCACGGTGACCGGGCCTCTGCACGGCGGCCGGGCCGTGCGGTCAGCCGCGGTAGTCCTCCACCTCGTCGGCGGGCCGGACCCCGGCCGTGTCCGGGTCGTCGCCGAACTCCGATTTGGCGCGGCGCCGGCGCAACAGGTCCCAGCACTGGTCGAGCTGTACCTCGACGGCGTTCAGCCTGGCCTGTTCGTCGGCGTCGAGACCGAGCTGCCGGCCGGAGCGCTCGCGCAGGGAGCGTTCCTCCGCGACGAGTGCGGTGATGTTGCCGAGTATCTGGTCGTTGTCCATGACACCTGCTCTCGGAGGACGAGTCTCAGAGGACGAAGACGGTCTTGCCGCGCGCGCCGCCCGCCCGGCTCTGCGCGAGCGCTTCCGGAGCCTTCTCGAGCGGGAATTCGGCGTCGACCGGTGCCTTCAGTGAACCGTCGGCGACTGCCGCGGCGAGGATGTCGAGCAGCGCCGCCGAGGCGTTCAGCCGGAAGTCGGCGCCCTCGACACCGGCCGGGAGCCGCGCGGGTCCGGCGGTGAAACGAGTGGTGAGGGCCCGGCCTCCCGGACGTACGAAGGCAGCGTTCGCGGCGAAGGAGGCCGGGTCGCCGGAGACCAGGTCGACCAGGGCGTCGACGCCGTCCGGACTCGCGTCCCGTACCGCGGCCGCCAGATCGTGCGCGGTGGTGTCGACGGTGACGGTGGCACCGAGCGCGCTCATCCGTCGCTGTTCGTCGCCGCGCACAGCCGCCAGCACCCGTACGCCACCCGCCGCGGCCAATTGCGTCAGATAGCTGCCGACGCCGCCCGCCGCGCCGACGACCAGCAGGCTCTGCCCGGCCCGGACACCCGCCGCCTCAAGGATCTGCGCGGCGGTCATCCCGGAGGTGGGCAGCAGCGCCGCGGTCTTCAGCGGCAGTCCGTCCGGTACGAAGGCGATGGGGGCGTCCTGCGGCATGGTCACGTACTCCGCGTACGTCCCGGTCCCGACGGGCGGGCGCGCGGCCTGCCCGAAGACGGCGTCGCCCACCCGGAAGCGGCTGTCGCCGGGGCCCACGACATCCACCTTGCCCGCGAAGTCCACGCCCATGACCAGCGGGAACACATGCGGTGCCCGGCCCTGAAGCATTCCGTCGGCGGCCTGCCAGTCGTACGGGTTGAGCGCCGCGTACTCGACCTTCACCAGCACCTCGCCCACGCCGGGCTCCGGCTTGGGAACCTGGATCAGTTCGGGTTCGGCCTTGAACGCCTTGACGGCGACAGCGCGCATCGGGAACGCCTCCTGATGGACGGCCCCCCGGTATCACCACGTCCCCACTCTCACCCGGGCGGCCGGTCAGCGCACGTCGTGCAGTTCGAGCTGGACGAGCAGCGACCGGTGGTCGGTGTCGGCCAGGTCCAGGAAGCGGGCCTTGCGCACCGAGAAGTCCTCGCTGATCAGCACATGGTCGATCTGGGCGCCCAGCGGCCGGCGGACGGCGGACGGCCAGGACGGGGTGCGGGCCGCGCCCACGAGGGTGGCGCTGTCGCGCAGATCTCCGGCGTCGAGGATCCGGCGGAAGGCGGCGTGGTCCTGGGTGGCGTTGAAGTCACCGGCGACGAGGGCCGGCCGTCCCTTCACCCCGGCGGCGTACGTACGCAGCATGCCGAGCTCCCGCTGCCAGTCGGCGACGCCGCTGGGGATGGGCGGCAGCGGGTGGGCGAGCTGGAGGTTCACGGTGCGGTCGCCGACGACGGCGACCGCACCGGGCATGGCGAGCGTGCCGTCGATGCCCGGAGCGGCGCGCAGCGGGAGCTTGCTGAGGATGGCCGAGCCACTGGCCGCGTAGCCCTCGACGACCTTGCGGTACGGATAGTCGCCGCGGGAGACCCTCGCCGCGAGCGCGTCCGTGCAGCTGGGATCGCATTCCTGGACGAACACCAGGTCGGGCCGTTCGCGGCGGACGGCGGCCAGCAGTCCCTCGGTGGCGTTGCCGAACTCGACGTTGGACGTGAGCACTTCGAGGCGGGCGACGACGGGCCCCTGCGGATCGTCGGTCAGCCCGGTGTCGTACGGCCTGACGAACCAGCCGGTGGCGGCGAGCACCGCGGCCGCCCAGACCACGCCGGTGCGCCACCGCGCGAGGAGGGCCAGCAGCAGGGCGGCCCCGGCCGGCAGCAGCAGCCAGGGCAGGAAGGCGAGCAGTTGCGGCACCGGGGTGGTGCCGTCGGTGTCCGCGACGCGGCAGCCGGCCACCACGCTCGGAACGATCAGCAGCAGGGCCGCCAGCCAGGCGGCGGCGCGCCGTGCGCCGGAGGGGCGGAAGGGGGCGTCCGGCTCGGCGGCCGGGGCCGCCGTCGAGATGGCGCTGTCCAAACCGGCCTCCGGGCGCGGGATGTTCCGACGGTCGAGTCACTCCACTGGTAAGGACGTCAGTCTCGGCGACTTTGTTGCGGCTGTCGCGGCGATTCGCCGCACGTCACCTCGGGACCTCGGGTCGCTCCGACTTCCTGGGCTACTAGTCGGACCTCCTGGGCTGCTCGGACTTCCCGGGCTCCTCGGACTTCCCGGGTTCCTCGGGGGCGTACTGGCGCAGCGCGTTGATCAGCAGCTCGAGCCCGAAGGTGAACTCCGCCTCGTGGTCGATCACCGCCAGCTTCGGCGCGAGCTTCGCCACCGCCGGGTACCCCGAGCCCTCGAGATACGCCGCGCGCTCCCGTACGACCGACTCCTCGTCCCCCTTGGAACCGGGCGAATGGAACTCCCGCAGCAGTGAGCCGACCTGGAAGGCGATGAGCAGCCGCAGGGCATGCACGGCGGCTGCCTCGTCGAAGCCGTGGTCGAGCAGGACGGAGAGAGAGCAGTTGATGGTCGGGAGCGCTCCGGGGGAGGAGAGCTGGCGGGTGAGCACCAGCTCGCAGGCGCGCGGGTGACGCAGTGACGAGCGACGGAAGGCGTACGCGACCGAGCGGATGCCCTCCTCCCAGCCGCCGGGGGACCGCCGGGACAGCTGCATGTCCGTGGTGATGAACTCCGTGACCCCGTCGAGGACGTCCGACTTGCCGCCCACATGGTTGTAGAGGGACATCGCCTGGACGCCCAGGGTGGCGGCGATCCGGCGCATGGAGAGCGCGTCCACACCCTCGTTGTCGATGATCTGGAGCGCGGCGCTGACGATCCGTTCGCGGGACAACGGCTCGCGGGACAACGGCTCGCGGGATGACGGCCGGTGGGCCGATGTACCGCGCTCCGTGGGTTGTTGACGGGTTCTTCCGTCAGACATCGGGGGGCTCCTGAGTGGGTTTTGCGGACTCTTGCCGTACTCCTTGACGACTTACAGCGTAAGTGCTTCGCTCGGTCCCGTACTTACGGCGTAAGTACGGGATATCCGGCCTGGGGGGCGCCCGCAAGATGACGAAGGAAGCGCGTGAGGCTCTCGTCCTCGAGCACAGGGAGAGCGAGAACCGGCACGAGGTCGGCGACACACTGAGGGCCTTCGGTCATCCGCGGTACGCGATCCTCGCCACCGGCCAGGTCTTCGACGGGCACAACGGCGAGCTGTACGGCTTCCCGCCCGCCGGACGCGCCTTACGCTGACGGACACCGGCGATGTCCCTCTTCGAGGACGAGCAACTGGTCTGCGAGCGCGTCTGCTTCGACACCGCGACGATCCTCACCCAGCTCGGCCTCGCGACGACCCTTCCCCTCCCCGCGTAGCCGGAGCCTCGCATGTCTCAGCCCATCGTCCACCACCTCGACTGCGCCCCGATGCACCCGGTCGGCGGCGCCCCACTGGTCGCCCACTGCCTGCTGGTGGTGACGGGCAGCGGGCTCGTGCTGGTCGACACGGGTCTGGGCGCCGCGGATGTCTCGGACCCGCGGCGGCTCGGACCGTTCTTCCGGCGGACCATGCGGCCGACGCTGGATCTGTCGCGTACGGCGGTCCACCAGATCCGGGCGCTGGGCTACGACCCGTACGACGTACAGGACATCGTCATCACCCATCTCGACCAGGACCACGCCGGGGGTCTCGCGGACTTCCCGCACGCGCGGGTGCATGTGATGGCCGACGAGTACCGGGCGGCGATGCGCCGCGAGACACGTCTCGACTCCAGCCGCTACGTCCCGGCGCAGTGGGCGCACGGTCCGCAGTGGGTCGTCCACGACACGGCGGACTCCAACTGGCACGGCTTCGCCGCGGCACGGGTGCTGCGCTCGCCGGACATCCTGATGGTGCCGCTGCCGGGGCACACCCGGGGGCACTGCGCGGTGGCGGTGCAGGAACCGGCGCGGTGGCTGCTGCACGCGGGCGACGCGTACTTCTTCCACGGCGAGATCGACCAGCGCCGGCCTCGCTGCCCGCGCGCGACGGCGCTGCATCAGCGGCTGGTCGCCGAGAACCACGCCGAGCGGCTGACGCAGCTGGAGCGGCTGCGTGAGCTGCGGCGTGCGGACCCGAGGCTGATCCGGATCTTCTCGTCGCACGACGCGCACGAGTTCGCGCAGTTCAGCGCAGAAAGGCTCGGTCGTGTGCACTGATGCGGGCGCGGGGTCCGGAGGCGCGTAGGACGACGTCGAGCACATGGCCGGGCTCGGCCGCGTAACTCTGCGCGAACCACGGCATATTGGCCTCGACAACGGCCCACCGGCCGTCGTCGAGCCGTCCTGTGTCGACGACGACGGCGCTGGGCAGGGTGTGTGCGCTCTGCCGCAGCAGCTCGCCGGCGAAGTCCCGCGCTGCGGGGTCGAGAGGCGCGGGGTCCAGCCGCCCGTGGACGGCGTACCGACTGCCGGTGCGGACCTGGCCGTCGAGCACGAACAGCCGGTACTCGGCGGCGAACTCCACGACTTCGCTGACGAGTACGGGCGTCTCCGGCCCGATCCGGTCGCCGTCCTTGGGCAGCCGCGTACCGTCCGCGTACACCGCGGCGGGCACGGACTTGTCGGACGGCGGCTTGACGAAGGCGGGCGCCTGCAGCTGCCAGGCCTCGGCGAGGGTCGTCAACTCGATGCGGCGGCGGGTGAGTTCGTACGGAAGTGTGCTGAGCCAGTCGTCGTGCGGCTCGAGCAGCCCGACGCCGAGCCGTCCCGTGACCCGAGCGGCGGCGAGCGGCCCGCCGTACCAGTGCAGGTCCCGCTCACCACGCTCGGGCGGCACGGCGACCACGTCGAGGCCACGCCAGGCGGCGACCTTCGCGAGCAGCACGGCGGTGCTGGTACGGGGCACGGGCGCGAGGAGCGCGGGCGGGCTCGGCTGGGGCATGGGGGGACGTTAGCGGGCCGGGTCGGGGTGCGGGTATTCGTTTCGCCGCGGGGCCCCGGGGCCTTCTGGCTCGGGCCACTGCGTGCTGAGCTTGGCCTCCCGAAAACCCCTGGCACCGTGGGCGGCGGGTGCGCAACTATCGCCCGTACTTTGGCTGGGGGGGATGTTGTGTCCGGTATGACTCCGATGGATCTTGTGCTGCTCGCTGACGATGAGGGGAACAGCGTCGACCCATCGCCGACGCCATCGCGAACTGATGGCCGCGTGGAGTCCTTCAGCCTAGGGCGACCGGCCGTCTCCAGCTGAGGAGCTCGCATCCAAGACTCAGGAGGCCTTCGTGGATGTCGAGTGTGACCACCCCCACGCACACGGCCACAACTAGAAAGTACCGAAGAAGCGGTCCCACCAGCTGGGCTGCCACTGACCGTGCGATCGCAACGGGCTCATCCCGTCGTACCGGCTCATGAGGAGCTCTTCGGGGACCACCACATATCCCAGGCCGATCAGTGCTTGTTCCACCTTTGCGAGATCTCCGGCATCCAGCTCGCCCTCCGCCTGTGCGTCCTCCGTGCCCAGAAAAGCACCAGGGTTGTCGGCGGACACCAGAGCCAGAGACCCGAACTTACTCACGCACACGACAATCCGCGTCCCGCACACCGTCACCTCCGCAGGTACTACGACGCGACCGTACTCACTGGAGTCCTGGGTGTCCCGCTCGGCCGGGCAAAGCGTCGCGAAGTCGCCCTCCAGCCTGGACACCAGACGTGCGAGGAGCACCGCAGCTTCGCGACGGTTGTACCCCCGTGGCCACTCCAGCCACTCCGGATCGTCAAGCTGGCGCAGCAACGTCATCAGATCCGCTTCGCTCTCCACCATCCGCCCATCCTGACGCTGTGGGCGTGCGCTGGTCCATGCGAGGTGGCAGAGCTTCTCGACGACTGATCACGCAGAGCCCGACATTGCCCAATCAAGCCCGAAGAGTGGGCAGCCGGACCCGCACGGAAATCCGACCGCTGCGCGGTACCAGAGCCCAACGCGACGCGCAGACGACTTCCTCGGCAGCCCGTCACCAGCCCGAGCCGTCCGGGCAAAGTCGCTGTGGCCGGGGCGGACGGCCTCCGCTAGGTCACGCGCGGCACTCAGGAGGCAGAAGAAGAGCAGGTCACCTGACCAATGCCGGATCCGCGATCATCCGTGCTCGGTCGTGCAGGTCGCGAGCGGTCGCGTTCTTCAGGTGCGGGCGCAGGAGGCTGAACATCGTCTTCACACGCTCGTCGGCCCGACCGGACTGGACCATGGGGTAGTCGTCAAGTGCCTGGTGCCAGGTAACGCAGGCCGCTTCCAAGTGGCCGATCTCCAGTTGCCGCTCGGCAAGGGTGGCCCTGTGCCGCACCCGAGCGCGGCGGTAGACGCTGAAGCGGACCTTGTCCGACTCCTGCATGGCTTCAATGGCGCCGGGCACGTCGCCGAGTTCGTAACGAACCTGGCTGACGTGATAGTTGAGCGCTGCCGGGTCGTACGAGCCGAACGCCTTGCCGCGTGACTCGGCCCGGCCCATGGCGGCCTCCGCTTCGCGGATATATCGCAAGGCACGCGTACGGTCGCCGGTCTGCGCGGCAGTGTGCGCTTGCTGTCCGGCAAGGAAGGCCCGCATCCGGGGACCGGCTTTCGGCGAGGCGCCGGCAGCGGCGTCGGCCAGCTCCATCGCCTTGGTCCCGTGGCGCAGGTCAACAGCTTGGACGCTCATGCCTCGCAGGGTGGTGCAGTACGTCAGGTGATCCTCGGCCGCGCCGGCAAGCTCTAGTGCCTTGACGTAATTGTGCTGCGCAAGGCCGTGCAGCCCTTCGTCCACGGCCATGTAGCCGGTCAGATACAGCAGGTCGGAGGCGGCGGACAGCATTGCCTGCCGTACCTCCTCCGACGCGTCGGCGCGCAGATATGGCGCAACGGTGTTGACCATGAACGAGGCTGCCATGGGGCGCGCGTGACGACCGCCGAACTGGTCGTCGAGTTCTGAGACGCGCTCGGTCATGGCGATGACCATGTCCACTTCGTTCATGCCGATACGCGATGTGCGACCAGACTGCACCGCCTCAGCACGGCCGATTACGTCCGGCCAACCGGGGATCGTGAGCGCCACGGAGAACAGACCAGCTCCCAGAACGCTGCGGCGGGACGGGTCCATGTCGTGCCTCCCCAGATCGATCAGCCCTTCCACGGTATCCGTGGACGCGGGCGAATGATCGCGGGGAAGGGGTAAGCGCGCCTCAGCATGGGTCACAGGGCGGCCGAGGCGACGCGAGAGGGCTTCGAGGATGCACACACGTACGGCGCTGCGGGGAATCGTGCCGCCGAGCCAGTGGCTCACCGCCGACTCGTCGTAGCGCAGCGGTGTGCCGGTCTCGGTACCGACGCGGTTCACGGCCCGAGCGAACTGGCGATGCGTCCAGCGACTCTCAGCGAGCAGTCGGCCGAGTGCCCCGTTCGGTTCACGCTTCGCCATGACTTTCAACTCCCCATGACTTTACGAACTTTCAAGGCTTTCAAGTCCCGACGCTGCGGCAACGGTACCGCTGTGCGTGCTCAGACGGTTGCGTAGAGGCAGGGAGAGAGCGGCGAGATCCTCGCCGAAGTCATCGTCTGAGGGACTGAGGGATGAGAAGCGAAGCGCGGGCCCTACTGGCCGAGATGACCGAGGAACACGGCATGGATGGAGTACTGAGACTCGCTACGAACGAGAGAGCGGATCTGCCCCCGGGATCTACGGAGTACCCGCCATGCCGGTGCCCTCAGCACCGGAGCGAGGAGCCACAAGAGAGCGGCCCTACCACTGCCCTGAACGCCAAGCTCCGGGCGGTCAACGACCGCAGCCAGGGTGGCCGGCCGCGAGGCGATCAGCCACCGCCATCGGTCGCTTCGCAGGACCGAGTCTGATCACCGCTATCTCTCGGAGAACCAATTCGTGGTCGGAGTAGCCGTTGCCGCCCCGACCCACTGAACTCCTCCCGGTCACGCGAACAGGCTCCCCTGCCTGTGGCCAGGGAGGGCCCGCCGCCACGTCGCGGTGGGCAACCGCGTCCGGCTGCCCCATATGAGCAGTCGGCAGCCGGACGGTCCAGCTCCGTAGCGTCCGCCGCGGAGACCGCTTCAACCCTAGAGGGAGAACGCAATGAACGTGGACGAGCTGTTCACCGGCGACCTGATCACCGGAGTCCCGGCCATGGGCGCCGCGCTGATGGACAAGATGCCGGGCGGCGGCGACAACAACGGCGACCACTGCAGCAAGTGATCCATAGCTGAAGTGCGGCGGGGCGGGGCCGACCGGGCCTCGCCCCGCCACACCACGTTTGAAAGGTGATCACGTGCTTTCCATGCGACTGCACTTGCCAGACCTCTGCGCCCCCAACTGGCGCCTGCAAGAAGGACGTTGGGCCAGTGGAACAAGCTGGGTCAAACCCGCGAAGGTGTCGGCCCTCGCTACAGAGTTCAATACCGACCGGGCGCCGTGCGTCCATCTCACTGTGAGGGAGTGCAAGCAGGGGGAAGCGGACTTCATGGCACTCGCCATGAAGCCCGGGGAAGCCCGTCTGTCAGCGGGCGTGTTCGGTACGGCTCCCCTATATCTCGTAGCAGTCAAGGACGTGCTGCACGCGTCATGGGACCTTGCCGAACTCCGCCCCCACCTACGGGCCGACCGACTCGTTTCACGCGTGGTGGCTCGGACCTTGAGCAGACAGCACCGATACACGGCGGACACTCCGTTCGAAGGGGTGTACCGGCTCACCGAACGCGCGACTGCCGTATTCACGTCTTCGGGACTCACCATGCACTACCCGGAGCCCGCCGAACACGTACTGACGCCACGCGCCTTGCGCCCGGACGTCGATCCGCTCGACGTATTCGACGCCCTCCTGTCCGAAGCAGTCCGCGAAGCTCCCGCCGCTACCGGCTCTGTGGGCATCGAGCTTTCGGGCGGAGCCGACTCGGGCAACGTCGCCTTGGCCGTGAGCGCGGCGCGCTTCAAGCGGGTGCACAGCTTCGGGCTGGTGATGGGCGGAGGCATCGGGGTACAACAGCGAGAGCGCCGGCGGACGCTGGCGGACCACCGCGGCTTCCGTGATACGGCCATTCCCGCCATGCAGCACCCGCCGTTCGTACCGGGTGGAGTGCGAGCCCTCGGGGAGCCTCACGACCCCGCCGGGGCGTTCTACCAAGAGGCCTTCGACGTGGTGCGCGAGCAGGCAGCTGCCCGGGGCTGTGAGGTCATGTTCACCGGTAGCGGCGGGGATGAGATCAACGCTCACCATTCGAGGACGAACACCGCGCTCCCAACAGTGGCCCCGGTCCCATGGCTCGGTAGCAAGGCCACCAGAGCACTCGCCGACGTGAACGAACACCTGGCGCCGATCCCGGTACTCCCCGTACCAACGCTCATGTCGTTCGGGCTCCACAACCCCGGATTCCTCCGCGTCGGTGTCTGGCCCGTGAGTCCCCTGGTGCACCCCCGCGTCGTGCGGTTCATGGAGCAGTTACCGCACGAGTACAAGCGGGGAAAGGCTCTCTTCCGCGATCGGCTGCGGCGTGCGGGAATGCCCAAGTCGGTCGCCTCGCCCGCCGAGCCTGAGAACTTCCTGGCAGTCATGGAAGCGGGCTTACGCTCGTACGGGCTGCCCCTCCTCGACAGCATGGCGCGCGAATCGCTGTTGGTAGATCTCGGCTACGTTGACCTCAAAGCGCTTGCCCAGGCCCGAGAGGACGCCGAGCACGCGCCTGTGGTGCCCGACATGCTGTGTGACGTGCTCGCCCTGGAAGTCGGACTGCGGAGCCTCCTGTGACCAGCCCCGATGTGGAAGCCGAACGCATGGAAGCAACGAACCTCTTCTACCGGGACCCCGCGCTGTATGACGTGATCCAGTCGGACAGCGGCAGCGCCGAGACATGCCAGGCCCTGATTGAACGCCACCGGCCGGATGCGACCACGCTGGCGGACTTCGGATGCGGCACCGGGCGGGACGTGGAGATCCTGGCCAAGCGCTTTGAGTGCGTCGGCGTGGACCTACAGCCCGGCTTGGTCAAGTACGCGCATCGGGTGCGGTCCGGACTCGACATCCGCGTCGGCGACATGCGGACTACTCGGCTCCGGCGACGCGTGGACGTCGTGACCTGCCTCGGCCACTCTCTGGCCTACGTGCACGACAACGACGACATCAGCCGAGTGTTCAACACGTTTGCCGCACATGCACGGCCCGGCGCACTCCTGGTGCTCTGCTCGCCCGTATCGCCCGTCATCCGCCCCGAGCCGACCAGCGTCGTTGTCGAGACTCCGGACGGCCCGGCGAAGGTCACCATCGGCTACGAGTGGGACCTGCGGACACAGATCAACACCATGCACAGGCACTGGATGCTCGCCTCTGGCGACGAGGCCGGGGACGAGATCAGGCGGCGCGTGCTATTCCCGCGCGAACTGGAGCGCTACGCGTCGGGCGCAGGGTTTGAGATCGTGGACATGGTCGGTGAGTCCGGGACCGGGCTCACCGGGCCGATCGCGTACACCGTGGCCCGATACACCCAATGACGCGGCTCCGACGCTGGGGACCCGCGGTGGACCAAAGCGCCCGGCACGCCGGAAAGGGCTTGCGTCTTCTATCCCGAAATCGGGATGCTTGACGCAAGGTGGCGCTGGGGCCAGACTGGTTGCGTGTTCTCTCCCGATTTCGGGAGGCGAAGACGAAAAGGAGCGGGCTGTGGATCTGATGTCCGTGCACCAGGCGGCCGCAGCTCTGGATGTGGATGACTCCCGGGTCCGCCAGCTGCTCCGTGACGGAAAGCTTCAGGGGGAGCGGATCGGCGGCCGTTGGCTGGTTGACGGGGCCAGCGTCCGGAATCGCAAGGATGCTGGTGCCCGTTCCGGGAGGCCGTTGTCGGCCCGTAACGCCTGGGGTCTGCTGGCCCTGCTTGCCGGTCACCGGCCCGTGGGTCTGTCCGATGCGGAGAAGTCCCGCCTTGTGGCGCGGCTACGCGATCTGGCTGCCCACGAGCGTCTGCCTGTCGTGCGGCTGCGGGAACTTCTTGAGGCCCGGGCGGAGACGCGACGGTACCGGGTGCACTCGGGCATGCTGGCGGCCGTGCTGGATCACCCGGAGGCGGTGCGGGCCGGCGTCAGAGCTGCCGCGCAGGTGGGGGCCGACTATGTGGCACCTGGACGCGCCGAGATCTACGCCCACCCCGACAAGGTGGGCACGTTGGAGGAGTCGTTCGGAATGCTCCGGGACCACCAGCGCGGCAACCTGCTTGTCCGTATTCCCCCTGCCGAGATGTGGCCGTTCCTTACCTCGGTCAAGGGGGCGGATGCCCCGCCCTCAGTGGTAGCCGCGGATCTGCTGGACATCCAGGAGGACCGCGCCGACGCGGCGGCGGTCGGACTGCTGCGTCCCCTCCTGGCCCGCTACGCATCACCTCCGGAGGCGTGATCGTGACCGCTGGTCTGCCGCATGTCCGATTGGATTCGGACCTGTTCACCGGTGCGCTCGTGGAGTTGTGGGGAGTGCTGCTCGACCTGTCGGAGCACGTGCCGCGCGCCTGGTCGCTGATCGGTGGGCAGATGGTCCTCCTGCACGGTCTGGAGCACGGCCGGACCCCGCCGGCGGCCAGCGCCGATCTGGACGTGCTCGCCGATGTGCAATCGGACCAGCAGAGCCTGCGCCGCTTGGTCGCCGCGTTGGAGCGGCTCGGGTTCGTTCCTGCCGGCATGTCCCCGCAGGACAATCTGCTTCACCGCTACCACCGCGGCGAAGAGCCGGGCCGACTGGTGGTGGATCTCCTGGCTCCTGACCACCTCGGACCTCGAGCAGACCTCACGACAACTCCGCCGGGCCGCACCCTGGAGGTCCCCGGTGGTCGCCAGGCCGCGCAACGGACCGAGGCCGTCCGCGTTCAACTCGGCCGGCGCAGCGGCCACATTCGCCGCCCCGGATTGCTGGGAGCGATCGTCGCGAAGGCCGCCGCACTGAGCATCAAAACGGCACCGCCGGACCGCCACTACCGGGACCTGGCGTTTCTGCTTTCCCTGCCCGCGAACCCGATGGACCTCAGAGCCCAGCTCGACAAGGGCGATCGCAAGAAGCTCGCCCTGGCCAGCGCGCTCCACAACCCGTACCACGCCGCCTGGCGTCAACTACAGGACGAGGACGCCCGAGCCGATGGCCAGGCCATGCTCGCGTTCCTGTCTCCGCCCCCGGCGTGAGGAGACCCTACGGCTTCGGGAGCCCTCCCTGGAGGCGTTCCATTTCGCGGCGGTCTCGCTTTGTCGGGCGGCCCGCGCCCCTCTCCCGTACCGCCACCGGCGCCACGAACTCCCTCGGCGGTGGCGGCGGGCTGTTGTCCACGTAGCACTGGGCCGCCACCGGTGGGCCCACCCGCTTGCGGATGATCTTCGAGACGACCACCAGCCGCTCCCGGCCCGCGTGGAACAGCCGCACCTGGTCACCGGAGCGCACCAGGTGCGCCGGCTTCACCCGTTCACCGTTCACGCGGACATGGCCGGCCCGGCACGCCGACGCCGCCTGGGAGCGGGTCTTCGTGAGCCGGACCGACCAGATCCACGCGTCGATCCGTACGGTGCCCTCGTCCGAAACCTCTGCAGCCATGTACCGACTCTACGATTCCGCCCGCGCCGCCCGCACCGGCAATATCTTCAGCGCCCGCCACGCCGGGACCAGCGTCGCCGAAAGCGCCAGCGTCAGCGCCGTGCCCACCACCGTGCCGTAGATCCACAGCGGTCCCGACGGCAGCCAGCCGTCCGCTGCCGCGTGCGCGAAGGGGACGAGAGTCGTTGCCGCGGCCGCCGTGCCCAGCAGCACCCCGATCACCGCGACCACCACGCCCTCGACCGTCAGCATCCGCATGACCTGCGCCCGCGTCGCCCCCGTCAGCCGCTGGAGGCCGAACTCCCGGCGCCGGCCGCCCGTCGCGGTCGCCAAACTGTTCACCACCGAGATCGCGGTGTACGCGACGATCATGCCGACCATCAGATAGTTGATCCACGCCTGGGTCCTGGTGTCCTCCGCGTGCGCGGCGATCAGCGCATCGCGGTCCGCGACCCTCAACCCAGGTGTGCGGGCGGCCAGTTGGCCGAGAGTGCCGGTCACGTCCGCGCCCGGCGCCGCCCGTACGAGGATCTGCTGCGGCAGGCCGCCCGTCGTGTGCGGAGCCAGCAGCTCGGCCGGCAGCAGCGCCGCCTCGGAGCCCGCCTTCGGCCGGTACGTGGCGACGACCCGCACCCGCGCCGTGCTGTTGTCGCCGAGCCGCAGCGTCAGCGTCTCGCCCACCTTGTGGCCCGCGCCCTCGGGCAGCGCGACCGCGTCGCCACGCAGTGCGCCGAGGCTGCCCGCGGTCACCGTCGCCGCGCTCGTCCCGGCCGCGCCCGCCGCACTCACGCCCTGGAGTGGCAGTCCGTCGTCGCCGGTCTCCGCGCCCCGGCCGTCGCCCCGCTCGATGAACCCGGTGCTGGTCACGTACGCGCTCGCCGCGGCGATCCCGGGCAGCGCCCGGACCTGGTCCACCAGCGAGGGCGCGAGCGTCCCCGACGCGGAGGTCAGCACCGCGTCCGCGCGCAGATTCTCGTTGAAGGCCCGTTCCACGAGGTCGGCCGAGGTGGTCTGGACGTACAGATTGGCCGTGGCGACGCCGACCGCGAGCATCACCGGGGTGAC
The DNA here is from genome assembly GCF_036010325.1 of Streptomyces sp. NBC_01210. Lineage (GTDB taxonomy): Bacteria > Actinomycetota > Actinomycetes > Streptomycetales > Streptomycetaceae > Streptomyces. The sequence goes on along the minus strand of NZ_CP108549.1, from coordinate 4,896,900 downwards.
GGACGCGGCGACCTGGACCGTACGGGCCCGGGAGTTGAGCATCGCCAGCCGCCCCGAGGTACCGGTCAGCGCGCTCACCGGCCAGTGCAGCAGCACGGCGCACACCTTGGTCAGGGCGGGCGCGATCAGGGCCAGGCCGATGGCCGCGCAGATGACCGTGGGGCCCGCGGTGCTCGCCGCGGCGGGGCCCTCCATCACCGTCCAGGTCACGATGGCGAGAGCGGTCGCGCCGCCGAGGAAGAGGACCGCGAACAGCAGCCGCATCGTGGAGACCCAGCGCTGCTGCAGTGCGGCGTCGGCCAGCGCCTCGGTCGGCCGGGTCCGCACCGCGCGCCGGGCCCCGATCAGGCCCGCGCCGACCGCGGTCACCAGGACCGCGCCGCCCGCAGCGGCGAGCGGGATCCAGCCCTGGCTGAACTCCACCGCCTCCGCCGTGACCCCGCTCGCCGCGAGCCGCTCGAACAGTGCCTCGCCCAGCCACTGCCCGGGCAGCCAGGCGAGCAGCGCGGCGGCGACCGCGATGACGAGGGTCTCGGCGACGAGCATCCGCCGCAGCTGGCGCGGGGTCGCGCCGATGGCCCGCAGCAGGGCGAGTTCGCGGCGGCGTTGGGCGGCGGAGAGTGCCATGGTGCCCGCGGTGACGAAGAGGGCGACCATGACGGCCATCCCGCCGAACACGGCGGAGAGCGAGATCAGATCGTCGCGCCGCTCCATGGCCGTGGGGTACTCGGCGAAGCCGCGGTCGTCACCGGAGAGGACCGTGACCGGGGACCCGGCCAGCACCCGGCCCACGTCAGCCTTGACCTGGGGCAGCGCCGCATCCGGCCGCGCGACGACCGCGAGCGCGTCGAAATGCCGGGCGCCCCCGCCCTCCGCCGTAGGCGCTCCCGCCGCTGCGCCGGCATCCGCTCCCGCAAGCCGCACCGCCTCCCCGTCCGAGAAGAACACCGCCCGCTGCCCCACCGCCCCCCGCGCCCGCGCGACCCCGCTCACCTTGTACGACGCCGTCTCCCCCCGCGCCGCGATCCGGACCGGATCCCCCACGCCGGCGCCGGACTTCGCCGCCGTCGCCGCGTCCAGCACGACCTGCCGTGCCCCCACCGGCGCGCTCCCCCGCTCCAGCGCGTACGGAGCCAGCCCCGCCGACCCCCAGCCATGTCCCTGCGCCCGGCCGTGTCCCTGCGCCGGCGGCCCCGCGGCACCGTCCAGCACCGTCGCCGCGAACGTCACATCCCCGACCACCCGCTCCACACCCGCAACGCCCCGCACCTTCCCGGCCAGCGCGGCGTCCAGCGGCACCCCCTCCGCCAGGACGACCCGCTCGCTCTTCTTCTCCGGGTCGCCGGGGTGCAGTTCGTACGACCGGTCGCCGACCACGACCAGCGAGGCACCGGCCAGCCGCTCCGGCGGGACGTTGTTGCGGATGCCGGTCTCCAGCAGTCCTCCGCAGGCCAGCACGATCGCCGTGCCGAAGAAGAGCGCGACGAAGGTGGCGACGAAGCCACCTTTCCGGAACCGCAGCGTGCGGAGCGCGAGCCTCATCATGTCCATGGCTTTGACGCTACGGAGCGCGAGAGTACCGGCCCATGACGTCACCCAGCCTCTTGTGGGTGGGGGCAGCCCCACCCCCTCACCACACCGCGCACATCCGACTACGATGCGCACGTTCTCCCATTACGGAGGCCTTCACTCCGGAGCGGGCGTTCGTTTCTTACCTACCGACATATGTCGTGCGGCACAAGGGCATTCCCCCCATGGGCATTCGGAGAATTCCATGCGCAGCAGCTCCGGCAGAGGGCTTCAGCCCAACGTCCTCAACACGTTCGACACCATCGTGATGGCCGTCGCGGGCAGCGCTCCCGCCTACTCGATCGCCGCCACCACCGCCGTACTCGTCGCCTCCGTCGGTCTCGCCGGACCGGCCGCGCTGTTGTACTGCGCCATACCGATGCTCGGCATCGTCCTGGCCTTCCGCAGGCTCGGCCGGATCGACATCAACGCCGGCGCCAGCTACTCCTGGGTGGGCCGCACCCTCCACCCGTTCCTCGGGTTTCTGTCCGGCTGGGCGCTGGTCGTCTCCGCGACGATATTCATGGTGGCCGGTTCGCTGCCGGCCGGCGCGATGACGCTCGCGCTCTTCGATCCGTCCCTCGCCGAGAACACCGTCCTCGCGACGGCCGTCGGCGCGGCCTGGTTCCTGGCGATGCTGCTGGTCGTCCTGGGCGGCGCGCGGCTGACCGTACGCGCGCAGCTGCTGATGTCCGGCGTCGAACTGGCGATCCTGCTGCTCTTCATCCTCGCCGCGCTGCTGCACAACGGGACCGCGGCCGCCTTCGACTGGTCCTGGCTCGGCTTCTCGCACTTCGACGGAGCCTCCGGCTTCGCGTCGGGCGCGCTGATCGCGACCTTCTACTACTGGGGCTGGGACGTCACCAGCAACCTCAGCGAGGAGACCCGCAACAGCCGCCGTACGGCCGGACTCGCGGCGCTTGTCGGAGTCGGCGTCGTCTTCCTCCTCTTCGAGGCGTACACGGTCGCGGTGAACGTGACCCTGACCGCCGAGGACATCCGGGCCGGCGGCTCCAATGTGCTGGGCGCGCTCGGCGAGGCGATCTGGCCGGGCGTCGGCGGGAAACTGCTGGTCGTGGCGGTGCTGTTGTCCACAGTCGCCACGCTCGAGACCACTCTGATCCAGGTCACGCGCTCGCTGTTCGCGATGGGCAGGGACCGTTCCATGCCGGCCGCGCTCGGCACGGTGCACCACCGTTGGAACACTCCGTGGGTGGCGATCGCCGTCGTCGGAGCGGTGGCGCTCGCGATGTTCGTGGCCTCCACCGCGCTCGGCTCGGTCGGCGATGTGCTGGCCGCTGCCGTCGCCGCGATCGGCCTGCAAATCGCGTTCTACTACGGCCTTGCGGGAATCGCGGCCGTCGTCGCGTACCGCAGAACACTCCTGACGTCGGTACGGGACTTCGTCCTCGGCGGCGCCTGGCCGCTGCTCGGCGCGCTCTTCATGCTCTGGATCTTCTTCGAGTCGCTCGGCGAGCTGAGCGCGGCGTCGACAGGGATCGGCCTCGGTGGTCTCGCCACCGGTCTGGTGCCGATGATCGTGTACTGGCGGCAGGGCAGTGCGTACTACCGTCCCGCCCGGCTGGACGCGGCGCTGGCCATGGAGACACGGGAGAGTTACGCCAACTCCGCCTCCCGGCACCCCGACTACGCCGACAAGTCGCTGGCCACGGACTTCTGAGCAGCAGGGAAGTGCCGCAGATGGCCCCACGCCGCCGCTTCGTCCCCGATTTCGACCCCGCGTTCGGGGACCGCCCACTCACCGAGGCCCTGCACGACATGGTCATCGGCCGCTGGCAGGGCGTACGTGACCTGCTGCGCGCCACCGGCGACGACTGGCCGCTGCGTACGCACCGGCTGCGGCTGCTCGCACACGCGGCGGCCGACTCATCGGCCGTGGAGAACTGGCGGGCGGCGGAGCCCGGCGACCCGGACGTGGCGGTGCTGCGGGCGGCGACGGAGGTCGTACGGGTCTTCCACCACGCGATCGAGCAGGGCCGGGCGCCGGTCTCGACCAGGCACGGCTCGATGTGGCGGTGATGGCCTGCCTGGGCGCGGCCGACGCCCGCCCGGCCGACCCCATGCCGTGGGTGTCGCTGCTCACGGTGGCGCGGCTGTACGAGGTGGGCATTCAGCGGCGCGAACTGCGGCGCTGGTGGGACGAGTTGCGACGCCGCGACCCGTACAACATCGAGGGCCATGTGCAGCTGCTGCGCTACTACTCGGCGCGCTGGCACGGCACGCACGGCACGATGTACGACTTCGCCAGGGACGCGGCGGGCGCGGCGCCTCCCGGGTCGCCGCTGCCGGTGCTGGTGCAGATCGCGCGGGTGGAGGAGTACCGCTATGTCGCCGAGGGCGCGCGCGGCCGGGCGCCGGTGCGGGACTTCGGGCGGCACTGGCACCACGAGCTGGCGGTGACGGAGGTACGGCGCACCTGGGACCGCTGGATCGTCGGGCGGACACCGGCCCCGGCGGCGCCGGAGGAGATCGGTGAGCTGAACTACCTGACGCACGCAGCCTGTTATGCGGGGCTGAACGACGAGGCCCGCCAGCTCTTCGAACTACTGGGGAGGCGGGCGGCGCGGGTGCCGTGGTCGTACACGGGAGACGCGGAGGAGCAGTTCACCCGGTTCCGGCAGGGGGCGGGCGTGCACTGACGGCCGCCCGTGGGGTGAAAGCCGGGCAGGTGACAGCCGGGGGGGGTGAAGCCGAGGGGTGAAGCCGAGGGTGAAGGCAGCACGAGGTGGCGCGCACAGGTGCGCACCACCTCGTGATCACGTTCCGGGCCTGCGGTCAGACGCCGATGTCCCGGCCGTCCTTGCGCCAGACGGCGACGACCGACGGACGGACGATCTTGCCCGGTCCGTCGGGCCATACGCTCGCGGGCTTCTCGACGGACGCACCGTCGACCTCGCCCGGGTGCTGGACCGCGACCAGGACACGACGGTCCTGGACGATCGGTCCACAGGTCTCGGCGCCGGTCGGCACGGTCAGGAACTGCTTGAGCTCACCGCGGCGCTCGCCCCGGGTCGCGACGGCGAACAGGCCGTCGTGGGAGCCCAGTTGGTTGCCGTCCGTGGAGATCCACAGATTGCCGTGCGGGTCGAACGCGACATTGTCCGGGCAGGAGATGGGGCTGACCTTCTCCTTCGGGAAGCCCGAGAAGTAGGTGGCGGGGTCGTTCGGGTCGCCCGCGACCAGGAAGAGCCGCCAGGAGAAACTGTCGCCGGCCGGGTCGTCCCAGTGCTCGGCGAGTTCCAGGATCTGGCCGTGCTTGTTGAGGTTGCGCGGGTTGGCCTCGTCAGCGGCGGCCTTGCCGGGCTTGCCGCGGTCGACGTTGTTGGTCAGCGCGATGTAGACACGGCCGGTGCGCGGGGACGGCTCGACGTCCTCGGGGCGGTCCATCTTGGTCGCGCCCACCTTGTCGCCGGCGAGACGGGTGAAGACGTACACCTCCTCGGCGGTCATCCCGGGAACGTGGGACGTGTCACCGGTGGCCAGCGGAATCCACTGTCCGCTGCCGTCGAACTCGCCGTCGTTCGGGAGCTTGCCGGTGCCGTCGATCTCCGCGGCCGGGCTGTCGCCGGTCAGCTTGGCCACATAGAGCGTGCCCTCGTCGAGCAGGGTGAGGTTGTGCTCGTGCGCGGCCCGGCTCGAACCCTTCTTCATCCGCTTCGACGACACGAACTTGTAGAAGTAGTCGAAGCGCTCGTCGTCACCCATGTAGACGACGGGGCGCCCGTCGTCGGTCAGCCGCGGCTGCGCGGCCTCGTGCTTGAAGCGGCCCAGCGCGGTGCGCTTGCGGGGCGTGAAGTCGGGGTCGTACGGATCGAGCTCGACGACCCAGCCGAAGCGGTGCGACTCGTTGGGCTCCTGCGCCACGTCGAAGCGCTTGTCGAAACGCTCCCACTTGCGCTCGGTGGCGCCGGCCGCGATGCCGTACCGCTTGTCCGTGGCGCTCGACCCGTTGGCGAAGTACTGGTTGAAGTTCTCCTCGCCGTGCAGCGTGGTACCCCACGGCGTGGTGCCGCCGGCGCAGTTGTTGAGCGTGCCGAGCACCTTGGTGCCGGTCCGGTCGGCGCTCGTACGCAGCAGGGGGCTGCCGGCGGCCGGGCCGGTGACCTTGAACTCACTGGTCGCGGTGAGGCGGCGGTTGAGCGGGTGGCGGGTCACCGGGGTGAGCTTGCCGCTGCGGTGCTCCTCCTGGACCACGACGACGGACAGGCCGTGCGCGGCCCAGGCGATCTCGACCTGCTCGCGGGTCGGGTTCTGCGGGTCGTAGCCCCGGAACATCAGGATCTCGTCGGTGTACTCGTGGTTGGCGACGAGGACCTGGCGACCGCGCTCGCCGCGGAGGGGGAGCAGGCTCAGGAAGTCGTTGTTGTAGCCGAACTGGCCCGCCTGCGCCCTGGCGGTCTGCTTGTCGGCGTCGAAGGCGGGGACACCGCGGAGGATCGGCTCGCCCCAGCGGATGACGACGTTCTGGGAGTAGCCGTCGGGGACGGTGACCTGGTCGTCCTTGTTGGGCGCGACGGCGGCGAAGCGGAGACCGCGGGCGCCGTCGGTCCTGGAGCCCTGTCCGTTCCCGAGGCGCTCGTCGGCGCCGAGGGGCGCGGCGGTGGCCTGAGCCCCGCCGCCCGTCCCGATGACGGTCGCGGTGCCGGCGGCAGCGGCGACCGTCACGACGGCGGCGGCGCGCATCATCGAACGTCTCGAAAGCGCGCTCGCTATGACATCGCCGACATACTCGTTGTCGCTGGTGTTCGGCACCTCGTGGAAACAGGCGTCGCCGCAGCGGTACCGGCAGGTGAGAGCGGAACGCCCGCCCGCGTGGGGGTTGGTGTTCAACAGCGGCAGCAGTTTGCGCACTTCGTCCTCCTACGGCGCACCCTGCGCCGACATGGTGTCGGAATATGTCCGGCCGTGACGTTAGGTGCACATGCGTGCAGTGCGGCAGCCGTGGGGTGAACGGGGGATGAATCCGACGCGGCCGAGGCGCGGTTGGGCGGGCTGGCGGGGCCGGGCGGGCGGCGTTGGCGGTGGACTCGGAGCGCTGAGCCGCCCCTGCCGTAGATCGCCGCGGGCGGCGGCTAACCTTACGTGTCCGCCCTGGCCAGGACACCCCGTGGACCCCCGGCCCAAGCGCGGACAATCACCGCACTCAACTCATGCGAAAGGCCTCGCCCATGGGCATTCGGAGCTTGCTGCGCAAGGTGTTTGGACGCGACCGTTCGGAGCGTAACGAGTCGACGACAGCCTCCGTCCCGCCCCAGACCGAGCGTACGGAACCGGCCACCGCGACGGTGCCGGCCCCGTCGCCGGCGGAGCGCGCGGCGGACCTGGTCTCGGCGGCCTTCGACAACCAGTCCTCGCGGGGCCGTGCGCCGGTCCCGGCCCAGTCCGCTCCGGAACAGCCGCCGGTACCGGCGGCTGCCGAGCTGGGGCCCGCGGCTGAGGAGTCGGCCGCCGAGCCTGCCGCGGCGACGGAGCCCGTGAGCGAGCCGCAGGCCGACCCCGAGGCCGCAGCCGTGGAGGCCGCGGCTCCCGCATCCGCAGAGGCGGAGACCGCTCCGGCGGAGCGGGAGATCGAGGCCCCTGCTGGAGCCCCGGCGAAGAGCGCAGCCGCGGAGATCCCGGCTCCCGCCGAGCCCGTGGCTGCAGCGGCTCCCGAGGCCGACAACGATCCCGCAGCCGCCGAGGACACCTCGGCTTCCGCAGAGCCGGAAGCCGAGACGGCGCCGGAGGCAGCCGCGCCGGCCGAGCCCGAGGCGGACGACGCCAAGGCCCCGGCCGACCTGGGGACCGCGCCCGAGCTCACCGCCGACGCCGAGCCCGAGTCCGCCGAGGCGGCGGAGCCCGCCAAGGCCGCCGCGAAGGCGCCTGCGCCGAAGGCGGCGACCGCCGTCGAGCCCAAGGCCGGCACCGAGACTCCGGCCGAGCCCGTCGCACAGGCAGAGACTCCGGCCGAGCCCGAGGCGACGGAGCCTGCCAAGGCCCCGGCGGACAAGAAGGCCACCGCCGTCCCGGAGCCCGCCGCCGCGAAGGCGCCTGCGCCGAAGGCGGAAGTGCCCTCCGGCGCGCCGAAGGCGGCGGCTGCCGTCGAGCCCAAGGCCGACACCAAGACTCCGGCAGAGCCGGCAACGGCGACCGAGCCCGTCGCACAGGCAGAGACTCCGACCGAGCCCGAGGCGGCGAAGCCCGCCAAGGCCCCGGCGGACAACAAAGCCACCGCCGCCCCGGAGCCCGCCGCCGCCAAGGCACCTGCGCCGAAGGCGGAAGTGCCCTCCGGCGCGCCGAAGGCGGCGGCTGCCGTCGAGCCCAAGGCCGACACCAAGACTCCGGCCGAGCCCGAGGCGGCGAAGCCTGCCAAGGCCCCGGCGGACAAGAAGGCCACCGCCGCCCCGGAGCCCGCCGCCGCCAAGGCGCCTGCGCCGAAGGCAGAAGTGCCCTCCGGCGCGCCGAAAGCGGCGACCGCCGTCGAGCCCAAGGCCGGCACCAAGACTCCGACCGAGCCCGAGGCGGCGAAGCCCGCCAAGGCCCCGGCGGACAACAAGGCCACCGCCGCCCCGGAGCCCGCCGCCGCGACCGTCGGCACCGCGCCGCAGGCGGACACCGTGCCCGACACCAGCAACTCCCCGAAGGCATCCGCACCCGCCCGCTCCCTCGCCCAGGTCAAGGCCCGCGCCCCCGAACTCGTCGAGGCGTACAAGGCCGCCGGTGCCGTGCTCAAGAAGCAGGGACTCGCCGGGGCCCGGGCGCGGGTGTATCTCGTGCTGGACCGGTCCGGGTCCATGCGGCCGTACTACAAGGACGGCAGCGCACAGCGGCTCGGGGAGCAGGCTCTCGCGCTCGCCGCGCACGTGAACGGCGACGCCACCGTCAGCGTCGTCTTCTTCTCGACCGAGATCGACGGCACCGGTGAGCTCACGCTCGACGCGTACGAAGGAAGGGTCGACGAGTTCCACAGCTCGCTCGGCCGGATGGGGCGAACGAACTACCACCTCGCGGTGGAAGAGGTCCTCGCCCTGCACGCCAAGGCGGACACCGACGCACCCGCGTTCGTGATCTTCCAGACCGATGGCGCGCCCGAGTCCAAGACGGCCGCCACCGCCGCCCTCGCCGAGGCCGCCGACAAGCCGGTCTTCTGGCAGTTCGTCGCGTTCGGCGAGCACGACGCGAAGGCCTTCGACTACCTCCGCAAGCTCCAGTCCGAGAACGCCTCGTTCTTCCACGCCGGGCCCGCACCCCGCGAGCTCCCCGACGCCGACCTCTACCAGGGGCTCCTCGCCACCTGGCGCGACCAGGGCACGTTGGAGAAGTAGCGCCGTTCGCCCGCAGGGCGGGCCCTGCGGCGTCTGGCGCGTGCCATCGCAAGGCGGAGGATCACCCTCGTACGGGAGTACTTGGGCGACTCCGACAACATCGCGAGCGTGCGTGCCAGGGGTCGCGGGGCAGGCGGGACTTCTAAAACACACCTTGAGTCGTCGGCAGCGTCACGGTGACGGCCAGGCCGCCCTCAGGGCCCGGCTCGGCCGTCACCGTGCCGCCGTGGGCCTCCGCTATCGACCGTACGATCGACAGCCCCAGCCCCGCCCCCGGCCCCATCCGGTCGCGGCCCTCGCCCCGCCGGAAGGGCTCGAAGAGCGCCGGAACATCCGCCTTCGCGATGACGGGACCGGTGTTCCGCACCGTCAGCACCCCGTCCTCGACGGACACATCGACCGTCCCGTCCGGCACGTTGTACGCGACGGCGTTGGCCAGCAGGTTGCCCGCCAGCTGCCCCAGCAGCATCCGGTTCCCCCGCACGACCCCGGCCGCTCCCGCCGCTCCCGCCGCTCCGCCCGAGGACACCGCCGCCTTCACCTCGTGCCGCGCCGCCTCCTCCGCCACGACCTCCCCCAGGTCGACGTCCTCCCGCTCCGCCAGCCCCCGCTCGCTCCGCGCCAGCATGAGCAGCCCCTCGATGAGCCGCTCGCTGCGCCGGTTGTTGTCGAGCAACACCGTCTTCGTACGGGCCAGCTCCTCCGCCGAGGCGGACTCGTCGAGGCCCACCTGGATCGCCGTGCGCTGCGTCGCCAGCGGCGTCCGCAGCTCGTGCGAGGCGTTCGCGATGAACCTCCGCTGGCTGTCGAACGCCTTCTCCAGCCGCGCCAGCAGCGCGTCCAGCGTGTCGCCGAGCTCCTTCAGCTCGTCGTCGGGACCGCTCGCCCCGATCCGCTCGTGCAGCGTCCGCTCCGACAGCCGCCGCGCCTTCGCCGTCATCGCGTGCACGGGCCGCAGCACCCGCCCCGCCGTCCACCACCCCACCACGACCGCGCACAGCGCCGTCCCCAGCAGCGCGAACACCGACCAGATCAGCATCTGCTGCCCCGCCGCGTCCCGGACGCTGTCGGTCAGCTGGTAGACCGTGGCCCCGCGCACGTCCGTCACCGGCAGCGCGGGAACGGCGCGCTGCCTGATCGCCGCGACCTCGTTCTCCGTACCGGCGCGGGAGAGCAGATTCACGATCCCCAGCAGACAGCCGCCGAGGACCAGGAAGACAGCGCCGTAGACGAGCGCGATCCGCGTACGGATCGTCGAGCCGGGTCCGATCGTCGCGCTGTTCCGTTCTCCCCCCGCGCCGACGCCCCCGGCCGCCTCGCGTGCGTCGCTCACAGCCCGTACCCCACACCCTGCACCGTACGGATCAGGGCCGGCTCCCCGAGCTTGGCCCGCAGCTTGCTCATACAGACCCGGACCGCGCCCGTGAACGGATCCGTGTGGGCGTCCCAGGCGCGCTCCAACAGCTCTTCCGCCGAGACCGTCGCCCCGTCCGCCTCCAGCAGGATCTGCAGTACGGAGAACTCCTTCGGCGACAGATCGAGATCCCGCCCGTCCCGCTCGGCCGTCCTGCGCACGGTGTCCACCCGTACCCCGTGCCGCTCCAGCAGCGGCGGCACCGGCCGCGCGCTGCGCCGCCGCAGCGCGCGCACCCGCGAGAGAAGTTCGGGGAACTCGAAGGGCTTGCCCAGATAGTCGTCCGCGCCGAGGTCCAGACCCTCCACGCGGTCCTCCATGGACGCGGACGCGGTCAGCATCAGGATCCGGGTGCGGGAGGCGGTGGCGACCAGTTCGCGCGCCACCTCGTCCCCGTGCACCCGCGGCAGATCGCGGTCCAGGACCACGACGTCGTAGTCGTGCAGTCCGAGATACGCGAGCGCGGCGTCACCGCTGTACACGGTGTCGACGGCGAATCCGGCCCGCCGCAGCCCGGTGGCGACCAGCTCGGCCAGGACCTCCTCGTCCTCGGCGACCAGTACCCGCATTATTGCCGTCCCCCCGCCCGTCCCCTTGCCCGTCCCCTTGCACTTCCCCCTGCACCCGCTGCGCCCGCCTCTCCTCCCAGGATGCGCCTTTTTACGGGACGAGATGTTTCGCAGACGTCTCCGCCCACGGGCCGGCCCGCTTATCGAGGTGAGTGGACCTTCCGCGGGCCGATAGGATTTCGACCATGGCGGCCACTGGATCCGAGAAGCAGGGGGCGAAGGCGTACTACGTCTCGACCCCCATTTACTACGTCAACGACGCTCCTCACCTGGGCCACGCCTACACGACCGTCGCAGGCGACGTGCTCACACGCTGGCACCGTCAGCGTGGCGAGAAGGTGTGGTACCTCACCGGCACGGACGAGCACGGTCAGAAGATCATGCGTACTGCCGAGGCGAACAACGTCACGCCCCAGGAGTGGTGCGACAAGCTCGTGGAGGAGGCCTGGAAGCCCCTCTGGGAACACCTGAACATCGCGAACGACGACTTCATCCGTACGACGGAGAAGCGGCACACGGACCGTGTGCAGGAGTTCGTGCAGGATCTGTACGACAAGGACGAGATCTACAAGGGCGGGTACGAAGGCCCGTACTGCGTGGGCTGCGAGGAGTACAAGCTCCCCGGTGACCTGATCGACGGCGAGGGCGACTTCGCCGGGCAGAAGCTCTGCCCGATCCACAAGAAGCCGGTGGAGATCCTCAAGGAGGAGAACTACTTCTTCAAGCTCAGCGAGTACGGACCGAAGCTGCTGGAGTTCTACGAGGCCAACCCCGGCTTCATCCAGCCCGAGTCCGCGCGCAACGAGGTCGTGAACTTCGTCAAGCAGGGCCTGCAGGACCTCTCCATCTCGCGCTCGACGTTCGACTGGGGCGTCCCGGTGCCGTGGGACGAGAAGCACGTGATCTACGTGTGGATCGACGCGCTGCTGAACTACGCCACGGCCGTCGGCTACAACGAGAACCCGGCGAAGTTCGAAGCGACCTTCCCCGCCGATGTGCACCTGGTCGGCAAGGACATCCTGCGCTTCCACGCGATCATCTGGCCGGCGATGCTGATGGCGAACGGCCTGCCGGTGCCGGGTCGCGTCGCCGCGAACGGCTGGCTGATGGTCGGCGGCGAGAAGATGTCGAAGTCGAACCTCACGGGCATCAAGCCGCAGGATCTGACCTCGCACTTCGGCGTGGACGCGTACCGCTGGTACTTCCTGCGCGCGATCGCGTTCGGCCAGGACGGCTCGTTCTCCTGGGAGGACTTCACCGCCCGCTACACCTCGGAGCTCGCCAACGACTACGGCAACCTCGCCTCGCGCGTCGCGGCCATGGTCGGCAAGTACTTCGGCGGCGTGCTGCCGGAGGCGACGGCGGCCGGCGAGGCGGAGAAGGCGGTCCAGGAGGGCCTGGCCAAGGCGGTCGCCGAGGCCGACCGGAAGGTCGGCGACGAGCTGGACTTCCAGGGCGGCATCCTGGCTGTCTTCGACTTCGTGAAGCAGGTCAACGGCTACATCACGGAGCAGGAGCCGTGGAAGGTCGCCAAGGACGAGTCCGAGGAGGGTCAGGCCCGCCTCGCGACGATCCTGTACACGGCCGCCGAGTCGCTGCGCGGGGTCGCGGTGCTGCTCAACCCGGTCATGCCGGAGACCTCGCAGCGCCTGTGGGACTCGCTCGGCGCGGAGGCCCTGCTGGGCGCCCTCGCTGACCAGCAGGTCCAGCACGCGGGCGAGTGGGGCAAGCTGCCGGCGGGCGCGACGGTGACGAAGGGCGCGGTGCTGTTCCCGCGTCTGGAGGAGCCGAAGAAGGCGTAGTGCTTGAGGGGCGGGCCCGGGAGATCATCCCCGGGCCCGCCCTTTCCCATTTCTGCCCCCGGCCGCCCGGCGGCCGCACTTGAGCCCCGCCCGCAACCGGGGTCCGGGGCGGCGGAGCCCCCGGTGCACGCACGCCTCAGCGGCCCAGTCCCGTCAGGTCACCCATCACCACCACCGGCCGCTTCGCCGGGTCCAGCCACTTCAGCAGCTCCTTCATCCGGGCCCTCGGCAGCGCGACACAGCCCTGCGTGGGCCCGCCGTGGTCGACGTGGATCCAGATGCCGCCGCCCTTCTCCGAGCCCAGCGGCCGGGTCCAGTCCAGTGGGGTGTTCCCCGGCTCGCGGTTGTAGTTGATGGCCACGACATAGTCGAAGGACCCCTCGAGCGGCTCCCCCTCGAAGCCGGTGCCGGGCGCGTCGAAGGCGGGCCCCTCGTCGTACGGAAGCTTCGTGCCCGGGTTGGGCAGCATGCCGCCCGCGTCCGTGAGGCCGAAGACCCCGATCGGCGAGCGGTGGTCGGCCGTGTGATGGTCGTCGGTCCAGCCGAGGAGCGCGTTGTGCGCCGGCCACGGCTCTGAAACGGGCTTCCAGCCCCGCACAGGATCACGCTCGTAGAGCGTGACGACGGACTTGTTGGAGTCGGGGTCGTCGCCGACCACCACGACCGCCTGCTTGTTCGCTGCGGTGATCCTGCCGCGGATCTTCGGTCCGAGGGCGGGGATGACCTGCGCCCGGGAGAGCTGCGCCTGGGCGCCGGAGCGCGCGTTGGGGCCCAGCTTGGCGGCGTCGCCCGTGGATCTCTTCGCGGCCGCGGGCGCTGTGTCGCCGGGATCGCCCGCGCAGCCGGTGAGCAGCAGACCGGCGACGGCAAACGCGACCGCCGGGAACGGTCCTGTGCGGAGGGACATGTGCGGGCCTTTCAGTTCGAGAGCTGGATGTGCTGCTTCGGAGGCGGGGTGGGAGCGCCCTCGGCCCCGGCGGCACTGAAACGGACATATAGGATCATCTGTCGTGTTTCGTTCAGAGCGCGGGAGGCGTCGCCGGAGACACAGCGGCCGGCGAAGACCGCGGAGTCCAGGACCGGGACGCTGTTCGAGCAGCGCGGAGCACTCGTTGGTGCCGCGGATGGCCCTGCAGTCGGGCGTGTCGGCTCGTGCCGTCTCCCCGGCGGGCCCCTGGGATTCCGTCATGGGCCGGGACGCCGGCGACCGGACCCGGCAGGGGCTTGGGAGGCGACTGCGAGTCGCTGTGAGACAGGAGAGGGGCCCGGAACCTGTCGGTCCCGGACCCCTTTACTCGTGTACGACGCGTACGGCTCGCTCCGTCGACTACTCGCCGGACTTGGCGACCGGCTTGCGCAGCGCGATGTTCAGCTCGCGCAGACGCGACTCGTCCAGCTCGGTCGGCGCGCCCATCATCAGGTCCTGCGCGTTGCCGTTGAGCGGGAAGGCGATCGTCTCGCGGATGTTCGGCTCGTCGGCCAGCAGCATGACGATGCGGTCGACGCCCGGGGCGATGCCGCCGTGCGGCGGGGCGCCGAACTGGAAGGCGCGGAGCATGCCGGAGAACTCGTGCTCGACGGTCTCCTTGGAGTAGCCGGCGATCTCGAAGGCCTTGAACATGATCTCGGGCTCGTGGTTACGGATCGCGCCCGAGGACAGCTCGACGCCGTTGCAGACGATGTCGTACTGCCAGCCCAGAATGTCCAGCGGGTCCTGGGTCTCCAGGGCCTCGAGGCCGCCCTGCGGCATCGAGAACGGGTTGTGCGAGAAGTCGATCTTGCCGGTCTCCTCGTCCTTCTCGTACATCGGGAAGTCGACGATCCAGCAGAAACGGAACACGCCCTCCTCGAAGTGGCCGGCGCGCTTGGCGGCCTCGACGCGAACCGCGCCCATGATCTTGGAGACCTCGTCGAACTCACCCGCGCCGAAGAAGATCGCGTGGCCCGGCGCGAGCGAGAGACGCTCGGTGAGGACCTTGATGTTCTCCTCGGTGAGGAACTTCGCGATCGGGCCGGTCAGCGAGCCGTCCTCGCCGACGCGCACCCAGGCCAGGCCCTTCGCGCCGTGCTCGACCGCGAAGTCGCCGAGGCCGTCGAAGAACTTCCGCGACTGGCCGGCCGTGTCCGGCACCGGCAGCGCACGCACATGCTTGCCCGCGAAGGCCTTGAACTCCGAACCCTCGAAGACGTCCGAGATGTCGACGAGCTCCAGCTGGGCGCGCAGGTCCGGCTTGTCGTTGCCGTACTTCACCATCGCCTCGCGGAACGGGATCCGCGGGAACGGCGAGGTGACGTGGCGGCCGCCGCCGAACTCCTCGAAGAGCTCCGTCATCAGCTTCTCGATCGGCTGGAAGACGTCCTCCTGCTCGACGAAGCTCATCTCGACGTCGAGCTGGTAGAACTCGCCCGGCGAACGGTCGGCGCGGGCGTCCTCGTCGCGGAAGCAGGGCGCGATCTGGAAGTAGCGGTCGAAGCCGGAGATCATCAGCAGCTGCTTGAACTGCTGCGGGGCCTGCGGCAGCGCGTAGAACTTGCCGGGGTTCAGCCGGGACGGCACCACGAAGTCGCGTGCGCCCTCGGGGGAGGTCGCGGTCAGGATCGGGGTCGCCATCTCGTTGAAGCCGAGGGCGGTCATCTTGTGCCGGATAGCGGAGATGACGGCCGTACGCAGCATGATGTTGCGGTGCATGCGCTCGCGGCGCAGGTCGAGGAAGCGGTACTCCAGACGCCGCTCCTCGCCCACCCCGTCGTCGGCGTTGATCTGGAACGGCAGCTGCTGCGCCGCACCGAGCAGTTCGACCGAGGAGACCTCGACCTCGACCTCGCCGGTGGGCAGCTCGGGGTTGATGTTCTCGGCGCCGCGCGAGACGACCTTGCCGTCGACGCGGACGACCGACTCCTTGTTGATCTTGTCGAGGGCCTCGTAGGCGGGAGTGCCGGGCCGGGCGACAAGCTGCGTGATGCCGTAGTGGTCGCGCAGATCGATGAAGAGGATGCCGCCCAGGTCTCGGCGATTGTGCAGCCAGCCGCTCAGCCGGACGTCGGCGGAGACGTCAGAGGCGCGGAGCTCGCCGCAGGTGTGGGACCTGTACCGATGCATCGTCGTTCATCCAGTCTTAGCGATTAGAGAGGGGTGGGCCGCGTCAAGGTTACCGCCCGGGCTCCGTTCGCCTCATTGACATACACATGCCAGGACCCCGGCAGCTGGTCGTCGTGAAGATCGGAATAAAGTGAGGCGATGCGCACCGAGGACGTCCTGGCCGCGATCGCGACCGGCCTGTGGCGGTGGGAGAACGCATCCGGGACGGTCACCCTCGACGCCGAGGCCGCCCGGCTGCTGGAGCTGCCCGCCGAGGCCGGAGAGTACCCCGAGTCCATCGTGCGCTCCCGTTTCCACCCCGTCGACTGGAACGAGATCAACGGAATCGTCGGTCTCGCGGCCGCCGAAGGGACCATCGCCGAGGCCAGACTACGGGTCGTCGACGAGGCCGGACATGTGCTCCGTATCGTCCGAAGCCGCTCCAAACCGGTCCTTCGCGAAGGCGACTACGAACTGACCGGCATGCTCCAGGAGGTCGCCGAGCCGCAGCCGGGCACCGCGGCGCACACCCCCGTCACCGGTGACTGGCGCCGCTCCCGCGAGGCGTTCCTGCTGGACGCGGGCCGGGCGCTGGCCGAGGCCCGCTCCACCGCGGAGGTGCTGCGGGTCGCCGCGTCCCTGTCCATGCCCGGCTTCTCGCCGGACGGGCTTGCCGTCTTCGGGGTGGCGGGCGACCGGCTCACGATCATCGGGCACCACGGGCACAACGCGGGCGACAATCCGTTCACGGACATGTCACTGGACACCGAATATCCGGCCGCCTGATGCACAGGCGGCGGCCGGGCGAGATGGCGTCGTCGGGCCGGGGCCTGCTCCTGATGGAGATGCTCGCGGACGCGTGGGGTGTGGATCCGCGGGGCGAGGGCAAGTCGATCTGGTTCGAGCTCTACGAGTCGGCGGTGCCGGAGCCGGTCTCCGACCCGGCCGCGTAACGCCTCCGCAGCTCGCCGATCACGCCGAACGCGGCGGCGGTGACCGGTACGGCGAGCAGCATCCCGAGAATCCCGGCGATGGTCGCCCCGGCGGTGATCGCCACCATCACAACAACCGGGTGCATCCGCACCATCCGGCTCTGGATCACCGGCTGGAGCACATGCCCCTCCAGCACCTGCACCGCCAGGACCACCCCCAGTGCCCAGAGCGCGATCACGAATCCGCGGTCGGCGAGTGCGACAAGGACGGCGACGGCGCCGGAGATGAAGGCGCCGAGGTAGGGGATGTACGCCCCGACGAAGACCAGCGCGCCGAGCCCGACGGCGCCGGGGACGCGCAGGATCAGCAGCCCGACGGTGATGCAGATCGCGTCGATGAGCGCGATGAAGGTCGTCCCGCGCATGAACCCCTCGACAGCCTCGAAGGCCCGCCGCGCCATAGCTTCGACGACGTCCCCGCTCGTACCGGGTACGAGGGACCGCAGAACGCCCGCGGCCCTGTCCGAGTCCCGCAGAAAGAAAAAGCTGAAGAGCAGCGCCAGCACGGCGGTGGCGATCAGTTCGCCCACCACACTCAGCCCACTGATCACCTCGGACGCGGCGGTCCCGCCGAACTTCCCCAGCAGTTCCTTCGAGTTGGCGGCGACGTCGTCGAGCGAGGTCCCGGCGGCCCCGAAGTACTTGGTGAGATCCTTGGCGGCCCGCCGCAGTGCGGAGATGATCTGGTCGCCGGTCCCGATCAGGGCGGTGACGATGATGTACATGGCCCCGCCGACGACGGCGACGACGGCGGCACAGGTCAGCGCGGCGGCGAGCGAGCGATTCACCCTCATCTTGATGAGCCGCCGGTACAGGGGCCCGAGAAGAGCGGTCGCGAGCAGCGCGAGGAGCACGGGCGTGACGGCGGCCTTGAGGGTGGCGCAGAGCCAGATCCCGACGCCGGCCACGGCGCTGACGAGCAGCACGACGACACACCACGCGGCGACCCGCCGGGCGACGTCCGGCAGAAGCGGCTTCGGAGTCTGCACGCTCCCACGTGACCACGGGGCATGGGGACGGGCCTGCTGGGGGACCCACCCGGGTGGGTCACCCGGTCATGTGGTGGCCGTGGACCGGTGGCGTTGGTCACCCGGTCATGTGGTCAGCGTGGACCGGGGGCGTTGTCGGTTGCTCTCCGTGGGTGGTTTCCTCAGTTGCCCGGTCATGTGGTCAACGTGGGCCGGGGGCGTTGTCGGTTGCTCTCCGTGGGTGGTTTCCTCAGTTGCCCGGTCATGTGGTCAACGTGGGCCGGGGGCGTTGTCGGTTGCTCTCCGTGGGTGGTTTCCACCGGCGAACCGTGAGGGGCGCGGGAGCTCGCGCCCTGCCGGAAGTAACACGGGCCCACGGCGCCTGGCCCGAGGAGTCGGGCCCGGGGGCGGGGGAGCCCGCACCGGACGGCGGCCCGCGCCCCCGCCGGAGGCAACGCGGGCCCCACGCGGGCTCAGTGGCGGTTCACCGGGACCGTGCCCAGGCGGCCCGCCTGGAAGTCGTCCATGGCCTGCTGCAGCTCCGCACGGCTGTTCATCACGAACGGACCGTAGTGCGCCATCGGCTCCCGGATCGGGCGCCCGCCCAGCAGTACGACCTCCAGGTCCGGGCTGTTCGAGTCCTGGGACTCGTCCGCGCGGACCGTCAGCGACCCGCCCGCCCCGAACACCGCCGTCTGGCCCTTGTGCACCGGGCGCCGGTCCGTACCCACCGCACCGCGCCCCGCAAGCACATACGCCAGGCCGTTGAAGTCCTCGCGCCACGGCAGCGTAACCTCGGCACCCGGCCGCAGCGTCGCGTGGATCATCGTGATCGGCGTGTGCGTGATGCCCGGACCCTCGTGCCCGTCGAGCTCACCCGCGATGACCCGGAGCAGCGCGCCCCCGTCCGGCGACGTCAGCAGCTGGACCTGGCCGCCGCGGATGTCCTGGTACCTGGGGTCCATCATCTTGTCGCTCGCCGGCAGGTTCACCCAGAGCTGGAGCCCGTGGAACAGCCCGCCCGACATGACCAGCGACTCCGGCGGCGCCTCGATGTGCAGCAGACCCGAGCCCGCCGTCATCCACTGGGTGTCGCCGTTCTGGATGGTTCCGCCGCCGCCATTGCTGTCCTGGTGGACGAAGGTTCCGTCGATCAGGTACGTGACCGTCTCGAAGCCCCGGTGCGGATGCCACGGCGTCCCCTTCGGCTCGCCCGGCGCGTACTCCACCTCGCCCATCTGGTCCATCATGATGAACGGGTCGAGGTACTGGTAGTTGATCCCGGCGAACGCGCGTCGCACCGGGAAACCCTCCCCCTCGAAGCCCCCCGGCGCCGTGGTCACGGCGAGCACGGGGCGCGGCACGGCCTCGGCCGGCGCGGAGACGCGCGGCAGGGTGAGCGGGTTCTCGACAGTCACTGCAGGCATGACGGGACCTCCTTGTGCGTCCAGTTTAGTTGAAGACTGAACTTCTTGTCATCCGGAACGCACGACGCCCGGGAGGAATTCCTCCCGGGCGCCCAGAGATCCAGACCCGTCAGCGGCACATCAGCCACACACCGGACCGTCAGCCGTACATCCGCCGCATCGCGAAGTCCACCATCTGCTCCACGGCCTTCGCGTCGAAGACCATCCGGTGATCACCCTCCATGTCGAGCACGAAGCCGTACCCGGTCGGCAGCAGGTCGATCACCTCGGCGCCCGTGATCACGAAGTACTTGGACTCCTTGCCCGCGTATCTGCGCAGTTCCTTGAGCGAGGTGAACATCGGGATGACGGGCTGCTGGGTGTTGTGCAGCGCCAGGAAGCCGGGGTTGTCACCGCGCGGGCAGTAGACCTTCGAGGTCGCGAAGATCTGCTGGAAGTCCTCCGCGGACAGCGACGCGGTGGTGAAGGCCCGCACCGCGTCGGCGAGCGAGGGCGGCGACGGCTCGGGGTACAGCGGCTGCTCCCCGTAGGAGGGCTGCTGGGGCACGTACTGCTGCTGGGCACCCGGGTTCTGATCGTAGCCGTACATGTCCGCAAGAGTACCGAGGCGGCCGGGCCCTATGGGCCGGGCCGGGGCACACGGTGCGACCCGGCCCGCCTCGAGCGCACCGACGAAGGGCCCGGCGATCATGGCACCCGGCTCCCCGTGACCCGTCCCGCCCCGGGCTCGACACCCTCCACGCCCCCGCCACCGCACCCCTGATCGCCCGCCGATCGCCCGCCAATCGCCCGCCGATCGCCCGCGAACCGGGGACACGGGCCGCCATCTCAGGGCATCCTCGGGCAGGGCCCGTTAGCGAGCCGTGTCACAGATGACCCACTAGGGGTTGCTTCTTATTACCGACGGGTAGCATCATCGTAGCTACTTACTGGTACGTGGATGATCAATCCGCCTCCCGATCTTTACGGAGCCGTCGCCATGGGGCACTACAAGTCGAATCTCCGCGACATCGAGTTCAACCTCTTCGAGGTCCTCGGGCGCGACAAGCTGTACGGCACCGGCCCGTTCGCGGAGATGGATGTCGACACCGCCAAGTCGATCCTCGAAGAGATCGCCCGCCTCGCCGAGAACGAGCTGGCCGAATCCTTCGCGGACGCCGACCGCAACCCGCCGGTCTTCGACCCCGCCACCAACACCGCGCCCGTCCCGGCGTCCTTCAAGAAGAGCTACCAGGCCTTCATGGACTCCGAGTACTGGCGCCTCGGCCTGCCCGAGGAGATCGGTGGCACCACCTCGCCGCGCTCCCTGATCTGGTCGTACGCGGAGCTGCTGCTCGGCTCGAACCCGGCCATCTGGATGTACTCCTCGGGCCCGGCCTTCGCCGGCATCCTCTTCGAGGAGGGCAACGAGGCGCAGAAGAAGGTCGCCGAGATAGCCGTCGAGAAGCGCTGGGGCTCCACCATGGTGCTCACCGAGCCGGACGCCGGCTCGGACGTCGGCGCCGGCCGCACCAAGGCCGTCGAGCAGGCGGACGGCTCCTGGCACATCGAGGGCGTGAAGCGCTTCATCACCTCCGGTGAGCACGACATGGAGGAGAACATCCTTCACTACGTGCTGGCCCGCCCCGAGGGCCACGGCCCCGGCACCAAGGGCCTGTCGCTCTTCCTCGTGCCGAAGTTCCACTTCGACTGGGAGACCGGCGAGCTGGGCGAGCGCAACGGCGTGTACGCCACGAACGTCGAGCACAAGATGGGCCTCAAGGCCTCCAACACCTGCGAGATCACCTTCGGTGACCAGCACCCCGCCAAGGGCTGGCTGATCGGCGACAAGCACGACGGCATCCGCCAGATGTTCATGATCATCGAGTTCGCCCGGATGATGGTCGGCACGAAGGCCATCGCGACCCTGTCGACCGGCTACCTCAACGCGCTGGAGTACGCCAAGGAGCGCGTCCAGGGCCAGGACCTGGTGAACTTCGCGGACAAGAGCGCGCCCAAGGTCACCATCACCCACCACCCCGACGTGCGCCGTTCGCTGATGACGCAGAAGGCGTACGCCGAGGGCATGCGTGCCCTGGTGCTGTACACCGCCTCGGTCCAGGACGAGATCGCCGTCAAGGAGGCCGCGGGCGAGGAGGCCAAGGCCCTCGTCGCCCTGAACGACCTGCTGCTGCCGATCGTGAAGGGCTACGGCTCCGAGAAGTCGTACGAGCAGCTGGCCCAGTCGCTGCAGACCTTCGGCGGCTCCGGTTACCTCCAGGAGTACCCGGTCGAGCAGTACATCCGGGACGCCAAGATCGACACCCTCTACGAGGGCACCACGGCCATCCAGGGCCAGGACTACTTCTTCCGGAAGATCGTCCGCGACCAGGGCCAGGCGCTGAACACCCTCTCCGAGGAGATCAAGAAGTTCCTGGCGGTCGGCACCGGCGGCGAGGAGCTGGCCCCGGCCCGCGACGCGCTCGCCAAGGCCGCGGTGGACCTGGAGGCGATCGTCGGCACGATGACGAACGACCTCATCGCCACCGGCGAGGACGTCAAGAACATCTACAAGGTGGGCCTCAACACCACCCGCCTGCTGCTCGCCTCCGGCGATGTGGTCGTCGGCTACCTGCTGCTGCGCGGCGCGGCCGTCGCGGCGGAGAAGCTCGAGACCGCGTCCGCCAAGGATGTGCCGTTCTACCAGGGCAAGATCGCGGCCGCGAAGTTCTTCGCCGCCAACATCCTGCCGGGCGTCTCGGTCGAGCGCGCGCTCGCCGAGACCGTCGACAACTCCCTGATGGAGCTGGACGAGGCGGCGTTCTAACCGTCCCAGCCGTCCCGCGCCTTGTGTGAAGCGGCCCGTCCCCTGCCGGGGGCGGGCCGCTTCGCATCTCCACGCACCCGGCGCGCGCCCCTCGTTAAGGTGAGTCCATGAGCAGCAGCACACCCTCCCGCTTCGATCGCGGACACACCGACGACCTGATGTCCTTCCTCGCGGCCGGCCCGACCCCGTACCACGCCGTGGCCGCCGCCGCCGAGCGCCTGGAGAAGGCCGGCTTCCGGCAGGTGCTGGAGACGGACGCCTGGGACGGCACAAGTGGCGGCAAGTACGTACTGCGCGGCGGCGCGATCGTCGCCTGGTACGTGCCGGAGGGCACCACGCCGCACACCCCGTTCCGGATCGTCGGCGCCCACACCGACTCCCCGAATCTGCGTGTCAAGCCGCAGCCCGACATGGGCGCGCACGGCTGGCGTCAGGTCGCCGTCGAGATCTACGGCGGCCCGCTGCTGAACTCCTGGCTCGACCGTGATCTGGGCCTGGCCGGCCGGCTCTCCCTGCGCGACGGCACGACGCGGCTGGTCAACATCGACCGGCCCCTCCTGCGCGTACCGCAGCTGGCCATCCACATGGACCGCTCGATCCACGAGAAGGGTCTGCAACTCGACAAGCAGCGGCACATGCAGCCCATCTGGGGCCTGGGCGACGTCACCGACGAGGGCGATCTGATCTCCTTCCTGGAGGAGGAGCTCGGGCTCGCGGCCGGCGAGGTCACCGGCTGGGACCTGATGACAAACGCCCTGGAGGCGCCCGCCTATCTGGGCCGCGACCGCGAGCTGGTCGCCGGACCGCGGATGGACAACCTGCTGTCCGTGCACGCCTGTACGGCAGCGCTCGCAGCGGTCTCCGCGTCGCCGGAGCTTCCGTACATCCCGGTACTCGCCGCCTTCGACCACGAGGAGAACGGCTCCCAGGCCGACAGCGGCGCCGACGGCCCGCTGCTCGGCAATGTTCTGGAGCGTTCGGTGTTCGCGCGCGGCGGTACGTACGAGGACAAGGCGCGCGCCTTCGCGGGCACGGTGTGTCTGTCCTCCGACACCGGCCACGCCGTCCACCCCAACTACGCGGAGCGCCACGACCCGACGCACCACCCGCGCGTCAACGGCGGCCCGATCCTCAAGGTCAATGTGAACCAGCGGTACGCCACCGACGGCAGCGGCCGGGCCGTGTTCGCCGCGGCCTGCGAGAAGGCGGGCGTGCCGTGGCAGACGTTCGTGTCGAACAACGCGATGCCGTGCGGCACGACCATCGGCCCGATCACCGCCGCCCGCCACGGCATCCGGACCGTCGACATCGGCGTCGCGATCCTGTCGATGCACAGTGCGCGTGAGCTGTGCGGTGCGGAGGACCCGTATCTGCTGGCCAACGCGCTGGTGTCATTCCTGACGGACTGACAGATCCAATGGTCCGAAACGCCCCGGGCCCGATTACCATGGGAGGCTCGGGGCGCGTCTCATTGACCACTTTGTTGTTTCTCTCTCCCACGCGCCCCTCGAATCGTCCGGGGGGACGCACACGTGAAGCGCAGCATTTCCTTTGCCCTGTCCACCTCTGTGGTACTGGGTGTACTCGCGGTGCCCGCCACCGCCGTCGCCGCTGCGGGGCCGACCGCCCTCAAAGTCTCCGGCCACGACAAGCAGTTCGGCCGCCTCTTCGTCGACGACCTGAAGACCGACAGCGACGTGACCGGTATCAGCGCCGTCGTCCACAAGCCGGGCGAGAACGTGGCCGTCGAATGGGTCCATGACTTCGAGCTCGCATCGGGCGACCGGAAGACGGGCGACTGGATCACCAAGAAGGACGTCAAGCTCGAGATCACCGGCCTATTCGCGGTCGACCTGATCGTCAGGGAGTCCGACGGCGACGAGACGACCCTCAAGGACGTCGGCACGTACGACTACAGGGCCAGGAAGTATTTCCAGGAATTCGGGGTCGACCGGCCCAACCCGACCGTCGACGACATGTTGGTCACCGCGAGCGGCCGGCTCGCCGAGTGGCAGCCCATCACGCACGAGAGCAAGCCCGTCGCCGATTCGAGCGTGCGCATCCACAACGGGTCCTACGACGAGGTCGTGCGGACGGACGCGGACGGCAGGTTCTCCGACTGGTTCATCGCGAACTCCCGGCCCAGCCCGGTCCGTGCGTCCTACGGCTATCTGTCGAGCGAGCTGCTGCAGGTCGCGCCCAAGGGCCTGCCCGCCCGCGTCACGCTCGACACGTCCGAGTTCAGCGGCAGGTTCGGCGCGCCGGTCAAGGTCATCGGCAAGGTCGAGTACGAGCTCAACGGCGTCTGGAAGACGACGAATTACGCGGACGTGGAGGTCGTGAACGCGGCGGGGACGTGGGAGGGGAGCGCAGTCACCGACAAGGACGGGCGTTTCAGCCTCGAGACGAAGATCCCCTTCGCGGGCGACAAGCGGCAGCTGAAGGTGAGCTACGGCGACTGGTTCTCCAACAAGCCGACCGCCCCGCTCACCTTCCGCACCACCGGCTACAGCTCCATCGACCAGTTCGCGATCAAGCTCGGCTTCGACTCAAAGCTGACCGTGTCCGGTCTGCTCGAGGTCGAGGGCGCCCCGCGACCGCACAACAAGCTCGACATCCAGGTGTCCAAGAACGGCAAGGACGGCTGGGCGAAGCTCAAGACGCTGACGCTCACCAAGGACAGGTACTTCCTGGCGGACATCCCCGCACCGGCGTCCGGCCACTACCGCGCGGTCTACTCCGGCTCCGCGAATGTGCAGGGGTCGGTGAGCCCGGTCCTCAAGGCGAGCCTCATCCCGACCCGCATCAAGGACTACAAGGTCACGCCGAAGGTGAAGAAGCGCGGCGCGATCGCCGTCTCCGGCACGCTGCAGCACGCCGCGCCGGCCTGGAAGGCGTACGGCGGCAGGAAGGTGATGATCTTCTTCTCACCCAAGGGCAAGCCGAAGGAGTCGTACCTGCTGGGCGAGGTGAAGACCGCGGCCAACGGCACGTTCAAGAAGAGCTTCAAGGAGCGGGGCGACGGCACGATCTTCGCCCTGCACATGGACGTGGACAGCGCGCACCTGATGAACCCGAAGGTCACGGGCACCGTCGACGTCAAGTAACCCTGCCGGGACGGGTGTTGACGCGTTGGCGTGCCTATTCGCGAAACATCCGGGAAAGGGCCGGCCCGGCACGGTGGTGCCCATGGTTCTGCTCGGTCATCCGACAGCCGGCGCGACGCACCACCCGGGCCCGTCGCGCCGCACCCTGTCCCTCGCGTTCGCCTCGGCGGCCGCGGTCCTGCTCGCGGCCTGCTGGCTGGTGATCCAGCAGTACAACGAACGGCCGCCCTGGGCGCAGGACATCTCGTACGAGGCGGGCTTCATCCAGGGCAACCGCATCAGGCACTACGACCCGACCGGCCGGCAGGCGAAGGACCTGCTGGCCGGCGGGTGCGAGCGGTTCCGGGCGGAGGGCCGGGGCGGACTGAAGGCGACGTACGACCCCGGGCTGTGGGTGGCCGGCTGCCTGGACGGCGCGGCAGGGCGACAGCTCGAGAAGCAGGGCCTGTTCCACTAGGGCGGGACTTCTCAAACACCCTGGCCGCGGCCCACGCTCCTACCCCTGGTCCATCCCGGCCAGTACGAGCGGCAGCCGCGTCGTCCCCTCGGCGCTCACCCGGACCGGGACACCCCAGTCCTGCTGGTGCATATGGCAGGCCGGGTACTCGTTCTCGGGGTCGTCGTCACAGGACGCCGCCATCGCCGAGACATGCAGTACGCCCTCGGTCACCGCCGGGTCGATCTCCAGCTCGCGCGAGAGATCGGTGCCCGTGCCCTCCCCGTTCCTCAGCAGCTCGGGTGGGGTCGAGGAGACGAGCAGCCGGGTCGAAGGGCCGTACCGGGTGTCGAGCTTCTGGCCGGCCGGGGCCTGGAAGACCACGTCCAGCCGGAGCCTGCCCGGGGCGACGTCGGTGGCGGCGCGCTGGGTGCGGTGGGCGACGGCCTCGACGCGTACCGCCTCCTCCGGCAGCCGCAGCCGGGTCAGCCGGTGCCTGGCGGACTCCACCACCACGATGTCGTCGCCGGCCAGCACGGCGCCGCTCGGCTCCCGCAGGTCGGTGGCGAGCGTGGTCACTTCACCGCTCGCGGGATCGAAGCGGCGCAGCGCGTGGTTGTACGTGTCGCTGATGGCGACCGACCCGTCGGGCAGCGCGGTGACACCCAGCGGGTGCTGCAGCAGCGCCTGCCCGGCGGCACCGTCCCGGTGCCCGAAGTCGAAGAGGCCGGTGCCGACCGCCGTGTGCACCACCAGATCGCGGTCGATCCAGCGCACCGCCGAGGTCTCCGAGTCGGCGATCCACAGCCGGTCCTCGGTCGCCGCGAGCCCGGACGGCTGCGCGAACCACGCCTCGGCCGCCGGCCCGTCGACGAGGCCTTCGTTGGTGGTACCGGCCGCGACCTGCACGGTCCCGGCCGCCGGGTCGTACGTCCACAGCTGGTGGACGCCCGCCATCGCGATCCACAGCTGCCCGCCCCACCAGGCCACGTCCCACGGCGAGGAGAGCGACACATCGAGTGCCGGGCCGCTCGTCGGCGAGCCCTGCCACCACTGCTTGCCGGTGCCTGCGAGAGTCTCGACCGCGCCGGTTTCGGGGTCGTACGCACGGATGGTGTGGTTCACGGTGTCCGCGACCGCGACCCGGCCGTCGGGCAGCAGCGCGAGGCCCTGCGGCTCGTTGAACTCGCCGCCGCCGCCGCTGGTGCTGGTGCCGGTGCCGCTGATACGCCGTACGACGCTCTCACCGTCCGGCTCCAGCTCGACCAGCTGATTCCGGGTCGAGTCGGAGACGAGGAAGTTCCCGGAGGGCAGCAGCAGGGCCTTGCCGGGGAAGCGCAGATCGCCGGCGACCGGCTCGGGCGCGACATACGGCCCGTCCCCGCGCCGCAGCGTTCCCTTCGCGGCGTGCTCGGCCTCGAGCTCCTCCACAAGCTGCTCGATGGCGTGGGCATGCCCCTCGCCGGCGTGATGGGCGACGATATAGCCCTCGGGGTCGATGACGACGAGCGTGGGCCAGGCCCGGACGGCGTACTGCTTCCAGGTGGCGAGCTCGGGGTCGTCGAGTACCGGGTGGTGCACCTGGTAGCGCTCGACGGCGTCGACGACGGCCTGGTGCTCGGCCTCGTGCACGAACTTCGGCGAGTGGACCCCGATGATCACGACGGTGTCGCGATGCTTCTCCTCGAGCTCCCGCAGCTCGTCCAGGACATGCAGGCAGTTAATACAGCAAAATGTCCAAAAATCAACAATGACAATACGTCCTCGCAGGTCAGCAAGGGTGTACTGCTTTCCGCCTGTGTTGAGCCAGCCGCCCTTGCCGATCAGCTCGGGGGCCCGAACGCGTGCACGTGTAGCCATACCTCCATCCAACAGCACGGAGCGGGGTAGTCATTCCAGGCATGAAATACCTCGTGCGCGACAAGATCTTCGCCATCGGCGAGGACTACTGGATCGAGGACGAAGCCGGCCGCCAAGCCTTCCTCGTCGACGGCAAGGCGCTGAGCCTGCGGGACACCCTGGAGCTCAAGGATCCGACCGGGCTGGTCCTGATCACGCTGCGCAAGAAGCTGCTCAGCCTGCGGGACACAATGACCATCGAGCGTGACGACAAGCCGCTCGCCACCATCCGTAAGAAGCGGCTGTCGCTGCTGCGCAATCACTACCGCGTGACGCTCGTCGAGGGCACCGAGCTCGATGTCAGCGGACGGATCCTGGACCGGGAGTTCACGGTCGAGTACGACGGCGAGCTGCTGGCCCACATCTCCCGGCAGTGGTTCCGGGTGCGGGAGACGCACGCCGTGAACGTCGTACGGGAGGACGCGGACGCGCCGCTCATGATCGCGGTCGCGGTCTGCGTGATCCATATGGCGGAGAAGGAGCGAGCGGGCGACGACGACTAGGCCTCGCCGACGGGGCTCCACCCCGGACCCCGCACCCCCGAAGGGCGTGCGGGGGCCTGGGGCCTGCCCCCCAGTTACGGGAAGGGACGGGTAGGCGAACACCCCCGCCACAGGTGCCTAGGGGCGGCGGGGTTCCGCGAGCCCCAGCCGGCGGTCCTTGAGTACGGGGAACTGCTCCCGTGTCGTCCCGACCTTGGCCGGGTCCAGCTCGACGCTCAGGACCTCTTCGTCCGGGCCCGCCTCGGCGAGGATCTCGCCCCAGGGGTCGACCACGATGCTGTGTCCGGCCTGCTCGACGCCGGCGTGGGTGCCTGCGGTGCCGCAGGCCAGGACGTACGCCTGGTTCTCCACGGCGCGGGCGCGGGCCAGCAGCCGCCAGTGCTCGCGGCGGCGGGCCGGCCAGCCCGCCGGGACGACGAACGCCTGCGCCCCGGCGTCCACCAGACCTCGGAACAGCTCCGGGAAACGCAGGTCGTAGCAGGTCGCGAGGCCCAATGTGAGCCCCGGCGACGACTCGGTCCCGGGCAGCGCGACGGTCACGAGCTCGTCGCCCGCGCCCATCATCACCGCCTCACCCTTGTCGAAGCCGAAGCGGTGGATCTTCCGGTATGTGCGGGCAAGATCGCCCGTGGGGGAGATGACGAGGGAGGTGTTGTAGAAGGTGCCGTCCGGGGCGCGCTCGACGACGGAGCCCGCGTGCAGCCACACTCCGGCGTCGCTCGCGGCCTTCGCCATCACCTCGTACGTCGCACCGGCCGGCGATTCGGCCTCGTCGGCGAACGACTCATAGGCGAACGCCCCGACGGGCCACAACTCCGGAAGCACCACCAGGTCGGCGCCCCGCTGGTCGCGCACGAGCGAGGCGACGCGCCGTCTGCGGGAATTGACCGATTCGTCCGGGTCTACTGCGATCTGGATGAGGGAGGCGCGCACACTACCACCGTCCTGGCATTCGAGCCGTCATCACGGGCCTACGATCGTCACACGAAAGCACTGCCGGGCTGCCGTCCGGCAGCGTAACTTAACTGCCGAGCCTCCCACGCAGCCCAGCAGTCAGCAGCCCAGCCCGCGTACCGCAGAACCGCCGAGGGGTCCCGTGACCGTCCATCCCAGCCTCCAGACCTACGCCGATGCCTGGACCCACTCCATTGAATCGATAGCCGAGCTGGTGCAGCCGCTCGTCGAGGGCGAGTGGAACCGGCCCACGCCGTGCCCCGGCTGGTCCGTGCGCGACCTGGTCTCGCATGTCATCGGCATGGAGTGCGAGATGCTCGGCGATCCGCGGCCCATCCACACACTGCCGCGTGATCTCTACCATGTGCAGAGCGAGTTCACCCGCTACATGGAGATGCAGGTCGATGTGCGCCGGCACCACACGGCGCCGGAGATGACCTCCGAACTGGAGTACACGATCATCCGCCGGGCCCGTCAGCTGCGCAATGAGAGCCGCACCCCCGACACCATGGTCCGCGCCCCGCTGGGCGCCGAGCAGACTCTCGAACTGGCCATCCGGATGCGCGCATTCGACACCTGGGTGCATGAGCAGGATCTGCGGTCGGCGCTGGGCAAGCCGGGCAACCTCGACTCCCCCGGCGCCTACATCGCCCGTGACTGCCTTCTGGAAGCCCTGCCCAAGGTGGTGGCCAAGGACGCGGGCGCCCCGGCCAACTCGGCCGTCGTCTTCGATGTGCACGGCCCGCTCGAATTCCTCCGTACGGTGCGGGTGGACGCGGACGGCCGCGGCACGGTCGACGGCGCGCCCTCGCTCGGCCCCGTGGTGACCCTCGCGCTGGACTGGGAGACCTTCTACCGGCTGGCCTGCGGCCGGGTGCGGGCGAGCGCGGTGTCGGACCGGGTCAAGGTGGACGGTGACGCCGAACTGGCGGCCGCGATCCTGCGGGAGTTCGCGGTTACGCCGTAGGCGCGCCGGGCGGGTCGCCCGGGGGCGACCTCCACCGGTCGGGATTCAGCGGTCGGTTTTCAGCGGTCGGGTTTCAGCGGTCGGGTTTCAGGGTCGGGTTTCAGGGTCGGGTTTCACCGGTCGGCGGCCGGCGGGGCGCCGTCGTCCGCCGGGGACCCCTCACACGCTCACACCGGTACGTGCACGGCCTCCACCCGGCTCGCCACCAGCCGCTCCCGCTCCCGCCGTACCGTGCGCGCCCGCAGCCGCAGAATCTGCGCGATGCCCAGCGTCTCCAGCACGAACACCGACGAGAACGCGATCCGGTAGTTGTCGCCGGTCGCGTCCAGCAGCACCCCGACCGCCAGCAGCGTCGTCATCGAGGCCACGAAACCACCCATGTTGACGATTCCCGACGCCGTCCCCTGCCGCTGAGGCGGATTGGCCGGCCGGGCGAAGTCGAACCCGATCATCGACGCGGGCCCGCACGCCCCGAGCACCGTGCACAGGGTGATCAGCAGCCACATCGGGGCCCGGTCACCGGGGTACGCGATGGTGGTTGCCCACAGCAGCGCGGTCGCGCCGACCGTGCCGAGGGCCAGCGGGACCCGTGCCGCGTGGTGCCGGGCGATCACCTGCCCGTACACCAGCCCGACCACCATGTTGCAGAGCACCACCAGCGTCAGCAGCTCACCGGCGGTCTCCCTGGAGAGACCCTGTGCCTCGACCAGGAACGGCATCCCCCACAGCAGCAGGAACACCATGGCGGGGAACTGGGTGGTGAAGTGCACCCACATGCCGAGACGGGTGCCGGGTTCACGCCAGGACTCGGCGATCTGCTTCCGTACGAACGCGGATCCCGCGTGCTGGGCGGGCGGTGGCTCGTGGCCCTCCGGGTGGTCCTTGAGGAAGAGCGACAGCAGCACCAGCACGACCAGTCCGGCTGCCGCGCTGCCCGCGAAGGTGGCGGTCCAGCCGAGGCCGTGCAGCATGCGGGCGATGACGACGGTCGAGACAAGGTTGCCCGCCATCCCGAAGAGCGCGGCGACCTGCCCGATCAGCGGTCCGCGCCGGGCCGGGAACCAGCGCGAGCCGAGCCGCAGCACGCTGATGAAGGTCATGGCGTCGCCGCAGCCGAGCAGCGCGCGCGAGGCGAGTGCCGTCCCGTACGACGGTGAGAGCGCGAAGCCCAGCTGCCCGACGGTGAACAGCACCACGCCGAGGGTCAGGACCTTCTTTGTGCCCAGGCGGTCGACCATCAGACCGACGGGTATCTGCATCCCGGCGTAGACCAGCAGCTGAAGGATGGAGAAGGTGGAGAGTGCGGAGGCGTTGACGTCGAAGCGGTCGGCGGCGTCGAGGCCGGCGACGCCCAGCGACGTACGGAAGATGACGGCGACGAAGTAGACGGCGACGCCGATGCCCCACACCGCGGCGGCG
Organism: Streptomyces sp. NBC_01210; assembly: GCF_036010325.1. Taxonomy (GTDB): domain Bacteria; phylum Actinomycetota; class Actinomycetes; order Streptomycetales; family Streptomycetaceae; genus Streptomyces. The sequence continues at coordinate 4,865,664 of NZ_CP108549.1, read as the reverse complement.
CGGCGGCCGCCGGGTGGATCGCCGGGCAGCGCGACGGCGGAGGCGCTCACCGGACCTCGCCCCGCGCCAGATTGCTGAACCAGCCGACGTGCCGGTGCACGAGCGCGGCTGCCGCGTCCGGGTCGCCGGCGCGCAGGGCTTCGAGGATCTCGCTGTGTTCGGCGACGTTCTTGGCGATCCGGTCGGGGTGGGAGTGCATCACGGCGACGCCCATCCGCAGCTGGCGGTCGCGCAGTTGGTCGTAGAGGCGGGAGAGGATCTCGTTGCCTCCGCTGCGTACGATCTCGGCGTGGAAACAGCGGTCGGTGACGGCGACGGCCGCCAGGTCGCCCGCCTCGCCCTGCCGCTTCTGCTGCTCAAGGAGCTCTTCGAGCCGGGCGAGCAGCCGCGGCGACGCCGGTACGGCCTTGCGGGCCGCGTGCTCCTCGACCAGCAGGCGGGTCTCCACCACATCCGCGATCTCCTGCGCGGAGACGGCGAGCACGAGTGCGCCCTTCTTCGGATAGAGCTTGATCAGACCCTCGACCTCGAGCTTGAGCAGCGCCTCACGGACGGGGGTGCGCGAGACGCCGACCGCGTCGGCCAGCTCGCCCTCGGTGAGGAGAGTGCCGCCCTCGTAACGACGGTCGAGGACTGCTTGCTTGATGTGGGTGTAGACGCGTTCTGCGGCGGGAGCGGCGGCGGGCATGCGCACAGCTTAGATACAACACAGGTGCATCAGAAAGCCGGGTCCACGATGCAGGACGGGGCCCGGGCGCACGAAGTGGACACAACTATCGTGCCGTCGCGTACATCCCTTTGGCGTACTCATGTGTCTCGTATCGAGACCCTCCTTGCACCCCGGGTTCTTTTGATCCCTTTTCAACCCATTCGCGGATTCGGAGCGTTCCCTTTGATGTCCAGTCACACCGGCCTGCGCAGAGCCGCCACGGTCGTCCTTGCGGGAGGCCTGCTGCTGACGGCCTCCCCCCTCGCCGCGCCCGCCCAGGCGGCGCAGCCGATCCCGGCCATAAACGCCAAGGGCGGCTTCCTGCTGGACCAGGCGACGGGCAAGGCGGTCTACGGCAAGGCCAACGACATCCGCCGCCAGATGGCCAGCACGACGAAGGTCACGACCGCGATCGTGGTCCTCACCACCCCCGGTGTCGACCTCAACCGCAAGGTGACCATCAAGCAGGCGTACCGCGACTACGTCGTCCGGGAGGGCGCGAGCACCGCGGACCTGAAGACGGGCGACAAGGTGACTGTCCGTCAGCTGCTGTCCGCGCTGATGCTGCCCTCCGGCTGTGATGCCGCGTACGCGCTGGCCGACACCTTCGGCACCGGCACGACGACCGCCGCGCGCACCAAGTCGTTCATCGGGAAGATGAACGCGAAGGCCACCCAGCTCGGTCTGAAGAACACCAAGTACGACTCGTTCGACGGCATCTCTTCGGCAGGCAGCAACTACACGACCCCGGCCGACCTCGCGAAGATGGCCCGGCACGCCTTCAGCAGTGCCACCCTCCGCGATGTCGTCAAGGCGACGCAGTACAAGACGACCGCCACGACGAGCACCGGCGGCACCCGCACGTACACCTGGTACAACACCAACAAGCTGCTCGGCTCCTACAGCGGCGCCGTCGGTGTGAAGACCGGCTCCGGCTCGGCGGCGGGCTACTGCCTGGTCTTCGCGGCCACCCGCGGCACCAAGACCTACGTCGGAGTCCTCCTCGGCGAAGCCGACCCCAACGTCCGATTCACCGACGCGGGCAAGCTGCTGGACTTCGGCTTCGGTTCCAGCACCGCGCGGACCATGGAGCTGCGGACCCTGCCGAAGGGCACCCAGCGCGACTGATCCGGCCCCGCAGTGCCCGAGACGCCGACGCGATCCGCGTCGGCGTCTCGTTGTGACGACACCCGGTGGACCGTGTCAACCGGGCAGCCAGCCCGCCTCCGCCGCCGCCTCGAGTGCCACCCGCTCGAAACGCTCGGCCGACGGGGGCGCGAGGTCCGGCAGCACGAGCGCGACCAGCAGCCGGTCGTGGGGCTCGGCCAGCGGCAGCCACCGCAGCCACGGTGCGAGTCCGTCCGCGGAGGCCTCGCCGACCAGGGCGACGGTCTCCGCGTCGCGCAGTACGCGCTGGGTGGGATCGAATGCCACCGGCCGTTCGACCAGCCGGGGCCGTACGCCGGCCCGGCGGAACAGCTCGACCAGCTCGTCGTAGTGGGCCGGGTTGGCCTCGCGCGGATGCGCCAGCACCGGGAACGCGGCGATCGCCGCCGGGTCGACGACCGGTGCGGCGGCCGCGAGCGGATGGCCCGAGGCGACCAGGATCCCTCTGCGCTCCCAGCGCAGCGGCCGCACGCGCACACCCTCGGCCGGCTCCGGAGTACGCGCGATACCGACATCGGCACGGCCCTCCAGCACGGCCCGACCGATATCGGGCGTGCGGAGCATCTCGGCGCTCACCTCGATGTCGGGGTGGTGCCGGTGCAGGGACTCCACCAGGTAGGGGACGGTGCCGTACCCGGTGCTCGCGCTGTAGACGATCCGGATCCGGCCCAGCTCGCCGCGGCCCGCGCGGCGCGCGGCGTCCCAGACCTCGGCGAGCGCCGCCAGCGCGGCCGGGCCACGTTCCTGGACCGCGCGGCCCGCTTCGGTCAGCCGCACCACGCGGGTGGTCCGCTCCAGCAGCCGTACACCCAGCTGGGACTCCAGGCGGCGGATCTGCGCGCTCAACGCCGGTTGCGCGATGTGCAGTTGCTCGGCGGCGCGGGTGAAGTTCCGTTCCTCGGCGACGGCCAGGAAATAGCGCAGCAGCCTGGCCTCCGGAATCATGGAGCCAGCATACGGATCGCGGTGAATTCATAACCGCTGCCTATGAGTTGAGACCAGCGCGGTCTTTCCCCTCCGTCGTTTCCCGCTCCTACCGTGCTGACATGAGACTCGTCATCGCCGGGACCATGTCGCCCGGCACCACCGCGGTGCACTTCGCGGAACTCGCAGGCGCCAGGGGTCATGACGTAGGCCGACTCGGCACCTATGACGAGGTCGGACCCGTCCGCCGGGCACTCACCGGCGCCGACGCCGCCGTCCTCGTCCCCAAGCGCGGCGATGCCCGGCTGCACGCCCAGCAGGCCATGCGTACCCTGCTCGCCGCCGCTGCCGAACTGCCCACGCCCCCGCGCATCATGCTGGTCAGCTCGTTCGTCGTCGGTCATGGCAGGGCTCACCCGCTGAGCCGGGTCGATGCCACCCAGCTGCCCGCCAGGATCGCCTCCGAAGAGGATCTGCGCGCCAGCGGGCTGCCGTACACGATCGTCCGCCCCACCTGGCTCACCGACGATCCACCCGGTGCGCACGCCATCACCCTCACCCAGGATCCGCACGCCGACGGCATGGTCTCCCGAGCGGACATTGCCGTGGCACTGATCGCGGCCATCGAGAGCGGGAGCGCCGTCCGTACGACCTTCGGGCTGTTCAGCGAGCCGGGCACGCCGCCTGCCGACTGGGCAGCCGCATACGCCCGCCTCCAGCCCGATGCGTACACCGGACCCGACCCCGACAAGGAACTCGTATGAAGCTGCCCGAGGCCCAGCACGCATGGGAATCGACCTTTCTCACCGACGAGGAGGGCCGTCCGCTCGCCCCGCGCTTCCACCGGCTGCTCATGCTCGACGTCGTGGACCACCCCACCGCCGCGGACGCCGAGCGCCTCGAGGGTGCGCTCGCCGCCCTGGAGGAGCGTTTCCCGCACGGACCCGACGGACTGCTGACCTGCCTGGGCTGGGGGTTCGGCTGGTACGCGCAGCACACCGCCATCCGCTCCCCCGTGCCCCGCGCCATCCCGATGGCCCGCTGGGAGAACCCGAAGCTGGAGGACATCGCCGCCTGTCTGCATCTTGCGTCCGACGACGAGGACCGCCTCGCGGAGGTCACCGACGCGCTCTTCGGACCCGGCCCGCTCGACCAGCGCGCCCGGCTGCGGATACGCGAGGTACGCACCGGTTTCGTCGGGAGGGGGCTGCCCGCCGAGCGGCTGCCCGAGCGCGGGCTCTCCCCGAAGGCGCCGCTGCTGCTCGGCTTCCACTCGGGGCTGCGCGGCAACCAGGCGACCGAGGAGAGCATCACCGTCCCCGAAGGCCCGCTGGCCGGCGGCACCACCATGCATGTGAGCCATATCGAGCTCGACCTCGACAGCTGGTACGAGCAGGACCGCGACACCCGCAGTGCCCGGATGTACGCGCCCGGCATCGGCGCCGACGAGGCCGAGAAGCTGGTGGACGACGCGGAGAGCGACGCGGACCGGCTGCCGGCGCTGGCCGTTGCGCACGGACAGGTGGGACATGCGCAGGCCACCGGCCGCGCCAGGCTGTACGGACGCCCCCGCATCAACCGGCGCGACTTCGCGACGCTCGACCATGGTGCGCCCGGGACACATTTCGTGTCCCTGCAGCGCACCATGGAGGACTTCAACGCCACCCGCGCGGTGATGAACGCGGCCGACGCGCGCGGGCATCACGGCGACATCGGGGTCCGCCGCAACAACGGCATCAACTCCGTGATGGAGGTACGGAGCCGGGCGACCTTTGCCGTACCGCCGCGGGCCGCCCGCGCGTTCCCGAACCTGAGGCCCTAGTCGGTGACGGGCCCGTCCGGCAACCGGTGTGTCCTCAATCGCCGGACGGGCCCGAATGCGCCGCCCGCTCCGCGAAGACCTCGCGGGCGGCCGTGATGCCGTTGATCGCGGCGGGGAAGCCCGCGTAGACAGCCATCTGCAGGATGGTCTCCACGACCTCGTCCTGGGTGCCGCCGACATTGAGCAGCCCGTTCACATGCACCTTGAGCTGGGGACGGGCCGTACCCAGCGCGGTGCACGCGGCGATCGTCACCACCTCACGGGCATGCAGGTCGAGACCGCCGCGTGTGTAGATGTCCCCGAAGGAGAACTCCACGATGTAGCGGGCGAGATCGGGAGCGATGTCCTTGAGGCTCTCGATCACCGCCTCGCCCGCGTCGCCGTCGATCTCGGCGAGCGCGTCCCAGCCGCGGTCATAGCGCGGCGCGTCGTCGCTCTCGCTGACGGCGTGCGGGGCTTCGTCACTGTCGTCCGTACGCTCCGCGAACACCGCCTTGGCAACATTCAGACCGTTGATGGCCGCAGGGAATCCCGCGTACACCACAACATGAAGGATCGCCTCGACAATCTCACGCCGCGTCACACCGATATTGAGCGCTCCGTGAATATGGAACTTCAGCTGCGGTGCGGCATGCCCGAGAGCCGTCAGGGCGCCCACCGTCGCGAGCTGCCTCTGCCGCAGGGTGAGTGAGGACCGTGCGTAGATATCGCCGTAAGGAAACTCGACCGTGAACCGACCGAGGTCGGGGGCGATGTCGGAGAAGCTGTCGAGCACCGAAGGACGTTCCTCGGCGGCGAGCTGCTGCAGGATTGCCAACCCCCTGCTGTAGCGGTCCTTCCCATCGTCGTGAGACTCAACTGCCATGCCTGGATGACTCCTTGTTCCATGGTTCAGGACCTGCGCCGGCTCACTTCCGGCGCCGGCTCAACTCCGGAAATTCCGGGTTCGTAGCCATGATCCCACCCTCGCCCCAGCGATTCTGGGGAATCTCCTGAATGACCACCGCTATCTTGTCGAGCGGCGCTCCGGTGACCTTGTGTGTGGCCTTGGTGATCTCCTCGATCAGCTCCTGACTCTTCTCATCCGTCTGATTCGGCCACGTGGTCACAGTGATGAACGGCACAGCCACCAACCTCAATTCATTCCGTCGTTACGAATTCGTGAAATTCCGGCTTCTGAAGTTTCAACTGGGCATGAATATCGCCGCCCAGACCGAACCAGCCGATGGCACCGCCGTAGTTCTGCTGATAACTCATCCACAGCACCACGACATTGATGATCCGGTTCGCTCCCGGTGTGCCGGGCGCCGGGAAGGGATGCGGCATGGTCGCGCGGTAACTCGCGCTGCCGTCCTCGTCGGTGACGAAGACATTGGGCACACCCAGCGGACCGGGCCTGGTGGGCCCTGCCGGGTCCAGGTCGTGCTGACGCAGGGACATCACGGTGTAGAGGCTGCTCGGGACCAGCCCGCCGAACTCCATCCGGAATACGGCGCCGCGGCCGTCCGGGGTGAGTTCCACCTCCAGCACCCCCTCCGCCTGGACCCACCGGCCGAGCGTGATCGGCTCGGTCACCTTGGGCCCGTCCTCCGGCCGCAGATCGGGGATCGGCGCCTGATGGAGCGGATAGCTCGGCCGTACGATCTCGTTCGCGTCGGGCCGCTGCTCGGGTGCGAAGACCATCGGGTAGTTGTTGCACGGCAGTGGAAGCGGAAGCGTATGCAGCACCATGTCCCGGTCCGCCGGGTCGAGTTCGCTGCCCAGCTCGCGTACGACGGTGTACGGGAGCTGCTCGCCGAACGCCGGCAGATCGCTCTTGGGGCTGACGATCGCTGATCCCCAGGACCGTTCGACACTGCCCGAGGGCCCCTCCCGGTTGATCATTCCGATCACCACGAAGTCGCCTTCGGCGTCGACGATTTCACTGGGCGGATACGACGGCCCCTGGGTGGTGGGGCTGAGCCGGTAGCTCCGCGAACGGCTCATCGCGAACCACTCCCTTCTGCTGTGTTGTCCCGGAAACCGAGCGCCGCCAGTGCGGCCGCGAGTCCCACGGAGCCCGCACCGGTGGCCACCACGGCACCCCAGCCGCCGCCGGTCCACACCGGGCCGAGCGCGGCGCTGGCGGCGCTGCCCGCGAGCAGACAGACGAGCATGTACATGGACGAGGCGGCGCCGCGCTGTTCCTGCGGCACGGACTGGGCCAGCAGCACCAGCACGGCCGGCTGGCACGAGAAGACACCCAGGAAGAGCAGCAGCATCCCGACGACCAGCAGCGCGGTGCCCGACGCCGCCCCGAGCGCGGCGACACCGGCCAGCACCAGGCCGAGGCCCAGCAGCACCACATGGCGCGGCGCGATCCGACTGCTCAGCCGTCCGGCCAGCGGTGCACCCAGCACGCCGGTCAGACCGATCAGGCTCACCGTGCCGATCGCACCGGCGCTGAAGTGGAAGGGGGCGCCCTGCAGCCGGTACGTCAGAAACGTGACGAGTCCGAGATAGCCGAAGAACAGCAGCGCCCCGACCCCGAACAGCCGCACCACGGGCCCCTGTCCGAACATCCGCAGCGCCGCCAGATACGCCTGCCCCACCGGCTTGCGGGTCCGGCGGTCGCCCGCGCGCGGTGTCGGCAGCAGGCGCAGCAGCACCGCGGTCAGCACATTGAGCGCCGCGAGCAGCAGCACCGCCCTGTGCCAGTCGGCCCACCCGGCGACGACGCCGGTGAAGGAGCGCCCGAGGGTGATGCCGGCGACCGTGGCCCCGATGATCAGTCCGAAGAAGACACCGACCAGACCGTCGGGAGCGATCCTTGGCATCAGCGCGATCATCGCGGCCGGTACCGCGGCGGCCGCGATCCCGGCCACGGCGAGCAGCAGCGCGAACACGCCGAAGTCGGGCACCACCGCCGCAAAGGAGATCAGCGCGGCGACTGTCAGCGCTCCGCTGCCGCCCAGCACCTTGCTGCTGAACCGGTCGGAGAGCGGCCCGAAGAGAAAGAACGACAGGGCGTACGCGAAGCTCGCCACGGTGAAGACCAACCGGGCGTCCTCCGGGCCGACCTTCAGTGATGCGGCGATCTCGGGGAAGACCGGCTGCGTCATATAGATCGTGGAGACCGCGCAGCAGGTCGCGGCCGCGGCGACGACGGCCGCGCGCCAGGCCGCCGCCCTGGAACGCTCGGCAGCGGAGGGGGATGTCTGGGCCGTGGTGACCATCTCGGCTTCCTCCACCTACAGCGCCACCGAGGCGCCGCCGTCGACGGTGATCGAGGCACCGTTGATCTGCGCGGCGCCGGGCGACACGAGATAGGCCACCGCCTCGGCGACATCGGCGGGCGTCGGCAGTGATCCGTACGGCGTCTTGCCGAGGAAGTCCTCGCCCACCTGCTCGGGGCTGATGCCGAAGCGCCGGCCGAGGTCCGCGAGGGTCTGCGTCCACAGATCGGTGTCGGTCGCACCCGGGTCCACGGTGTTGACCCGCAGTCCGCTCCTGCCCAGGTCGCGGGAGATCGCCTTGGCGAAGCCGCCGAGCCCGGCGTTGGTGACTCCGTTGATCACAAAGAGCGGATCGGGCTCGCGGCGGAACGAGCCGTTGATGAAGACGATCCGGCCCGCTCCGCGTTCCACCATGGTCCGGGCGACGGCCCTGGTGAGCCGTATCGCGCCGAACAGCTTGCTGTTGACCGTGGTGTTCCACTGCTCGTCGGTGGACTCGAGCAGGGGAGCCACCGGTCCGTCGCCCGCGGCGTTCACCAGCACGTCGATCCGGCCGAAACGCCCCAACACCCAGGCGATGCCCTCTTCGACCGACGCGGTCTCGTTGATGTCGAGGACCACGGCAGTGAGCTCGTGCGTTCCGTCGCCACTCTCGGCGAGCCGCTCGGCGATGCGCTTGCGGGCCGCTTCCAGCCGGGCCGCGTCACGGCCGAGCAGCACCACGCGTGCCCCGTCCGCGGCCAGCCGCTCCACGACCGCGCCGCCGATTCCGCCGGTGGCGCCGCTGACGACGGCCACATCACGGTCCGTCTCCTTCAGCTCAGTCATCGTTGCGGCCCCTCAGTTCTCGACGCGGGCGTAGATCCGGGTGTAGAGACCCCGGTCGGTGATGTACGTATCCCCGGCCTGCCTGACGATGTCCTGGTACCGGGGAGAGGTAAACACCGCCTGGTAGACGTCGGGTTCGACGGAGAATCCGGAGACGAACAGCACTCCGGGCTCGGTGCTCAGCAGGGAGTGGTAGGCGAGGAAGACCTCGACCTCGTCGTGTGTGCGTACGACGTCGAAGATCGTGCGGTCCCGCCACTCCCGGTAGGCCTCGTGCACCGGCGGCTTGACCTCGACATGCCTCAGCTGGATGTACGGAGTCGCCGGCAGCGGATCGTCGGTGTCCTTCGGCGCCTCGACGAACTCGACGACCTGGCGGCGGAAGTCGCCGGCCAGAGCGGGCGCGATGGTGGCCGCCAGCTCCCGCTGGGCCGCATCGCGCTCGGCGATCTCCGCGAGGCCACTGACCGGAGTCAGCTCCACCAGCAGACCCGCGTCGTCGAGCGAGCGGTAGAGCACGGAGCCGGGGTGCTCGAAGGCGGCGTTGTGCGCGGTCCAGGCCGCGATGGTCTTGTCGATCTCTTCGCTCTGCACCGGCACTTCGGTCACGAGCAACAGGCGTGCGGACACGAGGATTCCTCCTGGAAAAGGGAGTGAGAAGTGAAGAGGTCAGGCGCTGGTCTCAAGAAGACCCTTGAGCGCCTTCTGGGCCTTGCGACGCTCGAGTACGGCGATCTTCTGGCTGGGAAATCCGGAGAATCCGACCCTGCCGGAAGCCGTCAGTTTTCCGCTCTGATACAGCTCCACATCGAGGGCGAAGTCCAGCTGCCTTTCCGGCTTGTCGACCGAAAGTTCGTTCACTGTGCATCGTATTTGCGCGGGAAGCGGGAAGAGGAAGTTCTCGAACGTCAGGTTCATGGAGTTCCAGACGATGTAGAAATCGCTGAGCGGCCAGCGGTTGCGGTACCCGCACTCGAAGACTCCGACGAACAGCTGGCGCACCGCCTCGACGATGACCATGCCCTGGACATGCTCTCCGGTCTGGTGGTCCAGCAGCAGTTCGTTGTCGCCGTGCACCCGGATGTCCGCGGTGTAACGCGCGCCGTCCACGTGGCGGAGGTTGGCCAGCAGAACGTTGTTCTCGCTGTGTTTGTGCACTACATCGCGGCCCTCCGGCTCCACCTGCTCGCCGGTGAAGCGGATCCGGTCGGTCAGTTTGCGCCGGTCGATGGCCTGCTGGAGGTAACCGCGCTCGAAGCTGCCGACGCCCTGGCCGCCGTGCAGCAGGACCTCGCCCTGTCCGTCGTCGAACACGCCCTTGTTGATCTCCGCGGTCAGCCCGGAGATGGTGCGGACGTCGTCCGAGTGCACAAAGCCTGTGAAGCGGTCCGCGACCACCATGACGTGGGTGCTCATCTACTGTTCCTCTCCCGGTAATTGCGGCGTAACAACCGCACAGGAAGTACGTCATGGACATTAGTTTCCTGAATTCCCGCGGCACAACTGCCAGACCGGGGTGGCCGATCGGCTACGCCGCCCGATGTGACCTGCAAGCATCGCCTAGATACTCGTTGACGATCGCTCAATTCAATGAATACTTTCGAAGCAAGCTTCCATGGAATTCCCTATATCCGGCACCACTTGGAAGACTTCGACGAGGCTTCGACAAGGGGATGAATGACATGGTTTCAGAACCGGAAAGTCACCACAGGGCCGCGGTCATCACCGGTATCGGTTCCTGGCTGCCGGCCCGAGTGGTCACCAACCATGAGCTCTCCGCCGAACTGGACACCAGCGACGAATGGATCCGCAGCCGTACGGGCATCGCCCAGCGGCATGTGATCGACGAGGGCATGGCCACCTCGGACCTCGCCGTCGAAGCGGGCCTGCGCGCCCTGAAGTCGGCCGGCGCCTCGGACGTGGACGCGCTGGTGGTGGCCACCACCACGCCGGACAGGCCCTGCCCGGCCACCGCACCCGATGTGGCCGGACGACTCGGCCTCGGCCCCGTACCCGCCTTCGATGTGTCGGCCGTGTGCAGCGGATTCGTCTACAGCCTCGCCGTCGCCTCGGGATTCATCGCCGCCGGCATCGCCGAGCGGGTGCTGGTGATCGGCGCGGACGCGTACTCGACCATCCTGGACCCGCAGGACCGCACCACCCGTGCGGTGTTCGGGGACGGGGCGGGCGCCGTGGTGCTCCGTGCCGGCAGAGCGGACGAGGAGGGCGCGCTCGGACCGTACGACCTGGGCAGCGACGGCGCACTCGCCGATCTGATCACGGTGCCCGCGGGCGGTTCCCGGCAGCGTTCGGCCCCGCGGCAGATCGTCGAACGGGCCGACCACTACTTCCAGATGCAGGGCAAGCGGGTCTACCGCAATGCCGTGGCCCATATGTCGCAGTCCGCACGGCGGGTGCTGGCGAGCGCGGGCTGGACCACCGACACCCTCGATCACGTCGTCGCCCACCAGGCGAACCAGCGCATCCTCGACGCCGTCGCCGCGGAACTGGAGATCCCGAACGAGCGGCTCGTCTCCCAGATCGAGCGGGTGGGCAACACCTCCGCCGCCTCGATCCCGCTCGCGCTCGCCGACGCCGCCGCCTCCGGCACTCTCCGGCAGGGTCAGGGCGTCCTGCTCACGGCCTTCGGCGGCGGGCTGACCTGGGCCTCGACCGTGCTGCGCTGGCCGGATGTCACCGCAGTCACCGCTTGACGTCAACCACCGATGAGGAGAAGTGACCCATGAGCGACCTGAAGAGCCGGGTGACCGGAATACTGGTCTCCACGTTCGGCCTCGAGCCCGCCGCACTGGCGGACAGCCCGACGCTGGAGTCCCTGGAGTTCGACTCGCTGGCCCTGGTGGAGTTCGCCACCGCCCTGGAGAACGAGTTCTCCATCCCGGTCGACGAGGAGGAGATCACCGTCGAGCACACCCTCGACGATGTGCTGAACCTGCTGTCGCAGAAGCTCACCACGGCAGGCGCCGGCACCTCCTGACACCACCGGCTCCTGAAGCATCAGTTCCTGAACCACCAGTTTCTGAACCACCACACGACAGATGGCCGTCCCCGCACCCGGGGACGGCCATCCATCTGTGTCCTGCGGTCCCGTTCAGGCCAGCAGCCGCGCCAGATGACGTCCGTAGTCCGACGAACGCCCATAGGTGTCGATGCTGTTGGCCACATCGGCGGCGCCGATGAATCCCATCTGGAAGGCGACCTCCTCGATACAGGCGATCTGCACCCCCTGCCTCGTCTGCACGGCATGCACATAGCCGGCCGCCTCGAAGAGGCTGTCGTGGGTGCCGGTGTCCAGCCATGCCGTACCGGATCCCAGATTCACCAGCCGCGCCCTGCCCTGCTCCACATAGCGCCGGTTGATGTCGGTGATCTCCAGTTCGCCGCGCGCGGAGGGCGACAGCTCCGCCGCGTACGACACCACATCGTTGTCGTAAAGGTAGAGGCCGGTGACCGCCAGGTCCGACTTGGGTTCGGCAGGCTTCTCCTCGATGTCGAGCAGCCGGCCCTCCTCGTCCAGTACCGCGATGCCGTACCGCTGCGGATCGTCGACCTGATAGCCGAAAAGAGTCGCCCCCTCGAGCTGCGCGACCTCCTTGCGGACGGTGGTCGGCAGATCCTGGCCGTGGAAGATGTTGTCGCCCAGCACCAGGCAGACCTGGTCGTCACCGATGAAGCGGCGGCCGAGCAGAAATGCGTCGGCCAGGCCACGCGGCTCGTCCTGCTGGGCGTACTCGAGCCGGATACCGAGCCGCTCGCCGTCCCCGAGCAGCCGGTGGAAGTCCTCACGGCTCTCGGGGGTGGTGATGATCAGGATCTCGCGGATCCCCGCCAGCAGCAGGACGGAGAGCGGGTAGTAGATCATGGGCTTGTCGTAGACCGGGAGCAGCTGTTTCGATGTCACCGAGGTCAGCGGCCGAAGCCGGGTGCCGGCGCCGCCCGCCAGGATGATTCCACGCATCAGCGATTCACCTTTTCTTCAGTGCTGTCCACCAGTCGCGGTTTTCCCGGTACCAGTCGATGGTGTCGGCGAGTCCGGATGAGAAGTCGTGCCGGGGCTCATAGCCGATTTCCGCGCGCGCCTTCGACCAGTCCACGGAGTAGCGGCGGTCGTGTCCTTTGCGGTCCTCGACGTACTCGATCATTTCCCGGCTGTGGCCCAGGGCATCGAGGAGCAGATCGGCCAGTTCAATGTTGGCCAACTCCTGTCCGCCGCCGATGTTGTAGATCTCACCCGGCTGCCCCTTCTCCACCACCAGCTGGATACCGCGGCAGTGGTCGTCGACATGCAGCCAGTCGCGCACGTTCGTTCCGTCGCCGTAGAGCGGTACCTTCTTCCCTTCGAGGAGATTGGTCACGAACAACGGGATGACCTTCTCGGGGAATTGGTACGGGCCGTAGTTGTTGGAGCAGCGCGTGATCCGTACGTCCATTCCGTACGTACGGTGGTACGCGAGGGCCAGGAGGTCCGAGGACGCCTTGCTTGCCGCATAGGGCGAGTTGGGGTTCACCGGGTCGGTCTCGGGCCATGAGCCCCGCTCCAGCGAGCCGTAGACCTCGTCGGTCGAGACATGCACAAAGGTGCCGACCTCATGCCGTCGGGCCGCGCTGAGCAGCACCTCTGTGCCGAGCACGTTCGTACGGACGAAGACCGACGCTTCGGCGATGGACCGGTCGACGTGCGATTCGGCGGCGAAGTGCACCACGACGTCCTGGCCGGCCATGACGGCGCCGACCACTTCCGGATCGCTGATGTCGCCGTGCACGAACGTCAGGCGCGGATCGGCCAGATGTGGCGCGATATTGCTCTTGTCTCCGGCATAAGTCAGGTTGTCGAGCACGGTGAGCCGTTCCACCGCGCGGCCGAGCAGATCGTTGCCGAGGAGGCTGCGCACATAGTGCGAACCAATGAAACCTGCCCCGCCGGTAACCAGAATGCGCATGGAATTCACCTGTCCAGCATTCGAGGACGATTGCCGACGACCCTGCCAGCGCCACCGTCCGCCCGACAAGGCGCTTCTGGGCTGCCCGTGAGGCATGCACCAGATGGCTACACCCAAGGGACTGATAATTGGCGGGCGTTGACCGAAGGAAAATGGATTCCTTATGTTCGAGCAATGCGAATTCTGGCGACCAGTGCTCCCAACCAGGGGCATCTCTATCCAATGATTTCGACGCTGTGGGCATTGCGGAACGCCGGTCACGAGGTACTGGCCGCGCTGCCCGACAGGTTCGCGCGGCTCACCGCCGAGGCGGGAATCTCGTCCGTGGCGGTCGCCGAGGACTTCCGGCTCGGCGACCTCGGTACCCGCAGGGCCCAGCAGGGCTCGTCGATCGAGGAGCTGACCGACCACATCATCGACTACTACGTGCCGGCCACCGAGCGCACCGTGGACCGGACCGTGGCGCTGGCGAAGTCCTGGCGGCCCGATCTGATCGTGTGCACCGACTGGGAGTACGCGGCGCCCCTGGCGGCCGACCTGATCGGGGTGCCGACGGTCCTGCACGGCTGGGGCCTGCTGGCGGACACCGCGGTCGACGAACCGATCGCCGAGGCGCTGCGGCCCGTCCGGCGCAAGTGGGGTCTCGGCGAGGAGGCGCACACCCACTGGAAGATCATCGACAACTGCCCTCCGGAACTGCAGTGGCGGACCCCGCCGGCCAACGCCGTCCCCAGCCGGTACGTCCCCTTCAACGGGGCCGGCCTGATGCCGGACTGGCTGTTCGAGGAGCCCGAGGCGCCGCGGGTGCTGGTCACCCTCGGCAACGCGCCGATCGGCGGTGACCACGCCAATGTGCTCCAGCGCACGGTGCAGGCGCTGACCGCCTTCGACGTCGATGTGATCATCGCGGTCGGCGACCACATCAAGCTGGACCAGCTGGGCGACCGCCCGGCACGCACCCGGCTGATCCACACTCTGCCGCTCTCGCAGGTGCTGCCGTCCTGCACCGCCGTCATCCACCACGGCGGCGCGGGCAGCGCGATGGCCGCGACCGTCGCCGGCATTCCTCAGCTCGGACTGCCGCAGATGTGCGTCCAGTACCAGCACGCGGACCGGATCGCGGCGGTCGGCGCCGCGCACGTACTGCACCCGGAGGAGGCCTCGGTCGAGGCCATCAGGGAGTCCATGCACAGCGTGCTCGAGGACCCCGGTCTGCGGGAGGTCGCCTGGCGGCTGCGGCACGAGAACGCCGCGCGCACCGGTCTCGACGAAACGGTCCGCCTGCTCGAGACGGCCTTCGACACCGAGGGCCGCTGACCGCGATCGGCCCTGCTTTCTCTCCCTCTCCCGACGAAGACAAGGGGTCCAGTGTGACCAGCGCACCCGTACAGAGCCCGGCGCCTGGCTCGGACAGCCGCGAAGAAGCCAAGGCCCAACTCCTCGACGCCGTACGCAAGTTCCACCAGGCAGAAGAGTCGGACCGGCCGTTCGTGCCCGGTGTCACTCCGCTCTACTCCTCCGGGCCGGTCTTCGACGACGAGGACCGTGTCGCGCTCGTCGAGGCCGCGCTCGAGATGCGGATCGTCGCGGCCAGGTCCGCGCAGGAATTCGAGAGCCGCTTCTCCAAGACCATCGGCGTACGCAAGTCGCACCTGGTGAACTCCGGCTCGTCCGCCAATCTGCTGGCGATCAGCGCACTGACGTCACCGCAGCTCGCCGACCGACGGCTGGTTCCCGGCGACGAGGTGATCACGGTCGCCGCGGGCTTCCCGACCACCGTCAACCCGGTGCTGCAGAACGGTCTGGTGCCGGTGTTCGTGGACACCGAACTCGGCACCTACAACGCGAGCGTGGACACGATCGCCGCGGCGATCGGCCCGAAGACCAGGGCGATCTCCCTCGCCCACACGCTGGGAAATCCTTACGCGGCCCGCGAGATCGCCGAGCTGGCCCAGGAGCACGAACTGTGGCTCGTCGAGGACAACTGCGATGCGCTGGGCGCTCGGTACGACGGCCGGCTGACCGGCACGTTCGGCGATCTGTCGACGCTCAGCTGCTATCCCGCGCACCACATCACCATGGGCGAGGGCGGGGTGGTCTCCACGAGCGACCTGCATCTGGCGCGTATCGTCGAGTCACTGCGCGACTGGGGCCGGGACTGCTGGTGCGCGCCCGGCGAGGACAACAAATGCGCCAAGCGGTTCCGCTGGCAGCTCGGCACCCTGCCCGAGGGCTATGACCACAAGTACATCTACTCGCACGTGGGTTACAACCTCAAGGCGACCGACAGCCAGGCCGCGCTGGGCCTCACCCAGCTGGCCAAACTGCCCGTCTTCATCGAGGCCCGCCGGCGCAACTGGCAGCGGCTGCACGACGCGCTGGCCGATGTCCCCGGTCTGCTGCTGCCGAGCGCCACGCCGAACAGCGAGCCGAGCTGGTTCGGCTTTGTGCTCACCGTGCTGCCTGACGCGCCCTTCACCCGCCGTGAGCTGGTGGCCTTCCTCGAGGCGAGGAGCATCGGCACGCGTCAGGTCTTCGCGGGCAATCTGACCCGGCACCCGGCGTACCAGGGCACGAACTACCGCGTGGCAGGCGATCTGACCAACAGCGACATCATCACGGAGCACAGCTTCTGGATCGGCGTGCACCCCGGTCTCACCGACGAGAAGATCGACTACATGGCCCAGTCCGTGACCGATTTCGTGCGCAGCAAGGGGCGTTGACCGTCCGTACTCCGGTCGGCACTTGCGATGAAGTGCGCTCCAACTCGTAGGTTGTCTGTCGGCGCACTCATCCACTCCCCCCAAGAGGTGGTCATGCGTTCCTCACTCCTCCCGAAGCTTCTCGTGGGCGGCCTGCTGATGTCCTCCGTGGCAGCCTGTGGAAGCGAAGACGACGCGAGTCCCGGCGGCACGTCGCGGACGCCGGGGTCCTCCGTGTCCTCCGGTCCTCCGACCGGGTCCGGCGGCACGGGCGACACCGGTGGCAGCGACACCGGTGGCAAGGGCAAGCCTGCCGGGAAGGCGGCAAAGGCCGGGAAGGCGAAGTACACCGGCTTCTCGTCGCCGACCGGTCTGGCCTACGGCCGCGACGGCTCGGTGTTTGTGTCCAACTGGTCCGCCGGCACCGTCGAGCGGATCACCCGCGACGGAAAGCGCTCTGTCTACGCCGACGGGCTGGAAGCTCCCGCCGGTCTCGCCGTCGACCGGCAGGGCGCGCTCTACATCGCCGACTACAACGCCGATGTCGTCTACCGCGCCACGGCCGCCGGGAGGAAGGAGAGGTTCGCCTCCGGCTTCCATACGCCGACCGGCATCAGCTTCGACTCCCGGCAGAACCTGCTGGTCACCAACCGGGCGACCAATGAGCTCATGAGCGTCTCCCCGGACGGGAAGAGCAGCAAGGTGGCCGACGGGCTGCACACGCCGGTGGGTGTGGTCGAGACTGCCGACGGCACGATCTATGTGTCGAATTACGAGGGCGGTGTGCTGTCCCGCGTCAAGCGTGACGGGACGGTGGAAACCCACTCCAGCGACTTCGACGGGCTGGGCGTGGGAATCGTAGCCGACAAGGCAGGTTCCGTTTATGTCACCGATCGTGCCGCCGGCGAGATCAAGCGGGTGGAGGCGGATGGCTCTGCCACATCCGTCATGACCGGTCTGAGTTCGCCAGTGGCCCTCGGCATTGACGCCGAGGGTCACCTGGCGACAGCGACCTGGGGTGATTCAGCCTTCTATGCTATTCCCTCGTAGAGGGCCTTGTCAGTTCATTCCCCTGGATTTCACATAACGCTCGTAGAGGCCTTCGCGGAGCGCCCTTGAAACAGCGAGTGTGCGATTGTTGCAGTCCATCTTTGCCAAAATATTGGCAACCAGGCGCTTGGCACCGTGCTCGGATATCTGAAGCCTGCGGGCGATTTGCCTGTTGCTCAGCCCCTCGACCATGAGAACAAGCGCCTCCTGCTCCCGCGGGGTCAGTCTCAGCTGACCCCGCGGAGCGTCGTTGCGCCGGGTCGCGAGCAGCAGCAGATCCTGAGCGAGCTCGGGTGGGATGGGGACGTTACCCCTGGCAACAGCAGCCAGAGCCTTGTTCAGGGTGTCCTCATTGATCCCGTTGATCTTCACGAAACCGGCCCTGATGCCGGTCACCTTGGGCAGGTCGACGAGATCGTCGTCCTCTATGAGCAGCATGATGCGTACACCGCGCTCCTCGTTCCTGCGTAACTCCGCAGCCATCGCGTCGTCCACCTCACCCAGCAGGGTGATGAGTATGTCGCCCTCGTCGAGACCGCCAGAAAGCGCTTCGACGATCCCGGGCAAGGAGCGGATCTCGACTTCCGATGGCAGTTGAAGCATCCTCTCGACGCCGTAACGCAGCAGACCATTCCCGATCGCCACGACGACGCGTCGTACACAGATCTCTCTTTCCTTGATTTCCGAGACGCCCAACAAGACTACCCCCTGTTGCTTTGATGCGCGCCGGCGGTCATCCGACTCCGCGCACAAGTCAAGGATACCGACGAGATTCAGCCATCCCATGTGATATAGCTCACCATGGATAATTTGAAAGGGATACTAAAAAGGTTTACCACATAACCATCGGACCGAATGCGCATACCCAAATGACTCGTCCGGCGATTCCGGTAATAAATCAGCAACACAACCGGAAAGAAAGCGAAAGAACCCCCGGCGCGAAAATTCCGGGGGTTAATTCAAAATGAATTGCCGCGGTACGGTCAGCGGTCAGTCGCGCTGCCGCAGAGCCGTGGGTGCGGACGGCAGCACCGGCCAGCCCCGCTCCTTCGCGAGGGCCACCAGCGCCGGGTCGACATCCACGACATGCGGGTTACCGACCTGTTCCAGCAGGCCCAGGTCGGACAGATGATCGCCGTATCCATAGCAATCCGCAGGTGAGAGGCGGTGGGCGGCGATCGCGCCGGCCACCGCGGCGGTCTTCGCCGCGCCGATCATCGGTTGGTGCACCTCACCGGTGAGCAGCCCGTCCTCGCCGACCACGGGCTCGGTGCACAGAATGATTTCCGCCGCGATCTCCTCGGCGAGCGGCTCGAGAACGGCACGGAACGAACCGGAGACAAGGCAGATCAGATCCCCGGCCGCGCGGTGCCCGTCCAGGGCGTCGAGCGTGGCTCCGACGAATGCGGTGGGCCCGTTCCGGTACCCGTCGTACCAATCGCGGCCCGCCGCCACCAGTTCCTGCTGCGATACGCCCTTGAAGAGCCGGTAGTAGGTGCGATTGATCTCGCTGCGGTCGACGTTGTCCGCGGCCAGCGACCTGATGTCCGCCATGGCCCTGTCATATCCGGAACCGGAATCTCCGTTCTGAGCCATCCAGTGGCGCAGAAAGGCGAACATGCTCTTGGCCGTGATCACGGTCTCGTCGGCATCGAAGAACGCCGAACGGCGCGCAGAAGTCATGGCGCTCCCCCATCCCCAGTCATCGTGTGCGGCCCCGCCCGAGCCTGCCCAGTCAAGTGGGCGCCGACAAGGACCGTTCGGGCTGCTCTTTCGAGCACCCCGAACGATCACGGCAAAGGCCCGGGCGTCGCGCGCCCGGGCCTTGTGACCTGCGGAACAGACCTGACGAATCAGACCTGTGGATCGTGCCTGTGGATCAGACCTGACGGATCAGACCTGACGGATCAGGCCCAGGTGATCAGCCGCTTCGGGTTCTCCAGGATCGCGGCGACGTCCGCCAGCACCCTGGAGCCCAGCTCGCCGTCGACCAGACGGTGGTCGAAGGAGAGCGCGAGCGTGGTGACCTGGCGCGGCTTGACCTTGCCCTTGTGGACCCACGGCTGGAGCTTGATCGCACCTACCGCGAGGATCGCGGACTCGCCGGGGTTCAGGATCGGCGTACCGGTGTCGACGCCGAAGACGCCGACGTTGGTGATGGTCACCGTGCCGCCCTGCATCGCCGCCGGCGCCGTCTTGCCCTCGCGGGCCGTGGAGACCAACTCGCCCAGCGCGGCAGCAAGTTCGGGCAGCGTCTTGGCGTGCGCGTCCTTGATGTTCGGGACGATCAGGCCTCGCGGTGTGGCGGCCGCGATGCCCAGGTTGACGTACCCCTTGAGCACGATCTCCTGGTTTGCCTCGTCCCAGGCGGCGTTGACCTGCGGGTTGCGCTTGATGGCGACCAGCAGCGCCTTGGCGATCAGCAGCAGCGGATTGACCCGCAGCCCCGCCATGTCCTTGTCGGCCTTGAGCTCCTCGACGAGCTTCATCGTCCGCGTCACGTCGAGCGTGATGAACTCCGTGACATGCGGCGCGGTGAAGGCACTGCCGACCATCGCCTGAGCGATGGCCTTCCGTACGCCCTTGATCGGGATACGGGTCTCCCGGGCACCGGCCTCGACAGACGCGACCGCCACCGGCTGGACCGGCTCGGGCTGTGCCTGTACGGGCGCGGGCGCCGGAGCGGCGGCCGGAGCGGCGGCCGCGTGGACGTCCTCCCGGGTGATGATGCCGTCGGGACCGGTCGGAGTGACCGTCGCCAGGTCGATGCCCAGGTCCTTGGCGAGCTTGCGGACCGGCGGCTTGGCGAGCGGGCGGGCCGCGGTGGCCGTGCCGCCGTGGCCGTTCAGCTCGCCCTGCACCGCAGCGGCCGCGGCCGCCTGCGGGTAGTACGTGCTCGCGGCCTCGGCGGCCGGCTGTGCCGGAACGGCCTGCCCGGCGGCCGGCTTGCGCGGCCGGCGCTTGGTGGACGTCTCGGCGACGCCGTAGCCGACGAGGACCGGCTGGCGGCCCTTGGGCTCGGCCTCCTCCTCGGCGGCGGGCGCCACAGGTGTCTCCACCACGGCCTCGGCAGGTGCGTCACCGCTGCCCGGCGCCACATCGATCGTGATGATCGAGGTGCCGACGTCGACGGTCGTGCCCTCCTCGAAGCGCAGCTCGTGCACCACGCCGTCGTACGGGATCGGCAGCTCGACGGCCGCCTTCGCCGTCTCGACCTCGCACACGACCTGGCCGTCCGTCACCGTGTCACCGGGCTGGACGTACCACTTGAGGATCTCGGCCTCGGTGAGCCCCTCGCCCACGTCGGGCATCTTGAACTCGCGGAAGCGAAGTGAAGTGTCTTGAGTCATGGTCACGGCACTCCTCAGTACGCGAGCGAGCGGTCGACGGCGTCCAGCACCCGGTCAAGTCCCGGGAGGTACTCCTCCTCGAGGCGCGCCGGTGGATACGGGGCGTGGTAGCCGCCGACCCTCAGCACCGGGGCCTCCAGGTGGTAGAAGCACCGCTCGGTGATACGAGCGGCGATCTCCGCACCGGAGCCGTAGAAGACCGGGGCCTCGTGCACCACGACGAGCCGGCCCGTCTTCTCCACCGACGTCTGGACGGTGTCGAAGTCGATCGGGGACATCGAGCGCAGATCGAGGACCTCCAGCGACTTGCCCTCCTCGGCAGCCGCGGCGGCCGCCTCGACACAGACCTTCACCATCGGCCCGTACGCGGCAAGCGTGATGTCCGATCCGGTCCGGATGACGCGGGCCTTGTGCAGCGGACCGGGGATCGCGTCGACATCGACCTCGCCCTTGTCCCAGTAGCGCCGCTTCGGCTCGAAGAAGATGACCGGGTCGTCGCTCTGGATCGCCTGCTGGAGCATCCAGTACGCGTCGGAGGAGTTGGACGGCGAGATCACCTTGAGGCCCGCGACATGCGCGAAGAGCGCCTCGGGGGACTCGCTGTGGTGCTCGACCGCGCCGATGCCGCCGCCGTACGGAATACGGATGACGACCGGCAGCTTGATCTTGCCGAGCGAGCGCGCGTGCATCTTCGCCAGCTGCGTGACGATCTGGTCGTACGCGGGGAAGACGAAGCCGTCGAACTGGATCTCCACGACGGGCCGGTAGCCGCGCAGGGCCAGACCGATCGCCGTGCCGACGATGCCCGACTCGGCGAGCGGGGTGTCGATGACCCGGTCCTCGCCGAAGTCCTTCTGCAGTCCGTCGGTGACCCGGAAGACGCCGCCGAGCTTGCCGACGTCCTCACCCATGATCAGGACCTTGGGGTCGGTCTCCAGGGCCTTGCGCAGCGACTCGTTGAGCGCCTTCGCGAGCGGGAGCTTCTGTACGGCCATGATTAGTTGCCCTCCTCGGCGAAGGACGCCTGGTACGCGATGAACTGGGCGCGCTCCTCGTCGACGAGCGCGTGCCCGTCGGCGTAGACATTCTCGAAGATCGCCAAGTGGTCGGGGTCGGGCATGGCCCGAACCGCCTCACGCACCCGCTTGCCGAGGGTCTCGCTCTCCTCGTCCAGGGACGTGAAGAACGCCTCGTCGGCATGGCCGGCGTTCTCCAGATACGTACGCAGCCGCAGGATCGGGTCCTTGGCCTCCCAGGCCTGACGCTCCTCGTCCGCCCGGTACTTCGTCGGGTCGTCCGATGTGGTGTGCGCGCCCATCCGGTAGGTGAACGCCTCGACCAGGGTCGGGCCCTCGCCCCGGCGGGCCCGCTCCAGCGCGGAGCGGGTCACGGCCAGGCAGGCGAGTACGTCATTGCCGTCGACACGGACGCCGGGGAAGCCGTAGCCCTGCGCGCGCTGGTAGAGCGGCACGCGGGTCTGCTTCTCCGTCGGCTCGGAGATCGCCCACTGGTTGTTCTGGCAGAAGAACACGACCGGGGCGTTGTAGACCGCCGAGAAGGTGAACGATTCGGCGACATCGCCCTGGCTGGACGCGCCGTCGCCGAAGTAGGCGATGACGGCGGAGTCCGCGCCGTCCTTGGCCACGCCCATCGCGTAGCCGGTGGCGTGCAGCGTCTGCGAGCCGATCACGATCGTATACAGGTGGAAGTTGTTGGTGTTCGGATCCCAGCCGCCGTGGTTCACCCCGCGGAACATGCCGAGCAGATTGGTCGGGTCGACCCCGCGGCACCAGGCGACGCCGTGCTCGCGGTAGGTCGGGAAGACATAGTCGTCGTCGCGCAGCGCCCGGCCGGAGCCGATCTGTGCGGCCTCCTGGCCCAGCAGCGACGCCCACAGTCCGAGCTCGCCCTGGCGCTGAAGAGCGGTGGCCTCGGCGTCGAAGCGACGGGTCAGGACCATGTCCCGGTACAGCCCGCGCAGCTCGTCCGGGGTCAGGTCGATCTCGTACTCGGGGTGCTCGACGCGCTCACCCTCGGGCGTCAGCAGCTGTACGAGCTGGGGCTCGGAACTCTGCGGCTTTTTCGCGGCGCTGACGCGCTTGGTGCTGCGTCGCGGTTTGCGCGCGGCAGTGCTCTCCACGGTCACGTGCGTGCTCCTCCGTCGGTCCGGCCCCCGGGGTCCGCCGGGAGCCAGTGCGGCTCGCCTGGTATCCGTACCCGTGCACGGGGTGGGTGCCGCTCGGCCGGGATCAGGCGTGACAGGTGCCCCGGCGAGCGCCCTGCCAAAGGCACGTTACCCAGTGTGTCGCATTACTGCGAAACCCCATTTGACCTGCGATTTTGCTTGGATTTCCAAGTAAATCGAGAAATGCGGGAACAACCACTGGTCACAGCCTTGCAGGCCGCCGGAACACCGGCACGTTATCCCGCAGACCCCGGGCACGGGAAGAGTAGATGGATGAGTCCTCTTTCGCTCGCGAAGCTGGAAAAATCACCCTATTTGCGCTCGATTACCACGAAGTCGCCGGGGGCGGCCGCAGCTCGAACTGCAGTTCGCAATCGTACGTAGGCGGGATTATCCCGAAGAGCCGTCACTCGGCCACGCTGCGTGATCTACCATCTGGCGGGTGCCGCGCTCATCTGCAACTGCCCCACCCGTCGGTGCACTTCTGCGCCGTTACCAGGACACGGGCGAACCACTCTCCTGCGAGCCCGTCACCCAGGGCCTGCTCAACCGCGGCTACCGGCTCGCCACCACCCGTGGCTCCTACTTCCTCAAACACCACCTCGACGGCGACCGCGAGTCCATCGCCCGCCAGCACCGCGCCACCCAGCGGCTCGAGGCCCTCGGCGTACCGGTCGCACCGCCCGTCGAGGACGCGCACGGCGACACGGTCGCGGTGATCGGCGGACGGTGTTACGCCCTGCACCCCTGGATCGACGGACGACACCGCGACGGGACACAGCTGACGGCCGTCCAGTCGACGCGGCTCGGCTCGCTCCTCGGACTCGTCCACACCTGTCTGGAACAGGTCATGGCGGTGGACTCCACAGAGCGGCGGGAGTACGAGAGCGCCGATCCCGAGGAGACCTTCACGCTGATCGACGAGCTGTTGACGCTGGCGCGCGCGGCCCGGCCCCGGGACGCGTTCGACGCGCTCGCCGAGCGGCGGCTCCTCGAGCGGCGGGCGCTGCTGGAGCTCCATGCCGACCGCAGGCCGCCGCCGGCATCCGCCGGGGGCTGGGTGCACGGCGACTTCCACCCGCTGAATCTGCTCTACCGGGGCGGCGAGCCGGCCGCGATCGTCGACTGGGACCGGCTGGGGGTGCAGCCGCGCGCCGAGGAGGCGGTACGGGCCGCAGCCATCTTCTTCGTCCAACCGGCGGGGGAGCTGGAACTGACAAAGGTACGGGCGTATGCACAGGCCTACCGGCGAGCGGCCGGGGCGGACGCGGCGGAGCTCGCGGCCGCGGTGCACCGGGTGTGGTGGGAACGGCTCAACGACTTCTGGATACTGCGCTGGCGCTACCAGCTGCACGACCGAAGGGCCGACCCGCAGTTTCCTGCGGCGTCGGCCCTGGCGGTGTGGTGGACGAGAGAGTACGAGGCGGTGTGCGAAGCCTTCGCGGGATGAGCGGCGTGAACGGCGTGAACGAGGTCGCGGACGTGAACGACGCCGGCGGGGTCGCGGATGTGAACGACGTCGACGGGGCGAGCGGCGTCAACGGGGCGTACGGCGTGGCGCCTTGGGCCGCATCAGCCGCCGATGTCGCCCGGGGCGCCTGCCTGGCCGCCCGGCGTCCCACCCGGATCGCCGCCGCTGCCCGTTGTGCTGCCGGGCGAGCTCGGCTCGTCCGTCGGCTCGGTCGGCACGTCGGTCGGCTCGCCGGTCGGCTCGGTCGGATCGGCCGTCGTCGGATCGTCGGTCGGCGTCCCCGGATCGGTCGGCGTGGACGAATCGCTGTAGGAGGGCTGCCGGCTCGGCTCCTGATTGCCGCCCGTGGAGGTGTCCGGCTCCTCGCTCTGCTCGGTCTGCTCATCGGACGGGGTCGGCGAGTCCTGCGACTTGGACGGGGTCGGGGTGACCGTCGTGCCGTGCTTCTGGTTGTCGGTGCTGTGGTTCGCCTTGTCCACCGCGAAGGCGATGCCCCCCGCGATCGCCAGCACCGCGAGCACGGCGAACAGCCACGCCTTTGCGCGGCCGCCGCGCTTGCCGCCGCGACCGTCCCGGTGACCGCCGTCGTATCCGCCGTCGTTCGGGTTCATCGGCGGCAGGATCGGGCTCTGCGACGTCTCGCCGTGCACGGGATGGCCGATCACCGTCGGCCCCGTCATCCCCATCGCCGGCGTGATGGCGGCGTCGTGCATATCGACCGGACCAGTGTTCCAGCTGCCCGTGTGGCTGCCCTGCTGCTCCAGCATCTGCAGTCCGTACTGGACCATGCCGCGCATCTCTTCCGCGCTCTGGAACCGGTCGTCCGGGTCCTTCGCGAGCGAGCGCATGACCAGCCCGTCGAGCTCCGGCGGCACCACGTCCGAGACCTCGGACGGCGGCAACGGGATGTCCTGGACGTGCTGGTAGACCACCGAGAGCGGGGTCTCGCCGGTGAACGGGGGTCGCAGCGCGAGCAGTTCGTAGAGCAGACAGCCCGTGGCGTACAGATCGGAGCGGTGGTCGACGGCCTTGCCCAGCGCCTGCTCGGGGGAGAGGTACTGCGGCGTACCCATGACCATGCCGGTCTGGGTCATCGTCGACTGAGCGCCGTGCAGGGCTCGCGCGATACCGAAGTCCATCACCTTCACCGCACCGGAGTTGGTGATGATGACGTTGGCCGGCTTGATGTCGCGGTGCACGATGCCGTGCTGGTGCGAGTACGCGAGTGCCTCGAGTACTCCGGAGACTATGATCAGCGCCTGCTCGGGCGGCGGAGCCTCGGCATTGAGGAGCAGATCGCGGATGGTGCGCCCCTCGACCAGCTCCATCACGATGTACGGGACGGTCTGACCGCCCACCGCATCCTCGCCGGAGTCGTACACGGCAACCACCGCATGGTGGTTGAGGCCGGCGACCGACTGCGCCTCGCGCGTGAAGCGGGCCTTGGAGACCGGGTCCTCGGCGAGGTCGGAGCGGAGCAGCTTGACCGCGACAGTGCGACCCAGCCTTACATCCTCCGCCGCGAACACCTCGGCCATACCGCCGCGTCCGAGACGGTGCGTCAGGCGGTAGCGGCCGTCGCCGACCACTCCGCCGATGCCCCAGGAGTCCGCCGCATCCGGCACTCCGCCGCCGCCTGCTTCGGGTTCGGGTGCCATCAGTCCTCGCCGTCGTATCTGTCCGCGTGCGTACTCTGCGTGCGGGGGTTCGCTGTGGTCCTCGGGGTGCTGTGCCACGTCACGCTACAGCCTTTGCGCGACGGGCCTGATTCGAGATGGACCGGCCATCCAACCTGCTGCCCCTGCGGGCAGGCAAATTCCATGCTCTTCCTGTAACGCTTCCGAGACGCTTCTTGTGCGTACGGTCACGGAACGGGCACCTGGCTTGACGTGCCGGGCCCCTCGGGCAGACTTGCCCCGTAATACGGATCACGGAATACCGATCCGGGACACGAATCACGCGGCATAAATCACACAGCACAGCGCAGAGATCAGCGAGCGACGCGAGCCATCGCGTGCCACCGCGCCTTCGCGCCGAGGGGGATGCACAGTCATGAGCCAGGACGGCGCACAGGGCCGCTACGCGGGTGGTTCCGTAGCGAGCGGCCGGTATCAGCTACGCGACCTGCTCGGCGAAGGCGGCATGGCCTCCGTTTATCTGGCGTACGACTCCGCGCTGGACCGCCAGGTCGCCATCAAGACGCTGCACACGGAGCTGGGTCGCGAGCAGTCCTTCCGCGAACGCTTCCGGCGCGAGGCGCAGGCCGTCGCCAAGCTGTCGCACACCAACATCGTGTCGGTCTTCGACACCGGCGAGGACGAGCTCGACGGCGCGCTGATGCCGTACATCGTCATGGAGTACGTCGAGGGCCAGCCGCTGGGATCCGTACTGCAGGCGGACATCCAGCAGTACGGCGCGATGCCGGCGGACAAGGCGCTGAAGATGACGGCCGATGTGCTGGCCGCGCTGGAGACCAGCCATGAAATGGGCCTGGTCCACCGCGACATCAAGCCCGGCAACGTGATGCTGACCAAGCGCGGCATCGTCAAGGTGATGGACTTCGGCATCGCGCGCGCCATGCAGTCGGGCGTCACCTCGATGACGCAGACCGGCATGGTGGTCGGAACGCCGCAGTATCTGTCGCCGGAGCAGGCGCTGGGACGCGGCGTCGACGCGCGGTCCGACCTGTACTCGGTCGGCATCATGCTGTTCCAGCTGCTGACCGGGCGAATCCCGTTCGACGCGGACTCACCGCTGGCGATCGCGTACGCGCATGTACAGGAAGAGCCGGTCGCCCCGTCGACGATCAACCGCTCCCTCACTCCGGCGATGGACGCGCTGGTCGCACGGGCGCTGAAGAAGAACCCGAACGAGCGTTTCCCGAGCGCCGCGGCGATGCGCGACGAGTGCGCGCGGGTGGCGAGTGCCGGGCAGACGGGCGCACCGGTGATCATCGGTGGCGCGCCGGCGAGCAGTGGAGCGGGCGTCGGCTCCGCGGTCTTCCCGCCGCTGGACCAGTCGACTCCGGCGCCGCAGAGCGTGCAGACGCCGTACCAGCCGGGTCCGTACGGGCCGCCGACTCCTACGCCGGCGCCGGCTCCCACGCCGCAGTACGGGTACCCGCAGACGCCCGCCCCGGCGTCGGCGTATCAGACGCCGGCCCCGGTATCGGCGTACCAGGCGCCTGCCCCGGCGTCCTCGACGCCGCCTCCGTACACCATCTCGCCGCAGCCGACGACGGCTTCGGGCGGCAGTGGTGGCGGCAAGCGGAACATGCCGGTCATCGTGGGCGCCATCGTGGTGGCGCTGCTGGCGATCGGAGGTCTGATCACGGCGCTCGCTCTGAACAAGGACGACCCGGGTGGCGGCGACAACGCGGGCGACGACCCGAGCGCGAGCCAGTCGGCGGAGGCCGGGGCCCTGGCCCCGGACCGTACGCGGACCATCGAGGCGACGGAGTGCTCGAATGCCACGGAAGACGGCAATGACCCGGCGAAGGTCCAGGCCCCCAATCTCCTCTACAAGGACCTCCTCTCGGTCAAGGACTGCCTGCGGGCCGCCGGCTGGACCTGGAAGGTGACTGAGGAGAACAACCCTCAGTACCCCAAGGACGCCGTCATCCTGCAGTACCCGAGCTCCGGCGAGGCTGTCGTACCGAAGAGCCAGGAGTTCGAGATCACGATCTCCACGGGCAAGGCCGGCTAGCCCGACCCGCTCGCTTTCCGAGGGACGGCCCGTTTCCGGGAACGGCCCGGCACGCGCTCCGCGTGCCGGGCCGTTCCCCGTTCTCCTGCCCCGAGATGCCGGAAGTGTCATGCCATGTGACGCTGAGTCCGATATCTCGGCGACTCGGCACGGGAGGGGGGTCACCCGGTGACTCCACGGCTCCGCACACAGTGCGCGATCACGGTCGCGTCGCTTCTGCTGCTGGCCATGCCCCACGCGTACGCCGACGAGGAGTCCGAGGCCCCCGACCGCACCCCGACGGCCAGGCCCAACGTCTCGGCGTCCCTTGCGGGGCGGCATGCCGGGGAAGGGCGTCCGCGGCCCGGGCGGTCCCCCAGGAGCACGAGCCCGAGTGAGTCGGAGAGCCCGGACCGGCCGGAGCGCCCCGACCATCCCGACCATCCCGACCACCCGGACCACCCGGACCACCCGGACCGGCCGCACCGTACGCCGTCCGACGCAGCGTCCGCGTCCCATTCCGCTCCGTCCGACACGCGGCTGTCCGCGTCCGAGCCCCCTCCCACGGAGGATGAGGAACTCCAGACGGATGAGGAACTCCAGACGGAGGAGCAGGAGGATCCCCAGGACTCCCCGATCCCCACTCCGACCCCTTCCGCCCCCGCCGCCGCACATCAGCAGGCCCCACAGGCCGTCCCCGAGGTCGTCGGGCACCAGATCTCGCCGCTGTCACTGGGGGCCGGGATGACGCTCATGGGGCTCGGAATCGGCTTCCTGGGCGTGCGATTGAGGCGCCGTTGATCATCATGTCCCCCTCAAGACGGACGCACAGACTCCGTCTCTCGAGGGTTGCCGAGTCCGCCATACTCGGTATACATACTGAGTATGTCGATCCGCCACGGGCTTCTCGCCCTCCTGGAGCCCGGTCCTCGCTACGGCTCCCAGCTCCGTACGGAGTTCGAGTCGCGCACCGGTGCCACCTGGCCGCTCAACGTCGGGCAGGTCTATACGACCCTCAACCGCCTGGAGCGCGACGGCATGGTCGCCCAGGACGGCGAGGACGACGCCGGCCATGCGCTGTACGTCATCACCGATGCCGGGCGCGCCGAGCTGAAGAGCTGGTTCGAGACGCCCGTGGACCGCAGCAGTCCGCCCCGTGACGAGCTGGCCATCAAGCTCGCGATGGCGGTCGGTGCGCCCGGCGTGGACATCCGTGCCGTCATCCAGTCCCAGCGCCACCACACCGTGAAGGCGATGCAGGACTACACCCGGCTCAAGGCGCAGGCCCTTGCCGCCATCGAGAGCGGGGGCTCGCAGGAGCGTGACGACGTGGCCTGGCTGCTCGTCCTGGAGCAGCTGATCTTCCAGACCGAAGCCGAAGCGCGCTGGCTCGACCATTGCGAGGTGCGGTTGATCCGCCTCTCAGCGGCGGCCGAGCGGGCAGCCGGGCACCCGACGACCGCTTCCCTGGTCCCGCCCCCGCCGCACCCCGAACCTCCGCCGCATTCCGTATCTCCGCCGCACCCCGCGTCCTCGACGCAGCCCACGTCTCCGGCGCACGCGCGGCCCGCACCGCCGACATAGCCCACCCGAGCTTCCCGCGGCTTCCCGCTCATCTCGGGGCCACCGGGCCACCGGCCACCCGCCCCACCGGCCACCGAGTCTCCATACATCCGCTCGTACGAACGCCATCCGTCCAAGGGGGACCCTTCATGTCCGACCACCAGTCACAGCCGTCACAACAGCCAGTGCTGCAACTCCAGCAACTGACCCGCGTCCACGGCAGCGGCGCCACCGAGGTGCATGCCCTGCGCGGCATCAACCTCGATGTCTTTCCCGGCGAACTCGTCGCCGTCATGGGCCCGTCGGGCTCCGGCAAGTCCACGCTGCTCACCATCGCGGGCGGCCTCGACGCGCCCACCTCGGGACGGGTGATCGTCGAGAACACCGACATCACCACCGCCGGCCGCAAGACGCTCGCCGCCCTGCGCCGCCGCAGCATCGGCTACGTCTTCCAGGACTACAACCTCATCCCGGCCCTCACCGCCGCCGAGAATGTCGCCCTGCCGCGCGAACTCGACGGGATCTCCGCACGCAAGGCCCGTACCGAGGCCGTCGCCGCCCTGGAGGAGATGGACCTCGGCCATCTCGCCGACCGCTTCCCGGACGAGATGTCGGGCGGTCAGCAGCAGCGGGTGGCCATCGCTCGCGCCCTGGTCGGCGAGCGACGTCTTGTCCTCGCCGACGAACCGACCGGCGCACTGGACTCCGAGACCGGCGAGTCCGTTCTCGCCCTGCTGCGCTCGCGCTGCGACGGTGGCGCGGCCGGCATTCTCGTCACCCACGAACCGCGCTTCGCGGCCTGGGCGGACCGCGTGGTCTTCCTGCGCGACGGCGCCGTAGTCGACCAGACCATCCGCAGCCAGGCCGACTCGCTGCTCTCCGGCCAGGCGGCAGAACTGTGATGACCTGGTATCACTCCTGGCGTGCCGCGATCCGAATCGCCCGCCGCGACGCCTGGCGCTCCAAAGGCCGCAGCTTCCTCGTCCTGGCGATGATCGCCCTTCCCATCCTCGGCGTGAGCGCCGCGGATCTGACCCTGCGCAGCGCCGAGCTCTCCACCGAGCAGAGCCTTGAGCGTTCACTGGGGGCGGCCGACGCACGGCTGGCAGATCCAGGCATGGGCGGTCTGGCCATCATGCAGACACCGGACGCCAACAGCTCCACGCCGGTGGGGGACTTCGACAACAAGCCGTGGCCCGACGGCAAGACCGATATCACCAAGGCACTGCCTGCCGGCGCCAAGTCCCTGACGGACTCGCAGGGTTCGGGCAAGCTGCGCACCACGCACGGTCTGCTGAACACCGAGATCCGCGAGTTGAAGTCCTCCGACCCGATGACCAAGGGCATCATGGTCGTCGACCACGGCCGGCTCCCGCAGAAGGCCGACGAGGTCGCCGCGACCACGCACTTCCTGGAGTCCAGCGGTCTGAAGGTGGGCTCCACGCTCACCGCGCGCGGCCTCGACCGCGAGTACAAGATCGTCGGCGCATACGAACTCCCCGACGCGCTGGAGACCGACCAGGTCAACGCGCTGCCCGGCGCGCTGCTCACCCCGCTCGACAAGGCTCTCGAAAAGGCCGGACTGCCCGGCACCGAAGCGAGCACTACGCAGCTGGTGCGCATCTCCGGTGGTTTCACGTGGAACATGGTCAAGCAGGCCAATGCCAAGGGCGTGACGGTCAATTCACGCGCCGTCGCCCTCGACCCGCCGGCCAGGTCCGAGATCCCGATCTACCAGCAAGAAGGCTGGGGCAACTACGAGGAGAGCACGGCCGCCAAGGCCGCGGCCCTCGCGGCCGTCGGCACCGTCGTCGGCCTCGCGATGCTGGAGATCTGTCTGCTGGCAGGGCCCGCCTTCGCGGTCGGCGCCCGGCGCTCGCGCCGCCAGCTCGGTCTGGTCGGCGCCAACGGCGGTGACCGGCGCCATATACGTGCCATCGTCCTCGCCGGCGGTCTGGTGATCGGTTTCGCCGCGGCCGTCGTCGGCACCATCCTCGGTCTGCTCCTCACCTTCGCGCTGCAGCCGCTGCTCGAGGACTACCTGGGCAAGCGCTTCGGCAGCTTCGACGTACGGCCGCTGGAGCTGCTCGGCATCGGGCTGCTCGCCGTGTTCACCGGCCTGATGGCCGCGATCGTCCCGGCCGTCACCTCGTCCCGGCAGAGCGTGCTCGCCTCGCTCACCGGCCGTCGCGGTGTACGCAAGAGCAGCCGGGTACTCCCGGTGATCGGGCTGATCGCGGTCGGTCTGGGCGCTGCGATCGCGCTCTACGGGTCGACGATGACCGACGAGTCCATCGTCGTCGCGGGCGGCAGCGCCATCGCCGAGCTGGGCGTGGTCGCGCTGACCCCCGCCCTGGTGGGCCTGTTCGGCCGGACCGGACGCATCCTTCCGCTCTCGCCGCGCCTCGCCCTGCGTGACGCGGTACGCAACCGGGGCCGTACGGCTCCCGCCGTGGCCGCGGTGCTGGCCGCCGTCGCGGGCACGGTGGCCGTGGCGACCTACGCCGCGAGCAGCGACGCCCAGGGCAGGGCCGAGTACGAGGCGCGCCTGCCCCACGGGGCGGTCGTCGTGATGCTCGACGAGGCCGGCGGGCGGGACGTGCCTGCGGTGCGCGCCACCGTGCAGAAGATGCTGCCGATCGACGTACGGGCCGATGTGGACCGTATCTCCGTCGGGAAGTCCAACTGCTCGATGTACGGCGGTGCAGAGGGCTGCGGCCGCTATGAGGTCGTCGTGCCCAAGGCCAACCAGTGCCCGCTGTGGATGACCGACCCGGCCAATCCGAACGAGGACCCTTCGACGAAGTACAGCAAGGCCGAACGCCGCAAGCTCAGCCAGGACTGGCGCTGCAAGGAGAACTCGGGCGGGGGCTCCGCCTACGCCGACAGCGGTGTGCTGGTCGGCGACGCGAAGCTGCTGAAGGTGCTCGGAATCGAGGACGCGGCGGCCGAGAAGGCACTGGCTGCCGGACAGATCCTCTCGTTCGACAAGCGCAACCTCGACACCAAGGGAAAGATCAGCATCCGTCTGATCACCGACACCAAGAAGGCCGACGCGGCCGCGGAGAAGGGCAAGGAGGTACCCGGCGAGATCAAGACGTTCACCGCGCACCAGGTCGCCGGTGAGCCCACCTCGTACGGCGTCTCGATGATCGTGCCGACTGCCGCGGCCAAGGACTCCGGTATGACGACCGTCCCGCTCGGCGCGTACTACTCCACCGACAAGATGCCGAGCAGTGAGCAGCGCCAGCGGCTGGACGGAGAGCTCGACAAGACCGGATCCGACATCAACCTGTATGTCGAAGAGGGCTACACCAGCGAGAACAGCATCATCCTGCTGGCGCTGACCGTCTTCGCCGGACTGATCACCATCGGTGCGGCCGGTATCGCCACGGGCCTCGCCCAAGCGGATGCCGAGGCCGATCTGAAGACGCTCGCCGCGGTCGGCGCGCCGCCGCGGGTCCGCAGGACGCTCAGCGGGTTCCAGTGCGGCGTGGTGGCTGCGATGGGTGTGCTGCTGGGCTCGGCGGCGGGTGTGCTCCCGGCGGTCGGGCTGCGGCTCACCGAGAAGCGCCAGCAGATGAAGTTCTACGAGCAGGCGCTGGACCAGGGCTTCGGCTCGTTCAATTCGACGCCGTATGTGCCGATCATCGTGCCCTGGGCGACCCTGGCCGCGCTGCTCATCGCCGTTCCGCTGGGCGCCGCGCTCCTGGCGGCAGTGGTCACCCGCTCCCGCGGGGCACTGTCCCGCCGCGAGGCGACCTGACCGGTACAACCTGGGGTTTTGTGCCCCCGTACGAGGGTGCATCACCCTCGTACGGGGGCACACCGTGTGGTGAGGCACCAATGCGAGAGAATGGCGGCATGGAGATGCCGAGGAATGAACGGTCGCAGGAGAGCCCCCACGTCCTCGTTGTGGGACAGGACGGGATGGCACTCGGCGGCGGTGACGGTGACGACGAGTCGCGCGAGGTCCCGGTGACAGAGATGGTCGAACAGCCTGCGAAGGTCATGCGCATCGGAAGCATGATCAAGCAGCTGCTGGAGGAAGTCAGGGCAGCACCTCTGGACGAGGCGAGCCGGGTCCGGCTCAAGGAGATCCACGCCAGCTCGGTGAAGGAGCTGGAGGACGGCCTGGCCCCGGAGCTTGTTGAGGAACTCGAGCGCCTCAGCCTCCCCTTCACCGACGAGGCGATCCCCTCCGAGGCGGAGCTGCGCATTGCGCAGGCCCAGTTGGTGGGCTGGCTGGAGGGTCTCTTCCACGGAATCCAGACGGCGCTGTTCGCGCAGCAGATGGCGGCCCGCGCCCAACTCGAGCAGATGCGCCGCGCCCTCCCGCCCGGCGCCTCCCACGAGGCCGACGAAGAGGGCCCCCACGGCGCAATCCGCTCGGGGCCGTATTTGTAGGGTCGCCCAGCCTGACGGGGTCTGAGGCTGCTGTTGCATGACGCTCAGGGGTGTGGGGGGTGCTTCAGTACCCCCGCACACCCAAGGGCGAGTTGGGTCAGCCCGCCGTCGGCGCCACCAGCAGCACCTTGCCGACGTTCGCGCCCGACTCCAGCACCCGATGCGCCTCCGCCGCGTCCGGCAGCGGAACCATGCGGTCCACCACCGGATGGACCAGGCCCCCCTCGATCAGCGGCCACACATGCTCCCGTACAGCCGCCATGATCGACGCCTTCTCACCGAGCGGGCGGCCCCGCAGCGACGTCGCCGCGATGGCGGCCCTCTTGCCGAGCAGCATCGCCAGGTTCAGCTCGCCCTTGACGCCACCCTGCAGGCCGATCACGGCAAGGCGGCCGTTGACCGCCAGCGCCTTCACATTCCGGTCCAGATACTTCGCGCCGACGATGTCGAGGATGACGTCCGCGCCCGCCCCGTCCGTCGCCTTCCGCAGCTCCTCCACGAAGTCCTGCTCGCGGTAGTCGATCAGGATGTCCGCTCCCAACTCCGCACAGCGCGCCAGCTTCTCGGGCCCGCCCGCGGTGACCGCCACCCGCGCGCCCACCGCCTTCGCGAGCTGGATCGCCATCGTGCCGATACCGCTCGCACCACCATGGATCAGCAGCGTCTCACCCGGCCGCAAGTGCGCGATCATGAACACGTTCGACCACACCGTGGCCGTCACTTCGGGCAGCGCCGCGGCCGTGACAAGATCCAGCCCCTCCGGCACCGGCAACAGCTGCCCCGCCGGCACGGCGACCTTCTCCGCGTAACCGCCGCCTGCCAGCAAGGCACACACCTCGTCGCCCACGGCCCACCCCGAGACACCCGGCCCGAGCTCCGAGATCCGGCCCGAGCACTCGAGGCCGGGGTACGGGGACGAGCCGGGCGGCGGGTCGTAGAAGCCCTGCCGCTGCAGCAGATCGGCACGGTTGACGGCGCTCGCGACGACCTCGACGAGGACTTCTCCCTCGCCGGGTACGGGATCGGGCACCTCGGCCCACACAAGCGCCTCGGGACCGCCAGGTTCGGGAATCGTGATCGCATGCATGGCCGCGAGGCTACTCCGGAGTGGGCCTACTCAGACGGGTTGAGGGGTTGGACCTTCGACGCACGCACGATCGTGATCAAGCGATCCGTCAGCTGCAGCGGACTCGCCGCCGGGTCGTCGTAGCCGATCAGCCGGTGCCCGCGCAGCACGCTCACCACCAGATCGTCGGTCTCCCGCACACTGCGACCCACCTCGGCCTTTATCACCGGCCGTTCGATGAGGTCGAGGCCGCTGCCCTGCTGGATCAGGTCCTCCATCACCGTGCCCGCGCTGGGGCTGAGCACGGACAGGCCCAGCAGCCGACCGGCCGCGCTCGCGCTGGTGATCACCGCATCCGCGCCGGACTGGCGCAGCAACGGCGCGTTCTCCTCCTCGCGGACCGCGGCGACGATCTTCGCGCCCCGGTTGAGCTGGCGCGCGGTCAGCGCGACCAGAACCGCGGTGTCGTCGCGCTGTGTCGCGATGACGATCTGGCGGGCCTTCTGAACCTCGGCGCGGATCAGCACTTCGCTGCGGGTCGCATCGCCGATCACCCCGATAAAGCCCTCGGCATTGGCGGCCTCGATCACCTTGGCGCTGGGGTCGACGACGATGATCTGGGCCTTCTTCAGACCTGTCGCGGTCAGCGTCTGAATCGCCGACCGCCCTTTGGTGCCGAAGCCGACGATGACCGTGTGCTCACGCAAGCGAAGCCTCCAGCGGTGTTCCGAAAGTAGCCTAAGAGCATGCCCGATGATCTCGTGAAGCGGGCACGTTGAGGCGATCTTGAAGGTCAGAACCGGGCCGGTCTCGTCCGGCTTTCCTTCGAGCCCGGCGATGGCCCCGGTACGGATGGGAACGACGGTACCGACACCACACAGGCCAAGGTGCGGAGCGCCCTTGCAGGTGACGAAAACTGCGAAGAGCCGCAACAAGCCGGAGGGCACTTCTCCCACACCTGCCCGAGCACCGGCAGTGTCCCCGCCGGGTGCGGCGGAACGAAGATCGCGGGTCCGGAGACGGACAAGGCAGTTTCGATGATGGTGATCGCCAAGCATCAAGAGGAGGCCGCCCCGGCGGAAGGCCACGCTGGGGCGGTACGGGCCTCACTCGGCAGGGGCCGTTACTGACGGCGATCCTGTCGACTGACTGTCGACGTCACCCGGGTGCCGCGCGTGGCTGGTGCGGCGGGCCGGGGCAGCCGACGCTGGACGGGAAAGTGCCGTCGAGTCGGGAGAAGCCATGGAACGCCAGGTCAACCGATGCACTGCCGCTTGGGTGGCCGTCATGCTCAGCTTGGCCGGACTGACCGGCTGTTCGTCGAACGAGTCTCCAAGTTCCCCCGCGTCGGCGGCGGCCTCTGCCGCGAGGTCGAAGGCGTCCGCCCTTGCCACCGCGGCCAGAACTGCGGCAGCTTCGGCGGCGGCCTCTGCGGTCGCTTCCGCCGAGGCGGCTGCGTCGGCTGCGCTGGCAAAGGTGAAGGGCGGATTGAACGCCAAGGCGGACGTCACCCTCGGCAGCATCGCGACCGGCTCCAACGGCCGGGCGGAGGTCCCGGTGAACGTCGCCAACCACGACTCGAAGCCGAGGCGCTACACCATCGTGGTCAATTACAAAGACCAGTCAGGAAACCTGGTCGATGTGGTCGTCCTCGAGGTCCCCCAGGTCGCTGCGGGCGGCACGGCCCACGCCACCGCCCGGAGTAACCGGGACCTGAACAGCACGGTGACCGCCGAGGTCCGCAACGCATTGCGGTACTGATGCCAGCCCCCGCAGCCATGGCCGAGACCGGAACCTGAGTACGGCACCCGAGGCGTCGGCCGCACCGTCGACGATGTTCCCGAAGACCCTGTCGTGCGGGATTCACAGCCCATCGCTTTCG
The DNA here is from genome assembly GCF_036010325.1 of Streptomyces sp. NBC_01210. Taxonomy (GTDB): domain Bacteria; phylum Actinomycetota; class Actinomycetes; order Streptomycetales; family Streptomycetaceae; genus Streptomyces. Next base: position 4,828,678 of record NZ_CP108549.1, on the reverse strand, counting down.
CCGCGGGCCGACCGGACCACCGCCACGTCATCGCCTACACGGACGGCGAGGTACGCCGTCAGTTCAACGTCTGCTTCACCGCACGCGTGCTCGGCAGTCAACTTGCCTCATGCACCACACACAGAGCGGCTCAGGATCCGGCACTTCCTGGAGCACCGAGAGCGGCCGTACCTCGGCTGGGGAAACCGTGCGATGCAGTGGCGAGCCCAGATCAAGCCTCCCGCTGCACACCATTCGCCGGTTCGGTACGGAAGCATGGTCGGCATGCTGAATGAGCGGATCACTGCGCGCGAGGGCCGGGCATGAAGGACGAGACGCAGTCGACCAAGACGAGAAGACTCTCGGTTCTCCAGTCCCTCTGGTCCGGCACCCGGTCGGGTGACCACGTCGACGCCGACGCTGCCCGCACCGTCGTCATGCCGGTTCTGAGCGTGGTGCCTCCACTTCAGCAAGTCCTGCGCCGCCTCACCATGGCCCTGGGCGTACTGCTGGCGACCGTGGCTATCGTCTACGTCGATCGCGACGGCTACCACGACAATGCCAACAACTCGGTCGATCTCCTCGACGCCTTTTACTACGCGACGGTCACCCTCTCCACCACCGGATACGGCGACATCGTTCCGCACAGCGACAGCGCACGCCTGACCAACATCCTGCTCATCACCCCGTTGCGTGTGCTCTTCCTGATCATCTTGGTGGGCACCACACTCGAAGTGCTCACCGAACGAACGCGGCAGCAGGCTCGTGTTCACCGTTGGAAGGGCCGCACCCAGGACCACGTGGTCGTCGTCGGCTACGGCACCAAGGGCCGTCATGCCATCGCAACGCTGCTGGGCCAGGGAACCCCCAAAGACAAGATCGTCATCATCGACCCTCAGCGGAAGGCGGTGGACGCCGCCAGCAGTGACGGCTTCGTGGCCATCCATGGGGACGCGACCCGCTCCGAAACACTGCTGCAAGCAGAGTTGCCGCGCGCCGCACAAGTGATCATCGCTCCCCAGCGGGACGACACCGCCACCTTGGTCACGCTCACCGCGAGACAGCTCAACAGGCGAGCCGCCATCGTCGCGGCTGTCCGGGAGGACGAGAACGTACCGCTGATCAAGCAGAGTGGTGCGGATGCCGTGGTAACCAGCTCCAGTTCGGCCGGACGGCTGCTCGGGCTCTCCACTGGCAAGCCCTACGTGGGCACGGTGTTGGAGGAGCTGATGACCTATGGCAGCGGACTTGACCTGTCAGAGCGGCCGGTGACCAACGAAGAAACGGGCCGGTCACCCCGCGAGTGCAAGGACCTCGTTGTCGCTGTCGTGCGCAGGAACGAGATTCTGGGCTACGACCAACCAGACGCCGCGACGCTCCGGCCCGGCGATCGGCTGATCACGGTGACCCGTACCAAGTGGAACCGCTGACCAGGCACTTCTTGTGACACATCCAGCGCCAACACCCCCAGTGCCAGCATCACCCCTTGGCGACCTGGCGGAGCGGGCGCTCGACGATACGGCGGGGGATTTTCCGGCTGGTGACCAGGCGCTCGTCGGCATCGCGGGCAATGGCGTCACGACCGGGAAGTTTCACGTGAAACACCCATCCTGGGCGTTCGCCGGCGCCCAGGGCAGATCAAGGACCTCCAGCTCGTCACCGGCACGCGCGCCGCCCGGCGGCACGACGGCAAGACCATCGGCGGCGGCGATACCGCGCAGCATGGCCGGTCCGTTGTAGTGCAGCGGGACCAGCTGGTCGGCGCGGTGGACGAAGGGCACAAGGCGGGTGTCGTACGGGTGCCCGTGCACCTCGTCACGTACGGGGGCGCGATACGGGGCAGGGGCGGGCCGGGCCGCGAGCGCACGCAACAGCGGCTCGGCGAGGGTGAGGAGCCCGGAGACGGCAGCGAGTGGATTGCCGGGCAGGCCCACCAGATACCTGTCCCGGGATCCGTCCGGCCGGTGCGGGTCGGGGGCGAGCCGGGCCAGCAGCATCGGATGGCCTGGGCGTACGGCGACTCCGTCGACCAGGAGCTCCGCACCCGCCTTCCGCAGCACCGGGTGGACATGGTCGACCGGACCCGCAGCCGTGCCACCGGTGGTCAGGAGGAGGTCGGCATCGGAGGTGGTGACGGCCTCATGGAGGGCTTCGGCGTCGTCACCGAGGCGGCGCGTGGCGATGACCTCGACGCCGAGAGCGCGCAGCCAGGGACCGATCATCGGCCCCAGGGCATCGCGGATCAGGCCAGCGTGGGGGAGTCCGGAGATGAGGAGCTCATCGCCGAGAACAAGGACCTCGACGCGGGGCCGGGGGACCGTGAGCAGCTCGTCGTAGCCGGCGGCCGCGGCGAGGCCGAGTACCGCCGGGGTCACCAGGGATGCGGCAGGCAGCAGTTGGTCGCCGGAGCGGCACTCCTGTCCACGCGGCCGGATGTCCTGACCGGGGACCACCTCGCGCTCGGCGTACAGCTGGCCCTTGTCCGTGTCGGTACGGGAGTGCTCGGTGCGGATCACCGCGGTGACCTCGGGCGGAATACGAGCGCCGGTGGCGATCCGTACGGCCGCTCCGTCGGGGAGCGGCGGAGCGTCGGCGTGCCCGGCGAGGATCGAGCCATCGCCCTGAACCGTCCATGGACCGGGCCCCGCGACGGCCCAGCCGTCCATTGCGGAGGTGTCGAAGGGGGGCAGATCGCAGAGCGCGGTGAGCGGCTCGGCGAGAACCCGGCCGAGGGCCTGATCGAGAGGCACGCGCCGGGTGCGCGGCGGAGCGGTCCGTCCGAGGCGGGCGGCGAGAGCGCGGGCGTCGGGCCAGGGAGTGGCACGGTGCCGGGTCATGCCGGGGACGGGCGCCGACTTCTGCCGGGTCCGGCGGCCGACGAGCGCGAGGGCCTCCTCGACGCCGTCGTCGTCGGGCTCGTCCACGGTTCCGTCGGCGGCGTCCACCTCGTGGTCCTGACCGGTCATCCGGCGTCGGCCTCGTCGGTCTTGGGGGGTTTGTCGGGCTTCCCACCGGCGGCGGCCGGATCGGCCGCGGTGCCAGGGGTGGCCTGATCGGCCTCGTCGGCCCAGCGCGCGGCCAGTGCGGCGGCCTTGCGGGCGGCCTGGGCGACCGCATCCGGGCCGCCACCCGCCCTGGCGGCTGCGTAGCCCACCAGGAAGGTGGTGAGCGGTGCGGCGGGACGCGCGACGCCATGCGCGGCGTCCCGGGCGAGGTCGAGCAGGACGCCGGTGTCGACGTCGAGTTCGATGCCGAGTTCGTCCTTGACTGCGGTGATCCATTCGTCCAGCACGTTCCCATGCTCCCTGATACGGGCCCGGGCTGCGGAGATGTCCTCCCAGGTGTCGCAATCAAAGGAGGCGAGCGGCTCCGCGGCGATCCGGGCGAGGTCCAATTCCCGCGTCAGCAGACGCAATGGCAGCCCGGCCAGACTCCCGTGCTCGGTGGCGAGGAGCGCGAGTTCACGTCGCAGCGGTTCGGTGCGGTACGCCGCTACGAGGGGCTGGTCACGGCCGCCGGGATCGGTGAGCAGGGCCGCCTCCCGCCCGCTCGTCTCGAGGGCGTCGATCAACTGCCGCACCGTCCGCTCCCCCAGGAACGGCAGATCGGCGGAGAGCACCAGGACGGCCGGTGCCCCGATCTGCCGCACGCCGGCGTCCAGCGCGGCGAGCGGCCCACCGCCCGGGGGCTCCTCGCGCGCCCAGACCACGGGCCGCACGGTGACCCGGCGTCCACCGACGACAACGGTGCGCCCCGCGTCGCGGCACACCCCGAGCACACGGTCGAGCAGGGCCCGCCCACCCACGCTCACCGCAGGCTTGTCGGCCCCGCCCAGCCGCTTCGCGGCACCTCCGGCGAGCACGATGGCGTCATACGCGGTCATCCCTGCAGTATGGGCCGCGATCGCTTGGGCGGGGAGCCCCGTTTGGATCTCTCTTGGTATGTGGACGGGGTGGACCGTCCGGTGGATCTACAGGTTGCGCAGCAGCACCGCCGGATGCTCCACGCAGTCGGCCACATACCGCAGGAAACCGCCTGCCGTGCCGCCGTCGCAGACCCGGTGGTCGAAGGTCAGCGACAGCTGGACGACCTGGCGGACAGCCAGCTCGCCCTGGTGCACCCATGGCTTCGGCACGATCCGGCCGACGCCGAGCATGGCCGCCTCCGGGTGATTGATGATCGGCGTGGAGCCGTCGACGCCGAAGACCCCGTAGTTGTTCAGCGTGAACGTCCCGCCGGTCAGATCCGCCGGAGTCAGCGTCCCGTCCCTGGCAGCATCCGTCAGACGCCCGAACTCCACGGTCAGCGACTCGGCCGAGCGGCTGTGCGCATCCCGTACGACGGGGACGACCAGGCCTCGCTCGGTCTGCGCCGCGAACCCGAGGTGCACCTCGGGCAGGCGCACAATCTCCCTGGCCTCCATGTCCACTGTGGAGTTGAGCTCCGGGTGGCGGGCGAGCGCGGCGGTACAGATCCGGGCGAGCAGCGCCAGAAGCGAGATCTTCGGACCGCCCGCGGCGTTCATCGAGGCTCGCGCGGCCATCAGCTCGGTCGCGTCAGCGTCGACCCAGCAGGTGGCGTCCGGTATCTCGCGCCGGCTGCGGGACAGCTTGTCGGCCACGACCCCGCGGATGCCACGCAGCGGTACACGCTCACCGCGCGTTCCGGTGGCGGCCGCGGTGGCTGCCACGGCAGGCTCCGGCGCGGCAGTCGTCTCGGCGGCCCGCATGGCGTGCTCGACATCGGCACGCAGGATCAGACCGTCCGGCCCCGACCCGGTCAACCGGCGCAGATCGAGACCGTGTTCACGGGCGAGCCTGCGGACGAGCGGCGAGATGACGGGCACGGGCCCGCCCTGCGTCACGTCCCCAACGGACACCGGAGCCTCGACGGGCGCCTCAACAGGCGCCGGAGCCGGGGCGGCCGCCGGAGCTGTGACAGGCGCGGCGGCAGTCGGCACGGCAGGCCGGATACGGCGCCTGCGCGCAGCCGGCGCCCCCGTCCCATAGCCGACCAGCACATTGCCGGACGATTCGCCGGCGGATCCCGAGGAGTCGGACGAGCCCGAAGCTCCCGCGGATCCGTTCGATTCCATCGCACCGACCGCGACTGTCAGCAAGGGCGCCCCGACCGGCAGTTCCGTGCCCTCCTCGCCGAAGCGCGCGGTCACCACACCCCCGTACGGGCACGGCACTTCCACCATCGCCTTGGCCGTCTCGACCTCGACGACCGGCTGGTCGATGGCGACGACATCGCCCACGGCCACCAGCCAGCGGACGATCTCCGCCTCGGTCAGCCCCTCCCCGAGGTCGGGGAGCTTGAATTCGAGCACCTGGGCCATCAGCTCCCCGCCTCCCACTGCAGCCGCGCCACCGCGTCCAGCACTCGGTCCACTCCCGGCAAATGATGCCGTTCGAGCATCGGCGGCGGATACGGAATGTCGAACCCCGCGACCCGCAGCACCGGCGCCTCCAGATGGTGGAAGCAGCGCTCGGTCACCCGCGCGGCGATCTCCCCTCCGGGACCGCCGAAGCCGGTGGACTCGTGGACGACGACCGCCCGGCCCGTGCGCCGCACGGACGCGCAGACAGTCTCGTCGTCGAAGGGCACCAGCGAGCGGAGATCGACGACTTCCAGGTCCCAGCCCTCGGCCGCGGCGGCCTCCGCCGCCTCCATGCAGACCGGCACGGACGGCCCGTACGTGATGAGCGTGGCGCTGCGCCCGGGACGCCGGACGACGGCCCGGCCTATCGGTTCGACCACGGACGGCGCTTCCGGCGACCACTGCGCCTTCGACCAGTACAGCCGCTTCGGCTCCAGGAAGACCACCGGGTCGTCGGAGGCGATCGCGGCCCGCAGCAGCCCGTAAGCGTCGTCGACCGTAGACGGCGCGACGACATGGAGCCCCGGAGTCGCCATGTAGTACGCCTCGGACGAGTCGCTGTGGTGCTCGACGCCGCCGATTCCGCCGCCGTACGGCACGCGCACGGTGATCGGCAGCGGCATCCCGCCCCGGGTGCGGTTCCGCATCCGCGCCACATGGCTGATCAGCTGCTCGAACGCCGGATAGGCGAAGGCGTCGAACTGCATCTCGACGACCGGCCGCAGCCCGTACATCGCCATGCCGACAGCGGTGCCAAGGATGCCCGCCTCCGCGAGCGGAGTGTCGGTACAGCGGTCCTCGCCGAACTCTTTGGCGAGCCCGTCCGTGACCCGGAAGACCCCGCCGAGCGCGCCGACGTCCTCCCCCAGCACATGAACGGCCGGGTCCTCGGCCATCGCGTCGCGCATCGCGCGCTGCAGGGCCTGAGCCATGGAAGCGGGCTTCACCGCGGCCGTGGTCATCGCGCCTCTCCCTCCGCGTCCAGCTCGGCCCGCAGCTGTGCCGACTGCTCCCGCAGCTGGCTCGTCTGCTCGGCGTAGACATGCTCGAAAAGGTCCATCGGGTCGAGTACCGGGTCTGCGTTCATCCGCTCGCGCAGATCCGCGGCCATCGTCTCGGCCGCCTCGGCAGCCGCCCGTATGCCGTCCTCGTCGAGCAGCCCTCGCTCCGTCAACTCCCGCTCCAGCAGCCGGATCGGATCGTGTGCACGCCAGGTCTCGACCTCGCTCTCGCCCCGGTAGCGGGTCGCGTCGTCGGCGTTCGTATGGGCGTCGATGCGGTACGTCACGGCCTCGATCAGCGTCGGACCGCCCCCGCGCCTGGCCCGCGCCACGGCCTCACCGAGCACCTCGTGCACCGCGGCCGCGTCGTTGCCGTCGACGAGCCGGCCGGGCATTCCGTACCCCACGGCCTTGTGGGCCAGCGAAGGGGCCGCGGTCTGCTTGGCCAGCGGGACCGAGATGGCGAAGCCGTTGTTCTGGACGAGGAAGACGACGGGGGCCCGCCATACGGCGGCGAAGTTCAGCGCCTCGTGGAAGTCGCCCTCGCTGGTGCCGCCGTCGCCGACCATGGCGAGCGCGACGACGTCGTCGCCCTTGAGCCGGGCGGCGTGCGCCAGGCCCACGGCGTGCGGCAGCTGCGTGGCGAGGGGCGTGCACAGGGGCGCTATGCGGTGCTCACGCGGGTCGTATCCGGTGTGCCAGTCGCCGCGCAGCAGCGTCAGCGCCTGTACGGGGTCGAGGCCGCGCGCCACGGCCGCGAGGGTGTCGCGGTAGCTGGGGAAGAGCCAGTCCCGCTCCTCCAGCGCCAGCGCAGCCGCCACCTCGCACGCCTCCTGCCCGGTGCTCGACGGGTAGACGGCCAGCCGGCCCTGCTTCGTCAGGGCGGTCGCCTGGACGTTGTACCTGCGGCCGCGCACCAGCTGCGCGTACAGCCGCAGCAGCAGCTCGGGGTCGGCACCGGCTGCGGCGTCTGTGCCGAGCACGCGGTACGGCTCCGGGTCCGGGAGCAGTGGTGCGGGGTCGGTCCGGGGCTTCCACGCCGGAGGCGGGGTGGGCCGGTAGGCGTCAGCGGCACCGGGCAGCTCTTGGACCGTCATGCTGCTCTTTCTCAACGCGAGCACCTCCTCGTGGGAGCGACGACGAAAGCAATGACGAAGTGGCGCGAGTGTGTCGCGCCTCACCTACCGATTGTTCGGTCGTGGACGCATTTTGGCTACAGGCGCCTTCAGCCTGTGGACAAACGGTTCTCCACAGCCTGAGATGGAGACAGGTCGTCCATGCCAGGGAGGCGGGGGGATATGGCAGCTGAACAAATGGCCGAGGGTGGTGACCGCGCGGAGCAGACTCCTCCAGCGCGACCGCTCGACGCCATCGACCGAGACATCCTGCGCATCCTGCAATCGGACGGTCGCGCCTCGATCCGCTCCGTGGCTGAACGGGTCCATGTCTCCCGCGCGAATGCCTACGCCCGTATCAACAGGCTCATCGACGACGGTGTGATCCGCGGCTTCAGCGCGCGCGTCAACCATGAGCGGGCAGGTCAGGGTGCCTCCGCCTACATCACGCTCAAGATCGTGCAGAACTCCTGGCGCACGGTGCGCGAGCAGCTGCAGGCGCTGCCCGGCGCCACCCATATCGCGCTGGTCAGCGGAGACTTCGACGTACTCCTGTTGGTGCACACCCCGGACAACCGCACGCTGCGCGAGCTCGTCCTGACCAGGCTCCAGTCCATCCCGGAAGTGCTGTCCACGCGCACGCTGCTGGTCTTCGAGGAGACGGATCTCGATCCGGGCCCGGGGCAGATCGCGGAGCCGCCTCCGGACGCCGAGCCGCTCCTGTAGGCCCGGCTGGGTATCGGTCGGTTCAGTGGGCCCGGTCGGCTCAATGAGCCTTGACTCCACGGCACAGTCGGCCCAGTCGGCCCCGCGCCGGCTCAGTCGGCTCTAGGAGCCCGTCCGCAGCCCGTCGAAGGCCAGTCGTACGACCGCCTCGGCAACCTGATCGCCGTCGTAGCCGCCACCCGCATGCGGCCGGTACCACTCCACCAGGGAGTTCACCATGCCGAAGAGCAACCGGGTCGCCAGCCGGATGTCCATGTCCGCGCGGAGATCACCGTCCGCCGCGGCAGCCTTGAGCAGATCGGCAACCCGCTGGTCGAACTCGCGGCGCCGCTCCATCGCCCACCGCTCGGTCTTTGTGTTGCCCCGTACGCGCAGCAGCAGCGTCACATAGGGCAGCTCGGCCATCAGCACCTCCACGGTGCGCCGGGTCACATACTCGACCCGCTCGATGGCCCGTCCCCGTACGGCGCCCGGCTCGTCAAGGATGGCGAAGAGCGAGTCGAGCGCCCGGCTGACCGCACGGCGCAGCAGCTCCTCCTTGCCGGCGACATGGTGGTAGATCGAGGACTTGGAGATGCCGGCCGCCTTGGAGAGGTGCTCCATGGACGTGCCGTCGTACCCGCGCTCGTTGAAGATCCGAACGGCGACGGTCAGCAGCGTCTCGGGGGTGTACGTATCGCGCTTGGCGGTGGTCATGAGGCGTCCTCCTGTGAGGTCTCGTAGGACCACTGATGGAGCGCGAGGGACCGGGCGTAGCGTCCGGTCGGCACGCTCTCATGAAGGTTGCCGAGCAGCTCCCACGCCCAGTCACGTCCAAGTCTTTCGTTCCATTCGACCGGCCCCAGGGGGTAGTTGACCCCGAGGCGCATCGCCGTGTCGATGTCCTCCCTGGTCGCGACCCCCTTGGCGACCGCGTCCAGCGCCAGGTCGCCGAGCATCGCGACGGTACGGGCGACGATCATGCCCGGTATGTCACCGATGACGCTGACCTGCTTCCCGAGCGCCTGGAAGAGGCCAGTCGCCTGTTTGAGCGTTTGCTCCTCGACGCTGTCGGCGGCGGACAGGGCGATCCGGGTCGCGGACCGGTAGTCGAGTGCCAGATCGAAGTAGACGACATCGCGGAATTCGGCGGACGTCTGGCCGTCGGCGAGGACCAGCTGGCCTCCGCTGGGCAGGACCAGCCGCGTCCCCTTGTCGTCGTCCTCGTGCCGCACCGTGATGCCCGCTTCCCTGATCATCGCGATCAGCTCCCCGGCCGGCCCCAGATCACCCTCGACCACGACGGACTCGGGGGCGTCCGCCGGCTCCGCGGTGTGCGGCGCGGGCTTTGTCGCCTCTTGGGCGTGCGAGAACCAGCCGTGGCCGGACTTCCGGCCCAGGCGGCGCGACTCGACAAGACGGCACTGCGCGAGGGAAGGGAGGAACTTGGGGCTGTGGAAGAAGGACTCCCAGACGGAACGTGTGACGGCCTCGTTGACGTCCTGGCCGATCAGATCGGTGAGCTCGAAGGGGCCCATTCTGAAGCCGCCGGACTCTCTGAGCACCGCGTCGATGGTGGCCGGATCGGCGCCCTGCTCCTCGTACACCGCGAAGGCTTCCGCGTAGAAGGGGCGGGCGACGCGGTTCACGATGAAACCGGGGGTGTCGGCACAGCGCACCGGAGTCTTGCCCCAGGCCGCCGCCGTCGCCCACGCGCGCGTGGCCGCCTCCTCGTCGGTCGCATGGCCGCTGACGACCTCGACGAGGGGGAGCAGGGGCGCCGGATTGAAGAAGTGCAGTCCGACGAAGCGGCCGGGGCGCTCCAGAGCGCCCGCGACGGCCGTGACGGAGAGCGAGGAGGTGTTGGTGGCGAGCAGACAGTCGTCCGCGACGATCTTCTCCAGCGCCGCGAACAGCTCCTGCTTGACCACGAGCTGCTCGAGGACCGCCTCGACGACGAGCGCCGCATCGGCGAGCTCGGCAAGATCGGCGGCCGGCCGCAGCCGCCCGCGGGCGGCGTCGCGCTCGACGGCGTCCATCCGGCCCTTCTCGACCAGCCGGTCGAGGCGCGCGCCGATGGCTTCCGCGGCCTGGCCCGCCCGCCCGGGAACGGCGTCGTAGAGACGTACGGGATGGCCGGCGACAAGGGCGACCTGGGCAATGCCCTGCCCCATGGTGCCGGTGCCGACGACGGCGACGGTACGGCTCTCGTCGACGGCGTCGATGGGCTCGATGGCGGTCATGGGAGTGATCCTCCCCGATGAGTTGTCCACAGGTTTGACAGGTCCCCTTGTACCGACCGATCGTTCGGTTACTCTAACTCTGTCAATCCTTCCCTGCCCAGCTCGACGAGGAGTTGGTCCTTCATGCAGCTGACCGAGACCCACCGGCCCACGCTCGACCAGGCCCTCGAAGCGATCCGCACCCGCGCGTACTGGTCCCCGCATCCCGAGCACCCCAAGGCGTACGGCGACAGCGCGCCGGCCGACGGGCTAGCGGCCTTCGAGGCCCTTCGCGGCTCCCGCTTCGAGCTGGACCAGCCGGGCACGGACGACTGGACGGGCGGCGAAGTCTCGCCGTACGGACCGGAGTTGGGCATCGAGTATCCGCACCCGGACCTGGATGTACTGCTGCCCGCGATGCGCGCGGGCATGGGCGCCTGGCGCGAGGCCGGCCCCGAGATGCGGGCTCTGGTCTGCGTGGAGATCCTGTCCCGCATCAGCGCCCGCACCCATGAATTCGCGCACGCGGTGATGCACACCAGCGGCCAGGCCTTCATGATGGCCTTCCAGGCGGGCGGCCCGCACGCCCAGGACCGCGGCCTGGAGGCCGTGGCCTACGCCTATGCGGAGCAGACCCGCACGCCGACCGCCGCCGAGTGGTCCAAGCCGCAGGGCAAGCGCGACCCCCTGGAGCTGCGGAAGACCTTCACCACCGCGGGGCGCGGCATCGCCCTGCTGATCGGCTGCAACACCTTCCCGACGTGGAACGGCTACCCGGGGCTGTTCGCCTCCCTGGCCACCGGCAACCCTGTCCTGGTCAAGCCGCACCCCCGCGCGGTGCTGCCGCTCGCGCTCACGGTTCGCGTGGCCCGCGAGGTGCTCTCCGAAGCGGGGTTCGATCCGAACCTGGTCTGCCTGGCCGCCGAGCGTCCGGGCGAGGGGATCGCCAAGACCCTCGCGGTACGCCCCGAGATCAAGATCATCGACTACACGGGGTCGACCGGGTTCGGCGACTGGCTGGAGGCCAACGCCCGCCAGGCGCAGGTCTACACCGAGAAGGCCGGCGTCAACACCGTCGTCATCGACTCCACCGACAACTACAAGGGGATGCTCTCCAACCTGGCCTTCTCGCTGTCGCTGTACAGCGGCCAGATGTGCACCACCCCGCAGAACCTCCTCATCTCGAGAGATGGCATCACGACGGACGTCGGACCCAAGTCGTACGACGAGGTGGTCGCCGATATCGCGGCCTCGGTGGGCGGCCTGCTCGGCGACGACGCCCGCGCGAACGCCCTGCTGGGTGCGCTGGTCAACCCTGATGTGAAGGGGCGCCTGGAGGCGGCCTCCGGACTGGGCGAAGTGGCTCTGCCCTCACGGAAGATCACCAACCCCGACTTCCCGGATGCCGTCGTCCGTACGCCGGTCGTGGTCAAGCTCGACGGCGCCAAGCCAGACGCCGAATCGGTGTATCTGTCGGAGTGCTTCGGCCCGGTCTCGTTCGCGGTCGCCGTGGACTCGACGGCGGACGCGCTGGAGCTGCTGCGGCGCACGGTCCGCGACAAGGGCGCGATGACGGTCGGCGCGTACACCACCTCGACGGAGACGGAGCGCGCGATCGAGGACATCTGCCTGGAGGAGTCGGCTCAGCTCTCGCTGAATCTGACGGGCGGGGTGTACGTCAACCAGACCGCGGCGTTCTCCGACTTCCACGGCTCGGGCGGCAACCCGGCGGCGAACGCGGCACTGTGTGACGGAGCTTTCGTCTCGAACCGATTCCGTGTGGTGGAGGTCCGCCGCCAGGCGTGACGACGGGCGTAACGGCGAGCGTGACGGCAGGACAGGCGGTGACCCGGTAGGACGGGTACGGGTCACCGCCTCGCCTCCGCTCACACATGCCCCTACGGTGACGGGATCTCCGCGTAACGCTGCACCCACGCATGCATGGCGATCGCCGCCGCCGCGCCCGCGTTGATCGAGCGGGTCGAGCCGAACTGCGCGATCGAGCACACCATCGCCGCGTGCCTGCGCGCCTCCTCCGTCAGCCCGGGCCCCTCCTGTCCGAAGAGCAGCACACACCGCCGTGGCAGCTCGGTCCGCTCCAGCGGCACCGACCCCGGCAGATTGTCGATCCCGATGATCGGCAGACCCTTGGCCGCCGCCCAGGCGGTCAGCGACTCAGTGTCCGGGTGGTGCCGCACATGCTGGTACCGGTCGGTGACCATGGCCCCGCGCCGGTTCCAGCGTCGCCGGCCGACGATGTGGATCTCCTTCGCCAGGAAAGCGTTGGCGGTACGCACCACAGAACCGATGTTGAAGTCGTGACCCCAGTTCTCCACGGCCACATGGAAGTCGTGCCGCCGTGTGTCCAGGTCAGCGACGATTGCCTCGCGCGTCCAGTACCGGTACTCGTCGACAACATTGCGCCGGTCGCCCTCGGCCAGTAGCTCGGGGTCATACCGCGCGTCCTGCGGCCACGGCCTCGGGTGCGGCCCGACGCCGACCTCGTCCGGGACGCTCTGCTTGCCCGGGAAGAAGGCAGCCTCGTCGTACTGAATCGGTTCTTCGGTGGTACTCACCCAACGAGCGTACGGGGCTGCTCCTGGCTTCCCTGCCGCTGCCGCGGCGTCACGTCCACCCGAGAGAACAGCCGGTCCCGCCCCCGCACGGCCCGGCCGCCGAGCCAGACCAGGAAGGCGGTCGGCAGGAAGACCGCGTCGGCGGCGATCATCGCGAGCGAGAAGAACGGCAGTCCGAGCAGCACGGCGATCGCGGCGTGCTCCATCATCATGGCCGCCAGCAGGACGTTCTTGACGCGACGGTTGAAGAGCGTGAAGGGGAAGGCGACCTGCACGATGACCGTGCCGTACGTCAGCACCATCACCATCACGCCGCTGGAGGCCAGGAGGTCGGACAGGGCCGGCCACGGCGTGAAGTAGTCGAGCTTGAGCGGGTAGTAGAGCGCGGTGCCGTCCTGCCAGCGCGAGCCCTGGATCTTGTACCAGCCCGCCGTCGCATAGATCAGACAGACCTCGGCCATGATCACGACGAGCGCGGCGTTGTGCGCGAGGTTGGCGAGAACATCCAGCAGGGTTCGCGGCTCGCTGGACGGGGCGTACCGGCTCACCATCCACCAGAGCCCCTGCACCACCCACAGTCCCCAGAGAAGCAGCAGTACCAAGGAGCCGGTCTGGTTCAGGAAGGTGGCGATGACCAGGCCGAATCCCAGGACCACCCAGAGCGCGGGGCCGACCCGGTCGCGGGGCGGCAGGCCGGGGACTGCCGCCGCTGCTGCCCGGGCGGCTCGGCGTGCGTCCAGGGACCAGATCTGTCCGCAGCGCGTCAGGACAAGATAGATCGCCATCAGATGGATGACGTTGTCGCCGCCGTCGCCCATGAAGATGGAACGGTTCTGCAGTGACAGTACGCCGATCATGAAGAGCACCGACATGGTGCGGGTACGCCAGCCGAGCATCAGCAGCACGCTGGACAGCACAGCGACGCCGTACACGATCTCAAACCAGAGGGTGTTGTCCGACCACATGAGCGCGGTGAAGGCTTCATTGCCCGCGATGAGCTGCCGCGACATCTCCCAGCTCCACGGACCGTTGGGCCCGTACATCTCATGGCGGTTGGGCAGCTCGCGCAGGAGGAAGAGCAGCCAGCCGACGGCGAAGCCGATCCGTATGGTCGCGCTCTGGTACGGACCGAGGGCGGTGGAGGTGACACGCTGGACGGTGCGGGCGAGCCGGCCGTCGACGGTTTTGTTCACGTGCCCGCCTCCGTACGACCGTTACGGACTCCCCCGGGGAGATCAGCGGCAGTCACCGTCCACCAGGGCAGGATCCGGTGGGCGGGGCGGGTGTCCATCTTCTCGTCGCTCCACTCCGGGGCCTTGACCGAGCGGGTCGAGGACCTGAGCTGGATCCGCTCGACGGGGCCGCCCAGATCGTGCGCATCCAGTCGCTGCATCACGATGCGGCGGACATAGCTCTCGGAGAGCTGGCCGCGCAGACCGTTGGGGCGGTTCTCGCTGTCGTGCGCATTGACGTAGAAGTCCCAGGCCCGGCGCAGCTCGTTCTGCTGGACATGGCTGGGGAGGAGGTTGCCGCGGATCGCCTCGCCGTCCTCGTCGGTGAGGTCGATCCAGTCACTGCTCCTGCGGCTGCCGTCGGAAACGGTGAACTCGGCTCTGACCTGCACGGCGACGTTCTGCTGGAGTGGATTGGGGGCGAAGAGCTTCCAGTTCTGCTCGAACTCGGGATAGACCCAGCCGTCGACCGCCTCGCCGTACTGCTTGGTCACGGTGTTGGAAGGGGCGACGTGCAGAAACACCATGGCCAGGTGGACGCAGGCGAGGGCACCGATCATCGCGAGCGAGACGGCGGCGGCCACCTGGTAGGGGAGGGAGAGCGCCGCCATGCCACTCGTGGGGGCGGGCTCGGACTCGAACCGGAGCTGGGACTCAAACTGGGGCTGCGGCCCGGGCTCGGACTCGGACTCCGGCTCCGGCTCCGGCTCGGACTCCGGCTCGGGGTCGGACTCCGGCTCGGTCGGGGATTCGGGCTGGTCAGCGGGCTCGGGAGCGCCTCCGGGCGGCGGCCCGGAGCTCAGGCTCCTGGCGCGTTCGACGTCCTCGTCCTCGTAGGAGTCCATCCCGCCCCGATCTCCATCGGTCCACCTCAGTTATCCACAGGGTTGACACCCTACGGGCCGTCGACTCACCATTGAAGCCAATGAACCGAACGATCGGTCGGTAGGGGGCCCGGATGACGGCAGTGACTGCGGATACGTACGAGGCGGTTTTTGACGCCGCCGTGGCCGCCGACGAGCGCATCGAGCCACGCGACTGGATGCCGGACGCGTACCGGGCCACGCTGGTGCGCCAGATGGCGCAGCACGCCCACTCCGAGATCATCGGAATGCAGCCCGAGGCGAACTGGATCACCCGGGCGCCCTCGCTTCGTCGCAAGGCGATCCTGATGGCCAAGGTGCAGGACGAAGCGGGCCACGGGCTGTACCTGTACAGCGCCGCCGAAACGCTGGGCACGAGCCGCGAGGAGCTGCTCGACAAGCTCCACGCCGGCCGCCAGAGATACTCCTCGATCTTCAACTACCCCACGCTGACCTGGTCCGATGTCGGCGCGATCGGGTGGCTGGTGGACGGCGCGGCGATCACCAACCAGGTGCCGCTCTGCCGCTGCTCCTACGGCCCGTACGCCCGCGCCATGGTCCGGATCTGCAAGGAGGAGTCCTTCCACCAGCGGCAGGGGTACGAGCTGCTGCTCACCCTCTCCCGCGGGACGCCCGCGCAGCACGAGATGGCGCAGGACGCGGTGGACCGCTGGTGGTGGCCGTCACTGATGATGTTCGGCCCGCCGGACGACGAGTCGGCGCATTCGACGCAGTCCATGGCGTGGAAGATCAAGCGGCACTCCAACGACGAGCTGCGCCAGCGCTTCGTCGACATCTGCGTCCCGCAGGCCGAAGCCCTGGGCCTCACCCTCCCCGACCCCGATCTGCGGTGGAACGAGGAGCGGGGACACCACGACTTCGGCGCGATCGACTGGGCCGAGTTCCAGGAAGTCCTCAAGGGCAACGGGCCCTGCAACGAACAGCGGATCACCCAGCGCCGCCAGGCGCACGAAGAGGGTGCCTGGGTTCGGGACGCGGCCGCGGCGTATGCCACGAAGCACCAAGCACAGCACGTGAAGCCCGGGGAGGCGACGGCATGAGCAGCTCGACCGACTGGCCGCTGTGGGAGGTCTTTGTCCGCTCACGCAGGGGGCTGTCCCACACCCACGCGGGAAGCCTGCACGCCCCGGACGCGGAGATGGCCCTGCGCAACGCCCGCGATCTCTACACCCGGCGGAACGAAGGCGTCTCGATCTGGGTGGTGCCGTCCACGGAGATCACGGCCTCCTCGCCGGACGAGAAGGACTCCTTCTTCGAGCCGGCCGGCGACAAGCCCTACCGGCACCCGACCTTCTACGAGATCCCGGAAGGGGTGAAGCACCTGTGACCACGACGGTGAATGCCGCGGCACTCGCTCTCGGCGACGACGCGCTGGTGCTCTCGCACCGGCTGGGGGAGTGGGCGGGCCACGCGCCCGTACTGGAGGAGGAGGTCGCCCTCGCCAATATCGCGCTGGACCTGCTGGGCCAGGCGCGGGTGCTGCTCTCCCTCGTCGGGGACGAGGACGAGCTGGCGTATCTGCGCGAGGAGCGGGCCTTCCGCAATCTCCAGCTGGTCGAGCAGCCGAACGGCGACTTCGCACACACCATCGCCCGCCAGCTCTACTTCTCCGTCTACCAGCGCCTGCTGTACGGACGGCTGGCGACCGGGGACAGTGAGTTCGCCGGGCTCGCGGCGAAGGCGGTCAAGGAGGTCGCGTACCACCAGGACCACGCCGAGCACTGGACCGAGCGGCTCGGTGACGGCACCGACGAGAGCCATGAGCGGATGCAGCGGGCGTGCGACGCGCTGTGGCGGTTCACCGGCGAGATGTTCCAGCCGGTCGACGGGCTGGACATCGACTGGCAGTCGTTGCAGGACAGCTGGCTCGAGACCGTCACCGCGGTCCTGGAGCGCGCGACACTGGCCGTGCCCGACGGGCCGCGGTCCGGCGGATGGTCGGCGGGCGCGGGACGGCAGGGTCTGCACACCGAGTCCTTCGGGCTGATGCTTGCCGAGATGCAGCATCTGCATCGCAGCCATCCGGGGGCGTCATGGTGACCGAGGTGACCGCAGCTGAGACCGGGACCGCGACAGGGGCCACAACCGGGACCGATACGCGGCTCGAGGCCGAGCTGCGCAGGCTCGCCGGCTCCGTGCCCGACCCGGAGCTGCCGGTGCTGACACTGGAGGAGCTCGGCGTGCTCCGCGGAGTCCAGATCCTCGGACCCGGCAGGGTAGAGGTCGAGCTGACCCCCACGTACACCGGCTGCCCGGCGATCGAGGCCATGACCTCGGACATCGAGCAGGTGCTGCACAGCCACGGGATACCGGATGTTTCGGTGATCAAGGTCCTCTCCCCGGCCTGGTCCACGGACGACATCAGCGCGGAAGGACGGCGCAAGCTCGCCGAGTTCGGAATAGCCCCACCCCGCTCACACGCGGCGGAGGGACCGGTGCCGCTCACTCTCTCCGTGCGCTGCCCACACTGCGGATCGACCGACACCGAGCTGCTCAGCAGGTTCTCCTCCACCGCCTGCAAGGCACTGCGCCGCTGTGTCGCCTGCCGCGAACCCTTCGACCACTTCAAGGAGTTGTAGATGTTCCATCCGCTCCGG
Source organism: Streptomyces sp. NBC_01210 (assembly GCF_036010325.1). Taxonomy (GTDB): domain Bacteria; phylum Actinomycetota; class Actinomycetes; order Streptomycetales; family Streptomycetaceae; genus Streptomyces. Next base: position 4,810,984 of record NZ_CP108549.1, on the reverse strand, counting down.
GTCAGCGAGGTCGAACAGCTCACGGACGACTCGGTCGCTGTCACTCTCCAGGTGCCGCCCGAGCTGCGGGAGACCTTCCGCCACACCCCCGGTCAGCATCTCGCTCTGCGCAGGCTCGTGCAGGGCCAGGAGATCCGTCGTACGTACTCCATCTGCGCTCCGGCCGCCCCGGCCGGCAGTGATCCGGTACTGCGCGTGGGCATCCGGCTGGTCGACGGCGGCGAGTTCTCGACGTATGCGCTCAAGGAGCTCGTCGTGGGCGACACCGTCGAGGTGATGCCCCCGATGGGCAGGTTCCTCCTCGCGCCGCGTCCCGGGCACTTCGCCGCGGTCGTCGGCGGCAGCGGCATCACCCCGGTGCTGTCGATGGCGGCGACGCTGCTGGCGCGGGAGCCGGAGGCGCGGTTCTGTCTGATACGAAGCGACCGCACCGCGGCGTCCACGATGTTCCTGGATGAGGTCGCCGATCTGAAGGACCGCTTCCCGGACCGCTTTCAGTTGGTCACTGTGCTTTCCCGGGAGGAACAGCAGTCAGGCCTGCCGTCCGGACGCCTGGACCAGGAGCGGCTGACCGGGCTGCTGCCGGCCCTGCTTCCGGTGGCGGATGTGGACGGCTGGTTCCTGTGCGGCCCGTTCGGCCTGGTCCAGGGCGCCGAACGCGCGCTGCGCGGGCTCGGCGTGGACCGGAGCCGTATCCACGAGGAGATCTTCCATGTCGACGACGGCTCGGCGCCCGCTCCGGCGTCGGTGACCGCCCCGGCCCGCGCCTCACTCACCGCCACCCTCGACGGCCGGTCCGGCAAGTGGCCGGTACAGGAAGGCGAATCGCTGCTGGAGACAGTGCTGCGCAGCCGCTCGGACGCGCCGTACGCGTGCAAGGGCGGGGTCTGCGGCACTTGCCGAGCCTTCCTGGTTTCGGGCGAGGTGCGCATGGACCGCAATTTCGCGCTGGAGCCGGAGGAGACCGACGCGGGCTATGTACTGGCCTGCCAGTCCCATCCGGCCACACCGGAAGTGGAGTTGGACTTCGACCGCTGACGACCACCGACAACCACTGAGCCTCTGACCTCGCTGTCGTTTTCTTCGAGGCCCTGTCCTTTTCCGGGCTGTGTTCTTTTTCAAGAACCTGTTCTATCTTGACGGTCCGTCAGGTAGGGATTCGGGCAGCGCCGGTGCATGGGAGGACAGGCAGTGGACTTCACCTTCACCGAGGAGCAGCAGGCGGCCGTCGAGGCAGCCAAGGCGGTCTTCTCGGGCGTCGCGCCGGACGGAGTGCCGAGCCCCGCGCTCACTCCGGGCGCGGTGGCCGAGGAGTTCGACAGGCCTCTGTGGGCCAAGCTCGCGGACACCGATCTGCTGAGTCTGGTTCTGTCGCCGGAACACGGCGGGGCCGGCCTGGACCCCATAGCGCTCTGCCTGGTGCTGCGGGAGTCCGCGAAGGTGCTGGCACGGGTGCCGTTGCTGGAGACGAGCGCGGTCGCCATGGCCGTAGAGCGTTACGGCAGGGCGGAGTTGAGCGACGAGATACTCCCCCGGATCGGCCGCGGCGAGCTGGTGCTCACCGTCGGCGCCCACGGCCGCACCGGCCATGACCCCGCCGAGCTCGCCGTCACCGCACGCCGGGACAGCGAGCACAGGGACGGCTGGGTCCTCGACGGCGTGCAGACAGGCGTGCCCTGGGCGCAGTCCGCGGACCGGATCGCCGTGCCGGCACACACCGATGAAGGCCATGCCGTGTTCGCCCTGGTCCCCCGGGACCGGGAAGGCCTCGCTCTCGCCGAGCAGATCTCCACCAGCGGCGAGCGCTTCGCCGAGGTCAGCCTGGACTTCGTACGGATCGACAGCAGCGAACTGATCGACGCCGAAGGCGCCTGGGAATGGCTGCGCCAGCTCCTCGCCACCGGGACCTGCGCACTCGCGCTCGGACTCGGCGAGAGCGTGCTCTCCATGACGAGTGCATACACCGGCAAGCGCGAGCAGTTCGGCTTCCCGGTCGCGACGTTCCAGGCCGTCGCCGTCCAGGCAGCCGACCGCTATATAGATCTCCGCTCGATGGAAGCGACCCTCTGGCAGGCGGCCTGGAGATTGGCCCCGTCGCCGCACGGCCCGGGGGTCGGCGGCCCGCTGCCTGTGGCCGGCGATGTCGCGGTGGCGAAGATCTGGGCCTCGGAGGGCGTACGCCGTGTCGTCCAGACCGCACAGCATCTGCACGGCGGCTTCGGCGCGGACACCGACTATCCACTGCACCGCTACCACGCATGGGCCAAGCAGCTCGAGCTCTCACTCGGCCCGGCCGCGGCCCATGAGGAGGCCCTCGGCGACCTGCTGGCCGCCCACCCCCTCGGCTAGCGGCTCACCGACATACGAGCGGGGCACCTCAGAGGACGGAAGCCGGGCCGCCGTTGTCAGTGACCATCGGGCGTCCGGCGCCCTCCCAGGCGAGCATGCCGCCGTCGATGTTCACAGCGTCAATGCCCTGCTGCACCAGATACTGCGTGACCTGCGCGGACCGGCCACCGACGCGGCACATCACATACGCCCGGCGGCCGTCGGCAACCGCCTCGGTCACTTCACCGAAGCGGGCCACGAAGTCGCTCATGGGGACGTGCAGCGCGCCGTCGACGTGCCCGGCCGCCCACTCGTCGTTCTCCCGGACATCCAGCACCAGACCGCCGGACGGTACCGCCGCGACGTCCACCGAGGGCAGCGGGGCGAAATTCATGGGTCATGCCTTCTCTCGTACGTGCGCTGCAGGGTCCTGAGGCTTTCTGGAAAGCCTCAAGCAACCTACTCCACCAGTCCGGACAGTTCCGCCTCACGCTCGGCGACCTGTGCCAGCAGCTGCTCGGCGATCTCCTCCAGCAGCCGGTCCGGGTCGTCCGGCGCCATCCGCAGCATGGCGCCGATCGCGCTCTCTTCCAGCTCCTGGGCGACCGCGGTCAGCAGCTCCTTGCGCTGCGACAGCCACTCGAGCCGCGCGTAGAGCTCCTCACTCTCGCTGAGTTGCTGCTCCGGAGGCACGGGCCCGGCCGCCCACTCCTCGGCCAGCTCCTTCAGCATCGCCGCGTCCCCGAGCGCGTATGCGGCGTTCACCCGCGTGATGAACTCATCACGCCGCGCCCGCTCAGTCTCGTCCTGGGCCAGATCCGGATGCGCCTTGCGCGCCAGCTCGCGGTAGAGCTTGCGTGCCTCCTCGCTCGGCCGCACCCGCTTCGGCGCCCGTACGGGCTGATCGTTCAGCATCGCGGCAGCCTCGGGCGACAGGCCGTCGGAATCCATCCAGTCGTGGAAGAGCTCGTCGACGCCGGGCATGGGCATCACCATGGCCCGCGCCTCCTGCGCCTTGCGCAGATCCTCCGGGTCGCCGGTGGCGGCGGCCCGGGCCTCCGCGATCTGAGCGTCCAGCTCGTCGAGGCGCGCATACATCGGACCGAGCCTCTGGTGATGCAGTCGGGAGAAGTTCTCCACCTCCACCCGGAACGTCTCCAGTGCGATCTCGAACTCGATCAGCGCCTGCTCGGCCGCGCGCACCGCTTTCGCCAGCCGGGCCTCGGGCCGCGTCTGCGCGTCCTGCTCTTCGTCGTTCCGGGTCGTGGGCCCCCCGGGTGCATCCTGGGTCACCCGTCCAGCCTACGGGCGCGGCGGCGCACCCTGTCACACCCCCAGCTCAGCGGCTATCCGACCGTTCTTGACCGCCGCCAGAAGCTCCTCGTGGTCCGCTTCCGTACGGTCGGCGTAGGTCATGGCGAAGCCGGCCACCGCCTCGTCGAGCTCCTCGTTCTTGCCGCAGTACCCGGCGATCAGCCGCGGGTCGGCGCTGTGCGCATGCGCCCTGGCGAGCAGCGCGCCGGTCATCCGCCCGTAGTCGTCGACCTGGTCCGGCGCGAGCGCTGCCGGGTCCACACTGCCCTTGCGGTTCCTGAACTGCCGTACCTGGAACGGCCGTCCTTCCACCGTGGTCCAGCCCAGCAGGATGTCGCTGACCACCTGCATCCGCTTCTGGCCGAGCACCACCCGGCGCCCCTCGTGCTCCACATCCCCGACCGCGAACCCGGCGGCCGGCAGATAGGGCAGCAGTGCCGAGGCCCGCGCCTCCTTCACCTGGAGCACCAGCGCCTCTCCCCGGTGGTCGAGCAGCAGCACCACATACGACCTGGTGCCGACGCTCCCGGTCCCCACCACCCGGAAGGCCACGTCATGAACCGTGTAGCGCGCGAGCAGCGGCTGCCGGTCCTCCGACACGGTGGCCAGGTACTCCGCGAGTGCGGAGGCAACAGCCGCCGCCTCCGCGTCCGGCACCCGCCTCAGCACCGGTGGCGCGTCCACGAAGCGCCGTCCGCCGTCGCCGCACTCCTCCGTCGCCTTGGCGGCGAAGCGCGCACTCGTGTTGTTACGGGCCTTCGCCGAGACCCGCTCCAGGGTGCCGAGCAGATCCCGCGCGTCCGTGTGAGAAACGAGCTCCTCGTCGGCGATGGCGTTCCACGCGTCGAGCGCCGGCAGCTTCGCCAGCAGCCGCATGGTGCGCCGGTACGCGCCCACAGCGTCGAACGCGGCCGCCCGGCAGACGGTTTCGTCCGCACCCGCCACACGCCCTGCCAGCACCAGTGAGACCGCGAGCCGCTTGAGGTCCCACTCCCACGGGCCGACGACGGTCTCGTCGAAGTCGTTCAGATCCATGACGAGGCGGCCGCGCGCGTCGCCGTACAGCCCGAAGTTCGCCGCGTGCGCATCACCGCAGATCTGCGCGCTCACCCCGGTGACCGGCGTGCCCACCAGGTCATGGGCCATCAGCCCGGCCGAGCCGCGCAGAAAGGCGAAGGGCGTGGCGGCCATCCGGCCCACCCGTATCGGTGTGAGCTCCGGTACCCGGCCCCGGCTGGACTCCTCGACGGCCTGGATCGCGCCGGGCCGCTCCACGGCGAGCACCAGCGAGTCGTGCGAGGACCGCGGGATCCGGTCCCGCAGCGCCTTGCCCTTCTCCTTCGGCGACTGCACAGCACTTGGAGCGCCGGCCGTCCCCGCCGCCGTACGCCGCGCAAAGCCGGCCACCGTCGGAATGCGCCCGTTGCCACCATCGGCCACGACACCGCCCGACTCCGGTTGCTGCACCGGCGTCACCGCCTCAGCCTCGCTCATGAAGCGCTGCCTCCCCCGTCGTCGTACGACATCAACTTCAACATCAACTGCCAAAGACCGTACCGCTGCCGGCCGACACCCGTCTCCCCCTGTGGACAACGTGGGGAGCAGCTCCGATCGGGCTCAGCAGCCGCTCTTGCCGGTGTGCCCCAGATGCGTCTCCGCCCACAGCGCCAGCTCCTTGAGCGCGGGCTCCATCGCAGCCCCGGCCTCGGTCAGCCGGTACGCGACCCTCAGCGGCGGCCCTTCGTCGACCTCCCGCACAACCAGCCCCGCCGCCCCCAGCTCGGTCAGCCGGTCCGAGAGCATGCGCTCACTGATGCCCGGAATGGCCCGCCTCAGCTCCGCGAAGTGCACCGCGTGCTGCATCAGCACCGAGACGATCGGCCCGGTCCAGCGCTTGCCGAGCAGCTCGAAGACGCGGGTGATGCCCCCGTCGACCTTCTTGCACGCTTCCTCGCTGTGTTCAGCCATGCCCCGTTCAGCCATACCCCCAGGGTACTGCGCCGACACAAGGGACTTACAAAAAATAAGTGACTATGTTATCCATAGGTACGTACGGAATTTCGGTAACACACATCCCCTGGAGCACCTCATGGCCACGCTGCTGCATCTGGACTCTGCCGTCTTCCCTCAGGGCTCGGCCTCCCGCGATACCACCGCAGCCTTCGTCCAGGCCTGGCAGGAGCAACACCCCGACGGCAAGGTCGTCTACCGCGACCTCGCCGCCGCCCCCGTGCCCCACCTGGACTTCGCCGCCGCCTCAGCGGGCGTCGACGACGCACTGCGCGCCGAACTCGCCGCCGAGCTCAACGCGGCAGACGCCGTTCTGATCGGCGCACCGATGTACAACTTCACGATCCCGTCGACCCTCAAGGCATGGCTGGACCAGGTGATCGTCGTCGGTCACAACGCGGGCGTCCCCGACGGCCCGGTGGCCGGCACCCCGGTGACCATCGTCGCCAGCCGCGGCGGCTCATACGCCCCCGGTACCCCGCGCGAGGACTTCGAGTTCGTCCAGAACTACCTGGAGAAGGTGTTCACCGGCATGCTCGGTGCCGAGGTCGACTTCATCGTCCCCGAGCTGACGCTGGCTCGCTCGAGGCCGGAGATGGCCGAGCTCATTCCGCTCGCCGACGCCTCCCGCACCAAGGCACTGGGCGAGGCCGCCCAGAAGGGCAAGGAGCTGGCCGCGCGCCTCGCCGCCTGATCGCGCAGACGGAGCACGCGCGCCCGCGGGGGATGGACGGATACACCTCCGCGGGCGTTTCGCGTGAAGCAGCGAACGCGCATGTTCCACGTGAAACGTCGTTCACGATCGCCCGATCGGCATCCGGCGATCAGCATCCCCTGATCAGCATCCCCGACTCACCGCCCCGTACCGCTTCGCGAGCCAGCGCTCACAGCCCCGCGTCGCGCGCCAGCAGCGCCGCCTGCACCCGGTTCTCGCACTCCAGCTTCGCCAGGATCCGGCTCACGTACGTCTTCACCGTGGCCTCGCTCATATGCAGCCGCCGACCGGCGTCAGCGTTGGACAGTCCCTCCCCGAGCAGCGCCAGCACCTCCCGCTCACGCCCGCTCAGCCCCGCCACACGGGCCCGCGCCTCCTCACCGCGCGCCGCCGCCCGCCCCGAGGCCAGCTGGTCCACCACATGCCGGGTCGCGCCGGGGGAGAGATAGGCATCGCCCGCAGCCGCCGCCCGTACCGCTCGGATCAGCTCCGCGGGTGCCGTGTCCTTCAGCAGAAACCCCGCACCCCCGCACTCCAGCGCCCGCAGTACGTTCTCCCGCTCACCGAAGGTCGTCAGTACGATCACCCGCGCCGCGGGGAGAGCCCTGCGCAGCTCCCCCAGCGCGGTGAGCCCGTCCATCACCGGCATCTGGATGTCGAGCAGCACCACATCGGCGCTGTGCGAACGGGCCAGATCGATCGCCTCACGGCCGTTCGCCGCCTCCGCCACGACCTCGATCCCGCGGTCCGAGGTGAGGATCATCCGGATCCCGGCCCTGATCAGCGGCTCGTCATCAGCGACGACGACCCGTATCGGCGACCCCGTCACATCCACCCCCACTTCCACCCCGGACCTCGCTGCACCTCGCTGCGCCTCGCCCCGCCTACCGGCTGACCTCGTAGGTCTGCTTCTCGATCAGCTTGCCGCCCTTGAAGCAGAACCGGAACACCGGCTCGGTGTCGAAGTCGTCCCCCACCTCCGAGGACATCAGCACCAGGCACGCAGAGCCCGCCGGCTCCTTCGGACCCGTCCCGGCCAGCCCGGTCGTCACGATCGTGTCCCCGCTCGGCAGCTGGTCGCGGACCTCGTCCTCGTCCGCCCCGATCTGCACTCGCTCGTACTCCTCCGGGTCGATCATCCCCTTGTTTGCCGCCCCCACCAGGAAGAACAGCCCGAAGATACCGGCAACCACCAGCACCAGCAGGGCCGCCAGTGCGATTCCGCACCCCAGCGCCCACCCGCCGCCCCTGCTCCGGTCGCGGCCGGCCATCGCCAGCTCCCGCTCGGAGACACTCCAGTCCATGACCGGAGCACCGTTCCCGAGAGCGGCCTTCGGCGACTGCTGGCGGAAGTCGTCCTCCGCGGCGACGAACGGCGCCGCCTCCACCACCCCGTACGGCAGCACCCCCGCCACCCGGAAACCCCCGCCGTGAGCCGGCCCCGCATGCACCATGCCGCCGACCAGCCGCGCCCGCTCACGCAGCCCGGTCAGCCCCTGCCCGCCGCTGACCACCTCGCCCGGCGCCACACCCCCAGCCGCCCCATTGATGATCTCGACGACGAACGAGTCCGGCTCGTACCGCAGCTCCACACCGATCGGGGCGCCGGGAGCGTGCTTGTACGCATTGGTCAGCGCCTCCTGCGCAATGCGGTACGCCGCGTGGTCGGCCGCCGCGGCGAGCGGCCGCACCTCGCCCGTACGCCGCAGCCCCACCGTGTTCCCCGCCACCCGCGCCGCCTCGACGAGCCCCTCGATCCCGGCCGTCCCGCGCGCGGACCGCCCCGACTCGTCCACCGGCGCGGGCCCTTCGACCCCGTCCCGCAGAATTCCGACGACCTCACGCAGCTCATGCATCGCGGTCACCGATGCGCCCCGCAGCACCCCGACCACCTCCCGCTGCCGCAGCGTCAGCTCGGGGTCCACCTCCAGCGCCCCGGTGTGCACGGATATCAGCGCCAGCTGGTGGCCGAGGCTGTCGTGCATGTCCTGCGCGATCCGCTGCCGCTCACGCAGCCGCGCCTGCCCCGCCACCATCGCGTGCTCACGCAGCAGCTGGGCATTGCGCTCCTGCAGCGCATGCAACAGGGTCCTGCGTTGCGTCCAGTACCGGCTGGCCAGACCCGGTACGACCGTCGTCGCCAGGAAGTACAGGGTGGTGAACAGCACGAGGCTCATCGGTGGCTGCTGCGACCAGGAGTCCAGGAGCACGATGGCGTCAAAGAGGACGTACGCGATGGTGAACGCCGCCAGCGTCCGCCCGGCGCCCACGATCCTGCGACCCGCCGACCACCCCACGACCATCAGCAGCGGGGCGAAGCCGTTCAGCAGCGACGCCAGCGCACTCGTCACCACCAGCACCGACGCGGGCATCCGCCGCCGCAGCAGCGACAGCACCGCGGCCGCCGCTCCCACGGCGAGCAGCCGCAGCCCCTCGCTGCCCAGCAGTTCCTCGGTCCCTGCCGCCATGAGGCCGAGCACCAGCGCGAGCACCGCCTCCCCGGCGGTCCGCCGCCGCGACCACAACTCGGGCGCCGCCAGCCACTGCCAACCGGTCCGGAACTTCGATGACGCGTCCACGCCCGAACCCTAAGCAGCGAACCCCGCCGTCCACGCCCCACTTTCGTCGCACGCGGCAGCGACGAACGTCGCTCAGCCGATGCCTGCCCCATTGCAGGTGCGGACCGGTTACGGGAGACCGCCCGGTTACTGATGTGCGCTGATGTCTTCACTGTTGTGGGGCTTGGTGGGTTCTCCGCGGCGGACCGAGCCGGGAGCACGGGCGGCCGGGTGGTCGGCGTGCGCGGAGGAGGTGAGCTGCCAGGGAACGCTGGTGACCATGACGCCGGGGGTGAAGAGCAGGCGGCTCTTGAGCCACAGTGCGGACTGGTTGTGCAGCAGGGCCTCCCACCAGTGGCCGACGACGTACTCGGGGATGAAGACCGCGACGACGTCCCGCGGGCTGTCGCGCCGGATGGAACGGACGTACTCCATGACCGACCGCGTGATCTCTCGGTACGGGGAGTCGAGGACCTTGAGCGGCACCGGGATTTCGTAGTCCTCCCACTGGCGTTGGAGCGCGTTGGCCTGCTCGCGGTCGACCGCGACGGTAAGTGCTTCCAGGCGGTCCGGCCTGAAGGCGCGGGCGTAGGCCAGCGCTCGCAGGGTGGGCTTGTGGATGGTGGAGACCAGCACGATGGCCAACACGCGGGAGGGCGGCTTCATCTCGCTGCGCGGGTCGGTGACCGCCAGTTCGGCCGCGATGGCATCGTAGTGACGTCGGATGCCCCGCATCATCACGAACAGGACGATCGCGGCGAGCACCGCCAGCCAGGCGCCCTGGGTGAACTTGGTGGCCAGCACGATGACCAGGACCAGGCAGGTGACGACCGCGCCGGTGGCGTTGATGATCCTGGCCACCTGGTGCCGACGGCGCGTGGCGGGGTCGGGCTCGGTGCGCAGTTCACGGTTCCAGTGCCGGACCATGCCGGTCTGGGAGAGCGTGAAGGAGGTGAACACGCCCAGGATGTAGAGGTGGATGAGGCTGGTGACATTCGCCTTGTACGCCCACAGCAGCAGACCGGCCACAATCGCCAGGGCCAGGATTCCGTTGGAGAAGGCGAGCCGGTCGCCGCGGTTGTGCAACTGGCGCGGCAGATAGCGGTGCTGGGCGAGGATCGAGGCGAGCAGCGGGAAGCCGTTGAAGGCGGTGTTCGCGGCGAGGATCAGGACCAGGGCGGTGGCTGCCTGGATGAAGTAGAAGCCGACGCTGTTCTCGCCGCCGAAGACGGAGGCCGCGAGCTGGGCGATGACGGTGCGCTGGGTGTACGAGGAGCAGTCGCCGGTCAGACCGGTGAGCCGGCAGGCATCGTCGGTGATGTGCACCTTGGCGACGATGGCGAGGGTGGTGACGCCGACGAACATGGTGATGGCGATGATGCCCATCGCGGCCAAGGTGGCCGCCGCGTTGTGTGACTTGGGCTTGCGGAACGCCGGCACACCGTTGGAGATTGCCTCCACACCGGTCAGCGCCGTACAGCCGCTGGAGAACGCGCGCAGGACGAGCATCACCAGGGCCAGTCCCGCCAGGTTCGCGTCCCCGGGCTCCGGCTTGATGCCGTACGCGGCGCTCTCGGCCACCGGTGCGTCGCCGAGCAGGTAGCGGAGCAGGCCGGTGCCGACCATGATCAGCACGCCACCGATGAACAGATACGTCGGAGCGGCGAACGCCTGGCCGGATTCGCGCACCCCGCGCAGGTTCATCGCGGTCAGGGCGGCGACGAAGACGAGCGCCATCAGTACCCGATGGTCGACCAGGGCGGGCACGGCCGAGATGATGTTGTCGACCCCGGAGGCGACCGAGACGGCCACGGTCATCACGTAGTCGACCAGCAGCGAGGCAGCGACCACCAGGCCGGCGGAGGGGCCCAGGTTCGTCGAGGCGACTTCGTACGATCCGCCGCCGCTCGGATAGGCGTGCACGACCTGGCGGTAGGAGAGCACCACCACCGTCATCAGCGCGACGACCGCGGCCGCGATCCACGGCGTGAAATGCAGATAGGCCAGCCCGCCAAGGGTGAGCACCAGCAGGATCTCCTGGGTGGCATAAGCCACCGAGGACAGCGGGTCGGAAGCGAAGATCGGCAGGGCGAGGCGCTTGGGCAGCAGCGTCTCGCCCAGCTCCTCACTGCGCATGGCCCGGCCGATGACCAGCCGCTTGAGAATCCCTGTCACGTTGAACACGGCGCGAGCGTAAGCCGCGCCACCTGCTCAACGGCGGGACTCCGATAGGGGGACAGGCATCAAGAACTCGTTAGGATTCCCTACCACTGCGTACATATGGCGCAATTGATCCCACAGCGGCCGCCCGGAGCAGGGAGTCGCGGGCGACCGGCCGTCACTCCTTTCGAGAAGCCCGGGAGACCTGGCCTCCGACGGTGAGTGCGGCTTCCGCCTGCGCGAGCGTCGCCGGGTGGCCGAAGAGTCCGGGCAGGCCGCCCGAGTGCAGAAGGATCGTGCGCTGTCCAGGAGCGATGTCGCCGTCTTCGGTCGCTGCGATCAGGCCGGCCATCGCGCGTCCGGTGTAGATCGGGTCGAGCACGATGCCTTCGGTGCGTGCGGCCAGCGTCATCGCGGCCATGACCCGCTCGGTCAAAACACCGTAACCGTCGCCGACCTGGTCGAGCCGGAGCCTGAGTTCCTCCGGCGCGCGGTGCGTGCCGGACAGGCCGGAGGCCAGTTCGGACACGGTCCGGGCAGGGTCGGTGACGGCACCGCAGTGGACGCCGAGGACGCGCGCGGGACCCAGCACGTCGACCAGGCCGGCCATGGTGCCACCGGAGCCGAGCGCGACGACCACAGTCGCCAAGTCGGGAGCTTGGGTGAGGAGTTCGCGTCCGCATTCGACGTACCCGCGCGCACCGAGCACGCTCGAACCACCGAAGGGGATGAGCACGGGGACAGCGCCGCGCCGTCGCAACTGCTCCGCCACCTGCTCGGCGGCGGAGCGGAGGGCCTCGGCGTCGACGGCACCGGCCCACACGACCGTGGCGCCGAAGAGCCCGTCGAGGGCGAGGTTGCCGGAGGCCGACGAGCCGGCTGAGCCGGCGAGCACGAGGACGACGTCGAGCCCCAGCCGGGCGCCGGCTGCCGCGGTCAACCGCGCGTGGTTGCTCTGCGGCGCGCCAGTGGTCACAAGGGTCGTCGCGCCGTCGGCCAGTGCCGCGCCGCAGAGCCACTCAAGTTTGCGGATCTTGTTGCCGCCGCCGCCCAGGCCGGTGAGGTCGTCGCGTTTGATCGACAGGTCGTCCGGGTTGAGGCCGAGTGCACCGGCCAGCCGCGGCATGGGTTCGAGCGGGGTCGGCCACGTGCCGAGCGTGGCCCGTTGCGGGGTTCGGCTGTCGGAGGTCATCGTCACCAACCTTTTCCGCGATGCTCCTGGGCTCACACCGGTGCGGAACGGGTGAGGGGCGAGAAGGCGTGCTGCGGCATTGCGCCCGAGGGTTTCCCGGTCGCGGCGGGCGTTGCTCGCCGGGCTCGAGAAGTCCCTCTTCAGCTTCACCGTACGGGCCGGCGAAAGGGGACATCTGGCTCCGCACGCGAACGGCTCAGCCATGCGGTGTCGGCGACGCACCCCCCTGCAGCCCGATCAGCCTCGGCAGTCCCGCCTGATCGGAGCCGACCTTGCGATAGATGTCCGACAGCAGCCGGGTCACCATCTGGTTCTGGGCACCCAGCGCCTCGGCGATGCGGGCGTTCGACCACCCGCGAGCGGCCCATTCGGCCACTGTCCGCTCCTGCGCGGTGAGCGACTCCGTGGCTGCGGTGCGCAGCTGGAGCGGCCACAGACCGGCTGCGTCCAGCTCCTCGCGGGCCCGCGCCGCGAGGGCGTCGGCCCCGCCCTGCACGGCGCCTTCCAGTCCACGGTGAAGCTGCTCGGCGGCGCCCTGCGGCAGCCCGGCACGGCGCAGTGCGACGCCGTGGTCCACCAGCGCACACGCCAGGTCGTAGCCGGAAGGGGAGCGCTCGAGGTGTACGACAGCCTCGGCCAGCAGGGTCACCCGCTCCGCACCGTGGGTCACCGACGCCATGGCACGCAACGCCTGCCCGATGGCGGACTGGGTACCGAATCGGCGGGCCCTGCGAACACCTTCGGAGGCGAGCTCGAGAGCCCGTTCCGGGTCGGAGGCTTCCAGTGCCTGGGCCAGGTGGAGCTGCCAGGGGCACCAGGCGGGGTTGCGCATGCCGCGCGGTTCGAGCCGCTCGCCGACCCGGACGAGCTGCTGCTCAGCTTCCCGCCGCATGCCCAAGGCGAGCAGCAGCTCGCTGTAGACGGTCTGGGAGTCCGGGTACACCACGGCGCTGGGCACGACCTCGCCGTAGCTGTACGTGGTGGCGAGTTCTTGGGCGTCCCGGGTGCGGCCGCGGGCGAGCAGGATCTCGATGAGGATGCCGATGGCGAAGTACTGTGCGGGCACCTGGCGCCCGACCCTGTCCGCGATCCGCAGTCCGGCGCGGACCAGGGTCTCGGCCTCGTCAAGGCGTCCGCGACGATGGCGGATATAGCCCAGAAGCGTGTAACCGAACGAGAGATGGGCGCCGCGCCAGCCCTTGCTCTCGCATTCTGCGATGCCCTTGTTGAAGAGTTCCTCCGCTCGTCCGGGCTGGTCGCAGTACATGAAGGTGAGGGCGACCAGGACCGGGACCTCGAAACCCCACTGCTCGTCGGTCCACTTGAGGCCCTCGCCGAGGGCTTCTTCCGCGTAGTGGAGCGCGGTGGCCGCAGGCTCGCCGCGCACCATGGCGTCCCAGGCGCGCAGCCCCAGGATGTACCGCTCCGCGATGCCCCGGCCGGTGAGGTGCTCGGCAAGCCGGGCCAACCTGCGCGAGCGGGCCGACGAGTCCTGTTCGTCGGCCCGGAAGGCGTTCCACATGAACTGCTCCGCCTGCATGCGCAGCCGCGTTCTTGTGTCGGTGGCCCCCCGGGCGGCTTCGGCAACCGTCACGGCGGCCTCGGCCATCCGGTCCGAGTGGCCGAGGGCCTGTGCCAGCCGGTAGACGATTGCCTCGCGCAGTGCGGGGTCCAGGACGGGCTCGTCCAGTGCGGCCCGCAGATGGTTGACCGTGGTCGCGGGTTCGGTCAGCAGGGCGGAGCAGCCGAGTTCGAACAGGAGGTCGGCCCGCTCCTCCAGGGCGGGTGGCTCGCGGAGCGCCCGGGCGAGGCAGCGCCGGGCGGCCTCGGGAGCACCTGCCCTGAGGTACTCGCGGGCGGCTTCGCGGAGCTGTCGCACGGCCCAAGGGTCGCTCTCGGGGTGCATCTCCAGCAGGTGCCGGGCAGCCGTGGTGGCGCCCAGGCCCGCACTCGACACGATCGCGGCGGCCTGGCCGTGCATGGCGACACGGAACGCCGCGGGTATCGCCCGGTAGACGGCGGTGGCGACCAGCGGGTGGAAGAACTCCAGACGGTCGTCTTCGGCGGCGTCCGGAGCCGCGTCGGCGAGGATGCGGGCCTCGCGCAGCCGGGCGACGGCGTCGGCGGACTCGGCCTCGCCCAGTCCCCCGACGCTCGCGGCCAGGCTCCGGGATGCCTCGGAGCCCAGCACGGCGGCACTCCAGGCGAACCGGACGGCGGAGGTGCCGAGCCGCTCCAGCCGCTCGACGAGTCCGCCGCCCTTCACCGCGGAGGCGAGTTCCCGCAGTTCGGGAACGTGTACGACCTGCGGCTTCAGCCCGCGATCGGCGACCTTGGCGACCAGTTCGACGGTCTCGAAAGGGTTCCCTCCGGTGACCGCCCAGGTCTCGCGGCAGAACGCCTCATCGGCTTCCTCACCCAGAGTTTCCCGGACGATGCGGCTGACACCGCTGGGGGTGAGCGGAATGAGGTCGAAGGGGCGCGATCCAAGGCGTTCGGCCAGCTTGCCGAACGCCACCGCATCGACGGGGAGTTCATCGGAGCGGTAGGCCACGACGAGGAGCATCGGGAGTTCGGTGACCCGCGGCGCGAAGCCGGTGAGCCAGGCCAGCGACTCGGCGTCGGCCCAGTGGGCGTCGTCCAGCATGACCACCAGCGGCGCGTGCTGCACGGCGAAGCGGGTGGCGATCCAGTCCAGGCCGTCCCGTACCCCCTGCGGATCGGGGGAGACGTTTCCGTTCCCCGCCACCAAACCCACAGCAGGGGCGACGATGTCATACCAACTGCCCAGCATCTTGCGGTGTTCCTTCTCGGAACCTGCCGCAAGTACGGGCTGCACGAGCTGGCGTACGACATGGAATGCCACGCCCTGCTCCTGCTCTCCTCCGCAGGCGAAGAGCACCGTGCAGCCGCGGGCCACGGCCCTCCTGCGCACCTCGGTGAGGAGTGTGGTCTTGCCGAGTCCGGCCGGCCCGGCGAAGGCCACTAAGCCGCCCGTGCAGGGTGCGACCGGCCCGGTGAACGACGCGCCCAGGTCGGTCAACAGGGCATCCAGTGCCGCGAGTTCCGCGTCACGTTCCAGTAGCAGTCGGCGCGGTCGCCCCGGCCGGTCTCCCGTGTAGGCCACATCCGTTCCTTCGGCCGCGTGTCGGTCCCCGAGTATGCGAAGCGTACGCCCGCCGAGACGTTCCGTAGTCCTCAGCGGAAGTCTTGCCCGCGGAGACGAATGGATTCTGGTAGTACCGGCAACCGCACGGCGGTTCCTCTGTCCCCACCTCCCGATGCGCCTCCCCAGGGGGCGCGTACGCGGTCGCGTACGCCGGTATCACGCCACATGACACCCGTCGCTCAAGGTCGCTCGGGCAATGCGGCGCCTAGCCTCGTAGGGCGGCGAGAACGCGTCAGACCAGTACCGCCGAGCCGGTGGGATGCGCCGCGACACCCAGGGGGTGCGTATGGCGAACACGATGACTTCCGGCCCTTCCGGCCTTCCCAGGGTCCCCTCGGACCCGACCCGGCGCACCGCGGCCATCAGGATCCCGTTCCCTGCCCGCTTCAGCCCGCACGCGGAGCGCGCACGGCGACACACACTGCAGTGGCTGCAGGAGACGGGCTTGCTGACGGGGGAAGCCGAGACGGCGGAGTACGACGCGCTGCGGCTCGAGCGGCTGATGGCGTACTTCTATCCCGACGGCACAGGCAACGACCTTGAGCTCGCGGCCGACTTCAACGCATGGTTCTTCATCTTCGACGATCAGTTCGACGGTCGGCTGGGGATGCGGCCCGCGGCTATCGAGCATGTGGTGACCACCCTCGTACGGACCATGACGGCGGATGGCACGCCCTCGGTGTCCGGCAGGGCGGGCCCACCGCTCGTCCAGGGGTTCCGAGACATCTGGCGCCGGGCCACCGCCGGTACCCCGTACGGCTGGCAGCGTCGGTTCCGTACACATTGGCAGGCCTACATGGCCGCCTATCAAGGGGAAGCACACCACCGGAACGCCGACCGCCTGCCTTCTGTTGAGCAGCTCCTCAAGGTCCGGCGGGACTCCATAGGCGTACAGCCCTGCCTCGACTTCACCGAGAGGTGCGGCGGATACACCCTGCCGGACGAGCTGCACGACTCTTCCCCACTCCAGGAGATGCGTGAGATCACCGGCGATGTGGTGATCTTCGTCAACGACATCGTCTCGCTCGCCAAGGAACTGGCCGCCGGGGATGTGAACAACAGCGTCATCGTCCTCCGCGAACAGGAGGGTTGCTCCCTGGAGCGGTCCGTCGAGCACATCGCCGCCCTCGCCAATGCGCGGACAGCCCGATTCGCCCAGCTCGCCGCCACCCTTCCCAGGACGCTGAGCGAACGGGGTGTGCCTGCGGAAGTGCGCGGGCACATCGACCACTATGTGGAGGGCATGGGTCACCTGATGGCGGGCAACCTCGCCTGGTCGCTCGCGACGTCCCGCTACGACGTGGCCGGAATCGCCGCCGTGAGCGGCGGACGGCAACGGCCCTGGGCATATCTCGCCGCGGCAGCCGAGTCCTTGGCCGAACGCGTTACGCGGAACGCGTCGACGGAGAGTTGAGCAGCCTCTGCTCCTGGGCCGTACCACCGACCCTCGAACCCCGACTCTTGACACCCAGGCGCGCCAACCGGCACGTGACCAGGCCCGACAGGCCTCCGAAACAGCTGGGCGGTCGGCGTACAGCAGATGCGCTCCATGACCAGCGGGCTGCAGTCGCTGACGCTCCCGCCGGTTGTGGAACTGATCACCGCTGCCACCAGGGATGCGTCGCATGCCCTGCCTTGTGGAGCGGTGGTGTGCGACGGCACACTTCGCATGTGAGGACGCTGAAGCCGACAGCACGAACCCTCGAGCTCGTCGCCGTGATCGCGGACCGACTGGCCCTCGATTTCGACGAGACCCTTGCCGAGATGGACGCTGCCGCAATCGAGGCGGTCCCGGCGTTCGGGGCCGACGCCGCGATCGCGGCCGAACTGACCGCCAACCACCGCAGCCTCCTGGAACGATTCCTCACCTGTGCGCGGCACGCGGAGGCACCCCTGCCGATCGGTGTCCCGCCCGAGACCCTCGACGGTGCCCGCACGATCGCGCGTCGAGGTATCGACCTCGACGCGATCTACGCGAGCTCCCGGCGTGCCCAGCAGGTGGTGCTCGAACGCTGGATGGCCTGCGCGTACGAGGTCGTCGGGCCCGGGCCCGAACTGATGGGCGTCACCGAGCTCTCGCTCTCGCTCACCTTCCGCTACGTCGACCAGACGCTCCGTGTCGTTCTCGCCGAGGCCCAGCGCGAGCGCGAGGAGGTGATCGGCGGCGCGCTCGCCCGGCGCACCGAGACCGTCCGGTTGATCCTGGACGGCGCGCCCGTCGACCCTGCGGTCGCCGGTCAGCGGATGGCTTACGCGCTCGACCGGAGCCACACCGCAGTCGTCGTCTGGGCTGAGCCGCCCGGTGCGCCTCACGGAGCGTTGGAGTCGGCGGCATTCGTGCTCGCCCGCGCCGCAGGCGCACGCAAGCGTCTTACGCTGCCCGCAGGGACGACCACGCTGTGGGCCTGGATCGGTACCAACGGAGAACCGCCCCTCGAGGATCTGCGCTCGGCGATGGCGCGGACCCATGACAGTCTGCGGGCCGCGATCGGCCCCACTCGTCAGGGCATAGCCGGCTTTCGCGCCAGCCACGAGGCCGCTCTGACCGTGCACCGTCTGCTCCTCGGCAACCCCGACAGCGAACGGCTCGCTTCCTACCGGGAACTCGAGGTCACCGTGCTCGCTGCGCAGGATCCACGCCATGCCGCCGAGTTCGTCGCGACCACACTCGGACCACTTGCCGAGGAGGAACCCACGGCGGCACGACTGCGCGAGACGCTCCGCGTCTATCTCGAGGAGGCCGAGAACGCGCCGCGTGCCGCCGCCCGCCTGTACACCCACCGCAACACGGTCCTCAAACGCATCGTGCGGGCGACCGAGCTGCTCGGTTATGAGCCGGGCGAGCGACGCCTCGCAGTCGAGCTGGCGCTCGAGCTCAGGCGGCGTCTCGGACCGCCCGCCGGCTGAGCGCGCCGGCGTCGGCCACGGCGGCAAGGACTCGCGCCCCGGCCCTGGTCGGCGGCACGACGGCGGTGGCTGCGCGCGCGACGGGCGTGCTGCTCAGCGCGCTCCGGGTATACCGCCGGGCAGGGGAGGTGGGCATCGGCTCTGCGGGAACCCCGGATGGAGGACTCGCCCCGGGCGCACCGGTCGGCGCCCGGGGCGAGTCCTGGCCCGCGCGGTTCAGAGCCGCCTGAGCAATGCGTCAGGACCCAGGTCGGCAATCGTCGGGTAGCCGTCGATCGCCATCAGCAGATCCGCCTCGGCCAGCAGCGATCGCAGGACGTGCACGATGCCGTCATCGCCGCCGAGTGCGAGCCCGTATGCGTAGGGCCGGCCGATCGCGACGGCCGTCGCGCCCAAGGCGAGGGCTTTGACGATGTGTTCCCCGCCGCGCACACCGGAGTCGAAGATGACCGGGGTGCTGCCCGCGGCCTCCACCACTGCCGGGAGCAGGTCGACCGCGGGGATGCCGCCGTTCGCCTGGCGGCCGCCGTGGTTGGAGCAGTAGATGCCGTCGATGCCGCCGTCGATCGCGCGCCGTGCGTCGTCGGGGTGGCAGATCCCCTTGAGCAGCAGCGGCAGATCGGTCAGCGACCGCAGCCATGCCAGGTCGTCCCAGCTGAGCGTCGGGTCGGCGAACTCCGACGCCCACACGAGTGCCGCGGCCCGCACATCCTCCTCCGGGGGCTTCGCGAGCTTGGCCCGGAACACCGGATCGGAGAAGTAGTTGGCCAGGCAGTGGCCTTGCAGCTGCGGGAAGTTGCCGATTCCCAGGTCGCGTGGGCGCCAGCCCAGCTGCCAGGTGTCGAGGGTGATGACGATGCCCTTGAAGCCGGCCGCCTCGGCGCGCGACACCAACGACTTCGCGACCTCGCGGTCCTTGGGGGGGTAGAGCTGGAAGAACCCGGGCGTGTCACCGAGTTGTGCGGCGACGGTCTCGAGCGGGTCGACCGAGAGTGTCGAGGCGACCATCGGCACGCCCGACTTCGCCGCGGCGCGCGCGGTCGCGAGGTCGCCGTGTCCGTCCTGCGCGCACAGGCCGATGACCCCGACCGGAGCGAGCAGCAGCGGTGTCGGCAGCGACATCCCGAAGAGGTCGATCGAGAGGTCGCGCTGGGCGGCGCCGCTCAGCATCCGCGGGATCAGGCCCCACCGGTCGAACGCGGTGACGTTGGCGTCCTGGGTGTACTCGTTGCCGGCCCCGCCCGCGACGTAGGACACGATGTCCGGCGGGAGCGCCGCGTGCGCGCGGGCCTCGAGCTCCGCATAGGTGAACGGCAGGTTCTCGCGCACACCCGACAGGCCGCGCATATAGACCTCGAGCTGGAAATCGCCGAAACTCGGCGGCGTATTCGTCATGATCTGTCCAATGGGTGGGCCGTGCAGGCGCTGAGCCGGCGGGCGGCGAGATGCGGGTGAGCGCGTACATGAGGTGGGCCTCGGGCGTGACCGGCGCGATCGCGCGGTTGCGTCCCACCGCACGCATATGTTCACCGCGACACGCTCGGGTGGGTAGCCGAGACGCTCGTACAGTTTCTGAATCCGGACGGACCGTTCGTCGGCGTCGGCCCCGCAGGCGGAACCGGCGCCGGCTGGATCTCCGGCCCGCGCGATGCTCGTAGGCGTGATCGCGGTGTTGATGGCGCGGTCACGATCATGTGCGGGCGCAGCTCGACGCGCAGGGCCTCGGTGAAGCCGAGCACGCCGAACTTCGTGGTGGAGTACGCGCACGACCGGGGTGGCGCAGTAACCGGCGGACGACGCCTCGTTGACGACGTGCCCTCCGGTGCCGCCCTCGATCATGCGGGGGACGAAGCGCTCGCAACCGTGCACGGCTCCCTTGATGTTGACCGCGATCTGCCGGTCCCCGTCCCTGGGCTCGGTGTCCAGGGACTTGGAGAGGACGCCGATGCCGGCGTTGTTGATGAGCAGGCCGGCTTCGTCGCACGCATGTGCGGTGCGGCAGTGTCGGTGCGAGCCCTCGCCTTGCTCGTCCCACCCCTCGGACTGCTCAACGCCGACGCGTTCATCCCTTGTTGGCCATGGCGGACCAGCGTACGGAGAGCCAACGTCCGAAGGGCGGGGCGACGCGGCTCGCGAGGTACATGACGTGGGCCTCGAAGCCAACGGGGGCGACGGCGCGGTTGCGAGCGACGGCGCGCAGGATGGTCTTGGCGACCTGCTCGGGCCGGGCAGCGGTCCTCTGGAAGAAGCTGGCGACATTGCCTGCCCGTTCCTCGGCGTTTGCCCCGCGGACCGGGCCCGTGCCGACGATCGGCGTGTTGGTCGGCCCCGGGCAGGAGGCGGTGACACCAATCTTGTGGGGGCGCATCTCCATACGCAGGGCCTGGGAGAGCCCGAAGACCGCGAACTTGGTGACGGAGTAGGAGGTCATGGCGGGGCTGGGCATATAGCCGGCCGCCGAGGAGACGTTGACGACGTGGCCGCCGCGACCGCGTTCGATCATCCGGGGGAGGAAGCGTTCGCAGCCGTGCACGACGCCCTTGACGTTGACCGCCAGCTGCCGGTCCCAGTCCTCGGGCAGGGTGTCGAGGAAACCGCACCAGACGCCGATACCGGCATTGTTGATGAGCACGTCGACCGCGCCGAAGCGAGCGTGCACGGCGTCGGCGAAGGCGTCCATCGACGCGAGGTCGGAGACGTCGGCTGTCTTCGCGAGCACGTCGACGCCGAGGGCGCGGGCAGCCGCCGCGGTCTCGTTGAGTCCGGCCTCATCGCGGTCGCAGAGGACGAGCGTCGCGCCGCGCCGGGCGCTGAGCAGGGCGGTGGCGCGGCCGATGCCGCTGCCGGCGCCGGTGATGAGGACGACCTTGCCGTTGAGGTTCTTGAGCTTCATGGGTGACTCCGGTCGAAGGCGATGACTGATGCGGTGGGGAAGGCGCGCCCGACTTCCGCGTGGGCACGCGGGCACGGAGTCCGGGATCAGGTTTCTTCGCGACGGGGGGCAGACGTCTCGTGGCGAGTGAGGCTCGGTGCGAGGGTGCGGCGCAGGAATGCGAGCTGATCTGCCAGCGCGTTCGCCTGCGCCGAGCCCGTGTAGACGTCCAGATGGTCGATGGGGTACTCCACCAGCTGGGCCCGGCTGCCCGCCTTCGCGGCGGCCCGGCGCGCGGGCGCCGGTGGCACGAGTTGGTCGTGCGCCCCGGCCTGGATGAGCAGCGGGCAGGGGACCCGTGAAATGAACCTGATCGGCCGGTTGAACCCCACTTGGAGCGCCGTGCGTGCGCACACTTCGTTGCGCCAGCCCGGGCCGGCGACGGCGCGGTACGCCTTCAGGACCCCTCGCTTGACCATGATCGCGTTCGAGCCGGGCTCTCCGCCCACCGGAACGAGGTGAGGAGTGCGGCCGGTGACCGCCCTCAGCACGTCACGAAGACCGTTGCCGGTCGCCCTGACCAGGTGCAGCGGGCCGCCGTTGCGCGCCAGTTGCAGGATGACGCTGACTCCGTCCAACGCCGGCGTCATCGAGATGACCGCCGCTACATGCCGGTCCCGGGCAGCGACCACGACGACGTGGCCGCCCGCGTAGGAATTGCCCCAGAGCACGATCCGGGCTGGGTCGATTCCCGGCAGCCGACGAGCCGCGGCGATGGCTGCGTGGTAGTCCTGTCGTTGGCGCAGGAAGGAAACGTGCTGTCGTGGGGTTCCGGTCGAACCGCCGAACCCGCGGTAGTCGAAGAGCAGGACGTCAAGGCCGGCAGCCGCGAGGCCCTCGGCGTATTTCAGGAGGCCGCCGTCGCGGGTGCCCCCGAAGCTGGGCGCCATGACGACGCACGGCCGTCCGCCTGCGCCGGCGAACGCGTCACTGGTCGCCGGGAGATGCCAGGCGGCGCACTGGTCTTTGCCGCTGGGGAAGGTGATCTCGTGCATGGGTTCCCGTTCCTGGTCGGTCTGGAGTGGTGCGGGGCCGCTCGAAGGCCGCCGGCCGGAGCGCGCGCTCTGTCCGGCGCTGCGTCGTGGCGTTGGGCGACCAACGTAGGGCTGTGGTGCGCCGGGCGGAATCGCCGTAGGCACACACTTGGACCTGCGAGGTGTGCGTTGGCACACCGGGAGGTCGCAGGGCCGGACAAGGGCGCATCACGGCGCTGCAAATGTGTCCGGACCCGGTACGGCGGGCTGCCCGCGCGAACGGGCAGCCCGCCGTCCTTCGTCACCGACGGCCCGTCACTGCCGTGTCATGGCGATCCGCCGGCGTTCCTCGATCGGGATGAGGTGCTCCTGGTTGCCGCGGCGGCGTCCACATCGATCTGCACCCATCGGATCTCGCCGGTGAAGTCGTTGCCGCGCGCCGGCTGGTCGGGCGTGACGGGCGAGCCCGACTGGTGGCCCACGTCCGTCGTCTCGTCGCCGGAGAACACGATGGCCTGGGTCACCGGCAGCTGCCCGCGGCCCACCTCGTCACCGTCGAGGTAGAGCGTGACAGTGCCGCCCTTGGCCGGTCAGCCCGGCCGCGGGCGGTCGGGCATGGGCAGGGCGGTGCGGGGGAGATGGTCGTGCGAGAGCACAGGGGCCCTCCTGTCTGGGATCGGTGACGGCACCGGCGTCGTCGGGCACTCGGGTGGGGTGACCGGCGGCGCTTGGCGTCAGGTGGTGCCGATGGCGCGATGCCTGCTGTCCGCGTCTGCGTCGGGCGGTGGGCCCTACTGCGGTAGCGCGGCCTCCAGGTAGGCGGTGAGTGCGATGCGGCCGTGGCGGATCACGTCGGTGTCGGGTTCGCGGCCCTCCCGGAACGCCAGGTCCAGGATTCGGTCGCCGAGTTCGACCAGCATCACGAAGACCAGCAGGTCGGTCTGTGGGGCGAGCAGGCCTGCCGCGACGGCCACGTCGTGCAGGCGCTGGGCGGTGCGGCGGTGGTAGCGCCGCACCTCGGCCCGCACCGTCGGCGAGACGCGCCCGTCCAGCCACAGCCGGGCGGCGTTGGGGTTGGCCTGGAAGTAGGCGACGACGGAGTCGAGTTCGCGCCCCACGAACTCCGTCGGTGACGAGGGCGACCAGCCCGCCTCGGTCTCGGCGAGGAAGGCGCCGAGCCGTTCGAGGTGCTGTTCCATCAGCGCGTCGAGGACCTGATCACGGTCGGCGAAGAAGCGGTAGAGCGAGGGCGCGGTGATGCCGGCGCGCTCGGCGATGGCACGGGTGGTGACGGCGTCGACGCCACCTTCCTCAAGGAGGGCGGCCGCGGCGTCGAGGATCCGCTCGACGGTCTCGCGACTGCGGGCCTGGACCGGCTGCCGGCGGCGCGGGCGGCCGGGTTCGGCCGGGTCCGGCCCGGAGCTGGACGGTTCGGGTTCTGGGCTCTTGACGACTGCTGCCATGGGTGGGAGGTTAACGCGACTCACGTTAGCTTTTCTAGAGGGGCTACCCGCATGACCGCTGAGTTCGAGCCGCAGCATCTGCGCGTTGTCGTCGTCGGGGCCGGATTCGGCGGGCTGGCCGCGGCCCACGCGCTCAAAACCCAAGGGGAGAATTTCGCCCTGCTGGAGCGGGAGCAGGAGGTCGGCGGCGTCTGGCGGGACAACACCTACCCGGGCTGCGCCTGCGACATCCCGTCGAATCTGTACTCCCTGTCCTTCGCGCCCAACCCGCACTGGACCCGGGCCTTCTCCCAGCAGTCCGAGATCCGCGACTACCTGCGCCGGGTCGCCCGCGACCACGGGCTGATACCGCACATCCGCTTCGGCTGCCGCCTGCTGGAGGCGGCCTGGGACGACGCCGCGCAGCGCTGGCGGATCGAGACCAGCACCGGACCGCTCACCGCCGACATGCTCATCGACGCCAGCGGCCCCATCGCCGAACCGTCGACCCCGCAACTGAAGGGCCTGGACGGATTCACCGGTGAGGTGTTCCACTCCGCCCGCTGGAACCACGACCTCGATCTGACCGGCCGCACAGTGGTCGTCGTCGGCACCGGCGCCTCGGCGATCCAGTTCGTACCCGCGATCCAGCCGCAGGTCGGGCGGATGACGGTGGTTCAGCGGACCGCACCGTGGGTCACCCCCCGGATGGACCGTGCCACGACCCGGACCGAACGACGGCTCTACACCGCCGCGCCATGGCTGCAGCGACTGGTACGCCACCGCCAGTACTGGATGCGTGAGCTGGTGACATGGAAGATCATGGTCTCGCCCCAGGTACGGCGGATCGCGACCAGGATGGCCCTGCACCACCTGCGCCGCCAGGTCGCCGACCCCGCGCTGCGCAAGCGCCTGACCCCGGACTGGGAGCTGGGCTGCAAGCGCATCCTGATCTCCAACAACTGGTATCCGGCCCTGTCGGCACCCAATGTCGAGGTGGTCAGCGCCGGCGTCCACGAGGTACGGGCGGACTCGGTGGTCACCACCGACGGCCGCGAGCACCCCGCCGACGTGATCATCTTCGGCACCGGCTTCCACGTCAGCGACCCGCCGATCGCGGAACACCTGCGCGGACGCGACGGCCGGACCCTGGCCGAATGCTGGAACGGCAACCCGCACACCTACCTCGGCATCACCGTGACCAACTTCCCCAACCTGTTCCGCCTCGGCGGCGCGGGCAGCGCCACCGGCCACAACTCCCATGTGTTCCAGGAGGAGTGCCAGGTGGCGTATGCAATGGACGCGCTGCGCCTGATGCGCGCACGCGGCATCACCAGCATCGAGGTCCGCGCCACGGACCAAAACACCTACATCGAACAGCAAACAGCACGGCTGGCAGGCACGGTCTGGTCGGTCGGCGGCTGCACGAGCTTCTACCAGGGCGCAGACGGCCTGGCCTCGGCCAACTGGCCAGACGCGACCTGGAAATACCGCCGCACGACACGCCGCTTCGACCCCACCCCCTACGAACTGCGCACCGCAGCCACTGCCGCGCCCGCAGCGCACTGAACCACCACACCACTTCCACCGCACACGACAGGGAGACCTGGTCATGACCAACCTTGCGCACAGCCTGGTCGCGTCGGCGACCCGCGACGGCGACGCCCCCGCGATCCGCCTCGGCGACAGCGTGCTGACCTACGCGAAGCTCGACAAAGCCAGTGCCCACGTGGCGGGACTGCTGCGCGACCGGGGCGTGCAGCCCGGCGACCGGGTCGGCATCATGCTGCCCAACGTGCCGCAGTTCGCCGCCGTGTACTACGGCATCCTGCGCGCCGGCGCCGTGGTGGTGCCGATGAACGTGCTGCTCAAGGCACGTGAGGTGGCGTTCTACCTGGGTGACTCGCAAGCGAAGCTGGTGCTGGCCTGGCACGGGTTCGCCGAGGACGCCCTGGCCGGCGCGGCCACCGCGGGCACCGAGTGCCTGCTGGTGACGCCGGGCGATTTCGAGACCCTGCTCGCCATCACCACTGCGCAGGCCGGGATCGTGGAGCGCGACGCGTCGGACACCGCCGTCATCCTCTACACGTCGGGTACCACCGGTACACCCAAGGGCGCCGAGCTGACCCACGCCAACCTGACCAGCAACACCCGAGTCTCGGTCGACCTGTTCTCACTCACGGCCGGCGACATGGTGCTCGGCGCGCTGCCGCTGTTCCACGTCTTCGGCCAGACCTGCGGCCTGAACGCCTCGATCGCTGCCGGCGCCTGCCTGGCGCTGGTGCCCCGCTTCGACGCGCCCGCGGTGCTCGACACGATCCAGCGCCACCGGGTCAGCATCTTCCAGGGCGTACCCACAATGTACGTCGGGCTGCTGAGCCACCCGGAGCGGGCGAAGTTCGATGTGGACAGCCTCCGGCTGTGCGTGTCAGGCGGATCGGCGCTGCCCGTGGAGGTACTGCACGCGTTCGAGGCCGAGTTCGGCTGCGTCATCGTGGAAGGCTACGGACTGTCCGAGACCTCGCCGGTGGCCTCGTTCAACCACCCCGACCGGGTACGCAAGCCGGGGTCGATCGGCCAGCCGGTCGACGGGGTCGAGATGACGCTGCTGGACGTCACGGACGGCGTCGGCGAGATCGCCATCCGCGGCCACAACATCATGAAGGGCTACTGGGGCCGCCCGGAGGCCACCGCCGAAGCGATCGACGCCGACGGCTGGTTCCGCTCCGGTGACCTGGCCCGGGTCGACGAGGACGGCTACTACTTCATCGTCGACCGCAAGAAGGACCTGATCATCCGCGGCGGCTACAACGTCTACCCGCGCGAGATCGAGGAGCTGCTGTACACCCACCCGGCAGTGCGCGAGGCCGCCGTCGTCGGCATCCCACACCCCGAACTCGGCGAGGAGATCTGCGCCGCCGTCGCGCTCAAGGACGGCGCCACGGCCACCCCCGAGGAACTGCGCGAGCACATCAAGGCGCAGGCGGCGGCATACAAGTACCCGCGGCACGTGTGGATCACCACGGAGCTGCCCAAGACCTCCACCGGCAAGATCCTCAGGCGCAGCGTCGAGGTGCCGGCGAGCATGACCGACCAGCAGACCACGATCTGAGCCCACCCCCTGGAAGCCGCCCTCTGCCATCGGCAGCACACGGCAGAAGGCGCGCCCGGTCATCCCGCACCCCCCGCAGCCCCGGCCCCTACGCCGGCAACCGCCCTCCCGACAACGAGAGAAGGAGGCGACATCGAATGAACAAGGCGTCCACTGCGGCCGCACCACCCCCTGCGGGGCGGCCGGCTGCCGGGACAGCCGGCGAACCGGGCGTGACCCGCAGATACGCCTGGGGCGTGTTCGCGATGGCGTTCGCGCTCATGATGTCCGACTACCTCTCCCGGCAGCTGATCGTGTCGTTGTTCCCGCACCTCAAGCAGGAGTGGGGACTGTCCGACGCACAGCTCGGCGGCCTGGTCTCCGTCGCCTCGGTGACCATCGCACTCGGCACCTTCCCGATCGCGCTACTGGCCGACCGGTGGAGCCGGGGCAAGAGCATCGCACTGATGGGCAGTATCTGGAGCCTGGCCACCCTCAGCGCGGCCTTCACCCACAACTACGGGCAGCTGTTCGCGGCCCGCGCCGCGGTCGGCCTCGGCGAGGCGGGGTACGCACCCGCCGGTGCGCTGCTGAGCCGACGGTTCCCGGAGCGTCTGCGGGCCACCGTCTTCGGTGCGCTCCTGATCCCGGTGTTCTGCGGGTTCGCCGCGGTCTTCTTCTGGTTCGCCTCCCGCCACTACGGCAGCGACCTGCGCCGCGTCGAGGCCGGTACCCCCACGTACAACTCCTCCGACGAGGACGTCGCCCTATGAGTTTCGCCGTCGAACCCGACGACATGGTGTGGATTCCAGGCGGCCGGTTCCTCATGGGGTCGAACCGCCACTACCCCGAGGAGGCTCCGGCCCACCCCGTGAGCGTCGACGGTTTCTGGATCGACCCGCATCCGGTCACCAATGCCCAGTTCCAGGCCTTCGTCGAGGCCACCGGGTATCGGACGATCGCCGAGCGGCCCGTGGACCCGTCCGCGTATCCCGGCGCCGACCCGGCCATGCTGGCACCGGCTTCGGCGCTGTTCACGCCGCCATCGCGTCCGGTGGACCTGAGTGACCCGTACCAGTGGTGGTCCTACGTGCCCGGCGCGAACTGGCGGCACCCGGGCGGTCCGGGCACATCGCTGCGCGAGCGTCTCGATCACCCGGTGACCCATGTGGCGTGGCCGGATGCGCTCGCGTACGCGGAGTGGGCCGGCAAGCAGATCCCCACCGAGGCCGAGTGGGAGTACGCCGCGCGCGGCGGCCTGCCCGACAGCGATTTCGCCTGGGGCGACGAACTCAACCCGGGCGGCCGGTACATGGCCAACACCTGGCAGGGCGAGTTCCCGCACGAGAACCTGCAGTTGGACGGCTACGACCGCACCTCGCCGGTCGGGACCTTCCCGGCCAACGACTACGGCCTGCACGACATGATCGGCAACGTGTGGGAGTGGACGTCGGACTGGTACGCCGAGCACCGACGCCTCGCGACCAACGCGCCGACCTGCTGCGGCGCACCACCGCCACGCGTCAACCCGGTTGGCGGCGAGGAGGCGGACAGCGCCGAACCCGGTCAACACCAGCGCATCCCCCGCAAGGTGATGAAGGGCGGCTCACACCTATGCGCGCCGAACTACTGCGGCCGCTACCGTCCCGCCGCACGACTGCCCCAGCCGATCGACACCTCGACCTGCCACCTGGGCTTCCGCTGCATCGTCCGCCCGGCCGCGTGAACCGCCGGGCGCATGCGCACGTGGACCATCGACGCCTTGCACCGCGACGGCGAGCCGGGGGGCCAGAGCTCCTTCCCCCAACCCCAAGGAGAAATCACCATGTCAGCCGCAACCACCCCCGCCGGGCACCCCACCGCCGAGCAGCTCCCGCCCGCCGGGCTGACCCCCATCCCCGAAGAGGAGCTGATCTTCCCCCGGCCGCCGGTCTTCGACGACGTCGCCACCGAGCGGCGCCACCGCAAGGAGCGACTGGCCGCAGCGCTGCGCCTGTTCGGCCGCTTCGGCTTCGAGGAGGGCGTCGCCGGACACATCACCGCACGCGACCCCGAGTACCCCGACTACTTCTGGGTCAATCCGCTCGGTGTCTCCTTCAAGCACATCAGGGTCAGCGACCTCCTGCTGGTCAACGGTGACGGCGAGGTCGTCCAGGGGCGGCACAGGGTCAACCGCGCGGCGTTCGCGATCCACTCCGCGGTCCACCAGGCCCGCCCCGACGTCATAGGCGCGGCACACAGCCACTCGGTGTACGGCAAGGCCCTGTCGGCCACGGGCCGGCATCTGGAGCCGCTCACACAAGATGCCTGCGCCTTCTACCAGGACCACGATCTGTTCGACGACTACACCGGCGTGGTGAACGATCCCACCGAGGGCAGGCGCATCGCCGACGCTCTCGGCTCCCACAAGGCGGCGATCCTGCGAAACCACGGCCTGCTCACCGTCGGAACCTCCGTCGACTCCGCCGCGTGGTGGTTCATCACGATGGAAAGGTCCGCTCAAGCGCAACTTGCTGCCAAGGCAGCCGGCCCGACCATCGGCATCACGGATGAGAACGCCAAGCTGACCCATGGCCAGGTCGGCGGCGAGTTTGTCGGCTGGTTCCAGTTCCAGCCCCTTTTCGAGCAGATCTCGCGGACCGACCCGGATCTGTTCGAATGAGCTTGCGAGACGGCCCCGCACGCGATACGTCGGCGACAACGACATGCACGGATGGCCGACCCTCGCCCGTGCCCAGGGCCGCCGGCTGCACGGCGCGCGCGGTCACCCTCGACACCTGGCTGCCGGCCTGGCGCCCGCGCGATTTCCCGCAGCCTGCTCGCCGAGTTCGACCTCAGCCTGGCCCTGTCCGCTTGTACCCGGCCCGCCGAGCTCACGCCTGACGCGCCCTGGTCCGCGCCCGGGGAGAGCCCTGGTGACGGCCCGCCGAGTCTCGTACCAAGCCCACCCCCTTCGTAGGAGCCAGCCATGACCGACCGCAAGACCGTCCTCGCCGTCATACCGCCGCATGTCGGCGGCCGCCAGGTCGGCGCCGCTTTCGCCGCCGCCTTCGCCGACCGGGCCGAGGTGACGCTGGTGGAGGCCACCGACGAGGACCCCGAAGCGCTGTCCCGTGCCCGGGTCCTGGTCACCGCCCTTGCACCGGTCACCGGGGCGGACATCCATGCCGCGCCGTGGCTGGAGTTCGTCCAGTGCTCCAGCCACGGCTTCGACTACGTGGACCTGGACACCGCCCGCGCACGCGGCGTGACGGTGTGCAACATCGGCTCCACCGGCGCCGAGCACCGGGAGGTCGTCGAGCACACCTTCGCGCTCCTGCTCGCGCTCGCCAAGCAGCTCGTCCCGGCCCATACCGCGCTCGCCGCCGGAGACTGGGCCAATCACCGCCTGCAGCCGTCGCTGACCGGACTCGCGGGAAAGACTCTCGGCCTGGTCGGCTTCGGGGTGGTTGCCCAGGAGGTGGCCCGTCGGGCCGCCGCTTTCGACATGGAAGTGCTGTACACGGCACGCAGTGAGCACGCCGAAGCGGCGGAGCGGTTCGGCGCGCGCCGGGTGCCGCTCGAGGAGCTGCTCCGGCGCTCGGACGCGGTGTCGCTGCACGTCCCGCTCACCGAGGAAACCCGGCAACTGCTGGACGCCGACCGGCTGGCGCTGCTGAAGCCCACCGCGTTCCTGATCAACACTGCCCGTGGCGCCATCGTCGACCAGGAGGCCCTCGCGGACGCGCTGGAGGCCGGCCGGATCGCCGGGGCAGGCCTCGACGTCTTCGACCCGGAGCCCCCGGGCCCGGAACTTCGGCTGCTCCGAGCCCCCAACGTGCTGCTCACCCCGCACATCGCGGGCGTCACCCGCGACACGGTGCCCCGGATCGTCAGGGCCGCGATGGAGAACACCACGGCATACCTGGACGGCAAGCCCCCGCGAGACGTGGTCTGCGGATGACGCGATGGAGCCGGTCAGGGCGCACCCTGGCGGCATGACCGGCTCCCACCGCCCCGGTGTTGGTGGGCTGGTCAGTCCGCGCCCCAGATGTCCTCCAGGTAGCGGTTCGCCTGGCGCAGTCCGGTGAACCAGGCGTCTGCGTCGCCGGCCGATGTGCCGGTGCGGCCGGCGAAGATGCCGGTGAGGGCGCGTCGTACATCGGGCGCCATCCTGGTGGCGTCGCCGCAGACGAAGACGACGGCCTCCTCGTGCAGCAACTGCCAGACCTCGTCGGCGTGTTCGGCGATGAGGTTCTGGACGTACGTCTTGGGCCTGCCCGGCACCCGCGAGAACGCCGGGTGCAGCCGTACGATCCCCAGCTGCTCGAAGTGCCGCAGCTCCTCCTCGTAGAGGAAGTCCCGTTCGGGGTTGCGGCAGCCGAAGAAGAGCAGCGACTGGGCGACTGGCGCGCCCTGTTCCTTCTGCGTGGCCCGCTCCTGCAGGAAGCCGCGGAAGGGTGCGAGACCGGTGCCGCAGCCGATCATGATCATCGGAACGTGGGGGTTGTCCGGGGGCCGGAACGGGATCGTGGGCTTGCGGACGAAGGCGAAGACTGTGTCGTCGGGCTCGCTGTGGGCCAGGTGGCTGGAGCACACGCCGTGGAAAAGTCCGTGGCCGGATCTGGCCGGGGCCTCCAGCACGCCGGTGGTGATGCTGCAGACGTCCGGGGAGACCAGGGGCGAGGAGGAGATCGAGTAGTAGCGCGGGCGCAGTGGCGGCAGCAGCTCCAGGAAGGTGTCGAACGGCAGATGGCAGTCCGGGAACTCACCGAGCAGGTCGAGCACCGACTGGCGCGGGGCGAAGACCCGCTCCTGGTAGTGCTCGCGGCTTTCGGGGTCGTCGGCGGCGAGGGTGAGCAGTTCGTCACGTTGCTTGGGGTCGTCGGCGTAGGCGGCCATGGCCTCGAGGTCGGAGCGGGTGGCCACGTCCTGCAGCTCGACGCAGCTGGCGAGCACGCCGATCAACGGCACGGCCTCGCCCGTCGGCAGGTGGCTGGGCACCCCTGGGCCCGGCGCGATGGTGACGTAGTTGCCGAGGTCCAGCTTGAAGTGCCGGCACACGCGCCATACCGCGTCGACCCGGTTGCGCGGCAGCACGCCGAGGTGGTCGCCCGCCTCGTAGGTCGTCCCTTGGGGCAGGGCGATCTCCAGGTGGCGGGTGGAACGTTCCGGCCGCCCGCCGTCGTGGTGCTGCAGCTCGCTGTTGACCCGTACGAAAGCGGGACGGGCACGGTAGGAGGTGACGACCGGGTTGGTCTCGCGCCTGTTGACCGTCGAGATCGCCAGTCCGGGCCTGGGCGCGGCGGCCTGACCGACCGCGGCCGGCAGCGACAGCGCCTCGGCGAGGTCCGGCCACAGCCCGGCGTGCCATGCCCGGTACTGCGCGTCGAAGTCGCTCTTGGCGTCTCCCTCGCCGCGCGGGTGGACGCGGGTGGCGCCGTGTGCCTCCAGCTCGGTGTCGACCAGCTTGGGGACGGTCTGGTAGGTAGCCGCCCAGTCGGTGTGTCCGCAGCCGAAGACGGTGTACCGCATGGTGGAGCAGGCGTCCGCCGGGGTCGCCGGGTCCTGTAGCCAGCCGCAGAACCGGGCGGCATTGTCCGGCGCTGTGCCGTTGTACGAGGCGGTGACGACGATGGTCGCGCCCTTGCGGGGCAGATCGCCGAGGTGGTCGTCGAGCGGGCCGATCGTGACGTCGAAGCCGCGTTCCGTTCCCTCCCGTGCGAGCTCTCCCGCGATCTCTTCGGCGGTGCCCAGGTTGGAGCCGAACAGCACCGCCAGCGGTGTACCGTGCACCTCCACGGCGGGCACGGCGGCGGCCTCGGGCTTCGGCGCCTTCGCCGGTTCCGCCTCCACGGCGCGCGGCGAAGGCACGGCGGCCGTCCGTCCAGCGAGTGGCCTGACCTGCACCTTCAGCCCGTCCGGCTTGATGGTGAGGGCCCGTTTGATCTTCAGCTTGTAGCCGAGGTGGTCAATCAGTTCGAAGCGCTGCAGCAGCATGCCGAGCACCAGCTGCGCCTCCTGCATCGCGAACTGCCTTCCGATACAGGCCCGTTGTCCGGTGCCGAAGGGTTTGAAGGCGTTCGGCGGAAGCTGCGCCCGACGCTCCGGGCTGAAGTGCTCAGGGTCGAACTCCTCGGCGTTCGGGCCCCAGATGTCGCGGTCCCGGTGGAGTGCGGGAGCGATGACGATCAGCGGGGTGCCGGGAGAGACCCGGTAGCGG
This sequence comes from Streptomyces sp. NBC_01210, assembly GCF_036010325.1. Lineage (GTDB taxonomy): Bacteria > Actinomycetota > Actinomycetes > Streptomycetales > Streptomycetaceae > Streptomyces. The sequence continues at coordinate 4,777,990 of NZ_CP108549.1, read as the reverse complement.
CCGCCGACGGTCGTCTCCTCGCGCGGGGTGCGGGTGAAGCCGGGCGCGGTCGGCCACAGCCGCAACGACTCGTCCAGCACCTGCGCGATGTAGGTGAGCCGGTGCACCTGCTCGTACGTCGGCGCGACCCCCGGATCCGTACCGAGGACCTCGTCGGCCTCGGCACGCGCGCGCTCGACCACCTCGGGGTGCTTGAGCAGGAAGTACGTGACGAAGGAGAGCAGACCGCTGGTCGTCTCGTGACCGGCGATGAGGAAGGTGATGCACTGCGCCCGGATGTTCTCGTCCGGAAGCCGCTCGCCCGACTGCCGGTCCACACCGGCCAGCATGCAGCCGAGCAGGTCCTTGGTCTCGGTGTCCCCGGCCTCCCGCCGCCGCTGGATGAGCTGATCGACGAGCCCGCTCATGAACGCGTTGTCCCGCTCGTACCGGCGCTGGGCGCGCTTGCGGACCCGATTGACGGCCGCGGGCAGCCCGGCCTGCTTCTGGGCCTCCAGCAGGGCTCGCGTCATGGCCTGGACGAACGGGTGCGGAGCTTCCCGGTAGAAGGAGTTGAAGCGATAGCCGAATCCACACAGCGCGACAGTGTCCAGGGTGAGGCGGGTCATGTCGGCCGACACGTCGACCTCGTCGTCCGGGTTGAGCCGGGCCCACTTGTCCAACAGCTGCCCGGCCACGTCCAGCATCATCGGCATGTAGTCGCGCATCGCCTTCAGGCCGAACGGCGGCATCAGGATGTTGTGCGCCCGCTGCCACATCGGGTCGGCGGTGTCCGCGGTGAACAGCCCGTTGTTGACGGCGGACCTCCGCAGCCGCGCCTGCCCGCCGGTCACCAGCTTGTCGAAGCGCGCGTCGTCGCAGATCTCGTCGACGAGATCGGCCCCCGAGACGAAGATCTGCTCACCGAGCGGCGTGTCCAGCCGGTAGATCGGCCCGTACTGACGAACCAGCCGGATCGTGTGCTCGATGAAGTTCCGGTGCGCGACGTCCCGGAGATTCCCGATCAGCGGAAGCCCGGCAGGCGTGGGAATTGCCTCCGCACCGCGACCACTCAGCGTCGTCATCTCGATCACTCCCAGGAATCGGTGGAGCCACCGCCCGTGTATCGAGCGTCTCCCTGCGATGCGGGGGCTGCAACAGCGGATGTGTTCGCCAGGGTTCACATCCCGTCCCTCTACCAAGCACACCGGTCTGACCAGCGCGTTCTCACTCAGGCCGCTGGCCTGACCGGTCGCGGAGAGGCTTCTCCCCCGCCGACGACCTCGCCGGCGGGAGTGAACAACAGCTTCGATGCCCGGACGAGGAGACGGAGCCGTCCCACTCGCCCCGGTCGGGTGTGTACGGGCAGAACATCACCCCGTCGAGGGAAGATCGCCGGCAGTATCCGAAACGTGGAGCAGAGCCGCATCCAGTGGCGGCCGTCAACGGGGCCGTTGGTTGGACAGACGCGCCGTTCGGCCCAGTTCGCTGGGCCTGCGGGTGCGCTGGTCCTGTGATGTCACACAGCCTGGCCAGAGGAGTCGCGGACAGGCCCTCCTCGGAGGAGGCGGTTGTGTCGGAGGAACGGGCGATGGAACCCCAGGAGACCCGCGAGCTCGACAAGATGCTGAGCGATCCTGGCTACCTCAAAGTGCTGGCGTTGTCCGCATTGGTCGGTGTCCCCGTTTCCCTGGCTGCTTTCGGGTTCCTCGTACTGGAGCACGCCGCGCAGCACTGGCTCTGGGATGATGTGCCGCACGCTCTCGGCTACTCCGCGGTTCCATGGTGGTGGCCCCTTCCGTTGCTGACTGTTGCGGGCCTGATCGTGGCCTGGGTCGTGTCCGTGTTCCCGGGGCACGGCGGTCACCTCCCTGTGGATGGGGTGGGCGGGGGCCCGGTCCTTCCGTCCGCGGTACCCGGTGTGGTCGTGGCCGCGTTGGCGAGCCTGTCGCTGGGGGCGGTACTCGGCCCCGAGGCGCCGTTGATGGCGCTGGGCAGCGGGCTGGCGCTGCTGGCCGTTCGGGCAAGCCACCGCGCGCAGGCCCCACAGCTGACGGCAGTCCTGGGGACGGCCGGGGCGACCGCCGCGATCTCGGCAGTCTTCGGAAACCCGCTGGTGGCCTTCGTGCTCATCATCGAGGCGGTGGGGATCGGCGGCTCCCAACTGATTGCCTTGATCCTGCCGTGCATGCTCGCGAGTGGGGTCGGCGCCCTGGTGTTCACGGGTTTCGGGCGATGGACCGGCCTGGGCACCGGCGCACTCTCGCTTCCGGTACTGCCTCCCAGTGAGGCTCTGAGCCCGGGTGACTTCCTGTGGGGGATCCCACTTGCCGCAGCCATTGCGGTCGGCTCGGTGGTGGCGATGACACTCGCCACGAAGATTGCCGAGTGGACGGCGAAGCGGCCGGCGTCGCGGACGGTGGCCTGCGCCGTCGCGGTCGGGGTGTTCGCCGCCGGGTACGGGCTGAGTACGGGCCGTTCACCGGAGGAGGCGGCGTTGTCGGGCCAGACGACGCTGGCCGACATGGCTGCTGCACCACATGCCTGGCCCGTTTCAGCGCTGATTCTCCTGCTGGTGTTCAAGGGGCTCGCTTGGACGTTCTCGTTGGCGGCCCTGCGCGGAGGACCCGTCTTTCCGGCACTGTTGATCGGTGCGGCGGCGGCCGTGCTCTGCTCTCCATTGCCCGGCTTCGGCTTGGCATCCGGGCTGGCTGTGGGACTGGCTGCAGCCGGCGCGGCGGTACTGCGCCTCCCGATCGCCGGGATGGTTCTGGCGACACTGCTCCTGGGGCCTGATGCATTGGCGCAGATGCCCGTCCTCGTCGTTGCCTCGGTGGTGTCCTTCGTGTGCGCGGAGCTCCTGCGCGGTCGTCGAACCCTGCGAACGCCCGCGCCGTGAGGGCCGGCCGCCGAGCTCTGGTCTGCGGTTTCGCGGGTCCCTCAAGGTGTTCCTGCCGGCCTGGGTGAGAGAGGAGACGCAGCGCTCCGGCATCGGTCCGCTCCGAGGAATCAGCCGGATCGACCCCACGGTGGTCCTGCCCCGATCCGGAGACCCCGAGTACCAGGAGGATGACTGCCGGTTGCGGCGTTGTCCGCGGCGCGCGTGCTCCTTGGCCTGCCCTTCCGACCCGCAAAGGCCTGGAGCACGCCGGGCGGCTCAGTCCTCGTCTGTGCCCCACCGCCGGGGAGGCCAGGGCACGTCGGCTCCGGATTGGGCGTAGGCCAGGTGCAGTGCGGCCGAGATGACGCCGAGATGGCTGAACCCCTGGGGGAAGTTGCCGAGTTGCTCCCCGGTGTCGGGGTCGATCTCCTCCGCCAGCAGGCCGAGGTCGTTGGCGCGGTCCAGGACGCCGGCGAGGTACTTCTCTGCTCTTTCGGTGCGGCCGGCACGTGCCAGGGCGGCCGACAGCCACAGGGTGCAGAAGACGAACGAGCCCTCCTCGCCCGACAGGCCGTCCGCCCCAAGGTAACGGTAGACATGGCCGTTGCGGGTCAACTCGGCTTCCGTCCGGTCGATCGTGGCGAGAATCCTGGGGTCGTTCGACGGCAGGAAGCCCCGCAGGCTCACCTGCAGCGAGGATGCGTCGAGTTCGTCGTGGTCGAACGCCTGGAGGAACGCACCGGTCTTGGCGTCAACTCCCTTGGTCTCCAAGGCCGTCCGAATCTCCTGGCGGGCCTGCTCCCAACGCTCGCGCAACCCCGGCTCCTGAGCCAGCTCGGGGGCCATGCCGAGGAGGCGGATGCCGCAGTCGACGGCGGCCCATGCCATCAGTTTGGAGAAGACGAAATGCCGGCGCCCGCCACGGACCTCCCAGATACCCTCGTCGGGCTCCTGCCAGCGCTTGATGTTGAGGTCCACCACGTCGCGCAGGAACCGCGCACCGTGCGGGGCGATGATCTGCTGGCCGCGCAGCTTCAGGAGGAGCATCGTCGCTTCCAGCAGTTCGCCGTACGTGTCCAGCTGGAACTGGTCCCACGCGCCGTTTCCCACCCGGACCGGGCGAGAGGAGCGGTAGCCCTCCAGACGGTCCAGTTCGACCTCGTGCAGCAGCCGTTCACCGCCGATGCCGTACATGATCTGCAGGTCCTCGGCCCGGCCCGCGGTCGTGCGCAGCAGCCAGTCACCGAACCGCCCCGCTTCCTCCAGATACCCGATGGCGCCCAGAGCGCCCAGCATCGCCGCGGAGTCGCGCAGCCAGGTGAAGCGGTAGTCCCAGTTGCGTTCTCCACCGATCTCCTCGGGGAGCGAGGTGGTGGGGGCCGCGGCCAGGGCGCCGGTGTCGTCGTAGATGAGTCCCTTGAGCACGAGCGCGCTACGCACCACGGCGTCGCGGTGGGGGCCCTGGTAGGTGCACCGCGCGGCCCAGTTGGTCCAGAACGCCACGGTCTCCGCCAGCCTGCCGTTCAGGTCGACGAGGGAGTGACGCTCGATGGTCAGTGCCCCGGCCTGCGCGTAGGTGAGAGCCACGTGGGCGACCTGACCCTCAGTCAGGGCAGTCCGCGCGGTGCAGTTGCCGAGGTCGTCGACCTTGAGCGGTGCCAGCCCGCTCTGCAGAAGCAGGGAGTCCGGGCCGCCGGTGACCACGGCCAGATCCTCGTCGGTGAGTTCCATGTACGGGACGGTCATCCCGTACTCGAACCTGGGGGCGAACTCCAGCTCCATCTCGACTGTGCCCGACTCGCTGCGCACGGTGCGCAGCAGCAGTCCGTCCGGGGGCCGCCGTTCGACCCGGCCGGGGTGGGTGAGGTCCTCGCGCACCGGCAGGCAGTCCGTCACCGTGACGGCTCCGGTGGCCGTGTCGAAGCGGGTCTCCAGCACGTTCGTGTCCGGCAGGTAGCGACGGGTGGTGGTGAACTGTCCCACCGGGGCGATGCGGAAGTAGCCGCCACGGTCCCGGTCCAGCATGCGGGCGAAGACCGATCTCCCGTCGAAGCGGTGGAAGCATGCCCATTCCACCGACGCGTCGCGGCTCACCAGCGCCACGGAGTGGCAGTCGCTGAGGAAGGCGTAGTCGGAGATCGGCGGGTAATCGGTCCTGGCCATGTCGTTCAACTCCCTCAGGACGTGAAGTCCACAATCACCTTGATGCCGGTCTGGTCCCGGTCGAGTGCCTGATCGATGTCGCGCTGGGCGACTCGACGTGTCACAAGTCCTTCCAGCCGGCCCCGGTCGGCTCGGGCGAACTCCCTGGCGGCCAGGTAGTGGTGTCGGCGGTCGGCATCGACGGAGCCGAAGGCCGCGAGGTTCCGCAGAACGGCCCACGTGGCGAGCCCGTCCTCGATGCCGCCCGCGGACCGGCTCCCGTCAGCGAGCCGACGCCGGTGAGGCGGACAAGCCCGCCCGCGGCGACCACCCCGGCTGACTGGCCGTCGGCGATCTCCGCGTCTGTGCTGGAGACCCCGACGGCGAGAGACTCCACGACCATGGACCCGGACTCGACCTCCGGCTCCGCGACCTCACTCAGCTCCAGCGAGCCGCTCTTCCGGGTACCACCGTCACCGCACGCATGACCGCCTCGATTCGGCGTGTCAGCCGCCGACCCACATGGCGGCCCGGCGCCCCCTGGGCCGGCTGTCCAGGTCACGAGCACCTTGGCCTTCGCCTGCTGGTACTCCTCCTCACTCAATGTCCCTCTGCCTCCCGAGATCGGCGAGTCTTGCGAGATTCCCGACCGGTGCCCAAGAGGTCCTTCCGGCGGCTCAAGCGCCGTCACGAGGAGGGCTCCACACGTGACGCCGGCAGCCCGCCGGCCCCAGGGCGGCACCACCGGCATCCTCACAGTCAGCCACTGATGTAAGTCGCTGAACAACTTCGGATACGGGTCAGCAGTCACCGTGCATCCGGTGTCCCGGTGTCCCGGCCTGCGGCTGCTGTGCGGTCCGGTTGCAGTCTGCCCTGCTCGACCGCCGACACCAGGAGCCGGGCAGCCACGCCGATCAGCACGAGATTCACCGCCATCTGCCCTGTGGCCAGCAGCCGGGCCGATTCGCTGCGCGGGCTGACATCTCCGAAGCCGACCGTGCTGACGACGGTCATGGTGAAGTACAGCGCGTCAGTCCGCGACAGCGACTCGCTGAAGTTGTTCGAAACGCTGCGCTCCATCAGGAAGTAGGCCGTGGCGAACAGAAGCACGTAAAGCGGGAGGGTCGTCGCCAGGGCTTCCATGGCCCGTAGCTCGGGCCGCGGGGACAGTGTGATCTTTCGGATCTGCCAGGACAGGAGCACTGCCACCGCTGCGATACCGCCGACGAGCGCGATGACCGTGCGGGCGGTGAAGGCCGAACCGAGCGGTAGCAGGTAGTAGGCGATGACGAGGATCCCCGCGGTCAGCAGCGAACGCACGACAGCGCGCAACGCCTCTCGGCGGCCCCTACCCGAAGTCCTGCCCACGGTTCCGTCCCGATGTACCCGATGCCGTGACCGCGCTGTCGCCGGCTCGTGGTTTCACCCTTCCCGGCGCCCTGGTCGCCGTGCGGTAGGCGCACCACGCGGTCACCGGGATGGCCGGGCCTCCCGTCGGCGAGCCGCTGAGCGGTACCGATCCTTGGCAGCCAGGGTCGTTGAAGCGCCGGACGGCTTTCGCATCGCCCGGCCAGGGGTGCGGGATCTTCGGCACGTGGATGCCGGTGGTGGCCGGCCCCGCACATCAGTGGTCCGCGCCCTTGATCCGACGATGAGAGACCTGTTCCCGTGCCGTGCGCCAACGTGACCGTGTCTGCTCGACCACGCTGTCCCACTGCAGGCGGACCTCATGGTCGGAAGGACGCTGGCCCTGACGGATCCGACTGAGCTCGTCTCGTACTTCTCGTCCCAGTGCAGCCGATGCGACGAGGACAAGCATGGCTGCGAAGAGAGCCGAGATCATCGCGAAGACGGCACCGACCACCCCGTAGCGTGAGACGGAGGCGTTGAAGAGACGCGGCATGTAGAGGGTTGCGCCCACGGAGTAGACCGCTGTCAGAACGGCTGCGGTGACGCCGAAAGGGATCAGGTCGGGCCAGGTGATCCGCTTCGCTGACAGGATCCAGCCGCTCCAGACAAGGAACACGGCGGTAACCGGTGCCTCAGTGGCCGCGGTCACCAGACCTCGCCCGCTCCCGCCAACGACTGCGGAGAGCCACCCGATGACCACTGCGTAGCCACCAAGAGTGAGGATCCACCACAGGCCGTTTCGTGTGTTGCGCATGCTGAGGGGCTTGAGTTCCCATGTCTGTTCGAAGAGCCGCTGCGAGGCTCGCGCGAAGCTCAGCACCGAGATCGTCAGGAACACCACCCCGAAGATGCCCACGCTCACGTTGGTGCTCTCGACAGGGGAGAAGAGAGAGGCGACTGCCTCGGCGCCCGCTCCGGTGAGGCTGTAGCGCTTGATGATCCGCTCCGCGGAGTCGTAGCGGACGAAGTCGCTCAGGACGGCGCTGTAGAGGATTACGAGCGGAACCAGTGCGGTGAGAGCGCTGGACGCCAGGGCCATCGAGCGGTCGAAGCCAACGATCTTCTGAAACCGGTTGAAGACTCGCAATGCAAAGGCGGGACGCAGCCAGAACGTCAGCGTTCTGACGAGACGCTCGCGATTGATCCTCGCCGTCCTGCCCTCCGTGAAGATCGGAACCTGTGTGGCGGCGCGAGCTTAACGGACGGCCATGGGGTCGATGACGGGCGACACGGATGTTTCGCCCGATGCGCGACGCCATGGCCCCCTCCCCTTCCTGGCCAACAAGCACCTCTCCCGCGAAGAAGCCCAACGCCTCATCGGGGGCCTCGAGCCCTCCACCGACCCCGACGCCGACTGGTACGTCCGGGACGGGGACGACCGCGATCCCGGAAGATCAAAAACTGGGTCGAGACGCTCGCCTCAACGGAGAGCGCCCCCGCAGACCGGGCACCTGGCACCCACCGGCTAATGATCAGCTCCAGCCCCACCAACTGAAGATCATCAAACAAGCAGGGCCCGCACCGTGAGGCATGTCATGGTGTGGGCTCATTCACGTATAAACCGCCCTGTACGTACCGACTCGGTCGGCCACGCTCCCCGAGCAACGAGAAACGGGCCCTCACCAGGACTTTCGTCTCTGGTGAGAACCCGTTTCGTCGGTTTCTCTTTGTGCGCGAGGGGGGAGTTGAACCCCCACGCCCTTTCGGGCACTGGAACCTGAATCCAGCGCGTCTGCCTATTCCGCCACCCGCGCATTGGGTGTTGCCGCCCGTCCCCCACCTGTTCGGTGCGAGCGCCTGGCGACTTCCAGAAGATTAGCACGCGGCCCAGGGTGGATTCACATCAGATTGTTTGGCGGACCCGGCCGGCGAACAGAGGGAACGGAGGGCGGCAGCCCCCCACTCCTTCTGGGTGCACCCTGGGTGCGGGACACTGTCATGAGGCCGCCTCTACGATCCGTGTGAGAGGTGACACTCATCGACGGGGCAGACAAGGGGAACCAGCCGATTTCCCGACGCGTGGATACGATCAGTAAGCAGTACCAGGACGGCAACGACGGAGGAGGTGCCCCATGGGAGTCCTGAAGAAGTTCGAGCAGCGACTCGAAGGTCTGGTCAACGGCACCTTCGCCAAGGTGTTCAAGTCCGAGGTCCAGCCCGTCGAGATCGCCGGCGCCCTCCAGCGCGAGTGCGACAACAACGCGACGATCTGGAACCGCGAGCGAACCGTCGTACCCAACGATTTCATCGTCGAGCTCAGCGCGCCCGACTTCGAGCGTCTGAGCCCGTACTCCGGCCAGCTCGGCGACGAACTCTCCGGACTGGTCCGCGACTACGCCAAGCAGCAGCGCTACACCTTCATGGGACCCATCAAGGTCCACCTGGAGAAGGCGGACGACCTCGACACCGGCCTGTACCGGGTGCGCAGCCGCACTCTCGCGTCGAGTACGTCACAGTCCCCGGAACGGGCTCCGGCAGGCCCCGGCCCCGCCGCCCCCCAGGGCGGCGCCCGCGGCGGCTACGGCTACCCGCCCACCGCCGCACCTCCCATGCCGGCCGCGCCCCCTCCGGGCGTCGGCCGCCCCGGCCCCGCGCCCGTCGCGGACCGACGCCCGGCACCCGGTCCCGGACCGCTGCCGAGCACCCAAGTACGACGTTGGATCGAGATCAACGGCACCCGCCATCAGATCTCCCGCCCGACGCTGGTGCTGGGTCGCAGCACCGACGCCGATGTGCGGATCGACGACCCCGGCGTCTCGCGCCGGCACTGTGAGATCCGGACCGGAACGCCCTCGACGATCCAGGATCTCGGGTCTACCAACGGCATCGTGGTAGACGGGCAGCACACCACCCGCGCTACGCTCCGCGACGGCTCGCGGATCGTCGTGGGCAGCACCACCATCGTTTACCGGCAAGCCGAAGGGTGAAGCGGGGGCAATGTCAGAGCTGACCCTGACGGTCATGCGGCTAGGTTTCCTGGCCGTTCTGTGGCTGTTCGTGATCGTGGCCGTTCAGGTCATCCGAAGCGACCTGTTCGGTACGCGCGTCACGCAGCGCGGCTCACGCCGCAATGCCGACGCGCGTCCGCAGCAGACGCGCCAGGCCGCTGCGCCACCGCAGCAGCGCCAACAGGCCACCGGCGGCCGCCAACGCCGCGGTGCGCCCAGCAAACTCGTCGTCTCCGAGGGCACCCTCACGGGCACCACGGTGGCGCTGCAGGGCCAGACCATCACCCTGGGCCGGGCACACGACTCCACGATCGTGCTGGACGACGACTATGCGTCCAGCCGGCATGCCAGGATCTACCCGGACCGTGACGGCCAGTGGATCGTCGAGGATCTCGGGTCCACCAACGGCACATATCTCGACCGGACCCGACTCACCACCCCGACACCGATTCCGCTGGGCGCGCCGATCCGCATCGGCAAGACCGTCATCGAGCTGCGGAAGTAGTACGACAATGAGCGAGCGGAGCGAGCGAGCCGCAACGGTCCCGACAGCGGACCGGCACGGGCTCCCGACCGGAGGGTGGGCAGTGTGGCTCGAGACCGGCTGTACCCCGAGCCGACGGGCGAGGTGCGCATGAGTCTGTCTCTGCGCTTCGCCGCCGGGTCGCACAAGGGCATGATCCGGGAGGGCAACGAGGACTCCGGCTACGCCGGACCCCGCCTCCTGGCCATCGCCGACGGCATGGGCGGCCAGGCCGCCGGCGAGGTCGCCTCCTCGGAGGTCATCTCCACACTCGTCACGCTCGACGACGACGTGCCCGGCTCGGACATCCTCACCTCGCTCGGTACGGCCGTACAGGGCGCCAACGACCAGCTGCGGCTGATGGTCGAGGAAGATCCCCAGCTCGAAGGCATGGGCACCACGCTCACCGCCCTGCTCTGGACCGGCCAGCGGCTCGGCCTCGTGCACGTCGGCGACTCCCGCGCCTATCTGCTCCGCGACGGCGTACTGACCCAGATCACCCAGGACCACACCTGGGTGCAGCGGCTGGTCGACGAGGGCCGGATCACCGAAGAGGAAGCCACCACCCACCCGCAGCGCTCCCTGCTGATGCGCGCGCTGGGCAGCGGCGACCATGTCGAGCCCGATCTCTCCATCCGCGAGGTCCGCGCCGGCGACCGGTACCTGATCTGCTCCGACGGACTGTCCGGCGTCGTCTCCCACCAGACGATGGAGGACACCCTCGCCGACTACCAGGGCCCGCAGGAGACCGTGCAGGCGCTGATCCAGCTCGCACTGCGCGGCGGCGGCCCCGACAACATCACCTGCATCGTCGCGGACGTCCTCGACACCGACTCCAACGACTCCCTGGCCGGGCAGCTCAGCGACACCCCGGTCGTCGTCGGCGCGGTCGCCGAGAACCAGCTCCAGCTGAACGACGGCGGCGCCATGCAGACCCCGGCGGGCCGCGCGGCCGGCCTCGGCCGCCCCGTCCCGCCGCAGACCTCCGGCGGCTTCGGCCCGCCCGGCAGCGGCGACGGCATGGGGTACGGCGGAATGCCGCCCGAGGGCAGCTTCGGCGCGTACAGCGACGAGGACTTCATCAAGCCCCGCGGCGGCCGCAAGTGGCTGAAGAGATCTCTCTACGGCGTGCTCGCGCTGGCGGTCGTCGGCGGCGGTCTGTACGGCGGCTACAGCTGGACCCAGACCCAGTACTTCGTCGGCTCCAAGGACGAGCACGTCGCCCTCTACCAGGGCATCAGCCAGGACCTCGCCTGGGTCTCGCTCTCGAAGGTCCAGAAGGACCACCCCGAGATCGAACTCAAGTACCTCCCGCCCTACCAGCGCAAGCAGGTCGAGGCGACGATCACCGAAGACAGCCTCGACAAGGCGCGAACCAAGGTCCAGGAGCTCGCCGACCAGGCCGCTGCCTGCAAGAAGGACGAGCAGCGCCGCGACGCCGCCGACCGCGCGAGCACTCCACCGCCCGGTGAGGGCGAGGCCGGTGGCACCACCGGCAAGCCCACCACCCAGAACGCCAAGACCAAGCCGACCGCAGCCACTCCGTCTCCGGGTCCCACCCTCTCGGAGGAGGAGCAGAAGCTGGCCTCGAACTGCGGAAAGCAGTAATCGGCCGTAGGGGGCCTTCTCCACCATGAGCGTTGTCACCAACACCACCACGATCGGCGCGATCGAAGCACCGAGCCGCCGCAACACCGAGCTGATGCTGCTCGTCTTCGCCGTAGCGATCTCCGTGTTCGCGTACGCCAACGTGGGCCTCGCCATCAACGGCGCACTCCCGGCCGGCATGCTCGGATACGGAATCGGGCTCAGCCTGCTGGCGGCCGTCAGCCACCTCGTGGTCCGTAAATTCGCCCCGTACGCGGACCCCCTGCTGCTCCCACTGGCGACGCTCCTCAACGGCTTCGGCCTGGCGATCATCTGGCGTCTCGACCAGTCCGAGCGCTTCCAGGCACTCAAGACCTTCGCCCCCGCCGCAACCAAGCAGCTGATGTTCTCCGCAGTGGGCGTCGCCCTCTTCGTCGGCGTACTGATCCTGCTCAAGGACCATCGCATCCTGCAGCGCTACACCTACATCTCCATGGTGGTCTCGCTGTTCCTGCTGGTTCTGCCGGTCTTCTTCCCCGCCGTGAACGGCGCCAAGATCTGGATCAACATCCCCGGCGTCGGCACGCTCCAGCCCGGCGAATTCGCCAAGATCATCATTGCGATCTTCTTCTCCGGCTATCTGATGGTGAAGCGCGACGCCCTGGCCCTCGCCAGCCGCCGCTTCATGGGCCTCTACCTGCCCCGCGGCCGCGACCTCGGACCCATCCTCGTCGTCTGGGCGATCTCCATCCTCATCCTGGTCTTCGAGACCGACCTCGGTACCTCGCTGCTGTTCTTCGGCATGTTCGTCGTGATGCTGTACGTCGCCACCGAGCGGACCAGCTGGATCGTCTTCGGTCTGCTGATGTCAGCGGCCGGCGCCGTCGGCGTCGCCACCTTCGAACCACACGTCCAGCAACGCGTGACTGCCTGGCTCGACCCCTTCGCCGGCTGGGGCAAGGAGGCTGCCAGCGAGCAGATCGCCAAGTCCCTCATGGCCTTCGGCTCCGGCGGCACCCTCGGCACCGGCCTCGGTCAGGGTCACTCCGACCTCATCGGCTTCGCCGCCAACTCCGACTTCATCCTCGCCACGGTCGGCGAAGAACTCGGTCTCGCCGGCATGATGGCCGTCCTGCTCATCTACGGCCTGATCGTCGAGCGCGGGGTGCGCACCGCCCTCGCCGCCCGCGACCCCTTCGGCAAGCTCCTGGCGATCGGCCTCTCCGGCGCCTTCGCCATCCAGGTCTTCGTCGTCGCCGGCGGTGTCATGGGCCTCATCCCGCTGACCGGTATGACCATGCCGTTCATCGCGCAGGGCGGTTCATCCGTGATCGCCAACTGGGCCCTTGTCGGCATCCTGATCCGTATCAGCGACACCGCGCGCCGTCCCGCGCCGGCACCCGCCCCGTCCCCCGACGCCGAGATGACCCAGGTGGTCCGACCGTGAACAAGCCCCTGCGCCGAATCGCGATCTTCTGCGGGCTTCTCGTCCTCGCCCTCCTGATCCGGGACAACTGGCTCCAGTACGTCCGAGCCGACGAGCTGAACTCGCACAAGTACAACCGTCGCGTCCAGATCGAGCGGTACGCCTACGAGCGCGGCAACATCATCGTCGACGGCAAGCCCATCACCGGCTCCGCCGAAACGAACGACACGGACTTCAAATACAAGCGCACCTACGTCGACGGCCCCATGTGGGCGCCGGTGACCGGGTATGCCTCGCAGGCCTTCGACGCCAACCAGATCGAGAAGCTCGAGGACGGCGTCCTCACCGGCAACTCCGATCAGCTCTTCTTCGACCGCACCATGGCGATGTTCACCGGCGACCAGAAGCGCGGCGGCAACGTCGTCACCACCCTCAGCGGCGCCGCCCAGAAGGCCGCCTACAAGGGCCTCGGCTCCAAGAAGGGTGCCGTCGCCGCGATCGACCCCAAGACCGGCAAGATCCTCGCGCTGGCGTCCACCCCCTCGTACGACCCGAGCTCCTTCGCCGGATACGCGGGCAAGGACGAGAAGGCGTGGAACGCGCTCGAGAAGGACAAGGAAAAGCCGAAGCTCAACCGCGCACTGCGCGAGGTCTACCCGCCCGGCTCCACCTTCAAGGTGGTCACCGCCGCCGCCGCGCTGGAGCACGGCGAGGTCGACGACATCAACGCGGCGACGGACACCCCGGAGCCGTACATCCTGCCCAACACCCGCACGCCGATGGTCAACCACGCCAACGGCTGCAAGAACGCCAGCCTGATGAAGGCACTCGAGGTCTCCTGCAACTCCGTCTTCGCCAAGCTCGGTGACCAGGTCGGCCGGGACAAGATGCTGGAGACGGCGCAGAAGTTCGGCTTCAACAACCCCGAGATCGACACCCCGGTCCGTGCGGCCGCCTCCGTCTACAACAAGACAATGGACCGCTCCAGCAACGCGCTGTCCTCCATCGGCCAGTTCGACACCGCCACCACCCCCCTCCAGATGGCCATGGTCGCCGCGGCGATCGCCAACGACGGCAAGCTGATGAAGCCGTACATGATCGACCAGCTGGAAGCGCCCAACCTCGACGTCATCAAGAAGAACGAGCCGGAGGAGATGAGCCGCCCGCTCTCCCAGAAGAACGCGCAGCTCCTCCAGCAAATGATGGAGAACGTCGTCGAGAGCCCCACCGGCACCGGCGGCAAGGCCAAGATCAACGGCGCCACGGTCGGCGGCAAGACCGGCACCGCCCAGCACGGCGAGAACAACAGCAAGCGGCCGTACGCCTGGTTCATCTCGTACGCCAAGACCGACAGCGGATCGCCGGTCGCCGTAGCGGTCGTCGTCGAGGACTCCAGCGGCACCTCTCGCGACGACATCACCGGCGGCGGTCTCGCCGGTCCCATCGCCCGCGATGTAATGCAGGCGGTACTGGAGAGCAAGAAGTGACGCGAATCACGTCCACTGTCCATACCTGCACATTGCGATACCGGTCGGGTATCAGGTGACCGTCGCGGGCGGACCAGGCACGGCGTGCCCGGTAGCGTATGCGCGAACAGCACACCGCCGGACCACACACGGGTGCGGTCAGGACTGACGGAGAGGGCTGGAACAGCTATGGAAGAGCCGCGTCGCCTCGGCGGCCGGTACGAACTGGGCTCGGTGCTCGGCCGTGGTGGCATGGCGGAGGTCTACCTCGCCCACGACACCCGGCTCGGCCGCACCGTCGCCGTGAAGACGCTGCGGGCCGATCTTGCCCGCGACCCGTCCTTCCAGGCCCGGTTCCGCCGTGAGGCCCAGTCGGCCGCCTCGCTCAACCACCCGGCGATCGTCGCGGTCTACGACACGGGCGAGGACTACGTCGACGGGGTCTCGATCCCGTACATCGTCATGGAGTACGTCGACGGGTCCACGCTCAGAGAGCTGCTGCACTCCGGGCGCAGACTCCTGCCCGAGCGCACGCTCGAGATGACCATCGGCATCCTCCAGGCGCTGGAGTACTCGCACCGCGCCGGCATCGTCCACCGCGACATCAAGCCGGCGAACGTCATGCTGACGCGCACCGGCCAGGTCAAGGTCATGGACTTCGGCATCGCCCGCGCGATGGGCGACTCCGGAATGACCATGACGCAGACCGCGGCAGTCATCGGCACCGCCCAGTACCTCTCCCCGGAGCAGGCCAAGGGCGAGCAGGTCGACGCCCGCTCCGACCTCTACTCCACCGGCTGTCTGCTCTACGAGCTGCTGACGGTCAGACCGCCGTTCGTCGGGGACTCCCCGGTCGCGGTCGCCTATCAGCACGTACGGGAAGAGCCCCAGCCGCCCAGCAACTTCGACCCCGAGATCACGCCCGAGATGGACGCGATCGTACTGAAGGCGCTGGTCAAGGACCCCGACTACCGCTACCAGTCGGCCGACGAGATGCGCGCCGACATCGAGGCCTGCCTCGACGGCCAGCCGGTCGCGGCAACGGCGGCGATGGGCGCGGTCGGCTACGGCGGCTACGCCCCGGACGACCAGCCGACCACGGCACTGCGCCAGGCCGACCCGGCCGGCCAGACCTCGATGCTCCCGCCGGTGAACCCGGACGACGGCGGCTACGGCGGTTTCGACGACCGCCCGGACCGCCGCCGCCAGAAGAAGTCGAACACCTCGACGATCCTGCTGGTACTCGCGGGCATCCTCGTGCTGGTCGGAGCCGTACTGATCGGCAAGTCGGTCTTCGGCGGCGGCGACGGCAACAACAGCACCGTTCCGGTGCCGCTGCTCGTGGGCAAGCCGTACCAGGAAGCCGAGCAGCTGGTGATCAACGCGGGCGTCAAGATCCAGAAGTCCGGCACTCAGCGGTGCGACCAGCCGAAGGGCAGCATCTGCAGCCAGACTCCCAAGGACGGCAAGATGAAGCAGGGGGAGACGGTCGAGGTCGTCGTCTCCGAGGGCGCCCCCAAGATCGAGGTCCCCGACGTCACCGACAAGCCGGTCGACAAGGCGACGGACATCCTGGTGAGCAAGGTCTTCAAGGTCGAGACCAAGGAGATCGAGTCCGACCGGGAGCCGGGCACAGTCCTCAAGCAGGACCCACAGGGCGGCTCTCAGGCCGAAAAGAACTCGACGGTCACCCTCACCGTGGCCAAGCAGACCAAGATCAACGTGCCTCTGGTGGTGGGCCAGCAGTTCGACGCCGCCAAGAGCCAGCTCGAGACCCTCGGGTTCCAGGTTGTCCGGAACGACGTCGACTCGGAGAAGCCGTTGGGTGAGGTCATCGAGCAGGACCCGGCGGGCAACTCGAAGGCCGCCAAGAACACCACGGTCACGCTGAAGGTCTCCAAGGGACCACCGCAGCAGACCGCCCAGGTGCCCCAGCTGATCGCGCAGACACTCGGCCAGGCCAAGCAGCTCCTCGCCCAGGCGGGACTGCAGCTCGGCACCGTCGACGGTCCGAACGACGACAACGCCCGGGTCTTTGCCCAGGACCCGCAGGCCGGTCAGCCGGCGACGCCGAATCAGCAGGTCAATGTGAGGACCTTCGCCGGTGACGGCGGGGGCAACGGGAACAACGGCGGCGGCGTTAACGGCGGAACCTTCGGCGGCGGCTAGCAGCCCTCCGTACCCGCACTCCGTAAGGCAGAAGCCCCGGCACCCAACCAAAGGTGCCGGGGCTCTCCTTATGCCGTCGACCGCCTCGCGCACAGTCTCGACCATCGGTCGTGTCTTCATATGTCCCGACTCGTTGGGCCGGATGGGGCGGGGACTCGGGCTCCGCCCTGGCCGCACCGCCAATTACACGAGTAGACAGGGACGGGCACGTGATCAACGAAGCCGTACTGCTGGAGTCGAGGTCGCTACGCAAGGGTGTTGTCGCGCGAACAGAGGTGCTTGACAGAGTCAAGACGCTGTCGCTGCTGCCGGACGGCATGCATGTGACGACGGCAATGGTCGCGACGTACTTCGCAGTGGCAGAGACGGTCATCTACAACCTGGTGTCCGATCACCGCTCCGAGCTGGAGGCCAACGGTTACCGTGTGCTGGCCGGTGAGGAACTGACTCGCTTTAAGCGAGTCAGTGGAATCCACTCGCGCACGCGCTCCCTGGCCCTGTTCACACGCAGGGCCGTCCTCAACGTCGCGATGCTGCTCCGCGACAGCGAAGTCGCACGTCAGGTCCGTACATACCTCCTCGACATGGAGTACACGGCACGCACCGCCCCTGTGGACAACTCCGTCCACAACCCCGCCGACTCCCCCTCCGACTCCCCCTCCGACTCCCTCGACGACTGCATCGACCGGCGCATCACCCACATCCTCGGCACAGCCGTCGTCCCCATGTTCAACGCCCTCATCGAGACCTCGAGCGAACACCGAAGGGAACTCATCGACCTACGCCAGGACATCCAGCGCGTCGAGCGCAGACTCTGCCACCACCACTCTCAGCTACGGCGGCTCGAAGGCCCACGGAAAGACCGGGTACTCGCCGGAGTCATGGGCGCCATCGACGCCATGAACGGTAACGAGTTCGAAGATCACGTCGCCGACCTCCTGCGCCGCGACGGCTGCACCGACGTCGTCGTACGCGGCGGCCATGGTGACCGAGGCGTGGATATCACAGGGCGTACCCCTGACGGACGCCCACTCGTCGTCCAATGCAAGAGGTTCGCGCCCCACAACTCTGTGACGAGCCCCGACATCCAGAAGTTCCTCGGGGCCGCCAAGGTGCTGCACAAGGCCGACGTCGCGCTCTACGTAGCGACGTGCCCGTTTACCAGGGACGCCCTCAACATCTCGGCCGAGGGCGGTATCACCGCCGTACACCGAGGGCTGCTCGAGGCCTGGAGCGCGGGCACGCCGCTGAACGCACTCAGGTAGCCGACGCGGCATCGAAGCAGGGAAAGGGCCCGAAGTCGCAAAGGTAAGTTGCGACTTCGGGCCCCAGTCATCCTAGACCGACTGGCCCCCTTCAAGGAGGTCCCTCAGCGCAGCTCCGCCGGCGGCGTACGGTCCTTGTCGACCTTCTCCATGCGCTCCAGCTCGCCCCACACGACGTAGCGGTAGTCAGAGGTGTAGACGGGCGTGCACGTCGTCAGCGTGATGTAGCGGCCCGGCTTCGACTTCCCCGACTCCTTCGGGACCGGCTGCAGCACGTCCACGTTGTACTTCGAGGTCTCTTTGAGCTCGTTGTAGACCTTGTAGACGTACCAGGTGTCCCGGGTCTCGAAGACGATCGGATCGCCGTTCTTCAGCTTGTGGATGTTGTGGAACTTCGCTCCGTGCCCGTCCCGGTGCGCGGCCAGCGTGAAGTTGCCCTTGCTGTCCCAGGGGAGCGCCGACTTGATCGGGTCCGCGTAGTAGCCCGCGATGCCGTCGTTGAGGCTCTTGGTGTCGGTGCCCTTCTTCACCAGCACCTCGCCGTTGCTCATGGCAGGTACGTGGAGGAAGCCGATGCCGTCCTTGGTGTCGAGCGCGCCAGGAACGCCGTTCCAGCCTTCGCGCATCTGGTCGCCCTGCTTGGAGGCCGCACGGTCGGCAAGAACGTTCGTCCACCACAGTGAGTAGACGACGAAGAGCGCCAGCACCACGCCCGCGGTGATCAGCAGTTCGCCGAAGACACTGATGACGCCGGCGATCCGGCTACGCGCACGTGCCACTGCACCTGTTCCCGTCTTGAAGTCCCACAGCGTTCAGCCGACGAGCGCGTCGGGTTTGCCCTTGCTGCGCGGCCGTTCCTCGACCATCTTGCCCCACACGATCATTCGATACGTACTCGTAAATTCCGGCGTACACGTCGTCAGCGTGATGTACCGGCCCGGCTCGGTGAATCCGGAGCCGGGCGGCACCGGACCGATCACTCCCACGTTCGACGGCGAGGTCTGAGGGAGGGTACGCACCGTCTTGTACGTGTAGTACGCGGCCTGGGTCTCAACGACGACCAGGTCCCCCGGGTTGAGACGATTGATGTAACGGAACGGTTCGCCATGGGTGTTGCGGTGGCCCGCGACCGCGAAGTTGCCCGACTTGTCCCCGGGCATCGCGGTCTTGAGCTTGCCCTCGCCGTAGTGGCCGACCATCCCGCGGTCGAGCACGTTGTGCTTGCTGATGCCTTCTGCGATCGGGACGACCACGTCCAGCTTGGGGATATACATGATGGCGAAGCCCTGCCCGGGCTCGAACGCACCGGGCTTGCGGCCCTTCGCCCAGTCGTCCTGGATCTTGTTCGTCTCCTGGCCGGCCTGCTGACCCGCGCGTATGTTCGTCCACCAGAGCTGGTACGTGACAAACAGCAGCATCAGCACGCCGAAGGAGATGAAGAGCTCGCCGATGGCGCGGCTGGCGATGACGGCGGGGCTGTCCTTGAGCGCACGCGCCGCACGGCGGGCCTCGACGCGCGAAAGAGGCTTGGCGGGCACGGCGTCGGCCCCGGCCGAGGCGGCGGCGGCGGGCTGAGCACGCCTACGGCCCCGCCCGCCCTTGGCCGCCTTACGGCGCTCGGCCCGCCCCGGACCTGCAGGGGTCTCCGCGGCGCGACGCGTGTCCGACGTACGCAGCGCGACGGTCTCGTCGTCCGGCACGGATATCGGCTCGGACACCGGTATCGGCGCGGGCGCGGACATCGGTTGCTGCTCGGAAACCGGCTCCGGCTGTCCGTACCAGTCCCGCTGATAGCCCTCAGGATCGTCCACGGTGTACTGGCCGTACCCGGACCACTCCTGAGGCTGCGGCTGCGGCTCCTCCGCCTCCGGAACGCTCGGTGCCTGGAACCACGGCGAGCCGTGCCCCCTGGGCGGCAGCGGGCCCGTCAGCGGGTCGTACTCATCCTCAGGGCCTACGGCACTCACGCCAAGGCCTTGCCCACCACCGGTGCGAGCCCCGCCGAACGGCCGACCGCCCCGGTGTCGCCGCACTGCTCCAGCCAGTTGGCGAGCATCAGATGGCCGTGCTCCGTGAGCACCGACTCGGGGTGGAACTGCACGCCCTCGACGGCCAGTTCACGGTGGCGCAGCCCCATGATGATGCCGTCCGCCGTCCGCGCCGTGACCTCCAGCTCGTCCGGCAGATCCGCCGGCTCGGCCGCCAGCGAGTGGTAGCGGGTCGCGGTGAAGGGCGAAGGCAGCCCGGCGAAAACGCCCTTGCCCTCGTGCGTGACCAGCGAGGTCTTGCCGTGCAGCAGCTCGGGCGCGCGGTCCACCACACCGCCGTAGGCCACCGCCATCGACTGCATCCCCAGACAGACGCCGAAGACCGGAACGCCGGTGTCCGCGCAGTGCCGCACCATGTCGATGCACACACCGGCCTGCTCGGGCGCTCCGGGACCGGGGGACAGCAGTACGCCGTCGAAACCGTCCTGCGCGTGCGCGAGTTCGACCTCGTCGTTGCGGCGGACCTCGCACTCGGCGCCGAGCTGGTACAGGTACTGGACGAGGTTGAAGACGAAGCTGTCGTAGTTGTCGACGACGAGGATGCGTGCACTCATCGGGGCGCCCCCGCTCCGTCGACCGTCACATCATTGAACGGAAGCAGCGGCTCCGCCCACGGGAAGACGTACTGGAACAGCACGTAGACGACCGCCAGAGCGAGCACGAGCGAGATGAAAGCCCGCACCCATGCGTTGCCCGGCAGATGCCGCCAGATCCAGCCGTACATGCTGTCCCTTTCCGTTCGGTACCGCACCAGACTAAAGGGCGGCAGGGGCACATGGGTCAGCTGTGCAAAGCTTCCGGTTTGCCGTCGGTCACAGGCTGGGTGGCGTCCAGATGCGCCCAGGCGATCAGCCGGTGGCTGCTGCCCCATTCCGGATCGCAGGTGGTCAGCGTCAGATAGCGGCCCGGGCCGTCGAATCCGGACTTGCCCGGGACGGGGTCGATGACGCCGACATCGCTCGGCACGGTCCGGTACGGCTTCCTGTCGATGCGGTACGTGAACCAGGTCGTACCGTCCGTCAGCACGACCGCGTCCCCGGGACCCAGCTTCGGGAAGTCCTTGAACGGATCGCCGTACGTGCGGCGGTGGCCGGCGACCGAGAAGTTGCCGCTGCCGCCGAGCGCGGCGGTGGAGATGTAGTGGCCGAGGCCCTTGTGGAGGGTGCGCGCCTCGGTGCCCTCCAGAACCGGCCAGTCCCAGCTCCTGCCGAAGCGCGGGATGTACATGACCGCGAAGGGTTTTCCGTCCTCGTACGCCTTCGGGGCGGGAGTCGCGGTGCGACCGGGCGCGGGGGCCGCGACCGGGCCCTGCGACCACGTGTCCTGGAGCTGATCGATCTGGCCGTCCGTGGCGCTACCGGCCTTGATACCGGTCCAGAACAGCACGTACACCACAAAGAGCACGATCAAGGTGCCGACGGTGATGCAGAGTTCGCTGACGGTCCTGACGATCAGACGCATCGACACCGGCTCCCCCAAGCGCTGCCCGGCCCAGCCCCTGCCCCGCTCTACCCAGCACTACCCAACGGGCTTCGCGTAGTGGAGATCCACTGTGCCCGAGTAGCCGGGGAGAGTCACCGCCTCATGCTCGCCGACTTTCCAGCCGAGGCCGTACGCCTTCACATACAGCTGGTAGTTCTGGATCGCCGGGGAGGCGGTGAGCGCCTTCTTGAGGGCGCTCTGGTCACCGACAGCGGTGATCTTGTACGGCGGGGAGTAGACGCGGCCCTGGAGGATCAACGTGTTTCCCACGCACCGCACGGCGCTGGTGGAGATCAGCCGCTGGTCCATGACCTGGATACCCTCGGCGCCGCCCTTCCACAGGGCGTTGACGACGGCCTGCAGGTCCTGCTGGTGGATGACCAGGTCATTGGCCTGCGGCTCGGGGTAGCCGGGGGCGGCCTGTGCGTTCGGCGGGGCGTCGTTGAGGGTGACGGTGACGGCCGGACCGCTGAGCTTCCTGGTGCCCGCGGCCTGCTCCAGGGCGTTCAGCTTCACGTCCTCGGCCTTGGTGGAGCCGTCGTCGCGCCGGGCCAGGGCGTCGACGTCGGCGCGTACCGCCGCCGTGGACTCGTCGAGGGCACCGTTCTTGGTGCTGCGCTGCTGGATCAGGTCGGAGAGCTTCAGCAGCGAGGCGTCCGTACGGATATTGGTGCCCTTGGCGGTGTTGAAGCTCGTGACGAAGATCAGTCCGGCAAGAGCGAACACGGCAGCCGTCAACAGCCGGACCGTCCCGCCCGTCACCCAGCCACCACCCCTCATCGGACTTCGCCCCTCTCCCTCTCCGTCGAAGCGGTGAACCGGCCCTTGGGGGAGTCGGCAGAATTGCTCAACGTACCCTTATCTCCTCAGGCCCCGCGGAAGCACTACGCTAACGGACGCCCGGGGGCGGCAGTGGTCCCCCTCGCTCCAGCCCCGGCGCCAGCCACAGTTCCCTGCGCGGTCACGCAGCGCATCGACAGGAGAGTCCCTCGTGCCGAAGTCACGTATCCGCAAGAAGGCCGACTTCACGCCGCCGCCGGCATCGAAGCAGGCGACAAACATCAAGTTGACGAGTCGCAGCTGGGTCGCACCAGTGATGCTCGCGATGTTCCTCATCGGGCTCGCATGGATCGTTCTCTTCTATGTGACCGAGGGCGATCTGCCGATCAAGAGCTTCGGCAACTGGAACATCGTCGCCGGCTTCGGTTTCATCGCCGCCGGCTTCGGCGTCTCGACCCAGTGGAAGTAGCTGTTTCGCAGCCCGCCCGTCAAGCCCTGCCCTGAGGTTATCCCCAGCGTTATCCACAAGCGGGGGAAAAGGTCAGACGATCTGTGGATAACTCTCACAGCATTGACGCCGGTGTGACTGCATCGGCCATGTTGGTGAAGCGACCCGCCCCTTGTCCGTACTGGGAAAAGCCCAGCTCAGCGACAAGGGGCACGCTTGTTCCCCACAGCATGCACAAGATCCGACACACGCTGTGGACAACCTTGGGGAAAGGTCTCGCTCAGGTGAGCGAAGCGGTCCTCAGCAGTACGGTCACGGCGATGGCCAGGAAGACCGCGGCACAGCTACCGAACTGCACCAGGTTCCGGTGCTCACGGGGGGCGTGCACCAGGCCGAAAGCGATGGCGATGCCCGCGATCAGGCCGCCGACGTGCGCCTCCCAGGCGATGCCCGACCAGGTGAAGGTGAAGAGCAGGTTCAGCGCGAGCAGCGCGATGACCGGCCGCATGTCGTAGTTGAGGCGGCGCATCAGTACGGCTGTGGCGCCCAGAAGCCCGAAGATGGCGCCGGAGGCGCCCAGCGAGGCCTGGTTCGGGGACGCGATCAGATAGGTGAAGGCGCTGCCGGCCAGTCCGGAGAGCAGGTAGAGCGCGAGATAGCGGACCCGGCCCAGCGCCTGCTCCAGAGGGCCGCCGAGCCACCACAGGCCCAGCATGTTGAAGGCGATGTGCCACACCTGCTGGTGCAGGAACATCGAGGTGAAGAGCCGGTACCACTGGCCCTCGGCGACACCGTCCACCGGGACGAACGGCGCCGGCGGCCACTGTGCGATCAGAGCCAGCTCGTTGACCACGCGGTCGCTGGCCGCCGCGGCGATGAACACGGCGATATTGATGACCAGCAGGATCTTGGTGACGAGGTGGGGGTGGGCCGCCACCGCACCGCCGGCGAGCGTGCGCGGCTGGTTGGCCGTCGGGCCGTGTCCCGTACCGGATCCGGTACGGATGCATTCGGGACACTGGAATCCGACCGAGGCGCTGACCATGCAGTCCGTGCAGATCGGCCGCTCGCAGCGGGTGCAGCGGATACCGGTCTCGCGGCCCGGATGGCGGTAGCAGCTCGGCAGGCCGTGTTCGGCCTGTGGCTCCTGCGGCTCCTGTGGACTGCCTGGCGCCTGGTCCATGAGGTCCCCTCAATCTCCCTAGCTCAACACACCGCCCCGTCCATCCTTACGGACGGACGGGGCGAATTGGTTCCCCCCGGGGGCCGGGCACGGGTTCACACACAGGATCAGCGCAGAACCGAGCCCGGGACACCGCCTGGGATCGCACCCGGGGACCAAGCCCCGGTGATCAGCCCTGGCGGGTCTCGACGACGACCGACTCGATCACGACGTCGTTGAGCGGGCGGTCGGTGCGCGGGTTGGTCTGGGCGCCGGCGATGGCGTCCACGACTTTCTTGCCCGCGTCGTTGCTGACCTCACCGAAGATGGTGTGCTTGCGGGTCAGCCAGGCGGTGGGCGACACGGTGATGAAGAACTGCGAGCCGTTGGTGGCAGGGCCGGCGTTGGCCATGGCGAGCAGGTACGGCTTGTCGAAGGCGAGGTCGGGGTGGAACTCGTCCTGGAACTCGTAGCCCGGGCCGCCGGTGCCGTTGCCCAGCGGGTCACCGGCCTGGATCATGAAGCCGCTGATCACACGGTGGAAGACCGTACCGTCGTACAGCTTGGCCGTGGACTTCTTGCCGGTCGCCGGGTGGGTCCACTCACGCTCGCCCTGGGCGAGTTCGACAAAGTTCTTGACCGTCTTGGGCGCGTGGTTCGGCAGAAGCCGGATCTCGATGTCGCCTTGGTTGGTCTTCAAGGTGGCGTAGAGCTGCTCGGCCACGATCTGCCTTCCGTAAGTCTTCTCTGACGTCCAACGATCCTCGCACGCGAGAGACGCCTACGGATAAAAGCCGCCGAGTCGCCGCCGGAGCGGCGCGTTGTGAGGCGAACCGTG
This sequence comes from Streptomyces sp. NBC_01210, assembly GCF_036010325.1. Lineage (GTDB taxonomy): Bacteria > Actinomycetota > Actinomycetes > Streptomycetales > Streptomycetaceae > Streptomyces. The sequence goes on along the minus strand of NZ_CP108549.1, from coordinate 4,753,436 downwards.
GCATTGTCGTCCACAAGCTCCCGACATGACCCGGATGCCCGCCCCACATGCCGGGGCGGCACTCAACAGGCATGATTTTCAAACGGGTGGAAAGGCGAAACTGTGCCGAACTGGGGATAAACCCCAGACCCCAGAACGCCACCGATGAGGAGGATCCCGTGACCCGCATGGACAGCGTGCGCGCCGCGACCGGTACGGCGAAGGAGAGCGTGCAGCACGCCGCGGAAGTGGTGGCGCCCTACGCCGGGACGGCCAAGGAGCACGCCGCGCATTATGCGCAGGAGGCCGGCGCGCGGCTCGCGCCCAAAGTCTCGAAGGCCGCTGATCAGGCCCGTGTTCAGTACTACGTACGTGTCGCGCCGCATGTGCCACCGAAAGTGGACAAGGCCGCGCACCGAGCCGCGACCAAGGCCCGGAAGGCCGCTCGTCAGGCGGCGGACTACACCGTTCCGCGTGTCGAGCACGCGGTGGCGGTCGCTCAGCCCGTACGGGAAGAGGCTGCGGCCCGCTCGGCTGCCGCGCTGGCCGCACTGCGCGGGCAGGTGACGCCGAAGGAGATTCAGAAACTGGTGAGGAAGCACGAACGGCGGTCCAAGGCCGGACGCCTCGCCAAGGGTGTCGCCATCATCGGCGCGGTGGTCGGCGGAGTTTTCGCTGCCTGGAAGTGGTGGGACAAGCAGGCCAATCCCGATTGGCTGGTGGAACCGCCCGCTGCCACGGAGGTCTCCGACCGTGCCCCGCTGGCGTCCGTCGACGGCAGTGGACAGGATGATCTCGACCCTGAGGTGCAGGCGAAGCAGGATGAGGCGGAGGGTTCGGATCGCGACGATCGCCCCTGACCGGGTACCGCCCTTGTGGCCTGTGGCGCCGGGAGACGTGCGTGCTCCCGGCGCCTCATGCCGCGGCGAGCGCCGGTTCCGCGACGGGGGCGGGGACGGACCTCGGTTCTGCGACGGGGGCGGGGACGGACCTGGAGGCGGGTGCGGATGCAGACCCTGATGCGGACCGTGGTGCGGGGGCGAAGCTCAGTGAGCCGTAGGCACTGTCGGCGTCGATCGCTTGCAGATGCCGTGTGACGGGCGAGGAGCCATGGGCTTCGGCGCGAATGCGCTGCTTGATCGTGGGCGGCAGCGACCTGTCGCGTGCCGTGGGGCTCCATCGCGTGTTCGGCGCCGGCAATGTCGCCCGGAGGGCTCGTGCGGGCACCTGCTTCGGCAGACTCGGCAGGGCCGGCTGGTCCGGCGTCTGCAGGGCGGCCCGCTGCGCGGCGGTGGCCGCGGTGGTCAGCCCCATCGAGGCAAGCAGCGCAAAGAACGCGGCAATGAATGCGGTCCACAGATTCCTGACCTTGAAGGCGGCCATGACCCCTCGCTTTCGGGTTGAGCGATCTACATACCTTTCTCATGATGTGTACGCATCTCGAGAAGTGGGGGAGCGACGCCGCCGCTGTGCAGTTCTTCGGATGAACACCACCCGGACGGTCCAATGACGCCTTATGAAATGGCAAGGCGCGGTTGAGCCGAGCCCGGCAGTGACCGGAGCCGGCCGCGTCCGGAGTTGCGTGGCGGCATGGGTGATGTATGCGCCCGGCGGTGCACAAGGGCTCGCGGGACGCGCGGGCGGCCGGGGACGAACGGGATCACGCCGGCACGAGGAACGGGCCGCTGGTCCGGCAGGCGGGGTTCGCTCCCATCCCCACCACGGCTCCCTCTCCGTACGGCAGGGCGCGGATGTGTGAGCCCGCGTATCCGTCGGGAGTCAGAAACACGTCCCAGGCGGCCATCCAGTCCTCGGTGCGGCCGGTCTCGGGGGAGACCACGGGCTCGCGCCGCGGCACCACTCGCTCCTGGGCGATGAAACCGCGGCCCGCGGTCTCGTCGAGTACCTGACGCCATTCGGGGTCGGTGAGCTCCCAGCCGACGTGAATGCCGGAGCCGGCGAAGTCCGCACGGGGTTTGACGATCAGCTGCTCCCGGTGCTCGCGGCAGTGCTCGACCAGCGCGGGGGTCAGCTCCCGGGTCCAGGGCAGCACCCGGTCGACCAGGTCCTGCTCCGCGGCGGTGAATGCCTCCCGGCCGCGTTCGTCTGACAGCAGCGCGAGGCAGCCCTTGTTGGCGTACAGAGAGCTCTGGAAGGTGGTGAACAGCACCACCCGGCCCTCCTCGTGGGCGCGCAGGATCGGCTCGATCGCCTCCTCGCCGCCGGGGGTCCGGACGGTCTGGGCTGCGGAGAAGTAGCGCAGCACCACATCGACGGGTGTGCCGTCGAGGAGCAGTCGGCCGTCCTGCTCACGGATCTGGCTGACCTCGCCGACCCGCAGGTCGATCCCCAGGCGCTGCATCATTTCCTGGAAGGAGCGGACCAGATGCAGGTACGGGGCGAGGCCGCCGTCCCCTTCGACGAGCGCGACCACGGGGTCCGCTCCGCCGGTCAGCGGGGCTGCGGCGGTGCGCAGGGCGGCGGCGATCCGCTCGCCGGTGTGTACGTAGGTCAGCCGCTGTTCCTCGGCGAAGTCCCGGAAGTCCGGGACGTCGAGGAGTGCCCGCTGGATCTCTGCCCGGTCGGCTCCGCCGAGCTCGCTGCCGACGTTGAACTCCAGCAGCTTGAAGGAGGTGCCGTCGTGGTAGATGTCGGCGCGGCCGTACGGGACGGGCTCGCCGCCCGAGAAGCGGCACATCAGGGCGGCCTGCCGCTCCGGTATTCCCAGGGCCTTGCAGTACGCGTCGAGGTCGCCGCCGAAGAGGCGGTCCGGGAGCTGGGTGAGAAGGTCGAAGACCGACCGTATGTCGGCGGCGAAGCCGCGCATCTGCGGCTCGTCGATGAAGAACGGCCGGGGCAGCAGCCGGTGGCCGCAGGACTCGTGGAACAGCGGCGGGAACTCGGCGCGGGCCATCGCGTGGAGCAGTCCGGTCTTCCCGTTCAGGCACTGCTGGTTGTAGGTCTCGGTGACGCGCTCGGACATGACACGTCCCCCCTTCGGGCTTGGGCGGTCTGGGTGGAGTGCGGTGCTGATGCGGTGCGGTGCGGTCTATTCGGAGGGCAGTTCGCGCATTGTGCGCAGCGGGGAGAGGAACACCGGCAGCCAGGCGACGGCCAGGCCCACGGCCCCGGTCCCCAGGGCCGCACGTACGGAGACGTACTCGCCAATGAGCGCGGCGAGCGCCGCGCCGATCGCCAGCGCCCCGGTGAACAGGAAGCGCATGGTGGCGTTCATCCGGCCCAGCAGCGCGTCCGGGGTGACGCGCTGGCGGAAGCTGACCATCAGCACGTTGTCGACGCCCATGCGGATGGTGACCAGCAGCCAGCAGCCGGCCGTGAGCCAGAGCCACGCGCCACGGTCCACCACCAGCGGTACGGCCAGCGCGAAGGGGGCGGTGGACAGACCGAGGATCCAGGGCGCCCGGCCGGCGCCGAGGCGCTCTCCCACCCGGCGGGCCGCGAGCGCGCCCAGGAAGACGCCGACGCCGCCGACGGAGAGAAAGAGGCCGACGGTCCACACCGAGAGGTCCAGTTCGTCGCGGAACAGCACCGGGATCATTGTGGTGATGGCGAAGACGGAGAGATTGGTGCAGGCCCCGGCCAGTGCGACGGGCCGCAGTACGACATGGCCGAAGACGAACCGGACGCCTTCCCCGATCTCTGAGGCGAGGTTTTTCCGTATGTGGGACGGCTTGTCCCGTCGCTTGCGGATCCGGGTCAGGCAGAGCGCGGACCACAGGAAGCCGAACGCGTTGGCGAGCACCGCGACCGGGGCGGTGAGCGCCCCCACGAGGAAGCCGCCGCCGCCCCTGCCGCCCACCTGGAGTGCCGCGTCCCAGGCGCCCAGCTGCGCGTTCGCCCGGACCAGCCGGTCCCGGCCGACGAGGTGGGGTAGATAGCTCTGGGCCCCGACGTCGAAGAAGACGGTGGCGCAGCCGGACAGCAGCACCACCGCGTAGAGCTGCTCGATGGTGAGCAGGTCCAGCCAGGCGGCGGCGGGCACGGAGGCGAGCAGCGCGGTACGCACCAGGTCGGTGACGATCATGACCCGGCGGTAGCGCATCCGGTCCACCCAGGCCCCGGCCGGCAGCCCGATGAGGAGGAAGGCGACGGTGGACAGCATGCCGAGCAGGCCGACCTGGCCCGGTGACGCGTCGAGTGCCTCGATGGCCACCAGGGGCAGGGCGATGTAGCCGATGTGCGTGCCGACCTTGCTGACCACGGCCGCCGCGAACAGCATCCGGAAGTCGTGGTCGCGCAGGAGCGGCACGGTCTCCGTGCTGTCGGGGGCTTCCGCGTCCGCGCTGTCGGCGGCAGCCGTGTCCTTGCTGTCGGCTGTCTCCGCGTCGTCGCTGCCGGTCTTCCTCGGTGTGGTCATCAGGCGTCCCGCGCTCCGTCCGCGGCCGGGGCGGTGTGGAAGCGGAGGATCTCGTCGACCTCGGCGCAGCGGCGCGCGGCGTCCGGCGTGTCCTGGCCGGTGGCGATGACGTATCCCATGGCCCGGTCCCAGCCGGCCCGGATCGCGGGCACGGTGTCGCCCACGTTCATCTGCAGCAGCACCCCTGTGTCGGCGCCGGAGAGCTCCACCAGCCCCGGCACTCCGGGCAGCTTCGTACCGACCGGCGCCTGCCGCACCTCGATGCCGGACTCCGTCAGCCGCTCGATCCCGTCGAAGCCGGTGATCACGCCGGGCTCGGGCGCGAAGAAGCGGATGTGGCCGGCGCCCACCGCCTGGGGCGCGTGCTCGGGCAGTTCCTCGATGGAGAGCGGGACGGACAGGAACATCCGGGAGAAGTCCAGTCCGTAGGCGCGCCGCAGGATGGAGGGGGTGCCGCCGCCGCCCATGCGGCTGTGGGACTCCAGCATGCGCGGGCCGTCCGGGGTGAGGATGAACTCGGTGTGGGTGGGGCCTTCCTGGAGACCGACCTCGTTGAGCAGGGCGACGGTCTGCGCGTGCAGCTCGCCGGTCCACTCGGCGCCGTACGCCCCGGGGATGGAGTGCTCCATTTCCACCAGGTATTCGTCCAGCACCGAGGTCATCAGGGCGACCGGCAGATGGCGGCCGCCGAAGGAGAACGCCTCGACGCTGATGACCGGGCCGTCCAGGAACTCCTCGGCGAGCGCCCTGGGGTAGCCGGCGGCGCTGAGCGCGTCCCAGGCAGCCGTCGCCGCCTCCTTGTCGTCCAGGATGTGTACATCGGCGCTGGCGGTGCCGTCGACGGGCTTGACGACGATCCGGCCGCCGATGGTGTCCAGGAACGCGGTGAGGGACTCCGCGCTCTCGACTACCTGGTACCGGACCGGGCTGACGCCGGCCCGGGCGAGCGCCTCGCGGGTGAGCACCTTGTCGTACAGGGCGCGTACGGCGGCCACGCTGTTGCCGGGCAGACCGAGTTCCTCGACGACGACGGCGGTGGGGACGGCCCCGGCCTCGCTGGTGGTGAGCACCCGCTCGAAGGGGCGCTCCTCGTGCAGGGGGCGCAGTACGTCCAGCAGCGCGTCGGCGTCGGACAGGTCGGCGTGGACGATGCGCTCGCAGTGGTCCTGCAGCATCTCCTCGTACATGCCGGGCATATGGACCAGCACCACGTCGAGGTCGAGATCCTTCGCCGACATCACCGAGTGGGAGTGCCCGCCGACGACGGCGATTCGGCGCCTGGTGCTGGTGGGGCTGGTCATTCGGTCTCCAGTCGAAGGGTGGCGGTCATCTCCCGGAAGGCCGGGTCGAGTTCGTCCTCGGTGTCCACGGTGAAGATGAGGTGGCCGTGGCCCTGGAAGGTCTGCGGCGGTACGAGCAGCTGGTCGCCCGGCGTCTTGTAGATCTGCACCTCGTCGACGCGCGGGTCGGCACTCACCTCATCGAGGCCGACGGCGCCGGTGAACGTGCCCGCCCTGTCGGGGAAGATGTTCCAGAAGCCGACCGGGGTGGCCCGCTCCTTGGGCTCGATACGCGGCGCCCGCCCCCGCGCGAGGTCCAGCACCGCCTCGACCATGTCGACGCCGGTGGAGAGCAGGACGGATCGGTAGATGGGGCCGCCGCCCATCCGGGCCGCGGCCTCCAGCACCACCGGTTCGGCGTCACCGCGCAGCCGGAACTCCACATGGGTGGCGCCGGTGGTGATGCCCAGCGCGTGGTGTACGGCCACGGTGGCCTCCTCGACGGCCCGCACTGTCGCTTCCGGGAGCCGGGTCGGGGTGCAGGCGTACACCTCTTCGAAGGTGGGCCCGGTGGGCAGCGGCTTGTCGTGGATGGCGAGGGTGCGGGTGGTGCCGTCGTGGACGAGCGACTCGACGCATATCTCGGCGCCGGGTACGAACTCCTCCAGCAGCAGGCCGCCTTCGTACTCCTGGTGCGCGGCGCTGTGCAGCGGGTCGTAGGTGAAGCCGTCCCAGGCGCCCTTGAGGAAGAACTCGAAGTGCTCGTCGAGCTCGTCCTGGTTGTCGACGCTGCGTACGAACATGCTGCCGGTGCCCAGCACCGGCTTCATCACCAGGGGGAAGCCGGTGTGGCGGGCGATCTCGCGGGCCTCGTCGAGGGAGTGCGCGATGCCGTAGCGGGGCTGCGGTACGCCGCCGGCCGCGAACGCCTCGCGCATGACCCATTTGTCGCGGGCCAGCCGCGCGGTCTGCTCGCTCACCGAGACCAGCCCGAACTCGGCCGCCACCAGGGCGGCCGAGGGCACGGGCGCCTCGGCGAAGGTGACCACCGCGGAGAACGCCTCGCTCTCCTCGGCCGCGAGGGCCTTCACCGCCGCCAGCGTCTCGTCGATGCTGCTGGTGTCGGCGATGACGACCCGGTCGACGTACTCCGCCTCCCACTCGGGGTCCTTCATCACCAGCAGCAGACGCTCACCGTGCTCGTGGGCATACTGCTGGGCCCTGGCGAGATGGCGGCGGCGGCTGAGGTTCTTCTTGTGGAGTACGAGGATGCTCATGGCGGTGGTCTTCTGCCTTCCGGTCAGGTCAGCTGGGACAGGCGCGCGAACTGGTCGTCGGTGAGCTCGATCTCGGCGGCGCGCATGTTCTCCTCCAGGTGGGCGATGGAGGAGGTGCCCGGGATCGGGATCACCACGGGCGAGCGGCGCAGCAGCCAGGCGAGCGCCACCTGGGCGGGGGTGGCGCCGAGCTCCCGGGCGATACCGGCGACCGGGCTGCCGGGGGCGGCGTGCTCGCCGCGTGCGATGGGCAGCCACGGGATGAAGGCGATGTTCTCCCGGGTGCAGTAGTCGAGTACGGCCTCGTGCGAACGGTCGGTCAGGTTGAACATGTTCTGCACGCTGACCACGTCGAAGTAGGCCTTTGCCTCCTCGATCTGCTCGACGGTGACCTCGGAGAGGCCGAGGTGGCGGACCTTGCCCTCCTTCTGGAGCTGGGCGAGGGCGGCGAACTGGTCGGCGGCCGGCACCTGTGGGTCGATCCGGTGCAGCTGGAAGAGGTCGATGCGCTCCACGCGCAGCCACCGCAGGCTCAACTCGCACTGCTGGCGCAGGTATTCGGGACGGCCGAGCGGCTTCCACTCGCGCCGGGACGGCCGGCTCTGGCCCGCCTTGGTGGCGATGACCAGGCCGTCCTGGTAGGGGTGGAGAGCCTCGGCGAGCTGCATCTCGTTGGTTGCCGGGCCGTAGGCGTCGGCGGTGTCGATGAACTCGACACCCAGTTCGACCGCCCGGCGGGCGACCTTGAGCGCGCCCTCGGGATCGTCGGGCAGGCCCCAGTTGCCGTCGCCGGTGAGCCGCATGGCTCCGAAGCCGAGACGGTGGACAGGGAGGTCGCCGCCGAGGGCGAAGGTGGCCGACTGGTCACTCATGGTGTGTCTCCGTTCGTGGTGCTGGTGGTGAGGAGCAGCTTCCCGGTGGAGGCGCGGCTCTCCAGGGCCCTGTGGGCCTCCCCGGCCCGCTCCAGCGGGAAACTGCCGCCGATGTGTAGGTCGATCCGGCCGCCGGCGACGAGTCCGAAGACGTCGGCGGCCCGGTGAGCCAGTTCACCAGCAGTGGCAATGTGGTGGTCGAGATTCGGCCGTGTGACGAACACCGAGCCCGCGGCGTTGAGCCGCTGCAGGTCCACCGGCGGCACCCGGCCGCCGGCCTGGCCGAAGACCGCCAGGGTGCCGCGGGGCCGCAGTGAGTCCAGACTCGCGTCGAAGGTGGGGGCGCCCACCCCGTCGTACACCGCGGCGACCCCCTCTCCGTCCGTCAGCTCCCGTACGGCCGTGGCGATGTCGTCCTGGCCGTGCCGCAGGACCTGCCAGGCGCCGGCCGCGCGGGCGGCCTTCTCCTTCTCGGCGGTGGAGACGGTGCCGATCACCCGGCCGCCGCGCAGCCGCGCCAGCTGGGTGAGCAGCAGCCCCATCCCGCCTGCGGCCGCGTGCACGAGCACGGTGTCTCCGGGGCGCACGGGGTAGGTGTCGTGGGTCAGGTAGTGGGCGGTCATGCCCTGCAGCAGCACCGCGGCCGCGGAGCGGCAGGTGAGGCCGTCCGGGACGGGCACGGCCCGGTGGGCGGGGATCACTGCGAGTTCGGCGTAGCCGCCGGGCTGGTTGGCCCACGCGACCCGATCGCCGACCCGGTGGCGGCAGGCAGCTTCGTCCGTCTCCGGTCCGAGTGCGATGACGACGCCTGCCGCTTCGGCGCCCGGGATGAACGGCAGTGGACCGGGGTAGGCGCCCGACCGCCGGTAGACGTCGATGAAGTTGACGCCGGCCGCCTCGACCGCGACCAGCAGCTCCCCGGCGGCCGGACGCGGGTCTGCCACCTCCTCGGCGCGCAACACCTCGGGCGCGCCGAACTCCCGTACCAGCACGGCCTTCACGACAGCGGCACCTCCGTGATCCACTCGGCGAAACGGTCGTCCTCGCCGCGCATCAGCCGGCCGTACGCCTGGGAGAGCCTGCGGGTCACCGGGCCGGGCGTGCCGTCGGAGACCGTCAGCCCGTCGATGGTGGTGACGGGCAGGATCTCCCACGCCGTCCCCATGAAGAAGATCTCGTCGGCGAGATACAGCTCGCTGCGGTCCACCTCGCGCTCCTCGACCTGCAGGCCGAGACCGCGCAGCAGGACGAGCGCGGTGTCCCGGGTGATGCCCGGCAGGACGCCGCTGCTGAGTGAGGGGGTGGCGACGACTCCGTCGCGTACGAGGGCGAGGCAGGCGCCCGCTCCTTCGCTGACTTTGTGCCGCTCGTTGAGCATGACCGGCCAGTCGTGGCCGTTCTCCCTGGCCTCCATCATCGCGAGCCGGCCGTTGTGGTAGTTCGAGAACGCCTTGGCGCGCGGTGGCATCGAGGACTCGCCGACCCGCAGCCAGGAGCTGACGGCGGCGCGGCAGCCGCGCTCGGTGTCCAGGGCGCTGCGGAACGGCCAGGAGTCGACGATCACTTCGCAGACCGCGTCGGCCGGGACCATCTGCTCCCTGATGATGCCGCCGGGGAAGGCCCAGGGCCGCAGATAGGCGTCCTGCCGGTAGCCGTTGACGGTGAGCAGTTCCACGACGGCCCGGTGCAGTTCCGCCGCGGAGTAGGGCAGGGAGAGGCGGCAGAGCCGGGCGGAGTCGGCGAGCCGGCGCAGATGGTCGTCGAGCCGGAAGACCAGCAGCCGCTGCCCGTCGGCGGCGAGGTAGGCCTTGATGCCTTCGAAGACGGCGGCGACCGAGGCATGGCCGACCGCGTTGACATGAACTGCGGCCTGCTCCCAGGGCACGAGCTCGCCGGAGCGCCAGATCCACTCGGGGTTCGAGGCGTCCGGGCTGGCCAGGGCCTCCAGTGCGGCTGCGGTGGTCATACGGCGGGTGTCCCTTCGGTGCGGACGCCGTCCGCCTGCGGGTCGTAACGGGTCGGGTCGGGGCCGGTCACGTCGTAGTGGCTCGGGCCGTAGTCGTTCAGGTCGTCGTGGCTCGGGTCGTAGTCGTTCAGGTCGTAGTCGCTCAGCGAGGGCAGTACGGCGTCGGCATGGACGAGTTCCGCCGGATCGCCGACCGCGTTGGGCACGGCGACACAGCGCACTCCGGCGGCGCGGGCGGCCCGTACCCCGATCGCCGAGTCCTCGAATGCCTCGGCCCGGGCGGGCGGGCAGCCGAGGCGGCTCAACGCCAGTTCGTACAGGTCCGGGTGCGGCTTGTGGCGGTCCGTCAGATCGCCCGTCACCAGGAACGCGAAGCGGTCCCGCACCCCGAGCCGGTCCAGATGCGGAGCCACCCAGGCGTGCGGCGCGCTGGAGACCACGACGGCCGGCACCCCGCCGTCCCGGGCGGCGTCGAGCAGCTCGCGTACCCCCGGCCGCAGCGGCTCGTTCCGGCACAGGTCCAGCTTGCGCTGCTTCCTGCGGGCCACCAGGGCGGGCGTGTCCCCGCCGCCGATCAGGTCCGCGAGATGGCCGGCGGCGAGCCGTTCGCCGTCGGCGCGGCCCACCATGGAGCGCCACAGCCCGTCCGGGAACTCCAGGCCGCACTCGGCGTAGATCTCCCGCCAGGCGCGGTGTCCCGCGCTCTCGGTGTCGCAGATCAGGCCGTCGAAGTCGAGGAGTACGGCGCCGGGTGCCGCGGCCGCCGTCACTGGGCCGCCCCTGCGGGTGCCCTGTCGCGTGCGGTGGCCGGCACCGGGCCGAGGACCTTGTCCGCGTACTCGTTGGAGAACACCCCGGCCGGGTCGAGCAGCGTCCGTATCCGCTGGAAGTCCTTCCAGCGCGGATAGCGCGGCGCGAGCACCTCGGCGGTCGCCGTGTGCGCCTTGCCCCAGTGCGGGCGGGCCTCGTACTCGCGCAGCACATGCTCGGCGGCGCGCAGAATCTCGATCTGGCCCGCGGTCCGCGGCACGGTGACGTTGATATAGCCGGTGTCGCGGCCGTGCGCGAGGCTCAGCGGCAGGTCGTCGCCCGCACTGACCCGTACCAGTACCGAGTACGGGGAGTACGCGCCCAGCCTGCGCAGCACGGGCCGCAGGGCGCGCAGCGCGTCGGCGGTGCGCTCCAGCGGCAGTGCGTGCTCCATGGCGAGGAACCGCACCGGCTGCGGGAAGGTGAAGACCCGGTGGCTCGTGTCGATGTACGGGGAGTCGGGCCACAGGCCGCCGACGCGGCTGGTGAGCCAGGGCACCGTGCCCGCGCCGCCGACCCGGCCGGCCTGCCCGGTGATTCCGCAGCGCACCTCGTCGAGGGTGGACGCATAGCGGCGCAACGGGGCCCGCGGGGTGGCCGGTTCGTCGGTGCGGTCGATGGAGCGCACGCTCACCCGGTCGGTCCAGGGCAGCCAGTTGAGGCTGGGGTGCTCGCTCTGCCCCGCCCAGTGTGTGAAGCGCTCGAGCAGCGCGTCCAGCGGCTCGGAGTGCAGCCGCAGCCGGAGGTTGAACGCGGGCACACAGCGCAGTGTGACGGTGGTGAGTACGCCGAGGGTGCCCAGCGCGGTCCGTACGCTCCCCCACAGGTCGGGGTCGTCACCCGGGCCGACGTCCCGGGCGACGCCGTCCGCGGTGACCAGCCGGACCCGGGTGACCTGGCCGGACAGCGGCGGATGGGCCAGTCCGGTGCCGTGGTTGCCGGTGGACAGGGCGCCCGCGACGGTCTGCTCGGCGAGCGTGCCGATGTTCTCCAGCGCCAGTCCCTGGCGGTCGAGTTCCCTACAGAGGACGCCGATCGGGGTGCCGGCGCGGACCGTGGCCTCCCCGGCCGCGCGGTCCACGGCGACGACCCCGGAGTACGAGGTGAGGTCGAGCAGCACGCCGGGCGTGGTCGCCAGGCGGTTGAACGAATGGCCGGTACCGGCCGCCCGCACGGTCAGTCCGCTGCCTGCGGCGGCCCGTACCGCCTGGACGATCTCGTCCTCGCCGGTGGGGCGGACGAGCTGCGCGGGAGCGCAGCCGACCGTGCCGGACCAGGTGCGCCAGGTGGATCGCTGCACCGTATTCCTCTCCTCGGACTCTGGTCTGCTCGGACTCTGGTCTGCTCGAACTCCGGGTCAGTGCCGTGCGCAGAACCGTTCCAGGGCGTCCCGCCAGTGCGGCAGGGTCAGCCCCAGGGCGGCCAGCCGTTCGGTGGACAGCGACGAGTCGCGCGGCCGGCCGCCGACGAAACCGCATTCCGCCATGGTCAGCGGCTTCGGCTCGGGCATGTCCGGGCGCAGTTCGCGCATTGCCAGCCCGACGTCGTACCAGCTGGCCGTACCCGCGTTGGCGACATGGACGGTGCCGGCCACCGGCTCGGGACGGGTGAGCAGGAACACCAGCGCCCGGGCCAGGTCCCCGGTGTACGTCGGCAGGCTGTACTGGTCCGCGACCAGCGCGGCCGGCTCACCGGCGGCGGCCAGCCTCAGTGCGGCCAGCACCACGTCCACCCGCTCGTCCGCCCCGCCGAACAGCCAGGAGGTGCGTACGGACAGCGCCCGGTCGCCCAGCAGGCCGCAGATGCGCTCGCCGGCCAGCTTGGTCAGCCCGTACACACTCAGCGGGCTGGGCAGGTCGGTCTCCCGGTAGCCGCCGTCCGGCGGGGCGGCCCCGTCGAAGACGTAGTCGCTGGAGATGTGGACCAGCCGGCTGCCGGTGCGCCGGCAGGCGTCGGCCACGTTGCGCACGCCCGCGATGTTGACGCGCAGCGCCAGCGTGGGGTCCCGCTCGCAGTCGTCGACCACGGCGTGCGCGGCGGTGTGGACGACGACATCGGGACGGAACTCCCCGATGGAGCGGCCGACCGCGGCCGCGTCCGCGATGTCGAAGTCCTTGACCGAGACGCCGTGCACGTCCCAGCCGCCGGTCACCGGGTCGGCGGCCAGGGCGGCGGCCAGGGCGGTGCCCAGCATGCCGTCCGCCCCGGTCAGATACAGCCGCGTGGGAGCACCCATCACAGGTGACCGAACTCTTCGAGCAGCTCCAGCACGGTCGCGCCGGAGGAGATCTTCTCCCGGATGGTGCGCTCCTTGCCGATGTTGAGGCGGGTGCCCTCCAGTACGTCCTCGGCGAGCGCGGGCGGGACGACTGCGATGCCGTTCTCGTCCGCGACGAGGATGTCGCCGGGGTTGATGACCTGGCCGCCGACCACGACGGGGACGTTGACCTGGACCGGCTCGGTGCGGTCGTGCACGGCCGTCGGCGAGGGCCGCGGAACGGTGGAGCGGTACCAGAGCGGGAAGTCCAGGTCGCGGATCTCGTCGACGTCACGCACGGCGCCGTCGACGATGCCCGCGCCGATCCCGGCCTTCAGGGAGAGCGTGGACATCAGCCCGCCCCACATGGCGGTCAGCGGGGTGCCGTGGCAGGCGACGACGACGATGTCGCCGGGCTGGGCGCGGGCAAGCACCGGCATGCAGTCGACGAGGTCGTCGATGGAGAGGTTCACGGTGAGGGCGGGGCCGACGACCTTGTGCTCGTGGCGCACGGTTTGGAAGCCGCCGATCGCGCCGACGCGGCGGCGGGCGTCGGTCACGAGGCAGCTGGGGCTGTACTCGTCCAGGACCGCGCGGAAGGCGTCCACGATCTCCTTGGGCGGCCGTACGAGGTCGTTGTAGACGGTTTCCATCAGTACGTACTCCTGTTCAGCGCGGATTTCGCCGCGGATCGGCGCGTCTCAGCGGGTGTCAGCCGGTGTCAGCCGGTGTCAGCGGGTGTCGTCACGGAGTGCGGCGGCGAGCGCCGCGGCGTCCAGGCCGTGCGCGGCGAGCGCCTCCGACTCGGTGCCGCAGCGGGGAACCTCGGTGAGGCCGATCCCGTGGAAGCGGGGAGTCGCGGCGAGGCCCAGCTCCAGCAGGGCGCGGGCGAGAGTGTCTGCCTGCCCGCCCTGCGTGTAGTGGTTCTCGACGACGGTCAATGTGTCGGCCCCGGAGGCCAGTTCGGCGAGCCACTCGGGGGCGACCCGGTTGAGCCAGGGGAGCTCGACCACCGTGAGCTCGATGCCGTCGGCGGTCAGCAGTTCGGCCGCGTACAGCAGCTGCGCGAGGACGACAGGCCCCGAGCCGACGGCGACGGTGCGCCCGCCCTCCCGTACCACCCGGCCGTGGCCGGCCCGAAGCGGCGCCGCGGGCAGTGCGTCGACCTCGCTGCGTACGGGCGCGCTGACCAGCCGGAGGTAGACGCTCTCCTCGGCGGTGGCGCAGAACTCGACGGCGGCCCGGACCCCGGCCGCGTTGGCCGGCTCCAGGACCAGCAGGTCCGGTACGGCGCCGAGGGCGCTGATGTCCCGTACCGCCTGGTGGGAGTGGCCGGGTGCGGCCGGGAGCAGACCGGCGAGGGAGCCGGTGTAGACGACCCTGCGGCCCTCGGTCGCGTTGTTGTAGATCTGTTCGTTGGGCCGCGAGTGCAGGAAGCAGGAGAAGGAGTGGACGAAGGGCAGCTGCCCGCCCGCGGCGAGGCCGCCCGCCGCCGACACCATGTCCTGCTCGGCGATCCCGAATTCGAAGAAGCGGTCCGGGAATTCCTCGGAGAAGGGGATGAGTCCGGTGTCCAGGACCAGGTCGGCGTCGAGCGCGACGACCCGCGCGTCCCGGCGTGCCAGCTCCACCAACGCCTCGCCGTACACCCGCGGCAGCCGCTTCGCGGCCACTTCGACGGCAGGTACGGGACCGGGGACCGCGGCCTCGACCCGCAGCGGCCCGAGGCCGTGGCGGTCCAGCAGCTCGGTTGCTGTGGCGCTCAGTTGGGCGTACGCGGAACGATGGTCCTCGGCGGAGGGCGCACCGCTGTGGAAGCGGTACATCCACTCGCCGTCCCGCAGGGACGTGGTGGCGGCAAACGTCTCGCAGCCGGCGCCCTTGACCGTATCGGCGATGATCACCGCCGGCCCGTCGGGGAAGCTCTCCGCACGCTTGCGGAAGACGGCCTCCAGCTCGAGCGGGTCATTGCCGTCGCAGCGCAGCGTCCCCCAGCCGAAGGAGCGGAACTTCGCCTCCAGGTCGCCGAGATCACTGACGTCGGCCACCCAGGTGTCGGACTGGATCTTGTTGTGGTCGACGACGACGGTGAGTTCGCGCATCCCGTGTCGTACGGCTCCGGCGAGCGCCTCCCAGTTCTGGCCCTCCTGGAGCTCGCCGTCGCCGGTCAGCACGTAGATGCGGCGGTCCCGGCCGTGCAGCCGGTCGGCGAGGATCAGGCCCTTGGCCTTGGAGATGCCCATACCGAGGGAGCCGGTGTTGAAGGGCATGTGCGGGGTGTGCACATCGGGGTGTCCGGGCAGCCCGTCGATCCGGCGCAGCCCGTGCACCAGATTCTCGTCGAGTGCGCCGAGGCCGATGAGCGCCGCGTACAGACCGGGTGCGTCATGGCCCTTGGAGGAGAAGTAGACGTCGCCGTCGTCCTCGAACGGCCGCCGCATCTCGTGGAGATGGAGGTGCGTGACGATGTCGGCGGCACTGAAACTGGAGCCCAGGTGCCCGGACCCGGCCCGCATGATCATGTAGAGGGTGTTGATCCGGCTGAGTGCGCTCACAGCACGCGAGCCGTCGTACGGATCGGAGATCCCCTCCCGTACGCGGGCGAACTCGGCCGCCGGCACCCAGTGCAGGGTGGTGGTCATGGCTGACTCCGTTGGTCGTGGGTGGTCACCAGCACACGAACCCGCCGTCGACGACGAGTTCGGTCCCGGTGACGTACCGGCTCATGTCGGAGGCGAGGAACAGCAGTGGCCCGACGAGGTCCTCCTCGGTGGCCATCCGTCGCAGCGGGACGCGGGCGGTGAACTTCTCGCGGAACTGCGGGTCCTGCCCGCCCAGTACGCCGCCGGGCGACAACGTGTTGACCCGGACCCCGGACGGCCCCCAGAAGGTGGCCAGATAGCGGGTCAGAGCGGCGACTCCGGCCTTGGACATGCCGTAGGCGGGCGGCTTGAGGAACGGCGGATCCAGCTCGATGTGGTCGTAGAAGCGTGGGTCCGGCGCCACGCTTCCGTACAGCGAACCGATGTTGATCACCGAGCCGCGCCCGCGCCGGGCCATTTCCGTGCCGAACACCTGGCAGGTGCGCAGCACCCCCGCCGCGTTGACGTCCAGAACAGCGCTGGAGAGCTCCTCCGGAATGTCCTCGAAGAGCCAGCTGCCCGATGCGGCGGACGGCGGCTGGTCGATGCCCGCGTTGTTGACGAGGATGCTGGGCGGGCCGTGCCGGGCAAGGCATTCGTCGAGGGCACGCTGGACGCTGCTCCGGTCGGTGACGTCCCCGTAATGGAAGGCGAACCGGCCGGCTCCCTCCTCCTGGCTGTGCTCGGTGAACTCCTTGAGCACCTCTTCTTCGGGTTCGACCCGGTCGAACCCGAAGACATCGGAACCCGCCTGCAGAAACGCCTTGGTCCACACCCTGCCGAGCTTGCCGCCCACCCCGGCGACCACAGCGGTTCTGCCGGTCAGGTCGGACAGCACGGCCTCAGCCCGCCCGTCCTACGCCGGCGGCCGTGTCGGCTCTGTCGAGCAGTTCGGGCGCGAAGGCACCGTCGGCCGGCAGCGGTTCGCGCAGCGTGCGGCCCAGCACCTCGTCGAGCCGGTACGGCTTCATGCCGTCGCCCGGTGACCTGGCGATGACGTCCTCGGCGGTGACCGTGTGGCCGGCCGGCAGATCGCGGACCGCCACGAGCTTCTTGCCCATTTTGCGCACGGCCGGGGCCTCGCGCTCGCTGCACATCTTCTCCGGCGAACCGAGCGTCCGGCGCGTGCGCTCCAGGGACGCGGTCAGATCGGCCAGCAGCGGCGGGTCGAGCGAGAAGTGGTGGTCGCTGCCGGGACGGGTCTGGTCGAGGGTGAAGTGCTTCTCGATCACCCTGGCGCCGACGGCGTACGCCAGGCAGCTCGCCTCGTTGCCCAGATCATGGCCGGAGAAGCCGACCACCACGTCGGGGAACTCCCGCCGGTAGGTCTCGATCACCGACAGATGCAGATCCTCGGCGCCGGCCGGGTAGACGGCGGTGCACTGGAGCAGCGCCAGCCGGTCGTTGATCGGCAGGATCGTGTCCACGGCCCGCCTGACCTCGTCCATCGTCCCACCGCCGGTGGAGACGACCAGTGCCTTGCCGGTCTTGGCGGCATAGGCGAGAAGGGGGGTGTTGGTGAGGTCCGCGGAGGCGATCTTGATCGCCGGGAGATCGATTTCCATCAGGAAATCCACAGACGGCATGTCGAATGCGGTCGAGAAGAAATCGATGCCCAGCTCCTGGGCCAGCTTGGCGAGGTGCAGATACTCGTCGCGCCCGAACTCCAGAAATTCACGGTGTGCGCCATAAGTGGCGCCGTAGCTGTTCCGGCCGGTGTACGGCTGGTTGTACATCTCGCGCGTGAACAACACCTTGTTGTCGCGCTTCTGAAGTTTCGCTGCCGACGCTCCGGCCGCTGCAGCCAGGCGGAAGAGCTCTTCCGCTTTCTCCAGGCTGCCTTCGTGGTTGTGCCCGATCTCGGCGATGACGTACGCCTCGGTGTCATCGGCTATTCGGCGGTCTGATATCTCAAGTTCGCGCATACCTGTGCCGTCTTCCTTCCAATTCCGGATTACTCGACGACATTCCGCGGGCCCGAGCACAACTCTGCCATCGGCGAGGCCACGACAAAAGGAATGCAGGCGGTATAGCGCTGTCCTAAGATGGCCAGTCCACTAGTGGACTCGGACGGAACGGGCATATGGCGACATCAAACCGGCAAAATGCTCCCAAACTGGACGCTTCCTGTGTAGCCGCGTACGACCACGCAGTACGGCGGGGCGTCTTCACCGACAGCGACATCGCTGAGCAACTCTCGTGCGATGCAGCCGAGGCCGTGCGCATTCGTACCGTACTGACCCAGATGAGACTGCTGATCTCCCCCGGCACGGACCAGCCGCCGGTCCCCGCGAACCCGGAGGTGGCCGAAGCCGAACTCTCCGCCCATCTGGAGGCCGGCATCAGCGAGCGCCGCGAGCAACTCGCCCAGATCCACCGGCAGATGCGGTCGATCGCCCCGATCTACGTCAAGTACCGGCAGCTGCATCAGACCGCACCCACCGTGCGGCTGGTCGAGGACCCGGCGGAAGTGCGACGCGAACTGGCCGCCGCCACCCGCAGCTGCACCAGTGAGGCGTTCACCATTCAGCCCGGTGGTGGACGCAGCCCCGAGGCGCTCAACGAGGCCGTCGCCCGTGACACGGCGATGCTGGAACGGGGCGTGACCATGCGGATCCTCTACCAGCACACCGCACGGGCCAACCTGGCCACCCGTACCTACACCCGCAAGGTCACCGACCTGGGGGCCGAGGTGCGCACGGCCGAGGAGATCTACGAGCGGTTGATCATCTTCGACCGGTCGACGGCCTTCGTTCCCCAGGAGCGGGTGGGCGGTCGCCCGCCGGGGGCCGCGATAGTGACGGATGAGACCACCGTCGGCCATTTATGGCGTATGCACGACAAGATGTGGCTCTCCGCCAGTCCCTACGACCCGCGCGATGTCGAATACACCAGTACCTCGGAAGAGATCAAGACGTCCATACTGCGGCTCATGGCGACCGGGCTCAAGGACGACGTCATCGCCCGCAAGCTGGGCATGGCGACCCGCACCTGCCGCCGCTACATGGCCGGCATCATGGATGAACTCGGCGCCACCAGCCGTTTCCAGGCCGGGGTGCGGGCCGCGGCGCAAGGCCTGGTCAAGCCGGAACCCAGCCCGCAGATGGACGGCGGGGCCGCCGACTCCAACTGATCCGGACCCGCCTTCCTCCCGAAACGAGCGGGTGGCCGCCGGCGAAACCGGCGGCCACACGTGTCTTCAGACCTCGGCGGTCAGATCTCGGCGCTCAGCACTCATGGCAGCAACAGCAGCTTCCCGATGGTGGCGCGGTCCTCCAGCAGACGGTGTGCCTCCGCCGCCCGCTCCAGCGGCAGCTCCCGCGAGACCAGCGGCCGGATCGCGCCCGTCGCGAGCAGGGCGAAGACCTGCGCCGCGCGGGCCCGCAGCGCGTCGCTGTCCGGCACATGGTCGCCGAGCGTCGGCCGCGTCACATACAGAGATCCGCCGGAGCGCAGCAGCCCCGTGTCGAGCGGGGGTACCGGCCCGCTGGACGCCCCGCACAGCACGAGCATCCCGCGCCGCCCCAGCGCACGCAGACTGTCCTCGAACGTGGCCGCGCCCACGGAGTCGTAGACGACCTGCGCGCCCGCGCCACCGGTGAGCTCGCGCACCCGCTCGCCGAAGCCCTCGTAGCGCAGGGCGTGCCGGGCTCCCGACTCCAGGGCCGCTTTCTCCTTCTCCGCACCGGACACCACCGCGATCACCGTCGCACCGCGGTGCGCCGCCAGCTGCACCAGCAGTCGGCCGAGGCCGCCCGCGGCGGCCAGCACCACGACCGTCTCGCCCGCGCCGACCGGGTGGGTGTCATGGGTCAGATAGTGGGCGGCCAGGCCCTGCAGCAGCACGGCGGCGGCATCGCGCGCCGCAACCCCGTCGGGCACCGGGACCAGTTTGCCCGCGGGCACCGCCGCGGTCCGGGCGTAGGCGCCGCGGTGGGTCGCGTACGCCACGGTGTCGCCCGGCGCGAAGCCGGTGACACCCTCGCCGGTCTCCATGACCGTGCCGGCGGCCTCCTGCCCGGGGATGAAAGGGAGTTCGCTGGGGTAACTGCCGTCGCGGTAGTACACGTCGATGAAGTTGACGCCCACCGCGTCGTTGCGCACCAGGACCTGGCCGGGCTCAGGGACGGGCGGCGCCGGCTCCTCGGGCACGAGCTGCTCGGGTCCTCCCGGCCGGTGTACTCGGACGGCTTTCATGGGGTCCTCCCAAGGACTTGTCTCGCTGCTTCGCTCCGGTATTCCCGGAAGTCTCACCGAACAACAGCGGAAAGTAGTTGATGTCACCGGTGAGTTCGGCCAGCAGCGAGCCGATCGCGGGCGCCGTGCCCGGACCGGCTCGCAGTTGCTCGCGATGGCGTCGCAGGCTGCGTCCGGAGAGCGGCAGCCGGCCGGCCGAGAGGTAGCGGATCGCTCCCGAGGCGTCCCGTCGGGGAATCACCTCGGACCGGGCGTGCTTGCTGGCGCTGAAGGGGATGTCCAGCCGGCCGTCGGCGAAGGCTTCGATCACCGCGGCCTTCGTGTCGGGCCGTTCGAGGACGGGCTCCACAATCTCCGCCACCTCCGCCAGGATCCAGCCCAGTTCCTCGGCAGTCTCCTCCTCGTTCGGCGCGACAAAGCCGAGCAGCGGAGAATTGGCGCGCTGGGCCAGCCGGATGCCTGCCGCGTTCGCCGCGGCGTCCGGGATGCCGTACGCCTCCTGGTAGGTCTTGGTGAGCAGTTTGGACGCGCCCCCGAGCCTGGCGACCAGCGCCCCGTAGAGGATCAGGTCCTCGGCGTTGCCCCGCTCCTTGGGGAAAACTCCCATGAACTCATGGAGTACGGCGTGGACGTCCACGCCGTCGGGCAGATAGCGCTCGGCCAGCAGCGGAATCGCCCGCAGCGCGGCGACGTCCTGGGCGAGCTGTCCGCCCTGGGGGTACGCCATCGAGATGCACCGCACCCCGGCCCGCGCGGCGAACACTGCCTCGAGCACGCTGATGGCGAGACTGACGGAGGGCGGCACCAGCACCGCGGTGAGGGTGCCGAACAGCTCCCGGTCGACGACGACCCCGAGCTCCGCGAGATCGCCGCAGCGCCGGTCCACCACATCCCAGGCGGCGAGCGAATCGGCGAGCGGGACGTCCTTGGAGTAGGGCAGGTTGTACGAGATGCCACCGCCCTCGAACGAGGTGATGCCGGCGGCCACCGCCACCTCGAACATCAGCCGCGCGTCGGGGGAACCGTGCCGGATCTGCAGGGGCGGAGCCACCGACTCGTTGAGCTCCCGGCCGCGCTGCCAGCCGTGTGCCACCAGCGGATAACCGTTGAGTTCGCGCGGGCTGAGATGGGCGAGCCGGCGGGCCCGCTCGAAGTTGCCCAGCCGGGTGTGGGAGTCGATGGTGATGGTGAGCAGATCGGGGGCGCCCTCCGCGGCCAGCTCCGTCAGCAGCTCGCGCATGGCGTCGTGCCCGCCGACCCCGCAGCGGGGCTGCACCGCCAGGCGGCCGGACGCCCGAGCCCGGGACAGTACGTCGGCTGCGGACTCCTTGCCCACCGACCGGATG
Source organism: Streptomyces sp. NBC_01210 (assembly GCF_036010325.1). Classification (GTDB taxonomy): domain Bacteria; phylum Actinomycetota; class Actinomycetes; order Streptomycetales; family Streptomycetaceae; genus Streptomyces. Next base: position 4,732,432 of record NZ_CP108549.1, on the reverse strand, counting down.
TAGCCGACCGACTCCGCGAGGGGCGGCAGCCGCGCTCCGTCGGTCATGACGCGGCGCGCGACCGGGCGGCTGCGTCGGCGGCAGACCTTCGCTCGTCGCGCAACCGGTCGAGTACGTCGGGGAGTTCGGAGGGGTCATCGAGGATGTAGTCCACCCCGAGCGCGTACAGCCTGTCCAGCGCGGCGGTCTCCTTGTGGCTGCCCACCGAGAGGTTCCCGCCGAGCACGACCGGGCAGGCGATGGCGCCGGACTTCTTGGCCGCCGGCAAGTCCCGCAGATCCTCCTGAGCATGACCGTTGAGACTGCCGATGATCACCGCCTCGGCCTCCGGGTGCTCGGCGCAGGCGGCCGCGAACTCACTCACGGGGGTGCAGGTACCCAGGTTGATCACCTGGAAGCCGATGCTGCGCAGGGAGTGGGCGATGAGATGGTTGGCCACGGCGTGCGCGTCACTGGCGGCGACGCCGAGGATGACCGACCGTCGCTCCTGGTTCTGATCGTGCTGGTGCACCGGCTGCTCCGTCATGGTGATCCGTTCCTGATGGCTGATGCCGGCCCGTCAGTCGTCGAACGCGGCGAAAAGTTCCCGCTTGCTCACCGAGGCGATGCGCCCGGCGTCGTACTCCTCCGGGTCCGCCACGGCGATCGAGTCGAAGACCCTGTTGATGGCCGGGACGAGCCCCCAGACGTGCTCGTACGCGGGCCATCCGTGGTGCCCCGTCTCCAGGTCGCGCTGCCGGGCGAAGAGGTAGTCGTGCCATTCCCTGCTCGCCGGATACCGGTGGTGGTAGTCGTGCACGACGGTGTCACCGGTGAGCACCAGGTAGCGGGCAGGGGCGTGCACGAAGAGCATCCGCACCGTCCACCGGCACCACGCGCCGGCCCCCTGCCGCGCGGGTGCGGCCTCGCCGATGAATATGGCGTTGGTCAGGCTCGCGAAGTACTCCCGGCCACGCCGCACTTCGGTGCCGACCGGGGGGAAGGTGTGCTTCACGCAGAGCCGCAGGATGTTGCTCATCTGGAACAGCGGAATCAGCGGCACGCACCACACGACCAGGAAGGCGGGCCAGGTGCCCGTGACGGCGGTGGCGACGGTCAGGCCTCCGTACAGCACTCCCGCCGTGGCCTTCTCGGCCGACGCCGAGGCGCTCCAGAAGGACCGCGCCCGTGCCACCGCGAACTGGAGGTGGAAGAGCGGCGAGAACATCCTGCCCAGCACCCGCCGCCACATCGCCTGCCGCGTCATCCCCGGCGTCAGGCCCAGGCTGATCAGGAAGGCCTGCACGGTGGGGTCGCGGAGCGTCATGTGGTGCGCGGCGTGGTGGTCGGCCACATGCTCGCGGCTGTAGCGCTCGAAGTTCTGGATCACCAGCACGGAGGAGACGGCCCGGCCGATGACAAGGTCGGCGGTGCGGCGGCGGTACATATTGCGGTGCGAACACTGATGGAAGATCATCATGCGTAGATTGCGCATACCGTGCAGCGTGACGGCCCAGCCGGCCGGCAGCAGGAGCAGCCACCAGCCCGCCAGCGTCCAGGCCGCGGCGGAGAGGGCGGCACCGGCCGCCATCGCCCCCGCGGCGGCGATCAGGTGGTAGCTGGGAGTCCACCCGGGCGATTTCTGGCCGATAATTGGTTTTCCAGTGAACAATGTCAGCCGGTGCTGCAGAAATCCGGGCAGGACCCGCATCGTTTCCCGGGGGTCCATTCCCCCGTGGTTCTCGTCGGCTCGCTCCGACCGTGGTGACTCGGCCGCCATCCTGCCCCTCTCGGAGTTTCCGTCACACGGCCCGGGCCGGAATTCCCCCCGCCCGGGCCGATGGATCACTCACGCCGAAACCTCAGGTGTTTCAGTCCCACCCTGTGTCATCGGTGAATCCGCCGGAATGCGGAACAGGAACGTCCCATCCCGTATCAGCGACAACACCCCCGGAAACCGGACGCGCACTGCCCCATACGGTGCCGCCACCTGCGGCCGAGGCTGCAGCGCCACCGCCTGTGATCAGCACACTCGTGAATGCCGCGATCGCGGCCAGGTGAATACGACCTGACATGCGTTTCCCCCATCAATTGACCGCCTGCCGACAGCGGCGAATTGCAATTGGCCCAAATACTGTCACCAATGGGCAGGGCGGGGCGCGGGAATGTGATGTCCACAAAGAGACAGGCCAGAAGTGGACTTGGACAGAACGGGCGGGCCAACGCCGCGCGGTCCCCAGTCCCGCAGGCCGCTGATCACCGTGCCGCCCCCGTTCCAGGCCCGGGGGGCCACCGCACGGAAGTCGGCTTGGGCAACAGCACCACCGGACATCGCCCAAAGGCCACCGGACACAGCGAAACGGTCCGGATCATGATCCGGACCGTTTCGTCTGCACTATCGGGCAAAACTCCCCACCGATCTACGTTTCCGCAGGTCAGAGGGGGTTTTCAAGATGTGGAGCCTAGGGGAGTCGAACCCCTGACATCTGCCATGCAAAGACAGCGCTCTACCAACTGAGCTAAGGCCCCGGATGGGTGGGCACGACCGAGGACAACGTCCTCGGCCACCGCCGCAGACCAGAGTACCGGGTCACCCCCGGGATTCTGCAAAAGGATTGGGACTCCCGGTCGGCGACCACTCTCCGTAGGATGCTCGACGTGGTTCGCAGCAGCGAAGCCCGCTTGGGGAAGCGATGGGGAGACGCGATGGACGCAGCTCAGCAGGAAACGACCGCAAGAGCCAGAGAGCTGCAGCGCAGCTGGTACGGAGAGCCTCTGGGGGCGCTCTTCCGCCGGCTCATCGATGATCTGGGTCTGAACCAGGCCCGGCTCGCGGCGGTGCTCGGTCTTTCGGCTCCGATGCTCTCCCAGCTGATGAGCGGCCAGCGCGCCAAGATCGGCAATCCCGCGGTGGTCCAACGGGTCCAGGCGCTGCAGGACTTGGCGAGTCAGGTCGCCGACGGCAGTGTCAGCGCGGTCGAGGCCACCGACCGGATGGAAGAGGTCAAGAAGTCGCAGGGCGGCTCCGTTCTGACCGGCACCAGCCAGAGCACCAGCAGCTCGGGTGCGCCGACGGTGCGCCGTGTCGTACGCGAGATCCAGTCGCTGCTGCGGTCGGTGGCGGCCGCGGGCGACATCATCGATGCGGCGGACTCCCTCGCACCGAGCCACCCGGAACTGGCAGAGTTCCTCCGAGTGTACGGCGCGGGTCGCACCGCCGACGCGGTCGCCCACTACGAGTCGCACCAGAGCTGACCGAGGCGGAAGGCCTCACGAGGGAACGGGGAGCGGGCGCAGCGCAATGGGTGAGGTCTTCGCTGGTCGGTATGAACTGATCGACCCGATCGGACGCGGTGGTGTCGGCGCGGTCTGGCGTGCCTGGGACCACCGGCGCCGACGCTATGTGGCAGCCAAGGTGCTGCAGCAGAGCGATGCGCACACGCTGCTGCGCTTCGTCCGCGAGCAGGCCCTGCGGATCGATCACCCGCATGTCCTCGCCCCGGCCAGCTGGGCCGCGGACGACGACAAGGTGCTGTTCACCATGGATCTGGTGAGCGGCGGATCGCTGGCGCACGTCATCGGCGACTACGGACCGCTGCCGCCCCGCTTTGTCTGCACCCTGCTCGATCAGCTGCTGTCCGGACTGGCCGCGGTGCATGCGGAGGGGGTCGTGCACCGCGACATCAAGCCGGCCAACATCCTGCTCGAGGCGACCGGAACCGGGCGGCCGCATCTACGGCTGTCCGATTTCGGGATCTCCATGCGCAAGGGCGAGCCGCGCCTCACCGAGACCAACTATGTGGTGGGCACGCCCGGCTATCTCGCGCCCGAGCAGATGCTCGGTGCGGAGCCGGACTTCACGGCCGATCTCTTTGCGGTCGGTCTGGTCGCGCTCTATCTCCTCCAGGGCCAGAAGCCCGACTCCAGGGCTCTGGTCGAGCACTTCGCCAACAACGGCACCCCGGGCGCTCCCCAAGGCATCCCGGAGCCGCTGTGGCAGGTACTGGCCGGTCTGCTGCAGCCCGATCCGCAGGTCAGGTTCCGTACCGCCACGGGAGCTCGCAAGGCGCTCACGGCCGCCGTCGAGATGCTTCCGGACGCCGGCGCCGACGAAGAGCCGGTCGAGGTCTTCGACCAGATCGGGCCGCTTCCCGCCGGATTCGGCCCCACCGGCCCCGCAACGACCCCCCAGGCAGGCCAGGCAGGCCGGACAGGCCAGCGGGCCGCTGAGGCGCCCGTACAACAGTCCGCCCAGGCTCCCGTACAGCAGCCGCTCCCGCCGTCGGAGACGGGAAGCTTCCATCTGGCTCCACCACCCCAGCAGCCGCCCGCACAACTCCCGTACACGGCACAGCCGTCCACGCCTCCCCCCATGCCTGCGGCTGCGGAACCAACGCCGACCCCCACGCCCACACCCGTACCGGTGCACAGAGCCTCCCCCCTTCACACTCCGGCGCTCGAACATCCCGCGCAGTCCCCGACCGCGCAGACCGCCCCGACTGCCCCGGTGCGGTACGAACAAGCTCTTACTCGTGCTTACACCGCTCAGAGCCCGCAGGTTCCGCTCTCGCACGCACCAATTCCGCAGGCGGCCCACAAGCGACCGGGACCGCCCCCGAAGGTTGCGGTCCCGGTGCTGGTCATTGCGCTGCTCTGTTTCGCGGTCGGCATCTGGGCGCTGACCCAGGCCTGAACGATCGGGCCTGAACTACCAGGCGGAGGGCGGTCCGTACTGCCCCGGCGCCTGGCCGGGTGCCTGGTCCTGACCCTGCCCCGGCGTCTGCCCGTACATCGACACCTGCCCGGGTAGCTGTCCAGGCATCTGCCCCTGCGCCGACGACTGAACCGACGACTGAGCCGACGACTGAGCGGATGCCGCCGGCACCGCAGCCGTCCGCCGCCGCGCGAGCAGCGTCCACGCCCCGAGCCCCAGCACGAGCACGGTCCCCGCGCCGATCCCCGCAGCAGCGACCAGCTTCATCGTGTCGCTCTTCGCCGCCTCGGGAGCGCTCTTCCCGCTGTCCGCCGCCTCCTGGTCGTCCTGGGTGACCTCGAAGTCCCCGGCCCGCTCCGCGTACGCCGGGGCGTGCCCTGCCTCGCCCTCGATGTTCACCCGCAGAGTCAGCGGAATCGCCTTGTTGCCGTACTCCTCGGCGATCTTCGGATTGAGCGTGACCGACAGGTAGTACCAGCCGGCGAAGCGCATGGCACTGGTGGCGCTGTCGGTGGCGTACCGGTTCTCGTACGCCACCGGAGGCAACGGCTCCAGCGCGACCGACTTCTGCTTGCCGTCGTAGTACACGTTCCCGTTGTTCTGCACGTACCCGCGGGCCGGGTTGTGCAAGGACAGCACAAAGGCCTGGCTGACGCTCTGCGCACTGTCGGCCGTCGTGCTCGTACCGAGGTCGGCGCTGGCGAAGATCTGCTGTCCCCAGTTCACCGGCACCCGGTAGAAGAGCGTCTGGCCCGGGGTGATCTCGTCCTGCCACTCGCCCTGCTTCAGGCTGGTGGCGTCGGTGAAACTCGTTCCGCCGGGACGCTTCTCCGGGCCGCCTGCGGGTGCCGCCGGCGATGCGGAGGGCCAGGTCTCGGGCGGTGCGGTGGGAGCGGCCTTCTTCAGCCCCGGTTCGGAGGCGAAACGTATTTCGACGTCCCATGCCTCGGGCGTGGAGGTCGCGTCGCTGGTCCGCTCCAGAAGGACGTAGTACGTGCCGGCCTCCCGGCAGTTGCTGGTCTCCTTGTCGATCGTCCGGTCCGCGTACGCGGCGACCGGCCGGGCGTACTCTGCGGAGCCGAACTGGGCGTAGTTGTCACTGCACTTGGCGCCCGAGCGGTCCTCGATGCTCACCGTGAGCTTGTCGGAGTACGCGACCTTCGTGGCCAGTTTCGGGACGGCCGCCGCAGAGATGTACGCGTTGGTCGTGCCGTCCAGATCGATGCGGTAATAGCGCTTCTCGCGGGGCTTGATCGTGTCCTTGTAGGTCGATCCGGCCTTCAGGGGCGGCCCGGCGGTGTTGGACGCCGTGCCCTGGACGGGCTTCGCCGCGCTGTCGAAGGTGTACGGATTCGGCTCGTCGGCCGCCCACGACTGCCCGGGCAGCGCCGCCACCGCGCACATCGCCGCCATGCAGGCCAGCGTCGCCCGGCCTCTGCCGCGCTGCCTCTTCACGCGCTCCTCCTTGTTGTGTCCGTGCCTGTGTCCGTGCGTGCGGCCGTGGCCGTGGCCGTGTGTGTGACCGCATCGGCGGCCGTACCCGTGGCCGACCTGCGCCGTACCAGTACGAGTACCAGGATCGCGATCAGGATGACCGCGCCGCCTGCCGCCGCCGCGGCCGCAGTGCCGGTCCATCCTGCCCCGGCGGCCCCTTCGCTGTCTGCGCGGGCGGCCGAATCACCCTGCTTGTCCGTGTCCCTCGCCAGGGCGGGAGCGTCGTGCTGCGGCCCTGCCAGTTCGTCGCCCAGTACCGCCACCCGTACCACCACGCCGATGTGCGGGTTCTCAGCGATTTCGGCCGCCTTCGCACCCAGCGTGACGGCGATGTAGAAGCCGCCCCGGGTGTGCACCGGGACGACGTTCGGGCTCGACTCGTGGCGGTTGGTCCAGGCAACCGGCACGGTGCCCATCTCCAACGCCATGGGCCGGCCGTTGTAGATGCTCTGCGGGCTGAACTCCCCGGTGCCGCCGCCGACCGGCGCCCGGTCCGGCGTGAAGACCTGCGTGGCTCCGTAGGACCACACCGAGGAAGAGCCCTCCACGGTCGGCTCGTTGGCGAACTCCACGTCGTACCGCAGCTGCTGCCCCCAGCCGACCGGGACCTTGTACCAGAGCGTCTGCGACGGCAGGACCTTGTCCCGCCACACGCCTTGTCCGAGCTTCTTGGCGTCGTTGAAGCCGGTGCCGCCCGTCACGTCCCGCGGGTTCCCGGTCGGCAGCAGGGCGTTCTTGTCGCCCTCTCCGTACTCCGGCTGCGACTGAGCGGGCGTCACATCCTTGGCCAGCGGCTTCTCCACCCCGTACGTCAGCTCCAGCGGCCACCGCGCGGCGTCCGAGCCCTTCTTGCTCTCCCGCTCGACGACCAGCCAGTACCGCCCCGCCTTGTCACAGCCATCCGTGCCCTTCTCGCTCCGGATCCGGGCGACCGCCGAGGTGAGCGGGGTCGCGCCCTCCTTCTGGAAGAAGCGCTCGGTGCTGGTCCCGCAGGAACTGTCAGTGCCGTACGCGATGCTGGTACGCAGGACGTCGAAGGTGTCGACCGCCGCCCCGGGCTGCGGCACCGCTGTCGCCGAGAAGTCCACAGTCGATTCGGCATCCAGGTCGACCGCGTAATAGCGCTGCTCGCCGGGTCCGATGGTGTCCAGATACTGCCCCGGTACGAGAGCGGGCGCCGCGTCCCGCTTCAGCGCGCCCTCGACCGGCTTGCCGCGGAAGCGGTAACCGTCCGCGGACAGCTGTGCGGAGCGCTGCAGCTGGCGGGCGAGGGCCTTGGCGTCGGGCGCGTCGTAGTAGCGGCCGTTGCCCGCCTTCGCGATGCACTCCAGCTGCTGCCGTGCCGCGCCCCGCACCTGGAAGCCGACGGTGTCGATGCGCAGGCCGACACCGTCCTTGGAGAGCTGCTCGGCGACCTCGCAAGGCTGCGGGGAGCCGCAGTTGTCCTCGCCGTCGGAGACCAGCAGGATCGTGCGCGTCCCGATCGCACCGTCCGCGGGCCTCGGCAGGTCCTGGGCGGCCTTCTGCAATGACAGTCCGATGGGCGTGTCGCCCTTGGGCCGTACGGCGCCCACGGCCTGCTTCATGGCCGCCCGGTCCAGTGGCCGTACGGGCCGCGCCAGCCGGGTGTCGGTGCAGCCCTTGGGCCGATCGGCGCCGTAGACCCGCAGGCCGGTGGGAAAGCCGTCCGGAAGAGCGTCCACGACGGTTCCGACCGCCGTGCGGGCGGATTCCATCCGGGTCCGGCCGGTGCCGTCGTCGTCGGCCATGGAGCCGGAGGAGTCGAGCACCATCACCAGGCCGCTCTTCCCATCCGGTGCTTCGGCCCGCTCCGCCTGCCCGGGCTGCTCCGCCTGCTGCGCCTGCCCGGGCTGCTCCGTCTGCCCGGCCGCGCTTGCGGCAGACAGCGGCCCGGCCGCCAGTGCGAGCAGCACCGCGCCGATCGTTGCCCCCGTCGCCCGGCAACCCAGTCGTGCCTTCACTCGTGTCCCCTCCCCGAAACCCAAAGTTTGCTCTTGCAATCTAGTGATTTGCTGAAGTGAACTCAAGAGGGGCATTGTCACGGTCCCGCAACGGCACCGGCCCCCGGGCCCGGGCAACACGAAGCCCCGGCCGCTTCAGCGACCGGGGCTCCATGATTCAAGACTGCTGCGTCTCACACACCCGAACCTGCGGGCACGGAGTCGGTCGCCTCCGTCCACAGATCCTGCTCGGCGCGATCCGCCTGGATCTGGCGGTACACGAGGAGCCCGCCGATGGCGGCCAGTGCGACCAGGAGAAGCTTCTTCACCGCGCGACCTCGTCTTTCCTTGACGTATGAGGACTTCTGGCGCCCGACTATACACACCGACCGATACCGATCGGTGACCTGCGTACGCGCCAACTCCGGTCTCGGACAAAGCGATCGGCCCGGACGGAGAATCCCCGTCCGGGCCGAATCACAACTGTGGGGCTAACAGGATTTGAACCTGTGGCCTCATCCTTATCAGGGATGCGCTCTAACCAACTGAGCTATAGCCCCGCCGCGCTCTGCGCTGACCTCTGAAGATTAGCGCACGTGCCTGGCAGCGCCAAAATCGGTTACTCGTCCTCCGCCAGCGTGAGCTCGACACCGCCCACGAAACCGGCGGACAGGTTGTAGATGAACGCCCCGAGCGTCGCCAGCGCTGTGGCCAGCACCACATCGATCACCGCGATGACCGAGGTGAAGACCAGCACCCGCGGCAGCGACAGGAACGACTGAAGATCGAAGCCATTGCTCTCGTTCGAGCCGGTGGCCTCGCTGATCGTCCCGCCGACCGTGGAGAAGACGCCCATGGCGTCCATGACCATCCACAGCACCGCGGCCGCGATCACTGTGCAGATGCCCAGTGCGATGGAGAGCAGGAAACTGACCTTCATCACCGACCACGGGTCGGCCTTGGCCACCCGCAGCCGCGCCTTGCGGGTACGCGGCGTCGTACGCGCCCCGGTCCGCGGCCGGCGCACAGCGGTGCCCGCCTGCTGCCCGCCCTGCATCTGCCCCACGCCCTGCGGCGAGGGATACGCCTGAGGCGGGTGGTACGGCTGCGCCGGCTGCTCGCCGCCGTGCGTCTCGTACGGGGGCTGAGGCCCCCGGGTGTCCGTCACCGTAACTCCCTGGGAGTCCGCGGCAGGGCCACGGGCACCGTTCGCTCCGGAAGCGGCCGATCCGGCGCCCGTGGCTCCACTCACGCTTTACTCCTCGTGCTCCCCGGCCGAGGGCTGAGCGCCCTCGACTGCCGCCTCGGCCGTCTCGATGTCGGCCCCTTCGACCTCTTCGGTCCCTTCGACCTCTTCGGTCCCTTCGACCTCTGCGGCCGCTTCGACCTCTTCGGCCTCGCGACCGGCCTCGGCGTTACGAGCGATACCGACCACGGCATCGCGCTTGCCCAGGTTGATCAGTTGGACGCCCATGGTGTCACGGCCCGTCTCCCTGACTTCATTGACTCGCGTACGAATCACACCGCCGCCGAGCGTGATGGCGAGGATCTCATCCGTCTCCTCGACCACCAGCGCACCCACGAGCGACCCGCGGTCCTCCACGATCTTGGCGGCCTTGATACCGAGGCCGCCACGACCCTGGACGCGGTATTCGTCGACAGCGGTCCGCTTCGCGTACCCGCCGTCGGTGGCAGTGAACACGAACGTACCCGGCCGGACAACATTCATCGAGAGGAGCTCGTCTCCCTCACGGAAACTCATCCCCTTCACACCCGATGTCGCACGCCCCATCGGACGCAGCGCATCGTCCGTTGCGGTGAACCGGATCGACTGCGCCTTCTTGCTGATGAGCAGCAGATCATCCGACGCCGACACCAGCTCCGCGCCGATCAGCTCGTCGTCGCTGCCGTCCTCCGTCTCCCGGAGGTTGATCGCGATGACACCACCCGAACGGGGCGAGTCGTAGTCCTTCAGCGACGTCTTCTTCACCAGACCGCCCTTGGTGGCGAGCACCAGATAGGGCGCGGCATCGTAGTCGCGGATCGCCAGGATCTCGGCGATCTGCTCGTCCGGCTGGAAGGCCAGCAGGTTGGCGACGTGCTGGCCGCGCGCGTCCCGGCCGGCATCCGGCAGCTCGTACGCCTTGGCACGGTAGACCCGGCCCTTGTTGGTGAAGAACAGCAGCCAGTGGTGCGTCGTCGAGACGAAGAAGTGGTCGACGATGTCGTCTTCCTTCAGCTTCGTACCGCGTACGCCCTTGCCGCCGCGCTTCTGCGAGCGGTAGTCGTCCGTCTTCGTACGCTTCACATAGCCGCCACGCGTGATGGTGACGACGATGTCCTCCTCGGCGATCAGGTCCTCGATGGACATGTCACCGTCGAAGGGCACGAGCTTGGAGCGCCGGTCGTCGCCGAACTTCTCGACGAGGACGTTCAGTTCCTCGCTGACGATCTGCCGCTGCTTCTCGGGCGAGGCCAGGATCGCGTTGTACTCGTTGATCTTGGCCTGCAGCTCGTCGTGCTCGGCGACGATCTTCTGCCGCTCCAGGGCTGCCAGTCGGCGCAGCTGCATCTCGAGGATGGCGTTGGCCTGGATCTCGTCGATCTGCAGCAGGCCCATCAGGCCCTCGCGCGCGATCTCGACCGTGTCACTGCGCCGGATCAGCGCGATGACCTCGTCGATCGCGTCCAGCGCCTTGAGCAGACCGCGCAGGATGTGCGCCCGCTCCTCCGCCTTGCGCAGGCGGAACTTCGTACGCCGGACGATGACCTCGATCTGGTGGTGCACCCAGTGGCGGATGAAGGCGTCCAGCGACAGCGTGCGCGGCACACCGTCGACCAGCGCCAGCATGTTCGCGCCGAAGTTCGTCTGCAGATCGGTGTGCTTGTAGAGGTTGTTCAGCACGACCTTGGCGACCGCGTCCCGCTTCAGCACGATGACCAGGCGCTGGCCCGTACGGGAAGAGGTCTCGTCGCGGACGTCCGCGATGCCGCCGATCTTGCCGTCCTTCACCAGGTCGGCGATCTTCTGCGCGAGATTGTCCGGGTTGGTCTGGTACGGAAGCTCCGTGACCACCAGGCACTGGCGGTTCTGGATCTCCTCGACCTCGACGACCGCGCGCATCGTGATGGAGCCACGGCCGGTGCGGTACGCCTCCTCGATGCCCTTGCGGCCCACGACCAGCGCGCCGGACGGGAAGTCCGGGCCCTTGATCCGCTCGATGAGTGCGTCGAGCAGCTCCTCGTGGGTGGCGTCAGGGTTCTCCAGCGCCCACTGGGCGCCCGCCGCGACCTCACGCAGATTGTGCGGCGGAATGTTGGTGGCCATACCGACCGCGATACCGGCCGACCCGTTGACCAGCAGATTCGGGAACCGGGCCGGCAGAACCGTCGGCTCCTGATTGCGGCCGTCGTAGTTGTCCTGGAAGTCGACGGTCTCCTCGTCGATGTCCCGGAGCATCTCCATCGACAGCGGCATCAGCTTGCACTCGGTGTACCGCATGGCGGCGGCCGGGTCGTTGCCCGGAGAGCCGAAGTTGCCGTTGGAGTCCACCAGCGGCATCCGCATCGACCACGGCTGGGCCAGCCGGACCAGGGCGTCGTAGATCGAGGAGTCGCCGTGCGGGTGGTACGTACCCATGACGTCGCCGACGACGCGGGCGCACTTGTAAAAGCCCTTCTCGGGCCGGTATCCGCCGTCGTACATCGCGTAGAGCACACGACGGTGGACGGGCTTGAGTCCGTCCCGTACGTCGGGCAGCGCACGCGAGACGATGACGGACATCGCGTAGTCGAGATACGAGCGCTGCATCTCCGTCTCGAGCCCGACGGGCTCGATCCGCAGCCCCTGCTCTTCTTCTTCAGTGGTGGCGGGAGTGTTCTCGTCGGCCATTGCTGGTCAAGATCCTTTCGAAGCGGTCAGCTGAGACCGACTCAGATGTCGAGGAAGCGGACGTCCTTGGCATTGCGCTGAATGAACGAGCGCCGCGCCTCGACGTCCTCGCCCATCAGCACGGAGAACAGGTCGTCGGCCTGCGCCGCGTCGTCCAGGGTGACCTGGCCGAGCACGCGGTGGTCCACGTCCATCGTGGTGATGCGCAGCTCCTCGGCGTTCATCTCGCCGAGACCCTTGAAGCGCTGGATCGAGTCTTCCTTGATCCGCTTGCCGTTCTGCTTGCCGAGTTCGACGAGCGCGTCGCGCTCACGGTCCGAGTACGCGTACTCGAAGTCGTCCCGGCCCCACTTGATCTTGTAGAGCGGCGGGCGCGAGAGATACACGTGCCCGGCCTCGACCAGCGGCCGCATAAAGCGGAACAGGAAGGTCAGCAGCAGGGTGTTGATGTGCTGACCGTCGACGTCGGCGTCCGCCATCAGAATGATCTTGTGATAGCGGAGCTTCTCGATGTCGAAGTCCTCGTGGACTCCCGTACCGAAGGCCGAGATCAGCGCCTGGACCTCGGTGTTCTGAAGGATCTTGTCGATCCGGGCCTTCTCGACGTTCAGGATCTTGCCTCGGATCGGCAGGATCGCCTGGTACATCGGGTTACGGCCGGACTTCGCCGAACCACCGGCGGAGTCACCCTCGACGATGAAGATCTCGCACTTCGTCGGGTCGTTCGACTGGCAGTCACTCAGCTTGCCCGGCAGCGAAGCCGACTCCAGCAGGCCCTTGCGACGGGTCAGGTCGCGCGCCTTACGGGCCGCGACACGCGCCGTCTGCGCCTGGAGGGACTTGCGGATGATGTCCGCGGCCTCGTTGGGATTGCGGTCGAACCAGTCGGTGAGGTGCTCGTGCACGATCTTCTGGACGAACGTCTTCGCCTCGGTGTTGCCCAGCTTGGTCTTGGTCTGACCCTCGAACTGCGGCTCGCCCAGTTTGACCGAGATGATCGCGGTAAGACCCTCGCGGATGTCCTCGCCGGAGAGGTTGTCGTCCTTCTCGCGCAGCAGCTTCTTGTCACGCGCGTACCGGTTGACCAGACCCGTGAGCGCGGCCCGGAAGCCCTCTTCGTGCGTACCGCCCTCGTGGGTGTGGATCGTGTTCGCGAAGGAGTACACACCCTCGGTGTACTGGGAGTTCCACTGCATGGCGATCTCGACAGAGAGCAGCCGCTCCTTGTCCTCCGCCTCGATGTCGATGACAGTCGGGTGGATCAGCTCGCCCTTGCGGGAGTTCAGGTACTTCACGAAGTCGACGATGCCGCCCTCGTAGTAGTACCTGACCGTCCTGGCGGGCGGCTCCTCGTCCGGCTCCTCAGGGGCGTCCGCTCCCGCGGTGGCCTTGGCCGACTCGCGCTCGTCGGTCAGCGTCAGGGACAGGCCCTTGTTGAGAAAGGCCATCTCCTGGAAACGGCGGGAGAGCGTCTCGAAGGAGTACTCGGTCGTCTCGAAGACGTCCGCGTCGGCCCAGAAGGTGACCGTGGTGCCGGTCTCGTCGGTGGGCTCGTTCCTCTGGAGGGGAGCGGTGGGGACGCCGAGCTTGTAGTCCTGCGTCCAGCGATAGCCGTCGCTCTTGACCTCGACGGAGAGCTTGGACGACAGGGCGTTGACGACCGATACGCCGACGCCGTGCAGACCGCCGGAGACGGCGTAGCCGCCGCCACCGAACTTACCGCCGGCGTGCAGAACGGTCAGCACGACCTCGACGGCCGGCTTGCCCTCGGACGGGACGATGCCCACCGGGATACCGCGGCCGTTGTCGACCACGCGTACGCCACCGTCGGCAAGGATCGTGACGTCGATGGTGTCCGCGTGCCCTGCGAGGGCCTCGTCGACGGAGTTGTCGACGACCTCTTGCACAAGGTGGTGAAGTCCACGCTCACCGGTCGAGCCGATGTACATGCCGGGGCGCTTGCGGACCGCGTCCAGACCCTCGAGGACGGTGATCGCGCTGGCGTCGTACGAGGCTTTGACCTCGCCGTTGCCGCCGGCAGGAGTGGACGGAATGTTCTCGTTGGGGTTGCCGGAATCGGCCACGAAGCGCCCTTTCTGGCACAGCACAAGCCGTTCTCCGGGCAAGCGGGAGCGGCTGCGTCGTTCGACATGTTCCGCGAGTGGGCGGGATTGTCCACCAGTCTACCGGTACCGCCGACCCGAATGGGGGTTTGCCGGTAGCTGAGTCCGCATGTGCCGCCCTGAACCATGTCGGTCCGACTCCCCATATCCGGGAAGGGGCTTCAGGAGGCTCACACGGGCATTGAGCGCTTCGGCCTGTCAACCTCCCACTACGGTGAGGGACACCTCACATGCCTCGCTCGGTTTCCCCCGGCTCGTCCTGCCCAGGGGACACGGCGGCGTTTGACGGCGAGGGTGCCCGGGCGGGCGGAGCGAGGTCGAGCTCGACGCGCAGGGGGCACCGCGGGCCGCTGTCGCGGGAAGCTGCCGCGACGGGTGCGAGGCCCGATCCGCGGGGCGGGGGAGCCTGGCGCATGGAGGCAACGCGCGCTGCTGCCGCGAGGGGCACGGGGAGGATCCCGACACCGGGCGGGGGTGGGGCACGAGTCCGGCGCAGGGCAGTACGGCGGGCTGCCACGGCGCGAAGCTGCACACGGGGCCTGGGGCGGGACTCTCCACACCGGGCGAGGGAGCCCGACGGAAGGGGGGCACGGTGCCGCGGGCTGCCGGCGCGGCGGCCCGGGCCCGGGGCGGACTCGCGACACCGGATGGGAGCGGCCCATGAGCCCATCGCAGGGGCAGGAGAGTCCGCTGCCGCGGGAAGCCGCGGGGCGAAGCTGCCGCGCGAAGCCGCCGAAACGGGCGCAGAGCAGCCCCCGACACCGGGCGTGGGCGGAGCAGGACCCATCGCAGGGGGGTGCTGCCGCGCGGAGGCGCCGCACGAAGCCGACGCGAAGGGCGCGGGGCGGATCCCGGCACCGGACGGGGCACGGAGCCGAGCCATACGCGCGGGCGGCGCACGGACCCCGGCGCAGAGGGGGACGGCAGGGCTGCTGCGGCGCGAAGCTGCCGCGACGGGGTGCGGGGGCCTACCCGCGACACCGGGCGCTACCGCGGATCGAAGCAGAAGCAGCAGGGCGCAGTCGCCCCACCTGCCACTCACCGCATCTCGGCGCGAAGCTGCCGAAAAGCGGGCCCGGGGCGCGGCCCCCGGTTTCGGGGACGGGCGGGTAACGGGGAGGGGCGGGTACGGGGAGACAGACGCCGCCCTCAGCCGTACGTGTCGCCCGGCCCCACACTCCCCGGCGCCCTCAGCGGCCCATACCTCCGCTGCGGCCCACCCGGCCCCAGCACCTTGATCAGCCTCACGGTCCCCTGCCCCAGGTCCTCGTTCAGCCGCGCCACCAGCCGCGGCGCCAGCAGCCGCAGCTGCGTGGCCCACGCCGTCGAGTCGCACTGCACCGTCAGCACGCGCTCGTCCTCGTCATACTTCTGCGGCACGCAGTGATTCGCCAGGTCCGCGCCCACGATCTGCGGCCAGCGCCCCATCACCCCGCCCACCGCTGCCGGCGTCTCCCAGCCCCGCTCGGTGATCAGCCGGTTGATCGCCGCACCCAGCGGCAGCGGATCGCGCCCATCCGCCCGCGCCCCCGACCTCAGCCCGCCGCCCCGCCTGGCCTGCTTCTTCTGCTGAGCCGCCGCACCGCGGGCCTTCGCCTGCTCCTTCGCCGCGCGCAGCGCGACCCGCGCCAGGTCGACGCCCGAAGACTCGGGCGCCTTCGGCGACTCCGCCGGCTCCCCGGACTCCACCGGCTCGTCGCTCATACGCGCTCCACCTCCCCGTTGGCCACCGTGTACCGCGCCCCCGCCAACACCCCCGGCACATCGTTGTCGACCGCCGCCGTCACCAGCACCTGCTCGCCCGGAGCCACCAGTGCCGCCAGCCGCTCCCGGCGCCGCACGTCCAGCTCCGCGAACACGTCGTCCAGTACCAGCACCGGCTCGTTGCCTTCGGCCCGCAGCAGCTCGTACGAGGCCAGCCGCAGCGCCAGCGCGTACGACCAGGACTCGCCATGGCTGGCGTACCCCTTCGCCGGCAGCTGCCCCAGCTTGAGCACCAACTCGTCCCGGTGCGGCCCGACCAGCGTCACGCCCCGCTCGATCTCCTGCTTGCGCACCTCCGCAAGCGCACCGATCAGCTGTGCGTACAGCTCGTCGCGACCGTGCACACCGGCCCCACCGTCGCTACCGACCCCGCCCCCGGCAGAGGAGGAGGAACGGTACTCCAACGCCACCGGCCCGCCCCCTGGCGCCAGCGCCTCGTACGCCTTGTCCGCCAGCGGCTGCATCGCCGCGATCAGATCGATCCGCTGTGCCAGCAGCTCCGCTCCCGCCCGCGCCAGATGCTGGTCCCACACATCCAGCGTGGACAGATCCATCCCGCGCCCGCCGTGCCGCCGCGCCATCGCCGCCGACTTCAGCAGGGTGTTGCGCTGCTTGAGCACCCGCTCGTAATCGGACCGCACCCCGGCCATCCGCGGCGACCGCGCCGTTATCAGCTCGTCGAGGAACCGCCGCCGCTCGCCCGGATCGCCCTTCACCAGCGCCAGATCCTCCGGCGCGAACAGCACCGTCCGGACTATCCCCAGCACGTCACGCGGTCTGACCTGTGAAGACCTGTTGATACGGGCCCGGTTCGCCTTCCCCGGATTGAGCTCAAGCTCGATCAGCTGGGAGCGCTCGCCCTGCGTGACGGCGGCCCGGATGACGGCCCGGTCGGCCCCCATCCGTACCAGCGGAGCATCCGACGAGACCCGGTGGCTGGCCAGCGTCGCGAGATAGCCGACCGCCTCGACGAGGTTCGTCTTGCCCTGCCCGTTCGGCCCCACGAACGCGGAGACGCCCGGGTCGAGCGGGACCTCGACCCGGGCGTACGAGCGGAAGTCGGCCAGCGACAAATGCGTGACGTGCATGGATGTACGCCGACCTCCCCCGGCTCAGGGTTACTTCTTGTTCTCCACCGCATGGCCGCCGAACTGATTGCGCAGCGCCGCGACCATCTTCATCTGCGGGGAGTCGTCCTGACGGGACGCGAACCGCGCGAACAGCGACGCGGTGATCGCGGGCAGCGGCACGGCGTTGTCGATCGCGGCTTCCACAGTCCAACGGCCCTCGCCGGAATCCTGTGCATAACCGCGCAGCTTCTCCAGGTGCTCGTCCTCGTCCAGCGCGTTGACCGCCAGGTCGAGCAGCCAGGAACGGATGACCGTGCCCGCCTGCCAGGAGCGGAAGACCTCGCGTACGTCGGTGACCGAGTGGACCTTCTCCAGGAGCTCCCAGCCCTCGGCGTAGGCCTGCATCATGGCGTACTCGATGCCGTTGTGGACCATCTTGGCGAAGTGACCGGCGCCGACCTTGCCCGCGTGGACCGCGCCGAACTCGCCCTCGGGCTTGAGCGCGTCGAAGATCGGCTGGACCTTCGCGACGTGCTCGTCCTCGCCGCCGTACATGAGCGCATAGCCGTTCTCCAGGCCCCAGACACCGCCGGAGACACCGCAGTCGACGAAGCCGATGCGCTTGATACCGAGCTCGACCGCGTGCTTTTCGTCGTCCGTCCAGCGGGAGTTGCCGCCGTCCACCACCACGTCGCCCGGCTCGAGCAGCTCGGCAAGCTCGTCGACGGTGGACTGGGTCGCGGCTCCGGCCGGGACCATCACCCACACAACCCGCGGGCCCTTCAGCTTGCCCACAAGCTCCTCGAGGCTGTGGACATCGGCGAGGTCCGGATTGCGGTCGTAGCCAATGACGGTGTGGCCTGCGCGGCGGATGCGCTCGCGCATATTGCCGCCCATCTTGCCAAGGCCGACGAGACCGAGCTCCATCACAGATTCCTTAAGCGTTGTATGCCGATTCGTACCCGGCTCTGAGCCTACGCCCGGCCGGTACGTACGGCCCCGACGGGCCTGCTCGGGCGGGAGCAGGCCCGTCGGGATCACACCTTCAGCTCACTCGGCAGGCTCAGCCGGACAGCCGGACGGGCATGATCAGGTACTTGTACGCCTCGTCCGCCTCGGCATCCACAGCCGGCTTGCCGCTCAGCAACGCGGGCTTGGTCGAGGTGGTGAAGGACAGCTGGGCGACCGGGGAGTCGATGGCGCTCAGGCCGTCGAGCAGGAAGGTCGGGTTGAAGGCGATCGAGATGTCGTCGCCGTCGAGGTTCGCGTCGACACGCTCCACAGCCTGTGCATCGTCGCTGGAACCGGCCTCGAGGATCAGCACGCCCTGCTCGAAGCTCAGCCGCACCGGGGTGTTCCGCTCGGCGACCAGCGCCACACGCTTGACGGCCTCTACGAAGGGCGCCGTCTCGATGACAGCGATCGAGTTGAACTCGGTGGGGAAGAGCGTGCGGTACTTCGGCAGATCGCCTTCGAGCAGTCGGGTCGTGGTCCGTCGCCCGGCACCCTCGAAACCGATCAACCCCTCGCCCGCACCCGAGCCCGAGAGCGCAAGCGTGACCGTGTCACCGCTGGTCAGTGCCTTGGCAGTGTCCAGCAGTGTCTTGGCGGGCACCAGCGCCACGGCGGACGCATCAGGGTTCTCCGGCTTCCACAGGAACTCGCGGACGGCGAAGCGGTAGCGGTCGGTGGAGGCCAGCGTGACCGTGTCGCCCTCGATCTCGATGCGTACGCCGGTGAGGACGGGGAGCGTGTCGTCGCGACCGGCGGCGATGGCGACCTGTGCGGCGGCAGAGGCGAAGATCTCCCCGGGCACGGTGCCCGTCGCGGTCGGCATCTGCGGCAGCGCCGGGTACTCCTCCACAGGCAGGGTGTGGAGTGTGAATCGCGAGGAGCCGCAGACCACGGTCGCGCGTACACCGTCTGTGGAAATCTCCACCGGGCGGTTGGGGAGAGCGCGGCAGATGTCGGCGAGCAGCCGGCCGGAGACCAGAACGGTGCCGTCCTCGTCCACCTCCGCCTCCACCGAGACACGGGCCGAGACCTCGTAGTCGAAGCTCGAGAAGCTGAGGGCACCGTCCTCCGCCTTCAGAAGAAGGCCCGCGAGTACGGGTGCCGGCGGACGGGCCGGGAGGCTCCGGGCCACCCAGGCCACCGCCTCCGCGAGTACATCGCGCTCCACCCGGATCTTCACCGGAACCGCCTCCTGCTGTTGCTGGCTCGCCCTGCTGGCCTTCGTCGTCGGCTGTATCGCCGGGGACCAGTCTGACGTACGGCACCGACAGTCGGTGCGGGTCGGGGTCAAGTCGTCGCAAGAGGTGTCGGACGCTCCGGGCGTCAGTTGTGCACAGGGCCTTCTTCGAAGCGAATTTCCCGGTAACTCTAGGTGGGAGTAGTAGTAGGGCCTGTGGAAACCGTGGATAACGCCATCTGCGCAGGTCAGGCCTGTTTTTTTGTCCACCGGGCCTGTGGGTGGAGCCGGTGGACAACCCGGCCCATCTGTGGACGCCCGAAAGTTCTGCACATTCGATGCACAGCCTTGGGGGACTTCTCCCCAGGGCTGTCCCCAGCTTTACCCACGTTCCCCACAGCCCAACCGACCTCGTTGGTGTGACGCCTTTCACTCGACACGGTGAGACCTGGTGTTTCGTTGCCGAACAGTGGACAGGGCTGTGGAGAAGCTGTGGGCAACGCGGCGCAGCCTGTGGGCTGCCAGTGGACAACATCGATCACGTCCTGTGGACGGTTTCCGTGTCCACAGTCTGTGGAGCAGGGTTGGCCACAAATCCACAACCGTCTGACCTCGCGCGATGAAGTCTCAGCAACCGCCCCTGTGGACGCAATCTGGACAACTTCCCAGTCCCCAGGCTGTGGACGGAAGATCGTCCCCAGATCTGTGGAGAACCCGCCCCGTCGCCGCGTATTCGAACACCGGACATCTGCGGGACAGCTGAGGAACGCCGAAGGGCGCTCCGGGACTTCGTCCCGGAGCGCCCTTGAAGGCCTCTTCGGCTGCTGCTGTGCCGGCCTGTCAGCCGTTCTTGATGCGGTTGGTGAGCTCGGTGACCTGGTTGTAGATCGAGCGTCGCTCGGCCATCAGCGCACGGATCTTGCGGTCCGCGTGCATCACGGTCGTGTGATCGCGGCCGCCGAACTGCGCGCCGATCTTCGGCAGCGACAGGTCGGTGAGCTCACGGCAGAGATACATGGCGATCTGGCGGGCGGTCACCAGCACCCGGCTGCGCGAGGATCCGCAGAGATCCTCCACCGTCAGCCCGAAGTAGTCGGCGGTCGCCGCCATGATCGCACTCGCGGTGATCTCGGGGGCCGAGTCCTCCCCACCAGGGATCAAGTCCTTCAGCACGATCTCGGTGAGCCCGAGGTCCACCGGCTGCCGGTTGAGCGACGCGAACGCCGTCACCCTGATCAGCGCACCCTCCAGCTCGCGGATATTGCGAGAGATCCGCGAGGCGATGAACTCCAGCACCTCCGGCGGAGCGTTGAGCTGCTCCTGTACCGCCTTCTTACGGAGGATGGCGATCCGTGTCTCCAGCTCCGGCGGCTGTACGTCGGTGGTCAGACCCCACTCGAAACGGTTCCGCAGTCGGTCCTCCAGCGTCATCAGCTGCTTGGGCGGCCGGTCCGAGGAGAGCACGATCTGCTTGTTGGCGTTGTGGAGCGTATTGAAGGTGTGGAAGAACTCCTCCTGCGTCGACTCCTTGCTCGCCAGGAACTGGATGTCGTCGACCAGCAGGATGTCCACGTCGCGGTAGCGCTTGCGGAAGGTGTCGCCCTTGCCGTCGCGGATCGAGTTGATGAACTCGTTGGTGAACTCCTCGGAGCTCACGTACCGCACCCGCGTGCCGGGATAGAGGCTGCGCGCGTAGTGCCCGATGGCATGCAGCAGGTGGGTCTTGCCGAGTCCCGACTCCCCGTAGATGAAGAGGGGGTTGTACGCCTTGGCCGGTGCCTCGGCGACCGCGACTGCCGCAGCGTGCGCGAACCGGTTGGACGCACCGATGACGAAGGTGTCGAAGAGGTATTTCGGGTTGAGGCGGGCATGTGGCTCGCCGGGACCGGGGGCCGGTGACGGCTGCGCGCCCAGCGGTCCGGGTGCGCCCCCGGGAGCGCCGCGGTGCGGGGCCTGGCGCTCCGGCAGCTCGTGCCGGTCCGGTCGCTGCTGCTGCTGGTGTTGCTCGTACTGCTGGCGCTCGGGCGGCTGAGGCTGCCGGTAGTCGTGCTGGGGCTGGCGCGGCCGGCCGGTTGCGTACGGCTCGCGCCATTGCTCCGCAGACGGGTCGCGGTCCTGGAAGCCGCCGAGACGAGGCTGCTGCCAGGACAGGTCCTCCTGGGTACGCGGCCAGGCGCCGGGTTCCGGTCGCTGGTGCTGCTGGTGCTGCTGGTATTCGGGATAGGCGGGGCGGACGGTGGGAAGTCCGTCGTCGCCGGGCCGGTGCCCGTACCCCTCGTAGTGATCGTTCTGGCGGGGCTCGTCGTGCTGCGGGCCCTGATAGCGGGGCGCCTGCTGCTGTTGCGAGGGCGCCTGCGGGGCCGGGGGCTCGCCAACCGAGTCGTCGACGGTGATCGCGATACGGATCGGACGGCCGCACTCACGGCTGAGGGTCTCGCTGATCAATGGGGCGAGCCGGCCTTCGAGGACGCGCTTGCCCCATTCATTGGGAACGGCGAGGAGAGCAGTGTCGGCCACCAGTGCGAGGGGCTGGCAGCGCTCGATCCACTGCTTGTCCTTGGGCTCGATCCCCTGCTGGCCCTCCGCGAGGAGCTGCTCCAGCACTCGTGGCCACACTGCGGCAAGATCGGCAGGTACGTCAGCCACAAGGCACGCTCTCTCACAGGTCCCGTCCCACGAATGTGTGGTTCTCGGGACGGGATGGGAAGACAGGCAGGAAAGGAATTGGAGTTCAGCCACGGTAGTCAGGCCGACCCGCGCGGTTCAAGTTGTTGTCCACAGCCTGTGCACAGTGGACCACGTCATGGGTCTGGTTTGACCGGATGGCGTAGCCGCGCGTACCGTAACCAGGTCGAGTTGTCGATGGCTGCTGCCGCCTGCCTCCGATGGGCAAAGATCACGGTCTGTGATCGTGAAGCGGTGCACTCGGGCGTATACGCGAGCTACTCGTGGGCGCACGGTGACAGCCAGGCGATGTCCCGCCATCTACGAATCATTTCTGGAGCCCCCGAGTGAGCAAGCGCACCTTCCAGCCGAACAACCGTCGTCGCGCGAAGACCCACGGCTTCCGCCTGCGGATGCGTACCCGTGCCGGCCGCGCGATTCTCGCGAACCGCCGTGGCAAGGGTCGCGCCAGCCTGTCCGCCTGATCGCTAACAGGTCATGACGTGCTGCCTACCGAGAATCGGCTGAGGCGGCGCGAGGACTTCGCGACCGCGGTACGCCGGGGACGTCGGGCCGGACGCCCGCTTCTCGTCGTCCATCTAAGCAGCGGTGCAACGGACCCGCACGCGCCTGGGGAGAGCGCTCCCCCGACGTGTGCGGGTTTCGTCGTGAGCAAGGCAGTGGGCGGCGCGGTCGTACGCAACAAGGTCAAGCGGAGACTGCGCCACCTGATACGCGACCGTCTCGCCGAGCTGCCCCCCGGTAGCCTGGTGGTCGTACGGGCGCTGCCCGGTGCGGGCGACGCCGCTTATGAACAGCTGGCCCGAGACCTGGATGCCGCTCTTCAGCGGCTGCTGGGAGGGGGCGCGCGATGAAGTACCCGCTGCTGGCTCTGATCAAGCTGTACCAGTGGACGATCAGCCCGCTGTTGGGGCCTGTCTGCAGGTACTACCCGTCGTGTTCCCACTACGGATATACGGCCATCGACCGGCACGGCGCGGTGAAGGGCACAGCTCTCACCGCTTGGCGGATCCTGCGGTGCAATCCGTGGTCGCCGGGCGGTGTGGATTATGTGCCGCCGCGCAAGCGCCCGCGGTGGCACGAGATGCTGCGCGACGCCTTGCGCGGCAGCAAGGGCGGGCACTCCGCAGCTGATGTGCCTTCCCGGGGGTCGGCCCCCGAACCCCCGAGCCCGGCCGCAGAGTCTTCGCCCAATGCTCAAGGAGCCTGATTAGTGGACACGATTGCCAGTCTCTTCAGCTTTATCACCACACCTGTTTCGTGGGTCATCGTCCAGTTCCACACGCTCTATGGGGCGATCTTCGGCCCCAACACGGGCTGGGCCTGGGGACTGTCCATCGTGTCGCTGGTGATCCTCATCCGGATCTGTCTGATCCCGCTCTTTGTGAAGCAGATCAAGTCGACCCGGAACATGCAGGCGCTCCAGCCGAAGATGAAGGCGATCCAGGAGCGCTACAAGAGCGACAAGCAGCGTCAGTCCGAAGAGATGATGAAGCTGTACAAGGAGACGGGCACCAACCCGCTCTCCTCGTGCCTTCCGATCCTCGCGCAGTCGCCGTTCTTCTTCGCTCTGTACCACGTGCTCTCCAGCATCGCCTCGGGCAAGACCATCGGCGTTATCAATGAATCGCTGCTGGACAGTGCCCGGCAGGCACACATCTTCGGTGCCCCCCTGGCGTCGAAGTTCACGGACAGCTCGAATGAAGTCGCTGCCCTCGGCGCCTCGCTGACCGATGTGCGCATTGTCACCGCGATCATGATCATCATGATGTCCGCGTCGCAGTTCTACACGCAGCGCCAGCTGATGCAGAAGAACGTCGACCTCACGGTGAAGACGCCGTACATGCAGCAGCAGAAGATGCTGATGTACATCTTCCCGGTGATCTTCGCCGTGATGGGTATCAACTTCCCCGTCGGTGTCCTCGTCTACTGGCTCACCACCAACGTGTGGACCATGGGCCAGCAGATGTTCGTGATCAACCAGAACCCGACCCCGGGCAGCAAGGCCCAGGACCAGTACCTGCAGCGACTGCTGAAGGGCGTCACCGCCCACAGCGAGGTACGTTCGCGGCGCAAGCGCAATGTCATCCAGGCGATCGTCGCCAAGGGCGTGGACCGGAACGACAACGAGCGCAGGTTCATCAGCGGCCTGGCCAAGGCGGGCTTTGCCGCTCAGGCGGACGGCACGGTGGCCAAGAGTGACACCGCTGTCGCCGAGGCCGATGGCGGCGCAGCGCAGCGGCGGCAGCAGCCCAAGCGTCAGACCAAGGCGAAGCGGCAGTCCGCCAGTGCCCAGCCGGGCGCGGCCAAGAGCTCTGAGGGCGCTGACTCCGAGTCGAAGCCCTCGCTGCAGAAGGACGAGCCGCAGGACGCCCAGCCGAAGCCGGCGGGCAAGCCTGCTTCAGGCTCCGCACGCCAGCAGCCCAAGTCCGGACAGCGCAAGGGTCAGCAGCGGCCCAAGCACCCGTCGTCCAAGAAGTAAGAAGGAGTCCATCCGTGACGGAAGGCACCATCTCCGCCCCCGCCGAGGGCGGCGACACCCTGACCCGCCTCGAGCAGGAAGGGGAGATCGCGGCCGACTACCTCGAAGGTCTGCTCGACATCGCTGATCTCGACGGCGATATCGACATGGACGTCGAGGCGGACCGGGCAGCGGTCTCGATCATCAGCGACCGGGACAGTCGGGATCTGCAGAAGCTCGTGGGCCGCGACGGCGAGGTCCTGGAGGCTCTCCAGGAGCTGACGCGGCTCGCAGTGCACCGGGAGACCGGGGACCGGAGCCGGCTGATGCTGGACATCGCGGGCTTCCGGGCCAAGAAGCGCACGGAGCTCAGCGAGCTGGGTGCGAAGGCGGCCGACGAGGTGAAGAGCACCGGTGAGCCGGTGAAGCTGAACCCGATGACGCCCTTCGAGCGCAAGGTTGTGCACGACGCGGTCGCGGCCGCGGGTCTGCGGAGTGAGTCCGAGGGCGAGGAGCCGCAGCGCTTCGTCGTCGTACTCCCGGCCTGACCTCGATTGTTTCCTCGGCCCCGTCTGTTCGCAGGCGGGGCCGATCTTTGTCAGCCTGATAGTCAGCCACCACAGTCCACAGTGCGACAGTGCGGTACGGAAGGACGGTTCCCGTGACGGAGGCAGCAGAGCTTCCCCAGGCGCCCGAAGAGGCGCGGACGGTATTCGGAGAGTTCTTTCCGGAGGCTGTGCGGTACGCGGAGCTGCTCGCTGACGCGGGAGTCAAGCGGGGCCTGATCGGTCCTCGTGAGGTGCCGCGGCTGTGGGAGCGGCATCTGCTGAACTGCGCGGTGCTCTCGGAGGTCGTGCCCGAGGGCGTCACCGTCTGCGATGTCGGCTCCGGGGCCGGTCTGCCGGGCATCCCGCTGGCGCTGGTACGCCCGGATCTGAAGATCACGCTCCTCGAGCCGCTGCTGCGGCGAACGAATTTTCTTCAGGAAGTGGTCGAACTGCTGGGCCTGGACCATGTGACCGTGGTCCGGGGCCGAGCCGAGGAAGTGCTTGGGAAGCTGCCTCCCGTGCATGTGGTGACGGCGCGAGCCGTGGCACCGCTGGACCGGCTGGCGGGCTGGGGAGTGCCTCTGCTGCGTCCATACGGAGAGATGCTGGCGCTCAAGGGCGACACTGCCGAGGAGGAACTCCAGGGGGCCCGTGCTGCGCTGAGCAAGCTCGGGGTGGTGGAGACCTCGGTGCTGCACGTCGGTGAGGGGATTGTTGAGCCGCTCTCGACTGTGGTGCGTGTGGAAGTCGGAGAGAGCCCCGGCGGAGTGCGTTTCGCGGCAAAGCGGGCCAAGGCCGCCCGGACCAGTCGTACCCGACGGCGTCGCTGATCCGTACAGTCCGTACTGTCTATCAGCGATGCTCCATACAAGCTGCCATACGTACGCATTTCGGAGTGTCGTGCGGCTGTAGTCCCGCGGCGCGTGCATCGTGTTTCACGTGAAACGTCGCTCACTGCTGCAGGGAATCATCAGCCGCGGCCGTGCTGCCGCCCCGATGCGGGACCGGAAGCCCCTCTTGAGGGCTACGGAATTGTCCACAGAGGTGGATTCCTCCACAGAACCACGGGCCTCGCTGGTTCACGACCCCGAAAGCATGGCAGGCTCTGTGCATTGCGAGCCTGAAGTCGAGGAGAGTGAATCCTTGCGGTCCGACGCCAACATCGCGGGACCGATGACCGATCCGGTCCCCGGTCCCCGTACGGAGCCGTCGGGGGAGGATGTTTCACGTGAAACACCGCCCCCGATGGACGACACCCCCATCGGCCGTGCTGCCCAGCTGGCTGTGGAGGCGCTGGGGCGTGCCGGTGAGGGTCTGCCCCGACCTGAGCACACACGCGTCATGGTGGTCGCCAATCAGAAGGGCGGCGTGGGCAAGACCACTACTACGGTCAACCTTGCCGCCTCGCTGGCGCTGCATGGCGCGCGCGTTCTGGTAGTGGACCTGGATCCACAGGGCAACGCCTCCACGGCGCTGGGGATCGATCACCACGCCGAAGTCCCCTCGATCTATGACGTCCTGGTGGAGAGCAGACCGCTCTCCGAGGTGGTCCAACCGGTCCCGGACGTCGAAGGTCTCTTCTGCGCCCCCGCCACCATCGATCTCGCCGGTGCGGAGATCGAGCTGGTGTCGCTGGTGGCGCGGGAGAGCCGACTGCAGCGGGCGATCCAGGCCTATGAGCAGCCGTTGGACTACATCCTCATCGACTGCCCGCCGTCGCTCGGTCTGCTGACCGTCAATGCGCTGGTCGCCGGTGCCGAGGTGCTCATCCCCATCCAGTGCGAGTACTACGCACTGGAGGGTTTGGGCCAGCTGCTGCGGAACGTGGACCTGGTCCGCGGTCATCTCAACCCGGACCTGCATGTGTCGACGATCCTGCTCACCATGTACGACGGCAGGACCCGGCTGGCCTCCCAGGTGGCCGACGAGGTGCGCAGTCACTTCGGCAATGAGGTGCTGCGGACGAGCATTCCGCGCTCGGTGCGTATCTCGGAGGCGCCGAGCTACGGACAGACGGTGCTGACCTACGATCCGGGTTCCAGTGGATCCCTGTCGTATCTTGAGGCGGCGCGTGAGATCGCGCTGCGGGGGGTCGGGATCCACTACGACCCGCAGCATGCCCAGGTGGGCAGCCAGAACAGCCAGCAGAACATGTCGGAGGGGATCCAGTGAGTGAGCGACGTAGAGGATTGGGGCGTGGGCTGGGTGCGCTGATCCCTGCCGCTCCCCAGGAGAAGGCGGTGCCTCCTTCCGGGGCTTCGAGCTCTTCGGGAGCGGGTCCGGTGCTGACCGCGGAACGTGGTGTGGCGGCGGCGAAGGTGACGACGCTGCCCAGCGCTTCCCCTCCGTCGGAGGCGATCACGCCTGCGCCGGAACCGGAAGCTGTGCCGCAGCCGGTCGAGCCGGCCGGCGCGCACTTCGCGGAGTTGCCGATCGACACCATCACGCCCAACCCGCGCCAGCCGCGTGAGGTGTTCGACGAGGACGCTCTTGCGGAGCTGGTCACCTCCATCAAGGAAGTGGGGCTGCTTCAGCCCGTTGTCGTTCGGCAGTTGGGGCCCGAGCGCTATGAGCTCATCATGGGCGAGCGCCGCTGGCGGGCCTGCCGTGAGGCGGGTCTGGAGCGGATTCCTGCGATCGTCCGGGACACGGACGACGAGAAGCTCCTTCTGGATGCGCTGCTCGAGAACCTGCACCGTGCCCAGCTGAATCCGCTGGAAGAGGCTGCCGCCTACGACCAGCTGCTCAAGGACTTCAACTGCACGCACGACCAGCTGGCCGACCGGATCGGACGCTCGCGTCCGCAGGTGTCCAACACGCTGCGCCTGTTGCGTCTCTCGCCTCCCGTCCAGCGCAGGGTGGCTGCCGGGGTGCTGTCGGCCGGTCATGCGCGGGCGTTGCTCTCGGTGGAGGACTCCGAGGAGCAGGACCGGCTTGCGCACAGGATTGTGGCCGAGGGGCTCTCGGTGCGAGCGGTCGAAGAGATCGTCACCCTGATCAACTCGAATCCCAAGAGCACGTCCAAGCCGAAGAGTCCGCGAGCCGGTGCCCGTCTGTCACCGGCGCTCACTGACCTGGCTTCACGGCTCTCGGACCGGTTCGAGACGCGAGTGAAGGTCGACCTCGGTCAGAAGAAGGGGAAGATCGTTGTCGAGTTCGCGTCGATAGACGATTTGGAGCGGATCCTCGGCACCCTCGCCCCCGGCGAGGGACGGGTCCTGGAGCAGGGACTTGGCGAGGAGCCCGTTGAGGGCGACGAGGGCTGAGCTCTTCCGTAATACCGTCAGGGGCGGGCCGTGTCCGATCGTTGGAGGAACACGGTCTGCCCTTTGCCGTCGCCCGGTATCCGTGCCAGGGCTGGGTGGATACGATGCGTTCTGGTATGGCGCATCCACCTTGATCCACCTCAGAGGGAGGGCGAGGGCCATGCGATCGGTGAGCCGCAGCCAACTGGTGACAGCCGGCTTGGGCCTGGGGGCAGTGGGCGGGTTCGTCAGCAGCCTGCTCCGGGAGAGGAGCGCCCTGGCAGCTGCTCGTAGCGCGGCAGGCGAGGGAAGTGAGGAATGGCCTTCATGGGGCGTCGGCTTGCACCACTCACGCTGGACAACCTTTCGGACCTTCCCAAGCGCTGTCGTGCGTGTGTCTTCTGGGAACTTGATCCAGTCAGTGGAGAAGCCGCGGTAAAGGCGGGAACACCCTCACTGGAGAAAGAGGCCTGGCTCTCGGCCGTGCTGCTCGAGTGGGGCTCCTGCGGCAGGGTCGTCTACGTCGACGAGGTACCGGTCGGCTTCGTTCTCTATGCGCCTCCGGCGTATGTGCCGCGTTCCACGGCTTTCCCGACGAGCCCTGTTTCACCGGATGCCGTGCAGCTGATGACCGCTTGGATCATGCCGGGGTATCAGGGGCAGGGGCTCGGGCGGGTGATGGTGCAGACCGTCGCCAAGGATCTACTACGGCGGGGCTTCCGGGCGATCGAGGCGTTCGGGGATGCCCGCTGGAAGGAGCCTGCCTGTGTACTGCCCGCCGACCATCTGCTGGCCGTGGGCTTCAAGACCGTGCGTCCCCATCCGACGTATCCCCGGCTGAGGCTGGAGCTGCGGACAACGCTCTCCTGGAAGGAAGACGTGGAGCTGGCGCTGGACCGACTGCTCGGGGCTGTTCAGAAGGAGCCGGTGCTACGGCCGTTGTGAGTACCAACGCGAGATGGGCTCATCCCAGTGAGGGATGAGCCCATTCGTGTTTCACGTGAAACAGCGGCGCGGTGCTACTCGCCGATGAAGCCCTCGAGGTCGCGCACGATCGCGGCCTTCGGCTTCGCGCCGACGATCGTCTTGGCAACCTCGCCGTTCTGGTAGACGTTCAGCGTCGGGATGGACATGACCCCGTACTTGGCGGCGGTGGCCGGGTTCTCGTCGATGTTGAGCTTCACGATCTCGATCTTGTCGCCGTGCTCGGCCGCGATGGCCTCGAGGGATGGCGCGATCTGGCGGCAGGGACCGCACCAGGCGGCCCAGAAGTCCACCAGTACGGGCTTGTCGCTCTTGAGGACATCCTCTTCGAAGGTGTCATCGGTCACGTTCTTCAGGGCGCCGGCCACGGCGGCCTCCTTACTTCTTTGCGGGGGTGTGAGGCGGATGGTGCGGGCGTCAGACCGCAGAGGTCTTCTCCGGCTCGGCGGCGTTCTCGCCGTCGGCAAGCGCGGAGAGGAAGCGCTCAGCGTCGAGGGCAGCGGAACAGCCCGTGCCGGCGGCGGTGATGGCCTGACGGTAGGTGTGGTCGACGACATCACCCGCTCCGAAGACACCGGTCAGGTTGGTGCGCGTCGACGGCGCCTCGACCTTCAGGTAGCCCTCGTCGTCCAGCTCGAGCTGGCTCTTGAAGAGCTCGGTGCGCGGGTCGTGGCCCACGGCGATGAACAGTCCTGTCACAGCGAGCTCGGAGGGCTGGCCGGTCTTGGTGTTGCGCAGGGTCAGACCGGAGAGCTTCTGCTCTCCGTGGATCGCGGCGACCTCGCTGTCCCAGGCGAAGGAGATCTTCGGGTCGGCGAAGGCGCGGTCCTGCATGGCCTTGGAGGCGCGCAGGCTGTCGCGGCGGTGGACGATGGTGACGGACTTGGCGAAGCGGGAGAGGAAGGTGGCCTCCTCCATCGCGGTGTCACCGCCGCCGATCACGGCGATGTCCTGGTCCTTGAAGAAGAAGCCATCACAGGTCGCGCACCACGAGACACCGCGTCCGGAGAGCGCGTCCTCGTTCGGCAGACCGAGCTTGCGGTGCTGTGAACCGGTGGTCACGATCACGGACTTGGCGCGGTGAACGGTGCCTGCCGTGTCAGTGACGGTCTTGATCTCGCCCGTGAGGTCGACCGAGATGACATCGTCCGGGACCAACTCGGCTCCGAAGCGCTCTGCCTGTGCACGCATGTTGTCCATCAGGTCCGGGCCCATGATGCCCTCGCGGAAGCCGGGGAAGTTCTCCACCTCCGTCGTGTTCATCAATGCACCGCCGGCGGTGACGGCCCCCTCGAACACCAGCGGCTGCAACGATGCGCGCGCGGTGTAGAGCGCAGCCGTGTAGCCGGCGGGCCCGGAGCCGATGATGATCACGTTACGGACGTCGCTCACGGGTGTCTTCCTCGTTTCTGCGGACTGCCTGCTGCCTACGGGGCCGTTCAATGACTCTCACCCCACCCAACGGATCCTACGGGGCGTGCATTCCCGGTACGTCCGAGTGGCGTGGCGGGGTGTGTCAGCGGCGAGGGTAGGCGGTCGTCAGCAGGAGCTTGCCCGTCGGTGCGGGGGCGGTGTCGACGCAGGCCGCATCGATCACATACGCCTGGACCTGACCGCTGTCCGTGGAGTGCGGCAGCACGACGAGGTACGCGTTACTGCCCTCGTACTGACCCCGCTCAAAGGCGATCGGAGCATCGGTCCGGCCGGTGCCCTTCTGGATACAGGGAGGCACAGTCACGTCCGGCTTGCTCTTGGGCGAGACGGGGTTGGACTGGCTGTCGATAGACGGCCCCTTCTCTATCCTCGGCTCCCCTTGACCGAGGCTGGTGGCGACCAGAGCCTGCACGCGGCCCTGCAGGCCGGACTCGGAGAAGTCTTGGGTGCCACCCGCAGTGGAGCTGACGCTTGCTTCTTTCTTGGCGGAGTCTGCGCTGTTGTCGCCGGTGGACTGCAGGGACTGGAGGAGCAGGACGCTGACTCCTACTGCGGCCGCGCTGAAGATGGCACCGAGGACGGCTGTGCGGCGGCGCCGTGTCCGGCGGCTGCGCCCGGGACCGGTGGCAGCGCGCGGGCGGCCCGCTGGCCGGTCGGTCGGCGTGACGTCCGCCTGCTGAGCGATGGGCGCTGTTTCACGTGAAACATCGACGGCCTCTGCGGGTGCGGTGGCGTCCAGAAGAGCCTCGGCGGCCAGAGCGGCGTCGATACGGCCTGTGATGTCGGCGGGCATTCGATGCGCTCCGGGCAGTGTGCCGAGCAGCCCGCGAATCTCCTCGAGGGACGTGCGTACATCCGCGCACAGGGGACATCCGTCGAGGTGCTGCCGCACATCCGCCGTGCGCTCCAGCGAGAGAAGACCTTCCGTGAGGTCGGAGATCTCCGAGACGTCCGGGTGCTGAGTCGTGTCGGCCGTGGATGTCACGCGCGCCCACCTCCGCCCTTCACAGCTGCAGGGTCATTCGGCCCTGCGTCCCTTTGTCCCGACGCCGGTGGGACGGATGTCCCCGGCGTCCGGTTCCTTCCCCTGCTGACCTCGGTGTTATCCCCGGTATCGCTCCGCAGATGAGTGAGCATGGGCAACAGCCGTGCCCGCCCGCGCGCGCAGCGGCTCTTGACGGTCCCCGTGGGCACATCGAGGACGCGGGCCGCCTCCGCGACGGGGTAGCCCTGCATATCGACAAGCACCAGCGCAGCCCGCTGATCGACGGGAAGTTTCGCCAGTGCGGCCAGTAGTTCGCGGTGGAGATCCTTGCGCTCGACCGGAGCCTCGGCGGACTCATGAGGCTCAAGTAGCTGCTCCAGCCGCTCGGTGTCGTCGACGGGGGAGGTCTTCCGCGAGGAAGCCTTGCGGGCCCGGTCGAGACACGCGTTCACGGTGATGCGATGGAGCCAAGTAGTGACGGCGGACTGGCCGCGGAAGGTATGGGCGGCCCGGAAGGCGGAGACCAGGGCGTCCTGGACCGCGTCCGCAGCCTCCTCACGGTCGCCCAGGGTTCGCAGGGCGACGGCCCAGAGCCTGTCGCGGTGGCGCCGTACAAGCTCACCGAAGGCATCCGGGTCCCCTGCGACATGGCGTGCCAGAAGGTCCTGGTCGCTTGTGTCGCCGAGTGTCGCGTCGTCCAACGGTGAGCCCCCTCCCCTGGTGCCGTCAGCTGGTGATCTTGATCTCCGAGACCTTGCCCCGGAAGTTGCCCTCGTCGCTCTGTGGCAGCTTGGTCAGCCAGACCAGAACGTACCGTGCCCGTACCGGCTTGCCGGGCTTGAGGGACACATTCGAACCGGATCCGTTGGCGACCTTGTTGAAGCCGCCGAGGGTTGTCGGCTCGGACGAGGCATCTTCGGACGCTGTCCGCAGCTCCACGGAGGTGTCACCGCCGAGGAAGGAGACATCCACGGTGCCGACCTGCTGGACCTTGCCTAGGTCGAGAATGATGCCGACACCTGACTTCAGATGGCCGAAGTCCCCGGTGCCCTTGTAACCGTCGGTGGTCCAGAACGTCGACGGGTTGCCGTCGTAGCTGTTCTTTATCCCGGCCGGCTTCTCGGAGTGGTCCCCGAGCGGGTCGAAGTCACGGGCACCCTTGATGGCGACCGGCTTGCCGGATTCGGGTGCGGGGTTCTTTTCGCCGCTGTCCGTCTGCGAGCTGCCCGGATCGACCGAGTCCTTGTCGCGGTCGATCAGCTTGTCCGCCACCTGCCAGCTGCCCAGCCCCAGCGCGGCGATGAGCAGCGCGGCCACGGTCCACTTGAGGACCTTGCCAGTGCGGCTCTGGAGCGGTGCCGGAGGCGAGGGAACCGGCTGGGTGATGCTCGTGCCCGGGCGGGGCGCGGGACGGGCGTAGGTGCCCTGCTGGTAGGTCGTGCGCTGGTATTCCGGTGGTGAGGTGAACGCGGGCTCCGGCGGGCGGATGCGCGGCATCGCCGCCACGGCCTTGGCCAGCTCGTCGGGCGTGGTGCACGGCGGCTCCTGGCGGGAGGCAGTGGCACCGTCGTTGATCAGGGCCCGCATGGCGAGTTCAGAGAGGCCGCGGTGAACGCCGGCCCGCACCTGGTCGGGGGCGAGCAGTCCGACGCCCTTGGGCAGCCCGGAGAGGCCGTACGCGTCGTTCTCGTACGGCCAGCGATGCGTTAGCGCCGCGTAGAGAAGCGCACCGATCGCCTCGGTGTCGGCACGCTGTGGTCCATCGGCGGTGATTCCGCGCAGAGCGGCGTTCACCGCGAGGCCGCGGATCCGGTACTGCCCGGTCGAGCTCCGCAGCACCGCGCCCGGGGTGAGCCTGAGGTGGGCAAGGCCTTCACGGTGCGCCGCGGCCATGGCCTGAGAGAGCTGGTCGACGAGCTGGTACGCGTCGTGAGGCTCCATCGGGCCCATGGCGAGCAGAGCCGTGAGCTCCGTCGCGTCAGGAATCCACTCATGGACGACGTAGACGAGATCGTTCTCTTCGACGGCGTCCAGGACCTGTACGAATCGAGGGTCGCCGAGGAGTGCGGAGGAGCGGGCCGCCGCGAGCACTGAGCGCGCCCTCGGGTGATCGGCGGGGAGCAGATGCACTCCCACCGCACGGCGCAACTTCTCGTCGACAGCACGCCAGCTGCTGAAACCGTCCAGACGGGTGACGCACTCCTCGAGGCGGTAGCGTCTGGCGAGCTTGTGGCCACTGTGCATTTCGGGCGCAGCGATGGCGGGTTCGGTGCCCTGCCGTTCGCTGCCCGTGTCCGGTGCGGTCTTCTCCGCCGAGTTCTGGGATTCCGCCGCCCCGTCGGTCGTGGCCTTGCCCGCCTGCGCGGTCAGCGGGTCGTCTCCGCTGTTGTCGGCCACGTCGACGGCAGCCGTGCTACGTTCCGCCACCGTCGTTCCTGCCTCCCCATCCGTTGCGCCCTATCCAAAAGCCATGCCAATTGTGCCCACAGTCGGCCGCTATGCACGACACACGGCGGCCGACGATGGTTGTGCGGTACTCGCGTCCTACCGTCCGAGGCGTCCGCGGACCATTCCGACCAAAGCGTTGAGCTCATCGATGCGCATCCGCTTCGCGGCGACGAAGAAGACGCCCAGCAGCACGATTCCGCCGGCGACCAGCGCGGCGAGCGAGCCTGCAGCGCCGCTGCCGAGTCCCTTCATGACGAAGAAGGCGACCGCGCCGCCGGCGGCCGCGGCCGGGACGGAGGCCATGCCGAGCCGGGTGTACGTACGCATGACGCGGGAGCCGTCCAGGTCACCGTCCAGCCGGTTCTTCAGCCGCCGCCAGGCGACGCCCACGCCAACGGCGTAGGCGAGGCCGTAGGAGGCGCCCATACCGACAACCGCCCACTGGGCCGGCAGGACCACGTAACAGAGCGCGGAGGCGGCGGCATTGACCCCGGCGACGATGACGGTGTTGTAGAAGGGCGTGCGGGTGTCCTCGTACGCGTAGAAGCCGCGCAGTACGACGTACTGCACGGAGAACGGGATGAGGCCGAGGCCGAACGCCATGAGGATGAAGCCCATGCCTCGGGCGGACTCCATGCCGCTGGAGGCGAACAGGAGCGTGGACATCGGAACGCCGAGGGCGAGGAACGCGAAGGCGACCGGGACGATGGCGACCGCGGAGTTGCGCAGGCCCTGGGAGATGTCGTCGCGTACGGCCCCCGGGTCGTTGTCGTGGGCTGCGCGGGAGATGCGGGGCAGCAGGGCGGCCATCACCGAGACGGTGATGATGGCCTGCGGCATGCCCCAGATCAGCTGGGCATTGGAGTAGGCGAGGATGCCCGCGCCGGACCTCCCGGAGGCTTCACCGGCAGCGGTGGCGAGCTGGGTGACGACCAGCACACCCGCCTGGTTGGCGAGGACGAACAGCACGGTCCACTTGGCCAGCTTGACGGTCTTGCCGAGGCCGTGGCCCTTCCAGTCGAAGCGGGGACGGAAGCGGAAGCCCGTCTCGCGCAGATACGGGATCATCGAGAGAGCCTGGACGGTGAGACCGAGCAGGGTGCCGATGCCCAGCAGCCGGACACCCTCCGGCGGGATCGTCTGGACCCCCATCTGGGATTCGGCAGAGGTGCCGTAGACCCAGATGAACAGGCCAAACGTGGCGATCATGACGATGTTGTTGAGGACCGGAGTCCACATCATCGCGCCGAACTTCCCACGTGCGTTGAGGATCTGGCCCATCACTACGTGCACGCCCATGAAGAATATTGTGGGCAGGCAGTACCGGGCGAAGGTGACGGCGACGCTGTTGGCCGCCGGTCTGCTGGCGATGGTGTCCGACATCAGATGGATCAGCAGCGGTGCCGCGAATACCGCGATGGCGACGATGATTCCGAGCGCCACCATGACGAGGGTGAGCAGACGGTTGGCGTAGGCCTCGCCGCCGTCGTCGTCGTTCTTCATCGAGCGCACCAGCTGCGGCACGAAGACGGAGTTGAGGCCGCCTCCGACGGTGAGGATGTAGATCATCGTCGGCAGGGTGTACGCCACGGTGTAGGTGTCACCGAGCAGTGAGGCGCCGAGCGCAGCGGTGATAACCAGGCTGCGGACGAAGCCGGTGAGGCGGGAGACCAGGGTGCCCGCCGCCATTACTGCGCTGGATCTCATCAGGCCGGAGACCCGGCCGCCCGGCCTTTTCGGGGCGGGCGGCGCCGGGATCGGCTCAGGAGTGGGCGAGGGCTGCCCCGAGGTCTGCTGGTCCCGGAAAAGGTGCGCGAACGCGTCAGGCTCCGGTTCCTCCTCGCCGGCCCGGGTGACCAGGTCGTCCACGCCCGTGAACTGGGTGGTCCTGGCGTTCTCTCCGTACGGCAGATGCCGCGACGGTCCGGCGGGCTCGGGCGGCGGGGTCTGCGCCCAGACGTGGGGGTCCGGGGCATGCTGCGGAGTCGGCGGCTGCTGGTACAGCGCCGGCGGTTCCTGATACGTGCCCGGACTCGGCGGCGGGTGCGAGGCGCGGTCGTAGAGCGCCTCGGTCACCGGGTCCTGGGCGGACAGATCCTGCGCCCGGTAAGGATCACGGGCGTAGGCGTCCTGAACGTACGGGTCCTGTGTGTACGGTTCGGGGGCAGGCTGCGGCGGCGGAGGAACCTGGTCTGCCGGGTCTTCGCCCGTGCCCTGACCGCGGTCACCGTCGTACGGCGCGTTCATTGCTACCCCACCTCATCGTCCCCGGCCGGCCGGCCACGACATCGCTCAACGGTCCACTTTCTCACCCGTGCCCGACGGGTCGCCGCTTTCCGGTCCGGTGTCCGGTGTCGGGTCACTCGCCTGCCCGTGATCGGGGCTGTTGATGTCACCTTCCGAGCCCTCAGTGCCCTGAGCAGCCTCCTCTGTGCCCTCCGCATCCTCCACGGCCGCCTCGCGGGCAGCCGCGCGCTTGCGCTGGCTGTACATCCTGACGCCTGCGAGGACGAGCAGCAGGACGCCGCCCGCGATGACGAGCATCACGGTCGGTGTGATCTCGGAGACCTTCACCGTGAACTCCATGGGCAGGCCGTATGGCTTGCCGTCCTCGGTGTAGAGCTGGGCCGTCATCTGCACCGGGCCGTTGGCGTTGGCCGAAGCGGCGAATTTCACCGACTGGCTGTGGCCGCCCTCGACCTTGATCGGCTGCTCGGCGATGCCCTTGTCGTGGTCGAGGCTGAGGCGCGTGGGGTTGTCCGACCTCAGCCGCAGCACCAGATGGTCGATGCCCTGGACCAGCTTGTTCTGCACGGTGACCGGGATTGTCGCACTGCGCCCCGACAGGGTCACCTGCGACTTCTCGATCAGCTGTACCTCTTCGGTGAGGCTCTGCAGATAGGTCCGCACACTGTCGCGATACAGCTGGGCCGCCGCAGGGCTGCCGCGCCAGGACGTCGACATCTCCCGGTCGATCGCCCGGCCGAACGGCGTCACCACCCGGTCCTGTGCGGTGAGGATCACCTTGAAGTTGTCCAGGGTGTTCTGTGTGGTCCTGATGTCCTGGAACGCCTGGACCGGCAACTCCTGCTTCCGCAGCTGACCGGGGTAGCGGGAGGAGGCGGGCACCTTGGTCGTCGCATCGGCGTCGGGCTTGGCGCCCGCGGCTGCGACCAGATCGAGCGGCTGGGTCCAGCGCTGAGCATTGAGGGCTTGCAGCGCGCGGGCCATGGACTGCGCCTGGGACGCGGTCGGCATCCGCTGCGGGGCGACGACGATGCTCCGCTCCTTGCCCGGGACCTGAAGGGTCAGCGCGAGCGTCTGAGCGAGGAACTCCTGCACAGCGAGAGTGGACGTCCCGGTCTTCAGCATGTCGCCCTGGAAGGCGGTGGAGAGCCGGGCGTCGGCGACCACCGCCGTCGTCCCGCCGCCGATCGGCCGCGCCGAGCTGGGCGTGTACGACAGGTTGTCCCGCAGGCTGTCACTGCGGGCGATCACCTTGTGGGCGCCGGCAGAGGTGGCGACGTCGACGATCGAGGAGTCGATCGCTCCGTCCACCGGCCAGGCGAAGTCGACGGTCGGCTTCACATGGACGATCGTTTCCACCGTCGTCTCGGCGACTTCGGTGGCCGACTGCAGATGGCTGAGAGAGCCGGAGATGTCCTTGCCGCGGTGGGCCAGGGAGGCCAGATCCGGGTCGGCGAACGGCAGGGCGACGACCTTGCGCCCCTGCACCGCGGCTTCGACGGAGCGCAGCCACCGCTTGGCCAGGGCCTGGTTCTTCCCCGCGACGGTGGTGGTCCCGTTCTTGACCTGGTAGTTCCTTGTCATCGCATCGACTGTGGCCAGCAGATCCGGGTCGATGACCCAGGTCACGGGCAGATCGCTGCCCAGTGAGACGAGCTGCTCGAGCCGCCCGCCGGGGGCAAGCTCCCTGGCCAGACTCTCGTCCTCGAAGACCGGGGTCTGCTGCTCGTCGGACCCGGTTTCCGCGGTGAGGTGCGTCGAAGAGATCAGCGGCCAGAGATAGGTGAACTGGGTCTTCTTCTCCGTGGCCTCGGGCTGCCAGGGCAGAAAGGTGCGCTCGATGCCCAGCACATGGTCGAAGGGCTCAGCCGGGGTCTGCCCGGACAGGGACACACCGAGCTGGTAGACGCCGTCTTCGTTGAGTTCGAGGTCACTCAACGGGACCGAGAGCTTGAAGTCCCGGCTGATGTGGGAGGGGAGCTTCGGGATCTTGACCGTGTACTTGCCGTCGACCGGTGCAGGGTCGATGCCCGCGGCGTAGCCGGTCCGCTCGGCGGCACGGTCGATGGCAGTCCTGCTGGACAGCGTCGGCCCCACGCGTAGATCGACCTGAGCGTCAGTGACGGTCTGTTTGCCCTTGTTGTACACCGAGCCAGAAATGGTGAGTGTGTCGCTCTTGCCCGGGGCGACCGGCGTAAGAGTGTCGAGAGACACATCGACTGAGCGGGAGCTTGTGGCGGCTTCGGTGGTCTCGGCGGCGTGCGCGGAAGGAGCGGCAGGACCACACAGCAGTCCGGCCACGAGCGGGGCGCCGGCGATCAGGGAGGCTGTGCGTAGCAGCCACCGGCGGGCAGGAGAAGGACCCATCCCCTGGAAGTCTGCCGCCTCGGCCACGCGCTCGCCCGTCCCTTGTCGTCTGGTGCCTCTGGTGCTTCTCGGCTCTTGCGTCCACGCATGGTAACGAGGTGCGCGGCGCCGAAGTGCCGCGGAGTGCCCCACATGATCGGAAGGAGCTTCCGGGGCGGCCATAAACAGGGGCGCTCAGGTCGGCCCCGGCACGTACCCTTTTCTGTTGTGCCGAACGCCAATGAAGAGAACCCCACTGCACTGAGCCAGGTGCAACGCCGCGCGGTCAGTGAACTGCTGCGGGTGTCCCCTGTCGCCGACGACCTCGCCCGCCGCTTCAAGGAGGCCGGGTTCAGCCTTGCCCTGGTCGGGGGCTCGGTCCGGGACGCACTGCTCGGCCGGCTCGGCAATGACCTCGACTTTACGACGGACGCCCGTCCCGAGCACGTGCTGAAGATCATCCGCCCTTGGGCGGACTCCGTGTGGGAGGTCGGGATCGCCTTCGGGACGGTCGGCTGTCAGAAGGGCGGCTACCAGATCGAGGTCACGACGTACCGCTCAGAGGCGTACGACAGGACGTCTCGTAAGCCCGAGGTTTCTTACGGCGACTCGATCGAGGAAGACCTCGTGCGCCGCGATTTCACCGTGAACGCGATGGCCGTGGCGCTGCCGGAGAAGGAGTTCATCGATCCGCACGGCGGTCTGGAGGACCTCGCCGCGCGCGTCCTGCGGACCCCCGGTACGCCCGAGGAGTCTTTCTCGGACGACCCGCTGCGGATGATGCGGGCCGCTCGTTTCGCCGCGCAGCTGGACTTCGAGTTGGCGCCCGAGGTCGTCACCGCGATGAAGGAGATGGCGGACCGCATCGACATTGTCTCCGCCGAACGGGTGCGCGATGAGCTGAACAAGCTGATCCTCTCCACCCACCCCCGCAAGGGACTGGGACTGCTCGTCGACTCCGGCCTGGCCGACCATGTGCTGCCCGAACTGCCTGCCCTGCGTTTGGAGAGTGACGAGCACCACCGGCACAAGGATGTGTACGAGCACTCACTGATCGTCCTTGAGCAGGCCATCGACCTTGAGGAGGACGGCCCGGACCTCGTGCTGCGGCTGGCCGCGCTGCTCCATGACATCGGGAAGCCGCGGACCCGGCGCTTCGAGAGCGACGGCCGCGTCTCCTTCCACCACCACGAGGTGGTGGGGGCGAAGATGACCAAGAAGCGGATGACCGCGCTCAAGTACTCCAACGACATGATCAAGGACGTCTCGCGGCTGGTGGAGCTGCATCTGCGGTTCCATGGCTACGGGACCGGGGAGTGGACCGACTCGGCAGTGCGGCGGTACGTACGTGATGCGGGGCCGCTGCTGACCCGACTCCATAAGCTGACCCGCTCGGATTGCACCACGCGCAATAAGCGCAAGGCGAGCGCCCTCTCCCGGGCCTATGACGGGCTTGAGGATCGCATCGCGCAGCTTCAGGAGCAGGAGGAGCTGGATGCCATCAGGCCCGATCTGGACGGCAACCAGATCCAGGAGATCCTGGGGGTGGGCCCCGGTCCGGTGATCGGCAAGGCGTACGCGTTCCTGCTGGAGCTGCGCCTGGAGAACGGGCCGATGGAGCATGACGCGGCGGTCGCGGCGCTGAAGGAATGGTGGGCGACGCAGAGCTGAGTGCGGGCGCTGAGCGTGAAACGGCGCCATGTTTCACGTGAAACATGGCGCCGTTTCGATACGCCGAGGGCGGTGTTTCACGTGAAACACCGCCCTCGGCGTATGCGGCTACTTCTTGATCTCGTTCAGGCAGAGCACGAATTGGTTACCCGAGCTGCGCCTTCCCCCACGCGTCTGCTCGACATAGCTGACATCGGACTTGCAGCGGCTCGTGTCCGTCGTGTTGGGGAGCACCTCGGTGACCTTGTAGGCAGCCTTGGAGTCGCCGCAGTCCACAACCTCAAGATCGGCGTTGGCCGTGGATCCGCTGTTCTTCATGCAGTCGCCGACTTCCGCCTTGTCGGCATCGTCCTGGCTCATGAAGTAGGCGATCGCGAAGACGATCAGGGCTATGACGGCCACGATGATCTTCAGGATGGTCTTGGCGCCGAGGCCGCCGCCGCGGGACGAGGGCGCCGGCGGCGGGGTGCCCCACTGCTGTTGCTGCGGCGGGTGCGGCTGCCCCTGCTGCTGCGGGTGGCCGTACCCCGGCTGAGGCTGCTGCGGGTAGGGCTGCTGTTGCTGCTGCGGATATCCGTAGCCGGGCTGCGGCGGGTACGGCTGCTGAGGCTGCTGTGCGTACGGGTCAGGGTGGCCGTACGCGCCCGGGCCCTGCTGCGGCGGATAAGTCATGCGGGAAGTCCCCCGTAAACGTTTGCGATCCTTCGTTTGACGCGGGCACGCTATAGCACTGTGCCAACACGGCTCCAACGGGCCATAGTTACGGCGACAACCGCGTAGATGAGCGCGACCACGACGACCAGGGGCACCGACCGGCCGTCAGGAGGCAGCATCAGCACGGCGACTCCCGCAGCGCCCACGAAGGCGACGTTGAAGAGCACGTCGTAGAGGGAGAAGATCCTTCCGCGATAGGCGTCGTCCACCGATGTCTGCACCACGGTGTCCGTCGAGATCTTTGCGCCTTGGGTGATGAGCCCCAGGACGAACGCAGCGACCAGCATCGGTACAGGCGCGAATGGCAGTCCCAACGCCGGT
Source organism: Streptomyces sp. NBC_01210 (assembly GCF_036010325.1). Taxonomy (GTDB): domain Bacteria; phylum Actinomycetota; class Actinomycetes; order Streptomycetales; family Streptomycetaceae; genus Streptomyces. The sequence goes on along the minus strand of NZ_CP108549.1, from coordinate 4,691,155 downwards.
TCGAGAAGGGCAGCCGCCCCCGCGCACCACACCATCCATCCGTACTGCCCGACCCGGCCTACCGCCCACGGGGTCAGCGCGGCCGCCGCGAAGAACCCCGCGCCCGAGATGCCGAGGGCGAGACCGAGCAGGGCCAGTCCGTCCGACTCCGTGTCGGACCAGGCGTACCGGCAGAGCATCAGCACCATCACCGTCAGCGCGCCGTAGCAGAAGCGCATGAGCGTCATCGCGGCCAGCACACGGGCTGCCCTACGACGCTCGGAGAGATGCCGCAGTCCGGCCGCGAGCCCATGCGTCGTGGACGCCAGCGCGGCAGTCAGCCGCGGCTGCACCAACTCCTGCTCGGGGCCGAGCAGTTCACGTGCCATCCGGAGCGAGGCCAGTGCCGAGCAGAGGTAGAGGGCGGCGCCGAGCAGCACCACCGCGGCATCGGAGTCCGCGGACACCAGCCGTACCGCGAAGGCGAGTCCCCCACCTGCGGTCGCGGCGAGGGTGCCGGCCGTCGGCGAGAGGGAGTTCGCCATGACGAGCCGGTCGTTGTCGACCACACGGGGCAGCGCGGCCGAGAGGCCGGCCAGCACAAAGCGGTTGACCGCTGTGACGGACAGGGCCGAGGCGTAGAAGAGCCAGTCGGGTACGGAGGCCAGGATCAGCAGTGCGGTGACGCCGGCGAGAAGGGCCCTCAGCAGATTCCCGTACAGGAGGACCTGACGGCGCTGCCAGCGGTCCAGTAGGACGCCCGCGAAGGGGCCGATCAGGGAGTACGGCAGGAGCAGCACGGCCATGGCGGAGGCGATTGCGGCCGGGGAGGTCTGTCTCTCCGGGGAGAAGACCACGTACGTGGCGAGCGCTACCTGATAGACGCCGTCGGCCGACTGGGAGAGCAGCCGGACCGCCAGCAGCCGGCGGAAGTCGGTCAAGCGCAGGAGTACGCGCAGATCACGTACGACAGGCATGCGAGCAAGCGTCACATACGCGGAGGGTCCCCGGGTGGATTACCCGGGGACCCTCCGCGACTCAGCAGGACGAACGCTTAGCGCTCGACCTCACCCTTGATGAACTTCTCGACGTTCTCGCGAGCCTCGTCGTCGAAGTACTGGACCGGCGGGGACTTCATGAAGTACGAGGAGGCGGAGAGGATCGGGCCGCCGATGCCGCGGTCCTTGGCGATCTTCGCGGCGCGAACGGCGTCGATGATGATGCCCGCGGAGTTCGGGGAGTCCCAGACCTCGAGCTTGTACTCGAGGTTCAGCGGCACCTCGCCGAAGGCACGGCCCTCGAGGCGGACGTAGGCCCACTTGCGGTCGTCCAGCCAGGCCACGTAGTCCGACGGACCGATGTGGACGTTGTCCTCGCCCAGCTCGCGGTCGCGGATCTGGGAGGTGACGGCCTGCGTCTTGGAGATCTTCTTGGACTCCAGGCGATCACGCTCGAGCATGTTCTTGAAGTCCATGTTGCCGCCGACGTTCAGCTGCATCGTGCGGTCCAGGACGACGCCCCGGTCCTCGAAGAGCTTCGCCATGACGCGGTGCGTGATGGTGGCACCGACCTGCGACTTGATGTCGTCACCGACGATCGGCACGCCGGCCTCGGTGAACTTGTCCGCCCACTCCTTGGTACCGGCGATGAAGACCGGGAGAGCGTTGACGAAGCCGACCTTGGCGTCGATGGCGCACTGCGCGTAGTACTTCGCAGCGTCCTCGGAACCGACGGGCAGGTAGCAGACCAGGACGTCGACCTGCTTGTCCTTGAGGATCTGGACGATGTCGACCGGAGCCTCGGCCGACTCCTCGATGGTCTGGCGGTAGTACTTGCCCAGGCCGTCGTAGGTGTGGCCACGCTGCACGGTGACGCCCGAGTTCGGCACGTCGCAGATCTTGATGGTGTTGTTCTCGCTGGCGCCGATGGCGTCCGCCAGGTCGAGGCCGACCTTCTTGGCGTCCACGTCGAAGGCGGCCACGAACTCGACGTCAGAGACGTGATAGTCGCCGAACTGGACGTGCATCAGACCCGGCACCTTGCCGGCCGGGTCGGCGTCCTTGTAGAACTCGACGCCCTGCACCAGCGAGGCGGCGCAGTTGCCCACGCCGACGATGGCTACACGAACCGAACCCATTCCGGTTGCTCCCTGTGTGATCTCGGTATTCCGATGAAACCCTGCGGATCGCAGAGCTTCACTTGGCGGTGTCGTCGGACGGATCCGGCGGGGTGGAGGGTCCTGGGGACATGCCCCCGGACGACTCGGCACCCCTGTGCCGGGGCAGGCCGCCCGTCGCTCCAGGTGTGTTGTCCTGCTGAGCAGAGTTCTCGGGTGAGGGCTGTCGCCGTTCCCGCCCCGATCGCTCGCTCTCGATGAGCTCGTTCAGCCAGCGCACTTCGCGCTCCACGGACTCCATTCCATGGCGCTGCAGCTCAAGCGTGTAGTCGTCGAGGCGCTCGCGGGTACGAGCCAGGGAGGCGCTCATCTTCTCCAGACGCTCCTCCAGCCGGCTGCGACGGCCCTCGAGTACCCGCATCCGCACCTCGCGCTCCGTCTGCCCGAAGAAGGCGAAGCGAGCCGCGAAGTGCTCGTCCTCCCAGGTGTCCGGGCCCGTGTGCGAAAGCAGTTCCTCGAAGTGCTCCTTACCTTCCGCCGTCAACCGATAGACGATCTTGGCGCGGCGCCCTGCGAGTGATGCGGCGAGGGCGTCCTCAGGAGCGCTACCCGGCTCTTCGATCAACCAGCCGTTGGCGACCAGCGTCTTGAGGCAGGGGTAGAGGGTCCCGTAGCTGAAAGCCCGGAAGATCCCCAGCGAGGTATTGAGCCGTTTCCGCAGCTCATAGCCGTGCATCGGGGCCTCACGGAGAAGACCGAGCACGGCGAACTCGAGGATGCCGGAGCGCCTGCTCATCGTCGCCTCCCTCGCCGCGTCGGTCTCTTATGTCGTGCTGATGTATCGACTCGATACATCAGCACGATAGAACGAGGTTTCTGCTGCGACAAGAGGGGCCATGGTGAACGGCGTCACATCGTCAATTCATGGGGGGCGATTTGCCTGATTTAGGGTGAACTTCGGCGCTAGGTGGGTTTTGACCGTGCGTAGTCTGTGCGGCATGCAGCCCACCGGGAACCATGTGACGCCTGAGAGCGTCCTTGGCGTGGATGCACAGCGGATGAGCTCTTTGCGGGGCTGGTCCGTATCCATTTCGGGGGGACCGGAACTCAACTGCCGCTTCCAGGCGTCTCGCCTGCCCGAGGAGTAGTCGTTCGATGAGCGAGCACCGTCGCAAACCGCCGCAGCAGCCGGGTGGCGGACGGGCCGGGGCCAGGCGCGCCGCCCAGCCGCCAGCCGGCCGCCGCGCAGCCCCGAGCCGGGGCACCACGTCAGGCTCCCCTTCCGCCTCGTACGGCGAGGAGCGTCCGTACAGCGGCCGCGCCGAAGCCCGCCGTGCCGCCCAGCGCAGCGGCGGTGGTCGCAGACGAGCGGAGGAAGGCGCGGGCGCCGGTCACGGAGGTCGCGGTGGCGGCCGACGTGGCGGCGGCGGTGGCGGGGGCCATGACGGTCCCGGCCGCGGTCGCGGGGGGCGTCCGTCCAAGAAACGGATCATCGACTACCCGCGCCACAACAAGTACGGATGGCGGCGGTGGGTGCCGTCGTGGAAGCTCGTCACCGGGCTGTGCCTGGGCTTCGTCGGCAGTCTGATGGCCGCGGCGACCATCGCGTACGCGATGGTGCAGGTTCCGGACCAGGACAAGGCTGCCAAGGCGCAGAACAACGTCTACTACTGGGCGGACGACACCCCGATGGCCTCCACCGGCGGTGAGATCAACCGGCAGATCATCCCGATCTCGCAGATCCCCGAGGACATGCAGAACGCCGTGATCTCGGCGGAGAACAAGACGTTCAAGGACGACTCCGGCATCGACCCGATGGGTATCGCCCGAGCCCTGGTGAACATGGCCAAGGGCGGACAGACCCAGGGTGGCTCCACCATCACCCAGCAGTATGTGAAGAACGCACGGCTCGGCGACCAGTCCCAGACCCTGAGCCGTAAGTTCAAGGAGCTCTTCATCTCCATAAAGGTCGGCACCGAATTGGGCAAGCCGGAGATCATGGAGGGCTATCTGAACACCTCGTACTACGGACGCGGTGCCTACGGCATTCAGGCCGCCGCCCGCACGTACTACGGGAAGGACGCGTCGAACCTGAACGCGGGCGAGTGCGCGTTCCTCGCCTCGCTCCTCAAGGGCGCCACCTACTACGACCCGGCCGGCGCCGTGGACATCGACCCTGCGGCGACGCCCCAGGCCAACACGGTCCGCGCCACCAAGCGCTGGAACTGGATCCTCGACGAGATGGTCAAGGACGGCCACCTTCCTGCCGCCGAGCGGGCCAGGTTCAAAAATCTCCCGATGCCCGTTGCGATCAAGAAGAACGCCCAGCTGAGTGGGCAGGTCGGCTACCTGGTGGACCTTGCCAAGTCCAACTTCCTCAACAACAACGACCAGGGCATCGACTCCGACGACCTCGCGAAGGGCGGCTATGAGATTCACACGACCTTCCAGAAGGACAAGGTCGACAAGTTGAAGGCCGCGGTCAAGAAGGTCCAGGACGCCAACATCAAGCCCAAGAAGCGCCCGGACACGGACACCTTCGTGCAGTTCGGTGGCGCCTCGGTCAACCCGAAGACCGGCGAGATCGCCGCCGTCTACGGCGGCGACGATGCGACCAAGCACTTCACCAACAACGCCAACGAGACCGGTGCCCAGGTCGGATCGACCTTCAAGCCGTTCGTCCTGGCGGCCGCGATGGAAACCGGCGTGCGTGACCCCCTCAAGCCCGAGGACCAGGGACTGGATGACCGCAAGCTCGTCGATCCCGACAAGAGCGTCTACAACGGCAAGAACAAGCTCAAGATCAAGAAGTACGACGGTTCCGTCTGGACGAACGAGAAGGGAGAGGAGTGGCTGCAGACCAACGACGGCAGCGAGTCGTACAAGAACATCACCTTGCGTGAAGCCATGGTCCACTCCGCCAACTCGCCCTTCGTGCAGCTGGGCATGGACATCGGCATCCCGGAGGTCAGAAAGTCGGCGGTGAAGGCCGGCCTGCTCGAGTCCTCCTTGTCCAAGTCGAACGTTCCGTCCTTCTCGATCGGTATCTCCTCCCCCAGCGCCATCCGCATGGCCGGCGCCTACGCGACGTTCGCGGCCAACGGCAAGCAGCGCGACCCGTTCTCCGTCAAAAAGGTCGAGCATGAGGGCAGGACGGTCTACGAGCACGAGGACAGGACCAAGCAGGCCTTCACCACGGCCGTCGCGAGCAATGTGACCGACGTGCTCAGGTCTGTCGTCGACGAGCCCGAGGGCACCGGCAAGAACGCCCGGCTCCCCGGTCGGCAGGTCGCCGGAAAGACCGGTACGACCGACGGCAACAAGTCGGCCTGGTTCGTCGGCTACACGCCGCAGCTGTCGACCGCCATCGACATGTACCGGCTCGACGACAACGAGAAGAGCAAGAAGCGCGAGTTCCTGGAGATGTACGGCACCGGTGGCCAGGACAAGATCCACGGAGCGTCGTTCCCCTCCGAGATCTGGCAGACGTACATGAAGGAAGCGCTCAAGAACACGAACCCCGAGACCTTCCCCGAGCCTGAGCCCGTCGGTGAGGCCGTCTGGGGTGGCGGCGCGTCCAGCCCGGCACCGACGCCGTCCAGCACGCCGTCCAGCACCCCGTCCTCCGCCCCGTCGGCTACGCCATCGGGTACGCCGTCCACCAGCCCCAGCCCGAGCCAGTCGTGCAATCCGTGGCAGGACTGGACCTGCGGCACCCCGGGTGGCAATGGCAATGGCGGAGCCGACGGTGCACCTAGCGGCACCCCGTCGACCAGTCCGACGGGGACAGTGCCAGGAACCAACGGCGGCAACGGCAACGGCAACGGAGGCATCTTCGGAAGGCCAGCCGGCTAGCGGCCGCCGATTCTCCACGGCAACGCCGCGAGGGCCGCCGCCCGGTACGCACAGCAGCTGTGCGCTCCGGTGCGGCGGCCCTCGCCGTCTCCCCGACCCCGTACGGCAGGATGTGCAGCATGCCCAGCGCAGAAGAGACGAGCGTGTACCAGGCCCGGCGGGACCGGCGAGACCGGCCGGAGCAGCCGGATGTACGGCCCACGCGGCGGGACTCCGTCGCCGCGTCCGGCAGCGAGCTGATCGGCGGTCCGGCCGGCCGCTGGGCCTGGCGCGGAGGCAACGGATGGCTCACTCCCGTACGTGTCATCGCACTCGTGGCGATCGGGATGTTTGCGCTCGGCATGGTGCAGAAGATGCCGTGTTACAACTGGGCCTGGTTCAGGGGCGCCAGCTCCCAATACACACATGCCTGCTATTCGGACATCCCACACCTGTACCTGGGCCGCGGCTTCTCCGAAGGTCTCATTCCGTACTTCGACCGGTTGCCCGGCGACATGGAGTACCTGGAGTACCCCGTCCTGACGGGTCTGTTCATGCAGGTCGCGTCGTGGCTCGACGTGGCCGGCGGCTCCATGCAGAACCAGGAGCAGATGTACTGGATGGTCAATGCGGGCCTGCTGATGATCTGCACCGCGGTCATCGCCGTCTGTGTCACCCGCACACATCGCCACCGTCCCTGGGATGCGCTGCTGGTGGCCCTGGCGCCCGCCTTCGCGCTCACCGCGACCATCAACTGGGATCTGCTGGCAGTGGCGCTCACGGCCGCAGCGATGCTGATGTGGTCACGCGGCCGGGCGCTGGCCTTCGGCATCCTCATCGGGCTCGCGACCGCCGCCAAGCTCTATCCCGTGCTGCTGCTCGGTCCGCTGCTCCTGTTGTGCTGGCGAGCGGGCAAATGGCGAGAGTTCGCCACTGCGGCGCTCGGCGCGGCAGCCGCCTGGCTGGCGGTGAACCTGCCCGTGATGCTGCTGGCGCCGGAGGGGTGGAAGAAGTTCTACACCTTCAGCCAGGAGCGGCAGGTCGACTTCGGCTCGTTCTGGCTGATCATCACGCAGCGTACGGGCGAGCCGCTCGAAGTCGAGTCGGTGAACACCTACGCGACGCTTCTGATGATCCTGGCGTGCGCGGGCATTGGCGCGCTGACGCTCAGCGCGCCGCGGCGGCCCCGTTTCGCACAGCTCGTCTTCCTGGTCGTCGCTGCGTTCATCATCACCAACAAGGTCTATTCACCGCAGTACGTACTGTGGCTGATTCCGCTCGCCGCGCTGGCCAGGCCGCGCTGGCGGGACTTTCTGATCTGGCAGTCCTGTGAGGTCATGTACTTCCTGGGGATCTGGATGTACCTCGCGTACACGACCAGCCCCAAGCACAAGGGCCTGCCGCCCGAGGGCTACCAGGTCGCGATCGCCCTGCACCTGCTGGGGACGCTGTACCTGTGCGCGGTGGTCGTACGGGACATCCTGAAGCCGGAGCGGGACGGCGTACGGATGGACGGATCGGACGACCCGTCGGGCGGTGTTCTCGACGGGGCCGACGACGTCTTCGTACTGGGGCATGCGGCCCATCCTCCACGGCATGCGGCGCAGGCAGTGGAGGGACCGCGGGTGCAGTGGGGGAAGCCGTCCCAGGAGTCCGGTACGGAACCCCAGCCGTCGGCTTAGGGCTTGGGGCGGGGGACCTGGCCAGAGGGGCTCAGCGGTCGACCAGGCGGTCGAACTGCGTCGTCGTGTGGCGCAGATGAGCCACCAGTTCGTCGCCGACCTTCGGCTCCTGCGCGTCCGACGGTACGAACAGGATCGAGACCTGCATGTGCGGCGGCTCGGCGAACCAGCGCTGCTTGCCCGCCCAGACGAACGGCGAGAGGTTGCGGTTGACCGTCGCCAGGCCCGCGCGCGCGACACCCTTGGCGCGCGGCATCACACCGTGCAGAGCCTTCGGTGCCTCCAGGCCGACGCCGTGGGACGTACCGCCGGCGACGACGACCAGCCAGCCGTCGGATGCGGTCTTCTGCTGGCGGTAGCCGAAGCGGTCGCCCTTGGCGACGCGGGTGACGTCGAGGACGGCGCCGCGGTACTCCGTGGCGTCGTGGTCGCCGAGCCACAGCCGCGTGCCGATGCGGGCGCGGAATCGGGTCTGCGGGAACTGCTGCTGAAGACGGCCCAGTTCCTCGGCGCGCAGATGGCTGACGAACATGGTGTGCAGCGGCAGCCGGGCCGCACGCAGCCGGTCCATCCAGCCGATGACCTCCTCGACCGCGTCGGAGCCGTCCGTGCGGTCGAGGGGGAGGTGGAGCGCGAAGCCTTCGAGGCGTACATCCTCGATCGCGGCGTGCAGCAGGCCGAGCTCCTGCTCACTCACGCCGTGGCGCTTCATTGAGCTCATGCACTCGATGACAACCCGGGCTCCCACCAGGGCGTGCACACCGTCGACGGACGAGACGGAGCGGATGACACGGTCAGGCAGCGGGACCGGCTCCTCGCCCCGCCGGAAGGGCGTGAGGACGAGGAGATCGCCGCTGAACCAGTCCTTGATCCGGGCCGCCTCGTAGGTGGTGCCGACGGCCAGCATGTCCGAGCCGAAGCGGGAGGCCTCGTCCGCGAGTCGCTCATGACCGAAGCCGTAACCATTGCCCTTGCAGACCGGCACAAGGCCGGGGAACTGGTCGATAACGGACTTCTGGTGCGCCCGCCAGCGCGCGGTGTCGACGTAGAGGGAGAGCGCCATGGCCGGCCCGGAACCTTTCTGGTGGCTGCGGTGTATCAGAGATATGTACGAGATCTACGAGACTACGGCGTGGTGCACGGCAACGTCAGCGGTGTCGGTCGCGGCGTCGCCAGTAGCGACTTCAGCGGCGCGACATGTAGATGTCGAGCGCCTTGTGGAGCAGCTTGTTGAGCGGGAAGTCCCACTCGCCGACGTACTCGACGGCCTCGCCGCCGGTGCCGACCTTGAACTGGATCAGGCCGAAGAGGTGGTCGGTCTCGTCGAGGGAGTCGCTGATGCCGCGCAGGTCGTAGACGGTCGCGCCCATCGCGTATGCGTCCCGCAGCATCCGCCACTGCATCGCGTTCGAGGGCCGGACCTCGCGCTTGTGGTTGGCGGACGCGCCGTAGGAGTACCAGACGTGGCCTCCGACGATCAGCATCGTCGCGGCCGCGACGTTCTCGCCCTCGTGGCGGGCGAAGTACAGCCGCATCCGGTTGGGGTCCTCGCCGTTCAGGACGGACCACATCTGCTGAAAGTACGACAGAGGGCGGGGCCTGAAATGGTCGCGCTCTGCGGTGACTTCGTAGAGCCGCTGCCACTCGGCGAGGTCGTCGTAGCCGCCCTGCACGACCTCGACGCCGGCCTTCTCGGCCTTTTTGATGTTGCGCCGCCACAGCTGGTTGAAGCCCTTGAGGACATCGTCCAGCGAGCGATTGGCGAGCGGTACCTGGAAGACATAGCGGGGCTGTACGTCACCGAAGCCGGCGCCGCCGTCCTCGCCCTGCTGCCAGCCCATCTTGCGCAGCCGGTCGGAGACCTCGAAGGCGCGCGGCTCGATGTGGGTGGCCTCGACGTCACGCAGCCGCTTGACGTCCGGGTCCTGGATACCGGACTTGATGGCGGCCGCGTCCCAGCGGCGAATGACCACCGGCGGGCCCATCTTCACGGAGAAGGCGCCCTGCTGCTTGAGATGGGCGAGCATCGGCTGCAGCCAGTCGTCCAGGTTCGGCGCGTACCAGTTGATCACCGGGCCCTCGGGCAGGTACGCGAGATAGCGCTTGATCTTGGGCAGCTGGCGGTACAACACCAGCCCGGCACCGACCAGTTCACCGCTCTTGTCGAACCAGCCAAGGTTCTCCGAGCGCCATTCGGTCTTCACATCAGCCCACGCCGGGACCTGGCAGTGACTTGCCGCGGGCAGGCTCTGGATGTAAGCCAGATGCTGCTCTCGGCTGATGGTCCTCAGGGTCAGGGTCATGCGGGGCGCTCCTCGGCAGGTGTGTCCCCATGGGTACAGGGGCTCCGGCTCTCGCGCCGAAGCCTACTGCGCTGGGGGAGCGCCCCGGATGGCTGTAGGGAAGGAGCGTCCTTGTGGCCCCCGTCCCCTCCTGTTCTGCTCTGCCCTAGCTGATGATTCCGCCGAAGAGCCCGCCGTGTGCCATGCCGAGGTAGAAGCCGACCGCGGAAGCGCCGAGACCGATGATCAGCACGAAGCGCTCGCGGGTCGTCGCCGAGATGAACTGCCCGTACGCGCCCGTGATGATTCCCACCAGCCCGGCCCACGAGCTGAGCAGATGGAGGTTGTAGAACATCGCCGAGACGAAGGCGACAGCGCCGAGCACCAGCGTCACCGCCATCAGGGTGTCCTGAAGGGGATGGGGCTTGCCGTCGGTGGCGAAGAGGGAGACTGAGGACTGACGTCGCATTGCCTGTGCCATGAGGCACCTCCTGGCGTTGCCGGAAGGCGGCGCATCGTAGCGCCGCGCACACCCGATGTGTACAGATTGCGTCTCATGGCCACCGGATTTCAACCGGAAGGCTGTCTGCAGGTACTCTGTACGGTCTGCACCGGTGTCTGCCCAGGCCAGAACGCGATCCTCCCGGATTGTCAGTGGCGGCCGATACCGTTGCTTACGCATCACGACCCTCCTGCCACGGAACGACCGTGGCCGCTGAGTCCAAAGGAGGTGGGTTCCACATGCGTCACTACGAGGTGATGGTCATCCTCGACCCCGATCTCGAGGAGCGCGCTGTCTCCCCGCTGATCGAGAACTTCCTCTCCGTCGTCCGTGAGGGCAACGGAAAGGTTGAGAAGGTCGACACCTGGGGCCGTCGTCGTCTCGCTTACGAGATCAAGAAGAAGCCCGAGGGCATCTACTCGGTCATCGACCTGCAGGCCGAGCCTGCGGTCGTCAAGGAGCTCGACCGCCAGATGAACCTGAACGAGTCGGTCCTCCGGACCAAGGTCCTCCGTCCCGAGACCCACTGAGCACCTAGCTCAGAGGTCATCGGGTTCGAGTAGCAGCAAGCAGCCAGAAGCAATCCCCGCCGAGAGGTTCACCCATGGCAGGCGAGACCGTCATCACGGTCGTCGGCAATCTCGTCGACGACCCCGAGCTGCGCTTCACCCCCTCCGGTGCGGCGGTCGCGAAGTTCCGTGTCGCGTCCACTCCCCGCATTTTCGACAAGCAGACCAATGAGTGGAAGGACGGCGAAGGCCTGTTCCTCACCTGCTCGGTCTGGCGTCAGGCGGCGGAGAACGTCGCGGAGTCGCTTACGCGAGGCATGCGCGTCGTCGTGCAGGGCCGGCTGAAGCAGCGGTCCTACGAAGACCGCGAGGGCGTCAAGCGCACGGTCTACGAGCTGGACGTCGAGGAAGTCGGCCCCAGCCTGAAGAACGCCACGGCCAAGGTCACCAAGACCACCGGTCGCGGTGGCCAGGGCGGCTATGGCGGCGGTCAGCAGCAGGGCGGCGGCAACTGGGGCGGCGGTCCCGGTGGTGGTCAGCAGCAGGGCGGCGGCGGTGCACCCGCCGACGACCCCTGGGCCACCAGTGCGCCGGCCGGCGGCGGCCAGCAGCAGGGCGGTGGGGGCGGCTGGGGCGGAAGCTCCGGCGGTTCCGGCGGCGGCTACTCGGACGAGCCTCCCTTCTAAGGGCAGCTCGTACCCCACTTCTTGATCACACAGGAGATACACCATGGCGAAGCCGCCTGTGCGCAAGCCGAAGAAGAAGGTCTGCGCATTCTGCAAGGACAAGACCGCGTACGTGGACTACAAGGACACGAACATGCTGCGGAAGTTCATTTCCGACCGCGGCAAGATCCGTGCCCGCCGCGTTACCGGCAACTGCACGCAGCACCAGCGTGACGTCGCCACGGCCGTGAAGAACAGCCGTGAGATGGCGCTGCTGCCCTACACGTCCACCGCGCGATAAGGGAAGGGTGACCGACCAATGAAGATCATCCTCACCCACGAGGTCTCTGGCCTCGGTGCCGCCGGCGATGTCGTTGACGTCAAGGACGGTTACGCTCGCAACTACCTGGTCCCGCGTGGTTTCGCGATCCGCTGGACCAAGGGTGGCGAGAAGGACGTGGCGCAGATCCGCCGCGCCCGCAAGATCCACGAGATCGCGACCATCGAGCAGGCCAATGAGATCAAGGCCCGGCTCGAGGCCGTAAAGGTGCGTCTGGCTGTTCGCTCCGGCGACGCCGGCCGCCTCTTCGGCTCCGTCACCCCGGCCGACATCGCCTCGGCGATCAAGGCTGCCGGTGGTCCGGACGTCGACAAGCGTCGCGTTGAGCTCGGTTCGCCGATCAAGACCCTGGGCTCGCACCAGGTGTCTGTGCGTCTGCACCCCGAGGTTGCCGCGAAGCTCGGCGTCGAGGTCGTCGCCGCGTAGCGCTCTGCAGCGCACGCGCTGCAGGGCACATGAGGGCCGCACCCCCTGGGGGTGCGGCCCTCATGCTGTTCGTCCCAGTCATCCGTTCGTCGTCTGTTTCATGTGAAACGTCGTCCGTTTCACGTGAAACATCCACCGTGGAACCCCGGACAGGCGGTCTTTCAGCGCGTCGCACCGGTGACGAGCCAGCGGCCGGAGCGCATTCTCAGCCAGAGCGTCAGCATGCGCACGGTCATCATCAGAGCCATGGCCCACCACAAGGCGGTCAGTCCGCCACCGAAGGTGGGGATGAGCAGGGCGACCGGCGCGAAGACCGCCAGCGTCACCAGCATCGCCCCGGCCAGGTACGAGCCGTCACCGGCTCCCATCAGTACGCCGTCGAGGACAAAGACCACGCCGGCGATCGGTTGGGAGACGGCGACCACCAGCAATGCCGGGAGCAGGGTGCTGTGCACCGCCTGGTCGGTCGTGAACAGAGGGACCAGGAGTGGTCGGGAGGCCACGATCACGATTCCGAGAACCACACCGGAGGCGATCCCCCACTGCACCATGCGACGGCAGGCCTGCCGGGCGCCCTCGGCGTCGTCGGCTCCCAGATAACGGCCGATGATCGCCTGCCCGGCGATGGCAATCGCGTCGAGTGCGAAGGCCATCAGGCTCCACAGGGAGAGGACGATCTGATGGGCGGCGATCTCGGTGTCACCGAGGCGGGCCGCGACGGCAGTGGCGATCATCAGGACTGCGCGCAGCGAGAGTGTACGGATCAAGAGGGGGACCCCCGCCTGAGCACTGGCCCGTATCCCGGCGGCGTCGGGGCGCAGGGAGGCACCGTGCCGACGTGCTCCCCGTACGACCACGACCAGATAGGCGGCGGCCATCGCGCACTGGGCGATAACGGTGCCCCAGGCGGAGCCGGCGATGCCGAAACCGGCGCCGTATACGAGGGCGACGTTGAGTGCCGCGTTGGCGGCGAAGCCACCGATGGCCACGTACAGAGGAGTCCGGGTGTCCTGCAGGCCGCGCAGTATGCCGGTGGCAGCCAGCACGATCAGCATCGCGGGGATGCCGAGGCTGGAGATCCGTAGATATGTGGTGGCGTACGGGGCGGCGGTGTCGGAGACGCCGAAGAGCTGTACGAGCCAGGGGGCGGTGGGCAGGGTGACGGCGATGACGGCGACACCGAGCAGCAGGGCGAGCCAGATGCCGTCCATGCCCTGCCGGATTGCGGCCGCGAGATCACCTGCGCCTACGCGGCGTGCGACGGCGGCCGTAGTGGCGTAGGCGAGGAAGACGAAGATGCTGACGGCGGTCATCAGAAGGGCCGAGGCGACCGCCAGTCCGGCAAGTTGCGGCGTGCCGAGGTGGCCGATGATGGCGCTGTCCACCATCACGAAGAGAGGCTCGGCGACGAGGGCGCCGAAGGCGGGGACGGCGAGCGTGATGATCTCTCGGTCGTGCCGTTGCCGACGCGCCTTGGGTGCTGTGGGAGCCGCTGTCATTGCATCAATCTAATCTTCCACAGGTAAGAGATGCAATTGCATTGCAGTCCTTACCAATCCTCTCGTTGCGCCTTCGGCTGTGTGCCGTTTGTTCTGATCTTGGTCCAGTCGGGAAAGTTTTTCTCCCCCACAGCCAGTGGACGGAAAAGAGCCAGGTCAGAGTGTGTGTGGCGGGGTGACTATGAATTTGTCCACAGTGCTGTCCCCCGGTCCGTGCACAGGTTCCGCAGGGTTCTCCACAGCATCTGGTCCGTCGTCCACATGGCCTGTGGATAACCAGATTGGCTGACGGTGCCGACGGGCCTACCGTGGACCGTCGCCCGACGCGCCGGAAGCGGAGTCTGGCCGTTCGTTTTGTCAGTGTCGTGCCGTAGAAAGAGTGGCACGGCGAGGTCCGCGGAGCGGACGGGAGGAGGTGGCCCGGGTGAGCATTTCCGAGCCCTTGGACGACCCGTGGGCCGCAGACGGTCCCAGTGATCGTCTGCCCGTCTCCCGCCAGCGTCGCGGCGAAGGCCGCGGTGGTCGAGAGGACCAGCACGAGCGCGGCAGGGACAGCGGCGGCTGGGACGGAAGCTCCCCCGGCTTCGAGCGTGTGCCTCCCCAGGACCTGGACGCCGAGCAGTCCGTCCTCGGCGGCATGCTGCTCTCCAAGGACGCCATCGCCGACGTCGTAGAGATCATCAAAGGCCACGACTTCTACCGGCCCGCCCACGAGACGGTCTACACGGCGATCCTCGACCTCTATGCCAAGGGCGAGCCGGCCGACCCCATCACCGTCGCCGCCGAGCTGGTCAAGCGAGGCGAGATCACCCGGGTCGGCGGAGCGCCGTACCTCCACACGCTGGTCCAGTCGGTGCCGACCGCGGCCAACGCGTCGTACTACGCGGAGATCGTCCATGAGCGCGCTGTGCTGCGCAGACTCGTGGAGGCCGGCACCAAGATCACGCAGATGGGATACGCGGCCGACGGCGACGTCGACGAGATCGTCAACTCCGCCCAGGCCGAGATCTACGCCGTAACCGAGCAGCGCACCAGCGAGGACTATCTGCCGCTCGGCGACATCATGGAAGGCGCGCTCGACGAGATCGAGGCGATCGGCTCGCGCAGCGGCGAGATGACGGGTGTACCGACCGGGTTCACCGACTTCGACTCACTGACCAACGGTCTGCACCCCGGCCAGATGATCGTCATCGCGGCCCGGCCCGCCATGGGTAAGTCGACGCTGGCGCTGGACTTCGCCCGGGCCTGTTCGATCAAGAACAACCTGCCCAGCGTGATTTTCTCTCTCGAAATGGGGCGCAATGAGATCGCGATGCGCCTGCTGTCCGCGGAGGCGCGGGTGGCGCTGCATCACATGCGCTCCGGGACGATGACGGACGAGGACTGGACCCGGCTGGCGCGCCGCATGCCGGATGTCTCCCAGGCCCCGCTGTATATCGACGACTCCCCGAACCTCTCCATGATGGAGATCCGCGCGAAGTGCCGACGGCTGAAGCAGCGCAATGATCTGAAGCTGGTCGTCATCGACTATCTGCAGCTGATGCAGTCCGGTGGCTCGAAGCGCGCCGAGAGCCGTCAGCAGGAGGTCTCGGACATGTCCCGAAACCTCAAGCTGCTGGCCAAGGAGCTCGAGCTCCCGGTGATCGCGTTGTCCCAGCTGAACCGTGGCCCCGAGCAGCGTACGGACAAGAAACCGATGGTCTCCGACCTGCGTGAATCGGGCTCCATCGAGCAGGACGCGGACATGGTCATCCTGTTGCACCGCGAAGATGCGTACGAGAAGGAGTCTCCGCGCGCGGGCGAGGCGGACCTGATCGTGGCCAAGCACCGTAACGGTCCGACGGCCACGATCACGGTCGCCTTCCAGGGGCACTACTCGCGCTTTGTGGACATGGCGCAGACCTGATCTGGCGGGCTGTAGGTTCGCATTTCCAATGTCCCTTTCTCGTTGGCGGTGGCCCTTTTCTGGCCCAAGGGACAGGGCAGTGAGACGAACTCCTGTCTGATCGTTCGCCCGTAGTGGTGCTGTTCCTCGTTGCGACCTATGCAACGGTGTTCTCCGCCGTGATCGTGGAGATGTCTCAGCTGGCCGACTGCCGGCGTCGATGTCTTTGAGCCTTCGGTGCCGTGGCGTACGTTCCGCTGGCGGCACGGTCAGAAGCACTACTCGGGCACGTACTGGTCCTCCACGATGCGTGACCATGTCGTCTAAGAGTCGAGACTCGAGCTGACGCACCTGCTCTACGCCGACTTCGACCAGGACGTGAGGGCGGTGTTCGCCCAGCCGTTTCTCCTCTCCACCATGGACGATCGACGGCGGTGTCATGTCCCGGACTTCCTCGTTCTGCGAGGCAGGGACGTGCCGCTGGTCGTCGGCGTCAAGCCCCGGCACCTGCTCACGCGGCCGAAGGTGAACTTCGCCCTTGGCTGGGCCCGCGGGTCGATCACCTAATTCCCCAGTGATGGGTCACGCAATTCCCCAGCCCCTGGGGCATCGGGCTCCGCTGGCGCGCGGACGGTACAGGCGCTATCGTCAATAGGTAGAACGACCGGTCTTTCTATCCCTTGGAGGGCGGTTCTCGGCCCATCGGTCGAGACTGGCTCCAGGCGCAGAACTGCCGGTGGGTCGCCGATGCATGTCGCACAGAGATCAAAAGGCGCTATGAAACCAATCCGCGC
Source organism: Streptomyces sp. NBC_01210 (assembly GCF_036010325.1). Classification (GTDB taxonomy): domain Bacteria; phylum Actinomycetota; class Actinomycetes; order Streptomycetales; family Streptomycetaceae; genus Streptomyces. The sequence continues at coordinate 4,674,642 of NZ_CP108549.1, read as the reverse complement.
CCCGGCCCGGCCGGGGGCCCGCAAAGGGCCGCTGCTTCGCGTGCTCCAGCTGGGGTCAGCTCCCGGATCGGATGAGCCGGACCGCGTTCAGCAGGGTCTGCTGCGCGGCCGTCGAGTCGTCCAGGTAGCCGGCGGCCATCGCGCCGTCGTACATCATCAGCAGCGCTCCGGCCGCCGACTCCGGATCGGCGTGGCCGAACCGGGTGAGCAGGTCTTCGAAGAGGGTGCGGATCCAGTTCCGGTGGGTCGCCACCAGGCCGCGGACGGGATGGTCGGCGTCGGGGTACTCGGCGGCCGCGTTCAGGAACGGCGACCCGCGAAAGCCGCGCTCGCGGGCGTGCTCGGCGATCGCCTCGAAGATGAGGTCGATCGCTTCGGCGGGCGGGTACTCGGCGGCCAGCGGTTCGGCCACCGCCTTGTAGTAGGCGTCCTTGGTCAGCAGATAGGCCACGACCAGGTCGTCCTTGGAAGCGAAGTGCCGGTAGAACGTCGCCTTGGTCACCCCGGCCTCGGCGATCAGCCGCTCCACGCCGATCGCGCGTACGCCCTCGTAGTAGAAGAGCCGCGACGCGGCCCGGACCAGGCGTTCGCGAGGCGGCAGCTCCCGGTCGATCGTGGTCGCCTGACGCGCGGCGTCGGTTGTCTTCTGCCCAGTGCTGCTCACTTCCCCATTGTGCATTCGGCCCGGCCTTGAGCGGCCTCCACCCCTGTATGGCCCACACCAGTAGGGCCATTCACCCCTCTATCTCGTACGGCCCGAGGAACGCGGCCGTTCATCGAAAGGCTTGAACCATGACTCGTCGTCTTGAAGGAACCGTCGCCCTGGTCACCGGAGCCTCCAGCGGCATCGGCCACGCCACAGCACTGGAGCTTGCCCGCCAGGGCGCCTCGGTGGCCCTGGTCGGACGGCGCGAGGACCGGCTCACCGCCCTCGCCGTGGGAATCTCCGAGGCGGGCGGAAAGGCCCTGGCCGTGCCCGCCGACATCACCACCGCCCAGGCCGCCGCTGAAGCCGTTGAGAGGACCGTCGAGGGGCTGGGCCGTCTGGACACCGTGGTCAACAATGCCGGGCTCATGCTGCTCGGCCCCACCCCGGGCGCGGACCTGAACGACTGGCAGCGCATGGTCGACATCAACCTCATGGGCCTGATGTACACCTCCCACGCGGCCATCCCGCACCTGGTCAAGGCCGCCGCCGACGGCCCGCGCCAGGTCGCCGACATCGTCAACATCAGCTCGCTGAACGGCCGCATGGCCTTCGCCATGTCCGCCGTGTACAGCGCCACCAAGTTCGGCGTCGGCGGCTTCAGCGAGGCGCTGCGCCAGGAACTGGGCAAGCAGCACGTCCGCGTCTCCGTCGTCGAGCCGGGCAGCGTCGAAACCGAGCTGCGCACCCACAACTCGGAGATGGTCCAGCAGTTGATCGTCGCGGGCCTTGGCGACATCGAGCGGCTGCAGGGCGAGGACATCGCCGACGCCATCGGCTACATCGTCACCCGCCCCCGGCACGTGGCCGTGAACGAGCTGCTCGTACGCCCCACCGAGCAGGGCTGACGCCCACGCCCGGGGCCAACCCCGAGAGGAGCAAGGGACCTTGATGGCCGACACCTCTGTCGCAGCAGCCACCACCGTCGTCCGTGTCTGCCTGCTGCTGGCGGCCGCCATCGCGGCCGCAGACGGTCTGCGGCAATTGACGCAGGGAGGTCCGACGGGCATGGCGGAGGCGGACAACGCGTACCGCTTCGTGGCAGGCGTCTACATCGGCTGGGCCCCCCTGCTCGCCTGGGCGGCCGCAACGGTCCGGCGGCAGGGGGTGCTCGTCTACTTCCTGGCCGTCCCGATCCTCCTCGGAGGCATCGGCCGGCTGGTCTCCTTCGCCCAGGACGGCATGCCCAGCCCGGCGGGAGGCTTCCTCGCCTCCGCCGCCTTGGAGTTCATCCTCGCGATCGCCATCGTCTGGGCGCACTCCACCGCCCTCAGATCGAGGCGAGCGCCGGCTGCTGCCTGAGGGCACCGATCCCGGGCGGGCAGAGCGGCATCGCACCTTGCATCAATGTGCAGTCGACCGACAAGAGAGACGTGGGAAACGTGAGACAGAAGAAGATTCTGGCAGTCGTGACCAATCAGGCCACCTACGGGGCGAGCAAGCACCGGACCGGCCTCTGGCTGGGTGAACTCGTCCACTTCTATGACAAGGCGGTACAGGCCGGCCACCCGGTGGATGTGGTGAGCCCGGCGGGCGGCGAGGTGCCCCTCGACCCGCGAAGCCTCGGTCGGCTGTTCGCCGACCAGACGGTTCGCAGCTATCTCGCCGACCCGGCTTTCATGTCCGGCCTGAAAGCCACTCATCCGGTTGCCGACGCAGATCCGGACGACTACTCCACGATCTTCTTCACAGGCGGTCACGGCACCATGTGGGATTTCCCCGACAGTGCCGACTTGCAGCGAACGGCCCAGGCCATCTACGCCGGCGGCGGCATCGTCTCCTCGGTCTGCCACGGCGCCTGCGCCCTCATCAACCTCCAGGACACCGACGGGAACCCGCTCGTACGAAACCGCACCGTCACCGGCTTCGCGACGGTCGAGGAAAGACTGGCCGGCGTGAAGAGCAGGGTGCCGTTCCTCCTGGAGGACGAACTGCGCGCCAAGGGGGCCAAGTATGTGCGCTCCACTGTTCCGATGACGCCGCATGCCGTGCGTGACGGCCGCCTGATCACGGGCCAGAACCCGGTGTCCACCAAGGCCGTCAGCGACCTGATTCTCGCCGCCTTGACCGAGACCGAATAGCCGGTACGGAGACCTGCGGCGCCCCCCCCGTGTTCGTCCGCTCAAGCCCGTGTTCGTCCGCGACCTCACCGCGCCCCAGCCTGCACGCTGACGACCTGTTTGGATGGGCCACGATCGTGAGACGCAATGCCGTGGCCCCTGAATGAGACGGCTGAGAGAAGCGCAGGTCGCCCGGCCGGAATGGGACATCCCGATTGAGGGCCTACACGGGCGCGCCTGGCTGTGACCGTCAAGACGGCTGTCTATCCGCGATCTGAACTTGGCGTGGCAGTGCCGCCTGAGGTCGTTTCGGCTTTCGCGTAGAGGACTTCGCGGGCCTGCTCCGCGGCGCGGATGATGCTCTCGCCGACGAAGTCGACGAAGCGGGCGATGTTCTCGAGGCGGGCGGCGGCCGGGGTGTCGGGGCCGAGGATGCTGACGCCCTGCCGTGCGATCTCGGAGAGCTGGGCGTGGGATCGGGCGCTGGCGATCATCCCCTGGTACCAGACGTCGTTGTCGACGACGTAGCGCTCGCGGCGGCGTTCGTCCCGTTCCCGGCGGATGAGGCCCTGGCTTTCGAGGAGCGTGATCGCTTTGGAGATGGACGCCGGGCTGACCTGGAGGTGCTGCACGAGTTCGGACGCGGTGAGGCTGCCCGCGTCGGTGGTGTAGAGGGACACCAGCACCCGGGACGTCATCTTGGGCAGGCCCGATTGCATGAGGAGGGTGGTGAACATCTCCTCGTACTCGCGCACGGCCTCGGCGTCGCGTCCGTGGGCCTGCGGGGGCGCCTCCGGCCCCCGGGGCGCGGTCTGCCTGCGCCGGTGGGTGCGGCGTTCGGTGGCGCGGTGGGCCAGGTCGGCGCGGTAGGCGGTGGGGCCGCCGTTGCGCATCACCTCGCGCGTGATCGTCGAGGTGGGGCGGTCGAGGCGTCTGGCGATCTCCGCGTAGGCGAGACCGTCGGCCAGTCCCAGCGCGATCTGCTGGCGTTCCTGCTGGGTGAGTCTGCCTCCCGGCATCGCGGTCTCCTTCGTGGTCCTTGGTGTCTCCAGTATAGCGTTCACTCCTCATTCATTGCAACGAACAGGGTGGCTGTTGTTGCATTAGAACCAAAGCCATTGCAACACTTTCTTAGCTTTTACCTGCACTGATGGCGATCGTGCGCAACGACAGTGTTGTCGAATCTTTGAATGCAACGTAGCGTTTCCAAAGTCAGAAACAACGGACTGAAGGAGAGCGCAATGCAGAAGTTCGACACCCCCGCCCCGGTCTCCGCCGTCCTCGACATCCCCGCGGGACGCATCCGGTTCATCGCCGCAGACCGGGCCGACACCACGGTCGAGGTCCTGCCCGCGGACGCCTCGAAGGGCCGCGACGTGAAGGCGGCGGAGCAGATCACGGTCGAATACGGCGACGGCGTCCTGCGGATCGAGGCCTCACCGGCGAAGAACCGGATCCTCGGCGCTTCCGGATCCGTCGAGGTGACCATCCAGCTGCCCGCAGGCTCCCGTATCGAGGCGAAGGCGGCCAGCGCCGAGTTCCGGGGCGTCGGACGGCTGGGCGACGTCGCCTTCGAGGGCGCGCAGGGCTCGGTCAAGCTCGACGAGGCCGCGAGCGCCCGCCTCGGCCTCCTCGCCGGCGACGTCTCGGTCGGCCGCCTGGGCGGCCCCGCGGAGATCAGCACCCAAAAGGGCGACATCCACATCGCCGAGGCCGTGCGCGGCACGGTCGTGCTGCGCACCGAGTCCGGCGAGGTGTCGGTCGGCGCCGCCCGCGGAGTCTCCGCCTCACTGGACGCCGGCACCGCCTACGGCCGGATCCACAACGCGCTCAGGAACACCGACGGCGCCGCCGCCGGCCTGAACATCCACGCGACCACCGCCTACGGCGACATCACCGCCCGCAGCCTCTGAAGGAGCAACCAACATGACCAACTTGGCCATCGCGGCGAACGGGCTGCGCAAGTCCTACGGCGACAAGGTCGTGCTCGACGGCGTCGACCTGGCCGTCCCCGAAGGAACGATCTTCTCCCTGCTCGGCCCGAACGGTGCCGGCAAGACCACCGCCGTGAAGATCCTCTCCACCCTCATCTCCGCCGATCCAGGCACCGGCGGCATCCACATCGGCGGCCACGACCTGGCCGCCGACCCTCAGGCGGTGCGCGCCGCGATCGGCGTCACCGGCCAGTTCTCCGCCGTCGACGGCCTGATCACCGGCGAGGAGAACATGCTCCTCATGGGCGACCTGCACCACCTGTCCAAGCGCGAGGGCCGCCGTACCGCCGCTGAGCTGCTGGAGCGCTTCGACCTCACCGACGCCGCGAAGAAGCCCGCCTCCACCTACTCAGGCGGCATGAAGCGCCGCCTCGACCTCGCCATGACCCTGGTCGGCAACCCGCGGATCATCTTCCTCGACGAGCCGACCACCGGCCTCGACCCGCGCAGCCGCCACAACATGTGGCAGATCATCCGCGAGCTCGTCTCCGACGGCGCCACCGTCTTCCTCACCACCCAGTACCTGGAGGAGGCCGACGAGCTCGCCGACCGTATCGCCGTGCTCAACGACGGGAAGATCGCCGCCGAGGGCACCGCCGAGGAGCTGAAGCGGCTCATCCCGGGCGGGCACGTGCGGCTGCGGTTCGACGACCCGGCCGCGTACCAGTCCGCCGCTGTCGCCCTGCGCGAGGTGACCCGGGACGACGAGGCGCTGTCGCTGCAGATCCCCAGCGACGGCAGCCAGCGCGAGCTGCGCTCCATCCTCGACTGGCTGGACTCGGCCGGCATCGAGGCGGACGAGCTGACGGTGCACACCCCCGACCTCGACGACGTTTTCTTCGCCCTGACCGGCGCCGCCGTCCCCAACCAGCCCAAGGAGACCGTCCGATGAGCTCCCTCTCCCTCGCTGTGCGCGACTCGTCCACGATGTTGCGCCGCAACCTCCTGCACGCGCGGCGCTACCCGTCCCTCACCCTGAACCTGCTGCTCACCCCGATCATGCTGCTGCTGCTCTTCGTCTACATCTTCGGCGACGTGATGAGCGCGGGCATCGGCGGCGGCGGCGCGGACCGCTCCGAGTACATCGCCTATATCGTCCCGGGCATCCTGCTGATGACCATCGGCGGCACCACGGTCGGGACCGCGGTGTCCGTCTCCAACGACATGACCGAGGGCATCATCGCCCGCTTCCGCACGATGGCGATCCACCGCGGTTCGGTGCTCGTCGGGCACGTCGTCGGCAGCGTGCTGCAGTCGATCATGAGCGTCGTCCTCGTGGGCGCCGTCGCCGTGGCCATCGGCTTCCGATCCACGGACGCCACGGTCCTGGAGTGGCTGGCGGCGTTCGGGCTGCTCGTGCTCTTCGCCATGGCGCTCACCTGGGTCGCGGTCGGTATGGGCCTGATCAGCCCGAACGCCGAGGCCGCCAGCAACAACGCGATGCCGATGATCCTGCTGCCGCTCTTCTCCAGCGCCTTCATCCCGGTCGACACGATGCCGGGCTGGTTCCAGCCGATCGCCGAGTACCAACCGTTCACGCCCGCCATCGAAACCCTGCGGGGCCTGTTGCTCGGCAGCGAGATCGGCCACAACGGATGGCTCGCCATCGCCTGGTGCCTGGGTCTCGCGGTGCTCGGCTACTTCTGGTCGACCTCGAAGTTCAACCGCGACTCGAAGTAACCGCCATGACAGCGCGGGCCGCCTCCCGCAACTCGTCCCGCCCCAGGGCGGCGTACTCCGACACCGCGTCGGCGTAGGCCGCCCCGTCGGCGTTCTCGGCCGTCCGGCCTGGGGATACCCGGGCCCCTGGGGTCGTTTCCGCAGGTCGGCGTCGGCAGCCGTGGCGTCATGTCCGACTCGCCCTAGCTGCTGGCCGGTCAGTTGTCCCATGGTGTCCGAGCTGGGATTCCGGGGCACGGTTGAGGAGATCCTGGGCGACGCGGCGCCAGGCGCTGGGCGCGACGGCGGGGATGCGACCGTGTGTGGCGAAACAGGTGGCCAGATCGATCAGGAATCGAGAAGCGCGGGTCACGGAGCCGCACCTAGCGTGATCGTCATGGATATCACCATTCACACGAGCTTCCTCCCGCATGACGACCCGGACGCGTCCCTGGCTTTCTACCGCGACACCCTCGGCTTCGAGGTCCGCAGCGACGTCGGACAGGGCAAGATGCGCTGGATCACGGTCGGCCCCGGCGGCCAGCCCGGCACGTCCATCCTTCTGGCGCCGCCGGCCGTCGACCCAGGGGTCACCGAGGACGAGCGCCGCACCATCGCCGAGATGATGGCCAAGGGCACCTACGGCTGGATCATGCTGGCCACCCGGGACCTCGACGGCACTTTCGAGAAGGTGCAGGCCGACGACGCCGAGGTCGTCCAGGAGCCGACCGAGCAGCCGTACGGCGTCCGCGACTGCGCCTTCCGCGATCCCGCGGGCAACCTGGTCCGCATCCAGGAGCTGCGCTGAGCCGTCCGGTCATCGATCCGGCCATGATGGCCGGCATCCACCTGCGAAGAATACGGCGGCCAGCGCTTCCAGGCAGTTGTCCTCGACCACCCTCTCGGCGGCCGCACCAACGCAGAGGTGCTGCGATGTCGGCCGCCGAGGCCGAGACGCGCACGCCGACCGCCCACAAGGGCGGGGTCTACATCCTCGCCGAGCCGACCACCGGCCTCCATCCCGTCGCCGTCGAGCAGTCGCTCAGCCTGCTCGACCGGCTCGTCGGCTCCGGCAAGCCGGTCATCACCATCGAGCACCTCGCCGCCTATCTCGGCATGCAACCCAGGTGCTCGCGGACATCGATGAAAAGGAGTTCCGTCATGTGTCACCCCTCGTGGGGGCGCGCACGCACCGCGGCGCAGCGCTTGAGCGACCTCGCGCGGCTGCGCCGTGTCCGCGACCGGATCGACCGGGAGTATGCGCAGCCGCTGAACGTCGAGGCGCTTGCCCGCGGCGTGCACATGTCGGCCGGGCACCTCAGCCGCCAGTTCCGGCTGGCCTACGGCGAGGCGCCGTACGCGTATCTGATGACGCGGCGTATCGAGCGCGCGACGGCGCTGCTGCGTCGTGGCGACCTCAGCGTCACCGAGGTCTGCTTCGCGGTCGGCTGCTCATCGCTGGGCACCTTCAGTACCCGCTTCACCGAGCTGGTGGGCATGTCGCCCAGCGCCTACCGGCGCCGCGCTACAGGCGCTGCGGCGGGGATGCCGCCGTGTGTGGCGAAAGCGGTGACCAGACCGATCAGGAATCGAGAAGCGCCGGTCACCGAGCCGCAACTAGCGTGACGACCATGGCATCCATCGAATCCGTAACCCTCGACGTGGCCGACCCCACGGCCGCCAACCGCTTCTACACCGCCGCCTTCGGTTTGGACACGCAGATACGCCTGCGGGCCTCGGAGGCACCCACAACCGGCTTCCGTGGGTTCACGCTGGCGCTCACGGTGTCCCAGCCGGCCACCGTCAACAGCCTCATCGACGCCGCCCTCGACGCCGGCGCCACGTCGCTGAAGCCTGCCGCGAAGTCGCTGTGGGGCTACGGCGGTGTCGTACAGGCCCCGGACGGGACGATCTGGAAGGTCGCGACCTCGGCGAAGAAGGACACCGGCCCTGCCACCCGGCGGGTCGACGAGATCGTGCTCCTGCTGGGAGTCGCGGACGTGGCCGCGAGCAAGCGGTTCTACGTCGACCAAGGCCTTGCCGTGGAGAAGAGCTTCGGCCGCATGTACGTCGAGTTCGCTGCTGGGTCGAGTCCCGTCAAGCTGGCGCTGTACAGGCGCCGTGCCCTTGCCAAGGACGCCGGTGTCTCTCCCGACGGCACCGGATCGCACCGGCTCGTGATCGGCGGCGATGCCGGGCCTTTCACCGACCCGGACGGGTTTGCATGGGAGGCCGCATCGCTGGCACCCATGCCCTGATGTGTCACTGCTGCCTGCCCTGCCTGGTCGCCCATCACGAGACAGCCGCAGGGCTCGGGGCGGTGCCGGGTGCCGAGCTGATGCGCCCGCCGCGGCCGACCGCCATCGTCACTCGGACCGAGTGCACCGCGCGCCTCGCCGGCCATGGGGTTCGGGTACTGCCGCCGCCGAGCTGCTGCGCCAGGCCGGGTTGGTCATGCACAGCTGCGCGGGCCCGACGATGCCGAGAAGGTGCCGCGGGCCCACCTGCTGGCTCGCGAATCGGCCGACGTGCTCAGCCGCCGGTCGCTGTGCGGTATCGAGGCCTGGGCCGCGCCTCCGTGTACCGCGTATTCAAGTCGACGCGGGGGACCGGCAGCGATAGACCTGCCCCATGACTTCACCTTTTGAAGAGCTGCTCCCCGGTACGCAACGAGCCCTTCTGTATCGCATCGCCGTCGCTCAGTCCGAAGGGCGCGCCCCCTCGTTCGTCGCCGCTGTGGCGCGCGAGGGACACCTGGTCTGGACGGGTTCCCGTAGCTCGGTCGACGGACATGCCCCGGACGCCGGCACCCAGTACCGCATTGGCTCGATCACCAAGACCTTCACGGCCGTCCTGGTGCTGAGGCTGCGCGACGAGGGGCTGCTGGATCTGAACGACCCTCTGGAGAAGCATCTCCCCGGCACGGGTGTGGGGGATGTGACTGTCGCTCAGCTCCTCGGCCACAGCGCCGGCCTGGGCGCGGAATCCCCGGCGCCGTGGTGGGAGCGGACGCCGGGCTCGCTCCGCCCCGAACTCTCCGATGTCCTCGGTGCACAGCCGCGGATGCATCCTGTCGGCCGTCGCCACCACTACTCCAACCCCGGCTATACACTGCTTGGTTCGCTGATCGAGGCGGTACGCGGGGCTTCCTGGGAGGAGGTCCTGCAGCGCGAGATCCTGGATCCGCTCGCCATGGACCGTACAAGCGCACAGCCTCGGGCCCCGCATGCCGGCGGCTGGGCGGTGCACCCTTGGGCCGATGTGATACTCCCCGAGCCCTCCGAGGATCTCGGTCTGATGGCTCCGGCCGGACAGCTCTGGTCGACCGCCGCCGATCTCTGCAGGTTCGCCGCATTCCTTGCCGAGGGCGACGACCGAGTGCTGAGCGCTGCGTCCGTGCGGGAGATGCGGACGCCGTCCGTGCCGCCCGAGGTGGGCGAGTGGGACAGCGCCTACGGCCTGGGGATGCAGGTCCAGCGGAGGGACGGGCGCACTCTGGTCGGGCACACGGGCTCGCTGCCCGGATTTGTCGCGGGACTCTGGGTGAGCGTGGACGACGGGGTGGCGGCCGTCGCGCTCGCCAATGCCACCTCGGGGCCGCTTACCGCGGTGGTCGCCGCCGATCTCGTGCGGATCGTGGCCGAGGCCGAGCCGCGTATCCCTGAGGCCTGGCGGCCGCTGCCCGAGGTCGATCAGTCGCTCCTTGAGCTGACCGGGCCCTGGTACTGGGGTACATACTCCTTCGGTCTGCGCCTTGGCGCCGACCGTGGTGTGGAACTGCAGCCGCTCCGCGGCACCGGCCGTGGTTCGCACTTCGTTGCAGAGGCGGACGGGACCTGGACGGGCCTTGACGGTTACTACGCGGGGGAGTCATTGCGCGTGGTGCGGCGGGACGACGGGTCGGTGAGCCATCTCGACCTGGGGTCGTTCGTCTTCACACGTGCGCCGTACGAGCCGGGCGAGGCGGTGCCCGGCGGTGTGGACAAGGAGGGCTGGCGCGGACTCCGGAGCTGAAACGGAGTTCGCATGGAAGGGATGTGGACTGAAACGGATGAGGACGTGAAACGGAGGTGATGTTTCACGTGAAACGGGCGCGAGGCTGAACCCGGGCAGCCGTCAGGCAGTCAACTCCCGCTCCAGCGGCGTACGGAAGCGCGGCGTGATCCGTGCCTCTCCCACCCACGCCGACAGTCGTGAGGCCTCCGCTTCGATCGCGGCGGCGGCCTCACGGCCCGGGTCGGTCAGCAGTCGCCAGACGATCTCGCCGTCCGCGCGCTGGGTCCAGCCGCCGATGATCTCTCCGTTCCACCACACGGTGGGGCCGATATTGCCCGAGCGGTCGAAGAGCGCGGCGCGATGGTCGACGCTGAGATGAAAGCCGCGGTCGGCCCAGGCCATGGCACTCGGATCGAGCGCGGGGAGCAGTGCGGCCCAGGACTCCACGGGCGGTTCGGGCACGGTGTCGCCGGGCGCCACATAGCCCGTGCCCGCATCGAGGCCGACCTCCTCGGCGCCGGTGGCAGCCAGCGCTTTGCGTACGTCGCCGAGGGTCCACCCCGTCCACCATTTGAGGTCGGCCTCGGTGGCCGGACCGTACGAGAGGAGCCAGCGCCTGGCCAGTTCGGCCCGTGCCTCGGCGGCCGGCAACGGAGGCCATGGCTCGCTCGCCGTCCACCGGAACTGGCTGGAGGTCCAGGAGCCGCGCGGCCGGTCCCGCCGGATGCGGCCGTCGGCGGCGAGTACGCGGATCACCCGGCTGGCCACGCCCTGCACCGTCTCGTACTTCTTGCCGGGGAAGACGGTGATCTTCGTCCGAAGGGCCGGAACATCGGTGGAGAGCTGGCTGCCGGTCGCGGAGCCGCGTGCGGCGAGAGCGGCCAGGACCGCCTCCTCGGCTTCGGCGAGCCACCGTTCGTCCAGCCCGTTCCCGTCCTCCGCCAGATGACTGATGAGTGTCCTCCGCTCCTTGATGGCGATGGAACGCGCGGTGGACGCATCGACATACGGGGCGAGTTCGGCGGAGACGGCAAAGAGCGTGCGCCGCATGGAGAGCAGCCGGACCAGCGTCACGTCCTCGTACAGGGACTGCTCCACGGCTTGGACGCCCGGGTCGGTGAGGCGGGCGCAGGCGGAGAGGAAGACGGTCGAGGCGTCGGTGGCGTGCAGTGCGACGATCGCGTCGGCGACCGCCACCGGTGTGTCACCCCGTACGGACGGGGCCAGCAGATGGCGGCGGCTGAGCCGGATGCGGCGCTGCTCGTCACTGATCCGGTGCACGGTGAATTCCCTTGGTCAGAGCGGGAGTTTGAACCCCACATGGGAGGCGGTGAAGCCGAGCCGCTCATAGAAGCGGCGGGCATCGGTGCGGCTGACGTCCGACGTCAGCTGCACCAACTGACAGTCCTCGCGGCGCGATTCGTCGATGGCCCATTCGATGAGCCGGCTGCCGAGTCCGCTGCCCCGCTCGTCGGCGTGGATCCGGACGCCCTCGATGATCGAGCGGGTGGAGCCGCGGCGGACAGCCCGGGGATGATCGTGAGCTGGAGCGTGCCGACGACCCGGTCCTCGCGTACAGCGACGGCCTGGTACTGATTCGGGTCCTGGGCAAGCCGCTCGAACGCGGCGGTGTACGGGGTGAGGTCCTCCGGCGATTCGCGCTGAGCGCCCAGCGGGTCGTCCGCGAGCATCGCCACGATCGCCGGGATGTCTTCGACTGCCGCGGGTCGTATTTCCAGATCGCTCATGATCGGCAGACTACGCGGGGACCCGCAGTTCCTCGACAGTCCTGACCAGGGGAGCCAGCTCGGGGTTCTTGGCTGCCTCGTCGAGTGCCTCGCGCAGAGCCGTGTCGTTGGTGGGCCGCGCCTCGGCGAGCAGCTGCAGGCCGGCCTCGGTGACGTCGGTGTAGATGCCACGCCGGTCGGTGTCGCAGAGATAGCGGGTCAGCAGGCCGCGGTCCTCGAGGCGGGTGACCAGGCGGGTGGTGGCGCTCTGGCTGAGGACGACGGCGTCGGCGACCTGCTTCATCTGCAGATGGCCGCCGGGGCCGCTGTGCTGGCGGCTCAGGACGTCGAGCAGTGAGTACTCGCGCGTGCTCAGGCCTCCAGCCCCGACGCGGCGCTGGCCACCGCAGCCCGCCACTGACGGTGGATCTGCCTGACCAGCTAGCCCGCCGCGACCGTCAAAGGTGCAAAGCGGCGGGTCCAGTCGCCCGGGAGGCCCGGGATGCCGTACGTCATCACCGCGTTGAAGGCGATCGGCTCCAGGCCGTGCTCCTTCACCCAGGTGAGCAGCTCCTCATGGCGTACGTCGATATCCGTACGAAGCGGCCGGTCCGTGCCCGCCGCCAGCGAGGCGATCAGCGACTGCGCCGTCTCCGTGTCCCGGGCGATCAGCGGTCCGACGACCTGAGTCTCCATGTTCGGCCAGGCCGCCGCGTAGCCCGTCAGGACGCCGTCCTCCTCCGCCACCCGGAGCTGGTCCGCGAAGGCGGGCAGGCGCGTGATCATATGGGTGCGGTCCAGGCCGAAGACCTCGGTGTCGAGGCGCAGGACGGCCGGGAGGTCCTCGGCGGTCGCCGGGCGGGTGAACACTTCGGCGGCCGGGCCCGAGGCATGGAAGCGGCCGCGGACCATTTCGGCGCGGCCAGTGTTCATGAAGCCCAGCTCCTCGTAGAGCGGCTGTCCGTTCGCGGTGGCGTGCAGGGTGACCGGGGTCTCCCCGGTCACCTCGAGCACATGCTTCATCAGGCGCCGTCCGACGCCCTGGCGGGCGAACCGTTCGGCGACGAGCACCATCCCGATCGCGGCGAGCCCAGGGCCGTACGAAGTCAGTACGCAGGCGGTCATCAGTCCTTTGCCCGCCGGGTCGTCGATGCCGTACCCCGTCCCTGCCGTCAACAGCAGGCCCCATTTGTGCTCCTCGCGAGGCCAGCCGCGGTCCTCGGACAGATCGGCGCAGGAAATGAGGTCATCCGTGGTCAGACGGCGAATGGGCAGCTCGGAGAGCGGTGTCGACATAGAGGTCAGGCTCTCTGACGCGGTGATCGTTCGTCCAGTGCTTTCGGTGAAGTGGCCGAGACGCGCGACCGCCGGCCGCGCCGCGTGAGACCCCACGGCTTGAGGACGGAGATGACGGTCATGAAGACATATGTGGTCAGGGAGACGGCCGGGCCCACCACCAGGTCGAGCGGCTCGGCCAAGGGAGTGCCGGACGAGATGGCGTCGACCGCGTTGTTGACCCCAGGGCGCAGAGCGAAGAGTGATGCGGTGATGGTGACGAGAGTCAGCCAGAACTTCGTATAGACCCAGCGGTGTCTGGCAAGGCCCCATTTGGTGCGGAGCGACAGCAGCAGACCACTGATCAGGGTCAGCATCGCGACCGGAATCACCAGCCAGTCCGTGAAGACCTTCATCGAGCGGCACGTGGCCTCGATCATCGGCCCCGACTCGGTGGTGGCGGCGGTGACAGCAAGCGCGAGCAGACCGAGCGTGAGCCCGAGCCAGCCGGCGGATGCGGCTACATGGACGACGAGGAGGGCCCGGCGAGTGGGGTGCCTGAGTGGTTTCACGTGAAACACGGTGCCGGGTGGGCCGGACCGTTGCGTCTGACGGCGGGAGTAATCGCGAGTACTAGCCTCGGCGTACATGGAGAGAACACGCAGGCTGCACATATTCGATCTCGACGGCACACTGATCCGCGGATCGGCGGCGCCCGTGGAGATATCCCGGCAGCTGGGGCTGCTGGAAGAGATCGGCGAGCTGGAGCGGGACATCATCGCCCGCAGGATCGGCCCGCCGGAGTATGCGGTGCGTGTGCACGCTCTGTGGGCCGATCTCACCGAGGCGCATGTGGCGGCCGCTTTTGAGACGGCGCCCTGGCTCGACGGTATCCAGGAGGTGTGGCGGGAGATCCGTAAAGGCGGCGACTACTGCGCCGTCATTTCACTCTCGCCCTCCTTCTTCGTGGAGCGGCTGCTGGGCTGGGGAGCTCATGCGGCGCACGGCTCACTCTTTCCCGAGCTGCCCTTCACCCGGCCCGTGGACCCCGCGGGCATTCTCAACGCGGGCGCGAAAGTGAAGATCGCTGATCGGCTTTGTGCAGACTTCGGGGTTGGTCTGGACGCATGTGTTGCATACGGTGATTCCATGTCCGACGCGGAGATCTTCGCGTCGGTGCCCACAACGGTGGCGGTGAATGCCGACCACCATCTGTCGGGTCTGGCTACACACACCTATATGGGGGGCGATCTGCGCGAGGCCTATGAACTGGTGCGATTTCGCAGATAGTTCAGCAGCTCCGGGGGTCCGGGAGACCCGGCACATGGACATGGGGGCATTGGAGCCTAACGGGAAAGCGGGTTCGGATGCCCGGACTTTCCGCTCTTTGTCCAATGCGGTCCCGCCGCCTGGCATGCTGCGACGACGGGCGCTGCGGTCAATGTCACATTCCGGGCTTACTTCTCCCTAATCGGCGCGTGGCCGAGGTTAGTGTGGGCCGGCAGCAGTCTTGAGGCAACGGGGATTTGAGGCACGTTCCGGACCAGCGGAAGTGCGTGGACCGACCGAAAGATGTTCGAGGCGAGGCAGACAATGGACGCTCCGACCACCACGTCGGCCGACAACGGCACTGCAGGTGACAGCGGCGGAGGCGGATGGTTCACCCCTCGTAAGCAGCCGGCCCAGGGCCGGGCCGCCCCCACTCCCGCCCCCGGTGAGGGGGCGTCTGCGGGTGATGGCGGGCAGGAGCGAATAGTCGCCCCGCGGCGCTCTGTCGCCTCCATACGCCCGGTGGGCTCCGGTCCGTCCCGTACCGCCCCGTCGCCCGCGGCTGATACTCAGGCAGCCCATGTGGCCGCTGCCGCCGCCCCCGTGGCCGACGCCCCGCTCGATGAGACTGCTCTCGACGAGGTCCCCGTCGACGACCTCCCGATCGAGCACGACCCGATCGAGCGCGCCCCGGACGAGCGCCCCCCGCTCGGCAACGCCTACGAGGCCCAAGAGGCCCACACAGTCCATGAGGCCCCCGGCCGCCACGAGGCCCCCACCCCTCATGAACCACCACCCGCCGCCCCCGCGGACCCCGCTTCCCCCGACGCCATTCTCATCCGCCGCACCATGGCGGAGATCGCGCCCGTCGCCGACAAGGTCACCTCGTACTTCTACGCCCTGCTCTTCGTCCGCCATCCCGAGCTGCGTGGCCTCTTCCCCGCCGCCATGGACTCTCAGCGTGACCGGCTCCTCAAGGCCCTGCTCACCGCCGCCGATCACATGGACAATGCGGCCGTGCTCACCGACTACCTCCAGCACCTGGGCCGCGGCCACCGCAAGTACGGCACCCAGGCCGCGCACTACCCAGCCGTCGGAGAAGCGCTGATCGGCGCGCTGACCCGGTACGCCACGACGACCTGGGACGAGGAGACCGAGGCCGCCTGGGTCCGTACGTACATCACGATCTCCCAGATCATGATCGACGCGGCCTCCGAGAACGAGCGGCACGCTCCCGCCTGGTGGCACGGCGAGGTGGTGTCGCACGACCTCAGAACTCCTGACATCGCGATCATCACCGTTCGCCCCGACCAGCCGTACGCCTTCCTGGCCGGCCAGTACACAAGCGTGGAAACACCCTGGTGGCCGCGGATCTGGCGGCACTACTCCTTCGCCGGAGCGCCCCGCTCCGACGGTCTGCTCTCGTTCCATGTCAAGGCGGTCCCGGCCGGCTGGGTCTCCAACGCCCTCGTCCACCACGCCCGCCCCGGGGACATCCTGCGCCTCGGGCCGCCTGCCGGCTCGATGACCGTCGACCACACCACCGACAACGGTCTGCTCTGTCTGGGCGGCGGTACCGGTATCGCCCCCATCAAGGCGCTGGTCGAGGATGTCGCCGAGCACGGCGAGCGGCGTCCGGTACAGGTCTTCTACGGAGCGCGCACCGATTTCGACCTCTACGACATCGACACGATGCTGCGGCTCCAGCAGACGCACCCCTGGCTCTCGGTCCGCCCGGTGGTCGACGGCCGGTCGCAGTTCCCGGACGCCGTACGGGAGTACGGCCCGTGGTACGAGTACGACGCCTATCTCTCCGGACCGCCCGGAATGATCCGCAGCAGTGTCAACGCGCTGCGCGGCATCGGCATCCCGTCCGACCGGATCCGCCACGACTCCCTCGAAGAACTCGTGGCGGCGGGCGACTAGCGGCGTGCTGGGTGGCGTACTAGCCCAGGTCGGGTGCGTGCATCGCGCGTACGCCCTCGATATTGCCGTCCAGGTAGTGCCGCAGTGACAGCGGTACGAGATGCACGGCCGCGATGCCGACCCGGCTGAACGGCACCCGTACGATCTCGTACTCCCCGCAGGGCTCGTCGATCTCCGGGCCGTGCCGCCGCGCCGGGTCCATGGACTCCAGTCGGCAGACGAAGAAGTGCTGCACCTTCACCCCCGTCACACCGCCGTCCGCGATGTGTTCGACAGTGTCGACGAAGCAGGGCACCACATCGGTGATCTTGGCGCCGAGCTCTTCGTCCACCTCCCGGTGGAGCGCGTCGACGACGGTGGCGTCCTCGGGCTCGACCCCGCCACCGGGCGTGAGCCAGTAAGGATCCACTCCGGGTTTGGTGCGCTTGATCAGGACGAGGTCGCTGCCGTCCAGCAGGATGGCGCGTGCGGTGCGCTTGACCACAGGTCGTTCGGTCATGGCAAGAGAGTGGCCCACCCCACCCGTTCTGAAACTTCTGTCCGCCCTGCGGTCACCAGTCGACGGCCGCGCGCAGCAGCCACTCGTGCGCCCGCGCGATGTGCGGAAGGGCGAGTGTGCCGGTGCGTACGACCAGAAAGTACGTACGCAGCGGGGGCACCGGTGGGTCGAGCAGCGCCACCACCCGGCCGCGCTGCAAGGCGTCCTCGCACAGATAGCGCGGCAGCACGGCGAGCCCGGCGCCCGAGGCCGCGGCCTCCAGGACCGCCCGCAGATCGGGCGCGATGACGGCGCCCGCGGCGGCCGGCCGGGAGTCGAAGACGGCGGACCAGTAGCGCGAGACCAGCGGCAGGGACTCGTGCACCTCCACGACCGGAAGCTGCTCGAGCACCACATGCCCCTTGCGCAGGACGCCGGGCCCCAGCCGCGCCGCCCAGCGCGGCGAGGCGACGAGTACGTGCTCCTCGTCGCAGAGCGGAGTCGCGGTGAGCAGCCCGCCGCGCGGACGGGCCGTGGTGATGGCCAGATCGTGGTGTCCGGCGGCCAGCCCCTCCAGTGTTTCTTCGGAGTTCCCGAACGAGGCGCGCAGCGCCAGTCCCCGGGAGATCAGCGGGGTGAGGGCGGGCAGGGCGCGCAGCGAGGTGAACTCCGGAAGACCGGCGAGATGCAGGGTCCGTACGCCCGCCTCCTCGTCGAGCCCGGTCTCGGCGATCTCCACCAAGGCGTCCAGATGCGGTGCGGCCCGGTGCGCGAGCTCGTCGCCGATGGTCGTGGGAGTCACTCCGCGCGCCTGGCGCAGGAACAGCGGGCGGCCGAGCTGCCGCTCCAACGTGCGGATCTGGCCGGTCACCGCGGGCTGGGAGAGGCCGAGCAGCGCCGCGGCGCGGGTGAATGAGCCGGCCCGGTGCACCGTGACGAATGTGCGTAACAGGGCCAGATCCATGCCATGCCCTCCCGACCCGACGATACGCGCCCGACGATGCAGCCTGACTGCGCCCACCGGGCAATGCCTGCGAACCCGGCCAACTATAAATAAGTCGATAGGTCGCTGTCGCTACTGTGATTGGACACTGACACAGAGTCAACTAGCCTTGGTCACGCGGTTCTTGACGCGTGGAACCGAGGGCGGTCCGAGCCATGAGGGGGGAGGCTCGGGCCGCCCGTTGTACGTACAGCCTCTCAGCGCGCCGACGTACACCGGCGTACGCCCCCGGCCCCGGGCTACGGCCCCGGCCTACGGAGTCGAGTCCGCCGCCTCGTCCAGCGCCCGCAGCACATCTGCCACCAGGTCCTCGGCGTCCTCTGCGCCCGCCGAGAAGCGGATGAAGCCATCCGGCACGGCGTCGCCGCCCCAGCGTCCGCGCCGTTCCGCGGTGGAGCGCACGCCGCCGAAGCTCGTCGCGTCGTCCACCAGCCGCAGACTGTCCATGAACCGTTCCGCGTGGCCGCGGTCCGGCAGGACGAACGAGACCACACAGCCGAAGCGCCGCATCTGCAGCGAGGCTGTCTTGTGCGAAGGGTCCGTCGCCAGGCCCGGATAGCGCAGACCGGTCACCTCGCCACGCCCGCTCAGCGCCTCCGCGAGCGCCAGCGCGTTCGCGCACTGCCGCTCGATCCGCAGCTGCAGCGTGGCCAGCGAGCGGTGCGCGAGCCACGCTTCCATCGGGCCCGGGATCGCTCCCACGACCTTGCGCCACTGCCGTACACCCGCGGCCAGCTCCGTATCACGGCAGGTCACATGGCCGAGCAGGATGTCGCCGTGGCCTGTCATGCCCTTGGTGTCGCTGGCCACCGAGAAGTCGGCGCCCAGCTCCAGCGGGCGCTGGCCGAGCGGCGTCGCCAGGGTGTTGTCGACCGCGACCAGAGCGCCGGCGGTGTGCGCCGCCTCCGCGAGCCGCCGCACATCGCACACATCGAGCCCCGGATTGGACGGTGTCTCGATCCACAGCAGCCGGGCGCCGTCCAGGACGGACAGCTGCGCGTCGTCGCCGGTCGGCGCGGTGCGCACCTCGACGCCGTACGCTTCGAGCCGCTCGCGCACCAGCGGCAGTGCCTGATAGCCGTCGACCGGCAGCACCACTGCGTCACCGGCCTTGAGCTGCGAGAAAAGCACGGCCGAGACCGCTGCCATGCCCGAGGCGAAGGCCACGGTCTCGACGGACTCCCCCGGTGCCTCCAGCTCGCCGATCGCCCGCTCGAGATACGTCCAGGTCGGGTTGGTGTCACGGCCGTAGGTGTACGGCCCGGTGGCTTCGCCCGGTAGATGGAAGTGGGCCGCGAAGACCGGACCCGGCAGGGTCGGTTCGTACTTCACCGGCTCGGGCAGCCCCGCCCGTACCGCCTTGGTGCCATCCCCTGTCCTCAGTGGGAAGGTCTTATGTCCCGCGCTCATGCAGCTCGCTCCTCGACAGCCGTGCGTACCGCGTCGAGCAGGCCCTCGCTCGCCGCCTCCACCATGTTCAGGCACTCCTCGAAGCCGTCCATGCCGCCGTAGTACGGATCGGGAACATCCAGATCCGCGACGGCCGATGGATCGTACGCCCGCAGCAGACGTACCTTCGCGGCGTCCGTGGCTGTCGGCGCGAGCCGCCGAAGCTCCCGCAGATGCCCCTCGTCCAGCGCGATCACCAGATCGAGGAGCGGGAACCAGGCGGCGCGGAACTGGCGCGCGCTGTGCCTGGACTCGTAGCCGCCTGCCTCCAGCACGGCGACGGTGCGCCGGTCGGCACCGTCGCCCTCGTGCCAGCCATCCGTGCCGGCGCTGTCCACCTCCACCACCCCGTCGAGTCCGGCGTCCGCCACTCGCGCGCGGAAGACGGACTCGGCCATGGGCGAGCGGCAGATGTTGCCGGTGCAGACAAAGCAGATGCGATACGCAGAATTCACGCGGTACTCAGTCCTTGTCGGGCAGGGCGACATTCATCGCCCATGAAACGACGGAGATGATCAGGCCGCCGAGCACGGCCGTCCAGAAGCCCTCGACATGGAAGTTCAGATCGAACTGGTCGGCCAGCCATGAGGTCAGCAGCAGCATCAGGGCATTGATCACCAGCGTGATCAGCCCCAGCGTGAGGATGAACAGCGGCAACGTGAGCAGCTTCACCACCGGCTTGACAAGGAAATTGACCAGCCCGAAGAGCAGGGCCACCAGAACCAGCGCCCATGCCTTCCTGCCGGTGCTGTCACCGGTCAGGGTGATGTCCTGCAGCAGCCATATCGCGACCAGCAGGGCTGCCGCGTTGGCGATCGTCTTGACTACAAAATTCTTCATGTGTCTGATCGTGGCAGACGTGATCGGACCAAGGCAGGGGCGGACGGACGATGAAGGCATTCCGACTGGACGAGTTGGAGGCGGAGCGCGCCGCCAATGACGGTGCGTATCTGCAGTTCCTGCGCGAACGGAACATGTCGGTCGGCCTGTACGCACTGGACGCAGGCGAGCTCGACCCGCAGCTGCCCCATCGCCAGGACGAGGTGTACTTCGTCGTCAGTGGCCGGGCCGCCATCACCGTCGGGATGGAAACGACGCAAGTCGGACGCGGCAGCGTGGTCTATGTCCCGGCCGGAGTGGCGCACAAGTTCCACCACATCACCGAGGATCTGCGGGTCATGGTGGTCTTCTCTCCGCCTGAGAGCTGAGCGAGACCCTGTCCTGTCCCTAGGGGTTCGGTCAGGGGAGTTCAAGGGCCGGCGAGCCCCCGTTGCCCCCCTCTCCCGCCTAGCATCGAAGCCAGGAACTCAGAGAAACGAGGTAAGGACGATGGCTGTGCGAGAGATGTTCGCGGGGATGCCGTGGTGGGTGAAGTGGGTTGCGGTGCCCGTTATCGCCCTTGTCGTGTTCGGTGGGCTGATTGCCAGCGTCGTCGGCTTTGTGATCGGGCTGCTCTTCAAGGCTCTGGTCTTCGTCGCCCTCGTCGGCGGACTCATCTTTGTCGTACGGAAGTTCATGGCGTCCTCGAGTTCGAGCGGCGACTGGTAGAGCGACCGGTGCCCTTGGTCAGCGTCTGCTGAGCCGGCGCGACGAGCAGATCCGCCGTGAACATCGGGACCGCAGTCGAGGTGATGGCTGGATCCTGTCGCCGCGATGGCCATTTCACTCCCTTCGCCTGGAAGAGCGATTACTGACTGAGATCGAACAGACACGTAGCGGTATGGCTGGGCTGCTAAGTTCGCTAACCTTCTCTATCAGTATCTGAAAAATCACTCCTTGTGATCTTCAAGCGCTTCCAGCACCATTGCGTCAAGAGGGCCATGGGGTGTCAATCCTGGCCGTTTTCAGCAGGTTTCATCACTGCTTCAGCCACTGCGGGGTACACGATGCGTGAGTCGGTCCATGCCGAGGTCCTCATGAGTTTCCTTGTCTCAGAGGAGCTCTCCTTCCGGATCCAGGTGGAGCTCCGATACGAGACGGAGGACCCCTACGCGGTACGGATGACCTTCCATCTACCCGGAGATGCCCCCGTGACCTGGGCATTTGGCCGTGAGTTGCTGCTCGACGGCATCAACGGGCCGAGCGGGGACGGCGATGTGCACATTGCTCCGACCGGGCCCGCAGGGCTGGCCGACGTCGGCATCAGGCTCCAGGTCGGCCGCGACCGGGCGCTGTTCCGGTCGAGCGCGGCGCCACTGGTGGGCTTCCTCGACCGCACCGACAAGCTGGTGCCGCTGGGGCAGGAGCGCACACTGGGCGAATTCGAGGGCAGTCTGGAAGAGGCGCTCGGGCGCATCCTCGCCGAGGAGAACGCCGGTTGAGCGGGTGACCGGAGCGCCGATGAGCTACTTCTTGCGGCGGCGGCCCTTCCCGCTCCGCACCTGCGGCACCTGCGGCACCTGCGATCCCGGCGGACCGCTCACGGCGCCTGACGCTTCCGCCGGACTCGGCCGGTCCGCGGACACCACCATCGCGGCGAGCGCGGTGGTCACCGGAACCGAAGCAACCAGACCGATCGACCCCACCAGGGTCCGAACGATCTCCACCGCCACCAACTCACTGTTGGCCACCGTGCCCACACTGCTCTGCGCGATCGAGAAGAGCAGCAGCAGCGGCAACGCCGCGCCCGCGTAGGCGAGTACGAGCGTGTTCACGACCGACGCGATATGGTCCCGGCCGATCCGGATGGCCGCCCGGTAGAGCCCGCGCGGCCCCATGCCCGGATCCGCCTGGTGCAGCTCCCAGACCGCCGAGGTCTGGGTCACTGTCACATCGTCGAGCACACCGAGCGAACCGATGATGACGCTGGCCAGCAGCAGACCGCTCAAGTCGATGTTCGGAAACAGGCCATGGATCAGGCCGGTGCTGTCGTCGGTGTTGCCGGTCAGGCTCGCCCAGCCGATGAAGAGCGAACCGAGCAGCCCGATCAGCAGCAGCGAGATCAGCGTGCCGAGGACCGCGACCGACGTACGTGCGGTGAGTCCGTGGCACAGATAGAGAGCGATCAGCATGATGGCGCTCGCCCCGATCACCGCGACGATCAGGGGATTTGAGCCCTGCAGGATCGCCGGCAGGATGAACAGGGTCAGCACGGCGAACGAGGCGGCGAGCGCGATCAGCGCCATCACGCCGCGCATCCGTCCCACCAGCACCACCACGAGCGCGAAGATCCCGGCCAGCAGCACCATCGGGAACTTCCGGTCCACATCGGTCACGGAGTACTGAAGATCGCGGGGCGCATTGGGCGCGTACGCCACCACCACACCCTGGCCCTTGCTCAACTGCCGTGGAGCGTCCGGCTGGACAATCTCGGTGAAAGTACGGCCCTTGTCCTTACCGCTGGTGACCTCGATCGTCGCCTTCGCGCAGCTGCCCCGCTGGGAATTGACCGCCTCGCGCCCCTCGGGCGTGGAGGTGTCGCCGGTCGGCGGCACCTGCGCCGCATTCACGTCCTTGCAGTTGACCTTCTCGACCGTCACCACCTTGCCCTGCTCGGTCTGCCGGTCGAAGCCGACACCGCTGCGCTGATGGTCGGGAGCGCCGCCCGGCCAGAGCACGAACAGCCCGACCAAAACCGCGGTGGAGAAGGGAATCAGCACGGCGGCGATGACCTTGCGAAGGTGCTTGGAGACGGGCGCGGCCGGCCCATGGCTGTGCGCATGGCTGTGTGCTTCGGGCTTCTGCTGCGAGGAGGTCACCGGCCGATCATCGCAAGAACGGGAGGGGCCCACTGTTCAGCACGCCAGAAATGACGCTAGCGTGGTGGCACCTTTGCACACGCGGGAGCTCGGAGCACCGGGCTGAGAGGGCGCTGACCTTCGTACGAGTCGTGACGAACCGTACGGAAGCCGCTGCGTCGACCGCCGAACCTGTTACCGGGTAATGCCGGCGTAGGGAGTAGGTCTCATGACCGTTCAGGATGCACGCACGCCTGCCGCCGACCAGGCGGAGCGCAAGCCCGGCTGGCACAAGGGGTACGTCGAGGGTTCGCGCCCCGACCTCCGGGTGCCGGTCCGGCAAGTGCACCTCACCAATGGCAAGGACGTGACGCTGTACGACACGTCCGGCCCGTACACCGATCCCACCGTCGAGACCGACGTCCGCCGCGGCCTGCCGCCGCTGCGGGAGAACTGGATCATCGGTCGCGGCGACACCGAGGAGTATGCGGGCCGCCCGGTCCGCCCGGAGGACGACGGGATCAAGCACACCTCGCCGCGCGGGGGACTGCGCAACCTCGACGCCGTCTTCCCCGGCCGCCCGCGCCAGCCCCGCCGGGGCCGCGACGGTCAGGCGGTGACACAGCTCGCGTACGCCCGCCGCGGTGAGATCACCCCGGAGATGGAGTACGTCGCGATCCGTGAGAACGTCACCGCCGAGGTCGTCCGTGAAGAGATCGCGGCGGGCCGGGCCGTCCTGCCCGCCAACGTCAACCACCCCGAGATCGAGCCGATGATCATCGGCAAGCGATTCCTGGTGAAGGTCAACGCCAACATCGGCAACTCCGCGGTCACCTCCTCCATCGAGGAGGAGGTGGACAAGATGACCTGGGCCACCAAGTGGGGCGCGGACACGGTCATGGACCTTTCCACCGGCCGCAACATCCACACCACCCGCGAGTGGGTGCTGCGCAACTCCCCGGTCCCGATCGGCACCGTGCCGCTCTACCAGGCGCTCGAGAAGGTCGACGGCAAGGCCGAGGAGCTGACCTGGGAGGTCTACAAGGACACGGTCATCGAGCAGGCCGAGCAGGGCGTCGACTACATGACCGTCCACGCGGGCGTGCTGCTGCGGTACGTGCCGCTCACCGCCCGCCGCAAGACCGGCATCGTTTCCCGCGGTGGCTCGATCATGGCGGCCTGGTGTCTGGCGCACCACAAGGAATCGTTCCTGTACGAGAACTTCGAGGAGCTCTGCGAGATCCTCGCCTCCTACGACGTGACGTACTCCCTCGGCGACGGACTGCGCCCCGGCTCGATCGCGGACGCCAATGACGAGGCGCAGTTCGCGGAGCTGCGTACGCTCGGCGAGCTCAACACCATCGCCAAGCGCCACAACGTGCAGACGATGATCGAGGGCCCGGGCCATGTCCCGATGCACAAGATCAAGGAGAACATCGACCTTCAGCAGGAGATCTGCGAGGAGGCCCCCTTCTATACGCTCGGCCCGCTGACGACGGACGTCGCGCCCGCGTACGACCACATCACCTCCGGTATCGGCGCCGCGATGATCGCCTGGTGGGGAACGGCGATGCTCTGCTACGTCACGCCCAAGGAGCACTTGGGCCTGCCGGACCGCGACGATGTGAAGACCGGTGTCATCACCTACAAGATCGCGGCGCATGCGGCGGACCTCGCGAAGGGCCACCCGGGAGCGCAGGAGTGGGACGACGCGCTCTCCGACGCGCGCTTCGAGTTCCGGTGGGAGGACCAGTTCAATCTGGCCCTCGACCCGGACACGGCACGGGAGTTCCACGACGAGACGCTGCCGGCCGAGCCGGCGAAGACCGCGCACTTCTGCTCGATGTGTGGTCCGAAGTTCTGCTCGATGAAGATCTCCCAGGACATCCGGCGGCAGCACGGCGCCTTGCAGGAGGAGATCGAGGCGGGCATGGACGAGAAGTCCAAGGAGTTCGCCGCGGCCGGCAACCGGGTCTATCTGCCGATCGCCGAGTGAGCTCCCGGCCACGGGCGCCGGCCGGGGTCACTCCGGCTGGTGCTCGGGGCCGCCGAAGTCCGGACTGGTGAAGTCCGGACTGGTGAAGGTGGGTCTCTGGCCCGTCGTCGAGCCCTCGCTCGGGCTGGAGTAGTCCGGGCCGCTGTAGCCGACCTTCGGGATACGGCTCACATGGTGCGGCGGGTCCGCGGACGACGGGTCGGCGCTGGGATCGGCCAGCGCTGCTCGCAGAAACGGCAGCAGGCCGCGTTCCAGCACCGCATGACGCCAGGCCTCCCTGGCGCGGGCCACCTCGTCCGGCTCGCCCGCCGACTCTTCGGCCGGGACCTGGGTCGCGCCGTTGCGCAGAGCGGTGAGCAGCAGCGCGACCGCGGCGACCAGGATTCCGGCCGCCGTGACCGCGCCGAAGAACCACCCGGCGGTGAGCAGGCTGTCCGCGAAGGACGGCGTGGGGCTGAGCATCTTCAGGATGTAGCCGACCAGCAGAAAGATCGCCGCAGCCGTTCCCGCGAGCACCGGCGCCAGTACGGCGATGACGGCGGCGAATCCGGCGCCGCTCTCGTCTGCCTCACCCGCGGCCGGGGCCAGCACGGAACTGTGCACGGACGCGGCGGCCGTGGGCGCGCGCAGATCCTCGCGGACCTTCACATAGTGCTCGTACTCGGCTGCGGCCGCTGTGGTGATGAGCGCTGTCGCGTTCAGGGCCATGGTGCGGAGTTGCTCGGCGTTCAGGCGCTGCCCCACGGCAGCGAGATCCGGACGGTCATGGGCGTTGCGCAGCGCGTCGTCGAGGATTCGCTCGTACTCGGCACGATCCTCGGTCAGCAGGTGCGGAGCGCTGTTCATGTGCATCCCCCGATGCTCCGTAGGGCCGGATTGCCCGCATCGACCGGGCGGTTGGGCAGAAACGGAGGAGAGCCTGCTACGGATAAGCCGATGGTAGAGCGGTTACGGCACGGGGTGACAGGGGGTTTCCGTAAATCCCCTGTCGAGGGTTGGCTCAGTCATGCAGCGGGAGTTCGACCACAAGCAGCTTTCCGGCCATGGTCACGCCGCCGTCCATGGCGATCGCGAGCCCGTCAGCGTACACATGCGGGCCTTCGACAACCGGACGCGCGCCGTCCTCACCGTCCTCGGTGCCCACCTCGCCGAGCAGATACGGAATGGGGCTGTGGCCGTGCACAACGCGTCGGCCGCCGTAGGCGGAGAGCAGTTCGCGTACGGCCTGCGGGCCGCCGTCGTCGCGGAAGGCGAAGCGCTTGGTGAACTTGCGGAACAGGTCCCAGCACTCGTCGGCGTCATTGCGGGTCAGGGTCTCGCGGACGGTGTCGTTGACCGCTTCGATCGAGTCGCCGTACTCGAGATAGGCCGTGGTGTCGGAGTGCATCAGCAGATGCTCATCCTCCAGCTCGATGGCGTCGAGGCGCGCCATCCACTGCAGATGGACGTCCTGCAGACGGTCCATATCGGTCTTCTGGCCGCCGTTGAGCAGCCAGGCGGCCTGGAAAGTGGCGGTTCCGGCCCCGGAGTTGACGGGGGTGTCGCCGAACCGCTTGGCGCCGAGCAGCAGCAGTTCGTGGTTGCCCATCAGGGCCTTGCAGTAGCCGCCGGCGGCCGCGGCCTCGGCGGAGAGCCGCATGACGAGGTCGATAACGCCGATGCCGTCGGGGCCCCGGTCGGTGAAGTCGCCGAGGAACCAGAGCCGGGCGTTGCCCGCGGCCCACTGGCCGTCCGCGTCGATGAGGCCCTGCTCGGTGAGGGCCGCGTGGAGTTCGTCGAGATATCCGTGGACGTCGCCGACGACATAGAGCGGGCCGAGCCCGTCGGCCGCGGGCGTTTCGGACGGGTTGATCTGCACCTGGACGGTGTCGCCGGGGCCGCTGCGGCTGATCACCGGGAGGTCGCGCGCGGTGGGGGTGTAGCCGTCCGGGGTCTCGCTCTCCGGGACGGCGTTGCCGGGATGGCCGGACTCCATGGACTGCTGCACTTGAGACCGCTGTGGCTGAGGCTGTGGTTGCTGAGCCTGTGCCTGTGCCTGTGGCTGTGCCTGCGGCTCCTGCGGTTGCGGTGCGTGCTGCTCTGGCACCGCGGACTGCGGTTCCTGCGGCTGCGGCACCGCGGACTGTGGTGCGTGCCGCTGCGGCGCCGCGGATGGCGCTTCCTGCTGCTGCTGCGGTGCAGCGGACTGTGGTTCCTGTGACTGCACGGGAACCTGCGCATACGGCGGTACACGGAAATCGCGCAACGTCGCCGTCCGCACCACGGGTCCTTGACCGGCCCCCTGAGTCATCGACCCCTCCACCACCGTCGCGCCGCCGTTCACCTCTCGGCCCAGCCTGGTCGGGGTGGTCCGCGGTGTCGTGCGCCCATCATAGGAATGAGCTCCGCGCTGTGTGACGCACCAGGGGTGGTGAATCCGTTTCACACCCCTGGTGCGCCGACTGTTTCGTACCGATTAGGAAGGTCTAGTCCGGAGAAGGGGATCGCGGGGCGCTCACAGTCGTTCGCTGAGGGCGGCGCTGTGATGACGTCCGTACGATCAGTTCGGTCGGTATTACCTGCCCGACCGGCCGGTCCTCGTCGACTCCTTCGATGGCGTCGATGAGGAGCTGGACGACTGCCGTGCCGATCCGGCGCGGTTTGAGCGAGAGCGTGGTGATGGGCGGTTCGGTGGTGGCGTACACGGTCGACTCGCTGCAGCAGACGAGCAGCAGATCGTCGGGGACGCGCAGGCCGTACCGCCGGGCGGCGGCGAGGAGATCGGTGCCGTTGGGGTCGAAGAGCCCGTAGACGGCGTCGGGCCGGTCGGGGCGGGCGAGCAGCCGGTCGGCAGCGACGGCTCCGGCGCACGGGTCGTGGGCCGGATAGGACTCGTAGACCGGGTCCTGGTGGACGCGTTCGCACCAGCTGAGATACGCGGTGGTGGACAGTCGTGTGTAGGTGTCGGTGGTGGTGCCGGTGAGCAGGCCGATACGGCGGGCGCCGGCGGCGGCGAGATGGTCGAGCAGATCGAGTACGGCGGCTTCGTGGTCGTTGTCGACCCAGGCGGTGACCGGGAGCGTGCCGGCCGGACGTCCGTCGGAGACGACGGGAAGGCCCTGGCGGACAAGTTCGGTGACGACCGGGTCGTGGTCGGACGGATCGATGACGACGGTGCCGTCGAGGGCGACGTTCGACCAGACGTCATGGCGTGAGGTGGCGGGCAGGATGACGAGGGCGTAGCCGCGGGCGAGCGCGGCGGAGGTCGCGGCTCTCGCCATTTCGGCGAAGTACGCGAACTCGGTGAAGGTGAAGGGTTCATCCCCGTACGTCGTCACCGTCAGGCCGATAAGGCCCGACTTTCCGGTACGGAGCGTGCGGGCCGCGGCGGACGGGCGATAGCCCAGCCGGTCGGCGACCTCGCGGACATGTCGGCGGGTGGCGTCCGGGAGCCGGCCCTTGCCGTTGAGTGCGTCGGAGACTGTCGTGATGGAGACACCGGCGGCGGCGGCCACATCTCGGATGCCCGCCCGACTCTGCCGGCTGCCCCGGCGTGATGTCTCCGTCCGGCTCACCTGGTGCTTCCCTGCTGCTGTCATGGCGAGCCGATAGTAGGGCTCGCGCGGGCGGTTGAGCCGGTCGCATATTCACTCGTTGACAGGCACGTTTCTGCATGGCTGTTCATCGTCAATCACCTTGGAAATCAAGGCGGTTGGGTGGTGCGCCCACGGCGTCTCGCACGTCCAGCCGCATGGGCCTGTCGAATGGTTGATGTTTCGAAGAGGTCTCAACTCACCACTACGGGGGATGCGCGCCACGGAGTGAGCTACCGGCGCGCGCGATATGGAGGAGCGCCCCCCCTTTTTCCCGGGGCCCCCATTCGCAGCGGACGTGAATCCTCATAAGGTGAGCAGTATTGGAGTACTGCTGTGTACAGATGGTCGAGGAGGACCCGCGGTGAGCGAGACGAGCCCCAAGCTGCGCGCCGAGCTGGACGGCATCCCCACGTACAAGCCCGGCAAGCCGGCTGCTTCGGGCGGCGCGGTCGCGTACAAGCTGTCGTCCAATGAGAACCCGTATCCGCCGTTGACCGGTGTGGTGGAGAGCGCGATCGCCGCTGCCCACAACTTCAACCGTTATCCGGACATGGCCTGCACCGGCCTGATGAACGAGCTCGCGGACCGTTTCGGGGTGCCCGTGACGCATCTGGCCACCGGCACCGGCTCGGTCGGCGTCGCCCAGTCGTTGCTGCAGTCCACCTCGGGCCCCGGCGACGAGGTCATCTTTGCCTGGCGGTCCTTCGAGGCGTACCCGATCATCACGCAGATCAGCGGGGCCAAGCCGGTGCAGGTGCCGCTGACCGCGGGTGATGTGCATGATCTGGACGCGATGGCCGATGCGATCACCGATCGGACCCGGCTGATCTTCGTCTGCAACCCCAACAACCCGACCGGCACGGTGGTGCGCCGGGCCGAGCTGGAGCGCTTCCTCGACCGGGTGCCATCCGACGTCCTGGTGGTGCTGGATGAGGCGTACATCGAGTTCGTCCGCGATGTCGACGTCCCGAACGGCATTGAGATCTACCGCGACCGCCCCAATGTGGCGGTGCTGCGGACGTTCTCCAAGGCGTACGGACTTGCCGGGCTGCGGGTCGGCTTTGCGATCGCCCATGAGCCGGTGGCCGCAGCGCTGCGCAAGACCGCGGTCCCCTTCGGTGTCTCGCAGCTCGCGCAGGACGCAGCGGTAGCCTCGCTGCGCGCCGAGGACGAACTGCTCGGCCGGGTCGGCTCGCTGGTCTCCGAGCGCGTACGGGTGCACGAGAGCCTGGTCAAGCAGGGCTGGACGGTGCCGGAGACCCAGGCGAACTTCGTCTGGCTGCGGCTCGGCGACCGTACGCTCGACTTCGCGGCGGCGTGCGAGAAGGCCGGTGTCATGGTCAGGCCCTTCGCGGGTGAGGGCGTGCGGGTCACCATTGGTGAGACCGAGGCCAACGACCTCTTCCTGCACGTCACCGAGGCATTCCGCAAGGAGTTCTAGGCCTCGACCCTCTCCACGCGGATCGGGTCGCCGGCGCGGACCGGCGCCAGCAGGCGGGGATCGCCGTCGATCCGGCCGAGGACATTGCACGGGCCTGCGAGCCGGCATTCGTCGCCGCGCGAGATCGGTGTGGGGCCGTAGGGCAGCGCGAGTGCGTCACCCTCGGTCCAGAAAGCGACCGTGCCCGGTTCCACCACCTGCCGGGCGGCCGCCTCCAGGGCGGGGGAGATGGTCGTGTCGAAGTAGACCTCTTCGCCCCAGGTGTGGGCGGTGGAGGCGAGTGGCAGAGCCCCCATGAGCGCCGTGCTCGTGGGGGTTTCTTCGAGGGTCGCGGTCAGGTGCCCGGCGGGCCAGGAGATCCGTATCTGCATTCGCCGGATTCAACAAGATGTTGAAGGGCTTGGGAAGGGGTACCCCCCGGTCGAAGGTGCGAATTTCGCATGAGCCATAATGCTTGTGAATGTGAACGCGTTCACAAGCATGCCTCGTTTCTCCCGTCATCGGCGGGATTAAAGGGGGCAGACTGCCGCAGTGACCACGGCGATGTAAGGAGAAGACGACGTGAACCTAGCTCTGGCGCCGGAGACCTTGGCGCGATGGCAGTTCGGCATCACCACCGTCTACCACTTCCTCTTCGTCCCTCTGACGATCTCGCTCGCCGCGCTCACCGCCGGCCTGCAGACCGCCTGGGTGCGCACCGAGAAGGAGAAGTACCTCAGGGCCACCAAGTTCTGGGGCAAGCTCTTCCTGATCAACATCGCCATGGGTGTGGTCACCGGCCTCGTCCAGGAGTTCCAGTTCGGCATGAACTGGTCCGACTACTCGCGCTTCGTCGGTGACGTCTTCGGTGCCCCGCTCGCCTTCGAGGCGCTGTTCGCGTTCTTCTTCGAGTCCACCTTCATCGGACTGTGGATCTTCGGCTGGGACAAGCTGCCGAAGAAGATCCATCTGGCCTGCATCTGGATGGTCTCGATCGGCACCGTTCTCTCGGCGTACTTCATCCTGGCGGCCAACTCCTGGATGCAGCACCCGGTCGGCTACCGGATCAACAAGGAGCGGGGCCGGGCAGAGCTCACCGACTTCTGGCACGTACTCACGCAGAACACCGCGCTCACCCAGTTCTTCCACACCATCACGGCCGCCTTCCTCGTCGGCGGCGCCTTCATGGTCGGCATCGCTGCCTTCCACCTGGCGCGCAAGAAGCACATTCCGGTGATGCGCACCTCGCTGCGGCTCGGGCTGGTCACCGTCGTGATCGCCGGACTGCTCACCGCTGTCAGCGGTGACCTGCTCGGCAAGGTCATGTTCAAGCAGCAGCCGATGAAGATGGCCGCAGCCGAGGCGCTGTGGGACGGCGAGGCGCCCGCGCCCTTCTCGGTGTTCGCGTACGGCGACGTCGAAAAGGGCCACAACACGGTCGCGATAGAGATCCCGGGACTGCTGTCCTTCCTGGCCAACGACGACTTCTCCTCGTATGTCCCCGGCATCAACGACGTCAACAAGTCCGAGCAGGAGAAGTTCGGGCCCGGCGACTACCGGCCCAATATCCCCATCGCCTACTGGGGCTTCCGCTGGATGATCGGCTTCGGGATGACGTCCTTCGCCATCGGCCTGCTCGGGCTCTGGCTCACCCGCAAGAAGTTCATGCTGCCGCCGGGCCTGCGGACGGGCGCGGACGAAGTGCCGCAGCTGGTGCTCTTCAAGAACAAGGCGCTGAATCCCAGGCTGACCAAGTGGTACTGGATCGTCGCGCTCTGGACGATGCTCTTCCCGCTGATCGCCAACTCCTGGGGCTGGATCTTCACCGAGATGGGGCGTCAGCCGTGGGTCGTGTACGGCGTGCTCCGTACCCGCGACGCCGTCTCCCCCAGTGCCTCGCAGGGTGAGGTGCTCACCTCGATGATCGTCTTCACCCTGCTCTACGCGGTGCTCGCCGTCATCGAGGTCAAGCTGCTTCTGAAGTACGTCAAGGCCGGACCGCCCGAGCTCACCGAGGCCGACCTCAACCCGCCCACCAAGATCGGCGGCGACGACCGTGACGCCGACCGCCCGATGGCCTTCTCGTACTGAGGCCCTGAGGAGCTGCTGAGGCATGGAACTTCACGACGTCTGGTTTGTACTCATCGCCTTCCTCTGGATCGGCTACTTCTTCCTCGATGGCTTCGACTTCGGGGTCGGTGTCCTGACCAAGCTGCTGGCCCGGGACCGGACCGAGCGGCGGGTCCTGATCAACACCATCGGGCCCGTCTGGGACGGCAACGAGGTCTGGCTGGTGACGGCCGGCGGTGCGACCTTCGCCGCCTTCCCCGAGTGGTACGCCACCCTCTTCTCCGGCTTCTATCTGCCGCTGCTGCTGATCCTGTTCTGCCTGATCGTGCGCGGAGTCGCCTTCGAGTACCGGCACAAGCGGGACGAGGAGAGGTGGCAGACCAACTGGGAGCACGCGATCTTCTGGACCTCACTGCTGCCGGCCCTGCTGTGGGGCGTCGCGTTCGGCAACATCGTGCGCGGCGTGAAGATCGACGGGCAGAAGGAGTACGTCGGCAACCTCTTCGATCTGCTCAACCCGTACGCGATCCTGGGCGGACTGGTGACGCTGACGCTGTTCACCTTCCATGGTGCGGTGTTCGCCGCGCTGAAGACGGTGGGGGACATCAGGGACCGGGCCCGGGGGCTGGCGCTGAAGCTGGGGCTGCTCACGGCCGTGCTGGCGCTCGGCTTCCTGATCTGGACCCAGGTCTCGCGCGGTGACGACAAGAGCCTGATCGCGATGATCGTTGCAGTGGTGGCGCTGGTCGGAGCGGTCGGGGCCATCAAGGTGGGACGCGAAGGCTGGTCGTTCGCGCTGTCGGGCGTGACGATCGCTGCCGCGGTCGCGATGCTGTTCCTGACGCTCTTCCCGAACGTCATGCCGTCCTCGCTCAATGAGGAGTGGAACCTTACGGTCACCAACGCCTCGTCGAGTCCGTACACGCTGAAGATCATGACCTGGTGCGCGGGCATCGCCGCGCCGCTGGTGATGCTCTACCAAGGCTGGACGTACTGGGTATTCCGCAAGCGGATCGGCACGCAGCACATCGCCGATGTTCATTAGTGGGGGATGTTTCACGTGAAACCGATCGACCCGCGTCTGCTCCGGTACGCCCGGGCCACCCGCCTCTTCTTGACCGCGGTGGTGCTCCTCGGCCTTGCCGGGGCGGCGCTGGTCGTCGCCCAGGCGATGCTTATCGCCGACGTGGTGGTGGGCGCGTTTGAGCGGGGGCTCTCCACCTCCGCTCTGGGGACGCCGCTGGCACTCCTGGCGGCGGTCGCGATCGGACGGGCTGTCGTCTCCTGGCTGACCGAACTGGCCGCGCACCGGGCGAGTGCGGCGGTCAAGTCGGAGCTGCGGGGGCGGCTGCTGGAGCGGGCCGCTCACCTGGGGCCCGAGTGGCTGAGTGGGCAGCGGACCGGTTCGCTGGTCGCGCTCGCCACGCGCGGTGTCGACGCTCTGGACGACTACTTCTCGCGCTATCTGCCGCAGTTGGGGCTCGCCGTCGTGGTGCCCGCGGCGGTGCTGGCGCGGATCGTGACCGAGGACTGGGTCTCGGCGGCGGTCATTGTGCTGACCCTGCCGCTGATTCCGCTGTTCATGATTCTCATCGGCTGGGCCACCCAGGCCCGGATGGACCGCCAGTGGCGGCTGCTGTCCCGGCTGTCGGGGCACTTCCTGGACGTGGTCGCCGGTCTGCCGACCCTGAAGGTCTTCGGGCGGGCGAAGTCCCAGGCCGAGTCGATCCGATCGATCACCTCGGAGTACCGGAAGGCGACGCTGCGGACTCTGCGGATCGCGTTTCTCTCGTCGTTCGCGCTGGAGCTGCTGTCGACTCTCTCGGTGGCGCTGGTGGCCGTCGGTATCGGTATGCGGCTGGTGCACGGGGACCTGGATCTGTACACGGGCCTGGTGATTCTGATCCTCGCGCCCGAGGCGTATCTGCCGATCCGGCAGGTGGGCGCGCAGTACCACGCGGCGGCGGAGGGGCTTTCGGCCGCAGAGGAGATTTTCCAGGTCCTGGAGACCGAGCCGCGGGCGGGCGGTACGGGCGAGGTGCCGGGCACACTCCGGTTGGAGCTCGACGGAGTGACCGTCCGTCACGCAGGGCGTAGCGAGGCGTCGTTGGATGCGGCCTCACTGGTGGTGGAGCCCGGCGACACGGTCGCGCTGGTCGGACCGAGCGGGGTCGGGAAGTCGACGCTGCTGGATGTGCTGCTCGGCTTCGTGGAGCCGGCCGAGGGGCGGGTGTGCGTCGGCGGTACCGATCTGGCGACGCTCGACCTGGACCGGTGGCGCGAGCAGATCGCTTGGGTGCCGCAGCGGCCGTATCTCTTCGCGGGGACGATCGCGGAGAACGTACGGCTGGCGCGACCGGACGCCGATGATGCCGCGGTGCGGGAAGCGCTGCGGAACGCTGGTGCGTACGACTTTGTGGCCGGGCTCCCCCAGGGTGTGGACAGCCTGCTCGGCGAGGACGGCACCGGGCTCTCGGCCGGCCAGCGGCAACGGCTCGCGCTGGCCCGGGCGTTCCTCGCGGACCGGCCGCTGCTGCTGCTCGACGAGCCGACGGCCGCACTGGACGGCGAGACGGAAGCGGGCATCGTCGACGCGGTGCGACGGCTGGCTCAGGGGCGGACGGTGCTGCTGGTCGTCCACCGGCCGGCACTGCTGGCGGTGGCGGACCGGGTGGTCACGCTCTCCCGTCGCGCATCGCTGATTCCAGGGCCCGCGAGGTCGGGAGTTACGGCGTACGGAGGTACTCAGCCATCGAGTTCGGCGGACACTCCGGCGGCAGCGCGCACGGAGATGGACAGAGATCAGCCCGCCGAGGCCGTTGACACTGCAGGGCCGACGCAGTCGGCGCGCACACGGTCGCCGCTGGCACGAGTACGAAGCGCTGCCGGGGAGCTGCGGGGCCGGCTCGGGCTCGCGCTGCTGCTGGGCAGCCTTGCTCTGGGTTCCGCCGTAGGGCTCATGGCCGTTTCCGGGTGGCTCATTTCGCGCGCGTCCGAGCATCCGCCGGTGCTCTATCTGATGGTGGCTGTGACGGCGACCCGCGCCTTCGGCATCGGGCGGGCAGTCTTCCGGTACGCCGAGCGTCTGGTGTCGCACGACGCCGTGCTGCGGATGCTCGCCGAGATGCGGGTCGCGGTCTATCGCAGGCTGGAGCGGATCGCACCCGCCGGGCTGCGGCAGTCCCGGCGCGGAGATCTGCTGTCGCGGCTCGTCGCCGATGTGGACGCCCTGCAGGACTACTGGCTGCGCTGGCTGCTGCCTGCCGGAGTGGCCGTCGTCGTCGGCGCGGGGGCCGTCGGCTTCACGGCGTGGCTGCTGCCCGAGGCCGGGGCCGTGCTCGCCGTCGGTCTGCTCCTCGCCGGTGTGGCCGTACCGCTGATCAGCGGCGCTTTCGCACGGCGGGCCGAACGTCAACTCGCGCCCGCACGCGGGGTGCTGGCCACCCGTGTCGTCGAACTGCTCGGCGGTACCGCCGAACTGACCGTCGCCGGAGCCCTGAAGGGACGACTGGAGAGAACGCGGGATGCCGACCGGCAGCTGACGCGCATCGCCTCCCGGGGCGCCGTCGCCACCGCACTCGGCGGCGGCCTCTCCGCGCTGGCCTGCGGGCTGACCGTCGTGTGCGCCGCCTTCGCCGGAGTGCAGGCGGTGCGTGACGGGCGGCTGGACGGGGTGTCCCTGGCGGTGGTGGTGCTCACTCCCCTCGCCGCTTTCGAGGCGGTCACCGGGCTCCCGGCGGCTGTTCAGTACCGGCAGCGGGTCAGGCGGAGCGCCGAGCGGGTGTTCGAGGTGCTGGACGCGCCCGTCCCCGTACACGAGCCGGACCGGGCGGCGGCTCCGCCGGCGACGGCGTTCCCGCTCCAGGTGCGAGGACTCGGCGCCCGGTACGCCGGACAGGAGCGGGACGCGCTCCGCGGATTCGATCTGACGCTCACCGTGGGGAGGCGCATCGCCGTCGTCGGCACCTCGGGTTCGGGAAAGACCACCCTCGCGCAGGTGCTGCTCCGCTTCCTGGACGTGAGGGAAGGGACGTACACGATCGGCGGCGTGGACGCGGCCGCGCTCGACGGGGACGCGGTCCGGCGGTTCGTCGGGCTGTGCGCGCAGGATGCCCACCTCTTCGACAGTTCCGTACGGGAGAACCTCCGGCTCGCGCGTACGGAGGCGACGGAGGACGAGCTTCGGCAGGCGCTCGCCAAGGCGAGGCTGCTGGAGTGGGTCGACGTGCTGCCCGACGGTCTCGACACTCTCGTCGGCGAGCACGGGGCGCAGCTGTCGGGCGGTCAGCGGCAGCGGCTGGCGCTGGCCCGCGCGCTCCTCGCCGACTTCCCCGTACTCGTACTCGACGAGCCGGCCGAGCACCTCGACCTGGCGACGGCCGATGCGCTGACGGCGGATCTGCTGGTGGCGACGGAAGGCCGGACGACAGTGCTGATCACGCACCGGCTGCAAGGGCTCGACGCCGTCGACGAGATCGTCGTCCTGGAGGCAGGCCGGACCGTGCAGCGCGGCTCGTACGCAGAACTCGCCACCGCCGAGGGGCCGCTGCGCCGGATGCTGGAGCGCGAGCGGGCCGCGGACCTGCTCGGTACCCGGCTCTCGACAGCCGAGTACCCGGTTTAGTACCCGGCTCTCGTCGCCGCACAGGACCTGCTCCTCTCAAGGTCGTGACAGCGCCCGAACCGAAGGGCCCGCCGGAAGCCGCGACAGGACGAAGGGGGGTACGACGGTGTACGGAGAGGCGTCCCAGTAGGCCAGGTGGAGTCACGACACCTCACCGGTACCCGAAATCGCCGCGGCGCCGGGCGACGATCCGTGGATGTGCTTGAGACACCGCGACCGGCCATTGCTCGTCCTGGCGGTGCTGTGCGCGCTCCTCGGTACGGCGGTACCCGCCGCCATGGCGTCCGACGGGCCCGTTATCGGTACCGGCGCCGAGGTGGCGCGACTGTTCGAGGACGCGGCGAAAGCCACCGCGAAGTACGAACAAGGCAGGCGTGCCGCTGACGCGCAGCGCACCGCGGCGGCCCGGCTCCAGGGGCAGCTGGCACTGCAGCGGAACGAACTCACCACGATCCACGACGCCATCGGCGGTGTCGCCCGTGCCCAGTACCGCACCGGCGGCCCGCTTGCCGTCACCGCTCAGCTGCTGTTCGCCGACAACCCCGAGGAGCTGATGCGCGGACAGCGGCTCGCCTGGCAGGCGGAGACGGCAGTGAATCAGCTGCTCGGCCGGGCCAGGCAGGCCGAGCGGCGGCTCGCCGTGACCGAGGGGAATGCCCGGACGGCCCGGCGCGAGCTCGAGGTACGGCAGGCACAGCTGGCAACCATCAAGCAGGGCATCAGCTCGAAGCTGGAAGAGGCACAGTGGGAGCTGCAGGGGGAGGCGGACCGCAGCGTGGCGGCGGGCAAGTGCGCGGGCGTCGTCCGGCTCGGGAAGCGCGCAAGCGCGCCGGCGGGCACGGCATGGGTGACGCCGGTGGAGAAGTACGAACTGTCCGCCGGGTTCGACAGCGCGGGTGAGCACTGGGCCCATCGGCACACCGGGCAGGACTTCGCGGTGGACATCGGCACCCCGGTGCGGTCGGTCGGGGCGGGCCGGGTGGTGTCTGTCTCGTGCGGCGGTGGATTCGGCATCGAGATCGTCGTCCAGCACCCGGGCGGCTACTACTCGCAGTACGCGCATCTGGCGACGACCACCGTCGACCAGGGCGACCAGGTACGCGCCGGGCAGTGGATCGGGCAGTCCGGCACCACGGGCAACTCGACAGGGCCGCATCTGCACTTCGAGGTGCGGCTCACGCCGTATCTGGGCTCCGGAGTGGATCCACTGCCCTGGCTCCGCGAACGCGGGGTCCGGGTCGAGTAGTTCTCGTTCTCCAGAGCTCTTGCTTCAGAGCTCTTCGCTGCTTTCCGCACGCCGGGCGAGGATCTGCTCGATGACGACGGCGACGCCGTCCTCGTTGTTGGCGACGGTCCGGCCGGAGGCCGCGGCGAGCACGTCCGGATGGGCGTTGCCCATCGCGTACGAGGTGCCCACCCAGGTCAGCATCTCCACGTCGTTGGGCATGTCCCCGAAGGCGACGACCTCGTCGGAGGAGATCCCGCGCCGGGCGCAGCACAGCGCCAGGGTGCTCGCCTTGCTCACACCGAGGCCGCTGACCTCGAGCAGCGCGGTCGGGCTGGAGCGGGTGAAGGATGCCAGGTCACCGGCGGCCGTACGGGCCAGCGTGAGGAAGCCGTCCGGTGTCAGCTCGGGGTGGTGCGCGAGCAGCTTGATCACCGGGGCGCCCTCGCCCAGCCGCTCCTCGTGAAGCAGCTTCTCCGCGGTCGCGACGGTCGCGCCCGGGTCGACATGGAACGGCGGATAGTCCGGCTCGTAGTGGATGCCGGTCGTCGTCTCGACCGCGAAAGAGGTACCGGGGGCGGCGTCGCGCAGGATCCTCACGACATCGAGGGCGGTCTCCCGCTCCAGCGCGCGGACCTCCAGCAGCTTCCCCCCGGCGTGCAGATCCACGACCGCCGCG
This sequence comes from Streptomyces sp. NBC_01210, assembly GCF_036010325.1. Lineage (GTDB taxonomy): Bacteria > Actinomycetota > Actinomycetes > Streptomycetales > Streptomycetaceae > Streptomyces. Next base: position 4,635,834 of record NZ_CP108549.1, on the reverse strand, counting down.
CCGTTGGCGCAGATCGCGAGCCCATGGCCGTGGACATGGTCACTGACGACGTCCATCCAGCGGGCCGGGCGGCCTGTGACGAAGAAGACCTCGATCCCGGCCTCCTCGGCGGCGGCCAGGGCGGCGATCGTACGGTCCGAGACGGACTTGTCGTCGCGCAGCAGGGTGCCGTCCAGATCGGTGGCGATCAGCCGGGGGGTGGCGGGCAGCGGGCTGGGATCGGTAGCTGAGGTCACAGATCCATTCTCCCGTACGCGGGCGCACGGGCGTGCGACGGGTCGCACATTTGAGTGTGCTCGAGCCGGGTGCGGTGCCACGTACTCTCGAAGGCATGCGTTTGAGTACCGTGATCCTCCCCGTCCGCCGTTGGCACGAAGGTGGCCGCGACGAGTGGCTCCGAGCCGAGCAGCTCGGTTTTCACACCGCGTACACCTACGACCACCTGTCGTGGCGTACTTTCCGCGACGGCCCCTGGTACGGAGCGGTACCGACGCTGACCGCCGCGGCCGCCGCCACCGAGCGGCTGCGCCTCGGCACGCTGGTCACCTCACCGAACTTCCGCCATCCGGTGACCCTTGCCAAGGACCTGATCTCGCTGGACGACATCTCCGGCGGGCGGATCACGCTCGGCATCGGCGCGGGCGGCAATGGCTTCGACGCCACGGCGCTGGGCCAGGAGGCATGGACGCCGCGCGAACGTGCCGACCGGTTCGGGGAGTTCGTGCCGCTGCTCGACCGGCTGCTGACCGAGGGCTCCGTGACGTACGACGGGAGTTTCTACTCGGCGGTGGAGGCCCGCAACATTCCCGGCTGCGTCCAGCGGCCCCGGCTGCCCTTCGCGGTCGCCGCCACCGGGCCGCGCGGACTGAAGCTCGCGGCGAAGCACGGGCAGGCGTGGGTGACCACAGGTGACCCGAAGCTCTTCGAGACGGGTACGCCCGAGCAGTCCGTCGAGGCCATCCGCGGGCAGATCGACAAGCTCGGCAAGGCGTGCGCGGACATCGGCCGTGACGTGGCCGAGCTGGACAAGATCCTGCTCACCGGCTTCACGCCGGAGGCCGGCCGGCCGCTGGAGTCCCTCGACGCCTTTGTGGACTTCGCGGGCAAGCACTTCGAGCTCGGCTTCACGGAGCTCGTGATCCACGCACCGATCCCGGACTCGGACTTCGCAGCGGACCAGTCGGTCTTCGAGCAGATCGCCACAGAGGGGCTTGCCCAGCTGAGTCGCTGACCCGCAGGAGGGACCTCTCAGGAGGGCCCCGCAGCAGGATCTAGCGGCCTGGGAAGCGCAGAAACTCCGGCGGTACGGCAGCGGCGAGCCAGACGCCGTTGGCGCTGACGTGGAAAAGGTGGCCCGCTTCATACATCGCGCCGGCATGCACGGAGAGGACGACGGGGCGGCCGCGGCGGGCGCCGACGCGGGTCGCGGTCTCGCGGTCGGGCGAGAGATGGACATGGTGGCGGTTCATGGCGCGCAGTCCCTCGGCGCGGATCGCGTCCAGGCTGCGGGCGACGGTGCCGTGGTAGAGGTACGCGGGCGGCTCGGCCGGAGGCAGGTCCAGGTCGACCTCGACGGAGTGGCCCTGATTGGCGCGGATGCGGGTGCCGTCGATCGTGAAGCGCTGCTTGTCGTTGACGGCGACGACATGGTCGAGCTCGGCGCGGGTGATCCGGAAGCCGTGCTCGGCCGCCGCCCGCATCAGCTCGTCGACGGCCACCCAGCCGTTCTCGTCGAGGACGATGCCGAGCCGCTCCGGCTGGTGGCGCAGATGCTTCGAGAGGTACTTCGACACCTTCACGGTGCGTCGCTCATCGGGCTCATCGGGCCCATCGGGTCGTTCGGGTCTTGCGTTCATTCCGTCAGCGTGCCCGTCCGTTCGCCGGCAGCGCCACTGAAAATCTCGCTCCACATCGAAAATGTCGCTCCACAGGTTTGATCCACAGCCAACTGTAGTTATCCACAGGGGAATTGGCGATTCTGTGGACAACTCATCGGTCATTTAAGGGCTTTGGTCAAGTTGCGGGGAATCGTCATCGGTTGAGATGAGTGCGTCCAAGGTCCTGGCCTGCAACTCCCGTTCGGTCGCTGCGGTGATGAAGGCGGACGCGTTTTCCTTGCCAACCAGGGCCTGGACCGAGCGAATTGTCTCCGGCGGCAACGTCACAGGACGGAGCTCACTCTCCACCTGCGGCGGCCCTTCCACACTCAGGTGCTGCTGAAGATGGCGGGTGGCGAACGTCCGCATGGCCCGCGCCAGTTCGGCATCGATCGTCTGTTGTGCGAGTGGGCGCAGCCGCCGGACCAGGGACGCCGCCTCAGCCGCATCCGCGTCGGTCGGCGGCCGATGCCCCAGATATCGGGCGAAGACATGCTCGGTGGTGAACTCCAGGAAACGGGAGGCGATGTGCTCGACCTGCCCGCGAAGTTCCCGCAGATGACCGGAGATTGCCGGGAGCGGTACCCCGGCGGCATACAACTCTGCGGCGACCGCCAGCTCCTGGGGGCTCGGCACCAGGAATTCGTCGTCACGGCCGGGGATGCGCTCCAGCACCCCCAGGTCCACCGCTTCCGCGACGGCGGCCTCGTCCGGCTTCCCGCCGAACTTGCCGTCCAGCTCCGCGCGGGAGATCCTGGCCGCCTCCTCGTCCGTCCACGGTCCCTGCACCTCGGCCACCAGACCCAGCACCCCGCCGAGCCCGCGCCCGGCGTCCCAGGCCTCGAGCAGCTCCTTGATCGAGGCCAGGGTGTAGCCGCGGTCGAGCAGATCGGCGATCTGCCGCAGCCGGGCGAGATGGGCGGACCCGTACACATTGGCCCGCCCGCGCCGCTCCGGTTTCGGCAGCAGCCCGCGGTCCTGGTAGGCGCGGATCGTACGGACGGTGGCGCCACTGTGGTGCGCCAGGTCCTCGATCCGGTACTCGGCGACCGACTGGGCGACTGACTGCTCGGACAAGTCCGCTCCCTCGATGACAGGCCGCCTACGACAAGGCGGCGCGGCCCACCGCTCCCGCCGCGGCACGGGCCGCGGGCGAGGTCGCGAGATAGTCGACGGCCTTGCGCAGCGAGCCCTCCTGCGAGGGATGGTACGACCGCCGGAAGTATCGAGGTATGGCCGCGCCCAGCTCGCGCCACGTGGGCAGCAGTCCTTTGCCGACCGCGCGGTTGTGCTCGCGCAGGGAGTAGCGCAGCCGGCCGGCGAGCTGGGGGTCGTGCCGGATCAGGTAGGCGGTGCCCCACACCCAGAGCCAGGCCAGCACGGGCGCGGTGACGGCCATGCCCTCGATGCGGCGGGCATAGCGTGGCAGTCCCTCGCCACCGCAGTGCTGGTACATCTCGAAGGCGACTGCCCGGTGCTCGACCTCCTCCGCGCCGTGCCAGCGCAGCAGATCGAGCATGATCTTGTCGGCGTTCGCCCGGTCGAGACCTTCGGCGTGCAGCACCCAGTTGCCCAGGACTGCCGTGAACTGCTCGATCGCGGCGATGACCGACAGGCGGAAGCGCAGCCACTCCTGGGGCGGTACCGGCGCCCCGAACGGCGGCTTCTCGCCGAGGAGTTTCTCGAAGAGGAGGTCGACGTACTTGGTGAATGCCTCGGTGTCGAGCCGCTGCGCGGCCAGGTGGTCCAGCACATACGCGTGCTGCACGCTGTGCGTGGCCTCCTGGCCCATGAAGCCCTTGACGTCCTTCAGCATCTCCGGGTCGTCGACCAGGGGCAGCGCTTCCTTGAAGACCTTGACGAACCACCGCTCGCCGGCCGGCAGCAGAAGATGCAGCACATTGATGACATGCGTGGCGGTGGGCTCGTCCGGTATCCAGTGCAGCGGCGTCCCGTCCCAGTCGAACGAGACCCGGCGCGGCGCGATGGCGTAGTGGCCGGTGTGCTCCTCGGTGCTCACAGCGGCGGCTCCAATCGGGCGATCGCACGCAGCGTCCTGGGCGTGAAGCGGGATATGAACAGGGCTCCACGGGCCTCGGGCGTCACCGGCACCACCGCCTGGTTCTTCACGACGGCGCGAAGGATCGCGTCGGCGACCTTCTCCGGCGGGTAGTTGCGCAGCCCGTACAGCCGGGCGGTCTTCTTCTGGCGCCGTTTCTCCTCAGCCGCGTCGACGCCCGCGAAGCGCGCCGTGGACGTGATGTTGGTGTTGACGAAGCCGGGACAGATCGCCGAGACCCCGATCCCCTGTCCGGCCAGTTCCGCCCGCAGACACTCGCTGAGCATGAGCACCGCGGCCTTGGAGGTGCTGTACGCGGGCAGGGTCTTCGAAGGCTGATAGGCGGCAGCGGACGCGGTGTTGACGATATGGCCGCCCTGGCCGCGCTCGGCCATCTGCCTGCCGAAGAGCCGGCAGCCGTGGATGACGCCCCACAGATTGACGTCGAGGACCTTCTTCCAGTCCTCGGCGCTGGTCTGGAGGAAGGAGCCCGAGAGACCTATGCCGGCGTTGTTGACCAGGACGTCCACGATGCCGTACTCGGTGGCGACCCTCTCGGCGAGCTTCTCCATCGCCTGCTCGTCGCTGACGTCCACCGTTTCGCCCCAGGCTTGGGGGGAGCCGATCAGCCGCGACATCTCCGCGGTCCTGGCTGCGCCTTCCGCGTCCCGGTCCACGGCCACGATCCGCGCCCCCGCCTCGGCGAACGCGAAAGCAGTGGCCCGCCCGATGCCGCTGGCCGCACCCGTCACCAGCACGAGCTGCCCGGCGAACCGCTCGGCATACGGACCCCGGGCTACGGTGTCCAGCGCGGCCACTCCGGCCACTCCGGCCGCGCTGTCCTCGTTGGCCGTGACGAACTCACTGATCCAGGCCGAGAGCTGATCGGGCCGGGTGCGGGGTACCCAGTGCTTCGCCGGCAGCGAGCGACGCGTCAACTGCGGGACCCATCCGCCCAGTTCGTCGTAGAGCCGCTCGGACAGGAACATATCGCCGGTCGGCGTGATCAACTGAACGGGGGTGTGCGCGTACGCGTCGGAGCGTGGGCGGCGCAGCCGGGCACGGACGTTGTCGCGGTAGAGCCAGGCGCCGTGCGCCGCGTCCTGCGGAAGCGAAGCCGTCGGGTAGTCGCCGCCGGGCACCTTCTCCACCCGCTGCAGGATCTTCGGCCACAGCTTGCCCAGCGGGCCGCGCCAGGCGAGCTCCGGCAGCACCGGCGTATGCAGCATGTACACGTACCAGGACTTGGCACCCTGTCCGAGCAACTGGCCGATCCTGCGGGGTGTGGGCCGGCTCATCCGCTTCTTGATCCAGTGCCCGAAGTGGTCCAGGGACGGTCCTGACATCGAGGTGAAGGAGGCGATACGGCCTTCGGTGCGCTTGACCGTGACGAACTCCCAGGACTGCACAGAACCCCAGTCGTGTCCGACCAGATGCACCGGCTTGTCCGGACTCACCGCGTCCGCGACCGCCAGAAAGTCGTCCGTCAGCTTCTCCAGCGTGAAGCCGCCGCGCAGCGGGGCCGGAGCTGTCGAGCGGCCGTGCCCCCGGACGTCGTACAGCACTACATGCAGCCGGTAGCGGTCCGCCAGCCGCTCCGCGACCTGGGACCACACCTCCTTGCTGTCCGGATAGCCGTGCACCAGCAGCACGGTCGGCTGCGAGGCGTCCCCCAGCTCGGCGACGCACAGCTCGATTCCACCCGTACGGACCCAGCGCTCCCGCGCCCCCTTGAGACTCACGCTTCCTCCTTGACGTTCGCATTTCCGCCCGCTGGGCGCAGAGGCGCGGCGATCGCGGCCTTCGCGGTCATTGCGGCGACCATGGCCATCGTGGTCTTCTGCGGCCCGGCGGCCCCCCGTGCGTCGCTCACGCGGTCCTCTCCTCCGCCCAGCGCCGCACATGCGGCAGATCGTCGTCCAGCCAGAACGCGCTCTGCTGCGGGTCCTTGGAGTCGGTGATCACCAGGATCTCCTCGAACTTCGCGCCCGTGCCCCTGAATCCGAGGTGCGGCTCGACAGCCCACAGCCCCGGTCGGGGCGGGTGGTCGGAGAACCTGTACGGGCTCCACAGCGGTGACCAGCCGTCCCGGTGACCGCGCACCGCATCGCCGGCAAGGCCCTTCAGCGACTGTGTGCCGAACCCGAAGAGATGCGGCGAGAAGCGGCGCTCCTTCACCCGGTCGATCTTGTGGGCGATGACCCCGAAGGGATACGCGCGGTGCCGGTTGGCGTACCCCTGCCGGACCATCAGCCGGTCCACGTCCTCGTAGATCTCGCGCAGCGAACGCCGCTCCCGCACCTCGCGCAGGATCAGCTCGCGGTGCGCCTCCAGATCGGCGAGCAGTTTGTTGTGCACGGGGCTCGGGCCGAGGCAGCCGGAGTAACCGATGTCCGCGGTGTAGCCCTTGTGGACCGGGGCCATGTCGAGGATGAAGGGCATGCCCGCCTCGAGCACCCGGTTGGTCGGGAAGAACTGGAGCGGTATCCGGAAGTTGACGAAGGCCGTACGGTCCCCGAACCAGGCGAAGGGCAGGTGGAACCAGTCGCGCACACCCCGCTCACGCAGCCACTCACGCTGCATCCGCGCCGCCCCGCGCTCCGTCACGCCGGGCTTGAGCTGCGCCGCGACCGCCTCCGCGCATGCGTACGCGAGGCGCTGCACTTCCTTGAACCCCCGCAGTTCCGCGGTCAGTTCGCTTGCCACTGCTGAGGCCATGCCACCGTCCGTCCCGAGTGCGGTACGTGTCCGTAACTTGACACTGATGAATGTGACAATGCTCGGCGGCTGCGTCAAGGGTCGTGCGTCAGCCTGTGGAAAACCCGCCTGTGGAAAACCCATCCGAAGGTCATGGGCCCCGAGACCGGCTGTCCACTTTCGTCGTAGGCCCCTACGGGTCCGTACCTCTCGAGTCGGACACCGATCCAGCCGCCAGGGCTGACGCCCGATGTGTCGTGCGCCACTACCTTCGAAATGTGACTGTGATCGCGACCGAAAGCCTGAGCAAGCGGTTCCCCAGGGTGACCGCTCTTGACCGGCTCTCCTTGGACATCGGACCCGGTGTGACCGGCCTGGTGGGCGCCAACGGAGCCGGCAAGTCCACGTTGATCAAGATCCTGCTGGGTCTGTCCCCCGCCACGGAAGGCCGGGCCGCGGTGCTCGGACTCGACGTCGCCACCAGCGGCGGCGCCATCCGCGAGCAGGTGGGGTACATGCCCGAGCACGACTGCCTGCCGCCCGATGTCTCGGCCACCGAGTTCGTCGTCCACATGGCGCGCATGTCCGGGCTGCCGCCCACGGCCGCCCGCGAGCGCACCGCAGACACTCTGCGCCATGTCGGTCTGTACGAGGAGCGGTATCGCCCCATCGGTGGCTACTCGACCGGTATGAAGCAGCGCGTCAAGCTCGCGCAGGCCCTGGTCCACGACCCGAAGCTGGTCCTCCTGGACGAGCCGACCAACGGTCTCGACCCGGTCGGCCGCGACGAGATGCTGGGCCTGATCCGCCGCGTCCACACCGACTTCGGCATCTCGGTCCTGGTCACCTCGCATCTCCTCGGCGAGCTTGAGCGCACCTGTGACCATGTTGTCGTCATCGACGGCGGCTCGCTGCTGCGCTCCAGTTCCACCAGCGACTTCACCCAGATCACTACGACCCTCGCGGTCGAGGTCACCGACACGGACACGCATCCCGACGGCACCGCGGTGCTCCGTGAGGCGCTCGCCGCAGCCGGAATCACGCTCCACGCGCGCGTGGAGGACGGTCTGCCCGGTGCGGGCCACATCCTGCTCCTCGAGGCGACGGGAGAGGAGACGTACGACGTGGTGCGCGACACCGTCGCCGGGCTCGGCCTCGGTCTCGTACGGATGGAACAGCGCCGCCACCACATCGCGGAGGTCTTCCGCCCCGAGGCACAGAGTGATCAGGGCGCGCACGGCGCCCAGGAGCAGGAGGTGCAGGTTCGATGAGCACCGAGACCAACACCGTGACCGGGGCCGAGACCACCCGGATCCACAACATCGGCTACCGGAACTACGACGGGCCGCGGCTCGGCCGCGCGTACGCACGCCGCTCCCTCTACTCGCAGTCCCTGCGCGGGGCTTACGGACTTGGGCGCTCGGCCAAGTCCAAAGTGCTGCCGATGATTCTTTTCGCGGTGATGTGCCTGCCCGCGGCGATCATCGTCGCGGTCGCCGTCGCCACCAACCTCAAGGACCTTCCTCTCGACTACACGCGCTACGCGATCGTCACCCAGGCGGTCATCGGCCTCTTCCTGGCCGCGCAGGCACCGCAGTCCGTCTCCCGTGATCTGCGCTTCAAGACCGTGCCGCTGTACTTCTCGCGCCCGATCGAGCGCATCGACTACGTCCTCGCGAAGTACGGGGCAATGGCCTCGGCTCTCTTTGTACTCACCGCGGCACCGCTGGTCATCCTCTACATCGGCTCACTGCTCGCCAAGATGGACTTCGTGGACCAGACGAAGGGATTCGCGCAGGGGATGCTTTCCGTCGCGCTTCTCTCCGTCCTCTTCGGCGGCCTCGGCCTGGTGATGGCCGCGCTCACGCCGCGCCGCGGCTTCGGTGTCGCCGCCGTGATCGCCACGCTGACCATCACGTACGTCGCCGTCTCCACTGTCCAGGCCATCGCCTGGGAGACCGGCTCGCCCGATGTGATCAAGTGGTTCGGCCTCTTCTCGCCGGTCACGCTCATCGACGGCGTACAGACTGCCTTCCTCGGCGCCACTTCCGCCTTCCCCGGCAAGGCGGGGCCGGAAGCCGGCGTGGGCATGGTCTATCTGCTCGTCGTCCTCGCGCTCGTCTTCGGCTCGTACGCCGTCCTGATGCGCCGCTACCGAAAGGTCGGGCTGTGACCACCATCAACATCGAGCACACCTCGCGGTGGTTCGGCAATGTCGTGGCCGTCAACGACGTGACCATGACGATCGGCCCCGGCGTCACGGGTCTGCTCGGTCCCAACGGCGCGGGCAAGTCCACGCTCATCAACATGATGGGTGGTTTCCTCAACCCGTCCACGGGAAGCGTCACGCTCGACGGTCGGACGATCTGGCGCAACGAGTCGGTCTACCGGCAGATCGGCGTCGTACCGGAGCGGGAGGCGATGTACGACTTCCTCACCGGCCGCGAATTCGTCGTCGCCAACGCCGAATTGCACGGACTGGGCAGGAAGGAGGCCCAACGCGCCCTGGCCACCGTGGAGATGGAGTACGCGCAGGACCGCAAGATCGCGACGTACAGCAAGGGCATGCGGCAGCGCGTGAAGATGGCCTCGGCCCTCGTCCACGAGCCGTCCGTACTCCTCCTTGACGAGCCCTTCAACGGCATGGACCCGCGCCAGCGCATGCAGCTGATGGACCTGCTGCGGCGGATGGGAGCGGAGGGCCGCACCGTGCTCTTCTCCTCCCACATCCTGGAGGAGGTCGAGCAACTCGCCTCCCATATCGAGGTGATCGTGGCCGGACGACATGCTGCGTCCGGCGACTTCCGCAAGATCCGCCGACTGATGACGGACCGGCCGCACCGCTATCTCGTACGGTCCAGCGACGACCGGGCGCTCGCCGCGGCCCTGATCGCCGACCCGTCGACGGCCGGCATCGAGGTCGACCTGACCGAGGGTGCGCTGCGCATCCAGGCCGTCGACTTCGGCCGATTCACCCAACTGCTGCCGCGGGTCGCCCGCGAGCACTCCATCCGGCTGCTCACGGTCTCGCCGTCGGACGAGTCCCTCGAGTCGGTCTTCTCCTACCTCGTAGCGGCCTGAAAGGAGCTGTGACGTCCATGTACAACCCCACAGTCGCCCGGCTCACCTATCGGGCCGTGCTCGGCAAGCGGCGGGCAGCGATTCTGTTCGTACTGCCCGGTCTGCTGCTGCTCATCGCGGCGGCGGTACGCAGCTTCAACGGCCTGGACGACCAGGTCGCCGCCGATGTCCTGGGCGGGTTCGCCATCGCGACGATGGTGCCGCTGATCGGGGTGATCGCGGGCACCGGGGCGATCGGGCCCGAGATCGACGACGGCTCGATCGTCTATCTGCTGGCCAAGCCGGTGAAGCGGTCGACGATCGTCTTCACCAAGCTGATCGTCGCGATCGCGATCACGATGGCATTCTCGGCGGCCCCCACCTTTGTCGCGGGGTTCATCCTCAACGGCAACGGCCAGCAGGTCGCGGTGGCGTACACGGTGGCGGCGCTGGTCGCCTCGATCGCCTACAGCGCGCTGTTCCTGCTCCTCGGGACGGTCAGCCGGCACGCGGTGGTCATAGGGCTCGTCTACGCGCTGGTCTGGGAGACGCTGTTCGGCAGCCTGGTCTCGGGCGCGCGCACGCTGAGTGTGCAGCAGTGGTCGCTGTCGCTCGCCGAGAAGATCGGCGGCGAGGGCCTGATCGGCTCGGACGTGGGCCTGCCGCTGGCGGTGGCACTGCTGGTGGGGGTCACGGTGGTGGCGACCTGGTATGCGGGGCAGAAGCTGCGGGTGCTGAAGCTCGCCGGCGAGGAGTGACCGTAGAGCATCGCGTTTGTAAGTCAACCCCCGTCCGGTGGGCGGGGGTTGACGCATATCCGCGTAGCTGTGCGTTTATCGGTTCGTTGTCCACTGTGCGTGGAGGCAACTGGAGTTCGTAGCGACGAGAGTTCGTGAAATTGGGGATTGCCGGTGCCGGATCGAAAGCCGGGCCGGTCATTGGGTGAGCAGCACCGTGAGCCGACCTCCACCCCTGTGCCCGGGGAGAGGGCCGTCCATGATCGGTTTCACGAACGGAAGGCATTGCTCATGCCATCGGAAGTCGCCCTGCTCGAGTCGCGCGCGCTGCGCGTGGAGCATCAAGGGCGTGTTGAAGTCCTGGACAAGGTGAAGGCGCTTGTCATGCTCCCGGACGACATGCATGTCACCACCGAGGGTGTCGCTCGCTACTTCGAGGTCCACAGGGGCACTGTGCACAACATCGCCAGGCGTCATCGGGACGAGCTGGAAGCCAACGGGATGGTCACGCTCAAGGGCTCTGAGCTGCAGTCTTTTGAAGTGTTCAACTTGAACACTTCAAAGGAAAGTTATCCACAGGGGCGCGCGCACCTCAGGCTCTACACCCGCCGCACGGTGCTCAATGTCGCGATGCTGCTTCGCGACAGCGACATCGCCCGCTGCGTCCGCACGTACCTCCTCGACGCCGAGGAGGCCGGTGGCCGGCGCCAGGACTACGCCTCTCTCGACCGACGTGTCACCAAGGTCGAGGCGAACCTGGACACCGTTGGGCACGCGCTTCAGGATCTCGGTCCGGTCATCAACGGGATCTCCGTCCGGCTCGACCGGCGGCTCGACGCCACCAACCAGGTCGTCGGGGCCATGAGCAACCGGCTCTGCGATCTCTCCGACGACATGCGGCGGATGGACCGGAGGATGGACGACTTCGCCCATCAACTGAGGGAGCTGCAGCGCAGCCGGCGCCGTAAGCGCCGCTGATACCCCGCACAACGGCTGCCGCAGGGGAGCCGCGGCGGATGGCGCATGTGGTGGACATCGGGGTGAGTTACGGGCTCGCCGCGTCGGTCGGCATCCTCACCTACCGCATTCCGCGGCCCTGGCGCTGGCTCTATCTCGCCGGTGCGCTCGCCTTCTTCGGTCTGCCGCTCGCCACCGTCGGCACCTACACCGACCTCGGCCATGCGATCGCTCTCGCCATCGGCCTGGTCTGCTGGCCGCTGACGTGCGACGGCAAGGACGGACCGAGCCGCGTCCGGACCGTAATTCGGTGGCATCGAACCGCTGTCCGAGGCACAGTAGTTGAGCCGGAGCACGCCAGTGCGGCCGGCGTCACCTACCGGGAGAGGAGCGCGGCGATGACCGAGAGTACGAGTGCGAGTCCGTCGAGCTCCCGTCAGGGCAGCCCCGGGCAGGCAGCGGAGTAGCCACCGACCACTCCGCCGAGCCGCCCAGGGGGACTGTCCGGGGGCGGCCGCTTCGAGCGCGCATCCGCGCGGGCCGCCCCCTCCCGGAGGATTGGCCGAGTGGTAAGGCAGCGGCTTGCTAAGCCGTCGTCGGGGCCGTGAACCCCGCGCGCGTTCGATCCGCGCATCCTCCGCGCAGTCACGCAGTCACGCAGTCACGCAGTCACGCAGTCACGCAGTCACGCAGTCACGCAGTCACGCAGTCACGCGGTCACGCGGTCACGAAGCCGCCCGGTCCGACAGTTGCGCAGTCGCCCGTCCGGCAGTCACGCAATACCCACGGGAAGAGCCAGCCGACAGCAGGCGCCGGCCGCACTCTCGAAAAGTGTTGGGGCATGTGAATGCCCGTGTGGGTTCGACCCCCACCTCTTCCGCCTCAGCCGAGCAAGTGCTCCAGCACCACCGCGATGCCGTCGTGCTCGTTCGACGCCGTGATCTCGTCCGCCACGGCCTTCAGTTCGTCGTGCGCGTTGGCCATCGCCACACCGTGCGAGGCCCAGCCGAACATCGGGATGTCGTTCGGCATATCACCGAACGCGATCGTGTCCGAGGCCCGCAGCCCCAGCCGCCGCGCCGCCAGCGAGAGCCCCGTCGCCTTGCTCAGCCCCAGCGGCAGTATCTCGACGATGCCGGGCCCCGCAACCACCACATCCACCAGGCTGCCGACCGTCGCCCTGGAAGCCTGTGCCAGCGCGTCGTCACCGAGCTCCGGATGCTGGATGAACACCTTGCTCAGCGGCGCGGACCACAGCTCGGCCGGGTCCTCGAACGCCACCACGGGCAGCGGGCCTTCCTGCACCCGATAACCAGGACCGACCAGCACCTCGCCGTCCAGCCCGTCGCGGCTCGCGGCCACCGCGAGCGGCCCGACCTCCGCCTCGATCTTGGAGAGCGCGAGTCCGGCCAGCTGCCGGTCCAGCGTCACCGAGGTCAGCAGCCGGTGCTCACCCGCGTGGTAGACCTGCCCGCCCTGGCCGCAGACCGCGAGGCCGTCGTACCCCAGGTCGTCCAGGATGTGCCGGGTCCACGGCACAGCACGCCCGGTGACGATGATGTGCGCGGCGCCCGCCGCGGTGGCCGCGGCGAGCGCGTCGCGCGTGCGCTCCGAGACCGTGTCGTCGCCACGCAACAGCGTGCCGTCGAGATCGGTCGCGACAAGCTTGTACGGAAAGGGGGCGGGGCTCACTTGGAGATCGGCTCCAGGATCTCTCGTCCCCCCAGGTACGGACGGAGCACCTCGGGCACCCGCACCGAACCGTCGGCCAGCTGGTGGTTCTCAAGGATCGCCACGATCGTGCGCGGTACGGCGCAGAGCGTGCCGTTCAGCGTCGCCAGCGGCTGCACCTTCTTGCCGTCACGCATCCGGACCGAGAGCCGTCGGGCCTGGAAACTGTCGCAGTTCGACGCGGAGGTCAGCTCGCGGTACTTGCCCTGGGTCGGGATCCACGCCTCGCAGTCGTACTTGCGCGAGGCCGAGGAACCCAGGTCGCCGGTGGCCACATCGATCACCTGGAAGGGCAGCTCGAGGCCGGTCAGCCATTGCTTCTCCCAGTCAAGCAGACGCTTGTGCTCGGCCTCCGCGTCCTCGGGAGCGACGTACGAGAACATCTCGACCTTGTCGAACTGGTGCACCCGGAAGATGCCCCGGGTGTCCTTGCCGTACGTGCCGGCCTCGCGGCGGAAGCACGGCGAGAAGCCCGCGTACCGCAGCGGCAGCTTGTCGGCCTCGATGATCTCGTCCATGTGGTACGCGGCGAGCGGGACCTCGGAGGTGCCGACCAGGTAGTAGTCGTCCTTCTCCAGGTGGTACACGTTCTCCGAAGCCTGGCCGAGGAAGCCCGTGCCCTCCATGGCGCGCGGGCGGACCAGCGCCGGGGTCAGCATCGGGATGAAGCCGGCCTCTGTGGCCTGCGCGATCGCGGCGTTGACCAGCGCGAGCTCAAGCAGCGCGCCGACGCCCGTCAGGTAGTAGAAGCGTGAGCCCGACACCTTCGCGCCGCGCTCGACATCGATGGCGCCGAGCGCCTCGCCGAGCTCAAGGTGGTCCTTGGGCGCGAAGCCCTCGGCGCCGAAGTCGCGGATCGTGCCGTGCGTCTCGAGGACGACGAAGTCCTCCTCGCCGCCGACCGGGACGTCCTCGTGGACGATGTTCCCGAGCTGGAGCAGCAGCCGCCTGGTCTCTTCGTCGGCCTCGTTCTGTGCGGCGTCGGCCGCCTTTACGTCGGCCTTCAGCTGCTCGGCCCTCTTCAGCAGCTCGGCGCGCTCTTCCGGAGTGGCCTTGGGGATGAGCTTGCCGAGCGACTTCTGCTCGGAGCGCAGTTCGTCGAAGCGAAGGCCGGACGACCTGCGGCGCTCATCGGCGGAGAGCAGGGCGTCGACGAGGTCGACGTCCTCTCCACGGGCGCGCTGGGAGGCGCGAACACGGTCGGGGTCCTCACGAAGCAGGCGAAGGTCAATCACCCCACCAGGCTACCGGTGCGGACTCGCGCCACCTCACTCGATATAGCCTTGCGTGTCACTTTGCCCGAATTGCCCCGAATTTAGAAAGGTGCGGGTAAATCACCGGCGTAAGCGTCAATAAACAGGACGCTATTCGCCGAAATGGGGCACCCGATGAGCGCCCGCATTGACCTGCTCCCCTTGCCGTGTCCGGGATTCGGGCATCCCTTGTCCACAGGGATGCGGGCCTTCGTAAAGTTATCCACAGCCTGTGTGGGGGATCTGTGGACTACGGAAGAGATCGTTCCGAAAGCCCTGCGTGGGTCGAAGGATTCCTCACCCAAACCCACCCCACGCGCTCATTCGGGTGGGAATTCCTCGCTCCAAAGGGTTGATCAATGGAATTGAGGTGACACGGGGCAACCTGCCGTTCTGTGGAGGGAAGTGGGGTGAGTGAGCCGATATGTCGACCATGTCGCCCTCTGTTGTCGACTTGTCCCCAGGTCGAGAAGCATGCCTGTGGATAACTTCTGTGGACAACGAAAATGTGCAGGTAGGACCGGCTGCTCTGATGCCTCAGCACCGACCGCTCAGGCCCGGCCGTCCTGGCAGCGCGCCAGCCAGTCCGACGCGGCCGTGAACTCGGCGTCCGAGGTCCCCGCGCGCAGCGCCCGTACGTCCTCCACCGCCACACCCGCCCGCGGATACGAACCGAGGAACCGCACCTTCGGGCAGATCCGCTTCAGCCCCATCAGCGCCTCGCCCACCCGCCGGTCCGAGAGATGGCCCTCGGCGTCCACGGCAAAGCAGTAGTTCCCGATGCCCGCTCCGGTCGGCCGGGACTGGATCAGCATCAGGTTGACCCCGCGCACCGCGAATTCCTGGAGCAGCTCCAGCAGTGCACCCGGGTGGTCGTCGCCCAGCCAGATGACCACCGAGGTCTTGTCAGCGCCGGTCGGCGCCGCGGGCCTGGCGGGCCGGCCCACCAGCACGAAACGCGTCTCCGCGTTCTCCGCGTCATGGATCTCGCTGACCAGCGGCTCGAGTCCGTACGTCGCGGCCGCGAACTCGCCCGCGAAGGCCGCGTCGTACCGCCCCTCCTGCACCAGCCGCGCCCCGTCCGCGTTCGACGCGGCCGACTCCCAGAGCGCGTCCGGCAGATTCGCCCGCAGCCAGTTGCGCACCTGCGGCTGGGCGACCGGATGGCCGGTCACCGTCTTCACCTCGGAGAGCTTGGTGCCCGGCCGCACGAGCAGCGCGAAGGCGATCGGCAGCAGCACCTCGCGGTAGATCATCAGCGGCTGTCCGGAGGCCAGCTCGTCGAGGGTCGCGGTGACGCCGCCCTCCACGGAGTTCTCGATCGGTACGAGGGCGGCCGCGGCATCGCCGTTCCGTACGGCATCCAGCGCCGCGGGCACGGACAGCATCGGGACGAGCTCGCGGGTGGCTGCTTCGGGAAGCGTGCGCAGGGCGGCTTCGGTGAAGGTCCCCTCGGGACCGAGATACGTGAAGCGCGTGGCCGACATACCGTCACCCTAATGGGCCCGAGATCCGAAGGGCCCGCGATCCTTACGACTCCAGAAGCCGCTGGCCCACGTACTCGCCGGTCCGTGCCCCGCCAGGCGCCGCGAACAGCCCGCTCGCCTCGTGCCGGATGAACGCCGACAGCGCGTCGCCCCGGTCGAGCTTGCGCTGCACCGGTACGAAGCCGCGCAGCGGATCGGCCTGCCAGCAGACGAAGAGCAGCCCCGCATCCGGCGTTCCGTCCGCGCCGATCCCGTCGTGGAAGGAGAACGGCCGACGCAGCATGGCCGCACCGCCGTTCTGCTCCGGAGCCGAGATCCGGGCGTGGGCGTTGTCCGGAATGACCAGCTTCCCGTCGGGCCCCGTCTTGTCCAGCGCGAGCTCGGTGGTCTCGGTTCCGCCGGTCAGCGGGGCGCCGTCGGACTTGCGCCGGCCGATGACCAGCTCCTGCTTCTTCAGCGAGAGCCGCTCCCAGTCGTCGAGCAGCATCCGGATGCGTCGTACAACGGCGTACGAGCCTCCTGCCAGCCAGTCGTACTTCGTCCCCGACGTCTCGGACGGAACGAAGATCCGCTTGTCGAAGTCGGCCTCGGACGGTTTCGGATTGGCCGTTCCGTCGAGCTGGCCCATCAGATTGCGTGCGGTCATCGGCTTTCCGGTGGCGCCCGGCGAGCGGTTGAAGCCGTTCATCTGCCAGCGCACCCGGGCCGCGTCCCCGGCCGCCTTCTGGATCGCGCGCAGTGCGTGGAAGGCGACCAGCGCGTCGTCCGCGCCGATCTGCACCCACAGATCGCCGTTGGACCGCTTGGCGTCCAGTTGGTCGGAGGAGAAGGCGGGCAGCGGATCCAGCTCCGGCGGCCGCTGTGCCACCAGCGCCGTACGGTCGAAGAAGGTGCGGCCGAAGCCGAATGTGACGGTCAGCGAAGAGGGCCCGGCGTCCAGCGCGACGCCTGTGTCGCCGTCGCCGGCCGCCCTGCCCGCCATCAGTTGGCTCGCGAGCGCGGACCAGCGGCGCATCAGCGCGGCCGCCTCCTTGCGGCCCGCGCCCGGCGCCAGGTCGAAGGCGATCAGATGGCCGCACGCCTGCAGGGGCGTGGTGATGCCCGCCTGGTGCTCGCCGTGGAAGGCGATGCCGGTCGCGCCGACGGTGCTCAGCGCGGCCGGGGCTTCGCCTGCCGCGCCGGCGTACGCGGCGGCGCCGCCCGCAGCGCCCAGCGCAAGACCGGTGGCGCCGGCGCCCACGGTGCCGAGCAGCCGCCGCCTGGAGATGTCGTTGTCGCGCACAGGGTCACTCACGGGTATGTCAGCCGATCTTGATGTTCTTGTCGATGGTCGTCTGGTCGATGTCGGAGGACCGTACGGTCACCTGGACCTGCCAGTCGCCGGGCATCGGGATCTGGACCGCGGCCGCGCTCCAGTGTCCGGCAGTGATGCGGTCGGGGGTGATCGGCAGCGGACCGATCTGCTTGGCCTTGAGCGTGAAGGCGACCTTCACCTCGGCCACGTCCAGCGGCTTTCCGTCCGGCCGCTCGACCCAGACGTGCATCTCGTTGGCGCCCGAGGTGGCCGGATCGAAGGTGAGCCGTACCGTGCCCTTGCCGCTCCGGCCGCCGGTGTCGAAGGGCATCTTGATCTCGGTCGGCCCCTGGGGCACGGTGGCGGCCGCCTGAGTGCTTCCGGCCTTGGCCGCCTCTTCCTCCGTACGGCCGGGTTCGGTGCTCGTCAGCACGGTCGTCACGGCCAGCAGGATCACCGCGATGCCTGCCTCGGCCAGCACGGAACGGCGCAGTCCGGAGCGCTCGGGATCGGCGTCCCGGTTCCGCTTCTTCTCCGCCGTCGCCACCGCGGCCTTCTGGCGGGCGAGTTGAGCCGCCCGCTCCGGGGCGGCGGAGACCTCCGAGACCTGCGCGAGCTCCGAGAGCTGCGAGACCTCCGAGACCTGCGCGAGCTCCGAGACCTGCGAGACCTCCGCTTCCTCGACGTCCGCGTTCTCGGGGACGGTCACCGGCTCCCGCTCGGCCTCGTCGGTCCGGGCTTCGGCCGCCCGCGTCTCACTGAGCTGCGCCGTCCACCGCCGCGAGATCCACGCCACGGCGACCATGACAACAACCAGCGCCACCTTGGCCAGCAGCAGCTGTCCGTACGTCGTCCCGGTCAGCGCCGACCACGAGCCGACCTGCCGCCAGGACTGGTAGATCCCGGTCGCGGCGAGCACCATGACGCTGCCGAACGCGACCTTCGAGAAGCTCCGCACCGCCGCGCGCTCGATCGACGGCGCCCGGTACAGCGCGGTCAGCAGCGCCGCGAGCCCGCCGAGCCAGGTCGCGACGGCCAGCAGATGCAGTACGTCCACGGGCATCGCGAGCCCCGGCTGGATACCGGTCGATGCATGCTCCGACAGCGCCCAGGTCCCGGCGATCCCGGCCGCGACGACCGTGCCGCCGATGGCAAGACCGAAGGTCAGATCCTTCTTTTCGGTCTCGTCCTCCCGCTTCGCATACGCGCCGAAGAGCACGGCGATGAACAGTGCGGCGGCCCCGAGCAGCATCAGCCGGGAGCTGAGCGCGGCCCCGGTCTTGGTCTGAAGGACGTCCCGCAGCCCGCCGAGGTCGAAGGTGTCCGCCAGTTTTCCGGAGCCGGTGTAGGGGTTGCGCAGCAGGAGCAGCGCAAGGGTGGCCGCGGTGAGCGTCACCCATCCCTGGACGACCAGGCGCTGCAGCGGCCTTACGGAAGCGCCGCGCCGCCAGCAGAGGAGGACGAAGGCCGCGCCGCCGGTGAGCAGTACGAAACCGGCGTACGAGGCGTAGCGCGCGATGTCGTAGAGGATTCCGACCACACCTCCGCCGGCCTTCTGGTCGGGCACGGCGGCGGTGGTCTTGGAGGGCGCTCCGATGGAGAAGGTGAAGGCTCCGGAGACCGGATGGCTGTCGGCGGAGACGGCTTTCCAGGCCACGGTGTACGTGCCGTTGGGCAGTCCGGGCAGCAGATCGACGCCGTACATGACCTTGCCGCCGGTGCCGAGGTCGCGGACCTTGGCCTTGTCCGCGCGTTTGCCGCTTGGTTCGAGGACCCGGATCGAGTCGTCGCCCATGGCGACCTGCTCGGAGAAGGTGAGCGTGACGTTGCCCGGGGCGGTGGCGACCACCGCCCCGTCCTTCGGGTTGCTCCCGGTCAGTGCGGCGTGGGCCGACGCGGGGTTCGCGCCGGCCAGGAGTGCGCCGATGAGCGTGCCGAGGAGCACGGTCGCGGCGAGCAGCAGCCGGACCGGTGAAGGGCCGAAGCGCGGGGCGGTGGCTGTCATGGCGTGATCAGTCCCTCGGTGCTCAGTGCTTCTTCGGGCTGTAGGTGGGTTCCTTCACGGGAAGTTCGACCTTGATCGGGCCGGACTTCTCGAAGCGCAGCTCCAAGGTGACCTTCTCGCCCTGCTTCGGCTGCTGCTTGAGCTTCATGAACATGATGTGGTTTCCACCCCGTTCGAGATTGAGTTCGCCGTCCGCCGGTACGTCGAAGGTTTTCACCTCCTGCATCCTCTGGTCCTTGGACTCATGGATCGTGATGTCGTCGGAGAGGTCGCTGGTGACGGAGGTGAGCTTGTCGGCCGTGCCCCCGCTGTTGTGCACCGTCAGAAACCCGGCTGCCATGTCGTCGCTGACGGGCTGTGGCATGAAGGCACCATTGACCTTCAACTCGGGCGCGCCGTCGGACGAGCAGCCCGCCAGCGCCAGCCCCGCGCTCAGGGCTATGACGCCGGCGAGAGTCGAACGGCGGCTCACGGGTTCTCTCCACGGATGATCTTCGGCAGGTCCTTGGCGTAGTCGTCCGCCGTGGTGTCCTGGCTGTACAGGACGTAGCCCGCGTCGGTCTTCGGGGAGAACGCGATGACCTGCGCGCCGTGCATGGAGACGACCGTGCCGTCCTTCTCCTTCTTCGGCGGGTCGATACCGATGCCGATCTGGCGCGCGCCCGCCTGGATGGTCGGGAAGTCGCCGGTGAGACCGGTGAAGGACGGATCGCCTGCGCTCGGCAGCCACTTGGCGAGCTCGGCCGCGGTGTCCCGCTCCGGGTCGGTGGTGACAAAGACGACCTGGAGCTTGTCCTGGTCGGCCTTAGGGAGCTTCTTCCTGGCGATGGCGATATTGCTCATCGTCAGCGGGCAGACGTCGGGGCAGTGCGTGTAGCCGAAGTAGATCAGCGTCGGCTTGCCCTTGGTCTGCTCGCGCAGGTCGTACTTCTTGCCGTGGGTGTCCGTCAGGACGAGGTTCGGCTTGGTGTAGGGCTGGTCGAGCAGGGTCGCGGGCCGGTTCGCCTTGGCGGAGACATCGGCGAAGGGGCTCTTGGCCGAGTCGTCTCCGCCCCCGCAGGCGGACAGCGTGAGCCCGGCGGCCACGACGAGCGTGGCCGCGAGCACAGTCTTCTTACGCATGGAGAAATATCCCAAATGTGATGTACGAAGCGTCGGGCGGCGCATCAGGACGTGCGGCGGCGTCCGGCCAGGACGCCGAAGGCAACACCCGCGACACCGACGAGAATGCCGACGATGCCCAGGATGCGGGCCGTGGTGTCGCTGCTGCTGTCCGAGGCCTCCTCGGACTTCGTGTCCTCGTCATGACCGGCGTTCTTGCCGTCCTTCGCGGACGCGTCCTTCGCGCCGCCGCCGTGCTCGTCCCCGGTGGCGGCGGACAGCTTCAGGACGGGCGCGGGCGACTCGGGCTCCGCGGCGCCCTCCTTCGCCTCCTCGATCCAGCGCACGACTTCCTTGTTGTCGTACGTCTGGAGGGCCTTGAACACCAACTGGTCGGCGTCCTCGGGAAGCTTGCCGAGAGAGAGCGGGAACTGCTGGAACTGGCCGGGCCCGATCTTGGAGCCGTCCGCCGTCCAGGTGACCTTGGAGACCGCCTCGGTGATCTGCTTGCCGTGCACCTGGAGCGGCTTGGCCAGCTTGGACTTGGTGACCTCGACCTTCCAGCCGGGCACAGGCTGCGGCATCACGGACGACAGCGGGTGCTCGGTGGGGAGGTTGACCTCGAGCTTCACTGTCGAGGCGTTGTCGCGCTCGTTGGGGACCTTGAAGTTGACCGTCGCGTAGCCGCCCTTGGCGGCCTCGCCCTGCGGCTGCACGCTGACGTGCGCGAAGGCGGTGCCGGAAAGCAGCAGTACGGAGGAGGCGGCGATGCCGGTCGCGAGCGCGATACGGGAAACGTTCATGGCAGAAGACACTCCGGATCAGGAGAGGCGAGTGAGTGCCGGCGCATACGGGTGCGCGGGCACCGCGACACCACTCCCGTCGAGTGGGCCGCGTCAGGCTGCGAGAGCGAGGCGGGCGGGAGGCCCGCGCCTGATCACCGTGTGCTGGAGCGCCTCACCGGCCGGTGGCGGCGGCGGACCGGAGGACGGCCGGGGAGCGCGCGGATCGACCGTGGGCGCCCCCTGGAGACCGGCACGCAGCGCCCGTACGAGAACGAGCGCGGCACGCAGCGAACGCAGCCACGCCGCCTGAGCCACCTCATGCGCCGAGTCGGCAGAGAGCCTGATCAGCCGGAGCAGCGCCAGATCCCCGCGCCGCAGCAGCCAGCCGGTGGCGAGCGCGGCCAGCAGATGCCCCAGGATCATGGGGAGGGTCGGCAGCAGCTCGGGCGATGCGGCGGCGGTCTGCGCCATATGAACGTGGGCGCTGTGCCCCGCCGGAGCGATGCCCGCGTTGGTGACGATCCGCTGCGCGTCGGTGTGGCTCAGGGACGAGGCGCCCGCGCCGCACACCAGCTTCGCGGCCATCCTGATCAGCGCGTCGTCGGCCGTCGGCGCCAGCCGCAGCTGATGCTGCTGCCCGAGGCCGAGCAGAGTGTGCAGAGCGAGCTGTCCGACGGTCAGCGCGACGGCGATGGACGGCAGTGAGCGCGCCCGTCCGGCGAACGGCGCGACCAGCGCGAACACCGCGAGGAAACCGAACGCCAGCGTCCACCAGGGGACGGCCGCACAGGCGGCCAGCGCATGTCCCGTCGCGGACAGCACAACACAGACCGCGGTGAACACCGCGGCCCTCAGCAGCCGTAGACCGGCTCCGGCGCGTGCAACGGGGATGGACGACATGGCCGGGCCATCATCGCACTGCGGTGGGACGGCCCATACGGCAGGTCCGGAAGATCCCCTTTTCCGACATACACCGGCGCGCTCGGGGGGCGCATCCGCCGAATGAGCGGAATCACGTCAACTGTGTGCTTACGGACCGCGTCTTGCGGCAATACGTATCGGTATGTCGAGGCGCAGCCAGGAGGCTGGAGCATGAGCATCTGGTGGTCTCTCCACTTGAGGCGCGAAGCTGCGAGCGTTCCGCTCGCCCGTCGGCTGCTGCTCGGCACGATGGAGACCGCGGGGGTTGATCCTGATATTTCGTACGATCTCTCGGTCGCGCTGAGCGAAGCCTGCGCGAATGCCGTCGAGCACGGCGGTGACCGGGGGTCCGGCGAAGCCTCGTCGGCGTACCGGGTGACCGCATATCTGGACGGCGAGACATGCCGTATCGAAGTGGCCGATTCGGGTCCGGGCTTTCCGATGCGGCACGGCGGGCAGTGCGCGTACGCCATGACGCCGGCCTCGCCGACCGCGGAGAGCGGCCGCGGGCTCTGTCTGATCGAGCAGCTCGCCGACCATGTCCACTTTCGCAACCGGCCGGGCCGGGGCGCGGTGGTCAGCTTCGACAAGATCCTGAAGTGGCGGGAGGACGCGCTGCTCAAGGTGTCCTGAGCCGCGCGCCCTCCGCCGTATCCGTCGTCCGGTCAGCCCTTGAGCGAGGCCATCCAGGCCTCGACCTCGTCCGCCTGCCGCGGCAGCGCCGCCGACAGGTTCCGGTTGCCGTCCTCGGTGACCAGGATGTCGTCCTCGATCCGGACGCCGATGCCGCGGTACTCCTCCGGCACCGTCAGATCGTCCGCCTGGAAGTAGAGACCTGGCTCCACCGTGAGGCACATGCCGGGCTCCAGCGTCCCGTCGACGTACGCCTCGGTGCGCGCGGCGGCGCAGTCGTGGACGTCCATGCCGAGCATGTGGCCGGTGCCGTGCAGCGTCCAGCGGCGCTGCAGACCCAGTTCGAGGACACGCTCCACCGGGCCCTCGACCAGACCCCACTCGACGAGCTTCTCAGCGAGCACGCGCTGTGAGGCGTCGTGGAAGTCGCGGTACTTGGCGCCCGGCTTCACCGCCGCGATGCCCGCTTCCTGAGACTCGTACACCGCGTCGTAGATCTTGCGCTGCAGCTCGTTGAAGCGGCCGTTGATGGGCAGGGTGCGCGTGATGTCGGCGGTGTAGAGGGTGTGGGTCTCCACGCCGGCGTCCAGCAGCAGCAGCTCGCCGGAGCGGACCGGGCCGTCGTTGCGCACCCAGTGCAGGGTGGTGGCGTGCGGGCCCGCCGCGCAGATCGACCCGTAACCGATGTCGTTGCCCTCGACGCGGGCGCGCAGGAAGAAGGTGCCCTCGATGTAGCGCTCGCTGGTCGCCTCGGCCTTGTCCAGGACCTTGACGACGTCCTCGAATCCACGCGCGGTGGAGTCGCACGCCTTCTGCAGCTCGCCGATCTCGAACTCGTCCTTCACGGCACGCGCCTCGGAGAGATAGACGCGCAGCTCCTCGTCGCGCTCCGCGGTGACCTTGTCGGTCAGCGCCGCCTCGATGCCGGCGTCATGCCCGCGTACGGCGCGGACCGCGCCGGTCGCCTGGCGCAGCTGCTCGGGCAGCTCGCGCACATCCTTGGCGGGGATGCCCAGCAGCTGCTCGGCCTCGCTGAGGGAGTGGCGGCGGCCGACCCAGAGCTCGCCCTGGCCGGACAGCCAGAACTCGCCGTTCTCGCGGTTGGAGCGGGGCAGCAGACAGATGGTCGCCCGGTGCCCGTCGGCGGTCGGCTCGAGTACCAGGACGCCGTCCTCGGACTGGTCGCCGGTGAGGTAGGCGTACTCGGTGGAGGCGCGGAAGGCGTACTCCGTGTCATTGGAGCGGGTCTTCAGATTGCCCGCGGGGATCACCAGGCGCTCGCCGGGGAAGCGCGCCGAGAGCGCAGCACGGCGGGCGGCCGTGTGCGAGGCCTGCGCGATGGGCTCCAGATCGCGCAGCTCGGTATCGGCCCAGCCGGTCGTCATGTTCTCCGCGAGCTCGTCGGAGACGCCCGGGTACAGGCCGTTCTTGCGCTGCTTGATCGGCTGCTCTTCTTCTTCCGGGCCTGCTGCGTCAGCAGCAAGATCGGATTCCGCCGGGGTGAGCTCCTCGGCCACGTCTGCCTCCTCGATACGA
Source organism: Streptomyces sp. NBC_01210 (assembly GCF_036010325.1). GTDB lineage: Bacteria > Actinomycetota > Actinomycetes > Streptomycetales > Streptomycetaceae > Streptomyces. Next base: position 4,611,701 of record NZ_CP108549.1, on the reverse strand, counting down.
CACTGGACCGCCTTCCATCGTATGTGCGACGGGAAGACGGCCCTGAGCCCTGTGGAAAACGTGTGGGAAATCAGTCAAAACGGGCGGCGAGCAGTACCACGTCCTCACCGGTCTCGGCCTCGTTGAGCCCCTTGGGCAGCACCGTGCGCAGCACGTGATCGGCGATCGCCGCCGGATCGTCGCGGGCGGCCTTGGGCACGCTCACGGCCGCTGCGTGCAGCCGCGCGAAGGCCCGGTCCATGGGATCTCCGGTATGCCGCAGCAGCCCGTCCGTATACAGCAGCACCGTTTCTCCAGGCTCGGGCGCGAGCTCCACGCTCGGCGCCTCCCAGCAGGCGAGCATTCCCAGCGGCGCCGACAGGGATGTCTCGACGAACTCGGTGCGCCGCTCGCCGACCATCAGCGGCGGGGTGTGACCGGCCCCGGCCAGCACGATCTTTCCCCGGGCCGGTTCGGCGTAGGCGAAGAGCGCGGTGGCGGTGCGCGCGGGTTCGGTCAGCCGCAGCAGCAGCTCCAGATCGGAGAGTACGGCGACGGGATCCTCGCCCTCCATCACGGCGTACGCGCGCAGGGAGGCGCGCAGCCGTCCCATCGCCGCCAGCGCGCTCGGTCCCGAGCCGCTGACCGATCCGACGGCGAGCCCCAGCGCGCCCTCGGGCAGCGGCAGCGCGTCGTACCAGTCTCCGCCGCCGTGCGGTCCTGTGCGGTGCCGGGCGGCGAGCTGGACGCCGGGCACCCGGGGCAGTCGGCTGGGCAGCAGTTCCTCGGCAACGGTCGCCACCGTGGCGCGGGCGTGCTCCAGCTCGAGGAGACGGTCCAGATGCTCGGTGGCGTACCGCATGTAGAGGCCGACGAGATGGCACTGGCGCTCCACCGGAGCGGCCGGCTCGTCGTACATCCAGACGGCCGCGCCGAGGGTCCCGGCCGCCCGGGAGGCGAGCGGCACGGTGTAGCTGGCGGCATACCCGAGGCGGACGGCGACCTCGCGGTGTCGGGGGTCGAGCGTCTCGTCGCCGAGGAGGTCGGCGTTGGCGACGGCCTCCGGCGGACCGGTGGGCCCTGGTTGCCCGTCCGGGAGTCTGCCGTCCAGGATCCGGCCGTATGCGGTGGCGCCGCGCGGCACTGTCTCGATATGGCCGAGCTCGGCATGGGTGAGCCCGAGGCCCTTGGTGAGGGCGGGGCCGCTGTCCGACTCGAAGCATTCGGCCCGTGAGGTGGCGTGCGACGGTTCGAGGACGATCATGCCGCGGGGGGCGCCGACCAGGGCGGCCCCGGCGCGCAGCAGTTCATGGAGGGCGTCGTCGAGCGAACCGGTCCTGGCCAGGCGCTCGGTCAGCTCGTGGAGCGTGGTCAGATCGGAGACCCAGCCGGCCAGCCGGTCCTGAATCACCGCTCCGGGAGGGGCCGGTGCTGCCGGGACCGCGGGCAGCGGCGGGGCAGTGTGCGTGGGCGCGGGAACCGCTGAATCGATTCCAGCCACTTTCGGCAGGTGAGGGGCACTCATGGCAGCCGGCTTTCCGACTGGTGCGTTTCGCTCAATAGCATCGCAAACCCCCATGTCATTCTGCGCCGCTATCAATGCATCCACATGTACACGCACAAGTAAGGGGATGTCCAGCATTGCACCAGTGGGATTGGTGGTGTCTACGAGACCGTTAACTTGGCTGAAAAATGCACCCGATGGCGGTCTACTGGGGTCGACTGAGGTCGTTCGGCAGAGCGTCATTCCAAGCGTGATGGGTACGTAAACGGTGATGGCCAGGGGCAGTTGGGACCGCCCCGGAACCTGGCGGCGGGACCGGGCGTCCTAAAGCCCGTAGGTCGCGCCTCATCCCCGAGTGGCGGGGAAAAGTTACAGCGGGACTACAAGCGCCAGGCGCGCGCCACCCCTCGCCACGCGTTTAATGGACTACAGCCCACGTTCGGCCCCCGGGCGGCGATCCTGCCGCAGGCGAAGCGGGGGGTCGCCCATGCCACCGGCAAGGGGCGGTGATGCGCCGAATTATACGCACAGTGAAGAGCTGCACACATGGTGTGATGTGGACCTCGGCGTTCAACGGAAAGGAACGAGCGCTCATGCGCGAGATCCTCGGAAGGCGACGCAGGCTCCGGTTCCGGCGCAAGAGGGGGCCTGTACAGCTTGAAGCGGCGCTCACCTGCGCCGCCGAGTGGCAATGGCCCGTACTCCCTGGTGTGGGACTGAAAGCGGCCGGTATTCGCGGTGACCGCGGGCGCGGCTGCGCCTGCCCCGACTCCGAGTGCGTCGTACCCGGCGCGCACCCCTTCGACCCCGCAATCCTGGCCGCGACGACCGACGAGCGGATGGTGCGTTGGTGGTGGACCAACCGGCCCACCGCCCCGATCGTGCTGGCCACGGGCGGTCTTGCGCCGTGCGCGGTGAGCCTGCCGGCCGTCGCCGGGGCGCTCGCGCTCTCGGCGCTCGACCGGATGGGCATACGGCTGGGACCAGTTGTCGCGACGCCGACCCGCTGGTCGCTGCTGGTGGCTCCGTACACCCTTGAACAGCTCGGCGAACTGCTCTTCGTCAAGGACTGCGTGCCCAGTTCGCTGCGCTTCCACGGCGAGGGCGGCTATCTGGTGCTGCCGCCCTCGGAGACGGGAACGGGGCAGGTGCGCTGGGAGCGCGCGCCGCTGCCGGGATCCGCGGCTCCCTGGCTGCCGGATGTGGAGGCGGTGGTGGACGCGCTGGTCGAGGCGAGCACCAGCGCACCGGACGGCGGTAGTCGGCTCGCCTACTGAGCTCGATCGAGGGCTCGAGTGCTCACGGTCCAGCTCTGTCACTCGTACGGGTAAGCGCTGGACGGAGTTGTACCGGAATTGGGCGCGCGGCTACCCCGGGCGCCCGCATTCCGTCGGTTATTTTCGGCCCAGCGTGAGGAATTCCCGCGCAATCGGCGCGGTGATCCCATGAATCTCCGCACGATCGGGCCTGCTGCCGCCGTGGTGTTCACCGCGCGGCCTGCCTGCCGGCCCCGTCCATGAACGGGGCCGAAAACAGCGCATGAGCCGACGATGGTGCCCACCGTCCAGGTCTCTGGTGTGACCGGGGCCACTGCCTCGGACGACTGCGCGATGTGGGCCGGAACTCGCCTCTCCGGACGGGGGCGAGGCGCAGACCTGCGTGTCGGCCGAGGGGCGCGCCATCTGAGTACGTACCTACTGCCGCAATACGACGGGCCAGGAATTGGGTTCCGTACTCACTCCTATGGGCCCCGGCCTGCGCACTCAGCAGAACAACTGGGCGGTCGGGGCGAATGACGCCCGGACGTCTGCGAGACGCCTCGTAAGCCCTCTCGCGACCCTGTCGAGGGCTATTCCGTGGTGGCGGAGTTCGCAACTGCGGACGGTGCGGGAGAAGAGCACTTGCCGCTGCGGTCCGGGGGAGTAACTCCGGCGCCCCTGCGGGCCGTTGACGGAACGAACCGTTCCGCAGAAATGGAAGCGCCCGGTCGCTGGCGACGGGGGATGCACCAGCGACCGGGCTTCTAGAACCGTAACAAGAGATCGGCAGTTCGCAAATTCGATCTCGGGTATTCGGACAGGGATTTACCGGCCCGTAGGGCGAGTTGTGACTGGAGTCACCTATCGGTCGACAGAAACCGTCACTCTCAGCTCAGGGTGACTTGGCGGTTGGTGAGCCCGCCGCGCGACCGGCGCTCCTCCGCGGTCAGCGGAGCGTCGGTCTCCAGAGCCTTCGCGAGCCGCTCCGCGAACTCCGCCGCGGGCTTCTCGCACTCCTCGGCCCCCATCCCGCTCGGCAGGTCCCAGACCGGGACCATCAGCCCGTGTGCGCGGAAGGAGCCGACCAGCCGGGTGCCATCGCCGAGTGAGGACGTACCGGCGGCGTGCAGCCGGGCGAGCGCGTCGAGGAGCTGCTCCTCGGGGTGCGGCATGACCCAGCGGAGGTGGTTCTTCTCCGGGGTCTCGCACCAGTAAGCGGCGTCCACACTGGAGAGCTTCACGGTCGGGATCGCCGCGGCGTTGGCGCGCTCCAGCGATGCGGCCACCTCGGGGGACGCGCTCTCCGCCGAGCCCGGGATCCAGAACTCGAAGCCGGTGTGGACGGTCGGCTCGAAGGCGGCGCTCTCGTCGAGGAGATCCTGCAGACGCGGTCCTTCGGCAGGCACGCGCTGCGCGGCGACCGGGGTGCCGGGATCGGCGGCCAGCGCCCGCTGCAGGGTGTCGGCGAGATGGCGGCTGAGGTCGCCGGACGAGGTGTCGTTCTGCAGGCCGAGCAGTACGGAGCCGTCGTCGCGGCGCAGTGCCGGCCACGCCATCGGCAGTACGGTCGCGAGGGTCACCGACGGCACGCCCTCGGGCAGCCCGCCCTTGAGGGTCAGCGCGACGGTCGCGGCGGGCACCAGCTCCCGCAGGGCCACCCAGTCGCACTCGCCGACCAGATCGCCGAAGGGGCGCTGGACCAGCTCGGTCACGGCGTGCGCGGCGACCCGGCCGTGACAGGCCTTGTAGCGGCGGCCCGATCCGCATGGGCAGGGCTCACGGGCCCCGACGGCCGGAACCTCGCCGTTGGTCACCTGGGGCCTGGCGGCCTTGGTCTGGGGGCGCTTCTTGGCCATGGTGTGGCTCTCTCCCGACTGCGGTGGTGCTTGTCTCGGGCGCGAGCCTAGCCGTCCGTCGCCTTCCCGGGGGTGCAGCGCCCCACAGCGGTTGGTTCCGGTTCAGTCGAGATCGTCGTACGCCCCCCCGAAGTCGAAGCTGGGGCCTGCGACGCGCGTAGCGAAATCCTCGCGCCGATGACCTTCGGTGACAATCACCCACACGGTGACCTCACCGGTCGCGCTGTCGCGGACACCCCAGTCCTGGGCCAGCGCGCTGATGATGTTGAGCCCACGGCCGCCGCGGGCGGTGACCGAAGGCGTGGCCGGAACCGGTCGGGTCGGACCGCCTCCGTCCGTCACTTCGACCGTCAGCCGGCCTGCTCTGTCCATGCGCCAGGCGGCGCGGACATCGCCGTCGCCCACCTCCGCGTGCCCCAGCGGCCGGCCATGCCGGCAGGCATTGCTGAGCAGTTCGGAAAGGATCAGTACTGCATCGTCGAGGACCGTCTCCGACACCCCGCTGCGGCTCAACTGCTCACGCATTCGGTGTCGCGCCTCACCCACGCCCGCAGGACCATGGGGTACGGCCATGCTCGACGACGTGGGCACCTCCTGTGCCACCACCAACGCCACCCCCGAGACCTCCTTTGCCCCACGCCACGGTGTGAATGCCCCAATGGACTGGACCGGAAACCGGCCATGGCGGGGCCAGTGACGCACTCGTAACGATCGAATACGGACCGAACGCGCCGGTGCACTCCCTGTAATCGGGGTTACAGACGACCCAACTGGGTCAGCACCTGTTTGGGGCGATTGGTGATGATTGCCTCCACGCCGAGGCGGGCACAGAGCTCGACGTCCTCCGGCTCGTTGACCGTCCAGACGTGGACGCGATGGCCCGCCCGGTGCAGCCGGGCGATATAGCCGGGATGGCTGCGGACGATCCGGATACCGGGCCCGGCGATGCGCGCGCCGGCGGGCAGCCGCCCGTCGCGCAGCCGCGGGGACACGAACTGCATCAGATAGACGGTGGGGATGTTCGGCGCGGCCGCCGCGACCCGGTGCAGGGAGCGGGCCGAGAAGCTCATGATCCGTACGGGCGAGTCGCCGGCCGTCGCGGGGTCCGCCAGGCCGAACCGCCCGAGCAGCTGGAGCAGCCGTTCCTCCACCTGGCCCGCCCAGCGGGTCGGATGTTTGGTCTCGATGGCCAGCTCGATACGGCGGCCGGAATCGGCCACCAGCTCGAGCAGTCGCTCGAGGGTGAGTACGGAGGTGAGTGAGGGGTCTCCCCAGTCGGGACTCTCCGTGGCGTCCTCGTGGCCCTTCCATGTTCCGAAGTCGAGGGCGGCGAGATCCGCGAGCTCCAGGGCGGAGACGGCGCCGCGGCCGTTGGAGGTGCGGTTGACGCGGCGGTCGTGGACGCAGACGAGATGACCGTCGGCGGTGAGGCGTACATCGCACTCGAGGGCATCGGCGCCGTCCTCGATCGCCTTCTTGTACGCGGCCAGGGTGTGCTCGGGGGCGTCTTCGGAGGCGCCTCGGTGGGCGACGACCTGGATGTTGTGCTGTCGTGCTTGGGTCACCGCGTCATGGTGTCACCGTGGCGGGGTAGGCGCGTGTGCGGGGAGCCGGTGACAAGCCAGTGGCGAGCCGTCCGGTGAGCCGGCGCCGCCGACGGCCGAGGAGCGCGTCAGGTGAGCCTGAAGATGCGTCCCTTTTGTCGGACGTAAAGGATTGCGGGCATACGCACAGGTCCTGCTTACAGTGGCCTGACGCGCTCTGGGAAAAGCTGACGGCAGACACTTGCACAGCGGAATGCAAGCCGAAGACTGACGTGGAACCTGAAGACTGACGTGGAACCTGAGGAGAAAAGAGCTGTGAGCACTGAGAACGAGGGCAACGAGGGCACTGCGGTTCCGGCCGCCCCGTCCGTACCTCCTGTGCCGGCTGCCGCTCCCGATGGCACGCATGCGTCCGCTCCGGGAACCGAGACACACGGGACACGCGACGCGCACGCCTCACACAGTGAGGCTCATGAGCGGGCAGCGGCAGAGCAGCTCGGGCAGTCCCCCCAGCCCGAGCCTGCCACCGCGCCGCTGCCCGGGCCCGTACCCGCTGCCGCGCCGGCGGGGGCGCACGGAGGTGTGCCTGCCGGTGCGCAGCAACCGGGAGCCGCATGGCCGCCGCCCCCGCCGGCCCTCCCCTCCTACGGGGGCGGCAGCGGTGGTCCCGTCTGGGGAGCGCCGGCTCAGGTGCCGGAACAGCCGCGCAAACGTTCCGGCGGGCTGATCGCCGCGGTGCTCCTCGCCGCACTCGTCGCGGGCGGTGTCGGCGGCGGCATCGGCAACTGGGCCGCCGAGCGCAACGACGACACGACCGGCTCGACCACGGTCTCCGCGGGCGAGGCACCCAAGGACTTCAAGCGGGAGCCCGGCACGGTCGCCGCCGTCGCGGGCAAGGCGCTGCCCAGCGTGGTCACGATCGAGGCGAAGGCGGGCGGCGGCGGTACGGGTGAGAGTGGCCAGGGCGAAGGCGGTACGGGTACCGGCTTCGTCTACGACAAGGAAGGCCACATCCTCACCAACAACCATGTGGTGGCATCCGCGGCCGACGGCGGCACGCTGTCCGCGATCTTCTCCAACGGCAAGAAGTACGACGCCGAGGTGGTCGGCCGGGCCCAGGGTTACGACGTCGCCGTACTGAAGCTGAAGAACGCCCCCTCCGGGCTGGCGCCGCTGGCCCTCGGGGACTCCGAGAAGGTCGCGGTCGGCGACTCGACCATCGCGATCGGAGCGCCCTTCGGCCTGTCGAACACCGTCACCACCGGCATCATCAGCGCGAAGAACCGGCCTGTCGCATCGGGCGACGGCTCCAGCGGCAAGAACTCGTACATGAGCGCGCTGCAGACCGATGCCTCGATCAACCCGGGCAACTCCGGCGGCCCGCTGCTGGACGCGGGCGGCGCGGTGATCGGCATCAACTCCGCGATCCAGTCGGCGGGAAGCGGCCTCGGCCAGACGCAGGCCGGCTCGATCGGCCTCGGCTTCGCCATCCCGATCAACCAGGCGAAGAACGTCGCCGAGCAGCTGATCAGGACGGGCAAGCCGGTGTACCCGGTGATCGGCGCCACGGTCGACATGACGGACAAGAACTCGGGCGCCAAGATCGCCACCCAGGGCGCGGGCGGCACCGCGGCGGTGTCCGCGAACGGTCCGGCCGCGAAGGCCGGTTTCAAGCCGGGCGACATCATCACCAAGTTCAACGGCAAGCCGATCGACAGCGGCCCGACCCTGATCAGCGAGATCTGGAACCACAAGCCCGGCGACAAGGTGACGCTCACGTTCCAGCGCGACGGCAAGGAGAAGACGGCGGATCTCGTCCTCGGCGAACGCAAGGGCGACAGCTGACGCCGGCCCGCCGGCACCGGTTGCCCCTACTGCTGCCCGCTCCAGCTGCTCGTCCCAAGGCCCGACCGAGGAACAGTGCTGCGACACGTGACGCGGGGCCGGTAGTCTGTAGCCCGCTCCGCCGCAGGTGGCTGGGGCGCGGGTGGGTTGCCCGAGCGGCCTAAGGGAACGGTCTTGAAAACCGTCGTGGCAGCGATGTCACCGTGGGTTCAAATCCCACACCCACCGCGCAGGTCAGCGTAGATGCTGGTCAGAAGGGGTGCCTCTCACTGAGGGGCACCCCTTCTGCGTTCCCGTTGTCTCACCCTGTCTCGCCGGTATCCCACTGTTGACCAGCGCGTGCGGCCAACCTGTGGCCAGGTTTCAGGCCGTCGGCGGGTCTTCCTTGGCCTGGTCGGCAAAGCCCTGGTCGATCAGTTCGTTCATCCGTTCTTCCTCTCCGTCCAGCACCTTCGCGTAGTAGCGCTGAAGTACTGCGATGCTCTGCCCGGCGCGGCGGGCCGTTTCGGCGAGGCTCACCCCGGAGCGCAGCCAGAAGGACACGCAGGCGTGCCGCAGGTCGTAGGGGATGAACGCGAGCGGCGACGCGACCTGAGCCGGTGAGAGCGCCAGCCGCCGCGCTTCCTTCCATACGGCCCCGTACTCCTGAGACCGGATCGGTCCGCCGCGAACGGCACGGAAAAGACGGCCGTCGTCACCGGTGCCGAACTGCTCGATGTGCTGTCGCAGCAGCACCACCAGAACGGGCGGGATCGGCACACGGCGCACGGTCCGTCGGGCGCGGTGCTTGAGCCCGCGCTCTTCGTACGGCATTCCGTCGTCGGTCCATCCTGAGCCGACCTGGGGACGCGCCCCGGAGAGGTCCAGACGGCCCCATCCTGTCTCGGGCAGCGTGCACTGCTCGATGCTGAGTACGGAGACTTCCTCCGGCCGCATGGCGGCGTAGTACATGCACCCGAAGAACGCTGCCAGGTGCTCACCGCGCTCGCCTTGGCCGCGTACGGCTTTGAGCAGCGCGCTCGCTTGTGCAGGGGTGGCCACGCTCCGCTCGTCCAGCTCTTCCATAGCCTTGGGGAGCTCCCAGTGCACGCGGTTCAGCGGATTGCTGGGCAGCAGCTCTTTCTCCACAGCCAGGCGTAGGCAGTTGCTCAGCACGGCCCGACGTCGGCGGATCGTGTTCGGAGCGGCGGCCTTTCCGTCCTTCTTCTTCGCCAGCTCATCGAGGACTGTGCGCATCTTCTTGGCGCTGTCGAGGTCCACGACTGCCGGCGCGTGTTTCTCTGCCCAAGCCAGGGCCTGAGCTTCGGCTTCCGGGGGTTCGGCCTGGTGCCTACCGGCGTTGAAAGCCCACTGATAGAGCGCCCGCCGCAGCAGCTCAGATTCCGGGCGGCCCTTGCCGTCCGGGCAGAAGGCCATGGTCGCGATGGTCAGGCTCTCCGCGATGCTCGCGCGGTGTTTCGCGGCGGCGGTGGGCCACTTCATCGCTACGTGGTCCCGAGCGTGGGTGTACCAGGACGTGCGGTTGAGCTGGCGAAGCTCGGAGACGGGAAGTCCGGTCTCGGTGTCGAATGCCTCTCCGCTGCGGGCCGCCGTTACAAGTTGGGCCCGGCGCGCGTCGGCAAGGGTCTTGGTCAGGAACGGCTCTTGGTGGACCTTGCCGCCTACTGTCCAGCGAAGTTGGAACGGGGCGCTCTTGCTGGCGCGGCGGCGGATGCTCCACACGCGCACGTCATAGGCGTGCATCATCTCTCCTTCATGCCGAAGGGGTCCCGCCACGTGGCGGGACCCCTTCGCGGTCGTGCTTCGGATCAGGCGGCTTTCTCGCAGCTCTCCCACCAGGCGTCGAGGTCCTGACGGCGCACGCGAATCTGTCCGTTGGGGAGCTTGCGCAGCTGCGGGGCCTGGCCCCGGGCGCGCATGCGGTAGAAGGCGGCTCGGCTCATGTCGATCTCCTCGAGGACTTCACCCAGCTTGAGCATCTGAGGACGTGCCACTGTGCGACTCCTTGGCGAAGCGGTCATGCTGGGGCTCTTGGCCCCCTTCTCAGAAGTCCGCTACATCCGCTACGCCGCTACATCGCAGGTCAGCGGGCGGTTTTTTGTAGCGGAGAGGTCGCGTGTAGCGGCTACGTCCCATCACGCGATGTGGGGCGTAGCCGCTACACGGGTTGCTGCCGCTACAGGTTCAGGGGCTCTGAGCTGGGCTGTAGCGGCGTAGCGGATGTAGCGGTTTCCCGGGGAGGGGGGCAGTAGCGCGCCCACGCGTCTTCCAAGTCCTTGGCGTGGAAGCCCTTGAGGACACCGCCAGAAGTGCGGATGTTCCGGGAACGGATGGGCTCGTTGTCGGCGGTCATGTACTCGGCGAGCATCCGAGACAGGCGCCGGTTGTCGAGCGGCTTGCCGTTAAGGTCAGCCCACGGCGCGTCATCGAGCGCGTTGAGCCGGTCCAGAATGGCGATGGTGGGTAGACGGTCGATGCCGATGAGCACGTGATCCCGCAGATCGGTCAACAGCCGAATGCCCAAGCTGTGCTTGTCGGTGTACTGCGCGGCTTTGACGAGGGCCACGCAGGCTTCCCGGGCCCGCTGGGGCCAGTCGCCCCCGGCGGCATCCGCGATGGCGAGCAGCGGTTCCCATACGTCTGCGGGTCGGTCGGTGACACCTTCGGGGAACTCGGGCCAGGCGCCCATGACCCATCCGCGTGCGTGCTCGGCCCATGCGGCGATGCGGTCGCGCAGGGCGTTTCCTTCCTGCTCGTGGAGGCGGGCGCGGAAGGGTTCGACCTTCTCGTTCCTGGCCCGTCGGCGCATGCGGATGATGATCGAGCGGGTCAGGATCGTGTCCGGCAGCGAGCCGAGGCCCGCGACCGCGACGGCCGTGTACGACGGGAACGGGGTCACGGTCTGGCTGTCTCCAACACACCGGTAGGTGACACCCGTGCGACGGTGCCCGGCATTGAGGAACCCGCGCAGTTCCTCGTTGTCGCCAGCCCTGGGGCCGAAAACGGTGTCGATCTCATCGAACAGGATCGTGGGCCGCCCGTCCGGCCCCGACACAGCACGGAACAGAGCAGCCGCTGAGGCGTTCACGGCCACCATGGGGCGCGGGACGAGGGTTTCCACGATCTCCAGCGCCCGCGACTTCCCGGACCCCGGTTCCGGGGAGAGGAACGCGATGCGGGGCGTGGAGTCGAAGCAGTCGAGCAGGTGCGCGTGCGCGTCCCACAGCGTGACGGCGACGTAGGCCGCTTCGGTGGGGAAGATGTTGAACCGGCGGTGGAAGGCTTCGACCTCGTCGAGCAGCGCGGCCCCGTCGATGGTTGGCGCGCTGGTTGTCTCGGGTGCGCTCATGCGGCGGTCCTCCGTTCGGTCGCGGTGGTGACCGCGTGCGGGTCAGGGCGAACAGCAGTGGGGACGCCTTCGGCGACGCCCTTCGGCACGCCCACGGCCGTCCGCGCTGCGGGGTGTTCGGCGGCCGCCGGGCGGCTCGGGGTGCCGGGAATGCTCTTAAGGGCCGGATGGCGGGGCGCGTTCATGACGCCTTGCCGGGGTTGTGGGCGGCCGACCAGTTCAGTGCGCTGGTGATGACCGGTGTGCACTCGCGCTCCCGCAGACCGGCCGCCAGCGCCGCGCCATTAAGAGAATCTTCGACCTCACTGCGAACGAGGTCGCCGGATGCGACGAACCGCCCCAGAGCGCGGGCGGCCCTGAGGAGAGTCCAGTTGCGCTTGCCCTCGGCAGCGCCCGCCACATTCGCGATTTCGGCCCTGAGAGCCGCTGTGGCGTACGCAGAGCCCTTGGACGACGACGGCACGGCCGTTAGTGCCCGCGATGCCTGACGGGTCGTCAGAAGGGTCCACAGCCATTCCGGGAGCGGGACTACCGGAGCGGGGTGGGTGACCGTGTAGGGGCCGGTGGGTGTGGTGCTGCCAGCGGCGACGACGTACCCGCCCCATGCCCGGGTGTCGATGAGCTTGCCGAGCCTGCCGGCCGAATTGGCCAGCCGGACACTGGGCGGCGCGGTGAAGTACAGATGCGCCCCGCCGCTCGCAGTCCGCACCGTACGCGTGGCGGGCACGGCCTGCCCGGCGCGCTCGCAGAGCGCCGTAAAGGTCGTCACGCCGCAAGGCGTGTCCCCATTGCTGTTGGGCTTGGGCATGTCGAGGTCCACGACGAGTAGCCCTGAGGGGCCAGTGGCGATGCCGACGTTGAACGGGCGCGTGGCCCATGCGGCGCGGATGCGGTCGGGGTCGAGGGTGGCGCGCTGTTCCCACTTGCGGTGACCGCCCGCGCAGTCCCCAATGCCGGGGCACTGCGCCTCACCGTGCAGAGCAGGGCGCTTGTCACCGGGACGGAGCGGGAAGACTGCCCACCCGTGTTCGGCGGCTTCCAGCGCTGCGGTGAGCAGCGCGGTGTTGCGGTTATGGGTCATGCTGGATGTCTCCAGTTCTGTGAAGTGAGCGGGAGATCAGGGCGGCCCGGAACTTTGGCGAGATGCGGGCCGCCCTAGCCGTGTCTAGAAGGGCGGTTCGTCGCTGTAGCCGCTGGCGGCCCACGGGCCGAGGTAGGCGGAGGAGCGCCGGGGCAGGGTGTGGCGGCTCATACAGATTTCCTCCCAGCGGTGGGCAGTTCGGGCAGGCCCGCGGTTTCCAGAGCCTGCGGGTCGAAGCCGGGCAGCATCGCTCGATGGGTGAGGGCCTGGGCGAGGGCTTCGGCGTAGGCGGTGCCTTCGCGGGCTACCTCGATCTGGGTGCGGCCGCGGATCGTCTCCACGCGCTCGATGTGCGCGTGTTCCTCGCGCCGCACGGTGGTGTGCCGCTCGTGGGCGATCGTGTCGCGGCGGTCGGTGCGCCAGTAGCGGGCGGCGAGCCCGTAGGCGACCGCGGTCGCCAGCGCCCACAGCAGCAGCGGCAGGGAGATGCCGTCGGCGTATCCGGCGATGCCTGCGAGGGCGAGCCCTCCGGATGCCGCGAACGCGGTTCCGGCGAGTACTCCGTCACCGTTGCGACCGGCAGCGGCGAAAGCGCCAGCCGCCGCGGCCCCGGTGGCAAGCACCACCATCAGGGCGGCGTTGCCGGTGGAATGTGCGGCCCCGTTGGCGTTCCAGATCCGGCCGAGGATGAGCACGGTCGAGGTGGCGAACGCGGGCGCGGCTTTCGGCAGGGCCAGGGCGAGCGTGTGCCGGGCAAGGATCGGTTCGTTCATCGCGCGCTCCTCTACAGATCGCCGATGGCGTTGACAACGGCGGTGGTGAGGTCGTTCACGGGCTGGGCCGCGCCGGTGGAGGCGAGGTAGAAGCCGAACACGACGGCGATGAACGCGGCGCCGTAGCCGAGGGTCTTGGAGCGCAGGAGGAAGAACAGAACGAGTCCGAACAGCGCCACGAGCGAGACGGTGATGGCCATCGGGCATTCCCTTCCGGTGGGTTAGCGGGTGCCGTCGCGGTGGATGCGGGCGGCGACGTTGTAGAGGTGGCGGCCGACGCGTATGCGTTTGCCGATGCCGTCGCAGCGGCGGCAGTGCTTGCCGCGCTTGGGCTTGCCCTGGCGGGTGTAGGTGAGTTGGAAGCCGAGCCCGCGGCACTTGCGGCAGTTGCCGAACGGGCTCGCCCCACACACAGTGGCGTAACCGAGGGTGAGCATGAGGAGCGGCACGCTAGCGGCCAGTACTGAGGTCATGGGGTGCCTCTCAGGCGGGTTTGAGGGCATGGCGAGGGGAGCCCGCTAGGTACTAGCGGGCTGATCAGGGGTTGTTTGGGGTGCTAGCGGTGCCGCTAGACCTAGCGGGGTGTGCTGCTAGGTCTAGCGGCGAACTCCACTCAGCCCGCGTCCCGGTTTCCGTCACGCTCGGCTACGGCGGCGGTGACTTTGGCGCGTTCGATGCCGCGCCGGTTGGCGCCCTTGCCGCCCTCGGTCTTGCCCCACACCTGGCCGGTGGGCACTCCGTGCGGCTTGAGCGCTGCGGCCAGACCCTCGGGGTCCCAGCCGCCGTACACGTCCGGCCGTAGCTCGGCGAGACGGGCCACGACTACTTCGGACCAGAGCTTGGGCTCTTCGGCGGGGACGACGGCGAGGATGTCGCGCAGCAGGTCATACGCCGCGCTCTCGCTGGCTTCCGGCTCAAGCCCCAGCGCATGGCCGGAGAGTGTGCCTGCCGCTTCACGCAGCTTGCGGGCCCGCATGCCGATCGTCTCAGCGGTCGGAGCGTCGACGTAGACGGAGGAGACGATCCGGGCGTCCGCTCCCTCACCCACGAAGTAGTGGATGCCCTTGTCCTTCCAGGAGAACATCGTGGCCCGGATGCCCCGCTTGTAGCTGGACGTGCCCAGGACCATGTCGTTCTCCAGCTGGCCCATCACCTTGAGGCAGAACCGGGCGGATGCGTTGGCGCTGATACCGGTGGGCAGGGCCTTGGCGTCCGGGCGCTGGGTTGCCAGCAGCAGCACGATTCCGGTTGCGGGACCGCGCTTGACCAGGTCGGTGCAGATCTCTTCGAACTCCGCGCCGTGCTTGGGGTGCTCGAACCAGACCTGGCACTCATCCACCCCGATCACGATCGGGTGCAGACCCAGCTTCGGCTTGTTCGCCAGCTCACTGGTCACCTTCGATTCGGGGCAGATATCCCGCGGCAGGGAGCGGATCATCTTCGCCCGCCTGCGCAGTTCCTGCCGCAGGGTGCGCAGGTCGGCCAGCGCGTATTCGATGTCCTCGTCATCGTCGCCCGCACGGTGGCGGTGTGAGACGCGCTCGCCCACGGGGTCAAGGTCGCCGGTGCCCTTGAGGTCGTAGGTGTGCAGCTCAGCGCGCACATCCAGCGCCGCAATGAGCAGCAGCAGACGGAGCAGGAAGGTCTTGCCCATGCGGGGAATCGCGCCGATGACGGCCGCGATGTACATAAGCGTGATCTCGACCCAGCGTCCGCGCTGGTCGGTGCCGAACGCGACCGCCTTGAACAGATCGACCGCGCCGCCCTTGAGCAGCGGCCATACCGGCTTCTTCGCGGTCGACATGTCCTGATCCCCGACCCACAAGACCAGACGGCCGGTGTGCTCATCCGGCACCGCTTCGGGCCACACACACCCGAGCGGACGGCGAAGCCCAGAGGCGAGCTTGTCGCGGCGCTCGATGACGTCGGTCACGGTCACGCCGTAGGGAAGGTCTCCCTCGGCGCGCCAGCCCGGACCGTCGCGGGTGATCGGGGCGGTGAAGGCGAATCCGTCCCGGCCCTTGGACTGTGCCTGATTGATCGCCGGAATCCCCAACGACCCCAGCGCGCGCAGCACGATGTCACTGGTGAGCTTGGGTGCCTTGGTCATCTCCACCGCGCGGGTGATGACCGGCGCGTCAGCCTTCCTGCCGGCCGAACCGAGCGCGAGCATGACCGTGCCGAGCGTGACGGCCTGCAGCCAGCCCGGAGCGAGCACGTACAGCGCGAGGGCGGCACCCAGACCGATGAAGGTGGCCAGGACGGCGACCAGAGTCCGCATCCGTACCCGGCCATCGCGCTGCCGCGACAGCTTCAGGTACTCGGCTGCGTCCTCGCGCCGCACAGCGGCGAGTCGGACCGGCTCCCCCTCGCGGTCGGCGACCCAGCGCATCGATCCGCCGATGAACCGGGCAGCGCCACGCGGCGACTGGAGAGCGAGGCGACCGGCATACAGCGGCGAGCGCAGCGAGTGGTACCCGGCCAGGTGCCCGTAGTGCGAGGCGACCCAACCGGCCGCGGTCTTGAACTCCGCCGTGGACTGGAGCCACGGCGGGACGATCGCCCGCCGCTTCGCACCCATGAGCCGACCCAGATAACCGGGCCCCTCGGGCTGCGGACCATCCACCATCACGGGCGTGTCGAGGTCGCCCGACCCGTCACCCGACGCGGTGGTGAGGGCGTCGGCGAACGGGTCGGCTGCGGGGTCGGCCGACTCGGCACGGGCCGACCGGGCCTTGCCCAAGTCGACTACCTCGCCGCCCAAGTCGGGCCCTGAGTCGAGTCCCCAAGCGGCTTCGAGCCGGTTGAAGAGTTCATTCTCGTCGTCGTGATTCACTGAACGTCCCTCCCTGGGACACGGGGTTGGAAGGGGCCCGGACGGCGCTTTGGACGGCAGGCGTCCGGGCCCCCCTTGGCGAAGTCGTGCAGGGTCAGGCGGTGGGGCGGGGCAAGGCGCGGCAGGTCCCGGAATGGGTCTGCGCCCACTCCTTGAGGTCGTGGCTCACGCCGACGGCGCTGGTGTACGTGGCGTCGCAGCCCCGGCAGACGGCCGCGTGCCGATCCGGCAGAGCCCTGGTCGGCTGCGGAATGACATCGACGGTGGCTCCCACAATGGTTAGGAACCGGTACAGCACGTCCGCGGGCCAGGCGATGGTGGTGGTCAGGCTGGTCACAGCAGAACTCCTCATGCACGTGGATGCGGATCAGGCGGCGAGCTGTTCCTCGGGGTAGGCACAGGTCACGCACATGCCGAGCGAGGTCGGAATGCAGTAACCCGCGTCCGTACGGCACTTCGGGCAGGTACGGCGGGCGGTCATCGCCTTGGCGAGCGCAGCCCGCTTCGCCGGGGTCATAGGCCGTACCGGCTTGGCGCAGTCGACGCGGTAGAGGTAGGCGACTAGAGCACCCGACTTACGGCGCCGGGCCCGGCGCATCACCTGCGCGGCAATCGGCTGGCCCCCGGGCCGTAAGCCACGGGCACGCAGTTGGCGACGGGTGGCATAACCGTCCGGGGCGAACCGCCACGGGAACGTGGGCACCCCGTACGTCGTGCCGGACGGGTCGTAGCACTTGCCGAACGTCGCGGACATTAGGCAGCCACCGCCGCGGGTTCGTTGCCCACGTCACCGCTGTTCGCACGCTCCGTCTTCAGCGTGTCCCGCAGCATGCGCGAGTTGGCAGCGGAGACGTGCACCGCGGTGCGGATCCGGTCCGCGGTCAGCTCCGCGTCCGACCACCCGGCCGTGGCCTTCCGGGCCTCACTGAGCAGTTGGTCCGGCGTGCGTGTTGCCTTGGCCTTGCTGCGGCGGGGCCGCTGCTTCGGCTTCGGCTCCCCCTCACAAGCGGGCTCGGGCTCGGCGTCCGGGGGTGCCTGCTCGTCTGCGGGAGCGAGTTCGCCCAGCTTGAGCAGCACCCGCGTGCGGCGCGGGGTGTGCTTGCGCCACCGCCGCCCGTACGTCTCGCGCAGATCCGCACGGGCCAACTGCCGCTCCTTCTCCCGCGCAAGCGCTTCGCTGTAGGAGGTGACCTCCCACAGCGTCATCCGCCGCCACAGCGCGAACGTGGACGGGAACGCGAGCAGCCAGCGAGAGCGGCGGATCTTCTCCATCCGCGATCCGGTCGCGGCCCCGATCCGCACCGCGTAGACGTGCGCGGCGATCTCGGAGAACACCACCCACAGCAGCGGCATCGTTCCGTGCGCGAGCCGCGCGGACAGCGACTGCCCGGCCGCGACGTTCAGCCAGCACGTCACCCCGGTCAGGGCCCACGGCACGAACCGCACCCAGGCGAGCGGCATGTTCATCCGGATCAGCAGCAGGTTCGCCGCGGTGAAGACCGGAATCGCCACGTCAATGCCGATCGGCAGCATCCACGGCGTACCGAACGCCCACCGCACAGCCGCAGCCGATACCGCATCGAACGACGACGCCAAACCCAACACCCCGACCGCAGCCGCAGCCAGAGCGGCGAACACCATCAGCCCCGTCTCGGGACGCGTCAGCGGCGGCGCAGAAACGCGCATCGCCTGCGGTGCGGTGCTCATGCCGCCACTGCCCTACGCGGCGACTTACGGACCTTGGCCTGCGGCAGCGCAACCACGTTGAACAACTCGGGGGCGTATGCCTCGATCGTCTCGACCGCGAGCCGCGACACTGTGTCGTACAGGTCGGGGTTGTCGGCGAGGATGTCACGCGCCGCATCCAGCCGCGCCGCCCGTTCCATCTCGCTCTCGTCCTCGACCCCGAGCCACAGCTCCAGCGGGGTACCCAGGGCCAGCTCTACAAACTCAGTGGCCGTAACAGCCTCATGACCAGCAACGATGTACTTCATGGGTCGTGTTCCTCTCACAGGTGAACGGCCCGAACAGCGGCCCTCGGAGGTGCAACTCCGGGGGCCGCGCGCCGTTGAAGTCGGACATCCGGCTCCCTGCGCTCCCGTCCGTACGACCAGCACGCGATGCGCCGGCCGGACGGGCGAGAGAGGCAGCTGGCCGCAGCAGAGATCCGTGCTGCGGGGTCGGGACCGGCTTCACCGGCCTGCCATTGCCACGGCAGGCCGGTGAAGCCGGTGAATCGGGCGCGTCATCGTCACTGCTCTGACGCCAGCAGGGCGGCTTGCACGAAGCGGTGCAGGGTGGCGTGCCGCCGACGACGTCACCCGGTCGTCTCGGGGGCGGTCTTCTCATCCCGCCACGTGCGTTGGAGCCCGCTGTACCTCCCCACACCCGTAACCGGGTGGCGCCTGCCAGGCGCGTAGGGGGAGAGCCGCGTTCATCACGACGGTTTGCCCCCGGACCCTCGTCCTAGGCACCTGCCGTGACCGCCGCTCCCGCGTCAGCTCCGCACGATCACTGTTCAGTTCTCAAGGTGTGCCACGCACTCCGGATTGTTGTCCCGGGACTGCTTGCGGCACGGCATGAGACTGACATGAAGTCCCGGGACTGTCAACAGTCCCGGGATAGTGGTTATCCCGGGACTGTGGTTCACTGGCGGGGTCGAAGAGGAGGCACGGTTTTGATGGCACCCAAAACGCCGCAATGGCGTGGACTCGCAGATCAGATCGCGCGGGACATCGAGGCAGGCACCGCCGGGTACCGGCCCGGAGATCAGCTGCCCCAGATTCGGGAGCTAGTCGCCCAAGGCAAGGGATCGAAGACCACCGTCCTTGCGGCGTACAAGGCGCTGGAGGCTGAGGGATTGGTCAGCATGAGCCGAGGGCACGGCACGAAGGTTCGCCAGCGCCCGCCGCACCAGATCCGCCAGCACCAGGAGCGCTACGCCTGGGAGAAGAAACTGGCGAAGCGAACCAACGAAGAGCGCCGGAATGACGGCGTGATCGACAAGGACACCGGCCTGGATCACGATCAGATCGAGACCCATGCGACGTTCAGTGTCATCCCCGCAGACGCGGACATCGCCGAACGGTTCAGAGTGGAGCCCGGCACCCTGATGCTGCACCGGCAGTACTGGCACAGCACCTCTGGGGATTCGACCGCGCTGTCACTGATCGACTCCTACCTGCTCCACGAGGTCGCTGCCCGAAACCCCGACCTACTGGACAGCTCCAACGAGCCTTGGCCCGGAGGAACACACCACCAACTGAGCACCATCGGGATCGAGATCGACCGCATCGACGACGGGATCAGGACCCGGCTAGCCACCCAGGCCGAGGCTCGGAAGCTGGGCATCCCGCCCGGCAGCGCGGTGATGCTGCTCGACAAGACCAGCGTCTCGACCGGTGGCGACGTCGTGGAGTACTCACACATAGTGCTTCCCGGCGAGCGGACAGAGCTGCGGTACTCCGTGCCGCTGGAGAGGTGGACCGAGTGACGCGGATCGTGTCGATCGTGACGCCGGTTCACGACACGGCGTTGCAGTTCCTGCCTGAGGCATTCGCCTCGCTCCGTGCCCAGGAACTGCCGGACGGCTGGGAGTGGGAGTGGCTGGTCCAGGTCGATGGTGGCAAAGAGACCGAGGTGTCCGCCAACATCCGCGAGGACGTTCGGGTCAAGGTGAGCGACAGCAGGCGCGGCGGCCCCGGAGTAGCCCGGACCATGGCTTGGGGCCGCAGCCGGGGCGAACTAGTGAAGGTCCTCGACGCGGATGACGTTCTGCCCGCCGGCGCGCTCGCCCGGGATATTGAGGTCATGGAGGCACACCCGTCCGTCGGCTGGACTGTCTGCCGGGTGCTCGACCTCATGCCGGACGGCTCACTCCAGCACTACACCCTCGGCGACCCCGACCCCGGCTTGCTCGCCCGGGGCGAGGTGTATGCCTACTGGACAACCACTCACCGACCTCATGTTCACCCCGCGACGCTCTGCATCCGAGAGAGCGTGCTCGCGGAAGCCGGGGGATGGATGGCCCTACCCGCGTCGGAGGACACCGGCCTCCTCATGGCTCTCGACGTGATGGCTGACGGCTGGTTCATCGGCGAGACCGGTCTCCACTACCGCAAACACCCGGGGCAGACGACCGCCCACATTGACCACCGTAGTGGGGCCGAGTGGGAGGCTCGGATGGGAGCGATCCGCAAGCATGTGGACGCCCTTGCGCTTCGGTACCGCCCCACCTGAGAGCGAATCCCTTCCTCCGGGAAACGCGCCGTCGCCGAGACCCTCGCGGCCATCCTCTGGCCAACACGGGACGGACGATGCGCCCCGGAGCATCGTATGCGCAGGTCGGGGGCCATCCTGCCGCGTGAAACCGGTCGGTCTTGAAAACCGTCGTGGCAGCGATGTCACCGTGGGTTCAAATCCCACACCCACCGCAGGTGAACGGTCCCTGACCAGGAAAGTCGGTCAGGGGCCGTTCTCGTGAGCGTTGTCCGCGAGCGACCGCTGTTCCCCGCGGTTTCCCGCGGTTTCCCGACCGAACGGGGAAGCACGGGAAGGGCACGGCCGCTGAGACGGCCGAGCCGCTCGGAGGATGTTTCTCCTGCCCTGTCAGCGGATGAGGTGGACGGTGAGCTGCGTATCCGTGGCACTGAGCATGACGGACTGGATGGAGCCGTGGGCTGTGCGGTAGGACCCGGTGCCTCCGGTGATCGCGACGCCGGCGTCGCCGGGGACTCCAGCGGTAATGGTGAACCGACCTTGGAAGGTGATCTGCCCCTTGGTCAGGGTGAGGGAGCCCACGCACTGCAGGTCGAACTCATCGGCGGGGGCGGTTCGGGTGATTGTGCAGACCTCGCCGTAGTTGCCGACCGTGGCGCTGCCAAGGACGAGATTCCCGCTGACGACGAATTCGTCCCCTTGGCTGGGCCCGGACGACCCGTCCACATCGATGGAACTGATCTGGGTCTGCCTCGCGACCAGCTGGAGGACGTTCTCAGGACCGGGATCGGTACTGCTGGAAGCCGATGCCGGGTGAGAGCAGACAAGGAGGGCGGCCAAGCCGGTGGCCGCGCTCAGACCGACATGCTTGAAGTGACGCACGCTGTGCTCCTGTGGGACCAAGGGGGCGGCTCACTGACCATGTGTCATGTGAGGTAACCGATTCCCAGGTCAGCCTCATGTGGATCACACGGTTTCGCGACTCGCGCCTGCCCATCCAGGTGAAGCGACCGGCGGCGCCTACCCGACGGACCTCAAGGTCGGCGGAGGGGCTTTGGCCGGTGTCCTGCCCGGTTTGGGGTCGTGCATGATCAGGGGGCCGTACGCTTGCCGGCTACTCGGGCAGGCTTCTCTGTGCACGTGCCTTTCTCTGCGCACGCGCCGCCGGCTGCCGCTCTCCGTGCACGGGCCGCTAGCTGCCGCCACCTGGCTCGAAGCCGGCGAGCATCTTCTCGAATGCCAGTTGGTCCGGCCCGATGAACGGATTCGCGTCGGGCGCCTCGGCGAGCGTGTCGGTCATCTGCGGGGCCAGGCCGACCGCGGGCGGCAGGTGGGTACAGAGGACGACCTCGGGATCCATGATCCGCAGTGGCTGGACGGTGGCGAGGTACTTACCGATGTCGACGGTGTGGACCCAGGGACTGTCGACCGTGGCCCACAGCAGTTGCGCGTCGCGCAGCTGGCCGGCGGGGAAGGCGCCGACGTTGTCGGTGAGGGCGAGTTCGGCGCTGGGCATGGGCGCGCCGAAGCAGTCGGAGCTGAAGCAGGCCGCCGATCGCTCGTCGTAGAAGCCGACGGTGGCGGGGTTGTCGAACAGCGGTGGCCGGAAGGCCATGAGGGCGCGGTCGCCGGCGTCCAGGGTCTGGCCGGGGTTGACCAGGCAGATACGGTCCAGCGGCAGCGGCCGCTCGGTGGACATGAGCCCGGCGCCGATGAACGTGGTCACCACGCGCGCGTGGGGAGCGGCGGCGAGCAGATCGAACAGTCCGCCGGTGTGGTCGCGATCGGGGTGGGTGAGCCAGATCCACCGTACGTCGGCGGGGTCGAGGGCCGAGCTGAGCGTCTCGACGAAGTTCCGGTCGGGGAGCCCGAGGCCGGTGTCGACGACGACGGGCTGGGCGGCGTGCAGGACAAAGGCGTTGACCGGGAGGAAGCCGATCCCGGGCACCTCCAGGCAATCGCTGAGTACGGTGATGTCCCTTCCGACCTTGTGAATGCTCATGGCGGGTCTCCGTGAGTCACCTGCGGGCGGGATCGTGCCCCCCCTGTATATCCAGGGTGGGCCCGTCCGGGCGGGTGGGCCAGTGCAGGAGCAGGGCACGCAGGTGCCGGGGCCCGGGCCGGGGCCGGTCCGGGTGGCCGCGCAGGGGCGCCCGGTCAGTGGCGGCGGCCCGAGGTGAGTCGGTCGGCCGAGGCGATCGTCGCCCGGGCTTCGCGTTCGGTGAGGCCCGCGTGGACCGCCGCATCGGTGAGGGCGTCCGCGAGCTCCTCGCCGAAGCCGTTCTCGTAGGCGCGGCAAGCCGCCCAGAACAGCCGAGTGTTGCGCTGGCCCTCGTGCGCCGCAAGCACGAACTGGACCAGGCCGTGGCCCTGACCGTGGCCCTGGGGTAGTGGGGACGGTGCGGTGCGGGTGGGGTGGTGGGGGTGTGCGGGGGGTGCGACAAGGCGAAGGAGTGCGCGGGGGCAGGGCGCGGGTGCCAGCTCGGCGGTACCGGGAGCGAGGCGGTACGCGCCGTGGGCGGAGACCGAGCCGGGGCCTACGAGGTAGCCGCCTGCGCCGCGGACGTCGATGCCGGGGGCGAGCCGGCTCGCGGAGTTCGGGACGACGACGTCGGGCGGTCCGGTCAGCCAGAGGTGGCGGCCGCCGCTGGGGGTGAGGACCGTGACCGTCTCCGGGATCGTGAACAGATGCCGCAGGGCCAGGTGCTGGAGCGCGGACACGGAGTCGGTCGAGGAGGTGGCGGACTTGGTGTCGAGGTCGATGCCGATCAGATGGTGCGGGGGCCGGCCGCAGGCGATGCCGTAGCCGGTGGCCCAGGGAGCGGCGGCGAAGAGGGCGCGTACGCCCGCGGGGTCGGTGGTCGCGTCGTGGACGCCATGGCCCGGGAGGCCGCATTCACCGCGGCACAGGACCGGCTCGGGGTCGCCACGGTGGGGAGAGCGCAGGGCGGGGAGCTTGGTGGGGGACAGGGGTATGACGGGGAGCCCGCGCTCGGCGGCGGAAAGAGCGTGGGCGAGGGCCAGGGTGACGGACTGCCGGTCGGTGGTGGCCATACCTCTATGTTCGTACGAGTGTTCGAAGAAGGGAAGGGGGGAGAGATTGCCCGAAAACCTGCCGGAACGGTTCATCTCTTGCGGCGACCGGGCCCGGTGGTCCGTACCGGTCCCTCCCGGGCCCCCTCCGGGTCGCTCCCGGGCCCGGCTCGGGTCGGGCTCGGGTCCGTTCCGGGTCCGTTTCGGGTCCGTTCCGCCCCGGGTCGGGGTTCTGTGGGCCGAAGGGGGTTTATCGACATGTCATCACGCTTGAGGGGGAATTGGGGCCTCCGAGGTGGTTCGCCTGGGATTCGGTGGGCAATTCTGATCTCGCGACGTCGTGACCACGATCCGGGGCGGTAGGCCAACTGCCTTGGAACTAGCCGTACTTCTGCAGTTCTGGTTCCTGGAGGAAATGACATGGCAAGCATCCGTACCGCCCGCGTCCTCGCCGCTGTCGCCGCTCTGCCCCTCACGGCAGCCCTGTTCTCGGGCATTGCCCAGGCCGACAACGGCGCCTTCGCGGACGACGGATCGAATGCGACCGTGGCCTCGATCATCGGCAGCGGTGTCGGTGGAGACAACTACGGCAACTCGACCACCACTCAGCAGGTGGCGAGCGGCGCGGGTGCGTCCAACCAGAGCAACACCGCGAGTGTGAACGGCTTCGGCTTCACGGACATCGACCAGTCCAACGCCGTCGTGAACTTCACGAATCTCTGGTGACGACCGGCCCGATGGGGGGTTTGACCAAGGGGTGAACCACTGCCTGCGCGACGGTACTTCGGTGCCGTCGCGCAGGCGGTTGTGCGGGTGGGGTGGTGGGTCTTCATGGCGGTGACCTTGACAGCGGCCGCAGAACTGACGGACAGTCAGAAACCCTGATCCGTATGCCCGGGAGGCGGCCGCCGTGCACCTCGCCCCGACGGAGCGGCAGCAGCAGCTGCGCACCGAACTTCGTTCGTACTTCCGCGATGTGATGCCGGACGGACCGCCGCCCGCCGACGACGGAGCGGAGCAGCGCCGACTGCTGCGGCGGATCGGCGCGGACGGCATGCTCGGGCTCGGCTGGCCCGTCGAGTACGGAGGTCAGGGGCGCGGTCCCGACGAGCAGTTCGTCTTCTTCGACGAGGCGTACCGGGCCGGCGCGCCCGTCTCCATGGTGACCCTGAACACCGTCGGACCGACCCTGATGAAGTACGGCACCGCCGAGCAGAAGTCGTTCTTCCTGCCGCGCATCCTCAGCGGCGACCTCGTCTTCGCGATCGGCTACAGCGAGCCGGAGGCCGGGACCGACCTCGCCGCGCTGCGGACGCGCGCCGTGCGGGAGCGCACCGCTGACGCCGATTCCTGGGTCGTCGACGGACAGAAGATCTTCACCAGCAACGGCCAGAACGCGGACTGGATCTGGCTCGCATGCCGCACGGACCCTCAGGCACCCAAACACAAGGGCATCTCGATCATCCTGGTGCCGACCGACGCGTTGGGTTTCGCCTGGACGCCGATCGAGACGGTGGGCGGTCTGACCACGACGTCGACGTACTACGACGGGATACGGGTGCCCGCAGCGAATCTGGTCGGCGAGGAGAACGGCGGCTGGGGACTGATCACCAACCAGCTCAACCATGAGCGGGTGGCGCTGGCGGCGATCGGGATGCAGGCCGAGGACTTCTACGAGGCGGCACTGCAGCGCGCACGTACACCTGATCCAGTGACGGGTGAGCGCCGGATTGACGAGTCATGGGTGCAATTCCGGGCGGCCGAAACGCACGCCAGGCTGTCGGCAACACGCCTGCTCAACTGGCGTTTGGTGGGGGATGTGGGGGCGGGCCGGCCGGCACCCGGCGATGCGAGCGGCGTGAAATTCGCGGGAACCGAATCCGCCGTGGAGGTGTATCGAATGTGCCAGGAAATCACGGGGGAGGCGGGGCTGATCCGGGCCGGTTCGCCGGGCTCGCTCGACATCGGTTCGCTGGGGGACGGGGAGCTGGAGCGGATGAACAGAGCGGCGCAGATCAACACCTTCGGGGGCGGGGTGAGCGAGGTGCAGCGGGAGATCGTCGCGACGATGCGGCTCGGCATGAAGAGGGGGAAGAGGTGACCGGAGCGGAAAGGGTGACTGATGAGTTGTACGCACGGCTGAAGGCGTACGAGGGGCGGCCGGCCACCGTCTCGGGCGTGGGCAAGGACCTGGTCAATGAGCCGATGATCAGGCACTGGTGCGAGGCGATGGGGGACGCCAACCCCGCGTACACCGGGCCGGACGCCGCAGCGCCGCCGACGATGCTGCAGGCGTGGACGATGGGCGGTCTGTCGGGGCACACGGACCGGTCCCCGGCACAGGACGAGCTGTTCGCACTGCTGGACGGGGCGGGGTACACCTCGGTGGTCGCGACCGACTGTGAGCAGGAGTATCTGCGGCCGCTGCGGCCGGGGGACCGGATCACGTTCGACGCGGTGATCGAGTCGGTTTCGGAGCTCAAGACGACGAAGCTGGGCACGGGCCACTTCGTCACCACGCGAATGGACGTCCGGGCGGACGGGGAGCCGGCGGGCACGCACCGGTTCCGGATCCTCAAGTACGCGCCGGCCCGGCGGAAACCGAAGGGGGCGGCCAAGCGGCCGCGGCCGGTGATCAACCGGGACAACGCCGGGTTCTGGGAAGGGGTGGCGGAGCACCGGCTGCTGATCCAGCGCTGCGCGGGGTGCGGGACGCTGCGCTTCCCGTGGCTGCCGGGATGCGGTGCGTGCGGGTCGCCCGCGTGGGACACGGTCGAGGCGGGCGGTGCGGGGACCGTCTACTCGTACGTGGTGATGCACCATCCGCCGTTCCCGGCCTTCGATCCGCCGTACGCGGTTGGGCTGATCGAGCTCGCGGAAGGTGTCCGCATGGTCAGCAATGTGGTCGGCGTGCCGTACGACAAGGTGCGGATCGGAATGCCCGTGCAGCTGGAATTCCTGCGGGTGGACCAGGAGTTGGAGCTGCCGGTCTTCCGGGCCTCGGACGGGGGTGCGGACTGATGGACTTCACGCCCACGGAGGAGCAGTCCGCCGCGCAGGAGCTGGCGGCGCAGATTTTCGGCGATCTCTCCACACATGAGCGGCTGGCCGCCGCCGGGACCGGGACGGACACGGAGTTGTGGAAGGCGCTGTGTGCTGCGGGGCTGCCCGGGGCCGTCGAGGACATAGGCCTGCTCGGGCTGGTGCTGGTGTTGGAGGAGCAGGGGCGGACCACCGCGCAGGTGCCCTTTGCGGCGACCTGTGTGTACGGAGTGCTGGCAGTGTCCGCGCACGGCACGGACGGGCAGCGGGCCCGGCTGCTGCCCGCTCTCCGGGAGGGTGCGGCGGTGGCGACCGGGGCGTTCCCGGCGGGCGGTGCTGTAAGGACCGCTGCTCCCGGGCGGTTGAGTGGCTCGCTGCCGTTCGTGCCGTGGCTGCGGGACGCCACCCACGTCCTGGTCCCCGACACGGACCGGGCGCTGTGGCTCGTACGGACCGCCGACGCGGAGGTGACGGAGGTGGAGACCACCGCGCCCTGGGCTGCCGGGCGGCTCGTCCTGTCCGGGACGGCGGGCGAGCGGCTCGGCGGGCCAGGTGCGTACGAGTCCGTACTGTCCCTGGGCCGTACCGCCTTCGCGGGGCTGCAGGCCGGAGTGTGCGCGGGCTCGCTCGCCCGGGCCGTCGCGTACACCTCGACCCGTGAGCAGTTCGGGCGCGCCCTCTCCACCCATCAGGGTGTGCTGCTGCGCGCTGCCGACGCGTACATGGACACCGAGGCGATACGGGTCACGGCCTACGAAGCCGCCTGGCGGCAGGACGAACGCCTGGACGCCGCCGCCGAGGCGCTGACCGCCGCATGGTGGGCCTCCGAGGCCGGTAAACGCGTCGTCCACGCCGGGCAGCATCTGCACGGCGGGACGGGTGCCGACCTGGACCACCCCGTCCACCGGCACTTCCTGTGGGGGCGCCAGTTGGACGCCTATCTCGGATGCGGTTCACAACTCCTCGCTGAACTGGGCCAGTTGCTCGCAAAGGAGCCATCGCGTGAAAGCCGGTGACAAACTCCCGCCGCTCACCATCCCCATCACACGCACCCTGATCGTCGCCGGGGCCGTCGCCTCCCGCGACTACCAGGATGTGCACCACGACACGGAGCTCGCGAAGGAGAAGGGCTCCCCGGACATCTTCATGAACATCCTGACCACCAACGGCCTGGTCGGCCGGTACATCACCGACTGTTTCGGCGACCATGCGGTGCTCCGCAAGGTCGCCATCCGGCTGGGAGCACCCAACTACCCAGGAGACACGATGGTGTTGAGCGGAACCGTCACCTCCGTCGACGGCTGCACGGCCCATGTGCGGGTCATAGGGGCCAACGGCATCGGCAACCACGTCACCGGCTCGGTGACCGTGGCTCTGCCCGGGATCCTTCCGGAGGGTGACGCATGAGCATCCGCAGCCGGGACGCGCTCGGCGGCCGGGCGGCCATCGCCGGCATCGGGGCGACCGAGTTCTCCAAGGACTCGGGCCGCAGCGAGCTCAAGTTGGCCGTCGAAGCGGTGCACGCCGCCCTCGACGACGCGGGCCTCTCCCCCGCCGATGTCGACGGCCTGGTCACCTTCACCATGGACACCAGCCCCGAGATCACCGTCGCCCAGGCGGCCGGCATCGGCGAGCTGTCCTTCTTCTCCCGTATCCACTACGGCGGTGGCGCGGCGTGCGCGACCGTGCAGCAGGCCGCACTCGCTGTTGCCGCCGGCGTCGCCGAAGTGGTCGTCTGCTACCGGGCGTTCAATGAGCGTTCCGGTCGCCGCTTCGGCTCCGGCGTGCAGCACCGGGAGCCGTCCGCCGAGGGCGCGGCGCTCGGCTGGAACCTGCCGTTCGGGCTGCTCACGCCGGCCTCCTGGGTCGCCATGGCCGCCCAGCGCTATCTCCACACGTACGGGCTCGCGCCCGAGGCGTTCGGTCATGTCGCCGTCACCGACCGCCGCCATGCCGCGAACAACCCCGCCGCGTACTTCTACGAGAAGCCGATCACTCTCGCCGACCATGCCGACTCGCGCTGGATCGTCGAACCGCTGCGTCTCCTCGACTGTTGCCAGGAGACCGACGGCGGCCAGGCGATCGTCGTCACCAGTGCCGAGCGGGCGCGGGATCTGCCACGGCCGCCCGCGGTGATCGTGGCCGCCGCGCAGGGCGCCGCCCGGGCTCAGGAGCAGATGACCAGCTTCTACCGCGACGACCTCACCGGCCTGCCCGAGATGGGCGTGGTCGCCCGGCAGCTCTGGCAGACCTCCGGGCTGGCCCCCCGCGACATGGACGTGGGCATCATCTACGACCACTTCACCCCGTTCGTACTGATGCAGCTGGAGGAGTTCGGGTTCTGCAAGCCCGGTGAGGCGGCGGAGTTCGTGGCCGCGGACACCCTGCCGCTGAACACACACGGCGGTCAGCTCGGCGAGGCGTATCTGCACGGGATGAACGGCATCGCGGAGGCGGTCAGACAGCTGCGCGGCACCTCGGTGAACCAGATACCGGGCGCGGCCAGGACCCTGGTCACGGCAGGCACCGGCGTTCCCACATCCGGATTGATCCTCGGCGCGGACGGCTGAGGCGACCGGAATATGGCGGATGCTCCCGTAGCCCGTGTCCGATCCCTGAGGGTCTCCTCCACCTTCAGGAGGTGAGGGCAGCACCACCCGTACAACCTGAGGCGGACAACGCTTCGGGACCTGGGGCCGATCCGCGACAGTAGTACCCGCTCCTAGCGTGGACCTATGACCACGCCAGTCTGCACAAGCGCTTCGAAGGCCGCCGCGCCGGTGCCGTCGTATGCGCCCTACTCATCGTTTTCGTCGTATGTACGGGCGCGGGGGCCCGTACTGCTGCGTACCGCCCGCTCGCTCACCGCGAACCCGAGCGATGCCGAGGACCTGCTGCAGACCGCGCTCACCAAGACCTATGTCGCGTGGGAGCGGATCGAGGACCACCGGGCGCTCGACGGCTATGTCCGCCGTGCCCTGCTCAACACCCGCACCTCGCAGTGGCGCAAGCGCAAGGTCGACGAGTTCGCCTGCGACGAGCTGCCCGAGCCGGAGACGGTGCCCACGCCCGATCCCGCCGAGCAGCAGGCGCTGCACGACGCGATGTGGCGTGCGGTGATGAAGCTGCCGGACCGACAGCGCGCGATGGTCGTGCTGCGGTACTACGAGGATCTCAGCGAGGCCCAGACGGCCGAGGTGCTCGGGGTGTCGGTCGGCACGGTCAAGAGCGCGGTGTCCCGTGCGCTCGGCAAGCTCCGCGAGGACCCGGAGCTGTCGCCCGTTCGCTGACGCCACGCTGTCGCCCGTGCCCTGCGGCCACGCTGCCGCCACGCTGGTGGCGCGGTCGGCCCCGGGGCACCGCGCCGACACGGCAGGCCCGCGCCGCGTCGGCGCGCCGATGTGAGCTGATCCTGTGTGGCGATTCATTACCCCTGGGTAGTGACATACCGCGCGGTACGTGAGCAGAATCTGCACAACATTTAACTGCCACGTAGCGCTAGCGCCCACCGGGAGGACGCCGTGCTGAGCACCATGCAGGACGTACCGCTGACTGTGACCCGCATCCTTCAGCATGGGATGACGATCCATGGAAAGTCACAGGTCACCACCTGGACGGGGGAGGCCGAGCCGCAGCGCCGCAGTTTCGCGGAGATCGGCGGGCGGGCGGCCCAACTGGCCAATGCCCTGCGTGACGAACTGGGAATCGTCGGCGACCAGCGCGTCGCGACGCTCATGTGGAACAACGCCGAGCACGTCGAGGCGTACTTCGCGATTCCCTCCATGGGCGCCGTACTGCACACGCTCAACCTCCGTCTGCCCGCGGAGCAGCTGGTGTGGATCGTCAACCACGCCGCCGACCGCGCCGTCATCGTCAACGGCTCGCTGCTGCCGCTGCTCGCGCCGCTGCTGCCGGATCTGCCGACGATCGAGCACATTGTCGTGTCCGGCCCCGGTGACCGCGCCCTGCTCGCCGACGCACAGGCGCAGGTGCACGAGTACGAGGAGCTGATCGCCGGCCGCCCGACCACCTTCGACTGGCCGGAGCTGGACGAGCGCACCGCAGCGGCCATGTGTTACACCTCGGGCACCACCGGCGACCCCAAGGGCGTCGTCTACTCCCACCGCTCCCTCTATCTGCACTCCATGCAGGTCAACATGACCGAGTCGATGGGGCTGACCGACCGTGACAC
Source organism: Streptomyces sp. NBC_01210 (assembly GCF_036010325.1). Taxonomy (GTDB): domain Bacteria; phylum Actinomycetota; class Actinomycetes; order Streptomycetales; family Streptomycetaceae; genus Streptomyces. The sequence continues at coordinate 4,581,190 of NZ_CP108549.1, read as the reverse complement.
GACGCTCGTGGTGGTCCCGCAGTTCCATGTCAACGCATGGGGCCTGCCGCACGCCACGTTCATGACCGGCATCAACATGCTGATGCCCGACCGCTTCCTGCAGCCGGCGCCGCTCGCCGAGATGATCGAGCGCGAGAAGCCCTCGCACGCCGCGGCCGTCCCGACCATCTGGCAGGGCCTGCTGGCCGAAGTCACCGCCCACCCTCGGGACCTGAGCTCCATGAAGCAGGTCACCATCGGCGGTTCGGCCTGTCCCCCGGCGCTGATGGAGGCCTACGACAAGCTTGGTGTGCGGCTCTGCCACGCCTGGGGCATGACGGAGACCTCCCCGCTCGGCACGATGGCCCACCCGCCGGCGGGTCTGAGCGCGGAGGAGGAGTGGCCGTACCGCATCACCCAGGGCCGTTTCCCGGCGGGCGTCGAGGCCAGGCTGGTCGGCCCCGGCGGCGAGTTCCTGGCGTGGGACGGCGAGTCGGCCGGTGAGCTGGAGGTGCGCGGGACCTGGATCGCGGGCGCGTACTACGGCGGCGCGGGCGGTGACGACTTCAGGCCCGCGGACAAGTTCAGCGAGGACGGCTGGCTGAGGACCGGCGATGTCGGCGTCATAAGCCCGGACGGCTTTCTGACACTGACCGACCGTGCGAAGGACGTCATCAAGTCCGGCGGCGAGTGGATCTCGAGCGTCGAACTCGAGAACGCGCTGATGGCACACCCGGAGGTCGCGGAGGCCGCGGTCGTCGCCGTCCCGGACGACAAGTGGGGTGAGCGGCCGCTGGCGACAGTGGTGCTGAAGGAGGGCTCGAACGCCGACTACGAGACGCTGAAGGCTTTCCTCGCCGGGAGGCTCGCCAAGTGGCAGCTGCCGGAGCGGTGGGCGATCGTGCCCGCGGTGCCGAAGACGAGCGTCGGCAAGTTCGACAAGAAGGTGATCCGCAAGCAGTACGCGGACGGCGAGCTGGACGTCACCCAGCTCTAGCCGATGCAGGAGCCGCTGGCCGGTTGAAGAGCGAGGAAGGGGCGGCAGTCATGACTGCCGCCCCTTTTGCGCTACTTGATGCCTGTCAGTTCGTGCCGATTTTTGCCAGTAGGTCCACGATGCGGGCCTGGACCTCGCTGCTCGTCGAGCGTTCCGCGAGGAAGAGCACCGTCTCGCCGGACGAGAGCCGCGGCAGTTCCGCCTGGTTGAGGCCGGCCGAGGTGTAGACGACCAGCGGGGTGCGGTTCAGCTGGCCGTTCGCACGCAGCCAGTCGATGATCCCCGCGCGCCGGCGGCGTACCTGCATCAGGTCCATCACCACCAGGTTCGGCCGCATCTGGGTCGCGAGTGTGACCGCGTCCGTGTCCGCACCCGCCCGGGCGACCTGCATGCCGCGCCGCTCCAGCGTGGCCGTCAGCGCGAGCGCGATCTCCTCGTGCTCCTCGATCAACAGCACGCGCGAGGGGTGCTGTTCGCTGTCGCGCGGAGCCAGTGCCTTGAGCAGCACGGCAGGATCCGCGCCGTACGCGGCCTCCCGCGTCGCCTGCCCGAGGCCCGCCGTCACCAGCACCGGCACCTCCGCGGCCACGGCTGCCTGGCGCAGGGACTGGAGCGCGGTCCGTGTGATCGGTCCGGTCAGCGGGTCGACGAAGAGCGCCGCCGGGAAGGCCGCGATCTGCGCGTCGACCTCCTCACGCGAGTGCACGACCACCGGGCGGTAGCCGCGGTCGCTCAACGCCTGCTGTGTGGAGACGTCGGGCGCGGGCCAGACCAGCAGCCGGCGCGGGTTGTCCAGCGGCTCCGGGGGCAGTTCGTCGTCGACGGGCTGCGGCTGCGGCCGGTTGGCCACCTCGACCGCGCCGCCCGGACCGTCCAGCGGCTCGGGTCCCTCCGCGCCCTCGTCGGGCGCACCGATCGCGTACGCCCGGCCCTCGGCCTGGGAGGCGGGCAGCCGCGGCCCGTTCTGCGCGGGGGCCTGCGGGTGCGGACGCGCGGCGGGTTCGGGCCGCTCGCCGTCCGGCGGTGTGGCCAGCTTGCGGCGGCGGCCGGCGCCGAGCGTCTGGTTCTGCTGCTGGGCGATCTGCTGCGAGAACGGCACGCCCTGACCGAGCGTGCGCACGCTGAACGCCCGGCCCTGTGTCGAGTCGGCCGAGACCGGTGCCTCGGCGGGCAGGGGCTGCGCGGCGCGCGCGGCGACCGGCTGTGCCGGGACCTCGGCAGGCAGTGGCAGCGGCAGCGGCAGGGATACGGAACCGGTGTTCTGAACGGTCTCCTCCGCGCTCTCCACGGCGGCTTCGCCGTCCGCGGCGACCGAGTGCTGACCGGTCGAGTCATCCGCGGCGGTCGGCTGGCGGCCGCCCGAGGCGATCGCGGCGAGGCCGGTGCCCGAGGAGCCGTTCTCCGTCCATTCCGGCTGTGCGGCGGCGGGCACCTGCCCGGCCGCTTCCGGTGCCTGAAGGGTCTCCGGCGCCCGGCCCGGCAGCGGCTGAGCCTCTTCCCTGCGGGCGCGACGGCGGCCCGTCGGCACGGGATGCTGCTGCGGTGGCGTGTGGTGTTCGGTGCCCGGTTCGGTGTGTACGGCATCGTGCCGGCCCGGCAGCGAGGCGTCCGCCTCACCGGCCGTCGGCGGGATCGGCCGGATCCGGTCGGCCTCGGCCGGTGGAAGCGCGAACGCGCTGCGCCCGCTCTCCACCTCGGCCGGAGCTGCCGCCAGTGCCCGCCTGGCCCGGCGCCCGGCCGGCCGTGCGTCGGCCGGAACAGCGGAAGCGGCAGGTGCGGCAGGTGTGGCAACTTGCGCGGCGGACAGCTCGGGCAGCCCGCCCTCGCCGCCGCGCCGCCCCGCCGCGCCCGAACCCTGTGCGTCGACGGGCACGCCCTGCGGGGGCACCGCCTGGCCGAGCGCCGCGCGCCCGGTCGAGGCCGCGCCCTCCGCGGCCGTCACCACCGAACCCTCGGTCGGCTCAAGGGTCCCCGCGACAACGGCGGCAGCCGTCGTGGCCTGCTCGGCCGGGCTCGGCCGCCCGCGTCGCCGCCCGGTTCCGCCACTGCCCGAACCGCTCCCGGGACCGCTCCCCGAGCCGGCACGCGAACCCGAATCCTGGGCCGGGATCAGTTCCTGCTGCGGCTTCTCCGCATGGCCCCGGCGCCGCCCGGTCGGCTGCGCCGCCACGGGATCCTCCATGGCCACGGGGCTCTCCAGGAACGCGTCCGTAGAGGCTCTGCGCGCGCGCCGCCGCCCGCCGCCCCCGCCGGACGTACCCGGTGCGGATCCCGTCGGCTGTTCCGGCAACGCAAGCGCACCGGCCTCCGCAGGCGCACCGGTCTCCGGACCGGCCTCCTGCGACGCCGTCACGGTCCCCGCGCCCTCGCCGAGCGGCACCTCCAGGACGTACGCGCTGCCGCTCATCCCCGGCACCTCGTGCGTCTGCAGCACGCCGCCGTGCGCCCGTACGATCCCCCGCACGATCGGCTCGTGCACCGGGTCTCCCCCGGCGAACGGCCCCCGCACCTCGATCCGTACGACCTCACCGCGCTGCGCCGCCGCCACCACGACCGTCGAGTCCACGTACCCGCCGCCCGGGACCACCCGGGCCTTGCCGGTCGAGTCGACCCCGGCCACGTCCGCGACCAGATGCGCGAGCGCCGTCGCCAGCCGAGCTCCGTCCACCTCGGCCTCTATGGGCGGCGCGTGCACCGCGAACTGCGCCCGCCCGGGCCCAATCAGTTCGATCGCGCCCTCGATCCCGGCCGCGACGACCGCGTCGAGCAGCACGTTCGCCTTGTTCAGCTCTTCCGCGCCCGTGTCGAGCCGCTGGAAGCCGAGCACATTGTCGACAAGCGTTGTCATTCGGGCATAACCGGCAGCCAGATGGTGGAGGATCTGATTCGCCTCGGGCCACAGCTGCCCGGCCGGGTCGGCGGCCAGCGTGCCCAGTTCGGCGCGCAGTTCCTCCAGCGGCCCGCGCAGCGACTCGCCGAGCACGGCCGTCAGCTGGGCATGCCGGGCGGCCAGCTCCTCGTACCGCTCAGTGCGCCCCTCGATCTCGGCCGCGTACCGCTCCGACCTGTCCGCCAGCTCGGCCGTGAGCCGCTCGGTCGTCTCCTCGATCTCGGCCGTGAACCGTTCGGTCGTCTCCGTGAGTTCCGCCGAGTGCTGCTGCTCCAGCTCCTCGTACGGACGCCGGTCGGTGAAGGTCATCACCGCGCCGACGAGCTGGTCCCCGTCCCGTACCGGCGCGGTCGTCAGATCGACGGCCACCTTCGAACCGTTCTTCGCCCACAGGACCTGCCCGCGCACCCGGTGCTTGCGGCCGGACTTGAGCGTGTCCGCGAGCGGTGATTCCTCGTACGGGAACGGCTCGCCGTCCGCGCGCGAGTGCAGGATCAGCGGGTGCAGCTCCTGGCCGCCCAGGTCGCTCGCCCGGAACCCCAGGATCTGTGCGGCGGCCGGATTGACCAGGACGACCCGCCCGTCGGTGTCCGTACCGACGACGCCCTCGGACGCGGCCCGCAGGATCATCTCGGTCTGCCGCTGCGAACGCGCCAGCTCCGCTTCGGTGTCCACGGTGCCCGACAGATCCCGTACGACGAGCATCAGCAGCTCGTCGCCGGTGTATCCGGGGGACGAGGCATAGGCCTCGTGCCCGTCCTCAAGGCTGGCGCTGGTCACCTCGACCGGGAACTCGCTGCCGTCCGTGCGCCGCGCGACCATCCGGGCCGGCTTGGTGCGGCCCCGCTCGTCCGCGGCTTCGGGTCGCCGCATGGAGCCTGGAATCAGCCGAGAGTCGAAGGAGGGCAGCAGATCGAGCAGCCCGCGTCCGACGAGGGCGGTGCCGGGCGTCTCGAAGAGTTCGAGGGCGATGGTGTTGGCATTGACGACCGTGCCATTGCAGTTGACGAGCACGAGCCCGTCCGGAAGGGCGTCGAGTATGGCTGCGAGGCGAGCAGCGCCTCGGGATGGCCTGCTGCTCACGACGACGCTTCCTCCCTGACCTACTGCATATTGCGGACGGGCCGGTCCCATCTTGCTCCTCGGACTTCAGCCTGTCACTGGAGGGAGTCTAAAGGCAGCGGATGCGGACGCGACGGCGGATGAGGGGGAGCTCTCACCAATGTTGTGTGCACACGGCGCACGCCCGGGCCTATGACCTGGTGTTCGGCAGTACCGGTTCGATCGTCCGCCAGCGCGAGATTTCACAGCCGTTGGTCCGGCTGAAGGTGGAGTCGACGCGCCGCCCCTGCCAGGTTCCGGTGACGTGTGCGGTGGCCGGCCCGCCCATCTGCTCGGTGCACATCTGGTCCTCGGGCACCGGCGCGAAGGGGTCCTGCCTCTCCCGCGCAAGCTGGTCCAGCCGGTCGCACGCGGCCTGCGCCGTGGGGTGCGTCCCGCTGGCGGGCCCGCACGCCAGCTCGTACCGTCCGTCGGTCCGCCTGTTCCCGGTCTCAGAGACGATCACGGTCAGTTTGTCCGGCGCCTTCAGCAGCGGAAGGGGTGCGGCGGCGGCGGGCAGGGCGGCGCCGAGCGCGGCGAGGGACGCGGTTGCGGTGAGGACGAGGTGGCGCAGCATGGGTGCTCCTGGAGCTGGAGAGTCACGGGGTTCTACTGGGACCGAGAGGCCCCGCACTCTCTAACGCTCGTTGCGTCCGGGCGTTGCGCAACCGGACTGTGCTCTTCGAGGGACGTCTCCCGGACCGGCCGGACTCCCGGAGGGGCCGGACTTTGCTCTGTGGCCCACGTCCCTAGTACCGTGGGCAGCGATTGGTGACACCCCGCTGGGCTGTGTCATCATCTGCACGCACCACTCGCGCCCGCGCGGGTGTGCTGGAGGCGTCGCCTAGTCCGGTCTATGGCGCCGCACTGCTAATGCGGTTTGGGTCTTAAAGCCCATCGAGGGTTCAAATCCCTCCGCCTCCGCCAGTTGATCACCGAAGCCCCGTCCTGATGGTCGGGGCTTCGGTCGTTCCGGAAGGTGTTCTCAAGGCGTTTCTGCGGCGTTTTCGCAGGTCAGGATGGGTTTGGTTAACGGATTTCACCTGACGGCGCGGGTCATGTAATGTTGTTCCCGCAACGCCGACCAGGCAGAAAAGCCCGGGACGCCGAGCACTCGTAGCTTAACGGATAGAGCATCTGACTACGGATCAGAAGGTTGCAGGTTCGAATCCTGCCGAGTGCACAACAGGCCAGAGGCCCTGTCGAGAGATCGACAGGGCCTCTGGTTTTTGCGTTGACGGCGGTGGTTGACGGCAACCACTTCTGGATCACGGCGATCACTCCAGCTGTGCCGTCATCGCCGTCCGGCCGTGAGCGCATTCACGCAGTGGCTCGCAGCTGGACGTGGGCACGGGAGTGATCGCGTTGAGAAGTCATCAAGGTGCGCCGTTCTCGTGAATCCCAAGCCCGACCCGAGGTCCTGAGCATGGCTCCCGCTCGGGAAACGGTTGAATCGTCGGCATGACCAAGAGAGACGTCGCGGCCCTGTTCGGAAACCGCTTCCTGACCGAGCCCGCTCCCTCGGAGACCTTCCCCGAGGAGGGCATGACCGCGACGGACACCATGAGGCTGCTGGATGAGGACCTCGTCATGGAGGGCGACCCGCAGCGCAACCTCGCCACGTTCGTCACCACCTGGATGGAGCCGGAGGCGCAACGGATCATCGCCGAGAACCTCCACCGCAACTTCATCGACCACGCGGAGTACCCCATCTCCGCCGAGATCGAGCAGCGCTGCGTGCGCATGCTCGCCGACCTCTTCCACGCACCGGGCAAGACCACCGGATGCCGGACCCAGGGCTCGTCCGAGGCGATCATGCTCGGCGCGCTGTCGCTGAAGTGGAAGTGGCGGGAGCGCCGCCAGGCGGCCAGTCTGTCGGTCGACCGGCCCAACCTGATCTTCGGGGGCGACGTCCACGTCGTGTGGGAGAAGTTCTGCCGCTACTTCGACGTCGAGCCGCGGATCGTGCCGCTTGCCGAGGACAAGTACACGATCGGCCCGGAGGACGTGGAGCCCCACATCGACGAGAACACGATCGGTGTCGTCGCCGTCGTCGGCACCACGTTCACCGGCCACAAGGACGACGTCGTCGGGATCGACAAGCTCCTGCGGGACATTCGCAAGGAGCGGGACCTCGACATCCCGATCCACGTCGACGGCGCCAGCGGCGGCTTCGTGTGGCCCTTCCTCTATCCGGACTCGAAATGGGACTTCCGGCTCGAGCAGGTCCGCTCGATCAACGTATCGGGACACAAGTACGGCCTGGTCTACCCCGGCATCGGCTGGCTGGTCTTCCGCGAGGAGTCCGACCTGGCCAAGAACCTCGTGTTCTACGAGAACTACCTGGGCAAGACCGACGCGACGTTCACGCTGAACTTCTCGACCGGCGCGTCGATGGTGCTCGCCCAGTACTACAACTTCGTGCGGCTGGGTCGTCAGGGCTACACCTACGTCATGGAGACGATGCAGAAGAACGCCCGCGCGTTGGCGGACAACCTGCGTAGCAGCGGCCGCTTCGAAGTGATCGGCAGCGACCTCGAGCAGCTCCCGCTGGTCGCTTTCCGCCTCGCCGGCAAGCACGCCTACGACGAGTCCGACATCGCCTGGCAGCTCTCGGCCGAGCGCGGCTGGATGGTGCCGGCGTACACGCTCCCGCCCAACGCGGAGCGGGTGAAGATCCTGCGTGCCCTGGTCAAGGAGACCCTGAGCCGCGAGCAGATCGAGCGTCTGACCCAGGACATCGCCGACGCGTGCAACACCTTGGACCACAAGGGTGGGACCACCGAGGTCGAGCGGGCCCAGATCAAGCGCGGCACCGGTTACTAACGCCCGCAACCGGCACCCTCAGGGGCGGGCGACGAAGTCGCTCCCGAGTGCGCGCAGACCAGGTGAGCCCGAGAGCCTCGCCCCGGCGCAGGCCGGTCGACACGAGCAGCAACCACAGGGCACAGAGGGGGTGGGGCCGGGCGGTGCGGCGTTTCGGCACCGAAGCCGAAGCCTGCGAGTACCTCTACGACACGCTCACGCAGATACCCCCTCCCTCTTCAGGGACGGCGGAGCCCCTGGAGAAGCTCCTCGCTAACGCCGATGAGATCCAGCGGCAAGCGTGGGAAGACTTCTATGGTCGCCGTAGGTCGGCTGACGATGGTTGACTACGGGGCGTCCACCGCGAGACAGGTGAAACACCCAGGGGCACCCGGCCGTGGGCAGCTGTAGCCGACCTCGGTCTCTGCCGGGGAGCGACGGTGGTTGCTGTACAGCAGCGAAGTACGGCAACCCCAGCAACCGGCCATGACCGGTGGGAACCTGAGAGACCGAACGGCGGCCTCTATGGCCCCCGTTGACCGGTCTCTGCAGAGCTACGGATCAGAAGGTTCCCGAACCGGCCGCCAGCTGGGCGGCCAGGGTGCTTCCTGCAGGTCCGTCATCTCGGCGACCTGCAGGCTCCTTCTTGCGTGCAGATAGAACTCAGCCCGCGCAGCCCTGTAGTCGCTGAAGGCCTTTGCCCACGTCGTGGTGTCTCCCGGCTTTCTCCCGCGGGCCAACCACTCAAGGTGCCAGAGGCTGCGGTTGAGTGCTCGTACCGCGTCAGCGGTACGAGCATCGGCCAGCAGGCTCATGGGTTCCACCATGGCTGATCGTCGGCGCTCGGCGGTTGCTGCTTGTTCCAATACGTCATTGGTCGACTCAAGGGGCGCCGGGTGATCTGTCAGGTCGCGGCCGGCGGCCAATCGCAGGTAGTAGCTGGCGCATTCCTTCACTGCATGGCCGTAGTCGCTGTATGCCTGAAGCAGGCGCTCGTCCCAACGTGTTGCCTGCTGCCTGCGCCATCGACTTCGCTCGGTCAGCGCGCCAGCGGCGTACGACATTACGCCGCCAACAACCACCCCGACAAGTGCGGGCAGTTGGTCCGCGAGTCCGCTCACTTGCCCCCCATCTGCTCGGCCACTCGGCACTCATACCCATGCTCAAGCTGCCAACCTTCATGGGCTCACAGATTTGACCTGCGGCGGACCGTCTGCGGGCCGTGCAAGGCTGCGCGGCAGTGGCCGACGATGACGTATGACGCCCCCTCAGAACCGCCCGGACCTGAAGACTTCGTCGAGCAGGGCGCACCTTGCAGATGGCTGGCAAACAGAGGTGGTCGCACGCCCCGTTGCGACCGTCTGTCGAATGCCTGTCGAGGTAGGCCGGATCGGCGGCACGTTCGACGTGAGCGTGCAGGTCACGCACCTTGGCGGCCTAGAGATCCAAGCGCCTTCCGATCGCTTGCTCAGTGAGGAGCTCAGCCGTCCCCGTGCTTGGGGTGTGCCCGCGTGCCGCCGCCCGGCAACGGTGGGCGCTGACTTAGCCAGCGAGCGCCACCAGCGCAGCGAACAGCCGTAAAGGGTGCTCTGGGCTTCGGCGGCTGCTGCCGAGAACATGCGTGCTCAGAGGCCATCTCATTCGGCTGCTGCGACCGCTTTCACGAGGAAGCCAAAACCTCCCCGGCCATGACCTGGGGAGGGTTGGGGAGCAGTGACGCAAGGTTGTCCCGGACGAAGTCCGCCGCCCTCGAGACCGATTCCGCGGCACCGGCCCGGTCCTGGAAGACGCTGGTCGAGACCATCACTCCGTCCCCGGCATCGACCCAGTAGTAGGCCACGAAGCCTGACACCTGGCGCATGAGCGGCACGAACCCCTCGTTCACGCGGCGTCCCGCCTCAGCCGGATCTGTCACCCCTTCGTACCGCCGGACTGCTGCGTACATCACCGAGCTCCTCGTGGGGGTCAGGGTTTGAATTCTGCTGAGACGTCATACCCCCGCATCGGCTGTCCGGCTCATGTGTCACCCGTCAATCACCTGAAGGGCCGCGTCAGGTGATCCGAACGGCGTTGGGCCTCTTGCATTGCCCGTACAGCAGCGAAGTACGGACAGCGGCGAAGTACGGACAGCGGCCGCCGCCAACCGCAGGTCACATCGAGCGGCGCGGCAGCCTCCGCTGAACGTTCCGTCCGGACGGACGGGGCCTTCGACGTGCCCTGTGCCGATTGGGCGTGGGCCGGGCGTGACGTTTCTTGATCGGTTTGCGCTGTGTTTCAGCAGGGCCGGTACGGCCGGTCCACGGATCAAGGAAGGAGCGCATGTGCGCTTCACACACGCTGCGTTGACAGTCGGGCTCGCGGTTGCGACGAGCCTGTCACTTGCGGGGACCGCCAGCGCGGGGGGAACGGTGGGGGCGGGCCGGATCACCGCCACGGACTACTCGGCGGGGTCGCCGGCCACCGTCGCGCTGGACCCGGCGACCGGCTCCGTCACCACCACCTTCGCCCAGGCCGCGCAGGACGGGGTCCTCTCGCCCAAGGGTTCCCGGGTGGCGTACATCCAACGCCGGGACACGTGCATACCGCAGGCCGAGGGCTGCATGTACGCCCGCGACCTGGTGATCGCCGACACCGACGGCAGCGACCGGCGGGTCCTGGCCGAGGGCGTCCAGCCCGAAGACGCCACCGCGCCGTACGTCGGACACCCTGACTGGTCCCCGAGCGGTAAGCGGATCGTCTATGACAGCCCACGCGGCCTGGAGTGGATCGCCACGGACGGCACCGGTGCTGAGGTGCTCACCTCCGGCAGCCACGGCACGTTCTCCCCGGACGGCCGGAGCATCGCCTTCCTGAAGGCCACCTCGTACGAGACGCCCAGCGGCTGGGAGTACGGCTCCGACGTCTACATCCTGGACCTGGCCACCCGCGAGGTCCGCGCCGTCACAACCGACCACCAGGCCTTGTCGACGCCCGCCGACTGGTCCCCCGACGGGCAGCGCGTCGTCCACTCCACCGGGCACGGTCTGCGCATCACGGACGTCGCGACCGGCGCCGCCACCGAGCCGCAGTGGCCGATGCCCCTCTCCAGTATCCAGAACCCGGTCTTCGCCCCCGACGGCAACCGGATCGCCTTCACCGCCGTCGACGACTTCGCCGGCACAAGTGGCGTCTATGTCGTTGACGCCGCCGATGGCGGGAACCTCCGCGTGCTCACCGACCGGCCCGTGAGCATCACGGACTGGCTGGCCAACTAGGGTCGCAGGACCCCGGCCCCGGCCGGCTTCGGCGGCCGTCCGTCCCGGTGGGCGTGCGGCCGCCGACAGTATGATCGGCGCATGATGTCACGAAGGGTCAATGCCGCGTAGGTCCCCGCATGCGCTTCGGGTCAGGCCGCCCGATCGCCAAAGCCGCAGTCGGATCAGCACGTTGCTCATCGGCACTTGCCCTGGGCCACCTGTATGCACTGCCACGCACACGTACCTCTTTGTCGACGGCCTCGACTTGATCGCGCGCAGCGACAGCAGGGTTGTGGGCATGCGTCCGGAGCAGCTTCTCCGGCCCGGCGGACCGCTCTACCCGACGGATGCCGCCCGCAGTGTCGGCCTGGCGTCTCGGGAACATTCCGAGTGGGGCTCTTTGGGGCTCCGCGTCCGAGTGCGACTACATGGTGAAACGGCCGTTTGGAGCGAGTTGATGTATCCGGACCGCCACCACAGGGTGATCGAGGAGGTCCGCTTCCACCTGGGGCAGTATCTGGGCGAGATCGAGCGAGCGTACTCCGTCGAGAAATCGACGGGGCCTCTGGCCTTTGGCCTTTGCTCCGAGGGTGGCTGACGGCAACCGCCCTCGCGGGTCCCCTCGTCAGCCGCCGTACCTTTTGGCCGACTCGTCCTCCTGTGCGAGGCGTCGCAGCGCCAGGAGTGCCGGCTCCAGCAACACGGTCAGCAGCAGGGCTCGTTCGGCCTGTTCCAGGGGGTCGGTGGTGTCGTCCAGTTGATCGAGATCGTGGGCGGCGGTGCGCTCGGCGAGGGTTGCGTAGGGGAGAAGGGACCGCCAGTCGTAGTCGACTCCGAGTGATCGCAAGGTCTCCAGGGTTTCGGCGATGACCCTCTTGGCCGGGGCGTGTTCCGAGACCTGCCAGCCCATTTCCGTCAGCAGCGCATCCGCGTCGGCGATGCCGGGCCGGTCGTCCTCCTCCTCGGACGCGGACGCGGACGCGGACGCGGACGCGGACTCGGGCTCCGGCTCGGTGACCGGTCGGGCGCCGAGGACGAGGCCGAGCACCTGGTGGGTGTCGGCTTCGTGCTCGGACACCGCACTCAGCAGCTCCCTTGTGGCGTTGACCGACAACCCTCGTACTCCGATGAGGGCGCGGATCAGCCGGAGGCGGCGTACGTGCGACTCCTCGTACTCGGCCTGGGTCGCGGCTGTCGCCCGTCCGGGCGGCAGCAGTCCCTCCCGGAGGTAGTGCTTGATCGTCGTGATCGGCACCCCGCTGCGGCGGCTCAGCTCGGAAATTCGCACGGTTCCCACTCTCGTCTGGCTATTAGAGAGTGTCACTCTCTAATATGGATAGTGTCACTGCCTATCCATGAAGGCGAGAAGTGTCATGCCCACACTCCCTTGGGTCACCCCGAACCCTGCCCCACCAGGCGCTCAGGCCTTCGTCATGGCCTCCCGCTTCGAGGTGCGCTCCCTCGGGGACGTGCCGCGTTTCTTCTGGAAGTCGCTCGCCGCGTGGCGGCAGGTGCGGTCCGCGCCGGGAGCCTTTGGTGCTTCCCTCATCGCCCAGCCGACGAAGCGCGTCTTCTTCACGCTGTCCGCGTGGGAGAGCCGGGACGCCCTCTACGCGTACGCGAGGACCGAGCCGCACCGCGGGATCATGGCCGGGCTGCGCGCGACCATGCGCAGCTCGACCTTTACGTTCTGGGAAGTCCCGGTGGAGCAGTTGCCGATCGGCTGGGACGAGGCCAAACGGCGTATCGCGGAACAGGCGCGGATCGACGGCGGAGCCTGACGTCGGGTGCTCGTGCCGGCCCGTCTGCGCCGAGCCTCGGCGGCGGCGAGTTCCGGCCACAACTGAACGGGTGTTCAGCCCATTGCGGGTCGCCGCCGGCGTAACCACGGCCGCGGTCCGTGCGCTCCGGTAGCGTCCCCGTATTCGGCCGGAGGTGTGTGTATGGCGTGGCGGTGTGCGGGGCTCGGCTGGCCCCGCGGGACGCGGATGCCCGTGCTCGAGTGGGAGGGCGGGCGGATCAGTCCGCTCACCACCGGGAAAGAGCTGGGCTTCCAGGCCGAGGGGCAGCGGCGGTGTGTCGGAGCGCGGGGGAATCCCTGCCCCCTGCGGGCCGTCGTGTCCGGGCGGGCGACACAGGCGCGGTGTACGGAGTGTGCACGGCTGGACCGGGCGCACTCGGTGGCCGCCGACACGATCGCCGACGACCCGCGGACGTACCGCGTGTATCTCGCCTGGTTCGGTCCTGGCATGGTCAAGGTAGGGATCACCGCCGAGGAGCGCGGCGCGGCGCGGCTGCTGGAGCAGGGGGCCGTGGTCTTCAGCTGGCTGGGGCGCGGGCCGCTGATGGCGGCGCGGCGGACCGAGGAACTGCTGCGTACGGCGCTGGGCGTGCCGGACCGGATTCCGTACGCCGACAAGCGGGCGGTACGGGCCGCGCTGCCGGGCGCGGTGGAGCGGGCAGCGGAGATCGAAGAGCTGCACCGGCGCGCGGTCGGCCTTGGCGGGTGGGCGGAGTCGCTGGAGCGGATGGACTTCGAGGCGGTCGATCACGCCGAGGTGTTCGGGCTCGAGGGGCTGCCGGCCGCGACCGGGGTGGTGCGCGAGCTGGTGGACGGCGGGGTGGTCGCGGGGTTGCTGGTGGCGGCCGCCGGGCCCGATCTGCATCTGCGGACGGCGCGTGACGGTCTTGTCGTGGTCGATACACGGCTGATGACCGGATGGGCGCTGGTGGGTGCCGAGTGCGATGCAGGGGTGACGGTGCCTCTCACCGAGAAGGGCGCTCCCGGCGCAGTGCAGGACGGGCTCTTCTGACGGCTGATTCCGGAGGGTCTGCCGATTCGTGCGACCCGAAGGTCAAATGTTGGATCCCGTATGGATCCCTTCGAGCAATGAGTCTGGACACCTCCGTGACCGGGAACGGAAGGTGAGTGTCATGAGCATCAAACCTGTCGCGGCACATGAACCGCCCTACTACACCGTGGTCTTCACCTCGGTTCAGACGGAGCGGCCCGAGGGATACGGCGAGACCGCCGAGCGCATGAAGAATCTGGTGGAAGAGGTCCCCGGGTTCCTCGGGTACGAGTCGGCGCGGACACCCGGCGGGCTCGGGATCACCGTCGGGTACTTCAGGGACGAGGAAGCCATCGCCACCTGGCAGCGGAATCTGGAGCACCAGGCCGCGCAGAAGCGCGGACGGGCCGAGTGGTACGAGAGCTACAGCGTCCATGTCGGCAAGGTCGAGCGGAGCTACGGTTTTGAGCGCGACTGACGGGACTGACGGCCGGACCGAGAGCTCGAGCGACAACGAGACGGCGGACGTACGGAGGTTCTGGGAGCGGCTCCGGCTGCCCGGCCTCGTCGACATCCACACGCACTTCATGCCGGAGCAGGTCCTCAGGAAGGTGTGGGCCTACTTCGACGCCGCCGGACCGCTGACCGGCCTGGAGTGGCCGATCACCTATCGGCATGAGGAAGAGCGACGGGTCGCTCTGCTGCGCGAGTTCGGGGTGCGCTCCTTCACCTCGATGCTCTATCCGCACAAAGCCGGGATGGCCGCCTGGCTCAACGGCTGGGCGGCGGAGTTCGCGGCGCGCACACCGGACTGTGTGCATACGGCGACCCTCTTCCCGGAGGACGGCGTCGAGCGCTACGTACGAGAGGCGGTCGAGACCGGCGCGCGGATCTTCAAGTCGCATCTCCAAGTGGGTGCGTACGACCCCAATGACGCGCGGCTCGATCCCGTCTGGGGGCTGCTCGCCGAGGCCGGGGTCCCCGTGGTGATGCACTGCGGATCCGGGCCCGCGCCCGGCAAGCACACCGGGCCCGAGCCGGTGGGCCGGCTGCTCGCGCGGCACCCCCGACTGCGGCTGGTGGTCGCGCACATGGGAATGCCGGAGTACACGGACTTCCTGGATCTCGCCGAGCGGTACGGCGAGGTGCGACTGGACACGACGATGGCTTTCACGGACTTCAGCGAGCGGTTCGCGCCCTTCCCGGAGCGGGAGAGGGCACGGCTCGCCGACCTCGGCGACCGGATCGTGCTGGGCACGGACTTCCCCAACATCCCGTATCCGTACGTCCATCAGCTCCACGCGCTCGAAGGCCTCGGGCTCGGGGACGACTGGCTGCGAGCGGTCTGCTACGAGAACGGCGCCAGGCTGTTCGGTCTTCCGCACTCCTAGCGCATTCTCAGGAAATTCACAGGAAGGGGAAAGGACCTTCTCAGGGCGGGGTCGCAGGGTACGAGCATGACCGCGACCTCGCCCCATGGGCGTACCGAAATGCTCAGGCCGGACGGCAGCCCCGTCCGCGTACTCGTCGTGGACGACGAGACAGCGCTGAGCGAGCTGCTGTCGATGGCCCTGCGCTACGAAGGGTGGGAGGTGCGCAGTGCCGGCGACGGCGCGGGCGCGGTGCGCACGGCACGCGACTTCCGGCCCGACGCGGTGGTCCTGGATGTGATGCTGCCGGACATGGACGGTCTGGCCGTGCTGGGGCGGCTGCGCCGCGATCTGCCCGAGGTGCCGGTGCTCTTTCTGACCGCCAGGGACGCGGTCGAGGACCGGATCGCGGGGCTGACGGCGGGCGGCGACGACTATGTCACCAAGCCGTTCTCGCTGGAGGAGGTCGTGGCCAGGCTGCGCGGGCTGATCCGGCGGTCGGGCGCGGCGACCGTACGGAGCGAGTCGATGCTGGCGGTCGGCGACCTGACGCTCGACGAGGACAGCCATGAGGTCAGCCGCGGCGGGGACTCCATCCATCTGACGGCGACCGAGTTCGAGCTGCTGCGCTTTCTGATGCGCAATCCGCGGCGCGTGCTGAGCAAGGCGCAGATCCTCGACCGGGTGTGGTCCTACGACTTCGGCGGCCAGGCCAATGTGGTCGAGCTGTATGTCTCGTATCTGCGGAAGAAGATCGATGCGGGGCGGCCGCCGATGATCCACACCAGGCGCGGTGCCGGGTATCTGATCAAGCCCGGTGAGTAGCTTGAGCGGTTTGAGGGGCCGCAGATGGTCGCTGCGGACCCGGCTCGTGGTCTCCGCGGTGACGCTGATCGCGGTGGTGGCGGCGATGATCGGAACGGCCACGACGATCGCCTACCGCACCTATTTGTACGGCCAGTTGGACATCCAGCTGCGCAACGTCGCGATCCGGGCCGCGGGCCCGCCGGACATGGGCGGCGGGCGATCGCCCATCGATACGCTGTCCAAGGATCCGCTGGGCTTCGTCAACGGCGGCGGTATGCCGGTGGGCACCGTCGGCGCCCTGGTCGCCGAGGACGGCAGCATCGACCGGGGTGTGGCCAGCACCGAGCAGGGGTCGGAGGGTCTCGCGCCGCAGGCGAGTGCGCTCACCGTGGCGCAGGCCGAGGGCCTGGCGGAGGTACCGCGCGACCGCAGTGAGCACACCACGGAGCTGGCGGGCCTGGGCGAATACCGGGTCAAGTACATCACCGGGAGCCGCGGTTCCTTCCTGGTCGGGCTCCCCACGCGAGAGCTGCAGGACGCGCTCGGCACTCTCGTTGTGGTCGAGGTCTGTGTGACCGGCGCCGGACTGATCGCCGCCGGGATCGCCGGCGCCGCCCTGGTCGGTGTCGCGCTGCGGCCGCTCCGGCGGGTCGCCGCCACCGCCACCCGGGTCTCCGAACTGCCGCTGCACAGCGGTGAGGTGGCCCTGCACGAGCGGGTCCCGGCCGCCGAGGCCGATCCCCGGACCGAGGTCGGGCAGGTCGGCGCCGCGCTCAACCGGATGCTGGGGCACGTCGGTTCGGCGCTCGCGGTGCGGCAGGAGAGCGAGACACGGGTGCGGCAGTTTGTCGCGGACGCCAGCCACGAGCTGCGTACGCCGCTGGCGTCGATCCGCGGGTACGCCGAGCTGACCCGGCGCGGACGGGAGGAGGTCGGCGCGGACACCCGGCACGCACTGGGGCGGATCGAGGCCGAGGCGACCCGGATGACGGGCCTGGTGGAGGACCTGCTGCTGCTCGCGCGGCTCGACGCCGGACGCCCGCTCTCGTACCAGAGCACTGATCTCTCCCCACTCGTCGTGGACGCGCTCAGCGATGCGCGGGCGGCGGGCCAGGACCACAAGTGGCTGCTCGAGCTGCCGGTCGAACCCGCGACCGTACGCGGCGACGGCGCCCGGCTCCATCAGGTGCTGGTCAATCTGCTGGCGAACGCCCGTACCCACACGCCGGCCGGCACCACTGTCACCGCGCGGGTGCGTGTCGGCGGGCCGAAGGTCGTGCTGGAGATCGAGGACGACGGGCCCGGCATCCCGCCCGAGCTGCAACCCCACATCTTCGAACGGTTCGCGCGCGGCGACGCGTCCAGGTCCCGGGGCGCCGGAAGTACCGGTCTCGGCCTGGCGATCGTGCAGGCCGTCGTCACCGCGCACGGCGGCACCGTGACGGTGTGGTCCCGGCCCGGTCACACCGTCTTCGCGGTGGAACTGCCCGCCGTGTACGACTCACAGACGGGGCACAGGCGCATCACACAGATGTGACAGCGCGCCCGCCGAGTGTCGTTCCATGCGAACCGACACCCCAAGGGGGACTCTGCCGGCCCGGGAGCATCTGCTCGCCGCCGCGGCCGGACTGCCCGTACTCGATGTGGTGATCCCGGTCTACAACGAGGAGGCCGACCTCGAGCGGTGCGTGCTGCGACTGCACGACCACCTGGCGCGGACCTTCCCGTACGGCTTCCGGATCACCATCGCCGACAACGCGAGCACCGACCGCACGCCCGAGGTGGCGGCGTGGCTCGACGACACGATCGCCGAGGTGCGGTCGTACCGGCTGGAAGAGAAGGGGCGGGGGCGCGCGCTGCGCACCGTGTGGTCGCACTCCGACGCCCCCGTACTCGCCTATATGGACGTGGATCTGTCGACCGACCTCAACGCACTGCTGCCGCTGGTCGCGCAGCTGATCTCGGGGCACTCGGACCTGGCGATCGGATCGCGCCTCGCGCGGTCGTCGCGGGTGGTGCGCGGCCCGAAGCGGGAGTTCATCTCGCGCGCCTACAACCTGATTCTGCGCGGGTCGCTTGCCGCACGGTTCTCCGACGCCCAGTGCGGGTTCAAGGCGATACGGCGGGAGGTCGCCGAGCGGCTGCTGCCGATGGTCGAGGACACCGGATGGTTCTTCGACACGGAGCTGCTGGTGCTGGCGGAGCGCGCCGGGCTGCGTATCCATGAGGTGCCGGTGGACTGGGTCGACGACCCGGACTCCACGGTGCACATCGTGAGCACGGCGACGGACGACCTCAAGGGCGTGTGGCGGGTGGGGCGGGCGCTGGCGGTCGGCGCGCTGCCGCTCGACCGGCTGGCGCGGCCCTTCGGCGACGACCCGCGGGACCGGCAGCTCAGCGGAGTGCCGGGCGGTCTGGCCCGGCAGCTGGTCGGTTTCTGTGTGGTGGGGGCGCTCTCCACGCTCCTGTATCTGCTGCTGTATTCGCTCTTCCGGGCCGGCGTGGGTCCCCAAGTCGCCAATGCGGGCGCGCTGTTGGTCTCCGCCGTCGCGAACACGGCCGCCAACCGCCGGCTCACCTTCGGCGTACGCGGCCGGGACCGCGCCGTACGCCATCAGGCGCAGGGCCTGGTCGTGTTCGGCATCGGGCTCGCGCTGACCAGCGGCTCGCTGGCGGCCCTGGACGCGGCCGCCGGAAGCCCCTCCCACAGCACCGAACTCGCGGTCCTGATCGCCGCGAACCTGGCGGCGACGGTACTGCGGTTCCTGCTCTTCCGTGCGTGGGTCTTCCCGGACCGGCGCGATGCACCTGCGGCAGACGAATCCGCGACGGCCCGGCCCGTGGCCGGCCAGGCCCAACACCCGTACGACACGGCCGACTTCCGCGCCGGTGAAGCCGCGGACCACACGTGGGACGTGACGACGCAGCTGCGCGTCGTCCCGCAGGACAACGACCAGAGGAACGCACGATGACCACGTCGCACGACAGCCACGCGTACCCGCCGCCGGGGAGCCCGCCCGGGCTCTCGCCGCAGGCGGTGGGGCTCGCGCCCGCCGCCGCCCGGCCCGCGCCCGACGCCGCCCGGCCCGCGCCCGACGCAGCCCCGCTCCCGCCCGACGCCGACCAGCATGGACTCGGCGGGCACCGCCGAGCGGGCGGACGCATGGCCCGGATCTGGCGCGGCCGGGAGGGGGACGCCCCATGGGTGCGGCCCGCCTTCCTCGCTGTCCTCCTCGCCACCGCGCTGCTCTACGTCTACAACCTGAGCGCGTCCGGCTACGCCAACTCCTTCTACTCCGCCGCCGTGCAGGCGGGCAGCGAGAGCTGGAAGGCCTTCTTCTTCGGCTCGTCCGACGCCGCGAACTCCATCACCGTCGACAAGCCTCCGGCAGCGTTGTGGCCGATGGCCCTGTCCGTACGGCTCTTCGGGCTCGGCTCCTGGCAGATCCTGCTGCCCGAGGTGCTGATGGGCGTCGCGACGGTGGGCGTGGTGTACGGGGCCGTACGCCGTCGTTTCACGCCCGCCGCCGGGTTGATCGCCGGCGCGGTGCTGGCCCTGACGCCCATCGCCGCGCTGATGTTCCGTTTCAACAACCCGGACGCGCTGCTGGCACTGCTGATGACGGTGACCGTGTACTGCGTGCTGCGCGCGCTGGAGGACGCGCGGACGAAGTGGCTGGTCTGGGCGGGCGTCGCGGTCGGCTTCGCGTTCCTCACGAAGACGCTGCAGGCGTTCCTGATCCTGCCGCCACTGGCGCTGGTGTACGCGGTGTGCGCGCCGACGACCGTACGGCGGCGGCTCGGCCAACTCGCCCTGGCGGGGCTGGCGATGGTCGTCGCGGGCGGCTGGTGGGTGGCGATCGTCGAGCTGTGGCCGGCGGCGTCGCGTCCGTACATCGGCGGCTCGCAGAACAACAGTTTCCTGGAGCTGACCTTCGGCTACAACGGCCTCGGCCGGATCAACGGCAATGAGACCGGCAGCGTCGGAGGCGGCGGCGGAGGAGCCGGCGGCCGTGGTGGCGGTGGCTGGGGCGAGACCGGGATCGACCGGATGTTCGGCGCCGGCATCGGCGGCCAGATCTCCTGGCTGCTGCCCGCAGCGCTGCTGCTGCTCGTCGCGGGGATCGTCGTCACCTGGCGCGCCAGGCGCACGGACACGGCGCGCGCGGCCTTCCTGGTCTGGGGCGGCTCGCTGCTGATGACCGCGGGAATCTTCAGCTTCATGGCCGGGATCTTCCACGAGTACTACACGGTGGCGCTGGCGCCGTACATCGCCGCGCTGGTCGGCATGGGTGCCACGGTGCTGTGGGAGGAGCGGACGAAGCTGCTCGGCTCGGCGGCGCTGGGCGGCACGGTCGCGGTGACGGCGTACTGGTCGTACACGCTGCTGGGACGCAGCACGGACTATCTGCCGTGGCTGCGCTGGGCGGTGCTGATCGGCGGTCTGGCGGCGGCCGCGGGGCTGCTGCTCGCGGGCCGGATGGGCCGTCGACTGGCGCTCGGTGCGGCCGGACTGGGGATCGCGGTCTCGCTGGCGGGCCCGCTCGCGTACTCCTTCACCACGGTGAGCGAGGGCCACGCCGGCTCGATCGTGACGGCGGGGCCGGCGGTCGCGGGCGGCCGGGGTGGTCCCGCCGGCGGTGGCGGTCCTCGGGGCGGCGGTGACGGCGGCGGCTTCGGCGGCCCGATGCAGCCGCCGGGGCAGCAGGGCCAGGGGCAGGGTCAGCAGGGTGGTCCCCCCGGCGGTATGGGGCAGCCTCCGACCGGCGGTCAGATGGGTCAGGGCCAAGGTCAGGGCCAGGGCCAAGGTCAGGGTCAGGGCCGGCTGCCGGGCGGCTTCCCCGGTCAGGGCGAACGCGGCGCCGGCGGCGGAGGCGGTGGCATGGGTGGTCTCCTCCAGGGCGCGAACGTCAACTCGGCGGTCGAGGCCAAGCTGAAGCAGAACGCCGACGACTACACCTGGGCCGCCGCAGCCGTCGGCGCCCAGAACGCCGCAAGCTACCAGCTCGCCACCGAGAAGCCGGTCATGGCGATCGGCGGCTTCAACGGAAGCGACCCGTCCCCGAGCCTCGCCCGGTTCAAGCAGTACGTGGCCGACGGGAAGATCCACTACTTCATCTCGAGCGGCAGCGGCAGCGGCGGTGGCATGGGCGGCGGCCCCGGTGGCAATTCCAGCTCCGGGATCACCTCCTGGATCGAGTCCACCTTCACCAAGGTCACCGTGGGCGGCACGACCCTCTACGACCTGACGGACAGGAAATAGTCCCATACGGCGTACGAGGATTCCTTGTGCGGTGCACGAGAAGCGGACTCGTGCGCCGTACAAGGAGCACCCCCACGGGCCACCCGGGCAGCCGGCCTCGCCGCGATCGCGGTGCTCGGCGGCGACGGCTACGGCGGGATGCTGCTCGGGCTGGTCGTGATGGGTGCGGGTGTGGGGGCAGGTGTGAACGGCACCCTCGCCGAGTTCGTTCGGCAACGGCCTCGGCGTCGCCGTTCTGGGCGGCGTACTGAACTCCCGCTTCACCGCTCTCGTGCCGACGGTGGTGGGCGCGGCCTCGCTGCCCGCGGTGCTCGCCGCGGCCGACGGTCCCGCGGAACGTGGCCGCATCTCCGACGCGTTCGCCTCGGGCCTTGAGACGAGCCAGCTGGTCGGCGCGGCGGCGGTGCTCGGCGGTCTGTGGCGGCGATGCTGCTGAGGCGGGCGGAGCGGGCAGACTCACCCAAGGCAGCGGCATAGCATCGGGAGCGGGCGGACCGGCCCGTTCCGGCTCGTCCGCCCCGGCCGGGAAGAACCGAGGAGGATGCGCGATGGTGAGTGCGGCCGACCGCGCGAAGGGTCACGCGCGGACCAGTGTGTGGCTCGACGGCAAGGCGACCCCCAAACGGAGGACCGAGCAGCCCGCCGGCCTCGACCGCGACAAGATCATCGCAGCTACGGTCCGGCTCCTCGACTCGGAGGGCCTTGCGAAGTTCTCGATGCGGCGGCTGGCCGCGGAGCTGAACGTCACCGCGATGTCGGTCTACTGGTACGTGGACACCAAGGACGATCTGCTGGAACTGGCGCTCGACCGGGTCATGGGAGAGCTGCCGCTTCCGCCGGCGGACGACCCGGGCGCGGACTGGCGCGACCAGCTGCGCCGGCTTGCCTGCGGCTATCGGTCACTGCTGGTCGCCCACCCCTGGGTGTCGCCACTCATCGGTGAGTACCTCAACATCGGACCGCGCTCGATGTCCTTCTCCACGACGGTCCGGCGGGTGATACGCAACACGGGTCTGCCGCTGCACGGCCAGACCGGCGCCCTTTCGGCGGTGTTCCAGTTCGTGTACGGCTTCGGCACGGTGGAGGGCCGCTTCGCGCAGCGCTGTGCGACGGCGGGGATCAGCCAGGACGACTACTTCCACCAGGTCATGGGCGCGATCGGGCAGCAGCCGGGTTTGCAGGAGGCGTTCGAGGAGTCGGCTGAGCTGATGAAGGCGAGGGGCGGGGACACGGTGGAGGAGATGAGGGAGCGGGACTTCGGGTTTGCGCTGGACTTGCTGGTAGCCGGCATCGAAGCGATGGTTGCTCGCGCGTAGGGGGGTGCGGGTTGCCTCCGGCGGGGTGCGGGGTCTTGTCCGGTGCGGGCTGCCTCCGGCGGGGTCGTCCGGTCTTGTCCGGTGCGGGCTCCGGTGCCCCTCCGGGCTCGACTCCTCGGGGTCGGCGGCGTACAGGCTCTTGGTGCGTGACCCCGGTTTTGCCGCCAATCCCCTGCGGGGACGACCCTGCACGGCCCCTCCCCACCCGAACGACATGGGTGCGGCCCGCCGCGGGGGTCAGCGGTCCGCCGGTGGAAACCACCCACCGGACAGCAACCGACAACGCCCCCGGCCCACCTTGGCCACATGACCGGGCAACTGGCGGGGGCGACCCTGCACGGCCCCTCCCCACCCGGACGACATGGGTGCGGCCCGCCGCGGGGGTACGGCGGTTCGCCGGTGGAAACCACCCACCGGGCAGCAACCACCAACGCCCCCGGCCCACCTTGGCCACATGACCGGGCAACTGGCGGGGGCGACACTGCACGGCCCCTCCCCACCCGGACGACATGGGTGCGGCCCGCCGCGGGGGTACAGCGGTTCGCCGGTGGAAACCACCCACCGGACAGCAACCACCAACGCCCCCGGCCCACGCTCACCACATGACCGGGCAACTGGCGGGGGCGACACTGCACGGCCCCTCCCCACCCGAACGACACGAGTGCGGCCCGCCGCGGGGGTCAGCGGTCCGCCGGTGGAAACCACCCACCGAAGAGCAACCACGAACGCCCCCGGCTCACGCTCACCACATGACCGACCAACTGGCGGGGGCGACACTGCACGGCCCCTCCCCACCCGAACGAGACAAGACCGCCCGCCGCGGGGGTACAGCGGTTCGCCGGTGGAAACCACCCACCGGACAGCAACCACCAACGCCCCCGGCCCACGCTCACCACATGACCGGGCAACTGACGCCCCCGGCCCACGCTCACCACATGACCGAGCAACTGACGCCCCCGGCCCACGCTCACCACATGACCGAGCAACTGATGGCCTCAGCTCCCGCTGAGCCTCGCTGGGAAGCCGCCCTTCGCAATCGGCCCCCACCGCTCCGGCGTCACCCGGATGATCGACTTGCCCTGCTTCACCATCGCGGCGCGATACTCGTCCCAGTCCGGGTGCTCGCCCGAGATGTTCCGGAAGTACTCCACCAGAGGCTCCACCGACTCCGGGGAGTCGATCACCTCCGCCGTGCCGTCGATCTGGACCCACGGCCCGTCCCAGTCGTCCGACAGGACGATCACGCTCACCCGCGGATTCCGCTTCGCGTTCCGCGTCTTCGCGCGTTCCGGGTAGGTCGAGACCACGATCCGGCCCGCGTCGTCGACCCCGCAGGTCAGCGGGGATCCCTGGGGGGTGCTGTCCGAGGCGCGGGTGGTCAGCAGGATCGCCCGGTGCCTGGGGCGTACGAACTCCAGCAACTGATCGAGCTCCACCTGGGTGTTGGTGGCGATGTTGGGTGCCATGCGCCGCAGCCTAATCCTCAGGCCGTCGGAAGCGACTCGCCCTGGACCGCCTGGATCGCGAGTTCCACCTTCAGCGTCGTTCCGATCGCCGAGATGCCCGCCTGCACCACCTGGTTGTAGTTCATCGCGAAGTCCTCGCGGTGCAGCTCCGTGGTCGCGCGGAAAGCCGCCCGCACCCCGCCCCACGGGTCCGGTCCGGTGCCCAAGTACGCCAGGTCCAGGTCGACTTCGCGTGCGACGCCGTGCAGCGAGAGTTGGCCGTGCACCGTCCAGCGGTCCGTGCCCGCCGGGGTCAGGCCGTGGCTGCGGTACGTGATCTCGGGGTGCCGCTCGACGTCCAGGAAGTCCGCGGAGCACAGGTGCTTGTCGCGCAGGCCGTTGCCCGTGTCGATGGACGCCGCCTGGATGACCGCCTCCACGCGGGACTGCGACAGGTCGGGCGCGATGGTGATGCGGCCGCCGAACTCCGTGAAGCGCCCGTTCACGCTGGAGATCCCCAGATGCTGCGCCGCCGCGCCCACCGACGAGTGCGCCGGGTCCATCGACCAGGCGCCGGGCGGCGGGAGTTCCACGCCGCCCTGGCGGGCCAGTACCACCGTGCCGACCTCGGCCCGGCCGCTCGCCGTGACCAGCGCGGTCGAGGCGGCCGGGGCGTACCCGAGCGCCGTCACGATCACCGTGTGCGGGCCGGGGGCCAGGGGATCCGCGGAGGTCACCGCGCCGTCCCCGTCCGCCGTCGCCCGCAGTACCTGCGCGCCGGTCATGTCGGTCACGGTCACGACCGCGTGCTGGACCGCCCAGCCGTCCCGCGTCCTCACCTGTGCGCGAAGTCCCATGCCGCTCATCCCGTTTTCTCTCCTTGCCGCATATGCGCGGAAAATGATCGGGCCCCGGGCGGGGGCGGCAGGCCGTCCCCTGCCCGCCGTCCCCGCCTTCGGGGCCCGTTTCCACCGGCCGGCCGCTCGCCTCCGCTACAGAGCGAGCGCCCGGCCGGGGGCTCAGCTACTCGCCGGGGTGGGCGAGTTCGATGTCGTGGCCGTCGACCCCGCGACCGGCCACCGTCAGCGCGCCGGCCACCGGCGGGTACCCGGTCGCTATGACCGTGTACTCCCCCGCGTCCAGGTCGGCGAAGGCGTACGCCCCGTCGTCCCCGGTCGTCGCGGTGGCGACCACATTCCCCGCGGCGTTCACCAGGGTCACCCGGGCGTCGGCCAGCGGACGCCGGCCGGCTCCGCCCCGGACGGCGCCCTGGACCAGGGCTCCGGCCTGCAGGGCCGCCTCGATACGGGTCACGCCCTGGCCGCCGATGTCCACCGGCAGCGCCAGCGGCCGGTAGCCGGCGGCGTTCACCGCGACGGTCACCGAGCCGGGCACCAGCTCACCGAAGGCGAACTCGCCCTGCTCCGCGCTCTTCCCGGTGGCCAGCACATCGCCGCGAACATCGGTGACGATCACCATCGCGCCCTCGATCGGCGCACCGCCCTCGGCGGCCCGCACGGTCCCGGTCAGACCGCTCGTGCCGGAGAGGAGGATGTCGTGGACCAGCGTCTCGTCGCCGACGACCACCGTGGACGCCTGCGGCTGGAAGCCGTCGGCGGAGGCGATCAGTACGTACGAACCGGCGCCCGGAGCATCCAGCGCATAGCTTCCGTCCGGCTGGGCGACCGCGCGGCCGAGCTGCCGTCCGGTCGGCGAGATCAGCGTGACCGCTGCCTGAGGCACCGGCACGCCCTCGTTTCCGCGCACCACACCACATACCGCCGTGCCGCCCGCAGTGGGGACGGGAATGGTCTCGACGGCCTGGACGGGAACGTCCGCAGCCTCGGTAGCCGCGACGGTCTTCGCCGTGTCCGCCGTCTCCGGCGCCGCGTGGCTCTTCAGCGCGACTTCCTTGATGAACAGCGTCACCAGGAAGGCGAGCAACGCGAACGGCGCCGAGTAGAGGAAGACGTCGGCCACACCGTGCCCGTACGCGGTCTCCACCACCGTACGGATCGGGCCCGGCAGCTTGTCCAGGTCGGGGATGCCGCCGCCCGTGCCGCCCTGGCCCAGCGCCGCGCCCTGTGGGCCGAGGTCGGTGAGCCCGTCCTTGACGTAGCGCGTGACCCGGTTGGCCATGACCGCGCCCAGAGCCGAGACACCGATTGCACCGCCCAGGGACCGGAAGAAGGTGACGACCGAGCTGGCCGAACCGAGGTCCGCCGGGGCCACCTGGTTCTGCGTGCAGAGCACCAGGTTCTGCATCATCATGCCGAGGCCGAGACCCAGGACGGCCATGAAGGCCGCGATGCGCCAGTACTCGGTGTCGTACCGCATGGTGCCGAGCAGTCCGAGGCCCGCCGTCGCCAGCACACCGCCGCTGACCAGCCACGCCTTCCAGCGGCCCGTCTTGGTGATGATCTGGCCGGAGACGGTCGACGAGATGAACAGGCCGCCGATCATCGGGATCGTCATGACGCCGGACATCGTCGGCGACTTGTCGCGCGCCAGCTGGAAGTACTGGCTGAAGAAGACGGTGCCCGCGAACATCGCGACACCGACGAAGAGTGAGGCCAGCGACGCCAGCGTGATGGTGCGGTTGCGGAACAGCCGCAGCGGGATGATCGGCTCGCTCGCCTTCGCCTCCACCAGGAGGAAGAGCGCGCCGAGCGCGACCGAGCCGCCGACCATGGCGTACGTCTGCCAGGAGATCCAGTCGTACTTGTCGCCGGCGAAGGTCACCCAGACCAGCAGCAGCGAGACCGCCGCGCTGATGAGGAAGGCGCCCGACCAGTCGACCTTGACCTGGCGCTTCACGACCGGGAGCTTCAGGGTCTTCTGCAGAACGATCAGCGCGATGATCGCGAACGGTACGCCGACGTAGAAGCACCAGCGCCAGCCGAGCCACTCGGTGTCGGTGATGACGCCGCCGATCAGCGGGCCGCCGACGGTGGCGACGGCGAAGGTCGCGCCGAGGTAGCCGCTGTAGCGGCCGCGCTCGCGCGGGGCGATCATCGCGGCCATCACGATCTGCGCGAGGGCGGTGAGACCGCCGACGCCGATGCCCTGGACCACACGGCAGGCGATCAGCATGCCCGCGCTCTGCGAGAGTCCGGCGACCACCGACCCCAGGACATAGATGACGAGGGCTATCTGGACCAGCAGCTTCTTGGAGAAGAGGTCGGAGAGCTTGCCCCAGAGCGGCGTGGTCGCGGTCATCGCCAGCAGCGAGGCTGTCACCACCCAGGTGTACGCGCTCTGGCCGCCGTCGAGGTCGGTGATGATCTCCGGCAGGGCGTTGGAGACGATCGTGGACGACAGGATGGCGACGAACATGCCGAGCAGCAGCCCGGACAACGCCTCCATGATCTGCCGGTGTGTCATCGGCGCGCCGCCGTCGGAGGCGTGGCCGCCTCCGTGCTTGGCGTGGCCGCCCCGCACACCTGTTGGTGTGGTCGTAGCCATTTTCATCCTTTTCTTGCGTCTTTACGTCGAGTCACGCGGGTGTGCGGGTCGTCGTGCTGCCGTGCTGTTGCTGTTGCTGTTGCTGTTGCTGTTGCTGTTGTCGTTCGTCGGGATGGCGCGCCCGGCAGTCTCCGAAGGAGTCGCGCAGGCGGGCGAGCATCTCGATGAGCTGTCCGACGTCGTCGTCGGACCAGTCCTTGAGGTTGCGGGCGAACATGTCCGTGGTCCGTTCGGCGAGTTCGCCGAGCATGTTCTGGCCCGCGGGGGTCAGCCGCAGGATGCGGGAGCGTTTGTCGCCCGGGTCGGGGAGCCGTTCGATCCAGCCGCGCTCGGCGGCGTGGGCGACATGGCGGCTGGTCACCGACATGTCGACGGCGAGGAGCTCGGCGAGCCGGCTCATCCGCATCTCACCGTGCCGATCGAGCAGGGTCAGGACGGCGGCGGAGCCGGACGGGCACTCGGCGGGCAGTATCCGCGTGAGGCCGCGTTTCACGGCACCGATGGCGCTGAGCTGGCGGGCCAGTTCCGCGTACTGACTGTGTGCGGCCATGGCAGTCCGCCCCTCCCACATCTTGTTGCTTAGGGCAACCATAGAAGCTGTTGGTTGCTGCAGGCAAACTAAAAGCGGGGTTGCGGCAGTAAAGGAACCTCAAAGGCTTTGCATGGGTCCGGTCATGGCTCGCCGGGGGAGGTATGCGCTACCCGCCCGGGGTTGGGCGCGGCAGGCGGGTTCGCTAGGGTCCTGCCCCATGGCACACAACCCCCATGCTCCCCAAGGTCAGGGCCCCGAGGGCAACTACGACCCCGCGGGCAGCACCCAGATGTTCCGCGCCTTCGTCGACGACGGCGCTCCGCGGGGCCGGCAGGCAGCGCCCGCCGCGCAGTCCTCCTCGCGGGTCGGGCTGATCGTCGGCGTCATCGCGGCCGTCGTGATCCTCGGCGCGGTGGCCTGGCTCGCCCTCGGCTAGGGCGTGCCCTGGCCCGCCTCGGGTCGGCTCACTTCCATACGGCGGTGACGTCCTGGGTCTCGATATGCATACCCAGCGGCACCCGCCAGGCGTCCACGCACACGGTGTACGCCTGCTTTCTCACCGCTCCCGCGGCGATCGGCGCGGGCAGCGGCTGAGCCGACTCGATGGTGGCCCAGTCGATCCCGAGCGCGCCGATGATGTGCGTCGCGAAGGTGACGGTGCCCGAAGCCACCGGTGAGCCGCCGGTGTTGCGGAACTCCACGGTCACCTTCTCGCACCAGCGCACCTCCAGGGCTGCGCGAACCGGGACGCCGAGGCTGAGCGCGGCGGGTCCCGGGGGCGTGGGAGTGGGCTTCGGCGGGGTGGTGCCGGGCGGGGTCGGGGTGGCGGGTCCACCGCCGCTCGTACCGCCGGAATCTCCCGCGCCGCCGGTGCTGCCGCCGGAACCTGCCGCGCCGCCGGTGCTGCCGCTCGTACGTCCCGTACCGCCGCTGTCCGGTACGGCGGGCAGCTCTTGGCCGCCCGGCACCGTCCCCGTCCCGCCCGGCTTCCCGGGCCTGCCCGGTGTCTTGCCTTCCGCATCGCCGGAGGGCGTGGCACCGTCCAGCGGCACCAGCACGACCTTGCCCTTCGGCGGCACGGCGGCCGTGGGCGCCTCATCGGGCCCGGATCCGGCGGCGCCGACCGCCACATAGCCGTCGCCGCCGCCGCTCCCGCACGCGGTCAGCGCCCCGCCGAGGCAGAGCGCGACCGCTGCGAGAGCTGCTCCATGACGTCGTCGCATCGCGTCAGTGTGTCTGACGCACCGTCAATAAGGAACCCTGCCCGCGGGCTTCGGTCCGGGGTCAGTCGGCGATCAGGCCCTCCCGCAGCTGCGCGAGCGTACGGGTCAGCAGCCGCGAGACATGCATCTGCGAGATGCCGACCTCCTCGCCGATCTGCGACTGGGTCATATTGGCGAAGAACCGCAGCATGATGATCTGCCGCTCGCGGGGCGGGAGTTTGGCGAGCAGGGGCTTGAGGGACTCGCGGTACTCGACGCCCTCCAGCGCCGTGTCCTCGTACCCCAGCCGGTCGGCGAGCGAGCCCTCGCCGCCGTCGTCCTCGGGCGAGGGCGAGTCCAGGGAGGAGGCGGTGTAGGCGTTGCCGACGGCGAGACCGTCGACCACGTCCTCCTCCGACACCCCGAGCACTGCTGCGAGTTCGGGAACGGTCGGGGAGCGGTCGAGCTTCTGGGCCAGCTCGTCGCTGGCCTTGGTGAGCGCGAGCCGCAGCTCCTGGAGCCGGCGCGGCACCCGCACCGACCACGAGGTGTCGCGGAAGAAGCGCTTGATCTCGCCGACGACCGTCGGCATCGCGAACGTCGGGAATTCCACGCCCCGTTCGCAGTCGAACCGGTCGATCGCCTTGATCAGACCGATCGTGCCGACCTGGACGATGTCCTCCATCGGCTCGTTGCGGGAGCGGAACCGCGCCGCGGCGTACCGCACGAGGGGCAGATTGAGCTCGATGAGGGTGTCGCGCACATAGGTGCGCTCCGGGGTGTCGCCCGTTCCCTCGGAGTCCAGCGCGCGCAGCCGCAGGAACAGGGAGCGGGACAGAGTGCGCGTGTCGATGGCTTCCGAGCTGTCAGGCACGACAGGTGCGGGTGCGCTCTTCGTGAGCGTGAGCACCTTCGAGCTGCCCTGTTCTACGGACATGCCACCCCCTTGAGGTCGCGGACGGTCGCGGCGGCCACGACCATCGGAGGAACGCAGCCTCCACCTGAATACCGGAGGCGGGGCTGCGGCAAACGCGGTTCCCGCAGAATGTCACATGTCGGCAACACGCTGTAGTGACATGTCGACATGTATCGGGTGAATTTGTGCAGGAAGCAGAGGGTGTGCGGCATTTGGGCAGCCCGAAGCTGCCCCTGAAACGGTCTACCCGTTTCAGCTATGCCTCGATCCTGTTTGCGGATCTGAGTCGGGCAAAGCTTCGGGCAAGCAGCCTTGACACATGCATCTGCGAAACGCCCAGCTCCTGGCTGATCTGTGACTGCGTCAGATTGTTGTAGTAGCGGAGCATGAGGATCCGCTGTTCCCGCTCGGGCAGTTGTACGAGCAGATGGCGAACCAGGTCGCGGTGTTCGACGCCGGCCAGCGCCGGGTCCTCGTAACCGAGCCGGTCGAGCAGCCCCGGCAGCCCGTCGCCCTCCTGGGCCGCCTCGAGGGAGGTCGCATGGTACGAGCGCCCGGCCTCGATGCAGGCCAGCACCTCGTCCTCGCCGATCTTCAGCCGCTCGGCGATCTCGGCCGTCGTCGGGGTGCGCCCATGAGCCGTCGTCAGATCCTCGGTGGCGCCGTTGACCTGTACCCACAGCTCGTGCAGCCGCCGGGGCACATGGACGGTCCGTACGTTGTCGCGGAAGTACCGCTTGATCTCGCCGACCACGGTGGGCATCGCGAACGTCGGGAACTGCACACCGCGGTCCGGGTCGAAGCGGTCGATGGCGTTGATGAGCCCGATCGTGCCGACCTGGACGACGTCCTCCATCGGCTCGTTGCGGGAGCGGAACCGCGCCGCGGCGTAGCGCACAAGCGGCAGATTCGCCTCGATCAGCGCCCCACGTACCCGGGAGTGTTCCGTAGTGCCCGGCTTCAGCTCTTTGAGCTGGCCGAAGAGCACCTGGGTCAGGGCCCGGGTGTCCGCGCCCCGGCTCTGGGGTTTTCCGGGGGCCGGGGTGTCGTCGGGCCGCTCGTTCTGGGGCGGCACCTGAGGCGCAGTACTGGCCGACACGGTCACGCCACCCCTTTGCGGTCAACTACGGTCAACTCATCCGTCAAAAGCGGTCATAGCATCACAAGACATGTCCACTGTGTGCAAGCACCCGAAAATGCCGTGTTGAAGGCAAGTTGAGGGCCAAACTCAAAAGGCCCCCCGCCGGACAGGCGAGGGGCTGGGGAAACCGGGGGCTCAGAACTCGTAGTCGGCGATCACCCACGTGGCGAACTCGCGCCACTGTCCGGCGGCAGCCTGATGGGCCGGATGCCCGATGTACCGCTCCAGCGCCTCGCGGTCGGACACCGCGGAGTTGATGGCGAAGTCATAGGCGATCGGCCGGTCGGTGATGTTCCAGGCGCACTCCCAGAACTCCAGCTCGGGCACGACCCCTTCGAGCGCCCGGAAGGCCTTCACGCCGGCGGCCACCCGCGGCTCGTCGCGATCGACGCCCTCATTGAGCTTGAAGAGGACAAGATGGCGGATCAAGGGGCACTCCTAATTGACGAGCTCTGTCATGAATCGTCCGACGCCCTGTGCGGCGCTCGAAATGCCCTCGAAGCCTATCTGGACCATGTCGGCAGCCCTGTCCGGGGAGGTGATGATCGTGTACAGCACGAAGACAACGACGACGTAGAGAGCGATTTTCTTCGTTTGCACCATCAGCCCCTGCCTCCCCTGCGATGCCTGTGGTCCCTGCAGCCTCTGCGGTCCCTGCTGTCCCCCGGTCGCGCAGTCGCGTGAGTCTAACCGAGCCCTTGTGGATCAAGGGACCGGGTGTCGAGGCCCTCTGCCGACCCTGACTGCGGCCGGGCCTGGCGAGGTCTGTTCGTGCTGGTAAAGCCGAAAGTTGTGCGCTGGACCGTTTCCTTCTGATCATCGTGCGGACGCGATGAAGATGCCGGTGGGTGGACCCGGCGAGGTTTGAGTCGAATGCTCCGAATTGCTGATCATCTGGTGAGTTCCGGCCGAGCGTGACGACCTGTCGACTGCGTACGGGTCAGGCTCCGCCTTGGGTTCGAACGTGAAATCCTCAAGGACAAGGAGCAAGTGCATGACTCCTGACAACAGGACAGCGTCCTCGCTGGGACCTCTGCCCCTCGAGGCAAGTGGATGGCCGGCGGCGCGCTCGCCTCGCTTGCGCTGGTCCTGGTGGCCGGGTGGTCAGTCCGGTCGCGGCCACGGCTCAGAGCGTGGCTGACGGCGTGAGCGTGTCCAGCAGTGAGGGCAGCAGAGGCGACAAGTGCAAGGACGGGTCGCACGACGACAAGCTGAAGTCCCAGAAGGGTGACTGCAAGAGGGGAGCGACCGGTCCGACGGGACCGACCGGGGCGCCGGGCCGTCCGGGTTCCACTGGTCCTGCCGGTACGACGATCACGCGCGAGGTGGTTACCGTCGGCCCCATTGTCCTTAACGCCGGTGCGGCTGACTTGCAGACCCCGGAGACGCAGATAGACGAAGGGCCCGGCTCGTGGAGCCGGGCCCTTCGTCTATCTGCGGTAGCGGAGGGATTTGAACCCTCGGTGACTTGCGCCACACTCGCTTTCGAGGCGAGCTCCTTCGGCCGCTCGGACACGCTACCGGGAGAGAGCTTAGCCCAAGGTGGGCCGTGCTCTGAAATCCGCCCAGGATCCCGTCGTTCACCGGTCCCGGAAGAAGCCCGTCAGCTGTTCGGCGCATTCGGCCTCCAGCACTCCGAGGATGACTTCGGGCCGGTGGTTGAGCCTCCGGTCCCGTACGACGTCCCAGAGTGAACCGGCCGCGCCCGCCTTCTCGTCCCGTGCGCCGTAGACCACCCGGTCCACCCGGGACTGCACGATCGCGCCCGCGCACATCGTGCACGGCTCCAGCGTGACGACAAGCGTGCAGCCGGTCAGCCGCCACTCTCCCAAATGCGCGGCGGCCCGGCGGATCGCCAGCACCTCGGCGTGCGCCGTCGGGTCGCCCGTCGCCTCACGCTCGTTGTGACCGGTGGCGAGGACCGTGCCGTCCGCGGACAGCACGACAGCGCCGACCGGCACATCGCCGGACAGTGCCGCGCGTTCCGCCGCTGCCAGGGCAAGGCGCATCGGCGCCTCCCACGGCTCGCGTACGGGATCGGGCGGTACGCCACCGGGAGCCGGTCCTGTCACTAGCGGACGGTCTCCAGTACCTCGGCGGCGCCCAGTGCGTCCGCGATCTCCAGCAGCGCGTCCGTGTCCAGCGCCAGCAGCTCCTTCTCCGACAGTCCCAGGTCCATGAGGATGTCGCGGTCGCCGACCGGTCCCGCCGGCACAAACTCGCCGGCCGGGCCGGACTCGCCGTCCGCCTCCTCCTCGTCGTCCTCTTCCGGCTCTCCGTCTTCGGTGCCGTCGAGGTCCAGCGTGTCGAGATCGTCGGCGGGGTCGTCATCGTCCCCGCCGAGCAGTTCCTTGGTAAGGATCTCCCCGTACGAGGAGCGTGCGGCCGCGGCCGCGTCCGAGACGTAGATACGAGGATCCTCCTCGCCCTCCACGCGGACGACACCGAACCAAGCGTCCTCCTGCTCGATGAAGACCAGCACCGTGTCCTCGTCCACCGAGGCATCACGGGCCAGGTCGGTCAGATCCGACAGGGTCTCCACATCGTCGAGCTCTGTGTCGCTCGCTTGCCACCCGTCTTGAGTGCGCGCGAGCAGTGCGGCGAAGTACACCGTGACTCTCCCACTGATCAGAGGTGTGACGACCGGCGGCGCTGTGCTTTGTGCCCCGCCCACTCGGAATCGTGGCAGAAACGAGCCCGTTGCGAGAGGTCTTCCGTCGTTGCGTCGGCCATCAGTTCTTGCGAGGAGGGGCTACCAGCGGAAGGTCCGCATGCGCATTTGCTGGCGCATCCGGGCCGCTCGGGCCCTTCTGGGCTGGACTCGCTCACGCAGTGCCTTGGCCTCGTTGAGTTCGCGGAGGAACTGGGCGCGTCGCCGCCTGCGCTGCGCTTCAGTCTCGGGTTCTATGTCGTGCTGCTCCTGCTCAGGCTCCTGCATCGGCCACACCACCCCACGGCTTGGTCCGTATTCCCCCTAGGCCCTGCGGCCTGGGAGGGACCCCCCTCCACCTTCCCTCCGGACCCTGGCTTGAAGCGAGCGGATACTGTTGTGCGCATGCGGATCCATGTCGTCGACCACCCGCTGGTGGCGCACAAACTCACCACGCTGCGCGACAAGCGCACCGACTCCCCGACCTTCCGGCGCCTCGCCGACGAGCTGGTCACCCTGCTCGCGTACGAGGCCACCAGGGACGTGCGCACCGAGCAGGTCGACATCGAGACCCCGGTGACCAGGACGACGGGCGTGAAGCTCTCGCACCCGCGACCGCTGGTGGTGCCGATCCTGCGGGCCGGCCTGGGCATGCTCGACGGCATGGTGCGGCTGCTGCCGACCGCCGAAGTGGGCTTCCTCGGGATGATCCGCAATGAGGAGACCCTGGAGGCGTCGACGTACGCGACCCGGATGCCCGAGGACCTCTCGGGCCGCCAGGTGTACGTGCTCGACCCGATGCTGGCCACCGGCGGCACGCTGGTCGCGGCGATCCGGGAGCTGATCAAGCGCGGCGCGGACGATGTGACCGCGGTCGTGCTGCTCGCGGCGCCGGAGGGCGTCGAGGTGATGGAGCGCGAGCTGGCGGGCACGCCGGTCACCGTGGTCACCGCCTCGGTCGACGAGCGGCTCAACGACCACGGCTACATCGTGCCGGGCCTGGGCGACGCGGGCGACCGCATGTACGGGACCGCGGACTAGGAGCTAGCTGGGGGCCAGGTGGTTCCTCAGCACTTCCTGGAGGGCGCCGGAGCGGGATTGGCCAGGGTGGCCAGAGCCGCGTCGGCGTCCTTCTTCGTGTCCAGGGCCTTGAACGCCGTGCCGAGGATCAGGTCGACGTCCGCCGTCTCGCGGGTGTCGGTCTTCAGCTGGCTGCCCCGGAGCTGGGTGCCGAGCACGCGGAAGGCGCCCTCGTACGCGTTGGGGGCGCCCAGCAGTATTGCGGTGCCCGGGACCTTCTTGTCGTACGCCGGAGAGGCGTTGCCCACCTTGCCGATGGCGAAGCCGCGCTTCTTCAGCTCGTCGGCCGCCGCCTTGGCGAGGCCGCCGCGCGGGGTCGCGTTGTAGACGTTCACCGTGACCTGGCCCGGCTTGGGCGCCGGGGGCGCGGCTGACGACCTCGGCGCGGGCTTGCAGTCCGTCGTGCGGCCGCCCGCGGATGTCTTCTTGCCGTCGCCCGCGAAGACGTCGATGAGCTGCAGCGTTCCCCAGCCGGCCAGGCCGAGGGCGACCGCCGCGGCGATGGCCGCCGACACGATCCTGCGGCGGTTGCTGGGGCGTCGCATACGCGGGTACTTGTCGCCCGTGATGCGGTACTTTCCGCCCATGCCGGGGGGAGTGAGCATGCTCATGGGCGCAGCGTAATGCGGGCTGGTGCCGATGCCTACTAGATGATCAATCGATTGCGTCCGTACGGTCCCGAAAGGGTCCGAAAGGCTCAGTCGGACTGGTCGCCGACCGGCCCCGGCCTCAGCCCAGCTCGAGCACGCGGGCGTGCAGTACCTGGCGCTGCTGCAGCGCGGCGCGCACGGCGCGGTGCAGGCCGTCCTCCAGATAGAGGTCGCCCTGCCACTTCACGACATGCGCGAAGAGGTCGCCGTAGAACGTGGAGTCCTCGGCGAGCAGCGTTTCCAGGTCCAGCTGGCCCTTGGTGGTCACGAGCTGATCGAGGCGGACCGGGCGCGGCGCGACATCCGCCCACTGCCGGGTGCTTTCCCGGCCATGGTCGGGATACGGCCGCCCGTTACCGATGCGCTTGAAGATCACACGGAAAGCCTACCGGGCAAGCGGCGGTCGGCGCAGCCAGGCAGCGCCAGTGTAATGCTGGTCAAAGTGCCTCATATCGGGAATAGGGGGTCGCCATGAGCGCCGGCCAACAGCCGCTGAACGCGCCGGAAACGGAAACAGCCACGGGTGTGTCCGGGGCTGATGGGGCTGTGTCCGCCCCGGCGGGCGCGTCGGCCGCCGGGTCCGTGCTGCCGCCGCCCGCGCAGGAGATCGCCGCCGGATACGCCCTCAGCGGCGCCGCACTGGACCTCGGCGCACTGCTCTGGGACGGCCAGTGCCGACCCGATGCCCAGATCCGTATCCCGCTGTCCATGCTCAACCGGCACGGTCTGGTCGCCGGCGCCACCGGCACCGGAAAGACCAAGACACTCCAGCTGATCGCCGAGCAGCTCTCCGCGAACGGCGTGCCCGTGTTCCTCGCCGACATCAAGGGTGATGTCTCCGGCATCTCCGCCCCGGGCGAGTCGGGCGCGAAGGTCCAGGAGCGAGCCGGGCAGGTCGGGCAGGCGTGGGAGGCCAAGGGATTCCCCTGCGAGTTCTACGGCCTCGGCGGCATCGGCCCCGGCGTTCCGCTGCGCGCGACGGTCACCAGCTTCGGACCCGTACTGCTCTCCAAAGTGCTCCAGCTCAACCGGACGCAGGAGCAGTCGCTCGGGCTGATCTTCCACTACGCCGACTCCAAGGGTCTGGAGCTGGTGGATCTCAAGGATCTGCGGGCCGTGGTCGCCTTTCTGGTGTCGGACACCGGGAAGGCGGAGCTCAAGAACATCGGCGGACTCTCCACGGCCACCGCCGGGGTGATCCTGCGTGCGCTCACCGCCTTCGAGTAACAGGGCGCGGGCGGCTTCTTCGGCGAGCCCGAGTTCGACACGAGTGAGCTGCTGCGTACGGCTCCGGACGGGCGCGGGCTCGTCTCCGTACTGGAACTGCCCGCCGTGCAGGACAAGCCGCAGCTGTTCTCGACATTTCTGATGTGGCTGCTCGCGGACCTCTTCCACGACCTTCCCGAGGTCGGGGATGTCGAGAAGCCGAAGCTGGTGTTCGTCTTCGACGAGGCGCATCTGCTCTTCAACGGGGCGTCGAAGGCGTTCCTGGAGTCGATTACGCAGACGGTGCGGCTGATTCGCTCGAAAGGAGTCGGCGTCTTCTTTGTCACGCAGACGCCGAAGGATGTTCCGGGGGATGTGCTGGCGCAGCTCGGCAATCGGGTGCAGCACGCGCTGCGCGCCTTCACTCCGGACGACGCCAAGGCGCTGAAGGCGACGGTGAAGACCTTCCCGAAATCGCCGTACGACCTGGAGGAGGTGCTGACGGGGCTCGGCACGGGCGAGACGGTGATCACCGTGCTCAGCGACAAGGGCGCCCCGACGCCGGTCGCGATGACCCGTCTGCGCGCCCCGCAGTCGCTGATGGGCCCGATCGACGCGGCGGCCCTGGACGAGGCGGTGAAGTCCTCGCAGCTGTACTCGCGCTATGCGGAGGCGGTCGACCGGGAGTCGGCGTACGAGAAGCTGACGGCCGAACAGCAGGAGGCGGAGGCGGCGGCGGTGCGGGCGGCGGTGGAGGCCGAGCATGCCAAGGAGGCCGAGCATGCCAAGGAGGCGGCGGGGACGGCGAAGTCCCCGCGGGCGCGGGCGCAGGACGAGTCTGTGGTGGGGCAGGTTATGGGCAGCGGCATCTTCAAGTCGCTGGCGCGCTCGGTCGGTACGCAGCTGGGCCGGGAGATCTCCCG
This sequence comes from Streptomyces sp. NBC_01210, assembly GCF_036010325.1. GTDB lineage: Bacteria > Actinomycetota > Actinomycetes > Streptomycetales > Streptomycetaceae > Streptomyces. Next base: position 4,543,424 of record NZ_CP108549.1, on the reverse strand, counting down.
CTCGATCTTCGGTACGGCCCGCAGGCGACGCTAGGCGCGTGTTTCCCACTGGGGGTTGAGCCCCCAGGCCCCGTACGGCCTTCGGCCGTGTCCTCAATCGCCGGACGGGCCGGGTATCCGCCGGAGGGGCATTTCAGCCCCTCCGGCGTTTGAGAAGCGGGGCTTGGGGCGGAGCCCCGACCAGAGCCTCGCCGGCGATTGAGGCGCGCGGTGGGCGGAGCCCCAGGTGCGGCCTACTCGGTCACATCGTGGTCGTGTCCGTCGTGCAGGCCGCCACCGCTGCCCGCTTCGCCGCCCGTCGGGACCGTGACGACCGGCTTGCGCAGCGAGCTCAGGTCGTGGGCGTATGTGCCCACCGCGTTGGCGATGACGCCGATGTTGACGGCGAACGCCTTCATGTCGATGTTGCTGATGTTGTCGCACTTGGCGTGGTAGCAGGAGTCGTACGCCACCCCGGCCGTGCCGCCGTACTTCTTCGCCTGGGCCGCCGTCTTGATGCCCTCGGCGCCCGTGAACGTACCGCCGGACGGGATGCCGGCCTCGATGAACGGGCCGTAGTCCGAGCGGCCCGTGAAGTCCGTGCCCTCGTGCGGCCTGCCCCGCTTGTCGAGGAACTCGTTGATGTCACGCTCGAGTTGCGCCGAGCCGGCCGGGCCGGGGCCCGCGCCCACGCCGTCGGAGTCGTCGCCGTCGTAGACGAAGAGCCCGTAGTTCGGCGAGGCGATCATGTCGAAGTTCAGGTAGAGCTTGATCTCCTTCTTGCCCAGCGAGCTCAGCTGGGCGACGTACGCCTCCGAGCCGAGCAGGCCGTTCTCCTCCGCCGACCACCAGGCGAAGCGGACCTTGTTGGTCGGCCTCGCCTTGGACTTGGCGAGTTCCTGGGCGACTTCGAGGAGTCCGGCCGAGCCGGAGCCGTTGTCGTTGATGCCGGGGCCCGCGGTGACCGAGTCGAGGTGCGCGCCGAGCATCACGGTGTTCGCGGCGTTGCCGCCGCGGGTCTCCGCGATGACGTTGTTGGTGGAGCGCTTCTGCTGGAGCTGGCGGATCTCGAAGGAGATGTTCACCGGGCCCTTGGCGACGTCGGCGGCGAGCTGCTCGCCCTCGGCCCGGGTGATTCCGCCGGTCGGGATCTTGCCGGTGGCCGGGTCGCCGAGGGTGCCCGACAGCGCGCCGTCGGCGTTGTTGTAGATGACCGCGCCGACCGCGCCGGCACCCGCCGCGGCAGCCTGCTTCTCGCCGAAGGTGCAGCCGCCGCGCTTGATCAGCGCGATCTTTCCGGTGAAGGTCCCGGAGGCGTAGTCGGCCGGCTCGCAGCCGGTGGTCGCGTCCACCGCCACGGCGGCCAGATCGGCCCTGACGCCACCCACCGGAGTGGACTTGGTGTACGTCATCGCCTTGATCTCGACGGCGCGCGGCGCGGGCGTGAGCACGGAGAGCTTCTCGGCCTGCGTCTCGGTGTAGATGAAGTCGAACTGCTGGTACGAGACGTCGTAGCCGTACTTCTTCAGCTGCTGGTAGACGTACGCGGCGGAGGCGTCGTGCCCGAGCGTGCCTGCGGCGCGGTTGCCGTCGGTCGTGTCGGCTATCTGCTGGAACTTCTTCAGGTGCTGGAACGCGTCCTTGGCGGACGACTTCTCGACCAGTTTCCTTGCGAGCTTCGACGCGTCCTTTGCCGCCTGCTCGCCGGGGTTCTGGCGGGCTGCGGAGGGAGATGCGGATGCCAGCAGGAGCGGGGTCGCGAGTGCGGCTGCGGCCATGGTGGCCACGGCTCTGCGATGGGTTGCCTTCACAGAGATCCTTCCCGTGTGTACGAGGTTGAGGGGAAGTTAGCGATCTTTGCGAGCTCTGTGAACCGATGTGCCCCAACTCACGGCGTATTTCATCGCATTGATACCAGGAGGCGCCCCATCCACTTCAACACGCCGTGCATCAGGCTTTCTTGGCCGCCTTCGTGGCGCGTTTCATCTCCTGCTTGTATGCGCGCACCTTGGCGAGCGACTCGGGCCCGGTGATGTCGGCCGCCGAGCGGTACGAGCCCGGCTCGCCGTACGCTCCGGCAGCCTCCCGCCAGCCCTTGGGCCGCACCCCGAACTGCTTGCCCAGCAGAGCCAGGAAGATCTTCGCCTTCTGCTCGCCGAAGCCGGGCAGCGCCTTCAGGCGCGCCAGCAGCTCCTCCCCGGTCTCCACATCGCGCCAAATGGCGTTCACGTCGCCGTCGTACTCGTCGACCAGGTACTGGCACAGCTGCTGCACCCGTTTGGCCATGCTTCCCGGATAGCGGTGGACGGCGGGCTTCTGCTTCAGCAGCTCGGCGAAGGCTTCGGGGTCGTACGCGGCGATCTGGGCAGCATCGAGATCGTCGGTGCCCAGGCGCTGCGCGATGGTGTACGGGCCGGAGAACGCCCACTCCATGGGGACCTGCTGGTCGAGCAGCATGCCGATGAGCACGGCGAGCGGACTGCGGCTGAGCAGTTCGTCGGCCTCGGGCTGCTGGGCGAGATGAATCGTGGGGCTCATGTCCCGATGATCACCCGGCCGCTGACGCGCCGCCAGTCTCACGCGGGCGATCGGGTCGCTCCGGGGTGCACAAGAGCTGGAGCGCGCCCAGGGGCGCTGCCGCGCCGCCGAGGATCGGAAAGCGGCGGTGGCGGGCCGGTGCGGCTGATCAGGTGGCCGGTGCTGAGGGGGGCCGGGTCCGCGGTCGCCCCATTCGGCCGGTGCTGCCTTCTCAGGACGGGGCCGCGCGCCCGTCCATGAACTGCCGGAGACCTGCCGGCGCCCCCCGAGACCTGCCGAGACCTGGCGGATCGACGAGCGGTTCCCTCGTTCCGCGGATGCTGGGACAGTGGTTACATGCCCCCGGCCTCAGCGCTGCAGTCCGTCGACGAAGCGATGTCGCGGCACGCGTGGGGGTATGTGTACGCGATTCTGTCGGAGGCCGACGGGCTGCATCCGCTCGATCCTGACGACCTTGAGCGGCTCGCGCTTGCCGCCCACATGACCGGCAGGGATCCCGAGAGCGACGAGGTATGGGCGAGGGCCCACCATGCGTGGCTGAGCCGCGGCGAGGTGCCGCGGGCGGTGCGGTGCGTGTTCTGGCTGGGCATCGATCTGGTGCTGAGCGGCGAGTGGTCCCGCAGCACCGGCTGGGTGGCAAGGGGCCGGCGTCTGCTCGATGCCGAGCGTCCTGGCTGCGTGGAGGAGGGGTATCTGCTGGCGCTGGAAGGCCTGCAGAGCCACTTCTCCGGGGATGTGGCCAACGCCAAGGCCGTCTCCGAGCGAGCCCTTGCGTGTGCGACGCGGTTCGGGGACCGCGACCTGCTGAGCTTCGCCATGGTCACCGTCGGCGAAAGCCTGATCGGGCTCGGTGAGGCAAGAGAAGGTGTCCAGCTCCTCGACGAGGCCATGGTCGCGGTGACGGCCGGCGAGGTGTCCCCGGTTGTCTCCGGACTCGCGTACTGCGCGGTGATCTCGGCCTGCCACGAGATCTTCGATCTGCGCCGAGCCCGCGAGTGGACGGCCGAGCTGTCCCGGTGGTGTGCGTCGCAGCAGCAGGTGGTGCCGTACCGCGGGGTGTGCCTGGCCCACCGTGTCGAGATCATGCGGTTGCACGGCGACTGGGCCGACGCCATGGACGAGGCCAACCACGCGTGCCGCCTGCTGGGCTCCGCGCCGTCCGCTCGGTCCGCCGACGCCGCCTACTACCAGCTCGGTGAGCTCCACCGGCTGCTCGGCGAGTACGGCAAGGCGGACCAGGCCTACCGCGAGGCCAGCAGACTCGGACACACCGCGCAGCCGGGACTGGCGCTTGTGCTGCTCGCCGCGGGAGATGTACGGGCCGCCCAACACGCGATCCGCACCGCGCTCGACGCCGCCGCCGACCAGGCGTCGCGGTGCCGGATCCTGCCGGCGTACATCGAGGTCATGCTGGCCGCGGGCAAGGCCGAGGACGCACGGACCGCCGAAGAGGAACTGGCCGCGGTGGCCGAGACCCTGGACGCTCCTCTGCTGAACGCGATCAGCGCTCTGGCGAAGGGGTCGGTGCTGCTGGCCGCCGGTGAGGCGCGCGGCGCGCAGGCGGTGCTCGGTCGTGCGGTGGCGACCTTCCGCGAACTCGACGCACCGTACGACGCCGCGCGGGCCCGGCTGCTGATCGGCCTGTCCTGCCGGGAGACCGGCGACGAGGTAACCGCCCGGCTGGAGATCGAAGCCGCCACATCGGCCTTCCGGGAGCTGGGCGCCGCACCGGACCTGGTTCGCGCCGAGGAGCTGGCCCTCAAGGCCACGACCAGAGCGGCTGGTCTGCTCACGGCACGCGAACTGGAAGTGCTGCGTCATGTGGCGGTGGGGAAGTCGAACCGGGCCATCGCGGACGACCTGTTCCTGAGCGAGAAGACGGTCGCCCGTCACCTCAGCAACATCTTCATCAAGCTCAGCGTGTCATCACGCTCGGCGGCCACGGCGTACGCCCATCAGCACAACCTTGTCTGACGTCACCTCCTCGTCCGGCGCCTACGAAGAAACACCCATGCCCGTGAGTGGACGTTCGCGGGAAGCGCCGAACCCTGCCTGCTGGCTAGCGTTTTCGTCGATGAGTCCTTCCGCGATGTGAGAGGTGACGTCATGTCGAAACAGGTCTACGACGCCGTCGTCGTCGGGGCACGGTGCGCCGGCGCACCAACGGCGATGCTCCTGGCCCGCCGGGGCTACCGGGTGCTCGTGGTCGACCGGGCGAGGTTCCCGAGCGACACGGTCTCCACTCATCTTGTCCATCCGCCAGGGGTTGCCGCACTGGACAGCTGGGGACTTCTGCCCCAGGTGATCGCGAGCGGCTGTCCGGCGATCGACACCTACTCCTTCGACTTCGGGCACTTCACCATCGAGGGATCGCCGACCGGCAACGGGTTCCGGGCCGCGTACGCACCACGCCGTACGGTCCTGGACAAGATCCTGATCGATGCCGCAGCCGAGTCCGGCGCGGAGGTGCGCGAAGGCTTCACCGTCGAGAACCTCGTGATCGAGGGGGACACGGTGACGGGGATCAGGGGCCACAGCGCGGGCGGGAAGAGCGTCACGGAGTACGCCCGTGTCATCGTCGGAGCCGACGGCATCAACTCGCTGGTGGCGAAAACCGTCGGCGCCGTCCGGTACGCCGAAAAGCCGAAGCTCCAGTGCAGTTACTACTCCTACTGGACGGGCCTGCCGATGGAAGGCCGGTTCGAGACCTACGTACGGCCCGACCGGGCCTTTGCCGCATGGCCCACCAACGACGACCGGACCGTGGTCATCTGCGGGCTGCCGATCCGAGACTTCGAGGCCAACCGCGCGGACATCGAAGCCGGTTACCTGGCCACCATGGCGCTCGTCCCCTCGTTCGCCGAACGGGCCGGCTCGGCCGCTCGCGTGGAACGACTCGTCGGAATGGCGGTGCCCAATTTCTTCCGGCGGCCGTACGGCCCCGGCTGGGCACTGGTCGGCGACGCCGGGTACCTCAAGGACTTCATCACTGCCCAGGGCATCCAGGACGCGTTCAGGGACGCGGAACTGTGTGCGCGGGCGCTCGACGAGACCTTCACCGGCAGCCGGGCGTTCGACGCGGCCATGCATGACTACCAGGAGAGGAGGGACACCCAGGTCATGCCGATGTACGAGTTCACGGCCCAGCTCGCCGCGCTGGATCCGCCGCCTCCCGAGCTGCAACAACTGCTCGGCGCGGTGTCGCAGAGCCGTCCGGCAATGGACGGGTTCGCCAGGGTGGCGGCCGGGGTCACGTCGCCGGCGGACTTCTTCTCGGACGAAAGCGTGGATCGGATCATGGGCGCGGCGATTCCGAACGGGTGACCGCGGCGTCAGGAACTGTTGCGTGTACGGGAGCGGTATTCGGCGACTTTCGCGAGGTTGCCGCAGCGGTCCATGGAGCATCAGCGGCGTCGGCGGGCTTGCGAGTCGTCGAGGAACAGCAAGGCGCACTCGGGGTTCGCGCACTCCTTGCCCCGGGCCAGCAGTGGGCCGCTGACCAGTAGCACCGCGTCGCGGGCCAGCGTCGCGAGGGCCGCGGGCGCGGGGTGCTCGGCTCGCCAGTGCAGGACCGGCTGCCGCTCGCTCTCCGCTTCCGCTTCCGCTTCCGCTTCCGCATCGGCTTCGGTTTCCGTGTCCGACGTCGGCCGGATCAGGGTCCTGCCCGCCCATCGCGGCGAGCAGCAGCCGGTAGAGCGCTTCGCGCAGGGCTCGTGCGTCTGCGAGGTCCTCGGTGGTGATCCGCGTTCCGTCCGGATCTGCCGGCAGCCCCGCCTGGCTGATCCGACTACGCGGGGGTGATGCCGGTGACGGTGAGGATCTGCTCCGCCGATCTGCAGTTGCTGTCCATTACGGCCATGGCCATCGCGGCGCGTGCGGCCGATGCGGGAGCCTGTGGCGGGATCACCAGGAAGGAGAAGTGGTCCTGAGGGCCGCGAGTGATGATCATTGTGCTGTCGTCGACGGCCGACCAGTCGATATGGACCGTGCGGCCGTCGATGGCCAGGTGGCCGGGAGCGTGGTTCCAGGCGCTCGCGTCCAGACCGACGCTTGCGATGGGGCCCAGTCTGGCGGTCAGGGCGGTGATCAGGCCGGGCAGTTGGGTTTCGATGTCGCGGGAGCTCGGCCACCACGCGCCGTCGAACAACCCCACACGGCTGGAGGTCGTCTCCATCCTCAGCACAGCCGCGCCGGGAACTATCGGCTGATCGCTTGTGTCCTCGAGGAGCAGGAGAGGATTCGGGATGCTGGAATCGCAGGTCATGAGACGCCGCCAGTGGCACTCGAAGCCGCGTGTCCGCGGGACGTGGGTGGAACTGCCCTGGGCCGAGTGGTACCTGAGCAACGACTTCTTGCGCAGCTGAACCTGAGGCCGGGTGGGCTGGTGGCCGGCGCGAGCATGAGCCGGAGGGGCAGCGAAGAGGTCCGGTCTTCGACCGCGGGCGTATGCAACATGGTCGCGGTCATGACGCGGACCCTGCCCCGGCCCGATCGAAACCGGCCCGGTGTCGTGAATCACCGAAAACGACACGAGCAATGGAAGCTGGTGCGCGAAAAGTTCTCGGTATTCCCAGGGTACCCCCGGCCGGACCCCGCCGATATGTTTCGAATTTGCCGCTGCAGTCGGCGGATGGGACGACGCCGCCGAGCACTCCGGGACCAGCACCATCACCCGAATCCTTCTTCAGCGCTGAGCCTTCAGTGCTGAGCTGTACTCAGCGTCGGGGGTCAGCGGCGCGCGAGTTGCCGTTCGCCGTTGGCGCCCGGCTGGTAGGTCATGCCGTAGTGCTGGAAGATCGCTTCCTCCTGCCCGGCGGGCAGTACGTCGTCCGTGCCGATCGAAGGGGCCTTCCTCACCAGTCCTTTGGCGTAGGAGACCTTGAGGTATCCCGGTCCGAGGATGGCCTTGTCGAGGGGGACGAAGACCAGGCGCTGGCGACTCAGCAGCCCGGTCCGGACCGTGGCCACGGCCGGTTCGTCGGTCGTGGTATCCACATAGACCGCTTCGAGCACGCCGATCTTGCGCTGCTTCTCGTCGACGACATCGTGGTCGCGCCACTCGCGGATGTCGGCTGCCTGGATCATGCCCTCTCCCTCCTGAGCGGGACACCGGTCGGTGCGAGCCGTCCGAGCGGATCACCAGTCGGTGCGAGCCGTCCCACGGAATGTCGCGGCCGAGCACCTGGAATCGGTGGCCCTCATTCCAGCCTGCCCCCGCGGGCCCCTGACACCACGCTCACTCACCCAGTCGGATCCGCGCCCGCCCCGCAGGCGAGCCCTGGCATCTGCTGCGCTGTCGCACCGACGGCTTGGGCAACGACCTCGGCGTATACACGCCGAGGTCGCCCTTCCGGGCGGTTGCACGTGAGAGTGCACCAACCCACAGTCCATTTTACTGCTCGTCGGCTCGGCCCTGCTCTTCTTCCATGGCCTCCATACGCCGGATTCCTTCGTGTGTCAGCGTGACCATGGCGGGCGTGTTGCCTGTGGCCCAGTCGACCGCGATCAGCTCCTCGCCCACCAGATAGGTGCAGGCGGCAGCCAGATCCTCTTCGCGGATCCCGAGATCGTGAAGCAGTTGCGCCCCGGTGACACCCAGGAGGCGGTTGCCTTCAGTGGCCTCGTACAGAGCCTGCATGATCTTCTCGCGGTACGCCTTCCGCTCGGTCAGAGATGCCATGACTGCCACCTGGTCTCCTCAGACCTCGTCTCTGTGCGGGCGGTCATTCGCCGCTGACTTGCTGGTCACCAGCCATGGCGGGGCCGAATCGGCGGGCTCGGGGGTGTGCGTGGTGTCCAGGGTGATGTGCAGCCGGGTCCCGCCGTCGTGACCGGCGGGGTAGCTGCGCTGTTCGGTGGAGGTGAAGAAGTGCCGGAGAACCTCTGCGACCCGGCGGGCGGCTTCGGGGGACGTGGCGACGATGCGAACCTCAGCGAGCCCTGCCCCGGGCACTGGTTCCGCAGATTTCATGATGGCCTCGCTGTCCGGCGAATGGTGTGCCCAGTGGTGTGAGGCGAAGGCGTGGAACGGCATGCGCGGGCGCGCTCGAAACGGCCCCGGTGTCTTCACACTACTCCGGCGCGAACAGGGCCCCCGGCTCGCATCCGCTCGATGTCCCGGCCCCGCTCCCGATTTCACAGTCCGAGTGATCCTGAACCGCCGGTTCCGAATCAATATTTCGGTGAAAGTTCGGCTTCTTGTCGTGCTTTTTCCGCGTGACGGAGTCATTTCCTCTGGGCTGTCCATCGCGAGGGAGGCGGCGTGTGCCCCAGGGGGTCTTGTCGCTAAATGCCGTTTTCGTTTCACCTATGCATCGATAGGTAGAAGATGTGGACATCTCATGCCATCCCGTATCGCTGGGTGTGCGTCGAACCGTAAATGCAGACATGCCCTGTCGGGGTCGTGTGCAGGGCTTTTACGTGAGTGTTGACCGTAGATTCCGTGCGATGGGGTTCGTCACCAACCGGCAGACAAAACTGCACTTCAAGGCATGTTGTGGTGACGAAGTGTGTGCACCGAAAAGAACCGGGAGGTAAGTTGCCCGGCGGTCCCTCGGCGTGATTGCATCCTGCGAGTACGGGAGTCGTAATTATCGGTGCCCGGTTGGGTGTCAGGCGCCCGTTGAACCGGCCGGATTTGTCTTGCCGTAAACCCGGCCGACGCCCGTTCAGGAACCCCGGAGAATTGAAAGGAAGGGAAAGTCGTGCGCAAGGACTTCACCCCCCAGGTTAAGACCGTCGAGATTTCCGACAGTGAGCTGGACAACATTTCCGGTGGTGTCGCCAGCGCCGGTGCCGATGTCGCCGGTAATGGCGCCTCCGTTGGTATCGGCGACGTAGTCGGGACTGCCCGGTCCCTCGCGCCCGCCCTGCCCGTTTCGCAGCTCGCCGGTCTCGTCTCGGTGCAGACCACCAGCATCTGACAGCGGCATTCTGCGACAACGTCTTATGGCCAGGAGTATTACTCGGCCCACCGGTGCATCTGAATACCAGTAGGTTGGCCAGAACCCCGGAACCCTCCAGTTCCGGGGTTCACTGCATGGGGCTGGTGCTGCCGTACAGCGTCACCAGCTGCATGGTCACCTCCAGAACGAGACCACCGCGCAACCGCTGGTGCTCGGCACCATGCTCGTGGTGGCGCTGACCATCACCGTGGTCGGCCGCAGCCATGGGGGCGCCATGGCGCCGGGCGCGACTGACAGCCCCGAGGTCTCCGCTGCGTCGGGCACGGAAGTGGCATGGAAGCGCCCCAGGGCGGATGGAGCCGCCGAAGGCCAACTGAGACGGACACTTGGACGGCAACCGTCGCGATCTGGCCGGTCGCGCCTGGGTGCATGACGCCAGCCCCAGGCGCCCTCGTGGCTCAGCCCACGCGCTTGGCCTGAAGATAAAGGCCCCAAGGGCCCAAGCGCGGGCTACGGGTGGAGTGCTCGGCGCAGCGCTTCGATGGCCAGCGTGCGTGCGACAACGGTCGCTTTGGAGTCGCGGAGGCTGTCGAGCATGAGGAAGTCATGGACCATCCCCAGCACTCGTACCGCCGTGACGTCCACTCCCGCCTCGCGCAGCTTGGATGCGTACGCCTCGCCTTCGTCACGCAGCACATCGGCCTCATCGGTGATGACCAAGGTGGGAGGAAGACCACGGAGTTGCTCGATGTCGGCGCGCAGTGGGGAGGCATAGATTTCGGCGCGCTGCTCGGGGTCGCTGGTGTAGGCGTCCCAGAACCACTTCATCCCGTCGCGAGTGAGGTAGTAGCCATCGGCGAACTGCTGGTACGAAGAGGTGTCGAAGTTGGCATCGGTGACCGGGTACAGCAGCACCTGGGCCGCAAGGCGAACATCGCCGCGTTCCTTGGCCATCAGCGCGAAGACGGCGGACATGTTGCCGCCGACCGAATCACCGCATACCGCGATCCGGGAGACATCGAGGTTCCGCTCCTCGCCGTTCTGGATGATCCACTTACCGACCGCGTAGTTCTGCTCGATCTGAGTCGGATACTTCGCCTCGGGGGCCAGGTCGTAGACCGGGAAGACCACCGCGGCATCCGTTCCGGTCGCCAGTTCCCGCACCAGTCGGTCGTGAGTATTCGCGTCGCCGAACACCCATCCGGCGCCGTGGATGTACAAAACCACCGGGAGGGTTTTCGTCGCCCCGTGGGGACGGATGATTCGGGCTCGGACCTGGCCGTACTGGCCTGCGTCGACGCTCACCCATTCCTCGTCCACCGCGGGCTTGGCCACCCCCTGGCCCGCCTGCAGACCATCAAGGATCTCTCGGCCGTTCTCCGGTGGGACTTCGTAGAGGCGTGGGTGCGGCTTGGTGGCATCCGCCAGTTCCTGGGCCGCGGGCTCCAGGACCGGCGTCGGGAGCAACGAAGAAGTGGCCATGGTGTGCCTCCTGCCTCGAAATTCGGTCGTGACGGCCAGACCCAACCGTTTCCCATCGTCTCTCAGCAGCGCATCGGTGCAACTTTGGCCAAGGCGCTGGAGCGTGTGGCACTGGCGACCGGGTCATGCAAACTCGCAGCTTGCGTGAGACGGGCGCGGCGTCGTTGTCAGTACAGCCTCGTACTGGGCCGTATTCGGCTGTCTGGCCAACGCAATGAGATGCCGTGCCGGGCGTCGCGAGCGTCGCGAGCGTCAAAGGTCTTCGACCTGTGATCATGGAGCGTTCATGAAAAGTGATCGACGAGGAGCTCCAGGTCGCGGGGGCCGATGTGCCGCCGCCATGTGGCGCTCGCGGTAACGCGCTGTAGGTGATGCGGTGAACTGGTTGACCTCGCTGCCGGCGGTGGTGCTGGTTGTGGGCGGGCTCCTACTTGCCTTACTGGTCGCGGCCGTGGCGCGGGTCGGCGTCCGGGTGCTCGTACCGGTCGAGGAACGGGATCGGGTGCCGCAGATCGCCACGCCCCTGATGCCGACACTCGGCGCTGCCTTCGCGATCTTTGCGGCACTCACACTGGCCAGCGAGTCCGGCTACCTGCGCGCAGCCGAGGGGCTGGTGAGCGACGAGGCGGCCGCGGCCTCCCGTCTGGCATGGGCGGCGACAAGTCCGCGGGTCCAGTCGGAGCCGATCCATGCGGCACTGCTGGACTACTTGCAGAACACGCGTGCCAGGGAGTGGGAGGCTACAGCAGCGGCGTCCGGTGACGACCCCGCCACCGCTCGCGCGATCGCACGGCTGGAGCGGAGTGTGCGCGCCGAGGCGGCCAGGCCCGAGGTGGGAACCCCGACAGGCACGGAGCTGGTGGTTTCCATGGACGGTGTCACCAGTAGTCGTCGCGCCCGCGTTGCGGCCGCCTCGCGCGACGTTCCCGCGCTCTACGTCGTCACGCTTGTGGTCAGCGGACTGGCCTTGATCGTGAACTCCGGCGCACTGGTCTTCCGCAGCAGCCTGCGAACGTCACTGCTGATCGTAGGTGTTGCGAGTGTGGTCGGGCTGAGCCTTGCGTTGCTCTTCGCACTCAGCGCGCCCTGGAGCGGACCGTTCATCGTCAGTGGGCATCCACTCGACGACATCATCGGGAACCTGAAGTCCAGCTTTTTCGACGGCGGGCCGTAGGCGACGGGCGCGATCAGTACGCCTACAACTGCTCACCGGAGGCCGTGACCTGCGGCCGCCTGATCGATCAAAGCCCTGACCTGCTGTCGAGCTGTCGGCAGCTGTCGACGTTGGTCGCCATTGAGCGCCCACAACGCCGAAGGGCCCCACCGCGAACGGTGGGGCCCTTCAACGTATTGCCCGGTGAGAGCAATGGCGGAGGATACGAGATTCGAACTCGTGAGGGGTTGCCCCCAACACGCTTTCCAAGCGTGCGCCCTAGGCCACTAGGCGAATCCTCCGCGGCAAACAATACAAGACGTTGAGGAGTGCTAGCGAACTCGTTCCCACCCCCTGCGATCAGGTACCCTGTGCGGAGCCCCTCACGTGGCGCTATCTGACTGAACTCCCCCAGGGCCGGAAGGCAGCAAGGGTAGGTTGGCTCTGGCGGGTGCGTGGGGGGCGCTTGCGTTTGCGGGCGCTGCCCGTCCGACGGTCCGCCTCCCGGTCCGCGACGCAGCTCCGATGCGGCCCGGTCCCCGGCGCCGTCGGGCGGCGCCGCTTGTCAGTGGGCCCCGATAACCTCGTAGGCGTGTCGTCCCTTGCGCTGTACCGCCGCTATCGCCCCGAGTCGTTCGCCGAGGTCATCGGGCAGGAGCATGTCACTGACCCGCTGCAGCAGGCCCTGCGGAACAACCGGGTCAATCACGCGTACCTGTTCAGCGGGCCGCGCGGATGCGGAAAGACGACCAGTGCGCGCATCCTCGCCCGCTGTCTGAACTGCGAGCAGGGGCCCACGCCGACGCCGTGCGGCGAGTGCCAGTCCTGCCAGGACCTCGCCAGGAACGGGCCGGGGTCGATCGATGTCATCGAGATCGACGCCGCGTCGCACGGTGGTGTCGACGATGCGCGTGATCTTCGGGAGAAGGCCTTCTTCGGGCCGGCGAGCAGCCGGTACAAGATCTACATCATCGACGAGGCGCACATGGTCACCCCGCAGGGCTTCAACGCTCTGCTGAAGGTGGTCGAGGAGCCGCCGGAGCACCTCAAGTTCATCTTCGCGACCACCGAGCCCGAGAAGGTCATCGGGACGATCCGGTCGCGTACGCACCACTATCCGTTCCGGCTGGTGCCTCCGGGGACGCTGCGCGAGTACCTCGGCGAGGTGTGCGGCAAGGAGAACATCCCGGTGGCGGACGGCGTGCTGCCGCTCGTCGTGCGGGCCGGCGGCGGGTCCGTGCGTGACTCGATGTCCGTGATGGACCAGCTGCTGGCGGGCGCGACCGAGGAAGGTGTGACGTATGCCATGGCCACCTCCCTTCTCGGGTACACGGACGGGTCGTTGCTCGACTCGATCGTGGATGCCTTTGCGGCGGGCGACGGGGCCGCGGCCTTCGAGGTCGTGGACCGGGTCATCGAGGGCGGCAACGACCCGCGGCGCTTTGTCGCCGATCTGCTGGAGCGGCTGCGGGACCTGGTGATCCTGGCCGCCGTGCCGGACGCGGGGGACAAGGGCCTGATCGACGCACCGGCCGACGTGGTCGAGCGTATGCAGGCGCAGGCGTCCGTCTTCGGTGCGGCCGAGCTGAGCCGCGCCGCCGATCTGGTCAACACCGGGCTCACGGAGATGCGCGGCGCCACCTCGCCGCGGCTGCAGCTCGAGCTGATCTGTGCGCGGGTGCTGCTGCCCGCAGCCTTCGACGACGAGCGGTCGATGCAGGCGCGGCTGGACCGGCTGGAGCGGGGTGCGACGTTCTCGACCGGGGGCTCCGGGCCCGCGATGGGGTACGTGCCGGGGCCGGAGGCGCAGGCGCACGCTCCCGTACCGCCGGTCCCGCAGGGGGGCGGGCCCGCCGCGGCCCGCGCGGCGGCTCGGGGCGGAGGTGTGCCCACGCCCGCTCCTGTTCCTGCCGCGCCCACTCCCGCACCCGCACCCGCGCCTGCTCCCGCGCCTGCCCCTGCGCCCGCTCCCGAGGCGGTGGCTCCCCCGGTGGAGCAGCCACAGCCGGCCGGGTCACGCCCGGGGGCCTGGCCCGCCGCTGCCGCGGCCGAGCCGGGGCGGCGTCCCGGTGGCTGGCCCACGGCATCGGCCCCGGGACAGGGCGGCCGGCCCGCGGCACCCGCGCCCGCAGCCGCCGCTCCCGCCTCGGCCGCGTCCGCTCCCGCCGCGCCGAGCGCCGGCATGGTGCAGGGCGCCGTACAGGTGCGGAACATGTGGCCGGACATCCTGGAGGCCGTGAAGAACCGCCGCCGCTTCACCTGGATCCTGCTCAGTCAGAACGCCCAGGTCGCAGGCTTCGACGGCACCACCCTCCAGCTCGGCTTCATCAACGCCGGCGCTCGGGACAACTTCGCGAGCAGTGGCAGCGAGGAGGTGCTGAAGCAGGCGCTCTCCGAGCAGTTCAATGTGCAGTGGAAGGTCGAGGCGATCATCGATCCCTCGGGAGGCGCAGGCGGTCCCGGTGGCGGTGCCCAGCCCCCGTCCGGCGGCGGCTTCGGTGGCGGTTTCGGCGGCGGTCGTGCCCAGGCGGCCCCGGCCCCGCAGCCCCCCGCAGCCCCCGCGCCCCGCCCCGCCCCGGCGGTTTCCCACTCCGGATCAGGCTCGCAGACCTCCGCGCCGGAGCCCCCGCGCGCGGCCCCGGTGCACACCCCGCCCCCGGTCGCTCCCGAGGACGACGTACCGGAAGAGGACGATCCCGACCTCGTCGACTCCGCGCTCTCCGGCCACGACCTGATCGTGCGCGAGCTCGGTGCCACGGTCGTGGAGGAATATACGAACGAGTAGGGGGCGGGTCCTCGGAGGCCCGTACAGGACCAGCCGCCCCCGGCGGTTAGGCTGGCTGCCGTGAAGGTCCTCGTCATCGGCGGCGGCGCCCGCGAACACGCCCTGTGCCGCTCTCTCTCCCTCGACCCCGACGTCACCGCTCTGCACTGCGCGCCCGGAAACGCCGGCATCGGCGAGGTCGCCGAGCTGCACCCGGTCGACGCGCTGGACGGCGCGGCCGTGGCGCGGCTCGCCACCGAGCTGGCGGCCGAGCTCGTCGTCGTCGGCCCCGAGGCGCCGCTCGTCGCCGGGGTCGCCGACGCCGTACGGTCCGCGGGCATCCCGTGCTTCGGCCCCTCCCGGGAGGCCGCCGAGCTGGAGGGCTCCAAGGCCTTCGCCAAGGACGTGATGGCGGCGGCCGGAGTGCCCACGGCCCGCAGCTATCTCTGTACGACTCCCGAGGAGATCGACCAGGCCCTGGACGCCTTCGGCGCTCCGTACGTCGTCAAGGACGACGGCCTGGCCGCCGGCAAGGGCGTCGTCGTCACCGACGACCTCGCCGCAGCCCGAGAGCACGCGCTGGCCTGCGACCGCGTCGTCATCGAGGAGTTCCTCGACGGCCCCGAGGTCTCCCTCTTCGCCATCACCGACGGCCAGACCGTCGTCCCGCTGACGCCCGCCCAGGACTTCAAGCGCGCGCTCGACGGCGACGAAGGCCCCAACACCGGCGGCATGGGTGCGTACTCCCCGCTCCCGTGGGCCGACCCCAAGCTGGTCGACGAGGTCATGGCCACCGTCCTCCAGCCGACCGTCGACGAGCTGCGCCGCCGTGGCACGCCCTTCTCCGGGCTGCTGTACGCGGGCCTCGCGATCACCTCGCGCGGCGTACGGGTCATCGAGTTCAACGCCCGTTTCGGCGACCCGGAGACCCAGGTGGTCCTGGCCCGCCTCGCGACGCCGCTCGCGAGCGTCCTGCTCAACGCGGCCCAGGGCACCCTCGACCTCGAGCCGCCGCTGCGGTGGCGCGAGGTCGCGGCCGTGACCGTGGTCGTCGCCTCCCACAACTACCCGGACACCCCGCGCACCGGCGACCCGATCGAGGGCCTGGACGAGGTCGCGGCCGAGGATGCCCCCCATGCGTATGTCCTGCACGCCGGGACCAGGCACGAAGGCGACGCGGTCGTGAGCGCCGGTGGCCGCGTACTGTCGGTAACCGCGACCGGCAAGGACCTGGCGCAGGCCCGTGAACGCGCGTACAAGGCGGTGGCCAGGATCCGGCTGGACGGTTCGCAGCACCGTACGGACATCGCACGCAAAGCCGCCGGGGAGTGAACCTCTAGGGCCCGGAGCCCGTCATCACCTTTACCCAAAGCCATTCCATCGAGTGACGGGTGACCCATCCGGATGACGCCCGCCGAAGCCCCAACTAGGGTGCGGCGCAGGCATTCCGGCACTTGGCCCACCGGCATTGCGATGTCAGTGGTGGGTGCCACAGTGGGGGAGTGAGCAGCACCGTCGCAGGGCAGAGGGGGTGAGTCCGGCCGTGTCGGGTTCCGGTATCGGTGAGTCCATGGGCGCGCAGGCCGCGCGGTCCCGGGCTCTCGCCGTGCTGCGTATACGTAGCCGGGCGCTGGCCGTGGCGCTGCTGCCCGCGGCCGTCGCCGTCGTGCTGCTGGCAGGCGGTACCACGGACCATATGGACGGCGGTAGTTGGAACGCGGCGCGCTGGGGTGTGACGTTCTGCGCGGTGATCGTGCTGCTGGTCGCCGCGGCGGTCGCGACCGTGATCGTTCGGGCCAGTCCGGCACTCAGCCCGACCGTGGAGCTCTCGGAGCGGGCTGCCCCTGATCTGTACCGGCTGGTGCGGGACGTGGCAGAGCGCCTCGAGGTGCCCGCGCCGTCCGCGCTCGCGCTCACACCCGACTGCGACAGCTGGCTCGAGGACCGTACGCACCCGGCCCATGCGATCCGGGGGATTCAGGGCGGGCGCAGACGCCGGACGACCGAGGCGCCCGTGCTGGTGATCGGCTCGCCGTTCCTGTGGTGGATGCGGGTCGCGGAGCTCCGGGCGGTGCTGGCGCCCGTCGTGGCCGGGACCGCGCCTTCCGCGCACCCGGACATAGCCGCGGCGCGCCGTTTCGTACGGGGACTGGACGCGGCGGTCGCGGTTGCCGCGAGCCCCGGCCGGGGGGCGATACCCAGGCTCGCGCTCGGCTTTGTCGGCCGGATCGCCCGACTGCTGCTGCGCAGCTGCCAGCTGCATGTCGGTGAGATGGAGCGCGGGGTCGCGGCCGATGCCTCCGAGCGTGCACAGGCTGTGGACTACGGTCTGCGGATCGTCGCCCAGGAGCAGGTCGGCCTCGCCTACGCGGGGTGGGACCGGCTGCTGACCCGGGTCGCGCTGCCCGCCTGGCGTATGGGCCGCTGGCCCTCCCGTCTGGACGCGGGCGTCGTCTCGGCCCTCACCGAGCTCTCCCGCCGCGACCGCCTCGCCGAGGGCTTCGCATCCCGGCTGGGCGAGCGCCCCGCCTGCGACCTGCTCGAGGAGCCGGGCGCGGTCGACGAGGCCGCTTCGTTGCTGGCGGCCCGCCTCTTCCACGGTGGCCCGGCCGAGGCAGGGCCCGACTGGTCCCCGGTGGACTGGCAGCAGTATCCGGAAGAGGTCGTCGACCGGAAGTGGCGTACGGAGGCGGCCCGGCTCCACCGGGTGCTCGACGGCCTGGGCGTGCCTCCGTCGACCGGCCCCGACGGCCCGACGCTCGCGCGGGTGATGAACCACCTGTCGGCGCGGGGCACCGCCATCGGCGACACCCTGGCGGCGGGGATCAGTGCGGAGGTCGCCCGCGAGGAGGAGGCGGCGCCGGTCCCGCAGAGCCCGGCAGACGCCGTCAACGGCTGGGGTGCGGACCCGCTGCCCCTGTTCCCGCTGCAGCCGCCGCGTACCGGCCGCGAGCTGCTCGCCGACCATGTCACGGCGATGGTCTGCTGCGCCGCGGTAGACACCGCGGGCGCCGTCCCCGGCCTCGACTGGCTCGACGGCCCGGCCCTTCTGATCAACGGCGAACGCCGCGCAGACCTGGGCAGCCCCGTCCTGAGCCTGATCGAGGGCGGCGACGCGGCCCCACTGCGCGGCTGGCTGACCACGCTGGGCATCCGCCCTGAGAAGCCGGTCCGCCTGGTGTAGGCGCGCATCTCCACTCACCGGCCCCGAGAGCCGGTCGAGTCACGCTCCCCAACCTCGAGTCACGCTCCTGAACCGGTCGAGCCACGCTTCCGGAACCGGTCGATCACGCTCTCGCACGAAGGAACGGCACGTTCCGTTCACGCCAATTCGCGACGAACGGTGACGGAGTGCGTGCGTTATGTGATGTGCTGGAGACCGGCGCTGAACAATCGGCGCCTCACAGTGGTCCCGGGGCATCGAGGGAGGGCGCAGCATGGGGGCGGAGCAGATCCGGCGATGGGAATCGGGCGCCCTGGCCCACGCGGTCACGGATCCCTTCGGGCAGGGCCCGCTCCCGTGGCTGCGCGGCAGCGAGCACTACTTCGACGACACCGGCCAGGTCGTCCCCTGGTACGCCGACCCCACCCTTGCCAGAGGCCGCTCCGGCGGGCCCCGTTCCGCCGACGACGTACGCCGCCAGATCAAGGGCTTCGCGTCCACCGGCGCGGCCGCACCCGGTGAGTCGATCGACTTCCACATCACCGTGGACCCGCCCCAGCAGTACTCCGTCGACATCTACCGCATCGGGCACTACGCGGGCGACGGTGCCGCCAAGATCACCACCAGCCCGCGCCTCTCCGGGATCGTCCAGCCGCCCCCGCTCGCCGCCGACCGCACGGTCTCCTGCCACCACTGGTGGCTCTCCTGGCGGTTGCAGATCCCCTCCTACTGGTCGATCGGCGCCTACGTCGCCGTCCTCACCACCGGCGACGGCTACCGCTCCCACATTCCCTTCACGGTCCGCGACGACCGCCCCGCCGACCTCCTCCTGCTCCTCCCGGACATCACCTGGCAGGCGTACAACCTCTATCCGGAGGACGGCCGTACCGGCGCCAGCCTCTACCACGCCTGGGACGAGACGGGCCGGCTCCTCGGCGAGGAGGACGCCGCCATCACGGTCTCCTTCGACCGTCCGTACGCAGGCGCCGGCCTCCCCCTCCACGTGGGTCACGCCTACGACTTCATCCGCTGGGCCGAGCGCTACGGCTACGACCTCGCCTACGCCGACACCCGCGACCTCCACGCCGGCCGGGTCGACCCCTCCCGCTACCGAGGACTGGTCTTCCCTGGCCACGACGAGTACTGGTCGGCGCCCATGCGCCGCACCGTCGAGCTCGCCCGCGACCAAGGCACCTCGCTCGTCTTCCTCTCCGCCAACACCATGTACTGGCAGGTCGAGCTCGGGCCCGCGCCTTCCGGCGTACCCGACCGTCTCCTCACCTGCCGCAAGCGCCGCTGCCCCGGCAAGCCCGCACTCTGGCGCGAGATCGACCGGGCCGAGCAGCAACTGCTGGGCATCCAGTACGCGGGACGGGTCCCCGAGCCGCATCCCTTGGTCGTACGGAACGCGGACCACTGGCTCTGGGAGGCGACCGGCGCCGGTGAGGGCGACGAGCTCGCCGGACTGGTCGCGGGCGAGGCCGACCGCTACTTCCCGCGCACCGCGCTCCCCGAGCACCAGGGCCGGATCCTGCTCGCCCACTCCCCGTACCGGGACAGCGAGGACGCCACCCGCCACCAGGAGACGTCCCTCTACCGGGCCCCTTCCGGCGCCCTGGTCTTCGCGTCCGGCACCTTCGCCTGGTCCCCGGCGCTGGACCGGCCCGGCCATGTCGACACCCGCGTCCAGCGGGCGACCGCCAATCTGCTCGACCGGATCTGCAAACGCGACTAGAGACGCCGAGGGCCCCCTGGCCGGGCCCGCACTTCCCGCGTACGGGACAATCGGACGCGTTGGTGCCGCTTCGGGGCGCCCCTCTTGTTCCACCGCGGGGAGGAACCGTGTCCGGATTCGTCGAAAAGCCCGAGCCGCTTCAGGTGCCGGGCCTGGTACATCTGCACACCGGCAAGGTGCGCGATCTGTATCAGAACGAGGCGGGCGACCTCGTGATGGTCGCCAGCGACCGCATGTCCGCGTACGACTGGGTGCTGCCCACCGAGATCCCCGACAAGGGGCGGGTGCTCACCCAGCTCTCGCTCTGGTGGTTCGAGCGTCTCGAGAGCCTCGTACCGAACCACGTCATCTCCACCGAACTGCCCGCCGGCGCGCCTGCCGACTGGGCCGGCCGCACCCTTGTCTGCAAGTCCCTGCGGATGGTCCCGGTCGAGTGTGTCGCCCGCGGCTATCTCACCGGATCGGGTCTCGTCGAGTACGAGGAGTCCCGCACCGTCTGCGGTCTCGCGCTGCCCGAGGGCCTCAGCGACGGCTCCGAGCTCCCGGCCCCGATCTTCACGCCCGCCACCAAGGCGGCCGTCGGTGACCACGACGAGAACGTCAGCTACGAGGAAGTCGCCCGTCAGGTCGGCGCGGACACCGCTGCCCAGCTGCGCCGGACGACCCTCGCCGTCTACAGCCGGGCCCGTGACATCGCCCGCGAGCGCGGCATCATCCTCGCGGACACCAAGTTCGAGTTCGGCTTCGAGGGCGACGAGCTCGTCATCGCCGACGAGGTGCTGACCCCGGACTCCTCGCGCTTCTGGCCGGCCGCCACCTGGGAGCCGGGCCGCGCCCAGCCGTCGTACGACAAGCAGTACGTCCGCGACTGGCTGACCTCGCCCGCCTCCGGCTGGGACAGGAAGAGCGAGCAGCCGCCCCCGGCCCTCCCGCAGGAGATCGTCGACGCGACCCGCGGCAAGTACATCGAGGCGTACGAGCTGCTGACCGGCACCCCCTGGCAGTAGCGGCGCACGAAGAAGTACGCGCGACGGGGCGCGCACGAAGAAGGCCCCGGTCACCAGGACCGGGGCCTTCAATCTGAGCGGACGACCAGGTTCGAACTGGCGACCTCAACCTTGGCAAGGTTGCGCTCTACCAACTGAGCTACGTCCGCATGCGCCGTAGCGCGGAGACCACTATACCCAACCTCGCTCGCGTGCGAGACGCACCGCCGTGTGTCGGTTCTCGGCCCCCAGCTTGGACGCGGCCGACGAGAGGTAGTTCCGTACCGTCCCCTGCGACAGTGAGGCCTTCTCCGCGATCTCCGCGATCGGCGCCCCGTTCGCCGCCAGCTCCAGCACCTGCGCCTCCCGCGCGGTCAGCGGAGAGTCCCCCGCCGAGATCGCGTCGGCCGCCAACTCCGGGTCCACATAACGGTTTCCGGCATGCACGGTACGGATGATCTCGGCCAGCCGCTGGGCGCTGACGGTCTTCGGTACAAACCCGCGCACTCCCGCCACCAGTGCCCGTTTCAGATGGCCGGGCAGCCCGTGGCTCGTCACGATCATGGTCCGGCACTCGGGCAGTTCAGCCCTGAGAGATGTGGCCACACTCACACCGTCCGGGTCGGGCATCTGAAGATCGAGGACTGCGACATCGGGCCGGTGCGCCCGCGCCATGGCGAGGGCCTCGGAGCCCGTTGCCGCCTCGGCGACCACCACGAGATCGTCTTCGAGCGAGAGCAGCGCGGCCAGGGCGCCTCTGATCAGATGCTCGTCGTCGGCGAGCAGCACGCGTACCGTCACACCGCCTCCTTCATGTCATCCCCGACCAGGTCGTCCCCGTCGTCCCGGTCGCTCCCGTCGTCCCGGTCGTCTCGATCGTTTCCGTCGTGCTCAAGGGGAACGCGGGCCGTCAGCCGGAAGAGTCCGCCCCGACACGGGCCGGCCTCCAGCGTGCCGCCCACCGCGGACAGCCGCTCCCGCAGGCCCGCGAGCCCCGAGCCCGGGGCATCACCCGATCCCGCTTCGGTCACCCCGTCGTTCTCGACGACCAGGACGACGGTGTCATCCGCGGTGCGCACCGAGATCGTGCAGCGCCGCGCGTCCCCGTGCCGCAGCACGTTCGTCGTGGCCTCCCGGACCACCCAGCCCAGCGCCGACTGGACAGCGCCGGGCAGTTCCGCCTCCCCCCACTCGACGGTGCAGGCAATCCCGGCCGCCGCCAACACGCTCCGCGCGCCCTCCACTTCCACCCGCAGGTCCGCCTCGCGGTAGCCGCGCACCACGTCCCGTACCTCTCGGTGCGACTCCTGGGCGATGCGCTGGACCTCTGTCATCTGGTCGACCGCCTCAGGCCGCGCGCGCCGGGCCAGCTGCACCGCCAGCTCGCTCTTGAGCGCGATGACGGCGAGGTTCCGGCCCAGTACATCGTGCAGATCGCGGCCGAAGCGGAGCCGTTCCTCGGCGACGGCGAGCCGCGCCTTTACGTCGCGCGCCTCGCGCAGCTCCCACATCACCGCCAGTACCCACATGGACCACCGGGCCGTGAAAGCCATCCAGCCGGTCACGAAGCCGGTCGTCACGATGGCGAACAGCGCCTGAGCGGCGGTGCTGCCGGTCAGCGCAACCAGCCCGCCCACCACGGCCAGCACCGCGAGTTGGATCAGGGCCGTGGTCCGGTTGCGTACGAGCAGACAGTGGACGGTCAGGAACGGCGCCAGCCCTGCCGCCAGCATCGTCGGCAGCAGACCTGTCAGATCGACCGTCGCCGCCAGCGCCACCACGGCGGCCGTCGTCGCGGCCGTCACCCCCGCCGCCCGCGAGACCAGGCTCCGGGGCACCTGCCCCTGCCCCAGATAGGCGTCCATCGCGTGTCGGCCGAGCCGTCCGCAGAGCACCCCCTGCGCGACGGCGAGCAGCGAGGCGGTCATGACCAGCATCAGCTGCCCGTCCTCGTGCACCGGCCGGGCCTGCAGCAGCAAGGTCAGCCCGAGGACCCCCGCCCACACGATCAGATAGACCGTGCCGCGGGTGTACAGGTCCACCTTCGCCAGTCCGCTGCGGCCGCTCCAGCCCTTCACCCGCACAGAAACTCCCGAAGTCAGCGGCGGGGCTCCCAGCGGAACCACCGCTGCACAGCAAACACCGAGAGTGCGGTCCAGGCCAGAGCCGTCACCGCAGCCCCGACCACGTCATGGGCATCGGCACCGCCCAGCCATCCGGCCCGTACGAGCGTCATCACCCCGGTCACCGGCAGCAGCTTGCACGCGGACGCAAGGTCCTGCGGCATCACTTCCAGCGGTACGAACAGGCCGGAGCCGGCATACGAGATCAAGAGCATCGGCAGCGAGGTGAGCTGAGCGCTCTCCACGGTCCGGGTCACCGCGGACGTGGCGGCCGCCAGCGCGGCCAGCAGCACCACCCCCAGCAGCACACCCAGGACCAGCAGTTCGGGCCGTTTCGGCGCCCCCACACCCAGGAAGGCGACCCCAGCCACCACGATCAGGACGCACTGTGCGAGCGCGAGACCGGCAGCGGGCAGCGCCGTCCCGGCGAGGATCTCGCGGTCCGGCACCTCCCCCATGCGCAGCCGCTTGAGAACCAGCTCCTCGCGCCGCGCCACATACGCCGAGACGAGGTTGAGATGGACGACGAGGATCAGCACTATCCCGATCCCGCCGGTCATCGCCGCCTCCGCGATGCTCATCCCGGCCTCGTTGGGATCGATCTGGTCCAGTGATGACTTGATCACCGCGACCGTCGCCCCGGGCATCACCAGCGCCACGGCGAGCGCGGTCCGGTTCCGCAGCAGAAGAGTCAGTTCGGCCCGCCCGAGAGCGGTCAGCCGTCCGGCCGTCGCGGTCATGTCACACACCTGCCGTTTCCGTCTGCGTCATGTCCTGCGTCATGCCCTGCGCGATGTCGAGGAAGGCCTCTTCGAGCGAGGCGGTGCGGGCATCCAGCCCGTCGAGCCGTACGTCCGACTCCCGCGCCCATCGCAGCAGTTCTTCGAGCGTCTGCTGCAGCCGGCGCGTACGGATCTCGATCTGCCGTCCGTCCGCGGCGGCCCGCAGCGTGAGCGGCAGCCGTGCCGCAGTCACCCCCTCGGGCAGTGTGAACCGGATGCGGGACGGCCGGGCAGCCGTCACCTCGGCCGGGCTCCCCGCGGTCACGATCCGCCCCCGGTGCATGATCGCCAGCCGGTCGGCCAGCGACTCGGCCTCCTCCAGGTAGTGCGTCGTCAGCAGCACCGTGGTGCCGCCGTTCCGCAGCGCCCGCACCAACTCCCAGGTGCCATGCCGCCCTTCCACGTCAAGACCGGTCGTCGGCTCGTCGAGGAAGAGCACCTCCGGCCGCCCGAGCACGGACAGCGCCAGGTCCAGTCGCCGCCGCTCGCCGCCCGACAGCTGCTTGACCCGCACGCCGGCGCGCCCTTCGAGCCCCACCAGCTCCAGCGCCTCACCGATGGGCCGCGCCCCGCTGGTGCAGCCCGCCCACATACGGGCGGTCTCGGCGACCGTCAGCTCGGACGGGAAGCCGCCCTCCTGGAGCATCACGCCTGTCCGCGGCCGGACGGCGGCGCGCTCGCGGTACGGATCGTGGCCGAGGACGCGTACGGTCCCGCCGTCGGGAGCGGCGAGGCCTTCGAGCAGCTCGACCGTCGAGGTCTTGCCCGCGCCGTTGGTCCCGAGCAGGGCGAAGATCTCGCCGCGTGCCACGGAGAAGGAGATTCCGGTCACCGCTTCGAAGCCGCCGGAGTAGGTCCGGCGCAGCCCTTCCGCCTCAATGACGTACTGGTCTGTGGTCATGGCTCAAGGCTTCCGCCGAGCGTGAGCGACGGGCAGTGCGCGCTGTCATCACTGCCGATGACAAATGTCATCGGACCCGGGCCGTACGGATACGACGAAGGCCCCGGTCGATTCGACCGGGGCCTTCACTCTGAGCGGACGACGAGATTCGAACTCGCGACCCTCACCTTGGCAAGGTGATGCTCTACCAACTGAGCCACGTCCGCATTGCTGCCGCTCAGCTCTCACTGGGCGGTGCGATCACCACCCTACCTGATCCACCTGGATGGCCGGTAAAGCGATGCAGAGCGGGTGACAGGAATTGCACACTGCGCCTTCCCCCTGGAAGGGGGATGTTCTACTACTGAACTACACCCGCACGCTGCGTGAGGTCGGACCTTGCGGCCTCGCCCCTCGGCGTGCTCCAGACTCTATCCGAACAGCAGGGGTGCAGTGCAACTCGGAGCCGCGGGCGCCCCTCAACTGGCCTCGCGGAAGGCCTCGTAGACCCTCTTGGGGATCCGGCCGCGAGCGGGCACGTCCATCTTGTTGGACTGTGCCCAGGCCCGCACGGCCGCCGGGGCGGGCGCGAGCGAGGTGTGCCGGTAGGAGATGCGGGACTTGTCACGCTTCCCGGCGTTTGTCTGCTTTCGGCCGGCCGCCATGTACGGGGCCAGGGCCTTGCGCAGTTTCTTTGCATTGGAGGGATTGAGGTCGATCTCGTACGACTTCCCGTCCAGGGCGAACGCGACCGTTTCCGCCGCTTCTCCGCCGTCCATGTCGTCGGAGAGCGTGACCACTACTCGCTGAGCCACGGATATCGGTCCTTTCCTGCGGTATCGCCGGTTCTGGCATGCGGTGATACCGGCTTTCCGGCTGGTGAGGGGCAATGCTGCTTTCCTCTGTATTCCTTTGTACAGCGGTAGGCGGCGCATTGTGAAGCCCAGCCAATTACATGCGCGTGTCCGACGGCAATGGGGAGCGGGATTTTTCTCTGGATTTTCCCCGGGCGTTCTCGAGATATCTACTCGCGTAGATTTTTCGGGCGGGTACGCTGAGGGAACCGCCCTCGCAACACACCACCGGGAGTGCCCGTGGCACGCGTCGTAGTCGACGTCATGCTCAAGCCCGAGATCCTCGACCCCCAGGGCCAAGCGGTGCAGCGCGCACTGCCCCGCCTCGGATTCGACGGGATCGCGGACGTCCGTCAGGGAAAGCGCTTCGAGCTGGAGGTGGAGGGGCCGGTCGATGACGCCGCCCTCGCCCGCATCCATGAGATGGCCGAAACGTTCCTCGCCAACACTGTCATCGAGGACTTCGTCGTAAAGGTGGAGTCGTGACCGCTCGTATCGGAGTCGTCACATTCCCCGGCACGCTCGACGACAAGGACAGTCTTCGCGCCGTCCGTCTCGCGGGCGCCGAACCCGTCTCGCTCTGGCATCGCGACAAGGACCTCAAGCAGGTCGACGCCGTGGTCCTGGCCGGAGGCTTCTCCTACGGCGACTATCTGCGGGCCGGAGCCATCGCCCGCTTCTCGCCGGTGATGGAGACGATCATCGAGCAGGCCAAGGCCGGTCTGCCGGTCCTCGGTATCTGCAACGGCTTCCAGATCCTCACCGAGTCGCATCTGCTGCCGGGCGCGATGCTCCAGAACAATCACCTCCACTTCATCTGCCGCGAGCAGAAGCTGCGGGTGGAGACGAGCGGGACGGCCTGGACGGCGGACTACACCGCCGGTCAGGAGATCCAGATCCCGCTCAAGAACATGGACGGGCGGTACGTCGCCGACGAGCGCACGCTCGACGAGCTCGAGGCCGAGGGCCGGGTCGCCTTCCGTTATCTCGACTTCAATCCGAACGGCTCGCTCCGTGACATCGCCGGCATCACCAACGCCGCGGGCAATGTCGTCGGTCTGATGCCGCACCCCGAGCACGCCGTCGAGCCGCTGATCGGTACGGGCCGTACCGACGGCCTCGGATTCTTCACCTCGATCCTGAAGAAGCTGGTCTCCGTATGACTCTCGACACCGTCAAGCACGCCACCGAGACCCCCGACGTCGAGCAGCCCTGGAAGGAACTCGGCCTCAAGCAGGACGAGTACGCGCGCATCCGCGAAATCCTCGAGCGCCGCCCGACCGGCGCCGAACTCGCCATGTACTCCGTCATGTGGTCCGAGCACTGCTCGTACAAGAGCAGCAAGGTCCACCTGAAGCAGTTCGGCGAGAAGGTTCCCGAGAACGACGCCATGCTCGTCGGCATCGGCGAGAACGCGGGCGTCGTCGACGTCGGCCAGGGTTACGCCGTCACCTTCAAGGTCGAGTCGCACAACCACCCGAGCTACATCGAGCCCTACCAGGGCGCGGCCACCGGCGTCGGCGGCATCGTCCGCGACATCCTCGCCATGGGCGCCCGTCCGGTCGCGGTCGTCGACCCGCTGCGCTTCGGCGCGGCAGACCACCCCGACACCAAGCGGGTGCTGCCCGGTGTCGTCGCGGGCATCGGCGGCTACGGCAACTGCCTCGGCCTGCCGAACATCGGCGGCGAGGTCGTCTTCGACGAGTGCTACCAGGGCAACCCGCTGGTCAACGCCGGCTGTATCGGTGTGATGAAGCACGAGGACATCCACCTCGCGAAGGCCTCCGGCCCCGGCAACAAGGTCATCCTGTACGGCGCCCGTACCGGCGGCGACGGCATCGGCGGCGTCTCCGTGCTGGCCTCCGAGACCTTCGAGTCGACCGGCCCGGCCAAGCGTCCCGCCGTCCAGGTCGGCGACCCCTTCCAGGAGAAGCTCCTCATCGAGTGCACGCTCGAGATCTTCAAGGAGAAGCTGGTCGCGGGCATCCAGGACCTCGGCGGCGCCGGACTGTCCTGCGCGACGAGCGAGCTGGCGAGCGCCGGCTCCGGCGGTATGCGGGTCGAGCTCGACACCGTGCCGCTGCGTGATGCGACCCTCTCGCCCGAGGAGATCCTCATGAGCGAGTCGCAGGAGCGCATGTGCGCGATCGTGGAGCCGGAGAAGGTCGAGCGCTTCTTCGAGATCTGCGAGAAGTGGGACGTCATCGCCACCGTCATCGGTGAGGTGACCGAGGGCGAGCGGCTCGAGATCTTCTGGCACGGCGAGCAGATCGTGGACGTACCGCCGCGTTCGGTGGCTCATGAGGGCCCGACGTACCACCGTCCGTACGCCCGTCCGGAGTGGCAGGACGCGCTCCAGGCCGACGACGCGAACAAGCTTCCCCGGCCGGCGACGTCCGAGGAGCTGCGCGAGCAGGTGCTGAAGCTGGTCGCATCGCCGAACCAGGCTTCGAAGTCCTGGATCACCGACCAGTACGACCGTTTCGTGCAGGGCAACACCGTGCTGGCCCAGCCCGAGGACGCGGGCATGATCCGGATCGACGCGGAGTCGAACCTGGGCGTGGCCATGGCGACCGACGGCAATGGCCGGTACGCGAAGCTCGACCCCTACACGGGCGCGCAGCTCGCGCTGGCCGAGGCGTACCGCAATGTCGCCGCCTCCGGCGCCAAGCCGCTCGCCATCTCGGACTGCCTGAACTTCGGTTCGCCCGAGGACCCGGCCGTCATGTGGCAGTTCGCCGAGGCCACGCGTGGTCTCGCGGACGGCTGCCTGCAGCTCGGCACTCCGGTGACCGGCGGCAATGTCTCGCTCTACAACCAGACCGGCGCCGTGGCCATCCACCCGACGCCCGTGGTCGCGGTGCTCGGCGTGATCGACGACGTGAACCGCCGTACGCCGATCGCCTTCAAGGAAGAGGGCCAGCTCCTCTACCTGCTGGGCGACACACGTGAGGA
Organism: Streptomyces sp. NBC_01210; assembly: GCF_036010325.1. Taxonomy (GTDB): domain Bacteria; phylum Actinomycetota; class Actinomycetes; order Streptomycetales; family Streptomycetaceae; genus Streptomyces. The sequence continues at coordinate 4,515,125 of NZ_CP108549.1, read as the reverse complement.
GTTCGGCGGCTCGGCCTGGTCCCAGGTCGTCCACGACCACCTCGGCGGGCTGCCGCCGGCCGTGGACCTGGACCGCGAGAAGCTGCTCGGCGACATCCTGATCTCGGCCTCCCGCGACGGCATGATCGACGCGGCGCACGACCTGTCGGACGGCGGTCTGATCCAGGCCGTCGTCGAGTCGTGCCTGCGCGGCGGTACGGGCGCGCGACTGATCGTCCCGGACGGGCTCGACGCCTTCACCTTGCTGTTCAGCGAGTCGGCGGGCCGTGCGGTGGTGGCCGTGCCGCGCAGCGAGGAGCTCCGCTTCAACGACATGTGCGGGGCGCGGGGTCTGCCCGTGACCCGTATCGGTGTTGTGGACGGCGAGGACGTGGAGGTCCAGGGCGAGTTCAGCATCACGCTGACCGAGCTCCGTACGGCACACGAGGAGACCATCCCCGGTCTGCTGGTCTGACGCATCACCGATTGATGTGAGCCCCTGTCCGGGTCCGCCTCGGGCAGGGGCTCAGTCGTCGCCCCGACGTCGTGGATACGGCGCGTGGAATTCCGTTCCGTCGGCGCGCGGTATCGGCGTTCCGGGGAACAGCGAACCGTTCACCGCCGCGAAGCCGGACGTGCCTGCCTGATAGTTTCGTCGGCCGTGCCGTCGTACGGGGGAGCGGGAAGTCCATGAACTCATCGCCCATATCGCGCTGGCCGGACGATCCGGGCTCGCACATCGCGTTCCCCGACCGCCCACCGCGGATGTTTCCGGACCGCGGAAGCCGCCGGCGCAATGCGGTCAACCGGCTGCTGTGCGCGCTCGCGGTGGCCGGGATCGGCGGGGCCTGCTGGGGGTTCTGGCTGGAGTACGACGAGCACCGGGATGTGGCGGCGAGCCGCGAGAAGATCGTGAGCGCGTGCGGCGGGCTGGTGGCGCCGGACGCGGTCCTGCGGCTGAACGGCGGCATCTACCGGGTCAAACCCAGCAGCGACGCGGACGACACCATCGACTCCGAGCAGCAGACAGGCAGTTGCGTCATCTACCGGGTGGGCGAACCCGGCACCACGTACGCGCATTTCGCGCTCACGGTCGTCCCGCAGCCCTCCGACGGATACGCCAACATCGTCTCCGGAAGCTCGAAAAACCCCTTCGACCGGCGCGACCGTCCCAGGGACGAGGCTCTCGTGGCACGCGCCGACGAGGCGCTGCCGCACCCGCTCGGCGACGGCAGGCTCGGCCACTACGACGACTCGACCGCCACGGCGAAGGCGGTGTGCGCGAACCCGGCCAGGACGAAGGGGCGTATTACGTCCGTCAAGGCGTTGGCCGTGGCTCAGTACGAGGAGGACGCCGACGTCACCGCGGCGGACCTCAGGGCGCTGGCCGGTATCGCCCGGCACGCCGCCGACCGGGCTGCAGACCGGCTGGGCTGCGAGGCGGCGCTGCCCGAGGTCCCGAAGCGGCTGGCAGCCGCCGAGGTGCGGCTCGGCAGGGCGGAGTCGGCCTCCGGGACCTGCGGCTGGTACGCGCGGTTCACCGCAAAGGGGCGCGGCGAGCTGCCCGACCGGGCCCTCGATGCGCCGGCCGGCTCCGCGAGCTGGCAGGAAGCCTGCCTCCTTGCGGTCAGTGCCGACGAGACCCGCAGGATCTGGCCACACCACGCGGACGGCGTGCTCAAGGATCAGCGCCTCTCCGACGCGCTGCGGTTCGCGGGGTGGTGGGTGAGGACGCAGTCGTTCTTCGGCGACGAGGCGGCCGAGGTCGTGGCCGAGGGCTTCGGAGGCGACCAGGTCAAGGTGGCACCCGGGACGGCGGGCAGAGGCCGCGGCACCCGGGTTTGGTGGGCCTCCTCCGTCTGCGAAGGACGGCCGGCTGTGCACACGATGACGCTGGGCAATGTGTACGACAGGGTCGTTCAAGGACGCCTCAGCGGGCTGCTCCGCGCGTACGTCGACGACGTCGCAGCCCGCCGCGGCTGCACGGACGTGAAGTTCCCCGAGCCCGCGGACTTCGTCAGGGAGTGAACGCCCGCCCGCTGTCGTACCCACCCCTTAATGTCGGTCTCATGCCACCGGCCAAGAAGCGCACCCGCAGCTACGACCCCGTCAAGATCCGCGCCGCCGTCCTCGCCCAGTTCGAGAACGTACGGCAGGCGGTGGGCACGCTCACGCCCGAGCAGCTCGCCCTTCCCACCCGACTCGGCGACTGGAGGGTGCGCGATCTGGCCGGGCACATCGCCATGGTCGTCGGTGCGGTCGGCCGGAGTCTCGAGCAGCCCGAGCCCGCCAGGCAGGAACTCGATCTGCTGGACTGGCCGTTCGCGACCGTCGCCTTCGCCGGGAAGGTCTCCGACGACACCAAGGAGATTGCGGCGAGCGGTGAGCCCGAAGAACTCTATGTGCGAACTGCCGCCCGGCTGGCCGAGTTGCTGCCCGCGGCGTCCGACGGCCGGCTGCTCGCCACCCGCGTCGGCGCGATGCGCCTCGGCGACTTCCTCGTCACCCGCACTGTCGAACTCATCGTCCACACCGACGACTTGAACGACGCGACGGGCCTCGGCATCCCGTACGAACGACAGGCGCTCGCCGCCTGTACCCGGCTCCTCGCAGACGCCCTCGCGGTGAAGGCCCCCGGTGCATCCACCGAGGTGCGCGTGCCGCCGTTCGCCGTTGTGCAGTGCGTCGAAGGCCCGCGGCACACGCGCGGCACCCCGCCCAATGTCGTCGAGACCGACCCGCTGACCTGGATCCGGCTCGCCACGGGGCGTACGGGATGGGCCGAGGCGCTCGACGCGGCGAAGGTCAGCGCGAGCGGCGAGCGCGCCGACCTCTCGGCGCTGCTGCCGATCCTCGGCTGAGCGCAGTGGCTGAGCGCAGTGGCTGAGCGCAGCGGCTGATCGCGGCGGGGGAACGCAGCGGCTGATCGCGGCGGGGGAACGCAGCGCGGGAACCCAGCGGCTGAACGCAGCGCCGGAACCCGGCGGGGGAACCAGAGCCTCACCTCCCCCGTCCCAACGGTATGCGCAACCAGCTGAGCATTCCTGTCACCGTCCTGGCCCTCCTCGCCCTTGCCGCCTGCGGCACGGAGTCGGGATCCGGCTCCGGCGACGGAGGCGGCTCGGTGAAGACCGATCTGCCCCTCACCGGCGTCCACTGGTCCGTCGACAGCGTGACCGTCGGCGGTAAGAGGTCCGCGGCGCCGGCCGGCGCGCATGTCGAGATCACGGACAAGGGCCGGGCCCAGGGCAACTACGGCTGCAACCACTTCGGTGCGGACGTCAAGGTCGACGGCGACACGGTCACCGTGAGCCCGGCCGAGATGACCGAGATGGCTTGCGCCAAGGGCATTCAGGGCTTCGAGGACGAGCTGCGGGCCGCCTTCTCCGGCAAGCTCAAGGCGAAGATCGCCGACGGGAAGCTCACGCTGACCACCGAGAAGGGCGACTCCATCGCCCTCACCTCCGAGCGTCCGGCCGCGCTGGTGGGCACCAAGTGGTGGGTGAACTCACTCCTCTCCGACGGGACCGCGTCGTCCCTGCCGGCCGGCACGGACAAGAAGGCGTATCTGACCTTCGGCAAGGACGGTTCCGTACAGGGCAGCCTCGGCTGCAACACCTTCCACAGCACCGCGAAGATCACCGGCACCAACATCACCTTCGGCCGCCTCGCCACCACCCGGAAGCAGTGTCCGGGCCCGGAGATGAACGTGGAGCGCGAACTGCTCAAGGTTCTCGACGGGACGGTGACGTACAAACTGCAGCACCGCGGCCTGTCCCTCACCGCGCCGAACGGCAAGGGACTGGCCGCCACCGCCGCACAGAAGTGATCAGCCGGGGTACGGAAGCAGCCCGGCGTCCGTCCGCTCCCGGGCCGCCCGAGCGGCCGAGCGGCCGAGCGCCCGCGCGGCCCGGAAGGCCCGTTCCTGAGGCGCTGCGGCCCAGGCGGTCCCGGCCGCGAGCCCCAACGGCGGCGGCCGCGGCGCCAACGGCTCCCCCGAAGGCGCGCCGGCTCGGCCTGTGGTCGTACGAGGTCACGGTGTCTCCAGACATGACTGGCCAAGCTCCCGAAGGGGGAGCGGCAGTGTGAAATGCGCAACGCGGGGCGGACCGACCGCCCCGTGAGCAGACCGGACCCGTTCCGGACCCCGGAACCAGAACCGAAAGGACCCCCGAACCGGGGTCAGCGAGGAACTACACGCAGCGACAGATCGCGCTCGCGACACGGACCAGGTCAGCGTGTCGGCGCTCCACCAGCGTGACCCCCCGGTCACCAAGAGGCTTCATGAGCCAGGAGCTTTCCCCGAATCCCCGTGTACCTGCCAACGAGCGTCCCGAAATGCGGACCCCCGGATGGACACCCGCCAAGCCCCCGTGCGCCCGTCAGGACCGCCCCGGACCACCCCCGAGCGAGCCCGCTCCGCATCCCCAATTCGGACCAGTGGTCGATCTCGCCTACACTCGGTGCCGTGCCACGTGGTGACGGACGACTCAACCACGACCTGCTCCCCGGTGAGAAGGGCCCCCAGGACGCTTGCGGCGTCTTCGGTGTCTGGGCCCCGGGCGAAGAGGTCGCGAAGCTCACTTACTTCGGGCTCTACGCCCTCCAACATCGAGGCCAGGAATCCGCGGGAATCGCGGTGAGCAACGGCTCACAGATCCTCGTATTCAAGGACATGGGCCTGGTCTCTCAGGTCTTCGACGAAACTTCCCTCGGCTCCCTCCAGGGTCATATCGCGGTCGGTCACGCCCGCTACTCGACCACGGGCGCCTCCGTGTGGGAGAACGCGCAGCCGACCTTCCGGGCGACCGCCCACGGCTCGATCGCGCTCGGCCACAACGGAAACCTGGTCAATACCGCCCAGCTCGCCGAGATGGTCGCCGAGCTCCCCAAGGAGAACGGCCGGGCCACCCAGGTCGCCGCGACCAATGACACCGATCTGGTCACCGCGCTCCTCGCGGGCCAGGTCGACGACGACGGCAAGCCGCTGACCATAGAGGCGGCCGCCGCCAAGGTACTGCCCGAGGTCAGGGGCGCCTTCTCGCTCGTCTTCATGGACGAGGGCACCCTCTACGCGGCCCGCGACCCGCAGGGCATCCGCCCGCTCGTCCTCGGCCGCCTCGACCGCGGCTGGGTCGTCGCGAGCGAGTCCGCCGCCCTCGACATCTGCGGCGCCAGCTATGTCCGCGAGATCGAGCCGGGCGAGCTCATCGCCATCGACGAGAACGGCCTCCGCACCTCCCGATTCGCAGACGCGAAGCCCAAGGGCTGTGTCTTCGAGTATGTGTATCTGGCCCGCCCCGACACCGACATCGCCGGCCGGAATGTCTATCTCTCCCGTGTGGAGATGGGTCGCAGGCTCGCCAAGGAAGCCCCGGTCGAAGCGGATCTGGTCATAGCGACGCCGGAGTCCGGCACTCCCGCCGCGATCGGCTACGCCGAGGCCAGCGGAATCCCGTACGGCTCCGGTCTGGTGAAGAACGCCTACGTCGGCCGCACCTTCATCCAGCCGTCCCAGACCATCCGCCAGCTGGGCATCCGCCTCAAGCTGAACCCGCTCAAGGAAGTCATCCGCGGCAAGCGCCTGGTGGTCGTCGACGACTCGATCGTCCGCGGCAACACCCAGCGTGCGCTCGTGAAGATGCTCCGCGAGGCCGGCGCCGCCGAGGTCCACATCCGGATCTCGTCCCCGCCGGTGAAGTGGCCCTGCTTCTTCGGCATCGACTTCGCGACCCGCGCCGAGCTCATCGCCAACGGCATGACGATCGAAGAGATCGGCACCTCGCTGGGCGCGGACTCGCTCTCGTACATCTCCCTCGACGGGATGATCGAGGCGACCACCATCGCCAAGCCGAATCTCTGCCGCGCCTGCTTCGACGGCGAGTACCCGATGGACCTTCCCGACCCCGAGCTGCTCGGCAAGCAGCTTCTGGAGACGGAGCTGGCGGGCGGCGCCGATGCCGCCGACGCGCTCCGTCGCCCGTAAGTCCTCCAGTACGACACGAAAGTTCTCTCCGTCATGACAGCTGAGTCTTTTGAGCGTGCTCCGCACGCGGGCGCCGGTGCCAGCTACGCAGCCGCGGGCGTCGACATCGAAGCCGGCGACCGCGCCGTCGAGCTGATGAAGGAGTGGGTGAAGAAGACGCAGCGCCCCGAGGTCCTCGGTGGCCTCGGCGGTTTCGCCGGCCTCTTCGACGCCTCCGCCCTCAAGCGCTACGAGCGTCCGCTGCTCGCCTCGGCCACCGACGGCGTCGGCACGAAGGTCGATCTCGCCCGCAAGATGGGCGTGTACGACTCGATCGGCCACGACCTCGTCGGCATGGTCGTCGACGACCTGGTCGTCTGCGGCGCCGAGCCGCTCTTCATGACCGACTACATCTGCGTGGGCAAGGTCCACCCCGAGCGTGTCGCCGCCATCGTCAAGGGCATCGCCGAGGGCTGTGTGCTGGCCGGCTGCGCGCTGGTCGGCGGCGAGACCGCCGAGCACCCCGGACTGCTGGGCGAGGACGACTTCGACGTCGCAGGCGCCGGTACGGGCGTGGTGGAGGCCGACCGGCTGCTGGGCGCGGATCGTATCCGTACGGGTGACGCGGTGATCGCCATGGCGTCCTCCGGCCTTCACTCCAACGGGTACTCGCTGGTCCGCCATGTCGTCTTCGACCGCGCCAAGATGTCCCTGGACCAGCAGGTCGAGGAATTCGGGCGGACCCTGGGCGAGGAGCTCCTCGAGCCCACCAAGATCTACTCGCTGGACTGCCTGGCGCTCACCCGGACCACCGAGGTGCACGCTTTCAGCCACATCACCGGCGGCGGTCTTGCCAACAACCTGGCCCGGGTCATCCCGGACAGCCTGCACGCGGTCGTCGACCGTTCGACCTGGACCCCGGGCGCGGTCTTCGACCTCGTCGGCAAGGCCGGTCAGGTCGAGCGGCTCGAGCTGGAGAAGACCCTCAACATGGGCGTCGGCATGATCGCCGTCGTTCCCGAGGAGTCGGTGGACGTGGCGCTGACCACGCTCGCGGACCGCGGCGTCGACGCCTGGGTCGCGGGAGAGATCACCGAGCGCGGCGAGCACACCACGGGCGCGACGCTCACGGGTGACTACGCAGGCTGAGCCCACAAGGGCAGCGCGAAACCCGGTCCGGGGCGGGGGCCTCGGACCGGGTCACGTAGCAACGCTTTTTGAGGTGTACGTACGTCAAGCGCCGCGGCGCTGTGACGACGGACCGGACTCGTCGTCCTCGTCATCGTCGTCGTTGTACAGATCCGCGTACTGTGCGTACGGGTCATCTTCCTCGTCGTCGTCCTCGAACGGCTCAGCGTTCGGTGGTTGACTCGAAGGCGATGCGCCCAGCTCATTGGCCAGACGCGACAGGTCAGTCCCGCCGCTGTTGTACTTCAGCTGGCGGGCGACCTTCGTCTGCTTGGCCTTGGCCCGGCCGCGCCCCATGGCTCGACCCCCTCGGTGACGGGGCTCGACGGCCCCAGAGTCTTGACACGCGTTCATAATTCGGAACGGACTCTCCATGGAGAGACCGGTCCGTAGGACTTCAACGGTACCTGCTTCCGCGGCCATACGGTACGCCGCCCGCATGACGTGCCACTTCACAGGACCCTCGAGGAGCCCCGTCCTCGCTGGTCAACTGCGATTTTAACCTCTTCTTGGCAGTCGACCCGCCGACCGGGGTGAGTCTTGTCTCCCAGGTCGGCGGGCCGGCCCCGCGAGGATCAGCGTCCGCGGGCCTCCGCCATGCGCTGCTCGGCGATCCGGTCGGCCGCCGCGGCCGGCGGAATACCGTCTTCCTTCGCGCGTGCGAATATGGCCAGCGTGGTGTCGAAGATCTTCGACGCCTTCGCCTTGCACCGGTCGAAGTCGAAGCCGTGCAGCTCATCGGCGACCTGGATCACACCGCCGGCGTTCACGACGTAGTCGGGGGCGTAGAGGATCCCGCGGTCCGCGAGGTCCTTCTCCACGCCCGGGTGCGCGAGCTGGTTGTTGGCGGCGCCGCAGACCACGTGCGCGGTGAGCGCGGGCACGGAGTCGTCGTTGAGCGCGCCGCCGAGCGCGCACGGTGCGTAGACGTCCAGGCCCTCGGTGCGGATCAGGGCGTCGGTGTCGGTGACCGCGGTGACCTTGCCCGGGTGCTTGTCGAGGATCCGGCGTACGGACTCCTCCCGTACATCCGTGATCACGACCTCGGCGCCGTCCGACAGCAGATGCTCGACCAGGTGGTGACCGACCTTGCCGACGCCCGCGATGCCGACCTTGCGGCCGCGCAGCGTCGGGTCGCCCCACAGGTGCTGGGCCGATGCCCGCATGCCCTGGAAGACGCCGTACGCGGTCAGCACGGACGAGTCGCCCGCGCCGCCGTTCTCGGGGGAGCGGCCGGTGGCCCACCGGGTCTCCCGGGCCACGACGTCCATGTCGGCGACGTACGTGCCGACGTCGCAGGCGGTCACATAACGGCCGCCGAGGGAGTCCACGAACCGGCCGTAGGCGAGCAGCAGTTCCTCGGTCTTGATCGTCTCGGGGTCACCGATGATCACAGCCTTGCCGCCGCCGTGGTCGAGCCCGGCCATGGCGTTCTTGTACGACATCCCGCGGGAGAGGTTCAGCGCGTCCGCGACGGCCTCTGCCTCGGTGGCGTACGGGTAGAAACGGGTGCCGCCCAGGGCCGGGCCCAGAGCGGTCGAGTGGATGGCGATGACGGCCTTCAGCCCGGAGGCGCGGTCCTGGCACAGCACGACTTGCTCGTGGCCGCCCTGATCCGATTGGAACAGGGTGTGCAGGACGCCGTCGGTCAGATCGGTCACGGTGGTGACTCCCAGGTACGAAGCGGCGGAGGAAGGCCCTCCTGTGGGTGGGGAAGGCCCAGTTGGGGACGAGGGTAAGTCCTACGCGTGCGTAGATCCGACGCAGTGCTGAGGATCACCCCCTGGCGGAGTACCGGCGTGGAAGGATTCGCGGCATGCCAGCGCTGTCCTCGGTCCTCGTTCCCTACGCGGCCTACCTGCGGGTGTACGAGCCGCTGGCGGCCTTTCCCGAGCCCGAGCGGAGCCACTGGGCCCGCTACGCCCGCCGGGAAACCACCCCCACCGCCCAGGACGAACTGCGGCGCTCGCTGGCCGACTTGCTGCCCACGCCGCCGGTCCCGGTGCCGGTCCACGAGAGCGCCGACGCCTTTGTGACGGAGGTGGACGGGGTGGTGTGCGTCTGCCCGTGGCGGACCCGGCTGCGCGGCTGGCTGGCCCTGGAGGAGCTGGCGGAGCAGCTGCCGGCGCCTCTCCTCGACGCGGTGCTGCCGCCGGTGGTGCGCGGGCAGGCCGCCGCGGACTACGAGCAGTGGCGCGAGCGCAACCCGGACGCGCGGCCGTGGATCAGGACGTCGGTCTGGCAGATCCCGGTGCGCTGGTTCGCGCTCTTCTCGGACGAGGAGCGCGAGTACGAGCCCGCCGGGCCCGCCGCGCCGGTACTGCGCTACCGGACGCCGATGGTGCAGGCCCGGCGGCGGGTGGCCCGCGCGCTGAAGACGCTGAGAGAGACGATCGACGAGGGACAGCTGACCGAAGGCCTGGTAGATGTGGGGCGGTGGCTGGAGGAATTCCATCCGCGCTCCCTGGTCGAGCTGGACTACGGCGGCCTGGTGCACGCTCTTCCCGGACCGCAGCTCGCCGAGGACCGCTCGGCGGCGGATGTGGCCGAGGGGATCGCGGCACTGCGGGCCGGAGACGGTGAAGGAGCGGGCGAGGCGTACGCGCGTCTTGTGGAGCGCTGGCGGGCCGTCAGGGACCTTCAGTCCGCAAATTGAGCGTTCTGGGGACCGCTGAGCTCATCGGTCCAGGACGTAGGTCCCGTTCCGGGCCTTTGTATCAAGCGTGACGGACGGCACTTACTGGCCCCTTGCGCCCATCACCCACCCTCGTGTCAAAATAGGACAAGGAGCCCGGTGAGGGCTCCTTCCGTCCAAGTAAGGGCGGAATACTCGGCATTGCACTCTATGGGGGGTCTGATGACTCCTGATCATCCTGTGACTGATCGTCACTGTGTCGTGACTGTCCGTTATGGCATGGTCCATCGGCTTCCGCCGCTGATGAACACCTCAGAGGGCAATTCCATCGGTTTGGCCGACGTGGCTGGACGGATGGTGTAGTTGTAGTGCCGAGGACAAGCCGTTCGTCCTATAACCGACTCGACCCGCGTCCGCCATTTCGGGCAACGCGGGTCAAGGTGCAGAATTTAGAGGAAAGAACCGAGATGGTTCGGTTCTCCCGAGGAGGCCGCTCATGACCGCTCGCACCCCTGATGCCGAGCCGCTGCTGACCCCGGCTGAGGTTGCCACGATGTTCCGCGTGGACCCGAAGACGGTCACCCGCTGGGCCAAGGCTGGCAAGCTCACGTCCATCCGCACGCTCGGTGGACATCGTCGGTACCGCGAGGCAGAGGTCCGCGCACTGCTTGCGGGTATTCCGCAGCAGCGTAGCGAGGCCTGAACACCCCATTGATCGGGCATTTCCGGGACCCCCATCCCGGGCAAGCCCACCGATAGCGCCACATGGCGGCCGTCTGCCCCAACAGACTTCGTCATTGATCGCGCTGGACTCCGCCGGGTCCAGCGCGATCTTTTTTGTGCCCGCAGGCAGGCCGGGGTGACCCGCAGGCGGGCCTGGGTGAGCCGTGGAGGCTGCTGCGGGTGGGGGCGGCCGGCGGCCGGGGAAGTGCCCGGAGGGTGGTGCAATTGCACATATTAAATTGGTTGCTTGTAAGAAGGGGGTAAGTTCCCCGCTTTCGAAAACCCACCCGGTGACACCCGTCACACCGCACAACTCTTGCCAAAGACGCGGCTGTCACCGAAAAAACCGGCGGTAACGAGGCGTAGGTCACTCAGTCGCAGGACCTTTGTCCTCGGCTGTAGGGGTGAGCGCGGGGACGGACGTGGGGGCGGACATGGGCAGTTCCATGGCGAGCCGCTGGAGGCGATGGCATATGGGGCAGTGCCGCGTGAGATGCCGATAGCCGGACGCGGCCTTCAGGTGGGCGCGTAGAAGCGCTCTGGTCTCGTGCTGCCTCGCTGCGGACGCCGCCATGCACGTCACCTCCGGGTGTGTGCCGTCCTCTAATGACTGGGTACCGGTGGCAGATGACGCCGTCAAGACCGCCGTACGACGCAGCGTGGGGGCAAGGCACGACGAAGGCCCGCATCCCCCAGGGATACGGGCCTTCGATCTACTGCGGTCCTGACGGGATTTGAACCCGCGGCCTCCACCTTGACAGGGTGGCGAGCACTCCAAACTGCTCCACAGGACCAGGTTTCGCAGCCTCTAACTGTGCGTTGGCTGCGAGAGAGACTGTACAGCAGGTCAGGGGGTGCGGTCGAACTCGATGCAAGCAGCCCCGCCGGTCACGGCGCCGCCGCGTCGATCGCCTTGACGATGCGCTTGTCGGAGACCGGATACGCCGTGCCCAGCGCGTGCGCGAAGTAGCTCACCCGCAGCTCCTCGATCATCCAGCGGATGTCCAGGACCTCCTGCGGGACCGGGCGGCCCTGCGGCATCTGCTCCAGCAGCCAGGCGTACTCGTCCTGCATCTCGTGGACCTTGTCCATGCGCGTCGTGTCGCGCTGCACGCCCGTCGGCATCTGCTGCAGCCGGCGGTCCACCGCGACCAGGTAGCGCATCAGGTCCGGCAGCCGCCGCAGGCCCGTCCTGGTGACGAAGCCCGCCGGCATGAGGGCCGCGAGCTGCTCTCGTACGTCCTGGACGTTGTTGACGAGCGTCAGGCTGTTCGTGGCCTTCAGACGGCGCTCGCAGGCCTGCCAGGCGGCCAGGATCTGCTGCACCTGGCCCACGGTCCGTACCGTCGCGTCGACGAGGTCGGCACGCACCTTGTCGTACAGCTTGCGGAACGACTCCTCGTCCCAGGCCGGACCGCCGTGGTCGGCGATCAGCTTGTCCGCCGCGGCCATGGCGCAGTCGTCGAAGAGCGCTTGGATCGAGCCGTGAGGGTTACGGGACAGCGCCAGCTTCTGCTGGTTGTTGAGCTTGTCCGAGGCGAACTTGGCAGGGTTCACCGGAATGTTGAGCAGGATCAGCCGCCGCGTGCCCCGCCACATCGCCTGCTGCTGCTCGGCCTCGGTGTCGAAGAGGCGTACCGAGACGTTCGCGCCGTCGTCCACCAGGGCCGGGTACGCCTTGACCGGCTGGCCCGCGCGCCGGGTCTCGAAGACTCGGGTCAGCGTGCCGATCGTCCAGTCCGTGAGGCCCGAACGCTCGATGGACTCGCCCGAGGGGCCCGCGGTCGCCGCCGCGGCCTTGGAGAGGGCCTGGCGTGCCTTCGGCTTCAGCTGGAGCTTCAGCGCCTCCAGATCCTTGTTCTCGGCGAGCTTCTTGCGGCGCTCGTCGACGATCCGGAACGTGATCTTCAGGTGATCGGGAATCCGGGTCAGGTCGAAGTCGTCGGCTGTGACCGGGACGCCGACCATGCGCTGCAGCTCACGCGCGAGCGTGGTGGGCAGCGGCTCCTGCAGGGGCACGGCCCGCTCCAGAAACGCCTTCGCGTAGTTCGGCGCCGGGACGTAGTGCCGACGGATCGGCTTGGGGAGGGAGCGGATCAGCTCCATCACCACGTCCTCGCGCAGGCCCGGGATCTGCCAGTCGAAGCCCTCGGAGGTGACCTGGTTGAGCACCTGGAGAGGGATGTGGACGGTCACGCCGTCCGCGTCCGCGCCCGGCTCGAACTGGTACGTCACCCGGAACTTCAGCGCACCCTGGCGCCAGGAGTCCGGATAGTCGTCCTTGGTGACCGATCCGGCCTTCTCGTTGATGAGCATCTCGCGCTCGAAATCGAGAAGTTCGGGCTCGTCCCGGCGCTTGTGCTTCCACCAGGAGTCGAAGTGCGCTCCCGACACGACATGTTCGGGCACCCGCTGGTCGTAGAAGTCGAAGAGCGTCTCGTCGTCCACCAGGATGTCGCGGCGGCGTGCGCGGTGCTCCAACTCCTCGACCTCGGTGAGGAGTTTGCGGTTGTCGGCGAAGAACTTGTGGTGCGTACGCCAATCGCCCTCGACCAGTGCGTTGCGGATGAACAGATCGCGGGACGTCTCCGGGTCGATCCGCCCGTAGTTCACCTTGCGCTGCGCGACGATCGGCACGCCGTACAGCGTGACCCTCTCGTACGCCATCACCGCCGCAGCGTCCTTCTCCCAGTGCGGCTCGCTGTAGGTGCGCTTGATCAGATGCTGGGCGAGCGGCTCGATCCACTCCGGCTCGACCCTGGCGTTGACGCGGGCCCACAGCCGCGAGGTCTCGACGAGCTCCGCCGACATGATGAAGCGCGGAGGCTTCTTGAAGAGCGCCGAGCCGGGGAAGACCGCGAACTTGGCGCTGCGGGCGCCCAGATACTCGTTCTTGTCGGTGTCCTTGAGGCCGATGTGCGAGAGCAGACCGGCCAGCAGGGAGGTGTGGACGGACTGCTCGGGAGCGACTGCGTCCGCCGAGGACTCCTCGAGATGCAGGCCCATCTGCTTGGCGACTGTACGCAGCTGCGCGTAGATGTCCTGCCACTCGCGGATGCGCAGGAAGTTCAGATACTCCTGCTTGCACATCCGGCGGAAGCTGGAGGAGCCGCGCTCCTTCTGCTGCTCGCGGATATAGCGCCAGAGATTGAGGAAGGCGAGGAAGTCGGAGGTCTCGTCCTTGAAGCGGGCGTGCTGCTGGTCGGCCTGCGTCTGCTTGTCGGCGGGCCGCTCGCGCGGGTCCTGGATGGAGAGCGCGGCCGCGATCACCATGACCTCGCGTACACAGCCGTTCTTGTCGGCCTCGATGACCATGCGGGCCAGTCGCGGGTCGACGGGCAGCTGGCTCAGCTTGCGGCCGAGCGGCGTCAGCTTCTTCTTCGGATCCTTCTGGACCGGGTCGAACGCGCCCAGTTCCTGCAGGAGTTGGACGCCGTCGCGGATGTTGCGGTGGTCCGGCGGGTCGATGAAGGGGAACTTCTCGATGTCGCCGAGGCCGGCCGCGGTCATCTGAAGGATGACGGAGGCCAGGTTCGTCCGGAGGATCTCGGCGTCCGTGAACTCGGGACGGGAGACGAAGTCGTCCTCGGCGTAGAGACGGATGCAGATGCCGTCGGACGTACGGCCGCAGCGGCCCTTGCGCTGGTTGGCGCTGGCCTGGCTGATCCGCTCGATGGGCAGGCGCTGGACCTTGGTGCGATGGCTGTAGCGGGAGATACGGGCGGTGCCCGGGTCGATCACGTACTTGATGCCGGGGACGGTCAGCGAGGTCTCGGCGACATTCGTGGCGAGGACGATGCGGCGGCCGGTGTGCGGCTGGAAGACGCGGTGCTGCTCGGCATGCGAGAGGCGTGCGTAGAGGGGGAGTACCTCTGTGCTGTGCCCAATAGCGCCTCCGGCGCGGGGATACTGCTTCTTGTTGAGCGCGTCCGCGGTGTCGCGGATCTCGCGCTCGCCGGAGAGGAAGACGAGGATGTCGCCCTTGCCCTCGGACTGGAGCTCCTCGACGGCGTCGCAGATCGCGGTGATCTGATCGCGGTCGGACTCCTCGCTTTCGTCCTCGAGGAGCGGTCGGTAGCGGACCTCGACGGGGTAGGTACGGCCACTGACCTCGACGATCGGAGCGTTGCCGAAGTGGCGTGAGAAGCGCTCCGGATCGATTGTCGCGGAGGTGATGATCACCTTGAGGTCAGGGCGCTTCGGCAGCAGCTGGGCGAGATAGCCGAGCAGGAAGTCGATGTTGAGGGACCGCTCATGGGCCTCGTCGATGATGATCGTGTCGTACGCGCTCAGCTCGCGGTCCGTCTGGATCTCGGCGAGGAGGATGCCGTCCGTCATCAGCTTGACGAAGGTGGTGTCCTGGTTGACCTGGTCGGTGAAGCGGACCTTCCAGCCGACCGCCTCGCCGAGCGGGGTACGGAGCTCTTCCGCGACGCGTTCGGCCACGGTACGGGCTGCGAGCCTGCGCGGCTGCGTATGGCCGATCATGCCGCGTACGCCCCGGCCCAGCTCCAAACAGATCTTCGGGATCTGGGTCGTCTTGCCCGAACCGGTCTCGCCCGCGACGATCACGACCTGGTGGTCCCGTATCGCCTCGAGGATCACGTCCTTCTTCTGGCTGACCGGCAGCTGCTCGGGGTAGGTGACCTCGGGCACCCCTTCGGCGCGCCGCGTGACGCGGGCAGCGGAGCGCTCGGCCTCGGAGGCGATCTCGTCCAGCACGGCCTGCCGGGCCTCGGGCTTGCGGATGCGGCGGGCGCCTTCGAGACGACGGCCGAGCCGCTGGGCGTCGCGCAGCGACACCCCGGCCAGGAGGGTCTGAAGGTCGGCGAAGGAAGTAGACATACGGATCCCAGGATCGCACCCCCGGGAAAGCACTGGCGAACGCATTTCGCTCAGGAGCTGGTGCAGTATGGAGCAGATCCGTCCAGTTCTGTAGCAAGATCCGAAGCAGATCCGAAGCAGGGGGAAGCGCGTCCATGCCGCTCAGCCGCGAGTGCCGGCGCCGTCTTCCGGCGACCGTGACCGCGCTGCTGGGACTGTTTTTCGCGCTGCTGCTGTGTTCGACGGCACATGCGAGCGCCGAGCCGGCCGGGGGCCGGGCGGTGGGCGTCGTCGTCGCCGACCAGGGCCAGGCGCCCGGCTGCGGCAAGGGAGTGCCGGACGACGGCAGGGGCGCGCGGCCCTCGACCCCGCCGCGCGGTTCTTCCTCGTACGAGCTGCTGCCCGCACTGCAGCACGCCCACGACGGCTCCGGCTCCTGGTGCCAGGACGGTACGGCCCTGGAGATCAGCCCGGAACGCGGGCCGCCGGCGCTGCCTTCGCCCTCACCGGTCGACCTCTCGATCCTGCGCGTTTAGGCCCGCCCGACGGGCCGCGCTTCGGCGTGGCCGCGCTCGTGCCGTTTTCGCCTTTCGCTCAGGAGTACCGAACCGCCATGTCTTCCACTTCCCGTTCCTCCCGCTCTTCCCGTAAGCCGATCGCCATCGGTGCCGGTGTCTTCGTCGCCGCGGTGCTGCTCGGCATCGCCTCGTACACCGCCACCAGACCCGAGTCGCCTTCGGGCTCCGCCGCAGCCGCCGAGGTCTCCGCCGAACCGGGCGCCGGCGGCTACTCCGAGGCGGCGAAACTCGCCCGCCGCGACGCCGGGGACCCGCTCGCCCGGGGCCGCGCGCACGCGCCCGTCGTCATGGTCGAGTACGCCGACTTCAAGTGCGGCTACTGCGGGAAGTTCGCCCGTGACACCGAGCCCGCGCTGGTGAAGAAGTACGTGGACAAGGGCGTCCTGCGCATCGAGTGGCGCAACTTCCCGATCTTCGGCGAGGACTCGGAGGCGGCGGCACGTGCGGCCTGGGCGGCCGGGCAGCAGGGCCGCTTCTGGCAGTTCCACGCCGCCGCGTACGCCGAGGGCTCGAAGGAGAAGGGCTTCGCCAAGGACCGGCTGGTCGCGCTCGCGCGGGACGCCGGGGTCAAGGACCTCGACCGCTTCGTACGCGACCTGGACGGGGAAGGTGCGCGGCAGGCGGTGAAGAAGGACCAGGAGGAGGCGTACGGACTCGGCGCCACCTCCACCCCCTCGTTCCTGATCAACGGCCGTCCCATCGCCGGGGCCCAGTCGACGGCGACCTTCACCGAGGCCATCGAGGCGGCGAAGCAGGCCGCCAAGTGACGGACATCGGCTATCTGGCCGCCTTCCTCGGCGGCCTCCTCGCGCTGATCAGCCCGTGCAGCGCGCTGCTGCTCCCGGCGTTCTTCGCGTACTCCCTCGACTCGGGCGGCAAGCTGCTGGCCCGTACCGGAATCTTCTGCGCGGGACTGGCGACGACCCTTGCCCCGCTGGGCGCCGCCGGGTCCCTCGCCGGGCGGCTCTTCTACGGCCACCGCGATCTGCTCGTCTCCGTCGGCGGCTGGCTGATCATCGCGCTCGGGGTGGCCCAGATCCTCGGGATGGGCTTCGCCTCGCGCCGTATGGCCGAGATCTCCGGCCGCATCCGTCCGACGACCGCGGTCTCCGTCTACGCCCTGGGCCTGGTCTACGGCCTTGCGGGCTTCTGCGCGGGCCCGATCCTCGGCAGCGTCCTGACGGTGGCGGCACTGAGCGGCAGCCCCGTCTACGGCGGGCTCCTCCTCGCGGTCTACGCACTGGGCATGGCTGTCCCGCTCTTCCTGCTCGCGCTCCTGTGGGAACGGTTCGACCTGGGCAAACGCCCCTGGCTGCGCGGCCGTTCGATGCGCGTGGGCCGCTTCGAACTGCATACGACCTCGCTGCTGTCGGGCCTGTTCTTCATCGTGCTCGGGGTGGTCTTCCTCGCCTTCGACGGCACGACGGCGCTGCCCGGGCTGCTGTCGGTCGACGACTCGTTCGCGGCGGAGGAATGGGCGAGCGGCCTCGGCGGGGCGGTCCCGGACTGGGCACTGCTGATCGTGGTGGTGGCGGTGGTGTCGATCACCCTCGGCGTCCGCGGCCGGCGCCGCCGGGAAGAGGCGTAAGGAAGGGGCGCAGAAGCCGAAGGGCCCCGCCGACGGGTGGGGCCCTTCGGGACCGCGCCGGGCCGGAACACGACGAAAGCCCCGGTCCGGGAAGGATCGGGGCTTTCGGGTTGTGGCTGGGGCCGGGGTCGAACCGGCGACCTATCGCTTTTCAGGCGATCGCTCGTACCAACTGAGCTACCCAGCCACGCAGCTCTTGCGAGCCGCAGCGGTCCTGACGGGATTTGAACCCGCGGCCTCCACCTTGACAGGGTGGCGAGCACTCCAAACTGCTCCACAGGACCAAGCAATGTGCGAGCACAAGTCTCGCACACGGTATTGCGTGCCCCCAACGGGATTCGAACCCGTGCTACCGCCTTGAAAGGGCGGCGTCCTGGGCCACTAGACGATGAGGGCTAAGGGCCCGCCTGGGCGCCTTTCGGCGCGTCGGGGACGTGAGAAGCATATGGGATGCGGGGAGCTATCGCCAAAACGGTTTACGGGGGTCCGCGGGGCGCCCCCAGGACAACGCAGTCGGGGAGCGGGAGGGGGGCGCGGAGGGAGTGGCGGAGGGGCTGGTGGAGGGACTGCTCGGGGACGGGGTCGCCCCGGGCTGGTTCTCCCCCGGGAGATGGCGGCTGACCTCGGCGGTCGTCAGGCCCAGACCCCCCAGTGTGATCTCGTCCCATGCCTGCAGCCGTTTGGTCGTACGGTCCAGATAGAGCACCGACGCCCGCACCTTCTCCGGTTTGTCGTTCTGCACCGCGCGCAGGCCCCCGCCGCCCGTCGAGCCCTCGACCTTGAGGCGGGTGCCGTGTGCGAGTACCTCCGTGTCGCGGTGGTGGACATGGCCCGCCAGCGCCAGCGGGACCTCGCCGTCGGTCTCCCGCGCGGCCACCGGGTTGTGGGTGACCGCGATGTCGACCGGGGTGCCTGCGCGCTGCTGGTCGCGCAGGGCCGAGGCGAGGCGGATGCCCGTCATGCGTTCGGCCGGGTCGCCCTGGGCGACGATCGAGCGGTCGGGGGTGAACTGAGGATCGCCGCTGCCCGCGATGCGCAGGCCGGCGAGGGTGACGGCCTTGCCGTCGTCAAGGACGTGCACGTTCTTGAGTCGGGCGAGATAGGCCTGGGTGATGCGGGAGTCATGGTTGCCGCGGACCCAGACGTACGGCGCGCCGAGGTCGGGAATCGGGTCGAGGAACCCGTTCTCGGCGGCGGTGCCGTGGTCCATCGTGTCGCCGGAGTCGATGATCACGTCGATTCCGTACTGCTCGACGAGCGAGCCGATGATGTGCCACGCCGCCGGGTTGAGATGGATGTCGGAGACGTGCAGCACCCGCATCGTGCCAGGGTCCGGCTGGTACGTCGGGAGCGTCGATGTCGCGTCGTACAGCTTGGTGACATTGGTGACCAGGCGCGCCAACTCCCGCTGGTAGACGTCGAATTCGGTGACGATGGAGCGGGCGTTGCCGACGACCGATGGGGCGCTGGACAGCAGTCCGGAGAACCTCGGCTCAAGGACGGACTTCGGGTTCCAGGTGGCGTACGCGGAGATGCCCGAGGCTGCCAGCAGCGCGAGCGCCAGGCCGCCCGCCGCGAGTGCCCGGCGCGGGCGGCGGTAGACGGCGAGGCCCAGTGCGGTCGCGCCGGAGACGACCGCGACGCAGGAGCGTACGGCCAGCTCGGTGGTGCCGTCCGCCACGTCGCGGGCGACCTCGTCCTGGAGTCCGGAGATCCGTTCGGGGTGTTCGACCAGGGCCTGGGAACGGACCGGGTCGAGCTGTTCGACGTCGACGTCGAGACGGATGGGTGCGACATGGGAGTCGAGCTCCAGGGCGCCGAGCGGCGAGACGTTGATCTTTGTGCCGCCGGACAGGGACGGGCGCAGGGTCATGCTGGTGTCCATCGGGCCCACCGGCGTACGGACGCTGCCGACGATCAGCAGGCCCAGCCAGGCGCCGAGCAGGACCACGGCGGTGAGGCCCAGTGCGCGGACCCAGGGGTGCGGGGTGAGGACCAGGGTGCTGGTGGGGCCGGTGTGGCGCGAGCGGTAGTGCCGCCGGAACCGGGCGAGTGCGGCTCGGATCGAACGGATCGGTTCCGGGGCTTCGCGGGCCATTGGTCCCGTATGCCCACCCCGACGGGCAGCCATGCCGGGGCGACCGGTCGCACGGCGTACGTGACAATGGCCACGTGCTGGAGATGACGCGCGAGGAGTTCGAGGAACTGGTCGCTGAGGCGCTGGACAGGATCCCGCCGGAGCTGACGCGGCTGATGGACAACGTCGCGGTGTTCGTCGAGGACGAACCGGCCGCCGACGATCCGGAGCTGCTCGGGCTCTACGAGGGGACTCCGCTCACCGATCGCGGTGAGTGGTACGCGGGCGTGCTGCCGGACCGGATCACCATCTACCGCGGGCCGACGCTGCGGATGTGCGAGGACCGCGAGGACGTCGTCGCGGAGACCGAGATCACCGTGGTGCACGAGATCGCCCATCACTTCGGGATCGACGACGAGCGGCTGCACGCGCTGGGGTACGGATGAGTCCGCCCGGTCTTCCTGAGGTCCCGGAGGTCCCGGAGACCCCGGATCTCCCGGAAGTTCCGAACGCCGCGGAGGCGATCGATCCGGATGTCGATCTGCATGTGCCGGCCCAGCGGGCGGAGACCGCGGGCCGGCACAAGTGGACGGTGCTCGCCGCGATCTCGGCCGGCGGCGTGGCAGGGACCCTGGCGCGGTACGCGGCCACCGTGCTGTGGCCCGCCGCCGAGGGGTCGTTCCCATGGGCGATCTTCTGGGTCAATGTGCTGGGCTGCGCGCTGATCGGAGTGCTGATGGTGCTGGTCAGCGAGGGCGGGCGGACCGCGCATCCGCTGGTGCGGCCGTTCCTCGGAGTGGGGGTGCTCGGCGGGTTCACGACCTTCTCGACGTACGCACTGGACTTCTCGGACCTGCTGGCTCGCGAGGAGGCGGACACCGCACTGGGGTACGCGTCCGGGACGCTGGCCGGGGCGCTCGGCGCGGTGTGGCTGGCAGCCTCGGTCACCCGGTGGGCAGTGACCCGGCGGGCGGTCACGCGGTGAACTGGCTGCTGGTGGCGATGGGCGCGGCGATCGGCGCGCCCATGCGGTATCTGACGGACCGTGCGGTGCAGGCGCGGCACGACTCGGTGTTCCCGTGGGGGACTTTCGTGGTCAACGCGGCCGGGAGTCTGGTGCTGGGGGCGCTCTCGGGGGCGGTGGTGTCCTCGGGGGCGTACGCGCTGCTGGGGACGGGGCTGTGCGGCGCACTGACGACGTACTCGACGTTTTCGTACGAGACGCTGCGGCTGGCCGAGCGGGGCTGGATGTTTCTGGCGGTGGCAAATGTGGCCGCGTCACTGCTGGTCGGGCTCGGATCGGTGTTTCTGGGCGTGGAGTTGGCGCGCGGGCTGGTGGCGTAAGGGGCGTGCGGGGCGTGTCCCTTGTGGGGTACAGGGAGTTGGGCAGGGAAACGCATGTCCCGTGCCCCGGAGGTGCTCCCCGTGCGCCAGTCGTCCGTCTCCTCGTCCTTCCCCGGCCGGTTGGCTGTCTGGGCCGCCGCCTCACTGGCCGTCGCGGCCTCGGCGGGCTGTATGAGCGTGAGCGACGACGAAGGCGGGAAGCCGGCGCCCCATTCGTCGACCGGCCGGCGTGGGACGGTGAGCGAACCGGACGGCGGGCATGGCGTGTCGGGCGGTGGTCGACAGGCCCGCGGCGGGCGCGGCGGGTCGGATGCGAAGGCCGGGGCGGGGGCGAAGGCCTCGGCGAGTCCGAACGCCTCCGCGCCGCCCAAGGCTCAGCCGCCGCGGAGCGGACAGCGGCCCCAGCCGCCGCGGGATCCCGGGCCGACCGGCGGCGGGCCGGTCCCTTCCGAGCAGCCGCCGCCGCAGCCGACCCCGTCGGAACTGCCGCCGGAGAGCCCCACGCCGCAGCCGTCCGAGCCGACCGACGCCCCGTCGGCCTCGTCCGCGCCGGAGGTGCACGCCGAGGCGATGAGGATGGCGGACGGGCAGGGGAGCATGGCGGACGGGCAGTGCATGGAACCGACGGCATCGCCGCAGGTCGGACCTGTGTAACGGGGGTCACTCGGGTCGGGTTTGCCATACGTGGGTGAGGGTGCGTATGGTGGTAGATCGTTTGATCCCATTGCCCGGCGCCGACACAGAAGAGCGCCGCGTGGCGCGTACTCTCCCTAGCCGTGGCTGACCGCATTGAGGCGGTCGAATTGCGAATCACGGAGTTTGGGCGCGTGCCGAGACTCCGGAAGGTTTCGCATTTCGCATGTCCACTTTCAGTACTGATCACGCCGTCATGCCCGAGAACGACGAGACCGCGCAGGCCGTAGTGGCCGCCGCCGTCGACACCGAGATCCAGGCCGAGCTCGAGGCCGACATCGAGGCCGAGCTCGAGGTCGACATCGAGGCCGAGCTCGAGGTCGTCTCGGAGACGGTCGAGGCTTCCGAGGAGCCGCAGACCACGTTCGCCGACCTTGGACTGCCCGAGGGTGTCGTCCGCAAGCTCGCGCAGAACGGCGTCACCACCCCCTTCCCGATCCAGGCCGCGACCATCCCGGACGCCCTGGCCGGCAAGGACATCCTGGGCCGCGGCCGTACCGGCTCCGGCAAGACCCTCTCCTTCGGTCTGCCGACCCTGGCCACGCTGGCCGGCGGCCACACCGAGAAGAAGAAGCCCCGCGCGGTCATCCTCACCCCGACCCGTGAGCTCGCGATGCAGGTCGCGGACGCCCTGCAGCCGTACGGCGACGTACTCGGCCTGAAGATGAAGGTCGTCTGCGGCGGTACGTCGATGGGCAACCAGATCTACGCGCTCGAGCGCGGCGTCGACGTCCTCGTCGCCACCCCGGGCCGACTGCGCGACATCATCAACCGTGGCGCCTGCTCGCTCGAGAACGTCCAGGTCGCCGTCCTCGACGAGGCCGACCAGATGTCCGACCTGGGCTTCCTGCCCGAGGTCACCGAGCTGTTCGACCAGATCCCGGCCGGTGGCCAGCGGATGCTCTTCTCCGCCACCATGGAGAACGAGATCGGCACGCTTGTCCGCCGCTACCTCGTCAACCCGGTCAGCCACGAGGTCGACAGCGCCCAGGGCAACGTCACGACCATGACGCACCACGTGCTCGTCGTGAAGCCGAAGGACAAGGCGCCGGTCACCGCGGCGATCGCCGCCCGCAAGGGCCGCACCATCATCTTCGTACGCACCCAGCTGGGTGCCGACCGTATCGCCGAGCAGCTCGTCGAGTCGGGCGTGAAGGCGGACGCGCTGCACGGCGGCATGACGCAGGGCGCGCGTACCCGCGTCCTCGAGGACTTCAAGAAGGGCTACGTCAACGCGCTTGTCGCGACCGACGTCGCCGCCCGCGGTATCCACGTCGACGGCATCGACCTGGTCCTGAACGTGGACCCGGCCGGCGACCACAAGGACTACCTGCACCGCTCGGGCCGTACCGCCCGCGCCGGCAAGTCCGGCACGGTCGTCTCGCTGTCGCTGCCGCACCAGCGCCGCCAGATCTTCCGTCTGATGGAGGACGCGGGCGTCGACGCCTCGCGCCACATCGTGGCCGGAGCGGGCGCGTTCGACCCGGAGGTCGCCGAGATCACCGGCGCCCGTTCGCTGACCGAGGTCCAGGCCGACTCCGCGAACAACGCCGCCAAGCAGGCGGAGCGCGAGGTCGTCGACCTGACCAAGCAGCTGGAGCGCGTCCAGCGCCGTGCGTCCGAACTCCGCGAGGAGGCCGACCGCCTGGTGGCGCGCGCGGCGCGCGAGCGGGGCGACGACCCGGAGACGGCGGTCGCCGAGGTGACCGAGGCCGCCGAGGCCGAGGTCGAGGCGGCGGTTGCTGCGGCGGCTGTGCCGGAGCAGGTCGAGCGTCGTGACGACCGGGGCAACTTCGACCGTCGTGGCGGCGACCGTGGTGGCTTCCGCCGCGACGACCGCCGGGACAACGACCGTCCGTCCGGTGGCTTCCGCCGCGACGACCGTCGTGACGACCGTGGTGGCCGTTCGTTCGAGCGTCGTGACGACCGTGGTGGCTTCCGCCGGGACAACGACCGTCCGTCCGGTGGCTTCCGTCGCGACGACCGTCGTGACGACCGTGGTGGCCGTTCGTTCGAGCGTCGTGACGACCGTCCCGCGGGCGGCTTCCGTCGGGACAACGACCGTCCGTCCAGTGGCTTCCGCCGCGACGACCGTCCGTCTGGTGGCTTCCGCCGGGACGACCGTCGTGACAACGAGCGCGGTGGCTTCAACCGTGACAACGAGCGCGGTGGCTTCCGCCGCGACGACCGCCCCACCGGCGGCCACCGTGGCAGCGACCGCCCGTTCAACCGCGACCGCCGCGACGACCGTCCCGCGGGCGGCTTCCGCTCCGGTGGCACCAGCGACCGCCCGCACGGCCGTCGTGACGACCACCGTGGTGGCAGCACCGGCACGAACACCGGCTCCTTCGGGCGCCGTGACGACAAGCCGCGCTGGAAGCGCAACGGCTGATCCCCGGCTCCGCGCCTGATGGGCCCGGACAGCACCGTGAGAGCGGTGGTGTCCGGGCCCATTGCCATGATCCGCGCACTTGTGCGGGTGACGAGCGACGACTGGGGGGTCGGGCGCCTCCTCGCGATTCGTCAGCTGACGACGGCGCGGGCAAGTTGAAGGCGCGCGGGAAGCTCGGCGGCACCAACTGGAAGCTGACCGGGCGGTGTTCGGTGCCGGGGATCTCAATGGCGACGGCATCGGCGATCTGCTGGCCGTGGACGGCACGAACGAGTTGTGGCGGTACGACGGTACGGCGGCGGGCACGGTGAAGCCGCGGGTGCTGGTCTTCGGCAACAACTGGGGCACTGGCCGCAACGTGTTCGTCGGCGTCGGCGACATCACGGGCGACGGCAAGGCCGACCTGGTGTCCCGGAACGCTGCGGGAGATCTGCTGCGCAACAGCGGCAACGGGGCGGGGTCCTTCGGTTCGACGGTCAAGATCGGCACCGGTTGGCAGGGCTACAAGGGCCTTTTCTAGTAGCCCAATTCGCTTGAGAGGGACTCGCCCGGTGCGTTTGTGGCACCGGGCGAGTCCTCACTCTTTGAACGGGTTCGAAAGATGCTTCCGTTGCCTGTGAGGCGGCTGTTACGATCCGTCCGCTTGCATGGGGGCCTGACTGGGGGGCCAGTCACCAACTTTTCGTTCGCACCAGGCCACATTGATGCCCCATGCCCTGTTTCTGCTTCCATGGGGAGGGCCTGAGTGGCCAGTCGTGCCGTCGTCCGCGCCACCACAGCAGCCGCCGCTGCCGTATCACTTGCGCTGGGTATCGGTCTCGGACCCGTCGAGGCTCAAGCGGACCCGGGCGAGCCCGCTGCCGCCGTGGAGATCCCGACCACGTTCCGTACAACTCCCCGGGCACTCGGGCTCCTGGGCACCGGGACGTACCAGCAGGCCGACGCGGCAGGCGCGCAGGGTGTTTTCCACACGCAGGAAGGTGTGGCCGGCAATCTGTGGACCCGCTATTCGGACGGTCGTACGTTCTCCGCACAGCGGACGGGGACCGGCGCCCTCGGCCGGACGGTCGGCACCGGAGCGGACACCCTCGCCTACATCAGCGACAGCGATGTCGAACTGCGCGATCCGGCCGCCGGGACCTCACAGTTCGTGACGGTGCCGGAGGGACTGTCGTACAGCGGCGTGTACGGCAACACGGTGGTCGCGGTGAAGCGCGAGACCGTCGTGGTCGACGGCACCTCCACCTCACGGATCACCGAGGCGCACCTCCTGGATTCCGCCGAGGACGGCCGCACCCGGGACCGGCTCGTCACCGGGCTGCCCGACGGGGGTCTCTACGGCGGGGCCGTCGGCGGTGACGCGACGACCGTCGTGCTGCGGGTCAAGGTTGGTGACACTCTTCGCCTGGCGACGGTCGACGCCGCCACCGCACGGGTGACCGCCTACACGGCATCGGCCGATATCAACGGCGTGCTGCTGTCACCGAAGTATCTGGGCTGGTACAGCCTGAGTGGCACGATCAAGGTCGTACCGAGGTCCGACATCACGGCGACCCCGGTCGAACTCACCGCCCCGGCGCCGCAGGATCGCTCCGGCTATGAGATCGGACTGGTCGGGGACTGGGTCGTCCACATCAACTCGAGTACGGGGCGGATCATCGCGACCCCCATCGCAGGGGGTACGCCACGGACGCTGCTCGGCAAGAACACCTTCCGGCTCTCGCAGGCTCCTGACGGCACTGTGCTCGTGGTCGGCGGCGAGGACGCCGACGACTGGGCGTTGCGTCGGATCGGCGTGGGCCCTGACGGCGTGCCGGTTGTGACCACGGTGCTGGACCTGCCGCCCGTGCCCGCGCCGGTGCGTGGAATCGCCGCCGGTGACGGATATCTGCTCTCCACCGACGCGAGCACCGGACTTTTCCGTGCACAGTTCCGGATGCTGGAGGTACACGGAACGCCCACGCAGGTGATCCGGCGGACTCTGAACGGTACGTTCGCGAGCTGCGCAGGAGACGATCCGGGGTGTGCGGCCCTGAAGACCCTGGGCGCCGGGCGCTTCGCGTACGTAGTGCGTTACCCGGGGTCGGCCGGCGGTGACGAGATCCAGCTGATCGACTCCAGCTACACGACCTCGCTCCACCGCACCGGGACCCACGGCGGCAGCGTCACCGACGCCGCCGGCCGGTATGTGATCTACACCAACCCGGCTGTCCACCAGCAGTTGGTCATCGACGTCACAGGGCAGCAGCCGGTGCTGACGCGGACCGCCTCGGCTGCCGCCGTGTGGGCGGGGCAGCTGTGGAGCCCGGGGACCACGGCCGGGACGGTGACCGCGTACGACCTGGCGGCCAAGAGGACCACGGAGACGGTCGACACGGGTGCGGGCTGCGTTCCCGAGGAGCTGCAGACGCTCGGACGCTGGCTCTACTGGTCCTGCGGGGCGAGCGGCGGTGCTGGGATCTACGACCGTACGGCCAAGAAGAGCATCGCCGTTGCAGCCGACGAGGCGCTGCTGGGCGACGGTTACCTGGTCCGCCACGACAAGACCGCAGGCAAGCTGGAACTGACCGACTTCTCGGGCGGTACGGCCGTGGACCGCGAGGTCGCCGACCTCCCTGCGACCGCAGCCTCGCAGCGCGGGATCCGCTGGACGGTGGACAAGTTCGGCGGGCACATCGCCTATGCGGACGCGGCGGAGCGGATGCATGTCGTGCCCACGGGGGTGGCGACTCAGCCGCTCTCCGTCTCGGAGGTGTCGAAGACCGTCACTGGGGACGGCAGCAACGGAGGCGAGTGGCAGTTCTCGGGTGTTCTGTCCAAGCCGGCCAACTCCGTGACACTGGTGGTCAAGGACAAGACCACCGGTGCCGTGATCCGCACCATGCACGGCAACGAGGAGGTCCGCGGACACCTCGAGCGTTCCTGGGACGGCCGGTCGGACAGCGGAAGTCTGATGCCGGACGGCGCATACACCTGGACGCTGACCGCGCAGCCCGCCGACGGGCACGGTGCCCCGCTGACCTTGACCGGGCTGTTCACGCAGACCCATGGTGCGCCGGCCCGGCGGGACTTCTCGCACCCCCGGGACGGCGTCGGTGACCTGGTCGCTCTCGACCGCGACGACGCCATGCGCTTCCACTTCGGCAACGGTGCCGGAGGCTTCCGGAGCGGTGGCTTCATGTATTGGTACAACGTCACACAGGCGGTCCCCCTCGGTGACATGAACGGTGACCGCTGCAACGATCTGATCGTGCGGGAGACCGACGGCCATCTCTCGCGCATCAATGGGCGCTGCACCTCATCGGGTGGCCCGCTCGACGACTCCGCGCAGGGACTGGGCGGCGGCTGGAACCAGTTCAATGTGCTGACCTCACCAGGTGATCTGACGGGCGACGGACGCCCGGACCTGGTGGCGCGTCAGGCATCCACCGGCGATCTGTATCTGTACGCGGACAACGGCTCGGGCGGTCTGAAGGCCCGTGGCAGGATCGGCGCCAAGTGGACGGCGTACCGGGCGGTGTTCGGTGCCGGGGATCTGAACGGCGACGGGATCGGCGACCTGCTGGCGGTCGACAAGGCGAACTCGCTGTGGCGGTACGACGGTACGGCGACGGGTGCGCTGAAGCCGCGGGTGCTGGTGTTCGGCAACAACTGGGGCCTCGGCCAGAATGCGTTCGTCGGCGTCGGTGACATCACCAAGGACGGGAAGCCGGATCTCATCTCCCGCAACGCGGCCGGCCACCTGCTGCGCAACAACGGAAACGGCAAGGGTTCGTTCGGATCGACAGTGAAGATCGGGACGGGGTGGCAGGGCTACAAGGGCCTCTTCTGAGAGCCGAGCTGACACGGTCAACCGTGTACAACCAAGCGATGGTCCGGGCTGTCGTACCTTCCGAGTCGATGAGGCGCTGTAGCTGAGGCTCTCACCAGGGGGTACGCATGACCCGCACCACCGGACGTACCAAACGCATCCTCGTTCTCGGGGCCGCCGTCGCTCTCGCGGCCGGCGGTCTCGGGCTCGCGCCCGGTGGTGTCGCCGTCGCGGCCGGGCAGGCCGAGCCGGAAGAGATCGTCATCGACCTCGGCACCTACCAGGGCAAGCCCGCCGTGCCCGAGCGCATCGCGCTCGGCGGTGGGCAGCTCGGGGTGGTGGCCCGTATCGATCCGCAGGTCAGGCGGGGGCTGTACGCGTACGACCTCGCCGTGACCGGCACACCGAAGGCCGGGCCGCGGCGGACGGTGAACCCCGATGTGTGGGACAGCTACCCGGAGTTCAGCCCCCTGCTCTCGGCGGTGGGGGACGGCCGGTTCGCGTACACCAATCCGACCTCGGCAGGTCACACCGTCACCGGCGAGGGAACGCCGACCACCGTCATCACCCTCGGGCAGCTCGGCGCGGACCAGCGGATGGTGGCCGCCGAGGGGCGGTTCTTCGCGGTCGACGAGCCGAGTACGGGCAAGCAGTACATCGCCACCTTCGACGACGAGGGGCCGAGGGTTCTCACGACCCGCTCGATCAGCGCGGTCGCGATCTGGGGCTCGACGATGTGGACGCCCGGCAGCAGGCTGGGCAGCATCAGGTGGTACGACCTGGCGACGAGGACCGACGCTCCGTACGACTCGGACACCGGTCTGAGCTGCTCGCCGGACGAGCTGCAGAAGGTCGGACGGTGGGTCTACTGGCGCTGCGACGACGCCAGGAAGTCCTGGGTCTGGGACTCCGACGCCACCTTCCCCCGGTTCACCACCGTGCCGTACTCGAAGTCCGCGAAGCTCGGCGACGGCTTCGTGGTCCAGCAGGACGACACGGCCGGGACGCTGACGATGACCGACTTCCACAGCGGCGTCGCCACGCCTGCGGTGACCACCCCGTTCGCCGAGCATGTGGCGCCCGGCACGGGCATGTGGAGCGTCGACAAGTACGGCGGACACGTCGCGTATGCGGACACCGAGGGGCGTATCCACATCAAGCCGGTGACGGTGCCGCGGGGCGAGTTCTCCGTGCTCGACGTGTCCGCCCCGGCCACCGTCGACGACCGGCACTGGCCCTGGGAGGCGAAGCTGCTGCTGAACCGCCCGTCCGCCAACCGGACCTTCACGGTCAAGGACTGGCGCAGGCGGGTCCTGGTGGACGAGACCAGTACGGAACGGACGGGTGCGCTGGTACGTGTCGCGTGGGATGCCCGGGACTGGGATCCGAAGGACAGGGTCAGTGGCGCGTACCAGTGGGAGGTGGTGGCGCAGCCGGCCGACGGCACGGGCCGCGAGTCCTGGACGCCCGGCCCCGTACGGCTCGTCAACGGCGCCTCGGCCTTCCGTGACATGAACACCGACGGCTACGGCGAGTTCTACTCGATGACGACGACGGGCAAGGCGGCCGTACACCATCCGCGGGGCGGCGCCCGGTCCTGGGCGACCACCGGATGGGATCCGCGTACACGTCTCATCCCGTACGGAGCGAACACCGGCGACCCGCGCAGCAACCTCCTGATCCGCACCCCGGACGGCAACCTCTACCGCGCGGGCGGTGACAACTACCCCATCGACCCGAAGGTGCCGCACCATCTGATGGGCAAGGGCTGGAACGGGTTCGACGCCTTTGCCGCCTCGGAGGACCTCACCGGGGACGGTCGCCCGGATCTGCTCGTACGCCAGGCGTCCACCGGCTACCTCTTCCTCTACCGGGGCAATGCGCGGGCCGGTTTCGACCCGGCCGTGAAGGTCGGCTCCGGCTGGAAGGGCTACCTGATCATCGGCGCCGCCGACCTCACCGGCGACGGCATCGGCGATCTGCTGGCGCGCGACCCGGGCGGTGAGGTGTGGCGCTACGAGGGCACGGGGACGGGCTCGTTCAAGCCGCGGAAGCTGGTCTTCAGCGACTGGGGCGCGGGACGCACGGAGATCATCGCGGTCGGTGACATCACGGGTGAGGGCGTCTGCGATCTCCTCTCCCGCGACACGACCGGCAAGCTGCTGCGCAACAGGGGTGACGGGAGGGGGTCGTTCGGGGCGACGGAGACGATCGGAACGGGCTGGCATCACTACCGGGCGCTGTTTTAGGCCACGACTGGCGCATGTGGTGCCCCCGGCAAGGGAATTGCTGGGGGCATGACAGAAAACGCCAGTACGGGGAAGCCTCCGCCAGTCGGCTCGGCGCCCGCGCCCGTCGCCGCGCCCGAATCCGTCGCCGCGCCCGAATCCGTATCCACCACCCCCACCCCACCCTCCGCAGGGTCCGACGAGGAGCGCCTGGCCCAGCTCGGCTACACACAGGTTCTCGCCCGCCGGATGTCGGCGTTCTCCAACTACGCCGTCTCCTTCACCATCATCTCGGTCCTCTCCGGCTGTCTCACTCTCTACCTCTTCGGCATGAACACCGGCGGCCCGGCCGTGATCACCTGGGGCTGGGTCGCCGTTGGCCTGATGACCCTGTTCGTCGGCCTGGCGATGGCCGAGATCTGCTCGGCGTACCCGACCTCCGCGGGCCTGTACTTCTGGGCCCACCGGCTGGCACCGCCGCGCACCGCGGCCGCCTGGGCCTGGTTCACGGGCTGGTTCAACGTCCTCGGCCAGGTCGCCGTCACGGCGGGTATCGACTTCGGCGCCGCGTCCTTCCTGGGCGCGTATCTCAATCTCCAGTTCGGCTTCGAGGTCACACCGGGCCGCACAATCCTGCTGTTCGCCGCGATCCTGGCGCTGCACGGCCTCCTCAACACCTTCGGCGTACGCATAGTCGCGATCCTCAACAACGTCAGCGTCTGGTGGCATGTGCTGGGCGTCGCACTGATCGTCGGCGCGCTCACCCTCGCCCCCGACTCCCACCAGTCGGCGTCGTTCGTGTTCACGAAGTTCGTGAACAACACCGGCTGGAGCAGCAGTCTGTATGTCGTCCTCATCGGACTGCTGATGGCCCAGTACACCTTCACCGGTTACGACGCCTCGGCCCATATGACCGAGGAGACCCACGACGCCGCGACCGCCGGCCCCCGCGGCATCGTCCAGTCCATCTGGACATCGTGGATCGCGGGCTTCGTCCTGCTGCTCGGCTTCACCTTCGCCATCCAGTCGTACGAAGGAGCCCTGACCTCTCCGACGGGAGCGCCGCCGGCCCAGATCCTGCTGGACGCTCTCGGTGCGACCGGCGGAAAGCTGCTGCTCCTGGTCGTCATCGGCGCCCAGCTCTTCTGCGGTATGGCGTCGGTCACTGCGAACAGCCGCATGATCTACGCCTTCTCCAGGGACGGCGCCCTGCCGTTCTCGAACGTCTGGCACACGGTCAGCCCCCGGACCCGTACGCCCGTCGCCGCGGTCTGGCTCGCGACCGTCGGCGCGTTGGTCCTCGGTCTGCCGTATCTGATCAATGTCACCGCGTACGCGGCTGTGACGTCGATCGCAGTCATCGGGCTCTACATCGCGTACGTCATCCCGACCCTGCTGCGGCTGTTCCGCGGCGACAGCTTCGAACGCGGCCCCTGGCACCTGGGCCGCTGGTCCCGCCCGATCGGCATCGTGGCGGTGACCTGGGTCGCGGTGATCACCGTGCTCTTCATGCTTCCGCAGGTCTCCCCGGTCACCTCGGAGACGTTCAACTACGCCCCGGTGGCGGTCCTGGTCGTCCTGGGCTTCGCCGCGGCATGGTGGCTGGCCTCGGCCCGCCACTGGTTCCTGAACCGCAACCACCCCCGGACGATCGCCCGCGAGACGTCACGTCGGTGACCTGCGGCGGGGTCTCGACGGGGCCGGTGATCCGATACCCGATCGGCTCACCGGTCCTGTCCGGCTATGCTCGGGGATGCAATGCCGAGGGCCGTTAGCTCAATTGGCAGAGCAGCGGACTTTTAATCCGTTGGTTGTGGGTTCGAGTCCCACACGGCCTACCTGCGGCAGGGAGGGGTTAACCCCTCTGACCTGCTACTTAGCGCCTCGACTGGCTTCGGCCGGTCGGGGCGCTTCGTCGTTTCCGGCCTCATGCGTGAGCGATGCGTGAGCGGACGGCCCGGCAGCAGCCGCTACGGAGGCGGCCTTACGGGCACGAGGTACCAGCCGGGCGGCGGCTTCTGCTACGGCCTTGTCGACCTCGGGCAGCAGGCTCGTGTACGTGTCCGAGGTCAGCGTGATCGTGGAGTGCCGCAGCGTCTCCTTGATCGTGTGCAGGTCACCACCGCCGCCGTGGGTGAGGGTCGCGGAGACGTGCCGCAGATCCCGAAGGGTTATGGGCGGCAGGTCGGTGCTCGCGAGGATGCGGCGGAAGGTCTCCGAGACCGTCTCCGGATGGAGCCACGAACCGTTCTCCTGCGTGAACAACCTTGCCGGTGTCCCGCCAGGCCGCACCCCACTGTTCCTTCTCCTTGAGCTGACGCTTGCGGTGCTCGCGAAGCACGGCCACGTTCAGGCTGTCGAGGGCGATGGTGCTGGCACTGCCGTCGGTCTTGGGTGCGGACTCGTACGGATCCCAGCCGTCGACCACGATCTCCTTGGCCGGCGTGATCAGCCCGGCGTCCAGATCCACATCGGCCCAGTCCTGGCCGACCCCCTCGCCCCGCCGCAGGCCGCGCGTGCCGGAAAGGTGAAAGAACGCGTACAGCCGCTCACCCTCGGCTGCGTCAAGGAAGGCGCCGAACTGCTCTGGGGTCCACACCATGACGGCGGAGGGCTCCTCACCGGTGACACGCCAGCGCACCACCCGCTGCTCGGTCCACAGCAACGGCTTCGGCCGCTTGCCGGACTCCAACTCGACGTGGGCTGCCGGGTTGAACGTGATGAGCTGCTGGCTGATCGCCGCGTTCAGCGCTGCACGGAGCGTTCGCCGAATGCCCTGCCGGGTCGCGGGTCCAGTCGGCTTCCGGAACGGCTTCATCTCGGCGAGCTTCGCCCGCTCGATGGCCAGCCGCGCCCGCTCGGCTGTAACGGGACGGCCCGGCTTGCTCGGCTTGCACCGAGCGATTTGGTCGCGACGGGCTCGGTTCTCTGCCTCGATCACCTCGTTGGCGTCGGCGATGGCGTCGAACATCTCCACCAGGTGACTGACGTTGAGGCGGTCGAGGCGTATGTGCCCGATGCGCGGCTTGAGATGGACACGGATATGGGAGGCGTAGCCATTGGTCGTCGTCTTCCGCGTCTTCTTGGACGCGAGCCACTGGTCCAGCCAATCTCCCACTGTACGGCGGCCCGTGAGGTTCAAGCCCGCCTTGAGACGTCGGCGGGTCTCCTCGATGTCGGGAAGGGGAGCCCTCTCATCGGCGACCTGTTCGAGAAGGGCGACGAGACGGCCTATGTCCTCCGGGTCGTCAGCGTCGGGCAGCCCGAGGAGGGCGCGGGCGTGGTCGAGGTCGGCCTGAGCCGCCTTGAGGCTCTCGTAGCCCGCCCGGTTGAAGGAGCGGCGGGTGCCGTCCTCGCGGGGTGGGAGTTCCTGCCGTATGGAGTAGGAGCCGTGCTTGCGGCTGGTGAGCTTGGGGCAGGACTTGCCGAGCGGTTTGCCGGTGTGGGGGTCGCGGCAGTAGCAGCGGCGGTGGGTGGAGCCCTTCAAATGTCATTCTCCTCGGTGGTGTTGGGGTCGGTTTCCGGTGGGTCGACATCGGCCAGTGCGGCGGGCAGGTGGGGCGGTGTGCCGCCGTCTTCGCGGATGAAGGCGCGGGCACTACGAAGGCGGTACTTGGCCTGTGCGGCCCTCTCGGCGTAGTCGGCCTGGGCGCTGAGGGCTTCTTCGCGTTCGGCCGGGTTGTTTGCGGTTTCGGCCTTCCACCGTTCGTGCTTCTCGCCTCTCATGGCGGTGAGGGCCGCGCGCTCGTGGCCGGCGTGGGCGCGGAAGTTGCGCAGCATGTCTGCCTCGACTCCGAGCGCGCCCACAACGTCGCCGGTGAACCAGTGCATGGCGTCCCACGTCGGTTCGGAGTCCTGCAGGGGGAGCCGCTGGACTCTGTCCACGTAGCCGAGCGGGTACAGCAGGCAGATCGGATAGGTACGCAGCGCCCGAGCCAGAACGATGACGTCGACCAGGGGCAGGTTGGAGCGTCGGCCGGATTCCATGTTGGCGATCACGTTGCGCGGGATCGAATGGCCGATCTCGGCGCATTTGTCGGCCAGGTCCTGGGCGCTCCATCGCAGCTCCTTCCTTCGTCTCCGTACTTCGTGGGCCACGGTGGCCATGACCTGGTCCGCCCACTCCGGGAGGTCGTCCTCGTCATCTCCATGGTCGAAACCGTGTTGTGTCATGAAGACACATTAGCTCGCCGATGATGGTTAGTGCCGACCTGGAGCCGGACGTGATGCCGCGTTCGCCGATGGCTCAACCATGAACGGAGCGCCGCATGCACAAGAGCGAGATCATCGAGCAGCCGAAGGGCATGACGCGGGAGGAGCTGCTGGCCCTGCCCGTCGCCGTTGACCTGGACACGGGCAACCGGGCGCTGGGCCTGGGGCGGAGCAAGGGCTACGAGCTGGCCAAGCGCGGCCAGTACCCGTGCAAGGTCCTGCGGCTGGGCAACGCGTACCGCGTCGTGACAGCCGACTTGCTGGACCTGCTGGGCCTGGCTGCATGACCGCGCGGGCGCGTAGCAGGCACTTCTGCGCTGAGCTGACACAGAAGTGCTGGACTGTGCAGGGGCGTGGACGTACTGTCCGTGGTCCCTCGCCCTGGCCAGGGAAACGAGAGAGCCCCCGGCGGGCCAACGCCGGAGGCTCAGCACACTCCACTGCCCGCATTCCAACGAACGACCTGGGTGACCTGGGCGTGCATGCCCGAAGTCACCGGATAAGGAGCTGCCCTGTGCAACCTACGACACCCGAGCCCTATTCCGCACCGGGCAAAGCGGTATGGCCGACGGCCGTGGTGCCCGGCCGGCCCGGCCGCCACGCACCCGAAGCCGCCCCGGCGGCCGACAACGCGGCTTCGAACCCGGCTCCGGCGGATCAGCCCGCCGAGGAAGCGGTTCCGGATCCGGAGCCGACGTACGGCTCCGAGCTGCTGGACGAACTGCGTGCGCACGTAGCCCAGTTCGTGATCCTGCCCTCACAGGAGGCGCTGGACGCAGCCACGCTGTGGGTGGCTGCAACGCATCTGCAGCCCGCGTGGCAGCACGCGCCGCGCCTGGCGGTGGTAGGGCCGGCGAAGCGGTGTGGCAAGTCGCGACTGCTGGATGTGCTGACCGAGACGGTGCACGAGCCGATGCTGACCATCAACACGACGCCTGCGGCGGTGTTTCGCTCAATCACCGAGGAGCCGCCCACGCTCCTGGTGGACGAGGCGGACACCATCTTCGGCACTCCGAAGATGGCGGAGAAGAACGAGGAGATGCGCGGCTTGCTCAACGCCGGGCACCAGCGCAACCGGTACGTCACCCGTGTCGTCGGCAATGACCACACGCCCCACAGGTTCTCGACCTTCGCGATGGCCGCGATGGCGGGGATCGGCGACCTGCCCGACACGATCATGGACCGGTCGGTGGTCATCCGGATGCGCCGCCGGGCTGAGGGCGAGAGCGTCAAGCCCTTCCGGTCGCGCCGCGACATCCCCGCGCTTCATGACCTGCGCGACCGCATCGCCGCATGGGCCAAGCCCCTGCTGGACAAGGCCGCCGACCTGGAACCGGTGATGCCGGTGGAGGACCGTGCCGCCGACACGTGGGAGCCGCTGGTGATCGTCGCTGACCTCGCGGCCGGGCGCTGGCCTAGCCTGGCGCGAGCGGCGTGCGCGCAGATGGTCGCCGCCGAGGTCCAGGCTGAAGAGGACCATCCCAGTGGGGCGCGGATCCTTGCCGACCTCCGTCGCGTGTTCGTCGGCCAGCGCGAGGTTGACTGCCTCAGCACGGACGAGCTCCTGTATCAACTGCGGAAGGATCCGGAAGGCCCCTGGGCCGAGTGGGGGCGAAGCGGGCTGAGCCCCCGTGACTTGAGCTCGATGCTGCGCGAGTTCGGCATCAGGCCCGGCAACGTCCGCCTGGCCGACGGCACCCAGCGTAAGGGCTACACGCGCAGCAAGTTCCTCGACGCGTGGCGGCGCTACTGCCCGACCGTCCACCCGGTGAACGCGAGCGCCGCGCCCAGCTAGCGCCGACCCGCGCCGCATCCCCCGGTTGCCGTCCGTGCCGTCCCTGCCGTACTTCCGCAGGTCACACCCCATGAAGGCAAGACGGCAGCCGGGGCCAAGACTGCAATGCGATCATCACCGCCGCGCCGTTCGCCGGGACGCTGCCCGGATCCGTCTTGTGCCGTCCTGGCCGTCCGTGCCGTATCACTGCAGGTCGCGGCCCTGCCATCGGGGACGGAAGACGGAACAGCGACGTCCCGGCCCGATGGGGCCACGCCGCGCTGCCGGACTCAGCGCAACGACGCGCCAGCCCCCACAGCGGGCCTGAAAACGCCGACAGCGCCCATCAAGACGGAAGGCCAAGGCGGCTGCCGTACCCGCCCTGACCTGCGCTTGCAACGGCCAAGACGGCCAAGACGGACCACGCCACCACCCCAGGAGAACACCAAGCCCATGTCCAACCCCGCACTACCCGCCGCACCGCAGCCGGTGACCAGCTGGCACAGCGCCGCGGTCCTCAGCCGACGCCCCAGCGGAGTCGAGATCAAAGAGGCGGCCGCGCAGCCCACCGAGGTCCAGGGCGGCAATCGATGACCAAGCAGGCCGCTGAGCGGTACGCACTTGTCGCCGCCGGATGCGTCATTGTCGGCCTCACCGCCGGCGCATTCTGGCTCTCGTATGCGCACCTGGCCGAAGTCGCCGGACGCCACGGCCTCGGCAACGCCCCACAACGCCAATGGATGTGGCCCGCGACCCTGGATGCGTTCATCGTCGCGGGCGAGTTGCTGATGCTCCGCGCGGGCCTGCGCCGGGTGCCGGACTGGTGGGCGGTCGCCCTCACCGTCGCCGGGTCAGTCGGCTCCATCGCGCTCAACGTGGCGGGGGTCAGCGGCACGCGGGACAACACCGCAGTCCCCCTCCTCGACTACGTGGTCGCCGCTGTCCCCCCGACCGCCGCGCTACTGGCCTTCGGAGTCCTGATGCGGCAGATCCACCAGCTCATCGCCGAACCCTCCGACCCAGCAGGACCGGATGACAGCGGGGACCACGATGCCTCGGCTGCCGAACGGCTCTTCGAAGGAGAGCAGCGCGCTCGCCAGCTCCACCCCGTCGCCGCCGGAACGGCCCTGGACCTGGAGCAGCCGGAAGCCGTGGAAGGTGACGACAACGTGGAGCACGAACCCGACGGCCCGGAGGCGGACACCGGTCAGACGCTCTCCGCCCGCAGCGTCGGCCGACCGGTTTCCGGTGACCTGGACGAAATGCTGCCCATCGCGGAGCGGATGGAAGAAAAACGCACCCGGGAAACGGTCGCCAGGGCAATCCGCGAGGCCGGCCACACCATCAGCTCGCAACGGTTGACCCTGCTCATGGCAGCGCTCAAGCAACAGCTGCCCGCCTCACCGGAATCCCAGACCCACCACTGACCGGTAATCACCGCAGGTCAGGGCCAGGTCATGAGACCACCCGTACCGCTGTCCCCCCGCCGGGGACCGTCCATGCCCCGGCGGGCGGGCACGGTCCCGAGCAATCACCGGCCGGACGACGGTCACCGGCCCATTCCGGCCACCCCATCACACGGCCTTCCGCGCCCCGCAGCACTTATCCACACCTGTGGATCGAAGTGGGACCGCCTGCACATCCCGCGACCAGACGCCGGACCGACCCCGCGTATTTTCGTCTGCCCCCCGCAACGCCTCCCCGTACATCCCGGAGAACTGCCTATGCCGCACGACCTGCACCACCCCGACGAGCTCGAGAACCTGACGAAGTCGCCTAAACTGTTGGACCGTTGGAGGCGGGCGTTCGGGAAGGCTGCTCCTGGCGGAGCCAGTAGTACCCCGAGTCCGACTCACGGCCGGATTCGGGGAACCTCCGCCCGGGGGGTGGCGGAGACGGCCCAGCGCCAGGGGGCGCCGGACCAGGAGACCGGAGCCGAGGGCGGCCCCGACCCGGACAATCTCCACGCCGCCCAGCAGCAGACCCTGCGCCCCGCACGCGACGACCAGCCCGCCGCCATCGCCGCCCGTGAGCCTGCTGTGCAGAGCATCCAGCCCACCATCCGCCGCTTCACCGGCAACAAGCGCACCGACCGCGTCGGCCCCCTGCGCTTCACCGACGCCGAGCGTGCCCGCCTCCAGGAGGCCGCCGCCGAGCACGGCTACAAAGGTGAATCCGGCTTCGCCGCCGACATCGTCCTGGCCTTCATCGCCGGACGGTTCACCGCCAACCTGCCCCTGTCCGAGGACCGCCGCCGCACGCACATCTTCCGCGCTCAGGTCCTGCGTCAGCTCAACCGCATCGGCGTCAACGTCAACCAGATCGCCCGCGCCCTCAACAGCGACTACACCCAGCCCGACATGCGCCAGCGCCTCGACGAACTCCATCACCTGCTCACTCTGATCGCCGAGGCCCTGCGCCAGCCTGTCGACCCGAGGGAGGTCTGACCGAGATGATCGCCGCCATCAAGCCCTCCGGGTCCAACACCCGGGGTCTGCTCGCTTACCTCTACGGCCGTGGAACCCACGACGAGCACTTCGACCCGCACATCGTGGCCGGCTTCGCCATGCTCGGCATGCCCGATCCTGGTCGCGACGAGAACGCGACCCTCACCGAACTCGGCCGCTACCTCGATGAACCCGTCCGCCTGCGAAACAGCGAGTTCGGCAAGCCGGTCACGGACCATGTCTGGCACTGCCCCGTCCGCGCCGCCCCCGAGGACCGCTACCTCTCCGACGCCGAGTGGGGCGAGATCGCCCAGCGCATCGTCCAGGCCGCTGGCATCGCCCCCGCCAGCGACGACCTGGCCTGTCGCTGGATCGCCGTACGCCACGCGGAGGACCACATCCACATCCTCGCCACCACCGTCCGCGAAGACGGACGCCGCGCCAAACTCCACGACAGCGGCATCCGCGTCGGCGACGAATGCCGCGAGATCGAGAAGGACTACGGCCTGCGCCGCCTGAGCAAGGGCGACCGCACCGGAACCCGCCGCCCCACCCAGGCCGAGATGCACAAGGCCGACCGGCTCGGCTGGGAGCAGACCAGCCGCTAGTGGCTGCAGGACCGCATCCGCGCCGCCATCCCCAACGCCACCAACGCGGAGGAACTCCTCGCCTACCTCGAAGCCGACGGCATCGCGGTCAAGCCCCGGCGCGGCCCGTCCGGAGACCTCCTCGGCTTCGCAGTCGGCCGCCCCGGCGACCTGAACAAGGACGGCGAGCAGATCTTCCACCCTGGAGGGAAGATCGCCCCCGACCTGTCCCTGCCCAAACTGAAGGCCCGCCTCGAATCCACCCAGCCCGAGGAACACCCCACCGCACGCCGCAACCGCCTCAGCACCCCCTGGCACCAGGCCGCAGACGCCCTCGACACCCTCCACACCGACCTCGGCGACGACGCGCACACCCAGGCGCACATCACCGCCCTCGGCGAACTGATCGAGGCCACCGCCCAGAAGGCACCCGCCGAACTGCACGCCGAACTGCACGCTGCCTCAAAGGCGTTCGCGCGTGCTCAGCGCTCCCAGATCCGGGCAGAAGACCGAGCATCCAGTGCCCTGCGCAGCGCGGCCCGCGACATCGCCCACACCGCCACTGGCCCCGACGGCAGCGCCCTCGCCGCCCTGATCGCCGCCCTCGTCTGGGCCGCCATCATCGCCGGACGCTGGCACGAAGCGAAGAACCACTCCCACCAGGCTGACGCCGCCCGCCAGGCCGTCCAGCACCTCCAGGCCGCCGCTGATCACGCCCTCACTCCCGCGCTTGCCGAACTCGAAGCCCGCCCACCCAAGGAGGTAGCCCGTCTCACCCTGGCCAGCGACGTACGAGCCGCCGTCCCCGACCACGCCGTGCGGATCCTCGCCGACGCCAGCTGGCCCGCCCTCGCCACCCTCCTCGCCGACGCCGAAGCCCGCGGCCACCTACCCCACCAACTTCTCAAGGAAACCGCCGCCCAACGCGAACTGACCACCGCCCGCCAACCCGCCCGTGTCCTGATCACCCGCATCCAGCACACCAGTCGCAACCCCGCCCCCAACCGCCGCGCCGAAGCCGCCCGCCGCCGCACCACCAGGGCATCCGCAGCCCCCTACCAAGATCAGAGCACGCAGGCGACACCGCGCGCCCTCCCCGCGAATCAGCAACAGCAACGCCGACGATAGATAAGCCGGAATGGAGCCCGCCCTGGTCCCGGAGCCGTACCGCGGGGGAACGGCGTGGCGATCCGGTGACCAGGGCGGGGGTCTATCGGCGGCGCAGGAGTCTGCCTGGGGCTCGGTGTCGGCCCGTGCGTCGTCCGGCAGACGGCCCTGGCTCGGTGACCTCGTTAACTTCTGAGGAGCGAGCCGATTCATCGCTGAGGAGGATGGCTTCCCAGACCCGTTCCTGCAGTATCCGAATGCACGGACCGCAGGCGTACATCGGTACCTGGGCGCCGGCCACACTGGCCGGGCCGATCCACAGGACTCTGGTCCACTGCTGACCGCAGTAGAGCCAGCAGTAGTTGTCCAACCACTCGTTGCCGTCGTCCGTTGCCGCCGGGGCAGGCAAGCCACCGCGGGCGAACTCAGCGATCCCGGGAATCAGCCTGTGTGGTAACGCAAGTTCGGTGAGCACGGCGCCGCCCAGTTCAGTTGGCAGATCCCGTTGCCGAGGGCGCATCGGTCTTGTCGGCGTCGGCGAAGAGCAGGGTGGGCTCCGCCAGGATGTCGCGACCTGCCTCACTCTTGTAGATCTCGTCGACACTTCCGAAACGGGCCTCGGCGTAGTCGAGGTCGAGGAGGGCTGCTGCCTGGCGGACCGATGCCTCGTCGGGGCCCTCGATTTCGATGAAGGTGGGCAGGTCGGGCCAGGTGTCGAAGTCGAAGGCGACCTCACCCAGACGCCACTCCTCGCGGTAGTTCTCCTGGTAGCGGACCTCCCGCAGGCCGAGGCCGCGCAGGATCTCGGCCATGGCGTGCAGGTCGGTGACCTCGGTCTCGATCTCGGTCGTGCCGTCGATGCGCGTGGCGTCGGTGACGTGCTTGAGCGTCAGGGTGGAGCGCGTGCCCTCGTCGCGCAGCCGGATCCACTGGCCGCCGTCGAGGGCGTCGTTCTCGAAGATCTTGCGGGTGAGGAGGGTGCGGGGGAACGTCTGTGTGGCGCCCAGGTTGGTGAGCTTGGCCTGGAGGGCGTCGACGTCGATGGCGAGGAACTTGGCCTCGTACTCGTGCTTCATGATCTCCTTCTTCCTTTGCTCGATGGTTACTTCGGGGTGCGGGCCGCGAGGAGCAGGCCCATGCGGTGGGTATGGTCCTGAAGCTGGCCGACGTGGGCGCGCTCGATGAACTCGTTCGTGCGCAGCGTCAGCAGTACGCGCCAGTCGTCGGCGAAGTGGCGGCTGAGCTTCTCCGGCGAGGTGTAGTGCTCGATGCCGATGTGGCGTTGCTCGGTGGGCATCATGAATTCGGCCCCAAACAGGCCGCCAGGGCGGACGAGTGACTGCATGCGTGCGACGAAGTCAGCAAGTGGGCTTTGGTGGTTGGCACTGTAATGCCACGAGCAGCTCGTCCAGACGGCGTCACACTTCCCCTGCCCGGTCCCGGTCTGCAGGAAGTCCTCCTCCAGGATCTGCACACGGTCGTACAGGGCTTCGAGCTTGAGCCGGTCGATGAGCCCCATCGCGCGGGCGGTGACATCCCCCGGAAGGCTGACCTCGCCACCGTGCAACGCGAACGGGTCACGCTCGATGGCGAGTACGCGATAGCCGGCCGCGGCGAGGGGCAGAACGAACTTGCCGTCGCTCGCTCCGACGACCGCGATGGTGGCGTCAGCGGGAGCGTGCTCCGTCACCGAGGCCAGGAACTGAGGGA
The DNA here is from genome assembly GCF_036010325.1 of Streptomyces sp. NBC_01210. Classification (GTDB taxonomy): domain Bacteria; phylum Actinomycetota; class Actinomycetes; order Streptomycetales; family Streptomycetaceae; genus Streptomyces. The sequence continues at coordinate 4,473,263 of NZ_CP108549.1, read as the reverse complement.
AGAACGTGAGGGTGTGCTCCCACAGGCTTTGCGTCTCCACGGCGGGCTCCTTCGGTGTCGGTGGCGAGGATGGCGTCGACGACCTGGCCGGGTGCGAGGCCCGTAGTGTCGATGCGGCGCATCGGGAAGCGGGCGTAGGCCCTGGTGATCCGGTCCGGGACCACTTCGCTGAGCACGTCCCACGGGGAGATCGATTTGTCCCGCTCGAGCAGGCGGCGCTGGCGCTCGTCCTCCGTGCAGGCCAGCTGGTACGTGGTGGGCTGTGGCAGGTGGGCCGGCAGTGTGACGTCGAGACGGGCGCCGAGTGCGCGGTGGGTGGCCAGGCATCGGGCGAAGTAGCTTTCTACGACGACCGATGTCCCGGCATTGAGGTGCCGCTGGATTTCGTCGGCAGCGGTGAACAGGGCAGAGAGGTAGAAGCACATCCGTGCCTCGACGTTCTCCCGCATGTCGACCTGCTGCCGCAACGCCTGGAACGAGGCCGGCACGGTGGGGACCACGATGGCACCCCTCGCCTGGGCAAGCAGGGGGGCGATGGTCGACTTTCCAGTGCCGCGGAGCCCCTCCAGGCTCTCGAAGAGCGGGCCCTCAGACACGGGCGTACACCACGTCCGGGACGGCGAGAGTGAGCTCGTCGGTGGCGGACGGCCGGTGAACGATCCGGTCGGCATGCTTGTCGTACCAGAAGGCATGGGAGTCCTTGCCGACAGCCTTGCAGGACATGGTGAGCGCGCCGCGTGGATCCGCCTCGATGCGCTCGATCGCGATCGGGCCGCCTCCAGGAGGACAGATCTCCGGGGCGCCGTGCTCGGAGAGGTCCTCGTCGACGATCACCTCGATGGCCAGCTCGGCCGCCTGGAGCTGCTCGCGCAGGCGGGCATAGTCGGCCGGATCGGTGACGAGGAGCTCGGGGTGGGCAGCGGCGTTGCCGACCGGCCGCAGGCAGTGTAGCTTCAACTGCTCTGTCCCGAAGTGCTGCAGGGTGCGGGCCAGCGGCAGCACCTCGTCGATGTTCCGTGAGGTCACCGTCATGGTCGCGCCCGTGCGGACACCGAGTTCCCGGGCGAGGTGGAGCGCGCTCAGTGCGCTCTGGTAGCTCCCGGTCTTGCGGATGTGGTCGTTGGTGGAGCCGATGCCCTCCAGCGAGATCCGCAGCAGGTCCACGTACGGGGCGATCTCGTTCAGCCGGCGCTCGATCCGGTAGCCGTTGGTGCAGATCTCGACCTGCTGGCCCAGTTCCTGCTTGGCGTATCGGACGACCTCCGGGAGGCTCTTGTAGACGAACGGCTCGCCGCCGAGCAGTGTGAGGGCCTCGGTGGCGTACTCGTCACGCATGAGCGTGACGAGGTTGACCGCCTCTTCCAGCGTGAACGCGTCCGCGTGCTGGAGTCGCTTGCCGTGGAAGCAGTGCAGGCACTCGAAGTTGCAGCGGTACAGCAGCTGCAGGTACAGCATCCGGATGCGCCGGATCCCGGTTACTTCCTCGATCACGTCGGCCTCCTGCGGCAGTTGCCTGATGGGAGACCTGATCGTGGTGGAGAGACGTGGGACCGCATCACCGCGTACGCGGACGGTCCCAGGACGTCCCGGGACGTTTTCAGTGACGGGCGAAGCTCTCCAGCAGGCGCAGCAGGCTGATCGTGTCGGACAAGTCAGGGAGGACAGTTGTGGCGCCGGCAGCGGTCAGCTCGGCCTGGCTGTGGACGCCGGTGGCGACAGCTACGGCCTGGGCACCGGAAGCGCGAGCTGCCTCGACGTCTCGTGGGGTGTCGCCCACCAGGACGACGGGGCTCCCGTCAGGCAGGCCATGGTGCTGTCGCACCCGTCGACGGGCCACATCCACAAGATCGGACCGATCGACCGCGTCGGCGCCATAGGCCCCGAGACGCAAGTCCACCAGAGTGTCCAGGCCGAACGCCGACAACTTCACCTGTGCGTTTGCAGCGATGTTCCCGGTGAGAATCGAGGAGGCCCAATTCGACTGGCTAGCAGTCTCCTTGAGTGCGTCACGCACCCCAGGAAGGGTGGTGCCTCGCTCACGCAGATCACCGAGGCGGTCGCGGCCGGCTTGGGTGAGGGCGGCTTCGATGCGTGTCCAGTCAGGCTCGGGCAGGTCGTGCCGCCGGAACATCTCACGCATGATCAGGCGGTCCGTGCGCCCTTCCGTCACCGCCGGTTGGGTAGGTGCTTCGCCAGCCAGCGCCGTGAAGGCAGCAGCGTAAATCTCCTTGCTGACACCGGCATTGTCGATGAGCGTGTGGTCGATGTCCCACAAGACGATGAGCGGCATACCGCCAGCGTAAGCACCCTCGGAACCGTCGACTCCGGGAAAAGGTCCCAGAACGTCCTTGCAAGCCTTGGGCTGGCTCGGCTTGGATTACGTGCGTGAACGAGCGACTCCACTCCGTACTCGCCCAACGAGGCGTCTTACCCGAATCGCTCGCCGAGGCATGCGAAGTCGACCCCAAGACCGTCAGCCGCTGGCTGGGCGGGCGAGTACCACACCCACGACACCGCTTCCGCGTCGCTCAGCACCTACGCGTGGAGGAGACATTCCTATGGCCGGCGCCCCAGCGTCGCAGCGGGCCGCAGGGCAGCCCGGGCACAGAACTGGTCGGCACCTACCAGAACCGTGCCAGCGTCCCCCGTGATACATGGCTCTCGCTGCTGCATGAGGCGCAGAAGCAGATCGACGTGCTCGTGTTCTCCGGCACCTTCTTCGCCCAGTCCAACCCGCGCGTCGCGCATATGCTGACCGAGCGCGCGGCCAGCGGAGTCCAGGTACGACTGTGCTTCGGTGACCCGAGCAGCCAGGCAGTCGCTAACCGAGGCCGCGAAGAGGGCATCGGAGACACTCTCGGCGCCAAGATCCGCGCCTCCCTCACCTACTACCGGCCACTGCTGCCCGCACCCGGCTGCGAAGTCCGGCTGCACGACACCACCCTGTACAACTCGCTGTTCCGGTACGACGACGACCTGCTGGTCAATCCCCACGTCTTCGGCCAGCCGGCCAGCGCCAACCCCCTCCTTCACCTCAAGAGGGTGGACACCTCAGGGTGGTTCGACAACTACGCTCAGAGCTTCGAAGCCGTCTGGGCCAGCGCACACGCTTGGAAGCCCGACCAGGAGGGGAACCCCGCGAATGGGCAGGACTGAGTACGTCAACGACCCCAACGCCCCCAAGGCCAACACCCTCATCCCCGCCAGCAACCTGCTGGTCGTCAACGACGAGGGCGCCATACTGCTCCAGCGCCGCCGCGACACCGGCCAGTGGGCCCTTCCCGGCGGAGCCCAGGACATCGGCGAGACCGCCGCCCAGTGCGCCGTCCGGGAATGCCTGGAGGAGACCGGCATCATCGCCGAGATCACCGGCTTCCTCGGGATCTACACCAATCCCAAGCACATCGTCGCCTACAGCGACGGCGAGATCCGCCAGCAGTACGAGAACACCTACATCGGCCGCCCCGTCGGCGGCGAGCCCACGGTCAACGATGAGGCCGACGGCGTTCGCTTCGTCCAGCCGGCCGACCTCGACCAGTACGACATCCACCCGAGCATGCGCCAGCAGATCGGCGACTACCTCGCCGGCACCTACCCCTACCTCGGCTGAGCCGCCAGCGCCGCCTCCACCCGCTCCACAGCAGCGAAAATCTCCGGCGACGCCCGACGGATAAACCGCCCCACCACACTGTCAGCCCCATAGCGGCCAACAATCTCCGCAACCCGAGCTCCTGCAGTCGTCCGCTCCCCGTCGGGCGTCGTCGTCATATCGCACCACACCAGCGCATCCACCAGAATCTGGTCCTCCAGCAACGGGAACTCCGCCTCCAGCACCTCCCGCAGCCCCCGCTCCTCGGCCTCCAGAAGCGCGAACGAATGGTTCGCCACCAACCGCACCAGCCGCTCATCAGCCCCGTGGACGTCACGGAGAAACCGAGCGCCGTCGAGCGGATGGAAGCCCGTCACGGCTAGCCGTGGTGCGTAACCGACGTCGTGCAATACAGCCGCCGAAGCCAGAAGATCAGCGTCGTCACCCAAGATCCTCGCCAAGTCAGCCGCGCGCTGCGCGACGCCTTGCGAATGCGCCCACCGCCGAGGAAGCGGCCCGCTCAGCTTCGCCTCCGCCACCAGGGTCGCCCACTTCACCAGTGCTCCGTTCATGAGCTGGTACATGCCCAGCGCAGTCGAGGTCAAAGACAGCTAGGCCGAGCCCGACGGGCATTGGCTGGCCCCGCCCCGCGGGTCGGGTACGCCCCTCTTCACAGAACACATGTTCGACATGAATGATGGGGGCGGTCGCGTGCCAGTTCGGCACGTCGTTCGTTAGGCAGCTCAGCCGAAGCGCCGTACGCAACATGCGCTGTGGGCGTTTGTCCATGTGCGCCGGGAGGGGCAGCGATGGGCGATCGCAGCACGATCGAGTGGACTGAGGCGACCTGGAATCCCACAACGGGATGCGACCGCGTCTCCCCTGGCTGTGACAACTGCTACGCCCTGGCGTTATCAAGGCGCTTAAAGGCCATGGGAGTTGCCAAGTACCAGACCGACGGAGATCCCAGGACTTCGGGTCCGGGCTTCGGTCTCGCCTTGCACCCGGACGCCTTGTCCGTCCCGCGCCAGTGGAGGGCGCCGCGCATGGTGTTCGTGAACTCCATGAGTGATCTCTTCCACGCCAAGGTACCCCTGGAGTTCGTCCGGCAAGTGTTCCAGGTGATCGCCGAGACACCGCAGCACACCTATCAGCTGCTCACCAAGCGAGCCCGCAGACTCCGGCGGTTGGCGGACGAACTCGACTGGCCTCCCAATCTATGGATGGGGGTCTCCGTAGAGAACGCCGATCATCTGGACCGCGTCGACGACTTGCGCCGGGTTCCCGCCGCTGTGCGTTTTTTGTCCTGTGAGCCCTTGCTCGGCCCTCTGGCCGGTTTACGCCTGGACGGAATCGGCTGGGTGATCGCCGGAGGCGAGTCCGGCCCCCATCACCGCCCCGTCCGCGAGGAATGGCTGATCGAGATTCGCAACGCCTGCAACGAGGGCGAAGTGCCCTTCTTCTTCAAACAATGGGGCGGCCGGAGCCCCAAGTCCGGGGGCCGCGAACTCGTCGGCGCAACGTGGGACGAGATGCCTCCCCGGCTGTCGGCAACAGCGTACTAACGGCCATTCTCCAGCCGACGTCGTACGCGCTCTGGTGGCATATGGCAACGGTGTGTGACCCTCTCCCCAGCGGGGCTGTAATGAAGTGGGGGGAGTGGTTATGGCCGTGCCGAAGGACACCGTGTGGGAACGCGATCCGCACACGGCAGCCAAACATGACTTACTCAAGCGGTACCTGGAAGCATGGGCTCCGATCCTGCTGTCGCGCCATGAAGTGATCACCTACGCCGAGGGTTTCGCGGGATCCGGCGTCTACAAGCAGGGCGAGCCTGGATCTCCCGTAATCGCCTACGACGTCTTCGCCGGCGCCCTGCACAGGTTCCCAAAACGCATGCGTCTGGTTCTCACGGAGGAAAACCCGCGACGAGTGGAAGAGCTGGAGCGCCAGATGACGCTCGCTCGCGCGAAGCACTCGGACTACGTCGCAGGGCGGCTGGCTGTCGACATACGAGAGGGAGAGTTCCACCCGGCCCTGCTGCAGAAGCTGCAGAGCCTCAGTTCGTTAGATCACCCGCTGTTCGTCTTCCTGGACAGCTTCGGAGGCCCGGACATCCCGTACTCGTTGCTGCATGAACTCGGCAGCCGTCGCAGCACCGAGGTCATGGTGACCTTCGCCCCCAACTTCCTCGCCCGCTTCGCCGAAAACCACGACGGCCACCGACAACGAGGCGACGACGCCTTCGGCAGCCCGGACTGGCAGGCCGTCTTCCGGCTGCCCTCAGCGCAGAAGTTTGCGTTCCTTCGCGAGCAGTACCGGGACACACTGCGCAGGGCCGGCTTCCTCCACACGCTGTACTTCGAAATGGTCGACGAGGGTGGCAGGGTCCTCTACCTGATCTTCGGTACCGCCCACGAAAAGGGGCTGGAGAAGATGAAGGAGGCCATGTGGAAGGTCGACCCTTCCTACGGCGTCCGCTACCGCGACCCGAAGGACACGCAGCAAGAAGCACTGGCCCTCGAATTCGAGCCCAACACCGCGCCCCTTCAGCGGATCTTGCGCGCGTTCGTAGCCGACTCGTCTGAAGGGCGGACCATAGAGGAACTCCAGAAGTACACGCTTCTGGAGACCGTCTACCGTCCTGCCCAGGTCATCCGGCTGATACGTCAGATGCGCGATGAAGGTGCCGTGGCAACAGAGCCCCGTGTTGTCAACGCGAAGACCCGGGTGACCATCTCGACAGCCCCGCCCAAGCCCAACATTTCAGGGGAGCAAGGCTCCCTCTGGTGATCGGGCCCTGATGTTCGGCAGCACTGGCACGACCTGGGCGACCCGCCACAGATGACGTGGCAGTTCGCCTTCACCGAAGGCGTCGACGTCAGCCAGTTTCCGGCCCTGCATCAGGACGACGAGGGCGCGGTCAGCCAAGCCCGCGGCGAAACCACTCCTGTCGCAGCAGGACGTCGCATCGCGCTCATCCGTCGCCGGGGGCGCCACAGGTCACTCGACCGCCTCGCATCGGGACGGGCGTTCCTCCTCGATGTCGAACCCGGCCTGCCCCTGGCACAGCGCGTGTCTTCGATGGTCGACCTACCCTCCGATCGCCTGTGCGTACGGCGCGGGTTGACCGGTTACTTTGGCGTCAGACAATTCTTGCGACCGGGTAGCCAGCCTTCTTGACGAAGGCGTCGAGATACCCTCCCTTGCTGGATGCATTCATTAGCCCTCTGTACACCGACTCGGGTACACCTGAATATCGATAGATCCCTCCGTTCTTGAACTGCACTTCGAGCGTCCTGGAGTGCAGCTCGTAACCGACAGAAGCCAGATTGGAAGAAACCACAGATATACGTTGCACGGGCGCCCCCTTGAAGGCCGATTGCAGTGGGCGCAGAGCGGACAGCTCCTGCACGTTCACTGCGCTGGGCCAGTAGCCTAAGACACACGGGCTAAGATCCCTCAGCGCGCAGCAAAGGGAACGATATCGATCAACATCGGTCGAGATCAGTCGTCCTGGCGAAGCGTCACGTGATAGATGACGTTCCTGGCTCGGCCAGCAGCGCCCTGGAGGACTCACCGAATGCCGCCAGCACCTATTGGCCATGGGCCTCTTGACCAGGCCGACAAGTTCGTTCACCCCCAACTTGGATCAGCCGTCCAGGCGTCATCAGATCCGTCCACGGCGAACTGCGCATCCCTTAGACCTGACAGCCCCGCGAGAGCTGTGCTCCGCCTGGGCAGTCAACAGGATCGGATCGGGGCACACGCCAGGGGCCGTGGAGTTCTAGGATGGTGCATCCGAGACGCTTGGTGCTGCTGTACGTGTCGCTAGCGTCTGCCGTTGCGGCCAGCGAGTTGGCAGCACGAGGGCGTGGAGCGATCGACCAGCGGTGTATCTGAACAAGTTTTCGGTGAGCGGATTCCGGTCGCTCCAAGACGTTTCCAACATCCCGGTAAGCAAGCCGACCATCTTGGCTGGCCACAACGATGGCGGTAAGAGCGCCTTGCTGGATGCCCTCAGCTTCCTGGTCGGGGCCCAGAACATGGTCGAAGCCGACCGCAGCTACGTTCGTAGCGCGGATCCCGACGGCGAGAGCACCTTCGAGCGCTGCACGGAGACAGTCGTCATTGGACAGTTCACGCTGGACGAATGGGAGCAGCAGGAGTTCGACCTGCCCGCGCAGGTGCGCCTACGGCGCAAGGTCGACGCCGATCTGACTCCATCGTTGGAGGTCTGGAGTTCCCTCCCGGACGATGACCGGCTAACGGACCTTGCTCAGTACCTGCTGCCGGATCTGAAGGAGCTCGCTGCCGAGTTCGGCATCAAGCCCGCCACACTGAAGCCCAAGAAGGCAGACTTCGAGAAGTGCCTGCGGGACTACGGTCGCAGCCACTCACAGACGCAGGGCTGGCTGTCGGTTCCTTCAGGGTTGCACCGGCGTATGCCCCGGGTCCTGGTCTTCGACGGGAAGGCAGCCCTGCCCGACGACGCGGTCAAGACGGCGCTCAGCGGAAAATTCCAGGCGCATATGGCCGACGCCGCTCTACAGGGCAAGCTGCAGGCCGTCGAGGACGAGGTCAAAGAATGCCTACGCATCGACGCCAAGTCTCTTTGCGATCACATCAAGGAACGCTGTCCGGATCTAGCCGAGGTGTTCGTCGAACCCGACGTGTCGTTCCAACGTGGGTTTAACGGCGCTCCGCTGCGCATCAGCCGAGTCAAGGGCGCGTCGGTCGGTCTGGACCGTTCGGGCCTGGGCAGCAACCGTCGGGTCTCACTCGCTGTATGGGAATGGACCAGCGAACTCCTGGCGGCAGAGGAGAGCGATACAGGCGACCTGGAGGTGCACGGAAAGCAGGATGCTGAGGCAGAGCCGCCGCCGGTGCAGACCATCGTCGTCTATGACGAACCGGACACGCACCTCGACTATCACCACCAACGCAAGGTCATGGGGCTGATTCGCAACCAGGCCGCAATTCCCCACGTCAGTGTCATGGTTGCCACCCACTCCATGAACCTAATCGACGGCGTCGACATCTCCGATGTTGTCCACCTCAAGTTAGAGAACCACCGCACTGTTGCCGAGCGAATCGGTGCCGATGAGCTCGGTGAGGCCATCGATCTGCACCTCGGCAAGATCGCGGCGGGCCTTGGCCTTCGCAATTCCGTTCTTCTGCACGAGCGTTGTTTCCTGGCGGTGGAGGGAGACACCGAGCAGCGAGCCTTCCCACTGCTCTTCCGGCTGTGCGAAGGACTCTCTTTGCAGGCGGCCGGCGTTGCTCTGTGGGCTTGCTTCAACAATGAGGGAGCCCTACACCTCGCCCGCTACCTGATTAAGCATGAGCGCACGTTTCTGCTTGTCGTCGACGCCGACAGCCGATCGCTTCCCAAGAGCATCTTCAAGGAGCAGAAGCTCCGAGAGCACTTCGGGCCGAATGTCGCCGACTATGTGACGTTCATCGGCGAGACCGATGACGCCGGAGCCGATGACGTGCCCGAACTCGAAGCGTTGTTCGGCGACGATCTCTGGGTAACTGTCGCAAACGACGTATGGCCCAGGAACGAAGGGATTTGGACTTCGGCGGACTTCGCGGTGCTGAGGAGCGAGAAAAAGTTCAGCGCGGCCGTGGAAGAGATGCTGCAGATGGGCAGTGACTCAGGGCCCGGAGGGAAGCCGGACATGATGTACCGGTTCGCGCTGGCACTGAAGGATGCCCAACAGGTACCTGAGCAGCTCCGAAAAGTGTTCGCCCAGATCAGGAAGCTAGCCGAGTAGTAGCTTCTGCCGGGCCCGCTTCTGGGGGCCTGGCAGCACGGCGCCGCCGGGCGAGCATTCGCTCCTTCCGTTGCTCCAACGTTGGCGCCTCCCACTTGTGCCACCCAACCGGCAGCTTCCACCGTTGCATGTGTTCACGCTCATTCACTCCACACCAGCGACATCCACTGGGTTCAGGGAAGAGCAGGTCAGAGTCCTTGCCCGGTATGGACATCGTCCCTCCCTCACGTGTACTCATTCTTCCCCCACCCACTGACATCAGCACTCGGCCGACGGCCATACCGGCGAAGCATCCCCCATGCCTCCCCGAGCGCCTTCGGCTGCTACGCGCTGGGGGCTTTCGAGCCGAAGATCGTCTTGTCGCTGACACCACGCTGTGGGACGGTCCGAGCCATGGCAAGCGCCCATGCCCTGGGCGGCCGCAGAATCACCCGCGGAGCGTCATGAACTCGCGAGAGCGCGCGGAGGCGGAGACCGGCGCTCTGCGGCGGATTTGGCGCGGAGCTGACCAAGCTACTGGGGAGCCAACTGGGAGCCGCTCTGCTCCCCAAGCCCCTCCGAGACGACGGCATCCCAACGCCCTGACCAGGAAAAACAGCAAAGAGGTCGGTGTCGATCTTTACCGAACCTCATTCGGGATGAAGAGGCCGTGGGTTCAAAGTGAGCGTCCGTTGGCGCCACGAGTACCAAGTCACCGCAAGGGCCGGAGTCGCCAGTCCTTGGTCTCAGTTCCGGTCTCATTCACCTACGTCCGCGACCTTGCGTATTCAGGCAGTTGGGGACATCGGTGGGCATCGCCTCCGGAGTGACTGATGATCTTGTTCTTGATCGCAGGTGGGAGCGTATATAGCCCCTGCTCCCGGCCCGGCCACCACGGCGGCACCAGCGAAGCCGGGCCCGGGATTCCCGTCGCCCGGCTTCGCGAGGTGCAGGGACGCGAGCTACCACTCGTCGATGTCTCCGTACTTCCCGGGATTCTGCGCTCGGTCCACAGCCTGTGCGCAAACCTCGACGAAGGCAGCCTCAACGGCCCCCTGGTCGGTGCCGCGGACGTGGGCCTCCACCTCCTGCACGGAGCCCGGGGCGGCGGACCGTACGCCAAGCCGCCGGTGAAACGGTGACTCGCGTGGCCCGAACCAGCTGCAGGGCGGAGCCGCGCAGGTGTACCTCAATCTGCCCACCGCACTCGCTCCCCGGGGCGGCAGCCCTCTGCGTGAGCGATGCGTGAGCGGACGTGCTGGCATGACGCGGTCGGACCTGGACGGGACAACAAGATGCGTGTCTCTGACCAGGCATTTCTGGACCAAAGTGGTGCCCGACGGAAGTCCCGGCAGAGCCCTGCCGGGACTTTCAGTCCGTAGTAGGCGGTCTCGATCTCCCAGCGTTGGTGGTAGAGGGCGGCCAGCTCGGCCGCCAGGTGCTTGTTCGGGTCCAGCAGGGTGGTGACCAGGCGGATGGTGCTGGTGCGGGTGGTGCCGTCCGCGGCGGTGACGGTGATCTGGTAGCTGATCACGCGCATGGTGATCGCGGTCAGGTTCGAGGGCTGTGCGGTGATGCGGCCGCGGTGATGCCACTGGGCGAGCCGGTCGCCGGAGCGGCGGTCGCAGATCAGGGTCAGGTGGGTGCCGTCCGGCAGTGGGTGGATGACGGGCAGCAGACGTCCGGCCGTTACGCGCCAGAGCAGGTCGGCGCCGGTGTCCGCGGCGCCCCGGATCGCCTGGTAACCGTCGTAGCCGCGGTCGGCCGGCAGCAGCATGCCCGGCTCCAGGGCGGGCAGCAGGTCGTGGGCTTGCGGTAGTTCCTTGTGCCGCACCGGTCCGAAGACCGCGTCGATCACTGCCCGGGTGCCGCATTCGATCAGGGCCGTCAGCCTGACCTGGGGGTACCCGGCCGGGCGCGTGGTGCGCACGCCGTGCCTGGTGAAGTGAGCGAGGTTCGCGGGGCTGTCGGCGACCTCCAGACAGGTCCCGTCCCAGGCCACCAGCCGCAGCCCTCGCCAGAACACTCCCCTCGTGTCGGTGGTGCCGAGCGGTCCGCGCAGCCGGTCGAAGAGCAGGGCCAGCGGTGCTGTCCCCCGTCGGCGCCTGGCCTGCCGCAACGCTGCCGTCGACGGATCGGGGACCGGTGGTCCGGGCAGCCCGGCCGTCAGCGCCGCCCACACCCCGCGATACCCACAGTCGGTGAACAGAGCCATGGCCAGCACGAAGTAGACCGCCACCCGGGCCGGCAGCAGCCGCACCCGACGTTCCTTTCGGCCCGCCGCCCGGATGACGTCGTCCACCAGCGACGGCGGCACCCACCGCGTCAGCACCCCTAAATGACCGGGCTCCCACACCCGCGACCGGTCCCCAACCACGCCGGCAGTGGCACACTGAACAGACAACGGAGCCCCCTCGAACCGTGACCTCGACACTCACAGCTCGCGCCGGGCTCCGTTCCCACGTCAACCAGCAAGACCGCCCTAACTTCCCGGTCTTGGGCTTTACCCACCTCCCCGATCCGGGTCCCGCGTCGAGCAAGACCAGGGGGCCACTCGGACACATTGCGGGCAGGGGTGAAACCTGCCCGAGTAGCCGGCAAGCGTACGGCCCCCTGATCATGCACAACCCCAAACCAGGCAGGACACCGACCAAACCCGCTCCGCCAACCTTGAACGCTTCTGCGACTGTTGGGCGAGAAACACCCACATGTACGGCCTTGGGCAGCTAAATTGCAGTAGGCCACCTCCTGTTACCGGTGCCGGCAGCCCCGTCGGCGTAGGGGAAACGTCAGGCACCTCGCAATGGCGGTCTCCCAAGAATCCCCCTATCCGATTGGAAAGGGTATGGCTCTCGCCCCTCCCTCCATTAGATCCCTCTACCTCTCCGCAAAGGTAAATGGCCATCACCTCGGCTCTGCAACGGGATTCACCGTAGTCCACGAAGGGAACCCCTTTCTCATCACCAACTGGCACGTGACAAGCGGGCGCAATCCTACCGATGGACAGCCGATAGCCGTGTCGGGAGCCACTCCGGACACTCTAACCATTCGACATCTAACGGAGGTAACCTCTTCGCACGTGCGCTGGGCGGACTTTGATGAGCCGCTCATCGACACACACGGATACCCCCTATGGTTCGAGCACCCAGAATATGCCCGGCGTGTCGACGTAGTCGCCCTGCCCCTCACTAACACATCAGGAGTACACATCCTTCCCTACGAGGAAGAATTCATGCAGACCAGACTTCGAGCTGGAGTCTCAGATTGGGTCAACATAGTCGGCTTCCCTTTCGGGGAATCATCGGGCGGCTCCGTGGCTATATGGACGAAGGGTGCGATTGCATCCGACATGGAAATCGATTACAACCTGCTCCCCTGTTTTTTGATTGATGCCCGAACCCGAGAGGGGCAATCAGGTTCTCCGGTAATTAATTATTCCCCAGGAGGAGCCACCGAGATGGAAGACGGAAAGACCGCCTTCCTTTCTGCGCCTGCTGGAAATCTGCTTGGAGTCTACTCGGGGCGCATCAATAGAGAATCCGATATCGGTCGAGTTTGGAAAATAAGAACCGTCTTGGAAATCCTCGCCGCAAGGCAGGTTGGGGATAATTCCCTAAATGGCGCTTCGATTCCTTCAAGACAGGATCGCCCATGATGCCGCCAAGCTCGACGAGAGGGGTAGCCTACGGAATCGCCACTGCAACCAGAACTGGCAATCAGAATCTGTCCTTTAAGTTTGAGGTATCGCTAACCGCCGATGAATACACCTCACTCAAGGGTGCCCTCAATCCCCTATTGCGGCTCGGCGTGCGGGATATGTATACGCTCGTGGAAAGGAACTACGAGCAACTCGACCGACTCGCCGACTTTTACGTTCAGCTATTCGGGCGCGTTCCAGCAGTGCTGCGAACGGTCTTGCCGCGCGACGCTGCCAATGGCATTGTAGAGTCTTCGATCAACTGGCTGAATGCAACACGACTGTTCCTTGACCACGAGAATACGTGGCTGGCGCGGGAGTACGGCAAGAAATCGCCAGAACTCTCCGAGTTCCAAGAGGCCTGCTCGGCAGCATTTGATTCCTGTCGAGCATATAGATTCCTCTATAAACTTCGCAACTATACGACGCACTGCGGATTGCCACTCAGTCAGGTCTCGCTGCGCAAACCTCAGCCAGAAGAAAGAGAAAAGGGCTTAACTCAACTAATATGCTTCACCCTGGATCGAGATGCTCTCTTGAGCAACTTCGATTGGGGAGCGCTTGTCACAAGAGATCTGCGTGCCCTACCGGATAAATTTGAGTTGCTGCCTCTGATCCACGAAGCCATGCCCTACTTCGGATCCATAATGGAGTCGATTCTACGTATTGATATCCGAGAGGCGGTGCGTGCAGTTGGCGTTTTCGAGCCGTACGTTATGCGTCTCCGTGAATTTAGCGACCCTTCTTTCCTGTTGCGTATCACCCCAGATGGCGGCATCTCGCCTACCCCCGTTCCAATCGATTCACTCACGAAAGTCATGCGCGTCGATCCGGCGGGTGACGTCCTAGCACCCTTTCGGGCAGTGCCGGGGAATACATCAGTTCAACCACGGACAATTAGCGCCCACTACGAGCAGCGTCTAGGTCGGGGGACAACCGTTCTTGGCGCTTGGCTGCGGGAGAATGGCGCTTCAAATGAATTCCATAGAATTGCCAATGCGTTGATACAAGAAGATGGCGGCGTCGAGCCGGTAATCACCGGGTTGACAGTTGTTGGCGCGAATGCACTACTGATGGCTGCCTCAGCGATGGGAACGCGTCCAGAGGCGATTCTGCACCTCCTGGGAAGCTACCCGGCGCATGGCGAGTAAACGTACGAATACTGAAGCATCTGTGGCTCAGGCCGCGCGCATGCCAACCCACCCCTCGTGATTCGCAAGCTGGTGGCGCGAGTTCAATTCGGGTCCCCAGTCCAGCCTCCGTGGCAGTACCGACCAGCTAGCGGAATCGCCGTCCGGGGCTGGCAGCACTGGACAGTCGAAAGCGACAGTCCGATACAGGGAACTGAGCTCCATACGGGCACCCTGATCGAGCTCCTAAAGCGGTGCTCACTCCGCTGCCGTAACAGCAGCGGAGTACTGCAACATCTCTACCCGCAGGTGGCTCCTGCCGGCGGCAGGCAGCCACCCGGACAGTCGAACAGACCTCAGCGACCGCCCCGCCGATAGTTCGCATCGAGGGGACGTGCGGTCCGTGCGCACGGTGTGGTGCCCTCATGGTGACGGGAGGCCGCGCGAGGTTGTGCCACCGGTTGCGGTCGGGGTGTTGCCCGTGTGCCGGAGATCATGGCAGTGAGACCTGCCGGGTGAAGGCGTACCAGGCGCGGCCTTGGCATGCCGAGTCGAGCTGAGACGTCATCCGTTGAGCGACGCGAGGTGCTTGTTGACGGCGGCGAGGTGCTTGATGCCGATGTCCATCTCTGATGCCATGAGGTCAAACGCCGCCTGATCCTCGCTGATGGCTCCTTCGGTGCAGGCGGCGGCCGAGGCAGTGAGGTGCTCGAGCGCGAGCTGCCAGCGCTGCGCGGTCTTCGGGTCTGGCATGGGGTCGGCCTTTTGGGCTACTTCGAGGTCGGCTGTCAGCGTGGAGCAGCTTTCCCGAAGACCTGCGAGGTCGACGGGTTCGGAGGCTTTGTCGACGGCTGCGAGGTCGGTGGCGATGGCGTCGAGCGTGGCCGAGCCGCCTTTGTCCGCCCAGTCGAGAAATTCTTGGGCGGGGTCTTTGGTGGTTGGGGTTGATGGCGTGACTGCCGGCTTGTCTCCTGCACCTGGCTGCGTGCTGCTGCCGCAGGCGGTTAGGGCAAGGGCGATGAGTGCCAGGCTGGTTGGGGTGGTGGCAATGCGGGATTTCATGGTCCCCCTGGTTATGCGTGAGCTCGCATCATGGTGACTGGGTGCGCAAGGCGGCCTACTTGCCTTGCGGCTTCCTCGGGTCAAGCAGCAGCACGTGCACGACTGTCGTGATGATGAAGGCCCAGACAGCGGCTGCGAACCATCCGTTCACCTGGGGTTGCACGATGGCGAAGCCGAGGACGGTCGCGCTCAGGACGGTGTACACAGCCGTGATCCGCCACCCGACAACGCGCCGGTACCAGGCGACGACGAAGGGGAGGCAGGCGAGGACCGACATGCTGAGGAGCGGGACGACGGCCCAGGCGTACCGGTGCCATGGCCGGCTGAACATCCGCGGCCTAGTCGTCTGCGTCAGGTACGGGCTGGGATGGTCTCGTGGCGTTGCCATGCAGCACAGCATGGCCGCTCTTGGGGTGCTTGGTCAGGGGTTGGCAAGCATTGATGTGAATTGGCCACGCCCAGCAGGCTGCCGACTAGCTCCCTACTCACGCTTCTGTGACTCGAACGGAGTCAGTGCTGGTCACTGTCGGCACCTCGTACCCGTGGCCAGGTCGCCGCTGGCCACCCACGCACGGCAGATCGCACACGGCCTTCGCACCAGAAGGGCACCAGATGGAGCGGTGAACTGCGGTCAACAGCGGTTCAGTTCTTGGACGCGTGGGAGAGCGCCGTGCGCTGTTCTGCCTGGCCACGCTGCCCGGCGCATCGAACTGCCGGTGATTCCCAAGCTGAGGGCTTGATGCTGGCACGGTGAGCTGGCCGGTCGTCGGCTGAGGCACGGACGACCCCCACATCGGACCACTGCCCACCTGGCCAGCTCGAACGGGCTACACCTCCAGGGTTGAGCGACGCAGCTAGCTCGCCGGGGAAGCAAGTTCACTGCCGGGCAAGAGCGCGTGGTGCACTGCGGGCCCCGACAAGGCAACGTCTCCAGTGCGAGTGATTCCGCGAGGTGAGAGGGGAATGCAGCTCTATGGGGGAGCCAAGCCAGGGGAGGGACAAGCAGGTGGCGCAGAGGGGCAGCGGCCGAGGTTACGAGTACCATCGGCAGCAGCAAGCTTTGCGGCGGGCCCAGGAGCAACGGGCACGTCAGGTTGAGCGGGAACGCAAGGCAGCTGAGGCGGAGAGTAAGCGGCAGGAACGTGAGCGAAAGGCCGCCTATCTGGAGCAGCAGGCCCAACAGGCGCACGTGCGCACGGTCGGGGTCGAGCACGAGGTCGAGCAGCTGGGACAGTTGCTCCGTGACGCGCTGGTTGGTGATCCGCCAATGACCTTTGAGCGCCGGCGGAGGACCCGCACGCCGAAAGTGTTGGATGAGCGTCCTTGGTCTCGTCCGGAACCTTCCCCGCGTTGGGAGGAGTTCGCACCGCCGGAGCCCGGTGGTCTGGCTGCTGTCCTGGGTCTTGGCAGGAAGCGCTATGAAGCTGAGGTTGCCGAGGCGCGTGTGCGTTTCGGCGAAGCACAAGAGCGCCACAGGCGAGCCGAGGAGAAGCGGCTGGCAAAGCTGGAGCGGAAGAGGGCAGAGCACCGCCAGTCCGAAGAGCAAGCCCTTGACGAGGTGGCGACCTTCAACGGGGAGTTGGACGAGGAACGCGAGGCGTACAAGGCCGGGGAGCCCGCGGCGGTCGAAGCTCACCTTGGCGCAGTTCTGAACGCGTCGGAGTACCCAGTGGGCTTCCCGCACGAACATCGAATTGCCTTTCGTCCTGCTACCGGTGACGTACTTGTTGAGATCCACTTACCTCCTGAGGGGATCGTTCCTGCCGCGCGGGGCTATCGGTACGTGAAGAACCGAGACGAGACGACCGTGCTGCCTCGTCCGGAGAAAGAACGCAAGGAGATCTACGCTTCCGTCCTGGCACAAGTCGCTCTGAGGACAGTCCACGAGGTCCTGACGAGCGATCTGGACCGGGTTGTCAATGGCGTGATCCTGAACGGCCATGTGAAGACCATCGACCGAGCCACCGGTCAGGAGGTCTCACCTTGTCTGGTGACGCTCAGCGCCAGCAGGGAGCAGTTCGGGAAGCTGCGTCTCAGTCAGGTTGATCCAGCGCACTGCCTCAGGGGACTTAACGCGCTGGTGTCTCCCAACCCCTACGATCTCGAACCGATTCGTCCCATCATCGAGTTCGACCTGTCGAAGTACCGGCTGATGGACAGCATGGATGTCGTGGCTGACCTGGACAGCAGGCCCGTGCTGGTGAAGTTGACGCCTACCGAGTTCGAGCATCTGATTCGCCAGCTGTTTGAGGCGATCGGCATGGAGGCCTGGAACACTCAGGCGTCGAAGGACGAGGGCGTTGATGCGGTGGCTGTCAGCAAGGACCCCGTATTCAACGGTGAGTGCATCATCCAGGCGAAGCGCTACAGCAAACTCGTGGGCGTTGAGTCCGTACAGGCGCTCGCCGGAGTGGTTGAGCACAAGCGTGCTGCCAAGGGGGTCCTGATCACCACGTCGTGGTTCGGCAGGGCCAGCCACGACTTTGCCCGCCAGCATGGTCGGCTCCAGCTCATCGAAGGACCGGAACTCAAATACCTGATCAAGGAACACCTCGGCAAGGATGTGATTCCTGGTCCGGTTCCCCCGAAGAGGCGCCCCTCTCGCTGAGACTGGCCTGCTGGCTTCTCATGCCGAGAAGCTGGGCCGTCCCTGGTCGTCCTTGGCCACTCACCAGTGGCCAAGGACGACCACCAGGCGCTCAGGGACACCGCTTCTGAACAGGGAAAACGCAGCTCACCAAGATCCCCGACAAGACCCAGGGCAAGAAGACATACCTTCCGGCAGACGCCGGGACCGTGACTGGGCCGGCGCCTTCCGCCTTAGTACTGCAACCGCACTCGACGAATCGCCGCAGGTCGAGCGTAGTGCGCCGCCCCTCTGAGCGTGACATGCCGTCAGCTCTACGCGACGCTGACCTGCGGGTCCGCTGGCTGCCGGGTGCTGCAACTGAAACCGCTCGCTGACGCCCAGTCAGGGTGGGAGGCTCTCCGCCCCCAGTCTGACCTGCGGCGACGCAAGGAGTGCGGTTGCAGTATTAGTTGTGTGCTGGCGTCGCCAATCGCGGGTAGGGCTCCCGGCAAGTTGTTGCGATCATGCAAAAACAGTATCGAACTGATATCTCAGGGACCTATGTCCGATCAAGGCGGGCCTTGATTGCGGTGCTAGTTGCCGCTTCTATGACTTATAACGCGGCAGGGCTACAGTCCGTCCCCGCGGCACCTTTCCGTGCCTGTTTGCAGGCACGGGCGGGGGTCTCCAGATAAAAAAAATCCTTCGATGGCGCGGTAGTCATATGCCGGTGGCGCGAAAGCCCACGTGACAGGCATCGCCCACTGAAGGACTGCCATCGAGACCCCTGAGCGAAAAGGCCGTCTAAGCTAAATGCCCAACTGGCGTTTGATTCTTATCACCTCGGTGCGAGTGCTGCCGGTGCTGTCCGTCGTACTGCTCTCCGCCCCCGCGTGGCTCACATTTCCGTTTCTGCCATCAGAGCGGCGGCGGGCCGTGTTGGACCTTGTAAAGGAACTCATCCGCTGGACACACAACCACAGGCAGTGAGCTAGGAGGTCAGCGGTGGTGGCAGCTCCCACCCGCCACCACCGCTCTCCCTTGGTTGGGCAGTCGCATTGGGAATCGCCCTTGCACTGGCCGGTGCCTGACTTGGCTGAGGCTTGCGAGGTAGCTCCCGTACAAGGTGCGCTGTAGCTCGGCGCGCCGATTGCCGTGCTCTCGCTTCCACCGGCGTCCCTCCGCCAGGAGTCCTGCGGCAGTAGCGATCATTCCACCTATGACGGTGCTAGCAAGCGCGGACCACTCCATCGGAACAAGGTAGACGCCGCCGGGCTGACGATGGCGTGTCTGGGACGGGTGCTCGGCCGGCGGCCGCGCTCTGCTCGTCCTAGCCCGTCTCATTTTCCGTCTCATTCAGGCCCGTTCACGGCCGTTCAGGCGAGGCCCACAGCCGTCCCCGAACCCGCGAGCAGCCGCCCATGAACCCAGGTAATCGCCCCCGCACACACCCCAACTCCCCACCACCACAGTTGGAAAGCGGGTTGGTGGGGTGGTGGCGGAGCTCTGGATGCGTGAGCGATGCGTGAGCGGACGTACCGGGATGACGCGCTCGGATCTGGATTGGACACCAAACTGCACCCCTCTGAACAGGCCGTTCTGGACGAGAGGGGTGTACGGCGGAAGTCCCGGCAGGACCCTGCCGGGACTTTTAATCCGTTGGTTGTGGGTTCGAGTCCCACACGGCCTACCGTCCAGGTCACCGGGGAAACCTCGGTTGACCTGCACTTCAGCGCTCAGACTGGGCTTCACCGGTCGGGGCGCTTTCGTGTTTCCCGTCGCAGGTGAGCCCGAGGTGAGCCCGGAGGTTTCGCCAACTGCCTTGGCTCGGGCCCTGGGAACGAGCCCCGCGGCCTTCTCGGACACCTCGCGGTCGATCTCCGGGAGCAGGCTCGTGTACGTGTCCGACGTCAGCGTGATCGTGGAGTGCCGAAGCGTCTCCTTCTCGGCCCGGTCATCAAGGCCCTCGGCCCCGTGCTGGCATCCGCAGCCAAGGCGGTCGGCTCACCCGGGCACTATGCCTCTGGCGTTCCGTCCGCCGTGATCCGGCGGAAGCCGAGGTACGGGAAGAGGGTGTCTGGAAGGACGAGGGAACCGTCCTGCTGCTGGCTCTGTTCGAGGAGCGCGGCCAGGGTGCGGCCGATGGGGAGGCCGGAGCCGTTGAGGGTGGCGACGAGCTTGGGCTTGCCGTCCTCGCCGCGGGTGCGGATGTTCGCGCGGCGGGCCTGGAAGGTGCTGAAGTTCGAGATCGAGGAGATCTCGCGGTATGTGTTCTGGCTCGGGATCCAGACCTCGATGTCGTAGGTGAGCTGGGCGGAGAAGCCTGTGTCACCGGCGGCCAGCTTGACGACGCGGTACGCGAGGCCGAGCTCCTTCAGGCACGCCTCGGCATGGCCGACCATCGTTTCCAGTGTGGCGTCCGCGTTCGCCGGGTCGACCATCTGGACGATCTCGACTTTGGCGAACTGGTGCTGGCGGATCAGGCCCCGGGTGTCGCGACCGTACGAGCCTGCCTCGGACCGGAAGCACGGCGTGTGCGCGGTCAGGGCCAGCGGCAGGTCGGCCGGCGGGATGATCTCGTCGGCGTAGAGGTTGGTCAGCGGTACCTCGGCCGTCGGGATGAGGAACAGCTCACGGTCGGCTACGCCGGTCTTGAACAGGTCCTCCTCGAACTTCGGCAGCTGTCCGGTGCCGGTCATCGTCTTGCGGCTGACCAGGTACGGAACCGCGTGCTCGACGTACCCGTGCCGACGGGTGTGGATGTCGAGGAACAGTGTCGCCAGGGCACGCTCGAGGGTTGCTCCCGCCCCGCGGGAGACGACGAACCGGGGGCCCGACAGCTTCGTGGCACGGGCGAAGTCGAGGATGCCGGTGCTCTCGCCGAGGTCAACGTGGTCTTTCGGCTCGAAGGAGAAGGCCGGCGGGGTGCCGACGCGCCGGATCTCGACTGCGAACTCCTCGGAGTCGCCGTCCGGGGCCGCGTCGTCCGGCAGGTTCGGGATGGTCAGGAGCAGATCGCGCAGCTCCTCCTGTACCTGCTCCTGCTCGGCGTCGATGTCCCGGATCTGGTCCTTCAGCTCGCGGGCGCGCTCCTTCAGCTTGGAGATGTCGCCGCCCTGCTTGGTTGTCTGCTGGACCTCGCTCGCCACCCGCTTGGCCTCCGCCCGCAGCTCGTCGGCTGAGCGGATGCTCTGGTTGCGCCGGGACTGGAGGTCTTCCAGCCGGGGCAGGTCCAGGGAGTAACCGCGACGAGCGAGCCGACGAACTGCTTCGGCACCCATTTCAATCAGGGCGCGGGCGTCATGCATGAGGAAGATCCTTTTTTATCCAGCGAGTGGGGTTGGGGATACCGAATCGACGGTAGCAACGGTCGGGCCCCCGTTGATCGGAAATGCCGTCAGGCTCAGCCGCGCAAAATCAGAGGCGGGATAGTGCCACATTGCGGTTCGTGGCAGGGTCGCCCTCATGCGGATTTTGGTGATGGGTGGCACCTGGTTCCTTGGTCGGGCGATCGTTGACGATGCACTTCGACGCGGGTGGGAGGTAACGACGTTCAACAGGGGCCGCTCCGGTGCGGTCGAGGGCGCCGACACGGTCCGGGGTGACCGGACCAACCCCGACGACCTGAAGCGGCTAGCCTCACAGGGACCGTGGGATGCCGTGGTCGACACATCCAGCAGCGAGTTCCCCCCCCGTGACGTGCTTCTCGCCGCCGACGTCCTGCGCCCGGCCGCCGCCCGGTGGGTGCACGTCTCGACGGTGTCCGTCTATCAGGGGTGGCCCCACCAACCGCTCACCGAGGATTCCCCGCTGCTGGTGTGCCCGCCAGACGCCGACGACACGTTCGGGCGCACCGGCGCCGACGGCAGCCCGACGAAGTACGGGTTCCAGAAGGCGGGCGGAGAGGCCGCCGTGCGATCCGTGTTCGGGGACGAAGTGGTGTTCCTGCGGCCCGGAGTGATCTTGGGGCCTGGCGAGTACGTCGGCCGCCTCCCCTGGTGGCTCACCCGTGCCCAGCGCGGCGGCCCGATCGTCGTCCCGGCGCCGGCCGCCCAGATGGTCCAGCCCGTGGACGTACGGGACGTCGCCGCCTTCGCCGTCGATCAGGCCTCCGGCACCGATGGCCCCGGCCAGGCGTTCAACATCGCCCACCCCGAGGGCATCAGCTGGGCCGACTTCATCGCCGAGTGCCTGGCCGTCACCCGTAGCACCGGCAGCCCAGTGTGGGCCGATGCGGCGGCACTCACCGCGCATGGTGTGAAGCAGTGGACGGAGCTTCCGCTGTGGCGCACCCACTCCGGGGTGTGGTCCGTTGACGCCTCCCGTGCCGTGGCTGCCGGGCTCCGCTGCCGTCCGCTTGCCGACACCATTACCGACACCTGGGCGTGGATGCAGGCAGACGGCCGACCGGTCGAACATCCGAGGTGGACCGAGCATGGCGTGGACCCGGGCAAGGAAGCCCAGATCCTCGCCGCCCTCGGCCACTCGTAGGCACAAGGGGTCAGGGTCAGGGCTCGATGGCAAGGAGCCCGCTTCCAGTACCCAGCTGCCTCGGCGCCGAGAGGCGCCCGAATTCCTCGATCTGTTCGCCGAGCGTGACGGCCACCCGCGTCCCCCTGAACGCAGGGGCCGTCAGAGCCCGCCGCAAACCGCCGGTGCGCTCCAACAGTCCCGCCACGCGCTGTTCCGCCGGGATCACCCACACGGTTTCCAGTGTCACCGCCGCCGCGTCCAGGTCGCCCCGAAGCACCTGCGCCGCAGCGAGGTCGGCCGCAGCCTTGCCCCGTACCGATGCCGACTGCCGAGCCGGCGGCCGGGACGCGACCAGATCCAGCGCCCGCTGCGCCGTCACCTCCGCCCCCGCTCCGTCGCCGGCGAGCAGGGCGGTTGTGCCGTTGGACATCAGCAGCCGCTCCTCGTTGAAGGCGAACTCACCGCCGACGTCGTCGTGCAGGGCATCCCGCTCGCCTCTGTCCTGTCGCGTGGACGCGACCAGCGCCCGGGTGGCCCGCTCCCGGTCCCCGAGGTGCCCGTGAGCGCGGGCCTCGATGGACAACAGCCGCCGCCTGGCCGTGTCGCCTAGACCGGCGTAGGCCAGCGCAGTCCGCGCATGCCGTACGGCCTCCGAAGGGCGGCCCGTGAAATACGCGCAGATTGCCAAGGACCCGGTGGCGTAGGCCCGTAGCGGATCGAACCGAGCCATCTCCCCGTACAGGACCGCCGACCGGGCGAGGCGTGCCGAGTCGTCCAGGGCGCCGAGGTCGAAGGCGGCGGTCGACAGCAGCGCGCACGCCTGCCCCGCCACGATCAGCAGGTCCTGCTGCTGCACGGGCACCTTGGTGAGTCCCCGTTGGTGCTCCGCCTCCGAGCGCAGGACCTTCGCCCGCCGGAACACGTCGAAGGCGCTCACGGCGCCGTATGAGCGGGCGAGGGACAGGGCGTCGTCACGGAGCTGGTCGATGGTCGTGTCGGATATGGACTGCGCGGCGGCAGCGCCCGCCTCATCAGCGGCGTCACGTGCGGTCATGGCGATTTCACTTTCGAGGTTGTACGGAGTGGGAGTGGCCGATGCCGAGGTCGGCAGCGCGGGCGGTGGCCCGAACAGTGCCGCGGCCTCCACGTCGAAGAGCTGCTCCAGCACCCGGCACGTGTCTGGCCCCGGCATGGTTTTGATCCGGCCCGACGTCCACCGCCGGAACTGTGCCTCCGACACCGACAGGCCCTGCACGCCGGCCTGCGAGGCCGCGCGCTCGAACGCCGTGACGAAGTCCCTGTAACGCCAATGCCGTTGCTGGACTAACACGCGCAGCAGCGTCGCCGGATCGCCCATCGGTCGCTCCCTCAAGGTCAGGAGACGGGCTGCATCGCCCCGCCCCTCTTTGTTGCCTACCGGCCAACACCCCTACTGCGCAATGAAATCCGTGCAGATGGCATCGCGACGCCACATCCATGACACCCCGGTCACCCTGGCGAGCACCAGATGACACCGCCCGCGTCGTGGTCGTGACTCCCGCACCAGAGGGACTCTTACGCCACCTCGACAACCCGAGCGAAAGGGAGCGGAACCGTGAGCAGCCTCCGGCTTCCCCGACGAACCCCCGGCGCGACCAGCACGCACTACGAGGCCGCCTTGGCCCCGTACTTGGAGACGGACGTCGGCATCCCGTCGGAGCGCCGCGGTCTCCCCAGGGCCGCCGAGGCGTTCCGTGGCCGGCACGGAGACCCCTCCACATGGAGCTCCGCCCAGTTCGACGCCTGCCTCGGCCTCGGTGGTGCCCAATGAGCGCGACCACGGAGGCGAACCTCTGGGTCACGGAGGACACCGGGCACCGGCTTCTCGGCCAGAACGTCGCACACGCCGCCAGCGGACGTCGCGGAACCGTGGGCGCAGTCCTGATCTACGTATCGAAACTCACCGGCAGGCCGGTCAGGAAGGTGGCGCACATGCGCCCGATGGACGACTCGGGTCGGGAATGGACCGCCGAACCGGACACCCTCCAGCCCCTATGCCCGATCTCCCCGCTGGCACCGGACAGCGGCTCGCACAGCTGAACAGGCTTCCCGCCCGTTGCCGGCCAATCGGTTGACAGCGGGTGGGGAACGGCGCCCCAGGGCGCCGCGCACCAAGCCGGCGAGGTGCGTACGGCACCGGACCGCGGCTAGCAGAGCGGATCAGAACGGCCCACCTCGGGCAGTCACCCTTCCATCAAGGAGATCAGTTATGCCGAAGCCCAGGCGAGAGAAGCAGAACCACCTGATCTACGCGGATGTCGTGGACTCCAAGTCCAAGGCGGGCGTGTGGATGGGGGAGCGTGCCTCCTTCCACGAGAAGCAGGACCGCATCCTCGAGGCGCTGAAGGACCCCACCGACTGGGTAAACCTGGAGGGCGCCGTCATGGTTATCACCACCGAGCCGGCTGGTCTCACGGTCATCGCGCCGAACCCGACGCTCCCGGGTGTGATCGTCCTCTCCGACGGCGGTTCCCCCGCGGCCTCCGCCCGACTCCAGGCCGACGCCGAGGAGCAGGTCCGCGCCGTCATGGCCGAGCTGGGCATCGCCGAAGAGGAAACGGCGGCCTGACCCAGTGGCCACTCCCCAGCTGCTGTGGGGGAAATACTTCCAGTACGACCGGGACGGGGAGGCTGTCCTCCTCGACCCGGTCACGCTGGAGAGCGTGCTTCTCGACTCCGGCGAGGTCACTGACCTCGCCGGGGTCCCCCCGACCGCGACACACTTAGCCCTCGCCGGGCTCGGCTTCACCCAGGACGGCCCGCCGGTCGACCGCCGTGAAGCACTCCACCACCGCCTCCACACCCTGGGTATCGACCCGGCGCCGCGCCGGATCAGCGGCCTCCGGGTGGTGCTCACAGACCGCTGCAACATGGCCTGCACGTACTGCTTCGTCGACACCAACAGCGGCAAGCCGGACATGACGGAGCAGGAGCTCGCCGCCGGCCTGGAGTTCCTGTTCGAGCAGAACGCGGGGCAGGAGGAGGTCTCGATCCAGTGGTTCGGCGGCGAGCCGACCATCCGCTTCGACCTCATGGAGTACGGCGACGAACTCGCCGACATCCTTGCGGCCCGCTACGGCGTAGCGCGGGTCCGGCGCACGGTCGTCACCAACGGCGCCCGGCTGACGGACGAGGCTCTCGACCACTTCGTACAGCGCGAGTACGGGGTGGGCATCTCCATCGACGGCCCTCCTGGGATCAACTCGGCGAACCGGCTGCTCCTCGGCGGGCAGCCTGCGGACGAACGCATTCGCCGAAACGTCCGGCGCTTAGTCGAGGCGAAGAGCCTGCACGTCGGCTGCAACCTCACCCCGACAGCGTCGAACATCGGGCGCCTGGCCGAGAGCGTGCAGTGGATCATCGACGATCTCGGCCTCAAGTTCATCTACGTCAACATGCCCATCCCCACCGGGGGTGAGTGGCGGGTGAACGGCTCTGACCTGGCGCGGGAGCTCTACGAGGCCCGCCTGACCGCACTCGGGAAGGGCGGGATGCTCTTCTCCGTCCTCGACCGGGCTTTCCAGGCCCTCGACACCCGCCGGCCGATGCTGTTCGACCACATGCAGGGCGACCGCAGCCTGAACGCGGCCCTGCTGCCTGGCAACCGGGTCAGCGTGTGCGACATCAACTTCACCGAGCCCTCGTTCCTCCACACAATCGACGAGCTGCGGTCGGACCCCAGCCTCCTCACAAGGGCGACGAAGAAGGTCGCGCCGATCCCCGAGTGCGGCGACTGCCCGGCGCTAGCCATCTGCGGCGGCCCGTCCCGCAACGAACAGGCGCTCATCGGCGGGGGTACCCCCGACCCGCAGATGTGCGCCTTCTACACCAGCACCGTGGCAATCGCGGTGTGGGACAACACGGGGGTGCAATGACAGCCCCCGTTCGCATGGCCCTGGTCTCGACAGCGGGCCACTGCGCGGTCGCGTGCAGCTTCTGCTTCCGGGCCGACCGCGCTCGGGGCTTCCTGACCACCGCCACGTATGCGCGTGCCCTGTCGCGGCTGAAGGAGGCCGGGGTGGAAGGCGTGTGCCTGACCGGTGGTGAGCCGACCCACCACCCGGAGCTCCGGCAGCTCGTCCGCCTTGCCCTCCAGTTCGGCATGACGGTGTCCATGGTGACCTCGGCCCGTTTGGAGGTTGAGGTCACCGCCCTCGCGGAGGTGGGCCGCCTTCTGACCAACGTGACTGTCTCCGCAGACTCGCAGGGCGCAATGGCACTCGGCCGCACTACTCGGACTGCGGCCTCGGCTGTTGCGACGCTGGACGCCGTCGACACCGCCTCGAAAGTCCTGCACCTGACCTACTGGGATGTGGATAACGAGGAAGCTGCGCAGCTCGCCAACCTCGTATGGGAAAGGGGATCGATGTCCAGCTGAGCCCAGTCCTCCTCTCCGAAGGTGCTCTACGCAGGGACAGTCGATCGGTCCAGGACTCCCTGATGCAGCGGACGCGCGATACGGCGGCACTCGGTCAGTACTTCCGCCTGTCCAACGGGTACCGGTCCTACCTCGACGACCTGCGGCAGCTACAGCTGTCCGAGGAAGAGAGCCACCCTTGTCGGTCGGCAACCCTCTACGTGTCGACTGACGGTGGGGTGCGGCACTGCCCATACGGCCCATCCGAGATCAGTGTCCACGCCCCACGTACCGAGATCAGAGCCTTCCTCGACGCGCCGGCCACGGACCGCGTCGTACCCGACTGCGCTGCCATCTGCCGCCCCGCGTCGCGCGACTGCGCGACGGCCTGACCTGGGGGTCCCCATGCAACCGCCGGTCTCCGTCACCGATCCCGACGACTTCAACACCCACTGGAGGAAGCCGCCCAACTTCCGCATGCAGGTCCCGTTCGACTACCTATTCCTGCCGGCGATCGACATCCTCGACCGCATCCGCCGGGACGACGAAGTACGGTTCACGATCCTCGGAGACGACGACTGGAAGGTGCGCATGGACCGCACCGCCACATTCCGGACAGCCCCGGTCGAGGAGATCGCCACGTGGCCGTTCCGCCTGGTGCACTTCAACCTCGCCCGGTTCTACGGCGAGCTGCTGAACGGCTTTCAGGAAGAGGTCATGGTCCCCTGGCGCACCTACCTATCGGCGCAAGGATTCACCTGGCAGCGGTGCGCACCCATCCTGTTCCTCTCCAGCGAAGGAGCTGCCTCGACCTACCACAACGACAACTCGCACGGTCTGGTGTGGCAGGTCCAAGGGGTCAAGACCTTCCACAGCTATCACAACCCCGACAAGTACCTGTCACCGGAAGCCGCGGTCCTCGGTGAGACCACTGGCGAGGATCCTCCGTCGCACGACGAGGCGGCCCGGCAGTCGGTGATGATGCAGTCAGGTGACCAGCTGTGGAGCCACGCTCTTACGCCGCATTGGGTCACCACCGAATCGCCGCTCGCGCTCAGCGTCACCCTCGCCCACGGCGGTCTGTGCCGCCGTGGCCGGTACACCGACCGTGAGTTGGCTCTGCGCGACCACTGGGACAAGCACCCTGCTGAGGCGTGGACCCTCGACCTGGCTCACACCCGATACTGAGCTACCAGCCTGCTTGCCCCACCGCCAGGTCGGCGGTGGGGCAGCAGCGCGTGTTCTGGCTCAGGGGGTGAGGCGGTTCGGCCCCCGGAACAGGAACGCGGCCTCGCGGATCGAGTCCAGGCCGAGCATGACCATCAGGATCCGGCCCAGGCCAGCGCCGAGGCCGCCGTGGGGCGGGCACCCGAACCGGAAGATGTTCATGTAGTCCTGCATCGGCTCGGTGTTCATGCTCTTCTCCTCGGCCTGCTTGAGCAGCACGTCGGAGCGGTGCTCACGCTGGGCTCCGGTGGTGATCTCCAGGCCCTTCCAGAGCAGGTCGAAGCTGAGTGTCAGGTCCGGCCGGTCCGCCGGACGCATGTGGTAGAAGGGCCGGATGCTGGCCGGGTAGTGCGTGATGAACACGAACTCGTGACCCGTGAGCTTCTTCATGTGAGCGGCGATGGCGCGCTCGCCTTCCGGGTCCAGGTCTTCCTTGAGCCCTTCCGGGTCCCAGCCTCCGGCCCGCAGGATCTCCTGCGCCTCGGCCATCGTGATCCTGGGGAACGGGGCCTCCGGCACGACGACCTCGACGCCGAAGATCTCCTGGATCGTGTCACCGTGTACCTCAGCGACCTTCGCGATGGCGTGGGCGAGCATCTGCTCCTCGAAGGCCATAACGTCCTCAACGTCATTGATCCACGACAGCTCGACGTCCACGCCGGTGAACTCGGTCGAGTGGCGTGAGGTGAACGACGGCTCGGCCCGGAAGACGGGACCGATCTCGAAGACCCGGTCGATGCCGGCCGCCACGGCCATCTGCTTGTAGAACTGGGGCGACTGCGCGAGGTAGGCCGACCGGTCGAAATACCCGAGCTTGAACACCTCCGCGCCGGACTCCGAGGCGGTACCCATCAGCTTCGGCGTGTGCATCTCAGTGCAGCCGTGCTGCATGGCGTACTCGCGCAGCCCCTGCTCCAGGGTTGTCTGCGCGGTGAACACCAGCTGCGCGCTGGCCCGCTTGCGTACGTCGAGGAAGCGCCAGTCAAGCCGGTGCTCGGGGCCGGTGTGCTCGTCGATCGGCAGGGGCGTCTCCGCCCGGTTCAGCACCTCGACCGTCTCGGGGACAAGCTCCAGGCCGCCCAGCTTGACCTGGGCAGCCTCTACGACACGGCCGGTGATCCGGACGGAGGACTCGGGGGTAAGCGACTCGAGGACGGCTTCAAGTGGGCCGCCGTCGCGCTTGTGGGTCACCTGGACCATGCCGGAGTGGTCCCGCAGGATGACGAACTGCATCTTGCGCTGCAGCCGGAGCGCGTTCACCCAACCGGAGACCGTGACGGTCTGGTCGAGGTGTGCGCGTAAGCCAGAAGCCAGTACGCGGCTAGTGGTGTGGATCATCGCAGCCCTCCAGGGGCGTCGTCATGATCCCTTGGGGGCGTGGGCGAGAAGGGTACTCGCGGTGCCACCACGCCTTTGCCACCGCCAGACAGCGGCGGCCTCATTCAGCCCGATGACGGGGGCAAACCGGCGGGGCATTGGGCCTGAAGGCCGTTTCTCCCCGCGCTCGGGAGGGTCTTTACCATGGGGTGCGAGTCCGCCTTCCCAGCTGCCGGCGGCTCTCTCTGCTCGCGTGATCCGTGGTTACTCGTCTCCGTCTACGCGTTGCCCACGAGAATAGGGATCCTGCAAGTCTCTCGCAACGGAATCACGGCGATGGCGCAGGAGGTGACCGAAACAGCGCCCTGCCGATGAGAGCGAGGAGGACACGTCACACGCCTCGCGAAGCCGGAGCCTTCTCTGTTCTCGCGGCCCAGGCGGCCGTTACCGGAGCACAAGAGCCCCTATGCCCGCGAGGTGGCGGACGGGCAGCCTTTTGCGGACACGATCAACCCCGTGCGTCCCTACGTCACCACCTCGCCACGCAAGCGTCCGGACGACCCAGAACGTCGGGCTCAGGCTGAACGCCGCCTGGCGTTGGATATGGCGCTGCGCGGCATCGACGTGCGCCCA
The DNA here is from genome assembly GCF_036010325.1 of Streptomyces sp. NBC_01210. Classification (GTDB taxonomy): domain Bacteria; phylum Actinomycetota; class Actinomycetes; order Streptomycetales; family Streptomycetaceae; genus Streptomyces. Next base: position 4,443,411 of record NZ_CP108549.1, on the reverse strand, counting down.
ACCGTGATCCACGGCAGACAGATACGCCCTGACGGCCGCACGATCCGAGTGGCGGTGGGGGCATGACGGCCGCTTCCTGTTGCCGGTGCGAGCGGATATCCGTCGCCCCTATCGCGGTGCGCCACATCGAGCGGACGAGCGGACCTGGCGTCACCGTGTACGACTGCCCCGACTGCGCGCCCCATCTCATCTCCGGCCCCCTTTCGGCGGAGACCACCACACTGGCGGATGGCTGACTCCCTCAGGGGATGTCCCGCCCGGACGGCACCGGCGGGGCATCGTCATCCAATGATGCGTCAAGTGTTCTGCGCGTGCTCAGCGGCAATACGCTTTAGTCGGCCGTACATCAGCCTTGCGGCACACCTCAAGCAGGCCCGGCGACGACGTCGTCCGAGTCGAGAGAGTCTGCCGTTGGTGGCACGCCAGCGGCGTGCGCTGGGCGCACGGCGTGCGTGGCTAGGTGGAGAATCACCTTTTCGCGCAGTGGGTCGGGGCCGTCAGGATGAGTTGGAAGCGCATCGCCTGCGGGTACGCCTCGATGGACTTCATGCCACTTCGAGCGAGTCTGCTTCTTCCGGCCATCGCCCAGGTCGTCTGCCGGCAGGAACCGAATAGCGCCAGTACCGGGAGAATTGACGTTCGCGTGAGTGACCGAGACGACATCTACGATCCACTGCGTCGTGAGAACTTGGGCCGCAGCGTCCAATGGGCCGCGACACCACGGTCCTGAAGAGCAACCACTTCGACTCGGATGGTCCGGCTCTTGTGGAGAGGGGACTTCTGGTACCGGAAGTTATGAGGCCCCCACTGCCGAAGCGGTGGGGGCCTTCCCGCGTCACGGGTATTGGCGGCGCTTCAGGTCGAGGGCTCCCGAGGACAGCAGGTTGTGATCGGATCGGGCGCCCTGCGTCAGGCCCTACTTGCCGGGTTTCACCACGCCGACCCACTTCAACGTCTTGCGGGGGTTCTCCCGCTCGATCACGACCGGCTGAGTTGCTGGCGCTCCCGCCTCCAGAGCTGCTTTGACGAAGGCCTCGAGCTCGCCGAGCGTTACGTCGCCATTGGATTTTTCGGACGTGAAGGATATCCAGAGTGGTGGCATGAACTCATGATCCCGGTCGGTGAGTTGTGTGTCACCGGTGCCTCTGTCAGTGGCTGTGCGGCGGGTACCAACCGCCCGCAGCCGGAGCAGCGCACGAGGTCCGCGCCTTCCCAGGAGCGGACCTCGTGCGCCTTGCCGTACGCGACCGGTACGCGGCCTGACCATCGGCACCCCCGCATGTGCCGCCGGACGCGCCGTCACCCCGTCATTTCGTCCGGCCGCACCACGCACAGCGCCCAGATGATGAACGCGTACAGAGCGATCGCGATGACCGACCAGAAGGGGTAGTACGGCAGGGACAGGAAGTTGGTGATGATGAGCAGTGCCGCGATTACGATGCCGATGATCCGCGCCCAGAGCGGGGCCTTGAACAGGCTGACGCCCACGAGGATGGCCACGACTCCGAGGATCAGATGGAGCCAGCCCCACCCGGTCACATCGAACCTGAAGACATAGCGCGGTGTTGAGACGAAGATGTCGTCGTTGGCGATGGCCATGATGCCTCGGAAGACGTCGAGGATACCGCCGATGATCAGCATTACTGCGGCGAACACCACGAGCCCGCCGGCAGCCGCCAGGGATGCCTCGGAGCGATCGTGGGTCGACCGTGGATGAGTTGTCTGCGACATGGTGATTCCTCTACTCCCTGTTGTTCTCCGTTCCCGCACCTGCCGGTGCGGCGGCTTCGGATTTCGGCGGGTCGGCCGTTTCGCGTCCGACCCGGTTCTTCACCACCTCCGCTGCCGACAGGCAGACCTGCCGGGAACCTCACGACACCGAGAGCGGTACACGGGTTCAGTGCAGGAGCTTTTCCTTGGCCCGCTCGAACTCCGCCTCGGAAATGTCGCCCTTGGCCTTGAGCTCGGACAGTTTGGCCAGCTGGTCCACCCCGCTGCCGGCACCGCCGGCTGTTTCACGGATGTAGGAGTCCATGGCAGATCGCTGCGCCTGCGCATGTTCGAGTTCGCGCTTGCCCATGTCCCTGCCGCGGGCGATCACGTACACCAGGACACCCAGGAAGGGGATGATGAGGACGAAGATCAGCCATCCCGTCTTCGCCCATCCACTCATCTCGTGGTCACGGAAGATGTCGATGATGATCCGGAAGAGCAGCATCAGCCACATGACCCAGAGGAAGATCCACATCACGGTCCAGAAGGCGCCCAGCACGGGATAGTCGTACGCCAGGACCAGATCTCCATCCATAGCTCTCCTCCTGCCACTCACAGTCGGACTCCAGGTCCGCTCCCTTCCAGCCTCCTCGTTTCCCGGCGCGAGCCCTCACCCGTCACGGGTGAATCGTGTGTGATCGGCCGCCACCCGGTCGCCCACCGGTCGCCATCGGGCCGCCACCCGGTCGCCCACCGGTCGCCATCGGGTCAGAGAGTCTCAGCAGTGATTCGTCCAGAGCGCGCGGCGTCGGTGAGGGCCTGGTGGTCGCGCTCGTTCTGATCGGCGTAGAGCTCGGCGAACTCCGCGAGCGCCCGGTCGAAGCTGTCGTTGTTGCCGAGGTAGGCGGCAATGGCGATCCGGTCGCCGGAGCGGGCGTGGGCGCGGGCCAGTGTGGTGCCGCACAGGCTGCCGAAGTATTCGAGCTGGTCCGGGGGCATGAGGTGCGGTACTGCGATGCCCTTCCAGTCGCGCAGCTGGCGGACGTAGAAGTCGCGCTGCCCGCTGTCGATGCCCGTGGCCTGCCCCCAGCCGAGGAAGATGTCACCGGCCGCCTGCATGAGTCGCTGCCCGGATACGACGCGCTGCCCCTGGTGCTCGTACTCGCCGGCACCGGCATACGGGGCGAGTACGGACTGGTCGGCTTCCTTGGCCTGCAGCAGCAGCGGGTCCTCGTCGTCCGTGCCGAGCAGGAGGAGCACCCAGCAGCGGGTGCCCACGCTGCCGACACCGACCACTTTGCGGGCGATGTCGGCCAGCCGGAACTGTTCCAGCAGATGACGTCGGTCGGACGGGAGGCTGCGGCTGTATCCCTTGATGAGCAGACGGATCTGCTGCTCGAGCTCATGGCGCGCGACGTGGGGGAGCAGGTCGCTCAGCGGGACGATCAGCGGCGGGTCGGCCGCGATCCGCCGTTCGCCGTCGACGACCTTCGTGAGTTTCCTGTACGCCTGCTGGGTGTCGCGGGTGCGTGCGGCGGACAGCGCGTGGGACACCCTGTCGCGGGCGCCCTTGCCCAGCCGCTCCGGCAGGAGGTCACGGAGCTGGTTGGCATCGGCCTGGGTGTACCAGACATCGAGGTTGGTCATCCGGGCGAAGCCGCGCATCGCGTCCCGGTACGCGCCGACGGCGCCCCGTACGACGGCTCTGCGCTGTTTCCGCGAGAAGCCGTTCTCGCGACCGGCGATCACCAGGCTCGCCGCAAGCCGTTTGACGTCCCATTCCCACGGGCCGGGCAGGGTTTCGTCGAAGTCGTTGATGTCGAAGACCAGATGCCGTTCGGCGGAGGCGAGCAGCCGGAAGTTCAGCAGATGGGCGTCTCCGCAGAGCTGTGCGACGATCCCGGTGTGGGGCGCGGCGCCCAGGTCGGAGGCCATGATCGCGGCCGCGCCCCGGTAGAACCGGAAGGGTGATTCCAGCATCCGGCCGTACCGGATGGGTACGAGCTCCGGCACGCGAGCGGCGGACTGGCGTTCGATGATCTCGACAGGGTCGGTCCGGTTCGCCGGCGGTTCGAACAGGGCATGGCTGGTGCGTGGCATCCGGTCGCGGGCTGCCTTGCCGCGAGCGGCCCGCTCGTACGGGGTCAGATGTACGTCCGGGGTCGTCGCACTCATCGCGAGGCCTCCTCGCCTCTTCGGACCGGGTCAGTCCGGCAGCCGGCGCATCTCGACCACGTGCAGGCCCAAGTCCTGGAAGCGCATGAGGAGCCCGTACAGATGCGCCTCGTCGGTGACGGGGCCGAAGAGGAGTGTCTGCTGTGGGGCGGGCACTTCCGCCAACTCGGGGAAGGCCTCTGCAACCGGCGTGGACAGGAGGCCGGTGACGCGGAACTCGTAACGCATGGCCCGCACTTCCCAATGATCCTGGATGCTCCTGGGGAATCGTCTCCTTGCATGGTGTCCGATGTGCGGCCGGTGCGGCATCACCCGGTTGAGGTGAGCCCGCAAGCTGAGCAGGCACGCAGAGCCCATGCCGCCGTCAGAGCAGGTGGAGCTCCCTCGCACGGCGGACCGCGTCGCTGCGCCGGGAAACGGAAAGCTTTCGGTAGATGCTCCTCAGATGTGTCTTCACCGTATTGACGGACACATACAGCTCCGCGGCGATCTCCTCGGTCGACATCATCTCCGCGGCAAGCCGCAGTACGTCGCATTCGCGGTCGCTGAGCGACTCGACGACAATCGCCTGCGCCGACCCGCCGTCCAGGGCCGCCGTGCCGTTCAGGGCCGCTGTGCCGTTCAGAGTGGCCGTGCCGTCCAGGGGCGCCGTGCCGTTCAGAGTCGGCGTGCCGTCGGCGGATGCCGTGCGCTCGATGCGCCAAGGGTGGCCACTGGTGAGTTCGGGCCGCTGCTCGAGCAGGTGGCGCAGCCAGGGGGCGGCTCCCGGGAGGTCGGCGGGCATGGCGGCGAAGAGCCGCTCCAGCCGGTGGTTGTCCGGGCCGGTGAGCCCGCCGCCGAGGGCCAGGTGATCGACGATCAGGGCGGCGGCGCACTCCCAGTCCTCTGCCGCGGCCGCGTGTTCCATGGCTTCAGAGACCAGGCCGGCGTCGGCGAACCAGCGGGCCGCGAGGCGATGCAGCTGCGGTTCGAGGCCGGGCTGGTGGCTGCGCAGATGTGCGTGGAGAACCTCCGTGAACAGCGGATGGAAGCGGCACCAGGGTGTGTCACCGATCGGTTCGACGAAGGTGTTGGCGCGGGTGAGCCCGGCCAGGATCCCCTCGGCGTCCTCGCGTCCGGTCAGCAGGTTCGCCAGCTGTGGGTGCACCCGGTTCAGGATGCTCGTACGCACCAGCAGGTCCTGGGTGGCGGCGGGCTGAGCCTCGACGACCTCGGCAAGCAGATAGTCGGCGACGGCACTCTGCGAAAGGGCGAACGACCGGGCGAAGCCGGTCGGATCGTCGCTCCGCTGCATGGCCAGGGCGCACAGCCGCAGTCCGGCGGCCCAGCCCTCGCTGCGCCGGGTGAGGGCGTCGACGGTCTCCGCCGACGAAACCAGGCCGTGCCGCCGCAGCAGCGTCGCGGTCTCGTGCCGGGTGAACGCCAGGTCGGCCCCGCGGATCTCGCCGATGCTGTCCTCGGCGCGGTAGCGGTGCAGAGGGAGCAGCGGATCGACCCGGCTGATCAGCACCAGGCGCAGCTGCGGTCCCGCGTGGTTCAGGATGAAGTCCAGGCCCGAAGCCACCTCGCGGTCGGGCACCTGGTCGAGGCCGTCGAGTACGAGAACCACCGGCTGATCCAGCCGTGCCAGCGCGGAAGCCAGCCGGACCAGCAGGGAACGGTCGACGTTGTCGGCGCGCGTGGGGGAGCCGACGGTGTCGGGCAGCGTCACCTGGTGGTGACGGATGGCTTCGAGGACGTACGTCCAGAACACGCCGGGCGCGCCGTCGTCGTCCTCGAGGGTGAGCCACACGACCGCCGGGTGCGGTGGCGTCGAACCCACCGCCCAGGAGGCGGCGAGCATGGTTTTACCGGCGCCGGCCGGGCCCGTGATCAGGGTCAGGGGTCCCGCCGTTCCGTCGGTGAGGCGGTCCAGCAGGCGCTTGCGGCGTACGAACGTCCCTGGAACGGACGGTACGGAGAACTTCGCGGCCAGCAGTGGGTCACCGGTCGGAGCCAGTTGCAGCTGCGACGCCGTGGTGCCGATTCCGGACGTGTGGACTGACGGTGTCCGGGCGGTATGGGGGGCTCCGCCGCCGTCCAGTGCTGCGGAGATTGTGCTCCGGGGCATGCGACCACCATCTGGCTGTCGGCTGCCTTGTCCTGCCAACCGTACGTATCGCGCGAATCGTGCGAACCGTGTGTAACGTGCCGACGGCACGTGGACCGACAGGTCAATCTTCACCGCGCCTGTTCATGATCGCCAGGCAGGCGGCCGGGTGTCGATGAGCGGCAGCGCGTCGGGCGGTCGGCCGACGGGGGTTTTCGCGTACTGGTGCTGCTGGCTGAGGCGGGTGAGTGGGCATCACCCGAAACGGGTGAAAAAGCCGCTTCCGGTGGTCCGGCGCTCACCCGTGGAAGGCGATGCTCCGGCCTGCGCCGCATCACCCCGCGCGGGTGCCGGTGTCCTTCGGCGCTTGCGTCCGGCGGCCTGTCGCGGCCAGCAGAGAGGTCACGGCGAGCGCCGCGAGGAGGATCAGGACCAGGAGCAGTACGGTCAGCGCCGTGGGGTGGTTCCACAGGGCGAAGATCAGGGCCAGTACGAGAAGCAGGCCGACGTTGATCCAGCGGCGGTGGCTCTCCGTCCAGGTGCCCACCCCGCCGGTGTGCACTCCGTGCGAATAGCCCCAGCCCGCCACGGAGTCGGCGGTGCGGTCGGCCCTGTCCCGCGCCGCGCGGGGCAGTCGGCCGGGTCCGATCAGGTACGCGCCGACAGCGATGATCACGCCAAGCACGATCACGGTGCGGAGCGTGACGCGCAGGAAGTGCAGAAGCGTGTCGTAGACCGCTCCAGCGGCGGCGTGGGACAGCACCTGGGGCGGCAGGTGGCTGAGGTAGTAGCTACGGCCGACGACCAGGGCGATGACAACGATCAGGCAGGCCAGGGCGGCGCCGAGGGCGGTCTTGGCCAGGGCGCGCCTGCGGTGATGGGCGAGCAGCACACCGGCCGCACCGAGGAGCACGGTGATGATCGGCATCCAGTTGCCGATCACATCGAGCGCGTGCGCGGCGTTCTGGTACTTGGCGAGCTCGTCGGACTTGAAGAGGACCAGTTGCTTGTTGACGGTGGGAATCTTCGAGGCCGGTTTCAGCCCCGCGTCGACGAGGTCCTTCTTGATGGTCTCCACGGCAGTGCCGACATTGAGGGTGACGGTTCCTTCTTCGATGCCGACCGCTCCGCGCCCCTTGCCGGTGAGCGCGTGGTCGACGGCGTTGTGGCCGATCCGGTTGGCGGTGGTCCACACCTTCTTGAACCGGTCGCTCTCGACGAAGCGGCGGGCAACCTTCTCGACCGCGCCGTTGACGGCGGAAGCCACCTGCGGAGCGAAGCCCTTGACTGCTTGCGCGGCGAGGGGCGGCAGCCCCTGCGACTGAAGCCAGTCAGCCACATTGGTAGTGAATTCCTTGGCGTCGAAGCGGACGTCCACCGCCTGGACGGCGCGATTCACCGCGGCGTCCTGGATCGCCGGATCGCTCGCCAGGGGGGCGACTGTGGCGACGTACCGGTCGGTGTCGAGCACGATGTCGTGCACCCAGACCGTCACTACGGACAGCGGGACGAGAATGCACGTGAGGACGATGAGGACTGCCGATGACACCTTCCTCGCGATCCGCGTCGCCGCCGAACCGCCCGCCGGCGAACCCTGCGGCCGACCGCCCGCCGCCGAGCCCTCCGGCGCAGGTTCCGGTGACGGTTCCTGCCGCGGTTCCGACGAGTTTGTCATCCGTGCTCCTGCGTCAGTTTGGTAGCCGCCGAGGGCTGCTGCCTCCTGATCCATTTCCGCTCATGGCGACGGAGAGGGCACGTCCGGCCGGGCCGAATGGACGAAAACGCGGGATGACACAGGCCGGTCCTGCGGGACGACTCCCACAGGCCGGGCCGCCCGCACACCCCGGACGACGTTCCGGGCGAGTGGTCCTGACGAGTAGTTCCGGAAAATTTCTCCGCGAGGTGTCGAGAATCCGTCATCGGCCGCGACGTCCCCTGTGAGAGTTGCCCGCAAGGGGCGGCAACGCATCCGAGGGAGCGAAACCATGAAGTATCTGGTGATGGTCCAGGGCTCGCAGGCCGACTACGAGGCCATGCGCGGCCAGGCGTCCGCGCACAGCCCGGCCTGGAGCGAGAAGGATCTGCAGGCGATGTTCGCCTTCATGGGCGAGGTCAACAACGACCTCTCCGAGTCCGGTGAGCTCGTCGACGGGAACGGCCTGGCCGAGCCCGCGCAGACCCGCTTCGTCAGTGCCGGCAAGGACGGGAAGCCCGTGATCACGGACGGTCCGTACGGAGAGACCAAGGAGCTGCTCGCCGGGTACTGGGTACTCGACTGCGAGAGCCTGGAGCGGGTCACCGAGATCGCCGCGCGCGTCGCGACGTGCCCGGCGCCCGAGGGGGCTCCCCCCTATCCGGTGGTCATCCGGCCCATCCAGGACGGCGGAGGCTGTGTGTGAGAGGTACGACCGGCATCGAGGACCTGCTGCGTCTGCACGCGCCGCAGGTCCTCGGCGCGCTGGTGCGCCGGTACGGGCACTTCGATCTGGCCGAGGACTCCGTACAGGAGGCGCTGCTCGCGGCCGCGCAGCAGTGGCCCGATGCGGGCCGGCCCGACAATCCGCGCGGTTGGCTGATCAAGGTCGCGTCCCGTCGGCTCACGGAAGCGCTGCGCAGCGACGAGGCCCGGCGCAGACGTGAGGAGACGGTCGCGGCGCTGACGCCTCGAGACGCCTTCACGGCGCCCGCGCCCGGAGAGAGCCGCGCACCGTCCGAGGACGACACCCTCACCCTGCTCTTCCTGTGCTGTCACCCCGAGCTCACGCCGGCCGCGCAGATCGCGCTCACCCTGCGTGCCGTCGGGGGGCTGACCACGGCCGAGATCGCCCGTGCGCATCTTGTGCCGGAGGCGACCATGGCGCAGCGCATCAGCCGGGCCAAGCAGAAGGTCAAGGGAGTGCCGTTCCGGCAGCCGGGGCGCGAGGACCGCGATCAGCGGCTCGCGGTCGTGCTGCAGGTGCTCTACCTGATCTTCAACGAGGGCTATACGGCGACCTCCGGCAGCGATCTGCACCGCGCCGATCTCGCCGCCGAAGCGATCCGGCTGACCCGGGCCGTACGCCGGCTCCTGCCGCAGGAGGGGGCGGTGACCGGGCTGCTGGCGCTGATGCTGCTCACCGACGCGCGCAGCGCGGCCCGCACCGGACCGCACGGCGAACTGGTACCGCTCGACGAGCAGGACCGCAGCCGTTGGGACGGGAAGGCGATCGCCGAGGGCAGCGCGCTGGTGGAGGAGGCCCTGTCCGAGGGGCCGGCCGGGGCCTACCAGCTGCAGGCGGCGATCGCGGCGCTGCACGACGAGGCGGCTCGTGCCGAGGACACCGACTGGCCGCAGATCCTCGCTCTGTACGACGTCCTCGTACGCCGCGCCCCCGAGCCGATGGCCGAGCTCGGCCGTGCCGTGGCCGTCGCCATGGTGCACGGCCCCGAGGCCGGGCTCGCCGAAGTCGCCAAGCTGGAGGACCGGTTGGCGGGGCACCATCGGCTCGACGCCGTACGGGCACACCTGCTGGAGAAGGCCGGGGATGCCGAAGGCGCCCGAGCCGCCTACCGGTTGGCGGCACAGCGCACGCTCAGCGTCCCGGAGACGCGCTACCTGCAGATGCGGGCCGCGCGGCTGCTGCCCCCTGCGTAGCCGGACCCGACGACTGGAGGCAACTCCCAGGTCAGAGGCGGATTTTCGCCTTCCGGACGCTGTTGCGAAGCGGTGACAGTACGGGGATTGCCCGGCCGATCTTGAGCGGTGAAGATATGCACATCGCCGCAAGCCGGGACCGCGCAGGGCCGGACGGAAGGCGATCTCTCATCCGGCGCGCGCTCTGCGAGCCGGCCGCTCATTTCTCTCATCTCGCTCATCTCGCTTCACCGTCTGCAGCGGCGCTGTGCCGCGCTGCTCTTAGGTACGGCCGACTGTCGCCCATCCACCGGCAGTCCGGCCCCTAGTCGATTCCTTGGGGGGAGTCCACCATGTCCGTTCGCTTCGCCTCCGCCGCCGCGCTCACCGTCGCCGCCGCCGTCGGCACCACCCTTGTCCCGCTCAGCGCCCACGCCGCCCCGGTGGCCTCGAGCAAGCCCCTCACCATCGAGCTGGGCACCCCGGCGCCGTCCGGGCCGCTGACCCGCGGCGGGGCGAGCGAGACCTTCACGTTCACCGTGAAGAACTCCGCGGACAAGGCGGTGGACTTCCAGCCGTGGATGATCGGCGACACGGACGGCGCGAGCCCCATCGCGGCCTCGCACATCGTCTTCGACGTGCAGCCGGTGAACGCCCCGGCCACGGACGAGTTCGTCGGGCAGCAGGACGCGGGCGCGCAGGGCATGTTCTACCCGGCCGAGAAGGGCAGGAACGCCCCGTTCTCGGTACCTGCCAAGGGTGAGCTGAGCTGGAAGGTCTCCGTCGGCCTCGGCAAGAACTACCCGTCCAACAACGGCAATCTGAAGCTCCTGGCCGACGACCTGGCCGAGCACACCCAGCGCCAGAACGACGACACCCTGGTCTTCGAGGCCAGCCCGAAGATCAGCACCGGGCCCGCCTCCATGACGCTCGAGACCGACGAGAACGCTCCCATCAAGCCCGGCACGACGGGCAACGTCGACATCGTCCACCAGCTCAAGGGCGGGGTGACCTTCGACTCCGACCTGAGGACCACCCTGGAGGTCGTCGAGGAGCCCGGCTCCACGGGGAAGATCCCTGAGCTGGTGATCGATGAGCTCGGCGAGGACGGCAAGTACACCAGGGTCAAGAAGTTCGCGGGCGAGGAGAAGTGGCAGCTGGCGGACATCCGCAAGAGCTACGTCATGCACCGCACCCGCCTTCGCGTGAGCGTCATCGACTTCAAGGGCATCCAGAAGCCGGTCAAGCTCACGCTGCAGGCGACGACGTCGCTCACCGAGGGCAACATCCATCCGTTCCTGGGGGCCCAGGGCAGGATCACGGTCGCCCCCGAGCGCGGCACCGCCCCGAGCGGCAAGCCGACCGCGACCCCCTCCTCGACTGCGTCCGCCTCGCCCTCCCCGACCGCGTCCGCGACGCCGTCCGGCACCCCGTCCGCCTCCGCCACGACCTCGGCGGCGGCCGTCGCGAACGACCCCGTCACCACCACCGGCGCCCTCGCCAGCACCGGATCGTCCAGCTCCACCTGGTACGCGGCGATCACCGCCGCGGTACTGATCGCGGCCGGCGGCGCGCTCACCGCACTCCGCCTGCGCCGCCGCTGAAACAGCGCGCAGTGCCGCTGCGCAGCACCCTCAGCAGTTCCTTGTCCGTCGCGGGACGGCCGACCGCGAGGGTGCTGCGCAGCGTGGGCCACAGCCATGCGGGGAGCCTTCGGAGAGGCTTCGGAGCAGACCGCCTCATAAAATGGATTTGATCTTGCTCCGGATGGCGTAAGGTTGTGTTCACCGACGCGGGGTGGAGCAGCTCGGTAGCTCGCTGGGCTCATAACCCAGAGGTCGCAGGTTCAAATCCTGTCCCCGCTACTGCAGCCAGTGGCCCGGCACTCGATCAGAGTGCCGGGCCACTGTCGTACCCGGCCCCAACCGTCCGTACCCGGCCCCAACCGTCGGCGTCGCCCGGTTGGCCGACGGAGAGTCGCAGCCCGGCGCGGCTACGGCCAACCTGGGATGAGCGCGGTACTTTCCGCCGCCGTGGCTGGACTGGTCAGGAGATCACTGGTGGGGCAGCGAGAGCAGGACGGCGGCGCCGGCGCTCACCGTCTTGTCCTCGCGCTGCCCTGGCTGATGATCATTGCCGGCGTGGTCTTCGATCTCCTCACCCCGTCCGAGTACACCGCATCTCCGCTCTTCGCCGCCGCTCCGCTGATCGCCGCGCCGTTCTTCTCCTTTCCCGCCACCTTGCTGACCGGCATCGCCACCGTCGTCAGTGTGCTGGGTCTGCACGTCTACAACGGGACCCTGACCACGACCCCGGCGAACACCGAGCTGTTCACCGTGGTCACCGTCGCCGGCCTGGCGCTCTTCATCAACCGGGTGGTACGGCTCAGCGGCAGGCGCCTGGCCTCCGCCCGCGACATCGCCGAGACCGCGCAGCGCGCCGTGCTGCCCACCCCCGCCGACCGGATCGGCGGGATGCAGATCGCCGCGCGGTACGAGGCGGCGCAGGCGGACGCGTTCATCGGCGGTGACCTCTTCGCCGTACAGGACACCCCGCACGGTGTGCGGCTGGTCGTGGGCGACGTCCGGGGCAAGGGGATGGGGGCGGTCGAGGCCGTGGCGGTGGTCATCGGGGCGTTCCGGGAGGCCGCCGAGCAGGAGAGATCGATCGAGGGCGTCGCCGGGCGCCTGGAGCGGGCGCTCACGCGCGAGGGGACGAGACGGGGCACCCTGGACGTGTTCGAGGGGTTCACCACCGCCGTACTCGCCGAGATTCCGCGCGGCGAGGGCGTGGTGCGGGTGGTGAACCGTGGCCATCCGGAGCCGCTGGTGCTGCACGCCGACGGCGATCTGGACAAGCTGGAGCCGACCGAGCACGCGCTGCCGCTGGGAATGGGTGATCTGGGGATCTTGCCGGACCTGGCGGACGAGTATCCGCTCCCGGCCGGGGCCACGCTGCTCCTCTACACCGACGGGGTGACCGAGGCGCGCGACGCGGACGGTACCTTCTACAACCCCGTCGAGCGGCTCGGCGGCCGGCTCTTCGCCGGCCCCGAGGAGCTGCTGGACGCGATCGTCGACGATGTACGCCTGCATACGGGCGGCGGTCCCAACGACGACATGGCGCTGCTGGCGGTCAGCCGCCCGCTCGACGGGCAGCCGGAGCGCCGCAGGACCGTAGGCGTGATCAAAGGGGAGCAGGAAGACACCGGCCAGTACCGTGTGTAGTCGAAGGACACCCCTCCGCATTACATTTGAAGCACCGTCAGAAGTGCGGTGCGGTCCGGGCATCGATCAAGTCGCCCGACTCCGGCCGCTTGTGTCCCGGTAAGTCCAGGCCAATGTCTTCAATGAATAGTCGGAACAGCTTGGAATCCGGCCCTGGCGTCTATTAACGTTCGATAACGCAGCGCGGTTGTCCCAGCCGTCGCAAGAGACGGCACCGTGCGCACGCGCCGAATCCCGCAAGGGAACCGGGGAACCACCAATTGGGGTGAATCGGGCACCTTTTGCCGCTTTGTTCGCGGTCGAAGCGCTCGTAGGAGACCTTCCTGCTCCGAACCCGTCAGCTAACCCGGTAGGCGAGAAGGAAGGAAAGGAGTACGCCTCCGTGGCGTCCAAAAGCCCTGCCCCCGCACCCGAAACCCCCTTTCAATCCGACTTCTTCGGCGACGACGTAGCGGAGCGGGCATGGGAGGAATGGAACCCCACCGAGGACTCCGTTCGTCCGGTGCGCGGCCGGCACCGTGTCATGAAGCAGCGCGGCGGACTCGCCCGCAGCTCCACGGTGCTCGGCGTCGGTGTGATCGCAGCGGTCGGCGCGGGCGGTATGGCCAGCGCGCAGGACAAGCCGCCGGTCTCCATATCGCTGCCGGACCTTCCGGACTCGATCAAGGACAAGCTGCCCGACGCCGCGTCACTGCCGGGTGTGGGTGCCTTGATGTCCGACGGCGCCGACGCGCAGTCGGGGAACGCGAACGCCTCGCCGCTCACGGCGATGACCCTCGCCGGGGAGGACGGCACCGAGGCGGACGCGGAGACGGGCGCGGCCGGCGCCGGTGAGGCCCTGCGCGCCCGCATCCTTCAGCAGGCCGATCAGCAGCGGGCCGAGGCGGACGCCGGGGCCAAGTCGGCCGCGGAGAAGCTCGCCGCCGAGAAGGCTGCGGCGGAGGCGAAGCAGCAGCAGACGGCGGCGGAGGCGAAGGCCGAGGCCGCGAAGCAGAAGGCCGAGGCGGCCGCGGAGGCCAAGGCGGAGGCGGAGCGGCTCGCCAAGCTGGCCGCGAACTTCGCGCTGCCCACCTCCGCGTACACGATCACCTCCACCTTCGGCGAGGCCGGCTCCATGTGGTCCTCGGGCTACCACACCGGCCTGGACTTCGCCGCACCGACGGGCACGCCGGTCAAGGCGGTGCACGGCGGGACCGTCAAGTCGGCGGGCTGGTCGGGCTCGTACGGCTACCGCACGGTCCTGGAGCTCGAGGACGGTACGGAGGTCTGGTACTGCCACCAGTCGTCGATGTCGGTCAGCGTGGGCCAGAAGGTGACGACGGGCGAGACGATCGGTCGCGTGGGCGCGACCGGCAATGTCACGGGCCCGCATCTGCACCTTGAGGTGCACACCCCGGGCGGTTCGGGCATCGACCCGATGGCCTGGCTCCAGGGCAAGGGCCTCACAGTCTGATCGAGCACCGCAGCCCGGCAGTCCTGCCGTGAGCACCTCACGGCAGTCCTGGCGTAGACGGAATAGCGCGGCCCGGTCTGGCTGTTGATCAAGGTATGACTTCCCTCCGTACCCTTGGCTCCTCAGGCCTGGCCGTCTTTCCGCTCTGCCTCGGCGGCAATGTCTTCGGCTGGACCGCCGACGAGACGCAGTCCTTCGCCGTGCTCGACGCGTACGTGGCCGCCGGCGGCAACTTCATCGACACCGCCGACGTCTACTCCGCATGGGGGCCGGGCAACGAGGGCGGCGAGTCCGAGACCGTCATCGGCAACTGGCTTGCCGCGCGCGGCAACCGTTCCGAGGTCGTCGTCGCCACCAAGGTCGGCGCCCACCCCCAGTACAGGGGCCTCTCCGCCACCAATATCGTGGCCGCGGCCGAGGAGTCGCTGCGTCGGCTGCGTACCGACTACATCGACCTGTACTACACGCACTTCGACGACCCGGCCGTCCCCGTCGAGGAGATCATCACCGCCCTCGACCAGCTGGTGAAGGACGGCAAGGTCCGCGCCATCGCCACCTCCAACCTCAGCGTCGAGCGACTCCAGGCGTCCTTGGACTTCTCGGAGCGCGAGGGTCTGGCCCGCTACTCCGTGCTGCAGCCGCACTACAACCTCGTCTCGCGCGAGACGTACGAGGGCGAGCGCCAGGAGACGGCCGCCCGCGCCGGTCTCGCCGCCGTCCCGTACTACTCGCTCGCTTCCGGCTTCCTCACCGGCAAGTACCGGCCGGGTGCGACGGTGCGGAGCCCACGGGCCGAGGGCGCGGCCGGGCATCTGAAGACCGACCGGGGCGTCGCCGTGCTCGCCGCGCTGGACAAGGTCGCCGAGGCGCGCGGTGCCGAGATCGCGACTGTCGCGCTCGCCTGGCTGGCTGCGCAGCCGACCGTCGCCGCGCCGATCGCCTCGGCCCGTACGGTCGAGCAGCTGCCCGCCCTGCTGGCGGTCGCCGACCTGGAGCTGACGGCCGAGGAGCTGGCCGAGCTGACGGCGGCGTCCGCCTGAGAGTGCCCTACGAGCGGTACGGGTTGTAGCCGCCGTAGTCGCGGTACGGCGGTGGCACCCACACCCGGCCCGTCGCCCGTGCCGCGTAGGTCAGCGCGGGCGCGGCCACCTCCTTGCGCTGCCACAGGTGGTGCAGCAGCTCCTGCTCGCGCTCCACGAAGTCAGGGCCCGCCGCGTCGCGATGGGCCCGGTGGCGCAGAAAGGCCAGGGAGGTCGCGAACGTCTCGTACTCCGATACGGCGTGCGCCGCGGCCGGACCGTACGTCCGCCGCGCGAAGTCGCGCGCCATCGTGCGTGCCCGCATCGAGGAGAGCGCGCGCGGTTCGTCCCCCGCGAGCCAGCCGGCCGCGGCGTACGCGGGCAGCTCGGCGGATATCGTGCGCAGCTCGCGCTGCCGCGTCCAGATCGCCAGCCAGGTCAGCAGGCCGAAGGCCGGCACCATGAACGCCCCGTACACGCCGTAGAAGCCCAGCGGGCCGAACAGCGACGACGCGCCGTTCCACAGGGCGTGCACGCCCATGGCGAGGACGAGACCGAGCAGCGGCAGTGCGACGCGGCGGATCTTCTGGCGCTGTGCGGCGAGCGCGGCGATCCCGAAGCCGATACCCGTCAGGACCGTGAAGAGCGGATGTGCGAACGGCGACATCACGACGCGTACGAAGAAGGTCGCCGCGGTCATCGAGGTGAGGCCCGAGGTGCCTATCTCCTGGTCCTCGCCGAAGGCGTTGCCCAGATAGAGGATGTTCTCGGTGAAGGCGAAGCCGGTCGCGGTGAAGCCGGCCACGACGACGCCGTCGACGATTCCGGTGAAGTCCCGTCTGCGGAAGATGAAGATGAGCAGGATCGCGGCGGCCTTCGCGCTCTCCTCGACGATCGGGGCTATCACCGTCGCGCCGAGGGTGTCGGCGCTCGCCGGATCCGCGGTGGCGGTGGCTATCCAGCGGGTGGCGAAGGAGTTCGCGATGATCGCGACGAGGGCGGCGGCGAAGGCGCCCCACGCGAAGGCGAAGAGCAGATTCTTCCAGGGGCCCGGCTCGACGCGGTCCAGCCAGCGGAAGGCCGCCATCAGGAGCGGGACGGGCAGCGTCGCGAGACCCAGGCCGACCAGGAAGCCCTGGGTGCCCGTCTGGTCACGTACGAGGGAGAGGATCACCAGGCCGGAGAGGGCGAGGAACGTGATCAGCACTCCGGCCCGGACCGCCTTGCTGTGCCAGAGCCGGGAGACTCGACGCGGTTTGTAGCGCCACCGGGAACGCTCCGGCACGGCGTCGAACAGCGGCTGCTGATCGAACGCCGGGACCGCCGGATGCGGTGGGAGGTGCTGCGGGGACGACTCGGACACCCATTGACCCTAACGAGAGCCACGGACACTGGCGATGGTGCCCGGGGCTACTGAGGGTTACGCGTCCGGGACGGTGGTGCCCACCCGTCGGCGGAACAGCAGGTCGTGCACCTTGTGGCCCTTGTCCAGGCCCTGCCCCTCGAATCGGGTGAGCGGGCGGAACGAGGGGCGGGGGGCGAAGCCGCCGTCCTCCTGGGTGTTCTCGAAGTCCGGGTGCGCGGAGAGCACCTCGAGCATCTGCTCGGCGTACGGCTCCCAGTCGGTCGCGCAGTGGAGGACCGCGCCGGGCTTCAGGCACCGCGCGGCGAGGCCGAGGAATTCGGGCTGGATCAGCCGCCGCTTGTGGTGGCGCTTCTTCGGCCAGGGGTCGGGGAAGTAGACGCGCATCCCGTCGAGCGAACGGGGCGCGAGCATCTCTCTGAGCAGGATGATCGCGTCACCGTTGGCGACCCGGATGTTGGACAGTCCGTTCCGCTCCGCGAGACCGAGCAGATTCCCCTGCCCGGGAGTGTGCACGTCGACGGCGAGAATCCCGGTGCCGGGGTCCTCGGCGGCCATCTGCGCGGTGGCCTCGCCCATCCCGAACCCGATCTCGAGGACGACGGGCAGTCCGCCGAACATCTCGTCGAGGTCGAGGACGCGGTGCCCGTCGATGTCCATGCCCCAGATCGGCCACAGCCGCTCCAGGGCATCGGCCTGCCCGACGGTCACGCGGCTGCGGCGTGGCTGGAAACTGCGAATGCGCCGCTCATGATGCGACCCGGCGGGATCGGCAGCGGGCCCACCGGGAAAGCGGGGCTCGCCCTTGGCACGTATGGGGGGCCGGGGGGCGTCGTCAGAAGTGGGGTTTCGGAGCTCAGACACAATGGCCTGATTCTACGGCGGGGGCGGGGGTGACCGTCGCCGGGAGCCGAGCCCGGGGTCGAGCCTGGGGTCGAGCCTGGGGTCGAGCTGGGGGCTGGGCCTTGGGAGCCGAGCCTCGGGGCTGGGCCTTGGCGGGCCGGGCCTGGTGGCCGGGCTTGGGGGCGCGCCTGGGGCTGGGTCTGGGCGCGGGTGCCCGTCCCCCCAGCGGGCGGGACCGGGGCTGTCGTTACCTCCCCGCACGCGCCAAGCGGCCGTCCGCCAACGCCGTCAGGGCCCTGCGTGCGACCTCTCTGCCGATGGGCAGGGACGCCGTCGCCGCCGGGGACGGCGCGTTCAGCACATGCACCGTGCGTGGTGCCTCGCGGATCAGGAAGTCGTCGGCCAGTGTGCCGTCCCGCAGGACCGCCTGCGCCCGTACGCCCGACGCGGCCGGGCGCAGATCGTCCGCCGTCACCGCCGGCAGCAGCCGCCGTACCGCCGTCGCGAACGCGCGCTTCGACAGCGAGCGGTGCAGTTCACCCGCGCCGTACCGCCAGTGCCTGCGGGCTATCCGCCATGTCCCCGGCCAGCCGAGCGTCCCCGCCAGTTCCAGCGGTCGGACCGCCGACCAGCTGTAGCCCTCGCGGGCCAGCGCCGGGACCGCGTTCGGGCCGACATGGACGCCACCGTCGATGCCGCGCGTCAGATGCACCCCGAGGAAAGGGAACGCCGGGTCCGGCACCGGGTAGATCAGTCCGCGTACGAGATCGGGGCGGGCCAGCTCGTAGTACTCACCCCGGAAGGGGACGATCCGCATACCCGGTTCGTCGCCCGCCAGCAGCGCGACCCGGTCGCACTGCAGCCCCGCGCAGTTCACCAGCACCCTCGCCCGGACCACTGTCCCCGATGCCGTGCGCACAGCGACGCCCCATGCGCGGCGGTCAATGGCGGTGACCTGCTCGTCGTACCGGATGTCCGCGTCGGACGCCGCCGCGAGCTGTGCCGCCACCGCCCCGAAGTCGCACACCCCCGTCGTCCCGACATGGATCGCCGCGAGCCCGCGCGCCTGCGGCTCGTACTCCGTGATCTGCGCCGCGCCCAGCTCTCGTACCGGAATGCCGTTCTCACGGCCGCGCTGGACCAGGGCGTGCAGCCGTGGCAGCTCGTCCCGCCCCGTCGCGACGATCAGCTTGCCGGTGACCTTGTGCTCGATGCCGTACTCCGCGCAGAACTTCACCATCTCCGCCGCGCCGCGCACCGCGAACCGTGCCTTCAGCGACCCCGGCCGGTAGTAGATCCCGCTGTGGATCACTCCGCTGTTCCGCCCGGTCTGGTGCCTGGCCGGGCCCGGTTCCTTCTCCAGGACCGTCACCCGGGTCCCGGGAGCCGCGCGCGTCAGCGCATACGCCGTCGACAGGCCGACGATCCCGCCGCCGATCACCAGCACGTCACAGTCGAAGCCCTGCCCATGGACCTGCCCGTGATCATGCCCGTGGACCTGCCCGAAGCCCTGTCCGGACGCCGTCACCGCGTCACCTCCCACCCCGATAGTGCACTGGCCCACTGACAATGGCCTTAAACCAGCTGAACCAGTGGGTTCGTGCCCTACGCCGGAGCGACCAGCAGTGGCCTGGCCCTTTCCCGCAGCTCCACGACCCGCGGCTCGTCGCCGTACGGTTCGAGTCTGTGCAGCAGATCCCGTACGTACTCCGTGGTCCGCGCCGAGGAGATCCGCCCCGCGACCTCCACCGCGCGCGTGCCCGCCGCGCACGCCGCGTCCAGATTCCCGGACTCCAGCTCGGCCACCGCCGACACCACGAGCCGCAGCCCGTGCGACCGTACGAACTCCTCCGTCGGCCGCGACAGCGCCTGCTCCGTGAAGCGACGCACCTGGCGCGGCGCCTTCAGATCGCGGTAGCACTCGGCAGCGTCCGCGGCGAACCGGTCGTAGGAGTAGAAGCCCAGCCACGTCGGGTCGGCATCGCCCGCCCGTGAGCGCTCCAGCCAGCCCTCCGCCGCTTTCAGCGCGCCTCCGGCCGCCACCGCGTCGCTCGCCTTCGCGTGCGCCCGCGCCTCCACCAGCCGGAAGAAGCTCATCGTGCGGGCGGTGGCGAGGCCGCGATTGCGCTCGAGCGCCGCCTGCGCGAGATCCACGCCCTCGTCCGCGAATCCGCGGTACGTCGCCTGCAGCGACATCGAAGCCAGCACATAGCCGCCTAACGGAACATCCGCGGCCGCGCGGGCCAGTCGCAGCGCCTGGATGTAGTACCGCTGCGCCGCCTCCTGCTGCCCGGTGTCGAAGGCCATCCACCCGGCCAGCCGGGTCAGCTCGGCGGCGGCACCGAACAGCGCCCTGCCCACTTCGTCCGAATAGGAGCCGAGGAGCAGCGGGGCCGCGTCAACCCGCAGACACTCCGGCACCATCGACGAACGCCAGTCCCCGCCGCCGTACTTGGAGTCCCAGCGGCGCGCGTCCTCCGCCGCCTCCCGGAGTTTGGCCACATCGCTGTGGCCCACGCGGGCGGGAGTGTCCTCCGCGGTGTCCACCGACACGGACCGCTCCACCGAGGAGTCGGCGGGCGTTATCAGCCAGCGGGACGCGGGCGTCGCGTAAGCGCTCACTGCGAAGGAACCGGCCAGCGACTGCCAGATGCCGCCGCTGCCGGCCCGCCGGCCCGCCAGATCGAGGCGGTAGAGCTCGGTGGCTGATTTCACCGCCTCGCCCACATCGCGCGGGAAGGCGAGCCCGACCTCGGGGGCCGGGTCGGCGTCCGCCAGACCGATCTCGTGCAGCGGCACCGGACGCCCGAGCTTGGCGCCGATGGCCGCAGCGATGAGATGGGGTGCGGCGCCCTGCGGCACCATGCCCTTCGACACCCACCTCGCCACGGATGTCTTGTCGTACCGAAGGGTCAGACCGCGCTGCGCGCCGAGGTCGTTGACGCGCCGGGCCAGGCCGGCGTTGCTGATTCCCGCGAGGGCGAGAACGGTGCCGAGTTTGTCGTTCGGCCCGCGTTGCTCCCTGGACATGCGCCACCCCTCGACACACAGACGGCCGCCGCGTCGCTGCTGGGCGCACGGCATTCGTGCTGTGTCCTCCCCTGGTGAACAGCTCCGGACAGCTCCGGGATCCCGGCTGCAAAAGCTCCTGGCCGGACCCCTCGGAATATGCGCCCCTGGGGAGAACATCAGTAAACACAGCGTAGTTCGCCGCATCCCGACCGTTAAGGGGCGGTGTTCCCTATGGCGAGATTGTTGTGCGTTGGAGCAGACGATCTGCCGACGGCACCTCGTCGTCGTGCTCCGGGTGTGTGGCTGTGCGCCCGTCCGTGCGCTCTGGCCGCGCTGGTGGGGGAGCGCTTCCATGAGTGCTGCGTGGGTCGGCCCACTGAGTATCGGAACCAGTGGGCTGGGGGACACCGCCGCCTCAATCCCCGCGGGCGGCGGACGGGTCCGGGGGGCGAACAGCGCCTCCCGGACTGTCGTATGCACGGGTGGGGCACACATGTGCGGCACGGAGAATGGCTGAATGCCGACTGTCCTCCATGTCTGTTTTGCTCCCGTCTGAGCGCTGGTCGCTCGCCCCTTCCTCCTCCCGGCCGTCGTCAAATCGCCAATGCCAGGGGCGCGTTCCCTTTTTGCGCGCGCTACCCGGAGCCCCTCCTGTGCGCCGCCTTCGTGGCAGCATGTTCCCGAACGGCTGAGGCCCGAGCGGTTACGGCCCGGTGGTCCGAGGTCCGGTGGGTCTGAGTTTGTCCACAGCCTGTGGAGGCGGCATGCGGTGGTTGGTGGGCTGGAGCAGTATCGCCGCAAACTTCGGTACGGCCGGGGCTGTCGGTACGTCCGACGACGCCGGCACCGTCCACCCCGTCGGTGCCCAACTCCTGTGGGGAGACCCGGATCCGCTCTGGGCGGTCGGCGACTGGCGCCCCGACGAGGTGCGCGTCGTCACCGTCGACCCCTTCACCAAGCTCGCGGTGCTCGGCTGCTGCGCGGCCAGCGACGAGGAGCTGAAGGTGGGGCTCTTCGCGGCGCGCGGCGGGGCGCTGCGGCATCTGACCGCCTGGGCCGGCAGTTACACCGCCGTCGTACAGGTCGGCCGCCGGATCACGATCGCCGGCGACCTGGCCGGGGCGAGACCCGTCTTCTACACGCCGTGGGCGAACGGCACCGCGTACGCCACCGCCGCGCTCCCGCTCGCCGACCTCATCGAAGCGCAGCTGGACATCGGGCACTTGGCGGCACTGCTCGCCTGTCCGGAGACACCGGAGGCGCTGCGCGACTCGACGCCGTACGACGGTGTGAAGCGCATCCCGCCGGGGCACGCGCTGATTCTGCGCGAGGGCTCGCGTGAGATCACCGGGTACGAGCCGGTGGCGTCCCTCGCCGTCGCCGGGCCGCAGATCGAGGCGGAGCGCGCCATCGACGGCGTACGCGACGCACTGATCGAGGCGGTACGGGCCAGGCTCACCGCGCCGCGGCACGCGCCCGAGACGCTGCCGCCGGATCCCGGGCCGGTGCCGGGGATGGGTCCGGCGGAGCGGCGGGCCGCCCGGAGCGGCCGGGCCGGGCCGACGCCAGGGATCGGCGCGGACCTGTCGGGCGGCAGCGCGTCCGGCACGCTGGCGCTGCTGGCGGCGGGGCTGCCGGGCAGACCGGGCACGGTACTCGGCCATGGGACGGGCGCGGGCGAGCGGCTGCTGGCGGTCACTTTCAACGACCTGGCCACGGGTGGGCGCGAGGACGAACTGGAACGGGCGCGGGCGATCGCCTCCAACCCGCGGCTGCACCATGTGGTGGTCGCGGCGGCGGAGGAGGGGCTGCCGTACGCGAGCCTGGACGCCGGGCCTCTGACGGACGAGCCGGCCCCGTCGCTGATCACCGCGGAACGCCACCGCGGACGGCTGGCCGCGGGCAGCGCGGACCACTTCACGGGGGCGGGCGCGCGGCAGGTGCTCGACGCGCATCCGGCGCGCCTCGCGGACCTGCTGCTGGACCGGCGGCGGCGTCATCTGGTGCGTCCGGTCACGGCGTTGGCGCGCGCCGAGGGCCCTTCGCCGCAGTCGCTGTTCATCCCGCTGACGGTGTACCGGGCGGCGCGGCGCCTTGCCCGTACGCCGTACCGCACCGGCCTGGAGACGGCGGCGGACCGGCTGCTGGAGGCGAACCGTCCCGCCCGCGCACTCTCCAACGGTCCGCTGGGCGCTTCGCTCGCCGCCCTGGCCTGGTCGAGGCCTGGTCCTGCGGCGCGCTGGCTGACGGGCGAGGCGCTTGCCGAAGTATCGGTTCGTCTGATGGAGGGGGCGACGCGGCCGACGTCCGTGCAGCGCCCCGGGGAGGCCCGGGCGCGTGCAGCGCTGGCCCGCCACGCGACGGACCAGCGGATCCTGGAGCAGGCGGCGGAGATCCGCAGCCAGCGCCTGCACGCCCCGTTCCTCGACAACCAGGTTGTACGGGCCTGCCGCGACCTCCCCGAATCGCTGCGGGTCCGGCCGGGCGCCCGCGCGGCGATCCTCCGCGCGGTGCTGGCGGGCGCGGGCATCCACGATCTGCCCCCGGGCTGGGGCGCGACGACGCACGCTTCGTCGTCGGCGGCGGCACGGAAGGGTCTGCGGGTGTCGCTCCCGCACCTGATCGCCTTGTTCGACGCGCCGCTGCTGGCGGACGCGGGCCTGGTCGAGGCCCGGGTGGTCCGCAAGGCGCTGCGCGCGGCGTCGGAGGGCGAACCGGTGCCGCTGGACGGGCTGGCGGACCTGATCTCCACGGAGCTGTGGCTGCGGAGGTTGCTCTCGCGGAGGGGTACGTGCTGGACGGGCACGGCGGCGCCACGCCAGCGGGCGGTGGCGGGAGGGGTCCCGCCGAGGCCGACACTGCGGTCGTAGGGAGCGGGTCGCCTTGCGGCGGGCTGGGCGGGGGCGGGATGCCCGGTCCTTGCTGCGTGGCCGCGCCCGGGGGTCCTCGCCCGGGGAGCCCGGTCCTTGCTGCGGTGGCCGCGCCTGGGGTGGGTCGGCGTGCGGGGGTGTCCGGTCTTGCTGCGGTGGCCGTTTGGGGTCCGCTCCGGGGTTGCGCCGGGACTGCGTGATTTACGGCGCGTTGGGGGGTGGCCGGAGGGTGACTGTTCCTTGTGCGCCACACATCACGGTCTACGTCCTGGCTCCACCCGCTGCGCGTCCCCCCGCCCCTGAACGCCACAGGCCCGCCCGCGCAGAGCGGGTGTGGCCGGGGAACGGCGCCGGGGAGACACCCCCACGCCCCCGAACCCCACCGGCTCCACCGCGCCCCCGGTCCACAATGGGCCCCGTGCGGTATCTCATCCTCGGCGTCACCGAGGCACATGACGAGCGCGGCGGCGTCCTGCCCCTCGGTGGGCCGCGGCTCCGGCGGCTGCTTGCCGCGCTCGCTCTGCGGGTCGGCCGCGCCGTGTCCGTCGGCGAGCTCGTCGACGACGTATGGGGCGGCGAGCCACCGCACGACGCCCCCGCCGCCCTCCAGGCCCTCGTCGGAAGGCTCCGGCGTGCCCTCGGCAAGGACGCCGTCGAGAGCGCCCCCGGCGGCTACCGTCTCGCCGCTGCCAAGGACGACGTCGACCTGTACGTGTTCGAGCGCCTCACCCGCCGGGCGACCGCCGAACTCGCCGAGCCGGAAACCGCCGCCCGCACCCTCCGTACCGCCCTCGCCCTCTGGCGCGGCCCCGCACTCGCCGATCTGCCCGACGGGGAGCACGCCGCCCGCCCCGAGGCCCAACGGCTTGCCGCGATCCAGCAGCGCATCATGGCCGACCTCGGGCGCGGTGCCACCCAGACCCTCGTACCGGAGCTGCAGGAGCTCACCGCCGCGCACCCGTACCACGAGCCGTTCCGCGCGCTGCTCATCCGCGCGCTGCGCGCCGAGGGCCGCCAGGCCGACGCCCTTGTCGCGTACGAGGAGGCCCGCCGGGCACTCGCCGACGGCCTCGGCGCCGACCCCGGGCCCGAACTGACATCGCTGTACGAGGAGTTGCTCCACGCTCCCGCGCTGCCCGAGCCCCCGCGGAGCCACGGCAATATCCGCCCTCGCCTCACCTCCTTCGTAGGCCGTGACAGCGAACTCCGTGCCATCCGCGCCGACGTGACCCGCTCCCGCCTCGTCACCCTCACCGGCCCAGGCGGGTCGGGGAAGACCCGTCTCGCCGTGGAGGCTGCCCCTGCCGCCGCCCCCCACGGCGCCTGGCTTGTCGAGCTCGCACCCCTCGACGACCCCTCCGCCCTGCCCGGCGCCGTGCTGTCCGCGCTCGGTCTGCGTGAGACCACCCTCATCGCCCGCGAGGCCCAGCCCCTGCCCGCCGACCCCACCGACCGGCTGGTCGAGCACCTCGCCCACCGCCCTTTCCTCCTCGTACTCGACAACTGCGAGCATGTCGTCGACGCGGCCGCCGAACTCGCCGAGACCCTCCTCACCCACTGCCCCCACCTGCGCATCCTCGCCACCAGCCGGGAACCGCTGGGCGTGCCGGGCGAGTTGGTGCGCCCGGTGGAACCGCTGCCGGATCCGATGGCGCTGCGGCTGCTCGCCGAGCGGGGCGCGGCGGCCAGGCCCGGTTTCCGTATCGACACCGATGAGGCCACCGCCGCCGCGGCCGCCGAGATCTGCCGTCGTCTCGACGGACTGCCGCTCGCCATCGAACTCGCCGCCGCCCGGCTGCGGATGCTCACCCCGCGCCAGATCGCCGACCGCCTGGACGACCGCTTCCGCCTGCTGACCAGCGGCAGCCGCACCGTACTGCCGCGCCAACAGACCCTGCGCGCCGTCGTCGACTGGTCCTGGGACCTCCTCGACGACCCCGAACGCACCCTTCTGCGCCAACTCGCCGTCTTCGCCGGCGGCTGGGATCTCCCCGCCGCCGAAGCCGTCTGCGACGAAGACGCCGCCATCCACCTCGGCGCACTCGTCGACAAGTCCCTCGTCACCGCCACACCCATCAGCGACGGCGAGATGCGCTACCGGCTGCTGGAGACCATTCACGAGTACGCCACGGAGCGCGCCGCGGAGACCCCGGCCGTACGGGACGCCGCGGCCCGCGCCCACACCGCCCACTTCGCCGCCCTCGTCGAGGAGGCAGAGCCGCGCCTGCGCTCCGGCGACCAGCTCCCTTGGATCGGCCGCATCGAAGCCGACCTCGACAACATCCGCGCCGCCGTCCACCGCGCCGTCGTCGAGACCCGCGACGAAGAGACTGCGCTGCGCCTGGTCTTCGGGATGGGCTGGTTCTGGTGGCTGCGCAACTACCGCGCCGAAGGCCTGTCCTGGGTGGAGCGCACCGTACGCCTCGGCCCGGACCCGGTCGACGAGGACAACCCCCTTTACTGGCCCCGGATGAATCTGGTCATGCTGAGGTTCTTCCTCGCCGTGGAGAGCCGACCGGCCGAGATGCTGCGGGAGAATGCTGAGCTGATGGCCCTGCTGCGCCGTGTGCAGGACGCCTTCAGCCGGCCGGGACCGGAGGCCGCCCGCTTCCCCGGACTGCTCTGGCCGATGGCCTCGTACCTCACCGGCGACGCGCAGGACGTCCGTGAGCTGCTGGATGCCGCCGTCGTCAACGCCCGTGCGTACGGCGGCGAATGGGAGTACGGCGTCACGCTGATGTTCCGCACCCACCTGGTCGTCGACATGCCCGGCGGCATGCCCGGCATCGACGAGGACCTCGCCGTGCTGCGCGAGGTGAGCCGCCGTGTCGGCGACCGCTGGATGCGCGCACAGGTGGCGAGCGCGGCGGCCGAGGCGGGAATGATGCGCGGCCGGTACGCGGAGTCCCGCATCGCGTACGAGGAGGCGCTGGCACTCGCCCGCGAGGTCGGCGCATACGCCGAAGCCCCGTTCCTCATTGCCCGCCTCGCCGAACTCACCTACCGCGCCGGTGACACCGCGGCCGCCGAGAAGGGCTTCGACGAAGCGGCCGAGGAGGCCGAGCGCTACCACGTCCAGGACACCCGCGCCTATGTCTGCATGATGCGCGCCGCCATCGCGCTGGAGCGCGGCGAGATACCCCGGGCCCGCAGCCTGATGGACCAGGCACGCGAACTGAGCGGGAACGGCAGCCCGCCACCACAATTCGCGGCGGTGCTCGACGGTGTGGACGCCGGGATCGCCGCGTACGAGCCGGCGACCGGGCCGGCAGCGGCGCTACAGGGCCTGGCGGCCGCACTCCGCAAGGCGCGCGACGCCCACTGCGCGGAGTTCATCACCGCCCTGCTGGCCGACAGCGCCGCGAGCGTACTCACGCTGAACGGCCAACTCACGCTCGCCGTCCGGGTCCTGGCCGCCACCGACACCTGGCGCTCGCACAGCCCCCGCTCCGTACCGGAACAGACGGACGCCGACCAAATCCGCTCACGCGCCCGTGCCGAGCTCGGAATCCGGCGCTACGAGAACGAGTGCGCAGCGGGCCGCGCGCTCACCGTCACCCAGGTCATCGACCTCCTTGAGGACGCGGGGAAGCCGGAGGCGGTCAGCGGCAGCTGATCTGCGACTGGGCCCAGTCCACGAGCGCCACCGAGTCCAACGGCGTGTGCGGGTCCACGACCAGCCGGATCGTCTTCTGCCCGGCGATCGGCACATGCGCCGGTACGGCCGCGGCTCCGGCGCGCATCACCGGGGACCGCCACAGCCGCCCACCGCCCCCGTACACCGAGAAGCGCGCCGCCGCCGGGCCCAGAGTCAGATTGTCGATGCCGACCATCGCGTCAAAGGCGCTGCACTGGCGGTTGAGGTCGATGGTGACGGAGGACGCGGCGTGCACGGTCACCCCGTGCGCGTACCGCGTGCCGCCGATGGACATGCCCCAGCGCTGCCAGAGCCAACTGCTCAGTCCGAGCCGCACCTCGGGCCTGGTGTGGTCGCCGAAGACGCCGTACTCCAGCTGGTTGACCTGGTACACCCGCGGGGCCGGCGGAGGCGGCGGGGTGGGCTTGGGCCGGGGTTTGGGCGTGGGGTCCGGAGTGGACGTCGGCGGGACCGGGGCGTTGGGCTTGGAAGGCGTCGGCGTCGGCTTCGGCTTCGTCGCGGGGTTCGTCGTGGGGTTCGTCGTGGGATTCAGAGGCGTCGGCTTCAGGGACGGCCTGTCCGGAGGCGCGGACTGCTCCGGCCCGGGCTGCTCCGGCCCGGGCGGGGCCGGAAACTTCGGCTTCGGTGACGGAGTGGGCTTCAGAGGTACGACGGGCTCCTCGGCCGGGGGCTTCGCCTCGTGCTTCGGAACGGGCTCGGGATCATGGGCGAGGGCCCACATCAGTCCGGCGGCCGCCGCCACGGCCACCGTCGTCGCGATCCCCGCCTTCGCCAGGGCGCCAAGACCCTCCGACGCCGCGGCCCCACCAGCCCCACCGGCCCCACTGGCCGCGCCCCCGGAGGCGCCAGAAGCACCCGAGGCGCCCGCGCCTCCGGAGGCAGCGGCACCAGCTCCCGCCCCCGCAGCGCCGGCGGCCCCGGCCGCCACGATCCCGGCGGCCTTGAGCGAGTACCCGGCGGCGAACCAGCCGATGACCGCGACCGGAAGCAGCGCCGGAATCCCGGCGTTGACATGTGCCAGCTCGCGCGCTGCGAGCCGGCATCTCGCGCACTCTTCCAAGTGCTTGCGCAGTCCGCGCTCGGCCTGCATCCGCAGACCCCCGCGGGAGTACGCCCCCAGCCGGTCGGCGTACCGGGCGCAGTCGCCGCCCGAGGTGAGCGCGGAACTCACATGGGCCTGCAGATATGCCTGCTTGAGGCCCTCGCGCGCCCGGCCGGCCAGTACCGCCGTGGCATTGGCGGTCAGCCCGAAGAGCGGCGCGACCTCGCTCGGTGACTCCTCCTCGACGGTGGTGTGCCAGAGCACCGCCTGCCAGCGCTCGGGCAGCGAGCGGAAGGCCTGCAGGGCCAGCGACCGCTCGGCTTCGTGCATCGCCCGCACATCGGCGCCGAGGCCGAGGGTGCCTTCGCTCGCCGCGTCGGAGCTACGGGCGGCCTCCGCGGCGAACACCGCGAAGTCCTCGACCAATTGCTCCCGCCGCGCTGTTTTCATCCAGGCCGCGGCCACCCGCCGGACCGTCGTGAGCAGATACGCCCGTACCGCCTGCTCGGGCCCCGCACCTCCGCGCACCGCCTGCAGCGTCCGCGCGAACACCTCGGCCGTCAGATCGTCGGCGGTGTGCGCGTCCCGGCAGCAGGTGCGCGCGTACCCGCGGACGGCGCCGGAGTGGCGGCGGAACAGTTCCTCGTAGGCGCTGTCGTCGCCCTCCCGCGTGCGCCGGATCAACTCGGCGTCGGACGACGGCAGCTCACGGCGAGGCCGCGGTACGGACTCGAGCCCGGCACCCCCGCGCTGCGGCGGTACGGTGCACTCCTCCGGGCCATCCTCGGCAGGGCCCGGAGCTCCGGCCGGACCGGAAGGACCACCGGGACCACCAGGGCCGGACGCACCTGAAGACCTACCGGGCCCGGCCTGGCTCGGCACCTGTCGCGAGGGCAGACCGGCCGAATCCGAACCGCCCGTACCACTGAGTGACTCGTCCCGACCGTCACTGCTCATCGCGGAAGCCCCCGTAAGCACCCTCGGACCCGAACACCGGGCCAGAGTGCCACAGAGTGCCAGTTCATCTAACCCTTATGTCCGGCAACCACTCATCCGGGGAGACTTCCCGAACCCAGCACCACCCACCACTTGTTCGGTGAAGGCACATCGGTGTAGGCGCAAACCGACCCCACGCAGCAGTCAGTTGGTGACGTCGGCCGACGCTGGTCGGCGCCGATCAGGCGGACCGTGACCGCAGCCCCTCCAGCAGAATGTCCAGCAGCCGGGCCGAGGCCGCCGCCTGCTGCGCCGCGTCCGGCAGCGCCGGCGCAGCCGTGGCTATCACCAGCAGAACGTCCGCCACGGTCACATCGCCGCGCAGCTCACCCGCCGCCCGTGCCCGGTCGACCAGTTGCCCCACGACATCCAGCAGGTCCGTCGCGGCCGTGTCGTCCTGCTCCTCCGCGGGCACCGGAGACGGCTCGACCACCCGCAGCTCGGCCGGTGCGCCGACCCGCTGGTGCGGCACCCGCGCCTCGCCCGCCACGACGGCCGTCGTCGGCTCCTCGGAGTCCACGCCCACCCGCAGCACCTGCGGCGGCAGCAGCCGGCCCGCACCCGATGCCACCGACGTACGCAGGAAGCGGGAGAGCGCCGACCACGGCTCCTCCTCCTGCCCCAGAGCCGTACGCGCCTGCTCGGTCAGCCGGGAGGTCTCCTCCTCGGCTATCCGGCGCACCAGAACGTCCTTGCTCGGGAAGCGCCGGTACACGGTCCCGACTCCGACCCTGGCCCGGCGCGCCACGTCCTCCATCGGCGCCCCGTAGCCCAGCTCGCCGAACACCTCGCGAGCCGCCCGCAGTACATGCTCGAGATTGCGCTGTGCGTCCACACGAAGTGGCGCCGAGCGGCTGGCCCCGCCCGATCCCACTCGTCCATTACCGCCGTTGCCACCGTTCCCGTCAGCGACCGAAGCCGGTGAAACAGCAGCCTGCCAATGCGAATCCTGAATGGTCATACACGTTCCCCCGGTCATGGTGTCTCCCCCCGGAGACTTCCCCGCCCTGTCTGTCGGGCGTGCCACGACCGGACACCCCGACGAGGTACGAACATAGTTGAGCCAGGGTCAATTCAGAAGAGGGTAGTTCCGCACGGAGCGCCCCCCGATCGGAGCAAGGGCCGGAAGATTCCCGATTACGCCCCCCTGCGCCACCCCCCTCGTAGCCCCTGACCTGCGCACCTTCCCCAACACCGGGGGTCCGGCCCCGGCCGGGTCGCTCAAAGCCTCCGGTCACACAATTTGCCGGGGCTGTGGACAAACGCCTGAGGCCGTTGCGTCATGGGATGGTGAAGGCTGCTAACTTCCGGGGGACGACCCCCGGCCCCCCGCCGGGCACGCGCATTCTCGTCGTCGGCGGCGGCTACGTCGGGATGTACACAGCGCTGCGCCTCCAGAAGCAACTGAAGCAGGAGCTGGCGCGCGGCGAGGCGGAGATCGTGGTGGTCACGCCAGACCCCTATATGACCTATCAGCCCTTCCTCCCGGAAGCGGCCGCCGGCTCCATCTCCCCACGCCATGTGGTGGTCCCTCTCCGCCTCGTGCTCGACAGATGCAAGATCCTCATCGGCGAGGCCAAGGCCGTCGACCACGCCAAGCGCACCGCGACCGTCATCACTCTCGCCACCGCCGAGGAGGGCACGGGCGGCGTGCAGATCACGTACGACGAACTCGTCATCGCACCCGGCTCCATCTCCCGCACCCTCCCGATCCCCGGCCTCGCCGACTACGCCATCGGCTTCAAGACCGTCGAGGAAGCCATCGGCCTGCGCAACCACGTCATCGAGCAGATGGACATCGCCTCCTCCACCCGCGACCCGGCGATCCGCGACGCAGCCCTCACCTTCGTCTTCGTCGGCGGCGGCTACGCCGGCGTCGAAGCACTCGGCGAGCTGGAGGACATGGCCCGCTACGCCACGCGCTACTACCACAACGTCAAGCCCGAGGACATGAAATGGATCCTCGTCGAGGCCACCAACCGCATCCTCCCCGAGGTCGGCGAGGCGATGGGCAAGTACGCGATCCGCGAGCTGCGCGCCCGCAATATCGACGTACGCCTCGAGACCCGGCTGGACTCCTGCGCGGACCGCGTGGCCGTCCTCAGCGACGGCAGCCGCTTCCCGACGCGCACCGTGGTGTGGACGGCGGGCGTCAGGCCGTCGCCGCTCCTCGCCGCCACCGATCTGCCGCTCAATGAGCGTGGCCGCCTCGCCTGCACCGCTCGGCTCTCCGTCGCCGGTGTCGAGCACGCCTGGTCGGCCGGCGACACCGCGGCCGTCCCCGACATCACTTCCGACGAGCCCGGCAAGGAGTGCGCGCCCAACGCCCAGCACGCGGTGCGCCAGACCAAGGTCCTCGCTGAGAACATCGTCGCGTCGCTGCGCGGCGAACCCCTGAAGGAATACGCACACAAGTACGCCGGATCCGTTGCCTCCCTCGGCCTCCACAGGGGCGTCGCCCATGTCTACGGCCGTAAGCTCAAGGGCTATCCCGCCTGGCTGATGCACCGCGTCTACCACCTCAGCCGGGTTCCCACCTTCAACCGCAAGGCCCGCGTCCTCTCCGAGTGGACCCTCTCCGGGCTCTTCAAACGCGAGATCGTCTCCCTCGGCTCGCTGGAACACCCGCGCGCCGAATTCGAACTCGCCGCAGGCGGCAAACGCCCGGGACACGGCCCCCATGGCGCACCGAAGGACGGGCCGCACAGCGGCCCCGGAGGGACCTAGACAAGGCTGGGACAGCGACGGCTGTCAGTCCGGTCGGTCACACTGGACGTGTGACCATAGGTGGGCTCACACCTGCACAGAGTGACCCTTGGCGACAAGCATTGAGGCTAGAAAGTCAGTGAACTTCACGCGTTGGAGCCCAAGGCTCCCCGGTACGCAGCGTCGCGCCGAAGCGCGGGGGACCGACCACGCGGTCTCCCCGGCACAGCGAGGGGAAGGCTCCGTGCCTGCGGCCCGCGGCGAGTACGAGCACCAGCCGGAGCCCCTGCCCGACGTCCCCGCCCTCGAGGACTTCTCCGTCCAGGAGATCCTCGGCCGTCTCCCCGCCCTGGTCGTCCTCGTATACGGACCCGAGCACCGCATCGCGTACGTCAACGACGCCTACGCCGCAGCCTTCGGCCCCCGCCCGGTCGGCGCGACCGCCGCGGACACCTGCCCCGAGCTCACCGAGCTGGGCCTGCTCCCGCTCATGGACCAGGTGCTGCGCAGCGGCAAGCCCCGTACGGTCAAATCCCGCAAGGTCCGCGGACAGGGCTCGTACACCGTCACCTGCCTGCCCGCCGAGAGCCTCAAGGACGGCGGGGGAGTCCTCGTCTTCGCCGCCGACGTCACCGACCACGCGGAGGCCGCCGAACGGCTGCGCGCCAGCGAGCGGCGCCACCGCGAGACCGCGGTCACCCTCCAGCGGTCTCTGCTCCCGCAGGAGCTGGAGCAGCCCGACGATCTGTGCATCGCCGCCACGTACCAGCCGGGCGGCACGGACGCCGCGGTCGGCGGCGACTGGTACGACGTGATCACCCTCGGCGCCGGCCGCACCGCGCTCGTCATCGGCGACGTCATGGGCCGCGGTGTGCGCGCGGCCGCCGTCATGGGCCAGCTCCGCACCGCCGTACGGGCCTACGCCCGCCTCGACCTGCCTCCGCACGAGGTGCTCCAGCTGCTCGACGGCCTCGCCGCCGAGATCGACGCCAGCCAGATCGCCACGTGCGTCTACGCCGTCCACGACCCCAACGAAGGCCGGCTCGTCTATGCCTCGGCGGGCCACCTCCCGGTCCTGGTCCGCGACGAGGACGGCACGGTCCGCCGCGCCGAGGACCCGACAGGCCCCCCGCTCGGCACCGGCGGCTGGCTGCACACCTCGGGCACCATCGCCCTCCCGCCGGGCTCCAGCGCTGTCCTCTATACGGACGGCTTGATCGAGCGGCGCGGCGAGGACATCGACGAAGGGGTCGCCGCGCTCGAGCGCGCGCTCTCCGGGGCGACCGGCACTCCGCAGGTGGTCTGCGACCGGCTGATCCGCTCCCTGGGAGTCACCGCCGAACACGACGACGACGTGGCCGTACTGGTCGTCCAGCACCCCACGCGTACGGGCCCGGCGGCCGAGCTCTTCCACAACGCCGCCCTCGAACTGCTCGGCGGAGTCGAGGCGGCCCCGCGCGCCCGCGCCTTCGCCTCCGGAGTGCTGGCCTCCTGGCGCTTCTCGTCCGAGCTCCACGACCTGGGCGTACTGGCCGCCAGCGAACTGGTCGCCAACTCCCTCCAGCACGGCACCCCGCCCATGCGCCTCAGACTCCGCCGCACCGACCGCCGCCTGATCATCGAGGTGACGGACGGCGACGACCATCTGCCGCGCCGCCGCCGCGCGGAAACGGAGGACGAGGCGGGCCGCGGGATTTCCATCGTCGCGACGATCGCCTCGTCCTGGGGGAGCCGCCGCACGCCGGGCGGCGGCAAAGCGGTCTGGTGCGAGTTCGCCCTGCCCGCTTAGCCCGCGGCGCGCCCGACGGACAGCGTGGCGGCGGACCGGTTGGCCGACGGACCGCGCAGGCCTAGGCGGCGGCCTCCAGCTGCTCGGACGGCTTGTGCTGAGCCACCACGCGCGACTTCGACGCGAGATGGGGCTGGTTCTGTACGGGCGTGAGCTGCTTGCCCAGCCGCAGCGCCAGCGCAGTGATGCCGAGTGAGAAGAGCACGAAGGTCACGATGTACGGCCCGTGCAGCGCGGCCCCCATCGGCCCGCCCACGGCCGGCCCGACCGCCAGCGCGAGCTGCTTGACCAGCGCGAAAGCGGCGTTGTACTGCCCGACCATCGACTCCGGCGCCAGATCGGCGACAAGCGGCGCGACGGTCGGCGACAGCATCGCCTCACCGAGCCCGAACATGCCGTACGCGGATACGAACGCGGCCGTCGCCATCGCCTGGCTGCCGTGCCCGAGCCCCGCGTATCCCGCCGTGACCCAGGCGAGGGCCCAGATCAGCCCGACGGTGGCGATCACCCGGCTGCGCCTGCGGCGCTCGACGAACTTCAGCACCACGAACTGCGCGACGACGATTACCGCGGTGTTGGCGGCCAGCGCCGTCCCGAGGGTCGCGGGCTCGATCCCGGCGGCCTCGGTGCCGTATGCGGCCAGGCCCGACTCGAACTGTCCGTAGCAGGCGAAGAAGAGGACGAACCCGAGCACGCACAGCTGCACCATGGCCCGGTGGCCGAGCAGCGCGCGTATCCCGCCCTTGGCCTTGGCCTCGGTGTTCTCGGGCCGCGCCTCCTGGAGCGAGAACGAGCGCGGCAGTCGCACACTCAGCACGATCCCCGCGAGCACCAGGAACATCACGGCCTCGATGCCGAACAGCAGGGTGAAGCTGCCCGGCCGGCTTTCGTCGACGATGTGCCCGCCGATCAGACCGCCGATGCCGAGCCCCAGGTTCTGCAGGAAGAACTGCATGGCGAAGGCGCGCGTACGGGTCGAGGTGTTCGAGCACCAGACGATCATCGTCGCGAGCGCCGGCTGCATCACGGCCGTACCGGCGCCGAGCAGCGCGGCGGACAGCACGACGGTCGGGGCACTGTTCGCCAGCCCCATGCTCGCCGCGCCGGCGGAGGCCAGCAGCGCGGCCCCCGTCAGCACGGGCAGCGGCCCGCGGCGGTCGATGATCCGCCCGGTGAAGGGCAGGGCGACGAGCGCGGCCATCGCAAAGACCGCGAGGACGGCACCGGCCGTTGCCGCACCCAGATCCCGCACCTGCGCCACATAGACGTACAGATACGGAACCGTGAAGCCGAGTCCGAACGCGCTCAGCGCGTTCCCCGCCTGAATCCGGCGCATCGCCGCGCCCGCCGCCCTGGTCACACTCACCCACTCATGGTCTTGAAGGACTGAAGTCTGAAGACTTCAACACTAAAGTTAGAACCTCAACAATACACAGCGAAGGACTTCAACGCCAACGGGCCCCATGCGATACTTCGGCGCATGCCTACCGCGACCCCTGAGGGCCCCGAGTCGCCCGGCTCCGGTCTCCAGGAGCCCAGCCTCGACGAGCAGATCGCCGCCTATCAGCGAGAGTTCGGCGACCTGGATCCCCAGGTCGAGAAGGTCGTCTCGGCACTCGGCCGGCTCAACCGCCGGATGAACGTGGCGTACGGCCGCCAGGTCGCCGCCCTCGGCATCAGCAATGCCGAGTGGGAGGTCCTGAAGACCCTGGTGCTCGCGGGCTCCCCGTACCGAATGGGCCCGGGTGAGCTAGCCAAGCGGCTCGGCCTCACTCCGGCCGCGATGACCCACCGCATCGACCGCATGGCGGGCGAGGGCCTGGTCACGCGCGACCGCGACGAGAACAACCGGGTGCGGGTGATCGTGGAGCTGACGGACGAGGGCCGTACGAAGTGGCTCGAGGCGATGCGCATGGCGACGCACTTCGAGGAGGACCTGCTCCAGGACCTCTCGGCGGAGGAGCGGGGCGTGCTCGGCGAGCTCCTGATCCGCGTCCTGCGCCGCGTGGAACACGCCCAGCCGGACGCCGGCGGCCGCCTCACCGACCTGGACTAGTGACTGGGTGAACGCCGGGTGGGGCGGAGTTGACACAGCCTTCACCGGTACGTAAAGTTCTTCGAGTTGTCACGGAGCCGGAACGGTTCTGCGGCAGCCACTCCCGCCGCGAATGCGGCAACCAAACTCAGCACGATCTCCCAGCCGGGATGAATTTCGGCATGCCGAAATTCATTTCGAAGACTCGATTATGAGTCGCCTGAGAAATCCGCTAGAGTTTGAGCGTCGGAACGGCCCAACAGCCGGAAAGACAAACCCCGCTGACTGGGAGTCAGGCCCGAAAGGATCTGATAGAGTCGGAACCGCCGGAAAGCCGAAAGGCCGGAAAGCGAACCCCGCTCCGACGGGGAATCGGACACGAAAGAGTCTGATAGAGTCGGAAACGCAAGACCGAAGGGAAGCGCCCGGAGGAAAACCCCAGAAAATGTTCTGCGGGTGAGTACAAAGGAAGCGTCCGTTCCTTGAGAACTCAACAGCGTGCCAAAAGTCAACGCCAGATATGTTGATACCCCGGCCTGTTTCGGCAGGTTCGAGGTTCCTTTGAAAGTCCTGCTGCTGCTCTGCAGTGGCAGGCAATGACACAGCGAGGACGCTGTGAACAGTCGGTCTTATTCCGACCGGCTGTTCCGCTCTAAGTGGTGTTGATCCCGCGCTTTTAATTAAGCACAGTCGGGAAGACATTCATGGAGAGTTTGATCCTGGCTCAGGACGAACGCTGGCGGCGTGCTTAACACATGCAAGTCGAACGATGAAGCCCTTCGGGGTGGATTAGTGGCGAACGGGTGAGTAACACGTGGGCAATCTGCCCTTCACTCTGGGACAAGCCCTGGAAACGGGGTCTAATACCGGATAACACTCCTCCCTGCATGGGGAGGGGTTGAAAGCTCCGGCGGTGAAGGATGAGCCCGCGGCCTATCAGCTTGTTGGTGGGGTGATGGCCTACCAAGGCGACGACGGGTAGCCGGCCTGAGAGGGCGACCGGCCACACTGGGACTGAGACACGGCCCAGACTCCTACGGGAGGCAGCAGTGGGGAATATTGCACAATGGGCGAAAGCCTGATGCAGCGACGCCGCGTGAGGGATGACGGCCTTCGGGTTGTAAACCTCTTTCAGCAGGGAAGAAGCGAAAGTGACGGTACCTGCAGAAGAAGCGCCGGCTAACTACGTGCCAGCAGCCGCGGTAATACGTAGGGCGCAAGCGTTGTCCGGAATTATTGGGCGTAAAGAGCTCGTAGGCGGCTTGTCACGTCGGATGTGAAAGCCCGGGGCTTAACCCCGGGTCTGCATTCGATACGGGCTAGCTAGAGTGTGGTAGGGGAGATCGGAATTCCTGGTGTAGCGGTGAAATGCGCAGATATCAGGAGGAACACCGGTGGCGAAGGCGGATCTCTGGGCCATTACTGACGCTGAGGAGCGAAAGCGTGGGGAGCGAACAGGATTAGATACCCTGGTAGTCCACGCCGTAAACGTTGGGAACTAGGTGTTGGCGACATTCCACGTCGTCGGTGCCGCAGCTAACGCATTAAGTTCCCCGCCTGGGGAGTACGGCCGCAAGGCTAAAACTCAAAGGAATTGACGGGGGCCCGCACAAGCAGCGGAGCATGTGGCTTAATTCGACGCAACGCGAAGAACCTTACCAAGGCTTGACATATACCGGAAAGCATCAGAGATGGTGCCCCCCTTGTGGTCGGTATACAGGTGGTGCATGGCTGTCGTCAGCTCGTGTCGTGAGATGTTGGGTTAAGTCCCGCAACGAGCGCAACCCTTGTTCTGTGTTGCCAGCATGCCCTTCGGGGTGATGGGGACTCACAGGAGACTGCCGGGGTCAACTCGGAGGAAGGTGGGGACGACGTCAAGTCATCATGCCCCTTATGTCTTGGGCTGCACACGTGCTACAATGGCCGGTACAATGAGCTGCGATGCCGCGAGGCGGAGCGAATCTCAAAAAGCCGGTCTCAGTTCGGATTGGGGTCTGCAACTCGACCCCATGAAGTCGGAGTTGCTAGTAATCGCAGATCAGCATTGCTGCGGTGAATACGTTCCCGGGCCTTGTACACACCGCCCGTCACGTCACGAAAGTCGGTAACACCCGAAGCCGGTGGCCCAACCCCTTGTGGGAGGGAGCTGTCGAAGGTGGGACTGGCGATTGGGACGAAGTCGTAACAAGGTAGCCGTACCGGAAGGTGCGGCTGGATCACCTCCTTTCTAAGGAGCACTTCTTACCGGGCTTGCCCGGTCAGAGGCCAGAACACCGGCGAATGTCCGGTGCTGGTTGCTCATGGGTGGAACGTTGACTATTCGGCACGGTTTGCTGGCTTCACTAGTACTGCTTCGGCGTGGAACGTGAGAGTTGGTGGGTCGTGCCGGGCGCGCTGTTGGGTATCTGAGGGTGCGAGCGTGAGCTCGCCCTTCGCGATGTCGGCCCCAGTGAACTCGCTCGTGAGAGCGGGGTGGTGGGTGGCTGGTCGTTGTTTGAGAACTGCACAGTGGACGCGAGCATCTGTGGCCAAGTTTTTAAGGGCGCACGGTGGATGCCTTGGCACCAGGAACCGATGAAGGACGTGGGAGGCCACGATAGTCCCCGGGGAGCCGTCAACCAGGCTTTGATCCGGGGGTTTCCGAATGGGGAAACCCGGCAGTCGTCATGGGCTGTCACCCACTGCTGAACACATAGGCAGTGTGGAGGGAACGAGGGGAAGTGAAACATCTCAGTACCCTCAGGAAGAGAAAACAACCGTGATTCCGGGAGTAGTGGCGAGCGAAACCGGATGAGGCTAAACCGTATGCGTGTGATACCCGGCAGGGGTTGCGCATACGGGGTTGTGGGATCGCACTTCAACAGTCTGCCGGCTGTTGGGCGAGTCAGAAACCGTTGATGTAGGCGAAGGACATGCGAAAGGTCCGGCGTAGAGGGTAAGACCCCCGTAGCTGAAACATCAGCGGCTTGCTTGTGCGACACCCAAGTAGCACGGGGCCCGAGAAATCCCGTGTGAATCTGGCGGGACCACCCGCTAAGCCTAAATATTCCCTGGTGACCGATAGCGGATAGTACCGTGAGGGAATGGTGAAAAGTACCGCGGGAGCGGAGTGAAATAGTACCTGAAACCGTGTGCCTACAAGCCGTGGGAGCGTCGCTGTGTGTGCTTGCACATGCAGTCGTGACTGCGTGCCTTTTGAAGAATGAGCCTGCGAGTTTGCGGTGTGTTGCGAGGTTAACCCGTGTGGGGAAGCCGTAGCGAAAGCGAGTCCGAACAGGGCGATTCAGTAGCGCGCTCAAGACCCGAAGCGGAGTGATCTAGCCATGGGCAGGTTGAAGCGGAGGTAAGACTTCGTGGAGGACCGAACCCACCAGGGTTGAAAACCTGGGGGATGACCTGTGGTTAGGGGTGAAAGGCCAATCAAACTCCGTGATAGCTGGTTCTCCCCGAAATGCATTTAGGTGCAGCGTCGTGTGTTTCTTGCCGGAGGTAGAGCACTGGATAGGCGATGGGCCCTACCGGGTTACTGACCTTAGCCAAACTCCGAATGCCGGTAAGTGAGAGCGCGGCAGTGAGACTGTGGGGGATAAGCTCCATGGTCGAGAGGGAAACAGCCCAGAGCATCGACTAAGGCCCCTAAGCGTACGCTAAGTGGGAAAGGATGTGGAGTCGCAGAGACAACCAGGAGGTTGGCTTAGAAGCAGCCACCCTTGAAAGAGTGCGTAATAGCTCACTGGTCAAGTGATTCCGCGCCGACAATGTAGCGGGGCTCAAGCGTACCGCCGAAGTCGTGTCATTGCAGCAATAGGGCCAACGCCCGCTGTGATGGGTAGGGGAGCGTCGTGTGCCGGGTGAAGCCGCCGCGTAAGCGAGTGGTGGACGGTTCACGAGTGAGAATGCAGGCATGAGTAGCGATACACACGTGAGAAACGTGTGCGCCGATTGACTAAGGGTTCCTGGGTCAAGCTGATCTGCCCAGGGTAAGTCGGGACCTAAGGCGAGGCCGACAGGCGTAGTCGATGGACAACCGGTTGATATTCCGGTACCCGCTTTGAAACGCCCAGTATCGAGCCCATTAATGCTAAGGCCGTGAAGCCGCCCTGATCTCTTCGGAGTTGAGGGGAGTGGTGGAGCCGCCGGCCCAAGGTGGTAGTAGGTAAGCGATGGGGTGACGCAGGAAGGTAGTCCAGCCCGGGCGGTGGTTGTCCCGGGGTAAGGGTGTAGGCCGTGTGATAGGCAAATCCGTCACACATTAAGGCTGAGACCTGATGCCGAGCCGATTGTGGTGAAGTGGATGATCCTATGCTGTCGAGAAAAGCCTCTAGCGAGTTTCATGGCGGCCCGTACCCTAAACCGACTCAGGTGGTCAGGTAGAGAATACCGAGGCGTTCGGGTGAACTATGGTTAAGGAACTCGGCAAAATGCCCCCGTAACTTCGGGAGAAGGGGGGCCATCACCGGTGACGGCATTTACTGCCAGAGCTGGGGGTGGCCGCAGAGACCAGCGAGAAGCGACTGTTTACTAAAAACACAGGTCCGTGCGAAGCCGTAAGGCGATGTATACGGACTGACGCCTGCCCGGTGCTGGAACGTTAAGGGGACCGGTTAGTCACATTTCGGTGTGGCGAAGCTGAGAACTTAAGCGCCAGTAAACGGCGGTGGTAACTATAACCATCCTAAGGTAGCGAAATTCCTTGTCGGGTAAGTTCCGACCTGCACGAATGGCGTAACGACTTCTCGACTGTCTCAACCATAGGCCCGGTGAAATTGCACTACGAGTAAAGATGCTCGTTTCGCGCAGCAGGACGGAAAGACCCCGGGACCTTTACTACAGTTTGATATTGGTGTTCGGTTCGGCTTGTGTAGGATAGGTGGGAGACTGTGAACTCTGGACGCCAGTTCAGGGGGAGTCATCGTTGAAATACCACTCTGGTCGTGCTGGATGTCTAACCTGGGTCCGTGATCCGGATCAGGGACAGTGTCTGATGGGTAGTTTAACTGGGGCGGTTGCCTCCCAAAGGGTAACGGAGGCGCCCAAAGGTTCCCTCAGCCTGGTTGGCAATCAGGTGTTGAGTGTAAGTGCACAAGGGAGCTTGACTGTGAGACCGACGGGTCGAGCAGGGACGAAAGTCGGGACTAGTGATCCGGCGGTGGCTTGTGGAAGCGCCGTCGCTCAACGGATAAAAGGTACCCCGGGGATAACAGGCTGATCTTCCCCAAGAGTCCATATCGACGGGATGGTTTGGCACCTCGATGTCGGCTCGTCGCATCCTGGGGCTGGAGTCGGTCCCAAGGGTTGGGCTGTTCGCCCATTAAAGCGGTACGCGAGCTGGGTTTAGAACGTCGTGAGACAGTTCGGTCCCTATCCGCTGCGCGCGCAGGAGTCTTGAGAAGGGCTGTCCCTAGTACGAGAGGACCGGGACGGACGAACCTCTGGTGTGCCAGTTGTCCTGCCAAGGGCATGGCTGGTTGGCTACGTTCGGAAAGGATAACCGCTGAAAGCATCTAAGCGGGAAGCCTGCTTCGAGATGAGGACTCCCACCCCCTTGAGGGGTTAAGGCTCCCAGTAGACGACTGGGTTGATAGGCCAGATGTGGAAGCCGGGCAACCGGTGAAGCTGACTGGTACTAATAGGCCGAGGGCTTGTCCTCAGTTGCTCGCGTCCACTGTGTTAGTTCTGAAGCAACGAACTGTCGAGTCCCCTGTGGGGATTCCGGGTCGTACATCTTCATAGAGTTTCGGTGGTCATAGCGTTAGGGAAACGCCCGGTTACATTCCGAACCCGGAAGCTAAGCCTTTCAGCGCCGATGGTACTGCAGGGGGGACCCTGTGGGAGAGTAGGACGCCGCCGAACAATCATTGTGGGAAAGCCCCGCACCGTTATGGTGCGGGGCTTTTCTGCGTTCAGGACCCATTGCTTGCTCAAGCGCCCCGGCCCGGTCAGTATCGGCAGATGGATCAGATCGACTATGTCATCCGTGCGGTGGGCGCCGAGGAGTGGGCGAAGGCCAGGGAGATCCGGCTCGCCGCTCTGCAGGACCCGGTCGCGCCCCTCGCATTTCTGGAGACGTACGAGCAGGCCCTGGAGCGGCCGGACGGCTTCTGGCAGGACCGAACCTCCGCGGCGGCGGAGGGGGTTGTCGCGCGCCAGTTCATCGCTGAGCTGGCGGACGGGCGGTGGGGCGGCACACTCACCGTCCTCGTCGAGCGGCCGGCCGGA
Organism: Streptomyces sp. NBC_01210; assembly: GCF_036010325.1. GTDB lineage: Bacteria > Actinomycetota > Actinomycetes > Streptomycetales > Streptomycetaceae > Streptomyces. The sequence continues at coordinate 4,401,589 of NZ_CP108549.1, read as the reverse complement.
GAGGTGCGGTTCGGGGAGGCGGCAAAGACCGACCAGACGCATGTGGTCGGGGTGTTCGTACGGCCCGAGGTGCGTGGTGCGGGGCTTGCGGAGGCGCTGTTCGAGGCGGCTCTGGAGTGGTCCTGGTCGCTGGCGGGGCCGCCTGTGGAGCGGGTGCGGCTGTATGTGGACGAGCGCAATGCGCGTGCCGAGGCGTTCTACCGGCGCATCGGGTTTGTGGCGAGCGGGGACTCCGTACCCGTGCCGGGGGATTCCACGGCACGGGACGTGGAGCTCGAGGTCAAGCGTCAGCTCCCGCGGCCGGCTGCTCGGCTTACTGGGTGAGCGGCTCGGGCCAGCGGGCGCGCGCCTGTTCGGCGGAACGGAGCAGGACCAGGGTCGGCAGTCCCTGGTCCTGACCGGTTGCCAGCAGCTCCGGAAGGCTGGGAAGGGGAGCCACGGCCGCGACGTCGTCCAGGACGAGCGTCATTGGTGGGTCGAGCCGGCCGTCGGATGACCGTGCGGCCATGCGGCGGCCGTGCTCGACCACGTCTGAGGCGAGTGCGGTGAGCAGAGGCATTGCGCCGGGGTGGGTTCTGGGGTCCTCGATCGGTTCACCCACCACATAAAGGGTTCCCCCTTCGTTTATGAATGATTCCAAGGTGAGGGAATCGGTTCGGTTCGGGGTGCAAGCCTCACGGATGTGGATCGAGGAGAGCACGGAGAGGGCGCGCACCACCAACTGCTGGGCGATCTCCCGGCGTTCGGGATGCCCGGTGAGCGTGGACTCGAGCAGCCCGGCGAGTCCGGCGGTGGCCTTGGGATGCGTACGGAGGATGCGTACGGCGTCGTGGGCGCCGCCGCCCTGTGCCCAGCGGTGGAGCTGCTTGAACGGGCGTCCGTCCACCGCGGCGGCATGCAGCCAGCAGCGCAGGAGTGTCTCCGCGGTGTCTGCCATGGCGGCGTCGAGGAGGGCGCGGGGCCTTATGGGCGCGAGGAGGGCGACGGCGCGGGCGGCGGCGGTGGCGGCGTCCTCGCAGTGCGCGGTGGGCGACCAGTGGAGGCGGGCGGGGGTGTCGCAGAGATGCCCGGGGTCGTAGACGAGAACAGGGCCGAGCTTGGCCCGCGCGCCCTTCGTCTCGGCCCACACGGTGGGATCGGAGGTGACGACGAGCGCCGGCCCTTCGGCGTCGAGGACGGCCTGAACGGTGACGGGCCGGCGGGTGGCGGGGTCGCCGTAGAGGATACGGGGGGTGCGGGGTGCGGGCAGGGCGGCGTGCGGGTCCCATCCGCCCGTGCCTTGCCCCATAAGGGGGTTGGCGCCTGCGGGCCGGGTGTGCGGGCTCGTGGCAGCGCCCCGGCTCGCCGGGGGATGGGCCGGGTGCGGGCTCGCCGCTGCGCCGTCGCCCGGGGCTGCGGCTGATGGGTGTCTGGACTCGCCGGGCTGGTACCCGGTTCCCGGGTACGCGTGCGCGTCCTGGCTTGCGGCTGCGGCGTACGAGCCTGTGGGAATGCCGGAGCCCTGGGCGTCGGCCCCTCCGCCCGCGCCTTGCTCCCTAGCGGGGTCGGGGCTTGTGGCCCCGGCGTACGGGCCTGTGGGCGCTCCCGGCGAGGGGGTGCCGGGGCCGGAGGCGGCGCGGGGGTCCCGGCCGCTCGCTCCCTGGCCGACATCCCGCGGCTGCCCGAGGCGGCCGTCAGCCGGCTTCGTCGGGTCCGGGCTTCCCGTGTGCGCGCCCGCGGTCGGGGAACTCGCGGTCGAGGAGCCCGCGGTCGAGGAACCCGCCGGGTCCCGGTCCTCCGTCTTCGCGGCGGGGGCGGTCCGGGGCGAGGGAGTGTCGGATACGCGGCCCGCGCGGCCCACGTGCCAGCGGGCGACCGTGCCGAGGACGAACACCGTCACCACCACCAGCACCATCAACTCGCCTATGGCCAGGCCCCAGAACAGCCCGTACCCCGACAGCTCCGCAGGCGGAGTGTCCGGCCATGCGGCCTGGAGGTCGTGCGGCTTGGACGCCAGCGCGCGTATGGCCAGCGGTGTACCGGCGTAGGTGACACCCGTCGGCCATGAGCCGTGCGTGATCACGCCCGCCAGCCCCGTGGCCGTCCAGACCAGCAGGCTCAGCCCGAGTAGAAAACCGAGCAGGCCCACCAGCAGGCCGTCGGGAATGCCGCGCTCGTCCCGCTCGTGAGCGTGCTGGTAGTGACGGCGGTCGCGCATGTCATGCCACCGTTGACTCGGAGGACTCGTCCAGCTGATGCTGTTCGATCAGGGCCGCGCGCTGCTCCGCCTCCCACTCCGCGGCGGCCACGTCCTCGGGCAGCGCAGGCCCCGAGGATTCCGTCATCGCCCGGTCCGTGAAGACCAGCGGTCTCTCCGCCTCCGTCACCAGGTGTTTGACCACCTGGACATTGCCGTTGACGTCCCAGACCGCGATTCCGGGAGTGAGCGTGGGAATGATTTCCACCGCCCATCGCGGCAGGCCGAGCACTCGGCCCGTAGCCCGTGCCTCGTCCGCCTTCTGCGCGTAGATCGTCCTCGTCGACGCCATCTTCAGGATCGCCGCCGCCTCCCGCGCCGCAGCCCCGTCGACCACGTCCGAGAGATGGTGGACGACGGCCACGAAGGACAGGCCCAGTCGGCGGCCGAACTTCAGCAGGCGCTGGAAGAGCTGGGCCACAAAGGGCGAGTTGATGATGTGCCACGCCTCCTCCACCAGGAAGATGCGTTTCTTTCGGTCCGGGCGGATCCAGGTGTGCTCCAGCCACACCCCCACGATCGCCATCAGGATCGGCATCGCGATCGAGTTCCGGTCGATGTGCGAGAGGTCGAAGACGATCAGCGGCGCGTCCAGATCGATCCCGACCGTCGTCGGCCCGTCGAACATGCCGCGCAGGTCACCGTCGACCAGTCGGTCCAGGACGAGGGCGACATCGAGGCCCCATGCCCGTACGTCGTCCAGGTCGACGTTCATCGACTCGGCGGACTCCGCCTCCGGGTGCCGCAGCTGGTCCACGATGTCGGTCAGAACCGGCTGCCGGTCGACGATCGCCTCGTTGACGTACGCGTGCGCCACCTTCAGCGCGAAGCCCGACCGCTCGTCGAGTCCGTGCCCCATGGCGACCTCGATGATCGTGCGGAGCAGAGCCAGCTGTCCCGTCGTCGTGATCGCGGGGTCGAGCGGATTGAGCCGTATGCCGCCGTCCAGCGCTGTCATCGGGTCCAGCCGGATGGGTGTGATGCCCAGTTCCTGGGCGACGAGGTTCCACTCGCCCACCCCGTCCTCGCCCTGGGCGTCCAGCACCACCACTTGGCGGTCGCGGAACCGCAACTGCCGTAGTACGTACGTCTTCTCGAGTGCCGACTTGCCGTTGCCGGACTCACCGAGCACCAGCCAGTGGGGGGCCGGGAGCTGCTGGCCGTACAGCTGGAAGGGGTCGTAGATATAGCCCTTGCCGCTGTACACCTCGCGGCCGATGATCACGCCCGAGTCGCCGAGGCCGGGCGCGGCGGTGGGGAGGTAGACGGCCTGCGCCTGCCCCGTCGACGTACGGACGGGCAGGCGGGTCGTCTCGACCTTCCCGAAGAGGAAGGCGGTGAAGGCATCCGTGAAGACGGACAGCGGATCTCGCATGGCGGACTGCCCTCTCGTTCAGCGTCGGATGCCGGTCGCGAACGGCAAGGTGTTCACAAAAGCCCGGTGGTGCTCACGATCGCACCACTCCAGCTTCAGATAGGACTTGCCGGCCGAGGCCCTGATCGTGCGCTTGTCCCGGGCCAGGGCTTCGGGCGAACGCGATGACACAGTGATGTACCCGACGAGGTTGACCCCTGCCGCACCGCTCGCCAGATCTTCACCCCGCTGGTCGAGCCGTCCGTGCGCGGCGATGTCGCGCGGGTCGACGGTCCGGTTCATCTTGGCGGCGCGGCTCGCGTCCGCCTCGTCGTTCGTCTTCTCGGTGAGCATCCGCTCGATGGCGACCTCGGTCGGCTCCAGGTCCATGCAGACCGCGACGGTACGGATCACATCGGGCGTGTGGACGAGCAGCGGCGCCAGGAAGTTGACGCCGACCGGCGTCATCGGCCACTCCTTCACCCAGGCGGTGGAGTGGCACCAGGGCGCGCGGGTGGACGACTCACGGGTCTTCGCCTGCAGATACGTCGGCTGCATCGCGTCCAGTTCGGCCGGCCAGGCGTTCCGTTTCGTCATCGCCTGGATGTGGTCGATGGGGTGGTCGGGGTCGTACATCGAGTGGACGAGGGAGGCAAGACGGCCCTGGCCGAGCGGCTGGCGGACCCGGATGTCCGCCTCGGCGAGGCGCGCACAGATGTCGGTGAGCTCGCGGGCCATGACGACGGCGAGGCCCGCGTCCTTGTCGAGCTTGCGGCCGGACTGCGGGCGGGCGGCACGGGCCATGGTGTGGGCCTCGGCGGCCAGTTCACGGGTGTAGTGCATGCAGGCGACGAGGTACGCGCGGTGCTGCTCGCTGGAGGTGGAGACCATCGACTGCAGCTGGTCGTAGGAGTCGCGCAGCCACATCGGCGTCTGCTGGTCGCCGCGCTGGGCAACGTCCTTGGCGTGTGCGTCGGGGTCGGCGGGGAGCGTACGGGCGAGCATCTGAAGGCGCGTGACAAAGCCGTCGCCGTTGGCCACATGCTTCAGCAGCGTGCCGAAGCGATCGACGAGCGCCTCCTGGTCCTCGCTGTCGCGCAGTCCGACGCCTGGGCCCTCGATCTCGATGGCGGCGGTGACGGTACGGCGGTCGGCATGCAGCAGTACGGCGATCTCGTCCGGGCCGAAGGGCGCGGCGAGCCAGTTGATCCTGCCGATGCCCGGGGGAGGGCCGACCTCGATCTCACGGCCGTCGAGACGGATACCGGCCTCGGTGGCGGAGGAGCGGTAGTGGGTGCCGCTGCGCAGGGTGCGCTTGTAACTGCGGTTGATCTCGAACCACTTGTAGAAGGTGCGGTGCCTGAACGGGACGTACACAGCGGCGAGAGCGAGGAGCGGGAAGCCCATCAGGAGCACGATCCGCAGGGACAGGACGGGGACCAGCAGCCCGCTCATCATGCCGAGGAACGCGCCGGCGATGATCAGCGCGATCTCGCCGGTCTCGCGGTTCTTGCCGACGATCGCGTTCGGCCGGGCACGGCCGATGAGATACGTACGGCGGGGCGTGATCGCTTGGGACTGGGTCGTCAACGCCCTCCACCTCCTGTGCTCTTGCGGTTGCTGTGCGGGGTGCTGGATCCGGGACTGCTGTTACGGGGCGGGGGCGCGGCGGATCCGCCGCCTGCGGTGCCCCCGCCGGAGGGGCGGCTGCTGTGCGCGGCGACGCCTCCGCTGATGGGGTTGGCGGGGCGTGGGGCGCTGCCGTGGTTGCTGTCGCCGCCGCCCTGGTTGCCGCGGCTGCTATGGGTCTTGATGCCCTGGGTAACAAGGTTGGCGGGCGAGCTGATGACGGCGGCTGCGGCGTTCTCGGCGCCGTTCTGCAGGCGGTTGTTGCGGGAGGCGACGATCTCGTCGCCGAAACCCGGGACGAAACGGTAGATCACCGCGGAGGCGAAGATGGCGAGCAGGATGATCGCGAGGCCGGAGACGACCGCGGAGAAGGAGTTGGGTCCGTTCTCGGCGGAGAGCGCGCCCGCGAGACCCAGGACGATCGCGATCACTGGCTTGACCATGATGATCGCGATCATGATTCCGGCCCAGCGGCGGACCCGTCCCCACATGTTCTTGTCGACGAGTCCGGAGTAGACGACGACGCCGAGGAGGGCGCCGACGTAGAGAAGGATCGCGCGGATGAACAGCTCGAGGAAGAGGACGCCGGCGGCGAGGATCGTGACGAGTGAGACGACGATCAGCATGATCGGCCCGCCGCCGATGTCGGTCCCCTTCTTCAGGGCACCGGAGAAGTTCCCGAAGAACTGGTCGGTCTGCCCGCTGGTGCCGCCTGCGATGACCTCGGTGACGCCGTCGGTCGCGGAGACAAGGGTGTAGAGGATCAGCGGGGTGAAGGCGGACGCGAGGACGGTGAGCCAGAGGAAGCCGACGGCTTCGGAGATAGCGGTGGTGAGGGGGACACCGCGGACGGCGCGCTTGGCGACGGCGAGGAGCCAGAGGACGAGGGTGAGGATGGTGGAAGCGGCGAAGACGATGGCGTACTGGGCGCGGAAGGCGGAGTTGGTGAAGTCGACGGTGGCGGTCGAATTCACCGCTTTGGAGAGCTGGTCGATGGTCCAGACGGCGGCGTCGGCGCAGCCGCGGGCGAGGGAGGAGAGGGGGTCGAGGGCGTTGGCGGGGTCGAGGGGGGTGGAGCGGGGGGCGCCGCCGGGGGCGCCGTTGTCGCAGTAGTCACGTGCGGGGCCGACGATGAGGTCGCAGTTGTCCTTGTTGGACGGCGTCGGCTTGGGCGTCGGCGCCGCGAAGGCTCTCGATGCCGTGAGCACCGCTGTTGTCTGCACGGTTGTAAAAGCGGCTGTGAGCTTGAGCGCGTGGCGTCGGCTATCGGGCATACGTGAACCCTCCGTACTGCTCGACTGCCTTGGCGATCTCGTCGGCGCTGGAGGCCGTACGGTCGGCGTTCACCGGTGCCGGGCCGTCCTTCTGGGAGAAGCTGTCGACCTTCCAGCCGCCGTCTGCCCACTGGAGCTTGAGAGTCATGGTGAACCAGTCATTGGTCACCGGGTTGGTGGAGCTGACTCCGGCCGTGCCGAAGACGCCGGTGCACCAGACCTCCACCGTGGCTGACGTGTCTGTGTACTGCGTGACCTTGGTCCCAACAGGTGCTGTGCGGGACACGTAGGTCAGCCCCTTGGCAGCGTTGCCATTCGCGTCGAGGCCGATCTTGTCGAGGAACTCTTGGTTGTACGCCTTGTCGAGTTTGGCTTCCAGCTCCCCGCCCTTCGCGGCGACGAAGAGCTGTCGCACGATTTCGCGCCGCCGGGCGGGCTTCAGGATGTCGGCGGACACGAGCGCAACCGCATAGTTCGCCGCCGCACTCTGCGCCCCCTGCTCATCCTTCGCGTACCCCGAAGGAATCCCCCCGTCCTTCTCCCTCACCGGTTTCACGCCCGTCGCCGCCGTCGGAGCCCCGGCCGCCCCCTTGCCTCCGCCCCCCGACGGGTCGTCCTCGCCCCCGGCGCCGCCCTGGTTCGCGAACGCGATAGCCGCGATCAGCAGCACCACCACGCCCACCACCGTGATGAGGGAGCGTGAGTTCCGCACGGGTCGGCGCGCGCCGCCGTATACGTCGGTGTCGCCGTTGCCCGGCAGGCGCGTACGCGTCTGGCCCGAGCCGCCGAAGCCCTCCTCCGTACGGCTGCCCGACTCGCCGCCGTAGCCGTGCTCGTCACCGAGGCTCATCTCGCGTACTTCCCCTCGCTCCACTGGGGAGACCCCATACCTCAACCGTTTGCAGTTCCGCGTAGTACGACGCGTATTCCGTCACGTAGTACGACGGTAGTCGTGCTGCTTCCCTTGCGGGCGTGGTGTGGTGACTCGACATCAGGGAAACGCAACCTCAAAGGGTGGGCCGGGCAAGCCCGGAGAGGACCGGCGGGGGGTCAGACAGCCATCCCGTACACGATGGTGAACAAGGTCCCCAGCGACCCGATGATGAAGACGCCGGTCAGACCGGCGACGATCAGGCCCTTGCCCTGTTCGGCGCTGAAGGTGTCGCGGAGTGCCGTCGCTCCGATGCGCTGTTTCGCCGCGCCCCAGATCGCGATGCCGAGGCAGAGGAGGATGGCCACGGCCATCACGACCTCGATCATCACTCTGGCCTCGTTACCCAGGCTCCCGAAAGGCCCCCAGTTCGGGGCGATTCCGCCGATGATGGTGGTGATGTCGCCCTTTTCGGCTGCCAGGATCATGTAACTCACCGCCCCTGTTGGGTTGTTCAGTACCCCTGCCGCTCGGCAGGGGTCGTCGCTCTATCTTCGCTGATGAAACCGCCCCCGTAAGCCGACTTGGCGGGTCTCTTTACCCGATCTCCGCACGTATGACCGGTCCAGCCGTCCTGACCTGCGGCGGCATGGACCGGAGAAGGCGCGAGGAGCGTGTACGGTCACTCTGTGTATCACGGAGCGTGACTCCGGGCAATAACTGTCGTTGTGCCCCCATCTGGGCGCTGCCGCCCTTCTCGCCCTGGCCGCGTTGCTCCCGTCCGACGTCGGCCCGCCACTGGACAGAAGCACCGTCTGACCCAACACCAGCCGTCCCAAGCCGAGTTGGATATCTTGGACCGTGTGACCGACAACGCGCACTTACTCGCAAGGATCGACACGACGCGCCCCCACACCGCCCGGATCTGGAACTACTGGACCGGCGGCAAGGACAACTACTCCGTCGACCGCGAAGCCGGGGACCAGATCCGCGCGCTCCATCCCGGAATCGGCGACTACGCCCTCGCGGACCGGCTGTTCCTGGGGCGGGCCGTGCATCATCTCGCCGCCGAGGTGGGGATCCGGCAGTTCCTCGACATCGGGACCGGGCTGCCCAGCGCCGACAACACCCACGAGGTGGCCCAGCGTGCCGCGCCCGAGGCGCGCGTCGTGTACGTGGACAACGATCCCCTGGTCCTCGCGCACGCCCGCGCCCTGCTCACCAGTACGCCCGAGGGCTGCACCGACTATCTCGACGCCGATCTGCGCGATGTCGACACGATCCTGGAGAGCGCCGCCCGGACGCTCGACCTCACCCGGCCCGTCGCGCTGATGCTGCTCGGTGTCGTGATCTTCATTGAGGACGACGAGGAGTCGTACGGCATCGTCCGCCGCCTCATGGACGCGCTGCCCGCCGGCAGTCATCTCGTTCTGTCCCACACCATCACCAGCCCGGCGATGCCGGATGTGGACGCCGCCGTCGCGTTCTGGAACGAGCACGGCACGCCCCGGCTCACCCAGCGCACCCCGCAGCAGCTCACCCGGTACTTCGACGGTCTCGAGATGGCGGAGCCCGGCGTGGTGTCGTGTTCCCGCTGGCGGCCCGAGGTGCCTGCCGAGGAGGTCGCCATGTTCGGCGGCGTGGGACGCAAACCCTAGGCTCGCGAGTGGAGACGGGCAGGAACGCGGCTTGGATGGGGGAGGGTTGAGAGCGTGCGAAAAGTCTGGATGGCCGGTGGAGTCGGGATCGGGCTGTGCCTGAGCTTCGTCGTGCTGCTCGTCGTCGGTACCTACTCCGCGGCCGCCGGGCTCATGGGCGGAAGCGGCGGGCGTGCGGTCGGCCTTGCCAAGGGTGCCGTGCCCGCGCTCTATCAGCCGCTCGTACAGAAGTGGGGCAACCTCTGCCCGGCCATCAACCCCGCTCTGCTCGCTGCCCAGCTCTACCAGGAGAGCGGCTGGAACCCCAAGGCGCAGAGCCCCGCCGCGGCCCAGGGCATCGCGCAGTTCATCCCCGGTACCTGGGCCGCGCACGGCGTCGACGGCGACAAGGACGGCGACCGCGACGTCTGGGATCCGGCCGACGCGATTCCGTCCGCTGCCTCGTACGACTGCGAACTGGCCGGATATGTAAAGAAAGCGCCCGGCAACGCGACCGACAACATGCTCGCCGCGTACAACGCCGGCGCCTACGCCGTCATCAAGTACCAAGGCGTACCGCCGTACCGCGAGACACAGAACTATGTGAAGGTCATCCGCACCCTGGAGAAGAGCTTCGCCAGGCCTGTCGGGCGGGTCCAGCCGTCGCGGCAGGCGGCCGCGGCGATCTACTTCGCGCAGAAGAGGCTCGGTACCGAGTATTTGTGGGGCGGCAACGGCACGCCCGAGCAGGGCGGACGCTTCGACTGTTCCGGGCTGACCCAGGCCGCGTACCGGACCGTCGGGATCGAGCTGCCGCGCGTCGCGAACGACCAGTACAACGCCGGCGAGCATCCGTCGCGGGACGAGCTGCTCCCCGGCGATCTGGTCTTCTTCTCCGACGACCTCACCAACTCGCGGGCGATCCGGCACGTCGGGCTCTATGTCGGCGGCGGGTACATGATCGACGCTCCGTACACCGGCGCCGTGATCCGCTTCGACAAGATCGACACTCCGGACTACTTCGGTGCGACCAGGGTCACCAAGGACGGCGCGAAGGCGCTGCCGACCTCGTTGCCGGAAGCCTGACGAGCCGTCGGGCGTGGCCGGAACCCTCCGCTGAGCCACGTCTCTGAGCTGCAACGATGTGTCACTCTTCGATAACGTCATGGTGATCGTTCGGTGGAGAGTGGAACGTATACGGGGAGCGGGGCGTTCCCTGGACTGGGACGGCGCACTGACCATGGAGCAGACACCGCACTGACCACGGGGGTTGGCAGATGCGGCGCACTCGGAGGTGCGTCGGCAGGCGACAAGGCAAGGGGCCGCAGCAGATGGCTGGACTCGCATCGGATGGGTCGAACCCCGATCTCAGCCTGCTCTACGACATCAACGGCCTGGCCAAGGACGCCCCGTCGTGGCTCGACGGCACCATGGAATTCATCGGCGAGTACGGAATCATGCTCGCGATGGTGCTGGTGGTGCTCTGGTGCTGGTGGAGCGTGCGCCGGCGCGGCACCACCGAGGACTCGGTCGCGGCGGTCGCCGGGCTCATCTGGGCGCCGCTCGCCGCCGGACTCGCGCTGCTGGTCAACATCCCCATCCGCGGATTCGTCGAACGGCCGCGGCCGTTCCTGGACCACCAGGGCATTGAAGGCCTGGTGGCCGGAAAGACCGACTACTCCTTCGTGAGCGACCACGCGACGATGGCGATGGCCCTCGGCGCCGGACTCTTCGTCGCGCACCGGAAGTTCGGGCTCGCCGCGATCGGTCTCGCGCTGGCCGAGGGCTTCTGCCGCGTTTACATGGGCGTGCACTACCCGACCGACGTCGTCGGTGGATTCGCGCTCGGGACGGCGGTGACGCTGCTGCTCGCGCCACTCGCGCTGGCGCTGCTGACACCGCTCATGTCGGCGGTCGCCGGGTCGGGGCGGGTGGCGTGGCTCGTACGGTCGAGGCGGGCGGCGGCGGGGTCGGCGGATCTGCCGGGGACGCTCGGCGTGCCGGAGCCGAGGACCGAGGGGTCCGGCGCCGGGGACAAGGACCTGGCGGCCTGACGCCCGGCTCGGCGTCCGCCCGTACGTACTACAGCGCCTGCGGGAAGTTGAAGACCCTGTCCGGGTCGTACTGCTTCTTCAGCCGGGTGAGGCGGTCCGCGGCAGGCCCGTAGTACGCCCGGCGCCAGTCGGTCAGCGTGGGATCGATGTAGTTCTGGTACGCGGCTCCCGACGCATAACGGCGCATCGACGCATGGGCATTTTTGAGCCAGGCCTGCTGGGCGGTGCCCGAGGTGCCGGCCTGCCAGGAGCCGATGTACTGCGCGAGCATCCGGGACCGCCGGTGGACGAACGACGTCGCCAGCGGGTCCACGCGGTTGACCGCTCCACCGAGCGCGGTGAGCGCGATGGAGCCGCCGCCCCCGCCCTGGCCGGGCTTGATCCGGGTGAACGCCTCGGTCGCGGAGATCAGTGCGCGCACTCCGGCCGGGGAGAGGTTGTGGTCGAAGAAGTCGGAGGCCGCGGTGTATGTCTCGCGCTGCAGCGCGCCCTGGGGCGTACGGCCCGGAGTGGTGCCCGGCAGATGGCACTGCGATTGGGTGATCGTCGTGCAGTTCGCGTAGCCGAGCATCGCCTCCCGATAGCTGCGGCGGCGCACCGAGACCGAGCGGGCGGGCGAGCCGGCCTTGTCGGCGAGGCGGTCGAGCGCGTTCTTGAGGTCGCCCTCGCTGCCGAGGGAGAACGCGGCTATGGAGAGGGTCGGCGTGCCGCCGGGCCCGGCGGCGAGATGCGCGGACGACCATATCTCGTCCGGCTGGTCCGGGCCCCACTGCTGCCAGGCGCTGAGGACGGCCGCGGCCTTCGCCCAGGGCCAGGTGAGATAGGCGGTGACGGTCGGCGGCGTGGGATGGGTACGGAAGTGGAGCCGGGTCACGACGCCGAAGTTGCCGTTGCCGGCGCCGCGCAGCGCCCAGAAGAGCTCCTTGTTCTCGGTGGCGCTCACGGTCAGCTGCTTGCCGTCGGCTGTGACGATGGTCGCCGCGGTGAGGCTGTCGCAGGTCAGACCGTACGCGCGTGAGGTGACGCCGTGACCGCCGCCGAGGGTGAGACCGGACACGCCGACGGAGGGGCACGAGCCCGCGGGGATGGTGCGGTTGTTCCGGGCGAGACCGGCGTAGACGTCGATGAGCTTGGCGCCGGCGCCGATGGAGCCGTCCTGTCCGACGCGGTTCAGCGAGGACACATCGATGACGAGGCGGCCGTTGCCTGAGGACCAGCCCGCATAGGAATGGCCGCCGTTCCGGATGGAGACGGGGACGCGGTGGGCTCTGGCGTAGGCCAGGCACTCCTTGACGTCGTCCTCGCCTGCGACATAGGCGACGGCGGCGGGCTTCAGTGAGTCGAAGCGGGTGTTGTAGAGCTGCCGGGCGGAGCGGTACGCGGCGTCACCGGGGCGTACGAGCTTCCCGTCGAGGCCGCGCGCGAGCGCGGTCCAGTCGGGCGCCGCGGCGGTGGTGATGGTGGTGGCGGACGCGGATCCGGCCGGTGAGCGGCCGGCGCCGGGCGTGCCGGCAGGAGCTGCCGTTGCGCCGCTGCCGTTCTTGCCTGTGCAGGCGGCAGCGGTGAGAACTACAGCAGTGGTGAGCAGTGCGCGCCGGTCCATGGGGCCTCCTGGGGAACGAGACGGTTCCTGGGGGCGGGGGGTTCCCGGGGGTGGGCGGCGGCTTTCCCTCTGCCGCAGGGGCAAAGGGCTGCGTCAGTGTTCCGTCGCAGGTGTCGATGTGTGCAACTCGGCATCCGTACGCGCCCGTTCGCGGGAACGTCGGGCAGGCCCGGCCCAACCGCAGGTGCAGCGGGCGGTGGCGAATGAGCCGCGTTCGGTGGTGGTGGCTCGGTGTGGCGAGGTGTCGCTGGTCGGGTCTTGCTGGGGCACCACTCCACGGTACTGGGGCCGCGTCGAGGACGGACCCCCGCGTGACGAGGGGCCAGGGCAGTCGTTATGCGGGACGGGTGGGGTCTCGTACAAGCAGCGGTCCCGTGTTGGGGGTTGGCAGGCGATGGTGGTGCAGCAGCACAGGCACAGGGGCGGGGCGTTCGCCGTCGCGGCCGTCGTACTGGGGGCGGTGGCGAGCAGCGGGTGTTCCGTCGGCGGCGGTGCCGCGGCCGACGACCTGCGGGGTGGCGGCAGAGTCGACGACGTACGGAAGGCCGCCGATGTACTGGCGGGGGCCGGCAGCTCCAAGGCCCGAACGTCCATGGAGATGGCGACCGGCGGGACCCGGGTGATCATCCGGGGCGAGGGCGGATATGACTTCAAGCGGCGGGCCGGTGAGCTGAGGGTCGTACTGCCCAAGGATCCAGCGGGCGCCGACGAGCACCGTCCGATCACCGAGCTGCTGACGCCCGGGGCGCTGTACATGAAGAACCGGGGCGCCGGCGTACCGGCCGACAAGTGGGTGCGGGTCGACACGACCACCCTCGAGGACGGCAACCTGGTCACCGGCGGCGCGACCGATCCGCTCGCCGCAGCCGAACTGCTGCGCGGCGCGCGGGACGTGACGTACGTCGGCGAGGAGGAGCTGGCCGGGACGAAGGTGCGTCACTACCGGGGCACCACGGACATCGCGCAGGCGGCGCGGGTGGCCGAACCCCATGCGCGGGCCTCACTGGCCGCCGCGGCGAAAGGGTTCGCCAAGGACATCGTGCCGTTCGACGTGTACCTCGACGAACAAGGCCGGCTTCGCAAGGTGCGCCACCGGTTCAGTTTCACCAATCAGGGCCGCCCGGTCGCCGTCGCGTCGACCACCCTGCTGTACGACTTCGGGACGCCGGTGGCTGTGCGTCTCCCCGACCAACGGGACATTTACGCCGGGAAGATCAGGGCCTAAATGGTCCGGACGTGCCATGCGCGGTCCGTGTATCACTCCCTACGCTAGGAAGTCGACACCGGCAGGAAGAGGTGAATGCACGTGGCTCCGCCCAGTACTGCGACGGTCCAGGACCACGTGGCCCTCGCGGAGATCGAGCTGTGTGGTGAGTTGATCATCGCGGCGTCGGCCGCGGACGAGGAGCGGCTCAGCCCGGACCGTATCGACGAGGTGCTGAAGGTGGTGGCCGAGCGGTCCGCGCTCTCAGGCCCCTCGCGGCAGGAGTGACCGGAAACACGGGGCGCGGCCGGGACGCGGTCGCTGCGCCCCGTGCATGTACTAGGTGCGCAGAAGGCGCGCGATCGCCTTCGTCGCCTCCTCGACCTTCGCGTCGATCTCCTCGCCGCCCTTCACCGCAGCGTCGGCGACGCAGTGCCGCAGATGCTCCTCCAGCAGCTGGAGCGCGAAGGACTGCAGAGCCTTGGTGGACGCGGAGACCTGGGTGAGTATGTCGATGCAGTAGACGTCCTCGTCGACCATCCGCTGCAGCCCGCGGATCTGGCCCTCGATCCGGCGCAGCCGCTTGAGGTGCTCGTCCTTCTGCTTGTGGTAGCCGTGCACACCGTGGTCATGGTCCGTGACCGGGGGGCCGGCCGCCTCGGTGGTCGTCATCGCGTCCTCCCGTTGTCCGTCTGTCCTTGTCGACTGCGCTTGTCCAGAAAGGGACTACATACCCCTCGTGGGTATATGGTAACGAATCGCGCGAGATCGGGGGCGGGGGCCCGTGATGACCACTGTGCCCGATGGGCGAGACTGAACAACGCCGGTTAGCTGTGGCCGGATGATGCGCCTACCATCAGCCTGACCAAATCCAAAGCACCCCGAGGACCCCACGTGCGATTTCGTCTGACCCCCAGGGAGACGAGCTTCTATGACATGTTTGCCGCGTCCGCGGACAACATCGTCACGGGCTCGAAGCTCCTGATGGAACTGCTCGGTGCGGATGCCTCCGCCCGGGCCGAGATCGCGGAGCGGATGCGGGCAGCGGAGCATGCGGGGGACGACGCCACCCACGCGATCTTCCACCAGCTGAACTCCTCGTTCATCACGCCGTTCGACCGCGAGGACATCTACAAACTCGCTTCGTCGCTCGACGACATCATGGACTTCATGGAGGAGGCCGTCGACCTGGTCGTGCTCTACCAGGTCGAGGAGCTGCCCAAGGGTGTCGAGCAGCAGATCGAGGTACTGGCGCGGGCCGCGGAGCTGACCGCCGAGGCGATGCCGCATCTGCGGACCATGGACAACCTCACCGAGTACTGGATCGAGGTCAACCGCCTCGAGAACCAGGCCGACCAGATTCACCGCAAGCTCCTTGCGACGCTCTTCAACGGTAAGTACGACGCCATCGAGGTGCTCAAGCTCAAGCAGATCGTGGATGTGCTGGAAGAGGCCGCCGACGCCTTCGAGCATGTCGCGAACACCGTGGAGACCATTGCGGTCAAGGAGTCCTGAACCTCGTGGACACCTTTGCGCTGATCGTGACCATTGGTGTCGCGCTCGGATTCACGTACACCAATGGCTTTCACGACTCGGCGAACGCGATCGCGACCTCGGTCTCCACGCGGGCGCTGACGCCGCGTGCGGCGCTGGCGATGGCCGCGGTGATGAACCTTGCCGGTGCGTTCCTCGGCCAGGGCGTCGCCAAGACCGTCAGCGAGGGGATCATCGAGACGCCCCAGGGCCCGCGCGGCATGGGCATTCTCTTCGCGGCGCTGCTCGGCGCGATCGTCTGGAACCTGGTCACCTGGTACTTCGGTCTGCCGTCGTCCTCTTCCCATGCGCTGTTCGGCGGCATGGTGGGCGCGGCGCTGGCCGGCGGGACCGAGGTCATCTGGAGCGGCGTGCTCGAGAAGATCGTCATCCCGATGCTTGTCTCGCCCTTCGTCGGTCTGGTCGTCGGCTATCTGGTGATGGTCGCGATCATGTGGATGTTCCGTAGGTCCAACCCGTCCAAGGCCAAGCGCGGTTTCCGGATAGCGCAGACGGTCTCGGCGGCCGGCATGGCGCTCGGTCATGGTCTGCAGGACGCGCAGAAGACGATGGGCATCGTGGTGATGGCGCTGGTCATCGCCGACGTTGAGGACCAGGGCGACGCGATCCCGGTCTGGGTGAAGATCGCCTGCGCGATGATGCTCTCGCTCGGTACGTACGCGGGCGGCTGGCGCATCATGCGGACGCTCGGCCGCAAGATCATCGAGCTGGACCCGCCGCAGGGCTTCGCGGCCGAGACGACCGGTGCGTCGATCATGTTCGGCTCGGCGTTCCTCTTCCAGGCGCCGATCTCGACCACGCATGTGATCACCTCGGCGATCATGGGTGTGGGTGCGACAAAGCGGGTCAACGCGGTCCGCTGGGGTGTTGCCAAGAACATCGTTCTGGGCTGGTTCATCACCATGCCGGCGGCGGCGGCGGTCGCTGCGTTGAGCTATGGCGTGGTCTACCTGATCTTCGGCTGACCCTCGCGGCGGTGCCGCCGTTCGCGCTGGAACGCAAGTGGGCCCGCCCCCTGGGAGAGGGGGCGGGCCCTTCGCCTTGCGGTGGCACCGCCATGCAGCACCGCGAGACGTGTTAGGGGGCCGCGGGGAGTTTCAGCGGTTTGCCCGCCCGTCCGCGACCGATACGCCGGAGGGCACAGCGGTCCGCCCACGAGCCCGCGACCGATACGCCGGAGGGTTCGGCGGTTCGCCCGCCTGTCCGCGACCGGTATGCCGGAGGAGTGCGGCGGTTCGCCCGCCTGTCCGCGACCGGTACGCCGGAGGGTTCGGCGGTTCGCCCACGTGCCTGTGGCCGGTATGCCGGAGGGTTCGGCGGTTCGCCGGTGGAAACCACCCACCAAGAGCAACCACCAACGCCCCCGGCCCACGATGACCACATGACCGGGTCCTAACCGAAGCGGCCGGAGATGTAGTCCTCCGTAGCCTGCACCGACGGGTTGGCGAAGATCCGCTCGGTCTCGTCTATCTCGATGAGCTTGCCGGGCTGGCCGACCGCCGACAGGTTGAAGAACGCCGTACGGTCCGAGACCCGCGCCGCCTGCTGCATGTTGTGCGTCACGATGACGATCGTGAAGCGCTCCTTCAGCTCGCCGATCAGGTCCTCGATCGCGAGGGTCGAGATCGGGTCGAGCGCCGAGCACGGCTCGTCCATCAGCAGCACATCCGGCTCGACCGCGATCGCGCGGGCGATGCACAGACGCTGCTGCTGGCCGCCGGAGAGACTGGAGCCGGGCTTGTTCAGGCGGTCCTTGACCTCGTTCCAGAGGTTGGCGCCCTTCAGGGACTTCTCGACGACGTCCGCCAGCTGGTTCTTCTTGTACGAACCGTTCAGGCGCAGGCCCGCCGCGACATTGTCGAAGATCGACATCGTCGGAAAGGGGTTCGGCCGCTGGAAGACCATGCCGACCGTGCGGCGCACGGCGACCGGGTCGACGCTCGAGCCGTACAGGTTCTCGTCGTCCAGCAGCACCTTGCCCTCGACGCGGCCACCGGGAGTGACCTCGTGCATCCGGTTCAGGGTGCGCAGGAAGGTGGACTTGCCGCAGCCGGACGGGCCGATGAAGGCCGTCACGGAGCGGGGCTCCACGGTCATCGAGATGTCCTCGATCGCCTTGTGGGAGCCGTAGAAGGCAGAGAGGCCGCTGACGTCGATGCGCTTGGCCATGTGAATCACTTCGCTTTCACGTGGTCGCGTCAGCGACCGGTCTTCGGGGCCTTCCAGCGGGCGATGCCCCGGGCCACCAGATTGAGGATCATGACGAAGGCGATCAGGACCAGGGCGGCGGCCCAGGCGCGGTCGTACGACGCCTCGCTGCCGACCCGGTACTGCTCCCAGACGTAGAAGGGGAGCGAGGACTGGGCGCCTTCGAACGGGTTCGTGTTGATCAGCTGGCTGCCGAAGACCAGCAGCATGATCGGGGCGGTCTCACCGGCGATACGTGCGATGGCGAGCATCACACCAGTGGTGATACCGCCGAGCGCGGTCGGGATAACCACCTTGAGGATCGTTCGGTACTTCGGTACGCCGAGGGCCAGCGAGGCCTCGCGCAGCTCGTTGGGTACGAGCTTGAGCATCTCCTCGGTGGAGCGGACCACGACCGGGATCATCAGGATCGACAGCGCCAGCGCGCCCATCAGGCCGGAGGGCTGCAGCTCGAGGATGAGCATGATCGAGAGGATGAACAGACCCGCGACGATCGACGGGATACCCGTCATGACGTCGACGAAGAAGGTGACGGCCTTGGCCAGCGCGCCCTTGCCGTACTCGACCAGGTAGACCGCGGTCAGCAGACCGATCGGCACCGAGATCGCGGTGGCGAGGCCGACCTGCTCCAGCGTGCCGATGATGGCGTGATAGACGCCGCCGCCCGCCTCGAAGCCGGGGACGCCGGCCATGGAGTGGCTGAGGAAGTAGCCGTTGAGCACCTTCACACCGCGGCTGATGGTCACCCAGATCAGCGAGAACAGCGGGATCACGGCGAGGATGAAGCACACCCACACGAGGCTGGTGGCGAGACGGTCCTTGGCCTGGCGCTTGTTCTCGACGGCCGTGGTCACCACGTACGAGATGCTCACGAAGAGCAGGGCCGAGATCAGGCCCCACTGAACGCGGCTCTCCCAGCCGGCCCCCATGCCGATGCCGACGCCGAGCGCGATGGAGACGACCGCGAATCCTGCGGGTGCCCAGCGGGGGAGCGACCGGCCGCTGAGGCTTCCCCTGCGGGAGGGCGGGGTCGGCGTGGGCCTGTCCTTGATGGCTGCCTGGCTCATGCGTTGGCCCCCGAGTACTCCTTGCGGCGCGCGATGATCAGGCGGGCCGCGCCGTTGACCAGCAGTGTGAGGATGAAGAGGACCAGACCGGAGGCGATCAGGGCGTCGCGCCCGAGCTCATTGGCCTCGTCGAACTTCGCTGCGATGTTCTGGGCGAAGGTTCCGCCGCCCGGATTGAGCAGATGGAAAGAGATCAGGAAGCTTGGAGAGAGGACCGTGGCGACGGCCATCGTCTCGCCGAGCGCGCGGCCCAGGCCCAGCATCGAGGCGGAGATCACGCCCGAGCGGCCGAAGGGGAGCACCGAGAGCCGGATGACTTCCCAGCGGGTGGCGCCGAGGGCGAGCGCGGCCTCTTCGTTCATACGCGGGACCTGCAGGAAGACCTCGCGGCTGACGCTGGTCACGATCGGCAGGATCATGATCGCCAGCAGCACGCCCACGGTGAACAGCGAGCGGGCGACGCCGACTTCGGTCTTCTCGAAGATGTACGTCCAGCCGAAGAACTCGTCCAGCCAGAGGTTGAGGCCCTCCATGTACGGGACGAGGAAGAGGGCGCCCCAGATTCCGTAGATGATCGACGGCACGGCGGCCAGCAGATCCACGACGTAGGCGAGGGGGGCGGCGAGGCGACGTGGCGCGTAGTGCGAGATGAACAGCGCGATGCCGACGGCGACCGGTACGGCGATCACCATCGCGATGATCGAGCTGACGACCGTGCCGAAGAGCAGGACCGCAATGCCGAATACCGGCGGGTTGCCCGCCGGGTTCCAGTCGAAGGTGGTGAGGAAGTTGCCCTCGTCCTTCGAGAGGGCAAGCGTCGCGCGGTAGGTGAGGAACGCGGCGATCGACGCCATGATCACCAGGAGCAGGATGCCCGAACCGCGGGACAGGCCGAGAAAGACCTTGTCGCCGACGCGGCCGGTGGACGTTCCGCGCCTCCTGTTGACCGGCGGAGCCGGCGTTGGGGGAGGGGAATCTATCGGTGTAGTGGAAGCCATGATCTTTCCGGTCTGTGGCGGGGAGCTGTGGGACTCCCCTGGCGGCGGTGCACCGGATGGGTGGCCGGCGGGAGCGCAGGGCCCCCGCCGGCCTGTTGCGTTACTTCAGACCCGCGACGGTCTCGCGGACCTTGGTGTTGATCTCGGCCGGGATCGGGGCGTAGCCGGCGCCGGAGAGGAGCTTCTGGCCCTCGTCGCCGGCGGTGTAGGTCAGGAAGGACTTGACCGTGCCCAGGGTGTCGGCCTTGTTGCCGGTGTCGCAGACGACCTCGTAGGTCACCAGGACGATCGGGTAGGCGCCGTCGGCCTTGGTGGTGTAGTCGAGACCGAGGGCCAGGTCCTTGCCGGTGCCCTTGATCTTGGCGGCGGCGATCGCCTTGGAGGCGTTCTCGGAGCTGGCCTCGACCGGGGCGGCAGCACCCGTGTTGATCTTGACGGTCGGGATGGACTGCGAGGTCGCGTACGAGAGCTCGAAGTAGCCGATCGAGCCCTCGGCCTGCTTGACCTGCGCGGCGACACCGGCGGAGCCGGAGGCGGCCTGGCCGCCCGGGGCCGGCCACTTCTTCTCGGCCTCGTAGGGCCAGTCGGCCTTGGCGGTGGCGCCGAGGTACTTGCCGAGGTTCGCCGTGGTGCCGGAGTCCTCGGAGCGGTGGAAGGCCTGGATCGCCTTGTCCGGGAGCTTGGCACCCTTGTTCAGGGCGGCGATCGCCGGGTCGTTCCAGTTCTTGATCTTGCCGTTGAAGATCTTGGCGATCGTCGAGGCGTCCAGGGTCAGGTTGTCGACGCCCGGCACGTTGTAGCCGATGGCGATCGGGCCGCCGACCATGGGCAGGTTGATGCCCTGGCCGCCCTTGCAGATCTTCTTGGACTCGGTGACCTCTTCGGGCTTGAGCGCCGAGTCGGAGCCGGCGAAGCCGACGGTGCCCTGGTTGAAGGCGATGATGCCCTCACCGGACGAGGAGGCCTTGTAGTTGATCTCCACGCCCTTGCAGCCGGCCATGTAGTTCTTGACCCACAGGTCCATGGCGTTCTTCTGCGCGCTGGAACCGGAAGCCAGGAGCTTGCCCTTGGCGCCGTCGCACTTGATGTTCGACGCCGCGTTGGTCTGCTCGCCCGTGCCGCCGGTGCCGCCTGCGTTGTCGTCCGAGCCACACGCCGTGAGAACCAGGGCGCCGGTCACGGCGATGGCACCGAGCGCGGTGGCGCGAAGCCCGTTCTTGCGCTGAAGCTTCACTTCGGGTGTTTCCTTCCAGGAGCCGCCGGACGCTGACCGGGTGTCTTTGGCGTTCATGGCGGCGTGGTTCGGGGTGGGGGGCCAGCCTGTGCCGGTCACCGTGTAGGGCCGAAATTAGGCAGATCAGGTGAAGCGGCCAACGGGAGAGAGTGAACGGGAGGTGAACCGTGTCGGGCGGCCTGGTGCCTGTCGCCGTGTCGCCACTCGGCGTGCCGGTTCATGCGGTTCACGCCGAGTGGAGGGCCGCGAGCAGCGCGTCCAGGAGCGTGCGGTCGCGCGGCTGGGTGAGGCGGTTGCGGGCTGCTGTCGGGGAGAGCCAGAGGATGCGGTCGACCTCCTCGTTCGGGGTGAAGGTTCCCGTGGTCGCCTCGGCGGCCCAGTAGCTGACCTGCTTGGGGCGTCCGTTCGCAATGTAGTGCGCGGTGGGGAGGCGGGCACCGGGGACGCACTGGTGGCCGGTCTCCTCGAGTACTTCGCGCAGCGCGCCGAAAAGGGCGTCCTCGCCGCGCTTCAGCTTGCCCTTCGGGTGCGACCAGTCGTCGTACTTGGGACGGTGTACGAGGCAGATCTCGATACCGTCGTCCCCGTACGGGGAGCGGCGCCACAGCACACAGCCGGCGGCCGGCACGACGTCGTCCCCCAGGCGATTCACGACGCCGCCCTCACGGTGCCGTCACCGCCGCGGCCCTCTGCCACACCTGCTGGAAGGCGAAACGGGCTGCCTCGACCTCGTGCCGCTGATCGGCGTGCAGCACACCCAGGGCGTACGCGGTGGCCGGGGCGATCCGCGGCGTACGGGCTGCGGTGGCGGCCGCATCAGCGGCCTCCGCGGCGTCGCGGTGGCGGTCGAGGACCAGCCCCGCATGGCACAGCACCGGATCCGTCTTCGGGTGCAGCACCTCCTGTGCGTACCGGTGAAGTCGCAGCAGCAGCCGCACCTGGTGCCAGGGCGCGTCCTGCGCCTCTCCGGCCGATGCGGCGGCGAGGCCGTGCACCAGGGCCTCCGCGTTGTACGGATGTGCCGCGCGGGCCAGCGGCAGTGCGGCCACCGCCTCCAGGAACCGGCGCTCGGCGAGCTCCGCGGGCAGCGTCAGGGCCTCGGCGGCCGGGGCGCCGGCCGGCGGGCCGAGCGGCAGCTCGGAGGCGAGTACCGCGACGGCGTCGGCGACCGCGTGGAAGCGGGAGGAGCCGAGCGCCTGGAGCGCGGCGGAGTGGGCGCGGGTCCGGGCGAGGGTCAGCTGCCGCTCCAGCAGGGCCCCGGCCCGTGCGGCACCGACCGTGAGCGTGCCGGTACTGCGGGGCGTCTCGGCGCCGGGCTCGGAAGCGCCGGGCTCGGAAGTGGCGGCCTCGGAAGCGCCGGCCTCCGAAGTGGCGGCTTCGGAAGTGGCGGCCTCGAGCGGGCCGAGCTGACCCCTCGCGGGCGGCAGCGGTACCGCACCCGATAGCCGGGACAGCGCCTCCAGCAGCCGGCCGAGCCGTGAGGTGCAGGCGTGCTCCTGGGCCAGAGTGGCGGAGAGCCAGGCCAGCTCGGTGCGCAGACCGTCCGCCCAGGCGGGGTCGAGCAGCGGCCGGAAGGTGTGCAGCGTTCCGCTGATCCGCCGGGACGCCTGGCGCAGCGCGCGGGCGGCCGCCGCCACGCCCACCGTGTCCGCGCCGCTCTCGCTGTGCAGCCGCAGACTGCGCAGGAAGTCGCCCGCCTGCGCATGGAGATACCGGGCAAGGGCCTCTCCCGCCGTGACCGCGGCCGGGAGACCGGCCGGGACGGCGGCAGTGTCCTGCCGGGAGATATCAGGGCTGTGCACGCCGGCGCCTCCGGGCGTCTATGAGCATCTCCTGTATGTGCCGCAGCGGTTGGCCTTCCGAGTCCGTGGAGTGCCGGATCCACGCGCCGTCCGGGCCGAGATGCCAGGAGGACGTGCTGTCGGACATGCCGGTCTCCAGCAGCCGGGTGAGGGCCGCGCGGTGGGCCGGGTCGGTGACCCGTACCAGTGCCTCGATACGGCGGTCGAGGTTGCGGTGCATCATGTCGGCGCTGCCGAACCACACCTCGGGCTCGCCGCCGTTGCCGAAGGCGAAGATCCGGGAGTGCTCCAGGAAGCGGCCGAGGATCGAGCGCACCCGGATGTTCTCCGAGAGGCCGGGGACTCCGGGGCGCAGCGCGCAGATGCCGCGGACCCAGATGTCCACCCGCACGCCCGCCATCGCCGCCCGGTAGCAGGCGTCGATGATCGCCTCGTCCACCATCGAGTTGACCTTGATGCGTACGTAGGCGGGCCGTCCGGCGCGGTGGTGTGCGGCTTCCTTGTTTATTCGCGCGATCAGGCCGTCGCGCAGGGACTTGGGTGCGACCAGCAGACGGCGGTACGTCTCGCGGCGCGAGTAGCCCGAGAGCCGGTTGAACAGGTCCGAGAGGTCCGCCCCGACCTGCGGGTCCGCGGTCAGCAGCCCCAGGTCCTCGTACAGGCGGGCCGTCTTCGGGTGGTAGTTGCCGGTGCCGACGTGCGAGTAGCGGCGCAGTGTGTCGCCCTCCTGGCGGACCACCAGCGACAGTTTGCAGTGGGTCTTCAGGCCGACAAGACCGTAGACGACATGGCAGCCGGACTCCTCCAGCTTGCGCGCCCACTTGATGTTGGCCTGCTCGTCGAAGCGGGCCTTGATCTCCACCAGTACCAGGACCTGCTTGCCCGATTCGGCGGCGTCGATCAGCGCGTCGACAATCGGGGAGTCGCCGGAGGTGCGGTACAGCGTCTGCTTGATGGCGAGCACGTCCGGGTCGGCCGCGGCCTGCTCCAGGAAGGCCTGTACGGACGTCGAGAACGAGTCGTACGGGTGGTGCAGCAGTACGTCACGCTCGCGCAGCGCCATGAATATGTCCGGCGCGGAGGCCGACTCGACCTCGGCGAGATCCCGGTGGGTGCCCGCGATGAACTTCGGGTACTTCAGCTCGGGCCGGTCCAGCTTCGCGATGCCGAAGAGGCCCGTCAGGTCCAGCGGACCGGGCAGCGGATAGACCTCGGCGTCGGACACCTTCAGCTCGCGGACCAGCAGATCGAGCACGTACGGATCGATGGACTCCTCGACCTCGAGCCGCACCGGCGGCCCGAAGCGGCGCCGCATGAGCTCCTTCTCCAGCGCCTGCAGAAGGTTCTCCGCGTCGTCCTCCTCCACCTCCAGGTCCTCGTTCCTGGTCACCCGGAACATATGGTGCGCGAGCACCTCCATGCCGGGGAACAGCTCCTCCAGATGCGCGGCGATGACGTCCTCGAGAGGGACGTACCGCTGCGGGGAGGCCTCCAGGAAGCGGGACAGCAGCGGCGGGACCTTCACCCGCGCGAAGTGGCGGTGGCCGCTGACCGGGTTGCGCACGACGACCGCGAGGTTCAGCGAGAGGCCGGAGATATAGGGGAAGGGGTGCGCCGGGTCCACGGCCAGCGGGGTCAGGACCGGGAAGATCTGCTGCCGGAAGAGCGTGAAGAGGCGGGCCTGCTCCTTCTCGGTGAGGTCGGGCCAGCGGATGAGGTGGATGGACTCCTCGGCGAGCGCCGGGGCGACGTCCTGCTGGTAGCAGGCGGCGTGCCGGGCCATGAGCTCGCGGGAGCGGTTCCAGATCAGGTCCAGGACCTCGCGGGGCTGCAGACCGGACGCGGAGCGGGTGGCGACGCCGGTCGCGATACGGCGCTTCAGGCCGGCCACCCGGACCATGAAGAACTCGTCCAGGTTGGACGCGAAGATCGCGAGGAAGTTCGCCCGTTCGAGCAGCGGGGTGGCGGGATCCTCGGCGAGCTCCAGGACGCGCTCGTTGAACGCGAGCCAGCTTCGTTCGCGGTCGAGGAAGCGTCCCTGGGGCAATTCGGCGCCGTCGCCGTCGTGATCTTCCTCGTAGGCGTCGAGGTCGGCATCGATGTCGGGCTCGAGATCGGACACCGTGGCCGCGACGGTGTGCGGCCGGTGCGCGGCGATGGAACCGACGGACGGCTGGGGGTGCTGGACCGGTACCTCGGCGGGCTGGTGGCTCATGAACCCATTGTTCCGCGCGGAGAGGAAAACGGGCGCGTCGGAAGGGGCCGGGGTGAGGGGGATCTTGCCGTTGGGGGAGGCGGGCACAGCGGGCTGCATTGAGAGAGGGTCGCAAGGGTGTCTGAATGCCCGGTAACGACGACATGACATGCAGGCGCGGTCGTGATGAGCGGAGGTCGGCCGGGGCTTTACGCAGCCCCCGGCCGAGGGCCCCCAGGCGTGGAGACCCCTCGTCCACCACGCCTGGGAGGACGGCTCAGGCGTGGCGGCGGCGCAGGATCAGAAACACCGCAGCCGTCGCCGCTGCCGTGAGGGCCGGGACGATGCCCGTCTCGACCCGTTGGAGCGGCCGGAGCTGCTCCCGGTAACGCGCGGCGGCCACCATCGGGGACCCGGTGACGACGAGGGCGAACCCGGCGGCGGGCAGGGCGCGACGGACCCGGTGCATCAGCGACAGCATGGTGAAAAGCCCGCGGTGATCAGCAGGGCCGGGAGGGTCGGCCTGGCGGCGGGCCGGCGTGACGGCGTGACGGACTGGGTCCAGGACGGGGCGGCCGTGCCGCGCTCCAGCTCGCGGCCGGTGCGGACACCGCCGACGTGGACGGCGACGGCGAGCGGCAGCCACGCGATCACAGTGGCGGCGGGGCTCATGTTCCCGCTGTACTCGAACGCCGGGGACGAGGCGAAGTCCTCGAGGCACGCAGCAGTCCCGAGTCGGGGGAGCCGCAGGGGCCGCCGGCCCGCGCGGCCTCGAGCCCGACCGCGCGGAACCGGGCCGGGGCTGCCACCGAGGCGGCGAGGAAGGCGGCGGTGACGAGCAGCGCGCGGTGCAGCCGGAGGACCGACCAGGTCAGCCCCTTGGGGCGAGTGAGCTCATACCGCCGCCACCTCCGCCCTCGGCGGGAGCAGTCAACTGCTCCCGGCCCCTGGCCTTTCGGTCGCTCGGGACTCCGTCGGCGGGATCCCGGTCAGGACTCGGTCCGGTACATGAGATCCACCTCGTGGGTGACAAAGCCGAGGCGCTCGTACACCGTCAGCGCGGCCGTGTTGTCCGCGTCGACGTAGAGCATCGCGGTCGGCAGCCCCTCGGCGGCGAGATGGCGCAGCCCGAGCGCGGTGAGGGCCTTGCCGAGGCCGCCGCCCTGCGCCTCGGGCCGGATGCCGACGACGTACACCTCGCCGAGGTGCTCCGCGGCGTGCACCTTCGTCCAGTGGAAGCCGATGAGTTCCCCCTCGCGCTCGGCGAGGAAGAAGCCCTTGGGGTCGAACCACGGCTCGGCCTTGCGGTCGTCGAGGTCCCGCTGTGTCAGGGACCCCTGCTCGGGGTGGTGGGCAAACGCGGCGGCGTTCACGGCGAGCCAGGCGGCGTCGTCCTGCCCGGGCACGAAGGTGCGTACGGTGACGCCGGGCGGGAACACCGGCTCGGGGATGTTCAGCGGGTTCAACGGCCGCCGCAGCTGGCGCAGTTCACGGAAGAGGGTCAGCCCGAGCACCTGGGCCAGATGCCGCGCGGCTGACTTCCCGCCGTGCGCCCACACCCGCAGCCGCTTACCGGACGCCGCCAGCAACGCGGTCCCGAGCGCCCGCCCGTGACCGCGCCCGCGGTGCGAGGGATGCACGACCAGCTCGGCGGCCGGGGCCTCGACGGGGTCGGTGTCCTCCAGCTGCGCGTACCCGACGAGCTCGTTGGCGACGGTGAGAAGGAGATGCCGAACGCCCTCCCGCTTCCCGCCGCGCAGCTGCAGCCGCCCCTGCTCGGAGACGGCCTGCATCCCGTCGGACCGGGCGGCGTGACCGAGCATGCCGAGTACGGCCTGGGCCTGCTCGGGCGTGAGCTCCTCGAGGGTCTGAATCTGCCGGCCGGGCTCGAGTGCGGCTGTTGCGTCTGTCATGGGTCGAGGGTACGGCGGGGGGTGGGGGTGCGGGATCTGCGCGGCTCGGCATTTGCCCCGCAGGTCGGTGGAAGTTGTTCAACAGATTGTTGGACGGTGGGATCGGGCCGGAGCATGCCGTCTGCCGCACGCAGTGGAGATGGGCGCGGTCGAAGCCCGCGGGTCCGGGAACTCCGTGACGATCATCCCGGTGTTCACCTTGAGCGGGCCCCACATCTGCGCGCCCCACTGCGCGCTCCGCACCCGCGCGCCCCGCGCGACCGGCTTCAGCTTGCCGGTCAACTCCAAGAAGTCCGAGGACAGTTCGGCCGCCTTCTGATGTTCCTGCTCGTATATGTCCGCAGTGCGGGTGAAACGCGGAGAACTACCCGTTGACGAACGAAGGCAACCAGGTTGTAACCCGCTAGCCCCTGTCGTGCTACGCGCGTTGACTCTAGGCTGCCGCTCGCAGCCCTCACACCACGCTGAACTGACAAGGGGACAGATGTCAGCGACACAACAGAAGAACCGCGCGACCCGGCGGACCCGGCGGATACTCGCCACCGCCGCCGGACTGGCCACCGTCGGCGCACTCGTCGCCGCGATGCCGGCCAATGCCACCAGCAGCAGCGACCGCCACGGCGACCGTCACCACACGCCCGCGCGCACGGTCGATGTACAGCTGCTCTCCTTCAATGACCTGCACGGGAACCTGGAGCCGCCCGCCGGCTCGGCCGGGACGGTCAGTGAGAAGCAGGCCGACGGCACCGTCAAGGCCATCCCGGCCGGTGGTGCCGAGTATCTGGCGACCTCGCTGCGCGGTGCGCGCAAGGGGCACCCGTACTCCATCACTGCCGCCGGCGGCGACATGGTCGGTGCCAGCCCGCTGCTCTCCGGGCTCTTCCACGACGAGCCGACCATCGAGGCGCTCAACAAGATCGACCTCGATGTGACGGCCGTGGGCAACCACGAGTTCGACGAGGGCGCGGTCGAGCTCGCCCGGCTCCAGAAGGGTGGCTGCCACCCGGTCGAGGGCTGCTACGAGAAGGGGAAGAAGTTCAAGGGCGCGGACTTCCCCTACCTCGCGGCCAACGTCACCAAGGAGACGACCGGCAAGCCGATCCTCAAGCCGTACACGGTCTGGAAGAAGAACGGCGTCAAGATCGGCTTCATCGGTGTGACCCTCGAGGGCACGCCGGACATCGTCAACGCCAACGGCATCAAGGGCCTCAAGTTCAACGACGAGGTCGAGACGATCAACAAGTACGCCAAGGAGCTCGACCGCCAGGGCGTGAAGTCGATCGTCGCGCTGATCCACGAGGGCGGCTCGCCGGCCTCCTCCTCGTACAACTACGACTGCGACTCGCCGGGCGCGGGCGACGGCATTTCCGGCCCGATCGTCGATATCGCCAAGAACATCACGCCCAAGGTGGACGCGCTGGTCACCGGCCACACCCACCAGGCGTACGTGTGCACGGTTCCGGACCCGTCCGGCAAGCCGCGCATGGTCACTTCGGCGGCCTCGTACGGCAAGCTCTACACGGACACCACGCTCACGTACGACCGTCGCACCAAGGACATCGTCCGTACGTCGGTGAAGTCGGCGAACCGCATCGTCAGCCGTGACCAGGCCAAGGCCGAGGACATGACGGCACTCATCGCGCGCTGGAACAAGCTTGCCGCGCCGGTCGCGAACCGCCCGCAGGGCTGGATCTCCGCCGACATCAACGGCCGTGGCTCGACGGCGCCCGAGAAGCCGCTCGGCGACCTGATCGCGGACGCGCAGCTCGAGGGCCTGGCCCCGGCGGACAAGGGCGGGGCGCAGCTCGCGCTGATGAACCCGGGCGGGATCAGGTCCGACCTGGTCTTCAAGGCCTCGGGCAGTGAGGGCGACGGGGTGGTGACGTACGGCGAGTCGTTCACCGTGCAGCCGTTCACCAACATGATGAACGTCGTCGACCTGACCGGCGCCCAGCTGATCACCACGCTCCAGCAGCAGGTCAGCGGCCCGAACGAGGCCTCTCCGAAGATCCTTCAGGTCTCGAAGGGCTTCACCTACACCCTGGATCTGAAGAAGACGGGTGCGGCCCGGATCGATGTGGCCTCGGTGAAGCTGAACGGCGTCGCGATCGACCCGGCGAAGACCTACCGGGTCGCGATGAACGAGTTCCTGGCGGGCGGCGGTGACGGCTTCCCGGTGCTGAAGGAGCACAAGAACAAGCTGGTCGGCGCCTCCGACCTGGATGTCTTCAACGCCTACCTGGTGGCGAACTCGACGGCGGCCAAGCCGATCACGCCGCCGGCCGCCGACCGGATCACGGTCGTGCAGTAGCAGGTACCGGCACGTTGACGGTGGGGCGGTGGGCCAAGTGCCTGCCGCCCCACCGGCGTTGTGGGAGCGTGGCGGACCTCTGAGGCGGGATTCGGCCACTCCCGACCGACGGGTGCGCGACCCTGTTCATTCTTGACGTGACCCCGCCATAATGCCGGACCATGGACCGACGGAGCTTTCTCGCGGGTGCGGCAGCCGTCTCCGCGACCGCCCTCATCGGCGCACCGGCGTTCGCCGCGCCGCGGCGCACTCTGTCCGCGCAGGACTGGATGGCGGGCGCCGGCGACTCGACCGCCCTGGCGCGGCTGACGATCCCCGGCACCCATGACTCTGGCGCACGCTTCGGCGGCCTCTGGACGGAGTGCCAGAACACCACCGTCGCCGACCAGTTGAACAGCGGTATCCGCTTCCTGGACGTACGGTGCCGGGTCACCGGCGACTCCTTCGCCATCCACCACGGGGCGTTCTACCAGAATCTGATGTTCGGCGATGTGCTCATCGCCTGCCGGGACTTCCTCGCCGCCCACCCCTCCGAGACGGTCCTGATGCGCGTCAAGCAGGAGTACTCGCAGGAGAGCGACGCCGCCTTCCGTCGGGTCTTCGACCTGTATCTGGACGGCAAGGGCTGGCGCTCGCTGTTCCGCATCGGCGACGGGCTGCCGACGCTGGGCCAGGCACGCGGCAAGGTCGTGCTGCTCGGCGACAACGGCGGACTGCCCGGCGTCCGCTACGGCGACGGGAACCTCTTCGACATCCAGGACGACTGGAACGCCGCGCCGAACGCCAAGTACCCCAAGACCGAGGCGCACTTCCGCAAGGCGGCCCAGCAGCCCGGCAAGCTGTACATCAACTTTGTCAGCACCTCCGCGTATCTGCCGCCGCGCTGGAACTCCGACAACCTCAACCCGAGGGTTCACTCCTTCATCGACGGCTCCGAGGCGAGTGGGTGGAAGGGGCTCGGCATCGTGCCGCTCGACTTCCCCAACACCCGATCGGGCCTGGTCGATTCACTCATCCGGCACAACTGACCGGCTAGGCGGCAGGCGGCGGGGTCGCCGCCCCCGGCAACCGGATCACCGCGCGCGTTCCGCCGCCCGCCGCCGGAACGAGCGCGACCTCGCCGCCCGACTGCTGGACCGTACGGGCCACGATCGACAGCCCGAGCCCCGATCCCGGCAGCGCACGCGCGGACGGCGAGCGCCAGAACCGCTCGAAGACATACGGGAGTTCATCGGCGGGGATACCGGGACCGTGGTCCCGTACCGTCAGCTCACCGCCGCTGAGAGCCACCTCGACCGTCCCGCCCGGCGGCGAGAACTTCACCGCGTTGTCCAGGACATTGACCACCGCCCGCTGCAGCGCGGCCGGCTCCGCCCGTACGTACCAGGGCGCCAGCTCCGCCGTGAAGGTCAGCTCGGGGCCGCGCAGCCGGGCCCGCTCCAGCGCGGCCTCGGCGATCTCGTGCATCGCGACGACCTTCAGCGGCTCGGGGTGGACGGCGTCAGGCCGGGACAGCTCCTGCAAGTCACCGATGAGCACGGCCAGTTCGGTCATCTGCGCCGTGACCGAGGCCATCAGCGCCGTACGGTCCGCGGGCGGGAGCGCCCGGCCCGTCTCCTCGCTGCGCGCCAGCAGCTCGATATTCGTACGCAGCGAGGTCAGCGGCGTACGCAGCTCGTGCCCGGCGTCCGCGATCAGCTGCGCCTGCCGGTCCCGCGAGGAGGCGAGCGCGGCGGTCATGGAGTTGAAGGACCGGGACAGCCGGGCGATCTCGTCCTCGCCCTCGACCGGGATACGCACGGTCAGATCCTCGGTACGGGCGACATGCTCGACAGTTTCGGTGAGCTGGTCGACGGGCTTGAGGCCGGCCCGCGCGACCCAGAGACCGGCGGCGCCCGCGCCGAGCACGCCGATCCCCGCGAGGACGGTGAGCAGCAGCGCGAGCCGGTTCAGCGACGCTTCGATCTCCGCCAGCGGACGCGAGACCGACACGGCGACGGTGCCCCACTGCGGGCCGAGAGGAACCAGGGTGGTGCGGACGCGTACCGCGGCACCCCTGTCGGTGACGCCTTCGTGCAGTGTGTCGGTCCTGGTGCCCGCCGCGACGGCGACGTCCGCAGCCTGGACCTTCACCGGCTGCGAGTCCGGCGCGACACAGCGGTCCCCGCGCGCCCCGACGATCTGGATGTACGCGAACCCCGAGGCGTGAGCGTCGACGGTCTCGTTCCGCGGGGTGCGACAGGCGATCAGGGCCTGCTGCACCGTGCCTTCCGGAGCGCCGGTGTTCCGCAGAGAGGTGTCGAGTTCGGCGCGCAGCTGGGAGCTGGTCAGCAGCCAGCAGGCGACGGACACCGCCGCGACCGCCACCGCGACCGCCAACGCCACCAGCAGCGCCAGCCGGGACCGCAGCGGCAGCGTACGGAACCTTCTGATCACTCCGCGCCGCCCGACCGCAGCGCGTAGCCCACGCCACGCACCGTGTGGACCAGCCGCGGCTCGCCGGCCGCCTCCGTCTTGCGACGCAGATACATCACATACACATCCAGCGAATTCGAACTGGGCTCGAAGTCGAAGCCCCACACGGCCTTGAGGATCTGTTCCCGGGTGAGCACCTGACGCGGGTGCGCGAGGAACATCTCCAGGAGCGTGAACTCCGTACGCGTCAGCTCCACCCGGCGTGTGCCGCGCATGACCTCGCGGGTCACCAGGTCCATCCGCAGATCGGCGAAGGCCAGCACATCGTCGTCGGTGGCGGCGCTCCCGGCCGTCGCGTACGAACTGCGCCGCAGCAGCGCCCGCACCCGGGCAAACAGCTCGTCCAGCTCGAACGGCTTGACCAGATAGTCGTCGGCCCCCGCGTCCAGCCCCGTCACCCGGTCGCCGACCGTGTCCCGCGCGGTCAGCATCAGGATCGGCGTCGTCGATCCGGCGGCGCGCAGCCGACGGGCCGCGGTCAGTCCGTCCATCCGGGGCATCTGGATGTCGAGCACGATCAGATCGGGCGCGTACGCCTCCGCCCGCGCGAGGGCGTCGACACCGTCGACGGCGACCTCGGTCCCGTACCCCTCGAAGGCGAGAGACCGCTGGAGCGCCTCACGGACGGCGGGTTCGTCGTCGACGATGAGGATGCGGTCGCCTTCACGGGAGGTCGTCATGGCATCAGCCTCGCATGCGCTCAGCTGCTGCCGCCGGAGCGCAGGTCGTCCAGGTCGGCCTTGACCGTGTCGACGGGGATGGCGAAGCCGAGGCCGACGCTGCCCGCGGTGGAGCCGGAGCCCGAACTGGGCGAGTACATCGCGGAGTTGATACCGATTATCTCGCCGTTCATGTTGATGAGGGCGCCGCCGGAGTTGCCGGGGTTGAGGGAGGCGTCCGTCTGGAGGGCCTTGTACGTCGTCTTCGACGAGCCCGTGTCGCCGTTGAACTGCTGCCCGCCGAACTCGAAGGGCCAGCCGCCGCCCGGCTGCTGTTGCTGCTGACCTTGGTCCTGCTGCTTCGCGACGGTGACATCACGGTTGAGCGCGGAGACGATTCCGCTGGTCACGGTGCCGGTCAGGCCCTCGGGCGAGCCGATGGCGACGACCTCGTCGCCGACCTTGACCTTGCTGGAGTCGCCGAGTGCCGCCGCCTTCAGGCCTCCCCCAGAGCCTTCGGCCTGGGAGGTACCCCCAGCGCCCGCCAGCTTGATCAGAGCCAGATCCTTGTCCGGGTCGGTGCCGACGACCTTGGCGGTGTACGTCTTGCCGCTGCTGAGCCGCACCTTGACGGAGTCGGCCCCGGAGACGACGTGGTTGTTGGTGATGATCTCGCCGTCGCCGGTGATGATCACGCCGGAACCGGTGGACTGCCCGGCG
The DNA here is from genome assembly GCF_036010325.1 of Streptomyces sp. NBC_01210. GTDB lineage: Bacteria > Actinomycetota > Actinomycetes > Streptomycetales > Streptomycetaceae > Streptomyces. The sequence goes on along the minus strand of NZ_CP108549.1, from coordinate 4,368,592 downwards.
GAGGAGGTCGCGCTGATCTCGACGATGCTCGGCGACACGGCCTGCGCGACGCCGGCGACGGTGCCGGTGCTGCTCTGCGACACATTGGTGCCCGTCACGCCGGTGCCGCTGCTGCCGGTGCCGTTGTCGGTGAGCCGCTGGACCAGGACGGACGCGCCGCCGCCGATGGCCGCGGCGACGATGGCAACGGCGGCGATGAGCGCGACGGGCCGCTTGGCCCTGGCCCGGTGCGCGGGCCCCCCGCCGGGACCGGCCTGCACGACGCCGCCCGGCGGCTGATACCCGGCGCCGCCGTCTCCGGGCCATACGGTGACGGGCGGGGTGGGCTCATGGGTAGGAGGCGGGGGGGATCCGCCGGTGGTGTACGGCTGCTGCTGGCCCTCGTCGCCGCTGCGGCGGTAGTAGTCCGTCATGGCAATGACTGTCGGGCGCGTAGATGAGAGCGGGCTGAGGAGGCCCTGAGAAGCCTGACAGAACCAGTTGCTCGGTCTTGTGGTTGAGGTGGGCCGGGGGCGTTGGTGGTTGCTCTTCGGTGGGTGGTTTCCTCAGTTGCTCGGTCATGTGGTGAGCGTGGGCCGGGGGCGTTGGTGGTTGCTGTCCGGTGGGTGGTTTCCTCCGGCGGACTGCTGTACCCCCGCGGCGGGCCGCACTCGTGTCGTTCGGGTGGGGAGGTGCCGTGCAGTGTCGTCCCCGTCAGTTGCTCGGTCATGTGGTCGGGGTGGGCCGGGGGCGTTGGTGGTTGCTGTCCGGTGGGTGGTTTCCTCAGTTGCTCGGTCATGTGGTGAGCGTGGGCCGGGGGCGTTGGTGGTTGCTGTCCGGTGGGTGGTTTCCTCCGGCGGACTGCTGTACCCCCGCGGCGGGCCGCACTCGTGTCGTACGGGTGGGGAGGTGCCGTGCAGTGTCGTCCCCGTCAGTTGCCCGGTCATGTGGTCAGGGTGGGCCGGGGGCGTTGGTGGTTGCTCTTCAGTGGGTGGTTTCCACCGGCGAACCGTGGGGGGATTGGCGGCAAGACCGGGGTCACGCACCAAGGCCCTGTACGCCGCCGACCCCGAGGAGTCGAGCCCGGAGGGGCACCGGAGCCCGCACCCGACAAGACCGGACGACCCTGGGCCCGGGCCACAAGAACCCCCGGGCCCGGGCAACAAGACCCCGTACCCCGCCGGAGGCAACCCGCACCCCGCCGGAGGCACGGGCCCGGGCCACATGAACCCGTCGCCCGCCGGAGGCTACCCGCAGCCGCAGGATCGGCGGATCACCAAGCCCGACGGGAACTGCTTCACCCGTTCCCGGCGAGAACCCGCCACCCGCAACCCGTCGTCCAGCACCAGATCCACCGCCGCCCGCGCCATCGCCGGGCGGTCCGAGGAGATCGTCGTCAGCGGCGGGTCCGTCAGCGCCGCCTCCTTGACGTCGTCGAAGCCCGCCACCGCCAGCTCGCCCGGCACATCTATCCGCAGCTCCCGGGCCGCCCGCAGCACACCGAACGCCTGGTCGTCCGTCGAGCAGAAGATCGCCGGCGGCCTCTCCGGGCCCGCCAGTAGCTTCAACGCCACCTGATACGCGTCGTAGCGGTTGTACGGCGCCTGGAACAGCCGTCCCTCCACCGACCGGCCCGACTCCAGCATGGCCCGGCGCCAGCCCTCGACGTGGTCCGCCACCGGGTCGCCGACCGCCGGGGTCGACTCGACGCCGCCGAGGCAGGCGACGTACGGGTGCCCGTGCTCCAGCAGATGCCGTGTCGCCAGCTGCGCGCCGCCGATGTCGTCCGTGACGACGGCCACGTCGTCGATGGCCTCCGGGCGCTCGTGCAGCAGCACCACCCGCGCGTCCCACGCCTCGATCTCCGCGGCCGCCCGTTCGCTCGGGCCCTGGCTGACCAGGATCAGCCCGGAGACCCGCATCCCGAGGAAGGCCCGCAGATAGTGGACCTCGCGCTCGTCGCGGTAGTCGGAGTTGCCGACGAGCACCATTTTTCCGCGGTCCGCCGCGGCCTGTTCGACCGCGTGCGCCATCTCCGCGAAGAACGGCTGCCGCGCGTCCGGCACGATCATGCCTATCAGGTCGGTCCGCCGCGAGGCCATCGCCTGGGCAACCCGATCGGGCCGGTACCCCAGCTCCTTGATCGCTGCGAGTACCCGCTCGCGCGTGGCCGGGGCGACCGGCCGGGGTCCGTTGTTGATGACGTAGCTGACGACCGCGGTCGAAGTCCCCGCCAGTCGTGCCACATCGTCCCGCGTCACCTTGGCCACGCGCGGCAGTCTACGCGGGGTGACCTACCTCTGGGCAGGGCGTACGCCCGCTTCCTGCGGCTCGGCCGTGTCCTCCGTACGAGCGACGGAGTCCGCCGCCCGTGCCGCGGCCTCCGCCGCGGTCTGCGCCGCCGCCTTCGCCTTCGCTTCCTCGGCCGCGCGTTCGACCTTCTCCGGCGTGACAAAGCGGTAGCCGACGTTGCGTACGGTCCCGATCAGAGACTCGTGCTCCGGGCCGAGCTTCGCGCGCAGCCGCCGTACGTGGACGTCGACCGTCCGCGTACCGCCGAAGTAGTCGTAGCCCCAGACCTCCTGGAGCAGCTGGGCCCGGGTGAAGACCCGCCCAGGGTGCTGCGCGAGGTACTTGAGCAGCTCGAACTCCTTGAAGGTCAGGTCCAGGACCCGCCCCTTCAGCTTCGCGCTGTACGTCGCCTCGTCGACCGACAGATCACCGTTGCGGATCTCCATCGGGCTGTCGTCCGAGGTGATCTGCTGGCGGCCCATCGCGAGCCGCAGCCGGGCCTCGACCTCGGCCGGACCAGCCGTGTCCAGCAGTACGTCGTCGATGCCCCAGTCCGCGGTGACGGCCGCGAGACCGCCCTCCGTCACGACGAGGATCAGCGGGCAGCCGGGTCCGGTGGACCGCAGCAGCTGGCACAGCGACCGCACCTGTGGCAGGTCGCGGCGGCCGTCGATCAGGATGATGTCGGCACCCGGGGTGTCGACGAGAGCCGGGCCTTCGGCGGGGGCGACCCGCACGTTGTGCAGCAGCAGTCCGAGGGCGGGGAGCACCTCCGTCGACGGCTGGAGGGCATTGGTCAGAAGCAGAAGTGAGCTCATCGCGCCCCACCTGCCCGGATCGTCCTACGGTCGTGCACGGTTCGCTGGCCCATAACGTCGGTTCCTCCTCGGTCCCTGCGAGGACGTTGCGGCACTGCTTCACGTGGCGGCCCCCGCGCCCTGGGGCCCGCCGTTCACCTGCCTGTAACAACGGGCAGAAAACACAAAAGGATCCGGGGGCTTCGTTGCCCGGATCCTCTTCCCAGCAGAATAGCCCACATGAGCTCCGTGGTAGAGGGTCCCTTCCGCAGATCAATTGTTTCCTCGCTCACGCCGGCACCCCTCAGGACGATGCTCCGCACGGACGACGGGGTATGTATCGAGGCGGTGTACGAGCCGTGTACGGCCGGTTCCGCCGCCACCGCGATTGTCGTCGCACACGGCTTCACGGGGTCCGTGGACCGGCCCGCCGTGCGGCGCGCTGCACAGGTGTTCGCGCAGCGTGCTGCCGTGGTCACTTTCTCTTTCCGCGGGCACGGCGGCTCGGGCGGCCGCTCCACGGTCGGCGACCGTGAGGTGCTGGATCTCGCGGCGGCGGTCGAGTGGGCACGTTCCTTCGGTCATACGCGTGTGGTGACCGTCGGTTTCTCGATGGGCGGCTCGGTGGTGCTCCGGCACGCCGCGATGCACGGGGGGCGCAAAGAAGCGCATACCGACGCGGTCGCCGCCGTCAGCGCCCCCGCGCGCTGGTACTACCGGGGTACGGCCCCGATGCGGCGGCTGCACTGGGTGGTCAGCAGGCCGCTCGGCCGTGTCGTCGGCCGCTTCGGCCTCGGCACCCGTATCCACCCCGAGGAGTGGAATCCCGTACCGCTCTCCCCGGTCGAGTCCGTGCCGCTGATCGCCCCGACGCCGCTGTTGATCGTGCACGGCGACCGCGACCCGTACTTCCCGCTGGACCATCCGCGCATGCTCGCCGCCGCAGCCGGCGAGGGGCAGGCCGAGCTGTGGCTGGAGCCGGGCATGGGCCACGCCGAGAACGCCGCGGACGAGGTGCTGCTCGGCCGCCTCGCGGACTGGCTGGCCGGCGAGTAGCCCATCATGGAAGCCGACGAAAGGAGTGCCGACATGGCAGCGGGAACCATCCGCTACTGGGCCGCGGCCAAGGCGGCGGCCGGCATCGCGGAGGAGCCGTACGCCGCGGGAACGCTCGCGGAGGCGCTGACCGCGGTGCGCGAACGGCACCCCGGTGAGCTGACGCGGGTACTGCAACGGTGTTCGTTCCTCGTCGACGGTGCCCCCGTCGGGACCCGCGGCCATGAGACCGTACGGCTTGCCGAGGGCGGCACGGTCGAGGTGCTCCCGCCGTTCGCAGGAGGGTGAACCGCACAACATGAGCAGCGATCAGCAGTATCCGTACGAACAGCAGCAGCCGTACCAGGAGCCGTATCAGCAGCCCTACCAGCAGCCGTTCCACGACCCAGGCGCGGCACAGACGTGGGAGGCCGAGACCTGGGACACGCAGTACCAGCCGACCGTGCGGCCCGCGCAGTCCGCCGCCGCGGCCGACGCCGTGTATCTGCCGCCGCAGGGCGCGTACCCCCTGCCGCCCGAGGCACCGGCACCGGCGCCGGAGCCGGCGCCCGCCGCGTACGAGCCGCCGACCGCAGCCGTCGGCCTGGCTGCGACAGGCGCCGCCGCGACCGGCAGTGCCGGGTACAGCGCCCCCACCACCGTCGGGAACGCCCGGATCACCGACGCCCAGCGCGCCCGCGCCGAGGGCCGTTCGCCGATCATCGCGCCGGGCATGCAGCCCGCCGGGCTGACCGCCGTCCTCGGACTGCTGCTCGCCGGCGGCGCGGCCATCGGCTCGTACGCTCTGCTCGTACCGCTCGTGCTGCTGCAGGCCGTCACCGCGGCCGGATGGTTCCGGCTCAACGGCATGTGGCCCGCCCGGCAGGGCATCGCGCTCGCCTTCGCGGGCGGCCTCGCCGCCGACGCCGTACTGCTCGGCGTCGGCCGGGAGAACGCGCCCGCCGCGATCATCGGCACGCTCGGTGTCTGGGTGCTGCTCACCCTCGTGCTGCAGCTGCGCAGCCACGCGGACGCCGACGAGCGGATGTACGGACTGATGGCGACCGTCGCGTCGGCCGCGCTGACGATCCTCGCGGCCGGGCATCTCGCGGCCGCGGACGACGCCGTGGTGGTGGGCGGGATCGCGGTCGCCGTGGCCGTCCTGGTCCGCGCGCTGCCGCTGCCCGGCCTCGCCTCCGTCGTCCTGTCGCTGCTGGCCGCGGCCGGTGCGGGCATCGCGGCCGGCGGTCTGACCGACATCGGCTCCGCGGGTGCGCTGCTGGGTCTCGCCGCGGGTGTCTGCGCGCTGGTCGGCCTGCGGGTGGCGAGCTACGACTACCCGTCCCGCTTCGTCCATATGACGGCGGGCGTGGCCCTGCCGCTGACCGCCGCTGCCCCTGCGGTCTATCTGATCGGCCGCGCGCTCGTGTGACCCCCAGGAACCAATGACGGGCGTCACTCGTCGATCATTGGACAGAGGTCGTCGTCCGGATTCGTTTAGGCTCGCGGGCGTCACGGGGGGCCGGACAGACCAAGGTGGGGGACACCGAGCAATGCGCGCACTGCGAATACTGCTGATCATCGCCGTGATCCTCGGCGGCATCTTCGTCGCCGCGGACCGGATCGCCGTGAACCTGGCCGAGTCGGAGGCAGCCGACAAGATCAAGAGCAACCAGGGGCTGAGCTCGACGCCGGAGATCTCCATCAAGGGCTTCCCCTTCCTCACCCAGGTCATGGGCAAGGAACTCGACGAGGTCGACGTCAGCCTCGCCGGCATCACCGCCACCGCGGGCGGCCACTCGGTCAATGTCACCGAGGTCAAGGCCGAGCTGCGCAACGTGAAGATCGACAGCTCCTTCTCCTCCGCCGTCGCCGACCGGGCCGACGGTTCCGCCCGGATCTCCTACGCCGATCTGACGAAGGCCGCGCCCAAGGGCGCCACCGTCACCTACGCCGGCGCCGACCGGGCAGCCAAGGGCCAGGTCAAGGTCACGGGACCGCTCACCGACCTGCTCGACGGAGCCGGCATCCGGGTGCCGGGCGCCTTCAAGGGCCTGCTCGCGGGCCGCATGGTCACCACGTACAGCACCGTCGTGCTCAAGGGCGGCGACACGGTCCAGCTGCGGGCCGAGTCGCTGCCGAAGCTGCCGGTGCCGGGCTTCGACGAGAAGCTCCGCAAGGCCATCGACTACGACCTGAAGATCGCCGGGATGCCGTCGAGCATCAAGCTGGACAAGGTCCGGGCGGCGGACGGCGGACTGCAGTTCTCGGGCACGGGCAGGAACGTGTCGCTGGCGGGCTGAGAATTCAGCCCGTCCGGGGCTTGCTGAAAGGCGGCCCGCCGGCGCTTGAGGAGAGAAACGGGAAGGGGCGGGGAGGGGCAGGATTCGCCGTCCGCTCGTCTCCCCGGCCGCATGGTGAGACGGCCGTGTCCGGTGGGTAGAAGGAATGAGCGCGCACACGGCCGTGTCGGCCGGGCGGAGACCGGCCACGGGGCACTCGTCCCGCATAGTGGATGATCGCGTCTCAGTATTCGACACACCGGTGACATCGCGGCGGATTCGTCCCTACGATCGGACCCATGAAGCGACAGGCGGACCTCACGAAGCGGCGGGCAGTAGACCTGTGCCGCGTCGCCGCCATGCTCTGTCGCACTTTCTGAGCGGGAGCCCGGCTCCCGTATCCCCCGGGCCCTTTGACCGTTGTCAGGGCCACCCCCGTGTACGTACGCCGTTCGTTCCGCGTACCCGCGCACCCCTCTTCGCACCACCCGCCGCACACTGCCCCGGAGGAGAAAGAGCATGAGCCGCAGCGACGTCCTGGTAGACGCCGACTGGGTCGAGGCCCACATCGAGGACCCGAAGGTCGTCATCGTCGAGGTCGACGAGGACACCTCCGCGTACGACAAGAACCACATCAAGAACGCCGTACGGATCGACTGGAAGAGCGACCTCCAGGACCCGGTCCGCCGCGACTTCGTCGACCAGGAGGGCTTCGACAAGCTCCTGTCGGCGAAGGGCATCGCCAACGACGACACCGTCGTTCTCTACGGCGGCAACAACAACTGGTTCGCCTCGTACGCCTACTGGTACTTCAAGCTCTACGGTCACGACAGCGTCAAGCTCCTCGACGGCGGCCGCAAGAAGTGGGAGCTCGACTCCCGCGACCTGGTCGACGGCTCCGAGGTCCCCAGCCGCCCGGCCACCGAGTACAAGGCCAAGCCCCAGGACACCTCGATCCGCGCCTTCCGCGACGAGGTCATCGCCTCGATCGGCAAGCTGAACCTGGTCGACGTCCGCTCGCCCGACGAGTTCTCGGGCAAGCTCCTCGCCCCGGCCCACCTCCCGCAGGAACAGTCGCAGAAGGCGGGCCACATCCCGACCTCCCGCAACATTCCGTGGTCGAAGAACGCCAACGACGACGGCACCTTCAAGTCCGACGACGAGCTCAAGGCGCTCTACGAGGACGAGGACGTCGACCTCGCGAAGGACACCATCGCCCTGTGCCGCATCGGTGAGCGTTCCTCGCTCACCTGGTTCGTGCTGCACGAGCTGCTCGACCAGCCCAACGTCAAGAACTACGACGGCTCGTGGACCGAGTACGGCTCCTTGGTCGGCGTGCCGATCGAGCTCGGCGCCGGCAAGTAAACCCCTCCTCCCGACCCCCGAAGGACGACCCTATGTGTGGAGCAAAGGCCGGCGGCCCCGACGCTTCGACGATCAAGCCCGGTGAGACGACCATCCAGGGCAGCGTGACGCGTGACGGCGAGCCCGTCACCGGATACGTCCGCCTGCTGGACTCGACGGGCGAATTCACCGCCGAGGTCCCGACCTCGGCGACCGGACAGTTCCGCTTCTACGCGGCCGAGGGCACGTGGACGGTGCGCGCGCTCGTCCCGGGTGGCACGGCGGACCGTACGGTCGTCGCGCAGACCGGTGGCCTCGCCGAGGTCGCGATCGCGGTCTGATTCATCACGTACTGGCCGAAGGGCCGCACCCCAGGGGGTTGGACGCTTCCTGATCGGGGTGCGGCCCTTCGGTCGTCCGCGTCGCCGGTCGTACGCTGGAGGTATGTACGCGCGACGCCGGCGTGGTTACTTCCTGCTGATGGGCGGATGCGTCTTCCTCTTCGTCTCCGCGTGGGCCGTCGTGCGTCTCTGGTCGATCCCCGTCGCCGTCGGCATGTGCGTCGTCGCCATGGTCATCCCGCCGCTCGCCGCGATGTTCGCCAACGCGCGCGGCCCCGAGGACCGCTGGTGGGACGACCCGTCAGGGGACCCGAAGTCCGACGAGTGGTGGGACGAGCTGGACGGCAAGAAGCGCCGGTCGCAGTAAGCCGTGCAGCTGACGGGCGAGTCCCCTAGTAGACGAGCGCCTGGACGTCAGTAGACGAGCGCCTGAACGTCGTCCGGCATGATCTCGCTGACGAAGACCTGCGCGCCCGCGATCCGTACGCCGTCGAGCACATCCTTCTCCGCGATGTCCCGACGGACCGCGCACTGCGTGCAGAGCGTGATCTGCCCGGCCGCCTGGATCGACTCGATCAGATCCGGCAGCGGCGCCGCATGCGGCAGTTCGAACTCGGCCGCGCGCCCCGGCAGCGCGAACCACGCGGACTCACCGGTCAGCCAGAGCGAGACCTCCACACCGCTGGCCGCGGCGACGGCCGCCACCGTGAAGGCCTGCGAGCAGCGCTCGGGCGCATCGGCCCCGGCGGTCACCTTGATCACGAGCTTCTTCGCCATGTACCGAACTGTAATGGTCGTGGCCACAACCTCGTTCCGCCATCGTTGGTCTGCTGGGTGTGCAAATACAGGAGGACCACGAGAAACCTCGGGGTGAGCACGATGTCCCCGAGGCACCGGCTCCGCACCGATGGGGCCGGACGGCGCTGATCGTCGCCGGGGCCGCCGTGCTGGGCGTGCTCGCCGGCACGGTCACCGGCTATGCCGTGCAGTACGACCGCCGGCCGACGCCGCTGTCGCCGCTGTCCCAGCCGGAGCTGCGGACACCGAAGACGGTCCCGGCGGGACCGGACACCACACCGCTGACCATCAGCGCGAACCGCCGACACAAGACGGACGGCGATCTGCGCAAGTTGCTGGTCAAAAAGCCGAAGGGCGCGCAAGCGAGCAAGGCGATGTCCGAGGGCTGGACGAGCGTCATGTCCTTCGCCGACGGCTACAACGAGCCCGACGAGTCGTTCACCGACCTGGTCGAGTCCGAGATCCGCCGGATCGCGACGACCACCTGGGAGCAGCGCGGCGAGGTCTTCGTCACGGTCAACCTGCTCCAGTTCCGGGACGAGACCAGGACCGCGGCCGCCGAGTGGGCCCGGGGCCAGCAGGCCTATATGCCCCGACAGGAGTTCGCCGGAAACGCCGGCGAACTGATCGCCGGCAGTGGCAACGGACGGGTCTACGTCTACAACGAGCCGCATCGCGAAGCCGGCTATGAGCCGTTGTACCAGGCCCGGGCCATCGCCTACCGCGGCGATGTCGCCATGGAGATCTGGTACATCAACAACACTCGCAAGGTCTCCGAGAAGGCCGTGACGGCCCTTGCCGAGCAGCAACTGGGGCGCCTGTGAGTGATCAGCCGACCACCACCCCGGAGTTCCGGGCGCCCGTCCCCGAGATCCTCGGCACGCTCAAGGAGCCGCGTCGCCCGAACCGCAGGACGGTCGTCGCGATGTCGGGAGTTCTCGCCCTCGCGGCCGTCGCCGGCCTCGGTGTCCTCGCGCTCGACCGGCTCGGCAACGCCGACCGCACCGCGCCCACCGTCGTCTGGGCCGAGCCCCCGCAGCGGCCGGAGAACCCGGCGGCCGAGCCCATGGGGCTTGCCGCCAAGCTGCCGCCGGTGCCGTACGCGTACGAGCTGGGGCCGGACGTCGACGGCGTGGGCAACAACACGGTCCTCGGCAGGAAGCAGGCGATCGTCACGTTCAAGGAGGGCACGCGCAGCCTGCCGTCCGCCCAGCGCAAGGCGCGCAGCAAGGCGATCGACAAGCTGCGGTTGCAGGGCCTCGCGATGCGCAGCTATGTGTCCGTCGACCATCACCTGATCGTCGAGATGCAGCTCGCGCAGATCGACAATGCCAAGGACGGCCGGAAGCTGGCTCGGTTCCAGTCCGAGGTCGCGGACGCGCTCGGCATCTTCCGCAAGGGACCGGCGGTCCCCGACTTCAAGAACGCCAAGTGCTTCCTGCTGCCCAAGAGCGCATCGAAAAACTTCGACGCGATGTTCTGCAGCGCCTACGAGGGCGACGTGCTGGTGAATGTGACCGCGTACGGCCCCAAGCCGCTGGACACCGCGGCGGCCGCCGAGCTCCTGCGGCTTCAGCTGGACCGTCTGAAATCTCCTGGGGAGTCCGTGTGACCGACGAAACGCATACGGCACCCGAGGTGCACGACGTACAGGACCTGCACAACGTGCACGACGTACAGGAGCTGCACGACGTGCACGAGGTGCATCTGATCGCGTCACAGGCCGAGGGCGGCTTCCCGCCGGAGGATCCGGCGCCTGCTGTCCCGTCTTGCCGACGCCGCCTGCGGACCGCGCTGCGCTCCTCGGCGGCAGTACTGGCCTTCGCCTCGTTCGGTGTGGCCGTCGCATACGGCATCACGGAGCAGCGGCGCACCGATGTTCCCGGGCTCTCCACCCGGAGCGACGGCCGCTGGGCGTATCCGGAGCTGGAGAAGCCGGTGTTGCCGGCCGGTGCGGTGGATCCGTTCGACCGGACGAACCCGGGGCACGTCCACTACGCGGACCTGAGCGCGCTGCTGCTCCCGGCGCCCGCGGGCGCGCGGCCCGACAAGAAGCTCCAGGGCCAGGGGCAGCGGGTGCCGGTCGGCAGGTTCCTCGGTGAATTCCCCGAGGGCCTGCGGGAGAACCTGGGCCAGGACCTCGCCGACGGCGGGCTGCGGCACGTCGTGGCGCATGGCTGGACCACGGCCGACTCCACCAGCACCCGGATCTATCTGCTGCGCTTCCACTCGGCCACGTTCGCCGACGAGTTCTTCTCGGAGCATCTGGGCGGGGAGCCGGAGGCGGTCGCACAGCTGAACGGGGTGGACCAGGTCGCTCCGGTCGACGAGACGTACCCGTCCCAGGCGGTCGTCCCCTCCACCGAACGCTATGTGTACGACGAGTCACAACCGGGGTCGGTGCATGTCCGGCACGCATACATCACCGCGGGCGACACGGTGGCGCTGATCATCCAGTCCCGGAAGGGCAAGGCCTTGGCCGTCCCCTTCCACCAGACGGTGGTCCTGCAGAATCAGCTGCTTGGCTGACCTCGCAGAGATGCCCGTAGTCCCACCCACTAGGCTGGGGACCCGGCCCTTGACCGCCCACACCGCACATCCGAGGAGCACCCCGTGCTTGAGGCATTCTTCGAAGCCCTGCTGGTCCTGGTCTGCGTCGGCGTCGCCGCCTTCGCCGGTCTGACCGTGAAGAAGCTGTACCAGGGTCAGCGCTAGTCAGCGCCCCTCGCGCTCGTCACCTCCGTATCTCTACAGATCGCCAGAGCTGCTCATGATCGAGATTCCGTCCGACCTGAACCCGGGCCTCGTCCCCCTCGCCTTCCTCCTCGGTACCTGGGAGGGCGCGGGCGTTTCCGACTTCCCCGGCGCCGAGAAGTGCAACTTCGGCCAGGAAGTCACCTTCAGCCACGACGGCCGGGACTTCCTCGAGTACATCTCGCACACCTGGGTGCTCGACGCCGAAGGCAAGAAGGTCCGCCCGCTGGAGTCCGAGACCGGCTACTGGCGCATCGACTCCGACCGCAAGGTCGAGGTCGTCATGGCACGTGACCAGGGCATCGTCGAGATCTGGTACGGCGAGCTCGCCGACCAGAAGCCGCAGATCGACCTGGTGACGGACGCGGTCGCGCGCACCGGGGTCTCGGGTCCGTACACCGGTGGCAAGCGGCTCTACGGTTATGTGAAGAGCGACCTGATGTGGGTGGGCGAGAAGGCCACTCCGGAGGTCCCGCTGCGCCCGTACATGTCGGCGCATCTGAAGAAGGTCGTCTCCCCGGAGCAGGTCGAGGAGTGGGCCAAGGACCTCGGCGACCTCCCGGACGACGGCATCGCTTTCTTCAAGTAGCCCGCCGGCTCTCGCCACGCCCCGCCGAAGGATCAAGGCCGACAACCGCTCCCCGCGGTGGAAGCGCCTGCCTACACTGGGTGCGTGGTGAGCACCGACTGGAAGAGTGATCTGCGGCAGCGCGGCTACCGGCTGACTCCGCAGCGCCAGCTTGTCCTCGAGGCCGTCGACACGCTCGAGCACGCGACGCCCGACGACATCCTCTCCGAGGTGCGCAAGACCGCCTCCGGCGTGAACATCTCCACCGTCTACCGGACCCTGGAGCTCCTCGAGGAGCTCGGCCTGGTCTCCCACGCCCACCTCGGCCACGGCGCCCCGACGTACCACCTCGCCGACCGGCACCACCACATCCACCTGGTCTGCCGCGACTGTACGAATGTGATCGAGGCGGATGTCTCCGTCGCCGCCGAGTTCACCTCCAAGCTCCGCGAGACCTTCGGTTTCGAGACGGACATGAAGCACTTCGCGATCTTCGGCCGCTGCAAGAAGTGCACCGCTGAGGCCCCGACCACCGAGTCGTAGGCTTAGCGCATGAAGAGCCCCCTGCTGTCCCTGCCCGGTGCGGTCGCCGCCGAAGGCCATGACGAAGGCGTCGCCGCGCACTACGGCGATCTGTTCCGCGAGCAGCGCGCCCTCGCGGACGGCGCCGGCCTTGTCGATCTCTCGCACCGCGGCGTCGTCACCGTCACCGGCGACGACCGCCTGAGCTGGCTGCATCTTCTGCTCACCCAGCATGTGAGCGAGCTCCCGGCCGGCCGGGCGACCGAGGCGCTGATCCTCTCCGCGCACGGCCATATCGAGCATGCCCTGTATCTCGTCGACGACGGCGAGACGGTCTGGGCGCATGTCGAACCGGGCACACAGCAGGAACTCATCGGGTACCTGGAGTCGATGAAGTTCTTCTACCGGGTCGAAGTCGCCGACCGGACCGGGGAGTTCGCGGTCGTCCACCTGCCTGCGGGTTCCATCGCCGAGGTACCCGAGGGCGTTGTCGTACGGGAGACTCCGTACGGCCGCGATCTGTTCCTGCCGCGTGCCGACCTCGAAACGTACGCCGCCGCGAACGGCCCGGTCGCCGGGATCCTGGCGTACGAGGCACTGCGCGTCGAGACCCACCGCCCCCGCCTCGGCTTCGAGACCGACCACCGCACCATCCCGCACGAGCTGGGCTGGATCGGCAGCGCGGTCCACCTGCAGAAGGGCTGCTACCGCGGCCAGGAGACCGTCGCGCGCGTCCACAACCTGGGGAAGCCGCCGCGTCGGCTGGTCTTCCTGCACCTCGACGGCAGTGAGGTGCACCTGCCGGGCCACGGCACTCCGGTGCGGCTCGCCGCGGACGGTGAGGAGGGCCGCCAGCTGGGCTTCATCACCACGTCAGCCCGTCATCACGAGCTCGGCCCGATCGCACTGGCGCTGGTCAAGCGCAATGTGCCGATGGACGCGGAGCTGCTGGCGGGCGACACGGCGGCCGCGCAGGAGCTCGTGGTCGAGCCGTAGCTCCTCAGATTTCGATCAGTACGGTGAACGGGCCGTGATTGGTGAGCGAGACGCGCATGTCCGCCCCGAACCGGCCCGTCTCCACCCGTGCCCCCAGCGCCCGCAGCTGCGCCACCACTTCGTCGACCAGTGGTTCGGCCACATCGCCGGGCGCAGCGGCGTTCCAGGTGGGGCGGCGGCCCTTGCGGGCGTCCCCGTAGAGAGTGAACTGCGAAATCACCAGCAACGGCGCGTTCACGTCCGAGCAGGACTTCTCGCCCTCCAGAATGCGGACCGACCAGAGCTTGCGGGCCAGCTGCGCCGCCTTCTCCTTGGTGTCCTCGTGGGTCACTCCCACCAGCACACACAGCCCTTCGCCGACGATTTCGCCGACCGTCTCGCCCGCCACCACGACGCTCGCGCCGTCGACCCTCTGCACCACTGCACGCATACAGACCAACCTATCTGGGGCTGAACGGGTGCAGAGCACCTGCGTCGGGACCTTCGGGAGTGGCACCATGCACGGAGGCGGTGCAGCCGCACCGGTCGAGGGGACGGACATACGCACATGAGCACATCTGGCGCCGGACAGCCGCCCGGTCCCGTATCGCTTCCCACATCGCTGCCCACAGCGATTTCCGCGTCGCTTCCCGCGTCGCCTTCCGTGCCGCGTACCGCACCGTCTTCCGTGCCACCTTCCGTGCCACCTTCCGTGCCACCTTCCGCGCCGACCCGTACCGGCCGCTCACGTGCCGCGCGACCGCCCCAGCAGCGTTCCGGGGACGCCCTGCCTGAGCCCCCGCAGCACGATCTCGCGGCACTGCGCCTGCCTGAGCTGCGCAATCTCCGCCGCGACTCGCATCGCGACGAGGCGGACCTCAGCTATGTGCGGCGGCTGCTGCAGGGCCGCATCGACATTCTGCGGGCCGAGCTGGCGCGGCGTACGGCCCCACAGGCGCCGGTCGTCCCGGAGACAACCGTCGTGGACCGTCTGTCGAAGATCCTGGCCGATGCCCCTTCGCGGCACCGCTCGTCGGCCCGGCATGTGACGCTCTCCACGCCGCACAGCGAGGAGTACCGGCGGCTGGCCTCGGACATGCTCTCCGAGGTCGAGCTCTCCGACCTCGACGCCCGTACCGACGAGGAGTTGCACGCGGCGATGGGCCGGCTGATCCGCTACGAACAGCAGGTGTCGCACAGCCGTCAGTTGCTGCAACGCACGGCGGACGATTGCAGTGCCGAGATCGCCCGCAGGTACCGTGAAGGTGAAGCACAAGTAGACGACCTGCTCACCTGAAGCGATCCTTCCGGGAGCGGGCACACGCCCCGGGAAGGCCCACGATGAGCACCCCCACCACCGCCATACCCCCGGTCCTCGCCGAAGTCGTACGATCCGGCTTTGTCGAGGGCCGTCACCGGGGGTCGCTCGTCGTCCTGGCGGCGGACGGCAGTGTGGAACTCGCGCTCGGAGACCCGGCAGTGCCGGTCTTCCCGCGCTCCAGCAACAAGCCGATGCAGGCCGCGGCGGTACTCCGCGCCGGGCTCGGCCTCTCCGGGGAGCGGCTGGCGCTGGCCGCCGCGAGCCACTCCGGTGAGGGCTTCCACCTCGATCTCGTACGGAAGATGCTCGCCGAGCACACACTGTCGGCCGATGACCTGCAGACTCCGCCGGACCTGCCGCTGGACCCGGCCGAGGTCGAGACGTATCTCGCGACGGGCCAGGTCCGGGACAAGGTCACGATGAACTGCTCCGGCAAGCACGCTGCGATGCTGGCGGCCTGCGCGCTGAACGGCTGGGACCGGACGAACTACCTGGACCCCGGGCATCCGCTGCAGCAGCTGGTCCACGAGGTGGTCGAGGACGCGTCCGGCGAGCGGGTCACGGCGGTCGGCACGGACGGCTGCGGCGCTCCGCTGATGGCGGTCAGCCTGACCGGACTGGCCCGCGCCTTCCGCCACTTCGTACTCGCCGAGCCGGGTTCGGCCGAGCGCCGGGTCGCGGACGCGATGCGCGCCCACCCCGAGTACGTCGCCGGCACGCGCCGCCCCGACACCTGGCTGATGCGCGAGGTGCCGGGCACGCTGTCGAAGATGGGCGCGGAGGCGGTCCAGGCGGTGGCGCTGGCGGACGGCCGTGCGCTGGCCTTCAAGGTGGACGACGGCTCGACCCGCGCGCTGGGCCCGGTGCTGGCCCGTGCCCTCGAACTGCTGGGTGTGGATGCTCCGGTGGTGGCGCGGATCGGGCACGCGCCGCTGCTGGGCGGCGGAGTGGAGGTCGGCGAGATCCGCGCGGCGTTCTGAGCCGTACAGGGCTGAGCCGCGCGGCGTTCCGAGCCGTACAGGGCTGAGCCGCGCGGCGTTCTGAGCCGCACGCATTCGGAGCCGTACGGGGCTGAGCCGTACGGGACTGAGCCGTACGGGACTGCCGGAAACCCGGATGCGGGCGGATCGGCGTTCGGCCTAGCGTGAGACGTATGAGTGTCGAAACCCGCACCGTCACCGAGTCCGAATTCGCCGACTGGCTGCGGGCGTTGTCCACCGGGTTCCTGAGGCCGCCGGTGATCTCCGAGAAGGAGGTCGCACACCGACGTGTCGCGGGTCCGCGGCGCCTTCGACAACGGCCGCTGTGTCGCGACGTACCGCTCCTTCACCCAGCAGCTCACCGCGGTGGGCGGCGCCGCGCTCCCGGCGAGCGCGGTCTCCAATGTCACCGTCTCGCCCACGCACCGCCGCCGGGGTCTGCTCAGCCGGATGATGACCGCGGACCTGGCGGAGGCCAAGGAGCGCGGCGACGTCGTATCCACGCTGATCGCCGCGGAGTACCCGATCTACGGCCGGTACGGCTTCGGCCCGGCCGCCTGGATCACCGAGTGGGCGGTCGACGTCCCGCGCACGGGCCTGGACCCGCGCTGGTCGGGCCCGGGCGACGGCGGCCGGATCGACCTGGTCGACGGGACGGACGTACGCAAGCTCGGCCCGGAGCTGCACGCACGGCTCGCGGCCGGGCAGCCGGGCGCGGTGAACCGCGACGAGCGCTGGTGGCAGATCAACACGGGCCAGACGGAGCTGTCGGCCCACCCCTGGACGGAGCCGTTCTACGCGGTCCACCGCGCGGCGACCGGCGAGGTCGAGGGCCTGCTCGTCTACAAGGCGGACGACACGTGGGGCGATGCCAAGCAGCCGCTGAACACGGCGACGGTGCGCGACATGATCGCGCTGACGCCGGCGGCGGAGCGCGCCCTGTGGCACTACCTGTGCTCGGTGGACTGGATCACCACGGTCAAGTCGGGCTATCGCGCCCCGGACGACCTGCTCCCCCTGCTGCTCCCGGACCCCCGCGCGGCGAGGATCCTGACGCAGGCGGACTTCTTGTGGGTGCGGATCCTGGATGTCGTACGGGCCCTGGAGGCGCGTACGTACGGGACTTCCGCGACCCTGGTTCTGGACATCCGCGATGCGGCGGGCCTGGCGGCCGGCTGCTTCCGCCTGGACGCGTCGCCGGGAGGGGGCGGTGTGTGGTCCGTCGACCCGGTCGCCCGATCTGACGCTGGATGTACGGGAGTTGAGTGCGCTGTACCTGGGCGACGAGTCGGCGGTACGACTGGCTGCGCTGGGCCTGGTGGAGGAGGGGACGCCGGGGGCGGCGGGGGTGGCGGACCGGTTGTTCCGGACGTCGAGGCGGCCTTGGTGCCCGGACATCTTCTGATGCCTGCGCTGTGATGTCCGGGCGGGCGCCGTGGTGTCCGGGCGGGCGGCTGAGGCGCGGAGGTCCGTCAGGTGCCGGCCGCCACGACCGGCACCGTCAGCAGGGCGCCGCCGACGCCGGCGCAGGTGGGGTTCTCGGCCTTCACCCCGATGGTCAGCAGGGTGAGTCCGAGCGCTGCGACGTATCCGAACCGCCATTGCACGAACTGTTCGACTACTAAGGTCATCCAAGGCATGGGTCCCCCTCCTTCGGAATGGCGGGGAGCGCCTGTGCCCGCACGCCGTTGTACCCGCTCGGGCGCCCCGTCAGAGTCGGTCAAGCAGTCAAGTTGCAAGCAAATCAGTCTGGTTGACCTGTCTGTTGTCTTCCCGTTCGTCAGGCACCGGCAAACTTGTACGACTATTGGATCGGGCGGTTGACCGGAAATTGGCCGGTCGGCCTGAAGTGGCCCGAACATGTCTTATTCGACGGGCCAATTACGCGTACCCAGAGGGCAGTTGTACGGTGGGACGGTGGCAACTGGCGAACTGGCAGGCGAAGAGGGCAGGAAGTACGAGATCGTCGCCGCCCGGCTGAGGGAAGGCATCAGCGGCGGTGCGTACGGAGCGGGCAAGTTGCTGCCTACGCAACGGGAGTTGAGGGACACCTTCCAGGTGTCCCGGGCGACGGTGACCAAGGCTCTGAAACTGCTCATCGACGAGGGCCTGATCGAGTCACGTCAGGGTAGTGGTGCCCGGGTGCTGCCCGGCGGAGGCCGCGCTTCCACGGCCCAGCAGGTCTTCGCGCGGCCCGCCCTGGAGACGCTCCAGCCCCATCTTCAAGCAGCCTTCGATGCCGATGACATCACCATGGACGTCTTCTCCCTCACCTCGGAGACGATGAACCGGCAACTCGGGGCACAGATCACCCGCATCCACGACGGCAGCATCCGGCCGCGGAGCATCTCTCTGCGCCTGATGCTTCCCGACCCCGGCATCAAGCTCGCCTTCCCCGTGTCCTTGCACGACCCGGACGACGAGCGGCCGCGCCAGCGGCACCGCGACACCCTGATCCAGTGTTCCAAGTCGTTGCGCAGTGAATTGCGTACCCTCAAGCGACAGCGGCTCGTTCCCGAGGTGTCGGTCCAGATCAGGACCGTGCGCCTCACGCCGACCAGCAAGATGTATCTCCTGAACAGGGATCTGCTGCTCGAGGGTTACTACACCCTGGAGGGCACGGATCCCGACCCGGTCGAGGGAGAGGAGCAGGAGGGTACAACCCTCAACTCGCTCGGGCTCGGCGCCACGCTCTTTCCGTACTCCAAGCCTGACCAGGCACTGAAGGTGGAGACAGCGCAAACGTTCTTCGACTCCTATTGGGAGCTACTGGCCCAAGATGCGGACTTTGGCGACTGATCGTGTTGCTCACCTCCCCTACCCAGCTACGAGATCTGCTCTCCCGTGCCTCCCTCGTCCTGTGGGACTTCGACGGACCGGTCTGTGATCTCTTCGCGCACCCCCGCACGGCCTCGAGCATCGCCGCGACGCTGCGCGAGATCGTCCGCCCCGACGCCGACCTGAGCGCCAGGACCGAGGGGATGACCGATCCCCTCCAAGTGATGCTGCAGGTGCACGCCGTCCGTACGGGCGACCCCGTCGGCCTGGTCGGAACAGTGCGCAAGTGCCTTGAGGAGGCGGAGACCGAAGCCGCCGAGACGGCGGTGCCCACCGCCGCGGCCGAGCCGCTCATGGCGCAGCTGCGCGGCGAGGGCAAGCTGCTTGCCATCGCATCGAACAACTGTGAGGCGGCGATCCGGGCGTATCTCCACCGCCATGGGCTCGAGAAGTACTTCAACGACCGGATCGTCGGCCGGCCCGATGATCTGAGCCTGATGAAACCCGCTCCGCACAGCCTGCGGCAACTCCTCGACAGCACCGGTACGGCCGCCGCGGACAGTGTGATGATCGGCGACTCGCCCGCCGACGCCAAGGCGGCAGCGGCGGCCGGTGTGCCGTTCATCGGATACCACCCGCGCCAGGAGAAGCTGCGGCGGCTCGAGGCGGCCGGAGCCACCTGCTTTGCCGCGGATCTGAGCGTCATGCAGGCGGCTGTCGTCGGGTAGGGATGACAGGTCGGGTGGGTATGACGGACGAGCCCCGGCCATATGGCGTGTGCCCAGTGTCAACCTTCCTTCTCCGCAAGGGGTTTGGTGCTGTCACTACTCTTTGGGTATGAACGTGACCGGCGGCCCGGAACGGTCCGTCAGTGGTGTCTTCGGCCTCGAGAGCGCAGGAGCCGCATGTCCGATGTAGCCCGCAGCGCGTCCGGACGTGTCGTCGACAGCTGGGAGTCGCTGTACCGAGCGGCCGGTGAGGGGGCGCCCCTCACCGGCTACTACCACCGCAACTACTGTGTGGAACTGCCGCACGGGCTCGCCGCGTCGGTCGCGCTGCCTGCCGGTACGCCGGTGAAGGTACGGGCGCCGATCACCGATGCCGTCCAGTTCAATCTGCGGATCTGGCCCGAGGGGGAGCTGCTCGGCGCCATCGCCGGCCGGGTGGACGGAAGTCCCCGTGTGCTGGCCGACCGGCCCGGTTTCACCGTGCACTCCTTCGCCGAGGGCGATCCGCTGTCCGACCTCGTGGGACGTGAGGGGCCGGTGGCACTCCCGTACATCGCCTCCCTCGGGGAGCTCTTCCGGCAGACGGCAGCAGTCCCCTCCCGGCTGCTGCCGCCCTGTCCCGAGGGCTGGCCGGCCGACGGCGACTGCGCAGGTTTTCTCCGTACGCTGGTCGACTTCACCGAGAGCGAGGTGAAGGGGCGGCACGGCAAGGATTTCCGGACGCTGTTCGCCGGCCTGAAGGTGCCCGACGATGCCTTCGCACGGCTGATGGAACGCGCCGAGGAGCTGGGGGAGCGGCCGTTCGTACTCCTTCACACCGACGTCCACCGGGGCAACCTCATCGCCGGCGCGGACGGCCGGCTCTCCCTGATCGACTGGGAACTCGCCCTCTTCGGTGACCCCGTCTACGAGATTGCCTCGCACCTCTCGCGGATGCGGTACGCGAAACGGGCCGAGCGGCGGGCTGCGCTGAGGGCCTGGCGCACGGCTGTCGCCCACAGCCGTCCGGCAGCGCTTGCCGGGCACCGCCGCGCACTGCGGATCTATCTCGACTTCGAACGGCTGCAGTCGGTCTACATCGATGTGATCCGGCTGGCCCTGGCCTTCGCCCGCCATCCCGACCGGGCCGCTCTGGAGCGGACCGCGACGGGGATCGAGGCGGTGCTGCGCGCGGGGCGCCGACCGCTCGGGCTGCGGCGGGTGCCGAGCCCCGGGCGGACAGCGCTGGCGCTTGTCGCCTGGCAGCGCGCCAAGGCAGCGGTGGAGAAGGCGGACGGGGCCGGGGCCGACGAGGTGGACGTGGACGAGGTACGGCGGGTGGCGTGAGGGGGCGAGAGCCCTTCTCACGTCGTCAGCAGCACCTTCCCCCGCAGCGTCCGGGCCTCGATCGCCGCGTGGGCATCCGCCGCACGCGTCAGCGGGAACGTTCCGCCGATCACCGGGCGCAGCCGGCCCGCGGCCGCCTCCTCCAGGGCCTTCGCCGCCAGGCGCACGTACTCCTCGTCCGAGAGCTGTACGTCCCCGATGCCGAGCAGCTTGATCCCACGGCGCTCCGCCTCCGCCGCATCCACCGGGGCGAAGCCGCCCGTCGGCGCCCCGTGTGCCGAGAAGCGCCCGCCGTCCGCCGTCAGCGCGAAGGCGGCCAGGCCCGAAGCGCCGCCGACCCCGTCGAGTACCACGTCCGCGCCGGCCGGGCCCAGCGCCGCGCGGGCCTGGGCGACCCAGTCGTCCCGGGTCGCGTCCACGACCACGTCCGCGCCCAACTCCCGTACCAGGGACGTCTTCCGCTCACCCCGGGCCACCCCGACCACCTCCGCCCCGGCGGCCTTCGCGAGCTGCACCAGCAGCGTGCCCATGCCGCCCGACGCGCCCAGGATCAGCACGCGCTCGCCCGTGCCCAGGCCGGTGGACTCCAAAAGCGCGCCGGCCGTGACGCCGTCGTGGACCAGGGCGGCGGCCTCCTGCAGTCCGAGGCCGTCGGGGACGGGGACCAGCTTGGCCGCGGAGGACATGGCCTGCTCGGCGTAGCCGCCGGTGAAGCCGAGCGCGGTGATGACACGGCGGCCGGTCCACGCCTTGTCCACCCCGTCGCCGACCGCGCGCACCGTACCGGCGATGCCGCCGCCCGGCACGTACGGCGGCCGGACCGCGAAGTGCTCGCCGAAGGCTCCGGACCGCACCTGCGTCTCCACAAAGATCGTGTCCACCGCGGAGACCGCCACGACCACCTCGCCGGGACCCGCCACCGGATCCGGGACCTCCGTCGTGACCAGAACCTCGGGGCCGCCGAATTCCTTCACCTGTGCCACGCGCATGCCGTTCACTCCTCAAATCGATAGCTTGTCGGCAGTCTGGAACCTCAACTGCGATTGAGGTCAACTCCGACTGCGTACGCTTCTCAGCCATGAGCGGTGAGATGGGCCTGCGGGAGCGCAAGAAGCGGCAGACGTACCGGGCGATCTCGGATGCCGCGATCGCGCTCTTCCTGGAGAAGGGCTTCGACCGGGTCTCGGTCGCGGAGATCGCGGCCGCCGCGGATGTCTCCAAGCCGACCCTCTTCCGGTACTTCCCCGCCAAGGAGGACCTTGCGCTGCACCGGTTCGCCGACCACGAGGACGAGGCGGCCCGCGTGGTGGCGGCCCGGCCCGCCGGCGTCTCTCCGCTGGACGCCCTGCACCGGCATTTCCTCGACGGGCTGGAGCGCCGCGACCCGATCACCGGGCTCAGTGGCGAGGAGGGCGTACTCGCCTACCACCGGCTGCTGTACGGGACGCCGAGCCTGGTGGCGCGGCTGTACGCGTA
This sequence comes from Streptomyces sp. NBC_01210, assembly GCF_036010325.1. Lineage (GTDB taxonomy): Bacteria > Actinomycetota > Actinomycetes > Streptomycetales > Streptomycetaceae > Streptomyces. The sequence continues at coordinate 4,346,296 of NZ_CP108549.1, read as the reverse complement.
CCAGGGCAGGTCGGAGGAGGCGCTGGCCGAAGCCCTCGGTGCCGCCGGTCTCCCGGCCGGGGCAGGCCGTCTCGGCGCGCGCCTCGCCGCCGGTCAGATCATCGCCGTACAGCGAATCCTCGCCGAGGAGAACTGGCGGCGGATCGAGGCGGGGGAGAGCGCCGAGCAGGTCCGACCCGACGCGGTCGCCGCGGCCGGACTGGCCTTCGACCAGCTGCGCAGCGGTCTCGAGTGAATCTCGGTTAAAAATGTAACTCGGTTACGTTATTCTGTATGGAATGACGGCACCCGATGACGCGCTCGCCACGGAACTGGCTCAGGAACGGACCTTTCACGAGGCCTGCCGCGCCGCCATGACCGGCATGGTCGACGGCGCCGCGCAGCGGGTCGTCACCGGCGAGAACGCCTTCGCCTCCGGTGCCGACGCCGAGGTTCTCGGTTACCAACTGCGCAGCTGGGCCAAGGAGTTGGCCGAGGAACCGGACAGCCCGCTGTTCTTCGGCCGCCTCGACCTCCAGGACGGGCAGCGCTACCACATCGGCCGCCGCCGCATCAGCGAACACCCCTCCGCCCCGCCCCTGGTCGTCGACTGGCGCGCCCCCGTATCGCGCACCTTCTACCAGGCCGGCGCCCGCGACCCGCAGGGCGTCGCCGTACGCCGCCGCTTCGGCTGGGCGCCCTGGAGCAAGGGCGACTCCGCCGATCTGACCAGCTTCGAGGACGAGCACCTGACGGCGGGCGAGTCGGCCGAGAGCGCGATCCTGGCCGGCGAGATCGAGCGGCCGCGCGTCGGCCCGATGCGCGACATCGCCGCCACCATCCAGCCCGAGCAGGACGATCTCGTACGGTCCGGGCTGGCCGATTCCGTCTGCGCCCAGGGCGCCCCGGGCACCGGGAAGACCGCCGTCGGCCTGCACCGTGCCGCGTATCTCCTGTACACCCACCCGCAGCGCATCCAGCGCCGCGGACTGCTGATCCTCGGCCCCAACCGCACCTTCCTCTCCTACATCTCCGAGGTGCTGCCCTCGCTCGGCGAGATCGGCATCCGCCAGTCGACGGTCGACGACGAGATCGCCCGCCACGAGGTGCGGGCCCAGGACGGCGAGGCCGCCGCGGTGGTCAAGCACGACGCCAGGATGGCCGCCGTTCTGCATCGCGCGCTGTACGCCAGGGTGGCGCCGCCGGCCGAGCCGGTCGCCGTCCCCGACGGCTCGTACCGCTGGCGCATCCCGCTCGACGAGCTCGAGCGGATCGTCGCCGAGGTGCGGTCGGAGGCGCCGCCGTACGCCGTCGGCCGCGAACGCGTCCGCACCCGCGCCGTCCGAGCCATCCAGCTCCAGGCGGAGCGCCGGGCCGGACCGGTGAGCAACATCTGGGTGCAGAAGGTCGGCCGGGCCCGCGCGGTCTCCGCCTTCGTCGACACGGTCTGGCCGCGTACGCAGCCGGAGGAGGTGCTGGCCGCGCTGCTCACCGACCCCGTCGACCCGCTCCTCACGGTGGCGGAGCAGGACGCGATCCGCTGGGCCCGGCCTCCGCGTTCGTACAGGTCGGCGAAGTGGTCGGCGGCCGATCTGGTACTCCTCGACGAGCTCGCCGGTCTGATCGAACGTCCCGAGGGCTACGGCCATATCGTCGTCGACGAGGCGCAGGACCTCTCGCCGATGCAGTGCCGCGCGATTGCCCGCCGGGCCGGCTTCGGCTCGCTGACGGTCCTCGGCGACCTCGCACAGGGCACCACGCCGTGGGCGGCCCGGAGCTGGCCCGAGCAGTTGGCGCACCTCGGCAAGGAGCAGGCGGCGGTGGTCCCGCTGACGACGGGGTTCCGGGTCCCGGCGGTGATCGTGGGCCTCGCCAACCGGCTGGTCCGCGCACTGGACGTCGACGTGCCGCAGGCCCGGTCGATGCGCGGTGACGGCGAGTTGACGATCCGGCGGGTCGATGACGTCGCCGCCGCGACCGTCGGCGCGGTACGGGCGGCGCTGGCCCACGAGGGCTCGATCGGCGTGATCGCGGACGGGCCGGAGGCGGACCGGCTGCGCGCGGCGCTCGCCACGGCGGGTATCGCGACCGCCACCGCCGACGACCTCACGGTGGGGGCGCGCGTCACCGTACTGCCCGCGACGCTCGCCAAGGGCCTGGAGTACGACCATGTCGTCGTCGCCGAGCCCGCGGCGATCGCCGGCGCGGAAGCGCGCGGCCTGCACCGGTTGTACGTGGTGCTGACGCGGGCCGTGTCCCGGCTGGACGTGCTGCACAGCCGCCCGCTGCCGCCGGAGCTCGCGCGGCGGGACTTCTGAAACACGCCCTACGCGCCCACCGTGCCGTCGATCCCCTCGCGGAGGAAGTCGGCGTGGCCGTTGTGCCGGGCGTACTCATGGATCATGTGCAGCATCACCAGCCGGAGCGACACGTCCTCGCCCCACCTGGCCTGGTAGCCGGTCACGTCGAGGGACGTGGCCTGCTCCTCGATCCGGCGAGAGTGCTCGACCTCCGTCTGCCAGGCCTCGAAAGCCTCCGAGCGGGTGGACTCGCTCGCGTCGTACGCCACTTGGTAGTCGCCCTCGTCGGACCAGACGAGCGGGATGTCCTCCCCGTTGATCACCCGGCGGAACCAGGTGCGCTCCACCTCGGCCATGTGCCGCACCAGGCCGAGCAGGGAGAGCGTCGAGGGTGGCATGGACCGGCGGCGCAGGTCCTCGTCGGAGAGGCCGTCGGCCTTCATGGCGAGGGTGGCGCGGTGGAAGTCGAGGAAGGCACGCAGCGTTTCGCGCTCGCCTCCGGTCAGGGGCGGGCCTATGCGTTCGACGGGCACTGCGGATTTCCTCTCGACGGTACGGAGGTACGGAGGTACGGAGGTACGGAGGTACGGAGGTCGACGGTACGGAGGTACGGAGGTACGGAGGTACGGAGGTACGGAGGTCGACGGTACGGCGGTTCGGGCGGACGGCGGTACGGAGGTCGACGGTACGGCGGTTCGGGCGGACGGCGGTTTGCCGGTTCGGCGATACGGCGATACGGCGGATTGCCGGTACGGCCGTCCTGGTTGATCCTCCCGCATACTCCTGATGGTCCGTTGCCTGATCGCTGGTGCGACGAGAGGAGTACCACCTGCGTTCACCGCCCGTAGACGGCCGCGAGTTCGGCCGCCAGCTCCGCGAGCCGCTCCCTGGCCTCCGGCGGGTCCAGGACCTCCACGCGCGCTCCCAGCCCCGCCAGCTGCGCCGCCACGATCTCCGGTGACGGGCCGCCGATCTCGATCTCCAGCCGGCCGTCGGCAAGGGGCGACGGGCCGATCCGCAGCCGTCCGCCGAACAGCCCCTGCAGGACCGGCTCGGCACCCCTCTCCGCCCGGCCCCGTACCGTCGCAGCGAGCATGCGCTCCTCCATTCCCGCCGCGAGGGAGCGCCAGGCCGTGGGCAGGTCGAAGCCGTCCGGCCGCACGACCGGATCGCCGGTCGGGGTGACCGAGGTGACGCGGCTGAGGCGGAAGGTCCGCAGACCGTGGGCCGTACCCGCGACGAGATAGCGGACGCCCGCCTTGGACGCGAGGCCGAGCGGATGGACCGTACGCTCGCCCGCGGGCCTGCCGGGGCGTGCGTATCCGAGGCGGATCTGCGTACCTTCCACCACTGCCCTCTGGAGCGCGTCGAGTTGGGGCGCCGCGGCCGTGACGGGAGAGCGCGACCAGTCCGTGTCGTCCGTGACACCGGCGTTCGCGGCGGCCTCCGCTCCCGACCGCAGCGTCGACGGCAGCGCCCGCACCAGCTTGCGCAGTGCCGTCCGCAGCTCGGGCGTGGCCGACGAAGGTCCCGCGACGAGAAACAGCGCCCGGATCTCGTCGGCGGTCAGCCCGGTGAGGTCGGTCCGGGCCCCGCCGACCAGTGACCAGCCGCCGCCGCGGCCGCGCTGCGAGTAGACGGGGATGCCGGAGGTCGCGAGCGCCTCCAGGTCGCGCCGGGCGGTGCGTTCGGACACTTCCAGCTCCGCGGCCACCTCGGCCACGGTCACCCGTCCCCGCGTCTGCAGGAACAGCAGGGTCGCCACCAGACGATCAGCTCTCACGGCGGATCACTCTCCTCCGGAAACTGGCCAGAAGATGGCCAGTTTGATCTCCAGGATGGCATCAGAACCGAAACTTCGGACTGGAAACGGGAGTTGACCATGATCGTCGTAACAGGAGCCACCGGGAACGTCGGACGTTCGCTCGTGCAGGCCCTCACCACCGCCGGCGAGCAGGTGACGGCCGTCTCGCGGCGGCCTTCGGAGGCATCGGCACCGGAAGGCGTACTCCACCGGCAGGCCGACCTGGCCGAACCCGAGCGGCTCAAGCCCGTACTCGACGGAGCCGATGCGCTCTTCCTCCTCGTCTCCGCCGACGGCGAGAACCTGAACCCGCAGGGCATCCTCGACGCCGTGAAGGCGGGCGGGGTACGCCGGGTCGTCCTGCTCTCCTCCCTGGGCGTGGGGACCCGGCCGGACTCCCTCGCCCACGCCCATCTGCGGGAGTTCGAACACGCCGTCCAGCAGGCGGGCCCGGACTGGACGGTCCTGCGGCCGGGCGGCTTCGCCTCCAACGCTTTCGCGTGGGCGGAGACGGTCCGTTCGCAGCGGACGGTCGCCGCGCCCTTCGCCGACATCGGCCTGCCGGTCATCGACCCGGCGGACATCGCGGAGGTCGCGGCCGCGGCGCTGCGCGACGGGAGTCATGCAGGCCGCACGTACGAACTCACCGGCCCGGCGCCCGTCTCCCCGCGCGAACAGGCGCACGCCATCGAGGTCGCGCTGGGGAGTTCCGTACGATTCGTCGAGCTGAGCCGTGCCGAGGCGCGGGCGCAGATGGCGCAGTTCATGCCGGAGGCCGTGGTGGACGGCACCCTCACCATCCTGGGCGAGCCGACGGCCGCGGAGCAGCGGGTGAGCCCGGACGTCGAGCGGATCCTGGGCCGCGGGCCCAGGACCTTCGCCGAGTGGGCGGTGCGCAACATCGCGGCTTTCAGGTGACCGGCCACCTGCACCGCACAACGGCGACCGTGGCGGGGGGCTATCGGCCGATGGCGTCGAGCTGCGCGACCGCATCGGCCGGGAGTTCGAGGCTCGCTGCGGCGACATTCTCGCGGAGGTGGGCCACGGACGAAGTGCCGGGGATGAGGACCGTCGTCGCGGATCGCTGCAGCAGCCAGGCGAGGGCAACCTGTTGCGGCGAGGCCTCGAGACGGGCGGCGACGCCGGTGAGGGTCTCGGACTGGAGCGGGCTGAAGCCGCCGAGCGGGAAGAACGAAGCGAAGGCGATGTGCTCCGCCGCGCACCGTTCGACCAGGTCGTCGTCCTGCCGGGTGGCGAGGTTGTAGAGGTTCTGCACGGTGACGACCGGGGCGATGGCCTGAGCCTCGGTCAGCTGCGCCGAGGAGACGCCGCTGAGCCCGAGGTGGCGGATGAGCCCCTGCTGCCGGAGCTCTGCCAGAGCGCCGAACTGCTCCGCGACGGACTCGTCGGAGGTGCCCTCGAAGGAGTCGATGCGGAGGTTGACGACGTCGAGGGTGTCGAGGCCGAGGTGCTCCAGGTTCTCGCGGACCTGGGCCTTGAGGTCGTCGGGCTCCAGCGACGCGTTCCAGGAGCCGTCGTCGCCGCGGCGCGCGCCGACCTTGGTGACGATGTGGAGGTCCTCGGGGTAGGGGTGCAGGGCTTCCTTGATGATCTCGTTCACGACGACGGGGCCGTAGTAGTCGCTGGTGTCGATGTGGGTGATGCCGAGGTCGACCGCCTCGCGGAGCACCGCCATGGCCTGGTCACGGTCCTTGGGCGGCCCGAAGACGCCGGGACCGGCCAGTTGCATGGCGCCGTAGCCCATGCGGCTGATGGTGAGGTCGTCCGCGAGCGTGAGGGTACCGGCGGGGGTGGCGCTGGCCATTTCTTCCCTTTCGTCATGGAACGGGAGGCATGACGTTATCCCGATCCGCCCACAGTGGGGTCAACGCGTGGCATAGGTGGCGAGTGCGGGTTCGAGCTGGGCGAAGACGTGGGCGGCTTCGGCGGTGAGGGTGGCGGCGATGTGGTCGTTGTCGTGGCCGGCGAGGGTGAGTTCCTGGATGCGGGTGAACAGGAGGCGGTGGGCGGCGGCGAGTTGGGCGGCAGCGGCGCGGGGGGTGATGTCGCCGGGGGCGGCGTCGGTGGCGGTGACGAGAGCGTGGGCGAGGGCGTGTTCGCGCTGGTCGTGGAGGTCGCGCAGGCGGGCGGTCAGAGTGGGGCTGTCGGCGATCATGCGGGAGAAGGCCGGTCCGGCGAAGCCCGCGACAGGGTCGCGGGTCTCGAGTGCGGCATCGAAGGAGCGGCGCAGGGCGGTGAGGGCGGATTCACCGTCGGCGCGCTCCGCGACGGTGTTGGCGAGGCTGTTGCTGAATGCCTCGTGGTGGTCGAGGGCGAGGTCCTCCTTGCGGGCGAAGTAGTTGGTGACCGTCTTCTTGGCGACGCGGGCGGCGGCGGCGATCTCGGCGATGGTCGTCGCTTCGAAGCCCTGCTGCATGAACAGGCGGGTGGCGTGGTCGGAGATCAGCTGCCGGGTCTCCAGCTTCTTGGCCTCGCGGAGGCCCGTGGGTTCAACACTCATGAGGGCAACTTTACCACCGGAGTAAGTTTTTGCTTGACGAACGTTCAGCCCTCTGTGTAAGTTTACCTCCGTCGTAAGTTTAGGTCTGGGAGGGAACCCGTATGCGCCGCACCATCAGTGCCACCACCGCCGAGATGAACCCCGCCGTTGCCGCGTTCCTGGCCGGCCGGCGCTGTGGGACGGGCCCGGCCCGCACCCCCGCACGTCCCCGGGGGGACATGGCGACGGCCGCCCGCGCGATCAAGCCGACCCGCGTCAACGCCCGTGCGCGCCGCACCCCCTGAGCCCCGCCCGCACGTTCCGTTCCACCTGCACGACCAGCCCACACCCCGCCGTCACAGATGGAGCCCCTCATCAACATCACCGACTCCACCGTGTCCCTGACCGTCGACGACGTCGCCGCCTCCAGCGACTTCTTCACCACCCACTTCGGCTACGACCGGGTCATGGCCGCGGACGGCTTCGCCTCCCTCGCCCGCGAGGACGCCGCCGTCGACCTCGTGCTGCTCCGGCGCGGCACCGAGGTCCTCCCCCCCGGAGCAGCGCGACCAGCGCGCCGCCGGCCTGATCGTGGCGTTCACCGTCACGGCCATCGCCGAACACGAGGAGCGCCTGCGGCAGGCCGGGGCACCCATCACGATGCCGCTGCGCGAGGAGCCGTGGGGCGAGCGGCTCTTCCAGGTCACCGACCCGAACGGCATCGTCGTCCAGCTCGTCGAGTGGACGGCCCCCGTCGGCGCCTGACCCGGCGACATCGCGCAAACAGGCCCTGTGACCAGGGCCGACGCAGACCCTCAGCCTCCGCCCTTGACCGCCTCCGCGATCTGCAGGGCGGCCTGGGCGGGCGTGAGGTGCGTGGTGTCGACGACCTCGGCCTCGCCGTGCAGCCACGTGCGGGCTGCCTCGGCGTAGGGCTCAAGGTATTTGAGACGGAATGGGGAGGGGCCAAGAAGAGTGTCCCCCTCGATGCGCCCGCGGAGGGTGTCCTGGTCGGCGTGGAGGACGAAGTGCCTTACCGGAATGGCATGTTGGGCGAGGCCCTGGCTGATCTCACGCCAGTACTGCTCGACCAGGACAGTCATGGGCATCACCAGAGTCCCGCCGGTGTAGTCGAGTACGCGGCGGGCGGTCTCGACTACGAGCGGCCGCCACGGCGGCCAGTGCTGGAAGTTGTCCGTCCCCGGCAGCCCGGGCGTGATGTCCATGAGCGTCTCGCCGACCTTCTCGGCATCGAACACCCGTGAATCCGGGAGGAGTGGCTGTACGAGTGCACTGGTCGTCGTCTTGCCTGCGCCGTGGGTGCCGTTGAGCCATACGATCATGGGCCCGACGCTAGCGGTGTGCGGACCGCGGGCAGGTGCCGTTCACGTCACAGAACGACAGCAGCAGGATCGGCGCCTGCCCCACCGCGCGCAGGGCGCCCAACTGGCCGGCACCGGCGTTGAGCAGGCCCGTCTCAACGTCACTGCTCGCCGACCGGTGGCTGTCGGGCCAGGAACTCTTCGAATGCCGCTGCCTGCTTGGGGTCCATGTATCCCTGGCGCGTGTGCATGGCTTTGTCCTCAAGCCACGCCGCCTCGTCGGCAGTCAGCTGCACGGCCACCACCATCCCGCTCCGGGCGAAGCTCACGCGCCTGCCGTCGGCGCGCACGTACCGGATGTAGGGTCCGTACTCCTGCGGGCCGGCCAACGGCTCGACCTGGAGCCGGCCAACGTCCCACGTCGGCTCGTTCGCGTCCTGCTCTTCCTCCCCTGCGATATCGGTGCGCGTGTGGAGTAGTCGGCACGGGCCCAGTGCTCCAGCTCGGCCACCACCCCCGCCGGGAACAGGACACTCACCGGCACGTCGGCCTCAGTGAGCACGACGCGTTCGCCGGTGGACTCGACCAGCGAGACGAGGCGCTGGTAGTCGATCGGGTCGGGGGCGTACCGGCGCTCAACAACGATCTTCACATCACCCATGGAACCGGACGCTACCGGGCAGAGCGCCAGGGGCCGACAGCACGCTCGTCCCCCTCGAGGACGAGTCGCTGGTGGGGCTCATCCTGCGTCTCGCCCACCACACCGGGAGCACGCCCGCAGCCATCGCCGTCCGCATGGGCCTCACGGACCGCCGCGGAATCCACGTCCCGGCAGGCTCACTGCTTACCCTCTCCCCGCACAGACTCGCCGAAGCAGCGCACGTGGCAGGCTTGTCGGTCCCCGAGATGGAGAACCTCCTGCTGGCGCCCCTCGGCGAGCGTTACGGACCGCTCAGCCAGCAGCACGCGCCGTGGTACGGACCTCAACTCCTCACCAAGCCCACCTCCGATCCGAGGCGGGGCGTCAGTCCGCGGAGCCCCTCTCCGGCGCCCCGTCGCCCACGGTGTCCGGATGTGAGACGCGGCTGCCGGACTGGTCGTCGGTGTGGTCCGCCCCTTGCGGGTCGATCGTGGCCGCCCAGCGTTCCGCCCAGCGGGCGAGGGGGTTCAGGGCGTGGCGCGCCTCCTGTCCCAGCGGGGTGAGCTCGTAGCGGCTGTCCGGTAGTTGGTGAATCACCTGGGCATCCAGCAGTTCGGTCAGGCGCTGCCGCATCACGCTGGAGGACATGTCGTCGCACCGCTTCTGCAAGGGGCGGAATCCAAGCGGACCCGCGCGAAGCTCCCACAGGATGCGCAGACTCCACCGCCGCCCGAACAGATCGAGTGCGGCCATGAGGGGGCGGCCGGTGGTCGAGCCGCGAACAGGACTGCCAGGTCTGGGTGTTGCCATGTCGGGATGTCCAGCTCTCCAGGGTTGATGCTTCGAATTCCGACACGCTAGCATCGGTGACCGCTTCGGAAATCGAAACGGAGGAGGCTGTTGTGGCACCTGCCCTGACGACCTGGGTGAGAGGCGTTCCTGAAAGCCCGAGTCGACGGAGGCGAGACCGGCTGGGAGGACCAGTACATGCGCATGGTGCCCCGAGTTCGACGTCGGCGCCGAGTCGCACGGACGGCTCACCCGGAACCTGTTCGTGGCGGGGGGACGGGTGACCGGCACGCGGGAGATCGAGTACAGGATCCACCAGGTCCTGCAAACCGGCCCAGCGGAACTTCAGTGCTGCCTCGTCAGCGGTTGCCGCCACCAAGCCAACGTCCACTCAGAGCTGGAGACCAGATGACCACGACCGAGTTTCCCTCGGCGGCAGCACGGGCCGCCGCCGTTGCCGCCCTGGCCGAGGACGCGTCAGGGAAGGACATCACCACCGAGTGGAGCGTTCCCGAGGACCTGGCGGCCACGGCCGAGATCCGCACCCGGCAAAGCGGCATCGCCGCCGGCCTCCCCGTGGTCGCCGAGGTCTTCGCGCAGGTCGACCCCGAGGTCAAGGTCGAGCCGGCCGTCGCCGACGGCGCCCGACTGGCCGACGGCCAGGTCCTGGTGCACCTATCCGGTTCGGCGCGCAGCCTGATCACCGGGGAGCGTACGGCGCTGAACTTCCTGCAGCGCATGTGCGGCATCGCGACGCTGACCGACCGCTACGTCCAAGCTGTGGCAGGGACCAGGGCGCGCATCCTGGACACGCGCAAGACGGCGCCGGGCCTGCGCGCCCTGGACAAGTACGCGGTCACCGCCGGCGGCGGCCACAACCACCGCCTCGATCTCGCGGCGATGGTCCTGCTCAAGGAGAACCACATCGCCGCGGCGGGCGGGGTGACCGCCGCGATCGAGGCGGTCAGGCGCGGGATGGCGCGCACCGGGCAGACCGTGGAGAGCGATGTCGAGGTGCAGACCGTCACCCAGGCCGTCGAGGCCCTCGACGCCGGAGCCCGCTGGATCATGCTCGACAACATGCCGCTGGCCGACATCGAGCAGGTCGTGAAGGTCCGGGCCGGGCGGGCCGACGCTTCCCGGATCCTGCTGGAGGCCTCGGGCACCATCATCCTGGACACAGTTCTCGCCATCGCCGGGACGGGCGTCGACCTCATCTCGGTCGGGGCGTTGACGCACAGCGCGCCCGCACTGGACCTGACCATGCTGCTGACCACCGGCCCGGTGTCATGTCCGAGGTAGCGGTCGCCGACGCGTGTCAGCGAGACGGCGCGGGTGGCAGCCCGACCGCCGTTCTGGATGATGCGCCGTTCACCGACGAGGAGCGATGCCGCATTCCCACGGAGTGGGGAACATCGCACGCCGTCTTCCTCCGCGCGACCGGAATCGAGCGTCGTCAGCCCGCGTACACACTGCGGTTCTTCACCGCCCAGGACGAACTGCCCGCCTGCGGCCACGGCACCGTCGCCGCCCTCGCCGTGCTCGCCGAACGCGAAGGCGGCGACCACGACTACCGCGCCGTCCTGCGTACGGCCCACCGCAGCTTCGACGGTCGGGCAGGCCGAAACGGTGACGGCCTGACGGCGTCGTTCGACCCGGGCCCGGTCAGCCTGCGTAGCGCCGGTGGACCCGAACTGAGGGCAGTCGCAGGCGGCCTCGGACTGACGGAGGACGCGGTCGCCGGCGACGCCTGCGTGGCGTCGAACGGGCGGCCGAGGCTTCTGCTGCCCATCCGATCCCGCGCCGCACTGGCCGAACTCACGCCGGACTCAACCCTGTTACGCGCAGCCTGTGACCGCTACGGTCTGCTGGGCTGCTACGCCTACTCGCCCCCGGACCGACACGGCCGAGCAGCAGCCCGGATGTTCGCCCCGTCGATCGGCGTCCCCGAGGACATCGCCAACGCCAACAGCACGGCCTGCCTGGCAGTGCATGCTGCCGGGTTCGGCACACGCCGCCTCGCTGTCGACATGGGTGACCACCTCGGCAGCCCGTCCACCATCACAGCGACCGTCCACCGCGACCGCACGGGACACCGGATCCGAGTCGGCGGCCAGGCAGCGATCGTGCGCAGGGTCATGCGATGAGGCCTGCGCGCTCAAGGCGAGGGTGCCGGTGCGCAGCAGGTCCAACTGCTCTGGTGAGAGCCCGGCCAGTTCTGGCGGCATCTGTGGCAGGGGCTCAGGGTTGATGGCCGATCACGCCGTACTGGTGCGACTCCTGCCTACTTGTCGGCTCCTCTTCGTTCCAGTTCAGGCCGCCGCCCTTCCGGCGAGGCCGGTCATCGACTCGACCGGCTCCGACCGCAGCCCCAGCCGGTTGATCGAAGCCGTCCGATTTCGACGCCGTCTCCGTCGGCTCGCTGACCTACAGCGCGCCGGCCATGGATCCGAGCAAGCTTCTGAGCATCAATTCCGAACACAGGAGGTAACTGTGGCCAAGGGCTACTGGGTCAGCGTCTACCGCACCATCGCAGACCCTGAGAGGCTTGCTGCCTACAACAAGCTGGCCGGTCCAGCCGTCAAGGCCGCGGGCGGGCGGCCTCTCGCCCGCGGCGGCCGGGTCGTCGCACACGACGCCGGAATCGCCGAGCGCACCGTCCTGATCGAGTTCGACAGCTTCGAACAGGCGGTCGCCGCACGCGCGAGTGCGGCCTACCAGGAGGCACTGGCCGTACTTGCTGACGGCGTCGAGCGCGACTTCCGCATCATCGAAGGCCTCGACTGACGACCGATGCCGCGTCAGGGAGGAACACGATGCCGGCTGTGGGGATCACCCCGGCTCGTCAGCGCGCCGCACCGTCGCGAAAAGCGTCAGGCCGGTGGCATCGGCGGTGATGTCCGGTCCGGCGACGGTTCCTTCCCGGCGGCGCGGCGGCTCGGACATCGGCCTCGATGTCGGCGGGGGTGCGTTCGACGAGGTTCCAGCGGCCGATGTGGGTCGTCAGGGCGGCGTACGGGTTCGGGGTCGCGATGTTGGAGAAGTAGAACGTGTCTCCGGGGCGGCACAGGCGGGACAGGGTGGTGCGGATCAGGGCTCGGGTGAAGCGTTCTTCGAGGTAGTCGAAGAGGCCTCCGGCCAGGACCAGATCGAAGGGGCCGTGGTCGGCGGCCAGATGGGCGGCGGTGCGCAGGACGTTGCCGGGGGCCGCGGCGGTCTGGGCGCGGGTCGCGGGCGGCAGGTGTGTGAGGGCGTACTGGAGGGCGTTGGGGTCGACGTCGTTGAGGACCAGGCGGTCGGCGGGGTGCAGGAGAGCCGGGTCGACTTGGCGCAGGTCGGAGGCGCCTCCGGACGCGATCACCCAGGATGCGGCGGCCGGTGGCGCGCGCGGGGGGCCGTGCTCGGAACGTCCGCCGGGTCGCTCCCGAGTGCGGACTCGATGAGCGCGGCCTGGTGGGCGATCTTGTTGCGGTGCTGGTCGGTGAGGGGAGCGTGCAGGAGGCAGTCGTCGAAGTGGTGGCCCCAGGTGCCGGGCACGCCTCCGGGCTGAGCACCCAGGATGTACTCGATGATCTCGAAGTCGCCGGCCAGGCCGCGAGCCTGCTCACGGCTCAGCTGGACCATGCCGCCGGCGTCGGCGAACATCTCGGCCAGCGGTGCCATGGCCGCCGTGACGGTGTCCTGACGGGCCGTGGCGAGCGCGGCGGGGAGTCGGCGGAGGACGAAGTCGTCGAAGTAGCGGTGTGCGGTCGCGCGGTCTGCGCCGGCGATCGCCGGGAGTTCGGCCATGGCGATCAGCCGCTCTCACAAGGCGCGTTGGCCGCAAGCAGGCGTCCCAGCCCGCGAGGCGAGAGAGGTCAGGACTGCGCGGTCCGGAACGCGAGATACCGGCTGAAGGCTTCGTGGCTATCGGGGGTGAAGCGCCACTCCAGCAGGGCCGAGTCGAGCTCCGGCTCGGTCAGCCAACCATGCCAGGCGACCTCATCGGGATCGGGGACCATGGCGTCCGGCACCACGGCTTCGTGCACGCCGAGCCAGTGAGGGCTCAAGCCGCTGCGGTTGATGAACGTGAACAGGAGGCGCGGCAGCGCACGAATGCCCAGCTCTTCGGCCAGCTCCCGCGCGGCGGCCTGTTCATAGGACTCGCCGACATTTGCGGCGCCACCGACCTCGACCTCGTAGAGCCCGGGGAAGCGCGATACCTGCTCCGACCGCCGGTGGATGAGGATCCGCCCACGCTCATCACGACACACCGTCACGGCGACCCGGTGCAGCCAACCCTCCCGGATGGCCTCCCGACGGCTGACCACCCCCAGCACGCGATCTCGACCGTCGACACGCTCCACCAATTCATCCACGTCGCACACCCTGGCAGAGTCCACCGACAACGTCGTTTCTCGGCGACTCGCGGAGGCTGGCCCCAAAGCACCTGCACCAGGAGGCCGGACGCGGATGACGACAGTTGTCCTGCAAATACGACACCTATCGTGCTCAGCCTCACCCACCCGTGTCGTGTCGTGGAACACTATTGCAAGCATGTGCTTGCAATAGTTAGCGACGGCAGGGCACTATCGGGGCATGGCATCACTCAACGTCGGCAATCTCGGTGAGTATCTGCGTGAGCAGCGGCGCACAGCGCAGCTCTCGCTGCGGCAGCTCGCCGACGCCGCCGGGGTGTCCAATCCGTATCTGAGTCAGATCGAGCGCGGCCTGCGCAAGCCGAGCGCGGAAGTTCTGCAGCAGGTTGCCAAGGCGCTGCGGATCTCCGCCGAGACGCTGTACGTACGGGCCGGGATCCTTGACGAGCGGGAGCGGGAGGAGCTGGAGACGCGTGCCGTCATCCTCGCCGACCCCTCGATCAATGAGCGGCAGAAGCAAGTGCTGCTGCAGATCTACGAGTCGTTCCGCAAGGAGAACGGGTTCGAGAACACGGACTCCACGGACATCATGGACTCCACGGACACCATGGACACCGCCGCTGAAGGCCCCCGCACGGCCGACGGCAGTGATGCCGACCAACCCTCAAACTGATCTGCGATCCGGGAGGACCACAGTCATGGCCATCACCGATGACCTGCGCAAGACCCTCACCGACCCGACTCCCCTCTACTTCGCGGCCGGTACCGCCGACCTCGCCGTCCAGCAGGCGAAGAAGGTTCCCGCGCTGATCGAGCAGCTCAAGGCCGAGGCCCCGAGCCGTATCGATGCCGTGCGCAACGCGGACCCCAAGGCCGTTCAGGAGAAGGTGACCACCCAGGCCAAGGAGGCCCAGGCCACCGTGCAGGCCAAGGTCACCGAGGTGCTCGAGACCCTTGACACCGATCTGAAGAAGTTCGGCGAGACCGCTCAGGACCTGGCGCTGCGTGGTGTCGGCGTGGCCGCCGAGTACGCGGTCAAGGCCCGTGAGACCTACGAGAAGGTCGCCGAGCAGGGCGAGCAGGTCGTGAGGTCGTGGCGCGGCGAGGCGGCCGATGAGATCGCCGAGATCGCCGTCGCCGTCGAGCCGGACGCCGAGAAGGAGCCCGCGGCCGCAGCCACCGGTACGAAGACCGAGGCGAAGACCGAGGCCAAGAAGCCCGCTCCGGCAGCCGCCCGCAAGGTCCCGGCGCGCAAGACGACGCCGAAGAAGCCCGCGCCGCAGTCCGCCAAGTAACACCAAGCAACACCGGTAACGCTTACCGGGCAGACGGGCCGGGCACCTTTGGGGTGTCCGGCTCGTTCTCCCCGTACCTCGCTCCCGGTACCTTGGCCGCGAGGCGCTACAAAACACTTATGAGGCGGTGCTCAGCATGTTGCGTGCGGGATTCGACTTCGGGCTCTGGCTGGTGCTCGACCTTGTCTTCCTCGGCACGTCCGTGACCGCGCTGATCATGGCGGCCATGGCCCGCGAGGACGCCTACCGCGCCGCCGACAAGCAGAAGAAGTCCTTCTGGCTGATCATCCTGGGCATCACGGTCGCGGTGAACCTCTTCGTCTCCGTGCTGTTCCTGTCGATCGCCGGACTGATCGCCAGCATCGTCTTCTTCGTGGACGTGCGGCCCGCCCTCAAGCAGGTCTCCGGCGGCGGCGGCGGCCGCCGCGGTGGCGGCTCCAGCAGCGACGGCCCGTACGGTCCGTACAACGGCGGACGGTAGACCCGGTAGCCCGCCGGGCGCAGACCCGGTGGCCCGCCGGCCCCGCCTTCGGGTGCGGGCTACCTACGGGCCCCGTGCCTGCTCAGCAGCAGCACCGCCACATCGTCGGTGAGCTCCCCGCCGTTCAGGTCGCGCACCTCCGAGACCGCCGCCTCCAGCAGTGCCTCGCCCTCGAGCCCCGCCGCCAGCTGCCGGTTGATCATCTCAACCATCCCGTCCTGGCCCAGGCGCTGCTTCTCGTCCGGTCCCCGGCGGCCCTCGATCAGCCCGTCCGTGTACATCATCAGGCTCCACGCGCCGCCCAGCTCCACCTGACGGCGCGGCCAGCGGGCGCGCGGCAGCAGGCCGAGCGCCGGGCCGTTGTCGTCGTACGGAAGCAGCTTGGCCGTGCGCCCGTGCCGGGCGATCAGCGGCGTCGGGTGGCCCGCCAGGCAGAGGCCGGCTCGCCGCCCGTCCGGGGCGATGTCGACCGTGCAGAGCGTCGCGAAGATCTCCTCGCTCTCCCGCTCGTGCTCCAGCACCTGCTGCAGCGTGGAGAGCAGCTCGTCCCCGCACAGGCCCGCGAAGGTCAGCGCCCGCCAGGCGATGCGCAGCTCGACGCCGAGCGCCGCCTCGTCCGGGCCGTGGCCGCAGACGTCGCCGATCATCGCGTGGACCGTGCCGTCCGCGGTGCGGACCGTGTCGTAGAAGTCGCCGCCGAGCAGTGCCCGCGAGCGGCCGGGCCGGTAGCGCGCGGCGAACTGCAGATCCGAGCCCTGGAGCAGGGGAGTGGGCAGCAGACCGCGCTCCAGGCGGGCGTTCTCCTGGGCCCGCAGTCTCGACTCGGCCAGCTTCACCTGGGCCGTGTCGGCGCGCTTGCGCTCGACGGCGTAGCGGATGGCGCGGCTCAGCAGCCGTCCGTCGAGCTCGTCGCGGAAGAGATGGTCCTGTGCCCCCACCCGTACGGCCTCGGCGGCGCGCTCCGCATCGCCCGAGGTGGTCAGGGCCAGGACGGCGTGGCGCGGCGCGAGGCGCAGCACGTGTTTGAGCGGGGCGAGCTCTTCCTCGCCGTGTCCGGGCAGCGCGAGGTCGACGAGGATGCAGTGGACGTCGTCCGTGAGCAGCCGCTCCGCCTCGGTCAGATTGCGGGCGCTGCGGATACGGACCCGGGTGCCTGCCGCGTCGAGCAGCTGGGGGACGGTGAAGGTGCCCGCCGGGTCGTCCTCGATCACCAGAAGCGTGAGGTCGCCGCCGCCGGAGCTGCCGGCGGCGGCGGTGCTCCCACGGTCGGTCTCCGCGACGGGGACACCCCTCTGTCGCGGTACGGGTACGGGCATCGTTCCTGGTTCCTTCCCTCCCCCCGAGGGCGCGGTGATGCGACGATCGACGCTTCACCAGACCGGGACCATAGCGGTACCGGGTGTCGGAGCGGAATGGTGAAGTGCGAAGAGCCACTGTCATATGCCGCGCATGGGGAGGTACTTGCTCAAGGCGTCATGACGAACATCACGCGATTGTCACTCCGCGGACTTGTTCCTTTACGCGTCACTCGTACGGGTCGCTTATGCGCGTCACATGTCCGGACGTACCACTCCGAGGATCGCCATCGAACCCGCGCCCGTAATCGTCACATTCCGCCCGGGTCGCGGCGCATGCACGATCGCTCCGTCGCCGATGTACATCCCCACATGGCTCGCGTCCGCGTGGTAGATGATCAGGTCGCCCGGCCGCATGTCCTTGATCTCGATCCGCCGCAGCAGCCGCCACTGCTCCTGCGAGGTGCGCGGGATGCCCTTCCCCGCCGCCGACCACGCCTGTGACGTCAGCCCCGAGCAGTCGTACGACCCCGGGCCCTCCGCCCCCCACACATACGGTTTGCCGATCTGCGCCGTCGCGAACTGGATCGCCTTCTTGCCCTGCGGGCTCGCGCTGCGGCTGATCTCCTTCAGTACGCCCGAGCTCAGCCAGGCCGTCTGGGCCTTGTACTCGGCGTTCTGCTCCAGCTGGAGGAGCCGCTGACGCTCCTCCTTCTCCAGCTTGTCCTCTATCTTCTTGGCCGCGGCGAGCTGGGCGGTGATCTCCTTCTTGGCCTTGGCCTGCTTGACGCGGTTGGCCTCGAGCTTCTGCCACTGGGCGCTCGCGTCCTTGGTGTACGCCGCCAAGTCGGCCTGCGTCCTGGTCAGTTCGCCAAGGAGGTCCTTGGTGGCCTTCTGGCCCTGCTGGATCCGGCCGGCCCCGTCAAGGAACAGCTGCGGATCGTCGGTGAGCACCAGCTGTGCCTCGGGGGGCAGTCCACCGTCGCGGTACTGGGCGCGGGCGGCGGCACCCGCGCGGTTCTTGAGATCGTCGATCCGGGCCTGTCCCTTGACGATCTCCTGCGCGAGTTTGACGATCTCGGCCGATTGCTTGTCGGCCTGGTCCTTGGCGAGGTTGTACGCGTCGGTCGCTGACGCGGCCTTGCGGTAGAGGGCGTCGATCTCCAGGCGCACCTGCTCCAGCGACTTCCTGGGGGCATCCTTGGCTGCGTCCTTGGCGGCGCCCGGCCCTCTCGTCGGCGGTGGCTCGGGGGCCGCGAAGGCCTGGCCGGGTGACGCCAGCACGGTCAGTGCGCAGACCATAGTGATCGCGGCAGTGGCACAGCGGCGTCGGTTCACGACTCCCCCTTCGGACTTCGGGCGCACATCAGAACACGTAAATGTGATTTACCGTCAGTAACTTACGGGCGACGTCGCGATGGTGCCACGACGTCCACAAAATCGACAGGGTCAGCGGGTGTTGATCTGCCGACTGGAGGATCAATCCCACTCGTCAGGGACGAACAACGCGCCCTCTGCGTTCCCTCGCGCGGCGCCTGTTCATACGGAATTGGGGGCGAGCGCCGCCCAGTTCACCGTGACTTCCCCCTGCCGCCACCGCCGCGGGCCGTCCGTCAGCGGCCAGTCGGACGCCATGTCCCGTACGGCTCTGATCCAGCGCTGCCGGGCGCCCAGTGAGGCGTACGGAGCGGCCGCCGCCCACGCCCGGTCGAAATCCCGCAGGAAGGCGTGCACCGGCTCGCCCGGCACATTGCGGTGGATCAGCGCCTTCGGCAGCCGTTCCGCCAGATCGGACGGGCGCTGCAGGGAGCCGAGCCGGGTCGCGAAGGTGAGCGTGCGCGGACCTTCCGGGCCGAGCGCGACCCAGACGTGCCGTCGCCCGATCTCGTCGCAGGTGCCCTCGACCAGCAGTCCGCCGGGCGCGAGGCGCGCACGGAGCCGCGCCCAGACGGCGGTGACCTCGCCCTCGTCGTACTGGCGCAGCACATTCGCAGCCCGGATGAGCGCCGGCCGCCGCTCCAGCGGGACCTCGAAGCCGCCGTGCCGGAAGGTGAGCCCCTCGCGCTCGTACGGCTTCGCTGCCGCGACCCGCGCCGGGTCGATCTCGATGCCGACGACCTCGCACCGGGGTTCGGCCGTACGCAGCCGCTGCATCAGCTCCAGTGCGGTCCAGGGGGCGGCGCCGTACCCGAGATCGACGGCGACGGGCGCGTCGTCGCGGCGCAGCGCGGGGCCGTGCGTCGCCGCGATCCAGCGGTCCATGCGCCGCAGCCGGTTGGGGTTGGTCGTCCCGCGGGTCGCGGTGCCGACGGGACGAGTCATAAAAGCGAGGGTATGCGGTCGTGACACGGCCTCCGCTCGGTAATGATTTGGCAAAGCGGAAGAGGGCTGGAAATGGAAGCCGGGAGTCCGCTGTTGTGGGGCTTTGGAGGCTGCTTTCGCCCCGCAGCTTGCCGCGCCCGCAGCGAGGAGGAACATCGACGTGAGCCAGTACGTCTCCCGCCTCGGCGGCAGCCTGGTGGCACCGCGTATCCGGTTCCCCGGCGGCCATCGCAAGCCGCGCCGGGTCGCCATGCTCAGCGTCCACACCTCCCCGCTGCACCAGCCGGGGACGGGCGACGCGGGCGGCATGAACGTCTACATCGTCGAACTCGCCAAGCGGCTCGCCGCCATCAACATCGAGGTCGAGATCTTCACGCGGGCGACCGCGGGCGGGCTGCCGCCGGTCGTGGAGCTGGCTCCCGGCGTGCTCGTACGGCATATCGACGCCGGGCCCTACGAGGGCCTCGCCAAGGAAGAACTCCCGGCCCAGCTGTGTGCCTTCACACACGGCGTGATGCAGGCCTGGGCCGGTCACCGCCCCGGCCACTACGACCTCGTCCACTCCCACTACTGGCTCTCCGGCCACGTCGGCTGGCTCTCCGCCGAACGGTGGGGCGTCCCGCTCGTCCACGCCATGCACACCATGGCCAAGGTCAAGAACGCCGCGCTCGCCGAGGGCGACACCCCCGAGCCGCCGTCCCGTGTCATCGGCGAGACCCAGATCGTGCGCGCCGCGGACCGGCTGATCGCCAACACCGCGGAGGAGGCCGACGAACTCGTCCGCTTCTATGACGCCGATCCGGCGAAGGTCGCCGTCGTCCATCCGGGCGTGAACCTGGAACGGTTCCGGCCCGCGGACGGCCGCGCCGCCGCCAGGGCCCGCCTCGGGCTGCCGCAGGACGCGTTCGTCCCGCTCTTCGCGGGCCGCATCCAGCCGCTGAAGGCCCCCGACATACTGCTCCGTGCGGTGGCGCTGCTCCTCGACCGCGACCCGTCCCTGCGCTCCCGGCTCTTCGTACCGATAGTCGGCGGCCCGAGCGGCAGCGGCCTCGCCAAGCCGGAGGGCCTGCAGAAACTGGCCGCCCGCCTCGGCATCGCGGACATCGTCCACTTCCAGCCGCCGGTCGGCCAGGACCGCCTCGCAGACTGGTTCCGGGCCGCGTCCACACTGGTCATGCCCTCGTACAGCGAATCCTTCGGCCTGGTCGCGATCGAGGCCCAGGCGGCCGGCACGCCCGTGGTGGCGGCGGAGGTCGGCGGCCTCCCGGTGGCGGTCCGCGACGAGCTGACGGGCTTCCTGGTCCCGGGCCACGACCCGCAGGACTATGCGGCCGTGTTGCACCGCCTGCTGGACAACCCGGCCCTCTCCGACCGGATGGGCGCGGCGGCGGCCTGCCACGCGAAGTCCTTCGGCTGGGACACGGCGGCGTCGGCGACGGCGGACGTCTACACGGCGGCGATGTACGAACACCGCCGCCGGGTACGCTCGCACCATGGCTGACGTACGGCAGGCTGCGCAGGTCATCGAGCAGACGCTCAAGGACGCGGAACTCGAGTGGGAGAGCCCGGAGCCCGGCTCGTACGTGGTGAAGCTCCCTGGCACGCGCAAGCTGTCGACGACGTGCTCGCTGATCGTCGGCAAGCACTCGCTGTCGATCAACGCGTTCGTGATCCGGCACCCGGACGAGAACGACGCGGCGGTCCACCGCTGGCTGCTGGAGCGCAACCTGCGCCTGTACGGGGTGAGTTACGCGATCGACCGCCTCGGCGACATCTACCTGGTGGGCAGGCTCCCGCACTCCGTGGTCACCCCGGAGGAACTGGACCGCCTCCTGGGCACGGTCCTGGAGGCGGCGGACGGCTCTTTCAACACGCTGCTGGAGCTGGGGTTCGCGAGCGCGATCCGCAAGGAGTATGCGTGGAGGGTGTCGCGGGGAGAGTCGACGAGGAATCTTGAGGCGTTCACAAACCTGACCAAGTAGGAGTGCGCGGGGGTGTTTCCCCTGACCCGCCCCTCCCCGAATCTGGTGGCTCCGCCCCCAGGCCCCCTGCCGGGGGAAGGGGGTACGTGGGGGCTGACGCCCCCACACCCCCGGAGCGGCAGCTTCGCGCCGTGAACGACGGGCCCCGGGCTGCTGGGCAACCCCGGCGGGCCGCACTTGTGCCGTTCGGGTGGGGAGGTGCCGTGCAGTGTCGTCCCCGTCAGTTGCCCGGTCTTGTGGTTGAGGTGGGCCGGGGGCGTTGGTGGTTGCTCTTCGTGGGTGGTTTTCTCCGGCGGACCGCTGACCCCCGCGGCGGGCCGCACTCGTGTCGTTCGGGTGGGGAGGGGCCGTGCAGGGTCGTCCCCGCAGGGGATTGGCGGCAAAACCGGGGTCACGCACCAAGAGCCTGTACGCCGCCGACCCCGAGGAGTCGAGCCCGGAGGGGCACCGGAGCCCGCACCGGACAAGAACCCGCACCCCGCCGGAGGCAGCCCGCACCCGACAAGACCGAACGACCCCGGGCCCGGGCCACAAGAACCCGCACGACCCTTCCCGCGCGCCGCAGGCTCATGGCATGCTCGCCGCCGACGCTCATATGAACGTCGTTCACATCCATGGAAGGGGTGGGCTCATGGAGACCGGTCGACGCGCCATCAGCAGACGGAGTCTGCTCGGCAGTGCCACAGCCGTCGCGGCCGCCTGCGCCGCGAGCGGCATCCCCGGCACCTGCACCGCCGCGGCCGCCACCGCGCCCCCCACTTCCTCCCCGCTCTGGGACGAGTTCCGCCGAAACCGCTACAGCCACCCGCAGATCCCCTACGTAGGCCGCGCAGGTCAACGAGGCGGAGCCCACCGCTTCCCCCGCCAACCCGTCGTCGCCAACGTCCTTGCCTACGGCGCCAAACGGGACGGCTCCGCCGACGCCGCCCCCGCAATCAACCGTGCCGTCGCCGCTGTAGGCGAACGCGGCGGCGGCACGGTCCTCATCCCCGCCGGCACCTACCGCATCGACGACCTGATCCGTATCGGCCACAGCAACGTCGTACTCAAAGGCACCGGCAGCACCCGCACCAAGCTCTACGCCACCAAGAACCTCACCGAGCTCATCGGCGTGTACGGCAGCCGCTACGGCGGCGACAAGTCGTCGTGGTCCTGGGCCGGCGGCCTCATCTGGCTTTGCCCGAAGGACCGTTGGGACCGTCTCACCACCGCCATCAAGGCCAAGACGTGGCCCTTCGAGGGCTGGACCGGCAACAAGCGCGACGAGTGGCGCACCCTCGCCACCGTCCGGCCCGCCAGGCGCGGCGACTGGTGCGTCACCGTCCCCGACGCCTCCCGCCTCCGTCGCGGACAGCTCGTCCTGCTCCGCCTCGCCGACGACGCCGGCCACACGCTCCTTGAGCACATGGCCGGCGGCGGCGCGGGCCCCGAGGCGTACGTCTGGGACGACAAGACCAAGCTGACCAGTGACGTCCCCTACGAATGGCCCGTACGCATCACGGCCGTCAAGCGGAACAAGGTCACCTTCGAACGGCCGCTGCCCCTCGACGTACGCCCCGAATGGGACCCGCGGATCACCACCCTCGTCACCCCGCTCACCGGCTCCGGCGTCGAAGGCCTGACCCTCGAAGCCATGGAGACCCCGCAGTCCCAGCACCTCCTCGACAAGGGCTACAACGGCGTCACTTTCCAGTGCGCGTACGACTGCTGGGCCGACGACATCACCGTCCGGCATGTCGACAACGGCTTCGGCCTGGTCGCCGCCTCCGCCTGCACCCTGCGCCGCACCCGCGTCGAGGGCCGCGGCTCCCACCATCCGTACTTCTGCCGCGAGGGCTCGCACGACAACCTCATCGAGGACTTCACCATCGCCCGGCGCACCGTCCCGGCCCCCGCCAACACCCAGCTCCACGGCATCAATGTGGAGGGCCTGTCCAGCTACAACGTCTGGTCGCGCGGGAACATGGAAATGGGCACCTTCGACACACACCGCGGTATGCCGTTCGCCAACGTCCGCACCGAGATCACGGTGAACAACAACGGCCGCCACGGCGGCGACGCGTCCGCCGGACCGCTGTACGGCGCCCGGTTCACCCACTGGAATGTCTCCGTCACCAATGAGCGCGCGGGGCTGATCAAGATCGACCAGATCGCCCCGTACAGCGCGACCGTCGCCATCAGCGCGGTCCGCGAGTTCGACCAGATCGATGTGCCGGACTTCAGCGGCCCGCTGGGCTCGCGCATCGAGGCGTACGGACAGCCGGGCGGGGTGCGTCCGGGCAATCTGTACGAGGCCCAGCGGGCGCTGCGCACCTGACCGGCCCGCACCTGACCGGCCCGCACCTGACCGGCCCGCACCTGACCGGCCCGCACCTGACCGGCCGGCGGGCGGCTCCTACGCGACGGACGCAGGCGGGCTGACCACTCCGGCGGCGGGCACGGGACCGGCGGCATCCTCCCCGCTCTCCGCGCTCTCCGCTTTCTCCTGGGGCAGCTTCCGCATCAGCAGCCAGTACCCGAGCCCCGCCACGGTCCCCAGCGCCGCGCACATCCCCCACAGCCACTCCGCCCCGTACCGGTCGATGACGAAACCGGCCATCAGCGGGGCGATGAGCGCCGCGACCGACCAGGACAGCGTGTACATGCCCTGGTAGCGACCGCGACCGTGCAGCGGCGAGAGCCGCACCACAAGTCCGGTCTGGGTCGGCGCGTTGACGATCTCGGCCAGCGTCCAGACGCAGACGGTCAGCGCGTACACGGCGATCGACCCGGCGAAAGCGGTGAGCCCGAAGCCGTACCCCGCGAGCAGCGAGGAAATGATCAGCAGCCGGCGCGGATCGCGGTGCTCGATGAAGCGGGTCACCGGGATCTGCAGGGCCACGATCAGTACCCCGTTCACCGCGATCGCCATGCCGAAGTCGGAGCTGCTGAAGCCGTCCGCGCCCATCGCCAGCGGCAGTCCCACATTTCCCTGCATAAAGATCAGCGCGATCAGGAACGACAGCCCGACGACGCTCATGAACCGCCCGTCGCGCAGCACGGTGCCCAAGCTGACCTCAGGCTCGGCGGGCTTGTCCGCGGTGGCCTTCGTCCGTTCCGGCCGCGACTCCGGCAGCTTGACGAAGACGACGACCGCGCAGATCAGCGTCATCGCGGCCTCGCCGAGGAAGCCGGCGAGATAGCTGTACTCGGCGATGAAACCCGCGCCCGCGGAGGAGACGGCGAATCCGAGGTTGATCGCCCAGTAGTTCAGCGAGAAGGCCCGCACCCGGTCCTCGGGCCGGACGATGTCGGCCATCATCGCCTGCACGGCGGGCCGGGAAGCGTTGGACGCCATACCGACCAGGAAGGAGACGGCCGCGATGGCGACCGGGTGCTGCACAAAGCCGAGCAGCGCCACGGACGCGGCAGTCGAGCCCTGTGCGATCAGCAGCGTGGGCCGCCGGCCGAGCCGGTCGGCCATCACACCCGCGCCGAGCGAGGAGACAACACCGCCGAGCCCGTGCAGGGAGGCGACAAGTCCCGCGTACGAGGGTGAATAGCCCCGTTCCAGGGTCAGGTACAGCGTCATGAACGTCGCGACGAAGGCGCCGAGCCGGTTGACCAGAGTGCTTGTCCACAGCCACCAGAACTCACGGGGCAGCCCCGAGACGCTCTCTCTCGCGGCACGTCTCAGACCGGCGACGGACATGCGGATTCCCCCTGGGTGTAAGTGGCTTGGCAGGCATCCGCACGTTACAAGTGCGCCACTCGGCGCCGCCAGTCAATTGACGCCGACCGTCAACTGTCGCCGGTGTCGTCCGGCTCTTTCGCGTCTATTAGGCTCGGACACATGGCCGACGCACCGTACAAGCTGATCCTCCTCCGCCACGGCGAGAGCGAATGGAACGCGAAGAACCTGTTCACCGGGTGGGTGGACGTCAATCTGACGGAGAAGGGCGAGAAGGAGGCAGTCCGCGGCGGTGAGCTGCTCAAGGACGCCGGCCTGCTCCCCGACGTACTCCACACCTCCCTCCAGAAGCGCGCCATCCGCACCGCGCAGCTCGCGCTGGAGTCCGCGGACCGCCTCTGGATCCCGGTCCACCGCTCCTGGCGGCTGAACGAGCGTCACTACGGCGCGCTGCAGGGCAAGGACAAGGCGCAGACGCTGGCCGAGTTCGGCGAGGAGCAGTTCATGCTCTGGCGCCGCTCGTACGACACCCCGCCGCCGCCCCTCGAGGACGGCTCGGAGTTCTCGCAGAGCGACGACCCGCGTTACGCCACGATCCCGAGCGAGATGCGTCCGCGCACCGAGTGCCTCAAGGACGTCGTCGAGCGCATGCTGCCGTACTGGTACGACGGCATCGTCCCGGACCTGCTGACCGGCCGTACGGTCCTGGTCGCCGCCCACGGCAACAGCCTGCGCGGCCTGGTCAAGCACCTGGACGGCATCTCCGACGCCGACATCACGGGCCTCAACATCCCGACCGGCATCCCGCTCGCCTACGAACTCGACGCCGACTTCAAGCCGCTCAAGCCGGGCGGCACCTACCTCGACCCGGACGCCGCCGCGGCCGCGATCGAGGCGGTCAAGAACCAGGGCAAGAAGAAGTAAGACTGGCGATCATGCCCCCCACCCGCATTTTTGGCGCGGGTGGGGGGCCTTTGTCCATCTCGGGCCGTCTGTGGGCCGTCAGTGCGGCGGCTCTTGCGACCTGAGTGCCCGAGCGGTGGCCTTACGCGCGGTCCCGACTGCTCGGCACCAGGTGGGCGTCCACGGGCCTGGATGGCTTCAGCGTCGAAACCGCGCGACGATGGAGGGAGAGCGCTCTTGTGCAAGCGGACAATGAAGACGCATCTCTTTCGTGATGTGGATCTTCATGTGGGTTATCTCTGTGTCGTCCCGCTCATCCGGAGCAGTTCCCGCTCTGAGCCGTCCCACCACCTCAAGGCCGGTACACCGGGCTCCCGACCCCCGTAAACCGGGAGGGCGTCATGAACACACCATCCGATTCCGCGACGACTCACGGGTCGGCCGACCCCAATGACGTGCTGGCCGATGTGGGCGGCGCATGGACGTGGTTGCTCGGTGTCGCTCTGGTGACCCTGGCGGCGGGGATCATCGTGCTCGTCTGGCCGGACGAGACCTTGCACGTTCTGGCGGTCATCATCGGCCTGTACCTGCTCATCTCGGGCGCGTTCCGCTTCGTGACGGCCTTCTCGCGGGACAGCGAGGGCGGCGGCAGGGTCGCAGCGGTGTTGGTCGCGGTGGTGGCCATCCTGGCCGGTGTGCTGTGCCTGCGGCACCCGCTGCAGACCACCGCGGTGCTGTCGCTCGTGGTCGGTGCCTACTGGCTGGTGTCGGGGCTGCTGGCGGCCTTCGTCGTCGGCAGCGGACGCGATATGCCGCATCGGGGGTTGGCGTTCGCCGTGGCCATCCTCGGGATCGTCGGCGGCATTGTGGTGCTCGCGTTCCCGGTGGAATCCGCTACCGCGCTGGCCAGACTGCTCGGGCTGTGGCTGGTCCTCATGAGCCTGGGCGAGGTCGCGGTGGCGCTCGCGCTGCGGTCCGCAGCGAAGCGGCCCGAGCCCGCGCAGCGGCCCACGATGTAGTTCGGCAATCGCTCGTCACAGGAGGTACGACCATGAACAAGGTCGAGGCGAAGGCCACGGCGAGGCGGATGAAGGGCCAGCTCAAAGAGACCGTTGGGCATGTCATGGGCGACAGGCACATGCGGGTCTCAGGTCGCAACGAGAAGGTGAAGGGCAAGATCCAGTTGGCTGTGGAGAGGACGAAGAAGACCCTCAAGCACTGAAGCGCGGCATCCGCCACCCGGAGTGCCGGCCGGTCAGCCCTCTCCGGACAGAACAAGTAGTACGGAGCGCGTCGGAAAGGGCCCCATCCATCTTCAGTTCTAGCGGTCGTTGCAACACCCCAGTTCAAGGGGTGCGATGGACTTCGAGATTCGCAAGAACAGGAAGTCGCAGGGGCGCAAGCCGTTGCTCCGTGAGCGGGCCGCATACTTCCAGCTCATGGAGCAGGGCTACAGCACCCGGGAAGCGGCCCGGATCGTCGGCATCGACCGCCGTACGGGCAAGAAGTGGCGTAACGGTCACCAAAGGGGCCGCAAGGCGGTCCCTCCGATCTACCAGGAACCCGGGCAGACGCCCGGGCCGCCGGGGCCGGAGGGACCGCCTCCTGCTCCGTCGCGGTATCTCCAGGAGCACGACCGCATTCACATCGCCGACCGGCTGCGTGAGAAGGCGTCCGTCCGGCAGATCGCCGCCGAGCTGGGCCGCAGCCCGTCCACCATCAGCCGCGAGATACGCCGCAACCGGCGGACCATGCCCAAAGGGGGCTGGTACTACCGGCCGCACACCGCCCAGGCCCGGGCCGACGCCCGCCGGCCCCGCCCCAAGACCGGCAAGATCGGCCAGAACCCCGAACTGCGGGACTTCATCCAGGACCACCTCACGATGCGGTGGAGCCCTGAGCAGATCTGCCAGGCTCTGCGGGCACGCTTCCCTGACCGGCCGGAGATGCACGTGACCCACGAGACCGTCTACCAGGCCCTCTACGTCCAGGGCCGCGGCGAACTCCGCCGGGAACTGGCCCGCTCCCTGCGCACCGGCCGGGCCCGCCGGCGCCCGCAGCGCCAGGCCCACAAGCGCATCTCCCGCGCCATCAAGGACATGGTCCTGATCAGCGAACGCCCCGCCGAAGCCGCCGACCGGGCCGTCCCCGGCCACTGGGAGGGCGACCTCATCATCGGCAAGGACGGACGCTCGGCCATCGGCACCCTGGTCGAACGGTCCACCCGCTACGTGATGCTCGTGCACCTGCCGACCGGCCACAGCGCCATCGCCACCCGCAACGCGCTCGCCACTACCGTCCAGACCCTCCCGCCGCATCTGTGGCGGTCCCTGACCTGGGACCAGGGCTCAGAGATGGCAGCCCACCGCGCCTTCACCGTCGCCACCGACATCCCGGTCTACTTCTGCGACCCAGCCAGCCCCTGGCAGCGCGGGTCGAACGAGAACACGAACGGCCTGCTGCGGCAGTACTTCCCCAAGGGCACCGACCTGAGCGCCCATACCCCCGACCACCTGGAAACGGTGGCCGCCGAACTCAACAGCCGCCCACGCAAAACGCTCGGCTGGGAAACCCCAGCCGAGCGCCTCGCTAAGCTACTGGACCTAGCCAGCTGACCAGCAGTGTTGCAACGACCCCTCGAATTCGCCCATGGACGGGGCCCTTTCGCGTACGCGCGTACGTACCGGGGATCGGCTACCCGCAGCAGCCACCGCACTGGCACGGCCCACCCGACTGGCAGCCGCAGCCACAGCCCGGACCGCAGCCGCAGGCACCG
This sequence comes from Streptomyces sp. NBC_01210, assembly GCF_036010325.1. GTDB lineage: Bacteria > Actinomycetota > Actinomycetes > Streptomycetales > Streptomycetaceae > Streptomyces. Next base: position 4,317,880 of record NZ_CP108549.1, on the reverse strand, counting down.
AGGACGGGCAGGAACACCACTTCAACAGGCGTGTCCTGCTGAGAGTCGGTCATGGGGGATTCGGCCATGGGTCCCTCCTCATGGCGTACCAGATGGTCCGCCTCTGCCCATTGCATGCCCGCTGCGACGGGCGCATCAACAGCGCGCGGAGGCACGCCCCCGCCCCCCTGCTCCTGCGGGCGCCCCCCGGCGCGCAGGGCGCTAGACGCCCTCGACCTGCGTCGGCGGCTGGAGCTCGTCCGCGTGTTCGCCCGTGACCAGGTACACGACCCGCTTCGCCACCGACACCGCGTGGTCCGCGAAGCGCTCGTAATAGCGGCCGAGCAGCGTCACATCCACCGCCGTCTCGATGCCGTGCTTCCAGCGGTCGTCCATCAGGTGCTGGAAGAGCGTCCGGTGCAGGAGGTCCATCTCGTCGTCGTCCGTCTCCAGCTGCAGCGCCAGGTCGACGTCCTTGGTGATGATCACCTCCGCCGCCTTGGCCATCAGCCGCTGCGCAAGCTGCCCCATCTCCAGGATGGTGGCGTGCAGGTCGTGCGGCACCGCCGTGTCGGGGAAGCGGAGCCGGGCCAGCTTGGCCACATGCTGGGCAAGGTCGCCCGAGCGCTCCAGGTCCGCGCTCATCCGCAGTGAGGTCACCACTATCCGCAGATCCGTCGCGACCGGCTGCTGCCGGGCCAGCAGGGCGATGGCCCGTGCCTCCAGGTCGTGCTGCAGATCGTCGACCTTCTGGTCTGCGGCGATCACGCTCTCGGCGAGCTTGAGATCGGAGTCGAGCATGGCCGTGGTGGCGCGCCCGATCGCCGACCCGACCAGCCGGGCCATCTCGACCAGGCCCTCGCCGATCGAGTCCAGTTCCTCGTGGTACGCGTCCCGCATGGGTTGTCCCTCTCTTGGTGCGACCGGGGTCCGGGTGGGGCTCGGACCCCCACGCTCCCACGTTCTGTCCGTTACGCGTCCGGCTCCTCCACCGCAAGTGAACCGGCCCTATCCCCATGGTGAACTCTGGGCGACGACTGTTCGAGGTGCCACCCGTTTGGCTGGGAGCATCTCCGGCACCACGCATAACCTGGAGGCATGGACGTGAACGCGGCGGTCGCCGCAGCGGCAGCGATCGCCGGGTTGTGCACCGGTGTCATCGCGATGCTGGCGTTCCGCTGGAGCGAACGCGAACAGAGGAGACCCACCCGCACCTCCCTGCACACTGACGCCGTGCTCCCGCCCGGCGTCGACACTGTCCTGTCCGTGCTCCGCTCCTCCGCGGTCGTCCTCGACGAGAGCGACTCCGTCGTCAAGGCCAGCTCCGCGGCGTACGCCCTCGGTCTGGTCCGCGGTGGGAAGCTCGCCGTCGAGCCGATGCTGCACATGGCCCGCGACACCCGCCGCGACGGCGAGATACGCCAGGTCGAACTGGACCTGCCCCGGCGCGGCACCGGCCGTGGCGAGGCCCTCGCTGTCTCCGCCCGGGTGGCTCCCCTCGGCTCCCGCCTCGTCCTGCTCCTGGTCGAGGATCTCACCGAGGCCCGCCGTATCGAAGCGGTACGTCGCGACTTCGTCGCGAACGTCAGCCATGAGCTCAAGACCCCGGTCGGTGCGCTCTCCCTGCTCTCCGAGGCGGTCATGGACGCCTCGGACGACCCCGAGGCGGTCACCCGCTTCGCCGGCCGGATGCAGATCGAGGCGACCCGGCTCACCAACCTCGTACAGGAGCTCATCGACCTCTCCCGGGTGCAGAACGACAACCCGCTGGAGGACGCCGAGCCGGTACGTGTGGACGAACTGGTCGCCGAGGCCATCGACAGATCCCGGCAGCCGGCGTCCACCAAACAGATCACCATGGCCGCCGGCGGTACCGCAGACCTGCATATCTGGGGCAACCGCGGCCAGCTCGCCGCCGCACTCGGCAATCTCGTCGAGAACGCGGTCAACTACTCCCCGGCCCGCACTCGCGTCGGTGTATCCGCGCACCGCGTCGCCGCACCCGGCGGGGATCTCATCGAGATAGCCGTCACCGACCAGGGCATCGGTATCTCCGAGAAGGACCGCGAGCGGGTCTTCGAGCGGTTCTACCGCGTCGACCCCGCCCGCTCCCGGGCCACCGGAGGTACAGGTCTGGGACTGGCCATCGTCAAGCATGTGGCCGCCTCGCACGGCGGGGAGGTCACGGTCTGGAGCTCCGAGGGACAGGGCTCCACCTTCACCCTGCGGCTGCCCGAAGCGGGCGCCGTACGGGACCGTCAAGCCACCGGACCGGATCGCGTCGACGAGGACGACGACCGGCCTTACGACACCGATCCGAACGCCGAAATCCCTGCCCCGGAGGTCCTTCCGTGACCCGAGTGCTCGTCGTCGAGGATGAGGAATCATTCAGCGACGCCCTGTCCTACATGCTCCGTAAGGAGGGCTTCGAGGTCGCCATCGCGACCACGGGCCCCGAGGGGCTCGACGAGTTCGAGCGCAATGGCGCCGACCTCGTCCTCCTCGACCTGATGTTGCCCGGCCTGCCGGGCACCGAGGTCTGCCGCCAGCTGCGCGGCCGGTCGAACGTCCCGGTCATCATGGTGACCGCCAAGGACAGTGAGATCGACAAGGTCGTCGGGCTGGAGATAGGAGCCGACGACTATGTCACCAAGCCCTTCTCCTCGCGGGAGCTGGTCGCCCGCATCCGCGCGGTCCTGCGCCGCCGCGGCGAGCCGGAGGAGGTCACCCCGGCAGCTCTGGAGGCCGGCCCGGTCCGGATGGACGTGGACCGTCACGTCGTCACGGTCTCGGGCGGCAAGGTGGATCTCCCGCTGAAGGAGTTCGACCTGCTGGAGATGCTGCTGCGCAACGCGGGCCGGGTACTGACCCGTATGCAGCTGATCGACCGCGTCTGGGGTGCGGACTACGTGGGCGACACGAAGACCCTCGACGTCCACGTCAAGCGCCTGCGCGCCAAGATCGAGCCGGACCCCGGTGCGCCCCGGTACCTGGTGACGGTGCGCGGCCTGGGCTACAAGTTCGAGCCGTAAACCGGCAGTAGTACGACGAGGGGCGCCCCGCCGGAATCCTTTCCGGCGGGGCGCCCCTCGCGTTGTTACAGCTGTGCCGGCGTGGTCGTCACTGACCGGCTTCGTTCGACGAGTTCGACGCCGAGGCGGAGTCCGACGGCGTACCGGGCTCGCCGGACCGGCCGTTGCCGGGCTCGCCCGCCGCGCCCGTGGCTCCTCCCGAGGGAGTGCCGGACGGCGTCGAGGAGGGGGCACCGGAGGGCTTCTCCGCGGGCTTCTCCGGCGGCTTCGGCAGGGAGCTCGGGCCGAAGCCCTCGAAGTAGCCCTTCGCCGGAACGATGAACGCCTGCACCTTCACGTCGCCGGTCTCGCTGAAGCGGAAGGCGACCTCCTGCACGTTACCGGCCTTGGCGGCCTCGCGGCCGTTCTCGATCACGGCGGAGGCGTTACCCGCGCCGCCGAAGATGACCGAGCTGTAGGCCGGCACCGTGATCGGGCCGGAGCCCTTGGCCGGGCTGAGCTTCACCTGGGCGCTCGTGCCGGGCAGCGTGATCGCGTCGATGGTCTGCTGCGTGGTGCCGTTGTTGAAGACCGTCGCGCTGACGACCGCGGGGCCCTCCGCTTTCGGATCCGGCTGGGTGATCACCGTCACGTTCTGGATCTTGATCGTGTCGACCGTCGTGGCGGCGTTGTCCGGCTTGACGGCGAGGGTCTGCGCGTCGGTGCCCGCACCGCAGGCGGAGAGCGCGGCGATCGAGAACACGATGGCAGTTGCGGCGAGGGCGCCGCGTCGAAGGCTGCGGCTCACGGCGGCGGCATCTCCTAGGACGTACGGACTGGCTATGGACGGGCGGTGAGCCGGCACCGGCAGTTGAGCCGGCGGTTGCGCCGGCTCGAAGATCGGCTAAAGGGGTGTCAGCTCGCGCTTAGGTTACCGAGCCGCCCTGCCCGCCCTGCACCCGACCCGCCCCTTCGCCGGAGAGGCGGTCGAGAGGCGTCCTGAGGCAGCTCGGGAGGCGGTCCGAGAACGCAGTCCGAGAACGTGGTCCGAGAAGGCAGTCCGATCGTGTCGATTCGTACTCCGTTCACATAACCGGGGTGATCAATTCTCCGGGCCACCACACATTGCTTACCGAATACCCCACGTAGATCAATTCCCGATTCGACAGCACATCCGTCCGTACGGGTGACCGGCCACCGAACGGAGTACGGGAAGTTCACCACTTGGAACCCGGCAAAACGGGATGTTTCCCCCTCCGGGGAGGGTGTTCTGTTGTGTGTAACGTGCGCGTTTCTGTCCGCCCGCGCAGCCGCTCCGACCTGCGAATACCCCCCTCCGGAAGGCGTCCGCAGCACGTTCGTGTTGCTGTTGTCAAGCCCCGAGATATGCCCTGACCTGCGAAAACGCCATTCAGTAGAAGCCGTTCTCGTGTTACTCTGGATAGCCACGGAAGGGGTACCTGTCACATGACGTTCAAGGTTGGCGACACCGTGGTCTATCCCCATCACGGGGCCGCGCTGATCGAGGCCATCGAAACTCGCCAGATCAAAGGCGTGGACAAGACCTACTTGGTGCTCAAGGTCGCCCAGGGCGACCTGACGGTTCGCGTGCCAGCGGACAATGCGGAGTTCGTCGGCGTACGCGATGTGGTCGGTCAGGACGGGCTCGACCGGGTCTTCGAGGTGCTGCGCGCGCCGTATGCCGAAGAGCCGACGAACTGGTCCCGTCGCTACAAGGCAAATCTCGAGAAGCTCGCCTCCGGCGATGTCATCAAGGTCGCCGAAGTGGTGCGTGACCTGTGGCGTCGTGAGCGAGAGCGTGGGCTTTCCGCAGGTGAGAAGCGGATGCTCGCCAAGGCGCGCCAGATCCTGGTGAGCGAGCTGGCCCTCGCGGAGAACACCAACGAAGACAAGGCCGAGGCTCTGCTCGACGAGGTCCTCGCGTCCTGACGCGTAACGCGCACAACGATGCCGCGGTGCCCGCTGACATGCTGTGAAAACAGTCCTGTCGCCGGGCGCTGCGGCATGTCCGTCGCTGGCACCTACAGCTGTGCTCCCCGTGCAGCTGTGCTCACTGTGTCTGTGTTCAACGTGTCTGTGTTCAACGGTGCCTGTATTAAAGGTGTCTGTGCTCACAGTGCACGTGCGCCGAACCAGTCTGCGCCGTACCACTGGCCGTGCCGGGCCCGGGCGGCTGGCGCAGACCAGTTGTCACGGAAGGGTCCGGTCAAGGCGTCGCGCCCGGCACGCTGTGGCCATACCCATGTCGGCCAAGGAAACAAACCTGCCGGAGTGCAACCGATGTCAGACGAATCGCGCCCGTACCGCACCGCCGCGGTGATCCCGGCGGCCGGCCGGGGCGTACGGCTCGGCCCCGGCGCCCCCAAGGCGCTCCGCGCGCTGAACGGCACGCCCATGCTGATCCACGCCGTACGCGCCATGGCGGCCTCCCGGGCCGTCTCGCTCGTCGTCGTGGTGGCCCCGCCCGACGGCGCGCCCGAGGTGAAGAACCTCCTCGACGACCACGCCCTGCCCGAACGCACCGACTTCCTGGTCGTGGCCGGCGGCGACACCCGGCAGGAGTCCGTACGCCTCGGCCTCGACGCACTTCCGGACAACATCACCGTCGTCCTCGTCCATGACGCGGCCCGCCCGCTGGTACCCGTCGACACCGTCGACGCGGTCATCGAGGCGGTACGGGACGGGGCGCCGGCCGTCGTACCGGCACTGCCTGTCGCCGACACCGTCAAAGAGGTCGAGCCGACGGAGAAGGGCCGGCCCGAACCGGTCGTCGCGACCCTCGAGCGGGCGCGGCTGCGCGCTGTGCAGACCCCGCAGGGCTTCGACCGCGACACGCTGGTCCGCGCGCACGAGACGGTCGCCGTCAACGGCGAGGGCGCGACCGACGACGCCGGCATGGTCGAGCAGCTCGGCACGCCCGTCGTGGTCGTACCTGGCCATGAAGAGGCGTTCAAGGTGACCCGGCCCCTCGATCTCGTACTGGCCGAGGCTGTACTCGCCCGGAGGAGGGCCAACGATGTCTTCTGAGACGCGGATTCCGCTGGTCGGCATCGGCACGGACGTGCACGCCTTCGAGCCGGGGCGCGAGCTGTGGTGCGCCGGACTCCTGTGGGAGGGCGAGGACGGCCTCGCCGGGCACTCCGACGGCGACGTCGCCGCCCACGCCGCCTGCGACGCGCTCTTCTCGGCCGCCGGCGTCGGCGACCTCGGTGCCCACTTCGGCACCTCCAGGCCCGAGTGGTCCGGCGCCTCCGGCGTCACGCTGCTCGCCGAGGCGGCACGGATCGTACGGGCCGCGGGCTTCGAGATCGGAAATGTCTCCGTCCAGGTCATCGGCGTACGCCCGAAGATCGGCAAGCGGCGCGAGGAGGCCCAGAAGGCACTCGGCGCGGCGGTCGGGGCGCCGGTCTCCCTGTCCGGGACCACAACGGACGGGCTGGGACTGACGGGTCGGGCCGAAGGGCTGGCCGCCATCGCCACCGCGCTGGTCGTCAGGAACTGACCGACTGACTTACCGGCCAACCAGCCGGGACCGGGCTCGCGTCCGCATCGCAACTACGTCGTATCTGCATCGCATCCACATCGCATCCGGGTCGTCTCAGGGTCGTCTTCGGGTAGGACAACGTCACAAACTCGTCCCGCGACCCGGAAGGGGTCGCGGGGCACTGGTAGCGGGCCACTACCCTTGATGCGTGACTATTCGCCTGTACGACACCAGCACCCGGCAGATCCGTGACTTCACCCCGCTCGTGCCGGGTTGTGTCTCGATCTACCTGTGCGGCGCCACGGTGCAGGCTGCCCCGCACATCGGGCACATCAGGTCCGGTCTGAACTTCGACATCATGCGCCGCTGGTTCGAGCACCGCGGCTATGACGTGACCTTCGTGCGGAACGTCACCGACATCGACGACAAGATCATCTGGAAGTCGGCGGAGCAGAACCGCCCCTGGTGGTCCATCGGCTACGAGAACGAGCGCGCCTTCAACGACGGCTACGACGTGCTCGGCTGCCTGCCGGCCACGTACGAACCGCGCGCCACCGGCCACATCACCGAGATGGTCGAGATGATGCGCGGCCTGATCGAACGCGGTCATGCCTACGAGGCCGACGGGAACGTCTACTTCGACGTGCGCTCCTTCCCCGGTTACCTGGAGCTCTCCAACCAGGACCTGGACGATCTGCGCCAGCCGTCCGGCGAGGGTGAGACCGGCAAGCGCGACCCGCGTGACTTCGCCATGTGGAAGGCGGAGAAGCCGGGCGAGCCGAGCTGGGAGACGCCGTGGGGCCGCGGCCGGCCCGGCTGGCACCTGGAGTGCTCCGCGATGGCGCACAAGTACCTCGGCGAGGCCTTCGACATCCACGGCGGCGGACTCGACCTGATCTTCCCGCACCACGAGAACGAGATCGCACAGGCCAAGGCCTTCGGCGACGACTTCGCGAAGTACTGGGTGCACAACGCCTGGGTCACCATGAGCGGCGAGAAGATGTCCAAGTCGCTCGGCAACTCCGTGCTCGTCTCGGAGATGGTCAAGCACTGGCGGCCCATCGTGCTGCGCTACTACCTCGGCACCCCGCACTACCGGTCGATGATCGAGTACAGCGAGGAGGCCCTGCGCGAGGCCGAGTCCGCGTTCGCGCGGATCGAGGGCTTCATCCAGCGCGTGGTGGAAAAGGCCGGCGGGCCGGTCGAGCCCGCCGCCGAGGTGCCGCCCGCCTTCGCCGAGGCGATGGACGACGACCTGGGAGTGCCGCAGGCGCTCGCCATCGTCCACACCACGGTCCGGCAGGGAAACTCCGCGCTGGCCGCCGACGACAAGGAAGCGGCCGTCGCCCGGCTGGCCGAGGTACGGGCCATGCTCGGCGTCCTCGGCCTGGACCCGCTCGACGAGCAGTGGGCGGGCGAGGGCGAGCGCGGCGAAGACCTTCACGGTGTCGTCGACACACTGGTGCGGCTGGTGCTGCAGCAGCGCGAGGCCGCCCGCAGCCGCAAGGACTGGGCGACCGCCGACGCCATCCGCGACCAGCTTCTGCAGTCCGGTCTGGTCATCGAGGACGGGCCTGACGGCCCGCGGTGGACACTCGGCCCCCGCTGAACCCAGCGGGACCGCCCGACAAAGATGTGCCGCCCGGGCGCCCGGGCGGCACACTTCACTTACGTACACACTTTTGAGCGAGCTTTACAGAAACAGGTAGGTCATGGCCGGGAACAGCCAGCGCAGGAACCGCCGCACGTCCAACAAGAAGGGCGCGCAGGTCGGCAGCGGTGGCAAGCGACGCCGCGGGCTCGAGGGCAAGGGCCCGACGCCGCCCGCTTCCGAGCGCAAGGGACACAAGAAGAACCGGGTGGCCAACGCCCAGGCCAGGCAGGCCGCGGCCCGCCGCCCGGCCCCGCGCCGCGGCGGCGCCAAGGGCACGTCCGAGATGGTCGTCGGCCGCAACCCCGTCTTCGAGGCGCTGCGCGACGGCGTCCCGGCGACCACGCTGTACGTCCAGCAGTACATCGACAACGACGAGCGGGTGCGCGATGCGCTCCAGCTCGCGGGTGAGCGCGGCAACATCAACCTGATGGAGGCCCCGCGGCCGGAGCTCGACCGGATGACGAACGGGCTCAATCACCAGGGTCTCGTCCTCCAGGTCCCGCCGTACGAGTACGCGCACCCCGAGGACCTCACGGCCGCCGCCTACGACAACGGGGAGGACCCGCTGATCGTCGCCCTCGACGGGGTGACCGACCCGCGGAACCTGGGGGCGATCGTCCGTTCCGTCTCCGCCTTCGGCGGCCACGGTGTGGTCGTGCCCGAGCGGCGCGCGGCCGGTATGACGGCAGGCGCCTGGAAGTCCTCGGCAGGCACGGCGGCCCGTACGCCGGTCTCCCGCGTGACCAACCTGACTCGTGCGCTGGAGGGCTACCAGAAGGCCGGCATCACGGTCGTGGGCCTGGCGGCGGACGGCGAAGCCACGATCGAGGACCTGGAGGCCCTGGGCGGCCCGGTCGTCATCGTCATCGGCAGCGAGGGCAAGGGCCTGGGCCGCCTGGTCGGCGAGACGTGCGACTACCTGGTCAGGATTCCGATGCCGGGTGGCGCGGAGTCGCTGAACGCCGGTGTCGCGGCGGGCGTGGTCCTCTACGAGGCGGCCAAGCGTCGGTCCTGACCGCTCCGACGGCCCCGATCGGCGTCGAAACGCGTAGTTGAGGATGGTTTGACGGGTCTCGGACATTTAGGCCGGTCGGAGCAGTGTCCTAATCACAAGTCACTCGGTTAGATGAGTGTGGACACCAGAACGCCCCGGCCCGGGTTCGATGATCAGCCTGCGCTGAGCATGGTCAAGGTGGACTGCGATCCCGCGCAGGTCATCGTGAACCACGCCAGCTTCCGGGTGCAGCTCTCCCAGAGCCCGCGCCCCGTACGCGCCATGGCGGGCAACGCATGGATCCCCGTCGTCGGCGGAGCCGGGACGGGTGTGCGCAGGCGGGCGCCCGTCGTGTGGAGCGGCAAGTCGGCGCCGGGGGACGCCGGCGCGACCGGTCTTCTCCAGGCCGTGCGCAACTCCACCATGGGGCAGGACGCCTTCGACCGAGACGCCTTCGACCGGGACCCCTTCGACCGGGACCCCTTCGACACGGGAGCCACCCAGGTCATCCCGCGGATCGGCCTCGCCGAGCACACCGCACGGATGCCCGCAGCAGGCTCTCTCGGCGCGCCACGCGACCCCGACAGGCCGCTGTTGCCGGCGATGCGACAGGCGGTCGGCGCGTACGACTCGTACCACTCCTACGAGCCGGAGCCCTACGAGCCGGAGCCCTACGAGCCGGAGCCCTACGAGCCGGAGCGCTACGGGTCGGAGCGCTACGGGCAGGAGTCCTACGGGGGCGAGCTCTACGAGCCGGAACGCTACGGGCGGGAGCGACACGAGCAGGAGGAGTTCGCCGACGCCGACGTACGCTCCCAGCGGCACGGCGCCGACGTCGTCCGCCACGCCTACTACCCCGGGCGGCGCATGAACCTCGGAGTGGTACTGCTGCCGCTGCGCGTCTTCCTCGGCTTCATCTCCATCTACGCCGGCATGGGCAAGCTCTGCGACCCCGTCTACTTCGACGGCGGCGAACGCGGCTCCATGGTCAAGTGGCTCAACTCGCTGCACCCCTGGGAACTCGCCGAACCGCTGCGCGACTTCGCGCTCTCCCACCCGGTGGGGGCAGGGCTCACCGTCGCCTTCCTCCAGGTGGTCGTCGGTGTGCTCACCGTGCTCGGGCTCTGGCAGCGGGTCGCGGCCGTCATCGGCGCACTGCTGTCGGCCATGCTCATCCTGACCGTGACCTGGAAGACCGTACCGGCGTACGACGCGCCCGACATCATCTACCTGGCCGCCTGGTCCCCGCTGATCATCGCGGGCGCCCCGGTCTACTCGATCGACGGCCGGCTCGCGGGCGAGGCCTGGCGCAAGCTCGGGCCGCGCTCGGAGCTGTGGGAGCTGCGGCGGCGCGTACTGCGGCGCGGCGGCGTCGTCGCCGCTGTGGTCGTCGGCCTCACCCTGCTGTTGGGCTCGATGCTCGGCGGAGCCGTACGTTCCACGGACATGGTGACCGTGCCGGAACCCAACCAGGACCCGACCAACCACCTTCCCGGGTTCCCGCTCCCGCAGGAACCCAGCGGCGAGCGCAGCTCCTCCGGCGCGCGCGGTGACGACGGCAAGCCGTCACCGTCCGCAAGCCGCTCCGGCAGTCCCAAGTCCGCGAAGCCCACGCCCTCCGACCACACGGCCCGAGAGACCGGCCGGCTCGGGGGCGGACAGCCCAGCCAGACGCAGGGCACGGGACAGCAGCCGCCCAGCCAGTCGGAACCGGCCCAGCCGCCGTCCAGCAGCGCCGGCCCCTCATCGAGCGGCGGCACCGGCAGCGGTGGCGGCAGTGGCGGCGGAAACGGAGGCTCGGGCAGCTCCGGAGGCGGCTCCGGCGGCGGCTCCGGCGGCGGCAGGGTGATCGGCGGCCTGCTGGGCTGAGATACGCGACGAGAAGGGCGGCCACCGGACTTCGGTGGCCGCCCTTCTCGTCGCGTATCCCGTGCACCTCGTGCATCTCGCCGAGGTCGGTCAACGCGCTTGCGCGGCAAGCTCCTTGGCGGCCTCGGTGAGGTCCTTCGCGGTGTCGATCGCCCGCCAGTACGCGCCGTTCGGCAGCGGGAAGCCGGCCAGCCGCTGCTCACGGGCGAGACCAGGGAACGTGGTGCGCTCGTGGTCACCCCGGTCGGGGAGGAGTGCGGTGAAGGCCGCGGAGAAGACGTACACACCCGCGTTGATCAGATACGGCGACGGCGGAGACTCGATGAAGTCCGTGATGTGGCCGAAGGCGTCCGTCTCGACGGCTCCCCAGGGGATCCGGGGGCGGGCGAGGGCGAGCGTGGCGATGGCGTCGCGCTCCGCGTGGAAGGCGGCCATGTCGCGCAGCGAGAAACGGGTCCAGATGTCGCCGTTGGTGGCGTACCAGGGCTGGTCCGGGTGCGGCAGATGAGCGGCGGCGTACTTGAGGCCGCCGCCGCGGCCCAGCGGCTCCGTCTCGACGACGGTGGTGACACGCAGCGGCAGCTCCGCGGTCTCCAGCCACGTCTGGAGAACCTCGGCGAGATGACCGCAGGAGACGACGGCGTCCGTCACGCCCTCGGCGGCCAGCCAGGCAAGCTGATGGCCGATGATCGGGGTCCCGGTTCCGGGAATCTCGACCATCGGCTTGGGGCGGTCATCGGTGTACGGGCGCAGCCGCGAGCCCTGGCCGCCCGCCAGGACCACGGCCTGCGTCGGATACGTAGGCGTATGCATGCCGTGAACGATATGCGCCGCCGGCGGCGGCCCCGCGGCCAGCTCCCGGTTCAGCTCGCGCGGTCAGCTGCCCTGGGTCTGCTGCGAGACGCCGGTGGCGAAGGAGGTGTCGCAGACGGGACGGGAGAACGTCTGGGCGCGGGTGGGGCCGTAGCGGTCCACGGCGGCGCGTCCGAGGGCACGGGCGAGCGACATGCAGTGCCTGGCGAGCGACGGACGCTCCTCGACCTCGCGCTGGAGGTGGGTGAGCGCGATGCTCGGGTTCTTCTCCTGGAGTTCGGCGAGCAGCCGGTCGCGCAGAACGTCCTGCGGCGAGCGGGACTTGGCGCGCACGGAGACGTTCCGCGAGGACGCGGTGAGAATCTGCGACTCGGTGTTGTGCCCTGCCCACGGCACGCTGGTGACCGCGAGGGTTCCGGAGAGCACCAGGACGACGGGCAGAACGAGGGCGAGAGTGCGGCCGATTCGGCGAGCTGTGTGGGTCACGCGAGCGAGCGTAGCGGGCAGTGATGATTTGGCGACATTTAGTCACTCTGGCGAGGGATCGTTCGACGATGCTTTTCGAATCGGTGTTGACGAACAGGATCGAAATGGCGGATCTGCCGGGGTATTTGTCGACACGCCTGCCCTGGCAGCGGAACGGCCCCGCAGGTAACTGCGGGGCCGATCCACGGAATTGGCGGTGACGCCGACTCGGTCAGTCGCTACTCGGTCAGCCGCTGAGGCGCTCACCCGTCGAGGTCGAGAAGACGTGGATCTCGCCCGGCCGCGGCACGACGTGCAGCTCGGCACCCTTGTCCGGCACGGAACGCCCGCCGACACGGACCACGAGGTCCTTGTGCTCGCCGCCGACCTGGGCGGAACCGTAGACGTAACCGTCGGCGCCGAGTTCCTCGACGACATTGACGGAGACGGCGAGACCGGCCGGAGCGTCCTCGCTGTCCTTGGAGAGGGACTTGGCCGCGGAACCGTTCAGCTCGACCACGTCGAAGTGCTCGGGCCGGACACCGACCGTGACAGTGGTGTCACCCTTGTCGGCGGCCGCGGACAGGGCCTCACGGGAGACCGGTACGACGCTGTTGCCGAACTTCACGCCGCCGTCGGTGATCGGAACCTCGACGAGGTTCATGGCCGGCGAGCCGATGAACCCGGCGACAAAGAGGTTGGCCGGACGGTCGTACATGTTGCGCGGCGAGTCGACCTGCTGAAGCAGCCCGTCCTTGAGTACCGCCACCCGGTCACCCATGGTCATGGCCTCGACCTGGTCGTGTGTGACGTACACCGTGGTGATGCCGAGACGGCGCTGCAGGCTCGCGATCTGCGTACGGGTCGAGACCCGGAGCTTGGCGTCGAGGTTCGACAGCGGCTCGTCCATGAGGAAGACCTGCGGCTCACGCACGATGGCGCGGCCCATGGCGACACGCTGGCGCTGACCACCGGAGAGCGCCTTGGGCTTGCGGTCCAGGTACTCGGTGAGGTCGAGGATCTTCGCGGCCTCTTCGACCTTCTTGCGGATCTCGCTCTTGTTGACGCCGGCGATCTTGAGCGCGAAGCCCATGTTGTCGGCGACGGACATATGCGGGTAGAGCGCGTAGTTCTGGAACACCATGGCGATGTCCCGGTCCTTGGGCGGCAGGTGCGTGACGTCGCGGTCACCGATGCGTATTGAGCCGGCGTTGACGTCCTCGAGACCTGCGAGCATGCGAAGGGAGGTCGACTTGCCGCAGCCGGAGGGTCCGACGAGGACAAGGAACTCGCCGTCCTCGGTCTCGATCTCGAGCTGGTCGACGGCGGGCTTGGTGGAGCCCGGGTAGACCCGGGTCGCCTTGTCGAATGTGACAGTGGCCATGGTGATGCTTCTCCTTCACCGGCAGGAACGTGCCGGACGATCCGAGTAAGGGAGTGGTCTGGTCCACACACGTGGACCTGCCGAGACGCTACCTGGCATGCCCCGTCCTGTCAGCAGCTGAACGGCGACGAAATATTCGACCGGAGCGCGTGACCGGTCCGGTTAGACTGCTCGGACGCGCCTCCTTAGCTCAGCTGGCCAGAGCAACGCACTTGTAATGCGTAGGTCGTCGGTTCGAATCCGACAGGGGGCTCAGCTGCCCAGGCCGGCGATTCGCCGGCCTGGGCTTTGTCATTCCCGGGGCTGCTGCCGGGTGCTGCCGGCCGGGGGCATCAGTGGCGGCCCGAGATCCGGTCCGCGATCTGTGCGATGCGGTCGGTTTCCGCCGTTCTGGCCGTCGCCTCGCGGCGGTCTGCGCCGCGGTAGGCCGCGTACATGCCCTGTACGCCCAGCCAGCGCAGCGGCTCCGGCTCCCATGTGCGGACCTTGTGGTTCACCCAGGGGAGGGCCGTGAGTTCGGTGGGGCCCGCCTGGCCCGAGTCCTGCTGGATCAGGTCGCGCAGGGTGCGGGCGGCGAGGTTGGTGGTGGCGACGCCGGAGCCGACGTAGCCGCCGGCCCAGCCGAGGCCGGTGGAGCGGTCCAGGGCGACAGTGGCGCACCAGTCGCGGGGGACGCCGAGGACGCCGGACCAGGCGTGGTCGATACGGGCGCCTGCCGTTGTGGGGAAGAAGCGGACCATGATGTCGCGCAGTGCTTCGATGGTGGCGGGCTGGGTGCGGCCGTCGTTGTCGGTGCGGGAGCCGTAGCGGTAGGGGACGCCGCGGCCGCCGAGTGCGATCCGGTCGTCGGCGGTGCGCTGGGCGTACATGTAGGCGTGTGCCATGTCGCCGAGCGCTTCGCGGCCGTCCCATCCGATCGTGTCCCAGACGGACTGAGGGAGGGGCTCGGTCGCGATCATGGAGGAGTTCATGGGGAGCCAGGCGCGCTTCTGGCCCTTGAGGTTGGCCGTGAAGCCTTCGGTGCAGCGCAGGATGTACGGGGCACGGACCGTGCCGTACGGGGTGATCGCGTGCTTTGGCTTGATCTCCGTGACGGGGGTCGACTCGTGGATGGTGACGCCAAGGGCTTCGACGGCTGCCGCGAGTCCCTTGACCAGTTTCACGGGGTGCAGGCGTGCGCCGTGCGGGGTCCAGGTGGAGGCGACGGCGCCGGTGACGCGTACGCGCTCGGCGGTCTCGCGGGCGCCGAGCAGTACGCGGTCCTTCTCGCCGAAGGCGATTTCGACGGCGTGGAAGGTTTTGAGGCGGGTCAGCTGGGCGGGGGTGTGGGCGACTTCGAGGACGCCGCCTTTGTGGATGTCGGCGTCGATCTCTTCTTCCGCGGCGACGCGTACGACCTCGTCGACGGTGTCGTTCATGGCCTGCTGGAGGCGGACGGCGGCGTCGTGGCCGTGGAGCTTGGCGTAGCGGTCGCGGCCGGCGATGCCGTTGTAGAGCCAGCCGCCGTTGCGGCCGGAGGCTCCGTAGCCGCAGAACTTGCCCTCGAGGACGGTGATGTTGAGGAAGGGGACGGCTTTTTTGAGGTAGTAGGCCGTCCAGAGACCGGTGTATCCGCCGCCGACGATGCAGATGTCCGCGGTGGTGTCGCCGGGGAGGGGCTCCCTGGGGAGGGGGGTGCCCTCCTGCGCGTACCAGAACGATATGCCGCCGTTGACGGTGTTCGTGCTCATGATGCCCCTGCTGCTCAGCTCGAGTGCGTGTGGCGGGAGGGTACTCGCAGGACCGGGTGGCTGATCGGGCGCCTACCCTGTGGCCTCCATGGTCGTACGCGGCGGTGGTCCTCGCCCGCGGTGGTCTTCGCCACAGTCGTAGGATCCGGGCCGCGACTTCATTGCCGTGCTGCCGCAGCCGGCCGCGGACTTTCTCGAGCGGTGGGGGCTGCGGCAGGCAGGCCCGTCCATGCACGGCTGGTGCGCGCTTGTTCTCCCGGTGGTGCGCGTGGACGGTACGCCCGCGGCGCTCAAGCTTCAGGCTGTCGACGAGGAGAGCGTGGGGGCGCGTGCTGCAGAACAGCCTGTGGCATGTGCAGGACGGGGAGACGCGGCTTCAGGCGGAGCAGGTGTCCATCGGTCGGAATCTGTTGGCACGGCAGCCGGGTCGGCGGGCACTCTGACCTCATGATTCGTATCGCCACGCCTGATGATGTCCCTGAGATCCACCGTATGGTCCGTGAACTCGCCGAGTACGAGAAGGCCTTGGACGAGGCCAGGGCGAGCGAGGAGCAGCTGCACGAGGCGCTGTTCGGCGAGCGGCCCGCCGCCTTCGCGCATATCGCGGAGACTGCGGACGGAGAGGTGGCGGGCTTCGCGCTGTGGTTCCTGAACTTTTCGACATGGCGCGGGGTGCACGGCATCTATCTGGAGGATCTGTATGTACGTCCTGGGCTGCGAGGCGGCGGTCACGGCAAGGCGCTGCTGACGGAGCTGGCGCGGATCTGTGTGGAGCGCGGCTATGAGCGCCTTGAATGGTCCGTTTTGAACTGGAACACCCCGTCGATCAACTTCTACCGGTCGCTGGGGGCGAGGCCGCAGGACGAGTGGACGGTGTACCGGCTGACCGACGGAGCGCTGGCGTCGCTGGGGGCCGGCCGGCCGTCCGACCGTGCAGCCGTCTGACCGTCCAGCCGTCCAGCTGGATGCCGTCCGGGGGATGAGCACGACCTTGCCGACCGTGTCGCGGGTTTCCGGAGCGCGGTGGGCGGCCGCGGCGTCGGCGAGCGGGAAGCGCTGTGCGCGGGGCGGGGGCGGCCGGATGCGGCCTCGGCGAGGGAGCCTTCTTCCAGGGCGCGTACGTTGCCGCCCGCCTTCTGGAGCATCACCGGGCCGAGTATGCCTTCGGAGGTGATGCCGCGCTCGGCCAGTTCCTCGTCGGTGAAGGTGAGCGGGGCGCCATCGTGGCGGCCTTCGCCGGACAGCCGAAGACGATGTGCTTGCCGCCTTTGCCGAGAAGGCCGACGGCGGCGAGCGCGGTGTGGCCGCCGACCGAGCCGGCTAGGGGCAACACCCTCCAACCTCAAGCGCGCTTGAGGTCAAGGCGGCTCATCCGGGCGTTGTCAGTGGGAGGGGGCACCATGGGGCCATGGCACGGAAACCGGAGAGATCGCGGGCAGCGCAGCGGCCGGAGGTGCGGCTGCCGCCGCTCGTTCCGTACGACGGCAGGGGGCTGGAGCCGGACGGCGACTACGACGGCCTGGAGTTCCAGGATGTGGACCTCGCGGGGCAGTCGGGGCGTGGCGCGCGCTTCATCGACTGTGCGCTGCGCGGGTGCGGCCTGGACGAGGCGGAGCTGCTGAACGCCCGCTTCGTCGACTCCGTGCTCAGTGGTATACGAGGCGTGGGCACTGACCTGGCGGGCGCTTCGCTGCGCGATGTGGAGGTGACGGACGCGCGGCTGGGCGGGGTGCAGCTGCACGGAGCCGTACTGGAGCGGGTGCTGATCCGCGGCGGGAAGATCGACTACCTGAATCTGCGGAAGGGCAGGCTCAAGGACGTCGTCTTCGAGGGATGTGTGCTGTCGGAGCCGGACTTCGGGGGTGCGCAGCTGGAACGGGTGGAGTTCCGGGACTGTGTGCTGCGGCGGGCGGACTTCAGCGCGGCGCAGCTGAAGGACGTCGATCTGCGGACGGTCGCCGAGCTGGACATCGCGCGGGGCGTGGACCGGTTGGCGGGTGCGGTGATCAGCCCGGCCCAACTGCTGGATCTGGCACCGGCGTTCGCGGCGCAGATCGGAGTGCGGGTGGAGAGTTAGTACTGCAGCCCCGTTACCTCAGCACAGTTGGAGTGCTAGAGGCGGGGGAAGCGTGCCTGGAGGTCCCAGACCACCGGGTTGTCGTCGAGACCCTCGTGCATGTCGGCGAGGTCCGCGATCAGGTCGTGCAGGAAGTCGCGGGCCTCGCGGCGCAGCTCGGTGTGGTTGAAAGTGAGCGGCGGTTCGTCGCCGGGCATCCAGTCGGCCTCCACGTCCACCCAGCCGAAGCGCCGCTCGAAGAGCATCCGGTCGGCCGATTCGGTGAAGTCCAGCTCGGCGTACTGGGGCTTCGCGGCGCGGCTGCCGAGCGGGTCGCGGTCGAGCTGCTCGACGATGTCGCACAGCGCCCAGGCGAAGTCCAGCACCGGGACCCATCCCCAGGCTGTGGACACCTCGCGGTCCTCCTTGGTGTCCGCGAGGTAGACGTCGCCGCAGAAGAGGTCGTGGCGCAGCGCCTGAACGTCCGCGCGCCGGTAGTCGGTCTGCGGGGGGTCGGGGAAACGGCGGGAGAGGGAGTAGCCGATGTCGAGCACGTGCTCGATGGTGTCATGCCCGGTGCCGCTTCCAGTACGACCAGGTCACGGCAGCGAGCAGCGGGCCGATGACAAAGAGCGGGGCGTAGCAGAAACCCGTCACGGTGTTCGCCGTGCCGGACATGTAGGTCTGGCTCTCGACGGTGAAGTAGACCACCACCTGGCTCAGGGCCAGCAGCGTCGCGAAGGCCGAGGCGGCGGCGGCCGTGATGGCGACGGTCTTCGGGCGGGGGAGCCGCCACCGGTCGGTGACGAGCAGGAGGGGGAGCAGGGCGGCGCACTCCTGGAGGACGGCCAGGCCGATGACGTACGCGATGCCCCAGCCGGGGATGCCGAACTTGTCGTGCAGGATCTCGTCGCTGTAGCCCACGTAGATGCCGGAGGCCATCGCGAGTCGCCACAGTCCGGAGGGGACGGCGCAGAGCGCGATGGCATGTGCGGTCCGGCGGGCCCAGCGGGGCGCAGGGGCGGTGTGTGTGGTCACGGTCGCCGAGGTCACGTTCGCTGTCGTCATGGGGAAGAGACTGGCCGTGGACACGGCGAAGCCGCGTCGGCGTTCGGGGCGGACCGCCTCCGCCGCACGGGGGAGGCGGACGGGCGAGGGGGAGGAGCCGCCGCTCCTTCGCCACCGCCACCGCGCCTTCCCTCGTGTCGACGGGGGCGGTCGGCCCGTGCCCGTAAACGGTCCAGGAGCGGCCGGTGGCCGGGGCTCGGCGACGAGGACCGGGCGGCCCTCCTGTGCACAAGCGGCTGAAATCCGCCCCGGATAGGATCAAAAAGGTGGACCTGCGAACTCTCGTACGCACCCTGACGCCCGTCGTCGCCCTGCTTCTCCTCGCGGGCTGCACCGACGCCGAGGCGGGCGTGCGCGGAAAGCCGGGCGCCGCGGGCACGGGTGATCCGCTCTTCCCCAAGCTCGGCAACGGCGGTTATGACGTCCAGCACTACGCCCTGACGCTGGGCTACGACCCGAAGACGGGCCGCCTCGACGGCACCGCCGAGATCACCGCCCGCGCCACTCAGGATCTGAGCGCCTTCAACCTCGACTTCCACGGTATGACGGTCACCGGCGCCACCGTCGACGGCAAGGCGGCCGCCGCCAACCGGGCGGGCGACGAGCTGACGTTGCGGCCGCACCGCGATCTCGACAAGGGCAAGGCCTTCCGCGCCGTCGTCCGTTACTCCGGCGTCCCGAAGACGATCGTCGACAGAGACGCCGACAAGGACACCGAGAAGCCACGGGAGGGCTGGCTGAAGACCGCTGACGGCGCGCTCGCGCTGGGCCAGCCCATCGGGTCGATGGCCTGGTTCCCCAGTAACAACCACCCGAGCGACAAGGCGACGTACGACATCACCGTCACCGTTCCCGAGAAGCTGCAGGCCATCTCCAACGGCGAGTTGAAGGCGACCCCGAGCACCACCGACGGGCGTTCCACCTTCCGCTGGACGTCGAAGCAGCCCATGGCGAGCTATCTCGTCACGCTCGCCGTCGGCGACTACCGGCTGACGAAGTCGCGTACGCCGTCCGGTCTCCCCGTACTCACCGCTGTCAACCAGGCCGTGCCGGACGAAAGCACCAAGGTCCTCGCCCGGATCCCCGAGATGACGGAGTGGGGGGAGGAGAACTTCGGCCCGTATCCCTTCTCCTCCACCGGTGCGATCGTCGTGCCGGGGGCCGCTGCCGACTACGCCCTGGAGACGCAGACCAGGCCGGTCCTCCCCCTGGACCCGGGCGAGAACGAGCTCGATGTCGAGACGCTCCTCGTCCATGAGGTGGCGCACCAGTGGTTCGGCGATTCTGTGTCGCCCAAGTCCTGGAAGGACATGTGGCTCAACGAAGGCTTCGCCCAGTACGCGGAGTGGATCTGGCTCGAGGATTACCACGACACCCCGGCCCGGAAGAGCTTTGACGAGGCCTTCGCCGAGGAGGCCAACTGGGCCTTCCCGCCTGCCGTTCCGCCCTCCGGGGCGGAGATTTCGGACGCCCCGGTGTACCACCGCGGCGCGATGGTCCTGCACAAGATCCGTCAGGCGGTCGGCGAAGAAGTCTTCTTCGACATCGTGAAGGGCTGGGCGGCGGCGCACCGCCACTCCAACGCCTCCACCGCCGACTTCACCGAGTACGTCGAGAAGAAGTCCGGCAAGGATCTGACCGAGCTCTGGGACACCTGGCTGTACGGGGAGGACAAGCCGGCGACGCCGTGACAACGGCAGGAGCCCCGGGCCGACGGCCAGGGGCTCCTGTGTGCAGCGCGTACGTCAGAGGTTGACGCCGAAGTCGCGGGCGATGCCCTCGAGGCCCGAGGCGTAACCCTGGCCGACGGCGCGGAACTTCCACTCCGCGCCGTTGCGGTACAGCTCGCCGAAGACCATCGCGGTCTCGGTGGCGGCGTCCTCGCTCAGGTCGTAGCGGGCGAGCTCGGCGCCGCCGGCCTGGTTGACGATACGGATGTAGGCGTTGCGCACCTGGCCGAAGTTCTGGCTGCGGGTGACGGCGTCGTAGATCGAGACCGGGAAGACGATCTTGTCGACGTCGGCGGGCAGACCCGCCAGGTTGACGTTGATCTGCTCGTCGTCGCCGCCGCCCTCGCCGGTGCGGTTGTCACCGGTGTGGACGATGGTCTGGTCCGGCGTGGCCTTGTTGTTGAAGAAGACGAAGTGGGCGTCGGAGGCCACCTTGCCGCCGGGGTTCACACCGATCGCGGAGGCGTCGAGGTCGAAGTCGGTGCCGGTGGTGGTGCGGACGTCCCAGCCGAGGCCGACCGTGACGGCGGTCAGGCCCGGTGCCTCCTTGGTGAGCGAGACGTTGCCGCCCTTGGACAGGCTTACTGCCATTGGGAAGTCCCCTTCGTGATCGACTGTGCGGGCTTCGAGCCCTCCCGAAGTTACCGTCACACCTCATAACGCAGGCAGGGGACTGCCAGGTTCCACCCGCCTTTGTTCTTTTTGCCTGCGCCTGCCTGCGGCTGCCCGCGCTGTCCGGTGGAAAAGCGGGTGACGTGGACGGCGCCGCAGGCGACCATGGACATATGTCCGGGACCCAGCCCCATCGGGGGTCCGGGGGGCGTCCCCCGGGTAAACACAGCATCCGCGGTTCGGTCTTCCTGCCGGAGGCCGAGCTCATGTGGCGTTTCTCGAGGTCGTCGGGGCCCGGTGGGCAGCACGTCAACACCAGCGACTCGCAGGTGGAGCTCCGTTTCGACCTCGCCAAGACCGAGGCGCTGCCGCCGGTGTGGAAGGAGCGCGCGCTGGAGCGGCTCGCGGGGCGGCTGGTCGGCGGGGTGATTGCCGTACGCGCGTCGGAGCACCGCTCGCAGTGGCGCAACCGTGAGACGGCCGCGGTCCGGCTCGCCTCGCTGCTCGCGGAGGCGACTGCGCCTCCGCCGCGGCCGCGTCGCGCGACAAAGATTCCGCGCGGTATCAACGAGCGGCGGCTGCGGGAGAAGAAGCAGCGGGCGGAGACGAAGCGCGGGCGCACGGGCCGGGACTGGTAGCGCGCGGCCTCTCGCTGGGGCTCCGCCCCGGACCCCGCGCCTCAATCGCCGGCGGGGCTTGTTGTTGGGCTCCGCCCCGGACCCCGCGCCTCAATCGCCGGCGGGGCTTGTTGTTGGGCTCCGCCCCGGACCCGGCGCACCAATCGCCGGCGGGGCTTGTTGTTGGGCTCCGCCCCGGACCCGGCGCACCAATCGCCGGCGGGGCTTGGGTTCGACTCAATCGTCGGCGGGGCTCAGCGTTGCTCAACCAAGCTGGTGGTAGCGGCCCTTGAAGTACGTCAGTGGACCGCCGTCCGGGCTCTCCAGGCCGGCCTTCAGCACCCGGCCGATCACCAGCGTGTGGTCGCCCGCCTCGATCCGCTGCTCGGTACGGCACTCCAGCGTCGCGAGCGCGCCCCGCACCAGCAGCGACCCGCACACCTCGCCCCTCGTGTACGGGATGTCCTCGAACAGCAGCCGGTCGCTGACCCGCCCCTTCATCGCGAAGCGCCCGGCGATGTGCCGCTGGCTCTCCGAGAGCACCGATACGCCCCACAGCGGCTGTTCCGCCAGCAGGTCGTCCATGCGTGAGCCATTGCGCAGACTCACCAGTACCAGGGGCGGGTCCAGCGACACCGACATGAACGCCGTCGCGGTCATGCCGACGTCCTCTCCGTGCGGTCCGTAGTCGGCGTCGTTCGCGGTCACCAGCACCACACCCGCGGCCAGCCGGGACATGGCTGCGCGGAACTCCTCGTTGCTCACCCCCTCAGCATGGGGGATGGCAACAGCGGCGGGAGTGGGGGTCGTCTGCAACACACGAGGAACGCTAGTCTCGGCCGTCCGTCGCCCGCATCGGGCCTTGGGACCAGTCGAGTCCTAGGACCCAAGCACCGGATTTGCGTTCAAGAAAGCAATGGAGCGCTCCCACTCGGCCGCGCAACCTTTCGTCATCTGATGTGACTTGAGTCACAGAGTGCGGTATTTGTTGACCCTGTGTACCGAGTGGGCAGCTCGCTGTGATTCAGTGGCCGTGATACCGCAACAAGAACGCTGATGAGAACCCTGGAGTTTGCTGTCGAGGTCTCGGGGAGAGCGAGCAATGGAGACCGAGTCGGAGCCCTACGTCCGTCTTGCGACCCTGCGGCAGCTGCATCAGGCCGTCGCGGACCTCAACACGGCCCGGAGCTTGGCCGACACTCTGCAGACCGTCGCCGACGGCATCGTCGCAGGACTCGGCTACGAGCTGGCCTGCGTCAATCTCGTTCGTCCCGACGGTGATCTCGTCGTCGCCGCGTTCGCCGGCAGTGCCGCCGCGGAAGCCCTGATCACCGGGCGGGTCGGCTCCCGCCCCTCCTGGGAACGACGGCTCTCCATGGGCGAGGCCTGGGGTGAACTGCGTTTCATTCCGCACACCGAGGGCTGGGTCCTCATCGAGGACGACGTACCGCAGTGGCACACCGAGGGCCCCGATCCCCGCTTCGAGGACGAGTGGCACCCGCAGGACCGCCTCTACGCCCCCATGTACGCATCGGGCGGCGGCCGCGAACTCCTCGGAGTCATATCCGTCGACCGGCCGCGCAATGGCCGCAGGCCGGGAGCCTGGGGCCAGGAAGCCCTCCAGATGTACGCCTCCCAGGCGGCCATTGCGATCAGCAACGCCCGGCTGCGAGCAAATATGCAGCGCGCCCTGGTCCGCCTCGAGCGCGAGCAGCAGGCCCTGCGCGCCAGCGAGGAGTCCTTCCGGCAGGCCTTCGAGTACGCGCCCAGCGGTATGGCCATCGCCGAGATGGGCGGCGACCAGCACGGCCGGCTGCTGCGCACCAACGACGCCCTGTGCCGGCTGCTCGGCCGGCCCGCCTCCGCGATGCGCCGCTACTCCTTCGCCGATCTCGTCCACCCCGAGGATGTCGGCACTCTGCTGCGTACGTCCGCCGAGGGCGGCCGTGCCGAGCTGCGTCTCGGCAGACGGGACGGGACGTACGTCTGGGTCTCGCTGCGCAACTCCGTCGTCGCGGACACCGCCGACGGGCCGCGCTTTCTGCTGACGCACGTCGAGGACATCGAGGAGCGCAAGCGCCATGAGCTGGCGCTCGCACACCGCGCCTCGCACGACTCGCTCACCGGCCTGCCCAACAGCGCCGAGCTGCGGGCCCGGCTCAGCTCCCGGCTGTGCGAGCGGCCGTACTCGGAGCGGGAGTCGGCCATCGAGGCTCTGGACGCCGCGTACGCCGGTGACGGTGAGCACATTTTCCGCAGTGAGGGCTTCGACACCGACTCGGCCGGCGGCCCGTACAACCACCATGTCCACACGGTCGCGCCCGACGGAGAGACCGACGACGGGACGAAGGGGCTCGCGGTCCTCTTCTGCGACCTGGACGGATTCAAGTCGATCAACGACCGCTTCGGGCACCAGACGGGCGACGCCGTGCTGGTCGAGGTGGCGCGGCGGCTCACCACGGGCGTACGGGACGGGGACACGGTGGCCCGGCTCGGCGGTGACGAGTTCGTCGTTCTCGCCGACGGCCTGGGCTCGGCGGACGCCGCCGACCTGGCCGTACGCCTGCGGAACGCGATCATCCTGCCGATCCGGGTCGGCGGCCGCGGGGTCCGCGTCGGGGCCAGCTTCGGTATCGGCTGGGCGAGCTGCGGGATGTCCGTCGAGGAGGTCCTGCAATCCGCGGACCAGCGGATGTACATCGAGAAGCGGTCCCGTGCGAAGGTGCACAGGCGGGCGGGCTGAGGTCTACGCCACCCTTTCGGTTGCTCCGAACCGGGTAGGCTCGCCCGCGTCGGCGATGTGCTGACGACATGGTGAGGAGTGACTGGGATGACGGCCGCGAACAACGGCGCGAGCACGCCCGAGGACGACGATCCGTTCGGCTACCTGTACGAGGACGGACGGGCAGCAGGCGCGACACCGCCCGGCCAGGGCCGCGGCTACGGCTACCCGGGTCCCGCCGCGCAGCCCGGCGTCCCCAGAACCTCGTACAACCAGGTCCGGACGGTCGGCGAGCGCCAGTACGGCCAGCAGGTCCCGCAGCAGTATGCGTACGGCCAGCCGCAGGGCCAGGCGCAGGGCCAGCCGACCGCGCAGTACGCGGCGCCCGAGACCTACCCCGGCGGCGCCACCACCCGCACGGTTCCGCAGCAGGGCACGGGCCACGGCGGCGGCCGCGGTGGCGGCCCCAACACCAAGGGCTTGCTGATCGGCGCGATCGCGGTCGTCGCGGTCGTCGTGATCGGCATCGGCGCGGCGCTCCTGACGGGCGGCGGTGAGGACAAGAAGGCGGGCGGCCGGCCGGGCGGGAACGGCGGCGCG
The DNA here is from genome assembly GCF_036010325.1 of Streptomyces sp. NBC_01210. Taxonomy (GTDB): domain Bacteria; phylum Actinomycetota; class Actinomycetes; order Streptomycetales; family Streptomycetaceae; genus Streptomyces. The sequence goes on along the minus strand of NZ_CP108549.1, from coordinate 4,293,071 downwards.
ACCGCGGGCGAGTCCGTGAAGCCCAGCGAGCAGCCGTCCGCGTCGGACAAGCCGGCGGAGCTGCCGAAGCAGGACGCGGCGACGCTGCAGCTCGGGGCGCCGGCGGCGCTGGCGAAGGACATCAAGGGCGCGGAAGGCACCGACGGCGCGTTTGTGACCGGCTTCAATGCGGTGGGTGCCTCGGTCACCTGGAAGGCGAACGTCGCCGAGGCCAAGGAGTACCGCCTGTACGTGCGGTACGCCATCCCGGCCGTGGACGCCAACGCCACCCTGACTGTGAACGGCAAGGCGAACAGCAACCCGCTGGGCCTGAAGAACTTCGTCAAGTCCACGGACCCGAACTGGGAGAAGAACTGGCAGACCACTTGGGCGCCGGTGAACCTCAAGAAGGGTGAGAACGAGATCAAGATCTCGTGCGAGAACGGCAATCAGTGCAATGCCATCCTCGACTGGCTCCAGGTCAGCGACGGGGAGCTCTGAGCACCCTCAGCCCGGCTGCGCTGTGAGTCCGGGCCTCGGCCCGGATCGTCACAGCAGCCCCAGGAAGCCCGCCACCGTCCCGGTCATCGCCTCGCGAGCCGGGACGAGGTATTTCCGGGGGTCCACCGCCTGCGGGTTGGTCTCCAGGAAGGCCCGTACCGCGCCGGTGAACGCCGTGTTCAGTGCCGTGCCGACGTTGATCTTGGTCATGCCGGAGGTGACCGCCGCGCGGATCTCCGCGTCCGGGACGCCCGACGAGCCGTGCAGGACCAGCGGCACCGGCACCGCGTCCCGCAGCCGGCCGATCAGCGCGTGGTCCAGGGCCGCCGTGCGCTCCGTCATCGCGTGCGAGGAGCCGACCGCCACCGCCAGCGCGTCCACGCCCGTGGCGGCCACGTAGGCCGCCGCCTCGACCGGATCCGTGCGGACGCCCGGGGCGTGGGCGTCGAGCGGGGCCTCACCCTCCTTGCCGCCGACCTTGCCCAGTTCCGCCTCGATCCAGATGCCGCGCTCGTGGCCCCAGCGCACCGCGTCCGCCGTGGCCCTGACGTTCTCGTCGTAGGGCAGCTTCGAGGCGTCGAACATCACCGAGCTGAAGCCCTCGTCGTCCGCCGACCGCAGCAGGTCCACCGAGACGACATGGTCCAGGTGGAGGGCGAGCGGCGTGGTGGACGCGTGGGCCACGGAGGCCGCGGCGGCGGCGATCGCGGAGAGCCGGCCGCCGTGGAACTTCACGGCGTTCTCGGAGATCTGCAGGATCGCGGGTGTGCCGGCCTGCTCGGCGCCGGCGGCGATCGCCTCGGCGTGCTCCAGGGTGATGACGTTGAAGGCGGCGATGCCGCGGCCGTCGGCGGCGGCGGCCGCGACGAGTTCACCGGTGGTGACGAGTGGCATGGTGCATCCCAATTCCCGGGCGGCTGAGCCCGTTTGTGCGGAGTCGGGCGCACACGCCCGGAGAGTTGCCGCCGCGGCACGATGGTGTCGGCGTGCCGGGGCGGCGGTGCTGCGGCGTCGGTTCGGACCGGGGGCGACCGGTCTCGGGGCCGCCCGGCAGCTGCCGCCCGCGTGTCCTCACGCCGAGCCCGCGTGTCCTCACGCCGAGCCCGCGCGCCGTCACGCCGAGCCCGCGTGTCCTCACGCCGCGGCCGCGCGCCGTCACGCCGAGCCCGCGTGTCCTCACGCCGAGCCCACGTGCCCTCACGCCGAGCCCGCGTGTCCTCACGCCGCGGCCGCGCGCTCGGTCACCGCTATGCGCGGCAGCAGATCCTCGTAGGCCCCGGCGTCGTACTCGCCCGCCGTCGGGGCCAGTACGGTCGCCGCCGACAGGGCCACGGCCCGGGACAGCCGGTCCGGCCACGGGAGCCGTTCCACGAGCCCGGAGAGCAGTCCGGCCACCGCCGAGTCGCCCGCTCCCGTTGGGTTGCCCTTCACGGAGGTCGGCGGTATCGCCTGCCAGACGCCGTCAGGGGTGGCCGCCAGCACGCCGTCCGCGCCGAGCGAGGCGACCACCGTGTGCGCGCCGCGGCGACGGGCGTCGCGGGTGGCGCGCAGTGGATCGCGGGAGCCGGTGAGCTGCGCGAGCTCGTCCGCGTTGGGTTTGACGAGGTCGGGACGGGCGGCGATGCCGCGGCGCAGTGGCTCGCCGCTGGTGTCGAGGAGTACGGGGACGTCCGCGCTGCGGGCGCGGCGGACCAGTTCGGCGTATGCGCCGACATGGATGCCGGGCGGCAGGCTGCCGCACAGGGCGACGGCTTCGGCGTCCCGCAGGAGGGAGGCGTACGAAGAGAGGAACATGGCCCACTCCTCGGCGGTCACCGTCGGGCCCGGCTCGTTCAGCTGGGTCGTGTCGCCGCTGGTGTTGTCCACGACGGCGATGGTGCGGCGCGTGGTTCCGGCGGTCGGGACGAGCGCGTCATGCGGTGCGAGAGGGGCCAGCAGATCGCGCAGTACGGCTCCGGTGGAGCCGCCCGCGAAGCCCGTGACCACTGTCTCGTGTCCCAGTGCGGCGAGCACGCGGGCGACGTTGAGGCCCTTGCCGCCGGGGCGTTCGCGGACCTCGCTGACGCGGTGGCTGGCGTGCGGGACCAGCGCGCCGACCCTGTAGGTGATGTCGAGAGCGGTGTTGAGCGTGACCGTCAGGATCACCCGTAACACCCCCCGGAGAATGCGCGTGCCATGCTCGTACGGGACCTGATCATGCCAAACGGAAGACGTTTGGCCCAGACCCCCGAGCCAACCACCTTGCCGTAACTTGCGCAGAAATCACCCAACTTGGGGCTCAATCAGCCATTCGCCCTTGCGCATGACCCCCTTGAGCGTGAACTCCGCGTCGAGGACCACCAGGTCGGCGTCCTTGCCCGGCTCCAGTGAGCCGACCGTGTCGTATGCGCCGAGCAGCTTCGCCGGATTGGCCGAGATGGCCCGGACGATGTCCTCCACCGGCAGCTTGTCGATCGTGGCCGCGCGTTTGAAGGCGGTGTCCAGGGTGAGTGTGGAGCCGGCGATCGAGCCGCCCTCCACCAGCCGGGCGACGCCGTCCTTGACGTCGACGGCGAGCGGGCCGAGCTGGTAGCGGCCGTCGCCGAAGCCCGCCGCGTCCATGGCGTCCGTGATGAACGCGACCCGGTCCGCGCCCGCGCGGTGGAAGGCGAGTTCCAGGGCGGCGGGGTGCAGATGCGTGCCGTCGTTGATCAGCTCGACGGTGATCCGCTCGTCCTCGAGGAGCGCGGCGATCGGTCCCGGCGCTCGGTGCCCGAGTGCGGGCATGGCGTTGAAGAGGTGGGTCGCCACCCTCGCGCCCGCGTCGATGGCATCGACGGTCTGCTCGTACGTCGCGTCCGTGTGCCCGATCGCGGCGATCACGCCGTGCTCGGCGAGCAGGCGTACGGAGTCGATGCCGCCGGGCAGTTCGGTGGCGAGGGTGACCATCTTCGCCGTACCGCGCGCGGCGTCGATCAGCTTGCGCACCTCGGCAGGGTCGGGGTCGCGCAGCAGCGCCTCGCTGTGCGCGCCCTTGCGGCACGGCGAGATGAACGGGCCCTCGAAGTGGATACCGGCCAGGTCGCCCTGTTCGACGAGTTCGGAGAGGAAGCCGGCCCGTTGGGCGAGGAAGTCCATCTCGCCGGTGACGGTGGAGGCGACGAGCGTGGTCGTGCCGTGCTCGCGGTGGGTGCGTACGCCCTTCAGAACGTCCTCGGCGCTGCCGGAGGTGAACGAGGCGCCGCCGCCGCCGTGGTTGTGGATGTCGACGAAGCCGGGGACGACCCAGTGGCCGGACAGATCGCGGGCGGGCGCGTCCGCCGGCGCGGCGCCGGCGATCTTCGTGCCGGCGACGACGAGCCGTCCGTTCTCGACGATCCCGGTCGGCAGCACCACCCGGGCGCCCGCGAGAACTGTGCTTTCGGCGCTTGCGGCCATTAGGCGGTTACCTCCGAGTCGGTGGCGAGCAGATCCCAGGCGAGCAGCCCCGCGCCCAGGCAACCGGCGGTGTCCCCGAGGGCAGCCGGGACGATGGCGGGCAGCTTCTGGAACGTGACGCGCTCCTCGACCGCGGCCCGCAGTGGTGTGAACAAGGTTTCTCCCGCCTCGGCGAGACCGCCACCGATGATCAGCGTGCGGGGGTCCAGCAGGGTGAGCGCGGTGACCAGGCCGGCGGCGAGCGCGTCGACGGCGTCCTGCCAGACCCGGGCGGCCCGTTCGTCGCCGGACTCGACGGCCTTCGCGCAGTCGGCGGCGTCCGCGTCCGGGTCGCCGGACGCGGCGGCCCAGGCCCTGGTCACGGCGGCGGCAGAGGCCAGCGTCTCGAGGCAGCCGCGCTGGCCGCAGCCGCAGTCGGGGCCGTCGGGGCGTACGACGATATGGCCGATCTCGCCCGCGTATCCATGGGCGCCGGCCTCGATGGATCCCGCGATGCCGATGGCGCCGGCGATCCCGGTGCCGAGCGGCACGAACAGGAACCGGTCGGCGCCCTTGCCGGCCCCGATCCGGCCCTCGGCGAGGCCGCCGGTCCTGACGTCGTGGCCGAGCGCGACCGGTACGCCGCCGAGGCGTTCGGCGAGCAGGGCGCGCATGGGGACGTCGCGCCAGCCGAGGTTGGCGGCATAGACGGCGATGCCGCGGTCGGCGTCGACGATGCCGGGTACGGCGACGCCGGCGGCGAGGGAGCTTTCGCCGAGGTGCTCGGCGCCGTACGCGCGTAGCTCCTCGGCGAAGCCGAGGATGGCCTCGACGACGGCGTCGGGCCCGCGTTCGCGCCCGGTCGCGCGGCGGGCCTCGTACAGCAGCGTCCCGTCCACCCCGACCAGGGCGGCTTTCATCCCGGTGCCGCCCACATCGAGGGCGATGACGTGTCTCACGTGAACAGTCTGGCGCGTACACCCAAGAAAGGTCTAGTCCACTACGACGGATTGTTGCGCGGCCATACAAACGGCCGAGTGACCGGGGCCCTGCCTCGGACCCCGGGCCTCAAACGACGGCGGGGCTTGATTTCCACCGCTCGGCCCGAACTTTCAGGCCGACCGGCGGAAATTCAAGCCCGTCCGGCGATTGAGGACATGCGGCCGAAGGTCGCATACGGGGTCTGGGGGCGAAGCCCCCCACGCGGCGGAGCCGCACATGGGCACAGCGGGAAGGGGCGGGGTGGGGAACAAGCCCGCCGCAGGCGCACCCGCACCCGCACCCGCCGGACCGGGCCCGCACCCCGCGGACCCGTCAGCCCAGAATCACGCTGCGGGTCAGGTTCTGCGGGCGGTCCGGGTCGTAGCCCTTCGACTCGGCCAGCGTCACCGCGAGACGCTGCGCACGGATCAGGTCCGCCAGCGGGTCCGTCTCCTGACGGGCCACCAGCGTGCCGCCCACCCGGGCCACGTCCACCGACAGGCCCTCCGGCAGCGCGCCGAAGATCCACGCCACCCGGCCGGGACCGGTGATCGAGATCGGACCGTGGCGGTACTCCATCGCCGGGTACGACTCCGTCCACGCACCCGCCGCCTCGCGCATCTTCAGACCCGCCTCGAGCGCCAGCCCGTACGTCCAGCCGCGGCCCAGGAACGTCCACTGCTCCGCGCCGACCACCGCGTCCGCGAGCGGCTCCGTGATCGCGAGCTCCGCGTCGACGGCCGCGTCGGCGACCGACTTCAGACCCGGGATGTCGCCGAGCCCCGCCCGCAGGAACGCCAGCGCGGTCGTGGCGAACCGGGTCTGGACGACCGACTCCTCGTCCGCCCAGTCCAGCACCGCCACCGCGTCCGCCGCCTCCATCACGGGCGTCTTCGGGTCCGCGGTCAGAGCCAGCGTCGGCACCGAGCCCTTCAGTTCGCGCAGCAGGTCGAGCACCTCGGTCGTGGTGCCGGAGCGGGTGATCGCGACGACACGGTCGTAGGACCGGCCGGCCGGGAACTCGGAGGAGGCGAAGGCGTCCGTCTCGCCCTGTCCCGCCGCCTCCCGCAGCGCGGCGTACGCGATCGCCATGAACCAGGACGTCCCGCACCCGGTGACGGCGACGCGCTCGCCCGGCGCCGGAAGTCCCTCGAAGGCGGCGGCGGCCTCGGCCGCTCGTCGCCAGCAGGCGGGCTGGGTGGCAATCTCTGCTGCGGTACGGGACATGCGGCAAGGCTCCTGGTGACGTACGCGTAACTCGGGACCGGCACCGACCACTTCGTGCCGTGACGTGCTTAGCAGGCCGTGGCCCACCCGGGCAATGCCGTCCGCCGTGGGCCAGGCGTTGCAGAAGTGATATCCAGTGGAGTAGACCTCATCACCCGGATGGGGGAAAATCGCTGCTCATCTCAGAAGACGTCGCGGGGGCCGTCTGGGACAAGACGGGCAACCAACGGCAGAGGGTGGGGAAGAGCTGTGCAGCAGCGCTTCTTGGGTCTGACCGCGGCAGTCGCCGCACTGGGTATGACGATGACGCTCTCGGGCTGTGGCAGCTCCAGCGCTTCCGGAGATGTGACGCTCAAGCTGGTCGCGGCCGACTACGACGTGGCCGGCGGCCAGAGCAGCAAGAAGTACTGGGCGGATCTCGCCGCCGCGTTCGAGTCCAAGAACCCCGGCATCAAGATCGACGTCCAGATCGAGTCCTGGAACGACGTCGACCGCAAGGTCGCCGGGATGGTCAAGGCGGGCAAGGCCCCTGACATTGCGCAGATCGGGGCGTACGCCGACTACGCCGCGGCCGACAAGCTCTACAGCGCCGACCAACTGCTCTCCGTACCGGTGCAGTCCAACTTCCTCGCCCCGCTCGTCGACGCCGGCGAACAGCGGCATGTCCAGTACGGTCTGCCGTTCGTCGCCTCCACCCGGCTCCTCTTCTTCAACAAGAAGCTCTTCAAAGCGGCCGGCATCAAGGAGGACCCGAAGACCTGGGACGACCTGAAGGACGACGCGGTCAGGCTGAAGGCCAACACGGACGCGAAGTACCCCTTCGCGCTGCCGCTCGGTCCGGAAGAGGCCCAGGCCGAGACCATGATGTGGCTGCTCAGCGGTGGCGACGGCTATATCGACCCGGTCGGCAAGTACGCGATCGACTCCGCGCAGAACATCAGCACCTTCACCTGGCTGAAGGAGAACCTGGTCGAGAAGAAGCTCACCGGCCCGGTCGCGCCCTCCAAGCTGAACCGCAAGGAGGCGTTCGCCGCCTTCACCCGCGGTGAGGTCGGCATGCTCAACGGCCACCCCTCGCTGATGCAGGCCGCAGAGAAGGCGGGCGTCCAGGTCGGCCAGGTGGCGCTGCCCGGCAGGAACGGCAAGGCCAACTCGGCGATGGGCGTCGCCGACTGGATCATGGGCTTCAAGCAGAACGGCCACCGGGTCGAGGTCGGCAAGTTCCTGGACTTCGTCTTCAGCGACAAGAACGTCCTCGACTTCGCCGGCCAGAACGCCCTGCTGCCGGCGACGGTCACCGCGTCCGAGGCGATGGAGAAGGACCCGGAGCACCTGGAGCTGAGGAAGTTCCTCCACGAGCTCCCCACCTCGGTGCTTCCGCCGGTCGGCAAGACGTCGTGGGCCTCGGTCAGCGAGAACATCAAGGGGAACATAGGCAAGGCCGTCGAGCCGGGCGGCGACCCGGCGACCGTCCTCGGCCGGATCGGCCGGGCGGCCACCGCTGCGGAGAACGCCGAGTAGCCGAGGTCCGGCAACCGCGCAGCCGAGTGGTCCGGCAACCGGGCAGCAGAATGCGCGGACAGCCGGACAGCCGGACAGCCGGACAGCCGGACAGCCGGACAGCCGAGTGCGCGGACAGCGGGACAGCGGGCCTCGTCGCGCGGATATGTTGGATCGTATGACCCACGACGAGGCGCTCTCCGAGCGGGACCGTGCCGTACTGGCCATGGAGCACCACTCCTGGCCGGGACCCGGCGCAAAGGAGCGGGCCATCCGCGAGCAGCTCGGTATCTCCCCGGTCCGCTACTACCAGCTCCTCAACGCCCTTCTCGACGACGAGCGCGCCCTGGCCCACGACCCCGTGACCGTCAACCGGCTGCGTCGTGTCAGAGACGCCCGGCGAAGTCGCCGATAGGGTCGGGGCATGGGCAGCACTCCGCATGCGCACCCCTTGCCGACACCGTCGACGCCCGCCGGCCGGGAAGGTCTGGCCGCGATCCTCGCCAGGCCCGAGAAAACCGTCGTCGGACTCGACTTCGACGGCACCCTCGCCGAGATCGTGCCCGACCCCGACCAGGCCCGCGCCCACCCGGGCGCGGTCCCCGCGCTCGCCGCGCTCGCCCCGCGGGTCCTGTCCGTCGCCGTGATCACCGGCCGCCCCGCCGGTGTCGCCGTGCGGTACGGCGGCTTCGCCGGAGTGCCGGGCCTCGACCATCTCGTCGTCCTCGGCCACTACGGCGCCGAGCGCTGGGACGCCGTCTCCGGCACCGTGCATACGCCTGCCCCGCACCCCGGCGTCGCGGCCGTCCGCGCCGAACTCCCCGGATTCCTGGACCGCATCGGCGCCTGGCAGGGCATCTGGATCGAGGAGAAGGGTCAGGCGGTCGCCGTCCACACCCGCCGTGCGTCCGACCCGCAGGCGGCCTTCGAGGCCCTGCGTGAACCGCTCACCGAACTCGCCGCACGCCACGGCCTGATCGTGGAGCCGGGCCGTATGGTCCTGGAGCTACGCCCGCCCGGCATGGACAAGGGCGTGGCGCTCGAGGAGTACGTACGCGAGGTGAAGGCCGGTTCCGTGCTCTACGCCGGCGACGACCTCGGCGATCTGCCCGCCTTCGCCGCGGTGGAGAAGCTCCGCGCGGACGGCGTCCCCGGTCTGCTGGTGTGCAGCGGGAGCGAGGAGGTCCCCGAGCTCGCGGAGCGGGCCGATCTGCTGCTGCCGGGCCCGGCGGCGGTGGTCGGGTTTCTGTCAGATCTCGCGCAGCGCCTGTAGCTGGTCCAGGAACCACTTCTGCGGCGGCAGCGCGGTCGCCGCCGCCGCCAGCCGCTTGGTGCGCCCGGCCCGTTCGTTGTCCGGCATCGTCAGCGCCTCGTGGAGCGCTTCGGCGGTGCGGGTCACGTCGTACGGGTTCACCACCACCGCGTCCTCGCCCAATTCCTCGTACGCCCCTGCCTCCCGCGACAGCACCAGCGCGCAGCCGTTGTCCGAGACGACCGGGATCTCCTTGGCGACGAGGTTCATGCCGTCACGGATCGGGTTGACCAGGGCCACATCGGCCAGCCGGTACGCGGCCAGGGAGCGGGCGAAGTCGTCCTTCACATGGAGGACGACGGGGGTCCACGTCGGTGTCCCGTAGCCGGAGTTGATCTCGTCGGCGAGGCGCTGGACCGCCGCCGTGTAGTCGCGGTACACCGCCAGGTCCTGCCGGGATGGGTAGGCGAAGGCGACATGGACGACCCGCTCCCGCCACTCGGGACGGGACTCCAGCAGCTGCCGGTAGGCGAGCAGGCCGCGCACGATGTTCTTGGACAGCTCGGTGCGGTCCACCCGGACGATCGTCTTCCGGGGCGCCGACGGGGTGCCGCCGATCTCTTCGCGCAGCACCACCAGCCGCTCCGCCACATCCGGCCGGTGCGCGCGCTCCCGCAGGAAGTCCGCGTCCGCGCCGAGCCCGTGCACCCCGATCCGGGTGCCCTCCAGGGAGTCCGCGCCCAGCAGCTCCGTACAGCACGCCGCGAACGCGTCCGCCCACCGCCGGGTCAGAAAACAGGTCCGGTCCGCGCCGAGCAGGCCGCGCAGCAGCTGCTCGGCGATGTCGTCGGGCAGCATCCGGAAGTAGTCGACGGGCGCCCACGGCGTGTGCGAGAAGTGCCCGATCCGCAGATCCGGGCGCCGCTCGCGGAGCATGCCAGGCACCAGCGCCAGGTGGTAGTCCTGCACCAGGACCGCCGCACCGGGAGCCGCCTGCGCGGCGAGCGCGTCCGCGAAGGCCCGGTTGTAGGTCTCGTACGAGGCCCACTGGCGGCGGAACTCATCGTCGAAGACCGGCTCCACCGGCGTCTGGTACAGCAGATGGTGGACGAACCAGAGCACGGAGTTCGCGATGCCGTTGTACGCGTCGGAGTGGACGGCCGGGTCGATGTCGAGCATCAGCACCCCGGTCTCGCCGACCCTGCGCCGTACCGCCTCACGGTCGCCGTCGCCCAGCGCGGCGCACACCCACAGGGCGTCCGCCTCGGAGCCGATGGCGGAGAGACCGGAGACCAGCCCGCCGCCGCCACGCTTGGCGTCGAGCGAGCCGTCCTCGCGCAGCGTGTACGAGACCGGGCCGCGGTTCGACGCGACGAGGACCTGGGCAGCAGGGTGCTCGGAAACCATGTGGCGAAACCTAGCCCGTCGCACAAACCCTCAAACGTGCGTACGGCCGAAGGGCAGGTCGGCAGATTGGTGATTCACGGGAGCAGGTCGGAGATTGCGGCGCCCGTTCACTGATTGGCGCCCGTTCAGTGATGGCGGCGGCCGCGCGTGGCGGCGACCGCGATCACACCGGCCGCGGTCAGGCTCAGTGCCAGACCGCCGAGGAGCCACAGCCGCTCGGAGTTGTGGTCGCCCCGGTTCGCCGGGGCGACGGTGTCGGCCATCGCCTGTCCCTGGATGACCACAGCGGTCAGAACGGTGGTGATGGCTGCCAGGGCCCCGAGGAACCGCGGAAGCCCGGCACTGCGGCGCGGAGCGCCCGCACTGTATCTGAAGCCCATAAGCAGGAAGTGTTGGACAGACCGCCACAGTGGTGGTGGTTATGCCGCGCGACGCGCCGCGTACTCACCGATCTCGCGCATCGGCGGCCGCTCCTCCGTGTCCACCGGATAGGTGCGCGGTTCGAAGCCGTCCTCGCCGCGCTCGAACTGCGTGAGCGCCGGCCGCACCAAGTGGCCCCGGGACAGCCGCAGTTGAGCCGTACGGTAGATCGCCGCGGCCATCCGGCCCAGCGCCTGCCCGTCCTGGTGCCGGTGCTTGCGCGAGCCGACGTCCACCTGGGCCAGCGCGTCAAGACCTACCGTGTGCAGCGCGTCCACGAGCAGTCCCAGCTCCACTCCGTAACCGACGGGGAAGGGCAGCCGCTCGAGGAGCGAGCGCCGCGCCGCGTACTCGCCGCCGAGCGGCTGGACGACCCCGGCCAGCTGCGGCCAGTGCAGATTGAGCAGCGGGCGCGCCACCAGCTCGGTGACCCGGCCGCCCTGACCTGCAACATCGCCCAGCGGCCGGTCGTACATCGCTTTGACGAACTGCACGTCGGGGTCGGTCAGCAGCGGTCCCACGATCCCGGAGACAAAGTCCGCCGAGAAGTCCCTGAGGTCCGCGTCGATGAAGCAGACGATGTCGCCGCTGGTCACCATCAGCGACCGCCACAGCACCTCGCCCTTGCCGGGGGCCGCCGGTATCCGCGGCAGTATCGCGTCGCGGTGCACCACCCGCGCGCCGGCCGCCGCGGCCACCTCCGCCGTACGGTCGCTCGAGCCCGAGTCGATGACGACCAGCTCGTCGACGAGCGGCACCGCTTCCATCAGCTCGCGCCGGATCACGGTGACGATCTCGCCGACCGTCGCCTCCTCGTCGAGCGCGGGCAGGACGACACTGACGGTCGTACCGCGCTTGGCAGCGATGAGCTGGTGCAGCGGCCGGTCGGACGCGGACCAGGAACGCCTGCTCAGCCAGCGCTCCACCTCTTCCAGCACGCTCGTTACTCCCTGGTTGTGCCACGCCGCGCCAGCGGCAGGGGCCATGATCTTCATCTCGCGGTTCGGACGACTATCTCAACCGTCCAGGCCTTCGGTTACAGTCTTGAACAACGCGGATGACCGTCGCATGTCGGGGGTCCTCACGCTGACAATCGAATACCGCTCATCCAGAGGGGCAGAGGGAACGGCCCGTTGAAGCCCCGGCAACCCTCCCGCCGACCGCGAGGTCACGGTGGGGAAGGTGCCAATTCCGTCTCGTGGCGAAATGCGTCACGGGGAAGATGAGGAGAAAGGGCCTCGCCTCCATGGCTGTTCAGACTGTCGCAAGCACCACTCCAGTGAACCTCGGTCCCGCCGCGGCGCTCTCGTGTCGCGAGTGCGGAGAGCGTTTCGACCTCGGCCCGATCTTCGCCTGTGCCCTGTGTTTCGGGCCCCTCGAAGTCGCGTACGACCTGCCGAGCGGCGACCCCGACGCGCTGAAGAAGCGGATCGAAGCGGGTCCGAACAATATCTGGCGGTACGCCCCGCTGCTGCCCGTCCCCGCCGATGTGGCCGAGAAGCCGAACATCAACCCCGGTTTCACCAAGCTCGTCAAGGCCGACAATCTCGCCCGTGAGCTGGGCGTTACCGGTGGCCTGTACATCAAGGACGACTCCGGCAACCCGACGCACTCCTTCAAGGACCGCGTCGTCGCGATCGCCGTCGAGGCCGCGCGCGCCTTCGGCTTCACGACTCTCTCCTGCTCCTCCACCGGCAACCTCGCGGGCGCCGTCGGTGCGGCCGCCGCACGGGCCGGCTTCCGCTCCTGCGTGTTCATCCCGCACGACCTGGAGCAGGGCAAGGTCGTCATGGCCGCGGTGTACGGCGGCGAGCTGGTCGGCATCGAGGGCAACTACGACGACGTCAACCGCTTCTGCTCGGAGCTCATCGGCGACCCGCTGGGCGAGGGCTGGGGCTTCGTCAACGTCAACCTCCGCCCGTACTACGGCGAGGGCTCCAAGACGCTGGCGTACGAGATCTGCGAGCAGCTCGGCTGGCAGCTGCCCGACCAGATCGTGATCCCGATCGCCTCGGGCTCGCAGCTCACCAAGATCGACAAGGGTCTGCAGGAGCTGATCAAGCTCGGTCTGGTCGAGGACAAGCCGTACAAGATCTTCGGTGCCCAGGCGGAGGGCTGCTCGCCGGTGTCGACGGCCTTCAAGGCCGGGCACGACGTCGTACGCCCGCAGAAGCCGGACACCATCGCCAAGTCGCTGGCCATCGGCAACCCGGCCGACGGCCCGTACGTGCTGGACATCGCGCGCCGTACGGGCGGCGCGGTGGAGGATGTCAACGACGAGCAGATCGTCGACGCGATCAAGCTGCTGGCCCGTACCGAGGGCATCTTCGCGGAGACCGCGGGCGGCGTGACCGTGGGCGTGACGCGGAAGCTGATCGAGGAGGGCGTGCTCGACCCGGCGCTCACCACGGTCGTGCTCAACACCGGCGACGGTCTCAAGACCCTCGATGCGGTCGCTCCGACGACCGGACCCACGGCGACCATCCGCCCGAGCCTCGACGCGTTCCGCGACGCCGGCCTGGCCAGCTGACTACCTACGGAAGGCAGAACACCATGAGCGTGAACGTCCGCATCCCCACCATTCTCCGTACGTACACGGGCGGTCAGGCCGAGGTCCCGGCGGAGGGCGCGACGCTCTCCGAGGTGATCGCCGACCTGGAGAAGAACCACACGGGCATCGCCGCGCGCGTCCTGGACGACCAGGGCAAGCTGCGCCGCTTCGTGAACGTGTACGTGAATGACGACGACGTCCGTTTCGAGCAGGGTCTTGAGACCGCGACGCCGGACGGTGCGGGCGTTTCGATCATTCCTGCCGTCGCCGGCGGCTGAGCTACGCAGCGTCACCAGAATTGCCCCCTCCGCAAGAGAAGCGGAGGGGGCAATTCTGTATGGTTGAGCGCGGTACAGTTGGGGAAGGCCCCGCCGCTGCTTATGCCGGCCGCATATGAGAATGCGTCCTGGCCCCATCGAGAAGCAGCCAATAAGTTCGATCGAATTGCCTCTTAAGCGCCATTTGCCGGGCCCGACTTGCCCCGGAATTTATTGAATTCAGTTCAATTATCCGTTCACGCGTGCTCGGATTTCTCGTCGGATTGACCTGTTGCAGAGGGCAGTTGGGCAGATACATTCAGCCGCGGTCGACGCGTTCCGGCGCACACCCTCTCCTGTCGGAGGGTGGAGGTCTGACCCGGGTCCGCGAAGTGCGGTCCTGCGCAAGGGCCAGTAATAGGGGAGTTAGGCATGGCTCAGGGCACCGTCAAGTGGTTCAACGCGGAGAAGGGGTACGGCTTCATCGCGGTCGACGGTGGTGCGGATGTTTTCGTCCACTACAGCGCGATCCAGATGGACGGGTACCGCACCCTTGAAGAGGGTCAGCGAGTCGAATTCGAGATCTCGCAGGGCCAGAAGGGTCCGCAGGCGGATATGGTCAAGCTCGCCGTCTGATCTCGGCGCGATCGGCCACCGACGCACTCACGCCGAGGGGCCCGCATCCCACCAGGGATGCGGGCCCCTCGTGCGTCTGCCCGCGGGTCCGCTGCGCGTCCGCTGCGGGGTCCGCTCGCGGGTCCCTTCGTGCGTCTGCCCGCGGGTCCCTTCGTGCGTCCGCCCGTGGGTCCGCTCGTGGGTCTTCGATCCGTGAGAGTCGCTTGCACTCTCCTAGGGCGAGTGCTAATCATTGGCGTTAGCACTCTGACAGTGAGAGTGACAACGAGGACCGGGTTGGTGAGGTCCGCAGGCCGGGTGGGGCAAGGAACCACAAGGCATGCAGGCCGTCCGTCGCGGGCGCCAGCGCGGTCCGGAGAATCCACCCCAGTCCGGGAGGACCACTTCACATGGCCAAGATCATCGCGTTCGACGAGGAGGCACGGCGCGGTCTCGAGCGCGGGATGAACCAGCTCGCCGACGCCGTCAAGGTCACCCTTGGCCCCAAGGGCCGCAACGTCGTCCTCGAGAAGAAGTGGGGCGCCCCCACGATCACCAACGATGGTGTATCCATCGCCAAGGAGATCGAGCTCGAGGACCCGTTTGAGAAGATCGGCGCCGAGCTGGTCAAGGAAGTCGCCAAGAAGACGGACGACGTCGCCGGTGACGGTACGACCACCGCGACCGTCCTCGCCCAGGCGCTGGTCCGCGAGGGCCTGCGCAACGTGGCCGCCGGTGCCAACCCGATGGCCCTCAAGCGCGGCATCGAGAAGGCCGTCGAGGCCGTCTCCGGTGCGCTGCTCGAGCAGGCCAAGGACGTGGAGACCAAGGAGCAGATCGCTTCCACGGCCTCCATCTCCGCCGCCGACACCCAGATCGGCGAGCTCATCGCCGAGGCGATGGACAAGGTCGGCAAGGAAGGCGTCATCACCGTCGAGGAGTCCCAGACCTTCGGTCTGGAGCTTGAGCTCACCGAGGGTATGCGCTTCGACAAGGGCTACATCTCGGCGTACTTCGCCACCGACATGGAGCGTATGGAGGCGTCGCTCGACGACCCGTACATCCTGATCGTCAACTCGAAGATCAGCTCGGTCAAGGACCTGCTGCCGCTTCTCGAGAAGGTCATGCAGTCCGGCAAGCCGCTGCTGATCATCGCCGAGGACGTCGAGGGCGAGGCCCTGTCGACCCTGGTCGTCAACAAGATCCGTGGCACCTTCAAGTCCGTTGCCGTCAAGGCTCCGGGCTTCGGTGACCGCCGCAAGGCGATGCTGAACGACATCGCCATCCTCACCGGCGGCACGGTCATCTCCGAGGAGGTCGGCCTCAAGCTCGAGAACGCCGGCCTGGACCTGCTGGGCCGCGCCCGCAAGGTCGTCATCACCAAGGACGAGACCACGATCGTCGACGGTGCCGGTGAGAGCGACCAGGTTGCCGGTCGCGTCAACCAGATCCGTGCCGAGATCGAGAACTCCGACTCGGACTACGACCGCGAGAAGCTCCAGGAGCGCCTCGCGAAGCTGGCCGGCGGCGTGGCCGTCATCAAGGCCGGCGCCGCGACCGAGGTCGAGCTCAAGGAGCGCAAGCACCGCATCGAGGACGCGGTGCGCAACGCCAAGGCCGCCGTCGAGGAGGGCATCGTCGCCGGTGGTGGCGTGGCTCTGCTCCAGGCGACTTCGGTCTTCGAGAAGCTCGACCTCGATGGTGACGAGGCGACCGGCGCCAACGCCGTGAAGCTCGCGCTGGAGGCTCCGCTCAAGCAGATCGCCGTCAACGGTGGTCTCGAGGGTGGCGTCGTCGTCGAGAAGGTGCGCAACCTGGCCGTCGGCCACGGTCTGAACGCCGCGACCGGCGAGTACGTCGACATGATCGCCGAGGGCATCATCGACCCCGCGAAGGTGACCCGCTCTGCTCTGCAGAACGCGGCCTCCATCGCGGCGCTGTTCCTCACCACCGAGGCCGTCATCGCCGACAAGCCCGAGAAGGCCGGTGCCCCCGCGGGCGGCGGCATGCCGGGCGGTGACATGGACTTCTGAGCCTCGGCTCAGTAAGCCCGGTTACGCAACCGAAGGCGGCATCCCTGACAGGGGTGCCGCCTTCGGGCGTTTCAGCGTGTGGTCACGCGGGGACCCGGACCTCTCGGCCGCTCAGGTCCCGCAGGTTCGTCAGGCGACGCCGGAGCCGGAGATGGTGATCTTGGCCTTGGTCCGGCCACTCTGCGATCCGTAGCTCTCGATCTTCTTGACCAGGGCCATGCTGTCCTCGTCGGCGACCTCGCCGAACACGACGTGCTTGCCGTCCAGCCACGGCGTCAGCACGGTGGTGATGAAGAACTGGGAGCCGTTGCTGTTCGGACCGGCGTTGGCCATCGAGAGCAGGCCCGGCCTGTTGTGCGTGAGCTTGAAGTTCTCGTCGGCGAACTTCTCGCCGTAGATGCTCTTGCCGCCCGTGCCGTCACCGCGGGTGAAGTCGCCGCCCTGCAGCATGAAGTCGGGGATGACGCGGTGGAAGGAGGACCCCTCGTAGCCGAACCCCTTCTCGCCGGTGGCGAGCGCGCGGAAGTTCTCTGCCGTCTTGGGAACGACGTCGTCGTACAGGTTGAAGTTGATCCGCCCGGCGGGGGCGTCATTGATGGTGATGTCGAAGTAGACCTTGGTCGTCATAGGACCATCCTGACATCCCCGGCAGGCGTGGGCGCGACGGGCGCCCCGGTCCGCCGGGTCGGTGGGCATGGGGCAGGCATCAAGGAGCAGGCGGGGGGGGCTGCGCCCCCAGGCCCCCGTACGGCCTTCGGCCGTGTCCTCAATCGCCGGACGGGCTTGAACAACAGCCCCTCCGGCGTTTGAGGAGCGGGACTTGGGGCGGAGCCCCAACAGGAGCCTCGCCAGATGTGTCAGACCCGGGCGGCCTGTTCCTTCGCGGCGGCGGCCGACGTCGCGTCGGAGGCCACGGGCGTAGAGGCTTCTCCGTCCACGTTGAGCTCCTTGAGCATCGGCTCGGTGAAGCCGAACCAGTACGTGGCCAGGAAGCCGACGACGTAACCGACCAGCAGCCCGGCCGCGTAGACCCCGATCGTCTCGCCCAGGCCCTTGTTGCCGTCGAGCAGTGGGAACAGCGCCCAGCCCGAGGGGCCGATCGCCGTGGAGCCGACCTTGTCGCCCAGCATGTTGAACAGGCCGACGAAGCCGCCGCCGAACGCGCCGCCGACGCAGGCCGTGATGAACGGTCGGCCCAGCGGGAGCGAGACGCCGTAGATCAGCGGCTCGCCGACGCCCAGAAAGCCCGCCGGGAGCGCGGACTTGATGGTGCTGCGGATCGAGGTGTTGCGGGGCAGCCGGACGTAGACCGCGGCCGCCGCGCCCACCTGCCCGGCGCCCGCCATCGCGAGGATCGGGAGCAGGACCGTATAGCTCTGCTGCTCGATGAGCGTGGTGTGGATCGGGATCAGCGCCTGGTGCAGGCCCAGCATCACCAGCGGCAGGAAGAGACCGCCGAGGACGAAGCCCGCGGCCGCGCCGCCGCCTGCCAGCAGCCAGTTCGCGAACTCGCCGATCGCGGTGGAGATCTCACCGGCCACGAACATCAGGCCGAAGAGAGTCACCAGGCCGGCGACGAGGACCGTGAGGGTCGGCGTGACCAGGACGTCCAGGGCCTCCGGCACCCAGCGGCGGCACCACTTCTCCACGTACACCGCGAGCGCCGCCGCGCCGAGGGCGCCCAGGACGCCGCCCTGGCCGGGGGAGAGATGGACACCGAAGGCGGTGATCTTCGCTACGCCCGGGAAGACGATGATCGCGGCGACCGCGCCGCCCAGGACCGGCGTACCGCCGAACTCCTTCGCGGTGTTGTAGCCGACGAAGACCGCGATCAGCGACATGAAACCGGAGGCCGTCGCGGCGAGCGCGGGCACCACGGCCGGGGCCCAACCGAGGTTGGCCAGCAGGCCGTTGAGGCCGGCGATGATGCCGCAGCCGATGAGGGCCGGGATCAGCGGGACAAAGATGTTCGCGATACGGCGCAGGAAGAGCTTGAAGGGCGTCGAATTCTTCGCCCTCCGGGCCGCCTTGATGGCGGCGCCCCGGTCGGCCAGCTCATCGGCGGTCCTGGGGGCCGCTGCCACGAGCGCCTCGAACTCCGGGGTGACCCGGGCGACCGTGCCCGGGCCGAGCACGATCTGGTACGTGTCGTCCTCGACCACGCCCATGACCGCGGGAAGCGCCTTCAGCGCCTCTTCCTGTACGAGGGAGGAGTCGCGCAGCCCGAGGCGGAGGCGGGTCATGCAGTGCGCGACGCTGGTGATGTTCCGGGCGCCGCCGACCAGGGGGAGGATGGCGGCGGCGACGGCGCTGTTCTTGTCCGGGCCGTTGGGGCCGTTGAGGGCGTCCGGGCCGTCCGGGGTGTTGGGGGCGTCAGGAGCGTTGGGGGCGTCTGTTGCCATGGTGCGGAGTGCCTTGCTGTGGGGGGACGTTCAGTCGGTGGTTACCGGCGGGCGGACTGCAGTGCCGCGCGCAGATGGCCCTTGCTCTCGGTCAGGAGCCGTGCGGCGGTGGGGCCGTCGACCGAGCCGAGGATGGTGAGGATGGCGTTCTTCACCTCGCCGTCGGTCGCGGCGAGGGCGGCCTCGATCTCCTCGTCCGACGCGCCGGTGGCCAGCGCGACGATCCGGCGGGAGCGGGCGCGCAGCTTCTCGTTGGAGGCGCGGACGTCCACCATCAGATTCCCGTATGTCTTGCCGAGCCGGATCATCGTGATCGTCGAAATCATGTTGAGGACCAGCTTCTGCGCCGTACCGGCTTTCAACCGGGTGGAGCCGGTGAGCAGTTCGGGGCCGACGACGATCTCGATGCCGTGGTCGGCGGCCGCGCCGAGTGCGCTGTCCGCGTTGCAGGACAGGCCGATGGTGAGCGCTCCGATGGAGCGGGCGTGCTCGACTGCGCCGATCGCGTACGGGGTACGGCCCGAGGCGGAGATCCCGACCACCGTGTCGTCCGCGGTCAGCTTCAGCGCGTCCAGGTCGGCGGCGGCCAGCTCCTTGCTGTCCTCGGCACCCTCGACCGCCTTGACCATGGCGGACGGGCCGCCCGCGATCAGGCCCACGACCTCGGTCGGGTCGGTGTTGAAGGTGGGCGGGCACTCGCTCGCGTCGAGTACGCCGAGGCGCCCCGCCGTGCCGGCGCCCGCGTAGACCAGCCGGCCGCCGCGGGACATCCGCTCGGCGGTGTCGTCGATCGCGGCGGCGATCCGCGGCAGCTGCGCGGCGACGGCGGCGGGGACGGATTCGTCCTCGCCGTTCATGATCCGGGCGATCTCGAGGGTGGGGAGCCGGTCGATCTCGGCGAGTTCGGGCCGGAACGCCTCAGTGGTGAGGGTGGCCAGCTCGGCGCGGAGTTCACCGTAGGAGAAGGTCATGAAGAGCGGCTCAGCTTTCTCGGTCCGTGGGGGGAGGGGGGTGATCGGAGTGCTCAGCGGGTGCGGGGGCTGTGCCGGTGGGCGAGCGCCTCGTACGAAGCGGCCAGGGCAGGGGCCGCCGTCTCGTACGTGCGCTGCGCCACGCCTATGAACAGGCAGTCCACTACGAGTAGTTGGCTGGTGCGGGACGACATCGCGGCCGGCCGCAGCTCGCTCTCGCGGGCGGTGGAGGTGGTCAGCACATGGTCGGCGTACTGCGATACGGGCCCGTCCGGGCGGCCGGTGATCGCGACCGTCGTCGCACCCCGGTCGAAGGCGACGCGCAGCGGCTCGATGACATCGCCGGTGGAGCCGGAGTGGGTGATGGCGATGGCGACATCGCCGGAGCGGAGCTGCACGGCGTTGGTGACGGCGAGGTGCGGATCGGTATGGGCGTGCGCGATCAGGCCGATGCGCAGCAGCTTCTGGGCGAGGTCCATGCCGACGAGGGAGGACGCGCCGACGCCGTAGATGTCTATACGGCGGGCGGTCGCGGCGGCGGCCACGGCGGCGCCCAGCTGTACGGTGTCGAGCCCCGCGGCCGTGTCGGCGAGGGTCTGTTGCTCGTCGTACGCGAGCTTGGCGACGACGTCCGCGATGGGGTCGTCGACGGCGATGTCGGCGGTGACGGCGGGCGCGCGGCCGGACTGCTGGTGGGCGGCGAGCCCGGCAAGCGCGAGGCGCAGGTCGCGGTAGCCGGGATAGCCGAGGAGCCGGGCGGTGCGGACCACGGTGGCCTCGCTGGTGCCGGTGAGCTCGGCGAGGCCGGTGACCGTGAGGGCCGCGCAGCCGGCCGGGTCGTCGGCGACGGCTTCGGCGACCCGCTGCATGGAGCGGGTCATGGACGGCGCGAGGGTCCGGACCTTGGCCGCGAGGGCGGCGGGGGCGGGCGGAGCGTCGACGCTGAAAATTTCCTTCACTGGATTGGTCACCCTTGAAAGATATTTTCGGAATTCCTTTGTCGTCAACCCCCTTTGGTCCGGGGTGGACCGGCGGCCGGGAGTGGACCGCCGGCCGGCAGCGCAGTGGGTGGGGTGACAATGGCTTCATGGACGACGCGAACCCACTCGAGCAGGCCCTGCACGCGGCGCGTGCGCTGGTCCTCGCCGACCTGGCCGCCCGCGATGTGGCCGACGCGGCGGTCGTCTCGCTGGTCGAGGACGCGGTGACGCACCGCCGTTGGTGGGTCGAGCAGTGGCCGGAGGGCGTCGAGTACATCGCCGGCCTGGTGGCCCAGGACGTCCAGGACGCGCTGCTCGAGCGGCACGGAAGATGGCCGCTGTGCCCGGTCTGCGACGCCGGCGACCCGCACGCGCTGGACGTCGAACCGGAGCTGGGCCCGGACCCGCACTGGGTCTGCGCGAAGGCGGGCGTCGTGGTGGCGCCGGTCGGCGGCCTCTCGTGACGGTGTACATCGACCCGCCGACCTGGCCGGGCCACGGCCGGCTGTGGTCGCACCTGGTCAGCGATGTCTCGTACGAGGAGCTGCACGCGTTCGCGGCATCGATCGGCTGCCCGCCGCGGGCCTTCGAGCGGGACCACTACGACGTGCCGTCGCACCGGTATGCCGACGCGGTGGGGGCGGGCGCGGTGGAGGTGTCCAGCCGCGAGGTGGTCGTGCTGCTGACGAAGGCGGGGCTGCGCAGACGCAAGGGGCGCCCCGCTTGAGGGCGCCCGGCGCGAGTCAGGCGGGCGAATCCGGCCGCTTGCGTCGGCGTCGCACGATCGGGTGATCTCCGAGCAGGAGGCGGTGAATCAGACCTCGGCACGCGCTCCCGCGCGCGCCGTTCCGCGCGCGCCGGACGTCGAGGACGCGGGTCAGGACGCCAGCAGCTTCAGCTCTGTCGCCAGGTTGTGCCGCGCACGCGACTCCCACTCCCGCTCCCCGTGCGGCGTACGGAACAGTCGCGGCAGGCCGAGCAACTGGCGCAGCACCGCCGCGCGGCCCGCGCGGAAGGCGTCGTCCGGGACGAAGGCGTACTCCTCGCGTACGGCCGCGCTGTACGCGGCGTACGGCTCCGGCGGCGCCGCCAGGATGGCCAGGTCCGCGTCGCACAGGACCGCGCCGTTCAGATCGTCGATCTCAGGCGCGTGGGTGACTGTGAGGCGGACCAGCCGGGCGACCTCGGCGGTGGCGGCGGGGATCAACCCGGCCTCGGTGAGGGCGCGTTCCGCCAGGTGGGCGGAGCGTTCCTCGTTCTCGGAGCGGTCGGGGAGGTAGACCGCGTCGTGGAACCAGGCCGCGAGGCGGACCAGGTCCGGATCCGCGGCGTGCTCCTCCAGTACGTCGATATGGTTCAGCACCGCCGTCAGGTGATCGACCGTGTGGTAGCGGCGCTGCGGCTCCGACCAGCGCGAGAGCAGATTCTCGGCGTACGGCAGCGGGTCCGGTGCGCCGGCGCCGTGGCGGGCGGCGAGGAGGGTCCGGTTCCAGCGTGCGCGCAGGTCCACGAAGTCGTCGGTCATGGGGCGACTCTAGAGCGGGGCCCCCTCGGATGCGGTTGGCTGGGCGCCATGGAATCTGTACGCGATCCCGAGCTTCCCGGCCGGCTGCTGCGCACCGAGCGCGACGCCCTTGTCCCGCTGCTGCGTGCCCGCCCCGACGAGGACTTCGCCCTCCGTACCTGCTGTCCCGGCTGGACCGTGCGCCATGTGCTCGCGCACTGCGGCGCGGCGCTGATGCGGGTGGTGGAGGGGCGGTTCGAGGAGGGTGTGTTCAGCCCCGAGTCCAATGACCGCGATATCGCCGAACGGGCCGAGTGGTCCAACTCCCGTGTCGTGGACGAGCTGGAGCGCGGTATGACCGAGGCCGGGCCGGTCATCGCGAAGGCGGAGCATGGGCTGCTGGACGGCATCGCACTCGGCGAATGGGTGCACGTCGGCGACGTACGGGAGGCGTTCGGTGAGCCGGGAGCGTACGCGGGCGAGGGCCTCGGGTACGCGCTGGAGCTGCTGGCCGGGCTCACCAGGGCCCGCAGGACCATGCCGCTGCTGGCCCGGCTGGACGGCCGGGACGGCCCGATCGTCCTCGGCGCGGACAGCCCCGACCCCGCCACGTACACCGGAGCGGCCCCGACTCTGATCCGCCTGCTGGCAGGCCGCCCGCTGACCGGCACGCGCTACGAGCTCACCGGAGCGAACGAGAAGGAGCTGGTCTTCTTCGGCTGAAGCGGTGGTGACGGTGGGGAGGGGCGACAATGGGGCAAAGGGCATGTGTGCCATTCCGGTGGTGTGCGGAGGCAGACCCTATGAACGCCTTGATGCTC
This sequence comes from Streptomyces sp. NBC_01210, assembly GCF_036010325.1. Lineage (GTDB taxonomy): Bacteria > Actinomycetota > Actinomycetes > Streptomycetales > Streptomycetaceae > Streptomyces. The sequence goes on along the minus strand of NZ_CP108549.1, from coordinate 4,270,274 downwards.
GCCCAGAACAGCCCGGTTTCCGACCTCGCGGTCGCTGAGCAGCTGAAGGGAGCCGTGCCCTTCATCTTCGGAGTCTTCCTCATCGCGCTCCTGGCGGGCGCCATGTGGTTTGACGGGAGACGGCGGGATCAGCAGCGGGTCCCGCCGCGTCCCGAGGAGCAGCCGAAGCCGCCCGACCATCCGACGCACATCGAAGAGGTTCGTGAGCCGGACGAGGACGACTTCCCGCATGACGGCGGGCGGCTCCTCCCGTACAACATGAAGACCCACAGCACGCACAGCCCCAGCATGAAGCCCGAGGCCGCGCCTCCGCCCGGGGAGGACAGTGGCAGCGCGTCCGGGAGCGGTGGCCAGGGCGGAAGCGGTGGCCCCGGCGGGAGTGGCGGCGCGTCCGGAAGCGGCGGCCCGGGCGGCTGAGCCGCACCTACGGATCCGCCGGGCCGACTTGAAGCCGCAACGTCCCAGGTGACGGTGACGGTAACGACGATCGCGGTACGGCCTGCGGCCACGGCCTCGTCCTTGGCGCCCTCCGGCGCGACGGGATGCTCGGACGCGTGCTCCAACGCGCCTGCCGGCCGCAGGACTTCGGACTCGTCCTCATCGGTGTGTACGGCGAGCAGCGTCACCCATATACCCCCAGGCCGTATACGGCGCCACGTGGTGATCCTGTGCGGAAGCCCCGTGGAAGCGCGGTGCAGCTGCCTTCGTCGTACATGCGTATTAGGCTGGGATTGGACTAGACCTGTATGAGCCGTAGTCGTCTCCCTGAAGGAATGGGGTTTCATGAGCAACCGTGCAGTCCTGGAGGTGATCGCTCTCGACACGGAGGACGCGGTCGCCGCCCAGTCCGGAGGGGCCGACCGGCTCGAGCTCGTCACCGACATGGCGGCCGACGGGCTGACTCCGACCCGGGAGACATACGCCCGGATCCGCGCGGCCGTCGACATCCCGCTGCGCGTGATGCTGCGCCTCGCCGACGGGTTCGCCGCGGGTGACGTGAGCGGCGTGGACGCGCTGGTGCGGGCCGCGCGAGAGCTGCGGGCGGAGGGTGCGGAGGAGTTCGTGCTCGGGTTCCTGGACGAGAACGGCAACCCCGATCTGGTCGCGGTGGAGCGGGTGGTGGCGGAGCTGAACGGCTGCCGGTGGACGTTCCACCGGGCGATCGACCGGGCGGCGGACCGCGATGCGCTGCGCAAGCAGTTGGCGGATTTGCCGGGTCTGGACACCTATCTGACCGCGGGCGCGGCCGAGGGTGTCGACGCCGGGCTTCCGACGCTGCTGGCGGAGGCGGCGCGACGGGGTGAACCGGGTTACGAGCCGCAGATCCTGGTCGGCGGTGGCCTGCGCCTCGACCACTTGCCGGCGCTGCGGTCGGCGGGCGTGGACGCGTTCCATATCGGCGGCGCGGCGCGGCCGGGCGGCTGGTCGGCCCCGGTGGCGGCACCGGCGGTGCGGGAATGGCGGGAGGCGCTGGACGGGTGAACCGGGGCCCGCCTCGGGCCCCGCTCACACGCCGGAAAGGCTGATTTTCAGCCTTTCCGGCGTGTGGTGCACTTTCGGCGCAAATACCTCGACCGGGCAGGTGATACGCGGAGGTGAAAGGTCAAGATTTATCCCTCTTGCTCCGATTGTCCACGCAGTAGCGGGTCGACGTTCAACAAGTCTCCGCCAAGGACCAAAGGACCAAAGGGAGAGTCGGATGATTCCTGGTAACAGGAGCTTGCCGCGCGCGTTTCTTCGCAAGAAGTTGGTGACCGGCAGCATGCTTGCGCTGCTGACCGCCGCGCTGGGAGCGGCCTCGGTACCCGTACAGGCCGCCGCCCACACCGCCGTGGGGCAGTCCCGTGTCGTTGCGGGAGTGAATGCCCCGACGACCACGATGGACCAGCCCGGGCCTCGAGGACTTCGCGGTAAGGAAGGACGGGACGGGAAGGACGGGAAGAAGGGAAAGGACGGGCGCCGCGGGCCGACGGGTCCGACCGGCCCGACCGGTGACACCGGGCCGACCGGACCGACCGGGGCTGACGGGATCAACGGGGCGACCGGTGACACCGGGCCGACCGGACCGACCGGGGCTGACGGGATCAACGGGGCGACCGGTGACACCGGGCCGACCGGTGGCGTAGGGCCGACCGGTAACACAGGGCCGACGGGTGGGACCGGACCGACCGGTGCTGATGGTGCTGATGGGACGTGCCACAGCATCAACTCCAACATTCACGGGCAGACGCAGGTCTTCGCTGCTGTCAACGACGGGACAATCTGGGTCGGGGCCAGGGGGCTCACGCCCCAGGTCGACCCGTTCGACTGGACGGACATCACCACGCTCGGTGACCCGCCGGTGACGATCGAGGGCGCCTGCGACGCCACGATCGACGAGAGAACCCCCAACCAGGTGTTCGTCGAGGTCATCACCACGAGCGGGGAGGTCTGGGAGACGCTCTGCGACGTCGATCGTGGAGACGAAGCCGTCGATCCTCCCCCGGGCACGACAGACCCGGCGTTCCAAGCAGCCACCGTCGACTGCAACGGAACGTGGACGCTGGTCAAGAACCAGTTCGTCCCCTAGCGCGAGCGGGTACCGACGGGCGGCATGCCCTGTATGTCGGAACCTGACATGAGGTGTCGTGCCCGGCGCCCCGTAGGGCGCCGGGCACGACACTCGCGGCTACGTAGGGCGAGTCGCGCTACTGACCGCCGAGTTGACCGGGCAGCGGGGCGGCGTGCAGGACGGTCAGTCCTGATACTGCCCGGGTCAGGGCCACATAGAGCCGACGCAGGCCGGTCCGTTCGTCGGGCTCGCCGTCGACGACCGCGGCGGGCTCGTCCAGCACCACGTAGTCGTACTCCAGGCCCTTGGCGAGCGACGCCGGGACCAAGGTGAGGCGGGACTCGGCGGTCGTCTCCTCGCCGGGCGAGAGAAATGCGTGGCCGGCCGCCGTCAGGGCCTCGGCCAGCGCCGGGATCCGGGCATCCGCGGCGATCAGGCCGATCGAACCCGCGTGGCGCAGCGACTCGGTACAGGCGGTCACCACCGCCGTGTCCAGACCGGCGACGTCCGCCACCTCCCGTACCTCCAGGGAGCCCGGCGACTCACGGACCGACCGGACCTCCGCCAGGCCCGGCGACATGTGCGGCAGCAGTCGCGAGGCGTACGCGATCACCTCGCGCGGCACGCGGAAACCGGCCGTCAGCTCCTCCACCACCGCATCCGCCTTGCCGAGATGCACGAGCGCGTCGGCCCAACTCGCCGTCGCCCAGGGCGTGGTGCCCTGCGCAAGATCGCCGAGAACCGTCGCCGAGCCCGTCGTGCAGCGCCGGCCCACCGCGCGGTACTGCATGGGCGACAGGTCCTGCGCCTCGTCCAGCACGACATGGCCGAGTGAGTGCGTGCGCTGCACCAGATCGTTCGCCTCGTCGATCAACACCGCATCCGCGGAAGACCACGTGGCGGCCCGCACGCTACGTGCCGGCTTCGCCCACAGCACCGTCTTCTGTTCGTCCGCATTCAGCAGCCCCTCCGCGTGCTCCGCCAGAAACTCCGCGTCCGACAGCAGCCGCAGTACCAGCTTCGCCGGGTCCACCGGCGGCCACACCGCCTTGACCGCCGCCTTCACCGCGGGATTGCGCGCCACCGCGTCCTGCACCCGGTCGTCCGGCGCCTCGCCCGCCTGCTCCATACGTACCAGCACCGCATGCGCGATCCGCTGCGGAAGAGCCTCGCGCGCCGCGCCGTAGCGGATGTCGCGATCGAGCAACTCCCGTACGATCTCCTCGATTTCGTACGCGGGGACCCGCCACCGCCGCGAGCCGCGCACCACCATCAGCGGCTCGGTCGGCATCGTCACATGGGCGCGGACCGCCCGGCGCAGCACCTCCGCCATCCGGGCATCGCCCTTGATGACCGCCGCGTCCGCCGCATCCGTGCCGCGTACCTCACTGTGTCTTTCCAGCAGCGGCGCCACTACCAGGTCGTCGACCGTCGCCTGCTTGACCTCCAACTCTCCGAGCGCGGGCAGCACTTGCTCGATGTAGTGGAGGAAGGAACGGTTCGGCCCGATCACCAGCGTCCCGGTCCGGGCAAGCCGCTCACGGTGCGCGTACAGCAGATACGCGACCCGGTGCAGGCCCACCGCGGTCTTTCCGGTGCCCGGACCGCCCTGGACACACACGGTGCCGCCGAGCCCGGACCGTACGATCTCGTCCTGCTCCGGCTGGATCGTGGCGACGATGTCCCGCATCGGGCCGACGCGCGGGCGTTCGATCTCGGCCTGGAGCAGTTTGCTCGTCCGTGACCCCCCGGCGGAACCGGAGAACGTATCGGTGGCCGGGTCGGTCAGATGCTCGTCCTCGTATGCCGTGAGGTCGCCGCCCGTGTAGCCGAAGCGCCGCCGCAGGCCGACGTCCAGCGGGTCCTTCTTCGACGCCCGGTAGAACGGCTGCGAGACCGGCGCGCGCCAGTCGATGACCATCGGTTCGCCGTCCGCGTCGTGGACATGGCGGCGGCCGATGTAGAAGCGCTCTCCCGATGCGCCCTCCGCCTGTTCCGCGCCGACCACATGCAGATAGTCCAGCCGGCCGAAGAAGAGCGGCGTGTGGGAGAGATCGGCGAGCGCCTTGATGCGCTCCTCGATCTGGGCCCCCAGGACGGCGGCGTTGACCCAGTTCGCGGTGACATCGCGGATGTCGAGTGCCTGGACGTCCTCGCGCATCGCGCGGAGCGCGGCACGCGAGTCGGCGAGATGGGCCCGTTCGCGCCCCAGCGGATCGACGGAGCCGGGGTCGAGGGAGCCGGGGTCGAGGGAGCCGGGCTCGGCGGAGCTGGGCTCGGTGGGTTCAGGGATGTGCGCGGGCACGGGTTGCCTCCGGCGGATACGGCGTGGGTCGGAATCACGGCAGGGACCCCGGCATGGATCACGGCAGGGATCACGGCATGGCGGACCGGCCGGTTTCCGTCCGGGCGGCGGCGCTCCCCAGGGGGAGGCGGGCAAGACGGGCGATTGTAGTCAGAGCGTGGATCGCGGGCGAATGGTTTTTCACGCGGAGAGCCGCGGCCGTCCTCCCCGTAGGGGATGACCTATGTCTGGAGTCGTACGCGGGCGTCCTCACGGGTCAGTCCGCAGATCGATGCGCCGAGCAGGCCCTGGAACCATCATGGAGACATGAGCACAGCAACCTTCACCCCAGGCGGCCACGTACCCCACCCCCATCGCGGCGCCACCGCCACCGGTGCCGCCCCCCACTCCCCGCACCGTGTCGGCAACGCACTCCGCGCGGTAAAGGTCTTCGCCGAGGCCGTCTTCAGCGTCGCGGTCCTCGGTGAGTACGCCGAGGAGGCCGGAGTCCGCCGCCACTGAGGAGCCGAACCACCTGCTCGAACTGGTCGCCCTACGCGACCTGCTCGACCTGCTCGACCGTCTTCGGCCGAGCCACTAGTAGGGTCGCGGCCGTGAAGTACCGGAACGTGACCCCTCGTTTACTCACCGCAGTAACCGTCGTCGCCCTCGCACTCTCCCTCACCGCGCTCGCCGCGCTCTGCGTCGCCCAGCGCATCCCCGTGGCCGACACCCTCGTGTACCGGGTCGAGGGGGCGGCCGTCGCGAACGGCATCGATCTCTACGGACTCACGGTCACCGATTGGCGACTTCCCGCCACCTGTCCGCCCTTCGCCGCGATCCTCTTCGTACCGACCACCTGGCTGCCCGTTCCGGCGCTCAAGGTGGTCTTCGTCGTCGGGAACGCGGCTCTGCTCGCTCTACTCGTGCGCCTCTCCTGCCGGTTCGCCGGGCTCCCGGCGCGGACCCCGCTGGTCATCGCCGCGATCGCCGCCGGCCTCTGGCTCGAACCGGTCTTCCAGACCCTCCTCTTCGGGCAGATCAACCTTGCACTCGTCTGCCTGGTGCTGTGGGACCTGTCGCGGGACGAGGAAGCCATCGGCAAGGGCTTCGCGCTCGGCGTCGCGGCCGGAGTGAAGCTCACGCCCGCCGTGTTCATCGTCCATCTCCTGATCACCGGCCGGGTACGGGCCGGGCTCACCGCGCTCGCCTCCTTCACCGCCACGGTGCTGCTGGGCGCACTCGTACTCCCGCATGCCAGCGCCGAATTCTGGACCCGGCGCATCTTCGGGACCGGCCGGGCCGACAAGGCCTGGGCCACCGAAAACCAGTCGCTGCAAGGGCTCTTCGCGCGGGTGCTGCACACCCCGGACCCGGGCACGGTATGGCTGCTCGCGGCGGCGGTGACCGGTGTGGCGGGCCTGTGGATCGCCCGCCGGGTGCCGGAGCGGTGGGGCGTGCTGACCGTCGCGTACACCGCGCTGCTCGTCTCGCCGATCAGCTGGTCGCACCACTGGGTGTGGTGCGTACCGCTGCTGGCGGTCCTGATCGCCGAGGGCCGGACCCGTACGGCAGCCGCCGTGGCCGCGGTCTTCATGGCCCGTACGCTCTGGCTGGTCCCGCACCACGGCGAGCCGGCCCTCCGACTCCCCTGGTGGCAGCAGTCGTTGGCATCGCCCTACCCGCTGCTGGGGATCGCGCTGCTGGCGTACGCGGGAGGGCGGACCGCGTCCGCCCTGACACTTCCCGGGCCCCGAGGTGAGTACCTGCGCACGGACGATCTGAGTACGTCGCCCGAGGTGCCGGCCGGACGCCCGGAGGTTGACTGTCGTCCATGACGAACCGCACCGGGACGACCCCCGGCCCCTGGCTTCCCGACGCTCTGCCGCCGGCGCGCGACCCGCGCACACACGACGGCAAGGCCATCGTGGTGCGCATCGTCGCGGGCGTGCTCCTCGTCCCACTGCTGATGATCGACATGTTCTTCATCGGGCTCTCGCCGATGGCCACCGACAGCTGCGGCCCCGACCACTGTTCGGACGCGCTCAACCAGTCGCTCGTCGCCGCACCCGTCTTCTGGCTCGCCGCGGTGGCCATGCTCCTGGTGACATGGGGACTGCCCGCGCGCCCCCGTTTCCGGGCGGCGCGTGGCTGGCTGGCAGTGGCCTCCGGAGGCAGCGGGCTGATGACGATCGCCATCCTCGTGAACCTCCCGACGGGCTAGGGCCCTAGGCCCACAACACCCTTCAGTCGCTCGCCAGCAGCTCGTCCGCGTCCACGATCCGGTACGCGTACCCCTGTTCCGCCAGGAACCGCTGGCGGTGCGCCGCGAAGTCCTGGTCGATCGTGTCCCGCGCGACCACCGAGTAGAAGTGGGCCTGGTGACCGTCCGCCTTCGGCCGCAGCACACGTCCCAACCGCTGCGCCTCCTCCTGGCGGGAGCCGAAGGTGCCCGACACCTGGATCGCGACCGTCGCCTCCGGCAGGTCGATCGAGAAGTTCGCGACCTTCGAGACGACGAGCACCGAGATCTCGCCCTGGCGGAAGGCGTCGAAGAGCTTCTCGCGCTGCGCGTTCGACGTCTCACCCTTGATGACCGGCGCGTTCAGGTGCTCGCCCAGCTCGTCGAGCTGGTCGATGTACTGGCCGATGACGAGGATCTGCTGGCCCTCGAACCTCCGCACCAGCGCTTCCGTCACCTTGCGCTTGGTCTCGGTCGTCGCGCAGTAACGGTACTTCTCCTCCGTCTCGGCGGTCGCGTACGCAAGCCGCTCGGAGTCGGTGAGATTGACCCGTACCTCCACACAGTCCGCGGGCGCGATATAGCCCTGCGCCTCGATCTCCTTCCAGGGCGCGTCGAAACGCTTCGGCCCGATGAGCGAGAAGACGTCCGACTCGCGGCCGTCCTCGCGTACGAGCGTCGCGGTCAGCCCGAGCCGGCGCCTGGCCTGCAGATCCGCCGTGAACTTGAAGACCGGCGCGGGCAGCAGATGCACCTCGTCGTAGATGACCAGGCCCCAGTCGCGGGAGTCGAAGAGCTCCAGATGGGGATAGATCCCCTTCCGCTTCGTCGTCAGCACCTGGTACGTGGCGATGGTGACGGGGCGGATCTCCTTCCGCGTACCGCTGTACTCGCCGATCTCGTCCTCGGTCAGCGAGGTGCGCTTCACCAGTTCGTGCTTCCACTGCCGCGCGGAGACGGTGTTCGTCACCAGGATCAGCGTCGTCGCCTTCGCCTGCGCCATCGCACCGGCTCCGACCAGCGTCTTTCCGGCGCCGCAGGGCAGTACGACGACACCCGAGCCGCCGTGCCAGAAGCCCTCGACGGCCTGCTTCTGGTACGGGCGCAGCCCCCAGCCCGTCTCGTCCAGATCGATACGGTGCGCCTCGCCGTCGACGTAACCGGCGAGGTCCTCGGCCGGCCAGCCCAGCTTCAGCAGCGTCTGCTTGATCTGGCCGCGCTCGGAGGGATGGACGGCGACTGTGTCCGGGTCGATCCGGGTCCCGACCAGCGGCTGGACCTTCCTGGACCGCAGGATCTCCTCGAGCACCGGGCGGTCGGTGGTGGTCAGCACAAGCCCGTGGACGGGGTGCTTGGAGAGGGTGAGCCGGCCGTAGCGGGCCATCGTCTCGGCGACATCGACGAGGAGGGCGTGCGGGACGGGGTAGCGGGAGTACGCCACGAGCGCGTCGACGACCTGCTCGGCGTCGTGCCCGGCGGCGCGGGCGTTCCACAGGCCGAGCGGGGTGACCCGGTAGGTGTGGATGTGCTCGGGGGCACGCTCCAGTTCCGCGAAGGGCGCGATGGCGCGACGGCAGGCGTCCGCCTGCTCGTGGTCCACCTCGAGGAGGAGAGTTTTGTCGCTTTGGACGATGAGGGGTCCGTTCACACCTGCGCCCTTTCGGTATGGCCAAACCTCCAGTGTGCCGTACTGAGCACCCGGACCGGAGTGGATGAGCAGCCGGATGCCGCCGGCCTGCCCCTTCGCGTCCGTCTCACGTCCCTCCACTCGAAGATCGGCAACGTCCGGGCCTGACCAGGGGCGGCGGGGGTACCCGCAGCTCCATGACAACGGGAGCACAGCCCCGTACATCGTGGGGCAGGACAGCATTGCGCGTATGCGCCGTGGTGGTGGCCTTTCTGGCGCTGGTGGCCTTCTCGGCCGTACTGGCCAGACTGACCCTCGCCCCTTCGCACGCCTCCGCGGACATCGCCACGGCCAACCTCAGGCCCGGCTCGTCGCTGCGCCAGTACGCCGAGGACTACACCTTCCTGGCCGCGTGCAAGCAGGTCGGCGGCAATCTGCTGCTGGGTGTGCCCTTCGGTGTGCTGCTGCCCGTCTTCGTACCGCGCTCGATGCGCATGGTGCGGGTGATCGCGCTCACCGTGCTGGTGATGGCGCTGGTCGAGCTGGCGCAGGGCGCGTTGGTGGAGGGGCGGGCCTTCGACGTGGACGACGTCATCCTCAACACGACGGGTGCGCTGCTGGGCTATCTGCTGCTGGGGCGCAGGTTCGCGCATGCGACAGCGAAGAGGCCTGCCAGGCCCGTCAGGCGCGTGAAGCCCGGCAGGCGTGTGAAGCCCGGCAGGCGTGTGAAGCCTGCCAAGCGTGTGAAGCCTGCCAGGCGTGTGAAGCCTGTCGAGCGTGTGAAGGCGTTCAGGTGGGGTCGTCCGCGAGTTCGGCGACGCCGGTGATGCGGTGCAGCGGGTACGTACGGACCTCGTCCGCGGTGTGGTCGTACGCCGTGACGAATCCGCCCTCGACGCGTACGGGTGCGATGACGCGCTGGCTCGCCGCGCCGTCCGCGTTGACGTAGCCGATCCAGAGGGCGGAGCCGGTCAGCGCCGCGGCCTGCACGGTGGCGAGAGTCTCGGCGGAGGTCGTACGGGGGAGCTCGCCGTTCCTCGCAGGTTCCGGAACGGGCTTGCGCACGACGGTGGCCGCGAGGTCGCCCGCCCTGATCGCCTTCACCGCGGCGCCGAGCAGTATCCCGTCGGGCAGGGGCGGTCCGTCCGGGACCGGGACGGGCGGGGTGCGGGGCGGGGTGCGGCGGGCGTGGGCGCGGGTGATCAGCACATCGCCCTCCGCGGACTCGGCGGCCGGCGCGTAGCCCATGGTGCGCAGCCCCTCGAGGAGTGTCGCGGGATCGGCCTGGGCCGCCAGCACGGTGGGGGCCAGCCGGCGCAGCCGCAGGCCCTGGGACCGCTTGTCGGCGAGGATCTCGCCGAGCAGCGCGTCGTCGTCGCAGCGTACGTAGGCGGAGGCGGCGCCGATCCGTAGATGGCCGTGGCGGCGGGCCACGTCGTCGATGAGGTAGCTGAGCGGCTGCGGCACCGGGGTGCGGGAGTGCGTGGCGAGGAAGGTGTGCAGTTCGGAGGCGGACCGCCCGGCGTCGAGTGCGCGGCGTACGGAGCCGGGCGTGAAGCGGTAGACGGTCGCGCCGCCCTTGGACTCGACGTCGGCGAGCACGGAGAGGGTCTCGGCGAGCGGCCGATCGAGGGGCCCGGGGGCAACGGCGGTGAGGTCGGCCTGCAGAAGGACGTGATCGAGCGGCGCGGGGAGGAGCGGCGCGAGGGCGCGGGCGGCGGCGTGCGCGTCGGGCTCGCCGGTGAAGCCGGGTGTGACCGCGCCGTGCGGGGCGGGTTCGGCGGCCGCGCCTGGGCCGGTCTCCGCTTCGGAACCCGCGCCTGGGCCGGTCTCCGCTTCGGAACCCGCGCCTGGGCCGGTCTCCGCTTCGGAACCCGCGCCTGGGCCGGTCTCCGCTTCGGAACCCGCGCCTGGGCCGGTCTCCGCTTCGGCGCCCGTCGGCGTCCGCGCGCCGTCACCCGACCCCGTCGGGCCCGTGCCGCCCAGCAGCGCCCGTCCGTGCGTCGACAGCGCCCCGCGGCCGGTGACGCCCAGCACCTCCGCCTCCATCAGCGTCCACGCCGCGATCCGTGAGCGCAGGTCCGTCGGGCCGCCCGCCGCGCTCCGGGCCGCGTTCGTGTCCGGGCCCGCCGCGCCACCGCCCCGCACCGGGCGTTCCCAGCGCAGCCGGGCCAGCACCGTCTCCGGGTCGGGTGCCGTGCCCGTCGGGAGTGCGGCCAGGAGCTCGAGGACCCGGCGGCGGACCTCCAGTGCCGCCGAGCGGTCAAGGTCCGGGCCGAGGGCGGAGAGCGTACGGCCCTTGGCGTCCTGGCTGCCGACCAGGCCCGGTGTGCGGGTCGCCTTGAGCCAGGCGCCGGCGAGGGGTGCCCACCGTTCCGCCGAGGGGAGGGTCAGCCACTCGTCGTACGCGGGCGTTGGCGCGTACCGCTCGTCCGCCTCGCCGTCGGACGCCAACAGGCCTGCTGCGTAAGCGAGTTCGAGCCAGAACGCGGCCATCTGCTCGGTGGTGTCCAGTGCGGTGGCCGCGCGCTTGAGGTCACGTACCGACAGACCGCCGGATCTGAGCACCGCAGGGCCGCCCTCGTGCCAGTCCTTCAGCAGGTCCTCGACCGTCGAGAGCGCGGTGTACGCCTGGCCCGCCGCCGTACTGTCCACAACCTGTGGACGGCCCGCGGTGATCGACGCGGTCGCGGCCGGCGTGACCGCCGGCGGCACCGGCTCCGGCGTGCGATGCGCGCGGCCGGCCCGCAGATGCAGCGCTGCCTCGCGCGGCAGCACGACCGTGCGCGGTGACGCGGGCAGCAGCAGCCCACGGTCGCGCAGCCACCGCACCGGTGGCGTGGGGTTGGCCGTCACCTCTCCGTACGGAGGGCCCCAGACCAGCCGGTCGAGGACCGTCAGCGCATCGGGCGGTGCGGTGTCCAGCAGCGACTCCATCCGCGTTCGGTCCGTGAACAGCGAGGTCAGCGCGGCGACCGCGGAGACCGGGTCGTGCGACGACGGCAGCCCGGCAGCCGCCAGGATCTCCTGCAGCCGGGTCGGCGACATACCGGCGGTGGCCTCGGCGACGGTCGGCCCCAGGCCGGTCGGAGAGGGACGGGTGGGGGACGGGGCGAGGAGTTCGCGCGCGGTGCGCACCAGCCGCAGCCGGTCGTCGCCGCCCCAGACCAGGGCCTGCGCGCGCAGCACGCCGACGGCGTGCGGCAGGGCCGCCTCGATCGTGGCGTCGCCCTCGTAGCCGGTCAGCAGCGCGAGCAGGGTGTCGTACGAGGCGGGGTCGGGGGCCACGGCCAGCGCCTCGGCGGTCTGCAGCGTGAACCGGTCGAGACGTTCCAGGGCGCGTACGACGGAGGCGCGGGTGCCGGCCCGGGTGGCGAGCTGCGTCAGGTCGTTCGGCACGGGGTTCAGCAGATCGGGGCGGGCGCGCAGCAGTACGGCGAGCTCCTCGTCGCCGCGGGTGCGCAGGGCTTCGGCGAGCGTGCGCGGGCTGCCTGGACTGCTCGGACTGCTTCCTTCGGGCATGGTCCCCATCCGCCCCACGGTAGTGCCTGGAGCGCTACCGTCGGGGACAGGGCGGGCCCGGGAGACAGGGCGGCCCGGCAGGGAACGTCAGGGGAACGCCGGTGGGGATCGAGAGCGACCAGCTCGTCTACGACTATCTGAGCCGGGTCGGCGACCTGGCTCAGCAGTACCAGCTGCCGTCCGGCACCCGGATGCGGCTGGTGTCGTCGCTGCGCAGCGAGATCGACCGGCAGCGGGCCGGGTTCGGCGGCGACAGCCCGTCCGCCGTCCGCCGTATCCTCGGCCGGCTCGGTACGCCGGACGAGGTGGTCGCGGCCGCGTCGGAGGACGGCGGCGGTTCGGTGCCGAGGCCACGGCCGGCCGGGCCGCAGACCGACGTACCGCAGACCGACGTACCGCAGCGGCGGGTTCGGCTCCGGATCCCGCGACCGCGCAAGTCGGCGTCGGAGGCGGGACAGGCACGGGGATCGGGATCGGTACCGGGACACGGGGCTGCGGACGGGCCGCCGATGACGTACGGCGCTTCGCCGCCCCATCTCGCCGGGATGGACGAGCTCGGCCCGTCCGGCAGCGAGCCCGACTGGTGGCGGATCGAGCCGGGGCCGTTCGGCGCGGGCGAGAGTGTCGCCGGGTTCGTCGGCGGTGTGGAGATCCCCGAAATACTCAAACCCCCGCCGTCCGAGGAGGAGTTGGCAGCGCGGGGCGCAGAGCAGGCCGGGAAGAGATACCAGGAGGAGTACGAGGAGGAGGCCGAGGACGACGACGCGGTGGAGGCGGAGGCCGAACCGCGCCGGTGGCGTCCGCGGCTCCGCCGCCGTACCGCGGGTGCAGGGCCGCAGTCCGTACGGACGGGCCTCGCCAACCCTTTCCTGCTGCTCGCCGCCGCGCTCCTCGTCGCGGGCGCCGTCCTCGGCTCCTGGCTTGCGCTCGGCGGCGGCTGGCTCCTCGCGTACGCCTCGCGCAAGCTGTCCCGCGCCGAGGCGAAATGGGCGGTGGCAGGCCTGCCGGGAGCGGTCGCGGTGGGCGGGCTGGTCTGGCTTTGGGGCCGGGTGAACGGCCGCTGGGGCGAACCGATCCCGGAGAACGGGATGCGCGACGCGCTCACCGGGACCTGGCCGTGGGTCGTGAAGGGGGCGGCCGTCGCCACCGCCCTCTTCCTGGTGTGGCGGGCGCGGAGGCGGTGACTCAGAACGGTGAAGCGCTTGGGCGCGTCGGGGGCCCGGATACCGCCCACGGCCGCCTTCACCGTGTGCGTTCTGCTCCCGGGCGAGCAGGCCCGGGGCTGGTAAGGCCTGGCTGAGTCTCGGCATCGGGCCCGCGCGGCCGGATGGGCACAATGGCCCCCATGGCTACGCATCCGCTGACGGTCGGCTTCGACCTCGATATGACGCTGATCGACTCCCGGCCCGGCATCCACGCCGCGTACCGTGCGCTCTCGGCCGAGACCGGGGTGTGGATCGACGCCGACCTGGCCGTCACCCGGCTCGGGCCGCCTCTCGAACTGGAGCTGGCGCACTGGTTCCCCCAGGAGCAGATACAGGAGATGGGCGACCGCTACCGCGAGATCTACCCCACGTACGCGATCGAGCCGACCCTCGCCCTGCCCGGCGCCCGCGAGGCCGTCGCCGCCGTCCAGGAGCTCGGCGGCCGCGCCATCGTGGTCACCGCAAAGCATGAGCCGAACGCCAAACTCCACCTCGCCCACCTGGGCATCGCTCCGGACGAGGTCATCGGCTGGCTGTGGGCGGAGGCCAAGGCGGAGGCGTTGCGTGAGCACGGCGCGAGCGTGTACGTCGGCGACCACACCGGAGACGTACGCGGCGCGCACACGGCCGAGGCACTCGCGGTCGCCGTGCCGACCGGCCCGTGCGACGCGGCGGAACTGCGTGAGGCCGGCGCGGACGTGATCCTGGACGATCTGACAGCGTTCCCGGACTGGCTGCGCGGCTACAGCCGGAACTGGCAGGAACTGGCAGGAACCAACCGGAACCAGCCCGGACCAGCCGGAACCAGCCGGAACTAGAACGCGGATTTGGCCTGTCGGCGCTGCGCGGCGATCGAGCGCAGTACACCCGCCGCGGCGATCAGGAACCCCACGCCCATCAGCATGCAGACCGCGTACGCGATCGAAGGAAAGGGCTCGGTCCCCAGGAACAGCGGGGCAAGGGTGACCAGAGTGGCCACAGCGCCGACGATGAAGACGATCGCGCCGACGCGCACCAGCCCGTCACCGGGTGCGGGAGGAGTAGCAGTCATCCGGCCAGGGTAGTTCCTTGCGCGGAGGAACCGTTCGGCGACGTCTTGTCACCAGCCCCTGGACCATTAGCCTTGGGGGTGGCGGGTCAGACGACCCGCTGTAGTGCTATCCAGAGCCGTTTTCGGTGCCCGAGTTCAGGCGCCGCAAGCGACCCAACGAGTACGAGGACGAGGACAGACGTGCCTACCGGCAAGGTCAAATGGTTCAACAGCGAGAAGGGCTTCGGCTTTCTCTCCCGCGACGACGGCGGCGACGTCTTCGTTCACTCGTCGGTGCTCCCCACGGGGGTCGACGCGCTCAAGCCGGGCCAGCGCGTCGAGTTCGGCGTCGTGGCAGGACAACGTGGTGACCAGGCACTTTCGGTGACAGTTCTCGACCCGACCCCCTCCGTGGCAGCGGCCCAGCGTCGCAAGCCCGACGAGCTGGCGTCCATCGTGCAGGACCTGACGACCCTGCTGGAGAACATCACGCCGATGCTGGAGCGCGGCCGGTACCCCGACAAGGTGCACGGCGGCAAGATCGCGGGCCTGCTGCGGGCGGTAGCGGACCAGCTGGACGTCTAGGGCAGCCCTGGCGGCTGTACGCAGCGGCTACACGAAACTGAGCGCATCGCGGCCGAGGGGCGGTACGAGTCCCTCGGCCGCGGCGCGCGTGAGCAGTCCGCGTACCGCCGCGTGCCCGTCGTCGCCGAGGTCGGCGGTGAACTCATTGACGTAGAGCCCGATGTGCTGGTCGGCCACGACCGGGTCCATCTCCTGGGCGTGCTCGAGTACGTACGGCCGCGAGGCCGTCGGGTCGTCCCACGCCATCCGCACCGAGGTGCGGATGGAATCGGCCAGCAGCTTCAGGGTCTCGGCGCCCAGCGACCGCTTGGCGATGATCGCGCCCAGCGGGATGGGCAGGCCGGTCGTCGACTCCCAGTGCTCGCCCATGTCGGCGAGGCAGTGCAGTCCGTAGTTCTGGTAGGTGAACCGCGCCTCGTGGATCACGAGTCCGGCGTCGACCTTGCCGTCGCGCACGGCCGGCATGATCTCGTGGAACGGCATCACGACGACCTCGCCGACGCCGCCCGGGACGATGTCCGCGGCCCACAGCCGGAAGAGCAGATACGCGGTCGAGCGCTCGCTCGGCACGGCGACGGTCTTCCCGGTGAGATCGGTGCCGGGCTGCTTGGTGAGCACCAGCGGACCGCAGCCGCGGCCGAGCGCGCCGCCGCAGGGCAGCAGCGTGTACTCGTCGAGGACCCACGGCAGTACGGCGTACGAGACCTTCAGCACGTCGAACTCACCGCGCTCCGCCATGCCGTTGGTGATGTCGATGTCCGCGAAGGTCACATCGAGGGCGGGC
Source organism: Streptomyces sp. NBC_01210 (assembly GCF_036010325.1). Classification (GTDB taxonomy): domain Bacteria; phylum Actinomycetota; class Actinomycetes; order Streptomycetales; family Streptomycetaceae; genus Streptomyces. The sequence continues at coordinate 4,254,444 of NZ_CP108549.1, read as the reverse complement.
GCGCCGGGCACCCGGCGGTGCGCCAGGGCGTCGAAGACGAAGGTGTCGTTCGGGCAGGGCGAGTACGCGATCTGCAGGGTCACGGCGACTCCTCGAGGAGTGGGTTGAGCAGCTGGAAGGCGTACCGCAGCGAGTCCAGTGCCTGGCCGATGCGCCAGGTGGCGCGGTCGCGCGGGCCGACGGCGTTGGAGACCGCGCGGATTTCGAGGACCGGCACGGAGTGGGCGGCGGCGGCCTCCGCTACGCCGAAGCCCTCCATCGCCTCGGCGGCGGCACGGGGGTGACGGTTCCTCAGCTCGGCGGCGCGGGCGGCGGTGCCGGTCACGGTGGAGACGGTGAGGACGGGCGCGTACACGGCGTCGAGTGTGTCCGCCGTCTGCTGGGACAGTGCGGCCGGCGGACGATGGGTGCTGCGGCCGAAGCCGAGTTCGTCGACGGGCAGATAGCCGTCGGGGGTCTCGGCGCCGAGATCGGCGGCAACGATCGCGTCGGCGACGACAAGCGCGCCGATGGGGGCGTGGGGCTGGAAGCCGCCGCCGATCCCGGCGGAGACGACCAGGTCGTAGGCGTCGAGGGCGAGCGCGGTGGCGGTCGCGGCCGCGGCGGCGGCGGGTCCGACACCGGCGGCGAGCACGTCCACGGTGCCGTGGCGGGACAGCGCGTACCCGCCGGGCAGCTGCCGAGTGTCGAGTACGGGACCGGTCAGCCCCGCGGCGACGGAGTCCGCCTCCGCCGTCACCGCGGTCACCACCAGTACGCGCACGGCACGGTCCTCCGGGTCAGGAGTCCTTTTCGAGCTGGAAGTGCCAGATGCCGACGAGCTTCTTGCCGTTCGTCTCCACGATGCTGACCTGGGCCTTGTTCGAGGTCTCACCGGTCTGCGAGGCGAAGAAGGCGTTGCCCGGAATGGTCCGGTACGACTTCTTGTACGGCTCCTGCTCGGCCTGCTGGCCGCCGATGAACAGCGTCCAGCCGTGGTCCGCGATCTCCGGGTCGACGCCGAAGCGGACCTTGTCGTCCATCGCGACCTTGACGACCTTTTCGGCCTTCTTGTTCAGGCAGCTCTGGATCAAGGACTCCTTGATGGCCTTGCCGTCGTTGTAGCAGGTCGCCTCGGTGTGCACCGAGTCCGTCCCGACCGTCACGGTCGCGAGCGGTGTCGGCTTGTCGCAGGCGGAGAGTACGAGGAGCCCGGCGGAGACGGCACCGAGAGCGGCAGCGGCCCGGCGGCGCTTGCCCGAGAAGAACGCAACGGTCATGGTCCGAAGGCTATCGGGCCCCCCGCGCCCCGCGACGCCCGGGTACGGCGTGCCGCGAGGGTTGACCGTACGGGCCTCGAATCAGGCCCGTACGGCGGTTGAGGCCGGCGCGGCCGAAGGACGCGCCAATGGCAGCGCATGCGGTCAAGGCACTGGCGCGTCGCCCCGGCGTGCCGCGCTGTACGTGTCGCCCCCGCGTACCGCTGTGCCCGCGTACCGCTGTGCCCGCGTACCGCGCCTCAGGCCACCCGAGCACGTCGCATGCCGCCGTGGCGGGCCGCGGCCAGGAGGCCCCTCACCGTCGTCAGCGCGCCGAGCGCGACGATTCCCGCCGCGACCGACATGCCCAGCGTTCCGTTCAGCGGCAGCGCGATGCCGATCGCGCCGCCCGCGACCCAGGCCATCTGCAGCAGCGTCTCGGAGCGGGCGAACGCGGAGGTACGCACCTGTTCCGGGACGTCCCGCTGGATCAGCGCGTCCAGGGACAGCTTCGCCAGCGCCTGGCACAGACCCGCCGTCGCGCCCAGCACCGCCACCATGCCCGCGCCGAAGAACACCGCCGCGGCGATCGCCGCGGCCAGCACCACCGCCTGCACCGTGGCGATGATCATCTCCGGGCCGCGGGCCTTCAGCCAGGCTCCGACCGTCGTGCCGAGCGCGTTGCCGACGCCGGCCGCCACACCCACTATCCCGAGGGACACCGCCGCGCTCTGCCCGGGCAGCGGATGCTCGCGCAGCAGAAACGCGAGGAAGAAGATCAGGAATCCGGAGAGCGCGCGGAAGGCGGCGTTTGCCTCCAGCCCGTGCAGTACGGAGGGTCCGACCGTACGCAGACTGGGCTTCTTCTCGCCGTGGGTGAGCATGTGCGCCTTGGCCTCGCCCTTCGCCGAGTCGACCTTGGCCGGCATCGTGAACGCCCAGTACGTCCCGAGCAGGAAGAGCGCGCACGCCCCGTACAGCGGCCACTGCGGCCCGACCTTCTGCAGCCCCACCCCGATCGGTGCCGCGACACCCGTCGCCAGCAGCCCCGCCAGCGTCACCCGGGAGTTGGCCTTCACCAGGGAGAAGCCCGGCGGCAGCAACCGGGGCACGACCGCGCTGCGCACCACTCCGTACGCCTTCGACGCGACGAGCACCCCCAGCGCCGCCGGATACAGCTCGAGGCCGCCCGTCGCCACCGCGCCCGACATGGTCACGGCCAGTACCGCTCGGGTGAGCATCGCGCCCGCCATCGCCGCTCGGCGGCCGTGTGGGATGCGGTCCAGAAGCGGTCCGATGACGGGGGCCAGCAGGATGAAGGGCGCCATCGTGATGGCGAGGTAGAGCGCGACACGGCCGCGTGCCTCGTCCGTCGGTACGGAGAAGAAGACCGTGGAAGCCAGCGCGACGGTGATCATGACATCGCCCGCGCCGTTCACGGCATGCAGCTCGATCAGCTTCCCGAGCCCCGACTCGCCCGCGCCGTGCGCGTGCGTCGCCTTGCGGATGCCGCGCGCCGTTCCGGTGAACGGCAGATGCAGGGCGCGGCCGACCGCCCGGCCTGCTCTGCTGAGCGCACCGGGTCCTTCGGACGACCTCACGGCTGCCACCCCGTCATAGTGCCCCAAGCCCTGCCGAGGCGAACCGCGATGCGCCGTTGTTCGCCCCTTGTTGGGGCGGGCATGTGGGCGGGGAGCGACAGAGGGGGTAGCGTGCGTAGCGCGCCACCGGCGGTAGTTCTCGGCCGCGCGCCTCTTCGGCATCCCGCAGAATGGATGACGATAGGTGTGCCCGAGACAGGTTGGTCTGGGCGCGGACGTCGATGCGGCCCCCTGGTCCGCTCCGCCTGCGGCCCGTACCTCGCGAATCGGCCGGCGCACCCGTGAGACGGCGTAGGAGAGAAGCGAGACCTGTGAGTGCAGCGACGACGCGAAGCCGGACCCCTGACCGCCTGTGCGCCGAGGCGGTAGACCTTGCCCGGTCGGCGGCCGAAGAGGCCGCGGCCCCTGGGGTGGTCGGCGAGCATGTATCCCTGGTCGCGGAGGGTGACCGTGTGGTCACGCACTTCTTCGAGGCCAAGGAACTCGGATACCGCGGCTGGCGCTGGGCGGTGACCGTCACGCGGGCCTCCCGCGCCAAGATCGTCACGCTGGACGAAACCGTCCTGCTCCCCGGCCCCGATTCGCTGCTCGCGCCCGAGTGGGTGCCGTGGAGCGAGCGGCTGCGGCCCGGCGACCTGGGCCCCGGCGATCTGCTGCCCACCGAGGCGGAGGATCTGCGGCTGGAGCCCGGCTTCACGGGCGAGGACGTGCCCCCGCCGAATTCCGTGGTCGCCGAGACCGTGCCGCCGTCCCACGACCTGGTCGAGCGGGTCGAGGCGGAGGACGCGGAACTCACCGAGCGCAGGCCCATCGACGAGAGCGTCGCCAACGGCCGCGGTGCGATCGCGTCGGTCGCGGAGGAGCTCGGCATGCGCCGGGCCCGCGTGCTGTCCCGGTACGGGCTGCACGTCGCCGCGGACCGCTGGGACGAGTCCTTCGGCGCGCAGACCCCCATGGCGCAGGCGGCCCCCGCGTCCTGTGCGAGCTGCGGTTTCCTCGTTCCGCTGGCGGGCTCCCTGCGGCAGGCCTTCGGTATCTGCGCGAATGAGTTCTCACCGGCGGACGGGCGCGTCGTGTCCTTGTCGTACGGCTGCGGCGCGCACTCCGAGGCGGCTGTGATGCCGAAGCCGCCGCAGCCGGCGCCGCATGTCTTCGACTCGATGGGCACGGACGAGTTCCCGCTGCGTCCGGCCCGCGAAGGCGGTTCGGTCTCCTCGGAGCCGGACGGCGAGTCGGAGGATCTCGGCCACTCGTAGTCCGCTTCCGACAGCTCGCGGGTTCCTGCGGAGTGCTGAGCGCGCAGTTCGCGGTACCTTCGGCCGCATAAGCAGTGGGCGGGTCGACCGCGGGTGCACGGCACGTGGGGTCACGGTCAGGCCGCCCATGGTCCGCACGCAGACTGCGGGCCGCCCATGGTCCGCACGCAGACTGCGGGTCAACCGGAGAGAGCGGAGTCACAGCGTGAGCGTCAGGACGACCGAGTGGGCGGACCCGTTCGGGACGGCGCGGCTGCGGCGCGGGGTGCTCGACGCGTGGGGGGCCAGTCCCGCCCGCTTCCGTGAGGACGCCAACGCCGAGGAGGATCTGGCCCTCGGCGGCTACCGTGACCGCCTTGTCGTCGAACTCGCACAGAACGCCGCGGACGCCGCGGCCCGCGCCCGCGTGCCGGGCCGGCTCCGGCTGACCCTGCGGCCCGGCACGGGCGACGAGCCCGCTGTCCTCGCCGCCGCGAACACCGGCGCGCCGCTCGACGCGACCGGCGTCGAATCGCTGAGCACGCTGCGGGCCTCGGCCAAGCGCGAAGGCCACGAGGCCGCCGTCGGCCGCTTCGGCGTCGGCTTCGCGGCCGTCCTCGCGGTGAGCGACGAGCCCGCCGTCATCGGCCGGCACGGAGGCGTGCGCTGGTCCCTGGCCGAGGCCAGGGAACTGGCCCAGCAGGCGGCCAAGGCGAGCCCCGGGCTCGGCGACGAGCTGCGCCGCCGCGACGGACACGTACCGCTGCTGCGCCTGCCGCTGCCTGCCGAGGGTACGGCTCCCGAGGGGTACGACACGGTCGTCGTGCTGCCGCTGCGGGACGGGGCCGCGGTCGATCTGGTGGAGCGGCTGCTCGCCGGGATCGACGACGCGCTGCTGCTCACGCTGACCGGCCTGACCGAGATCGTCGTCGAAACCCCGGGCGGCGTACGGGTGTTGAGGCGCTCCGAGCACGGCCCGTACGTCCACATCGAGGACAGCGTGCAGGGCGACCGGCGCTGGCGGGTGGTGAGCCACGGCGGCGCCATCGAGCCCGCGCTGCTCGCGGACCGGCCCGTCGAGGAGCGGCTGCGGCCGTACTGGACCGTCACCTGGGCCGTGCCCGTGGACGAGGAGGGCGCGCCGGCCCGGCCGCGTACCGCCCCTGTGGTGCACGCGCCCACGCCCACCGACGAACCTCTCGGCGTGCCCGCGCTGCTGATCGCCTCGCTGCCGCTGGACACCACCCGCCGCCACCCGGCGCCCGGGCCGCTCACCGACTTCCTGGTGCGGAAGGCGGCCGGGGCGTACGCCGAACTCCTCGGCAGCTGGCAGCCGGTGACCGTCGGCACCATCGACCTGGTGCCCGGTCCGCTGGGCAAGGGCGCGCTGGACGGCGCGCTGCGGGAGGCGATCCTTCGGCTGCTGCCGCGTACGGCGTTCCTGGAGGCGGCGCTGCCGCGCGATGTGTCCGGCGAGTGGTCCGGGGACACCGGGCTGCCGGACCGTGAGGATGTCTCCGCCGGGCTGCGGCCGATCGAGGCGGAGGTCCTGGAGGGCGCGGGCGCGGATACCGTCCGTGTGCTGGCCGAGGTGCTGCCGAGCCTGCTGCCCGCGGGTCTCGAGCGCCGCGTGGAGCTGCGCACGCTCGGCGTGGCGCGGGTGCCGCTGACCGAGGCGATCGACCGGCTCGCGGGTCTTGAGCGCGAGCCCGGCTGGTGGCAGCGGCTGTACGACAGCCTCGCCGGGGTCGACCCGGACAGGCTGACCGGGCTGCCGGTGCCGCTTGCCGACGGGCGTACGACGATCGGGCCCCGCCAGACGCTGCTGCCGCTGGCCGAGACCCCGCCGCATCTCGCGCGGCTCGGGCTGAAGGTGGTCCACCCGGAGGCCGCGCATCCGCTCCTGGAGAAGCTGGGCGCGCTGCCCGCGACGCCGCGCGCCGTGCTGACGACGCCGCAGGTGCGAGCGGCGGTGGCCGGTTCGCTGGACGCCGGCGAGGTTTGGTACGACGGAGTCGGGGACGGTGCCGCGCTGGACGCGGAGGAGCTCGCCGAGACGGTGCTGGCGCTGGTACGGGATGCGGGCATCGAGCCCGGGGACGAGCCGTGGCTGGGCGCGCTGGCGCTGCCGGACGAGGACGGCGAGTTCGCTCCTGCGGGTGAACTGGTGCTGCCGGGCAGCCCGTTCGCCTCGGTGATGCGCGAGGACGAACTGGCGCTCTGCGACGGCGAGCTGGCCGAGCGGTGGGGCGAGCAGCCGCTGGCCGCGTGCGGTGTGCTGGCGAACTTCGCTCTCGTGCGGGCCACGGATGTGGTCCTCGACCCCGATGAACTTGAGCCCCGCGAAGGGGACTTCGCCGAGCCCGACGACGCGGGTCTGCTGGACGCGGTCGACGTGTGGTGCGAGGACGTGCTCGACCGGCTGCCTCAGACGCCGGTGCCGCCGGTCGCCACGGAGATCGTCGCCGTACGGGATCTGGACCTGGTGGACGACGACTGCTGGCCCCGCGCGCTGGCGCTGCTGGCGCAGCCGCCGCTGCGGGACGCGCTGACCCAGTCCGTACGGATCCTGCTCCCGGACGGGACGACGGAGACCGTGCGCCCGTACACGGCGTGGTGGCTGCGGGACCATCCGGTGCTGGACGGGCGCCGCCCGGCGGGTCTGCGGGCGGCGGGCGGCGATCCGCTGCTGGCCGGTCTGTACGACACGGCGGACGCGACGGGCTTCGAGGACGTGCAGGTGCTGCGTGCGCTGGGCGTGCGCACGTCGTTGGCCGCGCTGCTGGAAGAACCGGGCGGGGCGGCGGAGCTGCTCGGCCGGCTCGCAGATCCCTCTCGCGAGGTGTCCGGTGCGCAACTCCACGCCCTGTACACGGCGTTGGCGTACCTCGACCCGGATCAGGTCACGCTCCCTGACGAGCTGCGGGCGGTCGTCGACGGCGAGGTACGGGTCGTCGACGCTTCGGACGCGGTGGTGGCGGACGCGCCGGATCTGCTCCCGCTGACGGCGGGCCTGCCGCTGCTGCCGGTGGCGCCGTCACGGGCGGCGGAGCTGGCGGAGCTGTTCCAGGTCCGCCGCCTGGGCGAGGCGGTCTCGGCGGAGGTGACCACGGAGGGCGAGGAACACGAGGTCCCGGAGTCGGTCCACGTCCTGCTCGGGAGCGGCACCCCTGCGACGTACGTCGAGCACGAGGAGCTGGTGGCGGGCGGCGTCGAACTGGACTGGCGGCGCACCCAGGACGGCGTGATCCACGCATCGACCCTGGAGGGCGTGGCGGCGGGCCTGGCCTGGGCGGCGGGCCAGTGGCCGCGCCGCTTCGAGGTGGCGGCACTGCTGGAGGACCCGTCCCGCACGGAGGAACTGGCGCGGGACCGCTGGTTCGACGCGTAGCGGTTGCGACCCGGGGCCCGGCGGCACGGGCGCTCCCTGTGCCCCGTTGACGCTGCCGGGCCGGCCGGCGTCCGGCGGCACGCAGGGTGTGGTGGGCGGTGGGGTGGCCGCCGCGCTGGGTGTCTCCGTCGACGATGTCGTCGTGCAGAAGAATCGCACCGTGCCGGATCTCCAGCGCGGCCGCCACGGCGACCAAGTCATCGCGGTGGGCATCGACGCCCAGGGTGTGGGCGGCGTGGAGGAACGCCATGCCGAGCAGCCGCTTGCTGGGGCGGGTCAGGTAGGCCGCGGCGGCATCGTGAACGTCCGGCTCGCTGATCCGGCCGGTGGCCTGGCGCAGTTCGGTGTCCGCGAAGCGGGCCAGTTCCTGTTCGAGCTGCTGCTGCCAGCTGATGAGAGTGTCGTTGGACGGCAGGCGCATGGCGTTCCTCCAAGGGGCGTCAGAGAGTGGGGTCGGGCCAGGGGATGTGGGTTTCGACCGGAGCGGCGTAGTCGATGCTGGGTACGGAGAGGCCGTACAGGCGACGGACTTCAGCCTGGAACCAGCCGAGTTCGGCGAGTTCGGTGATGGTGTCGGTGGTGACTTGCTGCCAGCGTTCGGTGACGGCTGCCTGAACGTCGGGGGCCAGCTCCCAGGTGTCGAGCCGTACGCGTCCCTCGTTGTCCAGTTCGGGAGGCCGAACGCCGGTGAGCTGGTCCCACACTTCGGTGAGCTGCGCGATCGGCGGCACCATTGCGTCGCCGAGGACACCGCGCAACAGGCCGACGTAGAGGGCAATGCCGGGGATAGCGGTGGAGGACTGGGTGACAGCCGCGCCGTTGACGGAGGTCACCGCCCGCCCGCCGACCAGCTTGTCCAGGCGCTCATTCAGGGTGCGGGCCGTCTGCTCAAGGTGTGCTTTGGCGGCTCCGATGGTGCCCTGCCGGTAGATCGCCGCGGTCAGTGAGGAGCCGATGTAGGACAGGGCGGCGGTGGTGAAGCCGTCGGCGAGCAGCTCGCGGTCGGCGAGGTGGTCGATCCACCGCTCCCAGTCGACGCCGCCCATGACGGCGATGGTCTGCTCGACGTCGTCGCCCTCGGCCGGCCCGGTCTCAACCTCCCGTACCTCCGGCGTGCCCTGGTCGTCGAAGACGAGCGTTTTGGTGCGGTAGGCGTCGCCGATCGGCTTGAGGACAGAGGCGTACGTGGCACCGGTGTCCGGGTCGGTGCGGCGAGGAGCGGCCACCGAGTAGATCAGGTAGTCCAGTCTGCCGCTGTATCGTTTTTCGATCAGGTCGGCTACCTGGTTCTTCATCGTGTCGGAGAAGGCGTCACCGTTGAGGAAGACCATCTCCCGGCCGTGCTGGCGGGCGAGTTCGGCGGTGGCGGCGGTGCGGTACCAGCCGGCCGTGCCGGTGCGCCGCTCAGTGGGTGCCTTCTCGAAGCAGACGCCGATGCCGCGGATCCCGGCGCGGGCGAGCCCGGCGATGGTGGCGGCGAGCCCGTATCCGGCAGAGGACCCGATGATCAGTGCCACCGGGCCCCGCTGGGCAACTGGTGCCGTGGGGGCGGGGACGGCTTGCCACATGTCTTCCACCAGGCGTTCGCAGCCGGCCGGGTGGGAGTCGAGGAAGAGGAAGCCACGGTTGCGGGGGGAGATGACGCGTTCGCTCATGTACTGGTCCCTGAAGTCGTCGCGGACGAGGAGGCTGCGGCGGCCACGAGCCGGCCCACTGCATCCTGCAAGTCTGCGACCATGCGGACACGGGCGGTCACCTCGTCGGGGACAGTAATGGCGAGTCGGTCTTGGAGGGTCTCCACCAGTTCGACCAGGGTCAGGCTGTCCACTCCGAGGTCCCGCTCCAGGAGGGCCTCGGGGCGTGCACACGCCTCGCGGGGCTTCCCGGTAATCCACACCAGCGCCTCGGTGGTCACGCCTGCGGTTTCCACGGTCACCGGACAGCCCTCGCCGCGTTCGTGCGGCTCAGCAGGGAGGCGACGGGGATGACCGGATCGGTACGGTGGCCGGTCGTGGCACCGGTGGCTGCGTCGTGACGGTCGATCAGCAGTGTGCAGGAGTCGCAGAAGCTGGTGCACGTCGTCTGCTCGGTGTAGGAGCGGGGAACGACGTCGTGGAGGGCCTTGAGTCCGCCGCCGGCCCGCACCCGGGCTACGTAGGCGGAGGAGTTGGCGCGGGCGATGACGTCGGTGGCGCGCTCGCGCAGCAGGTTTCCGAACGCGAGCTTCTCCGGCACGTTGAACGCTGCGCAGGTGTACCAGGCCCCGTGCTCCTTCAGTAGGGAGGTCGGCAGAATGTAGGCGCCGACGGTGAGGGCGAAGCAGTCGAAGCAGCGATCCATCCACTTGGCGACCGGCGTGAGCCCGGGCCGGTTCACCGGCGCCTGCTCATCGAGGCGGTCGTTGGCGAGGTAGACCCGCAGGGTGGAGTGCACCCGCTCGTGCGGGAACTCCCTGCGCCGCCTCGTGCACGGCGATCAGCTCGTCCACCCAACCTGTTCCAGCCTGGGAGTGTCTCAAGACTGCACTGCGGCCTGGCCGCATGACGAGGTCGTCGGCCAGGCGGCAACGCGCGTGTCGTCAGGGGTGGGTGGCGATGATGCCGGGGCCGGCGCCGAGGGCGAGCACCCGCTGGGTGCCGTCGAGGCCGCAGTGGTCGCCGAGCAGGGTGTAGAACTCGGGCGCGTGGCGGGGCCGGTGGGCGGCGTAGTACGGCGCGGTGGACGCGAACAGCTCTTCGGGCGTGTACGAGGTGGTGGAGGAAGTCACGGCCCAGTCTCTCGCGGGGGTACGGTCAGGGTCGGGTGATCGGTCAGCGAGCCGGGGCGGCGCTCGGCGTCGTCCAGGGCGACGACGGCGCGGAAGCCGTCCTTGCTGTCGACCGAGCGGTCCCGGCCCGAGGTCCGGTCGGTAGCCACGAGCCGAACGGCGCCTCGCCTACGCGGTCGCGGACCTCGAGGGCGAGGGCGCCGCGCAGGACGAGCAAGCCGTCGCGGTCGAAGGCGAAGCCGGAATACGCGACACCTGAACGCGCGACCTCACCAGTCCCGAGGCCGGTCTCGAAACACCGGGGTCAGGAGGTAACGCGGAGCGTCAGTTCGCGAAGCTGGCGGCCGGTGGTACTGATGTCGTATCGGCGCGCGTTGCTGAGAGCCACCTTGGCCAGGGCCTTGCGCCGGTGGAAGTCCCGGCCCAGCTCGTCTAGGGCCACGGCCAGCGAGCGCGGGTTGCCAGGAGTGTAGGCAACGCCAGCGCTCCCGAGAATTTCCCTCACACCGGGAAGCTCGGAGTAGGCAACCGGGAGTCCGTGGGCTTGGGCCTCAAGGAGGACAAGCCCGAACGCCTCCAGACCTCTGGTCGTGAAGACGAAGGCGTCGAAGTTCGGCAGACGGCGCCACAGTTCGGCGCGGGGCAGGAACGGAACAAAATGGACCCGGTCCCGCAGCCCGCGTTCGATAGCCCGCTGTTCCAGATGCTCTCGTAGGGGTCCTTTGCCGATCACGGTCAAGTGGTGCGGCTGATCGGTCAATGCGAGGGCTTCGACGGCGGTGATCGTGGATTTGTTGTCGTCCAGGCGACCGGCGTGCACCAGAGACAGGGGTCCGATTCCAGTAGGCGGTTGATCGCGTACCCGGGCATCGCTCAAACGGATACCCCACGGGATGACGGTGAGTCGATCGGTGAATCGGCGTCCGGTGAGACGGTCGATGCGGTCGGCGAGGGCGGAGGTCGGGGCGACGATCGCGGCGCTTGCGGCAGCAACTTCATTCATGGCCTCGCGTTCCGATGCGCTGCGCTCGGCCACCATCACGTCGGGGCCGTGGGCGATGGCGATGATCGGGATGTTGCCGGCCGTTCGGGTGAAGGCCAGGCTGAGAGCGAACCCGAGGTACTGGGCGTGAATGGCGTTCGGCTGGATCTTCTCGATGAGCGCACCGACCTCACGTGTCAACTCGTCAACGTAGGGGTCGAAGTCGGGGCCGTGAGGGCGTTTCGTCGTGGAGAGGGTGATCAGATGATCGAACGCGGCCTTCCAAGCCTGATCGACCGGCGCCCTGCCCAGGAAGGTCGTATGGGTGTCAGGCATCGCGCCGTAGAGATCGTTGACGAGGATCATGCTCCCGGACGAAGGCACGGAGGTGCGGTTGATTCCGGTCAAGATGTTCAGGAGTTTGGTGGTCATGCGGAAACTCCATTAATGGATGACCGTCGGGTGGGAATCGGAGATGGGGCTCCCAGGGCCAACTCGACTCGTGAATCATCGGTGGCGTTCCGCATCTCGCGCTGACGAGGTGGCGCCCACCACGACGCCAGGTGCGGCGTGAAGACGGCCGAGACCTCCTCGGCCGGATGTAAGCAGCCCTTACTGTCCTGTTCTGCCGTCCATGCTCTGACTGTCGACCTGGGGTAGACGGGATTTATCCCTATCTCTCCCTTGGGGAGGACTCCGTTGAAGGGTGTGGGTATTCCCTCGCTGTTCCAGTAGTCCCATGCTTCAAGAGCCTTGGCTTTCTCGAAGCAGTGGTAGAGCTGCTGGTAGCGCGGCATGTAGCGGATCTCGCGGAAGATCATCTGCCCGATCAGTCCAGGCGCGACGTTCCGGAGCGTGCTGAGATCAGCGCCCAGGAAGGTGACCGACGCCGCATCCTGGGACGGGTGCAGCGCGGTCCGGGCGAACAGGTGGGACAGTCGTCGCCGGACGTACTCGGTGACTCCCTGGCCGAGAGCTGGTTCCATGCCTTCGATGAGCTGGACGAGCCGGTGATAGCGCGGATTGAAACGGGCCAGGTCGAACAACTGGTCCATGCCGTCCACGGCGGCGAAGGCGAGTCGCTTGTAGAGCCAGTTGTTCAGCTCTCCCGCCTGAGCATAGGTCTTGGTCTCCGGAGTAACGGAGTGGAGCATCAGGTATTCGGACAGAACCTCGAAGTACAGGTAGCCGAGGAACGGCACGTGGGCCACGGCGTCGGACAACTGGTCGATGAACTCGGGTGCCGGAGTGGCATGGCCGGCGGCGTTGCGCAGGGCGGCGTCGAGGAACACGGCCGCGGAACGCAGCCCGGTCAGCACGGCGTGGTCGAGCTGGTCGTTCTCGGCCAGGGTCAGGAAGCTCTGGTAGCGCTCGTAGGTACGCAGGTGGATGGCACCGAGATGCAGGTAGTCGACGCCCTTGGGCCGGATTGGGGCGTCCGGGATGACCTCGAAGACCATGGGCGTGGTGGAAGGCTTCGTCCGCATCAGGTAGGTGCCGAGGTTGTTGGGGCGCAGTCCCTCACGCTGACTGACGAGAGGCGAGCAGTACAGGGCTCCGACCAGGCATCCGGTGGAGACGTGCAACTGCCGGCTGATGCGGATGGCGTCGATGTCCTTGGTGGTGTGCAGCAGGTACATCGGCTTTCCGCTGACGAGCGCTTCGGTCATCGCGTTATGCCGTATCAGCCAGCCGTTGGGGGTTGAGCGCTCCAGGTAGTGGCGCCAGTCGCTCTCACTTTCGGCCAGCGAGGCAGGAATTTGACGCTGCGCGGGCATGGTGTAGTCCGTGTGGGCGTTTTCCCATTCGTCGCGCAAGACAACTCCCGGGGATGGAGGATTGGCGGCGGGTCCGGGGGATTTCGAGAAGCTAAAGAGTCTCGACGTTCGGCCTGGAAAGGCGGTTTCGGCAGTCGAGAACATAGGTTGCGCATTTCTCGATCATCGGGAGGTCGAATCGCGGGTGGTCCATGAGAAGAACCACTGCATCAGCGGCTGCGACCTCGTCCGGGCTCGCATCGACCCGAGGCACGTTCAGCTTGGTGCTGTCGCCGTCCGGGATGTTGGGTTCGGCGCCGCGGACCTCGGCGCCGAGGTCGATGAGAAGTTCGGCGACACGTGCCGAAGGGGAATTGCGAAGGTCGGTGGCGTTGTACTTGTAGGTCAGGCCAAGCAGCAGAATCCGAGATCCGCTGACGGGCATGCCGCGCTTGTCAAGTGCTTCCACGAGACGCCGGACGACGTAGTCGGGCATGTGCCGGTTCACGTCGTCGGCGAGTTCCACGAACCGGAAAGGGACGCCAAGCTCCTGCTGGACCTTCCACGAGAGGAACAACGGGTCGACGGGCAGACAGTGCCCGCCGACTCCCGGCCCTGGGGTGAACCGCGTGAATCCGAAGGGCTTGGTCGCGGCGGCGTCGATCGCCTCCCAGATGTTCACGCCGAGGGAAGCGGCCAGCATCGCCATCTCGTTGACCATGGAGATGTTGACGAACCGGAAGACGTTCTCGATCAGCTTGGCCAGCTCGGCGACCTTGGTCCCGGACACCGGAACCGTGGTCTGAAAGATGCCGTCGTAGAAACCCTTGATCACATCGAGTGATTTGGCGTCGATTCCGGAGACCAATTTCGGCGTCCCGTCGAACGACCACCGCTTGTTCCCCGGAGCGATACGCTCAGGACTGAATCCGGCCAGGAAGTCCACCCCGCCCTTGAGGCCCGACGCCTTCTCCAGGATCGGAAGCAGCAGTTCCTCGGTGGTGCCGGGATAGGTCGTGGACTCCAGAACCACCGTCGCACCGGGGCGAAGGTGCTCGCCCAGCGTCCGGGCGCAGGATTCGATGTAGGTCAGGTCGGGCACGCCGTCCCGCAGCGGGGTCGGCACGGTGATCACCGCGATGTCGAAGCCGGCCAGCGCGGCAGCATCGGCGGTCGCGGAGTAGACCCCGGAGTCCAGCACTGCGCGCAGCCGCGAGGAGGCCACGTCCTCCACGTAGGACTGGCCGGCGGCGAGCTGCTGGACGCGGTGCGGGTCCACATCGTAGCCGACGACACGGTGACCCACCTCTGCGGCGCGCACGGCCAGTGGAAGCCCTACGTAGCCCTGACCAGCAACAACTATCTGCATGGCAGCTCCTACTCGATTGCGGTGCTTGAATGGACCGTCGTTCCTGGTCTGGCAAGGAGAAGCGCTGTGCCCCTGGTGTCTGTCGTGATGCCCGTGTACAACTCGGCGGCCACCCTCGGCGCAGCCGTCCGATCGGTGCTCACGCAGACCCACAGCGACCTGGAGCTGCTGGTCACCGACGACCAGTCCTCCGATGGCTCCATGGACCTGCTCCGCGAGTTCGCCGAGCAGGACAAGCGCGTCCTGCCGAAGTCGGCACCCGAACGGGGCGGTGCGGGCCGGGCCCGCAACCTCGCGATCGAGCGGGCCCGCGGGGGACTACATCGCCTTTCTCGACAGCGACGACATGTGGCTTCCGGAGAAGACCGAGAAGCAGCTCGCCTTCGCTGTGGAGGCCACTGCGCCTTTGACGTTCACCTCGTACTTCAAGATGGACGCCGCCTACGACGGCGAGAGCACCGACTGGGTCCCGAACGGGCGGGTGGTCCATGCGCGGGAGCTCGTGGACTACCGCGCGATGCTGGTCCAGGACCACATCGGTGCTCTCACCGCCATGTACGACCGCAATGTCCTGGGCACGAGGCTGATGCCGGAGTTGCGCAAGCGCCAGGACTACGCTCTCTGGCTGTCGATCATGCGGGACGGCGCTGACGCCCGGGGCCTGGCTGAGCCGCTTGCGGTGTACAGGACCCACCAGGCGGGATCGCTGTCCTCCAACAAACTGTCGCTCGTGCAATACAACTGGGCCCTGTACCGCGAGCACGAGCATCTGTCGGTCCCACGGGCGACGCGGGCGCTGGCCGGCGCTGTGTGGCAGTCGCTGCGCAACTCGCGTATCTAGATCCGCGCACGGGCCCGAGGAGCCCGGTGCGCAACCGTTTCCGGGGGTGCCCGACCGGGCCCCGCCCCGTGGCCATGCCGCGTGCTCGGGGGCTGGACCCGGGGGCGGGACTCGGTGGGTCACCGGTGCCGTCGGCCGGCACAGGCCGAGCTGTCGCCGGCCCTCGCGCGGAGGAACAACTGGAGGAGTAGCCGCCGGTCGGCGACCGGGACGGTCTCCTGACCGCTGTGGAGTGCCTCCCGACCGTGCAGGAAGCGGCGCTGGTTCACGATGAGGTAGTCCCCGGGCTGGAGCATGAAGGAGACCTGCCCCCGGACGAGCTCGTCGGCGAGCTCCCGGGCGGCGTCGGCGTGCGCCTGGCCGAGCTGGGACCTCTCCAGCATCTTGGCGGTGAAGCGGACGAACCCCCCGCCCGGGTCGGAGCCGTCCAGGATCGGGAACGGCTTGTACTCCTCGCCGACGCCGTGCAGGTCGAAGAAGGTCCCGTAGTTGTAGGCCGTCTCGGCCAGGAGGGCGCGGCTGTCCTCCGACAGCCGCGCCACCGCCGCGTGGGCGTCGGAGAGGATGCTGGGGCCGCCGCCGAGCGGGTCGGGGCGAACGCAGAGGAGCGTGGTGTAGTCCGGGGGCAAGGTTCCGTTCACCAGGTCCATGTGGAATGCGTTGTACCCGATGCCGCTGGACTTGCCGGGGTCCTTGTCGACCTTGACCCCGATGTCCTTCCACAGGGGCCACCGCGGGAAGGGCGAGAAGGGGACCGCCACCTCGGCCGCGAAGGCCGTCGCCAGCCGCAGGAACCGGTCGTCGTCGGTCCCCAGCGCCTTGGCGAGGTTTCCCAGGCGCAGCACGGCGTATCCGCCGCCCTCTCCGGTCAGCGCGTGGCGCAGCGTCGCGGTGGTCTCCTCGAACTGCGGGGTGCCCTTCAGCTCGGTCCGGTACCGCTCCATGGTGGACGTCGCCAGGAACGAACCGTCCAGTTCCCATGTCGGGAGAGAACGGTCTATCAGAGCGGCTTCGAGTCCGCTCGGGATGTCGATGAACACGCGGGGCTTCCTTCTCTCTTGGGGTTCTCGGCGGGGACCAGGGGCAGGCGGACGACGATCCGCTTGCCGCCGGTGGCGGTGTCCGGGACTGCGACGCCCCGCGGACGTTCCGGCCGGGTCCGGCGCGGCCGATAGGATGTCCCGGCCCGACCGCCGCCCCGGTGACGGGCCCGCGTCCGGCGAGAGGGCCGCGCAGTGAGCCAGCACCGTTCCGCCCGTGCGGCGGTGTTCTCGGCCGGGTCCTGGGGTACCGCCGTCGCCAAGATCCTGGCCGACGCCGGCAGCCCCGTCATCGTGCACGCCCGACGGGACGAGATCGCCCACGCCATCAATGCGACGCATCGCAACCCCGGCTACTTCCCGGACGTCGAGCTGCCCGCATCTCTGACGGCCACGACCGACCCGGCCGCCGCGCTGGACGGCGCGGACTACCTGGTGCTGTCCATCCCCGCGCAGTCCCTGCGGACCAACCTCGCCGCGTGGGCGCCCCACATCGGGCCCGACACCGTGATCGTGTCGCTGATGAAGGGCATCGAACTCGGCAGCGGGGAACGGGCGAGCCAGGTCATCACCGAGGTGACCAGCGTGAGCGCGGACCGGGTCGCGGTGCTGTCGGGCCCGAACCTCGCGGCTGAGATCATGAACGGCCAGCCCGCCGCCGCCACCATCGCCTGCCCCGACGAGAACGCCGCCCGCCGCTTCCAGCAGGCGTGCCACACCCCCTACTTCCGGCCCTACACCAGCACCGACGTGATCGGCTGCGAGCTGGGCGGCGCGGTGAAGAACGTCATCGCCCTGGCGGTCGGCATCGCCTCGGGCATGGGCCTGGGCGACAACGCCGCGGCGATGCTCACCACCCGCGGGCTGGCGGAGACCACCCGGCTGGCTGTGGCCATGGGCGCCCACCCGGCCACCCTCGCCGGCCTTGCCGGCCTGGGCGACCTGGTGGCCACCTGCTCCTCCCCGCTCTCCCGCAACCGCACCTTCGGCACCCACCTCGGTCACGGCCTGAGCGTCGAACAGGCGACGGCCGCCACCCGGCAGACCACCGAGGGCGTCAAGTCCGCGGAGGCGATCCTCGCCCTGGCTCACGCCCACGGCGTGGAGATGCCGATCACGGAAGTGATCTCCGCCCTGCTGCACGAGAAGGTCACCCTCGACGAGGCCGCCGCCGCGCTGATGCAGCGGCCCCCCAAGCCCGAGCGCTGACCCCCGGCGCCCCGCCTCGCGGGGCCGCCCACCTCTCACCTTCACCCTCCCCACCCGGAGGCTCCTGCCATGCACGTGTCCGTGCTGTCCGCTGTCCAGATCGCCGTCACCGCCGCCCAGATGGCGTGGATGATCAGCGGCTTCACCCGCCTGCCCGGACGCTGGCTGCGCTGGAAGATGTCACCCGCAGCGGCCGGTACAACCGGATCGACGGTGAAGTCGGCGGTGAGGCGCGTACGGACGTGGATCACGCCGGAGGTCGGTGCTCCGGCGTCGGCGCGCAGGGGCGCGTTAGACTGCGGTTCAGCCATCGGGAAGGTGCTACTTCCTGATCGGTGAGGCCCTCGATCAGGATTGCCGTCCTGGCCGGGGGCCGTCATATGCCTGAGGTTGTTGCGGCGAACGTAACCGCCAACTCCCCCCGCAAGCCAGTCACCCGTCCGGGTGACGAGTGGGAGGGGAAGGAGGGCAGGTGGTTCTTTACCCCAGGTTCTTTGGGGGAGTTCGTGGCCTGCCGGACCCCCGCGCACGAGGTTCCGGAGGCTCCGGGAGGCCGACGCCCGCACCGAATCCTGGTCGACTCAGGACCGGTCGGCGGCCTTCAACTCGCCTATGAACGAGGCCCAGCAGGCTTCCGGGAATACCAGGGCGGAACGGTTCGGGGCCTTGCTGTCACGGACGGGCACGACGCCGGGGAATCCGTCCGCCACCTCGACGCAGTCGCCCCCCTCCTGATTGCTGTAGCTGCTGCTGCGCCACGCGGCGCCGTTCAGATCGGGACGGGACAGTCGCTGCACGGTAGTTGCCCTCCATCACGGACCGGATCATGTCGAGCGACATGAGCGGGGGCAGCGCGGCCGCCCGCAGCCGATCGTAGGTCAGGGTGAGGTCATTGACCTCGGGCGGATCCTCGACAAGCTGGCCGTAATGCGCGCCCTCCGTGTAGGCCACCCTGGTGCCGTCGGGCAGGGACAGCACGGTCAGGGAGCCGCCGAGCGCGTCATGCGCTCCCTGGTCGAACGGCAGCACCTGCACCGTGATATGACGCTCCTCGGCAGCCTCCAGCAGCCGCACCAACTGCCGGCGCATCACGCCCGTTCCGCCGACCGGACGATGGATCACCGACTCGTCGAGCACCACCCAGAGTTCCGGGCGGTCGGGAGCGTGCAGCCGTTTCTGCCTGGCGAGCCGTGCGGTCACGCGTTCCTCCAACTGCTCCTCGCCCGTGAGTGAGCGGCCGACGCTGAGGAGGGCGCGTGCGTACGCCTCGGTCTGCAGAAGACCGGGCACGACATGCGCCGCGTACTGCCCGATGGACACGGCTCGCGCCGAATGCGCCATGAACGCCCGCGACCAGTCGGGGAACGCCTCCCGGTAGACATAGGGCCACAGGTCGACCAGCAGGTTGTCCGCCCCGAGGGCCGCATCCAGCGCCCGCGCCAGCTCCAGCGTCGGCTTCGCCCCGGACGACCGCTCGATCTGCGTGATCCGGGTGCTCACCACATGCGTCTTCGCGCCCAGTTCGGCCTGGGTCAGCCCGGCGGCCGTACGGAGTCTGCGGACGCGTGAGCCGAAGAGGGCTGCCATTGACGCGTCGGGCTGAATTCCTTTGGCCATGGGCTCACTTCCGTTCCTTACCGCTTGCGACGTAAGGCCTCATCACCTTCCGAGCGTAGGGCCGTCGGCCGATTCTTGAACACGGAACGTCACGACCCGCACACGTTGTGGGTCGTGCCAGGGATCGACGGACTGGAATGGGCGACACCGTGCTGAAGACCATGACCACGTCGGGCGACGGCCCGGACCGCGAGAGGGAAGCAGCCGTGCGGCCGCTCGACGGGAAGGCGCATGACTCCGAGGATGAACTCCGTGAGTTCGCTGCACAGTTCAGCTCGACACCCCGAGGCGCGAGGCTCGCCCGGCGGCTCACGGTGCGCAGCATGGATGAATGGGGGCACCCGGCCGCGTCGGACGTCTCGTGCACCGTCGCCCTGCTGGTGGGGGAACTCGCCACCAATGCCGTACGCCACGGGCGGGTGCCAGGGCGGGACTTCCGACTTCGCCTCAGCTCGGATGCGCGGCGGTGTCTGATCCGTATCGAGGTTTCGGACGCTTCTTCGGAGCAGCCGCCGACCAGTGTGCCAACACCGTGTTCCGACGACGAGTCAGGGCGCGGACTGCTCCTCGTGGACGTCCTGGCCGCCCGCTGGGGTGTGACGCCGCGCGTTCCCGTTGGCAAGACCATCTGGGCGGAAGTGGCGGTGGAAGCGCCGGGACGGTGAAGAGAAGGACACCGGGGGCGGTTCCGCATCGACAGGGCGGCCCATGTTCGCCGAGAGGGCGCTACGCAATGGGCAAGGGCCTCCTACGCCGCGAACCTCCGGTCCACCCACCGCCACGCCACCTCCAGCAGCCCCGCCCCCGCCGCCGCGATTCCCACCGCCGCCCACGGCATCGTCGTGCCCACCAGCTTCAGGGCGAAGAAGTTCTGCAGCCACGGCACCACCAGCACGATCAGGAAGGCGACCCCCATCGCCGCCACCAGGCACACCCGCCACAGGGTGTACGGGCGGGCGATGATCGCCAGGACCCACATCGAGACCAGGAACAGCGTCAGCGTCGCCGCGCTCGTTTCTGCGTCCAGGGCGCCCGGGCCGCTGTAGTAGTGGCGGGCCAGCAGGTACGTGACGAACGTCGCCGCGGCCGCGATCGCGCCGGCCGGGATCGCGTACCGCATCACCCTGCGTACGAAGTTCGGCTGCGCCCGCTCCTTGTTGGGGGCCAGCGCCAGGAAGAACGCCGGGATACCGATCGTCAGCGTCGAGAGCAGCGTCAGATGACGGGGCAGGAAGGGGTATTCGACCTGGCTGCACACCACCAGCACCGCCAGCAGCACCGAGTACACCGTCTTCGTCAGGAACAGCGTCGCCACCCGCGTGATGTTGCCGATGACCCGCCGGCCCTCCGCCACCACCGACGGCAGCGTCGCGAAGCTGTTGTCGAGCAGCACGATCTGCGCGACCGCCTTCGTCGCCTCCGAGCCCGACCCCATCGAGACGCCGATGTCCGCGTCCTTGAGTGCGAGGACATCGTTCACGCCGTCACCCGTCATCGCGACCGTGTGACCGCGGGACTGCAGCGCGCCGACCATGTCGCGCTTCTGCTGCGGCGTGACCCGGCCGAAGACCGCGTTGGCGTCCAGGGCGTCGGCCATCCGGGCCTGCTCCGTGGGGAGCCGGCGCGCGTCCACCGTGTTGGCAGCGCCCGGCAGGCCGAGCTTGCCCGCCACCGCGCTCACCGACACCGCGTTGTCGCCGGAGATGACCTTCGCGTTGACGTTCTGGTCGGCGAAGTACGCGAGCGTGTCGGACGCGTCGGGACGCAGCCGCTGCTCCAGCACCACCAGCGCTGTGGGCCTCGCCTCCGCCGCTACGTCCACCGCGTCGAGGTCGCCCGCCGCCCGCGCGAGCAGCAGCACCCGCAGGCCCTGCTCGTTGAGCTGCCCGATCTCGCCCAGCGTCGGGTCGGCCGCCGGGAGCAGCACATCCGGCGCGCCCAGCAGCCAGGTGGAGTTGTCGCCGTCGCCCTCGCTGAAGGCCGCGCCGCTGTACTTGCGCGCCGACGAGAAGGGCAGCGACTCCGTGCAGCGCCACTCCTCGCTGTCCGGATACGCGTCGATGATCGCCTGCAACGAGGCGTTCGGCCGTGGGTCGGACTCGCCGAGCGCGCCCAGCACCTTCCGTATGTACGTCTCGTCCGCGCCGTCCAGCGGCCGCAGCTCCGATACGTCCATACCGCCCTCGGTCAGCGTGCCCGTCTTGTCGAGGCAGACCACGTCCACCCGCGCGAGGCCCTCGATGGCGGGCAGTTCCTGCACCAGGCACTGCTTGCGGCCGAGCCGGATGACGCCGATTGCGAAGGCGACCGACGTCAGCAGCACAAGGCCCTCGGGGATCATCGGGACGATGCCGCCGACGGTCCTGGCCACCGAGTCCTTGAAGTTGTTGTTCTTGACGACGAGCTGGCTGATGATGAGCCCGATCGAGGTCGGGACCATCATCCAGGTCACGTACTTGAGGATCGTGCTGATGCCGCTGCGCAGTTCGGAGTGGACGAGCGTGAAGCGGGATGCCTCCTCGGCGAGCTGCGCCGCGTACGCCTCGCGCCCTACCTTCGTCGCCGTGAACGCCCCGCCGCCCGCGACCACGAAGCTGCCCGACATCACCGGATCCCCGGGGTGCTTGATGACCGGATCGGCCTCGCCCGTCAGCAGCGACTCGTCGATCTCCATGGTGTCGGCCTCGGCCACCTCGCCGTCCACGACGACCTTGTCGCCGGGCCCGAGTTCGACGAGATCGCCGAGCACGATCTCGGACGTGGAGATCTCGGCCGCCTCTCCGTCGCGCCGTACCGTCGGCCTCGCTTCGCCGAGGACCGCGAGCCCGTCGAGGGTCTTCTTGGCGCGCAGCTCCTGGATGATGCCGATACCGGTGTTGGCGATGATCACGAAGCCGAACAGGCTGTCCTGGATCGGCGCGACGAGGAGCATGATCGCCCACAGCACGCCGATGATCGCGTTGAAGCGGGTGAAGACGTTCGCGCGGACGATTTCGGTGGTGGAGCGGGAGCTGCGTACGGGAACGTCGTTGACCTCACCGCGGGCGACCCGCTCGGCGACCTCGGCCGTCGTCAGCCCGGTGGCCGGGACTGCGATCGCGGACCGGGGCAGCTTCATCGGGTGTACGGGGTCGAGTTCGGAGCCCGCGTCGATGGTCGGTCCGCCGGGCTCGGGGCCGTCCGCGTCGATTCTCGCCCGCTGCGTCATGGTTTCGACGGTACGGCCGGAGGGGCCGGTTCACCCGCCGAGTGCGCCGGGGATCAGACCTCGGTAGGACGCGAATGGTCCTGTGGCAGTACGGGCGCGGTAAGGGGCATTTGATCAGTCGCTTGCTTCAGTCGCTCGCAGCGGCAGAGGAACCCGGCTCCGCCGCCTCGGCGGCTTTGGCGCGCTTGATCGCCACGTCCCGCCTGCGTACGTACCAGATGCCGATCAGCCCGAGTCCGCCACCGGCCAGACACGTCCACACCCACCACATCAGGTCACGGTCGTCGAACCAGCCGTAGAAGGGGATCTGGACGAGGAAGAGGACGAACCAGAGGATCGTGCCGCCGGTGATGGTGGCGACGACGGGCCCCTCCAGGGGCTCGGGTGCCTCGTGCTTGGGGGTCCACTTCGCCATGCGCACAGTGTAGGCGGCGCCTATGCCGAGGCCACGGGGCCGGTCGGCAGCCGGGCAAGGGCCGGGCGGCCCAAGGGTCTACGCGCGGAGATAGAAATCTTTGCCTTATGTATTCATACTGAAACTGCTTACAGATGACTGGTTTTGCTTGTTGGAAGATACAAGTCTGGCCAGTTTTTTACTGTCGTTGTCTTTTCTGTCCCCGCCCCCTCCCCGTACGACTGAGGTTCCGCATGCCCCCCTCGGCCACCGCCAAGGTCGACTCCGCAGACCGGCCCCCGGCCCCCCGCCGACCGTCCGGCGGCCTGGACCGTTTCTTCAAGATCTCGGAGCGCGGCTCCTCGGTCGCCCGCGAGGTGCGCGGCGGATTCGCCACCTTCTTCGCGATGGCGTACATCATCGTGCTGAACCCGATCATCCTCGGCAGCGCGAAGGACATGTACGGCCATCAGCTCGACAGCGGCCAGCTGGTCACCGCCACCGTGCTGACGGCGGCCTTCTCCACCCTGCTCATGGGCGTGATCGGCAATGTCCCGATCGCGCTCGCGGCCGGCCTCGGTGTGAACACGGTCGTCGCCCTCCAGCTCGCGCCCCGGATGTCCTGGCCGGACGCGATGGGCATGGTCGTCCTCGCCGGCTTCGTCGTGATGCTGCTGGTCGCCACCGGACTGCGCGAGCGTGTCATGAACGCCGTGCCGCGCAGCCTGCGCAAGGGCATCGCGATCGGCATCGGCCTCTTCATCATGCTGATCGGCCTGGTCGACTCCGGCTTCGTCTCCCGTATCCCGGACGCCGCCAACACCCCCGTGCCGCTGCAGCTCGGCGTCGGCGGCCACCTCGTCGGCTGGCCGGTCCTCGTCTTCATCCTCGGCGCGCTGCTCACGCTCGCGCTGATCATCCGCAAGGTGCCGGGCGCGATCCTCATCTCCATCGTCGCGATGACGATCGTCGCGATGGTCATCGATGCCGTGGCGACGGTCCCGTCCTGGGGCCTGACCGCGCCCGAGTGGCCCGGCAACCCGGTGGCGTCGCCCGACTTCGGTCTGGTCGGCAAGGTCAGCCTGTTCGGCGGCTTCGGGAAGGTCGGCTACCTCACCGGCATTCTCTTCGTCTTCACCGTGCTGCTGTCCTGCTTCTTCGACGCGATGGGCACGATCCTCGGCGTCGGCGACGAGGCCAAGCTGCTGGACAAGGACGGCAGGCTGCCCGGCATCAACAAGGTGCTCTTCGTCGACGGCATCGCCGTCGCCGCGGGCGGCGCGACCTCGTCCTCGGCCTCCACCTGCTTCGTGGAGTCCACCGCGGGCGTCGGCGAGGGGGCCCGTACCGGCCTGGCGTCCGTCGTCACCGGTGCGCTGTTCACGGTGGCGCTGTTCCTCACGCCGCTCGCCACGATGGTCCCGTCCCAGGCGGCGACGCCGGCGCTGCTGGCGGTCGGTTTCCTGATCCTGGCCGGTTCGGTCCGGGACATCGACTGGGACGACTTCACCGTCGCCGTGCCGGCCTTCCTGGCGATGGTGATGATGCCGTTCACGTACTCGATCACCAACGGCATCGGCATCGGCTTCATCACCTTCAGCCTGCTGAGGCTGGTGGCCGGACGGGGCCGTGAGGTGCCCGTGGCCATGTACGTGGTGTCCGCGGTGTTCGTCTTCTACTACGCGATGCCCGCGCTGGGTCTCACGTAAGGCCGTAGAACTTCTCTGTCTCCTCGACGGCCGCCTGGAAGCGTTCGTCGAAGTCATCGCGGATGAGCGTCCGGACCACATAGTCCTGGACGCTCATTCCGCGTCTGGCGGCATGGTGCCTGAGCCGGTCGAGTAGCTCACCGTCTATCCGCAGGCTGAGGACTGTCGATCCCATATCAGCCAGGGTTGCCGGATGCCCGCAGCCGCTGTGTCACTTTCCGGATGTGGCTCACTCATATGAGTGACGAAATGATCTCCTGGCCGACATTGTGGCCGACATCCTGGTCGGCGTGTGGAGAATCGACTGGTCTTTAGGTTGGGTAATGAGTTATGCTAACAAACATGCCTGACCTGTCCCATGGCAATGACGCCGACGTCGCCGCCGTGAACTCCCTGCGCTCAGCCGTGATGCGGCTGGGCCGACGCCTGAAGCATCAGCGCGTCGACGAATCGCTGAGCCCCACCGAGATGTCGGTGCTCGGCACGCTTGCCCTGTGCGGCCATGCCACCCCCGGTGAGCTGGCCCGCAAGGAGCATGTCCAGCCGCCGTCCATGACCCGGATCGTGGCGTTGCTCGAGGCCAAGGGACTGGTCCGGCTCGAGCCGCACCCCGACGACCGCCGGCAGAAGGTGGTCAGCCAGACCGAGCAGGCGGAAGCCATGCTCGAGGAGAGCCGCCGCAAGCGGAATGCCTGGCTGGCCTCGCTCGCCGAAGGGCTGGACGATGACGAGTGGGCCAAGCTGCGCGCAGCCGCCCCCGTACTGGAGAAGCTCGCACACCTCTAATCACCGCTAATCACCGCACCATGGAAGAGGCGAACCCTTTTGAGTCCGGGACCCGGAGCAGACTCCGCACCCGCACCAGCTCCTACAACCATGTTCAGCTCGCTGAAGATCCGTAACTACCGGCTCTTCGCCACCGGGCAAGTCGTCTCCAACACCGGCACCTGGATGCAGCGCATCGCCCAGGACTGGCTGGTGCTGACCCTGACCGGATCCGCGTCCGCCGTCGGTATCACCATCGCGCTGCAGTTCCTGCCCATGCTGCTCTTCGGCCTCTACGGCGGAGTGCTCGCCGACCGGCTGCCCAAGCGCCGGCTGTTGCTGGCCACCCAGTTCGCGATGGGCCTCACCGGCCTGGCGCTCGCCGTGCTCACCCTCAGCGGCCATGTCCAGGTGTGGCACGTGTATCTCACGGCCTTCGTCATCGGCCTGGTCACCGTCGTCGACAACCCGGCGCGCCAGTCCTTCGTCGCCGAGATGGTCGGCCCGGAGCAGCTGGGCAACGCGGTGAGCCTGAACTCCGCGAACTTCCAGTCCGCACGCCTCGTCGGCCCCGCCGTCGCCGGTGTCCTGATCACGGCTGTCGGCAGCGGCTACGCCTTCCTGCTCAACGGCCTGTCCTTCATCGCGCCCATCGCGGGCCTGCTGCTGATGCGCAACAGCGAGCTGCACAAGGTCGAGCGCGCGCCGCGCGGCAAGGGCCAGCTGCGGGAAGGACTGAAGTACGTCGCGGGCCGGCCCGAACTCATCTGGCCGATCGTCCTCGTCGGCTTCATCGGCACCTTCGGCTTCAACTTCCCGATCTGGCTCTCGGCCTTCGTCAACAACGTCTACCACTCCGGTGCGAGTACGTACGGCCTGCTCAACACCCTGATGGCGGCCGGCTCCCTGGCGGGCGCGCTGCTCGCGGCCCGGCGCCGCGCCTCGCGGCTGCGGGTGCTGGTGGGCGCGGCCGTGCTCTTCGGTGTCCTTGAGATCGTGACCGCGTTCGCGCCGCGGTTCTGGATCTTCGCGGTGCTGATGGTGCCGATCGGGATGTTCGGCCTCACGGTCAACGTCACGGCCAACTCCAGCATCCAGATGGCGACGGAACCCGCCATGCGAGGGCGCGTGATGAGCCTGTTCATGATGGTCTTCGTGGGCGGTACGCCACTGGGCGCGCCCCTGGTCGGCTGGGTCACCGACACATACGGACCGCGGATCGGCTTCGCGGCGGGCGGCACGGTGGCGCTGGTCGCCGCGATCGGAGTCGGCGTGATGCTCGCCCGTGTGGGCGGGCTGCGCCTCAAAATAGATCTGCGGCCGGGGCGCCGGCATCTGGAGTTCGTACCGAGGGAGCAGCTGGCGACAGCCGCCTGACCAGGACCTGTCGGGCGGCCTGCCCGGGGCCGTCGGACTGCCTGCCCGGGACCTGTCGGGCGGCCTGACCGGAACCCGTCGGGCTGTCCGACCCGGACCGTCGGGGCTGACAGACTCGGGTCATGAGACTCTTCGCCGCCGTACTGCCGCCCGCCCCGGCAGTCGGCGAACTCGCTCTCGCCGTCGACCGGTTGAGGTCCCTCCCCGCCGCGGACCGGCTGCGCTGGACCGGCCGGGAAGGCTGGCACTTCACGCTCGCCTTCATGGGCGAGGTGGAGGACGCGCTGCTGCCCGAGCTGCACGAGCGGCTCGGGCGGGCCGCCCGCAGGACCCACCCGTTCGCCCTGCGCCTCCACGGCGGCGGGCGGTTCGGGCAGCGGGCCCTGTGGGTCGGGGCCGCCGGCGGCCTGGAGGAGATGCGCCTGCTCGCGGAACGCGCCGACGCTGCGGCGCGGCGGGCCGGGATCGGCATGGAGGAGCACCGCCGCTATCAGGCCCACCTCACGATCGCCCGCAGCCGCGACGAGGCCGATCTGCGTCCGTACGTCGAGGGGCTGGACACCTTCGAGGGCACGCCCTGGGAGGTGGCCGAGCTCGCGCTCGTACGCAGCAATCTGCCGGTCAGCGGCGTACGGGGCGAGCAGCCGCGGTACGAGACGGTGGGCAGTTGGCCGCTGGGAGGCGGGACGGGGTCAAGTCCACCCGAACGGGCGAGTTAACCTCGTTCCGTGAATCCCAAGACCAGAAACCAGATCATGGCCGGTGTGCTTGTGCTGATGTTCGCGATCGTCGCCGTGGCGGCAGTGGTCGGTCAGTAGCCCCTGGGGCGTGCTGCGGGCGGCGGGACTTCCGGAAACACGCCCAAGCCCTGACCGACCACGCCTTCGCCCGTCACCAGGCGAAGGCCTCCGGCGAGGGCCCCGGCCCCGGGAAGACCTCGTCCAGCGCGGACAGCAGCTCCTCGCTCAGCTCCAGCTCGACGGCGCGCAGCGCGGAGGCCAGCTGGTCCGCCGTACGCGGGCCGACAATGGGCCCGGTGACCCCCGGCCGGCTGAGCAGCCAGGCCAGCGCCACCTCGCCGGGCTGAAGGCCGTGCTTGTCGAGCAGGTCCTCGTACGCCTGGATCTGCGCGCGCACCTCGGTGCTGGCGAGCGCGTCCGCCGAGCGTCCGGACGCGCTGCGCCCCGCCCCGCCCTCGCGCTCCTTCCGGATCACACCGCCGAGCAGCCCGCCGTGCAGCGGCGACCAGGGGATGACCCCGAGGCCGTACTCCTGCGCGGCCGGGATGACCTCCATCTCGGCGCGGCGCTCGGCGAGGTTGTACAGGCACTGCTCGCTGACCAGCCCGTACGAGCCGAGGCGGCGGGCCGTCTCATTGGTCTGGGCGATCCGCCAGCCGGGGAAGTTGGACGAGCCCGCGTAAATGATCTTGCCCTGCTGGATCAGGGTGTCGATGGCCTGCCAGGTCTCCTCGACCGGCGTGCGGCGGTCGATGTGATGGAACTGGTAGATGTCGATGTGGTCGGTCCGCAGCCGCTTGAGGCTCGCCTCGACCGCGCGGCGGATGTTGAGTGCGGAGAGCCGGTCGTAGTTGGGCCAGACGTCGCCCTCGGGGCCCATGTTCGCGTAGACCTTGGTGGCGAGGACGACCTTGTCGCGACGGTCGCCGCCCTTGGCGAACCAGCTGCCGATGATCTCCTCGGTGCGGCCCTTGTTCTCGCCCCAGCCGTAGACATTGGCGGTGTCGAAGAGATTGATACCTGCGCCGAGCGCGGCGTCCATGATCGTGTGGCTGTCGGCCTCGTCGGTCTGAGGCCCGAAGTTCATCGTCCCGAGGACGAGTCGGCTGACCTTGAGTCCGGTACGTCCGAGCTGTGTGTACTTCATGGCTACCAAGCCAACGCCTTGGAGCACGCTCCAGGCAAGGATGGCCGGCGGTCAGTCGCGGGGGAATTCGTCGGTCGTGAGGGTGAGTCCTACGGGAGTGCCGGTCAGGTCGAGCGGTGCGCCGAAGCCGACGGTCAGCTCACTGAGGTAGTCCCCCTCCTTGGGCTGGGTGTGAAGATGGGACCTGCCTGTGTACGGGTCGACGATGAGGTAGACGGGGACGCCTGCGTCGGCGTAGGCAGCCTTTTTGGGGCCGTAGTCATTGGTGGCGGTGTTCTTGGAGATGACCTCGGCTACGAACTCGATGTCCTGGTAGCGCCAACGCCCGTTCTGATCCTTCACCGATCGTTCTGCCATCGCTGCCACATCACAGGCGAAGCCGTTGAGATGCCCGGGGAAGTCGATGCGGACGTCGGCTGCCAGCCGATTCCGGGGGTATGCGGCATTCAGTTGCTGGGCGATGTCGAAGATGATTTCCCAGTGGGTCTGCGGTTGCGGCGACATGAAGATGTTCCCCCCGACGATCTCAACCTTGAATCCTTCGGGGACGGGCATCTGCTCAAGCCTCTCGAACCACTCGTCCAAGCGCTCGGCGTTGTCGTCGGCCATGTCGATCCTGCCGCTCTCTACGACGGTCATCGTGGCGCTCCTCCCCGCTGCAGCGGGGTCGCATGCAGCCGCGCAGTACAACGATACGCACGGTGACCGGGACACGCCGGTGTCGAGAAGGCGTCACGCGCCGCCGAACCAGCCCGCGGCGTCGAGGCGGAACGCCTCCGCCGGGACGACCGTACGCAGCGCCTCCTCCATCTCGACCACGCGCCGCGCGCCCAGCGTGCGGGCCCACTCCGCGCGCAGTTCGTCGAAGATCGCGGCCGAACGGGTCAGCGCGTCGATGCCGTGCGGGGTGAGGCGGACGAGTTTGCGGCGGGCGTCGGCGGGGTCGTCGGCGCGTACGGCATAGCCGAGTGCCACGAGCCGGTCGACCGTCTTGCCGGCCGCCTGTTTGGAGACGCCGAGCCGCCGTCCGATCTCGCTCGCGGTCGCGCCGCCCGCGCCGATCGCCTGCATGGCGAAGCCGTGCGCGGGCCGGACGTCCGGGTGGCCCTGCTCGGCCAGCTCGGCGTGGAGCCGGTCGATCAGGGACCTGAACCCGGCAAAGAGGAGCAGGGGCAGCTCGTAACCCGGCGTGTCGGCAAGGCCGTTGCGCGTTTCGACAACCTGGTTTACCTTTTTATCGTCAACCACGTTGTCGATTATAGGAGCCACCACATGTTCACCGAACACACCCTGGAATCGGCTCCGGCCGCGTCGCGTCGCTCCATGGAGTCGACCATCAAGCACCTGGGCCATCTGCCGTCCGCGGTCGCCAGGCTCGCCGCGTCACCGCACCTGCTGGACGGCTTCCTGAAGCTCAGCGCCATGTTCGAGCAGACGACCCTGGATCCGGTCGCGCGCGAGGTGGTCGT
The DNA here is from genome assembly GCF_036010325.1 of Streptomyces sp. NBC_01210. Taxonomy (GTDB): domain Bacteria; phylum Actinomycetota; class Actinomycetes; order Streptomycetales; family Streptomycetaceae; genus Streptomyces. Next base: position 4,224,588 of record NZ_CP108549.1, on the reverse strand, counting down.
CATGACGGTCGCGGCGCGCAACGAGTGTCATGTCTGCGTCGCCATGCACACCGGCAAGCTGCGGTCGCTGGGCGCGGAGGAGGAGTTGATCGCCGCACTGTGCGAGCAGAAGCCGCTCGACGACGAACGGCTGGAAGCGGTGCGGCAGTTCGCGCTGGAGGTGCTGCGTACGGCGGGGGGCGTGGGTGACGAGGAGCTGCGGGCGTTCCTCGCGCGCGGCTATACGGAGCAGAACGCGCTGGAGGTGGTCATGGGCATCGGCACGTACACGATGTCGACGTTCGCGAACCGGCTGACCAGGGCGTAGTGGCGCGGCCGCCGCGGGTCACCCGTTCGGCGGCCCGGGCCCTGCGGGCGCGACGGCCCGCGGCGCATGGTGAGGAGACGGTCCGGCCGATCGGACGAGGGAGCCTCACGATGGTTGCAGCAGCATCGCGGTCCGCATGCGGGAGGCGTGGCCGCACGGCCGCGCGGCCACGCCTCGCGCGGACCGCACGGCTCGACTCGGTGCGTAGTCGGGGAGCGTCAGGACGTGGCGGTGATGGTCGAGCCGCAGTCGAAGCGGCTGGTGCTGCCGTTGACCGTGTTGCCGAGACAGACGGTCAGCTTGACCGTGCGGTCCTCGACGAGGTTGCCGTGGTGGTAGGTCGAGCAGTTGCCGGCGTTCGGCGTGAAGTAGCGCTCGAAGCTTCCGGTGTACGGCACATCGTTGGGACCGGCGTACCAGGTGGCGGTGACCTTCAGCCACACGCCGAGACCATCCGCCTTGGTGTCGCAGGCTCTGAACTCGTCACCGTCGTCCGTGAAGGTGCCGTACGCGGTGCCGGAGGTGTGCGCGTAGGCGTACCAGGTGCTCGCGGCCTGAGCGCTGGAGACGTTGCCGAGGGCGATGGCGGCGGCGGCGCCGGCGACTGCGGCGATGCGGGCGAGCTTGCGCATGGTGTGGAGCCTTCCTGCAGGCGTTGTGATCGCGTCAGAGTAGTTCCGTTGGCTGATTTACAACAGACCCTTTCTGTCAAGGCAGTTGGTGTCCGGTCGCACGTACGGGGAGTGGCGATGCCGCGGCTGGATTTGGCCGGTGCCGGTCACAGTTCATGGGACCGGCCTTGTGTTCTTGAGGTGTGCATGCCGCAATGACAGCAGTCGCTGACTGCCCATCAGACACGGGGACCCCACCGCCCCAGGCCGCGCGCAGCGGCAGCCGGCGACGGCATCCCGTACACCCCCACACGAAGGCGGGACCCCATGAAGCACGGCAGACTCGGATTCGGCGTATTAGCGAGCATCGGCGTACTGGCCGCAGGCGCGCTCGTGATGGCACCAGCCGCGAACGCGGTGACGCCGGACACCGCCACCCTCTCGTTCGACTGCGGGTCGTTCGGCTCGGGCACGGCAACGCTCACCGCCACTCAGGACGGCACGGCCGCGACCATCAGCGTGTCCACCTCGGCCATCACCTCGCCCATCGACCTCTCGGCGAACTCCGTCAAGTCCACCCTCACGCTCACCAAGAACGGCTCGGACACGGCGACGTTCACCGGCAACGCCAACCCCGCGATTCCGGCCGGCAGCCCGGTGTCCACCGGGCCGCTGAACGGGACTGTCGCCGCGGGCGACAGCCTGGAGGGGAAGTCGCTGACGGTCGTGGTCTTCGGCATCAGCGTGACGTGCAATGCCACGTCCGCGCAGACACCCGGCCCGTTCGTCTTCTGACGGCCGGGTACGGACCGCGAGGCGGCGTCACCCACTCACCGGTGACGCCGCTTGCGCACGAAATCGCCCCGGCGTCGTGCCGAACTGTCGGCTGAAGGCATGGGAGAGGGCATACGGCGAGCTGTAGCCGACCTGACGGGCGATGATGTCCAGCGGCTCCTGGGTCTCCCGCAGCAGCGCGGCCGCACGGGTCAGCCGCCACCAGCCCAGATAGGCCATCGGTGGCCGGCCGACCAGAGCGGTGAACCGGCGCGCGAGAGTGGCCCGGGATACGCCTACCTGCGCGGCGAGTTGATCATTGCCCCACTGCTGGGCCGGATCCTCGTGCAGCAGGCGCAGTGCCCCAGCCACCACCGGGTCGTTCAGCGCCGCGGGCCAGCCGCCGGCGCCGTAGGCCCTGCCGTCCGTCATCCAGGCCCGCACCATGTAGACGAGCAGCAGGTCGAGAAGCCCGGGGACGACCACGCCCGTGCCGGGGCGGTGGGCGCCGATCTCCCGGCCGAGCAGGTCGATCGCCGCGCGCAGTTCCGGGTGGCTGCCGACGCGGTTCGGCAGATGGACGACGTCCGGCAGCTCCGCCATCAGGGGGTGCGTATGGCTGCGGTCGAGCCGGTACTTGCCGCACAGCAGCTCCGCCGTGCAAGGTGCGTCCGCGGGCGGTGGTGGAGGCGCGGCCATCCGTAGTCCGTGTCCGTCGACCCAGCGCTCGAAGGGGACCGCCGCCTCGAGCACGCGCCGGTCGGCGGGGCTGTCGGCGAGCACATGGCCCGCGCCGTGCGGCAGGAGCACCACATCGCCCGCGCCGAGGGAGACCGCGGCGCCGCGGTCGGGCTGGAGCCAGCAGCTGCCTTCCAGTACGACGTGGAAGCCTGCTCCGTCGTATGCGTCGAAGCGGGAGCACCAAGTGCCGACTATCCGGACCCGGTTGGACGAGGGGCGCCCGATGCGGACGGCCGAGATCGCGTCACTGACGACATCCATCGCGCCAGCGTAGCGATTCGCACCACCGCTGAGTCGTGCGCGTATCCGATTGAGCAGCACAGGCATTGAGCCGCTCATCGCGCCTTTCCTAGGCTCGACCGGGACAGAGCAGCCGATGAGAGGTGGCGACCGTGGACCGCATCATGATGGGCGACGTCGAGGTCATCAGGGTCAGGGAGTTGCAGGGGCCGTTCGGCCCCACCCGGGAGATTGTCCCGGACTGCCCGGGGGAGGTCTGGAGCGACAACAAGGAGTGGATGGCGCCGGAGTTCTGGGAGCCGGACAGTGACAGCTTCGTCGCCACGGTGCAGACCTGGGTGCTGCGCAGCGAGGGGGTGACGGTCCTGGTCGACACGGGGGTCGGCAACGGTCGGATGCGGCCTGGTGCCCCGCCGTTCGACAACCTGAAGACGGACTTCCTGAGTCGGTTGGACCGGGCCGGAGTGCGGCCGGAGGAGGTCGACGTCGTGGTCAACACGCACATTCACGCGGATCACGTCGGCTGGAACACCGTCGAGCAGGACGGCGAGTGGGTGCCTGCCTTCCCGAACGCCAGCTACCTGCTTCCGGCGGCCGACAACGCTCACTTCGGCCCGGACGGCTCCGGAAGTGGTCCCGAGCGCCGGGAGTTCGAGCGGCTGGTGTTTGCCGACAGCATCGAGCCGGTGCACCGCTCCGGCCAGGCGGTGCTGTGGGAAGGTACCCACCGCATTGACGCCAACCTCACGCTCGAGTCCGCGCCCGGCCATACCCCGGGCTCGGCAGTGCTGAGGCTGGCCTCCGGGAGCGACCGGGCGGTGTTCGTCGGCGATCTGCTGCACAGCCCGGTGCAGATCCTCGAACCGTCCTGCAACAGCTGCTTCGACGAGGACGCGGAGCGCGCGGCGGCGAGCAGGAGGAGCGTCCTCGAACGCGCGGCGGACAAGGGGGAGTTGGTGGTCCCGGCGCACTTCGGGGGAGCGGGCGCGGTGGAGGTCCGTCGCGACGGGTCGAAGTTTGCGATCACCGGGTGGGCGGCGTACGCCTGACGGTCTCGATGAGGGCGGTCCAGGCGGTGGGGGAGAGGGTGAGGGCGGGGCGGGTGGTGTCCTTGGAGTCACGGACATGGATGGCGGCGGGGCAGGTGGCGACCTCGACGCACTCGCCCTGGTCGCCGCTGTAGCTGCTCTTGAACCAGTCGACGGCGACCTCGACGCATTCGCCCTGCTCGCTGCTGTAGCTGCTCTTGAACCACTTCAGGTCCGTGCTCATAGTCCCTCTGCCACCTGCTCGATCAGTTTCGCGGACTCTTCGGGAGTGAGTGCCTGAGCCCGCAGAATGCCATATCGACCGAACATGTCACCTAGGTCCGGCTGTTCGGTCACGAAGTAGCCGCCGTTCTGCCCTTCGACGTAAGCGAGCTGGCGTCGCTCAGCTGTCTCCAGCAGGATCATGGGCCCGGCGAGTCCGGCGTGGGTCTGCCGGTCATGAGGCACGACTTGGACCTCGACATGGCGAAGTCGGCCGACGTCGAGGATGTGGTGCAACTGCTCCTTGAGGACGGCAGGGCCGCCGAGAGGCCGGGTGAGCGTGCTCTGCTCCAGTACGTAACTGACGATGGGTGTGGGCTTGCGACGGAAGAGCTTCTGCCGTTCGAGTCGGGCCGCCACTCGTTTCTCGATCTCCTCGTCCTCCAGCGGCGGGCAGTAGTTGCAGTTGAAGACCGCCCGTGCGTACGACTCGGTCTGCAGCGCGCCGGGAATCACATGGTTCTGGTACGCGTGGAGGGCAGCCGCCTTCTGCTCCTCGATCAGGTAGTCCTCGGTCCATGGCCGTAGCCCGTTGTCCTCGAACTCCTTCGCCGCCACGACGACCAGTGCACCTTGTGCACCCAGGACCTCATCCGCGTACGGCACGAACTTGCCCCTCGGCTGCCGCTCTCCCCGTTCCACCATCGCCACCTGGGACTTGGAGAACCCGATGCGCCCGGCCAACGCCTCCTGCGAGAAGTCGGCCCGTTCGCGGTGGAAGCGCAGCAACGCGCCGAACGACCTCGAACCTCGTTCACTGGAGTGCACAACGTCCTCCCCGAGTGCACAGACCTGCACGACCCTCGTGTGGTGCTGGTCACATTGAACCCCGGCGCGGAATCGTCTCCTTCATGAACCGAGAAAGTGCCCCCACCTGGGTGCCTGCATCCGGACACGCCCTGCGTCACGCGGGCATCCACTTCGACGCCGTACGCATCGCGGGCGTGCTGGCCGAGCAAGTGGCTTACGAGCTCATGCAGTTCACGGATTTCCGCGCCGGGCCAATCGTCCGCGAGGCCACGGGTGAGCGGAACATGTACTTCCTGCTGCCCCCGCAATCCGTCTCCGCGTACACCTGGCCGGCGGGCGCGCGGGCGCTGAGTCGGTACGGGCGCAGTGCCGCCTTCGTCGGGGTGCCGGCGTTCGACGGGCTGACGTGGCCGCTGGACTGGCGGTCCCGCCCGTCAATCGAAACTCCGTTCGTGGAACCGGAGTTGTTGCACGAGACGGTCATGTGTGCTGTACGGTGATCGCGTCATCACGCTCCGTAAAACGGGGCGGTCCCCGGCGGTGCGCCAACACCATCCGAGGACCTTCACCACCGAGTGGAAAAGGAGTCCACCGGGATGCTTCGGCATGCTATCGCGCCCCTTCGGCGCTTCACGAAGGCTTCGCACGACGTCGTACGCCATCCAGGGCTGAGCAGCGACGCGAAGATCCTCCTCCTGTACGTACAGGGCCTCCCCGAGTGCGAGTCGGCACGGCCGCTCGGCGATCACGCGGCGAAGCTGGGTATGAAGACCCGCGCCTACCAGCGGGCGAAGGAACTCCTCGAAGCCTGCGGGTATTTGCACGTCTGGCGGTGGCAGGGCGAAGGCGGGCGCTGGTCCACGGACCAGCTCCTCTCGAACGTCACCCTCACGCGTGAGGAGGCGTCCCGGCTCCGGAACGGGGCCCCGCCCGAGGAGCCGCCGAACGAGCGGACCCCGACGGTCGGTGAACCGGACCAACGGATCGTCGGCGCTCCTCCCAAAGAAGAACGGGAGAAGAACCTTCCCCACCCACCCTCCGAAGCCCCGGATGCTGCCGCTCCCGCTCCCGAAGGCGAGCCGGAGGCCGAACTTGCTGCTGCCGAGAGGGTGTTGCTGTCGCTGCGCCACTCCAACCGGCAACTTCTCATCGGTGTACGGGAGGCGCGAGGGCTGGCGGACGCGGCGGCGGAGTGGCTGCGACGCGGCATTCCGGCGGCCGAGCTGCGGCACGCCCTGACGACGGGCCTCCCGGCGGACGGCATCCGCTCGGCGGTGGGCTTCCTCCGTTACCGGCTGCTCCACAAGCTCCCGGCCGCCCCTGAGGCCCCTGCTCGCGCGCCGCACGGGCTGGTGATCTGCGAGGGGCCGGGGGAGGACCATGTCTTCCGCCCGGTGGGGGACGAGACCCACTGCGGCCCGTGCCGCATCGGCCCGGCCTCCCGTCCCCGGCCACCGGCCAGAGTCGTGTCCTGGCGGACACTCCTGCAGGAAGGCGTCCCCGGTGCGTAGCGCGCCCTACGCTGCTGCCGTAGCCCGCCGGACAGTCCAGAAGAGGGGTAGGGGCATGGCGACATGGAGCGACATCCTGGTGGAGGCCCGGCAGGACCTCGGCTTCACGGGGGACATGGTTCCGCGCAACCTCAAGGGGATTCGTGCGGCCCTGAAGCCCGAACGGCTCCCTGACCTGGACCGTGAGCTGGCCACGCTGTCCGAAGGGCCGGACTTCGTGGCGTTCCTCGACGCCTGGTGGACGCAGGCTCTCGTCGACAGCGCGTCCGGCACGGAGGACAAGGAGCGGGCGCTCGACTTCGCGGATCTCGCAATTTCCCTCCGCGTCATGCGCTCTGGCGGCTCGGGCCACACGCAGGCCGAGGTCGAGCAGATGCTGAAGGGCATCGCCTCATGAGGTTGACGATCATCTGGGAGCCCGCGGCGGCCAGTGGGCTGAGGCGGCTCAAGGCGCGTGACGGGGACGCGGTCAGACCCCTGGTACAGGCGATCAACGCTCTCGCTCTTGATCCTGAGCCTGTCGCGAGCAGCAAGCTCGGTGGGACCGGGCTGCGGCGGTTACGGGTGGGTGCTTACCGCGCCACGTACGAGATCGACGGATCCCGCGTCGCGATCAAGGTTCTGATGGTGGGCAGCACCCCGCTGTGACGGCACAACCACGGCCCCGTACCGCCCGCCCAGCCCCCACGCCTCGTGCATCGCCCCCGCGAACGCCCCCGCCAGTTTGTGTTCGCCCGTCGGGCCCGGGTGTGTCCCGTCGTACGTGTCCGTGTCGAGGGCGTACGACTCCGGGGGCGACGCCAGCAGAATCGGCGAGGCCGCGGTGTCCAGGTCCGCGACCGCCTTCGCCAGGAGTTCGTTGAAGCGGGCGCACTCCGCCGCGAACGGGGCGTCCGACCGGGCCCGTATGTTCGGGATGACCGGCAGCAGGACCATCCGCACATGCGGGTTGGCCGCGCGGGCCTCGGCGATGAACTGGCGGGCGTTCAGGGCGGTTTGGGTGCTGTCCGTGTAGAAGCCGAGGTCTATCAGGCCGAGCGAGACCAGCAGGATGTCGGCCTTCTCCGCCGTGACCGTCTCCCGGATCAGCGGAGCCATGTGCAGCCAGCCTTCGCCCCAGCCGGACAGGTGGCGGCGGGCCTCGGCGGGGAAGGCGGGGTCGGCGTACGCGTACGACACCGGCGCGTTCGCCACCGTGTCGTACAGCTCGGTCCGCGGGCCGACGATCTCGTGCGGGCCGTCGAGGGATGTGCTGAGGTGCTGCCACATGCGGTAGCGCCAGCTGTAGTCGCCGGCGCGTCCGATGGTCATGGAGTCGCCGACGAACATGAAACGCATGGGGGTCATCATGTCGGATCAAGCCGCGCATCTGCGATGTGAGGCTGGCCACGGCGGCAAGGGCGACAACGGCGGCCACAGCGGCGGCGGGGGCGACGCCGTCGGCGGCGCGAGCTGATCATGTCGGCGCGAGATGGCAGGCTGGGGGGCATGCGTTCGCTTCCGTACGTCACCGGTTCCGCCGCCATCGGAGTTGCCGCCACCGTTGTGCTGCTCGCCGCGGGCCCCGCCGCCTCCGACGACTCCGGCTTCACGATCAAGGACCCGAGGATCACGGAGTCCAGCGGGCTCGCGGCCAGTCGCGCGCACCCCGGGATCTACTGGACGCACAACGACCAGGACGAGCCGCGCGTCTTCGCCGTCGACTCCAAGACCGGCGAGACTGTCGCGACGGTCACTCTGGAGGGGGTCGGGAAGCCCCGCGACATGGAGGCCATCTCGGTGGGGCCCGACGGGAACGTGTACGTGGGCGACATCGGCGACAACCTCAACGGCAGCTGGGACCATGTCTGGATCTACAAGTTCCCCGAGCCCAAGGCCCTCAAGGACATGACCGTCCGGGCGACGCAGTACACCGTCAAGTACGCGGACGGCGCGCGCAACGCCGAGGCGCTGATGGTCCATCCCAAGACCGGCCGGGTCTACATCGCATCGAAGAACGACGGCGGCGGCGGACTGTACGAGGGCCCCGCCACACTCACCGCCTCCGGGACCAATGTCTTCCGGCGGATCGGGGAGGTGCCGTGGGTGACGGACGGGGCCTTCTCGCCCGACGGCAAGGAGCTGGTGCTGCGCTCGTACTTCAGCGCGCGCGGATACGTGTGGAAGGACGGCAAGCTCGGCGCGGACCACCGGGTGAGCGCGCCGCTTCAGGGGCAGGCCGAGTCGGTCACGTACACGCTGGACGGGAAAGCGCTGATGTTCGGCTCGGAGGGGAAGCAGAGCGGGGTGGAGCGGGTCCCGACCGGCAAGGACTCCGCTTCGGACGGGGACAGCAAGTCGCCGTCCAAGGGCGGGAGTTCGGCCGCCGGAAGCGATGGCGGCAACAAGAGGACCTTCACGTACGGGCTGATCGTCCTGGCCGGCGCCACCGCGCTTGTCCTCGGCGTAAAGCGTCTGCTGCGGCGCGGCTGACCGTCGTGCCTCCCGATGACGCTGACGCCCGACCGGTGGCACGAATGGTCACTCGCCGAGCGGGCGTACCTCGGGCGGCCGTCATCAGCGGCTGAGCCGCTGGGCGCGGCGTCAGCTGTGTCGTTCGCCGGCCCGCAGGAGAGCTGCCACGTCGAGCTTGACCTCGGCGCCGATCGACCCGGGGAGGGCGATCTGCTCGCCCGCTGCGTGGATGCGGTGTGTGTCGTAGTCGTTGGCGATGGGGTCCGTCAGGACGTGGACGCGATTGTGCTTGCGGTCGACGATCACGTAGGCCGGGATCTTGGCCTCGGCGTAGGCGGTGACCTTGTTGCGCAGATCCTGCTGGTAGTTGCTGGAGGTGACTTCCAACACCAGCCGGAAGACGGCCGGGTCGTAGCAGTTGTTCTCGACGAGGTGCTCTTCGAAGTCGGAATCGACGACGGCGAGGTCCGGGATGGCGTAGTCATCCGGACCTCCCGGCAGCCAGAGGCCGACCGCCTGGAGCACCTTTGACTCCTCGCCGTGCAGACCTGCAGCGAGGAAGGGGATCATGAGGTCGGTCAAAGCCCTTGCATGGGCACCGTCCGGTGGTGGGGCCACGGTGAGGACGCCTCCGATGATCTCGACGCGGTAGCCGGGGTGCTGCTCCGCGAGACGGTTGGCCGTCTCGAGCAGTGTCTCCGGCTCGCCGTCACAGGGGTGCTCGGCTGCTGCGGCAGACATGCGGGCCTCCTGGTGGCTGGTGTCGAGACCATCATCGTAGGCCGGTGGACCACCGTGTGTCCGGTGCGCGGCCCGTCACTCGCACGTGTGAGTGCACGCCGTACAGGTGACGCGATGCCCGTCGCGCCCGGCGCCGCAGCAGACCGCAGACGAAGTCCTCCTGGACAGCGAGGGAGGGCAGCACGCCCGCGGTGGCCCATCCGGGGCCGAGTGTGCACAGACGAGGGGACCGGACGCGACACGCGTCCGGTCCCCTCGTCGTACAGCCTTCGGTTACAGCTTCTCGATCACGTAGTCGATGCACGCCGTCAGCGCCTCGACGTCCGCCGGGTCGATCGCCGGGAACATCGCCACGCGCAGCTGGTTGCGGCCCAGCTTGCGGTACGGCTCGGTGTCGACGATGCCGTTGGCGCGCAGCGCCTTCGCGACCGCCGCCGCGTCGATCTCGTCCGCGAAGTCGATCGTGCCGATGACCTGCGAGCGCTTCGCCGGGTCGATGACGAACGGTGTCGCGTACTTGGACGCCTCGGCCCAGCCGTACAGCGTCCGCGAGGACGTCGCCGTGCGCCGGACCGACCAGTCCAGGCCGCCCTGGCTGTTCAGCCAGGTCAGCTGCTCGTTCAGGAGGAAGAGCGTGGCCAGCGCCGGAGTGTTGTACGTCTGGTTCTTCAGCGAGTTGTCGATCGCCGTCGGGAGGCTGAAGAACTCCGGGACATGGCGGCCCGAGTCGTGGATACGGGCGGCGCGCTCGAGTGCGGCCGGGGAGAAGACACCGATCCACAGGCCGCCGTCGGAGGCGAAGGACTTCTGCGGGGCGAAGTAGTAGACATCCGTCTCGGCGATGTCGACCGGCAGGCCGCCCGCGCCGGAGGTGGCGTCGACCAGGACCAGCGAACCCTCGTCCGCGCCCGCGACACGCTTGATCGGGGCCGCGACGCCGGTCGAGGTCTCGTTGTGCGTGAAGGCGTAGACGTCGGCACCGGCCTCGGCCTCCGGGTCCGGGTGCGTGCCCGGGTCGGAGGAGATGACGGTCGGATCGGCCAGCCACGGCGCGAGCTTCGCGGCCTTGGCGAACTTGGAGGAGAACTCGCCGAAGGCGAGGTGCTGCGACTTGTTCTCGATCAGGCCGTACGTCGCGATGTCCCAGAAGGCGGTGGAGCCGCCGTTGCCCAGGATCACCTCATAGCCCTCGGGGAGCTGGAAGAGGTCGCGTACGCCGTCGCGCACCGCGCCGACCAGGTTCTTCACCGGGGCCTGGCGGTGGGACGTACCGAGGAGAGAGGTGCCGGTGGCGGCCAGGGCGTCCAGCGCCTCCGTACGCACCTTGGAGGGGCCCGCGCCGAAACGGCCGTCGGCGGGCTTGATGTCAGCGGGAATCTGGATCTCAGCCACGTTCGGGAGCGTATACCGGTCCGGGGGCAGGACGGAGACGCGGTCCGGCGGATGAGACGGCCGTCTCGGCCGCCGGGGCCCCGCTGAGCTGCGCGTCAGTCCTTGTGGGGCAAGGACTGCGCGTGCATGTGCTCGATCAGCGCGAGCAGTACGAACTTGCTGGAGGAGTGGTCCCGGGCGTCGAACTCCATCAGCGGCACTTCGGGCCCGAGAGCGAGCGCCTCGCGGATCTGTTCGTCGCTGTGGAACGGGCCGCCGAAGTCGTTCACGGCGACGATGAAGGGCGTGCCGTTGTGTTCAAGGCGGTCGATCGCGTACCCGGCGTCGTCGAGGCAGCGGGTGTCGACGAGGACGACCGCGCCGAGCGTGCCGGCGAAGACGCGGTCCCAGAGGAACCAGAAGCGTTCCTCGCCGGGGGCGCCGAAGAGGTACAGGACGCAGTTTTCGTCGATCGTGATCCGGCCGAAGTCGAAGGCGACGGTGGTGTCGGATTTTTTCCGTACGCGGGCCGTGTCGTCGAGGCTGCGGTCGGCGCGGCTCATCACCTCCTCCGTGTGCAGCGGACGGATCTCGCTGACGGAGCGGACCATGGTCGTCTTGCCGACTCCGAAGCCGCCTACGACGACGATCTTCAGAGGGTTGGCGGTCGTCCCGGCGAGCGTGGGGTGGGGCTGCGCCGGGGGGACCGCTCGCGTGACGCGGGTCATCGGTTTTCGTCGTTGCCGGTCATCGAGTGTTGCCTTCCGGGGGTGGCGGTGGCAGTAACTGGAGCCGCTTGTTCCTGATCAAGTTGTCGTCACTATAGGAGAGTTGCCGATCGCATTGGGAAGTTCTTGTGGGGTTTCGTTGCGGGCGGTGCGGCGCAGCGTGCGCAGCTGGCACGTTTCCTTCGGGTGTGACGAGAGAGACAGGGGCATCCTGAGACACATGGCTGAACAGCGACAGGGACGGTGGGGCGGCCGGGGTGGGCGGGACCGCCGGGAGGCGGGCGAACTGGCGCGCGCGCTCACCCGGGCGGTGCGCGGCGAGGTGGACTTCAGCGCGGCCGCGCGGGCGCTGATGACCATGGACGCGTCCAACTACCGGCGTGTGCCGGTCGGCGTCGTCGCGCCGCGCGACGCCGAGGACGTGGCCGCCGCCCTGGAGGTGTGCCGACGGCACGGGGTGCCGGTGGTGCCGCGCGGCGCCGGAACCTCCATCGCAGGTCAGGCCACCGGCATCGGTGTCGTCCTGGACTTCACCCGCCATATGACGGCGGTGGTGGCGGTGGACGCGGCGGCGCGTACGGCGGTGGTGCAGCCGGGCGTCGTCCTGGACACCCTGCGGGACGCCGTACGGCCGCTCGGGCTGACGTTCGGACCCGACCCGTCCACGCACAGCCGCTGCACGCTCGGCGGGATGATCGGCAACAATTCGTGCGGCTCGCACTCGGTGGCGTGGGGTACGACCGCCGACAACGTACGGAATCTGTCCGTGCACACCTACGGCGGCGCGGAGCTGCGGCTCGGGCAGGGCTGGGAGGGCGGCGCGCCGACGGGGCTGCGGGAACTGGTCGACCGGAATCTGGCGCTGCTGCGGACCGGGTTCCCGGACGGGCTGCCGAGGCGTATCTCCGGCTACGCGCTGGACGCTCTGCTGCCCGAGAAGGGCGTCGATCTGGCGCGGGCGTTCTGCGGCAGCGAGGGCACGCTGGGCGTGCTGACCGAGGCGACCGTACGGCTGGTCGAGGCGCCGCGCGCACGGGCGCTCGCCGTGCTCGGCTACGCCGACGAGAGCGCGGCGGCGGATGCGGCCCTGGGCCTGCTGGCGTACCGCCCGCTGACCGTCGAGGGCATGGCCGAGGACCTGGTGCGGGACGTGCGGGGGCTGCCGCGCGGCGGGGCCTGGCTCTTCGTGGAGACGGGCGGCGGCACCGCGGCCGAGGCGCGGGCGCGGGCGGACGGCATCGTGCGGGCGGCGGAGGCGCTGGACGGCACGGTGGTGGACGACCCGGCCGGTATGCGGGCGCTGTGGCGGGTGCGGGAGGACGCGGCGGGGACGGCGACCAGGACCGCCGACGGCGGTGAGGCGTGGCCGGGGTGGGAGGACTGCGCGGTGCCGCCGGCCCGGCTGGGCGCGTATCTGCGGGACTTCCGCGCGCTGCTCGCCGAGCACGGTCTGCGCGGTACGCCGTACGGGCACTTCGGGGACGGCTGTATTCATGTCCGTATCGACTTCGACCTGATGAGCGCGGAGGGAGTACGGGCCTTCCGGCGGTTCTCCGAGGAGGTCGCGGAGCTCGTGGTCGCGCACGGCGGCTCGCTGTCGGGGGAGCACGGCGACGGTCAGGCGCGCGCGGAGCTGCTGCCGAAGATGTACGGCGACGAACTGGTCGGGCTCTTCGGCCGGTTCAAGGACCTGTGGGACCCGGCGGGCGGTATGAACCCGGGGATGCTGGCCCGCCCGGACCGCCTCGACGCCAATCTCCGCTTCGAGGTGCTGCCGAAGAAGCCGGTGGAGGTCGCCTTCGGCTATCCGCACGACGGCGGGGACTTCTCGGTGGCGGTACGGCGGTGCGTGGGCGTCGCCAAGTGCCGTGTCGCCGGGCCGGGTTCGGGTACGGACGTGATGTGCCCGTCGTTCCGCGCCACGGGCGAGGAGGCCCACTCGACGCGCGGCCGCGCCCGGCTGCTGCACGAGATGCTCGCGGGCGAGGTCGTCCGTGACGGCTGGCGCTCGGTGGAGGTACGGGACGCGCTGGATCTGTGCCTCTCCTGCAAGGGCTGCCGGAGCGACTGCCCGGTGGGAGTCGACATGGCCACGTACAAGGCGGAGTTCCTGCACCACCACTACGCGGGCCGGCGGCGGCCGGCCTCGCACTACGCGATGGGGTGGCTGCCGGTGTGGCTGCGGGCGGCGGCGCCGTTCGCGCGGGTGGCCAACGCGGCGGCCGGGTTCCGGCCGCTGGCCGCGCTCGCGAAACGGCTGGGCGGGATCGCGCCGGAGCGCGAGCTGCCGAGGCTCGCGCCGGTGACGTTCCGGCGCTGGCTGCGGGAGCACATGGGCGACCGGACGGCGGTTTTCGCGGCCGGCCGTACGGCCGTGCTGTGGCCGGACACCTTCACCGACCATCTGTCGCCGTCCGTGGGCCGGGCGGCGGTGCAGGTCATGGAGTCGGCGGGCATCGGCATCGCCCTTCCGCCGGGCCGGGTCTGCTGCGGACTGACGTACGTCTCCACGGGCCAGCTCGACCGGGCCCGTACGGTCATGCGCCACACGCTGGACACGGTGGAACCGCTGCTGGAGCTGGGCGTCCCGGTCGTCGTACTGGAACCGAGCTGCGCGGCGGCCCTGAAGACGGATCTGCCGGAGCTCCTGTCCGACGACCCACGGGCGGCCCGCCTGGCCTCGTCCGTACGCACCTTCGCCCAGGCCCTGGAGGAGTGCGCCCCGGACTGGACCCCGCCCCGGATCGACCGCCCGGTGGTGGGCCAGACGCACTGCCACCAGCACGCGGTCCTGGGCGACGCGGCGGACCGCCGGCTTCGCGAACGCGCGGGTCTGGAGGGCGAGTTGAGCGGCGGCTGCTGCGGACTCGCGGGCAACTTCGGCTTCGAGCGGGGCCACTACGAGGTGTCGGTGGCGTGCGCGGAGGACCAGCTGCTCCCGGCGGTCCGCGCGGCGGGCGAGTCTGCGGAGGTCCTGGCGGACGGCTTCTCCTGCCGTACGCAACTGGAGCAACTGGAGGGGCGGCGGGCGCGGCATCTGGCGGAGGTGCTGGCGGAGGGGCTGGACGGCGGACCGGTCACCCGATCGTGAGCTCCTCGACCGTGAGCTCCTCGACCAGCGGCGGGTCCTGGGTGAAGTCGCTGTACCGCACCCAGGTCGGCCGTACCCGCACATGGGTGATGCCGGGCCAGGCGAGCCGGTCCCGGCCGTCGGGATACGCGGCGAAGTAGCACTGCTGAAGGCGTTCGAGCTCGGGGCCGGTGGGGAAGTCCGCGACGCCCTCGATCTGCGCGGTGATCGCGTCGTCCCAGCCGATCACGAGCGCGATGCGGGGGTCGGTACGCAGGTTGAAGCACTTGCGGGTCGTCTCGACGGTGTCGAAGACGATCTCGAGCTCGTCACTGACCGCGAACCCGACGACCGCGGCCTGGGGCGCTCCGTCCGGGGTCACTGCCGCCTGGACGGCGAGCTTGTACCTGCGAAGGAACCACAACAGCTCGTCGCGCTTCATGGGTCCTGTCTATCAGGGGGGTGACGGGGTGGCCCGCCGGCTCACTCTCACGCGAGCCGGGCCGGGCCTCAGGTGTCACCGGGCTCGTGCAGAAATGGTGACACCGCTGGAGGGTGTCTTGACCCATCGACCGGCCTGACCGGGTGGTGAGGCCGGCGGCGGCGATCCGTCCCAGGGCATGCCCGCAGTGCCGCGGCCTCGGCCGGGTCGAGCGCTCAGCAGCTCTTGAGCGTTCTCCGGCGGCGGCAGATCGGTGGCGTTTGGTCGGTCGGCATGCGTCCATGGTCCCGGTGAATCCGCGAGGTATCCAACGATGGATCCCCGTCCTTCGTGCCTGTACAGGTTCGGGTAGTTTGTCGTCGTCGCAGTTCGGTCCGTTCAGCTTGCCGGTGAGCCTGGTCAGTTGCTCTCGTGGCATGGTGCCCCCTCTGCCTCGGCCCCTGGCGGGACCGCCCGAGATCGACGCTACGGAGCTTGTTTCCCCACGTCCACGCCGACTTGGGGTTGTTCCCGTTCCGGCATGGACGATCTTGAGGAGCCCGCCGCGGCCACCTCACGTGCCAGCGACGCCAGTTGAGGGATCGCCGGATGCGGCGCCCTCTCGCGCCACGCCAGCAGGACCGGTGCCGGTGGGGCGTCCGACAGGGGGCGGTACGTCACGCCCGGGTGCGGGTGCATCGAGGAGGTGGAGGCCACCGAGACCCCCGTGCCCCGGCCCGCCGCGATCGCCGTGAGCCAGTCGTCGGTGTTGGCGACGGTGAGCGTGGATGTCGGGCGGTTCTCCGGCGGCCAGAGGTCGAGGGTCGTCAGGCCCGAGACCGTGTTCAGGATGACCGGCCCGCCCGCCAGTTCCGCGAGGGTCAGGGAGGTGCGTGCGGCCAGGGGGCCGTCCGACGTCACCGCTGCCACGCGGGGCTCGGTGAAGAGCCGCTCGGTGACCAGGCCGGGCGTGTCCACCGGGCCCCGCAGCACCGCCGCGTCGACCTCGCCGCGGGACAGGCCCGCCGTGCGGTCGTCGATGCGGAGGAGTTCCAGCGGCGTGTCGGCGTGGTCCTGCTGCCAGCGACGCAGCAAGGGGGTGGTGTACGGGCCGAGGGCGGACCAGGCGTGCCCGAGCCGCAGCGGCCATCTGCGCAGCCGGCCGGGGTCCAGCGCCTCGTCGAACGCGGCCACCGCGGCCGCCGCCTTGTCGCGGAAGGCCCGGCCCTCGGCGGTGAGGGCGAGATGGTGGGTGGAGCGGTCGACGAGCCGGATGCCGAGATGTTTTTCCAGCGCCGCCAGAGCGCGCGAGACGGTGGGCTGGGCCAGGTGCAGCCGGACCGCCGCCCCGGTCACGCTGGACTCCTCCGCGATGGCCAGGAAGCAGCGGAGATGGCGCAGCTCGATGCTCATGCGTCTGGAGCATAACCCCAGCCCAATTGGTATTTCACGCAGCGAGCCCGCGCCCGTAGCGTGGAGGGTCGGCGGCCGGAATCAGTCAGGGAGGTGTGCGGTGGACGAAACCCGTACCAGTGTCGTCACGGGCGAGCTCGAGGCCGCCGCAGCCCTGGATGCCGCAGAAAGCCCCGGCCCCGGCACCGGCACCGGTCGCGGCACGCGATCCCGCCGCACCCTCGGCCCCGTCGCCCTTGTCGTCGCCGGTGCGCTGTCCGTCCAGTTCGGCGCTTCCATCGCCGTACTGCTCATGCCGCGAGCCGGAGCTCTCGGTGTCGTCACCCTCCGGCTCGTGCTCGCCGCGCTCGTCCTGCTCGTCGTCTGCCGGCCCAAACTCCGCGGGCACTCGCGCGCCGACTGGGGCACCGTTGTCGCCTTCGGCGCCGCCATGGCCGCCATGAACGTCCTCTTCTACCAGGCCGTCGACCGCATCCCGCTCGGTGCCGCTGTCACCTTCGAGGTCCTCGGCCCGCTGGCGCTGTCGGTGATCGTGTCGCGGCGGCTGGTCAATCTCGTCTGGGCGGGCCTCGCGCTCGGCGGCGTCGTCCTGCTCAGCGGCGGCGGCTTCGACCGGCTCGACCCCGTGGGCGCGCTGTTCGCGCTCTCCGCGGGCGCGATGTGGGCCGCGTACATCGTGTTCAGCGCCCGCACCGGGCGGCGCTTCCCGCAGGCCGACGGGCTCGCGCTGGCCATGGCGGTCGGCGCCGTACTGAGTCTGCCGCTCGGGATCGCGGAGTCCGGATCCACGCTGCTCGTGCCGTCCACGCTCGGTCTCGGGCTCGCTGTCGCGCTGATGTCGTCCGTACTCCCGTACACCCTGGAGCTGCTCGCGCTGCGCCGGCTGCCCGCCCCGACCTTCGCGGTGCTGATGAGCCTGGAGCCGGCGATCGCCGCCACGGCCGGGGTCCTCGTGCTGCATCAGGACCTTTCCATGGTCGACGGCTTGGCGATCGCGCTGGTCATCGCGGCGAGCATGGGCGCGGTACGGACGCAGGTGGCCAGAAAGGCACAGTAATCAAGCAAGCATGCTTGCTTGTTTCTCCGTGCGCTGCCATGCTCCGGGACACACAACGTCGTGTCCCGAGGGAGCGCACCGTGTCCGACCCGGCCGTCGTACTCGACGACTTGCGTAGCGAAAGCGATGAACTCGACCTGCTGGTAGGGGAGTTGAACCCGGCACAGTGGGCGGGGCCGACGCCCGCGCCGCGCTGGAGCGTCGCCCATCAGATCGCCCACCTCGCCTGGACCGACGCCGCCGCGCTGCTGGCCGTCACCGACCCCGAGGCCTTCGCCGCCCAGGTCGAGAAGGCCCTCGGCGCGCCGGACTCCTTCGTCGACGAGGGCGCCGAGGCCGGCGCCGCGCTGCCGCCCGGTGAGCTGCTGGCCCGCTGGCGCGACGGCCGCGAGCGGCTGCAACAGGCTCTGCGCCAGGCCCCGGCCGGCGCCCGTTTCCCCTGGTACGGGCCGCCCATGAGCGCCGCGTCGATGGCGACGGGGCGGCTGATGGAGACCTGGGCGCACGGACAGGACATCGCCGACGCGCTCGGCGTCGTGCGCGAACCATCCGCACGGCTGCGGCATGTCGCCCACATCGGGATCCGGGCGCGCGACTTCGCCTTCGGAGTACGAGGGCTGACGCCGCCGGCCGATCCTTTCCGGGTGGAGCTGACCGCGCCCGGCGGCGAGCTCTGGGCGTACGGCCCCGAGGACGCCGCGCAACGCGTCACCGGGCCCGCGCTCGACTTCTGTCTGCTGGTCACTCAGCGGGCCCACCGCGACGATCTCGCCGTACGGGCCCAGGGCGCCGACGCCGACCGCTGGCTGGACATCGCGCAGGCCTTCGCAGGACCTGCGGGACCCGGCCGCGACCCCAAGGCGGCGTGATGCTGCGGATCGGGAACGCGTCCGGCTTCTACGGCGACCGCTTCGACGCGATGAAGGAGATGCTCACCGGCGGGCAGCTGGACGTACTGACCGGCGACTATCTCGCCGAACTCACCATGCTCATCCTCGGCCGCGACCGGCTGAAGGACCCCCGCCTCGGCTACGCCAAGACCTTCCTCAAGCAGCTGGAGGAGAGCCTCGGGCTCGCCCACGAGCGCGGTGTGAAGATCGTCGCCAATGCGGGCGGGCTCAACCCGGCGGGGCTGGCGACCGCGGTACGCGAGCTCGCCGACCGGGTCGGCGTCCCGGTCCGGGTCGCGCACGTCGAGGGCGACGACCTGGCCGCCCGCTTCCCGGACGCCCTCAGTGCCAACGCCTACCTCGGCGGCGCCGGTATCGCCGAGTGCCTGCGCGCCGGGGCCGATGTCGTCGTCACCGGCCGGGTCACCGACGCCGCCCTGGTCACCGGACCAGCGGCGGCGCACTTCGGCTGGGGGCCCGAGGACTACGACGCGCTCGCGGGCGCGGTCGTCGCCGGGCACGTCCTCGAATGCGGCACCCAGGCCACCGGCGGCAATTACGCGTTCTTCAGCGGCCATGACGTACGCCGCCCCGGCTTCCCGCTCACCGAGATCCACGCCGACGGCACCTGCGTCATCACCAAGCACGACGGCACGGGCGGCGTCGTGGACGTCGGCACGGTCACCGCGCAGCTGCTGTACGAGACCGGAGGCGCGAGGTACGCCGGGCCGGACGTCACCGCCCGCCTCGACACCGTACGGCTGGCGCAGGACGGACCGGACCGGGTGCGGATCTCCGGCGTACGCGGCGAGGCCCCGCCGCCCCGACTGAAGGTCGGACTCAACCGGCTCGGTGGCTGGCGCAACGAGGTCGTGTTCGTACTCACCGGACTCGACATCGAGGCCAAGGCACGTCTGGTGCAGGAGCAGCTGGCGGAGGCCTTCGGCAAATCCCGTCCGGCGGAGGTGCGTTGGGAGCTGGCCCGCACCGAGCGGCCGGACGGCGACACCGAGGAGCGGGCCAGCGCGTATCTGCGCCTCGTGGTCCGCGACAGCGACCCGGACAAGGTCGGGCGCGCGGTGAGCGGCGCGGCGATCGAGCTGGCGCTCGGCAGCTACCCGGGCTTCCATGTGACGGCCCCGCCCGGGAAGGGCGCGCCGTACGGGGTCTTCGAGGCCGAGTATGTGGACGTGGCCGAGGTGGCGCACACGGCCGTACTGCCGGACGGCCAACGGGTGGCCGTGCCGACTCCCCCATGTACGAGGGAAGTCGGTCACCTGGAAGAGGCCGGTGCGCTGCCGCCGGCACTGGACACCGCCGGGCCCCACCGCGCCGCCCCGCTCGGCCTGATCGCCGGCGCCCGCAGCGGCGACAAGGGCGGCGACGCCAATGTCGGGGTGTGGGCCAGGACCGACGACGCATGGCGCTGGCTCGCCCACGAACTGACCGTGGACCGCTTCCGCGCGCTGCTCCCGGAGACCGCAGGGCTGAAGGTCGTACGCCATGTCCTGCCGAATCTGCGCGCCCTGAACTTCACGGTCGAGGGGATCCTCGGCGAAGGCGTCGCGGCGCAGGCCCGCTTCGACCCGCAGGCGAAGGCGCTCGGCGAGTGGCTCCGCTCGCGGTACGTCGACATCCCGGAGGAACTGTTGTGACCGTGCTCGCCTCGGCCCTCGACCCCGCGGGCCCCGAATTCGCCGCCCACCGCGACACCATGCTCGGCAAGCTCGCCGAGCTGGACGCCGAGCACGCCAAGGCGCTCGCGGGCGGCGGCGAGAAGTACATCGCCCGGCACCGGGGGCGCGGCAAGCTGCTGGCGCGCGAGCGCATCGAGCTGCTCCTCGACCCCGACACGCCCTTCCTCGAGCTGTCCCCGCTCGCCGCCTGGGGCAGCGACTATCCGGTGGGCGCGTCGATGGTCACCGGCATCGGTGTGGTGGAGGGCGTCGAGTGCCTGATCACCGCGAACGATCCGACGGTGCGCGGCGGGGCGTCCAACCCCTGGACGCTGAAGAAGGCCCTGCGTGCCAACGAGATCGCGTACGCCAACCGCCTGCCCTGTATCTCTCTCGTCGAGTCCGGCGGCGCGGATCTGCCCTCCCAGAAGGAGATCTTCATCCCGGGCGGGGCGCTCTTCAGGGACATCACCCGGTTGTCGGCGGCCGGCATTCCGACGATCGCGGTCGTCTTCGGGAACTCGACGGCGGGCGGGGCGTACGTCCCCGGTATGTCCGACCACACCATCATGATCAAGGAGCGGTCGAAGGTTTTCCTCGGCGGGCCGCCGCTGGTGAAGATGGCGACGGGTGAGGAGAGCGACGACGAATCGCTCGGCGGCGCGGAGATGCACGCCCGTACGTCAGGCCTCGCCGACTATTTCGCCCTCGACGAGGCGGACGCGTTGCGGCAGGCCCGGCGGGTCGTCGCCCGCCTCAACTGGCGCAAGGCGCACGCCGATCCGGGTCCGGCCGCGGCGCCCAAGTACGACGAGGAGGAGCTCCTCGGCATCGTGCCCGGCGATCTGCGCACACCCTTCGACCCGCGCGAGGTGATCGCACGGATCGTCGACGGTTCGGACTTCGACGAGTTCAAGCCGCTGTACGGGCCGAGCCTGGTCACCGGGTGGGCGTCGCTGCACGGCTATCCGGTGGGTGTGCTGGCCAATGCGCAGGGCGTGCTGTTCAGCGCGGAGTCGCAGAAGGCGGCGCAGTTCATCCAGCTCGCCAACCAGCGCGATGTGCCGCTGGTCTTCCTGCACAACACCACCGGCTACATGGTCGGCAAGGAGTACGAGCAGGGCGGCATCATCAAGCACGGCGCGATGATGATCAACGCGGTGTCCAACTCGCGCGTCCCGCATCTGTCGGTTCTGATGGGCGCGTCGTACGGGGCCGGGCACTACGGCATGTGCGGGCGGGCGTACGACCCGCGGTTCCTCTTCGCCTGGCCGAGCGCCAAGTCCGCGGTGATGGGGCCGCAGCAGCTGGCGGGTGTGCTGTCGATCGTCGCCCGCGCGTCGGCGGCGGCGAAGGGGCAGCCGTACGACGACGAGGCGGACGCCGGTCTGCGGGCGATGGTGGAGCAGCAGATCGAGGCGGAGTCGTTGCCGATGTTCCTCTCGGGGCGGCTGTACGACGACGGGGTCATCGACCCGCGCGATACGCGGACGGTGCTGGGGCTCTGTCTGTCCGCGATCCACACGGCACCGGTCGAAGGCGCGCGTGGCGGCTTCGGCGTCTTCCGGATGTGAGGCAGTGAGTGAGGCAGTGATGATCTCTTCTGTTCTTGTCGCCAACCGTGGCGAGATCGCGTGCCGGGTGTTCCGTACGTGCCGGGAGCTGGGGATCGCGACGGTCGCGGTGTACTCGGACGCGGACGCGTCGGCGTTGCATGTCCGGGAGGCGGACGCGGCGGTACGGCTGCCGGGCGCTGCGCCCGCGGACACGTATCTGCGCGGCGACCTGATCGTGAAGGCGGCGCTGGCGGCGGGCGCGGACGCGGTGCACCCGGGGTACGGCTTCCTGTCCGAGAACGCGGAGTTCGCACGGGCGGTGGCGGACGCGGGGCTGGTGTGGATCGGCCCGCCGCCTTCCGCCATCGAGGCGATGGCGTCCAAGACGCGGGCGAAGGAGCTGATGGGTGGCGCGCCGCTCGACCCGGCGACGGTCACGGAGGCGGACCTGCCGCTGCTGGTGAAGGCGGCGGCGGGGGGTGGCGGCCGGGGCATGCGCGTTGTCCGCGAACTCGCGGCTCTGGAAGGAGAGTTGGAGGCAGCCGCGTCGGAGGCGGCGTCGGCGTTCGGTGACGGCGAGGTGTTCCTGGAGCCGTACATCGAACGCGGCCGCCATGTGGAAGTGCAGGTCCTGGCGGACGCGTACGGCACGGTGTGGGCGCTGGGCACGCGCGACTGCTCGCTCCAGCGCCGGCACCAGAAGGTCATCGAGGAGTCCCCGGCGCCGGGCCTGCCGGCCGCGCTGGTCGCGACGCTGCACGAGTCGGCGGTCGAGGCGGCGCGGGCGGTGGGTTACCGGGGCGCGGGAACCGTGGAGTTCCTGGTCTCGCCACAGGGCCGGTCGCACTTCCTGGAGATGAACACCCGCCTCCAGGTGGAACACCCGGTCACCGAGGCGGTGTTCGGCCTCGACCTGGTGGCGCTGCAGCTGCGCGTGGCGGAAGGCTCGGCGCTGCCCAAGACCCCGCCACCGGCGAACGGCCACGCGGTGGAGGCGCGGCTGTACGCGGAGGACCCGTCGAAGGGGTGGACACCGCAGACGGGGGTGCTGCACGAGCTGGCGGTCCCCGGAGCCGCTCCCGGCCTGCGCGTCGACACCGGATACACCGCCGGTGACTCCATCGGCGTGCACTACGACCCCATGATCGCCAAGGTCATCGCCTGGGCGCCCACCCGCGGCGAAGCCGTGCGGCGGCTCGCCCACGCCCTGCGGCGGGCGCGCCTGCACGGGCCCGTCACCAACCGGGAGCTGCTCGTACGGTCCCTGGAGCACCCCGAGTTCATCGGCGCACAGATCGACACCGGGTTCTACGAGCGCAACCTCGACGCACTCACCGTGCCCGCCGAAGGAGAGCGCCACGCGGCCGTCGCCGCCGCCCTCGCGGATGCCGTGAGCCGCCCCGGCACAACCGTCACCGCACGGCTCGGCGCCTGGCGGAACCTGCCGTCCCAGGCGCAGCTCAAGGTCTACGGCGACCACGAGGTCCGCTACCGCCCCACCCGCGGCGGGTTCGAACTCGTCGACGATCCCGGCGTCCGCGTCGTCACCGCCGACGCCCGCCGCGTACGGCTGGAGATCGACGGAGTCGTACGGCACTTCGACGTCACCGATCACGGCGACGGGCACGTCCACGTCGACAGCCCCACCGGCGCCCACTCCCTCGCCGTACAGCCCCGGTTCGCCGACCCCCAGGACCGGACCCGGCCCGGTTCGCTGCTCGCGCCCATGCCCGGGACCGTCGTCCGGGTCGGCGACGGGCTCGCCGAAGGGAGCCGGGTGAGAGAGGGGCAGCCGCTTGTCTGGCTGGAGGCCATGAAGATGGAGCACCGCATCGTGTCGCCCGCCTCCGGCATTCTCACCGCGCTCCACGCCGTACCCGGCCGTCAGGTCGAGGTCGGTGCTCTGCTCGCCGTCGTCAACGAAGTAGTGGCGCCAGCCACACAGGAGGAGACAGCGTCATGAACATCGAGAGCCAGGAACACACCGCACTGCGCGCCGCTGTTGCCGCACTCGGGCAGCGGCACGGCCGGGGATACGTACGCGAGGAGCTGTGGGCCGAGGCCGCCAAGCTCGGCTACCTCGGCGTGAACCTCCCCGAGGAGCACGGCGGCGGAGGCGGTGGAATGCAGGAACTGTCCATTGTTCTCGAGGAGTTGGGCGCCGCCGGTTGTCCGCTCCTCATGATGGTCGTCTCACCCGCCATCTGCGGCACCGTCATCGCCCGCTTCGGCACCGACGAACAGAAGCGCACCTGGCTCCCCGGTCTCTCCGACGGCAGCCTCACCATGGCCTTCGGCATCACCGAGCCCGACGCCGGGTCGAACTCGCACCGGATCACCACCACCGCCCGCAAGACCGACGACGGCTGGATCCTCAACGGCCGCAAGGTCTTCATCTCGGGCGTCGACATCGCCGACGCGACCCTCATCGTGGGCCGTACCGAGGACTCGCGCACGGGCAATCTCAAGCCCTGTCTCTTCATCGTCCCCCGCGAGGCCCAGGGCTTCCAGCGCTCGCAGATCGACATGGAACTCCAGGCCCAGGAGAAGCAGTTCGAGCTCGTACTGGACGAGGTCCACCTCCCCGACAACGCCCTGGTCGGCGATGAGGACGCCGGGCTCCTCCAGCTCTTCGCCGGGCTCAACCCCGAGCGCATCATGACCGCCGCCTTCGGCATCGGCATGGGCCGGTACGCACTCACCAAAGCCATCGACTACGCGAAGACCCGCCAGGTCTGGAAGCAGCCCATCGGCGGCCACCAGGCCATCGCCCATCCCCTCGCCCAGGCCCACATCGAGCTCGAACTCGCCCGCCTGATGATGCAGAAGGCCGCCGCCCTCTACGACGCCGGCGACGACATCGGCGCCGGTGAGGCAGCCAACATGGCCAAGTACGCCGCCGGCGAAGCCTGCGTCAAGGCCGTCGACCAGGCCGTGCACACCCTCGGCGGCAACGGCCTCACCCGCGAGTACGGCCTCGCATCCCTGATCACCGCCGCCCGCGTCGCCCGGATCGCCCCGGTCAGCCGCGAGATGATTCTCAACTACGTATCCCACCAGTCCCTGGGTCTCCCCAAGTCGTACTGAGACGGGGGATTCTGGCCGTCCACAGAGCCGAGGGGGCCGCAATGGTGTTCCACAGCGAGTACGTAGACGTTCCCGCCGTCGCCGAGCCGATCCACGACGTGGTGCTCGGCCGGGCCACCGCCGAGTACGGCGACACGATCGCCCTGGTCGACGGCGTGAACGGCACCACCCTCACGTACGCCCAGCTCGACACCTTCCACCGCCGGATCGCCGCCTCGCTCGCCGACGCGGGTCTGCGCAAGGGCGATGTCCTCGCCCTGCACAGCCCCAACACCGTCGCGTACCCCGCCGTCTTCTACGGGGCCACGCGCGCCGGTGCCTCCGTCACCACCGTCCATCCGCTCGCCACGGCGGAGGAGTTCGCCAAACAGCTCCGCGACTCCTCCGCCCGCTGGATCGTCACCGTCTCACCGTTCCTCGAGATCGCCCGCCGGGCCGCCGAACTCGTCGCCGGCATCGAGGAGATCTTCGTCTGCGACCGCTCCGACGGGCATGTGAGCATCCTCGACATGCTCGGCTCGACCGCACCCGAGCCGGACGTCGCCATCGACCCGTCCGAGGACGTCGCGGCCCTGCCGTACTCCTCCGGCACCACCGGCGTCCCCAAGGGCGTCATGCTCACCCACCGCTCCATCGCGACCAACCTCGCGCAGCTCCAGCCGTTGATCCCGATGGGCCCCGGCGACCGGATCCTCGCCGTGCTGCCCTTCTTCCACATCTACGGCCTCACCGCCCTGATGAACGCCCCGCTCAGCCACGGCGCCACCGTCGTCGTACTGCCCCGCTTCGAGCTCGACACCTTCCTCGCGGCGATCGAGAAGCACCGCATCAACGGCCTGTACGTCGCCCCGCCGATCGT
Organism: Streptomyces sp. NBC_01210; assembly: GCF_036010325.1. Taxonomy (GTDB): domain Bacteria; phylum Actinomycetota; class Actinomycetes; order Streptomycetales; family Streptomycetaceae; genus Streptomyces. The sequence continues at coordinate 4,199,021 of NZ_CP108549.1, read as the reverse complement.
CCTCGCCCTCGCCAAGGACCCGGCCGTCGCGCAGTACGACCTGTCGTCGCTCGAGTACATCGTCAGCGCCGCGGCCCCGCTCGACGCCCGGCTGGCACAGGTCTGCTCAACCCGGCTGGGACTGCCGCCGGTCCTGCAGGCGTACGGCATGACCGAGCTCTCACCCGGCACACACGTTGTGCCGCTGGCCGCGGCGGCCCCGCCGCCCGGGGCCGTGGGACAGCTCCTGCCCAACACCGAGATGCGGATCCTCTCCCTCGCCGACCCCGGCAAGGACGTCGGCGTCGGCGAGGAGGGCGAGGTCGCGATCCGCGGGCCGCAGGTGATGAAGGGCTACCTGGGCCGCCCCGACGCCACCGCCGACATGATCGACGCCGACGGCTGGGTACACACCGGTGACATCGGGCGCGTCGACGCCGACGGCTGGCTCTTCGTCGTCGACCGGGTCAAGGAACTCATCAAGTACAAGGGCTTCCAGGTCGCACCCGCCGAGCTGGAGGCGCTGCTGCTCACCCACGAAGGCATAGCGGACGCGGCGGTGATAGGGGTGTACGACGCGGACGGGAACGAGATCCCGAAGGCGTACGTCGTACGGCAGCGGGCCGCGGAGGACCTCACCGAGGACGACGTCCTCGCCTACGTCGCCGAACGCGTGGCGCCGTACAAGAAGGTCCGCCGCGTCGAGTTCATCGGCGGCGTGCCGCGCGCCGCCTCGGGAAAGATCCTCAGGCGTGAACTGAGGGACCGGGAGAGGGAAAACACGTGACGCTGGTCGCCACCGCCCACGAGCGCGGCATCACCACCCTGACGCTGGATTCGCCGGAGAACCGCAACGCCCTGTCGGCGCGGCTCGTCGGCGAGCTGGCGCAGGCACTGACCGACTGCGGCAAGGACGAGACCGTACGGGCCGTCGTCCTCACCCACACCGGTTCCACGTTCAGCGCGGGCGCCGATCTGAAGGCCCCGCCCAATCCGTACACCTTCGTCGGTCTGCTGCGGCAGATCGTCACGCTGCCGAAGCCCGTGGTGGCCCGTGTCACCGGCCATGTACGGGCCGGCGGCCTCGGTCTGCTCGGCGCCTGCGACATCGCCGCCGCCACGAGCGCCGCGGACTTCGCCTTCACGGAGGTACGCATCGGGGTCGCCCCCGCCGTGATCTCGCTGCCGCTGCTGCCGCGCCTGGACCCGCGCGCGGCCGAGCGCTACTACCTCACCGGCGAACGCTTCGACGCGGCGGAAGCGGCCCGCATCGGACTGATCACGCTCACCGCCGACGATGTGGACGTCGCGCTCGGCCCCGTGCTGGACGGGCTGCGCCGAGCCTCCCCGCAGGGCCTGGCCGCATCAAAACAGCTGCTCGCGGCTAGGGTGCTGGAGACCTTCGACCGGGACGCCGAAGACCTGGTCCAGCGCTCGGCCTCGCTCTTCGCGTCGGCGGAAGCACGCGAGGGCATGACCGCTTTCCTCGAACGACGGGACCCCGCATGGGTGTTGTGACACCTCCCAAGCAGGACCGCAGCCGGGCCACCCGGCAGCGGCTGCTCGAGGCCGCGGTGTCCTGTCTCGCCGAGCGCGGCTGGGCGGGCTCGACCGTCTCGGTGGTCGCCGAGCGGGCCGGGGTCTCGCGGGGTGCGGCCCAGCACCACTTCCCGACCAGGGAGGATCTGTTCACGGCGGCGGTGGAGTACGTCGCGGAGGAGCGCTCGCAGGCGTTGCGGGAGCTGGCGACACAGGACCGGACGGCGCTCGTCGCGGCCCTCGTCGACCTCTATACGGGGCCGCTGTTCCGGGCCGCCCTGCAGCTGTGGGTCGCCGCTTCCAACGAGGAGCAACTGCGTTCGCGCGTCACGGAACTGGAGGCGCGCGTCGGCCGCGAGACCCATCGGATCGCGGTCCAGCTGCTGAACGCGGACGAGTCACGGCCCGGCGTACGCGAAACGGTCCAGGGCCTGCTCGACATGGCCCGCGGCCTGGGCCTCGCGAACCTCCTCACGGATGACACCGCGCGCCGTCGGAGAGTGGTGGCCCAGTGGGCGGCACTGCTGGACGAGGCGCTGGGCTGATCACTCACAGAGGCGGCCCACCGCACCATGGCCCGGGGCTGTGACACGGGCTACTGGCATCCCGGCCCCTCCGCAGTATCCTGGGCCAATGCTCCTGCTTGTACGCCGCCGCCACGTGGACTACGTCCGCGTGACGAGCATGGGCTGTCGACGCTCCGTCTGACCCAGCCCCCCTCTCCACCCCACCCGGTCACCCCGGCTCCGCCCCACCCAGGCGGCCCGCCGGCGGTACGCGTCCCGGCCATCGCCGGGAGCGGCGGCCGGGACACACCTCAGCGGACGTACCCATGTCGTACTTGCAGCTTCCCGTCATCGACCTCTCCGCAGCCGACCGAGGCCCCCAGTCCCGCGCGCTGCTCCACGCGCAGCTCCACAGCGCCGCCCACGACGTCGGCTTCTTCCAGCTCATCGGCCACGGTGTCAGCGAGGCCGAGACCACCGCCCTCACCGGCGCGATGCGGGCCTTCTTCGCCCTCCCGGAGGCGGACCGGCTCGCCGTCTCCAACCTCAACTCGCCCCACTTCCGCGGCTACACCCGCACCGGCGACGAACGCACCGGCGGCAGCCGCGACTGGCGCGACCAGCTCGACATCGGCGCCGAACGCCCCGCGCACATCCCCGCACCCGGCGAGCCCGGCTACTGGTGGCTGGAAGGCCCCAACCAGTGGCCCGCCGCCCTCCCGGCCCTGCGCACCGCCGCACTCGGCTGGATCGACCGGCTCAGCGGCGTCGCGCACAAGCTGCTGCACGAGCTGCTCGCCGCCATCGGCGCGCCCCCGGACTTCTACGACGAGATCTTCGCCGACCGGCCCCATCTGCACCTCAAGCTGGTCCGCTACCCGGGCAGCGCGGGCGACGGCAGCGACCAGGGCGTCGGCGCCCACAAGGACTACGGCTTCCTCACGCTGCTCCACCAGGACGAGATAGGCGGCCTCCAGGTGCAGCGCGGCGACGGGCTCTTCCACGAGGTGCCGCCGATCCCCGGCGCCTTCGTCGTCAACCTCGGCGAGCTCCTCGAAGTCGCCACCAACGGCTATCTGCTGGCCACCAACCACCGTGTGGTCAGCCCGGCCGGGGCCACCGAGCGCTACTCCGTGCCGTTCTTCTACAACCCGCGCCTGGACGCCCGGATCGCCCCGGTGCCCTTCCCGCACGCGGCGGACGCGCCCGGTGTCACCGCCGACCCGGCCAACCCGCTCTTCGCCGAGTACGGCCGCAACGAGCTCAAGGGCTGGCTGCGGGCCCATCCGCAGGTGGCCGCCCGCCACCACCGGGACCTGCTCGTCCCGGCGTGACGACGGCACGCGAACGGCGCCGTACCCCTGCGATCAGGGACTCGGCGCCGTACCGCAGCTTCCTCGGGACGTAAGTCCGGAAGGTCGGTCCGAAAGGTCGGTCCGCGAGGTCAGTCCGCGATGTCGTCGTAGCCGACGATCGCGCGCGGGTTCCGCGGCCCAGGCCCGATGTACCGCGCGGACGGACGCACCAGCCGGCCCGTGCGCTTCTGTTCCAGGATGTGCGCCGACCAGCCCGCCGTACGGGCACAGGTGAACATCGACGTGAACATATGCGCCGGGACCTCCGCGAAGTCCAGCATGATCGCGGCCCAGAACTCCACGTTCGTCGCCAGGACACGGTCCGGGCGGCGGTTGTGCAGCTCCTCCAGCGCGGCCCGCTCCAGCGCCTCCGCCACCTCGAAGCGCGGCGCGTCCAGCTCCTTGGCCGTACGGCGCAGCACGCGCGCCCGAGGGTCCTCGGCCCGGTAGACCCGGTGCCCGAAGCCCATCAGCCGCTCGCCCTTGTCCAGGGCCCGCTTCACATACGCGGTCGCGTCACCCGTGCGCTCGATCTCCTCGATCATGCCGAGCACACGGGACGGCGCGCCACCGTGCAGCGGCCCCGACATGGCGCCGACCGCACCCGACAGCGCGGCCGCCACATCCGCGCCGGTGGACGCGATGACCCGGGCGGTGAACGTGGAGGCATTCATGCCGTGCTCGGCGGCCGACGTCCAGTACGCGTCGACGGCCTTGACGTGCCGCGGGTCCGGCTCCCCGCGCCAGCGGATCATGAAGCGCTCGACGACGGACTGCGCCTTGTCGATCTCCTTCTGCGGGACCATCGGCAGGCCCTGGCCGCGCGCCGACTGGGCGACGTACGACAGCGCCATCACCGCGGCCCGTGCCAGGTCGTCGCGGGCCGTCGCCTCGTCGATGTCCAGCAGCGGCTTCAGACCCCACACCGGGGCGAGCATCGCCAGCGCCGACTGCACATCGACCCGGATGTCGCCGGAGTGCACGGGGATGGGGAAGGGCTCAGCCGGGGGCAGGCCGGGGTTGAAGGCGCCGTCGACGAGCAGGCCCCACACGTTTCCGAAGGAGACGTGGCCCACCAGATCCTCGATATCGACGCCCCGGTAGCGGAGGGAGCCGCCCTCCCTGTCGGGTTCGGCGATCTCCGTTTCGAACGCGACGACTCCCTCGAGTCCAGGTACGAAGTCGGACATCAGGCGGCTCCTCAACATGCGTACGACGGTGTGGGTCGGTCACCCCGGTGATGCCCCGCGCGGTTGGTGGTCACCCAAACCGTCGGGAAGGCAGGACGATATCCCCTGCTGTATGGAGGCCACAGTGGCCCGACCCAAGATTTTGGCGGGTCCGGCTGATGCGGGGAAGCGTGACATCCGGCACACTGCCCCATTTCGGGCGGGGAGGGTTAGGGGCACTCCGTGCCGGGCAGACTGGGCCACTGCGGCAGGATGGCCCCCGTGACCGACTACGCCGCACCGAACTCGGATCCCGCCGCTCCGAACTCGGATCCCGCTGCCCCGGACCCGGATCCCGCTGCCCCGGACCCGGATCCCGCCGCCCCGGCCCCGGATTCCGCTTCGCACGACCCCGCCGTCATGCGGGAGCAGTACCGCTCCACCGCGCTCCTGGAGTCAGATCTGGCGCCCACGCCCATGGACCAGTTCGCCCGCTGGTTCCGGGACGCCGCGTCCGGCGGTCTGCGTGAGCCGAACGCCATGATCGTCTCCACGGCCGCACCCGACGGCCGCCCGTCGTCGCGCACCGTACTGCTGAAGCACTTCGACGGGCGCGGCTTCGTCTTCTACACCAATTACGCCTCCCGCAAAGGCCGCGAGCTCGCCGCCAATCCGTACATCTCGCTGCTCTTCCCCTGGCACGGTCTGGCCCGCCAGGTCATCGTCACCGGCACGGCGTCCCGCATCGGCCGCGACGAGACGGTCGCCTACTTCCGCACCCGCCCGCACGGCTCTCAGCTCGGCGCCTGGGCCAGCGCCCAGTCCTCGGTGATCGCCTCGCGGGAGGAACTGCTGCGCAAGTACGAGGAACTGGCGGCCCGCTACCCGGAGGGCGAGCAGGTCCCGGCGCCGCCGGAGTGGGGCGGCTACCGGGTCGAGCCGGAAGCGGTGGAGTTCTGGCAGGGCCACGAGAACCGGCTGCACGACCGGCTGCGGTATGTCCGTGCCGGGTCCGCGTGGCAGGTGGAGCGACTGTCACCCTGAGTCGTTCGCGAGGCGGCGGCTGCGACATGCCGGGGGCCGTCCCGGGAACGCAGAAACCCGCGGGCTCTGGTCCCTCCTTGCGGAGGGGCCGGCCGGATGTGCCGGCGAGCCCGCGGGTCGGTGACTGCTAGGTATTTCGGCCGACGGTTCTGTCGGCTGCACACAGAGTGCGACGACGGGCCGTCAGCCCGCAGTCACCTCACGCATCCGAAACGAAATCACTTCCGGATCACCTCCTTTCACCGTGTGACCAACACCTTAGGAAGCGGTCCAGGAGGCCACAACCCAATTTCCCGGAGGCAACGATTTTCGGGAACAGAGTGTGCGCTGCGTCACGTTCCAGTTGAATGATCTGAGGTGCAAAAAAGCATGTGTGGATGCGTCCTGCAGGGGGTCCAGGATGAGTGCTTCCAGGAGTGAGACCACCAATGCGCTCGGGCCCGACGAGCCGGAGCGGGGCGGCGTGGGTTCGCCGGAGACCGGGCCGGTGCCGGGGGCGGAGTTGCTTGCCGCCCTGCTCGACGGGATGGACGCCGCGCTCTGCGCCTTCGACGCGGACTGCACGATCACCCACTGGAACCGTGAGGCCGAGCGGATTCTCGGCTGGGCGCCCGAGGAGGCGGTGGGGCGGCGCGGGTTCGCCGGATGGGCGGTGCGGAGCGCCGATGCCGTAGAGGTGCAGGGGCGGCTGATGGCCGCGATGGACGCGCCGGGGCGGACCGTGCATGAGTTCGCGCTGCTGCGCAAGGACGGCGGACGGGTTCTCGTACGGACCCAGTCGGCGCGGGTGCTCGGCGCGGACGGCAAGCCGGCCGGGGTGTACTGCGCGTTCAGCGAGGTGCATGCGCAGATCGATCTGGAGCGGTCGATCGCGTTGAGCGAGGCGCTGTTCGAGGACGCGTCCTGGGGCGTCGTACTGGTCGATGTGGATCTGCGTCCGACCGTCGTCAACGACTATGCGGCGCGGGTGCTGGGTGCCGGACGTACCTCACCGCTCGGGCGGCCGCTCGGGGAGCTGGTCGTCCAGGGGGTGGAGGAACTGGAGGGCGACCTCCACCATGTGCTGGCGGAGGGTGCGCCGCGGGGGGTGGCGGAGTTGTGGGTGACGCTGGGCACGGCCGAGGGTGAGCGGCGGCGGTGCTTGCGCAGTGGGTTCCTGCGGCTGGCCTCGCCGCTCGCGGAGGAGCCTGTTCCGCTCGGGGTGGGGTGGCTGTTCCACGATGTGACCGAGGCAAAACTGGCCGAGCAGGAGGCGGACCGGCAGCGGTTCCGGTCGAGCCAGTTGCACCGGGCCGGGCGTGCCGCAGCGGAGTGTGAGGACGCGATGGAGGCGGCGACCGCGTATCTGGACTTCGCGCTCGCGGGCTTCGCCGACCATGCCTTGATCGATCTGCTGGAGGCGGACGGTGAGCGGCTGGTGCGCGTCGCGGCAACGCCTTCGGGTGCGCCGGGCCCGTGTGTGCCGGTGGCGGGTGCGGGCATTCCGGTGCGCTACCCGCAGGGCCACCCGGCGCTCCAGGCGGCGGACCGCATCGGCTCGGTCCGGGCGAGCGCGGCCGCGAGTGCGGTGGCGGGCGACTGGGCGGCGGAGCGCCAGTGGCCGCGGGACGCGGTGCACGCGCTGTGCACGGTGCTGCGGAGCCGGGGCCGGACGCTGGGCGTGGTGACGTTTCTGCGCGGGGCGAGCCGCCCGGCGTTCGAACGCCCGGATGCGGTGTACGCGGAGAGCGTGGCGGTTCTGGCGGCGTCGGCGCTGGACCTGGCGCGGCTGGCGGGTGGGCAGGCGGACGCCTGACGGCGGGGTCGAGGGGGCCCGCAAGGGCGGTGGGGTTTGGCGCTGGGGGCAACCTAGTGTCGGAAGAAGATCCGGTCCCCGTACTCCGTCATCACGCGACCGTTCCACTCGTGCCCGCCGTCCACGTTGCCCGAGCGCAGCAGCGGCGGCTCGATGCCTCGCTCGACCAGCTGCTCCGCCGCAGCCGCCATCGTCGCCTGCATCAGCGCGCTGGTGACGACAGTCGACGCGGGTGCGAAGGGCGCCTCGATGCCTTCGTGGGTGAGCTCCGCGTCGCCGACCGCGATCTTGGAGTCGAGGACGATGTCGCAGTGGTCCTTGAGGAAGGTGCCGGAGACGTGCCGGGATCTGGTGCCCTCCGCGTACGCCACCGACGTCACACCGATGACCTTGAGCCCGAGCGCGCGGGCGTTGATGGCCATCTCGACGGGCAGCGCGTTGCGCCCCGAGAGCGAGATGATCACGAGGACGTCGCCGGCCTTGGCGGGGCTGGAGTCGAGGACGGCGCCCGCGAGCCCCGCCACCCGCTCGAGGGCCGAGCCGAGCGTGGCCGGCATGACGTCGACACCGACGACGCCGGGCACGGCGAGCAGGTTCATCAGGGCGAGGCCGCCGGCCCGGTAGACGACGTCCTGCGCGGCGAGCGAGGAGTGCCCGGCGCCGAAAGCGAAGAGGCGGCCGCCCGCGGCGACGGTGTCCGCGATCGCGACCCCGGCGGCAGCGATGTTCGCCGCCTCCTCGTCGCGTGCACGCTGCAGCAGACCGATCGCGGCGTCGAAGAACTGACCGGCCAACTTGCTCTCGCTCATCGCCGAGCCCTTTCCGGGGAGGGGGAACCGCAGCTGCGCACCGCGGCGGGAATACCCGTGCCGCGGATCACGTTGCGGTCTGGACCATTGCCATGTCAATACAGCTTCGCGTACGAGCGGTCGTACGGGCTCTGGGAACGGGCTCGGGGAGCGGACTCGGGGAGAGGCGTCCCGACGGCTTGCCCCGGCACGGCACGGTTGTCAGTGGGATGCGTCAGAATTGAGTCAGGGCCAGCGCACGACTGTTTTCAAGTCACAGCATCGAGGGGCACGTATGTCCGGACTGATCGACACGACGGAGATGTATCTCCGCACCATCCTCGAGCTCGAAGAGGAAGGTGTGGTGCCCATGCGCGCCCGGATCGCCGAGCGGCTCGACCAGAGCGGTCCGACGGTCAGCCAGACCGTGGCGCGTATGGAGCGCGACGGTCTGGTGACGGTCGCCGGCGACCGCCACCTGGAGCTGACCGGCGAGGGCAGGCGGCTGGCGACGCGCGTGATGCGCAAACACCGGCTGGCCGAGTGTCTGCTGGTGGACGTGATCGGCCTGGAGTGGGAGCAGGTCCACGCGGAGGCGTGTCGCTGGGAGCATGTGATGAGCGAGGCGGTGGAGCGGCGCGTTCTGGAGCTGCTGCGCCACCCGACCGAGTCGCCGTACGGGAACCCGATCCCGGGCCTCGAGGAGCTGGGCGAGAAGGCGGAGGCCGACCCGTTCCTGGACGACGGCATGGTCTCGCTGGCGGACCTGGACCCGGGCGCGGACGGAAAGACCGTGGTCGTACGGCGGATCGGCGAGCCGATCCAGACGGACGCCCAGCTGATGTACACGCTGCGGCGGGCGGGCGTGCAGCCCGGCTCGGTGGTCAGCGTGACGGAGTCCGCGGGCGGAGTGCTCGTGGGCAGCAGCGGCGAGTCGGCGGAGCTGGCGGCCGATGTGGCCTCGCATGTATTCGTGGCCAAGCAGTAGCCGAGCATTGACCGAGGTCTGAGGTTCCCGAAGCGCTCCTGAGCCGACGCCCGGCGTCTCTCAGGAACTCCTCGGGAACCTCGCGTGGCGGGTTTCCGCCGCCAGATTCCGCATTCCGTCCGGAATGGCAGCGCCCGGGCGAATCGCGTGCCACGCTGTGGCTGAGGCATATGACCCCATGGCCGGGGAGGGATACGGGTGATGCGCCCGCCGTACGTCCAGCGCGCTCAACGCTGCGCCCAGCACGCTCAGCGAGCCCCGCATGCCCTGCACCCGTATGTCCCGCTCGACGCGCGCGTCCCGCTCGACCCGTATGTCCCGCTCGACCCGTATGTCTCGCGCGATGCGCATGTCCCGGACGCCTGCGTGCCGCACGTCCTGTACCCACAGGAGGGCCCCGGCTCCCATGGGAGCCGGGGCCTGTCCTCCCCTGTGCTGACCCGGAGCCCCGAGCTCTCAGGGTCAATCCCGTCGGACCGTCATCCCCGAGCGGCCCGCCTCCCGCAGAAGATCTTCCCTCGGCTGCGGGGGTCAACCCTTGAGCACGGTCACTCGAACGAGGGGTGTTGCGCGCCAGGACCGTGTTTTCGAATAGAGGTTCGATAGTCTGGCGGAACGCGACCGAGCAGGACCACCGGGGGAGAGAAGGGGGTGCCAGGCCACATGGTGCGGCGCATTGACGTAACCGGAGCCGACGGCGTACGCCTGGCTGCCTGGGAGTTCGCCGACCCTCCCAAAGGGAGGGGCGAGACGGAGCACGCGCCTGGAGTTTTACTGCTCCACGGCTTGATGGGCCGTGCCTCGCAGTGGGCCTCGACGGCCCGCTGGCTGGCTGAGCGGCACCGTGCGATCGCGCTCGACCAGCGAGGTCATGGCCGCAGCGACAAGCCGGCCGAAGGCCCGTTCACCCGCGAGGCGTACGTCGCGGACGCCGAGGCCGCCGTCGAACAACTCGGCCTCGCCCCGGTGACCCTGATCGGCCACTCCATGGGCGCGCTCACCGCCTGGCAGCTCGCCGCCAAGCGCCCGGATCTGGTCCAGGCCCTGATCATCTGCGATATGCGCGCCTCCGCGCTGGGTGCGGCCTCGCAGCGTGAGTGGGAGGACTGGTTCCGCTCCTGGCCGGTCCCGTTCGCGACGCTTGCGGACGTCCGCAAGTGGTTCGGCGAGGACGACCCCTGGGTGGAGCGCCACAACCCCGCCCGAGGCGAGTTCTTCGCAGAGGTGATGTCGGAACGGGCGGACGGCTGGCGCCCGGTCTTCTCCCGCCGCCAGATGCTCACCTCCCGTGAAACGTGGGTCCACGACGCCCACTGGGAGGAGTTGGCCCAGGTTCAGTGCCCGACGCTGGTGGTCCGTGGTCTGGACGGCGAACTGGGCCGCGCGGAGGCGCAGGAGATGGTGCGGGTCCTGCCGCGGGGTGAGTACGGGGAAGTGGCGGACGCGGGCCATCTGGTGCACTACGACCAGCCGGAGGGATGGCGGACGGCGATCGAGCCGTTCCTGGATGGTGTGCTGACGCCCTGACGGGAATCGAGGCCCGGCGATGCGGGGCCCGGGGGGATCGCCTCGGCCGTGGCGGCAACGGCTGGGCGATCAGCGAGGTCGGCAACCGGTCGACCGGCTACGTGGTGTGCTCTGCTGCGGGGGTGAGCCACCGGCCTCGTGGCACGGCGTAAACGTGCGTCAGGGGACCCGTGGTGAGGGGCCGTTCAGAAGGCGAAGACCTTGCCGCCGGCCATGCTTCCTTCCATTTCGCACTCGTTGCCGTACGTGGCCGACCAGGTGACGTGCTTGCCCTGCCACACGCCCTGGGCGCTGATCACGACCGGGCTCCACTGGCGCGTGCACGTCTTGTGCGACGGCTTTTCCGTCAGCACGGCGAACTCACCGTTGACGGCGCTGAGTTCCGCGCACGCGGCTGCGGGAGCGGGGTGGGTTCCCGCAGGACGCGGGGCGCAGTTCAGGGTGACGGCGCGCTCGACCGTGGCGGTCGCGGCGTCCTCGCCCCTGCTGAAGCTGAGTACGAGCGCGGACGGCGCGTACAGGCTCTTCGCGTTGGCGGGCTGTGCGGGCTGTGCGGGCTGCGTGGGCCGGGCCTGCGCGACTCCCATGGCCGTGGTGCCGGTCAGGAGAAGGGCAGATGCCGTGGCGACTGCGGCGACTGTGTTGCGGATGTAACGCATGTGTGAAACTCCTTCGATCGGGGGGCGATTGCGGTCGGGAGTCTTGCGCATGCGGACAGTGAGTGCACGTCGTTCGCTCGTTTCCGGCCGTGTACGTTCGTTCGGGGGTGACCGAATGGTCGTTCGGGCAGCTCGGGGCGGGTGCGGGGGCGTGTCCATCATATGGACGATCTTCAGTGGTGCAACAGAAAACTACCGCCTGACCTGCATAAATACCCGGACTACTCCACTCCGTGCGAGGGCTGCTTCGACTGGAAAACACCCCTCGGTGAGAGGTTTGGCGGCGACGGCGCCGTGCGCCGCAGGGGGTGGAACGTATACAGGCGCTAATCGGAAGGCTTCGCCCCGCGGCGGTGATGAAGGCGCGGAGAGGCGCGCTGCGGTGCGCATTGCCGCGGGGGTGCGTCGCTCCCGCGTACACGGATTCCGCGTGATAAAAAATCCTAAACCGGACAAACCGGAACAGTCTCATGGTGGAACCTGGCCGGGGCGATGACGGGCCGTTGATCCGCATCTACCTTGAGAGATTCCGAATCTCTCAAGGGAGGGATGCATGGAACGCAGGCGGTTATTGCATGCCGGAGCCGGGTTCGCCCTGGCGTCCGTAGCGGGCCAATTGGTTGCCCCGGGCGCTGCGAACGCCGACACAACCGACACCGCAGGCACGGCCGATAGACCAGACACAGCAGACAGAATGGACACAGCCAGTGCGGGGGACCACTGCTCGGGTCCTCCCGTCTCCACCTACGGCATCGCGTCGTTCACCGCCGCCATCGTCGGCATGACGAAGCTCGACGATCGCGTCTACGTCGTCGCCCGTGGTCAAAGTCCGCCCATACTCGGTGAGATCGACCTGGCGTCGAAGAAACTCACCAGAGCCGTCCGGCTCCCCCGTGGAGAGGGTGGCTGGGCTGCGACCGTCTCGGGTGGGCACGTCTACGCAGGGACCTATCCGTACTCGGACATCTACCGCTTCGATCCGGCCACCGGCGAGGTGAAGCTGATCGGCACGGTGGGCCCGGCGGGCGGCTTCGTCTGGTGTCTCACCACGGCGCCCGACGGCACGGTGTACGCGGGAACGTCCCCGCGCGGCGAAGTCTGGGAGTACAAACCGCAGACCGGCGTCCTGCGCAATCTCGGCGTCGCGGTGCCGGGCGATATGTATGTGCGCGCGATCGCCGCGGACGAGCGCTTCGTCTACGCGGGGACGCTGCCGCACGGCTACGTCGTCGCCTACGACCGCGTCACCGGCGCGAAGACGAACCTCACCCCGACGCCCTACGGGGGCGCGGCCGCGCTGCTCGCCCGCGGCGGCCGGGTGATCGCGGCGCTCACCAAGTCCGTAGTGGATATGGCGCCCGACGGCAGCGACGCACGGGTGATTCCGACGCCCGGCCCGGAGCGGCTGATCGACGCGATGACGATGACGTCCGACGGCACGCTGTACTGCGTCGGACGCCCGACCGGAACCGTCTACCGGCGGGACGGCGACACTCTCGTGCCGGTCGCCGCGCCCGCGGGCGGGGACGAGCACCGTGCGTTGCTGCCGCTGTCCGACGGGACACTGCTCGGCGGTGCGGGCAGCGGCCGGCTGTGGTGGCTGAACCTGGCAAGTGGCACGTCGGACATTCTCGAGCTGATCGACATCGGCCTGTCCGGACCGGATCCCGTGCAGTCCATGGTGTACGGCAGGCGCGGGACCGTGCACGTCGGCGGGCACTTCTCGATCACGACGCACCGGCCGGCGAACGGCACGTCCCAGCGGATCAGGATCCCGGGCGAGCCGAAGCAACTGCAACTCGTCGGCGACCACGTGTACGCGGCGATGTACCCGAGTACCGAGTTGCTGGAGTACGACCCGGACCGCGGCAAGGTCCGGTCGATGGGCTTCGTCGAGAACGAGCAGCAGCGGCCGACGGACATGGCGTACGAACGGGGCCAGGATCTGCTGCTGTTGTCGACCGCCCCGGGAGTCGGCCTGCTCAAGGGCGCGCTGACAGTCGTGGACCGGTCGAGACGCAAGCTCAGGGTCTACCCGGATGTCATCGTGGACCAGAGCGTGATGTCGCTCGCGCTGGACGACAGGCCCGGCTGCCGGATCGCGTACCTCGCCGGGGACACCTGGGGCGGCGGCAGCATAACGCCGGCCAGGCCGAGCGCCACGATCGCCGCCTTCGACCTGCGGTACCGCAAGGTGCTGTGGGAGGTCGCGCCGGTCGAGGGATACGCGAGCCTGCAGCACATCGCGGTGCACGACGGTGTGCTGTACGGGGTCTACAAGCGGCTCGCAGGTACCTGGTTCGCCATGGATCTCGAGACCCGTACGGTCCTGCAGACCGGGAAGCTGCCGAGCTATGGCGAGCTCAGCGTCCATCGTGGGCAGGTGTTCGCGTCGGTCTTCGGCGGTTCGGTGTACCGGCTCGGACCAGGGCTCGCGGAGGCTCAGCCCATGCTCGGCGGCCTCGGTGACGGCTGGTACAACCCGCCGCAGCTGGCCTGGGAACGCTCGTCCCGGTATGCCTGGGCCGTCGCCGGCCGCGATCTGGCCAGACTCCGGCTCGACCCGCGGTGCCCGAGTGCGGCCGAACCCGGACTGACCGCGCCGAACGAGTCGATACTGGAGTCCTTGCTGGCGAACTGAGCGCTCAGAGAGCGCCCGTGGGTACGGGACCCGTCAGCCGATTCGGCTGACGGGTCTCCCCGCGACGAACCCCGTCACGATGCTCACGATCATGACCGTGCGGTCCTTCTTCGGCGGCGCAGGAGGCGCACCCCAGCAGCCCGGCCCGCCCGCCCCCGGGTACGGCTGCTGCTTCGGGTACGCGTACGGAGGCTGCCCCCCGTACCCCTGCTGCCACTCACCCCTTGCTGACCGCCGCCAGGATCTCCGGGAGCCTTCTCGCCGCCTGCGGCGCCGCAATCCGCACCCCCGCCCACCCGACGAGCAGCCCGTACGCCGCGCCCAGCGGCAGCAGCAGCCACAGCGCCGACTGGATGTTCGCAGCATGCAGCCAGATCGTCAGCGCGATCACCGGCGCGCACAGCACCGCCGCCGAGATCATGCCGCCGAAGATCGAGATCCAGGCGAGGCCGCCCTGACCGGGAGCGACGTTCTTGTACGCGCTGTCCTGCGGGATCGAGTACGGAAAGCGGGCCGACGCCACAGCTCCCGTCGCCAGCATCGCGCCCAGCAGCGCGAAGGACAGGCCCACCACTTCCGGCAGAGCCTGCCAGTCGCCCAGCACGGCCGCGGTGAGGACAGTGACGAGGGCGGTGTAAGGGAGCGTGATCACCAGCAACGACAGTGCGCGGGCGCGCAGTTCGACGTACGCGTCCCGGGTGGACGAGATCGTCAGCGCCACCATCCAGAACGCCGAGGTGTCCTGGCCGAACTGGTTGTACATCTGGATGCCGAGCATCCCTGCCGCAAAGCATGCGAAGTAGACCGAGCCCGTGCCCTGCAGCGCGTTGAACAGCGGCACGATCAGGCCGATCGCCAGCGCCGTCACCCACGCCGCCTTCGTCTTCGGGTCCCGCCACACATAGCGCAGGCTGCGCTGCATCACCGTGCTCGTACGGCCCTCGGGCAGCAGACGGTGGAAGCCGGTCGTGGACTCCTTGCGGGTCGGCTCCGAGGCAGCGGCCAGCGTCGAGCCGTCCGGCCTCGTCATCAGCTTGGTCAGGCTGCGCTGCCAGAACCGCAGCAGAAGCAGCAGAGCGGCCGCCGACAACCCCAACTGCCCGATGACCACCGCGTACGAGCCCTCGCTCGCCGAGTCCACCGCGCCGATCGCCGACGCCGGCGGCAGCCACCGTACGACCCCCGCCACCGGATCGAGCGCAGAGAGTCCGCCGGCCCGGCCGAGGCGCTGGGCGCCGAAGTTGACGACCTGGATGCCGACCGCGATCACCAGACCGCTGAGCAGCGCCAGATCGCGGCCCTTGCGGGAGGTCAGCAGCCGGATGTTGGCCGCCGCGACCGCCCGTGCCAGCGCCACGCACACCAACAGGGTGAGGGGGACGGCCACGACAGAGACGAGCAGTGCGAAGACGCCGTGGGACAGCGCGATCGCCGAACCCACCGCCAGGCAGAGCGTGAACAGCGGGCCGATGCCCACCAGCGACGCCGCCAGCAGAGCCGAGACCAGCGGACCCGGTCGCAGCGGCAGCATCACCAGACGGGTCGGGTCCAGCGTTTCGTCACCGCTGGGGAAGAAGAGCGGCATGAACGCCCAGCCCAGGGCCAGTACGGCGGTCAGCAGCACCACGACCGATTCCGCGTGATCGTTTCCGCGCAGTGCGATCAGGCCGATGAGCTGGAGCGCGGCGAAGAGCAGCGTGACGACGATCGAGGCGATGTACGCGGCTCTGCGGCCGGACGACTGGCGCAGCCCGTTGCGCAGCAGCGACAGCTTGAGACGGATGAAGACCGGGGCGAGGTATGCGCTGTTCAAGGCGTTGACGTTGCTCAACGGGTACCGCCGCCGAGCCAGTCCAGCGAGTGCCCGGTGTCCCGGCCGTTCGCGCCCACCAGTTCCAGGAACGCGCTCTGCAGGGACGGCGCATCGCCCCGTACCTCCGCCAGCGGGCCCTGCGCGCGGATCCGGCCGGCCGCCATCACCGCCACCCAGTCGCACAGCGACTCCACCAGCTCCATCACATGGCTGGAGAAGACGACGGTCGCGCCCGAGTCGGTGTACCGCTCCAGGACGCCGCGGATCGTCTGCGCCGAAACCGGGTCGACGCCCTCGAACGGCTCGTCCAGGAACAGCACTTCGGGGTTGTGGAGCAGGGCCGCCGCGAGCCCGATCTTCTTGCGCATGCCCGTGGAGTAGTCGACGACCAGCTTGTGCTGCGCGCCCGCCAGGTCCAGTACGTCCAGGAGCTGAGTCGCGCGCTTGTCGACCTCATCGCCCGGCAGGCCCCTCAACCGCCCGCTGTAGGCGAGGAGTTCACGGCCCGAGAGCCGCTCGAAGAGGCGCAGGCCCTCAGGGAGTACGCCGATACGGGACTTCACCTCGACGGGGTCGCGCCACACGTCGTGGCCCGCCACCTCCACCCGGCCCTGGTCCGGGCGCAGCAGGCCGGTCACCATCGACAGGGTCGTCGTCTTGCCCGCGCCGTTCGGGCCGACGAGGCCGATGAACTTGCCCGCGGGGAGCGTGAGATCGATGCCGGCCACCGCGGTCTGCTCGCCGAACCGCTTCCACAAGCCCTCAACACGAACGGCGGGCGGCGCCGTTCGCGCCCCGCCCGCCTCTGTGGCTCCCATCGCCTGGTCCGGCATGGCGCCCCGCCTTTCAGTGTCCCCGTATGTACGAGGCCACCTTATGGGTCACCTTGGGGGCCGCCTATGCGCGGCGGATCCGCTTCGCGGCAGCCTCCCGCCCGCATGCGTATGCCAGCGGGCTGATCAGCTCGTCCGCGTCCGGCAGCCACCGGTTGGCGGTGGTGGGGCGGCGGGCCCACTGCACCGCGCCATGGCCGCCGATCCGGGTCGGCGGCGCAGCGACGTAGTGGCCCTCGCCGCGCGCGACGAGGTCGATGGCGCTCGGCACCCAGCCCAGGGTGCGGACCAGGTCGGGGGTTTTGAGTGCCGCGCCGGGCAGCACGAAGAACAGCATCCGGCGGTCGGGGGTGCAGGTCACCGGGCCGAGCGGGAGGTTCATCCGCTCCAGGCGGGCCAGCGCCAGGAAGCCGGCCGACTCCGGTACGTCGAGAGCGTCGAAGGTACGTCCCGTCGGCAGAAGGATCGACGCCTTCGGCTGCCTGGACCACAGTCGGCGTGCGGCGACCGCGCTGCCGGTCGCCTGGTTCGCCCAGTCCGGCCTGGCGGGGTGGGCGCCGGGCAGGGCGCATGCGGTGTCGCCGCACGAGCAGCGTTCCCTGCCCTCCACCGCCTCCAGCCACGTGCCGGGGAACACGTCCCAGTGCCGCTCTTCCGCGTACCGCACGGCATTGTCCAGCAGCTGCTCACCTCGCTGCTGGGGGATCTGTACGGCTTCCATGACTCCGATGGTCTCTTCCACGACACACTCAACTCCCGCCACCACCTTGGGTTACGGGCGTCCCATGGGCGGTGCGTGGCGCATCGATCCTGCACACGGGGCGCATGGGTGCACGGGTGGGGGCGCGCATGCGGCTGCGCCGTGGTGGGCGGGTAGCCACAGGCAGTGGCGTCATCGCGAGGGGGAGGCGGCGATCCGGGAGGGCGACGGCGGCAGACGTCGTGGCTCCCGTGTGGCTTCTGCGTGCGTCAAGGCGGCCGCCTTCCGGAAAGGCCTTCCAGGGAATCTTCCGAGTCTTCCCGGAAAAACGACCAACTCAGCCCAAGTCTGCATTCTCCGTATATCAGCCGGGCAGTGATCACTTCATGGATCACCACGGCCTCAGGGGGTAGTCATGGCAGCCAGGCCTCTCGTCGTCCGACAACCGAACGAACGATTGCAGGCGCTCATTCAGGAAGCCGGGTGTTCCAATGCGGGGCTCGCCCGTCGCGTCAACATGGTCGGTACGGAGCGTGGGTTGGACCTGCGCTACGACAAGACCTCGGTGGCACGCTGGCTGCGCGGGCAGCAGCCGCGCGGCCGTGCACCGGGCATCATCGCCGAGGCGCTGGGCCGCAAGCTCGGCCGTACGGTCACGATCGACGAGATCGGCATGGCGAACGGCAAGAACCTCGCGTCCGGGGTCGGCCTGCAGTTCTCGCCGACCGTGCTCGGCGCGATCGAGCAGGTCTGCGAGCTGTGGCGCAGTGACGTCGGCCGCCGCGACTTCCTGTCCGGGTCGGCGGTCGCGGCCTCCGCACTCGTCGAGCCGAGCCGCGACTGGCTGATCACCGGCGCGGACACGCAGGTCGCGCGTACGGCCGGAGCGCGGGTCGGCGTCTCGGACGTCGAAGCGGTACGGGCGATGACGAGCGCGCTGACCGACTTGGACCACCGCTTCGGCAGCGGCCATGTCCGGCCGGTCGTCGTGCACTATCTGAACAGCGTGGTCTCCGGTCTCCTCTCGGGCTCGTACCGCGAATCGGTCGGCCGTGAGCTGTTCGCGGCGGTCGCGCGGCTGACGGAGCTCGCCGGATACATGGCCGTCGACACCGGCCAGCCGGGGCTCGCCCAGCGCTACTACATCCAGGCGCTGCGACTGGCCCAGGCGGCCGGGGACCGGGGGTACGGAGGCTATGTGCTGGCGGCGTCCATGAGCCATCTGGCCGCTCAGCTCGGCAACCCGCGGGAGATCTCGCAGCTGGCCCGGGCCGCGCAGGAAGGCGCCCGGGGCCGGGTCACACCGCGGGCCGAGGCCATGTTCTACGCGGCGGAGGCGCGCGGGCACGCCCTGCTCGGGGACGCCCGCACCTGCCACGAGGTGGCCGGCAAGGCGCTCGCCGCGCTGGAGCGGGCCGAGCCGTCGGCAGGGGACGATCCGGACTGGATCGCCCATTTCGACCACGCATATCTCGCGGACGAGCTGGCGCACTGCTACCGCGACCTGGGGCAGGCGGAGGTGGCGGCGTACCATGCCGCAAACGCGCTGGACGGGCACCCGGAGTCGCGGGCCAGGCGGCGTGCGATCGGTCTTGTGTTGTTGGCCACTGCGCAGGTGCAGCAGCGTGAGGTGGAGCAGGCCTGTCACACGGGCACGCGTGCGGTGGAGCTGCTGGGGAGGCTGCGCTCGAGTCGGGGCGCGGAGTACCTGGACGACCTCCAGCAGCGCCTGGAGCCGTACGCCACGGAGCCTTCGGTGCGCGAGTTCGGGGCGCGGCTGGAGGTTCAGGCCGCATGAGGCCGGGTGCCCCTTTAACAGCGACTTGAGTCCGCATCTTGTTACTGCTTCCGCGCGTGTGTGCGGAGCGGCTGAGGCACCGGGTAGCGTGAACCGACGGTTCAGTAGGCCCATACGTAGGAGTCCCGGTGACGCAAAGCGGACAGGGTGACGAGCGGCAGCTTCCTGCTGTGCGGCCCGCGCACGAAGGCGTCGTGCTGCCCGCCGACGGAAGTGAGCCCTGGATTCCAGGTGTCTCCGACCCACAGGTGGCTCCGGCGGGCGGGCAGCCGTGGGGAGAGCCCTGGGGGCCGCAGCAGCAGCCGGGGCAGCCCGGCCAGGGCGGGCAGCCTACTCAGGGCGGGCAGCCTGCTCAGGGTGGGCAGCCTGCCCAGGGCGGCTATGGGGAGGTACCGCAGGGCGGGTACGGCCCGCAGGCCGGGTACGGCGAGGTGTCGCAGGGCGGATACGGCGCGCAGGCCGAGTACGGCGAGCAGGCCGAGTACGGCCCGCAGGCCGGGTACGGCGCGCAGCCGATGCCTCAGGCTGTGCCTCCGCAGGGACCGGCCCCTCAGGCGCTGCCCCCTCAGGCGCTGCCCCCTCAGGCCCTGCCTCCACAAGCGCTGCCTCCGCAGGCGCCCGTCATGGGTGCCTCCGACGCGACGCAGTACATCCCGCCGGTGGCGCCCGTGGGGCCCGGAGCTCTGCCGCCGGAGACTCCCGCCGAGTCCACCCAGTTCCTCGGGACCGGGCTCGCTGGGCCCGGTGCCATACCGGGTGCCATGCCCGGACCCGGACCCGTAGCGGGACCGGACGCCGAGGCCACGCAGTACATCGCAGCCGTACCGCCCGGCTCCGCCCCGCCCGCGCCCAACGCCGCGCCGTTCGGGATCCGGCCGGGGGCGCCCGGCGACCGGCAGCCGCCTGCCGAGTTCGACAGCCTCTTCCGTACGGACGGGCCCGCGGCCCAGCCCGCGGACGCCACGGCACAGCTGCCCCGCTTCGAGGGTCCGCTCGTCGGCCAGCGGACGCGCCGGCAGCATTCGCATCAGCAGCAACCGGCGCATCAGCAGCCGCAGTACGAGCCCCAGGACCATGAGCCCGAGCCCGATCGGCGCAAGTCCTCGCACGTACCGCTGATCGCCGCCGTCGTGGTCGGCTGTGCCGTCCTCGGACTCGGCGTCAGCGCAGTGATGTTCGGCGGCGGGGACGACGCCAAGAAGGAACCGGACGCCAGCAAGAACGTCGCAGCGACCTCCGACGCCCCCAAGAACTCTCCCGAGGCCGCCGCCGACCCCGCCAAGCAGCAGGCCGAGGCGCTCGACAAGCTCCTCGCGGACAGCAACAACAGCCGTGCCACGGTGATCAGTTCGGTGGAGAACATCAAGCAGTGCCAGAACCTGGACCAGGCGTCCACCGACCTGCACGGCGCCGCGGTGCAGCGGCGCGGTCTGGTGACCCGGCTCGAGGGCCTGACCGTCGACAAGCTGCCCGACAATGCCGCGCTGACTGCTTCGCTCACCAAGGCATGGCAGGCGTCCGCGTCGGCCGACGACCACTACGCGGCCTGGGCCCAGCAGGTCAAGAGCAAGAAGGGCTGCAAGGACGGCAAGGCCCGCAACACCGGCCAGACCGCTCAGGCCAACCGCGCCAGCGGTGACGCCACCAAGGCCAAGAGGGAAGCGTCCGGGCTGTGGAACGCCATCGCCCGTAAGTACGAGCTCACGGAGCGGCGCAGCGAGCAGCTGTAGCTTCCGGTCGGTCGGCCGGGCAGCCGACCGAGCGGCCCCCGGTCAGCTGGCGATGGTGGACGACGACAGCGTCTTGCTGACGTCCACGAAGCCCGGCTTCTGGGCCACCAGGCGTCCGTCGCGCACCACTTGGAAGGTCACGGCCCGGTTGACCACCCGCGGGAAGTCGGGCGTGCCGAGCATGTCCTCGAACTTCCAGCGCAGCACCGGAGTGAGGCCGCCGGTCGAGACCCGCACCCCGTTGTCGAGGGCCCGCGAGACCTTGCTGGGGTTGATCCTGTCGTCGTGGATCGACCGGATGACCGTCTTCAGCACGGTGTACGCGATCCATGTGGTCTGCACACCGGCGTCGGCCGGGTCGATGTCGTTGTCGCCGAAGGCGTACGTACGGATCATCTTCTGCATCTCCTCCCAGCGCGCATCGCCCGCGGTCGGGTACCAGCCGGTGATGTACGCACCCTCCAGCGGGCCCTTGCGGCCGCCGGTGCGGTCGATGAGCGGCTGGCCGACGCTGCCCATGACGGAGGAGATCCGCACCTTCCGGCTGTCCTCGGGCAGCCGCCGGAAGGAGTCGACGAAAGTCTCCGTGCGGTCGCCGAGCGCGGCCGTGACACAGCCGGGCCGGTCGTCGCTCCCCGTCCCGAAGCCGCTCCGCGCACCTGCCTTCCTGCGTGCCTGCTCAGCCTGCGCGGTGTAGTCGGTCGCGTCCTCCGCGGCAAGGATGTCCGTGGACTCGCGCTGACTGTCCTCCGCGAGGCCGGAGTTGAGGAGCACGGGCATTTCGTCGCCGGCAAGGGAGTTGGGCCTTACCAGCGAGACCCGTTGGCAGACGTTCGCGAGCTGCTTGCCGTTGCCGGCGAGGAGCGCCGCCTGGCCGCCGTTGACCGGGTAGGACAGATAGCTGGTGAACTCCTCCTCGGAGATGCCGTATCCGCCGATGAAGGGGATGCCCGCGGCCTCCAGCGGAGCCATGAAGGCATCGCCGTGCTGGCTGTACGAGCCGACGACCGCGACCACGCCCTCCTTGACCGCACGCCGGGCGCAGTTGGCGGCTCCGGTGGAGGTGTTCTGTTCGTTGCAGGTGATGACGCGCAGCTCGTGCCCGTCGATACCGCCCTGCGCCTCGGCCCAGCGGGCATAGGCCTTCGCCATGGCAGGCATTCCGGGCATGTTCGTCACCGGGGTCTCCTCCGGGGCGAACGTCATCACCGTGACGGGCTCCCTGGACCCCCCCGTGGCCCCAGGGAGCACGCCACAGCCGGTGACCAGCGACGCTCCGACCGCCGCGACGGCCGTTGTCATACAGACGGCGCGAATCCGCACGGTCCGTGAGGGGCGGGTCCTTGAGGGGCGGGGGGAGGATGAACGTCGCCAACCGGTCATGGTGATGCACATTTCCTCCTCCCGGGTAACGGAAGAGTGAGCATTGATCAACGACGGGTGACGTCAAAGTGAATTACAGGGGGCTGTGGGGCCCTGCGACCAGGGAACGTACGATCGACGGCGTGCAGCAAGGTTCGGACACCTCTTCCCGCCGCGGCCGTCGCTCCTCCACCATGGGCGGCATGCCGCTCAATGACATGCCTTGGTGGCGCTGGCGCAGCAATGTGCGCTCGGCGCTGCACATGCTTTCCGACCCCGTCTTCCATGAAGAGTGCTGGCTGGCCGGCCGCGAGGGGTACGGCGACGTCACCGACGCCGTGTACCGCCTGGTCGAGGACACCTGGCTGGACAACTGGTCCGCGGAGAAGTACGTCGGGACGATCTTCCGCGACTCGGGCGAGGCCGCCCTGGTCGATGTCGCCGTCCTGCGCGTGCTGCGGATCATGCACCAGGTGGGTGCGGACGCTCCCGTGTCCGCCTATCTCGAACACCACGGCTGGCCCGAGGCCGTACGAGCCGCCCGCGAGGCGCATGTACGGCTGTCTGTCGCCGACGGCGAGGACCCGGACACTCCGCCGCGTTCGCTGGACGTGCTGCGGATCATGACCCGGTCCGCCTGAGATCCCTCTGAGTTCCGCCGAAGGCCGGGAGGTCCGCTCGGGGTTCGCCCGGTGTCCGGCTGACGGACGAGCACTCCGGCAGGGACCGGCGGGTGTGGCATCCTACGAAGATGACTGACCAGTACGTCCTGACGCTCTCCTGCCCGGACAGACAGGGCATTGTGCACGCCGTGTCGAGCTATCTCTTCATGACCGGCTGCAACATCGAGGACAGTCAGCAGTTCGGGGACCGGGACACGG
Organism: Streptomyces sp. NBC_01210; assembly: GCF_036010325.1. Taxonomy (GTDB): domain Bacteria; phylum Actinomycetota; class Actinomycetes; order Streptomycetales; family Streptomycetaceae; genus Streptomyces. Next base: position 4,175,914 of record NZ_CP108549.1, on the reverse strand, counting down.
GTCTGTTCTTCATGCGGGTCCACTTCTCGGCGGAGTCGCCGGTGACCGTGGAGAAGCTGCGGGCCAGTTTCGTCGCCGTCGGGGACTCCTTCCAGATGGACTGGCAGATCCATCTCGCCGAGGAGCGGATGCGGATCGTCCTGATGGTCAGCAAGTTCGGCCACTGCCTGAACGACCTGCTCTTCCGCTCCAGGACCGGCGCGCTGCCGGTCGAGATCGCGGCGGTCGTCTCCAATCACAAGGATTTCGCCGAGCTCGTCGCCTCGTACGGGATCCCGTTCCATTACATCGCGGTCACCAAGGAGAACAAGGCCGCCGCCGAGGCGCAGGTGCTCGAACTGGTCCGCGCCGAGAAGGTCGAGCTGGTGGTCCTCGCCCGCTATATGCAGGTGCTCTCGGACGATCTGTGCAAGCAGCTGAGCGGCCGGATCATCAATATCCACCACTCCTTCCTGCCGAGCTTCAAGGGCGCGAAGCCGTACCACCAGGCGCACGCCCGGGGCGTGAAGCTGATCGGCGCGACGGCGCACTATGTGACGGCCGACCTCGACGAGGGCCCGATCATCGAGCAGGAGGTCGAACGCGTCGGCCACCAGGTCACGCCGGAGCAGCTGGTGGCGATCGGCCGCGACGTGGAGTGCCAGGCGCTGGCGCGCGCGGTGAAGTGGCACGCAGAGCACCGGATCCTGCTGAACGGCCGCCGTACGGTCGTCTTCGCCTAGGGCACGCCCTGGCAGCCGGACCGTCTACGGCGAGGCGCCGACGGGGTTGTCGCACAGATCGTCCAGTACGAACGCCCCCTCCCGCTGCTGCAGGATCCGCTCCGCCTCCAGCTGTTCGAGCAGCCGGGTCAGCAGGTCGTGGTCCTGCGGGTGGCCCAGGAATTCCAGTACGGCGCGGTAGAACGCGTCGCGCAGGGTCGGCGGCATCGCGTCCGAGGCGTCCAGGCAGATCTGGCCGGCTCCTTCGAGCAGCTTCTGGACGTCGCGGGTGCCCTGCGACTGCGGCAGGGTGCCGAAGGTGCCTCCCGGGAAGTACGGCCGCTCCCCGGGCTTCGCCGCATTCGCCCAGTCGTCCCGGGCCGCACGGGAGGTGAGCCGGCCGAGCAGGTCCCAGGCGGCGGTGCTGGGCTTGAACACCGCGGCCATGTCGCCGGAGACCTCGAAGGCGTTCGCGCCGGATCCTCCAGCCTTCCCAGTTCTTCCAGGCTTTCCGAACTTTCCAGACTTTCCGGACTCGGTGGAGCCGAGGAAACGCGCGGTCGGCGTGGGCAGCACATCGTCCGTGTAGTGGCGGCGGATGAAGGAGCCCTGGTGCTCATGGGTGCACCTGCCGCTGTTCAGCAGCCCGTACCTGCCGTTCCTGAGCAGCTCGAAGCCGTTCTCGAGCCCCTCCTTTCCGAGCTCCCCCTTGTTCGCGGCGAGTATGCCGGCCCACTGCTCCCAGGCCGGCCTGGTCTCCGGCCAGGGGGTCTTGCCGGTCGCCCAGCTCTCGTACGCGGCGGGTCCCTGCCGCTGCAGCAGCAGATCCTCCACCCAGTCCGTGCCCGGCCAGCCCGAGGTCGCGCCCGAACCCACGCCAAGACACCAGTCCGGGGTCTTCCCCGTATCTGCTGCGTGGCTCCACACGATCGACTTCAGGTCCAGCCGCACCGGCGCCCAGTACGCGTGCGTACGGGCCTCGCCGTCCGTGGTGTCGACGGTGACGGCGGGCGCCCACGGCGGAACCGCGGCACCCACCACGCTTTCGGGCAGCGGATAGGCGTCCCCGGCGCGGGCGTACGCCGCCAGGTCGCCCGGGCTGCTCACTACCGCCACATCCGGCGGCGCACCGGCCTGCAACTGGGCGACCAGGGTCTCGTGCAGGGAACGAGTGCCCTTGTAGACGTAACTGCGTCCGGTCCGCTTCTCGATGCCCTTCAGCGCCGCCAGGAACGGCTTCTCCTCGCCGTCGGTCCACGGGCCGAGGACGACCAGCGTCCGCTCCTCGTCCGTGGCCGAGCAGCCGCCGGCCGTCACGGCGGCAGCGGCGAGCAGACAGCCGGCCAGTACAACCCTCAAGCAGCTCATGCGTCCCCGTACTTCCGTAGGGTGCGGCCGGCCGGATACGGGCGGCCGTAGAGGAAGAGCGTGACGCCGCAGGCGAGCGCACCCACGCCGCCGGCCGGCACGGCGATGCCCGCGGTCATCGACCAGCCGTCGGGATGTGTGCCGCGCATCACGGCGGTCGCGTCGAGCGCGGTGGACTCGATCCGGCGAGGGGCCGTGACGCGATCCGCGCGCACGTTCTCCAGCGCGCCGACGGCCGTACGGACCCGCTCCTGCGCGCCGTGCTCCTGTGCGCCGCCGACGGCCAGCAGTGCGGGGGTGAGGAGCACCGGCACCGCGGCCACCGCCAACTGCAGGCTGATCAGCCGCAGCCGGTCCCGCAGGAAGACCGAGGTGCCGACGAGGACGAAGGCGAAGAGCGCGGCCGCCAGTGCGGCGGCGCCGGCGGCCGTCACTGTCAAGGGACTCCAGGCCACCAAGTCCCGGTTCTCAGCCCGCAGTTGGCGTTCCAGCTCTCTGATGCGGTCCAGGATGGTGGTCGGCTCCTGCGGTGGAGTACCGGCTGTCGTGCCCTTGGGGCTGTCCAGCATGTCGGCGGCGTAGCCGACCCCGGCCGTGCGCAGCACGTCGGTCGTACGGTGTCGGTCCGCCCAGGCGATCTTGTCTCCGTAGGCGACGACCAGACCCGACACCACCCGCAGTTCCTGTTCCTGCGCCTTGTGCAGGGCCCTGGACTGCGCCACCTGGTTGAGGCTCTGTGAAGCCTCGGTGAGCAGCGAGCGGTAGGTCTCGCCGAGCTCGACCAGGCCGGGCTTCCCGGGAGTGCGGAGGAGCCGTGACACGGCTTCCTCCTGGGCCAGTTGGAGGGAGGTCCGGGCCTCGGCCAGATCCACCAGCGCGGGTGTGCAACGGTCCCGCAGCCGTTCCGTACGGCCGTGGATGTCGCCGTAGGCGGCGGCGGAGAGGGCGAGGGCGATCACGCCGAGTGCGGGCAGCACGAGCATGCGGCGGCGCAGGAACGCGGCGGTGGGCCGGCTGCCCTCGGCGGTACGGCCGGTGGCGCGACGCCACAGTGCGGGGAAGAAGCGGCGCGGTGCGGGAAGTGTCCGGGGCAGGGCCCGCAGTGCCCGGGACAGGGGTGCGGCGAGGCGGTTCAGCGGGTTCATCGGCCCTCCCCCGAGCCGGGCCGCAGCGAGCGTGGCAGCCAGGCGGTCAGTGGCCGCGGCGGCGTTCCCGTACGGCGGCCGTCGTGCCTCTCCCGGTCCCGGTCGCGGTCCTGCTTCCGCTTTCGGTCCCGGTGGTGCTTCAGACCGAGAGGACGGGTCCGGTAGGCGTTGTCGAGGAGCGCCTCGGCGAGGGCCGCGTCCTCGGCCCGGTCGGTGCGCGGCACCTGCTTCGCCAGCTGCCGGTAACTGGCGGAGAGCTGCTCGCGCAGTTCGCGTTCCGTGGCCGGGACGTCTATCGCGGAGGGCAGCGAGGCGCGCAGCTCGGCCGGCGGATCGGCGTCCTCGCCCTTCTCCCGTGCGGCGTGGACCAGTTCGAGGAGGAGCTCGCGCAGCTCCGCGGTGAGCCGTTCCTGGGACTGCCGGTCGGTGAGGCCCTCGTGGCTGACCAGCCGGTGCAGTGCGGCGTACGCGCGCACCGCCGATGCCACGGTCGGCGGCGTGCCGTCGGCGGGCAGGCTCGCGTGGATGCGCACCATCGCCGTACGGGCGGCGGTGCGGTGCCGGGAGTCCGGCGGGACGCCGTCGAGGGACGCGAGGGCCCGTTCCGGGCTGCGGCGGGCGAGATGGATCCGGGCGAGCCCGAAGGCGGCGCTGCCGAGCGCATGGTTGCGCCGCCAGACCGTTTCGTAGAACTGCATGGCCTGCTGTTCGTGCGCCTCCCGCGCCTCGGCGGCCTGCGGCGCGCTGTCGTCCCCTGCGGCGCGCCAGTCGTCGGCCAGCTTCTCGTGGCAGTAGCCGAGCGCGAGCTTGGGCGCGAACTCGCCCGGAATGGCCCGGTAGACCTCGTCGAAGGAGGTCAGGGCGGGACGCAGCCGGCCGTGGGCGAGATCGGTCAGGCCCTGGTGCCAGTTCAGCCGCCAGTCGTAACGGGCCCGGTCGCCGAGTATGCGATGGGCTCCCTTGAGCTCTCTGGTCGCGGCTTCCAGCTGTTCGACCCGTTGCCGCAACTGGTCGCGGGCGAGCTCGAGATGGAGCCGGCAGCGCAGCAGATGGAGCTCGGGCGACTCCAGCCACTCGCCGCTGAGCTGGAGCAGTCCGACCGGGTCGTCGTACGAAGTGCGCTGCAGCTCCTTCCAGTTGGGGTCCTGCTGATCCGCCTTGGGTACGGGCAGGGCGACGGCGGCCTCGGCAGGCCCCGGCACCTGTGCGCCGAGGCGGTAGCTGCGGCTGCTGTCCTCCCGCCAGCGGTCCAGCGGCGGGGCCTTGCCCAGCTGCCCGTCCAGCGCCGTGGCCGCCCGGTCGAAGAGCGGCGACGGCTCGAAGGTCTCCACGCCGAGCCGCAGGGAGCGCAGTTCGCGCAGGACTCCGCGGAGCTGGAGAGCCATCTCCTGGGCGGAGGCGTACCGCTGCTGGGGATCGGGTGCCATGGCGCGGTGCAGGGCCCGCTGCAGCGACTCCGTGCCGAGGTCCGCGGGCGGCGCCGGGGCCTTGGCGAGGAGCTCGCTGAGGACGGCGCCCACGGTGTAGAGATCGCCCGCGGTGGTCATCTCGCCCGCGGCTCCGGTCTCCGGCGGCCGGTGGCTGACCGGTCCCGGTGCGCCGGGCTCGCGTACGCCCGCGACGTCGATGAGCTTGATGCCGTTGCCGCAGTGCAGGACGTTGGTGAGGGAGAGATCGCCGTAGACAAGACCTTCCTGGTCGTGCAGATAGCTGAACGCGTCCAGGATGCGCAGCCCGTACGCGACGATGAACTCGCGGACCCGGGGTCCGGAGAACGGCGGATCGTGCCGGGCGATCCGGGCCGCGACCCACTCCAGCGGCGCGCCGTTGGCGAACTCCATCACGATGAACTCCGCCGAGGACGACGGATGCCGTGCGTAGTTGACCACCCGGATGACGGATGGATGGTTGAGGCTGACCAGCCGCAGCCGCTCCTGGTGGGCCTGGAGGACGGCTGCGGGGTTGCCCGGGTCGAGGATCCCCTTGAGCGCCACGGGCCGGTTCTCCAGCAGGAGATCGCGGGCGAGATACACCTGACCGTGGCTGCCCCGGCCGAACGGACCCACCACCTCGTACTGCTGGTGCAGCCGGTCGCCGCCCGCGAGCTGGTGCCCGGCCGGGGCGGTGACCAGCGCGTCCGGATCGCGTACGGCGACGACCGGCAGATCCGTGAGACCTTCGCCGGGCGGCTCCACGACGAACTCGTGCGGGCCCAGCGGACCGGTCAGCGCCTGCTCGGCGCTCTCGGCCTCCAGCAGGGCCGTCTCGATGTCGACGGCGAGCCGGAACAGCGCGTGCGGCAGAGCGGGCGAGTCGAACAACGGACTGCCGCGCCGCAGCTGTTGGAGCTCCCGGCGGAGCCTCGGCGTCCGCGGCTCGGGCCGCCGCGGGGCGGGGCGGCCGCCCGTGACCGGGTTCGCGGGCAGCTGCCGTAACCGCTGCTCGGTCTCGGCCAGCCGGGCCACGCGCGTCCCGAGCCGGTCCGCGCGCCGGTCGGGCCACTCGGGCTCGAGGAGTTCGGCGCGGACCTGCGCGAGCAGCGGGGAGCGCCGGTCGCTGAAGACGAGGAGCAGCCGGCTGTCGTCCCGGGCGCGCAGGGCCCGCAGCAGTGCCACGATCTCGGCGTCCGTGGAGGCGGACCGGTCGACGGCGAGGAAGGCGGCGAAGAGCGGCGGGCTCTCGTCGGCGATCCGGGCGAGCAGTGCCTGGTGGGGCGTACGGGACGGAGTGTCCGGTTCGGGCGTACGGGACGGGGCGTCCGGTTCGGTGGTACGGGAAGGCGACTCCGGTTCGGGCGTGCCGGACGGCGGGTCCAGGCCTATGCGGCCGGCGGCGTGGACGGCGAGGTTCTCGACGGTGCGGTTGGTGGCGTCGACGGCGATGTCGATGCTGCCCACCTGCGGCTCGCCCACCGAACTCCCGGACGCGGACGGCGGGCTCTGCTCCCGGTCCGCCAGCGTGAGGGCCGAGCGGATCGTGTGCAGCAGTTCGTGCTCACCCTCACCGGCGAAGGCGAGCTCTACGGGGTCCGTGTCCGGTGCGCCGTCCAGCCAACGGGTGAGCCGGCGGTGCAGCCCCGGCACCCGGCCCGAGGCGGTCCTGTCCGGGGCGACGGCGACATCGCGGGAGACGGCCCGGTGCCCCGTCACCGTCAGCCCCAGCCGCTCAAGAGGCAGATGCTTCAGCACCGTCTCGGTCGGGATCATGTACGCGTGCTCGCGCCGAACGGGCGCTTCCGGGGTACCGAACTGGTGGGCCACGATGCCGATGAGGCGGCGCGAGCGGCTCTGGACGACCCCGGCGCCGCTGTAGCCGCGCCGGACCACGTACGCCGAACCCTCCGTGTCCAGCTGCACCCACTCGGGCGTGGGCGAGGGCCCGCCCCGCCCCATCAGCCGGGCGTCGAGGTGCTCGCCGCCCGGCAGGTCCTCCGGGTAGCCGGTGAAGTGCACCGGTTCCTTGCGCGCGGGGATCTGGCGGTGCAGTACGGCATGCGCCACGGGCGGCTCCTCGTCCAGCTTGAGCAGGGCGAGGTCGCCACTGAAGTGTGGGGTGGGCGGCACCAGATACTGCCGCAGCAGCCGGGCGGGCAGGGGTTCGGAGACGCCGCCGGAGAGGGTGACGTGCGGGACGTCGACGTAGACGGTGTCGAACGGGGTGCGGATGCCGGACCGGTCGGGGCGGGACAGCACCGTATGGGCGCAGGTGAGCACCAGACCCCCCGGGAGCAGCACTCCGGCCCCGAGCGGGCGGGTGGCCCGGTCCTGCGTACGGAGCAGACAGACTCGCCAACTCTCCTCGTGCGGCGCTGAGTTGGACGTGCGCAACGGCTCCCTCATACTGCTCAACGATAACTACAGGAGACGAGGTGCGCGATGGCTGAGCGTGACGACACCGCGGTGGCCGGGCTGGCCGAAGTGATCGGACAGGTCCGGGACGAGCTGGAACGGGCGCAGCGGGACGGCGAGGGGCGCGACCTCAAGTTCAGTGTGGAGAAGGTGAATCTGGAGTTCGCTGTGCAGGTGCGGCGGGAGGGCAGCGGCCGGGCCGAGCTGCGGATCGGGGTGGTCACGGCGGGCGGCGGCGGTTCGGCGGCGCGCGACCGCACCCACACGATCCAGATCGAGCTGAAGCCGCAGGGGCGCGACGGCAACCCGAACATCAGCGTGGGCGGCGAATGATGGTACTGCTCAAGCGGCAGGCTCCCTTCGGTCTTGTGCAGGCGTACAACCCAGGGCCCTCCGATGTCAGACACAGGGACGAGCACACAGGCGGTGCGGGCCCCTAGCGTTCTCACCACCCGAGAGGTGAGGGAGTGCGCAGTGATGCCCGAGAGCGCAGTGCCACGGCAGTACTTCGTGGTGATCGGCAGCGACATGGCGCGCAGGGTTTGCGGTGTGCTGCAGTCGGCCGGACATCTTGTGTGTCACCTCGACCGTCCCGGGGACGAGGATCTGCGCCGGGCGCTGCGGCGGGAGGTGGCCGGCGTTGCGGTGCTCCTCGACGACGACGTGGAGTCCTTGCGCTACGCGCTCGCCGTTGAGCACATCCGCCCCAACGTCAAGCTGGTGGTGACGGTCTTCGACCGGACGGTCAGTGAGCAGCTGCTGCGCGTACTGCCGAACTGTCAGGTCACCTCGCCGGCCGATGTCGCCGCGCCCGTTCTCCTTGCCGCCTGCCTCCAGCCCGATCTGCTGAGCCTGACCGGGACACCTGCGGGCCACATAGGCGCTCGTTGGCAGGAGGGGGCCGTGCGCCTGGAGTCGTGGCGGCCGCCGCGCTCGCTGCGGTGCCGGGCCCGGCTGGGCAGGATCCGAGGGCAGCTGCGGCCGCACGACGGCAGCTCGCGGATCATGCTGACGGGTCTGGCCGGGCTGCTCGCGGTGCTGCTGGCCGACTGGTCCTGGGCCGTGGCCCTGAACCACCGCCCGCCTGTGGAGGCTTTGTTCGAAGCGGCGCGAACGGTATCTGCCGTCGGCCCGGCGGCCGCCCATGGTTCGGACGCCTATCTGGTGTTCTCTGCCGTCGCGATGCTTGTCACCATTGTGTTCACCGCTGTGTTCACCGCGGGGATGGTCGATCGTCTGCTGGGACCGCGCGCGGTCGGCATCGTGGGCTCCCGTGCTCTGCCGCGGGCGGGGCATGTGGTCGTTGTCGGGCTCGGGCAGGTCGGCCTGCGCCTCTGCACTCAGCTGCAGGCTCTGGGCATCGGCGTGATCGCACTCGAGCGGAATCCGGCAGCGCCGATGCTGCGTCTGGCCAGGGCACTGGGCGTGCCCGTGGTCGTCGCCGACGCGACCGACCGGTTCGTGCTGAGCACGCTCAATCTGCCGCAGGCGCAGGCGCTGGCCGCCGTGGCCTCCGACGACCTGGACAACATCGCCGTATCGGTGGCAGCCCTGGCCGTCGCACCGGAGTTGCGGGTGGTCATGCGCGCGGGCGAGCACGAGGCCATCGCAGAGACCCGGTCCCTGTTCCGGATCGGCGACGTCCACGACCTCAACAGCCTGACCGCCGCGTATACGACCGCGAGCCTGAGCGGGCTGCGGCCGCGGGGCGTGGTGACACACGGCAAGCGGCTGCTGGTGCAGTGCGGGGACGGGGCTTTCGTGCCGTGGCCGTCGGCAGAGCGCTGCGATCACCCGCCGGAAGGCGACGCCCCGGCGGAGATCGCCGACGCTTGTCTCCCGGGCTGCCGTCCGGCCACCTGGCCGTGACAGGTCCCGACAGCCACCGGATGCGGGGACCTCGGCCGTATCACCGCCGCCGTCGCCGGGCTGTCGCCGTGCCGGACCTCTGCCGTAGCGCCGGGCTGTCGCCGTGCCGGACCTCTGCCGTAGCGCCGGGCCGTCGCCGTGCTGGTAGGGCGAATCGGACTGCACATCCGCGACTGCGTTTGAGCATGTGTCTGAACAGCGCTCCAGCGTGCGTGACATCTGTCCATGGTGGCCCGGCCGCGCTCGCTCCTATCGTCTGCGTACCCCGATTCCGCGCGCCGGGTCACCCCCTGGCGCTCCCCACTCTCACGTGTCCTCGCCCCCGGCGGCTCCATGTAGCCGAGCCCGATGAGCCGGACGGCCGTCCTCACCCGACACGTGGGCATCGGCAACCGCGACAGGCCGCGAACAGGCAGACCCGATCGGCCCGCCTTCCGGCCTCCCGAGTGGTCGTACACACCGTCGTCCCACCCGTGCTCGGCATGTGCACGACCCCGCAGGACGGTTTTGCCCAGATCTCTTCCCTCTGTCCCGATTCCTTTCCTCTGTAAGGACTGAGCATGAGCGCGCACCCCACGAACACCGACATGGCTTCGCCACCCCGTGAGAGCGGGCAGACGCCGTCCGCGGACGGACTCAGTGCCGGGCTCAAGAACCGTCATCTGTCGATGATCGCGATCGGCGGTGTGATCGGCGCCGGCCTGTTCGTCGGTTCCGCCTCCGGGATCGCGGCCGCCGGCCCCGGCATCCTGCTGTCGTACGCCCTGGTGGGCGCGATGGTCGTCTTCGTCATGCGGATGCTCGGCGAGATGGCCGCGGCCCACCCCACCTCCGGCTCGTTCTCCGCCTACGCCGACCGGGCGCTGGGCCGCTGGGCCGGCTTCTCCATCGGCTGGCTGTACTGGTTCTTCTGGGTCGTGGTCCTGGCCGTCGAGGCCACCGCCGGCGCGAAGATCCTGGAGGGATGGGTGCCGGCCGTCCCGCAGTGGGGCTGGGCCCTCATCGTCATGGTCGTCCTCACGGCGACCAACTTGGCCTCGGTCGGCTCCTACGGCGAGTTCGAGTTCTGGTTCGCCGGTATCAAGGTCGTTGCCATCGCCGGCTTCATCGTGATCGGCGCTCTGGCGGTGTTCGGCGTACTGCCCGGCTCCGGCCACGAATCTGTCGGCCTGGCCCATCTGACCGGCCACGGCGGGTTCCTGCCCAACGGCCCCGGGGCGATCCTCACCGGCATCCTCATGGTCGTCTTCTCCTTCATGGGAAGCGAGATCGTCACCCTTGCCGCCGGTGAGTCGGAGAACCCGCGACGTGCCGTCACCAAGGCCACCAACAGCGTGATCTGGCGGATCGGCGTCTTCTACCTCGGCTCGATCCTGGTCGTGGTCTCTCTGCTCAGGTGGGACGACCCGGCGATCAAGGAGAAGGGCTCGTACGTAGCGGCGCTCGACGCGATCGGCATCCCGCACGCCGGCCAGATCATGAACGTCATCGTCCTTACCGCCGTGCTGTCCTGCCTCAACTCCGGTCTGTACACCGCCTCCCGCATGGCCTTCTCGCTCGGCCGGCGCGGTGACGCACCCACAGCATTCGCCCGTACCAACAGCCGTGGCGTGCCGCAGGCCGCCATCCTGGGATCGGTCGTCTTCGGCTTCGTCGCCGTCTTCTTCAACTACCAGTGGCCCGACACGGTGTTCCTGTTCCTGCTGAACTCCTCCGGTGCCATCGCCCTGTTCGTCTGGCTGGTCATCTGCTTCACCCAGCTGAAGATGCGCCCCATCCTGCTGCGCGAATCACCGGACAAGCTCGTCGTACGGATGTGGCTCTTCCCGTACCTGACCTGGGCGACCATCGCAATGATCTCCTTCGTCCTGGTCTATATGCTCACCGACGACGCCGGACGTGATCAGGTGATTCTCTCCGCACTGGTCGCGGCACTCGTCGTGGCGATCTCGCTGGTCCGGGACCGACTGCGCGCCACCTCCTCGACAGGATCTTCATCAGTCCTCTAGAGCCTGCTCAGCGACGCCGCTGCGAACAGCACGTCCCGGATCGCCTCCCGGTCGCCGTCCTGGCCCGCCGCGGCCTCCTCCGGCGAGACATGGCCCGCCACCAGTCGGCAGAACTCCACGCCGTCCAGGGCCACTTGAGCCACCGCCTGGTCCGCGGAACCGATCGCGGCCGGGGAGTCCAGGGCGATGTGCCAGTTACCGCCGCCCGAGCCCTCGACCTCCAGATGCAGCGACCGGCCCGGTGCGCCGGCCGCGACCAGATGTCTGGCCGGTCCGGCGAGGCCCGCACGTCTGCGGTCGGCGAGCGCGGCAGGCAGCAGCCGGGCCGCCAGATCGATCATCCCGTGCAGATGGGAGCCGCTCGGTGGCTCGTACGGGTAGTCCACCGCGTCCGCGATGTCGCCCGCGTGCATCCAGCACTCGAAGGCGCGGTCCAGCAGGGAGTCCCGCAGTGGAAGGGCGAAGTTCCCGTACGAGACGGAGAGTTCGGCGGCGCCGCGGCCGGCGAAGGAGACCGTGCGGATCAGTGTGTGGCTCTGGTCGCGCCAGGGCTCGCGGACGGTACGGGTGGGCGGCAGGTCCGCGGTGCGCCAGAAAGCCTCGGTGCGCTCGGTGGGCACTCTCGGCGCGTCGGACCCGAGGGGATCGTCCAGCCCCAGCGCGCCCGCGACCAGTCCGTCGACGGTCATGAGATGGCCGATGACTCCGGCGACGGTGGTTCTGCGGCTCACCTGCCGTTCGCCCTCGAACCATTTGAGGCGTACCGGCGCATGCCATTCCACCTCGGCGATGTCCCGCAGCAGCGCGTCGAGCCGCGCCGTCTCCGCGTCGTACGGAGTCGCCCAGGCCGGCACCGGGATACGGGCGGGCCTGCGGACCAGGCAGTTCTCGAGCACCCGGAAGCGCAGCAGCGGGTCGAGGTCCAGGTCCCGGTCGGTGTGCAGCAGAGCGACGGCGTCACGCAGCCGCAGGGCCTCGTCCGCGCAGGGCGCGCAGTCGCCGAGGTGCGCCTCGACGGCCGCGGTCTCCTCGGCGGAGCAGGCGGACAGCGCCCAGGCGCCGAGCAGTGACTTCAGCACGCTGTGCGAAGGCCCCTCCTCGTCGCCGCCACCGGGTCCGCCACAACCCGTCTCGGGCCGGCCACCCGGTTGTACGGGCGGCGCGGGCGGCACACGCGGCGCGGTCGGTACGGGCGGCAGCGGGACGATGCGCGCCGGCGGATCCAGATCGTCCGGCGCCCACCGCGGTCCCGGTATACGCGGCACGCCGCGCCTCTCGTCGCGGCCGTCGTCGTCGGCGCCGCGGCCGCCGTCCAGAGGGCCGTTCACAAGGAGCGTCCGTACCGGGGCGGGGACGAGCCCTCCAGGGGGCGGGTCTGGGCGGTGGAGAGCAGTTGCAGGCCCAGCCGCAGCCGGCGCCTGGCCTCGTCCTCGGTGACCCCGAGGTCGGCCGCGGTCTGGCGATAGTCCCTGCGCTGGAAATAGGCGAGCTCCAGTGCGGCCCGCAGTGGCGCCGGCATGGAGGTGACGATGTAGTCGGCGCGGGCCGCCACTGCCGCCCCGCGGACCTTCTGCTCCAGCTCCTCCGTGGTGCCCTCGCCGCCTTCCGCGAGCGCGGCGGCCTCGGTCTGGCGCAGCCGGTGGACGGCCTGGCTGTTGGTGAGTCTGGCGACCCAGGACCGCATCGAGCCCTGCTTGGGGTCGTACGCGTCGGGGTTCTCCCAGATGTAGCCGAAGACTTCGCGGGTGACCTGGTCGGCCGCCGTGTCGTCGTCGAGCACCCGGTGGGCGAGCATGTGCACCAGCGAGGCGAACCTGTCGTAGAACTCGCCGAGGGCAGCGGCCTCTCCCCGCGCGAGCCGCTGCTGCATCTTGCGGTCCCAGCGCGGTGGTGTGTCCCTTGCCATACGGCCCCCAAGCGTGCGCTTTGTGCCTGTCGCCCCTTCGAATGTAGTGCGCGGGGCCGGGGACGCACGCATCTTTGCGGCAAGTGTGCGCCGGAGGAGGGCCGGGATGCCGGGAGACCGATGGCCGTGAGCATCGTGTTTCGGCTGTGAGCATCGTGTTTCATGGTTGAGCGGTGGGGCAGCCGCGAGGGGAAGGACAGCTTCCGGATTTCCGTGTCCGCCGGCCGGCGTCTGCCGGCCGGCGGTCGCACGGCTCCGGATCGGCAGGAGGAGAGGTCCGGTCATGATGCTCACGGTGGACGAGACCCGGCACGGCGCGTGGACCGTGCTGCACGTCTGCGGCGAGCTGGACCTCGTGTCCTCGCCCGTGGTGCGTCAGCATGTCCATGACGCGGTCGCCGTCGGCCGCCGCGACCTCGTGCTCGACCTCTCCGAGGTGCTCTTCTGCGACTCCAGCGGCGTCGGCGTGCTGATCGCCGCCCGTCGGCTGCTGCGCTCCTGCCAGGGCCGGATGCGGCTGATCCTCCCCGCTCGCGGCGCGGAGGACGGCTCGCACGTCAACCGGGTCCTGGCCGCCCTCGGTGTGCGCCGGCTCTTCGAGGTGTACGCGGACGCGGGCTCGGCCGTCGACGAGGAGGCCCAGCCGCTCTCCGCCTGACCGCAGTCATGGCGTGACTCTCCGCCGTCACCGGGTGTCCTCCTGGATGTCGTCCTGACGTAATTGGCGGAGTACTTGCACGCGTCAGTGCTCGGGGTCGTACGCTCCCCGCATGGACAGCGCAGAGTACGAGCGCAAGATCGCTTCCCGCTTCGCCGCCTTCGACCAGGACGGCAATGGCTATATCGACCGTGAGGACTTCAGCGGGGCGGCAGCCGCGCTGCTCGCCGAGTTCTCCACGACCGCCCGCTGTGACAAGGGCCAGGCCCTCTACAGCGGTGCGGAGGCGTTCTGGCAGGGCATGGCCGGAATCGCCGACGTGGACGGGGACCAGCGGGTCACCCGCCAGGAGTTCATCACGGGTGCGGTGAAGAGACTGCGTGACAATCCCCAGCGATTCGCCGAGATCGCCCGCCCCTTCCTCCACGCCGTGATCGCCATCGCCGACGAGGACGGCGGCGGTGTGACCCCTTCCGCCGCCGAGCGGGTGCTACGCGTGCTCGGGGTGGCCCCGGGTGTCGCGACGCAGGTTGCGGCGGCGCTGGACGGGGACGGCGACGGCAGGATCACCGAGGACGAGATCCTGACGGGCTTCGCCTCGTACTTCGTCACGCCGGAGCCGTAGCCGCGGAGCCGTGGCCCCCGGTTCGGGCGCGGGCGGGTAGGGGGCATTGCCCCGGACCGCCGGACCCGGGCCGGGACCCGAGCCCGGACCTGCCGGGCCCGGGCCGGGACCCGAGCCCGGACCTGCCGGCACCCGAGCCGGACCTGCCGGACCCGAGCCCGGACCTGACGGACTCGCCGGACCCGCCCCGCACCCGTCACGAATACCGCTCCCTGAGCTTGTACTTCAGCACCTTCCGCAAGGTTTCGTTCCGCGGCAGCCCCTCCACCACCTCCAGCTGCTCCGGCAGCTTGTGCACCGACAGCCCCTGTTCGCGCAAATACGCCGTGAGGGCGCCGAGGCTCAACTCCTCGGCGCCCTCCGGCTGCTCCACCACCGCGCAGACCCGCTCACCCCGCTCGGCGTCCGGCAGTCCGATCACCGCCACGTCCCCGACGGCCGGGTGCTCGTGCAGCAAGTCCTCGATCTCCTTCGCCGAGATGTTCTCGCCCTTGCGGATGATGACGTCCTTGATCCGGCCGGTGAGGACGAGATGCCCGGACCCGGTGACGTACCCCAGGTCGCCGGTGAGGAAGAAGCCCTCGCCGTCGAAGGCGGCGGCGCTCTGGGCCGGATCCAGATATCCCTGGCAGACGGCCTCGCCGCGCAGCCGTACCTCGCCGTCCACGATCCGTATCTCCATGCCCTCCGGCGGCCGGCCCTCGGTCGTGGCGAGCATCTCCACGGTGTCGTCGGGGGCGCCCATGGTGATCATGGGGACCTCGGTCATGCCGTAGCCGTGCGTGAGCTGGCAGCCCATCTCGCGTACGACGGCGTGGTAGATCTCCGGCGGCTTCGGCGCTCCGCCGCCGGCCAGCAGCCGCAGGCTGGGGATGAGCTTGTGCTCCGGCCGTTTGCGCTGCTCGGCGAGGAACATCGAGTAGAAGGCGGTGGAGCCGCCCGCAACCGTCACACCGTGGCTGCGGTAGGCCTCGAGTGCGGCGGGCAACGCGAACTGCTCGAACATCACCGCCGGGAAGCCGTACAGCAGCAGCATCACCGTGTAGTCGGGCCCGGCGATGTGCGCGAAGGGGAACGCCATCGAGCCGACGTCGTCGGACGACAGCTGCAGCGCGTGGGCCAGGCAGGAGCCGCCCGCGATCAGCGAGCGGTCGGTGTGCAGCACGCCCTTGGGGTCCGAGGTGGTGCCGGAGGTCCAGTAGATCCAGCGGGCGGATGTCCCGTCGGCGGGCGGCGGCGGCAGTACGGAGGGATCGGCGTCGGGCAGCGTGTCGTACGCCTCGAAGACCAGCGGCGGCTCGGGGAGCTCCAGCGCGAGGCGGTGCGCCATGCCCGCGTGGTCGAAGCCGCGCCAGGTGCCCGGCACGGCGAAGAACTCCGCCCTGGACTCCCGTAGCGCGAAGCCCACCTCGCGGTCCCGGTAGAAGGGGATGACCGGCGACTGTACGGCCCCGATCCGGGCGAGCGCGAAGGAGAGCAGCGCCGTCTCGATCCGGGTCGGCAGCTGCCAGGCGACCACACTGCCGGGCCGCACCCCCAGTTCGTACAGCCCCGCGGCGACCCGTTCGGAGCGGTCTCGCAGCGCGCCGAAGGTGAGGCTGTGGTCGTCCTGGATCAGCACCGGGCGGTCCGGGGTGAGCCCGGCGCGGCGTTCGACGAGTTCCCAGAGCGTGCGCGATTCACCCAGGGCGTGTGCGGTCTCGTTCATGCCCGGCCCCTCCATTGCTGACGGATAGTCAGATCGTGCGGAGAGCGTAGGGCTCACCGCCTTGTCGGTCCAGGGGCGCGGGGCTAGCCTGCTTTCTGACTGGCCATCAGATCGGCTGTCGGATTCGCCATCCGACACGCCAACGGACTCGCCGCGGATTCCGTACGCCGGAGGGGACACCAGCATGGGACTGCCTCGGATCGTCAGCGTCGACGACCATGTGATCGAGCCCGCCCACCTCTCGGGCCTCGACGACGAGACGGTCCACAAGCTGATGCGCGGCAATGCGATCCGGATGCCCGACCTGGACCTGGACCGGTAGTGGACCTCACGTACACCGAGGAAGAGGAGGGCTTCCGGGCGCGGCTGCGCTCCTGGCTGGCGCTGTCGCTGCCGAAGCTGCCGCCGAAGCCCGATCCGCTGGACTGGCCGGGCCGGCGGTCGTACGACACGGCCTGGCAGCGGATGCTGTACGACGCCGGATACGCGGGCCTGCACTGGCCCGTGGACGCGGGCGGCCAGGGTGCGACGCCGACCCAGCATCTGATCTATCTGGAGGAGACGGAGCGGGCCGGGGCGCCGTACGTGGGCGCGAACTTCGTGGGACTGCTGCACGCGGGCCCCACCGTCGCCGCCGAGGGCACGGCCGAGCAGCGCGCCCGCTGGCTGCCGCCCGTGCTGCGCGGCGACGAGGTCTGGTGCCAGGGCTTCAGCGAACCGGACGCGGGCTCGGACCTGGCGTCGCTGCGTACGAAGGCCGTCAGGGACGGGGACTCGTACGTGGTCACCGGCTCCAAGATCTGGACCTCGCACGCAGAGGTCGCCGACTGGTGCGAGCTGCTGGTACGGACGGACCCGCAGGCGCCGAGACACCGCGGGATCTCCTGGCTGGCGATGCCCATGGACGCGCCGGGGGTCACGGTCCGCCCGCTGCGCACGCTCGCCGGGTCCGCGGAGTTCGCGGAGATGTTCCTCGACGAGGTCCGCGTTCCGGTGGCGAACCGGGTCGGCGAGGAGAACGACGGCTGGCGCGTCACCATGGTCACCCTCTCCTTCGAACGCGGCACGGCCTTCGTCGGCGAGGTCGTCGCCTGCCGCCGCACACTCGGCGAACTGGCCCGCAGGGCCCGGCGGAACGGCCATTGGGACGATCCGGTGCTGCGCCGCAGACTCGGCCGGCTCAACGCGGAGTTCCGCGCACTGTGGCGGCTCACCCAGTGGAACGTCAGCGAGGCGCAGAACGCCGGCGGCGTACCCGGCACCGGCGGTTCCGTCTTCAAACTCCGCTACTCGCACGCGCGCCAGGAGCTGTACGACACGGCCGCCGAGGTGCTCGGTCCCGACGCGATGGACCTGGACGAGGAGTGGACAGGCGACCGGCTCTCCTCGCTGTCGTACACGATCGCCGCGGGTACCTCGCAGATCCAGCAGAACATCGTCGCCGAGCGGATACTCGGCCTTCCGAAGGGGCGCCGATGGACTTCCGGTTGACGGACGACCAGCGTGCTCTGCGGAGCGGCGTACGGGAGCTGCTCGCCGGCCGTTTCGGCCGCGACGCGCTCAGGGCGGCCGTGGACCGCGAGGGCACCGTCGACCGGGAGCTGTGGCGGGAGCTCGGCGCGGCCGGGTTCTTCGCGCTGCGGCTGCCGGAGGAGGAGGGCGGGGCCGGGCTCGGACTGCCCGAGGCGGTGCTGCTCTTCGAGGAGGCGGGCCGGGCGCTGCTGAACGGACCGCTGGTCGCGACCCATCTGGCGGCGGGCCGGCTGCCGGGCGCCGCGGACGGCACGCAGGTCGTCACCTGCGGCACCCAACTGCGCGGCCTGATTCCGCACTTCACCGACGCCGACGCGGCAGTCGTCATCGATGGGGCGGGGATGCGGATCCGGTATCCGAAGGATCTGCCCCACGCGCGGCAGTTCCGGTCCATGGACCCGCTCACCCCGCTGCACCGGATCCCGGACGGTCCCATGGTCCCGCCACGCCCGGACGCGATCCTTCTCACCGCCGCCGAACAGCTCGGCAGCGCCGCTCGCACCACCGAGATGGCCGTCCAATACGCCAAGGAACGTGAACAGTTCGGGCAGCCCATCGGAGGCTTCCAGGCAGTCAAGCATCTGTGTGCCCAGATGCTCGTACGCACGGAAGTGGCCCGCGCCGCCGTCTACGCGGCGGCGGTCACCGAGGAGTTCACCGAGATCGCCGGCGCCAAGCTGCTGGCCGACGAGGCCGCCGTCCAGGGCGCCCGCGACTGCCTCCAGGTGTTCGGCGGGATGGGCTTCACCTGGGAGGCGGACGTACATCTGCATCTCAAGCGGGCCTGGCTGCGCGAGCAGATGTGGCTCACCGCGGCGGAGTCGGAGGAGATCCAGGCCGAGGCCTTGGCCTCAGCACTCTGAAGCGTCACCGAGAGTTGAATGAACGTCGATACCGGGTTGTGTCCTTCACGTGACTCGTCACGGCCCGGAGTCGGGGCCGGGCTCCGGTACTCTCCGTGGGATGCGAGTGGTTCCGAGGCCGGGCTCTGCCGGTGTTGCCCCTGCGGCGGCTCCGGGACCGGGAATGTGCTCCGTTCGCCCTGTGCGGGTACGGGCTGCGGGCCTCTGTTCGACTCTCCGCAACGTGCGTCGCACAGTATGCACCACGGGTACTCTTTCGCGCTGGAATATGCCCGAAGCGCTTGTTGCGGTGACTGTACGTCAACCATGCTGTCTTGCAAGGGAGTCACTTTCAGTGACCTTGTTCAGGACCTTGTCGAGGCGCGAGGCGATGTGTCCGCCGGTTCGGATGGTGTGAGCGGTGCAGGTGCTTCTGGTTCAGTTGGAGGTCGGGCCCGATCCCGCGGAGGTGGGGCGCGCCCGCAGGTGGGCTCGTTCCAGGCTCGCCGGGTCCGGTATAGGGGACGACGAGCCGCTGGCCGACACGCTGATCCTGCTGATCTCGGAGCTGGTCACCAACGCCGTCGTCCACACCGGCTGTCCGGCCGTGCTGCGGATGCTCTTCGGGGCGGGCGTGGCCGAGGCCGGGACCGTACGGGTGGAGGTCGCCGACATCAGCGCCCGTCCGCCGCGGCCACGCCATGCCGAGGGCGACGACACCAACGGCCGCGGTCTTGAACTGGTCGACGGACTCGCCGACCGGTGGGGCTGGCAGCCGGAGGGCGCCGGCAAGTCCATCTGGTGCGAGGTGGACAGGGGCGCACCGGCGGTCGCGGCGGGGGCGTACGAGCAGCCGGGAGTGCGGGGTTATGTCACCGCGCCGTAGGGCGCGGGACAGCAGCCCGGGACAGCAGCCCGGGACAGCAGCCCGGGACAGCAGCCCGGGACAGCAGCGCGGGACAGCAGCCCGGGGTCGCGGTCCGGGACGGCCGCCCTGGGGTCGCGCAGTCCGGGTTGCCGCCCTTTGTCTGCCGGTGACGGCCGTCAGAGGATCGCGACCGGGGCTACGGGGGTCCCCGTACCGCCGACGAACGGCTCCGGCATCGCGGACAGCAGGAACGCGTACCGCCCGGTTTCCGCACAGGCTGTGGACAACTTTTCCAGATTCCAGTTCTGGCCCTGCAGCATGCCCATCTCGACAAGGTCCAGGGCATGTACGGGCAGCCAGAGGTTCTCGATCTCCGGCGGGAAGATCTCGAAGGTGAGGGTGTCGTTCGCGACGGCGGCGACATCGTGGGCGTGGAACCACTCGGGGGTACGGACGGACAGGCCCGGGGACGGGTATCCGTAGCCGTGTTTGTCGCCGCCGAGGCAGACCTGGATCTGTCCGGTCCGTACGAGAACGATGTCACCGGATTTTATGGTCAGGCCGGCGAACTCCGCGGCCTCGTCGAGGTCCTCGGGTGTGACGGCGTGGTCTCCGGGCAGTCGGTCCAGACCCTTGGCGCGCGCCACATCGAGCAGTACGCCGCGCGAGACGATGTGGCGTGCCTTGTCGATACCGCTGAACTGTGCGCGGGTGTGCGCGGTGATGGTGTCGGCGGGGCGGCCGTTGTAGATCGTGCCGGAGTGCGATGCATGGGTCAGCGCGTCCCAGTGGGTGGCGGCCTGCAGACCCATGGTCACGGCGTCGTCGCTGGTGGCGACGGTGCCGGGGCCGAACAGCTCCTGGTTGATCTGGACCATGGTGTGCAGCGGGTTCACCCGGCCCGGGATGAGGCCTGTCTGGACGCCGTCCTGCTGCAGCGGCAGCGCGAGGGCGACGCGGCGCCCGCCGCGGACTTCGGCGGCGGCGTTCCTGACGACCTCGTCGGTGATCAGGTTGAGCGTGCCGATCTCGTCGCTCGTGCCCCAACGCCCCCAGTTGTTCACGCGTTTGGCGATGTCGTGAAACTCGGCCGGCAGTGACATCGGGCCTCCCGGGTCTTGTGCTCGAGTATCTGACTGACCGTAGAATCTAACGGTCCGTCAGAAATCGCGGGAAGGGGCCGGACGTGGGGAACTTCTTGGCAGGCAAGGTCGTCGCCGTCACGGGTGCGGGGCGCGGCATCGGTCGGGCGGTCGCGCTGGCCGCCGCGGCGGAGGGCGCACGGGTCGTCGTCAACGACTACGGCGTCTCGATCGAGGGCGGCGAGCCGACGAGTGAGATCGCCGAGGCCGTGGTCAAGGAGATCGAGGCGGCGGGCGGAGAGGCGGTCGCGGTCGCGGACGACATCTCGACGATGGCGGGCGGTCAGCGGATCGTGGATGTGGCGCTGGCGCAGTACGGCCGTATCGACGGTGTGGTCTGTGTGGCCGGGATTCTGCGCGAACGGATGCTCTTCAACATGTCCGAGGAGGAGTGGGACCCGGTCGTCGCGACGCATCTGAAGGGGACGTTCACGGTGTTCCGGGCGGCGTCGGCGGTGATGCGGAAGCAGGGCGGCGGAACCCTGATCGGGTTCACCAGCGGCAACCACCAGGGGAGCGTGGCGCAGGCCAACTACTCGGCGGCGAAGGGCGGGATCATCTCGCTGGTGCGGAGCGCGGCGCTGGGCCTGAACAAGTACGGGGTGACGGCGAACGCGGTGGCGCCGGTGGCGCGTACGCGGATGTCGGCGAACGTCCCGATGGAGCTGAAGGAGATCGGGGAGCCGGAGGACGTGGCGGCGCTGGTCGTGTATCTGCTCTCCGAGCGGGCGCGGGAGGAGCGGATCACGGGCCAGGTCTACACGATCGCGGGCCCGAAGATCGCGGTGTGGGCGCAGCCGAGGGAACTGCGGGCCGGTTATGCGGAGGGGGCGTGGACCCCGGAGAAGATCGCGGACTTTCTGCCGGGGACGGTGGGGGTGGACCCGATGCCGATGCTGGCGCGCTTGGAGGAGATGGCGCGGGCGGCGACGTCGGGTGAGCGCCCGAACGCCTAGCGGGGCCCGGGTTACGGGGCCCCGCCCCGGACCCCGCGCCTCAATCGCCGGCGGGGCTGCTGTTGGGGCTTCGGCCCCCGGGCCCCGCGCCTCAATCGCCGGCGAGGCTCCTGTTGGGGCTCCGCCCCAAGCCCCGCTCCTCAATCGCCGGAGGGGCTGGGATATCCGCCGGCGAGGCTGGGATGTCCGCTGGAGGGGGCTGGGATGTCCCGCCGACGGGGCTGCTGTGGGGCTCCGCCCCAAGCCCCGCTCCTCAATCGCCGGAGGGGGCCGGGATGTCCCGCCGGAGGGGCTGGATTGTCCCGCCAGGATGGGCGGGGCAATCCAGCCCGTCCGGCGATTGAGGACACTCCCCCTACGCCCTGCGGGCGTGGGGGGACCCCCTGGAGGGCGTCCGGGGGCCTGGGGGCTTGCCCCCGGTTCGGGAAGGGGCGGGGTGGGGAACTTCAACTCCTTGGAGGAGACGTGGACTTCGCGTTCGGTCCCGCGGACCAGCAATTCCGCCGCGAGGCACGGGCCTGGCTCGACGCCCACCTCGTCGGGAGCCACGCCGACGCCGCCCGCCACGGCGGCCCCGGCAGCGAGCACGAGCGCGTAGCGGCCCGCCGCGCCTGGGAGCGGGAGCTCGGCCGAGCCGGGTGGATCGGGCTCGGCTGGGGCGAGGACGGGTACGGGAACCGGCAGGCCACGCTGACCCAACAGGTCGTCTGGGCCGAGGAGTACGCCCGCTCCGGCGCCCCCGGCCGCGTCGGGCACATCGGCGAGAACCTCCTCGCGCCCACTCTCATCGCGTACGGCAGTCAGGAGCAGCAGGACCGCTTCCTGCCCGCCGTCGCGCGCGGCGAGGAGCTCTGGTGCCAGGCGTACAGCGAGCCCGGCGCGGGCTCGGACCTCGCCGGGGTGCGGACCGCCGCCGTACGGGACGGTGACACCTACCGGATCAGCGGACAGAAGATCTGGACCTCCCTGGCGCACGAAGCCGACTGGTGCTTCGTCCTCGCCCGCACCGAGCCCGGATCACAGCGCCACCACGGCCTGTCGTTCCTGCTCCTGCCCATGGACCAGCCGGGCCGTGTCGACGTACGGCCGATCCGCCAGATGTCCGGCACCGCGGAGTTCAACGAGGTCTTCTTCGACGGCGCCCTCGCCGCCGCCGGACATGTCGTCGGCGGCGAGGGCAACGGCTGGCGCGTCGCCATGGGCCTGCTGGCTCTGGAGCGCGGCGTGTCGACCCTGGTCCAACAGATCGGGTTCGAAGAGGAGTTGGCGCAGGTCGTCCGGCTGGCAGTCGAGAGCGGCGCCGCCGACGACCCCGTACTCAGAGACCGTCTCGTACGACAGTGGGCCGAACTGCGCACCATGCGCTGGAATGCCCTGCGCACGCTGGGCAGTTCCGAGGAGGACCCCGGAGCCCCCAGCGTCGCCAAGCTGCTCTGGGGCGGCTGGCACCAGCGGCTCGGCGAGCTCGCCATGGCCGTACGCGGTGCGAGCGCGGCGGCAGGTCCGTACGACTGGAGCGCCGAGAACCCGTACGAACTCGACGTCCTCCAACGGCTGTTCCTCTTCACCCGCGCCGACACCATCTACGGCGGCTCGGACGAGATCCAGCGCAACATCATCGCCGAGCGGGTGCTCGGCCTACCGAGGGAGCTCCGATGAGAGGCGTCGTCTTCGACGGCAAGCAGCCGCAGGTGGTTGACGATCTGGAGATACGGGATCCGGGCCCCGGTGAGGTCCTGGTCGCCGTCGCCGCCGCCGGGCTCTGCCACAGCGATCTCTCGGTGATCAACGGCACGATCCCCTTTCCCGTGCCGGTGGTCCTCGGGCACGAGGGCGCGGGCGTTGTCGAGGCGGTCGGCGCGGGCGTCGGCCATGTCGCGCCCGGCGACCATGTCTCGCTCTCCACCCTCGCCAACTGCGGCGCGTGCGCGGACTGCGACCGCGGCCGGCCCACCATGTGCCGCAAGGCGATCGGGCGGCCCGGCCGACCCTTCTCGCGCGGTGGCGAACCGCTCTACCAGTTCGCCTCCAACTCCGCCTTCGCGGAGCGGACGATCGTCAAGGCCGTCCAGGCCGTGAAGATCCCCTCCGACCTGCCGCTGACCTCCGCCGCGCTGATCGGCTGCGGGGTACTGACGGGAGTCGGGGCCGTACTCAACCGCGCGAAGGTCGACCGCGGCGACACCGTCGTTGTCATCGGTACGGGCGGCATCGGGCTCAACGTCATCCAGGGCGCCCGGATCGCGGGCGCGTCCGTCATCGTCGCGGTGGACTCGAATCCGGCGAAGGAGGGGGTGGCCCGGCAGTTCGGGGCGACGCATTTCCTCGAATCGGCGGTCGGCGTACGGGAGATCCTGCCGACCGGCGCCGACCACGCCTTCGAGTGCGTCGGTCACACCGCCCTGATCCGCCAGGCGATCGATCTGCTCGACCGGCACGGCCAGGCGATTCTCCTCGGTATGCCGGCGGCGACGGCGGAGGCGTCGTTCGTGCCGGCGGCCATGTTCCTGGACAAGTCCATTCTGGGCTGCCGTTACGGATCCTCGCGCCCGCAGCACGACATCGCTCTCTACGCCGAGCTGTACCGGCAGGGCCGGCTGCTGCTGGACGAACTGGTCACCGAGACCTATCCGATCGAGGACTTCGCGAAGGCGGCGGACGACGCACACCACGGGCGGGTTGCGCGCGGCGTCCTGACGTTCTGACCCTGACGCTGTGCCCTCCGGGCCCCCGGGCCGGCGCTGAGCACGACCCTCAGCACGACCTTCGGCACAAGCCTGAGCGCGGCGACCGGCAGCACGAGCCTGAGCACGCGCCCTGCGCCGACCCCCGGAAAACTGGTTGAGCCCGCCCCACCGGTCCGCGCTACGGTCGCCCCATGCCCTACCGCGAACTGGCCACTCGGCCCGTGCTGACCTGGTCACTTGTCGCCGTCGGGGCACGCTCCCCGATCGCGATGGCGCCGCTCGCACTGGTCTTCCTGGTGCGCGAGCGGCCCGGGGGTTACGGGCTGGGCGCCACGCACGCCGCCGTCTACGTGCTCGGCGAGATCCTCGGCGCGCTGCTGCTCGGGCCCCGCCTCACCCCGGAACGCGCCCGTTTCCAGATCGCCGCCGGCCTGGTCGCCGGTGCCGCCGCCTTCGCCGCGCTGGGGGTCTTCCCGCATGAACACCCCGTACTGCTCGGCGCGTTCGCACTGACCGCCGGTGCCGCGCCCGCCGCGTCGCCGGGCGGTCTTCGTACCATGCTGCTCTCGCTGGTTCCCGAGCGCGCCGCCGCTCAGGCCATGAGCTTCGAGGCGACGCTCACCTTCGTCATCTGGGCCGCGACCCCGGCGCTCGCCACCTCTCTCGCTCTCGGCGTGAATCCGTCCGTGCCGCTGCTGCTCGCCGCCGGGCTCGCCGTGTCGGGGGCCGCGGGCCTGTGGGCGCTGCCTGTGGGATGGCAGGCCGAGGAGGCCCCCGCCGACGGCGGCTCGACGCTGCGCGTACTGGCCGCCGCCTGGCCGGTGTTCGTCACGGGCGCGGCCGCTATGGGCCTGCTGGCCCTCGCCGAACTGGTCCTGCCGGCCCTGCTGGAGCAGCGCCACATCGCGGTCGGCTGGGCGGGCCCGCTGCTCGCGGGGTACTCGGTGGCCGCGGCCCTCGGCTCGTTCGGCTACGGCCTGCGAACCTGGCCGGGCCGGGTCCGTACACAGAGCCTGGTGCTGCTCTTCGCCGTCTCCGCCGTGGTCGCGGCGGTCGCGCTCGTACCGGCGCTCGTCGGCGTCGCGGTGGGCCTGCTGCTGGCCGGGGTACTCACGTCCGGGGTACAGCTGACCCGTACGCTCGCGCTGCGCCAGGCGCTCCCCGCGCGGACGCTCGCCGCCGGCTTCTCGGTGATGTACGCGGCCGCGGGCGTCGGTTACGCGGCGAGCGCGACGCTGTCGGGCGCGCTGCTGAGCGTCGCGTCGCCGTCGGCGGCGATCCTGGCGGGCGTGGGGCTGACGGTCGTACTGGCCGTGGTCAGCGCCCTGGGGGAGCGGCGGATGTCATCCGCCACCGAGGCCGCTGTCGTTCAGGACTCCCGCGCGGAAAGTGCGGCGGTAGACGGTCGGCGGGACGCCGAGCACCGCCTGTAGGTGCTGGCGCATCGACTGCGCCGTACCGAAGCCCGCGTCCCGCGCCACCTGGTCGACCGACAGCTCCGTCGATTCGAGCAGATGCCGGGCCCGCTCCACACGCTGCTGCGTCAGCCACTGGCCGGGGCTGACGCCGACCTCCTCGCGGAAGCGGCGCGTGAACGTTCGTACGCTCATGGACTCCTGTTCCGCCATGTCGCGCAGCTGGATCGGCTCGTGGAGGCGGCCGAGCGCCCAGCCGCGTGCGGCGGTTGTGGTCGCCAACTGCGGTTCGGGGAGCGGGCGTTGGATGTACTGGGCCTGCCCGCCGTCCCGGTGCGGCGGTACGACGCTGCGCCGGGCGACGTCGTTGGCCACGGCCGCCCCGTGGTCGCGCCGCACCATGTGTACGCACAGGTCGATGCCGGCCGCGACGCCCGCCGAGGTGAGGACGTCGCCGTCGTCGATGTACAGCACGTCGGGGTCGACCTTGACGGAGGGGAAGAGGCGCTGGAAGAGGTCCGCCCAGTGCCAGTGGGTGGTGGCGGGCCGGCCGTCCAGATAGCCGGCGGCGGCGAGGACGAAGCTGCCGGTGCAGATGGACGCCATACGGGTGCCGGGGCGGACATGACGGAACGCCTCGGCGAGCTCCTCGGGGAGGCGGCCCTCCTGGTAGAGCACATCGGGCTCGTACGCGGCGGGCACGATCACCGTGTCGGCTTCGGCCAGTGCCTCCGGGCCGTGCTCGATGTACAGCGAGAAGTCCGCCTCGGCCTGCACAAAGCCTGGTGTCGGCGCGCAGGTGACGACCTCGTAGAGATGGTCGCCGCCGGGGGAGAAGGCGCGGTCGAAGATGCGGTGGGGGATCCCCAGCTCGAAGGGGATCACCTGGGGCATGGCGAGGACGGCGATGCGGTGCTTCCTGGTTGCGGAGCTCGTCGTCTCGCGCCTCGTAGTGGTGGAGCTCGTCCTGTCGCGTCTCTTCGCGTCGGCCATGGCCCGATCCTAACGAACGCTGTCCTTCGGGCCACTCGTTGGCGGTGATCGATCCCCGGATGCTGGGTGACGTGACCCAGACAACCGCGCCGCACGGCGGCCCGCAGCCCCTTCGTCGTCCTCCCCGTATCCATCGCGCGTGGTTCGTCGCTGTCGTCACCTTTGTGACGATCATCGGTGCCGCCGCCTTCGCCTCGCTGCCGGGCCTGCTGATCGAGCCGCTGCACGAGGAGTTCCACTGGTCGCGCGGCACGATCGGCTTCGCGGTCTCGGTGAATCTGGCGCTGTACGGGCTCACCGCGCCGTTCGCCGCGGCGCTGATGGACCGCTTCGGCATCCGCCGGGTGGTCGCGGTCGCGCTGACGGTCATCGCGGTCGGATCCGGACTGACCGTCTTCATGACGACGTCATGGCAACTGGTGATGTACTGGGGCATTCTGGTCGGCCTGGGCAGCGGTTCGATGGCGCTGGCGTTCGCCGCGACGGTCACCAACCGGTGGTTCGTGCAGCGGCGCGGACTGGTCACCGGCATCCTCACCGCGGCCGGTGCCTCCGGCCAGCTCGTCTTCCTGCCCCTCCTCTCCTGGCTGGTCGAGAACCACGGCTGGCGCCCGGCCTCGATCACGGTCGCGCTCTCGGCTCTCGCCGTCGTCCCGTTCGTCTGGCTGCTGCTGCGGGACCACCCGGCGGACGTGGGCATCGCGGCGTACGGCGCCGAGGGCTTCACGCCGAAGCCCGACCCGGTCCCCGGCGCGGCCCGCCGCGCGGTCACCGTCCTGTTCCGGGCGGCCCGCACCGGCCCGTTCTGGCTGCTGGCAGGCACCTTCGCGATCTGCGGCGCCTCGACGAACGGCCTGGTCAAGACCCACTTCGTGCCCGCCGCCCACGATCACGGCATGCCGATCACGGCGGCCGCTTCGCTGCTCGCGGTGATCGGCGTCTTCGATGTCGCCGGCACGATCGCCTCGGGCTGGTTCACCGACCGCTTCGAGGCGCGGCGGCTGCTGGCCGTCTACTACGCGCTGCGCGGCATCAGTCTGCTCTTCCTGCCGATGCTGCTGGCGCCGTCCGTCCACCCGCCGATGATCTTCTTCATCGTCTTCTACGGCCTGGACTGGGTGGCGACGGTCCCGCCGACGATCGCCTTGTGCCGCGAGCACTACGGCGACGACAGCGCGATCGTCTTCGGCTGGGTGCTGGCCTCGCACCAGGTGGGCGCGGCGATCGTGGCCTTCGGGGGCGGCCTGGCGCGGGACACCTTCGGCTCGTACGACGTGGTCTGGTACGCGTCGGGGGCGCTGTGCGCGGCGGCGGCGCTGATGGCGCTGGTGATCCGGCGCAAGCCGCTGCCGAAGCTGTCACCCGTGTCACCGGTGTCACCCGTGTCATCTGTGTCGCCGGCGAAGCCGACGACCGCGGCCGACACGGTCACGCGCTGAAGCGCCCGAACCTTCCCCGGTGGAAAAGCAGCGGCGCGCCCTCGTCGTCCGCGTTCCCGTCCGTCGCGCCCAGCGCCGCCACCCGGCCCACGACGATCAGATGGTCCCCGCCGGTGTGCACGGTCTGGATAGTGCAGTCGATCCAGGCCGGTGCGCCCTCCAGGAGCGGCGACCCGGTCACCGGCGCTCCGGTGTGCGTGACCCCGGCGAACTTGTCCGCGCCGCTCACCGCGAAGCCCCGGCACAGCTCGCCCTGGTCCGCGCCAAGGACGTTGACGCAGAAGGCCCCGGCGCGGGCGATGCGTGGCCAGGTCGTCGATGTACGGGCGACCATGAAGGCGACCAGCGGCGGGTCGAGCGACAGGGAGGCGAAGGACTGGCAGGCGAAACCGGCCGGTCCGTCCTCGTCGTACGCCGTGATGACGGTGACGCCGGTCGCGAAGTGCCCCAGTACCCGGCGGAATTCGGCCGCGTCGACGGGCAGCCGCTCGTCGTCGCCGACGGCCCGCAGGTCCGGGCGCGGCAAGGCGTCGAAAGCCTCGCCGACCGGGGCGGTGGCCGGGTCCGTGGCCGTGGGAGCCCCCACGGACCTGAGGTATCGGACGGCGGTGGCCGCCATCCCTGCGTGTCCCATCACACCCCCATTGAACCTGACGGTTCGTCAGATTGGAAGAGTGTCCGCGCGGCCCGCGCTCAGAGCTCACAGCTGACAGCTCAGGCGATTGGTGAGCTGTTGAGCCCTTAGAGCCCGCGGTACTGAGGCGTGCGGCGCTCCACGAAGCTCGCCACGCCCTCGTTCGCGTCGCGCGTCATCATGTTGATCTCCTGTGCGGCGGCCTCGGCGGCGAAGGCCGACGCCCGGTCGGCGTCGAGTGAGACGTTCACCAGCTGCTTGGTCAGCGCGAGCGCCCTCGTCGGCCCCGCCGCCAGCCGCTCCGCCCACTCGCGAGCGGTCTTCTCCAACTCCTCCGCCGGTACGACCCGGTTGACGAGTCCGATCCGCTCGGCCTCCGCGGCCGGGAGCGCGTCGCCGAAGAACATCAGCTCCTTCGCACGCTGCGGCCCGATCAGCCGGGGCAGCAGATACGCACCGCCGCCGTCCGGGACGAGCCCCCGCCGTACGAACACCTCGATGAACCTGGCCGGTTCCGCGGCCAGTACGAGATCGCAGGCGAAGGCGAGATGCGCGCCGATGCCGGCGGCGGTGCCGTTGACGGCGGCGATCACGGGCTTCTCGCAGTCGAGTACCGCCCCGATCAGGCGCTGTGCGCCGAGCCGGATCGTCCGCGCCACGTCCCCGGGGATCCGCTCCCGAGCGGTCGGCGGAGTCCCGCGGAGATCCGCGCCCGCGCAGAACCCCTTGCCGGTGGCGGTGATGACGACGGCCCGGACCTCGGGGTCGGCGGAGGTGGCCTCCAGCAGCGCGATGATCCGTTCCCGCTGGTCCCAGGTGACCGCGTTCATGGCCTCGGGGCGGTTGAGGGTGATCCACGAGACCGCGTTGTCAGTGCTGTGCAGTATCAATGACTCAGTGGATTCTTCGGGGGAGGAAGTCATGGGGGAGCAGCTCCGATTCGTACGGCCGAGGTCACCGGCAGACGGCCAGCGCGTCCAGCGCCACCGCGCCCTGCCCGCGCGGCAGCACCATCAAGGGGTTGATGTCCAGCTCCGACAGTTCGTCGCCCAGCTCCAGCGCCATCCGCTGGACCCGCAGCACGACCTCCACCAGCGCGTCCACATCCACCGGCGGGCCGCCCCGTACGCCGTCCAGCAGTGCGCGGCCGCGCAGTTCGCCGAGCATCGCGCGAGCCTGGTCCTCGCCGAAGGGAGGTATGCGTACGGCCGCGTCGTGCAGGACCTCCACCAGCACCCCGCCGAGGCCCACGGTTACCGTCGGGCCGAAGAGGCCGTCCTGGGTGACCCCCACGACCATCTCGACGCCTCGCTCGACCATCTGGCAGACCAGGATCCCGTCCAGGCCGACGTCCTCGTAGCGGGCGATGTCCGTCAGCTCGCGGTAGGCGTCGCGGATCTGGCTGGCCGAGGTCAGCCCCACCTTGACCAGGCCGAGTTCGCTCTTGTGGGCGAGCTGTGTGCCGGACGCCTTCATGACGACCGGGTAGCCGACCAGGCCCGCCGCCCGCACCGCCGCCGCCGCGCTGGTCACCAGCTGCTCGCGCGGCACCCTGATCCCGTACGCCCGAAGGAGCTGCTTCGCCGCGTGCTCGCTCAGCTGCTTGCCCGGGCGCATCAGTGCCTGCGCCTTGCGGAAGGAGGGCGAAGGGGTGCGCGGCGCCTCGTCGAAGGGCGAGCGGTAGCCGGCCCTGAAGCGGTGGTGGTCCAGATAGGCGCGCACGGCGGTGATGCAGTTGGCGAACGTACGGAAGGTGGCGACCCGCGAGGATCCCAGCAGCGTCTCGCGGTACGCCGCCTCCGTGCCCACGGGGGATCCCCACACCACGCAGACCAGCTTGTCCGTGGCCTCCGCCGCGTCCACCAGGTCCTGCGCCAGTTTGTCGCTCATCGGCGGGAAGGGGCCGGTGATCGGGCAGATCAGCACACCGACATCGGGGTCGGCCAGGATCGCGTCGATGATCTTGCGTCCGCGCCAGTCGCCCACGGGGTGCCCGCCGTTGTCGACGGGGTTGGCCACACTCAGATACTCCGGTATCCACTCGTGCAGCTCGGCCTGCTTGGCCTCGCAGAGCTGCGGCAGCTTCAGCCCGGCCGCTGTCGCGAGGTCCGAGAAGTGCGCGCCGGTGCCGCCCGAGATCGAATAGACGACGACCCCTTCGGCCAGGGGCCTGCGTGCCCGCGCCAACAGGGCTGAGGTGTCCTGGAGTTCGTCGAGCCCGTCCACCCGGACCACGCCGAACTGCCGCATCGCCGCGTCCACCACCTGGTCCGCGCCCGTCAGCTTGCCGGTGTGCGAGGCGGCCATCCGCGCGCCGGCCTCGGTACGCCCGACCTTGACCGCGATGACCGGCACCCCGCGCCGCGCGGCCCGGTCGGCGGCGAGCAGGAAGGACCGCCCGTCCTTGAGCCCCTCCACGTAACAGGCGATGGCCCCGACCTCGGGGCGCTCGGCGAAGTACGAGATGAAGTCGGCGGTCTCCAGGTCGGCCTCGTTGCCGGTCGGCGCCCAGTGGGAGAGCCGTACGCCCAGCTCCTGCATGCTGAAGACGGGCCGACCCTGGTGCCCGGACTGGGTGATCAGCGCGATCGCAGGTCCGTCGAGGTCGTCGCGGAACTTCTCGAAGGCGTTGAGATTGGTGTTCGGCCCGAGCAGCCGCAGCCCCGACCGCTCGACGGCGGCCGCCAGCCGCCTCTGCGCGGCCGCGCCCTCCTCGCCGGTCTCGGCATACCCGGAGGCGAAGGCCACCGCGAACTTCACCTTGGCCTCCGCGAGTTCCCCGATCACCGGCAGCGGGTCGGCGACCAGAAGCACGGCGAGATCGACCTGCTCGGGCAGGTCGCTGACAGAAGGGACACAGCTCAGCCCGAAGACGGTCTCCCGGGTGGGATGCACCGGATGGAGCCGCGCCCCGACGCGCTCGGCCCAGCCGATCAGCTGCCGGGTGATCCCGGCATTGGGCCGCCCCTCGCTGTCGGACGCCCCGACGACGGCGACGGAGGAGGGCCGGAAGAACCGGTCCAGATCGGGCACGGGTGCGTACAGCGGCCGCCCGCTGACGTCCAGATCGCCGTCGGCCGCGGTGGCCGAAGCTGTGTCGTGGACGGCATTGCGGGGGTGCTCCCCACAGGCCACCACTCGGGCACGGAGGTCGGAGGTGAGGGTGCCGTGAGTAGATCCAAGCATCGCTGAGCCCCGCTCCTGCTCGTTGGCCTAGGTAACTGACGCATAGTCAGATTACAGACCTGACGACTCGTCAGGAACAGTCCTGCGGGCAAAGCCTGGTGACGACAGGGGATTGCAGGTTCGCAGGACCGCGCGCGCAGTTCTCAGGGATGGCGTCGGCCGCTCACGATGGGCCGCTGTCCCACCCGTACCCAAGTGAGTGATCCCGCTATCCCACGGCCTTCGCCGTGGGGGAGTGTTTCGGCCAGCCGGACTCCCGTATTCCTGTCGAGCGGCGAGCCGAACTGCGACGAGCTCCTTGCGGGTGCGGTGGGCGAACTCTCGGCCGGCCGGCCGGTGTCGCCAGGAGTCGGGGCCGTGGATTCCTGGTGCCCCGCTACCTCGCCAGCGACTTGGCGATCTTGCGCGCGTCGAGCGCCATCTCGCGGAACATCCCGCTGATCGGGTTCGTGAACCCCGTGAAGTACAGCCCCGGCGCCTGCGCCGCCGCGCGGCCGCCGTGTGTCACCGGTTTGCCCCGCTCGTCCAGGACGCCGAGATGGCCGACCAGACCCTCCAGCGCCCGGCGGTAGCCCGTTGCCGCGATCACCGTGTCCGGGGAGATCCGGGTGCCGTCCGCCAGGACCGCCTTGCTGTCCTCGAAGGACTCCAGCGCGGCGACCGGCTCGACCTTGCCGGCCCGTACCGCGTCGATCAGGCCCACGTCCTGGATCGGGATCGCGCCCTGCTTCACGCGGGAGTACAGGCCCGTGTCCGGGCGCGGAAGCCCCTGTTCCGTGAGGTCGGGGACGGAGACCTTGCACATGATCTCGCCCGCCCGGTCCACCAGGCGGACCGGCAGCCGACGGACCAGGATGCCGGTCCGCTGGGCCGGCCAGCCCGCCGTCGAGCGGCGGACTATGTGCGGGGTCGTCCGCACGGCGAGGCGGACCCGGGCGGCGCCGCCCTCCACCAGGTCGACGGCTATCTCGGCGCCGGTGTTGCCGACGCCGACGACCAGTACGTCCTTGCCCGCGTACGGGGCGGCGTTGCGGTACTCGCCCGCGTGCAGCAGTTCGCCGGTGTACGCATCGCGGCCCGGCCAGTCGGGCAGCCGGGGGGTGTGGTTGTAGCCGGTGGCCACCACGACCGCCCGCCCGGTCAGCCCCCGGCCGCCTGTCGCGTGCAGCACCCAGTCGGGACCGGAGGGCTCGATCCGGGAGACCTCGACCCCTGTCACGATCTCCAGCTCGTGGAACTCCGCGTACTTCTCCAGGTAGCGGATCACGTCGTCACGGGAGACCCAGCGCCCGAACGACCGCGGCATCGCCAGGCCGGGCAGTGCCGACAGCCGCCGGGTCGTGTGCAGATGCAGCCGGTCGTAGTGGCGGCGCCAGGAGGCGCCGACGGATTCCGACTTCTCGAGCACCACGGCCCGTACGCCCTGCGCCCGCAGCGCGGCGGCAGCCGCGAGACCGCCCGGGCCGCCGCCGATGACGTAGACGGGCCGGTCGTTCGTGAGGTCAATGTCCTTTTCGGCGGCCATGAACCGTGAGCGTAATCGCGCGATTACATGATGGGTCTCAGTCAAGACGGGAATCGGTTGCGAATTGATCACGCCCGCACACCTCTTGCGCACACGCCGTCGCATCCGCTGAACTGACGTGTCGTCAGAAATGAAGAAGCGAAGAGATCAGAAATGAAGACGCCAAGAGAGAGGGGGCCCGGATGGAGACCATCTGGCTCACCGGGGCCGAATGGCTCGCCGTCCTCCGCATCGGTCTCGGCCTGTGGTGGCTGGAGAGCTGGCGCCACAAGGACAAGAAGGACTGGTTCGAGCGCGGCACCGGCATCGCCTGGGCGGCGGACGTCGCGGGCAAGCACCGGTGGCCGTTGGTGAAGAACGGCTTCAACAAGGTGGTCCAGCCCCGCCCCAAGGTCATGGCGTACGTCGTCGTTTACGCCGAACTCGCCCTGGGTCTCGGTCTGATCGTCGGCTTTCTGACCCCGGTCGCCCTCCTCGGCGGGCTCCTTCTCAATCTGATCTATCTGGTCCTGATGATCCATGACTGGGCGGAACAGGGCCAGAACGGCATGATGGCGCTCATATCGTTCGTCGCCCTCTTCGCCATGGCATGGCAGACCTGGTCCGTGGACAGTGCGATCGGACTTTTCTGATGACCGCGACGCCTGAAGTCGACGACTTCACCCGCCCCTTCTGGGACGCCGCAGCCGATGGCCGGCTGCTGATCCGTCACTGCCGCGCCTGCGCGAAGGCGCACCACTATCCGCGCGAGTTCTGCCCGCACTGCTGGAGCGAGGACGTCGGGTGGGAGGGCGCGAGCGGCCGCGCCACGCTCTACACCTGGTCTGTTGTGCACCGCAATGACCTGCCGCCCTTCGGTGGCCGCGTCCCGTACACCGCCGCGGTCGTCGATCTCGCCGAAGGCCCGCGGATGATGGCCGAGATCGTGGAGTGCCCGGAGGGCGGGCTGAGCATCGGCATGGAGCTGGAGGTCACCTTTCGCCGGGAGGACGGTGAGGTGGCGGTGCCCGTCTTCCGTCCGGCAAGGAGACGGTGATCACGGCCAGAGCAGCTCCCTCGCCCAGCCGCTCTCCTCGCGGCGGTAGCGCAGCCGTACGTGCCGCCGCCGTTCGTCGCCCTGGAAGAACTCCACCTCGTACGGCTGGAGCACATACAGCGTCCAGGTCGGCACGGGCGCGTCCGGCTCCGCCCCGGCCCGCTCCCACGCCGCCTGTGACGCCGCCGCCAACTCGTCCTGCGAGCCGAGGACTTCGCTCTGCCGCCCGGTGAGCGCGGCGGCCAGCGCACCCGTCGAGCGGGCGTGCAGATCGGCCTGGCCCTCCGCGGAGGCGCCCGCCGTCACGCGGCCCCGGATCCGGATCTGGCGGCCCTGCGCCGCCCAGTAGAAGCCCAGCGCGGCCTCCGGGTGCGCGGCGAGCTGCCGGCCCTTCGCGCTGGTGGCGTGCGAGGCGAAGTGCCAGCCGCGCTCGTCGGCGCCGTGCAGCATCAGCGTGCGTACGTCGGGACGCCCCTGCTCGTCCACGGTGGCCAGGGTCATGGTGTGCGGCTCGTTCTGGCCCGCGGCCACGGCCTCGGCGAACCAACGGTGGAAGAGCGGCAGCGGGGCGTGGGGCGCGGAAGCCGGGTCGAACGCGGGCAGCGTGGTGTCCCAGACCCGCTGTGCGTGCAGGAGCTCGCGGAAGGTTTCCTGCCGATCGTTGTCCATAAGGGCAAAGTACTACACTCGGAGTGGTATCGGTCGGGGTGATCGAGAGGACGCAGATGAGGCAGAACCTGGCCCGGCGCGCGGCGCTGGTGGACGCGGCCATCGAAGTGCTCGCCCGCGAGGGCGCCCGCGGCCTCACCTTCCGGGCCGTCGACGCCGAGGCGGACGTCCCCAAGGGCACCGCGTCCAACTACTTCGCCAACCGCGACGACCTGCTCACCCAGGCCGGGGGGCGGATCTATGAGTGCCTGCGCCCGGACGACGCCACGATGGAGGCCATGTTCACCGGCCCGGCCACCCGCGCGCGGACCGCGGAGCTGGTGCGCGAAGTGGTGGAGCGCGTCTCGGCGTACAGCACGGGCTACCTCGCTCTCCTCGAACTGCGGCTGGAAGCCACCCGCCGCCCCGAGCTGCGCGCCGTGCTCACCGCACGCGTCAGCGAGGACGTCGAGGCGAATGTCGCCAACCATCTGGCCTCCGGTCTGCCCGGAGACGCCGACGCGGTCAGGATGATCTATCTCGCGGCGAACTGGCTGGTGGTGGAGCGCCTCACGCTGCCCGACGTGTTCCCCGAGGAGCAGGCGGGCGATCTCATCACGGCCCTGGTCGAGCGGCTGCTCCCGCCCGACGAGTAGTGGTCGGCGTCAGCCCTCGAACACGCTGTACTCCTTGTGGTCCTTGACCGGGACGGCGAAGGCCGCCTTCTGTACATCCTCGGTGATCTTCTTCGCGATCAGGTTCTTCCAGGGCATGTACGGCAGCATCCGCACCAGCGCCATCCGCAGCTGGATCTTGCGCTTTGAGGAGACCGTTATCTCCTTGGCGAAGCCCTCCGCGAACTTCTGGTTCACCTCGACGCCGGGCCGCATCAGGCTCTCGTAGCGCTCGTATGCCACCGAGTGGTCACCGTTCGCCGCGGCCAGTTCGCCCGCCAGGATGTACGCACCGATCAGGGCGAGGCCGGTGCCCTGGCCCGAGGCCGGGGAGGCGCAGTGGGCCGCGTCCCCCAGCAGCACGATGCGCCCCTTCGACCAACTGTCCATCTCGATCAGACTCATGGAGTCGAAGTAGAAGTCGTCGGCGGCCGCGGCGTTGTCCAGCATCTTCGGGATTTCCCAGCCGTCGCCCGTGAAGACGTCGGCGAGGATCTTCTTCTGCTGTGCCATGTCCCGGTAGTCGTAGGAGAGTTCCGGCGCGCCGAAGACGAACATGTTCTTGGCGGTGGTCTCCCCGCCCGAACTGTAGGCGCACACCAGCTTGTTGGGCAGCGCGTGGTACGTCTCCCAGCGGTCCAGGTCCAGGTCGTTGGGTGCGGTGAAGATGGAGATGTACGCGCCCAGGTGCCGCTTGAACTGCTTTTCGTCGCCGAAGACCAGCCGGCGGGTGTGTGAGTGCAGCCCGTCCGCGCCCACCACCAGATCGAAGCGGCGCGGCTCGCCCTGCTCGAAGGTGACGTCGACGCCGTCCGCGTCCTCGGTGAGCGTGGCGATGGAGTCGCCGAAGATGTACTCGATGTCGTCGCGGGTGCGCTCGTGGAGGATCTGCGCGAGGTCGCCGCGCATGACCTCGTCGTCGCCGTCCACCCGGCCGCCGAAGAAGTCGGCCGGCATCTCGGCGATGGTGGCGCCGACGTTGTCGACGTACGAGCCGCCCTGCATATCGGTGGAGGCGCGGCGTACGTCGTCGAGGATGCCCATCCGCTCGCAGACGTCGATGGAGACGCCGCGCAGGTCGACCTTGTAGCCGCCGGGGCGGAGCTCCGGTGCGCGCTCGACGACGGTCGGCGTGAATCCGTAGCGGTGCAGCCAGAGGGCGAGGGCCGGGCCCGCGATCGAGGCGCCGGAGATCAGGACCGTCTTGCCGGCGAGCTTGCCGCTGGTGCCGGACCCTTTGGTCATCGGGACTCCTGTGTCGAGTGGTGAGCGGCGGTGCGCGTTCGCGCTTGCCGATGACCCGACTATACGAGCGTCCCATACGCTTGTCTATGACGGCTGTATAGATTCTTCAGCCCCTGCCCAGCACCACCGTCCCCGAGGAGCAGAACCAGCCACCCGTACCGGAGGCGACCGCCAGTCGCGGCGGCCCGCCGTCCGCCTTGCGCACCTGGTGGCCGCCCGCCTCGCCGCGCAGCTGCCGCACGGCCTCGACCAGCAGAAACAGTCCGCGCATCCCCGGATGGCAGGCGGAGAGACCGCCGCCGTCGGTGTTGACCGGCAGCTCGCCGTCCCGCGTCAGCCGCCCTTTCCCGACGAACGGGCCGCCCTCGCCCTTGGCGCAGAAACCCAGGTCTTCGAGGGTCACCAGAGTCATATAGGTGAAGGCGTCATAGATCTCGGCGATATCCATGTCGGCAGGGGAGACGCCCGCGCGCTCGAAGGCGAGGTGGCCCGAGACCGCCGCCGGGGAGACGGTGAAGTCCTCCCACTCCGACATGGTGGTGTGCGAGACGTACTCCCCGGTGCCGAGGATCCATACCGGGTCCTTCGCGGTGTCCGGTACGTACTCCTCGGCCGCGAGCAGCACCGCACAGCCGCCGTCGCTGCGGATGCAGCAGTGCAGTTTGGTGAACGGGTCCGCGATCAACGGCCCGTCGAGCACCTCGTCGACGGTGATCGGCTTGCGGAACATCGCGTCCGGATTGGCGGCGGCGTTCGCCCGCGCCTGGACCGCCACCGACGCGAGCTGCTCCAGGGTCGTGCCGTACTCGTGCATATGGCGGCGGGCGGCCATCGCGTACTTGGAGATGAGCGTGTGCCCGTAAGGGACCTCGAACTGCAGCGGCCCGCGGCCGCCGAAGGAGAGGTTGGAGGTGCGCCGCCCCGCCCTGATGTCGGCGCGGGCGGTCGATCCGTAGACGAGGAGCACGGCATTGGCGTGACCGGCCGCGATCGCGTCGGCGGCGTGGGCCGCCATGACCTCCCAGGTGGCCCCGCCCACGGCGGTCGAGTCCACCCACCTCGGCCGCAGGCCCAGATACTCGGCGACCTCGACCGGGGCGAGGGTGCCGAGGCCGGCCGAGCCGAAGCCGTCGATGACGGAGCGCTCGAGGCCGGAGTCGGCGAGTGCGCGGCGGGCTGCCTGGGCGTGCAGGGCGTACGGCGTGGGGCCGTCGACGCGTCCGCAGTCCGAGAGGGATATGCCGACGATGGCGACCTTGCGCGGGGTGCGCGGAGTTGAAGGCATGAATCTGACGGTACATCAGATACCGGGAGGCGTATCCCCCCGATGGGCGCACGCCCCTGTGCATCTGGATCCGTCCGCTCTAACATGACGGCCCGTCAGATATGGAGGGGATCCCATGAACAGCGCCTTCACCGCGGAGCAGGACGAGATCCGCCGCACCCTGCGCGAGCTGCTGACCAAACGGTCGGGCCCGGACGAGGTCAAGGCCGCCGTCCGCACGGCAGCCGGATACGACGCCGAGCTGTGGGCGCAGCTGTCCGCGCAGCTGGGCCTGCCGGGGCTGGCGCTGCCGGAGTCGTACGGAGGCGTGGGCTGCGGTCTCGCGGAGCTCGCACTCGCCTGTGAGGAGACCGGGCGGGCACTGCTGCCCTCGCCCCTGCTCGCCACGGCGGGGCTGGCGGCGCCGCTGATCGCCGCGCTCGGCACGCCGGCGCAGCGCGACGAGCTGCTCCCGCGCATCGCGGACGGCTCGCTGACCTGCGCACTCGCTGTGCCGGGCGGCAGCCTCGCGGCGGCACTCGGACTGAGCGGCGACAACGCGTCGGGGGAGTGGGCGGGCGGTGGCCGGGCCGGCGGCGTCCAGGCACGGCCGGGTGATGGCGGCGGCCGGCTGCTGTACGGGGAGGCCTGTCAGGTCCTCGACGGCCACAGCGCTGGGCTGCTGCTCGTCGCGGCCCATACGGGCGGCTTCGCCCGTAGCCGCACGCTCCTCTTCCTGGTCCGGGCGGATGCGGCGGGGCTTTCGCGGACCCGGCAGACCGCGCTGGACGGGACACGGCCGCAGGCCCGGGTGGAACTGCGGGACTGCGCGGCGGAGTTGCTGGGCGCGGACGACGCGGCGGATGTGCCGGGGGCGCTGGCGGCGACCGGGATCCGGGCGGCGACGCTGCTTGCGGCGGAAGCGGTCGGCGCGGCGTCGTGTGCGCTCGACCGCACGCTGGAGTACGTCCGGGCGCGCGAGCAGTTCGGCCGCGCGGTCGGCTCCTTCCAGGCGGTCAAGCACCGGCTGGCCGATCTGTATGTGCGGGTCCAGGCGGCCCGCTCGGCGGCGTACTACGCGGCCTGGGACCCGAGGGAGGGGGGCCTGGCGCTGGCGCAGGGCCTGGAAACGCTGCGGGTGGTCGCGGGCGAGGCGGTCCAGCTGCACGGTGGCATCGGCTTCACCTGGGAACACGAGGCGCATCTGTACTTCAAACGGGCGGCGGCGGACGAGCTGCTCTTCGGCCCGGTGCACAGGCTGCGCACCCGTGCGGCCGAACGGGCCGGACTCTTCGTCCCGCCGTCGGGAGCGGCGTCGGGGGCGCCGTCGGGGTCGGGGTTGGGAGCGGCGCCGGGGGCCGCGTCGGGGTCGGGTTCCGCGGCGGCGCCGGGGCCCGAGGCGGTGGCCGTCTGATGACGCTCGGTGTGCGCCTGGTCCAGAAGGTCTCGTCGACCCGCGCCTTCGCGAGGATCGCGCCTCACTTCGTCCCGGCGCTGGACCGTGCCGTCCACCGGCTGACGCGGGGCAAGGTGCTGCTGAGCGCGCAGATGCTGCCGGGAGTCGTCCTCACGGCTCGCGGCGCGAAGAGCGGCCTGCCCAGAGTCACCCCGCTGGCGTGCATGCCGGAAGAGTCGGGCGACTGGATCCTGATCGGCTCCAACTTCGGCCGAGAGGGCCATCCGGCGTGGACGGCGAACCTGATCGAACACCCGGAGGCGGAGGTGAGTTGGAGGGGCAGGGACGTCCTGGTGCGGGCACGCCTGCTGGAGGGCGAGGAGAGGGAGAGGGCGTGGCGGGCGGCGCTGACGTTCTGGCCGCCGTACGCGACGTACCAGTCCCGGGTGAAGAGAGAGATCCGCGTCTTTCGCCTGTCGCGCCGCCAGGTGGGCAGCTGACGGAGCCTGTGACCGTGGGTTCCGGACTCTGTCGGAGGCGTTCGTAGGGTGTTCGGCCGGTGAAGGCGCCGCGTTGGCGTGACAGGACCTGGGGTGACGCGACGCTGCCGCGCCTACTTCGTCGGCTTCCTGCCCGTGATGCCCAAATGCACCAACAGCCCCAGATTGGGCTTCAGTTCCGCCTGTTTCACACCCCAGGCCGTGAACCCCTTCTGATGCGACGCCACCGCCGCCAGCATCGCCACGAGCGAGCCCGCGATCGCCGCCGGACTGACGTCCTTGTCGACCTTGCCCTTCGTCTGGAGTTCCTTCACCGCGTCCGTAAGGGAGTTGGTCACGGAGTTCAGGATCTTCATGCGGATCTTGTAGAACCGCTTGTCGCCCTCCGCCGCGCCGAGGTCGACCACCCGCAGGATCGCGTCATGGCGGCGCCAGAAGTCGAGGAAGCCCTCCACCAGCTCCTCCGAGGTCTGCCAGGCCGCCTTGCCGACCCAGGAGCGGCCGGCAACCAGTTCGGTCAACCCCGCGCCCTCCTTGGCCATTTCCTCGGCGATCTCGAGGACCGCGCCCTCGACGTCCGGGAAGTACTGGTAGAAGGTCGCGGGTGAAGTGCCCGCCTTCCGGGCCACGTCGATGACTTTGACGTCCCGGTACGGCGAGGAGCTGAGCATCTCGCTGAGGCAGTCGAGCAGCTTCTGCCGCGTCGCCTGGCCGCGTCGTCCGGCCACTCGGCCGTCGACGGTGCGTACTTGTCCTGTCATGCCGTCAGCTTACCGAGGGGTGATCGGCGCGCGATTCGGCCGAGTGCAAATGGGGTGCCTCAATAGTCTTATCAACAGCCTGTGGAAAACTTCTGTGCATAACTCAACGAAACAAGACCCCGGCCCCGGATCGTGGACCCCGGGCTTCGGATCCTGACAATTGGGCAATTTGTTCGATTTGATTCCCTGCGGTGCGCGTGGTGCGCCATTAGCTTGAGTGTGACGGGCACCACATCCCGTTACGAGGGAAGGAATCGGGTCCATGGCCGCATTCACGGAGGGCACGCCCTGCTGGGTGGACGCAGCGCTTCCCGATGTCGAGGCGGGCAAGCGCTTCTACGGCGAGCTGTTCGGCTGGACATTCGACGAGGGGGACGGCGGGTATGTCAACGCCTTCAGCGACGGAAAGCTCGTCGCCGGCCTCGCGCCCAAGCGGGACGGCCGGATGCCCACCGTCTGGGGCGTCTACTTCGCCACTCGCGACGCCGCCGCCCTCGGCCGGAAGATCACGGAGGCCGGCGGCCAGGTGATCACCTACCCGCAGCCGGTCGGCACCGCCGGCACGATCGTGGAGGCCGCGGACCCCGGCGGCGCGGTCTTCGGGCTCTGGCAGGCCGGCGACAAGCCCGGCTTCGAGAAGCAGGGCAAGCCCGGCTCTTTCTGCTGGACCGAGGTGTACACGCGCGACAAGGAGAGCGTCGACCCCTTCTACGAGTCGATCTTCGGCTTCCAGGGAAAGGATCTGCCGGACGCCCCCATCGACTTCCGGACGTGGTCGCCCGCCGGTACGGAGCCCGGGGAGGACACCGCCATCGGTGGCCGCAGCATGCTCACCGACGCCTTCCCGGCCGAGATGCCCGGCCACTTCCTCATCTACTTCTGCGTCGAGGACTGCGACGAGGCGGCCGCGGCGGTCACCCGCCTCGGCGGCCGGGTCCAGGCGCCGCCCTTCGACATCCCCCACGGTCGTATCGCGGTGCTCGCCGACAATCAGGGCGCTTCGTTCGCCGTACTCGCCGAACCCGAGGAAGGGGCCAAGGCGGTCTGAAAGAGCGGGAGTTGGGGCGGCAAATGGTCTAGACCTGGAGCTGCGGGTTGATCCATAGTGGTGGTCTTTCCCCCACCGCGAAAGGACCCCCTCGTGCTGCGTACCAAGACCGCCCTGGCACTCGCCGTCGGCGCTGCCGTCGCCGCCGGACTGTTCACCGCGACCCCCGCCTCCGCCGCCCGGCTGCCCTGCAACCTCGCCGGCAGCGGTGACACCGCCTCCGCCAATTGCTACAGCGGCTCCTCATACACCTGGCGACTGGTTGTCGACTGCGACGACGTGAGCAACCCGAAGTGGCCGGCCCGCGTCAAGACCCTGTACGGGGCCTGGCGCACCGGGGACGGCAGCGACTCGATCTCCTGCGGCGGCTCCCTGCGTGCAAGCGGCCGTCTGGAGGCGCATAGCTAACCATTCCGCCCCCCGAACCGTGCCCGAATCCGGGTGAGACACCCCGATCCGCCCCCGGGTTCGCAACCGTCGCCTCCGACAGGAAGAATCAGGGTGTGCAACCGCTGAGGGTCTCGGCGGTGAGACGCTGCACGGGGCTGTGACGGGCCCCATTTCTTCTGGGGCCCGTACGGGGAGGTGGCAGGCAAGTGATGGAGCAGCTGACGCAGCATGACCCGAGACGGATCGGTCCGTTCGAGGTGCTGGGCCGGCTCGGTGCCGGCGGCATGGGACTGGTCTATCTCGCCCGGTCGGCGTCCGGCCGCCGGGTGGCGATCAAGACTGTGCGTACCGAGCTTGCCGAGGACCAGCTGTTCCGCGTCCGCTTCACCCGTGAGGTGGAGGCCGCCCGCGCCGTCAGCGGTTTCTACACCGCAGCCGTGGTGGACGCCGATCCGCGGGCGGCTGTGCCGTGGCTGGCCACCGCGTACGTCCCCGCCCCCTCCCTCGAAGAAATAGTGAATGAGTGCGGGCCGATGCCGGCCCAGGCGGTGCGCTGGCTGGCGGCCGGCGTCGCTGAGGCGCTGCAGTCCATCCACGGCGCGGGTCTCGTCCACCGCGACCTCAAGCCGTCGAACGTCCTGGTCGTGGAGGACGGGCCGCGGGTCATCGACTTCGGCATCGCGTCCGGCGTCTCCAACACCCGGCTGACGATGACCAACGTCGCCGTGGGTACACCCGCGTACATGTCGCCGGAACAGGCGCGCGACTCACGCAGCGTGACCGGCGCGAGCGATGTCTTCTCGCTCGGCTCCACGCTGGTCTTCGCGGCCACCGGACACGCGCCCTTCCACGGCGCGAACCCCGTCGAGACCGTGTTCATGCTGCTGCGCGAGGGCCCGGACCTGGCGGGCCTGCCGGACGAGCTCCGGCCGCTCATCGACTCCTGTATGCAGATGGAGGCCGGGCTGCGGCCGACGCCCGAGGATCTGCAGGCGCAGCTCGCTCCGCATCTCTTCTCCTCCGGCAGCGACGACAGCGGTACGGCGTCCGCCTGGCTGCCGGCGCG
This sequence comes from Streptomyces sp. NBC_01210, assembly GCF_036010325.1. Lineage (GTDB taxonomy): Bacteria > Actinomycetota > Actinomycetes > Streptomycetales > Streptomycetaceae > Streptomyces. Next base: position 4,132,829 of record NZ_CP108549.1, on the reverse strand, counting down.
GGCCACCGCGATGATCGAGCAGCGCCGCGGCGGTCGCCCCCCGGCTCCGGCCCCGGCCCCGGTCCCGCAGCGCCCCGCCGAGCCCACGCCTCCGCGCCCTCAGGCGCCGCCGCAGCAGCCGCCGCCCTCCCGGCAGGGCGCGGACTGGGACTCCGCCTGGCGGGGCGGCAACGACCCGCGTACGGGCCAGGCCGCAGCCTCGCCCGCCCCGGCGGGGCCGGTCCGGCTGCCCGGCTCCAAGGTGCCGATCGGTCCAGGACCCAGGGTCGCGGACGCGGGCCGCGGCGGGGTCGTCGAGGCCGGTCCGGCGACCGGCTGGGTCCGCCCGCCCGGCGGGCTGAACGGCGCGGAGGCAGCGACCAGCGCCGTACCGTCTCCGGGACCGTCCGCCGTACCCTCCGCCGTTGCGGCGCCGGTGCCGCCGCCCGCTTCGCCGCCGGACGGCGCGGCCGGACACTGGCGGCCGTGGCGTTTCCGGATGTCGAACGACGTCTGGGGTACGCCGGTGGTGGCCGGTGACCTGCTGTACGTGACGTCCTTCGAGGTACATGCCCTGGACGTGGGCAGCGGCCGGCGCCAGTTCAAGACCAGGGACGTGGCGTGGGCGATGGCGGTGGCCGGCGGCCGTATCCACGCCTCGGACGGGCCGACGCTGTACGCACTCGACGCGACGAACGGCCAGGAGCGGTGGCGGCTCCAGACCGACGCCTGGGTGTACTCCCTCAAGGCCGACCGCGGCACCGTCCTCACCGGGACGCGCGGCGGCGGCGTACAGGCATGGGAGGCCTCCAGCGGTGAGAAGCTCTGGGAGACGGCCGGGGCGCAGACGGACTTCGAGACGCCCGAGGCCGGGCCCGCGATCTTCGACGACACGGTGTACGTGTGGAAGGACGCGAGGCTGCGTGCGCTGGAGGCCCGTACGGGTGTCGAGCGCTGGTCGTACCCCGTCGGCGACGCGACGTCCTGCGGCAATGTGCCGGTACGGGTGCAGCCCGCGCCCGACGGCTATGTCTATGTCGCGGCCGGCACCCGCGCCCTCGCCATCGACATCGCCAACGGCCGGGTGCGCTGGCACTTCGAGTCGCCCGCGGTCTTCCTCTCGCCGCCGGTCTTCGCGCCGGGCCCGGCGGTGACGGGCGGCGGTGTCTATCTCGTCGACTACCTCGGCACGGTGTACGCCCTGGACGCCACGACCGGCAAGGACCGCTGGCGCATCGCCACGGAATCGCGGCAGTCCATCGAGCCGGTGCTGGTCGCGAACGGCAACATTCATGTCGGCAGCGGCAGCGCGCTCTACACCCTGGACGCGGTGACGGGCACACCCATGTGGCGCTTCGCGGCGGGCGGCGAGGTGATCGGCGCCCCGGTGGTCGCCGACGGCCGGGTCCACTTCGGCTCCGCGGACCATGTGCTCTACACCCTGGACGCGAGCGGCGGCCAGCTCCGCTGGAAGCTCGCGACGGGCGGCGAGATCACGGGCTCCCCGGTGGCGCAGGGCGGTGTGGTGTACGCGTGCAGCAAGGACCGCTGTGTGTACGCGCTGGACGCGGTCAAGGGCACGGCCACCGGCCGTGGCGGTTCGGGCGGCGCACGCTAGGACTTGTCCTCCATCGCCGGACGGCCGGAAACGCGGCCTGTCCGGCGGGTGCCCCGATGGCGACCGGCACCGTCCGGGCGTAGCGTCGTGATCGAGAGCGACACCCCCAGGAGGCCGGCGATGATCCGCAACATCATCGGCTGATCCTCGCTCTCGTCGGAGCGACGGCCGCCGTATGGAGCCCCTTCCGTGACTGCTACGACGGCCGTCACGCACGCGAGTACCCACCCCTGATTCGCGACTGCTACGGTGTCGCGCGATTGTCAGGTACATATAAGTGCTGTGAAGCACTGGGGGAGGGCGGGCACATGCTGGGCCGACGTCTCAAGCTCGCGGCCGTACTGGTCGTGGTGGTGCTGGCGCTGACCGGTTTCTCGAGTTCGGCCTCGACCGGCAAGGGCGGCAGAGGTGGCAAGAGCAGGTCGCACGGCAGCAGTGGTGGCGGAGGCGGCTGCTCCAGCTCCAAGAAGTCGAACGGCGGCTACCGCGACTACGACAACGACGACTACAGCTCGTCGTCCGGTTCATCCGGCTCGTCGGGGTCGGACTCGTACACCGAGGATCCGACGCCCACGGCGACCGCCACTGCCACCGCACGGGCGACTGTCGTCACCTGTGTGAAGAAGGGCCGTGGAAAGCGCAAGGCCACAACGTCCGCCACGGTGAAGGTGGTTGCGGACGGCGGGGTCTCGCACAGGTACGAGGTCGACGTGGTGTTCGTGGACGCCGCGGGCGCGGTCGTCGACCGCGGAAACACCGAGGTCACGCTGGACGGCGGCGAGACCAGGACCGTCAAGGTCGCCATGCGGAGCCCCAAGCTGGTGGCACGGGTGAAGAAATGCGAAGCCGAGGCGCTGCTCGGCGACTGAGGGCGGGAGGCCGCTTCCGGGGCCGCTGCGGGGCGGCCGCGTGGTCGGTTTCGTGGTCGGTTTCGTGGACGGCGCGGCGATCAACCGCTGCTAGGGTGACGTGCGCTCGTCAATTGAGCCCCACTCACCGACACGACTTTCAACGGGGGTTGAAACGTGAAGATCCGTCATGTCCGCGCCATTGCCGTATTCGGTATCGCAGTCGTCGCACTGACCGGAGCCCGCGGCTCCCACGGCGGCAGCTGCGGCGGCAGCAGCCATGGAAGCAGCAGCAGTAGCAGCGGCGGCAGCAACCACAACGACAGCAGCACCTCGAGTGGTTCCACCGGCTCTGTGACCGGCGGCTCCAGCGCCCACAAGGCCGAGCGTGACGTCAGGATCGACGAGTGCGGCCTCGACGCCTCCGGCAAGAACCTCACCGCGAAGATCACCGTCACCAACAGCGACTCGCTGGCGTACAAGTACGACGTGAGCCTGCAGTTCAAGGGCAACCTCGGCGACACGAAGGTCAACCTCGCCATCGCCAAGGTCGAGGACCTCCAGGTGCAGCCCGGTGCCTCTGCGCCCGGCAACGCGAGCACCCCGTACACCGGTTCCGGCGACGGCTCCGAGTACAAGAAGTGCGAAGTCATCAGCGCGAGCCGTACGGCGAGCTGACGGCCCTGTTGGGGCTCCGCCCCAAGCCCCGCTCCTCAATCGCCGGAGGGGCTGGGGATGTCCGCCGACGGGGCTGGGATGCGGCTACCGCAACGTGTAGCTCCCCCGGCCCCGCCCGCCCTCGAAGAGTTCCGCCTGCCGCTCCGGCGGCAGATTCCCGAGCGTGATCAGGTGCGGGGCATGCGCGAGCGCCTGCGACCTGGCCGCCTCCCTCGCGGACCACACCGCCCGTACGGTCCCCTGCACCGCCTCGGTCGGGTACGACGCCACCACCGCGGCGGCCCGCAGCGCGGCCGCCACCGCATCGCCCGGCTCCGTCAGCTCCGAGACCAGACCCGTCTCGTAGGCCCGCTGCGCCGAGAGCCGCTCCGCCGTCCCCATCAGCGCCATTCGCGCCACTTCGCCGAACGGCATCCGCTGCGCCATGGAGATCGCCTCGTACGCGCTGACCATGCCGTACGTCGTATGCGGATCGAAGAACGTCGCCTCCCGCGAGGCCACCAGGAACTCGCTCTCCCCGAGCAGATAGAACGCCCCGCCGCAGGCCATCCCCTCCACGGCCGCGACCACCGGTTTCCACAGCTCGTTCGCCTTCGGCCCGATCGCGATCAGCGGATCGTCGATCGTGTACGGGGACGAGGGCTGCGGCACCCGCACCGAGCGGTCGATGCCGGTGCAGAACGCCTTGGTGCCCGCTCCGGTCACCACGACCGCCCGTACGGAGTCGTCGAAGCGGAACTGACGCCAGGCGGCGGCCAGTTCACCGGCCATCGCCAGATCGATCGCGTTGTGCCGCTCGGGCCGGTCCAGCGTGACCAGCGCGACACCCGTCTCCTTGTACGTGTCGATGCCCAGGCTCATGCCCGCTCCAGCAGCCAGCGCGGCACGGTGACCCCGTCCAGCTCGGTGAACGCCACCCTCACTCCGGTCCCGATGCGCAGCCGCGCCGGATCGACCGAGTTCAGCGGCGCGTCCGGCGCCGCGACCACATTGCCGACCAGGCGGATACGGGGCGCGTCCAGGAGCTCGACGACGACCGCGTTGTACGGCGCCCGGGCGGCGTACGCGGGCAGCAGCGGCGGATGGGGGAACACGTAGGACCAGATGCGGCCGCGCCCGCTCATCCTGCGCCACTCGCTGTCGAAGGACCGGCAGTGCGGGCAGCAGGGCCGTGGCGGGAAGCGCAGTTCGGCGCAGTCCGGGTCGGCGCAGGCCTGCACGCGGAGTTCGCCCTGCGCGGCGTACTCCCAGAAGGGCGCGCCGTCGTCGTCGACGACCGGCGTCAGTAGCGAGTCCATCTCAACTCCTCAGCAGTACAGCCGAAGTGGGCACTCCCTCGCCCGCCGTGACCAGGCAGGTCGCGGCGTCCGGGACCTGCGCCGTGCTGGTGCCGCGCAGCTGCTTCACGCCCTCGGTGATGAGGTTGAAGCCGTGGACGTACGCCTCGCTCAGACCTCCGCCGCCGGTGTTGACCGGCAGCCGGCCGCCGATCTCCAGCGCGCCGCCCTCGGTGAAGGCCGCGCCCTCCCCTCGTCCGCAGAAGCCGTACCCCTCCAGCGAGAGCGGGACGAGCGGGGTGAACGCGTCGTAGATCTGCGCCACATCGACATCCTGCGGACCGAAGTCGGCGGTCTTCCACAGCTGCCTGCCGGCCGTCCAGGCGGGTCCGGTGAGCGGGTCGTCGTTCCAGTAGTTGACCATCCCGTGATGCTGCGCGGGCAGGCCCTGGGCGGCGGAGTGGATGTACACCGGCTTCTGCCGGCAGTCGCGGGCCCGTTCGGCCGAGACGATCACGCAGGCCAGCGCGCCGTCGGTCTCCAGGCAGTTGTCGAAGAGGCAGAGCGGATCGCTGATCCAGCGGGCGGTCATATACATCTCGCGGGTCAGCGGCCGCTCGTACATGACGGCGGCGGGGTTCTGGTTGGCACGGTTGCGGCAGGCGAGGGCGACATTGAAGAGATGGTCGCGGGTGGCGCCGTACTCGTGCATATATCTCCGCGCCAGCATGCCGATCTCGTCGGCGGGCCGCAGCAGACCGAAGGGACGGGTCCACTGGGCGGGTGTGGGAAGTTGAACTGCCGTGTTCTTCCAGGGCCTTGGGCCGCTGCCGCGTTTGCGGGAGCGCCAGGCGACGCCGACGCTCGCCTGACCGGTGGCGATCGCGCCCGCGAGATGGGCGATGGTGGCGCAGGAACCACCGCCGCCGTAACCGGCCTTGGAGAAGAAGGTCACGTCCCCGGCGCCGATGGCCTTGGCGACCTCGACCTCGTCCGTCTCCTCCATTGTGTACGAGGCGAAGCCGTCGACCTCGGAAGGGTCGATACCGGCGTCGTCGAGCGCGGCGAGGACGGCGCGGCAGGCCAGGGTCTTCTCGGATTCGGGGAGTTGCCTGGCGAAGGGCGTCTGCCCTATGCCGACTATCGCCGCTGCGTCCTTGAGCGTCGCCACGGTGCGCCACCTCCGCGATCGTTCTCCCTGCTGACAGCGCGTCAGGCTACAGCTAATCTGACGGATAGTCAGCAACTGCGGTGGGAGGGCTTGCGATGCGCGGCGACCTGGAGTGGGGCAGCATCCCGAGGCTGGTACGGAGCGCTGCCGAACGGTACGGGGAGCGGGAGGCCGTCGTCGAGGGCCGCGTCAGGGTCTCGTACGCCGAACTGGGCGAGCGCGTCGAGCGTGCCGCCGCCGCCTGCATGGCGTCCGGCGTCGAGCCGGGCGACCGGGTCGCGGTCTGGGCGCCCAACACGCTCGACTGGATCGTCTCGGCACTCGGCGCGGTGACGGCCGGTGCGGTGCTGGTGCCGCTCAACACCCGCTTCAAGGGCGGCGAGGCGGCGTACGTCCTCCAGCGCAGCCGCGCCAAACTCCTCTTCATCACCGGCACGTTCCTGGGCACGTCCTACGTCGCGTCCCTGCGCCGCGCGGAGGTGGACCTGCCACATCTTGAGCAGGTGGTGGTACTGGCGGACAGCGCACCCGAGGACTTCCGTGACTGGAAGGACTTCCTGGCGGGCGGCGACGCCATATCCGCCGCGGACGTCCGTGCCCGCGCCGACGCGATCGACCCGTCCGCGCCTTCCGACATCATCTTCACCTCGGGTACCACGGGCCGGCCCAAGGGTGCCGTCATCACTCATGCGCAGACGCTGCGCTGCTACGACGTCTGGAGCGATCTCGCCGGGCTGCGCGAAGGCGACCGCTATCTGATCGTGAACCCGTTCTTCCATACCTTCGGCTACAAAGCGGGCATCATCGCCTGCCTGACGCGGGGCGCGACGATGGTCCCGCAGCCGGTCTTCAACGTGGACACGGTCCTGGCCAATATCGCCTCCGAACGCATCTCCGTACTGCCTGGCCCCCCGACCCTCCACCAGTCCCTGCTCGACCACCCGGCCCGCGACCAGCACGACCTCAGCGCCCTGCGGCTCGTCGTCACCGGCGCGGCGGTCGTGCCGCTCCAGCTGGTCGAGCGGCTGCGCAGTGAGCTGCGGATCGCCACGGTCCTCACGGCGTACGGCCTCTCCGAGGCGAGCGGCATCGTCACCATGTGCCGCCGCGGCGACGCCCCGGAGACGATCGCGTCCACCTCGGGCCGCGCGATCCCCGGCACAGAGGTCCGCGTGCTGGCCGGCACCGGTGAACCGGGCGAGGTGCTGGTGCGTGGACACCATGTGATGCAGGGCTACTTCGAGGACCCGGAGGAGACGGCGAAGGCGATCACTGAGGACGGCTGGCTGCGCACGGGCGACGTCGGCGTCCTGGACGATGCGGGCAATCTCCGTATCACCGACCGGATCAAGGACATGTTCATCGTCGGCGGCTTCAACGCGTATCCGGCGGAGATCGAGCAACTACTCGGCCTGCACCCAGATATCGCGGATGTCGCGGTGATCGGCGTACCCGACCCGCGGCTGGGCGAGGTGGGCAAGGCGTACGCGGTACGGCGCAGGGACTCGACGCTGACGGCGGACGATCTCATCGCCTGGTCGCGACGGGAGATGGCGAACTACAAGGTGCCGAGGGAGGTCGAGTTCGTGAGCGAGCTGCCCAGGAACGCGAGCGGGAAGGTGCTGAAGACGGAACTGCGGTCGCGCGAGCGCGTCTGACCGTCCGGCCGGCGAGCACCTCGGCGGCCGGGCACCGGACATGCCGCGGCCGCGGCGGCTCCCCCTCCGCGCCGCCGCGGCCGCACCCCGTTCAGTGAAGTTCGGGTCAGATCTTGGGCGGGGCCGGCGTGTGGTGGTCGCCCATCGTGGTGATGCCGTCCACGGGCGGGGCCGGCGTGTGGTGGTCGCCCAGCGTCGTGACGCCGTCCGCGGGCGGGACCGGAGTGTGGTGGTCGCCCATCGTGGTGGCGGTGTCCTTCGGCGGTGCGGGCGTGTGGTGGTCACCCTGCACGATGGCGGCGCCCTGCGGCGGGGCCGGCGTGTGGTGGTCGCCCAGTGTGGTGATCTCTTCCGGCTTCTTCTCGGTGTTGCTCATCTTTCTGTCCCCCATGGGATTGCCCGACGTTACCGAAGGTGGCCTTCTGCCCGGAGGCTCCCCCGAGGGTCGCCGGACAGAAGGCCAGGGGGACCGCTCGCCCCCACGCGGAGGTGTAGGTCCCAGGATCCGCCTGCCCCCCGACGCGACGGATCGAATGCACTGAGCATGTCGGATGAGCATAAACGTTCAATGAACGCCCTGGCGGGGGGCCCTCACGCTGCGCTGAGAGGGGCAAGAAGCCCGCGTACTTCCTCCACTTCCGCGGCACCCGACTGCTCGTGGAGGGACAATGCCTCGCGCCAGCAGGCACGCGCGCGGTCCGCTTGGCCGAGGCTGTCCAGCGCCCTGCCCAGCGTAATCAGTACGTTGCCCCGGGTACGGTCGCCGCCGATGCAGCCGATGGCGAGCGCCTGCTCGGCATGCTGGGCGGCTTGTGCGGGGCGGCGGGCCGTGAGGTGCGCCTGGGCGATACGGAAGTGTGTCGTCCCCTCCCACAGACGCTGCCGGTTCGTCTCGAACCTCTCCAGCGCTTCGAGGAGCTCCTCCAACGCCTCGGTGTGGCGTCCCGCATGGGTGAGCGCGACCCCCAGGGCGTAGCGGGCATTGGCCAGCCGCAGGGTGTGCCCGATGCGGTCGTAGATCTCGACCCCTTGCTCGGCGAGCATGATGGCTTGCGAGGTACGGCCCATGGACAGGTGGATGCGCGAGAGATTGCACAGGGCGCTGGCCTCGCCCGGGCGGTTCTCGTCGGCACGGGAACCCTCCGTCGCCCGGCGAAGGTGCTCCTCGGCCTCGGCGTGCCGCCCCTGGTTGAAGGCGATGATGCCGCGGTCGTTGTCCGACCAGTAGACCGGAGCGGGGTCCTGGGCGGACTTCGCGAGGACCGCAGCCTGCTTGGCCTCCTCGTCGGCTTCCTCGTAACGGCCTGCCACCATGTGCACGTTGGTCAGCGAGGTCCGCGCCCGCGCTTCGGTACGGACGTCGCCGGCGGCACGGGCCGAGTCGAGTGCCGAAAGGGCCACGGTCTCGTACAGCTTGGAGTTGGCGCCGGACTCCGCCAGATCCTGTGCCGCCCACAGCAGGTCCACGGCGAGGCGCAGCCGCTTACCGCTCGATGCCTGTCGTGCGCTCGCAAGCAGACAGTTCGCCTCCGCGTACAGCCAGTCCTGCGCGTCGTGCCCGTTGGTGAAGACCAGGCCCTCGTACTCCGTACGCTCCAGGTGGCCCACCAGCCGGTCGCCCGGACGCTCTATCGCGAACACCCGTGCCGCCGTCGACAGATAGAAGTCCAGCAGCCGGGACAGCGCCGACTCCCGCTCCTCGGGCGGCTCTTCATCCCGCTCGGCGCATGCACGCGCGTAGAGCCTTACGAGGTCGTGGTAGCGGTACCTGCCCGGCGCCGCCGACTCCAGCAGCGAGGTGTCGACGAGAGCCTCCAGCAGGTCTTCCGTCACCTGGGGCGGGAGGTTGAGCACAGCCGCGGCCGCGGCGAGCGAGATGTCCGGTCCGTCGGCGAGGCCGAGGAGGCGGAAGGCGCGGGCCTGGGCCGGCTCCAGCTGGCCGTAGCCCAGTTCGAAGGTGGCCTTGACCGCGAGGTCGCCCGCCTGCAGTTCGTCCAGGCGGCGGCGTTCGTCGGCGAGTTTCGCGGCCAGCACCGAGACCGTCCAGGTACGGCGGGCCGAGAGGCGCGAGGCCGCGATACGGATCGCGAGCGGCAGGAACCCGCACGCGGCGACCACATCGAGCGCCGCCTCACGCTCGGAGGTGACCCGCTCCTCGCCCACGATCTTGGTGAAGAGCTGCAGGGCCTCCTCCGGCGACATCACATCCAGGTCGACGAGGTGCGCCCCGGCCAGGTCCACCATCCGGACCCGGCTGGTGACCAGCGCCGCGCAGCCCGCCGTGCCCGGCAGCAGCGGACGGATCTGGGCGGCGTCCCGCGCGTTGTCGAGGAGGACCAGGACGCGCAGGTCGTCCAGCGTCGAGCGGTAGAGCGCGGCCCGCTCGTCCAGCGAGTCCGGAATGGCGGAGTCCGCGGTGCCGAGGGCCCGTAGGAACGCGCCCAGGACCGTCTCCGGATCGGCGGCGCGATTGCCCGCGCCCTGCAGGTCGACGTACAGCTGGCCGTCCGGGAAGTGCGGCCGGGCCTCGTGGGCCACATGGACCGCGAGAGTCGTCTTGCCGACGCCGCCTATGCCCGCGAGCGCCGAGACCGCCATGACGGAGCCTTCGGCGGTGGCCAGCTGGTCGCCCAGTTCGCGTACGAAGGAGGCACGTCCGGTGAAGTCCGGGACTGTGGCGGGGAGTTGCGCGGGCCGGGCGACTTGCGGGGCCCGGGTCGGCTCCTCGCTCGGCCGGGCCAGTTCCGCGTCGGCCTGCAGAATGCGCTGCTGGAGCTTGGCGAGCTCCGGGCGCGGGTCGACGCCCAGTTCCTCGGCGAGCAGCCGGCGGGTGTCGGCGTACACGGCCAGCGCCTCGGCCTGGCGTCCGCTGCGGTACAGCGCCAGCATCAGCAGCTCGCGCAGCCGCTCCCGCAGCGGGTGCGCCGCGGTGAGCGCGGTCAGCTCCGACACCGCCTCCGCATGGGCGCCGACCTCCAGGCAGAGGTCGAGCCGGGTCTCGAGGAGCTGGAGCCGCCACTCCTCCAGCCGGGCCCGCTGGTTCTCGGCGTACGGCCCCGGCACATTGGCCAGCGGCTCGCCGTCCCACAGGCCCAGCGACTTGTCCACCAGTGCGCGGGCCTGGTTGCGGTCCCCGGCCGCGCGCGCCTTGTCCGCCTCCGCCGCCAACTCCTGTGCCACCGCGAGGTCGAGGGCGTCGCCCCTGACCCGTATCGCATAGCCGCCCGACTCGCTGACCAGCGCGTCCGCGGACAGCACCTTGCGCAGGCGCGAGGCGTACGTCCGTACCGCCGCGAGCGCCTGCGAAGGAGGGTCCTCGCCCCAGATCGCGTCGATCAGCTCGGAAGCGGTCGCGGTGCGGCCGTCGCGCAGCAACAGCGCGGCCAGCAGGGCGCGCTGCTGCGGCGAACCGGACGGCAGAGCCTCCCCGCCGCGCCAGGCACGCACCGGGCCGAGCACGCTGAAGCGCAGGTCAATGATGCTGCTCTGCATCGGAGTACGCTGCTCCGGTACGCGTGGCCCGCTGTCACGGTCCATAGCTGCTCCCTGCCCCCGTACTGCCGGAATCGCCCTCGACAGTCTGCCCTGTTCATGGTGGCCCCGTCAGCAGCGGGGCACCTCCACATCGCCCCTGCCCGCGTCTGCTTGTGCGCTAACCCTCTGTTGCCGATCTCCGTCCGTGATCTCTGCCGGAAGCTCGCGTCACGGGCGGTACACCTCTCCCGGGTTGGCCTTGCCGGGCGCGAGCAGCTCGGGCACGGTGACGAAGGTGTAGCCGCGCCTCTTCAGTTCGTCGATGATGCCGGGCACGGCGGGCACGGTTCCGTCGTAGATGTCGTGCAGCAGGATGATGCCGTCGCGCCCCGCCTGGTCGAGTATCCGGTTCTTGATGAGCTCGGAGTCGGTGGTGGAGAAGTCCTTGGCGGTGGCGCTCCACAGGATCTGGGCGAGGCCGAGCTCCCGGCTGACCTTGGTGACGTCGTCGTTGATACGGCCCTGCGGCGGGCGCATCAGAGTGGGCCTGCGACCGGTGATCCTGGCGATGGCCTCCTGTGTACGGGACAGCTCTCCGCGTATCTCGTCGGCGCTCAGTTCGTCGAGCCGGCGGTGCGACCAGGTGTGATTGGCCACCTCATGACCCTCGTCGGCTATTCGGCGTACGAGGTCGGGGTGCTTGAGCACATGGTTCTTGCCGAGCAGGAAGAAGGTTGCGTGAACCTTCTTCTCCTTCAGGGTGTCGAGGAGTCGGGCCGTGTCCTTGCCGGGCCCGGCGTCGAAGGTCAGGGCTATGCACGTGGCCTTTCCGCAGTCGACGCCCCCGGCGGACAGCGGCTTGGCGTCGGCGGGCGCGTGATTCCTGGCGGCGCCCGGTGAGGTGGTTTCCATCGAACAGCCGCCGAGCGTCAGCGCCAGGGTGGCGACTGCGAGCGCGGCGGCGGTGACCTTCGCTTTCGTCCTTTTTCCGGGCATGGCGAATATCCCCCTCGGTGGATGGCGGGCACACGGAATACGGCGCTCTGCCGTTGACCGGCCGCGCACGTCATCGCACTATACATACGATGTATAGACGGGGTTTATAGTGAACCGCGGACGCTCTTCCGGGAGGTTTTCCGTGCCGTCCCGATAGCTGACGACTCGTCAGATTGACGCTACCGTGGGGCGCATGGAGACCTTCCCGAAGATCATCTCGGTGGACGACCACACGGTTGAGCCCCCCAACGTCTGGCGGGACCGGCTCCCGTCGAAGTACCAGGACATCGGCCCGCGCATCGTCAGGGCGCCGCTGAAGGAAATGACGTTCCTGGGCGGCAGGTTCGCCCCGGTGATGGGGGCGAAGGGCGACGACGGGCCGATCGGCGACTGGTGGGTCTACGAGGATCTGCACCGGCCGCTGACCCGCCTCGACACGGCGGTCGGCTACGACCGCGACGAGATCAAGCTCGAGGTCATCACGTACGAGCAGATGCGGCCGGGCTCGTTCGGCGTGCCGGAGCGCCTCGCCGACATGGACGTCAACCACGTCCAGGCGGCGCTCTGCTTCCCGACCTTCCCGCGCTTCTGCGGCCAGACCTTCACCGAGGCGAAGGACCGCGAACTGGGGCTGCTCGGGGTGCGGGCGTACAACGACTGGATGGTGGAGGAGTGGTGCGGCCCCGAGGCGCGCGGGCGCCTGATTCCGCTGACCCTGATCCCGCTGTGGGACGCGGAGTTGGCGGCGGAGGAAGTCCGGCGCAATGCGGCGCGGGGCGTGCGGGCGGTGGCCTTCTCGGAGATACCCCCGTACCTCGGGCTGCCGTCGGTGCACACGGACGAGTGGGACCCGTTCCTGCGGGCGTGCGACGAGACGGGGACGGTGATCGCGATGCACATCGGCTCGTCGTCGAGGATGCCGTCGACGTCCGCCGATGCGCCGCCCGCCGTCGGGTCGACGATCACGTTCGCCAACTGCTGCTTCTCGATGGTCGACTGGCTGATGAGCGGCAAGTTCGAACGCTTCCCGGGTCTGAAGATCATGTACGCGGAGGGCCAGATCGGCTGGATCCCGTACATCCTGGAGCGCGCGGATGTGGTCTGGGCGGAGAACCGCGGGTGGGGCGGGGTGGCGGACAAGGTGCTGCGGCCGCCGTCGGAGCTGTTCGCGGAGCATGTGTACGGGTGCTTCTTCGATGACGCGTTCGGGCTGAAGAACCTGGACGCGATCGGAGTGGGGAACGTGCTGTACGAGACGGACTATCCGCACTCGGACTCGACGTGGCCGAAGTCGAAGGAGGTCGGGGAGAGCCAGATGGGCCACTTGGCGTCGGATGTGGTGGACCGGATAGTGCGCGGCAACGCGATTGAGCTACTGGGCCTGACACCGGAGGGCCTGTGGCCGGGCGCGTAGCCTCCGGCGGGGTGCGGGGTGCCTCCCGCGGTGCGGGTGCTTGTGGCCCGGGCCCGGGGTGCGTGTTGCCTCCGGCGGGGTCGTCCGGTCTTGTCGGGTGCGGGCTCCGGTGCCCCTCCGGGCTCGACTCCTCGGGGTCGGCGGCGTACAGGCTCTTGGTGCGTGACCCCGGACTTGCCGCCAATCCCCTGTGGGGACGACCCTGCACGGCCCCTCCCCACCCGAACGAGACAAGACCGCCCGCCGCGGGGGTACAGCGGTCCGCCGGTGGAAACCACCCACCGGAAAGCAACCGACAACGCCCCCGGACCACCTCAACCACATGACCGGGCAACTGACGCCCCCGGCCCACGCTCACCACATGACCGAGCAACTGACGGGTGCGGACCGCCGGGGTTGCCCAGCGGCCCGGGGCCCGTCGTTCTGCGGCGCGAAGCTGCCGCTTCTGGGGGCGTGGGGGCGTCAGCCCCCACGTACCCCTTCCCCCGGCAGGGGGTCTGGGGGCGCAGCCCCCAGTTTCGGGAAGGGGCGGGATAGGGGAATCGCCCCACGCTCGCCACAGGACCCGGTGCGCGGCACTATCAGGGGATGACGCTAACCCCCGCTCAAGCCGACAAGATCCTTGCCGACAACTTCGCCCCCTGGGTGCTCGACCTCGGGCTCTCCGTCGTCGAGGCCGGTGAACGGCATGCCATCCTCCGCCTCCCCTGGAGCGATCGCCTCGCCCGTGAAGGCGGCGCCCTCTCCGGGCAGGCGCTCATGGCGGCGGCCGACACCGCCACCGTCGTCGCCGTCGCCTCCGCCCTCGGCGGCTTCGCGCCGATGACGACCGTCCAGCAGTCCAGCACCTTCCAGCGCGCGATCACCGGCACGGACGTCCTGATCGACGTCAGGATCACCAAGCTCGGCCGGCGCATGGCGTTCGCGGACGTCACCATGACCGCTGACGGCTCGCAGGACGTCGCCGCGCGGGCCTCCACCGTGTACGCCCTGCTCGGCTGAGGCGACGCCCCTGGCAGGCAGCCGCACTCACGTCACCGCACCCCTTGTCTGATGAACCGTCAGGTATGACGATGACCCCGTCCGGATAATTGACGAAGTGTCAGATCAGGCGAGGAGGCGGCGCCGTGCACGTACTGCCCGAGGGGCGGCTGTCGTACGGGATGCAGCTCCCGATCCAGTCGCAGAGCACCATCTACGCGGAGCCGTGGGAGACCGGCGCCGGCGCCGAGGACCTTGCCGAGATCGCCAGAGCCGCCGACCGGGCCGGGTTCGCGTATCTCGCGAGCTGTGACCATGTCGCGATACCGCGCCGGCTCGCCGGCGCCATGTCCACCGTCTGGTACGACCCCGTCGCCACGCTCTCCTACCTCGCGGGGATCACCGAGCGCGTGCTGCTGCTCAGCCATGTGGCCGTCGTCGGGCTGCGGCACCCGCTCCTGAGCGCCAAGCAGTACGCGACCCTGGACCATCTCTCCGGCGGACGGCTGATCCTCGGGGTCGGGGCCGGGCATGTGCAGGAGGAGTTCGAGGCGCTCGACGTGGACTTCGCCGCGCGGGGGCCCGTACTCGACGAGACCATCGACGCGCTCAGGGCGGCGCTCGGCCCGGAGGAGTACCCCGAGTTCGCCGGCGAGCGGTTCTCCTTCAGCGGGCTCGGGCAGCGGCCCAGGCCCGTTCAGCAGCGGATACCCATCTGGGTGGGCGGATCCTCGCCCGCCGCCGTGCGCCGGGCCGCCGTACGGGGTGACGGCTGGCTGCCCCAGGGCGACCCACGCGGCAAACTTCCCGCCCAGATCGCCAGGTTGAAGACGCTGCGCGAGGAAGCAGGCGTCATCGACCCCATCGAGATCGGCGCCATCACCGAGCCGCTGTACGTGGGCGAGCCGGACTGGGACACCGGCCGGCGAACCCTGACCGGAAAGCCCGACGCCCTCGCCGAGTCGCTGCGCGCCTACGCCGCGATGGGCGTGCACCAGATCCAGGTCCGGTTCCGCAGCCGGAGCCGCACCGAACTCACCGATCAGATGGCGGCCTTCGCCGCCGACGTTGCTCCGCACCTGAACTGAGGAGAGTGGAATGGGAAAGCTCGACGGACGCGTCGTCCTCATCACGGGCGCGGCGCGCGGGCAGGGCGAGCAGGAGGCGCGGCTCTTCGCGGCGGAGGGCGCGAAGGTGGTGCTCGCCGATGTGCTGGACGACCAGGGCGAGGCTCTCGCCAAGGAGCTGGGTGAGGGCACGGCCGCGTACGTCCATCTGGATGTGAGCCGGGAGGCCGACTGGGCCGCCGCCGTGGTCGCGGCGAAGGAAGCGTTCGGGAAGATCGACGGGCTGGTCAACAACGCGGGCATCCTGCGCTTCAACGAGCTGGTCTCCACGCCGCTGGAGGAATTCCAGCAGATCATCCAGGTCAATCAGATCGGCTGCTTCCTCGGCATACGTAACGTCGCGCCCGAGATCGAGGCGGCCGGTGGCGGGACGATCGTCAACACAGCCTCGTACACGGCTCTGACGGGCATGGCCGGCGTGGGTGCGTACGCCGCGACCAAGCACGCGATCCTCGGCCTGACCCGGGTCGCCGCGCTGGAGCTGGCCGCCAGGAAGATCCGCGTCAACGCGGTCTGCCCGGGTGCGGTGGACACGCCGATGAGCAACCCGGACGGCGTGGACCCGGCGGCGGTGGGCGAGCTGTACCAAAAGCTCGTGCCGCTCGGCCGGGTCGGGGAGCCGGAGGAGGTGGCGAAGCTGATGCTCTTCCTGAGCAGCGAGGACTCCTCGTACATCACCGGGCAGCCGTTCGTCATCGACGGCGGCTGGCTCGCCGGAGTGAGCCTTTTCTGACTGGACGTCAGTATTGACGCCTCGCGCAGGCGGTGGAACAGTCGACCGCATCGGGATCTGACGGTACGTCAGAAAGTAAAAGGGACGGTGAACCCCTTTGGAATTCGGGCTCTTTGTACAGGGATACGTCGGCAAGCGCGCCGAGACCGACCCGCTCGCGGAGCACAAGGCGCTGATGGAGGAGACCGAGTACGTCATCCAAGCGGACAAGTCCGGCTTCAAGTACGCCTGGGCCTCCGAGCACCACTTCCTGGAGGAGTACTCGCATCTGTCGGCGAACGATGTGTACCTCGGGTACCTCGCACACGCGACGGACCGGATCCATCTGGGCTCGGGCATCTTCAACCCGCTGGCGCCCGTGAACCACCCTGTGAAGGTCGCGGAGAAGGTCGCCATGCTCGACCATCTCTCCGAAGGACGCTTCGAGTTCGGGTCGGGCCGTGGCGCCGGCAGCCACGAGATTCTAGGCTTCATGCCCGGCATCACCGATATGAACCACACCAAAGAACTCTGGGAAGAGACCATCGCGGAGTTCCCCAAGATGTGGCTCCAGGAGGAGTACGTCGGCTTCCAGGGCAAGCACTGGTCGCTGCCGCCGCGGAAGATTCTGCCGAAGCCGTACGGGAAGTCCCACCCGGCGATGTGGTACGCGGCCGGCTCCCCGTCCTCGTACGCCATGGCGGGCAAGAAGGGCCTCGGTGTCCTGGGCTTCAGCGTGCAGAAGGTCTCCGACATGGAGTGGGTCGTCGAGTCGTACAAGACGGCCGTCAAGGAGGCGAAGGCGATCGGCGACTTCGTCAACGACAACGTGATGGTGACGTCGACGGCGATCTGCGCCGAGACCCACGACAAGGCCGTCGAGATAGCCGTCGGCGGCGGACTGAACTATCTGCAGTCGTTGCTCTTCCGCTACCACGACACCTTCCCGCGGCCCGAGGGCATCCCGGAGTGGCCGGAGCTGCTGCCCGAGTACAGCGCGGAGATCATCGAGCTGCTCATCGCGGAGGAGCTGATGATCTGCGGCGATCCGGGCGAGGTGCTGCAGCAGTGCAAGCGCTGGGAGCAGGCGGGCGCGGACCAGCTCTCCTTCGGGCTCCCGATCGGGATCTCGTACGAGGACACCATCAACACGATCAAGCTGATCGGTGAGCATGTGATCCCGCAGATCGACACGGACCCGGTGCATCGGACGACCCGCTTCCGCCAGGCGGCGGGCTGACGATACGCCTGCGGCGGGCCTGCTCCCCGACCCGCCCCTTCCCTTGCCCGGGGCTCCGCCCCGGCCCCCGCGCCTCAATCGCCGGCGGGGCTGAAGAGGTCCGGCCGAACATTCAAGCCCGTCCGGCGATTGAGGACACGCCCGAAGGGCGTACCGGGGGGTCTGGGGGCTTGCCCCCAGTTGCGGGAAGGGGCGGGGTGGGGAAAAGCCACCCGCCCACCGAACGGCGGCGGCCTCCCGGACCGCCGTCCCCGGGTTCCGGCCGGGTGCCCGTCGGCAGCGGCCTGCCGCACGCGCCCCGGCCGGAGCCATGAAACGACCAACAACGACCAAACCCGCGCTGGAGGGAACCGTCATGCTCGACCACCTCATTCGCTCGGCGACCGTCGTGGACGGGACCGGCGCGCCCGCGTACCTCGCCGACGTCGGGATACGGGACGGGCGCATCGCCCTCATCGCCGAACCCGGGACCGTCGCCGAGGAGGCCAGGACGAGCGAGGACGCGTCGGGGCTCGTCCTCACCCCCGGCTTCGTCGACCCGCACACGCACTACGACGCTCAGCTCTTCTGGGACCCGTTCGCCACCCCTTCCATGAACCACGGAGTGACGACCGTCGCCGGCGGCAACTGCGGCTTCACCCTCGCCCCGCTCAACCCCGACCGCCCCGAGGACGCCGACTACACCCGCCGCATGATGTCCAAGGTGGAGGGCATGTCGCTGGTCGCTTTGGAGGAGGGCGCGCCGTGGAGCTGGCACACCTTCCGCGAGTATCTGGACGCCCTGGAAGGCCGGATCGCCGTCAACGCGGGCTTCATGGTGGGCCATTGCGCGCTGCGCCGGCATGTCATGGGCCCCGACGCGGTCGGCGGGCAACCCACGCCCGAGCAGCTCGACGACATGATCGGGCTCTTCCACGACGCGATGGACGCGGGGGCGTGGGGGCTCTCCACCACCCAGTCCGCCACCCACTCCGACGGCGACGGAAAGCCGGTCGCATCCCGCCACGCGAAGCCCGAAGAGCTCCTCGCCCTCTCGCGGGCCGTCGCCGAACACGAAGGCACCCAGCTCGAAGCGATTGTCGCGGGCTGCCTGGACCAGTTCGCCGACGAGGAGATCGACCTCTTCGTCGAGATGAGCGCCGCGGCCGGACGGCCCCTCAACTGGAATGTGCTGACCATCGACGCGTCCGTGCCCGAGCGCGTGCCGCGCCAGCTCGAGGCGAGTGAGCGGGCGAGGAAGTCCGGTGGCCGCATCGTCGCGCTGACCATGCCGATCCTCACGCCGATGAACATGTCGCTGGGCACCTTCTGCGCACTGAACCTCATCCCCGGCTGGGGCGAGGTCCTCTCCCTTCCCGTCCCCGGGCGGATCGCGAAACTCCGCGACGCGGACGTACGCGCCGAAATGCTGCGCCACGCCGACTCCAAGGAGGCCGGAGTCTTCCGTCGGCTCGCGAACTTCGGCCGCTATGTCATAGGCGACACATACTCCAAGGAGAACGAGGGCCTGAGTGGGCGCGTCGTGAAGGACATCGCCGCCGAGCGCGGCCAGGACGCCTTCCACTGCCTGGTCGAGATCTGCGCCAACGACCAGCTGCGTACGGTCCTTTGGCCGATGCCCACCGACAACGACCCCGACTCCTGGGAACTGCGCCGGCAGACCTGGCAGCACGAGGACGTCATGCTCGGCGGCTCCGACGCGGGCGCGCACCTGGACCGGATGTGCGGAGCGCCGTACACGACCCGCTTCATCGGCGACTGTCTGCGCGGCCGCAAGCTCGTCGGCCTCGAGGAGGCCGTGAAGATGCTGACCGACGACCCGGCACAACTCTTCGGTCTGCGCGAACGCGGCCGTGTCCAGGAGGGCTGGCACGCCGACCTCGTGCTCTTCGACCCGGAACGGATCGAGGCGGGCCCGGCCACGCTCGTACACGACCTGCCCGGCGACAGCCCGCGCCTGGACGCGAAGGCCATCGGCATCGTGTCGGTGCGCGTCAACGGCGTCGAGACGATACGGGACGACGAGGTGACTGGCGCGGTACCGGGCACGGTGCTCAGGTCCGGCCGTGACACGAGGACCGTGAGTACGCTGCATCGTCCCGGGGGACGACCCCCGGACCCCCGGCCGGAAGGCAGGCCGTACGGGACAGACGATGCGGCGGGGCAGGGCGAACTCCAGTGACGGCGGGGCGGGGTGGGCCCGAGCCGGTGCGGCAACCGGTGCGGCAGAAGCTGTTCATCGGCGGGGAGTGGGTCGAGCCGGACGGCGGCCACTACGAGGTCGTCAACCCGGCCACCGAGGAGGTTGTCGGGCTCGCGCCCGAGGCGAGCCGGGAGCAGGTGTACGCGGCGGCCGCCGCCGCCCGCGAGGCCCTCACCGCCTGGTCGCGTACGAAACCGGAGGAGCGCGCCCGGATCCTGGACGCCGCCGCCGATGTCATTCAGCGCGAGGCCGAACCGTACGCCCGCCTCGCCCAGGCCGAGAGCGGCGCGACGACCGCGACGGCGCGCGGCATGCAGGTCGCCGTCGGCGCGGCCCGCTTCCGGCGGTACGCGAAGGGCGCGCTGGAGCCCGTGGAGGAGGGGCTGCCCCCGCAGATCAACGCCGCGGGACCGATGGGGAGGGCGGGCGTCTTCGGGGCGCTCGCCGTACGCCGCCCGGTCGGCGTCGTCACCTGCATCACCTCGTACAACAACCCCTGGGCCAACCCGGCCGGCAAGGTCGCTCCCGCGCTCGCCATGGGCAACACGGTGGTCGTGAAGCCCGCCCCGCAGGACCCTCTGTCCGTCTACAGGATGGCCGAGGCCCTGGCGGAGGCGGGCGCGCCGCCCGGTGTCGTGAACGTGGTGACCGGCTCCGCACCCGCCGTCGGCGAGGCCGCCGTCGACTCCCCGGACGTCGACATGGTCAGCTTCACCGGCTCGACGGCAGTCGGACAGCGCATCGCGGAGGTCTGCGGCCGGGGGATGAAGCGGCAGCTCATGGAGCTGGGCGGCAAGGGCGCGGCGCTCGTCTTCGACGACGCGGACGTGGACTTGGCGGTGATGGGCATCGGCACGACGTTCTCTTTCTACAGTGGTCAGATCTGTACGGCGCCGACGCGGGTGATCGCGCAGCGCGGGATCCACGACCTCCTGGTCGAGAAGCTCACCGGCTGTCTGACCCGTATGAAGGTCGGCGACCCGGCGGCACAGGGCACGGTGGTCGGCCCGGTGATCTCGGCGACCCACCGTGACCGGGTCGAGTCGTATGTCGAACTGGGCAGGAAGGAAGGCGCTCGGCTGGTTGCGGGCGGCGAGCGACCTGCGTACGACAAGGGCTTCTATGTCGCCCCGACGCTGTTCGCGGACTGCACGAACGACATGCGGGTGGTGCGGGAGGAGATCTTCGGACCGGTGGTGGTCGTGGTCCCCTTCGACGACGAGGACGAGGGCATCGCGCTGGCGAACGACAGCGACTACGGCCTGATCGACTATGTCTGGTCGGGGGACGTGGCGCGGGCGTTCCGGGTGGCGGGAGAGCTGCGGGCGGGCGGGGTCGGGGTGAACACCATCGGCCGGAACATGGAGGCGCCGTTCGGAGGGTTCAAGAAGAGCGGGGTCGGGCGGGACGTGGGCTCGTACGCGCTGCAGGCGTACAGCGAGCTGCAGGCGGTGGTGTGGCCCGGCTGACGCTCGACGCCGGCCCGCCCGCGGCGGGCGCCCGCGGCAGCCGACCGCCTCACCCCGTACGCCCCGCCGCCACCCGCCTCTCGAGCCGCCCCAGCACCCGGCGCCCCGCGCGCCCCACCCCCACCGGGATCAGCGCCGCGCGTCCCGGGATGCGGATGCCGCCCGTGAAAGCCACCCGGGTGCGGCCCTCGCCGCACGGGATCGCCGCCACTCCCATCAGGATGAAGCGGCTCTGGAGCCAGACCCAGCCCGGGCGCAGTACGCCGTCGAAGCGGGCCCGCATGCCGAAGCGGCTCCGCGCAACCGCCTCCACACGGTCGCCGTCGATACGGGTCACCCGCAGGCGGCGCATGTCCGGGACCAGGCGGGCGAGTTCGCCGTCCAGGTCGGCGAGGAGCGGCCAGACCTCGGCGTAGTCCGCCTCGATCTCGAGCTCGGTGATCGTGGCGCCGGGGACGCCGGCGGCCAGCGCGTACAGCCGCCGCACCGGGTCGAGGCCCGCGGCGGGCGGCCAGTTGACGGTTGTCACGATGACCACGCCTTCCTGAAGGAGTCCCGGGCCCGGTGCAGCCGTGACTTGACGGTGCCGACGCGGAGACCGAGCAGTTCGGCCGCGGACTGTTCGTCGAGGCCCTCGATGTCCCGCAGGACGAGGACCGCCCGGTGTTCGGGCGAGAGCCGGGTCAG
This sequence comes from Streptomyces sp. NBC_01210, assembly GCF_036010325.1. Taxonomy (GTDB): domain Bacteria; phylum Actinomycetota; class Actinomycetes; order Streptomycetales; family Streptomycetaceae; genus Streptomyces. The sequence continues at coordinate 4,111,297 of NZ_CP108549.1, read as the reverse complement.
TACGTCCCCGATGTCCGCGGCGAGTTGAGGATCGCCCCGCTGGGGGAGGGTGGTGAGATCGGCCGGTACTGAACGGGCGGACCTGCGGGCGACCCGGACCGCCTCCCGGCAGGCGATCGCCCGCACCCATCCGTAGAGCGCCGCCGGTTCCTTGAGGGAACGCAGCCCTCGGAAGACGGCGACCAGCGTCTCCTGGACGGCGTCCGGGCCGTCGGCGAGCGCGATCGGGGTGCAGATACGGCCCGCGTACGGGGTGAGGACGTCGAGGAGGTCGTTCATCGCGATGGTGTCGCCGCCTTGCGCGGCCCGCACCAGCCGCTGGACGTCGTCACTCACTCCGCTCCCTCGCCACCCGCAGCGCCGCGGCCGCCAGAGCCAGGCACAGCGGAGTGTAGAGCGCCAGGTTCAGCCAGTAGAAGGTGGATCCGGCGCCGTCGTCGAGGCCCGCCCGTACCCCGAAGGCCCAGGCCAGACCGACCAGCCCACGCAGTGCCGTACCGCAGGCAACGGCGACGGTGGCCGCCTGGAGCAGTCGCCCCCGGCGCCGGGCGCGCGCGGTCACCAGGCCCGCCGCAGTGAACAGCAGCGCGGCGAGCGGCAGGAGCACGGGCGGGGTGAACGGCACATCGGCGCCGAGCACCGCGTACGACAGGGCCTTCGGGTCGTCGGCCGGCCAGTGGCTGCCGGTCGCCCAGAACACGTGCAGCAGCCCGTCGGCGGTCAGTACGCCCGCCACAGCCCGGGCGGCGGCACGCCGGTTCGTTTCCATGAGGACCTCCTCGGTGAGCGGATACGTCACCCCACAGAGGAGCCGAACCGGCGATTCGTTCCGACGAGTTCGCGAAACGGGTCAGGCGCCGAGGAACACCGGGTTGGTGAACGCCGCCAACGGCCCCGGCAGCCCCGGGATCACCACCGCGTGCCGGACCTCCGCCCGTACATACGCCGCGTACGCCGCCGTCGTGTGCCACTCCACCGTGCCCGTCCCCGTCGCCGGGAGTGCCGCGGTGTGCAGCACACCCTGGTCGGTGACGAAGCGGACCGAGCAGTTCGGGGCGCCGCCGACCTCCAGGCGCAGGGTCACCGGGTCGTCGGCGTCGACGTGCAGCCGTTCGCCGATGCCCGCATGGCGGCCGCGGCCGCCCGCCGTCGAGAAGGAGAGCGACACCGCCTTCGACTCGGCGACATAGCTGCGCCCGGCCCGGATGCCGTCGAGGATCGCCTCGCGCGTCAGGTCGTCCGCGAGGACCACGGTCTGCGGAGTGCCGACGGGGTCCGGGTCGCGGTGCGCGTCGCTGTTGCCCATCGCCGGGGTCCAGCGCCGTCCTGAGCGTACGGACGCGACCAGTGTGTTGTCCCAGGACTGCAGCGAGACCTCGTCGTCGGGCGTGTACGCGCCGTTCCACACCTCCACCGCGTCCGCCTCGCCGAAGCCGAACTTCCAGTTGCAGCCGATGCAGGTGGCGTGCGGATGGGCCGGCACGACCAGGCCGCCGGAGCGCCTGATCTCGCGGGCGTAGTGGCCGAAGCGGTTGTCGCGGGCCCGGTAGCGCCAGTCGATGAAGGTGCCGGGGTCGGTGCCGAGCGCGACCACGTGGCCGTTGCGCGTGGTGACCTCCTCGCCGGTGAGGATCAGCAGGTCGTCGCCCGCCTGGTCGGCCCAGTGGGCGTGCGCCGAGTGCGTGTTGTGCTCGGAGGTGTTGATGAAGTCGAGCCCGGCGGCACGGGCGAGCGCCGCGATCTCGGCGGGGGTGCGCTTGCCGTCCGAGTACCAGGAGTGCAGATGGCAGTCACCGCGGTACCAGGCGCGGCCGCGGCCCTTGGCCCGCTCCGGCGGATAGACCGGCTTGGGGGTCCTGCCGGGCGCGCCGTACCGGAGCGTGATGGTGACTTCGTACGCGAGACCCTGCGGCGAGACGGTGTACGGGCCCAGCGCGATGTTCCAGGTGCCTGCGCGTACCGGGCCCGGGATGTAGCCCGGCGTCGCCTCGTCCGCGCGGATGAAGAACTCCGTGCGCGCGCCGCCCGACCAGCCGCGGAAGCCGTCCCCGCCCAGCTCCGTGCCGCGCTCGTCGAAGATGCCGATGTCGAGGGCGTTGCCCTGCGTGCCGGGCGGAACGACGGGCCGCTCGTAGGTGTACGCCACGTGGATCTCGCATACGCCCTTCGGGATCTCCACCGGGAGATACACGAAGTCGGGGGAGCCGGGCGGCAGCGTGCCGCGCACGACCTGGCTGGGTTCGCTGTTGGTCTGTCCACCGTTGTTCGGCGCGGCGTTCGCGAAGCTCACAGTGCCCAACGTAAGCGCCGCAGCGGCTCCCGTCACGAGCAGTCCGCGTCTGTCCATCGCGTGTTCGTCGTTGCACATGCCGTCGGCTCCCCAGGGGTGGTGAGAGGGACAGGAGTGATGTACTCGAACCCTGGTATTGAGCCGTGAACTGCTGGGCAAGGGAAGGGGCGTGCCGGGTTGCTCCTGGCTATCAAGTGGGATTTCCGGCCACCGTTACGGCTCAGGCGTCACTCCGGTTGCGCCGCATCAGCAGCAGCACGATGATCACGAGCACCGCGAGGCCGAGGATCAGACCGATGATCAGGCCGGCGGAGAGGCCGCTCTTCTTCTTTTTCTTCTTCTTGCTCTTCTTGCCGGCCTTGCTCAGGGTGCTCACGGTCGTCGACGCCTTGGCTACGGACGACCCGGCCCCGGGCGCGGCGGCGGTCTTCTGCACGGCCGTCTGCGCGGTCGTCTGCGCGGCGACGGCCGCGGTGGGCGCGTAGGCCGCCGACGCGGCGGGCGCGCCCGCGAGCAGTGCCCCGGACAGCACAAGTGCGGTGGTGGCGATGCGGATACGCATCATGATGTGTTCTCTCCCCGTGATTGCCGTCGTTGCTGTGGTTGCCGAGCTCTCGGCATGTGGCACCGTACGGCATACGTTTGGGCCGCCACCACAGACGATGACGGAGGTTCCGTATGCGGATCTCGACCACGATCTTCCTCACGGACGAGACGATCACGCCCGTGCGGCTCGCGCGCGAGCTGGAGGAGCGCGGATTCGGCGGGCTCTATCTGCCGGAACACACCCATATCCCGGTGGAGCGCGCGACCCCGTACCCGGCGGGCGGCGAGCTGCCGCCGGAGTACGGCCGCACCCTCGACCCGTTCGTCGCCCTCGGCCAGGCCGCGGCGGTCACATCGCGCCTCGGCCTCGGCACGGGCATCACGCTCGTCGCCCAGCGCGACCCGATCGACCTGGCCAAGCAGATCGCGACCCTCGACCATCTGTCGGGCGGCCGGTTCACGCTCGGCCTCGGCTACGGCTGGAACAAGGAGGAGGCCGCGGACCACGGCGTGGAGTGGACGAAGCGGCGCGAGGTGGTCCGGGACCGGATGGCGCTGATGCGGGCGCTGTGGGCGCCGGAACCGACCCCGTACAAGGGCGAGTTCGGTTCCGTCAGGGCCTCCTACGCCTACCCCAAGCCGGTGAGCGGCCCGCGCACGCTCATCGGCGGAGCGGCCGGCCCGAAGCTCTTCTCGCACATCGCGGAGTACGCGGACGGCTGGCTCCCGATCGGCGGCCGGGGCCTTGCGGAGTCGGTCCCGGTGCTGCGGGAAGCCTGGTCGGCCGCGGACCGCGACCCGGAGAGCTTGCAGGTGGTGCCGTACGCGGTCCTGCCGACGCCCGGGAAGATGGCGCACTACGTGGAGCTGGGCGTGGAGGAGGTCGTGCTGCAGCTGCCGCCGGCGGGTGAGCCGGAGGTGCTGAGGGTGCTGGACGAGTACGCGCAGTACCTGTAGTCCCCGGGCGCACCGGGCGCCTGCACGGTGGGCGCGCCGGTGCGGGGCCCGTCGGCGGGGAGCAGGGCGGCGCCGGGCACGGCGGCGACGGTCAGTAGGGCGATGGCGATCAGTCGTAATGTGGTCACGTGGCCCGAGCTTGCCGACAGGTCGCCGCCGAATCAGTCAGACACGCAGGGACCTCAGCCGGTCGGGTGTCGCCGCGCGTAGGAGACGAAGGCGGACCAGCTGTTGGCGGCGACGGCGAGTTGGGGGCCTTCGGTGACCTTGGAGTCCCGGATATGGATGGCTGAGGGGCAGGCGGCGACCTCGACACAGTCGCCGCCTTCACCGCCGCTGTAGCTGGACTTGCGCCAGTCGTAGGCGACTTCGACGCAAGTGCCACCTTCGGCACCGCTGTAGCTGCTCTTGAACCAGTGGAGTTGCTCGGTGCTCATCGTTCTCCCAGCATCTTCTCGATGAAAGCCAGTGACTCCCGGGGCGTGAGAGCCTGCGCCCGGATAATCCCATAGCGTTCGGTGAAGACATGGACCACCTCCGGATCGGTGATCAACCTGGGGTGTCCGTAGATCTCCATGTACGCAACCTGCTGTCGTCCCTTGGGAGTCAGTAGGGTGAACGCGCCGTCCATCGCTGAGTGTTCCTCGCGATCAGTCGGCATCACCTGGAGCTCTACAGTCCGCATACGTCCGATGCGCAATAGCCTTCGCAACTGGTGGGCGTGGACCGTCCGTCCACCGAGCGGCCGTTGCAGCACGGCTTCTTCGAGCACATAGCTGGAGGTCGGTGCAGGCCAGCGCTCGAAGATCTGCTGACGGGCCAGTCGGTCCGTCACCCGCTTTTCGATGGTCGCCTCGTCCAGCAGAGGTCGCCGCTGAGTGAAGAGCGCCCGTGCGTACTCCTCGGTCTGCAGGAGCCCAGGCACGGCTTGGTTGCTGTACTCGTGCAGTGCGACGGCCTCTGCCTCGGCCTTCGCGAAGTCGCGGAACCAATCCGGATGCCGGGTCCGGGACTTCGCCTGCGCCTCTCGTACGTCCTCCACCGCCGCCTTCAGCACGCCCCCGGCGGCCAGCAACTCATCAGCCCGCACCAGGAAATCGGGCTGCGGTGTCCGCACGCCCCGTTCCATCGCGGAGATCAGGTCCTCCCCGCAGTGCGCCGCCACCCCCAGCTCCCGCTGGCTCATCGAGGCGTTCTCCCGCAGCACTTTGATCTGCTTGCCGAGAGCGCTGAAGAGATGCGCCGTCCCGTCCACTTCGGCCGGCCGCTCCGGCCGCTCTTCCGTCATGCCGTACCGCCTTCTCGGTCACGGCCGACATTCCGTACAGCCCGCCGCCCGTACCCGTACAGTTACCCAGCGTCGCGATCTCGCTCCTGGTCAGGGTACGGCGAACCGACCACGCTCAGTGACATGAAAGCCGAAACCGCCGCCCCCACCGCCGAGTTCACCCAGCGCTTCAGTGCCACGCGGAGGGGCGCCCGCCTGGCCCGTCACCTCGCGGTCCACCAACTCGACGGCTGGGGCATCTCCGTACGGGAGCGACCTCTCCGACTCGGCCGGTCTGATCGTGGCCGAGCTCGCGACGAACGCGGTCACCCATGCCCGCGTCCCGGGCCGTGACTTCGAGTTGCGCCTTACGCTCTGCCCGACGACGCTCCGCATCGAGGTTTCGGACGCCCGTGCAGACCGCGAACCGGCCCCGAGGCCCCCGACCCCCGACTCGGAGACGGGCCGCGGCCTGCTGCTGGTCGAGGCACTCGCCACGACGTGGGGCACGGCCGACCGTGTCGTCGGCAAGACAGTCTGGGCGGAACTGGTGCTGCGGCAAGCCGACTTGACGGTGTCTCACTGAGGCTCAGCGCGACGGCCTGCCGGGCGAACCGGCAGGCCGTCACAGAATCCCGCGGACCGAGGCGTTGTCTACGGCGCGAGCCACTCCGCCTGGAGCTGCGGAGCGAGATAGGTCGCTCCAGCAAACAGGCTGTTCGAAGTGGCGTTGTTTCCGGTGGTCTGGAAGACGTTGAGGGAGATCACGTCACCGGCATCCAGCTGAACAATCGTGGACACCTCCTGCGAAGTCCCAAAACCGACCAATCGGGCAGGGTTCCGAGCCGCGCCCGCATAGGCGGAAGCCCGCCAATCGCGCACCGGCCGCCGACGCGGAACCCCGGCGTGGCCGCCCGTGTAGTTCGATCGCCCCGTCGGTCATCACCCGCCCGTCGGCGGTTCATCGACCGCGCGACGCGTTGCGTAGGTGGCTAAGTCGACCTGTGTGAACAGGGGGCGGAGCTGTCGATATGTCGGGCCGGCCGTGACCGGCCGGACAACTCCCAACAGAATCAAGGCCGTCACCTGGCGGCGAGCGGTCGACAAGGGCTTCGCGCTGCAACCGCTGATTGAATGCCCACGTCTGAAAAGTGCAACTTTGCCTGAACGTACATGGTTTGCGGCTGGCAAGTCCTTGCCATGGCGAGGACTTGCCGTCATCCGGCCTTCACGTCGGCGTGAACTGGCCGATAGACCCATGGCATGTTCTCCCCCTCTCAGTCTTCCGCCTTCCGGCGCAGGCGCTGGCAGCTGATCTCGGCCGCCATCGCGGTGCCGCTGCTGGTGTCGGGGCTCGCAGTTCTGGAAGCGCCCGCACATGCCGCCCCGAGCAAACCCACCGTTCCCGCCAAGCCCTCGGCGACCCACAAGGTCACCCTGGTCACCGGCGACGTCGTCACGGTCACCACGACGGCCGACGGCAAGCAGATCGCCGACGTCGACCGGCCGGACACCGCTGTCGGCGGCGTGAAACTCCAGGAGATCAAGGGCGACCTGTTCGTCATCCCGGACGAGGCGGCGCCGCTGCTGGGCACGGACAAACTGGACCGACGGCTGTTCAACGTCACCGACCTGATCGAGATGGGCTACGACGACGCGAAGTCGGCCGCGGTACCGCTGATCGCGACGTACGCCCAGCCGAAGTCCCGCGCGGCCGTGGAGCCGACGGCCCCCCGAGGCAGCAAGCTGACCCGCAAACTCAAGGGCATCCGCGGTGCCGTGCTCAGCACCGAGAAGCGGCAGGCCCGCACCTTCTGGACCACCGTCGCGCCGCAGGGCAGCGCGACGTTGGGCGCGGGTGTGGCGAAGCTGTGGCTCGACGGTCGCGTGAAGGCCAACCTGAAGGAGAGCGTGCCGCTGATCGGCGCGCCCGAGGCCTGGGCGGCCGGCTACACCGGCAAGGGCGTCAAGGTCGCGGTGCTCGACACCGGCATCGACGTCAACCACCCCGACTTCGTCGGCCTGATCGACGGCACGGCCAGCTTCGTGCCGGGCGAGGGCGTCACCGACATCAACGGGCACGGCACGCATGTGGCCAGCACGATCGTCGGTTCGGGCGCCGCCTCCGGAGGCGACAACAAGGGCGTCGCCCCCGGCGCCGACCTGTTCGTTGGCAAGGTGCTCAGCGGCGCGGAGGGCTACGGCCAGGACTCCTGGGTCATGGCCGGCATGCAGTGGGCCGCCGAGTCCGGTGCGGACGTCGTCAACATGAGCCTCGGCGACTCCTACCCGACGGACGGCAGCGACCCGATGTCGCAGACGGTCGACGCGCTGTCCGCGCAGTACGGCACGCTGTTCGTCATAGCCGCCGGCAACGCCGGCCCGGAGAGCATCTCCACCCCGGGCGCGGCCGCCTCGGCGCTGACCGTGGCCGCCACGGACAAGCAGGACCGGCTCGCGTCCTTCTCCAGCACCGGCCCGCTGGCCTACTCCGGCGGCATGAAGCCGGACATCGCGGCGCCCGGCGTGGACATCACCGCGGCCCGCTCGCAGGAGATGACCGACGGTGGTGAGGGCCTTTACCGCACCCTCAGCGGCACCTCGATGGCCACCCCGCACGTGGTCGGCGCGGCGGCGATCCTGGCCCAGCAGCATCCGGACTGGACCGGCGCGCAGCTCAAGGAACACCTGATGAGCACCGCGAAAGGCCTGGACGGCGGGTATTCGCCGTACGAGGTCGGCACCGGCCGTGTCGACGTGGCTGCCGCCGTGCGCACCACGGTCCGCGGCACCGGATCGCTCTTCTTCGGCAACCACACATGGCCGCACGAGCCGAGCGACGTCCCCGTCACGAAGGACCTGACCTTCACCAACACCGGGTCCGCCGACGTCACGCTGAACCTGGCACTGACCGAGGACGGCGGCCCGTTCACGCTCGGAGCCACCACGGTGACCGTCCCCGCGGGTGGCACTGCCGCCATACCGGTGACCGGTGACCCGCGAACCGCTTCGGCAGGCCGGCACGTCGGCTATGTGACAGCCACCGACGCGGCCACCGGACAGCCGGTGACCCGCACATCCGTGGCGCTGCTCAAGGAGGAGGAGCGCTACGACCTGAACATCAAGCTGGTCGGCCGGGACGGCAAGCCCGCCGCCGGCTGGGTCGGAATCAACCTGGCCGGCGACGGCTGGCCGTGGTCGGTCTACGTCGACGGCTCGACCACCATGCGCATGGCACCGGGCCTGTACACCGTCGCGGGGTACATGGACGTGGCCGGCGAGAAGGCGGACCGCTCGGGTCTGGCCGTGCTGGTCGACCCGGAGATCGTGCTCAAGGACGGCTCCGCGGACGTGGTGCTGGACGCGAGCAAGGCGCGCCTGCTGCAGACCGAGGCGCCGCAGCACACCGAGGACCGCCAGCGCAAGGTCGACTTCAACGTCCACTACAAGGGCCTCGACCCGTTCATGGACTACCGCAGCGCGTACGAGCCGTCGCCGGCGTACGACGACGTCTACGTCGCGCCGACGAAGCCGATGACGCAGGGCGACTTCATGCTGATCACCCGCTGGCGCATGGGCGAGCCGCTGCTCAGCCTGAGCGCGCTGGGCGGCCTGGTCCGCTTCGACACGCTGGTGCAGGCGGGCAGCGCCCTGGGCACCGCCACGGACAGGCTGGACGCGGTCCACGCGGGCAAGGGCGCGACGGCCGACTACAAGAAGCTCAAGGCCAAGGGCAAGGTCGTCGTCATCGAGCGCAGCGACGACGTCTCGCCACAGGAGCGCACGGAGGCCGCGGTCGCGGCCGGCGCGAAGGCGCTGATTGTGGTCAACGACGGTGTCGGTGGCCTGATGGAGTACGTCGGCGGGTCGACCATCCCGGTCGCCACCGTGCACCGCGACGCGGGCAAGAACCTCATCGCGATAGCCAAGGTTGGCACCTTGAAGCTGACCGTGAAGCAGACCGAGTACACACCGTTCGTCTACGATCTGACCCGCAACTACCCGGGCCAGGTGCCGGACCGGGCCCTGCTCTACCAGCCGAGCCAGCGTGACCTCGCCAGAATCGACGCCCGCTACTACAACGCGGGCGAGGCCGGCGCGGGCTCCGGCTACCGTTACGACCTGACACTCAGCCCGTCGTTCGGCAGTCATGAGCAAGAGTGGCACCCGGGCACCCGAGTCGAGTGGGTCAGCCCCGACCAGGTCTGGTTCGAGGGGCACGCCCAGAACGTCTACAGCGAGCTGCCTTGGGTGATGGTCGCGGGCGAAAACACGTATGCCAAGGGCAGCACCACCCGTCTGGACTGGTTCGCTCCGGCGACCCGGCCCAGCCACAGCGAGTCCTTCGGGGTGTACAACTCCCGCTGGCAGAACTACATGACCTGGAACGTGCAGGCGTGGGCATCCTCCAGCGACAAGATGCGGCTGGGCGGCTTCCTGCCGTGGGGTGAGACGCCGACGCACACGCAGGTGTTCCAGGGCGACACGCTGATCCACGACAACCGGTTCAGTACGGACATGCAGTGGAAGGAGGTGCCGGCGGGCAACCTGCCCTACCGTGTCCTGCTCGACGCGGAGCGGCCCGGTGACGTCTTCCGGCTGTCGACCCGCACCCACACCGAGTGGACTTTCATGTCCGACACCGTCGACTCGGACGTCTTCGAGCCGTTTTCGGTGCTGAACCTGGACTACAAGCTGGAGTCGGATCTGCACGGCGACGTCAAGGCAAACGCGACCCAGCAGATCGCGCTCAAGCCGGTGTCGATGGACCTCGGCACCGTGCCGGGCACCGTCACCAAAGTGAAGCTGGACGTCTCGTACGACGACGGCGCCACCTGGCAGAAGGTGACCCTGACCAAGGGCGCCGACGGCTACTGGACGGGTTCGTTCAGGACGGCGAAGAAGCCCGGCGGCTTCCTCTCGGTCCGCGCGAGTACCGAGACGGACAGCGGCTTCGGCGTCAAGAACGAGATCATCCGGGCGTACGGCCTGCGATGAACCGCACGGTCGGCCCCGGGTACGCATCCGCGTGCCCGGGGCCCTTCCCGTCACACCCGCTCCCACCAGGGGCTATTCAGGGTCTGCCGCCATGACGCATACTCTCCCCGCTGCGGCAAGCGGAAGAGAGTCGGTCGCTGATGCTGGATGTTCTGGGCCTCGAACCCGATGACGAGCGCGTCTACCGGGCGCTGCTCGGACGGTCGAACTCCACTGCGACGCTGCTGCTGTCGGATCTGCTCGCCCTGCCGCAGGTCCACGTCGACAAGGCCCTGTCCCGCCTGGTCGGGTGGGGACTGGTGATCAGGTCGGCGGATGAGCAGTTCACCGCCGCGCCGCCGGCCATGGCGCTCGGCGCTCTCATCAGCCAGCGCCGAGACGGGCTGCGCATGGCTGAGCAGGCACTGGTGACCTTCGCCGAGGAACACCGGGCGGCGATGACCGGGAGCAGCATCAGCGATCTGATCGAGGTTGTCACGGGCGTCGACGCCATCCGCCATCGCTTCCTACAGGTGCAGCAGGCAGCCCGCACGCAGGTCCGCACCTTCATCACCGCACCGTTCGTCGCCGTGCCGCCCGACGAGAACACGGCCGAACCCGTGGCCATCGGCCGCGGCGTGCACTTCCGGGCGGTACTGGACCGGGCCGTGCTGGCAGAGCCGGGCATCATCACCGATGCGATCGATTCGCTGCGCAACGGCGTGCAACTGCGTGTCGCCGACCAGCTGCCGATGAAACTCGTGCTGGCCGATGCCGATCTCGGCCTTGTCCCGCTCACGGTCACACCAGCCGGAGAGCCCGGCGCCGTGCTGCTGCACCGCAGCGGCCTGTTGGACGCGCTGTTCGAGACGGTATGGCGCACCGCCCACCCGCTCGAGCTGTCGGGCGCCCGTGGAGAAGCCGAAACCACCGTCGGGCTCGGCGCGGAAGGCCCCACCGACCTCGACCGGAGAATCCTCGCGCTACTGATGGCCGGCCTGACCGACCAGACGGCCGCGACACAGCTGGGCCTGTCACCGCGCACGCTGCACCGACGCCTGCGCCACCTCATGGACATAGCCGGAGTTCGGACCCGGATGCAGCTTGGCGGTCACGCCATCCGACACGGCTGGGTCGAGCCATCGGTGCCGAGCGAGACGTAACGGCGCCGCCCGCGCCAGCCGCGAACCGGCCCCGAGGTCGCCGACCCCACGGCTCGGAGACGGGCCGTGCCTCTTGCTGGTTGATGCGCTCGCCACGATCTGGGGCGTGGCCGACCGCGTCATCGGCAAGACGGTCTGGGCCGAACTGGCCCCGTCGTGAGCCGACTCAATGCGCCCGAGCGGCCGCCCACATGCTGACGCTCCATCGAACTAATCGACATGTCCGGATGGGGCGATATCCGTCCGCAGGTGCGTACGCGGAGGCGCGCGCTCTGGGCGCGGAGCAGCACGCCCGTGAGTCACCCAGATGTCCGGTCAAGGGCCCGGAGTCTGCCGGTTGCTGCACGCGCGTCGATGCCAGCCGGCGTACGGTCGTTAGCGGTGATGAACCAGGAAGACGCGGGCGCGCTCGTCCAGTTCGACAGCACACCTGACCCCGCGGGCACGGTACGGACGCAGGTCTCCCCGCAGCGAGCGGACGGCCTTGAGAGTGCGGGTGGACCTCACCCCGGCCATGGTGTCGATCGCCCTGCTCCAGGTGGCGCACGCCTGCTCGATGCCGCCCTGCTTGGCCTGCTGCTCGGCCTGAGCGACCAGGTCGAGGGCGATGATTCGCGCGTACGTCGTCCCCGGTCGGCTGGCGGCCGCGGTGGCGTACTGGCGGGCGGCGTTGTGTCGGTCGCCGAGCGTCTCGAAGACCTTCGCCGTACGGGAGTAGACGGTGGCCGCCGGTGGCCCCCACACCAGCGCCCAGAACGGCACCTCGTCGTCGGCGCCCGCCGCGAGCGCGGCGTGGGCGCGGTCGACGTCGCCGATGGCCGCCTGGCGCTGGCCGGCCTTGGCGAGCGCGTGCGCGTGGGTGACGGCGAACAGTGCCTCGACCTGCGAGTCGACCCGGCCCTTGGCCCGGCCCCAGCCGGTCTCGGCCAGCGCCAGGCAGTGCTCGGGGCGGTGCAGTTTCATGCCCTGCTGAGACATGGTCCGCATCACGAACCCGTCTTGACCTGGGATTCCGGAATCCCGGGCAAGCCCCAGCGACTGCATGTAGTACCGCTGCGCGAGGCCCTGCTCCCCGCTGTCGTACGCCTTCCAGCCGCAGAGGTGGGCTGCGGCCGAGGCGACGGACAACGCCTCGGCGCGGGCCTCTTCGCTGCCGAAGCGAGCCCGGCACAGGTCACGGACGTCGGTGATCAGGTACTGCACGAACGCGGCGCGACCGTGCTGGCCGCCGTGGCGCTCGTCCATGTCCATGAAGAGACGGACCATGTCTCGGACGGCGGCGACGTCGGCGTGCCCGGCGAGGGCGCCGCCGCTGACCGTGCGGGTGCGGGCGGCGGCTTCCTGGACAGCTTCCAGCGGGAGAACGGCAGCAGCCATGGAGTAGGCGGAGGTGGCGAGGAAACGGCGTCGGTTCACGTCAGCGCTCCCGATGGCTGTCAGCGTCTGGATGGAATCGAAGTCCAGTGTCAGACCGATGCTGTCATCTTCGCCGCCGACTGGGGAGCCGAGTCCGAGGTCTTCGTGGGTGATCCGCCGTCCCAGGCGGCGGGAGAGCGCCTCGGCCAGGTATCCGGGGGTTTGCCCGTCCGGAACCGCGCCGAGGGTCCAGTGGTGGACGGCCGACTTATTGGTCCCCAGCCTCTGGCCGCTCTCTAGCGCGACGGCCTTCACGGCGCGGGCGGTGCCGTCGTAACTCAGCCCGGATTCCTCGATCAGAGCCTTGAGCTGGTCGTTCGCAGTGCGCTGGGTCATGGGGCTGCCCCTCGTATACCCGATATACGGCTCCGCGTGCTCCGCACGGTACCGCTCAACTCCCTTGCCCAGTTCACTGATTGATGAAGCCCGGTGACGTTCCGTCCGCCGGGTTCGGTCAAGTGGAACGGGATCGCTATGAAGGACCAGGCGCGTCCGTGGGAGTCCGTGTTCGCCGGCCCGGAGATCACCGCCGTGCCGGGCGATGAGGGCCGCTTCGAGGAGAAGGCCGCGGACACCCCTCGGACCAGGGCCGGTTCGAGGACTGACGGCTGATCGCACAGCGCCACCGGAGCCCGCGCATGGCCGAGACCCGCGCGGGCTCCGTCGTCTTGTCGCCCAACTTCACGAGGAGCCAGACATGCTGATGTGCTCGGTCAACCTGCGCACCGCCTCGGGGCCGTGGCAGTGGCGCGGCGAGGAGACGGGCTGGATTCGGGGTGAGGATCGTATCCGCCCGCTGTCCCATCTGGCGCTGGAGGCGCGGGCGGTCACCGACGGCGTCAGAACACTGACGGTGGTGCGTGAGCGGGCTGCGGGGCGGGCGTCGCTGCTGCGGTCGACCGGTCCGGCCCGGGTGGACGAGACCGTGTACGAGCGTGCCGTTCAGGAATGCCGTACCTGGCCGCTGCAGGGGATCTGGATCGAGGCAGGCCCGGCGGGAGTGCGGCTGGAAACGGGACTGGGCGGGGTGTGTCCTCTCTACCTCACGCACACGAGGGGGAAACTGACCGGCTCGTGGCAGCTGATGGACCTGCGTGAGCGGCTCACCCCCGCCGTCCTGGACGAGAAGGAGGTGATGCGGCTACTGATCGGCCGGCCCCGCTACGGGCACGACACGCTGTTCACCACCGTGAAGCGGCTCTCCGAGCACTCCATCGCGTACGCGGATGCCGAGGGCCTGCGCATGGTCTACCCGGCCGCCGCCGAGCACGCCCTGCCCTCCGAACTTGCCGAGCATACCGACGGAGAGGCCCTGGTGGACGCCTTCGAGGCGCTGGTCGACCACGTCCTCGCGCGCCGCCCCCTCGCTCCCGGCCGGACAGCGGCCCAGCTCTCGGGCGGCATGGACTCCACCAACCTTGCCATCTCGCTCGCCCTGGCCCACCCCGGGGCGATCACACCGTGCGCGATGCTGATCGGCGGCGAGGCCGGAGGGCAGCAGACGGCACGGCGCCGCACGGTGATCGACTACTTCGGCTTCGCCGTCGACGCGACGGTGGGCGCCTCGGCGTATCCGCCGCTGTCCGCGGGCGGCCTGCGCCGGTCAAGGGCCGAGGCGGTCAGCCCGCTGGACGAGCCGCATTTGGAGGCAGCCGATGCGCTCGCCCAGGCCCTGCGAGCGCGCGACATCGCCACGGTGGTGTCCGGGTTCGGCGGCGACGAAGTCGCCCGCGTCAGGCGGCCCGAGGGAAGGGCTATCCCTGCGCCGTCCGCTCCCGCCTGGTGCGGCGAGCGCGTCCGCGAGCTGCTCGGTGAGGTCAACACCGGCATCGCTCCGCCCACCGTGGCGCCGGAGACGGCCCTGGTTGCTCTGGAGGTCGCGACCCCGCTGCTCGCGCGCCGTGGCTTGTGGACCGTCGCCCCGTTCACCGATGCTGAGATGGTCCGCTTCGGCCAGCGCCTGCCGCTTGAGTGGAAGAAGGACAAGCGCCTCCTGCACCAGCGCCTGGCGGTCCGGGGCCTGCCCGACGAGGTGGTAAACCCCGTACTGCGGGAGAACTTCGGCCACTTGATGAATCGCGCCGTGCACGAGTACGGCACCGGGTTGTTAAGAGGCTGGGGGAAGGACCTGCACCTCATCGACCAGGGCTATCTCGACGCCGGTTTGCTCGCCGAGACGGTCGAGCGGGCCGCACTGAGCCCGGACGAGACGGCGCCTTATCGCACGGGGCTGTTCCTGATCACCGCCATCGAACTGGCCCTTCGGGCCCTGTAGACATCCTGTCCACCACGCGGGCGACTTCGGCTCAATCGGCCCTCCTGCCCTGAAGAACGCACCAAGATGAGGCGGGTGACGCAGTCCTCACCCGCCCCGAAACCCTCCGGCTCCCCGCAGCAGGTCGGCTACCAGGGCGACCCACGCTTCGAGGACATTGCGAACGCCTCCTGGTGGCACATGGCCGCTCGCCTCCCACTCACCCTCGCCGCCGCCGTACGGCTCGGCTGGGCCGCCGACCGGTCCGCGATGCTCTGGCTTGCCGTCTGCCAGCTGGTCGTTGCGGTCTCTTCCGCTGTCGCGCTCGCGGCCCTGCCCGGCGCGATGAACCATCTCTTCGCCGCCGGCGCGGTCGCCGACCGGGTGAGCGCTGCCACCGGCGCGCTGATCGTGGTCGCGGTCGCCACCGGGGTGCGGGCCGGGGCCGACGCTCTCGCCGTCTACGCCTCCGCCCGCCTCTCGCCCGAGGTCGCCACCGAGGCCGACCTCCAGATCCTGGCGGCCACCCCGGAGGTGGAGCTGGAGGCGTACGACCGGCCCGGCTTCACCGACCGTCTCCAGGCCGCCGGTAAGGGCGCCGAGGCGACCGAAAACCTCATTGGCGACGCCCAGGCCCTCGTCTCCGCCCTCGCCCAGCTCGTCGCTGCGGCCGGGGTACTGACGGTGCTTCATCCGCTGCTGCTGCCATTGCTCGTGCTGGCGGTGGTGCCCAAGGGCGCGGCCGCCATCACTACCGCACGCATTCAGCACCACGCCGACTACCAGAACATCTCGGACAACCACCTGCGCTACCTGGTGCGGTACTACTCCACCAACCAACGCACCGCCGCCGAGGTCCGAGCCACCACCATGGCCGCCTTCCTCTCCAACTGGTACCGGCAGATCACCGACCGGATCAAGGCCACTCACCGCCGTGCAGCCCCGCGTGTCCTGCGCGTCACCCTGCTCGGCGCGAGCATCAGCGGATTGATGCTCGCTTTCACCTGGATCGCACTGGGCTGGCTGGCGGCCACCGGCCGGACGGACCTGGCTGTCGCCGCCACGGCCGTGGTGGCCGTACGCACTTCGACCGGCGCCCTGACCTCGCTGGTGATGTCTGCAGCAAGGCTGTTCCGTACGTCGCTGTACCTGGAGGACTGGCAGTCGTTCCTGCGCCGGGCGAACGCCCTGCGTGCCGAGCGTGGGACCACGAAGGTCCCGGCAAGTGCCCCCGCCGTGATCCGCGCGGAGAACGTCTCCTACGCCTACCCCGGCGCCGATACCCAGGCCGTCGACAGCGTCAGCCTCACCCTCCGCCGGGGCGAACTGATCGCGCTGGTCGGCGAGAACGGCTCCGGCAAAACCACCCTGTCGACCCTGCTCACGGGGCTCCGGGTGGCCAACAGCGGCACCGTCACCTGGGACGGGGTGGACCTGGCCGAGGCCGACCCGCACAGTGTCTGGCCGCGGGTCGGCCTCGTGCCGCAGGACTACACCCGCTGGCCCATGGACCTGCGGGCCAACATCCACCTCGGCCAGCCACGCACCGAGGACGACGCCCTGCTCCTGGAGGCCGCTCGGGCGGCCGGCGCGAACAGCATCATCGCCAAGGTCCCATATGGGCTGGACACCCTGGTCGCGAGCTCCAACTGGGGCGGCACCGACCTGTCGGGCGGGCAGTGGCAGCGCATCGCGGTCGCCCGCGCCTTCTACCGAGATGCTGTCGTGTTGATGCTGGACGAGCCGACCAGCGCCATGGACCCGCGCGCCGAACACCTGGTCATCAGCCGCTTCAAGGAACTCGCCGCCGGGAAGGCGGCCGTTTTCGTCACCCACAACCTGGAGAACGCACGCATCGCCGACCGCATCATCGTCCTCGACGGCGGCCGGGTGCGCGAAGAGGGCACGTGGCAGGAACTTATGGATCTTGGCGGGCTCCTCGCCGAGCTCTACAAGCTCTCCCAGGATCGGTGATCCCGGCACAGGCACCTGCGGAGCCGTGTGGCCGCCGCCTCCATCGCGACGCCGCAGCCCACGAGCACGTGAAGGGTTCGCTGTCCCAGACGGGTTCCGGCGGAAGCAATTTAAAGGTCATCTGGGACTGAGCCAGGAACCGCGCGGCTACTCATCCTGCTATCCAGAGGCCATCGAGCCGCAGGCTTCGAGCTCCGAGCTCCGAGCCCCCTTTGTGAGGAATGGTTGGTGGATTGAACCCACCCACCCTCCCCAACTGCCCCGATGTCCACAAGAGTTGACTTTCGGTGTTCAACTTGCCACGCGCTGTCATATGCCTCTAGCGTTCGCAGCAATAAACAACCCCGACCGGTGTTAGCAGCACCAGCCGGGGTCTGACCTCCAAGATCGAAAAGGCGCCGATCTCGTGGCTTCTCTCAACTCTAGCCGTGCCCTGCCCACGCCCGCACACCCCATGGCCAGTCCGGGCTACGGCAAGCGTCCCGCGCCCGATCAATCCCCGCGTCGCAAAGGCGACTTCGCACATCTGCTCAAGCGGGAAGCGGCCGTCGCCGCGTTCATCGACCGCCTCCCCGAGGGCGCGGCGATGGACCACAAGACCCTTGCCAAACACATCGCCGACTACGGTCAGGCGGCGATCCGCAGCGCACTCAAGGCACTCACGAACGCGGGCCATCTGCGCCGGATCAAGGAGCAGGTGGTCCGTGACGACGGAGTGCGCTGGGTGACGCGTACGTACTGGTCGCGTACCGCCCGCAGTGCCGCCTGGTGGCAGGAGTTCTGCCGGAGCGTACGGGGCGTGATGCTCGACGCCCCTGATGACGCCCCGGACGATGCGCCGACTGTCACGGAGCCGGCCGCTACCGATCCGGCCGCCGCCGAGCCCGCACCGCAGCGCACCACCGCCTACCGAACCCTCGCCGCCCTCGGCCGTACCGACCCCCGGATGACCCTCTCCGCCGCCGACTGCGAGCGGCTGGAACCCCTTGCCGCGACCTGGCTGGAGTACGGCGCGAGCGTGAAGCACCTGATCAATGCCCTCACTTACGGACTGCCCGACGCGATCCACAACCCGGCGGGGATCGCGAAACGACGACTGGAGGACAAGATGCCGCCCAAGCCCGCCCGCGAGCCCGAGACCGTGCTGCGCAGCGTCATGGTCTGCATGTTCTGCGACACGACCGAGGAGGACGAGCCGCTCATCAACGGGATGTGCGAGGCCTGCCGCAGCGAGGACGAGGACGACATCCCGGCCACTTTCCGCCCCGGCCCGCGCCCGGCGGACGTGGCCGCGCACGCCGACGCCGCACGCATGGCTGCCGGGCTGGCCCCGAGGAGTCGTGCATGAGCGTGCGGGATGCGCCGGTCAGGGCACCATGGAGGGGAGGAGGCGACGCCATGACCCCCAGGACCACCCCCCGGCCGTCCCGGCCCCAGATGTCGGTCGAGGAGTTCGAGGAACTCGCCCGCCGTTCGCCAGAGATGGTGCGGCTGGAGTTCATCTTGGGAAAGGTCCAGGTCAAGCCCGTGCCGGACGGCGTCCACGGAGCCATCGTGATGTGGCTCCTCGAACAGTGCATGCAGCGCCTGCCCGATCATCGCCTCTACCCCGAGCAAGGCCTGAAGGTCGAGAAGTATCGCAGGGGGCGGGCCCGTCCGGACGGCACTCTCGCGCCTATCGACCACTTCGTTCTGCAGGGCGAGTGGGCGGCGCCCGACGGCGTCCTGATGACGGTCGAGGTCACCTCGCGCGACCCGGACACCGACATGCGCGACCGCGTCGAGAAGCCCGACGGCTATGCGGCAGCCGGTATCCCGGTCTACCTCCTCGTCGACCGTGAGACCCACGCGGTCACCGTCCACGCCGAGCCCGAGGGCGGCTCGTACCGAAGCATCACCACTCGCTCCTTCGGTGCTGTTGTCGAGCTCCCGGACCCGGTCGGGATCACGCTGGAGACGCAGAAGCTCAAGGACTACGCCGACTGAATGTCGTCTGACGCTCAGAGACATGAAGGCCGCAACCGCCACCCCTGCGGCCGAGTTCACGCAGCACCTCGCGGTCACGCGGCAGCGGCGCATGCCTCGCCCGTCAACTGGCCGACTATCAACTCGACGGCTGGGGAGTCCCGTACGGCAGTGACCTCTCTGACTCCGCGGCCCAGGTCATGGCGGAACTCGCGGCGAACGCGGTCACCCACGCCGACCCCGAACCCTGCCCGCTTAGCCAGCGGTGGACCCCTCGGCCAGTGCTCGGAAGTCATTCAAGGCGCCAAGATAGTCCGTTGCTGGCCCATGTGGTCAAGACCGTCACACCTTGTCCGTCGCCCAGTCGACACCTTCGCCGACCTTCTCCTTATACGCCCAGCGGCAATGGACTCGGCCTCGAATATTATGTGAATTCGTGAGTCACGATCCAGTCTTCGTCGTCCTCGAGCGAAACGGCGCACAAGCGTTTTCCGTCCAGGGAGACCGCAATAAACTCTCGGCGTCCTGTGGCGGAAGCTATCCGCGAAGGAAGTCGGTCAGCGACATTGTCTCGCACATGAATCCATCCCCTGGCCTCACTGCCGGGATTTGATGGGCGCAGGAGAAACCTGCAGTCGTCAGAGTACAATCCCATTCTTGTGACCTGCTCCTGCCAGCAGCGGTCCACCTCGGCGGCGACATTCGGTACCGAGTGTGAGACAGCGACTGTCGGCTGAACGTAACCGCCTGTTACGGCAAGGACTGCGGTTAGTGGAGCTGGGGCGCTTGACGGCAGATCGCCTTCAATCACTACGAGACCGTGCTCTTCCAGGTGAGAAAATAGCTCACTGTCGCTGAATCTCATACCGGGGTCCACTCCAGAATTTTCATCGTTCATCGAGATCCCCATCCTTCCTCGTAGAAAAAGTGATGGTCCCCGCCGGGCTTATTTATTTTCCCGTACCGTTCCCAAGTGTCCGTATATCGAAAATGTTCACCGGGTGAATTGTCCCACCCAAAGTTTACCTCAGTGCGGTTGGAGCCTTGTTTCGGCATTCCGGCGTGGAAGTGTGGGCCCGCTTTATCGAAAGTGTGCTCCACCACTACTCGGGATCCGTGTTCGGTTTCAAATTGCCGGAACCGGCCCCAATGGGCTTGTTGATCCGAATAGAAATAGCCCGGCATGTGGGCCTTGCGGACATCTCCGGTGACGGCCCATTCGGCATCAGGCTTGGTGCCATAGGGGACCCCAGCGGCTTCGAATGCGGCGCGTTCTGCATCCTGCCGATGTTTGAAGGGGTTGGTTTTCTCGCCTTTGGGAGGGCAGTCGTCCGGTGCCAGCCCTAGTGGGTCGGCCCACGTGTGGGGATTGTGGACGTATGCCGAAGGGTTGGAAGCCGGTCCGAGGCCGAGTGGGTCCGAAGTGAGGTAGCGGGCAGTTTCCGGGTCGTAGTGACGGAAGTAGTTGTAGTGCAGGCCTGTTTCCGGATCAAAGTACTGGCCCGGGAAGCGGAGCGGGGTGTATGCCGTGCTCGTGGTTGCCCACGTTGTCGTACCCCACAGTGTGCTGCGCGTGTGCCAAGCAAGCGCGCCCGACTCGTCGATGAGTTCGCTCGGGGTTCCGACCAGGTCGGTGATGATCGAGAAGAAACGCTCGTCGATGGCCTGCTGCGGGGCGTCCGCCCCGAGGATGCGTTCCGTCTGGGCAAGCGGACGCAGACCGTCGTGGTCCCAGGTGAGCGTGACCGGATTCGGCAGTGTCTCGCTCTCGGTGGTCTGCTCGCAGAGGGTTACGCCGTCCCAGGTGAAGACCACCTGCTCCAGGATCGTCTGGCCATCATCGCCAAGGCGACGCTTGGCGATGCGGCGGCCCAGCGCGTCGTACAAGTAGCGCCACACCGCACCATCCGGCGTGGTCACGGCCGTCAGCCGGTCTTCTGCGTCCCACTCGTACCGCCAAGTGTCCGGCTTGCGCGAGAGACGAGTCTTCTGGCGGAGCACGATCCGGCCCTGCGCATCATGCTCGTAGCGCACGTTTCCGGCTCGGTTGATGTGTGTGCCCGTGTAGGCGCGCGTCCCCGTGGCCTCCTGGCCAGGGTGCGGAGCAGGCCACGACGCCTCGGTCTGGTTGCCGGCCGTGTCGTACGCGTACCGTTCCGTCCAGTTCGTCGCGTGGACCGTCGTGACCCGGCCTGCCGCGTCCAGGTCGAAGCTCCTGGCACCCGAGAGCTGGTCGTCGATGGCGACGAGATTACCGTCCGCTCGGTATGTGTAGCCGCGACGCTGAAGATCGCGTCCCTGACCGATGACATGTTGGTCGGTGAGGCGGCCCATCGCGTCAAAGGCATGCCGGACCGTGAGCGTCGCGCCTATGTGGCGGGCCAGCTCCCTGCCCGCGGCGTCGAGTTCGAAGGTGAGTGTGCGGCTCGACGTCGTGAGTTCGGTGCGTCGTCCTGCTGCGTCATACGTCCACGTACTGACAACCCCGCTCGGCGTCGTCCTGCCTGTCCGGCGGCCAACGGCATCGTGCTCAAAGGTGATCTTGCGACCGTCCACGGTCTCGGACTTGAGGCGTCCGAACCGGTCACGCAACTGGAGCAGCGTTGCGTCCGAGTTCGTCGCTATCGCCAGTTCATCGAAGATGTCGTACTCGAAGGTGGTGACCGCACCTTCGGCCTCCTTGCGGAGGGGCTGGTCCAGAGGGTTGTACTCAAACCTGGTCGTCTGGCCTGCCCCGTTGGTCCGGCTGACCAATCGGCCGGCCGGGTCGTACCTGTACGCGAGTCTGCGGTCATCGAAGTCGGTCTCGGATATGAGGCGTCCGGCCGGGTCGTATTCGTAGCTCCAGGTCAGCCCCTGCGGGTTCGTGACTTGAGTCAGCAGGAGATTGGAGTCATGGCTGAACTCGTACCGCACGCCGTCCGGCCCGGTACGGGCCACCAGCAGGTCGAAGTCCGCGTACTCGCAGGTGGAGACGCCACCCACGGCATCGGTGTGCGACAGACAGTTGCCTTCGCCGTCGTAGACCCAGGACTGCTCGCTGCCGTCCGGCTCGATGCGCCGCGCGAGTTTGCCGTTAACGGTCCACTCAAGGCGCGTGACTGCGCCGAGCGGGTCGGTGATGGCGACAGGACGGCCGAAGGCGTCGCGTCCGTACTGCGTCGTCGTACCCAGCGGGTCGCTGATCTCGACCGGCAGCCCCGCCTTGTTGCAACGCACGGAAGAGCTGTGGCCAAGTGGGTCCGTCACCGATGTGAGGTGTCCCGCTTCGTCGTACGAGAACCGCGTTGTTGCCCCCGACGCGTCCGTCACCGACGTGCGGTTGCCCCGCTCGTCATACGTCTGCCGCGTTACCGTCCCGCCCGCGCCGGTAACGCGCACCGGAAGTCCCAACTCGTCGTAATCCGCATACACCTCCCGCCCGTCGGGACGCACAACCGTAGTCGGGCGGCCCGACTCGTCATAGGTCGAACGGCTCACGTGACCGAGTGGATCCGTCACCGACAGCAGCCGGTTGTAGCGGTCGCGCTCGAACCGCGTGACGGCGCCGTTCGCGTCGATCTCGGCGACGACCTGGACCCGGTCATTGACGAGGAATCGCTCAGTGTGGCCGAGCCCGTCAGTCACCGACGTGATGCGAAGGCCGCTGTCCGGGTCGGTGTCGTCCCAGGTGAAGCGGGATTCGAGGTGCCCGTTTGCCCCGGACTGGAAGACGCATCGGTCGCGGTCGTCGTAGACGTAGTCGAAGTGGCTGCCGTTCGTGTCGGTCCAGGACGTGATGCGGCCGTGCTCGTCGTAGCCGAAGCGCATTGGGCGGCCCGAGGAGTTGGTGATCTCGGTGAGGTGGCCGTCGGCGTAGCCGTAGCGCAGGATCTCCTGGTCGGTGCCGTCGGGAGCCGCCGAAGCCAGGTGGAGGGCGGTGATGCGGCCCTCATCGGTAGTGAGCTTCAGGTGGTAGCCACCGTGGTGCGCGATCGCGGTCGGCGTGCCGATCTCGTCGTACTCGAAGGCGATCCAGCGGCCGTTGCGATCGTCGATCTGGACCAGCAGCGCCAGCTCGTCCGTATTGGCCGCGAAGTGCCAGAGCTGACCAGTGTCGGGGTTCGTGACCGTGTAGTCCCCATCGGCGTCGCGGTCCAGGGGCCAGCGCCGGCCGTGCGTGGGCATAACCGGGACGCCGGGTGCTGGATGCGGATACGCCAACAGGCTCCCGTCCTCGCAGACGAACACCACGCC
Organism: Streptomyces sp. NBC_01210; assembly: GCF_036010325.1. Classification (GTDB taxonomy): domain Bacteria; phylum Actinomycetota; class Actinomycetes; order Streptomycetales; family Streptomycetaceae; genus Streptomyces. The sequence goes on along the minus strand of NZ_CP108549.1, from coordinate 4,088,252 downwards.
CTCGGAGTCGATCTCCAGGCGCTGGTCAAGCGTGCTCGCCCAGGTCGGGCCGAGCCAGCCGCCCGCGCGGTACGAGGACTCAAAGGTGCGCCGGAAGACAAGCGGGAGTGAGCCGGGCAGGGCGATGTCCGTCTGCGGGAGGATCATCCGACCTGTCGCGACATCGACCGGGTCCTTCTTGCACTTCTTCTCCCCTTCCTCGCGGCTGGTGTCGTTGGGGTCCTTCTCGTGGCCGTCGCGGCCCTTCCCGCGCGGGTGCTCAGCAAAGTCCTTCGCGCCGGTTCGCAGCAGCCCCTTGAGGCTGCCCGCGCCCTTGGTGCCGATGAGCTCGGGGACGAACCGGCCAAAGAACTCGGACGGGTCGCCCTTCGCCGCATCCCACGCGTTCTTCAGCGCACGGTCCGGGTTGACGGCGGTGGAAGCCAGCCCGGCGAGCGTCATGTTGAGGCCCTTGTAGTACTCGGCCGGGTGCGTCAGGTTGTACGGGTCCATCGGGTCCACCGACCGGACGAAGTTGAGCAGGCCCGCAGTGCCCTTGGCGACGCCGCCGGCGAAGTGCGTCAGCTCGAAGCTCTGGCCCAGGCTGTAGTCCATGAGCTCGAGATTGAGCTTCTCGCGGCCGGTGGGTTCCTTCGGAGCGTGCGCCATCGCTGCCGTCACAGCCGTCTTCGCCGTCTCGGCTGCTTCGTTGCGGTGGTGGCGGGCTTCTGTGAGGATCTCTCGCGCCCGCTCCCGCTTGGCTTCGCCCGGATCGGAGAGTTCACCGGGGTCGGGCAGCGGGTGGTCGCCATTACGGGCGGCGTTGTAGGCGTTGACTTTCTTGTTGTACTCCTCGGTTGCCTTCTTCGAGGACTCGTCGCCCTCCTTGTACAGGGCGATCGCTTCCCTGGCCTTGTCCTGCGCGCTGGTGATCGACTTGGAATACGTCTCCAGTGCCTTGGCGGCGTCCTCGAAGGCGTCCGCCGCGTGCAGCCAGTCGGTGGGCAGGGTGGAGAACTTCTCCCGGAAGGTGTCGGCCGCCTCGCCCTTCCAGTGACTGGAGTCGAGCTTCTTCATCCCGCCGCCGACCAGGTCGAACGCCTTCTGGAAGTCCCGCAGGTTCTTCACCGACTCGGCGATCTTCCCGGGGTTGCCGTGGATCAGCTCGTTCGCTTCCTCGGTCTCGCCGAGCTGCTGCTCACCGACTTCTGCGCCCAGGGATGAGGCGGTGCGATCGCCCCAGTCCTCGACCACGTCGGCCATCGTGTGCTGGCCCATGTGGTCAAGTCCGTCACCGACCTTGTCCGTCGCCCAGTCGACGCCTTCGCCGGCCTTCTCCTTGGCCTTGTCGATCCCGTCGCCTACGGCGTCGATGCCCTCGTCGACCAGCTTTCCCCAGTCCGGCATCAGCCGTGCTCCCCCCACCGCGGCTGCTCAGCCTGCGCGATCGTCTCCTCCGACGGATCGAACACCTCGCGCATCTGCTTGTCCGTCTTATCACGCAACTCCGGGTCGATCAGACCGGAGCGCTCCGCGGAGTCCAGCCCCGCGTCCATCACGTCGTACCCGGTGTTCTTCCAGGTCTTGTTGACCTCTTTCTGGGCCTCCGAGAAGGACTCGGCGCTCCAGGTCGCGCCGTCGTACGCGGACTGGGTGCTGATCTTGTCCCAGCTCATGCCCTTGACGTCGTCCTCGCTCAAGTGCGGGTTCCCGTTCACCGAGTTCACGCCGATCTTGATCGAGTCCTTGATGTACTGCTCCTGCTCGGCGTACGAGCCGGCCGACAGACCCACCCCCAGCGCAAAGCCATTCCCGCGCAAGGTCAGCGCGCGTACGCCCCACTCCCAGCGATCACAGAACGTCTGGAACTCCGCGGCCAGTTCGCCGTGCCCCAACTCCAGCCCCGACAAAGCAACATCCGAGAAACCTCGCCCGGTCGATGCCTCGCCGATCATCCCGAGGTCCTTCAACTCGGCATGCGCCAGATTGATGCCGTTCGCGATCTCGGCCAGCGCCGCTGCCGGTGCCGCGAGATCAGGATCGCTGCCAGTCATTCCATCGCCCCGAGGCCTACCGCCGCGGCGTCGGGCACGATGCCCTGGACGGGCGGGAACAGCATGCCTTCGTCACTGCCTGCGTCGAGTGCCACGCCTGCCGGCCCCGGCAGCATCGGCACCATCACATCCAGCAGCCGCGCGCCCAGGATCGTCTGGTACGTCCACTCCCGTTCGGCGTTCCCCTGCGCACGTGCAAACCGTGCCAGCGCCTCTTCGTCCGAGAACGCGCAGATCCAGCGAACCCCGCCCTGGTCCGCGGTCCACAGGCTCCCGTACGCATCGAACGGCACCAGTACCGCAGTACGCCGGAATTCCCCGAGCAATACTGCAAATTCCCTGCGAGCCCGAGTAAGTTGATCCTCGGCGGGAACCGTTGGCGCAGTCCCTACGGCAGTTGAATCTGGTACCGAATCGGCCAAATCCGTCAGCCGCAAGGGCTGTTCGGGCTCCGATATGCCGTCCCCGTTGCTGGTCATGCACGGCATGTTGCCACGAACCAGTTTTCGAATGCAATGGAATCAAAACGATCAAATCGCGGGAAATCGCCAACACTTGCTGACGCGTCATCTTGTGACCTCGGTGACGCCTGTGACATCAGTCCTGGCCCCCGCCCGGACGGAGCTCCGGAGGATGGACGCCGGTCAGCGAATCGCCGTACGCCTCCTTGGGGTCGTACGCACAGGGCATCCCGCTGCCCCCGGAGAACCGCTGGTTCTCCGCACGCCAGGTGAAGGACAGCGTCTCGTTCCCGCCGTCTCCCGCCCGGCCGTCCCGCTCCGCCCGTAGGTTCCACTCGTCGCCGGTCTGGAACTCCCCGTACTCGCTGATGTGCCAGCCCGTGTCCTTCAAATGGTCGTGCAACCTCCGCAACGCGGGCAGGGCCTCCTTCTCGGAGACCTTGTCCAGGGCCCAGCCGTGGTGCAGCCCGTACGCACCGGCCACGGGATCATCGGCCATGCCCTCGAGCCCGCCCGGGTGGCAGGAGTCGGTCGAGAGATAGTTCTCCGTGCCCACCCCGATCTCCACCACGCCCGGCGGCACAACGCGGTCGAAGCCCAGCACCTCGTACGCGTCCTGGGAGCGGCTGGTGGCGCGGCGCATCATCTCCTCGGGGGCGACGCGGGGATAGTCCTCCGGTGTGGCGCGCTCCACCTGGTACGTGATGACCAGGCCGAGCACAAGCAGCAGCGGCGCGGAAATGAGCACGATGAACGCCCACCACGCCACGTCGAGAGCCCTGCGGACCACCGCCCTCGCGGGGGAGTCGGACATCTCAAGGTCGTCGATCATGAGACTGAAGCTACGGTCCATCGCACGGCCCGGACATGCGTGGTCGTGCCCAGCATGCTTAGGCGTAGGTACTCAGGTCACTCAGGTCATCACCCCTCGGCCGTGCCCCTCCGCCCGAGGTCAGCTACTTCCCCTCCTCCCGCGCTCGTATGCTCGGTCCATGACGGATCACCAGCCCGTGCGCCCCGTACGCCCCACCGAGAACGCCATGCGCCGCGCCCTCAAGCGAGCCAGGGACGGGGTAGCGCTGGACGTCACCGAGGCCGCCGTGCTGCTGCAGGCGCGGGGAGACGATCTCGAAGACCTCACCGCGTCCGCCGCGCGGGTGCGGGACGCCGGGCTCGAGGCCGCGGGCCGCGCCGGTGTCATCACGTACTCGAAGAGCGTGTTCATCCCGCTCACCCGGCTGTGCCGCGACAAGTGCCACTACTGCACCTTCGTCACCGTCCCCGGCAAGCTGCGCCGCGCGGGCCACGGGATGTTCATGTCGCCGGACGAGGTCCTCGACATCGCCCGGCGCGGGGCCGAACTGGGCTGCAAGGAAGCGCTGATCACGCTCGGGGACAAGCCCGAGGACCGCTGGCCCGAGGCCCGGGAGTGGCTCGACGCGCACGGCTACGACGACACGATCGCGTACGTACGGGCCATGGCGATCCGCATCCTGGAGGAGACCGGGCTGCTGCCGCATCTCAACCCCGGCGTCATGTCGTGGACGGACTTCCAGCGGCTCAAGCCGGTCGCGCCCTCCATGGGCATGATGCTGGAGACCACGGCGACCCGGCTGTGGAGCGAGCCGGGCGGACCGCACTACGGGTCGCCGGACAAGGAGCCCGCCGTCCGGCTGCGGGTGCTGGAGGATGCCGGGCGCAGCTCCGTGCCCTTCACCAGCGGGCTGCTGATCGGGATCGGCGAAACGTACGAGGAGCGCGCCGACTCGCTGTTCGCGCTGCGGCGCGTCGCCCGTGCGTACCACGGCATCCAGGAACTGATCATGCAGAACTTCCGCGCCAAGCCGGACACGGCGATGCGCGGCATGCCGGACGCCGAGCTGGACGAGCTGGTCGCCACCGTCGCCGTCGCCCGGCACATCATGGGGCCCTCCGCCTGCCTCCAGGCGCCGCCGAACCTGGTGGCGGGCGAGTACGCACGCCTCATCGGCGCCGGCATCGACGACTGGGGCGGGGTATCGCCGCTGACCCCCGACCATGTGAACCCCGAGCGGCCCTGGCCGCAGATCGACGAGCTGGCCGAGCGGTCGGCGGCGGCGGGCTTCCGGCTCGAAGAGCGCCTCTGCGTGTACCCGGAGTTCGTTCAGCGCGGTGAGCCCTGGCTGGACCCGCGGCTGCTGCCGCATGTCCGCGCGCTCGCCGATCCGGAGACCGGGCTGGCGAACCAGGACGCCCGTGTCGAGGGGCACCCGTGGCAGGAGCCCGACGAAGGGTTCACCTCCACCGGGCGGACCGATCTGCACCGCACGATCGATACGGAAGGCCGGACCTCCGACCGGCGCGACGACTTCGACGAGGTGTACGGGGACTGGGAGGCGCTTCGGGAGGCAGCCGTGCCCGGCATGGTGCCGTCCCGTATTGATACGGATGTACGCGCCGCGCTCGCGACAGCCGCCGACGACCCGACCGAGCTCACCGACGACGAGGCGCTCGCGCTGCTGCACGCGGACGGGCCGGCACTGGACGCGCTCACCCGGATCGCGGACGAGCTGCGCCGTGACGTGGTCGGCGACGACGTCACCTACATCGTCACGCGCAACATCAACTTCACCAATGTCTGCTACACGGGCTGCCGTTTCTGCGCCTTCGCCCAGCGGCGTACGGACGCGGACGCGTACACCCTCTCCCTCGACCAGGTCGCCGACCGCGCGGAGCAGGCGTGGGAGGTCGGCGCGGTCGAGGTGTGCATGCAGGGCGGCATCCACCCCGACCTGCCCGGTACGGCGTACTTCGACATCGCGCGCGCCGTGAAGGAGCGCGTCCCCGGCATGCATGTGCACGCCTTCTCGCCGATGGAGGTCGTCAACGGCGCCACCAGGACCGGTCTTTCCATCCGCGAGTGGCTCACCGCGGCCAAGGAGGCCGGCCTGGACTCGATCCCGGGGACGGCCGCGGAGATCCTGGACGACGAGGTCCGCTGGATCCTCACCAAGGGCAAGCTGCCCACGGCCACCTGGATCGAGGTCGTCAAGACCGCACACCAGCTGGGTATCCGGTCCAGCTCGACCATGATGTACGGACATGTGGACCAGCCCCGGCACTGGCTCGGCCATCTCCGTACGCTCGCGCAGATCCAGCAGGAGACCGGTGGCTTCACGGAGTTCGTGACGCTGCCCTTCATCCACACCAATGCGCCCGTCTATCTCGCGGGCATCGCCCGGCCGGGGCCGACGAGCCGGGACAACCGCGCTGTGACGGCGATGGCCCGGCTGCTGTTGCACCCGCACATCACCAACATCCAGACCAGCTGGGTGAAGCTGGGGCAGGAGGGCGCGGCCGAGATGCTCCGCTCCGGCGCGAACGACCTCGGCGGCACGCTGATGGAGGAGACCATCTCCCGGATGGCGGGCTCGAGTTACGGCTCGTACCGCTCCATCAAAGACCTGATCGCCATCGCGGAGGAGGCGGGCCGCCCGGCGAAGCCGCGTACGACGCTGTACGGCGAGGTGCCGCAGGAGCGACAGCAGGCGGCCACCGCGTCCGACGGGCACCTGCCCGAACTGCTGCCCGTACTGGGGGACTAGCCGCCCCGGATCCGGCGTTCCGCTGGCAGACTGATGCGGTGAGGGCAGACGGACCATCCATGCAGGAGTTCATCCGGCGCCGCAAGCGCGCCGGATTCGTGGGGCGCCGTGATGAACTGGCGCTGTTCCGGGAGAACTTCGACTTTCCCCCGGCGGACGAACGGCATCGCTTCATCTTCCACATCCGGGGCAATGCGGGCGTAGGAAAGACCTCTCTCGTCCAGCAGTTCCAAGAAGCGTCCCGTGAACGCAAGGCGATCACCTCCTATGTCGACGAGGCCGTGAGCAGCGTGCCCGAGGCGATGGCGGCGATCGGGGCGCACTTCGCCCGGCAGGGGCACGCTCTCAAGGCCCTGGAGCGGATGCTGGCGACCTACCGCGAACGGCGGTACGAGGCGGAGTCGGCATCCGTCGCGGTGCTCGACCCACAGCAGCCCCCGGGCCCGTCCGCCGGGTCGATGGCCGCCGCCCAGGCGGGTCTCTTCGGGCTCGGTATGGTGCCCGGAATCGGCGCGTTGGCCGGGGTCGTCGACCCGGCCCATCTGGCCCAGGGGGCCGACCGGTTGCGGGCCGCGCTCAGTGCGCGCTTCCGTAATCAGGAGGATGTACAGCTGGTGATGGACCCGCTTCAGGTCCTCACCCCGGTCCTGGTGGCGGAGGTGGGCCGGCTCGCTGCCGGCGTACCGTGGTTCACGCTCTTCTTCGACACGTACGAACGCACCGGCCCCTTCCTCGATACATGGCTGCGGGATCTCATCACCACTGAGCGGTACGGCGCGCTGCCCGCGAATGTCATCGTCACGCTGGCCGGGCAGCGGCAGCTCGACGCCGGCTGCTGGGCCGACCATATGGACTTCGTCGCCGATCTGCCGCTGGAGCCCTTCACCGAGTCCGAGGCCCGCCAGCTCCTGGCCGCGAAGGGTGTGGTGAACGAAGGGGTGGTACAGGACGTACTGCGGCTCTCCGGCCGGCTGCCGGTCCTGGTGTCCACCCTCGCCGAGAACCAGCCCGCCGATCCCGCTGACGTCGGCGATCCGAGCGCCACCGCCGTCGGCCGCTTCCTCAAATGGGAGCAGGACCCGGTCCGGCGTGCGGCTGCCCTGGCCTGCGCCCTGCCGCGGCGCCTCAACGAGGATGTATTCCGGGCGGCGGTCGAAGCGGACGCGGCCGGACTCTTCGGCTGGCTGCGGTCGCTGCCGTTCGTGTCCGACCGCGGGGGCAGCGCCCAGTACCACGATGTCGTACGCAATCCGATGCTGCGTCTGCAGCGCAACAGTTCGCCGCAGCGCTGGAGTTCACTGCACACCCGGCTCGCCGAAGCCTTCGCCGGCTGGAGGGAGGCCGCTGGAGCCGGGGTGGACCCCGAGGAACTGTGGGAGCAGGCGCGCTGGTGCGAGCTGCGTCTCCAGGAGTCGTACCACCTGCTGTGCGCCCAGCCGCAGGGTGCGCTGCCGACGGTCCTGCGGGACGGTGTGGACGCGTGCGACGACAGCACGGCGGAGGCCCGCCGCTGGGGACAGGTCCTGGCGGAGGCGGGCGAGGACGCTGACGCGGACGCGCTCAGGCAGTGGGGCGAGGACTGCCTCGCCGCCCTCGCGGACGAAAAGCGGGGCACGATACGCGTGTTGGGCCTGCTGCTCTCCCGTGCCGGGCTCGACACCGAGGGCCAGGTGAGCGCCCTGGTGGCGCGGGCCCGGGACCTGCGTGACGCCCAGGAGTATCCGGCGGCGCTCCTCGACTACGAGCGTGCCATCGCGCTCGAACCCGGGCGGGCCAGGGCGTATCTGGGCCGCGGGCTCACCCGCCAGGCGCTCGGCGAGTTCGACCTGGCCCTGGCCGATATGAACCGGGCCGACGAACTGCGGCCCGGCACCTGGTGGATCATCAGGGAGCGCGGCGAGACGCACCGTTTGGCGGACCGGTTCGAGGAGGCGGTCGCGGACCTCGACCGTGCTCTGGAGCTCGATCCCACGGACGCCTGGTCCTTCGCCAGCCGTGGCCAGACGAACCAGCAGCGGGGCAGGTACGCCGAGGCGCTGGTGGACTTCGACCGCGCCATACAGCTTGACCCCGACTACCCATGGGCGCTGGTCAGACGAGCCCAAGCCCGGGGGCGTCTCGGGGACATTCCGGGTGCGCTGACGGATCTGGACCGGGCCGAGGAGCTGAGCCCGGACACTGCGTGGATCCCGGGGCAGCGCGGGGACACCTACCGGCTGGACGGCCGGTACGACGAAGCGATCGCGGCCTACGGCGTCGCGATCGACCGCGCCCCCGACTACGCCTTCGCCTTCGCCGGCCGCGGGAGGGCCCATCGCGAGGCCGGCCGGTTCGCGCAGGCCCTGGCTGACCTGGACCATGCACTGGACCTCGACGGCGAGTATGCGTGGGCGCTGGTCGAGCGCGGCAGGGTCCGCCGCGCGCTCGACGACGCCGACGGTGAACGCGCCGATCTGGACCGGGCGGTGGAGATCGAACCCGGCAATGCCTGGACACTCGCGGAGCGCGGCGAGGCGCACCGGGTAGCGGGTCGCTACCCGGAGGCGCTGGCGGACTTCGACCGCGCGATCGTCCTCGATCCCGGTTACGGGTGGGCGTTGGGCAGCCGCGGCCAGACCCGACGTGCTCTGGGCCGGTACGAGGAGGCGCTGGCGGATCTCGACCGCGCAGACGAACTGCAGCCGGAAGAGGCCTGGATCCTGGCCGACCGCGGTGGGGTCCACAGAGCCATGGGACGGTTCGAGGAGGCGTACGCGGATCTGGACCGGGCGATCGAGGTGGATCCCGAGTATGTCTGGGCGTACGTACGACGGGCAGCACTGGACCTGACAACCGGGCGGCTTCAGCGTGCCCTCGCCGGCCTCGACCGCTGTCTCCAACTGGGTTTCGGCTCCGCCTGGGTGCACCGCAAGAGGGCCTCGGCGCTGCTCTTCCTGGGCCGTCCGGAAGAGGCCCTGGCTGCACTGGACCTGGCCGAGCGGGAGGGTGCGGAGCCTGTCGACTTCCTGGGGCTGCGCTCCGAGGCGTGTCGGCTGACGGGGCGCTTCGAGCCGGCCAGGGAAGCCGCCGAGCGCCTTCTCACCGAGGAGCCGAGCGAAGGCTCGTACTATCTCGCGCTGGTGGTCAGCCGTACCCAGGGCGTACAGCAGGCCGCGGAGCTGTGGAGGGACGCCGAACGGCACTACCCCCGTACCGACCCGGCGGCACTCACCTGCACCGAGGCCGGCGAACTGATGGTGGTCCTCTGCGGGCAGGGCGAGTGGGAGAGGGCAGACGCCCTCCTGGAGGAGTTCCTGGCCGGAGATCCGGCCTGGGAGGACCCGGCGGACGCGCTCGACGCGGTGACGGAACTCCTCGGCTGTCCGGGCGCGGACACCGGACAGCTGGAGAGGTTCCGCAGCAGGCTCGCCGAGGCCACGGCGGCGCTGGCGCCCGCCGATGCCTCGGACGGGTAGGGCGTTGACCTCCTTCACGCCCCTCGCGCCCGCGCCCGGGGACTTCGTTCCGCATGCCGCGACGGGCTGACAGACTGGTCCCGGACCGTGAAGGGGGACTATTCGGAGGGGGACCATGGGGTCGGCACGCCCGTCGATGCACGAGCTGATCAAGATGCGCAGGCGCGCGGGATTCGTGGGACGCCGTGGTGAAATCGCGTTGTTCCGGGAGAACTTCGACGTTTCGCCGCTGGACGTCCGCCATCGCTTCCTCTTCCATATCCACGGCAACGCGGGCGTCGGCAAGTCCTCCCTCGTACGCGAACTGGTGGAGACGGCCCGCGAGCGCCGCGCGCTCACCGCCACCATGGACGAGACCGTGAACAGCGTGCCGGAGGCGCTGGCGGCGCTCAGTGCCCAATTCGCGCAGCAGGCCATGAGTTGAAGGCGCTGGACCGGCTCCTCGCGACCTACCGTCAGCGGCGCTACGAGGCGGATGCCCTGTCCACCGCGGTGTCGGACGGTCAGCCGCAGCCGCCTTCCGCGGGCAGCATGGTCGCAGCACAGGCCGGCCTCGTCGCACTGGGCACGGTGCCGGGCATCGGCTCGCTCGCCGGGGCCGTCGACCCCGCCCAACTCGCCCGGGGCGCCGACCACTTACGCGCTGCCCTCAGCGCACGCTTCGGCAAGCAGGAGGACGTACAGCTGGTCCTCGAACCGCTCAAGGCGCTCACCCCCGTCCTGGTCGCCGAGCTGAAGCGGGTGGCGGCCGACGTCCCGTGGTTCACGCTCTTCTTCGACACGTACGAACGCACCGGGCCGTTCCTCGACACCTGGCTGCGCGATCTGATGACCACCGACCGGTACGGCTCACCGCCGGCCCAGGTCGTCGTCACGACGGCCGGGCAGCGGCCGCTCGACCCCAACTGCTGGGCCGACTGCGTGGACTTCGTGACGGATCTCCCGCTCGCCCCCTTCACCGAGTCCGAGGCCCGCCAGTTCCTCACCGCCAAGGGCGTGGAGGACGAGAAGGTGGTACGGGAAGTGCTGATGCTCTCCGGCCGGCTTCCGGTTCTTGTCTCCACCCTCGCCGCCGGCCTCGCCGAGAACGCCGGCCTCGCCGGGAACCCGGGCCGCGTGGACGACCCCAGCGCCACCGCCGTGGAGCGCTTCCTGAAGTGGGAGAGCGATCCGGTCCGCCGGTCCGCGGCGCTCGAGGGCGCGCTGCCGCGCCGCCTGAACGAGGACGTCTTCCGGGCGGCCGTCGACGTCGGAGTCGAAGGGGACGGGGCGGGACTCTTCCGCTGGCTGCGCGAGATGCCGTTCGTGAGCGACCGCGGCGGCCGGGCCCAGTACCACGACGTCGTACGGGAGCCGATGCTGCGGCTGCAGCGCAACAGCTCACCGCAGCGCTGGCGCACCGGGCACACCCGGCTGGCGGAGGCGTTCGCCGGGTGGCGGGCGGCCGCCGGGGAGGGCCTGGAGCCGGACGAGCGCTGGCGGCAGGACGCCTGGCGCGAGCTGAAGCTGGAGGAGACGTACCACCTGCTGTGCGCGCAGCCGCGGACGGCGCTGCCGATCGTGCTGCGGGACGGGATCGACGCCTGCGACGCAGGGACGGTGCCGGCCCGCCTCTGGGCGCAGACCGTCGCGGACGCGGGCGGCGACGGCGACAGCGGCGTACTGCGCACCTGGGGCAGGGACTGCCTCGCCGCGCTCGAGGACGAGCAGCACCGGAGTGCGGAAGTGCTGGGGTTGATGCTCGCCCGGGGCGAACTGGACGACGAGGGGCGGGTGGCGGCCCTGGTGATCCGGGGGCGGGACCGCCGCAACACCGGCCGGTACGACGAGGCGCTGCGCGACTACCAGCAGGCGATCACCCTGGACGGGCAGTGCCGGCGGGCGTACTACGGACGGGGTGAGACCTACCGCCTCGCTGGGCGGTCCGAGGAGGCCGTCGCCGAGTTCGACCGGGTGCTCGCACTCGACCCCGACGACACCTGGGCGCTCTCCAGCCGCGCCCTGACCAGGCATGCGATGGGGCGCGACGAGGAAGCACTGGCGGATCTGGACCGGGCCCTCGAGATCGCGCCCGGCCATGTGTGGTCGCTGGTGCGGCGGGCGCAGGTGCGGCGCGCGCTCGCGGACACCGAAGGAGCCCTCGCGGACATCGACCGGGCCGGGGCGCTCGATCCGGACAATCCGTGGATCGTCGGCGAGCGCGGCGAGATCCTGCGGCACGACGGGCGGTCCGAGGAGGCGATCGCGGAGTTCGACCGGGCGTTCGCGCTCGACCCGGCCTACTCCTGGGCGCTGGGCAGTCGCGCCATGGCCAAGCAGGCGCTGGGCAGGACCGAGGAGGCGCTGGCGGACCTGGACCGTGCGGTGGAGCTGACTCCGGAGTATGTGTGGGCGCTGATCAGGCTGGCCGAGATCCACCGGGAACGCGGCGACAGCGCAGGGGAGTTCGCGGCCCTGGACCGGGCGGTGGCGAGCGCGCGGTTCAAGGAGTGGGCGCTGGCGCAGCGGGGCTACGCGCACCAGCTGGCTGAGCGGTACGAGGAGGCGCTCGCGGACTACGACCAGGCCCTCGTAGTCGCCCCGGACTACGGCTATGCCCATGTCTCCCGGGGCCGGGCCCACGAGCGGATGCACCGCTACGAGGAGGCGCTGGCGGACCTGGACCGCGGGCTCGAGCTGGATCCCGACGACACCTTCGCCCTGTCGGTACGGGCCGGGGTGCGGCGGGCGCTCGGAGATCTCGACGGTGAACTCGCCGACCTCGACAGGGCGGTGACCCTCGCGCCGGATCACGCGGCCCATCTCACGCTGCGCGGGGAGGCCCACCGGCGCGCGGAGCGGTACGAGGAGGCGATCGCGGACTACGACCGCGCGGCCGTGCTGACCCCCGACGACGGCTGGATCGTCGGCAGCCGTGGCCAGGCAATGCGCGGGCTCGGCCGGTTCGAGGAGGCGCTGGCGGACCTGGCGCAGGCAGCGGGACTCCAGCCGGACAAGGCGTGGATCGCCGCCGAGCGCGGCGCGGCCCTCCAGGACCTGGAGCGGTTGGAGGAGGCACGGACGGAGCTGGACCGGGCGATCGCGCTCGATCCGGCGTACAGCTGGGCGTACGGACGCCGGGCCTCGGTGCATCTGGCCACCGGCCGCCGGGAACAGGCCCTCGCCGATCTCGAGCGGTACCGGGAACTGGGCGGGGACACCGCCGGGCTGCAGCCGCCGCTGCGCGACCTCATCGAGACACAGGATGCGGTGACGTCCACCGATGAAGCGGTGACATCCACCGACTGAGTGGTGACACCGCCGAACAAAGGGTGCAAAGCAGACCAGAAGCCCTTCTGTCCACATACCGTAGCGATCCCGTTCCGGCCTCTGAACCGACCGATCCGGGTCGATTACAGTGCTGCGCCAGGCATATGTTCGATGTTCGGGAGCCCAGGGAGGGACGCGCGGTGAGCGCAGCAGCCACGGCCGTCTGGGGCCGTGCCGAGCAGCAGGACTTCCGTGCGCGGGTGCGCGGGGCCCTGCTCGGCGGCGCCATCGGCGACGCGCTCGGCGCGGGAGTCTCCGCGCTCACCATCGAGGAGATACGCGAGGCTCACGGCCCGGAGGCCGTCAGCGACTTCGTGCCGGCCCACGGCTGCCGCGGCGCCGTCACCTCCGCGACCCAGCTGACCCTCTTCACCGTCGACGGGCTGATACGCGCCCAGGTGCGCCGTGACACCGGCGCCTGGCACCCGCCCACCGATGTGCACCGCGCACATCTGAGATGGGCGGCCACCCAGCGCGACTGGGGCCCGGACGAGCGCCGCAAGGACAATGGCTGGCTCGCCCGCGAGGAGTGGCTCTACACCCGCCGCGAACCCGCGGCGGCCTGTCTCACCGGGCTCGGCGACGAGAACATGGGCACGCTCGAAGCACCCAAGAACCCCTCCGCGCGCGACGCCGGCGCACTGGTGCGCTCCGCGCCGTTCGGGCTGCTCGTCGGCTGGGAGCCGCAGTTGGTGTGTCAGCTCGCCGTGGAGTGCGCGGCCCAGACCCACGGCCATCCGACCGCGTATCTCTCCGCCGGCGCGCTCGCCGTCATCGTGCACGGTCTGGCCCGCGGCGAGACCCTCGACGGCTCCGTGCAGCGCGCCCTGGCCCAGCTGGCCGCGCGCCCCGGCCACCAGCCCGTCACGGACGGCCTCAAGCACGCGCTCGGCGCCGTACGCCAGGGCATACCGAGCCCCGCCAGGATCGCCTCCATCGGCGACGGCCACAACGCCGAGGACGCCCTCGCCATCGCCGTCTACTGCGCTCTTGTCGGCGAGGACATCCGGCACGGCCTGCGCCTGGCCGTGAACCACGACGGCCCTTCGGAGACCACCGGCGCGCTGACCGGCTCACTGCTCGGAGCGCTGCACGGCGAGACCGCACTGCCGCCCGCCTGGCTCTCCGAACTGGAGGGCCGCGCCACCATCCTGGAGCTCGCCGACGACTTCGCGATGGAGATGACGCAGGGCCCGGCCCTGCACGGCCCCACGGTGACCGCACCCGGCTGGCTGGCCCGCTACCCGCGAACCTGACCTCGGTACGCAGGAGGGCCCGAGTGCGCAGGAGGGCCCGAGTGCGCAGGAGGGCCCGAGTCCCATGTGGGAGCCGGGCCCTCCTGCGTACCGGTGTATGTCAGCCGTCCGCGCCCTCGCGGCCCAGCACCTTCGCGTCGGCGGGCTCCGCCGGCGCCGGCACGGCCCGGGCGGCGAGCCCCGAGTCGGGACCGTCGTCGTCCGTGTTGATCCGGGCGATGACCGCGTCCCGCTCGGGGGTGTCCTCCGGCTTGAGGAAGCCGATCGAGATGTAGAGCACCAGCGAGATCGCGAGCGGTACGGAGACCTGGTACTGCAGGGCCACATCGGTCCTGGCCGTACCGTCGATCTCGTAGTTGAGGAAGAAGAAGGCGATAAGGCCCGCCGCCCAGCTGGTGAGCGCCGCGGTCGGTCCCGACTTACGGAACGTACGCAGCAGACCCAGCATGAACGGAATCGCGATCGGGCCCATCAGACCCGCCACCCACTTGATCACGACGGTGATGATGTCCTTGAAGGTGGGCGAGTTGACCTGCGTCGCGATGGCCATCGACAGCGCCAGGAAGGAGATCGTCGACAGCCGGGCCGCGATCAGCCCGGCCCGCTCCGACCAGCTTCTGGCCTTCTTGGAGAGCACCGGTGCGATGTCCCGGGTGAAGACCGCGGAGATGGCGTTGGCGTCGGAGGAGCACATGGCCATGGTGTGCGAGAAGAAGCCCACGATGACCAGGCCCAGCAGACCGTGCGGCAGCAGTTGCTCGGTCATCAGCGCATACGAGTCGGAGGCGTCCGGCTTCTTCGCCTCGATGAGCAGCGGCGCGCACCACATGGGGAAGAAGAGGACCAGCGGCCAGACGAACCACAGGATGGCGGAGAGCCGCGCCGAGCGGGTGGCCTCGCGGGCGTTGGCGGTCGCCATGTAGCGCTGCGCCTGGTTCCACATGCCGCCGTTGTACTCGAAGGTCTTGATGAAGAGGAACGCCAGCAGGAACGTGACCGTGTACGGTCCGGCGGTCGCGTCGGCGTGGCCCTGGAGCTCCGGCTTGTCCCAGACCGTCCACAGCGTGCTGAAGCCGTCGAGCTTGCCCATGACCGCGATGAGCATCGCGAGCCCGGCCAGCAGCTGGATGATGAACTGCCCCAGCTCGGTCAGGGCGTCGGCCCAGAGGCCGCCGATCGTGCAGTAGATGCCGGTGATGATGCCGGTGATCAGGATGCCCTGGTTGAGCGAGATGCCGGTGAAGACGGAGAGCAGGGTGGCGATGGCGGCCCATTTGGCGCCGACGTCCACGATCTTCAGCAGCAGGCCGGACCAGGCCAGGGCCTGCTGCGTCTTCAGGTTGTACCGGTTCTTCAGGTATTCGAGCGGCGAGGCGACATGGAGCTTGGACCGCAGCCGGTTCAGGCGCGGCGCGAAGAGCTTGGCGCCGATGAAGATGCCGATGGCGATCGGGAGGGACCAGGTCACGAAGGACGTGACACCGTACTTGTAGGCGATGCCCGCGTATCCGGTGAACATCACCGCGCTGTAGCCGGACATGTGGTGCGAGATGCCTGAGAGCCACCATGGCATCTTGCCGCCGGCGGTGAAGAAGTCGCTGACGTTGTCAACGCGCTTGTGCGACCAGAGGCCGATCGCGACCATCACACCGAAGTAACCGATGAGCACGGTCCAGTCGAGACTGTTCATGTGCCCCCTCCTGGGGTCCGCCTTGTGAACGCCGTTCATGGTGTGTCCATGGGCGTGGCCACGACAACGACTCGAAGGGTCAAGGGGAAGTAAAATTGTTCGAGTTAATGACCTCTGTTCATATTCATGAATCTCGGAGGGGTGAAAAAGGCCGCACGGCGGTGATTTGCCCGTGCGGCCGGTCGAAGGGTCCCGGAGGGGAAGGGGGTTGAGTGCCGAGGGGCGCTATCGCATCGTCACCGCATCAACTCGCCCGCGTTGACCAGAAGCGACTGGCCCGTGATCGCCCGGGCCCGGTCGGAGGCGAGGAAGGCCGCGGCCTCCGCCACGTCGCCGTCCGTGGCCAGTTCGGGCAGTGCCATCCGCTCGGTGAGCCGCCCGAGCACCTCGGGCTCCGGCACCCCCTCGGTGTGTGCCGTGAACTGGACGTACGCCTGCACCGGCGGCCCCCACATCCAGCCCGGCAGCACTGTGTTCACCCGGATCCGGTCCGGGCCGAGCTCGCGCGCCAGCGAGTACATCGCCGAGGTGAGCGCCCCCTTGGACGCCGCGTACGCCGCCTGCCACACCTGTGAGGGCGCGGCCACCGCCGACTGCGTACCGATGATGACGACCGAGCCGCCCCGCTCCTTGAGCGCCGGCAGGCAGGCGCGGGTCATCCGCAGTGTGCCCAGCAGGTTCACATCGATGACTCCGTGCCAGGTCTCGAAGTCCGCGTCCGCCAGACCCCCGAAGTAGCTGTCCCAGGCAGCGACATGGATGACGGCGTCGATCCGCCCGAAACGCTCGACGGCGAGCGCGGCCAGCGCGTCGCACTGGGCCTCGTCGGTGATGTCCGTGGCGCGGTGCGCGGTGTGCGTGCCGCCGGGGTCGATCTCCTCGGCCGACTTCACGAGATTCACCTCGGTGCGCGCGCCGAGGACCGCGTTGCCCCCGTCCCGTACGACGGTCGCGGCGATCTGATGGCCGAGACCGGCCCCTACCCCGGAGACGATGACGGTCTTCCCCTTGAGCAACATCAACGCCCTCCCGGCTATGGCAGTTCTTCTGACGGGGCGTCAGAGTAGGTCCCTGCGTCGGCGGAAGGAAGAGGAAGGAAGGGGAGGGGACATCGTGAGCGAGGACACGCACGGCGAGGACACGCACGGCGAAGGCACGCGCAGTGAGGTGTACGCGGAACTGGCGGGCGTCGGCCCGTACGGGGTGCGCCCCGGCCACGCCCTGATCACCATGGTCGAACCGCATCCAGGCCATGAGTACGCGTACAACCGCTGGTACGAGGACGACCACTACTACGCGGGCGCGATGGCGATGCCCTGGATGTACGCCGGGCGGCGCTGGGTCGCCACCAGGGAGCTGCAGCGGCTGCGCTACCCGGAGAAGTCGGCGGTGGCCCAGCCGGTGACCGCGGGCTGCTACATCTCCACGTACTGGATCACCGACGGCCGCTACGCGGACCATATGAAGTGGACCGTGGGGATCAACAAGCGGCTGAACCGCGACGGAAGGGTCTACCAGGACCGTACGCATGTCTTGACGGCCTTCCAGAACCATGAGGCGACCGTCTACCGGGACGGGGCGGCGGGGCCGCGCGACTACCACGCGCTGGACCACCCGTACGCCGGCCTGGTGGTCGAGGTGATCGACGCCGACGGGCCCGAGCAGCGGGCGGAGCTGCTGGAGTGGCTGCGTGCCAAGCATCTGCCGAAGCGGCTGGCGGGCTCTCCCGCGGCGATGGTGACCGTCTTCCGGCCGACACCACTGCCGGGCGACCGGATGACCTACGTGAAGCAGGTGGAGGGTGTGGACACCCGGCTGACGCTGCTGTGGTTCCTCGAGGAGGACCCGAGGGAGCGCTGGGAGCCTGCGTTCGCCGGTCTCGACGCAGCGGTCGTCGAATCGGGGCTGGGGCGGGTGGAGTTGGTGGCTCCCTTCATTCCGACGGTCCCGGGTACCGACCGCTACGTCGATCAACTGCGCTGAGTGCCCTGGCTCGGCAGAATCTGCCTCTGTGTGAGCGTGTCCTCGGGGCGAATGACCCCGTCACGGTGAAGACGCGCGTCCTCCTTGACGGCCAGTAGCGGCCAGTAAGGCGACCGGACCGCAAGCAGCCCTCTCGGCCAGGACGGCGGGCCAGTCGAGAGGGCTTGACTCAGGCTGCGATGTGCGCGGTCAGTGTGCTCAAGTCAGTGACCGGGGGGCGTGGTTCGGCTGAGGTCCAGGATGAACGCCGACCACGTCCCCGCACTGAAGTCGAGAATTCCGCTGTGAGGATTCTTGGAATCGCGGACCGCGACTGTACGGCGATCCCCTGCCCTGACCTCCACGCAATCTCCGTTGACGGCGGAGTACGAGGACTTGGTCCATTCCGTCAGCGCGTCATGCCGAATCAGCATAGTGACTCCGATGGTTGTGCCAGTTGTTGGGCCTTGTGCGCCCAGCCGCTGAGGGCAGCGGCTCTGCGATCGACGCTACGCCGCAACATCACCGAAGGTAGGTGGTGTTCACCCATCCGGATGGCATATTCTATCGAGATCTTCCCAGCTGAGGCTGCGCAGGTGTATGGTCCGCGCCGCTACCTCGTTGCTTGATCACGAGCAGCAGCTTTCCGCTACTTTGTGAATGAACTCGCGGGACTGCTCGGCGCTCAACGCCTTGGCCCGCAGGTGCTCGTACATCACGGCGTAGCTCTGGACGTCGTTGGCCTTCTCCAGGTAGAGGTCGCTGGTGACTCCCTCCAGGTAGACGACGCTGGCGTCCATCGCTTCCTGAAACTCAAGGATGGCGAACTTGCCGTACATGCCGGGATGCGCCCCGACGTCGTACGGCAATACCTGCAGCGTGACGTGCGGCTGTTCGCTCAACTGTGCAAGATGTCTGAGTTGGTCAGCCATGATCTGCCGATTGCCGACGATGCGTCGCAGCAGTGCTTCATCGATCACCGCCCAGAAGCGCAGGGGGTTGACCGGATCCGTGAGGCGATCCTGACGCTTGAGGCGGATCTGAATGCGCTTGTCGATCTCGCTGGGTGTGGCCTCGGGCCACATCCCCTCGATTACCGCCTGCGCGTACTCTCGGGTCTGCAGCAGACCGGGAACGATCAGTGATTCGTACACCCGCAGGCTCGCCGCGTCGGTCTCCAGGCCGATGTAGACGCTGTACGGGATGTCGCCGAAGGCGTGCCACCAGCCCTGCTGACGCGAGTCCTTGGCCATTTGCATCAGCGAGTCGACGATCCGGTGGTCCTCGACCTCGTACACGCCGCACAGATCGCGGACATCGCGCTGGCTGATCGAGCGGCGGCCGTTCTCGAGGCGGCTGATCTTCGACTGGGAGACGAGCAGGCGCTCCGCCACCTCTTCGGCCGTCATGCCCTTGAGCTCCCGGAGCCGGCGCAACTCCTGGCCCAAACGGCGTCGCCTGACGGTGGGGTTGACGTTGGACGCCACGGAAACTGCACCTCCGGCTGCGTAGCTGTGCGTATCTACCGCTCAGCAGACTGCCACCAATGGTCGTGGCTGCGCTGGCAAATGGCTACACGCGGGAACGCGCGGGGCAGCGTTTCTGCTGCCCCGCGCGTCTTGTGCGGCTCCCGGACCGGGTCTTGGGGACGTCGATGCGGCGGTTGTGCGGTGTGTACGGTGCGGCTTTTGGTGCGGTTTGTGGTGCGGTTAGTGCGCGGCGACGCGGTCCATGCTCCCGTGGCGCGGTTGCATCGATACGGCCGCCGGCTGGCGACTGCCGCCCGGGGCGGCGGGATTGCGGCGGGGCTGAGCGGCCGCACCGTTCTGGACGTCCATCACGGCGTGCGCCACGAGTCCGCCCATGGGGTCGTGCCTGATGAGATCCCGCAGACGGGACCTCGAGGAACGCCCTTCGTTCCCGGGGTACAAGTGCTTGCCGAGTCCGACCGCGTGGGCCAGCGCAGCGAGCGCCGCGGTCCGCGGGTCCGGCGGTACACCGGTGCGGATCGCACTGTCCAGCCGGGCCCTGATGTCCCGGCTGATCGCCGTGTCCGTCGCTTGGTAGCGAGTTGTCGGCAGCACTCCGCACATCTGGCCCGCCACGGCATGCACCATGCCGCACCGCTCCAGATGCGAGAGGTAAATCTGGCGCAGCCCCAGTCGGGGCCCGCCAATCCAATGGACCGCCCGTACCGGACTGCCGCGTCGGCGCAGCAACTCCAGTGCGGAGTCCAGAGTCGGATCTCCGGTCGGCCGTGGCATCACCACGGCGATACGATCCCCGTCCGGGGCTATCCGTCCTGCCAGAGCCAGCTCTACTAGCTGGGCTCCGGCCAGGCCGAGGTCGAGCGACTGCGGCTGCGCTGTGGTACCCGTGGTCGGGTCCAGAGCGAGCAGTAGAAGCTCTTCCGGAAGTGTTCTGCGGCTCCTGCCCATCCATGCCTCCCCGCGTGGATGAATGACAGGGTGACCCCTCTCACATTGGTCTGTCGAGAGCGCCTGGGCACTTCGTACGGGAACCGGCAGGTATGTCGTTCTCGTCTCTGCGCGGGGGCTGTCCTCTCACACAGGACACTGGTAGATGGTTCGGACAACACGGGCTGTCGCCTGAACGGCGCCCGACAATGCGTACGCATGGCATACGCATGACACATGACGCATGACTCATGGAGGAGGCACGGTGGCGGGCGAGTCCCCCGACAAGTCGGAGCAGCGGAAGTCGTCGGGGGAGACGACTTCGGGTGAACACGACCCGCGGCTTGCCGTGTTCCGCCAGGCGTCCCCGGGGGCTGCCGCTCCCGGAGTGGACCAGCCGACGGCGGTCTTCAAGATGCCGCCCGAGCCGTCTGTGCCGGCGGGCAGGGAGCGGGGCACGGAGTCGGGCTCGGCGGAGAACGACGCGAGGCTGCGGGCCGCGGTGGCGGCCTGGGTGGCGAGCGCGGACGACGAGGGCGCGTCGGCGGACGCGGAGGCGCCCTCTGAGGCCGCGGAGGCGGCGGTTCCGGCTCCGGGGCCGGGCGATGCGTCCGAGGGGCTCTCGGGCGAGCAGGCGGATTCCGGCGCGGCTGCGGAGCGGGAGCCCGCGGCCGCGGACGAGGCCGAGTCTCCGGCGGAGGGCGAGGGCCAGGGCGAGGCTGCCGTCGCGGGTTCGTCGGGTCAGGACGACGAGGCGGGTTCGGGCGCGTCCGCCGAGCCGGAGCCTGCGGGCGCCGAAGGCTCGGCCTCCGAGGCCGACGGTGACGCCGCCGATGCGGATGCCGAAGCGGATGCCGATGCGGAGGTGGAGGCGCGGGACGAGGACACGTCCGTGTCTGAGTCCGAGCCTGCTGACGAGGCTGCGGCCTCGGTGCCGTCGGGTCAGGGCGACGGGGAGACCTCGGACGACGAACCGGGTTCGAGCACGTCCACGGAGCCGGATCCGGAGCCGGAGCCAGAGCCAGAGCCCGGAGACGCCGAAGGCTCGGCCTCCGACGCTGCGAAGTCTGCATCGCAGGCCGCACCGTCCGACGAGGCTGCCGCTTCGGCGCCGTCGGGTCAGGACGACGCGGAGACCTCCGACGACGAGACCGGTTCGGACGCGACGGCCGAGCCGGAGCCCGCGGGCTCCGAAGACTCGGGCTCCGAAGGCTCGGGCTCCGAGGCCGCGAAGTCGGCGGCCGTGCCCGCGCCTGCCGGCGAAGTCGAGGTCCCGTCAGGCACGGACACCGGTACCGGCGGCGCTGCCGAGCCGGCACCCGCCAAGGGCGCCGCATCTGCGGAAGCAAAGGGCGCCACGCCCGCGGACCAGGCCGCCGGCCAGGCCTCCCCCGCTGCCCCCAAGCGCACGGTCGATCAGCCCACCGCCGTGTTCAAGACGCCTCGGCGGCCCGCCGTCGATCAGCCCACCACCGCGCTCAAGGTGCCCCCGTCGGCCAGGTCCAAGCCCAAGCCCAAGCCCAAGCCCGAGGCCGAGGCCGATGTCCCGCGCTCCAGTACGTTCGTACCCCTGCGGGCCGACGACGTACGGGATCCCGCCGCGGCCAAGCCCCAGGCAGCCGCCCCCGTCGCAACCAACCCCGCCGCAACCACCCCGGCCGCACCCGCCGCGCTCACCGAGGCCGAGCGGACCAGGCAGCAGCCCATGCCCCCGCTGCCGCCGCTCGATCTGCTCGCCGAGCTGACGAACACCCCGCCCCCGCCGCAGACCCCGGTCCGTACCGTCGTGCGGCGGGTCAAGATCTGGACGCCGCTGGTTCTGCTGCTCCTGATCGTCTTTGCGGTCGTACAGGCCGTACGCCCGCTCCCGGAGCCGTCACTCGCGCTCTCCGCGGAGCCCACGTTCACCTTCAAGGGCGGCCCGCTCAGCCTGCCGTTCCCGGACGAGGGGCAGGGCGCCGTCGAGGTCGAGGGCGTCGGCAGCATCGGCACATACGGCGCCCAGAAGCCCGCACCGCTCGCGAGCGTTGCGAAGACGATGACGGCGTACGTGATCCTCCGGGACCACCCGCTCAAGGGCGAAGAGGTCGGTCCGAAGATCACCGTCGACCAGCAGGCGGCGGACGAGTCGAACAACCAGGACGAGTCGCGGGCGAACTTCTCGAAGGGACAGCAGTTCACCGAGAAGCAGATGCTGCAGTTGCTGATGATTCCCTCCAGCAACAACGCCGCGCGCCTGCTCGCCCGCTGGGACGCAAAGACCGAGGCCGAGTTCGTCAAGAAGATGAACGACGCGGCCAAGGACCTCGGCATGACCAACTCGACCTACACGGACCCGAGCGGCCTGAAGGCCACCACCGTGTCCACCCCGCAGGACCAGCTCAAGCTCGCCAAGGCGGTCATGCAGAACGACGTGTTCCGGGGGATCGTGGACACGACGCTGACCACGATCCCCGGCATCGACGGGACGATCCGCAACAACAACGACAAGGCCCTGCTGGTGGAGGGAGTGGGCGGCATCAAGACCGGCTCCTCCACCCCGGCGGGCGGCAATCTGCTCTGGTCCGCCAACGTCGAGGTCGACGGCAAGGTACGCCGCATCGTCGGTGTCGCCATGGGCGCCCAGAAGGCCACCATTCTCGACGACAAGCTGAACCTGGCGATCGACTACAGCATCGCCATGATCAAGGCCGCCCAGAAGGGCGTCACCTCCGCGACGGTCGTCAAGAAGGGCGATGTCGTCGGTTACGTCGACAACGGCCTCGGCGGCCGGACGGCCGTCGTCGCCACCAAGGACCTCAAGGCGGTCGGCTGGGGCGGCCTCAAGGTCCAGATCGCGATCAGCGACAGCGGCAAGGCGCTCCCGCACTCCGCGAAGGCGGGCGACGTCGTCGGCCAGGTCTCCGTCGGCTCCGGCACGGGCAAGGTCACCGCACCGGTCGCGCTCCAGCAGGACCTGGTGGAGCCTGGATTGGGCGACAAGCTGACCCGCCTCGGCTAGGGCTGCGCCGGCCGCGCGGGCGTCCCGGGAACCCGGGATGCCCGCGTGTTAGCGTCCCGGGGCAACTTCTGGGCGCCGGGACAGCGTCCTTGAGCATGGAACGTCAGGACGGAAGTCCGGACGGAGGTCAGCACGGAACGTCAGCTGGAGTACGTCGGAGGTTGGCAGGCCGGGGGACAACCGCACAGCCGGGGAAGACGGGGAGAGCCGCAGTGACCACCGCTGAGCCGACACAGGCGGACGGCAGCAGCCCCGACACCGGGCTGCGAATACGCCCGCCCCTGCCCGGCCCCGGTCCGGAATCCGCTGCCGACCCCGGTCCCCTCGCCGATCTCCGCGACCGGCTCACGCGTCACCCCGTGCTCCTCACGACCGCACTCGCCGCGCTCACCCATCTGCTCTGGTTCTTCTTCCTGGCGAACAGCGGCGGCGACATCGCGGCCCAGGACGCCTGGGCCGAGTTCGTCGGCCGGCACCCCGACTCCGCGTACAACCTCGCCTGGTACGGCGGAATGCACCCGGTCTCGTACAGCGTCGTCTCGCCGTATCTGATGTCGCTGCTCGGCGTCCGCTCGACGATGATGATCGCCGGTACGGTCTCGGCCGCCCTGACCGCGCTGATCCTGGTCCGCGTCCGCGCCGTCCGTAATCCCGTTGCCTGCTCGTTCGCCGTAATCTTCGCCTTCTTCTGCAACGCGCTCTCGGGCCGGGTGACCTTCGGTCTCGGCATGATGTTCGCCCTCGGCGCGGTCGCCGCGGTCTTCTGCTGGCCGTACCGCTGGCGCCACAAACGCTGGGCGAAGGCGGCCGTCGCGGCACCGCTCGCCGGGCTGGCCACCGCGTCGAGCCCGGTCGCCGGGCTCTTCCTCGGCGTCGTCGCGGCGGCGCTGTTCCTGAACAAGCGCCGCCCCGGTGCGTACGCCGTCGGCGTCGCCCCGGTCCTGGTCGTGGCGCTCTCCGCCTGGTTGTTCCCCTTCTCCGGTACGCAGCCGATGTCGTTCTGGTCGACCTCGTTGCCGTTCCTCTTCGGAGTCCTTGTCCTCGTCCTCGTACCGAAGGAGTGGCGCACCGTCCGCACCGGCGCGGCCGTCTACAGCGTCGGCACCCTGCTCACCTGGGTGTTCGAGTCCCAGATCGGGTCGAACGTGTCCCGTCTCCCGATGCTCTTCGCGGGCGTGGTGCTGCTTGCCGCGCTGCCGTACAACGTGCCGAGTTCCCGCAAGTGGTACGCGCTCGTGATCGCCTTCCTGGGCCTGAACTTCTGGATCGGCTTCAAGGGCGTCGACGACATGGTGCGTACGGCCCCGACGGCATCCTGGAACCGTGAGCTCGCGCCGCTGGTCGACCGGCTCCAGGGGCTCCGCGCGGAGCGTGGCCGGGTCGAGGTCGTGCCCGCCAGCAGCCACCGGGAGGCGTCCGCCCTCGCTCCGTACGTCAATCTGGCCCGCGGCTGGAACCGGCAGGCGGACATGAAGCGCAATCCGCTCTTCTACGACGAGGAGAAGACGCTGACCTCGGGCGGCTACCGCGCTTGGCTGGACCGGTGGGCGGTCCACTATGTCGTGCTGCCGAAGGGGGCGCCGGACTCCAGCGGCGCGAAGCAGGAGGCGGAACTGGTGCGTGCGGGCCAGCCGTATCTGACCCGGCTCTGGGGTGACGGGAACTGGCAGCTGTTCGCGGTGAAGAACCCGATGCCGCTGGCCGACCCGCCGGCCGCTGTGGAGCACGCGGGCGCGGGTGAGCTCACGATCCAGGTGAGGACGGCGGGCCGGGTGCTGATCCGGGTCCCCTACTCGCCGTGGCTGAGCATCGTCGACGAGCAGGGCAAGAAGGTGAAGGGCCCGCAGGAGACGGACGAGTCGAAGGCGCGTTCGAGCGGGCGCAAGACCTTCGTCAATCCCAACGGCTGTCTGCTGAAGGCACAGAAGGACGTGGACGGCGACGAGTGGACCGAACTGCTCGCGCCCGCACCGGGTTTGTACCGCTTGGCTGCTCCGTACCAGCTACCGCGCGGTACGGCCTGTCCCGACGAACTCCGCTGACCCCTTACCGCCGTTAACACCTACCTCGTCCCGGTCCGCTGATGCATAGTGGGCATCCTTGTCATACCGCGCGGTTGGTCCAGTGGTGCAGGTGTGACACGGCATGCGAACAATGTGGCGGCGGCGACGGCAGGATGTCGCTGCCCGGGATGCCATGCCCGGAGTGCACAGGAGGCAGAGTGGCTGGTGCCAGAGGCCGGACCCCGAGCGGGGCGCGGGAGGCCCGCGACACGCCGGCAGGACGCGTCTCCCTCCTCTCCCGAACCGGAAAGATCCTGCTGGTCGGCGGAGTTGTGCTGATGGCACTCACCATGGTGGTCACGGCGGTCTCGCTGTACGGAGGCGACTCGGAACGGGCCGGGGCGGACGCGTCCGGCGGTGACTCCGACTCCGGCTTCGACTTCGACCGCGGCGACTTCGGCGGCGCCCCGCAGCGCATCGAGCCCACGGCGCTGCCCGGCGCCCCCTCCGAGTCACCGACGGGCTCGCCGTCGCCGAGCCCCGGCGGTTCCCAGGGCGAGAAGAAGCCGAAGCCCCCGCAGAACGTCCACCGCCCCTCGTACTCCGCCTGGGCGGGGCCCGGTTGCACCGGCGGCGGCAGCTACCAGGAGCGCGGCCGCTTCAGCGACGGCGACGACGGCTGGTACACGGTGTACACCGGCGGCCACAAGGGTGACGGCTGCGACGGCAGCTTCAGCGCGGTCCCCATGTCGGGCAGTCCGACCAAGGACAGCGGGGGCACGGCGACCTGGTCCTGGTACGTGGGCAGTGGATACGCGACCTGCTCGGTGTCCGTCGCCATACCCGAGAGCGAGCGCGACCGCGATGTGGCGGGCGATCCGACGACGTACACGGTGCTGGCCTATCCCGCCGACCAGGACAGCGCGATCAAGTCCTTCGAGGTCGACCAGACGTCACTGCGCGGCCGCGGCCTGATCGTGGAGAAGATCCCGGTCCTCAACCAGCAGCTCACGGTGCAGCTCGTGGACCGCGGCAAGGACTGGGGCAGCGACCAACGCGGGGGCGCACACCACGCGGCGGCCCAGATGAGAGCGGACTGCCGGGCCTGACAGGCGAGTCGGGGCCCCGCAGTCCGCACTCGTGGGCATCAGTCGCGCGTGGCGTTCCGCACTGCTTCGTCGCAGGTGCCGCACTTCAGCTGATCCCATCTGGGCGCATGCCAGATGGTGGGATCGGGAGCCGTGTGCACGGCCTTCTCCATACCGACCGTGGGCCGGCCGCACATCGTCCTGGCCTCTTCCCAGCCGGTGCCGCCGGGATCGGGCCAGTGAACCGCGTGCACGCGGACGGGCTGACGGATGTCATGGCCGCTCGGGCCGAAGTGGTCCTGTTCCTGTGCCGCGTCCTGAATCGCTGTGGCGTACTGACTCATGCGGCCGACCTTAGCCCTGGACCGGCGGGAAAGTGTGGCATGGCTGGGCATCCGGATCGGGGTGATCGGTGACCTCGCGCTCGGCAAGTCCTGAGCGAATGTCAAAGACCCTCGGCCGTGATCGGCTGAGGGTCTTTGCGCCGGCGCCCCGGCGGGCTTCGAACCTGCGACACCCGCTTGGGTAAAGATGCGTCGGATAACGCCCCCGCCGGTTCTCGGATGTGATTCCCTGGCGCCGCGAAGGGGGAGGATATGAACGATCAACCCATCGAAATCCTGGTGTTACCGGAGCGGCCCGCCGCCCGGAACGACGAGGTCACCGAGTTCGACATCGTGGTCGAGGTAAGGTGCCGCGCCGCCGAGGACGCCGACCGGACCGGCGGCGCGATGAACCTGTGCCTGGTCATCGACCGCAGCGGCAGCATGGCCGACCAGGGCAAGCTGGAAATCGCCAAACGGAGCTGTGGCGACATCTTCCGGCGAATCACCGGCGACGATCTTTTCACCGTAGTCGTGTTCGACTACGAAACCCTGGTGGTCATCAATCCACAGACGCCCAAGGCCGAGGTGGAGGAGCGGCTCAACGCGATTCAGCCGAGGGGTTCCACCAATCTGTCCTTGGGGTGGTACCAGGGGCTGTTGGAGCTCCAGAGCTATATGACGGAGAATCACTACGGCCGACTCATCCTGCTCTCGGACGGAATGGCGAACGCGGGGGAGACCAAGAAGGCCGCCCTTGCCGTGGTGGCCTCACGCGCCCGCGACGAAGGCATCAGCACTTCGACGATCGGGATCGGCAACGACTTTCAGGAGGACCTGCTGGAGGCGATCGCCAGCGCCTCCGGCGGCCGGTTCTGGTACATCAGCGAAACCGGCATCGACAACATCCTGGAGGAGGAGTTCCGCGGTGCCCTCAGCGTCGTGGTCGACCGCCCCAGGGTCGAGCTGACCCTGCCACCCGGCGTGAGCATGAGTCAGGAGCTGAACTCCCTGCGCAAGGTCCCTCGTCGCTCGCGCTACGCTCTGCGCCCCCTGAAGGGGCAGGACACGTTCAATTTCGCGGTCCGGCTGCAGATCGACCCGACGCGGCTGGACGGCGAGGAGTTCACCATCGGCGCTGTCCTGTACGACGACAGCCGCCAGGTCGCCGCCGCTGACCAGGTCGTCGCACTGGCCCCGCTGGCGGAGGTGGTCGCCACTCCCGTCCACGCGCTGGTCCAGAGCGTGGTGGAGCAGTACCGGGCCGAGACCACGGACGAGAAGCTGCTCGACGACCTTGAGTCGGGCGACCTGAGCGGCATGAAGCAGATGCTGACGGCCGAAATCGCTCGCGTGCGGCAAGCCGAGTTCGCGGTCGGGGGCCAGGCCGCCGCGATCGGCGTCGGGCGTATGGGGGTGGAGATGGGCAACCTCCGCCAGCAGCGTCAGATGAACGAGACGTCACTGCTGATCGGAGACTTGGTGGAGGAGTATCTCGACGAGCCTGAGGTCAAGAGGCTGGTCAACGTCTGGCGCAAGAGCCGTATGCATGAGGGGGCACGCAAGCAGCAGCGCTGGCACGCTGTGAGCGAGGCAGACGAGGACGTGGAGATCACCCTGCTGGTGAGTGCGCTCGGGGTCGCCGACGCGCTGATCCCACGATTCCCCGCGAACCGGGCCGACCTGGAGACGAAGCGCGAGAGGCTCCGTGAACGACTGGCATCCCTCGCATAGCGGGGACTGGACGGCTCTTTCCACCATGCTCACCGGTCACGGCGGTGGTATCGGCGAATACGCCGCTTCCTACGTCACCGACCTCGCGCCCGGGCCAGTACTCAACGGGCGGGTGTCCGCCGACATACGGCTCACGGAGCGCTGGGGAACGGGCGCGGGACTGGTCTGTCGGGCCGACCGGGACTGGACCTTCGTGGCCTTCTACACGGCACCGCAGGTTACGGCCGGCACCGCCATCACCGTTGCCCGGATTGGCGTGTTCCGGGAAGGCATGCTGACCCCGGTCGCCCAGTTGTCGGAGCCGGTCGTGCTTGCACGTGGTTACAACCACTTCTCGCTGGAGTTCTTCTCCGGCCGGGTGCGTGGCGAGATCCGGACCGGGGAGCGGACGTACGAACTGCTGGCCAACTGCCCGCACGTACCCTTCCCCGGCTACGCGGGATTGGTCAGGCTCTACAGCGCCGGCGTGCTGGCGAAATCCGTGGTGGTGGAGCGTACACAGTTGCCGTTCGTCGCTCCGGCCGTCGCCGAGCCTGGCGGAAGGGAATTCGCTTACGACGTCTTCCTCTGCCATTCGAAGGAGGACGCTGTGGAGGTTGGGAGAATCGCGGCGGCCCTCGCCGAGAAGGGAATCAGCTACTGGCTGGACAGTGCGCAGATCAGCTTTGGGGACTTTGTGACCCAGAAGATCGATGAGGGCCTCCAGGCGAGCCACTTCGTTATTCCATGCATCAGCAAGAATCTGACCAAGGGTGGCTGGACCAAGAACGAGTACGGGGCCATCCTCAACGCCGAGTTCAGCGGCGATTCGTCCCGCGTTACCGTCCCCTTGATGCTGGCCGGAGCGGAAGTGGGGGACATTCCCATGACGCTCCGGGACAAACGGAGGGTATCCCGCACCAACAAGGTGGAGTTCGAGGAGTTCGTCAACTTTCTCCGCAGTCACTGATCTTCGAGCGCCTGGCCTGAATCGCGGGTGCAGTTACGTCCTGCCCACTGTTCACAGGCTGGGATTGCCGGTAGCCGGGGGAGTGTGGTCCGGGTACAGGTCATGGTGGATGGCCTTTGCCACGCCCTCAACCGTATCCATGCCGTAGTCCCACCCCACCTCCGGCGACTCGCCTTCAGGAACTCTGTTGTTCTCGGTGAGGACCACGAGGCCGTAGTCGTAGGCACGGCCGGTGATCGCACTCATGCTGTTGACCTTCCAATCTCCGCGATCCCAGGGGTTCTTGAGCCCGGTCTCGGAACGCTGAAGCCACCCGTTCTTGACCTGTACAGCAGCATCCGAGGGAGCCGCAGCGGGAGTTCCCCACCGCTGATCCTTCTGCACATCACGCATGAGGCCCAGGATGTAGCTGCGCTCTTCGGCGTTCAGGACCGAGCTGTCCTTGGCGGTGAGCAGCTCAAGCAGTTTGGCCTGGTCTCTTGCAGTGACCTGGGTCAGGCCCATGAAGCCTGCTTCGTCGAGGACGGTGTTCTTCATTCCGGCCTTGTCCAGGAAATTCTGGATATTTTTGGGGCCTACGATGTCCCACAGGGTGTACGTCGCGTCGTTGTCCGAGCTCACGATCATCTGCCTCGCCAGGTCCTGCTTTTCCTTGGACAGGTGGACGCCTCTGTCCAGGAGCAGAGCCCCCAATATCATCGGCTTGACTATGCTCGCGGAGTCGTAGTGCTTGTCCGCGCCGTACGTGCAGGAGGTATGGGTGGTCCGGTCGTACAGCACCACCGAGGCTTTACTGGCGCGATTTTTGAGCGACTTCGCTATGTCTCGAGTGAGGAAGGCTGCCAGTCCGGGGTTTTCGGACGCGCATTCAATCAGCCCGCCCTTGAGTCGCTTGGATGTGAATTTTATGCTCCGCGCCTCTTGGGCGGATTTTATGCTCCGTGCCCCATGGGAGGGTTTTATGTTCCGCGGCTCATGGGAGACGGTTGCCGTGGAAACAGGAGCGACGGCCGAAGCAGAGACCGCTACGACAAATAGCCCTAAAGTTACTTTTGGGGCTATCTTGCTGAGAGTCAATTCTTTCCCTTTCTGTAATTCCGGTCCATCGGTCCGGACGCGGCAGCAGACCTGTCCCGATCTGGTCCGCGGTAAAGTTTGGTAAGTATCGGTTGGGCGATTCGGCGGAGCTCGGCGTCTGTGAACTGACGCTACAAGCTTGGGATGGGCCTGGCCTGTCGGGTAAGCCGATAGGCCTACCGGTAAGCCTCTATGGCAGCCGATGAGGTGAAAGCAGGTCCTCCGATTGGGCCCTGGATTTCCCCTTCTCGGATGCGTTTGGCACTCAGTCGGCAGCCGGCGGATGACCGAGCGGCGGGGTGGTGCCAGGACGCCGAGCGTGGGGCCATCAGCCACATGGAACGGCTGCTCAAGAGGCGTCCGGCCGTGAGTGACCGCCGCCGTTGATGTCAGACATGTCAAAGGCCACCTACCAAGGTTGGTAGGTGGCCTTTTCGCCGGCGCCCCGGCAGGACTCGAACCGACGGCACCCGCTCCGCCGTCGTTGATGTCAGCGGTGGATGCAGGCATCTTCCGGTAGCGGCGGGTGATCCACTTGTTACGAATTCTCGGTGAAGCGGACGGACCAGGCGTAGCCGCTCAAGCTGTCGTGCGGCACCCGCCGGACTTCTTTGACCAGGCAACCGTCGTGGGCATACTTGCGGGCGAACCGGTCGAGGCGCTGCGCGTCGGTGAGATCCTCCATGGACAGCGGTGCTCCGACGACGAGGTCTTCGTGAAGGACTGTGTCCTGCGCGGCACCGTCCGAGCAGGTCGAGCAACGATGCGTTTTGGGTAGGGCCATACGTCCAGTGTCCTCCTGATCTGGATGTCCCGACGTTCACAACGCAAATGGCCGCGCTACAGAGTCCCTGAGTGAAGGGCGGACGTGTCCCCCTGAGGGATCGTGGCCCAAGGTTGGTCGTGAATCCCCGCTCCCGTTCCTGTCTAAAAGGGGACACGTCCCTCCCCGAATTGATCTAGAGTTCGAACCTCATCGGGGGTAATGCAGAGGGGGATGCCATGCGTCAGGTGTTGAAGACAGTCGCGGCGGGGGCCGCCGTGCTCGGCAGCGTGATCCTGGGCTCCGGCACGGCCGTGGCCGCGCCGCAGTGGCAGACGGTCGGTAAGGTCACCAGCTGCGGGAAGAGCGTGGCGCACACCGCGGTCAGCGGGGTGGCCTTCCAAGGCTGTCTCGTCGTCAGCGACTTGGGCCGCGCCCAGGTCGTGCTGGTCGCAAACAACCATTCCGGCAAGGCCGTTACCGTCTCCGGTGCCATCTCCAGCGACTTCGGCAACGCCTCCTGCGAGCAGATGACGCTGAGCACCGGTACCCAGCGGGCCTGCTACGGACCCACGGCTGCCGTCCCGGACTGCTACGACTGGGGAGCCGGATACGTCGGCGGCCCCTACGGAGGCACCGTGCGGTTCACCGTCAACGGGGTGACGAACGAGGCGAAGTCCTCCACGGTCTGCCTCAAGTGGTTGGACTTCCCCGGGTGACACCCTGGGCCCCGCTCACCCCTCTCGGGGACGGCGGGGCCCATCGGCCGACCTGCACGGGAAACCCTTGGCATGCACCGTGGTTGGCAGCAATCATGGCCAATCGTGACTATCGAGAACACCTTGGCCAAGGTGGACACCGACCTCGCGGCGGGCCGCCTTCCTGTGGCACGGCAGCGTTTGCGCGGGCTGGTGTCCTCTTTCCCCGCAGACCTCTCCCTTCGCGTCAGGCTCGCGGCCGTCTATCGCCTGTTCGGGGAGTCGGCGCAAGCCGGCCGCTGG
Source organism: Streptomyces sp. NBC_01210 (assembly GCF_036010325.1). Lineage (GTDB taxonomy): Bacteria > Actinomycetota > Actinomycetes > Streptomycetales > Streptomycetaceae > Streptomyces. The sequence goes on along the minus strand of NZ_CP108549.1, from coordinate 4,056,146 downwards.
AGTTACCTCGACGCCGGGCGCTCTCCCGAGGAGGTGGCGGCCTTCGAAGCCCGTTACCGACACCCGGCCGACCGTATGCGGGCACTGGCTTGGCGTGGCTCGGAAGCGGCAGCGGAGACTCCCTTCGCTCGTGCGCAACTGGCCGCGATGCGCCTCGCTGCATCGCAGTCCTCGGGGAAACCGGTGGACTGGGACCAGGCGGGCTCCGGGGCTGACGAACCTACCGAGCCGGGATCCGTCCATGACTCGCTCTTCGGACTGGGATGCATGGCGGGCTTGATCGTCTGCCTCGCGCTCATGTGCATCGGTATCAGCACAGTGATCAGCTGGTTGTGAATCACCGCCGGGTGGCCCGCCGAGCCTCGTCGCCCTGGCGCGGGCCTGCCGCTCGGCCGTGATGGCCGGCCCGAGGGCCTTGACGCCGCTCAGGGCGTTGTTGTCGCGGACCGCTTCGCGCCTTTGCTCCTGCTGGTGCCGGTGCTGCTCCGCCCGGGCTTGGCAGGCGTACTCTTCCGCCTCCTCGCGGCCTCTTGTGTGCCTGCCACCGCCTGCGATGGCGCTGTCCGGGTCGGTGCGGTCGGCCACTTGAACTCGATCTCCAGCTCGATCTCCCCGCTACCGACCTCGATCTCTATCTCGCTACGAAGGTCGTCGGGGATCCGCAGGCTCAACTTCCCGGGGCCGACTTCCAGTTCGGCCTCCCCACCTTCCCGCAGCGCGGTCGCGAGCGCCATGAGCTGATCAGCCGCCTCCAGGCGTGACAGCGAGCGCTTCTGCTCAAACTTGAGGTCCTTCATGGGCTGTCTCCGATCCGGCTGAAACAGTGGGTAACGCCAATTCTGATGCCATGCACCGGATCGGACATCCTCATGGCCGGGTGAGGAACCGGAACCACCGACGACCGGTCCGGGTGCCCTCCGACCTGCCCGGGAGGGCTCGTGCAGCATCACGCTCCCGTCGGGGCGCTGGTGACCTGCCAGTGTGCGTCCGCGGTCGGGGGCCCGGGGAGCGGCTCGCTGAGCTTGCCCCCGCCGTCGGCGATCCCCTGGACAGGCAACCCGCCGGAAACAGGCTTACGGTCGAGCAGTACACGCTGCACCGAGATGCGGAGCCCTACTACGCCGCTGATCCTCATCACGACACCAACAGGAGACGACCCGCCATGGCCACAGCATCTGAAACCCCGGTACTGGACACCCTCGCCGCGATGACGGTCGACTCGATCGAGCGGTGCGGGCTGACCCCGGACATGTTCATGGTCACCCGCATCGCGGCCCTCGCCGCCTCGGACGCTCCGCCGATCTCGTACGTCGCCCACATCGACCCCGCCATACAGGCCGGCCTGACCGCTGAGAAGGTGCAGGATGTCCTGGTCGCCATCGCCCCCATCGTGGGCACGGCTCGCGTCATGATGGCTGCCGGCAACATCGCCAAAGCACTCGGCATCGCGATTGCCGTCGCCGACGCCGACGCCGAGGCCCAGGGCCGCGCGTAGAGACGTCGCCCGGTCTCTGGAGCCACCAGCCGCGCCCGGCATCGATGACCGGCGCGGCCGACAGCCGCCTCAGGCCCCTTGCCGAGTCGCGGTTGCGGTGGGCTCTTGGTCCTCAGCCTCCACCTTGGCCACCTCAAGAATCTGGCGTGTTCTGCCCATCTCCTTGAGCTTTTCTGCCACGGCCTCGGTCTCGTAGTCCCAGGTGAGCGCACCAACTGCTGCGTGGCCTTCGTCGAGTTCGCCATGCGCCGGGCGGGCAGGGCCAGGTCACCGCCGTCACCGATACCCTGGGCCAGACCACGCGTCACGCCTGCACGATCGAGGGCATGCCCGCCTGGCGCGAGGGGCCGGAGGGCGCCCGCGAGGTGTGGCAGTGGGATACCGAAGGCAACCTCGCCCTCCACGCCGACGAGGCCGGGCACACCACCACCTACACCCACACCTACTTCGACCAGCCCGCCACGAGGACCGACCCCGACGGCGCGCACTATGCCTTCGCCTACGAGCTGCCCCTGATCGAGGTCACCAACCCCCAGGGCAGGCAGTGGCATTACGAACATGGGCGGAATAATTCAGAAGGCGCATGAATTCCGCGCGGAACAGAAATGAACTGGGCGAGCCGGCCCCCCGACGGGACTCCAGGAGAGGCCGCAGCACGTGCGCAACGGAAAATGCGAGAAGAAATGACCGCGATCGAACGCCTATGGGACGACTTTGAGCTTCCCATCAGAGACGCACTACACTTCGCCGACGGCCACTCCTATGATGTCGCCCTCGCCCCCGACGCGCCGAGCGATTTTACGGTGCTCGCCCCCTTCGGCCTGGATGAGATGCTGGAAAGCGATCCGTCTTGGGTGTCTGAGGTCGATGGGCTTGCCGCAGTAGACCTGGGGAGGAAGGGGCTGCTGTGGGGCGGCGAGGGTTCGTACGGGTCAGAGGGGTTCATCGCACGTTTGACTGTTGATCGTGCGCTGATTTGGGCGATTTTCTTCATGGAATCCAATCCATTTGATCGGATCCAGCTGTCCAGCAATGTCGCTACCCTTAGCTCAACCTCGGGGGTCGCGATTACAGTTGACATCGACGATCCACGAACTCCAATCTCTGGACGTGCGTCGAACCGAACCGCATAAGGATCATTTCCTCCGGTAGTCGGTCAGCGCAGCGGGAGCACAAAACAGGTTGCATAGGGTGACACCGTTTCCGGCACCCACAGGCGTGCGGAAACGGCAGGCCTCCATCGTCTTCGCTTTTCCCTTGGACGGCGGAAGTTAGCACCCGGCTCTGACATCTGACGCCAGCCGAGACGCACGGCCAGGGACCGCCGTGCCCGCCATGGGCGACAACCCTGATGGGCGCCACATACTTGCGCACGGCCGCCGACTTCCCTTCACGTCCCTGCCTCTACCCTTGAGGACTTCGGATTGATGGTTCACGAACAACCACGGAACGGAGCGTGTGGTGACCTCGGGGGAAGCGCATGGCGCAGAGCTGACGGGCAAGGTACTCGGGGGGCGTTACCGGGTGACCTCCATGATCGGGCGCGGTGGCATGGGGGTGGTCGCCCGGGCGGTGGACGAACTGCTGAACCGAGAGGTCGCCGTCAAGGTCCTGCGGGCTTTCACCGACACCTCCGCAGCCGAACTGGCCGACGTGCGGACCCGGATGCAGCGGGAGGCGCAGGCCGCCGCCCGTATCCGGCACAGCGGCGTGGTCACCGTCCACGACGTGACCGAGGAGCAGGGCCTCCCGGTCATCGTCATGGAACTCGTCGACGGGCCCTCGCTCGACGACGTGCTGGCGGAGCGCGGCACACTGGAGCCGCACGAGGCTGCGGCGATCGGCGCCAAGTTGATGGACGCGCTCGACGCCGCGCACCGGGCCGGCGTACTCCACCGGGACGTCAAGCCGGGAAACGTGCTGATCGAGCACGGCGGCAGGGTCGTGCTCACCGATTTCGGTATCGCCACCATGGAAGCCTCCGGCGACGAGGCCATGGCCAAGCTGACCCAGAGCGGTCAACTCGTCGGTTCCCTCGACTATTTGCCGCCGGAGCGCGCGCAGGGCAGGGAGCCCGGTCCCGCGTCGGACATCTGGTCGCTCGGCATGACGCTCTACGCGGCCGTGGAGGGCACTTCGCCGTTCCGCCGCACGTCCGCGTGGTCCACCCTGTCGGCGATCGTCACCGAGCCCCTGCCGGAGCCCCGCCGGGCGGGACCGCTCACGCCCGTGCTCCAGGCGCTGATGGCGAAGGAGCCGGAGAACCGGCCCACCGCGGAACAGGCGCGCGGCATGCTGGAGCGCGTCGCCTCGGGCGGGACGGTGCACCTCGCGTCCGCCGCTCCGACGCCGACGCCGCCGCCGACGCCCGCTCCCGCTCCCGCTCCCGCGGTGGGTCCCGGGGCTGCGGCCGCCGCCGCACCTGCCCCCGGGTTCGGTCCCCCGCTGTTCCCCCAGCCCGCCCCGCAGCCCGAGCCTCTGCACGCCGGCTACGCGCAGCCCGTCCTGCCGCCGACGCTGCCGCAGCACGGCGCGCCGGTCGCGGGCCACGCCGGAGTCCCCGCTCCCGAGACGAGCCGGACGGCAGCCCGTCGCGTACGGCGCCGCAGCAACCGCACCGTCGTCGCGGCAGCGGCCGCCGTCGTGCTCCTCGCCGCAGGCGGCGGAATCACCTACGCCCTGACGTCCCAACAGGGCGGCAAGACCACGGACGGCGCACAGGCGACGCCGCCCGGCGTCGGCTCCCCCACGGACAGCCCGTGGCCGACCGGGGGCAGCACCCCGTCGTCCGCCGGTTCTCCCGGCACGTCCTCGAAGCCGTCGGCCTCGGAGGAGCCGGACGGTCACGAGGACGAGGAGCTGGGCCCCACGAAGAAGCCCGGCGTCGAAGGCGACAAGCCGACCGAGAGCCCGTCGGCCTCCCAAGAGACCAAGCCCAGCCCGACGGTGAAGGAGCCCACCCCGGTGTCGACGGCCTGCACCGGCTGGGGCCACGAGAACCGCAGCGACGGCTACGGCTACCTGGCCGAGACGTCCCACCTCTACACCGGGCCGTACGCGGAATGCCAGAACGTGACCGTGGTCAAGACCGGTGTGAAGCTCTACTACCACTGCTACGTCACCAACGCCTACGGCAACAAGTGGATCTACGCCCGTATCGATGGGACGAACACCGAAGGCTGGGCCTCCAGCACCAGACTCTCCAAGGAGAGCGGCACCCTGCCCCGCTGCTAAGCGTTCCCAACCACTGCTGGATAGGGGCGCAAGCGGCCACCGTGGTAGCCCCGCCACGGCCGCCCGGGACCGCTTCAGAGTGGAAGATCCGTCACGTGCCGCGATTCCCCGCTGTTTCCCCTCGGATCTGGCACGGATGTGGCACGACCTTGGCTCTGATCTTCTTGCTACAGGACTCAAAGCTCGCTCTGCGGGCCCGGCTTGGCGCCGGGCGACGCTCCTGTCTCCGCCCCGCTCCGCCCAGTCGCCCCCGCTGCTCTTCACCGAGGAGGAGGGTGGCAACGATGACGACCGCATGATGTTGAATGTCACGAGCCAACGCAGCACCAGGAGTTCGACAAAGGGAGAGCACATGAGCAGGCTGGGGCGCGCGCTGATGGTGACTCCTGCGGCGGCGGTACTCGTCGCCGCCGGGACGGCAACCGTGGCATCGGCTGCGACCGGCACCCCGAGTGGCGCGCCTCCGTCGGGCGCCACGTGCGTGTCGACGACCGGTGCCAAGGCGTGCTTCGCCGCGTATGGAGACCGGGTCTGGGTCAAGGACACGAAGGCGAACGGACAGTCCGCCGCAGGCACGATAAAGTCGAAACTCCCGGCGCACTGGGGCCGCGAGTGCTTCAACAACCGCGGCAAGGACGGCGGCTGGGTGATGTGCAACTTCGACGTGCCGGAAAACCAAAAGGGCGAGCTCTGGGCCGTCAACAACCCCTTCATCGGCAGTCAGGCGTATACGGAGATCTTGACCAGCGACCTTGCCTGAGCCGCACACTGTCGGCTGGTCGGGGCGATGGATGTCGATGACACAGGACACAGACTGAGGCTTCGACGGGATTCGCTCGGACGCCCCATAATTGAAGGAGCTCCGGCGACAGCTGTGATCTCGTGAGGTCGGTGGAGCGGCTTTGGGCGGGAGCTGCCATGGGGCGAGAGATCGGGGCCGTACGCCGGCCGCGGCGACTTCGGCGGGCGTGAGCCAATCAACTGCCGTCGAGTCGGACGAGGTTCGTTCGATGCCCGTTTTCGGCTCCGACGATGAGTAGGTCCCACTGCCTCAGCGTTCGGCACCGGAAGCGCTGGATGCCTGCCTTGTAAGTTCGCTCCAACTGAACCTTGGCCGGGCCTGGCTGCGCGCACAAGTACCGTCTACAGCCGCCCAATGCCGCAGCTGTCCGCGGTCGTTGATGTCAGCGTTGGATGTCACCGGAACAACTGCGGCACGGGGCAGATCTCCAAGGGCTCACCCGGCCGCTCCGCCCTCACGGCCCTGCCGGGCTTCGCTCTCCCCGGCGATACCTTGGCCTCACATCGGCGCTCGCCGTGAAGTGCCACCGCAGTGGCGGAGCACCTCGCGGGGAAGCGAAGGCCGGCCGCCTCCCCGGCCGAGCCGCGCCCGGCGGTGTGCAGGGGACATGCCGGGCGGGACGCTGGGCCGTCCGATCACCTGGTCGGCCGGACGGGCCGGCTACCGCGCTTCGCGCAATCGCAGTTACTCAGCGCGGCCGCCCCCCCCGGATGCCCAGGACGGGCGGGGGAGAGGATGCGACGCTGGAGTGAGGGGCCCGCGAGTGGAGGTCCGAGTGCGTCTCATCCGGTCCGGGGCCCTCTCCTTCGGCCTGGCGACCATGTCCCGGTGCGGCTCAATGGACGCGACGCAGAATCGTGCGGTCAGTCTGTGAGCCCGCCGGCCGGGGCACCACTCACCGAGCGTCGCCAGGCGGCCTTACCGCGTGGATCCGGCCCGCCGGGACCAGGACCGCGCGACCAACCCGGAAGGCAGGTGCGTCCCATGCGCACGTCGACCCGTATCACCGGTGCCCTCACCGGCCTGACCCTCACCCTCGGTGGTGCGGTCCTCGCCGCTCCCGCGGCCCGGGCGGACATCCCCGCCTGCACACAGATGGCCGAACTGGCCGGTGCCACCGCTTCCGACTCCGTCACAGCGGCCTGCAGCCGTGGCGTGGTCGGAGACCTGCAGAGTTGTGTGACCGGGCTGACCGGGGCCGGAGTGGCGGGCGGCGCCGCGACCGGTGCCTGCCGGGCAGCGGCCAACGAACCGCGTTAGAGGACCGCGCGGGGCAGCCGCCCGCCGGCACCGGTCGGAGGCAGGTACGGCCCGTCTCCTCCTCAACCCCCGGCCTGCCCGGACACAACGCGGCCCCGGTGGGCAGTCTCGACCGCAAGGAAATCGACGTCGCCCCGCTCCTACCGACGCGCACGCGGCGTACCGATGCGGCCGGTCGAGGTCAGGTGACGTCATGCCTCTCCGGGGCCGGGCAGTCACCGCCCGGGCGCGGCGCCCAGCCTCGCCTCGCGGGCCTCATGCGGAGCGCCCATGCTGAGCAAGAGGGCCCCGTCGTCTTGAGACTTGTCCTTCCCGAAGGCCGAACGAAGGCGCCGGAGAGGAGGAGGAAGTCATGCGCATGCGAAGAATCCTGGGCCTCGCCCTGGCCGCGGCAACCCTTGCCGGCGTGAGCGCCGTCGGCGCTGTCAGCGCCGGGGCCGCCTCGTCTCCGAACATCTCCAGAGACGACTGCACGGCCGCCGGCGGACAGATCGTTTCACGCCCCTACGCCGGCTACGCCTGCGCGCTGCCTGACGGGACCACGCCGGCGATCACTTGACCGGTCGGCGCACGGCTGGGCAGCCAGTCCGGCCGGTGCACCCGGCGCGGTGGGTATGGAGTGACGGCACCCGGTCCACCGTCGGGTGGATCGCCCGCGCCCGTCTCGACACCGCGGCACTCGCGATGGTGGACGCCGACCGTCTCGAAGCCAAGCCCGTCACCGCCTCGAGACGGTCCGCGCTGTCCTGAACACCGCGCTCGCCACCGTCCTGAACGGCCTCGGCCATGTCGTCATACAGCGACCGACGAGGTCGTTCGCATTTCCTGGCTGTATTGATTCGGATTTCCCAGCTGTATTGATCACGAGCGTTGTTGACACTCGGCAGGTCTTGAACAGGCGCAGAAGAACGAGCAGTCCCGCCGGCCTCGAGCCTGGATGTGCCGACGGTGATGGAGTCTTCCTTCTGGCGCGGCCGATGATCGCGCCGCTGTCCGCATTGAGGTGGCCCTTTGCCGATGCCCTGACTCATCCCCACCGTGGAAGAGGTCCAGCAGGTCATCCCGCTCCAACCCGTCTGAGTCAAGGCCGACCCCGCCGGCATCGCCAACCGGCACGCGGCCCACGGCCCTCTCCGGGGACCTACGAGACGGCGCCGTAACAGCACGACCAAGGAGCCGACCGGCACGGTGCACCCGCCGGTCGGCTCCGCCGTGCCCCTCGACGACCCCGGGGACGACTCCGTCGTTCGGCCCATCAAGGGCACCGGCTGCAACGCCGAAAAGGACCAAGCGGAGTCGCCCCACCCTCGCGTTCCGGTACGCCTCCGCGCCCCAGGCCGCCCCGATGACGGCGGTCCCGTACCCCGGCCGACAGGCCCGGAGGAAATCCCGCATGCGCGTCTTCCTGCCCCTGACCGCCGTCACCACCACCGCGCTCCTGCTCGTCACGGTCACCGGCGCGACTCCCGCCGCAGCAGACCGGAACCCCGACGGCACACCACTGGTCAAGGTGTCCCACGGCGACCCGTACGCGAAGTGCACCATCGGAGCGAGGTCCCCCGACAGCATCGTCTACCCGGCCACCGAGGTCGAGCCGTACCTGTCCGTCGATCCGCGCGACCCCAAGCGCGTGGTCACCGTGTTCCAGCAGGACCGCTGGAACGACGGCGGCGCCCGTGGCCTGGCGGCCGGCTGGACCACGGACGGCCACACCTTCCACCGGAGCACGCTGCCGTTCAGCCTGTGCGCCCCCGGCGGCGCGGACTACGAACGGGCCTCCGACCCCTGGGTGAGCACCGGACCGGACGGCACGGTCTACGCCGGCGGGGAGGGCGTCGACTTCACGAAGAGCACGCGCAGCGCCCTCCTGGCAGTCACGTCCCGCGACGGCGGCCGCACTTGGCAGAACCTCACCACCACGCACGTCGACGAGCAGCCGTTTTTCAACGACAAGCCCTCACTCACCGCCGACCCGATCCGCAAGGGCACCGCCTACCAGGTCTGGAACCGCCTCGACAACGACCCACCCGGCCCCAGCTCCCTCGACGGTCCCGGCTACATCTCCCTCACCCGCGACGGCGGCCGCACCTGGAGCAAGGCCCGGCCGTTCGTCGACACCAGCACCGTGCCCAACACCCAGACCATCGGCCATCTGATCGTCGCCGACCGGGGCACCGGCACCCTGTACGACTTCTTCGACCGGATCACCTACTCCGACGACCTGAGCACCGTCGTCGAAGCCCGCTACGAGGTGGTCACCTCGACCGACGCCGGAGAGACCTGGAGCGCCCCGGTCACCGTGGCCCGGGACACGTCCGTACCGGAGGTCGACCCGAACGACCCCACCAAACTGCTGCGCGCCGCGGCCACCCTGCCGAGCCCGGCTGTTGACCCCAAGACAGGCACGCTGTACATGGCCTACGAGGGCTCGGACTTCTCCGGTGGAGAGTTCGACTCCGTCCAGCTTGTGCGGTCCACCGACGGCGGACGCACCTGGGGGACCCCGGAGCTGATCAGCCCCAAGGGCGTTCCGGCCTTCTCACCGTCGATCGCGGTCGCCGAGCGGGGCACGGTCGCGCTCACTTACTACGACCTGCGCTTCCTCAAGCCCGGCAACACCACCACCCTGCCCACCGCCTACCAACTGGCTACGCTGCAGCACGGAAACCCGAAGCTCCGGACCGAACGACGGATCTCGCGGGTCTTCGACTGGCTGCAGGCGCCGTTCGCCGGGGGCTACTTCCTCGGCGACTACCAAGGCCTGGTGGCAGACGGCAAGGGAGTACGGGCGGTGCTCACCGAGACCCACTCCGGCGCACCACAGAACCGTACGGACGTGTACACCAGCAGTCTCCGCACCCGCTGACCGACGCGGACGCCGTCGGCCGGCCCGACCGCCGACGGCTGCAGACAGGCCTCGGACCCACTCCGTGGCCACGTTGGGCGGGGAGGTTTGGCCGCGTCCCGCCCGGCGGGGCGGGTCTGCTGCTCTGGGGTCGCGTGGTTTCCCGGTCTGTCGGGCAGTACGTCCGCCGGATGTGCGTGACGAGCGCGGCCTTCTGGATGCCGAGCAGTGATGCCTCCTCGGCAGTCGCCTGCCTTGGCTCCGGCTGCTCCACGGCGTGGCTGACGGTGACCCCGATTACGGCCATGCGGTTCACAACGCCCGCCCCCGCGTGGGGCCCTCCCTCAGGGAGGACGACGAGAGTGCCGGCGGTGAGGTCGTACGGCTCCCAACTCGTCGACAGCTGCACTACCCTGCCGTCCGCCAGGAACTCGTACGTCGTCCGGACACACAGCTCGCCCTCGGCGATTCCGAGCCGCGCCGCGATCTCCGCCGGAGAAGGTGCGGCCTACGGCCGCGCAAACCTTGGCAGCTCGCTGCGCTCGCGCGCGACGGCGTTCGGGAGCTCCCGCCCGCCGCGTGCCTCCGGGCCGACTCGGACCTAGCGTGCCCGACGGGTCGGCACAGTCCCTGCGACTCTCCCGGCTACGCTCGCCGCGGGAGCGCCCCGCGGCGCGTGGCTGCGGGGCGCCTTGTGGGGTTTAGTCGATCCGCTCCCCGTTGTGCGTACCGCCCTTGCAGAGGTTGTCCGTCAGATCGGGCGTTCCGCCGCCCTGCTTGCACTGAGAAGGGGTGACGTAGGATGCGGCACCCTGTGCGGTGGCGGCGGCGGTGGCGGCGCCTGTGAGGCCGAGTCCGGCGAGGGCTGCCGTGGCGATGACGGCGGCGAGAATTCGTCGAATGCGCATTTGGTTCACCTTTCACGGATTGCCTCGGTTGGGGCACTAGCCAGTTTGATCTTCACCCATGTGGGTGGCACGTCATGTTGCTCCATTCGGGTGACAGTGCTGTCGGGTGCGGGGTCGGTGACACGACCCGTCGGACAGGCCCTAGAACGAAGAGACCACCCCGGCCGGATGGGTGGTCTCTTCGTTGTTCCGGAGGGGGCAGCGTCCGCAACCGGCCCAATGCTAAGAGCCGTGTTGACCTGCGGAAACGCGCCCTTAGTAGCGGAGGGTGGCCGGACGCTGGCGGACGCTACACAATCTGTTTAGCGTCCGCAGGAAAGGTGCAGGTCAGAGGGGGCGAGCGATCCCCTGCGGACGCTATTTTCCCGTAACTCTCAAGTTTTGCCGGGGATGGCCTTTCAGGCGGGGCGGGATCGCGGGCCCGGCTGCCCGCCCGCCCGCCCCCCTGAAAAGCTGTGGTGAACCACAGAGAGCGGGGGAGGCCCGGCGGCACCTGCCCACGTCTGCCGACTGCCCCTTGGAAGGCCCGCAGGGCAGCAGTCCAGGAGCGGGCGTCCCCGGGGCAGGTACAGGCGCCCTACGCAAGCAAGAAGAGCACTCGCGGCGGTGACGTGCTCCTCTTGCTTGTGCAGGGCGGTCGTGGCGCACCCTGATGCCTTCCAAGCGAGGGCGACGAGTGCCCCGCTTGGCTTTGTTCACGACCGTCTCTCGTGAACAAAGCCACCCGCTCCTGGACTGCCGCCTGCAGGAGCGCACCTGATCACCTCTGGCCTGCGCGGCGGCAAGGGCGTCCCGGAACGCGTCGCCGCACACCCGGGCGTCTTCGCCACCTTCACCGCCCCCAGCTTCGGCCCCGTCCACAACCGCCCAACCGGTCCCGCCGGTTCGGTCCGCCGCTGCCGATGCGGCGTCCACCACGACCAGGAGGACGCCGCGCTCGGCACCCCGCTCAACCCGGACACACATGACTACGAAGCAGCCGTGCTCTGGAACGCGCACGCCGGTCCGTTGCGGCGGCGCTTCTCCACCTACCTGCGCCGGGAGGTCGCCAAGCGGGCCGGACTTTCACAGCGCGCGTTCCGCGAGCACGCCCGGGTGTCCTTCGCCAAGGTCTCCGAATACCAGAAACGCGGCGCCGTCCACTTCCACGCCGTCATCCGCATCGACGGCCCCGAAGGCGGCGACACCCCGCCTCCCGCCTGGGCCACCGCCGAACTGCTCACCGACGCCATCAGCGCCGCCGCTGCCCACGTCCGCGTGGACGGCCCGGTCATCGACGGCCGCGCGCACACCTTCACCTTCGGCCGTCAGATCGACGTACGCACCATCCGCAGCGCCGACTTCGACGGCGGCCAGGAACTGACCGAGCGGGCTGTCGCCTCGTACATCGCCAAGTACGCCACCAAGGGCGCCGAGACCGCGACGGGAGCTCTCGGCCGCCCGCTCAAATTCCGTCGGCCGCCATGTATGCATCCCTGAGAGCGCGTTGGGGGCGTTCATCGAGGCTCACACCATTCAGCCGATACGCCAGCGTGGTGGGGCCCTGCGGAGGGCTGCCTGATGGCCAACAGGAAAGGCAGGCGCAGAAGCTTCGGGTCCGTGCGGCAGCTCGCCTCCGGCCGTTGGCAGGTGCGCTACCGCGATCCGGAGAACGGTCTCCTTCGTCCGGCTGAGAAGACGTACGAGACCAAGACCGATGCGCAGGTCGCGCTCACGCACATCGAGGCGGACGTCACGCGCGGGCAGTGGGCGGACCCGGACGCCGGGGCGGTGAACTTCGCCGACTACGCCTCGGCATGGCTGCGGGACCGGAAGCTGGCCGACCGTACTCGCGAGCGGAATGAGTCGGTGATGCGGCTGCACATCGTCCCCGTCTTCGGCGCGGGCTCCATTGCTGACGTCACGACCGCTCGCGTGCGGAGCTGGCGCGGCAAGTTGCTCGCTGCCGGAGTGGGGGAGCCCACGGTGGTCAAGGCCTACCAACTGCTGCGGGCCCTGATGAACACAGCTGTGGATGACGAGCTGATCCGCCGCAACCTGTGCCGGATCAAAGGTGCGGACAGCCACGACGTGCCTGAGCGGCCCGTGTTGTCGGTGGCGGAGGTCTTCGCCGTAGCTGATGCCATCGGCTCGCGCTACAGGCTGCTCGTCCTCCTGGCGGCGTTCACGACTCTTCGCTTCGGTGAGCTGGCTGGGCTGCGTCGCAAGGACATCGACCTGGCCGGCCGCGTGGTCGTGGTCCGGCGGGCGCAGGCCGAGTTGTGCAGGACGGGCGGCTCTTCGACAAGGCGCCCAAGTCAGCCGCGGGCGTTCGGACGGTTTCCTTCCCGGCTGAGCTGGTCGACGAGATCAGGGACCACCTGGAGTACTGCGCCGCCGAGGGACAGGAAGGTCACCTGTTCGTCGGTCCGCAGGGCGGGCAGCTTCGGCGGAGCAACTTCAGGGATGACTGGATCACGGCCAGGAAGGCGGCGGGTGTCACGGCACCATAATCGGCAAAGGGCCAGCCTGGGAGGAAACCCCTCCTGAGCTGGCCCTTCTGCTTGTGCCCCCGGCAGGATTCGAACCTGCGACACCCGCTTTAGGAGTGGGATCGAATCCTTGCCGGGTGGTGCCTGGCGCTGCCGCGCGATGCTGTTTCCCCTGGTCAGAACCGCACGGCGAGCCACTTGGTCCGGCTCATGCCGCCCTGTATCGGACCGTCCGCTCACGCATCGCTCACGCGCTGCCGGTTGCTGAGCAGCGCGTGGGTCAGATCTGGCCGAGGTCGATCTCCACCGGGAAGGGGGCCGCTACCTTGAGGACGCCGGTGAACACGTCTCCGTCCCGGTAGGTCGTCGTCGCGGGGTCGAGAACGGAGGTGTACACGAGAGGAACGCCTGTCGCGGCCTGCTCGATCCGCCAGTAGAAGCCGATGCCTGCCTTGGCGTACTGGTCGACCTTCACGATCCGGTCGGTGGTTTCCGAGCCTGGCGACACCACCTCCGCGACCAGCAGCACGTGCTCAGGGCGGGTGGGGGTGATGTCGATTGTGTCTGCGCGGTACACGACGACGTCTGGGCGGCGATTGGTGAGTGGGATGTCCTGAAGCCGGACGTCGAAGTCCGTGTCGGCGTTCCACTCCGGGCCCGCGGCGGCATCCAGGACGTTCGCCAGAATCCGGGCCAGCCGGTTGTGCCGCTTGGACGCACTCGGACTCACGACGACCATCCCGTCCACGATCTCGATACCGGCGCACTGCTCCTCGGACCAGGACTCGTACTCCTCGGCAGTGATCTGCTCATGCATCCACGCCGGGGCTACCATCTCGGCCGTCATGAAGCACCTCCCGGACACTGTGTTGCGGGCCCGATCCCGCTGGATTCAGCGTACTGTCTGCCACCCGTCCGGCACGCTGATCTCGGTCACGCCCGCTCCCCGTCGGCCGGCATCCGACCAGCGAGTCCCCTACAGTCAGGAACCGGCGCGGTGGACTTGTCACCAGGAGATCGGAACAGACCGGCGGCGCGACTGACCTGGTGCCCACACCGGTGGGCGCCGCACCACCCGGCGACGTGAACCGTCGCGGAACCCTGGGCCGCAGGACGCACCGAACGCCGAAGCGCGGTCGGATTCGACGGTTCTGGCGTGAACGGATCAGGCTGACTGGAGGACTGGGCTGAGGTCCGTTGGCTGCACCGGGCCCAGGAGATGCCGCTCGCCGTAGCGGACGGCTGCGGGATTAGCGAGCGTCGATGTAGCGGCTGGTCAGGTCGGCGAGGCTTTCGGGACACCCGCGCCAGGAGGCTCTCGCGCCGCCGTGATGACGGCGCGGGGGACCACTCTTACGGCGTCGCCGAGGTTTCCGGGCGGCCGATCACCGCCGAGATGCCGCGGATGCCCGCTGCGAACCCGGTCTCGTGTCTGCATGTGCCGCCGGTCCACAGGGCGGCGCTGTCTTCAGAGCCCTGCGGGACCTGGGCGTGCTCGTCTTTCCACGATCAGCTCGGCGAGTACCAGGTCTTCCCTCAGCCGGCCTCTCCGAGCCGCGAAGACGGCCGTGTTACCTGGCAGTGGTTCGCGACGCGCCGCCAGCGGTCGGCGCAATCGGGATCACCGCTCCACATCCACAGACCTGCGGCTGTCGTCCAGCCAGGGGAAGGAGCCGCCTACCTGGGGGAACTCTGGGGCTACGACCGCGGCGGGCCGGGGCTTGCGCGCCGCGGTGCTCAGCGGTGTCGGCCTTGCCCGGCCGGTGGCGGGTGGCTGAGCCGGTACCAGGGGCGTTTCCTTCCTGGCGGTCGTCTGCGGCGTTGGTTGGAGGTCCGGGGTGCTCTCCGGCTCCTCCTGCCTGTCATGTGCCACTACCAGGATCTCGGTCGACAGAGCCTGGTGCCGACGCCGGGGAAGCCCCGTGATGAGCCGCTCGGCGAGGTCGACGCGCACAGGGACGTACCGGCGCAAGGTCACAAGCCCGGGCCGTCCGATGCCGCGCACCCACTTGCCGCTGGCGCGCGGCTGCACCGCGACGATGCGAGCCGCACCACGCGCAAGCGACTACAGACCGCTGTGGATCTGTTCACGTACTTGGCCTTGCCGATGATCTGCGTGACCGCATTCTGGTGCTCTCCCGCCGTCCAGCCTTTACTCGTGATCGTCTCCCTCGCACAGACACTTGCCCTGGCCGTACTGGGCTGGCAGTTCCTGCGCTATGCGGAGCGGTAGTGCTGCTCTGCCGCCCGCTTCACGTTCAATTCGCGTCCCGACCACCACGGCCGAGTAAGCGCCTCTGCGGCGCTGGGCTGCCCGCTGTGTGGCTCGTGCCGTGCACCGGTTGCCGGCACCAGGTAGTACGGGGCCCGGATACGGGCGGCTTGGGGCAGCTGGGGGAGCGTGTGCTGGGTGGCCGTCGGCAGAGTCACCGCCATGGTCGGCTTCGCGACCGAGAGACGTGCCAGCCCGAAGCTTGCAGTAGCGCGAGCATGGTCTGGATGTCTGTGTAGGCAGGGATGTTGCTCAGCCTTGCCGAGGGCGGCCACCAGCGGGAGCGCTACGTTCTTGGAGCCGTCGACTGTCACGGTGCCGGTGAGTGGTGGGCCCGGACGTACGGCGATCACCTCGGCGGCCACGCCGGGGCGCGAGTGGTCGGCATCAGCAACTCCTCTGTGAAACAAGGGGGAACACGATCTGCTGGTCCGGGCTGGCGGGCAGTGCGATTTCGGCCCAGCAGCATTTCCCGACTGCCGTCGGCTCGACGCCGTACCGGTCTGCGAGAACGGCGACGAGGAACAGGCCCCGGCCGCTCTCGCTGTACGGATCCGGGAGACCTGGCCGGGCCAGCTCCGGGCAGTCGTCGCAGACTTCGATCCGCAGTGCCTGCTCCCCGAAGCGGACCTGGCGATCGCCGAGGCCGCAGCTCAGCTCGTACCGCGAGCCCATGCCACCTCCGAGAACACTGCTCCCGAAGCGGAGCCCGAGCCTGCCGGCGCGGAGGACCCCGACACGGAATCCGTGCCGAACGGTGCCGATCCCTTGGGAGACGCTCGGGAGATCAACTCCCCGTCCGCTCACGCAAACGGCCCCGGACGAGGAGTCCGAGGCCGAGTAGGAGCCCTCCCTGGGGAAGAAACCCCAGGTCAGAGCGGTATCGCGTTGTGCCCCCGGCAGGATTCGAACCTGCGACACCCGCTTTAGGAGTTTTCCCTGATCAAGGCTGTGACCTGCGCAAACGTCGGCAGCAGGCGCCTGGCCTGGGAAAATACCCCTCCGTAGTTCCTCCGTGTTCGCGGGGTTTCCCATCCTCATGTGTGCTGAATCCGTTCTGGGGGGCAGTCGCCTGGCGGGGCATCAGCTGCTCGCACCGCTGTGACTGTCTTCCTACCTTCGCCTCAGGTTCGGAGATCCCTGACCATGACCGCGTACAGCGGAAAGTCGGAACCGTTGCTCGCCGACCTTGGCGTGCTCCCATGACCTTGACCTTTGCCATTGGGGTTTGACCGGTCGCTCCTGCGCGCGTCATACATCGGTGATCGCCGGTAATCGCCCGCTCCAACCGCACAGCCTCATGTCGACATGAGGCGCAAGCCTTCAAGGCCAGCGCGCAACGTCATCCTGTGGAAGCCTTGGTCAGCAGCGCGTGCGCCCTCGGAGCGGGTCGGTCGCCGGACCGGCGCTGCCCCAGTGACACCGACGCAAAGCGCCAACCTCGAATAAATACAGGGGACATGGCACGCATGTGCGATCATTCCCGGTGGGCGTTCGTTCAGTGACGGCGCGAGCGGACCGGGGGAAAGAGATGTCGCTGCGTGATCTGATCCGTGACGAAATGGTCGCGTCGATGTCTCGTTCGGAGCGGCTGGCGGCGATGCGTTCTGCGCGTCTGTACTTCCAACGGCCGGACAAGCCGGGCTTCTTGGTCTGCGAGACGGAGGAAGGCCCGGTGGTGCCGGTCTTCACCTCCTGGGAGGCACTCGCGCTGTTCGCCGGGCCCTGCGGATGGGCGTCCACGACCGTCGCGGACTTGGTGGAGCTACTGCCGGAGGGCGTGTGCGCGTTGGTGGATCCGCTGGGCCCACGGGCGTTCGTGCTGAACGTGGAAACACTCGGGGCTACGGACGCGCAGGGGGAGCGCAATGGCGGAGCATGACAAGGGAACGCCGGGTCTGGATGACATCAAGCCGGGTGATGGCTACAAGATCGAGATCGCCTCGGTGCGTAGTGTACTGACGCCGCTCGAGGAGTCCATGGTGGCCGCGCGCGAGATCAAGGGCGCCTGGAAGGCGATGGCCGAGCAAATCCAGAACTCGGCCGACTTCGACATCTACGACTCGACCGAGAAGATGCTCTCGTCATGGGGCTTCGGCATGGGTCAGGTGGCTGAGTACACGGACACGGTGGTGGAGACGCTCCGGCAGGTCATCGCCGCCTACGTGCTGGCCGATCTGCTGCGCATCAAGGCCTTCGCGCCGACCGCGGCCAACATCGCCAAGCTGCCGTTCGGCGAGCGCGGCCTGAAGGCGTGGCAGGAGGGGTCGAGGCCGAAGTTCGATCCGCCGCCGGAGATCTATCAGGAGCCGTGGCTGGATGACGGCGATACCGGCACTTATCAGGACGTGCCCACCCGTCCGCGCCTGCGCGTCGACGGCGGCTGGGAGGTCGACGGCGGGTCGAAGGGGACGATCGCATGACGAGCAAAGATGCCATGGAGGGCGGCGCAGTCGAGCGCATACCGCCCCATGCCAAACCCAGCGACGTCATCTACGGCACGCCGTCCGACATCGATGACCTCGCCCTCAAACTCGCTGCCTACGCAAGCGCGTTCAAGGACGGGCTGGACAAGCTGGGCACCCTGTCCTTGATGAACTGGACCGGGGCCGGTGCGGAGGGGTTCCAGAGCGCGACTCAGAAGCTTCCCCGGCAACTGGAGTCTGCGGACAAGTACTTCACGTCCGCCGGGAAAGCCCTGGACTCCTACGCCCACAAACTGCGCTCGGTCCACACGCGCCTCGTCCCGATCATCGAGGACGCAGACGAGGCACGGGCGGCCTCCAAGCGTTACTGGACACGCGTCACGGACTACAACGCCGCCTTGGACCGGAAAGATGATCCGCTGCCGGAGCGTCCGCCGGACGACGATCCCGGCCTCGCCGCGCTGAACGACTGCTACGCCCGCCTGGACAAGCTGGAGGGCGAGCTGGAACCCGTCATCGTCGCGGCCAAGCGCGCGATCGACAAGGCGGCCGAGGAAGCCCCCGACAAGCCCCCGCCCCCCAAGGGGTGGGACAGGTTCAAGAACGGGCTCGGCGACTTCTTCGGCGGAGCGGGCGACACCGTGGGCGGCTGGTACGAGGATTTCGACGACCTCGTCCGCGACGGGCCTGATGGCGTCGGTCTGCATCTGGCGGGCATGGTGGACGGCGCCTCCTACGCCGCCCATCACCCCCAGGAGTTCGCCAAAGCCGTCGTCAACTGGGATGAATGGCAGCGCAACCCCGCCCGCGCGGCCGGCCAGCTCACCCCCGAACTCCTCCTCGCCCTCGCCACCGGCGGCACCGGCGCGGTACGGCGCGGCGGCTCCATGGCCAAGGACGCCGCACAGCGCCTGCTCAACCGGGAGCGGGCCCTGCGCCGGGACGGCAGCGCCCGCGAGCGGACGGACAGTGATCCGGACCGGAACACCACGCCCAACGAGGAGCGGCCCACGGCCGGTGAGCCGATCGACGTGGCGACCGGCGAGATGGTCATGTCCGCCACCGACGTCACCCTGCCCGGCGCCCTGCCGGTGGTCCTGGAGCGGCACTACGTGTCGGGGCATCCCTGCGGGGGGTGGTTCGGCCCCACTTGGGCGGGCACGCTGGACCAGCGTCTGGAGATCGACGGGGCGGGTGTCGTCTACATCACGGACGGCGGCATGCTGCTGACGTATCCGGTGCCGACACCCAATGTGGCGACGATGCCCACCTCCGGTCCCCGTTGGCCGCTGTACTGGGACGGCAAGCCCGACGGCGCCTTCTGCATCCGCGTCCCGGAGCAGAACCGCACTCTCCACTTCGCCCCGCTGCCAGTGGGCGGCCGTGAGCTGGCTCTGACGGCGATCACCGACCGGACAGGCGACGGCGACCGCATCGACATCGCTTACGACGCCCAGGGCGCACCGAGGGAGATCACCCACTCCGGCGGCTACCGCATCGCCGTCGATACCGACCCCAAGCTGCTGCGGGTCACAGCCCTGCGTCTCCTGCACGGTGAACAGCGCGAGCACAGCACCACCCTCACCTCTTACGCCTACGACGCCGCGGGCAACCTGAGCGAGGTCTTCAACTCAACCGGCAAGTCGCTGCGCTACCGGTACGACGACGAACATCGTGTGACGTCGTGGACGGACCGCAACGGCACGGCGTACGGCTATGTCTACGACCACCGGGGCCGTGTCCTGCGCGGCATCGGCCCGGACGGCATCCTGTCGGGCCGGATGCACTACGACACGGCTTCCCGCACCACCCGCTACACCGACTCGCAGGGCAACACCACCGCCTACGTATGCAACGAGGCGTACAAGATCATCGCGACCGTCGATCCGCTGGGGAACACCACCCGCACGGAATGGGACGAGACCAACCGGCACCCCGTCGCCGTCACCGACCCCCTGGGCCGCACCACGCGCTACCGCTACGACGACCAGGGCCGGCTGATCGCCCTCGAGCGGCCCGACGGCACCGTGGCCGAGACCGTCTACGACGACCGCAGCCTGCCGCTGGAGACCCGGGAGCCGGGCGGCGCGGTGTGGCGCCACACCTATGACGACCGTGGCGCCCACACCTCCACCACCGACCCCAGCGGCGCCACCACGCACTACGGCTACAACAGTTCGGGCCACCTCACCTCCGTCACCGACCCGCTGGGCCACACCACCCAGATCACCACGGACGCGGCGGGCCTCCCGATCGAGACGACCGACCCGCTGGGCCGCACCATTCGCATGCGCCGGGGCGCGCACGGCCAGGTCACCGCCGTCACCGACGCCCTGGGCCAGACCACGCGTCACGGCTGGACGATCGAGGGCATGCCCGCCTGGCGCGAGGGGCCGGACGGCGCCCGCGAGGTGTGGCAGTGGGACACCGAGGGCAACCTCGTCCGCCACACCGACGAGGCCGGGAGCACGACCGCCTACACCTACACCTACTTCGACCAGCCCGCCACCAGGACCGATCCCGACGGCGCGCACTACGCCTTCGCCTACGACACCGAGCTGCGCCTGATCGGGGTCACCAACCCCCAGGGCAGGCAGTGGCACTACGACTACGATGCGGCAGGCCGTCTGGTCGCGGAGACCGACTTCAACGGCGCCACACGCACCTACGAACGCGACGCGGTGGGCCGCCTCACCGCCCAGACGAACGCGCTGGGCGAGACGCTGCGCTTCACCCTCGACGCGATCGGGCGCATGGTCGCCCAGCACGACGAGACCACCGGCGACGTCACGACGTACGCGTACGACGCGCGCGGCGCCCTGCTCCACGCGGCGAACGCGGACACGGAGCTGACCCGGGAGCACGACGCGGCCGGCCGCGTCGTCTCGGAGACGGTCAACGGCCGCGTCAGCGCCTACGCGTACGACGTCATGGGCCGCCCCACCCAGCGCGTCACGCCCTCCGGCCTGCGCTCGCAGTGGACCCACGACCCCGCGGGCCGCCCTACCGCGCTGAGCAGCGGCGACGGGAGCATCTCCTTCGCCTACGACTCGGTCGGCCGCGAGACCGAACGCCGCATCGGCGACGACACCACCCTCACGCAGACCTGGGACAAGGGCGACCGCCTCACCACCCAGACCCTCGCCACCCGCCGTCAGTCCGAAGCGGACCGGATCCTCCAGCACCGCACCTACGCCTACCGCCCCGACGGCTACCTCACCGAGATACGCGAGCTCACCACCGGAACGCGGCGGTTCGCACTGGACCCCGTGGGCCGTGTGACGGGCGTCCAGGCGCACGGCTGGAGCGAGAAGTACGCCTACGACTCGACGGGCAACCAGACCCACGCCGACGCACCGCACCACCCCACGGCCGGAGAGCGGAGCTACGAGGGCGCGGTCCTGCGTCGGGCGGGCCGCACCTCCTACGAGCACGACGCCGCCGGCCGTCTGATCCGCAAGACCCGCAAGCTCCTCAACGGCCAGACCCGCACCTGGACCTACACCTGGAACGCGGAGAACCGCCTCACCAAGGCCACGACCCCGGACGGCGGGGAGTGGACGTACGCCTACGACCCGCTGGGCCGCCGCATATCCAAGACCAGTCCGGACGGCGCGCCCCTCGCCTTCACCTGGGACGGCACCTGCCTGGCCGAGCAGTACGCCTCGGACGGCACGGCGACGACGTGGGACTACGCGCCGGGCACCCACCGCCCGGTATCCCAGTCCACCCGCCAGACGCTCGAGGCCGGAACCGAGACCGGACCCGGCACCGGACCCGGGACGGGCCGCTCGATCCTCTCTCTCGACGACACCACCCCCCAGTCCGAGTACGACGCCCGCTTCCACGCGATCGTCACGGACCTGGTCGGCACGCCGATCGAGCTGGTCACATCCGACGGCACCCTAGCCTGGCAGCCCCGCACCACCCTCTGGGGCACTCCCCTCCCCGCCTCGGAGGGCGAGGTGGACTGCCCGCTCCGCTTCCCCGGCCAGTACGCGGACCCGGAGACCGGCCTCAACTACAACTACTTCCGGCACTACGACCCGGAGACAGCCCGCTACACCACACCGGACCCGCTCGGGCTGGTCCCAGCGCCCAACGCGCTGGCGTATGTTCGTAACCCCCACACCTGGACTGACCACCTAGGACTTGCCGGGGAGCCGGAATGGGCCAATCCAGAGGATCTCAACTTCTCCCAGCGCGCCGTGTCCCCGAACGACTACGTGGCGAAGATGCGCTCCGGGGAGTGGGACTGGACACGACCCGGAACAGCGTTGAAGGTCATGGAAGTAGACGGCCAACTGGTGTCGTACGACAACCGAAGGCTTGACGCGGCGCGCGAGGTGGGGAGGCCGGTCATCATCGAGCGAGTCGATCCGAACGCGCCTCACCCTGATTCGTCAACCGGACGGACATGGGCGGAGCAGTTCAGAAAGCGCATGAATGACGGGCGGAACAGAAATGAACTAGGCGAGCCAGTTCCCCCGACAGGACTTCAGGAGAGGCCGGAGCACGTGCCCAAAAAAGGGAAATGTAAGAGCAAATGACCGCGATCGAACGCCTATGGGAAGACGACTTTCAGCTTCCCATCAGAGATGCACTGCACTTCGCCGACGGGCACTCCTGCGATGTCGCCCTCGACTCCGACGCGCCGGGCGGTTTCAGGGTGCTCGCCGCCTTCGACCTGGATGAGATGCTCCAAGGCGATCCGTCATGGACGTCTTCGGTCGACGGGCGGGCCGTCGTAGACCTGGGGAGCAGGGGACTACTGTGGGGCGGCGAGGGCTCGTACGGGTCAGACGGATTCGTCGCACGTTTGACTGCTGATCGTGCGCTGATCTGGGCGATCTTCTTCACGGAATCCAATCCATTTAATCGGATCCAGCTGTCCGACAACGTTGCTACCTTTAGCTCGACTTCGGGGGTCGAGATCGCAGTTGACATCGACGATCCACGAACTCCAATCTCTGGACCTGCATCGAACGGAACGGCGTAAGGTTCATTTCCTCCGGTAGTAGGTCAGCGCAGCGGGAGCACAAAACAGGTTGCATAGGGTGACACCGTTTCCGGAACCCACAGGCGTGCGGAAACAGTCCCGAAGCGGAGCCCGAGCCCGCCGAGGCGGAGGAGCCCGGCCCGGGGCCCGTGCCAGATGGTGCTGATCCATCGGGGGAAATATCGGGGCCTGGCGACCCGTCCGCTCACGCAAACGGCCCCGGACGGGGAGTCCGAGGCCGAATAGAGCGCCTCCCTGGGGAGGGAACCCCAGGTCAGCGGCGTAATGCGATGTGCCCCCGGCAGGATTCGAACCTGCGACACCCGCTTTAGGAGTTCGATCTACACCCGCCCCTGGTGCCGTCGTCGGCAGGTCCGGCGGTCGTGCGAGGGCGCTGCCGTATGCCGCCGTCCGGCCTCGTTGATGTCAGCCGTGGATGTCAGACGGGGCGGGGAACGATGCTCACCGCCCGGTAGTCGTACCCGTCCTGCTTGAAGCCGGGTGCTTCCCAGGTGAGATCGACCTGTTGCCCTGGTGACAGCGTGCGAAAGCCGGGCGCCTGAATGTCGGCGTAGTGGCCGAAGCACCCTCCGGGAGTCTCGGGCGAGTCGAGGACACCCCAACCCTCCTCGTCCCTCCACTCACGCACAGTCGCAGTCACGACTGCGGCGACTTTACGGGTCTCTCTCCGGCGACTCATTTGCCTCTCCCCTCATCTACCCCACAAGATCCAAAAGGTCTGACCGTTCAGGCTGGCATGGTCCTGAAAGACACCAGCTCTCGCATGGGAAATCCTGGCGCGCGAAGGAAGGGGGTGGCCCATGTAGGGGGTCTCGCCGCAAGCGGCGCGATCACCGGTTGATCGGGATCTCGTAGACGATCTCGCAGTGCGCGGCGGGCACGACGATGTCCGCGGTCTCCACGGGCCGCCCCTGGTCGCTGTAGTACGTCCGCCTGATGTGCGTGACGAGCGCGGCCTTCTGGATGCCGAGAAGCGATGCCTCTTCGGCGGTCGCCTGCCGCGGCTCCGGTTGCTCCACGGCATGGCTGACGGTGACGCCGATCGCGGCCATACGGTTCACGACCCCCGCCCCGGCGTGTGGCCCTCCCTCAGGGAGGACGACGAGAGTGCCGGCGGTGAGGTCGTACGGCTCCCAGCTCGTCGACAGTTGTACGGGCCTGCCGTCAGCCAGGAACTCGTACACCGTCCGGACGCACAGCTCGCCCTCGGCGACGCCGAGCCGGGCCGCGATCTCCGCTGGAGCCGACACCTTGGCGTCGGTCCGGCTTTCCCAGTCACCCTGCCTGCCCAGCGCCTTCATGTCCGCGCGGAACGGGGACCCTTGGGGCTGCTCGCGCGCCGATGAACGGACCACCCGCACCCGCTTCCGGGGTTCGGCGACGTACGTGCCCGATCCGGCGCGGCCCTCCAGTACGCCTTGCGAGATCAGCAACTCCTGAGCCCGGCGGACCACGTTCTCGCCCACGCCGCATTCCTGGCCGATCTGGGCGCGGGACGGGAGGCGGTCCCCCGGCTCCCATACGTGCTCCGCGATCCGCCGCCGGAGTTCGTCGGCGATGCGGAGATAGGGCGGCTGCTCAGGCATATGGAAAATCTAGTCCACTAGCTCTAATCTAGTTAACTAGCTTCACGCAAAGTGATTGCCGGTGACGGAGGCTGCCCTGTGCCCGCTTCGGGAGTT
Source organism: Streptomyces sp. NBC_01210 (assembly GCF_036010325.1). Classification (GTDB taxonomy): domain Bacteria; phylum Actinomycetota; class Actinomycetes; order Streptomycetales; family Streptomycetaceae; genus Streptomyces. The sequence goes on along the minus strand of NZ_CP108549.1, from coordinate 4,031,731 downwards.
AGCGCGGCGGCCCTCGCCGCCCGGCTGTCCGCCATCGGGCTCCCCGCGCGCCTGGAGGAGCACGCCTTACACACGTCAGTCGAAGCGGAGGTGCCGGAATCGCTCTCCGCCGAGTCCTGGCGGGAGGTCCTGGAAGTGGTGGCCGAGGCCGATCGGTTCGGACTCCTCGCCACCAGCCTGAACGGCCGCACCCTCTGGGCGGTCGTACGCAAAACGGTCCCCACGACGGGCGATGTCGGGGGACCGGGCCATCAGCGATAGGAGCTGAACAGCGTGCTCAACCGTATCCGCCGCGCCGTCTCCCTCACCAGGGCGCGTCACTCCGCCAGGGGCAGGCACCGCCGCCCCTTAACGGCCGTCCGCCCGCCGACCGCTTCCACATTCCCCATGTCCGCTGACGCGTTGACGGTCATCCTGGGGCGGGCCTCCATCGACGCGGACCAACGTCACTCGCTCGCGGGTGAGGACATCGCGCTCGTCCGCCCGTACGTGTTGGCCTGGGAGAAGCGCGCTCGCACGCGCTCGGTGGTCGTCGCTCCCCATCTGCCGATCCATGCGTGGTCGGCCCTCGCGGGGGTCCACTGATGCCCTCAAGGTCCTCAATGCCGTCTCGCCGGCGTCTCCGCATCGCGGACGCTTCGGCCGTTCCCTACCGCTCGACCGCCTGCCGCATCGGCACGCACCCGGCCTGCGCGGAGTCCTCCCCGGCTTCGGCCCCGGTCGACCTTCCTGTGATCTACGAAGCGTGCGATTGCCCGTGCCACCCGGCAGCCGACCGATTCCCCACCACGGAGGTGCAGCGATGAACGCATGGGCCCCCGGCGGCGCGCTGGTCGCCAGTATCGAGGTCACCGCGGCCACCGTGCAGCGAGGCGACGTCATCCAACTGGGCGGCCGTGCCTGCCGGGTGAGAGACCTCTTCCGGCTTTCCCAGGGGGCCAAGCAACTGGTCTTCGAGTCGGGCGAGCTGCTGACCATCCACGCGCGTACCCGGCTCGTCGCCGTGCGGTCGCTGAGAAGGCGGTGACCGTGTCCGTGCCCTCTCGTCACCACAACATCGCGGACGACCTCCGCCGCCAGATCGCGACCGGCCGCATCCAGCCCGGTGAACGCCTGCGGTCCGAAGCCGACTTGGCCGACCGATACAAGGTGAGCACGGTAACGCTACGGAGAGCTCTCTCCGTGCTTCAGGGGGAGGGCCTCGTCGAGAAGATCCACGGCAAGGGCAACTTCGTCCGCCTCCCTCTTCGCAAGATCATGTACGTCGGCGGCTGTGGGAACCCTGGACCCGTGGACCGCGGCCGAAGCGGCTCTGCGTGTCACCGTTCGCACCACCACAGTTCAAGCGCACGGACAGCTCACGACCTTGCTCAACGTCCCCGCGGGCAGCCCTCTCGCCGAGTTCTCGTGCCTCAGCCTCGAAGGAGCGTCACCGCACGGACTGGCCCGCATCTACATTCCGCGTGATCTGGCGCCGGCCGGAGTGCTCGACGACGAATCCGCATACGGGGAAGCGGCCACGAGATTCGCCGTGCTCGGTCCTGCGCCGGCCACTGTCCGGGAGACGGTATGTGCCCGCCCGCCGACACCGGACGAAGCGTCGGCCCTTCGGATCGGCTCCACCGTGCCCGTCCTCGCCATCACGCGCACCGCGACCGACTCCGCCGGGCGCGTGGTCGAACCCGCGCTGCTGGCCTTCCCGGGCGACCGCATCGACGCGGTCTTCACCACCCACGACGTGATCGACGAGAGGCAGACGCAAGGATGACGGCACAAGACGAACTGCGGCTCCTCCCGTGGTCGGGCCCAGGGGGCAATCCCTGCTACCTGAGCACCGACGACCGGGACGGATTCATGTCCCGCCTGGCGGACAACATCGAGGCGGTCCAACTCGGCACTGCCGCCAAGCTGCTGGAGCGAGCCTCCGAAACGCTCGACGACCGGGACGCGGACACGGAGGAGAAGCAACGCCTGGCGAAGGAACTGACCGGGGCCCTACGAGACGTCCTCCGCGTCGCGATCAGCCGCGGTCACCTGCTGGCGGTGAACGAACCATGCGGCATCTGAAGAAGCGTCCGCACAACGGCGCCTGCCGATGACGGCCCTCCCTCCTACACGGGGAGGGGAGCCCGAACGCCAACCGGACTCCCCTCCCCGTCGCGTTGTTTCAGCCCGCTGCGGGCACATCGCACGTCGGCGCCGAGGTGACCCCGTCCCGCGGCCGCCTGAACCTCAGCCCACGAAAGTCAGCCACGACGGAGGGTGCGCCGACCGGCCAAGCGCGTGTGTGCCTCGCTGCACCCCACAGGGCCTCAGCCGCGCTGCCCGGCAATGTCTGCCAGAGGCAAGCCGCGCCAGCGGAAGCGTGGTGACGAGACCTTCAGGGAACGACCTCTTCGTCCCGAACTACCGGCAGGACGGTCGCTGGGGTTCGCCGGGCTGGTCATCCGGTTGCCTGGGGCCGGTAGCGGTCAGCTGCGGTCGCGGTGGTTGCTGTACTTCGCTGCTGTACTGCAACGGCTCTGGAGGCCCCGTGAGTCCGAGGTGTAGTCGCCGGTCAGCTTGGTAGGGCTGCGCCCACGGGAGCCGCCAGTCCACAGATAGGCCGCGAGACTGGATCAGCGGTCTCGCGCTTACCACCTGCGCCGGTGCTCCGCTCGTGCGCTCTTGCGACGACTCGGACGGCCAGTCACTGTCAGACGCTGGAAGTTGCCTCTGACGGTGCCAGGCGTACGAGGGGGAACGACATGAGGGATCCGGAGCCGGACTGGGCGCTGAGCAAGTTCGGTGAACTGGCTGCGCCACTCGCCAGGTTGATACCGCAGTGCATCGTGAGGGCTCATGAGCGGGCGCGTGAGGGCCATCAGGGAGTGCATACCCAGACACTTGAGGCCTATGGGCACGGCCTCCATGCCGTCCAGTACGAGGAACTCGCAACCGGTCTGGCTGATCTCGCGACCGCAACTCCCGTCCGACTTCAGGCTCGAACAGTGATGGTGATAGCCGGACAGGTCCTCTATCCGATTCGGTACGCGAAGACTGATGTCCCTGTCACCGTCGCGCGCCTTCGCCGTGCTGCGGGACTGCGGGCCGACCTCATCCGCCGGCACGGGCCAGAACCAATGCAGGGGGAGCTGGACCTAGGGCTGGAGGAACTACATATGCAGGAGATCCACAGTGACCTGAATCAGCTCGGCCCGGAAACCGGCCTGGTGCTCCTGGCTTACGCGTGCTCGATGGATCGGGGGGTGATGCGCCTCGAGTGGGGAGACGCGGAGCTGCGAGCAGATCGGTACTTGATCTGGCACCATCACCAGGAGCTCCCTCTGCCAGGGCAACGCAGATCAGCCTAAGGCTTGTCCCGCAATGATCTTCGGATGAGTGCGGGCCGGTCGTGGCGTGACGGCTGACCTATCTGGAGAGGTTGAGGTTGTGCAGGCGGGCGACGCCGAGCCAAAGGCGCGGCCGGCGCGAGCGCCCAAGTCCTGCTGATCGTCGGGAACGTAGTCTAATTCTGGCCTTTGGCTGGTGAGGATCCGGAGAGGCCTCCCGATTACATGTCAGCTAGCCCTGGAGGTAGAGGACTGAGTTGTACCCATCCGCCATCGAGATCCACCACCCGAAACCAAAGGATCGCGATTGGCTTGCCCCCTGGCGTTGTTGCTGCAGTAGCCAGCAAGTCTCCCGGCTTTCCGGGAATGGTCGGCCTACTGTTAGGGTCCTTAGGGATTGGCTTGAGGTGAAGCTGAGCCAAGTTGTTTGCAATGAACACCCCTCCGTTACCAAAGGCTGAGACTCCGAGAACTCCGGCGTTCTTTTGATCGGCCGGGGCAGGTGGAGAGGCACCCCCGGCAATTCCTACCACACCACAGCCGCCACCTTCGACAATGACCACGCTTTCATTTGGTTTACCATTGTTACTTCTCCTTCTGCCGCCGCGACCAATTACGCCAGGACCTGCGAAATCAGGTCCCAACGTAGCGATGCCACCAAGGACGTTGACGGCCTGCGAGACTTCGTCACCACCTTGACCCCAGACGCCGACACTCCCTGTCACGGATGACCCTGGCATGTCAGTTTGGCCAGCAGCTGCCACGACACCGGGCCCACTCGCTTCACGAGCGCTCCCGCTGGTGGGGCTGACTACGTGAAACTTCCCGCCTTGTGCTTTGAGTCCGACGCCCGGGCCGCCGATGGGACCGTTTCCCTTTTGGGACCCGTCTCCGCCTGAAGCTTCGACCCCAGTCCCGCCATTGCTCCCGCCTGAAGCTTCGACCCCAGTCCCGCCACCATTCTGCGCTCCTGCGACGGTGCCACCCTTTCCAGCGAGCCCAGTCCCTGCTACCCCTGATTTAGGGCTCGAGCCAGAGCTGCGAATTCCGTCGACTACCCCCTTGGGATTTAGTGGCGCTGGATGCGGGCCCACAATCAGAATGGCGTCTCCGTTGAAGCCGACATCTAGTTCACTCGGGATAGCGCCCAGGAGAGACGTAGTTGATTCTGCGCCGGTTGTGCGGCCGGCAACAATATCTTCTCCACTTCCCATGACGTGACGACCCTTCCGTATCCCTTTAGTGAATTGACACTACAAGCGTATGGTTGCAGTGCCTGGTAGGGACACTGGAGTGCGGCAATCGGGCGACAGTCAAGAGGGGAAAGGTCACCGGTCGCCGCTCGCCGTGTGTGTCTAGACGGTCGACGAGAACGGCCGACGGCGGGCGGATGTTCTACTGCGCCTTTGATGGAGTAGGGAAGGTTCAACCGCGCTGAGGGCAGGCGCTTGCCGTCGTGGCTCCGCACTGAGGGCCGCAGCACGTCGTCGTTGTGGCGCAGTCAGACACTCAGCCGGAGCACAGAGATCTCCGGGGAAGTCGCCTTCGGCGCCTGCGACCTACCAGGGGGGTCGGCTTCGCCGACGGGCTGTAACACCCCGGGGTGTTACAACCGTTTCTATGCACGGCGCACCGATCAACCGGCCAGGCGCCCAACGGTCCGAGCCAACAAGGATGTGTCCTCATCGCCCTGCCACTGCACTACCTCGAAGCGAGGTCGGGCGTCGTAGGTTCGGTGAAATTCACGCACCTCTTCGGAGTGGAACGCGCTCGCACGAGCTGCGAATGCTCAAGCAGGCCAGTGTGGCGGCGGTTTGCGGCCCGTACGGGGCAGGTCGGTTCGAAGCAACTGGGTGTCGACTAGCAACAGCAGGCGCTCGCTGGGCCCCGCCCGGCGCGGGCTGGCACCGTTGTTTTAACGTGCGTCACCGCCATACCGCGAGGTAATGTTGGGATATGGCTCGCGACTAGGCCGTTGCGGTATTCGGAGGTCAGCTCGACTTCGCTCACCGAGGTGAGGACGCGGCCTGCGGTGCCCCATGCCCCTTCGCCCTGCCCCTCATTGAGTGTTTTCCTGCCTGACATGGCAGCCGGGCCGAATGTGAAGTTTGGCGATTTTGGCATGGGCGTCCCAGCTCCGTGGGCGTGATGTTTATCGGCAATCTGACACATGCCTGATCAGTGGCGCGCGCAATTTTATTCCATCACCCTCGTTTCGGGGTGCTGGCTCGGACTCATCGCCACCGTTTGAAAGACAGCGAGGTGCCTCGCTATGACCGACGTTCCTGTGCCTGGCGACTATGACGGAGACGGCATGCTGGATACGGCGTTCTGGCGTCCGAGCGAAGGGAATTGGTACGTCCAGCCCGGTTCCGGTGGCCAGCAGCGCGTGGTTCAGTTCGGTCAGGATGGCGATATTCCGGTGCCGAGCGACTTCGACCGCGACGGCAAATTGGACTTCGCGGTCTGGCGTCCCAGCGACCGTATGTTGCGCGTGCGTCCGTCCTCCGGTCTACCGGACTGGGCTCTGTTGCCCCCTCAGGATGGTGAGGTTCCCAGGCCTGCCGACTACGACGCGCTCATCTTGTTCGCCTACGCGCTCTTTGCTGTGACCTTGCGGTTGGAGGCTGCCGGCAGGCCGGACGGGGCGCTCCCGGCGGCCCGCGAAAGCATCCGGGTCTTTCTTCGGCTGGCGGCGAGCCCAGGGGACTTGCCTCGGGCGTCGTTCCTTGCCCGCGTGGTGGAGTTGGCGGGTCTTCTCCCGGCATCGGAGGCTGTGGCGCCGACCCAGGACGCTGTGACGATCCAGCGGCGCCTGGTCGACGCCGACCCCGCCAATCTCGACCATCAGATCGACCTCGCCTACGCGCTCTTTGCTGTGACCTTGCGGTTGGAGGCTGCCGGCAGGCCGGACGGGGCGCTCCCGGCGGCCCGCGAAAGCATCCGGGTCTTTCTTCGGCTGGCGGCGAGCCCAGGGGACTTGCCTCGGGCGTCGTTCCTTGCCCGCGTGGTGGAGTTGGCGGGTCTTCTCCCCGCATCGGAGGCTGTGGCGCCGACCCAGGACGCTGTGACGATCCAGCGGCGCCTGGTCGACGCCGACCCCGCCAATCTCGACCATCAGATCGACCTCGCCTACGCGCTCTTTGCTGTGACCTTGCGGTTGGAGGCTGCCGGCAGGCCGGACGGGGCGCTCCCGGCGGCCCGCGAAAGCATCCGGGTCTTTCTTCGGCTGGCGGCGAGCCCAGGGGACTTGCCTCGGGCGTCGTTCCTTGCCCGCGTGGTGGAGTTGACGGGTCTTCTCCCCGCATCGGAGGCTGTGGCGCCGACCCAGGACGCTGTGACGATCCAGCGGCGCCTGGTCGACGCCGACCCCGCCAATCTCGACCATCAGATCGACCTCGCCGCCTCGCTTCACTCGCTGACCTTGCGGTTGGAGGCTGCCGGCAGGCCGGACGAGGCGCTCACGGCCGCCTCGGAAGCTGAGGCGGCCGACCGTCGAGTCTACGAGCTGCAATCGGTGGAGAGCCTATGCACGGGCGCTGACACACCGGCAACGCAGTTGTCACAGGCTGATGCGGAAGAGGCCACGCTGTGCCTGGTCAATGGGCTGCGTACGGCGCTTGGTTTCCCGGCGCTGACGCGCAACATGAGGCTGAAGGCTGCCGCGCAGTGGCACGCCCAAGAGGCCGCGCGAATTCGGTGGTGGACGCCGGGAGGAGGGCCAGAAGTCCACAGAAATCCAGAGACGCTGTCGATGCCCGCAGATCGCATCCGGGCTATCGGCTACTGCCCTGGGCAGGTAGACCCTCCCACGAATGAGAACTGCTACGACCATTTTGTCTTTGGGTCGAATCCTCCTGACCTGAGTGGGCTCACGCCTAAGGCGGCCTTCGGCTTCTGGAGACGCAGTGCGCTTCATAACGCAACCATGCTCAACCCGGCCTATCGCGAGACTGGGATTGCAGTCATCCTCGGCGTCGCGGAAAAGGGAGGTGACGCTGACAGGGCCGACGCTCGGGGCCCAATAATTGTACAGACGTTCGGGGCCTGTGACCGCCCGGAGGCGGCAGACGCGGGGCTGGGGTGGGCCTGGGGCGACAATGCCTTCGGTCAGGTGGGGGATGGAACCGAAAACATTCGGCTGGCGCCGGTACGGCCTCAAGGACTCGGTGGCGTGATCGGTATTGCTGGAGGTGGATGGCACAGCCTTGCGCTTAAGTACGACGGAAGCGTTTGGGCCTGGGGTCGCAACAATGCCGGACAGTTGGGAGACGGAACGCCTTACTACTCGGACACGCGGGTGCTGGTGGACGGGGCCAGCGGGGTGATGGGCATCTCTGCCGGACTTGAGCACAGCCTTGCGCTCAAGCGCGACGGAAGCGTCTGGGCCTGGGGCGAGAACCGGGACGGGCAACTGGGAGACGGCACCAGGACTGCACGGAACGCACCGGTGATAGCGCAGGATGTCGGTGGGGTGATAGGCATCGCCGCCGGAGCCGGCCACAGTCTTGCGCTCAAGCGCGACGGAAGCGTGTGGGCCTGGGGTGACAACTGGGCCGGGCAATTGGGAGATGGCACCACGACCAGGCGGCTGACGCGAGTGATGGTGGGCGGAGTCGCTGACGTGATCGGCATCGCCGCAGGCGTCTACTACAGCCTGGCACTCAAGCGCGATGGGACCGTGTGGGCCTGGGGCATTAACCATTACGGGGAGTTGGGGATCGGTTCGACCGATCCTCTACCCAGCCACTTCCAACCGGTGCCTGTTGCGATCGAAGGAGCAGTGGCTGCAATTGCTGCTGGCATGAATCACAGCCTGGCGCTCATGCGCGATGGCACTGTGTGGGCCTGGGGCCTCAACAGCGCTGGACAACTGGGGGACGGCACAACCACCGAACGGCACGTACCGGTGAAAGTGCAGGGTGTCACTGGGGTCGTAGCCATCGCCGCCGCCGGTACTGGCCACAGCTTGGCGCTCAAGCGCGATGGGACCGTGTGGGCCTGGGGCAGCAACAACTGGGGGCAGCTGGGGGACGGCACGCAAACCGACCGGCACATCCCAGGCAAAGTGCAGGGCGTCAACAACATCATGACCATTGCCGCCGGGTTCGAACACAACCTCGCCTTGTAGAACCGCGCGGCCTGGCCGGTTCTTCATGCTCGATCTGAAGTCTGGTCCTGCTCGGATGGCACTGGTGTGTCGGAGATGTGTCGCGAACAGTGAGACGCAACGACAGAGAGCGGGAGTCAGTGAGACTGACTCCCGCTCTCTCATATCGGCATCCGCCCAGGTCAGAGCTTGATCTTCGCTGCTTGACTGGCGAGTGCCCCCGGCAGGATTCGAACCTGCGCACACGGCTCCGGAGGCCCTTGCGTCCCACACGTCTCTGCTGGTCAGGCGGCTGAAAGTCCTCTGCCTCGTCACTCTTGTCCACGAATAGGCCGCGCCACCGAAACGGCTCTCGAAGAGGATTTTCTCCGGGCGTCGATTTGTGATCGCGGTCTCCCGCCCACTCAGTATGTGCTCGATGCAGGCTTCCAGGTCGCCGCCGTGGTCTTCCCGAGCCATGCTTCTGAGCTCGTGGCCCAGGTCCAGCCGTTGATCAGGACGATCGGATACTGGTCCTTCACCATTTGTCTGGGCGGGGACGCGAACCGGTAGGCGCCCAGTCGCGCACCCGGCAATCTGATCAACCATGCCAGACAGTGCACTGCACAACAGCCCTCCCAGGCACGTCACATGGGCAATCAACACCATTCGTTTGGGAGGTTCAGCCTCCTCGGCGGAGCCACCTGGGCGTACGGCGGCAACCAGCGAGGGATCGCGGTGATCAGCGTCGCCTCAATTGAGCAATTGCCGCAGCGGTGTTGTTGGTTGTTGCTAGTCGCGGTTTGGTCTCCCTTCACGGCGCACCCACGGGCCGGCGGCGAGCTCGATGATGTCGGGCCAGAAGAACTGGTTTCAGCGTTCGCCCAAGTCGACTGTCGCCTGGGGAAAGTTGGCTGACCTGTGGTGACTGTTCGACTGACTGTCATCGGTTGTCGACGTTGGTCACCGTCGCACGGCCCACAGACGGCCCAGCAAGTCGCGAGCTACTCCGCTTTCCGCTCCAGCGGCCAGGACACGACCATGGTCGGCGGCGGTTCCGGATCCGTGTCGTTGCTTCATCGTCCTGTCGGTGGCGGTGCCGGCAGGACGACCGTCTCCGGCCTCTGCTCGCACTGTTTCTGTGGATGGTCATTTGAGCGTTCTGCCGTTCTCTCTGACGTTTGCGATGAAAGCTCTGATGCGCGCCGCGACGGCCGCCACACGTGTGCACTGCAGTTTTCGTCCCAGGAAGGAAGGTGTAGGCGGGAACACGTTTTCGGGAAGTGTGAATGCAGTGACGGCACCGCATCAAAGAGATCTCTGTTTCTCAAAGTGAGGCAGATTTCGTCGACCCTAGCTCACGTGGGCACATAGTCGGCTACTCTCCGTCCATGCAATGGGTGACAGCGGATCTATTGGGTGCAGCTGGTGGCACGGCTATGGACTCGGTTGATGTCATCAAGTCCATCAAGGGGGAACATGATCCGCAGGTTGAACGAACCGCGTACACCACTTAGGAACCATGGACCCAAGGTGCGAGCCTTGGAGCAAAAGCGCTGGTGGCTCGTGGGCACGGTTGTTCTTCTTCCCGTCGTATTTGTTGTGGCCCAATACTTCTATACACCCTCCGCAGAGGTGCGGTCTCAACGCGCGGTGGAAAAAGACCAAGACAGAGAATTTACGCAAAAACCAGCCCTGCTTGCCAAAGTGGAGAGGGTCTGGGATCCCAGCTTGGACGGCTGGACTTGGGTTTTCCGCAAAACCCTAAGGCGCGACGATCTCGCGACGGCAGAGAGTGTCTTCTTCGGGCGTACGGTCGTTGCAGCTGGCGATTCTGAAGCAGCCAGGAAAGCAGTACGAGACATCGGAGGTTACCGTACCAACATGCATTGCAGAACGCCCACGAAGAATATATCCAATTGCGTTCCAATCGGTCGGTATAAAGTAACCCTGACTGGGAACAGGCGTCAGAAGGTGCAGATTACCGGGATCGAGGCAAGTGTCATTTCGGAGAAAAAGCCGCCACTCGGTACGTTATTGGTCGGTCCTACGGAAGGAGGAGGGCCAGTCGATGCCCTCTTCATCGATCTGGACTCAGGCGACAAAGAGGCGGTCGGCATCGACCAATCAAATAACCCTACAGATCGGGCCTTTGTGGATATCGAGTCTCGATGGGCTGAGGAGGGTGAACCTCTCGTATTCGAGGTCATGGCCGGAACTAAACGTCAAATTGACTACCGATGGAGGCTGCTTGTCGAAGTGAGCTACAATGGCAAGGTCGAGACAATTCGGATTCCGGCCAGTGAGAGAGAGGCGCTGCAAACTGTAGGGTGGAACAAGGGGTGGCCTTACCATTCAGGCTATAGAGTTGACCAGGCAACGCACCGGTTCGTGCAAATCGATCAAGAGTGAGGCCTTATTCATACGGCGAAATTGTTTAGCAGAGGTTCTCGGTTGATCGCCACAGAGGGGCTATAGCCGCGGAATTCTGCTTTGTGGGCGAGGTAGGGCCGCGTCTTGGCTTACCTGCGAGATCCGTGCTTGTGCTGCTGTCGGTCTGAGGATCCGTCAGTATCCCGGATTCTCCACGATTCCCCGCTCCTTCTGGCGCGGGCTGACCCTCTCGATGCGAACTACCGGCAGGGCGGTCGCTGAGGTTTGCCGGTCTGGTCAGCCGGCTGTCTGGGGCCGGTAGCGGTCAGTTGCGGTCGCGGTGGTTGCTGTACTTCGCTGCTGTACTGCAAACGGCTCCGGCGGCCGCTCCTGTGTTGGCGTTTCAGCTGGTCAGCGAGCTCTGAAGGTGCCTCAGGTCGACCCGTCCCGTGTCCGCGCCGTGCGCGGTCTTCGCCTCCGGCAAAGCATGCGCCTACGGATTGGGGGACGGGCCCCGCCACTGGTGAGTACCTTCACGCCATGGGTGGGATCGACTGGGGCGACGCCCCGACCTGGTTCGCTGGCGTCTTCGCTGCCTTGGCGGCGTACTACACACGGGGCATGTTGCGGAGTCAGCGGAAGCAGATCGACGAGCAGCGGCAGTTTATTGCCGCGCAGAGTGCCAACCTGACGTTGGAACGCCGGGAGCTGGAAGCAATAGCTGCCGAGCGCAGGGAAGGGCAGGCGCGGGCGGTGCGTCTTCAGAGCATCGCGGACCTTGTCCTGGTCTACAACGAGAGTCCCGCTGCGATTCGAGATGTCACGTGCTTCGTCGACTCCAGGGAAGCAGGGGGTACCAACGTGGCCAGGATCGCGGATGCCGCGAGCAACCTCGGGATGGCCATCAGGGCCGTGCCCGATTGGCCCGTTCCGGTTGATGTCCCACCCGGCAGTCTTGCTGCCTTCGATCGGACCAGGCATGCAGACGTCCGTGTGCTGTTCACAGACTCGGCGGGCGTGCGGTGGAGCCTTGATGAGCACAACGAACTCGGGCCGGCAGAGCCTGGTAGGGACTGAGGCCGCGCCTCACGGCATCCTGGTGCTGAGGTTCACGGGGCGGATGGCCTCCATGCTGCGACGGCCTGTCGGTTATAGCACCCCAAGCTCTCGATCCGGGCGGCACAGGGTGCATGCCTCGACATGGTCGGCCGGCCTGAGGAATCGCATCCGCCTCATCTCTTTGAGGCAGCCCTGAGCGCAGGGCCTACCGAGCTGGCCAAGATGCCTTTTCACATCACAGGTGTGGAGAAGAAGCACTCTGTATCTGGGCGCCAGGACCGCTAGGCGCTCCTCTTGCTGCTTCCTCTAAGAGGGACCACCTGATCCGCACCTACACTCCTGCCCCGCCGCCCGATGGTTGTGCAGGGTCAGGAGCAGGGGCCCCTGCTTGTGGCGGTACTTGAGGCGCGCTGGACGACATGACTTGGACTTGCCGTGCGAGCGTCCCCAGAGCCTTCACGTCTGGCATCTTGCGAACCACGAAAATTGCCGCCATGGAGCTGGCTGGCAGCCCGGTGAGCAAGACAGCGAAACCTGACTCACCTCTGAGGATCATTTGGTAGGCCAACCAGAGAAAGCCAGATACTAGTGCCGCGCCGAATAGCTGCCCTATGAAATTCCCTAGGATTCGCATGGCTATCTCAAATCGCTTGACCCTAGTGTCAGCGGTCAGGGGTTGTAGGGCTCGCCGCAAGTCCTTCCCGTTCACAACTTCCAAATGCTTTGCAAGCTCGATCAATTGACCGATAAGAGCCTCTGTCTGGCCACTGCTAGCCTCGCGGGACGTCAAGCGCTTCTCTCCCGGAAATCTGACGCAATCAGATTCAACGTCTGAATAACTGGATGGGTGGAACCTGCGCAATTCATCAGCTGACGTACTGTGGAAGAGCTCCTATCGCCCTCATCCGTTTCCCTCCGAGGCCCTTCTGCGACTTGCTCGTACTCGGCAAGGATTTGCATGAGGAATGCACGAGCAAGCTCAGGGTCATCAGCGCTTTCACGCATCAGTTGAGCCGTGTCCAGTCGGAGTACTTGAGCTGCCGCTATCGCCCGAAGTTCGCGTACATACGAAGCATGCGCCTGTCGCTTGCGGTATAACAGGGAGCACTTCAGGGCGAGAAAGAATACAGCAATGGTCAGCAATACGGTGACTGAGAGGCTGCAGATGATAACTACGGGCCAGAACGTGTTGGACGACAGCGAAACGATTGCCAACACAGCAGACAATCCAGCGGAGGTGAAACTTCCCGCCACGGCGACGAAGCGTAGAGTGGACAATTTCGTCCTGAATTCAACAGTACGGGCGGGTCCTCGCGGAGTGTGAGGAGTTTGTTTCGATCGCTCTATCGTCTTCGTCAGCTGCTCAAGGCGTTGCAATGTACTGGCAGCGCCCGGTGGTCCATCACTCTGCGCAGGAAAAACCCTGCCTGTCGGATCTAAGACGCTGAGTGCCCCTGCGCGCACATCCGTCCAATGCATATGGACCCCCTTAGTCCGTGCTGCGCGTATCTACAGTAGCAGACTAGCGACTCTCTGTGACCATCCGAGCAGAATAATCGCCAATTCGATCATTCGATCCCCCGTCGCTGCGTGGAGATCCGTGAGTCATCAGCACGGTAGTGGCGGTTGGGCATCCATGCGCACAGCTTGACTGCGGCGTTACCTGAGATCGTGACGCGTTCGCACAAACGATTGAATCGACATGCGCGGACCGTCCTCGTTGATGTCAAAACTGGACGTCAAAGGCCCCGGACCATGATCGGTCCGGGGCCTTTTGCCTGGTGCCCCCGGCAGGATTCGAACCTGCGACACCCGCTTTAGGAGAGCGGTGCTCTATCCCCTGAGCTACGGAGGCCGGGATCTGGCGGAAACGTGTCTAGAATTCGCCCGAAGGTGGACGGATTCAGCCAGTTGGGGTCCCGACAGTGTTGTGGTGGTGCGGCCGGTGAGGGCTGCTCCACCGCCGACAGTGTAGCGGGTGGCCGCAGCAGGCATCCCGCCGTCCGGGCCTGCCGCCAGCCTCTGTGGCAGGCGGTCGGCACACAGTGGCGATCAGGTCTCGGTGGGCGGTACACCCACCTTGACGGTGCCCGGGTGCGGGCATAGCGTACGCCAGCGTACTGAGCAAGCGCTTAGAGAGGGTCGTCCGTGCCGCACCCCCACCCGCACCCCGATCCGTCCGCCCCCGCGCCCGCCCCGGCGCATGCTCCCGAAGCGCTTGTCGCCCCCGGGGCCCCCTTCGCCGTCGTCCGCGGCGAGGACGGTGGACTGCTGTACGCGGACGGGCCGCGCACCCTGCGGGAGTTCGTCGAGGCCACCTGGGCGTTCGGCGACCGGCCGTTCCTCATTGCCGCCACCGGGTCGTACACCTACCGGGAGTTCTTCGCCGCCGCCTCCGCGCTCGCGCGGCGGTTCGTCGAGGAGTACGGGCTGCGGCCCGGCGACCGGGCGGTCGTCGCGATGCGCAATCACCCCGAGTGGCAGATCGCGTTCTGGGCCGCACAGCTGGCCGGGCTGGTCGCCGTGCCGCTCAACGCCTGGTGGACCGAGGACGAGTTCACGTACGCCCTCGACCACTGCTCGCCGCGCGTGCTCCTCGTCGACGGGGAGCGGCTGCCGCGGGTCGAGGCCTGGCGCAAGCGGGCCGGTGTCCGGGCCGTCGTCTTCCACCAGGAGGGCGAGCCGACGGAAGGAGTCGAGCCGACCGAAGGAGTCGAGCTGTACGAGGACCTCGAGCGCCCGGATCCGCTCGCCGCGCCGCCCGCCGTCGAGGTCCGGGCCGAGGACGACGCCACCATCATCTACACCTCAGGGACCACCGGGCGGCCCAAGGGCGCTGTCGCCACACAGCTCGCGCAGGCCGGGGCAGCACTCAATCCGCGGTTCCACGCGGCCGCTTCCGCGCTCGCGCGCGGAGTGATGCCGGGGCAGGGGCCCGCGCCCGTCGTCCTGCTGACGTTCCCGTTCTTCCATGTGGCCGCGTTCACCACGCTGTACTCGACGATGGCGGCCGGCGGAACGCTCGTACTGATGCGGAAGTGGGACGCCGAGCAGGCCCTCGAGCTCATCGAGCGGCACCGCATCACGTACTACGCGGGCGTGCCGACCACCGCGCTGCAGTTGCTCGACGCGGCCGAGCGGGCCGGGTCGGAGCTGGCGACGCTCTCGCACCTCAGCACCGGCGGGGCCGCCGCGCCGCCCGATCTCGTGGCGCGGCTGACGGCCCGGTACGGACAGCGGATCGAGCCGCGCAACGGCTACGGGCTGACCGAGACCAGCGGTGGCGTGCTCGCCAACTTCGGCGCCGGCTACCGGGAGAACCCGGCCAGTGTGGGGCGGCCGTCGTCCGCGACCGAGGTGCGGATCGCCGGGCCCACCGGCGAGCCGCTGCCCGAGGGCGAGGTCGGTGAGCTGTGGCTGCGCGGGCAGTCCCTCGTGCGCGGTTACTGGAACGATCCGGCCGCCACCGCCGCCGCGTTCCACGACGGCTGGTTCAGGACCGGCGATCTCGCGACCGTGCGGGAGGGTCGGGTCAGCGTCGTCGACCGGCTCAAGGACATGGTCATCCGCGGCGGAGAGAACGTGTACTGCGTCGAGGTCGAGGCGGTCCTGCACGATCACCCGGAGGTGGCCGACGCCGCTGTGCTGGGCGTACCGCACCCGGTGCTGGGGGAGGAGGTCGCGGCCGTGGTGCAGTTGCGCGCCGGGGCCACCGTCGCCGTGGACGAGCTGCGGGCGCATGTCGGCAGGTCCCTCGCGGCCTTCAAGGTGCCGGCGCATGTCCTGCTGCGGGACGAGCCGATACCCCGTAATCCCACCGGGAAGATCCTCAAGCGGGAGCTCCGCGGGCCGGTCCAGGAGCAGCTGTCGCAGGACCGGTCGGTCAGGAACGCGTGATGCGCACCCGGTAGCTGCCGCCCGGTTCCTCGCGGGTCACCGATATACGGATCCTGTTCCGGGCGTCGGTGAAGGTCTGGCCGGGCCCGTACGCCGCGTCGGACAGCTCCGCGTGCACATTGGGCCGCCGGGTGCAGCCGCCGCTGTTGCGTTTGCTGTCCGAGACCGACACCGGTCCCTGTCCGGTGTCCACGTCGGACTGCACGTGGTAGATCAGTACGCCCGGTTCGCACACGGCCTCGTCGTTGCCCGCCCTGGTGCGTACTTCCACCGCGTACCCGGAGTCCTCGGTCACCGGAACGATCGCCATCTTGGCGCCGCCCGAGGTGGCCAGCGGGGTCAGCGAGTACTCGGTGGTGCCGGGCGCGGACGCGCAGCTGATCTGGTCGGCGTCCAGCCAGCCGAGCTTCCACTTGTGCCAGCCCAGCAGGTCGTTGTTGGCGCCCCAGTCCTCGGACATGATGTCCCAGTGGCCGACCGCGCCGCCGCCCTCGGTGGTGTAGAGGTCGGGCAGGCCGAATACATGGCCGTTCTCATGGGGCAGTACGCGAAAGCCCGTCTCGTCGTACGACCCCGAGCCGTCGTCCTGGCGGCTGTAGACGAAGGACGTGTTGGCCAGCGGCACGCCGTCCGCGAGCGGGGCGTCGTCGTTGCCCGAGAACGTCACGGAGAGCACGGTGTCCAGCGCCGAGGGGCCGGCATTGGGTGTGACCAGGATGTTGACCAGGTCGTATGTGCTGAAGTCCACCTTCGGGTCGGCGGCGGCCACGATGTCCTGGACGAGCTTGCGGTAGCCGGGCTCGTAGGGTGAGCCGCGCTCTATCCCGTACGCCGCGAACGGCATCGGCATCCGCAGCCAGTCGGTGACCGGGGCGTCCGGGCGGTAGCTGAGCCGTCCGTACGAACTGGTCTTGAACCACTCCGAAGTCTGCGGGAAGAACTCCGCGAGCCGGTCGAGTGCCGGCCCCGGGCCCGGTGCGTCCGGGAAGTCGATCATCAGGTTGAGGGCGCGGACCTCGCCGGTGGAGCGCGAATATCCGGGCGGGGTCGGCATTCCCTCCGACATCTGCACGCCGATGGTGGATGCGATCCGGCACGGGCCGAGCCCCCGCTCCTGGGCGGCCACGGGTCCCGCGGACGCCCGCGTGGGGGCGGGGAGCGTGGCGCTCGCCGTGGTGAGGGCGGCGAGCGCGAGTGAGGCGAGGAGGGCGAGCGCGCTGAGGCGCCGGTGCCTGCCGGCTCTGCGTATCCGGTGGCGCGTCTGCTCCATGCAATCGCCTCGGGGTCCGCGGCAGCAGGCCGGCCCTCGCTGCGCTGTGCGATCAGCCTGTGACGGGTGGTGGCGGGCCGCGCGCGGGGTGAGCCGATCGTGGGTATTTCCCGCGGCTAATGCGTGACGCAGGTCACATTGGATGCAGGAAATAACCGGGGAGGGTTTCCCCGTTTGAACTCGTGTCCCCGCGAAACGGGGAAGCGGTCCCCGCTTGCGTAGCGATACGAGAGCGAATCGGGAGCGATACGAGCCGGACAGGCCGGGCAGGCCGGACAGGCCGGGCCGGAGACAGACCGGATGAGAGAGCCGGACAGAGAGGAAGTGGAGCCGTGAGCCCCGCCGCCGACACCGAAGCGCGCCGCTCCCCACGGCCGCGGGCAGACGCCCTGCGGAACCGGGAGCGGATCGTGACGGCCGCCCGCGAGATGTTCGTCGAGTTCGGACCCGAGGTCCCGCTCGACGAGATCGCCCGCCGGGCCGGTGTCGGAAACGCCACGCTCTACCGGCACTTCGCCGACCGCGACGCCCTCATCCATGAGGTCGTCCTCTTCGTTCTCGCCCGCACCACGGAACGGGCGCAGGAGGCGGCCGCCGAGGAGGCGGACACCTTCGCGGCGCTTCGCCGCTTCGCCCACGCGGCCGCGGACGAACGGATCGGGGCCCTGTGCCCGCTGCTGACCGGCACCTTCGAACGGCACTTTCCCGACCTGACCCATGAGCAGGAACGCCTGGAAGAGGCAGTCGACGGCCTCTTCGAACGCGCGCACAAGGCGGGCCGTCTGCGTACCGACGTCGCCGTCGGAGATCTGCTCGTCGCGCTCTCCCAGCTCACCCGGCCGCTGCCGGGCACCGTGTGCCCGAACATGGACCGGTTCGTACACCGTCATCTGCAGCTGTTCCTGGACGGTCTGGAAGCGCCCGCGCGCTCCGAACTGCCGGGCGCGGCCGCGACTTTGGAGGACCTGCGGAGCACCCCGTGAAGCAGTAGATCCGTCACTTCCGATTACTTCGGGCGGCTCCGCCAGTCCCCCCTACGACTTCTTGACCACGTCCCGTTATGACCTCTTCGCATCCTTAGGTGGCTTCTCGCATGCCAAAAACAGCCGACATCTCACTTCCGGACCCGAGTCGCTGGAAAGCCCTGGTCTTCATAGCCCTGGCCCAGCTGATGGTGGTGCTCGACGCGACGATCGTGAACATCGCGCTCCCGCACGCCCAGCACGATCTGGGAATTTCGGAGGCCAACAAGCAGTGGGTCATCACCGCTTATGCGCTCGCCTTCGGCGGACTCCTGCTCTTCGGCGGCCGGATCGCCGACCTGTGGGGCCGTAAGCGCGCCTTCGTCGTCGGTCTGCTCGGCTTCGCGGGCGCCTCCGCGCTCGGCGGCGCGGCGACCGGCGAGGCGATGCTGCTCGGCTCCCGCGCACTGCAGGGTGCGTTCGGCGCGTTGCTCGCGCCCGCCGCGCTCTCGCTGCTCGCGGTGATGTTCACCGACGCCAAGGAGCGCGCCAAGGCCTTCGGTATCTACGGTGCGATCGCCGGTGGCGGTGGCGCCGTGGGTCTGATCCTCGGCGGCGTGCTGACCGAGTACCTCAACTGGCGCTGGACGTTCTTCGTCAACATCCCCTTCGCGATCGTCGCCGCCGCCGGCGCGTACTTCGTGATCCGTGAGCCGGCCGGCGGCCGTAACCGCTCGACGCTCGACATTCCCGGCGTGGTCCTGTCCACCCTGGGTCTGGTCTCGCTGGTGTACGGCTTCACCCGGGCCGAGTCCGACGGCTGGTCCGACACCACCACCGTTGGTCTGTTCGTCGCCTCCGCCCTGCTGCTCGCCGCGTTCGTCCTCACCGAGGCGAAGGTCAAGTCGCCGCTGCTGCCGCTGCGCGTCCTGACCGAGCGCAACCGCGGCGGTGTCTACCTCTCGCTGGGCCTCGCGATCATCGCGATGTTCGGGCTGTTCCTCTTCCTCACCTACTACCTGCAGATCGTCAGGGGCTACTCGCCGGTCAAGACCGGCTTCGCCTTCCTCCCGATGATCGCGGGCATGATCACCGGCTCCACCCAGATCGGTGCCCGGCTGATGACCCGGGTCGCGCCGCGGCTGCTGATGGGCCCGGGCTTCCTGGTCGCCGGAGTCGGCATGCTGATGCTGACGCAGCTGGACGTCGATTCCTCCTACGCCGGTCTGATCCTGCCCGCGCAGCTGCTGCTGGGTCTGGGCATGGGTACGGCCTTCATGCCGGCCATGTCGCTGGCCACGCACGGGGTGCGTCCGGAGGACGCCGGTGTGGCGTCCGCCATGGTCAACACCTCGCAGCAGGTCGGCGGTGCCATCGGTACGGCGCTGCTGAACACCATCGCCGCCTCGGCCACGACCGCGTACATCACCTCGCACGCGGCGGGCGCCACCAACCGGCAGCTGCTGCAGGCGCAGGCCATGGTGCACGGCTACTCGAGCGCCATCTGGTGGGCGGTCGGCATCCTCGCCACCGCCGCCGCGATCGCCCTCACGCTGATCAACACCGGGCGTCCGGGGGCCGGTTCGGTCACCGCGGCCTCGGGTGACGGTGTCGAGGACGAGATCAAGGTTCCCGTCGTCGCGCACTGACGCGAGCTCGGCGGACGCTGAGAGGTCAAGCGGAAAGGGCCCTGCCCGGGTGGTGAACCCGGGCAGGGCCATTCGCGTGCTGCGTCAGCGGAGCCAGGGCAGGTCCGCGCCCGAGTCCTGCGGCTGGAGCCCCTCGGCCATGATCCGCATGATCTCGCCCAGCTGCCCTACCTGTTCGGGCGTGAGCCGGTCGAACATCGCCTGGCGTACGGCCTCGACATGGCCGGGTGCGGTCCGTTGCAGGACCTGGAAGCCCTCGTCCGTCAGTACGGCGTTCTGCCCGCGCTTGTCGGAGGGGCAGTCCTCGCGGCGTACCCAGCCGTTCTTCTCCAGACGTGCGATCGCGTGCGAGAGCCGGGAGCGGGTGATCTTGGCGTCGATGGCCAGCTCGGTCATTCGCTTGCGGCGGCGAGGGGCCTGGGAGAGCTGGACGAGCAGGCCGTAGTAGATGTGCGGCATACCGGCGTCGCGCTGCAATTGGCGGTCGAGGTGGTCCTCGAAGAGGGTGGTGGCGTGCAGATACGAGCGCCAGACGCGCTGCTCGTCGTCGGTGAGCCAGCGCGGTTCGGCGTCGCCCCCGCCGGTGGATGCCGTGTTCATGGATTCCACTCTACGACCCATTCTTGAAAGTTGAACTATATGGAGTTAGAGTTCGGTATAGCTTGAAAGTTCAAGTAGACCGGGAGTTGTCATGAGTGCCACCCCCACCGCGGAGCGCATGCCCGCCCTCTATCTCTCCCACGGTGCCCCGTCGCTCGCCGACGACCCCGTCTGGCCCGGCGAGCTCGCCGCCTGGTCCGCCGGCCTGCCGCGCCCCAAGGCGATCCTGATGGTCTCCGCCCACTGGGAGGAGGCCCCGCTCGCGCTCGGCGCCACGGAGACCGTGCCGCTGGTGTACGACTTCTGGGGCTTCCCCGAGCACTACTACCGCGTGACGTACGCCGCTCCCGGTGCTCCGCAACTCGCCGACTCCGTACGGAAGTTGCTGCGCGGAGCCGGTACGCCCGTGCAGGACATCCCGGACCGCGGCCTGGACCACGGAGCGTACGTCCCGCTGGTGGAGATGTTCCCGGGCGCCGGCATACCCGTACTCCAGATCTCCATGCCCACGCTCGACCCGCAGAAGCTGCTGGAGATCGGGCGCAGGCTCGCGCCGCTGCGCGACGAGGGCGTGCTGATTGTCGGCAGCGGCTTCTTCACGCACAATCTGGTCGCGCTGCGGCATCAGGGGACTCCCGGCTGGTCGGCGGAGTTCGACGACTGGGGGCAGCGGGCGCTCGCGGCGGCCGATGTGGACGCGCTGCTGGACTTCGAGAACAAGGCACCGGCCGGGCGGCTGGCCCATCCGCGGACCGAGCACTTCGCGCCGCTCTTCGTCACGCTGGGAGCGTCTCAGGGCGAGCTCGAGAGCGGGCGGAGCGTGATCGAGGGCTTCTGGATGGGCCTGGCGAAGCGGTCCGTCCAGTTCGGTTAGTCCGACCCGGTTCAGCGGGCTCGGCCCAGTGCGGTTCGGCCCAAGCCGTTTGACGGCCTACCCCTCCAGGCCCAGCTTCTTCTCGTACCAGGCCACGTCCCAGTACTTCCCGAACTTCCTGCCCACCTGCTCGTACGTCCCGATGTGGCGGAAGCCGAAGCGGGTGTGCAGGCGGGTCGATGACTCGTTCGGCAGGGCGATCCCGGCGTACGCGCGGTGCAGGTCTTCGCCGTCCAGAGCCTCGAACAGCGATTTGTAGAGCAGCGTGCCGATGCCGCGGCCCGCCGCCTCGGGGGCGCAGTAGACGCTGACCTCGACGGAAGTGGAGTACGCGGCCTTGGGGCGGAAAGGGCTGCTCGTCGCGTAGCCGAGAATGAGGGCAGAACGGACATCCCGAGCAACCAAAAGACGATGGGGGCCGTCCTCAGGGTGGGAGTGCAGCCAAGGGCGGCGCTGCTCGGGCGTGAAGGCGGCTGTGTCGAACGTGATCGCCGTCTCGCGTACGTAGTGGTTGTACAGCTCGGTGAGGGCGTCGAGATCGGCTTCCGTGCCCGCGCTGACCTGCACCTCTGTACGTTCCTGCGGCATTCGTCCTCCCCCGGGTGACGGGACAGGGTACTGCATGATCACGAAAATGATGGGCCGCGTGGGAATTCTGTCCCGATTCCAGTCGTTGTTTCCATCGGATGCAGGGCACCCGGAAGGGTGTCGCGACCTACTCAGCAAGGGAGCACGCATGGCAACCCGTGCCGTCGCCCGTCGTCAGTCCGACTCCAGTGGGACCGGCCGGGCAAGCAGCGTTCGCGCCGTGGGCGGGGAGATCGCCGACCGCGACCTGGTCGGCATGTACCTCGATGAGATCGCGCGTACGCCGCTGCTCGACGCCGCCAAGGAAGTCGAACTGTCCCAGACCATCGAGGCCGGTGTGTTCGCGCGCCAGATCCTCGAAAAAGAGGTGGAGAGCGATGCCGGCGGCGCCACGCGCGAGGAGCTCGAGGCGCTGGTCGCGGAAGGCGAGCGCGCGAAGGACATTTTCATCCGCTCCAACCTCCGGCTCGTGGTGGCCGTCGCGCGACGCTATCCGCGCAGTGGTCTGCCGCTGCTCGACCTGATCCAGGAGGGCAACGCCGGCCTGGTCCGCGCGGTGGAGAAGTTCGACTACGCCAAGGGCTTCAAGTTCTCGACGTATGCGACCTGGTGGATCCGCCAGGCGATCACCCGCTCCATAGCCGACCAGTCCCGCACGATCCGGCTCCCTGTCCACCTGGTGGAGGAGCTCGGACGCATCCGCCGCGTCCAGCGCGAGTTCAACCGCGAGAACGGCCGCGAGCCGGAGGCGGCCGAGGTCGCGAAGGAGCTCGGCTCGACGCCGGAGCGGGTCAGGGACGTCCTGGACTGGGCGCGCGACCCGGTCAGCCTGAACATGGCGGTGGACGACGCGGGCGAGACGCAGTTCGGTGACCTGCTGGAGGACACCTCGGCGGTGTCGCCCGAGCAGTCGGTGCTCACGCTGCTGCGCAGCGAGGGGCTGGACGACCTGATCGGCAGGCTCGACCACCGTACGGCGTCGATCATCCGGATGCGGTACGGCATCGAGGACGGGCGGGAGCGCACGCTGACGGAGGTCGGCAAGGAGCACGGCCTGACGCGCGAGCGAATCCGCCAGATCGAGAAGCACGCGCTGCTGGAGCTGAAGCGGATGGCCCGCGACACGGGCTTCGACGCGGCGGCGTAACCGCCCCCCAAAGCGGACCCCGGTACCTTCCCCCCGGTGCCGGGGTCCTTCTCTGCCAGGTTCGCCCCGGGCGGAGGCCCTTGTCCGGTGACCGGAGGGTGTTCCCCTGTCCGCCCCTTCCCGGAACTGGGGGCTGCGCCCCCAGACCCCCCGCCGGGGTACGGGGGTGTGGGGGCTGACGCCCCCCCACCCCGGAGCGGCAGCTTCGCGCCGCAGAACGACGGGGCCCCGGGCCGCTGGGCAACCCCGGCGGGCCGCACCCGTCAGTTGCTCGGTCATGTGGTGAGCGTGGGCTGCAGTTGCCCGGTCTTGTGGTCGAGGTGGGCCGGGGGCGTCAGTTGCTCGGTCATGTGGCCAGGGTGGGCCGGGGGCGTTGGTGGTTGCTCTTCGGTGGGTGGTTTCCACCGGCGAACCGCTGTACCCCCCGGCGGGCCGCACCCATGTCGTTCGGGTGGGGAGGTGCCGTGCAGGGTCGTCCCCGCAGGGGATTGGCGGCAAAACCGGGGTCACGCACCAAGAGCCTGTACGCCGCCGACCCCGAGGAGTCGAGCCCGGAGGGGCACCGGAGCCCGCACCCGACAAGAACCCGCACCCCGCCGGAGGCAACCCGCACCCCGCCGGAGGCAACCCGCACCGGACGAGACCGGACGACCCCGGGCCCGGGCCACAAGCACCCGCAGCAAGCAGAGGCTTACCGTGCCGCGCGGCTCAGGCGCGCGGCCAGGTCCGTTACGTACTCCGACAGCCGCCCCGGGCCATGGACCGTGAACTCGCAGTCCACCAGGGCCAGTCGGAGCGCCAGCCACTCCACCGAGTCCGCGGACCGCGCCCGCAGCCTGCACGTCTCCTCGCCCGTCGGCACCGGCGCGCCCAGATGTTCCGGGAGCCGCGCCGCCACAAACGCCGCCGGCGCCTCGAAGCTCACGTCGATGTCGTACTCCGGCTGCCGCGACATCGAGTGCCCGAGCAGCTTCGCCGCATCCCCCGTCGGCAGCTCCCGCGGCACAAAGCGCGCCCCCGTGGCAAAGGGTTCCGAGACCCGGTCGACCCGGAACGTACGCCAGTCGTCCCGCTCGATGTCGTACGCGACGAGGTACCAGCGACGGCCCGTCGAGACCAGCCGGTACGGCTCGACCTGTCGTTTGGTCTCGGTCCCGTCACCCGCGCGGTAGCCGAAGCGGAGGCGCTCGCGCCCGGTCGCCGTGCCCGCGATGACGGTCAGCGTCTGCGGGTCGATCGTCGCGCCGTCGCCCCGGGTGAGCGGGATCGTCGCCGCCTGGAGCGTGGTGACCCGGTGCCGCAGCCGCGACGGAAGCACCTGTTCCAGCTTGGCCAGAGCCCGTACGGAAGCTTCCTCGATGCCCTCGATGGCATGGCCGGCCCCCGCCCGCAGGCCCACCGCGATCGCCACCGCCTCCTCGTCGTCGAGGAGCAGCGGAGGCATCGCCGCCCCCGCGACCAGGCGGTATCCGCCGACCGCCCCCTTCGTCGCCTCGACCGGATAGCCGAGGTCCCGCAGCCGGTCGATGTCGCGCCGGATCGTGCGCGGGCTCACCTCGAGGCGCTCGGCGAGCTCGCTGCCCGGCCACTCGCGCGGAGTCTGGAGAAGGGAGAGCAGATTCAGGAGTCGTGCCGGAGTGTCCGTCATGTTCTTCAGAATGCCCGCCATCTAGGACATGAGCTGACCTATATCCACTCTAGATTCACCGTTATGAGTTCACAGCCCGCCGTACCGGATACGGCATCAGACCGTCGTCGCTGGATCGCGCTCGCCATCGTCATGACCGCGGCCTTCATGGACCTGGTCGACGTCACCATCGTCAACATCGCGATCCCGAGCATGCAGCGGGACCTCGGCGCTTCGTTCGGCGCGATCCAGTGGATCACCGCCGGATACGCGCTCGCCTTCGCCGCCGGTCTGATCACGGGTGGCCGGCTCGGTGACATCTACGGCCGCAAGCGCCTCTTCCTGATCGGCATCTCCGGCTTCACGTTCGCCTCCGCGCTCTGCGGTTTCGCGGCGAACGAGGAGATGCTGGTCGCCTCCCGTCTGCTGCAGGGCGCGACGGCCGCGATGATGGTGCCGCAGGTGCTCGCGATCATCCATGTCACCTTCCCGGCGCACGAACGCGGCAAGGTCTTCGGCATGTTCGGCGCGGTCATCGGCCTCGGCGCGGTGTCCGGACCGCTGCTCGGCGCGCTGCTGACCCAGTGGAACCTCTTCGGTCTCGAGTGGCGCCCGATCTTCCTGATCAACCTGCCGGTGGGCATCGCCGGACTGATCCTGGGCCGGAAGTTCATCACCGAGTCCCGCGCCCCGAAGGCGCTCAAGCTCGACCTGGTCGGCGTCGCGCTGGTCACGCTCGGACTGCTGATGCTGATCTATCCGCTGACCCGCGGGCGTGAGCTGGGCTGGCCGCTCTGGGGTCATCTGTGCATGGCCGGCAGTCTGGTCGTCTTCGCCGCCTTCGTGGCGTACGAGAAGAAGAAGACCCGCAAGGACGGCTCCCCGCTGGTCGAGCTCTCGCTGTTCAGGGTGAAGAGCTTCGCCGCCGGTATCGCCGTGCAGCTCACCTTCGGTATCGCCTGCGGGATCTTCTTCCTGGTCTGGACGCTGTACATGCAGATCGGTCTCGGCTGGAGCCCGCTGCGGGCGGGCCTGACCGGTGTCCCGTTCTCGATCGCCGTGTCCGCGGCAGCCGGGATATCCGTACAGAAACTGGTGCCGCGCTTCGGCCGGAAGGTGCTCCAGGGGGGCGCGGTGACGATGGCCACGGGGCTGCTGCTCTACATCTGGGAGGCCGGGCGGTACGGCACGGCGATCCATTCCTGGCAGATGAGCCTGCCGCTCGTGGTGATGGGCGTCGGGATGGGCCTGATCGTGGCACCGCTGACGGACGCGGTTCTGTCGGACGTGCCGCGTGAGCACTCGGGCTCCGCGTCCGGGCTGATCAACACGACGCAGCAGATGGGCAATGCGCTCGGGCTCGGCCTGGTCTCGGTGGTCTTCTTCGGGTCGATCGACGACCGGATCGCGCCGAGCGCGGTGGGCAACGCCTTCGCGAATGCGTTCCAGAACTCGCTGTGGTGGGTGGTGGCGGTGCTGGTCGTGATCTTCCTGGTGATGTTCGCACTGCCGGCGCGGCCGAAGCAGCATGTGGAGGGGGCGGACGCGGAGACGGTGACCGAGGGCCCGGTGGACCTGGAGCCCGCGCTGTCGCACTGACGCGGCCAAGGTGTACGACGAGGCTCGGCCCGGGGCATGTCCCGGGCCGAGCCTCGCTGCGTCGTCGGGCCTTGCCGGGCCGCGGGTCACACGGCGTCGAGGTCGCCGTCGGGACACAGGGGTCCGCCGGGTTCGCCCGGCTGGATCCCGAGGTCATCGCCGCCGCCGACGGCGTGATCTTCGCGCATGATGTGCCCGTACGGGACAGGGAGCGGTTCGCCGGGAAGCCCACTGTCGAGGTCGGCGTCAAGGCCGGGATCAACCGGCCTGCCGAGCTCATCGCCGGAGACGGAGGCTGCCGCCTCCGGGACCTCCGCCGCCGAAGAGGCGAAGGTCCCGGTCGCGGCCTGACGGACGTCGGGCGACAGACGATGGACAACTGACGACGGACAAACTGACGACGGACGAGCGGCGGTTCAGGCCCGAGCCTGGGCCGCCGCTCCTTCCGCTTCCGCTTCCGCTTCAGCCGCCGCTGCCGCCTCCGCCGCCTCGCGGCGCGCGCGGCCCTGCTTCCCGGCCCGGATCGTGTACACCATCAGGCCCGCCAGGATGACGAGCGGCAGCACGTTGGAGACCCCGACCATCGTCTCCGTGTCCAGTACGTAGACCAGCCCGGCCTTCACGCCCGCCTCGGCCAGGAACGTCACGCCCCAGACGATGGTCAACCGCCGCTGGCCGGCACGGAAGCCCGGGTACTTGTCCCACATCGCGTTCCAGTCGGCGATGCCCTCAGGCGTACCGTCCGTGCCGAACTTGCGGCCGAAGTAGAAGATCAGCGGCCGCTTGAGCGTGAGGCTGACGAGGAAGGCAAGCCCGAGCAGCCCGGTCAGCGCGGAGTCCTTGAGGAAGAGCAGCTTCGCGCTGTTGTACGCGAGGGCGCTGACCGCTCCCAGCAGCAGAGTGATCAGGATCAGCATGCTGAACTCGTCCACGCGCCGCTTCATGGCGAAGTAGATCGTCAGCTCGACCAGTGGCCAGCAGGAGATGAGCAGCAGGGCGGGGACCTCGTGCATGCCGTGGTCGATCAGCATTCCGTATGTGATCCACGGCAGCAGAACGCCGAACAGGATCGTAGGCCCCCAGGTCAGGAGGATGTTTCCTCGTTTGCCGGATTCAGCCATGGTTGAACTCCATTCCCCCGAGCGGCCGTTCGCCGCAAAGACGGGCCGGAGTTTATGGAGTGAATGTGGGCAGGGGGCCGGGCTTGGCGTGATCTTGACCAAGATCAGAGACAGGGTTTGACCAAGGGGCAGGCCTCGTTCCCTCCGGCCGTTGGGGGGACGCTCACCGCACCCCGGTTCACCGCACGCTCGCGCGCAGCTCCATCGCCTCGCGCGCTATGTGCTCCGCGGCGTACACCTCGCACATATGGCGGCCGTCGGGCGTCGCCGTGTGCTCCACCTCCCACAGGCTTGTCTCGGTGCCGTCGAGCAGCAGGAACGCGTGCTCGTACAGTGTGAAGCCCGCGTCCTTCCCCTCCACCCGGCACTGGCGGCCGAAGACCTGCGTGATGTGGTGGGCGAAAGCGGCCCGCAGCAGGCGCGCGGTCTCCTCGCCCGGCCGGTCGGCGTTCTCCGCGCGGCGCAGCACGCGGCGCGCGTGGTCCGCGGAGTCGTCCGGGACGTACATCCGGGGGAGCGGGGCAGGGGGCGCGGACATCAGCGAGGTGAGCAGTTCCAGATCGGCGTCGAGGTCGTCGTCTTCGACGTCGGAGTCCCGGCCGGTGTCCGCGGGCCCGGCGAAGCCCGGGAAACCGGCGGGCAGCCGCGACGCGGCGAGGCGGACCTCGGACTCCTCGGTGTAGAGCTCGTGCTGCTCGGCGCTGTCGCGGCCGGTGTTGTGCACCAGCTCCCACAGGACCAGGGAGGTGCCGTCGCTCAGCAGATAGGCATGCCGGTACGTGGCACGGCGCAGGGCCGCACTGTGGTGCGACGAATGCAGCGAACTGGCATGGGCCAGCGCGGATTCGAGCCGCTCGACCGTCGTGTCGGGCAGATCGAAGGAGTTGAGCGCCCGACCCAGGAGTCGCTCGAGCTGCGTCTCGGTTGTCTCGTACGGATCGTTCAAGGTGGGTCTCCAGGCCGTCGCCGCAAGTCACTTGGTGATTGCTAAACGTAGCCCCTGGGTCTGACAACGTGTCCTGCGTTCGGGAAAACGAAGGGGAGTACGCGGGAAGTTCCCGTCCTCCCGGTCAACACGGCTGTCCTGTACGTCAGTCGATGTCGTACAGATCCCGGTACGAAGGGAAGGTGCCGCCGGGCCCCTCGACGCTCCGGGCCGCGAGAACCGCCCGCACGATCGCCCGGGTCACCACGTCCGCGCCCGCCGCGAGCACCTCGTTGAGGGCGAGGGGGTTGGTGGCGTCGAGCGGGACGGCGCCGGTGGCGAGCGTGAAGACGGTGTCGCCGTCGTTGAGGAGATGGACGGGGCGTACGGCGCGTGCGATGCCGTCGTGCGCCGTGCCCGCGAGCTTCTGGGCCTGGGCACGGTTCAGATCGGCGTCGGTCGCGACGACGGCGAGGGTGGTGTTCAGTGGCGGCAGCGGAGGCCATCCGCTCGCGCGGCCCGTCTCGTCCAGCCGCCGCCACGCCGCCGTGTGGACCTCGGCCGGCGGGTAGTCGGCGCGGCCCTCGAAGTACTGGCCGTACAGCGCACCGGTCAGCGGGTCGATCACCGAGCCCACGGCGTTCGCGACCACCAGTGCGGCGACCGTGACCCCGGAGCCGAGGACGGTACTGGCCGTGCCGAGCCCACCCTTCAGCCGTCCCACCACCGCTCCGGTACCGGCGCCCACAGCGCCTTCCTCGACCGGTGCACCGCTCTCCGTGGCGGCCGCCGCCTCCACCGCCGCGCGCCCGGTCGAGGCGTCCGGGCGAGCCTGCCAGTCGCCGCCGCGCCCCAGGTCGAAGACGCAGGCCGCGGGCACGACCGGCACGACATGGTGGGGCTCGGGCCCGACCCGTACACCGCGGCCCTGCTCCTCCAGCCAGGTCATCACTCCGGCGGCGGAGTCGAGCCCGTACGCGCTGCCGCCGGTCAGTACGACGGCCTCGACGCGCTGGACCAGGTTGCGGGGGTCGAGGGCGTCGGTCTCCCGGGTGCCCGGGCCGCCGCCGCGTACGTCGACGGCGGCGACGGCCCCGCCCTCGGGTGCGAGGACGACGGTGGTGCCGCTGAGCGCGCGGTCGCCCGGCACCCGCGCGTGGCCGACCCGGAGGCCGGCCACATCGGTCAGGCCGCCCGTGAGCCTGTCCGTGAGCCCGTCGGCCTGTCCGTCCGTCGGCCTGTCCCTCGGCCCGTCTGCCGTCCCGCCCGTCGGTGCGTCATTTGTTGCCATGAAGCCCATGCGTACCACGGGACTTGGCTCAGCGCCCCGGCCACGGCCACGTCCCGGCCATGGCGTCGCTCACGACCCGGCCGCCATCCTGGCGGTGAGCGTGACGCCGGCCGCGGTCGCCGCCGCCGCCACGGTCCCGGCCGCCAGGACCGCCCACTCCGCGGCGAACGTACAGAGCAGGGTCGCCAGCGCGGCGACGGGAAGGATGAGCTGCTGGGCGATCCCCACCTTGAAGTAGCGCGAGTGGAGTCCCCACACCAGCAGCATGAAGACGGCGGAGGGGACGGTGACCGCGGCCGATGCCGCGGTGGTGGAGATGTGCGTCTTGCCCACGGCTTGCTCGACCGCGACCTCGATGCCCGCGCCGATCGCGGCGGCCGAGGCGAAGATCCCGTAGTGGCCGTAACCCCAGAGGAATCCCTGCTTGTTGGAGGCCAGTCGGTCATGGGCCGGGACGACGAAGTAGATCCACCAGGCGGCGAAGACGATCAGCAGGCCGCCTGCGGCGATCGGCAGCACCTCACCCAGCGCGTCGTTCTCGTCGATGCCGGACTTCACGGCGCCGGTGGCCGCCGCGATCGTCTCACCGAGCACAATGATGGTGAACAGGCCGTAGCGCTCGGCGATGTGGCGCGGGTGCCAGTTGGTGTGGAACTCTCTCTCGGCGTACACCGGTACGCACATCTCGGCGATCGCCATCACCAGGAAGATCCAGCCGCGGGCCGACTCGGGCGCGAACAGCAGGGCGGTCCATCCGCCCTGGCAGAGGATCACGCCGCCCGCGTACCGCAGGGCCATGGTCCGCTCGGCGCCGGACGCGGCACGGGCGGCGCGCAGCCACTGCGTTGTCAGCGCGAGACGCATCACCACATAGCCGAGCCAGACGACCAGGAATTCGTGTTCCTGGAAGGCCCGGGAGACGCCGGCCGCCAGGATCAGTACTCCCGCGATCTGGACGAGGGTCACCACCCGGTACAGAGCGTCGTCGTTGTCGTACGCCGAAGCGAACCAGGTGAAGTTCATCCACGCCCACCAGATGGCGAAGAAGACCAGCACATAGCTGAGAATGCCGTCCGCCGTGTGCCCCTCGGCGACGGCGTGCACCAGCTGCACACCGGCCTGGGCGATCGCCACCACGAAGCAGAGGTCGAAGAAGAGCTCGAGCGGGGTGGCGGCGCGGTGTTCCTCGTCGCGGCGGCGGGCGACCAGCGGGCGCAGGATGCTCGACGGGGTCACTGGACGGTCGGCGCCGGGCGTATGAGTCATGCGGCAAGCACAGCAGAGGGTGAGCTGCTGGGCGGGCGGGACGCGCACAGCCGTGGGCCGGGCCGCCCGCGGGTCCGACCCGCCACGGCGTCCAGGGCGCCGGCCGCCGTGCCCGCCCCGGCGTCCAGGTCGCCGTAGGCGTACCTGCCGCCGTGCCCGCGCCCGTCCCGGCTGCGGCGTCCAGGTTGCCGTCGCCGTGCCCGCCCCGGCGTCCAGGTCGCCGTAGGCGTAGCCGCCGTGCCCGCACCCGTCCCCGCCGCGGCGTCCAGGTTGCCGCCGCCGTATCCGCCCCGGCGTCCAGGTCGCCCGCCGCCGTCCCCGCACCTGTACGCGCCGCCGTACCCTGGACGTATGAGCACCGCCCCCGCCCCCGGACCGCGTGATGCGGAGCAGCCGCGGCAGCAGTCCCCAAAGCCGAAGCTGATCTTCGACGATCCGCTGGACCAGCAATCCGCGGACGATACGGACCGTGGGTGGGGCGAGCGGCCTCTCGCGAGCGGCGACAGCGTCGCCGAGCTGGCGCGCTTCCTCGACGAGAAGCCGCCGCACCACATCTGAGCCGTCGCTACTGGTCGCGGCCCGATCCGCGCTGTGCCACGATCGCGTCCCTGATCTCCTTCAGGACCTCGAGCTCCGTCAGCTCGACCACTTCCTTCGCGCCATCCTTGGCGGCATCCCGGGCGGCCCGCCTGGCCAGGTACTTGGACATGGGCAGCACCATCAGGAAGTAGACGACGGTCGCGGTGATCAGGAAGGTGAGCGTGGCGCCGAGCACGGACCCCCACATGATCCTGATGCCGTCCACCTCGCCGTGGACCACCTTGCAGGTGCCCTTCAGGCAGGAGCTGTAGGAGTCGAGATCCTTGGTGCCGAACGCGCCTACCAGCGGATTGATGACGCCCTTCACCACGGCATTCACGATCTGGGTGAACGCCGCGCCGATGACCACGGCGACGGCCAGGTCGATGACATTGCCGCGCATCAGGAAGGCCTTGAAGCCCTCCAGGACACTGACCTTCTTCTCGCTCACCACTGAGCCTCTCTTCGCATGTGCAGGACACGGAGCCAAACGCTCCGAAACCTACGTCAGCGCGTAGCCGCGCTGTCCAGTCCGCACACGCGAAGAGAGCGCCTGACGGTACGTCAGAACAACGGAGACGCCGGGTCCGAGTCAGCACACCGTCACTGCCAGTCGCGATGTCGCTCCCGCGCCCGCCAGGGCCGCGGCGGTGGCGCGCGGCACAGACAGGACAACCAGCGCACCGCCGTCCGGAGAAGCCCCGCGCAACCCAGGAACTCCGGTCACTCGGGCGCCCGATGCCACCACCCGCGCCGCAGTCCCTTCCCCCACAGGGGAGTTGGCCGCAGCGATCACATCCACCCGGTCTCCCGGACGCAGCAGCCGGACCGTGGCGGCATCCGCGATACGCACCGGAGCGGACACCATCGCGGCGGCGGGCCGCCGCTCACGCTGCGGCGCGGCGGCCAACGCCTCGGCGCCGCCACCATCCGCTCCACGCGCACCCGAAGCGGCAAGCGCTGCCGCCGTCATGGCGAGCCCCGCCGCCATCGCACGTCGCCGCCGGAGCACCGCCCGCCGCAAGCGATGCGCCCCACCGCGCACCCGCAGCGGGGCGAACGGCGGCACGCCGAGCAGCTCCGGCGCCGGGGAAGAAGGGAGAGGAGGGAGCGGAGAAGGGAGGGAAGAAGGGAGGGAAGAAGGGAGAGCGGAGAGAGAGGAAGGGAGGGGAGGGAGAGAAGGAGGGGGAAGCGACATGACACACACCGCCTGCCGTGAGGAGTGGAGTTGGACTGACCGCTCCTCACGATCCACTCTCCGCGCGCATCCCGCCGACGCCTGTGGACAACCCCAGCGTTGTGGACAACTCCCTCACCCGCAGGAGGGTTCACCGCATCGGACCGAAGGTCTACGGCAGCTGAAGCCCCGTGTCGATGCCGTCCAGCGCATGCGAACAGATGCAGTCCCGCGTCTCACCCGCCGGCAGCCCCGCAACCGCGTCGAAGAGCACCGCGCGCAGCCTGTCGACACTTGCGGCGAAGACCTTCATCACGTCTCCCTGCGAGACGCCGTCACCCGTCTCGGCCCCCGCGTCCAGGTCCGTCACCAGCGTCATCGACGTGTAGCAGAGCCCCAGCTCACGGGCGAGCACCGCCTCCGGGTGCCCGGTCATGCCGACCACCGACCAGCCCATCGCCGCATGCCACTGCGACTCCGCCCGGGTGGAGAAGCGCGGCCCCTCGACCACCACCAGCGTCCCGCCGTCCACCGGCTCCCAGTCCCGCCCGCGCGCGGCCGCGAGCACCGTCTTGCGCCCATCCGGGCAGTAGGGATCGGCGGGCGACGCATGCACCACGTTCGGAATGGTCCCGTCCGGCAACGGCAGACCGTCGTAGTACGTCTGCGCACGCGCCTTCGTGCGGTCCACGAACTGGTCGGGCACGAGCAGCGTCCCGGGACCGTACTCCGGCCGCAGCCCGCCCACCGCGCACGGCCCCAGCACCTGCCCCACGCCCACCGAACGGAGCGCCCACAGATTGGCGCGGTAGTTGATGCGGTGCGGCGGCAGATGGTGGCCGCGTCCGTGCCTGGGCAGGAAGGCGACCCGCCGCCCGGCGATCTCGCCGAGGAGGAGTGAGTCGCTGGGACTGCCGTACGGGGTGTCCACCTGGATCTCGGTGACGTCCTCCAGGAAGGAGTAGAAGCCCGAGCCGCCGATCACGCCGATCTCTGCGTTCGCGTTGGTCGCATTCGTCGCCATGGCGATCACACTATCCGTACGCGAAAACGCCAAGGACCCCGCCGTACACAACGGCAGGGTCCGGAGAAGCAGGCGTCAGGTGGTCGAACTGTGTCAGGTGGGGCCGAACTGTGTCAGGCGGCGGAGCTGCCGCTGGAGCTCGAGGACGAGCCCGACGAAGAGGAAGCCGACGCCGAGGACGAAGAAGCGGCGGGCTTCGAGTCCGACGACTTCGCGCTCGTGGGCGACGACGCGGACGCCGGCGACGATGACGTCGACGCGGGCGAGCTGCTCGAGGACGCACCACGGCTGTCGTTCCGGTAGAAGCCGGATCCCTTGAAGACAATGCCCACCGCCGAGAACACCTTCTTCAGGCGTCCATCACAGCCGGGGCACACGGTCAGGGCGTCATCGGTGAACTTCTGCACCGCCTCGAGGCCCTCGCCACATTCGGTGCACTGATACTGGTAGGTCGGCACTTGTCTTCCTCCTGGCACTCTCACTCAATGAGTGCTAACGACGGTCCATAGTGACGTATTCCGCCGGATCAGTCCACCGTCAGCGGCACGCGGTGACTCATCCCACGCGCCGCGATCCGCCCCGCAGCCTTCGGCGAGAGCCGCGAGCGGAGCGAAACCAGGGTGACCAGCGCCAGCAACGTGCCCACCAGCGGTACCACGAATCCGGCGCTCGCGCCGTTCTCGTCGGCCAGCCGCCCGGCCACCGTCACGGCCGCCGCCTGACCGAGCGCCACGGCGCCCGTCAGCCAGGTGAAGGCCTCGGTACGGGCCGAAGCCGGCACCAGCGACTCGACCAGCGTGTAGCCGCCGATCAGGGCGGGCGCGATGCAGAGGCCGACCAGCAGTCCCAGCCCCGCGAGCAGCGCCACGGAGTGCACCGCCCACAGTGCGGAGGCCGCCAGTGTCAGCCCGGCGTAGCCGAGCACCAGCCGCCGCCGCGGCCCGCTCTTCCAGGCGATGGCGCCGCAGGCGATGCCGGCCAGCATGTTGCCGGCCGCGAAGATCCCGTACAGCAGTCCGTTGGCGCCGGGGTTGCCGATCTCCTCGGCGAAGGCGGTCAGCGAGACCTGCATTCCACCGAAGACCGAACCGATGCCGAGGAAGGCCACGGCCAGCACCCGCACTCCCGGGGCGGAGAGCGCGGACGCGTGCGGTTCGGCGGCCGTCGCCCTGGGGCGTACCGCAGGCTGCGTGCCGCTCTGGGCGGCGAAGAACAGACCGCCGGCGAGCGTCAGTGTCGCCTCGGCGATCAGTCCGGCCGCCGGGTGCACCCCGGTGCACAGCGCGGTCGCGAGCACGGGTCCGACGACGAAGGTGAACTCGTCCGTCACGGATTCGAAGGCGGCCGCCGTCGACATCAGCGGCGAACCCTCCAGCTTGGCCGCCCAGCGGGCTCGCACCATCGGCCCGACCTGCGGTACGGAAGCACCGGTGGGTACGGCCGCGACGAACAGCGCCCACAGGGGCGCGTGCGCCAGCGCGAGCGCCGTCAGCGCGGACACGGAAGCGGCGTGCACCAGCACGCCGGGCAGCAGTACGGCCCGCTGTCCGAAACGGTCCGCGAGCTTGCCGCTCTGCGGCGCGAAGAGCGCCATGGAGACACCGGTGAAAGCGGCGACGGCGCCGGCGCTGCCGTACGAACCGGTGGTGTGCTGCACCAGCAGGACGATGCCGATGGTCAGCATCGCGAAGGGCTGCCGCGCCAGGAAGCCGGGGAGCAGGAATGTCCAGGCGCCGGGTGTGCGCAGGAGCTGCCCGTATCCAGGACGGTGGTTGACCGTGGATGCCACGGTCCGTGCCTTTCTGCCGCCTGGTAGCGCTCCCCTGGTACGCGTCGTACTTGTGGTACGAGACGCACGTGAGCCGCCGAGAGCTGTCCTCTTGCGCGGAACTGCGGTAGATACCGGGGCCCACTGCGAGGGCTCCGCGGCCGCCATACGGTCGCGCCAGCTCTGCGTCAGGCAGAGTTGGTCGATCAGTGTGCCTTGATGCTACAGGGAATCTTCGATTCGTACCTGGGAAATAGCTCACACATTCCAAGATCGCCTGTGATTAACCGGATCTTCCCGTGGATCTTCTTCCGGTGTTTCCGCCCGTTCCCAGCCAGTCGGCCAGCTTTCCGCCCTGTCCGACCGCCCGCAGTCGCCGCTCCGCGGCGTCCCGCACCGGATCCGTCGCCACCACCAGCAGCTCGTCACCCCGCCGCAACACGGTGGACGGCAGCGGTACGAAGCTCTTCCCGTCGCGTACGACCAGGGTGACCGCGGCGCCCGCGGGCAGCCGCAGCTCCGCGACCTCCACGCCGTGCATCCTCGATCCCTTCGGGATCGCCACCGACAGCAGATGCCCGCGCAGCCGCTCCAGCGGCGCCGACTCGATGCCGAGATCGGCGGCGTCGGACGTGCCGCCGAGCCGCAGTGCCTTCGCCAGCCAGGGCAGCGTCGGTCCCTGGACCAGGGTGTACACGACGACCAGGACGAAGACGATGTTGAAGACCCGGTCGCTCCCCTCGATGGAGGTGACCAGCGGGATGGTGGCGAGAATGATGGGGACGGCGCCGCGCAGTCCCGCCCACGACAACAGCACCTGCTCCTGCCACGGAATACGGAAGGGGAGCAGGCTGACGAAGACCTCCAGCGGCCGCGCCACCATGGTCAGCACCAGACCCACCACGACCGCGGGCCAGAAGTCGTCGAGCAGCTCGTGCGGCGTCACCAGCAGACCGAGCAGCACGAACATGCCGATCTGCGCGATCCAGCCGAGGCCCTCCGCGAATCCGCGGTTCGCCGGCGCGTGCGGCAGCTTGGAGTTCCCGAGCACCATCGAGGCGAGATAGACGGCGAGGAAGCCACTGCCGTGCGCCATGGCGCCGGCCGCGTAAGCCACCACCGCGATCGCCATTACCGCGATCGGGTACAGACCCGAGGCGGGCAGCGCCACATGCCGCAGCCCGAATGCGCCCAGCCAGCCCGTCGCGAGGCCGATGCTCGCGCCGATCGCCAGCTCCAGCGCGATCTTCCCGACCAGTACGTACCAGTCGTCGACCGGACCTGGCGTCGAGAAGGCCACCACCAGGATCACCACGGGGGCGTCATTGAAGCCCGACTCGGCCTCCAGTACACCGGTCACCCGGGACGGCAGCGGCACCTTGCGCAGTACGGAGAAGACCGCCGCGGCGTCCGTCGAGGACACGACGGCGCCGATGATGAGCGCCTGCCGCCACTCGAGCCCGACCAGATAGTGCGCTCCGGCCGCCGTGATGCCCACACTCACCGCGACGCCGACGGTCGACAGCACGACCGCCGCGGGCAACGCGGGTTTGATCTCCTTCCACTTGGTGGCCAGGCCGCCCTCGGCCAGGATCACCACAAGTGCGGCATAGCCGATCACCTGCGTCAGTCCGGCGTTGTCGAACCTGACGTCGAAGATGCCGTCCTGCCCGATCGCGATCCCGATCCCGAGATACAGCAGCAGGCTGGGGAGCCCGCTGCGGGACGAGATGCGTACCGCCGCGACGGCGATGAGCAGAACGAGCGAGCAGATGAGCAGGAGTTCGTTGAGCTGGTGGACAGTCAGTGGCCGATCCTTCCCTAGCGCCTTCACGCCGGATCGCTCATCCAGCCGGCGACACTTCGTTACCTTACCTAATCTTTAACGTTTCCTTGACGGGTCGATCATCCGTGCGAGCGAGGGTCCGGCTGTCGCCTTACGGATACCGCGTCCGGGCCGGTGGAGCTCTGCGCCTATGGTTGCTCCCAGCACTCCAGGACCAGCCTGCGCCTCGAAGGACAGCGATGCCCGCCAACACAACCGCCTCTTCCCCCAAGAAGAAGAAGGGGCGACGCGCCCGCCTGCTCGTGATCGTCCTGGTGCTGGCGCTTGTCGCGGGTGTCGGATATGGGACGTACTGGAGCATCAGTACCGTGCGCGCCTCGTTCCCGCAGACCACCGGAACGGTCAAACTCGACGGCCTCTCCGGCCCGGTCGAGGTCAGACGCGACAATTACGGCATCCCGCAGATCTATGCGGACAGCGACCAGGACCTGTTCCGCGCCCAGGGCTTCGTCCAGGCGCAGGACCGCTTCTGGGAGATGGACGTCCGCCGTCATATGACGGCCGGCCGGCTCTCCGAGATGTTCGGCTCGGGACAGGTCGAGACGGACGCCTTCTTGCGCACTCTCGGCTGGCGACAGGTGGCGCAGAAGGAGTACGACACCCTCCTCACGCCCGCGACCAAGAAGTACCTCCAGGCCTACGCGGACGGCGTCAACGCCTACCTCAAGGGCCGCGAGGGCAAGGACCTTTCGGTCGAGTACGCCGCCCTCGCCTTCAGCAATGACTACAAGCCCGAGAAGTGGACGCCCGTCGACTCGGTGGCCTGGCTCAAGGCGATGGCCTGGGACCTGCGCGGCAATATGCAGGACGAGATCGACCGCTCGCTGCTGACGAGCAGGCTCAGCGAGAAGCAGATCAAGGACCTGTATCCGGCCTATCCGTACGACCGGAACAAGCCGATTGTCGACAGGGGCGGTATAGACCCCGCGGCCGGGAAGTTCGACCCGGCGGCCAAGCCGTCCGACGGGTCCAACGGCGGCAGCGGCGGCGGGAACAGCGCGGCGGGCGCAGCCGAGGGCCTCAACTCCCAGCTCTCCGCGCTCTCCAAGACCCTCGACACGATCCCCGCCCTGCTGGGCCCCAGCGGCAGCGGTATCGGCTCCAACTCCTGGGTCGTCTCCAGCAGGTACACGACGACCAACAAGCCGATGCTGGCCAACGACCCGCATCTCGCGCCGTCGCTGCCCTCCCTCTGGTACCAGATGGGCCTGCACTGCCGGACTGTCTCGGCCACCTGCCAGTACGACACCGCCGGCTACACCTTCTCCGGTCTCCCCGGCGTGATCATCGGTCACAACCAGGACATCGCCTGGGGCTTCACCAATCTCGGTGCCGACGTCACCGACCTCTACCTCGAGAAGCTCACCGGCGACCGCTACCAGGTGGGCAACGAGCAGAAGGCGCTGAC
Organism: Streptomyces sp. NBC_01210; assembly: GCF_036010325.1. Lineage (GTDB taxonomy): Bacteria > Actinomycetota > Actinomycetes > Streptomycetales > Streptomycetaceae > Streptomyces. The sequence goes on along the minus strand of NZ_CP108549.1, from coordinate 3,993,260 downwards.
GACCCGCAAGGAGGTCATCAAGGTCGCGGGCGGCTCCGCCAAGACGATCACGGTGCGCTCCACCGGCCACGGCCCGCTGGTCTCCGACCGCAGCGGCGAGCTGGAGAAGGTCGGCCAGAAGGCCCCCGTCCCGAATGCCGCCCCCGCCGCTGACCGTGGCGCCGGATACGCGGTCGCGCTCCAGTGGACCGCGCTGCAGCCCGGCAAATCCATGGACGCGGTCTTCGAGCTCAACCGCGCCAAGGACTTCAACTCCTTCCGCGCGGCCGCCAAGAACTTCGAGGTCCCTTCGCAGAACCTCGTCTACGCCGACGTCAAGGGCCATATCGGCTACCAGGCTCCCGGCAAGATCCCGGTCCGCGCCGAGGGCGACGGCACGAAGCCCGTTCCCGGCTGGGACCCCCGGTACAAGTGGAAGCGCTACATCCCCTTCGATGAGCTGCCGTACGAGTACGACCCCGAGCGCGGCTACATCGTCACCGCCAACCAGTCGGTGATCGATGCGAAGAAGTACCCGTACCTGCTGACCAAGGACTACGCCTACGGCGCCCGCAGTCAGCGGATCAACGACCTCATCGAGTCGAAGATCCAGGGCGGCGGGAAGATCTCCACCGAAGACATGCGCACCATGCAGATGGACAACAGCAGCGAGATCGCCAAGCTGCTGACGCCGTATCTGCTCAAGATCGATGTCTCGGACAGCTACGTCCGCGAGGCGCAGAAGCTGCTGGAGGGCTGGGACTACACCCAGGAGCCGGACTCCGGCGCGGCCGCGTACTTCAACGGGGTCTGGCGCAATGTCCTCAAGCTCGCCTTCGGCAACAAGCTGCCCAAGGAGCTGCGGGTCGAGGGCGAGTGCCTCAACGTCCGCCCGGCCGACAGCTCCGCCCCGGACGACCAGCTCAGCGAGCGGGTGCGGGAGTGCGGCCAGCGCGACGCGGAGTCGGCGCAGCCGGACGGCGGCGACCGCTGGTTCGAGGTCGTGCGGAGGATCCTCAAGGACGAGAACAACCAGTGGTGGCATTCCCCGGCCAGCCGTACGGACGCGGCCACCACCACGCGGGACCAGCTGCTCGCCAGGGCCATGGAGGACGCCCGCTGGGAGCTGACGGCCGAGCTCGGCAAGGACGCCACCAGCTGGAGCTGGGGCAGGCTGCACCAACTGACGCTGAAGAACCAGACCCTCGGTACCGAGGGTCCCGGCTTCCTGCAGTTCGTCCTCAACCGCGGCCCGTGGAACCTGGGCGGCGGCGAGGCGGCGGTCAACGCCACCGGCTGGAACGCGGCGGGCGGCTACGGCGTCATCTGGGTGCCGTCGATGCGGATGGTCGTCAACGTCGGCGACTGGGACAAGTCCCGCTGGATCAGTCTGACCGGTGCGTCGGGGCACGCGTACAGCGCGCACTACACCGACCAGACGGACAAGTGGGCCAACGGTGAGCTGCTCGACTGGGCCTACGGCGAAGCGGCCGTGAAGGCGAAGACCGTCGACAACCTCAAGCTCACTCCGTAAAGCGCCTGACGGCCGTGGGTGTCACCACCGCGTGCACGGGGTGGTCGTGCGGTTCCTCCGGGACCCGCACGAGCACCTCGTTCGCGTACAGCAGAACCACCAGCGCGGGGTCGGCGCCGGCGGCTGCGAGACGGGAGAGGACTCGGTCGTACGAACCGCCTCCGCGGCCGAGTCGCATACCGCGCGCGTCCACCGCGAGTCCCGGAAGGAGCACGGCATCCGCTTCGAGTACGGCGTCCACGCCCAGCCGCTCGCCGTCCGGCTCCAGCAGCCCGCGGCCCGCGCGCACCAGATGCTCCGGGCCCCTGTAAACGCCCCAGTCCAGGTCGTTGTCCGCCTTCAGGACCGGCAGCAGGACGCGTACGCCCCGCTCGCGCAGCGCGTCGAGCAGCGCGCGCGTGCCGGGCTCGCGCCCCACCGAGACATATGCGGCGACCGTGCCCGCTTCGGTCAATTCCGGGAGACCCAGGGCCTGTCGCGCGAGAACCGCGGCGGCCTCTTGGACGTCCTCAGTGGACAGAAGGCCCCGGGCATCGAGGAGTTCACGTCGTACCGCACTCTTTCCGGACAAGTCGCCGCTCATGTCACCTTCACAAACCTCGCGTATGCGCCTCTATGAGCACGAAGTTAACCGGAGGCTCATCTTCAGCCCATACTTACCGGATAGTGTGCATCGCATGACTCAGTCGCACCCCAGGATCAGCAAGGCTGTTATCCCTGCCGCAGGCCTCGGAACCCGGTTCCTGCCTGCCACGAAAGCCACTCCCAAAGAGATGCTGCCTGTCGTCGACAAGCCTGCTATCCAGTACGTCGTCGAGGAGGCGGTCTCGGCCGGCCTCTCCGACGTACTCATGATCACAGGCCGCAACAAGCGCCCGCTCGAGGACCACTTCGACCGCAACTACGAGCTGGAGAGCGCGCTCACCCGCAAGGGCGACGCCGAACGTCTGGCGAAGGTGCAGGAGTCGAGCGACCTCGCCACCATGCACTATGTGCGCCAAGGCGACCCGCGCGGCCTCGGCCACGCCGTGCTGTGCGCCGCCCCGCACGTCGGTGACCAGCCCTTCGCGGTCCTCCTCGGCGACGACCTGATCGACCCGCGCGACCCGCTGCTCGCCCGCATGGTCGACATCCAGGAGCGGGAGGGCGGCAGTGTCATCGCGCTGATGGAGGTCGACCCCGCCCAGATCCATCAGTACGGCTGCGCGGCCGTCGAGGCCACCGGCGAGTCCGACGTGGTCAGGGTGACCAAGCTGGTGGAGAAGCCCGAGCCGTCCGAGGCGCCGAGCAACCTCGCGATCATCGGCCGCTATGTCCTGGACCCCGCGGTCTTCGAGATACTCCGGCAGACCGAGCCGGGCCGCGGAAACGAGATCCAGCTCACCGACGCCCTCGAGAAGCTCGCCGAGGACGAGAAGCTGGGCGGGCCGGTGCACGGCGTCGTCTTCAAGGGCCGCCGTTATGACACCGGCGATCGTGGCGACTATTTGCGGGCGATTGTCAGACTCGCGTGCGAACGTGAAGACCTGGGCCCGGAGTTCCGGACCTGGCTTCGCAGTTATGTGACCGAGGAGATGTAGCGCTGTGAGCAGCACGACCTGGTCGGTGGACGACCATCTGGAGGACATCCTCAGCGCGATCCGTCCGCTGGACCCGATCGAGCTGCAACTGCCCGATGCCCAGGGCTGCGTCCTTGTCGAGGACGTCACGGTGCCGGTCGCCCTGCCGCCCTTCGACAACAGCTCCATGGACGGGTACGCGGTCCGTACGGTCGACGTCTCGGGCGCCAGCGAGGAGTTCCCGGCGGTCCTCGCGGTCATCGGCGATGTGGCGGCCGGCGGCGGCGGTCTGCCCACGGTCGGCCCCGGCCAGGCCGTGCGCATCATGACCGGCGCTCCGCTGCCGCCCGGCGCGGAGGCGGTCGTCCCGGTCGAGTGGACCGATGGCGGTACGGGCGGCGGAGCGGCCACCACGATGCGCCCGGCCGGCGAGGCCCCCGAGGGTGCGAGCGGCGAGGTCCGCGTCCACCGCCCGGCCGAGGCAGGGGCCCATGTGCGCCGGCGCGGCAGCGACGTCCAGGCGGGCGATCTGGCGCTGGAGGAAGGCACGGTCCTCGGCCCGCCGCAGATCGGACTGCTCGCCGCGATCGGCCGCGGCACCGTGCGCGTACGGCCCCGCCCGCGTGTCGTCGTGCTCTCCACCGGCAGCGAACTGATCCAGCCCGGCGAGAAGTTGGGCGAGGGCCAGATCTACGACTCCAACAGCTTCGCGCTGTCCGCCGCCGCACGTGATGCCGGCGCCCTCTCCTACCGGGTGGGCGCGGTCACGGACGACGCGGAGACCCTGCGCGCCACCATCGAGGACCAGCTGATCCGCGCCGATCTGCTGGTCACGACGGGCGGCGTCAGCGTCGGCGCGTACGACGTGGTCAAGGAGGCCCTCTCGTCCGTGGGCGACGAGGACGTGCCGGGCAGCGGGATCGAGTTCCGCAAGCTCGCCATGCAGCCCGGCAAGCCGCAGGGCTTCGGCTCGATCGGCCCTGAGCACACCCCGCTGCTGGCGCTGCCGGGCAATCCGGTCTCGTCGTACGTCTCCTTCGAACTGTTCGTACGTCCCGCGATCCGTGCCCTGATGGGCCTGAAGGACGTCCACCGGCCGAAGGCCCGTGCCGTGCTCAAGGCCGACAAGGCCCTGTCGTCACCCTCCGGCAGGCGGCAGTTCCTGCGGGGTACGTACGACCCCGAATCGGGCACCGTCTCCCCGGTCGGCGGATCCGGCTCCCATCTGATCGCGGCGCTCGCCCACGCCGACTGCCTGATCGTCGTCCCGGAGGCCGACACCTCGGTCGAGCCCGACGCGGAGGTGGAAGTGGTCCTCATCGGGTGACCTGCGTGCGGTGGCGGTACCGTGTCTGCCCACACAGGCCCTGAGGGCCCGGACCGGGAGCGCCGCACCAATGAGCACGCACGACAGGCTGACGCACATCGACGAGGCGGGGGCGGCCCGCATGGTCGACGTCTCCGGAAAGGACGTCACCTCACGTACCGCCCGCGCCAGCGGCCGGGTCCTGGTATCACCGCGGGTCGTGGAACTGCTGCGCGGTGAGGGCGTCCCCAAGGGCGACGCACTCGCCACGGCCCGTATCGCGGGCATCATGGGCGCCAAGCGCACGCCCGATCTGATCCCGCTCTGCCACCCGCTCGCCGTCTCCGGCGTGAAACTCGATCTGAAGGTCGCGGACGACGCCGTGGAGATCATCGCGACGGTGAAGACGACGGATCGCACGGGCGTCGAGATGGAGGCCCTGACGGCGGTCTCGGTCGCCGCGCTCACCGTCGTCGACATGATCAAGGCCGTGGACAAGGCGGCGGTCATCAGCGACATCCGGGTCGAGGAGAAGACGGGCGGCAAGTCCGGCGACTGGATCCGGTCATGAGCCCGGCACCGCGGGCCGGAGAGGTGTACGGCCACAGCCACGGGCCCGGCTCCGAAGCCGCCGACCTCACAGCCGCAGACCCCGACGCGGCAGGCACCCGGGCGACCGCCCCCGAGGCGACCGTCGGCGAGGCGACCGAGCCGGTCGCGCCGTACCGGGCCCTTGTCGTGACGGCGTCGAACCGCGCCTCAGCCGGGATCTACGCCGACAAGGGCGGCCCGATCCTGGCCGAGGGCCTGTCCGCGCTCGGCTTCCAGGTCGAAGGCCCGCGGGTCGTGCCGGACGGCGACCCCGTCGAGCAGGCCCTGCGGGACGGCGTCGCCGCGGCGTACGACGTCATCCTCACCACCGGCGGCACCGGCATCTCGCCCACCGACCGGACGCCCGACGTCACCGCCCGCGTCCTCGACCACGAGATTCCCGGCATCCCCGAGGCGATCCGCGCGTACGGCTGCGAGAAGGTGCCTACCGCGGCCCTGTCCCGCGGCCTCGCCGGTGTCGCCGGCCGGACCCTGATCGTCAACCTCCCCGGCTCCACCGGCGGAGTACGCGACGGACTCGCCGTACTGGAGAAGCTCCTGATCCACGCCGTCGAACAGATCCGCGGCGGAGACCACCCCAGACCCATCCCCCGGACTCCGTCCGGGGGGACCCCCGGGAGCCCAAGCTGAACACCCCGTTCTGGCCGGTGATCCTGGCGGACGGCGATATCGCCCTTCGTCCGATAAAGCTGCGCGACCAGCGGGCCTGGCGCGAGGTCAACCGGCGCAACCGCGACTGGCTGCGGCCCTGGGAGGCGACGATTCCGCCGCCGGCCCCCGGCAGCCCGGTCGCCCAACGCCCCACCTACCGCCAGATGGTCCGCCATCTGCGCGCCGAGGCCAACGCCGGGCGGATGCTGCCCTTCGTCATCGAGTACCGGGGACAGCTCGTCGGTCAGCTGACGGTCGCCGGGATCACCTGGGGCTCGATGTGTTCGGGGCATGTCGGCTACTGGGTCGACCGGGCGGTGGCGGGCCGCGGCGTCATGCCGACGGCCGTCGCCCTCGCCGTCGACCACTGCTTCCGTACGGTCGGACTGCACCGCATCGAAGTCTGCATTCGCCCGGAGAACGGCCCCAGCCGCCGGGTTGTGGAGAAACTCGGATTCCGCGAAGAGGGACTGCGGCCCCGCTATCTCCACATCGACGGTGCGTGGAGGGACCATCTGGTCTTCGCGCTCACGGCCGAAGAGGTACCGGAGGGACTGCTCCGCCGCTGGCACCAGGTACGACCCGGAACGCCACGGGAAATAAAATAAATGTTCGAAATTGATCACCGTCAGCCATGAACTGATCTGAACAATCACAAAAAAAGTCCGTGATATCAGCCAGATCGTGCGACACACCGGGCCAATTGGCGGATGCCCTCATGCGAACCCCTCTACGGTGTGAAGTGTGAGCAGCAGTGGCCTCATCTACGCAGTCATCGTCGGGGCCTGGGCCGCCTACTTGGTGCCGATGTGGCTCCGCAGGCAGGACGAGCTCAATGAAGCCCGTCCGACGGAACGCTTCTCCACCGCCATCCGGCTGCTGTCCGGACGCGGGGCGATGGAGCGCCGGTACGCCAAGGAGCTGCGAGAGCGCGCGGCCGAGGAGGCGGGGGCCGACGTGGACCCGGACGCGGCCACGGACCGTTTGAGTTCCGTGGACGTCCGGGCCTTCGCCACGCCCCCGGCCCGTACCGAAGCCCGGCTCGACGTCCCGGCGCGCCCGGTGCCCGCGCAGGCGGAGCCGCCCCAGGCCCCGGCGCAGTCCCGGCCGTCGGCCCGGCCCGGTACCCGGCGTCCGCGTCCGAACGGCGCCGCCGCCGAGCGCGCCCGCCGTACCAAGGTCCTGGCCCGCCGCAGACGTACCATCGTGGTCCTCTTCTTCGCCTTCACCCTCGGCGCGATCGTGGCCGCGGTCGGCGGGCTCGGCCTCCTGTGGGCCCCGGCCCTCCCCGCGGTGCTCCTCAGCGTGTACATCGTGCATCTGCGCGGCAAGGAGCGGCGACGCTTCGCGTTCACCATGGACCGGCGCCGGGCGGAGGCCGCAGCGCAGCGGCTGCGCGAGAACCATCCGCGCCGGCACCAGGCCGCGGCGGGGTCCGCTGTCGAGCCGGACGAGGAACAGGAGACACGCCCCGAGCCCGAGCCCGCCGTCACGCTCTCCCCGCAGGAGGCAGGACGCCGCGCGCTGGTCGAGCAGACGGACCATGCGGAGTGGGTCGACCAGCAGCGCGAACGCGGCCCGGCGCGCGGCGACAGCTGGGACCCGGTCCCGGTCCCGCTGCCGACGTACGTCACCGCTCCGGTCGCCCCGCGCGCAACGAGCGGTGTGGACTTCAGCGACCCGGAGACCTGGAGCTCGGCGCGCTCCTCGACAGCGGAGCCGACCCAGGAAGCGGAGCCGCCGGCCGATGCGCCTCCGCGCCAGCGGACGTCCCCGCCCCGCCGCACCCGCGACCGCGGCCGTACGCCGCTCTTCGACCAGTACGCGGAAGAAGACCGGCCGCGCGCCGCCAACGAGTGAGAGCGGACGCGTCCCGGCTCCGCCGGCCTGCTTCCGTGACCAGCGAGGGAACGGATTTCCAAGCACCCCAATGGGGGTGCTAAGGTTTCACTCGTTGCAAGGGCCTGTGGCGCAGTCTGGTAGCGCACCTCGTTCGCATCGAGGGGGTCTGGGGTTCAAATCCCCACAGGTCCACCGCAGCTCAGAGCCCCAATCGGAGTGATCCGATTGGGGCTCTTTGGCGTCGTACAGCAGCGAAGTACAGCAACTACGTCTGATCTTGCTCGCCGAGGTGCTTTCCCAGCTTCCGTAGAGCCTTGCGCGTGGCCTCGGATGGGATGTGCGTGTAGATCTCCATCGTCACGGCGATCTTGCTGTGACGGAGGATCTGCATCGCCACGCGCGGGTGCACGTCGAGGGCGGCGAGCAGTGATCCGCACGTGTGCCGGGTGTCGTGCAAGCGGATCTTGCGGACCCCCGCTTTGGCCGACCTGGCAGCGAACGCCCGGTTGAAGTTCCGCGGCTCGATCGGGGTGCCGTACCGCGTCGTGAACACGAAGTCGGATTCGGTCCACAGCTCGCCTGCGGCTTTCCTGGCGACTTCCTGCGCCTTCCTGCGGAGGTGCAACGCAGTGACACAGATGTGCGGCAGGGGCAGTGTGGCGGTCGACGCTTCGGTCTTAGTCTCCTCGTGCACCAACTGGCGGTTGATCCGTTGTAGCTGGTACTCGACCGTGATCTCTCCCGCGTCGAGGTCCACGTTCTTCCACGTGAGGCCCAACACCTCACCACGGCGAAAGCCCAGCACGAGGATCAGTACATACGCCGTGTACAGGGGGTCTGCAACCGTGCGCGCAGCTTCCAAGAACGATCGTGCTTCTTCCACCGACCACGGCTCACGCTTCCTCTTCCTGCCCGACCGGACCTTGACGAGTGCCGCCACGTTCTTAGCGATCTGCTCTTCCGTCATAGCGTTGGTGAGCGCCGACCTGAGGACGGCCCGAGCATCCTGCACCGTGCGGCGGGAAGGAACCTGACCACAGCACCGGCCGATTGCGCAGCAGCGACGCTCATCCGAGGACCGCCTGGCATCCTTGCCCTGCGCGCAGCACTGGCACTGGTCCATCAGATCGTTGACCCAGGTCCGGACGTCGCGCACCGTGAGCTTGTCGAGCCGCTTCTCTCCGAGACCGGGGCCGATGTAGAGCCGGACATGCATCGCGTAGGTCTCGGCAGTCTTCGGCTTCAGGTCCGTTTGCACCACGCTCTTGAGCCAGTACGCGAGATGCTGCTCGAGTGTCGGCGAGCTGGTGGCCACTGGTCCCTTGCTTGCCTCAGCGTGCAGCTTGACCCACTTCTCATGCACCAGCGGCCGGGTGGGCCCATAGACGTACTTGCGCTTCCTCTTCCCTTCCGGGGTGTCCACCCAGACGTACGCGGCGAAGCCGTTTTTGTAGGGGTAGATGGAGCCCTCTCCGTTGCCGCGCTTGCCGCTCACGCAGACCACCCAGCTTCGGCCTCACGAGCGCGACGCTCGATGTACTCATCCACCCAGCGCGGCAGGATGCGGCGGTTTCCACCGTCCTTCACCGAGCGGATCTCCCCGGTGAGAACCAGCATCTTGGTCTTGGAGAGGCCGTAGCCGAGCATTTCGGCAACCTCTGCCGTGGTGTGCCACTTCCGTTGGATCACTGCTGTCGGCATGCTGCGGCTCCTTCCAGTGCGCGTTGGTCTTGCATGGCTTCGCGGGCGGTTTCGCGGTTGATGCGGATGTCTTCGGCGATGGAGGCGGCGAGGGCGGATTCGCCGGGGGTGTGGCCGTGGCCGGCGTAGCGCCAGTCAGCCAGCACGAGGGTGGTGTCGGGCTCGGGGAGGCCGAGGGTTCGGCGTTGCTCGGTGGCGCGGTAGTCGGCACGGACTTGTCGCCGTTCGGCGAAGGTCGAGGAGTAGCGGCGGGACTTGGTGAGGAAGTGGCCGCGGAAGCCGAGCATGTGGGCCCAGGCCCACAGCTTGCGGTCCGGGTAGAGCGGGTCGAGGTCCCAGCAGGCGTGGATGAGGCGGCGGGCGTGGTCGGGCACGCGGTGTTGGTCGAGTTCGGCGAGTTCGCCGATGCGGCGGTCGAGGGTGCCGGTGGTCTCGGCTGCTTTGGTGGCGTACTTGGCGACGTAGGAGGCCACCGCGCCTTCGCTGATGTCGTTGCCGTCGTCGAAGGCCTTGACGGGGCGGATGTCGAGCTGAGTGCCCCAACGCAGCGTGCGGGCAGGCTGGTCCCCGGCAGCGGGCACCTTCGCGGTGACGTAGGGGTGTGCTGCGGCAGCCTCAATGCAGAGGGTGAGGAGCTCGGTGGTGGCCCACTGCGGCGGAAGCGTGTCGGGCCCGTCAGGGCCGTCGATGCGGATGACGGCGTGGAAGTGGATCGCCCCGCGCTTTTGGAACTCCGCGACCTTGTTGAAGGACAGCCGCGCCGATTCCTTGAACGCCTTCTGCGTGAGTCCGGCCGAGGCGGCTAGTTCGCGACGGAGCCGGTTGACGAACCGGTGCCACAACTCGCCTGCGTGGTTGTTGAACAAGACCGCGCCCGCGTAGTCGTACGTTGCGGGATCGAGGGCCGTGCCGAGGGCGGGATCGTCCTCTCGGTGGCGGGTTCCGCAGCGGCAGCGGCCTGTGTCGGGGATGTTGTGCACGCGACCGAAGGACGGGGCGGTGAGTGTGGCGAAGACGCGGGGTCGTTCGCGTACCGCGGTCGGGATGTTCATGGTGTCGTCGCCGGTGAGGCCCGCGCGGACGAGGCGGTAGGCGTCGCCTGCGTAGAGGTAGGCGCAGGGCTGGCAGCGGGAGGCACGGCGGTTGCCGCAGGCGATGCGCAGCCGGCCGCCTGGCTCGTCCTGGGTGGAGTAGGTGTGCAGGACTTGGCCGGTGGTTTTGTCGCGGGTGAGGGTCCAGCCGGTGAGGTGGATGGGTTGGGCGCATCCGCCGGTCTTTTTGATCTGGTCTTGCCAGCGGGCGAAGTCGGGGGCCGAAGCCACCCTGAGCAGGTCGCCCAGGGTGGTCGGATCGAGCGTGTCAGGCACGGGCAGCCCCCAGAGCCTCGGTGAGGAGCGGGGAGGCGAGCAGGCCGGGCGGCGGGGTCCACAGGCCACGCGCGCCGGGCCAGGGCAGCGGCCGGGCGAGCGGGGTCACGTCGGTCAGTCGCCAGTGCCAGCGCCCGTGTTCGGACCAGAGGGTGCACCAGCCGTCATCGGTGTGGCAGTCCTCCAGACGGGCCACAGCGACGACCGCAACCCGCGGGAAGGGGCGGCGCAGGAACGGGCGGCCCAGCGGCATGTCCTTGGCGTTCGGGTCGGTGGTGCGTCCGGCATGGATCAGGACCAGGCCCCGGTGATCAGTCGGCCAAGTGCGGTTCTCAATCCGCTTGGTGCCGTAGGCAATGCAGCTTGCCCAGGGCTGCCACACGGTCAGCGCCAGGACAGGAGTGCTGTCGAGTCCGGGGAGGCGGGTCATCAGAGCACCTCCAGCAGGGCGGAGGCGATCCACTGGGCGACGTTGGCGGGCACCGCGTTCCCGGCCTGCTTGGTCTGCTCTCCCCCGTGACCCAGCACGGTGTAGTCGTCAGTGAAGCGCTGGGCGCGCAGGTGCTCACGGGCGGACAGCATCCGGAAGTAGCAGTCCTCCACGTCGATCTGCTGCGGGGTGCTGTCGGCGCCGAGGACTGAGCCGGCCGACTCGCGGGTGGCGATGGTGTGCAGCGGTGTCCCGGTCGTGGTCGGTCCGCCCCTGCGATACGGGATGACCAGGCCGTGATGATTGCCCCCGGCGGTGATCGCGGCCAGCGGATCGTTGACTCCGCGAGTGGTGGAGCCGCCGCCGCGGTGCTCGGTGATGAACGGAGCGGGCAGCAGCAGGGCTTCGCTCTCGCGGGTGGTGCGGGTCCGCATGGACACGGTGACGGCGGCGGCGTCGGTGTTCCAGCTTCCGCCGACCTGGACGAGCAGGGGCGGGATGGCGATCCCGTCGCCGATCCGCACGGTGCGGGTGGGCAAAGGGGCAGCGAGCGCGGGGAAGGCGCGGCCGTCGCCCTGGTCGCTGTGGTTGACCGTGACCACGGACGGCACCCGGTGCTTTTCCAGGCCGAGGCGGATCTTGCGCAGGGTGGAGGCGGCCAGGGGCTTCATGCCCTTGGTGTGCCGGTCACCGATCCGGATACCGGGATCGGCCCAGTTGATCGCGCCAGCAGCCGGGCGCACGTACGGCTCGACGATCCGATGACGGCAGCCAGGGTGGGGGCAGCGGAAGTCGTACTGCTGCCGGTACTTGCCGATCTTCCGCCCGTTGCGCCAGGACTGCACGGCCGGTACGTCCTGTTCGCACACCTGGCACCAGGCGGGCGGTCGGACATCGAGGTTCGGTGCCCGCAGTTCCCGTCGGGTGAAGACGATGAAGATGCGGTCCCGCCACTGCGGGGCGTGCGGGTTGTCGTCCGCGCCGATGTGGGCGGCGGTGACCGAGACGATCTGGTGGCGGAAGCCGAGGATCTCCCAGGCGTGCAGCCACCAGGAGAACAGCGGCCAGGCGGTGGCGAAGCGGGGGACGTTCTCGCACACGACGGCGTCGAAGTGGTGGACCTCGGCGGCGCGCAGGATGTCGTAGGCGGTGGCCCTGGTGCGCTCCCAGGCGGCGTCCTGGATCGGTCCTTCCTCCAGCAGGTCCAGTTGGCCGGGGGTGGGCGGGGGCTTGGGGCGGCTGATGCCGTCGGCGGGGCTGCCCTCGGTGCAGATCGGCGAGCCGACCAGGACACGGGCCTTGGGCAGCCGCCGCATGTCGTAGTGGTCCAGGTCCACGCAGAGGTGCTCGGCCTCGGGGAAGTTCGCGGCGTGCGTCTCGACGGCGCGGTCCCAGTGGTTGGCACCCAGCACCACATCGAAGCCGGCGCGGCGGAACCCGTCGGAGTCCCCACCGGCACCGCAGAACAGATGGATCGAGGTAGCGCGGGAAGTCGCGGATCGACGCATCACCGACCTGCCTCCCGCCCGGAGAATGCCACGGCCAGCCGGTGGGGGTTCACGGTGGGGCGGCGGGTCGTGACGAGCCAGAGAGGGGCATGGCCGGTGCCATGGCAAGCCGGGCAGACGACGGGGATGACGTGGCGAGAGCCGTCAGCGTGACGGGTGCCGGTGGTGATGGCGACGACGGGGAAGCCGTCGCAGTCGGGGCAGATCCGGGCAGCGCGGTCGGGCATGATGGAGATTCCTTCCGGTTCAGTGATCGGGCAGGGGCTTGGGCCGTCCGGGCGGCGGATACTTGGCGGTAGAGGCCGCCCGGAGGGCCGGTCAGCGCTGGCGCGGGTTGTTGAGCATGGAGCGCAGGACCACGGCGCACACCGCGACCGAAGCGGCGGTGATGGCGACCGCGAGCAGGAGCGAGACGAGCACCGCACCGACCACCAGGACGACAGCGGCGCCGCCCCCCACGGCCACGAGAAGACCGGCCGGTGTGAGCCGGACAGCAGGTGCGGCAGCGGGTGCCGCGGGCATTGCAGCGGGTGCCAGGGTGGGGTGCTGGCAGGAGCACACCGGAGCGTGCTGGTACTGCTCGAGCGGAGCCGCCGGGCGGACGAGCGGGGCAACGATGCCGGTGGGGGTGGGCATGGTCGGGATACGCGGCCGGAACATGGTGGATCTCCCTTCCGGGCTGGTTACTTGGTGGTGCCGTTGACGACGTCGACACCGGTCCTGGTGCCGGACTCGATCGCGGGGGCGAGGAAGGTGTCGGCAAGGAGGAAGCCTCCGAGGAGAAGCACGACGATCAGCCAGGCCGGCGGGCGCAGCATCTTGATCCCGAAGTAGCCGAAGATGGCGACCACAAGGACCAGGGGCAGTTCGACGGTCACGACGGGTCGGTCCCTTCACTGATCTGGTGGGCGATGGCGTCGGCGAGCTGCGGGGCGACGCCGAGGCGGGTGCGCAGCGTTGCGGGGTCGATCGGGCTGCCGGTGGTGGCGCGGTGCGCGTCGGCGACCTTGCGGGCGTGCGCAATGAGCGCAGCGGGCACCGCGATGGCGGGAGGCAGAGCCGGAACCGGAGCAGCCTCGGGAGCCGGGACCGGAACGGGTGCTTCGCGGCTCACGGCGATGTCCGGGGCCGGTTCGGCAGCCGGAACCGTCTTGGCCGTCTCGGTGCCCGACTGTGTCGGCGTGTGGACGAGGAGAGTGCCGCCGAGGAAGGCGAGGGCGGGCCAGCCGGCCACCAGGATGCGCAGCCAGGCGGGCACATCGGTCAGGTCGAGCAGCCCCGCGGTCGCCACGTTCGCGCCGAGAGAGGCCGCGAGAGCGACGGCGAACCATGTCCACGCGGCACGAGTCGGGCCACCGGTACTGCGGAGGATGCGCAGACGACGCCAGGCCGCGACCAACAGCAGGTCGACGCTGATGGGGTAGGCCCACGCTTTCCAGCCGTCCTGTCCGGCAGCGGCGGCGATGTCGTGCAGGTGGGCGAAGGACAGCGCACCGGCGATCACGGCTTGCACCAGCACGGCATCGGGCCGGACGGAACGGGTCGAGCGGGTCACGGGTCTTCACCTCCTTCACAAGGGGTTGGGGGCCGGGGCCGGGCGGGGCTCACAGGTCCTGCCGCCCGGAACTCTGGCGGGGATCTAGTCGGGGGCCTGGCCGGTGCCGAAGCAGGTCAGACAGAGGGCTTCCTGCCGGTCGCTGCTCTCGCGCTTGCTGCGGGTGCCGACCTTGAAGGACTCGGAGACCTGGCCGGTCTGGCAGTCCGGACACGGCGTGGGCTCGGGCTTGGGCTTGGCCGTTCGGCGGGCGGGACGCTTGGCTGCGGTCACGGGCTTCTCCTTTCAGGCATGGGAGGGGTAGGGACGTGGCGCGAAGGCGGTCACGCCGGCCGAGGGAAGGGGGGGTGCTACCAGGACTCGGGGACCGTCACCGTTGCGGCAGCCGGCGCCGGGACCTCGGCGGGGATGCTGACCTCGGGACGGAACGGCTCCAGTGCCGGAACGTTCGGGGTGAGGTGCGCGAACTCGCGGCACACCGCGGCGACTTCACCCAGCGACGTCCTCGGAGTGCGGATGCGGGACCAGCCACCCGAGGAATCACCGGCGATCGCGGTACCGGCCCGCTCGGCAGCGATGGCGGTAGCGGCGACGACGGCGAGTTCGTTGATGTCGCCCAGGCCCATGTCGGCGGTCTGCTTGTCGTTGCAGCGATGCACCACCCGGCCGGTGAGCTGGGCACGCAAGGCGGTTGCGCCTTTGCCGAGTTCGGAGCCGAAGCGCTGCCCGCACACCTCCAAGTAGATCCCCACCGCACGGGCCAGCTGCGCAAGGCGGACCAGTTGCGTGACCATGCGGTCCCGGCGTGCGGTGTCGGTCTTGGAGGTGATGAGGAACAGTTCGGCGATCTCATCGATCAGGACCACGATGGGGACCGGGCGCAGGTGCTTCGGCATGCCCCAGATGTCCGAGGTGATGTCTTCCAACTGGGTGCCGGGGCCGATGCCCTGGTGCAGGCACAGCAGGTCGAACCGGTCTTCCATCTCTACGATCAGCGCGTCCAGCAGCCCGTCGGCCTGATCAGGGGTGATGGCGAGTGCGGTCAGGCGAGGGGCGAACGGGGTCTGTTCCACGCCGCGTTTGCAGTCGATGCCCACGATGGCGACATCCAGGGGTGCGAGGCCTTTGATCAGGCAGCGTTGGTACATCGACTTACCGGACTTGTTCGCGCCCAGGGTGAGGCCGTGCGGGATGTCCCGGTAGTCACGGACGAACGGCAGGCCGTCTTCCCGCAGCGCCACGGTGACCGACAGTGGACCGGTGGCGAGGCGGCGAGGCATCCGCACATGACCGAGGACGTCGAAGCCGGTCAGCCGCAGGTCGACGACACCGGGCTTGATCTCGGCGACGTGGACCGAGTAGATGCCCCAGGCGTGCCGCAGCCGTTCGGCCGACTTGACCACATCCTCCGGAGCCAGCCCCGCAGCGAGCCGCAGCCGCAGACGAAGCCCGGTAGTGGTCGGGCGTATCCCGCGAACCTTCGGGATTCCGGGGCGGGACACAGTGTCGCCGGCGGACAGCTTGTGGGCGAAGACCCGCCACCACGGAGGGGCGACGGTCAGCTCACAGGCCTCCATCGTCCGACGGTAGGACGAGAAGACCCGGTACAAGGCGGCCGGGAGACCGACCAGCGTCCAGTACACGGCCGGGGCCTTGACCCGGGCCACCAGGAGCAGGGCGGTACCTATCACCGCCAGCGCTAAGAGCGTTCCTCCGCTCATCGCGATCAGGCCTTGCCGTTGGCAGCGGCCGGGACCTGCGCGGCCATCACCGCGGTGGCGCGATAGCTGATGCCGTGCCCGAAGTCGTTCTCCCACGGGCGGGCCACCAGACCCGGCAGAGCCACCGGCACGCCGGGGAACAGGTCCGGCTGAACACCGTCCTCGGCGACCACGATCGTCAGCGCGTCCGGCCGGCCATCCACGATCACGGCCACGTTCACGTTGAACAGCGTCTTGCCAGACTGGCGGTCGGTCGCGACCTCACCGGTCTCCCGGTTCTTGATCTTCGGCTCGGGGGCCTGGATGAGCATCACCGTCATCACGGCGGTGTCCACAGGAATCTGACGCATGGGGTCCACTCCTAGGCCCTGTTCTCGTATAGCTGCCGCTACCCGACAAGTAACGCTGAGTAACTGTCTGGCGTCGGTTTGGACTCCTTCGCTCCGCTTTTAGCGGCTGGTCGCCACGATGTGGTGATCCAACTGCTGAGGTTGAAGGAGTACAGGGTGCAGCAGGACTGGGAACCGGAAGAGCTGATCGAGGTCTGGACGCTGCTCGAAGACGACACCGCGAAGCTGCGAAACAAGTCCGGGGCGAACAGGCTCGGCTTTGCGATGCTGCTGAAGTTCTTCGAGATCGAGGCGCGGTTCCCGGAGACCGTCAAGGAGGTCCCGGCTGGGGCTGTGTCCTATGTGTCCCAGCAGGTGAAGGTGCCGGTGGAACAGTGGGCGGCGTACGACTGGCAGGGCCGGACGGCGACCCGTCACCGGACGGAGATCCGGGAGGCGTTCGGCTTCCGGGAGTCCACCGGGGAGGACCAGGAGAACCTCGCCGAGTGGCTGACCGCGGAGCTGTGCGGGGTGGAGATGTCCCGCGACCGGCTGGCGGAGGCGGTGGTGGCCCGGTGCCGCAATGACCGCATCGAGCCGCCGGCTCCGGCGAAGGTCCGGCGCCTGGTGGGCAAGGCGGTCAAGGACTTCGACGCGCAGTTCTGCCGCAGGACCGTGGACCGGCTCTCCCACGCGACCCGGTCCAGGCTGGAGGACCTGGTGGCAGGGGGCGGGGCGGGCGAGGACTCGGCCGGGGACCAGGCGGTGGCCGGTGGCGGGCGGTCGTTCTTCACCGAGCTCAAGGCCGACCCGGGGGCGCCGGGGCTGGAGAGTTTGTTCGCGGAGGTGGACAAGCTCCAGCGGGTGCGGAAGCTGGCGTTGCCCGCGGACCTGTTCGCAGATGTGTCGGAGAAGCAGGTGGACGCCTGGCGGGCGCGGGCGTCGAAGGAGTACCCGGCGAACCTGGAGCGGATGAAGCCGCCGATGCGCCTGACGCTGCTGTCCGCGCTGTGCCACGTCCGGCACACGGAGATCACCGACTCGCTGGTGGAGCTGTTCATCCAGCTGGTGCTGAAGATCAACACCAGGGCGGAGAAGAAGGTCGACAAGGAGCTGACCGGCGAGCTGAAGAAGGTGCGGGGCAAGGAGGCGATGATGCTGCGGGTCGCCGAGGCGGCCTTGTCCGAGCCCTCCGGCACGGTCCGCAGGGTGATCTACCCCGTCGTCGGCGGGGAGAAGACGCTCAAGGCGTTGGCGGCGGAGGCCGCGGCGAACGAGGCCAAGTACAAGGCGCGTATCCGTACGGTACTGCGATCGGCATACTCGGCGCACTGGCGGCGGATGCTGGCGCCGCTGCTGAAGGCGCTGACGCTCAAGTGCAACAACACCGCCTACCGGCCGGTGATGGACGCGATCGACCTGCTCCAGCGCTACCTGGAGCAGCCTTTGAAGGAGGGCGCCTTCTTCGACCCGGCGGAGAGCGTGCCGCTTGAGGGTGTGGTGCCCGACCAGTGGCGGGCGGCCGTGGTGGACGACAAGGGCCGCGTCGAGCGCATCCCGTACGAGCTGTGCGTGCTGGTCAGCCTGCGCGAAGCGTTGCGACGCCGGGAGATATGGGTGGTGGGGGCGAACCGGTGGCGCAACCCGGAGGACGACCTGCCTCAGGACTTCGAGGACAACCGGGACGTGCACTACGACGCGATCCAAAAACCCCAGGACCCGGCGAAGTTCATCGCCGAACTGCAGAAGAAACACCGCGAAGCCCTGGACCGGCTCGAGGCCGCGCTCGCGCAGGACACCACCGGTGGGGTGGCGATCGTCAAGCGCAACGGAGAGGGGTGGATCAAGGTCTCGCCGCGGCCCAAACAGGAGGAGCCGCAAAACCTGGTCGCGGTGAAGGGCGAGATCGAACGGCGCTGGGGCACCATCGACCTGCTGGACATCTTGAAGTACGCCGAGTTCGACACCGACTTCATCGCCGAGTTCACCTCGGTGGCAACGAGGGAGAACCTGTCCAGGGACGTCCTTCGCAGAAGGCTGCTTTTGGTCCTTTTCGGGCTGGGCACCAACATGGGGATCAAGCGTGTCGCGGTGACGGGCAAGCACGGCGAGTCGGAGGCGACGCTTCGCCGGGTGCGGCACCTGTTCGTGAACCGGGCCAACATGCGCGCCGCACTGGTGAAGCTGGTCAACGCCACCTTTGCGGTCCGCGACGAGATGTGGTGGGGCAGCGGGACGGCCTGCGCCTCCGATAGCCGCAAGTTCGGCGCCTGGTCCAGCAACTTCATGACGGAGTGGCACCAGCGGTACCGGGGCCCCGGAGTCATGATTTATTGGCATGTGGAACGAAAATCGGTGTGTATCTACAGCCAGCTGAAGTCCTGTTCGGCCTCCGAGGTCGCCGCGATGATCGAGGGCGTGCTGCGGCACTGCACCGACATGGAGGTCGACCGGCAGTACACCGACACCCACGGCGCCTCGATCGTCGGGTTCGCGTTCGCGCACATGCTCGACTTCAAGCTGATGCCCCGGCTGAAGAACATCGGCCGGGCCCGGCTGTACCGGCCGGCCGCCGGCGAGGACAAGAACTGGCCCACCCTCGCCCCGGTGCTCTCCACCCGGACGATCGACTGGGAGCTGATCGCCCAGCAGTACGACCAGATCGTGAAGTACACCACCGCGCTCCGCCTGGGCACCGCGGAGGCCGAGCAGGTCCTGCGCCGGTTCACCAAGGGCGGCCCCAAGCACCCGACCTATCTGGCGATCGAGGAGCTGGGGCGCGTGGCACGGACGGCGTTCATCTGCGACTACCTCTCGGACGTGGAGATGCGCAAGGAGATCGGTGAGGGCTTGCAGGTGGTGGAGAACTGGAACTCGGCGAACCAAGACCTGTTCTACGGCAAGGACGGGGATCTGACCGGCGCGGACAAGGAGAGCCAGGAGGTGTCCATGCTGGCCCTCCATCTCCTCCAGAGCAGTCTCGTGCACGTCAATACGCTGCTGATGCAGCAGGTCCTGGCCGAGCCGAAGTGGGCGGACAAGCTCACCGAGGCCGACCGCAGGGCCCTGTCCCCGCTGTTCTGGACCCACGTGAACCCCTACGGCCGGTTCGAGCTGGACATGAACAGCCGCCTGGATCTGGGCTTGGTGCTGTCCGACGAGGAGGCACCGCCGCACGGGGCCGCGGACGCCGAGCGAGCCCCGGCCGGGTGAGGCGAAGCCCCGGCGGGCCGGCACGCTGGCACCGTGGGCCCGTCCTCGCCATCACCCACAGCGGGCGGTGGTCGGGGCGAGCGGCCCGATGGAGACCATGACCGACTCGGCCGGAAGCCCCCGTCTGCTGCCGCAGCTTCGGCGTCCTGCCCGAACACCGCGGCCACGGCCGGGCTCTGGGGCGGGCCGCCATGGCCTGGGGAGCCGGCTACCAGCTCCTCCAGACCGAAAACGGCGGCGCCTCCGACCGCCTCTGCCAAGTCGAAGGACTCCGCTACCTCGGCTTCGTCTTCACACCGGGCCTTTGGAGGAGACCTCAAGGCCGAGTCGGTGGGTCCGTGTCGCTCTGCAATAGAGCCTGAGAACGGCCCTATGAGGCAGCCCGCACGGGGTGAGTGGGGCTTCCCCGTCGCGGAGGTCCGCCGTTCTGGAAGACCTTGAGGGAAATCTGAGCCGGAATCATGGCGTCCATCACAGCGTACGAGACGTGAACCTGATCACATCGGTAACGACCATCCCAACCGGGCAGCAACGCCCCTTTCGCCAGCATTGGTTGAGGGACGAACACGCCCGGAAGCAAGCTCGAGTACGGAGCAATTCGCACATGATGAAGAGCACGATGCCTCGCAACATGTTTACGCGGACAAGCGCGATGATTGTCGCAGCAGTCACCGCGGGGGCCATGTTCGCCACTGCCACCGGTGCTCACGCGGCAGAGCCGACTCCGGCAAACGCAGTCGCTCCTGTTGCGGTGAGCGCCGGCGAGGACCCGTCCGGCTTGACGCCGGCGGAGCGGGAGCAGGCATCTGGGATCGCGAAAGGCATCGCGGAACTTGGCTTGACCGAGGACCAGTTCGCTGCCGCCTTTGAGATAGCGCTTACCCGGGACACTCCGGATGTTGAAGGCCTCCATGGCCGCTTGTCCGCCCTGCCGGACAAGCCGACTGCCCAGCAGACGGTGCAGGCGGCGTACCCCGGTGACGCCGCAGCTCAGGCGGCTCTCCTGCCGGTCGTTGAGAGGGAGTCGGGACGCGCCTCTGCTCTTGCCCTGATGGCCGAGAAGACGGGTGAGTCGAATCCGGCAGCCGCGTTCGGGTGGTGGGATGAGACCAAGTTCATCGTCAAGTGCGGTGCGGCGATCGCTGCTGTCCTGATCTCGTTTGCTCCCGCAGGTTCCAGCATAAAGGTCGTTCGTGCCGTGGCACTCTTCAAGCGATACGGGGCGAAGAAGACCGCCAGCATCATCTGGCGCTTCGTGAACGGCAAGCGAGTCGGGTCGGCGGAACGTGAGGCGGTAAAGGCCTTCATCGGTATCAGCGCTATCTCCAGCGCTTGCTCGAACTGAGGTGAGGAAATGACTATTGAGCATGTAGCAGTCGTTGCTCTGGTGGTCGAGGTGATCGTCATGGTTGTGGCGCGGTTCGGTACCGAGCGGCGCCACTGGGATCACCACAAGGACCGTGGCCCTTCCCCCGAGCGGGAAGATGACATCACCCGCGTGTCGGGTGTGCTGTACGCGGTCGCAGCAGCGGCGATGGTGGTCGGGGCCGTGATGACCCGGGTGGAGATTACTCTGTCCGCTGTCGGGTCGTTCGCACTGTTCGGCGTACTGCTGCCCGCGTTTGCTGCGAACTCGGTCATGGTGTTGGCTACGCGGGGCCACGCGGGCAGGACTGCGCCCTGGCATCGCGGGATCGCATACGCAGTGGCCACTGCCG
Organism: Streptomyces sp. NBC_01210; assembly: GCF_036010325.1. Lineage (GTDB taxonomy): Bacteria > Actinomycetota > Actinomycetes > Streptomycetales > Streptomycetaceae > Streptomyces. Next base: position 3,972,235 of record NZ_CP108549.1, on the reverse strand, counting down.
GCGGCCTACTCTCAGCCGGCCTCGTGATCTAACACCGAACCGCGCACAACGGCCCGCCGAATCCTCGGCGGGCCGTTTCACGGATCCCGGAGGCAGACCTACTCGGGTGTGCACAATCAGACACCTGCCTTGCTCCTGCGGCTTGACGTTCGTAGGAGTTGAGGGGCTATTCGGCTGTGTATATGGTTCTTCCCGGCACGCCGGAGACGCCTTATCAGAATGCCCAAGTACATGTTCGTGAAAGGCAATTGTGGGTTTCTCTCGCCTGGCGAGATCTGCTGCTGTGTGTATAGGCAGCGGTATTCTCGCCGCTTCGGCAACGTCCGCGTCCGCGGCTTCGCCCGCCCCGTCTGCGGGCACCGGGTCTCCCGGTGCGGCCGCGTCCGTGCCAACCGCCGCAGGGTCCCCGTCCGGTGGGGCATGGCAGTCCCCGTCCCTCCCGGCCCGGCCCGTTGCCCCGCCGACGGCCTCCGCATCCCCGCCGGCCCCGCCGTCGTCGTCTGCTTCCGCGGTGCCGCAGCCCGCGAACGACAGCGATTGGACGAGTGAGGATGCGGCGCGGTTCTGGACCGCCGAGCGCATGGCGGCCGCGACACCGGAGGAGGCCAAGGGAGACTCTGCTCGCCCCGCCGTGTCGGCGCCCGCGCAGGCCCCCGGCGCCGGCACGAGGAAGTCCGCACGGGCGGGCGACCCCTTCTATGAGGGCGTCCCTTCGGTGGGCATGCTCTACTACCGCACCAACGACCTGGCGACCCACAGCTGTACCGCCAGTGTGGTGCACAGCCCGCGCGGCAACCTCCTGCTCACTGCCGCGCACTGCAGCCTGGGCAGCAAGGTCGCGTTCGTACCGCAGTACCGCAGCAACAAGGCGGCCGCCCAGCAGCCCCACGGCATCTGGGCCATCGCAGATATCTTCAAGGACCCCCGGCACAGCGAGAACCACATCGGTCCGGGTTCGGATCTGGACTTCGCGTTCGCCACGGTCAAGCCCGACAAGCTGGGCCGCCAGGTGGAGTCGATCACCGGCGGGAACCGGCTCTCGCGCGCACCGGGGTACGAGAACTGGGTGACGGTCATCGGCTACCCCAACAGCAAGGACGCGCCCAAGGACCAGGCGGTCAAGTGCAGGACCAAGACCACCCGTCTGCCCGGCTATCGGCAGATGCGCATTGACTGCGGCGGGTTCTACGGTGGAACCTCGGGCAGCCCCTGGCTGGCCAACTTCGACGAGAAGACCAAGACCGGCGACGTGATCGGCAACCTCGGCGGCTGGAACGGCGGCGGGCTCAAGAACGGCAGCGACCGGATCTCGTTCGCCCCCGTCTACGGTGACGAGGTCTTCAAGCTGTACGACGACGCAGTGAACAACCGCACACCCCGGCGCGCCCCTCTTTCCTACTCGCCTTACGCGCAGGGCGGCGGAGAGCTGTGGGAGAAGGCCCGCTTGATGGCGTCGGGGGACTACACCGGTGACGGCAGGGCCGACATGATCGTGGTGTGGAACGACGGCGAGGTGACCCTGTACCGGGGCGATGGTCAGGGAGGTTTCAGCGGTGAGAACCAACTCGCCCCGGCCGAGAGCGTGTTCAAGTACGCCACCGTCCTCACCGGCGGGGACTTCGCCGGTGGCGACCTCTCCGACGTGACCGTGCGCTGGAAGGACGGCGAGGTCAGCCTGTACGCGGACGTGAGCGCCGGCACCAGGTTCACGAAGGAGACCACGCTCGCAACCCCGTCGGAAGGCTCGATCTGGAAGCACGCCGACCAGATCATCGCGGGACGCTTCAGCGCCAACAAGTGGACCGACGACCTGCTGGTGCGCTGGTCGGACGGCGAAGTCAGTCTGTTCTCCGACGTGGGCGACAAAGTGAAACTCGCCAATGAGAAGCAGCTGCGCAAGCCCGACGACACCTGGCGGCAGGCCACCCTGCTCACCAGCGGGGACTTCACCGGGAACGATCAGTGGGACGTCCTGATCCGCTGGAGCGACGGAAAGCGCACCCTCCACCCGGACCTTTCCCCGTCCGGCTTCGGCGAGGCGGTCGAGATGCAGGCCGCCAACTCCCTGTGGAAGAACGCCCAGGTGATGACCGCCGGCAACTACAACACCAACGGCCACCCCGACGACCTCGTCATCCGCTGGTCCGACGGCGAAGTCTCCCTCTACACCGACACCGGCACCACACTGGGAACCGAACACAACATCGTGCCGCCCAAGGCCCAGTAGCCGGCCCGCAACGGACACCCCTGCCACCCAGCATCACGAGCAGAGACGAGCCCGGCCATGTCCATTCCCCGCGCCGCCACCACCCTGGCCGCCGTCATACTCGCCGCCACCGCGCCGCAGGCATCCGCAGGCGACAACGACACCTACGAGATCAACGGGAACCAGCCCGTCCAGCGCGGCACCACGGTCAGCATCTCGGTGGCGGAGGCCCCGTTCTACCTTGATCTCGACGACGACTACATCACACTCGAGTCCCCGGCCTTCGTCAAACCCGTCAAGATCAAGAGAGGAAGGTTCATCAGCAGGGCACAAGCCGCGGTGCGCTGCGGCATCGAACCCGGCACCTACCCTGTACGGATGGCGGGCCCGGTGGCGGCCGAAGAGCGGCGGCGCGACGGACCCGATGAGCGGACGGACACCACAATGACCGTCACAACCGACATGGACGACAGCAACCGTGCGTACTGCGCCAGCGACCGCGCCAAGAAGGCCGAGGCACCGGCAACAGCAGCGAAAGACCACGGGACATTGCTCCTGGCCGGAGCAGGCGCGGCCCTCTTCGCAGCCGCCGTCGCAAGCGCCCTGTTCCTCCGCCGCAAGAAGCCGCAACCGTAGAGCCTGCGGCCCAGGCAGCCCGGGATCTGGAAGTCAGCGATCGAACGCTGGGCAGAGCTCTCGGCCATTCGAGCAAGAAACGCTGGAGGGGACGGAACACGGCCGGCGCGGTGCCCCATGCGCCTGAGTTCGTAAACCAAGATCCCGAAGACTCGGGTCGGGTAGACCAGGGCCGGGATGCCCCGGGCTACCCGACCGAGACCGAGTCACTACCGCCGGGAGCTGCGGAGGGCCATTCCCCGCCGCCTCCGGCCTGGCTCCGCTACCCGAGCGGGGCGTTACGCTGATGGGCATGGACTTCTCAGCCGCGCTGGCGCTGATGAAGGAAGGCCGGCGCATGGCCCGCCGTAGCTGGATGCAGCCGGGCAAGTACGTGTCCTGGAGCCGGAATCGGCCTGCATCACCCCCGACAACCTGGACCGCACCCTCGAAGCTCACCTGCGGTTCGTCACCGCCGACGGCACCGTCCAGGCCGGGGTGCAGCCCTCGCACGCCGGACTGCTCGCCGAGGACTGGTACGACATCGACGCGGACGAGGAGCGATGACGATGCGGGAGCTGACCCGCGGCGAGTGGACCGCCTTCCACGCGGCCTACCAGCGTGGGAAGACGGCCGTCTGCGCCCAGTGCGGCCAGGTCGGCGAGGTTGTGCTCAAGCCGCTGGAGCGGACGGTGCCCTTCGCGTGCTGGCACGTGCTGGCGGTCCCGGACAACACCGAGACGGCGCCGTCTGCGGGAACGGAGCACTGACGCCGTCACCTTGCGGCTGAGGGGCTTCCTCGTGTCTGCCGAACGGGCCCCGTTCACCGGGGCGCACGCCGAGCATCAGGGCGCCGCCCTTCTGCCTGTGGGCGTGGGATATCACGTCGCGGACTGCCCCCGCTTCGCGCCGCCACGTGAGCGGAAGGCGGCTCCGGCGTCGGCCAGGAGGCGGTGCACCCCGCCGTAGGAACGGCCACTGGACTCCGCCAGCGAGCGGATCGAGGCGCCCTTCTCGTACTGGGACTTGAGCTCGGCGGCGACTTTGTCGCGGTCCGGTCCGGGCAGCAGCCGACGGGCCGGGGACTTGCTGGACATGAGCGGGTTCCTTCCCCCAGGGACTCGACCCCATCATGATCCCGCACGGCGGGCGGGACCGGCCACCCTTTCCGCACGGTCAGCGGCGGCGGCGGTTGTGTTCGTCATTCTCCGCGGTGACGCGGGCGGAGGTCTCCTCACCGAGCTTCACGTAGTGGCCCAGCGTCCCCAGGTGCTTGTGACGGGACTTGGCCTGCAGCTCGGGAGCGGAGCGGCCCTTCTCGGCGAGGTGTTTGAGCCCGGAGTGCCGCAGCTGGTGGAGCGTGTAGCCCTTCGCGTGCGGGTCGTGCAGCTTGGACGCGCTCTTGAACAGATACTCCGCCCGCGGGTAGGACAGCCGGCCACGCCCCGTGCCCGGGTCGATGTCCGCCAGGGCGGGCGCCCGGCGGCCGGAGGCAGGCGCGCGCCGGTCGGCGAGGAACACTGGCCCGGTCGTACGGCCCTGGAGCAGGCGCGGCAGCAGTCGGGCGGTGGGGGTCTCCCAGTGCACGTACGCGTTGTCGCCGCCCTTCTCCCCGGCCCGGCCGCGGCGGAACTCCATGTCGAGGTCGGGCACGTCGAGCTGAAGCAGCTCGTCCGCTCGGGCGCACGTCTCGTAGGCCATGCGCCACAAGACCCGTTCGCGCAAGCCGAAACGGTCGTCGGTGAACAGCCGTTCCAGCCGGGCCCTGGGGATGGCCTTGTCGCGGTCGCGGGTCACCTTGCGCCGCTCCAGCCGCCGGCCGGGGTCCGTGGTCAGCCAGTCCTGCCGCCGCGCGTACGCGGCGAACGAGTTCAGCGCGGACAGGTGCTTGTTCCAGGTGTTCGCGGCCCGCGCATCCCAGCGGGCCATCACCGCCTCGTAGACCTCGGGGGTGAGACCGCCGGTGGCGAACTGGTCGCCGACGAGCGCGCGAAGCCGGGCCAGGGTCTCGGCGTAGGTGGTGCGGGTTCCGGGGTCGTCGCGGAAGCGGTCGAGGAACCGGTCCACGGCGACCGCGAGCGGGACCGTACTCGCGGTGCGCGGGAGCGGGATCACGGACACGGCGTACGCACCTCCGGCTGACGTGACACAGAACGTTGCCGAGTCGCCCCCACAGCGGAGGTGGGTCCCCGCAGGTCGCTCGGCGCGGATCAACGGCTATGCGACACAGAATACTTAATTCTGTGTCACATGAGGGAAGGGTCCGCAGAATATCCACACATCGACCGCTGCGTCCCCACTATCCCTTTCCACTGCATCTCGACTGCCCCTGCCCATCACGCCGACTCCGCCTCTCACGCCAGGTGATCGCGACTACGCACAGCTACCTGTCGGGTAGCGGCAGCTATACGAGAACCGGGCCTCCTAGATCAGACGACTTGAAGTACTAAGTACTCCAACAGGGATGCCAGATTGCACCTGTCCTACTTGTTGTGTCAAGTGGTTGTCCTCGACTCGTGTCGGCGCCATGTGCTGCACTAGGTACGACAACCGCGGAGAGGGGTTATGGCCGAGTTCACTGGACGTGCGGCGTACTTGCAGATCGCCGACGAGATCAAGCGACAGATCCACGATCGGAAACTGTCTCCCGGGGACAAGATCCCGTCAGAGGCGACGCTGATGAAGGATCACAACGTCTCGCGCACCGTTGCTCGCCAAGCGATCTCGCGTCTCCGTGAGGACGGCTTCGTGATCTCCCATCAGGGCAAGGGCAGTTTTGTTGCCGCGCCCTCGGAGGACAGAGAGCGGCGGAGCCCCGAGTTCACTCAGATCACAGAGCATCTCGACGAAGTTCTTCGGGACGTCCGGCAGTTGGCGGCACGGATGGATCATCTTGAAGAATTGGTCCGTCAGCAGAAGCCAAAGCCCTAGCGGCGGCGTTGACCCTGCGCTCCAGGTCGGCCATCTCCTTCCCAACTCCCATGATTCGCTTGACCAGTTGCAACCGTTCTGCTGAGGTCAGCGCCATCGTTGGCCCCCTCGTCGCGAGATCGGGCTGACAGGCCCTCGGGTTGTCAGTAACGCTAGGTCCGGTCCGTAGCGGGACCCCGGAAAATTCCTCCGGGGTCCTCGCAAAAGGCAGGGGGACGCTCTTCCCATGCGAGGAATGACAACGAACCTGACGATCGGCGAACGAGTCGCGTGGTATCGCCGAAGGCGCGGTATCTCCCAGGAAGTGTTGGCTGGCATGGTCGGCCGAACGGTCGACTGGGTCAGCAAGGCAGAGAACAACCGCCTGGAGCTGGACCGGTTGTCGGTCATCAAGTCTTTGGCCGACGCGCTGGACGTGACTCTTGGCGATCTGCTCGCCGAGCCGACGCTCATGGACTGGACGCCCGACAGCGGTACGCGTACCGTGCCCGCCCTGCGATCAGCGCTTATGAACTACCGCCAACTCACACCGCTGTTGGGCGTGCCAACCGAGGGCGAGCCGACGCCGCTCGGTGAACTGCGTACGAACGTGGTCGAGGTCTGGGACGCCTATCAAGACTCCCGATTCGGCTTCGCGACTCACCGCCTGCCGTTGCTCCTGACGGACGCGCTCATCGCAGCGCAGTCGTACGAGGGGCAGGAGCGCGAGACTGCCCACGATCTGACCGCCCTGACTTACCAGGGCGCGGCCATGGTGCTCACCAAGCTTGGAGAAACTGACCTTGCGTGGATCGCTGCTGACCGCGGGCTCAACGCCGCCCAGCAGACCAGCAACGCGGTAGTGACCGGATCACTCTTCAGGTCAGTCGCTCATTGCCTACTCTCCAACGGTCGCTTCGAGGCAGCCGTGCAGCTCGTCAGCGACGCAGCCGACTATCTCCGTCTCCAACTCGACCGGATCGACGTGTCGCCGGGTTTCCTCTCCGTCTACGGGACGCTCTTCCTCACAGGAGCGATGGCAGCGGCACGCGCCGAGGATCGTGCGGCTACGCGAGAATTCCTCGCAGAGGCCGACAGGGTCGCTCAGCAGCTCGGCGATGACGCCAACCACATGTGGACGGCATTCGGGCCGACCAACGTCGCAATTCATCGAGTCGCCACCGCCGCCGAGCTCGGAGACATGCAGATCGCCGTGGATCTAGGGCCGGAGATCGACACCAGTGGTCTGCCGACCGAGCGACGCACCCGGCACAGCATCGAGGTAGCCCGCGCACTCAGCGCCAGCAACCGTGCGGACGAAGCCCTGACCATGCTGCTCGAAGCCGAGAGCTGGGCCCCAGAGCAGGTCCGTAGTCACTACCTCGCGCGCGAGGTAGTTCTCACATGGGTGCGGAACCAGCGCGGACGACCGAGCCGGAGCCTTGCCGACCTGGCCCAGCGCCTGCACGTCGTGTGACGTAGGTACGCTCGACTTCATGGCAGTGAACGAGCACGAAGCGAAGATGGCGCATCCGCGTATGGCCGCGGGTGCGCTCTTCTTTGATCCGGCCGGCCGTGTCCTCATGGTCGAGCCGTCCTACAAGGACTACTGGGACATCCCCGGCGGGTACGTCGAGACTGGCGAGTCTCCGTTGCAAGCTGCCACGCGCGAAGTCCGCGAAGAGCTGGGCATCGCTCCACCGCTGGGCCGCCTCCTGGCCATCGACTGGGCTCCGAACCGCAGCGAGGGCGACAAGGTCCTCTACCTCTTTGACGGCGGCGAGCTGACATCCGAGGATCTGGCCCGCATCACGCTCCAGGTAGACGAGTTGAAGGGCTTTGCCTTCCTTGCCCCTGCCGAGATCAATGAGTGCACGATCCCGCGATTGGCCCGACGAATCCTCGCAGCGATCGAAGCCCGTACAGGGACGGCACCGGTGTACCTGGAACACGGCCAGACACCCGACTCAGTCGCCGCGTAGCTCCGCGCGGACAGACTTTCCCTACATCATCAAGGCTCGCTGCGCTCGCTGTCTGACCGGCGTTCGGGGAGCCCGTGGATCATTGCTAACCCAGCCGCCACACACAGCCCAGCCACACGGGACCGGCTCTGTCCCACGCCCGCTATGTGCCCGAGTGGCCCCCAGCAGACGACAAAGACACAAGCGCACCAAGCCCTGGGGAAGAGACGGACGCTCGGGAGAACACCACATTTGACGCATCGAACGTCTGCATTCCCGGCCTCCTGAACTGCGGTAGCAGTCTGATCAAAGATCAGAGAGTGCCGCACGGAGTGCGGCGGCGCCGGCCGGACGCCGCCGCGCTTGCCCCTCAATGTCTTCGCCACCGGGGCCGCACGTCGTCGCCCGCCCGCGCCCACAAGGGGGCGAAAAGAACCAGGCCGGGGGTGGGGACGGACGGCTCCACGGCTTTACCCACCTCCCCGATTCGGGACCCGCGTCGAGCAAGACCAGGGGGCCACTCGGACACATTGCGGGCAGGGGACAAGCCTGCCCGAGTAGCCGGCAAGCGTACGGCCCCCTGATCATGCACGACCCCAAACCAGGCAGGACACCGACCAAAGCCATTCCACCGACCTCAGGCACACTGTCGCCTGACAGGATCGGCTCATGACCGAACACGCCCGGCCCGATGATCTGCCCGCTCAACAAGTTCGCCGCGAGAGGGGGCTGAGGTCAAATGACCTGCGTCGACACGCCGGGAATGTCTAGGGCTGCGACTCGCGCACCGTCGGGGGTTTGACACTCAGCAAGTGACACATATTCAAGATTTCCGAGCCGCCCAAAAATTTGAGGGTCGGAAGGCACTACGCAGGTGTGCAGATTCAGGTGCGCCAACGAGGGTGGGGCACTCTTGAGCGTAGCGATCCAGGAATTTACGTCACACTCGCCAAGATATAGGGAACGGAGCTTGGCCGATCCCGCAAGGTCTTCAAATCCTTTTATCGTGATGAAATCCGCCCCTACCACTTGCAGCCACTCCAGCTCAGGGAGTGCGAGCAGTTGGCTAAGGTCGCTCTCCGCCGTGACGTAGCTGAAGCTGAGGAACTCCAGCTTGTTCAATGAGCGCCAGACCAGCTCGTCCACCTCGTCAGGGGAAGGAAGTCCGAGGGCCCGCAACTCTGTGAGCTCCCCAAGAATCGACGCTTCTCCAACTTTCGTGCCGCCAAATATCATGAGCTGCTGCAAACCAAGGTGCCCGCGAAGAACAGACAGATCGATTTCTTCAATCGCTCCGTTTATCCAAATCTGCTCTAGAGGCGGGAAGTCGGCGAGAAACTCGATACCCCGAACCGAGTAATTTACTTCGAGGTGTGTCAATGAACGCAACCGGCGTGCTGCCTTCAGCTGGCCGGGATGACTGATCAGCACATCGTTCCCCGCCAGCTGTAGCCGAGACAAGACACCATTGGCGTAAGAATCCGCATCGAAGTAGTCCCACGCGCCGATGAGTGCTTGGACAACGCCCGGACGCTCGTCTCCCACGTAGCCCGCAAGCAGTTCCAGAGACTCCTCGCCTCCGATCAGCGCCACGGTCCGTACGGTCTGTGCTGCAGCCTTCTCGGTCAACTGCGCCAGCGACGACGGTAGCCAACGGCGGAGGCTGGGTCCTACAGCCGCTAGGGCGGGCGGATCAGTAATACGCCGCGCCGGAAGCAGTTTGCGTACCGCCTCGTCTAGACGGTTCGCAAGGCCGACCGAGATTACCGGCATGGTCTCCTGACATGCCGCCGCCACTAAATGGAGTGTGCGCGCGTGACGGATCTCCTCCTCGGCACGGTCGAGGATGCCACCGAGCAGTTCCTCCCGCTGACGCGTATTGGCGTGGCCCGCCACCATGATGATTGTCTCGCGCCACAGATCAAGGTGCGCGCGGCCAATAAGGTTGCCGATACGATCCTCTTCCGCAGCCTCCTTCGCGGCGAGGTACTCCTGAAAGGTCCGGTGCACAAAGTCCAAGCGCCCCTCCGCAGGAGACCGGAGAATTCCAGAACGATGCCTTAGTTGCTCAAGGACCTGGTCGCCGTTTAGATCGTCCAGGTGGCGCATCGACTTTAGCTTCGCCGCGACGTAGCCGGCTGCCCTTTCGAGGTCGACTTCGCTTCGGTGGTTATCCGACAAGCGCCATGCGAGGTCCCTTAGTATGACGAGTTTGTCACCGAGGCTGAGCTTACTGTCCACCGCGCTCGGCACGTTCCGATCGGCGTCGCGATCGTGTACGAGGGTGTCCAGGGCATTGCGATACAACTCCATGCGATCCCGCGGCAGCTGGCGTCCTCTGTTCAAGTGCATGGCGCACAACATGGCTGCCAACAGCGGTGTGCTCGCCAAAGACTGGAGGTGGGCCCGGTCCTTGAGACTGGTGAGAAGGGACTGTTCGTACTGCGGCAGTTCGTCTACGGAGCAGGGCAGGTCGCCGCCGAGGTCCCTCACTGCCTGGTGCCACTGCCGTACGAATGCCGCCAGGTCTGGAGGCGTCATCCGTTCCATATGGAGGGACGTGAATTCCTCATTGCGTAACCAGTCCGCGCCGGCCGCCGCAGGGCGCGAAGTAACGACCACCCGTACACAGTCGTATTGGGCGAGCAGTTTGCGCAGCCAGTCCCGTACCAGTCGGCGTTCCCGGTCGAGCAGCTCGTCCACGCCGTCGATCAAGAGCAATGCCCTGCCGCCGCTGAGCTGTCGCTCCACCCACCCCCGAGGCATGACCCCGGTGATCGGACCGGCGACTCCGTCGAGCATGGCCTCTGGTTTTGGCGGCGTGCGACCACTGTACTCACGCAACTTGATGAAGATCGGAGTGAGCCCGTTCCATTCGGCCAATTCCCCGGTAAAGGCTCCGCGCGCAGCCATCACGGCCAGCCAGCGCAGCAAGGTCGTCTTTCCGGAACCGGCTTCGCCCCGCAGGAGCACCCGGGACGCATTGCTCAGCGCGGACTCGACTCCCATACCGATGTTCTCGCTGCCAGCCCCTTCCCAATTGCTCATGTCAGGTCTGAGTGGTGACAGAGAACGGACGGTACGTCGGCGCTTGCCGTCGTCGCCGGTGGCCCGCAAGCTGACGTACGCAGTCGACAAGCGTACGCGTGGTGCGGATGCCTGATCGGACGTACGGCGAAACAGCTCGACTTCGTCGAGTTCCCTGCTGACCAGTTCCATATAGGTACGACGGAAGGCCGTGTCTTGGTCCGTGCCGTCTGGCGCGAACAGTGACCGATCGGGGAGCCGCTCCAAGATCCGGGCTACCTCAGCCCCCAGCGTGGCTGTCCGCGCCAGCAACTCGCCTGCTACCCGCTCCTCGAAGACGGGCAGGCTACGCACAATGTAGACGTAGTACTCGACGCACTCAGCGAAGAGCACGTCATACAGGCGAGTCTCCGCCTCGTTTAGGCCTACCGGCCCGCTTACGGAACCGGCGATGTAGCGAGTGAGCTCGGCCGGCTGGGCGTTCGCAGCAAGGAGAGCTTCGTCCGAGAGGTCCGCGTGGGTAAACGTGTCGGCCACAGCGTTGATCACGGCCTGACGGCCGCCCTCGTCCAAGCGTTGGAACGCATGCTTCAAGTACGGCTCCAACCGGTCGAAGACCGCGTTGGTAATCTTTTCGAATTGCTGCTGGACCTCGCGCTGTAGCCTCACACCGGGTACCCGAACCCGAATCAGTTCCTCCATCGATAGTCGGCGCTCCTGCTCCCGCCGCTTGCCGCCTAGCCACCACTGACCAGCTGCGTTCGCCACCGTCGTGCCCAGCCGTAATGCGGCCGTCTCCCCGATCATTGAAACCCCTCCCGTACGCCGGCCCAGGGCATTGTTGCAGCAGACAGCGACAAAAGGGCCCCTTCGGGCCGAAAACCAGCATCCAGCTCACGGGGCCGGATGAAGCAGCTATGGATGCGGACGCTCGGCTTTACAGACCGCGCTTCCCCGCCGCTGATGGTTACAGGGCCTGCCCGACGGCTCCTACGGGCGTGCTGCGCGAACCAGGCCCGGACATTCCGTCCGGGAGCGGAGCACCGGCGCAGGCGGTAAGCGCGAGACCGCAGAATCCAGTCTCGCTGCCTAACCATGGACTGGCAGCTCCCGCGGGCACAGCCCTACCACGCTGACCAGCGAATACACCCGGGACTCACGAGGCCTCCGGAGCCGCAGTACAGCAGCGAAGTACAGCAACCACCACGGCCGCATCCGACCGACATCGGCCCCGATCACCCCGGCTGACCAGCCGAGCGGACCTCAACGACCGCCCCGCCTGTAGTTCGCATCGAGGGGGTCTGGGGTTCAAATCCCCACAGGTCCACAACAATGCTGTTCACGAGATCCCGGTCAGACTCACCGTCTGACCGGGATCTCGTCGTTCGCGCCTCTGCTTGTCGAAAGTCACCGGATTCGCGCGGTGTTCGACGCAAGAGACCGAGGAAAGAGCCGACCCACGTTGGACGATGTCCTGGCCCGCTGTCGCGGCACGCGCAACCCGATCGAGCGGATCCTGAATCATGCCGCCCATGAGCGCCGAATGAGCCGGGCCGCAGGAACACGAAGGCTGGCAGCGGCTCTGTCAGCCTTTCTGATGCTCGCAGTGCTGACGGCATGTTCGCCCTCGGACGACGCCGCCGTGCGTTACGCCGAGGATTACGCCAACCATGAGCCACTGAGGGTGGTCGGCTACCCGTCCACCGGTTCACTGGAAGTGACGCAAGAGATCGTCTGGCGGATCGCTGACGAGCGGGCAGAAGGGCTGCAATCGCTCGCGAGCAGCGACGGCACCGAGGACGAGACCAAGAAGACGGCCGCCAACTGGATCAAGGAGTTCCGCAACGGCGCCCGGGGGAAGGTCACCGCGGACTTCTACGACGAGGGCTCCGATCGCCAAATGGTGGTGCTGTACTTCCACGACACCGGACAGATCAAGGACATTGACGTCCGGCTCGACGGCAACGGCGGCCAGAACGGTTGGCGCGCCCTGATGCGCGAGCCCAGTCCGAAGCAGGTGGCGGCCGTACCCGGCTGGGTGCCCAGAAGTCCCGGCGCACTCGGCTCCACGCATCCGGAGTGAGCCGACTCCGACCAACGCCCAAGGGGCGCCTTCCACACGGAAGTGCGCATGCCGTGCGGTCGGATCGGGCTTTTAATGCTGAATGTCCGCTGTGTCTTTCTCTGGACCGGTGTCGGAGAGAGAGCACCTCCAGACCTCGGCAGCCATCCGTGCGCCGGTTCTCGTCGGGAGAAAGGCATGTCGTTGGCTCAGCCTCCGCACGACTCCCCGGCCGCGTCCTCCGCCTCCGCCTCTGCCCCTGCAGCCGCGGCCCGCAAAGGCCTGCTGCGGCGGCTCGGTGAATGGTGCGCCCGCCGCTGTGCGGTCGTCATCCTGGCCTGGCTCGTCGCCCTCGCGGGCCTGCAGGTTCTGCAGCACGCGTACGGCGGCGAGTACTCCGACAACTTCTCGCTGCCCGGCGTCCAGTCGACGGAGGGGCGGGAGGTGCTCAAGGAACACGATCCCGCTGCCGGCGGTTACGCGGCCCAGATCGTCCTGAACGACACGGCCAAGCCGCTCACCGGCTTCGCCTCGCAGATGTCCACGGTGATCGGCAACCTCCAGAAGCTGCCGCATGTGCTGTCCGCGCAGAACCCGTTGCCTCCGCCGGGCTCGACGCCGCCCCCGCAGCAGCCGTCCGGACAGAACATCGGCCCCCTCTCCACGGACGGCGCAACCGCGTACATCACCGTCCGCTTCGATGTGCAGCCGTCCACTCTGGAGAAGTCGTATCTCGACGGTGTGGACACGGCCGTCCAGCCGCTGCGCTCCGCCGGGGTGGATGTGGAGTACGGCGGCCTGCTGGGTGAGCTGGCCAGGCCCGCGGCCAACGACCGGATCAGTGAGCTGATCGGCTTCGGCGTGGCGGTCCTCGTACTGCTGATCGGTTTCGGCAGTGTGCTCGCCGCCGGTGTGCCACTGCTGACGGCGCTGATCAGTGTGATCTGCGGGCTCGCCTGCCTCGGGCTGCTCGCCGCCGCGTTCACTTTCGCCACCGTCTCACCCACGCTCGCCACCATGATCGGTCTCGGCGTGGGCATCGACTACGCGCTGTTCCTGATCACCAGGCACCGGCAGAACCTCATGAACGGCGCCGATCCGGTGGTCGCCGCGGGCAAGGCGGTGGCCACCAGCGGCCGGGCGGTGCTCGTCTCCGGATGCACGGTCATCATCGCTCTGATGGGACTGTCGGTCTCCGGGGTCAGCTTTATCTCCAAACTCGGGGTGGCGGCCGCCGTCACCGTGATCACGGCGGTCGCCGGCGCGCTCACCCTGGTGCCCGCGCTGCTGGGGCTGACCGGCCGGCGGATCGACAAGTACCGGGTGCGCAAGCCGGTCGCGGAGACGGACGCCGTGCCGGGCACCGAGCCGGGCGCCGGGGAGCACGGCAGCTGGCGCCGGTACGCACAGCGCGTCGAGCGACGGCCGTGGTGGTTCCTGACCGGCGGGGTGGTCGTCATTGCCGTGCTCGCCATCCCGCTGTTCTCCATCCAGCTCGGCCACATCGGGGACGGCGCCGACCCGAAGTCCTTCACGGACCGGCGGGCGTTCGACCTGATGTCCGACGCTTTCGGCCCCGGGTCCAACGGGCCGATGACCCTTGTCATCGACCAGACCTCGGTGCCGGCCGCCGACCGCGCGGCGCTTGCGACACAGGCTCAGAAGGCGCTCGCCCATGTGTCCGGGGCCGCCGTGATCACCCCGCTGAAGCCCACTCAGGACGGAGACGTACTGGTCGGCACCGCCTATTCGCAGCAGGCGCCGCAGGACGAGGTCACCACAGAGCTGGTCAACCGGCTGGACGACGACGTCCTGCCCGAGGCCGTCAACGGCACCTCCGCACAGGGCTACGTCACCGGGACGACCGCGGCCCAGGTCGACTTCCTGGACATTGTCTCCAGCCGACTGCCCCTGATCATCGCCGTGGTGGTCGCCCTCGCCTTCCTCATCATCCTGATCGTCTTCCGCGGGCTGCTGGTCGCGGTCAAGGCGGCCGTGCTCAACGTCCTGTCCATCGCGGCCTCGTACGGAGTTGTGGTGGCCGTCTTCCAGTGGGGCTGGGGCGGCCCGGCGCTGGGGGTATCGGGCAAGGTGCCCATCGAGAGCTATGTGCCGATGATGATGTTCGCGATCGTCTTCGGGCTGAGCATGGACTACGAGATCTTCCTGCTCTCCCGCGTGCACGAGGCCTGGCTGCGCACCGGCGACCCGAAGGCGAGCGTCGCGCACGCGCTGGAGATCACCGCACGCGTCATCACCTGCGCCGCGCTCATCATGGTGAGCGTCTTCGCCGCCTTCGTGGTCAGCGACAACATCGTGGTCAAGATGCTGGGCCTGGGCCTGGCCGTGAGCGTGCTCATCGACGCGACCGTGGTGCGGCTGCTGCTGGTGCCGGCGGTGATGACGCTGATGGGGCGGGCGGCCTGGTGGACGCCGCGGTGGCTGGACCGGGTCCTGCCGCATGTGGACACCGAGGGCGAGGACGAGGACGAGATGGCGGGCGCGGCCGGTGACGGCGTGCCTGCGGGCAGCGGGCGGCGCTGACCCGGCCCGAACGCGCCGGCCCGAACGCGCCGGCCCGAACGCGCCGGGCGGGACCGGCGGGGGCCGAGCGGCCCCCGTCGGCTCCCGAAGGGATCAGGAGGTCTGGGCCTTGTCGTAGACGGCCTTGGCCTCATTGCCGAAGTACGGGCCGAACATCCGGTTCGGCAGGAAGGTGTAGCCGAAGCTGTTCACCGATGCCTGCAGTCCGGTGCCGGTGGCCTCGCTGAACGAGGTGAACCAGGGGCCGCCGCTGGAGCCGCCCGTCATATTGCAGCCCAGGCTGTGGTCCTTCGAGAACAGGAAGTCCTTCGAGCTGTTGCCGCTGCAGTAGATCAGCTTTGTGCCGTCGTACGGGGCGGCCGCGGGGAAGCCGAAGGCGTACATGGGCTTGTTGTAGCCGCCGTTGAAGCTCAGGCCCTGCGCACCGACCGTATCGGCGAGCTTGTTGCCGTTCAGCGGGGCGACGACAGCCAGGCCGACGTCGTAGTTGATGTCCTCGCTCGCCGCCCACTGGTCCGTCGAGAACGTCTTGGTGGCGGACCACTGACCGTACGGCGCCTGGCCGTTGTTGTACGCGGGCACGAAGACCCAGTTGGTGTGCCAGCTGCCCTGGTACTTCACGCAGTGGCCCGCGGTGATCACTGTGCTGCCGTTCTGGCTGGTCACCGAGTCGCCGGAGCAGGATGCCGTACGGCCCTGGAAGGTGAAGAACACCCGGCCGGACGTCTTGACCACGGCGCCGCCGCCCGTCCACGCGCCGCCGGCCTGCGGGAACGCGGTGGGGGACACGGCGGTCGGCGGGACGACCGTCTCCTTGCCACCGGACCGCGGGGCTCTGACCGAGCCGGGAACGGCCTGGATCAGATCGAGCGGAGTGGCGTTGCGCATCCGCTCCGCGGTCCAGAAGCCCTGTGTCTGCTGCTGTTTGAAGACACTGGGTGCGGGGGACGGAGTGGGGGCCGCGCCGGCGGTGGTGGCGGACAGCGCTCCGGTGAGCAGGGTGCCGACGGTCAACAGGATCCCGGCGGCGGTGCGATGGCGTCTCACGCATGTCTCCTTCTGCCGTGCCCGCGCATGGAGTCGCTCGGGCAGGGTGGGGGATGAGGCGGTGCGGATCGGCTTGCGTGAGGCAGAGTGCCACGGGAATCGCGTTTATGTCAGGGGCGCGACAACGGCTTGGCGAAGCAGCGGCTCTCGTCGTGATGGCGGTAGTGGCCGAATTTGGCGCACGGCAGATAGCCGGACGAGGTGTAAAGGGCGATCGCCTCGGGCTGCTTGGTGCCGGTCTCCAGAACCATCCGGGTACGGCCGGCGGCGCGGGCGTCGTCCTCCAGCGCGGCGAGGATCCGGCGGGCGAAGCCCAGGCCACGCGCCTCGCGGATCACATACATGCGCTTGAGCTCCGCGTCTCCGTCGCTGTAGCCCTCGCCGCCTGCTTCCTGCGAGCGCCAGCCGCCGCTGGCGACGGGACGGTCGTGATCGTCGTACGCGAGAAGATAGAGACCGCGCGGCGGCAGGAACATCGCGGCGTCGAGCGGTGTGACATCGCCCTCGCTCTGGTACCTCTCGGCGTATTCGAGCTGCACCTGGTCATTGAGTTTGACGGCATCGGGGTGGTCGAAGGGCACTTGGCGGAAAATCATGCGGACGATCGTACATGTATGCAATGCGGGCTGTCGGTGTGGTGCTCGGTAGGGTGCCGGGATGCTCACCGTGACAACCGTGAATGTGAATGGTCTCCGCGCCGCGGCCAAGAAGGGCTTTGTGGAGTGGCTGGCCGGTACCGCAGCCGACGCCATCTGCCTCCAGGAGGTACGGGCCGAGGCGCACCAGCTCCCCGACGAGGTCCGCGAGCCGGAGGGCTGGCACACGGTGCACGCCCCGGCCGCCGCGAAGGGCCGCGCGGGCGTGTCGCTCTACACGCGGCGTGAGCCGGACCAGGTGCGGATCGGGTTCGGGTCGAGCGAGTTCGACGCGAGTGGTCGGTATGTCGAGGCCGATCTGCCCGGCGTCACGGTCGCCAGCCTCTATCTGCCGTCGGGCGAGGTGGGGACGGAGCGGCAGGACGAGAAGACTCGGTTCATGGCGGAGTTCCTGCCGTACCTCGCCGAGCTGAAGGCGCGGGCGGCGGCTGACGGACGCGAGGTCGTGGTCTGCGGCGACTGGAACATCGCGCACCAGGAGGCCGACCTCAAGAACTGGAAGGGCAACAAGAAGAACTCCGGCTTCCTGCCCGAGGAACGGGAGTGGATGACCCGTGTCTTCGACGAGGCGGAGTACGTCGACGTGGTGCGCGCGCTGCATCCGGACGAGGAGGGTCCGTACTCCTGGTGGTCGTACCGGGGGCGGGCTTTCGACAACGACACTGGCTGGCGGATCGACTACCAGGTGGCGACGCCGGGTCTGGCGAAGCGCGCGGTGAAGGCGTGGGTCGAGCGGGCGGCGACGCACGGGGAGCGGTGGAGCGACCATGCGCCGGTGACGGTGGCCTACGACCTCTAGCGGTGCGCGAGCGGTAGCGGTCTGCGGGCTGTGGCGGTGTACGCGCTCGGGCAGTGCGCGTGCTCGGGTGGTCTGCGGGCTGTGGCGGTGCGCGAGCGGTGGCGGTCTGCGGGCTGTGGCGGTGTACGCGCTCGGGCGGTCTGCGGGCTGTGGCGGTGCGCGAGCGGGGGCGGTCTACGAGCTGGAGCCGTACCGGCCGTCGGCCGCGGCGCCGGTCCGGCGGGGCCGTGCCCTGCGGCCGCTACCGGTCGGGTGTCTTGCGCAGAAGGCGGTCCATCGCCATCGAGAGTTCCGCGTCCACGACGCTCTTCGCCAGCGGACGCAGCCGGTCCGCACCGCCCTCCGTGGTGTGGGCGCTCAGCATCCCGACGAAGAGTTCGGCCAGTGCGTCCGCGTGGGTGCGGACCCGGCGGCCCGCGTCCAGGACCACGGCGAGCGGTACGCCTTCCCGTACGAGCGCCGCCGAGACGTCCAGCAGGCGGCGGCTGATGTGGACGATCTCGTCGCCGTCCGTCGCCAGATAGCCGAGGTCCAGCGCGGCGGCCAGGTTCTCGGGAGTGACCTCGCCCTCGAAGTAGTCGGCGAGCTCTTCCGGGCTGAGCCTGACCGGCGTCTCCTCGGTGGGTTCGCCGAGGCCGAGCACCTCGCCGACGTCGCGTCCGCTCTCGAAGGCGGTGGCGAGGTCCGCGATGCCGTTGAGCGTGTGGCCGCGTTCCAGCAGCGCGGCGATCGTACGGAGCCGGGCCAGATGATGCTCGTCGTACCAGGCGATACGGCCCTCGCGGCGGGGTGGCGGAATCAGTCCCCGCTCGCGGTAGAAGCGCACCGTGCGCACCGTGATGCCGGCCTCCTTGGCCAGCTCCTGCATGCGGTACTCGCGCCCTGCTCGTCCTTCTGCCACGTCGGTCAGCCTATGTTGTACCGGCAGTAACTCGCCCGGCCCGACCCCTACCGCTGGGTATGTTGCTGCTCTACTCTCCCAACTGTGCCAGTGATCGCTGGCAGGGTTGTGACGTTCAGCGGGAGGCGGCGGCATGGGCCAGCACGAGCACGTACGAGTGGCGGTGATCGGATCCGGGTTCGGCGGCCTGGGGGCCGCGGTCCGGCTGCGCCGCGAAGGGATCACCGACTTCGTCGTCCTGGAGCGGGCGGACTCGGTCGGCGGGACCTGGCGGGACAACAGCTATCCCGGGTGCGCCTGCGACGTGCCCTCGCATCTCTACTCGTTCTCCTTCGCGCCCAACCCCGACTGGCCGCGCACCTTCTCCGGGCAGCAGCACATCCGCGCCTATCTGGAGCATGTCGCGGACACCTTCCGGCTCCGCTCCCACATCCGCCTCAACCATGAAGTGCTGACGATGCACTGGGACAAGGACGAGCTGCGCTGGGAGATCGAGACCTCGAAGGGGACGCTGACCGCCGACGTCGTGGTCTCCGCGACCGGGCCGCTGTCGGACCCGAAGATTCCGGAGATTCCGGGGCTCGCCGACTTCCCGGGCAAGGTCTTCCACTCCTCCCGCTGGGACCACGACTACGACCTGCGCGGCAAGCGCGTCGCGATGATCGGGACCGGTGCGTCGGCGATCCAGATCGTGCCGTCGATCCAGCCGGAGGCGGCAAAGCTGACGCTGTTTCAGCGGACCCCGCCATGGGTGCTGCCGCGCATGGACCGCGCGATCACCGGAGCCGAGCGATGGTTGCACCGCCGGCTGCCGTTCACGGGCGCCGCGCGCCGCGGGCTGCTCTGGGGGATCAGGGAGCTGCAGGTCAGCGCGTTCACCAAGCGACCGAACGAGCTCGGGCTCATCGAGTCGATCGCCAAGCGCAACATGGGCCGCTCGATCAAGGACCCGGTGCTGCGCGGCAAGCTCACGCCCTCGTACCGCATCGGCTGCAAGCGGATCCTGCTGTCGAGCGAGTACTACCCGGCCCTCGCGCAGCCGAATGTGGACGTGGTGGCCTCCGGGCTGGCGGAAGTACGCGGGTCGACGCTGGTAGCGGCCGACGGCACCGAGACCGAGGCCGACGCGATCATCTTCGGTACGGGCTTCCGTGTGACGGACATGCCGATCGCCGAGCGTGTGGTGGGCGCCGACGGGATCACGCTCGCCGAGGCGTGGAAGGACGGGATGGAGTCACTGCGCGGCGCCACCGCCGCGGGCTTCCCCAACTGGATGACGATCATCGGCCCGAACACCGGGCTCGGGAACTCCTCCATGATCCTGATGATCGAGTCGCAGCTGAACTATCTGGCCGACTACATGCGGCAGTTGAACGTTCTGGGCGGGCGCGCGGCGCTCGCGGCCCGGCCGTCCGCCGTGCACACCTGGAACCGGCGGGTGCAGGAGCGAATGGAGCGGACCGTGTGGAAGTCCGGCGGCTGCAACAGCTGGTATCTGGACGCCAACGGCCGTAACACCACGCTCTGGCCGGGGACGACCGGAGAGTTCCGGCGGGCGACGCGTGAGGTGGACCTCGCGGAGTACGAGGTCGTCCGGGTGTCCGCGAAGGGCGCCGAGCCGGCCGTGGGCACCGAGCCGGCAGTGGACGCCGAGTCGGGTGTTGACGCCGAGCCGGCAGTTGACGCCGAGTCGGCCGTCGAGGCTGTAGAGCCCGCGGAGTCCGCGGAGGCCGTGCGATGAGCCGGCTGCTGCGGCGCACGGACGCTCCTCCCGTCGCCGATCGCGAACTGACCGCCGTCTCCGCCGACGGGTCGCGCCTCCATGTCGAGGTGCACGGTCCCGAGGGCGCGCCCATCGTGGTGCTCGCCCACGGCTGGACCTGCTCGACGCACTTCTGGGCCGCGCAGATACGGGACTTGGCGGCGGATCACCGGGTGGTCGTCTACGACCAGCGCGGTCACGGCCGTACGCCGACCGCCGCGGTCGGTACGGATCTGCTCGCCGATGACCTGGAAGCGGTACTCGGAGCGGCACTGGCTCCGGGGGAGAAGGCTGTGCTCGCCGGGCACTCCATGGGCGGGATGACGCTGATGGCCGCGTCGGGCCGCGCCGCCTTCACGGAGCACGCGGCCGCTGTCCTGCTGTGCAGCACGGGCAGCGCGAGGCTGGTCGAGGACTCGCTGGTGCTGCCGCTGCGCGCGGGCCGGACCCGGACCCGGCTCACCCGGATGATCCTCGGGGCGCGCGCCCCGCTCGGCCCGGTGACACCGCTCTCGAAGCGCATTCTCAAGTACGGGACGATGGGCCCCGGTTCGGCGCCGGAGCGGGTGGCGGAGTGCGCCCGTATCGTGCACGCCTGTCCGCGGGCGACCCGGGTGGCCTGGGCGCATGTGCTCGCCGAGCTCGATCTCGACGCGGGCGTACGGGAGTTGAGGGCGCCGACGGTGGTGGTGTCCGGCACGGCCGACCGGCTCACGCCGATCGTGCACGCGCGGCGGCTGGCCGCCGCGCTGCCCGAGTGCGTGGAACTCGTGGAGCTCGCCGGGATGGGACATATGACACCGGTGGAGGCGCCGGAGGTGGTCACCGCGAAGATCCGTGAGCTGGCCGGTACATACGTGAATGCGAACGCCAACGGGGAGGACGGGAACGTGACCGTGAACGCGAAGGCGACCGTCAAGCAGAATGCCAAGGAGGAGGCCGCATGAGCAGGACCAGCCTGGAGGGACAGGTCGCGGTCGTCACCGGCGCGGCGCGGGGTGTGGGTGAGCTGCTGGCCCGCAAACTCTCCGCGCGCGGCGCGAAGGTGGCGCTGGTGGGGCTGGAGCCCGACGTGCTGAAGGAGGTCTCGGAGCGGCTGCACACCGAGAGCGACCACTGGTACGCGGATGTCACCGACCACGAGGCGATGGCCCGGGTCGCCGAGGAGGTCAAGGCGCGCTTCGGCAAGGTCGACATCGTCGTCGCGAACGCGGGTGTCGCCTCCGGCGGCCCGTTCGTCGACTCGGACCCGGTCGCGTGGCGGCGGGTGATCGAGGTCAATCTGATCGGGAGCGCGGTCACGGGCCGGGCGTTCCTGCCGGTGCTGGTGGAGAGCCGCGGCTACTTCCTGCAGATCGCGTCGCTGGCGGCGATCACGCCGGCGCCGATGATGACGGCGTACTGCGCGTCGAAGTCGGGCGTCGAGGCGTTCGCGCACAGCCTGCGCGCGGAGGTCGGGTACAAGGGTGTGCGGGTCGGGGTCGGCTATCTGTCCTGGACGGACACGGACATGGTGCGTGGCGCGGACCAGGACGAGGTGATGCGGGAGTTGCGGCAGCGGCTGCCGTGGCCCTCGAACAAGACGTATCCGCTCGGCCCGGCGGTGGACCGGATCGTGGCCGGGATCGAACGACGGTCCTCGCATGTGTACGCACAGTGGTGGCTGCGGGGAATGCAGTCGGTGCGCGGTTACCTGCCGTCGCTGATCGGGGCGGTGGGGCAGCGGGAGATGCGGCGCTTCGAGCCTCGGCTGGGGGGCGTCGGGAAGGGGCTCGTGGGGGCCGGCGGGGCGGCGGACGAGGAGGCCCGTACACAGCGTCATTGATCGAAATGCGAGGTATGTTCTTGCGTGCCACGCTGGTCGAGGCCCAGGGGGTGTAACAGCCCCCGACCCCCCTCACACCCTTCTAGGAGTGAATCTTCATGGGCATGAAGGACCAGTTCCAGGACAAGGCCTCGAAGCTCGAAGAGCAGGCGAAGCAGACGAAGCGGCAGGCGAAGCGACAGACGAGCGGTGCGAAGGACCCGGCGCCGCAGCGTGGTTCGCAGCCGCAGCGTGGTTCGCAGCCGCGGGAGGAATCCTCGGAGCGGATTTCGCGTGGCCGGGACCAGGGCATGACCAGTAAGGCCATGCAGGACGCCGAGGACAAGTTCCACCAGGACTACGACATCTGACGCGAGCGCTCGCGCTGTGCCGCGTGGATGAGGGGCGCACCCGTGACGACGGGTGCGCCCCTTCCGCGTACGCGGCGCTGTCCCCGCCCGCCCTTGAGTTGGGGAACGGGGTCACCCCCATGCCTCGGTGGGGGTGGCAGCCTGTCGTCATGAACGTGCCGTTCGCGGCGATGGTGCGCTAGTGACCGATACTCTCGCCAGGCATGAGCGACGACATCCAAGCCCGCGGGCCCGTCCGCGACGCCTCCGTTGTGGTGGCCCGCGACGCCGACGGCATGGTGGCCGTGCTGAGTGCTGACTTCCCCCGCCACGGCGGCGAGTACCTGTTCCTGCCGGGCGGTCGGAGAGAAGACGGCGAGACAGCCGAGCAGTGTGCGCGCCGCGAGTTGCGGGAGGAGGCGGGCATCACCGCTGGGACATGGCGGCCGCTCGGCTCGTACGCCATCACCCTCGACTCGACGGCGCGTGTGCACCTCTTCGAGGCCCAGCATCTGACGTGCGGGCTACAGGAACTCACCGCGACCGAGGATGACTTCAAGCTCTCCTGGTGGCTCATGCCTGACGCGATCGACGCGGCGTCGCAGGGCCGCTTCCTCCTCCAGGCCGGGCCGCTTGCCTTGCTTCTCGCCGACAGGTCGTCTCAGGGTCAGTGACTCCCGCCCTCAGTCCGCGACGGCTCCAGCATCGAGGGCGGTGCGCGGCGCAGTTGCGGTGAGCGGCACGTACCCCACGGCTCAACGTTCCCTCACGCCCCCCGCGGCGGGAGCTTCGGGCGGCGCAGGTCCGGGGCGTTCTCGTAGCCGGGAGGCTCCGCCGGGGGGTGTGTCTTCAGCAGGTCCAGGCAGAGGCCGATCGCGTCGTCCATCTGGGCATGGCGGCCCTCCGCCCAGTCCAGCGGAGTGCGCAGCGCGTCCAGGTCCGGCTCCACGCCGTGGTTCTCGATCGACCAGTCGTACTCGTTGAACCAGGCCGCGTTCATCGGGACCGTGATCACCGTGCCGTCCACCAGGCGGTGGCGGCCCGTCATGCCGACCACCCCGCCCCAGGTCCGGCTGCCCACCACCGGGCCCAGGCCCAGGAGTTTGAACGCCGCCGTGATCATGTCGCCGTCCGAGGACGTCGCCTCGTCCGCCAGCGCGACGATCGGACCGCGCGGCGCATTGGAGGCGTACGAGACGGGCTGGGCGTTGCGCGTCAGGTCCCAGCCCACGATCTTCCTGGTCAGCTTCTCCACCACCAGTTCGCTGATGTGGCCGCCGGCATTGCCCCGTACATCCACGATCAGTGCCGGCCGGGACACCTCGAGGCGCAGATCGCGGTTGAACTGCGCCCAGCCCGAGCCGCCCATGTCCGGGATATGCAGGTAGCCGCATTTGCCGCCGCTCAACTCCCGCACGACCTCACGGCGTTTGGCCACCCAGTCCTGGTACCGCAGTGGCCGCTCGTCCACCAGCGGGATCACCGCCACCCGGCGCGAAGGCCCCTCGCCCTCCGGCGGCTGGAAGGTCAGCTCGACCGTCGTGCCGCCCGCCGCCGCGAGCATCGGGTACGGACCGGTCACCGGATTCACCGGGCGGCCGTCGACATGCGTGAGGGTCGCGCCCTCGCGGATACCCGTACCGGCCAGCGGCGAGCGCGCCTTGGAGTCCGACGATTCGCCGGGCAGGATCCGGGCGAGGATCCAACTCCCGTCCCGGCAGACCAGATTCACGCCCAGCAGACCTATCGGCCGCTGGTAGTGCGGCGGCCCCTCGTTCCGCCGGGCCGGCGTGACGTACGCATGGGACGTACCCAGCTCGCCGAGCACCTCGCGCAGCAGATCCGCGAACTCGTCGGGCGAGGCGACCCGTTCGACCAGCGGACGGTACTGCTCCAGCACCGCGTCCCAGTCGATGCCGCACATCCCCGGCTCCCAGAAGTACGCGCGGATGATGCGGCCCGCCTCGCCGTACGCCTGGCGCCATTCGGACGGCGGATCGACATCGTGCAGGATCCGGCGCAGGTCCAGATAGACCGTCGAGTCGCTGTCGCCCGGCTCCGTGGCCGGGACGGCCCGCAGCTCACTTTCGTCCACGACCACCAGCCTGCTGCCGTCGCCGCTCACCGCGAACCAGTCGAGATGGTCGACCAGTTCGGTCTTGCGGGCCTTGAAGATGTCGAAGTGCTCGAGCGTGGGACGTCCGGAGGTGTCCGCCGGATTGGCGAAGGTCTCGCCGAGCGCGCCCGAGATCGGCCAGCGCAGCCAGACAAGTCCGCCACCGCTGACCGGATGGAGCGCGGAGTACTTGGAGGCCGTCACGGGGAAGGGCGTCACCCGGCTCTCCAGGCCCTCGATCTCGACCATCACCGCCGTACTGTCCTCGGAGTCGACCAGCGGGTCGAGTCCGCCGGCCGCGGGCCGTCCGTCCGGCGACAGCGCGAACGGCGACGGCGTCGCGGAGGACAGCGGTACGAGATAGGGGCGGCAGCCCAGCGGGAAGGACAGGTCCCCGGTGTGCACGTCGTACACCGGGTCGAAGCCCCGCCAGGAGAGGAAGGCGAGATAGCGGCCGTCCCTGGTGAAGACCGGATTCTCGTCCTCGAAGCGGCCGTTGGTGACGTCGACGATCGTACGGTCGGTGATCCGGGCCATCTTGATCTGCCGCAGCGAGCGGCCGATGCCCGGGTGAGACCAGGTCAGCCACGCACCGTCCGGTGAGAACGACAGGTCCCGCACCGGCCCGTTGGTGGAGTGGATCAGTTCCGTCACCGCTCCGCCCCCGGAGCTCTCGGCCGGGGAGGTCTCTCCGGAGCCCTCGGCAGGGGAGGTGTCCCCGGAGCCTTCGGCCGCGGAGGTGCCCCCGGACTCCTCCGTGGCGTCGATCAGCAGCAGCCGCCCGTCGTGGGAGGCGATCGCGATCCGCTCACCGAGGGGGTCCGACACCAGCTCATGGACTCGGCCCAACTCGCCGGAGGCCAGCCGCCGCGGCTCCCGGCCCCCGCTCGCCCGTGGCAGATACGAGATCTCGATGGCGTCGGCACCGTCCGCGTCCGTGACATAGGCGACCTGGCCCGCGCTGCCGAGCATCTCCGGCATCCGTACCCGTACGCCTGGGGTGTCCGCGATCGTGCGGGCGGGACCGTCGCGGTGCGTGAGCCAGTACAGGCTGCCGCGTACGTTGACGGCGCTGGCCCGTCCCGTCTCGTCGACCGAGATCGCGTCGGCGTGGCTGGCGGCCGGCACTTGGTAGCTGCGGCGTCCGGCGCGCGGGCCGCCGAGCCGTACCTCCAGCTTGCGCGGCACCGCGCCCGGGTCCGTCAGATCGTCGGCGATCCACAGGTCGCCCGCGCACTGGTAGACGACTCTGCGACCGTCGCTCGAGGCGTGCCGCGCATAGAAGGCGTCATGGTCGGTGTGGCGCACGAGATCGGATCCGTCGGGCAGGCAGGAGTAGAGATTGCCGACTCCTTCGTGGTCGGAGAGGAAAGCGATCCGCCCCGAGACGAACATCGGACAGTCCAGATGGCCGTTGAGGTCGGCGAGCAGCCGCTTGCCGTGCAGCCACAGTCGGCCCGTCGCTCCGCCCCGGTACCGCTTCCAGGCGGCCGGTTCGTGCGGCGGCTTGCCGGTGAGGAGCAGCGAGCGGTGCTCTTCCTCGATGTCCGCGACCTGGAGGTCGGAGACCGGGCCCCAGGGCAGCCGTCGGCCGGGGGAGCCGTCGGTGGCCACCTTGTAGGCCCAGGAGAAGTAGGAGAAGGGCTGGCTGTGCGAGGAGACGGCCAGGATGTTGCCGTCCGGGTCCCAGCCGCAGACCCGGGTGTCGGCGGAGCCCCAGTAGGTCAGCCGGCTGGCCGGTCCGCCGGCGACCGGTGCGAGATGGATCTCCGGGTCGAGGCTGCGCCAGGTCGTGTACGCGATATGGCGGCCGTCCGGGGAGAAGCGCGGATGACCGACTCTGGTCCGGTCGACGGTGAGCCGCCAGGCCCGTTCCGGCCGGTGCCCCTCCGGCACCAGGGGCGCGACCCAGAGATCGTCCTCGGCGGCGAAGCACAGCAAGTCGTCGTGCAGATGCGGGAAACGGAGATACGCGACGTCGTCACTCACCCTTCAATGCTTTCCGTGCCGGGTGGGTGCGGCAACTCGTGGGAGGGGGTGAACCCTCTTCGGATTCGTGACCGACACCACATGCGAAACGATTTCGTTTCGCTGAGGGGCTTGGCTATCGTGGAGCTGTACGAAACCGTTTCGTTCGCGTGTGACAGGAGGTCGGCCATGACGCGCACCCGGCTCACGCCTGAGCGCGAGGCGGAGCTGTACGAAGCCGTCCTCGACCTGTTGCGCGAAGTCGGCTACGACGCCCTGACGATGGACGCCGTCGCCGCCAGGACCCGGTCCAGCAAGGCCACGCTCTACCGCCAGTGGCGGAGCAAGCCGGAGCTGGTGGCCAGGGCCCTGCGGCACAACAAGCCGGTGAGCGTCGCCGATATCGACACCGGCACCCTGCGGGGTGACTTCCAGGCAATGCTCGACCGCACCGACGACTGTCAGATGGAGAAGGACTCCGCGCTGATGCGGGGTCTGGCCCAGGCCATCCATGGAAACCCCGATCTCCACCAGGCCCTGCGGGAACTGCTGATCGAGCCCGAGATCACCGGACTCGACACGCTGTTGCGGCGGGCCGTGGAAAGGGGCGAGGTCAGGGTGGACAATCCCGCACTCGACTTCGTCCCGCACATGCTGGTCGGCGCTTTCGTCGCCCGGCAGCTGATCGAGGACCGGACCCCCGACCGGACCTTCCTCACCGACTACCTCGACGCCGTGTTCTTCCCCGCCCTCGGCGTCTGACCCACAGACCTCCCCGAACCACCGGCTCCACCCTCCCCGCACCACCAGCTCCACCTTCCTGACGCGCGCCGCTCTCGTCGTCGGGCCGGCTCCCCATGCCCTGTTCACCCCACTCAACGGGAGTACGCCCTCGTGGCCACGTTTCTCTACAAACTCGGGCGGTCCGCCTTCCGGCGCCGCCGCCTCGTCGCCCTGTTGTGGGTGGCGCTGCTGGCACTCGCCGGGGTCGCCGCGGCCTCCGCGTCCACCGCCACCTCCTCGTCCTTCTCCATACCGGGCACGGAGGCGCAGAAGGCCTTCGACCTGCTGGAAAAGCGCTTCCCCGGGGCCAGCCCCGACGGCGCGACCGCCCGCGTCGTCTTCCAGGCGCCCGACGGCCGGAAGATGACCGAGCCGGCCAACAAGGCCGAGGTGAACAAGGCGGTCGCGGAGCTGAAGTCCGGCTCCGGCCAGATCGCCTCCGTCACCGACCCGTACAGCGTCAAGGCGGTCTCCAAGGACGGCAGGACGGCGTACGTGTCGGTCTCGTACAAGGTCAGCTCGATGGAGCTGACCAAGGAGACCCGTAAGGCGCTCGAGGAGACCGGCACCGAGGCGCGTGACGCCGGGCTGACGGTGGAGATCGGCGGCGACGCGCTGCAGGCCGTCCCGGAGACCGGGGCCGGCGAGATCATCGGCGTCGGCATCGCCGCGGTGGTGCTCGTGATCACCTTCGGCTCGCTGGTCGCCGCCGGACTTCCGCTGCTCACCGCGATCATCGGCGTCGGCATCGGGATCTCCACGATCACCGCGCTGGCGAACGTCCTGGACCTTGGCTCCACCACCTCCACGCTGGCGACGATGATCGGCCTCGCGGTCGGCATCGACTATGCGCTCTTCATCGTCTCCCGCTACCGCGCCGAGCTGGCCGAGGGCCGCGATCGCGAGGAGGCTGCAGGCAGGGCCGTCGGCACCGCGGGCTCCGCGGTCGTCTTCGCGGGCCTGACCGTGGTCATCGCGCTCGTCGGCCTCGCCGTCGTCAATATCCCGATGCTCAGCAAGATGGGCTTCGCCGCGGCCGGTACGGTCGTGATCGCGGTCCTCATCGCGCTCACCCTCATCCCGGCGCTGCTCGGCTTCGCGGGCAAGCGGGTACTCGGCCGCAAGGCGCGCAAGGGTCAGCCGGCCGGCGACAAGCCGAACATGGGCACCCGCTGGGCGCGCTTCGTGATCCGTCGGCCGGTCGCCGTGCTGCTGGTCGGTGTCGTGGGCCTCGGTGCCATGGCGGTACCGGCCGCGTCGCTGGAGATGGGTCTGCCGGACGACGGTGCGCAGCCGGTCAGCACCACCCAGCGCAAGGCGTACGACCTGCTGTCCGACGGCTTCGGTCCCGGCTTCAACGGTCCGCTGCTGGTGGTCGTCGACGGCGACAAGGCCGCGGCGGACCGTACGGTCAAGGAGATCAAGGGCCTCGACGGCGTCGTGGCCGTCACCCCGCCGGCGTTCAACAAGGCCGGCGACACCGCGATGGTCACGGTCGTACCGAAGGACCGGCCCTCCTCGGTCGAGACCGAGGACCTCGTCCACTCCATCCGGGCCGACAGCGGCGACGACGTGCTGGTCACCGGCGCCACCGCGATGAACATCGACTTCTCGCAGAAGATGAACGACGCGCTGGTGCCCTATCTCGCGCTCGTCGTCGGTCTCGCCTTCCTGCTGCTGATGGTGGTCTTCCGCTCGGTGCTGGTACCGCTGAAGGCGGCACTCGGCTTCCTGCTCTCCGTCGTCGCGGCGCTGGGCGCGGTCGTCGCCGTCTTCCAGTGGGGCTGGCTCGGCTCGCTCTTCGGCGTCGAGCAGACCGGCCCGATCATGTCGATGATGCCGATCTTCATGGTGGGCGTCGTCTTCGGTCTCGCCATGGACTACGAGGTCTTCCTGGTCACGCGGATGCGTGAGGCGTACGTCCACGGGGAGCGGCCCGGCGAGGCGATCGTCACCGGCTTCAAACACGGGGCCCGGGTGGTCACCGCAGCCGCGGTGATCATGATGGCGGTCTTCTCGGGCTTCATCGGTTCCAGCGAGCAGATGGTGAAGATGATCGGCTTCGGTCTGGCGATCGCGGTCCTCTTCGACGCCTTCGTGGTCCGGATGGCGATCGTGCCCGCGGTGCTCGCGCTGCTCGGCCACAAGGCGTGGTGGCTGCCGCGCTGGCTGGACCGGGTGCTGCCCAATGTGGACGTGGAGGGCGAGAAGCTGCACAAGGAACTCGCCGACAGTCCCGAGGACCCGGACGAGGAGCGCGCGTTGGCGCGCGTCTGATCAGGCTCTCTCAGAGAGCGCAAAGCCCCGGGGGCGCCGCTTGAGCGGAGCGTGCGTCCCCGGCAGCGCGTCGGCACCGTGGGGACGGGGGCCGCCGCGGAACCCGGTGGCCGTGCCCGTCATGCCGTGGTGGCGGGTGCGGCCACCGCGTATGTGTGCCGCAGAAAGCGGATCAGCGACGTGGTGTCGAACTGCACCACCGCTACACCGTCCGGGGTATGGAACTCCACTATCGTCTGGACCCGGCCGCAGGGCCAGACCTCGATGTCGCCGAGGCGGGCGGGTGAGCGGAGCCCCGTCTCCAGCAGTGCGCGGGGGAAGGTCCAGTCGCGGCCGCTGGGGAAGGCGAAAGACACCGCATCCGGGTTCTCCACAGGCTCGTAGCGCAGTGCGACGCGGACGGAGCGGAACTGCGGAGCATCGGTGACGATTCGGGCCCGTGCATGATCTTCGACGGCTGCGGTCATTGGCCGGCTCCTCACACTCGCCCGATATGCCCTCTAATGTCCCATATTTTGGGCCGAAGGCGCTAGTTCATTTGTGACAGACCCGCTCTTGCAACTGATGTGCAATAGGGCACTATCATTGAACAGTTATTCATCTGTCCGAAGCGGAGTCCTCCATGCATGTCCCCGACGGATTCATCAACGCACCTGTGTCGGTGGCCGCCGGAGTCGTTGCCGCCGGTGCCGTCGCCGTCAGCCTGCGCGGCGCCCGCCGTGAGCTGGACGAGGCAACCGCGCCGCTGGCCGGCCTGGTCGCCGCCTTCATCTTCGCCGTACAGATGCTGAACTTCCCCGTCGCGGCCGGCACCAGCGGACATCTGCTCGGCGGCGCGCTCGCGGCCATCCTGGTCGGTCCGTACACAGGTGTGCTCTGCATATCCGTCGTCCTGCTGATGCAGGGCATCCTCTTCGCGGACGGCGGCCTCACCGCGCTCGGCGTGAACATCACCGTCATGGGTGTGGTCACGGTCGTCGTCGCCTACGCGCTCTTCCGCGGCCTGGTCAAGGTGCTGCCGCGGAAGCGCGGCTCGGTCACCGTCGCCTCCTTCGCCGCCGCGCTGATCTCCGTACCGGCCGCGGCCTGCGTCTTCACCGCGATCTACGCGATCGGCGGGACCACCGACGTCCCCGTCGGCAAGGTGCTGACCGCGATGGTCGGCGTCCATGTCCTGATCGGCATCGGCGAGGCCGTGATCACCATGCTGACGGTCGGCGCCGTCGTCGCCGTACGCCCGGACCTGGTGTACGGAGCCCGGGGCCTGGCCGCTCCGCTGAAGCTGCGCGTCGGCGGCGAGCTGGTCGACGCCCCCGCCGCCCGGCCGGTCCCGGTGGCCGCCCGGTCGCCGCGCGCGGTCTGGGCGACCGGCCTGGTCACCGCCCTCGTCCTCGCGGGTTTTGTCTCCTTCTACGCCTCCGCCAGCCCCGACGGCCTGGAGAAGGTCGCCGCCGACAAGGGCATCGACAAGAACGTCGAGGAGCACGCCGCCAAGGACTCCCCGCTCGCCGACTACGGCGTCAAGGACATCACCGACGCCCGGATCTCGGGCGGCCTCGCGGGTGTGATCGGCGTCGGCGTCACGGTCGTCGCGGGCACCGGCATCTTCTGGTCCGTGCGCCGCCGCCGCACGACGGACGCCGCGCCCACCCACGTACCGGAATCGGTCTGACATGGGCGCGGGCCACACCCACAAGCTCTACCGGCACGGGCACTCTCCGGTCCACGACCTGCCTCCGCACTGCAAGCTCGCCGCCGTCTTCTGCTTCGTGCTGGTGGTGGTCTCCACGCCGCGCGAGGCGGTCTGGGCCTTCGGGCTGTACGCGGTGCTGCTCGCCGCGGTCGCGGTCCTGGCGCGCATCCCCGCCGGATTTCTGCTGCGTCGGCTGCTCATCGAGATCCCGTTCGTGGCCTTCGCGGTCCTCATGCCGTTCGTGGTGCCGGGCGAGCAGGTGTCCGTACTCGGCATCTCGCTGAGCGTCCCCGGCCTGTGGGGCGCCTGGAACGTCCTCGCCAAGGGCACGCTCGGCGTCGCCGCCTCCGTGATCCTGGCCTCGACGACCGAGCTGCGCTCCCTGCTGCTCGGCCTGCAGCGGCTCAAGCTGCCGCCGATGCTGGTCCAGATCGCCTCCTTCATGATCCGTTACGGCGATGTCATCACCGACGAGATGCGCCGTATGTCGATCGCGCGCAGGTCACGCGGGTTCGAGGCGCGCGGCGTGCGCCACTGGGGCGTCCTCGGCAAGTCCGCGGGCGCACTCTTCATCCGCTCCTACGAGCGCGGCGAGCGGGTCCATCTGGCGATGGTGAGCCGGGGATACGCCGGGACCATGCCGGTCATCGACGAGGTGACCGCGACCCGTGCGCAGTGGACCGGTGCCGCCGCACTCCCGCTGACCGCCCTCGCGGTCTGTCTGCTTGGCTGGACCCTATGACCGCGCCCTTGTCGTCCACGTCGTCCGCGTCCTCCGCGTCCTCCGCGCCGTCCGCGTCCTCCGCGCCGTCCGCGTCGTCCGCGTCCTCCGCGCCGTCCGCGTCGTCCTTGTCCTTGGAAGTCTCCGGCCTCGCCTACGCCTACCCCGACGGCCACCAGGCCCTGTTCGGCGTCGACCTCACGGTCGGACGCGGCGAGCGCGTCGCCCTGCTCGGCCCCAACGGCGCGGGCAAGACCACGCTCGTGCTGCATCTCAACGGCATCCTGGCGGGCGGCGTGGGCTCGGTGTCGGTCGCGGGCCTGCCGGTCGCCAAGGCGAACCTCGCCGAGATCCGCCGCCGGGTCGGCATCGTCTTCCAGGACCCGGACGACCAGCTGTTCATGCCGACGGTCCGCGAGGACGTGGCCTTCGGCCCCGCGGCGGCGGGTATGCGCGGTGCGGAGCTGGAGGCCCGGGTCGTCTCGGCCCTGACGCAGGTCGGCATGGCCCCGTTCGCGGACCGGCCGCCGCACCATCTCTCCTTCGGTCAGCGCCGCCGTGTCGCGGTCGCCACGGTGCTGGCGATGGAGCCGGAGATCCTGGTCCTCGACGAGCCGTCGTCCAACCTCGATCCGGCCTCGCGCCGCGAACTGGCCGACATTCTCCGGTCGTTGGACGTCACCGTACTGATGGTCACGCACGACCTTCCGTATGCGCTGGAGCTCTGCCCGCGCTCGGTGATCCTCAGCGAAGGCGTGATCGCGGCGGACGGACGTACGCAGGACCTGCTGGGCGACGAGGAGCTCATGCGGGCGCACCGCCTGGAGCTCCCGTTCGGTTTCGACCCGAAGTCCGTGACAATGGGCTCGTGAACGAGGAAACGAGCAGAACGGCGGCGGCATCGCTGCTCCTTGACGACCAGCTGTGCTTCGCGCTGTACGCGGCCCAGCGCGCGGTGACGGCCGTCTACCGACCGCTCCTCGACGAACTGGGCCTGACCTACCCGCAGTACCTGACGATGCTGGTGCTGTGGGAGCGGGGGGAGATCCCGGTCAAGGAGCTCGGTGCCGCGCTGCGGCTCGACTACGGCACTCTCTCGCCGCTGCTCAAGCGGCTGGAGGCGGCGGGTCTGGTGCGGCGTGAACGCTCGGCCGCCGACGAGCGTTCGGTACGGCTGGTGCTCACCGACCAGGGCGAGGCGCTGCGTTCACGCGCCGAGCGGGTGCCGGCCCGGCTGCTGCCGGCCACCGGTCTCGAGGCGTCGGAGATCGCGCGGTTGCGCGGTGAACTGCACGAGCTGACACGGCGGGTCGCGGTGGCGACGGATTCGGCTACCCCCGAGTAATACCGCGTCAATCCCCTTCGATACATTGTGCGCAATGTACTTATCGCTTTGCCATCAACTCGGGGACGCACAGTGAGCGACCGCGCCGACACCCGGCCGACAAAGATCATGTACGTGGCGGAGGCCACCGCGCACGGCGGCCGCGACGGCTATGTGACCAGCCATGACGGGCAGCTCGAGCTGCGCGTCGCGATGCCGCGGGCGCTCGGCGGCGACGGTCAGGGCACCAATCCGGAGCAGCTCTTCGCAGCCGGCTACAGCTCCTGTTTCCACAACGCACTCGTCCTGGTCGGCCGCAGGGCGGGCGTGGACCTGACCGGCTCGACGGTCGCCGCGAAGGTGGGGATCGGCCCCAACGAGGCGCAGGGGTACGGGCTCGCAGTCGCGCTCAATGTCTCGCTGCCGCTGGTCGACCAGGAGCTCGCCGCAGACCTGGTGACGGCGGCGCACCAGGTCTGCCCGTACTCCAACGCGACCCGCGGCAACATCGACGTCTCGATCATGCTGAGCTGACCTTGCCCGATCCGTGCTTGAGCCGACCGGTCCGTGCTGAGCCGACCCGCGAGTCGAGTGGTCCGGACCACCCTGCACCATGGGGGGATGAGCGGCAGCGGGAGAGCAGGCGCGGTGGACGTCCGGGGCACGGTGGCAGAAGGCTTCGAGCCGGTTCACGACGCCTTCATACGCAACTTCGAGCAGCGCGGCGAGCGTGGCGCGGCCGTCGCCGTCTACCGGGACGGGCGCAAGGTCGTCGATCTGTGGGCGGGCAGCCGCGACGTGGACGGTCATGCGCCGTGGGCCGTGGACACCGCACAGGTCGTCCGTTCCGCCACCAAGGGCGTCGCGGCAGCCGTGGTGCTCCTGCTCCACCAGCGCGGCCAGATCGACCTGGACGCCCCGGTCGGCACGTACTGGCCGGAGTTCAAGGCGGCCGGCAAGGAGCGCGTGGTCGTACGCCAGCTCCTCTCGCACCGCGCCGGGCTGCCCGTCCTCGACCGCCCGCTCACCCCGGCCGAGGCCGCGGACGGCGCGAGCGGCCCGGCCGCGCTCGCCGCACAGCGCCCCGCCTGGGAGCCCGGCACGGACCACGGCTACCACGCGCAGACCTACAGCTGGCTGCTCGGCGAACTGGTGCGCCGGGTCACCGGCAGGACCATCGGCCGCTGGGTCGCCGAGGAGATCGCCCGCCCGCTCGGCCTGGACTTCTGGATCGGGCTGCCGCAGGAGGAGGCCCACCGGGTCGGCCGGATCGGCGCCGTCGACGAGCCGCCCACGGCGGACGGCGGCGGCCTCAAACTGCGCCCCAAGCGCGCGGTCTCCGATGCCTACGCCAACCCTGAGTCGCTCAGCCGCCGCGCCTTCGGAGTGATCGACCCGCTTCCGGACGAGAACGACCCGCTGTACCGCGCCGCCGAACTCCCCGCATCCAACGGCATATCCACCGCCCGCGCGCTCGCCCGCTTCTACGCGGCGACGATCGGTGCGGTCGACGGCGGACCACGGCTCTTCGCCCCGGCCACCGTGACCCTCGCCCGCACCGAGGAGTCCGTCGGCCCGGACCGTGTTCTGGTCGTGGCCACCCGCTTCGGCCTCGGCTTCATGCTGCACGGCCCGGCCTGCCCCCTGCTCGGCCCCAGCTCCTTCGGCCACCCGGGGCGCGGTGGCTCGCTCGGCTTCGCCGACCCGGAGTCGGGCATCGCGCTCGGCTACGTAACCAACGGCATGCGCAAGGGAGTTACGGCCGATCCGCGGGCCCAGGCGCTGATCAGGGCGGTACGTTCAGCGCTATGAGCAGCGCTATGACACGTTTCGAGGGTTACGGCGTACTGATCACGGGCGCGGCGCGCGGTATCGGTGAGGCGACCGCCCGTCGGCTCGCCTCCGAAGGCGCCCGCGTCCTGGTCACCGACGTGGACGCGGAACACGCCGCGAAGACGGCCGGGTCCATCCCCGGGGCCGACTCCTTCAGCTGCGACGTGGGCGACCGTACGGCGGTCGAGGCGGCCGTCGCGTACGCCGTCGAACGCTTCGGCACCCTCGACGTCCTGGTCAACAACGCGTTCTCGTGCAGCCCCGACACTCCGCTCATCGAGGACCAGTCGGACGAGTCCTGGCACCGGGACCTGGACACCAGCCTGACCGGCGCCTTCCGGTGCGCCCGCGCCGCACTGCCCCATCTCGCCGCTGCGGGCGGCCGGGGCGCGATCGTCAACATCGGCTCCGTCAACAGCGAGCAGGACTTCGGCAACCACGCCTACAGCGCGGCCAAGGCGGGCCTCGCCTCACTGACCCGCACCCTGGCCGGCGACGCTGCCCCGCGCGGCGTACGCGTCAATCAGGTCAACCCGGGCACGGTCCGTACGCCTTCCTGGTCGGGCCGCGAGGCGAGCCTTGACGCGCTGAGCCGCATCTACCCGCTGGGACGGGTCGGAGAGCCGCAGGACATCGCGGCGGCGGTGGCGTTCCTGGCCTCGCGCGACGCGGCCTGGATCACGGGTACGACGCTGCGGGTGGACGGCGGACTGCTCGCGGTGAACACGTCGTTCGGGCAGATCATCGCGCGGGAATGAGCCGGTGGCCCTCCCGAGCCGGTCCTTCGGCGGTCCCTCGGCGGGTCCTTCGGCCGGATCCCTAGGCCCGGCCCGCGGCGACGCAGAACTCATTGCCCTCCGGATCGGCCATCATGATGTGGTGTCCGTCGACCTCCTCCCGGACCGTCCCGCCCGCCTTCACCAGCCGTTCGGACTCGGCCCGGATCCTGGCCCACCGCTCATCGGGACTGCCGTGGCCCGGCACCCGGATGTCGATATGGAGCCGGTTCTTCGCCGTCTTCGGCTCGGGGACCTTGAGGATGGAGAGCCGGGGGCCGACGCCGTCGGGATCGCACAGCCACGCCCCGTCGTCCTCGGAGTCGTCCTCCGGCAGGTCGAACTGCGCGAGCCACTCCTCGCGGGTCTTGAACGGAGCGGGCGGGGGCTCGTCCACATACCCCAGCGCCGGCTTCCAGAACTCCGCGAGCAGCTGCGCGACCGTGCAGTCGAGGGTCAAATCGATTCTGGCTGCCATGACTGGACCGTACTGCCCGCCTATGACAACCGGGGTGCAGCGCGGCGCTGCCCCGCCGCCAGCACGAAGGTGACGGTGATCAGCAGCGCCCATGCCCCGAACTTCGCCACGGACACCGGCTGCCAGCCGCTCAGCTGGTCCGGATAGGTCCAGGCGCCCGCGTACGTCGCGATGTTCTCCGCGACCCAGAGGAAGAACCCGATGAGAACGAACGACAGAGCGAGCGGCATACGGTGCTCCTGCGCCCCCACCCGGTAGTGCACCCAGGTCCCGGCGGTCGCCAACAGCAGCGTCGCGGCCAGTGCCCAGCGGAGGTCGGGCAGCCAGTGATGGCTGAAGAAGTTCAGATAGACGGCACCGGCGAGCACCGCCATGATCCGCGGCCGGTAGCCGTCCAGGCGCAGTCCGAACAAGTGCCAGGCGCGGCAGACATAACTGCCCACGGCCGCGTAGAGAAAGCCGCCGTACAGCGGCACACCCGCGACCTTCGTCAGTGCCTCCTCCGGATAACTCCACGACCCCATCCGCACCTTGACCAGTTCGAAGAGCAGCCCGATGAGATGGCAGCCTGTGATCACAGCCGTGTCGCGTGCACTGTCCCAGCCGAGCTTCCTGGCCGCCACCGCGAGCAGGATCCCGTAGATCAGCACGAGGTCGTAGCGCGCGACGGGCAGTGCGGGCAGTAGACCCGAGACGGCGATGCCGCCGACGAGCGCGACGGCGAAGGCGCAGCAGCGGGCCTGCAACAGGCCGAAGCGGAGCAGCTGACGTATTCGGTGCGTGATCGTCCCCATGCCGGGTGGGACGCCCACGGCACCCCTTGCGGTTCAGCCCGCCCGCAGCATCAGGCCGATGCCCACCACCATCAGTCCCGCCGCCGCGATCCTCGGCGCACCGAACCGTTCCTTGAAGAAGAGCGCTCCGATCGCCGCGCCCACGATGATCGATGTCAACTCTTGCTGAAGCAGTAATTAGCTGCCTGGTCAGAGCAAGGATGGTGAGAGGTCCGGGCGAGTGTCAGCCGGAGTGGCCAGTGGCTGTGGGCGACACGGTGCTAGCCGAGGTACGGCCGCTCGCGATGCTCCAGGAAATGCCGGATCCGGAGCCGCTGTGTGTGGTGCATGGGCAGCGTGTCCAGCTCGTTC
Organism: Streptomyces sp. NBC_01210; assembly: GCF_036010325.1. Taxonomy (GTDB): domain Bacteria; phylum Actinomycetota; class Actinomycetes; order Streptomycetales; family Streptomycetaceae; genus Streptomyces. The sequence continues at coordinate 3,934,477 of NZ_CP108549.1, read as the reverse complement.
GGCAGCACGAACCGTAGTTCCGTGGACTCGTCAGAGATAGTGAGTCGACCGCTGACAACGCGTGCTGTGAAACAGACATTGAATTGGCGGCGCACTTCGCCGTCTGTGTAGGCGATGACGTGGCGGGGGTCCGTGTACGTGCCGACAAGACCCGTGATCTCGACATTGAGGCCCGTCTCTTCCCTGACCTCCCGTACGGCTGCGCCTGGCAGTGAATCAGCCATGTCCATGCCCCCGCCAGGCAGTGCCCAGAGTTCGTTGTCACGGCGTCGCTGGAGGAGGATGCGGCCCGCTTCGTCGGTTACGACCGCGGACGCTGCCACGACCAAGCTGTTCGGCTTGGGGGCGTCGGGGTCGTCGAAGTATTCGGTCCGCGCCATGGGTCACTCTTCCTCTACGGGTTGGGCTGTCGACCAGACGGCATCGAAGCTAGCGGCGTACGTGTCGAAGATCCCGCCATCGCCGTTGCGGCGGAGATGCCATACGGGTGCCCCATATGCATTGACTCCCCACACATGGGCATTGACAAGTAGCTGATCATCCGCGCGATAGAGGGAGTTGTACAGGGTCGTGGAGTGGGTCCGGAGCTCGATACCTGGCACTCGGAGTAGGGGGCGGTAGTGCATGAGGGCGAGACGACAGCGGGACTCGATACCGTGGCCGAATTTCTCTTCCATGCCTCGCTGCCGGACGTTCTCGCTCTCGGCGTCACCGACAGCGATACGCACCGTGCAGCCCGCAGAGGCGCGTTCCCGCAGAAGGTCATTGAGTCGCGGGTACGCCTCGTGCAGAAAGACAGCGGCGTACACCAAAACGTCGATTTGCTGGGTTGCCTGCGCCAGCATGTCCGTGAACGCGGACACAGGTACGTTGGCGCGCTGTTCGTGAAGAGCCACCAGTTCTGGGCTGACGGCTCGGGCAGAGCGAGCCTGGCGCAGTGATGGCCATAGAGCGTGCACGTCTTCTCCTAACGTCTCAGCCGCAAGCATGGCCGTGCTTCGGCGCGGCGTCCGGCCGAGATTGACCCATCGTTCGACGGACTTGGGGTCTACCTCCGCCTTCGCTGCAAGGGTGGAGTACGTCCACCCTCCGGCTGCCATTGCGGCGCGTAGCCGCTCGTTCTGCATCGCAGTCTCTCCCCGGATGTTGGGACGGTGCTTCGGAGGACGGGCGAGGGCTGGGTCTGGTTGCTGCGTTGGCAGATCAGTGGGGCGTAAGCGAGCGGGGCGGGGTCGGCAAGTCGGTGTGGGCCGTCGTGACAGCTCCCGACAGAGGGGAGGCGTAGTGGCTCGGCTGGTGGCGTTGCGGGTACAGCGTGGGGACTGGGTCAGCGCCCATGGACGGTGGCGGGAGGTCAAATCCGTTCGATCGGACCGGTACGCCTCGGGCGGTCCTCAGGTCGTGTTGGTCTTCAGGTCCGGCCCTGCGCTGCGAGTGCATGCGGCTGATGTGTTGATGGTGGATCGCGGTGACCGGTCTGTGCCTGATGAGCGAAAGGCGGGGCGGCGCTGATGGGAGGACGGTCGGTCTGGCGGTTCGCTGACTGGGTGTTGCAGGTTGACACCTCGGGGAGTGGGCCGATCTTTGAGGCGGAGTGCACGACGTGCGGGGAGTCATCGGGAGCGGCTGACAGCAAGGATGAGCCCGAGGTGTGGTCCCTGCGGCATGCGGGCCGGTTTGGCCATACGGGATTCCGGGCCATGACGACGTCGTTTTTCCGAGCTACGCGGGCCGAGAGCGGCGGTGTACGCCGATGAGGCAGCGATTATTCGTCTTCGCGATCGTCGTCTTCTGGATCGTGGTCTATGTGCCGTTGGCGGTGCTCAGTGATTCGCGGGGCCTCTAACCTCCCGCTCCCATCGGCGGGTTGTGCGCCGAGCTGTACGTGAACCAACACATGGCGACCGTTTTCGGATCAGGGTCGCACATATCACCCATATTTGAACGCCGGACCACCCCTGAGCCTGGAAGCGATCGGGGTGGTCCGGCTAGGAATCCCGTGATCAGGACCCTGGTGCCGATGGTACCGGGGTCGTCGTCGTGCCCGTGCTCGATGAGCCCCTGATGGTCGGAGTCAAGCCAGCACGCGGGGAAGGGACTTGAGACAGATGCACGACCCAGAGGACGCGGGTTTCGAGAACGAGTCGTTCGACCCTGACGACGTGGTGTGGGTGCGTGGAGTGGACTACGTGGCGGGCTGGCGGGATGCGACTGACGCTGGTGGGGAGTTGGCGGCCGCGTTGGCGGCGGCTGGGTTCGACACGGCGGGACTCGAATGGAGAGCCAGGGCGAAAGTCGACGGGTCCGGTGCGGTGCGTCTTGTGCTGTCGGCAACAGCGGCTCGTGATGTGGCTGCTCTGGTGCAGGCGGTCGCGCGGGTTGGGCAAAGCGAGCTGAGGCGGGAGGCGGTCGGCGTGCGGTGTCCGATGGGGAACGTGGGCACGTCGCCGGCCGCAGAGACTTTGGGCGGGAGCTGCCATGGGGCGAGAGAGCAGGGGGCCTTACGCTGGCGCGGCGAATCGGGCAGGCACCTGCATGCCCGCGTTTCCGTCCGATGGGCCCCCTGCTCTTCGAGGCTCGCCCCATGGTGGCTGCCTAAAGTCTCGGAGGCCGTCGACCCCCAGCCACAACGCCCCAGCGATGACGGCGGGTCGGCCGCTCCGTCTGCCGCTGGGTCTCGCCTCGGTGCGGGCGGTTGCCGCCCGGCGGGACCGGCCGCCAGGCCGCAGCCCGGCGGGGGCGGCAGGGCCGCCCGGCGCGCCGTAGGCGCGCCCTTGAGGAAGTGAAGAGGGTTTGGACCGATCTCCGGCCTCTCAGCTGCGGACGGCGCTGAGCGCGCGGGGGCTGTCGGCGGTGATGCGGTAGGACACTCGGGCCTGAATGCCGCTGGCGCGCAGCTCTTCGAGGATCAGGGGCTCGTGGTCGGTGCCGTGGGTGACGCGCACGGTGTGGATGACCGGTGTGGCGTCGGGCAGCTCCAGGGCGCTGCGCTCGTCGGCCTGCGGCATGCGCGCTTGTACGGTCTCGGACCAGGTGAGTTTGTGCCCGGCTGCGGTGAGTGCCGTGTAGATGCCCCCAAGCGGGGCGTCCGGCTTTTCGGCGAGTAGCGGCGCCTCGTCGGCCGTGGCGAACGGGATCAGCAGGCGGTGCAGCGCGCGGGCTCCGCTCGTCGGATCGATCAGCACGCGGTCAACGCCGAAGAGTGCTTCGCCCTCGTCGAGCTTGAGGAGAGGGCCGGTCGCCTCCGTGGCCTTGGTGCGGTAGACGGTCGGCGCGTGCATCTCGCCCCAAGCAGGGCCGCCCGGTGTGAACGTCTTGCCGCTTCGGGCAATGGTCCGATCGATGACCAGGGGCGGCGTGAGCGTCCCCCTCACGAAGCTGCCTTTCCCGTGCCGGACTTCGATGAGCCCTTCCGAGCGCAGTGCCGCAATGGCGTTGCGGACGGTGGGGCGGCTGACTTCGTAGCGCTCGATGAGCTGCGCCTCCGAGGGGAGCGGGCTGCCGGGCGGGAACTCGCCGTCCGCGATGCCTTGCCTGATGGCGGCTGCGACCTGCTGGTACAGCGGTCCGGGGCGCTCGATGCCTGCCATGTCTGTGGCCTTCCGCGTGTGGACGGGGCGGGATGCGGGCGGATGACGCCCGTCGTGTTACGTCACTCGTCAGCATAAGTGCTTGCGTTCTCACGTCAAGACATGCATGGTTATAACTCGTAAGGACGAGTGACGACAGGATCGCCTGGCGTCGTGAACGGCCAAGGAGGCCAACAACCCATGCAGTCCATACCTGTGGACACATCCCGGCTCGGCGTACTGCGGTGCGCTGTCGAGCCGGAAGCGAAGGTCAGCAACTTCGAGACGAAGGAGGTTAAGAAGGACCGGGAGGGCAACACGATCTACACCGTGGCCGTCATGGTCCGTCAGGAGGGCCGCCGGGTCTCGGTGATCGAGATTTCGGTGACCGGTCAGCCGAAGGGCATCACCGAGGGGACAGAGGTACGGGTAACCGGCCTGGAGGCATTCGCCTGGGCGATGGGCGACCGGCACGGAATCAGCTTCCGTGCTGCTGCTATCACACCCGTGCACGGCACCTCCGCGAAGGCTGGTGGTGCGTGATGAGTGCGATCCTGCTCGCCTTCGGGCTGGCGGCGCTCGCCTGGGTACTCGTGGTCGGCGATCTGCTGCGCCGAAACCGCCCCGCCTGGCACTGGTATCTCGCGGGGTACCCGGTGGCCGCCTGCCGGGTGTTGTTCACCTGGCGCAGAGTCGCGGTGCTCAACGACCTGGCCGTGTCCCGGCGTCCGTCGCGTGGGCTCCTCGGCGACCTGGTCGTCAAGGGCGAGCCGCTACGGCCCATCCCTCCGCGCATCTCGTTCCCGCGCGCGACGTGCTTCGGCCTGACCGTGCTCGTGCGGCTGCACGCGGGCCAGACCCCGGCCACCTACATGGCGGCGGCTGATGCGTTCGCCCACGCGTGGAGGGTCCACGCGGTTCGCGTCACCTCGCCGGAACGCGGGCTCGTACTCCTGACCGCCACGGGCAGTGATCCGCTGGAACGCCCTGGCCTGGCTTCGGCACCCGTCTCCCTGCTGTCCGCCGTCATCGGAGTTGTGGAGAGCGGACGTGCGTGGGTGATCGATCTGATGTTGGTGCCCCACTGGCTGATCGTGGGTGCCACACGGTCCGGGAAATCCACTCTGCTCGCCCGGCTCATCACTCAGCTTGCACCCCAGCGTGTCGCCCTGGTCGGCATTGACTGCAAGGGCGGCATGGAACTCGGTCTCTTCGCCGGGCGGTTGAGCGCGCTCACCACCTCGCGGCGTGAGGCGGTCGCGGTCCTCGGTGCGCTCGTCATCGACATGCAAGAGCGCATGCGGGTGTGCCGGTCGGCGGGAGTCCGCTCCGTCTGGGAACTCCCCGACAAGCTGCGTCCCGTGCCGGTCGTGGTGATCGTCGACGAACTGGCGGAGCTGTACCTCTCCGACGGGACGCGCGAGAGCAAGGCAGAGGCGGAACAGTGCTCGACGTTGCTCCTGCGGCTGGCGCAGCTCGGTGCGGCGCTCGGCATGCACCTGGTGGTCGCAGGGCAGCGCGTCGGCTCCGAGCTTGGCCCCGGGGTCACCGCGCTGCGGGCTCAGCTGGCGGGAAGGATCTGCCATCGCGTGAATGATCCCGGGACGGCTGAGATGACGCTGGGCGATCTCAACAAGGACGCGGTGATCGTGGCTCAGTCGATCACTGCGGAGGAGAAGGGTGTCGCGGTGTGCACCGGGCCCGATGGCGGCTGGGGACGCGCCCGGTCACACCTGACATCGACCGAGGAAGCGGCGAGTACGGCGATCAAGTGCGCGGCCATCACTCCCGAACTCCCCGGCGTGACCCATGCCTTGAGCGCCCTGGCGGGAGGTGATTCAGCATGACCGAGGAAGCAGCCATCCCTTTCGCCCTGATCTTCGGGATCATCGCCATTCTCCTGGTCCGCTCCCGCGATGTGAAGGCGTGGGAGGCGGTCATGATCGGCCTCTTCGGGCTCTACCTCGGCCAGGCCCCGGTCATCTTCACCGTGGACAGCCTCGTGACCTGGATCTTCTCCGGATTCACCCACACCTGACAGGGAGCTCTATGCCGATGCGCCGCGTGCGCTGCCCCGTCTGCAAGGGCGAGCGCTACCGCAAGACCCGCACCGGACACCGGCGGCGCTGCCGCTGCTGCCGGGGCACCGGAACCATCCGCTGACCCGACCAACCACCACACAACCCACAGGGAGTGATCGCCATGGACACAGCCCACCCATCCACCGTCCGTGCCGCCTCGGCGGCCCAACAAGGAAGGTCCCCACCATCACCGCCGAGATCACCTCGGCTGACAGACGCGCCGTGCTCGACCGCGCGGCGCGTCTGCGTCAGCTCACCGAAGCAGACCAAGACGCCATCCGCCTCGCACAGCACCCCCAGTTCGCCCGCTGGCTCGAACAGATCACCGCCACCGGCGGCTGCGCCCACCCGATCCATCTCACCGGCGCAACCACCATCCGAGACGCTCACAGCGCCGAGATCCTGCACCACTACGACACGACCGCAGAACCGGGCGAACGCCTCCTGGTCCGCTGCCGCAACCGGCGCGCCACCGTCTGCGCGCCCTGCTCCCGCCTCCACGCGGGAGACACCTTCCACCTGGTTCGCGCCGGACTCGTCGGCGGCAAGACCGTCCCCGACGACGTCCGCGAACATCCCCGGCTCTTCGTCACCCTCACCGCACCAGGCTTCGGCCCCGTCCACCACATCACGACTGGGACGGAGCGCTGCCGCCCCCGCCGCGATGCCGGGCACTGCGAACACGGCCGGTCCCTAGGCTGCCCCGCCCGTCACACCGACACAGACCCTCTTGTCGGACAGCCGCTGTGCCCCGACTGCTACGACTACCCGGGCCATGTCCTGTGGCACGCCCACACCGGCGAGCTGTGGGCGCGCTTCGCCCGTGGCGTCCGCCGTGCGCTGGCCTCGTCCGCCGGAATCGTCCAGACCCAATTCCCCCACCATGCCCGGCTCTCCTTCGCCAAGGTCGCCGAATACCAACGACGCGCGGCCATCCACCTCCACGCCGTCGTGCGCCTGGACGGCCCAACCGGTCCCCACGACCCTCCGCCGCCCTGGGCGACCGCTGACGCGCTGACCGCTGCCGTACACGCTGCCGCGCGGGCCGTGACGGTCCAGAGCCCCTACAGCTCGGCCATCGGCGAACACATCCTGCGGTGGGGAGCCCAACTCGACGCCCGACCGCTGCGCGCCTTCGGCGACAGTGAAGGGCTCGCAGATGACGCCGTCGCCGCATACGTCGCCAAGTACGTCACCAAGGGAGCGGCCGACACAGCCGCCGGCAACGACCACCGACTGACCTGCCCTGACGACATCGAAACCGCTCCCGTCTCACCGCACCTGCGATCCCTCATGCGCGCCTGCTGGCGCCTCGGCGGCCTCCCCGAATTCGAGCACCTGCGGCTCCGCGACTGGGCCCACACCCTCGGCTACCGCGGCCACATCCTCACCAAATCCCGTGCCTACTCCACCACCTACGCCACCCTGCGCGCCGAACGCGCCGACCACGAACGCACCGCCGCCGGAACCCAACTCCCCGACGACTCCGACACCATCACCGACGCCCACTGGCGCTACATCGGCTCCGGCCACACGCCAGGAGCGGCACTTGTCGCCGCCGGGGTCGCTGAAGACCTCGCCCGAAACCGAGAGATCGCCCGCGAGGAACTGGGGGCGATGTGATGACACGTCGTGATCCCGAGAAATGGGAACGAGCGGTGCAGCGTGAGGCGGCGAAGTTCCCGAAACGGATAGGGCCGAAGAGCGCTGCCCGTCTGGCGCGGCTCCTCGGCCCTGCTCCTCACGATCGCTAGTCCAGAGGGTTCGGCCTGATCTCCACTCGATCAGTGTCGAACCCTCGGCCTTTTGTGATCGCGGGATGCACTACGACGGCGGCGAACAGGAAGCGGTAGATGGCGTTCATCCGGCCGAAGTCTTCCGCTTTCTCCAACTCCTTCCAGTTTTTACCGGCGTTAGGTCCCACGATGCCTTCGAGGACGGCGACCGGACGTTGTACGGTCTTGCGCTGACGCTCCTTGATCCGCTTTACAACATCGGCGCGCATCGCTTGGTACTCGGCCGTCGTGAAGTCATCGTCACTCAGCCACATCTGGTTGAGCTCCTTCAGCCTCTGCTGATCTTTTTCCTCCGCGAGTACATCAGCATCGGAGCGCGCTGTGCTGGCGGGCTCCCGGCCGGACACATCAAGCTCCTTTAGAACCTTGATGGACACATCGCGGATGAAAGCCTCCAACGGCCCCGCTGAGACGGAACGCCCGCACTTCTGCTCGCCGTTGAGTGCCGCGCGAGTGCATCGGTAATACGCGTACCTGCCGTTCGTGCCAGCCATGCGCATGCCGCACGTGCACGTGGCCACTCCTCGCAGGAGGTAGTAGCGATTGGGTCGCTTGCGCTCCTTCTCGATACGCGCAGCCCGGTGCTTCCGGTGCTGCTGCACCTCATCCCACTGTCCACGATCGATGATGGCGGGCCAGGTACCGACTCCCACCTCTTCACCTCGGTGAATACGGACACCTGCTACGTAGTTCGACGAGAGAAGGTTGCGCACGTTTTCCGGCTCCCAGCGTTTGCCCTTAGAAGTCGGGATCTTGCGTGCGTGGAGATCTTGGGCGATTGCAGTGGGACTCTCCCCATCGAGGTAACGACGGAAGACCTCACGAACTATCTTCGCTTCCTCCTCCACGATCGCCCGTCCGTTCTTGGTGTAGCCGTAAGGGCGGTTGCCGATGTGCGGGTTGCCTCCCCTGGCCTTCTCCGCCAGTGCGTCCTTGAGTCGTCGGGAGGTGTCATCCGAAGAGCGGCACGCGTGTGCCACCTCAATACGCAGGATGAAACGGTCGTCCGGGTCGGAGAGATCGCGCCGGTTCGCCTCGCCGTGGAGCAACACACGTTTGTCGTCGGCGATGGAGAGAAGTTCTTCGAGATCCTTCGGCTGCCGCATGAGCCGATCCGGGTGGTAGACGATCACATGCCGGATCTCGCCTTCGCCCATGGCCGAGAGAAGATCATTCCATCCTGGTCGCGTGCGATTGCGCTGCCATGCTGAGCGGTTGTTGTCCACGAACACGTGCGCAGCGTCGACACGGAGCTGCAATCGCTCGGCGATCTCCCGGCAGATGCGTTCCTGGCGGTCTACGCCGGTCTGGTCCTCGTCCTTCGTGTGCGAGATCCGGCAGTAGATTGCCGCACCCTCGCCGGGGACGATGCTCATCCTGTTGCTCTTGGATCGGCTCATGCCAATTACTGTATTAACAACGGATGATTGACGACTCGCGCAGTGCCGCGATCGGAGCGAGCGGCGCCTTGGTCTGCGCCCACAGCACCAGTCCGTAGGCCGATACCGAAAGCAATGCGCCGAGGAGCCCGCCCGCGTACGGGCGCAGCTGGGCGAGCAGGCCGCCCCGGTGGACGTACAGCGTGTATGCCGGGATCAGCGCCCCCTCCAGGATCATCAGCCAGGCGATATAGCCGAGGGGCGTGCCCGAGGCGCGTACGCCGACACCGTCGACCACCGTGTACGCGGCGATGGACAGACCGGTCGCCAGCGCGGCCAGCAGCGCCGGCCAGTGCGGACGGGCCTCCGAGCCCCTGATGCCCCACAGGGCGACGCCCACCAGGCCCGCCGAGGCGATCGCCACGCCCGCCAGCTGCCAGCCGTTGAGGCTCTCGCCGACGAACAGCGCCGCGAGTACGGTCACCACCAGCGGCGCGGTACCCCGGGCGATCGGATACATCTGGCCGAAGTCGCCCAGAGTGAACGACCGCATCAGCAGCGCCTGGTAGCCGATGTGGAGCAGCGCGGAGGCGATCAGATACGGCCAGGCGGCGGCCTCGGGCAGCGGGGAGAAGCAGGCGAGCACGGCCCCGATCACCGTGCCGCCGCCGGCAATCAGTGTGAAGGCGACCAGCTGATCTCTGATGGTGTGGGCAAGGGCATTCCACGAGGCATGCGTGACCGCGGCTATCAGGACCGCCGTGGCGACGAGAACCGTCACGCCGTGCGCTCGCGCACGTCCACGAGCGCGCCGCCCGCGTGCGCGATCAGCGCCTTGGGATCGAGCGGGAAGACCGCGTGCGGGGTCCCGGCCGCTGCCCACACCACGGCGTGGTCGAGCAGTGCGCGGTCGGCCAGCACCCGGGTCCTGGTGGCGTGGCCGAAGGGCGGTACGCCGCCGATCGCGTAGCCGGTGGTCTCCCGGACGAGATCGGCGCCGGCCCGCTTGACGGACTCGGCGCCCAGCTCCTGCCGTACGCGCTCGACGTCCACCCGCGAGGAGCCGTCCATCAGCACCAGGACCGGCACTCCATCCGCCTCGAAGATCAGCGACTTGACGATCTCGCTGACGTCACAGCCGATCGCGGCGGCCGCCTCGGCGGCGGTGCGGGTCGCGTCGGGGAAGCGGCGGACCGGGACCTCGAGCCCCAGCTCGCGCAGAGCCTCGGCGAAACGGGGGTGCGCGTCGGTGTGGTGAGTGCTCATGGCCCGCACGCTAGCGGTAGCTGTACGGGCCATGCGAGCTGCTTTTCCGGTGGGCCGGCGGATCAGCGGGCCTGCAGCACCGAGGCGACCACCGGGCCTGCCGCGTCGCCGCCGTGCCCGCCGGACTGCACGACCGCGGCCGCCGCCAGATCGTCGGCGTATCCGGTGAACCAGCTGTTGGACTTGCCCTGACCATCGACCTCCGCCGAGCCGGTCTTGGCGCCCTTGTCACCGCGGACCCCGGCCATCGCGGCCTGGCCCGTGCCGTACTGCGCGGTGGCGCTCATCATCTCGCGCAGGGCACTCGCGATGGAGCCGGGCAACGGCTCCGCGGTGGCCAGTTCACGGTGGTCGAGGGACTGCGGGACGATCACCGGCTGGTGGAAGCCGCCGCTCTTCGCGGTGGCGGTGATGGATGCCATGTTGAGCGCGTTCATCGTGACCTTGCCCTGTCCGATGTACGAGGCCGCGGTCTCCGCACCCGCCGACTCGGGCACACTGCCGTCGACGGTGGCGATGCCCGTCTGCCAGTCGAGGCCGATGCCGAAGTACTTGCGTGCGGTCTCGCCCAGCGCGGTGCCGGCGATGTTCTTCTTGGTGAGGGGCTTGATCGCCTTGATGAATGCGGTGTTGCAGGAGCGGCGGAAGCTGTCCTTCAGAGTGCCGTTCTTGATCTCGAACTTCTTGAGATTCTCGAACGTCACGCCCTCCCACGAAACGGTCGGCGGACACTCCACCCTGGCGCCGGGGCCCTGGACGATTCCGTTGTCCATCAACATCGTCGCGCTCACGATCTTCATCGTGGAGCCGGGCGCCTGCGCGCCCTGCACCGCCGCGTTGAAGCCGCTCGCCGGGTTGTTGGCGATCGCCCGGATCTCACCCGTACTCGGCTTCACCGCGACGACCGAAGCCTGGGCGTACTTCTTCACCGCCTGCTCGGCGGCTGCCTGCACATCCGCGTCCAAGGTGGTGGTGAGCTTGCCCTCTTTGCCCTTGGTCAGGGTCAGCAGGGTCTGGTCGGGCGTGGAGGCGTTCGCGGACGAGATGACCAGTTCCACACCGGCGGTGCCGCCCGCGTCCTTGCCGTACTTCTTGCGCAGGCTGTCCAGGACGGGCCCGAGCGACGGGTACTTCTCCTTCGTCAGCTCCCGGCCACGGCTGTCGACGGCCTTGATCGGCGGGGCCGAGGCCTGGTCCGTCTTGAGACTGGTGCCCTTCGTCAGCTTCGGGTGAACCACGGTCGGCGCCCAGTCGACGAGCGGCCTGCCGGTGGTCTGCCCCCGCACCACGGTCAGCTCGGAGGCGTACGACCAGGGCTTGCTCTGCCCTTCGAACGTCACCGTCGCCTTGACGGTGAACGGCACCTTCGCGCCGACCGGCGTACCGGGCGTGATCACGGCGGCGGAGACACGGGCCTGATCGCGGTACCCGGCGAGCAACGGCTCGGCTTCGGCGGCGTTGTTGGTCAACTGCGCCGCTTCCGGAGCGTTGCCCCCGGCCCACGCCGCCAGGAAGTCCTTGGCGGTCTCGTTGATCTCGTCCGCGCTGGGCGGCCCGGTCTTCCTCGGCGCCGACGCGGTCTTGGCGTCGGTCCCGCCCTTGCCGCCACTGCCGGTCAGCCCGCTGTACAGGTTGTAGCCGCCGTAGCCCACGCCACCGGCGACCACCAGAAACACGCCGCCGACCACGGCGACTCTTGCTCCACTGCGCATTGCTGCGGTCCCCTCCCCCAGGAGCACATCTCCTTGACTGTGCCTATTGGAAAGCGTGTTCAAGAAGATGCGTCGCGTGCACTCTACGGGACAGGAGTGACGGGGGCGGTGGCCGTTATCGGACCGCGACGCTCGGGCCGGGAGCCGCGACGACCAGAGCGGAATCGGTCCGGCTTTCGGTGTGCGGCGTCCGGTAGGCGCGGCAGTCTCCCGGTTCCGCGGCGCACGCCGTCGGGCGGGAGATCGGCGGTCAAGGCGTGCCGTACGGCGGCGGGGCCGACGTCATCTCGGACGCCCCGAATTCTCCGGTACGAGGTCCAGCTCGGCCCACACCGTCTTGCGCGGGACGTGCCCCGGTGTGACACCCCGGCGATCGGCCGGCGCCTCGACGAGCAGCAGCCCGCGCCCCGACTCGCTGTCCGAGGAGGGCGGTTGGGCGCGAGGGCTCGGGAGGCGATCACCACGCGTGTCGGTCACCTCGATCCGGAGCGCGCTGTCGCCTTCCGTCGTACGGAGGTCGATGAGGAAGTCCCGGCCGGGCGGCCGGCCGTGCGTGGCCGCGTTCGCGGCGAGCTCGGCGACGAGGTGTTCGGCGTTCGTGACAACCCCGTACGGCAGGTCCCAGTCGCTCAGGTGCGCACCGGTGAACAGGCGGGCGAGGCGGGCGCCACGCGGTGTGGGGGAGAGGCGCACTGCTGGACGTTGCCCGTCCCCGGCCCTCGCACCACCGCAACCGCCTCGATCGCGCGCTGAACTGGTCGCGCCGGCGACGACGGCACCAGGCTGTCGCACGCCGCTGGCACTACCAACGCCGGACCCACCTCGTCCGGAGGAGTCACGAACCACCGCCCCAATGACAGACCGTCAGTCCGCCAGGCGCGACAACAGTGGCACTGACCAGCAGAAATGGAGAACCGCTGCTGGAGTACCAGCCGGTGCCCGGCCACTCGTCCCGGCCGCTGCCGGAGGGTCGGGGTGAGCCACCCGACGGACCTCGGATCCGCGCGCCGATTCCGAGGACCTCCGGCCGTCCGATCCCCTGTCCCGCCACCGGCTGAACCCTGTCCGTACGGGCCGCGTTGTGGGACCGAAGCCGCCGGAGCATGGCGCAAGGCCCGGCGGCACAGAAGGCCACATCCACAATGCCGAGGGAGGATTGGCAGTGACCACTCCGAATGATGCCGTAGCCCAGTGGGACGAGCAGACCCAGCGGACCTACTACAGCGTGGGCGATCGGATCGTCGGCTGGCAGCAGCAGGGGTCGTACTACAGCTACGACGCCGACGACGCCGGCAACCACTGGATCGGTTTGTACAACGCCGACCAGTCAACGACAACCTGGTGGCACGAGAGCGACCCCGTGAATCCGTGCTACGTCACCGATGCGCAGGGGCAGCAGGTCTGGTCGGCCTACACCGCCGGCGCCGAGCAGCAGTACGGGACGGCCCCCGACGACCTGGGCAACTCCGACGGGCAGGGCCCGCAGGCCGCTCCCGCTCCGGACGTCCCGCTCCAGGACGCACCGCAGCGACCGCACCTCAGCAAGCTGCGGATGGAAGCCATGAACGACGTGTTCGCGCCGGGGCGGGGCGTCTTCGTCAAACCGATCCTCCTGGTGAACGGCCAGCACGTCCCGGTCGCCGACGGCGCCGTCTTCAGCGCGGGCGACCCCGGGGGCGGGTACGGCGACGGGGACTCCTACGGCGCTGTCCAGGTACCCGGACTGGGGCAGGAGATGACGGTATCGGCCAGGGACGCGGAGGTCGGCGCTCTCGACGCGGTGCACAACTACCTCGACCAGAACTATCCGCCGAACTCCGCAGCGAGGGGCGCGATCAGCGATCTCAAGGTGGAGTTCGTCAGCAACATCGGTCCTTGCAACGGCTGCAAGTGCCGTTTCCAGGAGTTCGCGGAGAACATGAAGCGCGAATTCCCCCAGGCCCGGATCGAAACAGACGCGGTCTACCACAAGGGCAACGGCACGCGGTTCATGAACAACTACAACCGCGGGCCGGTCACCCAGTATGGATACGCGGGCGAGGTGCAGGCCTTCACCAGCCACGCGGCCCGGGAATCCGATTACCCGTTCGTGTACTACAAGAAGGCGATCGAGCCCCGCGCCCCTGTTGATCAGATGCGCAACGTCGGAAATTCCCAGCATCTGATGGATGCCGCCGGAATCAACCTGAATGTGACCGGGGACATACCGACGACTCCGACCAACCCGGCATCGGACAGTTCCTCCGTCGGCTCGAACTCGCCCCGCTTCCCGAACGGTTCACCCGGCAGCGGTTTCCCGGACCAGGAAGCAGCCCCCAGCGTCGCCGCGGCGGCGAGCCTCCGGCTTGGAAACTCCGGCCCTGTCCCGCAGCAGCCCCAGCACCAGTCTTCCCAAAACCAGTCGTCCCGGCCCGTCGAGGCCCCGCCCAGGGCCAGAGGCGGCGGCGCACCAGGCCACTAACGCCCCCGCCCTCCCGCGGCGCCCGGGTGCGCCCCGCGGGAGGGGCGGGTGGGTGCGGCAGGCCCGGGGCCCTCTCACCCGGGCGCGGTGTGCGGGGTGGCGACTTCTTCATCGTGCGCTCCTCCCCGTTCATCGTTGGGCACGCCGCCCTGCGAGGGTGGCCGGCAGCACCGCATCCGTGCCGGCCGGGGCGGAGTTGAACTGTTTCCCGGACGATCCCGTTGTGGGTGCGGACGGAGGCCGTACTGCCGCCCTGGCAGTCCGAGACATGGAGGCGTCGTGAGTGTCCTGAAGGATCGAGGGGACGGAGTGGACCGGCCGGGGTCGGCCGGCTTCGTCCCGTGGCTGATGACTCTGGTGGCCCTGACCCCGTTGGCCCTCACCGCCGCCTGGCTGGGCGGCAGCCTGGGTGTCGCGCTGGTCGGCCACGGCTGGAACCCGCCGCCGTTCTCCCTGGACTCCCTGACCGCCCTGGTCGGCGGTGGGACGGGTGCACTGTGGCCGGGGGCCCCGACAGGTGCGGTGGTGGCGGGTATATCAGCTCTGGCCGGTGTCCTGTTCGCGGCGGCCGCCCTGTGCTTCTTCGCTGTGGACGGGGCGTTCGCGGCCATGGCCACTCGCCGGTCCGCGGACACCGGCTCCGCTCACGTGGGGGAGCACACCCCGGCCCCGGTGCCCGCCCGTGGCTCCGACGCCCCGACCGCGCCCCCCTCGCATCCTTAGCGACGCGCGTGTCCACTCCCCCGCGCCCCGATACCGCCGCAAGGCCGGCCCGGATCGGCGATATCGACGTACTGCGCGGCTTCGCCCTGCTCGGCATCCTGCTGGTCAACGCGCAGATGATGGCGGGCCCTTACACCGGCGTAGGCGGCGGCCCGGACGCCTCGGCCGTCGACCGTGGTGCCGCCTGGGTGGTGACCGCGCTGGTCGCCACCAAGTTCTATCTCCTCTTCTCGTTCCTCTTCGGCTACAGCTTCACCCTCCAGCAGCGTTCGGCGGAACGCGCGGCAGCCGCCTTCGCACCGCGCCACCTTCGCCGCTCGGTCGTACTGTTCCTGCTCGGCCTCGCCCACGCCGTACTGCTGTACCCGGGCGACATCCTGATGACGTACGCGGCCCTCGGACTCGTGCTGTTCGCGTTCCGCACGGCGCTACCCAGGATCGTGCTGCGGATCGCGGCCGGCCTCCTCGGCGCGGTCGCCGTCCTGCTCCTCGCCTACGGCCTGCTTGTCCTCTCCACGACCGAGCCGGTCCGGCCCGAGGGCCTCGCCACCGTCGCATCCGACTCCGTGGCAGGATACCGAGGCGGTCCCGGCTCGGTGGTCATGGCGAATGTGCGGCTGCTGCCCCACGCGCTCGCCGGGGATCTGCTCTTCGCCGCCGACCTGCTGGCGGCCTTCCTCACCGGCCTCGCCGCGGGCAGGTGGCGGGCGCTGGCCGACCCGGACCGCCACCGCGCACGGATGAAGCGGATCGTCCACCGCGGGCTGCCCATCGGGCTCGCCGGCGGGGTGTTCATGGCGGTGTGCTCCAACGGTCCGCTGGACAACCGCTGGTTCTACGTCGGCAGGGCGGCCGGGATTCTCACCGCGCCGGCCCTCACCGCCGCATACGCCTGCGGGCTGCTGTTGCTCGTACGGACCCGCGCGGGCCGCCGGATCGGCGACGCGCTCGCGCCCGCCGGGCGGATGTCCCTCACCAACTACCTCACACAGTCCCTCGTGCTGGCGCTGACCTTCACGGGCTACGGCCTCGGCCTGTACGACCGCGTCGGCACCGCGGTCGTGCAGGCGGGCTGTCTCGTCCTGTACGCCACCCAACTGGCCCTCAGCGCCCTGCTGCTGCGCCACACCCGATACGGGCCCGTGGAGTTCCTGCTGCGCGGGGCCACTCGGGGCAAGCGCCCGCGGGCACATGGGGCGACGGCGGACGACAGCCGACGCGCTGAAGCCCCGGCAGCCCCCGTAACCGGTTGCAGTGCCCGGCAGGGCGAACTGCCGCGAGCCGACGGCCAGGACGTCGATCCTGGGCACGGACCCCGCGGCGCGCCGGGCCACCGCCCCGGCGCCGGGTGTCAGCGCCGGTAGGGAAGGGAATCCGGGACGTGCGGACTGGCCCCGGCCCAAGCTGGTGTGACCGCTCGTCGTGGAGCCGGGCGTCCTGGGCGACCCGGACCCCAGGACCGCCATCTCAGCGATCGAGCGGGCGGTCAGGCAATCGGGCGATGGCTTCCGCCGGTTGTCCGTACTCCTGGTGACAGTCGTCAGCGCCGCCCCGAACTCGTTCCAGTCCGAGGCCGACGCAGCAGCACACGCCGCCCGGCGGGTTCTACCGCCGGGGTTCATCCGTCGGACGCGTCCGTGTGCGGTGCTTCCTTGGCACGGTGCGCCCCCGGCTTGCAGCCGGCGAACGGACCGGCGGGATCTCTCAGCGTGGCCATGACATGCGTGAGGTAGTCCCGGTGCCAGACGGCGGGTCCGGTCATCCCGGCCCCCGGGGCGGTCAGTTCCTGCCAGGCCATCCACAGCCCGTACAACTGGGCCACGGCCTCCTTGTGCTCCCACCACCGGGGGCACCACGGGGCGGTGGACGTCGTCTCCCTGCCGTAGACCGGGATGAGCAGATGGCGCACCCAGAGGCTCAGACGACGCAGCGCCTCGTCGTGCAGCGGGCCGTCCAGATAGAGGATGAACTGCGGCTCCTGCTGCTGTGTGCTCCCGGTCGGTTCGGCGCTCTCGACGGCACTGGTCATCTCGGGTCCGCTCCCGCACGTAGTTCGGCTCACTGGTGGTCGGTACCGGCACTACGCGGGGGACTCCCGAAGCGGTTCAGCTCTCTGTTCCGGGGCGGGGACACCGGCGCTCGCGTCCGCCGACGCGGCATCGGCGAGAGCCACGGACGCGCCCGGCCCGTCCGTTGAACCCCCCATCGCCCGAACGCGTTGTGGTCACCAGCGGTGATCCCCTCACCGCTCAGTCACGCATCACAGGGAGGGCGGCAGCACGCCGCGCCGCCGGGGTTCCGTGATCGCACGGCCCCGCCGGTCAGCGGGACACCGACAGTTCCTCGGCCACCTCGCGGCGGAGTTCGGTGAGTTCGGCATAGGCCAGTTGCCGGGCACCCGGTGGGGTTCCGGTCCCGGTAGTCGTTCTGAGGCCGGGTACGCACGGCGGTTCATCCCGGAGACCGGGCGCGTGCGGGGGAGTTCCCTGTCGAACCGCACGGACTCCGCGTCCGAAATTACTTCCCAACGGACATCCACGTACACGACAGAAGGGGAACGCCGTCATGCCCCCGATAAGCCGGCCGGGAGAACTGCCCGGCAGGAGCGAGGACATCGCCTCGCTCAATCCGCAACTCGTCGCACTCGCCAGAGAACTGATCCTCCAAGACCTCGACGCCCTGAAAGCGACGAACGGCTCGGGCCCGTCCCCGAAGGACATCGAAGCAGTGCGGGACTACGTCGCCCGACTGGACTCACCGTCCGCCGAACCGGGCGTGCCTGCCCCACGGCCCGGGATGGGGCCCGCCGGGGATGCCCTGTCCCGCTCGGCCTACGAGGAAACCACCGGGATACCGGGCAGGCCGGGCGACGGTCCTGGTAACGGCGTGGGCATGGGGCAGGCGCAGGGCGACCCGTGGTCGCTGTCCGCCGTCCAAGAGCTTGTCGCCCACATGATTAGGGAGTTCCTTCGGGAGCCCGCGCAGCATGCGCCCGAGGAGCGGTACGCACCGGAGCGCCCGCAGGACAGGTTTCTGGGCCGGTACGAGAACGAACACGAGAGCCAGGTCGCAACCATGGCCCAGGCGATGGAGATCGCCCTGTCCGGGAACAGTCTGCTCCGGGAGATGTACGAGCAGGGGCAACTCGGCAGGACCCGGGGGCTGATCGAGTACGCCGATACGTTCACCCAGGCCGCGAGCGCGGAGGGCGCCGGGCACGCCACCGGAGAAGCCGAGGAGAACGTCCGGGGCGCGAGGCGGGACGAGGCGAGCCCCGAAGCCGAACACGAGATCGCCGGGCTTCGCTCCCCGTCGCCGATGGGCACGCGGCGCGACAGCGTCCTCAGCTACTTCGACCCCAGCCTCGACGACCGGCGTCGCGACAGTTTCCTGCGCGATGACAGCGTGCGCGGCCTGGGCAACGGGACCTTCTCGCAGGACATGTCTTCGGTCGCACGGACGCGCAGCTCCGGCGGAGGAGCCCCGGAAAGAACCGTTGACGGCGCTGCCTCCACGGCACTTGACCCGATGGCCGCGGCAGCTGCTTCGAGGAGCCCTGGCGCGCCGGCCAACCCCTCGGGCAGTCCGGACGTTCCCCAGCTGCCGCTGACGTACACGCCTCGTATGCCCAGGCCCCAGAACGCACCCGGCTCCCCGGGCTCGTCAAGCTCCCGGGGGCAGTAGCCCGGATCACACCGTACGTACGGATGCGTGGGAGGCGCGCCTTTCGGGCCCTCCCACGCATCCGTATGTACGCGGCCGGGGCGGGCCGCTCCTGGCCGGCGCCCCTACGCCTCCTCTCAGGCCGACTCCACCGGGTCGCCCGCCTCCTTCGTCAGGGTCACCTTCGACCACGCCTGCGCGGCCCGCTCGGTGATTGCCTCCACCTCTGCCTTCGCCGCCGCCGAGATGGGGCCCGCGTTCGGCTCCTTGTACCAGGGGCGGAGCCGGATCAGCGCGGGCCGTACACCGGTGGCGAGCAGGAGCGCCGTGCCCTTCGGAAGCGCCCGTATCCTGTCGGGCGGCAGCACCTGTTCCTGGCGGTAGGAGACGGAGCGGGAGGAGCCGTCCTTGCTCTTGGAGACGCTGACGGTACTCACATCGTGCTGGCCCACCAGTTTGGAGATTTTCTCCACGAAGTCGGCGTCGTCCAGCCCCGCGCCCAGCAGCTTGACGGTGGCGGCGCTCCACAGCGCGTCCATGCCGGCATCACCCCAGACGCGCGCCCCCTGCCGGTAACTCTGAAGCAGGGTCACGACGTTGATGCCCCGGGAGCCGAAGTGGCTGTAGAGGTCGGGCAGATCGGAGATGCGGCAGACGTTCGCGGCTTCGTCGAGGACCGCCGTCATCGGCGGGTCCAGCCGGCCGCCCATCCGCTCGGCGGCGACCACTCCCGCCCGCATCGCGGCGTCGGCGATGCCGGCGATCACCCCGGCCGCCGAGCCGCCGCCGTCCTTGGACAGCAGGTACAACGTGTCACGGCCGAGCACATGCTGCTCCGGCCGGAACTGCGGAAGGCTGGGGTCGCGGGTCACCCAGGCGAGGATCTCCGGGTCCAGCAGGCAGGCCACGCACTGCCGGGCCGTCTCGTAGATACCGTCACGAGTCTCCACCGCACCGCGCACAGTGCCTTGCAACTGCTCGGCCATCGCCGTCATCCCCGCCTCGCGCAGCAGGTCGATCGGCGTACGGTCGGCCGGGTCGGCGAGCCATCCCAGCAGGTCGGTCACCGGGGCCCTGCCGCGTGCCGCGGCGAGGAAGAGCGCGGTCAGGGTGTTCTGCGCGGCCGAGATCCAGAAGTCCTTCTGCGAGGCGTCGTCGTTGACGGAGGCCACGAAGTGTCCGGCCAGTCTGCGGGCGCCCTCGATGGTGACGCACTCGGCGAGCATGTCCCACCACATGCCGCGCGGGGTGTGGGCGATGCCCTGGGGGTCGAACGTCCACACCGTGCCGATCTTGGCCCGTTCGGCGCGGGTGACGGCGTACACATCGGACTTGTTGGAGGTCAGGAGCACCGCCCCGCGTGCCCGCAGCACCCGGGGGATGGCGATACCGGTGGACTTTCCGGCGCGCGGCGCCATGAGGTCCAGCTCCACATCCTCGTAGGAGGAACGCAGTTCGGGCCCGGACGGCTCCAGATCACCGAGGAGATTGCCAGTCTCGTCCGGGTGCAGTTCCTCGATGCCCTTGAGTGAAGGGCGCAGTTCACGGGCGCGGGCGGAGATGCCCTTGGGTGCCATGGCCGCCAGTTCCCGCTTGCCGGCCAGGCCTTTGGTGCGGGAGCGCACCTCCCGTACCCTCATCGCGGCCAGGGCGAACAGGACGGCGATCACGGCGAACAGGGCCACCACTCCTCCGTACACCGCGTACGGGGAGGCGCCCGGCCATAGTCGGCGCGGGCCGTCCGTCACCAGGGCGGCGAAGGTCGACAGGGCGAAGGGCGGCGAATTCCAGCCAGCACCCGTAGCCGCCGCACCCAGTGTGCCGCCCAGCCAGGTCACACCGAAAAGCACCAGATTCACGGCGGCGACGGCCACGATCGCCCAGGGAGCAAGATCGCTGCCCTGCAGGCCACCGGGCTTTTGGCTCACGCGGTCCACCTGCTCGACGGATCGGACAGGTCCACGGCGGGACGGGACAGGTCCACGGCGGGGCCGAGGTCTTCGAGAGCGGGACCGGGGCCGGGACCGGCGGCGACCGCGGCTGCCTCGGCCGCGGCTCGCTCGGCCGCCCGCTCCTCGGCGTACCCGTTGGAGGTCCAGCGGGTGTTGGTGTCGTGCAGCCCCTGTTCCGTGTCGGTGATGGCGACCTTGATCGGAATACCGGGCCGCCCGCCTACCTTGATCAGGAACCGGCCGCGCCCCGGCGGCTCCTCATTCGCCCCGGTGCTCGCCCAGCCGGGCGGCGAGGACCAGGACGAGACCAGCTCGATCTCCCGCCGGGACAGGCCCACGATTTTGCCCAGCTCCTCCATCTCGGCCCGCGGCAGGCCCGCGCACACCACCATGCCGGCCCGCTCGACGAAGCCCCGGGCCTTGGCCCGGTCCGAATCGGTGCCCAGTGCCTCGGCGTCCTTCAGGGTGTGAGTGATCTTCGCGTCGCCCAGACCGAGGGAGCGGTTGAGGCGGGTCAGGGCGTCGATGCGGTCGACGATGCCGGAGGCGGCGCGCAGCGGACGCCACAGCTCGTCGAGGACGGTGAAGAACCAGCGCCGGGGCGCGAGTCCGGCGTCCGCCAGGGCGTGTGAGGCCGCGACCGTACCGAGCCCGTCCGACCAGGCCGCGAGCATCGCGGCCGCCGTCAGCTGAGTGTCTGCCTCGCCGATACGGGAGATGTCGATGCACACGGCAGGGGCATCGGGATTGATGCGGGTCGAGGTGTCCGAGGCGAAGGTGCCGCCCAACGGCCCGTCCAGGATGCCCAGCAGCGAGCGGTGCAGCGGATCGACCGCGTCGCGGTACCGGCCGTCGTCACCGCGGTCCAGGGTGACCGCGCGCACCCGGTCCGGTCCCTCGTTGAGGACCCTGAGCAGGTCGGGCAGGAGCAAGGTGCGGCCCTGTGGGGTGTGTTCGCGCAGATGGTGCAGACACGCGGAGAGCACCGACTGCTCGTGGTCGTCCATCGGCCGCCCGCGCACGATCGTGATCAGCGCGGCCACCATGTTGAGGACACGTCCGTGGGTCTCGGCGATCAGCATCCGGCCCGCCTCGCCGCCGATACGTGCGGCGGCGGCTCCCATCGCGCCCGGGTCGAGGACGTTGATGCCACCCAGGCCGCGCCCGATGGAGATCACCTGACCGCCCAGGGCCCGTACGGTGTCCGCGTAGTCCGGCTTGAGGTCACCGAGCACCAGCGGCACCACACCCGTGGCGGACAGCCCGATAAGCATCCGGTTGACGAGAGTCGACTTCCCCAGACCAGGCATGCCCAGCATGAAAAGGGACGGGTTGGAGATGTACCGGGCCCGGGTGAACCACGACAGCGGGTCGCCGCACACCGTCGCCCCGGTGAACAGGTGCTGCCCGAGCGGCACTCCGGTCATCGGCGCACCGGAACCGGCCGCGAACGGCCACAGCCCACACGCCTGCACGGTGGTGGCGCGCCACATGGTCGGCGGATCCATATAGCCGACCCGGCCGCCGCCGGGGCCGGGCCAGCCGCGGGGGGGCACGTACTGTTCACGGACCCGTCGGGCGGAGTGGTCCTTGCCCCCGCCCTTGCTCTCCTCCCCGCTCTCCCTTTTGGCCTCCTTCCTGGTTTGCTTCCTGGCCTTTTTCCTGGTCTTTTTCCGGCCACCCTTCTTGGTGTCGTCCTGCGTGTCCGCATCCGTGACGGTGATGCCGCTCAGAGCGGTGGTGGCGCCGGACGCCCCCGGCGCCCAGCCCGCGCCGAGGTCCAGGACACGCTCCTGAGAACGGTTCCCGCTCACAGCGCCTCCTGGAGCTCGTGCGGGACCAGTGTCTGCTCCCACGGAAGAATCCCGGTGGGCAAGGTGCAACTGAACGCCGCGGCCTGCATCCGGTCTGCCGGGCGCATCGAAACGCGCGAGGTGGCCAGGAGGTTGCGTACGGACACGCTCGCGTCGCCGAGCTGGTCGGCGGAGTCGACGGTGACAGTGAGCATCAGCGAGAACTCCACGAGACCCGCGCCCGACGCCTCCTCCGCGGCTGTCTGCTCGGCCGCCCGCACCTCGGAAGCCGCACGGGCCTGCACCATGCCGCGCCCGGAAGTGGCCATGAACTGGGCGCTGCGGCGATCCGCCTCGACAATGCGCGCCGAGGTCGCGGGGTCGATGGGCCGGTAGAGCAGAGCGACCCGCTTGCGACGGGTCCCCGGGGCGGCCTCCAGCATGCCGCGCATCACACTGGAGCGCACCGTGCCGCGTGGGGCGAGGGTGAGCATCCAGCTGCGGGAGACCCCGGAGTCGTGCTGGTACGCGTCGACCGTCTCGACGCAGGCGGCCGGTCCCGCGTCCTCCCACTCCAATCCGGTGCCGCCGTGCTGGGCCCGCGCGCTGAGGACGTCCGCCGCGACGGCCGGGTCGTAGGCCACCCGTACGACCTCGGCGATCCGCTCCGCGGACAGCGGATACGCCGAGCCTCCGCCGGCCCCGACCAGTCCGCTGAGAAGCCCCGGAATACGGATCGCCAGGTCGGTGATCACGTCCTCGTGCTTGCGCTTCTGGCCCGGCGGGATGCCGTAGGTGAGGGTGATGTAGGTGTGCATCTCGGAGGAGGCGGACGGGTAGCGCTGGACGACTTCCTCCATCACCGCGCGCGCGGCGGGCGGCGCGTCCGGCGAGATCCGGGGCAGCACTTCGGTGGCCAGCCGGGTACCCGGATCGGGGGCCGTCTCGATGATGACGGCGGCGCCGCGCAGTCCCGGCTCGTGGGCCAGCCGGGCCAGCCACTCGCCCCACATCGCCACCCAGACGTCCACCTGGTCGGGATCGACCAGGGAGCCACCGTCCGGTTCGCAGCCGAGGACGACGGTGTAGAGGTTGCGGTTGCGGTGGTGCAACACGCCGAAGGGACGGTCGTACGCGTCCCGGCCCTCGCTGACGGTCACCCGGTTCAGTAGGCCGGGGGGCCGGAACCGGCCGCCGGGGCGCTGTGACAGCGGACCGGAGACATAGACGTGCGCGCCCTTGGACTTACGGCGCATCCAGCCGATGCGCAGGGCGATCAGCTGGTAGAGGTTGCGCCCGTCCTGGGTCCGCAGAGTCAGCGGGGTGAGTACGACGACGAGCGGGACAAGCACCACAAGGGCGGCGATCAGCGAGACCAGCGACGCGAGCAGCACCAGGACCAGCCCGCCGAACACTCCGAAGGTGCCGATCAGACCGAGCGGGCCGAGCCCTGGCCTCCTGGGCCGGCGCCAGTTCCCGTAGGTGGGATGCGTAACGGCTTCCGTAGCCATGGTTCTGCTTCCTTCCATATCTGTTTCGTTGTCTGGTGCGTTGGCTGCTTTGTTTGCGGACGTACTGCCGGATCGCCGGGCGGCGGGACTGCGGCCATGTGCCGGGGCTGGGCCGGGCCGACGGACGGGACCGGGCCGGGGGCATGACCCTGGTGGGCCCGCCCTCCCGCCCGGTGGCGGTACGCGCCGGCGCAGCCACCGCTACCTGTTGTGGCCCGCGTCCCCGTCGGCTCCGTCCAAGGCGCCGGCCGCCACCTGCCCCACTCCCTGGACAACGCCGATCGCCGCACCGAGCGCCGCACCGGCGGGACCCGCGGCGGCCGCCGCAGCTCCCGCACCACCGGCGGCGCCTCCTGCCGCACCACCGCCGGCGGCGCCTCCAGTCGCACCGCCTTGTTGACCGGCCGCGCCGGCGCCGCCCGCGGAACCCGCACCGCCGGAGGAACCGGAGGATCCCGAACCGCCCGAAGCGCCCAAAGGCCCGGTGCTTCCCGCGGATCCACCCTGGCCGGCGGAGGAGGAGCCGGTACCGAGCGATTTGGCCCCGGAGGCGACGGCGCCGCCCATGGTCGCCATTCCCTTCCCCACGGCGCCTCCGCCGCCGAGCGCCGCGGTCGCGGGCACGACCAGCTTGAGCAGCGCGGGCAGGGCGACGGCCGACAGAAGCATCACGCCGATACCGGCGATCCGTTCGTGGATGTCGTTGTCGGGACCGTCCGAGATCATCGCCGAGCCGGCGTACATGACCAGTCCGGCCGCGGGCTTGTAGAGCAGCCAGGCGATCATCCAGCCGATGTGCTTGCGCCACCAGCCGTTGCCCCAGTCCGTCATGGACGCCGCTGCGGCCAGCGGCAGCGTGCCCAGCAGCACGATCATCACGCCGAGGCGGATATAGAGCAGGATGGTGTGCAGGATGGCGGCGATGAGCAGGAGGAAAGCGAGGACGAGCAGCAGGAACGACTCGATGCCGTTGCCTTCCTGGCAGCCGATGTTGCTGGTCAGCTGCTCGTAGGCACCCTTCTTGAAGAGGAAGTCGGCGTACCGGTCGGAGAGGCCCGCCAGAAGGGTCACCACCGTGGTCGCGGCGCCTGCCACCAGGATCACCCGGAGCAGGCCCTTGAGCGCGGTCGCCCCCGCCTCCCCGCGCCGTTCGAGAGCCATCCGGATCGAGGCGAAGATCAGTGAGCCGACCGCCGTATAGACGACGACCCACTGTGTCTGTTGGTTGACCTGCTGCGAGGTCCCGGACGCGGAGAGCGTGGGGATGGAGGTGGTCAGCTCACCGAAGACCGCGATCGCGCCTGCGAGCACGGCGTTGGCGATGCCCTCGACGATGGTGCCGATCGGGTTGCCGAGGAAGGAGAAGAAACCTACGACGGCGTCGGCAAGAGGGTTTCCGGTAGGGCACGCCATGTCACACCTTCCACATGATGAATCCGGCGTTTCCCATCACGGTCGTCATCGACGTGTAGAGAGATCCGTTCGACTTGGGCTGCACCTTCCAGTCACCGCCCTCCCACTTCACGGCGACGAAGGTCGATCCGTAGCCGCCCGAACCGTTTTTGATGAGGAGTTGCACCTTGGCGGCGTCCGGGGAGTACGAGGCCACTGCGAAGCCCGCGTAGGAGCCGACAGCACTCCCGTTCTGAGCCGTCTCCGGGACGGTGGACCGCTGGGCCACGAAAATGTCCCGCCCGGGCCCCGCCACCACCTGCTGCTCGGTGACGGTGCGCCAGTCGCTGCCGCTCATGTGTGTGGGAATGATGTGCGCGGCCGTCACCGCGCCCATGGGTGTATGGGCGAAGCACCACATGACCGGACCGCTGGACCTGAGCGGGCCCGCCGAGGTCGACACGGGAACTTTCGAGACGCCGAGGGGCCGCCACTCGATGTCGTCGGGTGGCGCCGTCGGCTTCGCTTCGTCGCTGTCGTCGGTGCGGCAGCCGTCCGGCCGGCCGTCGCCGCGCTGCCCCTCACCGCCCTTCGCGGCGGGGGAGGACAGCGGCCCCTTCTTTCCGGCGGCCATGTCCCGATCGGCCTGCTCGTCGTCGCCCGTCGTCAGCCAGGTGACCCCCGCCATGACGAGAGCGACGGCGAGAAAGGTCGCAGACAGGATCCATCCCTGCTGCTTCCAGAACGGTGACTCCGCCCCGGCATTCCTCCGATTGCGTCTGAACACGATGTCCGACCTCTCTGGTCAGTTGAAGACGAATCCGACCAGCGGGCCCGCGGTGGCAACCAACACACAGCCGCCCAGCACCATGCCGAGGCGGCCCATGTGCTCGGAACTCTCGCCGCGCTTCAGGGAGATGGCCATCATCGCGCCGGTGATCAGAACGCCCGCGACACCGGCGGCGGTGCCTGCCCATGCGGCTATGCCGAGCACCGTGTCCACCTTGCCCGTTAGCTCGGGCGGTGCCTTGCGCACCGGACTGGGCACCGCGGCCTTGATCAGAAAAGGCGTGATCATCTTCATGGGAATCTCCTGCGAGGTCGTTCGCCACTGACGCGTGGCTGAGGAAAGGAAGAGGAAAGAGGGGGTCCCGCACAGTCCGGGAGTCCAGGCGGCCCGGAGGATTCGGGAAGGCCCGGGAAGGCCGGCAGAGCGGTGCGGGTGGTACGGGCCCTACGGACCGGAAGGTTCCGGGGCCTGCCCATGGAACCCTCCGGCGGGCCCTGGCAGTTGCTCAGAGCGAGAGCGGGCCGAGAAAGGTCACGATCGGTCCCGCGGTACTGGCCAGGACGCATGCGAGCATGACGAAGAAGAAGCCTCGGTAGTGCTCTCCGCCCCCGCCCGGGTCACCGCGGCGGAGCTGGAGCGCCATCATCAGGCCCACCGTGATCACGCCGCCGACCCCGGCCGCCGTGGCGCACCAGGCGAGGATGCCGAGCAGCTGATCCGCTTCAGCGCCGGGGGCGAAGGTAGCGGCGAGCGTTGCGCCCGTGCCGGCCGTGTCCGTCACCGTGGCTCACCCGCCTCGGCAGGCCGGGTCCCGGCCAGGGCGCCCAGCCGGAAAACCTCCTTGGGCAGGTTCTTCGTCTGCTTGCCCATCCGCCAGGCGGGGATCCACGAGACGCGGCGCACCGGTGCGACGGAGCGCAGTACCCGGACCCGACGCGCGAGCGGGAAAGGGAGGCGGCCGGGCGCGTCGGCGACGAGCACCAGGGCCACCAGCTCCATGCCCTTGGGGTGCCGCCCCTCACGAAGGGCGTCCAGTGCCCTGGACGCCGCCCGCATACCGTCGGCGTGCGTCCGCGCCACCAGCATCACCCGGGCCGGCTCGCCCCGGGACGCGTCGGGCCACCGGCACCCGATGTCGGTGCCGCCAAGCACCTTCGCGAGGGTGCTGGCGCCGGCACCACCGTGCGCCCCGACCCAGCCGACCCCTTCGCCGGACAGCGCCCGTTGCCGGGTCCGGCCCGGGCGCTGCGGCTGCCTCGGCTGCTGCTGGGGGTCGGGGTGCCCGCCCCGGTCGGCGTCCCCCGGCTCCTCGGTGGACACGGGCCGCATCATCACCGTTGGCCGGTCCAGGACTTCCGGCTGCTGCGCGTAGGGAGCCCGCTCCGCTACTTCCTGCGGTGGGCCTGTCGGCGCGGGAGCGGTCTGCTCCCCGGCGGGCTGCTGGGAGGTCGGTCCCCGCACCCACATCTGCGGTCCGGTAGGCGCCGCTGAGGGGACGCTCATGCGCGTCCCACCCCCTCTCCTGACGATCGATACATCCATCTTTGAACCGGTTCAATTCGAGTCCCGTTGCGTTCTTCGAGTCCGTCGTGATCCGTCAGACAGCCACAACGGGAGCCCACCCGCACCGGTTCAAGACTTCGGTGACTCATTTCGAACAAGCGACGACAAGCGAGAAGTAGGAGGAGAGCGTGATGTGCTCATGAGCGGAGGTACAGGGGCGGGCGGTCAGGCCGACGGCTCGTCGGGGAACGCCAACGCGACGAAAATCGCCCTGGGCGCGGCAGGCGGTCTCGGCTGTCTGATGTCGCCCGCCGTGCTGCTCGGCGGGGTCATCGTGATCATCATCATCGGGGGTTTCGGGGTGCTCCTCGCCCCGCTCATCGCTCTCATCCTGCTGTTCGGAGGCGGCGGGGGAGGCTCGGACCCGGCGGACGACGCCAACGAGATCCTTGAGGTGTTCGAAGGTGACGGGAAGGGTGAACTGGACCCCGACCAGGTGCCGTCGGATCTGGCGGAACCCATTCAGAACGCGGGCGCGATCTGCGACGTGATCGGTCCGATCGTGATCGCCGCACAGATCGAGCGGGAGTCCAACTTCAACGCGACGCTGGTCGGCCCGGACGGCTCCGAGGGGATCTCGCAGCTGCCCCCGGCCGTGTTCGACGAGTTCGGTAAGGACGAGGACGACAACGACAAGGTGTCAGCTTTCGACGCACCCGACTCGATCATGGCCCAGGGCCGTTACCTGTGCTCTCTGGCCAAGGAAGTCCAAGGGCTCCTCGACAGCGGCCAGGCCATCGGGAGCGTGCTCGACCTGACGCTCGTGGCCTACGACGCGGGCGTGGACGCGGTACGCGAAGCGGGGGGCATCCCGACCACCAATCAGTCCCAGGGCTATGTCGTGGGCATCAGGGCGCTGTTCGCGAAGTACCAGGGGCTCGGCGCCCCGCCGCCGTCCTTCAGCCCCACCCCCACCCCCACCTCGAGCGGAACACCACAGGAGTCCCCCGAGACACCCGACGACGGAGAGCAGTAGCCATGCCCCGGACCACGGCCCATTTCGACGTGTTCATCTCCCGCCACGGCACCGTGATGCTCGACGGCGAACCGGTCCCGGCGGGCAGGGCCGGACAGACGGCCCACGGCGCGGTGCTCGACGCGCTGCAACTACGTGCCCTGGCCCTGGGCGCCCCCGTGGGCGCGACCATCCTGGACCGGCTCAACGGCTGCGCGACCCGTGTCGAGGTGGCGCCCGACGGCTCGAGCCGACTCCTCGACGAGGTGGCACCGGCGGCGGACGACGAGACTGCGGCCCTCATGGCGGAAGAAGCCGGAGCCCCCCTGGCGAACACAATGGGAGTACGAAGCGGACCGCGCCACAGGCCCCGTCCGCATGGAGCGCGAACGCCTAGCGCGGAAACCCCCTCCGGCCGAACGGTCCCGGCACCGGTGCCGGGGGAGTTCGCCGAGCCGGTGGCGCGTATCAACGAGGCTGTGGTCTCAGGCGAGTTGGAGCGTGCGGCGGGGCTCGCTGCCGCACTGCGCAAGCGCATCGCCCGGGCCCGTGGCACCGAGCACCCGTACGCCCTCGAAGCGCTCGCGATGCAGGCGTACATCGCTCACCTCGACGGCGACCATCCCGTCTGCGCGGACCTCTCCCTGGAACTCGCCGGGGCCCGATGCCGACTCGGCGACCCGCGTGCGCGGGAGGACGTCACCCGGGCCACGGCCGCCTGGCGCCGGCTCGAGAACGACGGGGAGGCCGTCGAGCAGGGCCTCCGGCTGCTCGCCCTGTGGAAGCGGCTCGTCGAGCGGGGCGGGACGACAGCGGCGGACATCGAGCTGTTCCGTCTCGTCGAAAGGCACCTGGACGCACTGGGTCATGTATGAGGCGTCAATCGACCGTCAACGCGACGTGGAACCGGTCCCGAAAGACTCCGGGCAAGCGAGGGCAGCCGAGCCGGCGGCCCTCACAGCTCTCGGCCCACGGGGGTCGGACGACCGAGGGAGTACGTCGTGAAATGGTCCGTCATGGGATCGGCCGGTGCGCGGGACGCACGGGAACGAGCGCTGCGCGCACTGTACGAGGAGCAGGTGGACCCGCTCTACGCCTATGTGGTGCGCCTGCTCGGCGGGGAACGTCACCGGGCCGAGGACATCGTCCAGGAGACCCTGCTGCGGTGCTGGAGCAGGCAGGACCTGAGTGTCGGCGGGCTCCTACTCAGACCCTGGCTGTTCCGGGTGGCCCGCAATCTGGTGATCGACGGGCACCGGAGGCGACTGGCACGTCCGCGCGAGGTGGACGGCAGCAGTTGGCTGGGCGAACTGTCCACCGAGGCGGACGAGATCGAGAAGATGCTCTCCTCCGTGGTGGTCGGCGACGCTTTGCAGGCACTGTCCTTCGCACACCGCGAGGTGCTGTACGAGACGTACTTCGTCGGCAGGACGACCCAGGAGGCCGCCGTCGCTCTCGGCGTCCCTCAGGGCACTGTGAAGTCCCGTGTCTACTACGCCCTTCGGGCCCTGCGATTGGCCCTGGAGGAACGCGGGGTCGCCATGGACGCGCAGCGGCCGGTGCGGGCGGCGCGGGTGTGACCCCACCGGCCGTCCTGGGCTTCCACCCCGGCCCGCCGGCCCGTCGGCGGGCCGGGCCGCCGCGGGCCGGGCACACCTCCGCGTCCCTACTGCCGCGGCTCACCAGCGGGCCGCGGCGGCTCCGTTGCGGTGCCCGATCGCCCGGAATCCGGCACGATCACCGAGTGCTCGGGCTCAGGGCCCCGGCCGGCCGCCTCCTTCCCCTCCTCTTCGAGTCGGCGGAGGCAGTCGTGGACCTGCTCGGCGTCGGGGTGGTCGAACTCCTCCAGGATGGCCAAGGCCTGCTGCCATGCCGTGCGGGCCGCATCCCGGTCCCCCGCCGCATGCCGGGTGCCGGCGATGTGTACCAGCGTGTCGGCCTCCAGATATCGGTCGCCGAGCTCCCGGTAGAGCTCGAACGCACGCATGAAGCAGTCGATGGCCTCGTCGTACTCCCCGAGATGGTGCAGGGCGTAGCCGAGGCTGTCCTGCGCCGCGGCCTCCCCGTTGAGGTCGCCGACTTCCTGATGCAGCGCGATGGCCTGCGCGCACTGGGCAAGCGCCTCCTTGTGCTCCCCGAGCAGAATGTACGTCCAGCCGACCTCGTTGAAGACGCTGGCCTCCCCGCTGCGGTAGCCGGCTCCGTGGTACAGCATGCTGGCCTGCCGGTAGTGGTCGAGCGCGTCGTGGTAGCGCTCGCCGTCGTGGTTGGCCAGGAAGGCCAACGAGCGGTGCGTCCGGGCCTCCCCCATGGTGTCGCCGAGTGCAGCGAACAGGTCCAGCGCGTTGCGCAGATGACGGGCGGCATCCTGGATGCGGTTCAGCCGGAAGCAGGCAAAGCCGAGCGCACGCTCGGCATGCGCCTGTCCGAGCTGGTCCTTGACGCTCCGGGCGGCGGCCAGCGCGGCTCGCTGGATCTTGAACTGGTCGTGCCATTGGCCCAGCCGGTCGAAGAACAGGTCCAGGGTGAAGGCGAGCCGCCAGGCGTGCGCGGCGAAACCGGCCTCGGCGGCACGCTCGACGGCGGCGAGCAGCACCCGCCGCTCGGTGACCAGCCATGCCTTCGCCCGCTTCTGATCGCGGAACGTCTCGGCAGCGGAGCCGGGTTGGGCTTCGGGCAGGGAGATCGTCTCGCGGCAGGGAGTGAGCAGCGCGGAGACGCGGTGCGCGGTGTGGAGGTAGTGGTCGAGCATCCGGTGCAGCGCCGCGTGCCGTTCGCCCTCGGTGTCGAGGGTGTCGGCGATTTCGGCGGCGTAGGTGCGCAGCAGGTCATGGAAGGTGTAGCGACCGGGGGTGTGCTGGGTGAGGAGATGGGCGCGGGCCAGGTCGGCGAGGAGCGAGCGGGTCTCGCGCAGGGGCAGTCCGGCGATAGCGGCCGCCGCGGGGGCAGCGATGTCCGGTCCCGGGTGCAGCGCGAGCAGCCGGAACAGCCGGGCCACCGCAGGCGGCAGGGCGTGGTACGACCAGGAGAAGATGGCGCGGGCGTCGGTGGCCGCGTCGGTACCGGTGAACGCGTCCAGACTGCCGTGGCTCTCACGCAGTTCCTCGGCGATGGCGTACAGCGGAAATTCCGGGTAGGTGACAGCCCTGGCAGCCACGATGGCCAGCGTCAGGGGCAGCCGCGTGCAGAGCGCGACGATCTCGTCCACCGCTTCCGGCTCGGCCTCCAGCCTGGCGTGCCCGATCCGGCGGGTCAGGAGCTCCCTGGCCTCGGCGGGCGAGAGCAGATCGAGTGTCAGGGGGTGTGCGCCTTCGGTGGCGACCAGGCCGGGAAGCTGATTGCGGCTGGTGACGATGACCAGACAGCCGGCCGTGCCGGGCAGCAGCGGCCGGACCTGCTCGGTGTCGCGGGCGTTGTCCAGGACGATCAGCACACGGCGGCCGGCCAGCAGACTGCGGTAGAGCGCTGCTTGCGCGTCCAGTCCGGCCGGAAAACGCTGCGGCGGGACGCCGAGGGCCCCGAGGAAGGCACGGATGGCTTCGGCGGGGTCCATGGCCGCGCCGCCGGGATCGAAGCCTCGGAGGTTGATGTAGAGCTGGCCGTCGGGGAAGCGGGGCGCGATTTCGTGGGCCCAGTGCACGGCCAGTGTCGTCTTGCCGATGCCCGCCATCCCGCCGATGGCGCTGATGACCACGGTGGAGGGGTATCCGCCCTCCGGGAGCAGGGCGCGAGTCCTGGTCAGTTCGGCGAGGCGTCCGGTGAACGCCGGCAAATCGGCGGGCAGTTGGGAAGGAAGCGGCGCCAAGGCGGCGGGCGGCCCGGCGGCTGGGGCGGCACCGGACGCGGCCCGGTGCACGTGTCCCGCTCCGTCCCGGTCCTCGTCCTCGCCAGTTCCCCGGTTGTCACCAGCCGATGCCATGTTCCCTGCCGGATCGGCCGCCACCGCGGCGGCGGGGTCATCGGCAACCGCCGCCACCCCGCCCGGCCCGGCTCTCGCAAGGTCCCCGTCGGCTCGATCGGGACCGGCCACAGCGTCACCCGGGACTGGGGAGCCGGCTCGGGCCGCTCCAGGACTTCCGGTCAGCCCTCCGTCCGCCCCGGCTGCCGTGCCCGAACCGGCACCCGGATCAGCACCGGAATCCGCACCGGCACCGGCGATCGCCTCGTCGGCCGCACGGGGCCCCGCGGCAAGACCGGCGCCCCCGCCTCCGACGGGACCCGGCCCAACCGCCGTGACCAGATCGGTGGCCGGGCCGGACGCGGCCAGCCCCGGGTCCGCCGCCAACAGCCTCGTATGTGTCTCGCGCAGCGCGGGACCGGGTTCGATGCCGAGCTCCGCCACCAGTTTCCGCCTGGTCGCCCAGTACGCCTCCAGCGCCTCCGCCTGCCGTCCGCAGCGGTACAGCGCCAGCATCAGCAGCTCGCACAGCCGCTCCCGCAGCGGATGATCGCCGCAGAGCATCTTCAGCTCGGGCACCAGCTCGGCGTGGTGCCCCATCTGGAGATCCACCTCGATCCTGGTCTCCAGCGCGTTCAGCCGCCGCTCGGCCAGCCGGGACCGTTCGGACTCGGCGAGCGGCCCGGGTATCCCGGCCAGCGGTGTGCCCGACCAGGCGTCGAGAGCGATGTGCAGCAGTTCCCCGGCCTCCGGCAGATCGCCCGCGGCCCTCAACTGCTTGGCCCGCGCCATTCGCTGCTCGAAGACGCCCAGGTCCAGGGCGGTCTGCGCAACGCGCAGCGCGTAGCCGTCGGCGACCGAGACCACCAGCCCCGGGCTCTGGCCCGCCGCCCGGTCCGGTTCCAGGATCTTGCGCAAGCGTGAGACATACGTACGTAGGACCGACACTGCGCCCGGCGGCGAGTGCTCGCCCCACAGCGCGTCGACCAGTTCTCCGGCCGCGGCCGGGTGCCCCCGTCGAAGCAACAGCGCGACAAGTACCGCTTTCTGCTGGGGCGAGCCGAGGCCCACCTCCGTCTTGCCGTGCCACGCCCGCACGGGACCCAGGACAGAAAACTTCACATCATCTGCACCACTTACGTCCACCAGCCGGACCCTAGCTGGTCGCCCGGAGCCACAGACTGTCGGCTCGGAGGCCGGCACGACCTATGACATGCCCGAAACACGGCCCCGGGCCAGGCGGTTACGCGATTCCGGCGCGGTGATCAACGCAGACTGCGGGTCGGGCCGGGCGAATTGCCGGAAGCCGCGAGCACGGGGACGGCCGGGAGGCGACCGACAACGGCCGGAGGCAACCGGTGACAGCCCGGGGAGGGTGACCGAGCCCACCCCGCGGGTGCTCTTTCGACGAGGCCTGCCGCGTTGAACCGGCGCCGTCCCGAATCCGTCGAGAGGCATGAACACAGCCCCCGTTCACGCCTGGCGAAGGGATCTGCGCATGCCCGAGGTCACGACGCGCGAACCCTGATCCACCCGACGACGGAGAACAGCAGCCATGACACCTTCCGAACCCGCCCTCGAACCTTCCCTCTTCGACGTGCACGTCTCCGATGAGAGCTCGGCCGTCCTCAACGGCGAACGAGTCACCGCTGCCGTGGGGCAATCCATCCACGAAGCGATCCTCGATCTGCTCCAGCGTCATGCGCGCACCCGCCAGGAGCCAGTGCAGGCCACGGTCTTCGACCGACCGGATGCCCGCACCTTCCGTATCGAGGTGGCGCCCGACGGTTCCAGCCGCATCCCCGAACCGGACGGGGACGAGACCGCGCCCACCAGCGCCGACAACCCAACGGGGCGGCGCCATGACGTCGTCGCCGCAGGTGCCGCACGGGAGACCGCCGAAGAAACCCCGGTCCCCGCCTCGCTCGCCGACCGAGTGCATCGCATCAAGGAAACCGTCTTGCAGGGAGACACGGAACACGCCTCCGCCCTCGCCGCCGCGCTGCACGAGCGCCTCACCAGCGATCACGGTGCCGATCATCCCCACTCCCTGGAGGCCAGGGCGATGGAGGCGTACGTCGCGCACGTCGACGGCGACCACCGATTGGCCACCGTGCTGTCGCTGGGAGTCGCACGGATCCGCTGCGGACTGGGCGACACGCGCGCCGGGGACGATGTGATGCGGGCCACGGCCGCGTGGCAGTGGCTGCACGACGACCGGGCCGCCGCGGCGCACGGCCGCGAACTCCTCAACCTGTGGGCCCATCTCGAGGGCAAAGGTCTGTTGACGCCCGCGCGCACCGAAGCAATGCGGCAGGTACGGCAACGCCTCGTGGCGTTGGGCGCCGCACCGGCACAGGAGCCGGACGCCCCTGTTCCCACGCGTTCCATGCATCAGCGGCCGAGCGAACAGGGGCGCCTCTGAGCACCCTCCTGCAGGGGTGACGACTACAGCCGGTCCTCTGTGGGGAGGACACCATGCGCCCTGTGAGAATCAACTCATATCCCCCTCATCACTGACCGAAATATAGTGATAGATACTCCCGAAATGGTGCTTCAGGCCGGCGGGACAGACTGATACGCAGAACGCCATACCCCCACACGCTGTTCGCCGACGGATACGGTCGACCGCAGAGAACGCTTCTGTGAGGGCGCGAACACCAATGAGAACAACCGGCGTTGCTGAGTTGCGGTTCACGGTTCTGGGGCCTTTACAGGCATGGCTTGGCGACAGCGAAGTGCCGCTCGGGTCACCGCAGCAGCGGGCCGTACTGGCGACGCTGCTGCTCAAGGGACGGCCCGCCACCGTCGAGGAACTCGTCGACGCCGTCTGGGGCGAGGACCCGCCGACCGGAGCCGTCTCGGTGCTGCGGACATATATCTCCCGGCTGCGCGGTGTACTCGAACCGGACCGGGAAAAGACCCAGGCTCCCCTTGTTCTGGTCTCGGTCGCCAACGGATACGCCGTCCGCGTGCACGACGGGGCAATGGATCTCACGCTCTTCGAGCACCAGCTTCACGAAGCCCGAGAGCTCAACACCAAAGGTGCCACCCTTGCGGCCAGGGACCTGTTGCGCACGGCCCTGGACCACTGGAAAGGCGTCCCGCTGGCCGGAGTTCCCGGGCCTTTCGCCGACGCGGAACGATCCCGGCTCGCCGAAATGCGGTTGAGCGCAACGGAGACCCGAGTGGACCTGGACCTGGAACTCGGGGGTCACCGGGACGTCGTACCCGAGCTGATCACACTCACCGCGGCCCATCCGCTGAAAGAGCGGTTGCGCCTGCTGCTGATGCTTGCGCTGTACCGCTGCGACAGACAGGCGGAAGCACTGGCGGTCTACCACGACACAAGACACACACTGATCGAGGAACTCGGTATCGAACCGGGTCCCGCACTGCGGGAGTTACACGGGCAGCTGCTGGCCTCGGACCCGTCTCTCTTGGCACCCCCGGCCGAGACCGGGCCCCGGGCATCGACGGTGAGACCGGCCCAACTACCTTCCGATCTCGCCGACTTCACCGGCCGCGAAGCGGAGACGGACAGACTGAGCGCGGTCCTGTCGGATGATTCCGGGACCGCCGTCCCGGTCGCCGTACTCACCGGCATGGGCGGAGCAGGCAAGACCACACTGGCCGTTCACGTGGCCCACAAGGTGAGGGACGACTTCCCCGACGGGCAACTGCACGCGGACCTGCGCGGCGTGGACGGCACACCGGCCGACCCGGCGGCCGTGCTGGCGGTATTCCTGCGAGCCCTGGGTGAGAAGGACCAGGGCATGCCTGACAGCCTTGTGGAACGGGCAGCACTGTACCGATCGATCCTGGCCCGGCGGCGGGTCCTGGTGGTACTGGACAACGCCCATGACACGGAGCAGGTCCGCCCGCTCCTTCCCGGCTCGGGCAGGTGCGCCGCCGTCGTAACGAGCCGATCCAGGCTCGCCGCCCTTCCGGCCACCGGACGGGTAGCCGTGGAGGTCTTCCAGCCGCAGGTGGCAGCGGATCTGTTCGCCCGTATCGTCGGCGGACCCAGGACCGCGGCCGAGCGCCTCGCGATCCTGCGCGTCGTCGACCTGTGCGGCGGGCTTCCGCTGGCCGTACGCATTGTCGCCTCTCGACTCGCGGTCAGGCCGGACTGGAGCATCACGGACACGGTCGACCAGCTCAAGGACGAGCGGCAGCGCCTGGGCGAGCTGTGGATCGAGGACCTGGCCGTCGAGTCCTGCTTCCGTCTCGGCTACGGCCAGCTCGACCAGCAGCAGGCGCGGGCGTTCCGCCTGCTGGCCCTGCCGGCGTCGAACACCTTGGGTCTGGTCGACGCGGCGGCCGTTCTCGATCTACCCCCGCAGCAGGCCGAACCCCTGCTGGAATCGCTGGTCGATGTCGGCATGGTGGAATCACCGAGCCGCAGACGCTACCGGTACCACGATCTGCTCCGGCTGTTTGCGAGGCAGCGCGTCCAGGAGGAGGAGTCGACGACCACTCGCGCCGCGGCGCTCACGCGTCTGCTGGACCTGCTGGTGGCCACCGCCCGCAACGCGTACTGCCTGATCCGCCCGGGACACACCACCCCTGCGTCGCTCATCCCCACCGAGCACCGGGGGGTGACCTTCACCGATGCGGAAGAGGCGTGCGCGTGGGGTGCCCGGGAACTGACTGCGGCGCTGGAACTCGTGGAGCAGGTCGCCCACACGGCCACCGCGGGCGCCGCCGACCTGCTGCTGGCCCTCGATCCACTGCTGATGGCCGAACACCGTTGGCACGATGTCATCCCCGTCGCGCGAACAGTGGCGGCCGAGGCACGCCGTACCGGTGACCGTCGCGCCGAGAGACGGGTCTGCTACATGCTCGGGGGCGCGCTGATGCAGGTGGACGACAGCGAAGGCGCACGCGAGCTGACCAGCCGCGCCGTCGACCTGTCGGTCGGCGCCGGCGACGACACGGTTCACGCCATGGCGCTGAACGTCTACGCGATCCTGCAGTCCCATGCCGGCCGCCACCGCGAAGCCGCGGAGCTGGGCGGTCGCGCCGTCACCATCGCCCGCGCCATAGGAGACCGATCGGTCGAGGCGCTCGCCCTGGGCAACATGATCCAGAAGCGCTTGGATCTCGGACGATCGGACCCGTCGCTGCTCGACGGCGCCTATCGGCAGTTGGGCCTGTACGACAGTCTCGACGATCAGCACGGCAGAGCACAAGCTCTGTACCGGCTCGGGCAGGTACTGCGCAGCCTCGGTCGGCCGGCGGAGGCTCTGCGTAGACACCAGGAAAGTCTTGAGATCCTCGGCGTCGACGGACAGCGCCACGTGCAGGCCGGCAACTTCATCAAGGTTGCCGAAGCCTACCTGGACCTGGACCAGCCCGAGTCGGCAGCCCGTTTCGCCGAGCGAGGGATCGTGCTCAGCCGAGAGCTGGGGATCGACCGGCGCGAGGCAGCGGGCGCGCGGATTCTCGGCGACGCACTGATCCGGATGGGACAGCGGTCCTGGGCGCGTGCATGCTGGGAACAGGCGCACGACATCTGTGTGCGACTGGGCATGACCGAGGAGGCCGGCGAGCTCCGGGACAGACTTCTCGCGAAGCCGGCTCGCTCAGCCTGATCCTCACTTGTCGGCGTCGGCGATTTTGCCCGCCTCTCTTGAACCGCCCGTAGGAATACGCCCGTTGTGGGGGCGGGCGGGACGAATGGGTTCCTGCCTCTGTCTGTTGTGCCGTGGGGCGGCACAACATCCATGGCCCTCGATGCATGACGGAGCAGCCAAGATGAGGCGGAGTATGACCGGCCACCGATGCCGGACGACAGCAGCCGTGGCCCTGGTCTGTGCGATCACCGTAACCGCGCAGGGCGCGGCGTTCGCGGTTCCCACCCCGGAGCCACGGCCGGACCGGCCCACATCTCTCGGCGAGGTACGCAAGGAGTTGGACCGCCTCTATCACGACGCGGAGGTCGCTACGGATGCGTACAACACCGCGGAGGAGAAAGCGGAGGAACAGTCCAATCGCGTGACCGCGCTCGCCGAGGATGTCGCCAAGGGCGAGAAGCGGCTGGAGGAACTGAAGTCGCGCGCAGGCGCGGCGGCTCGCGCCCAGTACCGCAGTGGCGGCCTGCCACCCGAGGCCCACCTGTTCCTGAGCGACGATCCCCAGCAGGTTCTGAACGACGTCAGTCTGGCGCGCCAGGTCCAGCAGGGCACCATGGCGCTGCTGGTCGCGCTGACGACAACACAGAAAGACCTACGGGAAAAGGCCAGGGACGCCTCGGACCAGTTACGGAAACTGGAGGCGAGTCGCACGGCCCAGGCGAACGCTCAGACGAAGATCGAAGAACGTATCTCCGCCGCGGAAAAACTCGAATCGAGGCTGAAGAAGCAGGAGTTGGAGCGGATCCTTGCGATGGAACGGCAAACCGGGGCCGAAGCGCAATCGACGTGGTTGAGCTCCGGCATCATCAAGGACATCAAGGGAGAGGCCAGCGCGCAGGGCGAGAAGGCCATCGCCTACGCGAGCCTGCAGATCGGCAAACCCTACGAGTGGGGCGCCGAGGGACCGAATTCGTTCGACTGTTCCGGACTCACGTCAGAAGCCTGGGCCGCCGCGAAACGCCCCATCCCACGTACGTCGCAGGAGCAGTGGCGTCAGCTTGCACGCATCGACATCAAAGATATGCGCCCAGGCGACCTGATCATCTACCACAGGGACGCCAGCCACGTGGGCATGTACATCGGCGACGGCTCGATCGTGCACGCACCCCGACCCGGGCGGAACGTCACCGTCGCTGATGCCGGCTCGATGCAGATCCTCGGAGTCGTGCGTCCCGACAAGTGACGGTCCCTTGGCCGCTGCGAGGTGGTGCACGGCGACCGGGACACCGTGGTGCCCGTCGACATCGCCCGACGCTTCGCCGCCGACCTGCGGGACGCCTCCGTCGCCACCGTGGTGTACGTGGAACTCCCGGGGCGCCCAGTACGCCTTCGGCCTCTTCCACTCGCTGCCCGCTTCGAGGCGGTCGTGGACGGTGTCGAGGCCTTCGCCGACTGGGTGATCTCGCGCGAGTGGGTGCCCTGGTAGATGAAGTTCTGTCATTCCACCCCGAGAGCGCCCCGACCAGGGCTTTCGCCGCTGGCCGGGGCCGCGTCATGCCGCCTGGGCCGCCTCTGGGCCGTGATCATGCTTTCCTGACGCCAGATAGAGGCAGTCCACGGCCTTCGTGCCGCTGCTGCCGCCGGCTACCTCAAGCAGGCGTGGCGAGACAGTGGGACACCGCCTGCTCAGCACTGCCCCCAACCCGTTCTCGCAGATCAACCCACCTAGGGGACAGTGAGACAGCAGAGACACCTACCACCGGTGGCAGGGGTACATGCAGCTAGAGCCCATCTAAACGGCGAAGGCGTTCGGCGCTCCTTCGCCATGGCGGCCAGCCGCCGCGGTTCCGGCCCCCTCGTGTTCCTCCAGACCCATGGGACCTCGTGCATCCCAGATCAGGGCGCCCCGCAAGGTGGTTTTGTCCCTGCTCCTCAAGGGCACTCGGCCAGTGAGACTGCGCGGAGGTACTGAGATGAGTGCCGGAGAGAAAGCCAAGGCAAAGGCCGAAGAGGTCGTCGGAAAGACCGTGCGGAAGGCGGCCCACGCGGTTCATAAAGACACTCTCGCAGCAAAGGGCGCCGCCCTCGAAGCACGGGGCAAGATGCGGGGCGAGAAAGAGAGGACCAAGGATTCCTTCAAGCGCTGACATGCGCAAATACCCTCAGGGTCATACCCTCAGGGTCAACCCTGGATCTTGCCCTGACCTTCTTCGGGACGAGGAGGTCCTGACTGCAACGCCTGACGGCAACGTCAGCAGACTGCATCGGTCCTGGGCACCTGCCGGGACACTCATCATGAAGCACGGGCAGTTGAGCCGCCTAGCCGCATATCGATACAGGCCAGAGCGCTGCGGAGGCACGCTGTGGGCTAGGCCGAGGTTCTCTCCGTCCATGCGAACGCGTCGGCTGTCCGTTGTCGAGGGCGGGTAGACGATCACAGGCAGGGATCCGGACATACCCCCACCGTGCGACGGATGCAGGCGTACGGCTTGGCGGGCAGAGAACCGGGGCGGCAGTTCGGGGGCCGGACCGGCCGGACCCATTCCTGGGCCGTCCGTGGGCCGTCCAGGGGCCGCCCAGGACGACCAGCGAGCGTCAACAACGACCACGGTGGGCACAGCACCTGCGGGAGTCGTTACCGCCGTAGTTCCTGCTACACCCAGGTGTCCAGCCACATCCGGTTGCGCCAGTCCTCCACCGGGATCGGCCTCCCCGTGTACAGCGGATAGAAGTAGATGAAGTTCCAGATGATCAGCAGCACCAGCACACCCGCGCCGATCGCCCCGAGCGCCCTCCTGCGTTCGTCCGAGCCCGGTGGACCAAGGATCGCGCCGATCATCATCGCGACCGCCAGACACAGGAACGGCACGAACACCACCGCGTAGAACAGGAAGATCGTGCGTTCCTGGTAGAAGAACCACGGCACCCAGCCCGCCGCGATGCCGCAGGCGATCGCGCCCGCGCGCCAGTCCCGGCGGAACAGCCAGCGCCACAGGATGTAGCAGATCGCAAAGCAGGCCGCCCACCACAGCAGTGGTGTGCCGAGCGCCAGTACCTCGCGGGAGCACTTGTCCGCGGCGTCCGGCGGGCAGCCCCCGGTGCCCGCGTTCGGGTCCTCGTAGAAGTACGAGACCGGGCGGCCCAGCACGATCCAGCTCCACGGGTTCGACTGGTACGTGTGGCCGGAGGTCAGATTGACGTGGAACTCGTAGACCTCGTTCT
This sequence comes from Streptomyces sp. NBC_01210, assembly GCF_036010325.1. Lineage (GTDB taxonomy): Bacteria > Actinomycetota > Actinomycetes > Streptomycetales > Streptomycetaceae > Streptomyces. The sequence goes on along the minus strand of NZ_CP108549.1, from coordinate 3,893,172 downwards.
CGTAGTGCCACAGGCTGCGCAGCCAGTCCGGCAGCCAGGTCCAGCTGCCGCCCTTGCCGTCCGTCTGGGCCCAGTTCCTGAAGTAGCCCTTGTCCGTGACGATCCAGCCGGTCCAGGACGCGATGTACGTGGCGATCGCGACCGGCACCGTCGAGACGAAGGCCGGCACCACGTCCTTCCTCAGCACCGTCTGGTACGGGTGCACCGCACCCGCCGTCCGGCGGGCGCCCACATCCCACAGGACGGTCATCAGGCAGAACGCGACCATCACATACAGGCCGTTCCACTTGGTGCCGGCGGCCAGGCCCAGCATCAGGCCCGCAGCCAGCCGCCATGGACGCCAGCCGAGGCGCAGCGTCTCCGCGACCGTCGCATCCGGGCGCAGCACACCCTCCTCGTCCGTCGGCAGCGCCGCCGCGAGCCGGCGTCGCGCCCCGTCCCGGTCGATGACCAGGCAGCCGAAGGCGGCCAGCACGAAGAACATCAGCACCTGGTCGAGCAGCGCCGTGCGGCTCATCACGAAGTGCAGTCCGTCCACGGCGAGCAGCGCACCCGCCAGGCAGCCCAGGAACGTCGAGCGGAACAGCCGCCGGCCGATCCGGCAGAGCATCAGCACCGACAGCGTGCCGAGCACGAAGACCATGAAGCGCCAGCCGAAGGGCGTGAACCCGAAGAAGTGCTCACCGAGGCCGATGACCCACTTTCCGACCGGCGGATGCACCACATAGCCGGGGTCGGTCGGGATCGGGACGCTCGACGGGTCCTTGAGGATGAGCTTGTCGACGTCCTTCGGCCAGCTGCCCTCGTACCCCTGATTGATCAGGGCCCAGGCGTCCTTCGCGTAGTACGTCTCGTCGAATATCACCGCCTTCGGCCTGCCGAGGTTCCAGAACCGCAGCACGCCCGCTACCAGCGCCACCAGCAACGGCCCGCCCCATGCCGCCCAGCGCAGCAGCGGGTTCACGACCGACGGCGGGATGCCGAAGATCGACCACAGCCGCTCGGAGGGACGCGTGTAGGGCGGCACCAGGCGTTCGCGCAGCCCGATCACGGGCCGGGGCGCGTAGCCGAATCTGCGCAGCCGCTGCTGCCAGCCGGGTGGCTGCTGATCGGCGTCCTTGCCCTGCTGGGTCTGTGGCGCGGTACTGGTCACCGCGCCATCGTAGGGAACGCGACTGTGCGAGTCGTACGTCCGGTCCTGCGAGGATGGCGTATGTGACAACTGTGCTCTCCCGGGGGACGACCCCCGGACCCCCGACAGGCGTGCTGGTACTCGCAGGGACCCCCATCGGTGATGTCGCCGACGCACCGCCCCGGCTCGCCGCCGAGCTGGAGCGCGCCGACATCGTGGCCGCGGAGGACACCCGGCGGCTGCGCCGGCTCACCCAGGCGCTCGGGGTGCACACGCAGGGGCGCGTCGTGTCGTACTTCGAGGGCAATGAGTCCGCCCGTACGCCGGAGCTGGTCGAGGCGCTGACCGGCGGCTCCCGGGTGCTGCTGGTGACCGACGCCGGCATGCCGTCCGTCTCCGACCCCGGGTACCGGCTGGTCGCCGCCGCCGTCGAGCAGGACATCAAGGTCACGGCGGTGCCGGGCCCGTCCGCCGTACTGACCGCGCTGGCCCTGTCCGGGCTGCCCGTGGACCGCTTCTGCTTCGAGGGTTTTCTGCCGCGCAAGGCGGGCGAGCGGCTCGGCCGGCTGCGCGAGGTCGAGAACGAGCGGCGCACTCTCGTCTACTTCGAGGCCCCGCACCGGCTCGACGACACCCTCGCCGCGATGGCCGAGGTCTTCGGCGCCGAGCGCCGCGCCGCCGTCTGCCGCGAGCTGACGAAGACGTACGAGGAGGTCAAGCGCGGCGGTCTCGGTGAGCTGGCGGACTGGGCGGCCGAGGGCGTACGTGGCGAGATCACTGTCGTCGTCGAGGGTGCGCCCGAGTCGGGGCCCGGGGATCTCGACCCGGCCGAGCTGGTGCGCAGGGTGCGGGTGCGCGAGGAGGCAGGCGAACGGCGCAAGGAGGCGATTGCGGCGGTCGCCGCCGAAGCGGGGCTTCCCAAGCGCGAGGTCTTCGATGCCGTGGTGGCGGCAAAGAATGCGGCTCGGCCGGTCCCTGCGGACGGTAAAGGACTATCGTAAAAAGCAAAGGGCAGACCGTGTCCTGACCTTTTCTGCATGGGAACGCCAAAAACCAGACCATTAATCGACAGGCGCTGATGCGCTCCCGCCGGTATGGGCGTCCACTGGGTCAGTGGAGAGGAGCTGGCATGAGTGAGATCACAGGCACCGCCAAGGTCCACGAGGCGTATGCCTTCGCCTGCATGCGCTGCGGGCACGGCTGGGAGCAGTCCTACGAGATAGAGCACCACGTCGACACCAACGGCCAGGAATTCGTTGTCTATAAGGCCGCGGGCGCGCGAGTGCCGTCCCCGCTCTCGAGCCCGACCTGCATCAACTGCGGCGGACATGTCGTACGGATCATGCGGTCCGGACAGGTCTCCTCGGTACGGAACCTGATGTCGCCACCCGTTGAGAAGAAGTCCGTCCCGGCCGCCGCCGCGGCGCCCGTGGAGCGCGAGTCGGTGGAGAGGGAGTCGGCGGAGAGGGCGGTGCCCGAAGTGGCGGGCGCCGAGCAGACCCAGCCGACGGAACCTCACCACTGGCACCTCTCCGATCTCCTGCACCCGTTCCACCGCAAGTGAGGCTGTTCCACCGGGAGTGAGGCGCAGGGCGCGAGCCTCGTAGGATCGCGCCCATGAGTTCGAAGTCCGCACCACCGCCGCTGCCCGCACCGCTCGGCGTGCCGGTCACCGATTCGCACACCCACCTGGACATGCAGGAGGGCACGGTCGAGGAGGCGCTGGCGAGGGCCGCGGCCGTCGGGGTGACTGCGGTGGTCCAGGTGGGCTGCGCCATCAAGGGCTCCCGCTGGGCCGCGGAGACGGCCGCCGCGCACGACAGCGTGCACGCAGCCGTTGCCCTGCACCCCAACGAGGCGCCCCGCATCGTGCACGGCGACCCCGATGGCTGGTCGCGGCAGGGTGCGCGGGAGGCGGGCGGCGACAGCGCGCTGGACGACGCGCTCACCGAGATCGACCGAATGGCCGCACTCCCGCAGGTGCGCGCGGTCGGCGAGACCGGCCTGGACTCCTTCCGTACGGGCCCCGAGGGCATGGCCGCTCAGGAACGCTCCTTCCGGGCCCATATCGAGATCGCCAAACGGCACGGCAAGGCGCTGGTCATCCACGACCGCGAGGCGCACGCCGATGTCCTGCGGATTCTCGCCGAGGAGGGCGCCCCCGAACGCACCGTCTTCCACTGCTATTCGGGTGACGCGGAAATGGCCGAAGTGTGCGCGGCCGCGGGCTATTTCATGTCCTTCGCCGGCAATGTGACCTTCAAGAACGCGCAGCCGCTGCGGGACGCGCTCGCCGTCGCCCCGGCGGAGCTCGTACTCGTCGAAACGGATGCACCGTTTCTCACACCGGCGCCGTACCGCGGTCGGCCCAATGCGCCGTATCTCATTCCGGTCACGCTGCGCGCGATGGCGGCGGTGAAAGGCCTCGACGAGGACACGCTGGCGGCGGCGATCTCGGCCAATACGGCTCGCGCATTTGATTACTGAGGGTTAACTCGAATAGTGCCGTCGGTTCCGGCGGCGGGCTCGGCGCGGAAAAATGTCACCACTCTGTGTAGTCGTGCCGCTTTGGAGAGTGACCATAGCTTCGCTAGTGTCCCGGCCCTGCAACGCCATCGCGCGGACCGGACCGGACCTACGGAGCGTCGTGAGCAATTCGCAGGGCAGTGACCGAAGAGGGCGCGGCCGTCGCCGCGCCACCGCCAGGACAGCACAGCCGTACGAAGCGCCCGAGCCGCCGTTGTACGAGGCGCCCGAGCCGATGCCGTACGACGTGCCCGAGCCGTTCCACGACGTGCCCGAGCCGTTCCACGAAGTGCCCGAGCCGTTCTACGAAGTGCCCGAGCCGTTCTACGAAGTGCCCGAGCCGTTCTGCGAGGCGCCCGAGCCGATGCCGTACGACGTGCCCGAGCCGTTCTGCGAGGCGCCCGAGCCGATGCCGTACGACGTGCCCGAGCCGCCGTTGTACGAAGCGCCCGCGCCGTCGCTGCCGAGCAGCCGGAGCCCGGGTGCTGCCGTGCCGGCCATGGACGCCCCCGCCAGGGCGGGTGGCCGCGCCGAGGCCCGTCGCGCCGCCCGCCGCCGCAGGACCGTGGAGAAGCCCGGCACCCTCCGCCGGCTCGTCCCGCAGGCCCTCGTCGTCGCCTTCCTGGCCGGCGGCACCTCGGCCTTCGTCGCCAACGACAAGGCGGTACAGGTCAGCGTCGACGGCGTACCGCGCACCATGCACACCTTCGCCGACGATGTTCAGGAGCTCCTCGAGGACGAGGGCCTCGAGATCACCGGGCACGACATCATCGCCCCGGCCCCCGGCGCGGCCCTCGCCAGCGGCGACCAGATCATCGTCCGCTACGGCCGGCCCGTGATGCTCACCCTCGACGGCCGGCGTCGCCGGGTGTGGACCACCGCCCGCACGGTCGACGGCGCGCTGCGTCAGCTCGGAGTGCGGGCCGACGGTGCGTATCTGTCCGCCTCCCGCTCCTCGGCGATCTCCCGCACGGGCCTCGCGCTGGACGTACGCACCGAGCGCACCGTGACCTTGATGGCCGACGGGAGCGAGCGCACCATCCGTACGAACGCGGCGAGTGTGCGCGAGACGCTGGAGGAGGTGGGCATCGCGCTGCACGGGCAGGACACCACCTCCGTGCCGCTCACCAGCTTTCCGCGTGACGGCCAGACGATCAGCGTCACGCGGATCACCGGCGCCAAGGCGGTCCGCGAGGAGCCGATCGACTTCGAGACCGAGAAGACCGGGGACCCCTCGCTGGCCGCGGGCACCGAGGTCGTCGCGCGGCCGGGGCGACCGGGTGCGCGCCGGGTCACGTACGCCCTGCGGACGGTCAACGGGGTGCTGCAGAAGCCGAAGAAGATCGCCGAGGAGGTGGTGCGGGAGCCGGTCGCCCAGCAGGTGAAGGTGGGCACCAGGCGGCTGCCGGACTCCGTGGCGGGCGCGGACGGGATGAACTGGGGCGCTCTCGCGCAATGCGAGTCCGGCGGGCGGCCGGGGGCGGTCGATCCGTCGGGCGCCTACGGCGGGCTGTACCAGTTCGACACCCAGACCTGGCATGCGCTGGGCGGCGGCGGGCGGCCGCAGGACGCGTCCGCGGCGGAACAGACGTACCGGGCGAAGAAGCTCTTCGTGCAACGGGGGGCGAGTCCGTGGCCGCACTGCGGCCGTAGGCTGTATCGGTGAGCACCACTGAGCCCGACGCACTCCTCGGCCCCGCCGACATCCGTGAACTGGCCGCAGCGCTGGGCGTACGCCCCACCAAGCAGCGCGGCCAGAACTTCGTCATCGACGCCAATACGGTCCGCCGGATCGTGCGGACCGCCCAGGTGCGGGAGGACGACGTCGTCGTCGAGGTCGGCCCCGGGCTCGGGTCGCTGACCCTGGCGCTGTTGGAGGCAGCGGACCGGGTCGTCGCCGTCGAGATCGACGATGTGCTGGCGGGCGCGCTGCCGTCGACGATCGCGGCCCGGATGCCGTCGCGCGCCGACCGCTTCTCGCTGGTCCACTCCGACGCGATGCTCGTCGAGGAGCTGCCGGGACCGCCGCCGACCGCGCTGGTCGCCAACCTCCCGTACAACGTCGCCGTGCCGGTCCTCCTCACCATGCTGGACCGCTTCCCGACGATCGAGCGGACGCTGGTGATGGTCCAGGCGGAGGTCGCGGACCGGCTCGCGGCCAAGCCGGGCAACAAGGTGTACGGAGTGCCTTCGGTGAAGGCGAACTGGTACGCGGAGGTGAAGCGGGCGGGCTCGATCGGCCGGAACGTCTTCTGGCCGGCCCCGAATGTGGACTCGGGCCTCGTGTCCCTGGTCCGCCGCACCGAACCGCTGAGGACAACGGCCTCGAAGGCGGAGGTCTTCGCGGTGGTCGACGCGGCGTTCGCGCAGCGCCGCAAGACGTTGCGGGCGGCGCTGGCGGGCTGGGCCGGATCGCCGGCCGCGGCGGAGGCGGCGCTGGTCGGGGCCGGGATCTCCCCGCAGGCGCGCGGGGAAGCGCTGACGGTCGAGGAGTTCGCACGGATCGCGGAGGCCAAGGCGTGAGCGTCACGGTACGGGTCCCGGCGAAGGTGAACGTCCAGCTGGCGGTGGGCGGAGCGCGGCCCGACGGCTTCCACGACCTCGCGAACGTCTTCCTGGCGGTCGGCCTGTACGACGAGGTCACGGTGACCCCGGCCGAGTCGCTGACGATCACGTGCTCGGGCCCGGACGCGCATCAAGTTCCCCTGGACCGTACGAACTTGGCGGCGCGCGCGGCCGAACTGCTCGCGGCCCGCCACGGACTGTCCCCGGACGTCCACATACACATCGCCAAGGACATCCCGGTCGCGGGCGGCATGGCGGGTGGCAGCGCGGACGGCGCGGGTGCACTGCTGGCGTGCGACGCGCTGTGGGGTCTTGGCTCGCCGCGCTCCGAACTCCTCTCGATCTGCGCCGAGTTGGGCAGCGACGTGCCGTTCAGCCTGGTGGGCGGCGCGGCGCTGGGCACCGGCCGCGGCGAGCAGCTGACCGAGCTGGAGGTCGGCGGGGACTTCCACTGGGTGTTCGCGGTGGCGGACGGCGGCCTGTCGACGCCGGCGGTGTACGGAGAGTTCGACCGCCTCAACGAAGGCATCGCCGTCCCCGAGCCGATCGCGTCCCCCGCGCTGCTCGAAGCCCTGCGCACGGGCGACGCGACGGCGCTGGCGGGCGCGCTCGCCAACGACCTGCAGCCCGCGGCGCTCTCGCTGCGCCCTTCGCTGTCCGCCACTCTCGCGGCGGGCACGGCGGCGGGCGCACTGGCGTCCCTGGTCTCGGGCTCGGGCCCGACGACGGCGTTCCTGACGAAGGACGAGGACGCGGCGCGCGGGGTGGCGCAGGCGCTCCTGTCCTCGGGCACGTGCCGTACGGCACGGGTGGCGCCGTCCCCGGCGAGGGGTGCGACGGTGGTCGGGGCCTGAGGGCCACGCGCGGACCCCCTGCCCCGCAAACCCCCTGCCCCGAACCCCCGCGTGCGAGGGCGGGTGGGTGGAGGTACTCAGATCCCGGTTGAGTACGAGCGCCCTCACCAGCCCCCGCGCCCGCGCGGCACCGTACTCGCATGGGATCAAGCGTTCGTGAGCTCGCCGCTGCCACGCCCGGGACCCGGGACCGGTACATCGACCTGTTGCGGGTCGCCTCGCTGGGGACCGTCGTGCTCGGGCACTGGCTGATGGCCGTCGTCACCGGGGACGGCGTCGGGAATCTCCTCGCCGTCGTGCCCGAGCTGCAGCTGCTCACCTGGGGCCTGCAGATCATGCCGGTGTTCTTCTTCGTCGGCGGCTTCTCGCACGCCCTCTCGTACCGCTCCCTCGCCCGGAAGACCGACGGCTCCGTCTACGCCGCCTTCCTGCGGGCCCGGCTGCAGCGGCTGCTGCGGCCCACCATGGTCTTCATCCTGGTCTGGGGCGCGGCCGCGCTGATCGTTCAGCTTCTCGGCAGTGGCAGTGATTCGACCGGGTTGACCGGCGTAGCGCTGCGGCTCGTCGCCCAGCCGCTCTGGTTCATCGGTATCTACCTGGCGATGGTCGCCTTCACGCCGCCGCTGCTGAAGCTGCACGAGCGGTACGGCTGGGGCGCCTTCGGCGCGCTCGTCGCCGGTGCCGCGCTCGTGGATGTGCTGCGCTTCCTCGGCGGGGTGCCCTTCGTCGAGTTCCTGAACTTCGCCTTCGTCTGGCTCGCCGTCCACCAGCTCGGCTTCCTCCGCGCCGACGGCCGGATCCGGATGCCCTCCGCGCTCGCGGCCGCCGGACTCGTCGGTGCCGCGGGGCTGGTCGCGTTCGGCCCGTACCCCCTGAGCATGGTCGGGATGCCCGGCGAGAAGGTCTCCAACATGGCCCCGCCCACCCTCGCGCTCCTCTTCCACGGCCTGTGGCTGGTCGGCGCGGTGGAGCTGCTCCGTACGCCCGGTACACGCTTTGTGCAGCGGGCCAGGGTCTGGCGGGCCGTCGTCGCCGCCAACGGCATCGCGATGACCGCGTTCCTGTGGCATCTCACCGCGATGCTCGGTGTGTACGGCGCGATGCTCGCCCTCGGCATACCGCTGCCCGCCCCCGCCTCCGGCGCCTGGTGGGCGCAGGTACCCGTCCGTATCGCGGTGGCCGCCGTGGTGACCGCGCTGCTCGTCGCTGCCTTCCGCACCTTCGAGCGGCCGGTGACCGCGGCCCCCGGAGCCGCCGGAAAGGGCGGATCGGGGCCCGCCGCCGCCCTCGGGATCACGCTCTGCCTGTTCGGTGTGCTGGGTCTGTCGATGGTCGGCTTCGGCGGCATGCTGGAGGGCAGGTCCGCGATGCTGGTCGCCGTAAGGGTCACCGCGCCCGTCGCCGTCGCCATGGCGCTCATCGGCTGGCTGCTGGTCGAGACGGTGGGCAGAGGCCGCCGGACCGCTTCCTAGCAGCCGCCTCTTCCTACGCCCCTTTCCCCGGAGCTGCTTCCTGGCAGCCGCGCTCAAGGGTGTGCCCGGTCGCGGCCCGGCTGTGGGCAGGGCTGCGACCGGGCCCCGGATCAGGGAGCGCTGATCAGATCGTGCGGAGGCACCTTCACCGTGCGGGCGCCGGGCTTACCGCCCAGAACGACCTTGCGGAGTGCGACGTTGTTCTTCAGGTTCGTCTCCTGGAGGCGGTGTTCGGGGTTGGCGATCACCTGGATGTAGTAGGTGCCGTTCGGCAGGTCGGTGACGTCGAAGGACTGGCCGGGACGGTACTGGGTGTACGTGTCGCCGGAACCGACGTCGAGGACCTCGCGCACGGACACCGAGTTCTGCGCGCCGCAGGCGGTCGACAGATCCGTGTTGTTCGGGTGCCAGTTGGCGTTCTTCACCGTGTAGTCGATGGCATCGGTGTTGGCCAGGCAGAAGGCCTCCTTGCCGCTGCGCACGATCTCGGCCTGGTTGGCGCTGAGCAGGCGGTAGCTGGCGAAGTCCTTGAAGTGCCAGTGTTCGTGGCCCACTCGCGGGTCCCACTCCATGGCGCCCGTGGGCGTGTACCCGATCTGCTTGCCGTTGGCGTCGTAGAAGTACTGGTAGGCGTCCATCAGGTTCTTGCCGGGGCTGCGGAAGCCGTCGACGACCAGTGGCGCGGGGCCCGCGTTCCAGACGTTGGCGCTGAAGGCCAGATAGTCCTTGCCGGGGACGTCCCCGTCCTCGCCGTCGGAGATGGCGATATCCCATGCCGGGAGCGAACGCAGGTCGGGCTTGGGCACGTTGGGCACGCTCGCCCGGCCGGTCGGGCGGTGAGCGTTGGGCTGCAGCGCGGGCGCGTTCCGGGAGCCGTCGGTGTGTCCGGGCCCGTCTCCCAGGTGCGTCGCCGTGCCGCGGTCCTGCAGAGCGTGCGACAGCGCGGGCGGGGCAGGGGCGTCCGCACCGCGTCCGTCGACGCCGTCGTGGCTCGCGTGGCCCGACGCCGCGGCGCCCTGCCCGGCGCCGTGCCCCGAGCCGTGCGCGGAGTGCCCGGCCATCGCCGAGTGCGCCGAGCGCGAGGCCCCCGCCCCGCCCCCGCCCTCGGTGACCTTCCGTACCTTCACCTTGATCGTCTTCTGTTCGTCCGCCATGCCGAACAGGTCGCGGTAGGTCTTCGCCACGGAGATCTTGGCGGTGTACTCGCCGGGAGGCAGGTCGGCCGGGGCGGATTCGCGGCCCCGGCTGGTGTTGGCCGCCCAGCCCTTCTCGACGCCCCATACGGAGCCGAGCGTGAAGGGGTTCCTGGGGCATTCCTCGGGGTACTTCGAGGTGGCCGGGGCGTCCGGCCGGATCCGGCCGGCGGCGCTGTTCGGGCAGAACGCCTGGGTGGTGTCCAGCACCTTCGCGCCGGACGCCTTGCTGATCGTCACCTTGAGGAAGCCCGGCAGTCCGGAGAAGTCCTTCACCAGACCCGCCGGAAGGGGCTTGGTCCGCGTCTTCTTCCCCTCGTGGATGATCTGCGCGGCGGTCACGGGCTTCTTGTAGGACGGGCGCGTGACCTTGAACTCCAGCGGCCCCCCGTCGACGGTGACGTACGTCCCGAGGTCCAGATTGACCCCGGGCCCGCCCTCATAGCGGTCGAGTGTCACGGAGCCGGCGGCGGCGATCAGCTTGAGCTTGGGTGCGGTGGTCGTCGGCGCCGCTCCGGCGACCGGAGCGGCCCCGGTCGCGGCAGCGACCGCGGCGAGTGCCGCGGCGACGGCCGCTGTACGGCGTAGGCGGGTACCGGAGGATATGGGATGTCTGGTCATCGGTTCCTCGTCTGCGAGTGTTTCGGTGGCATCGGACTGGTCAGAGCCCACGGCCGACCGGCCGGACACGCCCCCGATGTGCCCGCTCCCTCAGGTGGCCCGGTACGACCTGTGTGGCCTGTGAGAGTTGGGCAGAGGTGTCCTGGTTGCTCGCGACAGGAAGGCGCTGAACGTTGGCCGAAAACGGGTCACAGGTCGTCCATGGGCCGCCGGAGCCCGGTGATCCTCGGCTGCCGGAAACAGGTCCGGCCGGGCGACTACCCTGGACGTCGATCCATCCCCCGTCCCAGGAGTGAAATGGCCGTCAACCTCGTCAATGTCGAGGCAGTCAGCAAGGTGTACGGAACACGTGCCCTGCTCGACAGGGTCTCCCTCGGCGTGTCCGAGGGGGACCGCATCGGCGTCGTCGGCCGCAACGGCGACGGCAAGACCACCCTCATCCGGATGCTCGCCAAGCTGGAGGAGCCCGACACCGGACGGGTCACCCAGAGCGGCGGGCTGCGGCTCGGGGTGCTCACCCAGCACGACTCGCTCGACCCCGAGGCCACCGTCCGGCACGAGGTCATCGGTGACATGGCCGACCACGAGTGGGCGGGCAACGCCAAGATCCGTGACGTACTCACCGGGCTCTTCGGCGACCTGCACCTGCCGGGCTTCGAACAGGGTCTGGACACCGTCATCGGGCCGCTCTCCGGCGGTGAGCGCCGCCGGATCGCGCTCGCCAAGCTGCTCATCGCCGAGCAGGACCTGATCGTCCTCGACGAGCCCACCAACCACCTCGACGTGGAGGGCATCGCCTGGCTGGCGAAGCATCTGCAGGCGCGCCGCTCGGCGCTCGTCTGCGTCACCCACGACCGCTGGTTCCTCGACCAGGTCTGCACGCGGATGTGGGACGTCCAGCGCGGAGCGGTGCACGAGTACGAGGGCGGCTACAGCGACTACGTCTTCGCGCGCGCCGAGCGTGAGCGCATCGCGGCGACGGAGGAGGCGAAGCGGCAGAACCTGATGCGCAAGGAGCTCGCCTGGCTGCGGCGCGGCGCCCCCGCGCGTACCGCCAAGCCGCGCTACCGCATCGAGGCCGCGAACGAGCTGATCGCCGATGTGCCGCCGCCGCGCGACACCTCCGAGCTGATGAAGTTCGCCAACGCCCGCCTCGGCAAGACCGTCTTCGACCTGGAGGACGTGACCGTCCAGGCAGGCCCGAAGGTGCTGCTGAAGCACCTCACCTGGCAGCTCGGCCCCGGCGACCGTATCGGCCTCGTCGGCGTGAACGGCGCCGGCAAGACCTCGCTGCTGCGCGCCCTGGCGGAGGCGGCCCGCAGCGACGGCGACAAGCAGCCCGCCGGCGGCCGTGTCATCGTCGGCAAGACCGTGAAGCTGGCCTACCTCTCCCAGGAGGTCGGTGAACTCGACCCGGCCCTGCGGGTGCTCGAGGCCGTGCAGCAGGTACGCGACCGGGTCGACCTCGGCAAGGGCCGTGAGATGACCGCGGGTCAGCTGTGCGAGCAGTTCGGCTTCACCAAGGACAAGCAGTGGACGCCTGTGGGTGACCTCTCCGGCGGTGAGCGGCGCAGGCTGCAGATTCTGCGGCTGCTGATGGACGAGCCGAACGTCCTCTTCCTCGACGAGCCCACCAACGACCTCGACATCGAGACACTGACCCAGCTCGAGGACCTGCTCGACGGCTGGCCGGGTTCGATGGTCGTCATCTCGCACGACCGCTTCTTCATCGAGCGGACGACGGACAGGACGTTCGCGCTGCTCGGCGACGCCACACTGCGGATGCTGCCGCGCGGTATCGACGAGTATCTGGAGCGCAGGCAGCGGATGATCGAGGCCGCCGTGCCGACGCCGGCGCCCGCTTCCGCCGCGGTGGAGAAGCCGGCGGCCAAGTCCGCGGGCGACGCCCGCGCGGCGAAGAAGGAACTGCAGAAGATCGAGCGGCAGCTGAACAAGATCTCCGACCGGGAGACCAATCTGCACGCCCAAATCGCCGATAACGCCACGGACTTCGGGAAAGTGGCGAAACTGGATGCGGAGCTGCGTGAACTGATCGGCGAGCGCGACGAGTTGGAGATGCGCTGGCTCGAACTCGCCGAGGACGCGTAAAGGAGCGGTGCAGAGCGCGTAACAACCGCATCACGGGCCGGTCCTCCCTTGGGAACAGGGGTGGACCGGCCCCTTGTTCGAGCATGGCCGAGTGATAGAAAGAAGCTCCGCTCGACTGACCTGAAACAGCGCAATCCATGTCCGAATCGCTCCTTCTCGGAGCAAACGCTCGCCGGAACAGCGGGGGAGACCGGCTCGGGCAGTGGGCCGCACCAAGGGGGACGTACCGATGACTCAGCCGCCCGGCCAGCAACAGCCGCAGGGTGGCTTCGGCGTTTCCCAGGGCCCGCAGCACGAGTTTCCTCAACCGCCTGCCCAGCCTCCGCAGATGCCGCCCACGCGGCCCGGCCACGGCTACCCGCAGCAGGCCCCCGGTCAGCCGGGTCCCTACAACCAGCCGCCCGGCCCGTACGGTCAGCAGCCGGGGCCGTACAGCGGCTACTCGACCCAGCCGCAGTACGCGGGCGGACCCACCCCGCCCGGCGGTGGCTCCGGCTTCTTCAAGGGCAGGCCCGGAGTCATCATCGGCGCGGCGGTCGCAGGCCTGCTGGTGCTCGGCGGCGGTACCTGGTTCGCGCTCAGCGGTGACGGCAAGGACGACAAGGCCGGCGTCAGCGAGAGCAGCGAGCATCCCAAGCCGTCCGGCTCGGCATCCGTCGACCAGGGCACCTCCGACGGCACCCCCGGCGGCCAGGACCCCAACGCCCGGCGCAGGCCGGGCGAGGCGAAGGTTCTGTTCATATCGAAGAACGACGTCGACGTGCCGGGCAACGGCGCGGAGATATTCGGCCCCTGGGTCGAGGGGGACACGCTCGTCAAGGCCATGTACCGGGAGGTCGCCGGCTACTCGGTGACCGACGGCAAGAAGAAGTGGAGCCTGAAGCTCGGTACTCCTGTGTGCCTGGCCGCCCCCCAGGCTTCGGCCGACGGAAAGATCGTCATCGGTGTCAAGAGCGGCACCACGGAGAAGTCCGACTGCAGCGACCTCCAGATGATCGATACGAAGACCGGCAAGGCGGGTTGGAAGAAGCCCATTCCCAAGCCCAAACAGCTCATCGGCTTTTCCGACTTCGTCCTCGCCGTCAGCGGGAACACGCTCACCATGGCAGGCCTGGACAACTCCTACGGCTTCAGCCTCAGCGACGGCAAGCAGCTCTTCGGCAAGCCGTCCTCCCGCTGCCTGCCCTACGGGTTCGCGGGCGGCATCAGGCTGATCGCCGCCGCGAGCTGCCCCACCAGCGACGCGGAGAACTTCAAGGGGGAGATCCAGGAGGTCGACCCGGCCACCGGCAAGCCCAAGTGGACGTACGCGCTCCCCGCCAACTGGCAGGTCGACAAGGTCTACTCGGTCAGCCCGGTCGTCGTCTCCATCAAGCTGGACGCCGACGGCTCCGACGAAACCACCAAGCGGCGCGTCATCGCTCTGACGGACAGCGGGAGGCTCCGCTCCCAGCTCCAGGTCGACAAGGACAAGTTCCAGCCGCGCTGCAGCAGTTCGGCCGTCATCGCCTTCCGCGGGGACATCCAAGGGTGGTGTACCGGTGTCGCCGCCGACGCGTCCACCCTCTACCTGGCCACGGAGCCGACCGGCACCAATGAGGTCGTGGCCTTCAGCCTGGACACCGGCAAGCCCAAGTGGCGTTCAACGGCGGGACTGGACCGCACCATGATGCCGGTCACCGTGGAGAACGGCAGCGTCGTGGTCTACATCGCCCCGACCTTCAGCCTGGGCGGCGCGATCGCGACCGTCGCGCCGGCGGGCGGCGCACCGAAAGCCGTACTGAAGCACCCGCTGTCGACCGCCGAGATCGAGGCCGGCTTCCTCGAGCCGCGGACGGTGTACGCGGGCGGCCGGTTCTTCCTCACCGCTACCAGTGTCAACGGCCTCGACGACGCCAAGGAGCGGGAGACGACGACCTTGATGGCCTTCGGCAAGTGACCGCGTTCTGAGTCGTTCGGACACCCCAACTCCTTCTCCCATCTCCCCATTTCCAGAGGTAAACACTCATGACACAGCCGCCGAACCAGCCGCCGCAGCAGCCGAACCAGCCGCCACAGGGAGGCTTCGGCGCTCCTCAGCCGCCCGCGCAGCCGCCGCAGATGCCGCCCGCCCCGCAGGGGCCGCCGCCCGCGACTCCTCCCGGGGCGCCCGGCTACGGCTACCCGCAACAGCCGCCCGCCCAGGCGGGTTACGGCTACCCGCAGCAGGCCCCCGGCCAGCCGGGTCCGTACAACCAGCAGCCCGGCCCGTACAACCAGCAGCCGGGTCCCTACGGCGGCTACCCGACCCAGCCGCAGTACCCCGGCGCGCCCACCCCGCCCGGTGGCGGCGGTGGCATCGGCGGCTTCTTCAAGGGCAAGCCCGGCGCCGTCGTCGGCGCGGCCGTCGCCGCGCTGCTGGTGATCGGCGGCGGCACCTACCTCGCCGTCAGCGGCGGTGACGACGAGAAGGACAACAAGCAGAACGTCAGCAAGAGCGACGACCCCAAGCCGACGGGCTCGGCGTCCGTCGACCAGGGCGACGGCAGCGGCGACGGCCGTCAGGCCGACGACGACCTCAACGCCGGGCGCAAGCCGGGCGAGGCGAAGGTCCTGTTCCTGACGAAGAACGATGTCGACCTGCCGCGCAACGGCGCCGATGTGTTCGGCCCGTGGGTCGTCGGTGACACCGTCGTCAAGGGCATGTACAAGGAGGTCGTCGGCTACTCGGCGACCGACGGCAAGAAGAAGTGGAGTCTGCCGCTCGGCGCCGAGATCTGCTCCGCGCCCGCGCAGACCTCTGCCGACGGCAAGATCGTCGTGGGGGTCAAGGACGGTCTCACCGAGAAGGCCAAGTGCCTCAATCTGCAGATGATCGACCTCAAGACCGGCAAGGCGGGCTGGAAGAAGCCGATTCCCAAGGCCAGTGGCGCCTTCAGCTCGCTCTCCGACTTCACTCTGTCGATCAGCGGCAACACTCTCGCGGCCGGGGGCAGCGGCAACTCCTACGGCTTCTCGATGGCCGACGGCAAGCAGCTCTTCAAGGGCCCGAGCGAGGGCTGCAAGCCGTTCGCCTTCGCGGGCGGCCCCAAGCTGATCGCCGCGGCGAGCTGCCCGACGTCGGACTACAACAAGCCCAAGCAGCAGCTGTCGGAGGTCGACCCGGCCACCGGCAAGCCCAAGTGGACATTCAACGCTCCGGTCGGCTGGGAGATCGACAAGGTCTACTCGGCCAGCCCGCTGGTCATCTCCCTGACGCAGCGTGAGCCGAAGAAGTGGTCCATCGTCGCGCTGAAGGACAACGGCACGGTGCGCTCGCAGATCGACGGCGGCAAGGACAAGTTCCAGCCGCGCTGCGGCGGTTCGTTCGTGGTCTTCGGCCAGAACCTCGAGGGCTGCACCGGCGTCGCCGCCGACGCGAGCACGTTCTACATGTCGACCGAGCCGGCCCGGGCGGGCGGGGCCAACGAGGTCGTCGCGTTCAATCTCGACACCGGCAAGCCCAAGTGGCGTTCGCCCGCGGGCGGCGACACCTCGATGACGCCGCTGGGCATGCAGGACGGGAGCGTACTCGTCTACAAGGAAGCGTCGTACGACAAGGGCGGTGCGGTCGCCACGATCGCGCCTACGGGTGGTGCGCCGAAGGTGCTGCTGCAACACCCGGCCTCGACCGCTGAGATCGAGAACTCCTTCTACTCCGCCAAGATGGTGTACGCGGACGGCCGGTTCTTCATCGCGAGTGGCCGCGTCAGCGCCAGCAACGACGCGGAGGAGAAGGAGACGAAGACCTTGATGGCCTTCGGCAAGTGACCGCGTCCTGAGTCCTTCAGACCCAACTCCCTTTCTCCAGAGGTAAGTACGCCATGACGCAGCCACCACCCCCGCCGAACCAGCCGCCGGGGCCCCCGCCGAACCAGCCGCCGGGGCCGCCGCCGCAGGGCGGGTTCGGCGCTCCGCAGGATCCGCCGCCCGGCGGCTTCGGAGCCCCGACGCAGCCACCCGCGCAGGGCCCTTCGTACGGCTATCCGCAGACGCAGACGCAGACGCAGCCGCCCGCCCAGCCGCCGCAGGGCCAGCCCGGTTACGGCTATCCGCAGGCGCCGGGCCAGGCGCCCGGCTACGGCGTCCCGCAGACGCCTCCGGCCGGACAGCCGCCGGCCCAGCCGGGCTACGGCTACCCGACCACGCCCATGCAGCCGCAGTACGCGCAGCCGCAGTACGCACAGCCCCAGCCCGGCGGAAGTGGCGGTGGCGGCGGCAAGAAGCTGAGCACGCAGATGCAGATCATCATCGCGGCGTCGCTCGCCGTGGTGCTGATCGTCGTCGGCGGCATCTGGTTCGCCTCCAAGGACGACGACGGCGGCGGTAAGAAGGACGAGAGCAAGAACAGCTCGGGCGGCGGCTCCGAGGGCTCCAACGGCGGTTCCACCGGCGGCGGCAAGGCCGCCGACGGCCCCGGCAAGGAGCAGGCGCCCGCGAACATCCACTCCAAGGTGGCCTTCCAGCTGCCGGAGCCCGCGCGCACCGACCTCACGAGCGTCAAGGGCTCCTGGGTCACCGACAAGGCCTACGTCAAGCCCGGGGTCAATTCGATCGTCGGCTACGACGCGGCCAAGGGCACCCCGCTGTGGACCCTCCCGCTCCCGGGTCAGGTCTGCGCGGCTTCACGCCATGTGTCCAAGGACTTCAAGGCCGCGATCGTCTTCGAGGCCGCCAAGCGGACTCCGCCGAAGAACTTCCAGCCGTGCACCGAGGTCGGCGTCGTCGATCTCAACACCGGCAAGCTGCTGTGGAGCAAGTCCGTCACCAGCGCCAAGTCCGGTGACGCCAAGGCCCAGTTCGGAGAGATCACCCAGAGCGGCACCACGGTCGCCGCGGGCGGCTCCGACGGCGGTGGGGCGTTCGACCTCAACAGCGGCGCGGTCCGCTGGAAGCCCACGGTCAACGGCGAGCAGTGCTACGACATGGGGTACGGCGGCGGCGAGGCGCTCGTCGCGGTCCGCAAGTGCGGTTCTTACGACAACGCGCAGGTCAGCATCCAGGGCCTGAACCCGGCCAACGGCACCCCGCTGTTCTCGTACAAGCTGCCGCCCGGCGTCGGCTACGCGAGCATCGTCTCCACCAAGCCGCTGGTCGTCGCCGCCGACGTCGGCGACACGGGCTCGGGCGGCATCTCGGACTTCTTCTCGCTCGACGAGAAGGGTGCGCTGCGCGCCAAGATCCCGGCCACCGGTGACAAGTACGAGGCGCGGTGCGATTCCACCGAGGTCGAGGAGTGCCAGAAGGTCGTCGTCGGAAACGGCAAGATCTACCTGCCGACCGCGGACCACGAGGGCACGGGGGATTACGGCGACACCAACGAGATCCTGTCCTTCGACCTCGCCACCGGAAAGCCCACCAGTGACCGGGCCGACGCGGGCGACCGGTACACGATGTTCCCGATCCGGATGGACGGCGGCAACATCATCGCCTACAGGTGGCCCCCCTACGACAAGGGCGGCCAGGTCGTCAGCATCGACGGCGGCACCTTCAAGCAGACGGTGCTGATGGACAATCCGGCCGACAAGCCGGTCCGTGAGGCGGAGACCAGTTTCTCCTCGGACTACGCCGAGTACCGCTACGCGAACGGCCGGCTGTACATCGGCGCGGTCCTGATGAGCAAGCCGACCTCATCCGGCGCGTCGTTCGGGAAGAAGTACCTGGCTGTCGCCTTCAGCACGGCCGACTGACTTCCGACCGGGCGCACGCCGCGCGCGGCACAACTCCGGTCAGTGGCCCGGCACATCGGTTCTCCGATGTGCCGGGCCACAGTCATGACTAGCCCTGTTGTAGCCCTGTTTGGCGAAGAATTCGGCATTCTGGGGGGCTTCTGCCGAGTTAAGGGCGCGCAACGTCGAACAAGCGTGTAGCTTGCCGGGGCAGGAGGGCCGGGGGGCCAGCTCGCGGGGATGGGGGTTGCTCGATGGGCGTGCGGCTCGTGGTGGTCGATGATCACCGACTGCTCGCCGAGGCACTCGCCTCGGCCTTGAAACTGCGTGGGCACCGGGTGCTCGCTGCTGCCGCTCCGGGGGCCGGCGCGGCCGAGCTGGTGGTGGCCAGGGCGCCCGAGGTGTGCCTGCTGGGCACGGCGGCACCCGCGGAACCGGGCGCCTTCGACCCGATCGTGAAGATCAAGCGGGAGCGCCCACAGGTGGCTGTGGTGGTCCTCGGCCCGGTGCCGAGCCCGCGAGGGATCGCCGCGGCCTTCGCGGCCGGCGCCTCCGGTTATGTGCGTCACGACGAGCGGATCGAGGGCGTCGAGCGGGCGATGGTCAAGGCGCGGGCGGGCGAGGCCGTGGTGGCTCCGCAGCTGCTCCAGGGCGCGTTCGCCGAGCTGCTCAACCCGGCCGCGCAGCCGGACGACGAGGGGCAGCGACTGCTGCAGCTGCTCACTCCGCGCGAGGTCGAGGTGCTGGTCAGGGTCGCGGAGGGCGAGGACACCCGGCTGATCGCGGCCGGGATGGGG
This sequence comes from Streptomyces sp. NBC_01210, assembly GCF_036010325.1. GTDB lineage: Bacteria > Actinomycetota > Actinomycetes > Streptomycetales > Streptomycetaceae > Streptomyces. The sequence continues at coordinate 3,874,216 of NZ_CP108549.1, read as the reverse complement.
ATAGCGCCGAGCACGGCCCGTACGCATGTGCAGCGGGTGTTGATGAAGCTGGGAGTGGGCTCCCGGCTGGAGGCCGCGGCGCTGGCGGCGCGCACCGGACTGCTGGACCGGGCGACGATCGCCTCGTCGCCCGGACCGGTGGCGGAGTAGGCGTTACGCGTCCTCGGGGTCGGTGACCTCGGGCGTGGTCCCCGACGTCCTCGTACCGAAGATCGGCACGGCCGACTCGGATCTCATCTGGTTCACCTGGTTCGCCTGGCTCATCTGGTTGAAATGTCCTAAGTAAGCGCATGCTGCATGCCCATTGACGATGACTGTTGGCTTGTGATTTGTTATGTGCGGTTCTGTTTGCTGGGAGGCTGAGGGAGCTCCAGAGTGAAGAAGACGTCGACCCGGCTCGCCGACGGTCGTGAGCTGCTCTACTACGACTCCCGCGACGACGCCGTACGAGACGCCGTGGACCGGCGGCCGCTCGACCCGATCTCCACCACCTCCGAAATCCGCCACGACCCGCTGCTCGGCGACTCGGTCGCCATCGCCTCGCACCGTCAGGGCCGCACCTACCATCCGCCGGCCGACGAATGCCCGCTCTGCCCGTCCAGGGACGGCCGCCTCAGCGAGATCCCGGCCGCCGACTACGACGTCGCCGTCTTCGAGAACCGCTTTCCGTCCCTGGCCGGCGACTCCGGCCGCTGCGAGGTCGTCTGCTTCACCTCCGACCACGACGCCTCGTTCGCCGACATCGGCGAGGAGCAGGCCGCGCTGGTGCTGGAGGCCTGGACCGACCGCACCGCCGAGCTCGCCGAACTTCCGCAGGTGGAGCAGGTCTTCTGCTTCGAGAACCGTGGTGCCGAGATCGGGGTGACGCTGGGGCACCCGCACGGCCAGATCTACGCGTACCCCTTCGTCACCCCGCGCACCGCGCTGATGCTGCGCTCGGCCGCCGGACATCGGGCCGAGACCGGCCGCAATCTCTTCGACGACCTGGTCGCCCGCGAGCGTGAGCAGGGCGTACGAGTGGTGCTGGAGGGTGAGCACTGGGTCGCGTTCGTGCCGTACGCGGCGCACTGGCCGTACGAAGTGCATCTGTACCCGCTGCGGCGTGTTCCGGACCTTCGGGCGCTGGACGACGCGGCGCGCACAGAGTTCCCACAGATCTATCTGGAACTATTGAGGCGCTTCGACCGGATCTTCGGTACGGGGGAGCCGCCGACGCCGTACATCGCGGCCTGGCACCAGGCGCCCTTCGCTGATGTCAACCGGAGTGACTTCGGGCTTCATCTCGAGCTTTTCACCATCCGCCGGACTTCCGGCAAGCTGAAGTTCCTCGCGGGTTCCGAGTCCGGTATGAGCGTGTTCATCAATGACGTGCCGCCGGAAACCGCGGCCGAGCGACTGCGAGAGGTAGCGAGCGAGTGAGTGGCATGCCGCAGAAGAAGTACCTGGTCACGGGTGGCGGGGGATACGTCGGCAGCGTGGTGGCGCAGCATCTGCTGGAGGCCGGCCACCGGGTGACCGTGCTCGACGACCTCTCGACCGGGTTCCTGGAAGGGGTTCCGGCGGGCGCCGAGTTCATCGAGGGCCGGATCCAGGATGCTGCCAAGTGGCTGGATTCCTCGTACGACGCGGTGCTGCACTTCGCGGCCTTCTCGCAGGTCGGCGAGTCGGTGGTGAACCCCGAGAAGTACTGGACCAACAACGTGGGCGGGACCATGGCGCTGCTTGCCGCCATGCGGTACGCGGGCGTGCGCAAGCTGGTCTTCTCGTCCACCGCGGCGACATACGGCGAACCGGTCTCCATGCCGATCACCGAGACCGACCCGACGGCCCCCACCAGCCCGTACGGCGCGTCCAAGCTCGCCGTCGACCACATGATCACGGGCGAGGCCGTGGCGCACGGCCTCGCGGCCGTCTCCCTGCGGTACTTCAACGTGGCGGGCGCGTACGGCCCGTCGGGCAACATCACCTGCGGCGAGCGCCACGACCCCGAATCGCATCTCATCCCGCTGGTGCTTCAAGTCGCTCTCGGCAAGCGTGAGTCGATCTCGGTGTTCGGCGACGACTACCCGACCCCGGACGGCACCTGCGTCCGCGACTACATCCATGTCGCCGACCTTGCCGAGGCGCATCTGCTCGCGCTGGACGCGCCGACCGCCGGCGAGCACCTCATCTGCAACCTCGGCAACGGCAACGGCTTCTCGGTCCGCGAGGTCATCGAAACCGTACGCAAGGTCACCGGGCATCCGGTCCCGGAGGTCGTGGCCCCGCGCCGCGGCGGCGACCCGGCGGTGCTCGTCGCCTCCGCGGCCACCGCGCACAAACTCCTGGGCTGGCAGCCGAGCCGCGCCGACCTGGCGGGCATCGTGTCGGACGCCTGGGCCTTTGCCCGTGGGAGGGAGAACGCGTCATGAGTGACGGTGTGTGGGCGGCCCCCGGCCGGGTGAACCTGATCGGTGAACACACCGACTACAACGACGGTTTCGTGATGCCCTTCGCGCTGCCCCACACCACGGTCGTCACCGCGGCGCGCCGCGACGACGGCGTGCTGCGGCTGCACTCGGCGAATGTCGAGGGCGGCACGGTCGAGCTGCGCGTCGGCGACCTCGCGCCGGGGCGAGGGGCGGGCGGCTGGACCGACTACCCTGCGGGCGTCGTCTGGGCGCTGCGCGAGGCGGGCCATCCGGCCGGTGGCGCGGACCTGCACTATGAGTCCACTGTGCCCACGGGCGCGGGCCTCTCCTCGTCCGCGGCGCTCGAGGTCGTCACGGCTCTCGCTCTGAACGACCTGTACGAACTGGGCCTGGAGCGGTGGCGGATGGCCCGGCTGTGCCGGCGTGCCGAGAACGTCTACGTCGGCGCGCCCACCGGGATCATGGACCAGACGGCCTCGGCGTGCTGCACGGACGGGCACGCGCTGCATCTGGACACCCGGGACCTCTCCCAGCGCCAGATCCCCTTCGATCTGGCGGCGTTGGGCCTGGAACTCCTGGTCGTCGACACCCGCCTCAAGCACGCCCACAGCGACGGCGAGTACGGCAAACGCCGCGCGGGCTGCGAGGCGGGGGCGGCGGCGCTCGGCGTTCCCGCCCTGCGGGACGTTCCGTGCGAGGGCCTGGCCCAGGCGCTGGACCGGCTGGACGATCCGGAGGTGCGCGGCCTGGTGCGGCATATCGTGACCGAGAACCACCGGGTCGAGCGGGTGATCGGCCTTCTGGAGGCGGGCGAGGTGCGCGCCATCGGCCCGGTGCTGACCGAGGGGCATGCCTCGCTGCGGGACGACTTCCGGGTCTCCTGCCCGGAACTGGACCTGGTGGTCGACACATCGCTGGCGGCGGGCGCGCTGGGCGCGAGGATGACGGGCGGCGGCTTCGGGGGCTCGGCGATCGTCCTGACGGATGTGCCGACGACACCGACGGTGACGAAGTCGGTCCTGGAGGCGTTCGCGTCCGCCGGTCACGCGGAGCCGAGGATCTTCCCGGCGACGCCTTCCCGGGGCGCGACGCGGGTGTCGTGAGCCCTCGGCCCGCTACGCCAGCCGCTTCGTGAGGATGAACTCCGTTGCCCCCGGCGGGTAGTCGTCCACTCTGCCCACCACCTCGTACCCACGCCTGCGGTAGAACTCCGGCGCCTGGAAGTCCCAGGTCTCCAGGCGTGCGTACACGCAGCCCCGGTCCTGCTTCGCCCTCCGTTCCGCCTCGTCCAGCAGCCGCGTACCGAGGCCCGTGCCGCGGTGGGTGTCCGCGACCCAGAGCAGATCCACATGGAGCCAGCGTCCCCAGGTCAGTGCCGTCAGTCCGCCCGCCAGCTCGGCCGTGCCCGGTTCGAGCGCCCAGACCTCCAGCGGCACTTCGTCGTCGTGCGGTGCACCCCGCAACCCCCGTATCGCCGGTGACCGCCCCGAGTTGCTCTGCTCCAGCCGCTCACTGAGCAGCATCCGCCGATCTTTGTCGACTTCTGTCGCAATACGAAACATGCGGCCCACCCTAAACACCCTGGCCAATCAGTTCTGCAAATAGCCTTCCGCTCCAGCCCCCCAGCCGTACGCTGATGCTCAGCACCGGTGGGGGCCGGTGTTGATCAGGGGGCGAGACAGTCGGGTACGACGCCCGGAGCGGGGTATCAGTCACAGCACGGCGGCGGCCGAGCGACCGCTGAACTACCCCGAATACCCGGGCGGCGTACCCGCGCCGGTCCGTCCTCCGACACTGGGGGTGTCTGTGGTTCGTATCCGGGTTCTGGTGGTGGACGACCACCGCATCTTCGCCGAGTCACTCGCCGCCGCTCTTGCGGCCGAGCCCGATGTGGATGTCGCCGCGGCCGGCAGCGGCCCCGCCGCGCTGCGGTGCCTGGAGCGGGCGGCCGCCGACGGCCGCAGATTCGATGTGATGCTGGTCGACGCCGACCTCGGCGCCCTCGCGGTGCCGGGCGGCCGTGCCGTAGCCGTCGCCCGTGCCGTGTCCGACAACGGCGAGGAGGGTGTCGTCGACGGTATATCCCTGGTCGCCGGCGTCCGTTCCGGCCATCTCGCCGTGCGTACGGTCGTGCTCGCCGAGAAGGACGACCCGCGCCGCGCCGCGCTCGCTCTCCAGGCCGGCGCCTCCGGCTGGGTCGCCAAGGACTGCTCGCTGCAGCGGCTGCTCGCGGTGATACGGGGAGTGCTGAGGGACGAGACCCACTTGCCCCCCGCTCTGCTCACCGGCGTACTGCGAGAGCTGACCGCGGCCCGCAAGCACCGCACCGAGAGTGAGCAACTCGTCGAGTCGCTCACGCCGCGCGAGCGTGAGGTGCTGCGCTGCATGGTCGCGGGCCTGGGGCGCAAAGCAGTGGCCGAGCGCCTCTTCCTGTCTCCGCACACCGTTCGTACGCATATGCAGAACGTTCTGGGGAAGCTGGGCGTGCACTCCACGCTCGCCGCGGTCGCTCTCGCGCGCCGCGCCGGGGTCGGTCCGGTCGACCTAGCCGGGAACGTTGTCGAACGGGGCGGTCAACTGGCGTAGCAGCGCGGCCAGTTCGGCCCGCTGCGCCCGGGAAAGCTCGGAGAGGATTGCGCGCTCCTGCGCGAGCAGCCCGGCCAGCGCCTGGTCGGCGCGGTCCCGCCCCTCGGGCGTGAGGCGCACCAGCACACCGCGCCGGTCGCTGGGGTCGGGCAGCCGCTCGACCAGGTCCTTCTTGGCGAGCCGGTCGATGCGGTTGGTCATGGTGCCGGAGGTGACCAGGGTCTGGGTCAGCAGCTGTCCCGGTGAGAGCTGATACGGAGCCCCCGCGCGCCGCAGCGAGGTGAGGACGTCGAACTCCCACGGCTCCAGATTGTGCTCGGAGAAGGCGAGCCGCCGGGCCCGGTCGAGGTGGCGGGCGAGCCTGGAGACGCGGCTGAGTACCTCGAGCGGTTCCACGTCGAGGTCGGGGCGCTCACGGCGCCATGCTGCGACCAGTCGATCGACCTCGTCCTCCATGTCGATCAGTGTAGAGGGTCTGTCGACGTGAAGTCTCTTGACGTCAAGATATATTCGGGCGCAGGCTTGGGCATGGTCGGGCCGGCACCTCATTCCGCTTCGGCGCACCGTTCCTGCAAGGGGGCTCGAACATGCATTCCGCACCAACCTGGGATCCAGAGCAGTACCTGCGCTACGCCGGGCACCGCACACGCCCATTCGTGGACCTTCTCGCCCGAATACCCCGGCTGCCCAATGGCGACCGTCCCGCCCGTATAGCGGACATCGGCTGCGGCCCCGGCAATGTCACCGCACTCCTCGCCGACCGCTGGCCCACCGCCCACATCACGGGCTTCGACCTCTCTCCGGAGATGCTCGCGATCGCGGAGAAGGAGCACGCAGGCGCCACACCCGGCGGCGGCTGGCTGGACTTCCGGCCCGCCGATGCCGCGCACTGGACGCCCGGCGAACCGTACGACCTGATCGTCTCCAACGCGGCACTGCAGTGGGTGCCGAACCATCCCGAGTCCTTCCCGGTCTGGATCGAGGGACTCGCTCCTGGCGGCACCTTCGCCTTACAAGTCCCCGGCAACTTCACCTCCCCCAGCCACGCGCTCCTCGGCGAGCTCTGCGAAGCCCCGCAGTGGCGCGGCCGGCTCGGCGACCGCGGGCGGCGCTTCGTCCACATCCTGGACCCTGCCGACTACCTCGCCCGCCTGGTGGATCTCGGCTGCGAGGCGGACGTCTGGGAGACCACGTATCTCCAGCTCCTCGCCGGGGAGGATCCGGTGCTGGACTGGGTCAAAGGCACGGCGCTGCGTCCGGTCCTCACCGCGCTCGGCGACGACGCCACGGCCGAGGCCGAGTTCCTGGGCCAGTACCGCGATCTGCTCCGCAAGGCGTATCCGCCGGGCCCGCACGGCACGGTGTTCCCGTTCCGCCGGATCTTCGCCGTCGGGCGAAAGGGTTTCTGATGCTCACCGCCGTCGACCATGTCCAACTGGCCGCGCCGCCCGGCTCGGAGGACGCTCTGCGCGCGTACTACTCCGATGTCCTGGGTATGACGGAAATCCCCAAGCCTCCAGTGCTTGCGGCCCGCGGCGGCTGCTGGTTCCAGCAGGGTCCCGTCCAGCTCCATCTCGGCATCGAGGCGGACTTCCGGGCCGCCAGGAAGGCCCACCCCGGACTGCGGGTCACGGGCATCGAGGCGTACGCGGCGCGGCTGGAGGAGCGCGGTGCGAAGGTGGTCTGGGACGATGGCCTCCCGGGACACCGCCGCTTCTACTCGGAGGACCCGGTCGGCAATCGGCTGGAATTCCTGGAGCCGGCGTAGCAGCGGGCATGCGCGGACCGACGCGCACCACGGTCGGCGAGGGGTTTTCCCTGGAGTAGGGCTTCAAGGAAGGCCCCTCTCCTTGTGGTAGCGGTACGTCCCAGAATTCGCATACCCAAGAACCTCAAGTCACCGGCGCGCCCTGCGGCCGTCCTCATGGCCACTGGAGCGATCGCCGGAGTGATGGGTGTCGCTCCGGCAGCCGCCGCGCCCGCCAATGGGTCTGGGCCCTGGTGCTGTGCGTCGCGGTCGTCTCGGCGGTCGCCCTGTGCCGGGAGACGGCCCCCGGACGGCGCCCCGTCGGGTGGCGCACTCCCGGACGGCGCGCCCCCGGACGGCGCGGCTGACGCCGCGCGCCCGTGCTCGCCCCGGGGCCGGAGGCGGCGCCGCTCAGTTCTTGCGGTGCCCTATCAACCGCGGCTTCGCCTCCAGGCTGCCCAGACCGTGCCAGGCCAGATTCACCAGATGCGCCGCGACCTCCGCCTTCTTCGGACGGCGGGCGTCCACCCACCACTGGCCCGTCAGCGCGACCATGCCGACGAGCGCCTGCGCGTAGAGAGGCGCCAGCTTCGGATCAAAACCGCGGGCCTTGAACTCCAGACCCAGAATGTCCTCGACCTGGGTCGCGATATCGCTGATCAGCGACGCGAACGTACCGGTCGACTGGGCGACCGGAGAATCGCGCACCAGGATGCGGAAACCGTCCGTGTACGTCTCGATGTAGTCCAGCAGCGCAAAGGCGGCCTGCTCCAGCAGCTCGCGCGGATGCCCCGCGGTCAGCGCGCTCGTCACCATGTCCAGCAGCTGGCGCATCTCGCGGTCCACCACAACGGCGTACAGACCCTCCTTGCCACCGAAGTGCTCGTACACCACGGGCTTGGAGACACCGGCCTTCGCGGCGATCTCCTCGACCGAGGTGCCCTCGAAGCCCTTCTCGGCGAAGAGGGTGCGGCCGATGTCCAACAGCTGCTCCCGGCGTTCCGCCCCCGTCATACGGACGCGGCGCGCTCGCCGGCTCCCGGAGGGCCGGTTCTTTTCCGTGCTGCTGGTACCGCCGTCGATCGCCACGTTGTCAATCATGCCGTCTCGGCGGCGTCAATCCTGCGCCGGGCGTCAATACGTGACGCATCCGGCCAGCGCACGTCGTACGCCCAGCCCAGCTGCTCGAACCAGCGGATCAGCCGGGCGCTGGAGTCGATCTGGCCGCGCAGCACGCCGTGCCGCGCGCTCGTCGGCTCGGCGTGGTGGAGGTTGTGCCAGGACTCGCCGCAGGACAGCACCGCCAGCCACCACACATTGCCCGAGCGGTCACGGGACTTGAAGGGGCGCTTGCCGACCGCGTGGCAGATGGAGTTGATCGACCAGGTGACGTGGTGGAGCAGGCAGACACGGACCAGCGAACCCCAGAAGAAGGCCGTGAACGCGCCCCACCAGGACATCGTGACCAGGCCGCCGACCAGGGGCGGGATCGCGAGGGACAGAATCGTCCAGTAGATGAAGTGGCGGGAGATGCGACGGAGCGCGGGATCCTTGATCAGATCCGGTGCGTACTTGTGCTGAGACGTGCGCTCCTCGTCGAACATCCAGCCGATATGTGCCCACCACAGGCCCTTCATCAGAGCCGGCACGGTCTCGCCGAAGCGCCACGGCGAGTGCGGGTCGCCGTCCGCGTCGGAGAACTTGTGGTGCTTGCGGTGGTCCGCCACCCAGCGGACCAGCGGGCCCTCGACCGCCAGCGACCCCATGATCGCGAGAGCGATCCGGAGAGGACGCTTCGCCTTGAAGGAGCCATGGGTGAAATAGCGGTGGAAGCCGATCGTGATGCCGTGGCAGCCGATGTAGTACATCGCCACCAGCAGGCCGAGATCCAGCCAGCTCACACCCCAGCCCCAGGCCAGAGGCACCGCGGCGAGCAGCGCGACAAAGGGCACCGTGATGAACAGCAGCAGGGCGATCTGCTCCAGCGACCGCTTTTTGTCCCCGCCCAGCGTGGCGAAGGGGAGATCGTCGGCTGCCGACGGCTTCGGGGCGTCGTCCAGCAGATGCGGGCTTGTGGCCATGAGGGTCCCCTGTGGGGTGAGAGATGGGACTGAAGATCGAGGCTACGGATGCGTAACCTACGCCATCGTAAGTATGCAGGTGTGCGGCCCCGCGGCAAGAGACCTGTGGATAACGTCAGGGAAATGGACACCTATCCTGGGTGTCGTCGGACAGCGCGGTCCGCAGCCTCCAGAACCCTCCAGACGTGCTCAAACACTGCAAGGAGCCGCACCTGTGAGCAGTGCCGACCAGACCCCCACCGCCAGCGCCGAGCTGCGCGCCGACATCCGCCGACTGGGCGATCTGCTGGGCGAAACCCTCGTCCGGCAGGAGGGCCCCGAGCTCCTCGAGCTCGTCGAGCGGGTCCGCGCACTGACGCGCAGCGACGGTGAGGCCGCAGCCGAGCTGCTCGGCGACACCGACCTCGAGACCGCGGCCAAGCTGGTGCGCGCCTTCTCCACCTACTTCCACCTCGCCAACGTCACCGAGCAGGTGCACCGCGGCCACGAGATGCGCGAGCGGCGCGCCGCCGAAGGCGGACTGCTGTCCCGTACGGCGGACATGCTCAAGGACGCCGACCCCGAGCATCTGCGCGAGACCGTCAGGAACCTGAACGTCCGGCCCGTGTTCACCGCGCACCCCACCGAAGCGGCACGGCGTTCCGTACTGAACAAGCTCCGCCGTATCGCCGAGCTCCTCGAGACCCCCGTCATCGCCGCCGACCGGCGCCGGCACGATCTCCGGCTGGCCGAGAACATCGACCTCATCTGGCAGACCGACGAGCTGCGCGTGGTGCGGCCCGAGCCCGCCGACGAGGCACGCAATGCCATCTACTACCTCGACGAGCTGCACGCCGGCGCCGTCGGCGACGTGCTGGAGGACCTGTCCGCCGAGCTGGAACGAGTCGGCGTCGAACTGCCCGCAGGCACCCGGCCGTTGACCTTCGGCACCTGGATCGGCGGCGACCGCGACGGCAACCCCAATGTCACCCCCGCGGTGACCTGGGAAGTGCTGATCCTCCAGCACGAGCACGGCATCACCGACGCGATCGCGGTCATCGACCATCTGCGCGGACTGCTCTCCAACTCCATCCGCTACGCGGGCGCGACGGAAGAGCTGCTGACATCACTGCAGACGGACCTCGAGCGGCTGCCCGAGATCAGCCCCCGCTACAAGCGGCTCAACGCCGAAGAGCCGTACCGCCTCAAGGCCACCTGCATCCGGCAGAAGCTCGTCAACACCCGCGAGCGCCTCGCCAAGGGCACACCGCATGAGGCGGGCCGCGACTACCTCGGCACCGCCGAACTGCTGCACGACGTCACCCTCATCCAGACGTCGCTCCGCGCACACCGCGGCGGACTCTTCGCCGACGGCGGCCTGGACCGTACGATCCGCACACTCGCCGCCTTCGGACTGCAGCTCGCCACGATGGACGTGCGCGAGCACGCCGACGCGCACCACCACGCGCTCGGGCAGCTCTTCGACCGGCTCGGCGAGGAGTCCTGGCGATACGCCGACATGCCGCGCGACTACCGGCAGAAGCTGCTCGCCAAGGAACTGCGCTCACGACGGCCGCTCGCCCCGACTCCCGCGCCGCTGGACGCCGCAGGACAGAAGACCCTTGGCGTCTTCCACACCGTCAAGGAGGCCTTCGAACGCTTCGGGCCCGAAGTCATCGAGTCGTACATCATCTCGATGTGCCAGGGCGCGGACGACGTCTTCGCGGCGGCGGTGCTCGCACGCGAGGCCGGTCTGATCGATCTGCACGCGGGCTGGGCAAAGATCGGCATCGTGCCCCTGCTGGAGACGACCGACGAGCTGAAGGCCGCGGACGTCATCCTCGACGCGATGCTCGCCGACCCCTCGTACCGCAGGCTCGTCTCGCTCCGCGGTGACGTCCAGGAGGTCATGCTCGGATACTCCGACTCGTCCAAGTTCGGCGGCATCACCACCTCGCAGTGGGAGATCCACCGGGCGCAGCGGCGACTGCGCGACGTGGCACACCGGTACGGCGTACGGCTGCGGCTCTTCCACGGTCGCGGCGGCACCGTCGGCCGCGGCGGCGGCCCCTCCCACGACGCGATCCTCGCGCAGCCGTGGGGCACCCTCGAGGGCGAGATCAAGGTGACCGAGCAGGGCGAGGTCATCTCCGACAAGTACCTCATCCCGTCGCTCGCCAGGGAGAACCTGGAACTCACAGTCGCGGCCACACTGCAGGCCTCCGCGCTGCACACGGCGCCGCGCCAGTCCGACGAGGCGCTGGCCCGCTGGGACGCGGCCATGGACACCGTGTCGGACGCCGCGCACGCCACCTACCGGCGTCTGGTCGAGGACCCGGACCTGCCCGCGTACTTCTTCGCAGCCACCCCGGTGGACCAGCTCGCCGACCTCCACCTCGGCTCGCGCCCCTCCCGGCGGCCGGACTCCGGCGCCGGTCTCGACGGCCTCCGCGCCATCCCGTGGGTCTTCGGCTGGACGCAGTCACGGCAGATCGTGCCCGGCTGGTTCGGCGTCGGGTCAGGACTGAAGGCGCTGCGTGAGGCCGGCCTGGACACGGTCCTGGACGAGATGCACGAGCAGTGGCACTTCTTCCGCAACTTCATCGCCAACGTAGAAATGACGCTGGCGAAGACCGATCTGCGGATCGCCCGCCACTACGTCGACACGCTCGTGCCCGAGAACCTCAAGCACGTCTTCGCCACCATCGAGGCCGAGCACGCACTGACGGTACGCGAGGTGCTGCGGATCACGGGCGGTGAGCAGCTGCTCGACTCACACCCCGCGCTGCAACAGACGTTCGGCATCCGGGACGCGTACCTGGACCCGATCTCCTACCTCCAGGTCTCACTGCTCGCCCGCCAGCGCGCGGCGGCAAAGCGCGGCGAGGAGGCGGACCCGCTGCTGTCGAGGGCGCTGCTGCTCACGGTCAACGGTGTGGCGGCGGGCCTGCGCAACACGGGCTGACGCCCGCGGCCGGATGTATGGCGGATGCCCTGCGCCGTGAGGTGCGGGGCATCCGTCGTCCCGGTGCATCCCGGGGCTGCGCCCCGCACCCGTTGCCGCGCGGCGGGACAAGCACGGGTATGCGATACGCGGTGCCCCCCGCCGGAGTCCCCTGGCGGGGGGCACCCTTCTCAGCGCCTCGCAGCGCCTCGCAGCGCTTCTTAGTGCCGCTGGGCCGTGCGGCGACGGGCCAGCAGATAGCCGCCGCCCGCGACCAGCGCGACCGCGAGCGTCGCGAGCATGCCGATGGGCGCGCCGTTGCCGGTCTCGGCGAGGTCGCCAGAGGTGCCGTCGGCGCTCGGCGCCGCGCTCGGCTTCGAGTCGCCCGCGGCGGTCGGGGCGGTCGCTGTCCCGGCCGGCGTGGACGGCTGCTCACTCGGCTGCTCGCCCGGCTTGTCGCTCACCGTGGCGCTCGGCTTGTCGTCCGGCTTCGAGTCCTCGCTTCCGCAGTCGGTCCAGAAGACCTTGTGCTTGGCCCGGCCGTGCTCGCCGTCGAAGTTCCAGAACAGCTTGTAGTGGCCGTCGGGCAGACCCAGATCCGTGGTCCTGCCGTGGCCGTCGCCGTCGAGCGTCAGCGAACCGGACTGAACCGTCTCGCCCTTGACGTCGGCGGTCGGGGCCCAGGCCTCGATGTGCCAGTCGACCTGCTGACGGGCGTCAAAACCGAAGGCGTCGAGATAGAAGGAGCAGACGTGCGGTTCGTTCTTGCGGAGTTCTTCACCGGTCTTGGCATCGTGGATTTTCACGGTGCCGTTGTCGCCGGGAGGGGTGGCGAGCGCGGAAGGCGCGGCCAGCAGCGAGAGCGCCGCTGCCGCCACCAGTGCGCCGGAGGACATGAGGGTGCGCATGGGCAATCCAACGTGAGAGAGGACGGATGCCGTGGGGGGCGGCTCAGCGTCCTGTGAACGCGCGGTCCGGTCAAGACACCTCGTGACGCATCCGCCCCAAGCGCTGACACTTGTCCCAATAGTCCTGGATAACGATCAGGTGAATGTGACGTTCCGGTAAGGGAGCCGGATCGTTCAGAGCGCGAAGAACGCCCCCACCAGCAGCGCCCCGCCCGCCGCCGCCGTTACCCAGGCCACGCGCGTCAGCCGCAGTCCGCCGCCGATCACCAGACCGGCCAGAACCAGCGCGCCGCCGAGCGGGAGCCAGGCGAACAGAGCACCCGCCGTGCCCGTCCGCACCACCTCGTCCGTACCGGGCTTCACCACGACCGCGAGCTTCGCGCCCTTCCGCACGGCAACCGACTTGTCGATGGTCACGCCGGAGCGGGGAGCGGCCGGGTCCTCGGGCTCGTACGGGCCCGTGCAGGTGTCCTTGCCGCAACTGGCGATCTTCAGGGTGCCGTGTTCACGGCCCTTGGCCAGCAGGACGTGCTGAGCCGTGCCCCAGGACGACCAGACGCCGGCGACGAGCAGCAGCGCGGCAACACACGCCATCGCCGCCCGTTGGCCGTAAAGGAGCATGCGGGTCCGCTTCGGGCTCATGGGCCGCGATCCTTGGCCATGCACGCGCGCCCGGTCAACTCGCGGCCCGGCTTTATCAGGAGTTGTACGTACTTTGAGCCCGCTCCAGGCCCTCGGTCACCAGACACTCCACCGCATCCGCCGCGCGGTCCACGAGATACGCCAGCTCCTTGCGCTCCGTGGACGAGAAGTCCTTCAGAACGAAATCCGCGACCTGCATCCGGCCCGGCGGACGGCCGATCCCGAACCGCACCCGGTGGTAGTCCGCGCCCATCGACTTGGTCATCGACTTCAGACCGTTGTGCCCGTTGTCGCCGCCGCCGAGCTTGAGCCGCAGCGCGCCGTAGTCGATGTCCAGCTCATCGTGGATCGCGACGATATTCGCGGTCGGCACCTTGTAGAAGTCACGCAGCGACGTGACCGGACCGCCGGAGAGATTCATGTACGACATGGGCTTGGCCAGCACAACCCGACGGCCACTCGGACCCGGCGAGCCGATCCGGCCCTCGACGAGCTGCGCCTGAGCCTTCTGCGCACGCTTGAACTTGCCGCCGATGCGCTCGGCGAGGAGGTCGGCGACCATGAACCCGACGTTGTGCCGGTTCGCGGCGTAGTCGGGCCCGGGGTTGCCGAGGCCCACGACGAGCCAGGGGGCGTTCGCGTCGGACATCTGCGCTGCGTCTCCTCGCATACGGCATACGTACAGCAGGTACAGGTACAGGTACAGCAGGTAGAGGTACAGATACAGGAAACGGGGTGGCGGGCCGCAGCCCGCCACCCCGTCAAGCCAAGCCGGGCAGAGCCGGGCCAGGCCGAGCAGAGCGTACGGCTCAGGCCTCGGCGGCCTCTTCGCCCTCGCCCTCGCCCTCGGCGGCCGGCTCCTCGGCCTGCGCGGCCAGGACCTGCAGGACGACGGTGTCGTCCTCGACGGCCAGGGTCGTGCCGGACGGAAGCGGCACGTCCTTGGCGAGGATGGAGTCGCCGGCCTCCAGGCCCGCGATGGAGACCGTGACGGACTCCGGGATGTGCGTGGCCTCGGCCTCGACCGGCAGGGCGTTCAGCACGTGCTCGACCAGGTACGCACCCGGGGCCAGCTCGCCCTCGGTGTGGACGGGGATGTCGACGTTGACCTTCTCGCCGCGCTTCACGAGGAGCAGGTCGACGTGCTCGATGGAGCCCCTCAGCGGGTCGCGCTGGACCGACTTCGGGATGGCCAGCTCGTTCTTGCCCTCGATGTCCAGGGAGATCAGAACGTTCGGGGTACGCAGGGCGAGCAGCAGCTCGTGGCCCGGCAGCGTGATGTGGATCGGGTCGGAACCGTGACCGTAGAGAACACCGGGAACCTTGTGCTCGCGGCGGACGCGACGGGCAGCACCCTTGCCGAACTCCGAACGGATGTCGGCGGCGAGCTTCACCTCGGACATGTGCACTCCTCGTATTGCAGATAGATCTGGTGGCGGTCACCCGGCCACGACAGGCCTGCTACGAAGAGCGCGTCGATAACGGACCGCCGTACATATGAGTACGGCCTCCCTCGCCGAGCAACCTGCACAGTCTACTCGGAGCCCCCCGAGTCACCCAATCGATCAAGAGCCGATGCGCTGCGGGCGACGTGCCGACGTGAGCCGGCATGAGGCTGCGGGCATGAAAACGGGCCGCCCCCAAGCGGAAGCGGCCCGTTCTCGTAACGAACTCAGCCCTGCTCCTCGAAGAGGCTCGTCACCGAACCGTCCTCGAACACCTCACGTACCGCGCGCGCGATCGTCGGCGCGATCGACAGCACCGTGATCTTGTCGAGCTCCAGGTCGCCCGGGTCGGGCAGCGTGTTCGTGAAGACGAACTCGCTCACCTTGGAGTTCTTCAGACGGTCCGCCGCCGGCCCGGACAGGATGCCGTGCGTCGCCGTCACGATGACGTCCTCCGCGCCGTGCGCGAACAGCGCGTCCGCCGCGGCGCAGATCGTGCCACCGGTGTCGATCATGTCGTCGACGAGGATGCAGACGCGGCCCTCGACCTCACCCACGACCTCGTGCACCGTCACCTGATTGGCGACGTCCTTGTCGCGGCGCTTGTGGACGATCGCCAGCGGAGCGTCCAGGCGGTCGCACCAGCGGTCGGCGACGCGCACCCGGCCGGCGTCGGGGGAGACGACGGTCAGCTTGTTGCGGTCCACCTTCGCGCCCACGTAGTCGGCGAGCACCGGCAGCGCGGAGAGATGGTCCACCGGGCCGTCGAAGAAGCCCTGGATCTGATCGGTGTGCAGATCGACGGTGAGGATGCGGTGAGCACCCGCGGTCTGCAGCAGGTCGGCGACCAGCCGGGCCGAGATCGGCTCACGACCGCGGTGCTTCTTGTCCTGCCGGGCGTAGCCGTACGACGGGATGATCACGGTGATGCTCCGGGCCGAGGCCCGCTTCAGCGCATCGATCATGATCAGCTGTTCCATGATCCACTTGTTGATGGGAGCCGTGTGGCTCTGCATCAGGAAGCAGTCGGCACCACGGGCCGACTCCTGGAAGCGGACGTAGATCTCACCGTTCGCGAAGTCGAAAGCCTTCGTCGGCACCAGGCCGACACCCAGCTGATGTGCGACCTCCTCGGCCAGCTCGGGGTGGGCGCGGCCGGAGAAGAGCATCAGCTTCTTCTCGCCGGTCGTCTTGATCCCGGTCACAGCACTGTCTCCTCAGACGTGTTCTCTGGCCACGGACATACTGATCGCGAGCCAGCCGAATTTGTGTGCACGTATCACGGTACGCCGAGTTGGACGCACCCGTTTCCGGTCAGTTCCCCTCGGTGACCTGTTCCGTTGCCACTTGAGCCGCCTGCGCGGAGGCACTGCCAGGACGCTTGCGAGCCACCCAACCCTCGATATTCCGCTGCTGGCCGCGGGCCACGGCGAGCGAACCAGCAGGCACATCCTTGGTGATGACCGAACCCGCCGCCGTGTACGCCCCGTCCCCGATCGTGACAGGAGCCACAAACATGTTGTCCGAGCCGGTCTTGCAGTGCGAGCCGATCGTGGTGTGGTGCTTCGCCTCGCCGTCGTAGTTCACGAACACGCTCGCCGCGCCGATGTTCGTGTACTCGCCGATCGTCGCGTCACCCACATAGGAGAGGTGCGGCACCTTCGTGCCCTCGCCGATCGTCGCGTTCTTCATCTCCACATACGTGCCGGCCTTGGCCTTCACACCGAGTTTCGTGCCGGGCCTGAGATACGCGTACGGGCCGACCGATGCCCCCTCGCCCACCACCGCGGAGTCCGCCACCGTGTTGTCCACCCGGGCACCCGCGCCGACGACCGTGTCCTTCAGCCGCGAGTTGGGGCCGACCTCGGCGCCCTCGGCGAGATGCGAGGCACCCAGCAGCTGCGTACCGGGGTGCACGATCGCGTCCGGCTCGAACGTCACCGTCACATCCACGAGCACCGACGCCGGGTCGACGACCGTGACACCGGCCATCATCGCCCGCTCGAGGAGGCGCTCATTGAGCAGCTTGCGCGCCTCGGCCAGCTGCACGCGGTTGTTGATGCCGAGGATCTCCCGGTGGTCGCCGGCGACGGAGGCGCCGACCCGGTGACCGGCCTCGCGCAGGATCCCCAGCACATCGGTGAGGTACTCCTCGCCCTGGCTGTTGTCCGTACGCACCTTGCCCAGCGCGTCCGCGAGCAGCTGCCCGTCGAAGGCGAAGACACCGGAGTTGATCTCCCGGATCGCGCGCTGGTCGTCCGTGGCGTCCTTGTGCTCGACGATCGCGGTGACGGCGCCGGTGGCGCTGTCGCGCACGATGCGGCCGTAGCCGGTCGAGTCCGGGACCTCGGCGGTGAGCACGGTGACGGCATTGCCGTCGGCGGCATGCGTGGCGGCGAGCGCGGTCAGGGTCTCGCCGGAGAGCAGGGGAGTGTCGCCGCACACGACGACGACGGTGCCCTCGGGGGTCCGGCCGAGCTCCTCGAGCGCCATCCGGACGGCGTGCCCGGTGCCGTTCTGCTCGGCCTGGTAGGCGGTGCGGGTACCGGCGTACTGCTCGGTCAGATGGCCCTTGACCTGCTCACTCGCATGGCCGACAACGACGACGAGATGCTCGGGATCGAGCTCGCGGGCCGCGGAGACGACATGTCCGACGAGCGAGCGCCCGCAGATTTCGTGCAGGACCTTGGGGGTCTTCGACTTCATGCGGGTGCCCTCACCCGCTGCGAGGACGACGACGGCTGCCGGGCGGTTGGCGCTCACGGGAATGCCCTTCGGCTTCGGGTGGTGGACATCCGAAGGATACCGGGGGGTTTCGGGGGCGAAATAAGCGCGGGTCCTGACCGTGGAGGTCAGGACCCGAAGTGAGATGCTCCCCCGCCAGGACTCGAACCCGGACATAAGGCACCAAAAGCCTCAGTGCTGCCAATTACACCACGGGGGATAGAACACGGCTAAACCGAACATTACGTCAGGCCGCCGAATCGGCACCCAACACTATGCCGTACCAAGCGCCTTCTCTGCGACGGTAAAGATCGGCGCTCGTGGTGACCGTCCAGGACGAAAGCGGCTCAATTCACCAGATCGTGCGATCAGCGCTTGTTTCGTGCGTGTTCGAACTCCTTCCCTGCTGTCGCACTCCCAGGAAAATGACTCGCGCCCGCCCGTACGCTGGAAGACATGACCGTAACGGGGGCACACCAGGACGGCACGGGCACGACCGCCCGCAGCTGGCTGTGGTGGGGACGGCGGCGCAGTGTCGCCTTGGATGTGGGGCTGGGGCTTGTCTCCGCCTTTGAGTGCGCTCTGGAGGGTGTGGGGTTCGCCGACAAGGCATCGATTCCCGTACCCGTCGGAGTGCTGTTCGGATTGATCGTCGGGTCCGTGCTGGTGCTGCGGCGGCGCTGGCCGATCGCCGTGGTGCTGGTGTCGATCGCGACCACGCCCGCCGAGATGGGCTATCTGATGGGCGTGGTCGGGCTCTACTCGCTCGCCGCCTCCGAGGTGCCGCGCCGGATCACCGCGACACTCGCCGGGATGTCGCTGGCCGCGACGATGATCGTGACGTTCGTACGCGTACGACAGGAAGTGTCGTCCGCGGACTTCGATCCGGAGCCCGGAGCCTGGTACGTACCGACGATGGCCGGCTTCATGGCGCTCGGGCTGACCGCGCCGCCCGTGCTGTTCGGCCTCTACATAGGGGCCAGGCGGCGGCTGATGGAGAGCCTTCGGGAGCGCGCGGTCAGTCTGGAGCAGGAGCTGTCGCTCCTGGCCGACCGGGCGGAGCAGCGGGCGCAGTGGGCGCGTACCGAGGAGCGGACCCGTATCGCGCGGGAGATGCACGACGTTGTGGCGCACCGGGTGAGCCTGATGGTGGTGCATGCGGCCGCCTTGCAGGCGGTCGCGCTGAAGGATCCGCAGAAGGCGGTGAAGAATGCGGCGCTGGTCGGGGACATGGGACGGCAGGCGCTCACCGAACTGCGCGAGATGCTCGGCGTGCTGCGGGCCGGGGAGAGCGAACAGCGGGTGGTGACTCCGGTGCCGCTGGCAGCTGTCGGTGCTGCCGCGGCGGCGGCTGCCGCGGCCGCGGCCGAGGACGGTCCGTGTCTCGCGGATCTCGAGGGTCTGGTCGGGCAGTCCCGGCAGGCGGGGATGGTCGTGGAGCTCGCGGTGCAGGGCGAGGCGCGGGAGTACGCGCCGGAGGTGGAGCAGACCGCGTACCGGGTGGTTCAGGAGGCCTTGACGAACGTCCACAAGCACGCGGTCGGCGCGAAGGTGATGGTGCGGCTCGCGCACCGTGGCGCTGAGGTCGCGATGCAGGTGGAGAACGGCGCTCCGGACGCGAGTGGCGGTGACGCGGCCGCGCGGCTGCCGAGCGGTGGCAACGGCCTGGTGGGGATGCGGGAGCGGGTGATGGCGCTGGGTGGGGTGTTCGTGTCCGGGCCGACGGACGCGGGCGGCTTCCGGGTGTCCGCGGTGCTGCCCGACCGGGACGGGTACGCCGAGCAGGTCTGAGGCGGTGGGGCGGGTGCGGGTGCGGGCCGGCGGCCCGGTTCGGGTTCCGGTCTCGGTCCAGGTCCAGGTCCAGGCTCGGGTGCGGGCCGGCGGTCCGGTTCGGCGGTCGGCTCGGGTCCGGGTTCCGGGCCCGGCCCCGGTTCGGATCAGGCTCGGGGGTCCCGGCAGAGGGTCTCGCGGCGCGCTCGGTGGTCGTCGCCGCGGTCGCTCAGCCCAGGGTCAGGCGGACCGGCTGGACGCCCGTGACCATGGTGGCCAGCGCCTGGTCGATGTCCGGCCCGAGGTACCAGTCGCCGGTGTGGTCGAGGCTGTAGACCCGGCCCTCGACATCGATGGCCAGTACGGCCTGGCTGTCGCCCTCCTCCCCGAGCGGCGAGACCTCCGTGTCGAGCGCGCGCCCCAGGTCCGCGAGAGTGCGCGCGAGGTGGAGCCCGGCGAGCGGGTCGAAGTGCACCGGTACGGGCGCCGTGTGCCGTCCCGGACCGGGCGCCGTCACGCGCAGTCCGCCGAACTCCGCCCAGGCTTCGACGGCCGCCGGGAAGACCACATGCCGGTGGCCCGCCGGTGAGGCGTACGAGCGCAGGGTGTCGGCCCAGTGCTCGGCCTGCTTGATGTCCCAACGGCCGGGCTGCCAGCCCGCGTCGCGCAGGGCGGCGTCGACGGCGACCGGGAACCGGGTGGTGCTGAGGTGGTCGGGCATTGGTGCGGGGTCAGCCGTTCTGGGTCGCGGTCGGGTCGACGGTGCGTACGCCGAAGTGGTCGAGCATCGCCGCGCAGGAACGGCAGGGTGGTGCGTAACTGCCGTGCAGCGGATCGCCGTCCTCGCGGATGCGACGTGCCGTCAGTTTCGCTTGTTTGAAGGTCCGCTTCGCCTCGCTGTGGGTCAGTGGCTTGCGCTGGGCCCGCTTCGAGCGCTGAGTTTCCGCGGCGGTGAGATGCCGCGAGAGCAGGATTGCCTCCGGACAGCGGCCGGTGAAGCGTTCGCGCTCGCCGCTGGTGAGGGTGTCGAGGAAATCCTGTACGAGCGCGTGAAGTACGGGTGGCTGGTCGGCCTTGCCCGCGGTGCAGGTGAGGGTCTCGCCGCGTACGGAGAGTGCTGCCGCGACGGCGGGCAGGATTCCGTCGCGTCGGTGACCCAGTGCGGGCGGGCGGCCGGCGTCCGTACTGCTCCAACTGAGGCGTGGATCACCTGAAGCATTTGGTTGCGCTGTGTGCATGGTGTGCTCGTTCCCTCCCTGCACTCCCCCGAGTTGCGGGACAGCCTGCCAAATGGGACGGGTGGTGTGGAAGCTGGGGGCTGAAACGTGTCGCCTCTTCGTCATTCGGTCACTTGTATGTGACCCTTCGTGATGGAAGCAGAGCGTCGGTCCTCCCTATTGCCCCACCGCATAGGCTGTCCTGAACCAGCCAGAAGCAGCAGGGGGCATCCGCCATGACGACAGGTCGGCTCGGGCAGCAAGCCGCGCCACCGAATGCGGCCTACGCCGGGCAAGTCGTGAACTTCCCGGACCCGGTCCGGGCCTCTCGCCACCCCAGGGGTGTGCGTGTGGACGACAACGGCTATCCGGTCTTCTCGCCTTACGCGCGTGCCGCCGCAGAGATCGCGGAGCCCCCGGAGGGCTTCGGCGTGGACGAGCTGCGGCTCACCGATTACGTATCGGCGAATGCGGCGCTGCACGCCGACGGTCATGCGCTGTGGGACACGATTCCTTCGGTCGCCACTCCGCACGGCTGGACCTGGCACCACGTGCCGGGCACCCGTCGGCTGGAGCTGGTGCCCGTCGAGGTGAAGGCGCTGCTGCGGCATCACGGAGGTCTCACGACGACGCCGGTGGACCAGAGCAAGCGGGGTACGCGTCCGCTGCAGGAGACCCGGCCCGCGCATTTCGGTCTGCCGAAGGGCGTTGTGTCGGTGAGCGAGCAGCAGCTGCTGAGTGTCGAGGAGGATCTGGGCTACCGGTTGCCGGGGGCGTACCGCTCCTTCCTGAAGGCGGCGGGCGGTTGCGCTCCGGTCGGGGCGGCGCTCGACGCCGAGCTGGGGCTGCTGGTCGACCAGCCGTTCTTCACGGTGCGGGACGAGGCCGCGGTCAATGACCTGCTGTATCTCAACAAGTGCCTGCGGGACCATCTGACCAAGGATTACTTGGGAGTTGCGTTCGTCCAGGGCGGGATTCTGGCGGTGAAGGTCAAGGGCTCGGCAGTCGGCTCGGTGTGGTTCTGCGCGTACGACGACGCACGGGACCAGAACGGCTGGAGCGTGCAGGAGCGCGTGGAGCGGCTGCTGCTGCCGTGCGGCGACGACTTCGACGGTTTTCTGCAGCGTCTGGCGGGCAATCCGCCGGAGCTGGAGACCGTGGCGAACCTGATGGTGGACGGCGGCTTCGCGCGCGCCGTCCCGATCTCGGACGAGGGGTGACGGTCCGATGGTGACCTTCGCGCAGGCGCAGGAGCGCGCGGAAGAGTGGGTCAACGGCGATGTGCCCGCGTACCAGCATCGTGAGGTGCGGGTAAGGGAGTTCGAGCTGGGCTTTGTGGTGTGGGCGGAGGACCGCGAGGGCGGGGCTCGTTCGGACGGCGGGCAGCAGCGGCTGGTGATCGCCCGGGACAGTGGTGAGGCGACGCTGTGGCCGGGACTGCCGGTGGGTGAGGTTATCCGCCGGTACGAGGAGGAGTACGGGATACAGGAGGAGTCCGCGGCAGCGCCGGAGCCGCCGCAGCGTATCGATCTGAATCAGACGTCGTTCCTGTTGAGCCCGCCGGAGTGGCTCCAGGAGGCGGCGGACAAGATCGGGATCCCGGACCGCAGGTCGCCGGAGCGCGCTTCGGGTGTGGCGTCCGGCGCGGCTTCGGACACGCCTTCAGGTTCCCCTTCGGGGACGCCTTCCAGTACGCCTTCGGGGTCGCCGGAGCCTGCGGGTGCGGGTGCGGCTTCACGCGGGCCGTCTGCGGGGGCCGACTGGTCCGCCCCCGCGTCACCTGCGCGGGACAGCAACGCCTCCCAGGCGGGCGGGAGTTCGTCCGCGCCCGGCTCGGCGTGGCCCGAGCCCGGTTCCTCCGGCGGCAATGCCTCGCAGGGCGGGTCCGTGTGGCCCAGCGCCGGTGGTGGCGGCGACTACGAGCCGACGGCTTCCGAGGGTGTGCCCGCCACACCGTCGGGAGCGACTCCGTGGACGGACACCAGCGCCGGTTCCGACGACGCGTCCGTACCGCTGCCGGCCACGGTGTTCGCGCCGCCGATCTCCGGGACCGATGGCGATGACGCCCCGCCGCCGGTCACCGGCGCGGAGGCGCCGACCGCGCTGATGTCGGGCGGCAGCCGGCTGCCGCGGACCGCGGTCGCCCCGGCGCTGGGCCCGCAGCCCGGCGGGCCGCAGTCACCGCAGTCACCGCATTCGCCCCAGCCGCAGTCACCGCATTCGCCCCAGCCGCAGTCACCGCATTCGTCTCAGACGCCGCAGTCGCCGCCGCCCGGTGCGCCCCCGCGCCCGGGCGCGGGGGCCAGTGACATCGCGGACGCGGCGACGAGCAAGGCGGTCGTAACGCCGCGCGCCTCGCGCGGCAGCGGCTCTACGACGCCGCCGCCGCCCGGTGCTCCCGGTACTCCGGGTGCGCGGCCGGGCGCGACGCCGCCGCCGTCGGGTCCGGGCGCGCCAGGTGCTCCGGCGGGCGGTTATCTGCCGACGCAGCTCGTCTCGCAGCTCGGCCCCGAGGGCTCGCAGCCGCCCGGTCCGCCTGCTCCTCCCGCTCCGCCGGGTGGTGGTGTCCACCATGCGGCGACGATGCTGGCGGACCCGAGCCAGATGGGTGGTCCCAGTGGTCCGGGTCGTCCGGGTGCGCCTCAGCCGCCCGGTCCGCCGGGGGCTCCGGGTGCGCCCGGGGTTCCGCAGCCGCCCGGTCCGCCCGGTGCGCCGACGCCGCCCGGTCCTCCCGGTGGTGGCGTCCACCACGCCGCGACCATGCTGGCCGGACCGGCCCAGATGGGTCCCGGCGCGCCGCAGCCGCCCGGTCCGCCCGGTGCACCTCTCGGCGCACCTCCCGGCGCGCCGCCCGGTCCCGTACCGCAGCCGCCGCTGCCGCAGCAGGGTGGTCAGCCGCCCGCCTACGGCTATCCGCAGCAGCCGAGCGGTATGCCGACCGTCGGCCCCGGCTATCAGGCCGTGCTGCGCTACCGCGCGCCCGACGGCTCCGAGGCCCAGTTGATCCGCCGTTCGGCGCCCGGGACTCCGCATCCGGAGTGGCAGATCCTGCACGAGCTGCGCGCCATGAACGTGCCGCCGCAGCAGGTGCTCGAGCTCCACACCGAGCTGGAGTCGTGCGAGCTGCCCGGCGGCTACTGCGCCCGGATGATCCGGGAAACCTGGCCGCAGGTGCGGATCACCTCCGTCGCGCCGTACGGCAGGGATCACGCCAGCCGACAGCAGGGCATGCAGCATCTGCTCACCCACCAGGGTGAGTTGCACCAGGTCGCGGACGGTCCGGCGCGCCCCGCGCCGGTCCGGGCCCCGCTGCCGCAGGTGCCGCCGGCCCCGCCGATCCCTCCGGAGGGGATCGCGCAGGAGCTGGTGGCCGCGTTCGGCCCGCAGGGCATCTGCCGGTTCGACCAGCGGGCTGTCTCGCGTCAGGGTGTGCCGGAGGTCGTGGCGGCCACTCTGGTCTG
The DNA here is from genome assembly GCF_036010325.1 of Streptomyces sp. NBC_01210. Classification (GTDB taxonomy): domain Bacteria; phylum Actinomycetota; class Actinomycetes; order Streptomycetales; family Streptomycetaceae; genus Streptomyces. The sequence continues at coordinate 3,850,301 of NZ_CP108549.1, read as the reverse complement.
GGCGGGTCTGCCGGGCGACTTCAACCCGTTCTTCTGGGCGCAGCCGGCCCAGCCGGTCGTTCCGACGCTGGCGGAGCTCGCGGCGCAGCGTCAGCTGCAGCCGGCGGCGGACGCGGGCTCGTACCTGGTGGTGGGCAGTGACTTCGGCCGGGCGATCTGTGTCCAGTACGGCACGGCGCACATTGTGGCCGTACCGGTGGAGGCGGGGCCGGGCGGCCAGCCGGTGGCGCCGCAGTTCGTGAACAGCGGCCTTCCGGAGTTCGTACGCTGCCTGGCGCTGCTCGGCCGGATGTGGCGGCTGCGCTTCAGCCTCAACCCGGAGCAGGCCGGCCGCTGGACGGTCGATTTCCAGGCGCAGCTCGCGGCCCTGGACCCGGCGGCGCTGGCGTCGCCGGAGAGCTGGTGGTCGGTGCTGCTGGAGCAGATGTGGGACGGACTGCTGTAAGGCGACCGTGTGGATGACTGAGGCGCCCGGCCTGTACGACACAGGCCGGGCGCTTTCTTGTCTGCCGCCGCGCGGGAGGGTGTTCCGCCGCGCCGGGAGCTGACCACAGAGAGCCTCACCAAATCTTCACGAACATGACGCTCACTCAGGCACCGGGGACGGGTTGGCAGGAAGGGCCGACGTCGTACGGAGAGTCAACGGCAGGCTGAGCGTCCTGCTGTTTGTCCTGTTTCCGGCTTCTTTCGCCCAATGATGCATTCTTGACCAGTATCGACAGGTGGAGTGTCGCGTTATGAGCATTTCGCTTGGATCTAGCAGGATGTGCGCCAATTGCGTCGTGTGTCGGAGAGGCTTGAAGGATGAGTGCTGCATCGGTGTCACCTCACGGCTTCGTAGCCGTACGGGGCCGTGGCTACCACGTGAAGGAGACCGACGCCTACGTCACCGCTCTGTCCCAGGACCGCGACGACGCCTGGGAACGTGCGGCGCGTCTCACCGTCCTCGCCAGGGAGATGGAGGCGGAGGCCGTCAGCCTGCGCGAGGTCGTCTCGGCGCTCACCCCGCAGACCTACGAGAGTCTCGGTAGCCGCGCCCAGTACCTGCTGGCGTTGACCGTGGAGGAGGCCGAACACCTGCTGGCCGCGGCGCGGGACGAGGCCCAGGCCGTGTGGGACGCCGCCGACGCGGACGCTCGCCAGGCGCGCGAGGAGGCCCGTGAGTATGCCGAGGCGCTCCGGGCGGACTCCGAAGCGCGCGCCCAGCAGCTCGCGCTCGCCGCGCAGACCACGGCCGACGAGACCCGTATCGAGGCCCGCCTCGAGGTGAAGGAGCGGCGCGGCGAGGCCGTGGCCGCCTGGAAGGAGATGCGCCGCCGCTCCGAGGTCATGCTGGCCGACCTGGAGCAGGAGCAGGCCGAGCGCTGGGAGGCGATGGAGCGCGAACTCGCATACCACGAGCACGAGTTGGACGCGCGCCATGCCGAGCTGGCCGCGTACGCCGAGGCCGGACTCGCCGAGGCCACGCGCACCTTCGCCGAGGCGGAGGAGAACACCCGCCCCGGCCAGGAGGACGCGGAGGCACGAGCCGCCGCGCTGATCGCCGAGGCGAGGGCCCGCGAGGAGCGGATCGCGCGCGAGACGGAGCGGGTGCTGCGCGAGCACGAGAGGTCCCGCGAGGAGATGGCCGCGCATATGGCGCACATCCGCCACAGCTTGGCGACGCTGACGGGCCGCGCGGCGGCGGAGGGCTGACGGGGTTGTGTGCCGTCCTGAGGAGCATGGACGGCACATGGCTTGGTGTCGGTTGAGCTGGATGCAGGGACGATGACGATCGGCGTCGTTGCTGAGAGAACGCGCCGTGGACCTACGGCAGTTACATCCGCTTGCACTTGATTCGTTGCCCACGCATGGCAAGCACTTGGTGATCTCTTGAACCAAGCCCCCTAGGGTCGGGATTCGCAGTAGGCAACGGGGGAGGCATCGCATGGGCGATGGCAAGGGCGACGGCAAGGTCCTGGAAATCAACACGGCCGACATCAAGTTGACGGCGCCGGTCTTCCACGAGCAGGCCAAGAACCTCAGTACGGCCTTGACGACGCTGGTCACCACCCTGGACGGGCTTGGTGCCCCCTGGGGAGACGATGAGCCGGGCAAGAAGTTCTACGACGCCTACCACCCCCAGCAGAAGGCCATCGAGCGGGCCGCCGGCATCCTCGTCCTCGGACTGACCAGCATTCATGAGGCGATGTCGGACATGGCGGACGGGCATGTCGACAATGAGCAGTTGATCGCCGGGATGTTCACCAAGGCGAAGGCGAAAATCGACGGCGAGGGTGCCAAGTGAGCGTCGAGGACGAGGCCAAGGAGATCCTGCTCAAGCTCGGCATGTGGTGGCCCGACGCCGATTCCGGCACCCTGCGCAAGGCCGCCGATGCCTGGCGGGCCTTCGCCGGTGCCGTCGACGACGTACGTACCCCGGTCAACAACGCGGCCGCATCCCTCATCCACAACAACAAGGGTGAGGCGATCGACGCGTTCGAGGTGTTCTGGGAGCGCTACGCCAAGGGGAAGGACGCGGGCTGGCTCAGTGACATGGCGAAGGCGGCCCGCAAGATGGCGGAGATGCTGGACAAGCTCGCCGGCGCCGTCGATGACGCCATCAACAAGCTTCAGACAGAGCTCGCCATCGACGCCACCATCATCGTGGCAGGCCTCGGGCTCGCCTGGTTCACGGCGGGCATATCGGCGGGGGCTTCGGCGATAGCAGCCGAAGCCATCCTCGAACTCGCCGGCACGCTGGGAGTCGCCGTCACGACCACGGTCGCCGAAATCGCCGCGGGCGCCGTGGTCGCCGCGGCCTTCGGCGGCGTGGAGTCGGTGGCCATCGACCTGGCCGTGGCCCAGCCAATGAAGAAAGCCACCGGGCTGCAGAAGGGCTTCAGCCTGGACGAGATCAATGCCGCGGCGAAAGACGGCATGATCTACGGCGGGGCGTTCGGCGGGGCGAGCGGTTTGGCGAAGGCCGGAGCCGAGGGGAGCTTGTTCGGGAAGTTCAACGAAACGCCCCTGATGCTGCGACCGCCGACTCTGCGGCCCGACCTCGTTGAACTGGGGCCTGCGGCCCGCCCGGCCAAGAAGACGCCGTGCGTCGGAGAGCCGATCGACGTGGCGACCGGCGCCATGCTGATGACGCAGACCGACCTCACGCTGCCGGCGAGCCTCCCGCTGGCCTTTGAGCGTACCCACCTGTCCACGTACCGGGCGGGAATGTCCTTCGGCCCCACCTGGGTCTCCACACTCGACGAGTGCATCCAACTCGACGCCGAGGGCGTCGTGTTCGCCGCCGCGGACGGTATGCGCCTCGTCTATCCGGTGCCGCAGGTGAGTGAACCCGTCCTCCCGGTGAAGGGCGCCCTGTGGCCGCTGGAGTGGGACGGCAAGCCCGACGGCGTCATGACCATCACCGACCCGGTCTCCGGGGTCGTACGAAGCTTCAGCAGTCCCGTTCCCTCGGACACGCTCGGAACTGTCCACCTCCCTGTGGACAGCTGGCACGACCGCAACGGCGCCCGCATCGATGTCGAACGCACTGCTGACGGCATCCCCACCGCGCTGCGCCACTCCGGCGGCTACTACCTCGCCGTCGACACGCAGGGCCCGCGCATCACCGCCCTGCGCCTGCTCGACGAGACCCCGTCACGGTACGAGCCGACACAGCACAACGGTGGCGGTACGGTCGTGATGCGCTACGGCTACGACGAGGCTGGCAACCTCACCGAAGTCATCAACTCCAGTGGCGAGCCCCTGCGTTTCACGTATGACGCGGAAGGCCGGGTCGCCTCCTGGACGGACCGCAACGGCACCTCGTTCGCGTACTTCTACGACGCCCGCGGCCGCGTCGAGCGCACAGAGGGCAGCGACGGCTTTCTCTCCGGGGCCCTCGCCTATGACGACGAGTCGCGCACGACCACGTACACCGACTCTCTCGGGCGGCGGTCCAAGCACCGGTACAACTCCGAGGGTCAGGTCGTCGAGGAGACCGACCCGCTCGGCCACACGACGCGCACCGAGTGGCACGAGAGGGGCGACAGGCCGCTCTCGGTCACGGATCCGCTGGGCCGTACGACGCGCTACGCATACGACGAGACCGGCAACCTCATCGCGCTGAACCTGCCGGACGGTTCTGCCATCCGGGCCGCGTACAACAGGCTCAGCCAGCCCGTTGAGGTCGTCGAGTCCGGTGGGGCCACCTGGCGTCACACATACGACGAGCAGGGCAACCTCCTCACCACGACCGATCCGCTGGGCGCCGAAACACGTTACGGCTACGACGAGCTGGGTCATCTGTCCGCCGTGACGGATGCCCTCGGCCACAGGCGCGAGATCACATTGAACGCGGCCGGGCTCGGTGTCACTGTCATCGATGAACTCGGGCACACCACGGTGGCGCGCCGCGACGCCTTCGGCCGCATCGTCGAAGTGATCGACCCGTTGGGCCGTGCCACCCGCATGGGCTGGACGACCGAGGGCAAGCCGGACTGGCGCGCGTACGCGGACGGCACGCGAGAAGCCTGGACCTGGGACGGTGAAGGCAACCTCCTCACGCATACCGACCCCGCGGGCAATGTGACCCGCCACTCGGTGACGCACTTCGACATGCCCGCGACCCGGACTGAACCGGACGGAACGGCATACTCCTTTGCCTACGACACCGAGCTGCGGCTGACCAAGGTCACTAACCCGCAGGGCCTGACCTGGTTGTATGAGTACGATGAGGCGGGCCGCCTGATTGCGGAGACCGACTTCGACGGCCGGACGCTCGGGTACGCGCACGACGCGACGGGTGACCTCGCATCCCGCACGAACGGCGCGGGCGAGACCTTGCGCTTCACACGGGACGCTGTCGGACGTCTGACGGAGCAGCGCACCGATACTGGCGATACCACTACGTACACCTACGGTGCGTCGGGCCATCTGATCCATACGGCCAATTCCCATGCGGTGGTCGCAATCGAGCGGGACGCGCTCGCCCATATCCTCGCGGAAACTGTCAACGGTCGTACCACGACCTATACGTACGACGTTCTCGGTCGGCGAATCCGGAGGACTACCCCGTCAGCGCTCTCCTCGCAGTGGACGTACGACCAGGCGGGCCGGGCCACCGAACTGGGCAGTGACGCCGGGGTGCTGACCTTCGCCTACGACGCCGCAGGCCGCGAGACCGAGCGCCGCCTCGGGTATGGCGTCACCCTCGATCAAACCTGGGACGAGGCCGACCGGTTGACCACCCAGTCGCTGACCCGAGCACACCGAAGTGAGGCGGACCGGCTCGTCCAGCACCGCACCTACGCATACCGCGAGGACGGCTACCTCACCGAGATCCGCGAACTGACTTCGGGCACACGCCGGTTCGACCTCGATCGTGTGGGGCGCGTCACGGGTGTGCAGGCCCATGGCTGGACTGAGACGTACGCCTACGACACGGCGGGCAACCTCACCCATGCCACCGCCCCTGCGCACGAGTCCTCCGGCGATCGTGCATTCGACGGCACCCTGATCCGTCGCGCCGGGCGCACACTGTACGAGCACGACGCGCAGGGCCGTCTGGTCCGCAAGACCCGCAAGCTCCTCAACGGTCAGCAACGCACCTGGACGTACGCCTGGAATGCGGAGGACCGCTTGGTCGAGGTGGTGACGCCGGACGGCGAACGCTGGCGGTACATGTACGACCCGCTCGGCCGCCGAATATCCAAGCAGTGCCTGGCGGACGACGGCTCGGTCGCCGAATGCACGGACTTCACCTGGGACGACACCCGGTTGGCAGAGCAGAAGGGGCCCGACGACAAGGTCACAACCTGGGACTACGCGCCAGGAACCCACCGTCCGCTCACTCAGACCGACCACAGGCCGATGTTCCGGAAGGCGGGTGAATCTCTTCTCTCCGCGCTTGCCGGCGATGCTGGGTCTACGTACGGAACCCGCTTCCATGCAGTCGTCGCCGACACTGTCGGGACGCCGACCGAACTGGTTTCCATGGAAGGCGATGTGACATGGCAGCGCCGTACGACACTGTGGGGTACTCGGTTCCCTGCTGGGACAGATGCTGCGTCGTCCGTGGACTGCCCGCTTCGTTTCCCGGGCCAGTATCACGATCTCGAATCCGGCCTCAACTACAACTACTTCCGCTACTACGACTCTGAAATCGCACGTTATGTGAGCCCTGATCCGCTCGGGCTCGATCCTGCTCCTGACCCCTACGCCTACGTCGGTGCCCCGCTGACGTGGGTCGATCCGCTTGGCCTGAAATGCGAAGAGCCCGTTCCGAAGCCGCGAACCGGCGTGAAGGGGCTCCTCAAGGATGCCCAACTACCGCATTCCGGAAGGATTCGGTTCGTCCCACCGGATAATACGTCGCTGAATTCAGGACTGTTGCGCGGCCCGCGAAAGGGTTACATCGACCGTTTTGGTAATGAATGGATCAAGGGCCCATCGCGGACTGCGGGGCAGCCTTTTGAATGGGATGTTCAGCTCAGTAAGACAGGGAGAGCAAAACTTGGCTGGCTGAGCCGGGATGGAAGTCACTTGAATGTTTCCCTCGACGGGGAAATTACCCACAAGTAGAGTATCGGGATCGTTGGCATGGAGCGGATGATGGAAGATGAGTTCCACTTCTATGCGGAAGTCCGGGTTATCAGTTTTCCTGAGCGACCGGAATTGGAAGGGGTGCTGGGCGCGATCCTTGGGATTTCCGAACCTAAGGATGCCGATACCCCTCCTAGTTATGGAGTGATGCTGGATGAATATGATCGAGTGGTGAACTTCGATAAGGAGCAGATCTTGCCGACGGGGCGGGATCGGCGACATGAGGACTACTACTAGAGACGCTGGCGGAGGACGCCAGTGCTCTCCCTGCCCCGGCAGACGCCGGGGCAGGGAGAGCACTGGCCCGATGTTCCACACGTGCACTTCGAACTTCCGGATTCTCCGCAGATCTATCTAATTCCGATGGCATGCGATCGAGAGTTCAAGAACGGGTACGGAGACTACTGGGTTGAGGATTGTGAATCCCTGGAGGGGTTGTTCGCCGAAGGGAAGTGGGTTGTTGATTGGTCCGATAGCTAAATGCACCCCATGGGGAATGAATTGTGACTGAGGGAATGAACCTTGCCGCCGGGGCGCACGCGCCGTCGCCGGTGCTCATCGCCGTTTTCGTGCTGGGCGGCCTGATCGCGGTGTGGTGCGGTGCGAGCTGGGCGTTCAATGTGCGGGGGATCGCTACACGGCGGGCCGAGAACATCAGGCAGCGCTACCTGCTGGGCGGGGCGCAGCTGGGGCAGCTGGACCGGTCGCCCACGATGTGGGCTCAGCCGTGGTACCAACGGCTGATGGGGGCGTTCATGGCCTTCGCGGGCCTGGTGATGGTGCTCGCGGGCGGCGCGCTCTGGCATCTCGGCTGACGGAGGCCCCTGCGCGGCCGGGCAGTGCGCCGGCCGTGCTTCTGATCGCACCTTCGCGGCGGCGCAGGAGTCCACTCGCCACAGCCCTGAGGTACTGACGAGGCCGCGCGGCGGCGGAGGGCTGAGGCTCTTCTCGTCCTTGTCGGTTGTGCAAGCGCCTGCACCTGGCAGGAGGCCGGCGGCCGTGAGATGCCTTCTCATGGTCACCAGCCTCGGGCGGGGCAGGCCCCGAGCGGCGAGACCTTCACGAAGATCGCACACCGCTTAATCCTCCGGCTTGTCGGCGATGACCGGGAAGCGGCGCGGGGCGACGAACACCAGGATCAGCAGGGCGACTCCGGCCGCCGCGGCAGCCCCCACGTACACGTAGTCCACCGCCGCGTCCACCGCCCGCCGGAGGTGGTCGGCCGCCTCGGCCGTCATCGACGACGGGTCCGCGAGTGCGTGCGCGACCGAGTCCAGGTCGCCCGTGCCGTCCAGGCGGGCGGCGAGGACCGTGTTGGCGACGGCGCCGAAGAGCGCGGCGCCCATGCTCTGGCCGACCTGGCGGCAGAAGAGGACGGAGGCCGTGGTGGTGCCCCGTTCCGACCAGCCCACTGTCGACTGGACGCCGACGATCAGCGGGAGCTGGAAGAGGCCGAGCGCCGCGCCGAGCAGCAGCATGATCAGGGCCGGCTGCCAGGGTGCGCCCGGGTAGGGGAGGAGGGGGAAGGCGGCAAGGATCAAGCCGGCGAGGGAGATGCCGATGATCGCGGTCTGCCGGAAGCCGATGCGGTTGTAGACGTGGTTGGACAGGGCGGCGCTGACCGGCCAGCTCAGGGTCATCACGGAGAGCACGAAGCCCGCGGCGATCGGGCCGAGGCCGAGGACGGACTGCGCGTAGGTGGGGAGGAAGACCGTGGGGGCGACCATGAGGAGCCCCAGCGCTCCCAGGGCGAGGTTCACCGCGGCGATGGTGCGCCGCCGCCAGACCCAGCCCGGGATGATCGGCTCCGCGGCCCGGCGTTCGATGACGACGGTGATGGCGACGAGGACCGCGCTTGCGCCGATCAGGGCGAGCGAGGGTACGGAGAGCCAGGGCCAGGCGATGCCGCCCTGGACGAGTGCGGTGAGCATGAGGGTTCCGGCGGCGAAGACGGCCAGGGCGCCGGGCCAGTCGATCCGGGGGCGGGCGGCCGGTCGCGTACGGGACGGTTCGCGCAGATGGCGGGCGACCAGCCAGAGGGCGACCGCGCCGACGGGCAGGTTGATCAGGAAGATCCAGCGCCAGTGCGCGTACGAGGCCAGCAGGCCGCCGATCGCGGGCCCGGCCACCGCCGCACTCGCCCACACCGTCGACAACTTCGCCTGGATCTTGGGGCGTTCCTTGAGCGGGTAGAGGTCGGCGGCGATGGTCTGCACCGTGCCCTGGAGGGCTCCGCCGCCCAGTCCCTGCACAACCCGGAAGGCGATCAGCGCGGCCATGCTCCACGCTGCGGCGCACAGCATTGAACCGAGGAGGAAGAGGATGATGCCGGCGATCAGGACGGGCTTGCGGCCGAAGGTGTCGGAGAGCTTCCCGTACACCGGCAGGGTCACCGTCACGGCGAGCAGATAGCCGGAGAAGAGCCAGGAGAAGACCGAGAAGCCGCCGAGGTCGCCCACGATTTGGGGGACGACGGTGGAGACGATGGTCCCGTCCAGCGCGGCGAGCGCCATCCCGAGCATGAGCGCGGCAACGACGGGCCCACGGCGCGGGGCGTCGGCGTCGGAGCCGGGGGCCTCGGGTGCGTCGGGCGCAGATCTCGTGCGGGCCGCGGGCCGGGTGTCGGTTCCCGCCCCGGTGGCGGCACCAGGGGCCGCCGTGGCGTCGGCTGCGGAGGCGTCTCCGGCCGCAGGCCTGGCCTCGGCGGCGGGGCCGCGGCTCCCCGGGGCGGCATCCGCCCCGCGCCGGACGCCGTCGGCGGGCGTCGTGCTCCCCGCTCGGGCGCGGCCCCCGCGCCCCGCGTCCGCCGCAGGCCTCATCCCTATGCCCTCCGGATCGTCCGTGCTTCCCTCCGCGCTCACCCCAGGATCCCTTCCCCCTGCACGTATTTCCCCGGACACCTTCTCACTCGAGCCTCACGCAGGGGGAGGGTGCAGGCGCACCGGGTGCAGGTCCGCCCGGCCGATGATGACCGGTTCCGGTGAGAACCTCCGTGCTCCCGGGGGTCACCCGCTGCGTGCCGACTGCCCACGCGCGCCCGGGAGTTGAGGCATGTGTGAGGTGGTTCACACGACGGCGTGGGCCCGGGGGTGCGCGCAATTTTGCGTGACTTTTCGTTCGCGATTGTCAGGATTGCCCATGAATTCGACTGGGGATTCACTCTGCCCCGGTTGTGGAATTTGAGGTTCCTTTGAGGGTGCGCTGTCCGTTCCCCGGCGGTTTCCTGGAAATCCCTTCACTGATCGATTCGGCTGCGCTAATTTTCTTCCCGGAGTCGGCGGCACTGACCAGCTCGCCGGCAACGCATGAATTCGGGGAAAGGTTTACAGATGAATAAGGTTCAGGCTGCCTTTAGTGGCATCGCACTGGCCGGCGTCGTCGGTTTCGCGTCGGTGACTCCCGCCGCCGCGGATCCCGTGGATGTGAAGACCAAGACCGGGCCTTCCGTCTCGCAGGCCGGGGAAGTCGCCCCGATGGTCGGTCATCAGGTGCGACTCAATAAGCTTCGCGCCCTGACCGGCAACGATCAGGCCTCCCAGAACCAGTGGTTCGACTACCTCGCCCTCAACCAGGAAGGCTCGAACTACTACCGCTTCGACTGGTCGACCGACGGCTGCTCCAAGGTGTCGGACAGCCCGCTCGGATTCCATTTCTATTCAGCGTGTCATCGGCACGACTTCGGCTACCGCAACCACAAGAAGCTGAGCGTATTCAGCGCTGCGAACAAGCTGCGTATCGACCAGGCGTTCCTGAGTGACATGACCAAGGTGTGCAATGGCCAGTGGGGTCCTTACACGCCTGCACAGCGTGCGGCGTGCCGGAACGTTGCCAAGAAGTACTACCAGGCAGTGAGGACGTTCGGGGAACTCCGCCCTTAGTCATTCGGCGCGGTTAAGATAGGGGACCGGCCCCGGGTGCACTCCTCCAAGCGCACCCGGGGCCGGCGTCTTTTTTGTGCGCGAGCCGCCTGGCGACGGTCGTGCGCGAGCCGCCTGGCGACGGTCGTGCGCGAGCCGCCTGGCGACGGTCCTGATCCAGGTCTCGGGTCCGGCGTCCCGCTCCAGGCGGGCGCGGTGGCCCCGGGAAACCCGGTGAGCCGCAGCGCCTCCACCGCCCCCGTCATGGCCAGGACACAGCCAAGGGACACGGCCGCGGCCGTACGTCGGCGGGCCGCAATCCGCGCCGCGACGATTCCGGACGCGGCTGTCAGTCGGCAGCCGTAGGCTGGAAGCACCCCGGCCCGTTCGACGTGTCGGGCGGTTCGCGTTGCCCACTCCCCGGATGGAAGCCCTTCATGAGCCTGCACGGTCTGCTCGATGCCGTCGTACGTGACCCGGCGCTCGCCGAAGCGGTGAAGGCTGCCGCGGACGGTCACCGTATGCACGTCGACCTGGTCGGCCCGCCCGCCGCGCGTCCCTTCGCGGTGGCCGCGCTCGCCCGGGAGGCCGGGCGGCCGGTGCTGGCCGTCACGGCGACCGGGCGGGAGGCCGAGGACCTGGCGGCCGCGCTGCGCTCGCTGCTGCCCGAGGAGGGCATCGCCGAATACCCCTCCTGGGAGACCCTGCCGCACGAGCGGCTCTCGCCCCGCTCCGACACCGTGGGCCGCAGGCTCGCGGTGTTGCGCAGGCTGGCCCACCCGACGCAGGACGACCCGGCCACCGGACCGGTGTCGGTCGTGGTCGCGCCCATCCGCTCCGTACTGCAGCCGCAGGTCAAGGGGCTCGGTGACCTGGAGCCGGTGGCTCTGCGCTCGGGGCAGTCCGCCGACCTCGGCGAGGTCACGGAGGCGCTGGCCGCCGCCGCGTACTCCCGGGTCGAACTGGTCGAGAAGCGCGGCGAGTTCGCGGTCCGCGGCGGCATCCTGGACGTCTTCCCGCCGACCGAGGAACACCCCCTGCGGGTGGAGTTCTGGGGCGACGACGTCGAGGAGATCCGGTACTTCAAGATCGCGGACCAGCGTTCGCTCGAGGTCGCGGAGCACGGGCTGTGGGCGCCGCCCTGCCGCGAGCTGCTGCTCACCGACGACGTACGGCAAAGGGCCGCGGCCCTCGCCGAACAGCACCCGGAGCTGGGTGAGCTGCTCGGCAAGATCGCCGAGGGCATCGCGGTCGAGGGCATGGAGTCCCTCGCGCCGGTCCTCGTCGACGAGATGGAGCTGCTGCTCGATGTCCTGCCCAAGGGCTCGATGGCCGTGGTCTGCGACCCGGAGCGGGTACGGACGCGGGCCGCGGACCTGGTGGCGACGAGCCAGGAGTTCCTGCAGGCCTCCTGGGCGGCGACGGCCGGCGGTGGCGAGGCCCCGATCGATGTCGGCGCGGCCTCGCTGTGGGGGCTCGCGGATGTTCGGGACCGGGCTCGCGAGCTCGGGATGATGTGGTGGTCCGTCTCGCCGTTCGCGGCCGACGAAGAGCTGTCGGACGAGACCCTCAAGCTGGGGATGCACGCCCCGGAGACGTACCGCGGCGACACCGCGCGGGCGCTCGCCGACACCAAGGGCTGGCTGGCGGACGGCTGGCGCACGGCGTACGTGACGGAGGCGCACGGCCCCGCCTCCCGTACCGTCGAGGTGCTCAGCGGCGAAGGCATCGCGGCCCGCCTCGACGCCGACCTCCGGGAGATCACCCCGTCCGTCGTCCATGTGTCGTGCGGCTCGATCGACTACGGCTTCATCGACCCGGGCCTCAAGCTCGCCGTGCTGACGGAGACCGACCTGTCGGGTCAGAAGGCGGCCGGCAAGGACGGCCAGCGGATGCCCACCCGCCGTCGCAAGACGATCGACCCGCTCACTCTGGAGGCGGGCGACTACATCGTTCACGAGCAGCACGGCGTGGGCCGGTACATCGAGATGGTGCAGCGGACCGTGCAGAACGCGACCCGCGAGTATCTGCTCGTCGAGTACGCCCCGGCCAAGCGCGGCCAGCCCGGCGACCGGCTCTACATTCCCACCGACCAGCTGGAGCAGGTCACCAAGTACGTCGGCGGCGAGGCCCCGACCCTGCACCGGCTCGGCGGCGCGGACTGGACGAAGACCAAGGCGCGCGCGAAGAAGGCGGTCAAGGAGATCGCCGCCGACCTGATCAAGCTCTACTCGGCGCGGATGGCGGCGCCCGGCCACGCCTTCGGTCCGGACACCCCGTGGCAGCGGGAGCTGGAGGACGCCTTCGCGTATGTGGAGACGCCCGACCAGCTCTCCACGATCGCCGAGGTCAAGGAGGACATGGAGAAGACGGTCCCGATGGACCGGCTGATCTGCGGCGACGTCGGTTACGGAAAGACGGAGATCGCGGTACGGGCGGCCTTCAAGGCGGTGCAGGACGGCAAGCAGGTCGCGGTTCTGGTGCCGACGACACTGCTGGTGCAGCAGCACTTCGGCACGTTCTCCGAGCGCTACTCCCAATTCCCGGTGAATGTACGGGCGTTGAGCCGGTTCCAGTCGGACGCGGAGGCGAAGGCCGCGCTGGAGGGCCTGCGGGACGGCACGGTCGACATCGTCATCGGCACGCACCGGCTGTTCTCGGCCGAGACCAGGTTCAAGGACCTGGGACTGGTCATCGTCGACGAGGAGCAGCGCTTCGGCGTCGAGCACAAGGAGCAGCTGAAGAAACTGCGCGCCAACGTCGACGTACTGACGATGTCCGCGACACCGATCCCCCGTACGTTGGAGATGGCGGTCACCGGCATCCGCGAGATGTCGACGATCACCACCCCGCCGGAGGAGCGCCACCCTGTGCTCACCTTCGTGGGGCCTTATGAGGAGAAGCAGCTCGGCGCGGCGATCCGCCGTGAACTGCTGCGTGAGGGCCAGGTCTTCTACATCCACAACCGCGTGGAGTCGATCGACCGGGCGGCGGCCCGGCTGCGTGACATCGTGCCCGAGGCCCGTATCGCGACCGCCCACGGCCAGATGCCCGAGTCGGCGCTCGAGCAGGTCGTGGTGGACTTCTGGGAGAAGAAGTTCGACGTGCTTGTCTCCACGACGATCGTCGAGTCCGGTATCGACATCTCCAACGCGAACACTCTGATCGTCGAGCGCGGCGACAACTTCGGTCTCTCGCAGCTGCATCAGCTGCGCGGCCGCGTGGGCCGGGGCCGCGAGCGCGGTTACGCCTACTTCCTCTACCCGCCGGAGAAGCCGCTCACCGAGACCGCCCACGAGCGCCTTGCGACGATCGCCCAGCACACCGAGATGGGCGCGGGAATGTATGTCGCGATGAAGGACCTGGAGATCCGCGGCGCGGGCAATCTGCTGGGCGGCGAGCAGTCCGGCCATATCGCGGGCGTCGGCTTCGACCTGTACATCCGCATGGTGGGCGAGGCGGTGGCGGACTACCGCGCCGCGGTCGACGGTGGTGTGGAGGAGGAGCCCCCGCTCGAGGTCAAGATCGAGCTCCCGGTCGACGCGCATGTCCCGCACGACTACGCACCGGGCGAGCGGCTGCGTCTGCAGGCGTACCGCGCGATCGCCTCGGCGAACACCGAGGAGGACATCAAGGCGGTCCGTGACGAACTCACCGACCGCTACGGCAAGCTCCCGGAACCGGTCGAGAACCTGCTCCTGGTGGCGGGCCTGCGGATGCTGGCCCGGGCGTGCGGGGTCGGCGAAATCGTGCTCCAGGGCTCGAACATCCGCTTCGCGCCGGTGGAGTTGAGGGAGTCGCAGGAGCTGCGGCTGAAGCGTCTCTATCCGCGTACGGTGATCAAGCCGGCGGTCCACCAGATCCTGGTGCCCCGCCCGACGGCGGGCAAGATCGGCGGCAAGCCGGTGGTGGGGCGCGAACTGCTGGGGTGGACGGGCGAGTTCCTCACGACAATTCTGGGGTCGTGACGGTCCCCATGGGGCAATTCGACGGAGCGCGACCCTGGAGCGGGTGTCCTGGGCGGTAGAGCGCTTGGGCACGGGCAGAGTCGACCGGACCGTCCTCAGGTATATGCAGGAAATAGTTCAGCTGCCACGCCTGTGAACTGCGGGCTTGGCGATTGGTCGTCGTCACCCACGGCGGGTAGACGCGGAACGCCCGCTTCCCGCCGGAACCGTTCCTTGAGACGACGTCCCGTTCGCACAGCACGTCTCGCGGAAAGACGAACTGTCCGAAATAGTGACTGTCACGGGTGCTGATGGCGAAGAGGTCGACGGGGTCCTCGGCGTCGAAGGGCTGGATCGGCCCGCCCGCGGACCTCTTCCATACGGTGACGAATTGGCCGACCTTCGTCGGGGTTGTTCTGGCTGCACGGAACCTGACGGAGGCGCCGTCCAGAGTGAATTCGTGAGCTCCGTACGCGGGCAGGCCGCGACGATCCTGCGTGAGCACCGCGGGGACGGCCATCTCGCCGCACTGCTGACGGCCGGTCTCGGCCCCGTCGAGGCGCTGGTCTCCTTCGCGGGCATCGGTGCGGCCCCGGTGGAGACCTTCACGAGCCGCGGCTGGAGCGAGGAGGAGTGGAGCGCGGCGCGTGAACGGCTCGTGGCGCGCGGGCTGTTGGACGTGGACGGTGCGGCGACCGAGGCCGGGCGGGAGTTGCGGGCCGAGGTCGAGCGGCGTACGGACGAACTGGCCGCCGCGCCCTGGGCTGCTCTCGCGGACGAGGACCGCGACCGCCTTGTCGAGCTGCTCGGGCCGCTCTGGGTCGAGGTACTGGGCACGGGCCTGCTGCCCGGGGTGACCACGCTCGGCATCGGCAAGGTGTGAGGCCGCGGGCCGGCGCGGGGCCGCGGCCGTACGGGGCCGCTGCTGTACGGGTTCGTGGCGGCGCAGGTTCGTGGCGGCGCGGGATCCGGCACGACACACCGCCCGCGGTGGCCGGCTCGGCTCCGCGGGCGGTGGGTGTGCGGATGTGTATCTCTGTGTGCGTATCGCTGTTGCTCTCCTCCGGACAGGTGGATTGCAGACTTGGTGCTTTCGACGCTACGCGCCCCCTCCGCCATCCGCGCGTCGAAGCGCGTCGCGGAACGTTCCATAGTGGTGGATAGCGAACATACCCTCCACAATGCTCCCGAACTGCCTTGCCTCGTGCAGGACTTGAGTAGGGTGCGAGCGTGAAAAGACTCGGGGTTCGAATATCGCGCGTGCTCGCAGGCGGACTGACGGCTGTCGTCGCAGGGACACTGCTCGCAGGCTGCGAAGGAGGCGGGCTCACCGGGGACGCCAAGCCCTCGGACTCCGCATCCGCGCCCTCCGCAGGAGGCTCGGGCGTCGGCACCAGCCCGCTCGCCAACCCCGAGGGGACAAAGCCGGGCCTCGCCCCTCTCACCTCCGAGCAGGACAGGGCGGCCGCCCGTCGGCTGATAGGGAAGGTGTCCACCAAAGGCCGGGGCCCGAAGACCGGTTACGCCCGGGACCGCTTCGGCTACGCCTGGATGGACTCGGCCGACGGTGTCCCGCTTGCGCACAATGGCTGCGACACTCGAAATGATCTTATAAAACGCGATGGTCAAGACCTCCGCTTCCGGGACGGTTCCGACTGCGTCGTCGTCTCCATGACCTTGGACGATCCGTATACCGGCACGACGATCGAGTGGCGCAAAGCGCAGGCGACCAAGGTGCAAATCGACCACGTGATGCCGTTGTCCTACGACTGGCAGATGGGTGCCTCGCGGTGGCCAAAGGACAAACGCGAGCAGATAGCAAACGATCCCTTGAACCTTCTGCCGGTATCGGGCTCGACCAACGGCTCCAAGAGCGACTCGGGCCCGGCATCCTGGCTCCCGCCGAACAAACAGATCCGCTGCTCGTACTCGGTGCGCTTCTCGCAGGTGTCCCTCAAGTACGAACTGCCCGTGACCGCGGCGGACAAGCAGACGATGCTGGCGCAGTGCGGCGGCTGAACCAGGACGTGCCGGGGGAACGAGAAGAGGCCGCCCCGGAGGCGGCCTCTTCGCCCGAGGGGCGGCGGCGGGTCAGAGCTTGAGCTCCCACTGCGAGGCGTCGTACGAGATGCCGGGGCTGACCTCGACCGTGAGGATCTTGGCGTCGGCCGGGGCGTCGAAGGCGTACTTCACCGTGGTCTTCTTTCCGGGCAGGATCTTGCCGCTGAAGCCGTCGCCGACCCCTTCGTCGAAGATCTGCTCGGCCTTGACGCCGTCCTTGCCTGCGCGGGCCTCGGCGGTCAGCAGGGCAGCGTCGAACTTCTCCTTGCCGGCGTTCTCGATGACGACGGTCACCACGTAGGCCTTGTGGCCCTTGGTGTGCCCGGCGGCGAACTCGCTGGGGGTGAAGTCCTTGGGTGCGGAGACGGTGACCTTGAGGTCGTCGTCGTAGATGGACGTGTCGCCCGCGGCGAGGGTGTCGGCCGAGTCGGTCTTGTCGTCGCTCTTGGCCTTGTCGGCCGTGCCGCCCTTGCCTTTGTCGCCCTTCCCGGCGGCCGGCGCCTTCGACGCCGTGGTGCCCGAGGTGGCCTTGTTGATCTCGTCCACCGCGTCGCCCACGGCCTTGAACGTGATCACCGCGCCGACGATCGAGAGGATCAGCGCGACCAGTCCGAGGATGGCGCCGGTGGTGGTCACGCCCTTGTTGGCGGCCTCGCCGCGCTTGACCCGGCCGCGGCCCGACAGGCCCAGGATCAGGGCGATCAGGCCGAGGATGCCGGCCAGCCAGAAGAAGAAGGGGATCAGGCCGGAGATGGTGCCGATGATCCCGAGCACCAGTGCGGCCGTGCCGAGCCCGTTGCGCAGCTGCTGCGGGGCCGGGGCGTAGGGGCCCGCGGCGGGCGGCTGCTGCGGGTCGTACTGGGGCTGCTGCGTGGAGTGGGACATGGATGCCCTCCCGGACGTGGAGTGTGGTCGGGACCTTGTGGTGAGCCCCGTTCAGCGCGCCGTGCGGCGGCCGGGTCAATAAGAGCAGACGCTGTGAACCGAGTCAACGAGGTTCACGGAATCGTGATTTGCTCACGCTGTGAAGAGGTTTCTCCTAGGTGCGCCGCTATGCTCGGCGACACAACAGGCAGGTGCGGATCAGCGCTTACGAGGGAGTCAGCCAGGTGCCGGAGAAATCGAGCGAGGTGACGGCGGCCGATATCGCCCGGCTGGCGGGAGTCGGACGCGCCGCGGTCAGCAACTGGCGGCGCCGTCACGCCGACTTCCCGAAGCCGGTCGGCGGCACGGAGGCGAGCCCGTCTTTCGCGCTCACCGAGGTCGAGCAATGGCTCCGCCACCAGGGGAAACTCGCCGAAGTCCCGCTCCGCGAAAGGGTTTGGCAACAGCTGTCGGGCCATCTCGCGGGCCCGGTACCGGCGTTGGTGCAGGCGGGCTGCACACTGCTGCTCGTGAGGGACCGTCACCCGGCCTGGCTGGAGCTGACGGCGGTCTCGGACCAGCGGCTCGCGGAGCTGCTGCCCGGCGCGCTGGAGCAGGTGCTCACAGCGCGCTTCGGCGAGGATGCGGTGGGGCTCTTCACGGCTGTGTTCACAGCGCACCCGGGCTCGGTGACGCGCCCGGAACTGTTCACAGAGGCCGCGGGCTCCTCGTCCGGACCGGAAGCCTCGCTGCCGGCATCCGTCCCTCTCCTGCGCGGTGTCGCCGAGCTGGCTGCCGAACTCGGCGCACGCCAGGCCTTCGAGTTTCTGCTCGGGCGGTACCTGGATGCCAACCCCCGGCAGTACACCCTCACCCCGCCCGGGCCCGCCGCGCTCATGGCCGCGCTTGCCGGGGCCGGCGCCCGCGCCGTGCTCGATCCCGCCTCCGGCACCGGCACGCTGCTGCGCGCCGTCGAACGCCCCACCGCCCTGTATGCACAGGACGCCGACCCGAACCTCGCCGCGCTCACCGGTCTGCGCCTCGCCCTGCACTCCGACGCCACGGTGCGCGCCCGCGCGGGCGACACCCTGCGCGGTGACGCGTTCCCGAAGCCCGCGTTCGACGCTGTGCTCTGCCACCCGCCGTTCAACGAGCGCAACTGGGGCCACGACGAACTCGCCTACGACCCCCGCTGGGAGTACGGCTTCCCGGCCCGTACCGAGTCCGAACTGGCCTGGGTCCAGCACGCGCTCGCCCGGCTGCGCCCCGGCGGCGCCGCCGTCCTGCTGATGCCGCCCGCCGCCGCGTCCCGCCGCTCCGGCCGCCGTATCCGCGCCGGGCTGCTGCGCCGCGGTGCGCTGCGGGCCGTCGTCGCCCTGCCCGCCGGCGCCGCGCCCCCGTACGGCATCCCCCTGCACATCTGGGTGCTGCGCAAGCCGGACCCGGGCCGGGCGGCCCCGCCCGAGCTGCTGTTCGTGGACACCGCGGAGCTCGCCGGGGCGGGCGGCGGCCGCGACAAGCTCGACTGGCAGGCCGTCCACAGCGCCGTACTCGACGCCTGGCAGCCCTTCGAGAAGCACGGCACGGTCGAGGAGCAGCCGGGCGTCAGCCGCTCGGTTCCCGTCATCGAACTCCTCGACGACGACGTGGACCTGGCGCCCGCCCGGCACCTGCCGCCCCCCGCCGCGGGCGGCGGTGCGGACGAGCTGCTGCGCGTACGGGACCGGCTCGCCGAGACCCTGCGGCTGACCGGGGAGCTCACCCCGGCGCCCGCCGGGCAGGCGCAGCCCGCCCCCTGGCCCGCCACGACCGTCGGCGAACTGGCCCGCGCGGGAGCGCTGGTGATCAGCGCGGGCGGAACGGGCGGCACTGGCGGAACGGGCGGCACTGGCGGAACGGGCAGTACGGGCGGTACGGGCACCGAGCCCGAGCCCGTACTCACCGAACAGGACGTGCTCTCCGGCACCGCGCCCTCGGGCATGCTTCCCGAAGGCCCCGACGAGGAGCCCGTGCGCGTCGAAGTGGGCGATGTCGTCGTGCCCGTGCTCGGCGGCGGATCCATCGTCCGCGTCATCGACGAGGCCACCGCAGGAGCGGCCCTGGGCCGCAATCTCCAGCTGCTGCACCCCGATCCGGCCGCGCTCGACCCCTGGTTCCTCGCCGGTTTCCTGCGTGGCACCGCCAACAACCGGCAGGCCAGCAGCTACGCCTCCACGGCGACCCGGCTCGATGTGCGCCGACTCCAGTTGCCCCGGCTGCCGCTCGACGATCAGCGGCGCTACGGCGAACGCTTCCGCGCGCTCGCCGAATTCGAGGACGCGCTCAGGCAGGCCGGGCGGCTCGGCGAGCAGCTCGTCCAGGGGCTGTACGACGGGCTGACCGACGGCTCGGTCACGCCGGAGTGAGAGCCGGAGCGTGACGCATCGGACAACGGGTCCGTACAACCCGGGACCCGTTGTCCGTGTCGATGTATACGCTCGTCCCCATCTGCCTCGTCCCCAGGCCATCAGGAGCAGTAATGCACGGCCACGGCTATGCGCCGCCGCAGCCCAAGCGACCGCCCACCGCGCTGCTCGTCGCCATGCGCGTGCTCTTCGTGGCGCTCGCGCTGCTCAGCTTCGGCATGCTCGCCTGGGGCACGATGCTGCGAATAGCGATCATGCGCCGCCGACGGCTCGACTGGCTGCTGTTCTGGGTCAGCCTCGCCCTCGCGATCACCGCGTTCGTCGTCATCGGCGAATTCGGTTCCGAGGCCGAGACCGATGCGGCCAAGCAGGACGAGATGACCGCCCTCGACTATGTGTTCCTGCCGCTTCTGCTCGGGCTCGCCATCGGGGTGCCCACGCACTATCTGGTGGCCGACATCCGTCACTACCAGGAGCCCAGGGCGACCTGGGGCCCGCCGCCCCCGCCGTACGCCGCCCGGACCGCCCCGTACGCCGCGCCGACCGCCCCGTACGGCCTGCCGCCCCAGCCGACGCAGATGCCTCACGCGTCCCAGAGTTCCACCTCCGGCTACCCGCCCGTCCCACCACAACAGCCTCAGCCCGACAAACCCCGTATCGACCAGGTCCGCGCCGAGCTCGACGAGCTCAGCGACTACCTCCGCAAGGAGCAGGGCCGGGAGCAGGGCCGGTGAACGGACGCGTCATCGCGGGCCGTTACGAGCTCTCGGCCGTCATCGGCCAGGGCGGCATGGGACAGGTCTGGACGGCGTACGACGGCCGCCTCGACCGCCGCGTCGCCGTCAAGCTGCTCCGCCCCGACCACATGGCCGCGGCCACCGCCGCCGACGAGATGCGCCGCCGCTTCGTCCGCGAGTGCCGGGTCACCGCGCAGGTCTCCCATCCCGGCCTGGTCACCGTTCATGACGCGGGCAGCGACGACGACGACCTCTATCTCGTCATGCAGTACGTCGAGGGCGCGGACCTCGCCGATCATCTCGCCGAGCACGAGCCGTACCCCTGGCCGTGGGCCGTCTCGGTCGCCGCCCAGCTCTGTGCCGTGCTCGCCGCCGTGCACGCCGTGCCGATCGTGCACCGCGACCTCAAGCCTCGGAATGTGATGGTGAAGCCCGACGGCACGGTCACCGTTCTCGACCTCGGTGTCGCCTCCGTCATCGACACCGACACCACCCGCCTCACCCACACCGGATCGCCCATCGGCAGTCCCGCCTATATGGCCCCCGAGCAGGCGATGGGCGGCGCGGTCGGCCCGTACACCGATCTCTATGCCCTCGGTGTGCTGCTGCACGAACTCCTCAGCGGCAACGTCCCGTTCGCGGGCTCCACCGCCCTCGGCGTGCTGCACCGCCATCTCTACGAGCCGCCGCTCCCGGTCCGCCAGCTGCGCCCCGAGATACCCGAGCCGCTCGAAGCGCTCGTGCTGCGCCTGCTCGCCAAGGACCCGCAGCACCGTCCGTCCGGTGCACAGGATGTCTACGAGACGCTCGCGCCGCTGCTGCCCAGCCGCGGTGCGCCCGGCGGTCCGCTCGACCCGACCCGCCCCTTCCTGCGCCCGCACGCGCCGTGGCCGGACCGGGTCACCAGCCCGCCCCCGGACTCCCGCTCCGCCGCCCCGGTGGCGCCCCGGCCGGATGTGGCGGCCGCAGTCGACGAGGTCAAGCGCCTCCTCGGCGAGGGCAGCATCACCCAGGCCGTCGACATCCTCGGCGGGATCCTCCCGGCGGCCGCCGCCGAGCACGGCGAGCACTCGCCGGTCGTACGGATCCTGCGCAAGCAGTACGCCACGACGCTGATGGACGACGGGCAGTACCGCCGTGCGCTCCCTGAGCTGCGGCGGCTGGCCGACGACCGGGCCGCCGAGGCGGGCCCGGCCGATCCGCAGACGCTGCAGTTCCGCTACGACGCCGCCCAGTGCCTGGAGCAGCTGGGCGAGCCGGCCGCCGCGCTCGCGGAGTACCGGGCAGTGCTGCCGTACTACGAGAACCCTCAGGCCCCCGACCCGGCCCGCGCCTTCGACGTCCGCCACCGCATCGGCCATCTGCTGCTCGCGGTCGGCGACCATACGGCGGCGCGGCAGCAGCTGCAGGGCCTGCTGTACGACGCGGAACGGGCGTACGGGCCCTACCACCAGCTGCCGGTCGAGCTGCGTCGTGCGCTCGACCGGCAGCGGCAGTTCCACAGCGGCTGACCGGGCCGGTCGGTCACATCCGGGCGTCCCCTTGCACACGGCCGTTGCGGCGCCGGAGACGTGACCGCAGCAGCGGCAGCAGAGCGAGCACTCCGAGCGCCAGCAGGCCTGCCGCCCCGATCGCCGCACCGGCCTTCAGGCCGGGCGGCCGGAAGGAGCAGTCCACGCTCGTCGACTTTCCGTCCAGAGGAACGGCGACGAGACCCAGGTAGGTGTCCGCGGGCCTGCCGTCGCAGCTCCAGCCCGCGATCCGGGGCGCGGCGAGGACCGCCGTCCCCCGTGTGCCGGGCGGGAGCTGGGCCCGTACACCGCTGTCGGTGACCTTGACGGACACCGCGCCCGTCGACTTCAGCCGGTCCACGGCCGCGGCGAGCTTCGCCCGGTCCAGACAGCCGACGCTCGCCCGGCGCGGTGCCGCGCGGCCGTAGCCGATCGTGGTGTCCGGCGCGGTGACCGTCCCGAGCGGGGTCAGTGCGGCACGCCGCTTGGGCTGCCCGCCGCGCAGTTTCACCGGCTTTCCGCCGCCGAGTCCGGCGGTCCCGGTGAAGTCCGGCGCCCAGAGGAAGACCTCGCTGCCGACCGGACAGGCGCCCGCGACCGGGGAGCTGTAGACCTGCGCGCCGAGCATCATCTCCTGGTTGCGGAACGGCGAGTCGCCGTACCGCGGTTGGGGCCCCGGCGGCCGTACGGTCAGCAGCGGCCCGGTCGCCGACCGGGTCACCTCCGGGTGCTGTCCCTGCCTGGTGCGGACCCGCGCACCGACGGAGAAGATCGCGTCGGTGACCGGGTTGTCCAGGGACTGCACACTGCGGCCGTTGGACGTCCAGCCCGCGCCGAGCGCGGCCAGTGTGCGTGTGTACACATCGGGTGTGTGGCTGCTGTAGTACGAGCCGCCCTGGCCGCCCAGCAGGATCGGATCGTTCCCGGTGATCTGGTCGCGGCCCGGATCGGTGCGGTAGCCGGGCCAGCCGTCGGCCTTTGCCACCGCTGCGGCCCGCTCGCTCTGCGGCTCGCCCCAGGCCGGATAGTCGTCGAGCCTGCCGAGCCGCTGCCGGTCGGCGTACGCGGTGGTCGCCGCGGCCTGCCCGACCAGCGCGCCGCTGAGCAGCAGTGCGGCCAGCACGGCGTACTTTCCGCGCCTGGCCAGCACCAGACCGGCCAGGACCGCCGCGATCCCGGCCGCGAACAGCGGGAACGTCCAGGCGGTGACCAGGTCGCTGAAGGAGGCCCCGAGCGCGATCACCGCCACCACAGCCCCGCCGCCGAGCAGGGCGCGCCGCCCCGGCCAGCCGTGCGAGAGGCAGATCCAGCCGGCGATCACCAGGATCCCGGCGAAGACGAAAGTCTGCCGGTACGGGCTGCCGTTGGGCGTCGCGAAAACATGCCACACCAGGTGTGTCGGCCCCCACTGCAGCGATACGGCGACGGCCGCCGCCAGCCCCGTCCACACCCACCGCTCACGGCGCGGCACCGCGCTGTTGAAGGCGAGCGCGGCGGCCAGCAGCAGCGCACCGCTGCCGAGGAAGACCGCGGGCGTGAAGAAGCTGTACGTCGCCGGCAGCGTACGGGCGAACACATCGGCCCAGCCGGCCGGTGCGAACTCCTTCGTCCACCCCGGATAGGCGTGCTTGGAGCCGAGAAAGACGGGGATCAGTACGGGCGCGGCCAGCGCGATGCCGAGCAGTACGGCCCGGGCGGCCCGCAGCAGCGCCCGCAGCCGGTCGCCTGCCGCCGTCTCCTCCAGCCGCACGAGAAGCACCAGCGCGGCCCCGATGGTCGCCATGTAGGCGGTGTAGAAGTTGGCGATCCACGCCACCGCGACGACCACGGGGCCGAGCACCGGCCGGCGTGCCGTGCACGCCCACTCGCCGACCAGGCACAGCAGCGGGAAGGCGACGAGGCCGTCCATCCACATCGGGTTGTACGAGGCCTCGACGACCGACCAGCCGCACAGCGCGTACGAGGCGCCGAGCACCGCCGCCATCCACCAGCGCCCGCCCGTGTCCTTGCGCAGCGACAGCAGCAGCCACGTCATGGCCGCGGCAGCGGTCGCCATCTTCAGCAGCGTGACCACATAGACGGCGAGATCGATCCCGTCCCGCGGGAAGAGCCCGACCAGCATCGAGAACGGGCTGGTCAGATAGGTCCCGAGGTCGGGCAGAAAGCTGGTTCCGTAACCGGACTGCCAGTTGAGCAGCAGTCCGCCGTCCGCCCGGCCGTGCAGCAGATCCCACAGATGCGCATGGAACGGCACAAACTGATTGCCGAGGTCGTTCACGCTGCGGGTGTGCGGTCCGAAGGGGAAGCTGCGGGCGACGGCGTCACCGGCGCACACGGCCCCCGCGGTGATCAGTGCGGCGAGGGCGGCGGCGCGGCCGCGCGCGGATTGCAGAGTCGACATGATTCCTCGAATATGCCAGCGCCGATCGTGAAAACATCCCGCGGGAAGCCCAGTTCACGGAATGGTCGCCTACGCGACATGTAGGGAATCCGCACGGGACATTCGGGTGGGATGTTGTTCTTCCGTGCTGATCTCGATAGTTGTTCCGTGCTTCAACGAAGAGGAGATCATCGGCCGCTTCCATGAACATGTGACCGCGGAAATCTCCCTGCTCGGGCAGGAATTCGAGTTGGTCTATGTGGACGACGGAAGCCAGGACCGTACGCTCCCTCTCCTCGAGGAGATCGCCGCGGCCGACCCTCGTGCCCGCTATGTCTCCTTCAGTCGAAACTTCGGCAAGGAAGCGGCGATGCTCGCCGGCCTCCAGCATGCCGAGGGCGACGCGGTCGTCATCATGGATGCCGACCTCCAGCACCCGCCGGAGCTGGTCCGGCGCATGCTGCAGCTGCACCAGGAGGGCTTCGACCAGGTCATCGCCCGGCGCACCCGCAAGGGCGACCGGGTCACCCGCACCGTCACCGCCCGCGCCTACTACTGGCTGATCAACCGCCTCGTCGACGTGGAACTGGTCGACGGCGTGGGCGATTTCCGGCTGCTGTCGCGCCGTACCGTGGACGCGGTCCTCGAACTCACCGAGTACAACCGGTTCTCCAAGGGTCTCTTCGCCTGGGTCGGATTCCGCACCACGACCTTCGAGTACGAGAATGCGCTGCGTGAGCAGGGCCGCTCCAAATGGAGTTTCGGAAAACTGCTCAACTACGGCCTCGACGGACTGCTCTCTTTCAACAACAAGCCGTTGCGGGCCGCGGTCTATCTCGGACTTCTGCTTGTCACGCTCGCCATGGCCTATGCCGCCTGGATTGTCGGTGTCGCCCTGGTGAACGGCGTGGACACTCCCGGGTATGTCACCCTTCTGGTGGCGGTCACCGCACTCGCCGGCGTACAGATGCTGATGCTGGGGGTGGTCGGCGAGTACGTCGGCCGTATCTACTACGAGGTGAAGCGGCGACCGCACTTCCTGGTGAAGGCCACCGACGCCGACCTTCCGCACCAGCAGGAAGGAGAACGGCGTACACGCACGGGGGAGCTCGTAAGACGATGACAGTCCGGGTCCAGATGGTCAGATTCGCCCTGGTAGGGGTGGTGAACACCGGGACGTACTACGGGATGTATCTGGCCCTGCTGACCTGGCTGCCGTATGTCGCGGCGCATGTCATCGCCTTCGCGCTCAGCATGGTCGGATCCTTCTTCCTGACCTCGTACTTCACCTACAGGACCCGCCCGACCTGGCGGAAGTTCCTGCTCTTCCCGCTCACCAACGCCGCGAACTTCGTCGTCACCACGACCGGCGTCTATCTGCTGGTGGACGTACTGCACTTCGGCAGCCGCTATGCGCCGCTGATAGCGGCGGGCGCGGCGATCCCGATCACTTTTGTGGTCTCCCGGACGATCATGCTGCGACCGGATCCGGTCCCGCGCGAGCAGGAGCCGGAGCCGGAGCGGGTCCCTCAGACCTGACACAGGAACGGACTGGGGCCGCTCCACCTCCGCATCGCGGACAAGGCTGAGCGAGCCGTCGTGGAGGGGCGCATCGGCCCGATCGAGGAGGCAGGGGCGAGGCGGCCAGGGGGTACTTGCTGAAGGGCTTGGGCGACACCAGTCGTAGCGGCGGCGGTCCGTCGCTCCGCGCATCCGCAACCGCAGGCGAATCGTTTGGCGAATCAGTGGCCCAGACCCCTGGGACTGCCTACCATCGATCACCGCAGGGTCTTGTGCACCGAAGCACAATCACGCCGGGAGGCTCCTTTGCACCGCCGCCGTCGCACCGCGCTCATCGTCTCCGCCGCGCTCCTCACCGCCGCGCCCCTCCTCTCCGCCTGCGGCAGTGACGCGCACCCAGGGGCCGCCGCCGTCGTCGGTGGCGAGCGGATCGATGTGTCCACCGTCCAGGCGAAGGTGAAGGACGTACGCGCCGCCCAGCAGCGCTCCCCCCAGTCCGCGCAGCTCATCAAGGACAGTGGGCAGCTCAGCCGCGCCAAGCTCTACGACCTCATCGTCGACCAGGTCGTCCAGCGCGCCGCCGACGACGCCGGCGTCAAGGTCAGCCGCAAGGAGGTCCAGGACGGCCGGGCCGCCCTGGTCCAGCAGTCCGGTGGCGAGGAGCAGCTCTCCGCCATGTATCTGCAGCAGCGCGGCGTCGCTCCGGCCCAGCTCGATGACGTCGTACGCCGCGACATCCTGGTGAACAAGCTCGCCACCTCCCTCGGTGCGACGAACACCCCCGAGGGCCAGCAGAAGCTCAACCAGGCCTTCACCGCCGCCGCCAAGGCGCTGCACATCGACGTCAACCCGCGCTACGGCACCTGGGACGACCGGAAACTCGAGCTCAGCAGCTACAAGGCCCCCTGGATCACCCAGGTCACCAAGGAGGAGCAGCCCGTCGAGACGGGTGCTTAGTGCGAGGTAGGTTCGACGGGTGACCACAGAAGCACCCGTTGCCTCCGGCCGTATCGTCCTGCTCACCGCCAGCCACCGCGTCGCGCCCGGGCTGTTGTCCTGGCCCGCGTGGCAGACGCTGCACGCAGCCGACCGGGTGCTGTGCGCCGACGAGGGTCATCCGCAGCTGCCGTATCTGCGCGAGGCGGGTGTCGACGTCGAGATCGCCGCGCCCAGCGCACAGGAGCTCGTCGACGCCTGCGCCGGCGGCCGTACCGTCGTGATCGTCCCGTCCGGCGAGGGCGACCGGGCTCTGACCGACGGGCTGGCCGGGCTGGCCGGGTCCGGACGGGTGCAGATGCCGGATCTGGAGCTGCTCCCCGGCTCGTACGACCTGCCCGGCGCCCGTCTCATCGACCTCGTCCAGGTCATGGACCGGATCAGGCTCGAGTGCCCGTGGTCCTCGCAGCAGACCCACAAGGGCCTCGCCAAGTACGGCATCGAGGAGGCGTACGAACTCGTCGAGGCCATCGAGGACGGCGACCGCGACGAGCTGCGGGAGGAGCTCGGGGACGTACTCCTCCAGGTCGTCTTCCACGCGCGCATCGCGGAGGAGGATCAGGACGAGCCGTTCTCCATCGACGACGTCGCCGGGACGATCGTGGAGAAGCTGATCCACCGCCATCCACATGTCTTCGGCGACGAGAGCGCCGAGACGCCGGAGGACGTGAAGGAGCACTGGCTCCGCACGAAGGCCATCGAGAAGCAGCGCGACTCGGTCACGGACGGCGTGCCGCTGGGCCAGCCCGGCCTCGCGCTCGCCGCGAAGCTCGCCTCCCGGGTCCGTACCGCGGGACTTACCGTGCCGCTGCCCGCCGGCGAGGGCATCGGGTACGAACTGCTCGCCCTCGCTGCTCGTGCCGAGGAGGCGGGCACGGATCCGGAGGCCGCACTGCGCGCCGCTGCCCGGGCCTACCGGGATGCGATCCGCGCGGCGGAGGGCCACGCCGGTTAGTACCTTTCGGTGCCCCGGTGCCAGGAAGGCCCTCGACGGGAAGCCGGATAACGTCGGGGCGTGAGCAACACACCTGCCCCCGAACTCTTCACCTGGGAGTTCGCCACCGACCCCTACCCCGCCTACGCCTGGCTGCGCGAGCACGCCCCCGTGCACCGCACCCGGCTCCCCAGCGGGGTCGAGGCATGGCTGGTGACCCGGTACGCCGACGCCAAGCAGGCGCTCGCCGACCAGCGGCTGTCCAAGAACCCGGTGCACCACGCAGAGCCCGCGCACGCCAAGGGGAAGACGGGGATCCCGGGCGAGCGCAAGGCCGAGCTGATGACGCATCTGCTGAACATCGACCCGCCCGACCACACCCGGTTGCGACGGCTGGTGTCGAAGGCGTTCACTCCGCGCCGGGTCGCCGAATTCGCGCCGCGGGTGCAGGAGTTGACGGACCGTCTCATTGACACAATCTTCGAGAATCAGCACAGCGTGAAGAAGGGGGAGGCGGACCTCATTCATGAGTTCGCGTTCCCGCTCCCCATCTACGCCATCTGCGACATGCTCGGAGTCCCGCGCGAGGACCAGGACGACTTCCGCGACTGGGCGGGCATGATGATCCGGCACGGCGGCGGGCCGCGTGGCGGTGTCGCTCGTTCTGTGAAGAAGATGCGTGGCTATCTCGCCGAACTCATCCACCGCAAAAGGGAAGATCCGGGCGACGACCTCATCTCGGGCCTCATTCGCGCCAGTGACCACGGCGAGCACCTCACCGAGAACGAGGCCGCCGCGATGGCCTTCATTCTTCTCTTCGCGGGCTTCGAGACGACGGTCAATCTCATCGGCAACGGCGTCTACGCGCTGTTGCGCAACCCGGCGCAGCGGGAGCGGCTCCAGGCCTCGCTCGCGGCCGGGGAGAGCGAGCTGCTCGCGACAGGTGTCGAGGAACTGCTGCGGTACGACGGGCCGGTGGAGCTCGCGACCTGGCGGTTCGCCACACAGCCGCTCAGCCTCGGCGGACAGGACATCGCCGCCGGCGATCCCGTACTCGTCGTACTCGCCGCGGCCGACCGGGACCCGGAGCGGTTCACGGACCCGGACATTCTTGACCTCTCCCGGCGCGACAACCAGCATCTCGGGTACGGGCACGGCATCCACTACTGCCTCGGTGCGCCGCTCGCCCGGCTGGAGGGGCAGACGGCGCTGGCGACGCTGCTCCGCAGGATGCCCGACTTGCGGCTTGCGGGAGATCCGGCCGATTTGCGATGGCGCGGGGGGCTCATTATGCGTGGATTGCGCACTCTGCCCGTTGAGTTCACACCTCGATAGATCTGACGAAGCGTCAGGACTGTGACTTTCACGTGATCTCCGCTGCATCGACTTGTGACCCGCGTTCGAATGCCGCTACCTTCACCGTCGTCCCACCAGTCACATCTGTGGTCAGGCCTGTGGCCAGATCCGCAGTCATGGCTGTAGTCACGTCTGTAGTCACGCGAAAGGCAACCGCATGCGCTCCGGGAACGGACGACACCGCCGACCCCGCCAGGCTCCGGCCATCGTCGTCGCGGCAGGGGTGACTGGATCGGCCATCGCCATCCCGCTGCTCGGCGCCGGATCGGCCTCCGCCGCCGACGCCTCCACGTGGGACCGCGTCGCGGAGTGCGAGAGCGGCGGCATGTGGAGCGCCGACCTCGGCAACGGGTTCTACGGCGGTCTGCAGCTCTCGCAGGAGACCTGGCAGGACTTCGGCGGTACGGCGTACGCGCCCACCGCCGACCTCGCGAGCCGCTCCCAGCAGATCGCGGTCGCGGAGAAGGTCCTCGACGCGCAGGGTCCCCAGGCGTGGGCAAGCTGTTCGCTGCTGTCGGGGCTGACGAACGACGGCGCCGCGACCGGCGTCGACCCGGGCGCCATGCCATCGCCGGGGCGGAGCGCCCCCGCACCGCCGGCCGTGTCCGCGGAGCCCTCCGCCGGGACCTCCGGACCCGCGGAGCCGTCCGCCGAGCCGTCCGCGGACTCCTCCGCGCCGGCGAGCCCCAAGGCGTCGACCCGGCCGTCCGCACCGGCGAACCCGGGTGCCGGGCAGGACGCCGACGCCGACAGCGGCACCGGCAAGCACCGTGGCGCCCCGGAGGAGGCCGAGCCGGGCAATACGGACAATCCGCGTGAAGATGCCCGCCATGCCTCGCGAGGTGACGGTGCGACACGTGACGAGGTCGACAGGACCGGCAACAGCGACAACGCGGACGCCCTGCCCGGCGAGTACACCGTCCGCCCCGGCGACAGCCTGTGGGCCATCGCCGACGAGCAGAAGCTGCCCGGTGGCTGGTCCGCGATCTACGACGCGAACCGCGAGACGGTCGGCGCCGATCCGGATCTCATCCTCCCTGGCCAGAGCCTCGATCTGGACGTGAAGTAGCGGCAGTTCGCTGGAGTATGTCCGAGTTTGTTCAACTGAGACATGGGTCTCTTTGTCCCAACTGGCATATCTCGCCCCTCGGGTCCGGTTGTTCCGCTTCTCACCTGCGGAAACGAGAGTTCCCGGAGCAGCGAAATGGGCGATTTCTCCCCGATGTTCGTCTTTGGACATCGGGGAGAGCTGTGTCTACGGTCTGAACCGCTCGCCACCGCGGGCACCACTGACCGTCACGCCGAATCCTGCCGCCGGTCGGGGGAGCAGTCGTTCGCACAGAGCGCCGAAGGCAGGAGCGGGGGACCCAAGGTAAGCGCCGGGCCCGGCCGTTGAGAGCAGTACGCAACGGCCGACGGACCGGCTTGGGGTGAAGCCGCGCGCAGGACGCGCGGCCGGGCAACTCACTTGGCCCGAACCCGACAGCTCACCTCGTAGGCGTCGGTGAGGAGACGTTCCATGCTGTTTTCCAGCAAGAACAAGCACCGCCGCCCGACCGTTCTTGATCGGACTGCCCGCATCGCCGCGCTCGCCGGTGTCACCGGTGCCGTTGTCGCCGCCCCGCTGATGGGCGCCACCTCCGCCTCCGCCGCGACCGCCTCCGAGTGGGACAAGGTCGCCCAGTGCGAGGCCGGTGGCAACTGGTCCATCAACACCGGCAACGGCTTCTACGGCGGCCTGCAGTTCTCGGCCTCCACCTGGGCCGCGTACGGCGGCACGGCGTACGCCTCCTCCGCCGACCAGGCCTCCAAGTCGCAGCAGATAGCGGTCGCCGAGAAGGTCCTGGCCGGCCAGGGCAAGGGTGCCTGGCCGAACTGCGGCGTCGGCCTGTCGAACGCCGCCTACAACGGTGGCTCCGGCACCACGCAGCAGGCGCAGCCCGCCCCGAAGCGCGCCGATGCCCCCACGACGCGCTCCGAGCGCCCCGCCGCCCCGGCGAAGTCCGCGCCCGCCGCCAAGGGCTTCAAGAAGGGCGACGGCGAGTACACGGTCAAGGCCGGCGACACCCTTGGCACGATCGCCGAGGCCAAGAAGGTCAAGGGCGGCTGGCAGAAGCTGTTCGACCTCAACAAGGACATCGTCAAGGACTCCGATGTGATCTTCCCGGGCCAGCAGCTCCACCTGAGCTGACCTCCCGGGTCCCAGACCCCCCGGTGCAGCTCCACCTGAGCTGACCCCGGGTCCCAGACCCCCCGGTCCGGTGCGTCTCCCCCCCCGTACGCGCCGGGCCGGGGCTCTGTCTGTCCCGGTCGGTACCCGTGTTACCGGTCCGTGCCGGGCCCTCGTGGCGTTACCCGCAGGTAGTTCACGTGCTGTTTGTCCTGCGCCGCGAGTCTTCGGGGCGTTTTTCGTCCCAGCGGGCGGGCAACGGCTGGCCGATGCCGTGGAGCCGGATAGGCTCATGTCGCAAGGCCAAGAGACCCTGCACTTCTCGCGTCACATCCCAGAAGGAGATGCTCGTGCCGTCCATCGACGTCGTCGTAGCCCGGGAAATCCTGGACTCCCGAGGCAACCCCACGGTCGAGGTCGAGGTTGGCCTCGACGACGGCAGCACGGGCCGTGCTGCTGTTCCGTCCGGCGCCTCCACCGGTGCGTTCGAGGCTCTTGAGCTCCGCGACGGTGACCAGAACCGCTACCAGGGCAAGGGCGTCGAGAAGGCCGTCCTCGCCGTCATCGAGCAGATCGGCCCGGAGCTCGTCGGCTACGACGCCACCGAGCAGCGCCTGATCGACCAGGCGATGTTCGACCTGGACGCCACTCCGGACAAGTCCTCCCTCGGCGCCAACGCCATCCTCGGCGTCTCCCTCGCCGTCGCGCACGCCGCCTCCGAGGCCTCCGACCTGCCGCTCTTCCGCTACCTCGGCGGCCCGAACGCGCACCTGCTGCCCGTTCCGATGATGAACATCCTGAACGGCGGCTCGCACGCCGACTCCAACGTGGACATCCAGGAGTTCATGATCGCGCCCATCGGCGCCGAGTCCTTCTCCGAGGCCCTGCGCTGGGGCGCCGAGGTCTACCACACCCTCAAGTCCGTCCTGAAGACCAAGGGCCTCTCCACCGGCCTCGGCGACGAGGGCGGCTTCGCGCCGAACCTGGACTCCAACCGCGCCGCCCTGGACCTCATCCTCGAGGCCATCAAGCAGGCCGGTTACGCCCCGGGCAAGGACATCGCGCTGGCGCTCGACGTCGCCGCGTCCGAGTTCTACAAGGACGGCCTGTACGAGTTCGAGGGCAAGTCCCGCTCGGCCGCCGAGATGACCGAGTACTACGAGGAGCTCGTGGCGGCCTACCCGCTCGTCTCCATCGAGGACCCGCTCTTCGAGGACGACTGGGCCGGCTGGAAGGTCCTCACCGACAAGCTGGGCACCAAGGTCCAGATCGTCGGCGACGACCTGTTCGTCACCAACCCGGAGCGCCTGGCCCGCGGCATCGAGGACGGCGCCGCGAACGCCCTGCTCGTCAAGGTGAACCAGATCGGTTCGCTGACCGAGACCCTGGACGCCGTGGAGCTCGCCCAGCGCAGCGGCTTCAAGTGCATGATGTCCCACCGCTCCGGCGAGACCGAGGACGTCACCATCGCCGACCTGGCCGTCGCCACCAACTGCGGCCAGATCAAGACCGGCGCCCCGGCCCGCTCCGAGCGTGTCGCCAAGTACAACCAGCTGCTGCGTATCGAGGAGATCCTCGACGACGCCGCGGTGTACGCGGGCCGTTCCGCCTTCCCGCGCTTCAAGGGCTGATCACCGGCTGACGCCCTGTCATTCGCGCTGTGCATCCAGAGAAGTGAATGGGTGGCAAAGACGTAGCGAAGCGAAGCGTCCCCGGTCACGGTCCCGTACCGTGTCCGGGGACGTACGCGCGTAATGGGGAGGCGAGACCATGGCACGCAAAGGGGACCAGGACCGGTTCTCCACCGCGACCAGGCTGCGGCTGCTCGGCGAGCAGACCGCGGCCCGCGTCTACCGTTCCCAGAGCCGCCGGCAGGACCGCCGCTCCCGGCTCACCGGCCGGGCGGCGTTTCTGACCCTGGTGATCTGCTCGCTGGTCGTCGCCCTCGCGTACCCGATGCGTCAGTACGTCTCCCAGCGCGCCGACATCGCCGAGCAGCGGCGCCGGATGGACGACGCCGAGCAGCAGGTCGAGCGGCTCAGGGACGAGAAGGCGCGCCTCCAGGACGACAGGTACATCGAGCGGCTGGCCCGCGAGCACCTGCACTTCGTGCTTCCGGGAGAGACTGGGTACACGGTGATCGACCCCGAGGCCGCCGAGCACCGCCGTACCGACGAAGGCGCGGCGGACCGTCCCTGGTACTCGAACGTCTGGGACGGCGTCGACAACGCCGACCGCAAGTAGCAGCCAAGTAGAACCAAGGCAGGCATGGAAACGCCCCCTCCCACCACCGACCCCACTCCGCCGACCGACGCGGACATCGCCGCGTTCAAGGAGCAGCTCGGCCGCCCGCCGCGCGGTCTGCGCGCGATCGCGCACCGCTGCCCGTGCGGCCTGCCGGATGTCGTCGAGACCGCTCCGCGACTCCCCGACGGCACCCCGTTCCCGACGCTGTACTACCTGACCTGCCCGCGGGCCGCGTCGGCGATCGGCACGCTCGAGGCGAACGGCGTCATGAAGGAGATGACCGAGCGCCTGGCGACCGACCCGGAGCTGGCCGCCGCGTACCGCGCCGCCCACGAGGACTACATCGCGCGCCGTGACGCGATCGAGGTGCTGGAGGGCTTCCCCAGCGCCGGCGGCATGCCCGACCGGGTGAAGTGCCTGCACGTCCTGGTCGGCCACTCGCTCGCGGCCGGGCCCGGGGTCAACCCGCTGGGCGACGAGGCGATCGCCATGCTCCCCGAGTGGTGGCGCAAGGGCCCCTGTGTCGTGCCGTGTGAAGAAGTCGCGCCCCGTGAAGCGGTCGCGCCCCGTGAAGAAGGGGACAAGGAGTGACCCGGGTCGCCGCCATCGACTGCGGTACGAACTCCATCCGCCTCCTCGTCGCCGACGCGGACCCCGAGACCGGCGAGCTGGTCGACCTCGACCGGCGAATGATCATCGTCCGGCTGGGTCAGGACGTGGACCGCACCGGACGGCTCGCGCCCGAGGCGCTGGAGCGGACCTTCGCGGCCTGCCGCGAGTACGCCGCCGTCATCAAGGAGCACGGTGCCGAGAAGCTCCGCTTCGTGGCCACCTCCGCCTCGCGTGATGCCGAGAACCGCGACGAGTTCGTCCTCGGCGTCCTCGACATCCTCGGCGTCGAGCCCGAGGTGATCACCGGCGAACAGGAGGCGGAGTTCTCCTTCACCGGCGCCACCGGGGGCCTGCCGGGCCACGAGGAGCGCCTGGTCGTGGACATCGGCGGCGGCTCGACCGAGTTCGTCGTCGGCGAGGAGCACGTGCTGGCCGCGCGGTCCGTCGACATCGGCTGCGTACGGCTCACGGAGCGCCACATCCGCAACGATCCGCCGGCGGCCGACGAGATCGCCGCGATCCGCGCGGACATCCGGGCCGCGCTCGACCTGGCGGAGGAGACCGTCCCGCTGCGGGAGGCGCGCACCCTGGTCGGTCTCGCCGGATCGGTGACGACGGTCGCGGGGATCGCGCTCGGTCTCGACGCATACGACTCGACGAAGATCCACCACGCCCGGATCCCTTACGAGCAGGTGGCGAGGATCAGCGACACGCTGCTGGACTCCACGCACGAGCAGCGCGCCGCGTACCGGGTCATGCACCCGGGGCGCGTGGATGTCATCGGCGCCGGGGCGCTGGTGCTGAGGGAGATCATGGAGAGGATCGGCGCGCGCGAAGTGGTCGTCAGCGAGCACGACATCCTCGACGGGATCGCCTGGTCCATCGCCTAGGGACCGGTCTCGCGACTGCGGCGCGACGAACTTCGTGAAGTTCTTCACAAGGAAAACGTCCTTGTGGGGCGCTGCGGGGGGGTGGAAAGCCCCCCGCAGCCCACCCGTCCGTGCCGGGTGCGTGCATTCGGGACGGATCCAGGCATGTTGCGGGAGTGTTGATCAGGGCAGTGGTCCACCGCCGGGCGGCCCGTTAGGGACCAGCTCACGGGGGGCGAACAGTGTTTGCCTTTACACCGTGGTTCCCCTCCGCCGCCATGACCTCGGTCACGTGGGCGGCGCAGTGTAGCAGAGGTGGGTCAGGAGCTTGTGAAGGGGCTCACGAGCACCCCCTCCGAGGGGGGTGGATACTCGATGGCATGAGCACCACGGAGCGTCCCAGGATCCTCGTTGTAGGCGGTGGGTACGTAGGCCTGTACGCAGCTCGACGCATTCTGAAGAAGATGCGTTACGCGGAAGCGACCGTCACGGTCGTGGACCCGCGCTCGTACATGACGTACCAGCCCTTCCTCCCCGAAGCTGCCGCCGGCAGCATCTCGCCGAGGCACGTCGTCGTACCGCTGCGACGCGTCCTGCCCAAGGCCGAGGTGCTCACCGGTCGGGTTACCACCATTGATCAGGACCGCAAGGTCGCCACGATCTCGCCGCTGGTCGGCGAGGCGTACGAGGTGCCCTTCGACTACCTGGTCGTCGCGCTCGGCGCGATCTCCCGCACCTTCCCGATCCCCGGCCTCGCCGAGCAGGGCATCGGTATGAAGGGCATCGAAGAGGCCATCGGCCTGCGCAACCACGTACTCGAGCAGCTCGACAAGGCCGACTCGACGACCGATGAGGACGTCCGCCGCAAGGCGCTCACCTTCGTCTTCGTGGGCGGCGGCTTCGCCGGCGCCGAGACCATCGGCGAGGTGGAGGACCTGGCGCGCGACGCGGCCAAGTACTACACGAACGTCAAGCGCGAGGACATGCGCTTCATCCTGGTCGACGCGGCCGACAAGATCCTTCCCGAGGTCGGTCCGAAGCTGGGCAAGTACGGCAAGGAGCACCTCGAGGGCCGCGGCATCGAGATCTACCTCTCGACGTCGATGGACTCCTGCGTGGACGGCCACGTGGTGCTGAAGAACGGTCTCGAGGTCGACTCCAGCACCATCGTGTGGACGGCCGGTGTGAAGCCGAACCCGGCGCTGGCCCGCTACGGCCTTCCGCTGGGCCCGCGCGGCCACGTCGACACCACGACGACGCTGCAGGTCCAGGGCACCGACTACATCTGGGCCGCCGGCGACAACGCCCAGGTCCCGGACGTCGCGGCCCGCAAGGCCGGCGTGGAGAACGCCTGGTGCCCGCCGAACGCCCAGCACGCGCTGCGTCAGGCGCGGCTCCTCGGCGACAACGTCATCTCCGGTATGCGGGGCTTCCCGCAGAAGGAGTACAGCCACGCCAACAAGGGTGCGGTGGCCGGTCTCGGCATGCACAAGGGCGTCGCGATGATCGTCATGGGCAAGGTGAAGATCAAGCTCAAGGGCCGGCTCGCCTGGTACATGCACCGTGGCTACCACGGCATGGCGATGCCGACCTGGAACCGCAAGATCCGTGTCTTCGCGGACTGGACGCTGGCGATGTTCCTGAAGCGTGAGGTCGTCTCGCTCGGCGCGATGGAGTCGCCGCGCGAGGAGTTCTACGAGGCGGCGAAGCCGGCTCCGGCGGCCGCTCCGAAGCCGGCAGCGGAGAAGGCCGAAGAGCAGAAGGCGGAAGCAGAGAAGGCCAAGGCCTCCTAGCCGCAGCAGCACAGCACGTCCTGCCCCGAAGGGGTCGCCCGCCATCCGTGGTGCGGGCGGCCCCTTCGGCCGTGCCCGGCACATTTCTTCCGTCAACGGCGCAGCCGCACGCGCCCGTTCCCGTCGCCCGGACGGGTACGTGTGGCATGCAGGTATTTTGCTCGGGCATTGCGTGATGTCGGGAAGCACGCAGGGTGGTCGGATTGTTCCCTGGAGTGCACCGCGCAGCCAGCGCGCGTGGTGCGCAGCATTTCTGGGATCCACCGTCACGGAGGTGTGCGCCATGGCCGACGCCGCACTGCGGCTGACCACTCTTGCCGAGGAGTTGCTCGGAGACCCGCTCCCGGTCCGAATCCGGGCCTGGGACGGCAGCGAGGCCGGGCCGCCGGGCGGTCCCGTACTCGTCATTCGGCACCGGCGCGCGCTGCGCCGACTGTTGTGGCGGCCCGGGGAGCTCGGGCTGGTCCGGGCCTGGGTGGCCGGGGAGATCGATGTCGACGGCGATCTGTACACCGCGCTCGGCCTGCTCGCCGGGCTCCTCTGGGAGCGCGGCGACAAGTCCACGGACAGCGTCCACCCCGTCCGCGACCCGCGCATGCGCGCCGCCGCCCGCGGGCTGCTGAAGATCGGCGGGGTGCTGCCACCGCCCGCCCCGCCCGCCGAGGAAGTCCGGCGGCGCTTGGGGCCGCTGCACACCAAGCTCCGCGACAAGCGGGCCATCAGCCACCACTACGACGTCGGCAACGACTTCTACGCGCTGGTGCTCGGGCCGTCGATGGTCTACTCGTGCGCGTACTGGGAGGACGAGGACAGCAGTCTCGAGGACGCCCAGCGCGACAAGCTCGACCTCATCTGCCGCAAGCTCGACCTGAAGGAGGGGAGCCGGCTCCTCGACGTCGGCTGCGGCTGGGGCGCCATGGCCATCCATGCCGCCCGCGAGTACGGCGTCCAGGTCATCGGCGTCACCCTCTCCCGTGAGCAAGCCGCCTTCGCCCGCAAGCGCATCGCCGAAGAGGGCCTCACCGACCGGATCGAGATCCGCGTTCAGGACTACCGGGACGTCAGGGACGGTCCGTACGACGCCATTTCCTCCATCGGTATGGCCGAACACGTCGGTGAGGTCCGCTACCACGAGTACGCCGAACAGCTCTTCTCGCTCCTCAGGCCCGGCGGCCGGCTGCTCAACCACCAGATCGCCCGCCGTCCCGAGAAGGACGAATCCGCCTACCAGGTGGACGAGTTCATCGACCGGTACGTCTTCCCGGACGGTGAGCTCGCCCCGCTCGGCCGTACTGTCGGCACGCTCGAGGAAGCCGGCTTCGAGGTCCGTGACGTCGAGTCGATCCGCGAGCACTACGCGCTCACACTGCGCCAGTGGGTCGCCAATCTGGAGGCGAACTGGCGCAAGGCGGTGCGGCTCAGCACTCCTGGCCGCGCCCGTGTCTGGCGGCTCTACATGGCTGCCTGTGCGCTCTCCTTCGAGCACAACAGGATCGGGGTCAACCAGATCCTGGCCGTGAAGTCGCCGGAGAGCGGGACCTCCGGGCTGCCGCTGCGTACGCGCGAATGGAATCGGGCCGGGTGAGTCGGCCTGGGGCCGACTGAGGTTCCGGGCGATCCGGCCGCAAGCGCAAGGGCCCCGCGACCTGCACAGGTCGCGGGGCCCTTGCGGCGTACAGGACCTACTCGGTCTTGATCGCCGTCAGCATGTTCAGCTTCGCGGCACTGCGCGCCGGCCACAGCGCGGCCAGCACCCCGACCACACCGGCGAGCAGCAGGAAGATCCCGATCCGGTCCCACGGCATGACCAGCGCGTACCCGGGGATCTGCTTCCTGATCGTCTCGCCGATCGCCCAGGCCAGGAAGGACCCGAGCCCGACACCGATCACCGCGCCGAAGACCGAGATCACCACCGCCTCCAGGCGGATCATGCGCTTGACCTTGCGGCGGTCCAGGCCGATCGCCCGCAGCATGCCGATCTCCTGCTGACGCTCGAAGACGGACATCGCGAGGGTGTTGATGACGCCGAGGACCGCGATGATCAGGGCCATCGCCAGCAGTCCGTACATGATGTTCAGCAGTGTGTTGATCATGCCGCCGAACTTGTTCCGGATGTCCTGCTGGTCCATGACGCTCATCGCCGGGCTGTTACCCAGCGCGTCCACCAGCGCCTGCTCGTTGGCCTTGGTCGGGCCGCCGTCCATCTTCACCCAGACCTCGGGGATGTACGGCTTCGCCTCGTACGGAGCGACGATGTCCGTGGACACCAGCACCGGCGAGAGGAACTCGTTGTCGGTGTAGACCGCGCCGACCGTCAGGTTCTTCGTCTCGGCCTTGCCGCCGTCGTGGTCGTCGCCGAACTTCACCGACAGCGAGTCACCGGGCTTCCAGCCGTTGGACTTGGCGGTCTTCTCGGCGACCGCGATCTGGCCCTGTCCGAGGGTGGCCATGGAGCCGGAGACCGTCTTGAGGTCGAAGACCTTCTCCACGTCCCCGGGAGTGACCGCGGAGACCGAGTGCCATTCGCCCTTGATCTCCAGCGAGGTGGCCTGTTGCGGGGAGACCGCGCTGACACCCTTCGCCTTCTCCAGCGCGGTCAGCGCCGACTTGTCCAGCGCACCGCCGCCGGCCATCGTCACCATGTAGTCGGCCCTGATGTTGTCCGTGGTCATCTTGTCCACGGCACGGCCCATCGTGACGCCGAGCACCGAGAGGCCGGTGACCAGAGTCAGACCGATGGCCAGCGCCGAGGCGGTGGCTCCGGTACGGCGCGGATTACGGACCGCGTTCTGGCCGGCCAGCTTGCCGGACACTCCGAACACACGGTGCAGCAGCGGGCGCGCCAGCGCGATCACGGGACGGGACAGCAGCGGAATCAGCACGATGATGCCGATCATCGTCAGGAACGCGCCGCCCGCGATGAGCATCCGGCCGTCCTTGCCGACCGCCGCGCCGCCGAGGATCCCGGCCGCGCCGAGCAGCGTGATCACGCCGCCGATGGAGTTCCGTACGACCAGCGACTTGGTGGTCGCCACCGCGTGCACGCTGCTCATCGCCGCCACCGGCGGGATCTTCGCGGCCCGGCGGGCGGGCAGCCACGCGGCGAGCACGGTGACCAGCACACCGACCGCGAGGGCGGAAGCGATCGCGGTGGGCGAGATGATCAGCGGACCCGCCGGCACCTTCGCGCCAAAGGAGGTCATCGCGGAACGCAGCCCGGTCGCCAGCCCGATACCGAGGACGAAGCCGATCACGGAGGCGAGTGCGCCGACGACCAGCGCCTCGAGCATCACCGAGCGCTTGACCTGGCGGCGCGAGGCGCCGACGGCGCGCATCAGCGCCAGCTCCCTGGTGCGCTGGGCGACCAGCATGGTGAAGGTGTTGGCGATCAGGAAGACGCCGACGAAGAGCGCGATGGCCGCGAAGGCGAGCAGCATCGTGTTGAGGTTGCTCAGGCCCTCCTCGATCATCCTGGCCTGGTCGTCGGCGAGCTGCTTGCCGGTCTGCGCCTCGGCGTCCTTGGGCAGCAGCGGCTTGACCGTGTCCAGGATCTTCTGGTCGGAGGCTCCGGCCGCGGCGGTGACGGTGACGTCCTTGAAGTAGCCGGGCTGCAGATACAGCTTCTGCGCGACCGGGGTGTCGAAGAGAACCAGGCTGCCGCCGGCGTTGACCGCGCCGTCCTCGGTGGTGAAGACACCCGAGAGGGTGTACTCCTTCACCGGGCCGTTGGTCGCGACCCGCACGGTGTCCCCGACCTCGTACTTGCCCTTGGTCGCGGAGTCCTGGTCGAGGGCGACCTGACTGTCCTTCACCGGGCCCGAGCCGTCGGTGAAGCTGTACTGGCCGTCCTTGCCGTCCTTGCCGGGGGCGAAGTTCGCACCGGTGTTGGACCAGCCGTTGCCGATCAGCTTGCCGTCCTGGTCGGCGACGCCGGCGAAGCCGGAGACCCGCCCGGTGGCGCCGGCGACCCCGTCCAGACCCCGGATCCTCTCCAGGGTCTTGTTGTCGATCCCGGCGTTCTTCTTGCCGTCGGTCTGGTTGGTGTACGTGGTGACGGCGACCGCGACATTGTCGTAGCTCTTGGCCGACTGCTTGCGGTAGGCGTTGCCGAGGGTGTCGGTGAAGACCAGGGTGCCGGAGACGAAGGCCACGCCGAGCATTACGGCGAGTACGGTCATCAGCAGTCTGGCCTTGTGCGCGAGCACATTGCGCAGGGCGGTACGGAACATGTCTGAGTCAGTCCTGGTGTGAGAGCCGGAGGTCTACGGGTCAGCGGTCGTTCAGCTGGTCCGGCCCCTGGCGTCGAACTCCTTCATCCGGTCGAGGACGCCGTCCGCGGTGGGGTGCAGCATCTCGTCGACGATCCGGCCGTCGGCCAGGAAGATCACCCGGTCGGCGTAGGAGGCGGCCACCGGGTCGTGCGTGACCATGACGACGGTCTGCCCCATCTCGCGTACGGAGTTGCGCAGGAAGCCCAGCACCTCCGCGCCGGAGCGCGAGTCCAGGTTTCCGGTCGGCTCGTCACCGAAGATGATCTCCGGCTGGGAGGCCAGGGCGCGGGCGACGGCGACGCGCTGCTGCTGGCCGCCCGAGAGCTCGGTGGGGCGGTGGCTGAGCCGGTCCTGCAGGCCCACCATGTCGATGACTCGCTGCAGCCACTGCTTGTCCGGCTTGCGGCCCGCGATGTCCATCGGGAGGGTGATGTTCTCAAGGCCGGTCAGCGTCGGCAGCAGGTTGAACGCCTGGAAGATGAAGCCGATCTTGTCCCGGCGCAGCTGGGTCAGCTGCTTGTCCTTGAGGGACCCGAGCTCGGTCTCACCGATCCGTACGGACCCGGAGCTGAAGCTGTCCAGGCCGGCCACGCAGTGCATCAGCGTGGACTTGCCGGAGCCCGAGGGGCCCATGATCGCGGTGAACTCCGC
Source organism: Streptomyces sp. NBC_01210 (assembly GCF_036010325.1). Classification (GTDB taxonomy): domain Bacteria; phylum Actinomycetota; class Actinomycetes; order Streptomycetales; family Streptomycetaceae; genus Streptomyces. The sequence goes on along the minus strand of NZ_CP108549.1, from coordinate 3,808,534 downwards.
CTGCCGGAAGTCCACGGTGACCCGGTCCAGCGCGACCACCTGGGTCTCGCCCTGTCCGTACACCTTGGACAGTTCCGTGGCGCGGGCGGCCACTGCGGTGGCGCGGTGAGCGATGGGGGTGGTGGTCACGAGGAAGGCTCCTGTCGAGGTGGCTGAGGGGACCACCCCATCCTGTCCGCCGCCCGGCCGCGGATCGTCCGTCCGGATGCCCGTTCCCGGGGCCCACTTGGGTCGGACCGCACGGCCCGTTCCTCCTCCTTTGGTATGACGGCGTCCCTGAGACGCGAGGAGGCGACTTTCCGTCATTCCCGTGATGGCGCGAGGGCCGCCGGCGGCCGTGCGGTGCGGGTACGAATGCCCCCTTACCTGCACTGACGCACCCTCAGAAGCCAATAAAATAAGACAACATCGGGCCACAGGGCCCGCAGACCGGTAGATCCACCCGGATAGGCTCAGGGGCCGAAGCGGACCGCACGCCTTGCCCGGATGGTGGAATGCAGACACGGCGAGCTTAAACCTCGCTGCCCCTCGGGGGCGTGCCGGTTCAAGTCCGGCTCCGGGCACTTCATTGCCGCTTCCACCTGCAGCTGACCGCCCCGCCGGGGCGCCGTCCTGGATGCGGGTCCGGTCACGATCCTGGAAAGATCCTCCCCGAGCACTAGAGTGTTGCTTTTGCCTTCGCATTACTCTTGTCGTCAAGGCCGCGCAGGGTGGCCATGGAGGAGTGAAATGAGGAGCAGTAACCCGGTCTTCTCGCGACGGGGGTTCAGCCGCGACAACGGCTACGCGGGGTTCAACGCGCAGCAGCCGCAGGCCGGGGGCCCCGCCGTAGGAACCAACCCCTACGCCCAGGGCGCGGGCAACCCGTACGCGACCAACCCTTACGCACCGGCGGACGCGCAGTACGGCGCCGGCCCGCAGGCTCCTGCCCGCGCCAATGTGATGACCATCGACGACGTCGTGGCGCGTACCGCCATGACGCTCGGCACGGTCGTCCTCACCGCGGTGCTCGCCTGGGTCATGCTGCCGGTCGACGAAGCCAATATCGGCAAGTCGTACGGCATCGCGATCGGCGCGGCCCTGGTGGCCATGGTCCTTTCGCTCATCCAGGCGTTCAAGCGCAAGCCGGTGCCGGCGCTCATCCTGGCGTACGCGGCCTTCGAGGGTGTCTTCCTCGGAGTGATCTCCAGCGCCGTCAGCACCTACATCGGCCCGGGCACGGTGGTGCAGGCCGTCATGGGCACCATGTGTGTCTTCGTCGGTGTGCTCATCGCGTACAAGACCCGGCTGATCCGGGTCAACCGCCGCTTCTACGGCTTCGTGATGGCAGCTGCCATGGGCTTCATGCTCCTCATGGCCGTGAACCTGCTGTTCGCCCTGTTCGGCGGCGGTGACGGCCTCGGCTTCCGCAGCGGTGGCCTCGGCATCCTCTTCGGTGTCATCGGCATCATCCTCGGCGCGTGCTTCCTGGCCCTCGACTTCAAGCAGGTCGAGGACGGGGTCACGTACGGCGCCCCGCGCGAGGAGTCCTGGCTGGCGGCCTTCGGCCTCACCATGACCCTGGTGTGGATCTACCTGGAGATGCTGCGACTGCTGTCGATCCTCCAGGGCGACGACTGACGCAGTCGGCTGTAGTCGTGCGAAGGGCCCGCAGGCAACCGCCTGTGGGCCCTTCGGCGGTTTCGGCACACCTGGAGCGGCTAGAGCAGTTTGCGCGCTGCCCGCCTCAGGTCGTACTCATGGATGATCGCTTTGGCGTGTCCGTAGGCGAGGTCGTGCTCGCTCCGGAGCCAGCTGACCTTCTCCTCGAAGCGGAAGAGGGACGGGCCTTCGTCGACGGTGCGGAGCCAGTCGGAGATTTCACGACCGGTGCAATGGGGGATTCGCGAGAGCAGATTTCGATGGGTCTCTTCGGAGAAGACTTGGGACATCGGCGCCTCCGGACGCGTTGCGCGTGTGCTCCTTCCCGCCACCGTGCCTGAGCGCTCGCGTATTGGCAACAGGCCGGGGGCGGCGCGTAGGGTCGCGGCGTGTTTGATACCACTGAGCTGACGGCCGCCGTGGACCGCTTCGCCGACCGGTTGCGGGCCGCGCCGCAGAGCCGGCTGCAGCGTGGTGCGGCCGCCGAAGGGCTGGGGCTGGCCAGGGAATTGGCGCTGCGGGCCCAGCGGATCGAGGTACCGGACAGGGCGCCGCGGATCATGCCCGACGCGGGTCCGTTCGCGGTTGCTGATCAACTGATGGTGGCCGGGCGGGATTTGGCCGAGGCATTGCGAGCGGCCCCGTCCGGTTCCCTGGAGGAGGTCGACGAGGCCGTGAGTCTGGTGCGGGCGGCGATGGGCCGGGCGGGGCTGTAGCCCGGGGCCTGACGTGCGGGGGGCCGGGCTGTCACCCGTGGGACGGTGCGTGCAAGGGCCGGGCCGGCACCCGGGGGGCGGGCTAGAGCGACGCGATCACGCGGTCCGCGAGGATGTACACGCTCTCCTCGCCGCACGCGAAGGTCAGGGCGTACGCGCCGGAGACACCGGAGCCGCCCAGCAGCACCGGGCTGTCGCCCGCGCGCACCGCCTCGGCGAGCCGCTCCGCCGTCTCCCGGTGGCCGGGGGTCAGACAGAGCGTCGTGCCGTCGGCGAAGGCATAGACATCGAGTGTGCCGAGCGGGCCGGGGCGTACGTCCGTGAGCTCCGTACCCGTCTCCGCGAGCTGCTCGAGGCGGGCCACGGTGCGCTCATGGTCGGTGACCACCGGGGTCTGGACCGGCACGAAGTCGGGGTGCGAGGGGTGGCGGCGGCGGGCGGCGGCCAGCTCGGGGGAGTCCTCGGCGAACTCCGTCACCTCGGGCAGGTCCGCCATGTCGTCGAACGCCTCGATCGCGTCGAAGTCCATCGCCTCCAGACCCACGAAATCGGACTGGCGCGGTACGTAGAACGGGAGCTCCTCGCCGGGGGCGGCTAGGCCACCGAGCAGCGAGGGGGCGTCCGCCGCGTCGCGGGTCTCCTGCGCGGCCCAGAAGGCGCGCGCCTCGGCCAGCTCGCGCTCCCGCTCCTCGGCGAGCGCCTCCGCGACGGCGGCGCGTATCTCGGCGGCCGGGGTGGCGCGGGCCTGCGGTACGACCGCGAGGCGGCCGGTGCCGTGCGTCCTGGCCAGCTCGGTGCGCAGGGCGGTGACCTGCTTGCGCAGACGGTAGGCGGCGTGCAGGGCAGCGGCGCCCACGGCCGTGGCGGTGGCCGCGGTCAGCAGCAGGGCAAGAGGCATGGCGCTCACTGACGTACTCCCTGTTTCATCGATCCCCCCGACTTCCTACATCAGCTTGCGGTGAACCCGCTCGTCCTGTCAGTGCATTACGTCACGAATTGGACAGAACTTTGGCCCCGGTGTTTAGCGGGAAAACCACTCTGACCTGGGGAAACAGCTCTCCCCCAGGGCATAGGTCACATCCTGGGGGAGATTCAGTCACGACTTGAGCTCCGAAGGGCCCGAGAAGTGCGTCAGCTCAGGCGCTCGATGACCATCGCCATGCCCTGACCGCCGCCCACGCACATGGTCTCCAGACCGAACTGCTTGTCGTGGAACTGCAGGCCGTTGATGAGCGTGCCGGTGATCCGCGCGCCCGTCATGCCGAAGGGGTGGCCGACGGCGATGGCGCCACCGTTGACGTTGACCTTGTCCACGTCCAGGCCGAGGTCCCGGTAGGACGGGATGACCTGGGCCGCGAAGGCTTCGTTGATCTCGGCCAGGTCGATGTCGCCGATGGTCAGGCCGGCGCGCTTGAGCGCCTGCTTGGAGGCCTCGACCGGGCCGTAGCCCATGATCTCGGGGGAGAGGCCGGAAACGCCGGTGGAGACGATCCGGGCCAGCGGGGTCAGGCCGAGCTCGCGCGCCTTGGTGTCGCTCATGATCACGAGCGCGGCGGCGCCGTCGTTGAGCGGGCAGCAGTTGGCGGCGGTGACGAAGCCGTCGGGGCGGAAGACCGGCTTCAGGCCCTGCACGCCCTCCAGGGTGACGCCCGCACGCGGGCCGTCGTCCTTGGAGACGACCGTGCCGTCCGGGGTCGTCACCGGGGTGATCTCGCGCTCCCAGAAGCCGTTCTTGAGGGCTTCCTCGGCGAGGTTCTGGGACCGTACGCCGAACTCGTCCATGTCCTGGCGGGTGACGCCCTTGAGGCGCGCCAGGTTCTCGGCGGTCTGGCCCATGGCGATGTACGCGTCCGGGACCAGGCCGTCCTCGCGCGGGTCGTGCCAGTCGGCGGCGCCGTTCTCGGCGACGGCGGCGGTGCGGGCCTGGGCCTCGGCGAAGAGCGGGTTGTGCGTGTCCGGCAGGGTGTCGGAGTTGCCCTTCACGAAGCGGGACACCATCTCGACACCGGCCGAGATGAAGACATCGCCCTCGCCGGCCTTGATGGCGTGCAGCGCCATGCGGGAGGTCTGGAGCGAGGAGGAACAGTAGCGGGTGACGGTGCAGCCGGGGAGGTGGTCCATTCCCATCTGCACGGCGACGATCCGGCCGAGGTTGTGGCCCTGCTCACCGCCGGGCAGGCCGCAGCCGAGCATCAGGTCGTCGATGTCCTTGGGGTCGAGCTCGGGGACCTTGGCGAGCGCGGTCTGGATGATCGTGGCGGTCAGATCGTCGGCGCGCAGATCCTTCAGGGAGCCCTTGAAGGCCCGGCCGATGGGGGAGCGGGCAGCAGAGACGATCACGGCTTCGGGCATCACGGCTCCAGGAGGGCGAGAGTACGCAGGACTGACTGGGAAGTTACCCGTACGTATCGCGTAGGTCACCGTGCGAGCCGTGTGATGCGGGCCTCTTTTCTAAGCGTCCGCTCAGTCCGGACGTTCCCGTGACCGGTTGCGACCGGTTGCGCCCGGTGCGCCACCGGACGTTCCCGTGCCTGTGTACGCCTGGTGTGCCTCCGAAGCTGCCGGCTCCGTCGTCGGCGAAGGTGCTGGAAGACGCCGACGCCTGCGGTGCTTGAGCAGTGCCCAGGGCGCCCTCGCGGCCGTGACCTCCGTGCCCGCCTCCGCCGCCGCGGTCGCCGCCGCCCTGGCCACGGGCAGCACGCCTTCGTTGCGGTCCGCCTCCGGGTGGTCCGACTCCGGCCACAGCCCCAGCACCGCGCAGAGCGTCGGCAGCATCGCCATCGCCGCCGTCGCGTACCCCTCCGCCGACGGGTGGTAGTTGTCCGCGCCGAACATCTCGCGAGGATTCGCCGCGAACTCCGGGCCCAGCAGATCGCCCAGCGAGACCGTACGGCCGCCCTGCTCCACCACCACGATCGTCTGGGCCGCGGCCAGCTGCCGCGAGACCCGGCGGGCCAGCCAGCGCAGCGGCTGGTACACCGGCTCGATCGTGCCCAGATCAGGGCATGTGCCGACCACCACCTCCGCGCCCGCTGTACGCAGCCTGCGCACCGCGGAGGAGAGATACCGGACGGACTGCGTGGGTGGCATCCGGTGCGTGACGTCATTCGCGCCAATCATGATCACGCAGACGTCGGGCGTACGGGTCCGGTCCGCGAGCAGCAGCGTGACCTGGCGCTCCAGATCGTCCGACATCGCGCCCGGAAGCGCGATGTTGAGCACCTCCACCGGCCGCTCCGCCACCGCCGCCAGGCCCGACGCGAGCAGTGCCCCCGGCGTCTGACCGGCCCGGCGCACGCCCTGCCCCGCCGCCGTCGAGTCGCCGAGTACCACCAGGAGCAGCGGATCGGTGCGCCCGAAGGCCAGCCCGTACATGCCGTCCCCGCGCGGCGGGACCGGAGCCTTGCCCCCGCCCACCGAGCGCTTCGCCAGCTGCACCTCGGCCAGCACCACCCCTACGGCCGCCGCCCCGAGCAGCCCGATGCTGCCGCCGCCGTAGGCCGCACCTGCGGCGATGCGTCGTGCCACCCTCGCCCTCGACACGGTCCGAGCCACCTCCTCGTAGCCACCTCGTGGCCGTACGTCAGCCAACGGCAGTCATCAGCTAACTGCCCCGTAGCTACCGTCGCCCAATCCCGTGCTCGTCGGCTTACGCTGGCCGCACCACTACGGAGATCCCGGAGAAACATTGTGCGCATCCACCACTCGATGATCAGTCTTGTCGGCAATACCCCGCTGGTGAAGCTGAACAGCGTGACCGCAGGCATCCAGGCGACCGTCCTGGCCAAGGTCGAGTACTTCAACCCCGGCGGCTCGGTGAAGGACCGGATCGCCCTGCGCATGATCGAGGCGGCCGAGCAGAGCGGCGCGCTGCAGCCCGGCGGCACGATCGTCGAGCCGACCAGCGGAAACACTGGTGTCGGACTTGCCATCGTGGCCCAGCAGAAGGGCTACAAGTGCATCTTCGTCTGCCCGGACAAGGTGTCCACGGACAAGATCAATGTGCTCCGTGCGTACGGCGCCGAGGTCGTCGTCTGCCCGACGGCCGTCGACCCCGAGCACCCCGACTCGTACTACAACGTCTCGGACCGGCTGGTGCGGGAGACTCCGGGCGCCTGGAAGCCCGACCAGTACTCCAACCCCAACAACCCCCGTTCGCACTACGAGACCACCGGTCCTGAGCTCTGGGACCAGACGGACGGGCGGATCACCCACTTCGTCGCGGGCGTCGGCACCGGCGGCACCATTTCCGGGACCGGCCGCTACCTCAAGGAGGTCAGCGACGGGAAGGTCGCGGTCATCGGCGCGGATCCGGAGGGCTCCGTGTACTCCGGCGGCTCCGGCCGGCCGTACCTCGTCGAGGGTGTCGGCGAGGACTTCTGGCCGAGTGCGTACGACCGGACGGTGACCGACGAGATCGTCGCCGTCTCCGACAAGGACTCCTTCCAGATGACGCGCCGCCTCGCCAAGGAGGAGGGGCTGCTCGTCGGCGGCTCGTGCGGCATGGCGGTGGTCGCCGCGCTGCGCGTGGCCGAGCGGCTCGGCCCCGACGACGTCGTGGTCGTCCTGCTGCCGGACGGCGGCCGCGGCTACCTCAGCAAGATCTTCAACGACGAGTGGATGGCCGACTACGGCTTCCTGGAGGGCGAGGGCCCGTCCGCGAGCGTCAACGACGTGCTCAAGGACAAGGAGGGCGGCAAGATCCCGAGCCTGGTGCACATGCACCCGGAGGAGACCGTCGGCGAGGCGATCGAGGTGCTGCGGGAGTACGGCGTCTCGCAGATGCCGATCGTGAAGCCGGGAGCGGGACACCCGGACGTGATGGCGGCGGAGGTCATCGGCTCCGTCGTCGAACGGGAGCTGCTGGACGCGCTGTTCACGCAGCGCGCCTCGCTGTCCGACCCGCTGGAGAAGCACATGTCCTCGCCGCTGCCGCAGGTCGGCTCGGGCGAGCCGGTCGGCGACCTGATGAAGGTGCTCGGCGAGGCCGACGCGGCGATCGTGCTGGTCGAGGGGAAGCCCACCGGTGTGGTGAGCCGTCAGGACCTGCTGGCGTTCCTGGCGAAGGGTGGCAACTAGCGGCGGAAGCATGCGTGTTTTCCGTCGCGCCCGGTCCGGGGGCAACCTCCCGGACCTCCCGGCCGCGAAAAAGGTACGAGCGCGTCACGTTCACGCAGCACCCGCTTAACACGCGTCCGGCACAGTGGTGGATGTCGGCAGGGCGACCGGGCAGGTAACCCGGCCGACACCCACAGCGGCGTCTAGGACCTCCGGAGCGGCTCCCGGACCTCCCAAGACGCCCTGGACGCGGAGACCGGCCCTGACCCGGGACCGTGTCCCACGCGGGGACCGCCGTCGTCCCGCCCTCCGGTTCGCCGGGGGTGCGGCGGTCCCCGCCAAGACTTTTTTGCCGGCCCCGTGGCCGAGCCAGGTGCTGGGGCGGGTTTTGGAAGTAGCGCTGTCCGCCCGCAGGGCGGGCCCTGCGGCGTCTGATGCGTGCAATCGCAAGGCGGAGGATCGTTCTCGTACTGGATGTACTTGGTCCGGCAGCATCGCGGGGGGTTCCGCCTGCCTCCAGCTTCAACCGGCCACTGCGATGGCCAGCGGGGGGTTCTCCCTCCCGCACGATTCCTCAGCGCCTCGTGGCGCACACCCGGTGTCGTCGATGATCAGCACACCGTCGGGCCGGTCGAGTCTCCCCGCGACGTATCCCTGCAGATCGTCGCGGAACTCCTCGGGATCCCACCGGGTCCCGGCGAGAAGTCGCCGTAGTCCGTCCGGCGTCCTGAGCGGCCACGTGGAGACGCGCCAGGGTGCGACTCCCCTACGAGGTGCGGGCGGTGCGGATTGCTACGGTTAACGCAGGGACCAAGGGTGGAGCCGGAGTTCACACAGGGGGAACCCAATGGGGGAAGGTGCGGGTAAAGCAGATCTCGCCGTGCAGCCCGAGAAGCTGAAGAAGCTCGCCAATGACCTCGACACCATGCAGGAATACCTCAACCGGCAAGTGCGGCGCATGGACGAGATCGTCGACCGGATCGAGGCGCACTGGCGCGGTCCGGCAGCGGAGGCCTACCGCAGCCGTCACCGCGGGGCGGCGGAAGACGCGGTGCGGATTCGGGAAGTGATGAAGGTGCTGGCGCAGGCCGTGCGCCTGAGTGAGGGTGGCTTCACGGCGCAAGAGCTCGACACGCTGCGGCAGTTCAGGCGGGTCCAGGTCAACCTGGATGTCGAGGCGGAGGCAGCCGCCCTTTCCACACGCCACACGGCATCCGCGCCGACAGCCGCGCCGATCAGTCGAATCCACGACTTGTGAATCCAGGGGGACCAGCGTGCCATCGGGCGACGACGACATAGCCGTCGACTTCCCAAGCCTGTCCGAGCTCGCCGCCGAACTTGAGGACATCGCCAGGACGACGAACGAACAGCTGGAGATTCTGTACGACCGGGTGGAGAAGGTCGTCCTGACGTGGGAGGGCGAGACTCGCCACGCGTTCGTCGACGAACTCGACCGGTGGGATGTGTCCGCCCAGGATTTGGAGGCGCTCCAGACCTGGCTCCACGAACGCGTGGTAAGCGGCCACGTCACCTACGCGGCCGCCCACCGGGCTGTGCTGCGCGGCTGGGGGGCGGCCTGATGAGCACGCCGCCTCCCCCCGCACAGCCCGGAGGGTTCGACGTCCAGCCGCCGCACGTCTACCACGCTTCGGGCCTGGTGAAGGAAGCACAGTTCGGGCATGCCGAGCGTGCCTTCGTGCTGGTCGACGTCCTGAACAAGTACAACCAGTCCGCGGGCACCGGCCACGGCGCGGATGCCTTCGCCGATGCCTACATGAAGGTGACCGAGAAGTTCCTGGAGGCCTGGGGCAGGTCGGTGGTGAGTGTCGGCGGAGTGGCCGTCGGACTGACCCTCACCGCCAACCACTACGTACTGGCCGACTGGGAGGCCGACGGCCGCAAGGGCCCGCAGCCCGCCAGCCGGCCGGAGCCGGTCGTCATCAACAAGCCGCCGCGCTATGGCCCGGTCAACACCGTCAAGTGGTCGGGCACCGGCGAGGACGTCGATTCCTGGTGGATCTCCGGCGCAATCGGCGAGGTCCCGGACTTCCTCGCGGACGCCATCAGGCCTGGGATTGAAAAGGGCCTGCGCCTCGGCAAGGTCCACGAGATCACCCCGGGCATGCGCGAGGACGAGGTCCGGGATATGGCCACGGCGTGGCGGAACCTCGCCGGCGACGTAACGAAGGCGGGTGACGAACTCACGGCGGCCATCGCCTACATCACCGACCCGAAAGGCAACGGTGAGTGGCAGGGCGCGATGAAGGCGTTCTGCCAGTCGATCTGGGGCACCACCGAATGGGGACGGCCGCTGGGTGAGGACGGCAAGCGGAACCGGGCCGGACGCAGCTGGCGGACCGACCGCAACCAGCGTGGTCCCAAGCGGCCCATCCTCGACGTGCTGAAGAAGACCGCCGACGCCGTGCCGGGGATCCTCGAGCACATGGCCGACGTCGGTGACCGGACCACCGAGACCACCCGCCGCCTTGGGACCGAAGCCGCGAAGGCGATGGTCAAGGACCTGACGGACATCGACCTCGGTAAGTTGACCAAGCTCGCGGTGGGCGGGATCGTCACCCAGGTCGTGCTCAGTTTCCGGTCCCACATGGACAAGGCCGGGATGGACGCCGCAGTCGAGAACTACCACCGCGAGTTCACCGAGGCGGCCGCCAAACTCAACAACCTCCTCCCGGAGCTGGAAGAGGCCGTACTCAGTGCGCCGACCTACCAGGCCGAGACGGCACGGGCCCAGGGTTTCGGCGGGCGAGCTCTCAACGAGTTCAAGCGGGAGCACAGCTGGCAGCGCGGCGGGGAGAGCCCCATCCCATTCATGTACTCGCTGGACCTCGCGACGAACGAGGAGCTCAGTGGAGGGCACACGCTCGACAAGCACGTCGGCAAGACCGACGATCAGCTGCTGCAGCGCCACCGGGACCAGTCCAAGGAGTCGTCGGGCAAGCTGGAGCTTCCCGCGACGTCGAGCTTCCGGGACCTGGAGTCGGCCCAGAAGTACACGCAGTACTGCATCCGCCAGAACACGGCAGAGATCCAGGATTGGCTGAAGAATCCGCCCCCGGACCCGCCATCGAAATCGTTCCAGGTCGCCTCGGTCCCGAACGAAGGGCCGCTCGCCGGACCCACCGTGACGGGACGGACATCAGGGCAGCTGGACAGGACCACCCCCGGCCCCGTCGAGGACGCCCATGGGGTGACCACCCGTCTGAAGTACGACCCGAACCTCGACCCGCCCTTCGTCGTCTTCACATCAGCGCCTGAGTAGAGGAGTGGACCATGGAAGACCTCAGCGCTGAGGAATGGGCCGATGCGCTCGAACTTTACGATGACAGCTACACCTTCGTCCGGGTCGCACCGCGCGAGCATGCCGAGTGGTGGCTCGACGTCACCGCGATCATTCGTGGCGAGGCGCAGGACGCGCGCGGCTGGCGGTCGATCGATCCGGACGAGGAGGAACCGGAGCGCCTGGAAGATCCGCTGTTCCCCTGGCTGGCGCCCCCCTCGACACGGGAGGAAACGGAACATCACCGTTCACCCGTGAAGGAGCTTCCGCGGGTTTCGGTCCCCTCACTGCTAGTCCTGCTCGGAATCGTCGGCTGGGACGTCCGGAAGACGTACCGGTGGGAGGAGCGTCGGTCAGAGATGGAACGCCGGGCGGAAGTGATCATGGCACGCTTCGCCGAAGGCACCCGCTTCTACTCCAACATCGGCTGGACGGGGAAGGAGCCGGACTTCTACGAACAACCCGTCACAGGAATGAATCCGTTCAGCCGATACGGCTGGGATGCCGGCCTGATCGCCGTGAACGACGCCGAAGTCGCCCTGATCTGGGCATTCATGCCCATCTGAACCACCGCCTGAAGGGGAACCCGTGCTCACCCGCTCCGCCACCTACCCCGACCGGGAAGCAGCTCAATGGGCCACCCAGGAGGTCGTCAACCGTAACGAACAGGCCATTCATCGCTGGCTCGCCCAGGGCACCCGCCCGCGCCTCACCATCGAGGCGGCCTGGCCGTCCCGCACGGATCCGGTTGGCCGTGTGCTGCTCCAGGCCATGGTCTTCGCCGGCCGTGGGCCGGTGGACGTGCGGGCCGCTCGGGTGGTGCTCCGGCGAGAGCCGGCCGGGCCGCAGGGCTTCGTCGTGCACTCCACCTTCCCCATCTACGTGTAGAGGCGCGCGCCCATGTCCTTGAAGCCCCTGGAGTTCGACCGCCGTTACGGCGAGCTGGACCACGTCTTCAGTGCGTACGTCGGCCAGCTTGCCGACGACACGCCGGAGCGGCCCAGCTCGGCGCTCACCGCCTATCTCCGACACACCTGGCACAGCCGCCCATGGGCCCTGGCGGTGGCGGAGCAGCAGCTCCGCGAGTACGCCGAGCATCCCCCCGGTCGACTGCGACTTCGGCTGGGTGAGTTCCACCCGCTGCCGGACACCGGGGTGCCCGATGCCGAGGTCAGGGAGTGGCTGCTCGCCCTCGCTGGCCACACCCGGCGCAGCATCGAGGAGGGCGAAGTTCCGCCGCCGTCGCCGGTCCCCGACACCCACTGGGAATGGCACGCCCGCTTCCCCGAACTGACGCAGTTCCTCGGTGGATGGTTCTCGCAGGACATGCCGGACGAGTTCGCCGACCACGACGCGGCGATCGACGACTACGCCGCCACGACGGACCGTACGCTTGTGGCCCGGCTTGTCGGTGAGCTGCGCGAGCTGGTCGCTCTCGCTCTGGACGAACCCGACTACGTCGTCGGTGCGGCGGAACTGGGTATGGAGGTGGAGCCGCCGGAACCGCATGCGACGTCCGACTGGCTGACACACGTCGCGGACCGGCTGAGCGCCTTCCGGCCCGACTACGGCGGACCGGATCGGCGGCCTAATTAGTCCTCCCAGTCGGACTTCTCGCGCTGCTGCCGGCGGAACCACGGCCAACCCCTGGCCGCGTGGACCGCGTTCACGCCGACGATGCCGAGCCAGGTCACCACCAGGCCCTCGAGGTTGGCGTTCACCACGCCGATCGCCGACAGCGGGATGGCCAGGATCATCGAGACGATGCCGAAGCCGAAGCGCTCCCCGAAATTCGACTCCGAGGAGTGCGGCGGGCGGGCGCCACGGGCGACCACCATCTGCTGCTCGGCAAGCTGGCGGCGGACACGGCGGTCCACCGTGCCGTCGAGCCGCTGCTCGACCTTCTCCAGGAACGATTCGACGAGTGCGGACTCGTACTCCTCCCCCAGCTCGCGGCGGGCGTGCAGGGTGGCGTCGAGCTCCTTTTTGAGCTCAGGGTCGCGGGCTTCCATAGTCGTTCACGCTACGTGCGACCGGCCGTCGCGTCAGTGGGGTTAGCCCCACTGTTTTCCCTTGGGGGTACCTGGGGGGCGGTCCTGCCCCCACCCGGTCGGGAGTTGCTCCCGCCCCCCGGGTGGGGGCAGCCGGTGCAGGCGTCCTACACGGCTGCTCCGTCGTCAGTACGGCGCCGAGCCGGGCCAGCGCCAACTCAGCCACGCTGCTTTGGCCTCCCGGATGTCCATCTGTTCGGCGTGGATCCGCCCGAGATGGGGCGACCCTGCCGGTTGATCATGTGGAGCGCGGTCGTCCTACCGCATCCGGAGGGACCGACCAGGACGGTGATACCGCCCTGGTCCATCTCCAGGTGAGGTCGTGGGCTGCCGTGGTGCCGTTGGGAAGCGCTCCGGGGGTCCGGGGGTGTCCCCCGGAGAGACGCAGCACTGCTTCGAATTTGATCATCAGTCGTCCCTTGCCCGGCCTGCATATCGTCATGCAGAGTTCTCGGTGTCTGAATAAAATGTCAATGCCCCGGGGTAATCACTGGTTACGGATGCTCGGGGAGCAAGACAAGCCGTCCGAAAGGGAGGGGGTTGCGCGTGATGTCGTCCCGCATGGTGGACTCGCCCACCGGCATCGTGGTCCTCGACGGACAGAGCCTCCCGGTCGCGGACATCGTCCGACTGGCCGATGGCGCGGCCCGTCCCGTACCCGGATCCGAAGCGGTCAAGCGCGTCGAGATCTCCTGGGACGCCGCGCGGGAGCTCGCCGCCTCGGGCCGGGTGTACGGGCGCTCCACCGGCGTCGGTGCCAACCGGAACGAGGATGTACCGACCGAGGCCGCCGCCGACCACGGGCTGCGGCTGCTGCGCTCGCACGCCGGCGCGATCGGCGATCCGCTGCCGGCCCGACAGGTCCGGGCCATGCTCGCCGTACGGGCCAACCAGCTGCTCGCGGGCGGTGCCGGGCTGCGGCCCGGCGTCGTCACCGCGCTCTGCGAGGCGCTGGAGAGCGGTGCGTATCCCGTCGTCAACGAGTTCGGCTCGGTCGGCACCGGCGATATCGCGGCCCTGGCGCAGCTGGGCCTCGCGCTGGCCGGTGAGCACCCTTGGGAGGGCGGCCCGCCGCCCGAGGCGCAGGCCCTCGACAACAACGACGCCCTGGCCCTGATCAGCTCCAACGCCCTCACTCTCGGGCAGGCCGCGCTCGCCCTGGACGAGCTGCGCGCCCTCGTCTCGGCCACCGAGCTGGTCGCCGCGCTCTCGCTGCTCGCGGTCGACGGCTCCTACGAGGCGTACGCCGAACCCGTGCACGCGGCCCGCCCGCATCCCGGCACGTACGCCGTCGCCACCAGGATGCGGCGGCTGCTCGGTGCGCCCGAGCGGCCCACACCGCCGCTCGGCCGGATCCAGGATCCGTACGGATTCCGCTGTCTGCCGCAGATCCACGGGCCCGCCCAGGACGCTGCGGACGCGCTGGAGCGGACCCTCGCCGTCGAGATCAACGCGGCCGCCGAGAACCCGCTGATCCGTGCGTCCGACATGGCGGCGTACCACCACGGCGGCTTCTACATGGCCCAACTGGCCCTGGACCTGGACCACTTCAGGCTCGCAATAATCCAGACCGCGCGGCTGTCCACCTCCCGGCTCTCCGCCCTGAACGAGCCCGCCTTCACCCGGCTGCGGCCCTTCCTCGCGGACGCGGAGGCGGCGAGCTCCGGCGTGATGATCCTCGAGTACGCGGCCGGCGCGGCCCTCGGTGATCTGCGGGCCTTTTCCGCCCCCGCCTCGCTCGGCCACGCGGTACTGTCCCGAGGCGTCGAGGAGCAGGCCGGCTTCGCCTCGCTCGCGGCGCGCCAGACACTGCGGGCGGGCGGCGCGTACCGGCTCGTCGTCGGCTGCGAACTCGTCGCCGCGGTACGGGCGTTGCGCCAGCGCGGGTTGCGGCCGGATCCGGAGCTCCCGGTGGGCAGGGCCTTCGAGCTGGCCGAGACCGTACTGAACGACGAGCTCGCCGACCGGCCGCTGACCGATGATGTGACGGGGGCGGCGGCGCTGCTCGACCGGTTCACGGATCTGATGACGGAGACGACCGACCTGATGAGGGGGATGGCATGAGCGACAGCCCTGCCGCACGGCTGCAGCAGCTCTTCGAGGGGCACCGGCTCACCCCCACCCAGCGGCGTATCGCACACAGCATGGTGCGCCGGGCCGCCGATGCGCCGTTCCTGTCCAGCGTGGAACTCGCCGAACTGGCGGGGGTCAGCCAGCCGTCCGTCACCCGCTTCGCCGTCGCGCTGGGCTTCGACGGCTATCCGGCGCTGCGCAAGTATCTGCGGGAGGTCGCGCCCGAGGAGAGCGAGGCCGGGAAGGACACGTACAACGAGTACCAGCAGGCGGTGCAGGCCGAGATCGAGAACCTGCGCCATCTGGCCGAACTGCTCGCCGACCCGGCCCCGGTCGAGCGCGCGGGCCGGCTGCTCGCCGCGTCCCGCCCGCTCCCGGTGCTCGGTCTGCGCGCCGCGTCCTCGCAGGCGCGCGGCTTCGCGTACTTCGCGGCCAAGGTGCATCCGGACGTGCGCCTGCTCGACGAGGGCGGCACGCTGCTCGCCGACCGCATCGACACGGCCCGACGGGCGGGCGCGAGCGCGCTGCTCTGCTTCGCGCTGCCGCGCCACCCCAAGGAGGTCGTGGAGGCGCTGGCGTACGCGCGCTCGGCGGGCCTGAAGGTGGTGACGGTCGCGGACTCGGCGTTCGCACCGGTGGCGCGCCACAGCGACCTGCTGATCCCGGCGGCGGTCGGCACGGGCCTGGCCTTCGACACGGCGTGCGCGCCGATGCTGCTGGGCCGGGTACTGCTGGAGGCGATGTGCGACGACCTGCCGGACGCGCAGGCGCGCCTGGAGGAGTTCGACACGAGAGCGGCGGCGCGGGGACTGTTCGTGGAGTAGCGGGGCTCCGCCGCGGACCCCGATCCCAGTCGCCGGCGGGGTTCCGTGCGGAGCCCCGCCGGCGACTGAGGACACCGGAGGCGGTCAGACCTCCAGCTCGGCCTCGATCTTCTTCAACTGGTGCCTGGCCATGGCGAGGTTCGCCCGGTCCTTGTCGAGCGCCAGATAGAGGAACAGACCGTTGGCCCCGCGGCCCTTCATCAGCCGGATCAGGTGGTACTGGGAGCCGAGCGTGATCAGGATGTCCTCGATGCTGTCCTTGAGCCCGAGCTGCTCCATGGTGCGCACCTTGGCGCGCACCACATCGGTGTTGCCCGCCGCGGCGACCGACAGGTCCAGGTCCTTTCCGCCGCCGACAGTGCCGAGGGCCATTCCGCTGCTGTAGTCGACGAGTGCGGCGCCGATGGCGCCCTCGATGACAGTGATGGCTTCCTTGAGGGCGCTTTCGGTAGTGGCCATGAGATGCGCACTTCCTTTCCGTCTGCTGGGTGTTCGCGATGGTGTGCCGGTCATCAGGTGTCCTTCGTGGATACCCCGGCTGTCAGGCCGGGGAGGAAACGAAGCTCTTGCGGAACAGGACAGCGGGTAGGTGATTCGCCGTCAGGCGGACCGCCGTCGTATGAACCTCGGCTTTGGGTCAAGGCGTTGCTTCTTCGGGTTGGCGGGCGTAGGCGTATCCGTCGGCCCGCTGGAGTAGACGGAAGCGCTTGTGCCGGGCCGTGTAGAGGCCGCTCGCGGTACGGACGGCGAAGTTCCCGGAGGAGCGGACCGCGACCCGGCCGGTGTGGGTGCCCGCGTTCTTCCCCGACGGGACGACGGCGCGGACGAGGGTCGCCGGTGGCGAAGCCGAAGAATTGCTTCTGCCGTGGCAGGCGCAGGCGGGGGAAGCCGTGCTTGTCGGTGCGGGTGCGGGCGTACTGGCCGCGCCCGGTGGATCCGACGACCAGCACGGTGCGGGGCACGGCGGTGACGGTGTCGAGGGTGCCGACGGCCAGGGCATCGAGGGTGTGGGTCTTGGGCAGGCCGGTGCGGGTGCGGTTCCACTTGGTGCGGCCGCCGGAGGCGGTGTGGGTGGGGAACCGCGTGTCCAGGGCCCGCCACAAGGCCCACCGGGTGGCGTTGACAGCGGCGGCATCCCTCAGCGGGGCCTTCGCTCGTTTCAGAATCTCGGCAGCGCGCTTGGGTGTGAACTCCTCGACGGGCCGACTGCCCTTGGCCTGGTTGCAGGGGATGCACGCCAGGACCAGGTTCGAGACCCGGTCGGATCCGCCCCGGCTGCGGGGGTGGACGTGGTCGGTGTTCAGCGGCACACCCGTCGCGCCGCAGTAGATGCAGGCGCGGCCGAACTTCGCGAGGAGGTACTCGCGGATCTCCTTGCCGTGCAGGGTGCCGTGCTGGTACTCGGCGCCCTCGAGCGGCTTCCCGGCGCTGATGGCGTGGGTGTCGAACGCGACCCGCTCGACGTGCACGGCCTTGACGGGTGCCCAGCGGGCGAGACGGTCCATCCATGAGGTGGTGGTGTTAACGCGGTGGCGCAGGCTCGGCGGTAGCCATTTCTTCGGGCGGGTGCGGTTGAGGAAACGGGGGGCGCGGTAGCGCAGGTTCCGGCTGCGGCGGGCCCGCCGGCAGGCGGCGCGCTGCTCCAGCTTTTTGCGGATCGTGGCGCCTCGGTGGTCGAGCTGGATGCTGTACCGGCCCCGGCGCTCCCCGGTGACGGTGGTGAAGACGGCGATGCCGGTGTGCTTGCTGCCGGGGTCGATACCGATCTCGACACCGTCGACCTCCGAGTGGGTGGCGGTGCGGTCCTTCAGGCGGATCACGAACGGTGTGTGCCGGGCCACGACTGCCCGGCCGGATGCCAGGAGCCTGCGGGCCCTGGCCGGGGTGGTGGGCTGGAGCGGGGTGCCGTGCTTGTCCAGGACGAACACGGCGGGGTCGGCCTCACGGCCGGACTCCCGGACCTGGTGGTCCGGGGTGACGCCACCGGCAGCAGGCACGCTGCTGGTGGTCTCCCCTCGCACATGTTCCACGCCGGGTGCCTTGCGGCGTCCGAGCCCCGTTTCGTCCCTGATCCCGGGGTTGTCTGCTGACTCGAATTCCAGGGCCAACTGCTGAGGAAGCACAGGTGGGTGGGTCTTCTGTCCTGCGTGGAACGTAGCCAACTTGGGTCACCTCCCATGGGTGTTGGCTGGTGCTGGTAATGGCGGGCTCTCAGCCGGCCGGGCTGAAAGCCCCCGCCCCCAGGCGGGGGATCCCGTTACGGGTCAGGTGTTCTCCGGTCGTTCGAGTGCGCCGTCGACCAGCTCGCCGATGCGGGCGCCGGAGCGGCGGGCCTCGAGGTGGAGCCGTCCCACGTTGATGCGTGGCTCGGCCAGGAGGGTGAGGACGGCCGAGGAACCCGCCGCGTAGGTCGCGACGTATCCCCGCTCGCCCTTGACCAGCAGCTCGCGGAAGCCCCCCTGCCCGGTGGCCTCGGTCAGCCGCAGTGCGACGCCGAGGGCGGCGGCGGTCAGCGCGGCAACGCTCTCCGCTTCCGTGGTGTCGGCCGCCAGCGCGAGGCCGTCGGTGCTGGCGGCGAGTGCGCCGGTCACCTGCGGCACGCGCACGCGCAGCTTCTTCAGTTCAGCGAGCACGTCGGCCTCGGCCGTCATGAGCTGTCTCCTCTCGGCGCGCAGCCTCAGCGCGCGTCTCATGACGGTGCGCAATGGACCTGGTGTACGGAGCGGTGCGTCACAGGTTTGCCTCCAGGGCGTCGCGGAGCCGGCGGAGCAGGGCGGAGTCCAGGACGGACGGGGGCTCGGCGGTGTCCCGAAAGGCAGCGCGCTCGCGGGGAGCCGTGGTCTCGGGCAAGGCAGCGGGCTCACTCGGCGCCGCGGTCTCAGGAACGGCGGCGGGCTCGCTGGGCGCGGAGGACCCGACGGGCGTCGCGATGAGCCCCTCGGCGGCCAGCCTGCGCACCTCGATCAGGGTGTTGAAGGCGGGGCGTCCCAGTTCCCGGGCGACCACAGCCGGCGTACGTACGCCGTCGGCGAGGTCCAGCAGCGACTGCCGGCGGGGCCCGACCGCCCGTCCCGCGGTGCGCGGGCAGCGCACCAGCGGCGCGGTGTCGACCGCGGGGTAGGGCCACACGGCATCCAGCAGCCGGCTGCGGCGCTGGGCCTCGCGCTCGACAACTTGGGTGGGCACCGGACGCACCCGGCCGATCCAGTGGACGACGCCGTAGCGGAAGCGGGTCGGACCACTGGCGGGCGCCAAGGCGAAGAAGGCGGCGTCGAACAGCGCGCCGAGATGGCAGATCTCCAGCTCGCCGCCCGCCACTTGGCCGCTGTCGACGAGGAAGCGGGCGACCTCGCCGCGCGAGCCGGCCCGCGCGACCGCGTCCGCCCAGCTGCCGGGCTCCAGCCGGCCGCGCGCGGTCAGCAGGACGTCGAGTCCGGGTGCATCGGGGCTCTCGGCGTGGACGACCTGGCCGTCGGCCAGATAGAGGGCTCCGTGGTCGCGTACCAGCACGCCGGTGGCGCGCTCGTCCGCGAGTCTGACGAGCATCGGGGAGACGGCCGCTCTCATCCGAGCACCAGTCTTTCGGCGAGGTTCTGGAGGCGCAGCCGGGCCAGTGCGAGATTGCCCAGGTCCCGGTCGAGCCACAGATGCAGGAACACGCTGCTGTCGAAGGTGGTCTCCACGAAACGCACCACGTGATAGCCGGTGCGGGTGGTGACGATGAGGTCCTCGACGGGCGGCCCCTCGACCTTGTCCTCAGCCTCGCCTTCCCGGTCCGGGCCTTCACTCCCGTACGCCGTGGGCTCCTTGGGCGCGAACGTCGTGTACTCGGTCGCCATCCTGGCCAGTTCCGCCGTCTCCGCGGCGGTGGCCTCGTGGTCGCTGCCCGGCGACTCACCGACCGCGCCGAGCGCGAGCCCGCTGATCCAGTCCACGATGGATGCTCCGCGCGCGCCCGGCACCAGCATGGCTTCCAGCAGACACTCGTCGATTCCGGGCACGCGGATTCCCCTCTCCGCCACGGCGCGCCGCGCGCACTGATGTGCGGCAGTGACGAACAAGTTACGCAACGTTGCTGCCGCTGGGGGGAGTTGGGGCATTTTCCATCGGAACATGCCCCTGGCCCGGTAGGGTCCGCCGGCATCGCCCGTTTCTGATGTTTTGAGGCCGGGCCGTCCGGCATGCGCGGATGCGGGCGGTCGGCTCAGTGGGCGGTCAGCGCGTCCGCGTGCGCGCCGCCCGACTCGGCGACGATCTCCGCGAGGCTCTGCGGGGTCCGGACGGTGGTGAACCGCACCGACCCGTCCACAGCGGTGGCAAAGCCGTGGACGCCGGGCCGGGGCAGGCTGTTGTAGCCGTAGTGGTTCGAGAAGTAGTACGCGCCGGTGTCCAGCGCAGCGATCACATCGCCCTGCTCCAGCAGCGGCAGCGGGCGCGCCTCGGCGAGCAGGTCGCCCGCGAAGCAGGCGGGTCCCGCGATGTCCTGGGCGACGGCGGCACCGTCCTTGGGACGGCCCTCGGCGTCGTACGCGGCGATGCGCAGCGGCCACGAGACGGGGTCGTACACCGTACGGGTGGCGATCTGGACGCCGGCGTGGGTGACCGCGATGGGGCGGGACCCGGAGGTCTTGGCGTACTCGACGCGGGCGAGGACGGCGCCGTTCTTGGCGAGCAGGGACCGGCCGAACTCGGTGACGAGGCCGTAGCGGCCGTCGAGCAGCCCGGGGACCAGCTCCTTCAGCAGTCGGGCGTACTCGGCGAAGGTGGGCGACTCCTCGTCGGAGGCGAAGTTGACCGGGAGGCCGCCGCCGATGTCGACCGTGTCGATCTGCTGCCGGCCCGCCGCGACGTTGATCTCCTCGGCCAGCTCGTACACGGCCCGGATGCCCTGTGCCATGAGAGTGAGCGGCATGCCCTGGGAGCCGGAGTGGGCATGCAGCCGGGTCAGCCACGGGCGGTCGAGATATGCGCGTACGACCCGGTCGCGGGCGCCTTCGTCGCGCAGCGCGACACCGAATTTGGAGGTCGCGGTGGCCGTCGACAGGGCTCCGATGGCGCCGCCGCCGACCTGCGGATTGACGCGCAGGCCGAGCGGGGACCGGGTGGCGGCGGAGTGGACGAGGGCGTCGATACGCGCGAGCTCCTGCGGATTGTCGGCGTTGACGGCGATCCCGAGGGTGAGGGCCTCGCGCAGTTCGGCGGGCGTCTTGGCGGGAGAGTCGAGCACCGTGTGGTCGGTGGGCACACCGGCGGCGCGGGCCAGCGCCAGCTCACCCGGGCTGGCGACCTCCGCGCCGATGCCTTCGGCGTGCAGCAGCGCGAGTACCGGGACCAGCGGCGCGGCTTTCACGGCGAAGGCGTGCAGTACGGGGGCGTCGGTGACGGCGGCGAAGGCGTCCCGCAGCGCGGCCGCCGAGGCGCGGATACCGGCCACGTCGAGGAGCGCGGCCACCGGCTGCGCCTCGCTGAGAAGACCCTGCTCCACTGCCGCTCGTACGGCCTGATCCCGACGGTCCTTAGCCATGTGCGCCAGCCAATCACCCGGTGGGCCGGGCCGCAGCTGTTGACTAAGACTATTCAGACCGACAAGATGTGAATAGATAACCCAACAGTCATGGTCGCAGTCGCGAGGAGGCATTGCCATGTCAGGACCCCGCCCCGTACGGGCACCGCGCGGTACGGAACTGAGCGCCCTGGGATGGCAGCAGGAAGCCGCCCTCCGCATGCTCCAGAACAACCTCGACCCCGAGGTCGCCGAACACCCCGACAAGCTCGTCGTCTACGGCGGCACCGGCAAGGCGGCCCGCGACTGGCGCTCCTACGACGCGATGGTGCGCACGCTGCAGACCCTGAGGCAGGACGAGACGATGCTCGTCCAGTCCGGCCGTCCCGTCGGCGTGATGCAGACGCACGAGTGGGCGCCGCGGGTGCTCATCGCCAACTCCAACCTGGTCGGCGACTGGGCGAACTGGGAGGAGTTCCGGCGCCTGGAGGCCCTCGGCCTGACCATGTACGGCCAGATGACGGCCGGCTCCTGGATCTACATCGGCACGCAGGGCATCCTGCAGGGCACCTACGAGACGTTCGCCGCCGTCGCCGCGAAGAAGTTCGGCGGCACGCTCGCCGGGACGATCACCCTGACGGCCGGTCTGGGCGGCATGGGCGGCGCGCAGCCGCTCGCCGTGACGATGAACGACGGCGTTGCGATCTGTATCGACGTCGACCCGCGCGCGATCGAGCGCCGTATCGAGCACCGCTACCTGGATGTGCGCGCGAACTCGCTGGAGCACGCGCTCCAGCTCGCCGTCGAGGCCCGCGACGCCCGCAAGCCGCTCTCCATCGGCCTGCTCGGCAACGCCGCGGAGCTGCTGCCGCGGATGCTCGCCGAGGGCGCGCCCATCGACATCGTGACCGACCAGACCTCGGCCCACGACCCGCTCGCCTACCTGCCGATCGGCGTCGACTTCGACGACATGGCGTCGTACGCGGCGGAGAAGCCCGCGGACTTCACCCAGCGCGCGCGTGAGTCGATGGCCAAGCATGTCGAGGCGATGGTCGGCTTCATGGACGCCGGTGCCGAGGTCTTCGACTACGGCAACTCCATCCGCGGCGAGGCCCAACTGGCAGGTTATGAGCGGTCGTTCGCCTTCCCCGGCTTCGTCCCCGCCTATATCCGGCCGCTCTTCTGCGAGGGCAAGGGCCCGTTCCGCTGGGCGGCCCTGTCCGGCGAGGCCTCGGACATCCACAAGACCGACAAGGCGATGCTCGAGCTCTTCCCGGAGAACGAGTCGCTGCACCGCTGGATCAAGATGGCCGGCGAGCGCGTCCACTTCCAGGGCCTGCCGGCGCGTATCTGCTGGCTCGGCTACGGCGAGCGCGACAAGGCGGGCGAGCGCTTCAACGACATGGTGGCGTCCGGCGAGCTGGCCGCCCCGCTGGCGATCGGCCGCGACCACCTGGACTGCGGCTCCGTCGCATCCCCGTACCGCGAGACCGAGGCCATGCTGGACGGGTCGGACGCGATCGCCGACTGGCCGCTGCTCAACGCCATGGTCAACGTGGCCTCGGGCGCGAGCTGGGTGTCGATCCACCACGGCGGCGGCGTCGGCATGGGCCGCTCCATCCACGCCGGGCAGGTCTCGGTGGCGGACGGCACCAAGCTCGCGGGCGAGAAGATCCGCCGCGTACTGACCAACGACCCGGGCATGGGTGTCATCCGCCATGTGGACGCGGGCTACGACATCGCCGAGTCGGTCGCGGACGAGCGCGGCGTGCGCGTCCCGATGCGCGAGGGCGACCCGGCGTGACCGTGAACGCTCCCAGCGGCCCCCCCGCCGGACCGGCGGGGGCCTCCTTCCACGAGATGTGGCGGGACCTCGCACCCATCGGCCGCGACGCCGGCAGCCGCGGCTACCGCCGCTACGCCTGGACCGGCGCCGACGCCGACTGCCGCGCCTGGTTCAAGGCACAGGCCGAAACCCGCGGCCTGACGTACGAGCTCGACCGCAACGGCAACCAGTGGGCCTGGCTCGGCGATCCGCTCGCCGAGGGTGCCGTCGTCACCGGCTCCCACCTGGACTCGGTCCCCGACGGCGGCGCCTTCGACGGCCCGCTCGGCGTGGTCTCCTCCTTCGCCGCGCTCGACGAACTTCGCGGCAGGGGAGCACAGTTCACCCGGCCCCTCGCCATCACCAACTTCGGTGACGAGGAGGGCGCCCGCTTCGGTCTCGCCTGCGTGGGCTCCCGTCTCGCCTCCGGACAGCTGACGCCCGAAGCGGCGTACGCGCTGCGCGACGGCGACGGGGTGTCGCTCCCGCAGGCCATGGAGGCGGCCGGGTACGACCCGTCCGCCATCGGACCGGACCCGGAACGGCTGGCCCGTATCGGCGCGTTCGTCGAGCTCCATGTCGAGCAGGGCCGGGCGCTGGACCTGTCCGGCGACCGCGTCGGCATCGCATCCGCGATCTGGCCGCACGGCCGCTGGCGGTTCGACTTCCACGGCGAGGCCAACCACGCCGGCACGACGCGGCTCGTCGACCGCCGCGACCCGATGCTGACGTACGCCGAGACGGTCCTCGCCGCCCGCCGCGAGGCCGAGCTCGCGGGCGCGGTCGCCACGTTCGGCAAGATCTCCGTCGAGCCGAACGGCGTCAACGCGATCCCGTCGCTGGTGCGCGGCTGGCTGGACTCGCGCGCCGCCGACCAGACCACGCTCGACACGGTCGTCTCCGCGATCGAGCGGGCGGCGCAGGAGCGGGCCGAGCGGGACGGCGTCGACCTGCGTGTCGTGCGCGAATCCTTCACCCCGGTGATCGAGTTCGAGCACGCGCTGCGCGACGAGCTGAACAAGATCCTCGGCGGCTCCGTCCCCGTGCTCGGTACGGGCGCGGGACATGACGCGGGTATTTTGTCCGGTTCGATCCCGACCGCCATGCTGTTCGTACGCAATCCCACCGGCGTCTCGCACTCCCCGGCGGAGTTCGCCGCCGAGGACGACTGCGTGGCCGGGGTGATCGCACTCGCCGACGTACTGGAGGGCCTGGCGTGCAGGTGACGTACTGGGCGGAACACGCCTGGCTGGACACGAACGTCGAGCCGGGCGTGGCGCTCGAGGTGACGGACGGCCGGATCACGGCGGTACGCAAGGGGGCCGAGGCCCCGCCGCCGGGCGCCGTGGTGCTGCGCGGCCTGACCATCCCGGGCCTCGCGAACGCACACTCGCACGCCTTCCACCGCGCCCTGCGGGGCACGGTACAGGTGGGCTCGGGGACCTTCTGGACCTGGCGCGAGGTCATGTACCAGGTCGCGTCGCAGCTGACGCCCGAGACGTACTTCTCGCTCGCCCGGGCGGTCTACGCGGAGATGGCGCTGGCCGGGATCACGGCGGTCGGCGAGTTCCACTATCTGCACCACGCGCCGGGCGGTGTCGCGTACTCCGACCCGAACGCGATGGGCGAGGCACTGATCGCGGCGGCGGCGGACGCGGGTATCCGGATCACGCTGCTGGACACGGCATATCTGTCGTCCGCCATCAGGAACAAGCACAGTGGCGAGGCGCCGAACAAGCACCAGTTGCGCTTCTCCGACGGCACGGCAGAGGCATGGGCGGAACGGGCCTCCGCGCTGAAGAGCAGTGACCATGCGCTGATCGGCGCGGCGATCCACTCCGTACGCGCGGTGCCGGCCGCGCAGCTGAGCACGGTGGCTCAGTGGGCGGAGGCCCGCCGGGCCCCGCTCCATGTTCACCTCTCCGAGCAGACGGCGGAGAACGACGCGTGCCGGGCGGCATACGGCTGTACGCCCACGCGCCTGCTCGCCGACCACGGCGTACTGGGCCCACGCACGACGGGCGTCCACAACACGCACCTGACGAACGAGGACATCGCGCTGCTGGGCTCCTCCGTCACCGGCACCTGCATGTGCCCGACGACGGAACGCGACCTGGCGGACGGCATCGGCCCGGCGGCGACGCTGCAGCGGGAGGGCTCACCGCTGTCGCTCGGCAGCGACAGCCACGCGGTCATCGACCTGCTCGAAGAGGCCCGCGCCATGGAGCTGGACGAACGCCTGCGCACCCGGACACGCGGCCACTGGACGGCCGCGGCTCTCCTGCGGGCCGCGACCGAAGACGGCCACGCCGCACTGGGATGGCACGACGCGGGCCGCCTCGAGCCGGGCGCGTCGGCGGACTTCGCGACGGTGGCCCTGGACTCGGTCCGCACGGCGGGTCCGGTGCCGCGCCTGGCGGCGGAGACAGCGGTCTTCGCGGCGACGGCGGCGGATGTGCGCCACACGGTGGTGGCAGGCCGCCATGTGGTGCGGGACGGGGTGCACACGCTGATCCCGGATGTCGCGCGGGCGCTGGCCGAGTCGATCGCGGCCCTGCGCTCCTGACGCTGCGTGTCCCCCACCGAGAGGAACCCATGACCACCACCGTCATCACCAACATCGGCAGCCTCGTCACCAACGACCCCGCCCTCGGCGAAGGCCCCATCGGTCTCCTCCAGGACGCCGCCGTCGTCATCGACGGCGACCGCATCGCCTGGACCGGCCCCGCCGCAAGCGCGCCCGACGCCGACGAGGCGTACGACGCCGGCGGCCGCGCCGTCATCCCCGGCTTCGTCGACTCCCACTCCCACCTCCTCTTCGCCGGCGACCGCACCCAGGAGTTCAACGCCCGGATGTCCGGCCGCGCCTACTCCGCCGGCGGCATCCGCACCACCGTCGCCGCGACCCGCGCGGCCACCGACGAGGCGCTCGAAGCCAACCTCACGCGCTACCTCGACGAGGCCCTCCGCCAGGGCACCACCACCTTCGAGACCAAGTCCGGCTACGGGCTCACCGTCGAGGACGAGGCGCGCGCCCTTCGAATCGCCGCGCTCCACACCGACGAGGTCACCTACCTCGGCGCGCACATCGTCTCGCCCGACTACGCCGACGACCCCGCCGCGTATGTCGCCCTCGTCACCGGCGAGATGCTCGACGCCTGTGCTCCGTACGCCCGTTGGGTGGACGTCTTCTGCGAGAAGGGCGCCTTCGACGGCGACCAGGCCCGTGCGATCCTCACCGCCGGCAAGGCGAAGGGCCTGCACCCGCGCGTCCACGCCAACCAGCTCAGCTACGGCCCCGGCGTGCAGCTCGCCGTCGAGCTCGACGCCGCCTCCGCCGACCACTGCACGCACCTCACCGACGCGGACGTCGACGCGCTCGCCAACGGCGCGACCGTCGCCACGCTCCTCCCCGGCGCGGAGTTCTCCACCCGCGCGCAGTGGCCCGACGCCCGCCGCCTGCTCGACGCGGGTGTGACCGTCGCGCTGTCCACGGACTGCAACCCGGGCTCGTCCTTCACCTCCTCCGTTCCGTTCTGCATCGCGCTCGCCGTACGGGACATGGGCATGACCCCGGACGAGGCGATCTGGTCCGCCACGGCGGGCGGCGCGGCGGCCCTGCGCCGTACCGACATCGGCCGCATCACCCCCGGCGCCCGCGCGGATCTCGCCCTGCTCGATGCGCCGAGCCATGTCCATCTGGCCTACCGGCCGGGCGTGCCGCTCGTCTCGGAGGTCTGGCGTCAGGGCAAGAGGTGCCGGTAACTGCGCGGGTGCCCGGCCAGGTACGCGGTGAAGGTCTGCGCCGGACGGCCCGTCAGCCGTGGCACGACATCGGAGACGGTGGTCATCTCGCCGTTGGCGATGGCCTCGTAGGAGGACACCCAGCCGGCGACCTCCCACTGCTGCGCGCCGTACTTGGCCCGTGAGGCGTACGCCTCCTCGTGGGTCTCGGGCACATAGGTGACCTGTCGCCCGGTGAACCGGGTCAGCTCCGCGGCGGCCTCGTCGAGGGAGAGCGCCTCGGGTCCGGTGACGTCGTACGTCGCCCCGTCGTGCCCGTCCCCGAGCAGCACGGCAGCGGCGACATCCGCGATGTCCTCGTGCGCCACCGCCCCCACGCGCCCGTCCCCGGCGGGCCCGCGGATGACCCCGTCCGCGCCGGCCATGGCGGGCAGCCCGGCCAGATAGAGGTTGTCGCGAAGGAAGGTGTACGCGAGTCCTGTGCCCCGGATGTGTTCCTCGGTGTGCCAGTGGTCGCGCGCGAAGGTGAAGGTCGCATCGGGTGCGGCGCCCAGGAACGAGACGTACACGATGCGCCCGATCCCCGCCGCGACGGCCGCGTCCACGGCGGTGATGTGCTCCCGCACCCGGTCGGCCGCCTCGTGTGCCGACACCAGGAAGAGCGTGTCGGCCCCGTCGAGCGCCCGGCGCATGGCCTCCCCGTCCCCGTAGGCCGCGGGCGGCGCCTTGACGCATCCGGCGAGCTCCGGCAGCCGTCCGGGATCACGCCCCAGCAGCCGCGCGCCCACTCCCTGATCGGAGAGCCGCCGCGCGAGACGCCCGCCGATCTGTCCGCCGGCTCCGGTGACGGCGATGACTGGGGGCATGGGCGCGTCCTCTCGTCGTGCTGCTTTCTCCGAGGCTACGGCCGGGCCCGGTCGAACCCGGTGAGCAGCGCCTCGACAACGAAGCGGAAGCGCTCCGCGTCGCCCCCGCGTCGCCCCTTATGGGATGGTCCGCGCGACCTCCGGCTTCGCGCCGGAGGTGATGGCCCAGCGGGTGATCAGGAACGAGACGGGCATCACCAGCACGCCGGCGACGAGCGCCGAGAACTGTTCGTCCATGCGCAGCCGGCTCACGGCCAGATGAAGCAGGATGCCGCTGCCCGCGAGGTTGGCCAGTCCGGACAGTGGAAAGCGGAAGAAGGCCCGCCAGGTAGGGCGGGTTCGCAGTGTGATGTACGAGTTGAGCAGGAACGACCCGGCGAGGCTCACCGCGTATGCCAGTGCGTGGGCGGCCAGGTAGGGCATCCAGAGGTTCAGCACGACGTACACGGCGTAGTAGACCGCGGTGTTGGCGAGGCCGATCGCGGCGAAGACGGCGAACTGGTGAAGGGCGGGCGGGTTCATGGCTTGGGTGCCGCTGTGCCGGCGACGGGGAGGACGCGGGCGGGCCGCAGGGGGGCCGACTCGTTGCCGAAGTTCCGGCTGAAGGAGGTGCAGCGCACCTGCGGCGCGGTGGCCGCCCATTCCCGCAGCCGTTCTGCCGTACCGGCGCCGCTGCCGTCGTCGACGTAGCAGATCTCATAGGGCTCACCGATCGGCTCGAGCTCAGCGGTCAAGGCAGCACGAAAGGTTTCGATCACTTCATTCTCTTCGCAGCACGGCACGACGACCGAAATCCCGATCTCCGGCATGCCCACAGTGGAACACACCCGACGGTACGCACCGCGGTATGTGCTCCCTGCGTGGCGGTGGCATTCGCCATCGGTCCTTTCGCCGTGCCCGCACAGTCTGAACAGACGCTTTCGGTTGCCGCATTCAAAGCCGGCCATGACGGTAAACGTCGCCCACCCGGGTGACGATCAGCATGTCACCCACACCATGAGGGCGTGCGGCAGGTTCAGCGCGGCAGGATGCGTCATCGATGAGGCTCCCTGGCTGAAGAGTTGAGACATCGAATATCTCGCTCAACAGCCCGAGGGCCTCGTCTGTTACGTGCCATCGCCTCACCTGATCAGTGGCCACCCTGAAAATCCATAGTCAGGTGACATAGCGAAACGGTGCCATCCCGAAGGCCCGAAGGAGCTCCTATGGCTGCCCAAGAAACCCCGACCGCCTACGTCGGGGGCACCGGCGACATGGCCGCATCCCGGATGCGCTACCAATCCGAAATGAGTATCGGGGTGGATCGCTTCCTCGAGCCGCGGAACACCGAATGCCCCTGGTGCAATTCGGCCGCACTGAAGGTGCTGCTGCGGAGCCCGGATGTGGTCCAGCACAAGCCGGGGCGATTCACACTTGAGGAATGTGGTGGCTGCGGCCATGTGTTCCAGAACCCGCGTCTTACCCCGGAGGGGCTGGAATTCTATTACCGTGACTGCTACGACGGTTACCAAGAGGCCCTCCGGGAGAGGATGTTCAAGCTCCAGGCGGCCACCTACCGGGGGCGGATCGCGTTTCTCGACCGTCACGCCTCGCCCAAGGCCTGGCTGGACGTGGGAGCCGGGCACGGACACTTCTGCCGGGCGGCCCGCGCTCATTGGCCCAACGCCGTATTCGACGGCCTGGACTTCGGGGACGGGGTCGACAAGGGAGTACGCCGGGGCTGGATCGACCGGTCCCATCGCGGGCCGTTCCCCGAGCTGGCCGACGACCTGACGGGGCGCTACGACGTGGTGAGCATGCACCACTACCTGGAGCACACCCTTGATCCCTTCGCGGAGCTGGACGCGGCAGCCCGGGTGCTCCCGCCCGGGGGGCATCTGCTGATCGAGGTTCCCGACCCCGAGTGGCCGCTGAGCCGTGTCCTCGGCCGGCGCTGGAACCCGTGGTGCCAGCCCCAGCATCTGCACATGTTCCCGATCGGCAATCTCAAAGAGGCGCTGAGGAACCGCGGCCTGGACCCGGTGGCCGAAGAGCGCGGAATGGCACACCAGACGGGGGCCGACCTCCTGATGGCCACGGTGCAATTCTGGAACGCTCTGATGCCCGATCCCGACGCCCCCTGGCTGCCGAGCCGCGGCACCGGATACCGGATGTCACGGAAGGCGGCCCTCGTGGCGAAGGCCCCGTCTCTCGCTCTGGCGGGATTCCTCGATGTCCTCATCCTGCCGGCAGCGCGGTCGGCGAACCGGGGCAACGCCTACCGTGTACTGGCACGGAAGGCTCCGTATCGCGCCGAAGGCTAACTCTCCCTGTCCGTCGGCCGGTCCGTCGGCTTGTCCGTCGGACCGGTGCCCTCCTCCGCGGGCGTGCTGCCCGCCGGCTCCTTCTCGGCCCGTGCGATACGCGCGTTCATGATCAGCACAACGCCCGCCCCCAGCGCCCACACGCCCAGCAGCAGCGGCGTCAGCCACGCGGTCAGCGGCCCCGCCAGCGACACCACCGCCACCACGAAGCCCGCCCAGCCGAGCCAGGCCGGGATCGAGTGGGTCTCCTGCCCCGCCCGCCAGAGCGCGAAGAGCATCACCGCCGCGCCCGCCATCGACGCGATCATCGCTCCGTACGCCATGTTCAGCAGCAGGATGGCGAACAGCGCGGTCCCCGGGAGCACTGGGAACGCCTCGGAGTGGTTCGCCGTGATGGCGAAGACGTTCCCGGCGACCGCCGCGACCATGAGCAGGGCCGCGAAGACCGTGCCGCCCACCAGCACCAGGTGGGAGCGGTTGCCGGCCAGCCGGGCGAGGGCGACCAGGAAGAACAGGAAGAGCAGGCCCGACACCAGCAGTATCAGGGCCGTGGCCTCCGACAGGTCCCGATTGCTGCCCTTGAGGTAGTAGAAGAAGACGTGCCTGAGCGCGCCGCTCCCCTTGGTGCCGGGAGTGCCCATCCACAGAGCTTGCCCGGCGATCAGCAGCCCACCGGCCACCAGCCCGGCTATCCCGGGCCAGAGGTCTCTGTGCTGAGCGGGCAGGGCAGGTTCTGTGCCTTGCGACGCCATCATTGTTGCCTCCCACGGGAGCATCCCCGAGAAAGGGTCTTTGTCCCATTTTCTCACTGACGGCCGAGTCGGCACGGCGGGCATGGCACAGTGAGCCGATGAAGACCATCGGGCTGATCGGCGGCATGAGCTGGGAATCCAGCGCTGAGTACTACCGGCTTCTCAACGAGCTCGTACGGGAACGGCTCGGCGGGCTGCACTCCGCCAAGTGCGTTCTCCACTCCGTCGACTTCGCCGAGATCGAGGAGCTCCAGGTCGCGGGGGAGTGGGAGCGCGCCGGTGAGATCCTCGCCGAGGCCGCACGGGGGCTCCAGGCCGCGGGCGCGGATCTGCTGCTGATCTGTACGAACACCATGCACAAGGTCGCGGGGCAGGTGGAGGCCGCTGTCTCCGTGCCGCTGCTGCATCTCGCGGACGCCACCGCCGGTGCCGTACGCGCGCAGGGGATCGGCCGGGTCGGGCTGCTCGGCACGGCTTTCACCATGGAGCAGGACTTCTACCGGGACCGGCTGGCCGGACACGGGCTCGAGGTACTCACGCCCGACACGCAAGGGCGTGCCCTGGTGCACCGGGTGATCTACGAGGAGCTGTGCCTCGGAGTCGTACGGGAGGAGTCCCGAGCCGCCTACCAGGAGGTCATCGGCCGGCTTGTCGCCGCCGGGGCGGAAGGTGTCGTACTCGGGTGCACCGAGATCGAGTTGCTCATCGGGGAGAAGGACAGTCCGGTGCCCGTGTTCCCGACGACCCGGCTGCATGCCGAGGCCGCTGTGGACGCCGCTCTGGGCGAGGGCTGACGTCCGCCCACAGCTTGCGCCGACGTCCGCCCGCAGTTTGCGCCTCAGGCCCGGGGCCGTACCGGCAACGTGTGCACGCTGTTGCCCACGAAGCTCGTGTGCCGCGGCAACTCCGCCTCCGGGACGGCCAGATCCAGCTCCGGGAAGCGGGTGAACAGCCGCTCCAGCGCGATCGTCGCCTCCATCCGCGCCAGCGGCGAACCCAGGCAGTAGTGCGGGCCGTGGCCCAGTGACAGATGCCGGGCGCCGCCGGTCCTGGTGATGTCGAAGCGGTCCGCGTCCGGGCCGTGCGCCGACTTGTCGCGGCCGGCCGCCGAGTAACCGGCAAGCACCGGCGTGCCCTTGGGGATCACCGTTCCGTCGACCGTCAGATCCCGGGTCGGATAGCGGAACGGGAAGTAGCTGACCGGGCTGTCCCAGCGCAGCGTCTCCTCGACCACGTCCGACCAGGCCGCCTCTCCGGACCGCACAAGCTCCAGCTGGTCCCGGTGGGCGCACAGCGCACGCACCGCGTTGGTGATCAGGTTCAGTGTTGTCTCGTGCCCGGCGATGATCATCAGCAGCAGTGTGCCGATCAGTTCGTGCCGGCTGAGCCTGTCGCCGTCCTCCTCGCGGGCCGCGATCAGCGCGCTGGTCAGATCGTCGCCCGGTTTCTCCGTACGGGACACGGCGACCGCCCCGAGCACCGCCACCATCTCGCGGTTCGCGGCCATCGCCTCCTCCGGGCCGATGGAGGTGCTCACCACCTGGTTCGACAGATGGTGCAGCCGGTCGTGGTGCTCGGCGTCCACGCCGAGGAGTTCGCAGATCACGCCCATCGGCAGCGGCAGCGCGAAGTGTCTGCGCAGATCGGCGACGCCCTCGCCCGCGGCGGCCGCCTCGTCCAGGTCGTCAAGGAACTGCGCCGTCACCGTCTCGATCCGCGGCCGCAGCTCCTCCACCCGGCGGGCCGTGAACGCCTTGCTCACCAGAGAGCGCAGCCGCCGGTGGTCCGCGTCGTCGGCGGTGGTCATGCCCTGCACCGTCGCGAAGGTCTTCAGTGGCCAGCCGTCGGGTATCTCCCCCTCGCGCAGCGCGGTGAAATGCGCCGCCCCCTTCGCCACGTCGGGATGGGCGAGGAACTCCTTGAGCGCGTCATGGCCGAGCACCGCCATGCCCGCCACCTCGCCGGGGAGCACGACCGGCGCGACCGCGCCCTCGGCGAGCAGCCGGGCATTGTCCGCGTGCGGGCAGCCGCCGGCCGGGTCCATCCGGTGCGCGGTGTCACGTGAGGTGGTCAACAGTCCTCCAGGACACGTCGAACTCCCCTGAGTGACCGGGAGCAGTCAGATGGTACGAGCAGCGGACCTTGTTCGAACGCGAGTTGTGCAACTCCAGCCACGATGGCGAAGAGTTGATTCCGGCACTCGAACACCTCGCGTATCCCTCCATTCTGAGTCCTTCACGAAACCGTCACAAGAAGTGCGACGGTCCCTACCCTGTCGGGATATGGGCCGGTAGCGTCCTGTCCTGGGGAAAAGCTCATGGGGAGGGACCGGGGGGTCGAGTTGAACGGTGTACGCATTTGTGTCGTGAAACCGGACGAGCTGGGCGAGGGAGAGATCGAGGCCTGGCGGGAGCTGCGTGCCAAGACCGGCGCACCCGCCAATCCGTTCATGGAGCCGGAGTTCACCCTCACCGTCGGCCGTGTGCGGCCCGCGGCCAGGGTGGCGGTGCTGTGGGAGGACGGGGAGCCCGCCGGCTTCTTCCCGTACGAACGAGGGCCACTGGGCCACGGACGCGCGATCGGTCTGGGGGTCTCCGACTGCCAGGGCGCCGTGCTCCGCGCCGGCCTCACCGTCGCGCCCCGTGAGCTGCTGCGCGCCTGCGGGCTGTCGGTGTGGGAGTTCGACAACCTCGAAGCGGGCCAGGAGATGTTCGTGCCCGATGCCGCCGAGGAGTTCGCCTCTCCCGTGATCGACATCGGCGCGGGATACGCGGCGTACGAGGAGGTCCTGCGCGCGCAGTCACCCAAGTTCCTCAAGACCACCCTGGCCAAGGAACGCCGGCTGGGGCGGCAGGCGGGCCAGGTGCGGTTCGTCTTCGACGAGCGCGACCCGGCCGCGCTGCGTGCGCTGATGGAGTGGAAATCCGCGCAGTACCGCAGGACCGGCCGCCGGGACCGCTTCGCTCAGGAGTGGATCAACACCCTGGTCCAGCTGCTGCACGAGACACGCACCTCCGGCTGCTCCGGAGTGCTGTCCGTGCTGTACGTCGCCGACCGGCCCGTCGCCGCGCACTTCGGGCTGCGCTCGCGCACGGTGCTGTCCTGCTGGTTCCCGGCGTACGACGTCGAGTTCGCCAAGTACTCGCCGGGTCTGATCCTGCATCTGCGGATGGCCGAGTCCGCCGCCGACGAGGGCATCGGAATGCTCGACCTGGGGCGCGGGGCCGCGGAGTACAAGGACGCGCTGAGGACCGGTGAGCTGCGGGTCCACGAGGGCTCCTCGGTCCGGCCGGGGGCGGGGGCGGCCCTGTACTGGCTGAGCCGTGAGCCCTCGCGCCGCGCGCACAGCTTTGTACGCAGCCGGCCGCGGCTCGCCGGGTACGCGCAGCGGGCGCTGAACCAGGTCGGCCGGTTGCGGGGCAACTGAACAGCAGGAACATCCGAGCAGGCGGGGGATTCGCATGCCGAGCACACCGAACAAACCACACAGACTGGCCGAGATCCAGGTCGCCGAGCTGGACCTGGACGGTCCCGACGGCGCCGTCCTGCGGTTCGGACCGGCGCCCGGCGGCGGTCCCCCCGTACGGGCCGGTGATGTCTACGCCCTCGTCCGGCTCCGCGGCCGCCCCGTCGCCACCGTCGTCTGCGCCGTCCCACCCGGCAGGGACCCGGCCGACGCCGTAGCCGCAGCCGCCCGCGCCAAGCTCGCCCACGATGCGCTTCCCGCATACGGCGGCGCCCACGATGCGCTTCCGCCATACGGCGGTGCGCACGATCTGCTTCCGCCATACGGCGGTGCGCACGATGTGCTTCCGGCATACGGCGGTGCGCACGATGCGCTTCCGGCATACGGCGGTGCGCACGATGTGCTTCCGGCATACGGCGGTGCGCACGATGTGCTTCCGCCATACGGCGGTGCGCACGATGTGCTTCCGCCATACGGCGGTGCCCACGAGGAAACCACCCACCGGGCAGCAACCACCAACGCCCCCGGCCCACCTCGGCCACAAGACCCCGCACACGCCACCGGCCCACCTTGGCCACAAGACCCCGCACACGCCCCCGGCCCACGGTCACCACATGACCGGGTACAGGACCGGGCGACCATCGTCGTCGCAACCCGCGAGCGCGCCGATCAGCTCGCCCGCGCGCTCGACTCGCTGCTCGCCCAGGACCACCCGGACTTCGAGATCGTCGTCGTCGACAACGCGCCCGTCACCAGCGCCACCCACGACCTCGTCGAGCACAAATACGGTGAGCGCGTCCGGTACGTCCGCGAGCCCGTACCCGGGCTCGCCGTCGCCCACAACCGCGGGATCGCCGCCGCCGACGGCGCGGTCATCGCCTTCACCGACGACGACGTCGTCGCCGATCCGCACTGGCTCACCGCGCTGACCGCGCCCTTCGCCCGCGATCCGGGCCTGGGCTGTGCGACCGGCCTGATCCTGCCCGCCCGGCTGCGCACGCCCGCGCAGATCCTCCTCGAGAGCCACGGCGGCTTCGCCAAGGGCTTCGCGCCGCGCCAGTACGACCCGGCGCACCCGCCCGCCGGCGAACCGCTCTTCCCGTTCACCGCCGGCAGTTTCGGCTCCGGCGCCAATATGGCCTTCCGGGCCACGGTGCTGCGCGAGATCGGCGGCTTCGATCCCGCCACCGGCACCGGCACTCCGGCCAGGGGCGGCGACGACCTGTACGCGTTCGTCAGCGTCCTCGCCGCCGGGCACCGGCTGCGCTACACGCCCGACGCGCTGGTCTGGCACCACCACCGCGAGAGCTGGCAGGACCTGAAGAACCAGGCGTACGGCTACGGCGCAGGCCTCACCGCGTATCTCACCGCCGTCCTGGTCCGCCGGCCCGCGCTGCTGCCCGCACTGCTCAGAAAGCTGCCGCGCGGACTCGCGCACGCCCGCTCCATCACCGCGCACCGCGAGGCCGGCGGCGCCTCGGTGCCCGGGGAGCACGGGGCGCAGGACTATCCGTGGCCGCGCCATCTCTCCCGGCTCGAGCGGCGCGGGATGCTGGCCGGGCCGATCGGGTATGCCAAGGCGCGCCGACGCGTGCGCGGCGTACCGCTCCCGTGGGGCAGCCGGCCGCAGCGGGACGAAGAGTGAGACGAAGAATGAGAGGCGCTGGTACGACGATGTCCCGGATCCCCGTACTGCTCTACCACGCCGTGATGGACGAGCCGCCCGACTGGATCGCCGAATTCACCGTCACACCACGGGAGTTCGGCGCGCAGCTGGACGCGATCGTGGCCGGCGGCCGCACCCCGGTCACCATCGGCGCACTCGCGGACCAGCTCGCGGGCCGTGCCCCGGTCGTCCCCCGGCCCGTCGTCCTCACCTTCGACGACGGCTTCGCCGATCTGCCGGGGCCCACCGCCGAAGCGCTCGCCGCACGCGCACTGCCCGCCACCGCGTATCTCACCACCGGGGCCATCACCCCGGGCCGGCGCAGTCTGCTGCCGCCCGCGCCGATGATGACCCTCTCGCAGGCGCCACTGCTGGAGCAGTACGGAATGGAGGTGGGCGCCCACACCGTCACCCACCCCCAGCTGGACACCCTCCCGCCGAAGGCACTCCACCGTGAACTGCGCGAGTCCAAGGCGGTTCTGGAGGACGTCCTCGGCCATCAGGTGACGCACCTCGCCTATCCGCACGGCTACAACAGCCGTGCCGTGCGCAAGGCCGTCGCCCGCGCGGGCTACGCGTCGGCGGTCGCGGTGCGGCACGCACTGAGCTCGGACACCGACGAGACGTACCGCATCGCCCGTCTCATCCTGCGCCGCAGCCACACCGTCGCGGACATCGAGGCGTGGATGGACGGTCGCGGCGCGCCGGTCGCGCCGTTCCCCGACTCGCTGCCGACGGTCGGGTGGCGGTTCTACCGGCGGGCCCGCGCCGTCGTGAAGGGCCCGGTCTTCGCCGGGTAGCAGGGGCAGTGACACAACCGGGGAAGAGAGCCACGCAAACACGAAATCTATTCCTATACTTCGCTGAAGGGACAGCGGCGTGACGGCCGCGACCACTTCCGTGGGGGGAGTCGCACTGTGCGCCAACGCGTGCCCGCACCGCTCACAGGGCGCAGCGCGCCGCCGTCCGCCCTGAAGACCACCGGCCAGGAACCATCCGGCGACACCGCCCGCCCACGCATCCGCAGACCGCCCGACCTGCTGCGGCCCGACCTGCTGTTCAGCTGGCTGCCGCTGTTGCTCGGCATCGGCCTCTGGCTGTACGCGCTGCCGCGCATCGGATTCCGCTCCATGGGCGACTACGGTCTCCTCGACCGGCTGCCCGCCGCCTTTTATCTCTCGCTGCTGGTTCTGACCTGCGGCTTCCTGCTCAGTCTGCGCCGTGCCGGTACGGCACCCTGGTGGCCCGCCGCCTACTGCGTCGGACTGCTCTTCGCGCTCAAGGCGGCGCCGGCCGTGCTGTACGACTCGGTGCGCTACCCCTGGGCCTCCAAGCACGACGCGGTCATCAACCAGCTGCTGCTCAACGGCGAACTGCGGCCGAACGCCGCCCTGTCCGGCAACATGTCGGCGTACGACCAGTGGCCCGGCTTCTTCTCCCTCAACGCCGCCCTGGTGCGGACCTTCGGCGTGGAGAGCGCGGCCGCCTACCTCAACTGGGCGCCGATCGTGCTCGGGCTGCTGGTGATGCCGGTACTGGTCCTGATCTACCGCACCTTCACCGAGGACTGGCGGCTGGTGTGGACCGCCGTCTGGATCTTCCAGGCCGCCAACTGGGTCGGGCAGGACTATCTGGCCCCGCAGGGCTTCGCGTATCTGCTGCATCTGACCGTACTGGCCGTGGTGCTGCGCCATTTCGTACGGCCGGGCTCGGCAGGCAGGCTGCGCGACCGCACCTGTCTCGATCCGGTGGCCGCCCCCGTCCCGCCGCCCACCGGGGTGCGCCAGCGGGCCGTCTGCATCGCCATCCTCGCCCCGCTCATCGCCGCGATCAACGCTTCCCACCAGCTCACGCCGGTCATGTTGTGCGTCTCACTGCTCGCCCTCACCCTCACCCGCCGCTACCGCAACTACGGGCTGCTCGTCGTCGCCGGGCTGCTGATGCTGATCTGGGACCTGACGATGGGGCGGCCGCTGTTCGTCGAGACGCTGGGCACCCTGCGCGACTCGATCGGCGAGCTGATGCAGAACTCCCGGGCCGGATACGCCGGTCAGCTCACCGGGCCAGGGCCCGAGCTGGCCGGGCGCGCCAATGTGGTGATGGTGCTTGCGGTCGCCGCCCTTGCCGGGATCGCGGTGCTGACGCGGCGTCGGCTGACCCGGAGCGCATTGCCGCTGCTGCTGGTGTCGGCCGCTCCCGTACCGATGTTCGCCGTGAACGACTACGGCGGCGAAATGCTTTTCCGCGTCTACCTCTTCGCGCTGCCGGGCGCGGCGTTCTTCGCGGCCGCGGCACTCGTTCCGGCCGTCGTCGGGGCCCGCAGGCCACAAACCCGGGCCGGCACGGTCCGGCGCCGGATCGCCGCGGTCGCACTGCCGTTGGCGCTGACAGCGCTGGTCGCGGGCTTCATGCCCTCGTACTACGGCAAGGAGAAGATGTACTACACGCCGCCCGCCGAGACGGCGATGGTCACCCGGACCATCGACCGGGCCCCGCAGGGCACGCTGATTCTCGCCACCACCGGCTCGTTCCCGCAGGCGCTGCACCGCTACGACCGGCTGGAGCACTGGTTCTTCGCCGAGCAGGAGCTGCCGGAGAACGAGAAGATGCTGAAGGACCCGGCGGGATATCTGGCCCGGGGGATCGCGCGCGGCACCAAGGCGTACGTCATTCTCACCCGTACCCAGGACATCTACACCGCGGGCGAAGGCCTGCTGCCGCCCGGCGGCTTCGCCGCACTGCGCTCGCGCCTGTCGGCGTCACCGCTGTTCAAGGTCGTCGAGGAGCAGCCGTACGGCGTCGTACTCGAATACCGGCCAGGAGGCCCACGGGGCTCCCGAAGCGGGGGGATCACCCGATGAAGGTCCATCAGAATCAGCTCAGAGCGGCCGTGGCGGTCTCCGGATGGGTGGCCCTCGCCGCGACCCTGCTGCCCGGCGGTTCGCCGCTGCGCTGGATACCGGTGCTGCTCTTCGTCTGCTTCGGGCCCGGCCTGGCCATGCTCTATCCGCAGCCCAGCGGGCTGCGGTCCGGCGCCCGCCTGGAGGCGTTCGCGCTGGCGGCGCCGATCAGCCTGTCGCTGGGCGTGCTCACCGCCACGTCGCTCTATCTGGTCAAGGCCTTCTCGGCCACCGCCTTCCTGGTGGCGCTCGCCGCGTTCGCGACCGTCGTCGCCGCGCTGCCCGGTCTGCCGCTGCCCGCCGCCACGCAGGGCGCCGCCGAGCGGGTCAAACGCAGGCCCGCGGACGGTGGCTGATGAACGGGTGCCACGCGGGGCCTCACAAGAGGGCGTACACCGCCGTCGTCCTGGTCGCGGTGGCGCTGCTCGTCGCCGGGCTCGGCGTCTGGGCCGGCGGGGTCGACGGTACGGCGGGGAACGGGGACGACGCCCGCTCGCCGGGCCGGGATCTGCCCCGCAACGCGGCGTCCGGCGAGCTGCCCACCGGGTCCTGCGCACCGGACGAGAAGCTGGTCGCAGGGTGCGGGGCCTGGTGGGGCGCGTACATCCCGTACGACCGGAACAGCTCCCTCACGAAACCGGTGTACGCGTTCGAGAAGAAGATCGGCCGCAAGCTCGATCTCGTCTACACGTACCACGACATGTCGGGCGGAAAGGCCGACGGTGAACTGCTCACCGCCGACGAGCAGGAGCTCGGCAAGGACCGCCTGCTGATGCTGGCCTGGGAGTCCACGGTGTGGAGGGAACCGCACCACGCCAACTACACGGAGACCCAGCTCGGCTGGAAGAACATCGCCGCCGGGAAGTACGACGCCGAGATCATCGACCCGCAGATCCGCCGCCTCAAGGCGTACGGCAAGCGGGTCTTCTTCTCCTTCGACCAGGAGGTCGACGCCCGTATCAAGGAGGGCGCGGGCACCCCGGCCGAGTTTGTCGCCGCCTACCGGCATCTGTACGACCGGTTCCGGAAGCTGGGCGCCGACAACGCCGTCTGGGTGTGGACGGTCTCCGGCTATCTGGGCAGCGCCGATGCCATGAAACAGCTCTATCCGGGCGACGACTACGTCGACTGGATCGGCATGGACCAGTACAACTACTTCGGCTGCCACGACACCACCGACTGGAACGACTTCGACGAGAGCCAGCGGCCCACCTACGACTGGCTGCTGGAGAACATCTCCGCGAAGAAACCGCTGATGATGGCTGAGTTCGCCACCGCGCCCGACCCGGCGGACCCGGACCGGCAGCGCGGCTGGTACTCGGCCATTCCCGAGGCCATCAGGGCCATGCCGAAGGTGAAGGCGATGGTCCACTGGAACCGGGCGACCTCCGTCGAGGCGAAATGCGATCTCACCGTCAACGAGGGCCCGGCGCTGGAGGGTTACCGGAAGGCGGGCGGCGACCGCTACTTCAAGCAGACGGTTCCGAGCCGCTGACAGCGCGCCGGCCGGTGCGGCGGCGGCGTACCGCCGCACCGGCCGCCGCGACCGCGTACAGCCCGGTGAATCCGGCGAACACCGGCAGCGCGGCAGCCGCCACCGTGTCCTGGGCCGCCCACCCGGCCACCGCCAGCACCCACACCGCGCCCGCCGTGACCCGCTCGCCCGCGCCCGCCGCACGCAGCGTCACCGCTGCGAGCGCGAGGCAGAGCGCCTGGAGCGCGGCGGGCAGCACGCTCAGGACACCGGCCGGGCTGTCCAGGCCCGCCGCCTCGGCGAGGAAGTCCGCGAGCGCTTCGGCCCACGAGCCGTCGGCCGGCTCCGGCCGGATGCCGAGCAGCAGCGGCGCGGTGTGCAGCGCGGCGACCGTCACCAGCAGGGCCGCGCCGGTCAGGGCGAGCCGCGGCCGCTGGAGCGCGACGGCCGCGCAGTACACGACGACGAGCAGGATGCCCGCGGTGAGCGTGACCGGCGGCAGCGCGTCGAGCAGCTCGCCGCCGGACAGCCGGCTGCGGCCGAGGTCCTCGGCGCGGGAGAGCGGAATCCAGAAGAGCCCGGCGGCCAGCCCGAGCCACAGCCACAGCCAGCCGGTCAGCCGGACCTCGTCGCCGCCGGGTGCGGAAGGCCGCTCGTCCGCGGGCTCGGGTACGTACACCGGGATGCCGAGTGCGGGCGTCGCCGTGTCGTGCCCGCCCCGCAGGTAAGCGGTCCGGCGCGCCCAGTCGGAGTCGAACTCCTGTTCCTCCCGGTCGGCCCGCTCGCGCCGCTCGGCGGCCTTCCTGGCCCAGTTCGTGCCGTAGTCGATCTCCTTCTCGCGCCCCCGGTGCAGCAGCCGGCCCAGCCGGGAGGGCTTCGGCTCGCGGCCCGACAGCGCGGCGCGCAGCCCGGGCACCGACACCGCGGCCATCAGCGTCA
This sequence comes from Streptomyces sp. NBC_01210, assembly GCF_036010325.1. Classification (GTDB taxonomy): domain Bacteria; phylum Actinomycetota; class Actinomycetes; order Streptomycetales; family Streptomycetaceae; genus Streptomyces. The sequence continues at coordinate 3,767,435 of NZ_CP108549.1, read as the reverse complement.
TCGAGAGCAGCATCGCCAGGCCCGCGCCAGGGATCCCGACGGGGCCGAGCAGCAGCGCGGCGCTGCCCAGCACCAGCGCGCACATCGCGCCCTGCAGCGCGGCGAGCACGCCCGTACGCCCCTGGACGCGCAGCACTCCGATGTACAGCTCGACGGCGACCCGCGGCAGCGCGGCCGCGGCCAGCAGCCGCAGCACCGTGGTGCCGTGCTCGGCGTAGGTGTGGCCGAACGGGGCGAGGATCTGCGGGGCGAGTACGACGAGGAACAGCACGACCGGCACCAGCAGCACGGACATCCGGCGCAGCGCGCCCCGCACCCCGGCGGCCAGGGTCTCCGGGTTGTGCGAGGCGTGGGCGGTCAGCGAGGAGGCCATATTGATGGCCATGAACTCCATCGTCCCGCCGACGGTGTACGCGATGTAGAAGTACGCGTTGTGCGCGGCGTCGAAGTGGATCGCGACCATCACCGGCAGCAGATTGATCATCGCCAGCGAGAACAGCGAACCGACCGAGTCACCGGCGAGGAAGCGCCTGATCTCGCGGAGGCTGGGCGGCTCGCGGTCGCGGTCGGCCGCGACCTGCCGCGGGATGAGCCTGCGGAAGATCAGCCAGCCCAGCGGCAGTACGGACAGGCCGATGGCCGCGGCCCAGGAGACGAAGATGCCCAGGACGGGCATGGCGGTGGCGAAGACGGCGAGCAGCAGCAGCTTGCCGATGGAGAAGACGGCGTTGCCGACGGGCACCCACACGGCCTTGCGCAGCCCGGTCAGCACCCCGTCCTGGAGGGTCAGCAGTGCCCAGGCGACGCAGGACGCGGTGAAGAGCACACCCGCCGTGAGCCCGCCGAGAGGCGCGTACGAAGGCCCCCAGAGGTCGAGCGTGAACAAGAACGCCACGGAGGCGAGGCACACCACCAGCGAGCTGGCGGCGTACGCCCGCCACACCAGGGGGCCGGTGGCCCGACCGGCCCGTGGCACGTACCGCACCACCGCGCCGATCATGGTCGTCGCGGTGATGGAGGCCAGCAGCCGCATCGCGGCGATCGCGGCCGAGCCCTCGCCGACCGACTCCTTGGTGTAGTAGCGGGCGGCCACCAGCCAGAAGCCGAGGCCCAGCGCGGCGGAGACGCCGGTGGAGAGCATCAGGGCGTAGGCGTTGCGGAACATCGAGTCGCCGCTGGGGGCCGCGCTCACCGCCGAGCCGTCTGCCGGGGACACGTCCGCCCGGGACCCGTCCGCCTCGGACACGTCGGGGGCGGCCGGCTCGGCCGACGGCACGGCATCGGACGGCTTGCGCAGCCGGGTGGTGTCAGACACCGTGCTCGCCCTGCGTGGACGGTGGTGCGGCTTCGGCTTCTCCGGGCGGCCGGGCGGGCCGCGCGCGCAGTTCCGTGAGGACGGATATCACCTGGTCCGCGCGGAGCGGATCGATGGGGAGGGCGTGCCGGGCGAACCAGGCGGCCCGGGCCGGTGCGGGCGACGGGTCGGTGAAGACCTCGCCGGCGTACGTGTCGAGCGGCGGGTCGTAGAGATAGCCGACCGTGATCCGGTGGCGTGCGAGTGCGGCGATGGCCGCGTCGCGGTCCTCGACCAGCAGCGGAACCCGGAACAGCGGCTGCACCGGTCCGGGCCGCGGCAGCGCCCACTCGGTGGCGTACAGCCGCCGGGTGCCGGCGAGATGCGCGGCCAGCCGGTGGTCGAGGCGGGTCAGCAGCCGCTCCGTACGCCGCAGCCGCAGCCCGCCGGGTCTGAGCCGGTAGTCGTGCATGTCCACACGTATCCAGGAGTGGAAGTCCGTGAGCGCGGGTGCGGTGGACATCGCCTGCTTGAGCTCGCCGGGCCGCAGTTCCATCCGGATGTCCTCGCGCTCCTCGAGACCGAGCAGCCGCTGGGTGGCGCGGGCCGCCCGGACGAGCCGCAGTCCCCGCACACCGGCCTCGGCGTACGGTCGCAGGCCGTACGCGATCTCCGCCGACAGCCGTGCGGGTTCCAGGAGTTCGTCCCGTGCCCGCTCCAGTGTCGACCGCAGCGCCGGATCCGCGACAGCGAGGAATCCGCCGGTCTTGGCCCCGGTGTGCTTGGAAAGGCTGAAGACGGACGCATCACCGAAGGTCCCCACCGGCCGTCCCGCCACCTCGCTGCCGATCGCGTGCGCGGCGTCCTCGATGAGCGGGATCCCCAACCGGTCGCAGCGGGCGCGCAGTTCGGGGACCGGATCGGGATTTCCGTACAGATTGGTGGTGATCACGGCGGACAGCCCGCGCCATACGGCGTCGGGGACGGCGGCCGTGTCGATGGACCCGTCCTCGGCGTTGAGCGGCGCCTGTACGGGACGCAGTCCGGCGGCGAGCACCACGAAGAAGATGACGTCGTCGTTGACCGGCGACATCAACACCCGCCCGCCGGGCGGGCACCAGTGGCGCAGTGCCAGGTAGAGCCCGATACGGCACGACGGCACATACAGACATTCCCTGCCCAGGCGGCGGCCCATCAGCTGTTCCAGTGGTGCGTACGCCGCAGGGCAGCCCTCCCCAAGAGCCATGTTCGTCCCCCCACCTACCCCAGGCTCAATGTGGACCAATCAGGACTGCCCCGTCAATAACGGGGAAGGGCCCATTCCTTGACGGAATGGGCCCTTCCAGTGGCCTGTGCGGCGCGTCCCCCGTTACTCCTCCAGCGTCAGGCCCTTCCGGAGCTTGACCAGGGTGCGGGACAGCAGCCGGGACACATGCATCTGCGAGATTCCGAGCTCCTCGCCGATCTCCGACTGCGTCATATTGGCGACGAAACGCAGGGAGAGGATTTTACGGTCCCGTGGCGGAAGGCTTGCAATCAGCGGCTTCAGCGACTCGACGTACTCGATGCCCTCGAGTCCGTGGTCCTCGTAGCCGATGCGGTCCGCGAGCGCGCCCTCGGTGTCGTCCTCCTCGGGCTGGGCGTCCAGCGAGCTCGCGGTGTACGCGTTGCTCGCCGCCATGCCCTCGACGACCTCGTCGTTGCTGATGCCGAGCTGCTGCCCCAGTTCGCCGACCGTGGGCGCGCGGTCGAGCTGCTGGGCGAGTTCGTCGCGCGCCTTCGCGAGGTCGAGCCGCAGCTCCTGGAGGCGGCGCGGCACCCGCACCGACCAACTGGTGTCGCGGAAGAATCGCTTGATCTCGCCGACGATGGTCGGCATCGCGAAGGTCGGGAACTCGACGCCGCGGCTGAGTTCGAAGCGGTCGATCGCCTTGATCAGGCCGATCGTGCCGACCTGGATGATGTCCTCCATCGGTTCGCTGCGGGAGCGGAACCGGGAGGCGGCGAACTTGACCAGCGCCAGGTTGAGTTCGACGAGCGTGTTGCGTACGTAGGCGTACTCGTGCGTGCCTTCCTCGAGGGATTCGAGGCGCCCGAAGAGCGTCTTCGACAGGGCGCGCGCGTCCACTGGTCCCACCTCGTTGAAGGGTGGGATCTGCGGGAGCCCGTTCAGCCCGTTCAGGCTTTCCAGGTTCTCGGGTTCGGGGGCGGGGGCGTGTGTCGACGGCGCGGTGGGGGTACGCGATGCGTCGAGCCGGGGTGACATGGTCTCCTCCATCGTTCTCGGCATATGGCCGCCGATGCCAATACGTGCTGCTGCGGTGAGCGGCGCCTCCAAAGCCGGTCGTGTTGGTTGTGTCCGTACTAGGCCTACCCGGTCAGTGCGGGCAGTTGCAAGTGTCATATGTTCTATATGTCCGTTATGGTGGAGAGTTCGGCTACCCGTCGGCCCATGGAAGGGCTACTCTTCGTCGGGCGTCCACGCCGTCCGATGACGGCGCTCGACGCACGCAACGACACTCCGATGACACGACGGCGATGCGGCGAACGATGCAGCGCACGACACGGCGAAGAGGGACGGGCATGGACCGCGGGACGGTCGGCAGCGCGAACCGGGGCCGGCTTCAGGTCGAGGTTCGGACCGAGGGCCACAGCGAGGTGGTGAAACCGGCGGGTGAGCTGGATCACCACACCGCCGAATTGCTGCGCGCGCCACTGGACGACGCGGTCGAGCAGGGCCGGGTACGGCTGGTCATCGACTGTTCGGAGCTCGAGTTCTGCGACTCCACCGGGCTCAATGTGCTGCTCGGCGCGCGACTGAAGGCCGAGGCGGCCGGGGGAGGGGTCCATCTGGCCGGGATGCTGCCCGTAGTGGCCAGGGTCTTCGAGATCACCGGAGCAGATGCGGTCTTCACCGTGCACGACTCCCTCGAAGCGGCCCTCTCCGACTGACTGTCGCCCCCCTTTGTTGTCCGCGTCACGCGCGCCGCTTCGGCGTAGTGGGTGTTGTCACGATTCGGCAGGGCAGGAGAACCCCCGCAGAACGTCGACGACCCCGCACTCTGTGTATTCAAGTCATGGCAATTTGGTGAATCGGTGAGGTGAAGCGCTGATGAGCACCACCCGGCAGCAGCCGCCGGGCGACCTCGGCCCCGAGCCGAACGGCGCCGGCGCCGCCCCTGCCTCCGGTGCACCCGGTGGTGCGGTGCGCAGTCTTGCCCTGGGCAGCGCCAGCGGCATCGTTCCGATGGCCCGCGACTTCACCCGCCAGGCGCTGTACGACTGGGGCTGGCTGCCCGCCGCCAGCGCCGACCGGCGGGCGGCGGCGGAGGATGTGCTGCTGGTCGTGTCCGAACTGGTCACCAACGCCTGCCTGCACGCCGATGGCCCGGAGCAGCTGAAAGTCGGCTGCGACGGGAAAGTGCTGCGCCTGGAAGTCACCGACCGGGGCACCGGCCAGCCCGCCCCGCGCACCCCGCACCGGGCCGGACGGCCCGGCGGACACGGGATGTTCATCGTCCAACGTCTCTGTCTGGACTGGGGAGTTGTCCGCGTGCCCGGCGCGTCGGGCAAGACGGTCTGGGCGGAGCTCGCCGCGCCGTCCTAGTGCCGCGGGTAGCGGTCCACGGCAGGTTTTGAATCTCTTGTAGAGCACGTCAATACGGCGTGCTCTTTGTCTTCCCTCCCCAAGGTCCCAGGCGTACCTTGAGCGCCCGATCTGATGTGTCGTCAGTAACTTCGGCGACATCAGGCAGTAACTTCCGGCCTGAGGGGAACTCGAGGTGTCGTACCAGAAGCGGACAGCTCTCGCGCTGGCAGCAGCGGTGGCGGGCTCGGTGGTGCTGATGGCCGCCCCTGCCGCCCAAGCCAGTGTCGTGGACGTCGACTACCAGTGTCAGACTCCGATCGGGCCAAAAGGCGCGGTCTCGCCGATCGATATCAAGAGCGTCAGGAGCGGCGGCGGCTACCGGCTGACGATGTCCTTCCAGAAAGGCGTCTCCTCCAGCCCGGTGGAGCTCGGCAAGGGCGCGATGAAGCCGAGCGCACTGATCAAGCTGGGCGGCGCGGAGGAGGGTTCGGTCGCGGTCTCCGGGCCCGCGAACGAGGCGGCGATCCCGGCCAACACCCCTATCAAGATCAATGACTTGACGGGGACGTACACCCCGAAGAAGAGCGGCAAGGTCACCTTCACCGCCGGAGTGCTGACGATCAAGGCGCTCGGTACGACGACGACGTGCACTCCCAGGAACAACCCCAAGCCCTCGCTGGAACTCGACGTCACGGCGGCGGGCGGCGGTTCGGGCGGCGGCGGTTCCGACGGCGGTACGGGGCAGAACGCCCAGTCGGGCGGCGAACTCCCCAAGACCGGCCCGGTCGACTCGGCCCTCGCGCTCGGCACGCTCGGCGGGACGGTCCTGCTGGCCGGAGCGGCCGGGGTGCTGTGGCTGACCCGGCGCGGACAGCGCACCGCGAGCTGACCCGTGCACGTGCGCGCACGCCTCGCCGTCGCCCTCGCCGTCGCCGTGCTGCTGTGCGCGCTCTGTGGGCTGTGCGCCCCTGCCGCGTGGGCGTCCGGCGAGCCGACGTGGACGGCGGAACCGGCGGCGGGCGGAGGCAGACCGTACATCTATATGGAAGGCGTGCCCGGCACCGTCCTCGAGGACAAGCTCTCCGTGACGAACCGGGGCGCGAAGCCGCTCGCCGTCCGGCTCAGGTCCGCCGATATGTTCAACACCGCGGGTGGCGCGCCCGCGGTACGGGGCGCGCGGCAGTCCAAGGACGCGGGCACCTGGATCACGCTCGCCGCGAACCGGGTGACGGTCCCGCCCCGCACCAGGGCGGAGGTCCCCTTCTCGGTCACGGTCCCTCCGGGCGCACTCCCCGGCGACCATCCGGGCGCGGTTGTGGCGGAGTCCGGCGGCCGTGAGGCGGGCGTACGGATCCAGCTGCGGGTGAGCGGCCCCACGCTGGCGGCGCTCACGGTCGAGGACGTGGCGGTCTCCGGCGGCGCGATCCGCTACAGCCTGGTGAACCGCGGCAATACGGCGCTGACCCCGCAAGTCGCGTTCCGCGCGGACGGTCTGTTCGGGCAGGTGCTGCGCCGGGCGCCGCGGACGCTGCCGGTGGAACTGCTCCCGGCCCAGCGCGTCAGGATCACCGAGAAGTGGACCGATCCTCCCTCGCTGAACAAGGTGACCGTCCACATCGAGGCGACGGCATCGGGCGACGCGAGGGCCGAGGCCTCGGTATCGGCGGCCTTCGTCCCCTGGAGGGCGGTGGGGGGCGCGGTCGCGGCTCTGCTCACCACGTCCGTGACGACGCTGTGGTGGGTGCGGCGCCGACGCCACCCCCCGGCCCCCGATCCGACCTCTGAACAGACGGACAACGACCGGCACTTGGCGAGGTCAGGAACATGACGATGCACCACAGAGCTGACGCCGCAGGGGGCGTCGGGCGTCGCGAAGCTGACGCCGTTGGGGTCGACGGGCGTCAGCCCCCGCGCGCCCTCCAACGCCCGGGGGTCCGGGGGCTTGCCCCCGGTCACGGGAAGGGGCGGGGTGGGGGAGGCTCCACCGCCCGCCGCCCCAACGCCCTCGCTGTCCTCCTCGCCCTGCTCCCTCTGCTGCTGCTCCTCCCCGCACTCCCCGCCTCCGCGGCCGACGCAAAGCCCGCGGTCAAGCTCTCCCAGGCGCAGGCCGGCAAGGGCGGCGACATCAGCGTCAGCGGTACCGGATGGCGGCCGGGCACGCTCCTCATGATGCTCATCTGCGGGCAGGCCGTGCCTGGCAGAGGCGTGATCGGCGGCACCAACGCCTGCGCCAACTCCGACGGCCGCGCCGTCACCACCGACGCCAAGGGCTCCTTCAGCAAGGAGATGCCGGTTGCCGAGCCGCCCAAGCCCTGCCCCTGCGTGGTGCACGTAGCGACCGTGACCGGTGAACAGGCCGTCGTCGACGCCTCGTTCACCGTCGCCGGTCACCCCACCGCACCGCTGCCGCAGCAGGCGGGCGCCGGCAGGCTCGCCGTCCTCGCCGCCACCCGGCTCGAGGGCGAATCCGGCATCCTCGTCTTCTTCGGCGCCCCGCCGTCCCGCCGGCTCGAGTTCACCGTCGGCAACCTCGGCTCCGCGCCCGTGCGCGACCCTGTCTTCCAGGTCGGCACCTCGCACGGCGTCTTCGCCCCGCAGTGGGAGGAGCAGCAGTGGCGCGGCACCATCGCGCCCGGCCAGAAGGCACAGGTCAAGCTGCCGGTCCAGCTGTCCGCCGGGGCACACGGCGACTACCAGATCTCCGTGAAGTACGGCACCAAGGTGCTCGTCGAGCAGCCGTGGGGCGTCGGCCGGCCGTGGGGCGTCACGATTTTCTGGCTGCTGCTGGCCGTCGTCGTACCGGCCGCCGTCTTCCGTATCGGTATGGCGATCGTCGACCGCCTCCGCCCACGCGGCAACGGCCGCCACCGGACCGTCCAGCTGCCCACGTTCCGCCGCCCGGGCTCCCGGTCCCGCGCGCGGCCGTCCGCGGCGCCGAAGAGCACCACGACCACCACGGCGGCTCTGCCGTGGTTCACGCCTGACTCCGCACCGTCAGAGAACCGGTCCACGACGAAGGGACATTCGTGAGCACGCAACGGAGGATGAGCGCGGCCGGAGTCGCGCTGATGCTCGGCGGCGCGGGGATTCTGCTGGCCGCAAGCCCCGCCCAGGCAGCCGAGGTCTCGTACCGGACGGAGTGCATCCCACCGCCCATCTCGGGCCTGCCGCCCGTGCAGGGCACCACCAAGGTCGAGATCACCGCGCCCGCCGAGGCGAAGGTCGGCGATGAGGTCGAAGTGGTGTGGAGGTTTGTCGAGGCGGCTTCCAAGAACCCCGACATCATCGATCTGGAGAAGGACACGGTGAAGCCCACCGGCACGCTCAAGGCGGCCGGTACGCAGACCGCGGACATCGCCATGGAGGGGCCGCGGACGAACCCGCCGATCCCCAAGAACAGCCCGATGAAGCTGTCCGACATGAAGGGCAAGATCAAGCTGACCAAGGCCGGCGAGGTCACGCTGACGCCCGACGCGTACAACATCAACGTCTCCAAGCCGATGTCCACCGACACCAAGTGCACGCCGAAGGAGACGGTCAAGGCCGCCGCGACGATCAAGGTGTCGGACGGCAGTGGTACGTCCGGCGGTACGACGACGTCCGGCGGAACCACCTCAGGCGGTACCACGACGTCGGGCGGTACGACGACGTCGGGCGGTACGACCACCTCAGGCGGCACCACCACCTCAGGCGGTACGACCACCTCAGGCGGCACGACCACCTCAGGCGGTACGGCCTCCGGCGGTGGCGACGGCGGCCAGAGCGACTTCCCCGGCAAGGAGGTCGCCGTCACCTTCGCCTGCAAGTCGCCGGGCCCGGCGAGCATCAACTCCAAGGTGACGATCAACGCCAAGAAGAACGGCGGCAGTTACGACCTGGTCGTCAAGACCGCCAAGGGCGTCATGAACAGCCCGGCGGCACTCCCCGCCGGTGCCCTCAAGCCGTCCATGGCGGTCCTGCTCGGTGGCGTCGACAAGGGCACCGTCCCCGTCACGGGCCCCGCCAACAAGGATCCGCTGGAGCAGGGGAAGCCGGTGGACCTGCCCGATATGACCGGTACGTACAAACCGGGCGCGAGCGGCAAGTCCACGCTCAGCCCCGGCACCCTGACGATCGACGTCACCCTGGGCGGCCAGAAGATCAGCATCCCGTGCACGGTCAAGGGCTCGGCGGCCGTCTCCCTGGAACTCGACACCTCGGCCCAGCCGGGCGGCGCGTCGGGCGGTGACAGCGGCGGCGGCACCACATCCAGCGGCGGTACGAGCACGAGCGGCGGCCTCGCCCAGACGGGCGCCGAGGACAACGGCGCCCTGCGCGCCCTCGCCCTGGTCGCCGGCACAGTGATCCTGCTGGGCGGCGCGGTGTTCACGTTCACGCCGTGGCGCCGACTGCGCGGCACCCGCTGACATCCCCCTGAGCGGTGCGCTTCCGCCCCGGCCTGCCCGGCCGGGGCCGGAAGTGGATCTTGCTCAAATGTTGCTCAGATCAGCCCGCGCAGGTTGCTTCGTCATGATCCGAATGGATATGTTCGCTGCCTTCGCCTGAGCGAAGGCGAAGTTGGCTGATCGGCCGGAACTCCAGCTCGACGAGACATGACCCTCCGTCGCGCTGTCCGGTCGCGGAAAGGAAGCAAATGCGCTGGGGGAAGAAGCTCGCCACGGGAACGCTCGCCACGATGATGGCGGCGACGGCGACGGGGCTGATCACGGCAGCTCCGGCCGAGGCGGCCGGAACGAAGTACAAGTGCAAGGCATCGGCCACCCTGGACTGGGGCCGTCCGAAGGCGACCTCTGCCTGCTCGAAGTCGGGCTCCGGCAAGGCGATCAAGCAGCACCGTGTCGTTCTCGTCTGCGATGTCTTGCGCGGCACGGGTGCGGGTATGGAGCACACCATCCCGTGGACGCTGCGGGGTGACTGGAAGAAGCCGGGCGAGAAGTCCACGGTGATGTGCGGAATGCGCAGCTTCCTGCGCAGCTACAAGGCCGAGACCAGGTAGTCGAGACCGATTACGAGGCCGAGTAAGCGGTCCGGTCAACGACAGAGGGTCGGTGCGAAGAGCTCTTCGCACCGACCCTCTGTCGTTGCGCCTGCTGGCGCGGGGGAGTTACTTCACATCGCCCATGAGCGCGCGGATCTTCTTGCCCGCCGTCATGAAGGCGAGGCCCGCGGCGACCGCGATGATCGCCCACATCGTGTAGTAGAGGGTGTCGCCCAGCGGGGCGTTGAGCTTGGTGGTCCAGCCGTTCAGGGCGTTGCCCGTCGAGGTGGCGAGGAACCACAGACCCATGATCTGGCCGACGAACAGCTTCGGGGCCAGCTTGGTCGACAGGGACAGGCCGACTGGCGACAGGCACATCTCGCCGAGGGTCTGGACCAGGTAGACGCTCAGCAGCCAGAAGACGGTGACCTTGCCGGTCTCGCTGTTGGCGGCGGCAGCGCCGGCCAGGCCCATGATGCCGAAGGAGCCACCGATGAGGAGCATCGCCAGGGCGAACTTCAGCGGGGTGCTGGGCTCACGGTTGCGCTTGGCCAGCCTGACCCACAGGGCGGCGAAGACGGGGGCCAGGACGATGACCATCATCGGGTTCACCGACTGGTACCAGGAGGCCGGGAACTCCCAGCCGCCGATCATGCGGTCCGTCTTGTTGTTGGCGAAGATCGTCAGCAGTGAGCCGGACTGGTCGTAGATCATCCAGAACAGCACGGCGGTCACGAAGAACCACACGTACGCCTTGATCTTCGGCCGATCCTCGTTCGTGAGAGCCGGGTCCCGGAAGATCGTGATGAAGTACACGATCGGCACGACGATGCCGAGGATGGCCAGGACGTTGACGATGTGCTCGATGTCGTACGTGCCCACGACGATGTCGGCCACCAGCGCGAGGACGGCGAGGCCGCTCCACAGTCCGACCTTGCGCAGAACAGCGCGCTTCTCCTCCGGCGACGCCGGCTTGGCCGGCTCCTTGCCGATATCACCGAGGTGGCGGCCGCCCAGGACGTACTGGACGACGGCAAGAGCCATGCCGATACCGGCGACTGCGAAGCCGAGGTGCCAGTTGACGTTCTCGCCGAGGTAGCCGACGACCAGCGGGGCGGCCATACCGCCGATGTTGATCGCCATGTAGAAGAGGGTGAAACCGGCGTCGCGGCGGGCGCTGGACTGGCCCTCGTAGAGGCCGCCGACCATCGCGGAGATGTTCGGCTTCAGCAGACCGGTGCCGATCGCGATCAGCGCGAGACCGACGAAGAAGGCGGTGTTGTTCGGGATCGCGAGGGTGAAGTGGCCCAGCGCGATGACGATGCCGCCGACGAGAACGGACTTGCGCGCGCCCCAGAGGCGGTCCGCGACCCAGCCGCCGGGCATGGCAGCCATGTAGACGACGGCGTTGTAGACACCGTAGATCGAGGCGGCGAGCGCCTCGCGGCCCTGGAGCGGTCCGTCGAGGACGGAGGCCACCAGGTAGAGGGTGAGAATTCCGCGCATTCCATACCAGGAAAAGCGCTCCCACATCTCCGTCATGAAGAGGGTGGCCATACCGCGGGGGTGGCCGAAGAAGGTCTTCTCGCCAGAGGGAGCCCCGGCGGTGTCCTTCGTCAGGCTGGACGCCATGGTCGATCCTTGCTTGGTCGGGACGCGCTGCTTTGTGAGCGGTACGCGCCCGGTGTGGGGGTGGCCGGCACCGGCAACGGATGTGCCCCACCCCACGCCTGAGGGGTTCGCTCCGCAGAAGCGGGAGCCGAGGGACAGTCCGCACCGGGATCCACGCCTCGCGCGCTGTGTCGCGCACCAGGCCCGGTCCATCGGTCATTCACTGTCTTCGAGGCCGGCAGGGCCAACCTCGCGCAGAAAAGAGACCCTTGGCGCGCTCAGCAGGCCAAAGGTCCCGTGTAGTGCACAGGCTTCTCGCCACCATACGTCACGACACAGTGGCATATGGAAGGACTTGAGACATGGATCACAGGATTTAATGGAACCGCTGCCCTGATTCGAAGGCGGCAACCATGATTGCATCCCAGACCCGCAGGCCTTGACGATCAAGCCCCAACCTGCGAGTCGCGCGGACTACCATCACCCACATGACCCGTGTACTGCTCGCCGAGGACGACGCTTCCATCTCGGAGCCGCTGGCCCGCGCCCTACGTCGGGAGGGGTACGAGGTCGAGGTGCGCGAAGACGGTCCGACCGCGCTCGAAGCCGGACTTGTCGGCGGCGTGGACCTCGTCGTCCTCGACCTCGGGCTGCCCGGCATGGACGGCCTGGAGGTCGCCAGACGGCTGCGTGCCGAGGGCCACACCGTGCCCGTCCTGGTGCTGACCGCCCGCGCCGACGAAGTGGACACCGTGGTGGGCCTGGACGCCGGCGCCGACGACTACGTCACCAAGCCGTTCCGCCTCGCCGAGCTGCTCGCCCGGGTACGGGCCCTGCTGCGGCGCGGCGCCGCCGAGCACGTCCCGGCGCCCGCCACCCACGGCGTACGGATCGACGTCGAGTCGCACCGGGCCTGGATGGGCGACGAGGAGCTCCAGCTCACGGCCAAGGAGTTCGACCTGCTGCGGGTCCTGGTCAGGGACGCGGGCCGGGTGGTCACCCGCGACCAACTGATGCGCGAGGTCTGGGACACCACGTGGTGGTCGTCCACCAAGACGCTGGACATGCACATCTCGTGGCTGCGCAAGAAGCTCGGCGACGACGCGGCGAACCCGCGCTACATCGCCACGGTCCGGGGAGTGGGCTTCCGCTTCGAGAAGAGCTGAGGCACGGCGAAGAGCCGAGGCACAGCGAAGAGCCGAGGCACGGGGGCGGAGCCCGCACGGAACCCGCACCGGACAGGAAACCGCGCCACGAGGCCTAGGCTGAAGTACGGGCACTCCCCGTACACCGCGTCCCGCCCGGAGGGCACTTTGCGCCGCCGCCTCATCAACTCCACGCTCGCCGTCGTGCTCGTCGTCATCGCCGTCTTCGGTGTCTCCCTCGTCCTCGTCGAGACCCGCACCATCAGCAGCAGCGCCCAGGAGAGCGTGGACTCCGAGGCCCTCCGCCTCGTCAGCATCGTCGACAGTCGGCTCATCGGCGGCGAGCCCGTCAACCCGGACATCCTGGCCGAGCAGAGCGGCGCCAAGCGGTACGCGCAGATCCAGATCCCCGGCCGCGCGCCCATCGCGATCGGCGAGCGCCCCTCCGGCAGCGTCATCCGCGGCGTCGCGCGCGGCGAGCGCGGCGAGTCCGTCACTGTCGAGGAATCCCGTTCCTCCGTCACCCGCGAGGTCGGCCGGACCCTGCTGATCATCGCCGCGGTTTCGCTGCTCGCGGTCGTCGCCGCCGTACTGCTCGCCGTACGCCAGGCGAACCGGCTCGGCTCGCCGCTCACCGACCTCGCCGAGACCGCCGAGCGACTCGGCTCCGGCGACCCGCGCCCCCGCCACAAGCGCTACGGCGTCCCCGAGCTCGACCGGGTCGCCGACGTCCTCGACGCCAGCGCCGAGCGCATCGCGCGCATGCTCACCGCCGAGCGCCGGCTCGCCGCGGATGCCTCGCACCAGCTCCGTACGCCACTGACCGCGCTCTCCATGCGGCTGGAGGAGATCACCGTCGCCGAGGACCTCGAGACGGTGAAGGAGGAGGCGAGCATCGCGCTCGCCCAGGTGGAGCGGCTCACCGATGTGGTGGAGCGGCTGCTCACCAACTCCCGTGATCCGCGTACCGGTTCCGCCGTCGTCTTCGATCTGGACGAGGTCGTCAAGCAGCAGCTGGAGGAGTGGCGGCCGGCCTACCGCAGCGCGGGCCGGGCGATCGTCTGCTCGGGACGGCAGGGCATGCGTGCCGTCGGCACCCCGGGCGCGGTCGCCCAGGTCCTCGCCGCGCTGATCGAGAACTCCCTCATGCACGGCGGCGGCACCGTCGCCGTCCGCACTCGCGTCACCGGCAACCAGGCCGTCGTCGAGGTGACCGACGAGGGCCCCGGCGTACCGGCCGACCTCGGCGCGCGAATTTTCGAGCGGACCATCAGCGGCCGCAACTCGACCGGCATCGGACTGGCCGTGGCCCGCGATCTGGCGGAGGCGGACGGCGGACGGCTCGAGCTGCTCCAGCAGGATCCGCCGGTCTTCGCGCTCTTCCTGAGCCGGGTGCAGCGCGGCCGCCGGGACGAGCAGACACCGATGGTCAGATAGCGGTCGGACAGCCGTCGGACAGCCGTGGGACAGTCGGCGTGCGGCCCGGGCTCAGCGGGAGGCCGGGCTCAGCGGGACACCCGGTCGGGCTGCGGCGGTCGCTGCCCGAGGAAGGACTCCGCGGTCTGTACGGCCTCGCGCACCGGCAGCGCCCGGAACACCCAGGTGCGGTACGACCAGAAGCGGAACAGCGTCGCGATGCCGATACCGAGGAACTTGAACACATTGCTCTGGAGCGGACTGTCCCAGCCGAAGCCGTACGTCGCGGCGTAGAGCACCCCGCTCTGGATCACCAGCCCGACCAGGCTGAACAGGAAGAAGAGCGTCAGCTCCTTGGTCCTGCGGGTCTTGTCGCGGTCCCGGTAGGTGAAGTAGCGGAAGCCCACATAGTTGAAGGCGATCGCGACGACCGTGGCCACGATGCTCGCCCGTACCACAGGGAGGTCCGTGAGAGTCCGTACGAGATTGAAGACTCCCAGGTCCACCAGGAGCCCCACCGCACCAACCGCGCCAAACTTCGCGAACTCGCGCGTGAGCTGATCAAGCGGCACGCGCAGTGCGCTTCGTTCACTCATGGTGATCGCTCAGCCCCGTTCGGGTCGGTGTCGTCAACTCGGCCATGCTAACCACCACCCTCAGGAGTTGCCCGCGGACATCTTCAACGGCGTGGCGGGACTGTGACGAGGGCGACGACGGGACCGGGGCCGCGGGAGGCAGGGCCCACCGGGGCGGCGGATACCCTAAGAGGGTGACGTTCCCGGTAGTCGGCATGGTCGGCGGCGGTCAGCTCGCCCGTATGACCCACGAGGCGGGCATCCCCCTCGGCATCAGATTCAAGCTCCTCAGTGACACTGCGCAGGACTCGGCGGCCCAGGTGGTCAGCGAGGTCGTCATCGGCGACTACCGCGACCTGGACACGCTGCGTGAGTTCGCGCGGGGCTGCGACGTGATCACTTTCGATCACGAGCACGTCCCGATCGAGCACCTGCGGGCCCTGGAGGCGGACGGCATCCCCGTCCGGCCGGGGCCCGACGCCTTGGTGCACGCGCAGGACAAGGGCGTGATGCGCGCCAAGCTCGACGAGCTCGGCGCGCCCTGCCCGCGCCACCGCATCGTCGCGGACCCCGCCGATGTGTCGGCGTTCGCCGAGGAGGTGGGCGGCTTCCCCGTCATCCTCAAGACGGTGCGCGGCGGCTACGACGGCAAGGGCGTCTGGTTCGTCCGTACGCAGCACGAGGCCGAGGCCCCGTTCCGGGCCGGTGTCCCCGTCCTCGCGGAGGAGAAGGTCGACTTCACCCGCGAGCTCGCGGCGAACATCGTCCGCTCTCCGCACGGCCAGGCAGTCGCCTATCCCGTCGTCGAGTCCCAGCAGGTCGACGGCGTCTGCGACACGGTGATCGCGCCCGCGCCGAATCTTCCGGAGGCGCTCGCGGGCCAGGCACAGGAGCTCGCCCTGCGGATCGCGAAGGACCTCGGCGTCGTCGGCCATCTCGCGGTCGAGCTCTTCGAGACGACCGACGGCCGCATCCTGGTCAACGAACTCGCCATGCGCCCGCACAACTCCGGCCACTGGACCCAGGACGGCGCGGTCACCTCGCAGTTCGCCAACCATGTCCGCGCCATCCTCGACCTCCCGCTCGGCGACCCGCGCCCGCGCGCCGGCTGGACGGTCATGTGCAATGTGCTGGGCGGCGACTACCCCGACATGTACGCGGCCTATCTGCACTGCATGGCCCGCGACCCGCAGCTCAAGATCCATATGTATGGCAAGGACGTGAAGCCCGGCCGCAAGGTGGGGCACGTCAACACCTACGGCGACGACCTGGACGACGTGCTGGAGCGCGCCCGTCACGCAGCCGGCTATCTCAGAGGAACGATCACGGAATGACCAGCCCCGCAGCCAGCCCCCTCGTCGGCATCGTCATGGGCTCGGACTCCGACTGGCCCGTCATGGAAGCCGCCGCGCAGGCGCTCGAAGAGTTCGAGATCCCCTACGAGGTCGATGTCGTCTCCGCGCACCGGATGCCGCGCGAGATGATCGCGTACGGGGAGGAGGCCGACGGCCGCGGCCTCAAGGCGATCATCGCGGGCGCCGGGGGAGCGGCCCATCTGCCGGGCATGCTCGCCTCCGTCACCCCGCTGCCCGTGATCGGCGTGCCGGTGCCGCTGAAGTACCTCGACGGGATGGACTCCCTGCTCTCCATCGTGCAGATGCCGGCGGGCGTGCCCGTGGCCACCGTCTCCGTGGCCGGCGCCCGCAACGCCGGTCTGCTCGCGGCCCGCATCCTGGCCACGCAGGACAGCGAACTCCTCGCCCGTATGCGGGAGTTCCAGCAGGAGCTGAACGACCAGGCCACCGAGAAGGGCAAGCGGCTGCGCACCAAGGTCGAAGGTGCGGGCGCCTTCGGCTTCGGGAAGTAGGAGGCAATGGACTCAGCCACGGACTTCCTCACCGCGGCGCGCGAACTCCTCGCCGCCCACCCCGTCGTCGACGGCCACAACGACCTGCCCTGGGCGCTGCGCCAGCAGGTCCGTTACGACCTGGACCGCCTCGACATCGCCGGCGACCAGACCGGCCGGCTGCACACCGACATCCCGCGGCTGCGTTCCGGCGGGGTCGGCGCGCAGTTCTGGTCCGTGTACGTACGCAGCGACATGGCCGGCGACGACGCGGTCAGCGCGACCCTCGAGCAGATCGACGGGGTGCGCCAGCTCCTTGAGCGCTATCCGGCGGACCTGGCCGCAGCCCTGAGCGCGGACGACATGGAGAAGGCGCGCGGCGAGGGCCGTATCGCCTCGCTCATGGGCGCCGAGGGCGGCCACTCCATCAACAACTCCCTCGCCACCCTGCGGGCCCTGTTCGCGCTGGGCGTGCGCTATATGACGCTCACCCACAACGACAACATCGCGTGGGCGGACTCGGCGACGGACGAGGTGGGCGTCGGCGGTCTGTCGGCCTTCGGCCATGAGGTCGTACGGGAGATGAACCGCATCGGCATGCTGGTCGACCTCTCGCACGTCGCTGTGTCGACGATGCGCGACGCGCTGGCCACCTCGGTCGCGCCGGTCGTCTTCTCGCACTCGTCGTCCCGGGCGATATGCGACCACGTGCGCAACATTCCCGACGACGTGCTGGCGCAGCTGCCCGACAACGGCGGTATCGCCATGGCGACGTTCGTACCGAAGTTCATCCTTCCGGCGGCCGTCGACTGGACACGGGCCGCGGACGAGAACATGCGCGCGCACGGCCTCCACCACCTGGACACCACGCCGGAGGCCATGAAGGTCCACGAGGCCTTCGAGGCGGCGAACCCACGGCCGATGGCGACGGCCGCGACGGTCGCCGACCATCTCGACCACATGCGCGAGGTCGCCGGCATCGACCACATCGGCATCGGCGGCGACTTCGACGGCACGGCCTTCACCCCGACCGGGCTCGAGGACGTCGCGGGCTACCCGAACCTGATCGCGGAGCTGCTGCGCCGCGGCTGGTCCGACGCCGACCTGGCGAAGCTCACCTGGCAGAACGCGGTGCGTACACTGCGCGCGGCCGAAGACGTCTCCCGCGACCTGCAGCGGGGCCGCGGACCGTCCAACGCGACGATCGAGCAGCTCGACGGCTGAGTGCGGTGACGGGGGTACGGGGACGAGGCTCCGTACCCCCGAACGCACCACCCTGCCGTGAACCCTCGCCGCTCCCGTGCCACGGTGGCCGTACGGCAACCGCCGTCGAAGCTCGGAGCACCCAGACATGGCAGATCTCGAGGACGACCCCCATGCCGCCACCGCCGCGGTCGGCGATCTCGACGGCCCGGCCCCGCCCAGCAGGAGAGTGTCGGACGAGCCGACCGAACTCGCCGAGCCGACCGAGCTCGCCGAGTCGGCAGAGCCGACCGATGTGGCAGAGCTCGCCGAGCCGACCGATGTGGCAGTGCCCGTCGAGCCGACCGATGTGGCAGTGCCCGCCGGAAGCCTTGAGCGCGCACGCGAACTCCTCGCCGCGCACCCCATAGCCGACGGTCACAGCGGACTGGCCGGCGCGCTGAAATACGCGTCCGGGTACGGGTACGACATCGAACTGGGCGAGCGCGTGCTGGAGACCGACGTACCGCGTCTGCGGGACGGATGCGTCGGCGCGCAGTTCCTGTCCCTGCACGTGCCACCGGAACTGACCGGGGACCGCGCGCTGAGCGCCACCCTGGAACAGATCGACCTGGTCCGCTCCCTGGTGGCCGCCTGTCCCGAAGGCCTGCGCCTCGCGCTGAGCGCCGACGACATGGCCGACGCCCACAACTGCGGCCGCGTCGCCACCCTGCTCGGCCCGGTGTCGGGCCCGGCGCTGGGCGACTCGCTCGGCACGCTGCGGGCGTACCACGCACTCGGCGTCCGCAGCCTCACCCTCGCGGGCACCCGCTGGACGCAGGGCACCGGACTGACCCGCTTCGGCCAGGAGGTCGTCCGCGAGATGAACCGCCTCGGCGTTCTCGTCGACCTTGCCGGCTGCTCGGCCGACACGATGCGCCGTGCGCTCGCGGTGGCCGGGGCTCCGGTCGTCATCTCGCACCACCCGGCACGGGTCCCGGACGATGTGCTGGGCCTGCTGCGCGACAATCACGGCGTGTGCATGGTCGCGTGCACCGCCACGACGATCCGCGAGACGGCGGACCACCTGGACCACGTCCGCGAGGTGGCGGGCCCCGAGTCGGTCGCCCTCAGCGGCGCCTACGACACGGGAACCCCGCACGCCCCGGGACTGGGCGATGTGTCCTGCTTCCCCCGCGTGATCGCCGAACTCCTCGACCGCGACTGGCCGGAGCCGGATATCGAGGCCCTGACCTGGTCGAACGTTTCCCGGGTGCTACGCGACGCGGAGTTCCTGGCCCGCGCCACGAATCCACGCCGCCCGCCGTCGACGGCAACACTGCCGGCGCTGGACACCTGAACCCCGGCCGCGCGGGCCGCCCCGTGGCGGCGCGGTCAGCAGGCGCAGGGGCAGAAGGGGGCCCGGCCGGATCCGGTACCCCTCTTCCGGTACCCCTCTTCCGGTACCCCTCTTCCGGGGCCGTTCTCGCGCCGTTCGGCCCTTGGGGGCCTCGTGGGCGTCGAGCGGCTGCGCCGGACTCCGTCCGTCGGTTCCCGGGGCTGCCCCTCAGCAGGCGCAGAGGCAGACGGATGCCCCGCCGGGTCCGCATACACGCGCCAGGATCGGGTCGTGTCGTCCGCGTCCAGCACCGTCGCGCCCAGCGCCAGTACGCGCTTCTCCGCCGCGTCCAGGTCCTCCACCGTCAGATCCAGGTGGAACTGCTGCGAGTCGTCGGGAGCCGGCCACTTCGGCGGTACGAAGCCGGGCGCGGCCTGGAAGGCCAGCGGGGTGCCCGGGGCTTCCGCCAGGTCGACCCAGCCCTCGCCGTCGTCCTGGATCCGGCCGCCCAGCACCGCGGCGTAGAAACGGCCGAGTGCGACGGGGTCGGGACAGTCCAGAACGACGGCCCTCAGCGTGGCGATGGCCATGGTTTCCTCCTCGGTCGGTGTTACCGCTATATGCGAGCAACCAGTAACGGTTACTTGATGCTCCTGCATTGGAGGTAACGTCGCAACCATGAATGAGAAGGCGCCCGCACCAGGCGGCCTGGCGCTGGTCGAGGCCCTGGTGAACACGCTGGACGTCGAGACCGGCGCCGACGCTCTGGACACGACGGACGGCCGTGCCGTCTTCGGTCTCGCCGAGCGGGACGTCCCCGCCGCCCGCGAACTTCGCGAGGCCCTGCGCGCCGCCTGCCTCGCCCACGCGGGCCACCGCGCACCGGACCGCTCGCCGGCGGCACTGGACGGCTTTCTGGCCGAGGCGCCGCTGCTGGTCACGGTGGCCGAGGACGGCACGGCCGCGCTCCGTCCGGCCACCCCGGACACGCTCGTCTCCCGTATCGCCGAGGCACTCGCGGCCGCGGCCGCCGACGGGAGCTGGGGACGTCTCAAGGCGTGCGAGGCGGAGGACTGCCAGTGGGCGTACTACGACCGCAGCCCGGCGGGCCGCCGCCGCTGGTGCTCGATGTCGGTCTGCGGAGCCCGCGCCAAGATGCGTACCTACCGGGCTCGCCGGTCGGTGCCGGAGGCCTCGGCCTGATGCCCCCGAGGGTCGGCCC
This sequence comes from Streptomyces sp. NBC_01210, assembly GCF_036010325.1. Classification (GTDB taxonomy): domain Bacteria; phylum Actinomycetota; class Actinomycetes; order Streptomycetales; family Streptomycetaceae; genus Streptomyces. Next base: position 3,747,238 of record NZ_CP108549.1, on the reverse strand, counting down.
GACCGCAAGTCACGACCGCACGCGGAGCCGCCCGCTGCGAGCGCGCTGACCGCGCAGTCCGCGCCCCGGGGCCAGCCCGTACGCGGCGGCGTGCTGATCAGATCCGCGGCTGGTCATGACCGTCGCGCAGCGGCCCACCCGCCATCGCCCCCGCCGCGCCCGCTCAGGCGCGCGGGCGGCCCATCGCCCGGTACGTCCAGCCCGCCTCGCGCCAGCGCGCGCCGTCCAGCGCGTTCCGCCCGTCCAGGATGATCCGGCTGGTCGCGACCTCGCCCAGCGCCGCCGCGTCCAGCTCGCGGAACTCGCGCCACTCCGTCAGGTGCAGCACCACATCCGCGCCACGCACCGCGTCCAGCGCCGAATCGGCGTAGGCCAGCGTCGGGAAGAGACGGCGCGCGTTCTCCATGCCCTTCGGGTCGTACACCGTCACCTGGCCGCCCTGCAGATGGATCTGGCCCGCCACATTCAGCGCCGGTGAATCCCGTACGTCGTCCGAGTCCGGTTTGAACGTCGCACCCAGCACGGCCACCCGCTTCCCCAGGAAGGAGTCACCGCCCACCGCGTCCCGCGCCAGTTCCACCATGTGGCCACGCCGCCGCATATTGATCGAGTCGACCTCCCGCAGGAAGGTCAGCGCCTGGTCGGCGCCCAGCTCACCGGCGCGCGCCATGAACGCACGGATGTCCTTCGGCAGACATCCGCCGCCGAAGCCGATCCCGGCCCGCAGGAACTTGGACCCGATTCGCTCGTCGTAACCGATCGCCTCGGCCAGCTTCACGACATCGCCGTCCGCGGCCTCGCACACCTCCGCCATCGCGTTGATGAACGAAATCTTCGTCGCGAGAAAGGAGTTCGCGGAGGTCTTCACCAGCTCGGCGGTCGGGAAGTCCATCACCACGAACGGCGACCCTTCACCGACCGGCGTCGCGTACACCTCGCGCAGCAGCTTCTCCGCGCGCTCGCTCTCCACCCCGACCACGATCCGGTCGGGGTGCAGCGTGTCCTGGACGGCGAAGCCCTCGCGCAGGAACTCCGGGTTCCACGCCAGCTCCGCGTCCACGCCCACCGGAGCCAGCTCGACGAGCAGCTCCGCCAGCCGGGCCGCGCTGCCGACCGGCACGGTCGACTTGCCGACGACCAGCGCCGGCCGCTTCAGCTGCGGCGCGAGAGAGGCGAAGGCGCGGTCCACGTACGACATGTCGCAGGCGTACTCACCGTGCTTCTGCGGGGTGTTCACACAGACAAAATGAACGTCGCCGAACTCCCCGATCTCCTCCCAGGAGGTCGTGAAACGCAGCCGGCCGCTCGATCCCTCGATCCCGGCGACATGCTTGGCGAGCAGATCCTCGAGCCCCGGCTCGTACATGGGGACCTTGCCGGCCGAAAGCATCTCGATCTTCTCGGGAACGACATCGAGGCCGAGCACTTCGAAGCCCAACTCCGCCATGGCCGCGGCGTGCGTGGCGCCGAGATATCCGGTGCCGATCACGGTGATCTTGAGGGCCATGCGGTGCTCCATTGAATTGCGGGCTCAGGTGCGCTGCCCGAGCATAACCGGGGGCCTCGCAGGGCAGGTTTGCCGCTGTCGCCAAGCTCACGTATCCGTGACAGTGCCGAGCCCTCTAAAATTAGGTTACTTAACGGTAGTTAGCGTCACTTGGGGAGTGAGAGACCTTGGCCGGATCGGCTGATTTCGACCTGTACCGCCCGTCCGAAGAGCACGACATGCTCCGTGACGCCATCCGTTCGCTCGCCGAGGCGAAGATCGCGCCGTTCGCCGCCGAGGTCGACGAGCAGGCCCGCTTCCCGCAGGAGGCTCTGGACGCGCTGGTCCCCGCGGATCTGCACGCGGTCCACGTCCCCGAGGAGTACGGCGGCGCCGGCGCCGACGCGCTGGCGACTGTGATCGTGATCGAGGAGGTGGCCCGCGTCTGCGCGTCCTCCTCCCTCATCCCGGCCGTGAACAAGCTCGGCTCCCTCCCTGTGATCCTCTCGGGTGACGAAGACCTCAAGAAGAAGTACCTGGGGCCGCTCGCGCAGGGCGACGGGATGTTCTCCTACTGCCTCTCTGAGCCGGACGCGGGCTCCGACGCCGCCGGCATGAAGACGAAGGCCGTACGCGACGGGGACTTCTGGGTCCTCAACGGCGTGAAGCGCTGGATCACCAACGCCGGCGTCTCCGAGTACTACACGGTGATGGCCGTCACCGACCCGACCAAGCGCTCCAAGGGCATCAGCGCCTTCGTCGTCGAGAAGTCGGACGAGGGTGTCTCCTTCGGCGCCCCGGAGAAGAAGCTCGGCATCAAGGGCTCCCCGACCCGCGAGGTCTACCTCGACAACGTCCGCATCCCCGCCGACCGCATGATCGGCGAGGAGGGCACGGGCTTCGCCACCGCGATGAAGACCCTGGACCACACCCGCGTCACGATCGCGGCCCAGGCCCTCGGCATCGCCCAGGGCGCCCTCGACTACGCCAAGGGCTATGTCCAGGAGCGCAAGCAGTTCGGCAAGCCGATCGCCGACTTCCAGGGCATCCAGTTCATGCTCGCCGACATGGCCATGAAGCTCGAGGCCGCCCGTCAGCTCACCTACTCGGCGGCCGCCAAGTCGCAGCGCGTCGACGGCGACCTGACCTTCTTCGGCGCGGCGGCGAAGTGCTTCGCCTCCGACGTGGCGATGGAGGTCACCACGGACGCCGTCCAGCTGCTCGGCGGCTACGGCTACACCCGTGACTACCCGGTCGAGCGCATGATGCGCGACGCCAAAATCACGCAGATTTATGAAGGTACGAATCAAGTGCAGCGGATCGTCATGGCGAGGAACCTTCCGTAGCCTGAAAGTCTCAGCTGTAAGAGCAGGTCAGAGGCACCCCTCGGGGTGCCTCTGTCTTTCCCGGCCCATCAGCCCGGTTCAGCCTATTTCCGGACCTCATGCTGGCCATCCCAGCCTTGTGCCGTAGCTTCCTCGGCCATGACGGAGATCGACAGACTCGCCGGGCTGTTCGCCGCTCTTGGGGCGGACGACGCTCACGGCTGGGCTCGCTCGGAGGCCAAGGAGAGCTCGTCGGCCTTCCCGTCGGCCACCAGCTGCCCGAGGCCCAGTACGGGTGTCCTCCGCCATGACGCGCACCTCGTTCCGTGAGGCAGCCCATGGCTGCCTCACGAAGCGAGGACAGGTGTCAGCGGTCCGAGGTGACCGTGACCTTCTCGTCGTTCTTCAGCTGCTGCACCAGCTGCTTCACCTTGGCCTTGTCCCAGACCAGGTTCCCGCCCGTGCTGCCCGAGATCGGCATGTTCATGGACTTGCCCTCGCCGCCCGTGACGCCCTTCATCGCGAAGAACATCTGTCCCAGCGACCACAGGGACATGTCCTTGTCGACGATGAGCGTGTCCAGGCCCGCGCCCATCGTCGGGTAGAACTTGAACGGGTTGAGGATCGTGCCCGGCGTCGCCGTCTGGCTCGCCAGGGCCGCGAGGAACTTCTGCTGGTTCTTCGTACGGTCCAGGTCGCTGCCCGCGAACGCGTACCGCGTCCGTACGAACGCCAGCGACTGCTCGCCGTCGAGCGTCTGCTTGCCCGCCTGGAAGTCCGCGCCCGAGTTCTTGTCCTTGAAGGCCTTCGGGATGTCGATCTCGACACCGCCGATCGCGTCCACGATGTTCGCGAAGCCCGCGAAGCCGATCTCGACGTAGTGGTCGATGCGCAGGCCCGTGTTGTGCTCGACCGTGCGGACCAGCAGCTCCGGGCCGTCCTCCGCGTACGCGGCGTTCAGCTTGGTGTGCCGCCCCTTCGCCGGGAAGAGCTTCCCCGACTGCGAGCCCTTGAAGGACGGTATCTCCACGTCCGAGTCGCGCGGCAGCGAGATCAGCGTCGGGCCGTTCGAGCCGTCGTGCAGGATCATCATCGAGTCGGTCCGCTTGCCTTCGGCCGAGCCCGTGTGGAGCTTCTTCTTGTCGTCGGCGGACAGGCCCTCACGGCTGTCGGAACCCACGATCAGATAGTTCGTGCCCTCGCCGCCGCCCGGCCGCTCGATGACCTTGGAGAGGTCGACCTCGCGCTTGAGCTTGGAGTCGGCCCAGAAGTACGTGCCTATGGAGACCGCGAGCAGCAGCACGACCAGCGTCAGCGAACCGATCTTGAGCCGGCGGCGCCAGTCCGGGGCCGCGCCCGGGCGCGGCGGGTAGCTCTGCGGGGGAGCGCCGTTGTCGCCGCCCCGGCCGCCGCCTCCGTATACCTGACCCGTGTTGTAGCCGCTGTCGTACGCCTGCTGGTCATAGTCTTCGTCGTACCCGCGCGACTGCGGAGGGACCCCGCCGCGCTGCGGTGCGGCCGGGCGCTGGACATGGCGCATCACCCGCGCGCCTTCGGGCTGCGGGCCTGCGCTGCCGCGGCCGTAGCCGGCTGCGTTGCCGTTGCCGCGGTCGTCGGACCATCCATCGGGCCAGTCATTCATGCGGACCAGTGTGCAGGGAGAGCCCCCGTCCCCCACAAGGAGGGTGAGGAATCGCACCAGGGCTGTTGCGAAGCTGATGCAATGTGGCCCGGCATATGGTGGGCGGCATGACAGATCAGGCCCAGCGCCCGGAGCCAGAGATACCGGGCAAGCCCACCGCAGCTTCCCGTACCACCCTGAGCCACATCATGACCGGCAGTGACACCAATCTCCTCGGCACGGTGCACGGCGGCGTGATCATGAAGCTGGTGGACGACGCGGCGGGCGCGGTCGCCGGCCGCCACTCCGGCGGGCCTGCGGTCACCGCCTCCATGGACGAGATGGTCTTCCTGGAGCCGGTCAGGGTCGGTGATCTGGTCCATGTGAAGGCCCAGGTCAACTGGACAGGGCGGTCCTCGATGGAGGTCGGCGTACGGGTCCTGGCCGAGCGCTGGAACGAGTCGACCCCGGCGCAGCAGGTCGGCAGTGCCTATCTCGTCTTCGCGGCCGTCGACGGCGACGGCAAGCCCCGTCGCGTGCCGTCCGTGATCCCCGAGACCGAGCGCGACCGGCGGCGCTACCAGGAGGCGCAGATCCGCCGTACGCACCGGCTCGCCCGGCGCCGCGCGATCAAGGAGCTGCGGGAGAAGCGCGCCGCCGAGGGCATCGAGGACTGACCGGCTCTCACCGGCAGACGACCTGGTCGCCGGTGACCGCTCCGAACCCGCCCCGGGGCACCTCCTCCGCCCGCACCGGCGTGACCCCTTTGTAGTCCCGCCCCGCCGTCACCTTCATCGTCGGCCCCTGCCTCCTGGCCGCGCGCAGCTCGCACCCCGGCAGCGCGGCCGCGAGCGACCTCGCCGAACGGTCCCAGCGTGGGTCGTATGTCACATAGGTGCGGCGCACCTCGCGGCTGCTGCCGTTCAGCGGGGCGCGGGTGGTGTTGAAGCCGGTGGAGCGCAGGGCCGCGTCGACCTGCTTGCCGAGCCCGTCGGTGTGCGTGCCGTTGAAGATCTGCACCCGGATCTGCTGCGGCGGCACATCGACCAGCGTCACCTTCCGCGTCTTCGGCCGGCGCGGGGCGAGCGGCTTGTCCTCGCGCAGCGTCTGGAAGAGCTTCTTCGACTTCGCGTCGTCCCACTTCACCGTGGAGCCGATGCCCCTGACCGGTTTTCTGGTGTCGGCGAGGGGTACGGACGTGAACTCCGACGAGGCGGGTGTGAAGCCGCGCATCGCCCTGCCGAGCGCGAGCATTTCGTCCGAGCCGAAGCCCCGGTCGGCCCGTACGGAGTTCAGCATCGTCGAGGCGACATCCCGGAACTTGACCGGGTTCAGCAGGACGCCGCTGCTGCTCGCCTGGTGGATGAGAGCCGCGAGGAAGCGCTGCTGGCGCTGCATCCGGCCCAGGTCCGCCGCCCCGTCGACATAGCGCGAGCGCACATACTGCAGCGCCTGACCGCCGGTGAGCCGGTGCGTGCCGACGCCGAGATCCAGACCGGTGTGCGAGTCCTTCAGCGGCCGGGCGTTGCAGATCTCCACCCCACCCAGCGTGTCCACCGTCTTCATGAAGCTGGTGAAGTCGACCTCCAGATAGTGGTCGATCTTCACCTTGGTCATGTTCTCGACGGTCCGCACCGTCAGGTTCGGCCCGCCTTCCGAGTACGCCGCGTTGAGCTTCAGCGGGTGCGGCTGGTGGTGCTTGCCGGTGGTGGCGTCGATGTGCTCGGGGATCTGTGTGTAGGTGTCCCGCGGCAGGCTCACCACACTCGCGCGCTCCCGGTCCGCCGAGATGTGCACGAGCATGATCGTGTCGGTGCAGCGGCAGGGCGCGCCGCCCAGACGGTACTTCCGCTTCTCCTCGCGTGTGATCTTGTCGCGCCCGTCGGTGCCGACGACGAGCAGATTCATGCCGTGGCCCGCATCGGGCCGGTTCTTCATGTCCCGGAACGGGTCGACGCGGCTGATACCGGTGGTGTCCAGACTCGTCACCACCGCATGCCCGATGCCGCCCGCGGCCAGCACCAGGACCGAGAGGGACGTCGCCACCCGCATTCCCCAGCGGGGCCGCTCGGCAGGCCGTCTGCTCGCGACCGGCTGTCTGCTCCCGGCCGCCCGCCCGCTCGCGACCGGCTGTCTGCTCCCGGCCGGACGTCTGGTCCTGGGCTGAGCGGCCGGCCGCGGACGGCTGGAGCGGGGCGGCGTGGGCACGTGGGAAACCTCCGCAGGTGACAGGGATCGCGAGCACCGTAGGCCCATACGATCTGCGGCAACGGGCAGCGACCCGGCCGCCGCGCGTCCGTGTCCCCCGTTCGCGGTAACGTGGCGACCGATGAACGCCACACCCGCTGTCTCCGTGATCATGCCGGTCCTCAACGAGGAGCGGCATCTGCGTAACTCCGTCCGTCACATCCTCGAGCAGGAGTACGACGGCGAGATGGAGGTGGTGATCGCGCTCGGGCCGTCCACGGACCGTACCGACGAGATCGCCGCCGAGCTCGTACGGGAGGACCCCCGCGTCCACACCGTCCCGAACCCCACCGGCCGCACCCCGGCCGCGCTGAATGCCGCCATCAAGGCATCGCGCCACCCGATCGTGGTACGGGTCGACGGGCACGGCATGCTGTCGGCCAACTACATCGCCACCGCCGTCCGGCTCCTGGAGGAGACCGGTGCGCAGAACGTCGGCGGCATCATGCACGCCGAGGGCGAGAACGACTGGGAGCACGCGGTCGCCGCCGCCATGACCTCGAAGATAGGTGTCGGCAACGCGGCCTTTCACACCGGCGGCGCGGCAGCCCCGGCCGAAACCGTGTATCTGGGTGTCTTCCGGCGCGAGGCGCTGGAGCAACAGGGCGGCTACAACGAGGAGTTCATCCGGGCCCAGGACTGGGAGCTGAACTTCCGTATCCGCGAGGCGGGCGGTCTCATCTGGTTCTCGCCGGAGCTCAAGGTCCAGTACCGGCCGCGGCCTTCTGTGAAGGCGCTCGCCAAGCAGTACAAGGACTACGGCCGCTGGCGCCATGTCGTCGCCCGCTACCACTCCGGCTCCATCAACCTCCGCTACCTCGCCCCGCCGACCGCCGTCTGCGCGATCGCCGCGGGCCTCGTGGTCGGCGTGGCCCTCACCCCATGGGGCCTTGTGGTGCCGGCCGGCTATCTGGCCGCGATCGCGGCCGGATCCGTCCCCGCGGGCAGGGGCCTGTCGCTGAAGGCGCGACTGCAGATCCCCGTCGCGCTGGCCACCATGCACATGTCGTGGGGGTACGGCTTCCTGACCAGCCCGCGCTCGCTGGCGCGGAAGGTCATCGCGAGCCGCCGCCCGGCCGTGCGGACGGCCTCCGCCTGATACGCAGGAAGGGCCCCGGGCACGCATCGCGTACCCGGGGCCCTTCGCGTACGACCTACCAGGTGAAGCCGGGCTGCACTGGCATGCACGCCGTCTTGTCCTCGCCGTTCAGGGGCTTCGCCGTCGTCGGCGTCTTGTTGTCCTGCTGCGCCGTGGACTTCGGATAGGCATCGCCCTGACGCCAGTCCGCGCCGACGGTCAGGGTGATGCCGCTGACCTCGGTCGACTTCTTCACCGAAGTCAGCGGAATCCCGAGGGACTTGGCGACCGCCTGCGCATCGCCCTCCAGCTCGGCGTTGGAGAAGCGGATGATCGTTTTCTTCTGCGGATTGGTCGTGCTGTCGGCCTTGGCCAGGGCGTACCCCTTGCCGGTCAGGATCCCGGCGACCGCCGTCGCACGGCGCTTCTCGGCTAGCTGTCCGTCGCCCCCGGTGCCGTTCTGCACCATCACCGCGATCTCACCGGGCGCCGCCGCCGGGTCCTTGGACACGGCCGGGGTGGTGGTCGGCCGCTTCTTCGGGGCCTTGCCGTCCAGCGGAATGTCCTCGCGGACCAGCCGGAACAGCTGCTCGGCGTCGCCGGGCTGGGGCTCGACCTTCCCCTCGTGGCGCGTGGAGTAGAAGTTCGGCATCGTGGTCATGGTGATCCGGCCGGTGGGAACGCTCTTGAGCTCCTCGCCCAGGTCGTACAGGTCCTTGACGGTGTTGATGCCCTTGTCGACGGTGAGCGCGTCGATGGCGGCCTCGGCGAGGTTGCGCAGCTTGGCCGGGTCGGTGAGCTTGGTGTTCTTGCGCAGCTCCCGGACCATCGAGTTCATGTACATGTGCTGCGCGCGTGTGCGGGCGAGGTCGGTGCCGTCCTCGAAGCCGTAGCGCGTACGCAGCCATTGCAGGGCCTGCTCGCCCTTGACCGGGTGTGTGCCCGCCTCCAGCTTGAGGCCGGAGCCCTGGCCCTTCTTGTTGCGCGAGTAGACGTTCTTCTCGACGCAGACCGGGACGCCGCCGATGGCGTCGGCCATGGAGACCACACCCGCGAAGTCGATCATCATGAAGTGGTCGATGGTGATGCCCGTGAGCTCGTACCAGGTGGCCACCGTGCAGCCGGGTCCGCCACGGCCCAGCGACTCGTTGGTCGGCGCCTCTGTGGTGGCGCGGTACGTCTTGCCGGTGTCGGGGTCCTTGCACTCCGGGATCTTCAGCACGGTGTCGCGCGGCATGCTGATCACCGAAATGTTGCTGCGGTCGGCCGAGACGTGCACCAGCATCTGTACGTCCGCGAGCGGCACGCCGTTGAACGTCTCCTTGGCGCCGCCGAGCTCCTGGTTCTTCTTGGAGTTCCGCGCGTCCGAGCCGATCAGCAGGATGTTCAGCGGCGTCTGACCCGCGGCGTTGGCCTGGTGCTCGCGCATCTTGCCGCCGAGGTTCAGGTCGTCCTTCTTGAGCTTGCTGTTGAGGTGCTCGTAGTACAGATAACCGGCCCCGGCCGTGCCGAGTATCAGCAGCGACACCACGGCCGCGACCCAGCGCAGTATCCGGCGCTTGCCGCCCTTTCCGCGCCGTCTCGGGCCACCGCGCCGGTGGCCGCTCTCAGCGCCACCACCGCCGTCCTCCGCTGTCGCGGTGTCGTCGCCGGCCGGCCGGTCATGCCGGTCCTGGCGACCGATCGTGCCTGTGCGGCCCTTGGGAGCCTCGCCGCCCTCGCCGTACAGGCTGTCGTCCCATCCCAGCTCACGGGCCTGCCGGACGCGATCCCGCGTCCCCTCCCCCCGCACCCTGTTCTGTCCCACCCCGGGTCCCCCCTGTCGTTCAGGCTCGCCCCATGACCCGGTGTTCCGGCGTCATTTGGCACATACCTGTTTGTCTGCTTCGACCTTCTGCACACCCTCCGGCGCTTTGGCCGGTCCGGTGATGGGCACCCCTGCGCCCTTGTAATCCGCGCCGAGGGTCAGCGTCATCGCCTCACGCCCCACGGCGTCCTTCGTGCCCGGCTTCAGAGCCTCGGCGGGCAGACCCATCAGGTCCGCGAGCTTGCGGGCCTGGGCGGCCTGGTTCGGTGCGTACGTCAGCGTCGTCCTGGCGAGCTTCTGCGGGGCGTTGCCCTCATTGCTCGACTTCAGTACGCCTTCCTCGTTCTGCAGCCAGGTGAGGGTCGCCAGTGCCGCACCCTGTGTCTCGCTGCCGTTGAAGACGGCGACCCGTACCTCGGAGGCGGTCGCCCTGGAGCCCTTGAGCAGGGTCTGCTGCTTGTTCTTGGCGTCCTGCTGCTTCTGCTTCACCTCGGTGAGCGAGGTGTCGTTCTGCATCATCGCGAACAGCGGCTTGGCCTTGGCCTCGTTGAGCAGCACGGTCGCGCCGTCGGTGTTGTCGACCACCGGCACGGTGGCGAACGTGATGTTCTTCGGATTCACCTTCGAGAGCTCCATACCGAGATCCCGGAGCCTCGAGATCTTTCCTATCCCGCTGTCGACCGTGAGTGCCTTGGTGGCGGCCTCGGCCAGGTCCCACATCTTGGTGGGGCTGGAGAGGGTGTCGCTGGACTTCATCTTCCGGATCAGCGAGCTCAGGAACTGCTGCTGGATCTCGATCCGGCTCAGGTCGCCGCCGAAGCCCACCGAGTGACGCGTACGGACGAAGGCAAGCGCCTGCTCACCTTCGAGGACGTGTTTGCCCGCCGGGAGGTTGAGCTTGGAGTCCTTGTCATGGATGTCCTTGGCGAGACAGACCTCGACGCCACCGACGGCTGTCGTCATCGACTTCACCGCGTTGAAGTCGGCCATCATGAAGTGGTCGACGGTCAGCCCGGTGAGCTCCTTGACCGTGCGCATGGTGCAGCCGGGGTCGCGGCCCTCCTGGCCGAGGCTCTCGTTGAACCGGGTCTTGCGCGTACCGCCTATGACCTTGGTGCCGTCCGCGGTCTTGGTCTCGCAGTCCGGGATGTCGGTGATCAGGTCACGCGGGATGGACAGCGCGGTCGCGTTGGTCCGGTCCTTGGAGACATGGAAGAGGATCGAGGTGTCGGCGTGGCCGACGCTGTTCTTGTCGCCGTAGCCGTCATTGCCCTTGCCGGACCGCTTGTCCGTGCCGATCACCAGGATGTTGACGGCCTGGTCCTTCTTGAAGCCGCCGCTGCCCGCGCCCGCGACGTCGACCGTGTTCAGGTTCGAGTCGAAGTGCTGGTAGACGAGGTACGCACCGACGGAGCCGGCGACGACGATGAAGGCCATCACGCCGCCCGTCCACAGCAGCGCCTTCTTCTTGCGCGACTTGGGCTGCTTGCGCTTGCGCCGGCCCGCCGTGGGCGGTGTCGTACCGCCGGAGGCGTTGCCCGCGCGGCGCGAGCGCTGGCCCGGGACCTGACGGCCCGGTGCCTCGCGGCCCGGAACCTCCGTGCCCGGCGTCTCGCCCGGCGCGACGGGACTGCGGCGCGTCGAACTTCGCGGGGCCGGGGTCCTGGGAGCCGTGGTTCTCGCGGCCGGTGACTGCGTTCCGGATTGATCCAGTCGCAGTTCGTAATTGCCGGTCTGCGGGTTGAGTACCCACTGGTCGGCGGGGTCGATCTCGTCCCGCCCACGGCTTTGCGCATCCACGGTTGCTTGAGTCCTCCGTCGGTGCCACGCGAGGCGCCTCCCCCGAAGGGCGCTCGGTCTTTCGATCCAGCAGGTGCGCGACCCAGGGTCGGTAGCACCAGGTCGCGTCACACTATCCGCCCAGTTCAGCGTCGAGCGACGCTCGTGACAAATTCCACGCCCCTTACAAGCGGGCATTCCGCCCAATCGTCATGGACTGCGGACTCCGGCTTGGCCATCGCTTTACTCACACATGCCCACAGCGGCATTCGTGCCGGAGAAAGTCGGCGTCGGTGTCGGGCCCCGGGCTGCGCTGTCGTCGGGCTTCTCGTCGGTCCCGGCCGTGGGCCGCTGCGACGCTTTTTCGGATTCCCCGTTCTCGCCCTCGTCCCCGGACTTCCCGTTGCCCCCGGAGACGACCGTGACGGGCGTGTCCTCCCGCAGCCGCTTGAAGAGCTGGGCGGCCTCGGACTCGATGAGTTCGTCGCGGTTCGGGTCGGCGCTGTACGGCTGCCGCGGAACCGTCAGGAACTGCACCTTTTCCGTTGGAATGTCACGAATTGAGCGGGTCAGGTCATACAGATCCTTGAGCGAGTCAAGACCCGGATCAGTGGTCAGCGACTTGGTCGCCGCGTCCAGTACCGGGTAGAGCCGGATCGGATTCAGCAGTACGCCGTTGCTCTGTACCTTCTTGACCAGCGCACCGAGGAACTGCTGCTGGCGGTCCATGCGTTCGGTGTCGCTGCCGTTGCCGATGGACTTGCGGGCCCGTACGAAGCCGAGGGCCTGCTCGCCGTTGAGCAACTGCTTGCCCGCGCGAAGCCTGAGGTGCGCGTCGGCGTCGTCGATCGGATCCTTGAGGCAGACCTCGACCCCGTGCACGGCGTTGACCATGTCCTTGAAGCCGCTGAAGTCGACCACCATGTGGTGGTCGATGCGGATACCGGTGAAGCGCTCGACGGTACGGATGGTGCAGGCCGTACCGCCGAACTCGAAGGCCCAGTTGAACTGCGAGAACTGCTCTTTCGTGCGGGTCCCGTCGGGCTTGTGGCAGCTCGGGATGGTCACCATCAGGTCGCGCGGGATGGACATCGCCGTCGCGCTCTGCCGGGCCGCGGCGATATGCAGCAGGATCGTGGTGTCGGAGCGCTGGCTGCCGCCGTCGTCGCGGCCGTACTTGCTGTTGCCCTCGCCGGAGCGGGTGTCCGAGCCGAGCAGCAGGATGTTCTGCGCGTTGTGCGCGAGGGACGCCGGGCGCTCCTTCTCGTATGACTCGAGCTCGGCGGCGGCGGTGCTGTCCGTGGTGATGTTGGCGTCGAGCTTGCGGTAGAACCACCAGCCGACGCCGGCCGCGGCGAGCACGACGACGGAGGTGCCGAGGGCGGTCCAACGCAGCCAGTGGCGCTTGTGGTTGGCGGTTTCAGCAGGGGTGCCTTCGGTCATGCCGTCGGTGCCGTCGGTGCCGTCAGTGCCGGACGTCTGTCCGTCGGCGGCGGACACCGTGGCGGAGGCCTCGTCCTGCGGCGCGCCGGCCGTACCGGCTTCGCCCTTCGGGACCTCGTCCGCCTCGTGCCCGGGCGTTCCCGCGGCCGGCTCGTCGTCGGCCGGCCTGTCCGGTTCGGCGGGCGTGCCAGCACTCTCCGTCACGTCTGCGTCCATCCTTCACGGCGTCGGCGGCGCGCTGGGTCGCCGATCGCAGGACTAGACGGCCGAACCTCACGCTTGGTTGTCTTTTTAAGCACGGGTATCGCCGATCATGTACCGGAGTTGACGCTGAGGCCCGGGGGCTCGGCCCGTGTGTGCGCCACACGAGTGGACTTCAGAGGCTTGTCATACGGCGGTGTTGGTGACGCGCTCGCTCTCGATCCGCTTCTCGAGGCCCTCTTGGGACAGCTCGCCGAGATGGCGGCACAGCACCACCGACCCGCCGGCCGCGAGCGGCGCGAACAGCCCGGCCGACAGCCCCTCCCAGGAGTCGTACGAGCGTCCCGTCAGCAGTCGCGAGCCGGGTGAAAGTCCCAAGTCGGCCGCGTCCGCGCGGGCCCGTTCGACCAGCTGTACGCCCGTCAGCTCCAAGCCGCCGACGGCGAGCGCGGGCGCGGCCGGGTCCACCGGCGCGTACGGAGCGAAACGGTCGCCCTGCCCCGGCACCTCCACCGCGTAGTCGGCGAAGCCCGCCGGCGGCTGCGGGAAACGGCCCCCCAGCGGCCGCAGCGCGAGAGCGACCCGCTCCCCGGAACAGGCCAGCGCCGCCTCCAGCGTGTCCGGTCCGCTGACGACGAGATCGGCGTCCGCCGGGTCGCCGCCCACCTCCACGGTCACCCCGACCGAGGAGCAGGCGAGCAGCCAGACCGCGCTCTGCCAGTGCGCGGGAAGCAGCAGCGCGAGCCGGTCGCCGGGCGCGGCCGCAAGATCGCCCTGGAGCAGATTCGCCGTTTTGGCCACCCAATTGGCGAAGGTGGCCACGGACAATTCGACGCGCTCACCGGTGGCGTCGTCGTAGAAGGTGACCAAGGGGCGCGCCGGGTCCGCGGCGAGCGCGGATCGCAGCAGGTCGGCGGGGGTACGGTCGCTGGCGTTCACGCGCGCAAGCGTACGCGGCACGGTGACTGGACAGGCCGCCGTACCGGTGATGCGTACACCGGTCGGACCGCTGCGCCGTCAGTTCCTTGGGAAGCGGAGTCGGCGGCCCCGGCTCAGGATCGAACCCATGCGTGGATTCCCAGCTTTTTCGATCGGCATCGCGTGCACCGCCGCGCTCGTACTCCCGCTCTCGCTGCCCTCCGGCGCTGCCGCCGTGGCGCCCCGGGCGCCTGATGTGCCCGGCTCCACCCAGTCCCTGCCGCTCGCAGCCATCGGGGCGACGACATCGGAGCGGTCCCTCGGGCACGCGGCGGAACAGGGTCTGACCAAACGTGAGGTCAGACCGTTCTCCCTGCTCGGCGTCGTCTGGGACGACGTGAACGCCGAACTGCACGGCACCGTCCAGGTCCGCACCAGGGCCGTCGGCTCCGGCGCGTGGTCCGGCTGGCAGGGCGTGGAGACCCACAACGCCGAGCATCGCGCCGATCCCGGTACCCGGGAGAGCGAATGGGGGAGGGCCCGCGGCGCCACGGCCCCGCTCTGGGTCGGGGCGTCGGACGGCGTCGAGGTACGCGTACGCGCGGAGGCGGCGGATCCGTGGCCGCTGCCCGAAGGTTTGAGCCTTGAACTCGTCGACCCCGGCGAGGAGTCGGCAGCCGGCCAGGCGCCGCCGGCGGACGAGGAGGAGCGGGCCGACGACGAGCCGACGTCGGCGGAGGATGAGGATGTGCTCCCGGCGCTTTCCGTGGCGGAGACGGAAGCGCAGGCCGTGGCGCAGGCCGAAGAGGACGCGACAGCGGCCGGGGAGGTCGGCGCCGTGGAGTTGAGTCCTTACATCGGACCGCGCCCGCGCATCATTACGCGCAAGGGGTGGGGTGCGAGCGAGTCGCTGCGCGAACCGGGCTTCGTCTACACCAATTCCGTGAAGGTCGCCTTCGTGCACCACACCGCCACCGGCAACAGCTATACCTGCGAGCAGGCGCCCTCCGTCCTGCGCAGTATCTACCGCTACCACGTAGTGAGCAGTGGCTGGCGAGACTTCGGCTACAACTTCGCCGTCGACAAGTGCGGAAACATCTACGAAGGGCGCGCGGGAGGCGTGGCCAAACCGGTCCTCGGCGCGCACACCCTGGGATTCAACACGAACAGCATGGGTATCGCCGTGCTCGGCACGTACAGTCTGTCCACCCCGCCCGCGGTCGCGGTGGACGCCATCGCGCAGCTGACCGCCTGGAAGCTCGGACTGTACGGAATCGACCCCCGTGGCAAGTCGGTGCTGACGTCAGGAGGGAGCGGCAAGTATGAGAAGGGCAAGAACGTCAGTTTCAACGCCATCTCCGGGCACCGGGACGGATTCTTCACGGAATGTCCGGGAAGTCATCTCTACGCCAGGCTCGGCACGGCCCGGACTTCCTCGGCCACGCTGCAGGGCCGGACCTGACGGGGAAAGCACCGACGAACTGCATACACTGCCGGTCTCGAACGAGTGAGCATGCCGGCCCCAGCAGGAAGCAGAGACGACAAGGTGACAGAAGCGATCCTCCTGGTCGGCGGCAAGGGCACCCGGCTGCGTCCGCTCACCGTCAACACGCCGAAGCCGATGGTTCCGGCCGCGGGCGTCCCGTTCCTGACGCATCAGCTGGCGCGGGCGCGGGCGGCGGGGGTCGAGCACATCGTGCTGGCCACGTCGTACCTGGCCGAGGTCTTCGAGCCGTACTTCGGCGACGGCTCCTCGCTCGGCCTCCACCTGGAGTACGTCACCGAGGAGGAGCCGCTCGGCACGGGCGGGGCGATCCGCAATGTCGCGTCGCGGCTGCACTCGGGCCCCGAGGACCCGGTCCTGATCTTCAACGGCGACATCCTGACGGGCCTGGACATCGAGGCGCTCGTCGCCACGCACCAGTCGTCCGGCGCGGACGTCTCGCTCCACCTCACCAGGGTCGAGGATCCGCGGGCGTTCGGTCTGGTCCCGACGGACTCTTCCGGCCGCGTCACGGCCTTCCTGGAGAAGCCGCAGACGCCCGAGGAGATCGTCACCGACCAGATCAACGCGGGCGCGTACGTCTTCCGTCGCTCGGTCATCGACACCATCCCGACGGGCCGTCCGGTCTCGGTCGAACGTGAGACCTTCCCGGACCTGCTGTCTTCCGGAGCCCACCTCCAGGGCATGGTCGACTCCACGTACTGGCTGGATCTCGGCACCCCGCAGGCCTTCGTCCGCGGCTCGGCCGACCTGGTCATGGGCCGTGCCCCGTCCCCGGCGGTCCCGGGCCGCTGCGGCGACCGCCTGGTACTGCCGTCGGCGACAGTGGCACCCGACGCGAAGCTGACGGGCGGCACGGTGGTCGGCCGTGGCGCCCGGATCGGCGGCGGCGCCCGTATCGACGGCAGCGCGATCCTGGAGGGCGCGGTGGTGGAGGAGGGCGCGGAGATCTCCGCCTCCCTGATCGGCGCGGGCGCGAGAATTGGACCCCGCACGGTCCTGTCGGGCGTGGTGATCGGAGACGGCGCGTCGGTGGGCGCGGACAACGAGCTCCGCGACGGCGCGAGGGTGTGGTGCGAGGCGGTGCTACCGCCGTCATCGGTGCGGTTCTCGTCGGACCAGTAGCCGGGGCTCCGCCCCGGACCCCGCTCCTCCATCGCCGGACGGGCTTGAAAAATCAAGCCCGTCCGGCGATGGAGTACACAGCCCGAAGCGGCCCCGGGGACCCCGCGCCGCGAAGCCGGCGCATCGGGTGTGGAGCGCCGGCCCCACGTCCCCCTCCCTCCAGGAGGCCTGGAGGCGCAGCCCCGGCTTCGGGAAGGGGCGGAGTGGGGGAACAACACCGCCTACCCTCAGAAGGCACCCGATCCCGAGGACCCCGCCGTGTCAGGACGCTTCGCCCCCCGCACCCCCACCCGCACCACCGTGCGAGGCGGCCACACCACCGTCCCCTCCGGCATCCCCGCGCAGACGCGGGCCGGCTCCAGCACCCGGAGCTGGACGCCCCCCGGGCCCCTCGATCTCGGGCTGGTGCTCGGGCCGCACCGTCGCGGCCCCGGTGACCCCACCTTCCGTACGACCCCGGACGGCTCCGTCTGGCGCGCCAGCCGTACGCCCGCCGGCCCCGGCACCCTCCGCGTCGCCCTGCACGCGAGCGCCGGCGCCGCCGAGGCCGAGGCATGGGGCCCCGGCGCCGACTGGCTGCTCGAGCACCTCCCCACGCTGCTCGGTGAGGCGGACGACCCCGCCGCCTTCACCCCGCGCCACCGCCTCATCGCCGCCTCCCAGCACCGCCGTCCCGGCCTCCGCCTGTCCCGCACCGGCCTGGTCCTGGAATCCCTGATCCCCTCGATCCTGGAGCAGAAGGTCACCACGGACGAGGCGTACCGAGCCTGGCGGCTGCTCGTACGCAAGTACGGCGAACCCGCGCCCGGCCCCGCACCGCGTATGTACGTGATGCCCGAGCCCCGCACCTGGGCGCTGATCCCTTCTTGGGAGTGGCACCGCGCGGGCGTCGACAACAAGCGCGCATCGACGATCCTGCGCGCGGTCCGCGTCGCCCGCCGCCTGGAGGAGGCCGCAGCCATGGAGCCCGAACAGGCCCGGGCAAGGCTGGAGTTGATCTCCGGTATCGGCCCCTGGACCTCCGCCGAAACGGTCCAGCGCAGCAACGGCGCACCCGATGCCGTCTCCGTCGGTGATGTGCATCTGCCGGGCATCGTCGGCTACGCGCTCGCGGGCGACCGCGACGCCGACGACGCGGCGATGCTCGAACTCCTGGCCCCGTACGCCGGCCAGCGCCACCGCGCCGCCCGTCTGATCCTGCTGAGCGGCCGCACCCCGCCCCGCCGCGTGCCCAAGATGCCCCGCGCAGACATCGCCGGCCTGTAGAACGCCGAGGGCAGAAGGACTTCATGGCCAAGCAACGTGTCACCGTCTGTCTCGCCCCGACCGAACCCGCCGATCTCCAGCGGGCGATCGGCGCGGCCATGGCGCCCTACCACTACTACCGCGAGGACATCCCCCACCCGGACTGGGTGGGGGAGTGGGACTACTGGTACATCTCCGCCGGCGGCTGGGAGTTCGCGGTGCTCGCCGGGCACGAGGACGATCCGAGGATCGTCAGGGACGGCGAGGACAAGGACGAGCCGCGGCCCCGCAATCGGTGCGACGGAGGCCCCAAGGGGCTGCTGGACTTCGACGCCGACCGGGCCCCGGCCGCCGAGGATGCCGCGAGGCGCTGGCACGAGTTCGCCGCCGCGTATCCGCCGTCCCTGCCGCTGGGCCACTTCTGGCAGAAGGCATTCCTCGACCCGGTCGGCTACCCGGAGCGGCAGGCGCTGGAGGACTTCGGGGACCAGCCGGTGATCCGGGCGCTGCGCGCGGACTCCGAGCTGCACGACCGTCTCGGTGACGACCCGGTGGCCGTCTACGGGGACGACCTCGCCGCCTTCGTCGAGCTCAAGACCGCAGACGTACTGCCGACCTGGGCCCTGCTCACACTGGACGGCCGCTGGATCGAGGGCGGCACGCATGCGTGCCGCCGCAGCATCAACGCCTACCTCGACGCCCTGCCGGCCGACGCGATGGTCGTACGCGTGCTGTACCACTCCTGACGTGCTGCGGGGCGCGAGGGCGCGTCACCGCACCTCGATGAAGTGCTCCGCCTCCCGCGCCGGCCGTTCCTTCGGCGCCCCGGCGGCATGCCCGACCGCCACCGCGCCCATCGGGTCCCACTCCTCCGGCAGCCGCAGCACGTCCCGTACGACCTCGCGGCAGAACATCGTCGACGACACCCACGCCGAGCCGAGCCGCTCACCCGCCAGCGCCACCAGGAAGTTCTGCACGCCCGCGCCCGCAGCGACCACGAACATCTCGCGCTCGGCGGCATCCCGGCGTTCGTCCCCGTAGTGGTGCGAGCCGTCCGCCACCAGGCACGGCACGACCAGATACGGCGCCTTGCGCAGCACGTCCCCGCGCCGCACCCGCTTCGCGACGGACTCCTCCGACTTGCCGTCGCGACGCAGGTCCGCGATCCACGCGTCCCGCATCGCGTCGAGCAACCCGGTGCGTGCCGCGGCGGATTCGAGGAGTACGAACCGCCAGGGCGTCGTGTGATGGGGCGCCGGAGCCGTCACAGCCGCGGCGACGGCGCGGCGTACCGCACCGCCGTCCACCGGTTCGTCCGTGAACTCCCGCACCGTACGGCGCTGGCTCACCGCCTCCCGTACCGCCTCCGAGGTCCCCAGCCGGAACATGTCGTCGGCCGCGACCCGGACCATCGCCCGCGCTCCCTCGGCCGCGTCGGCCACCAGATGCGGCAGACCGCGGACCACCGCGACCGGCAGACCCGCCACCTTGCCCTTCACCAGGTCGCCCGCCGCGGCCAGTTCGTCCGCGGTGGCGACGACGGTCGCGCTCAGCGGATTGCCGTACGTATCGGTCCCGCCGCGCAGATCGTCCAGTACCCGCACGCCCGCCGCACCGATCGCGACATCGGTCAGACCGTTGCGCCAGGGCCGCCCGAAGGTGTCCGTGACGATCACGCCGACGTCGACGCCGAGCGACTCCCGCAGCCCTTCGCGGATCGCCCGCGCCGAGGCATCAGGATCGGCGGGCAGCAACAGCACTGTCCCCGCAGGGGTGTTGGAGGCGTCGACCCCGGCCGCGGCCATCACCAGGCCCTGCCGGTTCTCGACGATACGAAGGGTGCCGCGCCGCGCCACCACCCGTACCGTCTCCGCGTCGATGGCTGCCTCGCGGTCGGCCGCCTCGACGACCCGCCCCTCCGCCTTGCTCACGATCTTCGAGGTGACGAGCAGTACGTCGCCGTCCACCAGCTCCGGTGAGGCCGCGGTGATCAGCTTCGCGAGGTCGTCGCCCGGCTGGACCTCCGCAAGACCGGGCAGCGCCCAGACCCGGTAGGAGGGCGGGTTCACGCCCGTACCTCCTCGGCCAGGGCCAGCGCCTGACGCGCCATCTCGGCGGTCGCGTCCACATCCGTCATCAGCAGCGGCACGGCCCGGCAGCGGATCCCGGCCGCCTCGACCTCCGCCACCGCGCCCGCGTCCACCGTGTCGACCAGCCAGCCGTCGAGCAGCCCGGAGCCGTAGTGCTGGGCGACGGCCGCGGCCGTCGCCTCCACGCCCACCGCGGCCAGGACCTTGTCCGCCATGCCGCGCACCGGCGCGTCCCCGACGATGGGGGACAGGCCCACGACCGGGACGCCCGCTTCGGCTATGGCCTCGCGGATTCCCGGCACGGCCAGGATCGTGCCGACGCTGACGACGGGGTTGGACGGCGGGAAGAGGATGACGTCGGCGGCGGCGATCGCCTCCAGCACCCCGGGCGCCGGCTTCGCCTGGTCCGCGCCGACGGGCACGACGGCCTCCGCGGCCACGGACGCCCGCAGCTTCACCCAGTACTCCTGGAAATGGATGACCTTGCGCTCGCCCTCGACCTCGACGGCGACATGCGTCTCGACGCGGTCGTCGGACATCGGCAGCAGCCGCACGCCCGGGTTCCACCGCGCGCAGAGTGCCTCGGTGACGGCGCTGAGCGGATAGCCCGCGCTCAGCATCTGCGTACGGACGATGTGCGTGGCGAAGTCGCGGTCGCCGAGACCGAACCACTCGGGTCCCACGCCGTACGCCGCGAGCTCGCTCTTGACCTGGAAGGTCTCGTCCGTACGGCCCCAGCCCTGCTCCTCGTTGATGCCACCGCCGAGGGTGTACATCACGGTGTCGAGGTCGGGGCAGACCTTCAGTCCGAACAGATGGATGTCGTCGCCGGTGTTGCCGATCACCGTGACGTCCGCTTCGGGCGCGGCCTGCTTGAGACCGCGGAGGAAACGGGCGCCGCCGATGCCGCCGGCCAGAACCACAATGCGCATGCAGACAGTCTGTCAGGCGGAGCCTGATCCCATGAGGGGTGGTGGTCGGGCGACGGGCGGGACTGTCAGGCGGAGCCTGATCTCATGAGGGGTGGTGGTCGGGCGAAGGGCGGGACTGTCAGGCGGAGCTTGATCCCGGTGGTGGTCAGGCGGCTACGACATCCCGTTCGGCCGGGGAGCACTGGGAGCTGTGCATCGGCATATCGGTCAGACCCGGGTAGTAGATGTGCAGGCTGACCGCAGGCTCGAGCGAGTCATTGACCACCTCGTGCACATATCCGGGCGCGAACACCCGCTGCGCGCCGGCCGACAGGGACCGGGAGGTGTCTGCGGTGCGCTCGGTGAGCTCGCCGTCGAGGACGGTCAGCACACCGGAGGACAGTCCGTGGTCGTGCAGCCCGCTGCCCTGCCCCGGGACCCAGGACAGCAGCCACACCTCGTAGCCCGGACCGGTGCGCAGCCGGTGGTACCAGCGGGTGGTGGTGTCGTACTGGACGAGGTGGGCCCACTGCGCGCGGTCGGCGGCGATGGAGCGGGCCAGGCCGACGAAGTCGGCGACGGTGGCCGGGTGCTCACGGGCGGGCTGGAGCAGGTGCTGTACGGCGAGGATGTCGCCGGCGATCTGGAGGTCGCTGTCGCTGTTCATGGGTGCGGTGGTTCCTCGGCAGAGAACGTGCAGTGCAGGGGTGTCGCAGTACATGCGGTGCATACGGCGATGAGCTGTACGCGGTGGTGAAGCTGGAGCGCTACGGCATCAACAGCTGGAACAGCAACAGCGAGCCTGGACAGCGCTGCGGAACCCACGGGTGGGGGTTGCGAAGGGCGCTGAGGTCACTGGCATGCAATCAAAGGTGACGGGTGGGTCCAATACTGTCAACTCGATGACCGATTTGGCGGTAATGTTTCACCTCATCCGGTTACTGGCTGCGGAGAAAGGTTTGTGCAGCCGCGACCGCGGAGACATGGCGCAGCAACCGCGCTGACAAACGCCGTTGCGGTCCCGTGATCGGACTGTGATCCGGATCGCTTCAGTGGCTCGATGGGCAACAAGATCGATCCCAGCCACGTCTTCTCTGTGTGAGAGGGGGAGTGCGGGGCAGGCCGCTGGCATGTGTCAGGTTTCTCATGATTTGAACACTTTCCGCAAAGCTTTGGTTCCCCAGAGTGAATACCGGGCCCAATAGCAGATCTCGGCTTGACTGGCTTGGAGCACCGCACTTGTAATTTCACTCGTGTCGTTCGGCCGAAAAGCGACACCGGCAACATCACGGGGACGCAAAAACAGACGAGGGGCGCACATGACCGAGCTGTTCGAACAACTGCTGGTCGAGGACGCGGACGAGGAACTCGGCTGGCAGGAGCGCGCGTTGTGCGCCCAGACCGACCCCGAGTCCTTCTTCCCTGAGAAGGGCGGATCCACCCGCGAGGCCAAGAAGGTCTGCCTTGCCTGCGAGGTCCGCCCCGAATGTCTCGAGTACGCCCTCGCCAACGACGAGCGATTCGGTATCTGGGGCGGCCTGTCCGAACGCGAACGCCGCAGGCTGAAGAAGGCCGCCGTCTGAAAACCGAACCGATACCCGAGACTCGACCAAACACCACAAGCCTGTACGTAAACCACGGTCCGCCGACTGCGCACTCGCCGCAGTCGGCGGACCGTTCTGTCCCACCCGTCGCCCGACCACCAACCCCATCGAGCCGCTTCGCGCCGCAGCGCTTTTTCATACCGTTAGTGTGGGGCCCCGTCCGAGACGCTCCAACGCCCCTACGGGGCGACCCCCCGGCCGGAGGGCCCGTACCTCAATGTCCCCCACCACAGCCGCGTTTGTTCCCGCACACCCGCCCGAGTTCCCGCGGCATGTCGTCACCGCCGTGCTTGTCTCCCACGACGGCGCACGCTGGCTCCCCGACGCCCTCGCCGGACTCCTCGGCCAGGAACGCCCCGTACAGAACGTCATCGCCGCCGACACCGGCAGCGCCGACGACTCCGCTCGGCTGGTCACCGAAGCACTCGGCGCCGAACGCGTACTGCACCTCGCCCGCCGCACCGGCTTCGGCACCGCCGTCGACGAAGCGGCCCGCACCGCCGGCGTGCTCACGCCCGACGACCTGCCCTACCTGAAGCGGCCCAGCGGCTGGGACCCGGTCAGCAGGAGCTGGCGCGACGACGCCTACAACATGCCCGAGCTGCCCCACGGCGAACCCGTCCAATGGCTGTGGCTCCTCCACGACGACAGCGCACCCGAACCCGGCGCTCTCGCCGAACTGCTGCGCGTCGCCGACTCCGACGAATACGCCGCCATCGTCGGACCCAAACTCCGCGGCTGGTACGACCGCAAACAGCTCCTCGAGGCAGGCGTCTCCATCGCCAACAGCGGACGCCGCTGGACCGGACTCGACCGGCGCGAACAGGACCAGGGGCAGCACGACCAGATCCGCTCCGTCCTCTCCGTCTCCTCCGCCGGCATGCTCATCCGCCGCGACGTCTTCGAGGAGCTCGGCGGCTTCGACCGACGACTGCCCCTCATGCGCGACGACGTCGACCTCTGCTGGCGCGCCCACGCCGCAGGGCACCGCGTCCTCATCGCCCCCGACGCCGTCATGCGGCACGCCGAAGCCGCCGCCCGCGAACGCCGCACCGTCGACTGCGCGGGACGCTCCGTCGCCAGCCCGCACCGCGTCGACAAGGCCGGGGCCGTCTACACCCTCCTCACCAACGCACGCGGCGCCACACTCCCCTACGTACTCCTGCGCATCGTCTTCGGCACCCTGCTGCGCACCCTCGCCTACCTCGTCGGAAAAGTCCCCGGCCAGGCCGTCGACGAAGTCATGGGCCTCTTCGGCACCCTGCTGCGGCCCGAACGGATCATCGCCGGACGCCGCAGGCGCTCTCGGCGAGCGGTCGAGGCCGGCGAACTGCGCCCCCTCTTCCCGCCGACGGGCGCGACCGTCCGCGCCACCGTCGAACAGGTCGCGGGCCATTTCGGCGGCAGCTCCGACGCCGACTCCGGCGGCTCCCGGCACGGCGCCGTCGAATCCGGACCCGGCGGCGACGATGCGGACTTCCTCGAGATCGAACAATTCGCCCGCCTGAAGAAAATAGGGCGCAAGCCGGGACCGGTGCTCTTCGCCGTCCTGCTCATCGTCTCGCTCGTCGCCTGCCGCGGACTCTTCGGCAGCGGCGCCCTCGCGGGCGGCGCACTGCTGCCCGCCCCGGCCGACGTCTCCGAGCTCTGGTCCCGTTACGCCGACAACTGGCACCCGCTCGGCACCGGCGGCACCCAGACCGCACCGCCCTACCTCGCGGTGCTCGCGGCGCTCTCCACTCTCTTCCTCGGCTCCACCGGCTTCGCACTCACCGTGCTGCTCGTCTGCTCGGTCCCGCTCGCCGGACTCACCGCGTACTTCGCCTCCCGGCCCATCGTCGAGTCCCGGCTGCTGCGGGCCTGGGGGAGCGTCGCGTACGCGTTCCTGCCCGCCGCGACCGGCGCACTCGCCACCGGACGGCTCGGCACCGCCGTACTCGCGATCCTGCTGCCCCTCATCGCACGCGCCGGCGTCGCCGCCCACGGACTGCGCGGCGACATCGGCGGCGGGCGCGGAAGCTGGCGCGCCACCTGGGCCTACGCCCTCCTGCTGACCTTCACCATGGCGTTCACACCCATCGTGTGGCCGATCGCGCTCGTCCTCGGCATCGGCGTCCTCGTACTGCGACGTGACGACATCACGGCATACGGACTGCGCTTCCTCGCCGCCGTCGGCACTCCGCTCCTTGTGCTCGCGCCGTGGTCGCTGACCCTGCTCACCGGCCCGTCCGGCTTCTTCCGTGAAGCCGGACTCGAGTTCGGCACCGGATCGGCCGGCGCACTCGACCTCCTCGGCATGAGCCCCGGCGGCCCCAAGGCCGCGGGCGGAATCCTGCTCATCGGCATCGTCCTGGCCGCACTTGCGGCCCTGCTGCGCGGCGAACGGCAGTTCGCGATCCGCGCCGCCTGGGCCGCCGCACTTGTCGCACTGATCTTCGCGGTGCTCGCCAACGGCTCCGGCTGGGCAGGACCCGCCACCCTCGTCTACGGCATCGCCCTGCTCACCGCCGCCGTCATCGGCGCCGAAGGCGGCCGCTCCCGCGTCGCCGCCCAGAACTTCGGCTGGCGCCAGCCCGTCGCGGCCCTCGTCACGCTCGCCGCCGGCATTGCCCCCCTTCTCGCCGCAGGCAACTGGATGCTCAGCGGCGCCGCGGGCCCGCTGCAACGACGCGACCCCGTCCAGGTGCCCGCCTTCGTCGCCGCAGAGAGCGACACCCGCGACCAGCCACGCACCCTCGTCCTCGGCGGCACCTCCGCCGCCAAGGTCTCGTACACCCTCGTACGCGGTTCCGGCGGCCGCCTCGGCGACGCCGAACTGTCCGAGGCCGGCGGCAACGACGGCCGCCTCGACAAGGTCGTCGCCAACCTCGTCGCGGGCTCCGGCGCCGACCAGACCAGCCAGCTCAGCGGCTTCGCGATCCGTTACGTACTGGTACGTGACGGAGCACCGCGCCAGACCGGCCGCGTCCTCGACGCCACCCCGGGCCTCACCCGGCTGAGCCAGCTCGACGGCAGCGCACTGTGGCGCGTCGACCGCCAGGTGGCACGGGCCACCATCGTCACCGGCAAGGCCGACCCCCTGCCCGTCGCCGCCGACCCGGTCGAGGCCCACGCCAAGATCCCGGCCGGTGCGTCCGGACGCGTGCTGCGCATCGCGGACCGCGCCGACGCAGGCTGGCAGGCAACGCTCGACGGCCGCGTGCTGACGAAGACCACCGTCGACGGCTGGGCCCAGGGCTTCGAGCTGCCCGCCGAGGGCGGTCGGCTGGATCTGACGTACGACGACCCCGCCACCCACACGGGCTGGATCTGGACCCAGGGCGCGTTCGCGCTGGTGCTGCTGGTGCTCGCGCTTCCGGGCCGGCGCCGGGAGATCGACGACGACCTGCCGGACGAGGAGATCGCCGTACCGGCTCAGCCGGTGGAGGGCGAAGGCCGCAGGGCACGCAGACTGCGCGCGCAGGCCGAAGCGGAGTCCGAAGCGGAGGCCGAGTCGGACACGGCGCTGGAGACAGAGGTGGGGACGGCCGAGCAGGTTCAGGCCTACGCCGCCCCGGACCCGTACGGCCAACTCGGCGCACAGCAGGCCGAGCAGCAGCCGACGCAGTACGCGGCGGTGCCCCAGCAGCAGTACGGCGAATGGGACGCGCAGTCGTACGCGGACACCGGGTACACCGCCCCGTACGACAACGAGCAGTACCAGGGCGGCGCCCAGTACGACGGCCGGCAGCAGTACGGGGGTGAGCAGTACGGCGACGGGCAGCAGTACGGCGCTGCGGACCAGTACCAGCAGCAGCCGTACCAGGCCGACCCGTACCAGGCGGCGACCTACGGGGACGGGCAGTACCAGGAGGGCCAGTACGACCCGTACGGCTACGACCGGCAGGGCGGACAGCCCTACCCCGACGGCAGCGAGACCGAACAGCATCCCGGCAACACTTCGCGAGGCGAGTCAGAGTGAAGCGCACAACCATCTCCCTGATCGCGACCACCGTCGCACTCGCCGCGATCACCGGGTTCGCCGCCCTCACCGCACCGGGCGGCGGCTCGACGGCGGAAGCCGGGGCCGCGGCGCGGCTGCCCGTCGAACGCTCCAGCCTGCTCTGCCCGGCGCCGAGCAGCTCCGAGATCGCGGAGACGGCGTACACGTCGTTCACCCCGGTCGGGAAGGCCGGAGACGCGAAGGACGGTGCAGCCGAGCTGAAGGCGTCGGCCGCCACCCTGGCCGACACCGGCACCGCGCCCAAGAAGGAAACCCAGAAGGAAACCCAGAAGGAAACCCAGAAGGGCGCCAAGAAGGGCGCCGCGGCGGAGGGCGCGAAGAAGCCGGCGCCCGACAAGGCGGTGCTCGCGCTGAAGGAGCCCGGCAAGCCCGTCGCCGCCAAGGCCGCCGGCGGCGAGGCCCCCGCCCTCGTCGGCACCGCCACCGGCCGCCTCGCCCCCGGCTGGACCGCCCAGCAGACCACCACGGTCACCGCGGGCGGCTCGCGCGGCGTGCTCGGCGTCAGCTGCACCGCACCCGACACCGACTTCTGGTTCCCGGGCGCCTCCATCGCCAAGAACCGCCAGGACTACGTCCACCTCACCAACCCGGACCCGACGGCTGCCGTCGCCGACATCGAGCTGTACGGCAAGGACGGCGCCCTCAAGACCACACTGACCGAGGGCATCCCGGTCCCCGCCGGATCCAGCGTCCCGGTCCTGCTCTCCACACTGACCTCCGACCCCGCCGCGGATCTGACCGTCCATGTCACCACCCGCACGGGCCGCGTCGGAGCGGTGGTGCGGGCAGCCGACGACAAGGCGGGCAGCGACTGGCTGGCCGCCTCGGCCGATCCGTCGGGCACCGCGGTACTGCCGGGCATCCCTGCGGACGCCACCTCGGTCCAGCTGGTGGCCTTCGCGCCCGGCGACGACGACGCCGACCTGAAGGTGCAGCTGGCGGGCGCGACCGGCCGGATCACCCCGGCCGGACACGAGACGCTGCACATCAAGTCCGGCATGACCGCGGCCGTCGACCTGCAGGACGTCACCAAGGGCGAGGCCGGATCACTGATCCTCAGCCCGGCGCAGAGCAGCCAGGCGACCCCGGTGGTGGCGGCGCTGCGCGTCGTGCGCGGTAAGGGCGACAAGCAGGAGGTCGCCTTCATCCCGGCGACCGCACCGGTGGGGGATCGGGCGACCGCGGCCGACAACCGAGCCAAGGGCTCGATCCTGTCCCTGACCGCGCCGGACGCCGGCGCACAGGTCAAGGTCACCGCCTCGGCGGGTACGCAGGGCGGCACTCAGGTCGTCAAGACGTACACGGTCAAGGCCGGTACGACACTGGCGGTCCCCCCGCCGGTCCCGGCCGGCCTCAAGGGCTCGTACGCGCTCACCGTCGAGACGGTGTCGGGCGGCCCGGTGCACGCGTCACGCACGCTCACGCTGCCGCAGGACGGCATCCCGATGTTCACGGTGCAGACGCTGCCGGACGACCGGGGGACGGTGGCGGTGCCGAAGGCGGAGCAGGACCTGTCGGTACTGGACGACTGACGAGATCGACACTGGACGACTGACGAGATCGACCGGCGCAACGACCGACGGCAGTGGACTGCCGTCGGTCAGTCCTGTCCGTATCGCGGGTCGACCGACTCCGGCGCCAGCCCCAGCAGCTCAGCCACCTGCTCCACGACGACCTCGTGCACCAGCAGTGCGCGCTCGTCGCGATTCTTCGTCCGGATCTCGACGGGCCGCCGGTAGACCACGATCTGAGCCCGCCGTTCCTTTTCCGCGGGAGCCGAGCTGCCCAGCGGCACCGACTCGTCCGGCGCGCCCGGCACGTCCAGTACGAGGAAATCGACGTCGGCGAGCTGTGGCCAGCGTCGCTCCAGCCGCTCCACCGAGTCCTGCACCAGGTCCCGGAAGGACTCGGCCCGGCTGGCGGCGAGGGGTACCTGGGGCGGCGCGACCGGCCCGCGCATCCCGCGGCCGTGGCGGTCGCGGCGACGCGGCCGCGGTTCGGACGGGCGGGGCGGCACAGAACTGTCCATCACTGACGCAGGGTAACTCTCACTGGGGTGCGGCGATCGGGTCCGCGCCGCGGGGAGGGGGGCATGTCGCTAAATGAGCATTCCGGCCAAGCTTGGGCCCGATTGCATACCTCCCCACGATCGCCGTTCTCATCGTGATTGACCTTATTTACCCCGAGTCATGACCGCATCGCCCGCGGGTGTCGTCGGCGCGCTTCTCCTCCCGTGCAGGTCAGGGCAGTTGCTCGAGGAGCCTCTATGGTCGACATCACAGCACGACACGGTGGGGTGACCTGGTGGAGAGTCGTCGCAGCCCGCTCAAGAGTGCGGTACCGTCCAACGTCGTGAGCCCTGTACGTCGCTGTTCGCGCACCGCGTGCGGCCGCCCCGCCGTCGCGACACTGACGTACGTCTATGCCGATTCGACCGCGGTCCTCGGCCCGCTCGCCACCTATGCCGAGCCCCACTGCTACGACCTGTGCGCCGAGCACAGCGAGCGCCTGACCGCCCCGCGCGGCTGGGAGGTCGTGCGGCTCACCGACGGCTCCGCCCCGCCCCGCCCCAGCGGCGACGATCTTGAGGCGCTCGCCAATGCCGTACGGGAGGCAGCCCGCCCGCAGGGACGGACCGCCGAAGCCGGCGCGCAGAACGGCCGCCGCACGGCGGACCCGAGGGAGGTCGCGCGCCGCGGCCATCTGCGAGTGCTGCGTTCCCCGGACTCCTGAGCCCTCGCGCCCCTGGAGTGCGCCCTTCTGCTGAGCGCCTTCGCTCCACCTGCTGAGCGCCTTCGCTCCACCTGCTCCACGCGCCCCGCCGCTCATCCATTCCTTGAATCCTGTACGGAATCCTGTACGGACCATTGACCTCCACTTGTCGCGGACACGACCATTCCCTCACCCGTGAGAGATCGCTTTCCGCATCCCGGAATTCGGAGGTAGGTCCGTCGTGTTCGTGCAGGAACTGGAACCCGTCGCCGACTCGCTCGCCCTGTCCGCCCTCGTCGCCGCGCTCCCGCTGGTCACCGTCATGGTGCTGCTCGGAGCCGTACGGATGAAGGCCCACCGCGCCGGACTCATCGGCCTCGCCGTCGCGGCGCTGGTCGCCTGGCTCGCCTACGGAATGCCCCTCGGCCAGACCCTCTCGGCCGGCGCACAGGGTGCGCTCTTCGGCCTCTTCCCCATCATGTGGATCGTCGTCAACGCCCTGTGGGTGTACCGGATGACGGTCCGTACCCAGCACTTCGACATCCTGCGGCGTTCCTTCGGCCGACTCTCCGACGACCCTCGCATCCAGGCCCTCGTCATCGCCTTCTGCTTCGGTGCGCTGCTCGAAGCACTCGCCGGTTTCGGCGCGCCGGTCGCCATCTGTTCGGTGATGCTCGTCGCGCTCGGCTTCGACCCGGTCAAGGCGGCGGTCGTCTCGCTCGTGGCCAACACCGCGCCCGTCGCGTTCGGCGCCATGGGCACCCCGGTGGTGACGCTCGCTCAGGTCACCGGCCTGCCGCTGGACTCGGTCGCCTCGGTGGTCGGCCGCCAGACGCCGCTGCTCGCCCTCGTCGTGCCGCTGGTGCTGGTCGGTCTTGTCGACGGGCGGCGGGGTCTGCGGGAGACCTGGGCGCCCGCGCTC
This sequence comes from Streptomyces sp. NBC_01210, assembly GCF_036010325.1. GTDB lineage: Bacteria > Actinomycetota > Actinomycetes > Streptomycetales > Streptomycetaceae > Streptomyces. Next base: position 3,717,217 of record NZ_CP108549.1, on the reverse strand, counting down.
GGCTGCGGATTCGCTTTCGCGGCAGCCCAGTTCGCGGCGGCCAACTATGTCTCGGCCCAACTCGCCGACATCGGAGCGGCGTTGGTGGGCGCGGCAGCACTGATCGCGGTGCCGGGCGCGCGCAGGCCGGCCGCGGAGCCGGTACGTGCTGCGGTGCTCACAGGCGTACGGAGCGAGGACCTGGACCACGAGGACCCGCGGCGCGAAGTGGTGCGCGCCTACGCCCCGTACGCACTCATCGTCGCGATCTTCTCCGTCGCCCAGATACCACCTGTCAAACGGCTGCTGGCGGAGGCGACCCGTGTCTTCGACTGGCCGTTCCTCGATGTCGCGAGCCCGGAGGGGAAGCCGGTCGGCGCGAATGTCTTCACGATGCCGCTCGTCTCCACCGGCGGGACGCTGGTGCTGCTCGCGGGAGCGGTGACCGCGTTCGTCCTGGGCGTACGCGGGCGGGTGGCGCTGCGCGAGTGGGCGGCGACCGTGCACGAACTGCGGTACGCGATCCTCACGGTCACCTCCGTACTGGCACTCGCGTATGTCATGAACCTGTCCGGACAGGCCGCCTCCATCGGTCACCTCGTGGCCGCGGCGGGCGCGGGACTTGCCTTCCTCTCCCCGGTGCTCGGCTGGTTCGGCGTCGCGGTCTCCGGCTCGGACACCTCCGCGAACGCGCTCTTCGGCGCGCTTCAGGTGACGGCGGCGCGGGAATCTGGTCTCTCGCCCGAGCTGTTGGCGGCGGCCAACAGTTCCGGAGGGGTCCTCGGCAAGATGATGTCGCCGCAGAATCTGACGATCGCCTGCGCGGCGGTCGGGCTCGCGGGCAAGGAGGGCGACCTGCTGCGCAAGGTGCTCCCGTGGAGCCTGGGACTGCTCCTGGTGATGTGCCTGATCGTGACTGCACAGAGCACACCGGTACTGGGCTGGATGCTGCCTTAGTTTGTGCGGGTAGTTTGACGTGACCGCAGAGACTTCAGGAAGGTTGGGCCGTGACTGCTGATCTGTCGCAGATCGTGAAGGCGTACGACGTCCGCGGGGTGGTGCCGGATCAGTGGGACGAGGCCCTGGCCGAACTGTTCGGGGCCGCCTTCGTCCAGGTGACGGACGCGGACGCGATCGTCGTCGGCCATGACATGCGGCCGTCGTCGCCAGGGCTTTCCGGGGCGTTCGCGCGCGGGGCCGCGGCCCGGGGCGCGGATGTCACCCTGATCGGCCTGTGCTCGACGGACCAGCTGTACTTCGCTTCGGGGAAGCTGGGTCTGCCGGGCGCGATGTTCACCGCCTCGCACAACCCGGCGCAGTACAACGGCATCAAGATGTGCCGGGCGGGCGCCGCACCGGTGGGCCAGGACACGGGCCTCGCGGACATCCGCGCGCTGGTCGAGTCCTGGTCCGAGCAGGGCGCACCGGCCCCGGCCGAGGTGCCGGGCACGGTGACCGAGCTGGACACGCTGACGGACTACTCGGCGCATCTGCTGTCCCTGGTGGACCTGTCGGCGATGCGTCCGCTGAAGGTGGTCGTGGACGCGGGCAACGGCATGGGCGGCCACACCGTCCCGACCGTCTTCGGGTCCCTGCCCCTCACTCTCGTACCGATGTACTTCGAGCTGGACGGCACGTTCCCCAACCACGAGGCGAACCCGCTGGACCCGCGGAACATCGTCGACCTCCAGGCCCGCGTCCGGTCCGAGGGCGCGGACCTGGGCCTGGCGTTCGACGGCGACGCGGACCGCTGCTTCGTCGTGGACGAGCGCGGCGAGGGCATCTCGCCGTCGGCGATCACGGCGCTGGTGGCGGCGCGTGAGCTGGCCAAGCACCCCGGCGGCACGGTGATCCACAACCTGATCACGTCGTGGTCGGTCCCGGAGGTCGTCCGCGAGAACGGCGGCACTCCGGCCCGTACGCGGGTCGGCCACTCCTTCATCAAGGAGGAGATGGCCCGTACGGGAGCGATCTTCGGCGGCGAGCACTCGGCGCACTACTACTTCCGGGACTTCTGGAACGCGGACACCGGCATGCTGGCGGCGCTGCATGTACTGGCGGCGCTGGGCTCGCAGGACGGCGCGCTGTCGTCGCTGGTCGCACAGTACGACCGGTACACGGGCTCGGGCGAGATCAACTCCACGGTCGACGACCAGGCGGGCCGTACGGCGGCGGTGAAGGCTGCGTTCGGGGCGCGCGAGGACGTGACGACCGACGAACTGGACGGCCTGACGGTGTCGACGGCGGACTGGTGGTTCAACCTCCGCCCGTCGAACACCGAGCCACTGCTGCGCCTGAACGTGGAGGCACGCGACGAGGCGACGATGACGAAGGTGCGGGACGAGGTCCTGACACTGGTCCGTGCTTCCTGACCCTGAGTGAGTCCCAGCCGGGTCCGGGGACGGGTTACTGCCCCCCGGTCCCGGGTGCAGCGCCTCGTTCGGCGGCGCGAGGCTGCCGCCTCTGGGGCTGCCCCGGTCCCGGGTGCAGCGGCTCGTTCGGCGGCGCGAAGCTGCCGCCCCGGGGGCGTGGGGGTACCCCGTACCCCCCACATCTCAAGGGCGGGCGGGTGGGGATACTCCCGGGGCCCGGGGCGGAGCTCCGGTTTCGGGAAGGGGCGGGCAGGGGAACGCACCGCGCAGCGGCCCCACCCGCACCCCGACCCACCCGCACCCGCGCCGCACCCCCGCACCCCGACCCACCCGCACCCGCGCCGCACCCCCGCACCCCGACCCACCCGCACTCGCACCCCGCCCACCCCAGAACGCGCCGCACCCCGCCCCCCAGCGGTAGGCTGACGTGGCTCAATCCGCATGACCGCGACCGCATGTTCGAAGCGACTTCGACATGCGGCATGCCCGAAGGGAAACCCCACACATGCCGCTCGAAGCCGGCCTCCTGGAGATCCTCGCCTGCCCGGCCTGCCACGCTCCGCTCAGCGACCGCACGGCAGCCGACACACCCGAGCTGATCTGCACGGGCAAGGACTGCGGCCTGGCCTACCCGGTGCGGGACGCCATCCCCGTCCTCCTCGTCGACGAGGCACGCCGCCCGGCTTGACCCGCACCACGCGCGCACCCCACCAACCGCACCCGCACCCGCACCTGAATCCGCACAACCGCACAACAACCCAAGACCCCCCGCACGCGCACGGCGATCGGAGGCCCACCCCCATGCTCGACGAGTCGCTCCTCGATGCCCCGGACGCCCTGGCCCGAGCCGATCGCCGAGGCCTCCTCCGAGGGGCCGCCGAGGCCGGGGCGCGTGTACGCACCGCCGCCAGGCACGCCGCCGAGGCAGGCATCGCCGAGATCAAGCCCGAGGGCCGCCCCCGGTCCGTACTCATCGCGGGCGCCGGCACCGCCGCCACCGGCGTCGCCGACCTGGTCAGCGCGCTCGCCGGCGCCACCGCCCCCGTCGCCCGGCTCGCCCCCACCGGCGTAGCCCCGGCCGCCGGCGCCCTGCGCTGGGCGCTGCCCGGCTGGGCCGGCTCCGTGGACCTCCTCCTCATCACGACCACCGACGGCAGCGAACCCGGCCTCGCCCTCCTCGCCGAGCAGGCGTACCGCCGCGGCTGCACCGTCGTCGCCGTAGCCCCCCAGCACTCCCCGCTCTCCGAGGCGGTCGACGGCACGCACGGCCTGGTCGTCCCCATGGCCACCGCCCCGCACGAGATGTACGAGGAGACCCAGGCCGCGAGCCCCGGCGCGCTGTGGGCGCTGTTCACTCCGCTCCTCGCGCTTCTCGACCGCGTCGGCGTACTCGAGGCGCCCCCGGAGACGCTCGCCAAGGTGGCCGACCGCCTCGACGCCACCGCCGAACGGTGCGGCCCGGCCATCGCGACGTACAGCAATCCCGCCAAGACGCTCGCCGCCGAGCTCGCCGACAGCCTCCCGCTCATCTGGACGGAGGGCGCCGGCGCCGCCCCTGCGGGCCGCCGCTTCGCCGCCGTACTGGCCGAGCTGGCCGGCCGGCCCGCCCTGATCGCGGAGCTCCCCGAGGCGCTCCCCGCCCACGGAGTGCTCCTCGCGGGCGCGCTCGCGGCAGGCGCCGACCCGGAGGACTTCTTCCGCGACCGTGTCGCGGAGCAGCAGGCCCTGCGCGCCCGCGTCGTACTTCTGCGCGACCGGCCCGCCGGCGGCCTCACCGCCGCGCCCGCCGCCCGCGAACTGGCGCTCAGCCACGACACCCCGATCAGCGAGCTCGAACCGGAGGAGGGCACCGAGCTGGAGTCGATCGCCGAACTCCTCGCCGTCACCGACTTCGCGGCCGTCTATCTGGCGCTGACGGCCTCGCGCGCTCAGGCCTGAGAACACGGGTAACTGTCGAGTACCTGAGAACACGAGTACTGAGAACTCAAGGAAGAACATGGATCGCCTCTCCAACACCGTGCGCCCCTACGCCTGGGGCTCCACGACCGCCATCCCGGACCTGCTCGGCGTCGCCCCCACCGGCGAGCCACAGGCCGAGATGTGGATGGGCGCCCACCCGGGAGCGCCCTCCCGCGTCACCCGCAGCACTGCCGACCAGCCGCTGTTCGACGTCATCGCCTCCGATCCGGTACGCGAACTCGGCTCCGCGGCCGTCGAGAAGTTCGGACCGCGCCTCCCCTTCCTCCTCAAGATCCTCGCGGCCGGCGCTCCTCTCTCCCTCCAGGTCCACCCGAACCTCGAGCAGGCGAGGGAGGGCTACGCCGCCGAGGAGAGCGCGGGCGTCCCGATCGACGCTCCGCACCGCAACTACAAGGACGCCAACCACAAGCCCGAACTGATCTGCGCGCTCACGCCCTTCGACGGCCTGTGCGGATTCCGTACGCCCGTCGAGTCCGCCGATCTCCTCGCCGGACTCGAGGTGGATTCACTCAAGCCGTACGTCGATCTCCTCCACGCCCACCCGGAAGAGGCCGCGCTCCGCGAGGTGCTGACCGCCATCCTGAGCGCCGACCCGGCCGAGATGGCCGCCACCGTCACCGAAGCGGCGGCCGCCGCGGAACGTCTCGGCGGCGCCTACGCCCCGTACGCCGCGATTGCGCACCAATTCCCCGGCGACCCGGGCGTGATCGCCGCCATGCTGCTCAACTACGTCCAACTGCAGCCCGGCGAGGCGCTGTTCCTCGGCGCCGGCGTCCCGCATACGTATCTCAACGGCCTCGGTGTCGAGATCATGGCCAACTCCGACAATGTGCTGCGCTGCGGACTGACCCCCAAGCATGTGGACGTGCCCGAACTGCTGCGCATCGTCCGCTTCGAGGCGACCGACCCGGGCGTTCTGCGCCCGGAGGCCGCGCCCTCGGGCGAGGAGGTCTACGGGACCCCGATCCATGAGTTCCGCCTCTCCCGCTACACGCTGGCTCCCGGCGCGCAGCCCCGCGATCTCACCGCTCCCACCTCGCAGATCCTGCTCTGCACGGCGGGCAGCGTGACGGTGGACAGCGTGCCTGCGGGAAGTGCGACGGCCGGTGAGCTGACCCTCGCCCCTGGCGAGTCGGCTTTCGTCCCGGCGGGGGACAAGGCGGAGATCTCGGGCACTGGATCCGGTTCCGGCACCGTCTTCCGAGCCACTGTGGTGGCCTGACGCGAGGCCGTTTTCGAGGGCTGCAACAATGGCGCACGGCAAAGACCGGGCAAAGCCCGGGTGGCGACCGACGTAAGCACGAAGGGACATCCGGCACACATGAGCGCGTCAGGCGGAACAAAGGCGATCGTGGCGGCACTGGGCGCCAACATCGCAATCGCGGTAGCGAAGTTCGTTGCGTTCCTCTTCAGCGGCTCGTCGTCGATGCTCGCGGAGAGCGTCCACTCGCTCGCGGACTCCGGAAACCAGGGGCTGCTGCTGCTCGGCGGCAAGAAGGCCAAGCGCGAGGCGACTCCGCAACACCCCTTCGGCTACGGCCGTGAGCGGTACATCTACGCCTTCCTCGTCTCCATCGTGCTCTTCTCGGTCGGCGGCATGTTCGCGATCTACGAGGGCTACGAGAAGATCAAGCACCCGCACGAGATCGAGGCCTGGTACTGGCCGATCGGCGTCCTGGTCTTCGCGATCATCGCCGAGTCCTTCTCCTTCCGTACCGCGATCAAGGAGTCCAACGAGACACGCGGCAATCACTCGTGGACCGAATTCGTCCGCCGCGCCAAGGCCCCGGAGCTTCCGGTCGTCCTCCTGGAGGACCTGGGCGCGCTGGTCGGTCTGGTCCTGGCGCTCATCGGCGTGGGCCTGGCCCTGGGTACCGGCAACGGCGTCTGGGACGGCATCGGCACCCTCTGCATCGGCATCCTGCTCATCGTGATCGCGCTGGTCCTGGCGGCCGAGACGAAGTCCCTGCTGCTGGGCGAGGCGGCCGCCACGGACGATGTCGAGAAGATCAAGGCGGCCCTCGTGGACGGTGATGTGGTCACCGGCATCATCCACATGCGTACGCTCCACCTCGGCCCGGATGAACTGCTGGTCGCAGCCAAGATCGCGGTCAAGCACGACGACACGGCCTCCGAGGTCGCGGACGCGATCAACGCCGCCGAGGACCGCATCCGTAACGCGGTCCCGATCGCCCGCGTGATCTACCTGGAGCCGGACATCTACAGCGAGTCGGCGGCCGCGGCGGGTATCAACCCGGCGAAGGCCCCGGGCGGTCCGGGCCCGGAGACCTCCCACTGATCTCGCGTCGCCGCTCGCACCACCACGAGAAGGCCCCGATGCCGACAGGCAGCGGGGCCTTCTCGCTGACAAGGGCCCCGCTCCCGTCGACAAGGGCCCCGCGCAGCTGTTCGCGCGGGCCCCTTCGTGTTCCCTACGGGCTACTGGATCTCGCGCAGCACGTCGAGGATCGCCGCCTCGTCGGACGCGCCCGTCAGCCGCTCCCGGAAACCGGAGTCCATGAGCTTGCGCGACAGCAGCGCCAGGATCCGCAGGTGCTCATCGCCGGCGGCCGCCTCCGGCACCGTGATCATGAAGATCAGCTTGGCCTTCGTACCGTCGAGCGAACCCCACTCCACGCCCTCCGCCGACCGCGCGAACCCGACGATCGGCGCGGTGACCGCATCGGTCTTGGCGTGGGGGATGGCGATCTCCTCACCGAGCCCGGTGGTGCCCTGGTCCTCGCGGGCGAAGGCGGCCGCCACGAGCGCGTCGCGATCGGCGACCTTGCCCGTGCCGGCGAGCATCGCGGCCATCTCCCGGATGGCGTCTTCCTTGCTGTCGGCGGACAGCTGAACCTTGACGGTCTGCACGGTCAGATATCCGGACAGCACGTCGTCCTCGGCCGGTTCGGCCGGTTCGGGCTGCTCGGCCGCAGGCGGCGGCGGGGAAGTGAGCGCGGTCTCGGTCCGTACGCCCCCGGCAACGCCCCCGGCACCGACCCCGACAAGGGCCGGCTCGGGCACCAGCGCATCCACGCCCACGCCCACACTCACGGGCGCCGGCGCACCGGCCCCGCGCGTCCTCCGCTCCTTGACGTCGATCAGCGCATTCGTGGTGATCGCGGTGACGACGGTGCCGATCGCGACCGCCAGGAAGAACATCGGCACCCCTCCGACCGCACCGAGCACGGCCACGATCGGCCCACCGTGCGGAACCGCGTCCTCCACGCCGGCCAGACCCGCGATCGCACCGGCCACCGCACCACCGAGCATGTTCGCCGGAATGACCTGGGCCGGCCTGGCCGCCGCGAACGGAATCGCGCCCTCCGAAATCCCGAACATCCCCATGAAGAGCGCGGCCATACCGGTCTCCCGCTCCTGCTCCGAGTAGAGCCGCCGCCGGATCAGCGTGGCGAGCCCCTGCCCGAGCGGCATGACCGGAATCGCGGCAGCGCACATACCCATGACGGTCTGGTTGCCGGTGGCGATCAGACCGGCGCCGAAGAGGAACGCGGTCTTGTTGACCGGCCCGCCCATGTCGAACGCGATCATGAGCCCCAGGATCGCGCCCAGCAGAATCGCACTGGTCCCGGTCATCCCGCTGAGCCAGTCGGTGAGATGCGTGAAGACCCACGAGATCGGCTTGCCGATGAGGTTGATGAACAAGAGCCCCAGCACGGAGGTCGCGACGATCGGGATCACGATGATCGGCATGATCGGCCGGACGAACTTCGGGACCTTGACCTTCTTGATCCACAACACCAGATAGCCGGCCAGGAAGCCGGTGACGATCGCACCGATGAAGCCCGCGCCGGCCTTCGGCGAACCGTAGAGCTCGCCGTGCGCGGCAATCCATCCGCCGATCATGCCCGGCACCAGTGCGGGCCGGTCCCCGATGGCGTACGCGATGTAGCCGGAGAGGATCGGGATCATCAGCGTGAAGCCGGCGACACCGATGTTGTTGACGTCCAGCCAGAAGGAGTCCTTCGGGATGGTGTAACCCTCGGGCGTCGCATGACCCCCCAACGCCAGCGAGATGGCGATCAGCAGCCCGCCGACCACCACGAACGGGATCATGTACGAGACGCCGTTCATCAGCGCCTTGTACGCGACGCTGCGCTCCTTGCCACTCCCGCCCGCGCTGCTCGGCGGTGTCGCGTCCCCGCCCCCGCCGCCCGCCCCCTGCACGGGAGCCTTCTGCACCTGCTCGATCAGCCGCTCGGGGTGGTGGATGCCCTCGGCGACTCCGACGGCCAGCACCTTCTTCCCTGCGAACCGGCTGCGGTCCACGTCCTTGTCAGCCGCGATGATGATGCCGTCGGCGTCTATGACATCGTTGTCAGAGAAGACATTCTCGGCCCCGATGGAGCCTTGAGTCTCCACCTTCATATCGATGCCGAGCGCCTCTGCGGCCTGCGCCAGCTTCTCCGCCGCCATATAGGTGTGGGCGATGCCGGTCGGACAGGCGGTCACCGCGAGCAGCTTCAACTTCCGCTGCCCACTTGCCGGACTGGTCACGTGGTTCTCCTAACGCTTCGGTGCGCAGATCGTGCAGTGGTTCCCGATCCACGAGGCATCGTGCAACACACGAGCGCGACGGCGAAAGCCGCAGGACGCTGCCAGTTGGGCGCGACGGACCTCGGATGTGGCTGGATCCCAGCCCGGGCGGACTGGGGCCCACTCGGCCGATCGGTGTAGATTCGTGACCAGAGTCAGACGTCGCTGCTGATGGCGGTCGGGCGGTCCGTTCCACGGGCCGGCCGAGGGAGAGAGGGCCTCCGACGGACTGCACTGCGGGCGTCCGGGCATTCGTATGCCCATGGCCGCCGCAGAGCCAGCCGTACCCACCCTCGACCCACACCACGAGGAGCAGCTCGCATGTCGACTGTCGCCACTGACCAGGACTTCAAGGTCGCCGACCTTTCCCTCGCGGAGTTCGGTCGCAAGGAGATCACTCTTGCCGAGCATGAGATGCCCGGTCTGATGTCGATCCGTAGGGAGTACGCCGCCGCTCAGCCGTTGGCGGGTGCCCGGATCACGGGTTCGCTGCATATGACGGTGCAGACGGCCGTGCTGATCGAGACTCTGGTCGCGCTGGGCGCCGAGGTGCGCTGGGCGTCGTGCAACATCTTCTCCACCCAGGACCACGCGGCCGCGGCGATCGCGGTCGGGCCGGCCGGCACGCCTCAGGCTCCGGCCGGTGTTCCGGTGTTCGCGTGGAAGGGGGAGACGCTTCAGGAGTACTGGTGGTGCACGGAGCAGGCGCTGACCTGGCCCAACACGCCCACCGGCGGCCCGAACATGATCCTGGACGACGGCGGGGATGCCACCTTGCTGGTCCACAAGGGTGTGGAGTTCGAGAAGGCCGGCTCGGCCCCGGACCCTTCGACGGCGGACAGTGAGGAGTACGGGCACATCCTGACGCTGCTCAACCGCACCCTGGCCGAGGCGCCGCAGAAGTGGACGCAGCTTGCCTCGGAGATCCGTGGTGTGACGGAGGAGACCACGACCGGTGTGCACCGGCTGTACGAGATGCACCGGGACGGCACGCTGCTGTTCCCGGCGATCAATGTGAACGACGCCGTGACCAAGTCGAAGTTCGACAACAAGTACGGCTGCCGGCACTCGCTGATCGACGGTATCAACCGGGCCACCGATGTCCTGATCGGCGGCAAGACGGCGGTCGTGTGCGGCTACGGCGATGTGGGCAAGGGCTGCGCGGAGTCGCTGCGCGGTCAGGGTGCCCGGGTGATCGTGACGGAGATCGACCCGATCTGTGCGCTGCAGGCGGCGATGGACGGCTACCAGGTGACTACGCTGGAGGAGGTGGTGGAGACGGCGGACATCTTCATCACCACGACCGGTAACAAGGACATCATCCTGGCTTCGGACATGGCCAGGATGAAGCACCAGGCGATCGTGGGGAACATCGGTCACTTCGACAACGAGCTCGACATGGCCGGCCTGGCCGCCGTCCCCGGTGTCGTGAAGGACGAGGTCAAGCCGCAGGTGCACACCTGGACCTTCCCGGACGGCAAGGTCCTGATCGTGCTGTCGGAGGGCCGGCTGCTGAACCTGGGCAACGCGACGGGTCATCCCTCGTTCGTGATGTCGAACAGCTTCGCGGACCAGACGCTGGCCCAGATCGAGCTGTTCACCAAGCCCGAGGAGTACCCGACCGACGTGTATGTGCTGCCCAAGCACCTGGACGAGAGGGTCGCCCGGCTCCACCTGGACGCGCTCGGCGTGAAGCTGACCACGCTCCGCCCCGAGCAGGCCGCCTACATCGGCGTCGAGGTCGAGGGCCCGTACAAGCCCGACCACTACCGCTACTGATCGACTACTGACACACCGTCAGCAGCAGGTACCAGCGGTACCAGGCAGGCCCCCGCACCCCCGTGTCGGGGGCCTGCCTCGTACCGGCCTCGATCGGCTCCCGGCAAGAGCCTCACCGCACTAGGACACCTGAGCCCCATGCCCCGCGGCCGTTATTCGCTTCACGATCCGCACGATCACACCCCCCTCGGTGACGAGCACTTCCAGTGCGCCCCCGGCCCCTCCGGCTGGCGCTACGTCTCCCAGATCACAACCCCCTCCGGCGACCACGTCGGCTCGGTCGACCTCGCCCTCGACGAACTCGGCCGTCCCATCCGTCTCGAACTCCACGCCGCGAGCTGGCAGGTCCGCGGTGCCGCCCTCGACGGCGTCACCTGGGTGCGCACCGACCCCACCGGCGCTCATGCCACCGAAGGCAATGTGCGCGCCCACGCCTTCACCGGCACATCCCCCGCCTTCCTTGTCGCTACCGCACGTCTCCTGCGACTCACCCCCGGTTCCCCCGCGACGCGTGTCCGCCTCGTCGCCTTCACGGATCCTGTCCTCGCTCCCCGCACTCTCGACCAGTCCTGGGCCCTGATGAAGAGTGAAGCGCATGCCACTGACAATGGCCCCCTGACCGTGGACGAATACCAGGTCAGCGCCCTGGACACGGGCGAACAGCACCTCGTTCACATCGCCGGAGACGTGGTCCTCGCAGCCCCCGGCATCGAACTCGAAAACCTCGAGACACCGCCCTCGGTCTTTCTCTGACGCCCTGACGCCCCGACGCCCCGACGGATTCCGACGTCCCGGCGACCGGTAGGCCTGACGATCCGGCCTCGCGCCCCTACGCGGGCGGCGCAAACCCCGTGACCGGCGGCGTCTCCGTGTCCGGTACCGCACCCTGCACCGCCTCACCCTCCGCAACAACGGCGCTCGGCACCACCGCACTCGGCACGGCAGCCCCGCCGGCACCAAACGCCCCCGGTGCCACTCCTCCTGCGGCTCCGGCACCGGGGACCAAGCCACTTCTGGTGGCCGCCCCCGGAGTCGCCCGACCCTCCGGGCCGCCAACTGCTACCGCCCCCGCCGTAGCCCCGAACCCCCCGAACGCTTTCCGGGCATCACGCGTCTGCCGCTCGTTCACCACAGCCGCCAAATAGGCGGCCGGCGGCACCCTCTCCGGCGCGGGCGCCCCCGTGCACGCCGCCAGATCACCAGCCAGCCGCTCCGCCATCGACCAGCTCACCGCCTGGTCCAGCTGCCTCATCCGCGTCAGGTACTGACGTATCGCGAGCCACAGATCATCAGGCACCCCCGACAGATCCAGTTCGGCAAACCGCCCGACGAGCCACGGCGGCGGAGGCGGCACCCTCGTCCCCCGCCCGGCCGGCACCCTCTCCCGCACCACCAGAGTCCCCGCGAACACATCCCCGATCCGCCGCCCCCGCGCCGACATCAGAGAAGCGATACAGGCAATGACCCCGAACGACATCAGGATCTCCACCACGCCCATCGCCCCGCGCACCAGCGCATGCCGGAACCGGATCGGCCCCCCGTCGTCCCGCACCACCCGCAGCCCACAGGCGAGCTTCCCGAGCGAGCGACCATGACTGAGGGTCTCCACGGCTATCGGCGCCCCCACCAGGACCAGCAGAAACGTCGCGATCGACACCGCAGTGACCGCCGCCTCGTCCAGCGACGCGGTCGCCACCGCAAGCCCGATCGACACCAGGAGATACGCCGTCCACACCACGACGAGGTCGATCACGAGAGCGAGCGCCCGGCTCGGCAGTTTCGCCGGCCGCAGCCCCAGTACGACCGCATCCCCCGTCACAAGCGCACTCACCGCTGCCCGCCCTTCGCCGTCGAACTCCCTGCCCCTTGATCCCTCAGTCTGCCAAGCTGGCCCGCAGCGCGCCGCAGTAGTACGGACCGTACGCACCCAGTGCCTGGAGCAGCAGCCGACCATGGACCTCGATGTCTTCGTGACCGCCCACCGCGCCGCGTGGGACCGCCTGGACCACCTCCTGCACAGGGGACGTCACCTCACCGGTGCCGAGGCCGACGAACTTGTCGCCCTCTACCAGCGCACGGCCACACATCTCTCTCTCATCCAGTCCAGCGCCCCGGACCCGATGCTGACGGGCAGGCTCACCCAGCTCGTCGCCCGAGCGCGCGCCACCGTCACCGGAACCCGCCGTGCCACCTGGCGCGACGCGGTCCGCTTCCTCACCGCGGGCTTCCCGGCGGCCGTCTACCGCTCCCGCCACTGGTGGATCCCCACGGCTGTCCTCTCCACTGTCCTCGCCGCGATCATCGGCTGGTGGATAGGCGCTCACCCAGAGGTCCAGTCAGCGATCGCCGCCCCGGACGAACTGCGCCGGCTCACCCGCCCCGGCGGTGAGTACGAGACGTACTACTCGAGCCACCCGGCGGCCTCCTTCGCAGCCCAGGTCTGGACGAACAACGCCCAGGCCGCCGCCATGTGCCTGACGCTTGGCGCGTTCCTCTGCATCCCGGTGATCTGGATCCTCTTCCTCAATGTGCTCAACCTCGGCGTCGGCATAGGCCTGATGTCGTCGGCCGGCCGCCTCGACACCTTCCTGGGCCTGGTCCTCCCGCACGGACTGCTTGAACTGACCGCCGTCTTCGTCGCCGCGGGCACGGGCCTCCGCCTCGGCTGGACTGTCATCGACCCGGGCCCCCAATCCCGCCGCACGGCCCTCGCCCAGCAGGGCCGCGCCGCCATCGGTATGGCCATTGGCCTCGCCCTGGTCCTCTTCGTATCGGGCGTGATCGAAGGCTTCGTCACCCCCTCAGGACTGCCGACCTGGGCGCGTATCGCCATTGGCATCGCGGCTGAGCTGGCGTTTCTGGCGTACGTCTACATCCTGGGCGGCCGAGCAGTCCGCGCAGGCGACATCGGCGACGTGGAGGCGGCGGACCGCAGCGCCGAACTTCCGGCCGCTGCCTGATGTGCGTCCGGCACCTCTGAGCTGCTAGTCTCCTCTTCGCCCACAAAAACCGTTGACACGGTCGGCGTGGGGAGGTAGATTTAAACGGTTGTCTCGGACTGGACAAGTGCGAGTGCGACCGTTAATATCTCTTGCTCTCGCCGGAAATTGAATTTCCGCAGAGCCTTTCGATTCTTATCCGGATCAAGAAGGCCGATTAGCTCGGCCGGAATGCTTCTGATAAAGTCGGATCAGCCGAAAGGCAAAAGGCCTCCAGCGGCCACTGGAAACGAATTCCGAACCGGAAACGGAACGGGAAAAGAATCTGGTAAGGTTGGAAACACCGAAGGGAAGCGCCCGGAGGACCCCATGAAAAGGGTCTGAAGGAAGCGTCCGTTCCTTGAGAACTCAACAGCGTGCCAAAAGTCAACGCCAGATATGTTGATACCCCGGCCTGTTTCGGCAGGTTCGAGGTTCCTTTGAAAGTCCTGCTACTGCTCTGCAGTGGCAGGCAATGACACAGCGAGGACGCTGTGAACAGTCGGTCTTATTCCGACCGGCTGTTCCGCTCTAAGTGGTGTTGATCCCGATCACGGGAGAACATTCATGGAGAGTTTGATCCTGGCTCAGGACGAACGCTGGCGGCGTGCTTAACACATGCAAGTCGAACGATGAAGCCCTTCGGGGTGGATTAGTGGCGAACGGGTGAGTAACACGTGGGCAATCTGCCCTTCACTCTGGGACAAGCCCTGGAAACGGGGTCTAATACCGGATAACACTCCTCCCTGCATGGGGAGGGGTTGAAAGCTCCGGCGGTGAAGGATGAGCCCGCGGCCTATCAGCTTGTTGGTGGGGTGATGGCCTACCAAGGCGACGACGGGTAGCCGGCCTGAGAGGGCGACCGGCCACACTGGGACTGAGACACGGCCCAGACTCCTACGGGAGGCAGCAGTGGGGAATATTGCACAATGGGCGAAAGCCTGATGCAGCGACGCCGCGTGAGGGATGACGGCCTTCGGGTTGTAAACCTCTTTCAGCAGGGAAGAAGCGAAAGTGACGGTACCTGCAGAAGAAGCGCCGGCTAACTACGTGCCAGCAGCCGCGGTAATACGTAGGGCGCAAGCGTTGTCCGGAATTATTGGGCGTAAAGAGCTCGTAGGCGGCTTGTCACGTCGGATGTGAAAGCCCGGGGCTTAACCCCGGGTCTGCATTCGATACGGGCTAGCTAGAGTGTGGTAGGGGAGATCGGAATTCCTGGTGTAGCGGTGAAATGCGCAGATATCAGGAGGAACACCGGTGGCGAAGGCGGATCTCTGGGCCATTACTGACGCTGAGGAGCGAAAGCGTGGGGAGCGAACAGGATTAGATACCCTGGTAGTCCACGCCGTAAACGTTGGGAACTAGGTGTTGGCGACATTCCACGTCGTCGGTGCCGCAGCTAACGCATTAAGTTCCCCGCCTGGGGAGTACGGCCGCAAGGCTAAAACTCAAAGGAATTGACGGGGGCCCGCACAAGCAGCGGAGCATGTGGCTTAATTCGACGCAACGCGAAGAACCTTACCAAGGCTTGACATATACCGGAAAGCATCAGAGATGGTGCCCCCCTTGTGGTCGGTATACAGGTGGTGCATGGCTGTCGTCAGCTCGTGTCGTGAGATGTTGGGTTAAGTCCCGCAACGAGCGCAACCCTTGTTCTGTGTTGCCAGCATGCCCTTCGGGGTGATGGGGACTCACAGGAGACTGCCGGGGTCAACTCGGAGGAAGGTGGGGACGACGTCAAGTCATCATGCCCCTTATGTCTTGGGCTGCACACGTGCTACAATGGCCGGTACAATGAGCTGCGATGCCGCGAGGCGGAGCGAATCTCAAAAAGCCGGTCTCAGTTCGGATTGGGGTCTGCAACTCGACCCCATGAAGTCGGAGTTGCTAGTAATCGCAGATCAGCATTGCTGCGGTGAATACGTTCCCGGGCCTTGTACACACCGCCCGTCACGTCACGAAAGTCGGTAACACCCGAAGCCGGTGGCCCAACCCCTTGTGGGAGGGAGCTGTCGAAGGTGGGACTGGCGATTGGGACGAAGTCGTAACAAGGTAGCCGTACCGGAAGGTGCGGCTGGATCACCTCCTTTCTAAGGAGCACTTCTTACCGGGCTTGCCCGGTCAGAGGCCAGAACACCGGCGAATGTCCGGTGCTGGTTGCTCATGGGTGGAACGTTGACTATTCGGCACGGTTTGCTGGCTTCACTAGTACTGCTTCGGCGTGGAACGTGAGAGTTGGTGGGTCGTGCCGGGCGCGCTGTTGGGTATCTGAGGGTGCGAGCGTGAGCTCGCCCTTCGCGATGCCGGCCCCAGTGAACTCGCTGATCTCAGCGGGGTGGTGGGTGGCTGGTCGTTGTTTGAGAACTGCACAGTGGACGCGAGCATCTGTGGCCAAGTTTTTAAGGGCGCACGGTGGATGCCTTGGCACCAGGAACCGATGAAGGACGTGGGAGGCCACGATAGTCCCCGGGGAGCCGTCAACCAGGCTTTGATCCGGGGGTTTCCGAATGGGGAAACCCGGCAGTCGTCATGGGCTGTCACCCACTGCTGAACACATAGGCAGTGTGGAGGGAACGAGGGGAAGTGAAACATCTCAGTACCCTCAGGAAGAGAAAACAACCGTGATTCCGGGAGTAGTGGCGAGCGAAACCGGATGAGGCTAAACCGTATGCGTGTGATACCCGGCAGGGGTTGCGCATACGGGGTTGTGGGATCGCACTTCAACAGTCTGCCGGCTGTTGGGCGAGTCAGAAACCGTTGATGTAGGCGAAGGACATGCGAAAGGTCCGGCGTAGAGGGTAAGACCCCCGTAGCTGAAACATCAGCGGCTTGCTTGTGCGACACCCAAGTAGCACGGGGCCCGAGAAATCCCGTGTGAATCTGGCGGGACCACCCGCTAAGCCTAAATATTCCCTGGTGACCGATAGCGGATAGTACCGTGAGGGAATGGTGAAAAGTACCGCGGGAGCGGAGTGAAATAGTACCTGAAACCGTGTGCCTACAAGCCGTGGGAGCGTCGCTGTGTGTGCTTGCACATGCAGTCGTGACTGCGTGCCTTTTGAAGAATGAGCCTGCGAGTTTGCGGTGTGTTGCGAGGTTAACCCGTGTGGGGAAGCCGTAGCGAAAGCGAGTCCGAACAGGGCGATTCAGTAGCGCGCTCAAGACCCGAAGCGGAGTGATCTAGCCATGGGCAGGTTGAAGCGGAGGTAAGACTTCGTGGAGGACCGAACCCACCAGGGTTGAAAACCTGGGGGATGACCTGTGGTTAGGGGTGAAAGGCCAATCAAACTCCGTGATAGCTGGTTCTCCCCGAAATGCATTTAGGTGCAGCGTCGTGTGTTTCTTGCCGGAGGTAGAGCACTGGATAGGCGATGGGCCCTACCGGGTTACTGACCTTAGCCAAACTCCGAATGCCGGTAAGTGAGAGCGCGGCAGTGAGACTGTGGGGGATAAGCTCCATGGTCGAGAGGGAAACAGCCCAGAGCATCGACTAAGGCCCCTAAGCGTACGCTAAGTGGGAAAGGATGTGGAGTCGCAGAGACAACCAGGAGGTTGGCTTAGAAGCAGCCACCCTTGAAAGAGTGCGTAATAGCTCACTGGTCAAGTGATTCCGCGCCGACAATGTAGCGGGGCTCAAGCGTACCGCCGAAGTCGTGTCATTGCAGCAATAGGGCCAACGCCCGCTGTGATGGGTAGGGGAGCGTCGTGTGCCGGGTGAAGCCGCCGCGTAAGCGAGTGGTGGACGGTTCACGAGTGAGAATGCAGGCATGAGTAGCGATACACACGTGAGAAACGTGTGCGCCGATTGACTAAGGGTTCCTGGGTCAAGCTGATCTGCCCAGGGTAAGTCGGGACCTAAGGCGAGGCCGACAGGCGTAGTCGATGGACAACCGGTTGATATTCCGGTACCCGCTTTGAAACGCCCAGTATCGAGCCCATTAATGCTAAGGCCGTGAAGCCGCCCTGATCTCTTCGGAGTTGAGGGGAGTGGTGGAGCCGCCGGCCCAAGGTGGTAGTAGGTAAGCGATGGGGTGACGCAGGAAGGTAGTCCAGCCCGGGCGGTGGTTGTCCCGGGGTAAGGGTGTAGGCCGTGTGATAGGCAAATCCGTCACACATTAAGGCTGAGACCTGATGCCGAGCCGATTGTGGTGAAGTGGATGATCCTATGCTGTCGAGAAAAGCCTCTAGCGAGTTTCATGGCGGCCCGTACCCTAAACCGACTCAGGTGGTCAGGTAGAGAATACCGAGGCGTTCGGGTGAACTATGGTTAAGGAACTCGGCAAAATGCCCCCGTAACTTCGGGAGAAGGGGGGCCATCACCGGTGACGGCATTTACTGCCAGAGCTGGGGGTGGCCGCAGAGACCAGCGAGAAGCGACTGTTTACTAAAAACACAGGTCCGTGCGAAGCCGTAAGGCGATGTATACGGACTGACGCCTGCCCGGTGCTGGAACGTTAAGGGGACCGGTTAGTCACATTTCGGTGTGGCGAAGCTGAGAACTTAAGCGCCAGTAAACGGCGGTGGTAACTATAACCATCCTAAGGTAGCGAAATTCCTTGTCGGGTAAGTTCCGACCTGCACGAATGGCGTAACGACTTCTCGACTGTCTCAACCATAGGCCCGGTGAAATTGCACTACGAGTAAAGATGCTCGTTTCGCGCAGCAGGACGGAAAGACCCCGGGACCTTTACTACAGTTTGATATTGGTGTTCGGTTCGGCTTGTGTAGGATAGGTGGGAGACTGTGAACTCTGGACGCCAGTTCAGGGGGAGTCATCGTTGAAATACCACTCTGGTCGTGCTGGATGTCTAACCTGGGTCCGTGATCCGGATCAGGGACAGTGTCTGATGGGTAGTTTAACTGGGGCGGTTGCCTCCCAAAGGGTAACGGAGGCGCCCAAAGGTTCCCTCAGCCTGGTTGGCAATCAGGTGTTGAGTGTAAGTGCACAAGGGAGCTTGACTGTGAGACCGACGGGTCGAGCAGGGACGAAAGTCGGGACTAGTGATCCGGCGGTGGCTTGTGGAAGCGCCGTCGCTCAACGGATAAAAGGTACCCCGGGGATAACAGGCTGATCTTCCCCAAGAGTCCATATCGACGGGATGGTTTGGCACCTCGATGTCGGCTCGTCGCATCCTGGGGCTGGAGTCGGTCCCAAGGGTTGGGCTGTTCGCCCATTAAAGCGGTACGCGAGCTGGGTTTAGAACGTCGTGAGACAGTTCGGTCCCTATCCGCTGCGCGCGCAGGAGTCTTGAGAAGGGCTGTCCCTAGTACGAGAGGACCGGGACGGACGAACCTCTGGTGTGCCAGTTGTCCTGCCAAGGGCATGGCTGGTTGGCTACGTTCGGAAAGGATAACCGCTGAAAGCATCTAAGCGGGAAGCCTGCTTCGAGATGAGGACTCCCACCCCCTTGAGGGGTTAAGGCTCCCAGTAGACGACTGGGTTGATAGGCCAGATGTGGAAGCCGGGCAACCGGTGAAGCTGACTGGTACTAATAGGCCGAGGGCTTGTCCTCAGTTGCTCGCGTCCACTGTGTTAGTTCTGAAGCAACGAACTGTCGAGTCCCCTGTGGGGATTCCGGGTCGTACATCTTCATAGAGTTTCGGTGGTCATAGCGTTAGGGAAACGCCCGGTTACATTCCGAACCCGGAAGCTAAGCCTTTCAGCGCCGATGGTACTGCAGGGGGGACCCTGTGGGAGAGTAGGACGCCGCCGAACAATCATTGTGGGAAAGCCCCGCACCGTTATGGTGCGGGGCTTTTCTGCGTTCAGGACCCATTGCTTCAACCCCTCTCAATTCATGTGGCGCCCGCCCTCAGAGCCGGCCGGCGGCCTTCAATGCCAGATACGCATCCGCAAGGGCAGGGGCGAGGTTGTCAGGAGTGGCGTCAACGACCGTGACTCCGTGGTGCTGGAGCTGTTCTGCTGTGCGCCGGCGCTGAGCCTGGGACTGAGTGCCGGCCGCGGCCTCGTACACGGCCTCGACGGTGCCTCGGGTCTTGGACATCTGCTCGATATGGGGGTCGGCGACCGAGGCCACGAGTACCGTGTGGCGTTTTGTGAGCTGAGGAAGGACGGGGAGCAGCCCCTCCTCGACGGGCGCAGCGTCGAGGCCGGTCAGCAGAACAATGAGCGAGCGGCGCGGGGCGCTGTGCAGCGCCGTGGCGCTGAGGCCCCGCGCGTCGGTTTCCACGAGCTCGGGTTCCAGTGGAGCGAGGGCGTTGACCACGGCGGGCAGCAGGTCGCCGGCTGAGCGGCCTTGGACCTGGGCGCGGATACGGCGGTCGTAGGCCAGGAGGTCCACGCGGTCACCGGCGCGCGAGGCGAGTGCGGTGAGAAGCAGTGCTGCGTCCATCGCCGCGTCGAGGCGCGGGACATCACCGACTCGGCCGGCCGATGTGCGGCCGGTGTCGAGTACGACGAGGATGTGGCGGTCGCGTTCAGGGCGCCATGTGCGTACGGCGACGGTGGTCTGGCGGGCGGTGGCGCGCCAGTCGATGGAACGGGTGTCATCCCCGGGGACGTAGTCGCGGAGGCTGTCGAACTCGGTGCCCTGTCCGCGGATCAGGACGCTGGTGCGGCCGTCGAGCTCGCGCAGTCGGGCCAGCCTGGACGGCAGGTGCTTGCGGCTGGTGAAGGGCGGCAGCACGCGCACGGTCCAGGGGACCTTGTGGCTGCCCTGGCGGGCGGCGAGGCCCAGTGGTCCGTATGAGCGGACGGTGATGCGTTCCGCCTGGCGGTCGCCGCGGCGCGTGGGGCGCAGGACGGTGGTGAGACGTCGGCGTTCACCGGAGGGGATGGTCAGCTTGTGCCGGGACGCGGTCTGTTCGGTGCCGGTGAGCCAGCTGCTCGGCGGCCAGGCGTCGCGGAGGTGGGCACGCAGGCGGCGGTTGGAGGTGTTGGTGACGGTGAGCTGCACTTCCGCGCTGTCACCCAATCGAACTGATGTATCACCGCTTCGGGTGAATCGGAGCGTTCGCACTGGCGCGGCGAAGGCGTAGTCGCACAGGATTGCCAGTGAGAGAGGCGCGTTCACGGCGAGCATCCCCGCCCAGCTCGGGGCGAGGACGCCGACGGGGAGAGAGCCGAGAGCGGCGAGGAGCGCTGTCCTTCCGGTGAGGGCCATGGGTCACTGCCTCAGCGGGGGACGGGGACGTGGGTGAGGATCGCGGTGATGACGGAGTCGGCGGTGACTCCTTCCATTTCCGCCTCGGGGCGGAGCTGGATCCGGTGGCGCAGTGTCGGCAGAGCCAGGGCCTTCACATCGTCCGGGATGACGTAGTCCCGCCCGGTGAGCCAGGCCCAGGCGCGTGCAGTGGAGAGCAGGGCTGTAGCGCCTCGGGGGGACACACCGAGAGTGAGTGAGGGGGATTCACGGGTGGCACGGCAGATATCGACGACGTAGCCGGCGATCTCGGCGGAGACCGAGGTCTTGGCGACGGCGGCACGAGCCGCTTCCAGGTCGGCGGGGCCGGCGACGGGGCGCACGCCTGCGGACTGGAGGTCGCGTGGGTTGAAGCCTTCGGCGTGACGGGTGAGGACGTTGATCTCGTCGTCGCGTGAGGGCAGAGGGACCGTCAGTTTCAGTAGAAAACGGTCCAGTTGGGCTTCGGGGAGCGGGTAAGTGCCTTCGTACTCCACCGGGTTCTGGGTCGCGGCGACCAGGAACGGGTCGGGCAGCAGGCGGGGCGTGCCGTCGACAGTGACTTGCCGCTCCTCCATCGCTTCCAGGAGCGATGACTGGGTCTTGGGCGGGGTGCGATTGATCTCGTCCGCGAGAAGGAGATTGGTGAACACGGGGCCGGGCTGGAACGAGAACTCAGCAGTGCGCGCGTCGTAGACGAGGGACCCGGTGACATCGCTGGGCATCAGATCGGGGGTGAACTGGACGCGTTTGGTGTCGAGTTCGAGGGAGGCCGCGAGGGTGCGGACCAACAGTGTCTTGGCGACGCCCGGTACTCCTTCGAGAAGGACGTGGCCGCGGCAGAGCAGAGCCACGACGAGACCGGTGACAGCGGGGTCCTGGCCAACCACGGCCTTGGCGATCTCGGTGCGCAGTGCCTCGAGGGAGGTGCGGGCGCGGTCCGAGTTCTGAGCTGTCTCGGGGGTCGGGGCGCTCATGAAGTGCGTACCTCTCTTTCGAGGGCGTCGAGTTGGTCTGCCAGACGGATGAGAGCGGTGTCGTCGGCCGGTGCCGGGCCGAAGAGCAGGGTTTTGAAGTCCCGGTCGCTGGCGCGGAGATGAGCTGACACCGCGGGGAGCAGGGCCTCGGGGGAGTGGGCGTCGATCGGGGGGACGCCGAGGAGCGGGGCGAGGCGGGTGCGGGTTGCCGAGCGCAGGGCTGAGGCCGCGCGGTCGCGGGCGTTCACCTTGCGGTAGAGGCGGGCGCGGCCCTCGGTGGCCTCGGAGGCGCGGATGGCCACGGGGAGTTGTTCGGTCACCAGGGGGCCGAGTCGGCGGGCGCGCCAGACGGCGGCCAGGACGGCGGCGAGGGCGAGTTGGAGAGTCCCCCAGAGCCAGCCGGAGGGGATCAGGTCGAGGAATGAGCTGTTACCGCCGCCGTCGGTGCTGTCCTCAGCGGCGGAGCTGTCACTGAGCGAAGGGAGGTACCAGACCAAATGAGTGCGGGAACCGAGGAGTTGCAGGGCGAGGGAGGCGTTGCCGTGCTCGCCCAGACGGTGGTTGTAGAAGATGTCGGGGGAGCCGAGCAGGACTGTGTCGCCATCGTTCGCGTCGTCGATCCTGAGCAGGGTGGGCAGGCCACCACTCGGGTAGCAGCTGTCGGCATGGGAAGTCTCGGTGGTGTACCGCTCACCACCGAGGTCGGCATTGCCGGCGCTGCGCGCGGCGGGGAGGGCGCACTGGGGGGTCCGCGCAGAAACCGGAGCCGGGGTTTCGGTGCGGACGCCGGGGGCCAGCGCGTCGATGGACACAGGACCGGCGGAGAGGAGGACGGTGCGTCCGCCGGACGAGGCGGTGGCGGTGTGCAAGGTCTGCTGCTGGTGGTCCGTCAGCAGGTCGGGAGCGGCGACGAGAAGCGTGGTATCGGGGCCGACTGCGGAGGTGGCCTCGTCGAGGGTGGTGACCACGCGGGTGGAGACGCCGCGGCCCTTGAGGAGTTCGGCCACGGCGCGGCTGCCGTAGCGGTCCGCGGACCGGGGGTCGAGGCGGCCGTGCTGGTCCCCGGAGCGCAGGGCGGCCATGGCGATCCCGGCTACTACGAGGATGACGAGCGCGAGGAGCAGGCCGCGGGTGCGGGTCCACACCTGGCGGGTGGTGGGAGACGTGGAGGTGGAGCTGAGGGTGACCGCGGTCATTCGGCTGCTCCTTGGGCCGCGCCGGTCAGCCGGGGCTTCGCGCGCTCCAGCTCGACGTCCAGATCCCGAAGGCGTAGGTATGCCTGCCGGTCGGCGGTGCGGCCACCGTATGTGACGTCGTCGAACTCCCGGGCAGAGGCACGGAGTCCGTCGGCGTGGTCGGGGAGGGAACGGCCGGCCTCGTCGGCGGCCTCGTCGGCTGTGCGGCCCGGGCGCGGGTCGAGGACGACTCGTTCCTCCAGGGAGCGGACGATTGCCCGCATCCGTTCCTGGACGGCTTGGTTCCAGCGTCCGGCGGTGGCGTGTTTTTCAGCGGCCGCACGGTGTTCGGACGCGCTGCGGGGGCCGTCGTCGAAAAGGGTGTCTACGGAGCCAGGGGTGCGTTGCGGCGTCCCAAGACGCCACCAGAGAGCGGTCACCAGGCCGATGACGACCAGGATGAGGACGAGGAGACCGAGCGGACCGCCGGGGGCGGCGCCGGACGCGGCGTCGAAGATGCTGCCGACCCAGTCCCAGAAGCGGTTGAGCGCGCGCTGGAGGAGGTTCGGGTCGTTCTCGTGGTACATCGGTTTGGACAACTCCCGCTCCGCCGCCTCTCGGGCGGGGATCCGCGGAGTGTCCACCGGTACGTCATCGCCTGCACGGATCAGTAGCCGCGCTGTCCTCACGCCCCCCGTCGTGGACACCGCATCAGCTCCTGGTGGAGTGGTTGCCAGGAGGCTCGGAGCCGTAGCCGGGGACGCCGGCGGCACGTGCGAGTTCGAGGTCGAGGGCCTCGCGGCGGATGCGCTGGTCCACGTAGAGGAGGACCGTCACGCCGGCGGAGATCGGGTAGGTGATGGACGAGGCGATCACCGAGCCGATTCCCGTGATGATCAGGAACGGCCAGCCGAAGTCCGGGGTGGTCCCGGCGAAGAGGTCGCTGAAACTGCTGCCGTCGACCACGTACGCGACCAGGCTGAACGGCACGGCGATGATCATCGACACCAGCAGGGTCAGCAGCAGCGTGAGCGCCAGGATGCCGAAAGTCCGCCACCAGGCGCCCTGGACCAGTTTGGCGGAACGGCGCAGGGACGGGATGACGCCCTGGCGCTCCAGCATCAGCGCGGGGGAGGCCAGGGCGAACCGGATCATCAGCCAGAGGATGACGCCGCTGGCCGCGAGGCCTCCGAGCAGGGCGAGCGCGATGCCCGCACCGTTGCCGAGCAGGACGCCGGGAAGGATGCCCACGGCCATGATGGCGGCGCTCATAAGAGGCAGCAGCAGGGTCAGGCCCAGCAGCTGAGGCAGCCGGGGTCGGGCCTCGTGCCAGGCTTCGGAGAGCGTCACCGGGCGGCCCAGTACCGAGCGGCTGATCACCATGGTGAGAAGTGCTGTGGTGAAGAGCGTGCCGATCAAGGTGATCAGCAGCGACGGGCCCATGGCGAGCAGGCTGGACTGCAGCGAGTCCACGGACTGGCTGAGTGCTTCCGACGGGCTTGCGTTCGGGTCGACCTCGGGCGGATCCGGGAGCAGGTAGCGCTCGACCAGGATGTTGCAGATCTGGGAGATCACGGAGACGGTGATCGTGACGCCCAGCACCGTGCGCCAGTGAGCGCGCAGCGTCGACACCGCGCCGTCGAGGATCTCGCCGACACCGAGAGGACGCAGCGGGATGACACCGGGCTTCGCCGCGGCCGGCGTCCGGCCCCAGCTGCCGTGCGGCTGACCGCCGCCCCAGCCGGGGGCAGGCGGTGGCCCCGGTACGGGGTCGGTACGAGGTGCGGTCGGAGCGGAACACTGTCCCGCGGGCGGCTGTGCCTTGGACCACTTCGAGGCGGGGCCGCTCTCGTCGGCGGGCTCGGCGGGCCGCGGCACGCCGGTTTCCTGCCCGTCGGAGGGAGCAGATCCGGGCGAGGCCCAGCCCGGAGTGTCGTTCACGGTCGTCCACCTCATGGCTTGGTCGCGGGGCCGGCTCGGCGAGCCGACACGTTCACGGTGCCCGTCCGCCCATCAAGGCGGCAGGTTGGCAGCCATCGTGCCACGCGTTGCCCGCTGGTGGGCCGGGCCCTGTGTCTCCTTCGTACCTTCATTGTCGGTGCCTCACGGGGCAGACTGGGCGGATGGCTGATCACTACGTACAAAACCCGGCCGGCACAGAGCCGCCCACGCTTCCGGTGCTGCGCTGGGACGAGCCACCGGAAGGGCCCGTACTGGTGCTTCTCGACCAAACCCGGCTGCCTGCCGAGGAGGTCGAACTGGTCTGTACCGATGTGCCTGCCCTGGTGCGGGCGATCCAGACGCTCGCTGTGCGAGGGGCGCCGCTGCTGGGCATCGCCGGTGCGTATGGTGTGGCCCTCGCCGCCGTGCGGGGATTCGACGTGGATGAGGCGGTGGCCCTGCTGGAGAGTGCGAGGCCCACCGCGGTGAACCTGGGGCACGGAGTGCGGCGGGCGGCGGGCGCCTACCGGGCGGCGGTGGACAAGGGAGCGGACCCGAAGCAGGCGGCCCGGGCGGCGCTCGCGGCGGCCAGGGACCTGCACCGGGAGGATGCCGAGGACAGTGTCCGGATGGCTGAGCAAGGGCTGGTGCTCCTTGATGAGCTGCTGCCGGGCGGCGGTCACCGGATCCTGACCCACTGCAACACCGGGGCGCTGGTGTCGGGAGGCGAGGGCACCGCGTTCGCGGTGGCGCTCGCGGCGCACCGGGTGGGCCGACTGCGGCGGCTGTGGGTTGACGAGACGAGGCCGCTGCTGCAGGGCGCCCGGCTGACCGCCTACGAGGCGGCGCGCAGTGGAATGCCGTACACACTGCTCACGGACAATGCCGCGGGGTCGCTCTTCGCGGCGGGGGAGGTGGATGCCGTACTCATAGGGGCGGACCGGATAGCGGCTGACGGATCGGTGGCGAACAAGGTGGGCAGTTATCCGCTGGCGGTGCTGGCGAAGTACCACCATGTGCCGTTCATCGTGGTCGCGCCGACCACGACGGTGGACCTGAACACGCCGGACGGGGCGTCGATAGAGGTGGAACAACGGCCGGGACATGAAGTGACCGAAGTCACAGCGCCGCAGATAGCGGCGGCCGGGGCCGGAGCGGATGGCGGGCTGCCGGTCGCGCCGCTGGGAACCCAGGCGTACAACCCGGCTTTTGATGTCACGCCCCCGGATCTGGTGACGGCGATCGTCACCGAGGAGGGTGCGTTGTCCCCGGTCACAGGGGGAGGAATCGCGGAGCTGTGTGCCAGGTCACGCCAGGTAACGATTAGCTAATGGGATGATGTCGATTATGAAGGGACGAGTCCTTGTCGTCGATGACGACACCGCACTGGCCGAGATGCTCGGGATTGTGCTGCGTGGTGAAGGTTTCGAGCCGTCGTTCGTAGCGGACGGCGACAAGGCACTTGCCGCTTTCCGTGAGGCCAAACCGGATCTGGTTCTGCTGGATCTCATGCTGCCCGGACGGGACGGCATCGAAGTGTGCCGGCTCATCAGGGCCGAGTCCGGTGTGCCGATCGTGATGCTCACCGCCAAGAGCGACACCGTGGATGTGGTGGTCGGCCTGGAGTCCGGGGCCGATGACTACATCGTCAAACCGTTCAAGCCGAAGGAGCTGGTCGCCCGGATCCGGGCGAGGCTGAGGAGGTCGGAGGAGCCGGCGCCGGAGCAGCTGGCGATCGGGGATCTGGTCATTGATGTGGCCGGTCACTCCGTGAAGCGGGAGGGGCAGTCCATCGCTCTGACCCCGCTCGAGTTCGACCTGCTGGTCGCGCTCGCCCGTAAGCCCTGGCAGGTGTTCACCCGCGAGGTGCTGCTGGAGCAGGTGTGGGGCTATCGCCACGCCGCGGACACCAGGCTGGTCAATGTGCATGTACAGCGGTTGCGTTCCAAGGTCGAGAAGGACCCCGAGCGCCCGGAGATCGTGGTGACCGTCCGTGGTGTCGGTTACAAGGCCGGGCCGAGCTGACATGTCCCGAGGCAGTGTTGCTCCGAAGCCCGGGCAGCCGGGAGTCCGTGCGGGGCGGGCTGCCGGACCGGGGTGGGGGGCCTCGCGATTCGGCCGCCTGCTCCAGGGCGGACGGCCGCTCCAGGACGGGGCGCCGGGTGGACCGGTGCTCCGGCTCGTCATGCGCTTGATTCGCCGTCCGCTGCTGCCCGCGGTGCGGCTGTGGCGACGGAACATCCAGCTCAGGGTGGTC
This sequence comes from Streptomyces sp. NBC_01210, assembly GCF_036010325.1. Taxonomy (GTDB): domain Bacteria; phylum Actinomycetota; class Actinomycetes; order Streptomycetales; family Streptomycetaceae; genus Streptomyces. Next base: position 3,690,080 of record NZ_CP108549.1, on the reverse strand, counting down.
GCGGGCACGCTGCTGATGTCGCTCGGTGTGGTGCTGCTGCTCGGCTTCGTCGTCATCGGGCAGGTGCGCAACGGCCTGCTCGACGCCAAGGGCAAGGCGGCGCAGAGCCAGGCGGCCGGTGGCTTCGCCGTGGCGCGGGAGAAGGCGAATGCCTCGGTGGGGCCCGGCGGGCAGGACGGTGCCGTCACGGACGGCCGGACCGCGCGGAGCTCCTGGCGGTCCGATCTGGTGGACCAGCTCGCCAGTGGCGGCCAGGGGGCGTTCAACCTGGTGGCGCTGAGTGCCGACTCCCAGGACGCGGGTTCCAGCCGTGCGCCCCGGACCTCGGGCGGTGTGGACCACACGAGCATTCCCGTGGCCTTGCGGGAAGCCGTCGACCAGGGCACCGGGACGTACGAGACGTATGTTCGGATCAAGTACAACAACGATGTGCACGAGCCGGAGCCCGGGCTGGTCGTCGGCACCCGGCTGAACGACATCGAGGGCAATCCCTACGAGCTCTACTACCTCTTCCCGCTGGCGCAGGAGGAGCAGTCGCTCAACCTGGTCAGGGGGACCCTTGCCACGGCGGGGCTGTTCGTGGTCGTCCTGCTGGGAGCCATCGCCTGGCTGGTGGTGCGGCAGATCGTCACGCCCGTGCGGATGGCCGCCGGGATCGCCGAGCGGCTCTCGGCGGGCCGGCTCCAGGAGCGGATGAAGGTCACGGGCGAGGACGACATCGCAAGGCTGGGTGAGGCCTTCAACAAGATGGCGCAGAACCTCCAGCTGAAGATCCAGCAGCTGGAGGAGCTCTCCAGGATGCAGCGGCGCTTCGTCTCGGATGTGTCGCACGAACTGCGTACGCCGCTGACGACCGTACGGATGGCCGCGGATGTCATCCACGAGGCGCGCGTCGACTTCGACCCGGTGACCGCGCGCTCCGCCGAGCTTCTCGGCGATCAGCTCGACCGCTTCGAGTCACTGCTCTCCGACCTGCTCGAGATCAGCCGCTTCGATGCGGGAGCCGCGGCGCTGGAGGCCGAGGCGATAGACCTTCGCGAAGTCGTACGACGAGTGATCGGCGGTGCCGAGCCGCTGGCGGAGCGCAAGGGCACCCGGATACGGGTGACCGGTGACGAGCAGCCGGTTGTGGTGGAGGCCGATGCCCGGCGCGTGGAGCGTGTGCTGCGCAACCTGGTCGTCAACGCCGTCGAACACGGCGAGGGCCGGGATGTCGTGGTGCGGATGGCCGTGGCCGGCGGCGCCGTCGCGGTCGCCGTGCGGGACTACGGCGTGGGACTGAAGCCGGGCGAGGCGACCCGGGTGTTCAGCCGCTTCTGGCGGGCCGATCCGGCGCGTGCCCGTACCACTGGCGGCACCGGCCTTGGTCTGTCCATCGCGGTCGAGGACGCCCGGCTGCACGGCGGCTGGCTGCAGGCGTGGGGCGAGCCCGGCGGAGGCTCGCAGTTCCGGCTGACCCTGCCGCGTACGGCGGACGAGCCGCTGCGTGGTTCTCCGATACCGCTGGAGCCGGAGGACTCGCGGCAGAACCGTGAGCGCGCCGATTTCGCGGGACCGAAGACGAGCGGGCAACTGCTGACGTCCGTGCCGATGCAGCCGGTGTTGGACCGATCGCCCCTGCCCGTACCACCGCGCGCCCCCGTGCCGCCCCGTACAGGGCCCGGCGGGGTGGATCCGGCGGCCCTTCCGGGCAACGGTGCCCGGGTGGTGGCACGCCAGGCCGGGGAGCGGCGAGACGGCGACTCAGCGCCACAGCTTTCTTCGGAGCGTTCGGAACGTGAGGACACGACTCGTGGGCGCTGATCCCCGTCGGACCGGCCGCACAGGCGCCGTGCGCACGTCGGCGCTGCTCGCCTGCAGCGGTGTGCTGCTGGCCGGGTGCGCGTCGATGCCGGACAGCGGTGACATTCGTGCGGTGAAGGCGTCCCAGCGTGCCGACTCCCAGGTACGGGTGTATGCGGTGCCGCCGCGGCAGGGGGCGACGCCGGCCGAGATCGTCGCAGGTTTCTTGGAGGCCATGACCAGCGACGACACGAACTTCGCCGTCGCCCGGAAGTATCTGACGCCGGATACGTCCAAGAGGTGGCGGCCGGAGGCGAGTACCACAGTGCTGACGGCAGCGCCGGACTCCGGACAGCCCGTAGCCGGTGGCCGCGACAACCCGGGCATGGACTATCCGCTCATCGGCAAGCAGATCGCGACGGTGGACTCGCAGCACGCCTATCAGGCGGTTTCGCCCACCCCGTACCGCACGACTATTCACCTTTCGCTGCAGAGCGGTCCGGACGGCAAGGAATGGCGCATCGACGCCCTGCCGCCGGGGCTGGTGCTCGGAGCATCCGACTTCCAGCGCAACTACCGTTCCGTTAACAAGTATTACTTCGCCTCCGCATCCAGGAGGAATGTGGTCGTTGCCGATCCTGTCTACATCCGGCAGCGACTGGATCCGGTGACCCGGATGGATCCGGTCACGCAGACGGTCAAGGCGCTGCTCGAAGGCCCGACCAACTGGCTGAAGCCGGTGGTCGAATCGCCGTTCCCCGCCGGTACGGCGCTGAAGGAGGGCACCAAGTCGCTGGCGTTCGACGACCGGAACGCGCTGAAGGTGCCGTTGAACGAGAAGGCGTCCAATGTGGGCCACCCGCAGTGTATGAAGCTGGCGGCCCAGATCCTCTTCACCTTGAAGGACCTTTCGGCCACTCGGATCGAGCAGGTGGAGATTCAGCGCGCGAACGGCTCACAGCTGTGCGTGCTCGACGGTGGCCAGGCGGAGGCGATCGCGCCGGACCACACCTCGGTCAGGCCCGTGAGCCAGTACTTCGTCGACAAGAAGAAGCAGCTGACGCTGCTGTCGGGCGGCGCCAAGGACATCAGCGAATCGCAGCATGTGCCGGGGCCGTTCGGCAATGGGCAGCTGCCGGTCGGCCTGGTCGGCGTGTCCCGCGACGAGCGCACCGCGGCAGCGGTTTCCACCGACTCCAGCGGTCTTTTCGTGGCGTCCATCAAGGCGGGGAGCGAGGTGGGCGACGCAGTGGTGCAGAGCAAGGGCAAGGACGCCGCCCATCGCCTCTCGGCGCCCAGCTGGGACGGCCGGGGCGATTTGTGGGTGGCGGACCGCGACCCCAAGAATCCGGCGCTGCTGCGCCTCGCGGGCGGCTCCGGCGCACCGAAGAACGTCAAGATCGTGCCGGGTCTTGAGGGTGCGCGTATCGAGGCGCTGCGGGTGTCGGCGGACGGTGTGCGGATCGCGCTGCTGCTCACGAAGGACGGGACGACCACGCTGAAGATCGGACGCGTGGAGCGCCAGGGCGCCACCGACAACCCGGTGGTCTCCGTGGCGGATCTGCGGCCCGCCGCGCCCCAGATGGAGACCGTGACGGCCGTCTCCTGGGCCGGTCACAGCAGGCTCGTGGTGGTCGGCAAGGAGTCCGGCGGGGTCCAGCAGGTGCGCTACATCCAGACGGACGGCTCGAGTTCGGCCGCGAGCATTCTGCCGGGGCTCAACCGGGTCAAGGCCGTTGCAGCGTCGGACGACGAGAACCGGCCCCTGGTGGCGTACTCCGAGGACGACGGCATCGTGTGGCTGCCGACCGGTGCCAACTGGCAGACGCTGGTCGAGGACGGGTCGTCGCCGGTCTATCCGGGGTAGCGGAGCCGGCCGCCCGGGACGGGACGGGTTGTCCACAGGGGTGGCAGGGCGCCCCCGGCATCGGCACAGTGGTTGCCATGCGGGGGTGGTGGCGCGAAATCTCCGGTCTGGTGCTGCCGGCCGCCTGTGGCGGCTGCGGCACTCCTCGCACGCCGCTCTGTGAGGAGTGCGCCCGTGCGCTGTACGGCGCCGGGGCGCGCCGGGCGAGGCCTGTACTGGAGCCTGCGGGCCTGCCGGTGGTGCATGCCGCCGCCCCGTATGCGGACGCCGTACGTGCGGTGCTGCTGGCGCACAAGGAGCGGGGTGCTCTGGGGCTGGCCCGGCCGCTGGGTGTCGCGCTCGCAGGGGCGGTACGCGCGTCGCTGCCGGTGTCCCGGGCCGCCGGGGGACGGTGGCCGCTGTTGCTCGTACCCGTGCCGTCCGCGCGGCGGGCGGTGAGGGCGCGCGGGCACGACGCCGCGCGGCGGATCGCGCTGGCGGCCGCGGGTGAGCTGCGGCGTACGGGGATCGAGGCGAGGGCTCTGCCGGTGCTGCGGCAGCGGCGGGCGGTGGCCGACCAGTCGGGGCTCACGGCCCGCGAGCGGGTGTCGAATCTGGCGGGGGCACTGGAGGTCGTGGCGGGGGGCGGACGGCTTCTGGAGGGCGGCCGGGCGGTGCTGGTGGACGATCTCATGACGACCGGGGCTTCGCTGGCCGAGGCGGCGCGGGCGCTCCGCGCGGCCTCCGGTCTGCAATTTTCTGGATTCGTACAGCCGAGCGCAGCGGTTGTCGCAGTGCCACCGCTGTCTTTCGAAATAAACTGGAACTGACAGAGTACTTGCGTCGTTGCTGTAGTGAGAGGCGAAAACGCTCTGATCGGAAGTACGCGCTGGTAGCGGGTGCCGACACCCGTCCGATCGAGCTATGTTCGGTTGTGAGGAATGGCGACAGCTGTTTACCTCACCGAATGCACTGTCGTGCCTCCGGCCAGGCTTTCGAGGAAGTGAGTACCTCGAAAATTGGTGGGGTGGGGATCTTGTCGACTGGGGAGGAGGAGGTGAAAGTCCGTCCGAGGCTCCGGTGATCACCGGGGTCTGGTGCAAGAGGGAGATGCTCCGCAGCCTGCGAGCGGGCGGGGCTATCCGGGAACGGAGTTCTGCGTGGACATCGTCGTCAAGGGCCGCAAGACCGAGGTGCCCGAGCGGTTCCGCAAGCACGTGGCCGAGAAGCTGAAGCTGGACAAGATCCAGAAGCTCGACGGCAAGGTGATCAGCCTGGACGTCGAGGTGTCCAAGGAGCACAACCCGCGGCAGGCCGACCGTTCCGACCGTGTGGAGATCACACTCCACTCCCGAGGCCCGGTGATCCGGGCGGAGGCAGCGGCAGCCGATCCGTACGCAGCGCTCGATCTCGCCACGGGCAAGCTGGAGGCGCGGCTGCGCAAGCAGCACGAAAAGCGCCACAACCGCCGCGGCAACGGCCGCATTTCGGCATCCGAGGTGGCCGATGTCGTTCCCGGCGTCGCCGAGTTGAACGCCAATGGCCGGCCCGTCGCCGAAGAGGCGCCCCAATCCGTTGCCACCACCAGGATCGGCTCGCTCGAAGTCCAGGGCGAAGGACCGCTGGTGGTCCGCGAGAAGATTCACACCGCAGCCCCGATGTTGCTCGACCAGGCGCTCTACGAGATGGAGCTGGTCGGGCACGACTTCTACCTGTTCGTCGACTCCGAGACGAAGCAGCCCAGTGTCGTCTACCGACGGCATGCCTATGACTATGGCGTCATCCACCTGGAGACCGACCCGCTGGCCGGGTCCGAGGCGGGCGGCGCAGGAGGTGCACTCGGCGGCTGACCCCGTCAGCAGGCGGCTGGTGCCCCTGGAGCGCCCTGTGTGCCCCCAGGGGCACCACCGTGCGGCCACGGGATCACCGCTCTGTCGTCCGGGCATGAAAGCATGGCGTCGCAAGCCAACCGATGCGCTGTGCACTGACGTTGGCGAACCACACATGATCTTCAGGCCACGGCCTTCAGGGGGAGGAACGATGGCGGACAGCTTCGGCCCGGTTCACGACGACGCCGGCGACGCCGGTGCCACAGTCAACGACACCGGCGCGGACGCCGACGACTCACGCAAGGAGCCGATCCGGGTCCTCGTGGTGGACGACCACGCCCTCTTCCGGCGGGGCCTGGAGATTGTCCTCGCGCAGGAGGAGGACATCCAGGTCGTCGGCGAGGCGGGCGACGGCGCGGAGGCCGTCGACAAGGCGGCCGATCTGCTGCCCGACATCGTGTTGATGGATGTGCGGATGCCCAAGCGCGGCGGCATCGAGGCCTGTACCTCCATCAAGGAGGTGGCCCCCAGCGCGAAGATCATCATGCTGACGATCAGTGACGAGGAGGCCGACCTCTACGACGCGATCAAGGCGGGCGCCACCGGCTACCTCCTCAAGGAGATCTCCACCGATGAGGTGGCCACGGCGATCCGTGCGGTGGCCGACGGCCAGTCGCAGATCAGCCCGTCCATGGCGTCGAAGCTGCTCACCGAGTTCAAGTCGATGATCCAGCGCACCGATGAGCGCAGGCTCGTCCCCGCGCCCCGGCTGACCGAGCGGGAACTCGAAGTGCTCAAGCTGGTCGCCACGGGGATGAATAACCGTGATATCGCCAAGCAGTTGTTCATTTCCGAGAACACCGTGAAGAACCACGTCCGCAACATCCTGGAGAAGCTGCAGCTGCACTCCCGGATGGAGGCCGTGGTCTACGCGATGAGGGAAAAGATCCTCGAGATCCGGTAGGGGCAGCGACCGGCGGCTGCGGAAGGTCAGGAGCAGCGGCTGCGGCAAGCAGGAGCAGCGGCTGCGGCTGTGGTCAGGAGGAGACGGCCCGGACGAGGTCCGCGGTGAGCTCGGCGCGGTCGACCCGTTCGATCCGTACGGAATCGCAGCCGACCCACTCCGCCGCCTCGCGCAGCGCCTGAGCCATGGGTGCCACGGCCTTGGGGGTGTCCAGGGACACCTGGCGTGCCACCAGCGTCGTCCCCTCGCGCGCCGGATCGACGCGGCCCAGCAGCCTGCCACCCGACAGCAGCGGCATTGCGAAGTAGCCGTACACCCGCTTCGGCTTGGGTACGTACGCCTCCAGGCGGTGGGTGAAGCCGAAGATCCGCTCGGTGCGCGCCCGCTCCCAGATGAGGGAGTCGAACGGCGAGAGCAGGGTCGTACGGTGCCGGCCGCGCGGCGCCGAGGCGAGTGCCTCGGGGTCCGCCCAGGCGGGCTTGGACCAGCCCTCGACCGTGATCGGGACAAGACCGGAGTCCGCGACCACCGCGTCGAACTGCTCGCCCTTGAGCCGGTGATAGTCCGCGATGTCGGCGCGGGTGCCGACGCCCAGTGCCTGTCCGGCCAGCTGGACGAGCCGGCGCAGGCACTCGGTGTCGTCCAGCTCGTCGTGCAGAAGCGCATCGGGTACGGCGCGCTCGGCGAGGTCGTACACCCGCTTCCAGCTGCGCCGCTCGGTGCACACCACCTCGCCGTACATCAGCGCGCGCTCGACGGCTACCTTCGACGCCGACCAGTCCCACCACTCGCCGCCGTTCTTCGCGCCGCCCAACTCCGTCGCGGTGAGCGGGCCTTCGGCGCGCAGTTGTTTGATCACCTGGTCGTACGAGCCGTCCGGCAGGTCGTGGTGCCAGTGCGGGCGGCCACGGTAGGCGCGGCGGCGGAAGGCGAAGTGCGGCCACTCCTCTACGGGCAGGATGCAGGCCGCGTGCGACCAGTACTCGAAGCTGTGGCCCTCCGTCCAGTACGCGTCCTCGACCGTCCTGCGGCCCACCGCGCCGAGACGGGCGTACGGAATCAGCTCGTGCGAACGCGCCAGCACCGAGATCGTGTCCAGCTGTACGGCGCCGAGATGGCGCAGCACGCCCCGCACCCCGCCCCGCCGGTCGGGCGCGCCCATGAACCCCTGGGCGCGCAGCGCTATGCGGCGCGCCTCGTCGGCGGAGAGTTCGGCGGCGGGAGGCGGCATCGTCGTCATGTTCCGCACGATAGACGTCGGCACTGACAAGCCGGCCCCGCATCCGGTCCCGCCCGAGGTCGGCCCACCGCCCTGTCGTGCCGCGGTCGCGACGCGCCCGGCCCCGTCAGCCCTCGGGGCCCGTCAGCCCCCGGCACGGGCCGGGAGATACGGATGCGTGCTCGCCAGCCCAAGGTCCGACGGCAGCAGCGCACCGACCCAGGTGTCCCTGAGGGTGTCCTTGTTCAGCAGAGCCGCGCGCAGTGCGCCCTCCATCACGAAGCCGGACTTCTCCGCGACGGCCCGGGACCCCGCGTTGCCGACTTCCGCCCGCCACTCCAGACGCGTCGCCCCCAGCCTGCTGAAGGCCCAGTGCGCCACGGCGCCCACGCTCTCCGCCATGACACCGCGCCCGCGGTGCTCCTTGCCCGTCCAGAAGCCGATCTCCCAGGTGCCCGAGAAGGTCCGCAGCGTGACCGCGACCGACGCCATCAGCGGACCGCCCTCGCGCGGCAGCACCGCGAAGGTGCACATCGTGCTGGTGCGCCAGCCGTCCGGCACCATCTGCCCGGTGAACTCGGCCGCGTGCTGCCGTTCGTACGGCGAAGGGACCGTCGTCCACCGCTGGATGTCGGGATCCTGGCAGGCCTGGTACACGGCCTCCGTGTCATCGGCCGTGAAGGGACGCAGCAGCAGGCGCTCGGTGGTGAGAGTGATGGGCTCCATGTCCGGATTCTGGTCAGGACCGCGGGCGGATGCGAGCAGTTTTCGGGCCTCACCGGCACCTTCCGCGAGTCCCGAGCGTTCTTCTTGCGGGTGACAGCAGGCCCGAGCGACGGCGGACTGACGGCGGACCTCCCGACCCGGCGGGGTCCTCGCTTACGATGGCCGTTGCGGTGGGGCCCACCTGCCGCGCCCGCGCCAGTGTCCATAACACGACCCAGTGCCAGGCCCGATCGGCAAGGAGACCAACCTCAGTGTCCGTCTTCAACAAGCTCATGCGTGCAGGCGAAGGCAAGATCCTGCGCAAACTGCACCGCATCGCGGACCAGGTCAACTCCATCGAAGAGGACTTCGTCAACCTCTCCGACGCCGAGTTGCGGGCGCTCACGGACGAATACAAGGAGCGCTACGCAGACGGCGAAAGTCTGGACGACCTGCTCCCCGAGGCCTTCGCGACCGTCCGCGAGGCCGCCAAGCGCGTCCTCGGCCAGCGCCACTACGACGTACAGATGATGGGCGGCGCCGCCCTGCACCTCGGATACGTCGCCGAGATGAAGACCGGTGAGGGCAAGACCCTCGTCGGCACCCTCCCCGCCTACCTCAACGCGCTCTCGGGCAAGGGCGTCCACCTGATCACGGTCAACGACTACCTGGCCGAGCGCGACTCCGAGATGATGGGCCGGGTCCACAAGTTCCTGGGCCTGAGCGTCGGGTGCATCCTCGCCAATATGACGCCCGCCCAGCGCCGCGAGCAGTACAACTGCGACATTACGTACGGAACGAACAATGAGTTCGGTTTCGACTACCTCCGCGACAACATGGCGTGGTCCCAGGACGAGCTCGTCCAGCGCGGCCACAACTACGCCATCGTCGACGAGGTCGACTCGATCCTTGTCGACGAGGCCCGTACGCCGCTGATCATCTCCGGCCCCGCCGACCAGGCCACCAAGTGGTACGGCGACTTCGCCAAGCTGGTGACGCGCCTGGCCAAGGGCGAGCCGGGCAACCAGCTCAAGGGCATCGAGGAGACCGGCGACTACGAGGTCGACGAGAAGAAGCGGACCGTCGCCATCCATGAGCCGGGTGTCGCGAAGGTCGAGGACTGGCTGGGCATCGACAACCTCTACGAGTCGGTGAACACTCCGCTCGTCGGTTATCTGAACAACGCCATCAAGGCCAAGGAACTGTTCAAGAAGGACAAGGACTACGTCGTCATCGACGGCGAAGTCATGATCGTCGACGAGCACACCGGCCGTATCCTCGCCGGCCGCCGCTACAACGAGGGCATGCACCAGGCGATCGAGGCGAAGGAAGGGGTGGACATCAAGGACGAGAACCAGACCCTCGCCACGATCACCCTGCAGAACTTCTTCCGCCTCTACGGCAAGCTCTCCGGAATGACCGGTACGGCCATGACGGAGGCCGCGGAGTTCCACCAGATCTACAAGCTCGGCGTCGTGCCGATCCCGACGAACAAGCCGATGGTCCGCAAGGACCAGTCCGACCTGATCTACCGGACCGAGGTCGCGAAGTTCGCGGCGGTCGTCGACGACATCGCCGAGAAGCACGAGAAGGGCCAGCCGATCCTGGTCGGCACCACCTCGGTCGAGAAGTCCGAGTACCTCTCGCAGCAGCTGAACAAGCGCGGTGTGCAGCACGAGGTCCTCAACGCCAAGCAGCACGACCGGGAGGCGACGATCGTCGCCCAGGCCGGCCGTAAGGGCGCCGTCACCGTCGCCACGAACATGGCCGGCCGTGGTACGGACATCAAGCTCGGCGGCAACCCCGACGACCTCGCCGAGGCGGAGCTGCGCCAGCGCGGCCTGGACCCGGTCGAGCACGTCGAGGAGTGGGCCGCGGCCCTGCCTGCCGCGCTGGAGCGGGCCGAGGCGGCCGTCAAGGCCGAGCACGACGAGGTCACCAACCTCGGCGGCCTCTATGTGCTGGGCACCGAGCGACACGAGTCGCGCCGTATCGACAACCAGCTGCGCGGTCGTTCCGGCCGTCAGGGCGACCCGGGCGAGTCCCGTTTCTACCTGTCGCTGGGTGACGACCTGATGCGTCTGTTCAAGGCGCAGATGGTCGAGCGCGTGATGTCGATGGCCAACGTGCCGGACGACGTGCCGATCGAGAACAAGATGGTGACGCGCGCGATCGCGTCGGCCCAGTCGCAGGTCGAGCAGCAGAACTTCGAGACGCGTAAGAACGTCCTGAAGTACGACGAGGTCCTCAACCGCCAGCGCGAGGTCATCTACGGCGAGCGCCGCCGTGTCCTGGAGGGCGAGGACCTGCAGGAGCAGGTGCGTCACTTCATGGACGACACCATCGACGCCTACATCCAGGCGGAGACCGTCGAGGGCTTCGCGGAGGAGTGGGACCTGGACCGGCTGTGGGGCGCGTTCAAGCAGCTCTACCCGGTGAAGGCCACCGTCGAGGAGCTGGAGGAGGCGGCCGGCGACCGGGCCGGGATCACCGCCGAGTTCATCGCCGAGTCCATCAAGGACGACATCCACGAGCAGTACGACGAGCGCGAGAAGCAGCTCGGCTCGGACATCATGCGTGAGCTCGAGCGGCGCGTGGTGCTGTCCGTACTGGACCGCAAGTGGCGTGAGCACCTCTACGAGATGGACTACCTCCAGGAGGGCATCGGCCTGCGCGCGATGGCGCAGAAGGACCCGCTGGTGGAGTACCAGCGCGAGGGCTTCGACATGTTCACCGCCATGATGGAGGGCATCAAGGAGGAGTCCGTCGGCTATCTGTTCAACCTGGAGGTCCAGGTCGAGCAGCAGGTCGAGGAGGTCCCGGTGCAGGACACGGCGGAGCGGACCTCGCTCGCCAAGGAGGACGCCGTTCCCGCGGGCGCTTCCCGTCCGGAGATTCGCGCGAAGGGCCTCGGTGCCCCGCAGCGGCCCGACCGGCTGCACTTCTCCGCTCCCACGGTCGACGGCGAAGGCGGTGTCGTCGAGGGCGACTTCGACAATGACGGCGAGCCTGCCCGGTCGGAGATGGACGGGCTGACGCGTGCCGAGCGACGCAAGGCGCAGAAGGGCGCCGGCCGCCGCCGCAAGAAGTAACGCTTGCCCGATGCGAACGGCCGGGGCCGGACACCTCTTGCGGTGTCCGGCCCCGGCCGTTTCGTTCCGGTCCTTCCGGGTCTCGGCCGTTTCCTTCAGACGCCGGCGCCGGCCCCGGCGACGGCACTCGCCGTGTTGCGGCGGCCCAGGCCGAGGAGGCGGGCGGCGCGGGTCGTGGTCCGGGACATCTTCGACGGCATCGAGTCGGGGGCGGGGATGGTGACCGGGCGGACCCGGCCGTTGTGGATCGCGGTGATCCGCCAGCCGTCGTCGGTGTTCACGACCACGACCGTCTGGCGTGACAGGCGCCGCTTGGGGAGCTCGGAGCGCCACGGCATCAGTACGGAGGCGGTGCCATGCACGATGGCGACCCCAGGGGCGATGTAGCGGATCGCCTCGATCTCGCCGACCAGCGCCGAGCCGGTGAGGACCCCGCGGAACAGCCGGTCGTGGTTGTCCTGGTGCTCGGCCCGTCCCACGGCACGGGTGCCGTCGTACGAGACGTAGTCGGAGTGCTCGGTGAAGCAGGCGCCGAAGGCGACCGCGTCGCCGTCGTTCCAGGTCTGCATGAAGCGCTGGAAGAGGTCCTGGATCTGGATGTCGCTGGTGCTCATGGCAAGTCCTCCGGGAGTGGTATCCTTTCGACTGACGAAACTTACGATAACAGAAAGATTCGAATGTCGAAAGAAGCTTTGGTGAGGAATGTTGCCCAGCAGCTCCGCCTGCTGCAACAGAGCTTCGACGCCTTCGACGAGGCCGCCGCGGCACGGCTCGGCGTGAACCGCACCGACCTGCGCTGCCTCGATCTGGTGCTGGGGGCGGGCGAGCGGTCGGACGGCGAAGGGTCTGGCGCCGAGTTGTCGGCCGGCGAGCTCAGCGCCGCACTGAAGCTCAGCCCGGCGGCGACGACCACGGTCATCGACCGGCTCGAGCGCGCCGGCCTCGTCACCCGCAGCCGCGACGCGGCCAACCGCCGGCGCGTACTCGTCACCGCCACGGATTCCGCCCGTGCTGCCGAGGCCGAGGTCTATCTGCCCGTCGGCGCCGCCGGGGCCGAGGCGCTGAGCCGTTACGACGAGGACCAGCTCGCCACGATCCTGAACTTCCTCCAGGCTGCGCGTCAGGTGCAGGAGGGGCAGGCGGCCAGGCTCGGTGTGGACGGCGGCTGAGCCGGGCGCCGACGGCCGCTACCGGGGGTCGGCTGTGCGGCGCATGCTCCCTGCCGAGCCGGCCGCTACCGGATCGGCTGTGCGGCGACACGCTCCCCGCCGAGCTCCACCGCCGCGCAGCGCCAGCGCTGGTCCGCGCCCTGCTCCAGGCGGAAGGCCATCGCGCTGACCCGGTCGCCCGAGCCGATCCGGGCGAAGGCTTCGATCACGCCGGGGCCCGGGTGGTACTCGCCGCAGTGCCGTACGACCGGCGTGACCCGTTCCGCCGGGCGCAGCGGAGCCCCTGGAGCCAGCCGCACCAGTTGCTCGTACGCCTCCCCGATGGTGTGCCCGAGCATCCAGTGCACCGGTCGCTGTCCGCTGAGCACCGCGAGCAGGCGGTCGGCGAACCAGTAGTGCGGCTGGTGCTGCCGCCGTGCGCGGGCCATCGCCCCTGCCGCCACCACTGCGGGCCTGCGTTGATCGCGCCGTCCTGCGGGCCGGGTCCTGTCCATGCAGATCGCCCCCGATATCCGGGCCCGGTCTCGATACCGGGCGGTAACTTCACTGGTGATCTTCTACGGGGGCGGGGCGAGCGGCCGCAATGTGCGCGGGCACCGTCGGAGGGCGACGGGAAACTTCACCTATCAGGGTGACGAGCGGTGGCCCCGGGCCGTGGCGTGCAGGTGCGCGGGGTATTTCGGGTGGACGGTGCGCGAGCCCCGGAGCGGCACCACGAAGGGGGACGTCGCACGTATCCTGAGGGCGTCTTCCGACTACGAAAGCGGCCAGCCATGCGCGTCTACGTCCCCCTGACCCTCCCCGGTCTCGCAGAGGCGCACAAGGCGGGCAAGCTGGGCCCCGGTCCGCTGGCCGCCTACGCGGTGACCCCGGGACTGCGCGAGTGGTACGTCTCCGACGACATCGAGGAGCTCGAGTACGCCGCGCTGAACCGTGCCGCGGCCGCCTCACTGCGGCTGCTCGCGGGTGATCCGGCCGCTGCCAGGCGCCGGGTCGTCGTCGCCGTCGACGTACCGGACCAGGACGCGGTGGCCGATCCCGACCGGGTGCTCGTCGCCAGCGCGCTCGGCGAGGTGCGGATCGCGTCCGCGGTGCCACTGGCCAAGGCGGCGGCGGTGCATGTGGACGCCGACGACGCGGTGGACGATGTGGTGGCGGCGGCGGAGGCACTGGGAGCGGCGGACCAGGGCGACGACGACGCCCAGTTCACGGTGGACGGTGCGGAGGACCACGAGCTGCTCTGGTTCGGGGTGCAGGAGATCCCGAACCTGATCTCCTGACGCCTGCCGGCCCTCTCCATCCCCTTCCGCCTCGCCCGCCCCTTCCGCCTCGCCCGGCACCTCGTGCCTCGCCCGGCACCTCGTGCCTGCCCGCTTCCCCCGCCTCGCTCGGCACCTCCTGCCCCTTCCCCAGGGTCATCCCGTCCGGCCGCCTGTCAGTCCTGCTGGGTACTGTTTTGGTATGGGGAAGCGCGCGGACACACACATCGTCTGGGACTGGAACGGCACGCTGTTCCACGACATCTTCGCGGTCATCCAGGCGACGAACGCCTCGTTCGCGGAGATAGGGCTGCCCGCGATCACGCTCGAGCGCTACCGGGACCTGTACTGCGTGCCGGTGCCGCTCTTCTACGAGCGGCTCATGGGGCGGCTGCCCACGGATGCGGAATGGGCCGTCATGGACGAGACCTTCCACCGGCACTACTGGGTGCTGGCCGAGAGCGCGGGACTGGCCGCCGGAGCCAGGGAGCTGCTGGTCGACTGGCAGGCGTCCGGGCTGACGCAGTCGATGTGTTCGCTCGCCCCGCACGAGAACCTGATACCGATCGTGCGCACGCACGGCATCGAACAACACTTTGTGCGGGTGGACGGCCGGGTCGGCGGATCGCACACCGGTAAGGCCGAGCACATGGCGCGCCACCTCGCGGGGCTCGACGGAGTACGGGCGGAGCGCGTGGTGGTCATCGGCGACGCCGTCGACGACGCGGTTGCGGCGCAGCATGTGGGAGCGCGAGCCGTCCTCTACACGGGTGGCTCACACAGCCGCACCAGCCTGCGGGCGGCGGGGACAGGCGTGCCCGTGGTGGACACACTCGCTGAGGCAGTGGCCGAGGCCGAGCGCCTGGCGGCCTGACGCCTACCGCCGGACGCTCGCCGTGGCGGCGTGCGTCGCGGCGTCAGCTCACCGGGGCCTTCGCGCGCAGCACCTTCAGGAACTCCCGCATCCACGCGGAGTGGTCCGGCCAGGCGCGGGAGGAGACGAGGGTGCCGTCGACGACCGCCTCCGCGTCCTGGAAGCTCGCGCCGGCCGCCTGCATGTCCAGTTCCAGCGCCGGGTAGGCGGTGACGCGCCGGCCCTCCAGGCTGCCGAGCGCCGCCGTCAGCAGCGGGCCGTGGCAGATCTGGGCGACCGGCTTGTCGGAGTCGAAGAAGGACTTGAGGAGCTTGCGGAGTTCCGGGTCGTTGCGCAGATACTCGGGGGCGCGGCCGCCGGGGATCACCACCGCTGCGTACTGCCCCGGATCGACTTCCGAGAAGGCCAGGTCGGCGGGCCACGTGTAGCCCGGCTTCTCGGTGTATGTGTCGAAGCCCGGTTCGAAGTCGTGCACCACGAACTGCAGCTTTTTGCGGGAGGGGGCCGCGATATGCACCTCGTACCCCTCCTCCCGCAGCCGCTGGTACGGGTAGAGGACTTCGAGGGACTCGGCTGCGTCGCCGGTGACGATCAGGATCTTCGCTGTCATGGCTGCTCCCGGTGTCCTGCTGTCGACGGTACTCCCGGTGTCGTGCTGTTGACGTGTGACCGTGTCGTCACCGTCAACGTGCACCGCGAGGGGGGTGCTTGCCAAGAGGGCCTGTGTCGCTGTCCAGACTGTCAAACTTCAGGCCCCGCTTTTGTACACATACGGCTCATGACGGGTCGGGGGGGCGGGGCGATAGCCTTGACCCGTGATCAGCGCGATACGCCGCGGGGGCAGCGAAGCCCCCGGCCTGCGCCCGGAGTGCCACAGCACCCGGGCGATCGTTGCTCTCCTCGTTCCGACCTGGTTGCCGAACTTGGCCAATAACCGCTCGGACGACTCTCATCGCGGCATAACGTCGACTCCGACCGGATACCCCGCGTCATGGCGTTGCGTCGCTTCTTTCACCTACGTCACGCAACGGCGCGCGACAGGAGCCAGAGGACATGCAGACCAAGCTGGACGAAGCCAAGGCCGAGCTGCTCGAACGGGCCGCCCGGGTAGCTGAGAACAGCCCGCTCGGGGGGAACCTTCCGACTGGGTCCGAGCAAGGGAAGCGTCCTGACCGGGACGCTCTGCTCACGTACCTCCAGCGCTACTACCTGCACACCGCTCCAGAGGACCTCGCCGACCGCGACCCGGTCGACATCTTCGGCGCGGCACTTTCCCACTACCGGCTGGCCGAGAACCGCCCCCAGGGGACGGCCAATGTGCGGGTCCACACTCCGACCGTGGAAGAGAACGGCTGGACGTGCAGCCACTCCGTCGTCGAGGTCGTCACCGATGACATGCCCTTCCTTGTCGACTCGGTCACCAATGAGCTCTCCCGCCAGGGCCGCGGCATCCATGTCGTGATCCACCCGCAGGTCACCGTCCGCCGCGATGTGACCGGCAAGCTCATCGAGGTACTGCCCTCCGAGGCCAACAGCAAGGCGCTGCCGCACGACGCGCTCGTCGAGTCCTGGATCCATGTCGAGGTCGACCGCGAGACCGACCGCGCCGATCTGAAGCAGATCACCTCCGACCTGCTGCGGGTCCTCTCCGACGTCCGCGAGACCGTCGAGGACTGGGAGAAGATGCGCGACGCCGCGCTGCGCATCGCCGAAGAGCTGCCCAGCGAGCCGAAGGCCGACGATCTGCGCGACCAGGAGGTCGAGGAGGCGCGTGAGCTGCTGCGCTGGCTCGCCGCCGACCACTTCACCTTCCTCGGCTACCGCGAGTACGAGCTCACCGAGAACGACGCGCTCGCCGCCGTCCCGGGGACCGGACTCGGCATCCTGCGCTCCGACCCCCAGCACAGCACGGACGAGGCGCACCCGGTCAGCCCGTCCTTCAGCCGGCTGCCCGCCGACGCCCGTGCCAAGGCCCGTGAGCACAAGCTGCTCGTGCTGACGAAGGCCAACAGCCGCGCGACCGTGCACCGCCCCAGCTACCTCGACTACGTCGGCGTGAAGAAGTTCGACGCCGAGGGAAATGTCGTCGGTGAGCGCCGCTTCCTCGGTCTCTTCTCCTCCGCCGCGTACACCGAGTCCGTGCGCCGGGTGCCGGTCATCCGCCGCAAGGTCGCCGAGGTCCTGGAGGGCGCCGGCTTCTCGCCCAACAGCCACGACGGCCGCGACCTGCTGCAGATCCTCGAGACCTACCCGCGCGACGAGCTCTTCCAGACGCCCGTCGACCAGCTGCGTTCCATCGTCACGAGCGTGCTCTACCTCCAGGAACGCCGCAGGCTGCGGCTCTACCTGCGTCAGGACGAGTACGGGCGCTACTACTCCGCCCTCATCTACCTGCCGCGCGACCGCTACACCACCGGCGTACGGCTGCGCCTGATCGACATCCTCAAGGAGGAGCTCGGCGGCAGCAGCGTCGACTTCACCGCCTGGAACACCGAGTCGATCCTCTCCCGGCTGCACTTCGTGGTCCGTGTCCCGTCCGGGACCGAGCTGCCCCATCTGACCGACTCCGACGTCGAGCGCATCGAGGCCAGGCTGGTCGAGGCCGCCCGCTCCTGGGCCGACGGCTTCGGCGAGGCACTCAACGCCGAGTGCGGTGAGGAGCGCGCCGCCGAGCTGCTGCGCCGCTACGGCTCCGCCTTCCCCGAGGGCTACAAGGCAGACCACTCGCCGCGTGCCGCCGTCGCCGACCTCGTGCACCTGGAACGGCTGACCGAGAGCGGCAGGGGCTTCGCGCTCTCGCTGTACGAACCGGTCGGTGCGGGCCCCGGCGAGCGCCGCTTCAAGATCTACCGCACCGGAGAGCAGGTCTCCCTCTCCGCGGTCCTGCCCGCGCTCAACCGGCTCGGTGTCGAGGTCGTCGACGAGCGTCCGTACGAGCTGCGCTGCTCGGACCGTACGACCGCCTGGATCTACGACTTCGGTCTGCGCATGCCGCTGGCCAACGGCAACGGCGACTACCTCGCCGACGATGCCCGCGAGCGTTTCCAGGACGCCTTCGCCGCGGTCTGGACCGGCAAGGCCGAGAACGACGGCTTCAACGCCCTCGTTCTGGGTGCCGGTCTGAACTGGCGTCAGGCGATGGTGCTGCGCGCGTACGCCAAGTACCTGCGCCAGGCCGGTTCGACCTTCAGCCAGGAGTACATGGAGGACACCCTCCGTACCAACGTCCACACCACCCGGCTGCTGATCTCGCTCTTCGAGGCCAGGATGTCCCCGGAGCGCCAGCGCGCGGGCACCGAGCTGATCGACGGTCTCCTCGAGGAGCTTGAGGGCGCGCTCGACCAGGTCGCCAGCCTGGACGAGGACCGGATCCTGCGTTCCTTCCTCACGGTCATCAAGGCGACGCTGCGGACCAACTTCTTCCAGGAGGCCGGCGGCGGCACACACCACAGCTATGTGTCGATGAAGTTCGACCCGCAGGCCATCCCGGATCTGCCTGCGCCCCGCCCGGCGTACGAGATCTGGGTGCACTCCCCGCGCGTCGAGGGTGTGCACCTGCGCTTCGGCAAGGTCGCGCGCGGCGGTCTGCGCTGGTCCGACCGGCGTGAGGACTTCCGTACGGAGATCCTGGGCCTGGTCAAGGCGCAGATGGTGAAGAACACCGTGATCGTGCCGGTCGGCGCGAAGGGCGGCTTCGTCGCCAAGCAGCTCCCGGACCCGTCCGTGGACCGGGACGCCTGGCTCGCCGAAGGCATCGCCTGCTACAAGATCTTCATCTCCGCGCTGCTCGACATCACCGACAACCTGGTGGCGGGCGAGGTCGTACCGCCGGCCGATGTCGTACGCCACGACGGGGACGACACCTATCTCGTCGTCGCCGCGGACAAGGGCACCGCGTCCTTCTCCGACATCGCCAACGAGGTCGCGCTCTCGTACAACTTCTGGCTCGGCGACGCCTTCGCATCGGGCGGCTCCGCCGGATACGACCACAAGAAGATGGGCATCACCGCCCGCGGCGCATGGGAGTCCGTCAAGCGACACTTCCGCGAGCTCGGCCACGACACCCAGACCCAGGACTTCACGGTCGTCGGCGTCGGCGACATGTCCGGTGACGTGTTCGGCAACGGAATGCTGCTCAGCGAGCACATCCGGCTGGTCGCCGCCTTCGACCACCGGCACATCTTCATCGACCCGAACCCGGAGGCGGCAACCTCGTACGCCGAGCGCAGCCGGCTCTTCGGGCTGCCCCGCTCCTCCTGGGCCGACTACAACAAGGAGCTGCTGTCCGCGGGCGGCGGCATCCACCCGCGTACGGCCAAGTCGATCCCGATCAACGCGCACATGCGCGCGGCGCTCGGCATCGAGCCCGGCATCTCCAAGATGACGCCCGCCGAGCTGATGAAGACGATCCTCAAGTCCCCGGTGGACCTGCTGTGGAACGGCGGCATCGGTACGTACGTCAAGGCCTCCACCGAGTCCAACGCGGACGTCGGCGACAAGGCCAACGACGCGATCCGCGTCAACGGTGAGGACCTGCGGGCCAAGGTCGTCGGCGAGGGTGGCAACCTGGGCCTGACCCAGCTCGGCCGGATCGAGTTCGACCGCAGCGGCGGCAAGATCAACACCGATGCCATCGACAACAGCGCGGGCGTGGACACCTCCGACCACGAGGTGAACATCAAGATCCTGCTCAACGGTCTGGTGTCGGACGGCGACATGACCGTCAAGCAGCGCAACAAGCTGCTCGCGGAGATGACCGACGAGGTCGGGGCGCTGGTACTGCGCAACAACTACGCGCAGAACGTCGCCCTGGCGAACGCCGTCGTCCAGGCGCCGAGTCTGCTCCACGCCCACCAGCGCTTCATTCGGCGGCTGGAGCGGGACGGGCATCTGGACCGGCCCCTGGAGTTCCTGCCGACCGACCGGCAGATCCGTGAACTGCTCAACGCGGGCAAGGGGCTCAGCCAGCCCGAGCTGGCCGTGCTGCTCGCCTACACCAAGATCACGGTGGCGGACGAGCTGATCGGGACGGGGCTGCCGGACGACCCGTATCTGCGCCGGCTGCTGCACGCGTACTTCCCGCAGCCGCTGCGCGAGAAGTTCCCCGAGGCGATCGACGGGCATGCGCTGCGCCGCGAGATCGTCACGACGGTGTTGGTCAACGACACGGTGAACACCGGTGGTTCGACCTTCCTGCACCGGCTGCGCGAAGAGACGGGTGCGTCGACCGAGGAGGTCGTGCGGGCGCAGACCGCGGCCCGCGAGATCTTCGGACTCGGCGCGGTGTGGGACGCCGTCGAGGCCCTCGACAACAAGGTCGCGGCCGACGTCCAGACCCGTATCCGGCTCCACTCGCGCCGCCTCGTCGAGCGCGGTACGCGATGGCTGCTGGGCAACCGGCCGCAGCCGCTGGAGCTCGCCGAGACCATCGAGTTCTTCGCCGAGCGCGTGGAGCATGTCTGGGCGGAGCTGCCGAAGATGCTGCGTGGCGCGGATCTGGAGTGGTACCAGGGGATCCTGGACGAGCTCACCGAGGCCGGTGTTCCCGAAGAGCTCGCGCTGCGGGTTGCCGGATTCTCCTCCGCCTTCCCGACGCTCGACATCGTCGCGATCGCGGACCGTACGAAGAAGGATCCGATGGCGGTCGCCGAGGTGTACTACGACCTCGCCGACCGGCTGCGGATCACCCAGCTGATGGACCGGATCATAGAGCTGCCGCGGGCCGACCGCTGGCAGTCCATGGCCCGCGCCTCCATCCGCGAGGACCTGTACGCCGCACACGCCATGCTGACGGCGGACGTGCTCTCCGTGGGCAACGGCAGCTCGACGCCCGAGGAGCGGTTCAAGGCCTGGGAGCAGAAGAACGCGGCGATCCTCGGCCGGGCGCGCTCGACGCTGGAGGAGATCCAGGGCTCGGACACGTTCGACCTGGCGAACCTGTCGGTGGCGATGCGGACGATGCGGCAGCTGCTGCGTACGCACAGCTAGCCGTACGGGAACGAGGGGCGCCGGGTCCGTCCGGCGCGCTTCGCCCTCGATCGCCGGACGGGCTTTTGAGCACAAGCCCGTCCGGCGCTCGAGGACAGCCCGTCAGGGAGCCCGGCGGATTCTGGTCAGCCAGCCGGACGCCCTCGGGTCCTTGGCGGCCCGCTCGATCCCTGCCAGGGTCGCCGCGAGCGGCTTCGGCAGCCAGCCGTCGAAGTCACGTACGTCGCGTCCCGCCGCCCGCCGGCACAGCTCGGCCACCTCCGCCGCCGTCGGCCGCTCCTCGGGCCGGGCGGCGAGGCAGGCCGTCAGCACCTCGCGCAGCGCCGCCGGATGCGCGCGGAGATCCGGCGGCTCGTGGTCGGTGCCGGCGATCCGGGTGGCGACCACCAGGCCGCCGCCCTCTCCGTACGGATGGCGCCCGGCGGCGGCTTCGGCGGCGACGAGTCCGAGCGTGAACACATCGGATGCGGGCGTGAGCTGCTTGCCGAGCGCGTGCTCGGGAGACATGTACTTGGGTGTGCCGACCATCCGGCCGACTGTGGTCATGGATGACGTCCCGATGTCCCGCGCGATGCCGAAGTCGAGCAGCCAGGGCCCTTCCGCGGTGAGCAGCAGATTGCCCGGCTTCACATCGCGGTGGATGACCCCGGCGGTGTGTACGGCGTCCAGCGCGTGGGCCGCGCAGGCGGTCAGCTGAAGCACGCACTTCAGCGGCAGCGGCCCGTGTTCGGCCAGCGCGTCGTCGAGCGGCAGCCCCGGTACGTAACGGGTGGCGAGCCAGGGCCGGGCGGCCTCCGCGTCATGGTCGACGACCGGTACGAGGTGGTGTCCGTGCACCCGGCGGACCGCCTCGACCTCGCGGGCGAAACGTTTCCGGAAGCTCTCGCTCTGTGCGTGCTCGCGGCGGATCAGCTTCAGCGCGACGGGCCGTCCCTCGCCGGTGCGGGTGAGATAGACGGTGCCCATCCCGCCCTCGCCGATCCGCGCCTCGAGCACATAGCCCGCGATCTCCCGCGGATCGTCGTCGCGCAGCGGCTGAGGCCCCCCGTTCCGCATTCCCACTCCCCTTGGCGTGCCCCTGCCCATTGTCGGCAGCGGAGCCTATCGCGCGGCCGTGGCCGTCCACAGCCGCCTGCAGGAGAGCAGAGCCGCCGTGACCAGCAGACCGTTCCGTACGACCATGATCAGACAGCCGAGCGGAGTCCCGCCCAGCACATCGTCGTAGAGCAGGGGGTAGGCCAGCGCGCTCAGCGCGGCCGCGGGCAGCATCAACAGCGCGACCGGGCGCTGGGTGGTGTGCCGGGAGGTGAGGCAGACCGCGGCCAGTCCGAGCAGCCAGACCAGATACTGCGGGCTGATCACCCGGCTGGTGACGGTGAAGAGCAGGACGGCGGCGAGCGCGGCGTCGAAGGGTGTCGCCGCAGTCCAGCGCCGGGCCCTGACCCGCCAGAGCAGCAGCCAGCACAGCGCCGCGGCGGTCAGCAGCAGCGAGAGCCGCGCCACGCTCGACACATAGGGACCGATGAACTCGAAGGCCCCGTACTGGTACCTGACCGTGCCCGGCCAGCCCGCCTTCCGCGCGAGCTGGAGCGCGGTTCCGCCGAGCGACTCGATCTGGACGCCTCTGGCGCCCTGCTGCCGCAGAAAGTCCAGGGAGTGCGTGAAGGCGAGCGCGAGGACGGCGAGCAGCGCGACCGCGGAGGCGGCGGCCGAGAGCCAGGCGGCGCGTGTCGTACGTCCCCGGGGTGTGCCGAGCAGGGTGAGCAGCGGCCAGACCTTGACCATCGCGCCGAGGCCGGCGAGCGCCCCGCCGAGCAGCGGCCGGCCGCGCATCGCCAGTAGCGCGAGCACGGCCAGGGCGGTGACCTGGACGTCGTACCGCGCGAAGGGCAGATGCAGCAGCAGCGGCAGTCCGCACACCCACATCCAGGCGCCGGGCACACCGGCGCGGGCGAGCGCGAGGGTGACGACGGCGTCGGCGGCGAGGGTGATGGCGACGAAGGCCTGGAAGTAGGTGAGCCAGGGCAGCGTGCCGGGGAAGAGGAACACCAGCGCGGCGCCGGGCGGGTACTGCCAGGTGACGTCGTTCAGGGGGAAAGCGCCCTGGCTGAGCTGCTCGTACCAGTGCCGGTAGAGGGTGTGCACCTCGCCGGCGACGCCGCTGTCGCCGAGGCGGTCGACGATGAGCAGGAGCAGCATCCCGATGCGGGTGGCTGCCCAGACGGCGCCGAGGGCGACGGCCTGCGTGGGCCGGGGCGGGTCGGCGCCGAGGGGCGCCCGGGTGCCGGGGAGCGCGGTCCCGGGCACCCGGGCGGAGCCATGGGCGGGCGGTGCAGTCCGATGATTCGTCATCGGCCTGCACTTTAGCCCGCGTTATGGGTAATTTGAGGTGATTTAGGGGCTATTTCTTGGGGCTGGTGAACTCGTTGTACGCGGCGACGACGTCCTTCACGGGGCCGTCCATCCGCAACGTCCCGGCCTCCAGCCAGATCGCGCGGTCGCACGTCTCGGAAATCGTGCCGATGCTGTGGCTGACCAGGAAGACCGTGCCGGCCTCCTCGCGCAGCTCGTTGATGCGCTCCTGGCTGCGCCGCTGGAAGCGGGCGTCGCCGGTGGACAGAGCCTCGTCGATCAGCAGCACGTCGTGGCTCTTCGCCGCGGCGATCGAGAACCGCAGCCGGGCGCCCATGCCGGAGGAGTACGTACGCATCGGCAGCGTGATGAAGTCGCCCTTCTCGTTGATCCCCGAGAAGTCGACGATGTCGTCGTAGCGGTCGCGGATCTGCTCGCGGGTCATGCCCATCGCGAGTCCGCCGAGGATGACATTGCGCTCGCCGGTCAGATCGCCCATGAGTGCCGCGTTCACGCCGAGCAGCGAGGGCTGGCCCTGGGTGAAGACCCTGCCCTTGGACGGCGGCTGCAGGCCCGCGATGGCCTTGAGCAGTGTCGACTTGCCCGAGCCATTGGAGCCGATCAGGCCGATGGCCTCGCCCTTGTACGCGGCGAAGCTGACGCCCTTGACGGCGTGCACCTCTCGAACGCCGGGTGCGCCCTTGCGGGAGACGATCCGGCTGAGGGCGGTGGTGGCGCTGCCCTTGCCGGTGCGGACGCCGTTCACCTTGTACGTGATGTGGACGCCGTCGACGACGACGGTGGGAATCCTGGAGTCAGCCACGGCCGTACTCCTCCTCTGCCTTCCAGAAGTACAGGAATCCGCCGGCCCCGAAGAGCACTGCCCAGAAGAGGGCCACGGCCCACACGTGCGGGGGGAGTTGGGCGGCGGTGAAGCTGTCGATGAGCGCGAAGCGCATGAGATCGATGTAGACGGCGGCCGGGTTGCACTGCAGCGCCAGCTTGACGGTGTGCGGCACCTTGTCGTGGCTGAGCACCTTGTCGATCGACCACATCACACCGGAGACGTACATCCAGGTGCGCAGGATGAACGGCATCAGCTGGGCGATGTCCGGGGTCTTGCTGGCCAGCCGCGCCATGATCATCGAAATGCCGGTGTTGAACACGGCCTGCAGGGTCAGTGCCGGGATCGCGAGCAGCCAGCCGACCTGGGGAAGCTGCCCGAAGCAGACCAGGATGGCGAGCAGCGCGCCGAGCGAGAAGAGCAGCTGCTGGAGCTGCTGGAGCGCGATGGCGATGGGCAGGCTCGCGCGGGGGAAGTGCAGGGCGCGTACGAGGCCGATATTGCCGGAGATCGCGCGGGTGCCGGCCATGATCGAGTTGGCGGTGAAGGTCCAGATGAACACGCCGGTGACGAGGAACGGGATGAAGTCGGGCACGTGCTTACTGGTGTCGAGCAGCATGCCGAAGATGAAGTAGTAGACCGCCGCGTTCAGCAGCGGGGTCATGACCTGCCAGATCTGGCCCAGCTTGGCCTGGCTGTACTGGGCGGTCAGCCGCGCGGTGGCGAAGGCGACGATGAAGTGGCGGCGGGACCAGAGCTGGCCGATGTAGGAGCGCAGGGTGGGGCGGGCGCCGCTGACGGTCAGGCCGTGGCGGGCGGCGAGCGCGGCGAGGTCGGACGGGCCGTCCGGGGCGGATTCGCTCGGGTCGGGATGCGGCTCTGACCGGCCGATCGTCTGGCTGCTCACGGTGCTCGCTTTCGACAGGCGCGGAGGCAGGGACAGGGGTGGGGGTACGTCGGGCGCGGGCGTTGGCGGCGCCCGCGATGGGAGTCGCCCAGCGATGGGACGGACCCGTATCGTCGCTACGGTGAGAGTAGGACGGAGTGACGTCGCAACGCAACCGTTTCGTCGTCCCGGTATGCTCCTGTGCATGACCACGGATCCGGGAACACCACGTCGCGCGCCGGCGGGAGCCGCAGTGCTCCGGGAGGACGTGACCCACGCCATCCGCGCCGCCGTCTTCGAGGAACTGGCCGCGGTCGGCTTCGCGCGGATGTCGATCGAGGGCATCGCGCGGCGGGCGGGCGTCGGCAAGACGGCGGTCTATCGGCGCTGGAAGTCGAAACTGTCGCTGGTACTGGACCTGGTCTCGGTGTTCGCGGCGCAGGGGCTGCCGGCGCCGGCGACGGGTTCGCTGTACGGCGATGTACGGGCGCTGCTCGAGGTGGCGTCGCACGCCCTGCGCCACCCGGTGGCCTCGCAGGTCATCCCGGACCTGCTGGTGGAGGCGGCGCGCCACCCGGAGATCTCGGACGCGATCAAGGCGGCGTTGCTGGACAGTCAGCAGGGCGTGGCGGCGGTGGTGGTACGGGACGCGGTGGCACGGGGCGAACTCCCCGAATCCACGGACCCGGACAAGGCGCTGGACCTGATTGTGGGGCCGCTGTACTGGCGGCTGGTGGTGGTGCGGACGGGGCTGCCGAAGGGGTACCTGGACGAGCTGGCGCGGGGGGCGGTGGCGGCGCTCCGGTCGTGACCGGGGGTTTGACCGGGGTTTGTCCCCTCCCCGCCCCTTACCGAACCGGGGGCAGGCCCCCGGGCCCCGGGGGTGGGTGGGGCGCACCCCACGCCTCCGGGCGGCAGCTTCGCGCCGAGCGTTCGGCGGGCCCGGCGCTCGCCTCGCGGCGCAGCCGGGCGCGGCCCTGTCCTCGGTGAAGTGGCGCACCGCCGCGCCCCCGGTGACCGCTTCCCGGCCGGACCGGGTTTGCCCGGTACCGCGCGAGGTGGGGGTGCGCCGTCACGTGGCGGGTGTCGGTTTGCGGCGGACCCGGGGGGTCTCGGGCTTGGCGGGATGGGGGTGCCGCCTCTTGCGCCGGGGCCCGTTTGCGGCGTGGCCCGGTCCCCGCCGGCGGGGACCGCCCGCGGCAGTTCGCACCGGGCCGGCCCCGACACCGCTCAACTACTCATCCGCACCCGCTCACTTGACCGCTCCCGCCATGACTCCCGTCACGAACTGCCGCTGGAACGCGAAGAACACCGCCAGCGGGATGATCATCGAGACGAAGGCGCCGGGCGCCAGGACGTCGATGTTGTTGCCGAACTGCCTCACCTGGCGCTGGAGTGCCACCGTGATCGGCGCGCTCTCGGAGTCCGCGAAGATCAGCGCCACCAGCATGTCGTTCCACACCCACAGGAACTGGAAGATTCCCAGCGAGGCGATCGCCGGGCCGCCCAGCGGCATTACGACGCGCGTGAACAGCCGTATCTCGCCCGCGCCGTCGAGCCGCGCCGCCTCCAGCAGTTCTCTCGGGATCTCCGCGAAGAAGTTCCGCAGCAGGAAGATCGCGAACGGCAGACCGAACGCGACATGGAAGATGATCACGCCGATCGTCGTCTCGAAGATGCCGATCTGGCCGAACAGCTTGGAGACCGGCACCAGCGCGACCTGGACCGGGACCACGAGGAGGCCGACGACCACCATGAACCACCAGTCGCGGCCCGGGAATTCCATCCAGGCGAAGGCGTATCCGGCGAGCGAGCCGATCACCACGACCAGAACCGTGGCAGGGACGGTGATCAGCACCGTGGACAGCAGGGAATCGGTGATCGCCGTGTTGTCGAGGAGCCGCGAATAGTTCTCGGTGGTCAGCTGTGCCGGGGCCGAGAACACCTTCCACCAGCCGCTCTCACTGATGTCCGTCGCGTCGCGCAGCGACGACAGCAGCAGCCCGAACGTCGGCATCAGCCAGAACAGGCCCACCAGGATGAGAAACACCCGCATCACGCCACCGCCGGCGCCTGCCGCGATACGCGCCGGGAGTGACTGCTTGGCCTTCACCACACCGTCGGTCGTGGTCATCGGCGGCTCTCCCTTCGCATCCTGCGGATGTTGAACAGCATCACCGGGATCACCAGCAGCAGCAGGAGTACGGAGATGGCACTGCCCAGCCCCACGTTCGAATCCGTACCGAACGACGAGCGGTACAGCTGGAGAGCGAGGACGTTCGCGTCGTCCTGGGCCGAGCCCGGCGCGATGATGAAGACCAGGTCGAAGATCTTCAGCACATTGATCATCAGGGTGACCAGGACGACCGCGAGTACCGGCGCCAGCAGCGGCACCGTGATCTTGCGGAAGACCTGCCATTCGTTCGCGCCGTCCACCCGCGCCGCTTCGAGGAGTTCACGCGGCACGCTCGCCAGGCCCGCCGCGATCAGCACCATCGCGAAGCCCGCCCACATCCAGACGTAACTGCCGATGATCGCCGGGGTGACGAGCGAGGGGCCGAGCCAGTTCACGCCGTTGTACGGCTCCCGGAAATTGTCGGCGGGCAGCCGGAGTTGGGCGCCCTCGGCGGACGCGGGCAGGCTGAACGTACCGTCCGCTCCGGCCCGTGCCGATGCGACGACCTTGCCGTCCCTGACCGCCTCCACCTTGATGCCCTTGAGGCCGAGCTCCTTGGCGTCTATGGTGTTGGGCTTGCCGCCGCCGCCCTTGGTGAAGTCCAGCCAGGCGGTGCCGGTGATCTTTCCGTCGTCCGGCTGGGCCGCCTTCGCGGGCTTGGCGTCGGACGGCATCTTGTCGGGCGCGACACCGACCAGTGGAAGCTGGACCTGTTTGCCCGCGGTGGCCGGCTCCTTGGTGACGAAGGACCCGCCCGGACCTGCCTCGAGCGGATGGACGGCCAGCGGACGCGCCTTGGGGAATCCGGCCGACTCGGCGAAGGTGTCATGGACGCCCACCCACACCGCGTTGGCGACTCCGCGGCCCGGGTCCTGCTCGTACACCAGCCGGAAGATGATGCCCGCGGCGAGCATCGAGATCGCCATCGGCATGAAGACGATCAGCTTGAAGGCCGTGCCCCAGCGGACCCGCTCGGTGAGCACGGCGAAGATCAGACCGAGTGCCGTCGAGACGGTCGGCGCGACCACCACCCAGATCACATTGTTCTTGACCGCGGTGAGGATGGTGTCCTCGGTGAATATCTCCTTGTAGTTGTCGATCCCGGCGAACCCGCTGCCGGACTGGTCGAAGAAGGACCGGTAGACCGAGTACCCGATCGGGTAGACCACGAGCGCGCCCAGCAGCACCAGCGCGGGCAGCAGAAAGCCGACCGCGATGATCTTACGTGTGCCTGTCACGCTCTTGCGCTTGTCGGCGGGGGGCGTCGGACGTACGGAGCCCCTCGCGGTCGCCGCAGTTGTCACCGCTTCAGCTCTTGTACGCCTTGGCCGCGTCCGACTCCAGCTTCTGCTGGGTCCCGGCGACGTTCTTCGGGTTCTTCAGGAAGTCCTGGAGTGCTTTCCACTCGCCCTTGCCGGGCGTACCGCCGAACGACTGCGGCATCTGGTCCGACATGTCGAAGCGGAATGTGTCGCCCGCCGCGATCAGCGCCTTGGCGATATCGCGCTGCACATCATTGGCGTACGCGGAGACGTCGAGCGACTTGTTCGGTGAGATGAACCCGCCCGACTCGGCCCAGATCTTGGCAGCGTCCGGGGAGGCCAGGAAGGTCAGCAGGGCCTGCGCGCCCTTGGAGTCCTTCAGCGCCACGGCCGCATCGCCGCCGGTCACCACCGGAGGCTCGGCGCCCACCGCCGGGAACGGGAACACTTTCGCGTCCGTACCGATCTTGGCGTCGGTCTGCGCGATGTTGACCGAGACGAAGTCGCCCTCGAAGACCATTGCGCCCTTGGGCTGCTCACCACCGGTGAAGGTCTGGGTGACCGATGCCGGGAACTCCGTCTGGAGCGCGCCGTCGGCGCCGCCCGCGATCAGGTTCGGCTTGCCGAAGAGCTCGCCGAGCGTGGTCAGCGCGGTCTTCACGGACGGGTCGGTCCACTTGATCTGGTGCTTGGCCAGCTGGTCGTACTTCTGGGGTCCCGCCTGGGAGAGATAGATGTTCTCGAACCAGTCGGTGAGCGTCCAGCCGTCCGCGCCGCCGACCGAGACCGGGGTGACACCGGAGGCGGAGATCGTCTCGGCCGTCGACAGGAATTCCTTCCAGGTCTTCGGCTCGCTCGCGCCCGCGTTCTCGAAGGCCTTGGCGTTGTACCAGACCAGGGACTTGCTGGCGGCCTTGAAGTAGACGCCGTACTGCGTGCCGCCGACCGCGCCGAGATCCTGCCAGCCCTTGGTGAAGTTCTTCGCCAGCTCTGCCTTGGCCTCGGCGCCCAGCGGCTTGACCCATTTGCGCTGCACGGCCTGCTGGAGCGCGCCGACCTGCTGGAGGAGTGCCACATCCGGGGGCTGACCGCCGGCGATCTTCGTACCGAGGTAGTTGAGCATCGCGTCCTGGGTGGGGACGAAGGTGACGGAAGCCCCGGTGCGCTTCTCGAACTCCTTGAGGACCTTGGTGAAGTTCTCCTGCTCGGGGCCGGTCCAGACGGCCACGACCTCGATCTTCTCGCCGTTCAGCTTGGGCAGTTGGACGGTCGCCGCGGACTCCTTGCCCTTGCCCTCGCCCGGTTTTGCCTTGTTGTCGTCCTTGTTGTCGCCGCAACCGGCGAGTGCGAGAGCACCGATGGCGGCGAACACCACTGCGGTCCTGCCCGTGCGAAGAGTTGTGCGCATCACTGCCCCGTCTCTCCCGTGCCCTGTCCCGTGCCGACAGGTGTACGCCCGGTACTGGAGGGCCGCAATACCGCACCAGGCGTCAACCAGCCTTTTGTGATGGCCTTGTGACGTGATGTCAGGTCAAAGGGCGGGCCTGTGCCGTCACTCAGGGGCGGGCCGGATTCAGCGGCGGAACCGGAGTCGCGTCCACTGATCGTGCAGCTCGCTCCAGGGCACTGGCCAGAAGTGCCAAGTCCGTTGGCCCATTGCCCAGTTCGCGAACGGGCCGACGGGTCGGCGGGTCACCCATCCGCTCCCACTCGAGCGGCACCACAGTGGGACGCAAGGTCGCCGTACGCGGAATGCGTCCCGTCACCCGGCCGCTCTGGAACGGGGTCACCCGGCCGTCCGGATGCCCGAGCCTGCCTCGCCCTGGAGCAGGGTCGTCCGGCCCCGGCGCGGCGGGCGGCGCATCCAGCACGGCACGCAGCCGCGCACCCTGTGCCAACTCGGTGTCGGCCGTACGGTCGGGACGCGCGGACGTCGCTATCAGATGTACACCGAGCCGCTCGCCGTCCCGGGCCACGGTTTCCAGGGCCCGTACGACCGAACCGGCCGCGGGCCGCCCGGGGCTGCCGAGCGCCGGTGCGACCAGCGCGTCGAAGTCGTCCACCAGCACGACGAGCCGCGGCAGCGGAGGCGGACCCTCGGCCTTCGTGCGGGCCCCGGGGCGCAGCCGGAGCGTGCCGCTGGCGGGGGAGTCGAGGTCACCGCGCTGCTCGGCGGCGGTCGGCGGGCGCTGGCCCACCATCCGGTCGGCCACCTCGCGCTGGGTGTGCCACTCGGCGAAACCGACGCTGCCCAGCAGCTCGGACCGCCGCTTCAGCTCGGCGCCGAGCGCCTGCGCGAACGCCCGCATCCGGACCGGGTCCGAGGCCATCAAATGCTCGGTGACATGAGGTAGTTCGGTACAGGCGGCCAGTCCTTCGCCGCGCTCGCCGCCGGCTCCGTCGACCAGCAGCAGCCCGAGCCGGTCCGGGCGTCCCGCGGCGGCCAGCGAGGCCGCGACGGAGCGCAGCAGCTCAGTGCGGCCGCTGCCCGCCGGGCCTTCGATCAGCAGATGCGGGCCCTCTTCGGTGAGATCGACGGTGAGCGGGCCGCGCGGACCCGCGCCGAGCACCGCGGTGCCGTCGCCCGCCGATGCCCAGCGCGCCATCAGGGATGCGGGGGTGGCGCGGGCGAGACCCAGCTCGTCCAGCAGCCGCGCGGAACGTGGCAGCGCCGCGACCCGGTCGAGGTGTGTGCCGGTGCCCTCGGCGCGCAACGGCGCGACGGCGCGCCCGAAGCGCGCCGCCCAGGGCGCCGAGACCGCGTCCACCGCGCCGACCGTGCCGTGCCCGACGGGCTGCCCGCCGGCCGTACGCATCAGCCGCAGCGCGGTCGCCACATCACCGCTGAGCAGGGCGACCGCACCGCACTCGCGGAAGGCGAGCGAGGCCGCGCACGCCGCCTCGTAGGTCGCGGGGACGGGTGAGAGCGGCGAGGCGGCCGGGGTCTCGGCCAGACAGATCAGATGGATCCCGGCGGCGGGTCCGGCGCCGGCCAGCCTCGCCGTCGTCTCGCGCAGCGCGGCCGATCCGGGGTCCCCGTCGATGATGACGACGGTACGCGCGCCTTCGTACCGCGCGGCGGCTTCGGTGACGGCCCGGCGCTCGGCGCTCGGCCAGCCCGGGCCGAGCGGCCCGTCGTCCAGGCGGCGGGTGAGTTCGGCACTGCGGGCGGTGGCCTGGTCCCGGTCGTAGGCGAGGAGCAGTCGACAGTCCTGGCCGTGCGCGGGCCGCAGATGCGGCAGCCAGCCGAGCCAGGCCCACTCGCTCTTGCGCTCCTCCAGGCTCCGCGACCGGTCCGTGGAGATCAGCACGATCTCCAGATCGACAGGCGAATGCAGCGCGGCGAGCTGCGCCACGGCAGACCTGGCAAGACCGGCCAGCCGCGCCCTGGGCCCGGCGAGCCCGAGCGAACCGGCCTCGCGCAGGCCGACGGTCACCGGCACGGCAGGCAGCTCGGCCCGGTCGGTGGTGCCGAGGCGGAGCACAAGGGACTCGGGATGTCCCGCTCCCCGCTCCCAGAGCCGGGGGCCGGGGCCGAGCGCGGTGAGCAGCACCGCGGCCGGATCGGGCCAGCTCTCGACGGCGCGTGTCGCGGCGCTGCGCGATCCGGGCTGCGGCGGGAGCTCCGGAACAGGCTCCTCCCGGCCTCCGGCGAGCCGCCGTGCCCAGGCTCCTATACCGCGTCTGCGGGGGGTGGCGCCGTCGGGCAGGCGCGTGCCGCGGAAGGGGGCGGCTTGGCGCGGCGGGCCGCTGGGAGCTGCGGGGCTGTGCGCCTCGGGCGGTTCGGGGACCTCGTGGGTCTCGTCCGCCCTGGAGTGCATGGCGTCGCCGTGGGCGCTGCCGTCGGGGCCGTATGTGCCGTACGTGTCGTATGTATAGAGCGTCTCGGCATCGCCGCGCCCGGCGCTCGTCGGGGCTGCGGGAGCGGTGGGGTCGTACGGGAAGGGCACGCGGCGCTGATCGCCTGCCTGGGGGGCTTCGCGGGGGCCCGAGGCGTGGGGAGCCCGGTCGGCGGACCCGGGACTGCCCGGAGCCGCACCGCGCGCGCCGGAGCCACCGTGCCCGGAAGCGCCCGATCCGGAAGCGCCCGTAGCCGATGCGTCGGGGCCGTAGCCGC
This sequence comes from Streptomyces sp. NBC_01210, assembly GCF_036010325.1. Classification (GTDB taxonomy): domain Bacteria; phylum Actinomycetota; class Actinomycetes; order Streptomycetales; family Streptomycetaceae; genus Streptomyces. The sequence goes on along the minus strand of NZ_CP108549.1, from coordinate 3,657,716 downwards.
CGTTGCCGGCACCGGCACCGGCGTCGTCCCGGCGGGCCCAGCTGGGAACCGGTCGGCGATGTCCGGGATCGGCCGGACCGGAGCTGCCGTGCCCCGAGCCGCCCGGCCCGAAGCCGCCAGGGGCTGATCCGCCGGAACCGGAGCTGCGGGGTCCGGAGCTGCCGGGGCCGTCGTCCCCCGGACCGACTCCGCCCGGACCGACTCCGCCCGGTGCGGCCCCGCCCGAAGCCGATCCGCCCCGAGCCGACCCGCCAGGTCCGAAGGCCCCCGCCGCGGCTCCACCGGGACCGGAGCCACCGGGACCGGAGCCACCGGAACCGGAATGGGCCTCACCGGAACCGGACCCGGCCGGACCAGCCCCGTCCGCCCGGGTCACCCGCAGATGCCCCTCGCCGTCCGGCGCCGTCGGCAGCGCGGGCGTCCGGTCGCACGGGGTGACCCGGAGCGTCGACTCGCCCAGTCGCAGCAGCGCGCCCGCGGGCAGTCTGACCGGGCGGGCACTCAGGGCCGCGCCGTCCAGCGTGGTGCCGTTCGTCGAGCCGAGGTCGGCGACCGTCACCCGGCCGTCCTCGGCGACCGTGACCGCGCAGTGCAGCCGCGAGACGTCCGGGTCGTCCAGCGGTACGTCCGCCTCGGCGGAGCGGCCGATCCTGATCTGGCCGCCGTGCAGCAGATGGACCCCGCCCGCGTCGGGACCGGCGACCACATGGAGCTGGGCCGAGGCGTCCGCCCCGGGAGACTCGTCCTCACCGGGGACCTGAAGGGAGAGCACCGCGCCGTCCACCAGCGGCGGCTCGCCCAGCGTGCGCCGCTGCGCGTCGAGCCGCTCCTGGCCCGCGTACAGCACGACGGAACCCGAGACATCGGGGCCGGAGACGGCCGCCGCGAGGCCGGAGGCCACGGCGGCCAGCGCCGTCCCGGCAGGCGCGGTGATCAGCACGTCGCAGGCGTGACACGCGGCATGTCCCGCCGAGGCGTGTCCCACGGAGGCATGCCCCGCGGTCGCGGATCGGCCGCTGCGCGGCGCGAGGACAGTCAGCCGGATCTGCATCGCCGTCAGCAATCCCTTCTGCGCGGGGTGCCCGGCGGGGGAGCCGCCCTGTGATCGCCCCCACCCGGCAGGTCGGCACGCGCCACAGGGCTCCCGCCCCCACGACTCCGTGCTGAGGGCATCCTCGCACCTGCCACTGACAACACGCCCGGGGACCACCAGTACGTGATCTTGATTGGTCGGCTCTGGGCGTAAAAATGCCTGGTTGGGATCTGATCCGGAACGTGCGTGACGTTCGCGGCACGGCTCTTCGGCAACCATCCGTACGATGCCCGCGTCTTCCTTTCGAACACGACCAGCGGTCCATCAGGAAGGGATGCGCAGGAGGAAGTCGGGCAGACGACCGGCCGGTGACGTGTCCGGCGGCACTAAAGTGGGTCGGACACCCGGGCGGGCCACCGCGCCTCCGAGCAACGGCCACAGGGGCCCGGGACCATGCAAGGACCACGATCAGCAGGGAGCGCATGACGTGCGGCCGGTAGGCAGCAAGTACCTGCTCGAGGAGCCCCTCGGGCGCGGCGCCACGGGCACCGTCTGGCGAGCCAGCCAGCGGGAGACCGCGGGCGCCGAGGCGGCCGTCGCGGGCCAGCCCGGCGAGACCGTCGCGATCAAGGTCCTCAAGGAGGAGCTTGCGAACGACGCGGACGTGGTGATGCGCTTCCTGCGCGAGCGCTCCGTCCTGCTCCGCCTCACCCACCCGAACATCGTGCGCACCCGGGACCTGGTCGTCGAGGGGGATCTCCTCGCCCTCGTCATGGACCTCGTCGACGGCCCCGACCTGCACCGTTACCTCCGCGAGAACGGCCCGCTCAGCCCGGTCGCCGCCTCGCTGATGACCGCCCAGATCGCGGACGCGCTCGCCGCAAGCCACGCGGACGGCGTCGTCCACCGCGACCTCAAGCCCGCGAACGTACTCCTCAAGACCGACGCCGACGGCCAGATGCACCCGATGCTGACCGACTTCGGCATCGCGCGCCTCGCGGACTCCCCGGGCCTGACCCGTACGCACGAGTTCGTCGGCACGCCCGCGTATGTCGCGCCGGAGTCGGCCGAGGGCCGTCCGCAGACCTCCGCCGTCGACATCTACGGCGCGGGCATCCTGCTGTACGAACTGGTCACCGGCAGGCCCCCGTTCGCGGGCGGCACAGCCCTCGAGGTGCTCCACCGCCACCTCAGCGAGGAGCCCCGCCGCCCCACCACCGTCCCCGAGCCGCTGTGGACGGTCATAGAGCGCTGCCTGCGCAAGGAGCCGACTCAGCGGCCCAGCGCCGAGAACCTCGCCCGTGGACTGCGTACCGTCGCGGCCGGAGTCGGCGTGCACTCCACGCCCGCGCAGGTCGACGCCGCGCTCGGCGTCGCCGCGCTGCTCGCGCCCGACCCTTCTCCCGCTCAGGTGCCCGAGGCGCCTGGTGCGGCCGACCCGACGCAGGTCCTGCCGAGCAACGCGGGGTCGTACGACCCCAACGCCGCGACCAGCTTCCTGCCGCAGACCGGCGCCCCGCAGTCCGGACCCCCGCAGAGCGGCGACCCGACCACGGTGATGCCGCCCGTACCGCCGGGTCAGCCGCGTCCGGAGGACCCGCACCCCTGGCAGTCCCAGCTGCAGGCGGCCCGCGACCGCAACGAGCAGACACAGGTCCAGTACCTCGACCCGAGTCAGGACCCGCTGCGCCGGCGTCCGCAGCGCCAGCAGCAGAGGCCACCGCAGCAGCCGCCGCGGCAACCGCAGCAGTACGCGCCGCAGCCTCAGCAACAGCGCCCTCAGCAGCAGCGTCCTCAGCAACAGCGCCCGCCACAGCGGCAGCAGTACGCCCCGCCGCCGCAGCCTCAGCAGTACGCGCCGCCGCCCCAGCAGCCCGCGCCGCGCCAGCCGAGGCAGCCGCGCCAGCCCAACCCCAACCGCATGAGGATCCCGGGACTCGGCTGCCTCAAGGGCTGCCTCTTCACCGTCCTGATTCTCGTCGGCGCGGGCTGGCTGGCGTGGGAGCTGTTCCTCCAGGACTGGGTCTCCCAGGGCCAGAGCTACTGGGACGCGATCGGCGACGGCATCTCGAAGGTGACGAAGTGGATCTCGAATCTCGGCGGCTCGGACCCGGGCACCGGAGGCACCGGCAACGGCTCGGGCGCCGGACAGTAGTGACTCAGTAGCTTTGTCGACTTCTGCGGGGTGATTTTCCCCCGCAGAAGTGAAGGTTGGCGCCATCCGGGGCACACAGCCCCCCGATGCCCGCGTACGTTACTCAGGTGCGCCTCGCGTGTCGCCGTCCGCCACGGTGCCCGGCCTTCTTTTCGGGCCGGGGGTCCGGGGGTCGTCCCCCGGGTAGACACAGCGGGCAACGCCAGCCGCTGAGGGAGCAGTCTTGGCACGGAATATCGGCAGCCGGTACACGGCCCACCAGATCCTGGGGCGGGGCAGCGCCGGCACGGTGTGGCTCGGCGAGGGACCCGAAGGGCCCGTCGCCATCAAGCTGTTGCGCGAGGACCTGGCCTCGGACCAGGAGCTCGTCGGGCGCTTCGTCCAGGAGCGGACGGCCCTGCTCGGACTCGACCACCCCAAGGTCGTCGGCGTCCGCGACCTCGTCGTCGACGGCAACGACCTCGCGCTCGTCATGGACCTCGTCCGCGGCACCGATCTGCGCACCCGCCTCGACCGGGAGCGCCGCCTCGCCCCCGAAGCGGCGGTCGCGATCATCGCGGACGTCGCCGACGGCCTCGCCGCGGCCCATGCCGCCGGAGTGGTCCACCGCGACGTCAAGCCGGAGAACATCCTCCTCGACATGGAGGGCCCGCTCGGCCCTGCCGGTTCGCACCCGGCGCTGCTCACCGACTTCGGCGTCGCCAAGCTGATCGACACCCCGCGCCGCACCAAGGCACTGCGCCCCTCGGCGGGCCACGCCCCGAACCCGTCGGGCATCATCGGCACCCCCGACTACATCGCCCCCGAGATCGTCGAGGGCCTGCCGCCGCGGGCCGCGGTCGACATCTACGCCCTCGCCACCGTCCTGTACGAGCTCCTCGCGGGCTTCACACCCTTCGGCGGCGGCCACCCCGGCGCGGTCCTGCGCCGCCATGTCACCGAGACCGTGGTCCCGCTCCCGGGCATCCCCGACGAGCTGTGGCAGCTCATCGTCCAGTGCCTGGCCAAGGCCCCCGCGTCCCGCCTTCGCGCCTCCGAACTGGCCACCCGCCTCCACGACCTGCTCCCGCTCCTCGCGGGCATGCCGCCGCTGGACGTCGACGAGCCGGATGCCGAGCCACCCTCGGAGCCGTACGCGGAGGTGACTCCGACCACCCCCGACGAGCCCCGCCGCCGCGGCGCCGTCCCGCTCGTCCCCGGCGCCGCCCCCGCGGACTCCAACCGCGACACCCACACCTCGATGCGGGTCCCGGCCCCGGACGAGCTGGCAGGCGGCGCCCGCGGCACGGCCCGCGCCCCCCGTACCCCCGGCCAACGCCGCCCGGGCTCGGCCCGCCACAAGTCGGACGCGGTCCGCAAGCGCCGCATCACGCTGGGGGCGGCGGCACTGGTGCTGGCCGCGGTGGTGGGCGTCGGAGGCTGGCTGGCCACCAGCGACGGCGATACGGACGCGCCGCCGCAGGACTCGAAGCAGTCGGCACCCTCCGAGCCCTAGCGGGTCGGGCCGCCGCGCCCAGCCGTTACGCTGGGGGCGTGGCAGTCGTCGATGTATCCGAAGAGCTGAAGTCCCTCTCCTCGACCATGGGGTCGATCGAGGCCGTCCTGGACCTCGACAGGATGAGGGCAGACATCGCTGTGCTCGAGGAGCAGGCCGCGGCACCGTCCCTCTGGGACGACCCCGAGGCGGCGCAGAAGATCACCAGCAAGCTTTCGCACCTCCAGGCCGAGCTCCGCAAGACCGAGGCGCTCCGTGGGCGGATCGACGACCTCGGTGTGCTCTTCGAGCTCGCCGAGGACGAGGACGACGCGGACGCCCAGGCCGAGGCGGAGTCCGAGCTCGCCGCGGTCCGCAAGGCGCTGGACGAGATGGAAGTCCGTACGCTCCTGTCCGGCGAGTACGACGAGCGCGAGGCGCTGGTCAACATCCGCGCCGAGGCCGGCGGCGTCGACGCCTCCGACTTCGCCGAGCGCCTGCAGCGTATGTATCTGCGCTGGGCCGAGCGCCACGGCTACTCCACCGAGGTCTACGAGACGTCGTACGCGGAAGAGGCCGGCATCAAGTCGACCACCTTCGTCGTGCGGGCGCCGTACGCCTACGGCACGCTCTCCGTCGAGCAGGGCACGCACCGCCTGGTGCGCATCTCGCCCTTCGACAACCAGGGCCGCCGCCAGACGTCGTTCGCCGGCGTCGAGGTGCTGCCGGTCGTCGAGCAGAGCGACCATGTCGAGATCGACGAGTCCGAACTGCGCGTGGACGTCTACCGCGCCTCCGGCCCCGGTGGCCAGGGCGTCAACACGACGGACTCCGCCGTGCGCATCACGCACATCCCGACCGGCATCGTCGTCTCCTGCCAGAACGAGCGCTCCCAGATCCAGAACAAGGCGAGCGCGATGAACGTCCTCCAGGCCAAGCTTCTTGAGCGCCGCCGCCAGGAGGAGCAGGCCCTCATGGACTCCCTCGGCAAGAGTGACGGCGGCAACTCCTGGGGTAACCAGATGCGTTCTTACGTCCTGCACCCGTACCAGATGGTCAAGGACCTGCGTACGGAGTTCGAAGTGGGCAACCCCCAGTCGGTACTTGACGGCGAGATCGACGGCTTCCTCGAAGCGGGAATTCGCTGGCGCAAGCAGCAGGAGAAGTAACCGCACACTCATCAGGCCACGGCGCCGGGGTCCTTCGGGAGCCGGCGCCGATGGTGTTTCCGGTGGTAGCCGGTGATCGAATTTGAGTCAACCTCTGATATGTGGAGGCTGCCGGTCGGTCGTAATCTCGGCTTTCCCAGGGTGTGGAACCAGCCAGGTCGTTCCGACGTGAGGGATTCGTCCTCCAAAACCTTTGACGTGTGCAGGTCGTAACGGAGAGCATGCGGCAGGCTTAAGAACGTTTGTTCTTATAGGGGTGGGGGACGGGGAATGTCTGCACGTGCCTTGAAATGGTGGCGCCGAAGAACCATCACGGCGGCCCTTGTCGGGACGCTTGCGTGGGCCGGGATGCCGGTGCTCTTATCCGCTCCGGCGCATGCCGCCGGTCCGTCGGCCAGTGTGGAGCAGAGGGCACTTGCCCGTGCCGCTGAAACGGGCAAGCGGGTCGAGGTCGTCGGCGCGCGTACCGAGTTCGCCACCACCTACGCCAATCCCGACGGGTTCACCTTCCGGCTCGAACAGTCGGCGGTCCCGGTACGGGTGAAGAGCCGGGGCGGCTCCTGGGTCAAGCCGGACGCCACGCTGGAGCAGCGTTCTGACGGGACCGTCGCGCCGAAGGCGGCAGCAGTCGACCTGACATTCTCGGGTGGCGGCGCCGGCACTGGCCTCGTGAAGATCGCTCGCGACGGCAGGACCCTGGCGTTGGGCTGGCCGGGCCGGCTGCCCGAGCCCACGCTCGACGGCAACAGCGCCGTGTACGCGAACGTCCTCCCGGACATCGACCTGCGGATGACGGCCACGGTCGAGGGCTTCCGCGAGGTTCTGGTGGTCAAGACGCCCAAAGCGGCTTCCGACCCGGAACTGAAGAAGATCACGTTCTCGGCACATGCCACCGGGCTGAAGCTGTCTCCGACCGAGGGCGGTGGAATGACGGCGGTGGACGCCAACGCCACCGAGGTGTTCTCCGCTCCTCCCGCGATGATGTGGGACTCGTCGGGCAAGGCTTCACCGGCGTCCGGACCGGCTGCCTCGGCACGGGCAGCGACCACGAGGCCCGCCGCGCATGGGGACCGCACCGCCGGACCCGTCCCAGGGGATGAGACGGCAGATCTGCCCATCCAGGTGGGCAAGAACGCCATCAGCCTGGCCCCTGACGCGAAGATGCTCAAGGAGACCGACGCCTCGGCATTCCCGCTCTACATCGACCCGACGGTCAGCTGGGGCGAGGCGGAGCGGACCCTGCTGCGCTCGGACGGGTACAGGTTCTACAACTTCGACAACCAGGACGAAGACGGCGGTGAGCGCGGCAAGGGTGTCGGCAGGTGCGGCACATGGGGCGGCTACTACTGCGGCCCCGGCCATGTGCAGCGGCTCTACTACGAGTTCTCGCCGGCCAACCTTGCGGGCAAGCACATCCTGGGTGCGACCTTCCGGGTGACCGAACCCTGGGCGTTCCAGTGCGATCCGCGCTGGGTGGATCTGGTTCGTACGAACAACATCTCCTCGTCGACGGCGTGGTCCAGCCGGCCCGGCGAGCTGGATCTGATGGTCGACAGGAACGTCTCGGCGGGCCGGGGCTCACTCTGCGACCCGGACACCCCGGACGCCCCCATCGATTTCGCGGACAACGCGGACGAGACGAACGAGAACCTCACGGCGACGGTGCGCAACTTCGCGGCGGGCAAGTTCGCGCGACTGACGCTCATGCTCAGGGCCCACGACGAGGGGGACACCAGCGCCTGGAAGAGGTTCAAGAACGACGCGACGCTTGTGGTCGACTACGTAGGAAAGCCCAACTCCCCCACACCGTTCGGCTTCGTCACCGGGACCGGACTGTCCTGCTTGCCGAAGGTCGATGCTCCCGGGACGATCAGCGACCCCACGCCACAGCTCTCGGCCACCGCGCGCACCGTGGTCGGCGGGTCACCCGAAGCGCAGCTACGGGTCCGCTTCCAGGTGCAGAAGTAGACCGGCACGACGTGGACCGCGCTTCCGGACTTCATGTCACCGACATCCGGCTCTCTCGGCACGGGGCAGGCGGCGAGGCCCTCTGTGCCGCAGACACTTGAGGAGGGGCCTCTCTACCGCGTGCAGGCGTGGACCAGGTCGTACTGGAACAACTTCGGTAACTGGCTGACCTCGCCCGGCAGCGTGACCTGCTACTTCAAGGTCGACAAGACAGCCCCGAAGGCGCCGACGGTGACGCTCAACTCCATATACATGCCGTGCACCACGACGGCCTGCGCACCGGGCGGCGGGCCGGGCAAACCAGGCTCCTTCACCTTCTCTCCCGCGACCGGTGACGCGAACAATGTCGCCTATCAATACAAGCAGTCGACCGAGACGGTGTGGAGAACACCGAAGAACACCGGCGCGAGTGTGACGGAGACGATCACTCCGCAGCTCCCGGGTACGTACCAACTGGAAGTACGGGCCAAGGACAACGTGGGCCGATGGGGTGCGTCGCAGGTGGTGTCCTTCCTGGTACAGGACGGACCGGGGCCTGTGGGGCGGTGGCACTTCGACGAGGACTCGGGCCAGGCGCTGGACTCGTCGACCGCGGACGCCGCCAACCAGGACAACGCGACGCTGTCTGCGGGTGCGGTTCGCGACGACCTGGGGCGTCGAGGGGAAGTCCGGTACGACGCTCAGGGCAATCCACTGAAGACGTCGAAACAGGACAAGGGCCTCCAACTCGACGGTGTAAATGGGTTCGCGGCAACGTCCGGGCCGGTACTCGAGACCCGATCGTCGTACACGGTTTCAGCATGGGTGCGGCTGAATCCTTCGGCGACCAAAACAGTTACGGCCTTGAGCCAGCAGTCATCCTCCAGCAGCCCGTGGGGTCGTCAGTACAGCCCGTTCATGGTGTCCCACGGAACGGCGGGCTGGAGTATGCGTGTGCTGTCGACGTCGTCCGTCGGCGGTTCGAACATGCACGAGATCAAAGCGAAGCAGTCTGTGCCGAAGGGGGTCTGGACGCACGTCGCCGCAATTCATGATGTGGCTGCCCACAAGGCCAGCTTCTACGTGAACGGTCAATTGCAGGGAACTGCCGACACCGGCACTGCCTGGACCGCGGACGGCCCGTTGCAGATTGGCCGCCTGATGTACAACGACGTGTACATAGACCACTTCGCCGGATCCATCGACGAAGTCGCAGTCTGGCAGTACGCCCTGCAGCCGGAGGAGGTAGCCCAGGAAGCCCGAACCCTGTCCGGCACGTCCGGTCTCCCGGACGTCGAGCTGGTCGGGAGCTGGAACGCCGAGGGCGCGAGCGGGACCACCGTTGCCGACACGACCTCCGGCTACGGGCGCACCGTGTCATTGGCCGGTGGCGCCACGCTCGATGGTGAGTCGATCGTCCTGGACGGCTCGGACGGTGCCGCGACCACCGCAGGGCCCGTGGTCGACGACTCCGCGTCCTTCACTGTCACCACCAGCGTTCAGCTGGACACGGCCAAGTTGCTGACCAAACAGGCCGGATACGTCGGGCAGGTCGTCGGACAACGCACCGCCGACGGCTCCTCCTGGGGTCTCTGGTTCGAGCTGACCGGCACGAAGACCGAGGTCGACGACGACGGCGACGAGCACACCGTGCCCGTCGGCTACTGGCGGTTCGGCCGGGTCAACAAGGACGGCACAAGCACCTGGGTCAGCTCCGACGAGGACGCTGCTCTCGATTCCCCCGTCCGCCTGACCGGCATCTTCGACGCCCTCTCCGAAGACGGCCCCGTCATCCGCCTGTACGTCGGCCTCGACCAGAACGACAGCGACAAGGCCTACTCCGCCCTCGTCGGCTCGGGCGACCTCGCCGTGGGCAAGGGCTACAGCTCCACGGCCTGGGGTCACTTCCTCCCCGCGCGGATCGGTGAGGTCCGCCTCTGGGCAGGAGCCATGGCCGGCAAGGACCAGATCGAGGCCGTGATCGGCGACTGACCGCCCAGCTCCGGGTGGGACCACCACATCGCGTTCCGCGGCGAGTGGTCCCACCCCGGACCGGGCGGTCGAGCGATCGCGTTTCACAACGCACTTCTTGAGCTGCATCGGCGCGTACGTACGGCTGGTGCGTACGCGACATCATGGGGGTTGGGGTCATGGGCAGGGGTTCAACAGCACGTCACAGAGGCACCGGAGCGCGGACCTGGGTGATCACGGCTCTCGCCGCGGTCCTCGCCGTGCCGGCGGGGCTGAGCCCCGTTGCGCAAGCGGCACAGGCGGCCGACGGCGGTCCCGGCCGTCCCGTGGTCCCCAAGCCGCGCGAGGGCAAGGTCAAGGAGCTGAGCGCCACCGGTGCCAGGAAGGCGCGCGAGCGAGTGGCCCAGGAGAAGGCAGGCAACGCCTCCGATGCCGCCCGGGCTTCCCAGCAGCAACGCGCCCACTGGCCAGGCCCGGGGACCGCCACGATGACGCTCACGGGTACGAGCGCGCGAACCACGGTCGGTGGAATCCCTGTGACCGTCAAGACCGGCATGTCTGCCAAGCCCGCCCGCACTGTCGCCGGACAAGCCAGGATCAGCGTCCTCGACCGCAAGACCACCAAGGCGGCCGGGGTGCGCGGTGTCCTGCTCACCGCGCAGACGAACCAGCCCGGCAAGGCCGAACTGACCGTCGACTACGCCTCCTTCGCCTCCGCCATCGGCGGCGGCTGGTCCAGCCGACTGCGGCTCTCACAGCTCCCCGCCTGCGCGCTGACCACGCCCAAGCTCGCCAAGTGCCGTACGCTCACCCCGCTGAACTCCCGCAATGCCGTCCGTGCCCAGAGCCTGTCGGCCGCCGTGAGTCTGGCCGCCCCGACCGTGCTCGCCGTGACCGCCTCGGGCCCCGGGCCGTCCCCCTCCGGAGCAGGTGACTACTCCGCCACCCCGCTCGCCTCCTCCTCGACCTGGGAGTCCGGCGGATCGTCGGGCTCGTTCACCTGGTCGTATCCGATGGATGCCCCCAAGGCCGCCGCGGGTCCGTCACCGTCCCTGAATCTGACGTACGACTCGGGCAGCATCGACGGCCGTACCGCCGCGACGAACAATCAGGGCACTTCGGTCGGCGAGGGCTTCGACCTGTCCACTGTCTCCTACATCGAGCGAAAGTACGGCTCGTGCGACAAGGACGGGCACGACAAACAGTACGACCTGTGCTGGAAGTACGAGAACGCCTCCCTTGTCCTCAACGGCAGGTCGACCGAACTCGTCAAGGACGACATCACCGGCAAGTGGCGGCTGAAGAACGACGACGCGTCGACCGTCGCCTACGGCACGGGCGCCGCCAACGGCGACGACAACGGTGAACACTGGACCGTCACCACCGGCGACGGCACGAAGTACGTGTTCGGTCTCAACAAGCTGAGCGGCGCAGACACTGAGCGCACCAACTCCGTATGGACCGTTCCCGTCTTCGGCGACGACTCCGGCGAGCCCGGATACACCCAGGGCGACGCCTTCGGCGAACGCTGGCTGAACCAGGCCTGGCGCTGGAACCTCGACTACGTCGAAGACACCCACGGCAACGCCATGTCGTACTGGTACACGGCCGAAACCAACCACTACCGCAAGAACAAGGCCGGCACCGCCGATGCCAGGTACACGCCGAGCGGCTATCTGAACAAGATCCTTTACGGACAGCGCTCCGACACCCTCTTCACCGCTGAGGCGCCGGGCCGGGTGAACTTCACCTACGCCGAACGCTGCACGGTCTCCAACTGCTCCCCGCTCGCCGACGACACCTCCAAGACACCCGCCAGCAGATCACCTACAACGGCGGCACCCCTGTCGGCGTCACGGTCAACACCCCCTGGTCGGCCAGGACTGCGACACAGCACAAGTCCTACGCCGACATCGAGTCGTACTACGTGCGTACCGGGACGCAGTCCACCCACACCTATCTCACCGGACCCAAGACCTGGCGCACGGCGAGTGCGGTCACGAAGTACGACGCCTACGGCATGGCGTACGAGGTCGACAACACAGGGGACATCAAGGACGGCAGCGACGACACCTGTACCCGCACCTGGTACGCCCGCAATGACGCGAGGGGCATCAACAGCCTGGTCTCCCGCACCCGTACGGTCGGCCGTAACTGTGCGATCGCGGAGGCAGAACTGAAACTGCCCGCGTCAGCGGCCAAACGCGAAGACGTCCTGGCCGACACAGCGATTGTCTACGACAACGCCGCTGCCACTGCCTGGTCTGCCAGCCAGACCCTCACGAAGGGCGAGGCGACCTGGACCGGCCGCGCTTCCGCCTACCCGGCCACCGCGACAGGCGGCGAACGCCATCCGTCGACCTGGCAGACGATGTCCAAGGCCACGTACGACACTCTCGGCCGTCCCCGCAGGATGACGGACGCGGCCGGCCAGCCGACGACAACGGACTACTCCCCGGTCGGCGCCGGAATCCTCACGAAGACGATTGTCACCAACCCCAAGACCTACAAGACGATCACTTTCCTCGACGGCGTGCGCGGACTGCCACTGCGCACCTACGACGCCAACTTGAAGAAGACCGAGCAGACGTACGACGGTCTGGGCCGTCTCACGGGAGTCTGGCTGCCCAACCGCAACAAGGACGGCGGCCAGTCGGCCAGCATGACCTTCGCGTACACCTTCAAGCGGGGTGTGGTCCCCTCCATCGCCACCTCGACGATCAAGTCCTCGGACACGGTGACGACGTCGTACGAGATCTTCGACTCGCTGCTCCGCCCGCTGCAGACACAGAGGCCGACACCGAACGGCGGGCGGCTGCTCACGGATACGCGATACGACTCTCGTGGCCTGGCCTACGAGACGTACGCAGACATCTACGACTCCGCCAAGACACCGAACGGCACGTACGCCCGGGCCGAATACGGAGGCGCGCCCAAGCAGGCCATCACGGTCTTCGACGCTGCCGGGCGTGCCACGAGCAGCAGTTTCCATGTCTTCGGTGTGAAGAAGTGGACCACGACCACGAGCTACACGGGCGACTCCACTGCGACGAGCGCGGTGAGCGGAGGACAGGCAACCCGGGTCATCACCGACGCCCTCGGCCGTGCGGTCGAGCGACGTGAGTACGCGGGTCCCGACCCGGCGGACGTCGAATACGGCGGCGGTCTTGGCGCCCAGTACACGTCCACATCCTTCACGTACACCCGCGATGCCAAGCAGGACACGATCACCGGACCGGACGGTGCCAAGTGGTCCTATACCTATGACCTCTTCGGCCGTCAGGTCACGGCGACGGACCCGGACACGGGCACCTCCAAGACCGGATACACGGTGTTGGACCAGACCGACTGGACCGAGGACTCAGAGGGCAAGGGACTGCTCTACGGCTATGACGAACTCGGCCGCAAGACGGGCCTCTGGTCGTCCGCGCGCACGGACGCCAACAAGCTTGCAGCCTGGACCTTCGACACCCTGGCCAAGGGATACGGAGACAGCTCCACGCGCTACGACGGCGGAGCGACCGGCAAGGCGTACACGAAGAGGATCCTCACCTACGACACCCTCTACCGGCCCACGAAGACAGAGCTGCTGCTGGACGCCAACGAGCCGCTTGTTCTGACCGGTGGCGCACAGACCAGTTACACCTTCGAGAGTGCCTTCAACCTCGACGGCACTGTGCAGAACTCCACCGAACCGGCAGCCGGCGGACTACCCGCGGAGACCATCGAGAACCGCTACACACCCACTGGCCAGCCGACTGCCGTCTACTCGGGAACGTCGGGTTACTTGCAAGGCGCCAGCTACAGCGAGCTGGGCCTGCCAGCAGCTGAAGCTCGGTGTCTCCGCCGCGGCGGAAGCCAAAATGACGTACCTCGACAACCGGTACGAGCAGGGCACGGACCGCCTCACCCGCTCCTTTGTGACGACGCCTCAGACCGCTCCGTACAAGCCGCAGGATCTGAGCTATGCGTACGACGACGCGGGCAATGTCACGAAGATCGCCGACACCCCCAATACGGCGCCTACGCTGGCGACCGACATCCAGTGCTTCGCGTACGACCGTCAACGCCGTCTGACGGAGGCATGGACGCCGTCGACGGACGACTGCACGAGCAAGGCCCTGGGCGGCCCGGCACCGTACCGGACCGGGTACACCTACAACCCGGCCGGCCAGCGGGCCACCGAGACCGTGACTCCCGGGACCGGTGCCGCGACGACCACCAACTACTGCTACATGAGCGCGTCTCAGCGCCACAGCCTGACCGCGACGACGAAGACGCCGGACTGCAAGGGCGTCACGCCGGGCTACGGCTACGACAAGACGGGGAACACCACCGGGCGCCCAGGCCCGACCGGAGTCGCCCAGGTCCTCGTCTGGAACGCCGAAGGCAAGATCGCCACCCTGACCGAGGGGGCGAAGAAGACGGGCTATCTCTACGACGCGGAGGGCACGCTCCTGATCCGCCGGGCGGCCGGGGACGGGGAGAGCGTCCTGTACCTGGGCGCGACGGAGATCCACCACAAGGTCGCGGGCGCGGCCAAGAAGACCTGGGCGACCCGTACATATGCGGCGGGCCCGCAGACGATCGCGCTCCGTACGAATGAATCGGGCGCCTCGAAGCTCTCGTTTCTGGCGGGCGACCACCATGGCACGAGCAGCCTGGCGCTGGATGCCACAACTCAGGCGATCACCAAGCGCTTCACGATGCCATTCGGTGCACCGCGCGGGGGAGCGGTGGGCACTTGGCCGGACGACAAGGCATTCCTCGGCAAGCCGGCCGACACTGCCACCGGCCTCACCCACATTGGTGCCCGCGAATACGACCCTGGCATCGGTCAGTTCATCAGCGTCGACCCCGTCCTCGCCACGGACAGCGCCCAATCGCTAAACGGCTACAGCTACGCCAACAACGCCCCCGTCACCACCAGTGACCCCACCGGCATGTGCGCCGAGGTCGACTGCCCTGCACACGGCGTAACCCCAGTGCCCGCAGGCTCCCCCCATCAGCAGAAGCCCTCCAGCGGCCAGAGTGTCCACGCGGGCCAAGGCACTAGCAGCACCGGCGGAACAGCCAGTGGTGGCGGTGGAGGCACATCAAAAGACGGCCAACCGATGATCGACGGCATCCGAATGCCCAAGTACACGGAACTGGGCAACTATGCGGCTGGATATGCCGACCAGGATACCTATGGCTACCGCATAGAAAAGTGGGCCAAGAATAATTGCTTTGGGCGTGGTGGGCCTAGTTCCGACTATGTGGCCTTCTGTGGCACGGCGAAGACGGCGGGGCTGCTGGAAGTCGGTGATGATCCGTTCGGGGTCAAGGTCGTCGGGCGGTGTGTCTTCGAGGGAGAGAATTGCGGCGAGGCGGCGGTCACTGTCGGGCTCTACCTCGTTGGTGCAGGAATGGAATGGGGTGTGGCGAGAAGAGCAGCAGCTCGTTCGGTCGCGACCAACGGAGAATCCGGTGCAATAGCGAAAGCTCTGAGTGGATGCAGATGCTTCCTTGCCGGCACTGACGTTTTGATGGCTGACGGTTCTGCAAAGGACATCGAGGATGTCAGGCCCGGCGATGAGGTGCTTGCGACTGACCCGACGAGCGGAAAGACCGGGAAGCGCAAGGTAACCCGCCTTATCGTCACCGACGATGACAAGCATTTCAACGAACTGACGATCTCGACTGAAGACGGCCCAAAGAAACTCACCGCCACGCACGAGCACCCCTTCTGGTCACCGACTGAGAAGCAGTGGGTCGAAGCTGGCAAGCTCAAGCCTGGCATGAGACTGCTCACGGATGACGGCACCACCGTCGCTGTGGCGGGCAATCGCGCCTTTGATAGGCATGCACGGACCTACAACCTCACCGTGGACGACCTGCACACGTATTATGTGCTCGCCGGGGGTACGCCGGTACTTGTTCATAACGCGGGCTGTGATGATTTCGCGGACAAGCTGCAAGCAAAGATCGGTGGCGAAATCTATACGCTGACCCCCAAGGATGGGCTCCCGGCGCTTGGTGACTACAAGCTTGCTGGTGAATCCTGGGGGCATCATACAGTCATCGTTAAGGATGGCAAGGTCTATGACCAATTCACTGGCAAGGATGGAATGCCGATTGATGAGTGGAAGGGGAAGTGGGCCTATCCAGATGCTCACGAGTGGACGCGTAAGCGGTAGCTCCCTGCCTGGAGAGGATTAATAGAGTGCGTCAGATTGAAGACTTTATCAACGTTCTTGACGGTCGTGCAGGTATGTACACGATGGGTCAGACGTTCGGTGAAGTGTGTGCGTTCCTCGATGGTTTCGATGCGTGCTCCGAGCTGAGGATGATGAAAGGGTTTCAATCTTGGCTGGCAGGTCGAACCAAAGGGAAGTCGGAGTTGACTTGGTGGGCTCTGGTTCTTTCTGAATTCGGGGATGAGGTTCGTGTTGCTGATGTACGAAGATTCTCTGCGGGCGAGAATGAGCAAGCCATTGAACACTTGTTTCGACTCTTTAGGGAATATTTGGATGATAATTCCCGGCGGCGTGATGGGACTAGAAATGGCCTGGTCTAGTGCAGGTGCGTCGTAGCGCGGGAATGAGTGGGGCGCGCGGGATAGATCCCTCCTCGGCCGGACACCGGGGGGCGAACCCTGGCCCGGCAAAGCTGCCCGACCGAGGAGGAACCCACCCCGATCTGGCTGTGACGCAGGCGGAGTTCCGCCCCTCAACTACCCAGCTGACCTCTGATCGTTGACGGCATCGCTGACGGCAACGGAGGCAGACGTCAGCGCACACCGACAGACACCAGAGCTTGCCACCGACCTGCGAAAAAGCAGGCCGGAATAGCCCGCCTCCCACGCCTTGTTTCAGGAGGAGATGGCAGTGGGGTGACGCGGGCCGTGGACGCGGAGGTGGCGCACGAGCAGGATGCAGCTTGGCCCTGCCTCCTTCTTGGGCCAACCCCTATGAGTAGGGCGCCTTTTCGGGTGAGGTGGGCCGATCTTTGTTTCCCTGGGGGCCTCGCGCCGTACTCTGCCTGTGACGTGGGTTGCGCAGAGAGAGGCAGGGCCATGCCGTCCGATGTCACCGCTAACCCCCTCATCGAGCCCATCGCGTTCGGCCAGCGGATGCAGGTCCTGCGTACCCGCCGGGGCATGAGTCGTACCGTGCTCGCCGGGTTGCTTGGTAAGTCTCCGAGCTGGGTGAAGCAGGTTGAGGGCGGGCAACTGCAGATGCCCAAGCTGCCCATGGTGCTGCGGATCGCCGAGGCGTTGCGCGTACGGGATCTCTCCGAGCTTATGGGTGATCAGTCCGTACCCACCGCATTGTTTGCCGGTCCGGGCCATGCGCGACTTCCGCAGGTGCGTGCGGCTATCGACGCGTATCCGTTCACGGCTGACTTCGAGGCCCCGCCTGCCGCCGACTTGGAGGCTCGCCTCGGGCGGGCCTGGAGGGCTCGGCACTCGTCACCGAACCACCGAGACGTCGTTGGTTCTCTGCTGCCCGAGTTGATCCGTGACGCGCAGCTCGGTGTGCGGCAATCAGAGACGGCGGCTCAGCGGCGCTCGGCGCAATCGCTGCTGTCGCAGACGTACAGCCTCTGCCAGTTCTTCATCGCCTACCAGCCCGACGCTTCGCTGCTGTGGCGTGTGGTCGAGCGGGGGATGGTCGCGGCATTGGAATCGGAGGACCCGCATACGCTCGGGGTGGCGGCCTGGCTTGCCGCGCAGGCGCACCGTGACAGTGGCCCGGCCCATTTCGAGGCGGCTGATGCGGTGACCTTGGGGACGATCCGCTACCTGGAGCCGCTGCTGCCGGGGGCCGGTGATGACGTGCTGGCCATCGTGGGAGCCCTCCAGTTCGAGGCGGGATACACGGCAGCGCGCCGGGGCGATACCGGTTCTGCATGGGGCTACTGGGATGTGGCGCGAGGCATGGCCGAGCGCCTGCCGGCCGACTACTACCACCCCGTCACATCGTTCTCCCGGGCTGTCATGGGGGCTCATGCGGTGACCGTCGCTGTTGAGCTGCACGCAGGTGGGGAGAGTGTCAGGCAGGCCGCTGCGGCCGATGCCGCGACGATCCCGTCCCGCCCGCGGCGCGCCCGGCACCGTATTGAAGAGGCCCGTGGATACCAATTGGACGGGCAGCCCGAAGTGGCCTTGGCGGCTCTGGACAAGGCGTATGAAGCGGCCCCGGAGACCATGCGCTACAACGGCTACGCGCGCCGCATCCTCTTGGAGGAAGCGGAGTCGAAGAGCCCGTCCCAGCGGCGGCGCGCCGGCGAACTCGCCGTGAAGGTCGGCATGTTGGCTGTCTGACGGAAGGGGCAGGAACTCTGCCCCTTCCCCCTGCGCAGGGGTCCTACGGTCGGTGGTCGTACGACTACCGAAGACCCCCGCGGCCGCGGTAACGGCCCGGGGGCGTGGTCCACCTGAAGAAAGCAGGTCGACGTGCCGCACTGTATCGCCCGTATCTTCGAGCAGTTACTGAGACTGCTGTTCCCCGCCCGTGGCCGGCACAGGGTTGTCCGGTGGGCGCCCTTCGGCGCAGCCCTGGCTGTGCCGAAGGGCGCTGCCTGCGTACGTGTCCCGTCGTTGCTGCGGGGTGAGGACTCCGCGCTCGTACGCCCCTATCTCCTCGCGCACGAACAACGACTCCGTAGACAGCGCCGCCTGGTCCTGTGGCTCGCGTCGTACGGGATCGATCTCGACACCCGGGACATCCACGGGCTGGGAGCCGCCTGATGGGCATGGAGCCGGCCGCCCGGCTGCTGCCCTGGAGCGGCCCTGAGGGCAAGCCCTGCTACCTGCTCACGGACAAGGGAGGTGGCTACGTCTCCCGGGTCGCCGACCAGATCGAGTCCGTTCAGCTCGGAATGGGTGCCGAACTGCTCGGCCATGCAGAGGCGTTGCTCGACGACCCGCGAGCCGACGCCTTCCAGCTCCGCTATCTCTCGGCGCGGCTGACTGAAGCGCTACGGGACGCCGTGCGCGTTGCTGAAAGCCGCGGGGCCCGACTGCCCGAACCCGACACCGCCCCGCCGCCCGGACCCTGATGGCCTCAGTGGGCCCGGCAGAGCCCTATGAGCAGCGCAGCTGCGGTTGAGTTTCGGATTCGCTGGAGCAAGCAACAGGAGAAGTGAAAGGACGCTTTGTCGACAAGGGAACTGCCGCCTCCGAGGCGGCAGTTCGCTTTTATGTCACAGTTGCATCCCCGCAGGTCAGGCAACCTCCCTCATACCGGACATCGCACGCGCAACCGCCTTGACGCCTTTCCAAATCTTGGGAAAGCTGACGCGCGGCATGCGTATCTACTGGGGCGCGTGTGAGTGGGGCCGAACGAAACAGCCTCCAACGGCAGTTGCCCCGGACGCTGCTCCATTGACGAATAGCTACTGGGGGTAGCAACCAGATGACCAAGAAGACGCGTATCCGTGTGGCGCGCATTGCCGCCGGCGCGGTGATCGCCGCCGGTGCGTCACTGACCGCCGCCGGCGCCGCTTCGGCCGTCGGTGTCGGCATCAACGTGGGTCCCCTCGAGGTGTCGGCCAACGCCGACGAGAACGGCATCGACGCCGGCATCGGTGTGGATGACCCGACGATCCCGACGACGCCGGGCGACCCGGGCCCGACGGAGCCGACGGACCCCGGTCCGACGGAGCCCACCGACCCGGGCCCGACGGAGCCGACGGACCCCGGTCCGACGGAGCCCACCGACCCGGGCCCGACGGAGCCGACGGACCCCGGTCCGACGGAGCCCACCGGCAAGCCGACGGACAAGCCGACCGGTAAGCCGACTGGCGACCCGTCCGAGAACCCGACCGGCAACCCGGGCACCGGCACCGGTGACAACGGCGACGCCGGTACCTGCACCGTCGACCTCGACGGTGCCAAGTGCGCGGACAACACCGACACCGACAGCGCCGGCTCCAAGCCGGTCGAGCAGGGCAAGGCCAAGGAGGAGCTGGCTGAGACCGGCGCCGCCGAGACCACGTTCCTGCTGATCGGTGCCGCGACGATGATCGCCGGTGGCATCGGCTTCCGTATGCTGCCGCGCCTCGTCGGTGGCGGACGCACCGTCGCCTAAGCGACACAGCGCGTAAGAGCACGTAAGAGGAGGGCCCGGGACGCTACAGCGTCCCGGGCCCTCCTCTACGTATGTCTACGCGGTCTGGTGCGCGGCCAGCAGCGCCAGCGCCGCTATCAGCACCACCAGCAGGGTCAGCAGCGCCACCGGGTTCAGGCCGCCGAAGGGGCCCTGCTGCTGCAGCCGCTCGCGGCTCGCCCGGCATACCGGGCATCGGCCCTCGTTCACCGGGGCCGCGCAGTTGGCGCACACCAATCGGTCGTAGGTCATGCGCTCTCCTCCTCCCGCGCGCCGGAGCCGCAGGTGCGGACCGTAAGCACACTTCACCACCGACAACGCTCAAGAAAACGCAACTGTTCCCCTACCACTGTGCCAGCTCCCGCGCGTTTCGGCGCGCCGCCCCGGATTACGCCCGTTCCGTTACGGGACAAAATGCGCAACCCCGCGACGTCGACTGCGAGCGCCAGGCTCCTTCGCGTAGTGTCACGCACACCTACCCCCGGCCGACCGTGGTGCACCCGTGATCCGATTCGACAACGTCTCCAAGACCTACCCCAAGCAGAGCCGCCCAGCCCTGCGCGATGTGTCGCTCGACATCGCCAAGGGGGAGTTCGTCTTCCTCGTGGGCTCGTCCGGTTCCGGAAAGTCGACCTTTCTGCGCCTTGTTCTGCGTGAGGAGCGCGCCAGCCAGGGCATGGTGCATGTCCTCGGCAAGGACCTGGCCCGGCTGTCGAACTGGAAGGTGCCGCACATGCGCCGCCAGCTCGGCACCGTCTTCCAGGACTTCCGCCTCCTCCCCAACAAGACCGTCGCCGAGAACGTGGCGTTCGCGCAGGAGGTCATCGGCAAGCCGCGCGGTGAGATCCGCAAGGCCGTGCCCCAGGTCCTCGACCTCGTCGGCCTCGGCGGCAAGGAGGACCGGATGCCCGGTGAGCTCTCCGGTGGTGAGCAGCAGCGCGTCGCGATCGCGCGGGCCTTCGTCAACCGCCCCATGCTGCTGATCGCGGACGAGCCGACCGGAAACCTGGACCCGCAGACCTCCGTGGGCATCATGAAGCTGCTGGACCGGATCAACCGGACCGGGACCACTGTGATCATGGCGACCCACGACCAGAACATCGTCGACCAGATGCGCAAGCGCGTCATCGAGCTCGAGAAGGGCCGTCTCGTACGCGACCAGGCACGCGGCGTCTACGGCTACCAGCACTGAGCCCGTACAGACTGAAAGGCTGAAAGCTCGCCATGCGCGCCCAGTTCGTCCTGTCGGAGATCGGCGTCGGTCTCCGCCGCAATCTGACGATGACCTTCGCCGTCATCGTTTCGGTAGCCCTTTCGCTCGCCCTCTTCGGCGGTGCGCTGCTCATGCGCGAGCAGGTCAGCACGATGAAGGACTTCTGGTACGACAAGGTCAACGTCTCGATCTTCCTCTGCAACAAGAACGACGCGGCGACCTCTCCCAAGTGCGCCAAGGGAGCGGTCACCGCCCAGCAGAAGGAGCAGATCGAGGCCGATCTCAAGAAGATGGATGTCGTCGACACCGTCCAGAAGGAGTCGGCCGACGAGGCGTACAAGCACTACCGGGAGCAGTACGGGGACACCCCCATCGCCTCCACCATCACGCCGGACCAGATGCAGGAGTCGTTCCGAGTCAAGCTGGACGATCCGGAGAAGTACAAGGTCGTCGCGACCGCCTTCGCCGGCCGGGACGGTGTGCAGTCCGTCCAGGACCAGCGCAACATCCTGGAGAACCTCTTCTCCCTCATGAACGGCATGAATGTCGCCGCGCTCTTCGTGATGGCGCTGATGCTGGTGATTGCGCTGATGCTGATCGTCAACACCGTGCGGGTGTCGGCGTTCAGCCGCCGTCGTGAGACCGGCATCATGCGACTTGTGGGAGCATCCAGCTTCTACATCCAGATGCCGTTCATCATGGAGGCCGCCTTCGCCGGTCTGCTGGGCGGTCTGGTCGCCTCCGCCATGCTGCTCGTCGGCAGGTATTTCCTGATCGACCACGGTCTGGCGCTCTCCCAGAAGATGCAGCTGGTCAACTTCATCGGCTGGGACGCGGTGGTCACCAAGCTGCCGCTGGTGATCGCGATCGGGCTGCTGATGCCCGCCATGGCCGCTTTTATCGCTTTGCGCAAGTACCTCAAGGTGTGACAAGCGCCCCGGGCGCTGTACGGCCAACGGCCGTACGGCGCCCTTTGCTTGTCCTACAGTGGGCGCCATGCCGGGCCCGGAGTTCTGCCCTCAGCCCCGCCGCATCCGCCGCGGGGCGGCCCTGACGTTGGTCTTTGCCAGCGTGCTCGCCACCGCGGCCGCAACCGACGGTCTGCCGCGCGAAGACGAGAAAACGCCCCGCCCCCTTGCCGCCCGCGCCGCTGCCGCGACCGTCGACCGCGACGACGTCGCCAGGGCCGCCGCGGAGGCGATGGCCGACGGCAAGTCCGGCACGAAAGCGGCCGAGGACGTCGTCAGCCGCAGCGGGGACCGCTGGGGCGCGGTGTATGACAAGAGCGAGTACGAGGAGTTCGAGCAGGCCCTCGACGGTGAGTACACGGGCGTCGGCCTCGGGGCCAGACGCACCGCCGACCAACGTGTGGAGGTGGCCAGGGTCCAGCCCGGCGGGCCCGCCGACAAAGCGGGCATCAAGGCCGGCGACCGGCTCCGTACGGTCGGCGGCATCGACGTCGACAAGCGTCCCGTCACCGAAGTCGTGGCGCTGCTGCGCGGCGGCAACCGTACGAGCGTGGTCCTGGGCCTCGAGCGCGCCGGACGGAGGTGGTCCGAGACACTGCTGCGCACCACACTGACCACCGAGGCGGTCACTGTCCGCAACCTCGCCGACGGGGCCGTGATGATCAAGGTTGCCTCCTTCACCAAGGGCTCGGGCACGCAGGTACGGAACGCGGTCCGGGCCGCTCCCGCCGGGGCCGGCGTCCTGCTCGATCTGCGCGGCAACGCCGGCGGCCTGGTCGCCGAGGCCGTCACCGCCGCCTCCGCCTTCCTCGACGGCGGCCTGGTGGCCACGTACGACATACGAGGCGAGCAGCGTGCTCTGTACGCGGCAGCGGGCGGTAACACCGAGCGACCGGTGGTCGCGCTCGTCGACGGCGGCACCATGAGCGCCGCCGAGCTGGTCACCGGGGCGCTGCAGGACCGCGGCCGCGCGATCACGGTGGGTTCGCGTACTTTCGGCAAGGGCTCGGTCCAGATGCCCAGCCGCCTTCCCGACGGCTCGGTCGCCGAGCTGACCGTCGGCCACTACCGCACGCCGGCGGGCCACAGCGTCGACGGCCGGGGCATCACACCGGACCTGGTGGCGGGCAAGGGGGCCGAGAAACGGGCCCAGACGGTATTGAGTGGCCTCGGGGGAGGGTCGTAGTGCGAAAATGACCGCACTATGGCAAAGGAAACAGGGCGCAAGCTGATCGCGCAGAACAAGAAGGCGCGGCACGACTACCACATCCTCGACACCTACGAGTGCGGTCTCGTGCTGACAGGTACCGAGGTGAAGTCGCTGCGCCAGGGGCGAGCCTCGCTGGTCGACGGCTTCGTCCAGATCGACGACCACGAGGCGTGGCTGCACAACGTGCATGTCCCCGAGTACACCCAGGGGACGTGGACCAACCACAGCGCGCGGCGCAAGCGGAAGCTGCTGATGCACCGCGCAGAGATCGACAAGCTCGCGTCGAAGACGCAGGAGACGGGGCACACGATCGTGCCTCTCGCGCTGTACTTCAAGGACGGCCGGGCCAAGGTCGAGATCGCGCTGGCGAAGGGCAAGAAGGAGTACGACAAGCGGCAGACGCTGCGGGAGAAGCAGGACCGGCGGGAGACGGACCGCGTGATCTCGGCGGCGAAGCGGCGTCAGCGGGCCTGAGCTGTGGGCGCGGGGGAATATGCTGGCACGGTCGTGCGTTGGTCACGTACGATGGCACCTGCCCCTCACGGGGTGTGCACCACCAGCACCACCTTGAAAAATAAACATGGGGATGATCGGTTTCGACAGCGGATGTCGAAGCAGGGGAAGCGAGCCGAGGAAGCGGCAATGATCTCGTAAACCATATGTCGCAACCAATAATCGCCACTTCCAAGAGCGATTCCCGCGCCTTCGCGCTCGCTGCCTAATTAGCAGCTAGCGAAGGCCTTCGGGTGTCAGCCCGGGGCTGTTCCCGACCCGGATCCTGGCATCAGCTAGGGAACTAAACCTCTAAGCCCGGTCACGGGGCGTAGAGGGAAATCAAACAGTGACTGAGCCCGTCGGAGACTTGTTCGCGTGATCTCCGGGGCCGAGAAAATCGCAGCGAACTGCGCTCGGAGAAGCCCTGTTTCTGCACCGTTGGACGCGGGTTCGATTCCCGCCATCTCCACAATTCCCATGTGAGGCGAAGGCCCGGCTGCTACGGCAGCCGGGCCTTTGTCGTGCGTACGGCGTGCGTACGGCGTGTGCACAGGCGTGTGCACGGCCGTGTACGCCCACGGCCGTGTACGCCCACGTGCCTGCCGCGGCTCAGGCCGCCGGCTGGTGGCCGCCGGTCAGCAGCCCGAGCAGGTGGTCCATTTCGGTGCGCCAGATGCGGTGCACATTCATCCGGGTCGGCTGCGGCTGCCCGGGCAGCTGGAAGCGGAACGAGCTCCAGATGGCGTTGCGCTTGACGTCACCGATCATTCCGACAACTTCGGCCGGCTGAAGTGCGAAAGCGATCTCCTGCGGGCGATTGCTCATCCGGCCCGCCTTGTGGACGACCACGGCCTGCTCGGTCACGGTGATGAAGTAGTACGTCAGAAACGCCTGGCCTATGAGGCCGAGCATGCTCATCAGCCACACACTGGGGCCTGCGATGGCCTGGATGGTGACGATGGGCCGGTCGGCCGGATTGGCCTGCGCGACGGCGGCGGCCACCTGCTGCTGGATGGTTGCCTTCTTGATGGCCATGGGCCCTCCCCTGAGCGGAATACAGGCCCCCGCTTCGGGGGCGGTGCAGCGTATCGCCCTGTCGGCGGCGGTATCCGCCCGGGGCTGGGGTCAGGGCCGCCGGGCCTTCGCCGCTGCGGACAGCAGCAGCGCGACCGCGGCCGCCGAGAGAGGCACGACGTATCCGTACGGTGTGCTCGCGTGCTCCACCGTCCAGCCGCCCGTCGCCGAGCCGGCCGCTATGCCGCCGAGCAGCGCGGTGACCGCGAGCGTCATGCCCTCGTTCAACTGGCCCTCCGGGGTGAGGCGTTGCACCAGCGTCATGCCGGTGACCATGGTCGGGGCCGTGGCCATCCCGGCCAGGAGCAGCGCGCCGGACAGTGTGAGCAGCGAGCCGGTGGCGGCGGCGAGCAGCGGCAGCGACATCAGCGCCGTCATCGCGGCGATGCAGGTCAGCAGGCGGCGCGGAAGGCTGCGGGCGGGGCGTAGGGAGCCGTAGAGCAGGCCGGCCGCGCACGATCCGGCCGCTTGGAGCGCGAGCACCGCGCCCGCGGCGCTCGCATGCCCGCGGTCGTCCGCGAACGCGATCGTCACGACCTCCATGGAGCCGAAGACCGCTCCCGTGGCGAGGAAGACGGCGAGTATCGCGGGCATTCCCGGCGTACGGAGCGGGGATCCGGCGTGCGTCGAGCGTGCGGCCACCGGCGGTTCGGTGGAGCGCTGGGCCGCGAAGATCAGTACGCCCGTCAGCAGCAGGACCGCACCGGTCAGCGTGCCCGCCTCGGGGAAGAGCGTGGAGCACAGGAACGCCCCGAGCACCGGGCCGAGCATGAAGCACAGCTCGTCGGCGGCCTGCTCGAAGGAGTTCGCGGTGTGCAGCGCGGCCGCGTCGCCCTTGTGGAGATGGGCCCAGCGGGCGCGGGACATGCCGCCGGTGTTGGGGGTGCTGGCGGTCGCGGCGTACGCGGCGAAGAGCGTCCAGTCGGGCGCGCCGAAGCGTACGCACAGCAGCAGCGCGAGCGAGCCGAGCGCGGCGAGCGCGGTGGCGGGCACGGCGATACGGGCCTGCCCGTGCCGGTCCACGAGCCGCGCGGTCCACGGCGCGACCAGCGCGGTGGCGGCGAGGCCGGTCGCGGTGACGGCTCCGGCGAGGGCGTACGAGCCCCGCGACCCGGCGATCATGATGACGGCGCTCACGCTGAACATGCCCATGGGGAGGCGGGCGATGAGGTTGCCGGCGGTGAAGGCACGGGCGCCGGGGGTCGCGAAGAGCCGGGCGTAGGGGTTTTGCCGCGGGGTCGGGGTGGCGCCCTGCGGCTCGAAGAGCCGGGCGTAGGGCGCGAGGCGGGACTTTCCCCCATCCCGCCCCTTCCCGTAACCGGGGCTCCGCCCCGGGCCCCGCGCCTCAAACTCCGGCGGGGCTTGATCGTCCGGCGATTGAGGAATGGGGGTCTGGGGGCGAAGCCCCCGGTTACGGGATTGCGGCATGGGGCAACCCTCGCCGCGGCGCTCCCACCGCGTCCAACACCTGCTCGGCACCCATTGACGCACCCGCGTTGTAAATTCACCGAGTGCCCCAGGACATGGACCCCCGGCTGCTCCGCGCCTTCATCGCCGTCGCCGACGAGCTGCACTTCACCCGTGCCGCTGCCCGGCTGTATGTCGCGCAGCAGGCCCTCAGTCGCGATATCCGGCGACTGGAGCGGGAGTTGGGCGTCGAGCTGTTCGTACGGACCACCCGCCAGGTGACCCTCACGGCCGACGGCGAGCGGCTGCTGCCGTACGCGCGGCGGGTGCTTCAGGCCCAGGACGATCTGCTGGCCGCCGCCTCGGGCGCGTCCCGGCCGCTCCTCGTCGACCTCAACGGCGAGGGCATGGCGTCCGGCCGGGTGCTGGCGCGGGCCCGTGAACTCGCCCCGGAGTGTGAGCTGATGGCCCGCTTCGAGAGCGGGCTGACCGGCGCCGCCGCCGAGATCGTCGCCGGTCGGCTCGATGTGTCCTTCGGGCGGTTCGCCGGGCTCGAACCCGGCATACGGGCGCTCCTGTCCCACCAGCCCGTGCGGTACGAGCCGATGGCTGTACTGCTGCCGCACGACCACCCCCTCGCCACAACGCCCCGGATCCCGTTGAACGCTCTGGCGGGCGAGACCGTATATGCCGGTGCGGGCAATCCGCGCACGCTGGAGTGGACGGATCTGGCGCGGCGGTTGTTCGCGGGACGAGGGATCGCGATCGCGCCGCCCGCGCCCGTGGCGATCGGTGCAGAGGAGTTCCGGAGGGTGATGGCCAAGACGCGTAACCCGGTCCTGGCTGTCGTGGACTTTCCGGCCATGCCGGACACCGTGCTGCGCCCGATCGTCGACCCCGTACCGCTGTCACCGCTCTCGCTGGTGTGGCGCAAAGGATCGCGCCACCCCGGAGTGGACGCGCTTCGAGCGGCGGCCGCCGAACTCGCCGCGCAAGAAAGCTGGCTGGAATGGGACCCATCCGGATGGTTGCCGGAATGTGACATGTCGCTGATGTGTGACAACAGCTGACACAAGGGCACGAGTTTCATCGGTGTGCGCTACATTCTGGGTCCGGGTGCATGGGGTAGGGGGCGTTCGGATTGGGTGGGGTCCCGGTCCGGCGAACACTGGTCAGTCGTATGCGCGCTCGTATTTCAGCCAGGTGGGGGTGTGTGTACAACTGTGGATAATTGGCAAGAAGATTCCCGTATCGGTCATACTCATGAGCCGTACGAGGTCACTGTCCAACTGGACGGGCTTGGCCGAATACTGGGGGATCTACCGCCCGAGTCGGCTGCCCAGGAGGGCTCCGACGGACCGGTGTTCGTCGATGAGAGCGGCCGCCGCAGCAAGAAGTTCCGTCGCCTCGGCTGGGTCCTCGCGATCGCCTGCGCCTGCTACGCCGTGACGCTCGTCGCCGCCCTCGTCGGCGGCAACTCCAGCGCGCCCTGGCTGCCCGGCATCGGTCAGCAGGGCAAGGAGCAGACCGACAAGGTCGAGATACAGCCCGCCCCCACCGACGGCGCCTCCGTGGCGGCCACCCCCAGCGGCGTACCCGGCGCTCCCACCCCGACCGACTCCAACGGCGCCGTGCTGCCGCAGCCGTCGGGCCGTGCGTCGAACGGCAGCTCCGTCGGAGGGCCCTCCGCACCGGGTCCCGGGGCATCCGGCTCCGTATCGCCCAAGCCCTCCGGTGGCGGCGGCCTTCCGGTTCCCGGCGGGCCCTCCGCCTCCGCCTCCCCGGGCGGCGGCGGAAGCGATCCCGGACCCGAGCCCGACGGCAGCCCCACTCCCACGCCGCCCGACCCCGGTCCGACCGGCGGTCCGACCGAGCCACCCGTGCAAGAAGGCGCGGTCTAACACATGACACTCCCCAGCAACACGGCCCCGCGACAGCGGCGGAGAGCCCGGCGCTCCGTACGGCGCAGACTGCCCATGCGCTATCTGCTGCCCGTGGTCTTCCTCGTCGCGCTGCTCGCCATGCTGATGCTGCGCGGCTATGTGCACAGCGAGATCCTCGCCGACCACCGCGTCCGTCCGCCGGCGCCCACCGACCAGGTCCCCGACGAGATCCTCGAGGGCGGACCGGTCATCGACGCCCGCGGCAAGTCCGCGCCGAAGGCGCTGCGCATCCCCGACAAGCAGCTCGTGCTCACCTTCGACGACGGCCCGGACCCCGTCTGGACGCCGAAGGTGCTGGACAAGCTGAAGAAGTACAACGCGCACGGCGTCTTCTTCGTCACCGGCACCATGACCTCCCGCCACCCCGAGCTGGTGGAACGGATGGTGCGGGAGGGGCACGAGGTGGGTCTGCACACCTTCAACCACCCCGACCTCTCCTTCCAGTCCACCGACCGCATCGACTGGGAGCTCTCGCAGAACCAGCTGGCGCTTGCGGGCGCGGCAGGCATCCGTACGTCCCTCTTCCGGCCGCCGTACTCCTCCTTCTCGGACGCCATGGACAACAAGTCCTGGCCGGTCACCCAGTACATCGGCAGCCGCGGCTACGTCACCGCCCTCAACAACACCGACTCCGAGGACTGGAAGCGCCCCGGAGTCGACGCGATCATCAAGCAGGCCACGCCCAAGGGCACCCAGGGCTCGATCGTGCTGATGCACGACTCCGGCGGCGACCGCTCCCAGACCGTCGCTGCCCTGGACCGCTTCCTGCCGCAGATGAAGGCCAGGGGCTACCGCTTCACGAACCTCACCGAGGCGCTCGGCGCCCCCAGCGCCCACACCACCGTCACCGGCCCCGAGCTGTGGAAGGGCAAGGCATTCGTCGCCGCCGTCGGCTTCTCGGAGAACACCACCGAAGCCCTGGTCGTCGGCCTCGCCGCGATCGGTGTGCTGGTCTTCGCGCGCTTCGCGCTGATGCTGCTGCTCTCCTTCGCGCACGCCCGCAAGGTGCGCAGGCCCGGCTTCAGCTGGGGCCCGCCGATCACCGGACCCGTGTCCGTGCTCGTCCCCGCGTACAACGAACGCGAGTGCATAGCCAATACGGTGCGTTCGCTGATGGCGAGCGACCATCCCATCGAGGTCCTCGTCATCGACGACGGCTCCACCGACGGCACCGCGGACATCGTCGAGGCGCTGCGGCTGCCGAACGTCCGCGTTGTGCGCCAGGAGAATGCCGGAAAGCCCGCAGCCCTCAACAACGGCATCCGGCACGCCCGTTACGAGATCGTCGTGATGATGGACGGCGACACCGTCTTCGAGCCGTCGACCGTGCGCGAGCTGGTGCAGCCCTTCGGCGACATGCGCGTCGGCGCGGTCGCGGGCAACGCGAAGGTCGGCAACCGCGACAGCCTGATCGGGGCCTGGCAGCACATCGAGTATGTGATGGGCTTCAACCTGGACCGCAGGATGTACGACCTGCTGGGCTGTATGCCCACCATCCCCGGCGCGGTCGGCGCCTTCCGCCGCCAGGCCCTGGAGCGCGTCGGCGGCATGAGCGAGGACACCCTCGCCGAGGACACCGACATCACCATGGCCATGCACCGCGACGGCTGGCGCGTCGTCTACGCAGAGCGGGCCCGTGCCTGGACCGAGGCGCCGGAGACCGTGCAGCAGCTGTGGTCCCAGCGCTACCGGTGGTCGTACGGCACCATGCAGGCGATCTGGAAGCACCGCCGCGCCCTGGTGGAACGCGGGCCCTCGGGCCGCTTCGGCCGGGTGGGCCTGCCGCTGGTCTCCCTCTTCATGGTCCTCGCGCCGCTGCTGGCCCCGCTGATCGACGTCTTCCTGCTGTACGGGCTGGTCTTCGGCCCCACCCAGAAGACGATCGTCGCCTGGCTCGGCGTCCTCGCGATCCAGCTCGTCTGCGCCGCGTACGCCTTCCGGCTCGACCGCGAGCGCATGATCCATCTGATCTCGCTGCCCCTCCAGCAGCTCCTCTACCGGCAGCTGATGTACGTCGTGCTGCTTCAGTCCTGGATCACGGCACTGACCGGCGGCCGGCTGCGCTGGCAGAAGCTGCGGCGCACGGGAACGGTGGAGGCGCCCGGAGTGATACCGAGCGAGCGGCGCAGCAGTGAGGACCGGAGGCCGGTCGCGTGAGCCACAGCTCCACGGCCGCCGCGGAGCCGGACCTGGCAGCCGCCGGGCCGGCTCCGCGCCCGGGCCGCGACCGCTATCTCGACCTCCTGCGCTCCGTCGCGCTGGTCCGCGTCGTCGTCTACCACATCTTCGGCTGGGCCTGGCTGACGATCCTCTTCCCGTCCATGGGCGTGATGTTTGCGCTCGCGGGCTCGCTGATGGCGCGCTCGCTGTCGCGGCCCGCGCTCGGGGTGATCCGCGGCCGTATCCGCAGGCTGCTGCCACCGCTGTGGGCGTTCGCGGCGATCCTTGTGCCGATGATGTTCCTGGGCGGCTGGAAGCCCGACAAGAAGGAAGGCCTGTGGTGGTGGGCCGACCTGCTCAACTACCTCTTCCCGGTCGGCGCCCCGCCGTTCCCCTGGTCCCTCGGCGACAAGTCCGGCCTGGTGGAGACCAGCTGGGCGGTGCAGGCCGGCGAACCGCTCTGGTATCTGCGCACCTACCTCTGGTTCGTGATCGCGTCGCCGCTGCTGCTGTGGGCCTTCCGCAAGGTGCCGTGGGCGACGCTGCTCGCCCCGGTCGCCCTGTGCGCCGTGGTGGGCACCGACCTGGTGAAGATCCCCGGCGAGACGGGCTCCGCCATCGTCGACTTCGCGACGTTCGGTGCCTGCTGGGTCCTCGGCTTCGCCCACCACGAGGGCCTGCTGCAGCAGATCCCGCGCCACCTCGCGCTGTCCTGCTCCGCACTGGTGATGGCCTTCGGCCTGTGGTGGGCCTCGGGCCACCAGACCGTGGACGGCTGGGACCTGAACGACATACCGCTGGCCCAGGCCACCTGGTCGCTCGGCTTCGTGGTGATCCTGCTGCAGTACTCCCCGTCCTGGCAGCAGCTTCCGGGCGGGCTCGCCCGGCTCGACAAGTACGTCACGCTGTCCAACAACCGAGCGGTTACGATTTACCTCTGGCACAACACCCTGATCATGGCGACGATCCCGCTGCTCGACCTGTTGTGGGAGATCCCCTTCGTGGACGCCCATCTGGGTGGCGTACTGGAAGCTACGTACACACCCCTGATGTTCGTGGTGGTCTGGCCGCTGATCGGGCTGATGATCGTGACCGTGGGCTGGATCGAGGACCTGGCGGCGAAACGGAAGCCGCGACTGTGGCCGACCGGCGCCCGTAGGGCGAAGGACGGCTCACACCGGCGCTGACCGCCGGGTGAGAGCAAGGTTGCCTACCGGTCACCTCACGCCACCTGGACCGAAACGCGCCGTCCATAACGTCGCTTCCACGACCCGAGGACCGTGGAGGCACGTGATGGCTGGCCGGTGGATCGAACAGTGGGACCCGGAGGACGAGACCTTCTGGCGAGAGACGGGAGAGAAGATCGCCCGGCGTAATCTCGCCTTCTCCGTTTTGAGTGAACATATTGGCTTCTCCATCTGGACCCTGTGGTCCGTGATGGTGCTCTTCATGGGGCCGCAGTACGGCATCGACCCGGCCGGCAAGTTCTTCCTGATCGCCACGGCGACGCTGGTCGGTGCGGTGATCCGGGTGCCGTACACCTTCGCCGTCGCCCGCTTCGGCGGCCGCAACTGGACCATCTTCAGCGCACTGCTGCTCCTGCTGCCGACCGGCGCGGCGTACGCGGTCATGGAGCCCGGGACCTCGTACACCACCTTCCTGGCGGTCGCGGCGCTCACCGGCGTCGGCGGAGGCAACTTCGCCTCGTCGATGACGAACATCAACGCCTTCTTCCCGCTCCGCAAGAAGGGCTGGGCCCTCGGGCTCAACGCGGGTGGCGGCAACATCGGGGTGCCGGTGGTGCAGCTCGTGGGCCTGCTGGTGATCGGGACGGCCGGGGCGACCCATCCGCGCATTGTGCTGGGTGTGTACATTCCGCTGATCGTGGTGGCCGCGGTGTGCGCGGCGCTGTGGATGGACAACCTCGCGCCGGTGAAGAACGACACCGGAGCGGCCAAGGAGGCGGTCCGTGACGCCCACACCTGGATCATGGCGTTCCTCTACATCGGGACCTTCGGCTCCTTCATCGGCTACAGCTTCGCCTTCGGCCTCGTCCTGCAGACGCAGTTCGGCCGTACGCCGCTGCAGGCCGCGTCGCTCACCTTCATCGGGCCACTGCTCGGCTCACTGATCCGGCCCGTCGGCGGTCTGCTCGCCGACCGGTTCGGCGGGGCGCGCATCACCCTGTGGAACTTTGTGGCCATGGCGGCCGCGACCGGAGTGGTCGTCGCCGCCTCGGTCAAGGAGTCCCTGAGCGTCTTCCTCATCGGCTTCATCGCACTGTTCGTACTGACCGGGCTCGGGAACGGCACGACGTACAAGATGATCCCCGGCATCTTCAACGCCAAGGCCCTGGCCAAGGGCATGACGGGCGAGGAGGCGGGCGCGTACGGCCGCAGGCTGTCCGGGGCCTCGATGGGGCTGATAGGCGCCGTGGGTGCGCTCGGCGGCCTCGGCATCAACCTCGCCTTCCGGCAGTCCTTCCTGACCGCAGGAACGGGGACCAGCGCCTTCATCGCCTTCCTCGCCTTCTACGCGGCGTGCTCGGTGGTCACCTGGGCGGTATACCTTCGCCGGCCCGCCACCGCGCCTGTGCAGGCTGGGGCGGCTGAGGCGGCTGAGGCAGAACCGCAGCTCGGCTACGCCCGGGTGTGAGCGGAACGACACCGGAGGGACCCGCCGTAACGGCTGGGAAATGTGGGCGAACCGAGCCTGTCACGCACCGTTGGCAGGCTCGGCCGCCACATCCGTACAGGGTGGGACAGAGTAGGGACGATCACATGCAAGACCATCAGCACGGGCCCCTCGCCGGATTCACCGTCGGCGTCACCGCCGCCCGGCGCGCCGACGAGCTCGGCGCGCTGCTCCGGCGCCGCGGCGGCGACGTTCTGCATGCCCCGGCCCTGCGTATCGTCCCGCTCGCCGACGACGCCGAACTCCTCGCCGCCACCAAGGAGTTGATCGATCACGCGCCCGATGTCGTGGTCGCGACGACCGCGATCGGCTTCCGCGGCTGGGTGGAGGCCGCGGACGGCTGGGGGTACGGCGAGGAACTGCTGACCCGGCTGCGCGGTGTGGAGCTGCTGGCCCGCGGGCCCAAGGTGAGGGGCGCGATCCGCGCCGCAGGGCTCACCGAGGAGTGGTCCCCGGCCTCCGAATCCATGGCCGAGGTCCTCGACCGGCTGCTGGGGGAGGGTGTCGACGGCCGCCGTGTCGCGCTCCAGCTGCACGGCGAGCCGCTGCCCGGATTCGTCGAGTCGCTACGGGCCGGGGGCGCCGACGTCGTCGTTGTACCGGTCTACCGGTGGATGGCGCCGGAGGATCTCGGTCCGCTCGACCGGCTCCTCGACGCGACCGTCTCCCGCGCCCTGGACGCCGTCACCTTCACCAGTGCCCCTGCCGCCGCCTCGCTGCTCTCCCGCGCCGAGACCCGCGACCTGCTTCCCAAGCTGCTGCGCGCATTCGACCACGATGTGCTGGCGGCCTGCGTGGGGCCGGTCACCGCGCTGCCGCTGCAGGCCGTGGGCGTCACCACGGTGCAGCCGGAGCGCTTCCGGCTCGGCCCGCTCGTCCAGCTGCTCGGCGTGGAGCTGCCCTCCCGCGCCCGTACGCTGCCGGTCGCGGGACACCGCATCGAGATCCGCGGCCACGCGGTCCTGGTCGACAACGACCTGCGCCCCGTGCCGCCCGCCGGAATGGCCCTGCTGCGCTCCCTGTCCCGGCGCCCCGGCTGGGTCGTCTCCCGCTCCGACCTGCTGAGCGCGCTGCCGGGCGCGGGCAAGGACGAGCATGCCGTCGAGACGGCCATGGCCCGGCTGCGTACGGCGCTGGGCGCGCCCAAGCTGATCCAGACCGTCGTCAAACGCGGCTACCGGCTGGCGCTGGACCCGGCTGCCGACACCAAGTACGCCGACGTCTGACGTACGAGAGCGGTCGCCCGCCACAGGCAGGCGAGCGCGGCCGTGGACAGCACCAGGCGCACCACGTTCCAGGCGACCCACGGGTCCTCGAAGCTTTTGCGCACGGCGGCAGGATCGGCGATCCGGGCCGGGTCACCGGCCGCTGCCAGCTGGTCGTTGAGCGGAATGTTCACCGCCGTCGTCACCAGCAGCACCGCGGCGTACAGCACCAGCGCCGCCACCGCCCACCAGCGTGCCGGGGAGCGGCGCTGCTGCCAGGCCGCGGCCGCGGCCAGGATCAGCGCACCGAAGAAGCCCGCGAAGAAGGCGGGGTTCTGGATCACCTCGTTGATGTTCTGCATGACCTCGAGATAGATCCGGTCGTCGCTGCGCGCCAGCGCCGGCATCACGGAGGTCGCGTATGCGTACCAGACGCCCGCGACCAGGCCATTGGCCACCGTCGCCGCCCCGAGGACGGCCTGAGCGCTCCTGCCGGCTGCCCTGCTCTCCGCCCTGTTCTCTGCCCTGATCTCCGCCTTGTTCTGTGTCATGCCATCAGTCAAGCGGTGGCAGTGGACCCTCTCCATGGGCGAGCGTCGCAACCCCATGTCCAGGCGTCCACGGTCCAGGCGTCCACGGTCCAGGCGTCCACGGTCCAGGTGTCTACGGTGCAGGTGCCTACGGTGCGGACGTCTACGGTACGCAGGATGAGCACTGATCATGTCCGCCTCAGCCTCGACGGCCCGGACGACGCCGCACGCCTCGCCGAGGCGGTGGCCGACGCCCTGGTCCGCAACCGCGACCATATGCGGCCCTGGTCGCCGCACCGTCCCGCCGCGTTCTTCACGCCCGAGGGGCAGGCCGTCCGGCTCGCGCCCGATCCGGCGGTCAGGCGCTGGCACTTCACCGACGACCGCCGCGTTGTCGGCCAGTTCACTCTCACCGACATCGTCCTCGGCCCCTTCCGCAGCGCGAGTCTCGGCTACTGGATCGACGCCGAGTACACCGGCCGCGGGCTCGCCACCCGAGCGGTCGAGGAGGTCTGCCGGGCCGCCCGCGAGGAGCTCGGCCTGCACCGCATCCAGGCAGGCACCCTCCTCGACAACGCAGCCTCCCAACGGGTCCTCGTCAAGTGCTCCTTCGAGGTCATCGGCACGGCCTCGCGCTATCTGCACATCAACGGCGAGTGGCGTGACCACCGCCTCTTCCAGCGGATTCTGCACAACGACCCACCCACGCCCTGAAGTTCACCTCCCGATGCATGCAACCTGACCGGGTGTCCGGCGCGTAACGATGTCGCCGACTGTCCGCATCAGCGGCGCGGCCCGCACCGGAATGGAGAACAACCAGATGGTCTCAGGCATGGTGAGCACAGGCATGGTCGGCAGAGGTACGGCGTTGGGCATGGTTCTGCTGTCTCTGCTGGCAGTCCCCGCGCAGGCCGCATCAGCCACGACGGCTGCCGAGAGCGCCAGTTCGGCCGCGAAGAGCGCCACTTCGACTGCGAGGAGCGCCACTTCGGCCGCCGAGGGGATGCCCGCGCCCGATCTGGCGGGCCTTCAGCAGGTGCTGCGCTCGGCGCTGGCGGAAGGCGCACCGGGCGCGATGGCGAGGATCGACGACAACGGCACCGTCCACCGGGCGGCCGAGGGCGTCGCGGACCGCGCGACCGGACGGGCCATCAGTACCGACGACCGCTTCCGGGCCGGCAGCGTCACCAAGAGCTTCTCCACCGTCGTGCTGCTGCAACTCGTCGACGAGGGCAGGCTCGATCTGGACACCTCGGTCAACACCTATCTGCCCGGCCTGCTCCCCGACGACCAGATCACGGTGCGCCATCTGCTCAGCCACCGCAGCGGCCTCTACGACTACACGAACGACATGTTCGAGCAGACGGTCCCGGGCTTCGAGTCCGTACGGAACAAGGTGTTCACCCTCCAGGAACTGCTGGATCTGTCGCTGCGGAAGCCGCTCACGGACAAGCCGGGCACCACCTTCCGCTACTCCAACACCAACT
Organism: Streptomyces sp. NBC_01210; assembly: GCF_036010325.1. Taxonomy (GTDB): domain Bacteria; phylum Actinomycetota; class Actinomycetes; order Streptomycetales; family Streptomycetaceae; genus Streptomyces. The sequence goes on along the minus strand of NZ_CP108549.1, from coordinate 3,621,487 downwards.
TCGTCGTCGTCGGTCAGCTCATCGAGAAGCTCACCGGCCACTCCCTGGGCACCGAGTACCGCGACCGGATCATCGCGCCCCTGAAGCTGCGCGACACCTCCTATGTACACCCGAACACGGCTATCCCCGGCCGGCACACCAAGGGCTACCTCAGGCCCGACGAGACCGGTGCGCCGCTGGTCGACTCGACCCGGCAGACCGTCTCCTGGGCGCAGAGCGCCGGCGCGATGATCTCCAGCACACGGGACCTGGACACGTTCTTCTCCGCGCTGCTCCGCGGGCGGCTCCTCCCGGCCGGCCTGCTGACGCAGATGCAGCAGTGGGTGCCGGTCAACAGCACGCAGGGCTACGGACTCGGCCTGCGCCGCCGTGATCTGTCCTGCGGCATCTCCGTGTACGGGCACACGGGCACCGTCCAGGGCTATTACACGTACTCCTTCACCTCGAAGGACGGGCAGCGCAGTATCACCGCGGTGGCCAACACCTCGAACAACAGCAACGTCCTCGGCGTCATGGCCCGCACGCTCGAGGCGGCATTCTGCGGCAAGCCGGCGGCCGCGCCGACAGGGCCCACCGCACGCGCCACGACGCCGCGCGGGCCGTATGCCGAGCACCACGTCGACCGGTACGAGGACATCGCTCCGGGCATCGCACGCCACTGACGCCGGAAAACGCGGCCGGACCGGGCAGGAGGAGGGGTTCCGGCCGCGCCTTTGGACGGGCACTCTGAAAGGGAACGGCTCCCACCGGCAACCTCCGAGACAAGCTCCGAGACCCCGAGGCGGTGACAGGCGCATGACGGCGGGCATGGGCTCGTACGACTGGCGGTTCGACTCAGGGCGCATCTGCCTGGACCTGGTGGCGACCTCGGAGACGGCCTCCGGCATGGCCTCCGGCGCCGAGGAGCCGCTGGCGGAGGCCGGACGGCTCGGGCAGTGGCTGGTGGGGGCGGGGCTGGTGCCCGCGGGGACACCGCTTGCTGCCGTCGACGGCCACTGGGCGGCCAGGTTCGTCGAACTGCGGGACTGTGTCGGGCAGCTGGTGCGGGGCCAGATCGACGGCCGCTGCGCCGAGTTCGCTCTCGAGCGCGTCAATGTCTTTGCCGCGGGGCCGCCGCCCGGGGTCCGAGCCGTACGCGCCCCGGACGGCTCGCTGGTACGGACGCTGAGCGCCGCGCCCGACTGCGAGGCGCTGCTCGCCGCCGTCGCCCGCGACGCCGTGGAGCTGCTGACCGACCCGGTTTCCCGGGCCCGGCTGCGGCGGTGCGAGGGCGACAACTGCCGCCGCGTCTACCTCGACACCTCGCGGGGACGGCGGCGCCGCTGGTGCTCCAGCGAGGTGTGCGGGAACCGCGAGCGGGTTGCCAGGCACCGCCGCAGGGCCGCCGTGGCGAGGGCCTGAGACCCCTCCCGGAGCCGCCGTAAAAGATCTTGAAAGTTTTTTGGCTGTGCGTTGAGTGATGCGTCTGTGGTCCCCGTAGTGATGGGGGAGAAGCAGTCAGCCGAAATCAGGGTCTCGACCGGGAGGTTCAGGTGCGCAAGGATGCGGCCGTGGCCGATGACCGTCCGCAAAGGGCCCGCCATCGCAGCGAGAAGCCACGCATCGACTCCTCAGCACCTGACGAGGAACTCATGCGCGCGCTGTATCGCGAACATGCGGGACCTTTGCTTGCTTATGTACTGCGCCTCGTCGCCGGCGATCGCCAGCGCGCCGAGGACGTGGTGCAGGAGACGCTCATCCGTGCCTGGAAGAACGCCGGTCAGCTCAACCGAGCGACCGGCTCTGTCCGACCCTGGCTGGTGACGGTGGCACGCCGCATCGTTATCGACGGTCACCGCAGCCGGCAGGCCCGGCCGCAGGAGGTCGATCCGTCGCCGCTGGAGGTCATGCCCGCGGAGGACGAGATCGACAAGGCGTTGTGGCTGATGACGCTCTCTGATGCGCTCGATGATTTGACGCCCGCCCACAGGGAAGTGTTGGTCGAGACGTATTTCAAGGGCCGTACGGTCAATGAGGCGGCCGAAACGCTCGGCATACCCAGCGGGACGGTGCGGTCCCGTGTGTTCTACGCACTCCGTTCCATGAAGCTCGCTCTGGAGGAGAGGGGGGTCACGGCATGACCATGTATGAGCAGGAATCCGTACACGATGCGGTCGGCGCATACGTGCTCGGCGTTCTCGACGACGCGGACGCCTCCGCCTTCGAGGCGCATCTGGCGGGCTGCGACATTTGCGCCGCCCACCTCGAGGAGTTCTCCGGGATGGAGCCGATGCTGGCCATGCTGGCGGAGGCGCCGGCACCGGTCCAGCAGTCGAATGTGCTGAGCATGCCCGGTCTGCACGCCATGCCGGGGGCGGAATTCCCGCCACCGAGGCCCGTTCCCGTGGTGCCGAAGGCGCCCAGCCCGAAGCTGCTCGGCGGACTGCTCGACGAGGTCGCGGCCAAGCGGGCGCAGAAGCGCAGGCGCGGGATGTATCTGGTCGCGGCCGCCGCGGCGCTGATCATCGGTGGTCCCGCCGTTGCGGTCGTCGTCACGGCGAACGACACCGGCACCAAGAACGAGGCGGGCGCGGGCACCGACCCGCACCCGACCAGTCCCGCCGAGGACGCCTTCTTCAACCACATGGACGAGAAGATCCGGGCGACGGACGCGACGACCAAGGTCAGCGCGACCGTCGGTATGGAGAAGAAGGCCTGGGGCACCCACACCGTTCTCGAACTGAAGAACGTCAAGGGTCCGCTGAAGTGCAACCTGGTCGCCGTCTCCAAGACAGGCGAGCAGGAGGTCGTGACCTCCTGGGCGGTGCCGAAGTGGGGGTACGGGATCGCGAACAGCCCGAACGCCCTGGGCAAGAACCCGCTCTACGTCCACGGCGGCGCGGCGATGGACCGCAACGACATCGACCACTTCGAGGTCCGTACGTTTGACGGCAAGCGACTGGTGGAGGTCGAAGCCTGACAGATTCGCCCCCTTCGCGTACGGTTGACGGCTGCCCAGTGCACGTCAGAAGGGGGCCTCGGTGGCCGCGCAGGATGCCGCTGTAGATTCCATGGTCGAATCCGCCGTTGACACGGTCAGGGACCGTGAAATCGGTGTTGAGCAGGAACATCTCGACCAGGTGTACCGCCGCCTCGAGGAGAAGATCCACGAGGCGGAGTTCTTGATGAACGACGCCGCCAAACGCGGCCAGGTCGGCACGCCGGGCGCGCTCGCCGAGCGGGACGCCCAGGTCTTCAGGGCGGGTGTGCACCTCAACCGCCTGAACAACGAGTTCGAGGACTTCCTCTTCGGCCGGATCGACCTGCTGTACGGCAAGGACGGCGAGAAGGGCCCGGACGGGGCATACACCTCGGTCGAGCCCGCCGACGACGCCGTACGCGCCGACAACACCGCCGAGATCGGCGAGACCCTGCACATCGGCCGTATCGGCGTTCTCGACTCCGACTACGCGCCGCTGGTCATCGACTGGCGGGCCCCGGCCGCCGCGCCCTTCTACCGCTCGACGCCGGTCGATCCCGGCCGGGTGGTACGCCGCCGGGTCATCCGCTCCAAGGGCCGCAAGGTCCTCGGCGTCGAGGACGACCTGATGCGCCCGGAGCTGACCGCCACGCTGGACGGCGCCGCGCTCCCGGTCATCGGGGACGGCGCGCTGATGGCGGCGCTCGGACAGGCCCGCAGCCACTCGATGCGGGACATCGTCGCCTCCATCCAGGCGGAGCAGGATCTGGTGATCCGCGCCCCGGCCGCTTCCGTGACGTATGTCGAGGGTGGCCCGGGGACCGGCAAGACAGCGGTGGCCCTGCACCGGGCGGCGTATCTGCTCTACCAGGACCGCAGGAGATACGCGGGCGGCATCCTCATCGTCTCGCCGACCCCGCTGCTCGTCGCGTACACCGAGGGCGTGCTGCCTTCGCTGGGTGAGGAGGGGCAGGTCGCGATCCGCGCGGTCGGCAATCTGGTCGACGGCGCGGAGGCCACGGCGTACGACGAGCCGGCCGTGGCCCGGATCAAGGGCTCCTCGCGGATGCTGAAAGTGCTGCGCCATGCCGCGCGGGGCGCGCTGGAGCTGTCGGGACCCGCGGTGGAGCCGGCGGGGCAGCTTGCCTTCGGCGAGGAGCCCCAGACCCCGTCCGGAGCGCCCGACCGGCTGCGCGTCGTGGCCTTCGGCCGCCGCCTCGAGATCGAGGCCGACGAGCTCCATCGCATCCGCCACAACGTCCTCGGCGGCACCACCCCGGTCAATCTGCTGCGCCCGCGCGCCCGCAGGCTGCTGCTGGACGCCCTCTGGTCGAAGTCCGGATCCGCGGGGCGCGGTGCGTCTTCTTCGCTCGGCGACCCCGAGCTCGCGGCCGAGCTGCGGTCCTCCTTCGACGAGGACATCAGCGGCGAGGACAGCTTCATCGAGTTCCTGGACGCGTGGTGGCCGGAGCTGACGCCGCGCGGCGTGCTCGTCGCGATGGCCGACGAGCGGCGGCTGGGCCGGTGGGCGCGGCGGGTGCTCAACCCGGGCGAGGTGCGCCGTCTGGCCCGCTCCCTGCGGCGGCTCGGCGACGACGGCCGGGGCCCTCTCTCCGTACACGACGTGGCCCTCCTGGACGAGCTGGGGACACTGCTGGGCACCCCGGCCCGTCCGCGCAGGAAGCGTGAACTCGACCCGCTGGACCAGCTCACCGGACTGGAGGAGCTGATGCCGCAGCGCCAGGAGTCGCAGCGCGAGCGTGCCGAGCGGCTGGCGCAGGAACGTACCGAGTACGCGCATGTCATCGTCGACGAGGCGCAGGACCTGACTCCGATGCAGTGGCGGATGGTCGGCCGCCGCGGCCGGCACGCCACCTGGACGGTTGTCGGCGATCCGGCGCAGTCGTCCTGGTCGTCCCCGGACGAGGCGGCCGAAGCACGCGACGAGGCGCTCGGCAGCCGTCCGCGCCGCCGCTTCGAGCTGACCGTCAACTATCGCAATCCGGCCGAGATCGCCGAGCTGGCGGCCAAGGTGCTGGCGCTGGCGATGCCGGGCATGGAGTCGCCGTCCGCGGTCCGCTCCACGGGCGTACGGCCGCGCTTCGCGGTGGTGCGGGACGGTGACCGGGCCTCGGCCGTACGGGCGGAGGCGAAGCGCCTGCTGGACCAGGTGGACGGCACGGTCGGTGTCGTCGTCGCGATGAACCGGCGCGAGCAGGTGGCACGGTGGCTGGCCGGGCTCGGCGAGCGCGTGGTGGCGCTCGGCTCGCTGGAGGCGAAGGGACTGGAGTACGACGCGACCGTCGTTGTCTCGCCCGCGGAGATCGCGGACGAGTCCCCGGCCGGGCTGCGGGTGTTGTACGTGGCGCTGACGCGGGCGACCCAGCAGCTGACGGTGGTCTCGGACCGGCGCGACGAGCCGGACGCGAACGGCGTGCCTGACCTCCTGCGGGACTGATCCGGGTCTGATCCGGGACTGATGGGGGGCCGGTCCGGGACTGATGGGGGGCCGGTCCGACGCCGGCCCGGTACTGAACGGACGCTGATCCGTTCTGATTCCGAGCAACCCGCGATGCGGGAATCGCCTACCGGGATTGTTGGTCCCGGGGGCGTCCCCCGGGAAAAACACAGTGTTAGCCTGAGTGTGGCACCGGCTCGATCCAAGCCCCCGGGCCCAACCTTCGTCGCTGCGAGCGACCACTTGCCGCGAGGCGAGCATGGCGGGTCGGTGCCACCTTTTCGTACGAGAGACAGGTCCGCGTCACCGGAAGGTGGCGCGGACCTGTTTCATTGGGGGCTTCCGCCGGGACAGCCCCATCTCGTATGGTGGAAAGCTGTTTCCGAAAACTAAATGACCACTATTACCTGCTACTCGCAGGTAGGTGCGACCATCGGAAAGCGTCGCCGGGCATGAGCCGCGGCCGCATGGCAATGAAGCTAGCGAAAGCAGAGGAACCCGGTCATGGCAACGGCGCCCAGCGTCTCGTACTCGATGACGGTCCGGCTGGAGGTCCCCGTGAGCGGTACCGCGGTCTCCCAGCTCACCACGGCCGTGGAGTCCTCCGGCGGCTCTGTGATCGGCCTGGATGTGACCGCTTCCGGCCACGAGAAGCTGCGGATCGACGTCACGATCGCAGCGAGCTCGACCGCGCACGCCGACGAGATCGTCGAGGAGCTGCGCAAGATCGTGGGCGTCGTCCTCGGCAGGGTCTCCGACCGTACGTTCCTGATGCACCTCGGCGGCAAGATCGAGATGCAGTCCAAGCACCCCATCCGCAACCGTGACGATCTCTCGATGATCTACACGCCGGGCGTGGCGCGGGTCTGCATGGCGATCGCCGAGAACCCCGAGGACGCCCGACGCCTCACCATCAAGCGCAACTCCGTTGCAGTGGTGACCGACGGCTCCGCCGTCCTGGGCCTCGGCAACATCGGCCCCATGGCCGCGCTCCCGGTGATGGAGGGCAAGGCGGCCCTCTTCAAGCGCTTCGCCGGCATCGACGCCTGGCCGATCTGTCTCGACACCCAGGACACCGACGCCATCGTCGAAATCGTCAAGGCGATCGCCCCCGGCTTCGCGGGCATCAACCTCGAGGACATCTCCGCGCCCCGCTGCTTCGAGATCGAGGCGCGGCTGCGCGAGGCCCTGGACATCCCGGTCTTCCACGACGACCAGCACGGCACCGCGATCGTCGTCCTCGCCTCGCTGACCAACGCGCTGCGCGTGGTGGGCAAGGCCATCGGGGACGTACGGGTCGTCATGTCCGGCGCCGGCGCGGCCGGTACGGCCATCCTGAAGCTCTTGATCGCGGCAGGCGTCAAGCACGCCGTCGTCGCCGACATCCACGGTGTGGTGCACGCGGGCCGCGCGGACCTGGTGGCCGCCGCTCCCGACTCGCCGCTGCGCTGGATCGCCGACAACACCAACCCCGAGGGTGTCACCGGAACGCTCAAGGAAGCGGTCGTCGGCGCGGACGTCTTCATCGGCGTGTCCGCCCCGAACGTGCTGGGCGCGGAGGATGTCGCGGCGATGGCCGACGGCGCGATCGTCTTCGCGCTCGCGAACCCCGACCCGGAGGTCGACCCGGCAATCGCCCGCCAGACGGCGGCAGTTGTCGCCACCGGCCGCTCCGACTTCCCCAACCAGATCAACAACGTGCTGGTCTTCCCGGGCGTCTTCCGCGGTCTGCTGGACGCCCAGTCCCGTACCGTCAACACGGAGATGATGCTCGCCGCGGCCGCGGCGCTGGCGGATGTCGTCACCGAGGACGAACTCAACCCGAACTACATCATCCCGTCCGTCTTCAACGACAAGGTCGCGGGAGCGGTCGCCGGAGCGGTACGCAACGCCGCGAAGACGGCCGGCGCGGCTGTGACGGGCCCCACGTCGTCCTGACGTACGGCGCGTCGCGGGTCGCGGGGCCGGGAATGCGGCTCTAGGGTGACGGACCATGAGCCCCGCGCTCGAGGCTCTGCGGCTCCGCGGAGTCTCCGAAGAGTAGACGGAACGTCACCACGACGAGGCAGTGGCGCTTTTCGTGTGACTCCGGAGGGTGCCGGATTGGCTTTCCCGCCGCTGGTGGGGGCAGGATGCGTATTCGGGCGCGAGGGTCTGACAGCAGACCCGGGTCCGGGGACTGTCCGAGGGCCCTGGCAGCATCGGCTTCGATCTCACGCCTCACAGGCAAGAAGAACACGGGAGTAACAACATGAACCGCAGTGAGCTGGTGGCCGCGCTGGCCGACCGTGCCGAGGTGACCCGGAAGGACGCCGACGCTGTACTGGCCGCTCTCGCCGAGGTGGTCGGCGAGGTCGTCTCCAAGGGCGACGAGAAGGTCACCATTCCCGGCTTCCTGACCTTCGAGCGCACCCACCGTGCCGCTCGCACCGCTCGTAACCCGCAGACCGGCGACCCGATCCAGATCCCGGCCGGCTACAGCGTGAAGGTCTCCGCGGGCTCCAAGCTCAAGGAAGCCGCCAAGGGCAAGTAAGCCCCGAGGCACAGCACGAAGGGCGGCCACCCTGTATGTCGGGTGGCCGCCCTTTGCGTGCGTACGGGCCTTCCAGGGCCCGTGGAGCCCCGTTACCGGGGCTGCGCCCCCAGACCCCCCGTACGCCCTTCGGGCGTGTCCTCAATCGCCGGACGGGCTGAAGGATCCGGGGTCGCAATTCAGCTCGCCGGCGTTTGAGGCGCGGGGCCTGGCGTCGGAAATCCAGCCCCGCCGGCGTTTGAGGCGCGGAGGCCCGGGGCCCCTTTGCGTGCGTACGGGCCCTTCCGGGGTTCCGTGGAGCCCCGTTACCGGGGCTGCGCCCCCAGACCCCCCGTACGCCCTTCGGGCGGGCTGGAGGATCCGGGGTCGCAATTCAGCTCGTCGGCGTTTGAGGCGCGGGGGCCTGGGGGCGAAGCCCCCGGGGGTCAGATGAGCGCGCCGCCGGGGAGTTCGACCTTCGCGCCCGGCTTCTCGAGCTTCTCCATGCTGTGCTGTCCCGGGGGATAACCCCCGGACCCCCAGTACGGGTGCGCGTCCGGAGACGAGGACGGCCCCCGGTCAGGGGGCCGTCGTCGGCGTCTCGGTCTCTCGGTGTCAGATGAGCGCGCCGCCGGGGAGTTCGACCTTCGCGCCCAGCTTCTCGAGCTTCTCCATGAAGTTCTCGTAGCCGCGGTTGATCAGGTCGATACCGTGCACCCGCGACGTACCCTGTGCCGCCAGCGCCGCGATCAGGTACGAGAAGCCACCGCGCAGGTCAGGGATGACCAGGTCCGCGCCCTGGAGCTTCGTCGGGCCCGACACGACCGCCGAGTGCAGGAAGTTGCGCTGACCGAAGCGGCAGTCCGAGCCGCCCAGGCACTCGCGGTAGAGCTGGATGTGCGCACCCATCTGGTTGAGCGCGGAGGTGAATCCCAGCCGCGACTCGTACACCGTCTCGTGGACGATGGACAGACCCGCCGCCTGGGTCAGCGCCACCACCAGCGGCTGCTGCCAGTCGGTCTGGAAACCGGGGTGTACGTCCGTCTCCAGGGCGATCGCGTTGAGCGAGCCGCCCGGGTGCCAGAAGCGGATGCCTTCGTCGTCGATCTCGAAGGCGCCGCCGACCCTCCGGTACGTGTTCAGGAACGTCATCATCGAGCGCTGCTGCGCGCCGCGCACATAGATGTTGCCCTCGGTCGCCAGCGCCGCCGACGCCCAGGAAGCCGCCTCCAGGCGGTCCGGGATGGCCCGGTGGGTGTAGCCGCCGAGCTTGTCGACACCGGTGATCCGGATGGTCCGGTCGGTGTCCATGGAGATGATCGCGCCCATCTTCTGCAGTACGCAGATGAGGTCCTCGATCTCCGGCTCCACCGCCGCGTTGGAGAGCTCGGTGACGCCCTCCGCCAGTACCGCCGTCAGCAGCACCTGCTCCGTCGAGCCGACCGACGGGTACGGAAGGCGGATCTTGCAGCCACGCAGCCGCTGCGGGGCCTCCAGGTACTGGCCGTCCGCACGCTTCTCGATCGTCGCGCCGAACTGGCGCAGCACCTCGAAGTGGAAGTCGATCGGCCGGCCGCCGATGTCGCAGCCGCCCAGGCCCGGGATGAAGGCATGGCCGAGCCGGTGCAGCAGCGGGCCGCAGAACAGGATCGGGATGCGTGAGGAGCCCGCATGCGCATCGATGTCAGCGACGTTCGCGCTCTCGACGTGCGACGGGTCGAGCACCAGCTCACCAGGCTCGTCGCCGGGCCGGACCGTCACTCCGTGCAACTGCAGCAGTCCGCGTACGACGCGCACATCACGGATGTCGGGCACATTGCGCAGCCGGCTCGGCTCACTGCCGAGCAGGGCGGCGACCATCGCCTTGGGCACGAGGTTCTTCGCGCCGCGAACGCGGATCTCGCCCTCCAGCGGGGTTCCGCCGTGGACAAGCAGTACATCGTCTGTGCCGGTCATGAATCTCGCGTTCCGGAGTGGTCGGACGGGGGGCCAGTGAAAAGGGTAAGGGGCGTACACCCCTGTCCCGTAAGGCCAAGGACGGTCCTGGGACGTAATGAATTGGGCACAACACGTTCAGTCCGCGCGGGTGTGCGGAGCGTCACCACTGGGCGTTCCGGAGTCGGTGGCGTCCGCCGTGCCCTGAGCTGCGTCGGCTCACACTGTGCCCCGCGCTCCCCGCGGAGGGCGAAGATGCGGGATCATGTCTCGCATGACCGAGGTGTCCTCGCTCACAGGGCGGCTACTTGTCGCCACACCCGCCCTCGCGGACCCGAATTTCGACCGGGCGGTGATTCTGCTGCTCGACCACGACGACGAGGGCTCGCTCGGCGTCGTCCTCAACCGGCCGACACCGGTGGTCGTCGGCGACATCCTGGAGTCCTGGGCCGCACTGGCGGGTGAGCCCGGCGTGGTCTTCCAGGGCGGCCCGGTCTCGCTCGACGCCGCGCTCGGTGTCGCCGTGATCCCGGGCGACGAGGGGCCGCTGGGCTGGCGGCGGGTGTACGGCGCGATCGGTCTGGTCGACCTGGAGACGCCGCCGGAGCTGCTCGGTGCGGCGCTGGGCTCACTGCGGATCTTCGCGGGGTACGCAGGGTGGGGGCCGGGCCAGTTGGAGGACGAGCTGAACGGCGGCGCCTGGTACGTCGTCGAGTCGGAGCCGGGTGATGTGTCGTCGCCGCGGCCGGAGAGCCTGTGGCGGGCGGTGCTGCGGCGGCAGCGCAGCGAACTGGCGATGTTCGCGACGTATCCGGACGACCCGTCGCTCAACTGACCTCCCGCGACGTGTCGCGGCCTCCCGGGACCTCCCGCGTGGACGGCGCCCGGGCGCGGGTGGGGCCCCGTGGCGGCCGGTGGGGCTTCGACGTGAGTACCCTTGGAGCTCATGAGCACTCTTGAGCCCGAGCGCGGGACAGGCACGGGAACCCTCGTGGAGCCGACGCCGCAGGTGTCGAACGGCGACGGCGACCACGAGCGCTTCGCCCATTACGTCCAGAAGGACAAGATCATGGCGAGTGCCCTCGACGGCACTCCCGTGGTGGCACTGTGCGGGAAGGTCTGGGTGCCGGGGCGCGACCCCAAGAAGTACCCCGTCTGCCCGATGTGCAAGGAGATCTACGAGTCCATGGGCCCTGGCGGCGACAAGGACAAGGGCGGCAAGGACAAGAAGTAACTCCTCGGGTCCTGCCGTCGTGAACGGCCCCCGGGGTGCGCATGCGTGCGCACCCCGGGGCCGTTTGTGTGCGTGCTCCCGTTGCACGGGGTGCAGCTGCCGGTCACAGAGTGGTTGAGACCTCTTGTCCGGTTGTTTGCCCGGCTCTAGCCTCCTGCGTGTTGTGCAGAACGAAACGTACGTTGCACATGTTGCAACGCCTACTCGTAGGGGACAACGCATGAAGCTGTCTGCCCGAATTGCCGCCCCCGCCGCGGCACTTGTGCTGGCGGGCCTCACCGCCACCGCCTGCGCCCCCCAGACCTCCGACAACAGCGCCAAGAAGGACGAGAAGACCGGCACCCTGCGCGTCTGGCTCTTCCAGGAGGTCAACAACAAGCCGAAGGAGCAGGTCGTCGAGGCCGCCGTCGCCGCGTTCGGCAAGGAGCACAAGGACACGAAGGTCGAGATCGAGTACATACCGGTCGAGACCCGCGCCCAGAAGATCAAGGCCGCCTTCAACGACCCGAAGAGCGCGCCGGATCTGATCGAGTACGGCAACACCGACACGGCCGGATACGTCAAGGACGGCGGACTCGCGGACGTCAGCGCGGAGTTCACCGCCTGGGACGAGGCCAAGGACACCGACCCGACCGCCAGGCAGTCGGTCACGGTCGGCGGCAAGATCTACGGCGCGCCGCTCTTCGTCGGCGTACGCGCGCTGTACTACCGCACCGATGTCTTCAAGGAGCTGGGTATCGCGGCTCCCAAGACCCAGGACGAGCTGATCGCCACCGCCAAGAAGATCCACAAGGTGAAGCCGGAGCTGTACGGGCTCGCGGTCGGCGGCGCGTACACCTATGGCGCGATGCCGTTCATCTGGGCGCAGGGTGGCGAGCTCGCCGAGGAGAGCGGCGGTTCGTACAAGGCGGCCATCAACAGCCCGGCCGCACAGAAGGGCATCACGGCGTACACCTCGCTCTTCGGCGACGACAACTGTCCGGCCGCGAAGTGCGCCTCGATGGGTGGCAACGCGACTGTGACGGCCTTTGCCTCCGGCAAGGCGGCGATGGCCATCGGCGGCGACTTCAGCCACCAGGCGGTGGAGGCGGGCTCGGTGAAGGGCAAGTACGCGGTGGTGCCGCTGCCGGGCCTGAAGGCGGGCGAGACGGCGCCGGCCTTCGCTGGCGGCAACAACATCGGCGTACTGAAGAGCAGTTCGCACCGCACGACGGCGGTGGACCTGATGAAGCAGTTCGCGGGCAAGGAGACGCAGCGCAAGCTGTTCGACGCGATGGGCTTCCTGCCGACGTACACGGATGTCCGGTCGGAGGTGGCGAAGAAGGAGCCGTTCGTCGACCCCTTCGTCAAGACCCTGGGCGCGGGAGCCAAGTTCGTCCCGGCCTCACCGGGCTGGGGTCAGATCGATGCGTCGCTGGTGCTGCCGACGATGTTCCAGGAGATCGTGAGCGGCAAGAAGGACGTGGCGGCGGCGTCGGGTGACGCGGCGAAGAAGATGGACGCGGCGTTCGCTGCCGCGGGCTGAACGCGATGACGAACGGTACGAACCCGGGTCCGGACGGCCCGGACGGCCCGGACGCCCCGGACCGCGCGGGGACACGCGAGGGGGCAGCGGTGCCTGTTGCCGAGGCGGGCGTCCCGGATGGCTCGGGCCCGCGCGCCGAGTCCGACGAGCCGGGCGGTGCTCCTGCGGCGGTCGACGAGGCCGACGGCTCTGCGGGCGCTTCGACCGAGGCCGCTGCGTCGGCCGGTGGGGCGGGTGTTGACGACGCTTTGCTCGCTGTCGGCAGTGCGGGCGTCCGAGACATCCCGGGCCCGCGCGCGGAGTCCGGCGGGCCGGGCGGTGGTCCTGCGGTGGTCGACGAGGCCGGCGGCTCTATGGGCGCTTCGACCGAGGCCGCTGCGTCGGCCGGTGGGGCGGGTGTTGACGACGCTTTGCTCGCTGTCGGCAGTGCGGGCGTCCGAGACGTCCCCGGCCCGCGCGCCGAGTCCGGCGGGCCGGGCGGTGGTCCTGCGGTGGTCGACGAGGCCGGCGGCTCTGCGGGCGCTTCGACCGAGGCCGCTGCGCCTGCCGACGGGGCGGGCGCGGCAACGGGGGCGGCCGCGTCTGCCGCCAAGTCGGCTGCGTCGGCCGGCACGGCGGCGTCCGCAGTCGGGGCCGGCGCGTCGACCGACGCCTCGGTCGCCACCGACAGCGCGGGCGTCCGAGACGTCCCCGGCCCGCGCGTCGGGACCTCCACGGCCGGCCGGTCCGGCGCAGCCGCGGTGCCCACGGGCTCGGGGCGCAAGGGCGGCCCGGACGGCCCGCAGGGTGCCCAGGGTGCCGGGAAGGCGCGCGCATACCGTGGGCCCGTCCGCGGACAGGGGCGTGGGGGCTGGACGCCGTGGCTCTACCTCGCGCCCGCGCTCGTCGTCCTCGGCGGGCTGCTCGTCTACCCCATCTACCAGCTCGGCCTGATCTCCTTCCTGGAGTACACCCAGGCCCAGGTCAGCGGCGGCGAACCGACCACCTTCCAGGGGCTCGGCAACTACCGCACCCTCTTCGCCGACAGCCAGTTCTGGCAGGTCCTGCTCGCGACCCTGGTCTTCGCCGCCTCCTGCGTCGTCACCACGCTCGCCGTGGGCTGCGGCCTCGCCGTCCTGCTGACGCGCGTACGGGCCCTGCCCCGCCTCGCGCTGATGCTGGCCGCGCTCGGCGCATGGGCCACCCCGGCCATCACCGGGTCCACGGTCTGGGTCTTCCTCTTCGACCCGGATTACGGACCCGTCAACCGGCTCCTCGGCCTCGGCGACTTCTCGTGGACGTACGGGCGCTACAGCGCCTTCGCGCTCGTGCTCCTCGAAGTGGTGTGGTGCTCATTCCCGTTCGTGATGGTGACGGTGTACGCGGGCATCAAGGCGATCCCCGGCGAGGTGCTGGAGGCGGCCTCGCTCGACGGCGCCTCGCAATGGCGGATCTGGCGCTCCGTCACCGCCCCGATGCTCCGCCCCATTCTCGTCGTCGTCACCATCCAGTCGATCATCTGGGACTTCAAGGTCTTCACCCAGATTTATGTGATGACGAACGGCGGAGGCATCGCCGGACAGAATCTCGTGCTCAATGTGTACGCCTATCAGAAAGCCTTCGCGTCCTCGCAGTACAGCCTGGGCTCGGCGATCGGCGTCGTGATGCTGCTGATTCTGCTCGCGGTCACCCTCGTATATCTGCGACTGCTGCGACGCCAGGGAGAAGAGCTGTGAGCCTGCCCCGCATCCACCGCCCCTGGCGCCTCGCCGCCGAGGCATCCACGCTCGTCATCGCGGTCGTCGTGGCCTTCCCGCTGTACTGGATGGTGCTCTCCGCCCTCAAGCCGGCAGGCGAGATCCAGTCGACCGGGGCACGGCCCTGGACGCTTTCCCCTTCGCTCGACTCTTTCCGCCGCGTCTTCGAACAGCATGAATTCGGCCGTTATTTCCTCAACAGCCTGCTCGTCGCGGGGGTGGTCGTCGTTGTCTCCGCACTGATCGCCTTCCTGGCGGCGACGGCGGTCACCCGGTTCCGCTTCACGTACCGCACCACCCTGCTGATCATGTTCCTGGTCGCGCAGATGGTGCCGATCGAGGCGCTGACGATCCCGCTGTTCTTCCTCATGCGGGACTTCGGTCAGCTGAACACCCTCGGCTCGCTGATCCTGCCGCATATCGCCTTCTCGTTGCCGTTCGCGATCTGGATGCTGCGCGGCTTTGTGAAGGCGGTCCCCGACGCGCTGGAGGAGGCGGCGTACATCGACGGCGCGAGCCGGACGCGCTTCCTGTGGCAGATCCTCTTCCCGCTGGTTTTCCCGGGGCTGGTGGCGACGAGCGTGTTCTCGTTCATCTCGACCTGGAACGACTTCCTGTTCGCCAAGTCCTTCATCATCAGCGACACCTCGCAGTCGACGCTGCCGATGGCGCTGCTGGTCTTCTTCAAGCCGGACGAGAACGACTGGGGCGGGATCATGGCAGCGTCTACGGTGATGACCGTGCCGGTGCTCGTCTTCTTCGTACTCGTACAGCGACGTCTGGTCTCCGGACTCGGCGGCGCGGTGAAGGACTGACGCGATGACCTCCGCAGAGAGCTCCACATCGACCTCCACATCGACCTTCACAGAGACCTCTACGCCGACTTCCACGGATCTGATTCCGGCGCCGCGGACTGTCGACGGTCCGTACCGCACCCCCTTCGTTTTCGCTACCGGTACCGCACTCGCCGCGGCTCCCGGCACGGAGGGCGTCGCCCGCTGGCTCCGTACGGTCGTGGGCACCGCCCTCGGCCGCGATCTGCCCCCCGGCGCGGCCGGAGCCGACCACACCATCACGCTGCTGATCGATCCGTCCCTGGCGCCCGAGGCCTACCGCCTCACGGTCTCGTCGGCCGTCGAGATCGTGGGCGGCAGCTCCGCCGGGGTGTTCTGGGGAGCCCAGACGTTGCGTCAACTCCTCGGTCCTGATGCGCACCGACGGGCGTGCCCGGACCCGGAAGCCCGGCGAGGTGTCCCGCACCAGGTCATCGAGGACAGCCCCCGCTTCCCCTGGCGCGGCCTCATGCTCGACGTTTCACGGCACTTCCTGCCCAAGGACGACGTCCTGCGCCACCTCGACCTCCTCGCCGCCCACAAGCTCAACGTCTTCCACTTCCACCTCACCGACGACCAGGGCTGGCGCATCGAGATCAAGCGCCATCCGAGGCTGACGGAAGTCGGTGCCTGGCGGGAACGCACCAAATACGGCCACCGCGCCTCCGCGCTCTGGGACGAGAGGCCGCACGGCGGTTACTACACCCAGGACGACATCCGCGAAATCGTCGCGTACGCCGCCGAGCGGCATATCACCGTCGTCCCCGAGATCGACATCCCCGGCCACTCGCAGGCCGCCATCGCCGCGTATCCGGAACTGGGCAACACCGACGTCATCGACACAACCACCCTCTCCGTCTGGGACAACTGGGGTATCAACCCGAACGTACTCGCCCCCACTGACAACACCCTCCGCTTCTACGAGGGCGTCTTCGAGGAGGTCCTCGGCCTCTTCCCCGCCACCTTCATCCACATCGGCGGCGACGAGTGCCTGAAGGACCAGTGGAAGGCCTCTCCGGCCGCCCAGGCCCGTATCAAGGAACTCGGCCTGGCCGACGAGGACGAGCTCCAGTCCTGGTTCATCAGGCACTTCGACAGCTGGCTCGCCGACCGCGGCCGCCGTCTCATCGGCTGGGACGAGATCCTCGAGGGCGGCCTCGCCCCGGGCGCCGCCGTCTCCTCATGGCGTGGATACGCCGGCGGGATCGCCGCGGCGGAAGCAGGACACGACGTCGTCATGTGCCCCGAGCAGCAGGTGTACTTGGACCACCGCCAGCACGGCGGCCCCGACGAGCCGATGCCCATCGGCTATGTACGCACCCTCGAGGACGTCTACCGCTTCGAGCCCGTGCCCCCGTCCCTGTCGCCGGAGGCCGCCGCGCACATCCTCGGCACCCAGGCCAACGTCTGGACCGAGGTGATGCAGGACCGTTCCCGCGTCGACTACCAGGTCTTCCCCCGGCTCGCCGCCTTCGCCGAGGTCGCCTGGTCCGCACTCCCTGCGCCCGCCGAGCGCGACTTCGCGGACTTCGAGCGACGAATGACCGCCCACTACGCGCGCCTTGACGCGCTCGGTGTCGATTACCGCCCGCCCGGCGGCCCGTTGCCGTGGCAGAAGCGACCCGGCGTGATCGGACGCCCGATCGAGGGTGCGCCCCCAAACGTGTGAGCCCGGTGTAAAGCTGTGTGTCCTGCGCCGCAGAGCCTGGGACCGTGGAAGCCCGTAAGGAATAAGTCGTACAAGGCTCTCCGAAGAGTGGCAATCCGCACGTGGTGGCGATGGTGTTGCAAATCGGACTATCGTCACGAGTGGGTGCATCCGGTACGGATGTGCCCTTCGCGGACCCTCTCGTCGGTCGGCTCGGAAGATGTGCCAGAGTTGCCACGTCCGGGCTGTGAGCACGTACGGTACGGCAACACAGGCGGGACAGCCGGGACACCGGGAAGGGGCAGCTGGGTGACCACGCACGCACCGCAGGCGGCGCAGTCGGTGACGCTGCCGGCCTCGCTCGACGAGGCCGTGGCGGCGCTCGACGCCATGCCCGCCGCCGTGCCCGTCGCCGGCGGTACGGACCTCATGGCCGCCGTCAACAAGGGCCAACTCCGCCCGGCGGGCCTCGTCGGCCTCGGCCGTATCAGCGAGATCCGCGGCTGGCGCTACATGGACGGGCATGCGCTGCTCGGCGCCGGACTCACCCACGCCCGGATGGGACGGCCCGACTTCGCGGCCCTCATCCCCGCGCTGGCAGCGTCCGCGCGCGCCGCGGGCCCGCCCCAGATCCGTAACGCGGGCACGCTCGGCGGCAATATCGCCACTGCCGCCCCCACCGGCGACACCCTGCCCGTACTGGCCGCCCTCGAGGCGGACCTGGTGATCGCGGGACCCGGCGGCGCA
Organism: Streptomyces sp. NBC_01210; assembly: GCF_036010325.1. Lineage (GTDB taxonomy): Bacteria > Actinomycetota > Actinomycetes > Streptomycetales > Streptomycetaceae > Streptomyces. The sequence continues at coordinate 3,603,900 of NZ_CP108549.1, read as the reverse complement.
CGCCGCGAGATCCCCGTCTCCCATCTGCTGGCCGGCCGCGAGATGCTCGCCCCCGCGGAACTCATCGGATTCGTCCGCGTACCCCTGCTGCACGCCCCGCAGGTCTTCCTGAAGGCGACCGGCCGGACCGGACCCGGCCGCGCCACCGCATCCGTCGCCGTCGTCCTCGACCCGGCGCGGCGCGGGGTGCGCTGCGCGGTGGGTGCGATCGCGCCGATGCCGCTGCGGCCGCTGGAGGCGGAGCGCTGGATCGCGTCGCTGATCGACTGGGACGGCGAGCGGGGCCTGGCGACCGAGGCGCTGGCGGCCTTCGGCGAGTACGTCGCGGCGGCGTGCATCCCGGATCCGGCCCCGGCCGCGCAGGGCGAGGAACCGCCCGCGCTGCCACCCGCCGTACTGCATCTGCGGCGCACGGTCGCCGCGCTGGCCCGACGTGCACTGGGGAGGGCGCTGTCGTGAGCAATAAGGACAATCCGCACGAAATGCCGCACGAGCTCCCGACGGAGCAGGGCGGCTGGCAGCCGATTCCGCACGGCGGCGAGTACGACGCCGAGGCCACGGCCTTCCTGCAGCTGCCGCCCGAGGGCGCGCTGGACGCTGCGCCGCTCGAGGCGCCGGGCCATGGCTACGTACCGCCGCTGATCACGCCACTGACGCCGGCCGACGCGACGGATCCGGCGGCGACGGGCACATGGGCCGCGCACCAGGCGGACGGGGAGTCGGCCGCGGTGCGGTGGCCGGAACCGGCGTCCGGGTACACGGGGCCCGCCGACCCGCACGCCACGGGCCAGTGGATCTTCAACGAGACCGAGCCGGTCCAGGCCGCCTCGGAGCTGACCGGCCAGTGGACGATTCCGGTGGCGGGCGGCGACCTGCCGGAGGAGTCGGGCGAGTTCACCACGACGGCGCTGCAGTCCCAGTGGGCCGATACGGCTCCGGCGACGCTGCCGGGCGGTGCGACAGCCCCGTGGGCGCCGTCGCCCGACGCCCCGGCGACGCTTCCGGGCGGAGCGCCCGCGCCGTGGGCGACGGCACAGGAGCCCGCGGCGGTCGAGGAGTCTTCGCCGGGGCAGGAGCCTTCGGCGGTGGAGGGGCCGGCCGAGTCCGAAGGAGCCCCCGAGGAGACCGCCGCAGCCCCTGAGGAGGTCGCTGCGGAAGCTCCTGCGGAGAGCCCTGAGGAGGAGCCCCTCCCCACCTCCTCCACCGGCAGCGACGAGCACCCGCCCACCTCCTACGTCCTGCGGGTCAACGGCACCGACCGCCCCGTCACCGACGCCTGGATCGGCGAATCCCTGCTCTACGTACTGCGCGAACGACTCGGTCTCGCGGGCGCCAAGGACGGCTGCTCGCAGGGCGAGTGCGGCGCGTGCAACGTCCAGGTCGACGGCCGTCTCGTCGCCTCCTGCCTGGTCCCCGCGGCGACCGCGGCGGGCTCCGAGGTGCGTACGGTCGAAGGCCTCGCCACCGACGGCGAACCGTCCGACGTCCAGCGCGCTCTGGCGGCCTGTGGCGCGGTCCAGTGCGGTTTCTGCATCCCCGGCATGGCCATGACCCTCCACGACCTCCTCGAGGGCAACCACGCCCCCACCGAGCTCGAGACGCGGCAGGCCCTGTGCGGCAATCTCTGCCGCTGCTCCGGCTACCGGGGCGTCCTCGATGCCGTACGCGAAGTGGTCGCCGAGCGCGGAGCGAGCGCCGTGGCCGCGGCGGAGGCGAGTGAGGAAGCCCGTATCCCGCACCAGGCGCCCCCCGGTGCAGGTAGTGTGCAGCTCCACCCGCACGACGGAGGCATGGCGTGAGCAACGACGCGGCCACCACTGCGACGCCCCAGGCGGTCGACGGCCCTCAGCCGCAGCCGCCCGCCCACGGCCTCGGCGCTTCCCTCCCGCCGGCCGATGCCCGCGCCAAGACCGAGGGCACGTTTCCGTACGCCGCCGACCTGTGGGCCGAGGGCCTGCTGTGGGCGGCGATCCTGCGCTCCCCGCACCCGCACGCCCGTATCGGCTCGATCGACACCTCGGCGGCGCTGGACATGCCGGGAGTGCGGGCAGTGGTCACCCACGAGGACATTCCGGGTGATGCGTCGTACGGCAGGCGTATCGCCGACCGCCCCGTCTTCGCCTCCGAGCTGGTCCGCCACCACGGCGAGGCGATCGCGGCGGTCGCGGCCGACCACCCCGACACGGCCCGCCTCGCGGCAGCGGCGATCGCGGTCGAGTACGAACTCCTCGAACCGGTCACCGACCCCGAGAAGGCCTTCGCCGCCGACCCGCTGCACCCCGACGGCAATCTGATCCGTCACATCCCGCTCCGCTACGGCGACCCCGATGTGGCGGGCGAGGTGATCGTCGAGGGCCTCTACCGCATCGGCCGTCAGGACCCGGCCCCGATCGGCGCCGAGGCCGGCCTGGCCGTCCCGCGCCCGGACGGCGGCGTGGAGCTGTACGTCGCCTCGACCGACCCCCACACGGACCGCGATCTGGCGGCGGCGTGCTTCGGCCTGGAGCCGGACCGGGTGAAGGTCGTCGTCACGGGCGTCCCGGGCGCGACGGGCGACCGCGAGGACCCCGGCTTCCAACTCCCGCTCGGCCTGCTGGCGTTGAAGACGGGCTGCCCGGTCAAGCTGACGGCGACCCGCGAGGAGTCCTTCCTCGGCCACGCCCACCGCCACCCCACACTGCTGCGCTACCGCCACCACGCGGACGCGGAGGGCCACCTGATCAAGGTCGAGGCCCAACTGCTGCTGGACGCAGGCGCGTACGCCGACGCCTCCTCCGAATCGCTCGCGGCCGCGGTCGCCTTCGCCTGCGGCCCGTACGTCGTCCCGCACGCCTTCATCGAGGGCTGGGCGGTCCGTACGAACAACCCTCCCTCGGGCCATGTGCGCGGCGAGGGAGCGATGCAGGTGTGCGCGGCCTACGAGGCCCAGATGGACAAACTGTCCGCGAAGCTCGGCCTCGACCCCACCGAACTCCGCCTCCGCAACGCCCTTGCCACCGGCGACATCCTCCCCACCGGCCAGACGGTCACCTGCCCCGCGCCTGTCGCGGAACTCCTTCATGCCGTACGGGACTTCCCGCTCCCCGACCTCCCCAAGGACTCACCGGAGAACGACTGGCTGCTGCCGGGCGGCCCGGAGGGCGCGGGCGAACCGGGAGCGATCCGCCGCGGCGTCGGCTACGCACTGGGCATGGTCCACATGCTCGGCGCGGAAGGCACCGACGAAGTCTCCACAGCCACGGTCAAGGTCCACGACGGAATCGCGACCGTCATCTGCGCGGCAGTGGAAACGGGCCAGGGCTTCGCCACGCTCGCCCGCCAGATCGTCCAGGAGACGCTGGGCATCGAAGAGGTCCGCGTGGCCTCGGTCGACACGGACCAGCCCCCGGCGGGCCCGGCGGCGCACGGCCGCCACACGTGGGTCTCGGGCGGCGCGGTCGAGAGGGCCGCGAAGATGGTCCGCACCCAGCTACTGCAGCCCCTGGCCCACAAGTTCGGCATGTCCACGGAGCTGCTCCAGATCACCGACGGCAAGATCACGTCGTACGACGGTGTCCTCTCGACCACCGTCATGGAGGCGATGGACGGCAAGGAGCTGTGGGCAACGGCCCAGTGCCGCCCCCATCCGACCGAACCTCTCGACGACTCGGGCCAGGGAGACGCTTTCGTGGGCCTCGCCTTCTGCGCGATCCGCGCGGTGGTGGACGTCGACATCGAACTGGGCTCGGTCCGCGTGGTCGAAATGGCGGTGGCCCAGGACGTGGGCCGCGTCCTGAATCCGGCCCAACTGAACGCCCGCATCGAAGCCGGCGTCACCCAGGGCGTCGGCACGGCCCTGACGGAAAACCTCCGCACGGCCCGCGGCCTGGTCCGCCACCCGGACCTGACGGGCTACGCACTGCCGACATCTCTTGACGCTCCGGACATTCGCATCGTGAAACTGGTCGAGGAACGTGACGTGGTGGCCCCCTTCGGAGCCAAGCCGGCAAGCGCGGCCCCGGTGGTGACCTCCCCGGCGGCGGTGGCGTCGGCGGTACGCGCGGCAACGGGGCGCCCGATCAACAGGCTGCCGATAAGGCCTCAGGCGGCGGTGGCTGCTCCCAACTCGTGACCGTGTGACGCTCATTGCACGTGCAATCCAAGGGTGCGCACTGTCATTGAGGCTCGATACAGTGATCCCTGTAGACGTGTGTAAACGGGGAGGCGTTCGTGGCGGAGGACAACGGCACAGGGGCGGTAGCGGCGGCGGGGGCGTTCGGAGCGGTTCCGTTCTTCGGGGCTGCCGGGGCGGTTGCTGCGGCCGCGCAGAATCTGCTTGTCGAACTCAGCGAGATGGACAACTTCAAGAATCGGGTCGACGAGCTCTTGAAAGAGCTCAACAAGTCTCCGGCCGCTCACAACAAGGTTGCCGAGGACCGGTTGACGCAGAGCAACTTGGGCGGTGCCGGCTTCAAGGAAGCCGAGTTCCTGTACGCGTCGTACAACCTCGTCCACGACGAGCTTGAGAACCTCTCCAAGGTGCTTGGTCTGCAGATCGAGAGCATGCAGTTGGCTATCCGTGCCTCGCAGACGGGGTACAGCAAGATCGACGACGACATCAAAGAGCGCATGCGCCGGTTGAACGCGGAGATCGCCGAGCACTACGACAGGGATCGGGACCCGAACGCGGGCGTGAGTGACAAGCCCCACGGGGTACCGAAGAGTCAGCCTACTCACGCCGAAGCTGCTGGGCAGGCCAAGGTCTCATGAGTAACCGGCCAATTATTACGGGGGTGATGCACAATGGGTGAATCGAACGGGAAGAAGCCGACTCCAGGGAAGACGCCCTTCGACTCCATGTCCCAGGAGCAGCTGTTCGCGCTGCTCTCGCCTGCCAACAAGGAAACGGCGATGACCCTCGCCGAGAAGTTGGCCAAGGCGTCGGAAGCCATCCACGATATCGGCGAGGACCTTAAGATCCGCGTTCCGCTCGTGAAGTGGGAGGGCGAGGGTGCCGATGCGTTCAAGGAGTGGGCCGGTCAGACGGCGAAGGCCACCTTGCTCCTGGGGGACTATGCGGAGGAGGCTGGCAAGTGGATGACCGACGTCGCCCAGGCCATTGCCGAGGCGCACAGCGGGCTTGATGAGCTGAAGACCAGTGCAGCGACCGCACAGTCCAACTACAGCGACGCCAAGAAGACGCACAACGCGGCTGTTCACGATCCGGGCGCTGGCAAGAGCGCTGTGAAGGACGCCAAATCGGACATGGACCTTGCACACTCGACCATGCAGGCGGCTCGGATCAGCAGCGTGCAGAGGCTGACAAAGCTCAGCCAGACCTACACGCAGTCCGGGGAGCAGATAAACAAGCTCCAGCCTCCGACCTTTCCGCCCCCGGCGATGCAGCTGGGTGATTCTTGGCGGAGCTCCAAGAGCGGTTATGGCTATGGGGAGTTCCAGGGTTCGTCCCGTAGTGCCGGGACAGGTACCACCCGCTCTGGCATATCAGAGAGCTCCGAAACTCGCTCCGTAGCTGTGGGCAAGACCCAGAGCGATGGCGAGACGTCATCGGTGTCAGTCGCCCGTCCGGAGCGCCCGGTGGACATGGAGATCGACAGCGTGGCGACGTTGCCTGAGACTCACACGGCGCCGCCCCCGGCAACGACCATCAACGTGCCACCGGTTGGTCGGCCCGAGGGCTCGGGCCCCGTGCTGCCCGGGATGATCCCGCCCACGTTTGGGGGCAGCAAGACAGGTCTGCCCAGTACTAGTTCGCCCGGCAGGGCGCTTCCCAGTACGAGGGGTGTCGTGCCGCCTGGACAGGCGGGAATCAACTCGCGAATGCCGCGTGATGGCATCGCCGGTGGCCGTCCCGTCGTACCGAACACGGGCCGTCCCACTGGCGGGATTCACCGTGGCACGGTGATCGGCAATGAAAATGCCACTGCCCGCGGACCAATGGGCCGCGGCGGCATGCCGGGTATGCATGGCGGCGGTCCCATGGGAGGCGCGGGCCAGAGTGGCATCTCTGGTGGGCGTCGCCTGGCATCCGAGACGGGTGGGATTGTCGGAGGCCGACCTGGCCAGCCCGGGAAGAACAGCGCTCGGCCCTTCACGCCTGGTGGTTCAGGCCTGGTGCGAGGCACGAACCCGAACCCCTCCATTGGTGGCGCGCACCCCGGTGAACAGAGCGGCGAGCGCCCGGACTACCTGTCGGAGGACGAAGAGACCTGGCAGCAGGGAAGCCGACGCGTAGTACCCCCGGTCATCGACTGACCCCGCAGAGAAACAGGCCAAGGGAAGCAGATGCCTACCAGCAGTATTGGAAATAGCCACCGCCGGACCGTCATGTCGGGGGTGCTGGGACTGCTGCTGGTGGGCATCGCGGCCACTCCGGCGCATGCGGACACCGTTCGTTCGCGTCAGTGGCATCTCGACGCCATGAAGGCCGATGAGATCTGGAAGACCAGCACCGGCAAGGGGATTACGGTCGCCGTCATTGACTCCGGTGTCGATGACACGTTGTCTGACCTCAAGGGACAGGTCCTGAAGGGGAAGAACTACTCCCATATGTCCGGCGATGAGAACAACGACATCGCCGACCACGGGACGGGTATCGCCACACTGATCGCGGGAACCGGAGGTCGGGGACCGACTACCGGCTCCTTCGGCTTGGCGCCCGGCGTCAAGATTCTCCCTATCCGAATGCCTTACGCGGATGAGAAGTTCGGCCCCGGGGACCCTCGCAAGGAATACGCTCAAAAGATGAGCGAGGCGATCCGGTACGCCGCTGACTCGCCCGCCCAGATCGTCAACATTTCGATGGGTCAGCGTGAATCGGGATCTGGAGAACTCACGCAAGCGGTGAAGTACGCGCTGGAAAAGAACAAGCTGATCTTCGCCGCTGTGGGCAACACGGCAGATGAGGGTAACGCGCCGGAATACCCTGCGGCGACTCCCGGTGTGATCGGGATTGGTGGGGTGGATAAGACGCTGAATTGGTGGAACAAGTCGCAGACCGGCACTCAAGTCGACTTCGTGGCGCCTGCTGTGAAGACTCTCGCGGCGTGCAGTCCCACCCTGCTGTGCGACGGTGACGGCACCAGCAACGCAACCGCCCTAGCATCTGCCTCGGCGGCGCTGGTCTGGTCCAAGCACCGGGACTGGACGAACAACCAGATCCTCAGGGTCCTGCTTAACACGGCCGGCAGTGCCGCGAACGGTGCGAAGCGCACCGACTTCATCGGCTACGGCGGAGTCCGTCCCCGTGTTGCCTTGAAGACCCCCGGCGACCCGGGCCCGGCAGACGAGTACCCCCTCCCGGACCTCGCGGCCGCTGCCCCCAAGTCACCTTCCCCCGACGCCTCCAAGGCCACGGGCGGCACCGGGACCGGCAAGAGCCAGCCCGGTGAACCGGCGTCCGCGTCCAAGGACGACAGCAACACCGGCCTCTTCATCGCACTCGGCATCGGCGCGGCTGCCCTCATCGGCGCGGCAGTCGCCATCCCCGTCATTCGCTCCCGTCGGCGCAACGCGGCTGTCCCGTCGGCTCCGCCCTTCCCGCCCGACGCTTATCAACAGCAGCCGCAGTACCCGGCCTACGGCCCGCCGCCGGCGGGCCAGAACCACCCGCACCCGGGTCCGCCCGGACCTGGTCAGCCAGGGTGACGTAGCTGTCTTCATAGGATCCCGCGAGCGAGGGGTTCGGTGCGACAAGGGCGCCGCCGATCTGGGCTGTCAGAACGACACCAAGCTGGTGAGCGGGGTGCCCAAGCCCGCGGCCTGCGGCAGCTCAGAACGCCGGCGGCGCCGGTGGGCTGCACTCACTGCACCGGCCCGGCTCTGGAGCGCGGAAGGCGCGGTCACAGGGGTCGTCGCACCTCTACCGGAGCCGATTCCGAGATGGGCTGGTACAAGAGCAGCTACAGCACGGACGACGGTCCCGCTTGCGTGGAGGTCGTCACGTGGGCCGACGTCGGCAGGTTCGTCTCCGAAGGCTGAGTCTGTCGACCCCGCGCTGGAGGCTGACCTGAGGCGAGAGAAATCAAGTCTCACATCACCGGCAGCGCCAGCAGGTACTCCTCGGTCAGGATGAAGAGACGGTTGCCGTCCGCCTTGAAGCCGAGGGGCGGGGAAAGCTTCTCCGGGGTGTAGTCGATCAGGGACGTTCCCTCGCTGAGGTCAATAGCCTTCACGTTTGACAGATCGTCGATGATCCAGGCGTAGCTGCCCTGTCTGAGGACCGGGCTCCTGAAGTCGCCTATGGTCCCGGATTCCCAGAGCAGGTCCTTGTCCACCAGGTTGACGCGCTGGGCCCAACGGCCCCTCATGGCATACAGCGACATGCCGTCCGTGCCGGGCGTCGACCACGACTCGCGGTTGCCCTGGTCGTCCTTGTGAGGCTTCGACCGCCAGAGCACCTTGCCGTTGGAGATACGCAGCGCGGTCAGATCCTTGCCGCCGAGGTAGACGGTGCTGTCCAGGACGGCGGGCGTCAGACTGATCTTGGACCCGGAGGTGAACTGCCAGGCGATCTGTCCATTGTTCGTGTCGACGGCGAAGACGATGCCGCCCGGGGCGCTGAATACGAGCCGTCCCTGAGCAGCGACCGCGCCTGTGTTGCTCCGCGTGAGCTTGGACGCCGGAGCCGGGGTCGTCCAGCGGATCGTGGCGTCGGAGCGGCCGATCGCGCGGAGGCGGTCATCCTTGGTGACCACGTACACCATGTCGTCGTCAGCTGCGAGCACACAACGGGCCTGCGCCGCTGGGACCGTCCATTTGCGCTCTCCCGTGGACGGGACGAACGTCAGCAGTTTTCCGCCCGGACCGACGGCTGCGATCAACCGGTCGGACAGGGAGACGTATCCGCCCGAGGCCACCACCTCCGGGGCCGACCAGCGCCACTTGCCGTCCACCACGTTGTGGGCGGCCAGACCGCCGTTCTTCGCACCGAAGACGATGACGTCCCGGACCGGCTCAGGAGCCGGCGAATCCTCTGTATTGACCTGCAGCGGGCCCCACAGAGGCTTGAGCGTGGGGTACTTGTCACCGAGGACGCCCACCCTGAATGCCGGCTGCGCCAACGCGGCTGTCGGCGTCTTCACCGCGGGTGGGATGTCGAAAGCACCCGCCGGCTTCTTCTTCTCTGCGCCGGAGCCGGACTTCCCGCCGCGCTGCAGCCACCAGACACCCGCCCCGCCGCCCGCCGCCAGAAACGTACCGCCCGCCGCAAGAGAGGTCAGCAGCCGACGGCGCGGGATGCTGCTCCCCTCACCCGTCGCCGGCAGCGTCGTGAGCTGCTTGACCCCCCATTCACGGCTCCTGATGTCGTCCGCCAACTGACCACGCTTCCAAATGCGTTCGGCGCCCTTTGGCGGCGCGAAAGCGGAGGCGATCTGGTTGGGGCCCGGGCGGATACCGGCCTCCTTGGCCAGACACGGGTCGATCAACGGCTGGAGCTCCGCCGGGACCTGGGTCAGATTCGGTTCGCCGTGCACGACTTCGTACTGCACGGCTGCCACATGGCTCGCGTCGAAGGCGCGTCGGCCGCTCGCGGCGAAGACGAGTACGGCTCCGAGCGAGAAGACGTCCGCCGCCGGTCCGACCCGCTGCCCGAGGATCTGCTCCGGGGCACCGTAGCCGGGGGTGACCGGGATCTGGCCCGTGGTGGTGAGTGTGAGACCGTGCTCGGGCCGGGCGATGCCGAAGTCGATGATGCGGGGCCCGGCCGACGTCATGACGATGTTCGAGGGCTTCAGGTCACGGTGGACGAGTCCCGACACATGAATGTCGTGGAGAGTGCGGGCGAGAGCCGCGGCAAGAGCCCGTACAGCCGGACCGTCCATCGGCCCGTACGAGGCAATCGCCTCGTCGAGCGTCGGACCGGCCAGGAACTCGGTGGCGATCCAGGGCCGTCCGCCCTCCATCCGGGAGCCGAGCACCCGGGCCACGCCCTTGCTGGTGACCGACTGGGCCATCTGCGCCTCGCGCACGAAGCGCTGAGCCAGGTGCTGGTCGTGCGAGAGTTCGGGACGAAGGACCTTGACGGCAGCGCTTGTGCCCGCGCCGTCCCGACCGAAGTAGACCTTGCCCATGCCCCCTTCGCCGAGTACACCGAGCAGGCGGTACGGGCCGAGCCGGAGTGGATCACCGGTGCCGAGCGGTTTCACGGGGCGATGGCTTTCTGTGGGAGTCACTGGAGCGGGAAGGCGCTGAGGAAGCCGCCGCCGAGAGCGACCACGACCCTTGCGCGCTCATGGCCGATGAAGCGAGTGCCGGTCGTGGAGTACTCATCGGTGGCCCTGCGGTCCTCGAGGCCGGAGATGCGCAGGCTGTACGGGCCTTTGGAGTAGAGGTGCTCCGTCCCGACGACGACAGGGCCGGACAGGTCCACCTCCAGGCCGCCGTCGCTGTTCAGCCATTCGCTGCTCCCGTCCTCTGCGTTGCGACCGATGATGTTGATCCCCTTCTGCACGGCGTAGACCACACCGTCGGCGACGGCGGCGGGTCCGTAGGGGTTGTGCGTCATCGCTTTGTCCCTCCACCTCACGTGCCCGTCGCTCAGTCGCAGGGCGCGCAGGTCTCCGAGGCCGAGGAAGACATGAGTCTCGTCCGTCGCGAGCAGTCCGCGTACCTGGTCCGGCTCGACGCCGGCCCAGGGCTTGTCCCATACGACCTTCCCGGTGAGCGAGTTGCGCACGACCACACGCACCTCGCCCTTGGCGGTCTCCTGCAGCAGGACGAGCTTGTCGCCCACACTGCGCCCGGCGAGAAAATGCAGCCGCTTGGATCCGGCCGGCAGCGGCGGTAGCGGTTGCCTCCACAGCTCATTGCCGCTCGCCATGTCCAGCGCGGCCAGGAACCAGGGCCCCTTCGTGCTCTGGGCGGCGGCCAGATGGACGACGCCACCCCCGGCACTGACCAATTGGTTCTCGGGAACGGCCCCGTCGGAGTTCCTCAGCCGTGGACCCTGCTTCGGCTCGCCGGTGGTGAGGTCGACCGTCTCCACCACGAGAGGCCGGACACCGGCCTGCTCGTCGTCGGTCCTCTCCGCCTTGGCCAGGCGGTGGATCGCCTCGCCGTCGGAGGCGATCTGCCAGTTGAATTCCTTGCCGCCGGTTGTCCACGCGGTCTTTCCGGTCCGCGCGTCGACCGCCGCCAGCCCACTGCTGACGACGAGCGCCACCAGGTCGCCGACGACGATGGGAGTCGATGCGGCTCCAGGGTGCGAGGCGCCCGGATGGCCGCTCACCCTGACCTGCCACAGCTGTCGCTCGTTGGGCTTTTTGGGGGTGGGGGAGGAGATGCCCGTCAGCCTCAGAGGATCTGTCTCGGCCGGCTTCCCGGGGCCGATCCACATCCACGCCCCTGCCCCCGCCGCCGCAATCCCCAGCGCCGATCCGCCGCCGATCGTCAGCAGGCTGCGGCGGGAAAGTCCTGTGCGCGGTGTCGTCGAGGGCTGGGTTTCGTCGAGCGGCGCAGGGAGGCGGTACGGCTGGTGCTGCCAGACCTCCGTCGCGCGGCGGGCGATCTCGGCGAGGACTGTGTCCGGGAGATGGTCCGCGAACTGGCCCTGGCCGTCGTGGAGGTGGCTGCTCAGCTCCCAGGTGGTGGGTCGCTGCGACGGGTCCTTCGACAGACAGCGGGTCAGGATCGGGACCAACGCATCGGGTACGCCCGTCAGATCCGCGTCGGCGTACCGGACGCGGTAGAGGAGGTCGGCGGCCTGGCCGGCGCCGAAGGGGCCGTGGCCCGTAGCGGCGTGAACCAGGACGCCGGCCAGCGCGAACACGTCGCCCGCCGGGGTGTGTTCCTGGCCCGTCGCCTGCTCAGGGGACATGAACGCCGGGGTTCCCGCCGCCGCCCCCGTACGGGTGAGGCGGTCGTCGCCCGCCGCCCGCGCGATGCCGAAGTCGATGATTTTGGGGCCGTACGCCGTGATCATGACATTCGACGGCTTCAAGTCGCGGTGGACGACATCCGACGCGTGGAGCTGAGCCAGCGCCCCGGCGAGCGCAGCACCCAGCGCACGGATCGACGTCTCCGGCAGCGGCCCGGCCAGTGCGACCGCGTCGTCCAGCGGCGGGCCGAGGACGTATTCGGTGGCCAGCCAAGGCGTTTCGGCCTGCGGGTCGGCGTCGACCACGATCGCGCCGTGATGGCCGCCGATGATGCGTGCCGCGTCGGTCTCCAGCCGGAAGCGGGTCCGGAATCCCGGGTCGGTGGCGATGCCCGCGTGCATGGTCTTGAGCGCGACGGTCCGGCCGCCGGCCGAACGGGCCAGATAGACGGTGCCCATGCCGCCGCTGCCCAGGCGGGCGATCAGACGGTACGCACCGAATCCGGCGGGATCGTCCTGCGTGAGTGGGGAGAGCACAGGTCAGGCACCGTGGGTCTGCGGGACGCGAAGCTCCGCGGCGAGTACCTCGGCGGACTGGCGGGCCACCGCCGCCACCACACGGCCCGGCAGCCAGCCGGGCGTCAACAGCGAGGTGCTCGAGTCAAGAACCGTTGACGCCGGCGCTGTGGACGCGGGCGGCAGCGCGTGCAGGACCTCGGCCGCGGTCGGGCGGGCCGCCGGGTCGCGGGTGAGGCAGCGGGAGATCAAGGAGCGCAGGGATTCGGGGAGTTCGGCACTGTCCGGGACCGTGTGGCCGGTGGCGGCGTACGCGAGGATCGCGCCCAGGGAGTAGACGTCCCCCGGCGGGCGCGGGCGGCCGCCCGATGCCTGCTCCGGGGCGAGGCTGCCGGGCTCCAGGCCGGGCAGGCCGGAGCGCTGTTCGCCGTCCGGGGCGGCGGCGCGTACGGCGCCGAAGCAGGTCAGACGCGGGCCGTCGCCCGCCAGCAGTACGGCCGCCGGGGACAGGCCGGCGTGTGTGATGCCCGTCGCGTGCGCGCCCGCCAGCGTCTCGGCGAGGGCAGCCCCGATGGCCCGCACCGTGCGCTCCGGCAGAGGCCCGCCGTGGACGGCGAGGGCCACGGGAAGCGGCAGCGAGGGGAGGTACGGGGACGCGTACCAGGGGGAGTCCGACGGCGGCGACAGTTCGGCGACGGGGGAGACCCAGGGGCCGAGCAGCCGGCGTCCGGCGTCCGCCTCGACGAGAAAACGTTCGGGATCCACACCTTCCCCCGGTGTCCTGACCAGCACCGTACGATCGCCGTCCGCGCTGCGCGCGATGAAGCGGCGCTCGGGGACCGGGGGAAAGCCCGGACCGGCCGGATCGAGACGCGTGATGAGGTAGTACGGCCCGATCTGGCGCGGACTGTGCCCCTGCGGCCGTTCCGTGTGTGCTCGTTCCATCTGCTAAGCCCCCGTGGTGGTCATGAACGACAGGAGCCTACTCAAGTGCCGGTGCGGGCCCGGAGGGTGGTCCGTCCGGGGGCGGTCATGGACCGCCGACCGTTGGTCGGCTCCGAGGGCGCCTTGCACGTGCAATCCGGTCAGGCGCGTACCGGCATGGCGACGACCGAGCCGCCGTGCGCGGCGAAGAGCCGGTTGCCGTCGCCCGACACCTCGTACGCCGCCCCGTCGTCCTTATCGCCGAAGGTGTACGGGAAGAGTTCGTCGCCGGTGTCCACGCTGACTGCCGTCAGTCCGTAGTAGCCCGACTCGACGATCCAAACGGTGCCGCCCTGCACAACCGGCCGCTTCCGGGGGTCGTCGCCGTATCCGCGCAGGTAGAACTTCCACTCCTTCGTCCCGTCGCTCGCGCGCCGACGGTACAGCCCGTCGTCGACGGCGTACAGCTCGTTCCCGCGCACTGCCGGAGGACCCCAGCCGCCGCCTGACTCATCGACCTTCGTCTCCGGCTCCACCGACCAGATCTTCCTGCCGTCGGCGAGCGCGTGAGCGGCCAGAGTCCGCCCGCCGAAGTAAACCCTGTCCTTCACGACGGCGGGCGCCAGAGCCGCCGTTCCCTGGTTGGGCAGGCCCCACACCTTGCGGCCGGTGGCCGTGTCCAGGACGACCACCACGCCGTCCGATGCGAAGAGCACCAGGCGGCCCGCGCCGACGGCCGCCGCCGGTGGGGCGGTGTACGAGGTGCGTACGGGCGTGGGGATCGACCACAGCACCTTTCGCGTGGCGACAGCGACCGCGCTCAGATGCCGCTCCTTGGTCATCACGTAGACCGTGTCGGCGTCCGCCGCCAGCAGCTTCTCGACGGTGATGCCGGAAGTCGTCCAGGCCTGCTCCCCGGTGGATGCGATGAACGCCTGCAATGCGCCGTCCGCGTCCGCTCCCACGACGAGTCTGTCGGCGACCGTCACGAAGCCGGCCGAGCCACTCGCCCCGGTGGCACGCCACTTCTGCTCCCCATCGGTCACGCGATGGGCGGCCAGGCCACCCTTGTCGGTCTCGAGGATCACCACATCGCGTACGGGAAGGGGAGCCGGGGTCTTCGGACCCGCCCCGCGCACGGGGCCCCACAGCGGCGCGAAGTCGGCGCCGGCAGCCAGTACCGCGGCTGACGGCGTCTCGACGGCCGGCGGAACGGCGACCGGCGGCGGCCCCGAACCGTGCCGACCGCCGCCCTTGAGCCACCAGGCGGTCGTACCCGCACCGGCCGCGAGGACCGTGCCGCCCACGGCCAGGGCGGTGAGCATGCGGCGCCGGGACGGCTGGGCGGGAACCTCCGTCGAGTACGACGAGACCAGGTGCTCGGCCGTGGTCTCCCGCCGGGCGATCTCCTCCGCCCAGGGCCCCTGCCGCCAGACCTTGCCGGCGCTCTTGGGAGGCGCGAGCGCCTGGGCGATCTGCGCGGGTACGGGCCGATGCGCCGGGTCCTTGGCGAGGCAGGGGAGTATCAGGGGGCGGAGCTGGTCCGGCACCCGGCTCACGTCCGCTTCACCATGGACGACTTCGTACTGCACCGCAGCCACATGCGGGCCGTTGAAGGCCCGTTGCCCACCGGCCGCGTACGCGAGAACCGCCCCGAGCGAGAAGACGTCGGCCTGCGGACCGACCCGCTGCCCGAGGACCTGCTCCGGAGCGCCGTAGCCGGGGGTGACCGGGATCTGGCCCGTGGTGGTGAGCGTGAGTCCGTGCTCGGGGCGGGCGATGCCGAAGTCGATGACGCGGGGGCCGCGCGAAGTCAGCACGATATTGGACGGTTTGAGGTCGCGGTGGACCAGGTCCGCGGCATGAATGTCCTGGAGCGTACGGGCGAGGGACGCGGCGAGCGCACGCAGACCGGGCTCGCCCAGCGGCCCGTACGCGTCGACCGCCTCCTCCAGCGTGGGTCCTGCCAGGAACTCGGTGGCGATCCAGGGCCGTCCGCCCTCGGTCTGTGCGCCCAGTACCCGAGCCACGCCGGCGCTGGTCACGGCCTGCGCGGTCCGGGCCTCGCGGACGAAGCGCTGGGCCAGGTGCTGATCATGCGCGAGCTCGGGCCGCAGGACCTTCACCGCCGCCTTGCGGCCGCTGGTGTCCCGCCCGAAGTAGACCTTCCCCATGCCGCCTTCGCCCAGTGTGCCGATGAGTCGGTACGGGCCGAGGCGCAAGGGGTCGCCGGTGCTGAGGGGGATCATGGTGAAGCTCTCTCACTCGAAGGGCAGCGCGGTCACGGTGGCGCTGTCGGCGCCGATGAGCATCTTGGTTCCCTCGTGCACCGCGAAACGGATCGCGGAACTCGGCGACGACCGGACGGATTTGTGGGTGCGGAGATCCACGGCGCTGATGCCGCTGGTCACAGGCGCGTACACGAACTTCGTACCGACGACCGGTGGCACATCGAGCCTGGGGTCCTCGTCCTTCGTCAGGTCCTCCACCTCCTCCCACAACAGCTTTCCCGTGGTCGCGTTCAGGGCGACGAGGCCGCGGCTGCCCTCGGCCGCGTACACGACGCCGTTCTTCACGGCCGGAGGCCCGTAGAGCCGTGACTTCTCCTCGACATCGCCCCTATTGCGCCCCTCACCGAACGACCAGGCGACCTCGCCGTCGGAGTGCCGGACCGCGTGGACCCGTCCGCTGGCGATGTAGACATGCTGCTGGTCCACAGCGAGTTGGCCGGGAATCAGGAAGGAGTTGTCGCCCCGTACTCTGGGCATCTGCGTCGTCCAGAGCCGCTTTCCGGTGCGGATGTCCGTGCCGCTCACGCTGAAGTCCGGAGAGGGTATCCCGTTGCTTGCGGTGACCAGGACCTTTCCGACGGCCTTCGCGCTGACCGCAGACGAGCCGTTGTCGGGATAGATCATCCCGTGGGGCCGCTGCCAGAGCTTCTTCCCGGTACGGATGTCGACGGCGAGCAGCCGCCAGCCCTTGGCCTGGTCGGCGAAGTCCGTGGGCTTGGGCCCGGTCCAGGCGATCAGATAGAGAACACCGTCAGCGGCGGTGAGCAGTTCCACGTCGTGCACGGAGCCGCTGAATTCGGCGAAGTGCCCGATGCGACGTTCGAGGGTCCCATTGGCTGCCGAGAACGCGCTGAGTGTCAGCCCCTCCCCTTCGGTCTCCTCGGGTATGAAGCCGTAGATCGCCGTGCCGTCCGACGCGATCTGCTGCCCCACGTCAAGCAGCGGGTAGGACCAGCGCTGCTTGCCGGTCTTCGGGTCCAGCCCCAGCAGCCCAACGTCGGACAGGGTGGCGACCGTGTTGCCGACGGGCATGGGGAGCTGGCGCTGCCATTTGTCGGCGACATCGACGCTCCATACGGCCGACGGCCCGTTGTCGGCTTTTTCGTCGTGCGAAGCGTCGTCGTCGGCGTGCTGCTTGTCGGACCACGCCCACGCTCCGATGCCTGCGGCAGCCATGCCGAGGGCTGACCCTCCGCCGATCGTGAGCAGCTTGCGGCGGGACATGCCGCTCGGGGCGGGGGGCTCGAACTCCTGCGGGACCGGAAGGCGGTGCGGTTGGTAGTACCAGACCATCGACGCACGGCGAGCGATCTCGAAGAGGACGGTGTCGGGGAGGTGGTCGGCGAACTGGCCCTCTCCGTTGTGGAGTTGGGCTGCCACTTCCGTGGTCGTGGGGCGGTGGGCCGGGTCCTTGGAGAGGCAGCGGGTCAGGATCGGGGTGAGGGCGTCGGGTAGGCCGGTGAGGTCGGGGTCGGCATAGCGGACGCGGTAGAGGAGGTCGGCGGCCTGGCCGGCGCCGAAGGGTCCGTGGCCCGTTGCCGCGTAGGTGAGGACGCCCGCGAGGGCGAAGACGTCGCCCGCCGGTGTGTGTTCCTGGCCTGTTGCCTGTTCCGGGGACATGAAGGCGGGGGTGCCCGCGGCTGCTCCGGTGCGGGTGAGGCGGTCGTCGCCTGCTGCACGGGCGATGCCGAAGTCGATGATTTTGGGGCCGTACGCCGTGACCATCACGTTGGAGGGCTTGAGGTCTCGGTGGACGACGTCGGAGGAGTGCAGTTGGGCGAGTGCTCCGGCCAGGGCTGCGCCCAGGGCTCGGACCGAAGCTTCAGGGAGTGGTCCGGCGATGGAGACGGCGTCGTCGAGGGGCGGGCCGAGGACGTACTCGGTTGCCAGCCAGGGGGTTTCGGCGAACGGGTCCGCGTCAACGACGGTCGCGCCGTGGTGCCCGCCGATGATCCGGGCGGCGTCGGTTTCGAGGCGAAAGCGGGTACGCGAGGCCGGATCCGATGCGATGCCCGCGTGCATGGTCTTGAGCGCGACGGTACGGCCGCCGGCGGAACGGGCCAGATAGACGGTTCCCATACCGCCGCTGCCCAGGCGGGCGATCAGGCGGTATGCACCGAGCTGGGCGGGGTCGTCGTGGGTGAGAGGGGACGGCATCGTGTCAGTTCCGTACCGCGCCGAAGCCCGTCGGGCGCGGGCCGTCTCCGGCCAGGCGTACGGCCGCGGGGGAGCGGCGGCCGGTCGGAACGAGGCAGGTGATCAGGTGGTACGAGCCGATCTGGCGCGGAGTGTCCACGCGTGGTCGATCCGTCTGTGCTCGTTCCATGTGCTAATCCCCCGTCGACAAGACAACATCAGCAGAGCCTACCGAGTGCCCGAGCGCGGGTTCGCCGGGAGGTGGATGGCTGCGCTACGCATTTGCTCGTCGGCCTCCTACGACCTTCTGGGTCATTCGCATGGCGAAACCGCAGGGCAAGTGATTGGCCCCAAGCGCGGGTAACCGCCCCCACTCGTGCGGCGGAGGGGCCTGAAGGTCAGGGCGGGCACGGGAGCAGCACTCATGCCGGGACGGACAGGGCGGTCAGATCTTCGGCTGTGAGGAGGAACAGACGGTCGCCTTCCGCCGACATAAAGTGAATTGGCCATTCCTGCGGGTGGAACCATGCGCGCTCACCGGTGTCCTTGCGGACTGCTGCGACTCCCAGGGCGGGGTCCTCGAGGGCACGCGCATAGACGAATCGGCCGTGGACCAGCGGACCCACCTCGGACGATGTGCGGAACTTCAGTTCGTGCGTCCAGACCTTGGCGCCGTCGCTCACGCGCCGACAGTGGAGGATGTTGCCGTCGATCGCGTAGACAAAGGCTCCGGAGACGGTCGCCGGGCTCCAGCGGTTCTTGTTGAGGAGTCCCTGCATGGAAATGGACCACACCTCCTTGCCGTCGCTCAGCCTCACTGCCTTCAATGTGTCGTTGCCCAGCAGGACCAAGTCCTTGTGTATCGCCGGTGTCGTGGACAAGAGAGCCAGGTCATTGCGGGCCCACACCTTCTTGCCCGTACGAGTGTCGAGAACGGCCGCATCACCCGTCGCGCTGTGGAGGGCAAGCCGCTTCCCGGCAACGGCGCCGTGGGCTATGGCCTCGATGTTGGCGCGGACCGGTGAGGGGACGATCCACCGCTGTTTGCGCGTTGCCAGGTTGTA
This sequence comes from Streptomyces sp. NBC_01210, assembly GCF_036010325.1. GTDB lineage: Bacteria > Actinomycetota > Actinomycetes > Streptomycetales > Streptomycetaceae > Streptomyces. The sequence goes on along the minus strand of NZ_CP108549.1, from coordinate 3,585,151 downwards.
GCAGCGGATCTCTTCGCCGTAGTGGACGTACAGGGACTCATCGTCCATCGCGATCAGCGTTTCCCACCCCGCGTAATCCGACCATCTCTCCGTTCCAGTGGAAGGGTCGAGACCGAATGGCTGGCCGTGGCTGCTCGCAAGGATCAGCCCGCCGGGCAGGGCGAGGAAGCCCTGCTGTGCGTTGAATTCGGGCTTCGCCCACCTCTGCTTTCCGCTCCCGGCGTCGTACGCAGCGATGCCCTCGTCCGGCATGCCGACGACCACGACGCCTCCCACCGGCAACGGCGGCGGGCTCAACACGTCCGCGACCTTCAGTGGTCCCCACAGCACCACCGGTTCCGTACGGGTCTTCAGAGCGTTCTTGTCCGCCCCGTCGTCCTCCTTGCCGTTCCCCATCAACCAGGCGGTGGTTCCGCCGCCGGCCGCCAGCACTGCCGCCCCCGCCGCCAGGCCTACCAGCAGCCGCCGCCGGCTCGGCGCGGCCGGTACGACCGTCCCGGGGAGGGTGGTCTGCGTTTTCGCTTCCGCCTCGCGGTGCTGGATGTCGGCGGCCATGGGCCCCTGCCGCCAGATTCGTTCGGCGCCTCGCGGTGGTGCGAATGCCGTACGGATCTGCGGCGGGAGGGGACGGTGGGCCGGATCCTTCGCCAGGCACGGCCCGATCAGTACGCGCAAGTGCTCCGGGATGTGGCCGAGGGACGGCTGCCCGTGCACGACTTCGTACTGCACCGCGGCCACATGCGCGCCTTCGTACGCCTGGCGCCCGCTCGCCGCGTACACCAGCACGGCTCCCAGAGAGAAGACGTCCGCCGCTGTTCCGACGCGCTGTCCCAGCACTTGCTCGGGGGCTCCGTAGCCCGGTGTCACCGGGGTCTGGCCCGTGGTGGTCAGAGTGAGTCCGTGCTCGGGCCGTGCGATGCCGAAGTCGATAATGCGAGGGCCCCGCGAGGTCAGCACGATGTTCGAAGGCTTGAGGTCGCGGTGGATCAGCCCGGTGGCGTGGATGTCGTGGAGCGTGTCGGCGAGCGAGGCGGCGAGCGCGCGGAGGGCCGGCTCGGCGAAGGGGCCGTACGCCTGCACGGCCTGGTCCAGGGTCGGTCCCGCCAGGAACTCCGATGCGATCCAGGGACGGCCGCCCTCGGTCTGGGCCGCGAGGACACGCGCCACCCCCTTGCTCACCACCGCCCGGGCGGCTTCGGCCTCGCGCAGGAAGCGCTGCACCAGATGCTGGTCATGGGCGAGTTGAGGCAGCAGGACCTTGATGGCCGCAGCCCTGCCCTGGCTGTCGTGACCGAAGTACACCTGGCCCATGCCGCCCGCGCCGAGTACGCCGACAAGACGGTACGGGCCGAGGCGAAGGGGGTCGCCGGGGCCGAGGGGGTTCATCAGGGTTGCCTTCCGGGTCGTTCAGTCCTGGTCCAGCCGGACGGCCACGACCAGATCGTCGCCCACCCCGATGAGCCGCGCGGCGCGTTCGTGGAGGACGAAGGACGAGGGACTGGGGCTGAAGGTCCAGTCCTTCTTGTACGAAGTGATATTGACGGCGCCGAGTTGCGTGCCGTCCGAGCTGAAGACGTGGGCGCCATGGATGACGGGCGGGATACGGAGCGCGGGGAACTGGTTCCTGGGCTGCTCCTCCCAGCGCAGATTCCCGTCGGACGCGTCCAGGCCGACGAGCCCGCCCTGGAACTCCGTCACGTACACCACGCCGTCCTTCACCGCCGGTGTGCCGTACGCACGGGCGTCCGCGGTGACGATGCTGTCGCGCCCCTTGCCGAACCGCCAGGCTACGGAGCCGTCGGAGAGGCGCAGAGCCAGGGCCTCGTTGGCCCCGAAGTACACATGCCGACCGTCCACCGCGAGCTCGCCCGGGAGGAGAACACTCGTGTCCGTCTCGTTCCTGGCCACGGTCGCCTTCCACAGCTCCGCACCCGTACGGACATCCCTGGCGCTGACTTCGAGGGCGTTACCGGTGGCGGCCTTCCGGCACAGTACGAGCCGGTTGCCGCTGCGGGCGGAGACGATGGTCTCCTCGAGCACGCCGATCCGGTACGAACGCAGGGGCGTGCTCCACAGCTCCTTGCCGGTACTCAGGCTCACGGCCATCACGTGCCAGCTCTTCTCCTGCACCGGGCCGGGGTCGCCGGGCGTTCCCTTCCGGGCGGCGAGGTAGAGCGTGCCGTCGGCGATGTCCAGCAGGTGGGCCTGCTGGACGGGCTTGTCGAACTTCCCGAACGCGGTGAGCGGCGCTGTGCGGCCATCGGTGACGTTCACGCTGTGCGGGGACAGCTGGTGGCCGTGCGAACCGCCGGGGAGCAGCGCGTAGATCCGGGCTCCGTCCGAGTGCAGCTGCCAGCCCTGCTTGAGGTCCTTGTTGAGCCACCGCTGCTTTCCGCTCGTGGCGTCCAGGCTCAGGAGCCCCTCGTCGGTGGGCAGTACGACGCTGTCGGCCACGGCCATCGGCGGGACCCTCGTCAACTCGCTCTTGATCGTCCGGCGCCAGGCCTCGCGTGGGTCGATGGTCTGCGGGGGTGGCGTGCTGGACGGGGTGCCCGAGGCTGTGGGGCCTGTGTCCGGGGCGTCGTTGTTGAGCCAGGCCCAGGCGCCGAAGGCTGCGGTGGCTGTGCCGAGGACCGAGCCCCCACCGATGGTGAGGAGTTTGCGGCGGGTCATGCCGGGGCTTGTCGGTGAGGGGACCGTGGCTGCGTAGGGATCGCTCCCCGGTGTGGGGAGTCGATGGGGCTTGTACAGCCAGACGTCTGACGCCCGGTGGACAATCTCCGCGAGGAGGGTGTCGGGGAGATGGTCGGCGAATTCGCCCTGACCGTCGTGGAGTTGGGCGGCGAGTTCCAATGTGGTGGGGCGTCGGCCGGGATCTTTGGACAGGCAGCGGGTCAGGATCGGGACCAGGGCATCGGGGACACCCGTCAGATCAGGCTCTGCGTAGCGGACGCGGTAGAGGAGGTCGGCGGCCTGGCCGGCGCCGAACGGGCCGTGGCCCGTGGCGGCGTAGGTCAGGACGCCCGCGAGGGCGAAGAGGTCTCCGGCGGGAGTGTGTTCCTGGCCGGTGGCCTGCTCCGGTGACATGAAGGCGGGGGTGCCGGCCGCTGCTCCCGTACGGGTCAGACGGTCGTCGCCTGCAGCTCTGGCGATGCCGAAGTCGATGATTTTGGGGCCGTACGCCGTGACCATCACGTTGGAGGGCTTGAGGTCGCGGTGCACGACGTCGGAGGAATGCAGCTGGGTGAGGGCTGCGGCGAGGGCTGCTCCCAGTGCCCGGACCGACGTCTCCGGCAGTGGGCCGCAGAGGGTTACTGCGTCGTCGAGGGGCGGGCCGAGGACGTACTCCGTGGCCAGCCAAGGGGTTTCGGCGAGTGGGTCGGCGTCGACGACCGTTGCTCCGTGGTGGCCGCCGATGATGCGGGCCGCGTCGGTCTCGAGGCGGAAGCGGGTGCGGGAGGCCGGGTCCGAGGCGATGCCCGCGTGCATCGTCTTCAGCGCGACGGTGCGGCCGCCGTGAGAGCGGGCCAGGTAGACGGTTCCCATACCGCCGCTGCCCAGGCGGGCGATCAGGCGGTACGCGGCGATCGCGAAGGGATCATGGTGCGTCAATGGGGAGAGCACTGGTCAGATCCCGGGAAGCCGGTCATACGCAGCAGCACATTGCGGCAGGGCTGTGCGCAGTCGTCCCATGTGTGAATCCCCCTAGGTGTCCCCAACAGCATCAGGAGCTTACTCAGCGGCCCGACAGACGTTTGGCGGGGTTGCCTTCCGCTCGGAAGGAGTTGTGGATCACTTTGTCGGCCGGGCGGGCTCGGCAGCGAGGGTGGACGTACTCAATTGCGTACGTAATCAAGGGCGACGGCCCGAGTGGTGCTGCTGAGCACCCGAATAAGTGCGGGTGCTCAGGGAAGCTGGTGATCCATACTCATCCGGGCCCGTGTCCTGAGCGGCAGGGTTGGTACGAGATCCCCCACGTTCGGGTGGCATGCCCGCGGAATGAGGTGCGCACCGATGACTCAGCCGCCGTATCAGGGTCCTCAGGACTGGCCCGGGCAGTACGGGCAGCCGGGTCCGCAGGATGCGCGGCCGGGGGGGCCGCCGGTTCCGCCTCCGCCGCCGGCGCAGCCGCCGCAGGCTCCGCAGTATCCGCCGAACCAGCCTGCGCAGTACGGCGCGCCCTACGGTCCGTACGGTCAGCAGCCTTCGCCGTACGGGACTTACCCGCCTCCTCCGCCGGCCCCGTCCGGTGGCCGTAAGACCGCTTTGATCGTCGCTGCGGCAGTCGTGGCCGTCGCCGTCATCGGTGGTGTCGTCTGGTTTGCCACGTCGGGCGGAGGTGACGACGACAAGCCTTCGGCCAACGGGAGTTCACAGGCCGGCGCGAGCCCGTCCGTCAGCGTGCCGGAGAGCGAGGACCCGGCGGTCGAGCCCAGCGAGACCCCGAGTGAGGAAGAGTCCGACATCGGTGCCAAGCCGACCGGGACCGGCATGGAGGGTATGTGGAGGTCCGACTCCGGCGGCGGGGTCCTCGGGCTGAAGGAGAGCGTGGACACCGAGAAGCCGGACAAGGTCTCGGTCATCCTGGTCTCCGGTGGACTGCAGTGCCGGGGTATCCGGAAGGTCGAGGAGCCCGGGAAGAAGTACCAGATCGCCTTGCTCTGCGAGCGGGACGGCAAGCCCGTCAAGAACGAGGACCGTGCCGGGGACCTCACGTACGGCGGCGGGGACTCGGTCAGCGTCAGCTGGTTCAAGGGCAAGAGCGGTACGGAGACGTTCACGCGTTACGGCGACTGGCCCAAGAGCTGAGATCGCTTGAGCGGCGGGTGGTTGGCATACGCACGAGCATCCGCGCCCCGAAGATTGAGTGAGAGCTCTCTGGTCGCGCCGTAACAGCCCTGCGCATCAGACGGGCCAGGTCGGACGAGGGCGGGGTGTACGTCCCGGGCGTCGGCGATCAGCCGGGCACGGCCATTCCGGCGTACGGCCTGACGGCCACGGCCGACGCGGGCTCTGCTGACGCACGCGCCCGCGCACGGGTGAGAGCAGGAAGCGCACGACCGAGCCCGCGCCTGCGACCGCGGCGCCGGTCCGGTCCAGCCGGGTCCGGTTCGGTCCGGTCCGGGCGATGAGTTTCGCCAGCCCTGGCGGTCTACCTCGGTGAGGCAGTCGCCCCCCGACCGGCAAAGGAGAACCCTCATGCAGAAGATCACGACCTTCCTGTGGTTCGACAACCAGGCTGAGGAAGCCGCGCAGCACTACACGTCGATCTTTGACGACTCCCGCGTGACCGACGTACAGCGGTACGGAGAAGCCGGACCGGGCGAGCCGGGAACAGCCATGATCGTCACCTTCGAGCTCGCGGGACAGAAGTTCATCGCGCTCAACGGCGGCCCGCAGTTCACCTTCAACGAAGCCATCTCGCTCTACGTGGACTGCGCGTCGCAGGAAGAGGTGGACGAGCTGTGGGCGAAGCTCAGCGCCGGTGGGGAGGAAGGGCCGTGCGGCTGGCTCAAGGACAAGTTCGGGCTGTCGTGGCAGATCATTCCGAAGGCGCTGACCGAGCTGCTGAGCGACCCTGATCCGGTCAAGTCCCAGCAGGTCATGAAGGCCATGCTCGGGATGCAGAAGATCGACGTCCAGGGGCTGAAGGACGCCTACGCGCAGTGAACGGGCGCGAGGGCCGTGTCCGACCTTCCGTACCGTCCCGGATACGGTCCCCGCATGCTCGAAGAGCCGAGTTCGGCCGTCGTCCTCGCTTGCCCGGGGGCAACCCCCGGCCCTCGTTATTGGCCGACCCTTCCGTCGACGCACTCGCGCAACAGGTCGGCGTGCCCGCAGTGACGGGCGTACTCCTCGATCCTGTGCACCATCAGCTCCCGAACTGCGATCCCGTCCTTCCCCAGACGCTCGCTCAGATCCGGGTGCTCGGCCAGCGCGGCGTCGGTCGCGGCCTGCTCGCGCTCCAGAGCGGAGTACGCAGCGTCGACCTCGGCCTGCTCGGCGACAGCTCCGTCGAAGTCCGCGTCACCCTCGCCGTACAGCTTCGGCAGCGGATCACCGTCGCTGATCCAGTTGCGCCAGTCCCGTTCCACCTCGACGAGGTGCCGAAGCAGGCCGAGCAGCGACATCGTCGACGGCGGAACCGACCGACGGGCCAGTTGCTCCGCATCCAGGCCCTCGCACTTCATCCGCAGGGTCATGCGGTAGTTCGTCAGGAAGTCCTGCAGCGTCGCAAGCTCGCCGTCCGGACTGGCACCCTCGCTGTTGCGGGGGTCGTCGTCCGGGTCGGCCCACATGTCGGGGTAGGTGGTTGCCCGGCTCCATCGTGCGGGTTGGTCACTCATGCGTTCCATGTTCGTCCGCGAGGGCCCGAGCTCGCCAATGATTTCCCGGGGCTGAACGGCCAACTGAGACGGGAACCGAGACGGACCAACAGACGTGCGGCACCCTTTCCGGGTGCCGCACCTTTGTTTTGCCTGTTCAGGCAGTAGAGGCCGTGGCGGGAATCGAACCCACGTAACTCGCTTTGCAGGCGAGTCCCTCAACCACTCGGGCACACGGCCGTGTGACTCCAATGCCTCGATCGTAGGCGGGGCGGTGGCACGGCTCAAGGGCCCCGCGCGGGCTGCAACACGACTGCCATACGGCGTTCATGGTCGTACGACCAAGGGACGAGCGGAGTCCCGTCCAGCGACAGGGTCCATCCCGCTCCACGCCCCTTACTCTGTGGCCCATGACCGCCCTCGAACCCAGTGACGCCGAGGTCACGCCGCCGCCCGCGGACAGAGCCGCAGCCCCCGCCGCCCCGGACGACGACCGGGGCGGCGTTCTCGGCAGATCGCATCGCGCGCTCAGTGTCGGCATCGTCTCCGTCGTCGTGCTGATCGCCTTCGAGGCGACCGCCGTCGGCACCGCGATGCCGGTCGCGGCGCGGGAGCTGCACGGCATCCCCCTGTACGCCTTTGCCTTCTCCGCGTACTTCACCACCAGCCTCTTCGCGATGGTGCTCTCGGGGCAGTGGGCCGACCGCGACGGGCCGCTGCGGCCGCTCGCCACCGGGATAGCGGCCTTCGGCGCGGGGCTGCTGCTGTCCGGGACCGCGAATGCGATGTGGCTGTTCATCGTCGGGCGGGCGGTCCAGGGGCTCGGCGGCGGGCTGGTGATCGTCGCGCTGTACGTGGTTGTCAGCCGCGCCTACTCGGAACGGCTGCGGCCGTCGATCATGGCCGCGTTCGCCGCGAGCTGGGTGGTCCCCTCGGTCGTGGGCCCGCTCGCCTCCGGGACCGTCACCGAACACCTCGGCTGGCGCTGGGTGTTCATCGGTATCCCGGTACTCGTCGTCTTCCCGCTGGCGCTCGCGCTGCCCGCGATCCGGCGGATGGCGTCCGGGCCCGCCGATCCCTCCGCGCCGTCGCAGCCCTTCGACAGGCGGCGGATCCGGCTGGCGCTGGGCATCTCGGTGGGTGCCGGACTGCTGCAGTACGCAGGCCAGGATGTGAGGTGGCTCTCGCTGCTCCCGGCTGCGGCAGGCGCGGCGCTGCTGGTGCCTGCGGTGCTCGGGCTGCTGCCGCGCGGGACGTACCGGGCGGTGCGGGGGCTGCCGTCCGTCGTGTTGCTGCGGGGTGTCGCGGCCGGGTCCTTCATTGCGGCGGAATCCTTCGTACCGCTGATGCTGGTCACTGAGCGCGGGCTGTCGCCGACGATGGCCGGGTTGTCGCTGGCGGTCGGCGGGGCGACCTGGGCGCTGGGCTCGTACGTACAGGCCCGGCCGCGTCTCGAGCCGCACCGGGAGCGGCTGATGGTGCTGGGCATGGTGCTGGTCGCGGCGGCGATCGCGACCGCGCCGAGCGTGCTGATCGCTTCGGTTCCGGTGTGGATCGTCGGGGTCGCGTGGGGGGTCGGCTGCTTCGGCATGGGCATGGTGCTCGCTTCGACGAGCGTGCTGCTGCTGAAGCTGTCGGCGCCGGAGGAGGCGGGCGCGAACTCGGCGGCGCTGCAGATCTCGGACGGGCTGTCGAACGTCCTGCTGCTGGCGGCGGGCGGCGCGGCCTTCGCGGCGCTCGGCGGGGGAGCGGTGGGGACGGCGCACGTTGCGGTGGGGGCTTCGGGCTCGCACCCGGGGGCGTTCGCGGCGGTGTTCCTGCCGATGGCGGCCGTGGCGCTGGTGGGGGCGTGGGTCGGGACGAGGTGCGATGTGAGCTGAGTCGCACCCTGGGCGGACCCGGCCTCGTTTGGCCGGGCCCGCCCGTCGCTCCCCGGTAGGGTGGCCCGGTTGTCGTATCTGATCCCGTGCTGCCGAGAGCCTTGAACCGGAGACCGTGACTACTACCGCCTCCCACCACCTCTCACCCGCCTTCCCCGGGCGTGCGCCCTGGGGTACCGCCAACAAGCTGCGTGCCTGGCAGCAGGGCGCCATGGAGCGCTATCTCCAGGAGCAGCCACGGGACTTCCTCGCCGTCGCCACCCCCGGCGCCGGCAAGACCACCTTCGCGCTCACCCTCGCCTCCTGGCTGCTGCACCACCATGTCGTGCAGCAAGTGACCGTCGTCGCCCCCACCGAGCACCTCAAGAAGCAGTGGGCGGCCGCGGCGGCGCGGGTAGGGATCAAGCTGGACCCGGAGTACAGCGCCGGGCCGCTGAGCAAGGAGTACCAGGGGGTGGCGGTGACGTACGCCGGTGTCGGCGTACGGCCCATGCTGCACCGCAACCGCTGCGAGCAGCGCAAGACCCTCGTCATCCTCGACGAGATCCACCACGCCGGTGACTCCAAGTCCTGGGGCGAGGCGTGCCTGGAGGCGTTCGATCCCGCGACCCGGCGGCTCGCGCTGACCGGTACGCCCTTCAGGTCCGACACCAATCCCATTCCCTTTGTGCAGTACGAGGAGGGGAACGACGGGATTCGGCGGTCCGCCGCGGACTACACGTACGGCTATGGCAATGCGCTGGGCGACGGCGTCGTCCGGCCCGTGATCTTTCTGAGCTACAGCGGCAATATGCGCTGGCGCACCAAGGCCGGTGACGAGATCGCCGCCCGCCTCGGCGAGCCGATGACCAAGGACGCCATCTCCCAGGCCTGGCGCACCGCTCTCGATCCGCGTGGCGACTGGATGCCGAATGTGCTCCGGGCTGCCGACAAGCGGCTGACGGAAGTCAGGAAGGGCATCCCGGACGCCGGCGGTCTCGTCATCGCCTCCGACCAGGACTCGGCCCGTGCGTACGCCAAGCTGATCCGCGAGATCACCGGCACCAAGGCGACCATCGTCCTCTCCGACGAAGCCGCCTCCTCGCAGCGGATCGAGGAGTTCAGCGAGAACGAGGACCGCTGGATGGTCGCGGTCCGCATGGTGTCCGAGGGCGTCGACGTGCCGCGTCTCGCGGTGGGGGTGTACGCCACCACCATCTCGACGCCGCTCTTCTTCGCGCAGGCCGTGGGGCGTTTTGTACGGTCCCGGCGGCGCGGCGAGACCGCGTCCGTCTTCCTGCCGACCATCCCGAACCTCCTCGGCTTCGCAGGCGAGATGGAGGTCGAGCGCGACCACGTGCTCGACAAGCCGAAGAAGGACGGCGACGAGGACCCGTACGCCGAGTCCGAGAAGGAGATGGCGGAGGCCGAGAAGCAGCAGGACGAGGACACCGGGGAGCAGGACATGCTGCCCTTCGAGGCCCTCGAGTCCGACGCGGTCTTCGACCGGGTGCTGTACGACGGCGCCGAGTTCGGTATGCAGGCGCACCCGGGGAGCGAGGAGGAGCAGGACTACCTCGGCATCCCCGGGCTCCTCGAACCCGATCAGGTGCAGCTGCTCCTCCAGAAGCGCCAGGCACGGCAGATCGCGCACAGCCGCAAGAAGCCCGACGACGAGGCGGATCTGCTGGAACTGCCCGCCGAGCGGCGGCCCGTGGTCTCCCACAAGGAGCTCCTCGAACTGCGCAAGCAGCTGAACACGATGGTCGGCGCGTACGTCCACCAGAGCGGAAAGCCGCACGGCGTCATTCATACGGAGCTGCGGCGGGTGTGCGGTGGGCCGCCGAGCGCGGAGGCGACGGCAGGGCAGATCCGGGAGCGGATCAAGAAGGTGCAGGAGTGGGCCACGCGTATGCGGTGAGCTCGTGGGCCGGTGAGCTCGTGGGTCGGTGAGCTGGTGGGCTCGTGGGTCGGTGAGCCGGCGGGTCGATGGGCCGGTGGGTCGGTAAGCGGTGTCGCGTGTACGGATGTCGAACAGGGCCCGGGTGCACGAGTCCGCCCCGGCCCCGCTCATCCCGCGGGACAAGCGAGCGGCGCCCGGATTCTGGACGAGGTCTTCCGCTGAGCGAACCTGGTCGCTACTGTCCCCGCATTGCATACGCCCCGTGGCAGCGCCGCCGCGGAGCGCAGCCGGTGTGCCTGTCCTGCCGGCGGCCTCTGGGGTGCGTCGCCGTGGGACCGGTGTCGCAGTTTCCGTCGAGGACCGCCGTCACTCACTCCGAAGGAGAGGGCGTCGTGACCGCGGAAACCTCCCAGACGCTCGACAGAGGACTACGTGTCCTCAAGCTGCTCGCCGACACCGACCACGGGCTGACCGTCACCGAGTTGTCCACCAAACTCGGCGTCAACCGCACCGTCGTCTACCGTCTGCTCGCCACCCTGGAGCAGCACGCCCTCGTCCGCCGTGACTTGGGCGGCCGCGCCAGGGTGGGCCTCGGCGTGCTGCGCCTGGGCCGCCAGGTGCACCCGCTGGTGCGGGAGGCCGCGATGCCGGCCCTGCGCTCACTCGCGGAGGACATAGGGGCCACGGCTCATCTCACCCTCGTCGACGGCGCGGAGGCCCTTGCGGTCGCCGTCGTCGAGCCGACCTGGACGGATTACCACGTCGCCTACCGGACGGGCTTCCGTCATCCGCTGGACCGGGGCGCGGCGGGCAAGGCGATCCTCGCGGCCCGGCAGAGCAAGTCGAACGAGCCCGGGTACACGCTCACCCACGGCGAACTGGAGGCGGGCGCGAGTGGTGCGGCCGCGGCGCTGGTGGGGGTGACGGGGATAGAGGGCAGCGTGGGCGTGGTGATGCTGGCGGACTCGGTGCCGGAGAGGGTGGGGCCGAGGGTGGTGGACGCGGCGCGCGAGGTGGCGGACGCGTTGCGCTGACGCGGGTTCCCTTGCGGGGTGTGCGCTGGGTTGCCCGGGGTGCGGGTTCCCTTGCGGGTTTGCCCGGGGCGCGGAAACCCTTGCGGGACGCGGGTCTCGGGTCCCGGGTGGATTGGGCGTGCCGGTCTTGCGCGGTGGCCGTGCGGGGCCGCTCCGGGGCTCGTATGCGGGACTGCGCTGCATCCGATATGCGGCTCCGCCGCGTGGTCACCGCGCTTCGCGCGAGCTGCGACGTCTTACGTCCCGGACACGACCCCTGCGCGTTCCTGACCCGGTGAACGTTTCCACGCTCCCGGCAGGAGCGGCCGGCTCCCCGGCCGGGTCTCGGGTCCCGGGTGGATTGGGCGTGCCGGTCTCTTGCGCGGTGGCCGTCCGGGGCCGCTCCGGGGCTCGTATGCGGGACTGCGCTGCATCCGATATGCGGCTCCGCCGCGTGGTCACCGCGCTTCGCGCGAGCTGCGACGCCCTACGTCCCGGACATGACCCCTGCGCGTCCCCTGACCCGGTGAACGTTTCCACGCTCCAGGCAGGAGCGCCGCACCGCCCGGCCGTGCGGACGGCCCGCACTCTCTGCAGGGCGTCCGCACGCTTGCAACCATGGGCAACGGTCAGCCGGCCCGGCCCCCACGGGCGGCGGGCACGCCTGCGGCCGGTGGGGGCCGGCCGGCTACCTCGGGCACCCGCCCCGCCGCAGCCCCCGCGCCCCCACTCCGGCGGCAGATAGATTGACACCGTGCTCTCCAGTCTCACGCGCCCCCGCGCCATCGCCCTCTGCGCCCTCCCCGTCGTCGCGCTCTTCGCCGTCGCCGGGCTCGCGCCGCTGCCGTATGCCGTCGCGGAGCCCGGGATGACCGCGAACGTGCTCGGCAAGGACCAGGGCAAGCCGATCATCACCGTCTCCGGTGCTCCCACACGTAAGACCGAAGGTGCGCTGCGGATGACGACGATCGTGGCGACCGGGCCGTCCGCCGAGGTCGGCCTCGGCGATGTCGTCGACGCATGGTTCAGCACGAACCGCGTGATCCTGCCGCACGACTCCGTCTATCCGTCCGGCAAGTCCGACGAGGAGATCGCCAGGCACAATGTCGAGGACATGGAGAAGTCGCAGGACGTCGCCACCCAGGCGGCGCTCTCCTATCTCCACAAGGACCCGTCGACGGTGAAGGTCAAGCTCCATCTCGCCGATGTCGGCGGGCTCAGTGCCGGGCTGCTTTTCTCGCTCGGCATCGTCGACAAGCTCGTCGGCGACGGCGCGGGCGGCGATCTCACCGGTGGCCGCAATATCGCCGGTACGGGCACGATCACCGCCGACGGCAAGGTCGGCGCGGTCGGTGGAGTGTCGCTGAAGACTCAGGCCGCCAGGCGCGACGGGGCGAGCGTCTTCCTCGTTCCCAAGGACGAGTGCGCCGACGCGAAGGCCGAACTGCCCGGTGGGCTGCGGCTGATCCCCGTCACAACGCTGCAGGGCGCGGTGGACTCCCTTCGGGCGCTGGAGAAGGGCGGGAAGGTTCCGAGCTGCTGAGGTCCGCAGCCGAAGGAGTCCGTCCCGTGTGTGTCCCTGCCCGCCCGCCCGCGTCCATCTCCCGCCAGCTCGGGAACACCGCCGGAGCCAGCGTCGCCAGGAAGTACGCCCCGCCGAAGACGAGTAGCGCGGTCGCAAGTCCTGCCTGCTCGATGAGGTAGCCCGCCGCCAGGCCGCCGAGCGGCGCGGTCAGCAGCACTCCCGCGGTGGTTACGCCCGCGACCCGGCTGCGCAGTTCCTCGGGGACGCGCTCGTACATGATCGTGGTGAGGATCGGGTTGAGCATCCCGGCACCCAGCCCGCCCACCGCCATTGTCACGGCGAGCGGCGCCGTGCCGTCCACCAGCGCCGCCACCACGTACCTCGGCAGCCCGCAGAGGATGAACGCGCCGGTGAACAGCGCCCGCCGCGGGAAGCGGTGCCCGATCGCGCCGTAGAGCAGCGCGCCGAGCAGGGCGCAGCCGCCGAAGGCCGCGACCAGCAGGCCCAGGTCCCGGGCGCCGCCGAGGTCTTCCTTGGCGTGCACCGGCAGCAGTACTGAACTCCAGCCCTGGTCAAGGCCGTTCGTGAGCATCACCATGACCATGACGCCCAGCAGCAGCCGGGTGCGCAGCAGGAAGGCATACCCTTCGCGCAGCTCGGCCCGGTACGCGGCGAGCGAGACGGGTGCCGCCCGCCGCCGGGGCTCGGCCGCGCTCAGCCCCCGTACGCCCAGGAAGATCAGCAGTGCGGATCCGCAAAAGGTCGCGGCGTCCAGCAGCAGCACCGCCTCCGCGCCGGTCAGTGCGATGAGGAGGCCGGCCAGTGCCGCCCCTGCCATCCTGGCTCCGCGCGAGACCGCGTCGAAGAGGCTCGCGGCCCGGGCGAGGGGCGTGCGAGCCGCCTTCGCGAGGTCGGGTATAAGGACATATCGTGCGGTTTCGCCGGGTGCGTGGAAGAGTCCGGTGACGGCCATCAGTGCGCAGAGCATCCAGAATTCGAGTGCGCCCGCGTAGTGCAGCAGCGGGATCGCGGCGAGCGCCAGCGCGCAGAGGAGGTCCGAGGCGATGCTGACCCGGCGACGGCCGATCCGGTCGATGACCGGACCGCCGGTGAGCGCCGAGACGACGACCGGCAGGGTCGCACAGAAGGCGACCAGGCCCGCCTTGCCGGGGCTGCCCGTGGTCTGCAGCGCGAACCACGGGACGCCGATGAGAGTGAGTGAATTGCCGGTGATCGACACGGCGTTGGCCGCCAGCACGGTGGCGAGCGGCCCGCGTCCCCCCTTGGCCGTCATGCGATACGTGCGGCCGGCGCGGGCTGCTGCTGCACCAGGCGCAGCCCCAACTCGACGAGTGTCCAGCCCAGTTGCGTACGGAGGTCCTCGCGCGGCGGGCGATGCGTGCGGGCCCTGTCCCGCAGCTCCGCGGCGCGCAGGTCGTGCAACCGCAGATGTATGTCGGAGTGCATGGCCGGTGGTTCCCCTCAGTCGGTGGAGCGCGGGAAGGCGTGCAGGTGCATACGGACCTGGGCGGCGTCCTCGGATTCAGCACTCGGCGCCAGGTCCCGGTAGCTCTCGATGAGTTCGTGGACCTTCTCGTTGAGCTCCTGGGCCTGTGCGGGAGTCAGTCGCAGGGTCCAGTCGCTCAGGTCCGAGCTTCTGCGCCACTCGTCGGGCCACTCGCGTGCGGTGCCGAGCCAGGTGCCGACCTCCTGGGTGTGCATGGTCGCGACCTCGTGCATATAGAAGTCCGCGGCGCCGCGCACCGCCGGGTCGGGGTCGGTGAACAGGGAGTCGTCGAAGCTTGTCCCGTCCACCGAGGCCTTCCACCAGCGCTCCCGGCCCTTGCCCCGCTCGGGGTCGTCCTCGACAAAGCCGTGCGCGGCGAGCTGGCGCAGGTGGTAGCTGGTGGCACCGCTGGACTCGCCCAGTTTGTCGGCCAGTTGGGAGGCGGTGGCGGGCCCGTCGTGCCGCAGGGCGGACAGCAGGCGCATCCGTAGCGGGTGGGCGAGGCCGCGCAGGGAGCGTGGGTCGAGCGGGCGGTAGTTGCGCGGTACGGACTCGGGCATGTTGCAAAGGTAGTCTTGCAAAGGAGTGGTTGCAAGGGTTTCTTTGCAACCACTCCTTTGCAGCCTGGGACCCGGCGGTCCCGGAGCCGGCGACGTTGAGGCCGGGCGGCTAGCCGCGCGACGTTGAGGCCGGGCGGCTAGCCGTTCTTGATGAAGCCCTCCTGGATCAGCCAGTCCTTCGCCACCTTGTGCGGGTCCTCGCCCTCCACATCCACCTTCCCGTTGAGCTCCTGGGCGATCTGCGTCGTCAGCCTCGCGCTCAGCGGGTTGAGCAGGCTCGCGATCACCGGCCACTTCTCGATCGTCTTGCTGTGGATCTCCGGCGCCGCGTTGTAGTTGGGGAAGAAGTGCTTGTCGTCCGCGAGGGTGTCCAGATCCATCGCCTTGATCCGGCCGTCCGTGGTGTACGCCTCGCCGAGCAGGCACGAGTTGGACTTCGACACCTGTGTGTAGATGATCCCGGCGTCCATCTTCATGATGTTCCCGGCCGGGATCTCCATCCCGTACGCCTTCTCCATGCCCGTCAGCCCGTCCTCGCGCGAGGCGAACTCGTTCTCCACGCAGAGCGTTACCGCCGACGGGTCTTTCTTCGACAGCTCCGCCAGGTCCGACATCGTCCTGAGGTGGTACTTCGCGTTGTTCTTCTTGCTGATCGCCAGCGTGTAGGTGTTGTCGAGCGTGGACTGCGGCAGCCAGGTGACGCCGTTCTTCAGATCCTCGTTGTGCACCGCCTGCCACTGCGCCTGCGGGCTGACGATCGGCTTCTGGTGCCCCAGATACGTGATCCAGGCCGTGCCGGTGTAGTCGTACATCGCGTCCGCGTCGCCGCCGACGATCGCCTCGCGCGCACTGATCGAGCCGGGCAGATTCGTACGGTCCAGAACCTCCGCGCCCGCCGCCTTGAAGATCAGGCCGATCATCTGGCCGAGGATGATGTTCTCGCTGAAGTTCTTGGAAGTGACGGTCAGCGAGGCGCCCTTGAGCGGTGCGCCTTTGCCGACCGAACCCGGTGCCACATCGTCCACCAGCGGCGAACCGCTCTTGAGGCCGCAGCCGGTCAGGCCCGTCAGGCCCGTCAGGGTCAGCGCCAGTGCCGCCGCCCCGCTCAGCGCCGCGCGTGGGCAGCGCATCACGCCTCCAGCCCGTGCGGCGTGAGCAGCAGCTCGGCCAGCGAGGCCAGCCAGTCCACCAGCAGCGCAAGCGCCACGGTCAGCACCGAGCCGAGGATGAGCACCGGCATCCGCTGGGTCTGGATACCCGAGGTGATCAGGTCGCCCAGGCCGCCGCCACCGCCGAAGGTGGCCAGCGTGGCCGTGCCGACATTGAGGACCAGGGCCGTACGTACGCCGGCGAGGATCAGCGGTACGGCGAGCGGCAGTTCGACCTTGCTCAGCGTGCCCATCGCCGACATACCGATCCCGCGCGAGGCCTCCACCAGCTGCGGATCGATCGCCTTCAGGCCCGCCACCGTGTTGGAGAGCACCGGCAGCACCGCGTAGATCACCATGCCGACGATCGCCGTCGACGGGCCGATACCCAGCCAGATCACCAGCAGTGCCAGCAGGCCGATGGCCGGGGTCGCCTGTCCGACGTTGGCGATCGCGGTGACGAGCGGCGCGGCCCTGCTCAGGCCCCGCCGGGTCAGCGCGATGCCCAGGGGGATCGCGATGATCAGCACCCAGAAGGTGGAGATGGCGGTGAGCTGGATCTGCTGCCACAGCCGCAGCTGCACATTGCCGCCCGACAGGGAGTTCTCGGCGATCGCGTCGAGGTGGATGTTGGAGATCCACAGGAAGGTCACCAGCAAGACGACGACGACCACGGCCGGCAGCACCACCAGCTTCTGCCAGGTGATCCGCCGCTTCGGCGCCGGAGCCGGTGGCGGGGGTTCCTCCTCGTCCGGGAAGGCATGGCCCAGGACGTCGTGCTCGCCGGGCGGGCCGGCGGGAGCTGTACTCATCCGCCCGCACCGCCCTCCAGCTCCACCTCTGTCTGGTGGTGGCGCAGCTCCTCCAGATCGTGCTGGTGCTCGATGGCGGTGAGCCGGTCGGCCTCGAGCATCTCGTGTACGGAGTTCATCAGCGTCTCCATGTCGACGACGCCGATGTACTCGCCGCGCCGCCCGGTCACCGCGACCCGCCCGCTGGAGTCCAGGAGCACCGCCTCCAGCGCGTCGTGCAGTGTCGCGTCCCGGGTCACCGTGTCGTGCACCAGCTGCCCCGCCCTGGCCAGCGACCCCTTGGCGCGCATCAGATCGCCGCGCCGCAGCCATTTGTACGGACGGTTCCGCCGGTCCAGCATCAGCACCTCGTTGTGCGGGCCCTTGCGCAGCTTGTTGAAGACAATCTGGAGGGGATCGTCCACGGTCACCGTCGGGAACTCCGCGATCTCGACATCTCGCACCCGGGTGAGATTGAGCCGCTTGAGTGCCGCACCCGCGCCGACGAAACCGGAGACGAAGTCGTCCGCCGGATTGATGAGGATCGCCTCCGGAGTGTCGAACTGCGCGATGTGCGAACGCTCCCGCAGCACCGCGATCCGGTCCCCGAGCTTGATCGCCTCGTCGAAGTCGTGCGTGACGAAGACGATCGTCTTGTGCAACTCGTGCTGCAGTCTGATCAGTTCGTCCTGCAGATGATCGCGGGTGATCGGGTCGACGGCCCCGAACGGCTCGTCCATCAGCAGTACGGGAGGATCCGCGGCGAGCGCCCGCGCGACGCCCACCCGCTGCTGCTGGCCGCCCGACAGCTGCCGCGGATAGCGCCCGTGGAACTCCCGCGGATCCAGCCCCACCAGATCGAGCATCTCCTCGACCCGGTCCTTCACCTTCGACTTCGGCCAGCCGACCATCTTCGGTACGAGGGCGATGTTCTCCGCGACCGTCATATGCGGGAAGAGACCGGAGGACTGGATCGCGTATCCGACCTTCCGCCGCAGCTTCACCGGGTCGATGTCGGTGACGTCCTCGTCGCCGATCCTGATGCGGCCGGACGTCGGTTCGATCAGCCGGTTGATCATCTTCAGCGTGGTCGACTTACCGCAGCCGGAGGGACCCACGAGGATCACCGTCTCGCCCGCCTTGATCTCCATCGACACGTTGTCCACCGCCGGGTCGGGGCTCCCCGGATAGCGCTTGGTCAGGCTCTCCAGCTCGATGGAGGCCCCGGAAGCGGCGGATTCAGGCACGGATCCCCCTCGAGATGGTGAGACGGCCGATGCCCACGTACGCGGAGTCGAAGAGCAGGGCGAGGATCACGATGCCGATCGTCCCCGCGAGTACCTGGTTGAGCGCGTTGGCGCTGCCCAGCGAGGCGATGCCGCGGAAGATCTCATTGCCGAGGCCGGGCCCGGAGGCGTACGCGGCGATCGCGGCGATGCCCATCAGCATCTGCGTGGAGACCCGGATGCCGGTCAGGATCGGCGGCCAGGCGAGCGCCAGCTCCACTCTGAGGAGCCGGGAGACCCTGGCCATCCCGATCCCCTTGGCGGCGTCCACGAGCGAGGGGTCCACGCCGCGCAGCCCGACGACGGAATTACGGACGATCGGCAGCAGCCCGTACAGCGTCAGGGTGATCACGGTCGGCGGCACCCCGAGGCCCACCATCGGGATCAGCAGACCGATCAGGGCGAGCGAGGGGATGGTGAGGAACATCGCTGTCGACGTCATGGCGAGGTTGCCGCCCCAGCCACTGTGATAGGTGACGAGGCCGATCAGCACACCGAGAAGCGTGGCGATCACCATGCACTGGAAGACGACGCTGGCGTGCTGGTAGGCGTCGGTGAGCAGCTGCTGGTGGTTGGTGACCAAGTAATCCCAGAAGCTCACACCGTCACCTCAGACGCTTTCGTCCTCCGCGGCCTGCTCCACCAGCGGAATGATCCGCAAGGGCACGGGATTCTCCATGACGATCGCTGTCGAGGCCCGCACGATGCCATCAAATCCGACAACACGGTCGATCACACGTTGGAGATCGGCGTTGGAGCGGGCGACAAGCCGGCAGAGCATGTCGCCGTGGCCGGTGGTGGTGTGCAGCTCGAGCACCTCGGGGACGCCCGCCAAATGGGCGCGTACATCGGCCCCTTGCCCCTGCTTGATCTCCAGCGTGGCGAAGGCGGTCACCGGGTAGCCGAGAGCCGCCGGATCGACGTTCGGGCCGAAACCGCGGATGACTCCATTGGACTGAAGGCGGTCCAGCCGCGCCTGCACGGTCCCACGGGCCACACCGAGACGGCGGGACGCCTCGAGTACGCCGATCCTCGGCTCACGCGCGAGCAGCACGATGAGCCGGCCGTCCAGATGATCGATCGCCATGACGTCTCCCGAATGGTCATCATGTACAGATAGCCCGGTCATGCTCCCTGATTGCTGTGCATATTGCCCAGCAGAAACACAAACTATTGCGCACCTTGTGGATCGGGGGGAGCCTGCCCGTATGACTGAGACCATCGATCACACCCCGACCACCGCGCGTAAGGCCGACCCCTTCCCGGTGAAGGGAATGGACGCGGTCGTCTTCGCCGTCGGCAATGCCAAGCAGGCCGCGCACTACTACTCCACGGCCTTCGGCATGAAGCTCGTCGCCTACTCCGGACCGGAGAACGGCAGCCGCGAGACCGCGAGTTACGTCCTCACCAACGGAGCCGCCCGCTTTGTGCTGACCTCCGTGATCAAGCCCGCCACCGACTGGGGCCGCTTCCTCGCCGACCATGTCGCCGAGCACGGTGACGGCGTCGTCGACCTGGCCATCGAGGTGCCGGACGCGCGCGCCGCGTACGCGTACGCCACCGAGCACGGCGCCCACGGCATCACCGAGCCGTACGAGATCAAGGACGAGCACGGCACGGTGGTGCTGGCCGCGATCGCCACGTACGGCAAGACCCGGCACACCCTCGTCGACCGCTCCGGCTACGACGGCCCGTACCTGCCCGGCTTCGTCGCCGCCGACCCGATCGTCGAGCCGCCGGCCAAGCGCACCTTCCAGGCCATCGACCACTGCGTCGGCAATGTCGAGCTCGGCAGGATGAACGAGTGGGTGGCCTTCTACAACAAGGTCATGGGCTTCACCAACATGAAGGAGTTCGTGGGCGACGACATCGCCACCGAGTACTCCGCGCTCATGTCGAAGGTCGTCGCCGACGGCACGCTGAAGGTGAAGTTCCCGATCAACGAGCCGGCGATCGCGAAGAAGAAGTCGCAGATCGACGAGTATCTGGAGTTCTACGGCGGGGCCGGCGTCCAGCACATCGCGCTCGCCACGAACGACATCGTCGCGACCGTACGTTCCATGCGGGCGGCGGGAGTCGCGTTCCTGGACACCCCCGACTCGTACTACGACACGCTCGGCGAGTGGGCGGGCGAGACCCGGGTGCCCGTCGAGACGCTGCGCGAGCTGAAGATCCTCGTCGACCGTGACGAGGACGGCTATCTGCTGCAGATCTTCACCAAGCCGGTCCAGGACCGGCCGACGGTCTTCTTCGAGATGATTGAGCGGCACGGCTCGATGGGCTTCGGCAAGGGCAACTTCAAGGCGCTCTTCGAGGCGATCGAGCGCGAGCAGGAGAAGCGCGGAAATCTGTAACCGGGGCTCCGCCCCAACCCGCCTCAAACGCCGGCCAGGCTGGATTTCCGCCTGTCCGGCGTTTGAGATCATGCGGCCGAAGGCCGACAGCCCGCCGCAGGCGTGCCACGATCCGCCGGGCACCCCTACGCTGGACGCATGGCCAGGATGAATGACGTCGGCGGCATGCAAGGCTTCGGGCCCATCGACACCACCGACGACGCCGAGCCCTTCCACGCCGACTGGGAAGCCAGGGTCTTCGCCCTGAACCGCGCCCTCATCGTCGGAAAGGTCTTCAACCTCGACGAGTTCCGCGACGCGATCGAGTCCATGCCGCCCGCCGAATACCTCGCGGCCTCGTACTACGAGCGCTGGTTCCACGCCATCGTCAGCCTCCTGGAGCGCAAGGGCGTCATCGCGGCGGGTGAGCTCGATGACTGATGCGACCACCGACCGCTTCGCGCCGGGCACGCGGGTGCGGACCGTGCACCACGATCCGCCGCACCACACCCGGCTGCCCCGCTACGCCCGCGGCAAGCACGGCACGGTCGTCGAGCCCGAGGGCCGCTCGCCGCTCGCCGACGTGCGCTCCCAGGGGCGCGAGGACGCCCCCGTCCAGCAGGTCTACGCCGTACGGTTCGCGGCCCGGGAGCTGTGGGGCGACGGCGACCACCACGTCGTACTGGACCTGTTCGAGAGCTACTTGGAGGACGACCAGCCGTGACCGGAACCCACTCCGACGCCCTGATCTCCCGCCGCGTACGCCGCCTCGAGACGCTCCTGGAGGAGCGCGGCCTCGTCGCGGGCGCAGCGCTCGACGAAGCCCTCGACGCCTTCCTGAGCGGCGCCTCCCCGGCCAACGGGGCGCGGGTGACGGCCCGGGCCTGGGTCGACGCGGACTTCCGCGCCCGGCTGCTCGCCGACGGGACCGCGGCCGTCGCCGAACTCGGCCTGTCCTCGGGAGGAGTCCAGCCACAGCGGCTGCACGTCGTCGAGAACACCGAGCGCACGCACAACGTCATCGTCTGCACGCTCTGCTCCTGCTACCCGATCCGGCTGCTGGGCCCGTCCCCGAGCTGGTACAAGAGCGAGGCCTACCGCTCCCGGGTGGTCCGCGAACCCCGCGCCGTACTGGAGGAGTTCGGCCTGCGTCTGCCGCCCGACACGGAGATCACCGTCTGGGACTCCACCGCGGAAACCCGCTACATGGTCCTGCCCCGCCGCCCGGCCGGCACGGAGTCCCTGACGGAACCGGAACTGGCGGCACTGGTGACCCGCAACGCCCTGATCGGCACGGCGGCGGTCTAGGACGGGGGCGGACAGGCGACTGCCCCAGCCAGGCAGGTGCCGGACTCGTCCGCCGACGGGCGGGGTGAGGGAACGGCCCGCCGTGGGCGACCCGCCCGCATTGCACCTGCGCCGCGCCCCGACCCGACCCGTACCTCCCAAACCGTGCCCGCCGCGTCAGTCCCGCACCGGCTTTGACGCCCCCGGGCTCGTCGGCGGCACCGTCCCGGCCTCCGCCGACGGCTTGCGCGGAGCCGGATTCGCCGACGGCTGCAGCTTCAGCGGCGACTGCTCCGGTGGCGCCGACTGCTCCGGCGAAGGCTGCTCCGGCGGCGCCGACTGCCCCGGCGAAGGCTGCTGCCCCGGCGGCGACTGCTCCGGCGGCGCCGACTGCTCCGGTGAAGGCTGCTCCGCCCCGCTCGCAGCTGCCGATTCGTCCACCCCGGTCACGTCATTCGGCCCGCCCGGCGGCGGCTCCCCGAGTGCGTTCAGTGCGTCCTGCGCCACCGGGGCCAGCAGCGGTGAGAAGTAGGGGTTGATCCGCAGCGCCTCCCCCAGATGCCGCCGGGCCGCGCCGGACTGCTCCAGCGCCCGCTCGATCTCGCCCCGGTGGTACGCGAACAGCGCGCTCCGCAGCCCCTGTCCGGTCGCCCTCCTGGCGTACGGCAACGCCTCCTTCGCCCTGCCCGCCCGGTACAGCGCCCACCCCAGCGCGTCCGCGACGTACACGCTCCGGTGCTGCCGGGCCCACTCGCCCGACAGCCGCCGTACGGCCGACTCCGGGTCCCCGTGGTCCGCCTCGAAACGGCCGAGCACCAGCTCCTCGTTCACCCCGTCCTTCTCCGCCTCCGCCGCGCGGGCACGCAGTCGCCCGTACTCCGTGCTGGCATCCCCGTCCAGCCCCAGCGACTCGTACAACTCGCCCGACTCCAGTGCGTATTCGGGCAGTGGCGCCAGCTCGAGGGCCGCCTGGTAGTCGCGGAAGGCCTCCTCCGTACGCCCCAGCGCCGCCAGCGCCCGTGCCCGCCCCGCCAGCGACGGATGGTGATCGCTCACGAACCGCAGCGCAGCGTCGTACTGCTCCAGCGCCTCCTGCGGTTCGCCGCGTTCCCAGGCCAGTTCGCCGAGCCGCTGCAGCGCGGCCGCCTTCTCCGCGGGTGCGTCGGCGGACTTGGCCGCGCTGTACGCCACCGATGCCGCGTCCTCGCGCCAGCCCCGTTCCCGCATGACCTGCGAGGCGAGCTCCAGAGTCTGCCCGCCCGAGTACAGCTTCTGGAGCTTGTCCAACGCCTTGCCGGCGGCCTTGTAGTCGCCGAGGCCGTTGTAGGCGTCGATCAGCACCGGATACACCGTCCACCGCTCCGGCTTCTGCTTCCTCGCGCGCTCGCCCCAGGTACGCGCCGCGCCGAAGTCGCGCCGGGCGTTGGCCAGCGCCGCGAGACCCACCAGCGCGTCGACGTTCCCCTCGTGGTCCGGGAGCACCTCCAGCGAGCGCTGCAGCGCGCTCTCCGCCCGCGAGTAGTACGTCGGGTCCGCCAGCTGCGTGCCCCGCTCCACATACGCCGACCCCAGCATCGCCCACGACTCCCCATCAAGGGGGTGGGCCCCCAGCCAATTCTCGCGGTCGTGGATGAGCGCGGTCAGATCGGGGAGGGAGGCCGGAGCGCCCGCGCCCACCGCGGCCATCGCCCGCGCGGCCGGTCCCGGCGCCGGCGGCGGGCCGTCCTCCCCCCAGCCCGGCGCGAGCATGACCACCCCGATGACCAGCGTCGCGCCGACGAGCGTGCCGACCGCGGCGTTCTTCATGGTTTCGCTCTTCATGGCGCTCACTGTGCGTCAGTAAGCAGTCGATACGAAGAACACACTCGGTAGTGCGAAGCGGAATGCAGACGGGTTCACACCGATGGCCCCTGGTGCGAGGCTTGCAGCATGGACGATCTTCTCGACCGGCTGCGCGCCGGTCTGCCCGCCGAGGCCTTGATCACCGACCCGGACATCACGGCCTCGTACGCGAACGACATGGCGAGCTTCTGCGAGGCGGGCACCCCCGCCGTCGTCGTCCTGCCGCGCACCGTGGAGCAGGTCCAGCACGTCATGCGCACCGCGACCGCGCTGCGGGTCCCCGTCGTCCCGCAGGGCGCCCGTACCGGGCTGTCCGGCGGCGCCAATGCCTCGGACGGCTGCATCGTGCTGTCCCTGACCAAGATGGACCGGATCCTGGAGATCAGCCCGGTCGACCGGATCGCGGTCGTCGAGCCGGGCGTCGTCAACGCCGTCCTCTCCCGTGCCGTCAATGAGCACGGGCTCTACTACCCGCCCGACCCCTCCAGCTGGGAGATGTGCACCATCGGCGGGAACATCGGCACCGCGTCCGGCGGCCTGTGCTGCGTCAAGTACGGGGTGACCGCGGAGTACGTGCTCGGCCTGGACGTCGTCCTCGCCGACGGGCGCCTGCTCACCACCGGCCGCCGCACCGCGAAAGGCGTCGCTGGCTACGACCTCACCCGGCTCTTCGTCGGCTCCGAAGGCAGCCTCGGCATCGTTGTCAAAGCCGTGCTCGCACTCCGGCCGCAGCCGCCGGCGCAGCTGGTCCTGGCCGCCGAGTTCGACTCCGCGGCGGCCGCCTGCGAGGCGGTCTGCGCGATCATGGAGCGCGGCCACACGCCCTCGCTCCTCGAGCTCATGGACCGTACGACCGTCCGGGCCGTCAACGCCATGGCGAACATGGGTCTGCCGGACACCACCGAGGCACTGCTCCTCGCCGCCTTCGACACCCCGGACCCGGCAGCCGATCTGGCCGCCGTCGGCGAGCTGTGCAGCGCGGCGGGCGCCACCGAGGTCGTCCCCGCGGACACCGTCGCCGAGTCCGAACTGCTCCTCCAGGCAAGGAGGATGTCACTCACCGCCCTGGAGACCGTCAAATCGGCCACGATGATCGACGACGTCTGTGTGCCGCGCTCGAAGCTCGGCGCGATGATCGAGGGCACTGCGGCCATCGCCGAGAAGTACGGCCTCACCATCGGTGTCTGCGCGCACGCGGGCGACGGCAACACCCACCCCGTCGTCTGCTTCGACCACGCCGACCCGGACGAGTCCCGGCGCGCCCGCGAGTCCTTCGACGAGATCATGGCCCTCGGTCTGGAACTCGACGGCACGATCACCGGGGAGCACGGCGTCGGCGTACTGAAAAAGGAGTGGCTGGCACGCGAACTGGGCCCGGTGGGCGTGGAGATGCAGCGCGGCATCAAGCAGACCTTCGACCCGCTCGGCCTGCTCAACCCCGGCAAGATCTTCTGAGGCCGATGCGGCACCGATGCGGCACCGCTGTGGCACCGAAGTGAGACCAGAGGCCTAAGGCCAATGCCCGATGGCCCGGGCACCGGCTCCCCGCATAGCGTGGAGACATCGATGAAAGTCGACGAAGGCCGATGCAGGCCGATGAAGGAGGAGCCGTGCCGGCACGTCTTGACCACACCATCGTCCACAGCCGCGACCGCTTCGCCGGCGCCCGTTTTCTCGCCGAGCTGATCGGTGAGCCCGATCCCAAGCCCTTCGGCCCCTTCGCGAGCCTGCCGCTGGCGGGCGGCGTCACTCTCGACTATCTCGACGCACGGGAGCGCATCGTCTCACAGCACCTCGCCTTCCTGGTCTCGGAGGAGGAGTTCGACGAGATCTTCGGCCGGATAACCGAGCGCGAACTCCCGTACTGGGCCGACCCGATGCACGACGAGCCGCAGCGGATCAATCACCACTACGGGGGCCGCGGGGTCTACATCGACGACCCCGATGGCCACTCCCTCGAGTTCCTTACGCATACGTACGTCACCTCCTAGGCACCTCCCAGGCCTCCTGGACACCTCCTAGGCATCGCCGTCCAGGGACTCGTCCGAGGGCCGCAGGTCCCCCAGCCGCAGATCGTCGGCCGGGGTGGGCGCGAGCAGCTCGGCGAGGCCGTCGTCGATGCCGAGCTGTTCCGACTCGGAGCCGGGAGGAACCACCCGCAGCGTCCGCTCCAGCCACCCGGACACCGCCGCTGCGGACGCCTCGACGAGCGCGTCGCCGTCGGGGGAGCTGAGCGCCATCAGGACCACGCTGCGGCCCTCGACCTCGGTCGGCCGGATCCGGACATCTCCCTGCCCACACGGGCGGAACACCCCTTCGACCAGCAGCTCGCGGGCGAAGTTCCACTTCACGGGGCTGTCGGAGCCGGTGTGAAAGGCTATGTGCACGGCGTACGGGTCGTCAGTGCGGTAGGTCAGCCGGGCCGGGACGGGGATGCTGAGTTCGGGCGACAGCACCAGTCTGAGCTCCAGCTCGCGTTCCACCACGGTGTGCATGAGAGTGCTCTCCTTCCTTTTGCGAGGCCTTGTGAGGGGGCCGTGCAAGGAGAGAGCGCGTTGCACCGAGGCTATGACGCGACTTTCGGAAACAACGTTCTGTGGTGCATAGGTGACCGGAAAGTAGTCGTTACGGCAGGACCGCCCCAGGGGCGCGCGAGGGTCTGATAGATGTGGAGCCTTGAATTGAGGCCTCGAAGAGATACGGGACCACGGTGATGAGCGCCCCAACCCCGGCCACCGGAGACGGCAGCCCCACGCCCGGCTATTACCCGGATCCATCCATTCCTGGATATGTCCGGTACTGGAACGGTGCTTCCTGGGTGCCCGGTACGAGTCGGCCCGCGCCGGAGACGGGCGAGGCGATGCCCTCGGCACCCGGCTCGACGGCGCCCGAGTTCGCGTCGGCCGGTCCGGCCGCGTCCGCGTACACCCCTGCCCCGATGGAGGAGACCGGCCCGGTCTTCCTCGACGAGGGGCCGGTCGACGAGCCGTCCCGCCCGGAGCCGGCCACCGCCTGGCAGGCGGACACCTCGCGCCAGGGCGGCTTCGGCAGCGAGCGCGACAACCGCGTCTCGTGGGGCGGCGGCCAGGACCCCCGTACGCCGTCCCAGGGCGGCGCGTCCGGTGCATCCGGTTCGCCCCCCGACCCACGTCGGCCCGCCGATCCGACGGGCGGCGCCCTGCCCGGCGTGCGCTCGCTCGGGCCGTCGAACACCGGCGAGCCCCCGGTGGACGGTACGGTCGCGATCCGCGCACTGCGCCCCGGCGCTGCCAAGCGAGCGTCGGCCGGCCCGGGTGCCCCCGCCGCGGATCCCGCATCAGCGGCTCCGGCGGGCGAGACACCGGCCGGCCTGCCCCAGCGCCCGCCTCAGGACGGTACGGGCGGGATCGCCGCACAGCGCCTCGGCGGCAGCGCGCCCACCCCCACCCCCACCCCCACCCCCACCGCACCCGCGCAGCCGCAGGCCCCGGCCCAGCGTCAGCCGCAGCCCCAGACCGCGCAGCCCCAGCAGCGGTTCCAGCCGCAGGTGCCCGCGCAGGCCCAGGCTCCCGTCACCAACGGCCCCGGCGGCGGCTCCGCCTCCTGGGCCCAGCAGGTCCACCGGCTCGCCGCCACCGCCGCCGAGGGCGAGCCGCCCGTCGTGCCCTGGAAGCCCCCGGTCAACGACCCGTTCCTGCAGGCCGCGCAGGCTCAGGCCGCGGCCCGTCCCGCGTCGCTGGGCAAGCGGTTCGCGGCACGGCTGATCGACTTCGTGCTGCTCGGTGCGCTCGTCGGCGCCGTCGCCGTACCGGTCGTCTCCCGGGCGCGCGCCCATATCGACGAGAAGATCGAGGCGGCGAAGCAGTCGGGCGAGACGGTCACCGTCTGGCTCGTCGACGGCACCACCGCCGTTCACCTCGGCATCATCCTCGGCGCCCTGCTGGTCCTCGGTGTGCTGTACGAGGCACTGCCGACCGCCAAATGGGGCCGCACTCTCGGCAAGAAGCTCTGCGGCCTGACGGTCTGGGACATCGAGTCCCACGAGCCGCCGTCCTTCGGGGCCGCGCTGCGCCGCTGGCTGGTCTACGGCGTGCTCGGCGTCCTCGTCGTCGGGGTGTTCAATGTGCTCTGGTGCCTGTTCGACCGGCCGTGGCGGCAGTGCTGGCACGACAAGGCCGCACACACCTTTGTGACCGGCTGACCCGCCACCCGAAGAATTCCCGGGAGGGTTCCCCCGAACGGCACGCGAGCCGTTGCGGGGGCCCTCGGGGCGGGGTGCACTGCCCCCATGAGCAACGACCAGCCGACGCCCGGCGAGCCGCCAGAGAACGACCCCTTCCGCAAGAGGCCGCAGGAACCCACGCCTCCGTCGGGCGGTGGTCAGGAACCCCCGCAAGGTCCCCCGCAAGGCCCGCCGCCGGACTCTCCGTACGGCTCAGGGCAGGGCGGCGGCTCGCCGTACGGCGGCGGCCAGCCCCCTCCGCACGGTCCGAACGCCTACGGCGGCCAGTACGGAGGTGCGGACCCGCTCGCCGGGATGCCGCCGCTCGCGGACTTCGGCAGGCGGTTCCTGGCCCGTGTCATCGACGTGCTCATCGTCCTCGTGCCGCTGTTCCTGATCTCGCTGGCCTTCGGCGGCTGGGGCGACATGACGAACGGCGGCGACGACTGGGACGACTTCACCAGCCAGGTGAACACCGGCAGGCAGTGGATCTGGTCGCTGGTCTCCCTGATCGCGTACGTCGGCTACGACACCATCATGATCGCCAAGAGGAACGGTCAGACCGTCGGCAAGCGCCTGATGAAGATCCGGGTCGCGATGCTCAACGACGGCACCGTGCCGGACACCAGCTCCTCGCTGTTGCGCGCCGTGGTGCTCTGGGTGCCCGCGCTGGTCTGCTGCTTCTGCATCTGGTGGCTCGTCATCATCCTGACGATCCTGCTGGACAAGCCGTACAAACAGGGTCTGCACGACAAGGCGGGCAAGACGGTGGTGGTGTCAGCGGCGCAGTGAGTGCTCGCCGACCCTGGCCTCGGCCCCCGCATGCGTGCGGAGTGTGGGCACACGCGTGGTGAGACCGTCGGCGGAGGCGGCGGAGGTCGCCGAGGCGGGGTTTCCGGAGGCGGCGGCGCGGTTCGTACGGACCGTGTACGTCGCCTTCGTCGTTCCGCGCAGAGTCCTGCTCATGGGCAGGGCGACCGCGACGACCAGACCGAGGGCCATCGAGGCGACGCCGATCACGCCGACGGCGATGCCATTGGTGGTACGGGTCAGCAGCAGCAGGGCGAGGGTCGAGAAGACGACGGTGGCTGAACCGTAGGCGAGTTGTGCGGCAGTCGGACGCGGCATGACGGTATCCGTCCTCGGGACATTGGTCAGGGGGGTGTCTCTCAGCGAGGTCGCACTGTCAACTGACTCTACGACGGTGGATGCCCTGGAGGAACCGGTAGTAAGCGTGACCTAACCCACGGTGCCGTTGCACGGGGGGCGCACGGAGTCATTTGGGCGCTCGACCGACCGATTCAATGCGCCTGTTGTCCGGTTTGGGGTTCGTCCGGATAGCGGAACTGTACTCCTGCATAGTGCAGTTGGTCTGTTCAAGTCAAGGACTGTCTTTTCTTCGGTAACTCCGGTCGAATGTCGTCACTTGTGACGCGACACCGCGCGCGGACGACCCCACATTCCGGTCCGCTGCGACGGAGCGCGGGGGAGGACACCATCAAGTGACCATCAAGCGACGGACGATCAGAGCGTCCGCGGTGATTGCGGCCCTGGCCGCGACCACCGCGTCGGCCTCGGCGTTCACCAGCGCTCAGGCCGACACTCCGAGGACCACGGATCCGGCCGCCATCGAGCGCCACGACCCGGCGCCGCAGAAGGGGCAGCCCGAGCACGACCTCGACGGCCCGTTCAGCAAGCAGCAGGACCAGGAGCGCCAAGCCGCGCTGGAACAGGTCATATCCGGCGACGCGACCGTGCAGAAGCGCGGCGCGTCCAAGGTCGTGAAGCTCGGCGACAAGAAGTACGTCGAGCTCGGCCGGGAGAAGACGGACAAGATCTTCACGATCCTGGTGGAGTTCGGCGACAAGGTCGACGACACCACGATGTTCGACCCGGACGGTCCGGACGGCCCCGAGCCGCCCGTCAAGAAGTACGGCGGCACGCCCGGCCCGCTGCACAACAAGATCGCCCAGCCCGACCGTAAGAACGACAACTCCACGGCCTGGCAGGCGGACTACAACCGGCAGCACTTCCAGGACCTGTACTTCGGTACCGGCAAGGACGCGAAGGGCCGGCCGAAGGACTCGCTGAAGACCTACTACGAGAAGACCTCCTCGGGCCGCTACTCGGTCGACGGCGAGGTCGCCGACTGGGTCAAGGTCGACTACAACGAGGGCCGCTACGGCTCGAACTACTGCGGCGACACCAACTGCCCCAACGTCTGGGACACGGTCAAGGACGGCGTCACCGCCTGGGCCGCGGACCAGAAGGCGAAGGGCCGCACGGACGAGCAGATCAAGGCGGATCTGTCGAAGTACGACCAGTGGGACCGTTACGACTTCGACAGCGACGGCAACTTCAACGAGCCCGACGGCTACATCGACCACTTCCAGATCGTCCACGCCGGTGAGGACGAGTCGGCGGGCGGCGGCGCCGAAGGCACCAACGCCCTGTGGGCGCACCGCTGGTACGCGTACGGCCAGGACGCCGGCAGGACCGGCCCGGCGAACAACAGGGCCGGCGGCACCCAGATCGGCTCCACCGGCATCTG
This sequence comes from Streptomyces sp. NBC_01210, assembly GCF_036010325.1. Classification (GTDB taxonomy): domain Bacteria; phylum Actinomycetota; class Actinomycetes; order Streptomycetales; family Streptomycetaceae; genus Streptomyces. The sequence goes on along the minus strand of NZ_CP108549.1, from coordinate 3,555,019 downwards.
GGTCGGCGACTACACCATGCAGCCCGAGAACGGCGGCCTCGGTGTCTTCGCCCACGAGTACGGCCACGACCTCGGTCTGCCCGACCACTACGACACCACGGGCAAGGGCGAGAACTCGACCGGCTTCTGGACCCTGATGTCGGCCGGCTCCTGGCTCGGCACCGGCAAGAACTCCATCGGCGACCTGCCGGGCGACATGAGCGCCTGGGACAAGCTGCAGCTGGGCTGGCTCAACTACACCAAGGGCAAGGCGGCGACGAAGTCCACCCACAAGCTGGGTGTGGCGGAGTACAACACCAAGCTGCCGCAGGCCCTCGTCGTCGAGCTGCCGAAGAAGCCGGTCACCACTGCTGTCGTGAAGCCCGCCGAGGGCTCCAAGCAGTGGTGGAGCGACATGGGTGACGATCTCAAGAACACCCTGTCCCGCCCGGTCGACCTGACCGGCAAGTCCAAGGCGTCCCTGGAGCTTTCGGGCTGGTGGGACATCGAGGCCAACTATGACTACCTGTACGCCGAGGTGTCGACGGACGCTGGCGCCAACTGGACGCCGGTGGACGGTACGGCCGACGGCAAGCCGATCACCCGTGACGCGGGCGACAAGCCGGCGCTGACCGGTGTCTCGGGCGCGTACAAGAAGCTGGCGTACTCGCTGGACGCGTACGCGGGCAAGAAGGTCGACGTCCGCTTCCGCTACCAGACGGACGGCGGCGCGGGCGGCAAGGGCTTCGCGGCGGACGCGCTGAGCGTGGTGGCGGACGGTACGCCGCTGTTCACCGACAACGCCGAGGGTGACGACGCGGGCTGGACCTCGAAGGGCTTCTCGCGCATCGGTGAGTCCTTCACCAAGGAGTACGAGCAGTACTACCTGGCCGAGAACCGTCAGTACGTGTCGTACGACAAGACCCTCAAGGTCGGCCCGTACAACTTCGGCTTCAAGGCGCCGAAGGACGCGTGGGTCGAGCACTACCCGTACCAGAACGGCCTGGTGGTCTGGCTCTGGGACACCTCCCAGAAGAACAACAACACCAGCGCCCACCCGGGCCAGGGTCTTGTCCTTCCCGTGGACGCGCATGCGAAGCCGCTGAAGTGGGCGGACGGCACGCTGCTGCGGAACAAGATCCAGTCGTTCGACTCGGCGTTCAGCCTGCGGCCGACCGACGGCTTCACGCTGCACAAGGCGGACGTGGCGCTGCGGATCAAGCCGCAGGCGGGCAACCCGGTCTTCGACGACCGCAAGGGTGTGTACTGGTTCGCCGAGAACCCGACGGCGGGTGTGAAGGTAACTGACACCAACACCAAGATCTCGATCGTGAGCGAGCCGCTGAACGGCCAGACGATCACGGTCAAGGTTGGTCCGTCGACCAAGTAATAGGTATCACTGCAGGTCAGACCATGATCGGCCGTCGCCCTCTAGCGGGCGGCGGCCGATCGTGTTTAGGTGCGTCTACCAGGTCCTTATTGACACGCCATCTCACGGGGGAGTGGTTCAGCATGCCCGGCGGAGGTTTCAGCAAGTTGCCGAACGGCAGTGTGGTGGTAGCGCTCAGCCTGCCCAGCCCGTCGGGCGACGGCGGCACGGTCCGCTTCCTGGTCCACGCCGCGAACCGCGCGAGGGCGTTGACGCGGCTGCGGAATCTGGGGCTGCGGTCGGTGTATCTGCGGGGCAATGCGGAGCCGCCGACACCGGACGAAATCACGGCGGTGCTGCACCACCCGGACGGCCTGCTGTGGCGGGCCAGCCCGGAGGACAACAAGGAGCTCTGGCACCCCATACGGGCGCTCCTCACCCCGCGCCGGTGGGGCTCCGCTCCGGCCCCGGCGCCTCAGGCGCCGACGAGGCTGACATTGGCCCCGCCCGACCCGGGGGTCCGCCCCGAACCCCGCACCTCAATCGCCTGAGGCGAGCAACGGCTTGCCCGTGAGTTCCACGCCCGCCCCCCGCAGCTCCTCCAGTGCCCGCTCCGTCGTCGCCTCCGTGACCCCCGCCGTCAGGTCCAGCAGCACAGTCGTCGTGAAGCCCTCCCGGACCGCGTCCAGCGCCGTCGCCCGTACGCAGTGGTCCGTCGCGATGCCCACCACGTCGACCTCCGTCACCTCCCGCGCCCGCAGCCACTGCGCCAGCGTCGAGCCGTTCTCGTCCGAGCCCTCGAAGCCGCTGTACGCCGCCGCGTACGCGCCCTTGTCGAAGACCGCGTCAACCGCGCCCGACGCCACCGCCGGCGCGAAGTTCGGGTGGAAGCCCACGCCCTCCGTGCCGGCGACGCAGTGCGCCGGCCAGCTGTCGACGTAGTCCGGCTGCTCGGCGAAGTGGTCGCCCGGCTCGATGTGGTGGTCGCGGGAGGCGACCACATAGCGGTAGCCCGCCTGAGCGTGGCCTATCAGGTCGGTGATGGCCGCAGCGACATCCGCACCTCCCGCCACCGCGAGGCTGCCGCCTTCGCAGAAGTCGTTCTGAACGTCCACGACGATCAATGCGCGGTGCATGCGGGGTGTCCTTCGATGGGGGAGATCGGTGGGCGGCGAGCGAATGTACTGAGCGTAGAGACTTCAACCGCCTTGCGGGAGGGGGCCCAAGGCTGCGTTCACACGTACTCCGTCGGGAGGACAGGCTCACCCTTCGACAGCTGGAGCGCCGACATCGGCAGCCCCGCGAGCGCCGCGGTGTGCCTCTCGCGCGCCGTGTCCAGCGGCTCGCGGGCGACGACCTCGCCGCCCTTGACCAGCTCCACCAGCAACTGCCGGTCCACGAGCTCGGGCGGGACCGCGTGGAGGCCGATCACCTCGGCCTCGGCGACGCCGTGCGCGTCGAACCGGCGCGCGGCCCACTTGCGGCCGCCGATCGAGGACTTCGCGCCCAGGGACTTCTTCGCCACCGGCTCCAGCGGCGCCTTGGGATCGGCGGACCGCGCGCGGGCGACCAGCTTGTAGACCATCGAGCAGGTGGGGTGCCCGCTGCCGGTGACCAGCTGGGTGCCCACGCCGTACGCGTCGACCGGCGCCGCGGCGAGTGAGGCGATGGCGTACTCGTCCAGGTCCGAGGTCACCACGATCTTGGTGTTGGTCGCGCCCAGCTCGTCCAGCTGCTCCCGCACCCGGTGCGCGACCAGCAGCAGGTCCCCGGAGTCGATGCGTACGGCCCCGAGCTCGGGGCCCGCGATCTCCACGGCGGTACGGACGGCCTCGGCCACGTCGTACGTGTCGACCAGCAGCGTCGTACCCCGTCCGAGCGAATCGACCTGCGCCCGGAAGGCGTCGCGCTCGCTGTCGTGCAGCAGTGTGAAGGCGTGCGCGCTGGTGCCGACCGTCGGGATGGCGTAACGGAAGCCCGCCGCCAGGTCCGAGGTGGAGCTGAAGCCGCCGACGTACGCGGCGCGCGCCGAGGCGACCGCGGCGAGCTCGTGCGTACGCCGTGCGCCCATCTCGATCAGCCGGCGCCCGGCCGCGGCCGTCGACATCCGCGAGGCCGCCGCGGCGATCGCCGAGTCGTGGTTGAGGATGGACAGGATCACGGTCTCCAGCAGCACACACTCGGCGAAGGAGCCCTCGACCCGCAGGATGGGCGAGCCCGGGAAGTACACCTCGCCCTCCGGGTAGCCCCAGATGTCGCCGCCGAAGCGGTACGAGGCGAGCCACTGGAGCGTCGGTTCGTCGACGATCCCCTGATCGCGCAGGAAGCCGATCACGCCCGCGTCGAAGCGGAAGTTCTCGACGGCGTCCAGCACCCGGCCGGTGCCCGCCACTACGCCGTAGCGCCGCCCGTCGGGCAGCCGACGGGTGAAGACCTCGAAGACGGAGCGGCGGTCGGCGGTGCCGGACCTCAGCGCCGCCTGGAGCATCGTGAGCTCGTACTGGTCGGTGAAGAGCGCCGTCGACGGCACATCCACCGGCAGCCCAAGGTCCGCAGCGTTCACAACGGTCAACCTCGCTCTTTCGTCGTGGGCCGCCGACCGGGTCGGTCCGCAGTCCGGCCCGCGGCGGACCGCTGTCGGATACAGCGCCCCCGCAAGATGCCTCGACGAGGATGTTACCGCACATCTCGTCAGAGTGACGAGATGTAGGCCCCGTTTGTGCGATGAGGCCCCGCGGGTGGCAGCATGGACCGGGTGAGTGTTGCTCCCACAGAGATCGAACGCCCCGAGTCGGCGCAGGAGACCTTCGCCGTGCCCGAGCCCGACGTGCCGTGGGTGACGCTCGTCCACAACGACCCGGTCAATCTGATGAGCTATGTCACCTATGTCTTCCAGGCCTACTTCGGCTACTCCAAGGACAAGGCGCACAAGCTGATGCTCGACGTCCACCACAAGGGCCGGGCCGTCGTCTCCAGCGGCAGCCGCGAGGAGATGGAGCGTGACGTGCAGGCGATGCACGGCTACGGACTGTGGGCGACGCTGTCCCAGGACCGCAACTGATGGCCGGGCACTTCGAGCCCGTTCCGGGGGGCGGCGCGGCCGTCCCGCTCGACGAGGTCGAGATCTCCATCCTGCGCTCGCTCGCCGTACAGCTGCTGGAGCTCATCGGGCCCGGCGACGAGCCGGTCGACGGCGAGGACCCGCTGGCCGCGCTGTTCACCGAGGGGCCGAGTGAGCCGCCCACCGACCCGGCGCTCGCCCGCCTCTTCCCCGAGGCGTACGGCGGTCCTGACGCCGATGTCGAGGACGAGGAACTGCGTGCTGCCTCGGCCGAGTTCAGGCGCTTCACCGAGACGGATCTGCGCTCCCGCAAGCGCGATGACGCGGTCGCGGTCGTCCGCACCCTGGACTCGCTGACCGCCACCGGCGAGGGCGGTGCCGTACTCAAGCTCACCCCCGACGACTGTCTGCACTGGCTCGGCGCGCTCAACGACCTGCGCCTCACCATCGGCACCCGTCTCGAGGTCAGCGACGAGGACGAGAGTGGCGAGCTCTACCGGCTGCCGGACTCCGACCCGCGCAAGCCGATGGTGATGGCGTATCTCTGGCTCGGCGCGCTCCAGGAGACGCTCGTCGAGACCCTGATGGCCTGACGCCGACGCCTGGGATGTCCGACTCTCGGACGTCCCGAGTTGTTCGCTCAACGGACACTCAAATCCGGATAACGATCACGTCACCACATCGGCATGGTTTGTAGTGCCGATGGATCTTTGTCCGGTTCTTCTTGTGGTGTGTGCCACAGCTACCTCGGCCGATCAGTGTTGCGGCCGTGATAAATCTTCACGACCACCAGGGGGCGCCACCCATGCCCCCGGGGGGCGCTGGGCCGGCTGATCGCCGGTGGCACTCCATTCACATCCGGGGGGATCAGGACCTGGTCCGCAGTCGCGCGGCAGATGCAGCGGGCGCGGATCGGCATGGAGAAAGGGCGCATCACCATGACCTCGGTGCAGGTCGACAAGCACGACGGCAATGAGGCCGCGGGGTCCGCGACAGGCGCGGACGAGGGCTACCAGCGCGGGCTGGGTGCCCGGCAGATCCAGATGATCGCGATCGGCGGCGCCATCGGCACCGGCCTCTTCCTCGGCGCGGGCAAGGCCATCTCGAAGGCCGGACCCAGCCTCATCCTGGCCTATGCCATCGCGGGCCTGGTCATCTTCTTCATCATGCGGGCGCTGGGCGAGCTGCTCATGTACCGCCCCGTCTCGGGTTCCTTCTCCGAGTACGCCCGTGAGTTCGTCGGCCCGTTCGCGGGGTTCGTCACCGGTTGGACGTACTGGCTCTTCTGGGTCGTCACCGGCATCACCGAGGTCACAGCGGCCGCCCAGTACATGACGTTCTGGTGGGACATCCCGCAATGGATCTCCGCGCTCGTCTTCACGATCATCCTGTACGCGGTGAACCTGATCTCCGTGAAGCTCTTCGGTGAGCTGGAGTTCTGGTTCTCGATGGTCAAGGTCACGGCCATCATCGGCATGATCCTCATCTGCGCCGGCATCCTCACGCTCGGCTTCTCCGACGCCGGTGACACCGCGTCCGTCACGCACCTCTGGGCCGACGGCGGCTTCTTCCCCAAGGGCATCGGCGGCACGCTGATGACCCTGCAGATCGTGATGTTCGCCTTCCTCGCGGTCGAGCTGGTCGGCGTCACCGCCGGCGAGTCCAAGGATCCGGAGAAGACGCTGCCCAAGGCGATCAACACCGTGCCGTGGCGTATCGCCGTCTTCTACGTCGGCGCGCTGATCATGATCCTTTCGGTGGTGCCCTGGGACGAGTTCCAGCCGGGTGTCTCGCCGTTCGTGGCCGCCTTCCAGAAGATGGGCCTCGGCGTCGGCGCCGCCGTCGTCAACTTCGTCGTGCTGACCGCGGCGCTGTCCTCCTGCAACTCCGGTATGTACTCCACCGGCCGGATGCTGCGCGACCTCGCGCTCAACGGCCAGGGCCCGAAGTTCTTCACCAAGCTCACGAAGAGCGGCACTCCGCTGGTCGGCACCACCGTCTCCGCGGGGCTGATGCTGGTCGGCGTCTGGATCAACTACCAGTGGCCCGGCGACGCGTTCAACTACGTCGTCTCCTTCGCCACGATCTCCGGCATGTGGGCCTGGATCATGATCCTGGTCTGCCAGATCCGCTACCGCGCCAAGGCCGACCGCGGCGAGCTGCCGGAGTCCACCTTCAAGGCGCCCGGCGCCCCGTGGACCAGCTGGTTCGCGCTGCTCTTCATCATCATGGTCATCGTGATGATGGGCGTCGACAAGGACGCGCGGATCTCGCTGTACTGCGCGCCGCTGTGGGCCCTGATCCTCGGTGTCTCGTATCTGGTGCTGAAGCAGCGCAACCCCGAGGGCGCGGCCTTCATCAAGCGCTGAGGCCCCTGAGCCGGCGCTCGATGCCCCTGAGCCTCTGACCGGCAGCCACTGACTGGCGTCCAGCATGCGGGCCCACCCGTACCACTCTTCGGTACGGGTGGGCCCTTCTGATTATCCTGATCCGCATGCTGACCCTCACCGAGGCCCTGTACGACCAGATCGTCGCGCACGCCCGCGCCGACCACCCCGACGAGGCCTGCGGCATGGTCGCGGGCCCGGAGGGCACGGGCCGCCCCGAGCGCTTCATCCCGATGCTGAACGCGGCCCGCTCGCCCACGTTCTACGAGTTCGACTCGGCGGACCTGCTGAAGCTCTACCGGGAGCTGGACGACCGCGACGAGGAGCCGGTGATCATCTACCACTCGCACACCGCGACCGAGGCCTACCCCTCCCGTACGGACATCAGCTACGCGAACGAGCCGGGCGCCCACTATGTCCTGGTCTCCACCGCCGACGTCGATGAAGCGGGCCCGTTCCAGTTCCGCTCGTTCCGCATCGTGGACGGCGTAGTGACGGAGGAAGAGGTGCAGGTCGTAGCGGCGTACTGAGCGCCGGCTCGGCCCCTCGTACGCCTCCACCGGCCCCCGCGGCCCATATGCTGAGCGCGTTCGGTCCATCATGCGAGATCACATTCCGGGACCCGGACGGGGAATCGATACGATGACCGCATGGTTCCCCATGACGTGAGCGACAGGACGCCGAGCACCGTGCTGCTCGTGGCGCGGCTGCACGTCGACCTGTGCCGTCTCGCCAGCGCGATGTGTACGGGCCGCGCCGCGTTCTGACGTTCAGACACGGCTCTACGGGCCGAGCGCACCCACAGCACCACCCCTCGCGCGGGGGGCGGAGCCGCGCGCCCCTTGTGTCACACCCGCACCCCCGCCACTCTCCCGACAGGAGCCCACGCCATGGCCATCGAGGTCCGCATCCCGACCATCCTCCGCACCTACACCGGCGGCGCCAAGGCCGTCGAGGGCAGCGGTGACACGCTCGCCGAGCTCTTCGCCGACCTCGAGTCCCGCCACAACGGCATCCAGGAGCGCATCGTCGACGGCGACCAGCTGCGCCGCTTTGTGAACGTGTACCTCAACGACGAGGACGTCCGCTTCCTCGACGGCATCTCCACCAAGCTCGCCGACGGCGACAGCGTCACGATCCTCCCGGCCGTCGCCGGTGGCATGCGCTGATGCGTTACGACTCTCCGCTGGCGGCGGTCGGCAACACACCGCTGGTCCGCCTCCCGCGGCTGTCCCCGTCCGGGGACGTCCGCATCTGGGCCAAACTCGAGGACCGCAACCCGACCGGATCGATCAAGGACCGCCCGGCGCTCCACATGATCGAACAGGCGGAGAAGGACGGCCGCCTGACGCCGGGCTGCACGATCCTGGAGCCCACCAGCGGCAACACCGGCATCTCGCTGGCCATGGCGGCGAAGCTCAAGGGCTACCGCATGGTGTGCGTGATGCCGGAGAACACGAGCGAGGAGCGTCGGCAGCTGCTCGCCATGTGGGGCGCGGAAATCATCCCGTCGCCTGCGGCGGGCGGCTCCAACACGGCGGTACGCGTGGCCAAGGAGCTGGCGGCCGAGCACCCGGACTGGGTGATGCTCTACCAGTACGGCAACCCGGACAACGCGGGCGCGCACTACGCCACGACGGGCCCGGAGATCCTCGCGGACCTCCCGTCGATCACCCACTTCGTGGCGGGCCTGGGCACGACGGGCACGCTGATGGGCGTCGGCCGCTACCTGCGCGAACACGTCCCGGGCATCCGCATCGTGGCGGCGGAGCCGCGCTACGACGACCTGGTCTACGGCCTGCGCAACCTGGACGAGGGCTTCGTCCCCGAGCTGTACGACGCCTCGGTCCTGACCAGCCGCTTCTCGGTCGGCTCGGCGGACGCGGTCACCCGCACCCGTGAACTCCTCCAGCAGGAGGGCATTTTCGCGGGAGTCTCGACGGGAGCGGCGCTGCACGCGGCGATCGGCGTCGGCAAGAAGGCGGTGGCGGCGGGCGAGCCGGCGGACATCGTCTTCGTGGTCGCGGACGGCGGCTGGAAGTACCTGTCGACGGGGGTTTACACGGCGGAGACGACGGAGGCGGCGATCGAGACGCTGCAGGGCCAGCTCTGGGCGTAGCGGCGTAGCGGCGTGGCGGGTGCGGGTGCCCCGCCGGGGGAGCGGCACGTTCGTGCCGTGCGGCGGGCGGGGGCGTGGGGGCGTCAGCCTCCACGTTCACTCTTCCCCGAGCCGCGGCGGGAAGCTCCCTCCGCCCGGGCAGGGAGTCCCTTCCGCGGCCCGGGTCACGGGCACGGCCCGGCTCACGCAGCCAAGTGCCGGACCTGGTCCCACACATTCGGGTCCACCATCCCGACCCGTCGCCTGAAGTCCCACACCCCCAGCTCCCGCAGCTCGTCCGTCTCCAGAAAGCTCGCCCGGCCGCGCGCGTTGCGCACCGTGCCCGGTGGCAGTGAGATCACGCCCGGCCGCTCGTCGTGGTACTTGCTGGTGATCTTCGCGACCTGCACCGTCTCGCCCCGTACGGACAGCACCAGACACGGCCGGTCCTTCGACCCGGGCCCGTCCTCGTAGGGCACATTCGCCCACCAGATCTCGCCCGGCTGCGGCCGTCGCTTCGGCCCGCGCCGGGGGCCCGCCGGCCGGCCCGGCGGGCGGGCGCGTCCACCCGGGCGGCGGCCCGCGCCGTGGCCCCGCCCGTCCCTCACCGCAGCGACCAGCGCGATCACCACCACGGCGAGCACCGCGAGCCACCACGACGTGTCCATACCCCCAGACGTTACCGGCGCCCCGCCCCCCGCGCGCGCCCCCGACCCACGTCCACCCCGGGACCGCGCGCCCCCGGAAGCGGTGGAGGAAACCACCCACCGGAGAGCAACCACCCACGCCCCCGGCCCACGTCCACCCCGGGACCGCGCGCCTCCGGGTGCGATTGTGGAGACCACCCACGGGACAGCCCCCACGCCCGCCCCGGGACGGCCTCCCGGAGGCGGTGGAGGAAACCACCCACCGGACAGCAACCGACAACGCCCCCGGCCCACCTCGACCACATGACCGGGCACTGAGGAAACCACCCACCGGAGAGCAACCATCCACGCCCCCGGCCCACGTCCACCCCGGGACCGGGCACCCCCCGAACCGGTGACAGTGCAGGTGAGTTCCCCCACAACAGCCCGCCACCGAGGAGCGACCGGCCCTTTTGCGCCTTACGCTCAACAAACCGCACGACCTTCCCCCAGCCCTCCCCGTCAACGGAGGTTCAAGCTCCATGAAGCTCACCGTCGTCGGCTGCTCGGGGTCGTTTCCGTCCGCGGATTCGGCCTGCTCCAGCTACCTCGTAGAGGCCGACGGCTTCCGGCTGCTCCTCGACATGGGCAATGGCGCCCTGGGCGAGCTGCAGCGCCATGTCGGTCTCTATGACCTCGATGCCATCTTCCTCAGCCATCTCCACGCTGACCACTGCATCGACATGTGCGGATACTTCGTCGCTCGCTACTACCGCCACGACGGCGGCCGCTGCGACGCCCTCCCGGTCTACGGCCCGGAAGGTACCGAGCAGCGTCTGACCACCGCGTACGCGGACACCCCCTCCCCCTCCGCCATGGGCGAGGTCTTCGACTTCCGCACGCTCAAGTCCGGCAGCTTCCACATAGGCCCGTTCGCCGTTCGTACGGAGAAGGTGCGTCACCCGGTCGAGGCGTACGGCATCCGCCTGGAGCAGGCCGGCAAGACGCTCACGTACTCCGGCGACACCGGTGTCAGTGAGGCCCTGCACGAACTCGCCGACGACGCGGATCTGTTCCTGTGCGAGGCGTCCTTCACGCACGGCAAGGAGGACGTCCCGGACCTCCACCTCAACGGCCGCGAGGCCGGCGCGCACGCGCAGCGCGCGAACGTCGGCCGGCTCGTGCTGACCCACATCCCGCCGTGGACGGACCCCCGGCAGAATCTGGCCGACGCCCGCGCGGTGTACGACGGTCCGACCGAGGTCGCCGTGCCGGGCGCGGTCTATGTGATCTAGGGTCCAGGCACACCGAAGCCCCTGCCTTTCGTACGAAAAGGCAGGGGCTTCGGTCTTGAGTACGCGAGGCCTACTTCGCCTCGGCCTTCTGCAGCTCGGCGAGCTCCTCGTCGGACTCACGGCCCGGCGTCGGAAGGTTGAACTTGGTGATCGCGAAGCGGAAGACCACGTAGTAGAGCGCCGCGAAACAGAGCCCGACCAGCGCCAGGCCCCACGGGTTGGACGCGATGCCCAGGTTGAGGAAGTAGTCCACCGCACCGGCCGAGAAGCCGAAGCCGTCCTTCATGCCCAGCGACCAGGTCAGGGCCATCGAGACACCGGTCAGCACCGCGTGGACCGCGTACAGCACCGGGGCGATGAACATGAACGTGAACTCGATCGGCTCGGTCACACCGGTGACGAAGGACGTGAGCGCGAGGGAGAACATCATGCCGCCGATGACCTTGCGGCGCTCGGGACGGGCGCAGTGCACGATCGCGAGGCAGGCCGCCGGGAGGGCGAACATCATGATCGGGAAGAAGCCGGTCATGAACTGTCCGGCGCTCGGGTCGCCCTGGAGGAAGCGGGCGATGTCGCCGCTCTTGCCCTCGTAGGAACCGGCCTGGAACCACGGGAAGGAGTTCAGCAGGTGGTGCATGCCGATCGGGATCAGCGCACGGTTGGCGATACCGAAGATTCCCGCGCCGACTGCGCCGGACCCGACCAGCCACTCACCGAAGTTGTGCAGACCCGTGCCGAGGACGGGCCAGATCAGGCCGAAGACGATGCCCGCGATCAGACCCGCGAAGGCGGAGAGGATCGGGACGAGACGGCGGCCGCCGAAGAAGCCGGCCCAGTCGGGCAGCTTGGTCCGGTAGAACTTCTGGTACAGCAGGGCGACGATGATGCCCATCACCACGCCGCCGAGGACCTTGGCGTCCACCGGGGCGTCCACCAGCGCGACCTTGTGGTCCTTGACGACCTCGACCTGCGGCAGGTTCGGGTCGGTGAACGTGGCCAGCACGTTCTTGAAGACCAGATATCCGGCGACGGCCGCGAGCGCGGTCGAGCCGTCCGACTTCTTGGCGAAGCCGATCGCGATGCCGACGGCGAACAGCAGCGCCATGTTGGCGAGGATCGCGTCGCCACCGGCCGCCATATAGCCGGCGACCTTGGTGACGAAGGTCGGGAACGACTCCCTGCCGAGCATGTCGGGCTGGCCGAAACGGACCAGCAGTGCGGCCGCGGGCAGCACCGCGACCGGCAGCATGAGGCTGCGGCCGATGCGCTGCATAACAGCCATCGCGCCTGCGCCCTTCGTCTTCTTCTCCGCCGCGGGGGCGGCGCTAGCCGTGGACATCAACTTCCTCCAGTGGGCAAGGCGCCGCCATGGGGACAGAACACGGGGGAGGGCGGCGTCTCAAGGGGAACGCGGCGACGGCCGCGTGGTCTACACCACTGAGTGGTGTAGACCTGTTTTAGCACGGTGAGGGTGAGATAAGGAACCTTCGATTTTTGCGACCTGAACAATGGTGGGAAATGACCGACATAAAGCCCCCGAGTCATGAGGTCCGGGGGCCTTATGGGCGGATATGGGAGCGGGTCGCAGGACCCGTCGGTTCCACTGACTACTTGGTGCTCTCCTGCTCCAGCTCCTGCTCGATCTCTTCGGGTTCGCGGCCGGGAGTGCGGATGTTGAACATCGTGATCGCGAAACGGAAGACCAGGTAGTACACGACCGCGAAGCACAGGCCGATCGGAATGATCAGCCATGGCTTGGTGTCGAGGTGCCAGTTGACGACGTAGTCGATCAGACCGGCCGAGAAACTGAAGCCCGCGTGCACGCCCAGCGCCCAGGTGATCGCCATCGACGCACCCGTCAGCAACGCGTGCACTCCGTACAGCAGCGGAGCCGCGAACATGAAGGAGAACTCCAGCGGCTCGGTCACACCCGTGACGAACGAGGTGAGACCGACGGAAATCATGAGACCCATGACCCTCTTGCGGTGCTCGGGGCGGGCGCAGTGCGCGATGGCGAGGGCTGCGGCCGGGAGGCCGAACATCATGATCGGGAAGAAGCCCGACATGAACTGGCCCGCCGAAGGGTCCTCGGCGAAGAAGCGCGTCAGGTCGCCCTGGACGACCTTGCCGTCCGGCGTCGTGAACTCGCCCGCCTGGAACCAGAAGAACGTATTCAGGAACTGGTGCATCCCGATCGGGATCAGCAGCCGGTTGGCGACACCGAAGATGCCCGAGCCCCACGCGCCCAGATCGATCAGCTGCTTGGAGAACGCGGTCAGCGCATCGCCCACCGGCTCCCACAGCAGCCCGAAGAGCACACCGAGGATCGTGCAGAGGAACGCCATGATGATCGGCACCAGCCGCCGGCCGTTGAAGAAGCCGAGCCAGTCGACCAGTTTCGTTCGGTGGTAACGCTGCCAGATCATCGCGGTCAGCAGGCCGATCACGATGCCGCCGAGGACACCGGGATTCTGCGGCTTCCCGTCCGGGAGCAGCGCGGTGACCGTGCCGCCGACGGGGAACGCCTTCAGTACGTTGCTGTAGACCAGGAAGCCGGCGACCGCCGCGAGGGCGGTCGAACCGTCGGCCTTCTTCGCGAAGCCGATCGCGACACCGATGCAGAACAGCAGAGGCAGACCGAACGCGCCGTCCAGGATCGCCGTGCCGCCCAGCGTGAGGACCTTGGCCGTCTTGTCCCAGAAGGGGCCGTTCAAATACGCCGAGAACAGGGTGCCGAGGCTGACGAGCAGACCGGCCGCCGGCAGCACCGCGACCGGGAGCTGGAGGCTGCGCCCGACCTTCTGCAGTCCCTGGAACAGCCCGTTCCACCACTTCCGCTGCGGCGCGGCAGCGCTCTCGGAGCTCATCGGCGTCCTCCCGGAAACGGGCCTGGTTTGGCAGCCGTTGCAGACTGGTGTAGACCAGTTGCGATACGGCCCCAGTGCCCCGTCGTGAGACAGGGCACTGGTGATCGTCATCATTCGGTACGAGGCGGTTACTCGCCCGCGAAGATGGGCCAACCGTGAGTTACCGTGACAAAGCGGACCGACGGTGGGTCGAGGCAGCGCTCAGCGCTCTTGAGACGCAGGGAGAAAGACATGGCCAGCAAGGCTGAGAAGATCGTCGCCGGGCTCGGCGGAATCGACAACATCGAAGAGATCGAGGGCTGTATCACCCGCCTCCGTACCGAAGTTGTGGACCCGAGCAAGGTTGACGAGGCTGCTCTCAAGGCCGCCGGAGCCCACGGCGTCGTGAAGATGGGCACCGCGATCCAGGTCGTCATCGGCACGGACGCCGACCCGATCGCCGCCGACATCGAAGACATGATGTGAGCCAGTGAGCCAGTGAGCCAGTGAGTCGGTGACTCAGTGAGTCGTTGAGCCCTCGGCCCAGTGCGTCGCCGAGCCGCTGAACTCGGCCGTGAGGGGCCCATTCCACACCGGAACGGGCCCCTCACGCATCTGCCGATAGGCTCCACACCATGTCTCGAATCGACGGCCGCACCCCCGAACAGCTCCGCCCGGTCACCATCGAACGCGGATGGAGCAAGCACGCCGAGGGCTCCGTGCTCGTCTCCTTCGGCGACACCAAGGTCTTCTGCACCGCCTCCGTCACCGAAGGGGTCCCGCGCTGGCGCAAGGGCAGCGGCGAAGGCTGGGTCACCGCCGAGTACTCGATGCTGCCGCGCTCCACCAACACCCGCGGCGACCGCGAATCCGTACGCGGCAAGATCGGCGGCCGCACCCACGAGATCAGTCGGCTCATCGGCCGCTCGCTGCGCGCCGTCATCGACTACAAGGCCCTCGGCGAGAACACCATCGTCCTCGACTGCGACGTACTGCAGGCCGACGGCGGCACCCGCACCGCCGCGATCACCGGTGCATACGTCGCACTCGCCGACGCCGTCGCCTGGGCCCAGGGCAAGAAGCTCGTCAAGGCCGGCCGCAAGCCGCTCACCGGCACCGTCGCCGCCGTCAGTGTCGGCATCGTCGACGGCATCCCGCTCCTCGACCTCTGTTACGAGGAGGACGTGCGCGCCGAGACCGACATGAACGTCGTCTGCACCGGCGACGGCCGCTTCGTCGAGGTCCAGGGCACCGCCGAGGCCGAGCCCTTCGACCGCAAGGAGCTCAACGCCCTCCTCGACCTGGCCACCGGCGGCTGCGCCGACCTCGTCGCGCTCCAGACTCTCGCCCTTGAGAACACACTCGAAAAGTAAAGAGGCAACCAAGAACGACCCACAGGGCGTCGTTACACTCACGGGCGCACGGGCCGAACCGTGCGTCCGTCCGTATCCGGGGAGGACCGTTCCATGCCTGCGCGTCGCCGCATAGCAGCACTCACGCTCGCCACCGCCGCACTCGTCGTACCGATCACCGTTGGCTGCGGCGCCATCGACAAGGCCCTCGACTGCGTCGAGACCGCCGACGCGATCGCCACCAGCGTCGACAAGCTCCAGCAGGCGGTCTCCAGCGCCGCCGACGACCCGACAAAGGCCCGGCAAGCTCTCGACGACATCGACAAGGAACTGAAGAGCCTCGGCGACAAGACCGACAACGCCGACCTCAGCAAGGCCGTCGACGATCTCAACGCCGGCGTCGCCAACGTCCGCAAGTCGATCGAGGGCGGCGACAACACCCCGGACATCACGCCGATCACCAATGCGGCGGGCGAAGTCGGCAAGGTCTGCACGCCCGGATAATCGGGGGCATGACCCGACTGATCCTCGCCACCCGCAACGCCGGGAAAATCACCGAACTCAAGGCCATCCTCGCCGACGCGGGCCTCACCCACGACCTCGTCGGCGCGGATGCCTACCCCGACATTCCCGACGTCAAGGAAACCGGCGTCACCTTCGCCGAGAACGCACTCCTCAAGGCCCACGCCCTGGCCCGGGCCACCGGCCTGCCGGCGGTCGCCGACGACTCCGGCCTCTGCGTCGACGTCCTCGGCGGCGCGCCCGGCATCTTCTCCGCGAGGTGGGCGGGCACCCACGGCGATGACACCGCCAACCTCAGCCTGCTCGTGGCCCAGCTCTCCGACATCGACGAGGCCCACCGCGGCGCCCACTTCGCCTGCGCGGCGGCCCTGGCACTCCCGGACGGCACGGAGCGTGTCGTCGAGGGCCGCCTGCTCGGAACACTGCGCCACACCCCCACGGGCACCGGCGGCTTCGGCTATGACCCGATCCTCCAGCCGGAGGGCGAGACGCGTACCTGCGCGGAGATGACCCCGGCGGAGAAGAACGCGATCAGCCACCGGGGCAAGGCGTTCCGGGCGCTGGTCCCGGTGGTGCGGGAGCTCTTGGGCTGACACCCCGCAACGGGGTACGCCGAAGGCCCGGACGCCGAGTCCGGGCCTTCGGTTCAAAGGTGTGCGGCCGGTGGGACTCGAACCCACACGGGTATAAACCCACTGGGACCTAAACCCAGCTCGTCTCGCCAGTTCCGACACGGCCGCCAGCCGAGAGTCATCGTACCGGGCTGCCGGATGTGGCGGAGGGTGCCCTGCCTCCATGGGACAGGCCGTTCCTTCGTGCGGTTCCGACACCATGTGCGTGCGGTTCCGGCACCATGTGTCGGTCAAGGCGTGGCAGTGCGCCCGGTTGAGGCGGGAGCGATGTGTGCGGGCGAACCCTCGGGCAGAACGATGAGGGTGTCCGTCGCGACCGGCTTCGGTTCGCGGAAGGGCCCGCACCGCCTGCCGACGCGGGCCCTTCCGGGAACAGGGGACCTCAGACGCCCAGGTCCTTGATGATCTTGGCTACATGGCCCGTCGCCTTCACGTTGTACAGCGCGCGCTCGACCTTGCCCTCCTCGTCGACCACGATCGTCGAGCGGATCACACCGGTCACCGTCTTGCCGTACAGCTTCTTCTCGCCGAAGGCGCCGTACGCCTCCAGCGTTTCCTTGGACGGGTCGCCGACCAGCGTGACCTTCAGGCTCTCCTTCTCGCGGAACTTCGCCAGCTTCTCCGGCTTGTCCGGGGACACGCCGATCACGTCGTAGCCGGCGCCCGTCAGCAGCTCCAGATTGTCCGTGAAGTCGCAGGCCTGCTTGGTGCAGCCGGGGGTCAGAGCCGCCGGGTAGAAGTAGACGATCACCTTCCGGCCCTTGTGCTCCGCGAGCGAGACCTCGTTGCCGTCCGCGTCGGGCAGAGTGAAGTCGGGGGCGATGTCGCCGGGCTGGAGTCGCTCGCTCATGGTTCTCCTTGAGGGGACGTGAAGGTGTACGCCGTCGAGCGTAATAGGGGTGCCGTTGGGTGCGGTGGCGGCCGAGCTGACAGACTGTCGAGGAAGGACTACCGGAAACGACCACGGAGGCAGCGCGGTGTCGGATGCCAGGACCCCTGCGCAGATCGAGGCGGATATCGTCCGCAGGCGCGACCAGCTTGCCGAGACGCTCGACGAGATCGGGGTGCGCGTTCACCCGAAGACGGTCATCGGCGACGCGAAGGCGAGGATCGCCTCGACCGTGGATCACACCGCAGGGCGCGCGGTCGTCGCCGTGAACCGCGCCGTGTCCGACGTCAAGGCGCAGTTCGTCTCGGAGGACGGCGGGCCTCGGCTGGAGCGGCTGGTGCCGGTGGCCCTGGTGACCGTGGCGGTTGTGGGGCTGCTCGCCTTCTCGGTGAGAAGGCGCCGGGCGTGACTCGGCGGCGTACGGAACGGCCCCGGGCAGGTAGGTTCGAGGCGTGAGCGACAACACCACCCATGACAAGCTGCCCATCCGCATGCTGCACGACCGCGTGCTGGTGAGGACCGACATCCCGGAGGGTGAGCGGCGTTCCAGCGGCGGCATCGTCATTCCGGCGACCGCCGCGGTCGGCCGGCGCCTCGCCTGGGCCGGGGTGGTCGCGGTGGGGCAGAACGTACGGACCGTGGAGCCGGGTGACCGGGTGCTGTACGACCCCGAGGACCGCGCCGAGGTCGAGGTGCGCGGTGTGGCGTACGTACTGATGCGGGAGCGCGATCTGCACGCGGTCGCCGCGGACCGTTTCCAGGGGTCCGAGGATTCCACCGGGCTGTACTTGTAGGACGCGCGAAAGGCCTGGTCAGAGGCCGGACTGCAGGCAGAAAGAGGGCGGAGGGAGGGCTGGTGGCAGACGTCGCCAGCCCTTTCTGATAGGTCCTTTACGCCGCCTTTGCTATGTTGGCTGATCCCCGACGAGACGCGTCGTACCGGGTTACGCAAAGACGACGCACCCCGCTGAAAGTCCGCGTCTCGGAGGTGCCGTCATGGCCTGGGTTCTGCTTGTTGTCGCCGGTCTGCTCGAGGTCGGCTGGTCGATCGGAATGAAGTTCACCGACGGGTTCACCCGGCTGTGGCCGAGTCTGTTCACCGGGCTCGGGATCGTCGCGAGCATGCTGCTGCTGTCGCATGCCGCCAGGACCCTGCCGATCGGTACCGCCTACGGCGTCTGGGTCGGTATCGGTGCGGCCGGTGCGGCGGTGGTCGGCATGCTGGTGCTGAACGAGCCGCTGACCGCCGCCCGGATCTTCTTCGTCTGTCTGCTGCTGGTCGCTGTGGTGGGGCTGAAGGCGACCTCGGGTCACTGACGACGGGCCGCGCGGGTGGGCTTGCTGCCCGCCCTGCCATCGGCCGTATCGTCGGTGTCCGTACCACCGTCGTCCCTACCGCTGTCGCTCCTCCTTCTACGGGTCGTGGTGCCGCCGCTGTCCGTGCCGCCGTCGGTCTCGCCGCCGGCGTCCGTGCCGCCGTCGGTCTCGTCGTCGGTCTCCGTGCTGCCCTCGGTCGGTTCCTGCGTGTCCGGGGTCTCCGGTGTCTCGGACGGTTCCTCCGAAGACTCGGTCGGCTCCGGGGATTCCTCGGGCTCCTCCGATTCCACCGGGGGCTGCACCTCTTCCGCGCCCTCCTGCAGCTCCAGGTCGAACTCCTCGACCTCGGAGCCCTCGAGCGCAGCACCCGTGAACTGGCCCCAGATCTTCGCCGGCGCGCCGCCGCCGTTGATCCGCGGCAGCCCCAGCGCCCCGTACAGCGGCTTGTGCACGCCCGTGACCGGGTCCTGGCCCATCACCGCGACCACCGTCGCCAGATCCGGGGTGTAGCCGGCGAACCAGGCGGCCTGGTCCTCTTCCGCCGTGCCGGTCTTGCCTGCCGCGGGGCGTCCCGCGGACTGTGCCGCGGTGCCGGTGCCGCCGTCGACCACGCTCTGCAGCATCGAGGTTGTCGTGTCGGCGGCCTCCCGGCTGACGGCACGCTCCTCGGCCACCTTGGGGACCGGTACGTTCTCGCCGCCCTTGGTGACCTTCTCGACCAGCGTGTACGTGCCGTGCCTGCCGTGGTTGGCGAGGGTCGCGTACGCCTCTGTCATATCGAGGACGCTGGCGGTGGCCGGGCCCAGCGCGATGGAGGGGGAGGCGGTCAGGTCCGGGGTGTTCTCGGGGATTCCGAGGTTGATCGCGGTCTGCTTGACCTTGCCGGGGCCGACGTCCATGGCCAGCTGCGCGTAGACCGCGTTGACGGACTTGTCGGTGGCGGTGCGCACGGTGATGGGGCCGTACGAGAACTCGTCCTCGTTGGCGGGGCTGTAGGGCTTGCCGCTCCAGCCCCGCACGTAACGCCGGTTGGTGCCGTCGTAGACGGTGTTGGGGGTGATCGTTTCGTCGTCCTGGGTGGTGGACTCGTTCTGGACGGCGGCGGTGAAGACGAACGGCTTGAAGGTGGAGCCGACTTGGTAGTCGCGGCGGGTGGCGTTGTTGACGTACTGCTTGGTGTAGTCGACGCCGCCGTACATGGCGACGACCCTGCCGGTGGCCGGGTCGATGGAAGCGCCGCCGACGCGGACGTTGCGGTCGGCCTCGCGGTCCTTGTCGAGCTTGGACATCACCTGGTCGTCGACGGCTTCGGCGAAGGCCTTCTGCTTCTTGCGCTCGAGCGTGGTGGTGATCCGGTAGCCCCCGGCGGCCAGGGTGTTCTCATCGATGATCTTGTTGTTGGTGAGGTAGTCCTCGACGGCCTGGACGAGGTAGCCGCGCTGGCCGGAGAGGTTCGTCGCGGGCTTCGCCGTCTGCGGCACGGGGAACTTCATGGCCGCGCGGTCGGCGGGGCTGAGCCACTTCTCCTTGACCATGCCGTCGAGCACATAGTGCCAGCGGCTCAGCGCCGCGGCCCTGTTCTCGGGGTGGGTGGCGACGTCGTACGCGCTCGGGGCGTTGAGGAGCGAGGCGAGATAGGCGCCCTTCGCGGTGTCGATGTCCTTGATGTCCTGGCCGTAGTACGCCTGGGCCGCGGCCTGGATGCCGTACGCGTTGCGTCCGAAGTAGCTGGTGTTGAGATAGCCCTCGAGGATGTCGCTCTTGCTCTCCTCACGGCCCAGCTTGATCGAGATGAAGAACTCCTTGACCTTCCGGGAGACGGTCTGCTCCTGACCCAGGTAGTAGTTCTTGACGTACTGCTGGGTGATGGTGGAGCCGGACTGCTTGCCCTTGCCGGTCAGTGTGTTCCAGCCGGCGCGGACCATCGCCTGGGGGTCGACGGCGCGTTCGGAGTAGAACTCCCGGTCCTCGGCGGCGAGTACGGTCCGCTGCACCGCCAGCGGAATCTGCGCGAGCTTGACGTTCTCGCGGTTGATCTCGCCGTCGCGGGCGATCTGTGTGCCGTCCTTGAAGAAGTAGACATTGGACTGGCCGGTGGCCGCGGCGTTGGCGGGTGGGATGTCGACGAGCATGTAGCCGGCCAGGAAGCCGCCGATCAGCAGCAGTGCGACGATCAGGAATGTGCCGAGCACCATCCGCCAGGTCGGGATGACACGGCGCCAGCCGGTGCGCCCGGTGCGGCCCTTGCCGGCGTTCTTGCCCTTCTTCCCCTGCTTCCCGGGGGCGGACGCGGGCCCC
This sequence comes from Streptomyces sp. NBC_01210, assembly GCF_036010325.1. Taxonomy (GTDB): domain Bacteria; phylum Actinomycetota; class Actinomycetes; order Streptomycetales; family Streptomycetaceae; genus Streptomyces. Next base: position 3,534,348 of record NZ_CP108549.1, on the reverse strand, counting down.
AGTCCGACGACGGTCGCGTCCTTGGGTGTCCAGCCCTGTTGCTGTGGCTCGTCGCTCATGTCACTCATATTGCCCGTTTCCCCGGCGCAACCTCTGGACCTCGGCGGGCGTAAAGCGCTCGCGGCGGCCGCCCGCCCTGGGCTAGGGTCGTGCGCTTTGGTGCCCGGCGGCGGAGGGGGTCGACATGCGGCTTTACACGGTCGTCGCGGCGGGTGCGTTCCGGCGCTATGCGACGTACCGGGTGGCCACGGCGGCAGGCGTGTTCACCAACACCGTCTTCGGCTTCATCATGGCGTACACCTATATCGCCCTGTGGGACGAGCGTCCGCACCTGGGCGGGTACGACCTCTCCCAGGCCCTCACCTATGTGTGGCTGGGACAGGCACTGCTGATGACCTGCGCCATGATGGGCGGCGGTTTCGAGGACGAGTTGGTCGAGCGGATCCGTACCGGCGATGTCGCGATCGACCTGTACCGGCCCGCCGACCTTCAACTGTGGTGGCTGGCCGGCGACTTGGGGCGGGCAGCCTTCCACCTCATGGGTCGCGGGATCGTGCCGATGGTGCTCGGTGCGCTCGCCTTCGATCTGGCGCTGCCGCTCTCGCCGTTGACGTGGCTCGCCTTCCTGGTCTCGGTGACCCTGGGCGTGGTGGTGAGTTTCGCGGTCAGGTTCCTGGTGGCGCTCTCCGCGTTCTGGCTGATGGACGGGGCCGGGGTGATGCAGATCTGCGGGCTGGCGGGGATGTTCTTCTCCGGGATGCTGCTGCCGCTGAACCTGTTTCCGGGCACGCTGGGTGAGGTGGCGCGGGCGCTGCCCTGGTCGTCGCTGCTGCAGGTCCCGGCGGATGTCTTCCTCGGCAGGCGCACCGGGTGGGGGCTGGTCGAGGCGTACGCCTTCCAGGGCGGCTGGGCGCTGGCGCTGCTGGCCGCGGGGCGGGCGTTGCAGACGGTCGCGACACGCAGGGTGGTGGTCCAGGGTGGCTGAGGCGCCGTCGGCGCTGTCGAACGGGCTGCGGGCGTACGGCCTGATCGCGGCGATGTGGATCCGCTCCACGATGACGTACCGCGCGTCGTTCGTGATGACGGCGTTCGGGAACTTCGCGGCGACCGCCTTCGACTTCGTCGCGATCCTCCTGATGTTCTCGCACGTCGATGCGCTGGGCGGCTACTCGCTGCCCGAGATCGCCTTTCTGTACGGGGCGGCGGGCACCTCCTTCGGTCTCGCCGATCTGGTGATGGGGTCGATGGACCGGCTGGGGCGGCGGGTGCGCGACGGGACGCTGGACACGTTGCTGGTGCGGCCCGTTCCGGTGCTCGCGCAGGTGGCCGCGGACCGGTTCGCGCTGCGCCGGCTGGGACGGATCACTCAGGGGCTGCTGGTGCTGGGATACGGCCTGCTCGTCCTGGACATCGACTGGACGCCGCTGCGGGTGCTGATGCTGCCGCTGATGGTGCTCAGCGGCGGGGCAATCTTCTCGGCGGTGTTCGTGAGCGGGGCGGCGTTCCAGTTCATCGCGCAGGACGCCTCGGAGGTGCAGAACTCCTTCACGTACGGCGGGAACACGCTGCTCCAGTATCCGCCGACGATCTTCGCGAAGGACCTGGTGCGTGGCGTGACGTACGTCGTGCCGCTGGCCTTCGTCAACTGGCTGCCCGGGCTGTATGTGCTGGGCCGGCCCTATCCGCTGGATCTGCCGCAGTGGCTGGCCTTCCTGCCGCCGGCGGTCGCGGCGGTGTGCTGCTGGCTGGCCGGGCTCGCGTGGCGGGTGGGCCTTCGTTCGTACCGGAGCACGGGGAGCTCAGGGGGGACTTCATGGACTTCATCGAGCTCGAGGGCGTCGAGAAGGTCTTCGACGTACGGCGCAGAACGGGCAGGCTGCGCCGCGAGAAGCATCAGGTACGGGCGGTCGACGGGATCAGCTTCCGTGTGCCGCGCGGTGAGATGGTCGGCTACATCGGTCCGAACGGGGCCGGGAAGTCCACCACCATCAAGATGCTGACGGGGATTCTGACGCCGAGCGGTGGGCGGCTGCGGGTCGCGGGTATCGATCCGTCCCGGGAGCGTACGAGGCTGGCGCAGCGGATCGGCGTGGTGTTCGGGCAGCGCACGACGCTGTGGTGGGACCTGCCGCTGAAGGACTCGTACCGGCTGGTGCACCGGATGTACCGGATCCCCGACAGGCGGTTCCGGGAGAACCTGGACCGCTGTGTCGAACTCCTCGATCTGGCCGAGCTGTTGGACGTGCCGGTGCGGCAGCTTTCGCTGGGGCAGCGGATGCGCGGGGACATCGCGGCGGCGCTGCTGCACGATCCCGAGGTGCTGTATCTCGACGAGCCGACGATCGGGCTCGATGTGATCTCCAAGGTGAAGGTGCGGGAATTCCTGCGGGACCTGAATGCCGAGCGGTCCACGACGGTGCTGCTGACCACGCACGATCTGACCGATATCGAGCAGCTGTGCAAGCGCGTGATGGTGATCGACCACGGACGGCTGATGTACGACGGGGCGCTCGCCGGACTGCACGAGGTGGGCGAGAGCGAGCGGACCCTGGTGGTGGACTTCGAGCGCGAACTGCCGCCGGTGGCACTGGACTCCGCCCGCGCGGTGAAGGTGGAGGGACCTCGGCAGTGGCTGGCCTTCCCCGCCTCCCAGTCGGCGGCGCCACTGGTGGCGGCGCTGGCGGCGGAGTACCCGCTGGTGGATCTGTCGGTGCGGGAGCCGGACATCGAGGCCGTGATCGCGAAGATGTACGCGGAGAGATCAGGTCTGTGACTTCGTGGCTCCGTGACTTCGTGACTCTTTGGCTGTGTGACTCTGTGACCGGCACTGGGAGGGCGGATCGGCCTTGACTAGGCTGCCGGTATGACGAGCGAACTCCCTGAGATGCGTGCCTCCGACTCCGAGCGCGAACGGGTGGCCGAGCGGCTGCGTGAGGCGGTGGCGGAGGGGCGGCTCGACATGGAGGAGTTCGAGCAGCGCCTGGACGCGGCCTACAGGGCGCGTACGCACGGCGAGTTGGAGCCGCTGGTCAGCGACCTTCCGGTGGGTGGCCTGCCGGCGGTGGGCACGGCACCCTCGCCGGTGGCCACCGGGTCCGGCGGCTGGGCGCAGCGTGTCGGCGGACCGGCGACGTCGAACGGGGCGTTCGCGTTCTGGGGCGGGTTCGGGCGGAAGGGCACCTGGACGGTGGGCCGGAAGTTCACCACCTTCACTTTGATGGGCGGCGGCGAACTCGACCTGCGCGAGGCCCGTTTCGAGGACCGCGAGACCGTGATCCGCTGCTTCGCGATCATGGGCGGTGTCCACATCGTCGTACCGCCGGACCTGAACGTCGAGGTCGGCGGTTTCGGCCTGATGGGCGGCTTCGGCGAGCAGGGCCAGAGCGAGGGCCTGCCGGACCCGGCGGCGCCGAGGGTGAGGATCACGGGCTTCGCGATCATGGGCGGCGTGGGCGTGGAGCGCAAGCGCACCCGGGCGGAGAAGCAGCGGCTGAAGGCGGAACGGGCGGAGCGGGCCGAGCTGGAGAAGCAGCCGAGGCTGAAGAAGGGGCTGGAGAAGGACGAGCGCGACGAGCGCAAGGAGCTCGGCTGAGGCCAATCGGCGGGCCTTACAGCCGCGCCGGGTCCACGGCCCTGCCCATCCGCGCGTAGCCGGCGTCGCTGGGGTGGAGATGGTCGCCCGAGTCGTACGCCGGGCGCAGTCGGTCGGGTGCGTACGGATCGCGCAGCGCCCGGTCGAAGTCGACGACCGAGTCGAAGATCCGGCCGGTGCGGATGGCCGCGTTGACCTTGTCGCGTACGGCTTCGAGGGCCCGGGTGCAGTGGCGGTGTCCGGCGCAGGGCATCAGGGTCGCGCCGACGACGCGGAGGCCGCGCGCGTGGGCCCGCCGGGTGAGTTCGGCGTAGCCGGCCGTGAGCCGGTCGGCGCTCGGATCCGGCCCCCGCAGCAGGTCGTTGATGCCGATCGCGACGATCACCGTCCTGACGCCGGACCGCGCGAGCACATCGCGGTCGAAGCGGGCCAGCGTGCTGGGGCCGCGACCGTCGGTCAGCAGGCGGTTCCCGCTGATGCCCTGGTTGAGCACGCCGTAGTGGTACCTGCCGTGGCGGTTGAGCCGGTCGGCGAGTACGTCCGGCCAGCGGCGGTTGGCGTCGGAGGTGGAGGTGACCCCGTCGGTGATCGAGTCGCCGATGGCGACGACCGCGCCGTTTGTGTCCCGGGTCAGCACGTCGACGCCGCTGAGGTGCTGCCAGGCGCCGGTCCGCCGGGTGTACGCGTCTCCGCCGGCGTCCTGCGTACGGTCGCCGTCCGCGATGTACGAGGTCTGGCGCGCCTGCGGGTGGACGGTGACCGGCCCGCCGGGGGAGGTGGTGGCGACGGTGACGAGGAGATCGCCGTCGTACGGGATCCCGAGCACGACGGGGTCACTGACGCGCTGCCCGCCGACCGCGAGGGTGACGGCACCCGCGCCCTGGAACGTCACCCGTCGCAGAGTCCCGGCCACGGCCGCGGGACCGTGGCCCGCGCGCACGGCCAGCGAGACCTGGGCGATCTTGAGCGGCTGCTCGCCGAGGAGGTTGGAGAGGGTGATCCGGGCGGCGGTCCCGCCGATACTGGTGTGCACCACATTGCGTACGGACCGGCCGACGTGGCCTCCGACGGCGGGGGATGCCTTGGCGGGTGCGGCGGCCCAGGTCCCGACCCAGACCGCGGGCGCGGCGACGGGTGTACGGGCGGCGGTCCCGCCCTGGGCGGCCCCGACGCCGAGGTATATCGCGCCGCAGACGAGGGCAACCGCGGTGGTGAGGGCGGCGAGGGTCGCGTACCCACGGCGTTTGTTCATGAGCACATCATCCGACATGGCGCGGGAACTCGATGTGCGCCCCAGGAGTACCTGAGGTAGGGACAATGCGTACGAGGCGCGCGCGGACGGGAGGACCGGATGGAACGTACAGAACCGGATCAGCCGGACCAGCCGAGCGGGCCGGCCGAGCCGGGCCGGACAGGCGGGCCGGGCCGGTCAGACCAGCCGGGCCGGTCAGACCAGCCGGGCCGGGCGGACCAGCCGGGTGTGGCAGACGGCGAGTCGGCGCAGCCGCGGTCGACGGATCAGCGGAGCCGGACAGGGGGGCCGGGCCGGACCCCCGAGCTGAGCGGGGCCGACCAGCCGAGCCAGGCAGGCCAGCCGGGCCGGGCTGAGCCGGGCGCAGCGGGGCCGGGGCCCCGCCCCCGTACCCCCCTTCCCTCCTTCGCGTACACCGAGGCCGACGCCGAAAAGCAGCGCGGCGTACGACGCATGAAGCTGACCGCGACCGGACTGCTCCTCCTCGTCGCGGTGATCTTCGCGCTCGCCACCTGGGCGAAGAACTCCGGCGCCGGCCCCTGGGCCGGCTATATCGCCGCCGCCGCCGAAGCCGGCATGGTCGGCGCCCTGGCCGACTGGTTCGCCGTCACCGCGCTCTTCCGGCATCCCCTCGGCCTGCCCATCCCGCACACCGCGATCATCCCGAACAAGAAGGACCAGCTCGGCGCCTCGCTCGGCTCTTTCGTCGGTGAGAACTTCCTCTCCGGCGACGTCGTACGGACCCGGCTGCACGCCCTCGGCATCGGCGGCCGCCTCGGCGCCTGGCTCGCCGAGCCCGGTCACGCCGACCGGGTCACCGCCGAACTGTCCACCGCGCTGCGCGGCGCGCTCACCGTGCTGCGCGACTCAGACGTCCAGGCGGTCGTCGGCGAGGCGATCACCCGCCGCGCCGACAGTGCCGAGATCGCCCCCGGCGTCGGCAAGACCCTGGAGAAGGTCGTCGCCGACGGCGCGCACCACCGCGCCGTCGACCTGATCTGCGGCCGTGCCCACGACTGGCTGGTCCTGCACTCGGACTCGGTGATGGACGCGGTCGAGGGCGGGGCGCCGGGCTGGACCCCGCGCTTCGTGGACAAGAAGGTCGGCGAACGCGTCTACAAGGAACTGCTGCGCTTCGTCACCGAGATGCGTGACATGCCGGGCCACCCGGCGCGCGGCGCGATCGACCGCTTCCTGACCGACTTCGCGGCCGACCTCCAGTCGGACACGGAAACCCGCGCCCGGGTGGAGCGTATGAAGTCGGAGCTGCTGTCCCGTTCCGAGGTGCAGGACGTGATCGCCTCGGCCTGGTCCTCCATACGGGGCATGATCATCTCGGCGGCGGAGGACGACCACAGCGAGCTGCGGCTGCGCGCCCGCGCCTCGCTGCTGACGCTGGGCGCGCGGCTGGCGACGGACGGCCGGCTGCAGTCGAAGCTGGAGGGCTGGCTGGAGGACGCGGCGGTGTACGTGGTGACCACGTACCGCGCCGAGATCACCTCGCTGATCTCGGACACGGTCGCGAGCTGGGACGCGGAGCACACCTCGCGCAAGATCGAGGCGCACATCGGCCGCGACCTGCAGTTCATCCGGATCAACGGCACGGTGGTCGGCGCTCTGGCCGGCCTGGTCATCTACACGGTGGCACACGCGCTGGGCGCGTGACCGGTTCCCTGCCGTACCCGTACGGTCACGCGCCCAGCCACCTGGGGAGGTGCTGTTGAGTACGTTCGGCAGGACGGAAGTGTTCAGTACGGCTGCGGGCCGACGGGCCGACGGGCCGACGGGTCAGGGTGCGAGCCGGGCCGGGTGACCGCCCAGGAATCGGCGGCCACCCTTCCGCGGGGACCGACCGGGCTCAGTGGAAGAGCTGTCCGCGCACCGCACCGTCCGGGAACTCGGCGGTGTGGATGTTGGCGTAGTAGTTGCGCGGGTTGGCGCGGACACGCTTCACCACGTCGGCGTTCTGTCCCTCCAGCTTCCCGGAGACCGCGAAGATCCCGTCCGGCACGGGCCGGTTGAAGAAGTTGAAGACGACGTCGCCGTTCTTCCCGAACGCGCCCTTGTGGATATGGCCGTTGGTGGGGCTCTTGATGTTGACCCAGGCGAGCGAGTAGTCGACGTTCGTCCCCTTCGGCTGCAGGAACGTCACCGCGTGCCCGTCCGGGTCGCCGACCTTGGACGCGTCGTTCTTCGGGACTTCCTGGTCGCCGTCGGACAGCGCCCGCAGCTTGCCGCCCTTGATGATGTCGAGCGGGTTGACGTTCTTGTGCAGCGGCTTCAACTGGCCCCGCACCGCGCCGCCCGGGAACTCCGCGCTGTGCAGGTTCACATAGAACCCGGAAGGGTTGCTCCGGATGCTGTCGGCCAGCTTGGCGTCGGTGATGGCCACCTGCCCGGCCGCCGAGTGGACGGAGTCCGGCATCGCGGTGCCGAAGAGCGGGACCTTCACATCGCCGTTCTTCCCGGCGGCACCCTGGTGAATGTGCCCGAGGCTCGGCACGAACCCCTTCCACTGCAGTGCGAAGGTCACCCGGTCGCCCTTGACCTTGACGAGGGCAACGGCCTTGCCGTCGGGGTCGTTCACGGCGGGCCCGCCCTTGACCGGCACCTCGTTGGCGCCGGAGAGGTGGGCGGCGAAGGCGAGCGCGTGCCCGCTGGAGGGCTTGGTGAAGGTACTGGCCTCGCCGGCCGAAGCCTGGCCGCCGGCTGATGCGTGCTCCCCGTGGCCGTCATGACCGCTGTGTGCGAGTGCCGGAGTAACACCTGCAACACCAAGCACAATTGCGGCGGCGGTAACAGCCGCATAACGCTTCTGCATTGTTTTGATCCTCCCGTTGGGACCGACTCCGTCTTGGGTCGGTCGCGATGGAGTACGCGGCCTGCAGTCGGCTCGTTCAAAAGAAAATTTCTTGAATTCGATTGAACCGTGGGTCAGTTGCCGTCGTACAACTCTGCGTAACCATCACTCTCGCACCCACTCACCAAACCGGGGGAACCACCATGCGCAGCACCCGTAAAACTTCTCTGCTCGCGGCACCGCTCGTAACGGCCGCGCTGCTGACCCTGTCGGCCTGCGGCGGCTCCACGGACGGCTCCGAGGATGACGCGGCCAAGCCCGCGCGGAAGCCCGCGGCCGCCGTCTCCGTCAAGACCGTGGACTCGGCGCTCGGCAAGATCCTCGTCGACGATTCGGGCCGTACGCTGTACGGATTCACCAAGGACAAGCCCGGCGCGGGCAATTGTGATGCCGACTGCATCGCCGTCTGGCCGGCCCTCACCTCCGCGAAGGACGTGAAGGCGGGCGCCGGCGCCGACGCCGCCCTGCTGAAGGAGGCGAAGCTCGGCGAGGGTGCGGAACAGGCGACGTACGGAGACTGGCCGCTGTACTACTACGTGGGCGACGCGACGCCCGGGGACGTGAACGGCCAGGGCCTGGACGGGGAGTGGTTCGTGATCGCGGCGGACGGAAAGCTCATCAGGAAGGCTGTCTGACGTCGGCCTGAAGGGCTGCGGAATTTAATCTTCCCTTCATAAACCGTGAGCCTATTGCTCATCGGTTTCGCATTCTCCTTATCTCTCCCATCAACCTGCGACGGCCGTGGCCCATCCCCGGCCGTCGCGGCGATGCCCATTCCCGGTAGTCGCGCGTCAATCCCCTCGGCGGGTGACTACCGGGAATGCGGTACGCGGATCACTCGCAGCCGACGCCGTCTCCGTCGCGGTCGAGGTGCCGCCCATAGCCGGGATCCCCGGCATGAACGGGAGCGGCACCGGCGGCCCGTGCGGCGGCGCAGTTGGCGTAGTACGTGCCCTCGGACCCGCCTCCGCTGCCGCCCCCACTACCTCCACTGCCTCCACTGCCTCCGGTCGTGCCGCCGCTTCCTCCGCCGGACGACTCGCAGCCGACGCCGTCGCCGTCCCGGTCGAGGTGCGGCGCGTAGCCGGGTTCCCCTTCGCGGACGGGATCGGCGCCCGCCGCTCGTACGGCGTCGCAGTTCGCGTAATAGACCTTGGGCGGCGCGGGCTTCTTCGCCTTCACGGGCGTGGGTGTCGGCGTGGGCGTGGGCGCCGGCGCGGCCACGGTGATCCGTACGACGGCGGTCCCGGTCAGCGCCGGCGAGCCCTTCACATCCACCTGGTACGTGAACTCGTCCGCGCCGCCGTATCCCTTGGCGGACGTATAGACGATGGTCGACCCGTCGACCTTCGCGGTGCCATGACCCGGCAGGGTGGCCAAGTCGATCGTGAACTCACCAGCGCTCAGGGCGACTTCCAGGTTGCCGGGCGTACCGCCCTTACGTGTGAGCGTGTCGTTGTCCAGCACCTTCACCACGACCGGCTTCCCGGAGTCGGCGCTCTCCTCGTCATCGACGAGTGCGAGAGCCGACGCGGGCGAAGGCGTCGCGGCCGTGGCCATCTTGGGCGCCGCGCTCGTCGGCGCCGCCTCGGACTTCGCGTCGTCGGTGGTGCCCCCACACCCCACGAGCCCGACCGCCATCACCACGGCGCAGGCCGCGATCGCGCTGTTCGCGCGGGTACTTCCTCTCCCAGACATGTGCCCCCCAAGGCAGTTGGTTCCGAACTGAGGGGCCCGAGCTTGGCACTCCTACGAAGGTCAGGAAGGGGAAATGTGATGGAACGTCGTCCAATTGTGATGAAAGTGTGTGTACGACGGGTGTGCCGCTTCGGACTCGGGTAACGGGTGAGCCGCTCCGGACTCGGGTACGGGAGTCCCAGGCGCTCGGCGCACTGGATTTGGGCCGCCCGGCTTACCGGTTCGGGTTGCCCGCGCGCCCGCCCGCCGGGGAACTCACCCGCCCTCGGCTGCCACCTTGACGCGACCGGGCAGCTTGATGGCCAGCAACGCACCGAACACGGCGACGGCCGCGAGGACTGTCAGCGTGGAGCCCATCGCGGAGATGAACGCTCCACCGGTCCAGCGTGGTCCGTCGCCGTACGGCTGATCGGCGGCGGAGCCGGGTGCGGTGAGGGCCATCAACATGGTCGCTGTGGCGACACCCAGCGTCGGGCCGACGTTCATGGCGGTCTGCTGGAGTCCGCCGGCCACCCCGGCGTCGTCCACAGACGCATGGCGCACGATGACGGCCGTCGCGCTGACCATCACCGTACCGAAACCGGCGCCCATCGCGACAAAACAGCCGCCGATCGCCATGGCCGTCGATGCCCGGTCGAGAAGGGAGAAGAGAAAGACGCCGAGGGCGACCAGACCCATCCCCGCCACGACCGTCCGGCGGGATCCGTGCCGACGCAGCAGCAGAGCGGAGACCGGTGCGCTCAGCACCATCATCCCGGCCAGGGGCAGCCCCCTCAGGCCGCTCTGCAGCGGGTCCAGCCCGAGGACATCCTGCAAGAAATAGGTGCCGACGAACAGGGCCCCGAACAGCGCTGCCGATGCCGCCACCAGGATGCCGAGCGCCGAGGCAACAGCCGCCGATCGAAGCACACTTGGTGGCACCAGTGGGCTCGCGGTACGTCGCCCGTGCCGGACGAACGCGACGCCGGCAGCCGTCGCGGCGACAAGCCCGACCGCGGTTGCCGCCGTCCAGCCGGTCTCCGGTATCTCGACGAGTGTGTGCACCAGACACACCAGAGCGACCGCGAGAAGGCAGGCGCCGGGCAGATCGAGCCGGAAATCGGAGACCCTCCTGGGCGCGGGGACCCGAGCGACAAGAGCCAGCACGCCGATCGCGAGCGCCGGTGCGACGTTGAGGAAGAAGACGGATCGCCAGCCCAGCTGAGCGGCCAGTGCCCCGCCGACGACCGGGCCGGCCGCGGCCGCCACGCCGATGGCGCTGGTGCGCAGCGCGATGGGCATGCCGAGCTGGTCGGGCGGGTAGGCGGCGCGCAACATCCCGAGGGTGGCCGGCTGCAGCAGCGCACCGCAGATCCCTTGGGCGACGCGCAGGCCGATCACCCAGCCGACACCTGGCGCCAGGCCGATCCCCGCCGAAGTCGCGGCGAAACCCAGAATCCCGACGGCGAAGATCTGCCGGTGGCCGTACCGGTCACCGAGCCGGCCGGCGAAGACGAGCAGGCTCGCCACGGCGATGAGATATCCGGTGCTGGTCCACTGGACCTGCCCGAACGAGGCGTGCAGATCCCGCTGCATGGTGGGCTGCACGACGGTCAGTACGGTTCCGTCCAGCGCAACGATCGAGGCCCCGGTGACACTGCAGGCGAGCGTGAGGTGCCGATGGCGTCTTGAGCTCACCGGGTTTCCGGGCCAAGATGCGCGTCCAGCACTGCGCGCAGCAGCGGTTCGATGTCATCGACTCCTGCCGCGAGTTGAAGACTGCCCCATACCCACAACTGCGCGATGCCGTGCAGGTTCGCCCACAGCGCGCCCGCGACAACCGGTGGCGCCGGGGCAGACCGTGGCCGCGCCCGGGCGACAAGGTCCACGAGTACTTCGAAGAGCGGCAGGCTCGTCTCCCGCAGGCCGAGTTGGTTGCTCTCCAACAGGTCGTGGCGGAACATCAGCTCGAACATGCCGCGGTTGGTCAGGGCGAAGTCGAGGTAGATGCGCCCCAGCGTCATGAGCTGAGCCCGGGGACTCGCCCGGCTGTCACCGACAGCCTCGGTGACCGTGACGGTCAGTTCGGCGAAGCCCTGACGTGCGATGGCGGACAGCAGGGCCAGGTGGGTCGGGAAGTAGCGCCGCGGCGCTCCGTGCGAGACCCCGGCCTGGCGGGCGATCTCGCGCAGAGACAGGGACTGAATCCCCTCCCTGGTCACCAGGTCGACGCCGACCTCGATCAAACGGGCACGCAGGCCCGTGTCCAGTTCGTTCATAGACACTGTCTACCAAACGTGAGTAGACGCTGTCTACGACCACCTCGTCCCCTCCGGCACGGCGACCACCTCCACGCCCGGAGCATCCGCGACCACGACGAGATCGTGACGGCCACCACCGACGGCCGGATGGGCTTCGTCGACGTCCACGACATCGCGCAGGTCGGCGTACGGGCACCGGCGGACGAGCACCCGCACAACACCGCCCACCTCATCACCGGCCTCGAGGCGCTGAGTTACGCCGACGTCGCCGCTCTCGTCTCCGCCGTCGCCGGCCGGCCGATCCACCACCGCGGCGTTTCGTACGAAGCGATGCGAGACCTACTCGCGGCCACGGGTGTGCCCGAGGGATTCGCCGAACTGCCGGCGGGCATGGACCGGTCCATCGCCAAGGGCACGGAGGACCGCCTCAGCCCTGCGGTGGAGGAGGTCATGGGCCAACCACCGTGCTCCTTCGCCGACTTCGCGGCGGCGCACGCGTCCGCATGGCGGCGGTGACGCCTCGCCCCGTCCGGCTTCCTCGGGTCGGCCGCACCGGTTTTCCCGGGTGGCCGACCCGCCGCCGTGTCCGCCCGGCTACGGCCTCACGGTCGCCGTGGCGGTGAAGCCGCAGCACTGGAAGGTCTGCACGGGCGCGCCCGACGTCCGCTTGATCCGTACGCCGTCGAGCACCGCGTTCGTGTCGACCGACGACGCGACGACCGCGACCCCGTGGACGCCGCCCTCGATCCGGTCCTTGCGGACTGTGAACTGGCCGTCCTGAAGTGCCATGCCGACGAACGAACTCCGCACGATGTCGTTGCGGCCGATGTCGATCGACCCGCCGGCAGCGTAAATGCCGACCTGGTTGCCGATGAGGCTGTTGTGCTGCACCACGGTGCCTGGCGTGTCGGCGACGATGCCCGAGTGCTGGAACTCGTTGAAGAAGTCGGGGCCGCAGTCCGGATCGGGCTCCCGGCACTCATTGCCCCTGACGATGTTGCGGGTGATGCGTCCGACCGCGCCGGCCACGAACTCGATGCCGTCGGTCGACAGCCGCCGGTGTCCGGTGACGGTGCTGTGGTCAACGGTGGCCCTCGACCCCGAGTTGAGGACGACCACGCCCGCGCCCTGGTAGCCCGAGATCTCGGTGTCGTGGATGGTCGCCGAGCCCGTACCGGTCGGCAGGTCCCCGACGAGGACGGCGTTCGCGCTGCGGAAGCAGGGCGCGGCGGGGGTGTCGGTGATGTGGGTGACGGCGGCGCGGCCGAGGTCGAGGTGGGCGCCCCCGAGCACCCGAATGCCGGAGCCGAGCGCACCGGCAGTGCATGTGCCGGAACCCGGTCCGCTGACGTTGAGCCGGGACAGCTTGACGGAGGCGCCGTTGTGGATCTCGATGATCGAGGTGCCGCCGTCGTCACCGGGGGCCAGCGTCTGCGGGGCCAGAATCGTCGTCCTCCGGGCGCCCGAGCCGGTGATCGTCAGGTCCTTGCCGATCACCACCTGCTCACGGAAGACGCCCGGCGGGACAGTGATCCGGTCACCGGGCCGGGCGGCGTCGACCGCCGCCTGGATCGACGGAAAGCCCTTGGCCTTGGAGACCACCAGGTCGCGTGACGGGCCGGCCGACGCCGACGCCGACGCCGACGCCGGCACCAGCTGGCAGGCGATTGCGGTGACGACGCAGAGGCCCAGGCGGGCGGCCGTCCTGATGTGGGGGATTGCCATTCCGAATCCGTTCCCGTGCGGTACTCACACCGTGGGTCCGGGGCATCCCCGGACCCGCCTGCCGGACGACCCGGCCGCGCGGTCAACGTATCCACGGCCGTGAGGGCGGGCACTCCGGGACGTCCGACAGGGTTTCCGGCTCCCTCTGACGGCCGATCGACGGGCCCGTAGCCGGCTCGTCCCGGAGGACGTTCCGCTCCCGCGTCCCCGGGAGCGGACCACCCCGACCAGGCCGGACGGCGACCTGGCCTTCGACTGGGAGATGGTGCCGGCTGTCAGGAGGCAGATCGACGTGCCTGACCCCAGGTGGCTGGAGCGACTCAGCGGGATCACCGCCGAGACCCTCGTGGTGGCCGGCGGCCCACGCAGCCATGTGCCCCGGGGCGGCATCGTCGAGCCGGCCCGCCGCGTCCCCGGCGGACGGGTGGTCACCATCCCGGTTGGACATCTGATCCGCCATGCGGCGCCGGAGGAGTTCACGGAGGCCGTGTCGGCGTTCCTGCTGATGGAGGAGGACTTCCGTCCTGCCCGCCGACCATGGGCACGCAACCGGCCGTGACATGGCGGGGCCGCACGGGTTCTTCGAGTGTGACCAGGGAGCGGGCCCGTACGGCCCGTCCAGCCGGTCCCGTACTCATGTCGCCGTCGTGCCACCGGGATTGCTCGCCCGCGCCACCCGCGCGGTCCGGGGCGGAATCCGCGCACCGGAGTGGGGATGGAGGGGCACCGGCTCACCTCAGGGTCGACGGTCGTCCCTCGAAACCGGCATGAGCTTGCCCAGCGATCACTTAGTTCCGTCCGGGAATCTCAAGGTCCCCGACAGGATCCTTTTCTGACGACTCATCAGTTCTTTGGGTTGCTTGCAGCCCTCTTTCACTGCCATGTGAACTGTGAAATTGTACGGTCACACTTTCCGCGAGCATGACAGCTCCGGGAGTGCTCAACTTCCGTTGCCATCACGGTCCGCACCCCCCACCGCCGTGCCCCACGCACGGCTGCCGACCGGCCTGGAGGCCATCGCCATGCGCAGACCCCCCACCCTCAGGAAACTCGCCCAACTGCTGACACCTACCGTGGCCGCCGCCGGCCTGGGGCTCACGATGCTCGCCCCCCATGGCGCGGCGGCCCCGGCCGGCGCCGGGGCACCCAAGCCCGCACCGAGGTCGGCTCCCGCCCCACAGCCCGCCTCCGCCACCGTGCTTGCCGCCGATCTCGCACCCGGACACGCCGTCACCCCCGCGCGATCGGCCACGAAGACCTCGAACCCCGCGCAACGCCCTCCGCTCCCCGCGGCCCAGAACGCCGCAGAGCGCAAGCGGGCCCGCGCTGCGGCGAAGGCCGCGGCGGACTGCAACGTCAGCGACTTCACCTCGAAGACCGGCGCTGCCCTGGTCGAGCAGATCAAGCAGTCGGAAATCACCTGCATCAACACGCTGTTCAGCGTGACCGGTGAGGACTCCAAGGCCCTCTTCCGCGAGGAACAGATGGTCACGGTGGCGAACGCACTCAAGGATGTCGCGACCAACTACCCGGGGGACAACAGCACTTTCGCAACCCAGGTGGTGCTGTACCTGCGCGCCGGCTACTACATCCAGTACAACCAGCCGGAGAACGTCGGCGAATACGGCCCGACGCTGAAGCGCGCCATTCAGGGCGCCCTGGATGCCTTCTTCGGCTCGTCCCACGCCTTCGACGTCACCGAGGCCAACGGAGAAACCCTGGCCGAGACGGTCACCCTGATCGACAGCTCCGAAGAGAACGCCCGTCACCTCGACGTGGTCAAGCGTCTGCAGAAGGACTACAACTCGTCGTACGACCCGTTCTACGGGATGCTCGCGGCGGTCAACAACACCTACACCGTGCTCTTCCGCGGCCACCAGCTGCCGGAGTTCGTGGAAGCCGTGAAGGCGGACCCGAGCGTTCTCACCGGACTGCGTGACTTCGCCGTCGCCCACGACGATCTGCTCGGCACCGACAAGTCCTACCTGGCCAGCAACGCCGGACGCGAACTCGGCCGCTTCCTGCGGCACGCCGACCTCAAGGACACCGTCAAGCCGTTGGTCAAGGAGCTGCTCGGCCGCAGCGAGATCACTGGACGCACCGCCCCGCTCTGGGTCGGCCTCGCCGAGATGACGGACGAGCACGACAAGGAGAACTGTGCCGAGTACGACACCTGTGACCTGCAGAACCGTGTGCGCGCAGCCGTGCTGACGGTCAAACACGCATGCGGTCCGAGCGTGAAGATCCTCGCACAGGAGCTGACCGCGTCCGAACTGTCGGCCACGTGCGACAGCGTCCTCAAGCAGGACCCGGTCTTCCACAACATCGTCAAGGACAACGGTCCGGTCAAGGACGACAACAACACCAGCATCGAGATCGTCGCCTTCAACTCCAGTACCGACTACAAGACCTACGCCGGTGTCGTCTTCGGCGTCGACACCAACAACGGCGGCATATACCTGGAGGGTGACCCGGCCGCCGAGGGCAACCAGCCGCGCTTCATCGCCTACGAGCAGCGGGCCCAGGACGGCGCCTTCCAGATCTGGAACCTCAACCACGAGTACACCCACTACCTCGACGGCCGCTACGACATGTACGGCGACTTCGCAGCCGGGCAGACCACGCCGACCGTGATGTGGATCGAGGGTTTCGCCGAGTACGTCTCCTACTCGTACCGCGGCGTCACCTACGACAGGGCGATCGAGGAGGCGGGCAAGAACACCTACAAGCTCAGCCAGCTCTTCGGGACCACCTACGACAACGCCGACACCACCCGTATCTACCAGTGGGGCTATCTGGGCGTCCGTTACATGCTCCAGTCGCACCCCGGGGACGTGGCCACCCTGCTCGGCCACTACCGCGCGGGCGAGTACGACGCGGCCCACAGCCTGCTCCGCGACACCATCGGCACCAAGTACGACGCCGACTTCGCCGACTGGCTGAGCAAGTGCGCCGGCGGCGACTGCGGCCAACTGCCGGTCCGGAGCGGCCGGTGACCGGGGCCTCGGCCACCGGCAAGAACTGAGCCAGGAGAGCCTGGTATCCCGCGCACCGTTCGTGCGCGGGACACCAGGCTTCTCAACTGTCGACGGCCCGTCCGCGGGACGAAACCGAACCTGACGGCCCGGACAGAGCCGAGCCGGCGGCCGCTCGAGCCGTCATTCGACGGTGAGACGACCCGTACGCAGGATGGCGTGGTTGGCGAAGAGGGCGTCGACGTGGACCTCGCGGGTCAGGTCGCCGGTCCACTTCGCGTCAGCCAGATCACGGTGCGAGGTCGCCCTGACGGTGCGGGCCCTGGTGCATTGGGTGAGGATCCACCGGGCCTGTGTCTGGACGGTGGGCGGGTTGTTGTACATGCTCGCGGCCAGTCGCCACAGGTGGTCGCCGGTGACGGTGTCCGGGTCGGTCACGCCGACGATGGCGATGTCGCCGAGGCTGCGGGAGTCGCTCGACTGTGTGGTGTACGCGACGGTCAGGCCCTCCAGCGGGAAGACGGTGAGGCGGCTGCGTGCGGAGAGCAGGGTGGCCACGGGCGGGTTTCCGTTCTGCGCTCGAGGGTGCGCGGCCCGCTGGGGGAGACGGGCCGCGCGGGGGATCGGGTCAGCAGCCGTCGCCGTCGCCGCAGCAGGCGGGCGGGTTGCAGTCCGCGGCGGTGCCCCACAGTTCGTGGTCGACGACGTAACCCATCTCCCCGATGGCCCGGACGGTGCGCCTGATGGCGATGCCGTCGCGCAGGCGCCGGCCCTTGAACGGGTTGTGGTGCAGGAACGAGCCGAACCGGCGGTGACAGAAGTCGGCGTACTCGCGGCTGTGCAGGATGAAGGCGTGCCGGCCCGGGTCGACCTTCCGAGACGGGGACAGCGGTACGTCGCTGCGATGCCCGGCCATGTCGATGAAGGCGAGCGCCTGGTCCATCACGCGTTCGGCCTGGGGCCGGTCCATCTCCTCCTCGAACTCGAGGAAGGTGACGAGCCGTTCGAAGAGGTTGGAGTCGACGAGCTGCCGGCCGGTGATCTGTTCCGTTGCGAGAGCGGTCATGTGATGCTCCTTGGGTGCGTCCTCGGCGCGAGGCCTCCCCTCACGCCGTCGTGCACGCGGGTCCCTCAGGGGGTCCCATCACCGCCTCGGCCGGGGTTCCTGGCCGGAGTCGTCGGCCGAGGCGGAGCTCTGGTGTCGGTGGCTACGGGCAGCACGGGCCCGCGTACACCTCGATGTCGAGGACGTGGACGCCTTCCCGGCCGCGTGCTGTGCCGACACTGCGCGCGCCGACGGTCAACGGCTTGCCGCACCAGACGCAGGCTCGCCCGGCGTACTGCTCCCAACTCAGATCTCCGGCCGCGGGCAGCACGCGCGCGTCGGCCGTGGACGCGGTCACCGGGCGGCCCTGCAGCGGGGGCAGGCGCACGGCGGAAAGGTGAGGGAGTCCGGGAGCCGCTCGGGGTCGCTCGTCGGGATCGTCAGCCTGTAGGTCTCGCGCCGACGGCGGGTCGCGGCGTCCACGCGGTACACCCTCAACGTCATCACGGCCTGGCCCCTCGTCGGCGATCAGCTCTGATGCCGACGGTAGGAATCGCGCCCCTGCGTCCGCCATAAACCTGCACCAACTTGCACAGCAATGGATCTGACCTGTACCTGGCCGGTTCACGACCTTGACGGTCTGCGGCAATAGCCTGAAAGTGATGCAAGTCCGAGCACGCAACCAGGCGTTGGAGGTCGACATGGCGTTACGGTTCATCGGCATCGATCCAGACACAGACCGCGATCACTGCCCGACAGTGTGGGCCGACGAAGAGGCGCGGGAGCTGCTCTTCCAGGGCTGAAAGCCTGACGCCGGAACAGTTGCTGAATGCGAGGCGACCAGCCCGGCGAACGGATCCGTGCCGGAGACTGAGGCCATCATCAGGATTCCGGCGCGCATGGTGCCGGTGATCAGGAAGGCGTGCGATGCGATCGAGCGGGGAAACCCCGAGCTTCGCTGAGCTGCTGGCCAGCTCTCACACGTCCGCCACGCACCTTGAAATGCGCGACAGCTACGCCGACAACGAGCGCTTCGAAGCCTGGCGGCGCGGAGACCGCATCGACTGGGAGGACCGGGCGACGTGGTGGCATGCCTACGACCAGACGATCGCAGACGCGGTCGCCCGCGGGGTCGTCATCCGGCGGGCTCGTATCGTCTCCGAGCCTGTGAGCGAATACATCCAGTGGGAGCACTACGTCACGACTGCCAACGTCACCGCAGGCGAGCAAGTGCGCTGGCTGCCACGTCGGCTGGCCACAGACATTGCCCTTCCTGGGAATGACTTCTGGCTCTTCGACGGCGCTCTGCTTCGGGTCCACCACTTCGACGGCGACGGCGCCGTGGTGGAAGACGAGCTCACGGAAGCCCCGGCCATACTGAAGCTCTGTGCTGCCGCGTTCGAAACCGTCTGGGATCGCGCAACCCCGCACGATCAGTACCGGATCCGATAGTCCGCGGGCACATGACCGAGTCCGCGTCGTCCAGCGTGCAATCCGCACGCGCCGCGCTTGCCGAGCGGCTGCGGGAGGTACGGCTGGACGCGGGCATCACCAAGCGGGAGCTGGCGGCTCGCTGCGGATGGCACGAGTCGAAGTCGTCGCGCATCGAGAGCGCCAAGACGCCACCGTCCGATGCGGACATCAGGTTGTGGTGCCTCGCCTGCGGAGCCGACGGGCAGGCGCCCGACCTCGTTGCGGCGAACCGGCAAGCCGACTCCATGTACGTCCAGTGGAGGCGGCTTCAGCGCACCGGGCTCAAACGCCTCCAGCAGGCAGACCTTCCGCTGTACAAGCGGACCAAACACCTCAAGGTCTACTGCTCCAACGTGGTGCCCGGCTTCCTGCAGACGCCCGGCTACGCCACGGCGCTGCTGCAGGCCATCGCCACCTTCCGCGGCCTCCCGGACGACGTGGCCGAAGCCGTCAACGCACGTATGGATCGCTCACGTCTCGTTCGGCAAGGGAATCGGCGCCTCGCGATCGTCATCGAGGAAGGGGTCTTGCACTACCGCATCGGAGATGCCGGAACGATGGCCGGCCAACTCGGCTCACTGCTCTCGGTGATGGATCTGCCGTCCGTGTCGCTGGGCGTCATCCCGGCCGGTGCAGAGCGCTCCATGTGGCCCATCGAGACGTTCACAGTCTTCGACGACGAGCGGGTACACCATGAGCCGTTGTCGGCCTCCGTGAAGATCACCGCGCCGGACGAGGTTGTCCAGTACCTGAAGGCGTTCGGGGAGCTGCACCGGCAGGCGGTGTACGGAGCGGAGGCACGGGCGCTGATAGTGAGAGCCATCGAGGCTCTGACCTGACAGACATGTTCGACGAGGACGACTATCGGCTCGGCGGCCTTGCGCCGCGAAGTTCCCCGTGATCAGGGAGGCGTGCGATGCAGTCGAGCGTTCCGACATTCGACAAACTGATCCATGGATGCACACGCTCCGCCGTGCATCTGGAGATGCGTGACTCTTATGCCGTCGACTATGAGGCGGGTCCGTTCGCCGCATGGAAGAGCGGTTTCCGTCATGATCCCGCCGACCGCGCGTCCTGGTGGCGGCCGTGGCTCGACCTCATGTCAGAGACGGTCGCCCGCGGTGTAGTCGTCCGCCGGGCCCGCATCGTGTCCGAGCCGGTCAGCGAGTACATCCAGTACGAGCACTCCGGCACGTTCACGAACATCGCAGCCGGTGAGCAGGTGCGGTGGCTGCCACGTCGCCGCGCCTCGGACATCGCCCTGCCCGGCAACGACTTCTGGCTCTTCGACAATCATTGGGTGCGCTGGAACCACTTCGCCGGCGACGGATCGTCCATGGGCGGGGAGATCAGTGACGACCCGGCCGCCGCGAAGCTGTGTGCCGAAGCCTTTGAGGCCGTGTGGACACGCGCGATCCCACACGGCCAGTATCAGATCCACTAGCAGGAAGGAACGGACAGGTATGCCCAGCTCCACGTCCTCGTCTGCGCAGGCTGCCCGCGAAATCGCCCGGCCCCTCAACGCAGAGTCGATCTATAGCGAGTGGCGCCACCAGGTGCGCAGTGGGCTGAAGCAACTCCAGGACAACTACGTGGAGTTGTTCCACGACACCCAGCTGTTCCGCGTCTACTCGTCGACGCTGGTCCCCGGCCTCCTGCAGACCGAGGGCTACGCAGCTGCGTTGCTGAGCACTATCGCCGACTTCCGCGAGATCCCCAACGACGGGGCCGAGGCAGCTGCTGCCAGAGTCGAGCGCTCCCGCGTCATCCACGAGCAGGGACACCGGTTCGTTCTCCTGGTTGAGGAAGCCGCTCTGCACTACCGGCTCGGCGACGCGGACGCGATGACCGCGCAGCTGGGTTACCTCCTCACGGCGGGCGCTCTGCCGTCTGTCTGCCTCGGCGTGATCCCGATGGCCACCCGGCAGCGCCGGATCTGGCCGCAGGAGACGTTCCACATGTACGACGACACCCTCGTGTCGGTCGAGCTGCTGTCCGCGCAGGTGAACATCACTCAGCCGAGCGAGATCGCCCTGTACCTGAAGGCGTTCGAGGAGCTGCGGAGCGTGGCGGTGTACGGGCAGGAGGCACGGGCGCTGATCGTGAAGGCCATCGACGCTCTGAACTGACCCCGGACGGACGAATGCGCCCTCGGCTGTGATGAAGTCGAGCAGGCGTTGGAAGCCGGCATGCACATCTGCGATTTCCGGTGACGCCCACCTCGTACGGCTTGATCCGCCGGACAGCCCTGGCCGTGACCAGGCGCACGTTGAGCCACATGAGAGCGATGCCACGTGCGGGAGACGATGGCGGGGCCGGCTACTTCAGCAGCCGCTGCCTGATCAGTTCCATCACTTCCGCGCGGCTGCGCTTGCCGTTGTCGGCGGCGTTGAAGTGGTTCCCGATGCGCACCGAGACGGCGAGCAGGCAGCGGACCTCGACCTCGTCCTCGTCGGGGCAGAAGGAGGAGAACAGGGAACGCAGGTAGTCCATACGGCGGTTGTCGACGCGGCGCAGGCGCTCGGCGACGGCCGCGTCGCGGCGGGCCCAGTCGCGGATCGCGATATCGGCGGTGGTGCCTCGCACCGGCCCGTCGGTGGTGGAGGCGGCGATGGCGAACAGCCGCTCGAGTCTGGCCCTGGCGTCTCCCCCGCCGCTCTCCACCTGCTCGATCACGCTCTCGGCGACCTCGTACTCCCAGGTGTCGAGCATTTCGGTGAGCAGCGCGCCCCGGTTGCGGAAGTACCCGTAGAAGCCACCCTTGCTGACGCCGAGTGTCTGCGCCAGTGCCTCGATCCGGACGGCTTCGGGGCCGCCTGCGACCAGTGCCCGCAAGCCTTCCTCGATCCACTTGCCGCGTGGCGTGCGGGTCGCGCCCATGGTGTGTGCCTCCTCACGTCCCTGCCGAGTATACGGGGGCGCATAGATGGGTCTACCTTCGATATATACGCCACCGTATAGACAGGGGCCTGCTCATGCGACTTCCCCGAACCGCCCACACCGACCGCCCCTGGCGGATCCACGAGATCGCCGACGACTTCACGGTCGAGGACGTGTGGGCACTGCCCACCCCCGGCGGACCCGACGACCATGTGTGGCTGGTGCGCCAGTTCGCCGAAGGACTCAGGAGCGGGGTGAACGGAGAAGGTCCCGTCTCCCGCATGCTCTTCGCCGCCCGCTGGAAGCTCGGAGCACTGCTCGGCTGGGACAAGTCCGGTACCGGCATCAGTACCCGGCTGCCTTCCCTGCGCGACCGGTTGCCGGCGGACCTTCGCGAGGGCGCCCAGGGTCCCGACCTCGGCTCCTCCCCGTTCACCTCCCTCTATCAGAGGGACGACGAGTGGGCCGCCGAGATGGGCAACAAGACCGTGCACGCGGTGATGCACATCGGCTGGGTCCCGGACGGGTCCGGCGGCTACCGCGGCCAGATGGCCGTCCTGGTGAAGCCGAACGGGCTGTTCGGCACCCTCTACATGGCCGCCATCAAGCCCTTCCGGTACATCGGGGTGTACCCGGCGCTGATCCGCTCCATCGGCCGCGAGTGGCAGGCGAACGCCGCCGGGCGGAGCGTGCGCTGACCGGCTCCGTCCTCAGCCAACGCGCAGCGCATCTCCGGCAGATGGTTCACGAACGCAGCCGGAGCCGGATTAACGCAAGAGGCCGCAGGCCGCGTCAGGCTGAGGCGCGTTCGCGAATCCAGGAGGGTGCAGATCTGATGAGGGTGCTGTCGATCAGGCCGCGAGTGTGAGGTGGTCGCGGTAGCGGGCCTGGTGGTTGCGGGCGAACTCCTGTTGTTCGTGCCAGGTCCAGTAGGTGTCGACGGATTCGCTCACGAATGCGCCCCTCAGTAGCCGATGTGCCGGATGGCCGATGCGTGCGGGTCAATCAGATCGCCGACCGTCTCGTCATACGCCATCGCCACCAGTCCGGCCGCGGTCTCCATGTCCCCGTCCTCCATGGCGCCCTCTTTCGAAGCTCCTGACGTCGATGCCGGGGATAGGCGTCAGGACCGGAGCCCGCATCCTCATAGATGTCGGCGACGGCACTGCCTTCCCCACCGCCGGACACCTCGCCGCCTACGCCGGCCTCGCTCCTGTGACCAGGAGATCCGGCTCCTCGATCCACGGTGAAAGCCCGTCCCGACGCGGCAACAAGCACCTCAAACGGGCGTTCTTCCTGGCCGCGTTCGCCTCGCTCTCGGACCCAGCCTCCCGGGCCTACTACGAGCGGAAGAAAGCCGAGGGCAAACGGCACAAGCAAGCCCTGATGTGTCTCGCCCGCCGCCGCGTCGACGTGCTCTTCGCGATGCTCCGCGACGGCACCTTCTTCGAGACCCACACCGTCCCCCAAACCGCCTGAACGATCACGAATCAACCGCCCTGCCCCTTGACGAAAGAGATAGGGGCACCCCCGGTGCCTGTCCGGTGGTGTCCGGGCAGGCCCTCAGCCGGACGCTTGTCCCAGGCGTCGGCATGATCGTCGTAGGGGCTCACGCCGTTGATCAGGCGCGTGCCCATCGTCGCAGTCGACCCCGCGTCGCCTGTCGGGGCTCTGTGTCGATGCCTGGAGGTCTGTTCACGGGGCTTTCCCGGCCTTGTTGGAGAAGGGTGAGGGCCGTGACAGCCTTCGTGAGGACGGCGATAGGGGCAGGGGGGCGGCAGTAGCGAATGGCGAAGATCTTCCTGTCCTTGAGGTGGGCTGGGGTCCGTTCGGCTGCGGCCGGGAGCGGGTTGACGGAGCCCCCGCAGCTGGATTGCCGCCGCTGTATGGGGCTCTTCGTCCCCGCCGGTGGCGGGGGTCATCGAACGCACCGTGGGGTTCTCAGCATCGGCGGTGCGGGTCTCGCCGCGTACCTCACGCCAGTTGCAGGGGAATGCTGCCGCATGACATCCCGACGCCGGTCCGGTTCGGATACATGGCCAGATAGCGTCCTACGAGATGGACTGGCCGGTTTTGCAGCCGTGTTGTTGCCGGGGAGTTCACTCGAGGCAATGATCGCTGCTCGTATCCACCTGATCACTCACACAGGAGCCGAGACGTGATATGTCGAACCGCTCTCCGCGCCCTCACGACCGTCGCTGTGACCGCGGCCCTGGCCCTGCCCCTCACACCGGGAGCGCAGGCAGCAACCCCGGACACGGCTGCCCCAGCGACCGCCGCCACGGTCAACGCGGGCGACGGCAACCCCTTCCGCGGGATGGAACTGGACGGCCTGCGGGCCGGCTTCCAGTTCATGTGTCCCGCGGGCCACTGCACGGGTTTCTGGTCCCTGGTCCTGACGGACAACGTCGCGCAGCAGAGGTTCGGGGGCCGCACGTTCTTCGTCTACGCCCCGGCCGCCGGCGAGTTCAGCTTCTTCCTCGACACGGACATCGCCGTGCGCACGGTCGAGCACCCCAGCCAGGTCCGCCTGGCCGACACCGAGTTCCTGCGCTCCCACCCGCGCGTCGAGGTCCGCTACGGCGACCCCGAATACCCGGACCGGGCCCGCGTCGTCGCCTCGGCGGCGACCCCGAGGTAGCGAGTCACCGGCCCCGCCCGACCCGGGCGGGCGGCCAGCGGTCACCTCGTCGCGCCCAGCCCGCCTGGCGGCCGCCAGGCCCTGACCGGCGGCGACTTCACCGCCACCGCTGAATCCCGCATTCACTGCATCTCCGTCCGCTGCGCAGCGACGCAGGACAGCGCGGCCACGGCCGTGAGCGGCAGCTCGCCTGCAAACCCTCCATTGCGTCGTGCTCTCGCACGCCCTTGTTCCATGAGATTTCACCACAAAGGAGCTCTTGGTTTTCATGCATGAACGTCGGAAATTCCTCGCCATCGCCACGGTGGGTGCGGTCCTGTGCACTGCTGGATTCATGCCGTCGGTCAGCCAGGCCGCCGACAGCGGCAACGGGGAAAAGGAGGAGTCCTACGCCGAAACGCACGACCTGACGGCGTATGACGTCAGGGCCATCAACGCGCTCAACGACAGGGCTCTGGCTCTGGGGCGACCTGGCGAGTCCCCGGCGGATTCGCGGCCGGGGACCAGCGCATCCTCCGGGGCCGCCGGCGCTGCCGACGACCGGGAAACTCCTCCTGCCGAGCTGCTCGACAGGATGCCTGACGCGTACCGGGCCGACGGAGGCAGATCAACGACGATCGTCAACAACTACATACGCAAGTGGCAGCAGGTCTACAGTCACCGCGACGGCAAGGCGCAGCAAATGACCCGGGAGCAGCGAGAAAGGCTGTCCTACGGTTGCGTCGGCATCACCTGGGTCAATTCCGGCCCCTACCCGACGAACAAGTTAGCGTTCGCGTTCTTCGACGAGAACAAGTACAGGAACGACCTGAGGAACACCAAACCCCGACCCGGCGAAACGCATGCGGAGTTTGAGGGACGCATCGCCAAGGGCAGTTTCGACGAGGGGAAGGGCTTCAAGCGGGCGCGTGATGTGGCGTCCATCATGAACAACGCCCTGGAAAATTCCCACGACGAGGGGGCTTACGTCGACAACCTCAAGACAGAGCTCGCGAAGAACGATGACGCTCTGCTCCACGAGGACAGCCGCTCGAACCTGTACTCGGCGCTGAGGAACACGCCGTCCTTCAAGGACAGGGATGGAGGAAACTACGATCCGTCCAGGATGAAGGCGGTGATCTACTCAAAGCACTTCTGGAGCGGGCAGGACCAGCAGAGCTCCTCTGACAAGAGGAAGTACGGCGACCCGGATGCCTTCCGCCCTGACCACGGCACAGGCCTGGTCGACATGTCAAAGGACAGAAACATTCCGCGCAGCCCCGCCACTCCTGGCGAAAGCTGGATCAACTTCGACTACGGCTGGTTCGGGGCCCAAACGGAAGCGGATGCCGAGAAAACCGTATGGACTCACGCCAACCACTATCACGCACCCAATGGCGACCTGGGACCCATGCAGGTATACGAGAGCAAGTTCCGGAACTGGTCTTCCGGGTACGCGGACTTCGACCGGGGAACCTACGTCATCACGTTCATACCTAAGAGCTGGAACACCGCCCCCGCCAAGGTGAAGCAAGGCTGGCCGTAGCAGAACCGGGCAGGAGAGCCGGGCCCCGGCCCTGTTCAGTCCTCCCCAGCCCAACGCTCAAGCAGCCTCTCCGAAGGGGATGCCTGCCTCTCACAGTTCCCCCGCTGAGCCGTGGCGCCCTGTGCTACTTCCAGGCACGGGAGTGCAAGAAGGACGACCACCCGGGGCACCACGTCCCTCACGGCTGGAAGAGAGCACGCAGCACGATGGCCCCTGACCATTCTGTCTGGTCAGTGGGCGTTTCGTCCCGTTGTTTCATCCGGGATGGGTGCAGATCTTGTAGGGGTGCCTCGTTTGGGTGATTCGGGGCTGTTGGGGGTGGTGTGGAGGTGGTCGGTTTCTACCGTCGTCGGCGTTGAGCCCGCCGCTGGGTGGGGTGCTGACTGGGGGTGGTGTGGTGCCGTCGTTGTTCGAAGCGTTGGAAGTCAGGGAGTCGGCCGCGCGTGGGCGGGCCGAGCGGCTGCGTGAGCAGATCGCGGGCCTGTCCGGGGAACTGGAGGGAGTGGAGGAGGAGTTGACGCGGCTGCGGATCACGCGGGAGACGGTGGACCAGGTGCTGGTCGACAGTGGCCCGGTGCCGGCGGGCGCCGGGCCGGTCGGGGATCTGGAGGCGGCGACGGTGCCGCTGGCGGAGCTGGTCCCGGTCATGCTGAAGGCCGAGGAGGCGGGGGACACGGTGGTGACCTCGCAGGCCTACCGGCAGATCCTGGTGTCGTTCGCCGAGGCGGGGGCCCGCTACGGTGCAAGGACGTGTGCGAGTCGGTGGGCTCCCCGACGGAGGCCCGGCATGTCGAGGGCATGCGTTCGAAGCTGAAGCGGCTCGTGGACCGCGGAGTGCTGTCCGAGGCGGAGCCGGGGCTGTTCGCGCTCACGTCCCGGACGGTGGCACCGTGAGCGGTGGGGACGGGATGGCCCTGGCCGGGTGCGAGTCGGCGTTCGCCGCCGCCCGTGGCCTGTTCGACCAGGTCACGAAGGAGCTCGGGTCCCCGGAGGTGGCGGCCTTGACGCACTCACAGCTGGAGGACCTGCTGGGCGCGCGGATGCGGGAGGTGACCCGGCAGCTGTTCCAGGACCATCTGCGGCTGCGGACGCTGACCGAGCAGCGGCTGCCCGAGGTCGTCGATGCCACCGAGCTCGAGCGCACGAGAATCGAGCGGGGCCGCTCGAGGACCCTGGCCACGGTGTTCGGGAAGGTGACCGTGACCCGGATCGCCTACCGCGGTGACAAGGTGGCGGATCTGCACCCGGCCGACGCGATGCTGAACCTGCCGGCGGGGATGCACAGTCACGGGCTGGCCAGGCTCGCGGCGATCGAGGCATCGCGCGGCTCGTTCGCCGAGGCGTGCGAGCGGATCAACACCATGACCGGGGCGGGGATCGGGCACCGGCGGGTCCAGGAACTGGCGGTGGGCGCCGCCGCGGACATCGACTCTTTCTACGACGCCCTGGTGCCCGCTCCGTGCACCGACGCGACCACGCTGGTGCTCTCGGCCGACGGCAAGGGCGTGGTGATAAGGCCGGAGGCGCTGCGCGAGGCCACCGCGAAGGCCGCCGAGGCGAAGGGCGGCAACAAGATGAAGTCCCGCCTGGCCGCCGGGGAGAAACTGGGCCGCAAGCGCATGGCCACCCTGGGCGCCGTCTACGACGCCGAGCCCGCCGAGCGCGGCGTCGACGACATCATCACCGACCCCGGCGACGACTCCGGCGGCGGCGGGCATGAACGCCGTCCCGGGCCGAAGGCCAGGTCCAAGTGGCTGACCGGCTCGATCGAGGGCACCGCCGCGCAGGTCGTGGCCGCGGTCTTCGACCAGGCCGAGCATCGCGACCCCACCCATCGCCGGCCCTGGGTCGTGCTCGTGGACGGCGCCCGCCACCAACTCGACCTCATCACCGCCTAGGCCAAGTACCGGGGCGTGACCGTGCACATCGTCATCGACCTCATCCACGTGCTCGAATACCTCTGGGACGCGGCCTGGTGCCTGCATCAGGCCGGCGACCCGGCCGCCGAAGCCTTCGTCGCACGTCACGCCCGCACCATCCTCGGCGGCGGCGCGGAACAGGCCGCGACCGCTCTCGAGGCGGCCGCCCGCACAGCCCGGCTGAAGAAGAACCGCCGCAAGGGCGTCGACGACGCCGTCGGCTACCTGCGCAACAAGGCCCAGTACCTGCGCTACGGCACCGCACTGGAACGCGGCTGGCCCATCGCGACCGGAATCATCGAGGGCGCCTGCCGCCACCTGGTCAAAGACCGGCTCGACATCACCGGGGCCCGCTGGGGACTCGCCGGCGCCGAGGCCGTACTCAAGCTCCGCGCACTACGCGCCAACGGCGACTTCGACACCTACTGGACCTGGCACGAACAACAGGAGTTCGCCCGCAACCACCAGGCCCGCTACCGCGACCACCTCACACTCGCGGCCTGATCGACAGCACCCTCATCAGATCTGCACCCAATCCAGGACGCGGCCAAGGCTGTCCAGGTCTCGACGTCCCCCGCGCCTTCTGCCAGGCCGAGACTGTGCGGCCCGTGCGCGAACACGTGAACGGCATGCGGGACGTTGTGGGCCGCAAGCGCGGCAGCGAATCGGTAGGTGTGCTCGGGAGGGACGTAGATATCCTCCGCGGTGTGCCACACGAAGAACGGCGGTGACTCAGGCGTCACCAGCGCATCCAAAGATGTGGAGCGTCGCAGCGCCGGGCTGGCTTCCTCCCCCAGCAGGACCAGCCTGGCGGGGCGGTAGGTGGTCTCGGTCTCCATCGACGTGATCGCATATCCGAGGACCACGAACTGCACGGGTTGCGCCTCGGCACCGGTTGCCAGGGCAGCAAGGCCGGCAAGGTGACCGCCCGCGGAGAATCCCATCAGGCCGATGCGCTCCGCTCCACTCGCGCGGAGGCGCCGGATCTCGGCACGGAGGGCATCGAGCGGTACCGGGTGTCTTGCGTTGAGCGGATAGCGGAAGACGCTCGCCTGCACACCGAGCCCGCTGAGCCAGTCGACGATCGGCTCGGCCTCGTGTGGCACATGCTCGGCGTACCCACCGCCCGGGAGGACGATCACGTGAATGCTTGCCATGGCGGTCCCTCGCTCCGGTAGCTGCGGCTAGGGCGCCACGACCACCGCGGCCCGCTTGATGAGGTCGGCCACTGGAGCCGGTTGTGACGCGAAGACGGAATGGCTGCCCACGGCCTCGACTGTGGTCGAGCCGGCTCGGCCGGCCATGGTGCGCTGGGCAGGCGGGGGGATCATCTTGTCCTCGGTGGTGAACATGTACCAGCTCGGCTTGGTCCGCCAAGCGGCCTCCGTGACCTGCTGGCCGAGGGCGTCCACCCCCCAGGGGACCTGCGAGTCGGCCATGAACGCGGCTTGATCGGCGGGCAGGTCACCGGCGAACGATGCCGGGAATTTGTCCCGGTCGAGGAAGAGGAAGCCGTCCTTGGGCGGCAAGATCGGCGGTCCGGGCAGCTCGGTGGGGAATCCGGAGATGAGCGTGTTGACCGACTCGCCCGTGTCCGGCACGAACGCCGCGATGTAGACCAGAGCCGTCACGTTCGGGCTGGTGCCCGCTTCGGTGATGACTGCGCCGCCGTAGGAATGACCGACCAGCACGACCGGGCTGTCCTGCGCGTCGATGATCAGCCGCGCTGCGGCGGCGTCGCCCTGCAGCGACAGGGTCGGGTTCTGCACCACGCAGACGCGGTAGCCGTCGCGGGTGAGCAGGTCGTAGACGGGCCGCCAGCCGGACCCGTCCACGAAACCGCCGTGTACTAGAACGATTGCGGGCCTGTCAGCCATGGAACGGTGTCCTTTCGGTGGCGACGGAGGTGTCGACTCACCAAGCAAATCTCGGCCGGGCGGCCACCGCACGCTGAGCCCCGCCGGGAGGCAGCTGAAAGATGGACTTCGCCGGCGCCTCCCCCGCCATCACCTCGGGCCGCCCCTGGACTGCGCAACACCGCCGAAGCCGTCGTCGGCGCCGTCACCGGCTCCCGGTCCCGGTCAGTTTCCAAGGTCCCTCCCGGCCGTCCCCGGATTACCGTCCCGAGGGGGAGGCCTCAGTGCGTGCCGAGGTCGCGAGGTCTGCCACCAGCAATGACCCGGAGTTTGTCGGGGTTGGCGACGTTGTGGATCGTGATGATGCGGCCATCGGCGTCGAATTCGAAGGTGACAGTGGCGATCACGCGGCCCGAACCGCTGAACACCATGCCTGGACCGCCATTGATCTCGACCAGATCGGCGTTCATGTCGGCGGGATCGACACCCTGGTAGGTGACGGTGCCGATGGCTGCGAACCAGGCAGCCACCGTTTGTGCGCCCACAACCGGGCGCAGGGCCTGGCGGACCTTGCCGCCGCCGTCGGTCCACAGGGTGACGTCCGGGGACAGCAGCTCCATGAGGGTGTTGATGTCACCACCGGTTGCGGCGTCGAGGAACCGCTCGGTGACCTCGCTCTGCCGCGACCGGTCCACGGTGAAGCGTGGCCGCCGGGCCTGCACGTGCTCGCGAGCACGGTGCACGGCCTGCCGCACCGCGGGCTCGGAACGCTCCACCGCCTCTGCGATCTCGGCATGGCTGAAGCCGAAGACCTCCTTCAGCACGAACACCGCGCGCTCGAGCGGGCTCAGCGATTCCAGCACCACCAGCATCGCCATCGACACCGACTCGGCGTTCGTGACGGTGTCGGCGGTGTCGGCGACGGTGAGAATCGGCTCCGGAAGCCACGGTCCGACGTAGGTCTCCCGCTTGTGCCGGGTGGAGCGCAGCCGTTCCATCGCCAGATTCGACACGATCCGCGTCAGATACGCCTTGGGTTCGGCCACCTGCGAGCGGTCGGCGGCCGACCATTTGATCCAGGCGTCCTGTACTGCGTCCTCGGCATCGACCGCGGTGCCGAGGATGCGGTACGCCACCGAGAACAGCAGATTGCGATGGTCGTTGAACACCTGCTGGCCGGGGTCCGGGTACGGATGCGTCATCGCGCGTCCCGGACCCGGGTGAAGCGGCCGCCGCGGGGCCAGAACGCTCCCGAGGAGGGCATCTTCTTCATACGGCCGAATGTCGGCCAGGGTGAGGCAGTCACCGTCTCCTTGTACCAGGCCGCCTTGCGGCCGGTCAGGTGCACCCGCCTGGGGGTGTCGTCGGGGTGGGTGAACTGAACGACCGCGTCATGCCGCCCCAGGCTCACCGGCGTGTGGTAGTAGCCGAAGCGGAACGGCTTGGGCTGCTTGCCCTTCAGCGTGCGGGCGATCGACACAGCGGCATGCACACCGGTCGGCATGCCGCCCTGGCAGGTGCCGTGCATGATGCCGTAGCCCTGGCGGATCGCGGCCGCATCACCCACGGCGTACACGTCGGGGTGGGACACCGACCGAAGTGAATCGTCCGTGACGATGCGACCGCGACCGTCGACGCTCAGGCCGGCGGCGGCAGCCAGCGGCGACACCCGCGTACCACTTGTCCACAGGACGGCATCGGCGGCGATGTTCTCCCCGCCTGCCAGCTCGACCGAAGCAGGCAGCACCTTCACCACCTCGCTCCCGCTGCGCACCTGGACACCCAGGCGCCGGAGCGCGGATTGCAGATACGCCTTGGCCTTCGGGTTCATGGTCGCACCGGGTTCCTGCCGGCCCACCAGGACGACGTCGAGCTCCGGGTGCCGCTCGGCGATCTCCGCGGCCGCCTCGATGCCGGTCAACCCGCTGCCACCGACCACCACCGTGCCACTGCCCAACCGCACCAACCGGTCGGCCAGCAACTCGGCGTCCTGGGCGCTGTTCAGGGTGTAGGCGTGATCCTCGACGCCCGGCACGGCCGCCGTGTCGGCCACGCTCCCCAACCCGTACACCAGCGTGTCGTAGCGCAGTATCCGGTCGTCGTCGATCCGCACGGTCCTCTCGTTCGCATCCACCGCCGTGACCCAGCCGCGCACGAACTGCGCACCCGTACCCTCCAGCAGCTCCGGGATGCTCATCTCGGCGAGCTGCTGCCTGGTCGCCGTCATATGCAGCCGCAGCCGTTCGGTGAACCGCTCCTGCGGATTCACCAGGGTCACCTGCACATCCTGATGCCGCCTGACCCGAGCCGCGAGCTGGATCGCTGCGGACATACCCGCGTACCCCGCCCCCAGGACCAGAATGCGGTGGGTCGTCGCCGGGCCGGTTCCGCTCTGTGCGCTCATCGTTCCGCCTCTCTCCTCTTGCTGACGACCACCAGATGCAAGCTGACCCTCCGTTCGTGACATGGAACCGATGTGACGGGCGCCACAGTCGACTTGATGGCGGCCTCGATCCGCACCGCCAACGAGGAACCGGCGATACGTGTCCCCGGCCTTGGTGCCGGCCGGCTGTCAGGGGTCCCGAAGTGCGGCCCCGCTCCGGGAGAGATTTGGTGCACAACGCGATGGAGAGCCAACTGTCCTGACCGTGTGTGACATGCCGCGTTTGGCGTAATGGGCTCTCAGGGCTGCTCAGCCGCGTCACTCTGTGCGGGTTGATCACGGCCGTGTCAGGAGCCCGTGTGTACGGATCGCGTGAGCGGGTCGAGGGGATCCGCCGGGACCGCCGGATGGACCCGAGCGTGTCGGGGCGGGCGCCGGCTCCGCGGCACGAGGTGAGCAGGACACGGTGGCCGAGGCTTTGAAGACGCCGGTGCAAGGGTGCGGCTATGGCAGAAGGTGAGCGGCGGCCTGACAAGGGCATGTTGGACCGGTCGGAAGGGTTCGGTGAGCGGCTGCTGGGCGTGTTGTTGGACCGGGCACACGAGATGCCGCCGCAGCTGATCGCCCCGCTGATCGCGGAAGAGGTGGCCAGGGTCGGTGGCCGCGAACTCTCGATCCTGCTGCAGGACTATGCGCAGCTGCTGCTGGTGCCGTTGCCGGGTCGCCGGCTTACGGTCGGCGAGCCTGAGCCGATCGGTGACTCTCCCGCCGGCGCGGCCTTCCTGTACGCGACCCCTGTCGAGGTGGCGGAGGCCGACGGGGTCCGGATGTACCTACCGCTGCTGGACGGCAGCGACCAGGTGGGAGTGATGGCCCTCACCCTGGACATCGTCGATGACGACGACCGGCGCCTGCTGCGCAGGCTCGCGGGCCTGGTCGCCGACATGCTGGTCACCAAGCACAGCTACACCGACCAGTTCTTCCTGGCCCGGCGCCGCGAACCGATGAGCGTGGCCGCGGAGATCCAGTGGTCCCTGCTGCCGCCGCTGGCGATGTCCGTCCCGCAGGTCGCGGTGGCCGGAATCCTGGAGCCCGCCTACAACGTCGGCGGCGACAGCTTCGACTACGCCCTCAACGACGACATCCTGCACGTGGCCATGGTCGATGCGATGGGCCACGGTCTGGACTCCGCCACGATGGCGACCGTCGCCGTCGGCGCCTACCGGCACGCCAGACGTGCCGATATCGGTCTGTCCGAGATCTACACGTTCATGGACCGGGCCATCGCCGGGCAGTTCGGGCCCGACCACTTCGTCACCGCGCAGATGATGCGCCTGAACATCACAACGGGCCACCTGCAGTGGGTCAACGCGGGCCACCCTGCACCCCTGCTGATCCGCAACCACCAGGTCGTCGGGCAACTTCAGGGCCCGACCACGTTGCCGGTCGGCTTCGGTGGTGAAGAGCCCCGGATCAGCGAACAGATGCTGGAACGCGGCGACCGGGTGCTGTGCTTCACCGACGGCCTGATCGAGGAGCACCAAGCCGGCGAAGAGCAGTTCGGCGAGGAACAACTCATCAGCTGGGTCAATCGCATCGAGCCCGAAGAGAAGGGAGTTCGGGCGGTGGTGCGCTCGCTCTCCCACACGCTGAAGCAGCAACGGGGCGGGAGCACCAGCGACGACGCGACCCTCTTCCTGATCGAGTGGCGCGGAGGCGCCGCCGACCACCTCGCCGTCCTGGAGTGAGCCGACAGCCGCACCACCATGGACAAAGCCGACGGCACGCAGACCCGCTGCCTGGTCAACCGCGGTGTGCACTCGCCACTGACTGTCCGCCGGTGCGCCCCTGACCACGGCCGGCGCTGATCGTGAAGGCCATCGACGCTCTGAATTGACCCGGACGCACGAGTGCGCAGCGGCCCAACGGCGTGAGCGTGTCCGCATCCGCAGCGAGAAGGGCATCCGCTGGGGCGGCAGACCGGCCCACGCGGCGTGATCAAGAACCCTGCAAGCCTTCTTGGCTAGAGGCGGCGTGCCGCAACAACCGCTGAACTGGCTGGTGTTGTAAGTATTTCCGTGGCGTCCAGGGCTGGATGAGTGAGGTAGAACAGGCGGAGCTCATCCACTTCGCCTTCGAAGCGAGGCGGCCAGTGGGGCGAGGGGGTGAAGTCGTCCAGGATGAGAAGGCCACCGGGGGCGAGCTGCTCGACGACCCCCTGGGGGTCGTCACGCTTGCCCCCGCCGTCGCAGAAAAACACGTCGAAGGGGGCATGCTGCTCAAGCAGCCGCCAGTCCCCAGTGAGAACGCTGACGCGCTTGTCGTCCGCGAAGATACTGGCCGCTCGACGGGCCAGCTCCTCGTCACGCTCGACTGTAACCAGGCGTGCACCGGCGCCAAGGCCACTGTGCAGCCAGGCGGTGCCCACTCCCGAGCCGGTGCCGCTCTCCGCAATGATTCCGTGGGGCTTCGCAGCAGCGGCCAGCCTGAGCAACCTGCCCACTTCAGGGATGCAACTCTTCTTGAATCCTGCCTCGGAGGCGACACGCTCTGCGGCCACCACGCGAGGCGGAACCGCACGTTCTGCCATGGTCATGCCCCCTTCACCGTGAACATGACGCTATCCGCCAGCATGCGCGTCCGCACGGAGTTTCGCCTGTCCGGACCCGGTGAACCTTCCCGGTCAAAGCACAGCGCGGAGAACAGCAGACGGAAGTGGTACTCCGACATCACCACCAGCCGCGCCAAGTCGGACACATCGATCCGCTGATCAAGGCGGCACGCACGGGGCCCGCTATGAGGTGCCCTGGCGACGGGCAGGACGAGGGCCAGACCGGCGGTGAGTCTGGGCCCGCCTAGGTGAGGCGTCCCTCGCGCAGGGCGACCACGAATTCCCCCCAGGCGCTCGGTGGAAGGTCGAGTCGCGCACCGCGCGGGACTTTGGAGTCCCGCACGGCGACGTCCACAGCGGACACGGCGACCTCAACGCACTCGGTACCGCTTCCTCCGCTGTACGACGACTTGATCCAGCGGATGTCTTCGTGACCCATCACAGCTCCTTGCAGACCCGATCCAGGAGCGCAGCTGACGCCCCGATGTCCAGCGCCTGCGCGCGCAGGTACTCGAACGCCAACTTATAGCGCTCAAGTTCTTGCGGCTTCTCCATGAACAGCCCGCCGCCGATGATGTCCACGTATACGACGTCGAGTTCGGGCGTAGGCCCGCCCAGGATGACGAAGCTCCCCACCGCGGCAGCATGGGCTCCGGCGGCAAACGGCAGTATCTGAACGGTCACTTGAGGCTCCTCGGCACGTGCGAGCAAGAGACTCAACTGGTCACGCATGACCTTGCGACCGCCGACCATACGCCGGATAACTGCCTCGTCGATCACGGCCCAGATATGTGGGGGTTCTTCACGATCGAGGAGCTCCTGCCGCTTCATTCGGATGTCGACCATGTGAGAGATCTCTTGATCTGTGCAGCGCATCTCGGATGCGCGGTGCACCGCTTCCGCGTACGCACGGGTCTGAAGCAGGCCGGGTACGTACATGCAGGCGTAGTGGTCCTCACGTACGACCTCATCCTCCAGGGTCAGCATGAGGTTCATCGAGTCGGGGATCGGGTCGGCGAGCGAGCGCCACCAGCCCTGAATCTTGGCGCCCTTGGCCAACTCGACCAACGTCTCGCGCTCCTGGTCCGACGCCCCGTACTCGCGGCAGAGCGCATCGACAGCGGGCCACTTAACGGTGCCTTCCTTGGTCTCGTAGCGACTCAAGGTGGCCTTGGAGACGCCAACCAACGCCCCGGCTTCTTCCAGCGTGAGGCCCTTGCGTTCGCGGAGACGGCGCAGGTCGGCTCCGAGTTGTCGCCTGCGGGTGGTCGGTCCAACTGCCATGGTCAAGGCCCTTCGTGTCGATCTCCCTGAGCGTGCACGGTGCAGCGCGATATGGACAAGACAGCGCACGCGGGGGGCGTGCATGAACTGGCGTGCACCCTGAGGGCTCCAGTGAGAGTTCCATTTTGAGAGTTGCAATGCAACCCTGGAGAACGGAACCACTACACAGAGCGATCGCCGCGTTGGAGGGGCTGAATCACATGGGTCCATGCCGCTACGAAGTGACAAGGAAGAGCTGGGAGTTGCCTTTTCTGGCGCAGCCCGAGGAGGTTGCAGGACTGCGCCGGATTATGCGTCTGCACCTGAACCATTGGGGGCTCCCGGGCGCGGTCGAGGCTGCTCAGCTTTGCGTGAGCGAGCTCGTCGCCAACGTCATCAAGCACGTTGGAGCCGGAACGCCGACCACGCTCGCGGTCTCAATGAAGGGCACACATCTCCGCCTGGAAGTCCAAGACCCGGATGCTCGGGCACTTCCAACTCTGCTCTCTGCACTCCCAGACGAGGAAGCCGGCAGAGGGCTGTCGCTCGTCGATACAGTGGCCGACCGCTGGGGCGTCGTCCTCACTGGCTCAGGCAAGACAACCTGGGTCGAACTCGCTACAGAACTGTCGACTGCTGACGGGCACGTGGATGATCCACGAGTCTCGAAGGCTGAGGCCGTTCTAGCGCTCTACGGAGACGGTGAGGCGCCGCGTAAGCGGGGCGGCTCACCGCTCAGCCTAGCTGTCGCCGAAGAGGTCACCGTGGATCTGATCGCGGACCTTCTTCGCTGGCTCCGCGCCCACGGCTGCGACCCGGACGAAGCCCTGGATCGGGCCCAGGATCACTTCGAGGCCGGGCTGAGGGGAGACCGCTGATGGAGGGGGAGTGGGATGAAGTTGTCGAGCATGTCAGGGAGAGCACTGCTGCAGGCGTCGACTTGACCAACCTGGCTGGCATTGAGTCGGTCATGCACGCGATCGACAGACTGGGCTTGCTCCCCGATGTCGGTGTGCATCCGCTCCTCGTCGATGAAGGTCGAGGCGAGATCCTGCTGACTGTTCGGGTTGCGGAGGGCGTTGCCTTAGCCTCTTCGCCGGTCGCCTGGTGCGAAATCGCTCCCCCTAGCGGGTTGGAGGGGGCGG
The DNA here is from genome assembly GCF_036010325.1 of Streptomyces sp. NBC_01210. Lineage (GTDB taxonomy): Bacteria > Actinomycetota > Actinomycetes > Streptomycetales > Streptomycetaceae > Streptomyces. The sequence continues at coordinate 3,497,265 of NZ_CP108549.1, read as the reverse complement.
TCGCTGTACTGGACGTGCTACGCCGGTTGGACGACGTTGTGCAGCAGGTCAGAGATGGTTTCGTCGAGTACACGTGGTTGCGGGTTGCCTCGGAACTCTCGGAGATCCGCAAGCTCCTGGCGGGAGGTTCTCAAAAAACAGACCGACCGGCCGACGGGCAATAGGCGGTTGGTGTCACCAAGTAGCGGCATCGCGCGTCTATGACTCCAAGCCCTCACTCGGTGACGAGATGCCCCAGTGCCGTTCTCACCTAGAAGGCCCATGACGCTTGGTCGTATTGTGGCTTCATGTCAACAGACGATGCCCTGTTCGATGCTCCTGGTCCACACGAAGCGGGGGGTGCAGGATGGGGAGTTGCCCCCTCCAGCGGTGATGATGTCGAGCGTGTCGCGCGGTGGTTCACCGACCATCCGGACTTGGAGGACCGCTTCTCCGCGGTCTTCCGTCAGTCGCTCGACGAGGTGATGGACGGTCAGCGAACCGGGCGTTACGACGTGAGCGTTCTGGAGAAGACCGAGAAGACATACCTGGGAACCAAGGTTGAGATTGTCTGTCGCGCGGCCTTTGGCCTCGCTCGTGGCGAGAAGATGGACTACCGGGTTTGCGGCGTCGACGTGGATGCAAAGTTCTCACTCGACGGCAAGTGGATGATCCCGCGTGAGGCGATGGGGCATCTCTGCCTACTCATGGCTGCGAACGACCGAGAGTCCGCGTTCACGGTGGGGTTGGTCCGCATACGCGAAGAGATATTGACTCAGGGTGGTAACCAAGACCATAAACGCAATATCTCTGCAACGGGTCGTAGCGCGATTAAGTGGCTCTTTAAGAATGGGAAGTTGCGTAAGAATCTCCTGCTTGGGCTCGATGACGCTACTCGCAATGCCTTGGAGAATGTGTCCGCGGGACAGAGTCGAGTGGATCAACTCTTCAGGCAGGTTCACGGGCGCATTGTTGACCGCAACGCCGTTGTGACGGCAGCCAAGCAGCTGGATGCACCGAAGCGAGTGCGAGATGCGCGTCATCGTCTGGCGCCGGAGGGGGTGATCATTCTGGGGCATCAGAATGAGAGTCCTCGTATTGCCAAAGCGTTAAGGCTTCCAGTTCCAGAAAAGGGTACGTGGGTCGCCGCGAGGGTGGTGCCGGCTCCACAGGTCACCGACAGGCCTCAGGTATCGATCGGTGATGCGAGCTACGTGGTTGCGGAGCCGACAGAGTCCAGGCGCCCAGCTCCAGTGATCCGCTACTGAGTCGTGACGATGTACGGCTTGATGTGCCTGGCAATTGCCTCGGCGAGCATAGGTGGTACTGCGTTGCCGATCTGCTTGGCAACCTGAATCTTTGTGCCGCACCACTGGAAGTTGTCAGGGAACGTCTGAAGTAGCGCCGCTTCCCGATGTGTAATGGGGCGGTCTACTCGGTAGCCGTCCGGTCCGTGTTCCCACTGCGGGTGTAGATACTGCCCCTTCTCCGGCTTGTAGAACTCGGTTCGAATGGTGAGCGACGGCTCGTTCCACCGCATCCTCCCCATCACGTCAGTCGTTCCTGTTGCCTTCTTCTTCCAGCAGTTCGGCAGGAGCTCTTCCGGGAGATTGAAGCGTCCGCCCCCCGGCGGAATGTGGGCATATCGCATTAGGGAGAGGTCTGTCGGTGTGCGGCCGATGTGGAGATCTTCGCTCTTGAACGTGCCTGGGACGCTCTCACCGAAGAACGTCGCAGTCGAATCGGGCAGGCTGGTGGTGCTGGGCTTGTCGGCCAGCGCCTTACCTCTGAAGGCATCGCGAACGGTCCGCCAACTCTTCAATCCAAGCGGATTGCCCTGCCCGTGAGTTGGGTCGGGAAGGGGGATTTTCCCGATGCGGGATCCGATGACGATGGCTCGCTTGCGGCGCTGAGGTGCGCCGTAATCTGCTGCCAACAGGTGGCCGTGCGTCAGTTCGTACCCCTCCAGCAGGCCGCCGTCACGCACCTCCTCCTGGAGCAGGGCGAATTCCGAGGACTTGAGGAAGCGGTCCACGTTCTCGATGACGAAGACCTTGGGGCGTGCGTGACGCACAAAGCGGATGTATTCCTTCCATAGCTTGTTGCGTGGATCGTTGACGTCCCGAGTGCCGAGATTGGAGAAGCCCTGGCAGGGGGGGCCACCAATGATCACGTCCGCTTCGGGGATCTCGTGATTCTTGATCTCCGCGATGTCTCCCCAGCGCATGTGGGACTCGCCGAAGTTGGCTGCGTAGGTGGCTGCGGCATGCAGGTCCCATTCGACCGCCATGACCGGTTTGTATCCTTTTGCTGCAACGAAGCCGGAGGTCATGCCGCCGCAGCCTGCGAACAGGTCGATCATGGAGATGCGCTTAGCCATGTCGGACAGGTTAATCGGAGGGACTGACAACTGTCCCTGATGGTCGTGCGGTCGGCGGGTGAAGTGGCGCAGACGGGGCTCGGAACCCCGCGGCTCGCGGCTAGCCGTGCCTCGCGCCCGGGCGGAGCCGGTGGTCTCAGAGTGTTGCCACGTAGCTGCGCAGGTCGTCGTAGTCGCGGACCCTGCGTTGATCGCGAAGGCGCTTGAAGTTGTCATGAATCCCCTGACGGGCCTTGCTCTGGCTACCCGAGCAGTACTCGTCGATTGCTGCGGCGAGCGCAGGGAGGTGGAGGTGGTAGACGCAGTCGACATCGCCAGAGCCGCGGCCGAGCAAGGCCAGCATCGCCGGGCGCGGTTCCATCGTGACGGCCGCGAAGTGTGGCATGCGCCCCCGTCGGAGTGCGGCCATCTTTGAGCCTTGGCTGCGGCAGTCCTGGGCCCGATCGGTGCGGAGTGTCCACTTCAGAGACAGACCTGCAACCAGATGTTGGAGGGGAGAGGTCGGCTTTGTCGGGTTGGGTATCTCCCTCGAGACAGTGATGTCCAGTTTGAGGAGGGACTCTTCTCCCAGGAGATCAAGAAGCTCACGACGGCGGTCTTCGGTTGACTTCAGCTCGCCCTGAATGCGATCCAGATGCTCGTCGAGCTTGTGCTGGAGACTCTGTTCCAATCCCGTCATCTTGGAAAGATTTCGAATGGCGTTGACGGTGCGTACGACCCCTCCTGCCATGTCCCCGCGGAGTTCTCTCGCGGCGTTGAGGTGTGAGAACTGCTCAAAGCTTGTGAACGCTCTTTCGGGCTCCACTGCAAGGTGAGGAGCGTCAACCTGAAACGTCTTCTGCAGGTCGGCCGACATCAACTCTGCCATAAGATTTCCTATGGCCTTGGTAGGGGGCGTCGCGTGGGGTGAAATCCCTACCTTCTCGTAGAAGATTGCGCCTAGCTCGATCGACCCCTTGTCGTTCTTGTCTGAAGTGTTTGGGCGTCCCTCGCGATATCCGCAAAGAGAGCTGAGGAAGGGGGCGGGCATGAACCCTCCAAATCGGTGGGTATGAGAGGCAGGCGACTCGTCCGCAGTCGTCTCGCCAGCGCCTCGGCAAGGGGTGTGAGGGAAGGGGGCGTCCGAGCGGGCACGCTACGGTCGGCTCTTCGGCAGGTGGCTCGGTCGTGTTGCCACGTCTCGCGCCTGAGCCACTGCCCGTGCAACGGTTTCCGGATCCTCGTGCTCCCAGAAACGCAGGACTGTCCACCCTTGGGCTTTGAGATGCTCCGTCGTTTCGCGGTCGCGCGCCATGTTCTTGTCGAGCTTGGCCCGCCACCATTCGGCGTTGGACTTCGGCTGGGTCGCGTGCAAGGGACACCCGTGCCAGAAGCAGCCGTCGAGGAAGATCGCGACCTTGGCGCGGCCGAAGACGATGTCGATCGTGCGCCGGGGCATGCCGGGGACCGGGACGTTCACTCGATAGCGCAGGCCTCCCGCATGAAGGAGCTTGCGCACGGCGATCTCACAGGCAGTGTCGCGTGATCCTTGTCGACTCATACGGGCGGACACGCCTGCGGAGGAAGGAACGGCGCCGGGACCCTGGGCACTCATGGCTGGTTGGGCCCCCCATGGCAATCCCGGTACGCCGCCCCCGACCCGCACCAGCACGCCGACCCCTTCGCCGGCGGCCATGCCACCGCACGGCCCCTCGCCGCCAGTGTCGTTGCGTACTGCGGGAGCAGGTCCGCGTTCGCCGGCGAGGACTGTTCCGAGGCCGCGAACGCCTCGTACGACGGGACCGTCGCCGTCACGATGCCCAGGTTCTCCGTGCCCGTGGACGACAGGTCCCGCAGCGAGGCCTCGATGTCCGTCAGGTGGGCCGTCTGGGTCGGGTACTCCGCCTCCAACTCGGGGTAGGCCGCGAGCAGTTCGTTCAGTTCGTTCTCGGGCCAGTGGAGGACCGCCACCGGGAACGGGCGCGACAACGCCGAGCGGTACGAGCCCAGTTCGGACCTCAGGCGGGCGATTTCCGCCTTGAGTTCGGCCGGGTTTTCCGAGCCCAGCGCCCACAGGCGCTTCGGGTCGTGGAGTTCGTCCAGCGAGATGTCCGCCGTGTGGGACGTGTGGATCGTGTCGGCCAGGGCGTCCCGCTCGTCGTGCGGCAGGCCCAGGAGGCGGCGGACGCGGTGGCGGCCCGTGAGGAGGGACTGGGTTGCGTAGGGGACCTCGTCTTCTCCCGGGGGGAGAAGCAGGGTGAGGGCTGCGGTGAAGCAGTCGTGGGACGCCTCGAGCTCGTCGTGGGACTCCAGCGTCTCCGCGACGATCTCCCAGGGCGCGGGGTCGGCCGGAGCCGCTGTGCGGATGCCGGTGATCAGGGCGCGGGCCTCCGCCTCGTGGCCGTACTCCCAGAGGTTCGCCGCCTGCAGGGCCTTGATCAGCAGAGGGTGCTCGGGGTCGGCCGCGAGCAAGCGGTCGTAGAGGGTGGAGGCCTGTTCGCGGTCGCCCGCCAGTTCCAGGTGGGCCGCGGCCTGGAGCAGCAGGGGCTCATGGTCCTCGGGGTACTGCGCCGCGGTACGCAGCAGGCGCTCGGCTTCGGTGGTGTGATCGGCAGGCGTGTCGGGGCGCATGGTGGACACCGTACTGCTGTACGGGGGTTCAGAGGGATGAGCCGATTCTCATGAGTACCGCCACGAGCGATCCGAGCCAGAGCGCCGTGCCCAGGGCCAGCGTGAGGAGCGCCGACGAGCGGGCGGCCGGCGAGTCGATCTGGGCGTGTTGCGGATTGTGCGGGGTGTAGAGGACGCGGACCTGCGAGCCCTCGGGGAGCCGGTGCGGGCTGCCGCTGTTGTCGATCAGCGGCTGCTCGACCTCCGTGCCGTCGTCCGTCGTCCAGCGCACGACCGGATGAGCCGTGGAGTAGGAAGCCTCGCGCGTGGCTATGTGGCCCGTCACCGTGCCGAGCGCGCTGCGGCCGGTGCTGCGTACGAGCTCCGCAAGGATGTAGTTCGTGCCTTGTACGGCGCAGATCGCCAGGCCTGCGAGGAAGGGCACGAGGGTCAGAAACCAGAAGGGACTCATACGGCGCCATCGTAGGAGGTCGTGGGTCTGGTGAGTTGACGGACCAGCACCTATCGTGCCGCCGTGCGGCAGCGGGCGAGGGTGCGGGAACGGATACCGGTCGTGGTGCAGGGGCGCGGCTCGCGGCGGCGGGCCCGGTTCGCCCGTGGGCTGTGGACGAGTGCCGAGGTCACCGTCACCCTCGGGGTCGTCGTACTCCTCCTCGTCGTACATCAGCTGTGGTGGACCAATCGGCAGGCCCGGCAGGGCGCCGAGCACAAGGTCCAGGCCCTGGAGCGGGAGTGGGGGAGAGAAGGGGGACGGGGGAGAGAAGGGGAAGGGGAGGCGCGGTCCGTCGAGGTGCCGGGCCGGCCCGTTCCGGTCGGGACGCCCACCGCCGGGGAGACCGGGACCGGCACCGGCACCGGCACCGGGACCGGAGCGCCCGAAGCGCCGCCCGCCCGCGCTCCCCGCTGGGACCAGGCCTACGCCGTCCTCCGCATCCCACGGCTCGGCGTCGTCGCGCCCGTCGCCCAGGGCATCGCGAAGAGGGGCGTACTCGACAAGGGGTATGTCGGGCACTATCCGCAGACCGCCCAGCCCGGCCAGGCCGGGAACTTCGCCGTCGCCGGGCACCGCAATACCCACGGCGAGCCCTTCCGGTACATCAACCGGCTGCGCGGCGGTGACGAGGTGCAGGTCGAGACCCGGGAGGGGGTCTACGTGTATGTGGTGGACAAGGGGGTGGCGCAGACCTCGAGCCGGGACACCGGCGTGATCGCGGCCGTGCCGCGCAGTGTCGTGAAGTCCGGCGCCGGCTACAGCGCGCCCGGGTACTACCTCACGCTCACCACCTGCACGCCGGAGTACACCTCCCGGTACCGGCTCGTCGTATGGGGAAAGTTGAAGTCGATGCGGCCGCGCTAGGGTCCCGGACGTGCTCAAACGTCGCCCTCAGCTGCTGTGGCTGCTTGTACCGTGAGCGGGCTCGCGGCCGGAGTGGCGATCGTCTGTGTGCCGGTCTTCACCGGGCGCGATCCGGTGTGGGGCGTGAACGCGGGGATCGTCGCGCTCGCCGCCAACCTGGTCGTGGCGCCGGCGGTGACGTGCGCCGGTCCGCCCGATCGTGATCCGCGGCCGGACGAGGACGTACTTGCGGAGGATCCGCTCCCCGAAGCCGATCGTGTATAACGGCTGGAGGTTCGAATTCGACGAGTGCGTCAGTGGCGAGTACGTCAGTGACGAGTACGTGAGCGAGAGGGGGAGCATGACCGGTCGTACGACGCGGCTGCTCCGGCCCGCCGCGCTGCTGATCCTCCTGCTCGTCGAAGTGCTGCTCATCGACGGTGGCAGCCTCTCCGCCGCGGTGGCGCTCGCCGCGACCGCCACCGCTGCCGCCGGTTCCGCGCTCGTCGTCTGCGCCGTCATCAGCGCGCGCTGCGCGCCTGCCGTGCCACGCACCCGGGTCCGCACCGCCATCCGCGACCGCGAGCAACGCACCGCGTTCCTGCCGCAGCGCGACCCCGACGCGAAAGGCCGGACCCGGCCCCGAGCGCCCGGCCGTTCCCTCCTGACGGCCGCGTAGGGGTACCCCCACCTCGTACAACACCCCTCGCGGGTCGTCATGCCGCCATGTCCTCATCAGGGCATGTCCTCAATCCCGGCACGACGAGACCCTCGGAGGGCTCACCCATGTCCGTTTTCGCCAGCCTGGTCGCACACCTCGCCGACCTGCTCCAGCCGCTCTTCCACGCGTCCGCCACGGCCGCCGCGATCATCGTCTTCACCGCGCTCGTACGGCTCGCCGTCCATCCGCTCTCCCGGGCGGCCGCCCGCGGCCAGAAGGCCAAGGCCAGGCTCTCGCCGCAGATTGCCGAGCTGCGCAAGAAGCACGGCAAGAACCCGGAGCGGATGCAGAAAGCTGTCATGGAACTGCACGCCAAGGAGAAGGTCTCGCCGCTCTCCGGGTGCCTGCCGAGCCTGCTGCAGCTGCCGGCGTTCTTCCTGATGTACCACCTGTTCTCCAGCACGCGGATCGGCGGCGAGTCGAACGGTCTGCTCAGCCACACGCTCGGCGCCGCGCCCCTCGGCGACCGCTGGTCGGACGCGCTCGCGCACGGCGGCGTCTTCGGCGGCGCGGGCCTGGTGTACGTCGCGCTCTTCGCGATCGTCGCCGCCGTGGCCACCTTCAACTACCGGCGTACGAAGCGTCAGATGGCGGCCGCGCCGGTCCCGTCCGACCAGCAGATGCCGGGCATGGCCGCGATGGGCGCGATGACGAAGGTCATGCCGCTGCTCTCCTTCGCCACGCTCCTGACCGTGGCCTGGGTGCCGCTGGCCGCCGCGCTCTATGTGGTCACCACCACGACGTGGACGGCGGTCGAGCGGGCCTTTCTCTACCGGGACATGCCCGTCGCGGGCGCGCTTGCTACCGCCGCGTAACGGTCCAGGTTGTGAACGGGGTCTTGCAGAGTGGTCCGATGTCTTGGAGGATCGGCCAATCCTCCGATCCCCCCGATGGCCGCTACCCATCGACCGGGCTCACACACGACCAGGGGAGATTGACCATGAAGCTGCTGCGAGTCGGTACGGCGGGCGCCGAGCGCCCGGCTCTGCTCGACGAGGACGGGACGACGCTGCGCGACCTGTCCGGCCTTGTCGCGGACATCGACGGTGAGCTGCTCGCCGACGCCTCGGCGCTCGCCGGGATACGGGCCGCGGCGGACGCCGGTGAGCTGCCCGTACTGGACGCCGACGGCCTGCGTACGGGTGCGCCGCTCGCCCGTATCGGCAAGGTCGTGTGCATCGGGCTGAACTACCACGACCACGCCGCCGAGACGGGCGCGGAGCCTCCGGCCGAGCCGGTCGTCTTCTTCAAGGCGGCCGACACGGTCGTCGGCCCGGACGACACCGTGCTCGTACCGCGCCGCAGCCGGAAGACCGACTGGGAGGTCGAGCTCGCGGTCGTGATCGGACGTACGGCCCGCTATCTGGAGGACGACGAGGACGCGCTGTCGTACGTCGCCGGGTACGCGGTCTCGCACGATGTCTCGGAGCGCGAGTTCCAGATCGAGCGCGGCGGCACGTGGGACAAGGGCAAGAACTGCGAGACGTTCAACCCGCTGGGCCCGTGGCTGGTGACGGCGGACGAGGTGCCGGACCCGCAGGCGCTCTCGCTCAGGCTGTGGGTGAACGGCGAGCTGAAGCAGAACGGCACGACCGGCGACCAGATCTTTCCGGTGGCGGAGGTGGTGCGGTACGTCAGCCAGTTCATGACGCTGTACCCCGGGGACGTCATCAACACGGGTACGCCGGCGGGCGTCGCGCTGGGGCAGCCGGAGCCGAAGCCGTTCCTGCGGGCGGGTGATGTGGTGGAGCTGGAGGTCGAGGGGCTTGGCCGGCAGCGCCAGGAGCTGAAAGACGCGTAGCGCCTTCCGGCGGGGGCCGTGGGGGTGTGGGTGCCGTGTCCTCGGGGGCGGGCTGCGGGCTGCGTTGGTGCGGGGTGCGTTGGAGGGCCGGGTCCGTCCGGGTGGCGGGTTGTCCTCAATCGCCGGACGGGCTTCATTCGTCCGGCGGGGGTTGTGTCCCCGGGCGCGGGGCCGTCCTCAATCGCCGGACGGGCGCGTTTTGAGTCCGGCCGGCGATTGAGGACAGCGCTGCCGAAGGCAGCGCAACCTTGGCTCAAGCAGTGATGAAACGCTCCAGCGCCTCGACCACCATCGCGTGGTCCTCCGCCTGCGGCAGGCCCGAGACCGTGACCGAGCCGATGACGCCCACGCCGTCGACCGTGATCGGGAACGAGCCGCCGTGGGCCGCGTACACGTCCGGGTCGAGGCGCGAGGACTCCTCGAACGTCGTGCCCTTCGCGCGGTGGCGGGTGCCGACCAGGAACGAGCTCTGGCCGTACCGCTCGACGACCCGCCGCTTGCGGTCGATCCATGCGTCGTTGTCGGCGCTCGAGCCCGGCAGCGCGCAGTGGAAGAGCTGCTGTGCTCCACGCCGGATGTCGATCGCCACCGGCGACCGGCGCTCGCGGGCCAGCTCGACGAGCAGGCTGCCGAGCATCCAGGCGTCCTCGTATGTGAACCGGCGCAGGGTCAGTCGGCGTTCCTGGGCGACGAGCTCGTCGACGGTGAGCGGTGCGGGCGCGGCCGGGCCGGAGGGGATCGGCGAGGCGGACGGGGTGGGCGAGCCGGTCATGCGGAGACCTCCACGGTGATGCCCTCACGGGCGGAGCGGCGCGCGGCCTCCAGGACGTCCAGCGTGGCCGCCGCCTCAAGAGCGGTGACCGGCGGGGCCGTGCCCTCGCGCAGGGCGGTGGCGATGGCCGCGTAGTACGCCGGGTAGTCGCCCGGAACCGTCTCGACCGGGCGGCCGCCGCCCGTCAGCGGGGACTCGCCCGCGCCGACGCGGCCCCACAGCGACTCGGGCTCGACGCCCCAGCTCGCGTCGGCGTCGGGACGCCTGCCGTCGCGGAGGGCGGCCTCCTGCGGATCCAGGCCGTACTTCACATAGCCCGCCGTCGAGCCGAGCACCCGGAAACGCGGGCCGAGCTGCGCGGTCACGGCGCTGACGTGCAGATGGGAGCGGACGCCGTTCGTATGCGTGAGCGCGATGAACGTGTCGTCGTCGGTCTCGGCGCCGGGGCGGCGGACATCGGCCTCGGCGTACACCCGCACGACCGGGCCGAACAGGGTCAGCGCCTGGTCGACGACATGGCTGCCCAGGTCGTACAGCAGACCGCCGATCTCCTGCGGGTCGCCCGACTCGCGCCAGCCGCCCTTGAGCTGCGGGCGCCAGCGCTCGAAGCGCGACTCGAAGCGCAGTACGTCGCCGAGCTCGCCGTCCGCGATCAGCTTCCGGACAGTGAGGAAGTCGTTGTCCCAGCGGCGGTTCTGGAAGACGGAGAGCAGCAGACCGCGCTCCTCGGCGAGGGCGGCGAGTTCACGCGCCTCGGCGGCGGTGCCGGCGATGGGCTTGTCGACGACGACCGGGAGGCCTGCCTTGAGGGCGGCCGTGGCGATCGGGACATGCGTCTTGTTGGGGGAGGCGATCACGATCAGATCGAGCTCGTCGGCCCGCTCCCACAGCTCGTCGGGCGAGGCCGCGAAGCGTACGTCGGGGAACTCGGTGCGGGCCTGCTCCTGCCGCTCCGGGTTCGAGGTGACGATCGTGTCGAGGGCGAGACCCTCGGTCGCGGCGATCAGCGGGGCGTGGAAGACGGAACCCGCCAGGCCGTAGCCGACGAGTCCGACGCGGAGGGGGGTGCGGGTGACGGTGCCAGTCATGCATTCCACTTAAGCAACGGTGTTGCCAAAGTGCAAGCGGAGGGGACAATGGGGTCCGTGAACAGGACCGTGAGGAGCAGTGAGGGAGCTATGGGAGCTACGGGAGCTGTGGGCGCTACGGGAGCTGTGGGAGCGAACCTGCTGGCGCTGCGCAGTCATAACGCGGCGCTGGTGCTCGACCTGCTGCGTACGGCGGGTGAGGGCGGCATCAGCAGGATGGAGCTCGCCGAGCGCACCGGGCTCACCCCGCAGGCGGTCAGCAAGATCACGGCCCGGCTGCGCGAGGAGGGGCTGGCGGTGGATGCCGGCCGCCGCGCGTCGACCGGTGGCAGACCGGGCACGGTGCTGCGGCTGGTCCCGTCGGCGTGCCACGCGGTCGGGCTGCACCTGGACCGCGACGAGCTGACGGTGGTGCTGCTGGACCTGGCGGGCGCTCCGGTCGCGGTCCGCACGGTGCCGCTGGACCTGGGCGCGGGGGCGGAGGCGGTCGTGGAGCGGGTGGCGACGGAGGTCGAGGCGCTGTCGGCGGGGGCCGGGGCCCTCACCAGCCCCTTCCCGAAACTCGGGGCGGGCCCCCAGCCTCCCGGGCCGACGGCGCAGGCTTCGCCGCGCCGGGGCGAATCGACGAGGTCGGGGCCCCGAACCGTGGGCCCGGCCGAGCATGCGTCTGCGGCGTCTGCGGCGCCTGCGGCCGTCCCGTGCGGGTCCGGGTCCGCCGTGCGGCCCGGGGCCACGGATACACCCGGCGCCCTACCCACTGCCGGGCGCGAGCCCGCAGCACCCGCGGCGGCCTCCCACCGGCCCGGGGGCGGCCCGCCGCTCGTGCTGGGTGTTGGCGTGGCCATGCCCGGGCCACTCGATCACGTCACCGGTGTTCCGCATCGCGTCACCGGGTTTCCGCAGTGGGACGGGTTTCCCCTCCGTGACGCGCTCGCCACGCGGCTCGGGTTGCCCGTCGTCCTTGACAAGGACACCAATGCCGCCGCCCTCGGGCTCGCACTGCGCGGGCCCGGTGACTCCTTCGCGTATCTCCATCTCGGCACGGGACTCGGCGCCGGTCTCGTGCTCGGCGGCTCGCTCTACCGCGGCGCGCGCACCGGCGCGGGGGAGTTCGGGCATCAGGTCATCCAGCTCGACGGGCCCGAGTGCGGGTGCGGAAAGCGGGGCTGTATCGAGGCGCTCTGCCTGGCGGCCGTCGACCGCGGCGATCTCGACCTGGCTGCCCGCGTCCTCGGCACCGGCGCCGCGAACCTCGTCGAGCTGCTCGACATCGACCGGGTGCTGCTCGGCGGCCGGGTCGTCGCCGCGGCCACCGAGCCGTTCGTACGGGGAGTCGGCGAGCGTGTCCGCGTCCCGGTCGACCTCGCCGAAGGCGGCGCACACGTCGTCGCCGAGGGCGCCGCGCAGCTGGTCCTCGCGCCCGTCTTCGGACGCGCCGAAGTGTCTACCGCCGCACCGAAAATAGGCTGATAGGGCGAAATTGCGAGGCTGTGCGGCCGCATGAGGCCGTGGTGTCCGCGCGCGCGTGGCAGGGTCTCGGAGTACGACCGGGTGATCCCCCGGCGGTTCGTGAGCAGCCGAGCAGCAAAGGTCACCCATGCGACTGCGCAATGCCCTCGCCGCCGGAGTCACCGCAGCCACGATCGCGCCCGCGGTGCTCACCGGCTCGGCCGCGGTGGCCGCCGCCGTGACCGCACATGCCGCCGCCGCAACGCTCGCCGAGCCTGCCGAGCCTGCCGAGGCGCCTGAGCAGGTAGCGGCGCCTCAGCCGGCCACGGTGTCTCAGTCGGCCGCGGCACCTGGGACCGCCGCCGCGCAGGTGCCTGGACCCGGTGCCGGAAAGCCCGCAGCCGACAAGCCTGCAGCCGACAAGCCCGGAGCCGACAAGCCCGGAGCCGACAAGCCCGGAGAGCAGCAGCCCACCTGCGGCAAGGTCTCCGACCCCGACTTCCCCATCGACACCCGCATCCACGGCGGCCCCACCGTCCACCGCCCCGGCGGCGGCTTCCAGGAGTGGTCGGTCGACCTCGCCAACACCACCGACGAGAGCTGCCGCAGCATCCACCCGGTGATCATCTTCAGCGGTCGCGACCGCGGTCTCACCCCGGCGCGGATCACCCTGGAGTTCCACGACGACAAGGCGGCCCTGTGGCGCCCCGTCACCCTCGAGACGACCGCCGAGGACGAGGTCGTCGGCGTCCTCGACGGCGGATTCCCCGGCTTCGTCGTCCCGGCCCGCAAGTCGGTCACCGTCAGGGTCCGGCTCTCCCTCGCGCCCGACACCCCGCCCAACCAGGTCACGGTCAATGCCGCGGTCGTGCAGCGGAAGGGCAACGACGGCGACTGGGTGGGTGAGTCCGGCGACTACCGCTTCGCCGTTGTGGACGACGACGGTTCCGGGGCCTCCGTCACCCTCGACGAGCTCGCCACGACCGGCATCGGCTCCCTGCTCCGCCTCGGGGCCGCCCTCGGTGCCGTACTGCTGTGCAGCGGGGCGCTGGTCCTGGCCTCCCGGCGGCTGCGTGCCCGGCGGCGCTGAGCGTTCACATCCGTCTGCGAGCATTCCCGGGTGGACTACCCGAACGACCAGGCGCCCGGCGCCGCTGTCCGCTCCGGCATCCCGGAGCACGGACGCATCCCCAAGTACTACGCCGTCAAGGCCCGTGTCTCCCTCCTGATCGAGGAGTTGGGCGAAGGGGAACTGCTGCCCACGGAGCGCGATCTCGCCGTACGGTACGAGGTCTCGCGCGAGACGGTGCGCCAGGCGCTGCGCGAACTGCTCCTGGAGGGCCGGCTGCGCCGCCAGGGCCGCGGCACGGTCGTCGCGGGCCCCAAGCTGGAGCAGCCCCTCTCGCTCGCCAGCTACACCGAGGGCGTACGGCGCCAGGGGCGCAGGCCGGGCCGCAGCCTGATCAGCCTCGACCGCTTCCCGTGTTCCGACGCGCTGGCCGCCGAGATCGGGGCGGCGCGCGGTGAACCGGTCTGGCACATGGAGCGGGTGCTGCTCGCGGACGACGAGCGGGTCGGCCTGGAGAGCACGTATGTCCCGGTGGCCCGAGTGCCGCGGCTGGACGCGGACTTCGACCCCGATTCGTCCTTCTACGCCTATCTGCGCGAGCGCCTGGCGATCTCCTTCGGTGATGCGGACGAGCGGATCGAGACGGTGCTCGCGACGCCGCGTGAGGCGCTGCTGATCGGTACGCCGCCGGCCCTGCCGATGCTGCTGCTCCATCGCGTCTCGCGGGACACGGCGGGCAAGCCGCTGGAGCGGGTGCGCACGCTCTACCGCGGCGACCGCTTCAGCTTCACTGCCCATCTGGGGAATCAGGGCTGAGGGCCGAGGACTGTGGGCTGAGGGCTGAGGGCTGAGGGCCGGGGGGCGGGGGCTGAGGGTCCGGCGACGGCTGACTCGACTTCGCAACGCACTCTGGACGCATCACTCTGATAACGAGAAGGTAACGGGTCTAGTCCAAGTTTGGGTGCCCGTTCACCCTCCCGTTGCTGCCCGGAGTCATCCGGGCCATCAGTCCCCAGGAGCGTTGCCGCCGTGAGAGTCATCGTCGTAGGAGCCGGCGTGGTGGGAACCATGCACGCCTGGCATGCAGTGGAACGCGGCCACGAGGTCGTCCAGATCGAGCGCGAGACGGAGGCGCGAGGCGCGAGTCTGCGTAACTTCGGGCAGATATGGGTCAGCGGCCGCGCCGGCGGCGAGGAGCTCGAAACCGCGCTGCGCGCCCGCGAGTTGTGGGAGTCCATCGGGGAGCGCGTACCCGGGCTCGGCTTCCGGGCCATCGGCTCGCTCACTCCCGTACGGAACGACCTGGAGCTGGCCGTCGCCGAGGCGGCCGTGGCCAGGCCCGACGCGGCCACCCGCGGCTACAAGCTGGTCACCGCCGCCGAGGCGCGCCGGATCAACCCGGCGCTGCGCGGCGGGTTCGCGGCGGCGCTGTGGTGCGAGCGGGACGCCGCCGTCGAGCCGCGGCCCGCCCAACTCGCCCTGAAGAACGCCCTGTTGGCGTCCGGGCGATACACATACCTCGGCGGGCGCGAGGTCCGCGCTGTGCTCGGTGAGGGATCCGTCCGCGACGACCACGGCGATGTGCACACCGGCGACGCCGTCGTCCTCTGTACGGGCGCATCGCTCTCCGGTCTCGTCCGCGAGCTTGCCCCCGGCCTCCCCGTACGCCGCGTGCGCCTCCAGATGATGCAGACCGACCCGCTCGGCGAGCCGCTCACCACGTCCATCGCCGACGCCGACAGCTTCCGCTACTACCCGGCGTACGCGAGCGATGCCCTGGACGCGCTCAACGCGGGGCAGGCCCAGACGCCGACCGCCGCCGCGCACAGGATGCAGCTGCTGATGGTGCAGCGCCGCGACGGCGGGCTCACCATCGGCGACACCCACGAGTACGAGCACCCCTTCGCCTTCGACACCCTCGAGGATCCGTACGAGCACCTGGCCGAGGTCGTCGAGTCCTTCCTCGGCCGGCCGCTGCCGAAGATCCGCCGCCGCTGGGCCGGGGTGTACGCGCAGTGCACCGACAAGAGCCGTGTCGTGCACCGGGAGCAGCTGCGCGACCGCGTGTGGCTGGTGACGGGACCGGGCGGGCGCGGCATGACCTGCTCGCCCGCCATCGCCGAAACAACCGCGAACGAACTGGGCTGGTGAGGAAATTGACGAAGCTGAACCTCGTCGTACTGGACATGGCCGGTACGACCGTCGCCGACGGCGGACTGGTCGAGCAGGCCTTCGCGTCGGCCGCGGAGCGCGTGGGCGCCGAGCCGGACTCGATGCCCGGCATGCTCGACCACGTCCGCGCGACCATGGGCGAGTCGAAGATCTCCGTCTTCCGGCATCTCTTCGGTGACGAGGCGCGCGCCCGGCAGGCCAACGCGGCGTTCGAGGAGGCGTACGCGGAGCTGGTCGACGCCGGCCGTATCGCGCCGGTTCCCGGCGCGCGGACGGCCGTTGAGGAGCTGCGGGCCCAGGGCCGCACCGTCGTGCTGACCACCGGCTTCTCCCGCCCCACCCAGGACGCGATCCTCGCCGCGCTCGGCTGGCAGGACCTGGTGGAGCTCACCCTCTGCCCGGCCGACGCGGGCGGGCGCGGCCGCCCCTACCCCGACATGGTGCTCGCCGCGTTCCTGCGTACCGGCGCGGTGGACGGCGTCCAGCAGATCGCGGTCGCGGGGGACACCTCGTACGACATGCTCAGCGGCGTACGCTCCGGCGCGGGCGTCGTCGCGGGAGTGCTGACCGGCGCACACGACAAGGAGCAGCTCGAGCAGTACGGCGCGACCCATGTGCTGGGCTCGGTCGCCGAGTTGCCGGGCCTGCTCGCCGGGGCGGACCGATGACGAGCGGCATCCGCTTCGAAAACGTCTCGGTCGCCTACGGGAGGCACGGCGAGACCACAGCGCTCGACTCGCTCGACCTCACCGTCGAGCCGGGAGAGTTCATGGCGCTGCTGGGGCCGTCCGGATCGGGGAAGACGACGGCGCTGCGGGCGGTCGCCGGTTTCGTGCAGCCGGTCTCCGGGCGGGTGTTCATCGGCGGGCGGGACGTCACCGGGCTGCCGCCGTACCTGCGCGGCATCGGCATGGTGGTCCAGCAGTACGCGCTCTTCCCGCATATGCGCGTCAAGGACAACGTCGCCTTCGGCCTCCAGGCGCAGAAGGCCGCGAAGCGCCTAAAGGGCTGGTTCTGGCGGCCTGACAGTACGACAGGCGCGAAGCGCCGCGACCGGCCCAAGCTCGCGCACAAGGCGCCTGTGGCGCGTGCAGAAAGTCTGAGACCCCCGCCACTGTCGATGCGGGGGTCTCGGCGTTGATGGTGCCGATCAAACGCGCTCGACGAGGTCCGCGATGGAGTCCACGACGTTGGTTGGGCGGAACGGGTAGCGCTCTATGTCCGCCTTGGTCGTCAACCCTGTGAGCACAAGGAACGTTTCCATACCAGCCTCAAGCCCGGCCAGGACATCGGTATCCATGCGGTCACCGATCATGGCGGAGGTTTCCGAGTGCGCTCCAATGGTGTTCAGTCCAGTTCGCATCATCAGAGGGTTCGGCTTGCCAACAAAGTAAGGATCTTTGCCGGTGGCCTTGGTGATCAGTGCAGCGACCGCCCCTGTGGCGGGCAACGCTCCCTCGGCGGACGGTCCAGTCTCGTCGGGGTTGGTGGCGATGAAGCGGGCCCCGCTGTTGATCAGGCGAACGGCCTTGGTCATCGCCTCGAATGAGTAAGTTCTCGTTTCACCGAGGATCACAAAATCAGGGTCAATGTCGGTGAGGACGTAGCCGATGTCATGCAGGGCCGTAGTCAGACCGGCCTCGCCGATGACATAGGCGGTGCCGCCGGGGTGCTGGTTGTCCAAGAACTGCGCGGTCGCCAGGGCCGAGGTCCAGAGGCTCTCGGCCGGCACGTCCAGGCCCATCCGGGCGAGCCGTGCTTGCAGGTCGCGCGCGGTGTAGATCGAGTTGTTGGTGAGGACCAGGAAGGGCTTCCCGGACTCCTTCAGCCGCTTGATGAAGGCGTCGGCGCCGGGGATCGGCACGCCCTCGTGGATCAGGACACCGTCCATGTCGGTGAGCCAGGATTCGATCGGCTTGCGCTCTGTCATGGCTCTACCGTACTCAGCACCTCTTCCCAAGCGCTTTGACGTTATGACGCAGGCCAGAGGGTGTGCGCACCACAGAGCCCGCGAAGCGCCAACACCAGGGCCAAGAGGCCCCCGGCGACACGAGGACGGCCCCTCCATCCAAACTATGAAGGGGGCTGTCCTGTCTTGGTCTACGGCTCAGACCTGAGCACCCGTCTATCGCCTCGGGGCAGGGCTCTCATTTGGCCGTGTCCAACGCGAGGAGCGGCGGAACGTGACCCGTAGCGTCTTCAGGTACGTCCCTTACAAGATCGAGCAGGACCAGACGGCGGCCCCCGAATACGAGGCCGTTTGCGTCTCAGGGGACGACAAAGAATGTGGGCCTCTTCCGGATCTCGGAGTTATCTCAACGCGGTTGAAGAGTGGCAAAAGCGCCACACTCAGGAGACGTCAATCAGGCCTTCGGCACATCCACAGCCTGAACGGCGACCTCGGGCGCCTGGTCGACCTGCTGGTGACGGTTGTCCTGGTCCTCAACTCAGGGCAGGACTTGCAGCCGTCAAGCCGCACATCTCGGAACACAGGTGGCCCGCGCCTGTTGAGTGCGGTCACTTCCAAACTATCTCAAGCAACTCAGGCCGGAACTTGCCCCGCTGGGCACCGCCCTTGCCTGCCTTGCTAACGACGACGGCCTCAATGCTCCGCATGATCTCTGCCCGCTTCATGTCCACGGTGAACTTGTCCCACTCGCGAACGATGCGGCTGGCGGCGGAGCTGGCCCGGATCGGAGTGACCGAGAGGGTGGACACCTTCTCCTTCAACTCCTGTTCCTTGTCCTCAAGGCGCCGGATCTCACGGGCGAACTCCGACAAGGAGAGCATGTCCGAGGCCCGGAGCTGGCGGGCTTCGGCCTTGTCCGAGTTGATTCGCTTGAGCTTGGCCTTGGCTGCCTCCAGCTCGGGGTCTTCCCGCTCGGCCGGCGTCACAACCTGAGCCTGCTTCTTGAGGTGTCCCAAGAGGATCTGCTCTACGTAGTCATCAACCGGAGGTCCACTGCGGGACAGTGTCCCGCAGCCTCCATTGGCGACCTTGCACAGGTAGTAGTACCCGTACTTTTCATAGCTCGGCGTACCGCGCTGATACATCGCGGAGGCCAGACCCGAGCCGCAGTTACCACAGCGGGCGATGCCGGTAAGTAGGCGCTTTGTGACCGTGGTCCCGACCTTCCGACCTTTGCCCGTGTTCTTGCGGGAGTCGAGAACGTCCACTAGCTCTCGCCACTCCTCGGGCGTAAAGATGGTTTCCCACTTGCCGACGATGGGCGTGCCGTCCGTGCGCTCAACCAGGTACTCGACGGGATCCACACGTCCGGACCGCTCGCGGTGTTCCTGGGGGATGTAGGCGCGGTATCCGCAGAGGCGGGGGTTCCGGAGGACGTACCTAACGCTGGTGTAGCTGATGGTTTTGCCTGCGGGGGTCTGCGGAGTGCGGACCTGTGCCTCTGCCCACTCACGGTGAACAGTGGCGATGAGTTTGCCGTTCAGGATGTCCTCGCGAGCCTTGCGAAGGATCTCGGCTTCCTTCTCGTCTACGTGCTCGGCGTCCCTCCATCCGAATGCGCGCTGTCCCTTGTGGGGCTTGCCGTCCGTTGCCTCGGCAAGCTTCTGCCGGGCGACTCGGCGGGCAGCGTCCGCAGAGAACTTGTTAGCGATGGTCACATAGATGCGGGCCTGGAAGCGCCCGTCAGCAGTCGTGAGGTCGTAGTCGCCTGCCGTGGTGGCGAAGATCATCGGTCGGCGAGCCTGCTCGTAGATGTCGATCAGGCGCTCAAGGTCGCGGGGCTGCCTGGCTATGCGGTCGATGTTGTAGGCCAGGATGCCGCTGATGGTCGCCGACGCAAGGTCAGTGATCATCTCCTCGAAGTCCTTGCGCTTGACCTTCCTCTTGTAGGCGGAGGTGTCGTTGTCCTCATAGATGCGGTGGACATTGACCCGCTTCAGCTTGGCAAGGTCGTAGACGTCCTCACGCTGCCGGATAACCCCCTCGCGTCCGTCGCGTCCGTCTCCGATCTGTCCAACGTCGGAGATGCGTGCGTACCCACCTACGTCAAGCATTTCTGCCCCCGCGAGCCTCGCCGCCGTCATGATCGCCCCTTACCTTTGGGCCCGTACGTACAGCTTCGAGCGCCCTCACCAAGGCCATCCGGCTGATCAACGGCGGGGCCCGGTTCATCTGCACCAACCCCGACGAGACGAGCCCCTCCGCCGAGGGATGATGCGGACCGGCCTGAATGCCATCGGTGCACACTCCGAGACCAGCGCCATGATCGGCGACCGGATGGACACCGATGTGCTGGCCGGCCTGGAAGCAGGTATGGAGACGTTTCTGGTGCTGACCGGGCTCACGAACCGCGAGACCGTGGACAAGTACCCGTTCCGGCCGTCCACGGTGGTCGACTCGATCGCGGATCTCGTCGACCGCATCTGAGCACGTCAGAGGGCCATACGGAGCAGTGGGCCGCTCCTGCGGATGCGAAAACGCCCGGCGCGAGTGAATCTTTTGGGTATCAGGAGGTTCACGATGCGTTCAGGTTTGATTGCTCTCCGTGCCGTCGGGGCGGCCACCGTACTCGTCCTGGCGCCCGCCGCCACCGCCGCGTACGCAGACGATTCCGTACAGGTCACGGTCGCCCCGTCCGCCGCCGCACCCGGCGGCAAGGTGGAGCTCCGTGTCTCGGGCTGCAAGGGCACGACGGGAGCCGTCGCGTCGCAGGGTTTCGTCGTGGACGCCGAGCTGTCGCGCCGGGTCGGACAGAACACCCAGCTGTTCGGGAACACCATGGTCAAAGCCGGCGTGAAGCCCGGCGCGTACGACGTGAACGTCACCTGCGACGGCCAGGGCCACTCCGCCTCGGGCCGTGTCCAGGTCCTCCAGCACCAGCCGGCCCAGCAGCCGACGAACCAGGCGACCCAGCAGTCGACGCAGCAGCCGACGAATCAGCCGGCCCAGCAGCCGGCCCAGCAGCCGACGCCCGTCGCGCCGGTACGGGCGGGCGGCGGTGGCGCCGCCGCGCAGCTCGCCGCCCGGGACGCGAGCGTGAACCGGCAGAACGCGGGCCCCGGCGTCCCGCACACCGTGATCGGCCTGGTCCTCGCGGGCGTGGCGGCGGTCGCCGTGGCCTCCCGCACCTCGCGGCGCCGGCGTACGGACGCTGACTGACATGTCCACCGCCGAACGTCCGGCGGGCAACGGCCGGCTGCTCATCGGGGTGGCCTGGGCGGTACTGCTGCTCGGGCTGTGGCTGTGGGGCCGCGAGGTCGCCGACAGCCCTGGCGGCAGCTCCGCCCCCACCACCGGCGATGTGGCCGCGGTCGGCCGTCCGCTCGGCGTCCCCATGCCGCCCGCCCACGACCCGATCCAGCCGGCGAAGCCGCACCAGGTGGACATACCGTCGATAGGCATCACCGCGGCGGTGGTCCCGCGCGGCCTGGACGCCACGGGCGCCGTGGATCCGCCCCCGTACGCGATGGCGCGCACGGTCGGCTGGTACGGCAGCGGTACGCAGCCGGGCGCGGTGGGTGCCGCGCTGCTCGTCGGCCATGTCGACACCGAGTCGAAACCGGCCGTCTTCTACGGTCTGAGTGCCGCCAGGCCGGGCGAGAAGGTGCGGGTGACCAGGACCGACGGCTCGGTCGCCGAGTTCACCATCGACGACGTCCAGGTCTTCGGCCGGGACCGGTTCGATCCGCGGAAGGTCTACGGGCCGCGCAAGGGCGGGCGCGCGGAGCTGCGGCTGATCACCTGCGGCGGCACCTTCGACCGGGCGACGCGCACGTACAGCGCCAATGTGGTGGTGTCGGCCTATCTCACCGGCGTCGCCAAGAAGTGAAACGGCTGCGGAGGGCGGCAACCTGGCTCGACCGACGACGCGCTCCCCCCGGAGCCGCCGGCCGAGCCGGTCCTCTACCGCGGGTGCCCGGGCTGCGGGAGAAGCCCGGGGCCGGCACAGGAGGCCGTGTGGTCCGGTTGCGCGTGAGCCGGGGACCGGGGCCGTTGCCCCACACTTTAGGCGGGGGAGATGGTCCGGCCTAGAGGGCGGATGACGCTTTGTCGCGAGGTCGTCGCCCTCAGTTCCCGTCGGCGGCCTCCCGTAGCGACTCCGAGGGCAGTGAGCCGTCGGCGATCTGCTGCGCAAGGCGGGAGAGCGGCTCCCGCTTCGTCCGTGCGTACCGGCGCATTGCCTCGAACGCCTCGTCCACGGAGACGCCCCACCGTTCCGCGAGCATGCCCTTGGCCTGCTCCACCCGGATCCGGCTGGTGAGCGCCGACTGCAGCTGTTCGGCGAGGAGTTCGCTCTGCTGTATGGTCCGCTGCTGCAGAATGCCGATCGTGGCGGCGTCCGCGAGTGCCTGCGCCAGTGTCACCTGCCCCTGTGACTGCTGTTTCTGATGCTTCGTCATAAAGAGATTCAGCGCGCCGATCACGTTCTCGCGCAGCCGCAGGGGTACGGCGTAGGTGGCCTCGAAGCCGTACTGCTGGGCCTGTGCGGCGAACTGCGGCCAGCGGAGCTTCGCTTCGCGGCTGTCGAGCGAGATCGGCGGCACCGGCGTACCGGTTCCGTAGGTGTCGAGGCAGGGCCCCTCCCTGTGCTGGAGCTCCAGCAGCTCGAGCAGCCAGGACCGTTCGTCGGAGGCCGCGGCGGTCTGCAGCTGGCCGCGCTGGTTGACCAGCATCAGTCCGGCGGCCTCGACGTCCAGCAGGTCGACGCAGTGGCCCGACAGTCTGTGCAGGAGTTCGATCACGTCGAAGTCGGCGACGAGTGTGTCGGCGAGCTCCACGAAAGCCGAGGCGATCCGTTGTTCGCGCAAGGTGCTGTCCATTCTTGTCACCCACCTCCGTCAGGGCTTCGGGTGCCGGTGTCGTCGCCGTCCCGCTCCGCCCCATCGGCGGGAAGCCGAAGCTTCCGCGCCACGATGTCCCTCGCCACATCCACGATGGGGCGTTCTGTCGCGTATGCGTACGCTCGCAGTCTTACGAGCGCCACGGCAGGCGTGACACCCAGCCGTACTGCGATCATCCCAGTCGCCTGGTGCACTTCGGCACGGTGCAGCGAGGCATGCTCGGCGAATCCGTGTGCCACGTCTCCCAGCAGGGTCAGGGTCAGCGCGTCCGCGAACACCAGGGCATCGGACAACGCGGTCGCGTCGAGCGGTCCCGGCGTGGACCGCCGACAGGTGAGTACGCCCACCTGAATGGCTCCGATCTGCAGGGGAAAGGCGAAGACCGCGCGCAGTCCCAGTGTTTCCGCGCTGGAGAGAAAACCCGGCCAGCGTGCGCGCGGGACCAGCCGGAGATCGGCGTCGAGTACCAGCACGCCGCCGTCCACAGCGTCCATGCCAGGCCCTTCGCCGAGGGTGAACTGGAGGTCGTCCAGCTGGGCGCTCAGTGGGTCGCTCGCCCACACCAGTTCGCCGAAGGAATCGTCGCCGGAGAGGGTGACCGCCAGTCCGTCGACGCCGAGGGCATCGGTGCACCGGCGCGCGAAGGACGCGTCGAGTCCGTCGGTCCGCTGAACCGCCAGCTCGTCCAGCAGGGCAGTCATACGAGCACTGACCAAACCCTCCTCCAGGGAGTGCGACAGAGCAGCTGGCACATCGTATCCCCGCAACCCGGTCACAGGATGTCCACGAAGAGAACCGGTCTCGTGACGCTCACGGCGGTTGTGTCAGGATGGATTCGACCGGTCTTGTCCGGGACGGGGCGCCTGGAGACGGCCTGGGATTGAGTGCACCCAAGGGGGAGTGGATGTACGGGAGTTGCACCGGGCGTGCCCGGCTGTGCGTGGCCGCGGCGGGGGCGGTGCTGCTCCTGGCGGGCTGCTCGTCCGACGGGGAGAAGGACAAGGACAAGAAGCCGGTGGTGAGCCAGCAGCCCAAGGCGAAGGATCCGTACTGGGTCAATCCCGACGGGAATGCCGCCAAGCAGGTCGACTCCTACCGGAAGGACGGCGACGACAGGAACGCCGAGCTGATCAGGAAGATCGCGGATCAGCCGGTCGGCGAGTGGATCGGTCCGGACAATCCGGAGGCCGAGGCGAAGGGCTTCACCGAGGCGGCCGCCAAGGCCGACCGGGACGCGCTGCTGGTCCTCTACAACATCCCGCACCGCGACTGCGGGCAGTTCTCCAAGGGCGGCGCGGCCGACGGCGACGCCTACCGGGCGTGGGTGGACAAGGTCGCGGGAGGTATCGGCGACCGGCGGGCCACGGTGATCCTGGAGCCGGACGCGGTGCTGCACCTGGTCGACAGCTGTACGCCGCAGGAGTTCCACGAGGAGCGCTTCGACCTGCTCAAGGGCGCGGTCGAGCGGCTGAAGAAGCAGCCGAACACAAAGGTGTACCTGGACGCGGGCAACGCCGGCTGGTCCCAGCCCGACGCGCTCTTCGAGCCGCTCCAGCGGGCCGGCGTCGACAAGGCGGACGGCTTCTCCGTCAATGTCTCCAACTTCTTTCCGACCGCGGTGAGCAAGGACTTCGGCAAGAAGCTCTCGGCGAAGGTCGGCGGCAAGCACTTCGTCATCGACACCAGCCGCAACGGCAACGGCCCGTACACCGGCGGCGACCCGAAGGAGAACTGGTGCAATCCGCCGGGCCGCGCGCTCGGCGAGGAGCCCACCGCCAGGACCGGTGACCCGCTGGTCGACGCGTATCTGTGGGTGAAGCGGCCCGGTGAGTCGGACGGGGACTGCAAGGGCGGGCCCAAGGCGGGCGAATGGTGGCCGGAGTACGCGCTCGGTCTGGCGCGCGGCACCAAGTAGCTTTCGCGGTAGCGGTACGTGACAGGGCCGGCAGCTGAGGAAGCTGTCGGCCCTCCCACGTACGGTCAAGCGCTACGGGCCTGTGGGCCTGCGGCGCCACGGACCTACGGACCTGCGGACCTACGGCACCTCGACCCACACGCCCTCGGACGGCGTGCCCTTGTCGTCCGTCACGAAGAGCATGTACCAGCCGGACGGCACCAGCGCCCGGTTCTTCGGCACGGTGACCTGGATTCCGTCCGCCGTCTTCTTCATGTCCAGCGCGATCGAGCGCTGGTCGGTGTCGGTGACATGCGTGACGGCGCTCGGCCGCAGCAGCTTCGCCGTCTTGACGGACGCGGCGTTCTTGACCTTGAACGTGCCCGTGTCCCCGCGCTTGATGGCCTTCGGCCCGCCGCTCACCTCGGGCTTGGAGTCCCGGTAGAGGTACGGCGGGGTGTAGATCTCGATGCGCTGCTCGAAGACGCCCGGCTTGGTGTTGGCCTTGTCCGCGAAGAGCGAGTCCGAACCGAAGATCATGACGCGGCCGTCGGGGAGCAGCACCGAGCCGGAGTGGTAGTTGCGCCCCACCGCGGGATCGGCGACCCGCTTGTACGTGCCCGTCCTCGGGTCGTACGTACGCGCCTGGAGGACATTGGAGCCGCCGCGCCCGCGGTAGTCCGCGGAGCCGCCGGTGACCAGGACCGAGTCGTCGGGCAGCAGCGAGGCGCTCGGGTAGCGGGTGCCCTTCTCCAGGGAAGCGCCGTCCTTGAAGCGGGGGTTCGCGGCCTTGAGGTCGACCAGCCGGGACTTCTCACTGGCCTTCTCGGACTCGCCGACCCCGCCACCGCCGATGACCATGAACCGCTGGTCCTGGGCGGGCGGCAGCATGACGGTCGCCGAGGTCTCCATCCTGTCCGGGTCGCTGAGGCCCGGGATCTTGTCGAACTTGTTCGTCTTCAGATCCCAGACGCCCGGATCACGGCCGACGTTGGCGGGTCCGTACCCGGCGTTCGAGCCGGAGTAGAAGAGCTTGCCGTTGTCCATCAGGAAGATCGCCGGATAGGTGGGGAACTTCCGGATGATCCCGGTGTACTTCCAGGTCTTTGTCTTGGGGTCGTAGATCTCGTCCTTGCCGGGGACGATCTGCCCGATCTCGTCGAGACCGGAGAGCGAGAGGACCTTGCCGTCCTTGAGTGTGGTCAGCGTCGGGTACCAGCGGGCCTCGTTCATCGGGTCGACGGTGATGTACTTCTCCGCCACCGGATCGAACTCGTAGGCCTCCTTGATGCCCTGGAAGTCCTTCTTGTCGAGCGCGAGCTTCTGCGCGATGCCGTAGACATTGCGGGCGTCCGCGCCGTTGAGGCCCTGCACCCGGTAGTTGTCCTCGGTGCCGGTCTCGTATTCCTTCCCGGACTCCTCGGCCTCGACATAGATACGGCCGAGCCCGGGATCGTTGCGCAGGAACTTGCCGGTCTTCTTGTCGAAGACCTTCTTCGCCTTCTCCACCAGGACGGGGTCCTTGGAGACGAAGGTCTTGCCGCCCTGCTTGCCGGTGAACTTCGTCCCGGCGGGCAGGGTCTTGGGCTCGTCCGGGTCCTCGTTGTGGACGACCATCAGGCCGCCTGCCTTGGTGGCGTCGCCCTTGAGCTTCTCGTACCGCTTGGTGCCGCCCGCGACCAGCAGCTTTCCGTCGGGCAGCTGGGTGTGCCCGGCGCAGAACATGTCCTTGGGCGTGGGGATCATCTTGAAGTCGTTGGTCTTCGGATCCCACAGCACCGACTCGAACTTCTTCGCGTCGAAGTTCTTCTGGTTGTTGCCGGAGCCCGCTATCAGCAGCACCTTGCCGGTGTGCAGCAGCGCGGCGTGAATCGTATTGATCTTGTACTCGGCGGGGACGTCCAGAAAGTCCCAGTGGCCGTTGGCCGCCTTGTACTCCGGCTTGTTGATCTTGTAGTCGTGGTACTGCTCCGAGCCGAAGCGCCACATCGCCGGCCCGTTGAAACCGGCCACCACGACGACCACCGCCGCGCTTATCGCCACACGACGGGCGCGGTTCTTGCGGTGGTTCGGCCGCACGGGCATCGTGCTCATTTCTTACGTCCCCCAAGGGCGATCTGCATGGTCTGGTCGGTGATGGCAGGCTGCGGCCGCTGCTGCGGCAGATGGGCCTCCGAGGTGGCGGCGGGCGGCTGTCCGCCGCCGTGCCGCCTTCTGCGCTTTTTCTTCTTCTCCTCGCGGATGCCGTGCCGCCAGGCAAAGATGGGGGCCGCGGTGATCAGCAGGGCCAGCGTGGCCCAGGTGATCATCGCCGGATGGTCGTGCCCGAAGTAGAAGGACAAGCCGAGCGATCCGCCGAAGACGATGATGAAGAAGAGATGGATCCGGAACGTGCCGAAGAGGGTGTCCGGGCTGGACGAGTCGCCCTTGGGGGTCACGACGAACTTGCTCTTGCGGCGCAGTACGGCGTCCATCAACGAGCGTGCGTAGATCGGCGCGGAGAGCGCGGACATCACCATGCCCGCGAGTCCGCCGGAGCCCTCGGGCTCGTGCGGTGAGACATTGTGGCGGCGGTTCCAGATGTAGAGGCCGATCTGGAGCGCCGAGGCGTTGCCGTACAGCATCATCCAGATCGTCGGGTCGATCTGCACACCGGAGGCGCCCATGCCCAGGAACAGCGCACAGCTCAGCGCCGCCAGGATCCAGTTGAGGGCCGACATCGGGTAGAAGATGATCATCATCGTGTAGTTGAAGAGCTTGCCCGGCGGCAGGGAGTAGAAGCCCTTCCAGTACTGCTTCATGATCGTTTCGTATGTGCCCCGCGACCAGCGCAGCTGCTGGGTGAAGAAGTCGGTCCAGGCCGTGGGCCCCTCGCCGACGGCCAGCACGTCCGGGGTGTAGACCGAACGCCACTTGTTCCCGGTGTCCGGGTTGCTGGCGCGGTGCATCTCGAAGCCGGTCGCCATGTCCTCGGTGATCGAGTCGTACAGACCGCCGATCTGCTTGAGCGCCTTGATGCGTACGGCGTTGGAGGTGCCGACGAACATGGGCGCGCCGTAGCGGTTGCCCGCGCGTTGGATCAGGGCGTGGAAGAGGAACTGCTGCGACTCGGCGGCCTTGGTGACGAAGGTGTCGTAATTGCCGTACACCTGCGGGCCGATGACGAAGCCGACGTCCGGGTCGCGGAAGTAGCCGAGCATCCGCTCCAGGTAGTTGGGCAGCGGGATGTGGTCGGTGTCGACGGAGGCGAAGAAGTCGTAGTTGCCGCCGTGCGCCTCGAGCCAGGCGTTGTAGTTGCCGTGCTTGGTCTTGGCCCGGTGCGGTCCCTTGGCCTGGTTCCAGTGCGCAACGCCCTTGCGGGAGAAGTGGTGGACGCCGAGCCGCGCGCAGACCTCCTTGACGGCGGGGTCGTCGCCCTCGTC
Organism: Streptomyces sp. NBC_01210; assembly: GCF_036010325.1. Taxonomy (GTDB): domain Bacteria; phylum Actinomycetota; class Actinomycetes; order Streptomycetales; family Streptomycetaceae; genus Streptomyces. The sequence goes on along the minus strand of NZ_CP108549.1, from coordinate 3,469,762 downwards.
GAGCAGCCAGACGTGCATCAGCCCGCGGTGCCGGATCCGCACGGCCGCCTCGAGCGTCTTCGTCACCATCTCCAGGGGCTCCTTGCCCGGTACGAAGGAGGTGAGGAAGGCGACCTTGGTGCCGGTCTCGGGCACCACGGGGACCGGGTCGCGGGCCACCAGCGTGGCGTGCGCGTTCGACAGGACGTTCAGCGTGCGGAAGAGCTCGATCAGACCGATCGAGACGAGCATGACGACGTCGAGGATGAGCAGCGTGTCGTTCTTGAGGTTCGGGTCGCGCTCGGTCCAGTGCTGGGGCTGCATCAGCCAGGCGAACAGGCCCAGCGAGACCAGCGGCGCGGCGCCGAGCAGCAGGGCGGCCCGGATACGGTGCGGCTCCTGCGAGAGCAGCGAGCGGTACTGCACGGTGTACGGCTTGGCCGGGTCGGGCTGGGTCAGGGGACCGGCGAGCCTGCTGTAGTGCTCGTAGTCGTACCGCGGCAGTGCCTTCTTGGGGCGCAGCCGCTGCCCGGCGGTGCGCAGGTGCGCCGGTATCCGGAGCTGAGTCGTCCGGGAAGGGTCGTTGGGCTGCCGGGCGCCGTCTGGCGTCGACGTCATGAGTCATCCCCCCGCACGCAAGCTGGCTGCGTGAGCTGTGGTCGGTCGTTTAGTCCTGGCCGTCGGTCCCCCTTGACCATCAGTCCTGGACGCATCAGTGGCGGGCCACCGTCACTACAGACACGAAACGGTCACCTGCTGGTTGCATGATGCCCGTAGCGTGTTCGATCTGTGAACGGGACCCCTATCCCGTGTCCCTGCAACGGGATTATCCTCTCCAAATACGCCCAACTGTGCTAAAGGGATGCCCCATTGAGGGTATTGGCTCCAGGACAGGGTCTACGACCCCCCGTCATGATCGCAAGGGTGAAACGGGGCGTTAATCGGCTATATGTGCGATTTGAGGCCCTCTTGCGAGAAGGTCGCATCGGGGCTGGAGTGGCTGAAAACGTCTGTATGTACGACCAAGGCCCCCTCATGTGTGGTGAGGGGGCCTCAGTTCTGCGTGCGCCGCCAGGGACTCGAACCCCGGACCCGCTGATTAAGAGTCAGCTGCTCTAACCAACTGAGCTAGCGGCGCCTGCTGACCTGGAGAACTCTACCCGACAGCCGCGGGTGCTGATGACCATTCTCTGATCATTCCGGCCTGTCGAATCGTCTTTTATTACCTTCATTCCGTCAAAATGCGATGAGACGGGACAGTTGGCGGCTGACAGGGGGCGCCGGCAGTGGACGCCGGCACCCGTGCGTCAGAGCCAAAAGAACTTGATGAGTGCGGAGGGTCCGTATGACCGTGCCGGTGTTCGAGGAGTACGAGCCCGCGGCCGACTGCGGCTGCGCGGGCTGTGCCCAGCAGCGCCGCATCCTCGCGGCCGGAGGCCACCCGAACGCGCACGGCTTACGCCGGGCGCTGGCCGTGCTCGCCACGGCGGGCGTGGTGCTCGGCAGCGGTGGGGCAGGAGTGGCGGACGCCGTCGGCCCCGCGGCTGCCGGTACCGCGCGGCCGGGCGAGGCCGTCGACGCGCAAGCCACCGCCGACCCGGTGCCCGTGACCGAGCAGGGCCGCAGCGGACCGCTGCACGGACCCACGGGCAAGTCGGCCACGGCCGCCGCGCCGCTGCGCAAGACGACCCGGGCCGAGATCATCAACCGGGCCAAGAAATGGGTGAGCGCGGGGGTCCCGTACAGCATGGAGCTGTACTGGACCGACGGATACCGCCAGGACTGCTCGGGCTATGTCTCGATGGCATGGGGTCTGGCAGGCAACGAGTGGACGGGGAGCCTCGCCGAGTACGCCACCCTGATCACGCGCGAGGAGCTGCAGCCCGGCGACATTCTGCTCTTCCACAACCCGGACAATCCGACCCGGGGCTCGCATGTCGTGCTCTTCGGCGGCTGGACCGACTACACGCACACCTCCTACATCGCGTACGAGCAGGTGAAGCCGCAGGCCCGTAGGCAGGCCACGCCCTTGGCGTACTGGACCAACTCCAGCAAGTACCTGCCCTACCGCTACAAGGGCCTCAGCGGCGGCGTGGTGGAAGCGCCGTCCGTCGCCACCGTTCCGGGGACGGGCGCCAATCCCGGGACGGCCGCCAACCCGGGGACAGCCGCCAACCCTGGGACGGGCGCCAATCCTGGGACGGGCGCCAACCCCGTCACGGGCGCCTATCCGGGGAGGACGGCCTTCGGACCCGGTGCGAACAACAAGTACGTCACCCGGCTCGCCGAGCTGCTCTCCAGCCGCGGCGGAAAGCACTTCTACCCCCAGGGACCCGAATCGCGCTGGGACGACATGGACCGACTGGCCACGCAGGCGTTCCAGCTCTCCCAGGGCTGGCAGGGCGCGGAGGCGGACGGGATGCCGGGGCCGGGCACCTGGCGGCTGCTGGTGACCAAGAAGGGCCGGAACATCATCGGTGGGGCGAGCGGGCCCGGTGGTAAGAGCGCGGTCGCGCCCGCCTACCCGGGGCGCGGCTACTTCCTTCCCGGCCGGTCCAGTAGTCACGTCACCCAGCTCGGCCGGCAGCTGGTGAAGCGCGGCTACGGCAAGCACTACACATCGGGGCCCGGACCGGCATGGAGCGAGGCGGACCGGCGCAATGTCGAGGCGTTCCAGCAGGCCCAGGGCTGGCGCGGCGCCGCGGCCGACGGCTTCCCGGGACCCGAGACCTGGCGGCGGCTCTTCGCCTGACGGCGCGGCAGTCCGGCGCAGTCGGCCGACGGAGCCGACCGGCACGGCGACGGCAGTACGGAACGACCAGTGGAGGTGGCAGTCATGAACACCACGACCCCGGAGCCGGACGGCACCGTGCCGTCCGACAGCCCGCGGCACACCCCGGTCATCGCCCAGGAGGTCACCACCGAGATCCCGGTGCATCTCCTCTTCCGCGAAGACGACTCCCTGCCGCTCGCCCCGCGGTCCGCCGTCGTCGGGTGGCGGCACGGCACCGGCGAGCAGCCGAAGGTCGGCCGCAGAACCGCGGTGCCGCGGTCCGCTGTCGTCCCACCGCGGCCCGCGCCGCCCGTCGATCCGGACCTGGTCGAGCGGGCCGCGCCCGCGCTGCCCGGCTGGACCGGGGTGGTCGCCGGGCTGTGCGCGCTGGCCGGGATCGGCGCGTTGCTGTGGGGGGTCGGAGCGCTGCCGGGCAGGTTGACGAGGCTGCTCGGGCTGCCCTCGTATCCCTTCAACGGCATCGGGATCGGGCTGTGGTGCCTGCTTACGCTGGGCGTGGTGCTGGCGCTCTTCGCCTTCGGCGGGCTGGGATGCGGCCGGGTCGGACACGCCTGGGTGCTGACGATCTTCGGCGACTACCAGGGGAGTGTGCGGCGTACGGGGCTGGTGTGGGTCAATCCGTTGCTGCTGCGCCGCGGGGTCGACGTGCGGCTGCGGCACTGGCGCAGCGAACCGATGCCGGCGGTCGACGCGGACGGCACGGCGCTGCGCGTCGTGGTGCTCGTGGTGTGGCGGGTCAAGGACACCGCGCGGGCGGCGCTCGGCGTCGAGGACCACGAGAACTATCTGAGCGAGCAGGTCGAGGCGGCGATGGCGCGGGTGCTCTCGCAGCTGCCGGCCGATGCCTTCCACGAGGACGCACCCACCCTGCGCGATGCCGAGGCGGTCGGCGACGCGCTGACGCGTCTGCTGTCGGCGGAGTGCGCTCCGGTGGGGATCGAGCTCTTCTCGGCGCAACCGACGGGGATCGAGTACGCGCCGGAGGTGGCGGTCGCGATGCAGCGCCGACGGATCGCCGCGATCGACGCCAAGCACCGGGACAGCGAGCTGACTTCGGTGGTGAAGGCGGTGGACGACGCGGTGAACCGGCTCACCGGGCGTGGGCTCGTCGCGCTCGACGACCACGAGCGCAAGGCTCTGGTCAAGGACCTCACCGTCGCCTTCCATCAAGGGGGTTCGGGGCCCGCGGAAGGTGCGTGATTGGTCTGGACATGTTCAAGTTCTGTTAATACTCTGGGCCTTGGTCTAGACCGGAAACCGGAATGCGTACCACCGCACGCGTGCAGCACGGCCCACAGAACTCCCCCACGTTTTCCTGGAGCGAAGCATGCGCAAGAAGATATGCGCGGGCGTGGTCGGCCTCGTAGTGGCGGGCACCACCATGCTCGCGACCGGCAGCGCCAGCAGCCATGGCTACACCGACTCGCCCATCAGCCGCCAGAAACTATGCGCCAACCGCACGGTCGCCAACTGTGGCGAGATCATCTACGAACCCCAGAGCGCCGAAGGCCCCAAGGGCTTCCCGGCGGCGGGTCCGGCCGACGGAACGATCTGCGCCGGTGGCAACAGCCGCTTCGCGCAGCTCGACGACCCGCGCGACGGCACCTGGCCCACCACCAAGGTCTCCTCGGGGCAGAACTACACCTTCCGGTGGCAGTTCACCGCCATGCACGCGACGACCGACTTCAAGTACTACATCACCAAGAACGGCTGGAATCCGAGCCAGAAGCTCACCCGTGCCTCGCTCGAGTCGCAGCCGTTCCTGACCATCCCGTACAACGGCCAGCGCCCGCCGTCCACGCTCAGCCACTCCGGGACGCTGCCGTCGAAGTCCGGCCGGCATCTGATCCTCGCGGTGTGGACGGTGCACGACACCGTCAACGCCTTCTATGCCTGCTCGGATGTTCAGTTCTGACGGATAGTCAGCTACCGTGCGGCGCCATGAGGAACGCGGAAGCAGGCACCCTCGCGGAGCTCGTACAGCGCCAATGGGGCGACCACCGGGTGGGGCTGAGCGGCCAGGACTTCGCACTCAGCCACCACCAGGTCGCCGCGGGCGCCGCCGCACGGGCCGCGCTCCTCGTGGATCTCCTGCCGCGCGGAGCCGAGCCGCATCTCGGGGTACTGCTCGACAACACCCCGGAGTTTCCCCTGTGGCTCAGTGCGGCGGCCCTGGCCGGGGCCGCCGTGGCGGGCATCAACCCGACCCGGCGCGGGCCCGAACTGGCCCGCGACATCCTGCACACCGACTGCCGGGTGCTGGTCACCGAACGCGCCCACCTTCCCCTCCTCGACGGGCTCGGCCTGCCGGGGGTCCGGGTGCTGGTGACCGATACCGACAACGCCGCCTACGCCGAGCTGCTCGCCCCGTACGCCGCCGCGGAACCCGGCGACGCCACGCTCGGTCCTGTCGGGCCCGGCAGTCGGCTGCTGCTCTACTTCACCTCCGGGTCGACGGGCGCGCCCAAGGCCGCGATCTGCACCCAGGGCCGGCTGGCGGCGGCGGGCGCGTCGCTGGTGCGGTACTTCGGCGTGCGCGAGGACGACGTCCACTACATCTGCATGCCGATGTTCCACGGCAACGCGGTGATCGCGGACTGGGCGCCGGCGCTCGCGGGCGGGGCGGGGGTCGCGCTGCGCCGCCGCTTCTCGGCCTCCGGATTCCTCGACGACGTACGGACGTATCGTGCGACCTACTTCACTTACGTGGGGCGGGCGGTGCAGTACCTGCTGGCCACGCCCGAACGGGACGACGACCGCGAGCACAGGCTGCGGCTCGGCTTCGGCACCGAGGCCGGCGCGGTGGACGCGGCGCGCTTCGAGGCGCGATTCGGGGTGCGGCTGGTGGAGGGCTACGGCTCCTCCGAGGGCGGCGCGGCGATCCAGCGCACCCCCGACACCCCGGCCGGCGCGATCGGCAGGGCGAGCCCGGAGGACGACCTGGCGGTGGTCGACCCCGACACGGGGAAGGAGCGGGCGGCCGCGGTACTGGACGCCGGCGGACGGCTACTCAACGGGTCGGATGCGATAGGGGAGCTGGTGAACCGGGGGCCGAGCCCGTTCGAGGGCTACTGGCGCCACCCGGAAGCGGACGCGGCCCGGACCCGCGGCGGCTGGTACTGGACGGGCGACCTCTTCTTCCGTGACGCGGACGGCTTCCTGTACTTCGCGGGACGCACGGACGACCGGCTGCGGGTGGACAGCGAGAACCTCGCCGCCGCGTTGATCGAGAACATCCTGGCCCGGTGGCCGGACGCGGCGGGGGTGGCGGTCTACGCGGTGCCGGACCCGGTGGCGGGCGATCAGGTGATGGCGGCGGTCGCGTTGCGGGACGGCGTCTCGTTCGATCCGGTGGGATTCGGGGATTTCCTTGCGTCGCAGCCGGACTTGGGTACCAAGATGGCGCCGCGCTTCGTGAGGGTGCTGCGGCAGCTGCCGGTGACCGCGACGAACAAGATCCACCGCGTGGCGCTGCGGCGCGAGGGCTTCGGCAACGGCGAGGGCAGCGGCGAGGTGTGGTGGGCGGAGCCGGGCAGGAGCGGCTACCGCCGGCTGACGGAGGCGGACAGGACGACGCTGCTGGACCAGTACGGGCACCACGGCAGGGCGGGTCTGCTCACGACCTGAACGATGTGGGTTCCGGTCCGGACACGCATCTGGGGCTTCTCGGATGACCGAGAAGCCCCAGATGATCAGCTGTGCGCCGCCAGGGACTCGAACCCCGGACCCGCTGATTAAGAGTCAGCTGCTCTAACCAACTGAGCTAGCGGCGCTTACTGGCACCAGCCGCGCGGTGGCTGATGACTCGGTAATACTACCTGGTCCCGAGGGGTGCTTCGGACACCCGGCCGCGTCCGCCCTAGATCGCCAGCGACAGCACCACCGGCGCCGCCTTGCGATTCAGCGTGTCCGCCGCCGAGCGCAGCCGGTGGGCGTGCTCGATCGGGAGGGACAGTGCCAGGCAGCCCACTGCGGAGCCGGCCGTCAGTGGAACCGCCGCGCAGACTGTGCCCACCGCGTACTCCTGGAGGTCCAGCATCGGGACCGTCGGGGGCTGGCTGTCCAGCTTGGAGAAGAGCAGCTTCTCGCTGGTGATCGTCCGCGAGGTGAGGCGGGCGATCTTGTGGCGCGACAGGTGGTCGCGGCGGCCGTTCTGGTCGAGCTGGGTCAGCAGGCATTTGCCGACGGCGCTCGCGTGGGCCGCCGAGCGGAAGTCCACCCACTCGTTGACCTTCGGCGTACGTGGGCTGTCGGCGAACTGGGTGATCTTCACCTCGCCGTCGATGTACCGGCTGATGTAGACCGCCGCGCCGACCGAGTCGCGCAGTTCGGCGAGGGTCTCCTGCAGTTTCGCCTGAAGTGCCTGCTGACGGGTGACCCCGGAGCCCAAAAGGATCAGTGAGTCGCCGATCACATAGGCGCCGTCCGTGACCTGTTCCACATAGCCCTCGCGGCGCAGCATCGCCAGCATGGGGGCCAGGTGGCCGGTCGGCAGACCTGTCTCGCGCGCGACCTGGACATCGGTGACACCGCCACCGTGCTTGGAGATCGTTTCCAGCACGCGCAGGACATACTGTATGGAATGGAACGGCGCGGTCGGCTCGGGCTTCAGCGCCACGGTTTCCCCCTAGCAGGTTGTGACCGCAAGTTTCCCTACCACGATAGCGGCCAAGAGCCGTTCAGAGGGCTGCTGTTGGCGAGAATGATGGTGCGCCCCAGCCTCATACGCTGGGGCGCACTCGCTTGGCATATGCCAGGGTCACACTTATCGGTAGGAGTAAGTGGTCAGAGCACCGCACCGAGAAACTCGCGAGTACGTTCGTGCTCCGGTTCGGAAAAGATTTTCTCCGGGGATCCGGACTCGATGACCTTGCCGGAGTCGAACATCAGCACCTCGTCCGAGATGTCCCGGGCGAAGTTCATCTCGTGCGTGACGCAGAGCATTGTGATGTCGGTGGAGCGGGCGATGTCCCGCAGCACGTCCAGCACACCGGCTACCAGCTCAGGGTCGAGCGCCGACGTGACCTCGTCAAGGAGCAGCACCTGCGGCCGCATCGCCAGCGCCCGGGCGATCGCCACCCGTTGCTGCTGGCCGCCCGACAGCTGCGTCGGCTTCGCGTCGCAGCGGTCGCCGAGACCCACCAGGTCCAGCAGCCCCTTGGCGCGCTCCTCCGCCTCGTCCTTGGACATGCCGAGCACCCGCACCGGGGCCTCGGTGATGTTCCGCAGGGCGGTCATGTTCGGGAACAGATTGAACTGCTGGAAAACCATGCCGATCTGCTTGCGTGCCTCGCGGCGTTCCTTCTCGGCGGCCGGAAACAGGCGCTGCCCATTTACCCGGATCGTGCCCCGGTCGGGCGACTCCAGAGTCATCAGCAGCCGCAGGATCGTGGTTTTGCCGGAGCCGGACGGGCCGATCAGCGTGACGTGTTTACCGGGCTTCACCGAGAAACAGAGGTCGTCCAGCACGGTGTTGTCGCCGAAGTTCTTCGTCACATTCTCGAAGCGGATCAGCTCACCGGACGTGCCGGGGGTCGTGGTGTCGAGGGTCGTGGTGTCGGGGGTGCTGTCAGGAGACAAGGCGGCGCTCCAGGGCTCGTACGAGAAGAGAAGCCGGGTAGGCGATGAGGATGAAGGCGATGCCGATCACGGTCAGCGGCTCGGTGTACTGGAACGTCGCGGCGCTCTCCAGCCGGGACTGCTGCAGCATCTCCAGTACGCCGATCGCGGCGAGAAGCGGTGTGTCCTTCAGCATCGCGATGACGTAGTTGCCGAGGGCCGGAGTGATGCGCCGGATCGCCTGCGGCAGAATCACCGCGAACCAGGTGCGGTGGGCGGGCAGGCTCAGCGCCTTCGCCGCCTCCCACTGACCGGCCGGCACGGCTTCGATACCGGCCCGGTAGACCTGTGCGGTGTACGTCGAGTAGTGCAGCCCGATCGCGATCGTGCCGGTGGTCAGCGCCGAGAACTGCACGCCCCACTCCGGCAGTACGAAGTAGAGGAAGAAGAGCTGCACCAGCAGTGGGGTGGTGCGGATGAACTCCGTGAAGACGTTCACCGGCCACCGTACGAAACGGGTCGGCGCCCTGAAACCGATCGCCCAGACCAGGCCGAGCGTGAAGGAGATCAGCGAGCCGAGCACCAGGATCTGCAGCGTGACGAGCACGCCGTCCCAGAAGCGCGGCATGAAGTCCGCGACCGCGGACCAGTCCCAGGTCACTTCGAACCACCTCCGGAGGTGGTAGTGGTGACGGCTCGCCCGGCGAACCACGCACCGGGGCCGCTTCCGGGAACCGCGATGCCGATGTTCCGCTTGGTCTTCTTCTCCAGCGCCTTCATGGAGCGCGTCACGACGAACGCGAGCACGAAGTAGATCACCAGGCTGATGGTGTAGATCTGCGCGCTCTCCTGCGTGGCCAGGCGCACCAGGTACGCGGCGAAGGAGACATCACCCACGCCGAGCAGGGACACCAGCGCCGTGCCCTTGAGCAGCTCGATCAGCAGATTGCAGAACGGCGGGATCATCTCCGGCACCGCCTGCGGCAGCAGGATCAGCCGCATCCGCTGCCAGGGTGTGAAGCTCAGCGCGACCCCCGCCTCGCGCTGCGCGGGAGTCACCGAGTTCAGCGCGCCACGCACGATCTCGGCGCCGTACGCACCGTAGGAGAGGCCGAGCGCGAGCACCGCGGCCCACATCGGGACCAGCTGCCAGCCGAGCAGCGGCGGCAGCACGAAGAACAGCCAGAACATCAGCACCAGCGCCGATGTGCCGCGGAAGATCTCGGTGTAGAAGCCCGCGAGGAAGCGGACGAAGCGTGAGCGGTGGGTGCGGGCGATGCCGACCGTGAAGGCGACCGCCGCGGCCAGCGCCGCGCTGTACACCAGCAGTTGGACGGTTATCCAGATACCCGGGAGCACCCAGTTCTGCCAGAGTCCGGCTGTCATTGGCACAGCTCCTTGGCAGTGAGCTTGGTCATCTCGTTCTCGGTGAAGCCGAACGGCCGCAGAATGCGGAAGAGTTCGCCGCTCTTCTTCATCTTGTGGATCTCGAGATTGAAGGCGTCGCGCAGCTCCGTGTCGGTGGGCCGGAAGGCGAACCCGCCGCCGTCGATCTTCTTCTCGCCGTCGACCACGGCCGCGAACGGCTCGGTCGCCTCCGCCTTCGCGCTCTTCTTCACCACCTCGCGGGTGGTGAGCGCGGTGCCGGCGAAGACGTCGATCCGGCCCGACTCGACCGCGTTCAGCCCCGCCACCTGGTCCTGGAGGATGACGATGTCCTTCTCCGGGTAGCCGGCGGCGACCGCGTAGTCGATCTCCGCATAGCCGGTGCCGGTGGCGAACTTCGCCTTGGCCTTCACCACGTCCTCGTACGTCTTCAGGTTCTTGGGATTGCCCTTGCGCACGATGAACGAGTCGAGCATCTGGTACTCGGGGTCGGCGAATATGACCTGCTGGCAGCGCTCCTTGTTGATGTACATCCCGGCCGAGACGACATCGAACTGCTGGGAGTTGAGCCCCGGGATGAGCGAGGCGAAGTCGGTGGCCACGGGCTGGACGGTGTCGATGCCCAGCCGCTTGAAGATGACACGGGCCAGCTCAGGAGCCTCGCCGGTGAACTCGCCGTTCTTGTCGACATAGCCGTAGGGCACCTCGCCCGCGATGCCCAGGCGCACCGTGCGCTGGGACTTCAGCCGGGCCAGGGCGTCCCCGGAAGGGACCCGGGCGCAGCCCGCCGCGCCCGCGGCGCCGAGCGCGCCGGCAGCAGCGGTGCCGAGCAGCAATGTGCGTCTGCGTATCGATCCTGGTTGTCTTGTACGAGCCATGGCCGCGCGGCTACCCGGCTCCAGGCGGGGTATGCGTACGAGATGGCCGACCGATACGTGACCGTAGCCCTCGACAAGCGCGGTGTGCAGTGCACCGCGAAACTGCTGACCGACAAGGCCCCGCTGACCTGCGCTGCCGTGTGGGACGCGCTGCCCCTGGCCGGGGATGTCTACCACGCGAAGTATGCCCGTAATGAGATCTATGCACTGCTGCCGGCGTTCGCGGAGCAGGAACCACCGCTGGAGAATCCGACGGTGACTCCCATTCCGGGCGACCTCTGCTATTTCACCTTCTCCGACGTGCAGTTGGGCACGGCGTCGTACGGATACGGGGAGCAGGCCGCCCACCACGGCCGCCGCACTGTCGTCGACCTCGCCCTCTTCTACGAGCGCAACAACCTGCTGCTCAACGGCGACACCGGCTGGGTCCCCGGCATCGTCTGGGGCTCGGTGGTCGACGGCCTCGACCGGATGGCCGAGGCCTGCCACGACCTGTGGCGGGCGGGTGCGCTGGGCGAGACCCTCAGCTTCCGCCGGGCCCAGTAGGAGAGGGCACGGGCATCGCGGCCGCGCCCGACTCGTACAGGGCGTGCGCCGCCCGCAGTACCAGCGCGTCCGCGTGCCGCGGCCCGATCAGCTGGACGCCGATCGGCAGCCCGTCCTCGTCCACGCCGCAGGGCACCGTCGCGGCGGGCTGCTGAGTCATGTTGAAGGGGTACGTGAACGGCGTCCACCCCGTCCAGCGGCGGTGCCCCGAGTGCGCCGGCGCCTCGACCCCGGCCTCGAAGGCCGTGATCGGCAGGGTCGGCGTGACCAGCAGGTCGTACGAGGTGTGGAACCGCCCCATGCGCCGGCCCAGCTCCATCCTGGTGTCCACGGCCGCCAGATACTCCAGCGCGCTGTACCGCGCCCCGATCCCCGAGATCTCGCGCAGCCCCGGGTCCAGCAGCTCCCGCTGCTCCGCGCCGACATGCTGCAGCAGCCGGGCCGCGCCGCTGAACCACAGGGTGTGGAAGGCCTCCACCGGGTCGGCGATATCCGGATCGGACTCCTCGATGTACGCGCCGAGCCCCGCCAGCGCCCCCACCGCCCGCCGCACCGCGGACGCGACCGCCGGACGCACTGCTACCTGACCGCCGAAGGACGGTGAGTAGGCGATCCGCAGCCCCTTCACCCCGTCCGCGAGGCCGTCGCGGACGCTGTCCGCCGGGCCCAGATGTGACCAGTCCCGCCAGTCCTCGCCGCTGATCACATCGAGCATCAGCGCGGCGTCCGCGGCGTCCCGTGTCATCGGGCCCGCGTGGGCGAGCGTCCCGAAGGGGCTGGACGGATACAGCGGCACCCGTCCGTACGTCGGCTTCAGGGCGAAGATCCCGCAGAAGGACGCGGGGATGCGGACCGAGCCGCCGCCGTCCGTGCCGATCGACAGCGGGCCCGCGCCGAGCGCCACGGCCACCGCACTGCCGCCGCTGGAGCCGCCGGATGTCCGCGCCGGATTGTACGGATTGCGCGTCACCCCGTGACGCGGTGAATCGGTGACGCCCTTCCAGCCGAACTCCGGCGTCGTCGTCCTGCCGAGGAAGACCGCGCCGTGCGCGCGCAGCCGGGCGACGGACGGTGCGTCCTCGTCCCAACTGCCTTCCGCCCGTACGGTTCGGGAGCCGCGCAGGTTCGGGACGCCGCGCTGCAGCAGGAGGTCCTTCACCGTCACCGGCACTCCGTCGAGCAGCCCCTGCGGCTGCTTTCTGTGCCACCGCTCGGCGGACGCCCGCGCCTGGGTCAGCGCCTGTTCGGCATCGACCCGGACGAAGGCATTGACCAGCGGTTCCACCACCTCGATCCGTTCCAGCGCAGCGAGGGTCGCGTCGACGGGGGTGAAGTCGCCTTCCTCGTAGCCGGCCAGCAGTTGGCGTGCGGTCAGGTCAGTCAGCGGAGACATCATGCATGGGGACGTACCCACGTTTCTTGTCCACCACGTTCGGGAACGGCTTTCCGGCCTCCCACAGTTCGTACAACTCGACGAACTGTTCACCCAGACGGTCCCGCCAGCCGACCGTGTCGCCGCTCATATGCGGCGAGACGATCAGCCCGGGGACGTCCCACAGCGCACTGTCGGGCGTGAGCGGCTCGGACTCGAACACATCGAGGGCCGCGCCCGCGATCCACCGGTTGTTCAGCGCCGTGACGAGATCGTCCTCCACGACCAGCGGACCGCGCCCCACATTGATGAAGCGCGCCGACGGCTGCATCAATCCGAAGCGCCGCCCGTCGAACATCCCGCGCGTCGCATCGGTGAGCGGTGCGGCGCAGACGACCCAGTCGGCGCGGGCGAGCAGCGGGTCGAGATCCTGGGTGCCGTGGATTCCGGGCCGCTCGGTGCGGCCCACGACCGCCACGGTGACGCCCAGGGCCTCCAGCGTGCGGGCCACTGCCCGGCCGATGGGGCCCGCGCCGACGACCGTCGCCCGGGTACCCGCGACCCGCAGTCCCTCGCGGTGGCGCCAGCGCCGCTGCCGCTGGAGCTCCAGGGTCCCGGGGATGTCCTTGGCCATGGCGAGCACCAGTCCGGCCACATATTCGGCGATCGGTTCCTCGAAGACTCCGCGGGCGTTGGTGACGACCGTGTCGGAAGCGATCAGCTCGGGGCACAGCAGCCGGTCCACACCCGCGCTCGGGGTGTGCACCCAGCGCGGCCGCGGGCCCTCGCCCGGCCAGCCGACGCGCACCGCGTCGGAGGTGAAGTCCCATACCAACAGGACGTCTGCGTGAGGGAGTTGAGAGGCGAGCGTCTGCTCGTCGGCGTACTGGACGCGGACCCGTCCGGTCAGCCGGCCGAGGCGCGGCGGGGGATCGGCCGCGAGTACGAGGAGGGTGGGTTCAGACATCAAGCGGAAGCCGTTTCGTAACGTCTGACATGTACGGATTGACCCACGCTCGCACCCGAACCTAACGTCGTCAATAACACGCTAAGGGGGCCTGCGATGGATGTCTCCTTTCTCGGCGGACCACGGCCACAGCGCGGAGTCGGTGTGGTCGCCCCGTTCGATTTCGCCCTGGACCGGGAGCTGTGGCGCTGGGTCCCCGACGATGTCTCGCTGCGTCTGACCCGTACGCCGTATGTGCCCGTCGAGGTCTCGTTGGACCTGGCCCGCCTGGTGAGCGAGCACGAGACGCTGCGCGAGGCGGTACGGGCGCTGGGCGCGTCCGAGCCCGAGGTGGTCGCCTATGCCTGTACCTCGGGAAGTTTCGTCGGCGGCCTGGCCGGGGAGCGGGCCATGTGCGAGGCGATGAGCTCGGCGGGGGAAGTGCCCTCGCTGACCACCTCCGGCGCCCTGCTCGAAGCACTCGACGAGCTGGGCGCCGGCCGTATCGCCCTCGTCACTCCCTATACGGAATCGGTGACCCAGGCGTTGGAGGAGTATCTGGGAGAAGCTGGGGTAACGGTCACGGGCCGCGCTTTTCTGGGACTGACCCGGCACATCTGGAAGGTGCCGTACCGGTCGGTCGTCGACATGGCGCGGCAGGCGGTGGTGGGCGCGGCGGACGCGCTCTTCATCAGCTGCACGAATCTGCCGACGTACGACGCGATCCCGCAGCTGGAGGCCGAATTGAGGATGCCGGTGCTCTCGGCGAACCAGGTCACGATGTGGGCGGCGCTGCGCGGAATCGGGGTGCACGCGGTCGGCCCGTACCAGGCGCTGCTGCTGCAGCCGGAAGCCCTGGAGCCGGAGCCGCCGCAGGTGCCGCCGGCTCACCAGGCGCCGCAGCCCCAGCAGGCCCAGCAGGCTCAGCCCGAAGAACAGGAAGGCTGGACATGACCACGGTAGGACTTCTCTACCCCGGACACTCGGCCGAGGACGACTATCCCCGGTTCGAGGTGCTGCTCGACAGCGACATCAGACTGCCCGTCGTCCACACCGACATCGGCGAGGACGCACACCGCGTCGACGCGCTGCTGGAGATGGGCGCGTCGCAGCGGCTCGCCGCGGGAGTGGAGGAGCTCCGGCTCGAAGGAGCGGAGTCGGTGGTCTGGGCGTGCACCAGCGGGAGCTTCGTGTACGGCTGGGAGGGGGCGCACGAGCAGATCCGCTCCCTCGCCCGGGCCGCGGGCCTGCCCGCGTCGAGCACGTCGTTCGCCTTCGCCCACGCGGTACGGGAGCTGGGCGCGGCACGCGTCGCGGTCGCCGCGACCTATCCGGAGGACGTCACCGCGCTCTTCACCGCCTTCCTCAAGGCGTCCGGCGCCGAGGTGGTCGCGGACAGGGCGAGCGGGATCATCACGGCGGCCGAGGTGGGCAGCTGGGGTCGGGCGGAGGTGCTGGAGCTGGCGCGCGCGGGCGACCATCCGGACGCGGAGGTGGTGCTGCTGCCGGACACGGCCCTGCACACCGCGGCGTACCTCGCCGAGCTGGAGGAGATGCTGGGCAAGCCGGTGCTCACCGCCAACCAGGTGACGGTGTGGGAGGGGCTGCGGCTCGCTGACCGCAGGGCGTGGGTGTGGGGGCCGAAACTGGGCACACTGTTCGCCAAGCGGGAATAAACGGAGAGTCCCTCCTGTTGATCTGCGCTGTACGTATCTTCAGGCGCAGGAGGGCCCCACCGGTGGACGAGATTCGAGGCACGGCGAACGGAACCGCACCCGTACCGCTGTCGGTACTGGACCTGGTGACGGTCGGCAGCGGCCGCACCGCGACCGACGCCCTGCGCACCAGCGTGGACATCACACGGCTCGCCGAGCGTCGCGGCTTCCATCGCCACTGGGTCGCCGAGCACCACTCCATGCCGGGCGTCGCCTCGTCGTCCCCGGCCGTGATCCTCGCCCACCTCGCCGCCCACACCGAGCGCATCCGCCTCGGCTCCGGCGGTGTGATGCTCCCCAACCACGCGCCGCTCGCGATCGCCGAGCAGTTCGGCACGCTCGAGGCCCTCGCGCCGGGCCGGGTCGACCTGGGCCTGGGCCGCGCGCCGGGCACCGACGGTGCGACCGCCGCCGCGCTGCGGCGTAGCGACCGGCTCAGCGAGGGCGCGGACGAGTTCCCGCAGCAGCTCGCCGAGCTGACCCGGTTCCTCGACGACGACTTCCCGGACGGCCATCCGTACGCCCGTATCCACGCGGTCCCCGGTCCGGTCCAGGGCCCCTCGCCCCGCCCGCCGATCTGGCTGCTCGGCTCCTCCGGCTTCAGTGCGCGGCTGGCCGGCGTACTCGGACTGCCCTTCGCCTTCGCCCACCACTTCTCGGCGCAGAACACCGTCCCGGCGCTGGACCTCTACCGCGACTCCTTCCGCCCCTCGGAGCTCCTGGACGCCCCGTACGCGCTGATCGGCGTCTCCGCGCTCGCCTCCGACGACGAGCGGGAGGCTCGCCGCCAGGTCCTGACCGGCGCGCTGTCGATGGTCCGGCTGCGCACCGGCCGCCCTGGGCTGATCCCCACCCCCGAGGAGGCGGCGGCATACGAATTCAGCGCCATGGAGCGGGAGTTCGTGGACAGCTGGCTGTCGAACGTCATCCACGGCACTCCGGACGCGGTGCGCACCGGCCTGGACGACCTCCAGAAGCGCACCGGCGCCGATGAGTTGATGATCACGGCCAATGCGCACGGCGGCGATGCGCGGCTGCGCTCGTACGAACTGATCGCGGATGCCTACGATTTGCCGGGTGGAGTGGTTCATTCCTGAACCGCTTGCCCGCAGGCCCTTAAGGGAGTCCTAAAGCCGCTCGTCACCGATGGTGGCGGGCGGTTTCGCATACCGGGTGCGGGTGCCTGGCAAGCGGTTTCTCCAAGAAATTGGTCTAGTCCTTATTTGGTTCAGACCATTGACGCGGCGGTGGCCGACTCGCTATCTCTTCTCCAACTCCCCTTCTGGATTCCGTTGTTTCGTTCCTTCACGCACCCCCGGAGGCTGTACGTGCGCTCCCGCAGACCCTTGCTCGCGGCCCTGACGACCGCGGCGCTCGCCGCCGGCGCCCTGGCCGGTTTCACAGCCCTCGGCACCGCCGGTGCCGCGGCCCGCGACGACGTCACGACCGCCGCCGCGTCCACCGGCGGGGTGAAGATCGCGTACTACGACCAGTGGAGCGTGTACGGCAACGCCTTCTACCCCAAGCACCTGGACACCCGGGGCATCGCGGACAAGCTCGACGTCATCAACTACTCGTTCGGCAATATCCACCCCACCGATCTGACCTGCTTCGAGGCGAACAAGAAGGCGGGCGACGACGCCAACCCCAACGCCGGTGACGGCGCAGGCGATTCGTACGCCGACTACCAGAAGTCCTTCGCCGCGGCGGACAGCGTCGACGGCGTCGCCGACACACGGAGCCAGCCGATCGTGGGCGTCTTCAACCAGTTCAAGGAGCTGAAGGCGAAGCACCCCAAGCTCAAGATCAATATCTCGATCGGTGGCTGGACCTACTCCAAGTACTTCCACGACGCCGCGAAGACCGACGCGAGCCGCAAGAAGCTGGTCGCCTCCTGCGTCAAGCAGTACATCGCGGGCGACCTGCCGGTCGACGGCGGCTACGGCGGCGCGGGCGCGGCCGCCGGGATCTTCGACGGCATCGACATCGACTGGGAGTACCCGGGCTCGGAGGGCGGCCACCTAGGCAACCACTACGGCGCCGAGGACAAGGCCAACTTCACGCTGCTGCTGGCGGAGTTCCGTAAGCAGCTCGACGAGTACGGCGCGGCGCACGGCGGCAAGAAGTACCTGCTGACGGCAGCGCTCCCGGCAGGCCAGGACAAGATCAAGAACATCGAGACGGACAAGATCGGCGCGTACCTCGACTACGCGAACATCATGACGTACGACATGCACGGCGCCTGGGACGCGGACGGACCGACGTACCACCAGTCGCCGTTGTACTCGCCGGCCTCCGACCCGACGGACGTGATCGCGCCGGGCACGCAGAAGTACTCGATCGACAACGCCATCGACTCCTGGCTGGACGGGAGCGCGGCGTACGGCATCGCGGGCGGCTTCCCGGCGAACAAGCTGACGCTGGGGTACGAGTTCTACTACCGCGGCTGGAAGGGTGTCCCGGCCGGCGCGAAGAACGGTCTCGCGCAGTCCGCGACCGGCGCCTCGGGAGTCCGCCCGGTCAGCCAGCAGGCAGGCATCGCGCACTACAAGGAGCTCGGCGGCATCGTCGACAACGCGGCGACGACGTTCTGGGACGACGAGGCGAAGGCGGCGTACTTCTACAAGGACGGGGAGTTCTTCACCGGCCTCGACAAGCGGGCGATCCAGGCGCGCGCGGACTATGCGCACAGCCGAGGCCTGGCGGGCGCGATGATGTACTCGCTGCTCGGCCTCGACGAACAGACCACGCTGCTCAACCAGATCGTGACGGCGGTCGGCGGCTCGACCACCCCGGACCCGACCCCGTCGGCCACGACCCCGACCCCGTCAGCCCCGGCCCCCTCCCCGAGCAACCCCACCCCGTCGCCGTCCGCCCCGCCGGCCGGCTGCACGGCACCGGCCTGGTCCGCGACCCCGGCGTACACCGGCTCGACGCAGGTCTCCCACAAGGGCCATGTCTGGAAGGCCAAGTGGTGGACACAGGGCGAAGAGCCGGGCACCACAGGCGAATGGGGCGTCTGGCAGGACCTGGGCGCCTGCTGAGCTGAACCTCTCCCTTCCCCCCACAGGCGACCGCCCCCACCGGAATTCCCTTCCGGCGGGGGCGGTTCGGTGTTTCTGGACTCCCGGTCGAAGATCTCATCAGACCGACAGCGCGCCGACACCGATCAATTCCGCGATCCGCTCCGGCGCCACCGCCCGTGAGTACAGCCAGCCCTGACCCGTGTCGCACCCGATCCGCCGCAGACGCGACGCCTGGCCCGCCGTCTCCACGCACTCCGCCGTGACCGTCAGGCCCAGCCGGTGCGCCAGTTGCACCATCGCCTCGACGACCGTCTCGTCCGCCGGGTTCGGGTGCGCCTCGTCCTGGAAGCCGCGAACAAACGATCCGTCGAGCTTCAGTACGGATACCGGCAGCCGGCTCAGATACGCCAGGTTCGAGTACCCGGTCCCGAAGTCGTCGATCGCGATCTGCACGCCCATGTCGCTCAGCGCCTGCAGCGCCTGGAGCGGGCGGCCCGCCGAGCCCATCACCGCTGACTCGGTGAGCTCCAGCTGCAGCAGATGCGGCGCCAGACCCGTCTCGGCAAGGATCTCCGCCACGTCCGCGACCAGGTCGGAGTCCCAGACCTGCCGTACGGCGACATTGACGCTCACGAACAGCGGCAGGGCGTCCGGGTGGTCCGTCTGCCACTGGCGGGCCTGGCGGCACGCCGTACGCAGCACCCACCGGCCGAGCTGGACGATCGAGCCGTCCTCCTCCGCGATGGCGATGAACCGATTCGGCGCAAGGGTGCCGAACTGCGGGTGGTTCCAGCGCACCAGCGCCTCCACGCCCCGCGGCACCCCGTCCGCCATCCCCACCAGCGGCTGGTACTCCAGCGCGAACTCGCCGCGCTCCACGGCCGGCCGGAGTGTGGAGGAGAGCGCCTGCCTTGTCATCCGGTGCGCGTTGCGCTCGGGGTCGAAAAGGGTCCAGCGAGCCTTGCCGTCCGCCTTCGCCCAGTACAGCGTGGTGTCCGCGGCCTGCATCAGACCCGTCGCGCTCGTCCCGGCCGCCGCCCGCTCCACGACCCCGATCGACGCCGAGACCGAGAGCCGCTGTCCCGACAGGTCGAACGGCTGTTGCAGCGCGACCAGTACGGACCTGGCGAGATCGGCGAGCTGCTCCGTACCGGTGGAGTCCTCGACCAGGATCGCGAACTCGTCGCCACCGAGCCGCGCCACCAGATGGCTGCCGCTGCGTGTGTGGGCGTCGCTGTCCGCGCACTCGGTGAGCCGGGTGGCGACGGCGGCAAGCAGCCGGTCGCCGACCCGGTGCCCGAGCGTGTCGTTGACCGCCTTGAAGCCGTCCAGATCCAGGTAGCAGAGCCCGATCCGGCCGGTGGAGCCCTGGTCGTACGCCGATGACTCCAGCGCCGCCGAGAGCCGCTCGAAGAAGAGCGTGCGGTTGGGCAGCCGCGTCACCGGGTCGTGCATCTGGACCTGCCGCAGCCGCGCGAGCAGCTCGCGCCGGTCACTGATGTCCGTGATGGAGAGCAGCACATTGCGGCTGTCCGGCACCGGCGCGACGGTGACCTCGGCCCAGAGCGTGCGCCCGTCGGGGTGCTTGAGGCGGCGCGTGCAGCGGAACCGGGAACGGCGGCCGCGCAGCACTTCGCGGTACGCGTGCCAGGTGCGGCCGTCCGACGCCAGGTCGACGAGATCGGCCGCGGACTGCTCCAGCAGGGTGACGGGCTCGGTGCCGAGCAGCGCGGCAAAGGCCTCGTTCGCAGTGACCACGACGCCCTCGTGGTCGACGACGGCCATCGCGAGGTGTGCGGCGTTGAACGCGGCGCGGTAGTCACGCAGTTCGGCGGCCGTCCGGCCGACGCTGTGACGCTCTGTGATCAACGGCCGGTTGCTACCGGGGACTGCGACTCCGGCCGGCCCTGTTCCTTCGGAGGTTCCGCTCACCGCTCGCTCCCGCAGTGCAGTTGTTTCGTACAGGGTCCGTACAGGTGTGGTCGGTCCGGCCGCCCCATGCGATCGGCGATGAAGCCGGTATGAACTCGGGGAAGACGCCGGGAAAGTGTGCCGATCATAGAGGCCGCCCGGCGGCTGTTCCAGCTGTGGCGCAGTGGATCAGCCCGCCCCGGGGCTACGGACGATCGTTTCTGCACAGGTCTGCGCGGTGGCCGATTCCGTCCTGACCGAATGTGACGTTCCGTGAGCCATCGGAGTGTCGGCGGGTCTCGGGTCGGTGTCGGCCCGGTGTCGGGTCGGTCACCCAAGTGGGGCAGTCGGCAGGGCGTACCGCCTGAAATCAACACAGGGTGGGTGAGGTGTCTCGCATTCCTCAGCCGGAGGTCCACGTGGAGGGTCAGCAGTCACCCGAGGGAGCACCCGTGGGAGTGGCGCCGGGAGCGGCCCGAGGAGTGGCCCAGGGTGCGGAACGCGGGCGCCTGCGCAGCGCCGCGGCCGCCTTCACCTCCCTGATGGCGCTCGCCGCCACGGGCCTGGTGGCCGGCCCGGCCGTGGCCGAGTTGTCCGGGGGGCCCTGCGCGCTGCCCCGCACCGCTGCCCACCACTCGCTCGGCGTCGACTCCTGGAACTCCGCCTACCCGCGACCTGTCGGGAGCATGGACGCGGTCATGATCTTCCTGTCGTTTCCGGACTCGGTGCCGCTGAACTCACCGGACGAGCTCGCGGCCGACCACTTCCCGGCCACCAGCCAGTTCTTCGAGAGTGCCTCGTACCGGCAGTTCGCGCTGCGCCCGCATCCGCAGCGCCAGTGGGTGAGGATGCCGAAGTCCTCGACCGCGTACGGGATAAAGCGGGACTGGGACTCGGCGCGGCGCAGCGGGTATCTGCGCGACGCGATCGCCGCGGCGGACTCGACGGTCGACTTCTCCCGCTTCGGAATCGTCTATCTCGTCGCCGACCCGGACGCGCCCGGTGTGGACGCCGACGCGACGAAGGTCGTCAACCTCGATCGGCCGCTGCATGCCGACGGCACTGACATCGAACGGGTCGTCACCGTCTTCGAGAGCCATCCGCCGGACCACAATGTGCTGGCCCACGAGACCGGCCACGCCTTCGACCTGCCGGATCTCTACCACCGGCCGACGGACGGCAAGGGCGACTGGGACACCTATGTCGGGGACTGGGATGTGATGGGCAGCCAGTTCGGGCTCGCACCGGATCTCTTCGCCTGGCACAAATGGAAGCTGGGCTGGCTGGACCAGCGGGCCGTGCGGTGCGTGGAGAAGTCGGAGCTGATCACGCTGGAGCCGGTGGACGCCGCGCCGGCCCCCGGCGGGAGCCTCGGCACGCGGCTCGCGGTCGTCAGGACCGGGGAGGACACCGCGCTCGCGATCGAGGCGCGCGGCTCGACCGGAAACGACCGGGAGACCTGTACGGAGGGGGTGCTGCTGTATCGCGTACAGGCCGAGACGGCGTCGGGCGGCGGCCCGGTCGAAGTGGTGGACACACATCCGGCCACCGAGGCGTGCTGGGACCGGTCGGTCTATCCGCCGCTCGCGGACGCGCCGCTGGGGGTCGGCGAGACGTTCACGATGCCGGGGACGCCGGGCGAGCGGACGAGGGTGCAGGTGGCGGACCGGACGCGGTCGGGCGCGTGGACGATCAGGGTCACGACGGCGTAGTACGGCGCAGATGCGGGTCGCCGGGGTGCGGGCGGCCGGTGCGGGCGGCCGAGGCGGGTCGCCGGGGTGCGGGTCGCCGGGGTGTGGACGTCCGAGGGTGCGGGTCGCCGGGTCGCCCTGGTGTGGGCACACGAAAAAGCCCCTCGCTCTCACGAAGGGCCTTTCCCGTCTGTGCGCCGCCAGGGACTCGAACCCCGGACCCGCTGATTAAGAGTCAGCTGCTCTAACCAACTGAGCTAGCGGCGCCTGCTGACGTCGTAGACCTTAGCATCCTGATCGGCGGGAGGAAAAATCGATATACGCACGGTCGGGGACGAGGCCGCACGGACCGCCCGCACGCACGACCAGAGCAGTACCTCGGGCCCCGGCAGCCATGGATGGCGGGCGTCCGGGGCCACCAGCCAGCGCGGGTCGGCGGCGTCCTGGCCCTGCGCCAGTGGCGGGACGGTCACCGCGTCGCCGATGCCGTGGCAGAGCATCGGCGGTACGGAATCGCCCCACTCCTCCCAGTCGAGCAGGGACGGCAGGCGCTGGGCGGTGCCGGGCGCGGCGAAGAGCATCATCCGGCCGCGGTGCATGGCGACGGGGCCGGATCCCGGCCCCTCCTCCCACAGCCGGTCGAGCATCCGCCGGCCGAAGACCGTGGGCACGTTCACGACGTCGAAGACGGCGCCGCAGGGCAGTACGGCGGGAGCGGTCGGCCGGGTCTCCCAGAGGGCGAGCATCGAGCGCGGATACGCCCCGGCGGAGGTGAGCCAGCGGGCGCCGGGGGCGGTGACCTGTGCCGCGCGATAACGGCCCTCCTCCTGCAGGAGGGCGAGGATGTCCGTACGGCGCTCGTCGTCAGGGGGGCCGGGGTCCCGCAGTGGTTGGTCTCGCAGCCATGCGCTCATGACACAAGATCTACCGGGAGTGACGGTTCCGTTCCTGAGAGTTGGCGGAAGTCGGGACAGGGCAGGGCGGGGAGGCGTATCTTGCGCCCCGGCATATGCCAGGCGCGAGGTTGGCCGGCGGTGCGTGCGGGTGCAGACGGGTGCGAGCGTGCCTGTTCGGCGGCTTCCGGTGGCTACGGGGTGGTGTTACGGAGGAGGTCGCGGCCGAACTCGATCATCTTCTTGGCATAGTCCTCGGTCCACTCCGCCCGCTGGGCGATGTCCGCGGAGGTGAGCCGGTCGAAGCGTCGCGGGTCGGCGAGCTGGGCCGCCGCGAGTGCCTGGTACTCCGCCGCCCGGTCGGTCGCGGCGCGGAACGCCAGGGTCAGTTCCGTGGCCCGGGCCAGCAGCTCCCTCGGGTCCTCGATGGACTCCAGGTCGAAGAAGTGCTCGGGATCGGCGGCAGCCTCCGACGGCTCGAAGAGCAGCGGGGCCGGTCGCAGCTTCCGCTCACTCCGGTCGGGATCCGCCATGTGGTTCTCCTCCTCGTACAGGTGCGGCCCCTGATCGGCCGCCTTTCGTTGACTCGCACGCTTGACCGGACTCCGCCCGGTGCCCGTGGCCACCGTCCATTGTCCCGTTCTCCGCAAGGGCGTCTACGGTTGCCGGCTCACGCGGTGTTCCGCCAGGTGGGACAGCACCGCATGGTTCGCCTCCCGCCCATCCGGGCTGTTGCTGTCTGCCGCCCTCGCGCTGCTTCGCAGGCTTCGGGCGGCGTGCCGGACTCCGTCCGGCGCCTGTGCTCACGGCTGCCAGCTCACGCGGTGTTCCGCCAGGTGAGCGAGCACCGAGTGGTTCGCCTCCCAGCCATCCGGGAACTTGACCGCGACGCCCAGCTGGACCGGCTCCGTCGACGGGTGCTCGTCCAGCAGGTCCGTGACGCCCGCGCGGCACACCACGATGCATGCGTGCCGGTGGCGGGAGGCCAGTACGCACAGCCGGCCCGTCTCCAGATGGAACGCCGTCGCGTCACGGCGGCCCGACAGCGGGTGGAGGACCACCGTGACGTCGAACTCGCGGCCCTGGAGACGGTTCGCCGTGTCCACGGTGACGCCGGTGACGCCCACCTCGGCCAGCGCCGCCCGTACCGCCGCCGCCTGGTCGCGGTGGGCCGTGCCGACCGCGATCCGCTCGGCGGTCACCGGGACCGGGTCCGCGGACCGCTCGCTGGTCGCCGCGCCGCCGCGGTCCAGCAGCCGGCGGACCACCTGAGCCACGGCCCGTACCGCCTCGGGGTCCGTACGAGGCGTACTGCGCGCGGGCAGCTCCAGCAGGCCCCACCCCGACTCCGCCGCCTCGTCCAGCACCCGGTCAGGACCCGAGCCGTCCGACGGCGCACCGAAGGCCAGCCGCCGGTCGTCCGGGCCCGTACCGCTGCGGAAGGGTGTGTACGGGTAGAACGCGTCCGAGACCAGTGGCGCGGCGGACGCCGGGAGCCGCCAGGAGACCGGCAGCCGGTGCTGCGGAAGCTCCGGGTTGTGCGCGAGCAGCGTCGAGACCGCGCTTGCGGACGGGTCGTACGACAGCCCGGCCCACTGGTCCGCGCCCACGATCGAGAACGGGTCCAGCTGGCCGGGGTCGCCGACGAACAGCGCCCGTTCGAAGAGGCCGGCGACGGCGAGCAGTGCGTCGGAACGCATCTGGTACGCCTCGTCGACGATGGCGTGCCGCCAGGGCTCCACACCCTGCACATGCGCCCACTTCGCGGCGGTCGAGATGACGATGTCCAGGCCTGCCAGGTCACCGGCCTTCGCGGACTTGCGTACGTTGTCGAGCTCGTCGAGGGCCTTGTCGTACGGGTCGGCGTCGTTGCTGTGCAGCCGCCCTACCGGCAGGTCGGGCTCCTTCTCGGCGAGCCGGACCACCAGGTCGTCTACCTGCGCATTGGTCTGCGCGACGACCATCAACGGCCGCCCGGCAGCCGCCAGTTCACGCGCGGCGTGCACGACGAGCGTCGACTTGCCCGCGCCGGGCGGCGAGTCCACGACGACGCCGCGGTGCGTCCCGTGCAGCGTGTCGGCGAGGATCGCGTCGGTGGCCCGCGCGGCCTCGGCAGAGGGATCGAAGACGCGCCCGCTCACAGCGCACCTCCGGCGGACGCGGCAAAGATGGCCGTCACAGAATGTCCTCCGGGGTCACGGGGTCCGGGCTCTCCGCGTCCGTGCCCGGAGGGCCGCCGTGGGTCCATGGGGTTTCCTCCGGGTCCGGCAGCTTCGGGCCGCCCCGCTGGTCGTGCTCGAACAGGGTCCACGCGATCCGCTCGCCCTTTTCCGGTACGGAGCCTTCCGCAGGGTCCTTGGACCGGCCCATGCGGTCGGTCAGCCGCAGCACCAGAACTCCCTCGGCCTCGTACCGTACGAACTCAGCGGTCTGCGGCTTGCCGTCCAGCGAGCGGTACACCTTCACCCGCTCGCCCAGATGCGGGCGGTCGTCCGTACGGACGGTCAGCAGAGGGCGCGGGCTCGGCCGCTTCGACTCGGACCAGGCCATCACGACCTCGGTCACCTCACTCGTGAACGCCTCGCCCGCCAGCCGGCGCCCCGCCAGCACCAGCGGGTCGTCCAGCGCCTCCTGGGCCTCCAGCTGCGCCTGTGCCGTCTCGCGGGAGGCGAGTTTCTGCGCGGCCGTCACCGCGTCGTCGCGCCGGGGCTGCGGCGGCTCCCCGGCCCGTACGCGATCGCGGTGCGCCGTGAACGACCAGCGGTCGCGCGTCCAGCGGTCCGCCGCCCGCGGCCCCTCCGGCAGCTCCCGCAGCAGCTCGAGGCCGCGCCACACCGCGTGCCATGTGGGCTTGAGCTGGGTCAGCAGGAGGCGGCGGATCTCCCGCTCGGCGAGGGTCAGTTCACCCAGCCGGGCATCCGCCTCGGCGCCGTCCTCAGCAGTGCCGAGCGCCTGGCGCGCCCGGTCGTACCGCTCCACGGCGGGGGCCAGCAGCCGGTTGTCGAAGGCCGGGTCGGTGGCCGGTCCTGCGGGCGGGCACAGCAGCTGGCCGCGGGCATCACGCGCCAGCTCCGCCCGCAGCGCCGCCTCGGCGCCCGTCTCGCTCTCGGGCGGGTCGATCCAGGCGAGCAGCGCGCCCAGGTGTTGGGCCTCCAGGCTCGACTGGCCGGTCGCCCAGTGCCGGTTCAGCAGATCGGTCGCCGCGAGCAGCAGCGAGGAGCCGGGCACCCGGGCCCGCTCGCCGTAGTGCGTCAGCCAGCGGCCGAGCAGCGGGACGTGTGGCGGCGCGGGGTAGGGCGCGTCGGGGTCCTGCTCGGCCGTACGCCGGAAGCGCATCGAGCGGCCCAGCAGCCGCACGAAGTCGATGCCCGCCCGGCCCGGCACGATCAACTGCGGTGCGTCCGCGCACAGTTCGACCTCGACCTTGACCCTCTTGCCGGTCTCCGGGTCGGTCTCGTTGCGTTCGGCGGGCTCGACATCGTCGGCGTACGCGTCCAGATGCGGCAGTACCGCGTCGGCGAGCTCGGCGAGGAAGGTGAAGCGCAGATCGCGGTCGCGGGGCTGCGCCACGACCAGCAGCCGCGGCTCCTCCTCGTCCGTGCCGACCAGCGCGCCCAGCGGCGCGCCCGCCTCACCGGCTGTCGTCAGCGGTACGAGGACCAGCGGACGTTCGGAGAGATGCCGGTGCCGCACGGTTGCGAGCGGGGTGGCCCGTCCCGACTCGACGGCCTCCAGCCGGGCGAGGGTGGAGATCAGCGACATCCGGCCGCCTCCAGGGCCTCGGCCCGCAGCGCGGCGGCACGGCGCAGGGCCACGACCGCCGGGTCGTCCGGATCACCTGCTTCGCTCCGTGCCGCCGCCAGCACCTCGCCGATCGTCGTCAGTCCGCCCAGCTCGCCGCGCACCCCGCGCCCCAGCGCCTCCACCACGCCCGCGTCGCGGGCCCGGTCGCGGCAGTGGAAGGCCAGCTCGCAGGCGGCCAGGCACTCGGGAGCGTATGCCGCGGACACCGACTCGACCGCCGCGGTCAGTTCACCGGCCGGGCGCTCCAGGTCGAAGGTGGTGCCCTCGGGAAGCGCGGCGGCGATGTCCTCGATCCGGGTCAGCCGGGCCAGCTGGCGGCGGGTCACCGAGAGCTGCTTGCGTACGTCGACGACGGACGCGGTCGGCAGGTTCGAGAAGTCCTTCGGGCAGACCAGCAGGATGCTGTGCGCGACCTGCGCGCCGTCCGTCAGCGCGGCGACCCGCTCCAGGGCCAGTACGTACACCGCGGACTGACGCGCCGCCGCGCCGACCTTCGCCGCGTCCGCCGAGCCGTCGATCATCGGGAAGGACTTGATCTCGACGACCGTCCACCGTCCGTCGGGGTGCACGACCACCGCGTCCGGCTCCAGATAGGCGGGGGAGCCCGCGACCTGCAGTGCCAGCATCGGGTGGTCGAGCAGCGTCCACTCGCCGGCGCCGGTGGCCTCGCGCAGCGCCAGTGCCGTACGCGCCGCGCGGCCCTCGGGACCGGCCGCCGTCAGATCGGGCACCCGGACCTGTGCCGGTGCGTCCACGCCCAGCAGCCGCATCAGTTCCGTACCGCCGTCGGCCTTGACCTTCGCCTCGAAGGCGTTGCCGCGCATGAAAGCGAACTGCGACTGCCCGAACGCGGCCGGCGACCCCAGCGCGGAGGCGAGCGCCGCCTTGTTCACCCCGGCGCCGTCCAGCAGCGCGCGCCGTTCGCAGCCGGGGTTGGCGGCGAGGGCGGCCAGCGCGCGGGCGTCGAGCGGATGCGGCTGCGCGGCGGGGCCGCGCAGCTCAGCGAGCCGTTGCCGGAGTGCTGTCGTCGGCGCCTGCGGAGGAGGTCCGCTGTCCAGGGATTCGCTCACCCGCGGAAGTCTCGCATCCGGCACTGACAATCGGGGACTTCGAGCCGGAAGGGGCGGTGAAGCGCGTACGCACCCGGTCGGCGATGCGCAGCGCGGGCCTGGTCAGCAGCGCGCCGGCGCCCATCACTGCGCAGCCCGCGACCGCGTCCAGGAAGTAGTGGTTCGCCGTCCCCATCACCACGAACGTGGTGAGCAGCGGGTAGGCGACGCCGAGGACCTTCATCAGGGGCGTACGGCCGTGCCGCCACAGCATCACACCGCACCACAGGGCCCAGCCCACGTGCAGGCTCGGCATCGCCGCGTACTGGTTGGTCATCCCGCCCATGCCGCGCGGCGCACTCGCTTCGCCGCCCCACCAGCCGTACGAGCTGTACTGGGCCATCGTGTCGACGAAGCCCTGGCCGGCGTCCAGCAGCCGCGGGGGGCAGGTCGGCAGCAGCGTGAACCCGACGAGGCCGAGGAGCGTGGAGAGCATCAGCCAGGTGCGGGCGGCCCGGTAGCGGGCGGGGCGGCGGCGGAAGAGCCAGACCAGAATGGCCGGAGTGACCAGATAGTGCAGGGACGCATAGGCGAAGTCGGCGGGAACGCCGAGGGCCGGGGTGCTGGTGAAGAGGCGGTTGAGCGGGTGCTCGGCGTTGAGGAGGAGTGCCTTCTCGGCCCGGAGTATCGCCATGCCGTGGTCGACCGCGGCCGACTCATTGCCGCGCGCGAGCAGCCGGCCGGCCGAGTACGCGGCGTAGACCACGACGATGAGCATCAGTTCGGTCCACCAGCGTGGCCGATGACGGGGCGCGGTGTGCGGCATCCGAACGATCTCCATTTTGTATTCAGGGGGCCATCGGCCACCGTTCAACCGTACGGTGTACAAGAAGGCGCGCGTTCATCGGGTACCCGACCTGTACGAGGACGTCGAGATCGCCCGAGAGGTTGCCCTGCGTTCAGGTGCGCGATGATGGAGTGCCACCGAATGTGAACCTCAGGGAGAGCCCTCCATGGCACCGCGCATCCTGCTGGCCCGGCACGGGCAGACCGAATGGTCCTCGCTGGGCAAGCACACCGGCAGGACGGACATCCCTCTTCTCGAGGAGGGCCGGCGCGGCGCGAAGCTGCTGGGTGAACGGCTGCACCGGGCGCCGTGGTCGGGCCTGGAGGGTGTCGAGGTCCGCACCAGCCCACTCGTTCGGGCCAGTGAGACCTGCGCGCTCGCGGGTTTCGGGGACCGGGCCTCCGACTGGGGCGCGCTCATGGAGTGGAACTACGGGGACTACGAGGGCCTGACCCCGGCGGAGATCCACGCGGACCGGCCGGACTGGTTCATCTGGCGCGACGGGGTCCCGGGCGGCGAGGCGCTGGCCGATGTCGGCGCCCGCGCGGACAAGGTCATCGACTGGGCGCGCTCGGCCGACCGCGATGTGCTGCTCTTCGCGCACGGCCACATCCTGCGGGTCCTCGGCGCACGCTGGCTGGGCCTGGACCCGTCCTTCGCGGCCCGTATCCGCCTGGACCCGACCAGCCTGTCGATCCTGGGCTGGGCCTACGGCTCACCGGCGATGGACCGCTGGAACGACACGGGCCACCTGGAGGTCTGAGTCCGCGACCGCGACCGCGACCGCGGCTGCAGCCCGGCCCTGGCGCTATGCCTCGCGGAGTGTCTCCGTGTGGCGGTCCAGGAACGCCCCCACCCCTGCCGCCCGCCGCTGCGGCAGCAGCACCCTCGCCGTGTCCGACAGCATCGACTGGATGCGCGAGGACTGGACCCGGTCCAGCAGGTCCAGCACCTGGTGGCCCGCCTCCGCCGCCTCGTCCGGTGCGCCCGCCCGCGCCAGGTCCGCCGCCAGTTCGGCCCGGTACAGCGCCAGGTTGCGCGTGAAGCGGCGGTCCTGGAGCGCCGCCGCCCGGCGGGCGTGGCGGGCCGCTCGCGACCATTCGCCGAGTGCCGCCCAGCACTGTGCCTGGAGCGCCTCCAGCTCCGGCTCCCCGAAGAACGACATCCACTCCGGGTCCGCGTCTGTGACGCCCAGGTCGAAGTACGAGTGCGCTCGCGACAGCGACTGTTCGCAGCTCGCGCGGTCGCCGAGCCCCGCCCAGCCGCCCGCCTCCCGGAGTGAGAGCAGCGAGAGCAGTCGTGGCGAGGCCAGCTGCCGCGCGGCGCGCTGCCCGGCCTGCGCCGAGCGCACCGCCTCGCGGTACCGCCCCGCGTCCCGCGCCAGGAACGACGTATTGCAGAAGGCGTGTGCCTCCAGCGCCGGGTCGCCCGCGACCCGCGCCGTCGCCAGCGCCTCCGCGTAGTGCGAGCGGGCGTCGTCGAAGCGGCCCGAGTCATGGGCCAACCAGCCCACCGAGATGGCGAGTTCGCCCGCTCCGGCGTGCAGTCGGCCGGCGGTCGAGGCGCGGGCCGTCGTCCCCGCGTCGAGCAGCGCGTACGCGGCCCTCAGCGGCTGCGCGGCCCGCTGGTAGAGCCCGTCCGCGCCGTGCTGGTCGTCGAGCAGCCGGATCCGCCGTACCGCCTCTTCGACGGCGCTCACCTCCGCCTCGCCGACTCGCCGCTGAGCGGGCACGGTGCTGGAGAGGCCGGGCGTGGAACCGGGCCTGCCGGGTACGGGCCCGAGTCCGAGCCCGAGGGACGCGGCCGCCACGGTGGCGGAGCCGCTCGTCATGAATGCGCGACGCAGCACGTCGCTCTCCTCGTCGATGTCGCTGTCACTGTTGCCGTCGAAGGGGCATAAGGGATGAGCCGGCACGAGCGGCAGGCCCCGGCCGCCCCGTACTTGTTCCCGCGCCGTGAAGCCCAAATCCGCCAGCGTCAGACCGGGGAACATGTGCAGGAACACCCGCTCGTACGCGTAGTTCGGACAGCGGATCTCGCCGGCCTCGACGCGCCCGATGTAGCGGGCATCGCAGGAGACCTGCTCACCGATCTCCCGAGCGGCCTTGCGTACTGCCGCCGCGAACTCTCCGGGCGAGCGTTGCCCGCGCAGTCCGCGGAAGGCGAGGTTGGGAACTGCCCGTGATGCCTGTGACGACGACGCCATGGCCGAGCCCTCTCTTGGTGCAGCCGTGTTCCGGCGGAGCAAGAACGTACCTGCTGTGACGGGTCGCGCACGCAGAGTTTGCCTACAAAAGGGATATGTCCCCCTCGATCTGCCATGAACTGCCATCCTTTGCGGCGGCGTGCCGCCGTAGCCATTGACGCCAACGGGCGTTGAACCATGTGGAGACCCGCTACGTGTCTCCACTCGAGCGAGGAGGGGATCCCCTTGTTGGAGGTCGGCATGGAGAACAGCGTCAACGGCGCCCCACGGACGACTGCGACGACGGCGACGACTGCTCGGCACACGCCCACCCAGGACAGCAGCGCACCACCCGGGGACGGCGCCGCTGCCGAACCCTGTGACCTGGTGACCGTCCCCGCCCGGCAGGGCCTTGAGGCGGTGGACATCCTGCGCCGGGCGGACGCTCCGGCCGTCGGCCCGGTTCTCCACGACGGCGCCTGCGACACTCTCGGCTTCCTCGTGCCGCCCGGCACCGCAGACGGCTGGGACATGCCGGGCAGTGCCTGTACGCAGACGTCGGGGCGCGGTCTGCGCATCCCGGCCGAGCCGCCGGTCACCGGCAGCGGCTGGCTGCTGCCGCCGGACGACGCCGACCCGGTCACCGACCCCGCGGTCCTGCGCAAGGCGCTCGGCGAGGCGGCCCGCCTCATCGAGGCCGCCGACAACTGCAGCTGAGCCGTGCAAGCCCCGAGCCGCGCAAGCCGCCGAGCCGCGCCCGCGCCGAGCCCTGCACGCCGCCGAATCGTGCACACTGCTGAGCCGTGCACACTGCTGAGCCGTGCCGGCCGCCGGGCCCTGCGCGGGCAGCCCACCCGGATCGGTGCCGATAATGGGCTGATGGCAAAAAGTAAACGGCGCGGCCGTACGGGCGGGGGCGGCAGCCCCGAACCCGTCGTCGAGCAGGTGGACGGCGGGCTGGCCGAGCTGATACCCGACCGCGAGCGCCCCCGCGCCTGGACGCTGCTCCTCGACGGTGCGCCGCAGTCCCATGTCGACCTCGACGACCCCGCGTATCTCTCTTTCGAGTACCAGCGCCGCCTCGGCCACATCGTCGACCTCGTCGCCCCGCCCGGCCGCCCCCTCCAGGTCGTCCACCTCGGTGGCGGAGCCTTCACGCTCGCCCGCTACATCGCCGCCACCCGCCCCCGATCCACCCAGCAGATCGTCGAGTTGGACGCCGGGCTGGTCCAACTGGTCCGCAAACAGCTCCCGTTGGACCCCACTGCGCGCATACGCGTCCGGTCCGGCGACGCCCGCGAGGGCCTCGGCAAGATCCCGGACGGCTGGGCGGACCTGGTCATCGCCGATGTCTTCAGCGGCGCCCGCACACCCGCGCATCTGACCAGTACGGAGTTCCTCACCGAGGTGCGAAGGGCCCTGAAGCCGGGCGGACACTACACAGCGAACCTCGCCGACGGTCCGCCGCTCGCCCATGTCCGAGCCCAGGTCGCCACCGCCGCCACCGTCTTCCCCGAACTCGCGCTCGCCGCGGACCCGACCGTGCTGCGCGGCCGCCGCTTCGGCAACGCCGTGCTCCTCGCCTCGGACGTACCGCTGCCGGTCGCCGAACTGACCCGCCGCGTCGCGAGCGACCCGCACCCCGGCCGGGTCGAACACGGAAGGGCACTCGCCGACTTCACGGGCGGCGCGGCCGCGGTCACCGACGCCAGCGCCAAGCCCTCACCCGTACCGCCACCGGCTGCGTTCCGCTAGTTCCGGCTGAGTTCCGCCGGCTCCGCTAGCGATCGTCGAACTCGACCATCGGCGGATGGCCGTTCCAGGTGCAGAACACCGAGACCTCGCGGCCGTTCTGCGTGAAGGTCACCCGGATCCACGACGGCTGCTTCCACACCTGCATCTGCCAGCCGGCGTCCGGGGTCGCCGAGACCAGCTCGGCCGAGACCTGGCCGATGTCGAAGACGACCCGGCCGCCGTCGACCGTGTAGCTCTTCACATTCCCGGACGTCGGCGTCGACGAGGGCGTCGTGGACGACGGTGGCTTCGTCCTGCTCGGCTTGGCGGCGGGAGACGTGGCCGACGGCTTACTGCTCCTGTCCGGCGCGGACGGCTTCGACGGCGAGGGGGTCGGCGGCCGTTGAGTGGAGGAGACCTGCGGCCTCGCTCCCTGCGTGGTGGCGCTGTCCGCGCTGATCGGCAGCGCGCGCGGCCGGTCGTACGCCGTCCCGGACATGACGGTATGGACGCCCCACCAGGACAGCGTCACCGCCGCGCCGGTGGACAGCGACCACGCCATGGCATGTACGAGTCCTCGATGCATCCGGGCCATAGTGCACCACGCGCCCCACGTCTGTCCTTAGGGGGACCCGGGTACTCCGGATGGCGTACGGTGCCGCCCATGGCAAGTGTGCTCGTGGTCGAGGACGACCAGTTCGTGCGCTCCGCCCTCATCAGGCACTTGACCGAGGCCTCCCACACGGTACGGAGCGTCGGCACGGCCCTCGAGGCGCTGCGCGAGGTGGCCCATTTCCGTTTCGACGTGGTCATTCTCGACCTCGGCCTGCCCGATCTGGACGGGTCCGAGGCGCTGAAGATGCTGCGCGGTATCACCGACGTGCCGGTCATCATCGCCACCGCGCGCGACGACGAGGCGGAGATCGTCCGGCTGCTCAACGACGGCGCCGACGACTACCTCATCAAACCCTTCTCGGTGGAGCATCTTTCGGCGCGGATGGCCGCCGTACTGCGCCGCTCGCGCGCCGCTGCCGGAGAGGCCCCGCCCTCGCGCCTCATCCAGGTCGGCGGGCTCTCCATCGATCCGCTGCGCCGCCAGGCCGACCTGGACGGCGCCGCCCTCGACCTGACCCGTCGCGAGTTCGACCTGCTGGCCTTCCTGGCCGGTCGGCCCGGCGTGGTCGTACCGCGCAAGGAACTGCTCGCCGAGGTCTGGCAGCAGAGTTACGGCGACGACCAGACCATCGACGTACATCTGTCCTGGCTGCGGCGGAAACTGGGCGAAACGGCGGCCAGGCCCCGGTACCTTCACACCCTGCGCGGAGTCGGCGTCAAGCTGGAGCCGCCGCACGGACCACAGCCGCACGGACCACAGCCGAACGGACCACAGCCGAACGGACCACAGCCGAACGGTCAACAGCCAGGCGGACCACAGCCGAACGGACACCGGCCATGAGATGGGCACTCGTCAAGGTCTCCCTGGCCGTCACGGCGATGGTCGTGGTGGCCTTCGCCGTGCCGCTGGGGCTCGTCGTCCAGGAGATGGCCAAGGACAGGGCCCTCTCCAACGCCGAGCGGCAGGCCGCCGCCATCGGCCCCACCCTCTCCATCACCGCCGACCGCGATCCGCTGGAGCGGGCCGTCATGTCCACCCAGGCCGGTGCGGCCGGGCGGATGGCCGTGCACATCCCGGCCTCCGGCGAGGCGGGCAGCCAGCCGGTGAACATCGGCACCCGCCGGGCCGCACAGAAAGACCTGGAGGCCACGCAGCGGCTCGGCCGTGCCTCCATCACTGAGGTCACCGACGGCTCCGCGCTGCTCCAGCCGACCGCCATCAGCACCGGTCAGATCGCCGTCGTCGAGGTTTTCGTGCCCGAGGGCGAGGTCTCCAACGGCGTCGACACTGCCTGGCTGGTGCTCGCCGGCGTCGGCATCGCGCTCATCGTCGGCTCCGTCGCCGTCGCCGACCGGCTCGGCGTCCGGATGGTGCAGCCCGCCCAGCGGCTCGCGGGCGCCGCGCACGATCTGGGGGAGGGCAGGCTCGGCGCGCGCGTCCCGGAGGAGGGGCCGACCGAGCTGCGCTCCGCCGCCGTAGCCTTTAACTCCATGGCCGACCAGGTGGTCCAACTCCTCGCCAATGAGCGTGAGTTGGCAGCCGATCTCTCGCATCGGCTGCGTACGCCGCTCACCGTGCTGCGCCTCAACGCGGCCTCGCTCGGCGAGGGCCCGGCCGCCGACCAGACCCGGGCCGCGGTCGCCCAGCTCGAGCGCGAGGTCGACACGATCATCCGTACGGCACGGGAGGCCAAACCGCAGACCGCGGCAGTCGGTCCCGGTGCCGGCTGCGACGCGTCGGCGGTCGTCCGGGAGCGGATGGACTTCTGGTCGGCGCTCGCGGAGGACGAGGGCCGCAAGGTACGGGTCGCGGGTGTCGACCGTCCCGTACGCATCCCGGTCGCGCGGCCCGAACTGGCCGCCGCGCTCGACGCGCTGCTCGGCAATGTCTTCCGCCACACCGCGGAGGGGACGGCGTTCTCGGTCGACGTCCACAACGGCGAGGACGCGGTGATCGTCCTGGTCTCGGACGCGGGTCCCGGCATCACTGACCCCGAGGCGGCGATGGCCCGCGGCAACAGCGGTGGCCGGGACGGCTCGACGGGCCTCGGCCTGGACATCGTGCGCAGGGTCGCGGAGTCGACGGGCGGGGACGTACGGATCGGCCGTTCGGTGCTCGGCGGCACGGAGATACGGATCTGGATCGGGCTCGACGGCCGGGAGGGCGCGGGCGGTGAGCGCAGGCGCGGCCACCGCGGAACGGTCAAGCGCCGCAGGCGCGCGGGCCTGGTGCGGTGACCGCGATGCGTGACGGGGTCCGTCCGGCAGCCCGTTGTGCCCCCGGGAACGAACCGAGTGGTCTCGACCATTAATCCGCTCCCATGCCTTCCTTAAGGCCGTCCTAAGAAGCTCAACCTCCGCCCTGAACAGGCTATTTGTCCGTTTCCAGGCCGCTAGCGTGCTGCCACACCCCCCACCCCCGTAACGCAGAGGCAGGCACGCAATGGGCAGCACTACGCACCGGCGCAGGGCGAGCGTCAGGACCAAGGCGGTCGGCGCGGTCGTCGCCGCCGCGGTGATCGGTGGCGCGGCGTTCGCGCTCACGGGCACGGCCCAGGCCGCCGCGGTAGGCGCCACATACACCAAGACCAGCTCCTGGAACGGTGGTTACACCGGCCAGTACGTCATCACCAATGACACCGACAAGGCGCAGTCGGGCTGGACGCTCGAATTCGATCTGCCCACGGGAACCACGATCGGTTCACTGTGGAACGGTGAGCACACCGTCAAGGGGCAGCACGTCACGGTGACGCCCGCGAGCTGGAACAAGGAGATCGCGCCCGGCAAGTCGGTCACCGTCGGCTTCGTGACCTCCGCGAGCGGTACGGGGACGGCCGCCGACCCGACCTCCTGCACAATCAACAAGATCAAGTGTTCGGTCGACGACGGGGCGACGCCGCAGCCGAGCGGCCGGCCCACCGAGAAGCCCACGCCCACCCCGACGGCGACCGCCACCCCCACGCAGAAGCCCACACCCACCCCCACGCCCACCAACCCCACCCCGACACCGACCGGGACCCCCGGCGGCGGCACCGCGGCAGGCGCCGGCTTCGCGCCGTACGTCGACACCTCGCTCTACCCGGCCTACGACCTGGTGGACACCGCGACCAAGGCCGGGATCAAGGAGTTCAACCTCGCCTTCATCACCTCCGGCGGCAGCTGCGCGCCGCTCTGGGGCGGCGTCACCGACCTCGCCAGCGACAAGGTGGCCTCCCAGATAGGCGCGCTGCGCGCCAAGGGCGGCGACGTCCGGGTCTCCTTCGGCGGCGCTGCGGGCTCCGAGCTGGGGCTCAAGTGCTCCTCCGCCGACGAGCTCGCAAAGGCGTACGGCAAGGTCATCGACGAGTACAAGCTCACCAAGGTCGACTTCGACATCGAGGGCGCGGCCCTGCCGGACACCGCCGCCAACACCCGCCGCTCGCAGGCGATCGCGCAGCTGCAGAAGTCCCACCCGGGGCTCGATGTCTCCTTCACCCTTCCGGTCATGCCCGAGGGCCTGACCCAGCCCGGCGTGGACCTGATCGCCGACGCCAAGAAGAACGGCGTGAAGGTCGACGCGGTCAACATCATGGCGATGGACTACGGACCGGCGTACAGCGGTGACATGGGCGACTACGCGATCCAGGCCGCGACGGCGACCCAGGCGCAGATCAAGGGCGTGCTCGGACTCTCCGACGCCGCCGCGTGGAAGGCCGTCGCCGTCACGCCGATGATCGGCGTCAATGACGTCGCGACCGAGATCTTCAAGGTCGACGACGCGAGTCAGCTGGTCGACTTCGCGAAGTCGAAGGGCCTCGGTTGGCTGGCGATGTGGTCCGCGGCCCGCGACAAGGCGTGCCCGGGCGGCGCGAAGAACACCGCGGACGCGACGTGCAGCTCGATCGTCCAGGAGCCGCTGGCCTTCACGAAGGCGTTCGCCGCCTTCAAGTAGTCACCACGAGCCACCCGCCCCCCACCCGCGCGTCCCGGCCGGACCTCCCCCCCATCCGGCCGGGGCGCGCGCCCCTGCGTCGTCCTTCAGTGGCCGAGGACGGCGACGGCCCGGTCGAAGGCCGAGTCGAGGCCCTTGGCGAACTCCTCGTCGGTGAAGACCGGTTCGCGCAGCTGCGGCGGGATTCCCGGGCCGTCGAACGTACCGCCCGAGCGGGTCAGGAACTCCTCGTTCGGCAGCCGGATCTGCCAGCCTCCGGGCAGCTCGCGCTCCATCGCGTCGGAGAACACGCCCTGCGTGTTCTCGCCGATCCGCACGGTCCGGCCGGGCCGCTCCATCAGCGCCTGTGTGAAGGTCTCTCCGGCACTGACGGTCGAGCCTCCGGTCAGCACCGCGATCGGGCCGGTGTACCGGGGCGCGGCCGCGGGCCGTACGTACTGCGGCTGCGGGCGGGTGAACCGGCTTGCGTCGGCAGGGTCGTTACGGGCCCGCTTGGCGTAGGCGAAGTACGGGCGGCCGGTGAAGCGCCCGGCGAGCTGGAGCCCGAGCGAGTCGGAGCCGCCGCCGTTGATCCGCAGATCGATGATCAGGCCGCGCAGCCGGGCGGTGCTCGCGCGGGTGAAGATCGTGTCCAGAGCCTCATCCAGTACGGCGCTGTTGGCGGCGAAGTCGTTCGCCTCGGCGTAGCCGCCGAATCCGGAGATACGCAAGTAGCCCTGGCCGCCGGGGAGTTCGGCGTATCCGATCCGGCCGCGCGCGAACTTCCTGAGCTCGGTGCCCTTGAGATCGCGCTTCTCGATGTGCGAGGTGACCTTGGTGTCCAGCTCCTCACCGGGCATCACGGTGCCGGGCCGGGTCATGCCGAAGCGGCCGGTCTCGCCTGCGAACACGGCGACATGCGCGTCATGCAGCGGTGAGACCATCTCCCGGAAGACCGCGAAGAGTTCGGCGTCGGTGGTGCGCGGGCCGATTCGGGGGCGGTAGCGGTCCCGGACCGCCTGCCAGTCGATGCCCTTGGCGGCGAAGAAGGGGTAGTTCTCCTCGAAGGTCTGCCAGAAGACGTCGAAGGCGGCGACCGGTCCGCCGGGCTTCCCCTTGAGGCAGTCGGCGGGCAGGGCGGCGATGCGCCGCAGACCGCGGTCGCCGGGTGAGCCGTCGATATGCATCGCGGCCCGGTCGGGACGGCCCGTGGACCGTACGCTGAAGGCATCGCCGCCTGCGTTGGCGTACCGGGCGGTTCCCGCCTGCCCGCCCGCGCGCCCGGCCGAAACGCCCTTGATACAGCTGACGCCGGTGACCTGGTACTCCTGCAGCCGGCTCCCGTCCAGCGAGAACACCTCGCCGTAGCCGTCGACCTGCCACACACCGGCGGGCGGCTGCGGCGGCTGCGCGCCGGCGGGGGCGAGCGGCAGGGCCACGCTCGCGGTCACGGCCAGCAGCGCCGCCGCCGCGATCGTCCTGCAGATGGTGCCCGAACCACTCCTGAGCTGCATGATGGTGCCTTCCCCTTACGTCGTCCTACGTCGTCGATCACGTACCACCACGATCGACCGTCCGACCTGTCGGGGACATCCCGCTGTCCGGTCACTCCGGGGTGGGGAAAACCCCCACGACTTTTGAGTGATGTGTGGCGGCACCTCGTATTGATGGGCATGAACGAGACGGTTGTCCCGATCACTCCTATCGCCGCCAGAACCCGCCAAGTCCCGCGTAAGGCCGCGTTCTTCGACGTGGGCGGCACGCTGGTGCGGCGGGCACTGTGGAACGAGCCCGGCCTCACCGCGTATCTGCCACGCGGTGGCGGGCGATCTGATGGTGCTGGTCTCCAGCTCTCCGCTGCCCGTGGTGGCGCCGCTGGCCGCGCGCCTGGGCGCGGACGAGATGCTGACCTGCACGCGGGGCCACGGGAAGGGGTACGCCGCACGCACGCTGATGCGGGAGTACGGCTTCCACCCGGCGGACTGCTCGGCGTACGCGGACGAGGCGGCCGACCTCGCCCTGCTGACCGAGGTCGGCAACCCGGTGGTCGTGGGCGACGACCCGGTGCTGCTGCGTCACGCCCGCCGGGGTACGTGGAGAGTGCTCAGCGACGACTGAGGTCGCCGGCCTTGACGTGTCCTGGAGCGTCGCCGGATCCCTTTTGTATGCAAGTGTCGCTTTGTCACGGCCGAGATCCTCTACCAGAGATACAGTGTCTTGCGCTCACGTTGGCTGCTTGCACTCACGCTGATCGTCTTCGCGGGAGTGCTCCGCCCCGGTCCTGCCACGGCAGCGACCCTCAGCGAGGACGAGCGGTTCTGGACGGCCGAGCGCATGGCGGACGCCGCATCTGTTGACGCGGACCAGTACGGGCCGAGGCGGGCGGACACACCTGTCGGCACCAAGAACGGGACGTACTTCGGCGGCCTGCCGATGGTGGGCACGTTCTTCTACGACGGCAAGCCGTTCGGCGGCAGGGAGACATCCTGCACGGGCAGCGTCGTCCACAGCCGCGGGAAGGACCTGGTCCTCACCGCCGCCCACTGCGCCTTCGGCCTCAAGAGCGCCACGCACCCCATCTTCGTACCGCAGTACCGCCACGGATCCTCCGCCGCCGACCAGCCGAGCGGCGTCTTCGAGGTGAAGAGGATCTTCGTCGACCCGAGGTACCGGCAGAACACGACGGAGCCCGTCTCCGATCTGGACTTCGCCTTCGCGCGGCTCGCGCCCAACGGCAGGGGCAAGGCCGAGAACGTCACCGGTTCACTCACCTTCACCCGGGCGTCGGGGTACCGCCACAGCCCCACCGTGATCGGCTATCCCGGCGACGAAGACGTCAACAGAAGGCACCAGGCGCTCCGTTGCGATGTCACCACCTCCCGACTGCCCGGCTTCCGGCAGATGCAGATGGCCTGCGGCGGCTTTCACGGAGGGGTCTCCGGCGGCCCGTGGATCACGGACTACGACTCCCGCACCCGCACCGGCAAGGTCATCGGCAACACTGGCGGCTACAACGGCGGCGGCAACGACCAGAACGTCGACTGGATCACCTACTCACCGCTCTACGCAGCCGACGCGCAGGCCCTCTACGACGACGCCGTCGCGGGCACGAAGGACGCGGACATCAAGCGTCCGCCGTATGTGTCAGGCCTTGGGCAGCTCGGGCAGCTCGGGTAGCTTCGGCAGCTCCGGCAGCACTCCGGTCCGCGCCAGCGCGGCGTACCAGTGGGCGCTGGACTTGGGCGTACGGGTCTGGGTCTCGTAGTCGACGTGGACCGCGCCGAAGCGTTTGCCGTAGCCGTAGGACCACTCGAAGTTGTCCATCAGCGACCAGAGGAAGTAGCCGCGTACGTCCGCGCCGTCGGCGATCGCCCGGTGGACCGCCGAGAGATGGCCGTGCAGATAGCGGATGCGGTCGGGGTCGTGGACCGTGCCGTCGGCGGCCGGTTTGTCGACGTACGCGGCACCGTTCTCGGTGATCACCAGCGGTAGTCCCGGCGCCTCGCGGGTGTAGTGGAGCAGCAGGTCGTACAGCCCGGTCGGGTCGACCGACCAGCCCATCTCGGTGCGTTCGCCTGGCGGCTGGTGGAAGGAGACCGCGTCCGCGCCGGGCCACGGCGAGTGCTCGGCGGCGGCGTGGCCGTCGCTGCGCTCGGCGTGACTGTCAGTGGCGTCCGATACAACTGCAGGTGCGTAGTAGTTCAGTCCGAGCGAGTCCAGGGGGTGCTTGATGACGGCCGGATCGTCGCCGTGGACGAAGGACCAGTCGGTCAGAGCCGCCGTGTCCGCGAACAGATCCTGCGGATACGCGCCCTTGAGGAGCGGGCCCGCGAAGATCCGGTTCGCGAGCGCGTCGATACGGCGCCGGGCGTCCAGGTCACCGGGGCTCTGGCTCCTCGCCCTGACGACGCTCGGGTTGAGGCTGATGGAGAGCTTCGCGCGGGCGGGGAGCACGGAGCGCAGCGCCTGGGCCGCCAGACCGTGGCCGAGGTTGAGATGGTGGGCGGCACGCAGGGCGGCGACCGGGTCGGTGCGGCCGGGTGCGTGGACCCCGGAGCCGTATCCGAGGAAGGCGCTGCACCAGGGCTCGTTGAGGGTGGTC
This sequence comes from Streptomyces sp. NBC_01210, assembly GCF_036010325.1. Taxonomy (GTDB): domain Bacteria; phylum Actinomycetota; class Actinomycetes; order Streptomycetales; family Streptomycetaceae; genus Streptomyces. Next base: position 3,428,820 of record NZ_CP108549.1, on the reverse strand, counting down.
CACATATCGACGCGGTCGCCGAGCGCTTCTGCGACGATACGGGCGTAGTCGGCGAAGCGGTGCGCGGTGTCCCGCTCCGGCCAGCCGCCCGCCGCCTCCAGCTCCTGGGGCAGATCCCAGTGGTAGAGGGTGAGCACGGGACGGATGCCGTGGTCGAGCAGATCATCGACGAGGCCGCGGTAGAAGTCGAGGCCGCGCTGGACGGCAGGGCCGCGGCCGGTGGGCTGTACACGCGGCCAGGAGACCGAGAAGCGGTACGCGTTGACGCCGAGGCCGGCCATCAGCTCGACGTCCTCGGCCCGGCGGTGGAAGTGGTCGACGGCCGTGTCCCCGGTGTCACCGCCCTCCACCTTGCCCGGCGTATGGCTGAAGGTGTCCCAGATCGACGGGGTGCGGCCGCCCTCGCGTACCGCGCCCTCGATCTGGTAGGCGGCAGTGGCGGTGCCCCACAGGAAGGCGGGAGGAAAGGTCACAGGCATGACGGACATGTGTGTGCTCCCAACATGTATGTGGATAGGGGAGTGTGAGGGGGTATCAGCCCTTGACCGCGCCCTGCATGATGCCGCCGACGATGTGCTTGCCGAAGACGACGAACGCGATCAGCAGCGGCAGCGTGCCCAGCAGTGCGCCGGCCATGATCACCGACTGGTCGGGGATATAGCCGCGGCCGAGCCCGGTCAGCGCCACCTGCACCGTGGGGCTGCCGTTCTGGGTCAGCGCGATGATCGGCCAGAAGAAGTCGTTCCACGCCATCACGAACGTCAGCATGCCCAGCACCGCCATCGCTGGCCGGGCCGCGGGGAAGACGACATGCCACACCACGCGCCAGCTGTTCGCGCCGTCCACCCGGGCCGCCTCGATCAGCTCGGTGGGCAGCGCCTCGATCAGGTACTGCCGCATGAAGAACACTCCGAAGGCGCTGACCAGGGTGGGCAGGATGACGGACTGCAGCTGATCGGTCCAGGACAGCTCGGCGATCAGCATGTACAGCGGTACGACGCTGAGCTGCGGCGGCACCATCATCGTGCCGATCACCAGCACGAGCAGCAGGTTCTTGAAGCGGAAGCGGAGTTTGGCGAAGGCGAAGCCGGCGAGCGTCGAGAAGACCACGGTCCCGGTCGCGATCGACCCGGCGACGATCGTCGTGTTGAGCAGGGCGGCGCCCATATTGGCGTCGGTCCAGGCGATCTCGAGATTCTTGAAGAGATTGCCGCCGAACCAGAAGGGCGGGGGAGTCTGCGCGAGCCGGGAGCTGTTGCGGGAGGCCGCGATCGCGGTCCACACCAGCGGAAAGAGAGAGCCGGCAGTGAACACGATCAGTACGGCATAGGTGATCCGGCCACCGTGGAACTGGCGTCCGGCACGTTTGGCGCTGAACATGTCGTCCCCCCTACGCGCTCTTGCTCAGACGGCGGGCGAGCAGCCAGTTCACCGCGCCGATCACCAGCAGGATCAGGAACATCGCCCAGGCGATCGCCGAGGCCCGGCCGAGGTGGAGATTGACCCAGCCCTGCTCGTACAGATAGAGCCCGAGCGTCTGGAACTGGTGGTCGGCGCCACCGGTCGCGCCCGCGCCGCCGTTGAACAGCAGCGGCTCACCGAACAGTTGGGTCGCGCCGATCGTCGAGACCACACAGGTGAACAGGATCGTCGGCCGCAGCGAGGGGATCGTGACATGGATGAACTGCTGCCGGCGTGAGGCACCGTCCAGCGCGGCCGACTCGTACAGATCCTTCGGGATGGCCTGCATCGCGGCGAGATAGATCAGCGCGTTGTAACCCGTCCACCGCCAGATCACGATGGTGGAGACCGCCAGCTGGGAGGTCCATTCGCCGTTCTGCCAGTCGATGTTGTCGAAACCGACCAGCCCCAGCGCCCAGTTGATCATCCCGTAGTCGCGTCCGAAGAGGAGCACGAAGACGAGCGTCGCCGCGGCCACCGAGGTGGCATAGGGAGTCAGCGCGGCCACCCGGAAGAACATCGAGCCGCGCAGCCGGTAGTTGAGCAGATGCGCGATGCCCAGCGCCATCAGCAGCTGCGGCACCGTGGAGATCAGCCCGATGGTGACGGTGTTCTTCAGCGCGTTCCAGAAGAACTCGTCCTCGAGCAGTCGCGAGAAGTTCCGCAGACCCACCCACTCCATGTCGGTGGGCGCCGTCAGCTCCACCCGGTGCAGCGAGGCCCAGCCGGTGTAGAGCAGCGGGAAGAGCCCGAATGCCATGAAGAAGACGAAGAACGGCATGACAAAGGCGTACGGGCTCCACTTCACATCCAGCCGGTAGCGGCGGCTGCGCCGGGCGCGGCGCCGCTCCTCGGCCGCCGACGACACCTGCACGCGCGGCGGGGCCGCGCCCTCCTCCCCCGGGGAGGGCACGGCGGTTTCCGGAGTGGTGCTGTGTTCTGTCGGGGGACGACCACTGGACCCCCGCATGCTCATGCTCACCGGCGCTCACTGGTCCAGAGCGTTGTCGATCGCCTTCACCGCCGCGTCCCAGCCTTCCTTGGGTGAGCGGCCCTTCTGGTCGACCTGGAGCATGCCGATGTCCGCCAGGTTCTGCGCGATGATCAGGTCTTTCGGCCCGATGATCTGGACCGGCACACCCTCGGCGGCCTTCGAGAAGATCTGCCCGATGGGCGCGCCCGCGAAGTAGGCGTGCTTGGCACCGGAGACGGCGGGCAGGGAGTACGCGGCCCTGGCGCTGGGGAAGCTGCCGCGCTTGGCGAAGAGCTTTGCCTGCTGCTCGGGCGCGGTCAGCCAGGCCGCGAGCTTCGCCGCCTCGGCCTTGTTCCTGCCTGCGTCGGGGACGGTCAGGAACGAGCCGCCCCAGTTGCTGGGCCTGGGCGCCGCGGCCACGTCCCACTTGTCCTTGCCGGCCGCCCCGGCCTTGTCCTGGATATAGCCGAGCATCCAGGCCGGGCAGGAGACGGTGGCGAAGGTGCCGTTCGCGTAGCCCTGGTCCCAGGCAGGCGTGAACTGCTGGAGCTTGCCCGTAAGACCTTCCGTCGCGAACGCCGCTGCGATGTCCCAGGCCTGCTTCACGGACGGGTTCGTCTTGTAGACGACCTTGCCGTCCTTGTCGTAGAAGCGGTTCTCGTTGCTGCCGGTTATCGCCTCCATCACGCCGGACGCGGAGTCCACGAACGCCGTGCCCTTGGGCGCCTTGGCCTTGAACTGCTCGCCCGCGTCCAGGTACTTGTTCCAGTCGCCGGCCCACAGCTTGCCGACCGCCTCACGGTCGGTGGGCAGCCCGGCCTTGGCGAAGAGGTCCTTGCGGTAGCAGATGCCCTGCGGTCCGATGTCGGTGCCCAGCGCGATCGTCCTGCCGTCCTTGGTGGTGGCCTGCGCCAGCTTCCACGGCAGGAACGCGTCCTTCTGGACCCCGTCCGCCTTGCCCAGGTCGACCAGCTTGCCGGCCTGAGTGGCGGTGATCTCGGCGATGTTGTTGACCTCGACGGCCTGGATGTCGGCGAGTCCGCTGCCGCTGCCCAGATGTGTCAGCAGCTGCGGGTAGTAGTTCTCGTTCCGCTCGATCGAGGTCTGCTTGATCACGATGTTCTTGTTGAGCTTCATGTACTCGTCGTAGAGGCCGGCCTCCTTGAGACCGAACGCGCCGAAGACGCCTACGGTGAGCGTGGTTGAGCCCTTGCCGCCACCGCCGGCCTTCGACGCGCTGTTGGCAGGTTCGTCACTGTCCTTGGCACAGCCGGCCAGCAGACCGGCGCCGAGCGCGGCGACGACCGCGAGGATTACTGCCCTGCGCATTGCGTCCTCCTTGTGCCCTGACGTGCCGACCTCCCGGCCAACCGGCTTGCAGCGCCGTTACGTTGACGTTCTGCGGCTCGGGCGGGGAACGTGCGGGTTGTGTATGGGTCAGGTACGGTGGGAGCGCTCCCATATGTGATGTGTTGAAGGGTCGCGGCTCCCTGAGGGGGTGTCAAGGCACCCGACGCGTAATGTTCTCGGCCCGGGAAGCCCGGGAAGCCCGGGAAGCCTGGGGAGGCGACATGGTGTCTCGGACCATCCGCACGCGGAACGGCGGGCGGCGTACGGGCAGGCCCACCCTCGAAGAGGTGGCTGCCCGCGCCGGAGTCGGCCGGGGCACGGTCTCCCGAGTGATCAACGGCTCGCCACGGGTCAGCGACCGCACCCGTGCCGCCGTCGAGGCCGCCGTCGCCGAACTCGGTTACGTACCCAATCGCGCCGCCCGCGCGCTCGCCGCCAACCGCACCGACGCGATCGCGCTCGTCGTCCCGGAGCCGGAGGACCGGTTCTTCGCCGAGCCGTACTTCTCCGACATGGTCCGTGGCGTCGGCGCGGCCCTCGCCGACACGGAGATGCAGCTGCTGCTCACACTGGCCGGCAGCGACCGCGAGCGCCGCCGGCTGGCCACATATCTGGCCGCGCACCGTGTGGACGGCGTCCTGCTGGTTTCGGTGCACGCCGACGATCCGATCCCCGACATGCTGGAGCAGCTCTCCATCCCGGCCGTCATCAGCGGCCGCAGGTCCGAGCGGGAGACCCTCGCCGCGGTCGACTCCGACAACTTCGAGGGCGCGCGGAGTGCGGTCGCCCACCTGCTGGCGCGCGGCCGTCGCACCATCGGGACGATCACCGGACGCCTCGATGTGTACGGCGCCCAGTGCCGTCTCGACGGCTACCGCGCGGCCCTGGAGGCGGCGGGCCAGGTCCCCGAGGCCCGGCTGACGGCACCCGCCGACTTCACGGAGGAGGGCGGCCGCCGCGCGATGCGGGAGCTCCTGGAGCGCTGCCCGCACGTGGACGCTGTCTTCGCGGCCTCGGACGTGATGGCGGCGGGCGCGCGTCATGTGCTGCGCGAGGCGGGCCGCCGGATACCGGACGATGTGGCGCTCGTCGGCTTCGACGACTCGGCGGTGGCCCGCCATATGGATCCGGCGCTCACCAGCGTGCGTCAGCCGATCGAGGAGATGGGCCGCACGATGGCCCGGGTGCTGCTCCAGGAGATAAAGAGCGGCTCGGCGGAGCGACCTCAAATCGTGCTCCCGACGGAGCTGGTCGTACGCGAGTCGTCGTAGACCACGCGGACAGAGATCACACGCAGACAGGGATCCCACGCCGGTCCGGCATGAGAGCGCCAACCGCATCGGGATGCCCTCATGAGTAGAACCCCGACTCCTGCTCTACGGGGGAGACGGGCCCGTCCGTCGCGACGCGGCTGATGTTTCTCGGCAGAGGGAGAGCCGCGGCCTGTCCGCGAGGGGGGACGCAGGCAGACCGGGGCGGCCGGGTTGACTGAGCCGTCACTCGATGGTGAGACGACCCGTGCGCAGGATGGCGTGGTTGGCAAAGAGGGCGTCGAGGTGGAACTCGCCCGTCAGGTCGCCGGTCCACTTCGCGTCAGGCAGATCACGGTGCGAGGTCGCCCTGACGGTGCGGGCCCTGGTGCATTGGGTGAGGATCCACCGGGCCTGCGTCTGGCCGGTGGGCGGGTTGGTGTACATGCTCGCGGCCAGCCGCCACAGGTGCTCACCGGTCGCGCTGTCCGACTCGATGACGCCGACGATGGCGACATCCCCGAGACCGCGGGAGTCGCTCGACTGCGTGGTGTACGCGACGGTCAGGTCCTCCAGCGGGAAGAGCGTGATGCGGCTGCAGGTGGAGAGAAGCGCGGGTGCCACGGCGTCAGTTCCGTTCTCTGAGTGGCGCGCGGCCGCCTCACGACGACCGCGCGCGAGGATCAGGTCAGCAGCAGGGGCCGTCGCCGCAGCAAGTCGGCTCGTTGCAGTTCGCCCTGATGCCCCACAGGGACTCGTCGACCGGGTAGCCGGCCGCCCGGATCTTCGCGACGACGTCGACCATCGCCGCCTTGTCCCGGTACCGGGAGTTCGGGGCGTGGTGGATGTACCGGCCATAGCGGCTCAGGCACCACTCGGTGTACTCGGGGCTGTGCAGCATGAACGTGTGCCACGCCGGGTCAACGGTCTTCGAGGGCGACAGGCTCTCGCCGGTGCGCCCCATGACGTCGAGGAACGCGAGGCCCTCATCCATCACACGTTCGGCGACGCCGCGCTCGAGGCCGTACTCGTCGGCGCAGAAGTCGGTGAGCCGTTCGAAGAGTTCGGCGCTGACGAGCTGGCGCCCGGTGACATGTTCAGTTGCGAGAGCGGTCATGCGATGCTCCTTGGGTGCGTCCTCGGCGCGAGGCCTCCCCTCACGCCGTCGTGCACGTGCCGGGCCTTCAGGGGGCCCGTCACTGCCTCGGCCGCGGTCTCCTGGCCGGAGTTATCGGCCGAGGCGGGGTCTTAGTAGTTGCCGTTCGGCTCGTGGTGCAGTGGGTTGCCGGGAGCGGGGATGGTGCGGAAGAAGGCCGTCGTCGTCGCCCGGAATGAGCGGTGATCCGTGTTCCGGCCCGTGTGCGCCATGGCCTACAGCCCCGGCCGAGCCGTACCGCCGTCGGTGGCCACGAACGGGAGTCATGAGCGGCGGCCCCTCGTCCTGTGGCAGGGGCACTTACACCGCAGTTCCTCGATCGGCTTCTCCCATACCCGGGCGCCGGCGAGTCGTACGATGCGATTCCCGGGGCACTCGCCGCACTCGCCGATCCGGCACGCCGGCGCCTTCGCGTCCACAGTCGCGACGCTCACTGTGGCTCGGGTCCCCGGTTCGGCCACGCCGTGCGTCTGTACGCGTGGAAGTGCTCGCCGCGATGGCCGGGCTTGAGGGTGCAGCGCTTCTCGGTACCGCGACGACGCGACCCGGGGTGGTGGTGGGCTTCATGACCCGAGCGCCAGTGGCGTCAGCCTGTGCTGCTCACGGCACGGAGCGCACGCCGACACCGGGACCGGGGGGCCGGACTGCCGCTCATGGGCCTGGACAACTATGGCTGTACCGGACGGTCCCTTGTGCCAGTGGCACCAGCCGGACGGTCCCGCTTCGGAGGCCCCCGAGGGGCGGGTTCGTGAGTCCATGACCAGGACCGTAGGAACAGCAGGCGAGCGGGCGCCTGCCGATTGTGCGGGATTGCGCGGGGGGCTCGGCCGGTTTGACGCGGTTGCTCAGGCGGGCAGGACCATAGCCCGGGCCCGCGCGATCAGCCGGTGTGCCTTCGGCCCGTACGCCGCCGCCTCGTTCAGCCCGTCCCACACCCGCCCGTACAACTCCACCTCGTCGGCCGTCTCGTACGACAACTCCGTGTTGATCGTCTCGACGATGACGCGCTCCTCGTCGAAGATCCAGAAGCCGTGCTTCGGGGTCAGCGGCAGCATCGCACCGAGAGGCACGATGCCCAGCTCCACCGTGCTCATGCCGATCAGCCCGACGAGCCGATCGAGCTGCCCGGCCATCACCTCGCGGGGGCAGATCAGTGCGTGCAGAGCCCCCTCCCACACGAGGACTCGGAACAGCTTGCGCACCTCGTACAGCACCTCTTGCCGCCGCATGCGGGCGTGCACCGCTTCCTCCGTGTCGCGGGGCGACCGCATCAGCGCAGCGTTCTGGATCAGCAGATGCCGGGCGTAGTCCGGAGTCTGGAACAGGCCCGGGATGACGGTCGCCTCGTAGCCGCGCACCGTGGATGTGCTGCGGTACTCGACGACGTAGCGGTCCTGCACCGAGCGGTGTCCGGCGGCGAGTTGCCGGCGCCATGAGCGTTGCTGCGACTCCAGGCCACGGCGGCGGCTCTCCAGATCGGCCGCCTGGCCCGGGGCCGTGGCGCCTGCCCACGCCGTGAGGTCTTCCGCGGTTGCCGTCTGCTTGCCGTTCTCCAGGCGCGACACCTTTGACCGCTGCCAGCCGAGCTGCTCGGCCAAGTCCTTGCCGGTGAAGCCCGCCTCGGCGCGCAGCTCCCGAAGGCGCGCGCCGAGGGCGACCCTCGCGCTCTGAAAGTCCGTGCTCACACAGACGAACGTACCTCCGCCCACACCTCAGCAGTAGGGACAGCGAGAGGCCACGCTGCATCACGCGCCCGACAGGCGGCGAGCACCTGCGCCGGGTCGTCGACCAGCTCGACGCCGATCGTGGTGTCGGTGTCGTCGATGTGCATGCGGACCAGGGTGCGGGAGTCGAACAGCCACAGGTCGAAGTCCGGGAGCCCCAGCCGCTTAGCCTCGGACCGGGGCACGACGCGAATGTCCTCGCCCGCCGCGACGTTGCCCGCCGCGGTTGCCATAAGGAACCGCTGCCCATCCGTGGGCGGCTCGTCGATGATCCGCACGCGGGAGAACGTGGCGCCCTGCTCGGCCTTCTCGCGCACGTTGACGTTCCACGGGTGGCCCGGCTCCGGCGGCGGGTCGATGCCTCGCATGAACGCCTGGAAGCGGGCGCCCTGCCGGTCGGAGACGTAGCCGCGGCGGGTCTCCAACCGGAACGCGGTGTGCTCGAACTCCGAGAAGAGGTGGGCGATCTCCTCGAACGGGATCAGGGCGGGCACGTCACTCCTTGGGGGTGAAGCGGGTCAGCAGTGCACGGGGAATGACGACGAACGTCTCATGCTCGCCGACATCGCGCAGCTGCGCTAGGTGCTCGGGGTCGGTCAGCTGGTCGCCCTGGACGACGATGTCGCCGGTCTCCTCGACCTCATACAGCGTGGGGCAGTTGCCGTGCTCCGAGGTCGTGCCGATGAACTTGAGCGTCATGGTGTGCTCCGTTCTCGCTGGTCGGAGTCTCAGCATGCTGCCAATGGCAGAGCGACTGCGGGGAGTTGCGCGAGATTGCTGACGGAGCCCGCTCGCCGGGCCGTTGCGCGCAACCCGGAGACGACGCAGCACCCGGCCCCGCGGGAAAGGTGGTGCGGGGCTGTCCGTGGCATCGTGCCGTCTCGAGTCGGCGATCATTCGCCGAGCGGCTCGGCGTCCTGCCATCGCCGGACGAACTCCCGGCCCTTTGGGGTGAGTGCCACGAAGATCTCCACAGGCTGGTTGTTGAGGACGATCCCGGGCTGCCCGTGATTCGCCACCCTCCCGATCATGTCGTCGGCGAGAAGGTTCCGGATCAGGAGGAACAGACTCCGGTGAATGGGCCACATCGCGTTCTGGGGCGCATTCGCAGCCTCTTCGAGGAGTCGGCGCTCAAGGTCGCTGTACCGACCGTTGAGGACAGCGAGGTTCGCCTTCCACCGGTGCACCGACGCTGCTGGAATCCGCTTCTCGGTGTCGAACCTGGTGTGGTGGTTCGGACAGAGCGCGATCAGGTTGTCGAAGGTGTGCTGTTGGACCTTCGACCATGGCTCGATGTGAGCGATTTCCACCGGGTCATGCGGCAACTGGGCACGGCGCACGCGTATCCGGACTCTTCGAGCACGGCTCGGCGTAGAGCCGCGGGGAGCGACGGTCTGTCCGGGGACATGCGCGCACCGTACAGCGACGCCCGGCCCCTCGGCGAGGGCGCCAGACGCACGGATTCGGTGGCGCCTCGACGCACGGGTTGCCCCCGGTCGCGCGAGGGGGAGCCGGGTGGCATGTCAGCCGCTACCTTGTGGCCCACATTCCGCACGCCTTGGGGGCCGCCGTGAAAGCGTTCTGGACCATCCTCGCCATCATCCTCGGAGCGCTCGCGCTCGGCGGCTTCACCGCCATCAGTAAGGGAGGCGACACACCCACGCTGATCGGGAACCTCGTCATCACCGGACTCCTCGCCATCGGCGCGTACCTCTGCTGGCAGCGACGCACCCGGGCATGACGAAAGCGCCCCCTGCCCTCCCCGAAGGGTGAACAGGGGGCGTTCGTATCAGGGGTATTGGCGGCGGGTCGGACCCAGGCCGAGGGACAACAGGCCGGGCTTCTCCCTCGGCGGGGGCGCACCATCGTTGCGGCACACCAGCGCATCCGAATCGTCAGCTGGCGCCTGCCACGAGTGGCCGGCTGGGCACGCCTGGCCGTCTGCGCCGTCCTTGCCGTCAGCCCCGTCGTGACCGTCGGCACCGGGCTGACCTTGCGGGCCAGTCTCACCCTGCGGGCCGACAACCGACTGGCCGTCGGCGCCCGGACTGCCGGGGACACCGGTCTGGCTGATGCCGTTCGTGCCGTCGTCTCCCGGCTGGCCGGACGGACCAATGGATCCGGTGGGTCCAATCGGGCCCGGCTCGCCCTGGTGGCCCTTCTCGCCGCGCTGTCCGGCGAGGCCGGGCTCACCGCGGCTGCCCGGCTTCCCCGCGACAGGCGTGCCGCCCAGCTGCTGCACCTGCCGGGCGAGCGCATCCCTCGCCTCATTCGCGGTGCGCAGATCATGCGCCATGCCCTGCGTCGTGATGACGAGGAACGCGAACCCAGCAAGGCACAGCGCCGCGATGACAGTGAACGCCACGTCGGTGCGGAAGCGTGCCGAACCTTCGCTCTTGTGTCGCGTCACGCTCCAGCCCCTGCGACGAGAGATACACGGTCAGCAGGGGCAGCAGCACCGAGGCGATCAGCGCGGCAAAGACGAGACGACGGTCAGCCGCCCGCCGGTCAGCAATCCGCTGCGCTTCCTCCCGGCGGATCCGCGCCTCCTCGATGCCCTTGACCGGCTCCATGATCAGCTTGATCGCCTTGTCGCGGGCCAGCTGCTCCAGCTGGTACCGGTCCATCGAGACCTTGCCGTCCAGGCGCGTGCCGAGCCGGGTCGGCAGGCCGCCGCGCCCACTTCTCCGGGGCCTCGGTGTCCTTCTCGCCTGTCTCTCGGCATGCACCCAGTCCGTAGGTCGCGTAGCTGTCGAGCGGGACGTCGCCGGGCACTGCCGGCTCCTCAACGAACCATGCCGGCGAACCCAGCCATGCGGCCACTGTCCGCCGTGCGCCTCAACGGGGGCCTTGAACCGCGTAGTGCCCTCAGTGTTCCCAAAGTTTCGGACATGACGAAGGCCCGACCTGTTCTCACAGGTCGGGCCTTGATCATTCAGGGTGAGTAACGGGACTCGAACCCGCGACATCCTGGACCACAACCAGGTGCTCTACCAGCTGAGCTATACCCACCACGACCGGTCTTTCTCCCGACCGGCCGAGAAAAAGTGTACAGGGTCGGGGAGGGTGCTCGCGCCCGGGTTGTTGCGGGCCTGACGCGGGACTCACGTCCGCGTCAGGCCCGCCTCACTCCACTGGCAGAACGTGCTTCGCCGCGATCGCCTTCGCGGTGTCCGAGTCGGGTCCGGGCTGCGGTACGAAGACCGCCTCACGGTAGTAGCGCAGCTCCGCGATGGATTCGCGGATGTCCGCCAGCGCCCGGTGGTTGCCGTTCTTCTCCGGACTGTTGAAGTACGCCCTCGGGAACCAGCGGCGAGCCAGTTCCTTGACCGAGGAGACATCGACGATCCGGTAGTGGAGGTAGTCCTCCAGCGTCGGCATGTCTCGCAGCAGGAAGCCGCGGTCGGTACCGACCGAGTTTCCGCACAGCGGGGCCTTGCCGGGCTCCTTGACGTGCTCGCGTACGTACGCCAGGACCTGCGCCTCGGCGTCCGCGAGCGTGGTACCGCCCGCGAGCTCCTCGAGGAGGCCCGAGGCGGTGTGCATCTGCCGCACCACCTCGGGCATCGTCTCCAGCGCAGCGTCCGGCGGGCGGATCACAATGTCCACCCCTTCACCGAGCACGTTCAGTTCCGAGTCGGTGACCAGTGCGGCCACCTCGATGAGTGCGTCTTCCGTCAACGAGAGCCCGGTCATCTCGCAGTCGATCCACACCATGCGATCGTTCATGCGTCCTACCTTATGGCGCACTCCGCTGGCCGGGCAGGCTCGGACGGCCGTGACCTGTCGCGTACGCCTCGGAACTGGTCTTGCTGAGCTCCGGCGGCGCGGCCGAGACGGCGGCAGGACCGGACGGTCCCGTCGCCGCGGCCGCACGTCTGGCCTGCGGCGAGGCCTGCGCCGGCAGGACCGGCTCCACCACCGGGGCCGGGGCGGACTCGCTCTGCGGACGGCGCACCCGGTAGGCGGCCCGGTACGCGGCCGGGGATGAGCCCAGCTGGCGCCGGAAATGGCCACGCAGGGCCACCGGGGAGCGGAAGCCGCAGCGGCCCGCGACCTCGTCGACCGAGTAGTCGGAGGTCTCGAGCAGCCGCTGGGCCTGCAGCACCCGCTGGGTGATCAGCCATTGCAGCGGCGCGCTGCCGGTGAGCGAGCGGAATCGCCGGTCGAACGTCCGTCGGCTCATGTACGCCCGCGCGGCAAGAGTCTCCACGTCGAACTGTTCATGGAGATGCTCCAGTGCCCACGAAACGACCTCAGCCAGCGGGTCCGACCCGATTTCCTCTGGTAAAGACCTGTCCAGATAGCGCTCCTGCCCGCCACTGCGCCGCGGCGGCACGACCAGCCGGCGGGCCAGTGCCCCGGCCGCCTCGGTGCCGTGATCCGTACGCACGATGTGCAGGCAGAGATCGATTCCGGCCGCCGTGCCCGCGGAGGTGAGCACATCGCCGTCGTCGACGAAGAGCTCGCGCGGATCCACATGGACGGACGGATACCGCTTGGCGAGTGTCGGCGCGTACATCCAGTGCGTGGTCGCCGGTCGGCCATCGAGCAGACCGGCCGCGGCGAGTACGAATGCACCAGTGCACAGTCCGACGATTCTGGCTCCCTCCTCGTGCGCTCTGCGCAAGGCGTCGAGCGCCTCGACCGGTGGCGGTGACGTGATCGACCGCCAGGCCGGCACGACGACGGTGCCTGCTCTCCCTATCGCCTCCAGGCCGTACGGCGCGGTCAGTTCCAGCCCGCCGGTGGTCCGCAGCGGGCCCTCCTCGCCACCGCAGACAAGCAGCCGATAACGGGGAACTCCGGCGTCCTGACGGTCAATTCCGAACACCGAGAGTGGGATGGAACTTTCAAAAATGGGGCCGCCGCTGAACAGCAGCACTGCGACGACTTCCCGGCGCCGGCGCCCGGAGAGCTTACGTGCCACCTCCGGTGCGGCGGAGTCCTGACTCATGACGCTAAGCCCCCCTCGGTGTTCGCGTCTCCCCGTTCGTTTCGGGCCTCTCGCTCCTGCACGTTTCCCCTCGGTTTTGCACGAGTCCCCAGCCTTAGATACTCATGATCGAATCTACTGCGTCCCGTGGCGCCGCCGTGACAAGTTCGGCATGCCCCGCTATGTCGACTTGGCAACTTGGCGCGAAGCATTCGATCACGAAGCGTTCCACTCGTGGGCCGCGCAGGGAAGTGTGCATCGCATGCATGGCCCGTCCCCGTAGGGTGCGCGGGCCGCGAATGGTCCTTTCTTCCCTGGTGGCAAGGGGGTTGGCAGGCCATTTCGCCAAGAGGAGGCTACAGGCGCGAAGTTGGCTGAAAACGTATGGGTCCGAGTGTGTGAACCCGTCAGTCTCCGGGCGTACTTCCCGCCCCGTGCCGACGGCTCCGGGCCCCCGGGGCGGTCCTGGCGCGTTTCCGGCGGGCCGGTGTCGATTCGGCCGCGCGGGCGCGGGCCGCGCTGCGCTCGGACTGGCGCAGCAGCACCCGGCAGGCGGCGGTCACGGCGGCGAGGCCGAGGGCCGCGGCGGCTGCCCCGCCGACGGAGGTGCCGTACACGACCAGTACGACAGGGACCAGCAGACAGCTGAACGCCGCCCAGCGGACCACCTGGCTCGCCGACTCGCACGAGGACGACCACGGGTGTGAGGAACGCGAAGCGTGTTCGGCCGGCGCGGCGGTCGCGTCCGGCGCCCGGCGCGGCGCCCGGCGCCGTCCGTGCTGACGGGTCGGGGAGGGTGCGGGGGCCGGGGCGGACGGTCGTGCGGGCACGGAAGCTCCCTGGAGGCGGCGGGGTGACCGAGGTGCCAACGAGGAGCGGAGCCTTCCGGTCACTGGGACCGACGTCCGTATGCACCTATGGACGCCGGAGACGCCTGCGGGCGCCGGTAGCGGGGTGTAGACGGCTGTATACACCAAGCGGCATTGCGCTCCGGGGCGGGCTCGGGCATGCTCCCTGGAACGCCGCGTATGGGCGGGCAGGCTCTGGGCAGGAGAGGAGTGTCGCCGTACCCTTGGGGGTATGGGGTTGGGAAGATGATTCCCGGACACAGCTCCGCCGCCATGCCAACCGACGCACCCTCCCTTGACGATCCCTCTCAAGAGGACCTTCTTCGCCGAGACACCGATGGCCGGTCACGAAATCCCCGAACCCGCGGACCGCAAGCAGGTAGCCGACCCCCTGTCGGATCTGCAAGCGGCAGAAGAGACATGTCATTCCTGCGATCCAGCCTTCCGGCACGGAGTCGTCGTCGGCTTCGACGGATCGACCTCCAGTGAGCGGGCGCTCGCGTACGCCATCGGAATGGCGAGACGATCCGGCTCGGGCCTGATCATCGTGCATGTCGCCAATCGGCTGCCGACCACCGTCTGGGCGGGCTGTGAGCCCCCGGTCTTCGTGGACGTCCCCGATCACCGCACCGAGGTGCTCGGTCTGGAGCTGGCCTGCGCGGACTATCTCACCGAGGTGCCGTGGATCCTGGTCGAGCGCGGCGGCGACATCTGCCATGAGCTCGAAGAGGTCGGCAAGGAGTATTCGGCCGACGCGATCGTGGTCGGCTCCACGCACGGCATCGTCGGGCGCATCTTCGGTTCGGTGGCGGGACGGCTGGCGCGGCGCGCGCAGCGTCCGGTCATCGTGATCCCGTGATCCGCATTCCGTAACCGATATCCAGTGACCGATATCCCGTAACTGATGTCCCGTAACCGGTGTTCCGCGATCCCGTAGATCGACGTTATCCCGCGTACGCCCAGTCGTGGCTGTCTCGTAATCGCGGCTTCGGTGCAGGTGAAGCGGCGTCAAATCCCTCTGCGCGAACGGAAATCTACTGGTGCGTAGAGGTGGATTGTGCGCTTGTGAAGGGTACATAGCGGTCGCTGGGTAGCAGCACAACTGCACAGGACACGAAGGGAGCCCGCCGTGGACAACGACGTCTCTGCGGGAAGCGCTACTTCTACTTCGACTCTCGGCCATCTCGCGCTCGGACTGACCCTGCTGGCATTCGGCGTCGGCAACACCGGTGTGATCGACAATGTCGCCGCGGCTGATGCCTCCTCACTCGCCACCTGGGTCGGCGGCGTCGCACTGTTCATAGTCGGCCTGCTCGAGTTCCGCGCGGGCAACGCCGGTACGGGCACGGCGTTCTCGGGCCTCGGCGCCTTCTGGTTCACCTGGGGCACCGGCGTCGGCACCGAGGTCTCCGCCGAGGCGGCAGGTCTCTTCCTGCTGCTGTGGGCGCTGCTCGCGCTGACCCTGACAGCCGCGTCCGCGGGGAGCGGAATGTTCGGACAGGGCGTGTACGGGCTGCTGTTCGTCTCGCTGCTGCTGCTCGGCATCGCCTCGTTCGCGGAGAACGACGGGCTGGCGAAGGCGGGCGGCTGGGTCGGCTCGGTCGCGGGTCTGGCGGCCTGGTACGGCGCGACGGCCGCACTCGCCAAGTGGCCCACGTTCTCGGGACGCGCTGCCGGCCGGGGAGTGACGGCCACCGGCTGAGGCAGCCACAAGCCGGTGCTCTAGGGCTGCACCGGCTTACGAAAAGGCGGTCCCCCCGCGCGTATCGGTGGCAACGCGCGGGGGGACCGCCTGTGTCCGGCTGCGTCCCGGGGCCGTATCCCCGGGCGCTCGGCTCTACTACTCGACCGTGACGGACTTCGCCAGGTTGCGCGGCTTGTCGATGTCACGGCCCATGGCCAGCGCCGTGTGGTACGCGAACAGCTGGAGCGGGATGCCCATCAGGATCGGGTCCAACTCGTGCTCGTTCTTCGGCACGACGATGGTGTGGTCGGCCTTCTCCTGCTCGCGGTGCGCGACGGCGAGGATCTTGCCGCTGCGGGCCTTGATCTCCTCCAGGGCCGCGCGGTTCTTCTCCAGCAGGTCGTCGTCCGGGACGATCGCGACCGTCGGCAGCGCCGGCTCGATCAGCGCCAGCGGGCCGTGCTTGAGCTCCGAGGCCGGGTACGCCTCGGCGTGGATGTAGGAGATCTCCTTGAGCTTCAGGGAGGCCTCCAGCGCCACCGGGTAGCCGCGCACCCGGCCGATGAACATCATCGACTTGGCGCCCGCGTACTCCTCGGCCAGCTTCTTGATGTCTGCCTCGGACTCGAGGATCTCGCTGATCTGCTCGGGCAGCTTGCGCAGGCCCTCGATGATCCGCTTGCCGTCGGTCACGGAGAGGTCGCGGATGCGGCCGAGGTGCAGCGCCAGCAGCGCGAAGGCGACCACCGTGTTGGTGAAGCACTTGGTGGAGACGACGCAGACCTCGGGACCGGCGTGGACGTACACACCGCCGTCGGCCTCGCGGGCGATCGCCGAGCCGACGACATTCACCACGCCGAGGACGCGCGCGCCCTTGCGCTTGAGCTCCTGGACGGCGGCGAGCACGTCGTACGTCTCACCCGACTGGGAGACCGCGATGTAGAGGGTGTCGGGGTCCACGACCGGGTTGCGGTAGCGGAACTCGGAGGCCGGCTCGGCGTCCGCGGGGATGCGGGCGAGGCCTTCGATCAGCCCGGCGCCGATCATGCCGGCGTGGTACGAGGTGCCGCAGCCGAGGATCTTGATCCGGCGCACGCCGCGTGCCTCACGCGCGTCCAGGTTCAGGCCGCCCAGGTGCACGGTGGAGAACCGGTCGTCGATGCGGCCGCGCAGCACGCGGTCCACGGCGTCGGCCTGCTCGGAGATCTCCTTGTGCATGTACGTGTCATGGCCGCCCATGTCGTACGACTCGGCCTCCCACTCCACGGTGGTCGGCGTGGCCGTCGTGCGCGAACCCTCGGTGGTGTACGTGCGGAAGTCGTCGGCCTTGAGGGTGGCCATCTCGCCGTCGTCGAGGGTGACGATCTGGCGGGTGTGGGCGACCAGCGCGGCGACGTCGGAGGCGACGAACATCTCCTTCTCGCCGATGCCGAGGACGACCGGGGAGCCGTTGCGGGCGACGACGATGCGGTCGTTGAAGTCGGCGTGCATCACGGCGACGCCGTAGGTGCCCTCGACCAGCTTCAGCGACTGGCGGACCTTCTCCTCCAGGGTCTCCGCCTGGGAGCGGGCGATGAGGTGGGTCAGGACCTCGGTGTCCGTCTCGGAGAGGAAGACGACGCCGTCGGCGACGAGCTTGGCGCGCAGCTCGGAGGCGTTGTCGATGATGCCGTTGTGGACGATCGCGACCTTGTTCTCGGGGTCGAGGTGGGGGTGTGCGTTCTCGTCGCTCGGGGCGCCGTGGGTGGCCCAACGGGTGTGGGCGATGCCGGTGGTGCCGGCGAAGCGCTTGGGGACACGGGCCTCCAGGTCACGGACCCGGCCCTTGGCCTTGACCATCTTCAGCCCGGCGGTCTTGGGGCTGGTGATCACGATGCCCGCGGAGTCGTAACCCCGGTACTCCAGCCGCTGCAGGCCTTCCAGCAGCAGCGGTGCCACATCACGCTTGCCGATGTAACCGACAATTCCGCACATAAAGTCTTTCCCCTCCATGGGTCAGTGGTGTGCCCGGCCGACCGGTCAGCCGTAGACGATGCGGCGCAGCTGGCGGAGCGAGAGCTCCGGCGGCGCCACGGCGCGGTGCGGCAGTTCGGCCGCGATCCGCTCGAAGATCTCCGTGTTCGCCAGACCACCGGACTGCAGCTCGCGGTGGCGGCGGCGGACGAATTCTTCGGTCTTCTCGTCGAAGTACGCCAGCACGTCGAGTACCACCCGGGCTGCCTCACCGCGCTGGAGCGCGGTGCTGCGCACCAGGTGGTCGATGAGTTCGTCGTGTGACGATGGGCGGCGTTCGAGCACCCGTAGATATTGCTGGGTGACCTACGGTGTTTGCAAGAATCCTGCCCGATTCCGGGCAGATGTCACTCAGAGGCGCTTCAGAACGGCCTGTTTGGCGGTCGCGAACTCGTCGTCCGTCAGTATCCCAGCCTGATGCAGCTCACCCAGTTCACGCAGTCGGCGCAGCAGCGCGTCATGATCGTCGCCGGACGGCGTGGCGGCGGGTGCGGGTGCGCCCGGCGCGAGCCGCGGGGGAGTGTCGACGGGCGCCGGGGCGTACGGATGCGGCATACGGGCCACCACGGCCGCCGCGACCAGCGCCATCAGCGGGTCCTTGCGGAAGCCCCACAGCTCCACGGCGTGCGGGTCGTACTTGGGCGGGGCCTTCGTCGGGGCCTTGGTCACGGCGAAGCGCAGATAGCCGTTCTCCAGGCCGACGGAGGGCAGCCACTCCACCGATTCCACATCCTCGAGCGCGAGCGTGCGCGGGCCGACCGAGGACTTGGACTCCTCGGTCTTCCAGTTCCAGTCCAGCCGGATCCGCTCCCCGTCGAAGGTGGCGGTGCCGTCGCCCGCGCCGACGGTGATCGGGAGAGCGGGCCCGGGCAGCAGATAGCCGGTGACAGGGCTGGTCTCCACCTGGTCGAGCAGCAGGGCGTTGCGCACGGCGTCGACGAAGTACTCGGCGACGCCGGTCCGGTCGTTCTCCACCGTCAGCCGGTAGGGGTCGGAGCCGTCCTCCAGCTTGCCGCCGGTGATCTGAAGGAGCGGGTCGGCGCCGTTGCGCAGCCGCAGCCGCAGCCGTCCCGACTTCTTGCCCGGCTCGAAGGAGATCCCGGCGAGCGCCGCCAGGGGTACGGCGACTTCACCGAGGGTCTTCCGCAGCAGGCTCACGCCTTTGTCGCTGCCGGGCACGATGCGCACCGTGTCCCCGTCGAAGGTCCACGTGCCGTCCTTCTGGATGATTTCCGCCATGCGGGGATTCTCGCACCGGCGTGGGCGTACGTGGGTTCGCCCAGGGCGAGTTGGCGAGGACCCCGGCCCAGGTGATTCCTGCCGGGTCCGGGGGATGCGCAGTGTGGTCCACACCTTGACCGGAGTTGGGGCTCGCGGTACGCATGATGACTGCCGTTCGGTTGCTCAGCACCACAGTTGCGACGCCCGTCGAAGGGACCCAGCCTGTGAGACAGCCCAGAACGTTCCCCCGTCTGTTCGGTTCGCTGCTGCTCGTCGTGGCGGCAGGGATCTCCACCGTCGGGGCCGTGCCCGCGGGTGCGGAACCGGCTCCCGCCGTCCGCCCGCTCGGCCGGATCGTCCCCGCGCCCGCCTCCGTGCAGCCGGGCGGAGCGCCGTACACCCTCACCCCGTGGACCCGTATCCGCGTCGACGACCACTCCCGCGAGGCACGGCAGATCGGCACGTACCTCGCCCGGATCCTGCGGCCCTCCACCGGCTACGCCCTGCCCGTCACCGACGACCACCTCCCCGGCGGCATCCAGCTGCGGTTGAGCCCCCGGGACCAGGGCCTGGGTGAGGAGGGCTACCGGCTGGAGTCCACGCGCGGCTCGCTCACCCTCACCGCCCACAAGCCCGCCGGGCTCTTCCACGCCGTCCAGACGCTGCGGCAGCTGCTGCCGGCCTCGGTGGAGAAGGACAGCAGACAGCAGGTGCCGTGGAAGGTCGCGGGCGGCACCATCACCGACACCCCGAGGTACGCCTACCGAGGCGCGATGCTCGATGTCTCACGGCACTTCTTCACCGTCGACCAGGTCAAGCGCTATATCGACCAGCTGGCGCTCTACAAGATCAACAAACTGCATCTGCATCTCTCCGACGACCAGGGCTGGCGGATCGCCATCGACTCCTGGCCGCGTCTCGCCACGTACGGCGGCTCCACCCAGGTCGGCGGCGGACACGGCGGCCACTACACCAAGAAGGACTACCAGGAGATCCTCGGCCACGCCGCCTCGCGCTATCTGGAGGTCGTCCCCGAGATCGACATGCCGGGACACACCAACGCGGCGCTCGCCTCGTACGCCGAGCTGAACTGCTCCGGCATCGCGCCGCCCCTCTACACCGGCACCGACGTCGGCTTCAGCTCGCTGTGCGTGCCCAAGCCCGTGACGTACAACTTCGTGGACGACGTGGTACGTGAGCTGGCGGCGCTCACCCCCGGCAGATACCTCCACATCGGCGGCGACGAGGCCCACTCCACCAGCCACGCCGACTATGTGGCGTTCATGGACAAGGTGCAGCCGATCGTCGCCAAGTACGGGAAGACCGTGGTCGGCTGGCATCAGCTGACCGGCGCCACACCGGCGAAGGGAGCGCTCGCCCAGTACTGGGGCCTGGACGGCACGAGCGACGCCGAGAAGGCGCAGGTCGCGCGGGCGGCGCGGAACGGCACCGGGCTGATCCTGTCGCCCGCCGACCGGGTCTACCTCGATATGAAGTACAACAAGGACACGCCGCTCGGCCTGGACTGGGCCGGCTTTGTGGAGGTGCGGCGCTCCTACGACTGGGACCCGGCGACGTATCTGCCGGGCGCGCCCGGATCCGCGGTCGCGGGTGTCGAGGCGCCGCTCTGGTCGGAGACGATCTCCACCAGCGACCACATCGAGTTCATGGCCTTCCCGAGGCTGCCGGGGGTTGCGGAGCTGGGGTGGTCGCCGGCGTCCACGCATGACTGGGAGGCGTACAAGGTGCGGTTGGCGGCGCAGGGGCCGAGGATGGCGGCGCTCGGGATCGACTTCTACCGCTCGCCGCAGGTGCCCTGGCCTTCGGCCTGAGCCCGACCCCCGGGACTCCGCCCCGGGGCCCTGCGCCTCAATCGCCGGCGGGGCTGGGTGGTCGTCATGGTCAGGCGACCTTCTTCGCCGTCTCGATGGCCTTGGCCAGGTCCTCGAGGATCGGCGCGCACTTGTCGTACGAGTAGATGGGCTCGGTGACGCGCGGGAAGACCTGTTCGGCCTTGACCGCGGGCAGCTCGGCCCAGGTCGGCTTGGAGGTGAGTGCGGCGGGCTGCAGGGCCGAGGAGCGGTTGTCCATGATGATGATGTCGGCGCCGTACTTGCCGACGTTCTCCCAGCTGAGCTCCTCGAAGAAGCCCTGGGCGTTCGCCTTCGGCTCGACGAACCTCACGCCCAGCTCCTGGAAGTACAGGGTGTCGGCGGACATCTTCGGCACGGAGACGTAGAAGAGGTCCTGGCTGGCGGAGCCGATGAGCACCTTGATGTCCGGCTTGGCCTTGGCGGCCGCGCGCAGCCGGGCCGCGGCCTTCTCGAAGCGGGCCTTGGCGGCAGCGGCCTGCTTGCCCTTGACGTCACCGCCGAGGGACTCGGCGAGCTCGGCGTGGCGCTGCAGCGCCTTCTGCATGGTGGTTCCGGCCGCCCACAGCAGAACGCTGGGAGCCAGCTTCATGATCTTGTCCTTGGACTGCGGCGGGACGTACCACGGGTCGTCCTTGGCCCACATGTTGGTGATCAGCAGCTCGGGGCTCAGGGCCGCGTACTGCTCGATCTTGAACTCGCCGTAGACATTGCCGATGATCTCGACCTTGTTGATGTCGAGGTCGCCGGCCTGGACGTCGGGCTTGTCGTCCTTGCCCTTGGTCGGGCCGAAGACGCCCTTGACCTCGACGCCGTAGTCGTACAGGGCCGCGGCGGTGCCGATGAACGCGACGATGTTCCTCGGGGTCGTCTTCAACTGGACGTTCGTGCCGCGGTCGTCCTTGAAGGACCAGGGGCCGGACTTCTCGGCGGCCTTGCCCGAGCCGCCCTTGTCGTCGCTCTTGCCGCAGGCGGCGAGCGCGATGCCGAGCCCGAGGGCGCTGCCCGCGGCGAGCACGCCGCGACGGGTGAGACGGGAAGGACGGGCGTTGGGCATGATGATGTCCGTTTTCGTGCGTGCCGGTTCGGCCACTGGCAGTTCGAAAGGTAGGTTAGCCTAACCTTATCTTCTGTCCAGCGGGCGTCTGCCGCGATGCGCACATCGAGGCCCGATGCGCAGACCGGACCCCGAAAGGCGGCCCGCAGCCGGTCCGAAGGCGGCCCGAACGAGAACGGGGGGCGACCCTTTCCGGGCTGCCCCCCGTTCACGCGCGCGTCAGCCGGACAGGCCCAACTCCCGTGCGATCAGCATCCGCTGGACCTCGCTCGTGCCCTCGCCGATCTCCAGGATCTTGGAGTCCCGCCACATCCTGGCCACCGGGTACTCGTTCATGAAGCCGTAGCCGCCATGGATCTGGGTGGCCTCGCGGGCGTTGTCGACGGCGACGGTCGACGAGTACAGCTTCGCCAGCGCCGCCTCCTTCTTGAACGGCTCACCCTGGACGAGACGCGAGGCCGCGTCCCGCCAGCCGACCCGGGCCATATGCGCCCGCATCTCCATGTCGGCGATCTTGAACTGGATCGCCTGGTTGGCGCCGATTGGCCTTCCGAAGGCGTGTCGCTCCTTGGCGTACTTCACGGACTCGTCCACACAGCCCTGCGCGAGCCCGGTCGCCAGCGCCGAGATGGCGATCCGGCCCTCGTCGAGGATCCGCAGGAACTGGGCGTATCCGCGGCCCTCCTCGCCGAGCAGGTTGGCGAGCGGCACCCGGACGTCGTCGAAGGACAGTTCGCGGGTGTCCGAGGCGTTCCACCCGACCTTGGAGTAGGGCGCGGCGACGGTGAAGCCGGGAGTGCCGGACGGGACGATGATCGAGGAGATCAGCGGCTTGCCGTCGGGCGTGCGGCCGGTGACCGCCGTGACGGTCACCAGGCCCGTGATGTCCGTACCGGAGTTGGTGATGAAGCACTTGGAGCCGTTGATGACCCACTCGTCGCCGTCCCGGACGGCCGTCGTCCTTGTGCCCCCCGCGTCCGAGCCGGCGCCGGGCTCGGTCAGCCCGAACGCGCCGAGCAGCTCGCCCGAGCAGAGCCGCGGCAGCCACTCCTGCTTCTGCTCCTCCGTGCCGAAGCGGTAGACCGGCATCGCGCCCAGCGAGACGCCCGCCTCGAGCGTGATCGCGACGGACGAGTCGACGCGCGCCAGCTCCTCGAGGGCGATGCCGAGGGCGAGATAGTCGCCGCCCATGCCGCCGTACTCCTCGGGGAAGGGCAGTCCGAACAGGCCCATCCGGCCCATCTCGCGGACGATCTCGTACGGGAACTCATGGCGCTCGTAGAAGTCGCCGATCTTCGGTGCGACGACGTCGTGCGCGAACGCCTCGACGGTGCGGCGCAGTTCCTCGTGTTCAGGGGTGAGGCGATGGTCGAGCGACATTGCTACGACTCCTTGTGGGAGAGGGCACGCACGGTGCGGGAGGGGCTTGGACGGCCCAGCTGTTCGGCCATCCACGCGCTGGTGGCGGTGAGCCGGCCGAGGTCGACCCCGGATTCGATGCCGAGGCCGTCGAGCATCCACACGAGGTCTTCGGTGGCGAGGTTTCCGGTCGCGCTCTTCGCGTACGGGCAGCCGCCGAGGCCGCCCGCGGAGGCGTCCACGGTGGTCACACCGTGCTGGAGCGCGGCGAAGGTGTTGGAGAGGGCCTGCCCGTAGGTGTCGTGGAAGTGCACGCCGATCGCCGAGGTGGGCACGCCCTCCTCGTTGAGCTCGGCGAGCAGGCTCTGCACATGGCCGGGCGTGGCCACGCCGATGGTGTCGCCGAGACTCAGTTCGTCGCAGCCGAGGTCCATCAGCTGCTTGGCGACCCGGACGACCTGGTGGACCGGGACCGGGCCCTCCCACGGGTCGCCGAAGCACATGGAGAGATAGCCGCGGACATGGATCTTGTCGGCGCGGGCCTTGGCGACGACCGGCTCGAACATGGCGAGCGACTCGCCGACGGTGCGGTTGAGATTGCGCTGCGCGAAGGTCTCGGTCGCCGATCCGAACACGGCGATCCGGCGCGCACCGAGGGCCGTTGCCCGCTCGAGCCCGCGTTCGTTCGGTACGAGGACGGGCAGCGCGACGCCTTCGATGTCGCCGAGCAGCGGGAACAGCTGCTCGGCGTCGGCGAGTTGGGGCACCCACTTGGGGTGGACGAAGCTGGTCGCCTCGATCGTCGTCAGACCGGCGTCGGCGAGCCGGTGGATGAACTCGGCCTTGACCTCGGTCGGAACGACCGTTTTCTCGTTCTGCAGCCCGTCGCGGGCGCCGACCTCGTGGATACGGACGCGGGGCGGCAGATCCTGCACGGGAACGGCCATGGGCAGCCCGTCGGTCATGCGTCCTCCCTCGGGGTGACGACCGCCAGGATCTGGTCCATGGCGACGGTCGAGCCGGGTGTGACGTCCAGCTCGGTGACGGTGCCGGCGTGCGGGGCGGAGATGACGTGTTCCATCTTCATCGCCTCGACGACCAGCAGACTCTGGCCCGCGTCGACCTCGTCCCCGACGGCGACCTTCACCACGGTGACGGTGCCCGGCATCGGTGCGGCCAGGGTGTCGGCGCCGGCGTGCGCGGCGCCGCTCAGGGAGGCCTCGACCGGGTCGTGGTCCAGGACGTGCCAGCTGTCGCCGTCCTGGCCGAGCCAGGTCCCCTCCGGGGAGGGGGCGTGGGTGAAGGTGTGGGTGACGCCGTCGAGTTCGATCGTCACCCGGCCGGGCTCGAGCGCGACAAGGCGGATGCCGGCCCCCCGGCCGGGCAGCTCCGCACCGGCCGCCGCCGCGGCTTCGCCGAGCGCGATCTCCGTGGTTCCGGCCACCGCGCGCGTGCGCACATGCACCGGGTCGCGGCCAGGGATACGGAAGTCATGGACCGTCCAGGCGGGGGTGCCGCCCAGGCGCCAGGCGTTCGACACCGAGAAGGGGTCCACCCAGCCCGCACCCCGCCGCGGACTCAGCCCGGCCAGTCGTACCGCCGCGGCCGCCGCGTACACCTCGTCCGGGACACCTTCCGGGACCAGGTCGTCCGCCTCGCGCTCCACCAGGCCCGTGTCCAGGTCGCCGGAGACCACCGACCCGTGGGCCAGCAGACGGCGCAGGAAGCCCGCGTTCGTCGGGACGCCGAGGGTGACCGTGTCCGCGAGAGCCGCGCGCAGTCTGCGCAGGGCGGTCGGGCGGTCCGGGCCGTACGCGATGACCTTCGACAGCATCGGGTCGTACAGGCTGCCGACCTCCGTGCCCTCGGCCAGGCCCGAGTCGGTGCGCACCCCGTCGCCCTGCGGCTCGTGCAGCGCGAGGACCGTGCCGCCCGAGGGCAGGAAGCCGCGTGCGGGGTCCTCCGCGCAGACACGGGCCTCGACCGCATGGCCCGTGAGGCTGATGTCCTCCTGCGCGAAGGGCAGTTGCTCGCCCGCCGCGACCCGCAGTTGCCACTCGACCAGGTCCAGGCCGGTGATGAGCTCCGTCACCGGGTGCTCGACCTGGAGGCGGGTGTTCATCTCCATGAAGTAGTACGCGGACGGGTCATGGCCAGGGACGATGAACTCCACCGTGCCCGCGCCCCGGTAGCCGCACGAGCGGGCCGCCTGGACCGCGGCCTCGCCCATCGCGGCGCGGGTCTTCTCGTCCAGCAGGACGCTCGGCGCCTCCTCGATGATCTTCTGGTGGCGGCGCTGCAACGAGCACTCGCGCTCGCCGAGGTGGACCACATGGCCGTGGCCGTCCGCCAGGACCTGGATCTCGATATGCCGGGGCCGGTCGATCCACCGCTCCACAAGGAGGGTGTCGTCGCCGAAGGAGGCACGGGCCTCACGGCGGGCCGACGCGATCTCCTCGAGCAGCGCCGATTCCACCCGGGTGAGCCGCATGCCCTTGCCGCCGCCGCCCGCCGATGGCTTCAGCAGCACCGGCATTCCGATCTCACGGGCGGCAGCCGCCAGTTGATCGTCCGTCAGTCCCGAACCGGACGAGCCCGGCACCACCGGGACGCCCGCCGCCTGCACCGTCTCCTTGGCGCGGATCTTGTCGCCCATCAGCGAGATCGCCGAGGCGGGCGGGCCGATGAAGACCAGGCCGGCGTCGGCGCAGGCCTGCGCGAAGCCCGCGTTCTCGGCGAGGAAGCCGTAGCCCGGGTGGACCGCCTCGGCGCCGGTCCGGGCCGCGGCCTCCAGCAGGCGCTCCACACAGAGATAGCTCTCGGCCGCGGGCGCCGGGCCGATACGGACCGCCGTGTCCGCCTCCCGTACATGCCGTGCGTCCGCGTCCGCGTCGCTGAAGACGGCGACCGATCGGATGCCCATCGCGCGCAGGGTGCGGATGACCCGTACCGCGATCTCGCCTCGGTTGGCGACCAGGACAGTGCTGAACATGGAGGTCCTCACATCCGGAAGACGCCGAAGCCGGGCTCACCCAGCGGGGCGTTGGCACACGCGGTCAGGGCCAGACCCAGCACCTGCCGGGTCTCCAGCGGGTCGATCACGCCGTCGTCCCACAGCCGTGCCGTGGCGTAGTAGGCGTTGCCCTGCTGCTCGTACTGCGCGCGGATCGGCTCCTTGAAGGCCTCCTCCTCGGCGGCGGGCCACACGTCGCCCCGCCCTTCGAGCTGGTCGCGCTTGACCGTCGCCAGCACCGAAGCGGCCTGCTCGCCGCCCATCACCGAGATCTTGGCGTTCGGCCACATCCACAGAAAGCGCGGCGAATACGCCCGGCCGCACATCGAGTAGTTCCCCGCGCCGTACGAGCCGCCGACGACGACCGTCAGCTTCGGCACCCGGGTGCAGGCCACGGCCGTGACCATCTTGGCGCCGTGCTTGGCGATACCGCCCGCCTCGTAGTCCCGGCCGACCATGAAGCCCGAGATGTTCTGCAGGAAGAGCAGCGGGATACCGCGCTGGTCGCACAGCTCGATGAAGTGCGCGCCCTTCTGGGCGGATTCGGAGAACAGGATGCCGTTGTTGGCGACGATGCCGACCGGATGGCCGTGGATCCGGGCGAAGCCGGTGATCAGCGTCGTGCCGAACTCCGACTTGAACTCCGCGAACCGGGAGCCGTCCACGATCCGGGCGATCACTTCGCGTGCGTCATAGGGGGTGCGGGAGTCGACCGGCACCGCGCCGTACAGCCCGGCGGGGTCCACCTTGGGCTCCTCGGCCGGCTCGACCGACCAGGGGAGCGGGCCGCGCTCGGGGAGCGTCGCCACGATGTTCCGTACGATCCGCAGCGCGTGCGCGTCGTCCTCCGCGAGATGGTCGGTGACGCCGGAGATCCGGGAGTGGACCTCGCCGCCGCCCAGCTCCTCCGCCGTGACCACCTCGCCGGTCGCGGCCTTCACCAGCGGCGGGCCGCCGAGGAAGATCGTGCCCTGGCCCCGCACGATGACCGCTTCGTCGCTCATCGCCGGGACGTACGCCCCGCCGGCCGTGCAGGAGCCGAGGACCGCCGCGATCTGCGGGATGCCGGCGCCGGACATCCGCGCCTGGTTGTAGAAGATCCGCCCGAAGTGCTCGCGGTCGGGGAAGACCTCGTCCTGCATGGGCAGGAAGGCGCCGCCCGAGTCCACCAGATACACACAGGGCAGACGGTTCTCCAGAGCCACTTCCTGGGCGCGGAGGTGCTTCTTCACCGTCATCGGGTAGTACGTGCCGCCCTTGACCGTGGCGTCATTGGCGACGACGACCACCTCGCGGCCGCTGACCCGCCCGATCCCGGCGATCACTCCGGCGGCCGGGGCCTGGCCGTCGTACATCCCCTCCGCCGCGAGCGGGGCGAGCTCCAGGAAGGGCGAGCCCGGGTCGAGGAGGGTGTCCACGCGGTCGCGCGGCAGCAGCTTCCCGCGCGCCGTGTGCCGGGCGCGGGCCTTCTCGCCGCCGCCGAGGCGGGCCGCCGCCAGTCGGCCGCGCAGGCCGTCGGCGAGCTCCTGGTGCGCCGCCTCGTTGGCCTGCCAGGCCGCCGAGGCGGGATCTGCCGCGCTCGCCAGCACGGGTGCCTGCTGCATCGTCTTGAGCCCCCTTGCCCGTACGACTCCGTTGTCGCTTCCGTACGAGGATCAGTTAATGAGCGTTAACGCGTTTCCTCCAGGTTAACGAGCGCTAACAGGCTTGTCTAGAATCAATGCCATGACCACCAGGACGGATGCGCCGAAGCGCCGCGAGCAGATCCTCAAGGAGGCCGCCCGCCTCTTCGCCGAGCGCGGCTTCCACGGCGTCGGCGTTGACGAGATAGGGGCGGCTGTCGGCATCAGCGGACCCGGGCTGTACCGCCACTTCGCGGGCAAGGACGCCATGCTCGCCGAACTGCTGGTGGGCATCAGCGAACGGCTGCTGAGCGGCGGCCGGCTGCGGGTGGAGGAGGCCGAGGCCGACCCCGAGGTGCTGCTCGCCTCCCTCATCGACGGGCACATCGACTTCGCTCTCGACGACCGACCGCTGATCACCCTGCACGACCGTGAGCTGGACCGGCTGCGCGACAGCGACCGCAAGCTGGTGCGGCAGCTGCAGCGGCAGTACGTCGAGTTGTGGGTCGCCGCGGTACGGGAACTGCATCCGGAAGTCCCCGAGGCGGAGGCGCGGGCGGCGGTCCACGCGGTGTTCGGCCTGCTCAACTCGACGCCGCACCTCGGCTCGTACGGCAGCGGCCTGCCCGGCCGGGCGGCGACGGAGACACTGCTGCGGCGCCTGGCGCACGGGGCGTTCGCGTCGCTGACGGGCTGAAGGCCCGCGCCGCGCGCGGCCGCCGCAGATCATCGGCCGGGTGCGTCCAGCGTTCGGGATGCCCGGCACGCTGCACGTACCTGACGGCACAATGGTGCTCATGCCGATACCCAGCCGCGCCGCCCTTGTCGACCACCTCGTCCGCTCACACATCGCCGGAGACGTCGCCACCCCCCGAGACAACAACCTCTCCCACTACCGCAAGCTCGCCAACGGCGACCGGCACTACTGGCTCGGCCTTGAGCTCGGCGACCGCTGGACCGACGAGCAGGACGTGCTGGCCGTGATGGCCGAGCGGTGCGGCGTCAGCGACGATCCCGGGCACCGGCAGGGCCAGGACACCATCGACCCGGAGCTCACCGTCGACGCCCTGGAGCGGATGGCTGCCCGGCTGCGCAAGGCCGTCGCCGGCCGGCAGCGGGTGCTCTTCGCGACCGGTCACCCGGGTGGGCTCCTGGATGTGCACCGGCAGACGGCCGACGCGCTGCGGGCCGCCGGCTGCGAGATCGTACGGATTCCGGGCGGGCTGACGGCCGACGAGGGCATGGTCTTCCAGTTCGCGGACGTCGCGATGCTGGAGCGTGGCGCGACCCTGTGGCACACGCACTCACCGGCGCCCATGGCCGCGATCCTCGACGGGCTCGAGCGGGAGGGCCGCGAGCTGCCCGATCTGGTGGTGGCCGACCACGGCTGGGCCGGGTGCGCGGGGCAGCGCGGTCTCGACTCCGTCGGATACGCGGACAGCAACGACCCGGCGC
Organism: Streptomyces sp. NBC_01210; assembly: GCF_036010325.1. GTDB lineage: Bacteria > Actinomycetota > Actinomycetes > Streptomycetales > Streptomycetaceae > Streptomyces. Next base: position 3,399,827 of record NZ_CP108549.1, on the reverse strand, counting down.
TGTTCATCGGCGAGGCGGAAGGCACCCTCCAGGTGACCGTCCCGCTCGACGACCATGTCACCGATCCGCGCTTCTACGACCCGATGACCGCCTACCTGCTGGACGCGGCCGGCCTCTCCTGACCGAGGCCCGGTGTCGGATCCAGATACACGCGCCGGATCGCGGGGAAGCGCTCCCGCAGCTGCTCCTCCGCCTCCTCGCACGCCCACTCGATCTGCCGGGCGCTCGAGGCGTCCCGGAAGTCGACCTTCGCGGCGATCAGGATCTCGGCCGGGCCCTGGACGAGCGTGGTCAGCTCCAGTACGTCCACGATGTGCGGAACGGTGAGGATCTCCTCCCGTACGGCTTCGCGCATCGGCTCGGGGAGCGGGCGGCCGATCAGCAGCCGGGCGTTGCCGCGTCCCAGCACCCAGGCCACGTAGACCAGCAGCACGCCGATCAGGACCGACGCCACACCGTCCCAGACGCGGGAGCCGGTCAGCTGCCCGCCGAGCAGGCCGCCGGCTGCGAGCAGCAGACCGGCGAGCGCCGCGGTGTCCTCCACGGCGACGGCCTTGACCGCGGTGTCGGGGGTCGGCCGCAGACGGCGGCCGACCGGCGCCGTCGGCCGGGCGGCCTCGGCGCGGACCTGCCGGACGCCCGTACGCAGCGAGTAGCCCTTCAGCAGGAAGGCGACGCCGAGCACGATGTACGAGACGAGCGGATCGCCGGGTTCCGCGCTGTGGGTGAGCGTGTGGATGCCGTCGTAGACGGAGAAGACCGCGGCGCCGACGAACGTCGCGACGGAGGCGAGCAGCGCCCAGACGTAGCGCTCGGGGCCGTAGCCGAGCGGATGGTCCTCGTCGGCCGGCTTCGCACTCCGCTTGAGGGCGGTGGGCAGCGGCAGCTCGGTGACCGTGTCGGCCACCGAGTGCGCGGCCTCGGAGAGCATGGCGCTGGAGCCGCTGATCGTGCCGGCGACGGCCTTCGCCACGGCGATACCGAGATTCGCCACCGCCGCGACGATCAGCGTGAAGGTGCTCTCTTCTGTGCCCGCAGGCTCATCGCTCGTGCCCGCAGGCTCATCGCTCGCGCTCGCAGGCTGTTCGCCGGTGCTCGCAGGCTGTTCGCTCATGTACCGGACCGTATGTCCGATCAGTGGGGTACGCGAACGACGCCTTCCTGGATGACGGAGATGGCAAGCCGCCCGTCCTGGGTGTAGATCCGCGCCTGGCCGAGACCCCGGCCGCCGGACGCCGACGGTGACTCCTGGTCGTACAGCAGCCACTCGTCGGCCCTGAAGGGCCGGTGGAACCACATCGCGTGGTCCAGCGAGGCGCCGACCACGTCGCCGACCGCCCAGCCGCCGCGGCCGTGCGCCAGGAGCACCGAGTCGAGCAGCGTCATGTCGGAGACATAGGTGGCGAGGCAGACATGCAGCAGCGGGTCGTCCGCGAGCTTGCCGTTCGCCCGGAACCACACCTGCGAGCGCGGCTCGCGCGGTTCGCCCACGCTGCCGTACGGCGGAGCGTCGACATAGCGCAGATCGACCGCGGCCCGTGCCTCGAGCAGCCGCTCCACCGTGCCGGGGTCGACGAAGTCGCCCGCGTACCGCGGCAGGATCTCGGCCGCCGTCGGCAGGGTCTCCGGTTCGGGCGCGGACGGCATCGCCGCCTGGTGCTCGAGTCCCTCCTCGTACGTCTGGAAGGACGCGGAGAGGTGGAAGATCGGCTGCCCGTGCTGGACGGCGACGACCCGGCGCGTGGTGAAGGAGCGGCCGTCGCGGATGCGGTCGACCGTGTAGACGATCGGCGCGCCCGGGTCGCCCATGCGCAGGAAGTACGCGTGCAGGGAGTGGGCTGTGCGGTCCTCGGGGACGGTGCGGCCCGCGGCGACGAGCGCCTGGGCCGCGACCTGTCCGCCGAAGACACGCGGTACGAGGGCGGAGCGGGACCGGCCCCGGAAGATGTCCTGCTCGATCTGCTCCAGGTCGAGCAGATCGAGCAGGTCGTCGAGTGCTGAGCTCATGGGAGGAAGGTAACTGTCCTTACAGGCCCATGGACTTGGCGATGATCGACTTCATGACCTCGCTGGTGCCGCCGTAGATGCGGTTGACGCGGTTGTCGGCGTAGAGACGAGCGATCGGGTACTCGTTCATGTAGCCGTAGCCGCCGTGCAGCTGGAGGCACTTGTCGATGACGCGGTGCGCGACCTCGGTGCAGAACAGCTTCGCGGACGCGGCCTCGGCGGGCGTGAGTTCGCCCGTGTCCAGAGCCTCCAGCGCGCGGTCGGCCACGGCCTCGGCGGCGTCCACCTCGGCCTGGCAGGCGGCCAGCTCGAACTTGGTGTTCTGGAAGTGCGCGACCGGCTTGCCGAAGACCGTACGGTCCTGCACGTACTGCTGGGCGAACCGGACGGCGGCCTTGGCCTGCGCGTACGCGCCGAACGCGATCCCCCAGCGCTCGGAGGGAAGGTTCGCGCCGAGGTAGTAGAAGCCCTTGTTCTCCTCGCCGAGCAGGTCCTCGGCCGGGACCTTGACGTCGACGAAGGCAAGCTCGGCGGTGTCGGAGGTCTTCAGGCCGAGCTTGTCCAGCTTGCGGCCGACGGAGTAGCCCGCCGACTTGGTGTCCACCGCGAACAGGGAGATGCCGAAGCGGCGGTCGTCCTCGCGCGGGGCGGAGGTGCGGGCACACACGATCACGCGGTCGGCGTGCACACCACCGGTGATGAAGGTCTTGGCGCCGTTGAGGACGTAGTGCGTGCCGTCCTCCGAGAGCTTGGCGGTGGTCTTCATGCCCGCGACGTCGGAACCGGTGCCCGGCTCGGTCATCGCCAGCGCCCACATCTCCTCGCCGGTGACGAACTTCTCCAGGTAGCGCTTCTTCTGCTCGTCGGTGGCCAGCATCTGGATGTACGGCAGGGCGAGCAGCACATGCACGCCGGAGCCGCCGAAGTTGACGCCCGCGCGGGCCGTCTCCTCGTACATCACGGCCTCGTACTTGTGCGACTCGATGCCGGCGCCGCCGAACTCCTCATCGACCCGGATGCCGAAGACGCCCAGCTCACCGAGCTTGTAGTAGAAGTCGCGGGGCGCCTGGCCGGCGGCGAACCACTCGTCGTAGACGGGCACGACCTCGGCCTCGATGAAGGCGCGGATGGTCTCGCGGAACGCCTCGTGGTCCTCGTTGAAAACGGTACGGCGCACGGGACGCCCCCTTCCCTTTGCGGCTGACCGCCGCCGCTCTCGCGGAGGTGGTTCACCGCCATCGTGATTGATCAAATGATGGACTAAGCGCTTGCTCAGACTGAAGTTACCGGTCGGTCACCGGAGCTGTCCAGGGTGGGGATCGGTCGTACGCGTCACAGTGTCGGCTCGGTGCCGGCTCGGTGTCGGCTCACAGGGAGCGCAGGGCGAACCAGAGCTCCATCCGTACGTCGGCGTCGTCGAGGTCCTCGTCCAGCAGCGTCGCGCAGCGGGCGATGCGCTGGCGGACGGTGTTGCGGTGGACCTCCAACGCCGCGGCCGTACGGTCCCAACTGCCGTGCAGGGAGAGCCAGCTGCGCAGGGTCTCGACCAGGGCGGGGGAGTCGACGAGCGGGGCGAGACGCATCCGGGCGTGGGCGGCCGCCTCGTCGGGCGAGAGCAGTGCGGCCAGGGAGGTGCCGCGGTGCCTGACCACATCGGTGCGGGTGGCAGCGGCGCGGTGGACGGCCCTGGCCGCCTGGGTGTCGGCGGCGCCGAGCTCCTCGGGGCGGACGGGGGCGCTCACGCCGAGGACCCAGCCCGGCTGCGGGGTCACCTCGCGGTCGGCCGGGAGCAGGATCCGTACGGTGCCGTCCTCGGCCGGGTCGACGAGCGCGCTGCCGAGCCCGGCGCCGAGCGCCGACGCGGCGAAGGGTGTGCCGCGCTCACCGCGCGCGTGTACGACGATCCACCGCTCGGCCCCCAGCAACGGCGCGGCCTCGGCGGGCCGCGCGCCGAGCAGCAGCCGTACGAGCGCGGCACTTCGCCCGGTGCTGTCGGCGCCCTGGTGGGGCGCGGTCAGCAGCGAGAGCAGCACGACTGCGACACCGGCGACGGTGTGGTCACCGGGTTCACGGTGGGGAGTGGCGAGGCCGAGGACGAGCCCTTGGCTGCCGCCGAGGGCGTAGGCGGCGAGATGGGTCCCGCCGACGGCGTCACTGGCGGACGCGGGCGCGGGCCGGCTGGTTTCCCCGCCGGGCGGCCCGCCGTCCGCCGGGCCTCGCCGCGAAGCGGGTGCGGTGGGCGCGGTGGGTGCGGGGGGCGCGGTGGGTGCGGTGAGCGCCGCGGGGTCGGGGGGCGCCCCCTCGGTTCGGGCAGGGGCGGGGTGGGGGACTTCCTCCGTGCCCGCCGACGACGGGTTCACCTGCGGATTCACCGCCTGCGGGTTCGCCCCCTGCGGGTTCACCACCTGCGCCAGCCGCTTCAGCGCCGCCCGCGCCTCTGGGCCCGGGGTGCCCCCCGCGGCTGACAGTTCCGTGCCCGAGGCGTCGAGCAGCACCGCCTGGCCGCCCAGGCGGGCCGCCAGCTGGTGGAGGACCGCCGGGACCGGGTCCGGGCGGGCCGCCGCCGTGGCGAGGCCCTGCTGGGCCTGGGTCACCCGGCGCAGCTCCCGGTGGCGGGCCTCGGCCATCAGCCGCCACACCGCGCGGGCCACCGCCGTGAACGGCGTCTTCGGTGGGACCTCCAGCAGCGGCAGGCCGTGCCGGTCGCACGCCTCGATCAGCGTGTCCGGCACCGTGTCGTACACCGGCGCGACGCCGAAGCCGAGTGCTGCCGCGCCCGCCTGCACAATGCGCGACACATACCTGTCGGGGTCCTTCAGCAGCACCCCGGCGCTCATCAGCAGCTCGCCGCCGAGCAGATACGGATAGGGGTCCTCCATCTCCGAGGTGTGCACCCAGTGCAGCACCGTGCCCGCCTCCATCGGCCCGGCGATCTGGCGCAGGCCGAGATCCTCGCGGGCGAGCAGCGCGGCGAGAGGGATACCTGGGGTTGGTGGGGCTGCTGCAGATTCCGGCATGGACGGTCCATCCATCAGCGGTCTTGAGAATGGATAAAACGTACACTTCAGCGTTGCTTTCCAGCCACCTAGCGTCGTTTCGCACAAGACCTGAGGACCCCGGGGGACGAGACGGAAGGAAAGCCGATGGCTGTCGACTACGCGGTAATCGTTGTCTATCTGGCCGGCATGCTCGGCATGGGCTGGTGGGGCATGCGCCGCGCCAAGTCCAAGAGCGAGTTCCTGGTCGCGGGCCGTCGGCTCGGCCCCTCGATGTACTCCGGCACCATGGCGGCCGTCGTCCTCGGCGGCGCCTCCACCATCGGCGGCGTCGGCCTCGGCTACAAGTTCGGCCTCTCCGGCGCCTGGATGGTCTTCACCATCGGCCTCGGCCTCCTCGCCCTCTCGGTGTTCTTCTCCGCGCGCATCGCCCGGCTGAAGGTCTACACCGTCTCCGAGATGCTCGACCTGCGCTACGGCGGCAAGGCCGGCCTCATCTCCGGCGTGGTGATGTGGGCGTACACCCTGATGCTCGCGGTCACCTCCACGATCGCGTACGCCACCATCTTCGACGTCCTCTTCGACCTCAACCGCACCGCCTCGATCATCCTCGGCGGCGCGATCGTCGTCGCGTACTCGACGCTCGGCGGCATGTGGTCGATCACCCTCACCGACATGGTGCAGTTCGTCGTGAAGACGGTCGGTGTGCTCCTGCTCCTGCTGCCCATCGCGGTCGTCAAGGCCGGCGGCTTCAGCGAGATGAAGGCGAAGCTCCCCACCGAGTACTTCGACCCGCTGGGCATCGGCGGCGAGACGATCTTCACCTACGTCCTGATCTACACCTTCGGCATGCTGATCGGCCAGGACATCTGGCAGCGGGTGTTCACGGCGCGCAGTGACAAGGTCGCGCGGTACGGCGGCACGGTCGCCGGTACGTACTGCCTCGTCTACGCCCTGGCGGGCGCCGTCATCGGCACCGCCGCCAAGGTCCTCTACCCGAAGCTGCCCAACGCCGACGACGCCTTCGCGACCATCGTCAAGGACGAACTGCCCATGGGCGTACGCGGACTGGTGCTGGCCGCGGCCCTCGCCGCCGTCATGTCGACGTCCTCCGGAGCGCTCATCGCCTGCGCCACCGTCGCCAACAACGACATCTGGTCGCGAGTGCGGGGCCTGACGTCCCGCAACGGCGACGACCACGACGAGGTGAAGGGCAACCGCGCCTTCATCCTGATCATGGGCATCGCGGTCATCTGTATCGCCATCGCGCTCAACAACGTCATCGAGGCGCTGACGGTCGCGTACAACCTGCTCGTCGGCGGTCTGCTGGTGCCGATCCTGGGCGGCCTGCTGTGGAAGCGCGGCACCGTGTACGGCGCGCTGGCCTCGGTCACCGTCGGCGGCCTCTCGGTCATCGGCCTGATGGCCACGTACGGAATCCTCGCCAACCAGCCCGTCTACTACGGCCTGCTGCTGTCGCTTGCGGCATACGTGATCGTCTCCCTGGCGACCAGGCCGACGGACGCGGCCACCCTGGCGAACTGGCGCGAACGCCTGGCGGGCCGCGGCGCCGAGGAAGACGCCCCGGCCGAGCCCGTGACCGTAGCCAGCTAAAGTCGTAAACCGCAACGAAGCGTAGGAAAGTAGGAAATTCTCATGAGCAGCAACGAGCAGCCGCGCGGCCCGATCGACTCGTCCCGTATCCCGCGGTACGCCGGACCCGCGACGTTCGCCCGGCTGCCCCGGCTCGACGAGGTCGGCCGCGCCGATGTCGCCGTGGTCGGCGTTCCCTTCGACTCCGGGGTCTCCTACCGTCCCGGAGCACGCTTCGGCGGCAACGCCATCCGCGAGGCGTCGAGGCTCCTGCGCCCGTACAACCCGGCGCAGGACGCCTCGCCCTTCGCACTCGCGCAGGTCGCGGACGCGGGTGACATCGCCGCCAACCCGTTCAACATCAACGAGGCCGTCGAGACGATCGAGGCCGCGGCCGATGACCTGCTGGGCACCGGCGCGCGGATGATGACGCTCGGCGGCGACCACACCATCGCGCTGCCGCTGCTGCGCTCGGTGGCCAAGAAGCACGGCCCGGTCGCGCTGCTGCACTTCGACGCGCACCTGGACACCTGGGACACGTACTTCGGCGCCGAGTACACGCACGGCACGCCGTTCCGCCGGGCCGTCGAGGAGGGCATCCTCGACACCGAGGCGCTCTCGCACGTCGGCACGCGCGGTCCGCTGTACGGCAAGCAGGACCTGGACGACGACGCCAAGATGGGCTTCGGCATCGTGACGTCGGCCGATGTCTACCGGCGGGGCGCCGACGAGGTCGCCGACCAGCTGCGCCAGCGCATCGGCGACCGGCCGCTGTACATCTCCATCGACATCGACTGCCTCGACCCGGCGCACGCGCCCGGCACCGGCACGCCCGAGGCCGGCGGCATGACCTCACGCGAACTGCTGGAGATCCTGCGCGGTCTGGCCTCCTGCAACCTTGTCTCGGCCGACGTCGTCGAGGTCGCGCCCGCGTATGATCACGCCGAGATCACCTCCGTCGCCGCGTCCCACACGGCGTACGAGCTGACCACGATCATGTCCCGCCAGATCGCCGAGGGGCGCTCCAAGTGACGCACGATCACGACCTGGTACTGCGCCCCACCGAGGCTCAGACCGCGGCCGCGCTGAACCCGCCGCCCGGCCGCAACGGCGGCGACCTCGTTGTCGAATCCCTGCAGGGCCTGGGCGCGACCACGGTCTTCGGCCTGCCGGGACAGCACGCGCTCGGCATGTTCGACGCGCTGCGCCGCTCGCAGCTGGAGTACGTCGGGCTGCGCGTCGAGAACAACGCGGGCTTCGCCGCCGACGCGTACGGCCGGGTCACCGGCGAGGTGGCCCCGCTGCTGCTCTCGACCGGCCCCGGCGCGCTGATGTCCCTGGCCGCGCTCCAGGAGGCGGCCGCGGCCTCGGCGCCGGTGCTCGCCATCGGCAGCCAGGTCCCGACGCCCGGTCTCGGCGGCGGCCGCCACGGCTATCTGCACGAACTGCGCGACCAGCAGGCGTCGTTCCGCGACATCGTGAAGTCCGTGCACACCGTTCGTACGGCCTCGCAGATACCGTCCGCGATCGCCGCGGCCTGGCAGTCGGCGCTGACCGCCCCGCACGGCCCGGTCTGGGTCGAAATCCCGCAGGATGTGCTGCTGGCCGAGACGACGCTGCCGGTCGTCACGGCCATGGACGCCACGCCGCAGGAGGTCGTGCCGCGCCCCGAACTGACGGCTGTGGCGGCGCACTTGCTGTCCACCGCATCCCGTCCCGCGATCATCGCGGGCGGCGGAGTCGTCCGCTCCGACGCGTGCGGCAAGCTGCTCGCCCTCGCGGAGAAGATCGACGCGCCGGTCGTCACCACCTTCGGCGGCAAGGGCGCCTTCCCCTGGGAGCACCCGCTCTCGCTCCAGTCCTGGCTGGAGGACCGCCACACCACGGACTTCCTCGAATCCGCGGACGTCCTGCTCGTGGTCGGCTCCGGCCTTGGCGAACTGTCCTCGAACTACCACACGTTCGCGCCGCGCGGCCGGGTCGTCCAGATCGAGGCGGACGCCGGCAAGCTGGAGTCCAACCACGCGGGCCTCGGCATCCACGCGGACGCGCGCCTCGCGCTGTCGGCGCTGCTGGAGACGGTGGAGGAGCGCGAGGACCCGGCCGCGGCCGAGTCCGTACGCACGGTCCTGACCCAGGTCCGGGCCCGCATAGCGGCCCAGGACCTCACCCTGGAACAGCAGGTGCTGGCTTCCGTCCGCGAGGCCCTGCCGGACATGTCCCCGAGCTTCTGGGACATGACGATCCTGGCCTACTGGGCCTGGTCGGCCTTCGACGCCCGCCACCCGAACACCATGCACTCGGCCCAGGGCGCGGGCGGCCTCGGCTACGGCTTCCCGGCGGCGCTGGGCGCGGCGGCGGCGGACCGTACTCGTCCGGTCCTCGCGGTCTCCGGCGACGGCGGCGCGATGTACTCGATCGCGGAGCTGGCGACGGCTCGCCAGTACGACCTCCCGGTCACCTGGCTGATCGTGGACGACGGCGGTTACGGCATCCTGCGCGAGTACATGGAGGACGCGTTCGGCGAGGCGACGGCGACGGAGCTGTCCCGCCCGGACTTCGTGGCACTGGCGGAGTCCTTCGGGGTCCCGGCGGTCCGTACGACTCCGGAGTCGCTGAGCGAGGACCTGGCCAAGTCCTTCGCGGAGCCCGGCCCTTCGGTGGTCGTACTCCCGGCGCTCCTCCGCATGTTCGCCCCGACGCACCTCTGAGCTCCCTGCCGGACCCTCCTGGCTCCTGCGCCCTGCTGCTTCTACCCCCCGTGGAGCGGCGGGGCGCAGGTCCGTCCGCACCGGCTTACGGACGGAGCTGATCGAGCAGGACGGATCGCCGTTGTTCTCGTCGTCCGCGTCGAAAGCCGGGATCAGCCGACGGCAGCCGGTTCCACGGGCTGTGAGCGGCTTACCTGACGCCGTTCGAAGGAGATCAGCTGTGCCACGACGCTCGCGTAGAACCGGTCCACAGACTCGTCGACGCTGCGGATGAATCCGGATTCGGCGCTGCCACGAGTGGCACCCATGCCCTTGAACAACGACAGCCGGAAACCGGTCATCCGTGCGCCGTCCTTGGGCAGCATGTCGGCCGGCTCGGGCCGTAGCCGTTCCAGGGTGCCGCGTGGACCGTTGCCGCCCTCGACAAGAGTCTCGACATGGAGGTCCGCGGGCGCCTCGGCCAGCAGCCGGATCAGGCGCTTGGCCGAGGTGAGGGGGTAACTCCCGTCCGGGGCCTGGATTTCGATGGATGTGCGCAGTCTGGCGGTCCGCAGATCGGCCGTGATCGCGAGAACGCCTGGCGTACCGTCGATGCGCAGCTCAGCGGTCAGGCGGCCTTCGTCGCACAGCCGGTCGGCGAGTACGGCGCGCCGGGAGTGCGGATCGGTGCCGCGCTTGGCGCGCTGTACCGGCAATGCCTTCTGGCCGAGTTCGCCGCCGAGGCGGAGGCAGACCTGGCGGATGAGCCGTTCCCAGCTCTCGACGACCTCAACGGCACGATGGTCGCCCTGGCAAAGGGTCTCCGCATCGATGCCGTTTCGTACGGGCACCCAGGCCGGTCCCATGTTCTGGAAGCCGTGGCAGCCGGAATTCTCGTGCTGAAGGTAGTGCAGCAACTCCTGCAGGAGCCACGCATGGGCGGCATTGCCGACGCCCTCATGGCGGATCAGCATCTGTGCCTGGTGGGCCACTTCGGCCCAGGACAGATGCCAGAGGGCGACCTTGTGCTTGCGCCGCCCATCGGTTCTGACGTCCACCAGTGGACTGCCTTCCAGGGCCACGTCGTTGGAGAGCGTGATGACGGCCTCGTATCCGCGGCGGGCGGCAATGTCCATGTAGTTCTGGACCTGATCGGACTTGAGCGGATTCCCATTGGTCTTCGTCTCGACCAGAGCGGTCCACAACTTGCCTGCGCGCTCTACGCGGATCACACCGTCCGGTCGCTTGGGGGTATCTCCGTGCGGCAGCGTGACCTCGGTGAAGGACTGCATACGGCCGGCCGGTGCGCCGAAAGCAGCGGTGAGCCGACGCCCCAACTCAGGCACTTCGGCCATCACTGACAGCAGAACGGAAGTGGCCCGCAGCTCGCGCTCCTTGTCGCTTTTGAGCGACGGCGCGGGGAAGAGCCTGGCAGGCCTCCACGAGTCGTTCTCGGCGAGGGATTTCTTGGCCACCTTGGGCAGCGTGACCTTCTTCTTGGCGGTGCGAGGGCCGGGGACGCGCTTTGGCGTCGGCTCAACTCCGACCGGCTGCGCTCCGCTTGCTGCCTCCGTGGGGAACGCCGCCGGTGACTCGACGGCCGGTGGCCGAGGCTCATCGGCCTTCGGTACCTGCTCCACCGCAGGTACCTCTACGGCGTCGCCCTCGTCCTCGCCCTCGGCATCGATATCGATGCCGAAGTCCGTTGCCAGACCGGCCAGACCGGTCTCGTAGCCCTGGCCGACTGCCCGGAACTTCCACTCCTCGCCCCGCCGGTACAGCTCACTGAAGATGAACGCACTCTCGACGCCGGCGTCGGTGATGGAGAATCCGAGCAGAGCCTCGCCACTACGATCGGCGAGCGTCACCCGAAGGTCGTCCAGTTCACCGAAGCAGGAACCGCCGTACCGACTGGCTGCCACAACGATGCGTTCAACATCCCGGGGAACTGCGGTCAGATCGAGGCTGATGCGGTCTTCGCTGCCACTGTCGGTCGGTGTCTTGCCCAACAACTGCACACTGCCGTCGGCTGCGGCGGGGTTGTTGTAGAAGAAGAAGTCGGCGTCGGTGCGCACCTTGCCGTTGCCGTCCAGCAGCAGCACGGACACATCCGCGTCGCCGTCCCCCGCCGCGCTGCTCCAGCGCAGACTCACGATCACCGAACCGGTGTCATCGCTCAGGGCTGCCAGGCCGACATTGGAACCCTTGGCCATTTCGCGCATGCCGTTCCCCCAGACGTGCAGCCGCGTCCGGGCAGGCCGCAGCAGCCGCAACATGTCGATCTGTGACGTAGCTCGCACTCGGTGCTACGCAAAGAACCGTAGCGCTCACAGCCGGTGCACGAGGAGATGATGTGAAGAATGGGGTGACCAAGGAACGGGGATCCGAGACTTCGGACTCCCCGTCTGCTGCGATGCGTCGAGCCCTGTGGCACAACTTGGCCAGGATCAGTTGAACCGTGAACAGTCTCGATCAGTCTTCGAAGCCGTTTTCGCCCAGGAGCTTGTGATGCGGGCGCGATGCGCCTCACCTTCATTCGAGGCGCCGCCCTCCCGCGAGGAACGGGGCCTGTCACAGTCGCTCTCAAGCGGGAGCCACGAACCCCGACTCGTACGCCGCGATCACCGCCTGCGTGCGGTCCCGCGCGCCCAGCTTCGACAGCACCGCGCTCACATGCGACTTGACCGTCTCCGTGCCGACGACCAGCTGCGTGGCGATCTCCGCATTCGACAGTCCCCGCGCCATCAGCCGCAGTACCGCCGTCTCCCGTTCGGTCAGCGCCGCACGCTCCATCGCCGCGCGGGCGGCCCGGCTGCCGTACTCCGCTGCCAGCGAGCGCACCGCCGCGGGAAAGAGGAGTGACTCGCCCTCCGCGACCAGTCGCACCGCGTGCACGATCTCCGCGGGGCGCGCCCGCTTGAGCAGAAAGCCGTCCGCGCCCGCGCGCAGCGCCTCGTACACGTACTCGTCGTTCTCGAAGGTCGTGATGACCAGGATCTTGGGCGGGTCGTCGACGGTCCGCAGTACGGCGCGGGTGGCCTCGATGCCGTCAAGGAGCGGCATACGGACGTCCATCGCCACCACATCGGGCCGCAGTTGCCGAACCAGGGGGATCACCGCGGCGCCGTCCGCCGCCTCGCCGACCACCTCGATGTCCGGCTGGGCCTCGAGCACGGCTCGCAGCCCCGCCCGTACGAGAGGTTCGTCGTCGACAAGCAGCACAGTGATCGGCACCCGGTCAGCGTAGGCCGTCCAGCGGAAGCCCCACGTGCACCCTCCATTCGCCGTCGTACGGGCCGGTGTCGGCCTTCCCGCCGAGCAGCGCCGCCCGCTCCCGGATGCCCCGCAGCCCACTGCCGCTGCCGCGGCCGGTCGAAGTGGCCTGTCCCGAAAGGGGGTTGGTCACCTCCAGCTCAAGCCGGCCGTCGGTGACGGCGATCCGTACGCGCGTCGTCACCGCACCCGCGTGCCGCAGCACATTGGTCAGCGCCTCCTGCACGATGCGGTAGCCCTCCCGGGAAACAGGACCCGGCACATGCTCCACCGGGCCCGTCACCGCGGCGTCGACCGTGGCGCCGGAGGAGCGCGCCGACTCCAGCAACCGGTCCGCGTCGGTGAGCGTCGGACGCCGGCTCACGGGCCGTCCGGACTCCCGCAGCACGAGCAGTACGCGCTCCAGGTCCTCCAGCGCCGCCCGGCCGGTCTCCTCGATGGCGTTCAGGGCCCGGTCGGTGAACTCCGCGCTGCCCGCCGCCCTCGCCGCACCCGCCTGCACCACCGCCACCGTCAGTGCGTGCCCGATCGAGTCGTGCAGCTCCCGGGCGATCCGGTTGCGGCCCGGCCGGGTCACCGGTTTCCTCGGCCCCAACGGCGCCGGCAAGTCCACCACCATGCGTCTCGTGCTTGCCCTGGACCGGCCCACCTCCGGCACCGCCACCATCGGCGGACGGGCGTACGCCGCGATCGACGAGCCGCTGCGCCATGTCGGCGCTCTGCTCGACGCACAGGCGGCCCTCGGTTCCCGGACCGCCCGTGACCATCTGCGCATCCTCGCCACCACCAACCGGATCCCGGCCGCCCGCGTGGAAGCCGTCCTGGAGCAGGCCGGGATCGCGAGCGTCGCGGGCCGAAGGATCAAGACGTTCTCGCTCGGTATGCGCCAGCGCCTCGGGATCGCCGCGGCCCTGCTCGGCGACCCCGCGGTGCTGATGCTGGACGAGCCCTCCAACGGACTCGACCCCGAGGGGATCATCTGGATTCGCGAGCTGATGCGGCAACTGGCCCGCGAGGGCAGGGCCGTCCTCGTCTCCAGCCATCTGATGAACGAAACCGCCTCCTTCGCCGACCACCTCGTCGTCCTCGGCAGGGGCCGGCTGCTTGCCGACACCGGTATGCAGGACTTCATCGACGCGCGGACCACACCGCGGGTGCGGCTGCGCACCACCGAGAGCGAGCGGCTGCGCACCGCCCTGAGGGGCAAGGGATTCACGCCCGTCGAGGGCGAGGACGGCCGCTGGACCGTGGCAGGCGCCCGAGTGGAGGACATCGGCCCGCTCGCCGCACACGAAGGCATCCCGATCCTTGAACTCGCCAATGAGGAGGCCACTTTGGAAGAGGCCTATCTCGCGCTCACCGCGGACGAGACCCAATTCGCCGCATCTCGTCCGGCCGTGGCCCAGGAGGTATGACCGTGTCCATCACGCCCGTAGTCCACTCCGAGTGGCTCAAGATCCGCTCCGTACGCTCCCTCGGCGCAACGCTCGGGTCCGTCTTCCTCGCCACCGTTGCCTTCTCTCTGCTGATGTGCGCGACGCTCGGCACCGAGGAGACCGGCAAGCCCGACTTCGACCCGCTCCGCTCCTCGTTCTTCGGCCTCAACTTCGGCCAGGTCGCGGCCATCTGCTTCGGAGCGCTGGCCGTCTCGGGGGAGTACAAGAACGGTGCCGTCCGCATCTCGCTGGCGGCCGTCCCGCGCAGAGGTGTCTTCTACGCGGCCAAGCTCGCCGTGATCGGTGGTCTGGCGCTCCTGGTGGGACTGGCGACGAGTCTGACCTGCTTCCTGGCCGGCCAGGAGTTCCTCGGTGACCGGGGCGTGGGCCTCGGGGCCCCGGGCGCCCTGCGTGTCGTTGTCGGCTGCGGGATCCATCTGGCGTTGATCACCCTGTTCTCGGCCGGACTCGCGGCAGTGCTGCGCAGCGGGCCCGCGGTCATGGGCATCCTCATCCCGTTCCTGCTCATGTTGTCGTTCGTGCTCGGGGACATCTCGGAGGACGGCGGCATCGTCGAGTTCCTGCCCGACCGGGCGGGCCAGCAGGTGCTGCTGCAGGAGTCCACCGGCACGCTCGGCCCGTGGAGTGGGCTCGGCGTCCTCGGGCTCTGGGTCGCCGCGGCCCTGTGGGCCGGCTGGCAGTCGCTCCGCCGCCGGGACGCCTGAAGGGCATCGGCCCGCGGCATCGAGGCCCGCTGTGACTGAGCGCCCGGGGATGGGAACCGCCGGTCCCTGCTGGGTATCTTCACGGGCGTCGTCGGCCCGGCGTGCAGAAGTCAGGGGCCGGACCATCAGGGGGATGCGGAATGTCGGCTTTGGGCGGGATGTTCGGGTTTGTATTCGGGGTGTTCGGGCTGCTGTTTGCGGCCTTCGGGATCGGGATGCTCATCTGGATGGTGCGGAGGGCCTCGGAGTACAAGCGAACTTTGCGGGAGGGGCTGGTCGCGGAGGCCCGCTGTTTGGAGACGTTCGTGGTGCACCGTTCCTCGGACGGGCACGGGCACAGCCAGCGCCGTCAGATCCTCGGGTTCCGGACGTCCGACGGACGGGATGTGCGCGCCCAGGTCGCCTCGGAGCAGCTCTATGTGGTCGGGGACATCGTGCCCGTGCGGTATCTGCCGCAGCGCCCCGAGCGGGCGGTGCCGGCCGCTGCGCCGCCCGTGCTCGGGGTCATGTCGTATCTGGTCGGCGGGATGATGGTGGTCTTCACATGTGTGGGACTCTTCTTCGCCGCGATGGGCTTCGGTCTGGCCGTCATCGACTCGTCGGCCGATGACGGCGGGGTCAGTCCGGAGCAGAGCTGGACTGCCGAACCCTAGGGTCTGCCCCGCGGCGTGCTTGGGCCAGGCCGCTCGCCGGGCACCGAAGTGGCTGTGGCCGTGCTCAGTACGCGGGTGTGAGACGTAGCCATCACGGAAGAGCGGCCGCAACCCGCCAGTTGGCGGGCACCGGGCGGGTCGCGCTGTCCGGGTGCCGAAGTTGCCGTCAGCCATCCTTCCACCGGCGAATCCCGCTCAGTCGCACCCGCGACCAAGAGCCACGAAGCGGGGCGGGGTCCGGGACGCTCTGTGGGACGTACACTCCACTCATGGGTTGCACACATGCGGTGACGGAGGGCCTGCGACAGGCACCTCGCGCGCTGTGCACCACCGGCCCCGGGGCCCGCTGCCGCGCTTTGCACGGCCACGGCTGACCGGCTCGACGAACCCTCTCCCCCCTTCCGCCCCGCCCGTGGAGCTTTCTCCGCGCAGCAGGGGCCTCTTTCCGGTTTCCGGAACACCGCTCCACTGCTCTGTCTGCTGAGCACCACCCCCTGACTGCTGAGCACCACCCCCCGCGACTCCTCGGCGTGCCGTCCGCATCGCCATCGGCGACGGCCGGACCACCGGCCCCGTCGCACCCTCGAGAGGACCCCTGTGAAGTTGAGCGAGTTGCTGGCCGGGCACGACCATGAGGTTGTTCTGGGCGATCCGGAGACGAGGATCACCGCGGGAACGTGCTTCGACGCCCACCGCGTCTCGCCGGGTTCGCTGTTCATCGCGGTGCCCGGTCACTGCGAGGGCGGCCCCGAGCTGGTCGGCCCCGCTCTGGCACGCGGCGCGGTCGCGGTGCTCGTCGACGACGCGGCGCCCGATCTACCGGCGGCGGTGTGGGCGTCGGCCGCCGGAGTGTGTGTCGTACGGGTGCCGGACACGCGGAAGGCGGCTGCGGTGGTCACCTCCCGCTACTACGGCGAGCCGGGGCGGGAGATGGACATGGTGGCCGTCACCGGCACCAACGGGAAGACGTCGGTGTCGTACATGGTCGAGTCCGTGCTGCGGATCGCCGAGGGCGCACGGGTGGGGGTCATCGGGACGGCCGGCAGCCGGATCGGCGACGAGCTGATCCCGATGCCGAGATCGGTGCTGACCACACCGGAGTCGCCGGACTTCCAGTACCTGCTGGGGTGCATGCGCGACCGCGGGGTGGGCACCGTGGTCCTGGAGGCCACGTCGATGGGCCTGTTGACCCACCGGGTGGACCGCGCGTTCCTCGACGTGGGGATCTTCACCAACCTCACGCAGGACCACCTGGACGACCACGGCACCATGGAGAACTACCGGGACGCCAAACTCCGCCTGTTCCAGGGGCTGTGCCGGCGCGCGGTGGTCAACGCGGACGACCCCGTGGGAGACGGAATCCGGTCGCTGATGCCCGGTGCGGTCACCACGTACGCCCTGGACGCCGAGGCCGACTACCGGGCGACCGACCTCAGCATGGACGCCCTCGGTACGCGCTTCACCCTCCACCACGACGGACGCAAGTACCCCGCGGCGATCCCCGTCCCCGGGCGGTTCTCGGTGGCCAACGCGCTGGCCGCCGTGGCGGCCTGCCATCTCCTGGGGCACGACCTGACAGGACTGGTCACCGCACTCGACCGGATGCCCCCGGTCCCGGGGCGGTTCGAACGCTTCGAGACTCCCCGCGGTACGTCCGTGATCGTGGACTACGCGCACTCTCCCGACTCCCTGGACAAGGTGCTCACCGCCATCCGGGACTTTGCCACCGGCCGGGTCATCACCGTCTTCGGCTGCGGCGGCGACCGGGACGACACCAAGCGCGCGCGGATGGGGGAGATCGCCGGGACCCTCTCCGACCTGTGCGTCCTCACCTCGGACAACCCCCGGAACGAAGACCCCGAGACGATCCTGGACCAGATCACGCCGGGTCTCACGGCGACCGGCGCCCGGTTCGAGCGGGTCGCCGACCGCCGCCGGGCGATCGCCCTCGCGCTGTCCGCCGCGGAGCGGGACGACATTGTCCTGGTCGCGGGGAAGGGCAGCGAGCCGTACCAGATCGTCGGCGAACAGCTGCTCCCCTTCAGTGACATGGCGACGGTGCGCGAACTCGCCGCCGCGCAGGTGTAGTAGGCGGCGCAATACCGGTCACCGCGCCCGGTGGCTCGCTGCGCCTCCTGCCTGCCTGTGAGACGTACAACGTCGTACAACTTTTCAGACGCTCGTGAGTCATGTGTGGCGGGTGCGCCGGAGAGCGCGCGCCCGCCACAGCACAAGGGGACGGGAAGCCTCCATGACTCACCACCGAATATCCCGCCGCGCGCGGGCCGCTGCGGCGGTCCTGGCCGCGGGAACGCTCGTGCCGCTGGCCGCGGCCACGACGCCCGCGGCCGCCGCCACGCCGACGGTCGCCTGTACCTCCAAGAAGGCCGGCCTCGCCGACAAGCTCAGTCAGGACATCACCGCGGCGCTCAAGGGCCGGAAGTCGACGACCGCCGTGCTCGTCAACGACCGGGTCAGCAAGACCAGCTGCGTACTGCGGCCGGACCAGAAGTTCGACTCGGCCAGTGTCGTGAAGGCGACCGTGCTCGCGGCACTGCTCCAGGACGTGCAGATACAGAAGCGCGGATTCACCCAACGTGAGTTCACGCTGGCCAACGACATGATCACCAAGTCGGACAACGCAGCCACCACCGCCTTGTGGAAGCAGCTGGGCCTGACGAAGATCAAGAGGTTTCTCACGGCGGCCGGTATGACGCAGACCGTTCCCGGCGCCGACGGCTACTGGGGGCTCACCCAGATCACCGCCCGTGACGAGCAGAAGCTGCTGGCCACGCTGACCGTGCCGAACACCGTGCTCACCGATGCCTCGCGGTCGTACGAGCTCAAGCTGATGCGCAATGTGATCGCCTCGCAGCGCTGGGGCACTCCTGCCGGAGCCCCGTCCACGGTCACCGTCCAGCTCAAGAACGGCTGGCTGTCGCGGGCCACCCATGGCTGGCGCGTACACAGCATCGGCGCCTTCACCGGCAACGGCCACGACTACACGATCACCGTCCTGACGCAGGACAACGCGACCATGAACGACGGAGTGAACACCATCCAGGCCGTCGCCCGCGCGATCCACCTGGACCTCAACCCGACCGCGAACGCGCGCACGGCAGTCACGCCGCCCGCCGTCCCGCGCGAGGCGTTCCCGGCCGTGCCCGAGAGGGGCCCCGCGTCCTAGTGCCTGGCCGGAAACGGCCAACGATCTGCCCGGGACAGGCCCAGGACAGGCCGAGGCAGGCTCGGACAGTCCTGGACAGGACCTAGGAGAGGCCTAGGTCGAAAGACCGTACTTTGTTGCAGCGGGATGAAATCCGCTGCTCGCCGCGTTGGTGCCTTCCGGTAGACCAGAACTGGATCTCACGGGAGGCACCACGTGGCGGCGGAGCAGGGGTGGGCGCGGCGGCTGTCCGGTTACGCCTGGCGGTACCGGCGCAATGTGGTGCTCGCGCTCGGGTCCTCGCTGGCCGGTATGGCCGTCATGGCCCTCGTCCCGCTGATCACCAAGGTCGTCATCGACGATGTCATCGGCGACCGTTCGAAATTCATCGGCGTCTGGACCGGGCTGCTGATGGCCGCCGCGCTCGTCGTCTACGCCCTCACCTATATACGCCGCTACTACGGCGGCCGCCTCGCCCTCGACGTCCAGCACGATCTGCGGACCGAGATGTACGGGACGATCACCCGCCTCGACGGCCGGCGCCAGGACGAACTGTCCACCGGACAGGTCGTCGGCCGTGCCACCAGCGACCTTCAGCTCATCCAGGGCCTGCTCTTCATGCTTCCGATGACCATCGGGAACATCCTGCTCTTCCTCATCTCGCTGGTGATCATGGCGTGGCTGTCGCTGCCGCTCACCCTGATCGCGATCGCCGTCGCCCCCGCCCTCTGGTTCATAGCCAAGCGCAGCCGCAGCCGGCTGCACCCCGCCACCTGGTACGCGCAGAGTCAGGCGGCCGCCGTCGCGGGCGTCGTCGACGGCGCCGTCTCCGGCGTACGCGTGGTCAAGGGCTTCGGCCAGGAGGACCAGGAGACCGGCAAACTGCGCGAGGTCGGCCGCAAGCTCTTCGCGGGCCGGCTGCGCACCATCCGGCTGAACGCGAAGTACACCCCGGCTCTCCAGGCGGTCCCCGCGCTCGGGCAGGTCGCGATGCTGGCGCTCGGCGGCTGGCTGGCCACCCGTGGCCAGATCACCCTCGGTACCTTCGTCGCCTTCTCCGCCTATCTCGCACAGCTCGTCGGCCCGGTCCGGATGCTCGCCGTGGTGCTGACCGTCGGACAGCAGGCGCGGGCCGGTGTGGAGCGCGTACTGGAGCTGATCGACACCGAGCCGACGATGCAGGACGGTACGAAGGAGCTTCCGGCGGACGCGCCCGCGACCGTCGAGTTCGACGACGTCACCTTCGGCTACGACAAGGAGCGTCCGGTCCTCGACGGCTTCTCGCTGGAGATCCAGCCGGGCGAGACCGTCGCCGTCGTCGGCTCCTCCGGCAGCGGCAAGTCCACCGTCTCGCTGCTGCTGCCCCGCTTCTACGACGTGACGCACGGCGCGGTCCTCGTCGGCGGCCACGATGTGCGCGAACTGACCCTCGACTCGCTGCGGGCCGCCATCGGACTCGTACCGGAGGACAGCTTCCTCTTCTCCGAGACCGTGCGCACGAACATCGCGTACGGAAAGCCCGGCGCTACCGACGAGGAGATCGAGACCGCGGCGCGCGCCGCACAGGCCGACCGTTTCATCGCCGAGCTACCGGCCGGCTACGACACCAAGGTCGGCGAGCACGGGCTCACCCTCTCCGGCGGCCAGCGCCAGCGCATCGCGCTCGCCCGTGCGATCCTCACCGACCCGCGGCTGCTCCTCCTCGACGACGCCACCTCCGCCGTCGACGCCCGCGTCGAGCACGAGATCCACGAGGCGCTCAAGCAGGTCATGGCGGGCCGTACGACCTTGCTGATCGCCCACCGCCGCTCGACCCTCGGACTCGCGGACCGTATCGCCGTGCTGGACGGCGGCCGGCTCGCCGACATCGGCACGCACGAGGAGCTGACGCGGCGCTCGGCCCTGTACCGGCGGCTGCTGACCGACCCGGACGAGCTCGGCGGCGTATCGCCGGGACACCGGCCGCTGCCGGCCGCGGAACCGGTGGAGGACCACACCGTACGGGACGAGCTCGACGCCGAGTTCGACGTCGAGCGCGGCCTCACGCCCCGGCTCTGGGTACGGGAGGAGAACGCCGAGGAATCCGCGGCCCCCGGCGCCACGCCCGAACTCCTCGCCCAGGTCGAGGCGCTGCCGCCGGCCACCGACACCCCCGACATCGACGAGGCACACGCCGTCCGCCCCGAGCAGGCGTACGGGCTGCGCCGGCTGCTGAGCGGCTTCGGCCTGCCGCTGCTGGTCAGCCTGGCGCTGGTCGCGGTCGACGCGGGCATGAGCCTGGCGCTTCCCATCCTCATCCGGCACGGCATCGACAAGGGTGTCGAACAGATGGCGCTCGGTGCGGTGTGGGCGGCCTCCGCGCTCGCGCTGGTGACGGTCGTCGTGCAGTGGGCCGCGCAGATCGGCGAGACCCGGATGACGGGCCGCACCGGCGAGCGCGTCCTCTACTCCCTGCGCCTGAAGATCTTCGCGCAGCTCCAGCGGCTCGGACTCGACTACTACGAGCGCGAGTTGACCGGCCGGATCATGACCCGGATGACGACGGACGTGGACGCCCTGTCCACGTTTCTGCAGACCGGCCTGGTGACCGCGTTCGTCTCGGTCGTCACCTTCTTCGGCATCATGGCCGCGCTTCTCTTCATCGACCTGCAGCTGGCGCTGGTGGTCTTCGCGACTCTGCCGTTCCTGATCGTCGGCACGTTCTTCTTCCGCCGCAAGAGCGTGCAGGCGTACGAGCTGGCCCGCGAGCGCATCAGTGTCGTCAACGGCGATCTGCAGGAGTCCGTGTCCGGGCTGCGGATCGTCCAGGCGTTCCGGCGCGAGCGCGACGGCGGGGCCCGGTTCGCCGCCCGCAGCGACAGTTACCGCCAGGCCCGGGTGCGCGGCCAGTGGCTGATCTCCGTCTACTTCCCCTTTGTGCAGCTGCTGTCGTCGGTGGCCGCGGCCGCCGTGCTGATCGTGGGCGCGGGCCGGGTCGAGGCGGGCACCCTCACCACCGGCGCGCTGGTGGCGTACCTCCTCTACATCGATCTGTTCTTTGCGCCGGTGCAGCAGCTGTCCCAGGTCTTCGACGGCTACCAGCAGGCCACGGTCTCGCTCGGCCGCATCCAGGAACTGCTCCAGGAGCCGACCTCGACCGCTGCGGCGAAGGCCCCCGTCGAGGTGCGGTCGCTGCGCGGCGAGATCGCCTTCGAGAACGTCGACTTCGCGTACGGGTCCGCCGACGAACCCGAAGCTGCCCTGAACTCCATCGACCTGCGTATCCCGGCCGGTCAGACCGTCGCCTTCGTCGGCGAGACCGGCGCGGGCAAGTCGACGCTGGTCAAGCTGGTAGCGCGGTTCTACGACCCGACGAGCGGCAAGGTCACGGCGGACGGCACGGACCTGCGCGACCTGGACCTCACCGCGTACCGGCACCGGCTCGGCGTCGTCCCGCAGGAGGCATACCTCTTCGCGGGCACGGTCCGGGACGCCATCGCGTACGGCCGCCCCGGCGCGAGCGATGCCGAGGTGGAGGCCGCGGCCCGGGCCGTCGGCGCCCACGACATGATCGCCACCCTCGACGGCGGCTACCTGCACGAGGTCTCCGAGCGTGGCCGCAACCTCTCGGCGGGCCAGCGCCAGCTGATCGCCCTGGCCCGCGCCGAGCTCGTCGACCCGGACATCCTGCTGCTCGACGAGGCGACCGCGGCCCTGGATCTGGCCACCGAGGCTCAGGTCAACCAGGCCACGGACCGTCTCACCGGACGCCGCACCACCCTGGTCGTCGCCCACCGGCTGACCACCGCCGCCCGCGCGGACCGGGTGATAGTGATGGACGGCGGCCGGGCGGTCGAGGACGGCACGCATGACGAACTCCTGGCGCTGGGCGGCACCTACGCCACGCTGTGGCGGACCTTCATAGGGGAGGACGAGCCCGCGGCGGTGTAGCGGACTCCCGGGCGTCGCAACCATTCCGAGCCCATGTGCGTCGTACGCATGTACGGGACCGTGGCGAGGGAGAACAAAGTGGTGACTGGGGCGGGGAACAGTAGGCTCGGGCGGCTGCTCGCGCAGTGCCTCGCTGTGCTCATGACGGCTGTGGCTCTCACCCTGGCCGGCCCAGGCGCGCAGCGCGCCGACGCCGCCGTCTCCGCGTGTGCCGGACGGCCGCAGAAGACCGTCAAGTTCGCCACCGGCGAGCTGCGCATCTACAAGAACCGGCACTACGCCTGCGCCATCACCGTCAGCGCCAGGCCCGGCACGAGGCGGGCCATGTCGGTCTCCCTCCAGGCGCGCGGCGGCCGCGCCGCCGTGGACAAGGGCGTCTTCAAGCGCCAGGCGGGGCCCGTCACCGTCCACGCACTCAACCGCTGTGTACGGGCCACCGGCGCCGTCGCCGGCAGCTCCGGCTCGACCAGCTGGATCCTCTGCTGACGGCCCTCGCGTCAAGTGCCCAGGGTCTCCCGCGCCAAGGGCTGACGGACCTTCGCGCCAAGCGCTGACGGACCCTCACATCACCCGCTGACCGACCGCGCACCCAACTGGGGCTGGCGGGCCGGGCATTGCCCCCGCTAGGTTCACCGCGACCACAGGTGAATCAAGGGGAGGGTGAATGCGCAAGGCGCTCAGATGGCTGCTGTCGCTCGTGGTGCTCATAGGCACCATGAGTGCGGCCGGTGCGACGGCCGGGGCGGCTACCGCCGCAGAGCCGGCGGCCGGCACGGACATCAAGGACCGGATCCTGGCGATACCGGGCATGAGTCTCATCGAGGAGAAGCCGTACCCGGGTTACCGGTACTTCGTCCTCAACTACACACAGCCGGTCGACCACCGGCACCCGGACAAGGGCACCTTCAAGCAGCGGCTCACCCTGCTGCACAAGGACACCAACCGTCCCACCGTCTTCTTCACCTCCGGCTACAACGTGAGCACCACGCCGCGCCGCAGCGAGCCGACGGCGATCATCGACGGCAACCAGGTCTCCCTGGAGTACCGGTTCTTCACCCCGTCCAGGCCCGACCCGGCCAACTGGTCCAAGCTGGACATCTGGCAGGCCGCCAGCGACCAGCACCGCGTCTTCAAGGCGCTGAAGAAGATCTACGCCAAGAACTGGCTCACCACCGGCGGCTCCAAGGGCGGTATGACCGCCACCTACTTCGAGCGCTTCTACCCTGCCGACATGGACGGCGTCGTCGCCTATGTCGCGCCCAACGACGTGCGAAACAAGGAGGACTCGGCCTACGACCGGTTCTTCGAGCAGGTCGGCACCAAGGAGTGCCGCGACAAGCTGAACGCGGTGCAGCGCGAGGCGCTCGTGCGCCGTGCGCCGCTTGAGGCCAAGTACCAGCAGGCCGCGGCCACCGAGGGCTACACGTTCAAGACCATCGGCAGCCTCGACAGGGCGTACGAGGCCGTCGTCCTCGACTACGTCTGGGGCTTCTGGCAGTACAGCCTGCTCGCCGACTGCGAGTCGATCCCGGTCGCTGCCACCGCCACCGACCAGGAGATCTACGACTCCGTCGACGCGATCTCCGGCTTCTCCTTCTACACGGACCAGGGCCTGGAGACGTACACGCCGTACTACTACCAGGCAGGCACCGAGCTGGGCTCGCCCGACATCAAGCAGCCGCACCTCAAGGGGCTGAGCCGGTACGGGTACCAGCCGCCGCGGAACTTTGTGCCGCGTGACATCCCGATGCGCTTCAAGCCGTGGGTGATGAACGATGTCGACACCTGGGTCCGGCACAACGCCCGCCACATGATGTTCATCTACGGCGAGAACGACCCGTGGGGCGGCGAGCGCTTCCGGCTCGGCAAGGGCGCCCGCGACAGTTATGTGTACACCGCGCCCGGCGCCAACCACGGCGCCAACGTCGCAGGCCTCGTGCCGGACCAGAAGGCGGCCGCCACCGCAGCGATCCTGAAGTGGGCGGGCGTCGCTCCGGCCGCGGTCCAGGAGGACGCGGCGAAGGCGAAGCCACTGACGAAGTACGACGCGAAGCTCGACAAGCGGGACATCCAGCGGGAGCCGGCACTGAGGCCGTAACCGCGTATGCGACAGCGGGCTGTGCGCGCCGCGCGTGATCCTCACACGCGGCGGGCGCAGCCCACCGGCTTTTCTCCGCCCAGCTGCACATAGAGCGCGGTGGACGGCGGGCACTGCGACCTGTCGGTCACCGCGGACGCCACCTTGAACTCCGGTGCCCGCGGGCCGGATCCGTCGCAGGCGGTCTCCTTCACCTGGCCCTTGCTCGCGTTGTGGACGCAGTCGCCGACAACGGTGTGCGGACCGCCGCCCCCGCCCGGGTCACCGGGATGCGGCGGCTCCAGATTGCGCATACAGGCGTAGCCCCGTCCCACCTCCCCATCGCCGTCCTCGTCGGTCGCCGGGCGGCTCTCGGAGATATGCAGCACGAAGTCGGTGGCGGCCGGGCACGTGGGGCCGGCCGAAGGCCTCCCGCCGTACCGGGCGATCACCCGGGCCACCGCCTTCTCGCTGGTGCACGGCACTTCACGGAAGTCGCGGCCGCGCGAGCCGCAGTCGCCGGGGCCCAGGAAGACCAGACCGTATCCGTACGGTGTGGCGGTGAGGCTGCCGATACCGGTGCCGGCGACCGGACCCGTGCCTTCCGTCGCCTGCCGGCAGGCGGCAGTGAGCGCCACCGCCAGTACCAGTACCACTACCGGTGCCAGGGTGCTCACCGCCCCTGCGGACCGCCGCTTCATACGCATCTGTACCCCCACCCCCACCGGCCCTCCGTGCTCCGGGCCGGTCCCCGCCCAGCGTGACCCGCCGAGGCGGGCGCACGCCAGACGCACGGGGTGCTTCGGGACAATTGGGGGGAGCGTGAGGGGGGTGCGCGGCCGGTCCGTGTACGTCAGCTGTACGTCGGCCGAATGTCAGTCGTACGACAGTCCGTGGCCGATGGGGTAGAGCACGCGGGACGGATCGTCCGCCCGCTGTACGGGTACGGGGAGCCGCCCCTCGGGATCGGCGCGACCCGAGATCACCCGTGCCGCGGCCCGTAGTTCGACATCGGTCCAGGAGTACGCGGCGAGCGCGGCCCGGGCGCCGCCGAGCTGGGCGATGTCGTACGGATTACGGATGGCGAGGACGACGACCGGGACGCCGGTCGCAACGAGCCTGGACACCAGGGTGCGCTGGCTGCTGGTCGCCGAGACGTTGTACGTACCGACGATCACGGCGTCCTTGCCGCCGGCCGCCGCCACTGCCTCGTCGATCTTCGCGGTGGTCGGGGTGATACCGGTGGACAGTGCGGTGGCGGTGAAGCCCAGTTCGGTGAAGGCCGTCGCCAGGACGGTGGTCGGTGGTCCGGTCGTGCCGGTGGGCGAGGCGGGGTCGGCGCCGACGACCAGGAGGTTGCCGTGCTCGCGCCGGCTCAGTGGCAGCAGCCGGTCCTCGTTGACGAGGAGCGTGGTCGTCCGCTCGGCGATCCGGTCGGCGGCGGCGAGGTGCGCGCGGGTGCCGACGGTGCGGTCCACGCCCCGGTGGGAGACGAACGGATGGCGGAACAGCCCCAGTCTGTCCTTGAGCAGGAGGATGCGGAGGATTGACTCCTCGATGCGGGCCACGCTGATCTCGCCGCTCTTGACGGCGCTGAGGACACCGTTCCGGGCGACGGCCAGATCAGGCGGGTTGAGCAGCTGGTCCACGCCGGCCGCGAGCGCGAGCACCGGCACCCGGTGGTCGCCGTACTTGTCCCGCACGCCCTGCATATTGAGCGCGTCGGTGACGACCACGCCGTCGTAGCCGAGCTCTTCGCGCAGGATGCCGGTGAGGATGGGGCGGGAGAGCGTGGCCGGGTCGTTGCTCGGGTCCAGCGCCGGGAACTGGATGTGCGCCGTCATGATCGAGTCGATGCCGGCGGCGATCGCCGCCCGGAACGGCGGAGCGTCGGTCTCCTCCCACTGCGCGCGGGTGTGCGTGATGACAGGGATGCCCGTATGACTGTCGACGGTGGTGTCGCCGTGTCCCGGGAAGTGCTTGGAGGTCGCGGCGATGCCCGCGCTCTGGTAGCCGCGGACCTGGGCGGCGACCAGACCGGCGACGGCCCGGGGGTCGGCGCCGAAGGACCGTACGCCGATAACCGGATTGGCGGGGTTGATATTGACGTCGGCGACCGGAGCGTAGTTCTGGACGATGCCCACCGCGGCCAGCTCGGCCCCGGCGATCCGCGCGGCGGTACGGGCGCCGGACCGTGGTCCGCCCGCGCCCAGCGCCATCGCACCCGGCATCAGGGTGGCGGGCCTGCCGACACGGGCCACAATGCCGTGCTCCTGGTCGGTGGAGATCAGCAGCGGTACGGGCGTGGGCTGCGCGAGCCCGGCCCGCTGGATGCCGTTGGACAGGTCGGCGATCTGGTGCGGGTCGCGGGTGTTGTGCGCCCAGGCGAAGTAGATGATGCCGCCGACGTGGTACTTGGCGACCAGCTCGGCGGCGGTGCGGACGCCCATCTCCTTGATGTTCAGCTCGATGTCGGCCTGATCGGGGGCGGTGGCGGAGTGCCCGTACACCCGCATCACGAAGAGCTGGCCGACCTTCTCCTCGAGGCTCATCCGGGCGATGAGCCGCTTGAGGTGGTGGGAGGGACGGGCGACGGCGGGGGAGGCGGTGACGACGGCACCCGCCGCGAGGGCGGTCGTGGCGCTCGCGGCGGTCGCGGTGAGGAGGGTGCGTCTGGAGAGGCTCCGGTCGTGCATGGGTGCTCCTTCCGGCCTTGCTCGACAAGGGAGTTGAAGGAAACTTCCAAGGATTCACGGACAGCCGGAAAGTTACTGCCAGGTTAAGGGTGTGGCAACAGAAAGGACGCGCGGCGCGCGAAAGGTCACCGGGACGGGGGTCCGCCACCGGCGCTGTCGGAGGGGGGCGCACCGGTGGCGGTGTGCTGCCGGCCGCAGGCGGCTGGAGAGGGGTGGTCGGCGATCGCAGCCAGCAGCGAGGGCCGACACCGCTCTGCGGAGACTCACCAGCAGTACGGCCCGTTAGACGGAGGGGCGCGGGTGCGGGTTCCTGTAAATCGGCGATTCAGCGGAAATGGTGCGGGAGGTACCACGGGGGCGTTTCGCGCTGCGCGCGGGCCGGTGGGGTGCGGGTCCCTGGCGGGGCGCGCGGTGGGTTGCCCCGGGGTGCGGGTCCCTTGTGGGGTGCGCGGTGGGTTGCCCCGGGGTGCGGGTCCCTGGCGGGGTGCGCGGTGGGTTGCCCCTGCCAGGGACGGGGGCGGGGCCCCTGGCGCGCCCGTCGGCGTTCGGTGCCCCGGGTTTGCGGCGCGAAGCCGGGGGTGAGCACCGAGCCTGTCATCTGCGGCGCGAAGCTGCCGCTCCGGGGTCTGGGGCCTGCCCCAGTTTCGGGAAGGGGCGGGTAGGGGAACAAACAGGCCCCCGTCACGCGCCCGCCCGCGCCGTGTCCATCCAGTGGCGCTGGAGCGCCTCCACCGTCGCCGTGATCGCCGGGCGCCGCGCCGCGCCCGTGCGCCACAGGGCGTACAGGCGGCGCTTCGGCACCGGATCCAGGCTGACCGCCCGCACCCCCGCCGGCAGCGCTCCGCGGCCGAGGCGCGGGATCATCGCGATGCCCAGACCCTCAGCGACCAGCGCGATCTGGGTGTGGTACTCCTCGGCCCGGTGGGCCAGATCCGGCTCGCAGCCCGCCGCCCGCAGCGTACGGACCAGCCAGTCGTGGCAGACCGTACCCGGCGGCTGGCAGATCCAGCGCTCGCCCGCCAGCTCCTCGCGGCGTACGGAAGCGCGCCCCGCCAGCGCATGCTCCCCCGGCACCAGCAGATCGCACAGGTCATCGCCGATCACCGCCTGCTCCACCCCCTCCGGTGCGGGCAGCGGTGCGATGTCCCAGTCGTGCGCGACAGCGACGTCGATCATGCCCCGGGCCACCAGATCGATGGACAGATGAGGGTCGACCTCGGTCATCCGGGCGTCGAGCCCGGGGTGCTCGCGGCCCAGCTCGGCGAGCACTCCCGGCAGCAGACCGCGTGCGGCGGAGGCGAAGGCGCCGATGGTGAGCCGCCCCGTCGGCCGCCCCCTGCGCTCCTCCAGCGTGGTCTCCGCGCGCTCGACGATCGCGAGCAACTCCTGTGCGGTGGCGGCCAGATGACGCGCCTCGTCGGTGAGCGCCACGCCCCGCCCCTGCCGTTCCAGCAGCGTCGTGCGGGTCTCCCGCTCCAGCTTGGTGATCTGCTGCGACACGGCGGACGGGGTGTACCCGAGGGCGATCGCCGCGGCGGCTACGGAACCATGGACGGAGACGGCGTGCAACGCGCGCAGTCGTCCCAGATCGAGCATGACCGCCCTCCCTTTCGTCAGAGCCTCAGCAGGCATTCGTAAGCAACGCTCAATTCCACCATGAAGAAACCCGCGCTGGTGCTACATGGTTGAGTCCGGTGATCCTCGATCCATGCGTCCCGTACATGTGGCACTCGCCGTCCTCGTCACCGCCGTCTGGGGAGTGAACTTCGTCGTCATCGAGCTCGGACTCGGCCACTTCCCGCCCCTGCTCTTCTCCGCCCTGCGCTTCCTGGTGGCCGCGCTGCCCGCCGTTTTCTTCGTGGGCCGCCCGAAGGTCGCCTGGAAATGGGTGATCGGCGTCGGACTGGCCCTGGGCGTCGCCAAGTTCGGGCTGCTCTTCATCGGAATGGACCGCGGTATGCCGGCCGGTCTGTCCTCGCTCGTCGTGCAGATCCAGGCCGTCTTCACGGCGGTATTCGCCGCCGTCGCCCTCGGCGAACGCCCCGGCAGGGTGAGGGTGCTGGGCATGAGCGTCGCCCTGGCCGGTATCGCCGTCGCGGCCGTCGACGAAGGCGCTTCGGGCCCCGTCCTCGCCTTCCTGCTCGTCATCGCGGCCGCCGCCTGCTGGGGTGTGTCCAATGTGCTGACCCGCAAGGCGTCCCCGCCGGACGCGCTGAACTTCATGATCTGGGTGTCCACCGTGCCCGTGCTGCCGCTCCTCGCGCTCTCCCTGCTCTTCGAAGGCCCGGCGGCCGATCTGGACGCGCTGCGTTCCCTGGACTGGAGCGGGGCGGGGACCATCGTCTACGTCGCCTGGGGCGCCACGGTCTTCGGCTTCGGCGCCTGGGGCTTCCTGTTGCGCCGCTACCCCGCCTCGTCCGTCGCGCCGTTCTCGCTGCTGGTGCCGGTCTTCGGCATGTCCTCCGCGGCGCTGCTGCTGGACGAGTCGGTGAGCCCGCTGCGCTGGGGCGCGGCGGTCCTGCTGGTGGGCGGGGTGGCGCTCACCTCACTGTCGAGAGCAGGCGCTCCAGGTGCTCCCGTCCCGGCACCAGCAGCCTCGGCAGGTCAGCTGCCTCCGGATGCCAGCGTTTCTCGTACTCCCAGCACAGCCACGTCTCCTCGGTGAGCGTCGCCAGGCACTCGGCGAGCGGCAGTACGCCCGCTCCCAGCGGCAGGGGCGCGAGGTCGTCGGCCGATGCGACGTCCTTGACCTGGACATAGCCGAGGAAGGGAGCGAGCGCGGCATGCGCCGCCGCCGGGGTCTCGCCGTCGAGCCAGGGGTGCACCACATCCCAGATCGCGCCCGCGCTCTTGTGGCCGACCGGGCCAAGGATGCGCGAAACATCGGCGCCGGTGCGGTGCGAGTCGTGCGTCTCCAGCAGGATCCGCACGCCGAGCCCGGCCGCGGTCTCGGCGGCGGCCCCGAGCCGGCGGGCCGCGGTGGCCTCGGCGACGGCCGGGTCCTGGTCGCCGCCGCCGGGAAAGACACGTACATACGGCGCGCCCAAGTCGTGGGCCAGCCACATCAGTTCGTCGAGCTCCTCGTACACCGGAGCGTCGTCACCGGCGGCCGCGACGCCAGTGTATCCGCACACGGTGAGAATCTCCACGCCCGCGCGCTCGAACTCCGCCACCACGGAGGCCCGTTCCTGCGCGCCGATCCCCGGATGCACCGGCTCCTCGGGGTGGGCGCGCAGCTCGACTCCCTGGTAGCCGGCCTCCACAGCGAGCGCGACCACATCGGCGACCGGCATGCCCGGCACACCGAGGGTGGAGAAGGCGAACTTCACTTGACCGTTCCTTCCAGCAGGGGCAGCCGCCAGTCCTGGCCGACCAGGTCGGCTCCGTACGAGCGGTGCGGCTTCTCGGCGACGAGGGTGAACCCGGCCCGCTGATAGATCCGGCGGGCCCCGGCCAGTACCTCATTGGTCCACAGCACCAGTTCTCGATACCCCACCTCGCGCGCGAAATCCACGACGGTGCGCACCAGCAGGTCGCCGAGCCCGTGCCCGCGCGCGTCCGGTTCGACGAGCAGCAGCCGCAGGCGTGCGGTCGCCGGGGCGTCGTCCCGTACGCACATGACCGAGCCCACCGGACGCCCGTCCAGCTCGGCGATCCACACCCGCTCCAGATGAGGGTCGTGGTCCTGCGCGAAGTCCGCGACGATCCGGGCGACGAGGCCCTCGAAGTCGGCGTTCCAGCCGTACTCGGCGGCGTACAGCGCACCGTGCCGCTGCACGATCCAGCCGAGGTCGCCGGGACCCGGATCGCGCAGCACCGGGCCCTCGCGGTGCGCGGGCCGGCCGCGGCCGAGGATCTCGCGTACGGTCCGCATCGCCGTGGCCAGCCGCGGCCGCTCCTCCGACGGCACCTTGGCGAGCATCGCCCCGACGGCCTCCCGCGAGCGCTCGTCGAGGAGGGCCGCGGCCTCGCGCCCACGGGCGGTGAGGGTTATCCGCTGCCGCCGCGGGTCGAGATCGGAGGGCGCCCGCCCGACCAGCCCGTCCCGCTCGAACTTGGCGAGCAGCCTGCTCAAGTACCCGGCGTCGAGCGAGAGCTCGGCGCGCAGGTCGGCGGCGTCGGTACGGGGGCTGTGGGCGAGTTCGTACAGCACGCGCGATTCGGTCAGCGTGTACGGGGTGTAGAGGTGCTTGCTGTAGTCGAGCGCGCCGATGAGGTTGGTGTAGAAGCGGTTGAAGGCGCGGATTTCATGGATCGGCATGAGCTGCTCCGAGCTTGTCCCTTGACTGAGTCAACGGTATGGCGCAACCCGGGCACCGGCAAGCCCTGTGCCGGCGGGACGGTGCTCCCTGTCAGAGCCTGATGTGAGCGGCGACGAGCGGGTGGTCGCTCCCGGTCGCGGGCAGCGACCGGACCACCGCCGTCGGAATGCCACGCTGCTGTCCACGGACCGTACGACGGGAAATCGAAGGAGCACGTTTCCACTTGCTGGTGGTCAGCGGCCGACGGCGGCGACGGCTCCGCGCCATCCGCCACCCCTGGCGCGTACGCCCGAGTGCCCTTCAGAGTGCGCGCGCCAACAGGCTCACCTCTTCCCGGGAGGCGCCGTCGACGCCCGTGCCATCAGCTCCGCGCCGATCGTCGCGATGCCCCCCGGCGGCGGCGCCTCCTTGCCCATCGCCAGCCGGCCCGCCCGCGCCCCCGCCTCGTACAGCGGCAGTCGTACGGTCGTCAGCGCCGGCACCGCGTCCACCGAGAACGGGAGGTCGTCGAAGCCGGCCACCGAGATGTCCTCCGGGATGCGCAGGCCCTGGTCTCGCAGGGCCGCGCAGGCGCCCAGTGCGACCGTGTCGTTCGCGGCCACGATCGCCGTCAACTCCGGTTCGCGGCGCAGCAGTTCGAGCGTGGCGTCATAGCCGGAGCGGCGGGCGTACGGACCGTGCACGGTGAGCCGGTCCTGGTTCTCGTCGAGCCCCGCGGCGGCCAGCGCGGCCCGGTGGCCCTCCAGGCGGTGGCGCGTCGTGGTGCGCTCCGCGGGCCCCGCGACGTATCCGATCGTTCGGTGGCCGAGCGCGAGCAGATGCTCGGTGAGTCGCCGTCCGCCGCCCCGGTTGTCGAAGGCGAGGGCGGCGACGATGGCGTCGCTGCCCGGGAGCGGCGGCCGGCCGCAGAGCACCACACGGGTGCCCGCGTCCGCGAGCTTCGCCAGTTTCGAGGTCATCGCCGCGATGTGGTCCGGGTCCTCCAGTGCGCCGCCAGTCAGCACGACGGCCGCGGCCCGCTGCCGCTGGAGCAGGGTGAGATAGGTCAGCTCGCGCTCCGGTGAGCCCCCGGTGTTGCAGACGACGGCCAGCTTCTCGCCGCCCGCCCGTCCGGACCCCTCCTGCCCGCTGATCTCGGTCTGGGCGGCCCCGGCCATGATCCCGAAGAACGGGTCGGCAATGTCGTTGACGAGGATGCCGACCAGGTCGGAGGTGGCCGCGGCGAGCGAACTCGCCGGGCCGTTCAGTACGTAGTCGAGCTCGTCGACCGCGCGCAGCACCCGTTCCCGCGTCGACGCGGCGACCGGGTAGTTGCCGTTGAGCACACGGGAGACGGTGGCCGGGGACACCCGGGCGCGCGCCGCCACATCCGCCAGGGTGACTGTCATCGCTTTCCTCCGCGGGAGATGGAACCGAGCCCTTGTCCGGGCTGCTGTCGGCAGGCTAGCTTCATACCGTGTAGAAAGCGCTTGCTACGGTCATATCGAGGGAACTCGGAACCATCGAGGGGACATGGAGGCAACTTCGTGACACGCAGGACTGTGCGCATCGCCATGAACGGCGTCACGGGCCGGATGGGGTACCGCCAGCATCTGGTGCGCTCCCTCCTTGCGATCCGCGAACAGGGCGGCCTGGACCTCGGGGGCGGCGAGGTTCTCTGGCCCGAGCCGGTCCTCGTCGGCCGCCGCGAGCACGCGCTGCGCGAGATCGCCGAACGGCACGGCCTCACGCACTGGTCGACCGACCTCGACGCCGTACTCGCCGACAACAGCGTCGACATCTACTTCGACGCGCAGGTCACCTCCGCCCGCGTCACCGCGATCAAGCAGGCGATCGCGGCGGGCAAGCACATCTACACCGAGAAGCCGACCGCGACCGACCTGGTCGGCGCACTGGAGCTGGCGCGCCTGGCCGAGGCCGCCGGGATCAGGCACGGCGTCGTCCAGGACAAGATCTTTCTGCCGGGGCTGCTGAAGCTGAAGCGGCTCGTCGACGGCGGCTTCTTCGGCGACATCCTGTCCGTGCGAGGAGAGTTCGGCTACTGGGTCTTCGAGGGCGACTGGCAGGAGGCGCAGCGTCCGAGCTGGAACTACCGCGGTGAGGACGGCGGCGGCATCGTCGTCGACATGTTCCCGCACTGGGAGTACGTACTGCACGAGCTGTTCGGCCGGGTGACGAGTGTGACGGCGCAGGTAGCCACGCACGTTCCGCAGCGCTGGGACGAGCGCGGCAAGCCGTACGCGGCGACCGCGGACGACTCCGCGTACGGCATCTTCCAGCTGGAGGGCGGGGTCGTCGCCCAGATCAACTCCTCCTGGGCGGTGCGCGTGAACCGCGACGAACTGGTCGAGTTCCAGGTCGACGGCACCCACGGCTCGGCGGTCGCGGGCCTGCGCCGCTGCCGCGTCCAGCACCGCTCCGCCACCCCGAAGCCGGTATGGAACCCGGACCTGCCCGCGACGGAGTCCTTCCGTGACCAGTGGCAGGAGGTCCCGGACAACACGAAGTTCGAGAACGGCTTCAAGGCGCAGTGGGAACTGTTCCTGCGCCATGTCGCGCTCGGCGAGCCGTACCACTGGGACCTGCCGGCGGGCGCGCGCGGTGTGCAGCTCGCCGAGCTGGGCCTGAAGTCCTCCGCCGAGGGCCGCCGGTTCGACGTACCGGAGCTGTCGCTGTGACGATCCGGCTCCTGCACGGGGTGTACGAACCCCGCACCGAACCGGCCGTGTTCGCCGCGGGAGGCGCGCCGCTCATCTCCCGTACGGTCTTCTCGGCAGCGCATGTCGTCGCCGACCCGTACGCCGATACGTCGTGGGGCTCGCCCGCCGCCGTGGACTGGGACGCGACGCTTGCCTTCCGTCGCCATCTGTGGTCGCACGGGCTCGGCGTGGCGGAGGCGATGGACACGGCGCAGCGCGGGATGGGCCTGGACTGGGCGGGCGCGGCGGAGCTGATCCGGCGCTCGGCGGCGGAGGCGAAGGCGGTGGGGGGCCGGATCGCGTGCGGTGTCGGTACCGACCAACTGACGGCGGGCGCCGGTCCGTTGGCGTCGGGGGCTGGTTCGTCGGCGGGCGCCGGTCCGTTGGCGTCGGGCGCTGGGTCCTCGGCGGACACCGGTTCGTCGGCGTCGGGGGCTCCCTCGTTGGCGGAGGTGCGCGACGCGTACGAGGAGCAGCTGGCGCTGGTGGAGGAGAGCGGGGCGCAGGCAATCGTGATGGCGTCGCGGGCGCTGGCGTCTGCGGCGCGGACGTCCGACGACTATCTCGCCGTCTACTCCCACCTGCTGCGGCAGGCTTCGGAACCGGTGATCCTGCATTGGCTGGGGCCGATGTTCGACCCGGCGCTGGAGGGTTACTGGGGCTCCGCCGACCTGGACGCGGCCACCTCGGTCCTCCTGGACGTCATCTCCGCCCACCCGGACAAGGTCGACGGCATCAAGATCTCGCTGCTGGACGCCCAGCGCGAGATCGACCTGCGCCGTCGCCTCCCGGAAGGCGTGCGGTGCTACACCGGCGACGACTTCAACTACCCCGAACTGATCGCGGGTGACGAGCACGGCTTCAGCCATGCGCTGCTCGGGATCTTCGACCCGCTGGGCCCGTCGGCGGCCGAGGCGGTACGGGTGCTGGACACGGGTGATGTCTCCGGGTTCCGTAAACGCCTCGATCCGACGGTCGCGTTGTCCCGCCATCTCTTCCAGCCGCCAACGCGCTTCTACAAGACGGGTGTGGTGCTGCTGGCGTGGCTGGCCGGACACCAGTCGCACTTCACGATGGTGGGCGGTCTGCAGTCGGCGCGCTCGCTGCCGCACTTCTGCCGGGCGTACGAACTGGCGGACGGGCTCGGCCTGTTCCCGGACCCGGTGCTGGCGGAGTCCCGTATGAAATCCCTGCTGAGCATGTACGGAGTCGCCCAGTGACCGTTCCGGATGCCGTCGACCTGACCCGCTTCAGCATCAACCAGATGACGGTGAAACAGCTCAGCCTTCCCGAACTCGTCGATGCGTGTACGGAGTTCGGTATTCCGGGGGTGGGGCTGTGGCGCGAACCGGTGCAGGCGTACGGGGTCGAGGCGGCGGCGAAGCTCGTACGGGACGCGGGGCTGGCGGTCACGAGTCTGTGCCGGGGCGGCTTCCTCACCGCGATCGAGGCGGCTGAGCGAGCGCGTGCGCTGGACGACAACCGCGCGGCGATCGACGAGGCGGCGACGCTCGGCACGGACACGCTGGTCCTGGTCGCGGGCGGACTTCCGCCGGGCAGCCGGGACTTGGTGGCGGCGCGATCACGCATCGCGGACGCGCTCGCCGTGCTGGCTCCGTACGCGGGGGAGCGGGGCGTACGGCTGGCGATCGAGCCGCTGCACCCGATGTACGCGGCGGACCGGTGCGTGGTGTCCACGCTGACGCAGGCGCTGGACCTCGCGGAGCGTTTCCCGGCGTCGCAGGTGGGCGTGGTGGTGGACACGTACCACATCTGGTGGGACGACACGGCCCCGGCGGCGGTGGCGCGAGCGGGCTCGTCGGCCCGGATCCACGCATTCCAACTGGCGGACTGGACGACGCCGTTGCCGGCCGGGGTGCTGAACGGGCGGGGTCAGATCGGGGACGGGGCGATCGACATGCGGGAGTGGCGGGAACGGGTGGAGGGGGCGGGGTACGGGGGTGCGATCGAGGTGGAGCTGTTCAACGGGGGGCTGTGGTCGCGGAACGGGGTGGAGGTCTTGGGAGAAACGGTGCGCCGGTACGGGGAGCACGTGGTCTAGGGGGCGGGGTGTCCTGCGAGGTGCGGGTCCCTGGCGGGGTGGGGGGCTGGGATGTATGGGTGTGCCTGGTCTCTGTGGGGTGGGGGGTTTGGGTGCTTGGGGGTGGCCGGTCTTTGCGGGGTGGGGGGTTTGGGTGCTTGGGGGTGGCCGGTCTTTGCGGGGTGGGGGGTTTGGGTGCTTGGGGGTGGCCGGTCTTTGCGGGGTGGGGGGTTTGGGTGCTTGAGGGTGCCCGGCCTCCGTGGGGTGCGGGCCTTGGGTGCTTGAGGGTGCCCGGCCTCTGCGGGGTGCGTGCCCTGGGGGCTTGGGGGTGGCCGGTCTTGTGTCGGTGGCCGTCCGGGGCCGCTCCGGGGCTCGTATGCGGGACTGCGCTGCATCCGATATGCGGCTCCGCCGCGTGGTCACCGCGTTTCGCGCGAGTTGCGACGCTTTACGTCCCGGACACGACCCTGCGCGTCCCCCTGCCAGGGACAGGCCCGGGGCCTTCGGGCGCCCATCGGCGTTGGGGCTTTGCCCCTGGGCTCGCGGTCCAGAGGGCACGGCCCCGCGCTTGTGGTCTGCGGCGCGAAGCTGCCGCTCCGGGGTGTGGGGGCGTCAGCCCCCACGTACCCCTCCCCGCCAGGGGGCCTGGGGGCACCGCCCCCAGTTTCGGGAAGGGGCGGGGTTGGGGGGAACTCCACGCCCCGCACCCCGTGCACCCGCACCCCGTGCACCCGCACCCCGTGCACCCGCACCCCGTGCACCCGCACCCCGTGCACCCGCACCCACGCCGGCCCCGAACATCCGACCGGCGGGCCGAGCCCCTCACGGTCGGCCAGAACGCCCATGACTAACCCACTTTGTCGGAATTTCGGGATTCCGGAAAATTAACTGCCCGAAGTCGTACAACCCTTTCCGCGTGACGCGGGTCTACCTGTCATCAAGGCTCCCGGGGAGGGATCTGGGGGGATCAGGGAGCTCTTGACGGAGGGGGAGTGCGAGGGGCCCGGTCGTCAGACCGGGCCCCCTTGACTGGCCGGACCGGCGACGGGCCCGAGTTGTCCACAGGCCCTCCGCATTGTCGGACCCCGGCGGTAGCGTCGGATCATGTCCAATCCAGCAGTGGTCGAAGGGGTCCTCGAGCGGATCACGTATGCCAACGAGGAGAACGGCTACACGGTCGCCCGGGTCGACACGGGACGCGGCAGTGATCTCCTCACGGTGGTCGGCTCGCTGCTCGGCGCGCAGCCGGGCGAGTCGTTGCGTATGGAGGGCCGTTGGGGCTCCCACCCCCAGTACGGCAAGCAGTTCACCGTGGACAACTACACGACCGTCCTGCCGGCCACGATCCAGGGCATACGCCGTTACCTCGGCTCGGGCCTGATCAAGGGAATCGGCCCCCGGATCGCCGAGCGCATCGTCGAGCACTTCGGCATCGACACGCTCGACATCATCGAGCAGCAGCCGAAGAAGCTCATCGAGGTCCCCGGACTCGGCCCGAAGCGGACGAAGTTGATCGGCGTCGCCTGGGAGGAGCAGAAGGCCATCAAGGAGGTCATGGTCTTCCTCCAAGGGGTCGGCGTCTCCACGTCCATCGCGGTGCGCATCTACAAGAAGTACGAGGACGCCTCGATCTCGGTCGTGAAGAACCAGCCGTACCGCCTCGCCGCCGACGTCTGGGGCATCGGTTTCCTCACCGCCGACAAGATCGCGCAGGCGGTCGGCATACCGCACGACAGCCCGGAGCGGGTCAAGGCGGGGCTGCAGTACGCCCTGTCGCAGTCCACCGACCAAGGGCACTGCTTCCTGCCCGAGGAGCAGCTGATCAGCGACGCGGTGAAGCTGCTCCAGGTGGACACGGGCCTTGTCATCGAGTGCCTCGCCGAGCTCGCGGGCGAGGAGGAAGGGGTCGTACGGGAGAAGGTGCCGGCCCCGGACGGCGGCGAGCCGGTCACTGCGGTGTATCTGGTGCCCTTCCACCGGGCCGAGATCTCCCTCGCCGCCCAGCTGCGTCGGCTGCTGGGAGCCGCGGAGGACCGGATGCCGGGCTTCCAGGACGTCGTCTGGGACAAGGCGTTGGCCTGGCTCGCGGAGCGTACGGGCGCGGAGCTCGCGCCCGAGCAGGAGGCGGCGGTCAGGCTTGCGCTCACCAAGAAGGTCGCCGTTCTGACCGGCGGTCCCGGCTGCGGCAAGTCGTTCACGGTCCGGTCCATCGTGGAGCTGGCCCGCGCCAGGAAGGCGAAGGTGGTGCTGGCCGCACCGACCGGGCGCGCGGCCAAACGGCTCGCCGAACTCACCGGCGCCGAGGCGTCCACCGTGCACCGGCTGCTCGAGCTCAGGCCCGGCGGCGACGCGGCGTACGACAGGGATCGGCCGCTCGACGCGGATCTGGTGGTGGTCGACGAGGCGTCCATGCTCGATCTGCTGCTCGCCAACAAGCTGGTCAAGGCCGTTGCCCCCGGCGCGCATCTGCTGCTGGTGGGGGATGTGGACCAGCTGCCGAGCGTCGGTGCCGGCGAGGTGCTGCGCGACCTGCTCGCCGACGGCGGGCCCGTGCCGAACGTCCGGCTGACCCGGATCTTCCGGCAGGCCCAGCAGTCCGGCGTCGTCACCAACGCCCACCGCATCAACTCCGGTGTTCAGCCCATCACTTCGGGTCTCTCCGACTTCTTTCTCTTCGTGGAGGAGGAGACGGAGGACGCGGGAAAGCTCACGGTGGACGTGGCGGCCCGCCGCATCCCGGCCAGATTCGGCCTGGATCCGCGGCGCGATGTGCAGGTGCTCGCACCCATGCACCGCGGCCCGGCCGGCGCCGGCACGCTCAACGGCCTGCTCCAGCAGGCGATCACGCCCGCCAGGCCCGACCTTCCCGAGAAGCGCTTCGGCGGCCGTGTCTTCCGCGTCGGCGACAAGGTCACCCAGATTCGCAACAACTACGAGAAGGGAAAGAACGGCGTCTTCAACGGCACGGTCGGCGTGGTCACCTCGCTCCAGCTGGACGACCAGCGGCTGACGGTGCTGACGGACGAGGACGAGGAGGTTCCGTACGACTTCGACGAACTGGACGAGCTGGCACATGCCTACGCCGTGACCATCCACCGCTCACAGGGCAGCGAATACCCGGCCGTGGTGATCCCGGTCACGACCGGAGCCTGGATGATGCTCCAGCGGAACCTCCTCTACACGGCGGTCACCCGGGCCAAGAAGCTCGTCGTGCTGGTCGGCTCCCGTAAGGCGATAGGACAGGCAGTACGCACTGTTTCCGCAGGCAGACGCTTCACCGCGCTCGACCACCGGCTGACCGGCGGCTGAGCGGGATGCGCCTGCGCCGGCCGGGTGTGACACCTGGGGCCCGTGGGGTGGCAAACGCCACCCCTGGCTTCCAGAAGCAGGGCGAAGGGGGCAAGATGAGCAGGTTGGCGGCACTGAGTGCCGCCAATAGGCCCAATGGTCGACCCCGAGTGCACTCTCCTGAGCCAAATGGGGGATGGTAGAGACAGTCAGGGCACCTCGAAGAAGAGGCACTACGTCGGTGAGGGATGACGTGAGCGACAACTCTGTAGTACTGCGGTACGCGGACGGTGAACACACCTACCCGGTGGTCGAGAGCACCGTCGGCGACAAGGGCTTCGACATCGGGAAGCTCCGAGCCCAGACCGGTCTGGTGACCCTGGACAGCGGATACGGGAATACAGCCGCCTATAAATCCGCGATCACCTACCTCGACGGCGAGCAGGGCATCCTGCGCTACCGCGGCTACCCGATCGAGCAGCTGGCCGAGCGTTCCACCTTCCTCGAGGTGGCGTACCTGCTGATCAATGGCGAGCTTCCGACGGTCGACGAGCTGTCGACCTTCAAGAGCGAGATCACCCAGCACACGCTGCTGCACGAGGACGTCAAGCGGTTCTACGGCGGCTTCCCGCGCGACGCCCACCCGATGGCGATGCTGTCCTCCGTGGTCAGCGCGCTGTCGACGTTCTACCAGGACAGCCACAACCCGTTCGACGAGAAGCAGCGTCATCTCTCCACGGTCCGGCTGCTCGCCAAGCTGCCGACGATCGCGGCGTACGCGTACAAGAAGTCGATCGGCCACCCCTTTGTCTACCCGCGCAACGACCTCGGGTACGTGGAGAACTTCCTGCGGATGACCTTCTCGGTCCCCGCGCAGGAGTACGACCTGGACCCGGTCGTGGTTTCGGCGCTCGACAAGCTGCTGATCCTGCACGCGGACCACGAGCAGAACTGTTCGACCTCCACCGTGCGTCTGGTCGGCTCCTCGCAGGCGAACATGTTCGCCTCGATCTCCGCCGGCATCAGCGCCCTGTGGGGCCCGCTGCACGGTGGCGCCAACCAGTCGGTTCTGGAGATGCTCGAGGGCATCCAGACCAACGGCGGCGACGTCGACTCCTTCATCCGCAAGGTGAAGAACAAGGAGGACGGCGTCCGCCTGATGGGCTTCGGCCACCGCGTCTACAAGAGCTTCGACCCGCGGGCGAAGATCATCAAGGCGGCGGCGCACGATGTCCTCTCGGCGCTCGGCAAGTCCGACGAGCTGCTCGACATCGCGCTCAAGCTGGAGGAGCACGCGCTCTCCGACGACTACTTCGTCTCGCGCAACCTCTACCCGAACGTGGACTTCTACACCGGCCTGATCTACCGGGCCATGGGCTTCCCGACCGAGATGTTCACCGTGCTCTTCGCGCTCGGCCGGCTGCCCGGCTGGATCGCCCAGTGGCACGAGATGATCAAGGAGCCGGGGTCCCGTATCGGCCGCCCGCGCCAGATCTACACCGGCGAGGTCCTGCGTGACTTCGTCCCGGTCGAGGCTCGCTGACACCGGTATTCGCTGACACCCGTACGTGTGCGCGTCCGCGCCTCGTAACCGGCGCAGAAAGCGGAAAGCGCCCCGCTGCCGATCCCCCCACGGGTCGGCGGGCGGGGCGCTTCCCATTTCCCCGGAGCGGATTCCCCCCACGGGATCCGGCCGGGCGTCTGCTGGTTGCAGAAGCTCCTCACGCGGTCTGCCGGGGTACGTACGCACGGGAGGGCCGCTCAAAGCTCCCCGGGCACGTGCCCCGGCCAACGCTTGCCTGGGACGTCCCCCAAGACATCCCATGAACGTCCCCCAAGACGTTCTCGGCATCGCCCACTTAGACTCGCGAGGAGTCGCAATGGTTACCCCTAAATATCTGTGATCTAGGTCTCCTTGTGAAGGTCTTGTGACCTACTTGTAGTCACATGAAGGAGCGCAGCCGCAGGCTGTTGGTCACCACAAATACGGATGAAAAGGCCATCGCAAATCCCGCGATCATGGGGTTGAGCAGGCCTGATGCCGCCAGCGGCAGCGCGGCCACGTTGTAACCGAAGGCCCAGAAAAGATTGCCCTTGATGGTGGTCAGTGTCCGGCGTGCGAGACGGATCGCGTCGGCTGCAACCCTCAGGTCTCCGCGTACGAGGGTCAGATCGCCGGCCTCGATCGCCGCGTCCGTGCCCGTGCCCATCGCCAGGCCCAGGTCCGCGGTGGCCAGCGCGGCGGCGTCGTTCACGCCGTCGCCGACCATGGCGACGCTGCGGCCCTCGGCCTGGAGACGCTTGACCACGGCCACCTTGTCCTCGGGCATGACCTCGGCGTACACCTCGTCGATGCCGATCTCGGCCGCGACCGATTCGGCGACCGCCTTGTTGTCGCCGGTCAGCAGCACCGGGGTGAGGCCGAGGGCCCGCAGCCGTGCGACCGCCTCGGCGCTGGTGTCCTTGACCGCGTCGGCGACGGTGAGCATGCCGAGCGCCTTGCCGTCCACGGCCGCGAAGATCTCCGTACGACCTTCGGTCGCGGCGGAGGCGAGCTCGTCGGGCAGCTCAACGCCCGCCTCCGTGAGCAGCCGCGCTCGCCCGACCAGCACCTCGTGTCCTTCGACGACGCCGCGTACGCCGAGGCCTGGGACGTTCTCGAAGCTTTCGGCGGCGGGAAGTGTGCCGACCCGCTCCTCGGCGCCCGCCGCGACGGCGCGGGCGATGGGGTGCTCCGAGGCGTGCTCCAGTGCGCCCGCGAAGCGCAGCAGGTCATGCTCCTCGGCGGTTTCGGCGACGTACACCCGCTGAAGGCGCATCCGGCCGGTGGTGACCGTCCCTGTCTTGTCCAGGACGACCGTGTCGACCTTGCGGGTGGACTCCAGGACCTCCGGGCCCTTGATCAGGATGCCGAGCTGGGCGCCGCGCCCCGTACCGACCATGAGGGCGGTCGGCGTGGCAAGCCCCAGGGCGCACGGGCAGGCGATGATCAGTACGGCGACGGCGGCCGTGAAGGCCGCGGTCGCATCGTCCGTGGCGAGCAGCCAGGCCACCAGCGTGCCGAGCGCGATCAGCAGTACGACAGGGACGAAGACGGCCGAGATCCGGTCGGCGATGCGCTGCACGTCGGCCTTGCCGTTCTGGGCGTCCTCCACCAGCCGGGCCATCCGGGCGAGCTGGGTGTCGGCGCCGATCCGGGTGGCCTCGACGACGAGCCGGCCGGCGGTGTTGACGCAGCCGCCGGTGACCGGGTCCCCCGCGGTCACATCCACCGGCACGGACTCGCCCGTGAGCATGGAGGCGTCGACGGCGGAGGTGCCCTCGACGACGCTGCCGTCGGTGGCGATCTTCTCTCCGGGGCGTACGACGAAGCGGTCGCCGACGGCGAGCCGGCCGATCGGAACGCGTACCTCCGTGCCGCCGCGCAGTACGGCGACATCCTTGGCGCCCAGCTCCAGCAGGGCACGCAGGGCAGCGCCCGCCTTCCGCTTGGAGCGCGCCTCCAGATAGCGGCCGAGCAGGATGAAGGTCACCACGCCCGCGGCGACCTCGAGATAGATCGTCGAGGCGGCGTCGGCACGCGTGACCGTGGGGTCGAAACCGTGGCGCATGGCGGGCATGCCCGCGTCCCCGAGGAAGAGCGCCCACAGCGACCAGCCGAAGGCGGCGAGCGTGCCGACCGAGACGAGGGTGTCCATGGTGGCCGCGCCGTGCCGGAGGTTGGTCCAGGTGGCCCGGTGGAAGGGCAGTGCGCCCCAGATGACGACGGGGGCGGCGAGGGTGAGCGAGAGCCACTGCCAGTTGTCGAACTGGAGGGCGGGGATCATCGCCATGAGGACGACCGGCGCCGCGAGCACGGCGGAGACGATCAGGCGCTGCCGGAGGGCGGCCGACTCCGGGTCGGGCCGCGCCTCGGAGGCCACGGCGGGGTCCGGGCCGGAGTCCACGACGAGATCCGGGTCGGAGTCCACGGCGAGGTCCGGGTCGGAGTCCACGGCGAGGCCCGGGGCGGGCGCGGGCGACGGGGGCTGCGCGGCCGAGTAGCCGGTTTTCACCACGGTGGCGATGAGATCGGCGACTTCCATCTCGTGCGGATAGGAGACCTTCGCCTTCTCGGTCGCGTAGTTGACGGTGGCGCTGACGCCACCCATGCGGTTCAGCTTCTTCTCGACGCGAGCCGCGCAGGAGGCGCAGGTCATCCCGCCGATGGTGAGCTCGACCTGGGATGTATCCACTTCAGGACTCCAGAAAACGGGGCCGGGCCGTACGGGACCCAGTATCGGACTGGTCGGGTACGACCCGGCGGAGGGCCTTGCGGGTGCGGAGGTGAGTGCTCAGGCCTGCCCGACGAGCTCGTACCCGGCCTCGTCGACGGCTTCGCGGACCGCGGCGTCGTCGAGCGGGGCCTCGGAGATCACGGTCACCCGACCGGTGGAGGCGACCGCCTCCACCGAGGTGACGCCCGGCAGCTCGGAGATCTCGCTGGAGACGGCGCCTTCGCAGTGACCGCAGGTCATGCCCGTGACCTGGTAGACGGTGGTGACGCCGCCGATCTGTACGTCGGCCGTGCCGGTGCCACAGGCGCCGCCGCCGCAGCAGCCGGA
This sequence comes from Streptomyces sp. NBC_01210, assembly GCF_036010325.1. GTDB lineage: Bacteria > Actinomycetota > Actinomycetes > Streptomycetales > Streptomycetaceae > Streptomyces. Next base: position 3,355,691 of record NZ_CP108549.1, on the reverse strand, counting down.
GCCGGGCGCCTGGGCGGTCTCGGTCTCGGTCTTCGTCTCGGCGGTCATGGCGTTTCTCCTCTTCGGGGGTGCAACACGTACGAGGTCATGGTGTGCCGGAGGGCCGCGGGAGTGCCGAGCCTTCCTGATGCACTTCAGACTATACCCCTAGGGGGTATTAGCGTGTATGCGGGCCGGGCCGCGCGTTCCGCTGCTGCTCCTCGGCCTGCTGCCCGGCCTGCTGCCCGGCCTGCTCCTCGGCCGGGCAGACACCGACGATGGGGGCCAGGTATCGGAACATGACCTTCTTGATCTCATCGATGTACGTCTGCCGCTCCTCGCCCTCGTGGGCGAGGACCAGGTCGAGCCCCGCTTTGAAGATGGCGAAAATCATGGTCGCGACGCGGGAGAGCTCGGCGGGCGGTGCGTCGGGGAGGAAGCTCGCGACGATCTGCTCGATCCGGGTGAGCAGCACTGCGTGCAGGGCGTCGAACTCCTGCGTGATCTGGCCCGGGACATCGGGACCGTGCACCAGGGCAGCGAAGGCCGGGTTCTCGTGATTGAAGGCGAAGAGCGGATCGAGGACCGCGTCCAGCAGCTGGTCGAGCGGGAGGTCGAGGTTGGCGGCGGTCAGGGCCGCGCCGTGGGACTCGCGCCACTGCTGGAGGAGTCGGCCGCCGAGTTCGACGGCGATGGCCTCCTTGTTCGGGAAGAACTGGTAGAGCGTGCCGGGGGAGACGCCGGCCTCGCGGGCGATGGCGTTGGTGCTGGCCGCGGTGTAGCCCGTGGTGCAGAAGACGTTCGAGGCGGCGTCGAGGAGCTGGGCGATACGGCGCTCCCCGCGGGCCTGGCGGCGGCGCGGCTTGGCGGCCCCTGTGGTCGCGGCAGGCTCCGTGGTCGCGGCGGGCTCCGGGGTCGTGGGCTCCGGCACGTGAAATCCCCAGCTTCCTGACGGTGGTTGACAAACACGAGTGGTCGCTCGCATTCTTGGTTAATGCGAGCGATAGCTCGTGTTTGCCAGTCTATGGCAATGGTCGACCCATGCTGCCTGCCCGGGGGGCCTGCGCATGGGCCACGGTGAAGGGGACACCGCACCATGTCCGAAGTCAACAGCCCACCGCCGGTCGGGGGATGGACCCGGTTCGTGACCGCGCGGCCACGGCTCTCGCTGCTGGCCGCGCTGGTGCTCACTGCACTCGCGGTGTTCGCCGGAAGCGGGGTCGCCGAGCGGATGGGGAGCGGCGGCTGGCAGGACCCGGCTGCCGAGTCGACGTATGCGACAGAGGCGCTGGAGCGGGAGTTCCCGGCCTCCCAGCCGAATCTGCTGCTGCTCGTGGACAGCGGACGGGCGAGTGTGGACGACCCGGCGGTCGCCGCCGAGGGACGGCGGCTCGGGGAGCGGCTCGCCGCCGAGAAGGACGTCACAGGTGTCGGATCGTACTGGGGGACCCGCTCACCCGCGCTGCGTGCCGGCGACGGGCATCAGGCGCTGATCGCGGCCCGGATCGAGGGCGACGAGAAAGCCACCTCCGAGGTGCTGGAGCGGATAGCGCCGGACTTCCGGGGGGCGCACGGCCCGGTGCAGGTCTCGATCGGCGGCCCCGTCGCCCTGCAGCACGAGATGACCACGACCATCCAGGAGGACCTGCTGCGGGCAGAGCTGATCGCTCTGCCGGTGACGCTGGTGCTGCTGGTCATGGTCTTCGGCAGCGCGATCGCGGCACTGCTCCCGCTGGGCGTCGGCATCGTCGCCATCCTGGGGACGAACGCCGTCCTGCGCGGCATCACCGAGTTCGCCGATGTCTCGGTCTTCGCGCAGAACCTCACCACGGCCCTGGGGCTCGGACTCGCCATCGACTACGCCCTGTTCATCGTGCGCCGATTCCGCGAGGAGTTGGCCGATGGGGCCGAGGTGCGGGAGGCGATCGGCATCACTCTGCGCACCGCGGGCCGCACCGTTCTGTTCTCCGCCCTCACCGTGGCCGTGTCGCTGGCCGCGATGCTGGTCTTCCCGCAGTACTTCCTGCGGTCCTTCGCCTACGCCGGGATCGCCGTGGTCCTTCTGGCGGCAGGGGCCGCGCTGGTGCTGCTCCCAGCCGCCCTGATGCTGCTTGGGCACCGGGTCAATGCGCTGGATCTGCGCCGCCTTCTCAAGCGTGGCCGGCGTGACGGCGCATCGTCCGATGAGGCTGGGGCTGACAAGGCGTCGGCCGCGGACCAGAAAGCGCCCGCGGACCAGGAGGCGGCCGGAGCCGGATGGGCATGGGTCGCCGGGCTGGTGATGCGCCGGGCCCCTCTGTTCGCGTTCGCCACCGTGGCCGGTCTTGTGCTGCTCGGACTGCCCTTCCTGGGTGTGAAGTTCGGTACCCCCGACGACCGCCAGCTGCCGTCGACCGCCGAGGTCCATGTCGTTCAGCAACAGATACGGGACGGCTTCCCCGGCAGCCCCGCCGGCGGTCTCGAGGTCTTCGCCGAGGACAGCGGTTCCGTGTCCGCGACGACCCCCGCCGAATACGCCGAGTACCGCGACAAGATCGCCGCCCTCCCGGGTGTGCTGCGGGTGGACGGGCCCGTCACCTCGGGCGGGTCCGCCTACCTCACAGTGCAGCCCAAGGGGGAGGCGGTGGGCGAGGAGGCCCAGCGGCTCGTGCATGAACTGCGGGATGTATCGGCCCCGTTCGCGACCTCGGTGACCGGCCGGGCCGCGGTGCTGGAGGACTCCAAGGCCGCTATCGCCGACCGGCTGCCGCTGGCGCTGGCGATCATCGCCATAGTGACGCTGCTGCTGGTCTTCCTGCTCACCGGCAGTGTGCTCATCCCCATCCAGGCGGTCGTGCTCAACGCCCTCAGTCTGACGGCGATGTTCGGCGCCGTGGTCTGGGTCTTCCAGGACGGGCACCTCTCCGGGCTGCTCTCCTTCACCTCCACCGGAGACATCGAGACGACGCTCCCCGTGCTGATGTTCTGCATCGCCTTCGGGCTGTCCATGGACTACGGCGTCTTTCTGCTCTCCCGGATCAAGGAGGAGTACGACCACACGGGTGACCATGAGCACGCGGTGAGATTCGGACTTCAGCGCACCGGCGGGCTGATCACCGCGGCGGCCGTGATCCTCGCGGTGGTGATGGTGGGCATCGGCACCTCACGGGTGACCAACACCAAGATGCTCGGCCTCGGAATCGCGCTGGCCGTGCTGATGGACGCCATGGTGGTGCGCAGTCTGCTGGTTCCCTCGGTCATGAAACTGATGGGCGCCTCGACCTGGTGGGCCCCCGGGCCGCTGCGCCGCTTCCATGAACGGTTCGGGCTGACCGAGGGAGAGATATCGCGGCCCGTGCCGCAGCCCGTACCGCGGCCGGATTCGGAGCCGGATCCGGCATCGGAACCGGATCCGGCATCGGAACCGGAATCGGATCCCGACGCGGCACGGGACAGGGTCAAGGCCTGACGCCGCGGTGGACCGCCCACTCCCGGGCCAGGATCGACATAGAGGTGGCGTCGATCCACTGGCCCTCGTGGAGCAGCGCCTCGCGCTCGGTCCCCTCCGCCACAAAGCCGGCCTTCTCATAGACCCGGATTGCGCGCGGGTTGAAGTTGAAGACACCCAACGCGATCCGGTTCAGGCCCAGTTGCTCGAAGCCGTGCCCGACAACCAGCCGGGTGGCCTCGGTGCCCAGGCCCCGGTTGCGTCCCTTCGGGCCGATCAGGGTGCGGAAGCGGCAGCTGCGGTTGTGTGCGTCCCACTCATGGAGGACGACTTCACCGACGACCTCGCCGCCGGCCCGGTCCACCACGGCGAGGTCGAGCCGGTCGGTCCGGTCGTTGCGCGTTCCGTACCAGGCGCGCAGCTGCTCCAGGTCCATTTCGCCCTCGTGGGCGGACCCGGTGAAGACGCTCACCTCCGGATCGCCCAGAATCGCGGCCATGGCGGTCGCATCCGCTCCGGTGAAAGGACGCAGAATCACCTTCTCGCCAATGAGGGTGGGCTTGACGGAGAAGTCCGCAGTCGGCTGCTGAGTCACCGGGGGATTGTCGGGCCAGGCCTCTGAAGTGAGCAACTGATTAAGGTTGACCGCGAGGAAGGAAGACGTCCCCGCATCCATGCACGCACGCACGCAGGCGGCGTGGGTCCGGCGGCTCCAGATCTGCGGTTCTCAGCCCCTTTGGCTCTCAGTCCCTGCGGCCCCTGTTCCCGGGGCGATTGGCCACCCAGACGCGGATCGTGTCCGCGTGCCAGTAGGGCTTGCCGGCCTCCACATGGTCGGGCGGCGGGAGAAGACCGTGCTTGCGGTACGAACGGACCGTGTCCGGCTGCACCTGGATGTGCGCGGCGATCTCCTTGTAGGACCAGAGCCTTCTGTCCGCCATGGTTGTGCCACCTCCCTGCGTCGCGGCAGCGGCGGCGCGGGGGCCGTCGGGTGAGCTGCGCGCGGACGCTGGTGATCACTGAGCCTGTGCCCGTTGCAACGATGCCGAGCGAGAGGAGGAATGGGGCTGTTGATTGCCTGTGACGGAAGCCCCGCTTAATCGAGACATGCGTGACGAGGAGGCGACAACCGTGACAGAAGTGGTGCGTGAGCCTCAGGCGCCGCAAGAGCGCAGGAAACCGCGCGTCCGCTCGGCGATCGGGAAGGGTTTGTCCGGCGGGCACGGATACATGTCCTGCTCGACGATGGCGAAGAGCTCGACGTCGAGTGCCTGGGCCGCGGCCAGTACGGGCTCCAGCGCGGGCACACCGGCCGGCGGCTCGCACATCACGCCCCGGCCCACGGCCGGTCCGAACGGCACTTCGTCCGCGACCACTTCGGCCAGGATCTCCGGGTCCACCTGCTTGAGGTGGAGGTAGCCGATCCGCTCCCCGTAGGTCTCGATCAGCTTGACGCTGTCGCCGCCGCAGTAGGCGTAGTGCCCGGTGTCCAGGCAGAGCGAGACCAGGCCGGGGTTGGTGGCGTCGAGGAAGCGGCTGACGTTCTCCTCGCTGTCGATATGGGTGTCCGCGTGCGGGTGGACGACGATCTTCAGTCCGTAGCGCTCGCGCACCTCGCGACCCAACCGTTCGGTCTGGGTGGTGAGATCGCGCCACTGGGCCGGGGTGAGGGTGCGGTCCTCCAGTACCTGGCCCGTCTTGTCGTCGCGCCAGAAGGAGGGGATGACGACCAGATGTTCCGCGCCCATGGCCCGGGTGAGTGCAGCGATGTCCGAGACATGCGCCCAGGTCTTCTCCCAGACCGCCGGTCCGTGGTGCAGCCCGGTGAAGACCGTGCCGGCCGAGACCTTCAGCCCGCGACGGGCGGTCTCCGCGGTGAGGTGGGCGGGATCGCTCGGGAGATAGCCGTACGGGCCGAGCTCGATCCACTCGTATCCGGCGTCAGCGACTTCATCCAGAAAGCGCCGCCAGGGGACCTGCTGAGGATCGTCCGGGAACCACACCCCCCAGGAGTCGGGGGCCGAGCCGACCCGGATGCGGTTCAGGACGGGGGCGGAGGAGGTCATGCGGGTCAGCTTTCCGGCCGCCGAAGAAAGGTGTCAAGGCTTCGTCCGAATGTAAGGACAAAATGTTGACAGGGCTCAGTGAGGAGCACTAGACCTGGGGACAGCCGGCTCGAACCGAAGGGACGCGTATGCCTCAGCCGTACGACGTGATCACGATGGGCCGGATCGGCGTAGACCTCTATCCGCTGCGGACCGGGGTTCCGTTGGCGCAGGTCGACACGTTCGGGAAGTTCCTCGGCGGCTCGGCCACGAATGTCGCCGTGGGTGCAGCCCGGCTGGGCCGGCGGACGGCGGTGATCACCCGCACCGGGCAGGACGCCTTCGGCGACTATCTTCACCAGGCGCTCGGGGAGTTCGGGGTCGACGACCGCTGGGTGACTCCGGTGGCCGCGTACCCGACCCCGGTCACCTTCTGCGAGATCTTCCCTCCGGACAACTTCCCGCTCTACTTCTACCGGCAGCCGAAAGCACCCGATCTCGAGATCCACCAGCACGAGCTGGACATGGCGGCGATCCGCGAGGCGAGAGTCTTCTGGATGACCGGCACGGGCCTGTGCGCGGAACCGAGCCGCACCGCGACGCTGGCCGCGCTCGCCCACCGCGCCAAGTCCGGCACCACCGTCTTCGACCTGGACTGGCGGCCCATGTTCTGGGGAGATCCGGACGAGGCGCGGCCGTACTACACGCAGGCCCTCGCGCTGGCCACCGTCGCCGTCGGCAATCTCGAGGAGTGCGAGATCGCCACCGGTGAGCGCGAGCCGTACCCCGCCGCGCGTGCGCTCCTTGCCGCCGGCGTCGAGCTCGCCGTCGTCAAGCAGGGTCCCAAGGGCGTCCTCGCCGTTCACCGCGACGGGACACAGGCCGAGGTCCCGCCGGTCCCCGTCGAGGTGGTCAACGGTCTGGGCGCGGGCGACGCGTTCGGCGGGGCGCTCTGCCACGGGCTGCTGTCGGGCTGGGAGTTGGAGCGCATCATGCGGTACGCCAACGCGGCCGGAGCCATTGTCGCCGCCCGCCTCGCCTGCTCCACCGCGATGCCGTACGCCGCCGAGGTCGACCAGGTCCTCGAGGGCGCCCCCGTCCCTCCCGGACCCTCAATACCGCCCGGAGCCGCCTCGTGAGTCGCGTCGACATCGGCGAGCTCGTCGGGATCCGCACCCGCCACCCCGAGGCCGTCGCCGAAGCCGCCACCCGGCGGCGCAGGCGGCCCCGGCTCATAGGCGAGAGCGGCCGACTGATGATCATCGCCGCCGACCACCCCGCCCGTGGCGCCCTCGCCGTCGGCGACCGTCATCTCGCCATGGCCAACCGCCTCGACCTGCTGGAGCGGCTCTGCCTCGCCCTCTCCCGCCCCGGCGTCGACGGCGTCCTCGCCACCGCCGACATCCTCGACGACCTGCTCCTCCTCGGTGCTCTCGAGGACAAGGTCGTGATGGGCTCGATGAACCGCGGAGGCCTCGCGGGCGCGGCCTTCGAGCTCGACGACCGGTTCACCGGACACCGCGCCAAGGACCTGGACCGGCTCGGTTTCGACGCGGGCAAACTGCTGCTCCGCATCGACTACGAGGACCCGGGCTCGCTCGACACACTGCACGCCACCGCACGCGTCGTCGACGAGATGGCCGAGCATCAGCTTCCCGTCTTCATCGAGCCGTTCATCTGTCACCGCGTCGACGGCCGCCTCCGCAACGATCTCAGCGCCGAAGCCGTCACGCGGTCCATCGCCATCGCCTCCGGTCTGGCCGGCACCTCCGCGTACACCTGGCTGAAGGTCCCCGTGACCGACGACCCCGAAGACATGGCGGCCGTGATGGAGACCTCGACCCTCCCCGCGGTCCTCCTCGGTGGCGAGATCGGGGACGACCAGCACGGTGCGTACGAGAAATGGCGTGGAGCGCTGCAACTGCCCACCGTCCAGGGACTGGTGGTGGGACGCTCGCTGCTCTATCCGGTCGACGGGGACGTCGTCGGGGCGGTCGATACGGCCGTTGGACTGCTGTAGGGGGTACGGAGAAGGCATGAGCGACGAAAAGCTGCAGGAGCTGTACGTACCGGCGGGTGCCGCGGCGCGTGGTCCCTACGCCCTGCGCATCGACCCCGAACAGGCCGGCTGGGGGTACTCCAGCCTGCGTGTACTGGAGCTCGAGCCCGGCGCCTCACACTCCCTCGCCGCCGGGGACAGTGAGTGGATCGTGCTGCCGCTCACCGGCGGTTGCACAGTGCGCACACAAGGCGAGACCTTTGAACTGCTGGGCAGGGAAAGCGTGTTCGGCGGAGTGACGGACTTCGCCTATGTGCCGCGCGATGCCCATGCACAGATCGCCTCCGGTGCGGGAGGCCGCTTCGCCCTGGCAGGAGCGAAGTGCGAGCGCCGACTCCCCGCTCGCTACGGCCCCGCGCCGGAGGTACCGGTCGAGCTGCGCGGCTCGGGCAGCTGCTCGCGGCAGGTGAACAACTTCGCCGCGGCAGACACCTTCGTCTGCGACAAGCTCATCGCGGTCGAGGTGCTCACGCCCGGCGGCAACTGGTCCTCGTACCCGCCGCACAAGCACGACGAGCACCGCCCCGGGGTCGAGTCCGAGCTCGAGGAGATCTACTACTTCGAGATCGACCGCGGCGGCATGGGCTACCACCGGGTCTCTCCGTCGAGGCCGGGCGGTACGGACATCCTCGCCGAGGTCCGTACGGGTGACGCCGTCCTCATCCCCGACGGCTGGCACGGCCCGTCCATCGCCGCGCCCGGCCGGGACATGTACTACCTCAATGTGATGGCGGGCCCGGGCGACACCAGGGAGTGGCTGATCTGCGACCACCCCGACCACGGCTGGATCCGCGACACCTGGCCGGAGCAGCCCGTCGACCCCCGGCTGCCGCTGTACGAGGCCGAGGAGGGCCAGCAATGAGTTCGGGAACGAATACGCGCCGACTCACCGTCGCCCAGGCGCTTGTCGCCTTCCTCGCCCGCCAGTACACCGAGCGCGACGGTCGCCGTCACCGCCTGATCAACGCCACCTGGGGCATCTTCGGCCACGGCAATGTGGCCGGCCTCGGCCAGGCGCTGCTGGAGTCCGGTGCCACTGCGCTGTCCGGGGAGACGCCCCCCGGCCCCACCATGCCGTACTTCCAGGGCCGCAACGAACAGGCCATGGTGCACGCCGCCGTCGGCTACGCCCGCCAGTCCCGGCGCCTCTCCGCCCACGCCGTCACCACCTCCGTCGGCCCGGGCGCGACCAACCTCGTCACCGGCGCCGCGCTAGCCACCGTCAACCGACTGCCCGTCCTCCTGCTGCCCGGCGATGTGTTCGCGACCCGGCCCGCCGACCCGGTTCTCCAGCAGCTCGAAGTCCCCTACGCGGGCGATGTGTCGGTCAATGACGCCCTGCGCCCCGTCTCCCGCTACTTCGACCGTGTCACCCGTCCCGAGGCGCTGATTCCGGCGGCGCTGCAGGCGATGCGTGTGCTCGCCGACCCGGCCGAGACCGGTGCGGTCACGCTCGCGCTGCCGCAGGATGTGCAGGCCGAGGCGTACGACTGGCCGGAGGACTTCTTCGCCGAGCGCGTCTGGCAGGTGTGCCGCCCGCGGCCCGACCTGGGCGCGCTGGACGCGGCGCGCCGCGCGGTGAGTGCCGCCCGCCGCCCCTTGATCGTCGCGGGCGGCGGTGTTCACCACAGCGAGGCCGAGGAGGCGCTGCGGGCCTTCGCCGAGGTGACCGGCATCCCGGTCGCCTCCACCCAGGCCGGCAAGGGCTCGCTTCCGTACGACCACCCCTGCGACGTCGGCGGCATCGGCCACACCGGCACCGCGACCGCCGACGAGCTGGCCCGTACCGCGGATCTGGTGATCGGTGTCGGCACCCGCTGGTCCGACTTCTCGACCGCTTCCGCGACCCTCTTCCAGCACCCGGCCGTCCGCTTCCTGAACCTCAACATCACCTCCTTCGACGCCCACAAGATGGCCGGTCTCTCCCTGGTCGCGGACGCCCGGACAGCGCTGGACGAGCTCGCCGCCGCGCTGGGCTCGCGTATGCACGTCGAGCCCGCGTACGAGACGGAGTACGCCGACGACAAGGAGCGCTGGGAGTACCGCGTCGACGCCGCGTACGAGGCCGACGACCCGGATGTCCACCCCACTCAGCCGCAGGTGCTCGGCGCACTTGACACTCTGGTCACCGGGGACGACATCGTGATCAACGCCGCGGGCTCGCTCCCCGGCGACCTGCACAAGCTGTGGCGCGCCCGTTCGGCCGACCAGTACCACGTCGAGTACGGCTACTCCTGCATGGGCTACGAGATCCCCGCGGCCATCGGCGTCGCGATGGCCGCGCCGGGCCGACCCGTCTGGGCTCTCGTCGGCGACGGTACGTATCTGATGAATCCCACCGAAATCGTGACAGCCGTGCAGGAGAACATCCCTATCAAGGTCGTCATCCTGCAGAACCACGGATACGCCTCGATCGGCGGCCTGTCCGAGTCGGTCGGCGCGGAGCGCTTCGGCACCGCCTACCGCTACCGGGCCTTGGACGGTACGTACACCGGGGCTCCGCTCCCCGTCGACCTGGCCGCCAACGCAGCCTCGCTCGGAATGCGTGTGATCCGGGCCAAGACGGTGCGTGACCTGCACGAAGCGCTCTCTGTGGCGCGTGAGGCGGACGTTCCCACATGTGTCTACGTCGAGACCGAAACGGCAGACACTGTGTCGGGCGCGCCTCCGGCGCAGGCGTGGTGGGATGTTCCGGTGGCTGAGACCGCGACCCGCCCGTCGGCGGTCAAGGCCCGGAAGGAGTACGACCGGCAAGTCGCAGCCCGACGCCGCCATCTCTGAAGGAGCACGAAATGAAGACCGTCAACCACTGGATCGGTGGCAAGACCGTCGAAGGTGCGTCAGGCAACTGGGGCCCGGTCACCGACCCTGCGACCGGCGCCGTCACCACCCAGGTCGCCCTGGCCTCGGTGGAGGAGGTCGACGCGGCCGTCACGGCGGCGCGGTCGGCGTACGCGACCTGGGGCACGTCCTCGCTCGCGCAGCGGACCGGGATCCTCTTCCGCTACCGCGCACTCCTCGACGCACACCGCGACGATATCGCCGCGCTGATCACCGCCGAGCACGGCAAGGTCCACTCCGACGCGCTCGGCGAGGTCGCCCGCGGCCTGGAGATCGTGGAGCTCGCCTGCGGTATCACCACTCAGCTCAAGGGCGAGCTGTCCACCCAGGTCGCAAGCCGGGTCGACGTCTCCTCGATCCGTCAGCCGCTCGGTGTCGTCGCCGGCATCACGCCGTTCAACTTCCCGGCGATGGTGCCGATGTGGATGTTCCCGCTGGCCATCGCCTGCGGAAACACCTTCGTACTGAAGCCGAGCGAGAAGGACCCGTCGGCCGCCAACCTCCTTGCCGAGCTGGCTTCGGAGGCCGGGCTGCCCGACGGCGTGTTCAATGTCGTCCACGGCGACAAGATCGCGGTCGACGCGCTGCTGGCGCACCCGGACGTCAGCGCGGTCTCCTTCGTCGGCTCCACCCCGATCGCCCGCTACATCCACACCACCGCCTCCGCCAACCACAAGCGCGTCCAGGCGCTCGGCGGCGCGAAGAACCACATGCTGGTGCTCCCGGACGCGGACCTGGACGCGGCCGCGGACGCCGCGGTCTCGGCGGCGTACGGCTCGGCCGGCGAGCGCTGCATGGCCATCTCCGCGGTCGTCGCGGTCAGTTCCATCGCCGATGAGCTGGTGGAGAAGATCCGCGAACGCGCCGAGAAGATCAAGATCGGCCCCGGCGACGACCCGACGTCGGAGATGGGCCCGCTGATCACCAAGGCTCACCGCGACAAGGTCGCCTCGTACGTCACGGGCGCGGCGGCGCAGGGTGCGAAGGTCGTTCTGGACGGCACGGGCCACACGGTCGACGGCTTCGAGGACGGCCACTGGATCGGCCTGTCGCTCCTCGACCACGTCTCCACCGACTCCGACGCCTACCGCGACGAGATCTTCGGCCCGGTGCTGTGTGTGCTGCGTGCGGAGACGTACGAGGAGGGCGTGGCGCTGATCAACGCCTCCCCCTTCGGCAACGGCACCGCGATCTTCACCCGTGACGGTGGCGCTGCCCGCCGCTTCCAACTGGAGATCGAGGCGGGCATGGTCGGCGTGAACGTCCCGATCCCGGTGCCGGTGGGCTACCACTCCTTCGGCGGCTGGAAGGACTCGCTCTTCGGCGACCACCACATCTACGGCAACGACGGCGTGCACTTCTACACGCGCGGTAAGGTCGTGACCACCCGCTGGCCGGACCCGTCGGATGCGCCGACCGGCGTGGACCTGGGCTTCCCGCGCAACCACTGACAGCAACAGTCGACAGGCACCGGGCCCGTACGGAATTCTGCATCCGTACGGGCCGCGCCTTCTCCGTACGGCGCGGCCAACTCGCCCACAGCGGCGCGCCCGCACTTCATGTGCGACGGCACTTCGGGGTCGTCGACGCGCCGTGGACTGTATATTTCACCCATTTCCTATTTATTGGTTCATTCGTGTGGCCGATAGCGATGGGGGCGCGTTCGTCGTTGAGAGGGCTGTGACCACGCCAACTTCACAGCCCAAGTCGCTCAACCCACGTGCCGAGGGATTGTCTCTGTGGCCCATGTGCACCAGTAGGGAAGGTGCCGTCGCTCTCGTCCGCCCGCGGGAGTGCACCGCGGAACTGGCGGACTTCATGGCGGCCATGGACCTGATCCAGGCCGATTACACCCGCCGCTTCCCCGCGTGACCGCCCCGCATGGGGTCGCACACTTCCGCCGCGGCCCCCTGCCGGAGCCGCAATTGCCACCACCACTGGACATCGTCCACGGTAGGAATCACATGTATGACAGGCATGACCACTTCGGGGCGTACGGCACTCCTGCTGAGCAGTACGACGACGCGTACGCAGCCCTCTCCGGTCAGTGGGACGGTTACAGTTCCGCCGACCAGTGGAACGGCTACGGTTCCGCGTTCGGGCAGGAACCATTCTCTGCTCCGGACCTCGACGTCCTGCAGGGGCGCTGGGAACCGGACGTCGAACTGACGCAGCTGCTGCAGGAAACGCCCGACCCCGTGGAACTGCCGCCGCCCGCAATGGACCTGCGGCGGCCCCCAACGATCGGCCCGTCCTGCCACCGCCGGCGCCCGATGCACAAGGTGAAGCCGAGAGCGTGGAAGCTCGTCCGCAACCAGTCCCTGAACTACGCCATCGCAACGGTGAGTGTGGTCATCATTGCCGTCGTGAGCGTCCTCGGGTGCCTGCTCACTCACGAAATCCTGCGGCATGCCGCTGCCCCTGGTGCCGCGTACAGTCTTTCGCCCTGGTGGCCGGCGCTGGTGTACGGACCATGGACGGTCGCGTCGCTCTCGATCCTGCGAGCCACGCTGCACCGCCGCCGCGCTCCCCACGCCTGGGCCATCGCCCTGTTCTTCTGTGTGCTCGCCGCGCTTACGTGCATCGCCGCGGCGCCCAGGACCCTCAGTGGAGCGGGCGTCGCCGCTCTCCCCGCCATCGCGACCATGGCCTGCTTCCACCAGCTCGTACGCCACATCACGCTCACCCGGCCGGCCCGCCGCGAGGTGGGTTTCTGGTGCAAGTCCGCACGACCCTGCTCAAGTCCTGACCATTCGGAGTCGCTGTAGGCGCAGGACAAGCCGGCAGAAAACGTGGCGAGCAGGCTACTGCCCGAGGAGCGCCCTGCCCGGATGGGCAGGAGCTCCTCGGGCAGCAGCAGCTCAGCTGGAACACCGTATCGGCTGGAACGGATCGGCTGGAACGGATCGGCTAGAACAGCGAATGCAGCAGCTTGTTCGGCGAACCCGTCCGCGGGTCCTGGACCTTGCCGCTCGTCGCGCCGTTCACCAGCGCGTCCCGGACCTGAACCGGGGTCGCCGTGGCGTGGGTCGCCAGATACAGCGCCGCGACGCCCGCTGTGTGCGGGGTGGCCATCGAGGTGCCGGAGATCGTGTTCGTCGCCGTGTCGCTGTCCTTCCACGATGAGGTGATGTTCACGCCCGGCGCGAACAGATCCAGGCAGGTGCCGTAGTTGGAGAACGACGCCCGCCGGTCCGTGTTGTCCGTCGCGCCGACCGTGATCGCCTCGGGGACGCGGGCCGGCGAGTAGTTGCACGCGTTCATCGGCAGACCGAGGAAGTTGCCATTGCCCGCGGCAATCGAGTAGCTCACGCCCGATGCGATGGACTTCTTCACCGCGTTGTCCAGCGCCGCGTCCGCGCCACCGCCCAGGCTCATGTTCGCCACGGCCGGCTTCTTCGCGTTCGCGGTCACCCAGTCGATGCCTGCGATGACCCCGGCCGTTGTACCGGAGCCCTGGCAGTCCAGGACGCGTACGGCCACGAGCTTGACGCCCTTGGCGACGCCGTACGTCTTGCCACCGACCGTGCCGGCGACATGCGTGCCGTGGCCGTTGCAGTCCTGGCCGTTCTGGCCGCCGCCCACCGTGTCCGTGCCGACGCTCGCGCGGCCGCCGAACTCGCTGTGGGAGGTGCGGATCCCGGTGTCGATGATGTACGCGGTCACATTCGACGCATTGGTGTTGTAGGTGTACGTCTTCGACAGCGGCAGATTCCGCTGGTCGATGCGGTCGATGCCCCACGTGGCACTGTTCTGGGTCTCGTTGATGCGGACCGTGGCGTTCTGCTGGACGTACGCCACGCGTGGATCGGCGGAGAGTTTTGCGGCCTTTGCGTCGGACATCGACGCGGAGAAGCCCTGGAGGGCGTTGCGGTAGGTGTGGTTCGGCGTGACGCCCAGATCGGCGGCACGCGTGGTGCCGTCCTTCAGGACGACAATCCAGCTGTTCTGTACGGCAGTTGCAGTGGGAGCGAGACGAAGATCGCCGATGGGCGCGCTGTGCGCGGTGGGGGAGGTGGCGAACTGGAGACCGGCGGCTAGGGCGATTGCGGGTATCAGCGCCCCGAAGCGTCGGGCAGTGGCTTTCATCTCGTGCACCTACCTTTCGTTGACCGTTAACGGACAAGTACGGGAGTGCATGGTGCCAGGAGCTGCATATGCGCTGACCAGCGTCTCGTGACGTGATGTGCGAAACAAGACAGCATCGCCACTTACTGCATGACGGACCCACACATTGTGAACACCCGTCCGGCCGGGAGGTTGCTCGCAAAACCGCCCAAGGGACAGCCAGGGCAACGGACGTGTCCGCTAGCAGGCGGGCAACTCCCAGGTGAGCATCGCGAACACCCCGTCGTCCGCCGCCCCTGCCGACCGGTACGTCGCCAGCGCCGGGTCGTTGTCCGTGTCCACGCCGACCCACATGTCGTAGCAGCCCCGCTCCCGCGCCACCTCGATCAGCGCCTCGGTCAGCGCCCGCCCGATACCGCGTCTGCGGTACGCCGTGTCCACCGACAGCTCGTACAGGCACATCTCCGTGCCCTTGTCGGGGTGGAGCATCTCGATGCCGGAGACCATCCCGGCCGGCGCCCCGTCGACGTACGCGATCAGCATCAGATGCCCGGCGGCGGCAAGGAAACGCTCGGCCCACTCCGCCCGGGCGGGTCCGTCGTAGAGATGCTCGGCCGCGATGAGCTCGGACACGGTCGTCGCGCGCCGGATGTCCATTTGGAGGTCCATGCGGGTCCCTTCCCCCAGGGGCGCATACCGCGTCTGGTGTACGGCGACCGTACTCCGTACTACTTGCGGAGGCTCGTGAGTTCCCCCTGGCGGCAGCCGAGACGGCACAGGGGATCCGCTTAGGGTTTCAAGCATGCAGATCCGACTTCCCCGGCCGCGCGGCCGATGGCTCGCAGGCGTCGCCGCCTTCGCCGTCCTCGGCGGCGCGGGCACCTGGACCGCGGTCGCTGATGACAGCGCACCGTCTGTGCACCGTGAGGACCGGGTGCAGGAGATGCCCGGGGCGAGGATCGACACCTCCTACTTCACGACGGGCGGCAAGGACCGCAGGCCCGCCGTTCTCCTCGGGCACGGCTTCGGCGGCAGCAAGGACGATGTACGCGCCCAGGCCGAGCAGTTGGCCCGCGACGGATACGCCGTGCTGACCTGGTCCGCCCGCGGCTTCGGCGATTCCACCGGGAAGATCGGGCTCAACGACCCGGACTTCGAGGTCAAGGACGTCTCGCGGCTGATCGACTGGCTGGCGGAGCGTCCCGAGGTACAGCTGGATGCGGACGGCGATCCGCGCGTGGGTGTCACCGGCGCCTCGTACGGCGGGGCGATCTCGCTCCTCGCGGCCGGCTACGACAAGCGGGTCGACGCGATCGCACCCCAGATCACCTACTGGAACCTGGCCGACGCACTCTTCCCGAACGGTGTCTTCAAGAAGCTCTGGGCCGGGATCTTCTTCTCGACCGGCTCGACGGGCTCGGCGGGTTCGGTGGCGGGTACGGGCTCGGAACCCCCGGCCGATGAGTCCGCACCGGACGCACCGGCGGGTCGGGCGGCGGCGCACGGCGACGCGGCCAAGGCGGATCCGGCCAAGGCCAAGGCGGCCGGTGCCGCGGTCCCCGCCGACCCGAGCGGCTGCGGGCGCTTCGAGCCTGCGCTCTGCGCCATGTACGAGCGCGTCGCCGTCGCCGGAAGGCCCGACGCCGCCGCCCGTACGCTCCTCGAAGCCCGCAGCCCCTCCGCCGTCGGCGACCGCATCAAGGTGCCCGCGCTCATCGTGCAGGGCCAGGCCGACTCGCTCTTCCCGCTCACGCACGCCGACGCCATGGCGAAGAAGATCAGCGCGAACGGCGCGCCCGTCTCCGTCGACTGGATCGCGGGCGGCCACGACGGCGGCGACCGGGAGACCGGCCGCGTCGAGGGCCGTATCAGCGACTGGTTCAACCGGTATCTCAAGCAGGACAAGGGCGTGGACACCGGGCCCGCCTTCCGCGTCAGCCGGACCGGAGGCGTCGACTCCACCGACGGTCAGGCCCTGCTGCGCGGCGCGACCGGCAACGGCTATCCGGGGCTCGGCAGCGGCGCGCGACCGGTCACGCTCAACGGCCGCGCGCAGACCTTCGCCAATCCGGCCGGCGCCAACCCGCCCGCCATCTCGGCCGTCCCCGGCCTCAGCGGCGGTCTCACCCAGCTCTCCTCTCTCGGCCTCGGACTCTCCCTGGACTTCCCCGGACAGTTCGCGCGCTTCGACTCCGCGCCGCTGGCCGAGTCGCTGCGGATCACCGGCTCGCCGACCGTCAGGCTCAAGGTGACCTCGAACAGGGGCGAAGCGGTCCTGTTCGGGAAGGTGTACGACGTCGGGCCCAACGGCCGTGAGCAGGTGCTGCCGTCCCAGCTCGTCGCGCCGGTCCGGGTCGAGGGTGCCGAGCAGGGCAAGGACGTCGAGCTGACCCTGCCGGCCGTCGACCACGAGGTGGACGCCGGGCACCGGCTGCGCCTGGTCCTGTCCGCGACCGACCTCGGCTATGCGTCTCCGGCCGCCCCTGCCGCGTACACCGTCGAACTCCTCGGCAACGGCGCACTGGCTGTGCCCACGGCGCCCGCCGTGAAGACGCAGGCCGCGGGACTGCCCTGGTGGACCTGGGTCCTCCCTGCCACGGGCGCCCTGCTGGCGGCGGGCCTGCTGATCACCGCCCGTCGCCGTGCGGTCGCTCCGGCACCCGACCCCGAGCTCGCCGAAGTGCCCCTGCAGATCACCGGGTTGACCAAGCGGTACTCCAGGTCCGCCGACCGGTACGCCGTACGGGAGCTCTCCTTCCGCGTCGAGAAGGGCCAGGTACTCGGCCTCCTCGGCCCCAACGGCGCGGGCAAGACCACCACCCTGCGCATGCTGATGGGTCTCATCCGGCCGGACGACGGCGAGATCCGTGTCTTCGGCCACGCCATCAGGCCCGGCGCACCGGTCCTCTCCCGGGTCGGCGCGTTCGTCGAGGGTGCGGGCTTCCTGCCGCATCTTTCGGGACGCGACAACCTGGAGCTGTACTGGCGGGCCACCGGCCGCCCCGCGAGCGACGCGCATATCGAGGAGGCCCTGGCGATCGCCGGCCTCGGCGATGCCCTCGCCCGCGCCGTACGCACCTACTCGCAGGGCATGCGCCAGCGCCTCGCCATCGCTCAGGCCATGCTCGGCATGCCGGATCTGCTCATCCTCGACGAGCCGACGAACGGCCTCGACCCGCCGCAGATCCGCGAGATGAGGGACGTGATGATCCGGTACGCGGCCGCAGGCCGGACCGTCATCGTCTCCAGCCACCTTCTGTCAGAGGTCGAGCAGTCCTGCACGCATCTGGTGGTCATGGACCGCGGGCGGCTGGTGCAGGCAGGACCGGTCGCGGAGATCACCGGCGAGAGCGACACCCTGCTGGTCACCACGACGGAGGGCGTGCCGGAGCCGTTGATCGAGAAGATCGCCGCACTGCCGGGTATCGGTTCCGCGTCCCGTACGGACGAAGGACTGCTCGTACGCCTCGACGGAGCCACCGCCACCGGCATGATCGCCGAACTCGTCCGGCTGGACGTGCCATTGACGGGTGTCGGCCCGCATCGCCGCCTGGAGGACGCCTTCCTCACCCTGATCGGAGGTTCCGCATGAGCACGCTGGTCGAGTCGGCCCCGGGCTACCGGGCACGGCACACGCTGCCGCTGCGTGTCGAGGCCGTACGGCAGCTGAAGCGCAGGCGGACGCTGGTGATGGCGGGGATCCTTGCCGCGCTGCCCCTCATCCTGATCGCCGCCTTCGCGATCGGCGGCACGCCGGACGGTGGGGACAGCAGCCGGGTGACCCTGATGGACACGGCCACCGCGTCCGGCGCGAACTTCGCCGCCACCTGTCTGTTCGTCTCGGCGGGCTTCCTGTTGGTGGTGCCGGTGGCGCTGTTCCACGGGGACACCGTGGCCTCGGAGGCGAGCTGGTCCTCTCTGCGCTATCTGCTGGCCGCACCCGTCCCGCGCTCCCGACTGCTGTGGTCCAAGCTGGCGGTGGCGCTCGGCTTCAGCGCGGCGGCCATGGTGCTGCTGCCGCTGGTCGGTCTGGCGGCGGGGACCATGGCGTACGGCTGGGGCCCGCTGAAGCTTCCCACGGGTGGCGGCTCCCTGGCCGCCGGCGACACCGTGGCGCGTCTTGCCCTGGTCGTGGCGTTCATCTTTGTCTCCCAACTGGTCACGGCGGGGCTTGCGTTCTGGCTTTCCACCAAGACCGACGCCCCGCTCGGAGCGGTCGGCGGAGCGGTCGGTCTGACGATCATCGGCAATGTGCTGGACGCGGTCACCGCCCTCGGCTCGTGGCGTGATGTGCTGCCCGCGCACTGGCAGTTCGCCTGGATCGACGCGCTGCAGCCACAGCTGGAGTGGAACGGCATGGTGAAGGGCGCGGCGGTCTCGGTGACCTACGCCCTGGTGCTGTTCGCGCTTGCCTTCCGGAACTTCTCCCGCAAGGACATCGTGTCGTAGGAGATGTCGCAGGACATGCCGTGCCACATGCCGTACGAGGCGTGCAGGAGATGTCGCAGGACGTGCCGCAGGAGGCCGGGCTCTTGCTAGACCCAGCCCCGACGAGCCGCTTCCGCTCCCGCCCGGAAGCGGCTCGTCGTGCCGAGGGCGGTGAGCAGTTGACCGACGCGGCGGCTGTACGTACGCCCTGACATGCCGAGCCGGGTTGCGGCCGTCTCGTCCGTGAGCCCGGCCAGCAGGGCCTGCAGGACCGGCTGCAGATGGACGGGTAAGGCGCCGGGTATGGCCTGGCCGGTCAGATCGTCGCCGGTGTCCCACCAGGAGCGGTGCGCACGGACCAGGGCCTGGACGACAACGGGATCGCGGATCAGCAGCAGGCCGTTGTAGTGCAGTTCGAGATCGAGGGGGACGGCCGCGACCGTACGATCCGCGACGAGCATCTTGAACGGGATCGAGTCGGTCACCCGGGCCGCGCCGGGACTGAGCCAGGGTGCCGTGAGATGAGTCAGCCCGTGCCGGGGTGCGATCCGCCGTACCGTCGCGGTCTGTGCAGCGGCCGTGCGCACGCATGCGCCGGCGAACTCCAGGAAGGGCTCCGGGATGCCGTGGCCCAGTGCGCCGGCCGGATTGTCGAAGCTGAGGAGCTCATGGCGAGCGGAGCGGACCAGGCTGGTCAGGGCCGCTTTCACCTGTGCCACTCCGTGAACCGGCTGCCCCGGCACCTCCCGCAGGACGGCCCGCGAAATCTCCTTTGAAACGTCCCGCGAAACCTCCCGTGGGACTTGCCGCGAAACCTCCCGGCCGAGCACGGAGCCCGGAACCATCCCCACGACCATGGCCGATCACCCCCGTCAATCCGCCTGCCAGGCCGTGTGTCAAACCGCCTGACGATCCGCGCGGTCCGTCCCCTCGGAGCCGTGCGCCACTCCATGAACGCATATGGCAGCGCATGGTGACAAGCGGCTGCTCAGGGACTGGCGAGTCCTTGCCAGTCCCTTCGGTTCCGACGCCGGGGCGGGGCACGCTTGAGGCACGAGAGTCGCAGAGCGAGCAGGGAAGAGAGCTGAGCGAGCCCTTGAGCCACTGAGGGGGTTGCCCTCCCGGCCGGGGCAACTTCCGCCCGCCGTTGCCGCATTGAGATTGATCCGCAACTCGTTCGTCTGCTCCTTCGGGCCTCCTCGAACGTCACATTCACAAGTGCTGACGATCCAGGGGAGCCCAGATGAAGCTCTGCGCAAGGACGTACAGGGGAGCGCTGGCCGCGGTTCTGGCCGGCGGCATGCTGCTCACCACCGGCTGCAGTGGAAGCGGCCAGGACAACCGGGCCTCCCGAAGCGGAGCCGAACAGCGGGCGCACGACGGCGCGAAGCCGGCACCCGCGCCGAGAGCGCCGGACGGCGGCGGAGGAGCACCCGCAGCCGGGACGGACGGTGCGAAGGAGGCGGAGCGGCGCGGCGATGAGTTCCAGGAGTCCACACCGGCGGCCGACTATCTGTCGACCTTCGCGCTCGACGTGGACACCGCCTCGTACGGCTATGCCCGCCGCACGCTTGGCGACGGGCAACGGCCGAAGCGGGCCGACATCCGGCCCGAGGAGTTCATCAACAGCTTCCGCCAGGACTATCCGAGGCCGAAGAGCAACGGCTTCTCGGTGACGGTCGACGGTGCGCGTCCCCGGAGCGCCGAGGGCGAGGCCGGCGGCGAGGACTGGTCGCTCGTACGCGTCGGACTCTCCACCCGCCCCTCCGACCGCAAGGGCGAACGGCCGCCCGCGGCCCTCACCTTCGTGATCGACATCTCCGGCTCCATGGCCGAGCCCGGCCGGCTCGACCTGGTGAAGGAGTCGCTGGGCATTCTCACCGACGCGCTGCGCGACGACGACTCGATCGCCATCGTCACCTTCAGCGACGAGGCCGAGACACGGCTGTCGATGACCCGGATCGACGACAACCGCGACCGTATCCACACGGTGATCGACGGCCTGGAGCCGACCGACTCCACCAATGTGGAGGCGGGCGTACGGGCCGGTTACGACGAGGCCGTCGAGGGGCGCAGGCGCGGAGCCACCAACCGCGTCGTCCTGCTCTCCGACGCACTCGCCAACACCGGCGAGACCGATGCCGACGCGATCCTCGGCCGGATCGATGATGCCCGACGCGAGTACGGCATCACGCTCTTCGGCGTCGGTGTCGGCAGCCAGTACGGCGATGCGCTGATGGAGCGGCTCGCGGACAAGGGCGACGGGCACACCACGTATGTCTCCACCAGCGAGCAGGCCAGGAAGGTCTTCGTCGACCAGCTGCCCACCCATGTCGAACTGCGCGCCCGGGACGCCAAGGCGCAGGTGGCCTTCGATCCGAAGACCGTCAAGCAGTTCCGGCTCATCGGGTACGAGAACCGCGCGGTCGCGGACGAGGACTTCCGTAACGACCGTGTGGACGGCGGCGAGATCGGCCCCGGTCACACGGTGACGGCGCTCTATGCCGTACGGCTCCGGGAAGGTGCGAGTGGCCATCTCGCGACGGCTACGGTGCGCTGGCTCGACCCCAATACGCGGGCGCCGCACGAGCAGACGGGCTCGGTCGAGGCGGACGCGGTCGACGGCGCGCTGTGGGACGGCGCCTCCAAGAGGTTCCAGGTCACCGCGGTCGCGGCGTACTTCGCCGAGTCGCTGCGGGGCGGTTCGATGCCGGGCGCGCCGGGGCTCGGTGAACTCGCCGAACGGGCCAGGAAGCTGGCGGGCTCGACGGAGGACAGCGCGGTGCACCAGCTGGCGGACGCGATCGGGCAGGCGCAGCGGCTGAGGGACTGATCGTGGGGTCCACGGGCGCCCTCCGCACTGCGATGTCCGATGTCCGATGTCAGGAGTCAGGAGTCAGGAGTCAGGAGTCCGGGGACGGGGCTGTGGCGTCCCGCCTGCGGCGGGGGCGGAGGCTTTCCCTCACGGATCCGTCAGTGTCCGCACCGCAAGGTTGCTGCATCGCCCGCCCCACCCCGCCATGATGTGCGCCATGGCCACTCTTCTGCTCGCCCTAGCCATCATCTCCACAGGCCTGTACGCGGGCATGATGCTGATCTTCCAGACCGGGATCATGCCCGCGCTCGCCCGGCTGTCGGACGACCAGTTCGTGCCGGCCATGAACCGCATCAACGAGACCGTGCCGCGCGCCGTGTTCGTTCTGGTCTTCCTCGCGATCATGGTGTTCCCGGCCGCGGCCCTCGCCGTCCCGGTCGACGGCCGCACGGACACCCAGCGGTGCCTGATCATCGCGGGCCTGGTCTGCGCGGTCCTCAACAACCTCATCACCATCGGCGGCAACATCCCGCTGAACAACGCCCTCGCCTCGGCCGAGTCGGCCTCCCCGGCTGTCCCCACCGGTCAGGCGCGCGCCGCCTTCGAGTCCCGCTGGAACCTCTTCCATCTGATCCGGACCCTGTTCACGCTCGCATCGTTCGCGCTGCTGGTCACTGCCGCGCTGTAGCCTCGTACGCCGACATCCGGCCCCCACTTGCTTCTGCTGCAGCGAATATCTGTCGCAGCAGGTTCAGAAATTTGCGCGGTGTGTGCCGAGCGTTCATGGGGGTGACGGCCGAAAAAGTAGTACCTGCCCTGCTCGGATGCTCGCGCCGTGCTACCGTTGATCCCAGTTGCAGTTGTGGTTCCCATAGACTTCAAGTGCCTTTGATGGCTTTATGCCATCGGGCACTTTTGTATTTTCGGTGATGTTTTCCGGACGGGGTAATCATCGCGGCGACGCCAGGGTTCGCACCGTGCGAACCCCGGGCACTGCCCCGAAGGAGATATGACATGGCTACTGGCACCGTCAAGTGGTTCAACGCGGAAAAGGGTTTCGGCTTCATCGAGCAGGACGGCGGCGGCCCCGACGTCTTCGCCCACTACTCGAACATCGCCACCCAGGGCTTCCGTGAGCTTCAGGAAGGCCAGAAGGTGAACTTCGACGTCACGCAGGGCCAGAAGGGCCCGCAGGCGGAGAACATCGTTCCCGCCTGACGCTGACACGCACGACGCAGCTGGGGCGCGCACCTTGGGGTGCGGGCCCCAGCTCGTTGCTGTTTGCAGGGTTTGCGCGACGCCCCGTAATGGTCTGCCCGCGCCCCCATGATCCGGCCCCAGCCGCCTCATCCTGTGGATCCCTGGCGGCCTGATGCCAGGCGTCGCTATTTTCTGCGCCGGTGCGGCCGGTTCGTTTCAGTCTTTTATTCGGCTCGTTCTTGCAATTCATTCGGCTCATTCCTGCCGAGAATTCCTCGATACGTGCCATATCGAGGAAGGTTCTCCATGAACCGCTCAGTTCGCACGAACGACCGTTTCTCCAACCCCCGCAAGGGTGGCTCCGCCGGTTCCGACCGGGGCGCCCGCTTCCGCCCGCAGGGCCAGGGTCGCCCCGGCAACCGTTCCGGCGGCTACGGGCGCCGTCCCGCCGCGCGGCAGGGCGAGTTCGCGCTGCCGGTCACCATCACACCGGCCCTCCCCGCGGCCGCGACCTTCGGCGAACTCGACATGCCGGTCGAGCTGCTGAAGACGCTCACCGGCCTCGGCATGAACGAGCCGTTCCCGATCCAGGCGGCGACGCTGCCGAACTCCCTGGCCGGTCGGGACGTGCTGGGCCGCGGGCGTACCGGTTCGGGCAAGACGCTCGCCTTCGGTCTGGCGTTGCTGGCCCGTACCGAGGGCAGGCGTGCCGAGCCCCGTCAGCCGCTGGCGCTGGTCCTGGTTCCCACCCGCGAGCTGGCTCAGCAGGTCACCGACGCGCTCACCCCCTACGCCCGGTCGCTGAAGCTGCGACTGGCCACCGTGGTCGGCGGTATGTCGATCGGCCGCCAGGCCAGTGCGCTGCGCGCCGGGGCCGAGGTCGTGGTGGCGACGCCGGGCCGCCTCAAGGACCTTATCGAGCGCAAGGACTGCCGTCTGGACCGGGTGGACATCACCGTCCTGGACGAAGCCGACCAGATGGCCGACATGGGGTTCATGCCCCAGGTCACCGAACTCCTCGACCAGGTACGCCCCGAGGGCCAGCGGATGCTGTTCTCGGCCACCCTGGACCGCAATGTCGACCTGCTGGTGCGCCGCTACCTCCACGACCCGGTGGTCCACTCCGTCGACCCCTCCGCGGGCGCGGTCACCACGATGGAGCACCACGTCCTGCATGTCCACGGCGCCGACAAGTACGCCACCACCACCGAGATCGCAGCCCGCGACGGCCGCGTGATCATGTTCCTGGACACCAAGCACGCCGTGGACCAGCTCACCAAGCACCTGCTCAACAGCGGCGTACGCGCCGCCGCGCTGCACGGCGGCAAGTCCCAGCCCCAGCGCAACCGCACCCTGGCCCAGTTCAAGACCGGCCACGTCACCGCGCTGGTGGCCACCAACGTCGCAGCCCGCGGCATCCACGTCGACAACCTCGACCTCGTCGTCAACGTCGACCCGCCCAGCGACCACAAGGACTACCTGCACCGCGGCGGCCGCACCGCCCGCGCCGGCGAGTCCGGCAGCGTCGTCACCCTGGTCCTGCCCAACCAGCGCCGCGACATGGCACGCCTCATGGCAGACGCCGGCATCACCCCGCACACCACCCACGTCCGCTCCGGCGAAGCCGAACTCAGCCGCATCACCGGCGCCCAGCCCCCCTCCGGCATCCCCATCACCGTCAGCGCACCCGTCACGGAGCGCCCCAAGCGCGGCGGCGCCCCGTTCCGCGGCCGGGGCACCCGCCCGGGTCGGCCCGGCCGCGCCGGTAGCGAGTCCCGCCGGTCCGCCGAGGCCCGCCAGACCGCCGAGGCCCGGAAGGCCGCACGGGTCCGTCGCGCCGCCTAGCACTCGACTGAGGGACCCCGGGCGGGGTCCCTCACCGGGTACTGGTCAGGGCAGATCACGACCTGCGCGGTCCATCTCCTCGTCGAGGGCCGGGTGCACGGGCCCCAGGTCTATGCGGCTTGTGACAGCTCGTTGCAGCGGCTGGCCGGCTCCTGGCCGGGGAGAGCCTGGATCGCACTCATGACCGTGTCCGTAGCTGCCCGCCGGGCCCGCGCGGCGCGTACCGAATCGTGCGGCTGTGAAAACCGCAATGGCTCGGGCCCGACAGAGAGTCCTGACCCCGGACGAGTCCGCTTCTCGACTTGGCAAACGCGTGTACGACCGGCGTCACAGGTGCCACCTGACCACCTGGCTCAACGACGGGGGTTCCACCGACGCAGGTGGACGGTCTGCGGATGTCGAGAACGTGCCACCGGCTCCGTCCCAGGGACATCAGCGGCCACCACCGGCCGCACGAGGAAGAAGGAGAACCAGCATGGCGATTCAGCGGATGGACAACGTCGGCATCGTCGTCGAGGACATGGATGCCGCCATCGCGTTCTTCGTGGAACTCGGTATGGAGCTGGAGGGCAGGGCGGAGGTCGAGGGCCCCTTCGCCGACCAGTGCACCGGACTCGACGGCGTCCGCTGTGACATCGCGATGGTCCGGACCCCGGACGGTCACAGCCGGCTCGAGCTGGCGAAGTACCGCAGCCCCGCGGTGATCAGCGCCGGGCCGCGCAACCGGCCGCACAACATTCTGGGCACGCACCGCGTCATGTTCGCCGTCGACGACGTCGAGGACACCGTAGCCCGCCTGCGCCCTCACGGCGCCGAACTGGTCGGCGAGATCGCCCGGTTCGAGGACAGCTATCTGCTCTGCTACCTCCGCGGCCCGGAGGGCATCATCGTCGGACTGGCCGAGCAACTGCGCTGAGAAGGAGGAACCGAACCATGCAGCCGAACGGAAGCCATGAGATGGACCTCGGAGTTCGATCCGGGCCTGCTCCGGCTGCCACTGCTCACTGACACGACGGCCGGACAGGGACGCTGGGGTACGCCTCCGTCCGGCGCCATTGATGTCAGCCGTGGATGTCAGAGACCTTCTAATCCGTAGCTCTATCCGGGTCGGTCAGCGACGGTCATACCGGTCGCTTCACGGTCCCGGGGGACGCTACCGGCCGCGGTCGGTCGCTGTGGTTGCGGTACTTCCCTGCTGTGCTGCACAGCCCCTCGACGATGGGTGGCCATTGGTACCCGCTGTGCCCTGGTGGTACCCGCTGTGCCCTGGCGGTTACCGCTCCATCGAACACGCTTGGGTGCGGCCAACGGCAAGTGGAGCAACTTCCCCTGGAGTGTCCTGCCCGTAGTACGTAAGTCGGGCGAGCCGCTCACGCCTTCGAAAGAGGCTCTCTGAGGTGCAGCTCCCGTAAGGGGTGACGCTCAAGGTGTCTGAGACGTCCTCGGTGGTCCCGGGGTGCCCGCTGACCTGGTATGACGGGCAATGCGGGCGACTGGGTCGCGCTTCGATCACCTAGACCGGCGACAGCGGCCCCGACGGCCGGCGCCCAGCGCAGGACCCTGGAACTGCACTGGTGGTGCGACGGTAGTCGTGGTCTGCCGTACGGATCGGTCGGTCCTCTGCGCGTGCCCGGGGTCGTACGCGGTAGGTCAGCTGCCGCAGGTGCATCCGGCGGTGGCCTTCGCTTCCGCCAGGGTCTGGTTCGGGTCGATGGCCTGCTCCTCGGGGGTGCAGCAGCCGGTGGTGCCGCAGCAGGCATCTGGTGCGCTTTCGCTGCTCTTGTCGAGGTTGTCGGCGTCGGCCTTGACGACATACACCTCCCACGGTTCCTTGCCTGGTCCGGTCACCCAGACCTTGTCTTGCAGCGCGTAGCAGCAGGAGGTGTCGTTCTCCTCGAATGTCGCGAGGCCTGCCTCCTGGAGTCGGCCTGTCGCGGCGGTGACTTGCTCGGTGGACTCCACTTCCACTCCGAGGTGGTCCAGGCGGGTGTCTTCGCCGGCCTCGCCCTCGATCAGGACGAGCTTGAGTGGGGGCTCGGTGATCGCGAAGTTCGCGTACCCGGGGCGGAGCTTGGCGGGCTCCACGCCGAAGAGCTTG
This sequence comes from Streptomyces sp. NBC_01210, assembly GCF_036010325.1. Lineage (GTDB taxonomy): Bacteria > Actinomycetota > Actinomycetes > Streptomycetales > Streptomycetaceae > Streptomyces. The sequence goes on along the minus strand of NZ_CP108549.1, from coordinate 3,328,886 downwards.
GAGTAGAAGGCGATGGAGCCTTCGAGGTCGTTGACGCGCAGGGCGAGCTGAACGCGGGACATGGCTGTCTCCTGGTCCTGATCCGGTGCTGAATCGACGTTCATCGATACAGCTCGATGAAGTCGAGGTTGCCACTCAGATAGATGACTGTCAACATAGACGCATGTCGAAATCAGAGCTTCCCGTGCTCGGACAGGACGATCAGTCGGTCTGCTGCTCGCCGATGGTCCGCGAGCCGCTGGGGGCGGAAGCCGCCGTTGACCTGGCCCGGATGTTCAAGGCGCTGTCCGACCCGGTGCGTCTTCGCCTGCTGTCCTTGATTGCCTCGCACGACGGTGGCGAGGCCTGCGTGTGTGACCTCATCGGTCCGTTCGACGTGTCGCAGCCGACGATTTCCCACCATCTGAAGGTGCTGCGCGAGGCGGGCCTCGTCGGTTCGGAGCGACGCGGGACCTGGGTCTACTACTGGGTGCTGCCCGCCGCTCTCGCCAGGCTCTCCGCTCTGCTCCAGACTCCGGCCGGCACCGTTACTGTCGGAGTCGCGGGATGACCGACTCCCCTTCGCTCGGACGCCGCGTCCTGGTCGAGCTGGTGGGCACCGCGGCCCTGGTGACCGTCGTGGTCGGCTCCGGTATCCAGGCGACCGAGCTGACGCGCGATGTCGGTGTTCAACTGCTGGCCAATTCGCTGGCAACCGTCTTCGGTCTGGGCGTGCTGATCGCCCTGCTCGGCCCGGTCTCCGGCGCCCACTTCAACCCGGTCGTCACGCTGGCCGCCTGGTGGACCGGCCGCCAAGGCGAGGACGGCCTCACGCTGCGGGACGTGGCGGCGTACGTGCCCGCCCAGGTGGCCGGTGGCATCGGCGGTGCGGTGTTGGCGGACGCGATGTTCGCCGAGCCCCTCGTACGGTTCTCGACGCACGACCGATCCGCCGGTCACCTGTGGCTCGGCGAGGTCGTCGCCACCGCGGGCCTGGTCCTCCTCATCTTCGGACTGGCTCGCACGGGACAGCAGCGCATCGGCCCGGTCGCGGTCGCCTCCTACATCGGGGCGGCCTACTGGTTCACCTCCTCCACCAGCTTCGCAAACCCGGCAGTGACCATCGGCCGCGCCTTCACCGACACCTTCGCCGGGATCGCCCCCGCCTCCGTACCGCCGTTCACCGCAGCCCAACTCGTCGGCGCGGTCGTCGGCGTCGTCCTGGTCGCCGCGCTGTTCGGCCGATCCCGCCCAGCTGCGGACGACGTGATCGTCGCCCACGGTGAGCCCGAACTCGCCGCCTCCGGCCGCTGAACCCTACCCAACGAAGGAAGATCCGCACGTGAGCGCTCCCGAAACCTCCTCTGTGCTGTTCGTCTGCGTCCACAACGCGGGCCGGTCGCAGATGGCCGCCGCGTTCCTCGCCCACCTCGCAGGCAAGCAGGTGGAAGTCCGCTCCGCCGGTTCCGCACCGGCCGACACCGTGAACCCTGCGGTGGTCGAAGCCATGCGAGAGTCCGGCATCGACATCTCCGCCCAGAAGCCGAAGATCCTCACCCCCGAAGCTGTGCAAGCCTCCGACGTGGTGATCACCATGGGCTGCGGCGACGCCTGCCCCTACTTCCCCGGCAAGCGCTACCTCGACTGGAAGCTCGACGACCCCGCCGGCCAAGGCGTGGCCGCTGTCCGCCCGATTCGCGACGAGATCGAGCAGCGCATCCGCGGACTGCTGTCCGAACTCGGCATCCAGACACGGGCATAACCCGCGACGTTCCGGTACGGACCGTCTGCATGCTGCAACGACGGTAGGGCGGCGTAGCGGCTTTGGCCGGTGTCCTGCCCGGTACGGAAGATCGCTGAGCCACCCCGCGAAAACTTCGACACGTATTCGACAGGGCCACCCGCAGAAACCCGGTGACAGCCGGACACTGCCGGACCACCCTCATGATCACCGGAGGGCGGTCCGGCGCTTACGCGTCCGCTACCCCAAGCCCGCTATGGTGCCCCTGACCAGCAAAAAGACCCTCCGGGGCGGAGGGTCTGTCGGTTGTGCGGGCTGTGCGCCCCCGGCAGGACTCGAACCTGCGGCCAAGCGCTTAGAAGGCGCCTGCTCTATCCACTGAGCTACGGGGGCCGAATGGTGGCCTCGGTGGCCTGGAGCCCCGGGTCGGGTGGTTCCGTGACCTTGCCGGACACAAGGATAGGGCTCCGATCGCCTTGGCCCGGTTGCTTCACCTGCGTGGCACGATGTGGAGGTTCGGTGAAGCGAACCGATAATCGCAGGCAGGTGCGATTCCCGCACCGCTTTTGACGTCTCACATCACGGGTGTTGTGCACTCGTTATGCCTGCGCCCCACTCATCCCGTCTGTCCCGTCTGTCCGATCGGCGCGCAGAGAGCCCCATACGCTTCAAAAAGCAGCCAAAGTTGGGCATTCTTCGCATGTGGTGACCTTGGATGTACGGCCTCAGCTGATCGACGCACTCTCCGCCCTCCGCGACCGTGTCGCCGCCGTGCGTCTCCCCCTCCCTCTTCCCGGCGCTCCGCGTGCCCGGCAGACGCGCACCGAGCTGCTCGCGCAGCTCGACGACTATCTCGTGCCCCGGCTCAAGGAGCCCGAAGCGCCGCTCCTCGCGGTCGTCGGCGGTTCCACCGGGGCCGGGAAGTCGACCCTCGTCAACTCCCTTGTGGGGCGGCGGGTCAGCGAGGCGGGCGTGCTGCGGCCCACCACGCGTACGCCCGTGCTCGTATGCCACCCCGACGATCACCACTGGTTCGCCGGGATGCGCGTGCTGCCCCAGCTCACCCGCGTATGGCTGCCGCCGCAGGACGAGACCGAAGGACCCGACGACGGCGCGCGCGAGGCCCAGGAGGAGAACTCGCTGCGGATCGAGACCGCCGCGACGCTGCCCCGCGGGCTCGCGCTGCTCGACGCCCCCGACATCGACTCGCTCGTCGTGGAGAACCGGCTGCTGGCCGCCGAGTTGATCTGCGCCGCCGATGTCTGGGTGATGGTCACCACCGCCTCGCGGTACGCCGACGCCGTGCCGTGGCATCTGCTGCGTACCGCGAAGGAGTACGACGCCACGCTGGTCACGGTGCTCGACCGGGTGCCGCACCAGGTCATCACGGACGTGTCGCGGCAGTACGCGGCGCTGCTGACAAAAGCCGGCCTCGGCGAGGTGCCGCGGTTCACCATTCCGGAGCTGCCCGAGTCGGCGGGCGGCGGCAACGGACTGCTGCCCACCACCGCCGTCAGCCCGCTCTTCAGCTGGCTCGCCCACCGGGCGCAGGACCCCGCGGCCAGACAGCAGACCGTGGGGCGTACCGCGGCGGGCGTGATCGACTCGCTCAATGCGCGGATGCCCGCGCTCGCGGGCGCGGTGGCCGCCCAGTACACGGCGGCCGTACGGCTCACCGGTGCGGTCGAGGAGGCGTACGAGAAGGAGGGCGAACGGGTACGCCAGCGGCTCCGGGCCGGTGCCGTGCTCGCCGGGGACGCGCGGACCCGCTGGCGCAGCTTTCCGCGCGACAGTTCCGCGGGCGAACTGCTGGACTCCCTGGTCGCCAGTCTCTCGGCGCTGCTCCAGTGCGCCGTCGCCGCCGCCGAAGAGCATGTCCAGGAGGCCTGGCGGCGCGAGCCGGCCGCGGAAGCGCTCATTGTCCAGGGGCGCCGGGACCTGGAGTCGGGAGAGCGGATCGGCATCGCCGTACGCCGCTGGCGGCGCGTCCTGGAGGAGCTGGCCGAGGAAGAGGTACGCAGGCTGGAGCGGACCGCCGCGTCCGACCCCGAGACGGTGGCCGCGCTCCTCGCAGCCACGCTGCTCGGCGGGCGCCGGGCCCGCAGCGCGGGGGAGCGGCTCGCCGAGCGGATCGGGGCCCAGGGCGCGCTGCGGCTGCGCGACAAGGGCGGCGAGCTGGTGACGACGTACATCGACGACGTACTGCACAGCGAACGAGACCGCCGCCTCGCACCCCTCGACGCACTCGATTTGACCCCTGAACCGCAGGCCGAGCTGATCGCCGCGCTGTCCGTACTGCAGAAGGAGAGGTGACCGCGGTGACCGCCATCACTGACGACGAGAACGAGGCCGCCGACCGCTGGGACGACGGGCTGATCGCCCGGCGGGCCGGCGGCCGGGACGTGGAGCCCGAGAGTGAATCGGACGAGGACCTCCTGGCCGAGACGCACGTGACGATCGGCGGTGCCTATACCGGGCCGCTGCGGGTCCGGCTGGATGCGCTGCGCGAACTGATCGGCCTGTCGCGGACCCGGCTGGACGGCAGGACCCTCGCGGAGGCGGGACGGGTCCTGGACGAGGCGGCCGCCCGGCAGCGACTGTCTTCGCGGCACACCGTTGTCGCCATCGCGGGCGCTACGGGGAGCGGGAAATCGACGCTGTTCAACGCGCTCGCCGAGGTGCCGATCTCGGAGACGGGGCTGCGCCGGCCCACCACATCCGCGCCCATCGCCTGCACCTGGTCGGAGGGCTCGGCCGGTCTCCTCGACCGGCTTGCCATCCCGCCGCGGCTGCGGCGCAGACCGCTCGCCGGCGGCGACGAGGAGCTGTACGGGCTCGTCCTCGTCGATCTGCCCGACCACGACTCGGCCATGGTCAGACACCGGGAGCAGGTGGACCGGGTGCTGGCACTGGTGGACGCGGTGATCTGGGTCGTCGACCCGGAGAAGTACGCGGACGCCGCGCTGCACGAGCGGTATCTGCGGCCGCTCGCCGGGCACGCGGAGATCACCTTCGTGGTGCTCAACCAGGTGGACCGGCTGCCGGGCGAGGCCGCCGACCAGGTGCTCGACGATCTGCGCCGGCTCCTCGACGAGGACGGCATCGCGCTCGGTGAACACGGCGAGCCCGGCGCCACGGTGCTCGCGCTCTCGGCGCTCACCGGCAGTGGTGTCGGTGAACTGCGCGAGCTGATCGGGAAGTTCGTCCAGGAGAAGAACGCCGCCGCTCGCCGGCTGTCCGCGGATGTGGACGCGGCCGCCGCGAAGCTTCGTACGGTGTACGTCGCCGACGGGCGCACCGGTCTCGGCGAGCGCTCGCGCCAGGACTTCGCCGCACGGCTGGCGGAGGCGGTCGGCGCGAAGGCGGCGGGCGAGACCGCGGAGCGCGAGTGGCGCAGGAACGCGAGCCGGGCGTGCGGGACGCCGTGGCTGCGGCTGTGGCGCTGGTACGAACGCACCCGTATGCGGGGGAGTGGCTTGCTGGAGGCCGCGGCCCCGGTGGAGGACGAACTCACGGCACGGCAGCGGGTCGAGCAGGCGGTGCGTACGGTCGCGGACGAGGCGGCACAGGGGCTGCCGGGGCCGTGGGGGCAGGCGGTGCGTGAGGCTGCGGTTCGCGGGGCCGAAGGGCTGCCCGAGGCGCTGGACGAACTGGCGGTGCGCGAGGCGCGGGCGATGAGTGGTCGGCCGCCGCGAGCCGCGTGGTGGCCGATGGGGGTGCTGGCGCAGGCGGCGATGACCCTGCTCCAGGTTTTCGGAGGGCTGTGGCTGGTGGGCCAGATCATCGGCGTACTGGAGCCGGGCCTTGTGCCGCCGGCGCTGGTGATGCTCGCGGGGATCGTGGGCGGGCCGCTGGTGGAGTGGGCGTGCGCGGCGGCGGCCCGGGGACCGGCGCGCCGGTACGGGCAGGAGGCGGAGCGACGGCTGCAGGAGGCGGCCGCTGGGTGCGGGCGGGCGAAGGTGCTCGATCCGGTCGTGACGGAGCTCATGCGGTACGAGGAGGTACGGGAGCGGTACGCGACCGTCTCGGGGCCGGGGGTGACGAAGTTGTCCACACTGCTGCGGTAGTCCACAGGCGTCGGCGGGATCTTCCTGTCCGGTCCAGCATGGAGATCGGTCGGAGAGAAGACCGGTCAGTGCAGCAACCGGACGGGGAGGTGGCCGCGGTGAACGACACCATGGTGACGGTGGTGGGCAATGTCGCCACGAATGTGGAGTACCGGGAATCGGCGTCGGGAGGGGTGGCGCGATTCCGCATTGCGGTGACGCCGAGACGGTGGGAGCGGCAGAGCGGTAGCTGGACGGACGGACACACCAGCTTCTACACGGTCTTCGCCTGGCGGACGCTCGCCGTGAATCTCGCCGGATCCGTGTCTGTCGGTGAACCTCTTCTCGTCCATGGACGGTTGAAGGTGCGGGAGGAAGAGCGGGACGGGAAGCGGAGGACGTTCGTGGACATCGAGGCGGTGGCGGTGGGACACGACCTGACGCGGGGGACGTCTGCATTCCGGCGAGTGGTAAAGGCGGAACCGAATCTGACGGAACGTCCGCAGGGGGCGCAGACGCCGACACCCGTGTCCTGAGCTGGAGTTGTGGAGATTTGTCGAGTCAGAAACGCTGAAACGGCGGTGATGGGCGACCGGGTGGCAGGCGGGTGGCGGGCGGCGATAACGATTCCGAGTCGGAATGGTTGTCTGACGGTATGACGGGGGCCTGGGGTGCGCGGCGTCTCTAGGATTTCCGCGTACTCACGGGGCACTTGAGTCTGCAGGCGAGGCACTCCCCCCACGCGCCACATTCGAAAAAGGCCTCGTCCGGAGGGGAATTCTGTGTTTGCTGTGTTCTCTGCGCCATCTGTACGCAGGCGGGGCGCCGCTCGTCGTCTTACTGTCGCGGCATTGATGTCGGGCCTCATCGCGACGGGCTCCATGGCGGGTGCGGGTGCGGCCGCCGCCGACGACGACGGCGTTCAGCACCAGGGGGGCGCGGTCGCCACTCTTGACGGGCTGAAGACCTACGACCGGGCCGTGCTCCACACGAACGGCAGGAATCACGAGATCCCCGCCGGGGTGTTCGAGATGACCGTCGACGGCGGCGGGCGGCTGAAGACGTACTGCATCGACATCCACAACCCGACCCAGGACCAGGCGAAGTACCTGGAGACCCCCTGGAACCAGACGTCGCTCGGCGGCAACAAGAACGCGGGCAGGATCCGCTGGATCCTGCAGCACTCCTACCCGCAGATCGACGACCTGGCGGCGCTGGCCAAGGACGCGGGCACCGGGCCGCTCTCCGAGAGGACCGCGGCGGCGGGCACTCAGGTCGCCATCTGGCGCTACTCGGACGACGCGGACGTCGAAGCCCTGGACCCGCAGGCGGAGAAGCTCGCGGACTGGCTCGAGAAGGCGGCCACGGACGTCGCGGAGCCCAAGGCCTCGTTCAGCCTGGAGCCGAATGCGGTTTCCGGCCTGGCGGGCGGCCGGCTCGGCCCCGTCACGGTCCGCACCGATGCCGACCGGGTCACCGTGAACCCGCCGGCCGACGCCGCCGCCAGCGGCATCAAGGTCACCGACGCGGCCGGCAAGCCCGTCACCTCCGCCGTCAACGGCGCCCAGCTGTACTTCGACGTCCCGGCCGGCGCCGCCGACGCATCGGCGACGTTGACCGCCCAGGCCACCACCTCCGTGCCGGTGGGCCGGGCGTTCGCCGGAGCGACGAAGAGCCAGACCCAGATCCTGGCGGGCTCCAGCGAGACCACGGTCTCCGCGGACGCCACCGCCACCTGGGCGAAGGCGGGCGCGATACCGGCGCTCTCCGCGAAGAAGAACTGCGCCAAGGGTGGCGTCGACATCACCGCCACCAACAAGGGCGACGCTCCGTTCACCTTCGAGCTGATGGGCTTCAAGCACTCCATCCCGGCCGGCGCATCGAGGACCGTCACCCTGCCGGTCGCCGAGGACCAGGCGTACGACTTCACCATCACCGGGCCCGACGGCTTCAAGAAGAACTTCAAGGGCGTACTGGACTGCAAGACCACCGGCACCGGGGCCCCGGAGACGGACACCGCCTCGTCCCAGCTCAGCCCGGCCTCGGCCGGCGGCGCCTCCGCGGGCCTCGAGGGCGACCTCGCCGAGACCGGAAGCTCCAACGCCACCCCGGTGATCGCGGGCATCGCGATCGCGCTGGTCGTCATCGGCGGCGGCGCGGTCTTCTTCCTCCGCAAGAAGAAGACGGCGGGCACCGAGGAGTGAGCACGTATACGCGCAATGTGACGCTGCGCTGATGACGGCCCCGGTATGCCCGCGCGTACCGGGGCCGTTGCCGTCGGCGATCAGCTGCGGTTCCGGGCCGCCTGTGCGCCGTGCGAGGCGGATCGGTGCTGACCAACGACGACCGTCAGTGACAGATCAACTGCCGGAATGAAACCGGAAGAGCCAGGTCAGGGACCCCTGGCGTTACTGGTTTCGTTCCCGGGGTGGCGGTCAGGCAAGATGGGGTGTATCTGCCCACCCACTTCTTGCCGGACGGTTTCTCTTGGCTGAGTACATCTACACGATGCGCAAGACGCGCAAGGCGCACGGCGACAAGGTCATCCTCGATGACGTGACGCTGAGCTTCCTGCCCGGTGCGAAGATCGGTGTGGTCGGCCCCAACGGCGCCGGTAAGTCCACCGTGCTGAAGATCATGGCCGGCCTTGAGCAGCCGTCCAACGGTGACGCGTTCCTGTCGCCCGGCTACACCGTCGGCATGCTCCTCCAGGAGCCCCCGCTCGACGAGTCCAAGACCGTGCTGGAGAACGTCCAGGATGGCGCCGCCGAGATCATGGGCAAGCTCAGGCGCTTCAACGAGGTCGCCGAGCTGATGGCGACCGACTACTCCGACGCGCTGATGGAGGAGATGGGCAAGCTTCAGGAGGACCTGGACCACGCCAACGCCTGGGACCTCGACGCCCAGCTCGAGCAGGCCATGGACGCGCTGGGCTGCCCGCCCGGCGACTGGGCGGTCACCAACCTCTCCGGTGGCGAGAAGCGCCGCGTCGCGCTCTGCAAGCTGCTGCTCGAGGCCCCCGACCTGCTCCTCCTCGACGAGCCCACCAACCACCTCGACGCCGAGTCCGTGCAGTGGCTGGAGCAGCACCTCGCCAAGTACGCCGGCACCGTCGTCGCCGTCACCCACGACCGGTACTTCCTCGACAATGTCGCGGGCTGGATCCTGGAGCTCGACCGCGGCCGCGCCATCGGCTACGAGGGCAACTACTCCACCTACCTCGAGAGCAAGCAGTCCCGTCTCAAGGTCGAGGGCCAGAAGGACGCCAAGCGCGCCAAGCGGCTCAAGGAAGAGCTCGAGTGGGTCCGCTCCAACGCGAAGGGGCGGCAGGCCAAGTCCAAGGCTCGCCTCGCCCGTTACGAGGAGATGGCCGCCGAGGCCGACAAGATGCGGAAGCTGGACTTCGAGGAGATCCAGATCCCGCCGGGCCCGCGTCTGGGCTCCGTCGTCGTCGAGGTCAACAAGCTCTCCAAGGCCTTCGGCGACAAGGTCCTCATCGACGACCTCAGCTTTACGCTGCCGCGTAACGGCATCGTCGGTGTCATCGGCCCCAACGGCGCCGGCAAGACCACGCTGTTCAAGATGATCCAGGGCCTCGAGGCTCCCGACTCCGGCGAGATCAAGGTCGGCGAGACCGTCAAGATCTCCTACGTCGACCAGAGCCGCGCCAACATCGACCCCAAGAAGACGCTGTGGGCCGTAGTCTCCGACGAGCTCGACTACATCAACGTCGGTCAGGTCGAGATGCCTTCGCGTGCCTATGTGTCGGCGTTCGGCTTCAAGGGACCGGACCAGCAGAAGCCGGCCGGCGTCCTCTCCGGCGGTGAGCGCAACCGCCTCAACCTGGCGCTGACCCTGAAGCAGGGCGGCAACCTGCTGCTCCTCGACGAGCCGACCAACGACCTCGACGTCGAGACGCTCTCCTCGCTGGAGAACGCTCTGCTCGAGTTCCCCGGTGCGGCCGTGGTCGTCTCCCACGACCGCTGGTTCCTCGACCGTGTCGCCACGCACATCCTGGCGTACGAGGGCGAGTCCAAGTGGTTCTGGTTCGAGGGCAACTTCGAGTCGTACGAGAAGAACAAGGTCGAGCGCCTCGGTGCGGACGCGGCCCGTCCGCACCGTGCCACCTACAAGAAGCTGACCCGGGGCTGAGTCGCACATGGCCCGGTACATCTACCGCTGTCCCCTTCGCTGGTCGGACATGGATGCCTTCGGGCATGTCAACAACGCCGTCTTCCTGCGGTATCTGGAAGAGGCGCGGATCGACTTCATGTTCCGGCTGGCGCCGGGGGACGGTTCCCCGTCGTTCTCCGGCGGGTCCGTCGTGGCCCGGCACGAGATCGACTACAAGCGGCCGCTGGTCCACCGGCACGAGCCGGTGGTCATCGAGTTGTGGGTGACGAAGATCAGCGCGGCGTCGCTGACCATCGCGTACGAGGTCAAGGACGCCGAGGGCCCCTCGGCGCAGGTCTATGTGCGGGCCTCGACCGTCGTCGTGCCCTACGACCTCAGGGCCGAGCGCCCGCGCCGGATCAGCGCGGAGGAGAAGTCCTTCCTCCAGAGGTACCTGGACGACGCCGGCGAGGGTGCTCTCGCAGCATGACCGTGCCCGTGCGGAGTCTGCACTTCGCCGATGCGAGGGAGGCGGAGGATCTCGCCGCCTTCCTCGCCCGGCTGATCCACTACGACCGCGCCGCCGTGGTCAGGCTCCAGGCCTGGGCCGGCGCGCTTGCCGTTTTCGGGCGTCCGCCCTCCTTTGAGGTGCTCGCCATCCGTACGGCACGGCTCGGCGACCCCGTCGAGCTGGATGCCACCGTCTCCGCGGGCGAACTGCTGGAGCGCGTCGGCGCTGAGGGTGGCGCGGAGTTCACCGTGCCCGCCGCCGTCACCGGTCCGCCATGGGCCGGTGTGGTGCCGCCGCGCGGCGGCTGGCGCGAGATCTCCGGACTCCCCGAAGTGAATACGATGCGCGGCGCGGTCGCCGCCGCCGTCGCTGAATTCCGCACCCGTGACGAGCAGTTGCCCGCCGAGCGCCGCACCCGCGCCGAGCGCGACCGGATCGGGCAAGAGATCTGGGCGCGCACCGTCGCCGGCACCGGACTGCCGCTGCGTGCCGTGCACGCCGCCCAGTCGCTCGGCTTTCTGCGACCCGGAGTCCCGGTCGCGCTGCTGTCCGCGGGCGGCTGGCTCAGACTGCGTACGCCCTTCGGGTCGATCGCCGTACGCACGTCCGGTCTCGGCGGACTGAGCGTGACCCCCACCAGGCTCGGTTGACCCACGACCGGAAGCGGTGAGCGGGCATCTTCCGTTCCGCGCTCGGCGGGCCGGAGCGCGGCGTTCGGTCCGCGGCGTTCAGTCCGAGGTGTTCAGTCTGCGGCGTTCACCATCGTTGCCGCGGCATAGGTGAGGTAGTGCCACAGCTGCTGCTCGTGCTCCTCCGAGAGTCCGAGCTCGTCGAGAGCCGTGCGCATGTGCTTCAGCCAGGCGTCGTGCGCGGCCCGGTCGACGGTGAACGGCGCGTGCCGCATCCGCAGCCGGGGATGGCCGCGGTGCTCGCTGTAGGTGCGCGGACCGCCCCAGTACTGCATCAGGAAGAGAACAAGCCGTTCCTCGGCCGGTCCCAGATCCTGCTCCGGGTACATCGGCCGCAGCACCGGGTCCTCGGCAACGCCCTGGTAGAAGCGGTGGACGAGCCGCCGGAAAGTCTCCTCGCCGCCGACCTGCTCGTAGAAGGTCTGTTCCTGAACGGTGCCGCGCGGAATCTCGTTCACGTGAATAAGCCTCGCAATATGTCTCTGGTCAGCCCCGAGGGGTGTCGGCCGGGGGTCCGGGGGTAGCCCCCGGGAAGTGCAGCACCCGTCCATCGTCTCAGACGCACCGGCCGAGGACTCCAGCACCGGGACCACCCCCGATCGGGTGCTCGCCCAGGGGGCGGTGGCGCAGGAGAGTGGAGGCATGGCTGTGCACCTGGACCGGTTCGCCGAGCCCGCCGCCGAGGCGCGGCGGTTGTTGGTGCGGGAGATCGTGGCGGGCGGCGGGCTGACCGACCCGGCCTGGCGGGCGGCGTTCGAAGAGGTGCCGCGGCACCTGTTCGTGCCGTACTACTACGGGAGCCGGGCGGGCGCGTACGAACGCCTGTGGTGCGAGGACCCGGACCCCGTGCGGCGGGAGCGCTGGCTGCGGGGGGCGTACGCGGACGGGCCGCTCGCCACCCGGGTGCGCGACGGTGAGCTGCTCTCCTCCAGCAGCCAGCCCTCGCTGATGGCCCGGATGCTCGAGGAGCTCGATGTCGAGGACGGGAACGCCGTACTCGAGATCGGCGCGGGCACCGGCTACAACGCCGCGCTGCTGTCGCACCGGCTCGGCGACGACCTGGTGACCACCGTCGATCTGGACCCGGAGATCACCGAATCGGCGCGGTCGCATCTGGCGGCCGCCGGCCACCACCCCACCGTCGCCACCGGCGACGGTGCGCGCGGCTGCCCGGCGCGCGCCCCCTTCGACCGCATCATCGCGACCTGCACGCTGCCGTCGGTGCCGTTCGACTGGCTGCCGCAGTGCAGCCCGGGGGCGCGGATCCTGGCTCCGCTCTCCACCGGGCTGATCGCGCTGCGGGTGCGTGACGACAGCGGCGGCAGAAGTGCGGAGGGCCACTTTCTGCGTACATCGGCGTACTTCGTGCCGCTGCGCGGTGGCGAGCTGCCGCGGGAGGGGCATATCGGCGGGCTGCCGAGGCGCGCGATCGAGAACGACCTCTTCCGCTTCCTGCTGACCCTGACCGCGGGCAGCCTCGACCCGCACGAGGCCCTCTCGCTGTGGGAGCGCGAGCGGCGCCCACAGCGGGACCGGTTCGGGGTCACCGTCAGCGGGGACCACCAGTGGGCCTGGCTGGACGACCCCGAAGGGCCGTACGCCTGGCCGCTCGGACGCCCGACCGGCTGGGCCACCGCGGCGGGCCGCCAGGGAACGCCCTAGCCGCGCCGGATGGTGATGGTCGTCCAGGCGCCGACATGGACCTGGTCGCCGTCGTTCAACGGGACGGGCACATAGGGCTGGAGCGGGTCCTCGGCGCCGTTGAGCGTAGTGCCGTTGGTGGAGTTCTGGTCGACAACGGCCCAGGAACCGTCGGGCTGCTGGACCAGCACCGCGTGCTGGTGCGAGACGCCCGGGTCCTCCGGCGGTACGGACAGATCGATGTCGGGGGACTCGCCCGTGGAGTGCCGGCGGCGGCCGATGGTGATCTGGTTCCCGGTGAGCGGCAGGTGCTGCTCGGGCGAGTACGCGGGCAGATTGAGGCCGGTGGCCTCGGGGCCGCTGCGCTGCATCATCGCCAGGAAGTACTCACGGTCGGGCGCGATGACGGCGGTCCAGCCCGCGGGGGTCTGGTACTGCGGCGGCTGCTGCTGGCCTTGAGGTCGGCCCTGCTCCTGGGCGTACTGCTGCGGCATCGGCTGCTGCTGGAAGGGATCCCCCGGCTGCCGGAACGAATCCGGCTGCTGCGGCGCATGCGGACTCTGTGGTGCCTGGGGCTGCGAGGGCGGGGACAGCATCCAGTCGTCGCCACCGCCCGTCTGCTGGGGCTGCGGCGGGGCGGGCGGAGCAGGCTGCTGGTACGCGGGGGGCGCCGGCGGACCGGGCTGCGCCTGCGGGTTGGGGAACGGATTCTGCGGGAAGGACGGCGGGGCCGGGGGACCCGGCTGTTGCTGGTACGGCTGCTGCTGGGCCGGCGGTTCGTTCGTCAGCGGCTCGGCCGGCCGGTTCATCTGCGAGGGCCGCGAGCTCTGGTAGTCGTACGGATCATGCTGCTGATGCGGTTGCTGATGCGGTTGCTGAAGGTGCGGCGGCGGGGGCGGGGGCGGCAGCGGTGCCGACGCCTGCGCGGGCTGGGACTGGAAGCCCGGCGGAAGGTTCAGCCCGGGGGGCTGCTGGGACGGAGCCACCGGGGTGTACGACGTCGCCGTGTGCGTGAGGAAGTTGTACCGGCACTCCTCGCAGAACGGGGCCATGGCCTCGCGCGGGGTGCGGCACTGCGGGCAGAGCTCGGCCTGGGCGGTGGCGTTCGGATCACCGGGGCCCGGGTAGCCATAGGCCGGCGGCGGGGGAGGCGGCGGCGGAACGGCACCCGCGGGAGCGCCAGGACCGGCCATGCGGTGGCCACAGACCTCGCACCAGTCGTCGGAACCCGACTGGTGTCCGTTTGGGCAGGTCGGCATGTCGGCGCTTCCCCCTCTCCTCGTTCGGCCCGAGGGCCGTTCACATCAGTGTTTCTGTTGCTACTTCTTCACACGAACCGTCTTGGTGGAGCGCGTTTCGAGAGTCATCTCGTCGGCTTCCGCGACCTTCGCCTTCAGTCGCACAGTACCTGTCGCCGCATCGACGACGTCCACCACCTTCGAAAGGAGTTTCGCAGTGTCCTCGTTCCCCGAGTCCGCCGCGAGCTGTACCGCACGGCCCAGTTTGGCGGTCGCGCCGTCGAAGTCACCCGACTTGCGGGCATCCAGCCCCTGTTGGATGACTTGTGCCAGTTCGGCCTGCCCCGTGTAGTGCGCGACCTGGGGGTTGATCGAGGTGGACGCCACCATGTCGTCCGTCCACACCGCCTTGACGAGCCCTTGCGAAAGCACCTCGGGAGCGCCGCCGTCCGCAGCCGGAATGATCAGCGAGACCCGGGCCGCCAGCATCTCCTGGCCGATGCCCGCCTCCGGCACCTGGACGCACACGTGGTAGTCGCGGGACTCGTCGCCCCAGGAGCCGGTCGGATAGTCCCCGGCCCGCGGCCCCGCCTCCGTACGCCGCCCGGTCAGCTCCTCGACCGTCGGCGCCACCTGCTTGACGAACTTGATCTCCACGCCGACGGGCGTCCACAGCCGCAGTGCCACATCCGCGACCTCCTTACCCATGGCGTTCTCCATCATGCTGGTGAAGTCCGCGGCCAGCCCGGCCGGGTCGGCGACGATATCGGCCGTGCCGAGCAGCGCCGATGCGACGCCGGTGACCTCCTTGACCTCCCAGTCCGTGCCGACTCCGCGGGCGTCGCAGGTGAAGCGGCCCGCGCCTGCGTCCAGGGCTGACCGCAGGTCCTCCGGGGACTCGTGCTCATTGCGCCCGTCGGTGAGCAGGATGCCGTGCCGGATCGGGACGTCGGAGGAGGCCAGCAACCGGTCGGTCAGCCGCAGCCAGGTGCCGATCGCGGTGCCGCCGCCCGCGCTGAGCCGGCGCAGGGCCTCCTTGGCCTGGCCGCGGGTCTGCGCATCGGCGACCGCGAGCCGGCCGCCTCCGGGATAGACCTCGCTCGCCACATGCGTACCGGCGACCACCGCGAAGGCGACACCGTCGCGCAGGGTGTCGATGGCGGCGGCCGTGGCATCACGCGCATTGCGCATCTTGGTCGGCGGATAGTCCATGGAGCCGGAACAGTCGACCATGATCACCACAGCGGCGCTCGGTGCCTGCCCCGGTATGTACGAGGGGGAGGACGACGCTCCCGCCAGCGGCGCCCCGCCGCTGGTGCCGCCTCCGGTGGAGGCGACCGTGACGATCGCGTTGACCTCGCGGCCGCCCTCCGGCAGAAATTCGTTCTGGTACACCTCGACGGAGAACTGCGGCACCTGGGACTTGGAGAAATTGGCCATCTGATCGGCTCCTTGAGGCTCCGCTGAGGCGGCGAGAAAGGGACACGGGTGTCCCGCGGGCGACGGCTCGCCGGACATATCGGGGCTCAAGCCTTGTTGTAGGCCGATCCTGCCCCTTGGTGCGGCACGGCGAACGGCAGGACGGCCACTGTTACGTTGTCGTGGCCGCCGCCGTCGAGCGCATGACCGACCAGTACCTGCGCGCTGTGCAGCGGCCGGTCCGCGGCATCCACCGGGATGGCCCGGGCCATCTCCTCGGCGCCTTCCGCGTAGTTCCACAGGCCGTCCGTACAGACCACGACCACACCGGGCCGGTCGGGCTTGAAGGAGGCGGTGTGCGGCTCGAGTTCGTACGCATCGGCTCCCAGCCACCCCGTGATGGCGTGGGCGCGCTCGTCGGCGTACGCCTCCGCCTCGCTCATCAGGCCGGCCGACACCATCTGGGCGGCCCAGGAGTCGTCCTCGGTGAGCCGGGCGGGCGGGCCGCCGCGGTCGTCGGGCACCCAGTAGGCGCGGCTGTCGCCGACCCAGCCGATGACCAGCAGACCGGCGGCGGCCACCGCGCCGACGATCGTGCAGGCGGGTGCGTTCTGATGGCGGTGCGGATCGTGCTCCATGGCCTCGGCCTGACCGGGGTCCACGGCAAGGGAGTTGACCGCCTCGGAGGCGGCGATGATCGCCTCGTGCATTGCCTGCTGGGGGTGTGTGCCGCGCGGCAGCGACTCCAGCAGCAGTTCGTTGGCGGCGCTCGCGGCGGCCTCCGAGGCTTCGTCGGGGCGGGTCGCCGAGGAGACCCCGTCGCAGACGATCGCGACGACGGCGGGTGAGCCGTCCGGCAGAGCCGTGCAGGAGACCGCGAACGAGTCCTCGTTGCGGTGGTGGCGCAGCCCGCGGTCGCTGACGGCAGCGACCGAGCCCAGTTCCTGTTCCATGTGGTCGCGCTCGCGGGGCTGCGCGTGGCCGCAGTTCTCGCAGTAGCCGTCGGTGTCGACATGGCCGGCGCGGCAGGCCACACAGAGCTTGGTGCCGGGCGCGGAAGGAGCGGCGGGCGCGGAAGGAGTGGCGGGCGCGGAAGGGGCGGCGGGGTCCACGGCGCGCGGGTCTGCGGCCACGGCGGTGCCCGCATCGGGCGCGGCCAGCTGGAAGTCGCCGCTCGATGAGGCACTGGCATCGGCGGACGCCTCATGGCCGGGCGGATCGTCGTACCGCACGGCCGATGCGGACAGCTGACGGCCGCCCGAGTCCGTACCCGCCAGATCGTCCGGCAGATGTACCGGCGCGGGCGTGCCCGAGGTGTCCGTCCCGGTGGCCGCCGGCCACTCGACGGGAGTGCCGATGGCGACGGTGGGATGGTCGTCCCGGGGTGCGGGCTCGGTCGACAGGTCGTACCCGCACGCACCGCAGAACAGGTCACCCGTCTCCAGCGGTTCCTCGCAGCTGGGGCATGTCGCCCCGGTGGCCAGCTGATGCTGCTTCTGCGACGACATCAATCACACCCACGTCCGGGGGCGGAAGCGGTTCGCCCGCTCCACCAGGTCTATCCGCTCCTCGCCGCGCTGGGCGAGCCGGGCGAGCACCCGGTAGGAGCGTTCCAGCCCGAAGCGCAGGCCGCGCTCGTCCAGTTCGCTGCCGAGCAGCACGGTCGCTGCGCTCTGTATGTTCGGTGCGGTCGGTACGGACGGCTGGACTCCGGGACTTCCGGAGAGTACCCAGTCGAGAGCCGTCCCGAGTACTTCTGTGGACAACTGCTCACGGCGCACCGCGTCCAGACCGAAGTCCTTCAGGGCGTCCACCTGCGCCGCGGCCGCCGTCAGGTCGTCGATCAGGGGGTCGTGCGCGGCGCGTCGCCGCAGCCTCGCCCGTACGGCCGCGACCCGCGCCGCCGTGTAGTGGATCGACGCCTCGGGTACCGACTCCAGGGTCCGTACGGCTCCGGCCCGGTCGCCCGCCGCGATCTGCACCCGCGCCAGGCCGAATGCGGCGCTGACATAGCTCGGGTCGGTCGTCCACACGAGGCGGTAGTACTCCGCGGCGTTGTCCAGCTGACCGAGCACCTCGGCGCAGACGCCCAGCGCCAACTTGGGCGCGGGCTCGCCGGGGAACGCGTCGTAGATCGCGTCGAAGGAGAGCGCCGCGACCTCGTTCTCACCGGTCACCAGCGAGGTGAGACCGCGGTACCAGACGACGCGCCAGTCGTCGGGATGCTGGCTCTCCAGTGTCGCCAGCGCCCTGGTGGCGGAGTCCAGTTCGCGCATCTCAAGACGGGCGCGCAGCTCGCGCAGCCGGGTCTCGGGGGAACTGGCGGCCGCGGAGTGCAGCGCGGCGATCAGCTCGGCGGGCGCGGAGGCCATGAGGCCGGCGAGGAAACCGGCGTTGGGGTCGTTCGGGTCGACGCGCGGCACGGGCAGCGCGAGCGAGGTCGCCCGGGTGTCGAGCACCGCGAGATGCGGTGCGAGGGACAGGCCGGCGGGCAGCGCGCCGAGGCCCTCCACACGTGGCGCGGGGATCGCGGCGGCCGGTGACGCGTAGGGGTTGGCGACTGAGGCGCCCGGGATTCCGGCGCTTCCGGCGCCCCAGGGGTGGGCCGCCGGACCGACGCCCACCGCAGCCGGACCGGCCATCGCGGCCGCACCGTTCCCGGTGGCCGAACCGTTCCCGGCCGCCGCCCGCTTGGCGCGCCCGCGGCCCGAAGGCTGCACCACCCGCGCGCCCAGCTGCGACACGTCCCCCGTCAGCTCCGCGAACAACTGCGTGTCCGTGACTCGCAGTTCCGGGCCGAACAGCGTGGACAGTGAAGGCCGCGGGCGACCCGTCTGAATCGCCACGACCTCCCGGAGCACGCCCGTCAGCTGCTCCGCCATCTCCTGCGCCGAGGCGAACCGCCGCGCCGGATCCGGGTCCGTCGCGCGCACCAGCAGCCGGTAGAAGGACTCGTACGTCCGGAAGACCTGGATGTTCTCCGGGTCGGGCAGGGAGTCCACGAACACATTGGTGTAGCCCTGGAAGTCGAAGGTCAGCACGGCCAGCGTCCGCGCGACCGTGTACAGCTCCGAGGCCACCGACGGGCCGACCTCGGCGACTTCCGGCGCCTGGTAGCCGACCGTGCCGTAGATCGCGGACTCCTCGTCGTCCATCCTGCGGACGGCGCCCATGTCGATGAGCTTGAGCTGGTCCTGCTGTTGGATGGCGTTGTCGACCTTGAAGTCGCAGTACAGCAGGTTTCTGCTGTGCAGATGCCCGAGCGCTTCCAGCGCCTCGATGCCGTACGCGCACGCCTGCTCGACCGGCAGCGGGTCGCGTTTGCCGTCCGCGCCGCGCCGGTCGTTGGCGATCTCCTTCAGCGACTTTCCGCCGACGTACTCCATGACGATGTAGCCGTCGAGAGAGCCGGTCCGCTGGTCGAGGTGCTCGACGAAGTTGTAGATCCGGACGATGTTGGAGTGCTCGATCTCCGCGAGGAAGCGGCGCTCCGAGATCGCCGCCGCCATCGCGTCCTGGTCGCCCGTGTCCAGCAGACCCTTCAGCACCACCCAGCGGTCGGACACCGCACGGTCCACCGCCAGATAGACCCAGCCCAGGCCGCCGTGGGCGAGACAGCCCATGACTTCGTACTGCCCGTGCACGATGTCGCCCTCGCTCAGCTTCGGCACGAAGGAGTACGGGTGCCCGCACTTGGTGCAGAAACCTTCCGTACGGCCCGCGCGCTCACCGCGCGAACGTCCCACCGCAGCCCCGCAGTCGGAGCGCGAGCAGAACCGCTTCCGCTCCGGGACCTCGGGGTTCTCCATCACCGCCGTGCGCGGATCGGGGCGCGGCACCTCCGGTACGGAGACCAGGCCGGCTCCCAGGCGGTTGCGGCCGGACGCGCCGGAGCTGGTGCCGGAGCTGCGCACCGAGACCGAACGGGACGAGGTGCTGCTGCCGGAGAGCGAACGCGACAGCCGGCCGGAGACGGAACGGCGTGAGGTCGACGAGCGCGACGAGGCCCGCGAGGAGCGTGAACTGCTCCGTGCGGAACTGCTGCCCCGGCCGCCGCCCGTGATGCCGGTGGGCTGCGAGGCGACCATGCCGGTGGGCGAGACGACGGGCGCAAGTCCGCAGGTGTCGCAGTACAGCTCACCGCTGCCCATGTCCTCGTAGGAGCCCTCACAACCGGGGCGCTGACAGTGCTTGTCCTCGCTCACGAATCCCCCCTGCGGTCAGTGGGCCCGGACGGTCCGGACTGTTTCGGGACCAGTACATCCGCGGCGGCCTGCTGATAGCGCAGCACCGCCTGCTCGGCGACCCGCAGATCGCACGGCGCGCTCCACAACATCCGGCGGGCCGCGTCGTACCGCTCGATCAGCAGCGGATCCTCCGCCATCCCGTGCCTGGCCACCTTCGCCTTGTACGCGTCCAGGCGGCCGCGCAGCTCGGCGCGGACCGCGAGCGGCGCCGTGACCGCGGTCAACGACTCGCGGGCGCGCAGCAGTTCGTCCTCGGCCTCGCGCTCCAGGGACTCCAGCAGCGGCGAGAGCCGGTGCCACTGGGAGTACCTGCGGTACTCGGCGGCGGTGGCGAGCCGCTCCTGCAGTACGGTCGGCGGGCCGCTGACCGCGGGCACCTCGGATGCCGCGATCTTCGCCAGTACCTCGCCACGCGCCGAACGCGCCTCGGTCAGCGTCCGGTCGGCGCGCGAGAGCACATCGCGCAGCCGGAGCAGCCGCGCCTCCGAGTCCTGCCGGACCTGGAGCACCGCCTCGATCTCCCGGCGGATGTCCTCCAGGGCCCGTGCCGCCCGGTCGTAGCGGTCGGTGTCGGGCCGGCCGCCGCCCGGGGCCGAACTGCCGGGCGCGGACCGCCAGAAGGCCAGCGGGTCGGAGATCACCTGGGCGCGCAGTGTGGACAGTTCGTGGGTGATCGACTCCAGCTCGTCGCCGGCCGGGTGCTCCCCGGGCCGTACGCCGACGGAGTGCGCGAGCGAGCGGGTGCGCTGCAGCTCGGCGGAGAGCAGGTCTATCCGGGCGGGCAGCGCGGACCACACCGAGTCGGCCGTCACCACCATGTCCAGCGAACTCGCGTACAGGTCGTTCATCCGGGCCACCAGCTCCTCGAGCGTGAACTGCTCGGAGAGCTTGGCGGGTCCGGTGATCGAGGGAGCCGGGTGAGCGGCGGAGCTGGCGATCGTGACGCTGCGGCCGCGCAGCCGGTCGGTCAGCTCCACCAGGTCCTCGCGACTGGGCCAGCGCCGCCTGGCGCGCAGCTCACGCGTGTCGTTCAGGGCGGCGGTGTACGCGTCGAAGTACCCCCACAGCAGCGTTATCGCCTGCTCGGTGGAGGCCCAGCGGTCCTTGGTGACGCCCGTCAGCCCGGCACCTTCGAGGAGCCTGCGGCCCGCGTGGTCCTGCAGGGCGAGGAGCGACGTCTCGATCGCCTCGTGCTCCGCGCCGAGCCGCGCCAGCGCACGGTCCACCTCGTCCCGGTCCATCACCGGCCCGGTGGGTCCCGCGACGCCCATCGATCACCTCTCCGCTTCTTCCTGCCAGGACTAGTCGTTCGTAGGTCAGCCGGTGCGGTACTTGGGCGCCGGCGGCCCGGTTATCCCGGGCAGATCGGCCACCAGCCACTTGTTGTACGCCTCCGTCCAGGGGCCCTTGCGGTAGTCGTCGAGCACCTTGTTGACCCGGCGCACCAGGTCGTCGTTGCCGAGCTTGGTGGCGACTCCGTAGAACTCGGTGGTGAAGGGCTTGCCGCCCTTGAGCTCGACCGCGGGGTCCTGCGCAGCCTGGCCGGCCGCGAGGGCGGCGTCCGTCACGACAGCGTCGACGAGGCCCATCTGGAGCCGGACCAGGCAGTCCAGCTGGTTGGGCACGGTGAACTGCTCCTCGTCCTGCGGCTGCCCGTCGTGCTCATCCTTGAACGTCGCTCCGAAGGAGTTCTTCGCCAGGGCGTCGTACGCCGTCGAGCCCTCCGCCGAGCAGATCTTCTTCCCGGCGAGCGACTTGTTGTATCCGGTGATGGACGAGCCCTTGGGCGCGAGCACCTGCTGGCCGGTCTGGAAGTACGCGGTGGAGAACGCGACCTGCTTGATCCTGGCGCAGTTGATCGTCATCGTACGGACGACGATGTCCACCGTGCCGTTGTTCAGCGCGGGTATGCGCTGGTTGGTCGGTATGGCGCGGAAGATGATGGCGTCCGGCCTGCCGAGGATGTCCTGGGCGATCGCCCGCGCGAGATCGATGTCGAAGCCCTCGAGACCGCCGGAGGCGGGGTTGCGATAGCCCCAGCGGTAGCTGTTCTGATCGACGCCGACGATCAGCTTGCCCCGCTGCACGATCGCGTCGATGTTCGGCCCGCCGGCGGCCGACGACGGCAGCGAGGCCTCGGGCGTCGCACAGTCGTCCGCCTTGGCGGGCCGGGCCGAGGCCACGCCCTGGCCGGCCAGCACCGAGCCGGCGTTGTCCGCAGCGCCGTGGGACAGCGGCAGCAGCGTGGCGGCGGCGGTCAGTGCGCAGGCCGCGGCCATCCCCGCGACGCCGCCCCAGCCACGGAACCTGCTCCTCGCAACCCTCATCGCGCCGCCTCTCACCGGTACTCCGAAAGTCTGCGGTTGATGCCGAGAACGGCTCCCGCCGCGCCCAGCACAGCCAGCGCGGCGGCGCCGATCGGCAGCCCGGCCAGTGCCCCGCGCGCGGACTCCGCGGACGCCGTGAACTCGCGCTGCTCATGGTCGATCGCCTGGCGCAGCGCCGCGTCCACCGTGTCGAAGGACTGGCCCGTGGAGCCCTTCGCCCCAATGGTCTGCTGCAGGGCTCCTTCGTAGTCGCCGTCGTTGTCGGTGTTGCGCGCCTTCTGATGGCGGGTGCGCCACTCGGCCACGGCCGTGGTGGCGTCCGCGACGGGGCCGCGGCCCTCGGGGTCGTCGGCGAGGTCCTTCGCCCCCTTGAGCGTGAGGCTGACGGCGTCCATGCGGTTCTTGTAGTTGAACTCGTACTGGTCGTTCTTGCCGTCCGGGGTGAGGACCGCGCCTCGTGCCACCAGTGTCAGGTTCTCGTTGGCACGGGCCTGCAGCGCGTGCACCCGGGAGGTGTTGAGAGTCTTCAGGGAATCCTGTCCGCGCTCCATGGCGGCCTGCAGCTCGGTGCGGGCCACTGTGTGCCCCACGATCAGCCAGAGGATGACGATCGTCGAGGCCGCTGTGGCGGCCAGCAGCCCGTGGTTGAACATGCGGTTCGTACGCCGGTAGTTGCGCCGCTGGGCCCAGACGAGCGCGGCCAGCGCCAGCACGCCGAGACCGAGCGAGGCGAACGGCCAGTCCTGCGCGTCGCCGGTGTCCTGGCCGAGTCGCGCCGTCTCCGCCTTGTAGAGCTTGTCGGCGGCGGGCAGCAGCTCGGTCGACATCTTCAGGTTCGCGTACCGCAGATAGGCGCCGCCGAGCGGCAGGCCCTGCCGGTTGTTGGCGCGCGCGCGCTCGACCAGGCCTGTGTAGCGGGGCAGCTGCTCATTGAGCGTCGCTGTCTCGCGGCCCGACTCGGTCGAACTGTCGGTATTCGCCGCGGCGTTGATCAGCAGGCGGGATGCGGCCGTGATGTCCTTTTCGTACCGCTCGTGGATGGCGCGGGGCTCTTCGGCGCCCGCGAGGAAGCCGTTGGCCGCCGCGGCGTCCGCGTCGGCCAGCGAGCGGTGGATGGACGCGGCGTCCGCGCTCAGCGGCTGGCTGCGGCTCACCACATCGTCGGCCGCGGCCGCCCGGTCGGAGATCTCGAACGCGGTCACCGCGCCGAACGCCACCACCAGCGCGGCCAGCACGGCCCCGATGATCTGCAGCCGGCCGGGCTCGGTCGTCGCAGCAGTACGCAGCCGCTCCTTGCCCTCGGCCCATGCGCCGCGGTGTGCGGGTGGCTGGGCCGGCGGCTGTGCGGGCGCATACGCCGCAGCCGCCTGGGGCGCGGTGCGCGCAGTAGGCGGGTATGTCACGTGACCTCCCCCTCGGTCGCTGACGTCGGCCCGCCCCCCGGCGGGTGGGGGACGACTCCCGGTCAGCAGTATGGCCGCAGTGACTGACATTCACAGCATGATTGACTGGATCTTGTTGCTGTCGCAGCAATTCAGGATCCTGCCAGGCCGTTCTCCCCACCGTTCTCCCCACCATGAATACGCTTCAGAGCCTTGATCGGTTCCCTCTGCACGGATGCCGGAACCCGCGCCCGGGGGCCTGGGCGGAGGCCGGATACAGCGGAGGCTGGGGTTCCTGCCGTCCTGCCGTCCCGCTCTCGCTATGCGTAGTGCGCGCGCAGCCGGGCGCGGGTCTCCGGCGACGCCCCGATGTGGTCGAGCCCCAGCAGCGCGGCGCCCAGCACCGGCGGGGCCGTCACCACCTCGATGACCGCCTTCGGCGCCTTGGCCGCGAGCAGCTTGCCGATGTGCTCGTCCAGCTCCGGGTGCCGGGCCGCGAGGACGCTGCCGCCCAGCAGCACCGGCGCCTCCTCGTCGAGCAGATCGAGCCGGGCGAGCGCCACCGTGGACATGGCGACGACCTCCTCCGCGAGCCGGTGCACCAGCGAGCGGGCAACCGGATCGCCTTCGGCGCTGGTGGCGAAGAGGACCGGGGTCAGCTCATGCTTGCGCGCCGGGGGGATGTGCTCCAGATGCAGCGCCTCGATCAGCGCGTACATGGAGGCCAGGCCGAAGTGCGCGGGCAGCGTACGGGCCAGGGCCGTCGGCTCGCCGCGGCCGTCCTCCGCCCGCGCCGCGAACCACAGCGCCTCCTCCGCGAGCCCCGAACCCCCGCCCCAGTCCCCGGAGATCTTGCCGATCGCGGGGAAGCGGGCGGTACGGCCGTCCGGCAGCATGCCGACGCAGTTGATGCCCGCGCCGCACACCACCGCGACACCCCGCGGCTCGTCGACGCCCGCGCGAAGTATGGCGAAGGTGTCGTTGCGCACCTCGGTCGTACGGCCCCACTCACGGGCGTGCAGAGCGGCCGTCAGCTCCCGTTCCTCCACCGGCAGATCAGCATTGGCGAGACAGGCCGACACATGCTCGACGCCGTCGATGGCAGCGCCGTGGGCGCGTGCCTTCGCCAGCGCCTCGCCGACAGTCGCGCCGAGCACATCGAGCGCCGCCCCGACGCCGACCTTCGGCGGCTGGAAGCCGGGCCCGCGCGACGACACAAGCACCGAGCCGTCGTCGCCGACGAAGGCGATGTCGGTCTTGCTGTTGCCCGCGTCGATGGCGAGGACTGCGGCGTTCACGCCCACGCGAGGTGCTCCTGATTGTGCGCGATCAGCTTGTCGGTGAGTGCTTCGGCGTACTCGTACTGGGCGATCAGCGGATGCGACAGCATGGCCTTGAAGACGCGGTCGCGACCGCCGCGCAGGGCGGCCTCCAGCGCCAGGTCCTCGTAGGCCGTCACCTGGGCGATCAACCCCGCGTACAACGGGTCGACTTCGGGCACGGGCAGCGGTGTCACGCCCTGCGAGCCGACGGCGGCCTGCACTTCGATCACGGCGTCGTCCGGCAGGAAGGACAGCGTGCCCTTGTTGACGGTGTTCACCACCTGGTACGGGCTGCCTCCTGCGCCCAGCAGCGAGGCCGCCAGGTCCACGGCCGCCTCCGAGTAGAAGGCGCCGCCGCGCCTGGCGAGCAGTTCCGGCTTCTCGTCGAGCGCCGGGTCGCCGTACATCTCGAGCAGCTGCTTCTCCATCTCCGCGACCTCGGCGGCCCGCGACGGCTTCGTCTTCAGCTCCCGTACGACCTCGTCGTGCGCGTAGAAGTAGCGCAGGTAGTACGAGGGGACGACACCGAGCCGGTCGAGCACCGCACGCGGCAGATGCAGATCGTCGGCGATCGCGTCACCGTGTCCGGCCAGCAGCTTCGGCAGTACGTCCGCGCCCTCGGGACCGCCGAGCCGCACACCCGTCTCCCACGTCAGGTGGTTGAGGCCCACATGGTTCAAGTGGATGTCGGCCGGGGCGACTTCGAGGAGCCCCGCGAACTTGCGCTGGAAGCCGATGGCGACATTGCACAGACCGACGGCCTTGTGGCCGGCCTGCAGCAGCGCCCTGGTCACGATGCCCACCGGGTTGGTGAAGTCGATGATCCAGGCATTCGGATTGGTACGGCGCACCCGCTCGGCGATGTCGAGGACGACCGGGACGGTACGCAGCGCCTTGGCGAGGCCGCCCGCACCCGTCGTCTCCTGTCCGACGCAGCCGCACTCCAGCGGCCAGGTCTCGTCCTGGTTCCGCGCCGCCTGCCCGCCGACGCGCAGCTGCAGCAGCACCGCGTCGGCGTCGGCGACACCCGCGTCCAGGTCCGAGGTGGTGACGATCCTCCCGTCGTGTCCCTGCCTGGCGAAGATCCGCCGCGCCAGACCGCCGACCAGCTCGAGCCGGTCGGCCGCCGGGTCGATAAGGACCAGTTCACTGATCGGGAGGGTGTCCCTCAGCCGGGCGAAGCCGTCGATCAACTCAGGGGTATAGGTGGATCCGCCACCCACGACTGCGAGCTTCATCAGTTCTTAGCCCTTCACTCCGGTCAGTGTGACGCCCTCGACGAACGCCTTCTGGGCGAAGAAGAAGACGAGGATCACGGGGGCCATGACCAGTACGGTCGCGGCCATGGTCAGATTCCAGTCGGTGTGGTGCGCGCCCTTGAAGGACTCCAGGCCGTACGACAGGGTCCACGCGGCCGGGTTCTCCGAGGCGTAGATCTGCGGGCCGAAGTAGTCGTTCCAGGCGTAGAAGAACTGGAAGAGCGCGACGGCGGCGATGCCCGGTTTGGCCATCGGCAGCACCACCTTGAGCAGCGTGCGGAACTCACCGCAGCCGTCGACCTTCGCCGAGTCGAGATACTCGTTCGGGATGGTCAGCAGGAACTGGCGCAGCAGGAAGATCGAGAACGCGTCGCCGAACGCCATCG
This sequence comes from Streptomyces sp. NBC_01210, assembly GCF_036010325.1. Taxonomy (GTDB): domain Bacteria; phylum Actinomycetota; class Actinomycetes; order Streptomycetales; family Streptomycetaceae; genus Streptomyces. Next base: position 3,302,586 of record NZ_CP108549.1, on the reverse strand, counting down.
GGATGATCAGCGGCCAGAGCGTTCCGGAGAAGTCGAACTGCTTCGCCCAGAACAGATACATCGGGATGATGGTGACCTGCTGCGGCAGCATCATCATCGAGATGACCAGCATCAGCGACAGCTGGCGGCCACGGAAGCGGAACTTGGCCAGGGCGTACGCCACCGGGACCGAGGAGACGACCGTGAGGACGGTGCCAAGGCCCGCGTACAGCAGAGTGTTCTTCCACCAGGTCAGAAACCCCGGGGTGTTCCAGACGTCCGCGTAGTTGCTCCACTCCCAGTTCTGCGGCCACAGATCGCGGGTGAGCGCCTGCTGGTCGCTCATCACCGACGTCAGGAAGAGGAAGGCGAACGGCAGCACGAAGAAGAGCGCGGCCGCGATCCCCAGCGAGTGCACCGCGACCCACCGGAGCAGGGCCTTGCGGCGCGCGGAGCGGGCGGCGGGGGACCGGGAGATCGCCTCGGAAGCCGTGGGGGCGGTCAGGACTTGAGTCATGACGGTCAGTCACCTGCCTGGATGAGGCCGCCACGGCGGCGCATCAGCAGCGCGGTGAAGGCCATGGCGAGGGCGAAGAGCACAAGCGCGATCACACACGCGGAGCCGTAGTCGAAGCGCTGGAAGCCGAGGTCGTAGACGAGCTGGGGGAGGGTCAGTGTGGACTTGTCGGGGTAGCCGGGTTCGAACTGCTGGCCCGAGCCGCCGATGATGCCGGAGGCGACCTTTCCCGCGACGAGGGGCTGTGTGTAGTACTGCATGGTCTGGATCACGCCGGTGACCACGGCGAACATCACGATGGGCATGATGTTCGGCAGGGTCACGAAGCGGAACCGCTGCCGGGCCGAGGCCCCGTCCAGCTCCGCCGCCTCGTACTGCTCCTTCGGTACGTCGAGCAGCGCGGCCATGAAGATCACCATCAGGTCGCCGATGCCCCACAGGGCGAGCGAGGTGAGGGCGGGCTTCGACCAGGTGGGGTCGGTGAACCAGCCGGGGGTCGGCAGCCCGATCGAGTCGAGGACCGAATTGACCGGCCCCGTACCCGGGTTGAGGAGGAAGACGAAGGCGAGCGTCGCCGCGACCGGTGGGGCCAGGTAGGGCAGGTAGAACAGCGTACGGAAGAGCCCGGCCCCGGTCTTGATCCTGGTGATCAGCAGTCCGATGCCGAGACCGAACACGACCCGGCAGGTGACCATGACCACGACGAGCCAGAGGGTGTTCTGCATGGCCGGCCAGAACAGCCGGTAGTCGCTGAAGACGTACGACCAGTTGTCCAGGCCGTTGAAGGAGGGCGGGCGGATGCCGTCGTACTTCGTGAAGGAGAAGTAGACGGTGGAGATCAGCGGGTAGGCGAAGAAGACGCTGAAGCCGATCAGCCAGGGCGACATGAAGGCCGCTGTCCGAAGCGCCGACCGGCGGCGCTTCGAACGCAGGGTGTGCCTGCCGGTGCTCCTGCCCGTGCCCCTGTCCGTGCCTGTCCCCGTCCCCGTGCGCATGCTCGTGCTGATGCTCATGGGAGGACTACTTCGCCTTCGCGATGTCCGTGTCGATCTGCTGGGCGGTCTTCTCCAGGCCGGCCCTGAGATCCTTCACGGAGCCCTTCTCGTACTGGTAGCCGAAGTCCTGGAACGTCACCTGGTACGCACCGCCGTCGGCCTGCGCCGGGGTGGTGTTCGACTTCGGGTGCTGCGCGATCTCGATGAAGGTCCTGAACCCGGGCTCGATCTTCAGCTTCGGCGACTTGAGCGCCTCCAGTGTGGACGGCACGTTGTGGATCGCGTTGGAGAAGGCCACGACCGCGTCGGTGTCCGTGGTCATGTACTTCAGCAGCTCCCACGCCGCGTTCTGCTTCTGGCTGGTGGCCGCGATTCCCATGACGGTGCCGGAGAGGTAGCCCTTGCCGTAGTCGGCGACCTGGTCGTCGGCGACGGGCAGTGGCGCAGTGCCGATCTCGAACGTGGCGCCCGCCTCCTTGGCCATACCGAGCCGCCACTCGCCGTCGAGCTGCATGGCGACCTGACCGGTGTGGAAGGGGTGCTTGGCGCCCCACTCGTCCCCGAAGGTGTTGCGGTACTTCTCCAGCTTCTGGAAGCCGCCGAGCTTGTCGATCAGACCCTTCTGGAAGGTGAGCATCTTCGAGAAGGCCGGGTCCTTGGCGACGTTGGACTTGCCGGCGGCGTCGAAGTACGTCGGTCCCCACTGGGAGACGTAGTGCATCGGGGTGGTCTCGTAGCCGTGGTAGGTCGGCATGACGCCGACCTGCGAGTAGCTGTCGCCCTTGGGCTTGGTCAGCTTCTCGGCGTCCTTCTCGAACTCGCTCCACGTCTTCGGCGGGGCGGTGATCCCGGCGGCTTTGAAGGCGTCCTTGTTGTAGTACAGCCCGTACGCGTCGTTGAGCAGCGGCAGTGTGCACTGGTTGCCGTCGAACTGCGTGTAGTCGAGCAGCGTCTTCGGGAAGACCTTCGCCGGGTCGATCTTCGACTTGTCCAGGAACGGCTTGAGGTCGACGAAGGAGCCGGAGGTGCAGAACTTGCCGACGCTGTCGGTGGTGAACGAGGACACCACGTCGGGTGCCTTGGAGCCGCCGGCCCGCAGCGCCTGCTGGATCTTGGCGTCGGTGATGTTGGCGGTGACCTTCACCTTGATGTTCGGGTGCGCCTTCTCGAACCGGGCGACGTTGTCCTGGATCGCCTTCACCTCGCCGGGCGCGCTCCAGCCGTGCCAGAAGTTGATCGTGACGTCCTTGTTGGGGTCGTCGGTCGCCGCGTTCTCGTTCGACCCCGTACAGGCCGAGGCCAACAGGGATATCGCGGCGGTCGCGGCGAGCGCGGCGGCCGTCTTCCGGGTGCGTGTGGGCATGGCGGTGTCTCCCTGTGGCGGGTGGAGGGGCCTGGGGTCGAACGGGGGAGGTGTGCTGGTTTTCAGCGGGAGGTGTCGAAGACCTCGTCCCGCGTGGTGGCCAGGGCGCTCTCCAGCGCCCCGCGCAGGACCGGGTGTTCCCGTACGGAACCGAGTACGAGACGGGGCCGGGAAGCGGCCAGTTCGGTGAGCTCTGCCTGAACGCGTGCGCGCAGAGGTTCCCCGCCTGCGGCGATCACCTCGCCGGACAGGACGACGAGTTCGGGGTCGAGTACGGCGACCATGGAGGCGAGACCGGTGGCGAGACCGGTCGCGTAGGCGTCGAGAAGCTGCCGGTACGGCCCCGATTCGGCACCGGCGGCCCGGGAGACCAGCTCGGTGGCGACCTCGGCGTGCGGACCGTGCGGGACGCCGTCCACACCGAGCTCGCGCGCGAGCCGGGGCAGCGCCTGCGCACCGGCGAGTTCCTGGAAACCACCGCTGTTCGCCTTGGTCACCTGCCGCACCAGAGGGGTGCCGGGCACCGGCAGGAACCCGACCTCACCGGCACCACCGGTGAAGCCGCGGTGCAGCCGGCCGCCGATGACGAGGGCGGCGCCGAGCCCCTCCTCGTTCCACAGCAGCACAAAGTTCTGAAGACCGTGCGCGGCGCCCAGGCGCTGTTCGGCGACCGCGACCAGGTTGACGTCGTTCTCGTACTCGACGGGCATCGGCAGCACCGCGGCCAGTTCGTCGAGGAGGGTGGGGGAGTGCCAGCCGGGCAGATGGGATGCGTACCGCAGCCGCCCGGTGGACGGGTCGAAGGCGCCGGGTGTGCCGATGACCAGCCGGTGCACATCGGAGCGGGTGAGCCCGGCGGCCTTCACTGCCCCGTCGAGCGCCTCGGTGACCTGGCGTACGACGCTCTCGGCTCGCCGCCCCGGGGTCGGCAGCTCGAACTCTCCGACGGTGGCGCCGGTGATGTCGGCGACGGCGGCGCGGATCCGGTGCGGGGTCACATCGAGCCCGCCGGCGAAGGCGGCCCGCGCGTTGACGGCGTACAGCTGGGCGTTGGGCCCGGGCCGGCCTTCGGTGGTCCCGGTGGCGACAACGAGCCCGGCGGACTCGAGCCGCGCCAGCAGTTGGGATGCGGTGGGCTTGGAGAGGCCGGTAAGTTTCCCTATCTTCGTACGTGACAGGGGCCCGTGCTCGAGCAGCAGGTCGAGTGCGGCCCGATCGTTCATGGCGCGGAGTACGCGCGGTGTACCGGGTGTGGTTCCGGGTGTGGTTCCGGGTGTGGTTCCGGCCACGACGGATGCACCTGCCTTTCGACTGCGGACTTCCCCGCTGCACTGTTAGGAAAGTTTCCTAACCAGTGAGAGGAAAAGTAAGCCGCACGTCAGCCGGGCGTCAATGGCCAGCGCCTCCGAGGCAACCAAAGCGTTACCTGCGGAGGCGCGGAACGTGTGCAGTCTGCGGCAGGTCTGCGGCCGGTGTCAGCGCCCGTCGGTGAGCACCTGCGCGGTGGGTGCCCAGTATCCGTTCAGTCCACCGGCGGTGATCCGGACCATGGGCCTGCCGTTCACGACGGCTCTGCGGTCGAACGGCGCGTTGGACTCCTTGGCGAACTTCACGGTCTTGGTGGAGCCGGTGGTCCCGTTCGCGCCGAACTTGACGCAGGTGATCTCCACGCCTGCGGGGAAGGTCGCGTTGCGCTGCGGGCGGTAGGTCGTGGAGACGTACTCGCCGCGCAGGAAGACCTTCGGGAACGCCTCGCCGATCCACCAGCCCGCATAGGAACCGGCGTTGATCCGGTAGTAGATGCCGCGGCCCATGATGCGGCGCCGTACGTTGACCGGAGCCTGGGTGGCCTTGGCGAAGGTCACCTTCTTCGTGGCCAGCTGCCTGTCGGCCTTCGAGGCGGACCAGCCGAAGCTGTCCGCCGCGCCGAGGGTGTCGAGCGCGTAGAGGGTGTGCGTGCCGGCGGCGATGGCCGCGGCGGACCCCGAGCGCAGGCCGTACGCCGGGAAGTCGTCGATCAGCTGGTCGTGCCGGTTGGCGATGGTGGGGCTGCCGGTCTGCCAATGCAGCTGCCGCAGAAGGTTGATGTGGTGCTGGTGGTACGTCGGCGCCGGAATGCGGTGAGTGTCGCAGTAGTACGAGTACCAGCGGGCGTTGCGCAGCCGGGGGAAGTGATCACGGATCGTGGTGAGCGAACCGTCGTACAGCTGCTCCGCCAGCGGATTGCCGGTCGCCTGGAAGTAGTCCCAGAGCCCGAACATGGCGAAGATCATGCCGTTGTAGGTGTAGTCCGAGGTGCCCGGGGCGTTGATCGGGTACTCCTGGATCCACAGGTATCCGTTCTTGTCCCTGTTCACCGCCCACGGCTTGGCATTGTCGGCGCGCAGCATCGAGGCGAAGGCACCGTCGGCGGCCGCCCGGTAGGTCGTGCGCTCCTCCTCGGTGATCCCGTGGAGCTGGGAGAGCTGGATGAAGAGACTGATCGCCTCACCCTGCGCCATGCCCGAGTACCAGGGCGCCTTGTAGACGACGCCGCTGTGCGTCGGGTGCGCGAAGTTGAAGGGGTACGGGAAGTACCAGGCGCCGCGAGCCTCCACCCGCTTCTCGATCAGACGGTCCGCCTGCGCCTTGGCGCGCTTGAGGAACAGAGCCCTGCGGGCGGGGTCCTTGTCGATGCGGTAGCCGGTGAGACAGCCCAGACCGAACTGGATCTGGGTGACGGGCTGGTCGTATCCGGCCGCGGTCCTGTTGGGCCGGTACTGGATGACGCCCTTGGAGTCGAGATAGGTGTGGTTGTTGTCGGGCGTGACATTGGCCCAGGCCGTCGGACGGTCCCGCCACGGCCGCAGCGCCTCTGGCAGGTCGGTGACGCACCTGTAGGCGGACTTGTTGAACTGGAACGGCAGGGCCGTCGGTACGGAGTTCTCGACGGCCTGCGGGTTCACCGGCTCATCGGCGTACGGAATGTCCACCAGGGCGCCGGGCCTGGAGAGAGTGCCCTCGGCGAGCTGATCCGGCAGCGGCGGCAGGGGTGGCGGCGCCGGCGGCGGCTGATCGCCGCCCGGTGCGCCCGGTACCCCCGGGAGGCTCAGCGCGAGCGACCTCGGCATCCCGCCGAAGAGGTCCGCCTCGGGGGCGTTGAACACCCCGGCGGCCATGGCGGTGAAGGTCCCCCCGCCCGCCACGGCGGCACCGGCGACGGTGCCTCCGGCCACACGGATGAAGCGTCTGCGGCCGATGTCGGCACGTCTCTGTCCTGGCATGACTGAAGAACGCGAGTCATGAGGGAGTCGTGATGCCGGCGCGCCCAGGAGTACACAAACGTGTAGTAGTCCGATCTGACGTGACGCCAGGGGTGGGCCTGATCGGGAAGAGCGGGGCTGGGCGAGGCTGCCCGCGGGGCGGGTGCTCAACCGGAATGGGTGCCGAACTGCTCGGTCATGCGGAGGGGTTGCCCGACGACCCACGAGGCGACGTCTTCCAGCTCGGCTTTCTCCCAGCTCGGCTTGCTGAAGCGCTGCGGGACCCCATGCCTGCATTAACTGATCGATCAGCTCCGCTTCTGGGACTAAGGTGCGCCGACGGACCTCATGCAGTTGTCCGTTCCAGGAAGGGCCTGGGGAGGCCCATGGAGGGGGAAACCGTCATGTCTGAACACCGATGGAGAGGCGCTCGCGCATGGGGTGCGATGGTGGGTGCCACGCTCCTGGTGGGGGTGCTTTCGACGCCGGCCTTCGGGGCAGTGAGCGATTCGGCCGACGATCCGGTGCCTCTGGCACCCCGGATCACCAGCGAGGGGCCGTACACCGAGTGCACGGCGAATGACTGCGCTGGGCAGGGCGAGCCTGGGCTGGCCGGGATGTTCACGTTCCGGCCGAACGCGGTGGACATCGATCCGGAGACGGGGAAGACCGACGTCGCGGGCTACCGAGTGAGGTTGCAGACCGAGCCCGGAGCCACGGAGGTCAGCGGGGCCGAGCCGCCGCCGTACGCCGTGGTGCCCACCGTTGCGGGCACTCAGGTTCTGGAAGTACAGGCCAAGGACTGGGGCGAGCGGTGGGGCGCACCCGCGTACTTTACGTTCCAAGTGAAGCCGGCGTCGGGCACGGTCGGGCACTGGCAGTTTGCCGACCGGCCGACGGCCCCGGCGGTGACCACCACGAAGGACACCGCCACCGAGGGCACAAAGCGCCATGACGCGACGCTCAAGGGCGGGGCGACCTGGTCGGACCGGGCGCGGCGAGGTGATGGTGACTATTCGCTCGATCTGAACAGCACGGACTCGGACAAGCGGAAGGCGTACGCGGCGACGGCCAAACCGGTGGTCGACACCAAGGAATCGTTCACGGTCTCGGTCTGGGCGTATCTCGCTGGAACGAAATCCGATCAGGTCGTGCTCTCGGCGCCCGGGTCACAGGACGCGACGTTCGAGCTGTACTACTCCGCCAAGCAGAAGAAGTGGGCCTTCGGCCGCGGTGCCCAGGACCACGGCGACACTGCGGACGTCGTCTCCTACGGTGATGCGGCGAACCCGCCCGCCCGCGTGTGGACGCATCTGACTGGGGTGTTCGACAGCAAGCGGGACACGGACAAGACGAACGACACTGTCCAGCTGTTCGTCAACGGGCGCCCTCAGGGCCAACCGGTGAATCTCTCCGCCGAGGCTGCGGCGTACGAACCTTGGTCGTCCACCAAGGGGCTTCAGATCGGCCGGACCAAGGACGACGGAAGCTACCAGCGCTATTTCCACGGCTACGTCGACGAAGCAGCCGTCTGGCACCGGGCGCTCAGGCCGGTGGATGTACGGGCGGTTTCGGAACTCACGGCTGAGGGCGGGCCGGCCACCGCGCTGGTGGCGGACTGGAACGCCGGGCTCTCCACTGGCAGTGAGATCAAGGACGTGAGCGGTTACGCCAAGCCCGGCCTGACTCTGTCGGCAGAGGGTGCGCAGCTTCGGGCGGACGAGTCCGGGCGGCGTCAGCTGGTCCTCGACGGAATTCAGGGTCATGCCGCGACGCCCGGGCCGGCGATGGACGAGAGCGGCTCGTTCACGGTCTCGGCCAGGGTCCGTGTCGACAGTGCCGGGTGGGCTGCCAAGCCATCCGGTTACCGCGCCATCGCGGCCGGTCAAAGGCTCGCGGACGAATCGTCATGGGCCCTGGTACTGCGGAAGATCGACCAGGACGTCAGCGTCTGGAGCTTTGAGAAGACCGCGGTGGACGCGGCAGGCAAGGTGACGGAGCGGGTCGTGGTTCAGGCGGACAACATCATGGAACCGTCGGAATTCGATACCCCGATCCATATCTCGGGTGTGTACGACGCGGCTGCGACCACGTCCGGTGAGCCGGACGCATCCGGCAAGCTCAAGCTCTACATCGGCAGCAGCCCGCAGAACGAGAACCCGCACGCCGGGCGCACGTCGCAGGCGCAGGGCACGGGAGAGCTGGCCGTGGGGCGCGGTGCCGACGGCGGGACCATGGACCACTACCTCCCCGGCGGCCTGGACCGGCTGCGCATCTGGACCGGTGCGATGACGGCGAACGGACTCGCCCAGGAACTGGAATCGGGCGCGGCCGGCTGACGCGGACATGGAACGGGCCCCCGCCGCATGGCAGGGGCCCGTTCCTGTGCGTAGTCCTACTTGGCCACGTTCGCCGTCGGCGCCAGCGGCGTCGCTGCCAGTGACTGCGGCGAGGTCGCCGACCCGTACGCCGAGGGCGCCGCCATCCCCGCCGTCGGGTCTGCCGACGCGGCCTGCTCCGGCACCGGCGGCAGGCCGCCCACGATGCGGATGCCCGCCTTGTCGAAGGCCTGCTTGATCCGCCAGCGCAGCTCCCGCTCCACGCCCAGTGCCTTGCCCGGCATCGTCTTCGCCGCGACCCGCACTGTCATCGAGTCCAGCAGTACCTCGTTCAGACCCAGCGCCTCCACCGGGCCCCACAGCCGCTCGTTCCACGGCTCGGACTTCGCCAGGTCGTCCGCGACCTCGCTGATCACCGAGTTGACCTGGTCCAGGTTCTCCGAGGAGCGGACCATGACGTCGACCGAGGCCGTCGCCCAGCCCTGGCTGAGGTTGCCGATGCGCTTGATCTCGCCGTTGCGGACGTACCAGATCTCGCCGCTGTCGCCGCGCAGTTTGGTGACGCGCAGGCCGACCTCGATCACCTCGCCGGAGGCGACACCCGCGTCCACACTGTCGCCGACGCCGTACTGGTCCTCCATGATCATGAAGACACCGGAGAGGAAGTCGGTGACGAGGTTCCGGGCGCCGAAGCCGATCGCGACGCCCGCGACACCGGCGGAGGCGAGCAGCGGGGCCAGGTCGATCTTGAAGGCGCCGAGGACCATCAGGCCCGCGGTGCCGAGAATCACAAAGGACGAGACCGAGCGGAGTACGGATCCGATGGCCTCCGAGCGCTGACGGCGGCGCTCGGCGTTGACCAGCAGGCCCCCGAGAGCCGTGCCCTCCACCGCCTGGGCGGAGCGGTTCATCCGCTCTATCAGCTTGGTGAGGGCGCGGCGCAGCAGCATGCGCAGCACCAGCGCGACCACCAGGATCAGCGCGATGCGCAGGCTGGTGTTCAACCAGGTGGACCAGTTCTGCTCCACCCAGCCTGCGGCGTCTCCTGCCTGCTTGGCGGCCTCGTCGAGCGAGCCGGGCTCGGTTGACGGATCGGCGACCAATAGGACGGACCAGGACACGAGCGGAACCTCCAGGCATAGCGGGTGGCAGACCAACCACCCTAACGGGGCATCCGGTGTGCTCGGGCGCGGTGTTCGAGGGAGAGACGAGGCTCACCCGGGGATGAAGTGGGTGTGCTGCAAAACACTTCGAGCCCGTTACCCGCACGTGGTGGCGCTCGGACCTGGCATGAGGAGACACTGAAGAGCAGATCGTCCCGGCGCGAGCCACGCGCCGCCGGCGTACAAGGAGGCATCCACCGTGCCGCACGTTCTGGTCCTCAATGCGTCGTACGAGCCCCTCGGCGTCGTACCGCTTCGCCGCGCGCTCATCCTCGTACTGGAGAACAAGGCCCTCTGCCTCGAGGAATCCGGCGCCTTCATGCACAGCGCGACCCGTGTCATCGCCGCACCCAGCGTCGTACGGCTGAAGCGGTTCGTGCGGGTCCCCTACCGGGGGCCCGTTCCGCTTACCCGCAAAGCACTCTTCGCCCGCGACGGCGGGCGCTGTATGTACTGCGGTGGCGTCGCAACCAGCGTCGACCATGTCATTCCGCGCAGCCGTGGCGGACAGCACGCCTGGGACAACGTGGTGGCGGCCTGCCGCCGCTGCAACCATGTCAAGGCGGACCGGCATCTGCGGGAGCTGGGGTGGCGGCTGCACCAGCATCCCGCTCCGCCGAGCGGCCTCGCGTGGCGCATCATCGGGACCGGGCATAGGGACCCGCGCTGGCTGCCATACCTGCAGCCGTACGGCGCGGACGACGCGATGGCCCGGATCGACGGCATCTCTGCCTGAGGTCCCCTTCTTTTTTTGGGGCTCGGCTCGCCTCCGGGGCGCCTTGAGCGTCTGTCGACGGTCGGCCGTGCTCGACCGCTCGTGCCTCGCGGCCTCCGCGCGCTCTTCGCTTTCGACAGCCGCGCGCCCCTTCGGCTCGCTCGCCGGGGCGGAGGGGCGGAGGGGCGCCGGGGCCTCTGGGCTGGGCAGGGCTCGGGGGGCGCCGTTCACTCTGTGACGGCGTATGCCTCCACGGACCAGAGCGAGTACCCGTACTGGGTGGCGCGCGCGTCGCCCTGGACACGGATGAAGCGGGTGTCCCTGGCGTCCATACGCATGCTCTCGCGCCCGCCCCCGCCGTCCTTGACCGTCGCGGCCGTGCGCCACGTGCGGCCGTCGGCGGAGACCTGGATGCGGTACTTCGTCGCGTACGCGTCCTGCCAGTGCAGCACCACCTGCCCGACCCGGGCAGGCTGCTTCAGCTCCAGCTGCCACCAGGCGCCGTCCTCGGCGGGCGAGGACCAGCGGGTCTTCGGGTCGCCGTCGAGCGCCGCCGACGCCGGGAAGTCGGCCGTCTCGTCGCCCGACGAGGAGGCGGCGGCGCCTGCCGTGCGTGCGAGGTCGGGGCCCCCGGTGCGCGGATAGGCACGCACCGTCAGCGTGCGCTCCTGGCCCGCGAAGGACAGCGGCACCCGGTACTCACCGGCCGGTGTGCCCGCCGGGACGGTCACCTCGACCGGCACGGTCGTACGCTGCCCGCGCGGCACCGTCGTCTGCTTCGGGACCCTCACCTTGATGCCGGCCGGAGCCTTCGCGGTGAGTTCGCCGCGCACCTCGGCGGGGCGCCGCCCGGTCAGCCGGACGCCCGCGCGCTGCGGGCCGCCGCCGATCTCGGCGTCCGCCTCGCCGCGTACGAGATCGAGGCCGGCCGGCGGCTCGTCGGCGAACCACGGCGCCACGGACCGTACGGCGACGGGATCGTCCCCGTCCGCCACGACCCTCACCGCGTCCACCCGCAGGCCCTTCGCGTCGGTCTCGGTCCAGCCGCCGGCGGAGAGAGGGCCGAGCGTGCGCCAGCCCTGGCCCGGGACATGCGCCTCCACCCGGCCGCCGGAGCCCGTGGCACCCGCGGACGGCTCGGTCATCGTGTTCACCGAGGCGACGGGCCTGGGCCGGTCCAGCCGGACCGTGTCCTCGCCTGCCGTGTCCGGGAAGCGGTCCGCACCCGTCCAGATCGCCGACTCCTTCGCGGCCCGGTCCAGGAACGGTTTCAGCACGCCCTTGCCGACCGTCGCCCGGCTCGCCCCGATGGCCGTGCGCAGCGGCTCCAGGGCCAGCGAGTCCCGCCAGGCCGCCGCGCCGTCGCCGCGCACCTGTGCCTGCAGCATGTCCACCGAGAGCTCGCCGGCCCGGCCGTACCGCGCCAACTGCTCCAGCCACGGCCGCACTTCATCGTCGAGACGGCCGTCGGCGGGCCGTGTCAGCCGCTGCGGGGCCTCGCGCATCACGGTGAACGCGGCGCGCAGCGAGGCCGCCGCCCGGTCCCTGGCCGCCGCGTCCGTCGTCGTGCGCGACCGCCAGAACTCCTTCAGCAGCGGCTGCAGATAACCGGACTCGGTGGGGCTGAGTATCGAAGAGGCGTGATTGCCGGCCAGCGCGCGCATGGCCTCGCGGGTCTTCGTATCGCCGCCCGCGAGATCGTCGATCGCGGCCTGCCAGGACTCGTCGGGGCGGTAGCCCTTCGGGTTCCAGGCGTAGTCGGCGGCGGTGAACAGCGGTATGCGGGACGCGTAGGCCTGCTCCATGGCGTTGGCGAGCAGCGCGACGGAGCCGGTCGCCACGGCAGGCTCGCGGCCCGTGTAAGGGCCGAGGAATATCCGGTCCTGCGCGTAGTCGTTGACCGGGTAGTTGTCCATGGTGACCAGCGGATGCTTGAACGTCTCCCGGGCACCCGCCAGTTCGCGGCCCGTGATGGTGCGCGGCACCACCCCGACACCCGTCCAGGCCACCTGGACCCTGCCGTCCAGCTCGCTCGCGAGCGCCCGCCGGAAGTCGGTGGCACCGTCCTGGTAGAACTCCGTCGGCATCAGCGAGAGCGGCGCGGCTTCCGGATGTCGGTCGGCCAGATGCTGCGCCACCGCGCCCGCCACGCGCGCCTGCGCCCTGGCCGCCGCCTCGGGGCCCGAGCCGAAGGCGTCCGCGTCCTCGTCGCAGTGCCACTCGCTGTAGCTGACGTCCTGGAACTGCAGCTGGAAGGCGCGTACACCCAGCGCCCACATCGCGTCGATCTTGCGCGTCAGCGCCTTGACGTCGCCGTCCTTGGCCAGACACATGGCCTGCGCGGGCGCGACGGCCCAGGCGAGTGTGACGTGGTTGCGGCGCGCGCGCTCGGCGAGCTCGCGGAACTCCGCTCGCTGGGCCGCGGGATACGGCTCGCGCCAGCGGGCCTGCCGGAAGGGGTCGTCACCGGGCGCGTACAGATAGCGGTTCTGCTTGGTGCGACCCATGAAGTCCAGCTGTGCCAGCCGCTGTTGATGGCTCCACGGCTGTCCGTAGAAACCTTCCGTCATGCCCCGTACGGCCGTGCCCGGCCAGTCGCGTACGAGTACCCCGGCGACGGTCCGCCGGTCGGCTCCCGCGACGGTCTGTCGGACGATCAGCTGCCGCAGCGTCTGGACGCCGTGGTAGAGGCCGTCCTCACCGACGCCGTCGAGCGCGACGGTGTCCCGGCCCTGGACCTGGCCGACCGCGAGCCGGTAGCCGCCGGAGGGGAGATCGGTGCGTTCGGGTGCGCGCAGGGCGCGCAGCGCGTCCCACGCGCCGGTGCCGCCGATGCGCAGGACGGGGCCGTGGCCGGGCAGTGCGGTGTGCACGGTGCGTACGCCGGACGCGTGCAGCAGCTCCGTCAGCCGCTCGACGGCGTACGGATCGGCGCCGCGGTCCGCGACGACAGTCACTTCCTCACCCAGCGCGACGGCCGATCCCGCCGCCCGCATCGTCTGCGGTCGCGGCCAGACGGGGGGCAGCGCGGCCTCACCTTCGGGGTCCTGCGCGGTGGTGGCGGGGGAGCCGGGGTCGTCCGGGGCGGCGACCGCGCCGTGCGCGCCGCCGAGCAGGCTGCCGATGACAGCGACCGCGACGGCTGTCGCAGTACGCCTCCCGCGCGCGAGCCGCACGCCCGTCTCCCCTCAGTCTCCCCAGTCGCTCCGGTCGGCTTCGAGCCCACCACCACCACAGTGAGGGTGTCAATGCGAGTGGCCGTTGTGCACCTTTTGACTTATGTGATGGGCGGTTTGGTTGATTTGATTCAACTCCCACACAGGGAACGGAATGTGACACGGAACACGTTGACTGATCGTGTACGTCTGCGGCCGTGCCCGCTGGGTAGGGCTGCTGATGTCCCACTACCGTCCGCTTGGAGTGACCACCGTGGCCGCATCCGCACACCTTCTGCTGTCCGCCCTGTCCAAACAGGTCCCGGGTCCCGGCCCGCTGACCAGCGAACCCCCGCTCGCCGACGCCGCCCCACTGACCAGTGAACCGCCGCTCACCGACTGTGCACCTCTCACCAGCGAGCCGACGGCCCACGGCACGGCCGGCGGCGTGGAGTCCCCAGGAGTCTGAATGGGCCTTGCCCGGCTCGCCGCACTGCACGGAGTCGCCACTTCCTACGCGCCCTCCGAGGGCGTCACCGTCCCGGTCCCCGACGCGACGGTCGTCGCGGTCCTCGCCGCACTCGGCGTCGACGCGTCCACCGCGTCGGGGGTTCGTGATGCCCTGAGCCGCGCCGAGTCCGCCGCCGCGGGCCGGCTGCTGCCGCCGACGGTCGTGCTCTGGAGCGCGAGCGGCGAGGTTCCGGCAGCACTGACGGAGCTGCCCGCGGGCACGACCCTGCGGGTCGAGACGGAACAGGGCGCGGAGGTGGAGTGGCTGATCCGCGGGCCTGCGGCTGCCGCGACGAACGGCGATGCGGATCAGGCCTCGTTGCGCGGCGAGGGGGAAGAGGCCGCCTTACGCGGCGACGAGCAAGAGGCCGCCTTACGCGGCGAGGCGGAAGAGGTCCCCGCGCCCGACGCGACGCGCGGCGAACCCGCCGCCGCCCCCGCGGCGCCGGCCGTCTCCGGCGGGGCCGGGGCTGCCCCCGAGGACCCCCAGCCCTGGCAGCAACTTCCGTATGGCGTTCATCAGTTGTCGGCCGAGGCTCCGGACGGTCGGGTCGCCCGGTCCAGCCTTGTCGTCGCGCCCGCCCGGGTGCCGCAGCCCGACGGCCGCTCGCACGGCCTTCTCGTACAGCTCTACTCCCTGCTCTCCACCCGCTCCTGGGGCATGGGCGACCTCGGCGATCTGGCCGAGCTGGCGACCTGGTCCGGACGGTCGCTCGGGGCTTCCTTCGTACAGGTGAACCCGCTGCACGCGGCCGTACCTGGCCCCCCCACCGACCCCTCCCCGTACCGGCCGTCCTCGCGTCGCTTCCCCGACCCCGTCCATCTGCGCATCGAGGACATCCCCGAATACGCGTATGCGGGCGCCCGGGACGGGCAGCGGCTGGAGGAGCTCCGTGACAAGGGCGCCGGGCTGCGGGAATCCGTTCTGCGGAAGGGCGCGCTGATCGACCGGGACGCGGTCTGGGAGCTGAAGCGCGAGGCCTTGGAAATCGTGCACCGCATCCCGCTCGGGCCCGGACGTCGCGCCGCATACTGCGACTTCCTCGCCGAGCAGGGCCAGGCCCTGGAGGACCACGCCACCTGGTGCGCCCTCGCCGAGGTGCACGGCCCCGAATGGCACACCTGGCCGGTGGAACTGCAGGACCCGCGCTCGCCCGAGACCGCCCGCGCCGGGGACGAGTTGATGGACCGGGTCGACTTCCACAGCAGGCTCGCCTGGCTGACCGACCGGCAGCTGGCCGCCGCCGGGCAGGCGGCCCGCGAGGCGGGCATGGACGTCGGCATCGTCCACGACCTGGCAGTCGGCGTGCACCCGGGTGGCGCGGACGCCTGGGCGCAGCGGGATGCCTTTGCCGCCGGGATGTCGGTCGGCGCCCCGCCGGACGCCTTCAATGCCCGTGGCCAGGACTGGGGCCTGCCCCCGTGGCGCCCGGACGTGCTGGCCGCCTCCGGCTACGCCCCGTACCGAGGGCTGCTGCGCGGACTCCTCCGCAATGCGGGCGCGCTGCGTATCGACCATGTGATGGGCCTGTTCCGCCTCTGGTGGGTCCCGGAGGGCAGCCCGCCCACCGACGGCACATACGTCCGCTACGACGCCGAGGCGATGCTCGCGGTCCTCGTCCTGGAGGCCCACCGGGCGGGCACCGTCGTGATAGGGGAGGACCTCGGCACGGTAGAGCCGGGTGTGCGCGAGGAGCTGACGCGCCGCGGCGTGCTGGGCACCTCCGTGCTCTGGTTCGAGCGTGACTGGGCCGGCACCGGCCGGCCGCTGCCGCCCGAGGAGTGGCGCGTCGGATGTGTGGCCACCGCGACCACTCACGATCTGCCGTCCACGGCGGCCCGGCTGACCGGCGAGCATGTGGCGCTGCGCCACCGCCTCGGCCTGCTGACCCGTTCCCTGGAGCAGGAGCGCACGGAGCATGCCGGGGATGTCGCCGAGTGGCTCGGCCTGCTGGGCGGCCTCGGCCTGCTGCCCGAGGGCAGCGGCGACGAGGAGGGCCTGATCCGCGCGGTCTACCGCTTTCTGCTGCGTACGCCCGCCCGGATGGTCGGCGTTTGGCTGCCGGACGCGGTGGGTGACCGGCGCCCGCAGAATCTGCCGGGCACCTGGGACCAGTATCCGAACTGGCGGCTGCCCGTCGCGGACGCCGAAGGCCATCCCCTCACGCTGGAGGAGCTGGCCGCCTCGCCCCGGCTGCACGCGCTGATGGGCGTCTTCGTGGACGTCTTCCGCCCCGGGGACTGCCCCGGGGGTGGCTCCGGGGCCGGTGCGGGGCCCGGGCGCGGGCCCGGTGCCCGTACGGCACCCCCGGACGCGCGCCCGGGATAGCCGTTCGCTACGTTGGCACCGTGGACAAGAAGAACGCTTTGCGCGCCGGCGCCGTCGCGGCCGGTACGACGCTGATGATGCTGCTCCTGTCGTCGCCGGCGCTCGCGCTGACCCCGGACGACGGCGACGACCCGGGCCCGGGCCTGAGCGTGATCCAGACGGTCGGCCTCTTTGTCGTGACGCCGCTCGCCCTCTTCGCGGTGATCGCGGGCCTGGTGATGGTCCTCGACAAGTCCAAGAAGCCGAGCTGACCGGCTCCCAGTAGCCCGACCCGAACGGTTCTTCCAGGGCGCCCTGGGGTGTGTACGCACCCGAGGGCGCCCTTGGCATGTCGCGGGCCCCCACGGCGCGCGGGCCCCCACGGCGCGCGGGCCCCCACGGCGCTCGCGATCCCTCATGGCGCACGATCCCGGCCGGTACCGGTCCACGGGCACGCACGCCCAAACCTTTCAGTTTTCCTTCAAATAATCGTCGAAAGTATTCGATGGACCTAAGCATTCCGCCGATGCGACGGTAGCTCGTGCAACCGAGAGATCCCCCGGCGGGGGAGAGAGGCAAGGCGTATACCGATGGCAGTCCTGGACCGCGTCCGCAGCAGTGAGGCGACAACCCCGGCGGAGAAGGTGCGCCGGGCCTCCGGCCTCGGGCTCCTGCTCGCCGCCGTCGCGACGGTCGTCTGGTCGGGGAGTTTCGTCGCCTCTCGTGCCCTTCATGACTCCGTACCGCCCGTGCAGGCCGCCTTCTGGCGCTGGATCGTCGCGATCGTCGCCGTCGCGCCGTTCGCCGCACGCGAGACCTGGCGGCAACGAGCGCTGATACGACGCCACTCGGGATACCTCACCCTCGCCTCGCTGCTCGGCGTCACCGTCTACAACACCCTCGTCAACCAGGCCGGTCTCTCCACTCCGGCCGGCAACATGGGCATGATCATGGCCGCCTCGCCCGTCCTGATGGCGGTGTACGAACGCCTCGGCGGAAAGCGGCTGGGAGTGCGCCGTGCGGTCGGAATGGCGGTCGCCTGCACGGGAGTTCTGCTGCTGGTCGGCAAGGGATCCCTGTCGTTGGACTTCGCTGCCGGTGACCTGTGGATGTTCGCCGCGGCGCTCAGCTTCGCCTCGTACAGCGCACTGCTGCGCCGCCGTCCCGCCGAAATCGGCGGACTCGCCTTCCTCTTCACCACGTTCGTGATCGGCGCCCTGATGCTGGCTCCCGCGTTCGGCGCCTGCCTGGCCCTCCAAGGCGGCTTCGAGCCAACGGCCGGGACGGTCGGACCGTTGGTGTACGTCGGCGTCTTCTCCTCCGCGGTCGCCTTCCTCTCCTGGAACAAGGCGATCGCGCTGCTCGGCGCGGCACGGGCCGGAGTCGTCTACTACCTGCAGCCCGTCTGTGTGGCCGTGCTCTCCTTCGTCCTCCTGGGTGAGGCGACCGGCCCGACGCAGATCCTGTGCATGGTGCTGATCCTCGGCGGAGTCATGCTGGGGGCGTCGGGCGGTGCGGCGGGCAGGGCCAGGAAGCGGTAGCCGCACAGCGGAAGCCGAACGGAGGCCTGTTGGCGGGGCGTTGGCGGTGCCTGGAACGATCATGCGCATGGCACAACAGGATCCGACCCAGGACATCCGGCACCACGGTGAGGGGCTCGTCGCCGCCGCGCTTGCGGGAGACGCGCAGACAGCCCGCAGGCACACCGACTTCTTCGTCCTCCGCAGACACGTCGACGAAGGCATTCCGTACTGGGAGCGGGCGGTGGCCGCGGGGGACGCGTTCTCCGCCTACACCCTCGCCCGGTACCGGAAGATCCGCGGCAATCGCGCGGAGGCCGACCGGCTCTACCGCTCCGCCGCCGAGCGGCACGCCGGATGCGCGTACGGACTCGGCGTCCTGCTTCAGGAGGACGGGAACCCGGAGGCCGCCGAGTGGTTCCGGCGCGGCTGGGAACTGGGCCACCTCGACTGCAAGATCGAGCTCGGCAAGCACCTCGCGGCCGAGGGCAGGCTGGACGAGGCTCCCAAGTTCCTGATGGACAACGTGGACATCGGCGATATCGCCGTCTTCCGCTGGGTGCAGCTCTTCGAGTCCATACGGGGGGACTTCGACCAGGTCGCCGCGGGTCTCGCGGCCGCGGAAGCGGAAGCGGCGGAAGCAGCGGTGGCGGCGGGCGGAGCGGATGGCGGCGGTGGGCCCGCGCGTGAGGCACTCCGCCCGCTCTTCGAGATGGGCGACCACTTCCGGGACTATCCCGGGCTGGCCGTCGAGGCCGAGACGTACTACCGCAGGGCCGCGGCCCTCAGTGCCTCCGCCCGCGTCGACCACGCCATCTTCCTGGAGGAGACGGAGGCGGCGGGGGAGACGGAGGCGGCAGGCTCGGGCGATCGCTGGACCGAGGCCCGTCAACTCCTCGTCCAGGCATATGAGTCGGGGTACGAAGGTGCCGCGTACGTCCTCGGCGTACTGCATGAACAGCGCGGTGAACTCGCCGACGCCGAACGCTGGTACGCCGTATCGGCCGCCGATGGGCACCAGTCCGCGCAGTGGAACCTGGGCATCCTCTGCAAGCGGCAGCGGCGCTTCGATGAGGCGGAGCGCTGGTTCCGCGAGATCGGTGACGACGACGAGGACGTCGCCGACCAGTTGGCGCGGATCGCCCGGCTGCGGGCGGACGGCGTGGCGCCCGGCAAGGACCTGCGCCGGCTGCCGGGGCTGCGCGAGCGCGCTGAGGCGGGTGACGTCCAGGCCTCGTACGCGTACGGGAAGATCCTCGGCGAGGGGGGCGGCGCGGCCGCGCGTCATATGGTCCGGTGGATCGAACCCGCGGCGCGGGCCGGTGACCCGGAGGCGGCGTACGACCTGGCGGAGCTCTGCAGCGAACTGCGCAGGCCCGTGCTCCGCGACCACTGGTACCGGCAGGCCGCCGAGACCGGTCACCACGACGCCTGCAACCAGATGGGCTGGCTCTCCGAGCACCACAAGGACTACCAGGAGTCCGAGCGCTGGTACGTCCGCGCGGCCGAGGGCGGCGCGCCGCTGAACGCGATGCTCGCGGGCAAACTCAAGGCGCAGCGTGGCGCGTACGCGGAGGCCGAACCGTATCTGCGCAAGGCCTGGGAGGAAGGGCAGGAGTACGCGTACCGCACCGAGGCGGCCGGCTACTACGGGCTCGTCCTGCACCGGCTCGGCCGCCACGCGGACGCGATCGAGCCGCTGCGCTGCGCGGCGGAGAGCTGGCGGGAGGATGTGCGCAGCCGCTACAGCCGGGACGATCTGGATGTCCTCGCCCGGATGGCGGACCCGGAGAAGGAGCTGGCCGCTGCGGAGGCGGCGCTGTCGGCCGGATAGCACCGGATGGTGCCGGCCGGTGCCGGCCGGTGCCGGATCAGGACAGCGCCGGACAAGGACAGCGCCGGATGGCTTCGGATGCTGCCGGATAGGTTGCGGGCATGACCGAGTGGGACATCAAGAAGCTGCAGATCCTCCGCACGCTGAGCGAGCGGGGGACCGTGACGGCCACGGCCGAAGCGCTGCTGATGACCCCGTCGGCCGTGTCCCAGCAGCTGTCCAACCTGGCCAAGCAGCTCGGCGTACAGCTGCTCGAGGCGCATGGGCGGCGGGTCAGGCTCACCGACGCGGCGCATCTGGTGCTTCGTCACGCGGCGGCTGTCTTCGCTCAACTGGAGCGGGCGGACGCGGAGTTGACCGGATATCTGCGGGGCGAGGTGGGGGAGGTGCGGGTGGGCGCGTTCTCGACGGCCGTGCCCGCGCTGGTGGTTCCGGCGGTGCGGCAGCTGCGTGCGGCGCACCCCGCGCTGGAGGTACGGGTCAGGGAGGCGGAGGCGGCGGAGGCGTACGAGCTGCTGTCCAACGGAGACGTGGATCTGGCGCTGTCGCTGGCGGCGCACGCGCCGACGGCCCGGGACCCGAGGTTCAGCCGCGTACCGCTGCTGGCCGACCCGCTGGACGTCGCCCTGCCGGCCCGGCATCCGCTGGCGGCGGAGGCGGGGCTGCGGCTGGCCGATCTGTCGGGCGAGCGGTGGATCTTCGGGGGCAGCGGGCCGTGGTCGGAGATCACCCTTGCGGCGTGCGAGGCGGCGGGTTTCGTACCGGAACAGGCGCACTCGGCGGCCGGCTGGACCGCGATCCTCGCGATGGTGGAGGCGGAGATGGGCGTCGCGCTGGTTCCGCGGATGGCGGCGGTGGAACGGGGCGGGCGCACGGGCGTGGCGATGCGGGTCCTGAGCGCGGACCAGCCGCGCAGGCATGTGGTGGCGGCGGTACGGCGGGGGGCGGAGGAGGCGCCGGGCGTGGGGCGGGTGCTGGGTGCGCTGCGGGAGGTCGCGGCGGCGCGGGTGGGGTGAGCGGGACGGTTTCGCGGTGGCCCCGCCCTCCCGGGAGCTAGGAGGTTCGCTGGACCGGCCGGTACCGGCCGGGCGAAGTGGTGCCGCACGGCAGGAGGTCCCACCACCATGCGATCGCCGGGATGTCCAGCGGCTCGGGGCTGTCGTCGGTGGGGGTGTCGCGGAACACCGTGGGGATGCCGGCCGGGTCGTCCGGCGTGGTGAACGGCACGGAGCTGATGCCCCAGTCCTGCGCGCCGCGTATGAAGGACGCGAGGCTCTGCAGATACTGGCGCAGCTGCGGGCTGCCCTGCTCCGAGACATAGTCGCTCAGGCGCATGAAGAGGCACATCACCCGGTCCCGCTGGGCGATCGCCGTGGTCAGGGCCTGGTGGGTGCTGAGCCCGTTCTCCTGCTCCAGCACCCGCAGGACGTTGAGGAAGTAGCCCGGCCCGCTCCGCTCCCTGTGGTACGAGAAGATGTCGTTGTCCCAGGTGATGATGAACGACGCCATTTCGGCCGCGGCGCGCACCGTTGTACGGTCCCGCTCGTGCGGCTGGAGCTCGTAGCCGTGCCCCATCTCCAGCAGGGGCAGCACCACCGACGTCGCGCCGCCGTGCAGCCGCATCAGGGTGTAGTCGTTCAGATCGGGCACTGTGCCGGCGCGGCGGTGGGACGCCTCCCACACCACAGAGAAGAAGTACTCCCGGAGTGCGTCCGCCCAGCGGGCCGTCTGCCCCGCTGTGCCGTACCGGCTGCTCCTGAGCCGCAGGTCCCGCAGCCCGGCGGCCAGCGGGTCGTCCAGCAGCATGGAGGCTTCCGGGTTCTGCGCGATACGCAGCAGCCGGTGCAGCAGTCCTGCCAGATCGTCCGGCCGTCGGCCGAGTTCGCCCTCCTCGCAGTGCTCGTCGTCCACGCCGAAGAGCCAGAGAACGAAGTCCGCGAGGAGGGAGACGACTTCCTCGCGGCCCTCCGGCAGGATCCGGGCGGAGAAGGTGCCGATGTCCTGTCTGACGAGTTTGGCGCGCAGCTCGTCGGACCCGATGCGAAACGTTTCCGCCCAGGCCGCTGTCTGTACGTCTATATCCGCATGGCGCGGATGGATCGCCGGTGGGATGGGAGAGAAGATCGGCGGAACTGGCGGCTCAGGCTCCATGTCTGCCTACCTCTCCATGCCGGGTGCGACGCGTTGTCACTGTCGTAACACGCGCCACGGGCACCCCTTGGTGATCAACTATCACGCATCGTACTGAGCAGTGATGGCTGATTCCAACAGGACAATCCCCCAGCTATCAGGCAGTGCGTCGACATTGTCGGCCGGAACGGAACAGCGACCTCCACCAGGAGCTGCGGACAGGGCACCCCAGGGCCCCTGCCGTGGCAGCTCAGCCCGGAGGCGGTGCGAGTCCGGCCTCCGGCGTGGTTACGACGCCTCCGGCTGAGCGGCGAGGGACTGCAGATAGCGCATCAGCGTCACCAGCACGTCGCGGCTGGAGGCGCGCTCGCGCGCGTCACAGCCGATGACCGGTACCTCCGCCGGCAGATCGAGGGCGCCGCGAACATCGTCGAGGGAGTAACCCGGCGCATCGGGGAAGGAGTTGATGGCGACCACGAAGGGCACACCGCGCTCCTCCAGCCGCCCGATGACGTCGAAGCTGACCTCGAGCCGTCGGGTGTCGACCAGCACCACCGCGCCCAGCGCGCCCTCGAACAGGCCGCGCCACAGGAACCAGAAGCGCTCCTGGCCCGGGGTGCCGAAGAGATACAGCACCAGCTCCTCGTTGATGCTGATGCGGCCGAAGTCCATGGCGACGGTCGTCGAGGTCTTGCGCTCCACGCCCTGGATGTCGTCGACCCCGACCCCGGCCTGGGTCATGGTCTCCTCGGTCGTCAGCGGTCTGATCTCGCTCACCGAGCCGACCAGGGTCGTCTTGCCGACGCCGAAGCCGCCCACGATGACCACCTTGACGGCGGCGGTGGCCGTCTCGGGCAGCACGTCCTCGCTCCGCGGCCCCACGGCCTGCTCAGAGCTTCTGAAGTCCATGGATCACTGCCTCAATCAAAGCACGGTCGGGGAGTTGGGCGGCCTGGACCGGTGCGCGGGCAATCACCTGGTTGTCGGCCAGCAGATCGCTGAGCAGTACGGTGACAACACTCACCGGAAGGCTCAGATACGCGGAGAGCTCGGCCACCGAAAGCGGGGCCTGGCAGAGCCGGATGATCGCCGCGTGCTCGGGCTGGACACCGGGCCGGGGGCCCGACCTGGCGACGATCAGCGTGACCAGGTCGAGAGTGGTGGGCGCGGAGGAGCCGCTGCGGCCGCCGGTGATGACGTAGAGCCGCTCGGGACTGCTCTCTTCCCAGTCCCCGCCCGGGTTGCTCACGCGGTCTGTCCCTCGTGCCGCGGCGGCGTGCTGAGATGCTCTCCGATCCGCAGCACCAGATCGCGCATCCGGTGGCCCATCAGCCCGGCGTCGACACCCTCGTCGGCCAGCACAGCGAGATAGGCACCCGAGCCGGCCGCCATCAGGTAGAAGAAACCGCCGTTCATCTCGATGACGACGAGATGCATCTGCCCGTTGCTGTGCGGGAGTTCGCTCGCGACGGCACCCGCCAGGCTCTGCAGTCCGGCGCACGCGGCAGCGAGCCGGTCGGCGGTGTCGGTGTCCGCGCCGAACTGGGCCATGCGCAGTCCGTCCGCGGACAGCACGACCACGTTCCTGGTCTGGGGAACACCCTCGGCCAGGTCCTTGAGCATCCAGTCCATGTTGGTCTGGTTGGACTGCTGCTGAATCATGGCTGCGTGTTCCCCTTGCTCGTCTGGGTGGGCTCACCGGACAGCCCGCTCTGGAAGGCGGACAGCCACATGCCCGGCTGTACCGGGGGTGACTGCTCCGGCTCGGGCGCGGTGGCGGTGTCGGCGGCCGGTGCGGTGACGCGGGCCTTGCGGCGCCGCTGCGGCAGACCTGTCATGGTCCGTTCGGTCACGATCGGGACCTCGTCGTCTGCTGTCATGGGTCCGGTGACTGGCCTGGGCAGCCGCTCCTCGAGGGCCCGGTCGGCCGGGCGGGGGCCGGAGGCGGTGCCGATGCCGTGCGCAAGGCCGGTCGCCGAAGCGGCCGTGGTGATCAGTTCCTGCGGGACGACGAGGACGGCGCGCACACCGCCGTACGCCGAGGAGCGCAGCGAGACCTGGAAGCCGTACACCTGCGCCAGTCGGCCGACCACGGCGAGGCCGAGGCGGGGGGTCTCGCCCAGGTCGTTGACGTCGATGCCCTGCTGGGCCTGGCGGAGCATGCGCTCGGCCCGCTTGCGGGCCTCCTCGCTCATGCTCACGCCGCCGTCCTCGATCTCGATGGCGATGCCCGACTGCACATCGACGGCGGTGAGATGGACCCTGGTCTGCGGCGGCGAGTAGCGGGTGGCGTTGTCGAGCAGCTCGGCGAGCGCGTGGATCAGCGGCTCGACGGCGGTGCCGACGACGGCGACCTCGGAGACCGAGTGCAGCTCCACCCGCTGGTAGTCGATGATCCGCGACATGGCGCCGCGCATCACGCTGTAGAGCGGTACGGCCTTGCTCCACTGGCGGCCGGGCCGCGCGCCGCCGAGTACGGCGATGGAGTCGGCGAGCCGGCCGATCAGCGCGGTGCCGTGGTCGATGCGGAGCAGATCGCCGAAGACGTCCGGAGCCTTGCCGTGCCGGTCCTCCATCTCACGGAGTTCCTGGGCCTGTTGGTGCACGATGGCCTGAACTCGACGGGCGATGTTCACGAAGGCGCGCTGCGCGGACTCACGCAGGTCCTCCTCGGCGACGACGGCGTCGAGCACCGAGCGCAGCACCGCCCGGTGCTCTGCCGGTGCGTCGAGCGCGTCCAGTACGTCCTCGGGGAACTCGCCCTTGCGCAGCTGCTCCACCACCTGGGGCAGCAGCTCGCCGGCGAGGCGTGCGGTCTCGGCCTGCTGCCGCGAGAGCGCAGCCTCCCGCTCCGCGAGTCTGCCGTGGAGCCCCTCGATCACCCTGCCGCGGCGTGCGGCCTCGGCGCAGGTGACGGCGACCGCGACGACCGCCGCGACACCGATCCAGAGCACCGCGGTGCGAGCCGACGCGGAGACCAGGAAGACGGCCGCGGCCGCGGCCGCAACGGTCACGGCGACGGGCAGCAGCCACCCGAAGCTGGCCAGGGGCCGCGGATTTCCGGTCGACGTTCCCTGTCGAACCATCAGCATCCTCAGAATCGAACGAGAAAGATCATATGACGACGGGCACGGAGCATATCGGCGTCGAAGAACGGAGGTTGACGGGGGGTCACAGAATTGGCGGGAAGTTCGCGCCCTGGAAACACGAGGGCGCCCCGGACCGTACGGCCCGGGGCGCCCCTTCTGTGCTGTTACGGCAACGGCGACGGCTACTGCTGTGCAGCCGCGGCGTCCACCGCCTGCGCCTTCAGCGCCCGTTCGACGCCCGCGCGCGATTCCGAAATCAGCCGCCGCAGCGCCGCATTCGGCTCCGCCGAGTCCAGCCAGGCGTCCGTCGCGTCCAGCGTGTCCTGCGAGACCTGGAGCGAGGGGTAGAGCCCGACCGCGATCTGCTGGGCGATCTCATGGCTGCGGGACTCCCACACGCCCTTCACCGCCGCGAAGAACTTCTCCGAGTACGGGGCGAGCAGCTCGCGCTGATCGGTCTGGACGAAGCCCGCGATGACCGCTTCCTGAACGGCGTTCGGCAGCTTGTCGGACTCGACGACCGAGGCCCAGGCCTCCGCCTTCGCCTCCGCCGTCGGCCGGGCAGCGCGCGCCGTGGTCGCGTGGCGCTCGCCCGCCGCCGTCTTGTCCCGCTCGTACTCCGCCGCGATCTCCTCCTCGTCGAGCACTCCGACCGCCGCAAGCCGCTCCACGAACGCCCACCGCAGCTCGGTGTCCACGGCCAGGCCCTCGATGGACTCCGTGCCGTCGAGCAGCGCCTGCAGCAGGTCGAGCTGCTGCGGCGTCCGCGCGGTCGCGGCGAAGGCGCGGGCCCACGCCAACTGGTGGTCGCTGCCCGGTTCGGCCGCGCGCAGATGCGCCAGCGTCGCCTCGGTCCACTGCGTCAGACCCGTCTCGCGCCACTGCGGTGCCGCGTACAGGTCGATCGCCAGCTTCACCTGGCGGTGCAGCGACTGCACGACGCCGATGTCCGACTCCTTGCCGATGCCGGAGAGGACCAGGGACAGATAGTCCCGCGCGGCCAGCTCGCCGTCGCGCGTCATGTCCCAGGCGGAGGCCCAGCACAGCGCCCGCGGCAGCGACTCGGTGAAGTCACCGAGGTGCTCGGTCACGACCCGCAGCGACTCCTCGTCGAGCCGGACCTTTGCATACGTAAGGTCGTCGTCGTTGAGCAGGATCACCGCGGGACGGCGGGTGTTCTGCGGGAACGGCACATCCGTGCGCTCGCCGTCCACGTCCAGCTCGATCCGGTTCGTACGGACCAGCTTGCCGTTCTCGTCGAGGTCGTAGCAGCCGATCGCGATCCGGTGCGGGCGCAGGGTCGGCTCGCCCTTCGCGCCTGTCGGCAGGGCCGGTGCCTCCTGGCGTACGGAGAAGGACGTGACGTACCCCTCCTCGGAGATCTCGATCTCCGGGCGCAGGATGTTGATGCCCGCCGTCTGCAGCCACTTCTGCGACCAGGTCTTCAGATCACGGCCCGAGGTCTCCTCCAGCGCGCCCAGCAGATCGGACAGCTGGGTGTTGCCGTACGCGTGCGCCTTGAAGTACGCCTGCACGCCCTGGAAGAACTCGTCCATGCCGACGTACGCGACGAGCTGCTTCAGCACCGACGCGCCCTTGGCGTACGTGATGCCGTCGAAGTTCACGAGAACGTCGTCGAGGTCGCGGATTTCGGCCATGATCGGGTGGGTCGACGGCAACTGGTCCTGCCGGTACGCCCAGGTCTTCATGGAGTTCGCGAACGTCGTCCAGGCGTGCGGCCACTTCGAGCCCGGCGCGTACGCCTGGCAGGCGATCGAGGTGTACGTGGCGAACGACTCGTTCAGCCACAGGTCGTTCCACCACTCCATGGTGACCAGGTCGCCGAACCACATGTGGGCCAGCTCGTGCAGGATCGTCTCCGCACGCACCTCGTACGCCGCGTCCGTCACCTTCGAGCGGAAGATGTACTGGTCGCGGATGGTCACCGCGCCCGCGTTCTCCATCGCGCCCGCGTTGAACTCCGGCACGAAGAGCTGGTCGTACTTTGCGAAGGGGTAGGCGTAGTCGAACTTCTCCTGGAACCAGTCGAAGCCCTGCCGCGTGACCTCGAAGATCGCGTCGGAGTCCAGGAACTCGGCCAGCGAGGGGCGGCAGTACACACCGAGCGGAACGGACTGGCCGTCCTTCTCGTAGCTGCTGTGGACCGAGTGGTACGGACCGACGATCAGCGCCGTGATGTACGTGGAGATCCGTGGCGTCGGCTCGAAGCGCCAGACATTGTCCTTGGGCTCCGCCCCCTCCGCCTGCTGCAGCGGGGAGTTCGAGACGACCGTCCAGCCCTCGGGGGCCTTCACGGTGAACTGGAACGTCGCCTTCAGGTCCGGCTGCTCGAACGAGGCGAAGACGCGGCGCGCGTCCGGCACCTCGAACTGCGTGTAGAGGTAAGTCTGCTGGTCCACCGGGTCGACGAAGCGGTGCAGCCCCTCACCGGTGTTGGTGTACCCGCAGTCCGCGACCACCGTCAGTTCGTTCGGGCCCGCGTACAGATGCGGCAGCGCGATCCGCGAGTCCCGGAAAACGGCGGCGACATCCAGCGCCTTGCCGTTCAGCACAACCTGGTGGACGGCCGGGGCGACCAGGTCGATGAAGGTCTCCGCACCGTCCTCGGCGGACTCGAAGCGCACGGTGGTCACGGACCGGAAGGTGCCGTCCTCCTGCGCCGAGCTCAGGTCGAGGTCGATCTCGTACGAGTCGACGGTCAGCAGGCGGGCCCGCTGTTGCGCCTCTTCGCGGGTCAGATTCGTGCCAGGCACGCTGTCATCTCCTCGGTTCGTGACGTTTGTGGCCATCCTTCCACGGGGCGAGGTGCGGCTGCCCGCCTTAATGCGGGTGCCGTGGGACGCGGGTTCGGCGCAGTGCGGGGGAGCCGGGGCTCCGCCCCGGACCCCGCGCCTCAAACGTCGGCGGGGCTGAAAAATTCAGCCCCGCCGGCGATTGAGGACACGACCGCTACGCGCGCAGCTCCGCCGCGACCAGCTCCGCGATCTGCACCGCGTTCAGCGCCGCGCCCTTGCGGAGGTTGTCGTTGGAGAGGAACAGCGCGAGGCCGTTCTCCACGGTCTCGTCGTTGCGGATGCGGCCCACGTACGAGGCGTCCTTGCCGGCCGCCTGCAGCGGGGTCGGGATCTCGGAGAGCTCGACGCCGGGGGCGTCCTTCAGCAGCTCCTGCGCGCGCTCCACGCTGATCGGGCGCTCGAAGCGGGCGTTGACCTGCAGCGAGTGGCCGGAGAAGACCGGGACGCGCACACAGGTGCCGGAGACCTTGAGCTCGGGGATCTCCAGGATCTTGCGGGACTCGTTGCGGAGCTTCTGCTCCTCGTCGGTCTCGAAGGAGCCGTCGTCGACGAGGTTGCCCGCCAGCGGCAGGACGTTGAAGGCGATGGGGCGCTTGTAGACGCCGGGCTCGGGGAAGTCGACCGCGCCGCCGTCGAAGGTCAGCTGGTCGGCGGCCTCGGAGACCTGGCAGGCCTGCGCGTGCAGCTCGGCGACACCGGCCAGACCCGAGCCGGACACGGCCTGGTAGGTGGTGGCGACCATCGCGCTGAGACCGGCCTCCTCATGCAGCGGGCGCAGCACCGGCATCGCTGCCATCGTCGTGCAGTTCGGGTTGGCGATGATGCCCTTGGGCCGGTTCTTGATCGCGTGCGCGTTGACCTCGGAGACGACCAGCGGCACCTCGGGGTCACGGCGCCAGGCCGAGGAGTTGTCGATCACGACGGCGCCCTGCGAGGCGACCTTCTCGGCGAGCGCCTTGGAGGTCGCGCCACCGGCCGAGAAGAGCACGATGTCCAGACCGGAGTAGTCGGCGGCGGTCGCGTCCTCGACGGTGATCTCCTGGCCCTCCCACTCGAGGGTGGATCCGGCCGACCGTGCGGAGGCGAACAGACGAAGCTCGTCGATCGGGAACTTTCGCTCGGAGAGGATCTTGCGCATGACTCCGCCGACCTGACCGGTGGCTCCGACGATTCCGACCCTCACGGTGACTCCTTCTGTCTGTGCGTACGACGCGGGCAGCCTGCCCATGATGCGTATGACCTGGGTCCTCTTGTCCAATCCATTGTCCGGGCTTCGGGACGTGTGAGACAGGACATGCCGACGGGGCGGGTGCTCCGAAGAGCGCCCGCCCCGCCGTCGTACGGCTCGCGCCGTCACATCACACCGTTACGGAGTGACCTTCTCGATCACCACGCTGCCGGCGCCCGCGGCCGTGCCGTGTGCGTTCAGCAGCTGCACCTCGCCGAAGAACTGACGTCCCTCGGGAGCCGGGCCGCCCACCAGAACCTCGGCGCTGACCTGCGCCGACGCTCCATTGGCGAGCTTGACCGGCTTCGTCGAGTCGACCTTGACCGAGCCGAGCGAGGGCGAGAAGAACACATCGCGGTAGTTGTACTCGGTGGTCCCGGCCGGGACGGAGTAGCCGTCGACCACGATGGTGTAGGTGCCGGCGGCCGGCTTGAGCAGGCTCACCGCCTCCTCCGAGTCGCCGTCCGCCGACTGTCCGACCCGGACACCGTTCAGCAGGACGGTCAGGTCCAGGTCGGCGCCGGTGTCGGAGACCCCGCCGATGGCGACATCGAGACGCTCGACGCCCTCACCGACGGTGACGGTCGACTCCTGAGACTCACCGTTCTTGATGGACGGACGGGCGACCTTGGCCGAGCCCAGCGAACCGCCCGCGAGCTTGCCGTCGATCGCGGCGAAGCCGTTGGTGACCTTCCACTCGACAGGGGCCGGCGTACCGACCTTCGCCTCGGGGAGCGTCTTGACGGCCGGGTCGAAGGACGCGCCCAGCAGGCTGACGTCCAGCTTGTACGGGTTGTCGAGCAGCGGAGACGTACGCCGCGACTCGACCTCGATCTCCCAGACGCCCGGGGTCGGCTCGGGGTACGAGCGCAAGTCCGGACGGCAGGTGTTCGCCGGATTGTTGTAATTGGGGTAGCAGAAGATCGTCGAGCTGTCCTCGACTCCCACGCCGTACGGGTGGATGCCGATGAACCGGGTCTGGCTCTTGGCGGCCAGACCGCCGAGCGCGACCTCGAGGTTCTTCGCGCCCTCGGGCACCGTGATGAAGTACGACTTGTGGCTGTTGCGCTGCACCGAGCCGGACGCCGAGAAGGTGTACGCAGGCTTCGCGAGCTCCTTGGAGACGACCACGGTCGTCATGATCTGCTTGTCCACGCCCTCGGTGCGCGGGTCGTCCGCCTCCAGGATCGCGCTGTGCAGACCGGCCGTCCGGGGACTGGCCTCGACCTTGACGGTGACCGGGGTGTTCAGCGGCAGCGTGACCGCGCCGCTGCCGGGCAGGTCGAAGGTGCCGTCGTTGTACTTCCAGTCCAGTTCGTGCCGCACGGGGCGGTCCGGTCCGGTCGTCCGCGTGATGACGACGTCGTAGGACTTCTTCTGGCCGGCCTTCAGACCGCCCTCGCGGTCGTAGAGACCGGTGCCGAAGCCGGGGGTCTTCAGCGCGAAGTCGATCGCGGTGTCGACCGGGGCCTTGACGCTGTACTCATGGGCGGTGGCGCCGTCCTCGATGGCGTCCCATGCGTCCACGATGTTGATCAGGCCGGAGCCCTGCTCATGCGCCTGCACTCCGGGGATACGGTGCGCGGTGCTGGTCAGCGCCGTGCGCAGCTTCGCCGGGGTCAGCTCGATGTGCCGCTGCTTGGCGGCCGAGAGCAGCAGTGCGCTCGCGCCCGCGGCCTGCGGCGAGGACATCGAGGTGCCCTGCAGCATGGAGTAGCCGGCCGGGAGCTGGTAGCCCGCCTCCGCGACCGGGCTGCCGGGCAGCCAGGTCTGGGTGGTGTTGATGGAGGCGCCGGGCGCGGTGATGATCGGCGCGAAGCCGCCGTCCTCGCGCGGGCCGCGGGAGGAGAAGGGGAGCATGGCGTACTTCTTGGTCACCGCGGAGCCGTAGTTGGCGGCCCAGGTCTCCTGGGAGATGGCGGCGCCGACCGAGATGACCTTGTCGGCGAGGCCCGGGTCGCCGATGGTGTTGGTGCCCGGACCCTCGTTGCCGGCCGAGATGACCAGCTGGACGCCGTAGGTGTCGATGAGGCGGGTGTAGAGCTCGGAGCGGGCGTTGTTGCCGTCGTTCAGCGCGGGCAGACCGCCGATGGACATGTTGATGATGTCCACGCCGCGGTTGATGACCAGGTCGGCCATGCCCTCGGTGAGCGCGATGTTGGTGCAGCCGCCGCTCCAGGTGCAGGCGCGCGAGGAGACCAGTTTGGCGCCGGGCGCCTCACCGTTCATCTTGCCGCCGAAGAGGCTGTTGGCGGCGGTGATGCCGGCGACGTGGGTGCCGTGCTCGCTCTCGATGACGCCGATGTTGACGTAGTCGGCCTTGGCGCCCGCGTCGTTGTATACGACGTCCTTGCGGACCTCGATGACGAACGGGATCTGCTCGACGACGTCGGTCGCCGGGTTGTCCTTGCCGAAGTGGCCGATCTGGAAGCCGTTCTTGTACGGCTTCATCACGGTGTCGTTCGAGAAGTTCCCGTCATTGTCGAGGTCGACGGTGGCGGTGCGGGTGCCCGGGTCGTACAGCACGCCCCAGACGTCGGTCGTGTCGCCGTCCCGGTTGAGGTCACCGGCCATGTCGCCGCCCTTGGTGGCGGCCTCGGCGAAGAGGTTGAACTTGTACGCGCCCGCCGGGGCGGAGTACGTACGGCCGTTGACGGTGAACGTCGGCCCGCTGACGTCGAGCGACATCCGGCGCCAGGTCCCGTCGCCGTCCGCCACCGGGTCGGTCGCGGTGACCCAGTCGACGATCTTGCGCTCGCCGGTGGTGGTCTTCTGCAGCGCGGGGTGGCCGAGGTCGACACCGGAGTCCAGGATGCCGATCGTCACGCCGCGGCCGTCGGCCTTGGGGTGCTGCTTGACGAAGTCCACCGCGCCGGTCTCGAAGGACGGGTTGTACGGGTTCTTCGCCGGGGTGTCCTTTCCTGGCGCCGGGTACTTCGCGGCCTGCGTACCCGCGGTGCCCGCGGCCTTGGTGGTGTCTGCCGCCGGGGTCGGGTCGTCCAGCTTGACCTCGTGCTTGAGATCGATGCCGTGGACGCTGGAGAGCTTGGCGGCCGCCTTCAGCGCGGCCTCCGCCTTGGCGGTGGGAAGGGTGGCCCGTACGTAACCGAGCTGGTCGAACGTCCTGCCCACGACGGCGCCCTGGACGGCGTCCAGCTGCCCGACGACCTGCTCGGTCGCGCCGGGTGCGGTGGCGACCATCACGGTGACGCTCTTCTCGCCCTTGGCCTCGGCCTGGGCGAGAAGTTCGGCGTCGGCCGAACCGAGCTTGTCGGAAGAGGACTTGGCCTTGACGCCGGAGGTGCCCGGATCGTCGGCGGGCGCGGCCGAGAAGGCAGGCGCGGCGCCCGCCGCGATCAGTGCGGTCACGAGCGACGCGGCGGCCGCTATACGGGCCGCGCGTCTGTGACCTGGTACGGAGCGCCCTGGAATGGAGCTCTGGGATTCGGGGGTCATCAGCATCCCTGTATGTGAAAGGTAGGGTCCGGAATTCGGTGCCGGATGACCGCTCAGCCTTTCGTAAGTGACAGGGGTTTGTGGAGGGTTGGCAGCGACGGGACTCGGTCATGGCGTAGATCCGCCACTGTGGCGGATACGCCATGCGGGACAATTGGGTGCTTCTCCGGCCGGGACCCGTGGTGGGGACCTGCGGGCGGGACCCGCGGTCAGGACACTCGGCCGGGACCTGCGGCCGGGACCTGCGGGCGGGACCCGCGGTCAGGACACTCGGCCGGGACCAGCGGTCAGGACACTCGCCCGGGATCAGCCGCCGGGACCCGCGGGCGGCGGCCTCAGTCCTCGTGGGTGCGGGCGTAGTGCCGCGACGCCTTCGCGCGGTTGCCGCACACCGCCATGGAGCACCAGCGGCGCGTGCCGTTCCGTGATGTGTCGAAGAAGTGCAGGATGCACGCCTCATGTGCGCAGCCGCGGATCCGGTCGGGCGCGGTGCGCAGCAGATCGAGGTGGCCGCGGGCGGCGGTCCAGCCGGGACCCCAGGCCGGGTCCGCGAATTCCGCCTCCTCGCCGGGACCGTCCGCGGTGAGTTTGGCGCGGATGCGCCCATGGCCGAGCACCTCGTCGACGAGGGCGGCGGCCTCCGGGTCGCCGGGGCTGTCGACGAGGGCGGCGAGCGCGTCGCGGGCGGTCACCGTCCGCTCCAGGGTGGCCGCGTCCGCGGTGAACCGTTCCGCGAGGCCGTTCGCCGTCAGCCAGATGCGCAGCCCGTCGACCCCGGTCAGCAGGTCCTGGCGTACGCCGTCCTGCATCCACCGGGTGTTGAGCAGGTCGAGGGAGACCGGCTCGCCGGTGAGCGGCCGTGGATCGGACATGGCGGGCATCCCTGGGCTCCTCCCGTAGCTAACCCTTCAAGAGTACGTGACCGGTTGACCCGCTCGATTCTAACCTCTAAAGTCGAATTAAGCGGTTAGCTCGTATCGACTTCCGGAAGGTGTGCCATGACGGCGACCAGCGCTCTGCGTACCGGCCATATCGGCCTCAATGTCACCGATCTCGACCGTTCGCTCCCCTTCTACGGGGATGCCCTCGGCTTCGACGTACTCGGCCAGGGCAAGGACGAAGGCCGCCGCTTCGCCTTCCTCGGCCGGGACGGGCAGCTCGTCCTCACGCTCTGGCAGCAGGCGGACGGGGCGTACGCGCCCGCGCTCGCCGGGCTGCACCACCTCGCCTTCGAGGCCGAATCCATCGAGCAGGTCCGCGCGGCCGAGGCGCGGCTGAAGATGCTCGGCGTCGACTTCGCCCACGAGGGTGTGGTCGCCCACGGCGAGGGCGCGGCCTCCGGCGGGATCTTCTTCCACGACCCGGACGGCACCCGTCTCGAGATCTATGCCCCCTCGGGCGCCGAGGGCGCTCCCGTACCGACCGCGGCAGCGCCCACCTGCGGTTTCTTCTAAGGGAGTTGGCCACCGTGGACCCGTATCAGGAGCCGTACCATCATGGCTCGCTCGCCGTGCAGCGGCGCGTCGGCGTATCCGACCAGGCCGCGCACGTAGGCCGCTCCATCGGCGACGGCATCAAGCCGGTCGCCGCCGCCTTCCTGGGCCTCCAGCCCATGCTGGTGCTCGGCGCGGCGGACGCGGCGGGCCGGATGTGGGCCTCGCTGCTCACCGGCCCGCCCGGTTTCGTACGGGCCACGGGGGCGCACTCCATCTCGGTCGCCGGCAGCGTCCACCAGGGCGACCCGCTCGCCGGCGCCCTCGCCGCGGGCCCCCTGCCCGTCGGCACGATCGCACTCGACCCGCGCACCCGCCGCCGGATGCGGCTGGACGGTACGGCCCGCCCATCGGCGCGCGGCCTTGCGATCGAGGCCGAGCGGGTCTTCGCCAACTGCCCGAAGTATCTGCAGAAGCGGGAGCTGTACGCAGTCGGCCCGGACGGCGGGGACCTGGCCGGCGACGTCCGGCTCGGTGGACACCTCACCTCTGACCAGGAGCAGTTCGTTCGCGCCGCCGACACCTTCTTCATCGCCACCGGCACGCCGGAAGGCGTCGATGCCAGCCATCGCGGTGGCAACCCCGGCTTTGTGCGGGTCACCTCGCCCACGACGCTGAGCTGGCAGGACTATCCGGGCAATGCGATGTTCCTGACGCTGGGCAACCTCGAGAGGGACCCCCGCGCCGGACTGCTCTTCCTCGACTGGAGCACCGGAACCACGCTCCAGCTCGCCGGTACCGCGCACACCGACTACTCCGATGCGGGCCGCACCACCCGGTTCACCGTCGAGCAGGTCGTCGAGACCGAGGCGGCCAGCCCGCTGCGCTGGTCCGCCCCCGAGTACTCGCCCGCCAACCCGACCGTCTGACCCGCCCGTGCGAAACCCGCTCGCCTGCGACCCACCCGTCCGAAACCTGCCCGTCCGAAGTCCGTCGGCGTCCGTACCTCTACCCTCACCGCATGAACAGGCAGTTGCGGAACAGGGAGTTGCGAGTTGCGGCCTACGCCGTGTGCGTATGGGAGGAACAGATCCTGCTCGCCCGCTGGGTGGCCCGCGACGGCGTCAAGAAGTGGACGCTGCCCGGCGGTGGCATGGACCACGGGGAGGACCCGCTCGAGACGGTCGTCCGCGAGGTCGAGGAGGAGACGGGGTACGCCTCCGAAATGACCGCGCTGCTCGGCATCGACACCATCCGCCGCCAGTACCCGCGCAAGCTCGGTGCGTTCGCCGACTTCCAGGGGCTGCGCATCGTCTACGAGGGCCGGATCGCCGGCGGCGAGCTGCGCCATGAGACGGACGGGTCGACGGACCTCGCCGCGTGGCATCCGCTGGACGCGGTGACAGGTCTGGAGCGGGTCGAACTTGTCGACATCGGTCTTGCGTTGTGGCGTTCGCGGCCCCCGGTGGGCCGGATCGCCGGAAAAGGCTGATAGCCGCTCAACTCTTCCACCCCGGGCAACGCCGCACGCTCCGCCCGAGTCCCCTCAGTCGACCGCAGCCGTAAAGCGGTCGAAGAGCAGCGGAAGAGCAGTGGAAGAGCAGCGGAAGACAGGGGACTGGCATGTCATTGCGTACGGTACGTACGGTCCGGGCGGCGTTGACGGGAGCGGTGGCGGTGGCAGCCCTGGCCGCCGCCGCCCTGGTGAACCCCGCCGCCGCGGACAGCGGGACGGGCGGGACGGGCGAGACGGGCGGCACCCACCGCAGCACCCAGCGGGCGATCGAGGCCGCCGTACGCGACGGAGTGCCCGGAGTCGTCGCCCAGGCGCGCGACCGCGACGGCATCTGGAGCGGCACGGCCGGCGTGGCGAACCTGCGGACCGGGCGCGAGCGGCTGCCGCAGGACCGCTTCCGCGTCGGGTCCATCACCAAGACCTTCGTCGCCACAGTCGTGCTCCAGCTGGAGGCCGAAGGCAGACTGAGCCTGGACGACACCGTGGAGCAGTGGCTCCCCGGTGTGGTGCGCGGCAACGGCCACGACGGGCGCAGGATCACTCTGAGACAACTTCTCAACCACACCAGCGGGATCTACAACTACACCGGCGACCCGGGCTTCCTGGAGAAGGTCTTCGGCGACGGCTTCTTCCAGCACCGCTTCGACACATGGACGCCGCGGCAGCTGGTGGGGCTCGCGATGGGCCACCGACCCGAGTTCACCCCCGGCACGGCCTGGAAGTACTCCAACACCAATTTCATCCTCGCCGGAATGGTCGTCGAACGGGCGACGGGACGTCCGTACGGGTCCGAGATCGAGCGCCGGATCCTGCGCCCGCTCCAGCTGCGCGCCACCTCCGTGCCCGGGACCGAGGCCCGGATGCCGCGCCCCAGCGGTCGGGCCTACTCGAAGCTGTCCGAGGACCCGAAGGCGAAGATCCACGACGTGACCGAACTGAACCCGTCGGCCGCCGGGTCGGCGGGCGAGATGGTCTCCGACTCCGCCGATCTGCAACGTTTCTACCGGGCGTTGCTGAAGGGCGAGTTGCTGCCGCAGCGGCAACTGCGGGAGATGACCACGACCGTCCCGACGGACCCGAAGGAGCCGTACAACCGCTACGGTCTCGGCCTGATGCGGCACACGACGAGCTGTGGCACCGAGGTCTGGGGCCACGGAGGCGGAATTCACGGTTCCGCGTCCGAGGCGCTCATCACCCGGGACGGGAGCCACTCGCTGGCGCTGAACTTCAACGGCGACTGGGCGGGGGACAGCGAGGCGGTCGTCGAGGCGGAGTTCTGCGGCTGACCAGGTTGGCGGCTCACCGCGGCAGCACGACCACATATGCGGCCGGGTCGCGGTCGGTCGCCGCCATCAGCGCCGTACGGACCACGGTCGCCTGCTGCTCCAGTGACTCCCGCAGCTTCTTCGGCGTGATGTGTACGACGGTGATGCCGAGCCGCTCCAGATGCTCGCGCTTGCGGGCGTACTCCGTCCACAGCGCGTCCTCGTCGTGGCGGGGCGCGCGGGTGTCCAGCTCGACGGCGACGGCCTGCTCGGGCCAGTAGGCGTCGATGCCGCCGAGATGGGGGCCGCCGGGGAGGCGCAGGTCGACGTTCCAGACGGGGTCGGGGAGCCCGCCGGTGCGCACCAGCTCGTACAGCCGGTCCTCGGCGAGCGCCCGCCCCTCGGCGAGCAGTGAGTCGACGGCGTCCACCACATGGGGCCGGTTCAGCAGCCGCGCGCGGTTCAACTCCTTGACGACGGCGGCGGGTTCGCAGTGGCCGCCGCGTACCGCCTCGGTGAGCAGCCGGCGTACGGCCTTGGCGTCGGGAAGCTCCGCGACGGCGTCCGCGAGGGCGCGCGGCACAGGTGCGACGGGCAGACCGGTGATCACTTCCGGTCGCGGCAGGGCGTGCGCCCGGACCAGCCGGGCGCATCCGGTCGACCGCAGCCGCCGGGTGCGGGGCACGAGGACGTCGATCCGCTCGAGCGAGAGCAGCGGCGGAGCGGCCGCGAATCCGCGCAGGGCGAGCGCGGCGAGCCCGGTGATCATGGCCTCGCCGTACCGGAGCGCGTCGTCGGTCTTGTCCCGCCCGGCCTGTGCGGGCACTACCGGCCGCCCGGCGTACAGCAGTGCGCCGTGCAGCCGCTCCTCGCTGGTCGGCGGGCCGGGGTGCAGGAGGTACACACCGGGCAGCAGCAGCTGCCAGGGCCCGCCGGGCCGGCACTGGGCGGTGGTCCGGGCGGCCGAGACGCCGTGGGCGCGCAGCTGCGCGACGGACAGCACGCGCCGCTGCACGTCGGCGAGGTGGCTCAGAGGGAGGGGGGAAAGCGGGGTGTTGTGTTTCATGTCCGGGAGACTCCCGCGCTGGGACGGCCCGCTAACCGCTGTTACAAGCTCGTCGACAAACCCGGACAAGCCCGTCCTAAAGTACGGGAGTTCGACTGCCGAAAAGAGCCACTTCATACCGAGCACACCCCACCACCCGCCTGCCCCGCACCCCGGGATGCCGGGGGCATGCCGGGGAGGGCCGCCCCGCGATGCCGGGGCATGCCGGGCCGGGCGGGACCGGCCGCCAGTCCTGTGGCGGCGCGTAGCTGCCGCATCGCGCCGGGGCGGGGGGCTCGTCACCCATGTCCCGCCCGGGGGTTGGGGGCCGGCGGCCCCACGCTGCGTGCCCGCGATGCCCATGCCGGGCCGGGGGAGGACCGCCCTCAGCGCGTCGCGTGCGGGATGCGCGCCGAGCCGGGGGCGACCGGCCCCGTAATCACGTGGCGGCGCGTAGCTGCCGCATCCCTCCGGGGCGGGGGGCTCGTCACCCATGTCCCGCCCGGGGGTTGGGGGCCGGCGGCCCCACGCTGCGTGCCCGCGATGCCCATGCCGGGCCGGGGGAGGACCGTCCTCAGCGCGTCGCGTGCGGGATGCGCGCCGAGCCGGGGGGACCGGTCCCGTAATCACGTGGCGGCGCGTAGCTGCCGCATCCCGCCAGGGGGCGTGGGGGCCTTGTCCCCCACGTCCCACCCGGGGGTCCGGGGGCTTGCCCCCGGTTACGGGAAGGGGCGGGGTGGGGGAGAAGACCCCTCAGGCACCCGCCCCCGCACCCCCGTCGCACGCCTGTCCCCGCAGCGCCCTCGCCAGGTCGTCCCGTGCCTCCAGCACCAGACGCCGCAGCGCCGGCGGCGCGCCCGCGTGGCCGTTCAGCCACGCGTCCGTCGCCGCCAGCGTCCCCTCGTCGTCCTGCAGGCCGGGGAACAGGCCCTTCACCACGTCCATGCCGATCTGGATGGACCGGTCCGCCCACACCCGCTCGATCGCCTCGAAGTACTTCGACGCGTACGGCGCCAGCAGCTCCCGCTGCCCCGCCTGCACAAAGCCCGAAATCGTCGCCTCCACCAGCGCGTTGGAGAGCGTGTCCGACTCGACGACCTGCGCCCACGCCTGGTCCTTCACCGCCGCCGACGGCCGTGCCGCCAGGCACCGCATCTGGTGGCGCTTGCCCGAGGCCGTGTCGTCGCGGGCCAGCTCGTCCGCGATGACCGACTCGTCCGCCACCCCGTGCGAGGCCAGCGGCTCCAGGAACGCCCAGCGCAGCTCCTGGTCCACCTCCAGGCCGTCGATCTTCGCCGTACCTTCCAGCAGGCCCCGCAGCAGCTGCAGATCGGCCGCCGACGTCGCCGCCGTCGCGAAGAACCGCGCCCACGTCAGCTGGTGCTGGCTGCCCGGCTCGGCCAGCCGCAGTTCACGCAGCGCGCCTTCCGCCAGCAGCCGCCCGCCCTGCTCGCGCCACTCGGGCGCCGCGTAGTGCTGGAGCGCCGAGCGCGCCCACGCGTGCAGCATCTGCAGCACACCGATGTCCGACTCGCGCCCCGCGAACCGCAGCACCAGATCGATGAAGTCCCGCGCCGGCATCAGCGCGTCCCGGGTCAGATTCCACAGCGCCGACCAGCACAGCGCCCGCGCCAGCGGGTCCGTGATGTCGCCCAGATGTGCCCGCAGCGTCGCCAGCGAGCCCTCGTCGAAGCGGATCTTGCAGTACGTCAGATCCTCGTCGTTGACCAGCACGAGGTCCGGCCGCTCCGCCCCGGTCAGCCCGTCCACGACGGTCCGCGGCCCGGCGACGTCCACCTCCGCCAGCGCGTACCGCACCAGTTCCCCGCCCGACCGCCGGTACAGCCCCACCGCCACCCGGTGCGGCCGGAGCTCGGGATGCGACTCGGCCGCCTCCTGGACCACCGCGAGCTGCGTGATCCTGTCACCGGCGTCGTACGTGAGCACCGGGGTGAGGGAGTTGACGCCGGCCGTCTGCAGCCAGGACCGCGACCACGCCACCATGTCCCGCCCGGACGTCTCCGCAAGCACC
Organism: Streptomyces sp. NBC_01210; assembly: GCF_036010325.1. Taxonomy (GTDB): domain Bacteria; phylum Actinomycetota; class Actinomycetes; order Streptomycetales; family Streptomycetaceae; genus Streptomyces. The sequence goes on along the minus strand of NZ_CP108549.1, from coordinate 3,262,936 downwards.
GACAGCAGGTCGCCGAGGCGCGTGTTCCCGTATTCGTGCCGCTTGAAGTAGCGCCTCGCGCCTTCCAGGAACGCCTCGCGCCCCACATACGCGACCAGCTGCTTCAGCACGGACGCGCCCTTCGCGTACGTGATCCCGTCGAAGTTGAGCTTCGCGGCCTCCAGGTCATGGATGTCGGCCGTGATCGGATGTGTGGACGGCAGTTGATCTGCGCGGTACGCCCACGACTTGCGGTTGTTGGCGAAGGTCACCCAGCCGTTGCTGAACCGGGTCGCCTCCACCAGCGAGAACGAGCCCATGAAGTCCGCGAACGACTCCTTCAGCCACAGGTCGTCCCACCACTGCATGGTGACCAGATCGCCGAACCACATATGCGCCATCTCGTGCAGGATGACGTTGGCCCTGCGCTCGTACGACGCCTGTGTCACCTTCCCGCGGAAGACGAACTCCTCGCGGAAGGTGACACACCCGGGGTTCTCCATCGCGCCGATGTTGTACTCGGGCACGAACGCCTGGTCGTACTTCCCGAAGGGGTACGGGTAGTCGAAGTGGTCGTGGAAGAAGTCCAGGCCCTGCTTTGTCACCAGGAAGATGTCGTCCGCGTCGAAGTGCCTGGCGAGCCCCTTGCGGCACATGGCACCGAGCGGGATCTCCAGCGTCGTACCGTCGTCGAACGTCCGGGTGTAGAGGTCGGTCTCGTAGTGGTACGGACCGGCGACGACCGCGGTGATGTATGTCGAGATCGGCTTGGTCTCGGCGAATCGCCACACCCCGTCCCCGTCGGGCGCGCCCGTGCCGTTGCTCCAGACCGTCCAGCCGTCGGGCGCGGTCACCTCCAGTCGGAACGGCGCCTTCAGGTCCGGCTGTTCGAATGTGACGAAGACACGGCGCGCGTCGGCCGGCTCGTACTGGGTGTAGAGGTAGACCTCGCCGTCCTCCGGGTCGATGAAGCGATGCAGCCCCTCGCCCGTACGGCTGTAGGCACACTGCGCGTCCACGACCAGCACGTTCTCCGCGGCGAGGCCGTCCAGCGCGATCCGCGAGCCGTCGAAGACGGCGGCCGGGTCCAGCTTTTCGCCGTTCAGCGTCACGGCCGTCACGGCGGGCGCCAGCAGATCGGCGAAGGTCGAGGCGCCCGGCTGTGCACAACGGAAGCGGATCGTCGTCACCGAACGGAATGTGCGCGGCCCGGAGTCCTCCGCGGCCTCCCCGACCGCCGAACGCAGGTCGAGGGCGACCTCGTACCCGTCGACGGACAGCAGCTCGGCCCGCTGACGGGCCTCGTCGCGGGACAGATTCTCACCGGGCACGGGCACTCCTTCGTGTCTCGTTCGAACAGCACCGATCCTCCCATGTGCACCTGGCACGCGGTATCAGGGAATCCTCGGGTGAGCGGTGGTGTTGCCCGTTCGAGGCACACGCGACGTGCTAACGAGGAGAGACATGTCCGAGAACGGCAAGCCCGGCAAGATCACGGCCGACTTCTGGTTCGATCCCCTGTGTCCCTGGGCCTGGATGACGTCCCGCTGGATGCTCGAGGTGGAGAAGGTCCGCGACGTCGAGGTCCGCTGGCATGTGATGAGCCTCGCCGTCCTGAATGAGCCCAAGCTCGACGAGCTCCCGGAGAAGTACCGCGAGGGCATGAAGCAGGCGTGGGGCCCGGTCCGCGTCGTCATCGCCGCGCAGCAGAAGTACGGCGACGAGGTCCTCGGCAAGCTCTACACCGCGCTCGGCACCCGCTTCCACAACCGCGGCGAGGGCGCAACCCGTGAGGCGATAGTGGCCTCGCTGGAGGAGGTCGGCCTGCCGGCGGAGCTGATCGAGTACGCCGACTCCGACGCGTACGACACCGAGTTGCGCGCCTCGCACAAGGAAGGCATCGACAAGGTGGGCCAGGAGGTCGGCACGCCGGTCATCGCGGTTCCCGGCAGCAACGGCGAGCAGATCGCCTTCTTCGGCCCGGTCGTCACTCCCGCCCCGAAGGGCGAGGAGGCGGCGAAGCTGTGGGACGGCACGCTGATGGTCGCGTCCATCCCGGGCTTCTACGAGATCAAGCGCACGCGTACGCAGGGCCCGATCTTCGACTGAATTCACTCCGGCAGGGGCAGCCGTACGGGATCGGGAAAGGGACGTTTGTTCCCGCCGGTGCGGAGATTTCGGCAGGCCGGCTTGGTGCACAGCCAGAAGTCGCCGACGTACTTCCTGGCGGTGCGGTCCCTGGCCCACTTTTTCTCGGCGTCGTTCAACGGGCGGTGAGTCTCGTCGGACTTGCAGGTGTCGCACCACATGGTCCTCGGCATGGCGCTCCCTCGTCAGTCGGTGGCGGGGAGTTTAGACCGAGGCGAAGTGGGAGCGACAGCACAAAACCGGGCGGCCCCCGCGAGTCACATCCTCGCGGGGGCCGCCCCTTTTCATCCGCCTGCAGGTGAAGGTTGAGAAGACGATCACGAGCAGGACGACCCTGTGGCGTTACGGCGACGCGTTACGGCGACGCGCTACGGCGGCGGTGCTACGGAGCGAGCAGGAGGTTGTTCGCGCGCTGCTTGGCTGACGTATAACGCTTCGCCACGTCCTGCCAGTTGACGACCCTCCACATCGCCTCGATGAAGTCCACCTTCTGGTTCTTGTACTGAAGGTAGAAGGCGTGCTCCCAGGCGTCGAAGACCAGGATCGGGACCGAGCCCTGGCCGACATTGCCCTGGTGGTCGTAGATCTGCTCGACGATCAGACGGCCGCTGACCGGCTCGTATGCGAGGACGCCCCAGCCCGAGCCCTGCGTGGTCGCGGAGGCCTTGGTCAGCTGGGACTTGAATCCGGCGAAGGAGCCGAACGACTCGGCGATCGCCTCGGCGAGCTCGCCGACGCCGTCCTTCTCCAGCGGCTCGCCGCCGCCGTTGCCGGTCATGTTGTGCCAGTAGATCGAGTGCAGGATGTGGCCGGAGAGATGGAACGCGAGGTTCTTCTCCAGGCCGTTGACCGAGCCCCAGGCTTCCTTCTCGCGCGCCTCCGCGAGCTGCTCGAGCGTGTCGTTGGCGCCCTTGACGTAGGCGGCGTGGTGCTTGTCGTGGTGGAGCTCGATGATCTCCGGGTTGATGACTGGTTCGAGCGCCGCGTAGTCATAAGGAAGTTCAGGAAGCGTGTACGTGGCCATGTCCGGTCCCTCCGGCTTCTTATTGCACATCTTATGCAGGTGCAGGCTAGCAGCAGGAAGGCCGGAGGTGATCAGGCGATGGTCCTAGGACTCCAGGGTGGTCGTCAGGCTGTCGCCGATCCGCTCGCGCGCCTGGTTCGCGGGGAGGCGGAGGCGCGGCGAGCGGAGCGGGGAGGCGAGATTGTCATATGCCGCGCGGTGTGGATAGAGGGCGCGCGACGTCGAAAAGCACGGGCGATGCTTCCCGGACACGGAGGACCCCCGGGCCGTGGCGGCCCGGGGGTCCAATGCGCTGGGCCGTATCGCCGACCTGGCGGAAGCTCAAGCGGGTCCGGCGATCTGAGCCCGTCCGGTGTTTGAGGACGAACCGGCCACCGGGCGGCGTGAGTCGGTCCGGGGCGCCGCGTCCGATCGCCGACCTGGCGGTAGCTCAAGCGGGTCCGGCGATCTGAGCCCGTCCGGTGTTTGAGGACGAACCGGCCACCGGGCGGCGTGAGTCGGTCCGGGGCGCCGCGTCCGATCGCCGACCTGGCGGTAGCTCAAGCGGGTCCGGCGATCTGAGCTCGTCCGGTGTTTGAGGACGAACCGGCCACCGGACGGCCCCGGTCATCCCTCACGCGTCGCTCGGCTCCGCCCCGCTCGGCTCCGCGTCCACCCTCTCCACTCCGCCCCGCGCCGCCCTCACCTGACGCACATAGCCCACGGCCGCAAGCGCCAGCGTCAGCCCACCCGAGTAGTACAGCTGCGCACGCGTGTCCGCCTCGCGCGCCATCAGGACGAAGACCGTCGCCATGCCCGCCAGCGCGACCCAGGTCAGCGTCGGGTACAGCCACATCCTCACCACCAGCTTCTCCGGTGCCTCGCGCTCGATCCGGCGACGGAGCAGGAGTTGGGAGACGGCGATGAAGATCCACACGACCAGGATGATCGCGCCGATCATGTTGAGCAGCCACATGAAGACATCGTCGGGCCGCCAGTAGCTGAGCAGCACACACGCGAAACCGACGACGGAGGAGACCAGTACGGCAGTGCGCGGCACACCGCTGAAGACCTTGCCGAGCACCTTCGGGCCCTGGCCGCGAGCCACCAGCGAGCAGGCCATGCGGGAGGCGCCGTAGACGTTGGCGTTCATCGCGGAGAGCAGCGCGACCAGCACGACCACGTTCATGATCTGGCCGGCACCAGGGATGCCCAGGTGGTCGAGGGTCGCGACGTACGGGCCCTTCTCGACGACCTTCGGGTCGCCCCACGGGACCAGTGTGACGATGACGGCCATCGAGCCGATGTAGAAGATCGCGATGCGCCACATCGCCGTACGCACGGCCTTGGCGACGCCCTGGACCGGGTGCTCGGACTCGGCCGCGGCGATCGTGACCGTCTCCAGGCCGCCGTACGCGAAGACCGAGGCGAGCAGACCCACGACGAGGCCTTCGGAGCCGTTCGGCATGAAGCCGCCGTCGCCCGTGAGGTTGGCGGTGCCGGGCGCGTCGGTGCCCGGCAGGATGCCGAGGATCGCCAGCACGCCGATGCCGAGGAAGAGCGCGATCGCGCCGACCTTGAGCGCCGCGAACCAGAACTCGAACTCGCCGAAGTTCTTCACCGCCGCCAGGTTCGTACCGCAGAACACCAGCATGAAGAGGGCGACCCAGGCCCACTCCGGTGTGCCCGGCAGCCAGCCGGTCATGATCTTCGCGGCGCCGATGCCCTCGAGGCCGACGGCCACGCAGAGCAGGAACCAGAACGCCCAGCCCGCGGTGAAGCCGGCCCAGGGGCCGATCGCCCGCTCGGCGTGCACCGAGAAGGAGCCGGAGGCCGGGTTCGCCGCCGACATCTCGCCGAGCATGCGCATCACGAGCATGACGAGCAGGCCGGAAATCGCATAGGCGATGACGATGGACGGGCCGGCCGCGGCGATGCCGGCGCCGGAGCCGACGAAGAGTCCGGCGCCGATCACACCGCCAAGGGCGATCATCGACAGATGGCGTTGCTTGAGTCCGTGCGAGAGCGAAGCGTCGGCCTGCTGGTCGACGGGCGCAGGCGCGGAGGTCCGAGACATGGGCGTGCCCTGTTCAGTCGCTGAGGCGGGGGAGCGGACCAGTCTGGGCATGGGACCCGCTTACGAGGAACGTATGTCCGCTATACGGGCACGATGCTCACACAAGGTGAACACTTGCGCACGTCGTCACAGCGTCGCCAACGTCGCGCACGCGTCGCACACGTCCCTCGCGTCCCGCCGCGACCAGGAGCGCTGCGGCAGCCGGGTTGGCGGGACTCCACAGTCTCTCCGGAGTCCGCCCCTCCGCGCAAAACGGGCCCATGCCGCTCCGACCTCAGTGACGAGCGTCACGCCAACTCGCGTATGACGGGCGGCTTTTGTTTGATCCCCACCAAAGCGCTCCGTCGGCCTTTGTCGGCGGCTGATGGTGATCGAGCGATCACCGCGAGATAGCGTCGCCGTGTCCTTACCTGCCCTCACCCCCCGCGGAGTCCCGATGAGTACTGCTTCCGTCACCTCCCGTCCCGGAGCGGTCCTCGCCGACCTGCTGCCCGCCTCCCGTACCCGGGACATCGCGCTCGTCGTCGGCGGTGCGGCACTCACCGGCATAGCGGCCCAGCTCACCGTCCCGGTCCCGGGGTCGCCGGTCCCGGTCTCCGGCCAGACCTTCGCCGCGCTCCTCGTCGGCACCGCGCTCGGCGCCCGCCGTGGCTTCCTCTCCCTCGCGCTCTACGCGGTGGTCGGCATGGCGGGCATGCCGTGGTTCGCGGAGGGCGCTTCCGGCTATGCGATGCCGTCCTTCGGCTACATCCTCGGCATGCTGCTCGCCGCCACGGTCGTCGGCGCCCTCGCGCGCCGCGGCGCCGACCGCTCCGTGCTGCGCACCGCGGGCGCGATGGTGGCCGGCTCCGTGATCATCTACGCGGTCGGCGTCCCGTACCTGGCCCTGGCCACCGGGATGACGATGGGTCAGGCAGTGTCCGCGGGCCTGGTGCCGTTCCTCATCGGCGACGCTCTGAAGGCCGCCCTGGCGATGGGCGCGCTGCCCACCGCCTGGAAGCTCATCGGCCGCCGGGGCTGATGTTGTAGTTCTGCCGGAAGAGGTTCGCCGGGTCGTACTGCGACGTGACCCCGGCGAGCCTCTTCAGCCGTTCGGCGTCGCACAGCCCCTGCGGACGGTCGCCGCCGCCGGGGCGTCGCACAGCCCCTGCGTACGGTCGCCGCCGCCGAAGGCGAAGTTGAGCGAGCGGCCCACGGTCAGCGGCTCCAGCACCCCGAACGCCCGCCCGTGCAGGGCGCGGACCGCGTCCAGGTCCGGGCCGTCCAGCGGGTTCAGCACCCGCACCAGATAGCGCGCGTCGCGGAACGGCACCGCGTTCGGAGTCTTCGGCTCCCGCTCCAGCGCACCGCCCAGATGGTTGATCTGCACCATGGACATCACCGGCGCATCGGGCCCGGTCAGCGCCGGCACCTCCCGCGCCGACACCGCGTCCAGATCGCGCAGCATCGCACTGTCGTCCGGGACGACACGCAAGGGGGCCCGCAGCCGGCGACGGCTGCGGGCCCCCTTGCGTGTGGACCACCTACGACCGGGTGACCGCGTCCTGCGCACCGCTCTGGGCGCCGTCGGCATCGACATCATCAGCCGAAACCGCAGACTCGGCCGTGACCGCCGACACGCTCGGCCTGAACATCTGGCGCCCGACCGCGAACGCGATCACCAGCGCCGCCACGAGCAGCGACAGCAGTACCTGCTTACGCGCGTCGCCGCCGTCGTAGACCATGTAGCCCAGTACGAACGTGATCATCGCGATGGTCAGCCACGTCAGATACGGGAAGAGCCACATCCGCACGACGAGCTTCTCCGGCATCTCGCGCTGAATGATCCCGCGCATCCTCAGCTGGGTGACACAGATGACCAGCCACACGAACAGCGCCACCGCACCGGAGGCGTTCAGCAGGAACGCGAAGACGGTGTCCGGCCACTTGTAGTTGAAGAACACGGCGAGGAAGCCGAAGACCACGGAGCCGAGGATGGCCACCTGCGGCACACCCCGGGAGTTCGTCCGCGCGAAGGCCTTGGGCGCGTCGCCGCGCCGGCCGAGCGAGAACGCCATCCGCGAGGCGGTGTACAGCCCCGAGTTGAGGCACGAAAGCACCGCCGTCAGCACGATCACGTTCATGATCTCGCCGGCGTGCGCGATGCCGATCGAGTCGAGCGCGGCGACGTACGAGCCCTTGTCGACGATCGACTTGTCGTTCCACGGCAGCAGCGTCAGCACCACGAAGATCGAGCCCAGGTAGAAGACGCCGATCCGCCAGATCACGCTGTTCGTGGCCTTGGTGACGGCCCGCTGCGGGTCTTCCGACTCACCGGCCGCCAGCGTCACGATCTCGCTGCCCATGAAGGAGAAGACGACCATCAGCACACCGGTCAGGATCGCGCCCGCACCGTGCGGCATGAATCCACCGGCATCGGTGAGGTGTGCGAAGCCCGCACCGGCATTGTCCGAGCCCGGCAGCACTCCGAAGACGGCGAGCATGCCGATCACCACGAACGCGCCGATCGCGACGACCTTGATGCCCGCGAACCAGAACTCGAACTCGCCGTACGAGGACACCGACGCCAGATTCGTCGCCGTCAGCACGACCATCACGATCAGTGCCCACCCCCACTGCGGAACCGCGGGCACCCAGCCCTCGAGGATCTTCGCGCCGGCTGTCGCCTCGACCGCGAGCACGACGACCCAGAAGAACCAGTACAGCCAGCCGATCGAGAACCCGGCCCAGCGGCCGAGCGCCCGGTCCGCGTAGGCGGAGAAGGAGCCGGAGGTCGGGTTGGCGGCGGCCATCTCACCGAGCATCCGCATCACGAAGACGACCAGTGCGCCCACGAGTGCGTACGACAGAAGGATGGCCGGGCCGGCCGCGGCGATACCGGAACCGGAGCCGACGAACAGGCCGGCGCCGATCACACCGCCGATGGCGATCATGGACAGGTGCCGGTTCTTGAGTCCGGCCTGGAGACCGTCGGAGGACTGCGGCTTACCGGTCGTACCGGCCTGCTCGCCTTCCTTCGTAAGGGTCTGCTGCGAGGTCATGGACGAATCCTTAGGTTCGAGAGCACTCGGGTTACGAGCCCCCGCATTCAAACCCGCGACTCCTGATGTGTGAAGTCCCGTCTCCGGATCGTTAGGTCCAGGAGATAAGCGGAGGCGAACGACTCGTATGGGTCCTGACCCCGCTGACGGCTACCCGGGCGCTCGCGTGCCACACTCGGAACATGCGCGTGTACCTCGGCTCCGACCATGCCGGCTTCGAACTCAAGAACCATCTCGTCGAGTGGCTCACGGCCCATGGCCACGAGCCCGTCGACTGCGGTCCCCACATCTACGACGCCCAGGACGACTACCCGCCGTTCTGCCTGCGTGCCGCGGAGAAGACGGTCGCGGACCCGGAGAGCCTCGGCATCGTGATCGGGGGCTCCGGCAACGGCGAGCAGATCGCCGCGAACAAGGTCAAGGGGGTGCGCGCGGCACTCGCCTGGAGCGAGCAGACCGCCGCTCTCGGCCGCGAGCACAACAACGCGAACGTCATCGCCATCGGCGGCCGGATGCACACGGTGGAGGAGTCGACCAAGTTCGTCGAGATTTTCCTCACTACGCCGTACTCGGGTGAGGAGCGTCACACCCGCCGCATCGAGATGCTCTCGCAGTACGAGAAGACCGGCGAGCTCCCCGCGATCCCGGCGCACCACCCGCAGCAGGGCTGATGCCCGAGGGGCACACGATCCACCGACTGGCCGCCGACCACTTCGAGAGGTTCGGCGGCCGGTCTGTGCGGGCGTCCAGCCCGCAGGGGAAGTTCTCCGACAGTGCGGCGCTGGTCGACGGCCAGGTCCTGGAGACCACCGAGGCGCACGGCAAGCACCTCTTCCTCGGCTTCGGCCCGCTCGGCTGGGTCCATATCCACCTCGGCCTCTTCGGCAAGGTGAACTTCGGCGACGCCCCCGCGCCGCCGCCCACCGACACGGTCAGGCTGCGGCTGGCCGGCCCCACCGCGTACGTCGATCTGCGCGGCCCCACCACCTGCGCACTCATCACCGACGGCGAGAAGCAGGCGATACACGACCGCCTCGGCCCCGACCCGCTGCGCGCCGACCAGGATCCGGACCGGGCCTGGGCCCGTATCTCCCGCTCCCGTACCACCGTCGCCGCGCTGCTCATGGATCAGAAGGTCATCGCGGGCGTCGGCAATGTCTACCGCGCCGAAGTCCTCTTCCGGCACGGCATCGACCCCTACCGCGTCGGCCGGGACCTCCGCCGCGCCGAGTGGACCGCGATCTGGACGGACCTCGTGGAGCTGATGCGCGAGGGCGTACGGAACAACCGCATCGACACCGTCCGCCCCGAGCACACCCCAGAGGCGATGGGCCGCCCGCCGCGCGTCGACGACCACGGTGGCGAGGTCTACGTCTACCGCCGGGCGAAGCTGCCCTGCCATGTCTGCGGCGGCGAGATCCGCACCGCCGGTCTCGCCGCACGCAATCTCTTCTGGTGCGAGGCGTGCCAGCGGGGATAGCTCCCTCAACTGGGGTTCCGCCCCAGACCCCGTACGCCCTTCGGGCGTGTCCTCAATCGCCGGACGGGCTGCAATGCAGCCCCTCCGGCGGACATCCCAGCCCCTCCGGCGATTGAGGAGCGGGGCTTGGGGCGGAGCCCCAACAAGAGCATCGCCGGCGATTGAGGCGCGGGGGCCCGGGAGCCGAACCCCCGAAACCCAGCCTCGCCGGCGTTTGAGGCGCGGGGTCCGGGGCGGAGCCCCGGTTGGGGAGCTAGAAGCCGTGCGGCAGCCACGGCGCCAGGTCGCTGCCGAACGCGGTCGACGCCTCGGCAAGCGCCCCCGCCCGCAGCTCCCGCACCCGCCCCGCCCCCGCCAGCGCCGTCAGCGACACCCCGCCTAGATACGCCGCCCCCAACTCCCGTACGGACAGCGCCAGATCCGCCTCGTCGTCCGTCCGCTTGCACGACGCGCCCTTGCTGTCGCCGGTCAGCCGCCAGCGCCCGGTGTTCCACGGACAGAAGGCGTCCTCGACGTCGAAGACCACATCCAGCGGCGTCTGGTACGTCCGCGCCTCCAGCGCCACCCCCAGGTCCACCAGCCGTACGAACAGCCCGTCCCGCACCCGGACCTCGCACCGCCGCACATCGTTGACCAGGTGCAGCAGCGGATCGTCCACGGGCCGGTTGCGTGCCACGACCTGCACGGTCAGGTCGATGTCGAAGAGGAAGCGCCACAGAACGGCGTACGTCACGGGGTCGAGCGCCTCGATGTGCCGCAGCACAATGGTGCCCTTCGGGCCGCGCGGCTCCCAGTCCGCCTTGTTGTGGAAGCGGACGAAGCCGACGATCTCGCCCTCCCGCTCGGCGACCACGCACAGCATCGCCGAGCCGCCGTCACGATCGCCCGGCGGGTCGAGCAGCGGCAGCCGCTCCCAGCCCGGCTTACGGGCGAGCATGCCCGGCCGTGAACCGATACTGCGGACGTACACCGCCTCGCACTCCTGCGCGACATCTTCGACCTTCGCGAACCGCAGCCGAACCGCGTCGGCGCCCTCCGGAACGTTGATCCGCGCCTGGACCGTGTCGATCTGCGCGGACATCTGCTGTGTCGCGATCCCGTAGCCGAACCGTCCGTAGATCTCCGGCTCGGAGGCCGTCAGCACGGCGAGCGGCTCGCCCCAGCCGCGTACGTCGTCGAGCTGGCGGCGCATCATCGAGGTGAGCACACCGCGCCGCCGGTGCGTCGCCGCCACGCTCACCATCGTCACGCCCGCGGCCGGTACCGTCGCGCCGCCCGGGACCGAGACCCCGAAGGAGAACGCTCCGGCCGTCCCCACGCAGTCGTCGCCGTCCCAGACCCCGATCGAGCGTTCGTGCTCGGTGAGTGAATCCCACAGATCGCGCTCCTCCGGGGCCTCCCCGGCTCCGCCGAAGGCGAGCATCAACTTCCCGTACCAGTCGTCCCATTCGGACGGACGCAGCACCCTCACCTCTGTCGTCATATGCCATGCCTACCAGGGCTACGTCATCGGGGCGACCCGATTTCGAACGCATTGTCACCGGGGTCCCCCTGCGCGGGAGGCGACCGGGTGGATAGGGTCCACGGCAATGGCCCGTGCCTCTGCAGCAGACTCGTTCACGGCCCGGTTGCGGAAAGCCGTGCACCGGGCACGCATCGCGCTGCGCAAATCCGGAGTCGACTACTTCCGCGGCGACGGCTCCGACTGGATTGCTCTGGCCGGGCTGCTGCTGACCATTCCGGCCTTCACATGGGGCTCGATAGTGGTCCCCGTCTGGGTCTCCCCGGCGGCGCTGGTCCTGCCGATCGTGGCCGGAGGCCTTCTCCTCCGCCCGGCGAGCCTGCTCGGTCTGTACGCGGCGGCGGCGACGGCCCTGATCATCGAATCGGTCGTGCTCGGCCCGTACACCGAAGGCCCGGCGAGAGTCACCCCGGGCACCGTCCTGACCGTCGCGGCCTGCGGTTTCTTCGGTCTGCTCATAGCGCAGTTCCGGGCGAGAGTCGGCGTGCCCTGGCGACGCGGCGGAACAATGCTCTTCGACCTGCGCGAACGCATCCGGGTACAGAGCGCTCTGCCGAAGCTGCCGAAGGGCTGGCACCACGAGATGGCGCTGCGCCCGGCGGGCGGCCAGTCCTTCTCCGGCGACTTCGTGGTCGCGGCCCGTACGAACGGGGGCCGCACCCTGGAGGTCGTCCTCACCGACGTCTCCGGCAAGGGCATGGACGCGGGCTCGCGTGCGCTGCTGCTGTCCGGCGCGTTCGGCGGCCTGCTCGGCTCGCTCCCGCCGCACGGCTTCCTGCCCGCGGCCAACGGCTATCTGCTCCGCCAGGACTGGGACGAGGGCTTCGCGACCTCGATCCATCTCGTGCTGGACCTGGACTCCGGCGACTACGAGCTGCTGTCGGCGGGCCATCTGCCCGCGCTCCAGCTGCACGCGGGCAGCGGCCGCTGGGAGGAGAAGGACACCGACGGCCCGCTGCTCGGCGTCTACGACGGGGCGCAGTTCGACCCGGTCAAGGGCTCCCTGCGCCCCGGCGACGTACTGATGCTCTTCACGGACGGCCTGGTGGAGGCGTCGGGACGCGACATCAGCGAGGGCATCGACCGCCTCACCGGGGAGGCCGACCGGTATGTGGCCTCGGGTTTCGAGGGCGCGGCCTGGCATCTGATCGAGGCGGTGGCGAAGGACGTCAACGACGACCGGGCGCTGCTGCTTCTGTGCCGCGAGGCCTAGGCTTGCCGTTTAACCCCCGCCGTCGAACTGGGCCGCGCCGCGCAGAACGCGACGCCGGAGGTCTAGGGGGTTCCCTCATGCTTCGGCCGGTCCGACACGGAACGCTGATCAGGGCAATTGGCTGCCGTGGCGGCGAACCGAACAGAAGGACACCCATGAGACGTCTCTCCGTAATCCGCAACGCAGGGCGCGCAGTGCTCGCGTCGGGAATCGTCGCGGCGCTGCTAGCGGGCGGCGTCGCGCATGCCACGGATGCCGAACCGAAGCCGGCAGGCACGGCACCGATCAGCAACTCCGCCAGCGGGCCGTCGATCTCCGCCGACGGCCGCTACGTGGCTTTCGCTTCGCTGGCAAGGGATCTGGTGGTCGGAGACACCAACCGAGCGGACGACGTGTTCGTGCGCGACCGGCAGACCGGCGTCATCACCAGGGTCAGCGTCGACTCCGCGGGCAACCAGGCCAACAACGTGAGCCGGAATCCGTCGATCTCTGCCGACGGCCGCTACGTCGCGTTCGAGTCCTTCGCGTCGAACCTGGTGGCCGGTGACACCAACCGCTACCGCGACATTTTCGTGCACGACCTGCAGACCGGTGCGACGACCAGGGTCAGCCTCGGAAGCCACGGCGAGCAGAGCGACAGTGAGAGTTTCCATCCGTCGATCTCCGCCGACGGCCGGTTCGTCGCGTTCGACTCTCCCGCGTCGAATCTGGTGTTCGGCGACACCAACGACATCCACGACGTCTTCGTGCGCGACCGGCAGACCGGTGAGACCACCAGGGTCAGCGTCGATTCGAACGGTCGCCAGGGCGACGACATCAGCCAACTGCCGTCGATTTCGGCAGACGGGCGCTACGTCGCCTTCTCCTCCGGGGCGAAGACACTGTCCCTGTTCCCCGACAACAACCACGCGGACGACGTGTTCGTGCACGATCAGCTGACCGGGTACACCGACCGGATCAGCGTCGGTCCCGACGGCAAGGAAGGCAATTCCGCCAGTCGCACGGCGACCATCTCGGCCGACGGCCGCTTCGTCGCGTTCGAATCCACGGCGTCGAATCTGGTGGCGGGCGACACCGGCGGTCCGATCGACACCGACATCTTCCTGTACGACCGGGTTACCCGGACGACGACGCAGGTGAACCTTGGCCCCAATGGCCTGAGCGACAGCGGAACCCCCGGCCAGGAGCGGACGACGCTCTCCGCCGACGGCCGCTACATCGCGTTCGTGTCCGGCGAGGACAAGCTGGTGACCGGCGACACCAACTCAAGCTGGGACGTGTACGTGCGAGACCGGGTGACCGCCACCACGACCAGGGTCAGCGTCGCCGATGACGGCTCGCAGAGCGATGGGTACAGCTACAGCCCGTCGATTTCGGCCGACGGCCACCACGTCGCTTTCACGACCAGCGCGACGAACCTGGGCGGTGACGGCACCAGCCGGAAGTTCAACCTGTACGTACGCGGCCTCGGCAACTGAGTTGTTGGCTGCCGTGGCGTCCTCAATCACGCGCCGCGGCGGCCCACACGCCGGCCAGAGCAGCACGACCGGAGACGCCGACCTTCGCGTAGGCCCGGCCCAGGTGGACTTCGACGGTCTTGGGACTCAGATGCAGCCGGAGGCCGATGTCCCGGTTGGTCAGGCCGTCCGAGAGCAGGTTGACGATCTCGACCTCACGGGCGGTCAAGTCGAACCGCTCGGCGCCGCTTTCGGGCCGGGGGCCGCGCGCGTTCAGGCGCCGCTCCTCGCGCGCGACCTGAGGCAGGAACAGTTGCGCGTCACACCGGGTGAACAACGCGCGGGCGGACACGAGGTGCGCACGGGCCTGGTCGATCGCCCCGCTGCCGCCGAACGCCGTCGCGGCGAGCAAGTGCGCCCGCCCGGCCTCCACGGCCGCCCCGATCCGGCCGAACGTGCCGGCAGCGGCGACAGCGAGCGGTGCGGCTGCCGCCGGATCCGTTGGCAGCGTGGCGATCGCGCGGGCCTGCTGTGCCATGGCGGTGCGCAGCGGAAGCTCGAGCTGGCCGGCCGCGTCCTCCGCTCGGTCGGCCCATGCCGCGGCCGCGGCAACCCGGCCGGCCGCGACCTCCGCCTCCGTGAGCATCAGGTACACCAATGGCCTGGTGCGGAGGCCCACCGCGGGCAGCTCGGTCCCACCGCCACTGGTGAGCAGCAGCTCGATGCAAGCGTGCGGATCACCCGAGTGCAACATCGCCTGCGCCAGCATCGCCTCGGCCTGGCCACTGCGCCAGGAACTCATGGCCGTCGCCTGGTCGTCGACGACGATGGCCTCCTTACCCAGGCGGATCGCCTCGGCCAGGTCGCCGCGCCAGGTGGTGATCCAGCACCCGAAGGTCAACGCCATGACGCGCAGCTCCTCGCTGCCGGTCAGTTCCGCCGACTCCAGGCTGTCGTCGAAGCAGGTCGTCGCCGCCGCCAGCTCGCCGAGGTAGGCATGCACCATGCCGCGGATCGCGGTCAGCAGCGCGATCTTGTGGGACTGCCTGCTCGCGCGAGCCAGTTGCAGGCCACGGCTCATGTGCCGGCTCGCCGCTATGAGCCGGTCGGCGGAGACTTCCGACCAGCTCAGCCAGAACGCCGCATCGATGTCGCGGACCAGGTCGCTGTCGGGCAGCGCGTCCAGGAGTGCGGCCGCCTCGTCCAGCCGGTCCGCCCGCCGGTCGATGAGCGTTGCAGCCGACAACGCCGTCGCCAGCAGCATCGGATCCCCGACTTCCCGCGCGGCGGCGATCGCCTCGGCCACCCGGTCCTGTCCGTGCTCGCGCTCGACACTTTCACCGGCAACGAGCGCGACGAGCAGGACGGCCGCCGAGTGGGCGTCAACACCTTCGACGCGTTTCCACTCGCTGTGCAGCATCGCCCTGGCCTCGGTGTAGCGCCCGAGAATCTGCTCCACCGTCGCACAGGCCCGCGCTGTCTGTGCCCGGATCTGGGTGAGTTCGGCAGGCAGGAGCCGCAGCACCTCGTGCATGGTTTCCCTGGCCTGCCGCAGGTCGCCCGTGGCGCCGAGTGCGTGTGCCAGCCGGCCGAGCAGGATCAGGCGCTGCGGCGTGACCGACTCCGAGTCGGGGAGTAACCGGATGGCCGCCCGCAGGAAGTGCCCGGCGGTCGCCGGCGTGGTGTGCATCGTCGCCTCGGCCGCCTCGGTGAGCGCCGCGACCGCCTCGAGGTCACCGCGGACGGCGGATCGCTCCACGTGCCGGGCGAACTCGGCCGGCGGCGCGCCCCGGCTCCGGAGTGCCGACGCGGCCCGGCCGTGTGCCTGAAGCCGCCAGCCAGGACCGGCGTCCTGGTAGGCGACGCTGCGCACCAGCGGATGCCGGTACCGGAACCGGCCGGTCGCGCCGTCCAGCCGCACCAGGTCACGCTCGGCGAGCCGGTCGAGCGCGGCGAGCACGGACCCGGCGTCCATTGCCGCCGTTTCGGCGAGCGAATCAGCCTCGAAGTCGTCACCCACGACCGCGGCGGCGTGCGCGACGACCCGCTCTTGCGGGGTCAGCGCGGCCAACTCGGCGGCGAGCACCGCGTGGACCGCCAACGGGATCGCCCCGTCGGGGTGGAGCGCCGTATCACCGACGGCGATACCCCGCTCACCGGCCCGCACCAGGGCTTCCAGGTAGAACGGGTTTCCGCCACTGGCCTGATAAAGCTCTTCCCGCCGGGAACGGCCCAGACCTTCCGGCATGACCTGGCCGGCGTCGGCTTGGCTCAGCGGCGCGAGTTCCAGCAGCTCGGCCCCTCCATCGGTCGCGGCGCGGGACAGCGCGTGCCACAGCCGCAGCGACGTCTGCCGGGGCCTGCCCGCCAATGCCAAGACCAGCCGCGCCTGGGGCGGGTGGCGCAAAAGGTGGTCGAGCAGCTCGACCGAACCCTCGTCCGCCCAGTGCAGATCGTCGAAGACGAGCACCAGCCCGGACGGCTCGGCGACCAGCTCCAGCAACGCCCGAACCGCCCGGTGCAGCCGGTACCGCTCCGCGTCGACCAGGTCGGCGGGGCCGGCGGCGGGAATCGCCGGGAACACGGTCGCGAGAAGTGCGAGCTGCTGTTCCCCGAGGGCGGCGAGACGCTCCGGGCCCAGCTCGGCGAGCTGGTCGTCGAGCGCGTTGACGAACACACCGAACGGGATGTGGGACTCGAACTCCGCCGCGCGTGCGCTGCGGACCGTCCATCCTGCTGTGTCCGCGAGCTTCCCCAGCTCCGTCAGCAGCCGGCTCTTGCCGATCCCCGGTTCGCCGGTGACCGCGACGCACCAGGTGCCACCTTCGCCCGCCAGCACCGCGCGCAGGATCGCGACTTCTCGCGCCCGGCCGGGAAATCCGCCGACGGGCTCCCCTCTCACTTCGTCAGTCATGCTGGCGTCGACTCACTTTCCGTCCGCGACCAGGCGATCGTATCGACGCTCACGCGCCCTCGGCAGGCGGGCCACCCGATCACAGGCCGAGTTGCAGCAGCTCGCCGCCAAAGGGCTGCAAGACCTGTACTGGGCGAGTGGTTGGGGCTGGCCGTCGGACCAGGTCCAGCACTATCTCAGCTCGCTGGACAGGGACGGCCGGCCGACGGCATATCTCTTCCGGTGCCGGGTCTGCGCAACCGACCTTGCATACTCCAACATCGCGTAAGTGCCTTTCCCCGAACCGGTGTCGGAGCCGGTGTCAGTGGCGACGTATAGCGTGCGCGGACCAACTGGCACGACGGATGGGGATGTACGGATGCAGTTCCGGATCGAGCGAAGCGCCTTTGTGGAGGCGGTCGCATGGGCGGCCCGGTCGCTGCCCGCGCGTTCGCCGGTGCCCGTGCTGGGCGGCTTGATGCTGGACGCTGGGGAGGGGCGGCTTCACATCTCGGGCTTCGACTACGAGGCGTCCGCGAACATCGAGGTGCCGGCCGAGACCACGGCAGCCGGTCAGGTACTCGTACTGGGTCGCAGATTGCTCGACATCTGCAAGGTGCTGCCCGATGCGATGGTGACGTGCGCATTGGAAGGACCGCGTTTCACGATCGAAGGCGGTGGTACGCGCTTTGGGCTGTCGACACTTCCCACGGACGAGTACCCGCCCCTGCCCGAACTCCCGGCTTTCTGCGGATCGGTGGATGCGGCAGAGTTCGCGGCGGCGGTCGCGCAGGTAGCGATCACCGCGGGCCGTGACGATTCACTTCCGGTACTCACGGGGATCCAGGTCCGGCTGGATGGCGAGTTGATGACGCTCGCCGCCTCGGACCGATACCGGTATGCCGTGCGTGCCGTGCCCTGGAAGCCGGACGGGACAGGTCCGGAGGTTGTGGAGGTGGTGGTTCCGGGCCGCAGACTGACCGAGCTCTCCCGCTCCCTGGCGAAGTCCGGACTGATCCGTATCGGGCTGAACGGCTCGGGCGGCTCGGGTGGGGGCTTGATCGCCTTCGAAGGGGCCGGGATGCGCACGACGCTGCGGTTGCTGGATGGGCGGCTGCCGCGTTATGACAAATTGTTCGCGCTGGAGAGTCCGGCTGTCGCGGTCACGCAACGGGAGGAGCTCGCCGACGCGGTCCGCCGGGTCGCCGTCGTCGCGGAGCCGAACAGCCCGATCAGGCTCGACTTCTCCGCCCGCGGAACCGTTTTCCTCCAGGCAGGCTACGAGGACGACATCGCTTCACAGCAGCTCCCAGCCACCCTGGTCGGCGCCGATGACATGACGGCCGCCTTCAATCCCGCGTATCTGCTGGAGGCGCTCAACTCCTTCAATGCATCCAAGGTGCGCTTCGAACTGCTGGGCCCCGGTCAGCGGGCGCTGCTCAGCGGCGCAGTGGACGTGGACGACACGACGCGCGAAGACCACCGCCACCTGCTCATGTCAGTACGGCAACTGAGTTGATCACGAGGGGGGTGCCGGAGTTCGGTGACTCATCGGCGGTCCACTTTCAGCTCAAGGAGTTCAGCTTCGAGATTTGCGATGCGTTTCTCGGCGACGGCGAACGGAACAGTCGGGGTCCGTGGTGCTCGTGAGGCCGTGCCTCATGCCGGTCCTGGACGACCGCAGCCAGACCGGCTGCGGGGTCTCCACCGCCGGGCAGGTGATCGACCTGGAGCCGGATCGATGTGCCCGTCCGGGCGATTGAGGACACGGCCGAAGGCTGTGCGCCGTCCACGACGGACGGGTTCAAGAGATGCTGGACGCCACGACCGCATCCCGAGGAGCCCTGATGGCCACGACAGACAGCACGGTCTGGCGCGAGCGCGGCACCCCGCTGGTCGCCGGATCCGGCACCGGTCCGCTCCGCGGCGTACGGCTCGCGGTCAAGGACGTCCACGCCGTCGCGGGCCACAAGCAGGGCGCCGGCAACCCCGCCCGCCTCGCCGAGGCCGAGCCACAGCCCTCGCACTCCTGGGCCGTCGCCGCCCTGCTCGACGCCGGCGCCGACATCACCGGCATCGCGCAGACCGACGAATTCGCCTACAGCCTCAATGGCACGAATGCGCACTACGGCACCCCGCCCAACCCGGCCGCACCCGGCCGCGTCCCCGGCGGGTCCTCCAGCGGCCCGGCCGCCGCGGTCGCCCTCGGCGAGGCCGACGCCGGACTTGGCAGCGACACCGCCGGATCGATCCGGGTCCCCTCGTCGTACTGCGGCCTCTACGGCCTGCGGCCCACCCACGGCCTGGTCCCCACCACGGGCATGCTGCCGCTGGCCCCCTCCTTCGACACCGTCGCCTGGCTCGCCCGGGACGCGGACACGCTGGCGCGGCTGGGTGACGTACTCCTGCCTGCGGGGGGCGATGAAGGTCAACGCCCGTTCCGTACGGCCCTGGTGGCAGCAGACCTCCTCGCACTCGCCGACGAGGGGGTACGCGAGGCCTTCGGCCCGGCAGCCGCGGACCTGGCCGAACGGCTCGGCCTGCGGATCGAGGAAGTCCCGTCCCTGGGCGGCGACCCGGGGGAGAGGGCAGCGGCCTTTGCTACGGCCCAGGGCGCGGAGGTATGGGAGTGCGACGGGGCTTGGGTGAGCGCTCACCCGGGCACGCTGGGGCCAGGCGTCGAGGCCCGGTTCGCCCGTGCGGCAGCGGTGACCCCGGAGGAGCGGGCCGCCGCGGAGGCGGTGGTCCACCGGACTGCCCGCGAGCTGCGCGCAGCGCTTCCCGAGGACGCGGTGCTGCTGGTTCCCGCGGCGGGCAGCCCCGCGCCCCTGATCGATGAGGACCCCGAGCGGAAGGCCGCCACCAGGCAGGCGACGTTCCGCCTCACCTGCCTGGCGAGCGGCGCGGGCCTGCCGTGTCTGGTGCTGCCCCGGATGTCGGTGGACGGACTGCCGGTGGGGCTGGCCGTGATCGCAGGCCGGGGGAGTGACCGGGCGCTTCTCGAACTGGCGGGCGTTGCTTAGCTGCTGAACTCACCGTCGGCGGCGGCCGAGACGAACGCGGCGAAGGCGGCGGCCGGGACGGCGAAGGCGGAGCCCTCGGGGTTCTTGGAGTCGCGGACGGCGACGGCGGCGGTGCAGGCGGCGACCTCGACGCAGTCGCCCCCGGTGTCGGAGCTGTACGAGGACTTGCGCCAGGCGGCGTCGCCGAGGGTGACGCACTCGACGCACTCGCCACCGCTGTCGCCGCTGTAGCTCGACTTATGCCACGCCGCGTTCGTCAGGTTCCGGCTCGTGCCCATATCGCTCCTCCATCACGCGGCTGATCAGCGCCGCCGAATCCTCCACGGAGAGGGCTGCGGCCTGCAAGTGAGCGTAACGGAGTGAACCCTCCTTGACCGCTTCGGGGTTGGCGGTCGCGTGACCTGACGTGAAGTCTTCGGTGTAGAGGAGGTCCGGGTCCTGGTCGAAGCGCATCAACGTGAACGAGCCTGTCAGTCCGGTGTGTTCACCGGCCGAGAACGGCAGCACCTGGACATTCACCCGGCGCTGTTCGCGAAGTCCCAACAGGTGGCGGAGTTGATTCCGCATGACCTCTCGGCCACCGATCGGCCGGTGCAGTGCGGCCTCGTCCAGTACCACCCACGTCAGCGGCGGATTCTGCCGCGCCATGATGCGCTGCCGCTCGATTCGCGCAGCGACCAGCTGATCCAGGTTGTCCGGCGACGGCCCCGACAGAACCGCCCGTGCGTACGACTCCGTCTGCAACAGCCCGTACACCACCTGCGCCTGGTACGTAGAGATATACGTCGCCCGCGCCTCCAGCTCCGCGTACGGCTGAAACCAGGACGGCAGTTGGCTCCTCAGCACCAGCCCCACCAGCCGCGACATCGCCCCCTCCGTCCCCAGCGCCGCGTCCACGCGCTCCGAGAACTCCCTGGTCGGGACCTTCCGCGCGGTCTCGATCTGGCCGACCAGCGAGCCGGTGCAGTAGATGATCGAGCCCAACTGCTTCTGGTTGAGGTCTGCCGCCTCCCGTAACCGCCGCAGTTCCGCGCCGTAGTAGTCGAGCGGGGACGCGCTCGGGTCGAGGTCTCGGATGTGCGTCACGACTTCCCCCAACGGTACGCAGGGTTGCTCACAGGTCGTAGCCGAGCGTAACCGGACGACCGCAGGCTTGGTGGCTGAACGAACCAACTTGTCCTGCCCCACCGGGAGTTATCGTGCACCAGATCGATGCCGCGCCATCCGCGACGTACCGTATGGCCTTCACCGTGGGTGAGCATTCAGCGCGTCATCTCCGCGGGATCGTCCGCTCGTACCTGCACCTCTGGCGACTCGAGGAGCTGAGCGACGCGGTCGAGCTGGCGGTCACCGAGCTACTCGCCAATGTGGTGCGGCATGTGCCGGACAGGCGGTGTGCGCTGCTGGTCCTGCGTCAGGCGTCCGGCGTACGGATCGAGGTCACCGACGGCGCGCCGGGGCTTCCGCGGACGTCCGTCCCCGGCGGTGCCCCGGACGGTCTCGCCGAGGGCGGGCGGGGGTTGCTGCTGGTTGAGGCGATGGCCGACCGGTGGGGCGTCGTACCCCTCGAGCGGGGCGGCAAGACGGTGTGGTTCGAGTGCGAGGCGAAGGACCCCGATGGTGACCGGGACTGCCCCGTGGCCGGCCCCTCCGGCGATTGAGGACGCCCTCGGTGGTGGGGACAGCCCCACCACCGATCCGCCAGCCGACGCCATGGCCCCGCCCCACGCGCGATCCGTAGCGTCGAAGCACCGACCAGCACATTCACAGAAGACAGAAGACAGAAGGCGGAGAACACCATGGGCCTGCGACGCAGCAAGCGCCGACACGACAAGGACGTCGCCGCGCCCGCACAGGACAGCCGCGCGGCCGTCGAACTCCACGACGTACGCCGCCAGTACGGCCGCGGGGCCTCTGCCGTCCACGCGCTGCGCGGTATCGACCTCACGCTCGCGCACGGCAGCTTCACCGCCGTGATGGGGCCGTCAGGCTCCGGCAAGTCCACGTTCCTGCAGTGCGCGGCCGGTCTCGACCGACCCACCGCGGGGTTCGTACGCCTCGGCGGCACCGAGATCACCGGCATGAGCGAGAACAAGCTCACCGTGCTGCGCCGCACCCGCCTCGGCTTCGTCTTCCAGGCCTTCAATCTGCTGCCGTCGCTGACGGTCGAGCAGAACGTCCTCCTGCCGCTGCGACTCGCCGGTCACCGCGCCGGCCGCCGCCGGGCCGCCGACGTACTCGGGCAGGTCGGCCTCGCCGACAAGGCCGGGCGCCGTCCCGCGGAGCTCTCCGGCGGCCAGCAGCAGCGGGTCGCGATCGCCCGCGCGCTGGTCGCCCGGCCCGATGTCGTCTTCGCCGACGAGCCGACCGGCGCGCTGGACACCACCACCGCGGCCGAAGTCCTCGCGCTGCTGCGCTCCGCCGTGGACCGCCTCGGCGCGACCGTCGTCATGGTCACCCACGACCCGGCGGCCGCCGCGTACGCCGACCGTGTGCTCTTCCTCGCGGACGGCGCGATCGCGGACAGCCTGCCGCGCGCGAGCGCCGCGCAGATCGCCGCCCGTATGACGTCCCTGACCGCCCCCGCCTTTGCCGGAGCAGCTGCGTAGTGCTCGTGTCCCCGTGTTCGTCCCCGAACGGCCGGGGCGGCCCCTGCGGCAGGCACCCGTACAGTCGTGCCCATGCCATATCTCACGCTCTCCGAGGTCGAGGCGATCGCCCGCGAGGCCCACGCAACCCAGACGGACAAGGCGGACCGCCCGTACGCCGAGCATCTCGCCGCCGTAGCGGAAGGCGTACGTGCCCGGGGCGGGAGCGACGAGCAGATCGCGGCCGGCTGGCTGCACGACTCCGTCGAGGACGACGCGCTGTCCCGGGAGTGGCTGGAGGCCGCCGCGCTGCCGCAGTCGGTCAAGGACATGGTCCTCGCACTCACCAAGCGCAAGGGTGAGGACCTGGAGGACTACACGAGGCGCATTCTGGCCACTCCCGGTGCCCGCCTGGTCAAGGAGGCCGATCTGGCGCACAACGCCGACCCGGCGCGGCTCGCCGTGCTCGACGAGGCGACCCGGACCCGGCTGACCGCCAAGTACGCGAAGGTGCGCGGGCTGCTGGGCCTGTCCTGATTCAGGCGGTACTCAGGCAGCAATCAGACGGATCCGGGTGGATCGGACGGCCTGAACCAGGACAGGCCGGCTCACCGTCGCGGACCGAGCTCCGTCGTGTCCCGCCGGAACGCCCACGCCATCTCCGGCTCGGTCACCCACCGCACCGCCCGCCGCACCGGCGGGGTACACAGCAGCGTCACCACGGCCGCCGCGATGAACGTCAGCAAGATCTCGCCGCTCGGGTCGCTGAGCCAGGTGTACGTCTCGAACACATGTCCGTAGTCCGCAGCCTTGATCAGTAGCCCGTGCAGCAGATAGCCGCAGATGGTGCCGGCGCCCAGCACCGTGAACCAGGTGCTGCGGCGCGGCACCCAGGCCAGGAACCCGGCCGTCAGCAGCACCGCGCATCCGAAGAACGCGAGGGTCATCGCGATCCCCGTCCACCACGGCACACCCAGCTCCTGGGCGCTGCTGGAGCGGTAGAGCCAGCTGAAGTTCATCCGGGGAGCGGCCCAGTACGCGAAGAGGCCCGCCCCGGCGAACAGCGGCAGCGCGAGCAGCCGCACTTCCCGCCGCCGCACCAGCTGGAAGTGCTCGGGCTTCAGGAGCAGCCCGAGCACGAAGAACGGCAGGAACTGCAGCACGCGCTGGAGGTTGAGGTCGGCTCCGATGTTCGGCGTCATCGCGGCGAGCGAGGCGATCGCGAGCGCCACCGGCAGCGGCCAGCGGATCATCCGCCACAGCGGAGTGGTCAGCCGCCAGATGAACAGAGCGGCCAGGAACCAGGTCAGATAGAAGGGGTCGAGCAGACTGATCGGCTGCTCGGGGGCGTGCTGGGCCCACCGTCTGAAGAGGGAGTACACCACTTCGAAGACGATGTACGGCACGGCGATCCCGGTCAGCAGACGTCTGAGCTGGTCGGGCCGGCCGGTGTAACTTCTGGAGAAGTAGCCGGAGATGAGGATGAAGGCCGGCATATGGAAGGTGTAGACGAGCAGGTACAGCGCCCGGGAGGCGCGGCTGCCGTCCATCACCGGCTCCCATGCGTGCGCCACCGCCACGAGCACGATGGCCAGATACTTCGCGTTGTCGAAGTATGCGTCTCGCCTGGTGGACTTCGGGGTGGACTTCTCGCCAGGCGTGTCACGAACAGGCGTGCGTGCCTGCTGCGTCGTAGGGACGGGCTCCGACTCCCGGCCCGGGGGGAGCGGGGCCCTCTGATATCCGTGCGGAGCGTGGAACATCTGAGGCACCTTAGCCTCGTCCATTCGATTTAGTAAAACCCTTCCGCCCGTCTCCCATTCGAATCTGACACGGGCGCCAACCGCACCATATGCCCCAATTAATCCCCGTTAAATGGTGCATTTCGTCACGGGCTTACGACGGGGTGAATTTCCTCACCGCAAGCTGTCGAATTTCGTGTGATCGAGTTGTGGGGGCATGGAAACGATCAGGCCGAATTCCATCCCGTATTTCGCCCTTACGGTCGAGTCGCCCCTTCGCCACGAGGCGTGCACAGGCGGGCGGTTGGCGTGATCCCGTCGTCGATGATTCGTCAGCGGGGAGCATGTATGGGGCTGTTGGTGGCAACATGGTCTTGGCGGGGGTGTGCTGGGCTGCACGCTCCTGGGCCGGCAAGGTGGACCGACCGAGGGTGTGATCAGTTGTGGCCATTTCACTGTCTGTGGTGCTGCTGTTGGCGATCATCCTCGTGGTGCTGATGCGCGGCGGCTCCCTCAAGGCCGGACCCGCCATCGTCGCGGTGCTGTTCGGCTTCTTCCTCGCCTCGACGGGTATGGCGCCGTCGATCAATAAATTCCTCGACTCGCTGGCCCAGACGATCAACAACATCAACTTCTGACCTGAGCCGGCCCGAGTCGGCCGACTGCTCGCGCGCGTCGGCGACGTCTCAGGGAATCGGCGAAAACGCCTCAGGCCCGGCTCGATGGTCAACCATCGAGCCGGGCCTGAGGCCTTCGAGAGCGGGCGACGGGAATCGAACCCGCGTAGCTAGTTTGGAAGACTAGGGCTCTACCATTGAGCTACGCCCGCAAGCATCGCACCGCAGGTCACGAGGGCCGCGGTTACGAAGAGCATCGTAGCGGGTCCGGGGCCGGTGCCGCACACCCCATTCCGCCCCGCAATCCCTGCCGGACAATGCGGCAGCCGCACAGCCTGCGGGCATGTACCCTACGTGTCGCACCGACGGGGTGTGGCGCAGCTTGGTAGCGCGTCCGCTTTGGGAGCGGAAGGTCGTCGGTTCGAATCCGGCCACCCCGACCATCACCACGATCGTCTTCAAGATCGCATTGTGGGGCTCATCCTGCTTGCGGCTACTATGCAAGCTGCGTGCCCGTGTGTCTGACGAGACCGACGAAAGCCGGCGAGTCCGACGAGAAGCAGGGCCGATCCGCTGAGCCGCCTCCAGTGCGGCGGACGCAGCAGAACCCCAGAATCCACCAAGGAGACCGAACCGTGAAGAGCGCCGTGGAGACCCTGAACCCGACTCGGGTTCGGCTCACTGTCGAGGTGCCCTTCGAGGAGCTCAAGGACAGCCTCGACGCGGCGTACAAGAAGATCAACCAGCAGGTCACGGTCAAGGGCTTCCGTAAGGGCAAGATCCCGGCCCGAGTGATCGACCAGCGGTTCGGCCGTGGTGCGGTGCTGGAGGAGGCTGTCAACGACGCCCTCCCGAAGTTCTACACCGAGGCGGTCAACGAGGCCTCGCTGAACCCGCTCGGCCAGCCCGAGGTCGACATCACGGAGCTGAAGGACGGCGAGACGCTGGCCTTCACCGCCGAGGTCGACATCCGCCCGGTCATCGAGATCCCGGACTACTCCGGCATCGAGGTCACCGTCGACGCGGTCGAGGTCAGCGACGAGGACGTCGACAAGGCCGTCGAGGAGCTGCGCGGCCGCTTCGCCTCCACCAACCCGGTCGAGCGCGCCGCCGCCGACGGTGACGTCGTGACGATCGACCTCGAGGCCAAGGTCGACGGCGAGGTCCTCGAGGACGGCGTCGCCAGCGGCGTCCAGTACACGATCGGCTCCGGCGAGCTGCTCGACGGCATCGACGAGGCCGTCACCGGCCTGGAGGCCGAAGGCGAGACCACCTTTACCTCCGAGCTCAAGGGCGGCAGCGCCGAGGGCAAGGAGGCCGAGGTCACCGTCAAGGTCACCGCCGTCACCGCCCGCGAGCTCCCCGAGCTCGACGACGACTTCGCGCAGATGGCCAGCGAGTTCGACACCCTCGAGGAGCTGCGTGCGGACAGCCGCAAGCGCCTCGAGAACATGAAGCAGTACGACCAGGCCACTCAGGCCCAGGAGCGCGTCCTGGACGAGCTGCTGAAGCTGGCCGAGGTCCCGATCCCCGAGAAGCTCCTCGAGGACGAGGTCAAGACCCGCAAGCACAACCTCGAGCACCACCAGCTCGGTCAGATGGGCATCGACCTCGCCAAGTACCTGGAGATCCAGGGCAAGACCGAGGAAGAGTTCGACGCCGAGACGTCCGAGCAGGCGATCAAGGGCATCAAGACCCAGTTCATCCTCGACGAGCTGGTCAACAAGGAGAAGCTGAACGTCAACCAGGAGGAGCTCACCGAGCACCTCATGCGGCGTGCCGCCTCCTCCGGCATGAGCCCCGACCAGTTCGCCCAGGCCGTCGTCGAAGGCGGCCAGGTGCCGATGCTCGTCGGCGAGGTCGCCCGCGGCAAGGCGCTCGCCGTGGTCGTCGAGGCCGCCAAGGTCGTCGACACCAACGGTGAGCTCGTCGACCTCGAGGACGACGAGGACGAGACCGAGACTGCCGCCGAGACCGTCGAGGCCGTCGTCGAAGGTGACACCGACGGTGACGACGAAGGCGACGCGGCCGCGGAGAAGACCGAGGCCTGAGCCTCGCGCTGAGCCCTACGACGGGCCCCGGACGCACCATGCGCCCGGGGCCCGTCGTCGTACATACGGACCCCTGTCACCTTGCGCTCCGAGCGAACAGTTCGGGAAGCGGGATGGCGCCCGCCTACCAGCGCGTTAGGGTCCATGAATACGAGGGCAGGGGAGTCCCCGCCCCCAGTACGAAGACGCTGAGACGGCCGGAGCCGTCAGAGACGAGCAGGTGGATACGTGACGAATCTGATGCCTAACGCCGCGGGTGAGCCGTCCATCGGTGGTGGCCTCGGCGACCATGTCTACAACCGGCTGCTCGGCGAGCGCATCATCTTCCTCGGCCAGCAGGTCGACGACGACATCGCCAACAAGATCACGGCGCAGATGCTGCTCCTTGCCGCCGAACCGGACAAGGACATCTACCTCTACATCAACAGCCCCGGTGGCTCGGTGACGGCCGGCATGGCGATCTACGACACCATGCAGTACATCCCGAACGACGTGGTCACCATCGGTATGGGCATGGCCGCCTCGATGGGCCAGTTCCTGCTGACCGGCGGCACCGCGGGCAAGCGCTTCGCGCTCCCCAACACAGACATCCTCATGCACCAGGGATCGGCCGGCCTCGGCGGTACCGCCTCGGACATCAAGATCCAGGCCGAGTACCTGCTCCGTACGAAGAAGCGCATGGCGGAGATCACCGCTCAGCACTCCGGTCAGACCGTCGAGACGATCATCCGCGACGGTGACCGCGACCGCTGGTACACCGCTGACGAGGCCAAGGCATACGGCCTTATCGACGACATCATGGCCTCCGCATCGGGCGTTCCGGGCGGCGGCGGCACCGGCGCCTGAGCCTTTGCGCCAGGCAGTCAGCGCCCCCAGTCTCCCCAGCCCGCAGAACGCCACCAGGATGGTGAACACCGACATGAGCAACTTCTCCGGCGCCTCCGCCAGCGGCCTCTACACCGGCCCG
Organism: Streptomyces sp. NBC_01210; assembly: GCF_036010325.1. Classification (GTDB taxonomy): domain Bacteria; phylum Actinomycetota; class Actinomycetes; order Streptomycetales; family Streptomycetaceae; genus Streptomyces. The sequence goes on along the minus strand of NZ_CP108549.1, from coordinate 3,235,135 downwards.
CAGGTGGACAACCGCTACGTCGTCCCGCGCTTCGTGGAGCGCACCTCGCAGGGCGTGCGCGAGTACGACCCGTATGCCAAGCTCTTCGAGGAGCGCGTGATCTTCCTCGGCGTGCAGATCGACGACGCCTCCGCCAACGACGTCATGGCGCAGCTGCTGTGCCTGGAGTCGATGGACCCGGACCGCGACATCTCGATCTACATCAACAGCCCCGGTGGCTCCTTCACCGCGCTGACCGCCATCTACGACACGATGCAGTTCGTGAAGCCGGACATCCAGACGGTCTGCATGGGCCAGGCGGCCTCCGCCGCGGCCGTGCTGCTCGCCGCCGGTACCCCCGGCAAGCGGATGGCCCTGCCGAACGCGCGCGTACTGATCCACCAGCCGTCCTCGCAGACCGGCCGCGAGCAGCTCTCCGACCTGGAGATCGCGGCCAACGAGATCCTGCGGATGCGGACGCAGCTCGAGGAGATGCTGGCCAAGCACTCCACCACGCCGATCGAGAAGATCCGCGACGACATCGAGCGCGACAAGATCCTGACCGCCGAGGACGCGCTCGCGTACGGCCTCGTCGACCAGATCGTCTCGACCCGCAAGAGCACGGCCGCAGCGGCCGCCTGACCGCTCCGGCGCCCTTGGCGCGGTGCACGACAATGTGAACCGCGCCAAGGGGGGCCCGAACGGGGGGCCAGGCAAGGTACCGTCGGATATGAGGCACCAGGAGCCGGCTGAACCAAGCTGCTCCCAGGCGAAGGGGAAGCACCTCGTGGCACGCATCGGTGATGGCGGCGACCTGCTCAAGTGCTCGTTCTGCGGAAAGAGCCAGAAGCAGGTGAAGAAGCTCATCGCAGGCCCCGGTGTGTACATCTGCGACGAGTGCATCGACCTCTGCAATGAGATCATCGAGGAGGAGCTCGCCGAGACCTCCGAGGTGCGGTGGGAGGAACTTCCCAAGCCGCGCGAGATCTACGAGTTCCTCGAGGGGTACGTCGTCGGGCAGGAGCCCGCGAAGAAGGCCCTCTCGGTAGCGGTCTACAACCACTACAAGCGCGTCCAGGCCGGTGAGAACGGCGGCGCGCAGGGCCGGGACGACGCGATCGAACTGGCCAAGTCCAACATCCTCCTGCTGGGACCCACGGGCTCCGGCAAGACGCTGCTGGCCCAGACGCTCGCGCGCATGCTGAACGTCCCGTTCGCCATCGCCGACGCGACGGCGCTGACGGAGGCCGGCTATGTCGGCGAGGACGTCGAGAACATCCTGCTGAAGCTGATCCAGGCGGCCGACTACGACGTCAAGAAGGCCGAGACCGGGATCATCTACATCGACGAGATCGACAAGGTCGCCCGCAAGAGCGAGAACCCGTCGATCACCCGCGATGTCTCGGGCGAGGGCGTCCAGCAGGCGCTGCTGAAGATCCTGGAGGGCACGACGGCCTCCGTTCCGCCGCAGGGCGGCCGGAAGCATCCGCACCAGGAGTTCATCCAGATCGACACGACGAACGTGCTCTTCATCGTGGGCGGCGCCTTCGCCGGCCTGGAGAAGATCATCGAGTCGCGTGCGGGCGCGAAGGGCATCGGCTTCGGCGCGACGATCCGCTCGAAGCGCGAGATCGAGGCGAGCGACCAGTTCCAGGAGGTCATGCCGGAGGACCTGGTGAAGTTCGGGATGATCCCGGAGTTCATCGGCCGCCTGCCCGTCCTGACCTCGGTCCACAACCTGGACCGCGAGGCACTGCTCCAGATCCTGGTGGAGCCGCGCAACGCGCTGGTGAAGCAGTACCAGCGGCTGTTCGAACTGGACGGCGTGGAGCTGGACTTCGAGCGCGGCGCGCTCGAGGCCATCGCGGACCAGGCGATCCTGCGCCAGACGGGCGCGCGTGGTCTGCGGGCCATCATGGAGGAAGTCCTGATGTCGGTGATGTACGAGGTCCCGTCCCGCAAGGATGTGGCCCGGGTCGTCATCACGGAGGACGTGGTCCACAACAACGTGAACCCGACGCTGGTGCCGCGGGAGCCGCGGATCGTGAAGAACGACGGGCGCCACGAGAAGTCCGCGTAGCGGTTACGTACTTACGCCGAAGGGGCGCCCGGCCAGCTGAACTGGCCGGGCGCCCCTTCGCGTTGCTGCATTCCGGAGCTGTCGATGTCTACCCGTGACTCAGGCCGGCCGGAACGTGATCTCTGCGAAAGTCAGGCCAGCCAGCAGGCCTGATACGCGATGGGCATCGGAACCTTCCTGGCGGTGAGCCCGCTAATGCACTTACCACTGGGGATCCGGGCTGGAAAGGAAGCGGGGTGGCGGCACGCAGCCCGGGTGTGTGAACCGATCGGGAAACCGTGATCCTCCACGTATATCGCACAGTCGTATTCGGTCGCCGAGGCCGGTGCTGCCGTCACCAGGGGGACTGCACCTGCTGCAGCAGTCAGAGCCGCCACCACAAGAAGCCGCTTGGTCTTTGAGTACACCTTGGGAACCCTCCGTTTGCTGATCTTTGGTCAAAAGCACTGGTCGAGATCGAGTGGATCATGTGTCGTCCGGGGGATTCCAGTGGATAGTGGCTTGATGGCTTGATCATGACGTGCCCTCTCCAGGTGGGGCAGCGGCGCTGTGAGTGTGCGATCTCATCATCTGCAGCGATACGGCGAAGGGACGCCCCGCCAGTCAACTGGCCGGGCGCCCCTTCGTGTTGAGCCTCGAACGATCAGACCTTGGTACGGGAGCTCTTGTAGAGCTTGGCCGCGAGTTCGGCGACCTGGTCCTGGGACATGCCCTTGCCTGTGGTCATCAACTGGGCCAGATCGACCGCGCTCACCTGCGCGAGGGTGCTGTAGTCGGCCCAAACGCAGATGGTGCTCTCGAACTCCTTGGGGCCGGTGGCAGCCGAGCCGGAGGAGGCGGGCTTCGACTTGATGGTCTGGCACTTCATCAGTGCGCCATCGAAGCCGGACGGAGTCACGCTGGCGGGGCTGCCGACGAGTTCGATCTGGTTCTTGTCGTCCTCCTCCGCGTCGGCCTTCTTGATGCCTGCAAAGTAGCCGTCGACTGCCTTCTCGGGGTCGGTGACGTCGCCCCACAGCCCGCTGATGCTCAGGGACTTGCCCTTCAGCGGTTCCGACGTGGAGCCGGCCTTGTACTTCGCCTCAACCTGCGTCGGGTTCTTGATGCCGTAGCCTTCGGCCTCCTTCTTGTCCTTGTCGGACATGGCCTTCGACTGGTCGCCGCCCTGCTTCTGGTAGTCGTCGATCGACGCCGCCGGGGTGAGCTTGTACCCCTTCGTGTCGGCCGAGACGTCGCTGTTGCCGCTGCCCCCCAGCAACAGATACGCGCCGCCGCCGATCACCGCGAGCGCCACCACCGAGGCCACCACTATCAGGCCCGTCTTCTTCTTCGGCGCGGCCGGCGGGGGCGGCACCTGGCCGCCGGCGTACTGGGGCTGCTGGCCGTGCGGGCCCGGCTGCTGGGGCTGGCCCCACTGGCCCTGCTGCGGCGGAACGCCCTGTGGGGCCTGCTGCGGGTATCCGTAGCCGGGCTGCTGAGGCTGCTGCTGCGGGTACCCGTAGCCGGGCTGCGGGGCCTGCGGCGGCTGCTGGCCGTAAGGACCCGGCTGACCGTACGGTCCGGGCTGCTGAGGCTGGCCGCCGTACGGGCCCGGCTGGTTGTAGCTCATTACTGCGTTCCCCTCCAGATACTTATGTCCTTCGAACATCCTGGCCCAACGGCCAACGGCATGGCGCGGCAGGGGTCACACCGTTACGGAACATTCCCGTTTCAGTACGGCCCCGTGACACCTCTAAACTGAGCCCGTGACCGAGAACGCTCAGCAGCAGCCAGCCAGCAACCCCGAACTGCCGACCCAGTACGCGCCGGCCGAGGTAGAGGGGAAGCTGTACGAGCGCTGGGTAGAGCGCGGTTACTTCGCGGCCGACCCCAAGAGTGAGAAGCCGCCGTACACCATCGTCATCCCCCCGCCGAACGTCACGGGCTCCCTGCACCTGGGCCATGCCTTCGAGCACACGCTGATCGACGCCCTGACCCGCCGCAAGCGGATGCAGGGGTACGAGACGCTGTGGCAGCCCGGCATGGACCACGCCGGTATCGCCACCCAGAACGTCGTCGAGCGCGAGTTGGCGAAGGAAGGCAAGTCCCGCCACGACCTCGGCCGCGAGGCGTTCGTCGAGCGCGTCTGGCAGTGGAAGGCGGAGTCCGGAGGACAGATCTCCGGTCAGATGCGCCGCCTCGGCGACGGCGTCGACTGGAGCCGCGAGCGCTTCACCATGGACGAGGGTCTCTCCCAGGCTGTCCAGACGATCTTCAAGAAGCTCTACGACGACGAGCTGATCTACCGCGCCGAGCGCATCATCAACTGGTGCCCGCGATGCCTGACGGCCATTTCGGATATCGAGGTGGAGTACCAGGACGACGAGGGCGAACTGGTCTCGATCCGCTACGGAGAGGGCGACGCGTCGATCGTTGTCGCGACGACCCGCGCCGAGACGATGCTCGGTGACACCGCGGTCGCGGTCCACCCCGATGACGAGCGCTACGCCCACCTCGTCGGCACGGAGATCGAGCTGCCGCTCACCGGCCGCCGGATCCCCGTCGTGGCCGACACACACGTCGACCCCGAGTTCGGCACGGGCGCCGTCAAGGTGACGCCCGCCCACGACCCGAACGACTTCGAGATCGGGCAGCGGCACGGCCTGGCCAACCTCGCGATCATGGACGAGCACGCGGTCATCACCGCGCACGGCCCGTTCCAGGGTCTTGACCGGCTCGAGGCCCGTTCCACGATCGTCGGCGCGCTGCGCGCCGAGGGCCGGATCGTGGCCGAGAAGCGCCCGTACACGCACTCCGTCGGCCACTGCTCGCGCTGCAAGACGACGATCGAGCCGCGGCTGTCCATGCAGTGGTGGGTCAAGGTCGGCCCGCTCGCCCAGGCCGCGGGCGACGCGGTCCGCGACGGCCGGGTGAACATCCACCCGAAGGAGATGGAGTCCCGGTACTTCGGCTGGGTCGACAACCTGCACGACTGGTGCATCTCGCGCCAGCTGTGGTGGGGTCACCGCATCCCTGTCTGGTACGGGCCGAACGGTGAGGTCGTCTGCGTCGGACCGGACGAGCAGCCGCCGACGGGCGAGGGCTGGACCCAGGACACCGATGTTCTGGACACCTGGTTCTCCTCGGGCCTGTGGCCCTTCTCCACCCTCGGCTGGCCCGAACGGACCGAGAGCCTCGAGAAGTTCTATCCGAACTCCGTCCTGGTCACCGGGTACGACATCCTCTTCTTCTGGGTCGCCCGGATGATGATGTTCGGCCTGTACGCGATGGACGGCACCCCGCCGTTCCACACCATCGCCCTGCACGGCATGGTCCGGGACCAGTTCGGCAAGAAGATGTCGAAGTCCTTCGGCAACGCGGTCAACCCGCTGGACTGGATGGACACTTACGGCTCCGACGCCGTGCGGTTCACGCTGGCCCGTGGCGCCAACCCGGGGGTGGACGTCCCGATCGGCGAGGACTGGGTCCAGGCCTCCCGCAACTTCGCCAACAAGATCTGGAACGCGACCCGTTTCGCGCTGATGAACGGCGCGACGGTGGAAGGCGAACTGCCGCCCACCGAGCAGCTGTCGGCGGCCGACCGGTGGATCCTCTCCCGGCTCAACGCGACGGTGGCCGAGGTCGACGCGTACTACGAGGACTACCAGTTCTCGAAGTTGTCCGATGCCCTCTACCACTTCGCGTGGGACGAGGTCTTCGACTGGTACGTCGAGCTGTCCAAGACCACCTACTTCGCGGGCGGCGAGCAGGCGCGTGTCTCCGGCCGCGTCCTCGGCGAGGTCCTCGACGTCACGCTGCGGCTGCTGCACCCCATCGTCCCCTTCGTCACCGAGACGCTGTGGACCACGCTCACCGGCAAGGAGTCCGTCGTCATCGCCGACTGGCCCGGCGACAGCGGCTTCCGGGACGCGGCGGCCGAGCGGGAGATCGAGCTGGTCCAGCGGGTCGTCACCGAGGTCCGCCGGTTCCGTTCCGACCAGGGGCTGCAGCCCGGCCAGAAGGTCCCGGCCCGGCTCACCCTCGACGGCACCGCGCTGGCGCCGCACGAGGCCGCGATCCGGCAGCTGCTGCGGCTGCAGCCCGAGGGCGAGGGCTTCAGCGCCACGGCGACCCTCCCGGTCGCTGGGGCCACGGTCGCGCTGGACCTGTCCGGCACGATCGATGTGGGCGCGGAGCGCAAGCGGCTGGCGAAGGACCTGGCCGCGGCCGAGAAGGAGAAGGCGCAGGCACAGGCGAAGCTCGGCAACGAGGCGTTCCTCGCCAAGGCGCCGGACAACGTGGTCGACAAGATCCGTACGCGCCTGGCCAAGGCCGAGGAGGACATCGCTCGGATCACCGCGCAGCTGAACAGCCTGCCGGAGGCGTAGCGGCACGCGGGACACGTACGCGGGACACGTACGAGAGGCCCCGGGGTTTCCCCGGGGCCTCTCGCGTGGGGCGGGGGATCCCCCGGGGCCTCTCGCGTCGGGCGGGGTTCCCCCCGGGGCTCTCGCGTGGGCGGCACGCTGCCGAGGACAGGGCGCGGATGTCCTGTCACTCCGCCTCCGTAGACTGGTCCTGTGAGTGAGCAGCCGGACCCTTTCGAAGAGATCGTCGACGCCGAGACCAATCGTGACCCCGACCTGGCGGTGATCGAGGCCGGCAGCCGTACCCTGCGCGCGCAGGCCGGTTCTCCCCAGGGTGACCTCGTGCCCGCCCGGCCCGCAGACCCGGAGGTGGACAAGGCGCTGCGCGCGGTGGAGCAGGAGCTCGCCGGGCGCTGGGGCGAGACCAAGCTGGAGCCCTCGGTCGCCAGGATCGCGGCGCTGATGGATGTGCTGGGCGAGCCCCAGCGCGCGTACCCCTCGATCCACATCACCGGTACGAACGGCAAGACCTCCACGGCCCGCATGATCGAGGCCCTGCTTGGCGCCTTCGATCTGCGCACCGGCCGCTACACCTCGCCGCACGTCCAGTCGATCACCGAGCGGATCAGCCTGGATGGCGCCCCGATCGAGGCCGAGCGCTTCATCGAGACGTACAACGACATCAAGCCGTATATCGAGATGGTCGACTCCACGCAGGAGTTCCGGCTCTCCTTCTTCGAGGTGCTGACCGGCATGGCGTACGCCGCCTTCGCCGACGCGCCCGTGGATGTCGCGGTCGTCGAGGTCGGCATGGGTGGCAGCTGGGACGCGACGAACGTCATCGACGGGTCCGTCGCCGTCGTCACCCCCATAGACCTGGACCACACCGACCGGCTCGGCACCACGCCCGCCGAGATTGCCGCCGAGAAGGCCGGTGTCATCAAGGAGGGCGCGACGGTCATCCTGGCGCAGCAGCCGGTGGACGCCGCGCAGGTGATGCTGAAGAAGGCCGTCGAGGTCGACGCCACGGTCGCCCGGGAGGGCATGGAGTTCGGCGTCGTCTCCCGCGAAGTCGCGGTCGGCGGCCAGCAGGTGACGCTGCGCGGGCTCGGCGGTGAGTACGAGGAGATCTTCCTCCCGCTGTACGGGGCGCACCAGGCGCACAACGCCGCGGTGGCGCTCGCCGCGGTCGAGGCGTTCTTCGGCGTCGGCGCCGAGCGGGCCCGCACGCTGGACATGGACACCATCCGCAGGGCGTTCGCCTCGGTGGCCTCGCCCGGCCGCCTCGAGGTCGTGCGCCGCAGCCCGACGGTCGTCCTGGACGCCGCGCACAACCCGGCCGGTGCCCGCGCGAGCGCCGACGGCATCACCGAGTCGTTCGGCTTCTCGCGGCTGATCGGTGTGGTCGGCGCGAGCGGGGACAAGGACGTCCGAGGGCTCCTCGAGGCCTTCGAGCCGATTTTCGCCGAGGTCGTCGTCACACAGAACTCGAGCCATCGGTCGATGGACGTCGACGAGTTGGCGGCGGTCGCCGTGGAGGTCTTCGGCGACGAGCGGGTGGTCGTCGAGCCGCGTCTCGACGACGCGCTGGAGGCGGCGATCACGCTCGCCGAGGAGGAGTCCGAGTTCGCCGGCGCCGGCGTCCTGGTGACGGGCTCCGTGATCACGGTCGGCGAGGCCCGGCTGCTCCTGGGAAGGGCCTGACAACTGATGCGTACGCTCTGTGCATCCACTCTGATCGGCGAATTCTTCGTGATCGGCTTTGCCGGTCTGGTCGCCATGAAGTTCGACGACCTCTCGATGGCGACGGTCTGGACGGTCTGCGGCGTCGGGATGCTGCTCTCGGTGCTGCTCTGCGGGATGATCGGCCGACCGGGCGGGGTGCAGCTCGGCTGGGCGCTGCAGATCGCGCTGATCGTGAGCGGTTTCGTGGTGCCGACGATGTTCTTCCTGGGTGCGGTCTTCGCGGCGCTGTGGTGGGCCTCGGTCCACTACGGCCGCAAGATCGACGAGGCAAAGGCGTCCTGGGCCGCTCAGGCCTCCTCGGAACCTGACGCTGCGTAATCGACAACTCGTTCGGCCCTGTAGCCTCTGAACTCTTGAATCCGTATATGAAGGAGCTCGTACCGTGAGCCAGCGCACGCTCGTCCTGCTCAAGCCCGACGCCGTACGCCGCGGCCTGGTCGGCGAGATCATCGGCCGTATCGAGGCCAAGGCCGGCTGGACCATCAGCGCGCTGGAGCTGCGCACTCTCGACCGGGAAACCCTCGAGCAGCACTACGGTGAGCACGAGGGCAAGCCCTTCTACGAGCCGCTGGTCGAGTTCATGTCCTCCGGCCCGGTCGTCGCGCTGGTCGTCGACGGCGAGCGGGTCATCGAGGGCGTACGCCAGCTGGCGGGCCCGACCGACCCCATCGCCGCCGCGCCCGGTTCCATTCGCGGTGACTTCGGCACGATCGTCCGGGAGAACCTCATTCACGCCTCGGACTCCGAGGAGTCCGCCATTCGGGAACTCAAGATTTTCTTCCCCGGACTTTCCTGATTGGGCGTCAGCCATACAGCGCTCATGACCTGGGGCGACCGAAGTAATTTCGGTCGCCCCCAGGCATATGGACGAGTATTGCGGGAACGCATCGCTCCGACACCTCGTCACCTAATAGAGAGGTGGTCCACCGCGCGGTGTCCGTGCAGGCGGCACTACGATGGAAGCCTCCACGCCACAGCGCACCCACCTCGCCATCCTGAAAAGCCATCAACGCTCGATTTGGGAAGGCCAGACGCATCCTCATGGGGAACAACATGTCGTTCATCGGCCGTGACATGGCTGTCGACCTCGGGACCGCCAACACGCTGGTGTACGTCAGAGGCCGGGGGATCGTCCTCAACGAGCCGTCGGTCGTCGCCATCAACACCAACACGGGCGGCATCCTGGCGGTCGGCGCCGAGGCGAAGAAGATGATCGGGCGGACACCGGGCAACATCGTTGCCGTCCGGCCGCTGAAGGACGGCGTCATCGCCGACTTCGAGATCACCGAGCGGATGCTCCGCTACTTCATCCTGAAGATCCACAAGCGTCGGTACCTCGCCCGTCCGCGCGTCGTCGTCTGTGTGCCCTCCGGCATCACGGGTGTTGAGCGCCGCGCGGTCATCGAGGCGTCGACGCAGGCGGGCGCCCGGCAGGTGCACATCATCGAGGAGCCCATGGCCGCGGCCATCGGCTCGGGACTCCCGGTTCATGAAGCCACCGGCAACATGGTCGTCGACATCGGTGGCGGGACCACCGAAGTCGCCGTCATCTCACTCGGCGGAATCGTCACAGCACAGTCCATCCGCGTCGCCGGCGACGAGCTGGACAACGCGATCATCCAGCACATCAAGAAGGAGTACTCGCTCCTGCTCGGCGAGCGGACCGCCGAGAACATCAAGATCACCATCGGCTCGGCGTACGACATGGGCAAGGACGAACACACCGAGATCCGCGGCCGTGACCTCGTCTCCGGTCTGCCGAAGACCGTGGTGATCTCCGATGCCGAGGTCCGCAAGGCGATCGAGGAACCGGTCAACGCGATTGTCGACGCCGTGAAGACCACCCTCGACAAGTGCCCCCCGGAGCTCTCCGGCGATGTCATGGACCGCGGCATCGTCCTCACCGGCGGCGGCGCGCTGCTGCGCGGCCTCGACGAGCGGCTGCGCCGCGAAACCGGGATGCCGATCCATATCGCCGAGGATCCGCTGGACTCCGTGGCCCTCGGATCCGGCAAGTGTGTCGAGGAGTTCGAGGCGCTCCAGCAGGTACTGGACGCCCAGCCCCGGCGCTAGTCATGTCTCTTCGCGGAGACCCACGAATCCGCCGTACGGGGGCCTGCCAACCCGTACGGCGGATCGTTGATATACAGACATCAACATTCCTACGAGGAAGGCACGGCCGCCGCACGTGAGGGACACACGAGAGAGCCGGCTGCTCCTGGTGCTGCTGATCGCCATCGCGTTCGCTTTGATCACGGTGGATATCCGCGGAGGCGAGGAGTCACCGGTCGACGGCGCCCGGCAGGCCGCCGCCACGGTCTTCGGACCCGTCGAGAACGGCGTCGCGACAGCGGTCGACCCGATCGGCAACGCCATCGGGGCCGTACGGGACTCCGGCGAGCGCCATGACCGCATCAGCGAGCTGGAGCGGGAGAACGCCGCGCTGAAGCAGAGACTCGGCAGCGACGACCGCAACCGCAGCCGGGTGCGCGAACTCGACACCATGCTCAAGAAGGCGGGCGCCGGCCAGTACGGCATCAAGGGCGCCGAGGTCATCGCCATAGGAGCGGCCCAGGGCTTCTCCTGGACGGTGACCATCGATATCGGCTCCAACGACGGCATCAAGCGCGATATGACCGTCCTCAACGGCGACGGACTCGTCGGCCGGGTCACCACCGTCGGGCCGAACACCTCGACCGTACTGCTCGCCAACGACCCGGACTTCACCGTCGGCACCCGGATGGAGAAGACGGACGAACTGGGCTTCGCCACCGGCCAGGGCGACCGGCCGCTCTCCGTCCAGCTGCTCAACGGCAAGGCCAAGGTGAAGAACGGCGACCGGCTCGTCACCTTCGGCTCACAGGGCGGCAAGCCCTTCGTGCCCGGTGTCCCGGTCGGCGAGGTCGTCCGTGTCGACCCCTCCGGCGGCTCCCTCACCAGGAACATCTATGTCCGCCCCTTCGTCGGCTTCACCCAGCTCGACATCGTCGGCGTCGTCGTCCAGGCGCCCAGGTCCGATCCGCGTGACACGGTCCTGCCGTCCAGGCCCGCCGCGCCCAAGCCCACCCCGACCGTCACGGTGACGGTCACCCCGTCGCCGAACGGCGACGGGGGCGAGCAGGCCCAGGGCAACGTCGGCGCCACAGCTGACGGCAATGGCCAGGACCCGGACAACGCCGGCGGCCAGAACGATGTCGAGTAGTAGGAGCTGATCCGTTCATGCGTTTCAACCGGATGCTGCTCTCCACGACACTCGTCGTGGTCGCCCTCGTCATCCAGGTCTCTGTCCTCGCCCGCCTCCAGCTCCCCGGCGCCGTCCCCGATCTGCTGCTGCTCGTCGTCCTCGGACTCGCCTTTGTGTACGGGCACATGGCCGGCGCGTTCATCGGCTTCGGCGCCGGACTGCTGGCCGACCTCGTCCCGCCCGCCGACCACGCCGCCGGACGCTACGCGCTCGTGCTCTGCGTGATCGGCTACCTCGTCGGCCTGGTGCGCCCCGACAACGGCCAGCTCAGGTCCGCCACCGCACCGATGGTCGCGGTCGTCGCCGCCGCCATCGGATCGACACTGCTGTACGCGGGCGTGGGCGCCCTCGTCGGCGACACCGCGGCCCGCCATGTGGGCCTCGGCAGCCTGCTGTTCACGGCCGCCGTCTACGACCTGCTGCTCGCGCCGTTCACCGTGCCGCTGATCATGGCGCTGGCCAGACGCTCCGAGAACGATCCGCTCGGCGAGAGCCAGAGCAGCGGCGGTGGCGGCGATGTCGCCGCGCGCTGGAACAGCTCCGGCACGGGCCTGCGCATCGGCAAACAGCGCGGACTGCGGGTCAAAGTGACCCGGGCCAGGGTGGCAAGGGCCGGGCGTATCAAGGGAGTCAAGCGACTGTGATCGAGGGGGCAGCGTGAGCAACATTCCGGAGACCGGGCGGACCCCCCGGGTCCAGATCCGGCTCGTCATCATTCAGGTGCTTGTCTTCTCCCTTCTCCTCACCCTCGGCGGACGCCTCTGGTACCTCCAGATCCGCAACGGCCAGGAGTACACCGACGAGGCGAAGAACAACCACGTCCAGCAGGTTGTCCAGCCCGCCGTCCGCGGCTCGATCCTCGACTCCCGCGGTGTCCCGCTCGCCGACAACGAGACCCGCCTCGTCGTCTCCGCCTCGCGCACCGAGCTGATGAAGATGAAGGACGACGGCAAAGGCGTCCTCACCCGGCTCGCCGGTGTCCTCGGCATGAAGCCGAAGGACGTCCTGGACAAGGTCCGGCTCTGCGACGCCAAGACCCCGCAGCCCTGCTGGAACGGCTCGCCCTACCAGCCGATCCCGGTCACCGACGAGGCCAACACCCAGCAGGCCCTGCAGATCCGCGAGCGCGCCGAGGACTTCCCCGGCATCACCGCCGAGCCCACCGCCGTACGCCGCTACACCGGACCGGGAAAGACCAACACCGCGCAGGTCCTCGGCTATCTCTCGCCCGTCACCGACGAGGAGATCACCAAGGCCAAGGACACCGACTCGCCGTTCCTCCGCTCCGACCAGGTCGGCCGCTCCGGCCTCGAGCGCACCTACGACAAGGAGCTGCGCGGTAAGGCCGGCGTCACCCGCTACGAGGTCGACAACCTCGGCCGGGTGATCGGCGAGGCGGCCAGGGACAAGGCCCAGCCCGGCGCCAACCTCGTCACCTCCATCGACGCGCGCGTACAGGCGGTCGCCGAGTACGAGCTCCACAATGCGATGAAGGCCGCCCGCCTGGAGTTCGACAAGAACACCGACAAGAACTACAAGGCCGACGCCGGTGCCGTCGTGGTGATGGAGAACAAGACCGGCCGGATCGTCTCGATGGCCTCCCAGCCGACATACGACCCGAACTCCTGGGTCGGCGGCATCTCCGGCAAGGACTACGCCAAGCTCACCGGCAAGGCCTCCAACTACCCGCTGCTGAACCGCGCGATCCAGGGCCAGGCCGCCCCCGGCTCGATCTTCAAGGTGGTCTCGTCGACGGCCGCGGTCAACGCCGGCTACCCCTTCGACGGCGGCTACCCCTGCCCCAGCTCGTACTCCGTCGGTGGCCAGGTCTTCAAGAACTTCGAGTCCAAGGGCTACGGCAGCATCTCCCTCGGCAGGGCCCTGGAGGTCTCCTGCGACACCGTCTTCTACGGCCTCGCCCACCGGGAATGGCAGAAGGACGGCGGCACCAAGCCCAAGAAGCGCACCAACGACTGGTTCTACAAGACGGCTCACCAGTTCGGCCTCGGCAAGGAGACCGGCATCGACCTCCCCAACGAGGTCAAGGGCCGCGTCCCGGACCGCCGGTGGAAGCAGAACTTCTGGGAGGCCAACAAGGACGGCTGGTGCAAGCAGGGCAAGAAGAACGGCGACTACGTCGAGAAGATCGCGTACGAGAACTGCCTCGAAGGCAACCGGATGCGAGCGGGTGACTCCGTCAACTACTCGATCGGCCAGGGCGACACGCTCGTCACCCCGATCCAGATGGCCACCATCTACTCCGCCATCGCCAACGGCGGCACACTGCACAACCCCACCATCGGCAAGGCCGTCATCAGCGCGGACGGCAAGACCGTGCAGGAGATCAAGCCCACCTCGCACGGCAAGCTGCCGATGAACGCCCGGACCCGGGACCAGATAGACGAAGCCCTCGCGGGAGTCACGACCCGCGGTTCCGCCGCCTGGCGATTCGGCGGCTGGCCGCAGGACAAGATCCCGATGCACGCCAAGACCGGTACCGCCGAGGTCTACGGCAAGCAGACGACCTCCTGGTTCGTCTCGTACACCAAGGACTACACGATCATCATGACGATCGCCCAGGGCGGTACGGGATCCGGCGCCTCGGGTCCCGCCGTACGCAAGATCTACGAGGCGATGTACGGACTCGACGAGAAGGGCGGTCAGGACCTGAAGAAGGCACTGCTGCCCGAGCCGCAGAAGGCGCTTCCGAAGATCGGGGCGGACGGTTCGATCGACGCCCCGAAGATCGAGCCCTACGAGCCGGAGAAGCAGGAGCCCCCGGCCGAGGACCAGCAGCTCGCGGGCCCGCCCGCGCGGAGGGACTGAGACATGGCCGGCTCGAGTGGCTTCTCCGTCTCCGGCTACGGGCCCGAGCGCGGAGGTCTGTGGTCCCAGCTCTCCGCCCGCGGCTCCGTGGTGCGCAGGCTCGACTGGCCGATGCTCTTCTCGGCGCTCGCGCTCTCCTTCGTGGGCGCGCTGCTGGTGTGGTCCGCGACGCGCGGCCGCACCGAGCTCAACCAGGGCGATCCGTACTACTTCCTCTTCCGGCACGCCCTCAACACCGGTATCGGCTTCGCGCTGATGGTCGGCACGATCTGGCTCGGGCACCGCACCCTGCGCGGCGCGGTCCCGGTTCTGTACGGGCTGTCCGTACTGCTCGTCCTGCTGGTGCTCACCCCGCTCGGCGCGACGATCAACGGCGCGCACGCGTGGATCGTGATCGGCGGCGGCTTCTCCCTGCAGCCCTCGGAGTTCGTGAAGATCACGATCATTCTGGGGATGGCGATGATGCTGGCCGCGCGCGTCGACGCCGGCGATCTGCTGCACCCGGACCACCGCACGGTCGCCAAGTCGCTGGGCCTGGCGGCCCTGCCGATGGCGATCGTCATGCTGATGCCGGATCTCGGTTCGGTGATGGTGATGGCGGTGATCGTGCTCGGAGTGCTGCTCGCCTCCGGCGCATCCAACCGCTGGATCCTCGGTCTGATCGCCACCGGAGCCATCGGCGCCGTACTGGTCACCGCGCTCGGACTGCTGGACGAGTACCAGATCAACCGCTTCGCGGCGTTCGCCAACCCGGAGCTCGACCCTGCCGGTGTCGGCTACAACACCAATCAGGCGCGGATCGCGATCGGATCCGGCGGACTGACCGGCACAGGTCTGTTCAAGGGCTCCCAGACCACCGGCCAGTTCGTCCCCGAACAGCAGACGGACTTCGTCTTCACGGTCGCGGGCGAGGAACTCGGCTTCCTCGGCGCGGGCCTGATCCTGCTGCTGCTCGGCGTCGTCCTGTGGCGCGCCTGCCGTATCGCACGCGAGACGACCGAGCTGTACGGCACGATCGTCGCCGCCGGGATCATCGCCTGGTTCGCCTTCCAGGCCTTCGAGAACATCGGGATGACGCTCGGCATCATGCCGGTGGCGGGTCTGCCGCTGCCGTTCGTGTCGTACGGAGGCACCTCGATGTTCGCGGTCTGGATCGCGATCGGGCTGCTGCAGTCGATCCGGGTGCAGCGGCCGATAACTGCGTAGCCCCCGTAACCGCGTAGTCCGGACGGCTCACGCCTGCCCGCCGCTTGAGGGCACAGCACAGCAAGCGCGTCCGCCGGTCGAGGACAGTGCGGTCGCGGAGTGGGTCTGCCGCAAACGAGCTTCGACGACTAAGTTCGGTTCATGGCGGACACCAAGCGCGAGATCGAGCGGAAGTACGAAGCCACCCCCGACACAGGGCTGCCGGACCTGACCCGGGTGGCCGACGTCTCGGCCGTCCACGACAAGGGCGTCGCCGAGCTCGACGCCGTCTACTACGACACGGCAGACCTGCGCCTGGCCGCCGCCTCCATCACCCTGCGCCGCAGAACAGGCGGGACGGACGCGGGCTGGCACCTCAAGCTCCCCGTCGCACCGGATGTGAGGGACGAGATCACCGCGCCGCTGTCCGATGCGGTCCCGCACGTCCTGCAGAGTCTGGTCCGGGCCCGCACCCGGGATGCCGAACTCGTCCCCGTGGTGCGCCTGCGGTCCTCGCGGCACATCCACCATCTGGTCGGCGCGGACGGTGCCCCGCTGGCCGAGTTCAGCAGGGACGGCGTGCGCGCGGAACGCCTCACGGACGGCGGCCGCACGGCGCAGTGGGACGAGATCGAGGTCGAGCTCGCCGACGATGCGGACCCGGCGCTCCTCGACGCGGTCGACAAGAAGCTCCGCAAGGCGGGCCTGCGCCCGGCCCAGTGGCCGTCCAAGCTGGCCAGGGCCTTGGCCGAGACGGCCCCCAAGGAGGGCAAGCACGCGAAAGCGGCCGCGGAGCCAACGGCCCCCGTCCCCGCCGAAGAACCCGTGAACGCAGGCGACTACATCCTCGCCTACCTGCGGGAACAGGCCGACGCCATCCTCGCGTACGACCCCGGCGTGCGCCGCGATCTGCCCGACTCCGTCCATCAGATGCGGGTCGCCACCAGACGGCTGCGCAGCGCGTTCAAGACGTACCGCAAGATCATCGATCGCACCGTCACCGACCCGATCGGCGAGGAGCTCAAATGGCTGGCCGGTGAACTGGGCATCGCCCGTGACCACGAGGTGCTCACCGAACGGCTGCGCTCCCGGATCGACGCCCTGCCCAGGACGCTGCTGCTCGGCCCGGTGCGCGGGCGGCTGCGTATCTGGACCGTCGCCCGTGGCTCGGGCGCGCGCCGCAAGGCCACTACCGTACTCGACAGCAAGCGGTACCTCGCGCTGCTCGATGCGCTGGACACGCTGCTCGCCGACCCTCCGTTGCTGAAGGCCGCGTTCGGCACGACCGCCAGGGTCATCCCCAAGGCCGTCCTCAAGGGCTACGACCGGCTGGCCGCCCGGGTCGACCACGCCCTCGCGCTCCCCCCGGGACACGAACGCGACCTGGCGATGCACGACGCCCGCAAGGCCGCCAAGCGCGCCCGGTACGCGGGCGAGGCGGCGACCCCCGCGCTCGGCAAGCCCGCCAAACGGTTCGCCAAGCGGATGAAGGACGTGCAAACGGTGCTCGGCGACCACCAGGACAGCGTCGTCGCCCGCGAGGCGCTGCGGGATCTCGGGATCCAGGCGCACGCGGCCGGGGAGTCGGCCTTCACCTGGGGACTGCTGTACGGCCAGGAGGAGGCCCAGGCCGCCGAGCGGGAGCGGGAGCTGCCCGAGGTGTGGCAGAAGGCTTCGGACGAAGATCTTCGCGCGGCGCTGAGCCACTGAGCCTCGGGGTACGCTTGATGGTCACCCCTGCCCGCTCACGAGAGACACCACGATGCCTGTCGAGTCGGTCTTCCCACGCCTGGAAGCGCTTCTCCCGCACGTCCAGAAGCCGATCCAGTACGTCGGTGGAGAGCTCAACTCCACCGTCAAGGACTGGGACGCCTGCGATGTCCGCTGGGCACTCATGTACCCGGACGCGTATGAGGTCGGACTGCCCAATCAGGGCGTCATGATCCTCTACGAGGTACTCAACGAGCGTGCGGGCGTGCTCGCAGAGCGCACCTACAGCGTCTGGCCGGACCTCGAAGAGCTCATGCGCGAGCACAAGGTCCCGCAGTTCACCGTGGACGCGCACCGTCCCGTGAAGGCCTTCGACGTCTTCGGGCTGAGCTTCTCCACCGAGCTCGGCTACACCAACATGCTCACCGCCCTGGACCTCGCGGGCATCCCGCTCGAGTCGAGGGACCGTACGGTCGACGACCCGATCGTGCTCGCGGGCGGCCACGCCGCATTCAACCCCGAGCCGATCGCGGACTTCATCGACTGCGCGGTCATCGGCGACGG
Source organism: Streptomyces sp. NBC_01210 (assembly GCF_036010325.1). Lineage (GTDB taxonomy): Bacteria > Actinomycetota > Actinomycetes > Streptomycetales > Streptomycetaceae > Streptomyces. The sequence continues at coordinate 3,217,455 of NZ_CP108549.1, read as the reverse complement.
TGAGCAGGCCGTCCTCGACATGACCGAGATCATCCGCGCCTGGAAGGCCGAGGGCCGGCCGGGCGGGCGCGAGGAAGTCCTCTTCCGCCTCGCGAAGACCGGCAATGTCTACGTCCCGCGCTTCTACGACGTCGAGTACCTGCCCGACGGCCGGATCGGCCGCGTCGTCCCGAACAAGTCCGGTGTCCCGTGGCGTGTGTCCAAGCACACGGTGATGGACCTCGACGAGTGGCCGTACCCCAAGCAGCCCCTCGTGCCGCTCGCCGAGACCGTCCATGAGCGGATGTCGGTCGAGATCTTCCGCGGCTGCACCCGCGGCTGCCGCTTCTGCCAGGCCGGCATGATCACGCGCCCTGTGCGGGAACGAAGCATCACCGGCATCGGCGACATGGTCGAGAAGGGCCTGAAGGCGACCGGCTTCGAGGAGGTCGGCCTGCTCTCGCTCTCCTCCGCGGACCACAGTGAGATCGGCGACATCGCCAAGGGCCTGGCCGACCGGTACGAGGAGGACAAGATCGGTCTGTCCCTCCCGTCCACCCGTGTCGACGCGTTCAACGTGGACCTCGCCAACGAGCTGACCAGGAACGGCCGTCGGTCCGGTCTGACCTTCGCCCCCGAGGGCGGCTCCGAGCGCATGCGCAAGGTCATCAACAAGATGGTCTCGGAAGAGGACCTGATCCGCACGGTCTCGACGGCGTACGGCAACGGCTGGCGTCAGGTGAAGCTGTACTTCATGTGCGGCCTGCCCACCGAGACCGACGAGGATGTGCTGCAGATCGGCGACATGGCGGTCAAGGTCATCGCCGAGGGCCGCAAGGTCTCCGGCCAGAACGACATCCGCTGCACCGTCTCGATCGGCGGCTTCGTGCCCAAGCCGCACACGCCCTTCCAGTGGGCCCCGCAGCTGTCGGCGGAGGAGACGGACGCGCGTCTGGAGAAGCTGCGCGACAAGATCCGCGGCGACAAGAAGTACGGCCGCTCGATCGGCTTCCGCTACCACGACGGCAAGCCCGGCATCGTCGAGGGCCTGCTCTCGCGCGGTGACCGCCGTGTCGGCTCCGTCATCCGCGCCGTCTACGAGGACGGCGGCCGCTTCGACGGCTGGCGCGAGCACTTCTCGTACGACCGGTGGATGGCGTGCGCCGCCAAGACGCTGCCCGAATTCGGGGTGGACGTCGACTGGTACACCACCCGTGAGCGCACGTACGAGGAGGTCCTGCCCTGGGACCATCTGGACTCCGGTCTCGACAAGGACTGGCTCTGGGAGGACTGGCAGGACTCGCTGGACGAGACCGAGGTCGAGGACTGCCGCTGGACGCCGTGCTTCGACTGCGGTGTCTGCCCGCAGATGGACACGTCCATCCAGATCGGCCCGACCGGCAAGAAACTGCTGCCGCTGACGGTCGTCAAGTAACACCTGAAGGAGCACCTGCGCGAAGGCCCGGCCCTGGGATACCCCGTGGCCGGGCCTTCGTGTGTCCCCGGCACAATCCGGCGTTGCCTCAAAAAGCGCAGGTACTGGATCCGGACGGGGCTGTAGCGCGTCATGTCCGACATGGAGTTCGAGAAGTCGCCTCAGACCTACGGGAGTCATCAGGCACCCGCGCACTATCAGCCCGGCCCGGGCTGTCTGACCACGGTCATCCGGATTCCGGTGCGGATCGTGGTGCTGCTCGTCGTGCTTCCCGTGCGGATGGTCTGGGACGTTCTCGTCGTCTGCGCGCTCGCCGCCGACCGCATACTGCTGCGACCGCTCCGCCGGGCGCTGACCTGGGTGTACGAGAACGTCCTCACGCCGATCGGACACGGTCTGGCATGGCTCGCGGCCTTCATCGGCAAGGCGCTGTTCGTCTGGCCGTGGGTCGCGCTGTGGCGGTACGTCCTGGTGCCGGTGGTGTTGTACGGGCTGGTGGTGCCGCTGGTGTGGATTTACCGGCAGTTGCTCACCCCGCTCGGCCATGGCATCGCCTGGCTCGTGGAGCATCTGCTTCTCGCGCCCGCGCGCTGGATCCACCGCCGGCTGCTCACGCCTGCCGGGCACGGCATCGCCACGGTGCTCGGGTGGCTGGGCAGGGCGCTGTTCGTCTGGCCGTGGGTCGCGCTGTGGCGGTACGTCCTGGTGCCGGTGGTGATGTACGGGCTTGTGGTGCCGCTGGTGTGGATTTACCGGCAGTTGCTCACCCCGCTCGGCCACGGCATCGCCTGGCTTGTGAGCACCGTGTGCCGCGGTGTGTGGACGGCGGTCGCCTGGCTCGTTGTGACGCTGCTCGTCACGCCCGTCGCCTGGTTGTACCGCCATGTCCTCGCTCCGGTCGGCCGGGAGATCGCCGACGCGATCGGCGTCGCCTGGAGAATCGCCGGACACCTTTCGCGCGCCGTCGGCCGGGCCGTCAAGTGGCTCGCCCGGAACCTCGTCGCGCGGCCGGTGCGCTGGTTCTACCAGTACGTCTGCACCCCCCTGGGGCACGCGGTGCGTGACGGCGTCTGGCGTCCGGTCAAGAAGACCGCGGTCGAGGCGGGCCGGGCGGCGCGGGCCGCGCTCCGGTCGGCCGGTGAAATGATGCGGCAGGCGCGGCGCGACGCCTGGAGGGCACTCGTCGGCGCGTCACCGGCCTCGAAGCCCGTGGAACCGGTAGTGCGGCAGGCGCGTACGCTGGGTAGTACAACGACTGTTCCCGGCGTGGCGGCCGACCCCGAGATCTCCCTGCACCAGCAGGGGTGAGCCGGGCGGCCCCCAAGGAACACCCCCGCACGTCCGAGGGCGGGCGCGCCACCCGCGCCCGCCCCGCACCGAGGAGAAGAACCACTGGGCAAGCGACAGCCCGAAGGCCCGCCGCCCGCACCGGCAGTGCAGCGCATCCGACTGCGCTACACCAAGCGCGGCCGCCTCCGGTTCACCAGCCACCGCGACTTCCAGCGTGCTTTCGAGCGCGCTCTGCGCCGTGCCGAGGTGCCCATGGCGTACTCGGCGGGCTTCACCCCGCACCCCAAGGTCTCGTACGCCAATGCCGCACCCACCGGCACGGGCAGCGAGGCCGAATACCTGGAGATCGCTCTCACCGAGCACCGCGACCCGGACAAGCTGCGTGAGCTGCTCGACGAGTCGCTGCCCGGCGGGCTCGACATCACCGACGCCGTCGAGGCCCGGACCTCGGGTCTCGCCGACCGGCTCACCGCATCCGTGTGGGAGCTGCGGCTCGACGGCGTGCCCGTCGAGGACGCCGAGAAGGCCGTTTCCGGCTTCCTCTCCGCCGAGACCGTCGAGGTCGAGCGGAAGACGAAGAACGGCATGCGGACCTTCGACGCACGAGGTGCCGTGGCGGAGCTGCAGGCGCTCCATCCCCAGGCCGACGCAAGCGTCGGCTCCACTGGAGCGGCTACCGCCGCGCTCATCAATAGGTCGGGGGACGGGCCCTGTGCGATACTGCGGCTGGTTGTTCGGCACGTGACACCTGCTGTGCGACCCGACGACGTCCTGTCCGGTCTCCGAGCTGTGGCCGACCTGGCGCCGCCGGTCCCCGCAGCGGTGACCAGGCTGGCGCAGGGGCTCTTCGACGAGGAGTCCGGCACGGTGACCGACCCGCTCGCGCCCGACCGCGAGGCAGTTCTGGCCGCTCCACCCACGGCCGCCGGAACAGCCGCCGCGACGGCGCCGGAAGGTCCCGCCGCGTAAGGGCAGTCGTTGTAGCGCAGCCCTGGTACTCGGGAGCCACCTGGGTCGGGCCGCGCACTGACAGGAGACTTTCGCCAGGCCGTACGTACATCGCGTACGGAACCGGCGAGCCATACATCAGCTCCCGTGCGGCGCCCGCGCCCCGGACGGCGGCTCCGCGCACATCACGCGGGCCGTGGCCGGACCGGAATCAGGCGCGGCGCCCGGGAGCGTGACGGGAGAACCGCCCGCATGCTCGAGCCGAACGAATCCGGCACCGCCGGAGACACAGAGAACAATTCCCCCAGCGACACGTTGCCGCCGCGCCGCAGGCGCCGCGCCGCGTCGCGTCCCGCAGGACCGCCGACCGCGGCCGCGGGCACCAAGGGCGCCGTGGAAGCCACGGACGTCGCTGACGTTGCCGACGTCACTGAGAGCGTCGCTCCGGCCGCAGCGGCCGTGGAGAGCACCGAGAGCGCCGAGCCGGAGGCCGCCGCGCCGCGTACGCGCCGTCGTGCGGCTCGTAAGGCGACCGCGCCTGCCGGTGCGCCGCAGTCGGTCGAGGCCGCTGAGCCCGAGGCGCCCGCCGCCGAGGTGTCCGAGCCCGAGCCGGAGGCCGCCGCGCCGCGTACCCGTCGTCGTGCGACCCGTAAGGCCACCGCGCCCGAGCCGGTCGCCGAAGCCGTGCCCGAAGCCGTGCCCGCAGCCGAGGACCAGGCCGAGACCCCGGCCGAGGCCCCCGCGCCGCGTGGCCGTGCCCGCCGCCGGGCCTCCGCGCCCGCCGGTGCGCCGCAGGCCCCCGAGGCCACGGAGACCGCCGAGGCTGCGGAGACCGCCGAGACCGCCGAGACCGCCGAGCCCGCGGAGGAGGCGGCCCCCACGGGCCGTACCCGCCGCCGCGCCACCCGTAAGGCCACCGCGCCCGCCGGCGCACCGCAGGCCGACGAGAACGGCGTCGCCGACGCGGGCGAGAGCCTGCCGCAGGACGTGGTGGCACAGATCGCCGCGGACGAGGCCGAGGTCGCGGCCGCCGAGAAGGCGGCGACACGGGGCCGTACGCGCCGCCGTGCCGTCTCGCCCGAGTTCACCGCCCAGCCGAAGGCCGCCAAGGCCGACCAGGGCGAGAAGGCTGAGAAGGCTGAGAAGGCCGAGAAGAGCGAGGCGCCCGCGCGTGGCCGCCGCGCCACCCGGCCCGCCGTCGCCGTCTTCCAGGCCCCGGTCTTCACCGAGCCGATGTTCCAGACCCCGGAGACGGCCGCCGCGGCCGCCGCCGCTGCCGTGGAGACGGAGCCGGAGGAGGACGAGGAGTACGTCGAGCCGGTCGCCGAGCCCGTCGCTGCCGAGCCCGCCGGACGTCGCCGTCGCCGCCGCCGTGGCGAGCCCGCCGAGCCCGTCGAGGCCCCGGCGCCCGTGGCGCAGGAGGCCGAGCCCGAGGCGGAGACCGAGTCCGGGCAGGCCGCCGAGGCCGGTGAGGGCGAGGAGTCGGACGAGTTCGAGGACCGCCCGTCGCGTCGTCGCCGCCGTGGCGGCCGTCGCCGTCGCCGTGGCGAGCCCGCCGACGCCGACGAGACCTCGGAGGAGGCCGACGAGGCCGCCGCCGAGGACGTCCAGGACGACGAGGAAGCCGCGGACGACGAGGAGCAGGGCGACACCGAGACCCCCTCGGCCGCCGGCACCAGCAGCAGCCGGCGCCGGCGCCGCCGTCGTCGTCGCAGCGGTGACTCCGGGCCCGAGGACGAGACGGGTTCGGGCGACCCCGAGCGTACGGTCGTCAAGGTCCGCGAGCCGCGCGCCCCGCGTACCAAGAGCGACGAGCCGTCCGACGAGGTGCAGTCCATCAAGGGCTCGACCCGTCTGGAGGCGAAGAAGCAGCGCCGCCGCGAGGGCCGCGAGCAGGGCCGCCGCCGGGTGCCGATCATCACGGAGGCCGAGTTCCTGGCCCGCCGTGAGGCCGTCGAGCGTGTGATGGTCGTCCGGCAGAACGGCGAGCGCACCCAGATCGGCGTGCTCGAGGACAACGTGCTCGTCGAGCACTACGTCAACAAGGAGCAGGCCACCTCGTACGTCGGCAATGTCTACCTGGGCAAGGTGCAGAACGTACTGCCGTCCATGGAGGCCGCGTTCGTCGACATCGGCAAGGGGCGCAACGCCGTCCTGTACGCCGGCGAGGTCAACTTCGAGGCGCTGGGCATGGCCAACGGCCCGCGCCGTATCGAGGCCGCGCTCAAGTCCGGCCAGTCGGTCCTCGTCCAGGTGACCAAGGACCCGATCGGCCACAAGGGCGCCCGCCTGACCAGCCAGGTCTCGCTGCCCGGCCGCTACCTGGTCTATGTGCCCGAGGGCTCGATGACCGGCATCAGCCGCAAGCTGCCCGACACCGAGCGTGCGCGTCTGAAGACCATCCTCAAGAAGATCGTTCCCGAGGACGCGGGCGTCATCGTGCGTACCGCCGCCGAGGGCGCGAGCGAGGACGAGCTGCGCCGCGACGTCGAGCGGCTGCAGGCGCAGTGGGAGGACATCCAGAAGAAGTCCAAGAGCGGCAATGCCCCGACGCTGCTCTACGGCGAGCCGGACATGACCGTCCGCGTCGTCCGCGACATCTTCAACGAGGACTTCTCCAAGGTCATCGTCAGCGGTGACGAGGCGTGGGACACCATCCACGGCTATGTCTCGCACGTCGCGCCGGACCTGGTCGACCGCCTGCAGCGGTGGACCAGTGAGGTCGACGTCTTCGCGTCGAACCGCATCGACGAGCAGCTGATGAAGGCGCTGGACCGCAAGGTCTGGCTGCCGAGCGGTGGCTCGCTGGTGATCGACAAGACCGAGGCCATGATCGTGGTCGACGTCAACACCGGGAAGTTCACCGGCCAGGGCGGCAACCTCGAGGAGACCGTCACCAGGAACAACCTGGAGGCGGCCGAGGAGATCGTGCGCCAGCTGCGGCTGCGCGACCTGGGCGGCATCGTCGTCGTCGACTTCATCGACATGGTGCTGGAGTCCAACCGGGACCTGGTCATGCGGCGGCTGCTCGAGTGCCTGGGCCGCGACCGTACGAAGCACCAGGTGGCCGAGGTCACCTCGCTGGGCCTGGTCCAGATGACCCGTAAGCGGGTGGGCCAGGGTCTCCTGGAGTCCTTCTCCGAGACCTGCGTCCACTGCAACGGCCGCGGTGTGATCGTGCACATGGAGCAGCCGACCACCGCCGGTGGCGGTGGCGGCGGCAAGCGCTCCAAGAAGCGCGGCCGCGGCGGTGCGGAGCACGTGCACGAGCTCGAGCACGAGGCCGTCGTCGAGACCGAGGCCGAGACCGAGGCGGAGATCGCCGCCGAGGTGGCTGCCCCGGTGGCGCTGGCGGAGCCCGAGTTCGTGCCGGACGAGGAGCTGTACAGCAGCGCCGCGGAGGCGGAGGCGGCCGCGACGCGCGGTCGTGGCCGCCGCCGGGCGACGCGTAAGGCGACGGCTCCGGCCGGTGCGCCGAAGGCCGCGGAGGCAGCGGAGGCAAAGGCCGCGGAGGTCACGGTCGCCGAGCCGAGGGCCGAGGAGCCGAAGGCCCTGGAGGTCACGTCCGTGGCCCCGGTCGCCGAGTCGGCGGCGCCCGCGGAGGAGGCGGCCCCGACGGGCCGTACCCGCCGCCGGGCGACCCGTAAGGCGACGGCTCCGGCCGGCTCCCCGGCGACGTCGGAGCCGACGGTCGTGGAGACCACGGTCAAGGAGAGCGCCGCCGAGCCCGAGCCCGAGCCCGAGGCGAAGGCCGAGGCCGAGGCGCCCGTCGTGGCTCCCGCAGTCGAGGAGGCTCCCGTCGCCGCCCCGCCGCGTGCGCGCCGCCGGGTGACCCGCAAGGTCACCGCTCCCGCCGGTTCGCCCTCGGGCGCGGAGGAGGCCGCGATCGTCGTGGTCGCCGCCACGCACGAGTCGCAGGCGGAGCCGGAGGCCGGCACGGCGGAGACCACGGAGACCGAGAACGAGGCTCCGGCCAAGAAGACGGCCCGCAAGGCCGCCAAGAAGGCCACCGCGAAGAAGGCCGCCACCAAGAAGACGGCGGCCAAGAAGACCGCGGCGAAGAAGACGACCGCCAAGAAGGCCACGGCGAAGAAGACCGCGGCCGCCGAGCAGCAGACGCTGTCGTCGGTGTCGGCATCGACCGACAGCTGAACGGCTGAACAGTTGATGAGGCTTCAGTGAACGGACCGTGTCCCACCCCGCAGCCCGCGGGGTGGGACGTGGTTTTTGTCGCCGAATCGATGCGATGCTGCGTTAACAGCCCCGAAATTCGCTAGGATATCCCTGATAATGTGACGGCGGTCGCTGCCGGGTGCGGTCCCGTTCCGGACACTACGGTGGGTGACCGGCCCGGTTCGGGACAAGACCGGTCCCAGAATCCTTGGTAGGGCGTCGGCTTCGCGCCGGAGGGGTTTGCGCGGCCTCGTGAGACGTCCGCACGGCCCCTGATCCTCTGCCATAAAGAGTTCAGCGGTGTTCAAGGAGGACGTCCATGACGAGCAGCAACCAGCAGCCCATTCCCGCTGCCCGCCCGGTCATCGGTGAGGAAGAGATCGAGGCGGCGGTACGCGTACTGCGTTCCGGCAGGGTCGTACAGGGCCCGGAGGTGGCGGCATTCGAGGAGGGCTTCTCGGAGCTGGTCGAGGGGCGCCATTGCGTGGCCGTCAACTCGGGTACCTCCGCACTGCACCTCCTTCTGCTGGCACTTGGTATCGGTCCGGGTGACGAAGTAATCGTTCCTTCGTTCTCGTTCGCCGCCTCGGCGAACGCGGTCCGCCTGGTCGGCGCCGACGTCGTCTTCGCCGACATCGAGCCCGGCAGCTACGGCCTGGACCCGGCGGCGGTCGAGGCCGCCATCACGCCGCGCACCGCCGCGATCATGCCGGTGCACCTCTACGGCCACCCGGCCGCGATGGACAAGATCATGCCCATCGCCGCCAAGCACAAGCTGGCCGTGGTCGAGGACGCCTGCCAGGCGCACGCCGCGGCGCTGAACGGCACCCCGGTCGGCGCCTTCGGCTCCGGCGGCACGTTCAGCTTCTACCCGACCAAGAACATGCACTCCCTCGAGGGCGGCATGATCTCCACCGGTGACGCCGAGGTCGCCCGCACCCTGCGCCTGCTGCGCAACCAGGGCATGGAGCAGCGGTACGCCAACGAGATCGTCGGCGCCAACATGCGGATGACCGACGTCGCCGCCGCCGTCGGCCGCGTACAGCTGTCGAAGTTGGGCGGCTGGACCGAGCAGCGCATCGCCAACGCCGCGTACCTCACCGAGCACATCACGGCGCCGAACGTGCAGACCCCGACGGTCGCCGAGGGCGCGCGCCACATCTACCACCAGTACACGATCCGGATCACAGGGGACCGCGACGCCGCGATGGCGAAGCTCACCGAGGCGGGCGTCGGCAACGCCGTGTACTACCCGACCCCGATCCACCGGCTGAAGCCGTACTGGGAGCCGGACCAGAAGGCCGGCCGTAACTGGGACCTGCCCGAGACCGGGCGCGCGGCCTCCGAGGTCGTCTCGCTGCCGGTGCATCCTTCGCTGACCGCGGAGGACCTCGAGCGCATCGTCGCCGCCGTGAACGATCTTGGAGAGAATCTGTGACCACCCGGGGACTGCGAGCCGGCCTGATCGGCCTCGGCTCGATGGGCCGCCACCACGCCCGCGTACTCGCCGGTCTCGAGGGCGTGGAGCTTGTCGCCGTCGTCGACCCGATGGGTGACAAGAACGGCTGGGGGCAGGGCGCCCCTGTGCTGTCGACCGTCGAGGAGCTCATCGCGCTCGGCATCGACTACGCCGTCGTGGCCTGCCCGACCGCCCTGCACGAGGAAGTCGGTCTCAAGCTCGCCGAGGCCGGTGTCGGCGCGCTGGTCGAGAAGCCGGTCGCGGACACCGTGGAAGGCGCCCGCCGCCTCGTCGAGGCCTTCGAGTCGCGCGGCCTGGTCGCCGGCGTCGGCCACATCGAGCGCTGCAACCCCGCGCTGCGCTCGCTGCGCCAGCGACTGGAGGCCGGCGAGCTCGGCGACGTCTACCAGGTCGTCACCCGCCGCCAGGGCCCCTTCCCGCACCGCATCGCCGATGTCGGCGTGGTAAAGGACCTCGCCACCCACGACATCGACCTCACCGGGTGGGTGACGGGTCAGACGTACACCTCGATCTCCGCCCGTACGGTCTCCAAGTCGGGCCGTCCGCACGAGGACATGGTCTCCGCGGTCGGTCAGCTCTCCGACGGCACCATGGTCAACCACCTGGTCAACTGGCTGAGCCCGCTCAAGGAGCGGTTCACCTCGGTCACCGGTGAGAAGGGCTGCTTCATCGCGGACACCCTCACCGCCGACCTGACCTTCTACTCCAACGCCGCCCAGGCCACCGAGTGGGAGGCCCTGCAGGCCTTCCGCGGTGTCGCCGAGGGCGACATGATCCGCTACGCCATCCCGAAGCGTGAGCCGCTGCTGGTTGAGCACGAGCTCTTCCGTGACGCGGTCCTCGGCAAGTCCACGGACATCTGCACGCTCCGCCAGGGCCTTCGTACGGTCGAGGTGGCAGCCGCGGTGCTGGAATCCGCTTCGCTCGGCATCACCGTCGATCTCTCCGCGCACGCCGCGGCCCAGTAGGGCGAGGAGCCTTGACCAGTCCTGATGTCACCGTCGTCGTCGCCGTGTACAACACGATGCCGTATCTGACGGAATGCCTTAACTCCCTTGTCGGGCAGAGCATTGGCCTGGACAGGCTCGAGATCGTGGCCGTCGACGACGGTTCCACGGACGACAGCGGAGCGGAGCTCGACCGCTTCGCCAAGAAGTACCCGGACACCGTCAAGGTGATACACCAGGCGAACTCCGGTGGCCCGGCCGCGCCCAGCAACAGGGCGCTGGACGTGGCCACCGGACGTTATGTGTACTTCATCGGCTCCGACGACTACCTCGGCAAAGAGGCGTTGGAGCGGATGGTGGCCTGTGCCGAGAAGCACGAATCCGACGTCGTGGTCGGCAAGATGGTCGGCACCAACGGCCGCTATGTCCATCAGGCGCTCTTCAAGAAGAGCGACCCGGACGTCAGCCTGTACGACTCGGCACTGCCGTTCACGCTGGCCAACACCAAGCTCTTCCGCCGTGAACTGGTGGAGAAGTACCACCTGCGCTTCCCCGAGGACCTGCCGGTCGGCAGCGACCAGCCGTTCACCGTCGAGGCGTGTGTCCGGGCCCGGAAGATCTCGGTGCTCGCGGACTACACGTACTACTACGCGGTCAAGCGCGGGGACGCGAGCAACATCACCTACCGGGCGAATCATCTCGCCCGGCTCGGCTGCACCGCGAAGATCCTCAAGCACGCGGCCGGACTGATCGAGGCGGGACCGCAGCGGGACTTCGTCTTCAAGCGCCACTTCACCTGGGAGCTGTCCAAGCTCATCCAGGGCGACTTCCCGGCGCTCGACCCGCGGACCAGGCGCGAGGTGTGCGCCGGTATCGCCGATCTGGCCGACGAGTACCTCACGGACGGTCTGAGCGACTCGCTGCCGGTCATGCGACGGGTCAGGCTCGCCCTGGCCCGGCGCGGCGCGGTGGACGAGCTCGTCGCGGCGATCGTGGCGGAGGAGGAGAACGGCGCACCGCCGTTCCACCTGGAGGACGACAGGGCCTTCGCGCTCTACCCGGGCTTCAGGGACCCCGCGATGGATCTCCCCGACCGGGTCTTCGAGGTGGTCGGGGAATCGGTGCCCGGCCGGCTCTCGGCCCGGACCGAGCTGGTCTCGGCCGAGTGGGAGCAGAACGGCGACGATCTGTCCCTGGCCCTGGCGGTACGGACCGGGCTCACCGGTGACACCGACTCGGCCGTCGTCCGGCTCGTCCAGGGCGCGATGCCCAAGAGCGCGGACAAGGCCGGCGCCCGCAGGCTGCCCGCCGGCCATGAACTCCCCGCACCCATGGGGGAGTTCACTCAGGAAGTCACTGCTGACGGCGCCGGCACGGTCGTCCGTGCGCGGATTCCGATCCAGCCCCGCCAGGCCTCGCTCGGCGTGCGCCTCTATGTGGATGTCGCAGGCTGGACATACGAGATCCCGGTGCGCGGCAAGGATCTGCCGATGCCGCTCGCCCGGCGCTGGCGCAGTGGCACCCCGTATCGAGTGGCGGCGCGCGTGAATCCCAAGGGCCGGATGGTCATCCAGACCGGTCTGCTGTTCCCGCCCGCGCAAAGATGGTGGTCGCGCGTGCGACCCCTGCTGGTCCGGTTGAAGAGGAAAGTAACCCGATGAATATCTGTGTAGTCGCGCTCGGCAAGATCGGGCTTCCGCTCGCCGTGCAGTTCGCCGCCAAGGGCCACCGGGTGATCGGCGCCGACGTCAACGAGAAGGTCGTCGAGCTGGTCAACGCCGGCACCGAGCCCTTCCCCGGCGAGCACGACCTCGACCGCCTGCTCAAGGAGACCGTCGGCGCCGGGCTGCTGTCCGCGACCACCGACACCGCGGCCGCCGTCGCCGAGTCCGACGCCGTCGTGGTCGTGGTCCCGCTGTTCGTGGACGCCGAGGGCGTGCCGGACTTCGGCTGGATGGACTCCGCGACCAAGGCGATCGCCGCCGGCCTCAAGCCCGGCACCCTCGTCTCGTACGAGACCACCCTGCCGGTCGGCACCACCCGCACCCGCTGGGCCCCGATGCTGGAGCAGGGCTCCGGCCTCACCGCGGGCAAGGACTTCCACCTGGTCTTCTCGCCGGAGCGCGTCCTCACCGGCCGTGTCTTCGCCGACCTGCGCCGTTACCCCAAGCTCGTCGGCGGCATCGACGAGGCCTCGACGCAGCGCGGTGTGGAGTTCTACGAGCAGGTGCTCGACTTCGACGAGCGCGCGGACCTGGCGCAGCCGAACGGCGTCTGGGACCTGGGCACCGCCGAGGCCTCGGAGCTGGCGAAGCTCGCCGAGACCACCTACCGCGACGTCAACATCGGCCTGGCGAACCAGTTCGCCCGCTTCGCCGACAAGAACGACATCGACGTCAAGAAGGTCATCGAGGCCTGCAACTCGCAGCCGTACAGCCACATCCACCAGCCCGGTATCGCGGTCGGCGGCCACTGCATCCCGATCTACCCGCGGATGTACCTGTGGAACGACCCGGAGGCCACCGTCGTGCGCTCGGCGCGCGAGGCGAACGCCGCCATGCCGGAGTACGCCGTCGATCTGCTGGCCGCCGCCTACGGCGACCTGGACGGCGTGGGCGTGCTGGTGCTCGGCGCCGCCTACCGCGGCGGCGTGAAGGAGACGGCCTTCTCCGGCGTCTTCCCGACCGTCGAGGCGCTCAAGGCGCGCGGGGCCGTCCCCTTCGTGTCGGACCCGATGTACACCTCCGAGGAGCTGGCCGCGCACGACCTCACTCCGCACGAGGGCCAGGTAGTCACCGCCGCGATCCTGCAGGCCGACCACGCCGAGTACCGCGAGCTGGCCGCCACCGACCTGCCGGACGTCCGCGTCCTGGTCGACGGCCGGCGCACCACCGACCCGGCGCGCTGGGAAGGCGTCCGCCGCGTCGTCATCGGCGGCTGACGCTGCCACCGCGCCTGAACCGGCGCCGCTCCCGCGGAGGCTCTCGCGGGGGTTGCCTCAATTGATGGCTGATCTACGAGACGAAGGCCCTGCCCCGCGTAGTTGGTGGGGCAGGGCCGAGTTGCAGAGGGTTTCCCCATGACCTGGTTGATTACTGGCGGCGCCGGATACATCGGCTCGCACGTGGTGAAGGCGATGACCGACGGCGGCGAGCGTGTCGTCGTCCTCGACGACCTCAGCACGGGCAGCACCGAGCGGCTGTCCGCCGGAGTCCCGCTGGAGTTGGGCTCGGTACTCGACCGTGAGCTGGTCGACCGCGTCCTGCGCGAGCACTCCGTCACCGGCATCGTGCATCTCGCGGGCAAGAAGCAGGTCGGCGAGTCCGTCGCGCTGCCGCTGCACTACTACTACGAGAACGTCGAGGGGCTGCGGACCGTTCTGGCCGCGGCCGCCGACGCCGATGTGCGCCGGTTCCTGTTCTCCTCCTCCGCATCGGTCTACGGCATGCCCGATGTCGACCTGGTCACCGAGCAGACGCCGTGCCTGCCGATGAGCCCGTACGGCGAGACCAAGCTGGCCGGCGAATGGCTGGTGACAGCCGTCGGCAAGGCACACGGTATGGCGACCGCCTCGCTGCGCTACTTCAACGTCGCGGGCGCCGCCTCGCCCGAACTCGGTGACGACGGCATCTTCAATCTGGTGCCGATGGTCTTCGAGCGCCTCACGGCGGACGAGTCGCCGCGTATCTTCGGCGACGACTACCAGACGCCCGACGGCACCTGCATCCGCGACTACATCCATGTCGAGGACATCGCCTCCGCCCATGTCGCGGCGGCGCGGCGGCTCGCCGAGGACGCCTCGGCCTCGCTGATCCTCAACATCGGCCGCGGCGAAGGTGTTTCGGTCGCCGAGATGGTCACCACCATCCAGGACGTCAGCGGACGGGAAGACCTCAAGCCCGTGGTCACCGAGCGCCGTCCCGGCGACCCCGCACGGGTCGTGGCGGCGGCCGACCGGATCCGTGAGGAGCTGGGCTGGCAGGCGCGCCACGACGTGCGCGCGATGGTCACATCGGCTTGGGCGGGCTGGTGCCTGCGCCACCCGGAGGCGCGCGGCTGAGCAGGATCCACCGCGCAGAGCGGCCGTGCAGGTCCACCGCGCAGAGCGGCTGTGCAGGTCCACCGCGCAGCGCGGCGGCGCAGGTCCACCGCGCAGAGCGGCGGCGCAGATTCACTGCCTGTACGAAGGAAGGGCCCCCGGGATTCGGCGAATTCGAGGGGTCGTTGCAACACTGCTGGTCAGCTGGCTAGGTCCAGTAGCTTAGCGAGGCGCTCGGCTGGGGTTTCCCAGCCGAGCGTTTTGCGTGGGCGGCTGTTGAGTTCGGCGGCCACCGTTTCCAGGTGGTCGGGGGTATGGGCGCTCAGGTCGGTGCCCTTGGGGAAGTACTGCCGCAGCAGGCCGTTCGTGTTCTCGTTCGACCCGCGCTGCCAGGGGCTGGCTGGGTCGCAGAAGTAGACCGGGATGTCGGTGGCGACGGTGAAGGCGCGGTGGGCTGCCATCTCTGAGCCCTGGTCCCAGGTCAGGGACCGCCACAGATGCGGCGGGAGGGTCTGGACGGTAGTGGCGAGCGCGTTGCGGGTGGCGATGGCGCTGTGGCCGGTCGGCAGGTGCACGAGCATCACGTAGCGGGTGGACCGTTCGACCAGGGTGCCGATGGCCGAGCGTCCGTCCTTGCCGATGATGAGGTCGCCCTCCCAGTGGCCGGGGACGGCCCGGTCGGCGGCTTCGGCGGGGCGTTCGCTGATCAGGACCATGTCCTTGATGGCGCGGGAGATGCGCTTGTGGGCCTGGCGCTGCGGGCGCCGGCGGGCCCGGCCGGTGCGCAGGGAGCGGGCCAGTTCCCGGCGGAGTTCGCCGCGGCCCTGGACGTAGAGGGCCTGGTAGACGGTCTCGTGGGTCACGTGCATCTCCGGCCGGTCAGGGAAGCGTGCCCGCAGAGCCTGGCAGATCTGCTCAGGGCTCCACCGCATCGTGAGGTGGTCCTGGATGAAGTCCCGCAGTTCGGGGTTCTGGCCGATCTTGCCGGTCTTGGGGCGGGGCCGGCGGGCGTCGGCCCGGGCCTGGGCGGTGTGCGGCCGGTAGTACCAGCCCCCTTTGGGCATGGTCCGCCGGTTGCGGCGTATCTCGCGGCTGATGGTGGACGGGCTGCGGCCCAGCTCGGCGGCGATCTGCCGGACGGACGCCTTCTCACGCAGCCGGTCGGCGATGTGAATGCGGTCGTGCTCCTGGAGATACCGCGACGGAGCAGGAGGCGGTCCCTCCGGCCCCGGCGGCCCGGGCGTCTGCCCGGGTTCCTGGTAGATCGGAGGGACCGCCTTGCGGCCCCTTTGGTGACCGTTACGCCACTTCTTGCCCGTACGGCGGTCGATGCCGACGATCCGGGCCGCTTCCCGGGTGCTGTAGCCCTGCTCCATGAGCTGGAAGTATGCGGCCCGCTCACGGAGCAACGGCTTGCGCCCCTGCGACTTCCTGTTCTTGCGAATCTCGAAGTCCATCGCACCCCTTGAACTGGGGTGTTGCAACGACCGCTAGAACTGAAGTTCCCGGGGGCCCTTCCTTCGTACGCGCGCTGTCCTACTCGCCGAGCAGCAGCTTGTCGAAGCGTCGGCTCACCACGGGCCAGTCCCACGCGGAGAGCGCATGCTCGGAGGCGAGCTTGCCCGCGTTCCGCCAGTTCTCCTCGGTCGCGGTGGTCTCGAGGATGCGCTTGGCGGCCTCCTCGGGAGAGCCCACGACCCAGCCCTCGGGGTAGAGCGTCCGGGCACTGTGCTCGCGCCCGGCGTAGAACGGCCAGTCGCGGACGACGGGGACGGCGGCGCTCGCCGCGCCCTCCATCAGCCCGACGTGGCAGCCCTCACGCACTGAGGAGCTGAGGATCGTACCGATCTCGGTGAGCGCGGACGGCACATCGTCGGTCGGCCCGAGACGTACCACCGCACCGGACTCCTCCAGCGGCGCCAGCTGCTTCTCGAACTCCGCGAGGTAGTCCTTGGTGGCGCGGCTGGTCTTGCGGTCCATGTCACTGCCGACCAGCAGCAGCCGGTAGCGCTCGTCCGCCTTGCGTACCCGCTGCAGTACGTCGATGGCCCACAGCGGGTCCTTCGCGACCTGCGAGATACCGATGAGCCCGAGGTTGAAGCGGGCGTCGGCCGGCTTCGCGCGGTTGAAGGCGCTCAGGTCCATGGCGTTGTCGAGCATGTGCGTACGCGGCGCCTGCGGACCGCGCAGCTGCGGAACCAGCGAGGTCGTCAGGTCCTGCACATGGTCCGCGACGTACACGAGGTCGTCCACACGCGAGAAGTCGACCAGGTGCGGCCAGCGGGTGAAGGCCTCGTAGCTGTGCAGCCGGACGACGATCCGGGTGTCGCCCGGGTCGATCGTCGTGAGCATCACGGCCGGTGCCACACACCAGTCGAGGAACACCGTGTCGGCCCAGTCCAGATGGGGCCGCATGAGCGTCTCGACCTGCTCCGCGTAGAGGGCGTCGCCCCCGAGACGGTTCTCTATCATCCGCCGGCCGGCCCACGAGAGGCGCTTCATGGCCGGGCTGGCCGCCAGGTCCAGGTAGCGGACCTCGACGCCCTGGTGGGCCTCGTAGTGGGACAGGATCAGCTTCAGGAAGTTGTCGTTGGCGCTCGTGGTGACCAGCAGCCGCAGCGGCCGGTCGGCCGGTGGCGTGGCGGCGGGAGTCTTCCTGCCGCGCGGCTCCACGATCTTCTTCATGACCGCCGAGCGGTGCACCGGCGCGGAGAAGGCCTCGGGGTCGGCGGCCAGCGGAGAGCTCAACTGGTCGATGTGGACGACCCGGTGGAAACCGAGAACGAGCGCACGGTCCAGCGTGGACGCCGCCGCAGCCGGGTCACCGGCCTTGTAGTACTCGTCCGCGGAGGCCAGCAGCTCATTGACCGTACGGTCCAGAGCACGCGGTGCGATGCCCTTGTTGAGCTCGGTCTTGACCGCCTCGTCCAGCAGCCCGGTCCTGATCTTCCGGTCCGAGATACGCCCCGCGGCGGTGGTCAGCGCGAGCGTCGCGCCACCGGGCCGGCCGGCCCAGCGCATGCCCTCCGCCACCTGGCGGGACAGCGCGGCCCGCACCTTGGCGGGCACACCGGGCGCGCCGAGGGCGGTGCGCCACAGCCGGGCGCCGACGGAGCTGCGCATCACGGGGCGTGCGGTGGCCGTACGCAGCATGGTCTGGGGCAGTGCCTTGGCCTGGCGGCGTACATCGCTGGCGAGCAGCGCCGGCGGCGGCACGAGTGCCTTCCGCCTGGTCGCAACCGCGGACGGACGGCCCGGTACACGCGGATTCTCCAGGGCCCGCAGAGCCGGCGCGATACCGAAGGAGGCACCGGCGCCGGTGTTGTACTGGGCCAGCCGCCAGACCGTGTACACGGCGTTCGCGTCGAGCGCGACGAGCTGCTGCGCGCCCAGACCGTGCCGGCGCAGCCAGACGTTGCGACGGCTCTGGATCCACAGCCGCCGGCTGTGCGGCACCTTCTTCAGCTTGCGCCGCGTGGAGGTGCTCAGATGCCCTATTCCGTACGGCAGTTGGTGGTACCCGTCCAGCTCGAGCCGGTCGAGTTCCTCCTGGCAGCCCTTTGCGTCGAAGGCACAGGCCAGGTAGACGCTGGCGCCGAGAGCGCGGAACTTCTGCACCGCACCGGCCAGCACGCCGAGCTGCGGCTGGGAGGCGGCGACAAGCAGCACATCGGTCACGAGCTGGGACCTCCGGCGACGATCGACTTCGGGGAGCAGTTGTCCACATCCGCGGTTCCGGCGGACTGGGAGATGGTGGCTCCGGGAAGCGCGGCAGGCCCGCCGTGGTCCTCGGCGAGCCGGTTGACCAGGTTCTTCACGGCGACGGACATCAGCGCCTCGCGGGTGAACTGGTCGGCGTGCGCCATCGCTTCCGCGTGCACCTCGTCGCTCGTCTCGACGGCCATGTGCGCCGCCCTGACGAAGGACTCCGCCAGGCCCTCCTCGTCGAGACCCACGGCGCCGGTCCACAGGGGGTGACCCTGCAGGACGTTCGAGGCGTCGTGCTCGACGACGTGCGCCGAGACGATCGGCAGGCCGGTGGCCATGTACTCGTAGACCTTGCCGGAGGTCACATAACGACCGCCGATCAGGATGAGCACCATCGCGTCCCAGCGGGCGTAGATGGAGGAGACCTCGGCCTTGGCGGCGGGCCCCCCGAAGGAGACGCCGTCGGCCTCGGCCTGCTTGAGCATCTCGGAGTGCTTGTTGGCCTCGCGGCCCGCTCCGTTGCCGATGTGGCCGCGGACCTCGAAGCGTGCGTTGGCGAGCAGCGGCTCGCGCTCACGGGCGGCACGCCAGGCGTTGAGCACCGTTTCCAGGTGCGCGGGCGTGAAGTTGACCGTGCCCAGGTAGCCGAAGACAAGACCGGACTCGGGGTCCGGGTTGTGCGCCCGGCCGGGCGAGCTGTCGGCGTCGTAACCGTTGCGTACGACCTCGACGCGGGAGGCGATCTCCGGGTAGCGGGCGCGGTAGTGGTCGGCGATCGGGTCGTTCACGACCCACAGCGAGACCGCGTTGTCGAGGACCTTCTGCTCCCAGTGGCCCAGCTCGGAGTCCTTGGTGAAGGCCTCGATGCCGGTGATCACGTCGATGGACCAGCCGTCGCGGAAGTCCACCGCGTACGGAACGCGGGCCTCTTCCCAGAGCTTCCAGGCCGCAGCGAGGTTCACATACGGAACGCAGCTGGCCACGAGCAGGTCCGCCGGGTGCTCCTGGTGAATGTCGAGCACGGCCTGCTCGAGCGCGCCGCGCCACTCGCCGAAGTTCGGCTCGGGGAACGGCTTCTGCTGCCGCTTGCGCAGCTGCGTGACCCACTTGTTGGGGTTGAGCGCGCGCTCCTCCCCGTAGAGGCGGATGTCCGTCTCCAGGTCCTCGCGGGAAAGCGGCAGCTCGACGATCTTCACCCGGGGGTCGACCTGCTCGAGGAGCGTGAGGTCAACGCCCGAGTCCCGCTCCCAGGACTCCTGGGCGATGTTGACGACGGTGACATCCCAGCCCGCCTTGCAGAACTGGTTCGCCGTCTCGCGCATGCGGTATGCGCTGCTCTTCGCAGCCGGCGGGAAGCCGATGGCGAGATAGATGACATGAGGCCGAGTGCTTTCTGAGGGCAGCCCGGACCTGGGAGACGCTGACATAAACGGTGACGCTAGCACGGTGACATGTACGGATTCGGGCCCCCTGTGAAGCCCTGTGTCCGTCACGCGCGCCGGCTGCCCCCCTTCCACTGTTCCATGATCCGGACAACATTCTGCGCGGCTCGTCCGTCGCCGTACGGCGTACCCGGGTCGGCCGTCGGAACCGCACGGGTGACGGTGGCGGCCCACTCGTCGGCGGAGAGCTCGTGCGGGTCGGGAACCAAGACGTTCCAACCGGTGTCGACGGTTTCCACCCACTCGGTCTCGGGACGGATCGTGGTGGTGATCCGCTCCAGGAGGAAGGCTTCCTTCTGGAGACCGCCGGAGTCGGTGACGACACCGGTCGAGGCCAGCACCGCGGCGACCAGACCGGCGTACGGCAGCGGGCGGCCGACGTGCACCGAGCCCTGCGCGAGGTCGATGCCGTGCTGCTCGGCGCGCGCGACCAGGCGCGGGTGCGCGAGCAACGCCACCGGCACCGGCAGCTTGGCCAGCGAGCCGATGATCGCGGCGAGGCGCTCGGGGTCGTCGGTGTTGTCGGGCCGGTGCAGGGTCGCCAGCAGGAACGGCTGCGAGGGGTCGATGCCCTCGGGCAGCGCGGGCGCCGCGTGCTCGCCGGCGAGGACCGCGTCGCGGATGCGCAGGCAGATGTCGACCATGACGTCACCGGCGAGTACGGCGCGGTCCTTGAGGCCCTCGTCGGCGAGGTGGCGCATGGCCTCCTCGGTCGGGGCCAGCAGGACGTCGGCGCAGTGGTCGGTCAGCACGCGGTTGTGCTCCTCCGGCATACGCCGGTTGAAGGAGCGCAGGCCGGCCTCGAGGTGCGCGACCGGGAGGTGCATCTTCACGGCCGACAGCGCACCGGCGATCGTGGAGTTGGTGTCGCCGTAGACGAGGACCCAGTCCGGCTGCTCGCGCTCGAGGACCGGGTCGAGCGCGGTGAGCACCGAACCGGTCTGGACGCCGTGGCTGCCGGATCCGACACCGAGGTGGACATCCGGGTCCGGGATGCCGAGTCCGTCGAAGAAGACGTCGGAGAGGTCGGCGTCGTAGTGCTGCCCGGTGTGCACGATGAAGTGCTCGTGCTCCGTCTCGGAGAACGCGGCCGCGATGGGTGCGAGCTTCACCAATTGAGGACGGGCACCGACGATGCTGATGACTTTCACTGAACACTCTTCTTCTGGGTCAGGTCACTGGCGGGGCGTGTCACGGTCTCATACTGCTGGCCGACACCCCGCGCGATCGCGCCACAGCCGGTGCGGCGGGACGGCCCGGTGCGGCACACGCGCCCAGGGGTGCTCTACGCAATGGTAGGCAATCGCCGAGGTGAGCAGGCTCGCGGCCCGGCCGTCGCAGGGAAGTCGGTGCTTTCCAGCCCATTGTCAGGACGTCCCACCTGTGCGACGAGTACTCGGATAACGATTCTGTGAACGAGCCGTGGGGTGGCCGAGCGCTCCTGTGGCCTGTCCGCGCAGGGCGGATGCCGTACTGCGGCTGTCGTACTATCGACGCGCAAGTTTCGCGGGGCGGTCACGGGAAAGTCGACGGTGTGCCATGGCGGTCTGGTCCGGACGGAAATCTGCGCGTCGTACGGATGCGCCGCCGAGTAGCAAGGCCGGCAGAACACCTTCCGTGGACACCTCCCTCGCCCCCACCACCGGCTGGCTGCTGCGCGGCAAGGACGGCAGGCTCACCGCGTACGCCCCGGCCGCCGAGGGTGTGCTGCGCTGGACCGAGACCCGTCCCGGCGGCCCGGAGTGGTCCGCACCCGATCTGCTCCCCGCCCCCGGCGTACTGCCGTATCTCTGCCTCGCGCAGGGCGCCGACGGCTATGTCCACCTGGTGGGCCTGCGGCGCAAGCGTCTCGCGGACGGCCGGACCGGCACCGATGTGGTGTACGCCCTGCAGTACCAGTCGGGTCTGGCGATACGTGACTGGTATCCGCTCGGCAGCCCGTACCCGAACGACCCCGACCTCGCCGAGCAGATCGGCCTGCCGTCGGCAGTGGTGGACGCGGAAGGTTCACTGCACGTGTTCGTACGCAACGCGGGCGGCGGTGTCAGCGGACGCAGCCAGGTGCCTTCGGGCAAGTGGAACAAATGGGCCGACTTCAAGGGCAGCGGAGCTTCCGGTACGGTCTCCGCCTCGATCACGGCCGACGGCCTGATGGAACTCCTCGCTCCCACGGCGGACCACATCATGCGCTGGAAGCAGCTGGAGGCGGGCGTCAAGTTCGAGCGCGCCGAGGACATCCCGGCCTCGGCCGCTGCCGACTCGCTCACCGCCGAGCGCACCGGCGGCAACCGGCTCACCCACTTCTGGCACGACGCCGGCGACCGCATGGTCCGCGCCTGGCGCGAGTCCGACAAGACGCCGGCCGCTCTCGGTGACGGTGCGGGCACCGGGCCGGTCGCGCTGCTGCGTACCCCGGTCGACGGCCACGACTGCACGATCCTCGCCCACCGTGACGCCGAGACCGGTCGTCCGGCCCTCGCCGCCTATCCGACGGAGGACGAGTCCAGCGGCGTCAGCTGGACCCTGACGGGCGAGCCGTGCGTGGGCGTGCCCGCGCTGGCGATCGACGCCAGGGGGCGGGTGGTGATGGCAGCGTTCGGTACGGACGGGACGCTGCGGGTGACCCGCCAGAAGGAAGAGTCGGGGCTGGCCCTGGAGGCCTGGACCCGCGCTTAGGGGGACCGGGGTCCAGGGCGGCGGTTCCGGCCTCGCTGGGGCGGAACCCGGAGTCCGGTTCGGCCGCCGGCAGGACCGGCGGCCGGAACGTTGTCAGACTGCCTGCTCGCCGAGAACGCCGTCCTTCTCGACGTACACCGCGCCGGTCTGCGGGCACTCCCAGACACCGGACTCGCCGGCCCGCTCCACCAGGCGGACACCGGACCGGCCGACCCAGCCGATCTGCCGCGCGGGCACACCGACGACCAGCGCGAAGTCAGGTACGTCCTTGGTGACGACGGCGCCCGCGGCGACCATGGACCAGCGTCCGATCCGTACCGGCGCCACGCACACGGAGCGCGCGCCGAGCGAGGCGCCCTCGGCGACCTTGACGCCCACGGCCTCCCAGTCGCCGCCGCGCTTCTGCTTGCCGTCCGGGTCGACGGAGCGCGGGTTGTGGTCGTTGGTGAGCACCACGGCGGGGCCGACGAAGACGCCGTCGCCGAGCTCCGCGGGCTCGTACACGAGGGCGTAGTTCTGCAGCTTGACGTTGTCGCCGATCTGCACGCCGGTGCCGACGTAGGCGCCGCGGCCGACGACACAGCCCTCACCGAGCTTTGCGCCCTCGCGGATCTGGGCGAGCTCCCAGACGCTGCTCCCGGCGCCGATCTCGGCGGTCTCGTCGACCTGGGCGGTGGGCTGGACCCTGTAGTTCACTTCTCTGCCTTCCGGTGCGCGGCTTCGCCCGGCGAGCATACGGCCCGGCGAGGCTCACCGGCTGTGGACCCGGGCCTTCCGCAGCTGGGCCGCGAGGTAGAGCGCGGCGAACGTCGGGGCGATGGTGCGGTACCAGCCCACGTCCGGGGACCACCAGGCGTACACCGCCGCCGGGACGAAGAGCAGCAGGCCCAGAATTCGCAGGACCCACCAGCGGGCGGGGTGGTGGACCGGCAGGGCGGGGGAGCCCAGGTCGGTCGACATGGTGTCCCTGATCCCCTTGAACACCCCGCGGCGGGCGAGGAGTTGGGCTCCCGGAAGGCTCTCGAGGATCTCGCCGCGCTCGCCGAAGCCGTCCGGGACCGGTGGCAGCCCGAGCGCTGCCACCAGCTCGGACTGGCGCCGGGCCGGGCTGTCCGTGCCGCGCAGCAGCGTGACCAGCCGGCGTGGGTCGGGCACCGGGAAAACGGCGGCGATGGCCTGCGCGGTGGCGGTGGCCTCGGCGTGGTCGATGACCGGGGCGGCCGGGTCCCACAGATGGGACGCGAGTGCCTTGCCCTTGTGGAACAGAGTGAAGCCGTAGCGGTCGGCGGTGCGGCGCAGGACCAGGGCGGGCCATTTCTCGCCGGTGGTGAAGTTGTCGGCGGCCGCCGTCAGCATCTCCTCGCCGGTCGCGAGGGTCGCGCGTCTGCCGGGGGAGGGGTCGGGGACGAGTTCGACGTAACTCATACGGGACGGGGACGGGGCCGGGGCCGGGGCGATACGGAGCGAGACACCGCACATCAGCGCCGCCTCGGCGACCTCGTGGGGCGGGGCCGCGGCTATCGCGAGCGAGCGCGGCGTGGGGACGGCGGGGTCTGCGGAGAGTGCCGCCGCCGTCGGTGTGGCGGGCTGCGGCGGGTGCCCGAAGAACGGGGTCTGCGACGCGACCTGCATCCGTACACCCAGACGGAACTCCAGGAACTCCTTGCGGCTCTCACCCACGTACGCCCACGGGTACTCGCGCGCATGCACGCCGATCGCCCGGAAGACGTCGAGTGCCTCGGCCCAGCGCTCGGCGAAGATCAGCATGAGGGCGAGGTGATTGCGGAACCCGGCGGCCTCCGGGTCGCCGGGCGCGTACCAGCCGGAGAGCTCCAGGGCGCGGTCGATCGCCGCTTCGATCCGGGCGCGGTCGATCGGGCCGTTCTCGGTGGAGTCGTCGGACACGACCTCGTACTCCACGGAGGCGAGCAGCGGCAGCGCGTGCAGCTTCGAGCCGGGCAGCGCACCTTCGGCGGCCTGCTCCGCGAAGGCGAACATCTCCTCGTGCGAGCCGTACCACTTGTCGCACAGATACTGCAGGGCGGTGGCGTGGCAGCCGTAGTGGTGCGGGGCGCGGGCGACGGCCTCCGCCCAGTACGCGTCGAACACATCGCGCGGCGCCTGGATGCCGCGTGCGTGCGTGAGAGCGACCTCCCACGGCACTGGGTCGGTGGGGTTCAGCTCGGCCGCGGCGGCGATCACCGGAATGGCGTCGTCGAGGAGCGTGAAGAAGGCCCGGAACCGGTCCTCGGAGACATGCCTGGCGCGGTAGCCCGTACGTATCTCCCAGGCCTGCTGGATGCAGAGATCCGCCTTCACGAGCATCGCGTCGGGATCCTCGGGGGACTCGGCCAGCCACGCCTCCAGCCAGCCGGGGCTCCGCAGCGCGTGCTCGGCCAGTTCCGAGACGCAGACGCTGCGCCGCTCCCACTGCGCGTCGAGGCGGGTCTCGGCGAGCAGCTCGCGGGCGGGACCGGCGTCGCCCGTCGCGGCCGCTGCCAGCGCGGCCCGCAGCGCGGGCTCGGCGACGGAATCGACGCTCACGGCCTCGTCCGGCGGCAGATCCGCGCCCACGGACGAGCCGTGACGGAGCATACGAGGCAGGGTGATCAGTGAACGAAAGGACACGAGCGCTCATTGAACAGGCAGGAACCGCCGCTTACCAAGGGGTTGCGGCAGGGGTAATGGCCGGGGCAATGGGAGCGCCGACCCCGGTTTGACCCCTTGCCCGGGCGCCCGTAACCTTGACCCTCGGCGTGTTTCCATACACAGCCACCCCTGAGCAACTCCCTCCCGCTGGTTCTGCCGGCCGGGAGAGGCCGCTCATCCTTCCGGATCGCCACAGGCTTCGGCCTGTGCGAGCGGCTGGCATCAGGGGATCCGTTCCGAGCGAAAGAGAGTCCGCGTGTACGCCATCGTGCGCAGCGGTGGTCGCCAGCACAAGGTTGCTGTCGACGACATCGTTGAGGTTGACAAGATTCCCACCGCCAAGGTTGGCGACACGGTCGAGCTCTCGACCCTGCTCGTTGTCGACGGCGACGCTGTGACCAGCGACCCGTGGGTGCTGGCCGGTATCAAGGTCACGGCCGAGGTCGTGGACCACCACAAGGGCGCGAAGATCGACATCCTTCGCTACAAGAACAAGACCGGCTACCGCCGTCGCCAGGGTCACCGCCAGCAGTACACGGCGATCAAGGTCACCGGCATCCCCGCGGCTGCGAAGTAAGGGACTGAGGAGACATGGCACACAAGAAGGGCGCATCGTCCACTCGGAACGGGCGCGATTCCAATGCTCAGCGGCTCGGCGTGAAGCGCTTCGGCGGTCAGGTCGTTCTCGCCGGTGAGATCCTGGTCCGCCAGCGTGGCACCCACTTCCACCCGGGTTCGGGCGTCGGTCGCGGTGGCGACGACACCCTGTTCGCGCTGAACGCCGGTGCGGTGCAGTTCGGCACCCACCGCGGCCGCAAGGTCGTGAACATCGTTCCGGTCGCCGAGTAATTCGGTCGCTGTAGAGCGGTTTTCTTCGTGAGGCGGACCTCGCTTCCCGGCATCGGGAAGCGGGTCCGCCTTTCGCTTGTTACTAGATAGACATTGCGTACGTAACTGGAGGCACAACCATGACCACCTTCGTGGACCGCGTCGAGCTGCATGCCGCCGCGGGTAACGGAGGCCACGGCTGCGCCTCCGTTCACCGGGAGAAGTTCAAGCCGCTCGGCGGCCCCGACGGCGGCAACGGCGGCCGTGGCGGTGACGTCATTCTGGTCGTCGACCAGTCGGTGACCACGCTGCTCGACTACCACCACAGCCCGCACCGCAAGGCGACCAACGGCCAGCCCGGCGCCGGCGACAACCGCTCTGGCAAGGACGGCCAGGACCTGGTCCTGCCCGTGCCCGACGGCACCGTCGTCCTCGACAAGCAGGGCAATGTCCTCGCCGACCTGGTCGGTCAGGGCACCACCTTCGTCGCGGGCCAGGGCGGCCGCGGCGGCCTCGGCAACGCCGCGCTGGCCTCCGCACGCCGCAAGGCCCCCGGTTTCGCGCTGCTCGGCGAGCCGGGTGAGGCCCGTGACGTCGTCATGGAGCTCAAGACCGTCGCCGATGTGGCGCTGGTCGGCTACCCGAGCGCCGGTAAGTCGTCGCTGATCTCGGTGCTCAGCGCCGCCAAGCCGAAGATCGCGGACTACCCGTTCACGACGCTCGTACCGAACCTGGGCGTCGTCACCGCGGGCTCGACCGTCTACACCATCGCCGACGTCCCCGGCCTGATCCCCGGCGCCAGCCAGGGCAAGGGCCTCGGTCTGGAGTTCCTGCGCCATGTCGAGCGCTGCTCGGTGCTGGTGCACGTCCTGGACACCGCGACGCTCGAGTCCGACCGGGACCCGGTCTCCGACCTCGATGTGATCGAGGCCGAGCTCAGCCAGTACGGCGGTCTCGACGACCGGCCGCGGCTCGTCGTCCTCAACAAGATCGACATTCCGGACGGCCAGGACCTCGCGGACATGATCCGCCCGGAGCTCGAGGAGCGCGGCTACCAGGTCTTCGAGATCTCGGCGATCGCCCGTACGGGACTCAAGGAACTCTCCTTCGCGCTCGCCGGCATCATCGCCCAGGCGCGCGCGGCCAAGCCGGCGGAGGAGGCGACCCGGATCGTCATCCGCCCGAAGGCCGTCGACGACACGGGCTTCACCGTCACCCAGGAGGAGGACGGCATCTTCCGGGTGCGCGGCGAGAAGCCGGAGCGCTGGGTGCGCCAGACCGACTTCAACAACGACGAGGCCGTCGGTTACCTCGCGGATCGTCTCAACCGCCTCGGTGTCGAGGACGCGTTGATGAAGGCCGGTGCCCGAGGCGGCGACGGCGTGGCCATCGGCCCCGAGGAGAACGCCGTCGTCTTCGACTGGGAGCCGACGATGATGGCGGGCGCGGAGATGCTCGGCCGCCGCGGTGAGGACCACCGTCTGGAGGCCCCGCGGCCTGCGGCACAGCGTCGTCGGGACCGTGAGGCGGAGCGGGACGAGTCGCAGCGCGAGTACGACGAGTTCAACCCGTTCTAGACGAGTTCGACCCGTTCTGGAAGAACAAGCACGGGGCGGCGCGGCGTGAGGCCGAGTCGCCCCCATGAGTCCGATCCGTATCCATGCGTACGGCGGCGCAACCTCCCGCCCCCAATGACCGTCTCGTACGCGGGGGCGGGACGAGGTGTCCCGGTACACGGAACGGAGCGTTGATGAAGATTTCCTTCCTCATCCACACGATTTACGGCATCGGCGGGACCATCCGCACCACGCTGAACCTTGCGGAGGAGCTCGCCGACCGGCATGAGGTGGAGATCGTCTCGGTCTTCCGGCACCGGGACATCCCGCTGTTCGCCATAGACCCCCGCATCAGCGTCGTACCGCTCGTGGACACACGTCCGTCCTCCCCGACGAACGAGAAGAAGCACCCGCTCCAGCTGCAGCCCGCCGAGCTCTTCCCGAAGAACGATGCCCGCTACAAGGAGTACAGCAGGCTCAGCGACGAGCGGGTGCAGGCCCACTACGCGGGGTCGGACGCGGATGTGATCATCGGGACCCGGCCCGGACTGGTCGCGTACGTCGCGCAGTTCGCGCCGGAGCGTGCCGTGCTCATCGGCCAGGAGCACATGACGCACAACCATCACAAGCCCGAGCTGCGCGCCGAGATGTACGACCATCTCGCCCGGCTCGACGCCTTCGTGACGGTCTCCGAGGGGGACGCGGCCTCCTATCGGGAGCAGATGCCGCTGCCCGACACCCGTGTGCTCGCCATCCCGAACAGCGTGCCCGAGCCGATGGTCGCGCCATCCGACACCTCGGGCACGACCGTGGTGGCGGCGGGACGGCTGGCTTCGGAGAAGCAGTACCAGGTACTCATCGAGGCCTTCGCCAAGGTCGCCGCCGTCCGGCCGGAGTGGACGCTGCGGATCTGCGGCTGGGGCAACCAGAAGGACCGGCTCCGCAGACGCATCGACGAACTGGGCCTTTACAACAGAGCCCATCTCATGGGTCCCCGCTCACCCATCGAACCGGAGTGGGTCAAGGGCGCGATCGCCGTCTCCACCTCCCGCCACGAGTCGTTCGGCATGACGCTCGTGGAGGCCATGCGCTGTGGTCTGCCGGTGGTCAGCACCGACTGCGACTACGGTCCGCGGGAGATCATCGAGGACGGCGTGGACGGGCTGCTGGTCCCCGTCGGTGACGTCGACGCCATCGCCGGCGCTCTGCTGAAGCTCATCGACGACAAGGATCTGCGCCGCCGGATGGGTGCGGCCGCGCTGCGCAACGCACGGCGCTTCGACCCGGGCCCGGTCGCCAAGCAGTACGAGGAGCTGGTCGCCGAGCTCGGCGCGGCCACCGCCTCGCGCGGGGGTGCTTCGCGCGGGGCTGCCCCGCGCGTCGCCTCCGCGAACGGGGACGGCGAGGAGTTCGCTCCCGTCGCCGACTGTGTGGTGGGCCAGGACGGCGAGCTGGGCGTCACCCTGCTCCCCCTTCCCCCGAACCCGCAGGACCAGGGCGGCCTGAGGCCGAGCCGGGGCGCCGGACTGCGGCTGGTCTGCACGCACCAGGATGCGAAGGTCGAGGAGCGGGCTTTCGCCTTCGACGCCGAGGGCCGGGCGACCGTCCCGGCCGGTGCGGACTTCGCCGAGGGTGTCTGGACCTGCCATGTGGAGCTGCCGGAGGGCGAGCGGGTGGCGCTCGCGACCCGTGCCGTCGACCAGCGCGGCGCCATGCGGGCCGCGGACCGCATGGTGGCCGGCGCGGCCGTCCGCCAGCTCGTCCCGTATGTGAAACAGGGAGTGCTCTCGCTGCGCTCCTGGGTCAGACCGGTCCACGCCGAGGTCGGCGACATCCTGCTCGCCGACCGGAAGATCATGCTCACCGGCCGGCTGCTCGGCCGGGGCACCCTGGCCGACGACCCCGTGCTGCTGCTGCGCCGCCGCGGCAAGGATCCGGCCGAGCTGACATTCCCGGTCGGCCGGGAGGGAAGCGACGGCTTCCGGGTCACCGTTCCGTGCGCGGCACCGGCGGCCGTCCAGACCGCCGCGCACGACGTCTGGGACCTGTGGCTGCGGTACGCACCCGACGCCGAGCCGGTCAGGCCGGGCCGGGTGCTGGACGATGTCGTGGAGAAGGGGTCCCTCGTCCCGTATCCCGGCACCGAGCTGTTGAAGAAGAGACCGCTCGCCGCGGTGCGGGCGGTGGCCCGCAAGCTGCGGGGCAGGCCCCAGGAGCGGGTCACGGTCAAGATCTTCTACAGTGCTTCCAGCGATCTTGTACTGAACGTTGTCGACAAGCCGATCAAGTAGCTGAGCGCACCATTGACAACTGTGGCGTCAGTCACCCCGGGGGTGGGACGGGTCGCCGTCATCTCCCTGGCCACAGGGTGAACTTCCCGTATCGCGGAGATGTGGAGCACCCCAAACCCGCCTTGCGGGACGGTCACGGAGAGTGCGACCATCGCCCCGTCCCCCACTCATCGCAAGGTAGGTCGTCTGTGTCTGTGCCGCACGAAGCCAAGCCCCGCACCACAGCAGTCGTGCTCGCCGGTGGTACCGGCCAGCGCGTGGGACTGGCGATCCCGAAGCAGCTGCTGAAGATCGCCGGCAAGGCCGTCATCGAGCACACGCTGTCGATCTTCGAGCAGGCAGAGTCGGTCGACGACGTGATTGTGCTGATGGCGCCGGGGTTTGTGCCCGATGTGGAGAAGATCATCGCCAAGGCCGGGCTGACCAAGGTCAGCAAGGTCATTGAGGGCGGCGCGACCCGTAACGAGACCACCGAGCGCGCCATCGAGGCTCTCGGCGAGGGTCTCGCGGAGGGCGAGGACCGCAACGTCCTCTTCCATGACGCAGTGCGTCCGCTTCTGTCGCAGCGTGTGATCGCGGACTGTGTCGACGCCCTCGACCGCTACCAGGCCGTCGATGTCGCCATCCCCTCCGCCGACACGATCATCGTGACCCGCACCCACGGTGGGGACGGCGAGTTCATCACCGACGTCCCGGACCGCTCCCGGCTGCGCCGCGGCCAGACGCCGCAGGCCTTCAAGCTCTCCACGATTCGCCGGGCGTACGAGATCGCCGCCGGCGACCCCAACTTCCAGGCCACCGACGACTGCTCGGTGGTGCTGAGGTATCTGCCGGACGTGCCGATCTATGTCGTCGCGGGCGACGAGTACAACATGAAGGTGACCCAGCCGGTCGACGTCTTCATCGCGGACAAGCTCTTCCAGCTGGCCTCCACCGCCGCCCCGCGCCAGGCCGACGAGGCCGCCTACCGCGAGCTGCTGTCCGGCAGGACGATGGTGGTCTTCGGCGGTTCGTACGGCATCGGTGCCGACATCGCCGCGCTGGCCGAGCAGTACGGCGCCAACGTGTATGCGCTGGGTCGCTCCACCACCGGCACCCACGTCGAGAACCCGGAGCATGTGGACGACGCGCTCTCCAAGGCGTACTCCGAGACGGGCCGTATCGACTACGTCATCAACACGGCGGGCGTGCTGCGCATCGGCAAGCTGGCCGAGACGGACAACATCACCATCCAGGAGGCGTTGAACGTCAATTACCTGGCGCCGGTGCAGATTGCGCGTGCCTCATACAAATACCTTGCGGAGACCAAGGGTCAGCTGCTGCTCTACACCTCCTCCAGTTACACCCGCGGCCGCGCCGAATACAGCCTTTACTCGTCCACCAAGGCGGCCATGGTGAATCTCACCCAGGCACTCTCGGACGAATGGGCGAGCGAGGGAATCCGGGTGAATTGCGTCAATCCGGAGCGCACGGCCACCCCGATGCGGACCAAGGCGTTCGGTACGGAGCCGGAGGGCTCGCTGCTCTCCTCCGAAGCTGTGGCGCGGTCCTCTCTGAACGTGCTGCTCTCCGAACTGACCGGTCATGTCATCGATGTGCGGCAGCAGGATCCGACCCGCGAGGCGAGCGAGGCCTCGGGCTTCGAGCAGGCGCTCGCGGCGGTCCTGGACCGCGAGGAAGATGTGTAATAATCCCCCATTAAATTACTTTTCGGGCCTCTGTTTTCGCCGTGAGGCGAGAGTGGAGGCCCGATTTCGTGAAGCCCCACCTTCACAATTCCCGCCAAAAGTGAAACAACCGGCACCCTTGGAGCAGGTTCTTCGTGATTTCGACCGCCATTCGTCTGGCACGCGTAGGCAGCCTGTCAGAGCTGGCTGCGGCAGCTCTGATGGGACTCGGCTATCCGTGCGTCATGATCGCCGCGCTGATCCCGAACATCTGGTTCTTCGCGGCTGCCGGTGCCGTGACCTATGCGGCGGACTGGTATCTGCACCAGAAGGGCAGCTACCTGGTCAACCGCCTCAACAAGGTCCGGATCGGCCTGCCGATCCGCTTCCTGCTGCGTGAGCTGCTGCTGGTCCTGCTGCTCGCCCGGGAGAACCTGGCGGACACCCCGCTCTTCTATGCCGCTGTCGCCGGTTTCCTGGTCTTCTACGGTCTCCAGGCGCCGCAGGGTGCCCTGGCGACCCTGATCCGGCTGCGCCGCACCATGCCGGTCGTCACCCGCAACGTCGACCTGCACGCCGTACGCATCCCGGACGCCCCGCCGAAGGCGCTGCTGCGCCGCTCCGGCGAGAAGATGCTCCACCTCGACATCCCTGCCATGGCCGGTGTGGTGATCGCCGCCGGGACCGGCAAGGACGTCATCGGATACGCGGGCGTCGCCGCCACCCTCGCTCTCGGACTGATCTACACGGCCGTCCTCGTGCCGTATCTGCGCCGCAAGCGCAGGGTGCCGGGCGCGCCTGCCGTGCTCAAGGCCGTGAGCACCTGGCTGCGCGAGTACCGGCCGACCGTCGTGCTCTACTTCTCCGGCTCCGACGAGTCCGCGTACCAGGTCAACATGTGGCTGGAGACGTTGGAGCACGTGGAGGGCCGGCCGCTGATCCTCATGCGTGAGCGCAGCCTGGTGTCGAAGCTCGCCCCGACCTCCGTGCCGGTGATCTGTGTGCCAGGCGGCACGCATCTGATGAACCTCGACCTCTCGATGGTCCGGGTGACGCTGTACCCGGCCAACGTCGGCAAGAACATCCACATGCTGCGCGTCCCGACCATGAAGCACGTCTTCATCGGCCACGGCGACAGTGACAAGCTCGCCAGCGTCAACCCCTTCTCCAAGGTGTACGACGAGGTGTGGACCGCGGGCCGGGCCGGCCGCGACCGCTACGCGCTGGCCGACGTCGGCGTGCGCAACGACGACATCGTCGAGGTCGGACGCCCGCAACTGGCCCCGATAGAGACCTGGACCGGCACCCCGAAGAACGACATCCCGACCATCCTGTACGCCCCCACCTGGGAGGGCTGGGACGACAACCCCGGCAACACCTCCCTGCTCCTGGCCGGCGAGAACATCGTCCGGCGGCTGCTGGAGGCCGAGAAGCCGGTCCGCGTCATCTACAAGCCGCACCCCTTCACCGGAATCCGCAACAAGAAGGCCAAGGCCGTCCACGAGCGGATCACCGCGCTGGTGCAGGCCGCGGGCGCCGAGCGCGCCGCTGACCCGCGCTGGTCGAAGGAGGCCGCCGCCGCGGAGTCCGGTCAGGCCGCGGCGCGGGCCGAGCTGACCCGTATCGAGGCCCGACTGGCCGTGCTGGCCGCGCCGGGCCGCGCGGGCGGCGACGAGTCGGAGAAGTCGCGGGTCTCGCTCGCCGACCCGGTGCGCCTCGCCGAGATCAAGAAGCTGCGGGCCGAGTGGAACGACGCGTACTGGCGCTCCTTCGGCTGGTGGGAGCACAAGGTCGTCACGGGCTCCGAGCCGAAGCTGTACGACTGCTTCAACCAGGCCGACGGCATGGTCTCCGACATCTCCAGCGTGGTCTCGGACTTCATCGCGAGCGGCAAGCCGTACGCCGTCACCGACTCCGCCGAGCTGGGCATCGAGGAGTTCCAGCGGCAGAACACCGCCGTACGGGCCGCGGTCATCCTCTCCAACAGCGCGGAGGAGATCGGCGAACTGCTGGACGCGGTGGCCGACCCGGCCGCCGACCGGCAGGCGGACGCCCGGCGTGAGCTCAAGGAGTATCTGCTCGGCTCCGACGAGTCGACCTCGATCGAGCGGTTCAACGCGGCGGTACGGGCGCTGACGGACAAGGCCGAGGCGCGCAACGTCGCTGTGGAGCAGCGCATCGGCGGTCAGTTCCTGGGCGAGCTCGACCGTGAGGCCGACGCCGGTGGCGTAGAGCCCAATGGCGTCGCGCCGGGCGGCATCGAGCCGGGGGGCATTGAGCCGGGCGGCATCGAGCCCGACGGAGCCGAGCCCACCGGAGCCGAGGCCCCGGTGGCGCGCTGACGGGTCGGCGCCGCTCTTCACGGCCCGGAAATTCGCCCTCGCAGGCGAGTTTCCGGGCCGTGTCGCATCCGACACGCAGGTGACACATGCGCCGGGCACCATGGCGCGACTTTCCACCGCGTAAGACTGTCGGAGTGTCCATGTGTGAAGTCAGCGTGATCATCGGGGCCTATGAGGCCATGCCCTATCTGGTCCGCTGTCTGGAGTCGGTCGAGGCGCAGACCATCGGTGCCGACCGGATGGAGATCGTGGCCGTCGACGACGGCTCCACCGACGGTACGGGGGAGTACCTGGAGGAGTTCGCGGCCGCGAGCAAGATCCCGACGCGGGTGTTGCGGCAGGCCAACTCCGGCGGCCCCGGCGGCCCGCGCAATGTCGGTCTTTCGCTGGCCCGCGGCCGCTATGTGTTCTTCCTCGACGCGGACGACTACCTCGGCGAAGAGGCGCTGGAGCGGCTGGTGGCGATGGCCGACCGCGCCGGTACGGATGTGGTGCTCGGCAAGGTCGAGGGCGTCAACCGCAACGCAGCCAAGTCGATGTGGGCCCAGAACCTCGAGCACGCCGACATCCACACCTCCAACGTCAAGTTCACGCTGAGTGCGCAGAAGCTGTTCCGGCGCGAGCTGCTCGTACGACTGGGCATGCGCTTCGACGAGACCATGCGGACCGGCGAGGACGCGCTGTTCACGATGGAGGCGTATTTGCGGGGCAACGGCGTCTCCGTCGTCGCCGACTACACCTGCTACTACCTGGTGGGCCGGGACGACGGCAAACATGTGACCAAGAGCGGGAGTTACACGCTGCGTTTCCACTCGGCGCAGCGGCTGATGGAGCTGATCGCCGCCCACGAACCGCCGGGCGCGCGGCGCGACCAGCTGATGATCAGGCCGTTCGTGGTGACGCTGCTGCCGCAGTTCGGTCCCGCTGTGCTGAAACAGAGTGAGGAGATCCTTCGCCACAAGATGGAGCTGGCCGCGCCCTTGATGGAGGAGTACTGGACGCCGGGAGTGGCGCGGCGGCTGGGCAGCAGGGACCGGCAGCGGCTCGCTTGTGTCGCCGAGGGGCGGGCGGATCTGCTGAAGGACGCGCTGCTCGCGCCCGCCGCGCCGCCGCGGAAGGTGTCCTTCGCCCGGCGGGTGGTGCGGCGGCTGCGCCGCGAGGTACGGCGGCGGCTGCGCGGGACCCGTACGGCGGTGTAGCGCCGTACGGGTCCCGCGGCCCGGTCTTTCGCCATCCGGTTTCCCGGCGGCCGGTCACCGGCGTACATTCGGCGAGGAAACTGTGGTGCATACACCGACCTGGTTGGCATGTCCGTCAACTCCACGTTTTTACAGCCATGTTCAGCCCATCTCTGGCCGTCGAGCTGCCAAGGCCGGTGTGTGGGACGGCTGTTCACTCCGGCTCGGAGGTAATGGCCCTCGCGAGAGAGATCTTTGACGACCGGTCGGTTGCGCGGTCCGCGGCCGGGGCGGCCGCCCGGACCCTCGGCCGCGCTGTCCAGCGAGTGAAATGGCCGAGCACCCACCACGGGCCCTGACATAGATTCGGCCCTGTGACAGTGGCAAGACAGCAGGTAACACAGGCCCGCAGGATCGTCGTCAAGGTCGGCTCGTCCTCCCTGACCACCGCCGCAGGCGGACTCGACGCCGACCGCGTCGACGCCCTCGTCGACGTGCTCGCCAAGGTCCGCAGCGGCGGCGAGAAGGAGATAGTGCTGGTCTCCTCCGGTGCCATCGCCGCGGGCCTCGCGCCGCTGGGCCTGGCCCGCCGCCCCAAGGACCTGGCCCGCCAGCAGGCGGCCGCCAGCGTCGGCCAGGGCCTGCTCGTCGCCCGCTACACCGCCTCCTTCGCGCGCTACGGCGTACGCGTCGGCCAGGTGCTCCTCACCGGCGACGACACCAGCCGCCGCGCCCACTACCGCAACGCCTACCGCACTCTGGACCAGCTGCTCGCCATGGGCGCCGTCCCCGTCGTCAACGAGAACGACACCGTGGCGACGGACGAGATCCGCTTCGGCGACAACGACCGTCTCGCCGCGCTCGTCGCCCATCTCGTACGGGCCGATCTGCTGGTCCTTCTCTCGGACGTCGACGGGTTGTACGACGGGGACCCGTCCAAGCCCGGCACCTCGCGGATCGAGGAGGTACGCGGCCCGGCCGACATCGCACATGTACAGATCGGCAGCGCGGGCAAGGCCGGCGTCGGCACCGGCGGCATGGTCACCAAGGTCGAGGCCGCCAGGATCGCGGCGGCCGCCGGCGTCCCCGTCGTCCTCACCTCCGCCATTCGCGCCGCCGACGCTCTCGCGGGCCGCGCCACCGGTACGTACTTCCACGGCACCGGACGCCGCTCCGCCGACCGGCTCCTCTGGCTCGCGCACGCCTCCACCCCGCAGGGCGCGCTGATCCTGGACGACGGTGCGGTACGGGCCGTGGTGCACGGCAAGAAGTCGCTGCTGGCGGCCGGCATCGCCGCGGTCGAGGGCGAATTCAGCGCCGGCGACCCGGTTGAGCTGCGCGACACCGCGGGCCACGCCGTGGCCCGCGGGCTCGTCAACTTCGATGCCAAGGAGATCCCGCAGCTGCTCGGCCGCTCCACCCCGGAGCTGGCGCAGGAACTGGGCCCGGCGTACGAGCGGGAAGTCGTACACAGGGACGATCTCGTCGTCCTGCACTCCTGAATCGGCTGAAAGACCAGTCTTCTGGCAGAGACCTTCACCAAAACCGCCCCACGTTCCGTCCCGGACTGGTCAACTTTGTTGCGGGGGTATGGCGGGGGTACAGCAGGACAACACATGCAACAGGAGGCCGCCGGTGAGACGAGCGCGCCCAGGGGATGTGCCCCGCGGGACGGGGGGCATCCCTCACGCCCGTAGGGCCGTGGGCGAGGAAAGAGCCCTGACCAGCGTCGGAGCGGGCGCCGACTTCGGCGACGCCGAAGAGGATCAGGAGACGGGAGCGGGCACGGACACGTACGGCGAAGAGCACGTGCTGTCCAAGCTGTGGCACATCACGCTCAGCGTCTCGGGCGCCGAAGCCCCGCTGAAGGAGGTCAGGCGCGGTCTTGAACAGCTCGCGCACGACCATCCCTTCCTGCTGACCAGCCGGTACGCCAACGACCACGCGGAGATCCGCTACTGGGAAGAGGCGCGTGACCTGCACGATGCCGCGGCGGTGGCGCTGCGGCTGTGGGGCGAGCACCGATCGAGCGCCAAGCTGCCGCCGTGGGAGATCGTGGGCCTGGAGGTCATCGACCGCCAGACGTACCACCAGCGCATCGCGGAGGGCTACGGCCCGCCGCCCGCCGCCCCGGTGGGCGTGCACCCCTTCTGAGGCTTCTGCCCTTCTGGGGCTTCTGTCTCGCAGTGCGGGATACGTGAGGGACGCCCGCGGGGCGCGCACTACCCTGCGGGTATGACGACGTTCTCGCCGCTTTCGCCGTACGACAACCTCTCCCCGGTCGCCCAGGCCGCCTACCGGGCCCGTGGCGCTGCCGCCGACATCGCGCCGCTGCCGCGGTCGGCCAAGGACGACGCTCTGCTGGCGATCGCGGACGCGCTCGAGGTCCGTACCAGCGAGATCGTCGCGGCCAACGCCGAGGACATCGCACGCGCCCGTGAGGCCGGCACCAGCGAGTCGATCATCGACCGCCTCACCCTGACCCCGGAGCGGGTACGGGCCATCGCCGCCGACGTACGGGACGTGGCCGCACTGCCCGACCCGGTCGGCGAGGTGGTGCGCGGCTCGACCCTGCCCAACGGCATCGATCTGCGCCAGGTGCGCGTGCCTCTCGGCGTCGTCGGGATCATCTACGAGGCCCGCCCGAACGTCACCGTGGACGCCGCCGCGCTCTGTCTGAAGTCCGGCAACGCAGTCCTGCTGCGCGGCTCCTCCTCCGCCTACTCCTCCAACACCGCCCTGGTGAAGGTCCTGCGGGACGCGGTCGGCGGCTCCGGTCTGCCGGCCGACGCCGTACAGCTCGTGCCCGGTGAGAGCCGGGAATCCGTAAGGGAGTTGATGCGCGCCCGCGGTCTGGTCGACGTACTCATCCCGCGCGGCGGCGCCGCCCTGATCCGTACGGTCGTCGAGGAGTCGATCGTCCCGGTCATCGAGACCGGCACCGGCAACTGCCATGTGTACGTGGACGCCGAAACCGACCTCGACATGGCCGTCGACATCCTGATCAACTCCAAGGCTCAGCGGCCGAGCGTCTGCAACGCGGCCGAGACGCTCCTGGTCCACCAGGACATCGCCGCCGACTTCCTGCCGCGCGCCCTGGACGCGCTCGCCGAAGCAGGAGTGACCGTGCACGGCGACGAGCGCGTGCTGGAGTACGCCGACGCCTCCAAGGCCTCGGTCGTGGCGGCCACGGCCGAGGACTGGGAGACGGAGTACCTCTCGTACGACATCGCCGCCGCCGTCGTGGACTCTCTCGACGCCGCTGTCGCCCACATCCGGCTCTGGTCCTCCGGGCACACCGAGGCGATCGTGACCACCTCGCAGCCGGCCGCCCGCCGCTTCACCCAGTTGGTGGACTCCGCGGCGGTCGCGGTGAACGCGTCCACGCGTTTCACGGACGGTGGCCAGTTCGGATTCGGCGCAGAGATCGGGATCTCCACGCAGAAGCTGCACGCGCGCGGGCCCATGGGCCTGCCGGAGCTGACCTCGACGAAGTACATCGTGACAGGCGACGGTCACACCCGGTAGTCACCGTCCCCGTGGTGACCGTGGGCCGGGGGCGTGGTGGGTTGCGGTGGGTGGTGGGTTTCCTCCGGCGAACCGGTGGTCACCGTTCCTGTGGTGACTGTGGGCCGGGGGCGTGGTGGGTTGCGGTGGGTGGTGGGTTTCCTCCGGCGAACCGGTGGTCACCGTCCCCGTGGTGACCGTGGGCCGGGGGCGTGGTGGGTTGCGGTGGGTGGTGGGTTTCCTCCGGCGAACCGGTGGTCACCGTCCCTGTGGCGGATGTGGGCCGGGAGACTTCGGACTCTGTCTGCCGAAACCGACCGGCCAGGTCTACTCTGAAAGCGTGCCGGACGACGTGGGGGGCAGGCCGTTCCCGGACGGCTGGGAGCCCGACGACGACCGCGGGGGCGCGGACGAGGACTTCGCCTCCGTGGTGTTCGACGAGGACTTCGTACGGGCCGCAGAGTTCCATGAACCGACCGCCGTCGAGCGGCTCCTGGCCGCCGCGCAGGCGCGCGCCGAGGCCGAGGCCGCACGGGCCGGATACGGCGGAGGAGCGGCCGACGACGAGCTCTACGACGACGGCTACGGCCCCGGCGGCGCATACGGCAGCGAGCGCCCGTACGACGACGATGACGAGGCTGCGGACGGCGAGTACGGCGGACCCTACGGACGCCACGGCGGCGCCCTGCGCCCCTACCGGGGCAGCGCCCGCTGGCACCGCCCGGTGGCCTGGATCCTGGCCCTGGTGATGGGCATCGGCATGGTCGCCCTGGCCTTCACCGCGGTGTACCGAGGGGCCGCCGGCAACCGCCAGGACCGGGTGCCGCCGCCCGCCACGACCGGCGTCGACTCCACACCGTCGAGCGGCTCCGCCACTGGCCGGGTCGGTGGACCCTCCGCCTCTGCGGAGTACACGGGGCCGGCTGTCTCCGCCAATCCGCGCACCCCCTGATCAGCCGCTGAACGACCGCGTAAGAACTCGTCGGAGTTTGTCGCGTACCAGCGCGTTTACCAGGGCCCTGCCGGACCTACCCTGAAAGTATGGCTGGGCGCGGAGACCCGCCTGAGGGGACACCCGAGGGACTCCCCGGCGGTGGTGAGGACGAGTACCGATCCGTCGTCTTCGACGAATCGTTCGTACGGGCTGCCCGGCTGCAGGAATTCTCCGCGCAGGAGCGGATGGGTGAGCACGCACAGGCCGTACGCAGCCTCCCCGCCTGGGGCCGCAGACGCGGTTCGAGGCAGGTCCTGCTACTCATCCTGCTGGTCGCCATGGCCTTCGGAACCGCGATCTACCTCGGCGTCCGTCACCCCTACCAGGTTCCGCAGTTCAAACAGGCGGAGCCGCTGCGCATCACGATGATCCCGCTCGCGCCGCAGGGCCCGGTCCCGGGCGGCACCCCCGCCGACCTCTATGCGCACAGCCCCGCCGCGCAGTTCCGGGTCGGCGCGGCGGGCATCACGCTGCCCGGCGCCCGGCGCACCAAGAACTTCTCGGAGGACCAGGTACTGACCGCGCTGACCACCGCCAAGGACTATCTCGTCGAGTCCTCGCTGGACCCCGATGTGCTTACCGGCGGTGCCGTGCGGCCCGTGCGGCTGCTACTCGACCCGGCCCAGCTGGAGCAGTTCGACCGGAGCATCTCCTCTCCGGCCGGCGACGGCCGCCACGCCGCCACCGGCTGGCTGGTGCGCTACGACCCCGCGAAGGTCGCGCTGGCCGACCCCCACGTGCGGGTGCAGGGCACGCTCACCGTCGCCGAGGCGGGGCCCGACGCCCTGGAGGTGACGTCGGACCACACCTTCGCCTATGCGCTGCGGCCGGTCGCGGCGGGCGGCCCACAGGCGAACGAGGCCTCGCTGTTCACCGTCCGCCGTGAACTGCACTTCCGCTTCGACCGCGAGGACCTGCGCCAGCACCGGGTCGAGCTGCTGGGCAGCTATGTCCAGGCCGGACCGCAGGCCTGCTCGGCGGACGCGTCAGGCACCCTGCGCCCGCTGCTGGCCGGCCAGCGGGCGAGCGCGGACGGTCCGGCGGGCACCGATCCCTATGCGACGGGCCAGGCCACAGCGGCGCTCTGCGGGGCGCTGTCGCCCGGTGCTCAGCCCTTGCCCTGACCGCCCTTGCCGCCCTCACCGCTGTCGTTGTCGTTCGCAGGACCGCTGCCATTGCCGTTGCTGCCGCCGGTGCTCCCGCCGGTGCTTCCGCCGGAGCTCCCACCACTGGCGCTGCCGCCGCTGTCACCTCCGCCCGTGAACTTGCCGCGCAGCTTGCCGCCCAGGTCGCCCGCGCCGCCGGCTATGTCACCGACCAGCTTCATCAGGGGATCCTTGCTGGTGCGGACGGTGTCGGCGTAGTGCGAGGCGGACTGGCGGAAGGAGTCGGAGACCGAGGTGTCCTTGTCCTCCGTGCGCCGCGGGTAGTGACCGTCCATGATCCGCTGGTAGTCGCGGCTCGCGGCCCACTTCTTCAGCTCGGCGGCGCGCACCGTGGTGAACGGGTGCGAGCGGGGGAGCAGATTCAGAATCTTCAGCACGGAGTCGCGCAGATCGCCGGCCGCCTCGTACTCCTCGGCCTGCTGCAGGAACGCGTCGACATTCATCTCGTGCAGGTGATTGCCGCCGGCGATCTTCATCAGGCCGCGCATCGACGCCTGCAGGTCCTGGCCGACCAGTAGCCCGGCGCGGTCCGCCGAGAGCTCCGACTTGCGGAACCACTCGCGCAGCGCGGTGACGATCGCCATGATCGCGACGTTGCCGAGGGGGATCCAGGCGATCTTCAGCGCCAGACCGGTGAGGAAGAGCAGAATCGTGCGGTAGACGGAGTGGCCGGAGAGGGCGTGGCCCACCTCGTGTCCGACGACCGCCCGCATCTCCTCCTCGTCGAGCAGCTCCACCAGCCCGGTGGTGACCACGATGATCGGCTCGTCCAGGCCGATGCACATGGCGTTGGGCCGCGGGTCCTGCGCGACATACATCGCCGGGACCTTCTCCAGATCCAGGATGTAACAGGCGTCCCGCAGCATGGTGTTGAGATGCGCGAACTGCGCGTCGCTCACCCGCACCGAGTCGGAGAGGTAGAGCAGCCGCAGGCTGCGCTCGGGCAGCAGTCCGCTGAGTGCCTTGAAGACGGTGTCGAAGCCGCTGAGCTTGCGCAGGGCCACCAACGCCGAGCGGTCCGCGGGATGTTCGTACGCCCGTGAAGAGATGCCCGGGAAGCGCTTGCGCTGCCTGCTCGGAACGTTCTCGTGATTGCTTTCGGTCATCAATGCCCCCTGTTGGCGCGAGTCCCTGCTCGTCCCCCTGACGGACCCCAGCGTAGGTGCTGGGGCTACGGTGTGGCGGGGGCTGTGGATAACCGAGGAGGACACCCGACATGCCGGACACCGCCGCACTGCTCGCCGCCGCAGCCGCGCAGCAGGGACTGGGCAACACGCTGCGCGTCCTGCTGATCGCCTCGATCGTCGGAGCAGCTCTGCTCGCCTGGTTCCTGCTGCGTGGCTACCGAGGAAACGGCAGCGACGAAAACCACAACGACTGAGTCGGCGTGAGCGTGCCCGGGCGGCCCGCATACGATGTGCGCGAAGTCTCTCCGCTCCGATTCCCGAGCTCCGGCTCCCGGACTCCCGATCGATAGGTTCCGCTGACGATGAGCCTCACCAGCACCGCCGCCAACCTGGTCACTCTTGCCGAAGGCGCCGAGCACGGTGGCAACCACCCCAGCCTCAG
The DNA here is from genome assembly GCF_036010325.1 of Streptomyces sp. NBC_01210. Taxonomy (GTDB): domain Bacteria; phylum Actinomycetota; class Actinomycetes; order Streptomycetales; family Streptomycetaceae; genus Streptomyces. The sequence goes on along the minus strand of NZ_CP108549.1, from coordinate 3,175,591 downwards.
CCCCTACCTCACCGGTGGCGGCGCGCTCTTCGCGCTGCTCCTGCTGCTGTGGATCACCACGCGCTTCAACCGCGACCGCTGAGTCGGAGCCGAACGTCGTGCCAGTAGGCTCTGCACGCATGGGAGAGCAGGAAGTGCCTACCGGTTCCGGTTCCGGCAAGCGTCGAATCGGCGTGATGGGTGGGACGTTCGACCCGATCCACCATGGACACCTGGTGGCTGCCAGCGAGGTGGCCGCCCAGTTCCACCTCGACCAAGTGGTGTTCGTACCGACCGGGCAGCCGTGGCAGAAGAGCCACAAGGTGGTGTCTCCGGCAGAGGACCGTTATCTCATGACGGTCATCGCCACCGCGTCCAACCCGCAGTTCTCGGTGAGCCGCATCGACATCGACCGCGCCGGGCCGACCTACACGATAGATACGCTGCGGGACCTGCGTTCCCTCAACAGCAACGCGGATCTCTTCTTCATCACGGGAGCCGACGCGCTCTCGCAGATCCTCGGCTGGCGGAACGCGGAAGAGCTGTTCTCACTCGCCCATTTCATCGGTGTGACCCGGCCGGGTCACGACCTGACGGACGACGGGCTGCCCGAGGGCGGGGTCTCTCTGGTGGAGGTTCCGGCGCTGGCCATCTCGTCGACCGACTGCCGGGCTAGGGTCGCCAACGGCGATCCGGTCTGGTATCTGGTGCCGGACGGTGTGGTGCGCTACATCGACAAGCGCCAGTTGTACCGAGGCGAGTGAGCCACGGAGAGGGGCACCGGTGAACGACCAGCAGAACCCGTACGACCCGTACTACCAGCAGCCGCAGATCATCGGCTACGACGAGTACGGGCAACCGGTGTATCAGCAGCCCCAGCAGTACGACCCCTACGCGCAGCAGCAGCCCCAGCACCCTCAGCAACCGCAGGCTCCCGAACAGGGGCAGGGGCGGGGGCAGGGGTACGGCTACGACCCGTACGCGCAGCAGCAGCCGCAGGCAGGCCAGTCCCAGCGGCCTCAGCAGTACGACCCGTACTACCACCAGCAGCCGCAGGCCCCAGGGCAGAGCCAGGACCAGGGATACAGCTACGACGCGTACGGCTACGACACGGGTACGCAGCCCGCGGCCGTCGACACCACCCAGCAGTGGAACATCCCGCAGCAGCAGGCCCCGGCCGAGCCGCAGGCGCAGCCGCGCCCGCAGGCGCCCGAACCGGCTGGCGTGCCGGAGCAGCGCCGCCCTGCCGCCGACCGTGACTACCGCACCGAGCAGTTCTCTTTCATCGAGGAGCCCGACGAGGACTCCGAAGATGTCATCGACTGGCTGAAGTTCACCGAGAGTCGCTCCGAGCGGCGCGAGGAGGCCAAGCGCCGCGGCCGCAACCGCGTCGTCGCGCTCGTCGTCGCACTGGCGCTGGTCGTCGTGGGCGGCGTCGGCTACCTCTGGTACGCGGGCAAGCTGCCCGGTTTGTCGGACGCGGACAAGAAGAGCAGTACGGCGACCGGACCGCAGAAGCGGGACGTGATCGTGGTGCATCTGCACAACACCAGGAAAAAGGGCACCTCCACGGCGCTCCTCGTCGACAACGCCACCACCAAGCAGGGCACCACCGTCCTGCTCCCCAACTCGCTCTCCATCGCCAACGACGACGGCACCGCCACCACGCTCGGCAAGTCCGTCGAGGACGACGGCTCGACGGGCACCCGTGAGGCGGTCGGCACCCTCCTCGGTGCCAAGATCACCGGCACCTGGCGGCTCGACACCCCGTTTCTGGAGAACCTGGTCGAGCTGGTCGGCACCATCGACCTGACCACGGACACCGAGGTGCCCGGCGCGAAGAAGGGCGAGGCGCCGCTGGTGAAGAAGGGCGAGAACCAGACCCTGAACGGGCGGATGGCCGTCGCGTACGCCACCTACCTCGGGCCCGGCGAGGCCGAGGCGAAGCAGCTGCAGCGCTTCGGCCAGGTCATGCAGGGCGTCCTGCGGAAGTTCCCCGACGACCCGAAGGCGGCGACCGTCACCGTCGAGACGCTGGCGCAGATTCTCGACCCGTCGCTGCGGGAGAGCGATCTGGGCGCCTCGCTGGCGAAGCTCGCCGAGCACGCCAAGGGCGGCGACTACAAGACAGCCGTGCTTCCGGTCCAGCAGGACGGCACGCTCACCGAGCAGACCGCCAACAGCGTCGTCAAGGACGTCCTGGGCGGCACGGTCACCGCACCGGAGAAGGGCGCGGCCATCCGCGTGGGCGTCAAGAACGCCACCGGGACCACGAGAGCCACCGAGGCCGCCCGGATCGACCTGGTCAACGGCGGCTACTCCGTCCTCGACGGCGGCAAGGCCGACGACACCGTCACGACATCGAAGGTCACCTACGGAGACGTGGCGCAGAAGGCGAAGGCGGTCGAGGTCGCCAAGACCCTGGGTCTGCCGGCGAGCGCGGTCGAGAAGGGCAAAGCCGTCACCAACGCCGACGTCTCGGTCGTCCTCGGCGAGGACTACGAGGTCCGGTGACAGGGCGACCCATCCGGTCCGAGACAGGCGACCCATCGGGTCCGAAATAAACGCGGCATGGGCTGTCGGCGGTCCGTGAGACCCTTGAAGGGTTCCCGACCGCCGACGAAAGCCTGCTTGTGACCGCCACGGATCGCTCCATCGAGCTCGTCAACGCCGCCGCCCAGGCGGCCGCCGACCGGCTCGCGCACGACATCATTGCGTACGACGTCAGCGATGTGCTGTCGATCACCGACGCCTTCCTGCTCGCTTCCGCGCCCAACGACCGCCAGGTCAAGTCGATCGTCGACGAGATCGAGGAGCGGCTGAACAAGGAGCTCGGCGCCAAGCCGGTGCGCCGTGAGGGTGACCGCGACGCCCGCTGGATCCTGCTCGACTACATCGACATCGTCGTGCACGTCCAGCACAGCGAGGAGCGGGTCTTCTACGCCCTGGAGCGGCTGTGGAAGGACTGCCCCGAGCTTCCTCTCCCCGAGGACGCCCTGAAGACCCGCGGCAAGGCCGAGGAGCACGCGCGGCTCGCCGGCGACCCGGACGGTGAGCTGAGCTGAACGGCAGAGACAGCCGCGAGCGCGCCACGGGACGCCGCGTCGTCCTGTGGCGGCACGGCCAGACCGCCTGGAACCTGGAGCGCCGCTTCCAGGGCACCACGGACATCGCGCTGACCGAGACCGGTGTCGCTCAGGCGCGCCGGTCCGCCCGGCTGCTCGCCTCGCTCAGGCCCGATGTGATTCTCGCCTCCGACCTCAAGCGGGCGGCGGCCACGGCCGGCGAGCTGGCCGAGCTCACCGGACTCGACATCACCTACGAGGCCGCCCTGCGCGAGACCTACGCGGGCGCCTGGCAGGGCCTGACGCACGAGGAGATCGTCGCGCAGTACGGCGAGCAGTACGCCGCCTGGAAGCGCGGCGAGCCCGTGCGCCGCGGCGGCGGTGAGCTCGAGACCGAGGTCGCGGACCGGGCCGCTCCCGTGGTGCTGCACCACGCCGAGAAGCTCCCCGAGGACGGCACGCTCGTCGTGGTCAGCCACGGCGGCACGATCCGCACCACGATCGGCCGGCTGCTGGGCCTGGAGGCCCACCACTGGGAGGGCCTCGGAGGCCTGTCCAACTGCTGCTGGTCGGTGCTCGGCGAGGGCGCGCGCGGCTGGCGGCTCCTTGAGCACAACGCCGGCACGCTGCCGGAACCGGTCCTCGGCGACGACGACTGAACCCGGCCGGGGCCGCCGTTCGGCCCCGCACCCCCGGATTTCACTTTCCGGCAGGTCGCAGGCTAAAGTTCTTCTTGTTCGCAGCGCGGAGCGCGAAGAACGCGCGGGGCTATAGCTCAGTTGGTAGAGCGCCTGCATGGCATGCAGGAGGTCAGGAGTTCAATTCTCCTTAGCTCCACAATCCGGATCCCGTCCTCGTCAGAGGGCGGGATTTCGCGTTTCCCGGCCGGCCTTCCGGCCGGCGGGCGCTCGTCGCCTACTCCTCGGTCCTCGCCACCGGGGCCGCCGCCGGGCAGGCACGCTCCGTTCGGTCAGGTGATCGGCGTCGCCGCATTCGGCACACTCTTCCTGAATCGGCAGACAGTACCCGGGGCGCATGGGTCCGCCGATGCGCTGTGGGTGTGCGCCCTGACGCTCGCAGCCGCGTCGATCTTGGGCGCGGTGGCTGGTCTCGTACGCAAACGCCGCTGACCCTCTTGCGTGGCCATGGCAGAATCGGACGGCCGGAGGGGACACCGGCGAGGACGGGAGGGAGAGCACAATGTCCGCCAGCAGGAGCGAGAAGGCCGATGACCTGCTTGCCGCGGCGGAGGTACGTGCATCTCTCAGCTGCCCGTCCTGCGGATCGGCCCATGTCGCCCAAGTCCTCGGCGACAATGGCGGGGTTTCCTACGTGTGCACGGCCTGCGGCCACAGCTGGAGCTGAGTGATGGGTGCACACAGGCGGAAATGCGACTGGTGCGGCAGTGGTACGCCGATCGTCCGGGACATGGATCCGGTCAATCCCGAGTACCAGTACTGGTGCGAGGAGTGCGCGCGGGCGCTGATCATAAAGGGCGACCCCATCGAGACCTACCGCGAGCTCGAGGGGGAGCCGATCTACGGCCGTCTCCTCGATGAGCACTGCACGTTGAAGCGGTTCTATTCGTTCGCCACAGCATGAGCGACACGGCCGCGGCCACAGCGACAGTCACAGTCACAGTCACGGTCATGGTCCCGAAGTGGGACGTTACCGGCCTTGTTCGTGCAGACCCGAAACGATTTGGCGATGGACCGGGGTGACCGTTAATGTTGTCGACGTCGCCGAGGGGGAAACTTCCGATCAAGGCGGCACACCGCAAGGGGCTATAGCTCAGTTGGTAGAGCGCCTGCATGGCATGCAGGAGGTCAGGAGTTCAATTCTCCTTAGCTCCACAGAAGCAGTAGACACAAGGAAGCGGGCCATCCGGATCGGATGGCCCGCTTCCTTGTGTGTCCGTCAGCCGCGGCCGCTGCCAAGGGCCTTGCGGTTGCTGCTGGGCAGCGCCGGCCGGCCGGCGGGCGCCGGCGCACGGTCGGCCGGAGCCTGCTCGATACGCATCGCCAGCGCGGGGCACCGGCGTACGGCCCGCTGCGCACTCCCCCGCAGATGCGTGGGGACGACCGCGTCGGCTACCGACGGGAAGCCGTCGGGCTTGAGTCGGATCAGCTCGGGGATGATGTCCGCGCAGAGCCCGTGGCCCTGGCAGAGCGTCCAGTCGATGAAGATCTTCTCGCCGCTCGGAATCGACTCCACCGCCTCCTCGTAGCCCGGCTCGGGCAGCGGCAGCACGCCGGTCGTCTCGCGTCCGCAGCCGCCGTGGAGCACATGGGCGGCGAGATCGTCCGTGAAGGCGGACAGGGTCGAGGCGAAGAAGCGCGCCGAGCCGTCGGGGTGCTTGCACGCGCCCCGGCCCTTCACGGCCTGGGTCACCTCGCGCAGCGCCTCCAGGGCGGCCGGGCCGCCGCCGTTCATGACGTCGGACAGGCCGCCGGCCGCCGCGGGCAGGCCGAGCTTGCAGGGACCGCACTGGCCGGCCGTTTCGGCGGCGAGCCAGTTGGCCACCCGCAGCGCCTCGCCCAGCGGACAGGTCTCGGGGCCGATCGGCAGGATCGCGCCGGCGCCCAGCGCGCCGCCCAGGGAGGCCAGCGATTCGCGTGACACGAGCGCCGTGTTGACGGCCATCGCGTCGATCCAGTTGCCGTGGTAGCCGCCGGTGAGCACGCCCTGGGGGAGCGGCGGGGCGCCCGCCAGCTGCAGCACGTACCGCAGCGGCACGCCCGTGGGGACCTCGACGACCATCGGGCGCGCGACCGCCCCGGAGATCGTCAGCATGACGGTGCCGGGCTCAGTCTCCAGGCCGGTGTGGCTGTAGCGGCGGGCGCCGATACGGGCGCCGATGGCGAGCTGCGCGAACGTCTCCGCATTGGACAGCAGGGTCGGGGCCCCGCCGACGCCGGTGTCGGAGGCGCGCTCACGGCGGCCGGGCGGCAGCGCGGGGCCGCCGTTCACGGCGCGGATGACGGAGGAGGCCTCGCCGGAGACCATGCGCTCGGGGGTGCGTACGACCCGCGCGCGCAGCTGCTGCCCGCGCCGGTCGGAGAGTCCGCGCTCGGCCAGGGCGGCGCGGATGGAGATCTCCGTCGAGTTGCGGGTGACCGCGACGACCAGGGTGCGCGCACCGAGCGCTTCGGCGGCGATCAGGGCGCCGTCGAGGATCAGATGGGGCGCGCGGTTGAGCAGCACGGTGTCCTTGCGGCAGGCGGGCTCGCCCTCACTGCCGTTGACCACGACGACGGGCCGCACCCCGCGTCGGATGGCGGACTTGGCTACGGCGCGCAGCTTCTGCCCGAAGGGGAAACCCGCGCCGCCGCGGCCGCGCAGGGATATGTCGTCGGCGAGCTGGGCGAGCCGCTCGCCGGTCATCGGTTCAAGAGGGCCGTGCACCTTGAGATGCATGGGGAGGTCGAGTCGCTCGACAAGGTCGAACCCCTGCGTCAGCTGGGGAAGGCCGACGACGCGGACCTCGGGGACATCAGGAAGGGGGGTGTTCACGGTCGGTCTCCTGCGGGCGCGTGCCAGGGTTCCCCGGCCGGGGGCGGGAAGAGAGGCCCGGGCATCTGCGCCGTCTCGTCGTACGCATCGGCGGTGCCGGGTTGGTACGGGGACGAAGGTGCTTCGTACGGTGTTGAGGGGTCGTAGGCGGATGAGGGGTCGTACGCGAAGGGGGCCGCGTACGGAGCGGTGGGTGTGTCGTACGACGCCTGGGGTGTGTCGTACGACGCCTGGGGTGCGTCGTACGAGGGCGGCGGCTCGTAGGCCGGCTGGGCGGGGGGCTCGTATGCGGGCGGCACCGGCGGCGCGGACGGGACGGCCTGCGCGGGCGGCGGCGGTGACGGTGTGGGCCAGGCGCCGGGCAGGGGACCCGACTCCGAGACGACAGGGATCTCGTCCGTCATCAGGATGCGTTCTGCCAGCGGGGCCGTCTGGTCGCCGGCGAGGGACACCGCCCGGTACGCGGCGGAGATGCCGGGGCCGGGGCCGACGCCACTGCTGCCGAGGGGATCCGACTCCGGGGGCGGAGGGGCCTCGTAGAGTTGCGGCGAGGGGGCGGAGAGCCGTGGGGGCTGCGCACGCGACGGGCCGAGCGGGGTCTCGCGCTGGAACTCCGCCTCGTAGGCGCGCTGCGAGGGAATGCCGTTCATACGGTTGAGGCCCGCCGGTGCGGTCACTCCGCTTGCGCCGGGGAGCGGGGAGACGCCGAGATCGCGCTGTGCCTTCTCGTCCGCCCGCGACCTGTCGTCGTCCGAGCCGGTCAGGGAAAGAACTTTGTTGGCGATGCGTCGCTGTACAGGCCGTGGGAGCGTCCGTACCGCGACGGCTGCTGCGACGCCGGCGAGTGACAGGCAGTACATCGTGACCACCCAGGTCGCGGCGGGACGGCCGGTGTACAGCCCGTGCACGAGGGCGAAGCACCAGGCCGGGTAGGCCAGCATGTGCAGCGGCCGCCAGCGGCCCGCCACCCGGACGTTGGCCGCGAGGGCGCTGCGCAGCGCTCCTGTCGTCGCTGCGACGATCATGAGGAAGCCGGCCAGCGAGCCGAAGCCGATCAGCGCGGACGTACCGGTGACGCCGAGTCCGAACGGGATCAGCGCGCCGATCAATTCCACGTGTCCCAGCGAGACCTTGACGGTCACGTGGAGCAGGAGGAAGCCGAGCGAGGCCACCGCGGTGCTCCGGTGGACGGCCTGGGCGACAAGGCGGTGCCGGGTGGAAAGCAGCAGTCTGTCGGTGGCGATCAGACCCCACGCCACCGAAGAGGTCAGGCACAACAGGGACAAAACCCCGGTGGTGAAGTCGAGCGCGGCACGAAAGCTGTCACTCCCGCCGACGGCGAGCAAGGGTATGAGTACCAATGCCGCTGCGGTCAGGCCACCTTGGGCCTGGCGGCTGAGCCCGGCGCTCGGTGCGGGTGACGAACGGCTCTTGCGATTGCGAGGGTTCATGGGGCGACTCCGAATGGTGCGGGAAATACGGTCCCGTTGACGCATGCTAAGTCGACCCATACCGAGTGGTTCGTGGTTTGAGCGTTTAGAGAGCGGAACCACAGACAACTGACTCTGAGGTTGCCCCGGATAGGGGGGATACGCCGAGTAACTTGTGTGCCTCGCGACGCGAACCGATGCGCCTCGCGGTGTGCGCCGGGGTCGACGCGGGGCGTGCGCCGGGGGCGCGAATAGGCGCAATGGGTGACGGAGTGGTCGCCGAGGGTCGCCCGGGAAGTCGGAGCGGCAGCTCGGGCGGGCGGGTTCGCGTGTGTCCGCCGGACGGCGCCGGTCCTTGCCGCTCGCCCGCCACCGACCGCCGAAGCGGAGTCGTGCGGGCGGTTCGGTCGCTGCGGTACTCTGCTGCTATGCGTGCCGTACGCCTTCTGCTTAGCGAGCCGCGCTGATCAGTCCCGACGGATGAAAGATCCGGTTGGAATCGGCGCGGCGTCCCCTCCTGTGCGAGGGGCTTTTTCGTTTTCGAATCCGCTGGCAGAGACGATCGATGGAGCTTTAAGGATCATGAGCGAGACGAATTCCGCTGCCGCCGCAGAGGTGGCCGCAGCGCACCGCTACACGGCTGCCATGGCCGCCGACATCGAGGCACGCTGGCAGGACGTCTGGGACGCCAAGGGCACCTACGAAGCGCCGAACCCGAGCGGTGAACTGGCCGGGGATGCCGCCCTGGCGGCCAAGCCCAAGAAGTTCGTCATGGACATGTTCCCGTACCCCTCGGGCGCCGGCCTGCACGTCGGGCACCCGCTGGGCTACATCGCCACCGACGTCTTCGCCCGCCATCAGCGCATGACCGGCCACAACGTCCTGCACACGCTGGGCTTCGACGCCTTCGGCCTGCCGGCCGAGCAGTACGCCGTGCAGACCGGCACGCATCCGCGGGTGTCCACCGAAGCCAACATCGAGAACATGAAGGTCCAGCTGCGCCGGCTGGGCCTGGGCCACGACAAGCGCCGGTCGTTCGCGACGATCGACCCGGACTACTACAAGTGGACCCAGTGGATCTTCGTCCAGATCTTCAACTCCTGGTACGACGAGGACGCACAGAAGGCCCGCCCGATCGACGAGCTGGTCGCCCAGTTCGAGAGCGGTGAGCGCCCGACGCCCGGCACGCGCGCGTGGAGCGAGCTGAGCGCCGCCGAGCGCGCCGATGTGCTGAGCGGCTACCGGCTGGCGTATGCCTCCGATGCGCCCGTCAACTGGTGCCCGGGCCTGGGCACCGTACTGGCGAATGAGGAGGTCACCTCGGAGGGTCGCTCCGAGCGTGGCAACTTCCCCGTCTTCAAGGCGAAGCTGCGCCAGTGGAACATGCGCATCACCGCCTACGCGGACCGGCTGCTGGACGATCTGGACGCGCTGGACTGGCCCGAGGCCATCAAGCTGCAACAGCGCAACTGGATCGGGCGCAGCGAGGGCGCGCGCGTCGACTTCCAGGTCGGCGGCCAGGACGGCGCGAAGGTCACGGTCTTCACCACCCGCCCCGACACCCTGTTCGGCGCCACCTACATGGTGCTGGCCCCCGAACACGGGCTGATCGACTCCATCGTCCCGGCCGAGTGGCCGCAGGGCACCAAGGAGGCCTGGACCGGCGGTGCCGCCACTCCGGCCGAGGCTGTTGCCGCGTACCGCAAGCAGGCCCAGACGAAGAGCGACGTCGAGCGGCAGACCGAACACAAGGACAAGACCGGCGTCTTCACCGGTGCCTACGCCCTGAACCCGGTCACCGGCGCACAGATCCCGGTCTTCGTCGCCGACTACGTACTGATGGGCTACGGCACCGGCGCCATCATGGCCGTCCCCGGACAGGACGAGCGTGACTGGGAGTTCGCCGAGGCCTTCGAACTGCCCATCATCCGTACCGTCCAGCCGCCGGAGGGCTGGGAGGGCGAGGCATTCACCGGACAGGGCCCGGCGATCAACTCCGCCAACGACGAGATCTCGCTGGACGGCCTGGGCGTCGCCGAGGCCAAGGCCAAGATCACCGAATGGCTGACCGAGCGCGGCATCGGCGAGGGCACGGTCAACTTCCGGCTGCGTGACTGGCTGTTCAGCCGGCAGCGCTACTGGGGCGAGCCCTTCCCGATCGTCTACGACGAGGACGGCATCGCGCACGCGCTGCCCGAATCGATGCTGCCGCTGGAGCTGCCGGAGGTCGACGACTACTCCCCTCGTACGTTCGACCCGGACGACGCGGACACTCAGCCCGAGACTCCGCTGTCGCGCAACGAGGACTGGGTCAATGTGGAGCTGGACCTGAGCGACGGCGTCAAGCGCTACCGCCGGGAGACCAACACCATGCCCAACTGGGCGGGTTCGTGCTGGTACGAGCTGCGCTACCTGGACCCGCACAACAGCGAGAAGCTGGTCGACCCGGCGATCGAGCAGTACTGGATGGGGCCGCGCGAGGGCCAGCCGCACGGCGGCGTCGATCTGTACGTCGGCGGCGCCGAGCACGCCGTACTGCACCTGCTGTACGCGCGGTTCTGGTCCAAGGTGCTGTTCGACCTGGGGCACGTGTCCTCGGTCGAGCCGTTCCACAAGCTGTACAACCAGGGCATGATCCAGGCGTACGTCTACCGGGACAGCCGCGGCTTCCCGGTGTCGGCCGCCGAGGTCGAGGAGCGGGACGGAAAGTTCTACTTCGAGGGCGAGAGCGTCAAGCGCGAGCTGGGCAAGATGGGCAAGTCCCTGAAGAACGCCGTCACTCCGGACGAGATCTGCGCCGAGTACGGCGCGGACACGCTGCGTCTGTACGAGATGGCCATGGGCCCCCTGGATGTTTCGCGGCCGTGGGACACCCGGGCCGTCGTCGGCCAGTACCGCCTGCTGCAGCGGCTGTGGCGCAATGTCGTCGACGAGGCGACCGGTGAGGTCACGGTCGTCGACACCGAGCCCGACGAGGCGACGCTGCGCGCGCTGCACAAGGCGATCGACGGCGCCGGACAGGACCTGGCGGCCCTGCGCTTCAACACCGCCATCGCCAAGATCACCGAGCTGAACAACTATCTGACGAAGGCGGGCGGCCCGCTGGCGCGGAGCGTGGCGGAGCGGCTGGTGCTGCTGATCGCCCCGCTGGCCCCGCACATCGCCGAGGAACTGTGGCACAAGCTGGGGCAGACCGACTCGGTCGTGCACCAGGCCTTCCCGGTCGCCGACCCGGCGTATGTCGTGGACGAGTCAGTGACCTGCGTTGTGCAGATCAAGGGCAAGGTGAAGGCGCGGCTGGAGGTGTCCCCGTCCATTTCGGACGAGGAGCTGGAGGCGCTGGCGCTGAATGATGCCGCAGTGGTCGCGGCGCTGGGCAGCGGCGGCATCCGCAAGGTGATCGTGCGGGCGCCGAAGCTGGTCAACATCGTGCCCGCCTAGGGTCCGGCCGCTCTCACAGGGGTTTCCCCTACGGGCAGGTTGGGGGTGCCGATGGAACCCTCGGCCTGCCCGTTCCGTTTACCGTGGAAGGACAACATCCGACGCCGGAGGGGCGCTCATGGAAGCCGCGATACTGATTCTGGCGCTGCTTTTCGTCGCCTTTGTGGCGTTGGGGGTGTATGTGAGCGTGAAGGTGATCGGCGCGGCCAAGCGGGGTGTGGAGCGCACGGTCACGCAGGCGCGCCGCACCGTCGAGGAGACCACGCTGCGGGCGAAGAGCTATGGGCAGGGCGGCGTTGCCGGCGAGCTGGCGCAGCTGCGGCTGTCGCTGCGCACGTCGATGAGGGCGACGCAGGACGCGCTGCACGCGGGTGTGGCGGAGGACGCCTCGCTCTCCGAGTCGCTGGACCTGTTCCGGCGGCTGAGTGCGCACGGTCATGAGCTCGACGACGAACTCAAGCGGCTGGAGCGCGAGCCGGACCGGGCGACGGTGGGATCCCTGCTGCCCGGGCTGCGCGAGCGTACGGAGCGGATCACGCGCTCTGCCGAGTCGCTGCGATGGGCGGCGCGGGACCGGGCGCGGAAGTTCGCGGACGACGATCTGGATGCGCTGAGCATGCAGATCGATGTGGAGGCGGGGGCGCTGCGGCACTGGTCGGGTGAGGGTGTGCCGGGCGCCGAGATGCAGGATGTGCCGGACGCCTCGGAGCCGGGGTCCTGGCCGGAGGCGGGGCGGACCGCCGGGGCCGGAGCGGGCGCAGCGTGCCACGGTGTCGCGTCCGAGCAGACCTGGCCGGAGTCGGGGGCCGGGTCCGGGGCCGAGTCGGGGGCCGGGTCCGAGGCCGGGCCCGGGCACACTGTGGCCGAGCAGCCGCAGGCGATCACGGCGCGCGATCCCCGGCAGCAGACCGCCTATCCCTGGCAGAAGAAGGCCCGTCCGGAGACCACGAACTGATCCACCGGCCGGGGCGACGCGGTCGTTGGCAAGGGGCCGGGCTGCCGTAGGGCGGCCCCGACGGGTAACCTCCCGCTCATGTCCCGCCATGTCGCTATCGTCACCGATTCAACGGCCTACCTGCCGCCGCCGACGATGGAGCGGCACGGCATCATCGCAGTGCCGCTGACTGTCGTACTCGGTGATCAGGCGCTCGAGGAGGGCACCGAGATCTCGGCACGCTCGCTGGCGCTGGCATTGCAGAAGCGACGGCCTGTGACCACATCCAGGCCGAGCCCCGAGGTGTTCGCCGAGGCGTACCGGCGGTGCGCGGAGGCCGGTGCGACCGGGGTCGTATCGCTGCATCTGTCGGCGGAGTTCTCGGGGACGTACGACGCCGCGGTGCTGGCAGCCAAGGACGCGCCGGTGCCGGTGCGGGTGGTGGACACCGGGATGGTCGCGATGGCCCTGGGATTCTGCGCGCTCGCGGCCGCTGAGGCGGCGGAGGCGGGCGGCACGCTGGACGAGGCGGTGGCCGCCGCGGAGAAGCGTGCCGCGGGCACGTCCGCGTACTTCTACGTCGACACGCTGGACTACTTGCGCCGCGGCGGCCGTATCGGGGCCGCGCAGGCGCTGCTGGGCTCGGCGCTCGCGGTGAAGCCGCTGCTGCAGCTGGACGGCGGCCGGATCGAGCTGCTGGAGAAAGTGCGCACGGCTTCGAAGGCGATCGCCCGGCTGGAGGAGATCGTCGCCGACCGGGCGGGTACGAGCCAGGTGGACATCGCGGTGCACCATCTGGCCGCGCCGGAGCGGGCCGCCGCGCTCGCGGAGCGGCTGCGTGACCGGCTGCCCGGCCTGGTCTATCTGCATGTCAGCGAGGTGGGCGCGGTGATCGGGGCGCACACGGGGCCGGGGCTGTTGGGGGCCGTGGTCTCGCCCCGCTGAGACGGTTTGAGGGGTGCTGATGGGCGCCGCTGTCACCTCTGCGGGTGAGCGAGTTGTCCACAACGGGTGGGCTGTCCACGGAATTTGGGCCTGCTCAGCGGGCTCGGACGGATATGCCTACCGTCCTGTGGCATGGCTCTCCGATCACGCTCCGCAACCAGTGGCCCGGGCCGCGCCCCGGCCTCGGACAGCCGCGCCCGTCACGGCCGCGGCTCAGGACCCGGCCGCGGTTCAGGACCCGGCCGCGGTTCAGGACCCGGCCGTGGTCCGGATCGCGGCCCGAGCCGCGGCTTACGCCACCCGGGCCGACGGCGCGGCAGAAGCTTGTCCGCCGCTTCGACCACAGCCCTGCGCCGCCGCGCGGATGCCCTGTTCGAGGGTGCGCCGCGCGGTGCGGGCACTGGGCTCGACGCGGCTGTCGCGCGCTCGCGTGTGGATGTCGACACCGGGGCAAGGGCAGGCGCTGGGGCAGTCACCGGTACGGGGGCGGACACCCGGCGGTGGGCGGGGCTTGCGCTGCGGGAGCGGTTGCCGTTGTGGGTGCAGCTCAGGTGCGGGCTCGAACCCAGGACTCTCGCCGCACTGGCCGTCGTCCTCGTGGTCGCCGCGGTCTTCGCGGCCCAGCACTTCTGGGCGGCCCGACCGCAGACCGTACGCGCTCCGGAGCTGGTCCAGCAGAGTGCGGCCTCACCGGAGCCGCGGCCTTCGCCGGGGCCATCGCCGTCCGACACCGGGCCCGGCGGGCGGATCGTCGTCGATGTGAGCGGCAAAGTGCGTCGGCCGGGGGTGCACCAACTGCCCGCCGGATCCCGGGTCACCGACGCGCTGCGAGCGGCCGGAGGCGTCAGGGCCGGCACGGACCTGTCCGGACTCAACCGGGCGCGGGTCCTCATGGACGGTGAGCAGGTGGTGGTGGGCGGGCCCGCGCCGCCAGGACCGCCTGCGACCGGATCGGGCACGGGCCCGGGCACGGGTGGCGCGCAGGCCGTAGGGCCGGTGAGCCTCAACACGGCGACCGTGGAGCAGCTCGACACCCTGCCCGGGGTCGGTCCCGTACTGGCGCAGCACATCGTCGACTACCGCACCCAGCACGGGGGGTTCCGGTCCGTCGACGAACTCCGCGACGTCAACGGGATCGGCGACCGCCGGTTCGCGGATCTCCAGACCCTGCTACGGCCATGACGGACATGACGCGCCCGGTGGTTCATGCCGCGTCGGGTCATCGGCTTGGGGCGTCCGATCCGCGGCAGGAGGGTCCAGCCGATCTGCGCCTGGTGCCGCCGGCCCTGGCGGCCTGGGCCGCGGCGGCCCTCGCGGTGGGGGCGCGGGGTTGGTGGACGGCGGTGGGTGTGACGGCCTGCCTCGTCGTGGCGGCCGTGTTGCTGGCTCCGGCGGTGGCGCGTGCCGTAGGCGCGGTCACGAGGGTCCGTGGGCGTGGGCTCAACGCCACTGCCGTGGCAGCGCTGTTGCTGTGCGCCGCTGCAGGAGCGGCCTCGGCCGGGCTGCACGGCGCGGATCTGCGCAGGGGGCCGCTTCCCGCCCTGGCGGATCAGTACGCGTACGTCACCGTCGAGTTGACGGTCACTTCCGATCCGCGAACGACTCGGCCCCGGATCCGCGGTGACCATATGGCGGCTACATCGATCGTGCTGGACGGTGAGGCGACGCAGGTCACGGCACCGGGCGGCGCGGTCACGGCGATCCGGACGCCTGTCCTGGTGATTGTGCCGTCGCGGGAGCCGGGTGATTCGGGTGATTCCGGCGGGTCCGGTTCGTCCGCGGGGCCCGGCGCGCAGTGGCAGCGGCTGCTGCCTACCACCCGACTGCGGCTGGCAGGGCGGCTCGCGCCGCCACTGAACGCGAACGACCGCTTCGCCGCCGTACTGAGGGCGCAGGGCGGCGGGCCGCCGCGGATCACCGGCCCGCCGACCCAGCTCCAGCGCACGGCCGGAGGCCTACGGGCGGGACTGCGTGAGGCGACAGACGGGCTCGACCCCGACGCTCGGGCCCTGCTGCCCGGGCTCGTGGTCGGCGACACCTCCCGGATCCCGCCCGACCTGCACGACGCCTTCGAGGCGACCGACCTCACGCACTTACTCGCCGTATCGGGAAGCAACCTGACCATCGTGCTCGTCCTGCTGATCGGGCCGCCGGGCACCGCCCTGCTGGCCGAACGGCGCGGCCTCGCGCCCAGGTTGGGCATCACGCTGCGCGGGACCGCGCTGATCGGCGGGGCGCTCACACTCGCCTTCGTGGTCGTGTGCCGTCCGGAGCCAAGCGTGCTGCGGGCGGCCGGGTGCGGGCTCATCACACTGCTCGCCATTGCCACCGGGCGCCGCCGATCGCTCATTCCCGCGCTGGCCGCCGCCGTACTGCTGCTCGTTCTGTACGACCCATGGCTGGCGCGCAGTTACGGCTTTCTGCTCTCCGTGCTGGCCACCGGTGCCCTGCTCACCATCGGCCCCGGCCTGAGCGCGGCGCTGCAGCGGCGACGGGTGCCGCCGCGGCTCGCCGAAACGCTGGCTGCCGCTGCCGCGGCCCAGGCCGTGTGCGCTCCCGTGGTGGCGATCTTCGCGGCCAGGGTCAGTCTGGTGGCGATCCCCTGCAATCTCGTCGCCGAGCTGGCGGTCGCCCCGGCCACGGTCCTCGGCTTTGCGGCGCTCGCCGCGACGCCGCTGGCCATACCGGTCGCGGAGGTGCTCGCCCGCTGCGCGGGATGGCCCGCCGGTTGGATCGCCTCCGTCGCCCGTACCGGCGCGGCGCTGCCCGGGGCGCAGGCGGGCTGGCCGGGCGGCTGGCGCGGCGGTCTGCTGCTCGCCGCGGTCACGGCCCTGGTCGTGCTGGTCGCACGCCGACTGCCGCGCCATCCCTGGGCAGCCGTCGGCTGCGTGTTGCTGCTCCTTCTCGCCGTGCTGCGCCCGGCCCCGCTCACCAGGGTCGTCACCGGCTGGCCGCCGTCCGGCTGGACGTTCGTGATGTGCGATGTCGGGCAAGGGGATGCCACCGTGCTCGCGGCGGGCGAGGGCGCGGCCGTGGTCGTGGACGCGGGACCCGACCCGGAGCTCGCCGACCGCTGTCTGAGGGACCTGGGCATCACCAGGATTCCGCTGATCCTGCTGACGCATTTCCATGCCGACCATGTCCGAGGGCTGCCCGGGCTGCTGAGAGGGAGGGCCGTCGGCGCGGTCCAGACGACGACGTTCGACGAGCCGCGGGAGCAGAGCGCGTTCGTACGGAGAACGGCGGCCGCCGCCGGGGTACCCGTCATCCGTGCGGGACCCGAGGAGCGGCGCCGGGTCGGGCGGCTCGTCTGGCAGGTGCTGTGGCCCCGGGCGGCCCCCGGCTCCGGTCCGACCCGCGCCTCCGTGCCCATGCCCGACGGCCCCAACGACGCCAGCGTCACACTGCTGGTGCGAATCGCCGGCGGCCCGACCCTTCTGCTCCTCGGCGACCTCGAACCCCCTGCCCAGCGAGGGCTGTTGTCGACCCACCCGGCACTCCCGCCGGTCGACGTCCTCAAAGTCGCCCATCACGGCTCCGTCCACCAACACCCCGGCCTGCTACGGAATGTGCGCCCGCGACTGGCGCTGATCTCCTGCGGCCGGAACAACTTCTACGGTCACCCGTCGCCCCGTACCGTCGACGCGCTCCGGACCGGGGGAGCGGTGGTGCTGCGCACGGACACTGACGGGGCGATCGCGGTCACCGGAGGCGGCGCGGACCTGCGGGCTGTGCCGAGGGGCCAGGGCAGCGGGCCGGACCCGCCGCCCCTCTGAGCGGGTGGCTGTGCAAAGTTCGTACCTCGTCCCGCCTGCGCTGCTCCCGCCTGCGCTGCTCCCGCCTGCGCTGCTCCCGCCTGCGCCGCTCCTGGCCGCGCGCCGGCTCCAGGCAGCCGCGTCGGGCGGCCGCCGCCGCTCCCGCTCCTCATCCGGTCGTGGACCGCACGCCGGCGGCGTATCCGCCCCAGGCGCCTCGGCCTACAGGCCTAGGACCTGCGGTCCATGGCGCGCGGTCCGACGTCGCGCCAGACTCACTCCATGGACGCCAATCTCCTGGATGCCTATCTCCGCCGTATCGGGGCCACCCGCCCGGAGCGCGCAGACGCCACCGCTCTGCGCGATCTGCAGCTGCGGCACCTGCGGACAGTCCCGTTCGAGAATCTCTCCATCCATCTCGGCGAGGACATCGTGCTCGAGGAGAAGGCGCTCCTCGCCAAGATCGTGGATGCCCGACGGGGCGGCTTCTGCTACGAACTCAACGGCGCATTCGCCGTGTTGCTGCGGGAGCTGGGTTTCACGGTCACCCTCCTCCAGGCGCGTGGCTTCGGTGACGAAGGGCGGCTCGGCATCCCGTACGACCATCTCGCCCTGCGCGTCGAGACGGCGGACTCCTCCGGCCCCTGGCTGGCCGATGTCGGGTTCGGCGACCACACCCAGCACCCCCTCGCGCTCGACGAGCGGGGCGATCAGCGGGACCCGGCCGGTGCGTTCCGGATCGCCGAGGCCACGGAGTACGGCGATCTCGACGTCTACCGCGACGGCAAACCGCAGTTCCGCCTCGATACGCGGCCCCGCGTCCTGGCCGACTTCGAGGCGGGGTCCTGGTGGCACCGCACCTCGCCAGCCTCGCACTTTCCCCGGTCCCTCGTCTGCTCCCGGCTCACCACCCAGGGCCGGATCACGCTCAGCGACCGCAAACTGGTCACCACCGAGCACGGTCAGCGCCATGAGCAGCCGCTGGCCGACGATGCCGCGGTGCTGGCGGCCTACCGCGACCACTTCGGGCTGGTACTCGACCGGTTGCCGTCCGCCCCGAGCCGGCCGAGCTGACGGGCTGACCGGCTGACGCGCCGAGCCGGCGCGCTAGGCCTCCAGCCAGCCCTCCCACTCCGCGGCGAAATCGTCCAGCGCCGCGGGGTCGAGGCGGGCCTTCGGGTCCTCCACGACGACCAGCCACTGCGCGTCCTCGGCGTCGTCCTCGCCGGCCAGCGCATCGCGTAGGAGCTGGGGCTCCTCGGCCACCCCGAAGCGGCCCGCCAGCTCCTGTGCCACCTCCTCGGCGGCGTCGCGGTCGGGCAGCACCAGTACATGTCTCGCGTCACTCACCGGTCCATTCTCCGGTACGTCTTCGGTACGGGAATCCCGAGCAGGGGGAGATCCCGAGAACGGCGATCCCGAGCAGGGGGAGATCCCGAGAACGGCGTCCCCGAGTACGGCGATCCCGAGTACGGGAATCCCGGTACGCGCGGGAGTGTCAGTGCCCCGTGGGATGCTGGACCGCGATGATCCGCAAACCCAGCCAGCAGAATTCGCCCGACGACCTCCTCGCCCCCGTCACGCTCGCCGTGGGCCAGGAGGACCTGCTCCTCGACCGTGCCGTGCAGCAGGTGGTGGCGGCGGCCCGCGCTGCCGACGCCGACACGGATGTACGCGACCTCGCCTCCGACCAGCTCCAGCCCGGCACCCTTGCCGAGCTGACCAGCCCCTCGCTCTTCGCCGAGCGCAAGGTCGTCGTCGTACGCAATGCGCAGGACCTCTCCGCCGACACGATCAAGGACGTCAAGGCCTATCTCGACGCTCCGGCAGAGGAGATCACCCTCGTCCTGCTGCACGCCGGCGGTGCGAAGGGCAAGGGCCTGCTGGACGCGGCCCGGAAGGCAGGCGCCCGTGAGGTCGCCTGCCCCAAGACCACCAAGCCGGCGGAGCGGCTCACCTTCGTACGGTCCGAATTCCGCGCGCTGGGCAGGTCCGCGACGCCCGAGGCGTGCCAGGCGCTGGTCGACTCCATCGGCAGCGATCTGCGGGAGCTGGCCAGCGCGGTCTCCCAGCTGACCGCGGACGTCGAGGGCACCATCGACGAGGCGGTCGTCGGGCGGTACTACACGGGCCGCGCCGAAGCCTCCAGCTTCAATGTCGCCGACCGTGCGGTGGAGGGCCGGGCGGCGGAGGCGCTGGAAGCCCTGCGCTGGTCGCTGTCGACGGGGGTCGCGCCGGTCCTGATCACCAGCGCGCTGGCGCAGGGTGTGCGGGCGATCGGCAAGCTCTCCTCGGCCCGCGGCGGGCGGCCCGCCGACCTCGCCCGTGAGCTGGGCATGCCGCCGTGGAAGATCGACCGGGTCCGCCAGCAGATGCGTGGCTGGACGCCGGACGGGGTGGCTGCGGCGCTGCGCGCGGTCGCGGAGGCGGACGCGGGCGTGAAGGGCGGCGGCGACGACCCCGAGTACGCGCTGGAGAAGGCGGTCGTGGCGGTTGCGCGGGCGGCGCGGTCGGGGCGGTCGGGGCGGTAGACCCTGCGGGCGGCCTTGCCCCCTCCCCGCCCTCGGGCGCCGGGCCGCCACCGCAGGCCGGGCACGCCAGAGGCCCCGGTGTCCGTCCTGGGGAAGGACGGACACCGGGGCCTCACGGTTCAAGCTTTGTGCGCCGCACCCGCGTGGCGAACGCGTTCGGTGTGCGGCGCGGGGTGCCGGGAAGGAGCGGGAGAGAGGGCCCGCTGGGTCCCTACCGGCGATCAGTCAAGAGCTCAGCCCTGGAGGGAGCCAACCTTGATGGCCAGCGCCGACTTCTTGTTGGCGGCGGCGTTCTTGTGGATGACACCCTTGGAGACGGCCTTGTCGAGCTTCTGCGACGCCTCACGGACGGCCACAGTGGCCTTCTCGACGTCGCCGGTGGCGACAGCCTCGCGGGCCTTGCGGATCGCGGTCTTGAGCGACGACTTGACGGCCTTGTTGCGCAGGCGCGCCTTCTCGTTCGTCTTGTTCCGCTTGATCTGGGACTTGATGTTCGCCACGAAAGAGCCTTTTCAGGTTCGATGATCTTTGAGTTTGCGTCCCGTACTTGAGAGGGCACGAGACACAGCTGCCCACGTTACCAGCCGCCCCTCCAGCGGCCCAAACCGGGCGCAGTCCCGTTCCCGTGGGACGATGGAGCCTACGTATCGATCCGACATCGCCCGAGACGAGACGCCCCGGCGTCTCAAGAATCAGGACCCTGCGTGCCCGCGACTCCTACCAACGTGCCCGAGCCGAGCCGTACCGACCCGGCGCTGATCCGCAATTTCTGCATCATCGCGCACATCGACCACGGCAAGTCGACGCTTGCCGACCGGATGCTCCAGCTGACCGGTGTGGTCGATCAGCGGCAGATGCGCGCTCAGTACCTCGACCGCATGGACATCGAGCGCGAGCGCGGCATCACGATCAAGTCCCAGGCGGTCCGCCTGCCGTGGTCGCCCACCGAGGGCGAGGGTCGGAACACGACCCACATCCTCAACATGATCGACACCCCGGGCCACGTGGACTTCACCTATGAGGTCTCCCGGTCGCTCGCGGCCTGCGAGGGCACCGTCCTGCTGGTGGACGCCGCGCAGGGCATCGAGGCGCAGACCCTCGCCAACCTCTACCTGGCGATGGAGAACGACCTCACGATCGTCCCGGTCCTCAACAAGATCGACCTGCCGGCCGCGCAGCCGGAGAAGTTCTCCGAGGAGCTCGCCAACCTCATCGGCTGCCAGCCGGAGGACGTCCTCAAGGTCTCGGCCAAGACCGGCATCGGCGTGGAGGCCCTGCTGGACCGCGTGGTGCGCGACGTCCCCGCCCCGGTCGGCGTCGCCGACGCGCCCGCCCGCGCGATGATCTTCGACTCCGTCTATGACTCGTACCGCGGTGTGGTGACCTACGTACGAGTCGTCGACGGGCAGCTCAACAAGCGCGAGCGCATCAGGATGATGTCCACCGGCGCCACCCACGAGCTGCTGGAGATCGGTGTCTCCTCCCCGGAGATGACCCCCGCCGACGGTCTCGGCGTCGGCGAGGTGGGCTACATCATCACCGGCGTGAAGGACGTCCGTCAGTCCAAGGTCGGTGACACGATCACCTCGCTGAGCAAGGGCGCCACCGAGCCGCTCGGCGGCTACAAGGACCCCAAGCCGATGGTGTTCTCCGGCCTCTATCCGCTGGACGGCTCGGACTACCCCGAGCTGCGCGACGCCCTCGACAAGCTTCAGCTCAATGACGCCGCGCTGGTCTACGAGCCGGAGACCTCGGCCGCTCTCGGTTTCGGTTTCCGCGTGGGCTTCCTCGGCCTGCTCCACCTGGACGTGATCCGCGAGCGCCTGGAGCGCGAGTTCGGTCTCGATCTGATCGCCACCGCGCCGAACGTGGTCTACCGCGTGGTCATGGAGGACGGTGCCGAGCACACCGTCACCAACCCGAGCGAGTTCCCCGAGGGCAAGATCTCGGATGTCCACGAGCCGGTCGTACGGGCCACGATCCTCGCGCCCAGCGAGTTCATCGGCTCGATCATGGAGCTCTGCCAGACCCGCCGCGGCACGCTGCTCGGCATGGACTACCTCTCCGAGGACCGGGTTGAGATCCGCTACACCCTCCCGCTCGCCGAGATCGTCTTCGACTTCTTCGACCAGCTGAAGTCCAAGACGCGCGGTTACGCCTCCCTCGACTACGAGCCCACCGGCGAGCAGGCCGCCAGCCTGGTCAAGGTCGACATCCTGCTGCACGGCGACAAGGTCGACGCCTTCTCCGCCATCACGCACAAGGACGCGGCGTACGCGTACGGAGTGAGGCTCGTCGCCAAGCTCAGGGAGCTCATCCCGCGGCAGGCCTTCGAGGTGCCCATCCAGGCCGCGATCGGCTCGCGCGTCATCGCCCGCGAGACCATTCGCGCCATCCGCAAGGACGTCCTCGCCAAGTGCTACGGCGGTGACATCTCGCGTAAGCGGAAGCTGCTGGAGAAGCAGAAGGAAGGCAAGAAGCGGATGAAGATGGTCGGCAGCGTGGAGGTCCCGCAGGAGGCCTTCATCGCCGTGCTGTCCAGCGACGACAGTGGCAAGGCCAAGAAGTAGCCGCACCGTCGCAGCCGACAAGCGAAGGCGCCCGCCGGGGATCCGGACGGGCGCTTTTCGCGTGTCTGCGGACGCGTCACCCGATAGCTGCGGACGCATCACCGATAGATGAGGGATGCACCGACCGGCGGGTTCCAGCCAACGGCCGAGCGTGCCGTTCGTTATCAAGCGGCAGCCCGTAGCCCCTTACGCGCAGGTCCCATGCCCTCTAACCTGAGCACGGCTCGATGGTTACTCGCCAGTTAAACAACAGCCACTCGTGCAGTGCTGCCCGCAGGCCCGGAGGATGTCGTGAGCGCCACAATGACCCTGATCGAGAACCGACCGCCCTCTGTGGCGAGTCTCTTCACCGAGCGCGTGGCGGCTACGCCGGACGCCGAGGCCTACCGCTACCCGGTGGCCCCCGCCAGCGGCCAGGGGCCCGACGACTGGAAGTCCCTGAGCTGGGGGCAGGCCGCAGAGCGGGTCTATGCCATTGCTGCCGGACTGATCGACCTCGGGGTACGCGCCGAGGAGCGCGTCGCGCTCGCCTCCTCCACCCGGGTCGACTGGATCCTCGCCGACCTCGGCGTGATGTGCGCGGGCGGCGCGACGACCACGATCTACCCGTCCACCAACGCCGAGGAGTCGTCGTACATCCTCTCCGACTCCGAGAGCCGGGTGCTGATCGCCGAGGACGCCTCCCAGCTGGCCAAGGCGCGTGAGCGGCGGGCCGACCTGCCGGAGCTGAAGCATGTCGTGGTAATCGACGCGACGGGCGTGGAGCCGGACGAGAGCGACCCCGAGGGCTGGGTGCTCTCGCTCGCCGACCTGGAGGCCCGGGGCGCGGAGTACCTCGCCAAGCACCCGGACGCCGTCAAGGAGCGGGTCGAGGCGATCAGGCCCGACCAGCTGGCGACGCTGATCTACACCTCGGGCACCACGGGCCGGCCCAAGGGCGTCCGGCTGCCGCACGACAACTGGTCGTACTTGGCCAAGGCCACCGCCGCGACCGGGCTGATCAGCAAGGACGACGTGCAGTACCTCTGGCTGCCGCTCGCGCATGTCTTCGGCAAGGTGCTGACCTCCGGACAGATCGAGGTCGGTCATGTCACCGCCGTCGACGGCCGGGTGGACAAGATCATCGAGAATCTGCCGGTGGTCCAGCCGACCTACATGGCGGCCGTGCCGCGGATCTTCGAGAAGGTCTACAACGGAGTCGCGGCCAAGGCACGGGCCGGCGGCGGAGCCAAGTACAAGATCTTCCAGTGGGCGGCCGGTGTCTCACGCGAGTACGCCAAGGCCACGCAGGACAACTTCCGCCGCACGGGCTCGGCCTCCGCGCCCTTCGGACTCACCGCCAAGCACAAGATCGCCGACGCGCTCGTCTACTCCAAGCTGCGCGAGGCCTTCGGCGGCCGGCTGCGCGCCGCGGTCTCCGGCTCGGCGGCGCTCGCGCCCGACATCGGCTACTTCTTCGCCGGAGCCGGAATCCACATCCTCGAGGGCTACGGCCTTACGGAGTCCAGCGCGGCGTCCTTCATCAACCCGGGCGAGGCGTACCGCACGGGCACTGTCGGCAAGCCGCTGCCCGGCACCGAGGTGCGTATCGCCGACGACGGCGAGATCCTGCTGCGCGGCCCCGGGATCATGGAGGGTTACCACCGGCTGCCCGAGAAGACGGCCGAAGTCCTCGAATCCGACGGCTGGTTCCACACCGGCGACATCGGAGAGCTGTCCGATGACGGCTACCTGCGCATCACGGACCGCAAGAAGGACCTGATCAAGACCTCCGGCGGCAAGTACATCGCGCCGGCCGAGGTCGAGGGCCAGTTCAAGGCGGTGTGCCCGTTCGTCTCCAACATCCTGGTGCACGGCGCGGACCGTAACTTCTGCACCGCGCTCATCGCGCTGGACGAGCCGACCATCCTCGGCTGGGCCAAGGAGAACGGCCTGGACGGAAAGACGTACGCCGAGGTTGTCGCCACCGAGCGGGCCGAGCAGCTCATCGAGGGTTATGTGAAGCGGCTCAACGAAGGGCTGCAGCGCTGGCAGACGATCAAGAAGTTCCGGCTGCTGCCGCGGGACCTGGACATCGAGCACGGCGAGCTGACGCCCAGCCTCAAGCTGAAGAGGCCGGTCGTCGAGCGCGAGTACAAGCACCTCATCGAGGACATGTACGCAGGCTCCCGCGAGGCGTAGTAACCGGAGCTCCGTCCCGGGCCCCGCGCCTCAAACGCCGACAAGGCCTGGATTCCCGCCCGACGGGCGGGAATCCAGGCCTTGTCGGCGATCGGGGAAACCCCCGGAGGGCGTACGGGGGCTACTGGCTCCGCCCGCGACGCAGGTCCCTCAGAATCTCCTCCACCCGGGTCAGCTGCACCCGCACCTCCGGCATATCGTTCGAGCCGCTCCTGTCCAGCTCGCTCTCGATCGCACTCAGCCGCTGGGACATCTGGCCCAGCTGCTCCTGGTCCTGTGCCAGCATCCGCTCCAACTGGCGGTTCTTGCGGTGCAGTTCGAGGAACACACTCACCTTGGCGCGCAGTACCCAGGGGTCGAAGGGCTTGGTGAGGAAGTCCGCAGCCCCGGTGGCGTAGCCCCGGAAGGCAAAGCCGCTGTCGGCCTGCGTCCCGGTCAGGAAGATGATCGGGACGTCCTTCGTCTGGTCGAGGCGCTTGATGTTGGACGCCGTCTCGAAGCCGTCCATGCCGGGCATCCGCACATCCAGCAGGACCACCGCGAACTTCCGCCGCAGCAGCGCCTTCATCGCCTCCTCCCCGGAACGTGCCCGGACCAGAGGCTCGTTGAGGGACCCCAGGACTGCCTCGAGGGCTACGAGATTGTCCTCCATGTCGTCCACCAGGAGGATGCTCGCGGGGTCGGCGGTGGGTGCCTCTGTGCTCATCGTGTCCTCACGTGATTGTCGGCGGGGCAGCCGGCTCCCCATCGCCGACTGGCTGCCCCGATATCGCGGGTTCTTCGGCCGGAGGCGCACTGTCCGGCCCGGCCGTTCCGCCCTTCGGATCCAGCACGGAGCAGACGACGGTCAGCAGACGGTCCACGTCGACCGGTTTCGGCACGTAGTCGTTGGCGCCCTGCGCGATCGACTTCTCGCGGTCACCCGGCATCGCCTTCGCGGTGAGGGCGATGATCGGGAGGTCGGTCCAGAGCGGGCTGCGCCGTATGGCCTCGATCGTCTCGTACCCGTCCATCTCGGGCATCATGATGTCCATCAGGATCAGTTCGACGTCGGGGTTGCGCTCCAGGGTCTCGATGCCTTCGCGGCCGTTCTCCGCGTACAGCACAGGCATGCCCACTCTGCCGAGCACATGGGTGAGCGCGAAGACATTACGGATGTCGTCGTCGACGATGAGGACGCGGCGGCCCGGCAGGATCCGGCCCGCCCGGCCCGACTTCCACTCCTCCAGCTTGGTCGTCGTGGGCCAGCCGTCCTCGAGGGCCGGGCGCGGCACATGCTCGCTGTGGTGCCGCTCGGGCGTGGTCAGCGGGATGTCATGGATGCCATGGATGCCATGGACGTCCTGGATGTCGTGGCCGTCGTGGGAGCCGTCGCTCTCGCCGCCGGCATGGCCGGGGTAGAGGACGGGGACGTACAGCGTGAAGGTGGATCCGCGGCCCGGCTCGCTCTCCGCGATGATGCGGCCGCCGAGCAGCCCCGCGATTTCCCGGCTGATGGAGAGGCCGAGGCCCGTTCCGCCGTACTTGCGGTTGGTCGTGCCGTCGGCCTGCTGGAACGCCTCGAAGATCACCGGGAGTTTCTCCGGGGCGATGCCGATGCCGGTGTCGGCGACAGCGAAGGCGATCAGGTCGTCGATGCCCTTGAGCACCTTGTCGTCGGGGTCCTTGACCCGCTTCACCCTCAGTTCGACGCGGCCGGAAGAGGTGAACTTGATGGCGTTGGAGAGCAGATTGCGCAGGATCTGCTGGAGCCGCTGCTCGTCGGAGTACATCTCGCGCGGTACGTCCTCGCCGACCGCGACCTCGAAGGCCAGCCCGCGGTCGAGGGTGATCGGACGGAAGGTGGCGTGGACGTAGTCGAGCACCTTGATCAGCGGCAGCTTCTTCGGGCGCACGTCCATCCGGCCGGCCTCGATCTTCGACAGGTCCAGGATGTCGTTGATCAGCTGGAGCAGGTCGGAGCCCGAGCGGTGGATCGTGGTGGCGAACTGCACTTCCTGGTCGGAGAGATGGCCGTCCGGGTTGTCGGAGAGCAGGCGGGCCAGGATGAGGAGGGAGTTCAGTGGTGTGCGCAGTTCGTGCGACATGTTCGCCAGGAACTCCGACTTGTACTGCGACGAGGTCGCGAGCAGTGCGGCCTTCTCCTCCAGCTCGGCGTTGGAGCGCTGCAGTTCGCCCTGCTGGCGCTGGAGCTCGTCGGAGCGCTCCTGGAGCTGGACCGCGAGCCGCTGGGACTCGCCGAGCAGTGACTCCGTACGGGAGTTGGCGATGATGGTGTTGATGGCGACGCCGATGGTGTTCACGAACTGGTCGAAGAAGGCCAGGTGGACGTCGGAGAAGCGGGAGAAGGACGCCAGTTCGATGACGCCGAGCAGCTTGTCCTCGAAGAGGATCGGGATGATGACAACGCTTGCCGGTGACGCCTCGCCAAGGCCGGAGTTGATCTTGATGTAGTCCGGCGGTGCTTCCTCGAGGAGGATCCGCTTCTTCTCCAGGGCCGCCTGGCGCACCAGACCGTGGCCCGGCATGCCGGTGGTGTCTATGGTGGCCGACTGGGCCGAGCCGTAACCGGCGATGAAGGCCAGTCCCTTGGTGGTGGAGGTGGTACGGGGCGGAGTGCCGCCGGCGTCCGGGTCGGCCAGGAAGAACGCGCCGTACTGCGCGTTCACCAGCGGGGTCAGCTCGCGCAGGATCAGGTCGGCGACCTCCATCAGATCGCGGTGGCCCTGCATCAGACCGGCGAGGCGGGCGAGATTGGACTCCAGCCAGTCCTTGGCGCGGGTGGTCTCGCGGAGGTTGGACACCATCAGATTGATGTTGTCCTTCAGCTCGGAGACCTCACCGCGCGTCTCGACCGTGATCGACCGGGACATGTCGCCCTGGGCGACTGCGGACGCCACCTCGGCGATGGCGCGGACCTGGGTGGTGAGGTTGAGCGCCAGCTCATTGACGTTCGTCGTCAGCCGCTTCCAGGTGCCGTACACGCCCTCGACCCGAGCCTGGCCGCCGAGCTGGCCCTCGGAGCCGACCTCGCGGGCCACCCGGGTGACCTCGGAGGAGAACGAGGAGAGCGTGTCCACCATGGTGTTGATGGTGGTCTTGAGTTCCAGGATCTCGCCGCGCGCGTCCACGTCGATCTTCTTGGAGAGGTCGCCCTGCGCCACGGCCGTCGCCACCTGGGCGATGTTCCGCACCTGTGAAGTGAGGTTGTCGGCCATGTAGTTGACGTTGTCGGTGAGGTCCTTCCACAGGCCGGTGACACCGAGGACCTGGGCGCGGCCGCCCAGTCGGCCGTCGGTACCCACCTCGCGGGCCACGCGTGTGACCTCGTCGGCGAAGGCACGCAACTGCTCCACCATCGTATTGACGGTGTCCTTGAGCTCCAGGATCTCGCCGCGCGCATCCACGGTGATCTTCTTGGAGAGGTCGCCGTTGGCGACGGCGGTGGTGACCTGCGCGATGTTGCGGACCTGACTGGTCAGGTTGGATGCCATGAAGTTGACGTTGTCCGTGAGGTCCTTCCAGACGCCGGAGACGCCGCGGACCTGGGCCTGGCCGCCGAGGTTGCCTTCCGTGCCCACCTCGCGGGCGACCCTGGTGACCTCGTCGGCGAAGGCCGAGAGCTGGTCGACCATGGTGTTGATGGTCGATTTGAGCTCGAGGATCTCGCCCTTCGCCTCGACCGTGATCTTCTTGCCGAGATCGCCCTGGGCGACGGCCGTCGACACCAGCGCGATATTGCGGACCTGCGAAGTGAGATTGTCCGCCATGAAGTTGACGTTCTCGGTGAGGTCCTTCCACACGCCGGAGACGCCGCGGACCTGGGCGCGGCCGCCGAGGTTGCCCTCCGTGCCGACTTCGCGGGCGACCCGGGTCACCTCGTCGGCGAAGGCCAGAAGCTGATCGACCATGGTGTTGATCGTCGACTTGAGCTCCAGGATCTCGCCCTGGGCGTCCACGGTGATCTTCTGGGAGAGGTCGCCGTTGGCGACGGCGGTGGTGACCTGCGCGATGTTGCGGACCTGACTGGTCAGGTTGGATGCCATGAAGTTGACGTTGTCCGTGAGGTCCTTCCAGACGCCGGAGACGCCGCGGACCTGGGCGCGGCCGCCCAGCTGGCCCTCCGTGCCCACCTCGCGGGCCACCCGCGTGACCTCGTCGGCGAAGGCCGAGAGCTGGTCGACCATGGTGTTGACGGTCAGCTTCAGCTCAAGGAGCTCACCGGTCGCCTCGACCGTGACCGTACGGGTGAGATCGCCGCGGGCCACGGCCGTGGTCACCGCGGCGATGTCCCGCACCTGTGCGGTCAGCCGGGAGGCCATGGTGTTGACCGCCTCGGTGACGTCCCGCCAGCTGCCCGAAAGGCCCTGAACCTTGGCGCGTCCGCCGAGCCGGCCCTCCGTGCCCACCTCGCGTGCCACCCGCGTCACCTCGCTGGTGAACAGCGACAGCTGGTCGACCATCTTGTTCACCGCACGGCCGAGCCGGCGCAGATCGCCGCGTAACTGACGGTTGCCGTCGTGCAGATCGACCCGCTGGGTCAGATCGCCGCCGGCCACCGCGTCCAGCACACGGGTGGCGTTCGCGGCGGGCACCACCAGGGCGTCCAGCAGCGTGTTCGTACTGATGACAGCGGAGGTCCAGGCACCCTGGCCGGGGCTGGCCGACAGCCGGTCGTCGAGCCGTCCGTGCCGTACGACCTCCCTGCGGACCCGCGACAGCTCATCCGTGAAGTGCTGATTGCGCACGGCGATCTGGTTGAACATCGCCGCCAGTTCGGCGGGAATGCCCTCATGGACCTCCGCCATCCGCACATGGAAGTCCCCGTCGCGCAGGGTCGTCATCGCGGCCAGCAGTGGGCGCAGCTCCGAGGCGCGGATCCAGCCGCCGTCGGCCGAGGGCGGGGAGGACACCGCAGGCAGCCGGGAAGCCGGCTGAGCTGACGGCAGCGCACTGTCTCTGTTCATAATCCGCCCACTTCGGTGACTCGACGCTTATGGGCAGGCTCAGTCTGTCACTCTGTCGGTGTCATAAGCGGCGCATTGCCAGAACCGACCAGGAGCCGCACAGTGGGGTCCCTTCCGATGCAGCGCGAGACCGTTCACCGCACAACACCGTTGTACCCGCTTCGGGATGATGCGCGTTCAGTCGCTCGCACCAGCCTGCCCGGCAACCCTCTCGCACCGTCCGCCGCGCGCCGCTTCGTGCGCGCAGCCATCGCCGACTGGACCAACCTCGGCATGCTCGCCACCTGCGCCTTCTGCCGCGGGTCAGGGGGCTGCCCGCCGGGCAGTCACAGCACGGACCGGCTCGCCGACGACGCCGTACTCATCGTCAACGAGCTCGTGACCAACGCCGTCGTGCACGCGGGCACCACCGTCGAACTCCTCTGCAGGCTGGAGGAGTCGGCGGACGGCGAGCCCGCCGCCCTCGTACTCGAAGTCTCCGACCACCACCCGGCCAGAGCCGTACGCAATGAACCGCACGGCGCCGAGGAACGCTCCGGCACGCCCGAATACGGCCGCGGCCTCCACCTCGTCGCCGCCCTCGCCGAGCGCTGGGGCATCACCTACCGCCCCGGCCTCAAGACCATCTGGGCCCGCCTCCCCGTCGACGGCTGGGACACCTGCCCGCTCCCCGGCGCCGAACCCGCGCTGCAGCGCGGACTCCGCGCCGCCGAGATCCTCGCCCCCTCGCCCCGGCGCACCGTGCGCGAGGACTCCGACTGGATCAGCCGGGGCGCCCTCTCCTTCCTCGCCGAGGCCTCCGACCTGCTCGCCGGACAGCTCGACGAGGACATGGTCGCGGCGCTCGCCGGGCAGCTGCTGGTGCCGAGGCTCGCCGACTGGTGCGCGATCTGGCTGGACAGCGAGTCGGGACGGCCGGGATCGGGCTGGGGCACGGGCGGCGGAGCGGGGGCCGCGCAGCGGCTCGCCCGGGTCTGGCACAGCGACGAGTCCCTTACGGAGCAGCTGCGCGAGACCCTGGACAAGGAGCCGCCGCTGCTGCTGCCCGAGGTCGCGGGCAACGGGCCCGTACCGATTCCCTGGCCCGGTGACGGCCAACCGGGCGGCGATGAGGGCACGGCCGTCGCATACCGCCTCGCCGCGGGCGGACGCGGGCTCGGCACCCTGCTGATCGCGCGGTACGGCCTCGCACGCGTACCCGACGAAGCGACCGCGCTGATCGCGGACTTCGCACGCCGGGTGGCTCTCGCGATCAGCGCGGCCCGCCAGTACACCCGGCAGGCCACCATCAGCCGGGTTCTGCAGCGCGGTCTGCTCCCCGGCAAGGTCGGGCAGATCCCCGGTGTCGACCGGTTCCTGGTGTACGAGCCCAGCGACGACGGCGTCGCGGGCGGCGACTTCTACGACATCTTCCCGGCCGGCTCCGGCGGCCGCTGGTGCTTCATGCTCGGCGACGTCCAGGGCAGCGGACCCGAGGCCGCGGTCGTCACCGGCCTCGCCCGGCCCTGGCTGCGGCTGCTCGCCCGCGAGGGTTACCAGGTCGGCCAGGTGCTGGACCGGCTCAACGGACTGCTCCTCGACGATGCGATGGAGGCGGCGGAATCAGCCGCGCTGATGGTCGCGGCAGCGGGCGGTCAGGGCGTGCCGGAGGGTCCGCAGGCGCGGTTCCTGTCCCTGCTCTACGGCGAGCTCGTGCCCTCGCCCCGGGTCGGCGGAGGCGTGCGCTGCACCCTGGCGAGCGCCGGGCATCCGCTGCCGCTGCTGCTGCGGCCCGACGGCCGGGTGCTCACGGCGGCCGAGTCGCAGGTGCTGCTCGGGGTCGTCGAGGACGTCGCGTACCAAAGCCAGACCTTCGACCTGGAGCCCGGCGACACCCTGCTCTGCGTCACGGACGGGGTGACGGAGCGGCGCTCGGGGTCGCGGATGTTCGACGACGAGGACGGGCTCGCCCGGGTGCTCGCCGGCTGCGCGGGCCTGACCGCGCAAGGGATCGCGGAGCGGATCAAGCAGGTGGTGTACGAGTTCGGGGAGACGCCGCCGGAGGACGATCTGGCGCTGCTGGTGCTCCAGGCGCGGTAGCCGTCCCGGCAGCCGGCGGGATGGCCGTCCCGGCGCCCGGTGCGGTGGCCGTCCCGGGGCACCCGCGAGGTGACGGACAATGGGGGGCATGCCTTCCGTACTGCCCGATGGTGAGCCCATGCCCGAGGACGGGTCGCTGCCCGCGTCCGCCCTGACAGGCGCCGGGGACCGGCCGCTCGCCTTCTATCTGCATGTGCCGTACTGCGCGACGCGCTGCGGCTACTGCGACTTCAACACCTACACGGCGACCGAGCTGCGCGGCTCGGGCGGCGTGCTCGCCTCCCGGGACAACTACGCCGCGATGGTCGCGGAGGAGGTCCGCCTCGCCCGCAAGGTGCTGGGCGACGACCCGCGGCAGGTACGGACGGTGTTCGTCGGAGGCGGTACGCCGACGCTGCTCGCGGCCTCGGATCTGGTCCGGATGCTGGACGCGGTCCGCGAGGAGTTCGGGCTCGCGGACGGCGCGGAGATCACGACCGAGGCGAACCCGGAGTCGGTGGACCCGGCGTATCTCGCCGAGCTGCGGGAGGGCGGCTTCAACCGGATCTCCTTCGGGATGCAGAGCGCGCGGCAGCATGTGCTGAAGGTGCTGGACCGTACGCATACGCCGGGCCGCCCGGAGGCGTGCGTCGCGGAGGCGCGGGCTGCGGGCTTCGACCATGTGAACCTCGACCTGATCTACGGCACGCCGGGCGAGAGCGACGACGACTGGCGCGCCTCCCTGGCGGCCGCGGTGGGCGCGGGTCCGGATCACATCTCGGCGTACGCACTGATCGTCGAGGAAGGCACGCAGCTTGCGCGGCGGATCCGCCGCGGCGAGGTCCCGATGACCGACGACGACGTCCACGCGGACCGGTATCTGATCGCGGACTCGGTGCTCGGGGACGCGGGCTTCGACTGGTACGAGGTCTCCAACTGGGCCACGACCGGGGCGGGCCGGTGCCTGCACAACGAGCTGTACTGGCGCGGCGCCGACTGGTGGGGCGCGGGCCCCGGAGCCCACAGCCATGTGGGCGGGGTGCGCTGGTGGAATGTGAAGCACCCGGGCGCGTACGCGGCGGCGCTGGCGGAGGGCCGCTCGCCGGGCGCGGGCCGCGAGCTCCTCTCGGCGGAGGACCGCCGGGTGGAGCGGATCCTGCTGGAGCTCCGGCTCCGGGAAGGCTGCGAGCTGGAGCTCCTGCGCCCGGCGGGCCTGGCGGCGGCGGGCCGGGCCCTGTCGGACGGCCTGCTGGAGCCGGGGCCGTACAAGGAGGGACGGGCCGTACTGACGCTGCGGGGCCGCCTGCTGGCGGACGCGGTGGTACGCGACCTGGTGGACTGACGGAGATGGGCCCTGCGGGGCCTGTTCCCCTACCCGCCCCTTCCCGCTGTGTCGATGAGCGGCTCCGCCGCGTGGGGTGCTCCGCCCCGGATCCCTCGTACGCCCTTCGGGCCTGTTCTCAATCGCCGGGCGGGCTTGCATTTCGCCGGACCGGCAACTCGAGCCCCGCCGGCGATTGAGGCGCGGGGTCCGGGGCGGAGCCCCGGTCACACCCCCGGAGCCGTCACGAAGTCGATCAGCTCCTCCACTCGCCCCAGCAGCTCCGGCTCCAGGTCCCTGTACGACCGCACGCCCGACAGAATCCGCTGCCACGCCGCTCCCGTGTTCTCCGGCCAGCCAAGTGCGCGGCAGACGCCCGTCTTCCAGTCCTGGCCGCGCGGCACCGACGGCCACGCCCGGATGCCCACCGAGGACGGCTTCACCGCCTCCCACACATCGATGTACGGGTGGCCCACGATCAAGGCGTGGTCGCTGGAGACCTGGGACGCGATACGGGACTCCTTCGAGCCGGGGACCAGATGGTCCACCAGCACCCCGAGGCGCGCGTCCGGGCCCGGCGCGAATTCCTTGACGATCGACGGGAGGTCGTCGATGCCCTCCAGGTACTCCACGACCACGCCCTCGATCCGCAGATCGTCACCCCAGACCCGTTCGACGAGCTCCGCGTCGTGGCGGCCTTCCACGTAGATACGGCCCGCCCGCGCGACCCTCGCCCGTGCCCCCGGGACCGCGACCGAGCCGGAGGCCGTACGTGCCGGGCGGGCCGGGGCCGTCGCCGAGGGGCGGACCAGGGTGACCACCCGGCCCTCCAGCAGAAAGCCCCGCGGGACCAGCGGGAACACCCGGTGCTTGCCGAAGCGGTCCTCGAGCGTGACTGTCGGGCCCTCCGCCGTCTTCTCGGTACGGATCACCGCACCGCAGAGACCCGTCGCGACCTCCTCCACGACCAGGTCGGACTCGGCAGGGACCTCCGGGGCCGGCTGCTGCTTCTTCCAAGGAGGCGTCAGATCCGGGCTGTAGCTGCGCATTTGGCCGACGCTACGACACGCCGAAGCGCTCCGCCAACGAATCCCGCTGTGCGCGTACAAAAGCCGCGTCGACCGCCGCCCCGTGCCCGGGGACATACACCGCGTCCTCGCCGCCCAGCGACAGCAGCCGGTCCAGCGCCGCCGGCCAGCGGGACGGGATCGCATCCCGGCCCGCCTGCGGTTCGCCCGACTCCTCCACCAGATCTCCGCAGAAGACCACCTCCGGGCTGCCCGGGCCTTCGCCCGGCACCAGCAGTGCCAGATCGTGGCCAGAGTGACCGGGTCCGACATTGGCCAGCAGCACCTGGCGGCCGCCCAGCTCGAGCGTCCACTCCCCGCACACCGGATGGTGCGGCAGTACCAGCAGATCGGCGGCCTCCGCGGCGTCCTTCACCGGGACCCCGTGCCGTACGGCGGTGCCGCGGATCTCGTCCCGCTCCCGCCTCATCAGAACGTCGACGCCGACCGCGCCGAACACCTCGGCCCCGGAGAACGCCGCGGTCCCCAGTACATGGTCGAAGTGCGGATGACTCAGTGCGATATGCGTCACTCGGCGACCGCCCAGCAGCGCCTGCGCCTGGGTGCGGAGCTCGGCGCCCTCACGGAGCGTAGAACCCGTGTCGTACATGAGGACACGGTCCTCACCGGCGACCAGTCCAACGGTCGCGTCCCAGACAGGCAGCCGCCGACGCCCCACCCCGTCGGCCAACCGCTCCCAGCCGAAGTCTTCCCAACTGACGTCCATACCGCGACGCTATCGGCAAGGACCAGCGGTGTCGCGAGGTACCGTGGTCGGCCGCGATTGCAGGACAGCCCTGCAGGACGGCCCTTGCTAGGGGCGTACCCCACAGCCGTACACTGGCTCGGGGGAGTGCTGGCACTCGGACATGACGAGTGCCAAGCAGTCACCACAAGGAACCACGGCTGGAGGTGTGCGCAAATGCTCAGCGAACGCAGACTCGAGGTGCTGCGCGCCATCGTCCAGGACTATGTCGGCACCGAGGAGCCCGTCGGCTCCAAGGCCCTCACCGAGCGGCACAAGCTCGGTGTCTCCCCGGCTACTGTCCGTAACGACATGGCGGTGCTGGAAGAGGAAGGGTTCATCGCCCAGCCCCACACCAGCGCCGGCCGCATCCCGACGGACAAGGGCTACCGGCTCTTCGTCGACAAGCTGGCGGGCGTCAAGCCCCTGTCGGCGCCCGAGCGCCGCGCCATCCAGAACTTCCTGGACGGAGCCGTCGACCTGGACGACGTCGTGGGCCGTACGGTACGGCTGCTCGCGCAGCTGACCCGGCAGGTCGCCGTCGTCCAGTACCCCTCGCTGACCCGGTCCACGGTCCGGCATGTGGAGCTCCTGTCCCTCGCGCCCGCCCGGCTGATGCTTGTGCTCATCACGGACACCGGACGGGTCGAGCAGCGCATGATCGACTGCCCCGCGCCGTTCGGCGAGGCCTCGCTGGCCGACCTGCGGGCCCGGCTCAACAGCCGGATCGTCGGGCGCCGCTTCGCGGATGTGCCGCACCTGGTGCAGGAGCTGCCCGACTCCTTCGAGACGGAGGACCGCGGCACTGTGTCCACGGTGCTGGCGACCCTGCTCGAGACGCTGGTCGAGGAGACGGAGGAGCGGCTGGTGATCGGCGGCACGGCCAATCTCACCCGCTTCGGGCACGACTTCCCGCTGACCATCAGGCCGGTGCTGGAAGCGCTCGAGGAGCATGTGGTGCTCCTCAAGCTGCTCGGCGAGGCCAAGGACTCGGGCATGGGCATGACCGTACGTATCGGTCATGAGAACGCACACGAGGGCCTCAACTCCACTTCCGTGGTCGCAGTCGGCTACGGTTCGGGCGACGAGGCAGTTGCCAAACTCGGCGTGGTCGGACCGACCCGCATGGACTACCCCGGAACGATGGGAGCGGTACGCGCAGTGGCACGTTACGTCGGACAGATCCTGGCGGAGTCGTAAGTGGCCACGGACTACTACGCCGTACTCGGCGTACGCCGCGACGCATCGCAGGACGAGATCAAGAAGGCCTTCCGCCGGCTTGCGCGTGAACTCCACCCGGATGTGAATCCGGACCCGAAGACGCAGGAGCGCTTCAAGGAGATCAACGCCGCGTACGAGGTGTTGTCGGACCCGCAGAAGAAGCAGGTCTACGACCTCGGCGGAGACCCGTTGTCCCAGGCGGGCGGCGGAGGCGCGGGTGGATTCGGGGCCGGTGGCTTCGGCAACTTCTCCGACATCATGGACGCGTTCTTCGGTACGGCGTCGCAGCGGGGCCCCAGGTCGCGTACGCGACGGGGCCAGGACGCGATGATCCGGCTGGAGATCGACCTCAACGAAGCGGCCTTCGGTACGACGAAGGACATCCAGGTCGACACGGCTGTCGTCTGTACGACGTGTTCGGGTGAGGGCGCGGCGCCGGGGACCTCGGCGCAGACCTGCGACATGTGCCGCGGACGCGGTGAGGTTTCGCAGGTGACGCGGTCCTTCCTGGGCCAGGTCATGACCTCGCGGCCGTGCCCGCAGTGCCAGGGCTTCGGCACGGTCGTGCCGACGCCGTGCCCGGAGTGCGCCGGTGACGGCCGTATCCGCTCGCGCCGCACGCTGACCGTGAAGATCCCGGCGGGCGTCGACAACGGCACGCGCATTCAGCTCGCGGGCGAGGGCGAGGTCGGCCCGGGTGGCGGACCGGCGGGTGATCTGTACGTCGAGATCCATGAGCTGCCGCACGCGGTCTTCCAGCGGCGTGGCGACGACCTGCACTGCACGGTGACGATCCCGATGACCGCGGCGGCGCTGGGCACGAAGTGCCCGCTGGAGACGCTCGACGGCATGGAGGAGGTCGACATCCGACCGGGCACACAGTCCGGCCAGTCGATCCCGCTGCACGGGCGTGGCATCACGCATCTGCGGGGCGGCGGCCGCGGCGACCTGATCGTGCACGTCGAGGTGATGACGCCGTCGAAGCTGGACGCGGACCAGGAGCGGCTGCTGCGGGATCTGGCGAAGCTGCGCGGCGAGGAGAGGC
Source organism: Streptomyces sp. NBC_01210 (assembly GCF_036010325.1). Taxonomy (GTDB): domain Bacteria; phylum Actinomycetota; class Actinomycetes; order Streptomycetales; family Streptomycetaceae; genus Streptomyces. The sequence goes on along the minus strand of NZ_CP108549.1, from coordinate 3,138,823 downwards.
CGACGGGGCAGTTCCAGCCGGGGCAGCAGGGTCTGTTCTCCCGCCTGAAGGACGCGTTCAACGGGCGGTAGCCGTTGGGGGGCGCGGGTTGCCGGGGCTCTGCCCCGGGGCCCCGCGCCTCAACCGCCGGCGGGGCTCTTGTTGGGGCTCCGCCCCAAGCCCCGCTCCTCAAACGCCGGAGGGGCTGATATTGAAGCCTGTCCGGCGATTGAGGACACCGGAACGCCCGATTCGGTCGCGCGCGAGCAACATGGCACCATGCCTGCATGTCCTCCGCACTGACCGATCTCTGCCGGTATCCGATCGTGCAGGCCCCCATGGCGGGCGGCGCCTCCTGTCCGCAGCTCGCCGCCGCCGTTTCCGACGCAGGTGGGCTCGGCTTCCTCGCCGCCGGGTACAAGACGGCGGACGGCATGTACCAGGAGGTCAAACAGATCCGAGGGCTCACCGGTCAGCCCTTCGGCGTCAACCTCTTCATGCCGCAGCCCAACACCGCCGACCCCGCCGCCGTCGGCGTCTACCGGCAGCAGCTCGCCGGTGAGGCCGCCTGGTACGAGACGCCTCTCGGCGACCCCGACAGCGGACGGGACGACGGGTACGAGGCCAAGCTCGCGATCCTCCTCGACGACCCCGTTCCTGTCGTCTCCTTCACCTTCGGCTGTCCGACCCGCGATGTGCTCGACTCCTTCGCGAAGGCCGGCACCTTCACCGTGGTCACCGTCACCACGCCCGAGGAGGCGCAGGCCGCGCAGTGGGCCGGTGCCGACGCCGTGTGTGTGCAGGGCATCGAGGCCGGCGGCCACCAGGGCACGCACCGCGACGACCCCGCCGCCGACGGCTCCGGGATCGGGCTGCTCTCGCTCATCGGGCTGGTCCGCGAGACCGTGCAGCTGCCGGTCATCGCCGCCGGCGGACTGATGCGCGGCGGCCAGATCGCCGCCGTGCTCGCGGGCGGTGCGAGCGCCGCGCAGCTCGGCACCGCGTTCCTGGTCTGTCCCGAGTCCGGCGCCAATGTGCTGCACAAGCAGGCCATGACCAATCCGCTGTTCGTCCGCACCGAACTCACCCGCGCCTTCTCCGGGCGGCCCGCCCGCGGCCTCGTCAACCGCTTCATGCGGGAACACGGTCCGTACGCCCCCGCCGCCTACCCCCAGGTGCACCATCTGACGAGCAGCCTGCGCAAGGCCGCTGCCAAGGCGGGCGACCCGCAGGGCATGGCTCTCTGGGCCGGACAGGGCCACCGGATGGCGCGCGAGCTGCCCGCCGGTCAGCTCGTCGAGGTACTCGCCGCCGAACTGGACTCCGCGCGGGCCGCGCTGGCGCTGGGCGGTGCCTGATGACCGCGCCCGTATTCGTCGTCGACTCGCTGGAGGGCGTGGGTCCTGGCGCGATCCTCACCCTGGACGGGCCCGAGGGACGGCACGCCGTCTCCGTACGCAGGCTGCAGTCCGGTGAGGACATCGTGCTGACGGACGGGCGAGGGCGCGGCGCGGCCGGTGTCGTGCTGCGGACGGAGGGCAAGGACCGGCTGATCGTCGAGCCGTTCGAGTTCCCGACGGAGCCCGAACCCACGCCTCGTATCACCGTCGTCCAGGCCCTCCCCAAGGGCGACCGCGGCGAACTCGCCGTCGAGACCATGACGGAGACCGGTGTGGACGCCGTGGTGCCGTGGGCCGCCGCCCGCTGCATCACGCAGTGGAGGGGCGAGCGGGGCGCCAAGGCCCTCGCCAAGTGGCGGGCCACCGCGCGCGAGGCGGGCAAACAGTCGCGCAGGCTCCGCTTCCCGGAGGTAGCGGACGCCGCAACGACCAAGCAGATTGCCTCACTTCTGGCCGAAGCCGACTTCGCGGCAGTGCTGCACGAGGAAGGCGCCGAGCCGCTGGCCACCGCGGAGCTGCCCGCCGAGGGCTCGATCGTGCTGGTCGTCGGGCCCGAAGGGGGCGTGTCGCAGGAGGAGTTGGCGGCATTTGCCGAGGCGGGCGCGAAGCCGTTCCGGCTCGGACGCAGCGTGCTGCGCACGTCGACCGCGGGCACGGCCGCCACGGCGCTGCTGCTGGGCCGCACCGGCCGCTGGTCCTGAAGCGGCGGCTACCTCGCTAGGACACGCCCGAGCCCGGGTCGCCCGTGCCGCCCGTCACCACCGCGTCGAACAGCGGCCAGCCGTCGACCTCGGTCGTGCCTGCCGCGGTGGGCAGCAGCCCGCGCGCCGTCGCCTCGTCGAGAAGACGCCGCGCGGACCCCGGCTCGTAGAGGTTCAGCCAGTTCCGCTCGGAGTCGCCCACCGAGCCCGATTCCCAGTAGCCCTCGGCGATGAACCGGCCGGGGCCCGCCCGGAAGGCGAGCTCCAGGCGAGCCGTCGTCCCCTCGCGCCGCAGCGAGAGCGAGGTGCGGCAGTCCGTACAACGGCCGTCGGCGCGCGCGTGCTTATGACGGACCGACCACATGTAGACGGTGTTCTCGTCGACGACGAGCCGGCGCGTCCGGATCAGCTTCCTGGTCATTGCATGACCGTACGGGGGAAAGGTGGCCGCAACCACTCTTTTCCTTCTGGGCACTCGGTGACACTCTGCCCTCCATGCGGGGCTTGAGACGAGTACGACACCGGCGCACCCTTGCCGCAATCGGCGTTGCCGGTACGGCAGTTGTGGGCGTTGCGGCCTGTGAACCGACGGGCGGGCTGAGCTCCGTCGCCGTCGCCGTCACCACCGACAGGACGGGCACGAGCACGCTGGAGCGACTGGGCTTCGACGTGCGGTGGCTCAGCTGTACGGCGACGTTGGGTGGCGGCTCCAAGGCGGCCGGCGGAGCGTCCGCGTCGCCCTCCGCCCGGAGCGTGGCCACCGTCGACTGCCAGGGCAAGACCGGTATCGGCCAGGACATCACGCTCAAGGGCAAGGTCACGGAGGAGCGTTCCGGGAGGTGCGTACGCGGCGATCTCATCGCCAAGGTCAATGGCAAGGTCGTCTTCCAGGCCGACGTCCTCGGCAACTGCGCAGGCACACCGACCCGCACGCCCACCCGCACCCCGCCCGTCACCCACCGCCCGGGCGACCCGCCGCGGCCCACCGTCACCGTCACGGTCACCGTGACCGCGACACCCGACCAGGCCAAGTGATCGGAAAGGCGTGACCGGGCGGCGGCCACCTGCCTAGGGTGACGGTGTGACGCAGCCTGCCTACCTCCGGTATCCGCATGTCCACGGCGAGTTGATCGCCTTCACCGCAGAGGACGACGTCTGGGTCGCGCCGCTCGACGGCGGCCGGGCGTGGCGCGTCAGCGCCGACAACGTACCGGTGGACCATCCGAGGATCTCGCCCGACGGCGCGCACATCGCCTGGTCCTCACGCCGTGACGGCGCGCCGGAAGTGCATCTCGCGCCCGTCGACGGCGGTCCTTCGGACCGGCTGACGCACTGGGGCAGCGGGAAGACGTCCGTACGCGGCTGGACGCCGGACGGCGAGGTCCTCGCGATCAGTACGTACGGCCAGGCCTCGCTGCGCCGCAGCTGGGCCCGGGCCGTGCCACTCGACGGCGGGCCCGCCACCGTCCTGCCGTACGGACCGGTCGGTGATGTGGCGTTCGGTCGGCACACGCTGCTGCTCTCGGCCACCATGGGGCGGGAGGCCGCCGCCTGGAAGCGCTACCGGGGCGGCACCGCGGGCAAGTTGTGGATCGACCGGCCGGGCGAGGGCGAGTTCGTACGCCTCCACGAGGACCTCGACGGGAATGTCGAGTATCCGCTGTGGGTGGGGGAGCGCGTTGCCTTCCTCTCCGACCACGAAGGTGTCGGAGCCGTCTACTCGTCGCTGCCGGACGGTTCGGAGCTGCGCCGCCACACCGGGATCGACGGTTTCTACGCCCGCCATGCCTCCACCGACGGCACCCGGGTCGTGTACGCCGCCGCCGGTGAACTGTGGCTGCTCGACGGCCTCGAGAGCGACGGGCCCCGCCGGCTCGACATCCGCCTCGGCGGCCAGCGCACCGATCTGCGGCCGCGCCCCGTCAAGGCCGACCGCCATCTCGGCACCGCGGCCCCCGACCACACCGGGCGCGGCAGCGCGGTGGAGATCCGTGGCGGCGTCCACTGGGTCACCCACCGCGAAGGTCCCGCGCGGGCGCTCGGCGTGCAGCCCGGCGTACGGGCCAGGCTGCCGCGCACCTTCCGGGCTGACGGCGAGGAGCATGTGGTCTGGGTGACGGACGCCGAGGGGGACGACGCCCTCGAGTTCGCACCGGCCGTCGGCCCGGCGCCCGGGGCGACACCGCGCAGGCTGGGCGCGGGCCGGCTCGGCAGGGTACTCAGCCTTGCCGTCGCGCCCGACGGCAGCCGTGCCGCGGTCGCCTCGCACGACGGCCGGGTACTGCTCGTCGAGCGGGAGAGCGGCGAGGTCCGCGAGGTCGACCACAGCGAGCACGGCCACGCCACCGGCCTGGTCTTCTCGCCCGACTCGGGCTGGCTCGCCTGGTCACATCCGGGACCGTCCCCGCTGCGCCAGCTCAAGCTCGCCAACACCGCGGATCTGTCCGTCTCCGAGGCGACCCCGCTGCGCTTCCGTGACTTCCAGCCCGCGTTCACGCTCGACGGCAAGCATCTGGCGTTCCTTTCCGAGCGCGCCTTCGACCCGGTCTACGACACGCATGTCTTCGATCTGGCCTTCGTCGGCGGCTGCCGCCCGCATCTGATCACGCTGGCCGCCACGACCCCGTCGCCGTTCGGGCCGCAGCGCCACGGCCGGGCCTTCGAAGCGGACAAGGACGACCGGGGCAGGGACCAGCGGGACGGTGAGGAGAGCGGCGCCCCCGTCACCCGTATCGATCTCGACGGACTCGCCGACCGGATAGTGCCGTTCCCCGTCGAGGCGGGCCGCTACTCCACGCTGCGTGCCGCCAAGGACGGACTGCTGTGGCTGAGCCATCCGATGCGCGGTGTCCTGGGCGCGACCCGGGCCACGCCCGACGACCCGGGGCCGAAGACCGCGCTGGAGCGGTACGACCTGGTCCAGCAACGCATCGAGGAACTCGTCGCGGACGCCACCAGCTTCGACGTCAGCGGTGACGGCAAGCGGGTGCTGCTGTACGCGGACGGCAAGCTGAAGGTCGTACCGAGTGACCGCAGGCCCTCTCGCGACGAGGACAGCGACACCAACATCACCGTCGATCTCGCCCGCGTACGCAGCAGTGTCGACCCGGCCGCGGAGTGGCGGCAGATGTACGACGAGGCCGGGCGGCTGATGCGCGACAACTTCTGGCGCGCGGATCTCGGCGGCGTCGACTGGGACGGCGTACTGGAGCGGTACCGTCCGGTCCTCTCCCGGCTGGCCACGCACGACGACCTGATGGACCTGCTCTGGGAGGTGCAGGGCGAACTGGGCACCTCGCACGCGTATGTCACGCCCCGGGGCGGCTACGGCAGCGCCGCGGCGCGGCAGGGGCTGCTGGGCGCCGACATCTCCCGTTCCGCGGACGGTACTTGGCGCGTCGACCGCATCCTGCCGTCCGAGACCTCCGACCCGCAGGCCCACTCACCGCTCGCCGCGCCCGGCGTCGCGGTGCGCGCCGGGGACGCGATTCTCGCGGTGGACGGAAGACCGGTGGACGAGATCACGGGGCCGGGGCCGCTGCTGGTCGGCGCGGCGGGCAAGGCTGTCGAGCTCACCATCTCCCCGGCGGGCGGCGGCGATCCGCGGCACGCGGTGGTCGTCCCGCTCGCGGACGAGGAGCCGCTGCGGTACCACGCCTGGGTCGCCGACCGGCGTAGTTACGTCCACGAGCGGTCCGGGGGCCGACTGGGCTATCTCCACGTGCCGGACATGCAGGCGCCGGGCTGGGCCCAGATCCACCGCGATCTGCGGGTCGAGGTCGCGAAGGAGGGCCTGGTGGTGGACGTCCGGGAGAACCGCGGCGGCCACACGTCGCAGCTCGTGGTGGAGAAGCTGGCGCGGCGCATCGTGGGCTGGGACCTGCCGCGCGGGATGCAGCCGCAGAGCTATCCGCAGGACGCGCCGCGCGGCCCGGTGGTGGCCGTGGCGAACGAGTTCTCGGGCTCGGACGGCGACATCGTCAACGCGGCGATCAAGGCGCTGGGCATCGGCCCCGTGGTGGGCACGCGGACCTGGGGCGGCGTGGTCGGCATCGACAGCCGGTACTCCCTGGTCGACGGCACACTGGTCACGCAGCCGAAGTACGCCTTCTGGCTGGAGGGTTACGAGTGGGGTGTGGAGAACCACGGCGTGGACCCGGACGTGGAGGTCGTCATGACGCCACAGGACCACGCGGCGGGCCGCGACCCGCAGCTGGACGAGGCGGTCCGGATGGCGCTGGCGGTCCTGTCGGAGAACCCGGCGAAGTCGGCGCCGAGCCTGCCGTAGGCAGAGCCGGCGAGGCCTGCCGCGGAATGGGTGACGGCCGGTTGGCGCAGCGGAGCGCCGGCCGTTGTGACCGCCGGCGGTCGCGCCCGTGCGTGACCGCCGGCCGGTTCGCGCAGTCGTGGGCGCCGGCCGTCTGTGACCGCCGGCCGTTGTGACCCCCGGCCGTCGTGGCGGACGGGCAAGGGCGCTCGGCACACTTGACCCCGCCGCGGCGGGCCTGCCCGGACGCGGGCTATACGATGCCGTCGGTACCGACCACACGCGAGGAGGACCCCGGTCATGGCGGGAGAACCGCAGGCTGACTGCCTGTTCTGCAAGATTGTCGCGGGGGAGGTGCCGGCCACCGTCGTACGGGAGACGGAGACCATCGTCGCCTTCCGCGACATCAACCCCCAGGCCCCGACGCACATCCTGGTCATCCCCAAGGCGCACTACCGCGACGCCGCCACCCTCGCCGCCGCGGCGCCGCAGCTCGCCGCCGATGTGCTGCGGGAGGCCGGCGAGGTCGCCGGTGAGGAGAAGGTCGACGGCGCCGGATACCGCATCGTCTTCAACACCGGCGCGGGCGCGGGCCAGACCGTCTTCCACGCGCACGCGCATATGCTGGGCGGCCGCGGCCTCGAGTGGCCTCCCGGGTAGCGGGTACACCGACTTGTCCGTACGTGAATTGGTGGTGCTCGGCACCGCCAGCCAGGTCCCCACCCGGCACCGCAACCACAACGGCTATCTGCTGCGCTGGGACGGCGAGGGCATCCTCTTCGACCCCGGCGAGGGCACCCAGCGCCAGATGCTGCGCGCCGGTGTCGCCGCGCACGACATCAACCGGATCTGCGTCACGCACTTCCACGGCGACCACTCGCTCGGGCTCGCCGGCGTGATCCAGCGGATCAACCTCGACCGGGTCCCGCACCCGGTCACCGCGCACTACCCGGCGAGCGGACAGCGCTTCTTCGAACGGCTGCGGTATGCCACGGCCTACCGCGAGACGGTGGCGCTGGACCAGAAGCCGGTGGGCGGCGACAGCGCCGTACTGGCCACGACCGATGCGTACACCCTCGACGCCCACAGGCTCTCGCACCCCGTCGAGTCGTACGGCTACCGGATCACCGAGCCCGACGGCCGCCGGATGCTGCCCGAGAGACTGGCCGCGCACGGCATCCAGGGTCCGGGCGTCGGCCGGCTGCAGCGCGAGGGCGTGCTCGACGGTGTCACTCTCGACGACGTCAGCGAGGTACGCAGGGGCCAGCGCTTCGCCTTCGTCATGGACACCAGGATCTGCGACGGCGTGTACGCGCTGGCCGAGGGCTGCGACATGCTCGTCATCGAGTCCACCTTCCTCGACGAGGACGAGCAACTGGCGTCGGACCACGGCCACCTGACCGCCGGCCAGGCGGCCCGCGTGGCGCGCGACGCGGGCGTGCGGCATCTCGTGCTGACGCATTTCTCGCAGCGCTACAGCGACCCGTACGAGTTCGAGCGGCAGGCCAGAGCCGCCGGTTACGAGGGTGAGCTGACCGTCGCCCAGGACCTGTGGCGGATCCCCGTTCCCAAAAGGACCTGAGCGCGAAACGGCCTAAGATGGGGCAATGCCCCTCCCCAAAGCCGAACTGCACCTGCACATCGAAGGCACCCTCGAGCCCGAGCTCGCCTTCGCGCTCGCCGCGCGCAACAGCGTCGTACTGCCGTACAAGGACACTGAAGAGCTGCGCCGCGCCTACCTCTTCCAGGACCTGCAGTCCTTCCTCGATCTGTACTACGGGCTGATGTCCGTCCTGCACACCGAGGACGACTTCGCCGAACTCGCCGACGCGTATCTGGCGCGGGCCGCTGGGCAGGGCGTGCGCCACGCGGAGATCTTCTTCGACCCGCAGGCGCACACCGCCCGCGGTGTCCCGATCGGCACGGTGATCGACGGGCTGGCCCGCGCGCTCGACCGCAGCGAGGAGCGGCACGGTATCTCCACCCGGCTGATCATGTGCTTCCTGCGGGACGAGTCCGCCGAGTCGGCGATGGAGACGCTCGACGCCGCGAAGCCCTGTCTGCACCGGATCGCGGGGGTGGGCCTGGACTCGGCGGAGGCCGGGCATCCGCCGTCGAAGTTCCGCGAGGTGTACGAGGCGGCGGACGCGCTCGGGCTGCGCAAGGTGGCACATGCGGGCGAGGAGGGCCCGCCGGCGTACATCCGGGAGGCCCTGGACGTGCTGGGCGTCGAGCGCATCGACCACGGGCTGCGCTGCATGGAGGATCCGGAACTGGTCGAGCGGCTGGTACGGGAGCGGGTTCCGCTGACGCTCTGCCCGCTGTCGAACGTACGGCTGCGGGCCGTCGACGTCCTCGAGGAGCACCCGCTGGGGCGGATGATGGACGCGGGGCTGCTGTGCACGGTCAACTCCGACGACCCCGCGTACTTCGGCGGCTATATCGGCGACACGTTCCATGCGGTGCACGAGGCACTGGGGCTCACCGAGGAGCAGCTGCGTGAGCTGGCCCGCAATTCGTTCCTGGCGTCCTTCCTGGACGACGACGAGGAGCGGCGGGCGCGGCTGATCGCCGAGGTCGAGGCGTACGACTTCGAGGTCGGACGCCCCGAGTAGCGGGCGGGACCGGGCCGCTGGGGGCTGCGCCTCCGGGCCGTCGATCGCACCGTTCGAGGGTGTCCTCAATCGCCGGACGGGCTGAATGTTCAGCCCCTCCGGCGATTCAGCGCCGGCTCGCCGTCGCCTCGATCTTCGCGCGGACCTCCCTCATCACCGCCACGATCTGCCGCTCGTGCTCCTCGGTGAGCCGTGCCACCGGCACCGGTCAGCTGATCGCGTCCGTCGCGGGTGCGTCGTGGCGCAGCGCGAAGCCGAAGCCCGCGATACCGCTCACGCCCTCCTCGCGGTCGACGGCGCAGCCGCGCTCGCGGATCGCGGCGAGGGCGGCGGCGAGGGCGGCCCGATGATAAGCGTCTGCAGCAGTGCGTACACGCGCGGGGCGGTCGCCGCGCTCCGCCAGTACTTCGAGCAGCTCGACAGTGCGGCCCGCCGACTTCACCTCGCGCACGCCGCCGGTTTGCGGCGTCGGCGCCGGCTCCGAATCCGTCTCCGACATGCGCTGATCGTCATCCGGGCACCTGGACCCATTGACGACCCCTGTTCGCGTATCTAATCTCCGTTCTCATTCGTGTACGTCATCCACATAGGGAGACAGGATGGGGCAGGCCGCGGACGTGCCCGGTTACGCCGTGTCGCTGGTCAAGGCGGCGGCCCGGCTGCGCGGAAGGCCCGTAGGGCCGGTACGCGCACCCCTCACCGAACCCGCTCCCGACGACCTCGCGGACCTCGAAGCACTGCTGGCAGCCGGATTCGACCTGGTAGGAGCCACGGCATGAACGCACGCAACGACCTGACGATCACCGAGGTGCGGCTCACCCCGATCCTCGTCGCCGACCCGCCGCTGCTCAACACACAGGGCGTGCACCAGCCGTACACCCCGCGGCTGATCGTCGAGGTGGTCACGGCAGGAGGCATCACCGGCGTCGGTGAGACCTACGGCGACACCAAGTACCTCGACCTGGCAACGCCGTTGGCGGAGGTACTGCCCGGCTGCCAGGTCAGCGATCTGAACGGGCTGCATCAGCTCGCGGCGCTGGTCTGCGGTGACTCGCCCGAGGCCACCGGCGCGGACGCCGTCGACGTCGGCGGCCTCCGCGGTGCGCAGACCGCCGAGAAGCTGCGGCTCTCCATCGTCTCCGGCTTCGAGGTCGCCTGCCTCGATGCGCTCGGCAAGGCCCTCGGCCTGCCCGTGCACGCGCTGCTCGGCGGCAAGGTGCGCGACGCCGTCGACTACAGCGCGTACCTCTTCTACCGTTGGGCCGAACACCCCGGCGGCGCCGGGGAGTCCGACGACTGGGGCGCGGCCGTGGATCCGGCGGGCGTCGTGGCGCAGGCCCGGCGCCTCGCCCGTGAGTACGGCTTCGCCTCCTTCAAGCTCAAGGGGGGCGTCTTCACGCCCGAGGAGGAGATCGCGGCGGTCCGCGCGCTGGCGGAGGCGTTCCCCGGGCGGCCGCTGCGGCTCGACCCGAACGGCGCCTGGTCCGTGGAGACATCGCTGAAGGTCGCCGAGGAGCTCGCTGACGTACTGGAGTACCTGGAGGACCCGGCGAACACGACGGCCCGGATGGCCGAGGTCGCGGCCGGCACCGATGTTCCGCTCGCGACGAACATGTGCGTGACGACCTTCGCCGAGATCCCCGAGGCCTTCGCGCGCGGCGCCGTTCAGGTCGTCCTCTCCGACCACCACTACTGGGGCGGGCTCCGCAACACCCGTGAACTGGCCGCGATCTGCCGGACGTACGGGGTCGGCCTGTCCATGCACTCCAACACCCACTTGGGTATAAGCCTCGCCGCGATGACGCATGTCGCCGCGGTCGTTCCCAACCTGGACTACGCCTGCGACAGCCACTACCCGTGGCAGACCGAGGACGTCATCACCGAGCGCCTCGAGTTCAAGGACGGCCGCCTCGCCGTCTGTGACCTGCCGGGCCTCGGTGTCGAACTCGATCGCGAGCGGCTGGCGCTCCTGCACCGGCGCTGGCTCGACGACGACGGCTCGATGCGCGAACGCGACGACGCCGCGGCGATGCGGATCGCCGAGCCCGGCTGGGTCCCGCAGCCCGTCCCCCGCTGGTAGCCGCACACGCAGCCCGTCCGGCGGTTGGTGGATACGCCGCCCGTCCGGCGGTTGCTGTGCACGGCGCCGCCCGTCCGGCGATTGAGGACAGAATCGGAAAGGGGCGGGGTGGGGAAACTTCCTACGCCCCGGCCCGCACCGCGACCCCCCGCCCCCCATCAGGCAGACTGGCCTGATCTGCACCACGTACCGGGAGCGGCACGGTGACCATTGGACACGGAGAGTATCCGCACCACGCTGCCACCTGCCTGGACCCGCTCGCCGCGCTCCGGAGACCAGCCGATCCGGACTGCGACGTCTATCTCACCGGCAGCGTCTTCCTCGACATCATCTTCACCGGCCTCGACTCCGCCCCCGTCCGCGGTACCGAGTCCTGGGCCCGTGGCATGGGCTCCAGCCCCGGTGGTGTCGCCAATATGGCCACCGCCCTGGCCCGGCTCGGGTTGCGTACCTCCCTCGCCGCCGCGTTCGGGGACGACCACTACGGCGAGTACTGCTGGGACGCCCTCGCGCAGGGCGAGGGCATCGACCTCGCGCTCTCCCGCACCGTGCCCGGCTGGCACTCGCCCGTCACCGTCTCCATGGCGTACGAGGGCGAGCGCACGATGGTCTCCCACGGGCACGAGGCCCCGCCGCCCGAGCCCGCGCCCGACTGCCCGCCGCCCGCCAGGGCCGCCATCGCCTCTCTCACGCCCGGTCGCGACGAGTGGATCGCCCAGGCCGCCCGCAAGGGCACCCGCGTCTTCGCCGACGTCGGCTGGGACGAGAGCGGTCGCTGGGACCCGGACGACCTCGCCGACCTGGAGCACTGCGAGGCCTTCCTGCCCAATGCCGAAGAGGCGATGCGCTACACCCGCACCGACTGCCCCCGCGCTGCCGCCCGCGCCCTGGCCGAGCGGGTTCCGCTGGCCGTCGTCACTCTCGGCGCGGAGGGCGCGTACGCCGTCGACGGCGGGACCGGCGAGAGCGCTCAGGTCCCCGCCATCGAGGTGGAGGCGCTCGACCCGACCGGTGCCGGTGATGTGTTCGTGGCCGGTTTCGTCACCGGCACGCTCGCGGGCTGGCCGCTCGCCGACCGCCTCGCCTTCGCCGGGCTGACCGCCGCCCTGTCGGTGCAGGAGTTCGGCGGCTCGCTCTCCGCGCCGGGCTGGTCCGAGATCGCCGCGTGGTGGCAGTACGTCCAGGGCTGTGACGACCAGGACCCGACGGCCCTTCGCCGGTACGCGTTCCTGGAGACGCTGCTGCCCGCGCCCACCCGGCCGTGGCCGCTGCGCCGTGCCGTACCGACGATCGGCTTCGGCCGCTCCGCCTGAACCCCTCCGCCTGAAACCCCCCGCCTGCGGCCGCTCCGCCCGCGGCCCCCGCCTGAAGCCGCCCCTCCACAACGCCCCCGGAAAAGCCCTCGGCCTTGTCAGTGTCAAGTCGTACGCTTGGTGTCCCAGAGGTTGTCGACCAGCGAGAACCCTGCAACGGGAGGTATGTGCAGGCCACAGAGCCGGCCCATGACTCAGACACCTACAGCCCAGACCCCTGCGCCGGGGCAGGCGCGAGCCCACTTCACCGTCCCCGCCAAGCATCCGATGGTGACGGTCCTGGGTTCGGGTGACGCCCTGCTGCGCGTGATCGAGAAGGCCTTCCCGGCGGCCGACATCCATGTCCGGGGCAATCAGGTGAGCGCGATCGGCGACGCGGCGGAAGTCGCTCTGATCCAGCGCCTGTTCGACGAGATGATGCTGGTGCTCCGCACCGGGCAGCCGATGACGGAGGACGCAGTGGAACGCTCGATCGCCATGCTCAGAGCAGGCGAAAGCGGCAACGGCGCGGTCGAGACCCCGGCCGAGGTGCTCACCCAGAACATCCTCTCCAGCCGCGGCCGGACCATCCGCCCCAAGACCCTCAACCAGAAGCGGTACGTCGACGCGATCGACAAGCACACGATCGTGTTCGGCATCGGCCCCGCCGGTACCGGCAAGACGTATCTCGCCATGGCCAAGGCGGTCCAGGCCCTGCAGTCCAAGCAGGTCAACCGCATCATCCTGACCCGTCCCGCGGTGGAGGCCGGCGAGCGCCTCGGCTTCCTGCCCGGCACGCTCTACGAGAAGATCGACCCGTATCTGCGGCCGCTGTACGACGCGCTGCACGACATGCTCGACCCCGACTCGATCCCGCGGCTGATGGCGGCGGGCACGATCGAGGTCGCGCCGCTGGCGTATATGCGCGGCCGGACGCTCAACGACGCGTTCATCATCCTCGACGAGGCGCAGAACACCAGCGCCGAGCAGATGAAGATGTTCCTGACCCGGCTCGGCTTCGACTCGAAGATCGTCATCACCGGCGACGTCACCCAGGTCGACCTGCCGAACGGCACGAAGAGCGGACTGCGCCAGGTCCAGCACATTCTGGAGGGCGTCGAGGACGTGCACTTCTCCCGGCTCACGAGCCAGGATGTCGTACGGCACAAGCTCGTCGGCCGTATCGTCGACGCGTACGAGAAGTACGACGGCCAAAACGGGCACCCGAACGGGAAGTAGTAACAGCGCACCATGTCGATCGACGTCAACAACGAATCCGGAACCGAGGTCGACGAGCAGGCGATCCTCGATGTCGCCCGCTACGCGCTCGCGCGGATGCGAATCCACCCGCTCTCCGAACTCTCGGTGATCGTCGTGGACGCCGACGCCATGGAGCAGTTGCACATCCAGTGGATGGACCTGCCCGGTCCGACGGATGTCATGTCCTTCCCGATGGACGAGCTGCGTCCGCCGGTCAAGGACGACGAGGAGCCCCCACAGGGGCTCCTCGGTGACATCGTGCTCTGTCCCGAAGTCGCCAAGAAGCAGGGCGAAGAGGCCCCGACACAGCACTCCATGGACGAGGAGCTCCAGCTCCTGACCGTCCATGGAGTGCTGCATCTGCTGGGCTACGACCACGAGGAGCCGGACGAGAAGGCCGAGATGTTCGGTCTGCAGGCCGCGATCATCGACGGCTGGCGGGCGGAGAAGGGCCACACCGGCCCGTCCCCGGCGCCGACCGTCTCATGACCGGTCAACTGATCTTCGGCGCGATTCTGCTGGTCGTCGTCGCCTGGCTGGCGGCGTGCGCGGAGGCGGGCCTGGCCCGCGTCTCCAGTTTCCGTGCGGCCGAAGCCGTACGTTCCGGACGGCGCGGCGCCGAGAAACTGGCGCAGGTCAGCGCCGACCCGACCCGATATCTCAATGTCGCCCTGCTGGTACGGGTGTCCTGCGAGATGGCGGCCGGGGTGCTCGTCACCTATGTCTGCCTGGAGGAGTTCAAGGAGACCTGGACGGCGCTGGTCGTCGCCATCGGAGTGATGGTGCTCGTCTCGTATGTCGCGGTGGGCGTCTCGCCGCGCACCATCGGCCGCCAGCACCCGCTGAACACCGCCACCGCGGCCGCGTACGTCCTGCTTCCGCTCGCCCGCATCATGGGCCCGATCCCGCAACTGCTGATCCTGCTCGGCAACGCGTTCACGCCCGGAAAAGGCTTCCGCAAGGGCCCGTTCGCGAGCGAGGCGGAGCTTCGGGCGATGGTCGACCTCGCCGAGCAGGAGTCGCTGATCGAGGACGACGAGCGCCGTATGGTGCACTCCGTCTTCGAGCTCGGCGACACCCTCGTACGCGAAGTGATGGTCCCCAGGACCGACCTGGTCTGCATCGAGCGGTACAAAACGATCCGGCAGGCGCTGACCCTGGCGCTGCGCTCCGGCTTCTCGCGCGTCCCCGTCACCGGGGAGAACGAGGACGACATCGTGGGCATCGTGTATCTGAAGGACCTGGTCCGCAAGACGCACATCAACCGCGACTCGGAGGCCGATCTGGTCTCCACGGCGATGCGGCCCGCCGTGTTCGTGCCCGACACCAAGAACGCCGGAGACCTGCTGCGCGAGATGCAGCAGAAGCGCAACCACGTTGCTGTCGTCATCGACGAGTACGGCGGCACGGCCGGCATCGTCACGATCGAGGACATCCTCGAGGAGATCGTCGGCGAGATCACCGACGAGTACGACCGTGAGCTGCCGCAGGTCGAGGAGTTGGGCCAGGGCCGCTTCCGGGTCACCGCCCGCCTCGACATCGACGATCTCGGCGAGCTGTACGGGCTCGACGAGTTCGACGACGAGGATGTGGAGACCGTCGGCGGACTGCTGGCGAAGGCCCTGGGACGGGTGCCGATCGCGGGCGCGTCCGCGGTGGTCGGCCTGCCGGACGGGCGTGCGCTGCGGCTGACCGCGGAGTCCCCGGCCGGCCGCCGGAACAGAATCGTCACCGTGCTGGCGGAGCCGGTGCCGGGGAAGCCCGAGGGGGATGCGGCATGAAGGCGCAGGAGTTGAGGGCGTTCTGCCTCGAATTCAACGCTGCGGTGGAGGAGTTCCCGTTCGGGCCCGAGACCTCGGTGTTCAAGGTTCTCGGCAAACTCTTCGCGCTCAGCGCGCTGGACGCCCGGCCGCTGAGGGTGAACCTCAAGTGTGAGCCGGAGATCGCGGTCCAGCTGCGTACCGACCATGCGGCGATCGCCCCCGGCTATCACATGAACAAGCGCCACTGGAACACGGTGACGGTCGGCGAGCTCCCGGACCGGATGGTCCGGGAGCTGATCGAGGACTCGTACGACCTCGTGGTGGCGGGACTCCCCAAGGCGGACCGCCTCCGCCTGGACCGCGCCTGACCTGCGCGGCCTTTCCTGAGCTGGGGCTCCGCCAGAGACCCCGCGCCTCAATCGCCGGAGGGGCTGCTATTCCGCTTCCGCAGGCCCAGCCCCACCAGGACCGCCGCCCCCACGACAACCGCCGCGTCCACCGCCAGCACCGTACGGACCCCGTCGAACAGCGAGCCCTGCGTCGTTGCCAGCACACCCAGCAGCGGGATGCCGATGGTGATCCCCACCTGCTGCGTCGTGGTGACCAGCCCCGTCGCCAGGCCCTGCTCCTCGTCCGGCACCCCGGACGTCACCGTCAGTCCGTACGAGATGATCGCGCCCAGATGGCAGACGCTGGCCAGCGAGACGGCGACGGTCGCCAGCAGAGCGCCCGATCCGGTGCCGATGCCGAGCAGCGCGGCGACGAACACGCCCTGGCCGAGCAGCGAGACGACCAGCGTGCGACGGGCACCGATGCGGCCGATGAGCTTGGGGGCATACGCGCCGGCGAAGGCCGACAGCACGCCCTGGACGCCGAAGACCAGACCGGTCCGGAAGGCGGAGAGCTCCAGCACCTCCTGGAGGTAGAGGGTGAGGACGAAGACGACCGTGCTCATCATCGAGAAGGTGACCAGACCGCCCAGATTCCCCCAGGCCACCGTCCGCCGCCGCAGCATCGGCAGCGAGACCAGCGGGGCGGGGGACCGGGACTCGACCACCACGAAGGCGACCAGCAGCGCGACCCCGGCGATCAGCGTCACCAGGACGTCGCCCCCGCCGAAGCCTCGCTCGGCCGCCGTGGACAGGGCGTAGATCACGGCGAGCAGCCCGCCGGTGACGGTGACCGCGCCGGGCACGTCAAGGCGCGGCCGCTCCGGGTGCCGGGACTCGGCCAGCAGACCGGGCGCCAGCAGAAGGACGAGCAGCGCGGCGACGGCCAGCAGGCCCATCGTGGAGCGCCAGCCCAGAGTGTCCGTCAGTACGCCGCCCAGCACCATGCCGATGGTGAAGCCCAGGGACAGCAGTGTGCCGCTGATGCCCAGCGCCCGGTCGCGCTGCGGGCCTTCCGGGAAGGTGGTGGTGAGCAGCGACATTCCGGTCGGCACGATGGCGGCCGCGCCCAGACCCTGCAGGGCCCGGCCGGCCAGGAAGGACGCCGGGTCCCAGGCGAAGGTCGCGAGCAGTGAGGCGGCGCCGAAGACGGCGAGACCGCTGAGGAACAACTTGCGCCGCCCGTACAGATCGGCGGTCCGGCCGAAGAGCAGCAGGAAGCCGCCGGAGGGCAGCGCGAAGGCGGTGACCGCCCACTGCAGCGCGGACTGGCTCATGCCCAGGTCCTTGCCGAGGACGGGCAGCGCCACATTCAGTACGGAGAAGTCGAGCGCGACCATGAACTGGGCGGCGCACAGGACGAGCAGGATCAGCTTGGCGCGGCCGGAGAGCTTCGGCGGCGCGGTCGCCGCGAGGGTGGGGGCGGAGGTGTCGATTGCCATGGGCAACACCCTCGGGCTCCAGGAATATCCGTGGGGAGCGGGAACTTATCCTGTTGGTCGCACCACCAGGCAGCCAGGCGGACGGACCAGGGGGAGTACGTGGCCATGACGGCCGAGCAGGATGGGATGAAGGCGCACCGCCTCGGCGAGCTGCGCGAGTTCCTGATGAGCAGGCGCGCCAGGGTCAGTCCGGCCGAGGCGGGCCTGCCGGACGGCGGGGCCCGCCGTCGTACGCCCGGACTTCGCCGTGAGGAGGTCGCGGTCCTCGCGGGCGTCGGTGTCTCCTGGTACCAGTGGCTGGAGCAGGGGCGGGACATCACCGTCTCGCCGCAGGTCCTCGACTCGGTGGGCCGGGTGCTGCGGCTGAGCAGCGTCGAGCGCCGCCATCTGTACGTACTGGCCGGGCTCAACCCGCCCGCGCCCGAGGTGGATCCGGGCGACGCCGACATGTGCGCCGGGCTGCGGCGGCTCATCGACGCGTGGATGCCCTTCCCCGCGCACATCATGGACGCGTACTGGAACACGGTCCTCTACAACGACGCGGCGGGGATGGTCCTCGGCATGCGCCCCGGGCTCGTTCAGAACTGTCTGATCGCCTTCTTCACCGACCCCATCTACCGCTCGCGTGCCAAGAGTTGGGAGCAGAACGCGCCCAATGTCGTCGCGCAGTTCCGGGCTGCCTGCTCCGAGCGCCCCGACGACGAGGGCTTCCAGTCGGTGGTCGAGGAGGCGAAGGCGGCCAGCGAGGATTTCGCCGAGCTGTGGGAGCGGCGCGATATCGCGCCCGGCGGGCAGGTCCGCAAGGAGATGGAACACCCCCTGGTCGGGGCACTGTTCGTGGAGTCGACCCAGCTGCGGGTGCCGGCCAGGCCGGATCTGGCGATCGTGATGCATACGCCGCTGCCGGAAGCGGATACGGCCGCGAAGCTGGAGTGGCTGGCGAGCCCGGAGGGCCGGCGCGGCTCGATGTATCCGGTGGCGGGCTGACCTCGGCGTATGTGTATCCTCTGCCCGTTACCGGGGAGGGGGGAAGCTCCCCATGAGCACTTTTGAGCCAGATTCAGGGGAGTACCACTTTCATGCGTACACGTATGCGCCGCGGCGTTGCCGCCGCTCTCACCGTCTCCGCGCTGTGCTTCACCGCGGCGGCCTGCGGCGGTTCGTCCGACGAGAAGAAGCCGGCCGCCGGCCAGGAGCAGTCCAAGGACAAGGCGAAGGGCGAGGACAAGGAGGCGCCGGCGCTCACGCCGCTGACCGCCGCGCAGATGAAGGCCGCGACCCTTGAGGTCAAGGACCTTCCCGCCGGCTGGAAGGCCGGCAAGGTCGCCGCCGACAACACCCCGGCCCCGAAGGCCGACAAGCCCGAGTGCCAGCCGCTCGCCGACATGATGGGCGCCAAGATCAAGGACGCCACCAAGGGCGGAGACGTCGACTTCAAGCAGGCAGACGGCAAGACCGAGCTGAGCCAGCAGGTCTTCACGTTCGCCGGCGCGGGCGCCGCCGACTTCACCAAGGCCATCGGCACGGCGCTCGGCAGCTGTTCCACCGTCTCCTTCGAGATGGAGGGCGAGAAGACCGCCGTCAAGATCGAGAAGCTGGACGTTCCGAAGGTCGGCGAGGCATCGCACGCCTTCCAGATGTCCATTGAGTTCGCGCCCGGCATCGTGATCAAGGCCGATCTGCTGGTCGCGCACCAGGGCACCGGTGCCACCCGCGTCGCGTACATGAACGAGGGCGGCGCCACGGCGCAGAAGGACTTCGCGGATCTGGTCAAGCGGGTCGGCGACAAGTTCGTCAAGGGCGTCCAGGGCTGAGCCCCTGCCACTCCGACCGGCCGCCCGGCTCCGTGCCGGGCGGCCGATCTATGCTCGCGATATGACGCAGAGCACCGACCTCGCCCCCGAGGACCGCAAGATCATCACGCTGGCGCGCAGCGCCCGGGCCCGCAACGGTGTGCCCGAGGGTGCTGCCGTACGGGACGAGACCGGGCGTACGTATGTGGCCGGGACCGTGGCGCTGGAGTCGCTGAAGCTCAGCGCGCTGCAGACCGCCGTCGCCATGGCCGTCGCCAGCGGCGCGAGGTCCCTCGAGGCCGCGGCCGTCGTCTCCGAGGCGGACGCCGCCTCCGACGCGGACCGCGCCGCGGTACGTGACCTGGGTGGGCCGGAGACCCCGGTGCTGCTCGCCGGCCCCGACGGAGCGCTCAAGTCCGCGGTGGCGGCGGGCTGATGCGCCGAGGTGCTCCGAAGGGAGCACGGCGTCGGCGGGTGTTCGGCTGGGTCGCCCTGGCGGGTGCCGGCACCGTCGGGGCCGGCAGCCTCGTCGAGGCAGCCATGACGGGCGATGTGGACGCGATGGACGTCTGGCCCTTCGTGGTGGTCGGCTTCGCCGCGGGTGAGTTGCTGAAGGGCTACGGACGCGAGCACGCGGCGCGGACCGCGCAGGCGGTCGCGAGCGTGCTGCTGGCGGCGGTCTCGCTGTGGCTGGGCGGAGCCGCGGCAGAGGATCTGGCGCTCGGCCGCGGGGCCGACTGGCTGGATCTGGCGACCGGAGTACTCGGCATGCTGTACGTGGCTGTGGGAGCCGCGATTCTCGCCGACCGGTTCCGCAGGCGCCGGGCCAACAGGGCGGTCTGAAGCCGTCGGGCCGCTCACGGGCCGCATTCCCCGGAGCTTCCCGGACGGGAGTACCGGACGGGAGTACCGGAAGGGGAAGCCGGACGGTGTGACAGCACCGGTGTGACAGAAATCGGCGTCACCTTTTCCGGTGGCGCTGATTCCCCTTCCGGCCTGCGCAAACGCGGATCTTGACAGTACCTGATGGGTCATCAGACAGCGCATTTCGATTCCATTGACTTCTTTCGGCCGTCCCCTGTCAATGGCCCCCAGCATTCCTCAGAAGGGGGCAATCATGGCTACAGCCACCCGAAGATCCGCCATCCGAAGATCCATTGGCCGCAGGCGACGGTGGACCGCCGCACTGGGGTCCCTCGCCCTGGTCGCGGGCGCGGCATCGCTCGCCGCGCCCGCGATGGCCGCCGCTTCCGCACCGGTGGACTTCGCGACCCACTGCGTACCGCCGCCCATCGCCGGCATCCCGCCCATCGACGGCACCACGACCGCCGAGATCACCGTCGACAACGCCGCCCCCAAGGTGGGCGACACAGTCACGGTCACCTACACGGTCACCAAGCCGGCCGCCAGCAACCCGGTCGACCTCGCCCTTCCGGCCGACATCATGACTCCCAGCGGCAAGGTCACCCTCGGCGGCGCCCAGGCCGGCAGCGTCACGGTCACCGGACCCAAGAAGAACCCGCCCGTCCCCGGCAAGGGAGCGTTCCCGCCGTTCTCGATGACCGGCACCTTCAAGGTCACCGCGCCCGGCTCGATCACCCTCTCGCCCGGCGACTACAACATCCACACCAGCTACATCATGGAGCTGGACACCCCGTGTACGGTCACCAATCCGCCCGCGCCCGTCTCCCAGACGGTCGTCGCGACGGACGTTCCCGGCGCCAACGAGCGCACCATCCAGCTCGCCACGGCCTCCGGCAAACCCGGTGACCAGGTCACCGTCACCGGCGCCAAGTTCACTCCGCTCGCCGACATCACCGTCGTCGGACGGGCCGGAGCGGCCGAGACAGCCGACAGAATGACCCTCAAGGCCGACGCCACAGGCGGCTTCACCGCGCGGCTCAAGGCCAACGACAAGGCGACGACCGGCATCGTCGCGTACGAAGGCAGTGCCTGGTCGGCGGAGAAGGGCGCGGGCCCGGCGGCGTACACCGTCGTCGACGACACGCCTCTGCCCAGCAACAGCCAGAAGCTCAACACCTCGGTCGCCGCAGGCACTTTGTCCATGTCCCAGGCCGGTGACACCGTCCAGATGTCGGCGGTCGACTTCGGCAAGGGCGGGGCAGCCACCGGCGATCTGAAGAAGGTGACGGTCAAGGACTTCCGCGGCGGCCCCGCGGGGTGGTCCCTGACCGGCAAGGTCACCGACTTCACCGGGCCCGGCGGGAAGATCGACGCCGGCAGACTCGGCTGGACGCCGGCCTGCACCACCAAGCAGGGCAGTCCCAGCACCTGCGCGGCCGGCTCCGCGGGACCGGTCGGCAGCGCGGGCGCGACCCTCGCCTCCACGCCCAACGGGGCGCTCACCGGAGGTGAGTTCACCGTGGACGCGAAGGTCTCACTGGACGTACCGGCGTACACCGCCCCCGGCGCGTACTCCGCAGTGCTGACCCTCACGCTCACCTGAGTGGTGCCGGCGAGTGAGCCGAAAGGGCGCGTACTCCGTAGTGCTGACCCAAGCGGCCCCGGCGAGTGAGCCAAAGGGGCGCGCGGGCGTCGAAAGGGAGAACGCGCGGAGGTCCCGAGGAACGAGGGATCGAGCACGATCGACCGTCGACACACGCTGAAGGCGCCCCGGAGGCGAACCGAGCCTCAAATGGGAACGGTCGACACACGCTGAAGGCGCCCCGGAGGCGAACCGAGCCACAAAAAGAATACGGACGGGCCGGGCGCGCACCCGGTCGGCCCGCTCGAACTTCCCCGGCACCGCTACGTCCCTGGGGGGCTCCGCACATGCGCAAGCTGTACGTCATCCTGCTGCCCGTCCTGGTCGCGCTGCTGTACGGCGGGTATGGCATCCCGGTCGCCCATGCCGCCGACAACGGCAACTGGTCCGTCTACCCCACCTCCTCCGAACTGGGCCGGCGCCCGTACTTCTATCTCTCGGCCGACCCCGGCACGACCCTCACCGACGAGGTCACGGTCACCAACAAGACCGCCGCCCCACTGACGTTCCGGCTGTACGCCGCCGACGCGTACAACACCGAACGGGACGGTGGCTTCGCCGTACGCACCCAGAAGGAGAAGCAGCGCGGTATCGGCGCCTGGGCCGAGCCCGAGCGCGAGCGCGTCACCGTCCCGGCGAACAGTTCGGTCACCGTGCCGTACACCGTGAACCTCCCCGAGGACGCCGAACCCGGTGACCACCCCGGCGCCCTGGTTGCCCTCGACGAGCGCATCAACTCCTCGAAGGGCTCGCTCGCCGTCGGCATCCAGCAGGCGGTCGGCGCGCGCATCTATCTGCGCGTGAACGGCCCCACCGTCCCCGCGCTCTCCATCGAGAACGTCACCCTCAGCCACGAGCAGCCCCTGGTGCCCGGCACCGGCGAGAGCAGTGCGCTCATCTCGTACACCCTCTACAACCGCGGCAATGTCACGCTCAACCCCAAGGTCGCCCTCAAGGCGGAGGGCCTCTTCCGCCGCGATCTCCTCAACCGCGATCTGAAGAAGATCCCCGCCGAGCTGCTGCCGCGCCAGAAGATCCGCCTCACCGAACGCTGGGCGGGAGCACCCCAGCTCGAATGGGGCGAGGTCAGACTCACAGCCACCGCACGGGACGTCCGCGAGTCGGCCGGAACCTCCTTCTTCGCGCTGCCCTGGCTGGTCGCGGTGGTGCTGGCGGCGGGCCTGTCGGCGGCCGGGGTGTGGGCCAGAGTACGGCGGGTGAGGGCGCGCGTACCCGAGGGCTCGTGACATCAGGGACAATGGGCGCCATGAGCGCTCGTACCCAAGAGAACAACGCCCCCCACCGGGCCGGCTTCGCCTGCTTCGTCGGCCGCCCCAACGCGGGCAAGTCCACCCTCACGAACGCTCTGGTAGGCCAGAAGGTGGCGATCACCTCCAACCGGCCGCAGACGACCAGGCACACCGTCCGCGGCATCGTGCACCGCCCCGAGGCCCAGCTGATCCTGGTCGACACCCCGGGCCTGCACAAGCCGCGCACGCTGCTCGGCGAGCGTCTCAACGACGTCGTACGCACCACCTGGGCCGAGGTCGACGTGATCGGGTTCTGCCTGCCCGCCGACCAGAAGCTCGGCCCCGGCGACCGCTTCATCGCCAAGGAGCTCGCGGGCATCAAGAAGACCCCGAAGGTCGCGATCGTCACCAAGACCGACCTGGTCGACTCCAAGACCCTCGCCGAGCAGCTGATCGCGATCGACCGGCTCGGCAAGGAGCTGGGCATGGAGTGGGCGGAGATCGTCCCGGTCTCGGCGGTCGGCGGCAAGCAGGTCCAGCTGGTGGCCGACCTGCTGATCCCGCTGCTCCCGGAGGGCCCGATGCTCTACCCGGAGGGCGACCTCACGGACGAGCCCGAGCAGGTCATGGTCGCGGAACTGATCCGCGAGGCCGCGCTGGAGGGTGTACGGGACGAGCTGCCGCACTCGATCGCGGTGGTGGTGGAGGAGATGCTGCCGCGCGAGGACCGCCCGGCGGACAAGCCGCTGCTGGACATCCACGCGAACCTCTACATCGAGCGCCCGAGCCAGAAGGGCATCATCATCGGCCCGAAGGGCAAGCGCCTGAAGGAGGTCGGCACGAAGTCGCGCAAGCACATCGAGGCGCTCCTGGGTACGCCAGTCTTCCTGGACCTGCATGTGAAGGTGGCGAAGGACTGGCAGCGGGATCCGAAGCAGCTGCGGAAGCTGGGTTTCTGACCGTCGGGTCACTGTCCTGGGGCTGCGGATGGGGCGGGTGTCTGGGGTCGGCCGGGTGGAGTTGCGCGGGCAGATCGTGGTGCTGCTGGGGACGCCTGCCCCGCGGCGGCAGCCGCATATTGGATACAGCCTGGACCTGCATGTGAAGGGGGCGAAGGACTGGCAGCGGGATCCGAAGCAGCTGCGGAAGCTGGGTTTCTGACCGTCGGGTCACTGTCCTGGGGCTGCGGATGGGGCGGGTGTCTGGGGTCGGCCGGGTGGAGTTGCGCGGGCAGATCGTGGTGCTGCTGGGGACGCCTGCCCCGCGGCGGCAGCCGCATATTGGATACAGCCTGGACCTGCATGTGAAGGGGGCGAAGGACTGGCAGCGGGATCCGAAGCAGCTGCGGAAGCTGGGTTTCTGACCGTCGGCTCGCCGTCCCGGGGCGCCGGCTTCGTATGACACCCGTTATGTCCATAACGGCGTTACGCTGCTGCTGTGTCGCCCCAGGATTCCGTTCGCCGTCGGCTTCTCGACGAGGCCGCCCGCGTCCTCGCCGACGAGGGACCCGCTGCCCTCAGTGCCCGTCGCCTGGTGAGGGCGGTCGGCGCTTCGACCATGGCGGTCTACACCCACTTCGGCTCGATGCCGGCACTCGTCCGCGAGGTGATACGCGAGGGGTTCGAGCGCTTCATGGCGCGTACCGACCTCGTGCGGCCCACCGACGACCCGGTCGCAGATCTGTATGCTGTCTGCCGCGTCTACCAGGAGTTCGCCCGCGCCGAACCGAATGTGTACGCCGTCATGTTCGGTGGATCCCAGCTGGCCGGCTTCGAACTCGCCGACGAGGACCGGGAGATGGGCACCTTCATGCTCCGCGTCCCGCACGGTGTCATCCGCCGCTGCACCGCCGTGGGCCGCTTCCGGGACGGCGACGCCTCACTGCGCGCCTGGCAGCTGTGGTGCCAGATGCACGGCCTCGCCCAGCTGGAGCGGGCGGGCTACTTCACTGGCCCGCGCACCCCGGACGAGACCCTGCTGGCTCTCGTCCGGGACTTCGCGATCGGCCAGGGCGACCGTGTGGAAGCAGCCTCGGCATCCGCGGCCGCCTCCACGTCCCCCGCCGCGCCCGCCGCCACGTCAGCCGCACCCGCCTCCGCCCCGGTCACGAACCTTCCTTGAGGACCAGCGAGATCAGCTGCCGCTGCGCGTCGGACAGCCGGGGGTCCGCGCAGTAGACGCTGCGCCCGTCCACCGTGATCCGGTAGCTGAACCCGTCCGGCACTCCGTCCGGCGGCGTGCCCCGGCCGCCGGCCATCGCCTGCTCGGCCAGGGCATGCCAGGTGCCCGCATCGGTCCGCCCTGAGGTGTCCACCTCCGCGAACCGCTCGATACCGGCGAAGCCACCCGTGCGTCTTACCTGGATACGCATGGGTCCTGTCTAGTACGCGAACGGCTCAGTTGGTACCCACCCCGACCTGGGACCACGCCTTCAGCAGCGCCTCCTGCTCCTCACCCTCGCCGAAGCGCGAGCGGGCCGCGGCCACCGTGAGGCGGGCGAACTCGGTGAACTGCGCGGTCGTGGAGAGTTCGCCGCCGGTCAGGACGTCGTACCAGATCTGGCCCGCCCGCTCCCACGCATTGCCGCCCAGCGCGGTGGCGACCAGGTAGAAGGCGTGGTTCGGGATCCCCGAGTTGATGTGCACGCCGCCGTTGTCGCGACCGGTTTTGACGTAGTCCTCCATCGTCGCCGGCTGCGGGTCCTTGCCGAGGACGTCGTCGTCGTACGCCGTCCCCGGCTCCTTCATCGAGCGCAGCGCGACGCCCGTGACATTGGGGCCCAGCAGGCCCGCGCCGATCAGCCAGTCGGCCTGGTCGGCGCTCTGGCCGAGGGCGTACTGCTTGATGAGCGAGCCGAAGACGTCCGACATGGACTCGTTCAGCGCGCCGGACTGGCTGAAGTACTCCAGATTCGCCGTGTACTGCGTGACACCGTGGGTGAGCTCGTGTCCGATCACGTCCACGGGCAGCGTGAAGTCCAGGAACAGATCGCTGTCCCCGTCGCCGAAGACCATCCGCTCGCCGTCCCAGAAGGCGTTGTCGTAGTTCTCGCCGTAGTGGACGGTCGCGTTCAGCGGCAGGCCGGAGCCGTCGATGGAGTGGCGGCCGTACGCCTTGAGATACAGGTCGAACGTGGCGCCGAGGCCCGCGTGGGCGCGGTTCACCGTGGCGTCCTTGGCGGGCTTGTCGTTCTCGGAGTGCACCTTCTTGCCCGGCACGATCTCCTCGTGCTTGGCGTCGTAGATCGTGCGATGGGGCTTGTCCGACACGGCTCCGGCCGTGCTCGGAGCGAGACCGCGGACGGTGGTGATCCGGCGGCGGGTGCGCTGGAGGGCGTCGTGCTCAAGGGTGCGGGCGGCGGGCTCGGCGATCGTGGGGTCCTCGGCGCGGGCCATTTTGTCGAGGACATGGGGCGGCACGATGGTGCAGAAGACCGGGTTGACCCGGCGGGCGTTGGCGTCCATGCGGGGGACTGTGGCACTGAGTCATCGTGCTGTCACTAGTTGCCACCATGATTAGTGAAATGGAGTGATACGGGGTCTGAGGGCTGCCTCATTGTGATACGGCACTGTTTGGCCGTAACCGGAATAGTGTCCCGCATACTGATACGGCACCTCCGTCCTCCGCGATGCTCGGCTAGGCTGCTTCCCATCATGCGTTTCGGGCTGCTTCTTCTTAGCTGCCGCGGCGAGGGCCTGTAGTCGTAGGCCGACCCCCTCCCCGCGGGATCTGATGCTGCTTCGACTCAGTCGGCCGTCCTACTTGCTGGACCCCCCGAGGAGCCCTACGCAATGTCTGACACTTCCGTCGGTCGCCCCACGCCCGTCACCACCGCGACCCACACGCAGAAGCCGTCCGGGATGCCGATCCACAAGTATGGCAAGTACGAGGCCGTGGACATCCCCGACCGCACCTGGCCGAACAACCGGATCACCGCCGCGCCCCGCTGGCTGTCCACCGATCTGCGCGACGGCAACCAGGCCCTGATCGACCCGATGTCGCCCGCCCGCAAGCGCGAGATGTTCGACCTGCTGGTACGCATGGGCTACAAGGAGATCGAGGTCGGCTTCCCGTCCTCCGGCGAGACCGACTTCAACTTCGTACGCTCCATCATCGAAGAGGGTGCGATCCCCGAGGACGTGACGATCTCCGTGCTGACCCAGGCGCGCGAGGACCTGATCGAGCGCACCGTCGAGTCCATCGTCGGAGCCCACCGCGCGACGGTGCACCTGTACAACGCGACGGCGCCCACTTTCCGCCGGGTCGTCTTCCGCGGCTCGAAGGACGACATCAAGCAGATCGCCGTGGACGGTACGCGGCTGGTGATGGAGTACGCCGAGAAGATCCTGGGCCCGGAGACGATCTTCGGCTACCAGTACAGCCCGGAGATCTTCACCGACACCGAGCTGGACTTCGCGCTGGAGGTCTGCGAGGCCGTCTGTGACGTCTGGCAGCCCGAGGCCGGCCGGGAGATCATCCTCAACCTGCCTGCCACGGTGGAGCGCTCGACCCCGTCCACGCACGCCGACCGCTTCGAGTGGATGTCGCGCAATCTGACCCGACGCGAGTACGTGTGTCTGTCCGTGCACCCGCACAACGACCGCGGCACCGCCGTCGCCGCCGCCGAGCTGGCGATCATGGCCGGTGCGGACCGTATCGAGGGCTGCCTGTTCGGCCAGGGCGAGCGCACCGGCAATGTCGACCTGGTGACGCTGGGTATGAACCTGTTCAGCCAGGGCGTCGACCCGCAGATCGACTTCTCGCAGATCGACGAGATCCGTCGGACGAGCGAGTACTGCAACCAGATGGAGATCCACCCGCGCCACCCCTACGCGGGCGATCTGGTCTACACCGCCTTCTCCGGCTCCCACCAGGACGCCATCAAGAAGGGCTTCGACGCCATGGAGGCCGACGCGGCCGCCCAGGGCAGGACCGTCGACGAGATCGAGTGGGCCGTCCCGTACCTGCCGATCGACCCGAAAGACGTCGGCCGCTCCTACGAGGCGGTCATCCGGGTCAACTCGCAGTCCGGCAAGGGCGGTATCGCATACGTCCTGAAGAACGACCACAAGCTGGACCTGCCGCGCCGGATGCAGATCGAGTTCTCGAAGATCATCCAGGCTAAGACGGACAGTGAGGGCGGCGAGGTCACGCCGACGGCGATCTGGTCGGTCTTCCAGGACGAGTACCTGCCCAACCCGGACAACGCGTGGGGACGTATCCAGCTGCGTTCCGGCCAGACCACCACCGACAAGGACGGCATCGACACGCTGACCGTCGAGGCGGTCGTGGACGGCGCCGAGACAGTGCTGACCGGCTCCGGCAACGGTCCGATCTCGGCGTTCTTCGAGGCACTGAACGCAGTGGGCGTCGACGCGCGGCTGCTGGACTACCAGGAGCACACGATGAGCGAGGGCGCGTCCGCGCAGGCCGCCTCCTACATCGAGTGCGCGATCGACGGCAAGGTGCTGTGGGGCATCGGCATCGACGCCAACACCACCCGTGCTTCGCTGAAGGCGGTCGTCTCGGCCGTCAACCGCGCGGCCCGCTAGTCCGCTTCACCGGGCATCTTCACCGCGCCCCCGGCCGCTCCCTCGGGAGCGGCCGGGGGCGCGGTCATGCCGCCGTGGGGGCGGGGCCGCAGGGCGAGGAATCGGCCATGTCCTGGCGGACTGCCTCCCGGGTGCTGACGTGGCATCACAGATGTGGCTAACATCACGTCAACGCGGCAATGTTGCCGGAGCATTACGGAGGTGCGACGTGCAGCCAGCCCGAGGACCAATCGGCCGAAAAATGCTGGTCTGCGGCGTTCATACCTCTTGGAACACTGTCGGCGACGGAGAGTTCTTCTGCTCCGACTGCGGAGGCGACCGCAACTACCGCCGCCGCACCGGCCGCCGGCGCTTCACCTTCCTCGGTGTGCCGCTGCTGCCGCGCGGCGCGGCCGGTCCGGTCGTCGAATGCGCGGCCTGCCACAGCCACTTCGGCATGGACGCCCTCGACCACCCCACCACCAGCCGTTTCTCCGCGATGCTGCGGGACGCCGTGCACACCGTCGCGCTCGCCGTCCTCGCCTCCGGTGGCACCTCCTCCCGTCCGGTCCGGGAGACCGCGGTCGCCACGGTCCGCGCGGCCGGCCTCGACGACTGCACGGAAGACCAGCTGACGGCCCTGATCGAGGCGCTCGCCGCGGACACCGGCCGTTTCGTCACCGACAGCGGGCCGTACGGAGCCGCGCTCGCCATCGAGCTGCATGAGGCGCTGGAGCCGCTCGCGCCGCATCTGGCCCCGGCGGGCCGGGAGTCGATCCTGCTGCAGGGCGCGAGAATCGCCCTCGCGGACGGTCCGTACACCCCGGCGGAGCGTGAGGTGCTGACGACGGTCGGCGCGGCGCTGCAACTGCGCGCGGACGACACGGCGCGGCTGCTGGCGGCGGCGCGGACGCCTTTCTAGTTCGCCTGATTCGTGGGCCCGGCCCCGGCCCCTGCGCCCGGCTGATGCTCCCGGCCCCTCATCCGGCCCCTCATCCGGCCCGTACTCCTGGCCCGTACTCCCGCGGGAGTAAAACCGGGCCGAGGCCACCCTGCGCAGTAGCCCCCATCTCGCCCGCCCGCGCGAGGATTCGCGCACTTCCCGGCGGGAGTCTGGTCACGGAGTCCGACACCGGACGCCAGTGACGAAGGGGAGACATCCATGGGGCCCGTGAACAGACGTCGTCGTGCCGTGCCGTGGGCGGTGCTGGCGTTCTGGATCGCCGTCATCGCGCTCGCCGGCCCGTTCGCGGGCAAGCTGGGCGACGTACAGCGCGACAACGTCGTGGACTATCTGCCGGCGGACGCGGACTCCACCCAGGTCGCGAAGATCCAGCAGAAGCTGCCCGGCGGCGAGTCCACCGAGCTCGTCCTCGTGTACCACCGGGACGGCGGGCTGACGGCCGCCGACCGTGCCACGGCGGACCGGCAGGTCGCCGAGATCGCCTCCACCCATCAACTCACCGGCGGGCAGCGGCCCGTCGGCGTCCCGTCCAAGGACGGCACGACGCTGATGTTCCCGGTGTCGACCACCGGGCCCGGTGACGACGAGGAGGCGCGTACCGCCTTCGTCGAAGACGTACGGGAGGCCGTGGGCGGCGCCGACGGGCTGAGCGTCGACGTCGGCGGGCCCAGTGCCCTGCAGACCGACATGACCAAGGTCTTCGACTCCATCGACGGCACGCTGATGATCGCGACCGTGCTCGTCGTCGCGGTCCTGCTGATCCTCACCTACCGCAGCCCGTTCCTGTGGCTGGTCCCGCTGCTCGTCGTCGGCGTCGCCGCGCTCACCACCAGGGCCGTGATCTACGGCCTCGTCCAGGGCTTCGGCCTGACGGTCACCAGCCAGAGCGCCGGGATCATGACCGTCCTCGTCTTCGGCGCGGGCACCGACTACGCGCTGTTGCTCGTCGCCCGGTACCGCGAGGAGCTGCGCCGCGCCGCGCAGCCGTACGACGCGATGCGCGCCGCTCTGCGCGGCTGCGGGCCCGCCGTCCTCGCCTCGTCCGGGACCGTCGCCGCCGGACTGCTGTGCCTGCTGGCCGCCGACCTCAACAGCGCGCGCGGGCTCGGTCCGGTCGGCGCGGTGGGCGTGGTGTGTGCGCTGGCGGCGATGCTGACACTGCTTCCGGCGGTACTTGTGCTGCTCGGCCGCCAGGTGTTCTGGCCGCTGGTGCCGGCGTACGGGAGCGAGCCGAAGCAGCGCCGCTCGCTCTTCGCCGCGATGGGCAGCTCGGCGGGGCGCAGGCCGGTCGCCGTGCTTGCCTCAGGGGCGGTGCTGCTCGGGGCGCTGGCACTCGGCGCGTTCGGTCTGCCGGGCACGCTCAAGCAGGAGGACAGCTTCACCGACCGACCCGAGTCGGTGTCCGCGATGCGGACGCTGGCGGACGCGTATCCGGACCGCAGCAGCCAGCCGATCAGCGTGATCGCACCCACGTCCGGCGCGGACGAGGCGCTGGCGAAGGCCCGTACGACGGAGGGCGTTGCCGCCGTGACACGGGGGCGCGGCGCGGACGGCTGGACCGAGCTCGCCGTCTTCGCGACGGACGCACCGGAGACGGCCGGCGAGACCGCGACGATCAAGGCGCTGCGCGCGGGCCTGGACGGTTCGTACGTCGGCGGTCCGAGCGCCCAGCAACTCGACCTGGACGACACCAACGCGCGGGACCGGCTGATCGTCATTCCTCTGGTCCTCGCCGCCGTCCTGCTGATCCTCATCGCCCTGCTGCGCAGCATCGTCGCTCCGCTGATCCTCGTGGTCGCGGTGGTCGCGGTGTGGGGCGCGGCGACGGGCCTGGGCGGGCTGGTCTTCGGACCGGTCTTCGGCTTCTCGGGCGTCGACCCCGGGCTGCCACTGCTGTCCTTCGTGTTCCTGGTGGCGCTCGGTGTCGACTACGGCATCTTCCTGATGCACCGGATGCGTGAGGAGTCCCTCTCCGGCGCGGAACCGGCGGCCGCGGCACTGACGGCGCTGCGCACGACGGGCGGCGTCATCGCCTCGGCGGGCATCGTGCTGGCGGCGACGTTCTCGGTGCTGATGAACCTGCCGCTGGTGGCGATGGTCGAGATGGGCTTCGTGGTCGCGGTCGGCGTCCTGCTGGACACGTTCCTGGTCCGCACGTACTTGGTGACGTCGGCGAGCCTGCTACTGGGGCGGGCGGTCTGGTGGCCGGGCCGGCTGTCGCGCCGACGCCTCGCCCTTGCGACGCCGGACGCCTCACGCCCCCGAGAACCGGCGGCCCGGGCCTGAGCGGTAAGTGCGGCCGCGGCGCGGGTCGCCCGCGGTGGGGGCTTCGCCCCGGCCCCGTACGCGACTTTCGTCCGCGTGTCCTCAATCGCCGGACGAGCTTGAAGGTTCTGCCCGTCCGGCGGAAATTCAGGCCACACCGGCGATTGAGGCGCGGGGTCCGGGGCGGAGCCCCCAGCACGTCTACCGGAGGATGGACCCGTGCAGCAGCCACAGACAGCCGCCCGCCCCCGGCTCGGGGAGCGCGTCCTCACCGCCGTGAGCCGGGATCCCCTCACCTCGCCGCACCGCGCGCGCAACGACGCCGTCCTCGCAGCCGCCGTGGGCGCGCTCGCGCTCGTGCTCGCGCTCACCGTCCAGTCAGGGCGCCGGCCCGACGCGCTCGGGTGGGTGCTCCTGGCCGGCAGCGTCGTGGCCCTCGCCTGGCGGCGCAGCCGGCCCATGGCCGTCCTGCTCGCCGTACTCCTGTGCATCGTCCCGTACCACGCCGCCGACAACACCCACATCGCGCCCGTCCCCGGCTCGCTGCTCGCCCTCTACACCGTCGCCGCCACCGCCCGCCCCCTGCACACCCTCCTCATCGGCATCGGTGTGATCGGCGCCGCGGTGACCGTGATGTTCCAAGTCGACTCCCACCAGGGCCTGGAGACACTGCGCACCTCCGGCTGGATCCTCGCCGTGCTCATCTTCGGAGTGGACGTGCGCACCTACCGCCGCTACATCGCCTCCGTCGTCGGCCGCGCCGAACGCGCCGAGCGCACCCGCGAGGAGGAGGCCGCCCGCCGCGTCGCTGAGGAACGCCTGCGCATCGCCCGCGATCTGCACGATCTCCTCGCCCACTCCATCACGCTCATCGGCGTGCAGACGTCCGTCGCCTCCCATGTCCTGACCGTCGATCCCGACCGGCTCGACCGCGCCGCCATCGCCAAGGCCCTCGACGACATCACCGACACCTGCCGCACGGCCCGCGGTGAACTCCGCACCACCCTGGAGGTGTTGAGGGCGGACGGCTCGGACGGCTCGGACGGCCCGGACGCCGCCGGCCCTCTGCCCGATCTGTCCGCGCTGCCCGGTCTCGTACGGGCGGCAAGGGCGGACCTGGAGGTGCGTACGGGCCGGACGCGCATCGCGCCCGCCGTCGAGGCCGCCGCGTACCGCATCGTGCAGGAGTCGTTGACCAATGCCGTACGCCACGGCGGCCCCGGCGTCCGCATCCGCGTCGCGGTCGCCGCCGCCGACGGCCACCTCCGTGTCACCGTCACCGACGACGGCACCGCCCCCGGCGCCACCGAAGGCTCCGGCTACGGCATCGTCGGGATGCGTGAGCGCGCCCGCAGCGTCGGGGGGACACTGGCAGCCGGCCCGCGCGACGGCGGCGGGTTCGAGGTCGCGGCGGCCCTGCCGCTCCAGCAATCGGAGGCCCTGGCATGAGCGTCATTCGAGTACTGCTCGCCGACGACCAGAGGCTCGTACGCGCCGCCTTCGCGATGCTCGTCGAGTCCGCCCGCGACATGGAGGTCGTCGGCCAGGCGGGCACCGGCGCCGAGGCCGTCGAACTCGCCCGCACCGAACGCGCCGACCTCGTCGTCATGGACATCCGCATGCCCGAACTCGACGGCATCGAAGCGACCCGCCTGATCGCCGCCGACGACGACCTCGCCGGGGTCAAGGTCCTGGTGCTCACCACGTACGACACCGACGAGCACATCGTCGAGGCGCTGCGCGCGGGCGCGTCCGGCTTCCTGGTGAAGGACACCAAACCGGCCGACCTCCTCGCCGCGATCAGGACGGTGGCGGCGGGGGAGTCCCTGCTCTCCCCGGGCCCCACGTCCAGGCTGATCGCCCGCGTGCTGCGCGCCCCGTCCGATCCGCCCACCACCGGCGGCCCGGACGGCCTCTCCGAGCGCGAACGCCAGGTCCTCGCGCTGGTGGCCCGGGGCCTGAACAACACCGAGATCGCCGAGAGGCTCGGCCTGAGCCCGCTCACCGCGAAGACCCATGTCAGCCGGATCATGGGCAAGTTGGGGGCCCGGGACCGCGCCCAACTGGTGATCGTGGCGT
Organism: Streptomyces sp. NBC_01210; assembly: GCF_036010325.1. GTDB lineage: Bacteria > Actinomycetota > Actinomycetes > Streptomycetales > Streptomycetaceae > Streptomyces. Next base: position 3,105,247 of record NZ_CP108549.1, on the reverse strand, counting down.
ACGAGTCGGGGCTGGTGGTCCCGGGCGACGCGTAGTCGGTGACCGGGGGGGCGGCTCCGCGGCGCGGATGGGGGCTTCGCCCCGGCCCCGTACGCGACCTTCGGCCGCGTGTCCTCAATCGCCGGACGGGCTTGAAGGTTCTGCCCGTCCGGCGGAAAATCCAGCCTCGCCGGCGTTTGAGGCACGGGGTCCGGGGCGGAGCCCCGACAACGGGCCGGGCGATCCAGCCCCGCCGGCGATTGAGGCGCGGGGTCCGGGGCGGCGCCCCAGTGGCCTACGCCTCGCTCGACCGCAGCATGCCCTCGCGGTCGACGATCTTCACGCGCTCGCGGCCTTCCGCCGCACCCAGCGCGCGCTCCGCCTCGTCCAGGCGGTGCCAGCCCTCCCACGTCGTGTAGCGAACGCCCCTGCCCTCAAGGAAGTTGACGACCGCCTCGGGGCCCGGCGCGACGGGCGTGTGCAGGCGGCCATTGCCGTGGTCGTCCAGCAGGTTGGCGACCGTCTCGTTGGCATCGCCCTTGGTGTGGCCGATCAGGCCGACCGGGCCACGCTTGATCCAGCCCGTTACGTACGTCGACTGCATGTGCTCGCCGCCCTCGATGACCCGGCCGCCCTCGTGCGGGACCGTGCCGGTGAGGAAGTCGAAGGGGAGCTTGGGCAGTTCGTCGGAGAGATAGCCCACCGCCCGGTAGACCGACTGCACGTCCCAGGTATGCATCTCACCCGTGCCGGTGACATTGCCGGTGCCGTCCAGCCGGGTGCGCTCCGTACGCAGCCCGACCACGCGGCCGTCCTCGCCGACGACTTCGGTCGGGGACTCGAAGAAGTGCAGGAACAGCTTGTGGGGCCGGTCGCCGACATCCCGGATCGCCCAGTTCTCCAGCGTCTTCGCGACCATGTCGGCCTGCTTGTTGGCCCGGCGGGTGGCGATGCTGCCCTCGTCGTAGTCGATGTCCTCGGGGTTGACGATGACCTCGATGTTCGGGGAGTGGTCGAGCTCGCGCAGCTCCATCGGGCTGAACTTGGCCTGCGCGGGGCCTCGCCGCCCGAACACATGCACCTCGAGGGCCTTGTTGGCGGCGAGGCCGTCGTACACATTCGGCGGGATCTCGGTCGGCAGCAGCTCGTCCGCGGTCTTCGCGAGGATACGGGCCACATCCAGGGCGACATTGCCGACGCCGAGCACGGCCACCTTCTCCGCGTCCAGCGGCCAGGTGCGCGGCACGTCCGGGTGGCCGTCGTACCAGGACACGAAGTCTGCGGCTCCGTACGAGCCGTCCAGCTCGATGCCGGGGATGTCCAGGGCCCGGTCCGCGTCCGCGCCGGTGGAGAAGATCACCGCGTCGTAGAACTCGCGCAGATCGTCCAGGCCGATGTCGCTCGGGTAGTCGACATTTCCGAAGAGACGTATCTGCGGCTTGTCCAGGACCTGGTGCAGGGCGGTGACGATGCCCTTGATCCGCGGGTGGTCGGGCGCGACGCCGTACCGGATCAGGCCGAACGGCGCGGGCATCCGCTCGAAGAGGTCGATGGAGACGCCGGGCTCGACTGCGGCCTCGGACTTCAGCAGTGCGTCGGCGGCGTAAATCCCGGCGGGGCCGGCACCGACGATCGCGATCCGCAGAGGGCGGGGCATGAATGTTCCCTTCGAACGAGGTCCACGGGGCGTGACCCGGTGAGTGAGACGGCCCGGCGCGTGCGGAGCGAGCCGACTCTCCTACGCCACCCTGGCAACGGCGCTCCCACCGCGGTACCCGCCCTGTACCTATGAACCCATAAGCCTGATCTATGACCCGGCACCCGGGAGGGGGCGGGGTAAGGAAACCCTAACCTCCCGCTCGCGGGCCGCCCGCAGGGCCCCGTCCCCGGCGTCCTGCGGGCCCACGACCAGCTCGCCCGTTTGGACCTGGACACCTGTATCGGCCGTCGCCGACAAGGTCGAGGCCGCCATGCACCGCAAATGGCTGGGCCGCCTCGGCGCGGTGGATGTCTTCACCCGCGAGAACGCGCTGACGGTGGCGCTGTCCCAGATCGTCGACGCCCCGCGCGACATCTGAACCCCTGTAGCGCGGCGGGGGATCTGGCCGCACCCTGGAAAACCAGGAGGATCTGCCCGGCGAAGGGGCCCCCGCAATGAAAGCTGTCGCAGGCACGGCACCCGGCGGCCGTCTCGCCGCCGCGCTCGAGAGCCCGATCGTCGCGATGTCCCCGTGGATCATCTTCTCGGTCCTGGTCGGACCGGGCCGCTTCGAACTGGCGGTGGGCCTCGCCCTCGCGGTGTCGGTGGCGCTCCTCATCGCGGCGCGGATGCTCTACCGCGGCACCTCGCTCAAGATCCTCGAGGTGTCGGACGTCGTCTTCTTCGCCGTACTGACCGCCGTCGGAGCCGCCTCCTCGCCGGGCACCCACACATGGCTGGAGACGTATGCGGGCGAGATCTCCAACCTCGCGCTGGTGGTCATCGCCTTCGGCTCCATGGCCGTACGGGTGCCCTTCACGGTGCAGTACGGACGGGAACGGGTCAGCCCGGAGTACTGGAGGTCGCGGGAGTTCCTCCGTATCAACTATGTGATCACCGGCGTCTGGGGCACGGCCTTCCTCGTGGCGGCCGTCGCGGGCGGCTTCGGCGACCTTGTCCTGCACAACGCGGACAACCTCTGGACCGCGTGGATCATCCAGATCGGGGCGATCGTCACCGCGCTGAGCTTCACCGAGTGGTACCCACAGGTCGTCCGCAGCCGGAACGGCACCGGTGAGCCCCCGCCGGTGCGCAACCTGCTGATCCCGCTGGCGGGCCTGATCATCCCGGTGGGCGTCGTCTCCCTGATCTTCGACGCCGCGGCGTCCTGGTTCGGCGTCGGGCTGATCTTCATCGGGATCATCCTGGCCCGCGCCATCAACAAGGACGCGGAGATGACGCCGCCCGGCGCCGGACACCCTCGGCGAAGGCGGTCCAACCGGCGGCTCTGATGACGAGGACGGGGCCGAGGGGGGGGTCTGGTGCCCGCTTCTGCTCACCCGGCGGGGGGCGTGGGCCGCGAGGTGTGGGTGTACATGGTGAGGAGCAGCGCGATGTCGTCCATCCGGTTCGGGGACTGGCGGGCGTCCCGCAGGAGTGCGTCGGCCAGTTCTTCCAGGGAACCCGCACCGGCATGGGCCAGCGAGGTCCGCAGCCTGTCCAAACCCACACCGATGTCGGACTCGCGTGACTCGATCAGTCCGTCCGTATAGAGGGCCAGAACCGAGCCGGGCAGGAGAGTCAGCTCCGATTCCGGGTAGTCGGCGGCGCGCTCCACTCCGAGTAGCGGACCGCCCGGCAGATCCAGGATCTCGGTGTGTCCGTCGGGCCGGCGCAGCAGGGGCGGGCAGTGGCCCGCGCGGACCACGCGCGCGACTCCCGGACCCGGGTCGAGGAGGACGTAGCAGCAGCTGGCGAGGAGCCCGGGGTCGAGGTCGAGGAGCAGCCGGTTGGTACTGGCGATCACATCGCTCGGTCGGTGGCCTGCGGACGCGAAGGCCCGTACCGCGCTTCGCAACTGGCCCATGGTGGCTGCGGCGGCGACGTTGTGGCCCTCGACGTCTCCGACGACCAGCACGACGCCGCGGTCGGTGGGGATCACGTCGTACCAGTCGCCGCCGATGTCCATCCCGCGGGTACCGGGCAGATACCGGCCGGTGACGCGGATACCCGGCAGTGTGGGCAGTCGGTGCGGAAGCAGCGCGTTCTGCAGGCCCCGGGCGAGGGTGAATTCGGCGTCGTAGAGCCTGGCTCGTTCCAGTGCCTGGGCGATCAGCCCGCTCAGCGCGGTGAGGAGGCTTCGTTCCTCGTCGGAGAACCGATGGGCCTCGTCGAAGCCCAGGATGCAGGCACCCACGGGGCGGCTGGAGGCGATCAGGGGCAGGAACACAATGGAGCTGGACTCGGCGTGGAGCTCGGGATAGGCCCGCAAGAACTCTTCCCGTGATTCGATGAACAGCGGGGCCCCGGAGGTCAGCGCCCCGGTCAGGGGTCCCCGGCCGTGATGCAGCGACCTGCCCTCGAACCGCTCCAGAAAGCTCTCGCGGTAGCCACGCTGCGACAGCAGGCGCAGGTGCCCCTCGTGCACCACGTATATCGCCAGTCGATGACCGCCGACGGCGGGCAGGAGCTGGTCGGCGACGACATCGCACACTTCGCGGGCGGTGACCGCCTCGGTCAGGGCGCTGCTCATCTGAAGGACGCGATAGATGGCGCCCAGGCGCGTCGGGGCGGGCCGCGACGAGGACGGGGCGGCCCCTCCTGGCTCCGCGGGGGGTGCTCCGGGCTCGGCCTCGGCCGGGACCGGCTGTCCGGCCGGCGCTGCCCAGCCGGTCATGCCCTGCGCATCCGGGCGGAGCGAGAACACAAGCCACTGGTCGGGGGATTGGGCCAGGAAGGAGACGGGCTGTTGGGAGACCCTGGCGGCCCGGAAACGGTCTTCGTAGGCGGGATCGGCCAGCCATGGCAGGACGTCCCAGGGGCGTCGGCCCACCAGATCCTCCCTGCGTACGCGCAGCAACCGCACCAGAGTGTGGTTGGCGTAGGTCACACGACCCTCTCGGTCGAGCGAGAAGAAGCCGTCCGTGAGACGTTCGATCGCCGCGACGGCGGCCGTACCGGCCCCGAGGTCAAGGACCCCGCCCACCAGATGGGGCCGCGCCTCCCGGCCGGCGGCGGTCCCGGGTACCCGGCCCCACAGCCCGATGGTGCGGTGACCGCCGCCCTTCTCCGGCACGCGCATGTCCCGGGCGAGGACGCGGCCCTCCTCGACCGCGGTACGGGCGGCAGCCCGGAAACCGGGACGGTCCGCGAGGTGCACCTGGGCCGCCAGCGTGGCCGCTCGTCCGTCGTACTCGTCCGGGGCGAGGCCGAAGATCGCACACAACGTGGCATCGGCTTCGAGGGCTCCGGTGTCGAGGTTCCAGTCGAACAGGCCTACCCGTAGCGCCGAGGCGGAAGGTACCGGGACCTCCACCGGAACGGTCTCCATGTCGCACCCGACGTCGGCGCCGCGCGCGGTCAGCTCGGCGAGCGATACGCCGAGGCGGCCGGCCGCGGTGCGCAACTGCCGTCGCTGCGACTTGGACAGCCCTTTTCCGTCGGCCCTGGCTGCCCACACCACGGCCATGGACCCAAAGGTCTCCTGCCCCGCCGTGACCGGTACGGAGGCGGAGCCGAAAGGGTAGGGCAATGCCACTGCGAGCTGAGGAAATCGCCGCATGGTCTCATCGGCGTCGACCAGATGGACCGTCCGCCTGGAGCGGAACGCCTCCGCCACGGGGATGGGACTGTTCACAGGAATCCGCCGCCAGCCGCCGAGCAGGGAAGGCGGCATACCGGCCGCTGCGGCGAGTACCAGCGTGTGACGGTTGCGCGAGATCAGGAACACACTCCCCGCATGGGCCCCGGTCACCTCGACGGCTTTGAGGACGGCATCAGTCAGTACGTCGTCACGCTCCGCCGCACCTTCAGCGCTCGTAGTGCCGAAGGGGTGCGTACTCGACCTGGTATCGCTGGACGACACGCTGGCCCCGATCGCTGCAATGGTGGCGTGGCCTGCACGTCAGAGGTGTTTGTCCAATTCTTCTATGGAATGGTTCATCGCGAAACCCGACCGGACCTGCTCCGCCAGGCATCCAGGGGGGTGCGATGAGTCCGGCCGCCTCGCGCCGTCATATCTGTATGGACAAACAATTCAGCGCAACGCTGCAGAAGAGCCCTGCGAAGGGCGGCTGGACCTATCTGGTGTGGCCCGAGTCGGTCGAGTACTTCGGCACCCGGGGCCTGGTCAAGGTCCGGGGCACGATCGACGGTCACCCGTTCCGGAGCTCCTTCATGGCTCTGGGCGACGGCACGCACAAGCTGCCGGTCAAGGCCGACGTACGCAAGGCGATCGGCAAGGAGGCCGGAGACTCGGTGACCGTATGCCTTGAGGAGCGCGTGGAGGATTGACCATCCGATGGCGGTGGGCGGCACTCCGTACGGGACAATGACCGCATGAGCCTGTTCCGTGACGACGGCGTCGTCCTCCGCACCCAGAAACTGGGCGAGGCCGACCGCATCATCACGCTGCTCACCCGCAGTCACGGCCGCGTCCGTGCCGTCGCCCGTGGCGTCCGGCGCACCAAGTCCAAGTTCGGTGCCCGGCTCGAGCCCTTCTCGCACGTCGATGTGCAGTTCTTCGCGCGCGGCAGCGAACTCGTCGGCCGCGGGCTCCCGCTCTGCACCCAGAGCGAGACCATCGCTCCGTACGGCGGCGCCATCGTCACCGACTACGCCCGCTACACCGCCGGCACCGCCATGCTGGAGACCGCCGAACGGTTCACCGACCACGAGGGCGAGCCCGCCGTCCAGCAGTACCTTCTCCTCGTCGGCGCCCTGCGCACCCTCGCCCGCGGCGAGCACGCCCCGAATCTCGTCCTCGACGCGTTCCTGCTGCGCTCCCTCGCCGTCAACGGCTACGCACCCAGCTTCGACGACTGCGCGAAATGCGGCCTGCACGGGCCGAACCGGTTCTTCTCCGTCGCCGCCGGCGGCGTCATATGCGGCGACTGCCGGGTGCCCGGCAGCGTCGTACCCTCTGCGGAGGCCATCGGGCTGCTCAGCGCGCTGCTGACCGGTGACTGGCCGACGGCGGACGCGTGCGAGGCGCGCCACGTCCGGGAGGGCAGCGGGCTCGTGTCCGCCTATCTGCACTGGCACCTGGAGCGCGGCCTGCGCTCGCTGAGGTACGTCGAAGTAGAGAAATAGGAGATGTGAACCGCATGGCACGACGCGGAATCCTGGGCCGGTCCCGCCGCGAGTACAAGGTCCCCGAGCCGCACCCCTCCGGCGCGCGCCCGCCAAAGATCCCGGGCGAGCTGGTGCCGAACCATGTGGCGTGCGTCATGGACGGCAACGGCCGCTGGGCCAAGGAGCGCGGGCTGCCGCGCACCGAGGGGCACAAGGTCGGCGAGGGCGTCGTCCTCGACGTACTCAAGGGCTGCATCGAGATGGGCGTCAAGAACCTCTCCCTGTACGCCTTCTCCACCGAGAACTGGAAGCGCTCGCCCGACGAGGTGCGCTTCCTGATGAACTTCAACCGGGACGTCATCCGGCGCCGCCGCGACGAGATGGACGAACTCGGCATCCGTATCCGCTGGGTCGGCCGGATGCCGAAGATGTGGAAGTCGGTCGTCCAGGAGCTCCAGGTCGCCCAGGAGCAGACCAAGGACAACGACAAGATGACGCTGTACTTCTGCGTCAACTACGGCGGCCGCGCGGAGGTTGCGGACGCGGCGCAGGCCATCGCGCGCGATGTGGCGGCGGGCAGGCTGGACCCGTCCAAGGTCAACGAGAAGACTTTCGCCAAGTACCTGTACTACCCGGACATGCCGGACGTGGACCTGTTCCTGCGCCCGAGCGGCGAGCAGCGCACCTCCAACTACCTGATCTGGCAGAGCAGTTACGCCGAGATGGTGTTCCAGGACGTGCTGTGGCCGGACTTCGACCGCCGCGATCTGTGGCGTGCCTGCCTGGAGTACGCGCAGCGCGACCGCCGCTTCGGCGGCGCGATCCCGAACGAGGAGCTCGAGGCGATGCGGGGGCGGCCCGAGGGCACGTCTGCATGAGCGGGGGATTTCCCCCACCCCGCCCCTTCCCGAAACTGGGGGCGGTGCCCCCAGGCCCCCTGTTGAGGGAGCTGACGCCCCCGCACCCCGGAGCGGCAGCTTCGCGCCGCAGAGCGCAGGCGCGGGGGCGTTGGGGGCCGGAGCCCCCACACCCGCTTACGGCAGCTTCGTGCCGCGGCCGCAGGCAGCGGGTCCCACTCCGAGTGGGAGGACGTTGGGGGCTGACGCCCCGACACCCCCGGTGCGGCGGCGGCTTCGCGCCGCGAACCCGGGGGCACCGAACGCCGACGGGCGCCCCAAGGGCCCCCGCCCCGCCCCGGGGCGTCGGACCTCAAACCCGGTCCGCCCTCCGTCCAGGAGCCGTCAGCCCTCCGCCGAGGAGCCCGCGCACTCCGCGCACGTACCGAAGATCTCCACCGTGTGCGCCACATTCACGTACCCGTGCTGCGACGCGATCGTCTCCGCCCACTGCTCCACCGCAGGCCCCTCGACCTCGACGGCCTTTCCGCAGACCCGGCACACCAGATGGTGATGGTGGTCGTCGGTCGAGCAGCGCCGGTACACCGACTCGCCGTCGGACGTGCGCAGCACATCCACCTCGCCCGCGTCCGCGAGCGACTGCAGCGTGCGGTAGACCGTCGTCAGGCCCACCGAGTCGCCGCGGTGCTTGAGCATGTCATGCAGCTCCTGCGCGCTGCGGAACTCGTCCACCTCGTCGAGCGCCGCCGCAACCGCGGTCCGCTGCCGGGTCGACCGGCCCCGCACTGGGGCTGCATTTCCGCCGGTTGGCGCCGTCGCCACAGGTGCCTCCTCGTTCGCCCGCACATATGTCGGGCCATTCTGCCAGGCCTGAGCTCAGACCTTGACGTCGGCGCCGGGCCGTCGCGTGCCGGGCATGTCCACGGTGCACTCCGCCCCGCTCGCCTCCAGTGTGCGCGCACGCCGCCTCGCCAGGGGTGCGGCGAGTGCGGTCAGCACCACGAAGATGCCGATGGCGAGCAGCACTATCGTCGCGCCCGGCGGCACATCCTGGTAGTAGGAGGTGGTCGTTCCGGCCAGTGCGACCGTCACACCGATCCCCACCGCCAGCGCGAACGTGGCCTTGAAGGACCGCGAAATCTGCTGCGCCGCGGCCACCGGCACCACCATCAGCGCGCTGACCAGCAGCAGCCCGACCACCCGCATCGCCACACTGACGGTGACCGCCGCGGTCACCGCGATCAGGAGATTCAGCGCACGCACCGGCAGACCGGTGACCCGCGCGAACTCCTCGTCCTGGCTGACCGCGAACAACTGCCTGCGCAGCCCCAGCGAGACCAGCACCACAAAGGCGGCCAGCAGCAGAATCGCGGTGAGGTCCGCGTCGGAGACGGTGGAGAGCGAGCCGAACAGGAACGAGCTGAGATTGGCCGTGGAGCCGGTGTCCGAGAGGTTGATCAGCAGCACACCGCCGGCCATACCGCCGTAGAAGAGCATCGCCAGCGCGATATCGCCGCGAGTGCGTCCGTACATCCGGATCAGTTCCATGGTGACTGCGCCCACGATCGAGACGAGCGTCGCCATCCAGATCGGGTTGGTCGACAGCAGGAAGCCGAGGCCGACACCGGTCATCGCGACATGGCCGATGCCGTCGCCCATCAGCGCCTGGCGGCGCTGCACCAGATGGATGCCGATGGCGGGTGCCGTGATGCCGACCAGCACGGCCGCGATGAGCGCCCGCTGCATGAAAGCAGTGTCGAGGATTTCCATGATCAGGTCAGCAGTCCCGTGCGGAGCGGCTCGTCGGCCGCGTGCGGATGTACGTGGTCGTGGCCGGGCAGCGCATGCTGGCCCACGGCCTTCGGCGGCGGCCCGTCATGGACCACACAGCCGTCGCGCAGCACCACCGCGCGGTCGATCAGGGGCTCCAGCGGTCCGAGCTCGTGCAGGACCAGCAGGACTGTCGTCCCGGCCGCGACCTGCTCGCGCAGTGTTCCGGCGAGGATCTCCTGGCTGCCCAGGTCGACGCCCGCCATCGGCTCGTCCATGATCAGCAGTTCGGGCTCGGAGGCGAGCGCGCGGGCTATGAGGACCCGCTGGTGCTGGCCGCCGGAGAGCGCGTTCACGGAGTCCTTGGCGCGGTCGGTGAGCCCGACGAGCTCGATGGCGCGTTTGACGGCGGCCCGGTCCGCGCGGGACTCCCGGCCCAGCCTCGTACGCGACAGCCGGCCCGAGGAGACGACTTCGCGCACCGTCGCGGGCACACCGCTCGCGGCGGTCGTGCGCTGCGGTACGTAACCGATGCGCGCCCACTCGCGGAAACGGCGCAGTTCCGTGCCGAACAGGGCGATCTCGCCGCCGGTGAGCGGCACTTGGCCGATCACGGAACGCACGGCCGTCGACTTCCCCGAGCCGTTGGCGCCGAGCAGGGCGACGACCTCACCGCGCTGGACGGTGAGGTCGATGCCGCGCAGTACCGGGCGCGAGCCGAGCGTGGCCTGGGCCCCGCGGACGGATATGACGGGCTCCATGTCTCGGGCCTCCGGTGTGTGCGTACCGATCGATGTCACTTCGCGCCGAGAGCTTTCTGCAGCGCGGCGAGGTTGGACTGCATCACCTCGATGTAGTCAGCGCCCTTGGACTTGTCCGTAATTCCTTCGAGCGGGTCGAGGACGTCCGTCTTCAGTCCGGCGTCCTTGGCGAGGGTCTTGGCGGTCTTGTCGCTGGCGAGCGTCTCGAAGAAGACCGTGGTGACCTTGTCCTTCTTCGCGATGGCCTGGAGGTCCTTGATACGGGCCGGGCTGGGCTCGGACTCGGGGTCGAGGCCCGCGATGCCCTCCTGGTCCAGGCCGTAGCGCTCGGCGAGGTAGCCGAAGGCGGAGTGGGTGGTGAAAAAGGTCTTGGTTGCCGTGTTCTTCAGGCCCTGCTGGTACGTGCGGTTCAGCCCGTCGAGCTTCGTGACCAGTGCGTCGGTGTTCTTCCGGTAGTCCGCGGCGTGGTCCGGGTCGGCCTTCTCGAGGGACTTTCCGACGCCCTTGGCGACCTCGGCGTACTTCACCGGGTCGAGCCAGATGTGCGGGTCGGCACCCGCCTCGCCCTCGCCCGCATGCCCGTGCTCGTCGTGGCCGGCCGCTTCGCCCTCGTGGCTGTGGCCGCCCTCGGTGCCGTGGTGCTCGAGCTTGGTGAGACCGGCGGCGTCGACCTTGTTCTTCGCCTCGGACTGGGCGATGGCCTTGTCGACGGCGGGCTGGATGCCCTTGAGGTAGAGGATGAAGCCCGCCTCGTTCAGCTCGGCGGTCTGGCGGGGCTTGAGCTCCAGCTCATGCGGCTCGACGCCCGGCTTGGTGAGGGTCGAGACGGAGACATGGTCGCCGCCGATCTCCTCGGCGAGGTACTGCATCGGATAGAACGACGCCACCACCTTCAGCTTGCCGCCGCTGCTGCCGTCGGCGGCATTGGAGCTGGAGCAGGCGGAGACGGTCATGAGACCGAGGGCGACGGCTCCGGCGGCGGCAGTGGTGGGTATGAGGCGGCGTACGTTCATGACAGTCATTTTCAACAAAACTGGAAACGATTGTCAACAAAGCTGCTGAGCCCCCCGTACCCGGAACCGATTTGATCCAGGGGGTGCGGCCGCCGGTAACCTGAAGCATTCGCCGTTCGTCGTCGTCGTAATGAAGAGAGCACCGTGGCCGCCGACAAGATCGACACCATCGTCAACCTGAGCAAGCGCCGTGGCTTCGTCTACCCGTGCAGCGAGATCTACGGTGGTCAGCGCGCCGCCTGGGACTACGGGCCGCTGGGTGTCGAGCTGAAGGAGAACATCAAGCGCCAGTGGTGGCGCTACATGGTCACCTCGCGCGAGGACGTCGTCGGTATCGACTCGTCGGTGATCCTGGCCAGCGAGGTCTGGGAGGCCTCCGGTCACGTCGCCACCTTCACCGACCCGCTCACCGAGTGCACCTCCTGTCACAAGCGCTTCCGCGCGGACCATCTGGAAGAGGCGTACGAGGAGAAGCACGGCAAGGCCCCCGAGCACGGCCTCGCCGACCTCAACTGCCCCAACTGCGGCAACAAGGGCACCTTCACCGAGCCCAAGAGCTTCTCCGGCCTGCTCTCCACGCACCTCGGCCCGACGCAGGACTCCGGCTCGGTCGCCTACCTGCGCCCCGAGACCGCGCAGGGCATCTTCACCAACTTCGGCCAGGTGCAGCAGACCTCGCGCAAGAAGCCGCCGTTCGGCATCGCGCAGATGGGCAAGTCCTTCCGGAACGAGATCACTCCCGGCAACTTCATCTTCCGCACCCGCGAGTTCGAGCAGATGGAGATGGAGTTCTTCGTCAAGCCCGGTGAGGACGAGCAGTGGCAGGAATACTGGATGGAGCAGCGCTGGAACTGGTACCGCGACCTTGGTCTCCGTGAGGAGAACATGCGCTGGTACGAGCACCCGGCCGAGAAGCTCTCCCACTACTCCAAGCGCACCGCCGACATCGAGTACCGCTTCAGCTTCGGCGGCAGCGAGTGGGGCGAGCTCGAGGGCGTCGCCAACCGCACCGACTACGACCTCTCCGCGCACTCCAAGGCCTCCGGCCACGACCTGTCGTACTTCGACCAGGAAGCCGGCGAGCGCTGGACCCCGTACGTCATCGAGCCCGCCGCCGGTGTCGGCCGCGCCATGCTCGCCTTCCTCCTCGACGCGTACAACGAGGACGAGGCACCCAACGCCAAGGGCGTCATGGAGAAGCGCGCCGTGATGCGCCTCGACCCGCGCCTCGCGCCGGTCAAGGTCGCCGTGCTGCCGCTCTCCCGCAACCCGCAGCTGTCGCCGAAGGCCAAGGGCCTCGCCACCGACCTGCGCAAGAACTGGAACATCGAGTTCGACGACGCCGGCGCCATCGGCCGCCGCTACCGCCGCCAGGACGAGATCGGCACGCCGTACTGCGTCACCGTCGACTTCGACACCCTCGACGACAACGCGGTCACCGTGCGCGAGCGCGACACCATGAAGCAGGAGCGCGTCTCCCTGGACCAGATCCAGGGCTACCTGGGCAGCCGCCTGCTCGGCTGCTGACCGCTCGCTGACGTTCGAGGGCCGGCCGGGCCAGGAGCCCGGCCGGCCCTCGCATGTGTCCGTACGGCAAGGTCCACGCACAGGGCCGCCAGCGGCAGCTCCGCACACACCGCCATCGCCACCGCCTGCGCCAGCTCGGCGCCCGGCGCCGACGTCAGCAGGTCCGCACAGGCATCGGCCACCAGCAGCAGCGCGGCACCGGCCGCCGCCGCCCGATGGCCGCCCTCACCCCGTACGAGCCGACTGCCCGCCGTCAGCAGACAGGCCGCCTCCAGAGCATCCAGCGCCACCCATGCCGCCGCTTCGCCCGGCGGAAGCGTCGCCGCCAGAAAGCCCGTCCAGGGCAGCAGAGCCAGTCCCGCACCGGTCAGCAACCGGCCCTGCCACCTGGGCAACCGGGCAGTGGCGACAGGGGAGTTGAAGGCAATGAGAGCCATGGAGCGCGCCTCTTTCGGCAGTCACGAACCCGGCCTTCGGGCTCGTGATCAACACTCCTGTTCCATGTCGTCACAGTCAGTAACACTGCTTACCGACTTGGGGTGGCACCAGTTGCACCCCGGAACCGGCAACAGGCTTCATGGCGGCCGGACATGCCCACCACATACGGTTTGATCATGACCATCCCGCCCCGGCTCCGCCGCTCCCTCACCCGGCTGCGGCGCGACATGTCCTTCATCGCCTCCGGGATGCTCCTGCACCTCGTCACAGCACCGTTGTTCCTCTGGACCGCGAGACTGGCCGTCGCAACCTTCAGCGGCACCTCCTCCGACGCCCCGGTGATCCTTCCCATTCCCGTCGTCCTGATCGCCATCGCCGGATTCGGCCTCACCGAGGCCCACCGATGGCGCTATCGCGAACTGTGCGGTGTGGACCTGCCCCGGATCCGATTCGCCGTGGCGAGACGGCAGTTCGCGTACAACTTCCTCGCCGGGCCCTGCCTCGGGATACTCGAACTGCTCGTCCTCGCGCTCCTGGTGGCCGGCGCGGCCGCCACCACCATCTACGCCTGGATCATGCTGCCGGCGGACTGGCGGATCGGACACCCCGGCTACACCACCCAGGCCGCCTACGTCATGGCCGCCGGCGTAGTCGCACTGGCCGCCGTGCCGAGCCTCGCCGGAGCCCTGGTACGGCTGGAGAACCGCATCGCCCCCGCCCTCCTCAGGGACACCCGGGCCGCGGAACTCGAGCAGCGCGTCGAAGACCTCACCGAAAGCCGGGCCGGAGCGGTCGACGCCGCCCACGCCGAACGCCGCCGCATCGAACGCGATCTCCACGACGGCGCCCAGCAACGGCTCGTATCACTGGCACTGAACCTCGGGATCGCCAAAGTGACACTCAAGGACCTGCCGCCCGAGGTGCGGCAAGTGATCGACGACGCACACCGCGAAGCCAAGGAGTCGATCGAGGAACTCAGCCATCTCGTGCGCGGCCTCCACCCGTCCGTACTCGATGAACTCGGCCTCGACGCAGCCCTCTCCGGCCTGGCCGCCCGCGCGCCACTGCCCGTACGGCTACGGGTCGACCTGCCGCAGCGAGCCGCCCCCGCCGTCGAAGCAGTCGCCTACTTCGTCGCCTCCGAGGCACTCACCAACATCGCCAAGCACGCGCACGCGACCCGTGCCGATGTGACCGTGTCCCGACTTGGCGAGATACTGCGGGTGGTCATCGCCGACGACGGCGCGGGCGGCGCCGATCCGGCCGGCGGCACCGGTCTCAAAGGACTCGCCCAACGCGTGGGGTCCGTCGACGGGACCTTCCGCATGAGCAGCCCCACCGGGGGCCCGACCGTCATGACTGTGGAGCTGCCGTGCGCGCTGTGATCGCCGAGGATTCCGTCCTGCTCAGGGTCGGCGTGGTCAAGATCCTCGAGATGGCCGGATTCGAGGTCGTCGCGGAAACCGGCGACGCCGAAGGGCTGTTGGCCGCGGTCGGGGAACACCGCCCCGACATAGCCGTCGTCGATGTCCGGATGCCGCCCGGCTTCACCGACGAAGGCGTACGGGCCGCACTCCGGCTCAGACAGCAGTGGCCGGACACCGCCGTCCTGATGCTGTCGCAGTATGTGGAGGAGCGGTACGCCGCCGAGCTCATCGCCGCCAACACCAGCGGCATCGGCTACCTCCTCAAACAACGCGTAGCGGACGTCGAGGAGTTCATCGAAGTGCTGCGACGGGTCGCCGAGGGCGGAACCGCCCTCGACCCGCAGGTCGTCGCACAGCTCCTGGTGCGGCGGCAGAGCGATCCGCTGGAGCGGCTGACCGAGCGCGAACGGGACGTGCTCGCGCTGATGGCGGAGGGCCGCTCCAACGCCGGAATCGCCGACCGGCTGGTGATCAGCGAAAGTGCCGTCGCGAAACACATCAACAGCATCCTCGCCAAACTCGACCTGCCGCGCGTCGGCGCGGATCACCGCAGGGTGCTGGCGGTACTCCGCTTCCTGGAAGGTGGCGCCTGAGCGCCCGGCGGGCGACGTCTGGAGCAACAGCTCGACAAGGTGCTGCCGTTGATGTTGAACGTGCTGCACACTGGGCGCACTCATCACCAGGAGGAACGATGCCGTCATTGACCACAAGCAAGGTCAGCAGATGGGATCAGCACGGCCGTGAGCATGTCGTGCACGTACAGAAATCAGGCTTGCAGCGGACGCTGACCTGCGACACCTGTGGCTGGCGCAAGGGGGCGCAGTTTCTGCCCTGGCTCAAAGCCGAGGAACACCTCGTCGAGGCACACCAGGCGACGGTGGACCCGAGCGCCTGATGATCTTCCGCAGCTGCTCGACCAGTTCGCCCGCGCGGCCCGCGCGAACAATCCAGGTGTCCCCACTGTCCCCGGCGGGGTACCGTGGCCCGCATGTATGCGTATCTCCCGATCTACGAGTGAGAGGGCGGCGGTCGACTCCCGCCCCCGTCTGACGATTCCCCAGTCACTTCTCACCACAAATGGGAGAACCCCATGGCCAAGAGCCGGAACAACCTCCTCGGCGTGGGCGGACAGCGCAAGAAGCTGTCGCGCGCCGACCAGCAGGGCAACGGTCCCGCGCGCAACGCCGATCGCAAGGCGGCCGCCGACCAGAAGCAGGAGCTGGTGCGCAAGATGCGCGAGCGTGCCGAGGGCGGCAGCACGCCCGAAGAGCCGCAGGAGAACCAGGCCTGATCACAACCGTGGGCCCGGACCGCGTGGTGCGGTCCGGGCCCACGGTCATGTCCGGCGCAGCCCGGTTCACCGGTCGGTTCACCGGGTCGGTTCACCGGGTCGGTTCACCGGGTCAGTTCACCGTGCGCGGCAGGCGCAGGCTCAGCAGCGTCGTCAGCACGATCATCCCCAGCTGCACCAGCAGCGTGACCGTCAGCGCCTGACGCATCCCCGCAGACGTGACCAGCGAGAGGAAGAGCGAGCCCAGCGTGGCCACGCCCAGCGCCAGTGCGGACTGCTGGGTCGTCACCATCACGCCGCTGCCCACCCCGGCCCGCTCCGGCGGTATCTCGGAGAGCACGATCCGGAAGATGACCGGCAGTTGGAGCCCCTGGCCGAAGCCGGCGAGCGCGACGCCCGGCATCAGTTCCACGAAACCCAGATCCGGCCAGCCGCGCCAGACGGTCAGGGCCAGTACCGCGACGCCCACGGCCTGGAGCGCTCCGCCCGCCGGCACGATCCGGGTGCCGTACCGCACCACCAGCCGCGGTCCTGCCAGCGACGCCCCGAAGAAGGCCAGCGCCATCGGCACCAGCGCCATCCCGGCGGCCACGGCTCCCATCCCGAGGCCCTGCTGCAGCGCCACCGCGACCACGAACATGAAGCCGCCGAAGCCGATCGAGAACGGCAGTACCAGCGCAAGCCCGCGCCGCAGCGAGAGCAGTCCGAACAGGCTCGGCGGCACCAGCGGTGTACGCCCCTGCCGGTCCGCTCGCCGCTCCACCCGGTAGAAGGCCACCGCCGCGACCGGGAACACCGCCAGCGCGACCCATGTCCACAGCGGCCAGCCCGCATCCCGTCCCTCCGTCAGCGGCGCCAGCAGCGTCAGCAGGGCCACGGTCAGCAGCAGCGTGCCGGGTACGTCCACGGGCGCGGGGTTGGCGGAGCGTGTCTTCGGGACCGAGCGGGCCGCCAGTACCAGGCCGATCAGCGCCACCGGCACATTCACCAGGAAGATCGCCCGCCACCCGGTGCCTGCGATGTCGGCCGCGACGAGGACGCCGCCCAGGATCTGCCCGGCGACCATCGAAAGTCCGGCCGTGGCCCCGTACAGGCTCATCGCCCTGGCCCTGCGCGGGCCGGCCGTCGCTGCCTGGATCGTGGCCAGTACCTGCGGCACCATCAGCGCGGCAGCGGCGCCCTGGGCGACCCGTGCCCCGACCAGCGTCCAGGCGTCCGGCGCGAGACCGCACGCCAGGGAAGTCAGTCCGAAGGCGGCCATGCCGATCAGAAAGAGCCGACGGCGGCCGTACATGTCCCCGAGCCGTCCGCCGAGGACGAGCAGTACGGCGTACGAGAGCGCGTACCCGGCGACCACCAGTTCCAGCAGCGCCGTGCCCGCGGCCAGGTCGTGTTCGATGGTCGGCAGGGCGACATTGACGATGAAGAAGTCGATCAGCGGAAGCGCCGCGCCGAGCAGCACGGTGAACAGCCCGAGCGGGCCGAGCTGTGGCCCGGCGGCTTCGGCGGCGCCGACGGGATTCGAGGAAAGGACACTGGTCTCACTCACGTCATCGACGATCGTCCCCCGTGGAGCCTGGTACCAGAGTGTCTTTATCCTGGTACAAGCACTACCTGGCAATGGTCTGAGCGATTCGGCACCCTGGGAGCATGGCGACGATGGTGCAGGAGACCGACGTACGTAGGCATGAGCTCGCGGGCTTTCTGCGCAGCCGTCGCGAGCGGATCACGCCCGAGCAGGTCGGGCTGCCGCGCGGCCGTCGCCGGCGGACTCCCGGTCTGCGCCGCGAGGAGGTCGCGCATCTCTCCGCCGTGGGTGTCACCTGGTACACCTGGCTGGAGCAGGCCAGGGACATCCAGGTCTCCCCGCAGGTCCTCGACGCCATCGCCCGCGCGCTCCTCCTCGACCAGAGCGAGCGCAGCCATCTCTTCGCCCTGGCCGGCGCCGCCGATCCGGCGCCCGGCACGCCCTGCCCGACCGTCACGCCGGCCCTGCGGCAGCTGCTCGAGCAGCTCGAGCCGCTTCCCGCCTGCGTCATGAACAGCCGTTACGACATCCTGGCGTACAACCGCACGTACGGACGGCTGTTCTGCGACCTCGACTCCCTGCCGCGGGAGGACCGCAACTGCATGATCCTGGCCTTCACCAACGACGACTGGCGGGCGGCGGTATCCGATCTCGCGGACGCCACCCGGGTGCTCGCCGCGAAGTTCCGGGCGTCGATGGCCGAGCATCTCGCCGAGCCCGCGTGGAAGGCGCTGCTGGGGCGTCTTGAGACGTCCTCGCCGGAGTTCCGTGAGGTGTGGGCGCGCCATGAGGTGGTCAGCCAGGGCGGCAGGACCAAGCTGATCCGCAACGCCCATGTGGGCCTGCTGCACCTGGAGCACAACAATCTCTGGCTGGGCCCGACGGCCGGGCCCCGACTGGTCAGCTACACACCTCTCGACGACGAATCGCGCGAGCGCCTGGAGAAGCTCCAGGCGTTGGCGCTCGCCGCGGCCTGAGCATGTGGCACGGCCCGGGCCCGGACCGTGGTGCGTGGTCCGGGCCCGGGTTCGGTGTGCCGGTCAGCCCGTGAAGCGGGTCACCGCCGGAACCAGGTCGCCCTGTTTGGCGATGCCCACTGTCCACAGATCTGCGCTGCTCGGCACAGTGGTGAACCCTCGCACCACCACACCGGGGTCGGCGGCCTGCTTCCAACGGCGCTCCTGCGCGTCGAAGCGCAGGGCGACGGAGACAGCACCCTTGCCGCCGACCGCCCACAGCACGCCGTCCCCGGCCCTACCGACGGCCCGAAGCCGGCCGTCGGCGATCGCGGGTGTCTTGACGTCGGTCCACTTCTTGCCGTCCCAGTGCACCGCGTAGGGGAGGTCGCCTCCCTTGGACGTCGAACCGCCCACCGCCCATATGTCGTCGGCACCCAGTGCGGTGATGCCGCTGAGCCAGCGGTGCTCGTCCTTGGCTCCCGCGGGCGCGGCGACCCGCGTCCAGGAGGTGCCGTCCCAGTGCAGCAGCAGGGCCGTCTCCACGGTGCTGTCGGTGGCGAAGGACGTGCCCGCCGCCCAGATGTCGTCCGGTGCGACGGCGGTGAGGCTGGTCAGTTCGCCCTTGCCGACGTCGGGCAGGGTCTGCCGGCGCCAGGCCGTGCCGTCCCATGCCTGGATGGCGGGCACCCCGTTCTTGATGCCCTGCGGCACCGCGCGGCCGGCCGTCCAGGCCTTCCCGTCGGACGTCGTCACCACCGCGTCGGGTGTCAACCGGCCCGCGGGGTCGCGGTCGAGGTTGCGCGTGGTCCAGGAGGTGCCGTCCCAGTGGGCCGCCGTCGCGCCGACCGCCCAGATGTCACTGGCCGACCGTACGGCGAGCGCCTGCGGAAAGGTGTCCTTCGGCAGCGTCGACTGCTGCGTCCAGGAGGTGCCGTCCCAGTGCAGGGCCAGGGCCTCCAGCTCGGTGGCGCTCTTCAGCCGGTAGCCGACGGACCAGGCCTGCTTGTCGCTGAGCGCGGCCACGGCGGTGAGATCGCCCTTGGCCACCGGGACCGCGGTCGACTGCCACTGTCCGGCGACGCGCGCCGGTGCGGCCGCCACGTCCTTGGCGGCGGGGGCGGGGCCGGCCCAGACGGTGCCGGCGGCGATCAGGCCCCCGACCGCGACGGCGCCTGCGGCCAGCGCCGCCACCATCGGCGACCGACTGACTTTCCGGTGCCGGGATGACTTGCTCGTATGCATCACGGAAATCCTTGAGTGATCGGCGGTCGGCTACTTGGCCGTGGTCTGGATGACGAAGTCGAAGGCGCCGGTGTAGCGGCCGTCCTTCGGGCCCGCGAGCGTGATCGTGCAGGCCCGGTTGAGGAGCCGGTCCGCGGCGTTGAGCGCGGCGAAGTCCCGGCCGTACGCCTGGGTGTCGTCGGGGAAGTAGAGCTGCGTGATGACTACGGGCCCGCCGGGCGCCTGGACCTGGGTATGGATATGCGGCGCCCGCTGGCCCCATCGGCCCCAGTAGTCGCGGGGGATGATCGTGCGCAGCCGGAACGCGCCTCTGCTGTCGGTGTACTGGTGTCCGCGCAGCGAGAAGCCGGCGGTGTCGTAGTCGCCGTTCTGGTCGCACTGCCAGAACTCGATGAGCGACCCGGGCAGGGGCTTGCAGGCGGTGTCGTAGACGATGCCGCTCAGATCGAGCCGCACTCCGCGGATCGCGGGGGTGATGAAGTCCGTCCGCTCGGGGGACTGCGGCTTGAAGAGCGGGCCCTCCGTCGCCGCCGGGGTTTCGTGACCGTCGCAGGCAGGCGTGACGGCCAATGGGCGTCCCGCCGCGCGCGCCTTCTGCACCGTGCTCGCCGGTGCCGCCAGGGCGGCGCCGGCCCCGCTCGTCGCCACGAGGGCTGCGGTCATTCCCACCGAACTCGTTTTGATGAACGCCCTCCTCGAGCTCGTGTGTTCGCCGTCCGGATCGTGGTCGTGCCGCATCGCGTCTCCTTGCCGGATTTACTCGCCAGGCAGGGCATTCCGTGGGGGAAGGCCGTCGGGTAGCAGCTCCACGCCGTCGGGTCCTTGGAATGCCCTGTCCGCGTCAGCTTGGTCGCTGCGGCGGCCGCGCGGATCGATCGGATGACCGGCGGCTTGGCGGCGTTACGAAACCTCGCCGCGGCGCGGATCGCGCTCGGGAACAGCGCCGGGGCGCTGTTCCTTTCCGGCCACCCACAGCGCGATCTGCGTACGGGAGCGCATGCCCAGCTTGTCCCGCACGTTGTCGAGGTGGGTCGAGACGGTGCTTGCCGACAGATCCAGACGGGCGGCGACCTCGCGGTTGGTCAGTCCTTCGGCGACCAGCGCGGCCACCGTCATCTCCCGTCCCGTGAGCGGGGATTGCCCGTCTTCCCTGCGGACGGCCGGCATCGGTCCCTCGTCGGTCCCGTGCAGGGCGTACGCGATCAGCCGCTCCCAGCCCATCCCGCGTCCCTGGGCCACCGCAGCGTCCCGCCCCGCAGCGGGCAGCGCCGCCGCCGCGCGGGCCGTCGCCGACTCGACCTGCCGTCGCCACTCGGCCTCCGGCTCGGTGTCCAGCCGCCTGCGTGCCTGCGCAGCGGCCGCGAACAGCCGCAGCGACCGCTTCGTCTGGCCCCGTTCGGCCGCCACGACGGCAAGCCCCTCCAGCGGATACAGCGCGTGGAAGCTCTCGCCGGGTACCGTGCGCAGGCCCTCGGCGAACAGGTTCTGGGCCGCGGCGACATCGCCCAGGGCGAGCCGGATCGCGCCGGCGGTGTGCAGGGCGGCCGCCGACTGGCACCAGGGGGACTGTCCGCGCAGCTGCGGCAGGCAGGACGCCATCAGCTCGTCGCCCTCGGCCGCCTTGCCGATGTGCAGCAGCGCCCAGGCCAGATGGTGGCGGCACCATGCCGTGTCGCGGGGGCGGCCGAGTGCGGCGACGATGGCAAGACATTCCGCGAAGTCGTCGACGGCCTGCGCGAACTCGCCGCGGCACAGCAGCGCGGCAGCGCGTGCGTCCAGGGCGTTGGCGAGTCCGGCGGGGTCGTCTCTGCGCCGCTCGACGGCGACCGCCTGCTCGGCGAAGCGCAGCGCGGCCGCCTCGTCCACCTGCTGGCAGGCCGCGCGTGCGGCGAGCGCCAGGGCCGCACCGACGTGCCGGGAGTCCTGCCGGCCCCGCGATTCCCATGACTCCCGTGACTCCCGCGAGTCCTGCGATTCCTGGGAGTCCCGCGAGTCCTGCGGCTCGTAGTCGTGCTCCAGTACGTCCGCCAGCAGCGCGCGGGCAGCTGTCAGCTGCTCCTGCTGGAAGCGCACCCTCGCCAGTGCCAGCGTCAGCGGTACGTGCGGTGCGCCGCCGAGGCCGTTGGTGTGGGCGACAGCCGCCGCGAGGTTCTCCCGCTCCTCGGTCAGGGGGCCGCCCGCCTGGTCGACGAAGACCTGATCCGCGGCCGGCTCCATCAGCCCGGTCAGCCAGTCGACGGCCCGTTGCCAGGTGTCGGGCAGCTCACCGGAGTCGGCGAGGCGGTCCAGGGCGTAGGCGCGGATGGCGCTCAACTGCCGGAATCGCGCGGTGACTTCGGCCTCCGGGCCCGGCAGCCGTACGATCAGGGACTTGGCCTCCAGCGCGCACAGCACCCGCAGGACGTGCCGCGGTTGCATCTCGCCGTCGGCGCAGACCGCCGCCGCACCCACGGCGTCGAATCCGCCGACAAGGACGGAGAGACGGCGAAAGAGGGTCTGTTCCTCCGGATCCAGTAATCGATGGCTCCAGTCGATCGCGGCCGCCAGCTCGCGGTGGCGTCCGGGCCCGGTCCTGCTGCCGTCCGTGAGGAGGGTGAGCTGGTCGTCGAGGCCGGCCAGGATGTGGCTCAGCGGGAGGACTCCTGTACGGCGTGCCGCCAGCTCGATCGCCAGCGGCATTCCGTCGAGGCGGCGGCAGATCTCGGCCACGGTACGGGCGTTCCCTGTGTGCAGCTCGAATCCGGGTGCGCAGCTGCCGGCGCGCTCCACGAAGAGCCGGACGGCATCCGCCTGCAGTACGGCTGCCGGGTCGTCGTCCTCGCCGGCCGGCGACAGGGACAGTTCACCGACCCGGAACACCACTTCGCCGGGCACGCGCAGCACTTCCCGGCTGGTGGCGAGGATCCGCAGCCGGGGGCACCGGCCGAGCAGGGCCGCGGCCAGCTGTGCGCACGGCTCGGCGAGGTGCTCGCAGTTGTCCAGGACGAGCAGCGTCGGGCGGTCGCCGAGCTCATGGGCCAGCAGCGCGACACCTGTCCGGCCGCCGCGCTCGCCGACTCCCAGCGCGGCGGCCACGGCCTGCGGCAGCCGGTCGCCGTCGTGGAGCGAGTCGAGTTCGACCAGCAGGGCCTTGCTGTCGGCGCCGCCGCGCAGGCCGGTGGCGAACTCCATCGCCAGACGGGTCTTGCCGACTCCGCCCGGGCCGGTGAGGGTCAGCAGCCGCGAGGACTTCAACAGGGTGCGCAGCCGCGACAGTTCGCGCCTTCGGCCGATGAAGGAGTCCAGCGCCCGTGGCAGCTCCCCGCCCTCCGGCTGCGTGCGGTCCTGGTTATGGTCCCGGCCCGCGCTCCGGCCGTGCTCCTGGTCCTGAGCGTCCCGTGCCGAGCGCCGGCGGAAGGCGCGCTGTCTGCATGCGTCGGAGCAGTAACGGGCAGGCCGGCCGCCCGGTGCCGGCCCGCTCCCCTTGCGCCGCCCGCGGTCGGGCAGCTCGGTCCCGCACACCTCGCATGTTCGACTCGGGCTCATCCGTCGAATCCTTGCGGAACGAACGCTGTCGGACCACCGAGTCCGGCGAAGGGTGAGCCACGCCCCATGACGCCTGTGGCCAGGCTCGGAGAGAGCTATGCGTTCGCTGTGGACAGCACCTGGCCCCCCTCCGGAGCCTCCAGCCGCTCGGCCGTGCGCCGCGCCGTCTCCTGCGCCCAGCTGCCGCTGGTCAGCGCCCCCACCACGAGGATGCACAGCCCGCAGCCGGTGATGATCCACCAGGCTGGCCGGCTCGCGGCGACGAAGCCGTCCGCGTACGAGGTGGAGGAGGCGACCCCGGCCGCCAGTACGGCTCCGATGACGGCGACGCCGAGCGTCTGCCCGATCTGCCGGCTGGTGGAGGCGACGGCGGCGGCGACACCGGCCTGTGAGCGGGGCATTCCGGAGACGGCGGTGTTGGTGATCGGCGCGTTCACCATCCCGAAGCCGAGGCCGAAGAGGAAATAGCCGAAGAAGAGCAGCGCATCGGAGGTCTCGGCCTCGAAGACGGCGAACAGCACTCCGCTCGCGGCCATCGTGGGGCCCGCGATCAGCAGCGAGAGGCGCGGACCGCGGCTGCCGACCAGCCGTCCGGACAGCGGTGCGCAGATGAAGGTCATGGCGGCCATCGGCAGCATGTAGAGACCGGCGTCCATGGCGGACAGGCCGCGGACGTCCTGCAGATACAGAGTGTTGATGAAGAGGAAGCCGCCGAGCGAGGCGAAGGCGCACACGGCGATGACCGTGGCCCCGCTGAACGGGGCGCTGCGGAAGAAACGCAGATCGATCAGGGGCTCGGTGCGCCTCGGTTCGTACAGCAGCAGTCCGGTCAGCGCGAGGGCCGCGACCGTGCCGAGGGCAATGATCACCGGCGAGTGCCGGCCGGCCGACGGCGCCTCGATGATCGCGTACGTCACTGAGCCGAGGAGTGCGATGACCAGGAGCTGGCCGACGGGGTCGGGGCGGCGTGGTTTCGGGGCGCGGGACTCCGGTACGCAGCGCCAGGTCAGCAGGATGGCGGCGATGCCGACCGGCAGATTGACCCAGAAGATCGAGCGCCAGCCGACCGAGTCCACCAGGATTCCGCCGACGAGGGGCCCCGCGGCCATGGAGATGCCGACGACGCCGCCCCAGACGCCGATGGCGCGGGCACGTTCGCGCGGGTCGGTGAAGGTGTTGGTGATGATCGACATCGCGACCGGGTTGAGCATCGAGCCGCCGACGGCCTGCACCATGCGGAACGCGATGAGCGATTCGAGGTTGGGTGCGAGCGAGCACAGCAGCGAGCCGACGGTGAAGAGGACAAGCCCGGTCTGGAAGACCTTGCGCCGGCCGATCCGGTCGGCGGTGGAGCCGGAGAGCATCAGCAGGGAGGCGAGGACGAGGGTGTAGGCGTCGATCGTCCACTGCATCCCGGCGACAGAGGCGTGGAACTCCTTCTGAATCGAGGGCAGCGCGACATTGAGGATCGTGTTGTCGAGGCTGACGATCAGCAGGCTCATAGCGCAGATCGCCAGCACGAGCAGCCGCCGTCGGTGTGTGAGCTCGGGCATAAGCGGATAGTACGGCTGACTAAGGACTCCCGTCGTGAGCGACAATGGGCGAATGACCACGCTCGCCCCGTCCTCCTCGATGCTCACGATAGGCCCGCACGCCGTACAGCCCCCGGTAGTGCTCGCGCCGATGGCCGGCATCACCAATGCGCCGTTCCGCACGCTGTGCCGGGAGTTCTCCGGCGGCAAGGGGCTTTTCGTCAGCGAGATGATCACGACGCGGGCGCTGGTCGAGCGCAATGAGAAGACCATGCAGCTCATCCATTTCGACGTGAGTGAGACGCCGCGGTCCATTCAGCTGTACGGGGTGGATCCGGTGACCGTCGGCAAGGCGGTCCGCATGATCGCGGACGAGAACCTTGCCGACCACATCGACCTGAACTTCGGCTGCCCGGTCCCGAAGGTGACACGCAAGGGCGGCGGCTCCGCTCTTCCGTACAAGCGGCCGCTGCTGCGCGCGATCCTCAACGAGGCCGTGTCGAACGCGGGCGACCTGCCGGTCACGATGAAGATGCGCAAGGGCATCGACGACGACCACATCACCTATCTCGACGCGGGCCGGATCGCGGTCGAGGAGGGCGTGACGGCGATCGCGCTGCACGGGCGTACCGCGGCGCAGCACTACGGCGGTACGGCGGACTGGGACGCGATCGCCCGGCTGAAGGAGCATGTCCCGGAGATCCCGGTGCTCGGCAACGGCGACATCTGGTCGGCGGACGACGCGCTGCGGATGGTGCGGGAGACGGGCTGCGACGGGGTGGTCGTGGGCCGCGGGTGCCTGGGGCGGCCGTGGCTGTTCAGCGATCTGGTGGCGGCCTTCGAGGGTAAGGGCACCCCGGGCGGAGCCCTTGACGCAGGCAGCGCGGCGCCGACGCTCAAGGAGGTCACGGTCGTCATGCGGCGGCACGCCGAGCTGCTGGGGGAGTGGATCGGCGACGAGGCGCGTGGCGTGATCGACTTCCGTAAGCATGTGGCGTGGTACCTCAAGGGCTTCTCGGTCGGCTCGGAGCTGCGGAAGAAGCTGGCCATCACGTCGTCGCTGGCGGAGATGGACGCTCATCTGGCGGAGCTGGACCTGGACCAGCCGTGGCCGGTCGGTGCGGACGGGCCGCGGGGGCGCACGTCGGGGAACAACCGGGTGGTTCTGCCGGACGGCTGGCTGAAGGACCCGTACGACTGCGCGGGCGTCAGCGCGGATGCGGAACTGGACACGTCGGGCGGCTGACCGGGGCTCCGCCCGGACCCCGGTCCTCAATCGCCGGACGGGCTGGAAAGGTCGCCCGCATGCCGCGACAGCGGGGCCGTGTCCGCCGAGTTGCTCACGCTGAACGTCACACTCCCCGCCACATACCGGTCGTCCGTCCACTCGATGGGCCGGCCCGTCGCCGTGCACGTCAGATGGCGCTGCCGCAGCAGCGGGCTGCCCCGGCGGACCCGTAGCAACCGCGCGTCCACGCTGCCCGCCGCGACCGCGTCGATGAGGTGCTCGCCGTAGTGGGCCACGATGCCGTGCTGTCCGGCGATGCTGTTCATGATGGACACACAGTCCTCGGGCAGCTCCTCCACCGCGGGCGCCACCCACTCCGCGTAGGCGGTGCGCTCCAGCATGGCCGGTTCGCCGTCGAGCAGCCGCAGCCGCAGGACGTACAGGACCGCCGAACCGGCGGGGACGGAGAGCCGGGAGGCCTCGGCGGGGGTCGCGGGGCGGCGGGTGCGGGTCAGGATGCGGCTGGAGATCTCGTAGCCCATGCCCTCGGCCCACTGCGCGAAGCTGTTCAACTCGGCGAAGCTGTGGCGGCGTTCGTGGCGCAGCACGATCCTGCGCGCACCCTGCCGGGAGCCGATCAGGCCCTCTGAGGCCAGTACGGCGACGGCCTGCCGGACCGTCCCTCGTGAGGCGGACCAGCGGGCCGCGAGGTCGCTCTCCGAGGGGATTTGCGCCCCGACCGGGTACTCGCCGCCGAGGATCGACCGCCGTACCGCCTCCGCGATCTCCAGATAACGCGCCGTACCCACGCCAACGCCCTCCGTGCCTCGAACTGTGCGCAGTCGGTTGCGCTGTGTTCCGCTACCCGGCCCACCCTAACCGCGCCGGAGCGCCACTGTCTTCCGTCCCGTGGACCTGCTCCCACCGGCAAAAAACGGGGTCGGCTCTTCCGGTCGACGATCCACCACGGCCATGTGCCGTTCATGATCCGGACAGCTCCTCCGGGCGAACTGAACCCAGCTTGTTCAGACAAGTGCTTGCAGTGTCCATCAGTGTCCTTCACTTCGTCTCTGGGAGAGACCGTGTTCAGACCTTCCCGTCTCGGCGCCACCGCCCTGCTCGGCGCTGCCGCGCTCACCACCCTCACCGCCTGCGGTGCCGCACCCGACGGCGCTGCCGCCGGTGCCGCGGTGAAGGCGAACGCCAGCACCTCGGCCGCCGAGATCGGCGGAATGAAGGCGCTCGTCGCAGCCGCCGAGAAGGAGGGCAAGCTGAATGTCATCGCCCTCCCGGTGGACTGGGCGAACTACGGCGAGCTGATCAAGGCCTTCGAGGCCAAGTACAAGATCAAGGTCGACAGCGAGAACCCGGACGCCGCCAGCGCCGACGAGATCGCCGCCGTCAAGGCCCGCAAGGGCCAGAAGCGCGCCCCCGACGTCCTCGACCTGGGTATCGCCTTCGCCCGCAGCGGCGCCGCCGAGGGCCTGTTCGCCCCGTACAAGGTCGAGGCCTTCGACAAGATCCCCGCAGGCCAGAAGGACACCGAAGCCCGCTGGTACAACGACTACGGCGGCTATGTCTCCATCGGCTGCGACGCCAAGCGGATCAAGACCTGCCCGCAGACCTTCGCGGACCTGCTCAAGCCCGAGTACAAGGGCAAGGTCGCCCTGAACGGCAACCCGACCAAGTCCGGCTCCGCCTTCGGCGGCGTCTACGCGGCAGCCCTCGCCAACAAGGGCTCCTTCGCCGACATCCAGCCGGGCATCGACTTCTTCGCCAAGCTGAAGAAGAGCGGCAACTTCATCCCCGTCGAGTCCACCCCGGCCACGGTCGAGAAGGGCGAGACGCCCATCAGCATCGACTGGGACTACCTCAACGCCGGTTACGCCGACCAGTTCCGCGGCAAGGGCGTCGACTGGAAGGTCTCCGTACCGGGCGACGGCGTCTACGCCCAGTTCTACTCGCAGGCGATCAACAAGCAGGCTCCCAACCCGGCGGCCGCCCGCCTGTGGATGGAGTTCCTCTACAGCGCCGAGGGCCAGAACCTCTGGCTGAAGGGGTACGCCCGGCCGGTACTGCTGCCGGCCATGACCGCGGACGGCAGCGCCGACAAGGGCTCCGTCGCCAAGCTCCCCAAGGTCCAGGGCACCCCGTCCTTCCCGTCCTCCGCGGAGCTCGACAAGGCCAAGGCCGCCCTCGCCGAGAACTGGGACAAGGCCCTCTCCTGATGCCCGTACCCTCCCCGTCCCCCACCGGGCCCGCCGGCGGAACCCGCCGCCGGCGGCGCGGCCCCCGCACCTGGCTCGCCACGCTCCCGCTGCTCGTCTTCACGGGCCTGTGCTTCGGTCTCCCGGTCGCCGCGCTGCTGTACGGAGCGGTCACGGGCACCGACCCGGCGACCGGTGCCACCCGAATGACCGGCGAGCATCTGCAGCGCTCGCTGCAGGGGCCCTACCTCGGCTCCCTCGTCGGCAGCGTCCAGCTCTCCGCGCTCACCGCGGTGATCGGGTCGGTCGCCGGCGTGCTGATCGCGCAGGCCGTCGTGACGTCCCGGCGCACCTGGCTGCGCAGCGCTGCCCTCACGGCCTCCGGCGTCCTCGCCAACTTCGGCGGTGTGCCGCTCGCCTTCGCGTTCATCGCGACCGCAGGCATCTCCGGCGTGGTCACCCGGCTCGCGGATCTCGAGAGTCTCGGCTGGAACCTCTACTCCTTCACGGGGCTCGCCGTCGTCTATCTCTACTTTCTGACGCCGCTCATGGTGCTTGTGATCATCCCCGCGCTGGACGGACTGCGTCCCCAGTGGCGGGAGGCCGCACAGAACACCGGGGCGACCGGATGGCAGTTCTGGCGGCTGGTCGGGCTGCCGGTCCTCGCGCCGTCCCTGCTGGGCGGCTTCGTCCTGCTCTTCGGCAGCGCGTTCGCCGCGCATGCCACCGCCGCGGCTCTGGTCGGCGGCTCCGTACCGCTGGTCACCTTGAAGATCGCGGACGCGCTGTCCGGCAATGTGCTGGTCGGCCAGGAGAATGTGGCGCTCGCCCTGAGCCTCGACATGATCGTGATCGCCGGCCTGGTCATGGCGGTCTATCTGCCCCTCCAGCGACGGAGTGCCCGATGGCTGCGCTGACAACCACCGCCCAGGCCCCGCCGGCCGAGACCCGTCCCGCACCCGAGAAGGCCGGGGTCCGCAGGCGGCGTCGCCGGCCGCGCGTCTGGCGCGGGCTCGTCCTGGGCCTGGCCGGGCTCTACTTCCTCGTTCCGCTCCTCGCGTCGGTCGTCTTCACGGTGCACACTCCGGGCCGGGGCGTCTCCTTCGAGGCGTACACCGGGATCCTCGGCGCGGAGGGATTCACCGACAGCCTGCTGCTCTCGCTGGGCCTCGCCGCCGCGACCATCGCGCTCGTTCTGCTGCTGGCCGTGCCCGCGCTGGTCGCCGTGCGGCTGGGGGCGCCGCGGCTGCGGCCGGTCGTCGAAGTCGTGTGCATGCTGCCGCTGGTGGTGCCGCCGATCGCGCTGGTCACCGGGATCACCACGGTGCTGCGCTGGGGACCGGAACATCTGTCCCGTACACCGCTCTACCGGACCTTCATGGCGGTCCAGGACGAGAACTTCCCGCTTGTGCTCGTCCTCGCGTACACGGTGCTGGCGCTGCCGTTCGTGTACCGCTCCCTCGACGCGGGACTGCGCGCCATCGACGTACCGACGCTGGTGGAGGCCGCCCGCAACTGCGGTGCGAGCTGGGCGTACGTCATCCTCCGGGTCATCCTGCCCAATCTGCGCACCGCGCTCGCCGGGGCCGCCTTCCTCACTCTGGCGCTGGTGCTCGGCGAGTTCACCATCGCCGCGCTGCTCGGCTACCAGCCCTTCGCGGTGTGGATCGTCACGGTCTCCGGAGCGCAGGCACGGATGTCGGTGGCCGTGTCCGTCCTCAGTCTTCTGATCACCTGGGCGCTGCTGCTGCTCCTCTCCCGCGCGGGGAACGGCACCCGGCCCGCGAAGAGCGCCGCCACCCTGGCCGCCGCGCCCTCCTCCAACAAGGACCAGTAACCCATGTCTGCAAGCACAGCAACCGCCGTCGCGCAGCGGACCGAGGCGTCCGCCGCGGCCGGCGCCCGGGTCGAATTCCGCGGTCTGCGCCGGGCCTTCGGCTCCACCGTCGCCCTCGACGGGCTCGACCTGACCGTCGAGCCGGGTGAGCTGATCGCCCTGCTCGGCCCCTCGGGCTGCGGCAAGACCACCGCCCTGCGCGTCGTCGCGGGCTTCGAGGAGCCGGACGCGGGCGAGGTGCTGGTCGACGGCGAGGACATCACCCGGGTGCCGGCCAACCGCCGGGACGCGGGCATGGTCTTCCAGTCGTACAGCCTCTTCCCCAACCTCAGCGCCCGCGACAATGTCGCCTTCGGGCTGCGGGTCCGCAAGATGCCGGCCGCCAAGCGCAACGCCCGCGCGGCCGAACTCCTGGCCCTGGTCGGCCTGCCCGAACACGGCGACCGCTACCCCCACCAGATGTCCGGTGGCCAGCAGCAGCGCGTCGCCCTGGCCAGGGCGCTGGCCCTGGAGCCGCGCGTGCTGCTGCTCGACGAGCCGCTGTCCGCGCTCGACGCCAAGGTGCGGCTCAGCCTGCGCGAGGAGATCCGACGGCTGCAGCTCTCCCTCGGGATCACCACGATCTTCGTCACGCACGACCAGGAGGAGGCCCTGTCCATGGCGGACCGGGTCGCCGTCCTCAACGCCGGGAAGCTGGAGCAGTGCGCGGCGCCCGCGGAGCTGTACGAGCGGCCCGCGACGCCGTTCGTCGCCGAGTTCGTCGGGACCATGAACCGGCTGCCGGGCCGGATGGCGGACGACGGCCTGGTCGAAGTGGCGGGCAGCAGGCTGCCCGTGGACGGCGACGCGCCGGAGACTTCCGAGGTCGAGGTGCTCGTACGCCCCGAGAACGTCACCGTCACCGCCGACCCGGACGGCGATGCCACGGTCGTCTCCGCGTCCTTCCTCGGCTCGGTCACTCGCGTGCTGCTGGACCTGCCGGACGGCAGCTCGGTCAAGGCCGATCTGGCATCGCGGGACGCGGGCGCGCTGGTGCCCGGCGGGCGGGCGGCGGTCGGACTGGCGCAGCGGCCCGTCCTCGTCGTACCGGCGCGGTGAGCGTGGCCATGACCGCGCCCGCGGCCGTCCTCTTCGACATGGACGGCACGCTCGTCGACACCGAGGTGCTGTGGTGGGAGGCGACCGAGGAGGTCGCCGCCTCGCTCGGCCACCGGCTGTCCGACGCGGACGCGCCGGAAGTGGTCGGCCGGGCCGTCGAGGACACCGCCGCTCATCTGATACGGATCACCGAGGTGGCCCGCAGTGCCACCTCCACTGCTTCGGCGGTGGCACAGGCGCTGACCGAAGGGTTCTTCCAGCGGGTCGAGGCGGGCGCCCCGCTGCGTCCCGGCGTACGGCGGCTGCTGGCCGAACTGGAGCAGCGGCAGGTTCCGTTCGCCCTGGTGAGCGCCTCGCCGCGGGTCGTCGTCGATTCGGTGGTCGGAGGAGCGCTGGCCGATGTGCGGTTCTCCTTCACGCTGTCGGCCGACGACACGGTACGGACGAAGCCGCATCCGGATCCCTATCGGGCGGCCGCGGACCGGTTCGGGGCCCTGCCCAGGGCATGTGTGGCGGTGGAGGACTCGCCGGACGGCAGCAACTCCGCGGAGGCCGCGGGGTGTGCGGTGCTGGTGGTGCCGTCGTTGCTGCCGGTTCCCGCGTCGGCGGGCCGGGTCTTCGCCGAGAGCTTGGAGGACGTGGATCTCGATGTGCTGAGCCGCTGTGTTGCGGCGTGTTACGCGGGTC
Source organism: Streptomyces sp. NBC_01210 (assembly GCF_036010325.1). GTDB lineage: Bacteria > Actinomycetota > Actinomycetes > Streptomycetales > Streptomycetaceae > Streptomyces. The sequence continues at coordinate 3,073,569 of NZ_CP108549.1, read as the reverse complement.
CGGATGATGGGACCGGAGGCTCGTCAGCCGCGTGATTCTCGCCACCCTTGATAGGGGTGGCGCTCAGATGAGCGGATTGACGGCGACTGCATCTCTCGGAGGGGTGGCACCCAGTGCCACCTTTTCCGTATTCAATTGATCTATCAATTCGTCGCGATGTGTAACCGAAGGCGTGATTAATATCGCTGCACGTGCTGATGTGTTCAGACCTTGAACGCAGGCTCCCGACCGGACTGCCCATCAGTTACTTTCGATCTGGTGGCGGACGAGTGGTTACGGCCGTATGACCGCCAAGTGGACGTACCCAGACGCCTTCGATCTGGGTATGTTCCTCGCCGTCAGGGCAGCCACCGAGTCCTCGAGGAGTCGAGACCCGTGTCGGAAAACAAAGATCAGAAGTTCGTCTACGACTTCACCGAGGGCAACAGGGACCTCAAGGACCTGCTCGGCGGCAAAGGTGCGAACCTCGCCGAGATGACCAACCTCGGTCTGCCCGTCCCTCCGGGCTTCACGATCACCACCGAGGCGTGCAAGGTCTACCTCGACAGCGGCACCGAGCCCGCCGCGCTGCGCGACGAGGTGAGTGCGCACCTCGACGCCCTCGAGCAGTCGATGGGCAAGAAGCTCGGCCAGGCCGACAACCCCCTTCTGGTATCCGTACGTTCCGGCGCGAAGTTCTCGATGCCCGGCATGATGGACACCGTCCTCAACATCGGCCTCTCCGACGTGTCGGTGGCCGGGCTCGCGCAGCAGTCGGGCGACGAGCGTTTCGCCTGGGACTCGTACCGCCGCCTGATCCAGATGTTCGGCAAGACGGTGCTGGGCGTCGACGGCGAACTCTTCGAGGAGGCGCTCGAGGAGGCCAAGCACGCCAAGAAGGTCACCGTCGACACCGACCTCGACGCCGGCGATCTGAAGAAGCTGGTCAAGCAGTTCAAGAAGATCGTCTCCCGCGACGCGGGCCGCGACTTCCCGCAGGACCCGCGCGAGCAGATGGATCTCGCGATCCGCTCCGTCTTCGAGTCCTGGAACACCGACCGTGCCAAGCTCTACCGCCGCCAGGAGCGCATCCCCGGCGACCTCGGCACGGCCGTCAACATCTGCTCCATGGTCTTCGGCAACCTCGGCCCCGACTCCGGCACCGGCGTCGCCTTCACCCGCGACCCCGCCAGCGGCCACCAGGGCGTCTACGGCGACTACCTCCAGAACGCGCAGGGCGAGGACGTCGTCGCCGGCATCCGCAACACGGTGCCGCTCGCCGATCTGGAGAACATCGACAAGAAGTCGTACGACCAGTTGATGCAGATCATGGAGACCCTCGAGACGCACTACAAGGACCTGTGCGACATCGAGTTCACCATTGAGCGCGGCCAGCTGTGGATGCTCCAGACCCGCGTCGGCAAGCGGACCGCGGGCGCGGCCTTCCGTATCGCCACCCAGCTCGTCGACCAGGGCCTCATCGACGAGGCCGAGGCGCTCCAGCGCGTCAACGGCGCGCAGCTCGCGCAGCTGATGTTCCCGCGCTTCGACGATCAGGCGAAGACCGAGCTGCTCGGCCGCGGTATCGCCGCATCCCCGGGCGCGGCCGTCGGCAAGGCCGTCTTCGACTCGTACACCGCGGTCAAGTGGTCGCGTTCCGGCGAGAAGGTCATCCTCATCCGCCGTGAGACCAACCCCGACGACCTCGACGGCATGATCGCCGCCGAGGGCATCCTGACCTCGCGCGGCGGCAAGACCTCGCACGCCGCCGTCGTCGCGCGCGGCATGGGCAAGACCTGTGTCTGCGGCGCCGAGGACCTCGAGGTCGACACCAAGCGGCGTCGGCTGACGGTCGGTGAGACCGTCATCGAGGAGGGTGACGTCGTCTCCATCGACGGCTCCACCGGCAAGGTGTACCTCGGTGAGGTGCCGGTCGTGCCGTCCCCGGTCGTCGAGTACTTCGAGGGCCGGATGCACGCGGGTGCCGACGACGCCGACGAGCTGGTCGCCGCCGTGCACCGGATCATGGCGTACGCGGACCGAGTACGCCGCCTTCGCGTACGGGCCAACGCCGACAACGCCGAGGACGCGCTGCGCGCACGGCGGTTCGGCGCGCAGGGCATCGGCCTGTGCCGCACCGAGCACATGTTCCTCGGTGAGCGCCGCGAGATGGTCGAGAAGCTGATCCTCGCGGACACCGACGACGAGCGCGAGCAGGCGCTGGGCGCCCTGCTGCCGCTGCAGAAGAAGGACTTCATCGAGCTGTTCGAGGCGATGGACGGGTTGCCCGTCACCATCCGGCTGCTCGACCCGCCGCTGCACGAGTTCCTGCCCGACATCACCGAGCTGTCGGTACGTGTCGCCCTCGCCGAGGCCCGCAAGGACGCCAACGAGAACGACCTCCGCCTCCTTCAGGCCGTACACAAGCTCCACGAGCAGAACCCGATGCTGGGCCTGCGCGGTGTACGCCTCGGTCTGGTCATCCCCGGTCTGTTCGCCATGCAGGTACGGGCGATCGCCGAGGCCGCGGCCGAGCGCAAGAACGCCAAGGGCGACCCGCGTCCGGAGATCATGATCCCGCTGGTGGGCACCGTCCAGGAGCTGGAGATCGTCCGCGAGGAGGCCGACCGGGTCATCGCCGAGGTACAGGCCGCGACCGGCACCGACCTCAAGCTGACCATCGGCACGATGATCGAGCTGCCGCGCGCCGCGCTGACCGCCGGTCAGATCGCCGAGGCCGCCCAGTTCTTCTCGTTCGGTACGAACGACCTCACCCAGACCGTGTGGGGCTTCTCCCGCGACGACGTCGAGGCGAGCTTCTTCACCGCGTACCTGGAGAAGGGCATCTTCGGGGTCTCCCCCTTCGAGACCATCGACAAGGACGGCGTCGGCTCGCTCGTGCGCAGCGCTGTCGAGGCCGGCCGGGCCACCCGCCCCGACCTCAAGCTGGGCGTCTGCGGCGAGCACGGCGGCGACCCGGAGTCGGTGCACTTCTTCCACGAGGTGGGTCTGGACTACGTGTCCTGCTCGCCGTTCCGTATCCCGGTGGCGCGCCTCGAGGCCGGCCGGGCGGCGGCCGAGTCGAAGGGCAGCGACTCCCGCTGAGTCACCGGAGCCGGCGCCGGGGTCTGGGGGCTTGCCCCCAGTCGGTCGACCCTCACCGGCCCGGTAGCGGCTCCGGAACACCGAAAGGGAAGGGGCGGGCGCCTTGTGCGGGGCGCCCGCCCCTTCCATGTGTTCATCCCTGTGCCGTTCTGTTTCCCTTTTCGGCCCGGCCCGATTCCCTGTTGAATCATGGACGTTGAACCGCAATCGAATTTCTGCCAAATTCGGGGCGCGAAATAACGGGCGGAGCGCGGCCCGCGGATCCCCATCCGCGGGCCGCGCCCCATTACCCGTGCCGGACACGGAGCCGCACCTTCCGTCACCCGCCGCCGGACGTTCCAAAGCCCCCCACGGCCTTCGCAACGTCACATCGGAGACGGAAGGTTCATGCCCGACGTCGTACAGCCTTTCGGTTGGCACCCACCCCCCGCGAGGCGTTTCAACTGTGGCTGAAACACCGTGGTAACGTCCTGTGATGGCGTGCATACTCAGTGATCGGGGCGATTGCGGATGCAACAGGTGGGGGTTCGGTGCTTCGTATCCATTTCACTGGGGACGACCTAGCCAGAGTGCGGATGGGGGCCAGACCGGATGCTTTGTGGGAAACGATTCTCAGCTTTCACCGATTGCGGGATCGGCGCGGCGCGCTCGTCTTCGGAGAATGGCGCTCGGAGACTCGCGCCCGGTTGAATGGTGAAACACGCCTGCTTGCCGCGCTGGTTCCGCCGCGGGGTTATTTCCCGGACTTCCTGACGCCTCCCGAAGGGCAGGGCGGGCTGGACGCGGGCCTGGAGGCGCTGCGTGCCACCCCGGCCGTGCGCCTGCACACCGAACTCGCCCTGGCCGCCGCGGACCGCGCCACCGTGCCCGTACTGCCCGGCCGGCTCGTCGCCCTCGCCGAGGGCAGGCCCGAGCCGCTGGCACGGCTCGTGGGGGCGCTGCGGGGCTATCACCGGGCCGCTGTGGAGCCGTACTGGCCGCATATCCAGGCCAGGGTGGAGGCGGACCGTGCCGTGCGCGGCCGCGCGCTGCTCGACGGCGGCGCGGACGAACTGCTCACGTCACTGCCGCCGGTGCTGCGCTGGCGGCCGCCGGTCCTGGAGGCCGACTATCCCGTCACCCGCGAACTGCACCTGGACGGGCGGGGGTTGCTGCTCCAGCCGTCGTTCTTCTGCCGCGGCACACCGGTGGTCTACCGCGACGCCGCGCTCCCGCCCGTCCTCGTCTATCCGGCCGCCCACAGCAGCGGGCCGGCCTTCAGTGAGGCCGGCGGCCCCTCGCTGGGCAAGCTTGTCGGCCACACTCGTTCCGCCGTCCTGCAGGCCATCCGCTTCGGCTGTACGACCAGCGAACTGGCCCGCCGGGCAGGGGTGTCCCTCGCCTCCGCGAGCCAGCACGCGGCCGTCCTGCGGGAGGCGGGCCTGGTGGTGACGCTGCGCCACGGCAACGCCGTCCTGCACACCGTCACTCCGCTGGGCGCCGCCCTGCTGCGGGGCGGCGCCACTGCGGAGGCCGCGGGCTATGCCCGGAACGGTCCCGCCACCTCGTAGGTGATGCCGCCCGACGAGGAGCCGCTCGTACCGCGCTGGCTGGAGAAGTACAGCCGGGTACCGTCGGGTGAGAACGCCGGTCCGGTGATCTCGGACGAGGACTGGCCGGTGATCCGCAGGAACACCGCGACGACGTCGTCCGGAGTGATGATGCAGATCTCCATGTTGCCGCCGTCCTCGGCGACGAACAGATCGCCGGAGGACGAGCCGGTGACGTTGTCCACACCCGTCAGCGGGGCGCCGCCGCCGACCACCAGCGAGTCGTCGTAGGCCAGTTCGTAGGTGCTGTTGGCGAGATTGAGCTGCCAGACCCGGTTGTCGCCCTTGGTCGTGAACCAGACGGTGTCATTGGCGTAGTGACAGCCCTCGCCGCCGTTGAAGTGCTTGGCGCCGGAGACCTGGCTGCGGGTCGCGGTCGGCGAACCGTCCGGGTCGGGCACGTTCTGCCAGGTGAAGGAGCCGGAGGTGCCGGAGCCCGCGACGAGCACCTGGAGCGTGCCGGAGGCGAGGTTGCCCCAGGTGGTGGGGATGAACCGGTAGAGGCAGCCGTTGGTCTCGTCCTCGGTCAGGTAGATGACATGGCGCACCGGGTCGGCGGCCGCGGCCTCGTGCTTGAACTTGCCCATGGCGTCCCGGCGTACGGCGGCGTTCACGCCGTACGGGTCGGTCTCGTAGACGTACCCGAGGCTGACCTCCTCGCACGACAGCCAGGTGTTCCACGGCGTCTTGCCGCCCGCGCAGTTCTGGCGGGTGTTGGAGAGGATCCTGTACGCGCCGGTGATCGCGCCGGCCGAGGAGAGCTTCACCGCGCTCGCGCCGCCGGACGGGTTGATCTCCGAGTTGGAGACATAGATCCAGCCCGAGCCGTCCGCGAAGCAGGCACCGCCGTCGGGGGCGTTGTGCCACTTGTACGAGGTCGAGCCGACGTTCTGACCGGACCGGGCGATCACCCGGCTGCTGAACCCGCTGGGCAGCTGAATGCCGTTGGCGTCCGCCGCGCCGAGGGCCCCGTAGGGCCCCGGGCCGGGCTGGGCCGGGGCGGCGTAGGCGGCACCGCGCATCAGGGTGCCGCCGAAGGCGGCGGCGGACGTGCCGATGACTGCTCCGCGCAGGAAGTTGCGACGTTCCACTGTCACTCCAGGGTGGTGACTGCTCCGGGGCGCCGGTCGACGCCCCGAGTTGGCGCGATACCGGAACCTAGGAGTCGTGAATTGACAGCACGTCAACGAGTGGTGACGTACAGCGGTCGACCAGCGCGCCGACTCGGGGGTAGGGAAGGTTGCGCCCGGCGCGCGCCCGGCGTGCGCCGTTCACCACCTGGGCGTCCTGTCGCGACGCCGGGCCCCGGACTTCGTCCCGGGGCCCCGGGACGGGCCTGTCCTTCCAGGGCGTCCGGCGATGGAGGAGGAACCGACTGCCGGGCGGACCCGGCCACCATCGCGCCCGCCCGACGCGCGGGTCTCAGCCGTGCGAGAGCCGGATCGCCCCCACCGGGCACGCCCGGGCCGCCTCCCGTACGAGCGGACTGCCCGCGCCGGCCTCGTGGCCAGGCAGCAGCTCGCTGAATCCGTCGTCGTCCTGGGTGAACACCTCCGGCGCGGTCAGCGCGCACTGCCCCGCCCCGATGCACCTGTCCTTGTCGATGGCGATGCCGATGTCCGTACGGTCGGTACCCATGGCGGCTACCAGGTCACGGGGAGTTCGATCATCCCCTGGAGCGTGTCGCCGGGTTTGAAGGGGATCGTCTCGGCGGGCGCCGCAAGCCGCAGTCCTGGCAGCCGGTCGAAGAGCGTCCGCAGCGCGATCTCCATCTCCGCGCGGGCCAGATTCTGTCCCAGGCACTGGTGGATGCCGAAGCCGAAGGCGACATGGTGGCGGGCCGAACGGTGCCAGTCGAGTGTGTCCGGCGCCTGGTAGGCGGCGGTGTCGCGGTTGATGAGGGACGTCGAGAAGACGACGCCCTCGTCGGCCCGGATGGTCGTCCCGGCCACCTCGATGTCCTCTGTGGCCACCCGCAGCATCCCGTCGGCGATCGACAGGAACCGCAGCAGCTCCTCGACTGCGGTGGGCATCAGCGACTCCTCCGTCCGCAGCTCGGCCAGCTGTTCCGGGTGCTGGAGCAGGGTGAAGGTGCCCAGCGAGATCATGTTCGCCGTGGTTTCGTGGCCCGCGACGAGCAGGATCGTGGCGAGGCTGACCAACTCGTGCCGGTTCACCGTGCCTTCGTGCAGCTGCTGCTGGATGAGGTCGTCGAGCAGCGCCTCGCCCGGGTCCTTCCGCTTCCGGTCGATCAGCGCGCCGATGTAGTCGTTCAGCTGGTCGCGCGCGTCCTCCGTGTCGGCGGGGGCCGGTCCGCGCAGCAGCCGCCGCGACTGCGCCTCGAAGAAGTCGTGGTCGGCGTACGGGACGCCGAGCAGGGCGCAGATCACCATCGACGGCACCGGCAGGGCGAAGGCGCTCACCAGCTCGGCGGGCGGTCCCTGATCGGTCATGGCGTCGAGCAGCCGGTCCACGGTCTGCTGGATCTGCGGGCGCAGGGCGGTGATGCGTTTGAGGGTGAAACTGGGGATGAGCATCCGGCGCTGGGTGTTGTGCTCGGGGTCGTCGACGCCGAGCAGCGCTGTGCGGCGGTTGCGCAGCCGCGCGAAGCGCTCCGTGGGCATGGGGAACGCGCGGTTCTCGCGGTTGGTGGAGAGCCGTTGGTCGGCCAGCAGCTCGCGCGCCGTCGCGTGCCCGGTGACCACCCAGACGGTGCGCCCGTCGAAGAGGGAGACCCGGGAGAGCGGCCGGGCCTCGCGGAGTGGCTGGTAGGGAGTGGGCGGGTGGTAGGGGCAGCTGCGGTCCTGAGGAAACGCTACGGGTTCTGAGTCGACGGGTGCCGATACGAGTGGTTCTGTCATGGTGACCTCGCGAGCGAAGAGAGTCCGCCTTGCCGAACACCATTAGATGCCTCGGGCATCTAATGGTCCATGTGAAGTTCGGCCAAACAGCCCAAGGGCGGCGCGGGCCCCGGATTCCATGGTGCACACCCGCCGTCAGGCGCGCGAGCGCTCAGGCCTTGAGTCCCTCGTACGTCACCCCGGTGAGCTGCTCGGACGCCGCCCACAACCGCTCGCCCGCCACATCGTTCCGGGTCCATTTGGCCCGTCGGGAAGGTGCGGGCGCGCCCCGCCAGCCCTGGAACTTCGGTCCGGTGAAGGAGTCGGGCCGTACGCCCGGCGCGGTGGCCGCGTACAGCGTCGGCAGCGCCCCGGACTCGGCGGGCTGCGCGGCGATCCGGTTGCCGAACTCCATGATCCGTTCCCTGATCATGCGGCCCTCCATCCTCGCGCTCGCCGCCTGGAGGTTGGTGGCGGCGTAGCCGGGGTGGGCGGCCGCCGCGACGACGTCGGACCCGGCGGCGCGCAGCCGCCTCGCCAGCTCGTGCACAAAGAGCAGGTTCGCCGTCTTGGAACGGGCGTAGGCCACCCAACGGCGGTAGTGCCGCTCGCTGTTGAGATCCGCAATGTCGAGATTGGCCATGGCGTGCAGCCCGCTGGACAGGCTCACCACGCGCGCGCCCGGCGTGTCCAGCAGCTTCGGCAGCAGCAGCCCGGTCAGCGCGAAGTGCCCGAGGTGGTTGATGCCGAACTGCGTCTCGAAGCCGTCGGCGGTCTTCCCGTACGGCAGGGCCATCACGCCGGCGTTGTTGATGAGCAGATCGAGGTTCTCGTACGGGTACGCGGCCGCGAACTCCCGTACGGAGGACAGATCCGCCAGGTCCAGCGACCTGAACTCCACCTCGGCGTCCGGCACTTCGCGTTTGACGCGGGCCTCCGCCTGCTCGCCCCGGACCGTGCTGCGGCACGCGAGAACCACGCGCGCGCCGCGGCGGGCCAGCTCCTGGGCCGTGACGAGTCCGATGCCACTGTTGGCACCGGTGACCACGGCGGTGCGTCCGGACTGATCGGGGATGTCGCTCGCGTTCCAGCCCGCCATGGCTGAGCCCCTCGCTAGGAAACGTTGACTGCCCAGCCTACGAACCGTCAGGCCGAGGAGCCACGACCCGGCCCATCGGGTTCCGCCGACGTTCACGAATGTCGGGCCGCACCGGCCGGGCCGCCCCCCACGGCCCACGCCGGCCGGCCGGCCGCTCACGCGTCGCGAGGAGTCAGGGCAGTGACCGACGACGTGTGAGCGGAGTCCGAGGTCAGTTCAGCCGTACCTCGTAGGCCGTCACCGAGACCGAATCGTCGTCCAGGCAGCGCCCGGTCGCCAGGTCGAAGCGCTGCTTGAGCAGCGGCGACGCGACGAAGGGGCCGCCGGAGGACGAGCCGACGAGGCCCCGGGAGAGGACCTGGGCCCCGGCGAAGGGGTCCTGGTTGTCGATGGCGTACGGAGTGCCCTCGCGGTCCAGGAAGACCGCGGCCTGGCGGCCGTCCGGCAGCAGGGCCGCGACCCCGCGGCCCGGGGTGAGCAGGGACAGCGCGCAGAGCGCGATCCACTCCTGGCCCAGGCGGAGCTGGACCTGTGTTTCCGTCGTTACGGGGGCAGTCTGCTCGGGTGCGATCGTCATCGGGTGGCGGTACCTTCCAGGACTTCCAGCGGGCGGATGGTCAGCAGCGGCAGATCGGGCTTGACCTGGTCGCGCTCGGGCACGAACTTCACCGTCGGGTCCGGGACTTCGGGCGCGTTCACGAAGGAGACGAAGCGGCGCAGCCGCTCCGGGTCGTTGATGGTTTCGGACCACTCGTCGCGGTAGCCCGCGACATGGTCCGCCATCAGCGATTCGAGTTCCGCGCAGATGCCCAGTGAGTCATGGACGACCACATCCCGTACGTGATCGAGGCCGCCCTCGATCCGCTCCAGCCAGGTCGAGGTGCGCTCCAGCCGGTCGGCGGTACGGATGTAGAACATCAGGAACCGGTCGATGAGCCGGACCAGTTCCGCGTCGGAGAGATCCTGCGCGAGCAGATCGGCGTGGCGCGGGGTCGCGCCGCCATTGCCGCCGACATACAGGTTCCAGCCGTTGGCCGTGGCGATGACGCCGAAGTCCTTGCTCTGCGCCTCCGCGCACTCGCGCTGACAGCCGGAGACCGCCGACTTCAGCTTGTGCGGGGAGCGCAGGCCCCGGTAGCGCAGCTCCAGATCGATGGCCATCCGGACCGAGTCCTGCACGCCGTAACGGCACCAGGTCTGGCCCACACAGGACTTCACGGTGCGCAGAGCCTTGCCGTACGCATGCCCGGACTCGAAGCCTGCCTCCACCAGCCGCGCCCAGATCAGCGGCAGTTGATCGACGCGCGCGCCGAACAGGTCGATCCGCTGGCCGCCCGTGATCTTCGTATAGAGCCCGTAGTCGCGGGCCACCTCGCCGATCACGATCAGCTTCTCGGGAGTGATCTCGCCGCCCGGGATACGCGGCACGATCGAGTACGAACCGTTCTTCTGCATATTGGCGAGGAAGTGGTCGTTGGTGTCCTGCAGCGCGGCCTGCTCGCCCTCCAGCACATAGCCGTCGGCGCCGATCGTCGGCGCCAGCGAGGCGATGATCGAGGCGACCGTCGGCTTGCAGATCTCACAGCCGTTGCCGCCGCGGGCCGCCTCGCGTCCGTGCGCGTCGAGGAGCTTCTGGTACGAGGTGATGCGCAGCGCGCGCACGGTTTCGTACAGCTCCTGGCGGGTCTGGGCGAAGCAGGCGCACAGGCCCTTGTCGACCTCGACGCCCGAGGACTCCAGCTCGGCATTGACCAGCTGGCCCAGCACCTTGACGCAACTGCCGCAGCCCGTACCGGCCTTGGTGCACTTCTTCACCTCGGGCACGGTCGTGCAGGAGTGTTCGGTGACCGCGCCGCGGATCGTGCCCTTGGTGACGTTGTGGCAGGAGCAGATGACCGCGTCGTCGGGCAGCGCGGACGGGCCGAGCGCGGCCGGTGCGCCGATCCCGGCCGGCAGCACGAGCTGTTCGGGCGGGAGCGGCGGGACGGAGCCGGTGAGCGGGCGCAGCATGCCGTAGGAGTCGGCGTCACCGACCAGTACACCGCCGAGCAGCTCGCCCTCGCGGCCGATGACCAGCTTCTTGTAGACGCCGGAGCGGGAGTCGGAGTAGACGACGTCCAGGCAGCCCTCGGCCGTGCCCTGCGCGTCGCCGAAGGACGCCACGTCCACACCCAGCAGCTTGAGCTTGGTGGAGGTATCGGCGCCCGTGAAGCCGCCTGCCTTTCCGGCCTCTCCGGCGATGGCGTCAGCGGCCACCTCCGCCATCTCGTATCCGGGCGCGACCAGCCCGTACACCCGGCCGTCGGCGGCCAGCGCACACTCGCCGATCGCGTACACCGCGGGGTCGCTCGTACGGCACTGCTCGTCGACCGTGATGCCGCCGCGTTCGCCGACGGTGAGCCCGCTCTCGCGGGCGAGCTGGTCCCTGGGCCGCACTCCGGCCGAGAAGATGACCAGGTCGGTGTCGATGGACGAGCCGTCCGACAGCGCCATCGCGGTCACCGCGCCGTCCTCGCCCGCCGTGATCTCCTTCCCGCCGACGCCCGTGTGCACGATCAGGCCCATGTTCTCGACGGTGCGGCGCAGCGCGGCGCCGCCGCCCTCGTCCACCTGTATGGCCATCAGCCGCGGATTGAACTCGACGATGTGCGTGGCGAGCCCCAGCCCCTTGAGCGCCCCGGCCGCCTCGAGGCCCAGCAGCCCGCCGCCGACCACGGTGCCGGTCGTGCAGTTCTTGGCGTACTCCTCGATCGCGAGGAGGTCCTCGATGGTGCGGTAGACGAAGCAGCCCTCGGCGTCCTTGCCCGGCACCGGCGGTACGAAGGGGTACGAGCCGGTGGCCAGGACGAGAGTGTCGTACGCGAAGGTCCGCCCGGCGCGCGAGGTGACCGTGCGCGCCTCCCTGTCGATGGTCTCGGCCGGGTCGTCGAGATGCAGCTCGATGCCGTGACGCTCCATGAAGTCGCCCTCCACCAGGGAGAGTTGCTCGGGCGTCTGGCCGGAGAAGTACGAGCTGAGCCGGACCCGGTCGTAGGCGGCGCGGGGCTCCTCGCACAGCACGACGATCCGCGCCCGCCCGGTCAGCCCGCGCTCGGCGAGAGCCTCGAGGAATCGCTGGCCGACCATGCCATGGCCGACGACCACGATGGTGGGAGTCGTGGGGGTGGACATCGCAGGCATGTCAGAGGCCTCCATCATTGGTGAGCAGGTGGAGCAGGGGCACGCTCTCCGGAAGGGCCTCGTCGCCCTCCCAGGCCCGGGCGAGCGCGCCGACCGCGGCGAGATCCCCGAACAGCACCCCGCCGACGAGCCGGTCTCCGCGGACGACGACCTTGCGGTACGCGCCCCGGGTGGCGTCGGCGAGCTGGACGACGTCGTCCCCGGGCCGGGGAGTCGGATCGCCGAAGGCGGCGAGATCGAGCGGGCCGGCCGTGGCGGGTCCCGGCCCGGTGAGCGTGAGGCGGGTGAGGGCGCGGGTGCCGGTGTACCGGGGCGACGCCGAGATGAGTTCCGGCGCGGAGGTAAGGTCCGGCGCCGAGGTGAGTTCCGGCGCCGAGGTCAGTACGGAGGCCAGGACATCGGCCTGTTCCAGGGCCGGACCCGCCAGGCCGTACACCTGGCCGTCATGCTCGGCGCAGTCGCCGATGGCGTATATGTACGGGTCGGAAGTGCGCAGCTCGTCGTCGACGACGATGCCGCGACGCACCTCGAGACCGGCTGCGTGCGCCAGACCGACCCGCGGGCGCACCCCGCACGCGAGCACGACGAGCTCGGAGTCGAGGACATACCCGTCGGCGAGCTCGACCGCCGTACCGCGCAGGCCCCTCACCCGGCACTCCGTGTGGACTTCCACACCCAGTGACTCGAGGTGGCCGCGCAGCAGCTGAGATGCGGACACGTCCAGATGGCGCTCCATCAGATGCTCGCCCTGCTGGGCCAGCACCACCCGGGCACCGCGTGCGGCCAGCGCGCGGGCGGCCGAGACACCGAGCAGTCCGCCGCCGACGACGACCGCGTGGATCCCGGGGCGTACGGCGGCGGACAGCGCCGCGCAGTCGTCCAGGGTGCGGAAGGGGTGCACACCGTCGGGAAGCTCTCCGGCCAGTCCGCGCAGCGGCGGCAGCACCGGGTTGGACCCGGTGGCCAGCACCAGCCGCTCGTACGCCACCGAGGTGCCGTCCGCGCAGTGCACAAGCCGCAGGTCCCGGTCGATCGCGGTCGCCCGCACACCGCGCCGTACCGGCGCCTCGGGCAGGGCTATCACCTCGGGGCCGTAGCGCCCGGCGAGTACCTCCGCGAGCAGCAGCCGGTTGTACGGTGCGTGCGGCTCCTCGCCGAGGACCGTGACGTCGACGCCGTGCACGCCGAGCTGTCGCGCAAGCCGCACGCCCGCCGTTCCGCCGCCGATGACCACGATCTTCGATTCCATGCCTGCAGCCTGCGGCGTCGGTGTTACCCGGCATGTCTTCTGCTGTTTCCCTCGGGGAACGCTGCGCTCAGCGCGGCGCGAGCCGGGATGTGAGGGCGCCCCCGAGCACTCACCCGGCGCCGGAACCTCAGACGTCGCTCAAGTCTCCCGGGATTGATGGACGGCGCATTCATCTCGTCCATAGGGTCGTGACCATGCCCGACATATCGCTGACCACACTCGTCCTTCTCTGCCTCGCCGCCGCGGCGGCCGGCTGGATCGACGCGGTGGTGGGCGGCGGCGGGCTGCTGCTCCTGCCCGCCCTGCTGCTCGGCCTGCCCCACGTCCAGGCCGCTCAGATCCTCGGCACCAACAAGGCCGTGGCGATCGTCGGCACCTCGGGTGCTGCCGTCACCTATGTGCGCAAGGCCCCGGTGCAGGTGAAGACGGCGCTACGGATCGGACTCGCCGCGCTCGCGGGCTCCATGGGCGGCGCGTTCTTCGCGGCCGGCATCAGCAGCGACGTACTCCGGCCCGTGATCATGGTGGTGCTGCTCGGTGTCGCGGCCTTTGTGATGCTGCGCCCCAACTTCGGAACCGCCGCGGACACCGGCACGGGCCCCGTCACCCGCGCCCGCACCGTCACCGCGATCGTTCTCGTCGGCGGCGGGATCGGCTTCTACGACGGGCTGTTCGGGCCCGGCACCGGCACCTTCCTGGTCCTCGCGCTCACCGCCGTACTCCATCTCGACCTGGTGACCGCCTCGGCCACTGCCAAGATCGTCAATGTCTGCACCAACGCCGGGGCGCTCGCGATGTTCGCCTACCAGGGCACGGTGATGTGGCAGCTGGCCGCGCTGATGGCGGTGTTCAACCTGGCGGGCGGCATGTTCGGCGCCCGGATGGCGCTCAGGAAGGGCAGTGAGTTCGTCCGTGGAGTGCTGCTCGTGGTCGTCTTCTCGCTGGTCGCGAAGCTCGCCTTCGACCAGTGGACGGCCTGACGGCCTGACGGCCTGACGGGCCTGCGCGAGGTACGTGCGCGCGGGTCAGCGCGCCGGGCCGCAGGGGCTTCGAGGAGCCGGATTCCGAAGAATTCCGGCTCCGCTTCCGCGTCCGCGGCTACCGCTGACGTGACGCCGGCCGGAGCGGGCACCCTCATGACGACCGCCGCTGCGGCGAGGGCCGCAGCGGCGATCAGGGTGAAGATCCGGCGAGACGGCTTGTCAAGCCACTCCTGTCGGATCTCCTGATACCGGTGGATCCACTACGCCTGCAGCACCCCGATGAGATGCGCGTACGCCACCACATTGCCCTGGTAGCCGGTCTCCCTCGTGAACCCGCCGCCACAGGTGATCACCCGCAACTCGGCTCGGTCCTTCGCTCCGTAGACCTTCTCGTCCGGGAAGGCGTCGGCCTCGTACACCTCGATCGCGTCGATGGTGAACACGGCGGTACGGCCGTCCTTGCGGGTCACCTCGATCCGGTCGCCCTTCTTCAGCGCACCCAGGTTGTAGAAGACGGTGGGCCCGTCCGCGTTGTCGACATGCCCGGCGACGATCGCCGTGCCCTTGGCACCCGGCGAAGTGCCGTCCTTGTACCAGCCGGCGAGGTTGCGGTCGGCGGCGGGCGGCACGTTCAGGCTGCCGTCCTTCCCGAGGTCCAGCGGCATGACGGGGGCGTCGACACTGATCTCGGGGATGCGCAGCCGTACGGGTCCGGACGGCGGCAGCGGGTCGGCGGCCGCGTCGGTGTGGTGTCCCGGGCCGGCCGCGAAAGCCTCGGCGGCCGACGGCATCGGCGGGGTCACGTCCGCGGAGCCGTTCTGGACCAGCCGCAGGCCGATGCAGACGGCGACGGCTATGCCCCAGCCCCTTCCTTTGGCGTTCATCGCTCCTCGGCGGTCATCTGGTCCTACGGACGAACTCCCCGCTCCCGGCAGGCGCGGCGAACCGGCCTGACGGGAACGGGGACACGGCGGGACGCGGGACGGTGCAGACCGTCCCGTCAGCTGTCCTGCGCGCCGCTCGCCCGGCGGCGCAGGAGCAGGATCCCGCCGGCGGCGGCCGCGGCCAGTACGGCCACACCCGCCGCGATCTGGGTGGTGTCGGGGCCGACGCTGCCGCCGACGCCCGTTCTCACATGGCCGCTCGGCCTGTCGTGGCGATGTACCACCGGCTCGGCCGCGGCCCTCCTGTCGTTCTGGCAGGTCACGCCGATGGCGTAGGTCCCCGGCTCGGTGCCGTGGGGGACCGTGAGCCGGCCGGGCGCGACCTCGTTGTACGTACCCGGAGACAGGCGGAAGTCGCCCGCGCCGATCGACCGCGCGTCTTCGACGCCCTGGCCGTTGTGCTCGCAGGCGATGGTGTTCACGTAGAGGGTCGCCCCCGGGTCGACGGGCGACGGGAATATCTCGAGCGGATCGAAAACCCCGGCGAACGCCGTGGGGGCGCCGAGCCCGATCGTGGCGGCTGCCAGCGCGGCGCTGGTCAGCAGACGGGCAGTGGTGCGCATGGCGGTCCTCCGGGGAAGCGCGGTGGTGCTCTGTTGTGTGCTCTCTCCGAGGTAAGGCGCAGCCCGCCCGAAACGCCTGCTGATGGGCAATCAGATTCGATGGCTTCGCTCGGCGTGTCGCGCTGGACGTGATGCGTCGTCGCAGGTCATCGCCTGTGATGAGGAATCAGATCTAGCGCGGGAAGTCGTCGTGCTGAACGGGTGAAGGGTGCTCCGGGGCCCGAGGTGTCGGCCCGCCTGGAGGGGTGCGAGGAGCCGGGCGAGGAGAGCGCCGGGCGCCGCGAGGGGAGCCTGGCGCGCCCGCGCGCCACGGGGCGCCGGAGCTCGGTGACGGAGGGCTTCGGCCTCCCGCGCGAGGAGAGCGCCGGCCGGCAGGCTGGAGTCGTCCCGGCCGTACTCCCGGGACGCGTCGATGCGGCCGGTCGCATGCGATCACCGTAATACGGGCGATGCGCCATGCGTTCAGGAGCGGCTTGACCTCAACCTCGGTTCAGGTACGAGTCTCTTCCTCATGGACCTCACCACGCCTTTGAAGCTTGCCGTCATCCTCGGCAGCAACCGCGACGGCCGCTTCGGCCCGGTCATCGCCGACTGGTTCCTCTCCCGCACCGCCGAGCGCGCGGACTTCGCCGTCGAACTGATCGACCTGGCCGAAGTGGACCTGCCCACCGCACTCTCCTACCGACCGGCACCCGAAGCACGGGCCGAACTTGCCAAGACCGCACCGAAGTTGGCCGACGCCGATGCCTTCGTGGTCCTCACGCCCGAGTACAACCACTCCTTCCCCGCCTCCGTCAAGAGCCTCATCGACTGGCATTTCGGCGAATGGCAGGCCAAGCCCGTCGGCTTCATCTCGTACGGCGGCATCTCCGGCGGTCTGCGCGCCGTCGAGCAGCTGCGCCAGGTCTTCGCCGAAATGCACGCCGTCACCGTCCGCGACACCGTCTCCTTCCACAACGCCGGCAGCCAGTTCGACGACGAAGGGCAGCACAAGGACCCCACCGCGTGCGACGCCGCCGCGAAGACGATGCTGGACCAGCTCGCCTGGTGGGGGCACGCCCTGCGCAACGCCAAGTCGGTCTGTCCGTACGCCGGCTGACGCCGTCGCCGTCGCCGTCGCCGTCGCCGTCGCCGTCGCCGTCGCCGTCGCCGCGGCCGTGGGCAGGGCCGGGACGACGGGGCGGGAAGGATGCGTCGTGCGTACGGTGGCCTGATCGACCGGCAATGGACTCAAGGTCCCGCCGCCCCCACGACCCGAAGGAACGTGTCAATGGCCCAGGCACTGACCGCACTCACCGTGCTGACCACGACCGACAGTGCGGAGAAGGCGGAGGCGCTCGCGCGGGGTGCGGTGGAGTCGCGGCTGGCCGCCTGCGCGCAGATCTCCGCGCCCGTCACCTCCGTCTACCACTGGAAGAACGCGATCGAGACGGCGGAGGAGTGGCAGGTCCTGTTCAAGACGACCGAGGCCTGCTACGCCGCGCTGGAGGCGCATCTGACGGCCGCGCACGACTACGAAACGCCGGAGATCATCGCGACGCCGGTGGTGCGCGGCGGTGCTGGGTATCTGGCATGGATCGACGCGGAGACCGTGGCGCCGTGACCGAGTCCGGGCCCGAGTCCGGGCCCGAGACCGAGTCCGGTTCCGGGTCCGAGACCGAGTCCGGGCCTGGGGCCGAGCTCCCGTTCTTCGTCTACGGCACGCTGCGCCCTGGCGAGTGCAACCACGATCTCTTCCTGTACGGCCGCACGGCGGCGGAGGAGCCGGCGCTGCTGACTGACGCGGTGCTCTACGAGGGCCCGGGCTATCCGTACGCCCTGCTCGACGCCGGTGGGGGCACGGTCGCGGGTGAGGTGGTGACGGCGGCGCCGGGGGAGTACGGGGAGCTCCTCGCCGTACTCGACCGGCTGGAGGAGTACGTCGCGCCGGGCCACCCGCGCAATCTGTACGAGCGGGTGGCCCGCGACGTCGTCCGGCCGGACGGCACTGCGGTCCGGGCCTGGGTGTACCTTGCGGCGCCGGGCCTGGCCCGGGAGCTCTGCGCGAAGGGCACCCGCATCCGCGGCGGCGACTGGTGCGGCCGAAGCAGCAGCTGACCCGCGCCCACTGCGCTGTCGCCTACTCCTGCCGTTCCTCCTGCTCTGCGCGTTCCACCCGTACCGCGCACACCTTGAACTCCGGCATGCGCGAGGTCGGGTCGAGCGCCGGATTCGTCACCGAGTTGACCCGGCCCTCGCCCGGCCAGTGGAACGGCATGAAGACGGTGTCCGGCCGGATCCCGGTCGTGATCCGCGCGGGCCCGACGGCCCGCCCGCGCCGCGAAACGACGGCGAGCGGAGCCCCCTCGACGGCGCCCACGCGCTCGGCGAGCTGCGGATGCAGCTCGACAAAGGCCCCGGGCGCGGCGGCATTGAGCTCATCGACCCGCCGGGTCTGTGCCCCGGACTGGTACTGGGCGACGACCCGCCCGGTCGTCAGCAGCACGGGATACTCGGCATCCGCTTCCTCCGCGGCGGCCCGATGCCCGACGGCGATGAACCGGGCACGCCCGTCCGGAGTGGCGAACCGCTCGAGGAAGAGCCGTGGCGTACCGGGATGGGCGGGTCGGGGTCCGGGCGAGTGCTCGGCCACGGCGGGTCCATGGGTGCCCCCGGCCGCGGCCGGCTCCTCCGGGCACGGCCAGAACACCCCGTCCTCCTCCGCGATCCTTTTGTAGGTGATACCCGAGTAGTCCGCGGGGCCGCCCGCCGATGCCCGGCGGAGTTCCTCGAAAACCTCCTCCGGATCCGACGGGAAGCCCTTCTCGTGGCCCAGCAGGCCCGCAAGGCCGCCCAGGACTTCCAGGTCGCTCCGTACTCCCGGCGGCGCCGACACCGCCTTCCGGCGCAGCAGGACCCGGCCCTCCAGGTTCGTCGTCGTCCCCGTCTCCTCCGCCCACTGGGTGACCGGCAGCACCACATCCGCCAGCGCCGCCGTCTCCGACAGCACCACGTCCGCGACCGCGAGGAAGTCCAGCGCGCGCAGCCGCTCCTCCACATGCCCGGCGCGCGGCGCGGACACCACCGGGTTCGAGCCCATCAGCAACAGCGACTTCACATCCCCGCCCAGCGCGTCCAGCAGTTCGTACGCGCTGCGCCCCGGACCCGGCAGCGTCTCCGGCTCCACACCCCACACCCCGGCGACATGCGCCCGCGCCGCCGGGTCGTCCAGTTTGCGGTAGCCCGGCAACTGGTCCGCCTTCTGGCCGTGTTCGCGGCCGCCCTGGCCGTTGCCCTGACCGGTCAGACAGCCGTAGCCGGACAGCGGCCGCCCCGCCCGGCCCGTCGCCAGGCAGAGGTTGATCCAGGCGCTCACCGTGTCCGTGCCTTTGGAGTGCTGCTCGGGCCCGCGCGCCGTGAGCACCATCGCGGACTCCGCGTCGCAGAACATCCGTACCGTCTCCCGCAGTTCGGGCACGCCGACACCCGTGATGCGCTCGACGAGCTCGGGCCAGTGCGCCATCGCGGCCGCCCTGGCCTCCCCCCAGCCGCTCGTACGGTCCCTGACGAACTCCTCGTCCGTTCGTCCCTCCGCCACCACCACATGCAGCAGCCCGAGCGCGAGCGCCAGATCCGTTCCGGGCCGCGGCGCCAGATGCAGATCGGCCTGCTCCGCGGTCCGCGTGCGGCGCGGATCGACGACGATGAGCTTGCCGCCGTTCGCCCGGAGCTCGGTCAGATAGCGCAGCGCGGGCGGCATCGTCTCGGCGAGATTCGAGCCGACGAGGATCACGCATCCGCTGCGCGGAATGTCCTCCAGCGGGAACGGAAGCCCGCGGTCGAGACCGAACGCCCGCTGGTGCGCGGCCGCCGCCGACGACATGCAGAAGCGGCCGTTGTAGTCGATCTGCGAGGTGCCGAGCACGACCCGGGCGAACTTCCCGAGCGTGTACGCCTTCTCGTTGGTGAGGCCGCCGCCACCGAAGACGCCGACCGCGTCGGGGCCGTACACCGCCCGGGTACGCCGCAGTCCCGCAGCGACCGTGCCCAGGGCCTCCTCCCAGGTGGCCGGCTCGAGCCTGCCTGTGGCGGGGCGTCGGACCAGGGGCTCGGTCAGGCGCACCCGGGAGGAGAGCAGCGCGGGCGCGGTGCGGCCCTTGCCGCACAGCGCGCCACGGTTGACGGGGAAGTCCGGCCGCTCCACCACCTCGACCGCCTCGGCTCTGCCGCGCAGGCTCATGCCGCACTGCAGGGCGCAGTAGGGACAGTGGGTCGGGGTGGTGTCGTCGAGCATGTCGGGCATAGCGCCAGCGTGCGACGCCCGTGTTACGCGGGCGGACGCCCCGGATTACGGTCCGGGTACGCCCGGCTCCGACCGCGCCCGACCGCCTCGTGAGGCGCCTCGGCCTCTTTCAGGTGCGCCGGCCCAGCAGGGCCAGCAGCCTGGTCTGATGGCCGTCGCCCGGCGGCGGCTCGATGGGCGGGGCGAACAGGCCGGACTTCGACAGGCCCGACGCGTACGGCGTGACTTCGTCGAGCGCGAAGCTCACCAGCGCGGCCGGCAGCTGCTCCTGCGCCCCGATCCCACGGGACAGGTCCCAGGTGTGCACCACGGCGTCCGTGATCATCTGTGCGCAGTACGCGACGGCCGGTGTCTCCCCGTACGACAGCTGTACGGTCTGCTCCAGCGCTCCCGGGGCCGCGAAGGCCTTGCGTGCGGCGCGTGCGGCGGCGTCCCAGGTGGCCTTCGGTTTCTTGCCGAGCACATCCCCCTCGTACATGTCGCCGATCTCCTCGACGCTCGATCCGTCGGTCACCAGGGCGGGCACCCAGAGCTGTTCCACAGTGAGGTGGTTGACGAGATCGCGTACGGACCAGTCGGTACAGGGCGTCGGAGCGTCCCACTGGTCGGCCCCTACGGCATGCACGCGCTCGGTGAAGAGCGCGAGCGCTTCGGTGTGCCGGGTGAGGAGGGTTGCCACATGGTTTTCCATACGGCTCACTGTCGCGCGCCGCGGATGCCGACGCGAGTCGGTCGGCCGCTGTGAGGCTCGTGTCGCAGTGTGTCACCCTGCCGCTGCGGCCAGTGCTTCCTTCACACCGCGCTCCTTGGCGCCGAGGAATTGCGGATCGGGCGTGAGCGCGGCGTCCAGCGCCGCCTTGCCGGCGGCGAACATCTCCCGCGTCCCGCCGTAGTACCAGGTCGCGTCATGGGGCTCGGCGACCCCGACACCGTACGACTCGACCCCGGCCGCCTGGCAGAGCGCGACGGCCCGCCGGATGTGGAAGCCCTGCGTCACCAGGACCGCCCGTTCCACGCCGAAGATCTTCTTGGCGCGGACGCACGAGTCCCAGGTGTCGAAGCCGGCGTAGTCGCTGACGATCCGCCCACCCGGTACTCCGCGGGCGGTGAGATACGTCCGCATGGCATCCGGCTCGTCGTACTCGACCCTGCTGTTGTCGCCGGTGACCAGCACCACCTTGACCTTGCCCGCCCGGTACAACTCGGCGGCGGCGTCGAGCCGGTGCGCGAGGTACGGCGTGGGCCGGCCCTTCCACAGCCCGGCTCCGAAGACGACGGCGACATCCTGCGCGGGCACCTCGGCGACGGTGCGGACCCGGCTGTCGGCGACGGCATGCATCCAGGTCGCGGGCGCGAGCGCGAACACGCACGCGAGCATGACCGTCTGCACGATCCGTCGCTGGGTGCGCCGGGCGCGCGGCAGCTTCGGGAGTCGCAGCAGCTTCAGTCCTGATGCCTTGGACGGCTTCGACGCCTTGGCTGCTTTCTGTGCTTTCTGCGCTTTCGACGTCTTGGGCGCCTGCGATGCCTTCGATGTGCGGGATGCCTTCACGCCTGGTCAGACGCGGATCGGGGCGGAACGGTTCGGTCCACGGTGCCGGAGATCGCCCTCGTGTCGTGGTCCGGGCCCGTCGCCGACCATGCGGCCGACAGCAGCGACCTGGCCGCCGCCGAGGTGTAGACCGCGGCCGCGAGCCAGGCTGCCGCGAAGGCGTCCGGGTCGGCGGGCAGCAGTCGGCCCAGCGCGTCGTGGCGACGGTCCGCTGCCGTTTCGGCCAGGGACAGGGCGCAGTCCGCGCCCGTGGCGAGGCCCACCGCGCGCAGGCGGCGCGGGAGTTCGCCGTCGGCCGATGCGGCGGTGACGGCGCGGCCGCCCGCGACCGTACGGTCCACCGCGCGGCGCAGCAGATCCAACTCCACCGGCAGCGCGGGCGGCGCGGCGGCAACGAGGTGCAGTGGATCGGTCTGTGCCCGTACAGGCGCCGGTATATGTGCCGGTATGTGGGAACGGTTCAGCCGCCGCAGGCCCAGGTCCGCGCGGACGCTCTCGCCGTCGTGGCCCGTCCAGGCAGCGGCGAGGGCATGGACGCCGCCCGGCCGGTCGGGAACGGCTCGGGCGATCAGCCGCAGCGCGAGTCCGGGGCGCGAGGCGAGCAGACGCAGATTCTCCGCGTACGGCAGTTCCGGGCGCTCGTCCGGGGCGAGCAGCTGCAGCGCCGGGCCGCCGGCGACGCGGAACCCGCCGCCGGAGACCGTCCCAGTGAGGAAGAGCAGATCGCCGCCCGCCGTGCGGTCGTCGGCCGGTTCCGCCAGCCAGTCGAGTGCGGCGGCGAGTTGAGCCGCGGGCGGCCGCTGCCACAGCGCGTCGAGCGGCGACTCGTGCCATTGCGCGCCCGCAGCTCGTACGGAACGGAGCCGGGCGCCGCCGCCGATCCGGCCGTCCGGTGAGACGGTCGGGCCGGTCAGGATCACCCCGCCGCCGTCGCCCCACGCCCGCAACGGCAGCGCACAGCCGCCCGGCACCGCAGAGCCCGCCGCCTGGACCGCCCGCTCCGGGCCGCCGGGCGCCACGTCCGAGACCGTGCGGAGGGTGCCGTCCGGCGTGACGGCGTACGTGGTCGCGCCCGCATAGCCGGACGCGGTGACGACCGGTTCGGTGAACAGGCCGTACAGGCGCAGGGGTTTGGCCGGCTGGTAGGTGCGGCGCGCGGGGGTGACGGCGTCGGCCGGCCGCTGTACGAGATCGAGCAGCTCCGCGAGCTCGCGGGAAAGCTCGGGCAGCCGGAACGCCGGATCCTCGGAGCGCGCCTCGCCCAGTCGGCGTGCGATCCGTACCGCGGCGGCGGAGTGCAGCCGGAGCCCGGCGAGCCGCGCGGAGTGCGCGGCATGCAGCAGCTCGGCGCGGTGAACGGCGCCGGAGCCCGTAACTCCCGTGACGAGAACCGCTGTTGCGGCGGCGCGGAGGGTGTGGAGGGCGGTCGACCGAGTGGTGCCGAGACTGGTGCTGGTGCTGGTGCTGGTGCTGGTGCTGGTTCTGGTGCCGGCGGGGGCGGAGGCGGGGGCGATGGTGCTGCCCGTGGGCGCCGCGGCTTCCGCCTCCGGGGTCTTCGATGGTGCCGCGTCCGGGGCCCCGGGTGGCGCCGTGTCCTCCGCGAGTGGCGCGTGTGACAGGACCGCCGCGCGATGCAGGCAGGCCGGGGCCAGCAGACAGCCGCATACCGCGTCGTCCGCCCGCGCCACGATCCCGTTCGTGACCTTCAAGGTCACCGCGGTGTCCTCGTCCACCCGGACGCGGACTCCGTCCGGTGTGGCCTCCACCGGCCAGCCGGGCACCTTTGCCACAGCGCCGTCGACGCGCTTGCGCAGCCGGGCCGGGAGCAGGTCGAGAGCCCCGGCGGCCACCTCGGCGCTCGCCGGAGGCAGTCCCCGGGGTCCTGAAGGCAGTCCCATAGAGGGTGTTGTGGTCACCGGTGCGTACCTCCTACGCGCTCGCCGACCCAGCGGGCCAGCTCCAGGGGACTGAGTGCCGCGACCGGCATGCCCGCAGCCACCAGCCGGCCCGCCACGCCCGCCGAGTAGCGGGGCCTGCCCTCGTCGTCCAGCGAGGCGCAGCCCAGGACATGGCAGCCCGCGTCGACCAGCGTCCGTACCTCCGACAGCAGGGGGCCGACCGGCCCGCCCTCCTCGAAGTCGCTCACCAGGACGACGAGCGTGCGTGACGGCACCGTCACCAGCTCGCGCGCGTGGCGCAGGCCGCGCGCGATGCTCGTGCCACCGCCGACGCGTACCTCCAGGAGCAGGCTCAGCGGATCGTCCACATGGTCGGTGAGGTCGAGCACCTCGGTGGAGAAGGCGATGAAATGCGTGCTCAGGGCGGGGACTCCGGCCAGTACGGACGCGGTGAGCGCGGACCAGATCGTCGAGGCCTCCATCGAGCCCGACACGTCGACGACGAGGACCAGCCGCCAGTCGGCCGACCTGCGGGCCCGGGTGCGGAAGACGGGCCGCTCCGGGAGGACCGTGACCGTGCCGGTGTCCGGGTCGCGGCGGGCGGTCGCCAGGTTCGCGCGCAGGGTGCGCGGGAGGTCGAGCGGGCCGCCGGGGCGACGGGTGGGGCGCGGGTGGGCCAGGCCGGTGAGCGCGGGGCGCAGCCGGTTGGCGAGGGCCTCGGTCAACTCCCGTACGAGCCGGGCCACCAGGGGCCGCAGACGGGCGAGCTGCTGCTCGGGGAGACCGCCCGCGTAGGACAGGACGGTGCGCAGCAGCTCCATGGAAGGGCGGGCCGAGGCGGGGTCGAGCTCGAGTGCGGCATCGAGCCGGCCGGCGTCGGCGGCAGCGGCGAGCACCTCTTCGCGGACGCCGGGCCCGAAGAGCGCGGCGAGCTCGTCCGACCAGGCCCGTACATCGGGGTACGGAGCCTCGATCCCGCCGCCGCCCCCGAGACCGTCACCGTCCTCGCCACGGGAGCCCTCGCCCCGCCCGTGCCCGTACAACTCGTCGAGCGCGGCGGCAACTCGCGCGGCGTTGCCCGTCAACTCCCGCCCCCGCCCGAGAAGCAACCGCCACCGCTCCCCGGCCACGAGCCCGACGCCCGCACCGTTTTCCTCAGGACCGTCCGATCCGGCCCCCGGGTCACCGTCCGATCCGGCCCCCGGGTCACCGTCCACCGGAGCACCAAGGCTCTGATGTTCCGGAACCGGCGCATCCAACGTGCCGCGTCCCGCAGTCCCCTCGCACCGGCCCCCCCCGGACCTGGGGTTCCCGGGTCAGGCCTCTTGCCGCCAGTGCCTCCCTGCCCGCCAGGTCCGCCGTCGCCAGCAGGGCCAGCGTCGCCGGGTCTGTCACCGGGCCCTGGAGGGTGCCGGCGGCCGTACCCGTGCGGTCCTCCACCACCGACAGCAGCCGGGAACGGGCCGCGGGCGCGAGCGTGTCGAAGCCCGCCCGCAGTGCGGGCAGCCGGTTCAGGAACTCCCGGTCGGGCAGCGACTCCACCCGCTCCAGCAGCGGGTCCAGCGCCTTGCCCGTCTCCAGCAGCGGGCCCGCCGCGAGCAGTGTCCCGCGCAGAAACTCCGCCAGCCCCGCGCGCAGTTCCGGCGAGGTCGCGCCATCCGCGCGGGAGGCCAGGCGCTCCCCGAACTCTCCCGGGTCCCGCTGACCCTGCAGCACCCGTGCCGCGCCCGCCGCGCCCCGCATCAGCGGTGTCGCCCCCGAATCCAGCCGGGCCAGCGCGTCGGCGAGGCGCAGGCCGCCGCCCACCCCGGCGGCCCGGCAGGCGAGCGCGACGAGGGCGCGGGCGTCGTCCGGTGCGGTGGAGCCCGCGAGGCCGTCGAGCGCGCGGACCCCCGCCGCGGCCAGTTCCTCGTACGCCGCGTCGACGGCGTCCCGCTCCCATCCGGCGTCGAGCCCCGGCAGATGGCCGGATCTGATCCGGTCCAACAGGGCCATTCCGGCGAGCAGTTCGGGCAGCGCTCCGGTGGCCGGGAGCAGTTCGGCGGACTCCGCCAGCCGCTCCGCCGCCAGGTCCGGCAGGCCGCACCGCGCGGCCTCCGCCAGCCCGTCGACGACCTCGGCGGCGGTCGGCCCGCCCTGCCGCCGCTCATCGGCGCGCCGCTGCCGCAGCACTCCGGCGGCGGCCTGCTCGATGGTCACCCCGTGCAGGCCCGCCACATCGAGCATCGCGGCCGTCGACGGGGACCAGGCGACGGCCCAGCGTGTGGTCAGCGCGGCGGCGTCGCCGACTCCCGCGACCGCGGACTCCTCGCCGTACGGGACGCGGCAGACCGCGAGCCGCCGCAGAGTGATCTCGCGGCGCCGGTCGAGCTCGGAGCGGAGCATGTCCAGGCGCAGCTCGCGCCGCTCGGGCGCGTCCGGCACGGGCAGCTTCAGCTCGCCGAGCAGCGTCTCGACGGCGGGCCCGAGCCCGGAACGCGGTGTCCCCGGCGCCAGCCGCCCATGCCGTCGCCCGACCAGCACCCGCTCCATGGCGGCGGCCACCACGCGGCCCCGCCCCAGCAGCCGGCCCTGCGTGAGCACGGTCTGCGCAGCCTCCGCCAGCTCGCCCCGCCCGGCCGCCGGCAGCCCGCGCAGCGACGCCAAGTCCCGGGCGACGCGGACCACTTCGCGGGCATCGGCGGGCCCGCTCGGGTGACCGGTATCCCGTACAGCCGCACATATCCGTACGGCGGTGGAGGTCAGCAGGTCGTCCAGCAGGCCGGGATCGCCCGCCGCCTGGAAAACACCGCGCTGCCACTCCGGGTCCCGGATGCCTGCGGGATAGCCGGAACGCTCGTCGAGCAGCGCGTACGAGTACGGCACCAGCGAGGTGACGACCTCGGCGCCACCCGGCCGAGGCGACTGGGGCAGACCGCTCTCGGCACCGGAGCCCGCCGTCAGCGCCGGCGCGTGAAACGCGCCGATCACCGCGGCCGCGCGCCGCCCAGCATGCTCGGGATCCGCCAGCCGGCGCCGCATGTTCGCCTCGCGCCGCAGGTCGTACGGATCCACCGCACCCGCACCCGCGTCCGTCCGCAGTGCCCACCCCACCAGCAGTGCGGCGCGCCGCAGCGCTTCGGGCCCGGAGCCGGGAGCGGTCGCCTCGACCAGCCGGTCCCACAGGTCGCCGCCCGGCCGGCCACCGGCTCTCGCACGCAGCGCCGCCGTGAGCGAGCCCGCACCGGGACCTGCGTCCCGCGCCTCCTCGTCGGCAGGACCTCGCGCCGCCAGCGGGAGATCGAACGGCACCACCTCCACACCCGCCTCCCGCGCCCAGCGGATCGCCGCCAGCTCCGGCGAGAACTCCGCGAACGGCAGAAACACCGGACCGGCGCCACCTTCGCCCCCGCTGCCCGCCAGCGCGACCGGCGGCACCGTCGCCGGGTCGGCAAGGTGCTCCAGCCACGGCGCGAACTCCTCCGGCAGCTCGATGAACAGCACCTCCGGCGCCGCCTGAGCCAGCAGTGCGGGCACGGCTGCCGCGAGCGCGGGGGAGTGGTGCCGTACCCCGATCAGATACGGGTCACGGCACCCGGCAAGTTCAGCCAGCGCTTCCTCTGGAGCTTGCTCAGGGGCCTGCTCAGGTGAGCTCATCGCGCAGCTCCCACAGCGTCCGCCACAGCGGTGCGCCGCCCTCGGCCCGCCGCCGCACGGGCCCGTCCCAGTACCCCAACAGCCGTGCGTGGTCGGCCGGGTCGTCCTTGCGCACCGTGCCGAGGAGATGCCCCGGCAGTGTGCGTACGACATCCCGCCCGTCGCTCAGATACACCGCACCCAGCCCCATCGACGTGGCCACATGGACCGCCTCCGCCGTCGACATGACCGTTGACGGCCGCTCGACCTCCCAGCCCTCCGCGCTGCGCCCGGTCCGCAGATCCCGGAAGGCCGTCACCAGCGCCTCCAGCACCGTCTCGTCCACCCCGAACGGTGCGCCGGAGCGCGCCAGCGCCGCCGTGGCCTGCCCGCGCACCAGCTCCGTCTCGGCGTCGAGGTCGCCGATCGGGCCGACCTCCTCGAAGTTGAAGCGGCGCTTCAGCGCGGCGGACATCTCCGAGACGCCCTTGTCACGGAGGTTGGCCGTGGCGATCAGCGTGAAGCCGGGCACGGCGTGCACGGTCCCGTCCGCTCCCTCCGTCCCCTCGGTGCCGTCCCCGCCCGCGAGTCCTGTCAGTTCCGGCACGGACATCCGGCGCTCGGAGAGCAGCGAGACCAGTGCGTCCTGCACCTCGGGCAGACAGCGGGTGACCTCCTCGATCCGGGCGACCGCGCCCCGCGTCATCGCGGTCAGCACCGGAGAGGGCACCAGGGCCTCGCGGCTCGGCCCCTTGGCGAGGAGCATCGCGTAGTTCCAGCCGTACCGCAGCTGGTCCTCGGTGGTGCCGGCCGTTCCCTGCACGGTGAGGGTGCTGCTGCCGCACACGGCTGCGGCCAGCAGTTCGGAGAGCATCGACTTGGCCGTGCCCGGCTCGCCGACGAGCAGCAGCCCCCGCTCGCCCGCGAGTGTCACCACACACCGCTCCACCAGTGCCCGGTCGCCCACGAACTTCCGTGAAACGACCAGCTGCTGCCCCTCCGCCGTCCGCAGCGGCTCGCCGTCGGAACCGCAGACGAACAGCACCGCCGCGCGTGGCGTCATCCGCCATCCCGGCGGCCTCGGCCCGCCGTCGTACGCAGCGAGGAAGCTCAGCTCCTCGCCGTACCGGTCCTCCGGCAGCTCCACCTGCCGCGCCGCGCCCCCCGCGACGCTGCTCTTCGCGACCTTGCTCTTCGCGACCCTGTTCCCCGCGCCCGCGCTCATCGCGAACCTCCCCTGCCGCTACGTCCCCTGAACTCCTCGAACCCCGGCGCATCGCCTTCCACGACCCGCCGCCATGCCGCCGCGTACAGCTGCGCCACCGGACGGTCCGGCACCACGAAGCCGTACAGATCCCACGGCACGATCGCCGTCTTCCAGCTCTCCGCCGGCAGCCGCGGTGTCCTCTGCTCCAGCCAGCCGCCGGGCAGGAAGAGCGAACGCCCGGCGCGCGCCCGCTTTGCCTCCACCGCCAGGTCGGTGGCGGCCAGTTCGGCCCGCGCCTTCTTGAGCCGGGCAGGCTTCCAGCCGGTCCACTCCGCCTGATTGCGGTCGGTCGGATCGGGCAGGGCCAGCAGCATCAGATAGAGCGCGGCCGCGTCCTCGGAGAGGCCGAACCGCTCCGCCGCCGCTGTCACCAGCTCCGGCACGCTGTGCGGCGGATACTGCGCCGCCCCCGCCTGTCCGTCGGCCGTGACCAGCGCCGTGAACTCCTCGCTCAGCACCGTACGCAGCGCCTTCAGCGCCGGCTTCTCGCCCGCCGTCGCGGCTAGCTGCTTCAGCGCCGGATGATCCGGACCTCCGCTCGCGCCGTCCACGAGGGCCGCCGACCGCACCCACACCGAATCCCACTCCGAGCGGTACCGCATCGGCGCAAGCACCACCGCGTCCGAGACCTCGACCAGCCCGTCCTTCGCGCTGTCGCGCTTGAGCGGCAGTCCATACGCCTCCCGCAGCCGCACCGAGGTCGCGCTGCCCTCCGTGTCCCAGTCCACGCCGAGGTCCAGCAGCAGCCCGGGGTCGGCGAGCCGCTCACGCACCATCCGCAGCGTGACCGGCAGGACCGCGCGCAGCGGATCGCCGTACGGCAGCCGGTACGCGAGCCAGCGCAACATGGCCACATAAGTACTCAGGGTGGATCCGGTGAGCAGCTTCTCCGGCTCCGCCGGGACCAGCCCGTCGTCGCCGTGGCGCTGCTCGGTACGGCCGGTGAGCTCGGTCTTCGCCTCGGGGTTGAGCACGTGGTCGAGGATCGGTCCTGTACCGATTTCGGCCACCGCCCGTGTGATCAGCCAGGCGGGCGTGACGCGTCGCTTGCCGCGCGCCGCCAGCCAGGCCCGGGTGAGCGGCTCCAGATCGAACCCCTTTGTCCACAGCTCCGCCACCCGCTGCGCCTCGGCCGGCACCAACAGGCCGGTGTACAGCTGCCGTTCCGCGGGTGACAGCGAGCCCAGCACTCCTCGCCCGGCCTGCGCCTCGGCGCTCTTCGCTCCCAGCGGCGCCAGATACTCGGCGGAGAGCAGGCCGTGCCGGCCGTACGTGGTGACGCCCGGCAGCCCGAGCAGCAGCAGCGCACCCGTGACCGCCCCGACGCCGACCTCTTCGGCGAACTCCTGTGCCTGCTCCGGCCGGTACTGCAGCGGGCCGTGTTCCCGTATCCCGTCCACCATCCGGCGCACCGAGGCCGCCCGCAACGGATCGTCGGCCGCGCCCAGCACATCCGACTCGGCGAGCGTGAAGTCGTCCCAGGCGCCGAAGGCCCCGGCCGGGTCGTACTCGATGCCGTTCCAGTACGCGTACTTGTCCTCGATCCGCTGACAGGCGACGATCAGCAGCCGCCGCGCCCCCGAGTGCCGGACCTCACCCAGCAGTTGATCGCTGTGGGCGGGCCGTGCGATCCGCAGCTGCACGATCCGCAGCCGACCGCGCGGATCGACGAGTACCGAGTCGCCGTCCGCCCTCACCTCCAGCACCGCGTCGAGGAACTCCAGCAGCGCCGCGCGGTCCGTCTCACTCGTCGTCGGGGAGGCCGCACGTACGGCGAGCGCCGACATACCGGGCCCCGGAAGCGTCAGCCACCCCACGCCGGTGCCCGTCAGCGCCACCTTCCCGGCACCGGTCTCAGGTGTCAGCACCCGTTGCAGCAGCCGGAGTTGGTTCACGCACGTGGTGGTGTCCCGCTCCCAGTAGCGGTGGTGGCCATAGAAGTGCCGGGAGCCCATGAAGCCGTCGAATGCTTCGCGCAGCGCGCCGTCGAGCGCATGCCGTACCCGCTGCTCCTGCGCCTCGGCCGCGTCCGGCTTCTGCCGCTCTTTGGCCGCCCGCTCGGCGAACACACCGATGCGCTTGCCGTGCCGTACCGCCTCCTCGACCAGACCGGCCACGCCTGCCACCAGCCCGGGATGGGTGACCTCCGGCAGCAGTTTCCGTACGGCCGCGTCCGGCTTCGCACCGTCCGCGACAGCGCTCAGAAGTGCCTTCGCGTCCGCCTCCGTCACCGCCCGCAGAGCCGCCGAACCCCGCTCGTCGCGCGGCCGCAGCGCATGCCAGTAGGTGATCGGCGGAACCAGCGGAGTACCCGCCGCGTGTGCCCCGCCCCGGTCGCCCTCCTTGAACACGGCCAGGCAGATGCCCTCGGAGTCGTACAGGGCGAGCTGCCCGTCGAAGCCGCGAGACTCGCGCGGATGCAGTACGGCCCCGCCCGGCAGCCGCAGCGGCGGTAGCGGAATGCCGTGCGTGAGGTGCTCGATGCTGCTGCCTCGCGGGAGCTCCACCGCCGGGCTGCGGCTGCCGTCCACCGAGCAGGCGGTGAGCGTCCGCGCCTGCGCGTCGTACCGCACCCACCAGCCGAGCAGCCCGTCCTTGCTGCCGAACGGCGAGGACTCCAGGCCCGGTTGTACGGGCAGCAGGCGGCAGGCCCTCTCCAGCAGGCTGCGCTGTCCGTGCGCGCTGCCCGCTCCTTCGGCGAGCGCCGAGTCGAAGAAGGCCGGCAGCGAGATCCGGCCCCTGCGGGCCGACTCGGGGTCGTAGTCCCACCACTGGCCCTGGTGCAGCACCCACATCGAGATGCCGTCCGAGGCGACCGGCCGCTGCTCCGCCGCGAACGAGGTGTCGCCCGCGTGGACGGGCCGCCCGCCGAAGGTGCGGCTGCCGTCGGGCAGTGCCAGCGTCGGATTCTGGAACGAGGTCCAGTGGTCCCTCAGGTCGCCGTCCGGCTTGAACACCTCGGCGGGCCGTCCCGACCAGCGCGCCCGGCGGTCGGCGCCATGGCCGTTGGCGACCAGCCACTGGCCGCCCACATAACGGACCGTCGGCACATCCCAGGAGGACGACGACCGCACCGGCAGCGTGAGTGTCTGCCGGTCCAGCACGCCGTTCGGCCCCACCGCCGCGACGCGCGTCCCGACCCGGACGACCAGCGCGGGCCAGGCGTCCGCGAGCCGGTACCACTCGTCGGCCAGATAGCCGTGCCGCTGCCCGGAGGCCATGGGATTGACCTTGCCGAGCTCCGGAAGCGCCTCCTCCAGCGCGGGCCAGCCCAGCTCGTCGAGAATGCCCGCGCGCAGTGTGCGGGCCAGCGCACCGGCCGGGGAGACGGCGGCGATACGGTCCACTGCCTCGGGCGCCGCCGCCAGCACGGACGGTGCGGAGAACTTCGTCAGCCGGCCCAACAGGCCGTCAAGGCCCGGCAGTCCGAGCGGCTGCGACAGATCCTCGGCCCGGTCGGCCAGCCAGCCCGCGAGCACCGCACGCAGCGCCGGATGGTCCGCGATCCGGTTCAGCTGCGCCGACGCCTCGTTGGTGCCGGCCGCCCGCTCCACGCCGCCGCGCAGCAGCGGCGCAAACCGTGAATCGGCGGCCAGCGCCGTCAGATCCCTGCGCCCCTCACCCTCGTCGGACAGCCACGGCCCCAGCTCCAGGTTCTCCATCGCGTCCGACGGTGCCTCGACCGGCACCCCCAGGGCCAGACACGTGTCGAGGAGATCCAGGTCGACGGTGGTGCGCCAGCCGCCGCCGCGCAGCAGTTGCAGTGGTGTGCCGTCCGCGACCAGCCGGTCCGCCAGCCGCTCCACCAGGGTCAGTTCGGCCGCGAGCCGATTCATGCCGCGCCAGCCCCGCTGCCGGTGCCTGGCCCAGGACGACAGCCACTCGGCCGCCGGAACCGTCCCGTCCAGCAGCAGCCCGATGGCCCCGCACCGGTCCAGCAGCGACAGCCAGGCCTCGTCGAACTCCGCCGGGCTGTCGCCGCCCACCGCCGGCAGCAGCGCCAGCAGCCGCTCCCGTACCGCCATATCCTCGGCTGCGATATGAGCCAGGGCCGGCAGCGCCGACTTCCAGAAGCTCGCCGCCGCGCGGTTCATCGCCCCGGTGTGGATGATCTCCGCGATCAGCGCACGCTCCTCGGCGGCCGCGTCCAGACCCGCGCCCTTCGCGAGGCGCCGCAGATCCTCCACCATGCCCGCGTACGGAGTGAGTCCGGCCGCGCACCGCTCCAGCGACACCGTCCTGAACTGCGCGTACGCCTCCGGTGACGCCAGCCGGGCCGCCAGCCCCTTGGCGTACTCCCGCAGCGCCTTGCCGCTCAGTGCGCCCGCACCCGCGAACTCCAGGAAGACCTCCCGCAGCCGCTCCTCGTCGACCGCCAGCGCGTGCCGCTGCTCCGCCGCCCGCGCCTTGCCGAAGTACACCGCGGCGTGCTGCCGCGACTCGGCGGCCAGGAACAGCCGCGCCGCCTGCTCGTAGAAGGTCGGCAGGAAGTGCGGTACGGAACGGTCCAGCCGCGCACCGATCTCGTCGAAGCCTTCCTTGGCGAGCCCCGGCTTGGTCGTGACGAGCCGCGCGAGCCGTTCCATCTCCTTGACCACGGCGAGCGCGTGATGCCCGTTCTCCGGGTCGTGGACCAGTGCCCAGGCGGGGAAGCCGAGCGACTGCCGCTTCACCCGTCCCACCGGCGCCGACCCGGAGGGGGTGAAGCCCAGATACTCCAGGGCGAGATCCTCGGCGGGGCCGATCGCCTCCGGGACCAGCCGCACCACCGTGCGCCCATCGAGCGCCGGATGTCCGTACGCCCGCGCCGTCAGCTTGTCGCCCTGAGCCTGTATCTGTCCCTCGTCGCCAGGTCCCGCACCGTCGCCCGCGCCGAGCGGCAGCACCGCCCCGGCCTCCAGCAGTCCGTTCACCGTTCCCCCCGCCGTGCTTCCCGCGCCGCTCACAGCAGCCCCTCCTCGTCACCCGCGGCCACCCGGCCCGCGTACACCAACGCGGCCATCCGCTCGCCCTCCGACCAGGCGACCGGCCCCACCTCGGCGAGCGGCAGCCGACGGCCGTCCTTGTCCCGCCACTCCAGCGGGCCGGTCAGCGCCTCCAGATCCGGATAGTCGTCCCCCAGCCAGTACGCCGCCTCGAGCGGCCGGCCGTCCTCCACCAGAGGGCAGACCGCCTGGCCGCCGCGCACCCGGTAGCCGAGTGAGACAGCGCGCGTCGTGGCGTGCCGCAGCTGCTCGAACTTTCCGTTGGCGTACGCCTGCCAGTCCTGGCCCCGCACATCCTCGGGCCGCCGCCACACCTCGCGGAACAACTGCTCCACGCCCTGCTCGACCCCCAGCTCCACCGCGAACTCCCGCAGATTGTCGAGGTCTTCGAGGAGCACGGGATGCGGGATCAGCACGGTCTCGCAGTCCAGCCGCACCGAGTCCCCGTCCAGATCGACGATCCCCGCGCCCTTCTGCGCATCCGCGTCCCGCAGAAACCCGGCGCGCTCCATATCGGCCGTCCCGTCCGCCGCCACCGGCGCCACCACAAGATCGCGCAGCGCCGCCTGCCATGCCGTGTCCGGCCACACCCGGGCCAGCAGCCCCACCGGCACCGGCAGCGAGCGCACCAGCCAGGTGTCCACCTGCTCGCGGCAGTCCCGTTCGTGCCGCTCCAGCCACTCGGCCAGCTGCCGCAGCCGCACGACCTCGGCGTCGTCCCGCAGCTTCGCCGGCACCTGCTTCAACGCGCGCCCGGCAGCGTTCCTGCACAGCACCTTGGTGCCGTCCAACGTGACGGCGTATCCGCCGCTCTCCGTCTCGATCCAGCCCATGGCAAGACCGCCTCCCCGACGTTCCGGTTCCGATGTCGATCACAGTAGGTGACGGGTCTGACAACGCCGGCGGGCAGCCGGTGAGCCCGTGGAAAACACCCGTCACCCTCACGCAACGACCCGGCAACCTGCGCCCGTCAGGATCGGTTCATGACGGAGTCGGCACACGTTCGTGAGTCTCTGCCCCTCGACACCACCGCGCAGCTTCTTACACGCATCACGGCCCAGCTCGGCACCCAACTCAGCCACGTCACACTGAACGGAACCCGCAGGCCCATGCCCCCGACCGACCGGCAGCCCACCCTCGTCGCAGTCGCCCACGGCAGCCGCGACCCGCGCGCCCTGCGCGCCGTGACCACGCTCCTCGACCGGGTCCGCGAACTGCGTCCCGAGCTCGACGTCCGCCTCGGCCACATCGAGCTGAACGAGCCGCTGCTCTCCGCCACGCTCGCCACGCTCGGCGGCGAAACCCGCGAAACCCGCGAGGTGCGCGACGGGCTGAGCGGAGCCAGAGCCGTCCTCGTACCGCTGATGCTGAGCCGCGGCTACCACGTCAAGCACGATCTGCCGCAGGCCGCCGCGGCCGTCCCCGGCGCGGACATACGCATAGCCGCCCCGCTCGGCCCGCACCCCCTCCTCGTCGAGGCGCTCTGTTCCCGTCTCGCCGACGCGGGCTGGCGCCCCGAGGACGGCACCAGCCGCAGCGCCGGAGTCGTCCTGGCCGCCGCCGGATCCCGTGACCCGGACTCGGTCGCCGACGCCCGCCGCACCGCCGACCAGCTCAGCGAGCGCCTCGGCGGCGTGCCCGTCGTCCCCGCGTACGCCTCCGCCGTCTCGCCCACCGTCCCGGCGGCCGTGCGCGCGCTCACCGCCCGTGGCCGCCACCGGATCGCCGTCGCCTCCTACTTCGCGTCCCCCGGCCTCTTCGCCACCCGCAGCGCCGCCGTCGCGCCATGGATCGCCGCCGCCCCGCTCGGTGCGCACCCGGCCCTGGCCCGGCTGCTGCTGCAGCGTTACGACGAGGCCGTGACCACTGCGTACGCCCCTCAGCGGCGCGAACTCACTCCGGCGTAGCCCACCCGCAGCCACCCGGCTGTCACCGGCTCCGGTTACCTTCGGTGCATGGAAGGCACCACCAGCACCACCTCATACGACCCCGCCGGCCACGACGTGTACGACGAGGCTGCCACCGCGCGCTGGGCCACCGAGCCCGACAAGCGTCCGGGCCGCACGGCCTTCCAGCGGGACCGCGCGCGCGTGCTGCACTCCTCCGCGCTGCGCCGCCTCGCCGGCAAGACCCAGGTGGTGACCCCCGGCACACGCAACCAGGCATGGGACGCCAGCCCGCGCACCCGGCTCACCCACTCCCTGGAATGCGCCCAGGTCGGACGGGAACTGGGCGCGGCCCTCGGCTGCGACCCCGATCTGGTGGAGGCCGCCTGCCTGGCCCACGACATGGGCCATCCGCCCTTCGGGCACAACGGCGAGCAAGCGCTCAACGACTTCGCCAAGGACTGCGGCGGCTTCGAGGGCAACGCCCAGTCGCTGCGGCTGCTGACCCGTATCGAGCCCAAGCGGTTCGTCCACAGCGAGGCCGTGACATCCGCCGCCGCGGCGGGCGGCGAACTGGTCAGCGTCGGCCTCAACCTCACCCGGGCAGCCCTGGACGCCGCCACCAAATACCCCTGGCCGCGCGGCGGCCACCCCACCGATCCCGGCTCGGGCAAATTCGGCGTGTACGAGGACGATCTGCCGGTCTTCGAATGGGCCCGCCAGGGCGCGCCTGCGTACCGCAAGTGTTTCGAGGCCCAGGTCATGGACTGGTCCGACGACGTGGCGTACTCCGTGCACGATTTCGAGGACGGTCTGCACGCCGGCCATCTCGACCCCCAGCTCCTCCTCGCCGAGCCGGAGCGGAGCGACATCTGGGCGGTGGCGATCGGACGCTACGTACCTCGGGACACCGATCCGCAGGAGCTGGCCGAGGCCCTCGACCGGCTCGTCGGCCAGGAGTGGTGGCCGCACCACTACGACGGCTCGGCCGTCGCGCAGGCCCGGCTGAAGGACGCGACGAGCCAGCTCATCGGCCGTTTCTGTCTCGCCGCCGAGGCCGCGACACGTCAGGCGTACGGATCGGGGCGGCTCACGCGGTACGCCGCCGAGCTGGTCGTCCCGCGCGCCACCCGCAACGAATGCGCGGTACTCAAGGCCGTCGCCGACCGCTATGTCATGCAGCGCGCCGAACAGGAGGCCATCCGCGCCGACCAGCGCATCGTGCTGGCCGAGCTGGCCGAGGCGCTCACGGCCCGTGCCCCCGAGAGCCTCGACCCGCAGTTCCGTGCCCTGTTCGACGCCGCGCCGGACGACCGGGCGCGCAAGCGGGTGATCGTCGACCAGCTCGCGTCCCTCACGGACGCATCCGCGCGTACGCTCCACACCCAGCTCACGGCCCGCCGCTGAGCAGCCCGGAGCGCCTTGGCGGTGCCTGGGCGGCACGTCCGAGATGGCACGCCCGGGGACCACTCCCTCTTCCGCCATCACGCTCCGTGCGGGACGCTCGCTGAAGGCTGAACGGCGTAGAAGCAAAGAGGAGGCATCAAGTGGTCGACGCACATCGGACATTCGTCATCGTCGGCGGTGGACTGGCCGGAGCCAAGGCCGCCGAGACCCTCCGCGCCGAAGGGTTCACCGGACGAGTGATCCTCATCGGTGACGAGCGCGACCACCCCTATGAACGCCCGCCCCTGTCCAAGGGCTATCTGTCGGGCAAGGAGGAGCGCGACAGCGTCTTCGTCCATGAACCCGCCTGGTACGCGCAGGCCGACGTCGAGCTGCACCTCGGCCAGACCGTCGTCGCCATCGACCGCGACGCCAAGTCCGTACGGATGGGCGAGGGCACCGTCCTCCACTACGACAAACTCCTGCTCGCCACCGGCGCCGAGCCGCGCCGCCTCGACATCCCCGGCACCGACCTGGCCGGCGTCCACCATCTGCGCCGCCTCGCCCATGCCGACCGGCTGCGCCAGGTGCTCACGGCCCTGGGCCGCGACAACGGCAAGCTGGTCATCGCGGGTGCGGGCTGGATCGGTCTGGAGGTCGCGGCGGCCGCCCGCGGCTACGGCGCCGAGGTCACCGTCGTCGAACCGGAGGCCACCCCGCTTCACCAGGTCATCGGCCCCGAGCTGGGCCAGGTCTTCACCGAGCTGCACCGTGAGCACGGTGTCCGCTTCCACTTCGGCGCCCGCCTGACCGAGATCACCGGGCAGGACGGCATGGTGCTCGCTGTCCGTACCGACGACGGCGAGGAACACCCGGCCCACGACGTCCTCGCCGCGATCGGAGCCGCCCCCCGCGCCGCACTCGCCGAAAGCGCCGGCCTCGCGCTCGCCGACCGGGGCCACGGCGGCGGTATCGCCGTCGACGCGGGCCTGCGCACCTCCGACCCCGACATCTATGCCGCGGGCGACGTCGCGGCCGCCCACCATCCGCTCCTCGACTCCCGGCTGCGCGTGGAGCACTGGGCGAACGCCCTCAATGGCGGACCCGCCGCCGCCCGCGCGATGCTCGGCCAGGACGTTTCGTACGACCGCATCCCGTACTTCTTCTCCGACCAGTACGACCTGGGCCTGGAGTACTCCGGCTGGGCGCCGCCCGGCTCCTACGACCAGGTCGTTCTCCGCGGCGACGTCGGAAAGCGGGAGTTCATCGCGTTCTGGCTGAAGGACCGCAGAGTGCTTGCCGGGATGAACGTCAATGTGTGGGACGTCACCGATCCCATCCAGCAGCTGATCCGCAGCGGAACACCCGTGGACCCCGAGGCCCTCGGCGACCCGTCCGTACCGCTGACATCCCTCAACAGCTGACGGGAGTGTCACAGCGCCACCGTAGACTTCACGCGTGGCAGGCAGGATCAACGATGACGACGTGAAGGCGGTACGGGACGCGGTCCCGATCGACGCCGTCGTTTCCGAGTACCTCCAGCTGCGCAATGCAGGCGGCGGAAACCTCAAGGGTCTCTGCCCCTTCCACGACGAGAAGTCCCCCTCCTTCCAGGTCAGCCCGAGCAAGGGTCTCTTCCACTGCTTCGGCTGCCAGGAGGGCGGCGACACGATCGCCTTCGTGATGAAGATCGACCATCTCACCTTCTCGGAGACGGTCGAGCGCCTCGCCGCGACGGCGGGCATCACCCTGCGCTACGAGGAGGGCGGATACAACCCCACTCATCAGCGCGGCGAGCGCATCCGCCTGGTGGAGGCGCACAAGATCGCGGCGCAGTTCTACATCGAGCAGCTGGAGACCGGCTCCGAGGCCGAGACCGGCCGCAAGTTCCTCGCCGAGCGCGGCTTCGACCAGGCCGCGGCCCAGCACTTCAGCGTCGGCTACAGCCCGCAGGGCTGGGACCACCTCACCCGCTTCCTGCGCGGCAAGGGCTTCAGCGACAAGGAGCTGATCCTCTCCGGCCTCTCCCAGGACGGCCGCCGCGGCCCCATCGACCGCTTCCGCGGCCGGCTGATGTGGCCGATCCGCGACATCTCCGGCGATGTCGTCGGCTTCGGCGCGCGCAAGCTGTACGAGAGCGACAACGGCCCGAAGTACCTCAACACGCCTGAGACGGGCATCTACAAGAAGTCCCAGATGCTGTACGGCATCGATCTCGCCAAGAAGGAGATCGCCAAGACCAGCAGGGCCGTGGTCGTCGAGGGCTACACCGACGTCATGGCCTGCCATCTCGCCGGCGTCACCACCGCCATCGCGACCTGTGGCACGGCCTTCGGCGGCGACCACATCAAGATCCTTCGCCGGCTGCTGATGGACAACGCCACCGCCGAGGTCATCTTCACCTTCGACGGCGACGCGGCAGGCCAGAAAGCCGCGCTGCGAGCCTTCGAGGACGACCAGAAGTTCGCCGCGGAGACCTCCATCGCGATCACGCCGGGCGGTATGGACCCCTGCGAGCTGCGCCTCGCGGAGGGCGACGACGCGGTGCAGAAGCTGGTCGAAACCCGCACGCCGCTCTTCGAGTTCGCGATCCGCCACAGCGTGATGCGCCACAACCTCGAGACGCCCGCGGGCCGGGCCGCCGCGCTGGACGAGTCCGCGCCGATCGTCGCCGGCATCAAGAACATCGCCATCCAG
The DNA here is from genome assembly GCF_036010325.1 of Streptomyces sp. NBC_01210. GTDB lineage: Bacteria > Actinomycetota > Actinomycetes > Streptomycetales > Streptomycetaceae > Streptomyces. Next base: position 3,034,470 of record NZ_CP108549.1, on the reverse strand, counting down.
CACGAGTCGGCGGTGCAGCTCGCCGGCATCCTCGGCATCCTCGACACCCAGTTCGTCGTCAAGCGCGTCGCCCAGCTGGCGCGCTGGGCCCGCGACCGCGGCGGCCGCGGCCCGGCGACGCCGTCCCGCGCCCCGCAGTCGTACGAGCAGCAGGGCGCCCCGCGGACCCCGGCGGGCCCCGCCCTCAATCTGCGCAGCCCCGCCCACCGCACCGAACGCGAGCTGCTCAAGCTCGCGCTCCAGCACCCGGGCCTGGTCTCCCCGGCCTTCGACGCGTACGGCGTCGACGAGTTCACCGCCCCGCCGTACGCCGCGGTCCGCCAGACCATCGCGGAGGCGGGCGGCGCCGAACAGGGCACCCAGGACAGCCCCGACTACCTCGCCGGGGTCCGCGACGCCGCACCGAACGACACGGTGCGGGCCATGGTCACCGAGCTCGCCGTGGAAGCCATCCACGCCAGGACGGTCGACGAGACCTACGCCGGCACACAGTTGGTCCAGGTCCGCCTGCGCGCGGTCGACCGCCGCATCGGCGACGTCCAGGGCACCCTCGCCCGCCTCGGCCCGAACGCCGACCCGGAGCACCACACGGCCGTGGCGAACGAACTCTGGGTGCTCCAGCAGTACGCCCAGTCCCTCCGCAACCAGGGCGCGGACGCTCTCTAGCCCATCTCCAGCCCATCTCCAGCCCCCTTCGGTAACCACCCGGTCACGCACGGGACTCAAAAAGTCACCGCACGCCCCTCGTGGCAGCGATGTGTCGTACCCCACACTGGGGTGCGGTGCCTGAGTCCTCGGAGCGCGGCCGGTCCACTCGCAGTGGGCCCCTGACCCCCGCGGATCCGCTCATCGTGTACGGGACGGAAAGCGGCCCGGCCGCCTCCGTCCCGCTGCCGCACGCCCCCGAACCGGCAGCGATCACCCTGGAGGTCGCCCCCGTGCAGACCCAGACCCTGACCGAGACCGACTCTGTCGCGGCCGTCTCCGCGCAGGTCCCCGCGCAGAGCCGGGCCGTACATCACCCCGAGGCGGTACCAGAAGCGGTCCCGGAGACCGTTGTCGAGGATCCGGTGGAAGTGCCCGAACCTCCCGGGTCGCGGGCCGGCAGCCGGGCGGACAGCGGTGGGCCCTCGTCCGATCTCTTCCGGCAGTATCTGCGGGAGATCGGCAGGATTCCCCTGCTCACAGCCGTCGAGGAGGTCGATCTCGCGCGTCGCGTCGAGGCAGGCCTGTTCGCCGAGGAGAAGCTCCTCAGCACTCCCGACCTGGACTCCCAACTCGCCATCGATCTGGACAAGTTGGTCGTCATGGGCCGGATGGCCAAGCGCCGGCTGATCGAGGCCAACCTCCGGCTCGTCGTCTCCGTCGCCAAGCGCTATGTCGGCCGCGGACTGACCATGCTCGACCTCGTCCAGGAGGGAAACCTGGGCCTGATCAGGGCAGTCGAGAAGTTCGACTACGCCCGCGGCTACAAGTTCTCGACCTACGCGACCTGGTGGATCCGCCAGGCCATGTCCCGGGCCCTCGCGGACCAGGCACGCACCATCCGGGTGCCGGTCCATGTCGTCGAGCTGATCAACCGGGTCGTACGGGTCCAGCGCCGGATGCTCCAGGAGCGCGGCTACGAACCCACCCCCGAAGAGGTCGCCATCCACCTCGACCTGCCCTCCGAGCGGGTCAGCGAGGTGCTGCGGCTCGCCCAGGAGCCGGTCTCCCTGCACGCCCCGGTGGGGGAGGAGGACGACGTCGCACTCGGCGATCTCATCGAGGACGGCGACGCCGCGTCCCCCGTGGAGTCCGCCGCCTTCCTGCTGCTGCGCGAGCACCTCGAGGCGGTCCTCTCCACCCTCGGCGAGCGCGAACGGAAAGTCGTCCAGCTGCGGTACGGACTGGCCGACGGCCGGCCGCGCACGCTCGAAGAGATCGGCCGGATCTTCGGCGTGACACGCGAACGTATCCGCCAGATCGAATCCAAGACCCTCAACAAGCTGCGCGACCACGCCTTCGCCGACCAACTGCGCGGCTACCTGGACTGATGCGCCTCAATCGCCGGCGGGGCTCCTGTTGCGGCTCCGCCCCAAGCCCCGCTACTCAAACGCCGGAGGGGCTGAGTTTCGCCGCCGAGGCTGGAAGACCAAGCCCGTCCGGCGTTTGCGGACACGGCCGAAGGCCGTACGGGGTCTGGGGCGGAGCCGCTCACTCCACCTTCACGACCGCCTGCGCGAACTGGGCCGCGTACAGCCGCGCATACGCGCCGTCCGCCGCCAACAGCTCGTCGTGCGTGCCCTGTTCGACGATCGCGCCGTTCTCCATCACCAGGATCACATCCGCGTCCCGGATGGTGGAGAGCCGGTGCGCGATGACAAAGCTCGTACGGCCGTGGGCCAGGCGCGCCATCGCCTTCTGGATGAGCACCTCGGTACGGGTGTCGACCGAGCTGGTCGCCTCGTCGAGCACCAGGATCACGGGGTCGGAGAGGAACGCCCGCGCGATGGTGATCAGCTGCTTCTCGCCCGCGCTCACGCCCGAGCCCTCGTCGTCGATCACCGTGTCGTAGCCGTCGGGCAGGGTCCGTACGAACCGGTCCGCGTGGGCGGCCCGCGCCGCCTCCTCGATCTCCTCCCGGGTCACCTCGCGGGAGGCTCCGTAGGCGATGTTCTCCGCGATGGTGCCGCCGAACAGCCAGGTGTCCTGGAGCACCATGCCTATCCCGGACCGCAGTTCCTCGCGTGACATCTTCGCCACGTCCACGCCGTCCAGGCTGATCCGGCCGCCCGTCACCTCGTAGAACCGCATCAGCAGATTCACCAGCGTGGTCTTGCCCGCGCCGGTCGGCCCGACGATCGCGACCGTGTGACCGGGCTCGACGCTCAGCGACAGATCCTCGATGAGCGGCTTCTCCGGCTCGTACCGGAAGGCCACCTTCTCCAGCGACACCTGACCGCGCAGCTGCTTCGGCCGCTCGACCGAGGAGGAGTCCGGCTCCTGCTCCTCCGCGTCCAGCAGCTCGAAGATCCGCTCGGCCGAGGCGACGCCCGACTGCACCATGTTCGCCATCGACGCGACCTGCGTCAGCGGCATCGAGAACTGGCGCGAGTACTGGATGAACGCCTGCACATCGCCGATCGACAGCGACCCGGACGCGACCCGCAGCCCGCCGACGACCGCCACCAGCACATAGTTGAGGTTGGAGACGAAGAACATCAGCGGCTGCATGATGCCGCTGTTGAACTGGGCCTTGAAACCAGCCTCGTACAGCGCCTCGTTCTGCTCGGCGAAGGCCTGCGCCGACTCGTCCTGCCGTCCGAAGATCTTCACCAGCGCATGGCCGGTGTACATCTCCTCGATATGGGCGTTGAGCTTGCCCGTGGACTTCCACTGCTGCACGAACTGCGGCTGCGAACGCTTGCCGACCTTTGTCGCCACAAAGACCGACACCGGCACCGTCACCAGCGCGACCAGCGCCAGCAGCGGCGAGATCCAGAACATCATCGCCAGCACACCCAGGATGGTCAGCAGCGAGTTGATCAGCTGTCCCATGGTCTGCTGCATGGTCTGCGAGATGTTGTCCATGTCGTTCGTCGCCCGGCTGAGCACCTCGCCGCGCTTGGCCCGGTCGAAGTACGACAGCGGCAGCCGCGACAGCTTCGCCTGTACGTCCGCGCGCATCCGGTACATCGTCCTGTTGATCACCCGGATCGACATCCGCGTCGACACCAGCATCAGCAGCCCGGCGGCCACGTACACCGCCAGCGCGATCAGCAGCACCTTGCCCACGGCGTCGAAGTCGATGCCGTTGCCCGGCGTGAAGTCCACCCCGGAGAGCATGTCGGCCAGTCCGCCGCTGCCCTTGTCCCGCAGGCTCTCGATCGCCTGGTCCTTGCTGGTCCCGGCCGGCATCCCACGGCCGACGACCCCTGCGAAGACCAGGTCCGTCGCCTGCCCCAATATCTTCGGGCCGACCACCGAGAACGCGACGCTCAGCACACCCGCGCCGAGCATCGTCCACAGCGTGGCCCGCTCCGGCGCGAGCTGCCGCAGCAGCCGCTTGCCCGAGCCCTTGAAGTCCATGGACCGCTCGGTGGGGCCCATCATCATGCGTCCGCCCGGCCCGCTCATGCGGCCTCAGCCTCCGTCAGCTGCGAGAGCACGATCTCGCGGTAGGTCTCGTTGCTCTCCATCAGCTCGTGATGGCTTCCCGTCCCCACGACCTGCCCCTCGTCCAGAACCACGATCCGGTCGGCGTCACGGATGGTGGACACCCGCTGGGCGACGATCACCACGGTCGACTCCGCGGTCTCGAGCGCCAGCGCCCGGCGCAATGCCGCGTCCGTGGCGTAGTCCAGCGCCGAGAAGGAGTCGTCGAAGAGATAGATCTCGGGCCGCTGCACCAGCGTCCTGGCGATCGCGAGCCGCTGCCGCTGGCCGCCGGAGACATTGGTCCCGCCCTGTGCGATCGGCGCGTTCAGCCCGGCTTCCAGCTCCCGTACGAAGTCTGCGGCCTGCGCCACCTCGAGGGCCTGCCACAGCTCTTCGTCGCTCGCGCCGGGCTTGCCGTACCGCAGATTGGTGGCCACGGTCCCGGAGAAGAGATACGGCTTCTGGGGCACGAGCCCCACCGTCTTCGCCATCAGCGCCGGATCGAGTTCGCGCACATCCACGCCGTCGACGAGCACCTCGCCGCCCGTCACATCGAACAGCCGCGGTACGAGCCCGAGCAGCGTCGACTTGCCGCTGCCCGTCGACCCGATGATCGCGGTCGTCTCGCCGGGCCGCGCCACCAGTTCGACGCTCCGTAGCACCGACTCCTCGGCCCCCGGGTAGCGGAACTCGACGTTCCGTACCTCCAGATGCCCGTGCCTGCGCAGCTGCCGTACCGGCTCGGTCGGCGGCACCACGCTCGAATCCGTGCCCAGGACCTCCTCGATCCGCTCGGCACAGACCTCGGCGCGCGGCACCATCATGAACATGAAGGTGGCCATCATCACGGCCATCACGATCTGCATCAGATACGCGAGGAACGCGGTCAGCGCGCCGATCTGTATGGCGCCGCTGTCGACCCGGTGCGCACCGAACCAGACGACGGCGATGGACGACACATTCACCACCGTCATGACGGTCGGGAACATCAGCGCCATCAGCCGGCCGGTGGACAGTGACACGTCCGTGAGCTCGTTGTTGGCCTCGCGGAAGCGCTCCTTCTCGTACTCGTCCCGTACGAAGGCGCGAATGACGCGGTTGCCGGTGATCTGCTCCCGCAGCACCCGGTTCACGGTGTCCAGGCGCTCCTGCATGGTGCGGAACAGTGGCCGCATCCTCTTGACGATCAGCGACACCGCGATGCCCAGCACCGGCACCACGGCCAGCAGCACCGCCGACAGCGGCACGTCCTGGCCGAGCGCCATGATGATGCCGCCGACGCACATGATGGGCGCCGACACCATCAGCGTGAACGCCATCAGGACCAGCATCTGCACCTGCTGGACGTCATTGGTCGTACGCGTGATCAGCGACGGCGCACCGAACTGTCCGACCTCCCGCGCGGAGAAGCTCTGCACCCGGTCGAAGACGGCTGCCCGGACGTCCCGCCCGAGCGCGGCTGCGGTCCGTGCGCCGTAGAAGACCGCTCCCATGTTGCAGAACACCTGGACGACGCTGACGGCGATCATGAGCGCGCCGAGCTCCAGGATGTAACCCGTGTCCCCCTTCACGACACCGTTGTCAATGATGTCCGCGTTCAGGGTGGGCAGATAGAGGGTGGCGCTGGTCTGCAGCAGCTGGAGAGCCACGAGCAGGGCGATGGGTTTCTTGTACGGACGCAGGTGCGTCCGCAGTAGTCGTATTAGCACACGCAGTCTCTCGAGGTCGGCAAGATCGGGGGGTCACCCCATCTTCCGACACTCCACCCCTGGAATCTCAAGCCATTAACCCAAGGCGGGGTCAAGAAGTCGGGTTGAACGCCCTCGGATGAATCTGATCCCGCGTCGCACCGTACTGCTGGCGCACCGCCTGACCCACCGCCAGATCCTCACCGGGCTCGAAGACCTGCGCGGCCGCGCCCTGCCAGGCCGGCGGAGCAGCAGGCGACAGCGTCCCCTGCGAGACGCCGAGCGACCAGGCGGCCTGCCGGGCCGCGCCCACCGCCGCATAGTCGGCGGGCTGCGGTACGACGACCTGCGCCCCGAAGATCGCGGGCGCCGCGGCCTGTACGGCGGGCAGCCCGGCGGCCGCACCCAACAGAAAGACCCTGCGTACGTCGACCCCGCGCCCGCGCAGTACGTCCATCGCGTCCGCGAGCGAGCAGAGCATGCCCTCGAACGCGGCCCGCGCCAGATGCTCGGGCTTCATCGACTCGCGCCGCAGCCCGCTCAGCGTTCCCGCGGTGTGGGGCAGTTGCGGAGTCCGCTCGCCCTCCAGATACGGCAGCAGCACAAGCCCGGACGATCCAGGCGTCGACTTCAACGCCTGCGCGGAGAGCTCGTCGAGGCCCTCCAGACCGAGCAGCTCGGCCGTTCCACGCAGCGCCCGTACGGCATTGAGCGTGTGCACGACCGGCAGATGCATCCCGGTCGCATCGGCGAACGACGTAATCATCCCGCTCGGATCGGCCAGCGCCTCATGGTGCACGGCCATCACGGAACCCGAAGCCCCCAGCGACACCACCGCGTCGCCGGCCCCGACGCCGAGCCCGAACGCCGCCGCCATCGTCTCGCCGGTCCCGGCGGAGATCAGCAGCCCCTCGGGCGTCGTCCCCGCCGCCTCGGCCGGGCCGAGCACCTCGGGCAGCGCGCACTGGTGCCCGAGCGCGAGCTCCACCAGATCGGGCCGGTAGGACCCGCTGCCCGCGGACCAGTACCCGGTGCCGGAGGCGCCGCCGCGGTCCGTGGTCCTGCGGGCCGGCCGGCCGAGCAGCTGCCACACCAGCCAGTCGTGCGGCTGCATCACCAGCGCGACCCGCTGTGCGAGCTCCGGCTCGGAGCGCGCCATCCAGCGCAGCTTCGCCACCGGCTGAGCGGCCTGCGGCACCGAGCCGACAGCCTCGGCCCAGGCCTGCCGCCCGCCCAGCGCATCGATCAGATCCGCCGCCGCGACCTGCGCCCGCTTGTCGTTGCCGAGCAGCGCGGGCCGTACGAGATTGCCCTGGCGGTCCAGCGCCACCAGTCCGTGCTGCTGCGCGGACACCCCGATGGCCTGCACGCCTTCCAGCAGCCCGCCGGTCGCGGCCTCACCGAGCGACAGCAGCCAGGCCTGCGGATCTATCTCGGTGGCCTTCGCCTCGACGGGGTGCGGTGCGTACCCCTGGCGCAGCACGGCGCCCGTGTCCGCGTCACAGACGACGATGCGCGTGAATGCAGACGAACTGTCCAGCCCGGCGACTATCCCCATGTCAGAAGATTCTGCCGCACCGGCGGGGGTATCTCGTCACGTGTTGCTCGTTCCCCAGTCGTCCTCACCGGCCGCGGTCCGCTCCCGCAGGGACCGCACCCGCTCGGCAACCGAGTCGGGTACCCGTTCCCCGACCTTTTCGCTCACCGTGTGGAAGGCCTTGCCCGCCACCTCGCGGCTGTTGTGCGCGGCGGACTCGGCGGCATTGCGCACGGCGGGGTTCTGGGCGAACTGGCGCGCGGACTTCTTGAGCTGCTCGTAGCGCTCGTGGCCGGCACGAGTGCCGAGCACGTAGCCGATTGCCACTCCGATGACGAACGTCAGCTTGTACCGCATGGCTGCCACCCTTCCCTTGCGTCGGTGCTGCCCGCCTACCCGGCGTGGCCCGAGATCACCCCGGGCATACCGATTGGCGGAGCACCCCCCTGCTTGCGCTAATGTATGTGTCGCAGCGAGCACACGCCCCCCAGGACGCTCTGAGGTGGGTACGTTCGGTGCACATGCAGCAATCCCCTGTAGCTCAATTGGCAGAGCAGCCGGCTGTTAACCGGCAGGTTACTGGTTCGAGTCCAGTCGGGGGAGCGCGATCCCCTGTAGCTCAATTGGCAGAGCATTCGGCTGTTAACCGGAGGGTTGCTGGTTCGAGTCCAGCCGGGGGAGCAGACACCGGAAGAGGACCCCTTGGGGGTCCTTTTTCGTGTGTCCTGCACGACTTTTCGATCTCTTCTGGAACCGGGCAGCGGGCAGCACAGTCCTCATGATTGTGCGTTGCCGACCATCCGAGGCAGGAGATCGTATGAGCGGCTATGCTGCGGCAGACGGCGCGCACATATGTGCGCGACGCGCCGTTAGGGGCGGTAGCTCAGCCGGTTAGAGCAGCGGACTCATAATCCGTCGGCCGTGGGTTCGAGTCCCACCCGCCCCACCACAGCAGTTCCCTGACCTGCGGAAACGTCTCTCTTGGGGCGTTGGAGCGCGAACTCGGGCTCAACGGGGAGAATCCGCCGCTCACGCCGTTGGAGCGTAGTGCAGCTCCTGTTGCTCGCGGAGTAGAGGACTTCTCTGACCTGCGGTGATGTGGCCGATCAAGGTGGTTGCTGGCTGGAGGGACTGCCTCTTGCGGGCTGGAATTCAAGATCGAGGGGACGTGCAGGGGAGGGGGGCGTCGGTAGTGGACCCGCGCCCCCGTCTCCTGTGCCCGTTCTGGGGGCGTTCCAGCGGGCGCTGTGTTGTCGTCTTGAGGTGCCGGAGAGCAAGATCACCTTCGCGGGTCTGCTCGCCTCCGGCATCGGTACGCAAGCGGGAGCAGACGAGGGGGCTGGGCCTGAAGCGGCCCGAATTGATAACGGCTCTGAAGGGTCGCTGCCCGGATGTCGCCCAACAGGCTGTGGGACTCGCCGGGAAGACCGGTGCTCATCGACGCGCCCCAGTGCTGGCCCTCGAGGACGGCAGCGGGCGCATCACCGAAGAGCTCCGGCGCTCTTCCCCATCGACTTCGCCGCCGAACAGTCCGAAAAGCAGACGGCATCGGCCGAGCCCGCCCGACGGAAGCGTGCCGCCTGATGCTCCTGCGCACGCTGCCCGACGCAGTCCCATCCGCTCGGCACGAAATCGCCGAATCCTACGTCAGCCGCCTGGCCACTCTCCACGGGCTGGGCACCCACGCCCTCTGGATCGCGGTCACCCGTTCGGAACCGCCTGTGCCGCCCGCCGTGTTCCCATCCCTGAACGACTCGCCGCGCTGACCGGCCGCGGCGTTCACGCCTTCGCCGGAGCCTTGCCGGAACTGCGCGAACCCGCCACCGGACTGGGCGATGTTTCCGCCACGCGCCGCAGGCCGGCTGCCACCTCTGCGATGCCCGTCACCGCGGTGGCCGTGTGGTCCGGCTCCTGCCGGACCACACTTACGTCTGTCTGCGGCACAACACCTGGATCGGCCCGCCCGACATCGACCAGCCGGCCTTCGATCTCGCTCAGCTTCCGGAGGTCGTCGACGCCCAGCGCCGGCACCTGCGCATCATGCAGCGTTACGGCTGGGAAGCGACCTACGACGCGGTGCTGAGCGCCCTCATGATCTGCGCGCACATCTGGGCCGACGGACGTCTGCCGGGCGAGACGTTCCGCTCCTAGTAGAACTGGACAGCCGGACGCACACCCTCATCCCCTTCGATCACGGCCCGGTCCTGTCTGCCCGGTGCTTGTGCCGGCTGCGGCGTTACCCGCACGAAGCCCCTGCTGTGGAGCGTGCCTGGCCGATCATCCACGCAGTCAGGCGGGGAAACTGTGGTGCTCGCGGAGTCGAGGCCGGCGTAACGGCGCTGCTCGGAGCGGATGCCCCCGGCTGGAGTGGGCAGCCGCGTGCCCCTTCTGTGGTCGAGGTCGACTATCTATCTGACCAGCGCACGGAAATCTATGACGGCCGGAGTAGACATTGGGAGATGGCGTGGTTATGGTTTCTCTCGTAGCCGAGATCAAGCAAGGCCCGGCAGAAGCGAACTGCCGGGCAGCAGTACACGCAGTTCGCAGGACGGTGCGGTGGTGGAGTTCCGAAGCCAGGGTTGTTGCAGGACGGCGACGGGACTGGCGACCGGACCGGGCGCCCGCAGTGATCAGGGGGCGCCGTGAGCAGTACCGCAGTGGCAATACCCGTAAGTGCAGTTCGAAGTACTCAGCAGTGAAGTCAGTGAGCAGCACCTCGGTGAAGGCGTCGGCTGCGGACGCGCGCACCGGGAAGTTCGGCAGTGGGGTTCTAAGCCAGAGCAGATGCAGGACGGGCGACGGGGCTGGCTGCCGAAGAGTGGCGCTGTTCGAGGCCACGAGCAGTTCGCAGTACCAGCAGTACGCAGTTCCCGTTTGGTAAGTAGCTCATCCAGAGGGAAGAACGGAGGAGTTGAGCGCCATCAGGATCGCCCGGGCGAATCTTGAGCCCGGGTACCGCAGGACATCGATAGTGAGGTGGTCTCCGGTCAGGCAACCGCGATCCCCGCGCCCCCGACAGCATCTCGGTCGGGTCTGCGGAAACAGAAGGCCGGCGCAGTACCAGGGCCGGCAGATGGTGTAGCAGTTCCTTCGGGGCCCTGGTGCCATATGGCACCAGGGCCCCTCCACGCGTTCCACAGAGAGGTGCAATGACAGCAGACGACTCGTTCAGCCGTCTCGATGACGACGACTACCCCGCCTACACCATGGGCCGGGCCGCCGAGATGCTCGGCACCACCCAGGGCTTCCTCCGCGCCCTCGGCGAAGCCCGCCTGATCACCCCGCTCCGCTCCGCGGGCGGACACCGCCGCTACTCCCGCTACCAGCTGCGCATCGCGGCCCGCGCGCGTGAGCTCGTCGACCAGGGCACCCCCATCGAGGCTGCCTGCCGCATCGTCATCCTCGAAGACCAGCTCGAAGAAGCCCAGCGCATCAACGCCGAATACCGCCGTGCCGCCGAGTCGGTGAATTCACCGCCCGCGGTCTGAGGTGACGCGCGACCGTCAGGTACCGGCGGGCCCCGCACGCGCGGGGGTGAGACGCATGGGTCGCTTCCTGCGGTGACAGGGTGTGCGGACGTTTAGCGTCTGCTGCAGCTGTCATGATTCGGAAGTTCCCCTTCGCCCACGTCGTCGGCGTGGGCATTCTGCTGTGCTGTGCCGCCGGAAACAGGGGCGATCACCTCCGCCTTCCGCATGTCGTGGGAGGCGTTCATCGACTGGAAGGCATGAGACACGGCTACGGGGACTGTGAAGTGGTTCAAGGCGGAGAGGGCTTCGCCTTCATCGCCCAGGACGGCGGCGGCGCGGACGTCTTCGCCCACTACTCCGCCATCAACTCCTCGGGCTTCCGTGAGCTCCAGGAAGGCCAGGCCGTGACGTTTGATGTCACCTAAGGCCCGAGGGGCCCCAGGCCGAGAACATCACCCCCGCCTGACATCCTTCCCGCCCGCGCTCGGAGGGTACGGCTGCCCGGGGGCAGGCTTTGCTGTCCGACGGGTTCACCCGAACAGCCGGCGCCGCCTTCAGGCGACGGTGGCGGGATCTGGGGCGCACGTGATCAGGGCCGCGCAGCAACAGCTGCGCGGCCCTGATCCTGTCGGGACCGGCGTACGGGCCGATGAGGCCGGCGCAGGGCTGAACGGTACGGATCGTGTCACCGAAATAGTCGTGTCCTCCGAGCCGTGAAGGCTCTTCCTGAAACGCTGTGCTCCGGGTGGATCAATATCTATGACCGCGAGGTGAGGGTTTAACGCGCCACGCGGGGAGTGTTTTTACCGCAACTAACAGATTGGAATTATTTACCGTACGCGGGCCGCTACCGCATGCTACTGTCGATCTCAGTTGCAGTTGTGGTTCCCAAAACTTCAAGCGCCTTCGCCGGTATTTTCAGCCACTGGAAGCGTTTGCGTATTGCCGGTCATTTTCCGGACGGGGCATCATCGCGGCGACCCGGTATCCGCGCATCGCGGGTCCCGGCGTACTGCCCCAAAGGAGATATGACATGGCGTCAGGCACCGTGAAGTGGTTCAACGCAGCCAAGGGTTTCGGCTTCATCGAGCAGGACGGTGGCGGCCCTGACGTGTTCGCCCACTTCTCGAACATCGCCGCCCAGGGCTTCCGTGAGCTGCTCGAAGGCCAGAAGGTCACCTTCGACATCGCGCCGGGCCAGAAGGGCCCGACGGCCGAGAACATCGTTCTCGCCTGACGCTGACCGCACTTTGTAGCTGGGGCCCGCATCCCTCGGGGTGCGGGCCCCAGCTGCGGGCATTTCCCGCAGTGGTGCCACCTGTGGGACAACACCGCCCCTTCCTCAGGGATGCGCGCCTCTACGGAGCTGCACCCGTCGACGTCCGGGATTTCACGTCCACATGACGTCACCCATTTCATTGCCTGCACCCCGCACCGGATTCACTGCAAACCAGATTCGCATTCTATTCGGCCCGTTCTTGTGATTCCCCGCGCTGCTCTTCCGCTGCGGGAATTCCTTGATACGTGCCGTATCAAGGAAGGTTCTCAATGAACCCCACACGTACGAACGGCCGCTTCGGCTCGCCCGCCCCGAGCCGTTCAGGGGGTCCGAGCCGCTCTGGCGGCCACGGCCGGCGGCCCGCAGCGGTCCAGGGCGAGTTCGCCCTGCCGGAGACGATCACTCCCGCGCTGCCCGCGGTCGAGGCGTTCGCGGACCTCGACATGCCCGAGCAGTTGCTGGCCGCGCTCACCGCGCAAGGCGTGAGCGTCCCGTTCCCGATCCAGGGCGCGACCCTGCCCAACACCCTCGTGGGCCGCGACGCCCTGGGACGCGGGCGCACCGGCTCCGGCAAGACCCTCGCCTTCGGCCTGGCCCTGCTGGCCCGTACCGCCGGACAGCGCGCCGAGCCCCGCCAGCCGCTGGCCCTGATCCTTGTTCCCACCCGCGAGCTAGCGCAGCAGGTGACCGACGCACTCACCCCCTACGCCCGCTCGGTCAAGCTGCGCCTGGCCACCGTCGTCGGCGGAATGTCGATCGGCAGGCAGGCCAATGCGCTGCGCGGTGGCGCCGAGGTCGTCGTCGCGACGCCGGGCCGCCTCAAGGACCTCATCGACCGCGGTGACTGCCGACTGAACCAGGTCGCGATCACCGTCCTGGACGAGGCCGATCAGATGGCCGACATGGGCTTCATGCCCCAGGTCACCTCGCTCTTGGACCAGGTCCGCCCCGAGGGCCAGCGGATGCTGTTCTCCGCCACCCTCGACCGCAACGTCGACCGGCTGGTCCGCCGCTACCTCACCGATCCGGTCGTCCACTCCGTCGACCCGTCCGCAGGCGCGGTCACCACGATGGAGCATCACGTGCTGCACGTCCACGGCGCCGACAAGCACCGGACGACGACGGAGATCGCGGCGCGCGAGGGCCGGGTGATCATGTTCCTGGACACCAAGCACGCCGTCGACCGGCTGACGCAGGACCTGCTGAACAGCGGTGTCCGGGCCGCCGCCCTGCACGGCGGGAAGTCGCAGCCGCTGCGCACCCGGACCCTGGCCCAGTTCAAGACCGGCCACGTCACCGTGCTCGTCGCGACGAACGTCGCGGCGCGCGGCATCCACGTCGACAACCTCGACCTCGTCGTCAACGTCGACCCGCCGACCGACCACAAGGACTACCTCCACCGCGGCGGCCGTACCGCGCGGGCCGGCGAGTCCGGCAGCGTCGTCACCCTGGTCACCCCCAACCAGCGCCGCGACATGACCCGCCTCATGACGGCCGCCGGCATCGTGCCCCAGACCACCCAGGTCCGCTCCGGCGAAGAGGCACTCAGCCAGATCACCGGCGCCCAGACCCCCTCCGGCTTCCCCGTGACGATCACCGCGCCGGTGGCCGAACGGCGTAAGCGCAGCGCGGCCTCACGCGGCCGACGCAGCCCCGCTTCGGCTGCCCGGCGCGTGACCGTGCGGCAGTCCTCCTTCGATGCGGCGGCCTAGAACCTTCGTGATCAGGAAACTGACCCATCTCTGCAGGAGGCACGTTTTGACGCTGGTTCAGATGCAGCCCCGCTCGGCGAATGCCACCCCGTACACAGGACGGCGGCCGACGCCATGGACACAGGCGCACCGCAGGTCTGCGACGACATGACCATCGAGGTCGCCCTGTCCGTCATGGACAGCGCCCGCACCGGGCACCTGCTCGTCTGCGACAACGACGGCCTGTGCACCCAACTGGTCACCCAGGCCCAGCTCGCCGCAGTCCGCGACAGCTCCGCGTACACGGACCGGGTCCAGCTGCGCGACATCCTCGGCGACCGCCGGCCGTTCACCTCGCCCGTGACCACGATGGCCGCGGCCGAGCACGCGATGCGCTGCCGCCGGCTCGATGCCCCGCCTGTCGTCGACGAACAAGGCAGTGCTCTGGGCGTCCTCGCCCTTGCCGGCTGAACCGCCTCACCGCGGCAGAACCATCCCCCTTCGTTCTTCTCCTTGTGAGGCATCATGCGCTGTGTCATCGCCCGCTTCCCGTTCGACCTCACCAAGAGCGGCGTCCTGGAATCGATGAAGGGCATCAGGCCCGAGCAGGTCTTCGGCGAGTCCGTGATCATCGGCCGCCGCACCTACCCCGTCAAGCAGGTCGGCCAGGTCGTCACGCGCCAGGACCGCCGCGATTTCAGCGCCGGCGAAGTCCTCCGGGCCATGACCCAGCTCGGCTTCACCTGCCGCGGCCTTCCCCAGGCCGCCGCGCCCACGCGCGTCCTCAACCCGTTCCAACAGGCTTCCGCGATGCTCGGCGCCCCCGCGGTCGTCTGACCGACGGCAGGCGCGAGCCGCCACAAAAACAGCGGTGAGGGCCCGATCGGCATGCGCCGGTCGGGCCCTCACCGCATACCGGCGGCTTCTCGACGCGGCGGGGGTCAGTGGTCGGAGTAGCTGAAGTCGCCCATGGTCCAGGCACTGACGTCCTCGATCGCCACGCGGTACATCCCGCCCGTCTCCGGGATCCCCACCGTGCCCTGCAGAATCCGCGCCACATGGAAATGCAGATGCGTGGGCGGCCCCTCCTTGCACGTAATAGCGGTGAAGACGGCGGAGAAATCGCTCAGGCGGGCCGAGTCCGCCAGGACCTCCGACACCCGCTGCCTCCAAACGGCTTCGGGAGCCAGCCGACCCGTGATGACAGCACCACCGGCGACCACGGTCAGAGACATCTGATTGCTGTGCCCGGACTCCACCAGGGCGGCGACGTCAACGAGCAGTTCGTCAGGCTTCGACATGAGAGGCCATTCTAATCACCGGCCGTCCGGTCAGCTGAAGCAGTGGTGCTCACGGAAAATGCAAGATCGAACTGCGCAGACGAGGGCGCCGCGGACCACTGCGTTCCTTCTTCGCCCAGCTAGCCACCGCACATACACGCAGGCTTAGGGAAGAAAGTGCTGGGCGGCTACGACGGTCTCTTCCTTGCGCTGGCAATCGGGTCTGTCCTGGCGGCATTTCTGGCCATCGCTTCGGGGTATCCCGCCCAGGGCGCCGTCGGTCACAGCGTGCAGGCTTCGCCAGCAGCTCGCCAGCGTCGGCAGGCTTGATCACGGACTGTTGAACCTCGGCACCGCTGTGCCTACCACATATGCGATGGCCCGCGAAAACGGCCGCTCCTCTCCAGCGAGGGGACGGAGCGTTGCGGTCTGTGGTGGTCGGCACTTCGGTGACCTGCGCCGATGCTTCGGCCCTTGCTGGCACGAGCTGCGACAGCCTTGTGCCACGCCCACCTGCCCTTTGTCGCCTTCACTGACACGCCACTCGGGCCGACCCCGGTATCGGGCTTCGTGGACGCGGCGACATGGGCGGGAAACTTCGAGGAGGTCGGCCTTCGGTACCTGCCCGCTCGTGATCAGAGTGCGCCGACCGCATCGAACACCCCCTCGCCCTCGGGTGGCGCCGTCGCCTGTAGGGCTTGCTGGAGCAGGCCTAGCGTGCGCGGGTGCCGGTGTGGGTCGTGAAGCGGTATTCGACGGTGACGGGAAGAGTGTCGAGGTCGAGTGCTTGACGGAGCCGGGGCAGACCGTGGGTGTTGAGTCGATGGTTGATGGTGCTCAGATCGCCGTCTTGTTCGGTGCTGATCGCTATTGCGAGTGCGGGGTTTTGGCGGGTCCCGGCGAGCGTAGCGCGGGCGCTGTGGATTCCGGGGTACGTGGTGATTTCACTGAGGAACGGGGCAGTGGCAGTGCTCGCAGCCAGTGCGGTGCGGCCCTGCTCGGGGTTCTGCTCGAGGTGCCAGGTGTGAGTTTTGGGGCGTCGGCTCAGCTGCGCAACCAACCAGCGCAGGATGAGCAGCCCGACAGCGACTGCGGCGGCGGCGGTGACCCAGAGCGCCCAGGTGGGCGGGTCGTCGGCGGTGGGAATGAGTGTGGCGCCCGAATCCAGGAAGGTGAGTTGGCCGAAGTGACCCGTCAGGGCGAAGGTGCCGGAGCCGAGCAGGAGGACGCCGAAGGCGGCGAGCAGGGTGCGGTTGAGGCGGGCTGGGCGGTTGAGGCTGATCATGGCCTGTTCCTGGTGGCATGGAGCCGGATTTTGACGGCCGGACGGGTGAGCGGGGTGACCTGGTCGAGGCGCTCATCCAGAGCGGCGCGGACGGCATCGGTGAGCCCGACGGTGTTGGTCCGGTCGGTGCGGATGTGGGCGACGATCGTGCGTCGGCCCAGTTTCAGCTTCGCTCTGCTGACCCCGTCGACACTCCCGGCGGTGCTCTGCAGGGCGTTGCGCAGGCTGCTCCTTGTGACGCCTGCATCCATGTCGCCGGCCAGCGGCAGGACGGTCGGCTTCCCTGGCAGGAGTGCCGCGAGCAGCATGAGCAGGCCGAGGAGAACTGCTGCAGCGCCTGCGCCGAGAGTGGCGGTGTCGTTCCACTGGGTGCTGTGCAGGGCGTCGGTGACGGAGCGGTAGCGGATGAGCGGCGTCTGGCCAATGATCAGCTGAATGCCGACGATGGCGATCAGGACGCAGGTGGTGAGCAGTACCAGCCCGGTGAGGATGGCCGGGATGGTGCGGCGGGGCCGGCGTTTCATCGGACTCGCCTGGTGTGGGAGTCGGGGGCGTGCAGCGCCGTGACGGTGATGTCGACGCGCGGCACGGTCAGGCCGGTGAAGGCCGCAACGCGGCGTTGCAGGTGTGCGCGTGCGTCCTGAGCGGTGTGGGCGACGGATTGCGGATAGGCGACTGAGAGCCGAACGTGGAGAGCGGCTTCACCGTCGCTGACTCTAGCGGTGACACTGGCTGAGCGGTCAGCGTGTTCGCTGGTGACGGTGACGCCGAGCATCCGGCCGGCCGTTCCGCCGATGTGATCGACTTCGGTCAACGCCTGCGTGGCGATGCGTTCCACAGTGCGGTCGGAGATCGTTGTGCTGCCTCGCTCCGCCGCGCCGGTTTCGGCCTCAACTGACATGGTGATCGCGGTGTCCATGGAAATCGTCCCTGTCACGGCCGGTGAGCTGGGCGAGGTCGAGTTTGCCGTCGAGGTAGCGCCCTGCCAGCAGCCCGACCGTCCCGAGGACGAGGACGATGAGGAACGCGTCGAAACCTCCGAACGCGGCGGCGAGGCCGAGTACGAGACCTGTCAGCAGCCCAATCTGAGTGGACGTCATGTCAATTCTCCTTGATGCCGTACATCGCATTTGCGGTGGTCGTACGGTGATGAGCCGGGCGGGCAAAGGCGCGCAGATGGCCTCTTCGCTGCAGCGAGCCCGTGGTGAGGCACCGTGCGCAGCGTGGTGTTTCCGCGGCGTCGTGCCGACGCTGGGGCTATGGACGGCTACTGGAGGCGGTCGCTGATGCCCTGGTCGTCGCCGTCGTTGTCGTCAGCGGGGATGTGGACGTCATTGACGTTGATGTTGACCTCGACGACTTCCAGGCCGGTCATCTGCTCGACGGTGTCGATGACGTTGTTGCGGACGTCCTTGGTCAGCTCGGGTATGGATGAGCCGTACTCGACTACCATCTGCAGGTCCACGGCTGCCTGCTTCTGACCGACCTCGACGGAGACGCCCTGTCCGGCGCTGGCGGAGGCTCCGGGGATCCGCCCCTTGACTGCGCCGAACGCCCGTGACGCTCCCCCGCCCAGCTCGTATACGCCGGGCACCTCGCGGGTGGCGAGCCCGGCGATCTTCTGGACGACGACGTCGGCGATGGTGGTGGAGCCCTGCCCGGAGGCTTGTGCCGGGGGCGCTGCCGATGTGCTGGTGGCGGTGCTGTCTGCGTCACCAGCGGCGAATGTGGAGTGCTCGGCAATCTTTGTGGTGGCCGGGTTCGTCATCGTGCTCTCCTCGGGTTCCTGGCTCTGGACGAGGCGGTTGCGTCCTCGTCACACCAGAAGGACCCGCGGCGAGGGAGGACGTCATGGCCCCTCAGACACCGGCGTCACTTATCGCGAACGCGAGGACTGAGGGCGGCAGCATCGATGTCGGTGACGACCAGGCGCAACCGGACGTCCTTCCACAGGCTCTCCTCCAGCGCCGTTTGCAGGGCGGCCTCGGCTTCGCGCAGGATCGGAGGAAGGGGGAGGGCGAGGGCGACGACGCGAATCTCGATGAGTTCGGCGTCGATACGGACGGCCAGAGTGTCGACGTTCCACGGTACGCGTGAGCCGATGCGGGTGGTGGACGGGGTCGCCGGACGCAGACCAGGGAGCCTGCCCAGGATGGCCAGGAGTGAGCGCGTCATCTCTGTTCTCGGTGTCACCACGCACCAGCCTCATACGAGCCGATGTCCATGATCGACACCGTGACGGCTTGCGGGGTGATGCCCGTCGCATCGGCGACCGCGCGCGTGACCTCGCGCTGAACGGCCTGAGCCACAACCGCTGCCTGGTCCTGCCAGGAGGTGACCAGGTCGATGGACAGGCGCAGGGTCGATGGCACGGCTGACTGGTCGACGGCGACTCTTACGCCCTCGGTCGGGGCCGGGGTGAGGCCGTGGATCTTCTGGCGCGCCGAACGAGCCACCCGGGAGGCGAGCCCGGCCACGCCGGGTTCGAGCCGCACAACGCCTGTGACGCCGATAGCGGCACGGGCGGCGACTGCGGCGATCACGGGCTCGGTGATCACCCACTGTGGGCGGAGAGCCCCAGCCGTGTTGTCCGGCACGGTCGTTCTCATAGCGCGCACCATGTCCTTGTGCTTCAGCCCCTCTCAACGGTCTGCTGCCCGATCCCGGGGGTGTCATTCGTCGTAGAGGTCCTCCAAGGTCAGGTCCAGACGTACCAGGGTTATCCCGACCCGTGCTGCAGCGGCTGCCCGGACCCGCTCGCGTACCTCGTTGACAGCGGCGGCGGCGAAGTCGCGGTAGCTGACCGCGAGGCTCATTGCCACCTCGACCGAGCCGTCCGTCTCCGTGGCGGTGATCTGGCAGTGCCGCGCGCGCACACCGTCGACGGAATCGGCGGCGAACCGCAGCACCGCGGCCACCGCTTGTTCGCTGATCCGCACCCCGCCCGGCTCCGCGGTGGGCAGCGCGAGCATGCTGTGACGGCGCACCTCTGCCCGCACCGCGGACATGATCCGGCCGGTCAAACCCAGCGGTGGCTCGATCTCCTCCGAGGCCAACTCGCCGGTCATCTCCCGCAGCACAAGCAGGCTGTCCCGAGCAGCAGAGCAGTACTCACAGCGGAGGTCATGGGTGGTCGCCACGCCGGTGTCGACCGGGTCGAGCCGCTCCCACACCGCCTCGACATCGCGGCCGCAAGGCAGCATGTAGCCCTGAGCGTCGCTCATTTCCATGGAGCCATCACCTCCGCCAACTGCGCTCGAGCGCGCGCTATGCGTCCGCGTACCGCCGCCTGGGTCGTGCCCATCACCACCGCGATCTCCCCATAGGAGCGCCCGTGAACCTCCCGCAACAGCCAGCAGGCCCGCTGCTCCGGCGTCAGCCGTTTCAGAGCCGCCGCGAGCGCGATCAGCTGCTCGCCGACCTGTGCCGCCCGTTCCGGCGATCCCGCCGCGTCGACGGATTCGCGGCTGTCCAGGTCAGCGTCCGTAACGGGCCTGCGTGCCCGGATGATGTTCAGGCACCGGTTGGTCGTCGTGCGGTAAAGCCAGCCCACGACTGCTGCGTTTTCCCTTAGCTGCCCCAGCCGCCGCCATGCGGTCAGGAAAACCTCCTGCACCACATCCTCGGCGTCGCCACGGCTGGAGAGCATACGCAGTGCCAAGCGGTACATCGGCCCCTGATAGCGGCACACGAGCACCTCAAAGGCACGCACGTCGCCGTCACGTGCCCGGGCCACCAAGGTCGCATCGTCCAGCACAGCCTCCCGCGCGTGGGCGGCAGGCTGTGGGCCCATGTCAGCAGGCGATGTCACCTGCACAACCCTCCTGCGCCAGGCATGCTCTCGGCCCTTCCCTCGGACCTGCTGGACACCGGCCGAACAGCGCCGGGCAGTAGAAGGACACAACTGCGGAGAGATCGTCACTGCACATCAAGCATCGACCACACACGGGTCCGCTGCCGCGGTCGGCACTGGCATCACCAGCGACCGGCAACCACGGACTGCCACAGCGGCCCGTCTTCGCAGCAGGAGCGGGGCTTCTCAAGGTGCGACCGGCACGATTCGGGCGAGACTGGTGAGTGCAGGACCGGCATCGAGTGATGGCTCTCGTGCTGAGGCGACCGCCCGTCGCGGCCGGAATCGCCGGGCGTAGATGGCCGGCCCCGCCCGAAGTGAGACGGACCAGGTTCCCCCTTTCCTGCGCTCCATGAATCGGCCGCAGCGGCCCCCGTTGGAGCAGAGACCACTGGCAGCACCAGTTGCGCGGCACGGGTGGGTTCCCGAGGGAACGATGAAGGTGACGTGCGCATGGACGATCAGACCAAGGTGGCTCTCGCCGCGGCCATAGTCGCCGGATACGTGCTGGGCCGTACGAAGAAAGGCAAGCTCGCCCTGAGCGTGGCGACCTATGTGGCGGGCCGACGGTTCGACCTCGATCCGCGCCAGCTCGCTGCCGAGGGCATGCGCAGGCTGGGGGAGATCCCGCAGGTCGCCGAACTGCAGGAGCAGCTGAAGGGGGAGGTCCTCGACGCCGGCCGCAAGGCCGTGACAGCTGCTGCCACTCGCGGCATGGGGACGCTCGCGGACACGCTTCGTGACCGCACGGCTAGCTCCGGCAAGAAGGACCAGGAGGAGCCGGAGGACGAGGAGGAGTACGAGGACGAGGAGGAGCCGGAGGGCGAGGAGGAGTACGAGGACGAGGAGAAGCCGGAGGACGAGGAAGAGGAGGAGGAGCCGGAGGAGCCTGAACACAAGCGTCCGCAGCGCCGCAGAAGCTCCCGGAAGCCGGCTCAGCCTGATCGAGGTACGGCGTCAAGGAGAGAGCGGGCCGGCTCTGCCCGGAGTTCATCCGGGGCAGCGTCGAAGGAGCCGGCTCGGAGGAAGAAGTCCTCTGCGACGAAGCCGGCCGCGAAGAAGGCAGCCCCAGCCAAGAAGTCCGCCGCTAGGAAGCAGGCTCCCGCCAGGAAGGCATCTTCTTCAGGGCGGGCGGCGAAGAAGACATCCAAGCGCGCCGATCGTCGGAGGTAGCTTGCCATGGCCGCGAAGGAGACGAAGCAGCCGGAGGCGGAGGAGACGGGGGCGGGCCGGCTGCGTGAGGAGCTGTCGGGTTTTCTCGGTTCACAGGTGGAGCGGCTCGCGGAGAAAGCCAGCGACAAGCTCACGGACGTCACGGGTCAGCTCACTGATGTCGCTGACAACGGCGGGTCACTGCTCAAGGTTGGCTCGCGCGTCCTCGGGGGTGAATCTCCCGTGAAGGCGTTCGTGTCCGAGAAGGCCAAAGGCGTCAAGGACAGCGTTGTGGACAAGGCCAAGGAAGTGTTCGGCGGCGGCAAGGGCAAGTCCAGCGGCAACAAGAGCATGAGCATCATTGAGGTCCTCGATGTCGGCGTGCCCCTTCGCACGGCCTACGACTACTGGACGCAGTACGAGGAATTCAGCAGCTTTACCAAGGGTGTTCGCGACGTCTCGATGGGCGACGAGGTGACCAGCGACTGGAAGGTCAAGGTCGGCCCTTCCTCCCGCAGCTTTAAAGCGACTGTTCAGGAGCAGATCCCGGACGACCGAATCGTTTGGACCTCCGAGGGTGCGAAGGGCAGCACTCGTGGTGCCGTCAGTTTCCACGAACTGGCGCCGACCCTGACGCGGATCGTCCTGGTCGTGGAGTATTACCCGTCCGGGTTCTTCGAGAAGACCGGAAATCTGTGGCGGGCCCAAGGCCGCCGTATGCGGCTGGACTTCAAGCACTTCCAGCGGTACGTCACTCTCACCGAGGAAGAGCCGGACAGCTGGCGCGGCGAGATCCGAGACGGCGAAGTCGTCATGTCGCACGACGAAGCTATGGAAGAGGAAGAAGCGGCACAGGCCGAGGACTCGGAGAATGACGGCGAGTACGAAACCGCGGAAGACGGCGATGCAGAGGACGAAGAAACGGAGAGCCGCCGGTCTACGCGAGGTGACAGCGAACCCGTGAACGGCAGCAGCGCAGAGCCAAGCTGACCGAATGCCAGGAGCTCCGGCTCGCCAGGCCGTTGTGCAAGTCGGAGGGCTGACCTGTCTGCGCGGCCCGGGGAGGGTTTCTCAGTCGCTGACGAGCCGTCGTCGTGGCGCTGGCGTCACGGCCGAGGGCAGAACGAGCCGCGAGGTGGTACGGGAAGTTCAGAGCGCGCGGAGATAGGTGGTGCGGGCCCCGATTAGCCACTCGCGAGGCCTGGCCGCCGCTCACCTCGGACAAGGCTTCGTCCGGTCCGTCGTGAGATCAGGTCGACCTTACGCATCGACGCCGAGCCGACTGAGTACGAGCGCGGACCCGCGTGCGCCGGAACCGGATGATCGGGCTGTCAGCGCGCGTTGCGGATGGGAGTCCCTGCCTGGTGGAGGCTTGTGAGGGCTTGCCGGTAGGAGGCGATGAGGCTGGTCTCGAGGTAGGGGATGCCTAGCTCCTCGCAGTAGCGGCGGACGATTGGGTGGGCGTCGCGCAGTTGGGGGGGTGGGCATGCTCGGGAACAGGTGGTGTTCGATCTGGTGGTTGAGACCGCCGAGGGCGATGTCGATGAATCGGCTGCCGCGCACGTTGCGTGAGGTGAGGACCTGACGGCGTAGGAAGTCGGGGCGGTCTTTGCCGGTCAGAATCGGCATGCCCTTGTGGTTGGGGGCGAAGATGGAGCCGAGGTAGAGGCCGAACACGCCCTGGTGAACGGCGAGGAAGGCAATGGCCATACCTGAGGGCAGCACCAGGAAAAGCGCAGCGAGAAAAGCACGAAGTGGGCAAAGAGCAGGGTGCCTTCTTGCGCGCGGTGTTTCAGCGATGGGTTGGCCAGGGCTTTCACGCCCATCACGTGCAGGTTGTAGCCCTCAAGCGTGAGAAGAGGGAAGAAGAGGAAGGCCTGAGTGGCCGATGAGTCTGGGAAGGCCCTTTGCGGCGCGGGCCTGGTGCTGGGACCAGACCAGCAGATTGGGGATCAGGTCGGGGTCGAGGGTTTCGTGGTTGGGTTGGCATGGTGGCGGGTGTGCTTGTTCTGCCACCAGCCGTAGCCCATTCCGATGCCCGCGTTCCCGGCGATACGGCCGAACCGCTCGCTGGCCTTGCGACGCCGGAATACCTGTCGATGAGCCACGTCGTGAGCCAGGAGGGCGACCTGACCGAAAACAAGGGCGAAGAAGGCGGCGATGGCCAGTGACCACCAGCTGGAGCCGACGAGTACGAAAGCGGTCCAGCCGCCGGCGTAGAGCACGCCTACCGTCGTGATACGGGCCGTGTAGTAGCCGGGGCGGCGTCGCATCAGCCCGGCGTCGGCGATCTCCTTCGACAGCCTGGCGAAGTCACTGCCGGACGCCTGTGAGGGAGGGGGACGAACAGGAGCGTGAGTTGCCATCGTGACCGGAGCTTTCCGTCAGCAGGGGATGTGGCGGTGGGTTGCTTGACAGCGCGACGGAGTAGGGCCGAGCCATGCTGACGTTCGATGCTGTGCGGGGAAAGAATCGCCAACATGCTCAGCCAAATGCCCTGATGGAAGCGCGGTGGCTACCAGTAGTGCCGTCGTCCGCCGACCGCGTGTCCTACCGCTCCCAGAATCCACAGCAGAACCCCGATCGCGACCAGGACGATCCCGATAGTCCAGAGAATACCGATGCTGGCCAAGAGGCCGATGACGAGCAGAATGACTCCGAGGATGATCATGATGACCTCCCGTGACGGACGACCCCTCTCTTCTCACAGGTCCCCGCCTTTCTGTGGAGCAAACCCGGGACTAGCCTTGCCCAGCGCGTGCGCCTCCCGACAGCAGCATTGCAATCACGCTTGAAGGGCGACGACCGTGCAGTCGCGAGGGCCCATGCGGTGCAAGACTGAAGCGAGCGGCTCAGACATCGGCCGGGACTCTCCGGACGGGAAACCACTCCCACCTTCCTACAGGCGCCCGTCAGCAACATCAGTGAGCCTGATATGACCGCTACGGCCGAAGGTGGGAGTATTTAAATACCGTCGGCAAAGCGTGTGGATGCAACCTCGAAGGGCAGGCAGGTGCAATCAGCACGGCTGGTCGCCAGACGTGGACGAGACGCGTCAACAGGAAAACCTTAGCGCCCATCGCTCCTTCCACCCGGATGACTACGCCCCCGAGAAGGGAAGCGGCCGCAAGGTTTCCAAAGAGGAGTCGAAATCCGTCCCCGGTGGCACCGTCGAGAGCACCAGTCGCCGCGGGGAACGGCAGGGCAAGGGCTCTGGCGACAAGGGTATGCACGACAAGGGCCCCAAAGGCCGCTCACAGCGCCCCAGCGGAACCAAGGACGCCTCTGCCACGACCGGTGTGGACCCCCAGGACCCGCCCGGGAAGCGGAGCGCCGACTAGGTAGCCGAAACGGCAACCGAAGTCATCGCGGAGCCGACCGATGGCCAAACCAGTGCATACCGCTACGGTGACGTGGCTCTGTGGCGGCAGGGCGATCTTCCGTCTGCGCCCGGGTCACGTCGGCGGTCCGGGTATCGCCATGACTGATCTGATCATGGCGCTCCCGGTCGACAGCGGGCGTGTCGCCACGTGACTGGGTGAGTCCGCGGCGGGACGGGCTGCGGCGCTTGGCGCGCCGCGCGCCGATCAGCAGCAGGGCCAGTCCGAGCACAGCCGCCGCTCCGACAGCGATGCCGTAGAGGAAGAGCGTGCCGGTGGAACCCGTGACCTCGTAGCCGAAGACCGAGAACCCGCCAGAAAGTCCGTGCGCGCTGTTCGCGAAGACGCCGACCACGCCGATGGTGACTGCGGCGATCAGAACAATGAGTCCGAGGATGAGAATCATGAAGCACTCCTTGGATCTGCTTCGCCCCCCGGGGGAATCGTGCTGTCCGGCAAGTCGTCGGCACGTGCCGCGTCTACCCTCAGACTGAACTGCCAATCCTGTTCGTCATCGGCAACATGGCCACCATTGGCATCTTGGCTTCTCTGACCGGGCGAGCCCCCTATTGTAAATTTCAAAGCCCGTATGGGGGGGCATGTCTGAGGACTTTCGACCATTATCCAGACGTAACGCAACCCTGCTCCGGGCCGACTGGTCGGTTGGTATGCGTTTAGGAAGCTCTTTACGGGTGAGGTTGAAGTTATCCAATGAGTTTTGTGGGAGCGGGATGTGAGTGTCATGGCAAAGGACGAGAAGGCCAAGGCCAAGGCGGAACAGGCCAAGGGTAAGGGCAAGGAGGCCGCGGGCCGATCGGTAGGCAATGAGGGTTTGATTGCCAAGGGCCGCGTCGAGAAGGCGAAAGGTGACGTTCGTCAGGCCAAGGAGAAGACGAAGGACGCCTTCAAGCACTGATACGGGCTCAGCGGATCCGGCGCGGAAGGATTCTTTGCAGAATCCGTCGGCATTGCCGTCCAGTGACCTGGCTGCTCCCGCTTGGTTTCACAGTGCCTTCCGAGCCATTGCCACGGCCCCGGTTCGCAAGGGAACCCCATGGTGACGTCGCCGGCCCGCCAGCGTTGTGGATACCCGAAGCATTGGCTGCGCCGAGCAGTATCCCCGGCGGGAGACCTTCTTTGGTGTGCCCGCTCAAGCGCAGCGAGAGCGACGCCCGACACGCCCGTGAGAGAAAGCGGCTGCCTCCG
Organism: Streptomyces sp. NBC_01210; assembly: GCF_036010325.1. Classification (GTDB taxonomy): domain Bacteria; phylum Actinomycetota; class Actinomycetes; order Streptomycetales; family Streptomycetaceae; genus Streptomyces. The sequence continues at coordinate 3,008,509 of NZ_CP108549.1, read as the reverse complement.
AGAAGGCGAGATCCCCGACACCTAATGGTGATTGCGCCCCAATGCGCGGCGATGGCCTATCTCCACGGCCTCGCCCCGGCGGGTGGCCGCGGCTGGAGAATTTCGTCACCGCAAGCGCCGCGTAGCCATCGGTGTCCCCGCCCAGCTCGGCCTGCCAGGCCTCTACATGGCCTCGACAGGTTGCAGCGTTCTCTACGCCGCGCTGCGGTGCCCCCTACCAACGCCGGTTCTGTGCACGCACCCGCGGACCCACCGACTGTGTCCATCACTCCGGCGGACGGGTAGTCACAGCGGAGGTACGTGATGGTTTGTGCTCGGGCTACTCCGATGACTCCGGTCGCCGCACATGCGACCTTCCTGAACCGGCGACCGCTTTGAATCCGCTGCGCACTGGTTCGATCTGCTCCGGCGAGCTGGGGCGACGTAAGCCCGGTGCCTCACGGCTGCCCCTTCAGGGCCTGCAGCACCGGGACCTCCGAGTGGTCCAACCATGCTTTGCGCTTCGTCATCCTCACTTGCCTTCCTGGTCGTATGACTCCAGGGGGTGGACCGCCGGCCCTTGGAGGACGCCCCGTTCACGTCGAAGCGTGCCTGAGCGCGCGAGCTCACGGGCCGTACAGAGCCAGGCCATCCCACCGCCGATCACGGCGACATCTACTCGGATATTGCTCCGCAGGGTCGGATACTGGGGCCCGGGTCGCACTCGGCCCAGAGCGATCCTCCTGGTTGTCCCGACACGGTCATTGCTGAACCTCCGGGTTCCGTGGGGCCTGGGTTCTGACTTATCGCCGTGTGTGCACCGGCGGTCTATAGGCGGCTACCCGGCCCCCCGGACCTGACCCCCCGGTGAACCGCCCGAGTGAAGCGTGCACAGCCGGGCAGAACATCACTTATCCGAATATTTAGGAGAGGTGAGCCGTCATGGCGAAGAAGCACCCGTCACACGGTGAGGGGCCCAGCCGTCACAAGGGACGTGACCAGCACGGATGGTCTGAAGACGTTGATGATGCCAACCAGGACAACCCCAGTGCTCACCGGTCCTTCCATCCGGATGATCATGCACCTGGCCCCGTGAGGTCAGCCCGGCCTTCTCAGGAGGACAAGGAGGCATCTCTCTCCGGCACTCCGGTGAAGAGCGAGTCCCGCAGCGGCGAGGACCGCGGCGGGAAGTCCCAGGAGAAGGGAATGCATGACAAAGGCCGCCGCGGTCGCTCCCAGCGCCCCAGCGGGTCCAAGGATTCCTCGGCCCTCACCGGGGTCGACCCGCAGGATCCGGAAACCGGCCATTCCGGACGGTGAGAGCACCCGCGAGAGTCAATTCGTTCGGTCGGCAGTAGGTATGCGCAGGGCCAGGAAGGCGACGTCGTCGTCGTTGTCGTCCGGACGGGCTTGAGCCAGCAGGGAGTCGCTGAAGGAGTCCAGCGGACGGTGGGCCAGGGAAGCCGCGTGTCTGCGGAGTCTGTCCATGCCGTCGTCGAGGGTGTGGCGGCGGGATTCGATGAGTCCGTCGGTGTAGAGCACGAGGGTGGACCGGGGCGGCAGAGTGAGGACGGCATCCGTTCGGGGACTCGGGCCACCGGTGCCGAGCAGCATGCCGTGCCCACCGGTCAGGAATCGTGTTTGGCCGTCGTGGGTGATCAGTAGTGGTGGCGGATGACCTGCGTTGGTCCAGTGCAGCTTCCAGAATCCGTCGTCACCCATAGCGAGCCGAGCCAGGATCATGGTGGCCATCGGCTCCTGGGCTATGTGCATGACGGCTTGGTCGAGGTGTGCGACCGCTGTGCTGGGCGAGCCGGGATGTGTCCAGACAAAGGCGCGCAGCATGTTGCGGATCTGGGCCATTCCGCCTGCGGCATCGAGGTCGTGGCCGACGACGTCGCCGATCGCCAGTGCGGTCGCGCCGTCGGTCAGCGAGAAGGCGTCGTACCAGTCCCCGCCGACCTGGGAGGCATGTGGAGCGGGCACGTACCGAGCTGTCATCTGCAGCCCCGGCACGATCGGCATCTGGGGCAGCAAGTGCCGCTGCATGGTCTCGGCAACCTTGCGTTGCCTCTGGTAGAGGCGTGCGTTGTCCAGCGCCAGGCCCGCCCGCCGGGTGAGGTCCTCGAGGAGCGGGAGATCCGAGGCGGTGAAAGATTCACGGCGGTTCGAGCGGCCGAGGGTCAGTGCGCCGAGCACTTCGCGCAGTCCACGGATCGGGGCGATGGCGGCCGAGTGCATGCCGGTCTCCGTGAAGAGCCGTTGCTGCTCGACGGCGATGCCGGAATCCGGTGGTCCCTGGTACGTGGATGGGCTGGCGATGGTCGAGGCGGCGCCGCGCAGGGCCCGTGACAGAGGCATCGGTGATTCTTGCGGCACCGGAGGCATGGGCCCTTGCAGGTCCGGGCGCTCGACCAGGAGCCCATCCGCGTGCTGCATGACCAGCGTACGTCTGACCTCGTCCACTTCGGTGATCAGGTCGACGACCGCCCAGTCCGCGAGCCGGGGCACCGTCAGTGCAGCCAGGCGGTGCAGCGCCTCGTCCACGTTTAGCGTGGAGGTGAGCTGTGTAGTCGTCTCGGCGAGCAGTGCAAGGCGGTCCAGTTCCGTCAGCCTCTCGGACTCCTCGGTTTCGTCCTGGTGGGCTTCTGGCACATCCTGTGGCTGATAGAGCAGTACCAGCGCGCCCGATGCTCCGGCGTCGAGACCGTAGGGCGTGATGAGCCAGGCCAGGCCGAGCACCGTGCCGTCCCCGCAGGTGAACCAGTCAAGGTCGCAGTGCCTGGTGCTGTGCGTGAGGAGGGCCATACGCAGCCCGCAGCGGCTGCGGGGCAATGGGTGCCCCTGGCTGTCGCGGTGCAGCAGGTCGTGAGCGTCCCGGCCGACCAGGTCGTCCGCGGACCGGTGGAACAGCTTCTCGGACCGTCCGTTGGCCGCGACGATGATCCCTTCGTCGTCCACGACAAAGGCGGCTGCCGTGATGCCCTCGAAGACATCGCCGAGCGCCGCCATAGCCCCCGCCCGACGATCCTGAAACGGGGCTCCCCCAGCATCCGGCACAGAGATGTCCATACCCCCTCCTCGTTCTGGCTCCTCCCTCTCTGGTTTACCCCCGCATCAGGATCACCACCCGCAGCTCTCCTACAGGCGCTTCGTGCGCATCGCGATCGGTGGTGCTCCGCGCAGCCGAGGCCGGAAAGCCGGCGCGGGGCTCTCCGAGGCCCGGAGGCCGGTCGGCTGTCGGCGATGCGTACGGGATGCCGCTGCGGAGACTGGCAAGGACCGCCGTTCTCACCAACGGCTCCGCTACCTCGTGACACCGCGCATCGCCCAGGTCGGGCTACTGATCACGGGCACGCCTCGCCCGGCATCCCGCCGTCTATCCGAAGGGCGATCTGACAGAGCGGGCCTCGGCGAATGGGAACTCGCCCAGCAGTTGCTGTGCTGGTGAGGCTGGAACGCGGCCGTTGAGTTACCACTTCCAGCCCGTGTCCGGGCGGCCGGTCGGTCGTGGAGCGGAAGGCCTGTCTCCGGTAGATCTGCTCCGCCTGCAGCCCTTTGTCGTCGAGAACGGGCGCCCGGTAGCTCGCTCACGGGCGTACCGGGGTCATGGGCTGTCCGGCTGGCAGCGGGGACACCACACAGTGCCGCGCCCGCCGATCCGCGTGCGGCTCAGCGGCCCGTCGCAACGCGGGCAGGCCGGGGCGGCGTCGTCGCGGCGGCCGGTGAGCCAGGACTTCCGGGTGGGTACGCGGCCGGCGCGCACCGAGGAGCGCAGGGTGCGGCGCATCTCGGTGTGCAGCCGGTGGCGCTCGTCGTCGGTCAGCTGGTCGGCCCGGCGCGCCGGATGCAGGCGGGCGCGCCACAGGATCTCGTCGGCGAGCAGATTGCCGAGCCCGGCGAGCACCGACTGATTGGTCAGGGCCGACTTGATGCGGCTGCGCCGCCGGGACAACAGCTCGTCGAACTCGGCCCGTTTCACCGACATCGCGTCAACGCCCTGGTCGTCCAGAATGCGCGCCACGTCGGCGTCGTCGGCAAGCCAGAGGCCTTGCAGCTTGCGCTGGTCGCGGTAGCGCAGCTGGTCCCGGCCGACGGTGAACACGACGCGGTCGTGCGGATCGGGCGGGTCCGCCTCGCGGCAGCAGACCAGTTCTCCAGTCATGCCGAAGTGCAGCAACACCGTGGGCCCGTTGGTGCGGGCGAGCAGCCACTTGCCGTGCCGCTCCGGTGCAGTGAACCGGTGGCCTTCCAGATCGCGGCTCAACCGCTCCGCGCTCACCCCGTGCAGGACGCCCGCGTCATGCACGTCGACCCGCTTGATCCGCTTGCCCTGCGCACAGGAGGCGAGGACCGCCCGGAACCCCTCGACATCGGGCAGCTCGGGCATGCCATCACCCGCCGATCTTCGTACTCACCCTGTGCGGTGGGCCGTGTGTCCAGGATTGCACCGCGGCTGGATCACCACCAGACGATCGCCAGGCCCGCCCGCCACGCGTCGCCCCTGCGATGACTCCTGTTCCCGGCCTCGCCCGCGTGATCACGATGCCCTCCCACGCGCCCAGATGCCCGAACGGCCGACGGCCCGGGCCTAGCCACCACTCCTCGTTCTGGGGGTGGGCAAGGATCCGGCCGAGGTGAAGGCCGGTGACCTCGCGCAGGGCGAGGCGGTCACCATCGGCGCCGACGATGATGCCGAGGAGATCCTGCGCACCATGAGTGAGCACAAGGTCCGGCGTCTGCCCGTCATCGACGGGCACACTCTGGTCGGCATGGTCGCCCAGGCCGACGTCGCCCGTGCCCTGCCGGACCCGAAGGTCGGTGATCTCCTCCAGGCGTTGTCCACCGACTGATCGGCCCGTGTGTGCGAGGGCGGGCGAGGCGCCGCAGTTGTGACTCGGTGCTCGGGATTCCTTCTTGCGGATTCCGGTGGATGTGATTCTGACGATCACGTCCGAAGGTTCCTTCAGGATCGGGTCGGGCACGGTTTCGACCCGGGCGTCTCGCTTGCCGTGCCACGTCAGTGCTCGCGTGGTTCCCTCCGCACGGTGGTCAGCCGCCGAGCGATCCGCTACCGAAGTCGCCGCTGTCCTGCTCGTGCTCGCGCCGTTGCTCGGATCCAGGTCGACTGCTGTGTGGCTTGAGCTCGTGCGGCGTCAGACGGGAGCCGTCGTCAGGAAACGAGGCACCGTCCGGCTCGCGGTTGTGCTCGATGTGTGTACGGTGCGCCGGTGCGGTCGGCTGTTCGTCGGGCCGCGGCCGCGGTGGCAGTGTCCTGCGACGTCTGATGGCCCACGGAATCACACCGACGAGTACTGCCACGATGACGATGCCTGCGATCAGGGGCCCGACGCCGCCCAGGACCGGATTGGGCGCTGCGAGAAGCGTTTGGCTGCTAGTGAGCACGTTCATCCCTTCGCCGTAACCGTGGGAGCCTGTCCGCTGCTCCACCCCGTCCACGAGCGCCTGCCCCCGGAAGAGAACGTGACACATCCGGCATTCGTCTCACGACGGCAGAGCGTTCTCCGGGTATGCGCCCGTGAGTCTTCAGGCAGCTTCTCGATCGGGTCGGGACGCGAGCGGTGCCGTGTCCATGCCCGCCTGGGCGTGGAGCCCGTCCAGGAACTCCTGGACCGCCTCCACGGCCGTGCGGCGCGGTTCCCACTCGAGTTCGGCACGGGCGCGGGAGCTGTCCATCAGCGGCAGGCGCAGCACGGCGTCGAAGAGGTCCGGCGACGCGGGCACCAGCCGCAGCCGCCACGCCGCGGCGAGTGCGGCCCGTACGGGTGGCAGTGGCATCCGCAGGGGGCGCGCTTCGAGTATTCCGGCGAGCACGGTCGCGTCCAGCGGCGGGTCCGCCGCAAGGTTGAACGCACCGCGGACCGGGCGGGCGACGGCCTCGCGATAGGCCGCCGCGGCGTCGTCGGTGTGCAGGGCCTGGAAGGTCAGTCCCGGCAGGTCGGGGACGGCGGGGACCAGAGACGGCCGGATCAGCTGGGCGGGTAGCAACCGTCCCGCGAAGATCCGGCGCTGCTGCGATGCGGACTCCCGCTTGAACAGGAATCCCGGTCGCATGCGGACCACACGCATGGCGGAGTGGCGCTGCTCGTAGGCGTCCAGGACACGTTCGAGGTAGGCCTTCTCACGGCAGTAGGCGGCTCCCGGCCAGCCATGGGTGGGCCAACTCTCCTTCACTGGGTGGTCTTTCGGGCCCGGGGAGTACGCGCCGACCGACGAGGCGTGCACCAGTGCCCCCACGCCTGCCTCCGCGGCTGCCTCGAAGACGCGGATGCTGCCCAGTACGTTCGTCCGCCACGTGGTCACCGGATCGTGTGTGGGCTGGAACTTCCACGCCAGGTGTACGACCACGTCGGCTCCGGTGAAGTGGGGTACGAGCTCGGGGCCGCCCGGGTCTATGTCGACGGCCAGCCATCCTGTTCCCTCAGGCTGCCAGCCGGGAATCCGGCGCGCGATGCCGAGGACCGATGTCACTCGGGGATCATCGGACAGGGCTTGGACCACGCTCGTCCCGACATTGCCTGTCGCGCCGGTCACGACGACTCGGAGTCCGCTGGCTTCTTCCATGCCGTGTGATGCGTTGCCGGTCATGTCAACCGCCTTCCGCAGAGGTTTCTCCCCGGCACCAGTCGGCTACCCGAGCCGGCAGTGCATACTCGTGGTCCCTATCGCCCTTCCTGCGGCGGGCGAAGGTGATCGCGAAGCAGTTCCAGTGCCGCGACCACCGCCGCCTGCTGGATCGCCTCTCGGTCCATGGCTTCGTCTGCATGCGTCGGCTCGGCTACGACCGTGCCGTGTGACCCGCCGAGAGCGACGAAGAGGGTTCCGATCCGTTTGCCGTCCTGGGTGTCGGGTCCGGCGACTCCGGTGGTGGCCAAACCGTACGAGGCGTCCATGAGCCGCCGGACGCCCTCGGCCATCTGCGCCGCCACGACGGCCCCTTCAGTGTTCAGCAAGCGGGGGTCCACACCGAGCACGGACGCCTTGACCTCGGTCTGGTAGGCGATCACCCCACCACGGAACGGCCAGGCAAGGATCACGGCTGGGCTGCTGCAGCCTCGCATCGGCCACCGCCAGTGCACGCTGCGAGCGGACAAGGCCGCGACCGACTGGGGAACCATCCGCTGGTACACGAGTGAACCCCTGGCGGAATGTCTCCCTCTACCATCGCCCTGGAGACTACGCACCGCCAAGCCGTGTTTCCCGCCGCCCGGGGATGCTGCCTATGGCGGACGCGGGTGAGCGCGCATCGGGCGGCTTCCCGGCGTGTCACGGCAAACCGCGCTCACCCATCGGGAGAGCGTTCGATGCTGTCGTACGCAGTGGAAGTCGCCCTCTTCTCGCCCAGACGCCCCGGGGTCAGCTTTCGATGCCGGTCGCGGTGTGCGGGGTGCCGACGGGCTTGGATTCCGGTGAGCCTCGCTGCCGGAGGTAAACGGACAGGATGGCCATGGAGGCCACGGCCAGGAGTTCGGACTGCCAGTTCTGCAGGGAGCGGCTCCAGAAATCGGCGGAGATCAGGTATTCGGGCCAGCCGATAGGAGCCTGGAGCTGGCGGAGACTCTGCTCGTTGTACGCGGCCACGCCGGCGATCGACTGCGCGAGCCAGGACAGGAAGAACAGGCTCGCCATAACCAGTCCGAGGGAGCGGGAGAACACGGCCTGCCGCCAGTCGCCCGTGCTTGCCCAGCGAGGCGAGTCGCTCCGGGCGTGCTCACCCATCTGCTGGTCCTTCTCGGACTCAACACCTGCTTTGTGGATCTCTTTCGACTCGGGTGAGCCGCGCTGCAGGAGGTAGACGGTGCCGAAGATGTAGAGGAAGAACTGCAGGTACTCGGACTGCCAGTTCTCCGTGACGTCGACGGCGAAGTCGGAGGACATGACGTAGCTGCCGAAGCTGAGCGGCGCGAGTCCGTCGACGACCAGCTGCTCGTTGAATTCGGCACGGCCAGCCACGGCCTGGCCGAGCAGGATGACGAGGAAGCCGACGGCGAAGACCAGGGTCAGTGAGTTGTCCCGGATGAACCGGCGCATGGACGGCCCTCCTGCCGAGTGGCTCATCGGTGCAGCAGCCCGAGGGTAATGAAGTAGGCGAGGCCGCCGACGACGGTGACCAGACAGAGCACGAACAGGATTCTCATCAGCTTCCCTTGACCTGGCATTGATATGGCTTGCCGGCCTCGGGCCAGCAGCCTGCGGCCACCACCCGCCAGCCGCCGGGGAACTGCGACAGGAAGAGCGTGTCCCGCTCCAGGGTGACCATGGCCTGCTGGCCGTACACCTCCACCGCCCGAACCGCACCCCCCGACGGGAGCTGCTCCTCGCCCAAGGCGACGGCGCACGGCTTCTGCCCGGACTCCTCTACCTCGCTTCTCGCCCCGGGCGCCAGCAGTTCGCACGCCGCGGTGTTGTCCCCGGCGTGTACCGCACGCTCGAACACCTCAGCCTGCCCGGAGGCAGCATCAGCGCGCACTCCCGGACCGCCGCACGCGCCGACCGTGGCCACGGCAAGCGTCAGAATCGCGAAACGAACCGCCCTGGCGGCACCGGCGGGCTGTCGACGACGGCTGCGGCGATGGGCAGCTTCGGCGGCATCGTCATCGGCACACGGAACCCACACGACGCACAGCCCTCCGCAGTCGACACTGGCGATATTGATTCCTATCCGTCCGGAAGCCCCCACTCATCACTGCCACTCCGTTGGCGACCTGGCGTCACCAATCCGGCGCGCGCGGATGCGAGGGCGGATGAGGCTGACGACCGCGGGACGTGACGCTTGGCCATCGAAGTCGTGGGCCCACGGGAGATCATGAAACCGGGGCAGGCTTCCTGTGTACGCCCGCAGCAGGGGTGCCGCCGATCCGGCTCTCGGCACAACGGCTTCCCGGGCGCAGTTGGGCCGTATGGACCAAGGAGTCTTCATCGTGAGGCGACTCGCACCCCGCCGGAAGGATTGAACGCTGCGCATCGTCGTTCCGCCACGCGTATGGCGGATTGCGGTGCACCCGGCGCGGGTGGACCGGGCCGCGCCGGCGCGAGGGTTCTTTGCGGATGGCGGGCAGTCGCGACAGGCTGCTCCGCCCCGGTACCGGGTACGGAGCCTCTGCGCGTGGGAAGAGGAATCCGCTGCGCACAGGTTTCCTTCGCGCTGGCGAGCTGGGGCGACGTAAAACCCAGTGCCTCACGGCTGTCCCTTGGGGACGGCCAGGGGACATGGAGGGGACACAAGGACCCGCAAGGATCTGCAAGTATCGAGCAAGACCAACGGCGCGCACCCCATTTGATCGGCAAGAACGTCAAGGGTCGGACTAAAATGCAAAGGCCTTCACGATCACCAAAGGACTCATAATCCGTCGGCCGTGGGTTCGAGTCCCACCCGCCCCACCAGAAACATGCCTGACCTGCGGAAACGTTCCTTGCGAGGTGCTGGAGTGTCAACTCCGGCTCAACGGACCGAATCCGCTGCTCGCGAGTTCGGTCCCGGAGGGGCCGTGCCGGTTGGCAATTCGCTGACCTGCGCGGATGTATCGACCCGCCGTTGGTGCGAGCCACCGCAGGTGGCTGGCCTGACGGTCGGAACTGTGAATTCGGGACGCTGGCAGGACACAGGTACCGGGAAGTGTCCACGAGAGGTCCGAGCACGCCGACCGCTGCGGGGTGCGGTCCACGGGGTGGTGGATGTGGTTGATGAGGCAGCCGCCTGGGATTGCGGTGGCATGCTCCGACACGGGTAGCCCCCGGTGATTGGCTGAAGGCGTACAGGAACGGGCCGAACTGAAAACGGCCCCGCGGACGCCCAGCTGCGGATGGCGGCTGATATTCGCCTGAGCCCATTTCTGGGGCCAGGCGGCTCGGCACCAGGCTCTCGGACTGTCCCTCGCACGCGTGGCTCTGTCCATGAGAAGGGACTGCACTTCGACAGTGGTCCGGGAGGTGTCTGGCCGTCGGCGCCGACGTGGAATGTTCACGGGTTCGGGCAGCACCGGGCCTTCCTCGCGGGCCGAGTGTGGCGGGGTCTCAGCGCCAGTCGTCGATCACGTAGGCGTCGGGGTGGCTGTAGCCGGGTTCGTTGGGCCTGTGCATGGTCACGCCCTGCAACCAGGTGCGGAAACCGCGGTCGACCATTCGACGGTAGGCATCCGGGCGGCCCAGGTTCATCCCGGCGTCCAGTTGACCCAGTCCGCGCTCGGCGGCCAGCTGCTCGCACGCGCCAAGCAGTCGTTCGAACCGGTTGGCGGCCTCCGGGCCAGGGCGTACGGCTCCGAACTTGACGAAGCACACGTCCTCGCCGGCCTCCGACCCGGCTCCGCAATGGCAGACGGCCAGGCCATCGAGCTCGGAGTCGGCGCCCTGGAGCAGGATGGTGTCACCGAGCCCCTGCGCGTGCGTGGCCACGATCTCGCGTTCCAGGCTTAGGCCCTCGTACACGGCCCCGGTCAGTGCGCGACAGAGGCTCAGGGCGTCGGGCTGCTCGGCGGCGGGCAGCTGGCCGTACAGCACTCGGCCGGGGACTGCGGCACTGCCTGCGACCTGCTTCTTCATGATGGCTGTGAGGAATCGGGGCCAGAAACCGTACCGGCGGTAGAGCTCAAGGTGCTTGGGACTGTGCGAGAAGGTGAACAGGCCCAGGTGACGGTTCTCCCAGGTGTCGAAGCAGTCCATGACCGGCTCCATGAGGCGCCTGCCGACGCCCTGGTCCCACAGGTCCGGACGCACGGTCAGCGGACCGAAGTACCCGACGCTGCCCCAGTTGACGGCGAAGTTCGATCCGGCGACTTCGCCCTCGACCGTCGCTGCGAAGGCCGCCTGTGGATCGGCCGCCCAGCGAGTGCGGACGTAGTCGGCGGTCCCAAAGAACGTCTTCGGCTCGGGAGCTCCGAGGAACGTCCCGAAAGCGACCCTGAAGATCTCGTCGGCCCGATCCAGGTCCGCCTCACCCAGCGGGCGGACCGACACAGGGCCCGTGCCACCCTTGCGCTCCCATGCCGATGGGATCACTGTTCTCTCCTTCCCGACCCCCTGTTTCATCGCACCACGGGCGTGCGCCGCAGGCGAGGCGAAAGGTCCACCGATACCCAGAGACCGAGGACCCGGCCGGTCTGCCTTGCCTGTCCGCCGGGAACTGCAGCTGTCACCAGGCCGAATACCGACCGGTCGAACAACGGCTACTACGGGTACCGAGGCCCAGGAAGGCCACCCCCTGCCCGGGACGGAGAGTCAGCGGACGGGTGCTGTCCGTTCGCGTGAACATCGACCTCGGCTCCGGGCGGGCGCCTCCCAGAGGGCTGAACAATCGCCGTCGTGATCCGGGTTCTGGCTCAGGTTGTGTGGAACGTGAACTGTGCGTGACGGCTGCCGCCCCTGGTCTTGCTGATCGGGACGTGAAATCCTCGCCCAGTCGCTTCAACAGGCGCTGCCGGGGCGCCCGAGGCCCCAGGGCCAAACCAGTGGGAGTAAGGGACGGTTCCGGCGGCAGCCGCACGCGTGACTCGCGATCGGAGTCCTGAGTAGACCCCACTGGGTCCCGGCATCTCATTCACGCGAGCAGGACGCGTTTGCGGAGGAGTTGGAAGCCTGCGCGGCCGAACATCTGGCGCTTGAGCATCTTGATCCGGTTGACATGCCCTTCGACGACACCCGAGTTCCAGGGGAGGGTGAGGCCGGCGATGACGGCTTCGCGGTCGCGGTCTATGCCCGCTGCGAGCGTGTGGAGACTGGGGAGGTCGTCCTGTCTCACGGCGGCGAGCCAGTTCGGCAGGCGCTCGCCCTGGCGCTCGGTGAGCATGGTCGCGAAGGACCGGACGTGCCTGGTGAGTGCGTCGATCTCGGGGCAGTTGGCCCGGACGTTCTTCAACTGGAGGTGTTCGGTCTCGGAGAGGGTTTCCGGGCGGCGGAGGATCCATCCGGCGACGGTATGGGGCGAGGGCGGACGGGCTGTCACGGGCCGTGGCGAGGTGCGCTTCTGGCGGAGGTAGGCGCGAACGCGCTGGTAGCTGCCCTGATAGCCGAGCGGGACGATCTCTTCCCACAGTTTCCAGGCGTTGGTGAAGCCCTCGTTCCAGCGGTCGTCGAGGTAGGGCTTGTACTCGTCGAGGACTGAGGTCCTGGCCTGCCACTGACCGGTGAAGAGGTCTTCCGGCCTGGCGGCGTCCGCGTACTGTTTGACGGTTCGGCTCGTCATGCCGAGCTGCCTCTGGATCGCGCGACGGCTGTGCCCCGCCTCCACCAGCGCGTGGACCGTGGCATGCATGGTCCGGGTTCGGTCGGCGAACCGGTGGCTGGTCGGCCACGGCGAGCCCGGCGACTCCTCCGCCGGGTCGGGCTCCGTCTGGGGCGTTAAGCCCACGACGTGCCGTCAATCACCGAACAGGCAGACACACAAGGGGAGTTCCGGGGATATCACGCATTCGAACACCGCGACAGCGTTCCGATCTCAATTAGCCCGAATAGGTGGCGACGCCTGGCGCGAGCACCCGTCGGTCCACGACCTGTCGTCGATTGGGAGTATCGGCCGCACTAGCTCCGCGCTGCCGGCCTCCGCCTACCCCTGGGTCCGCGGCCACGTCGGCAAGAGCGTCCGGCTCGCCTCCGTCAGCGGCGGCACGGACGTCGTCTCCGGCTTTGCGGGCGGCGTCCCGACCACTCCGATCTGGGCGGGGGAGTTGTCCGCACCCCACCTTGGCGTCGCGCTCGCCGCGTACGACATAGGCCCTCTGGACGACGCCAACAGTGCCTGCCATGTTGCTCTCATGACGTCGCGGGGGAGTGATCAGGAAGCCTTGGCCCTTGCTCTTGACCACGCATGGCGGTGGTCTGAGAACCGCCGCGGACGGGCTTACCAGGTACTCAATGCACTGTTGATCTGCATCGCGATCATGGCTACGGCTTATGCCGCGGCTCTCACCGCCGACATGCATGGTGTTGCCGGGCTGATCAGCTTGTTGAGTGGCGCGAGCCTCGTTGGAGCATATGCGGAGAGCATGCGGCTTCGTGCCTCTGCCACCTTGGCTGACGATGTCATCAAGAAGATCGAAGAGCGCCTGGCGACTACTCTCGCGCTCGAATCACTACGCCTGGTAGAACGCGAACAGCCCCTCTACTCAGCGAGCAGGGTGGCCTGGCCCTGGTCGGTGTCGAAATCTTTGGTGAGTATTGGTGCGCTTGTGTCACTCGCCGGAGCCATCTATACCTGGGTGGCAACTCCTTAGAGCCAGGCACGAGTTCCCTTGGGAAGACGGATCAGTCATCATGCGGGGCAGGTGGACGTCGAGGTGCTCGATTTCGACCGGGGGCCCTGTTCGCGGAGTGCTCGGGCAAGGAGTTCGGCATTCTGGGCGGCCCGACGCCGCATGGCGCCCGCCCCGGCGGGATCACGCGACGATCCGCAGGGCCGTCGAGGAGGCCGCCGCCGCACAGGCGTCCCCGGGGATCTGCATCACCAACGTCGGGATCGTCGATCCGGCGCTCGGCCCGCACGCGAACCGGGTGACGGGCTACCGCACCGTGGTCAACAGAACCGGCGCCAACTACGGCGTGGTGCTCCATCTGGCCATGTTCAAGGGCGCGTTCGCAATGGCGCTCGCGTTCGGCACCCCGTGCATGGACAGGTCCACGGTCGAGAAGGTGGCGCAGGGGCTGCACGAGCGGGCGACGCACCCGGGCGAGTTTCTGCGCCCATGAGCCCCTAGTCGGCGGCTGCCCGGTGCTCGTCGCTCTTCGTGCGCAGGACCAGGTCGAGGAGACCGGGAAATCGCTCGTCGAACTCGGGGCGTCGCAGCCGGTTGAGCCGCTTGGCCCCGGCGTCGCGCTGCTCCAGGAGCCCGGCTTCGCGCAGCACCGCGAAGTGCCGACTCAGGGTCGCCTTGGTCACCGGAACATCGAAGCTCCCGCAGGCCCGTTCCCAGTCACCGGCCTCCGCAAGCTCCCGCACCAGGGTCTGCCGTACGGGGTCGGCGAGCGCGATCAGTGCCGTCTCCAGTGGTACGTCTCCGGGGTCCGCGTGGACCGGTGGCGTGCGATGGCTCGCGGCTTCCGTCGGCTGTCGGCTCTGTGCCGTCATGGCGTGTGCTCCGTCCCAACTCTCCATGTCCGCACCCGGATCGCAGAGTGTTCGATGATCTGCGTACACTCCAAAGTGTTCGTCCGTCGACGAACAGCCTACTGGAAGGAAGAGCGAAGTGCCTCAGCAGCAACCCGCCGGTGCACGGTCAGGGCTGACCCTGTTCGCGGCCTGTCTGGGATTCGTGGTCGTCATCCTCGACGTCAGCGTCGTGAACGTCGCCACCAAGGCGCTCGCCGGGGACTTCGGCGGCACCATGGCCGGCCTGGAGTGGGTGATCAACGGCTACACACTCACCTTCGCCGCCTTCCTCCTGACGGCCGGTGCCATGGGCGACCGCTTCGATCCCAAGCAGATCTTCATGTGTGGCTTCGTGCTCTTCGCCGTCACATCGCTGGCCTGCGGAGCCGCGCCCTCGCTGGTCACCCTCATCGTGGCCCGGGTCGTGCAGGGCATCGGCGCCGCCATGATCGTGCCGTCGTCCCTGTCGATTGTGAACACCAACTTTCCCGACCCGGCCCGGCGCACGCGCGCCGTCAGCCTGTGGGCCGCCTCCGGCGGACTCGCGCTCGCGCTCGGCCCGGTCGTGGGCGGCGTCCTCGTGGACTCCCTGGGCTGGCGCTCGATCTTCTACGTCAACGTCCCCATCGCGCTGGTGGGCATCCTGCTCACCAAGGCGTACGCGCTGCCCGCCCCCGCCCGCGACACCTCCGACCGCCGTTCCCTCGACCTGCCGGGCCAGCTGCTGGCCGTGATCGGCCTCGGCACCCTGACCGGGGCGATCGTCGAGGCGAACGCGCAGGGCTGGACCTCCGCGCTCGTGCTGTCCTGCTTGGCCGTGTGCGTGCTCGCGCTGATCGGCTTCCTCGTCGTGGAACGCCGCAGCAGCGACGCGATGCTGCCGCTGCATCTGTTCGGCAGGAAGGCGTTCAGCTCCACCTCGCTCGTCGGAGTCCTTCTGAACTTCGCCTTCTACGGCCTGATCTTCGTCTTCAGCCTCTTCTTCCAGCAGGTGTGGGAGTACTCGCCGATCGTCGCCGGACTCGCCTTCCTGCCGATGACCGCCTCCATCATGATCGCCAACCTGGCATGCGGACCGCTGGTCAGGCGCTACGGCGCGCGAACCGTCCTGATCACCGGCAACACCCTGGCCGCCGTCGGCTACCTGGCCACGGTGCCAGTCGTGGGATCCCAGTCGTACCCGGCCATGGTCGTCCAGTTCCTGGTCGCCGGCTTCGGCATCGGCCTGGTCGTCCCGTCCATGACGAACGCGATGCTCGGATCCGTCGACCCGGCCAACGCGGGCATCGCCTCGGGCGTCCTCAACGCCTCGCGTCAGCTCGGCGGGCTCATCGGCGTCGCCGTGATGGGCCTGCTCGTAGGCCAGGCCGCCTCCGGCCACTTCGTGTCCGGACTGCGTGCCGCCCTCCTCTCCGCCGTGGCCGCCCTCGCGGTCAGCGGGGTGCTGAGCGCGGTTGGCATCCGACCGGCCGCGGCTGCTCATGCGGCTCCGCCCGCCGCCACGTCCAAGGCCTCGCCCGCCCGAAGCGCCGCAGACGCGCGCTGAACACCCGCCCTGCGAGGCCTCTCAGGTCCCGTTCGAACTCGAAGTGGTCCCACACCGGCTCGCGAATGTCGCCGTGGTGGAACGGATCGTCGTCCTCGACTACGGCCGCATCATCCGGACCGGCGTCCCGGGCGAGCCTCCGCAGGCGGTGGCCCTCTCCGTGAATCAGCCAGAGAGCATGAACGTGTGGGCGATTGGGGCTTGTTGGCAACGCTCGCGAGTCCTCTGGCGGGGCGTTATTGAACCGTCATCCCGCTGTGCACAACCCTGGTCAAACTATGGCGATCGTCACGTCTTGATTGGTCTGGTTGCCTCGTTCGCCTGGTTGGTCCGGTAGCCCTTGGGGTGTCGATCGGCATAGGAATGCCTGAGGCGACATCGAACACGCGTCGCAATTTGGTAACTGACCGACCAGACCCCCCT
Source organism: Streptomyces sp. NBC_01210 (assembly GCF_036010325.1). Classification (GTDB taxonomy): domain Bacteria; phylum Actinomycetota; class Actinomycetes; order Streptomycetales; family Streptomycetaceae; genus Streptomyces. Next base: position 2,992,463 of record NZ_CP108549.1, on the reverse strand, counting down.
GCTGGGCAGGCGGGGCGCGAGAGGATCACCCAACTTGTCTGCGAAAATACGATTAAGGCGAATACTGTCCCGCATCGCCATCGGCACGGCGCTGCTCACCGCTGCACCCCTCGCCGTGGTGAGCGGGGCCGCCGCACAAGACATCCAGCCGACCGCCTCGGGTACGCACTTCACCTCGAATCCCGACCCGAACGGTGCGCCGTCGGCGAGACCGGCGGCCGGTCCGGAGAAGGCCACCCTGGCGGCAGCAAGCCGCCCGGTGTCAGGCAAGAACCCCCAAGCGGGCCCGACCTTCACTCAGGTGTCCGGGGTGTGGAACGTCAACACCTCCATGGCCGTCCTGCGTAACAGCGTCACCGACGCTGACGGCGACAAGGCCAACCTGACCTTCGAGGTCTGGACGACCGACGCCAACGGCAACCCGAAGACCCAGGTGAAACTCACTGACGACAACCCGTACGGCGTTCTGGTGTCCGGCTTCGTGGCGTCCGGCAAGACCGCCGAAGTCACCGTTCCCAACGGGAAGCTGAAGCCGGGCACCACCTACACCTTCCACACCTCCGCCTACGACGGCAGCCTCTACGAGACGGCCTGGTCTCCCTGGGCGAAGTTCCGTATCCACGCCCACTCGGTGGACATCACGCTGCCGGCGCCGAACGACAAAGCCGTGAACCCGGCCTTCGACAACTCCTGGCAGCCGGTTCCCGGCTGGGGTTCGATCGAGACGAAGAAGCTCGTCGGAGTAAATGAGCGGCACTGCCAGCCTGCCGGGAACGGCAACCAGCTCTGCATCACCTCGTCCCCAGCGACCAAGGCGGACATCACGAAGGCGAAGGAGAGCCGGGGCCGGCTGAAGGGCATCCGGGCTGCCGCGCCGCCGTTGAACGACACTTGCGAGGTCGGCGCGACGCAAGGCAAATACGTGTCGATCTTCACCCGTGACGCGGCGTGCATGTACAACAAGCTGTCCGTCGAGGTGACCGACGAACAGCAAACGGAGTCCAAGGGCTACCAGGAATTCCTGATGTCCTACCACATGAAGACCGCCATGACCGGCATTGATCTGAAACTGTGGGCTCGCATCACCCCGCTGCCCATGCCCGCCGGAAAGGTGCCGTTCCCGGCGCAGCCTGGCGCGATCAAGCTGACGATCACCCCGATGTGCAGCGCAGGGTGCGTCGACAAGCCTTCCTACGCGTGGGACGGCAACCTGATGTGGGGCGGCTCGTACGACATCGACCCGCACGAGGAGACCGGTACAGCCACGGTGAAGTGGTCCGGCGGCGTTCCGGACGAGTCGGGGAAGAAGGACCGGGATCTGTCGCAGGACATGGCGTTCGCGCCGTTCGCGACGTTCTCCACCAGCGTTCCGGAGACCTTCCCCACCGACAAAAGCCACGGCCTGATCGGAAACCCCGTCTACGCCCGCTGCGACATGGTGTATTCCCCGGCAGGCTGCGTCTTCCGTGACTACATGCCCGGCTACGTGTTCAACACCGCCAAGGCGCCGGCTGCTGCCGCACATGCCTGGCTGATCAACACCAAGATCCGCGAGGGTGCGCCCCTGAACTACCTCCCGGACCGCAGGGGAGAGACCGGCGCTCATGGTGAGCGCAACGCCTACGGCCGTGACCCGGACGCCAACCGGAGGGTCATCTGCCCGGACGGCTGGGCCGCGAACAATGGACACCCCGACACCACGACGGTTCCCGACATCAGCACCAACGACAAGCCCAGTTGTGACGAGTTCGCCTTCGCCGCCAGCTACAACAGCGGCGGTATGCCGAAGGACATGGAGGGCACCAACCCGGTCACCTCCGGCGACCAGTGCGTGCAGACCTTCGCTACGAAGCTCACGGACGGCACCTGGAAGCTGTACGACGACGAGCGCAAGGCCGGCCCCACGTGGAAGGAGGTCTGTGGCCGGTCGGCGATGTCCGAGTGGGTCAACTCCACGTCCATGGCCCGCTTCTCGACCTTCACAAGCCAGTTCCGCCTTCTCGACCAGGATCTGTACTTTGTCAGGACGCCTGGATTCGAGAAGTGCGACGCGAGTAAGGCGATCGTGAAATGCGACATCAGGTAGCCCCCTAGAAGGACAAGCCCCGTCGGTTGAGAAGCGGGGCGTCGCGGGGGACGGCGCCATGCGCGGTCCCCCGCGACCTGCACAGGAGGAGAGAGATGAACGATGGAATAGGCTGGATCGCCCGCGACGAGATCGCCTGGATCGGCTACTGCATCACGCTGGCACGCGGCCTGGAGCCCGAGGAACTGGTCAGGCGTCTCGCGACGGATTCGGCCCCTCTCCCTCTGGGCCACTACACCGGCTATGACCTGAACACCTATCTGGACCAGCGCGAGGGGGAGCGGCGCCAGAACGACTCCATTGCAGTACGGTACGGCGCCAGCGGGGACCTCGCCTTCGCCGTAGCGGACGGTTACTGGCCCGGAGAGATGAACACCGGACCCCTCCACGGTGTGTCCAAAGATGGCGCTCACGTCTTCCGTCTGTACTACGAGAGCCAAAACCCGAAGCTGCCGCCGCCCGATTTCAGTTACTTCCATGACGGGCACTACTTGTGCGGATTCGACATGTACATGCACACGTGGTCGCATGAGATCACAGGATCCCGCCCCGACCTGGTAAGCGCCGCCGTCCAGGCCGCAGGCATCCCCGACGAGAATAGGCGGGACGTGTCACACGCCAAGTCCCTCGCCGTCGTCGAGGAGCAGTTCAGTCTCACCCTCCCCAAGGAACAGGTGCTGCACGGGGCGCTTCCCGCCGCACTGATCAAAGGACAGGTCCCTGCGTGAAAGTGGCGTTGGCCGCTGTAACGTGCCCCGCACTCTTCCGGACCGGAGTGCGGGGCTTGGCGTTTGTCAGGACTGAGCACTGCGTTCATAACCCTCGACATGGCCTTCATCGTCCGGATCCGCCTGCTGCCCAGATCGCTGAGCCAGATCGCGTTGATCGCCGCTGGCGCTCGCTCCACTCGGGTCAACGCTCACAACAGCACGGCCTGGCTGCGTCATTGGGCGCTGATGGCGATCCGGACGTTGCCCACCCAACTCCGCGGCGGTGCTGGGGTCATGGACGGTTCGGGGCCGTTGGCCCACGGTTTCGCAACAACGATCGATGGCTGACGCCGGCCGAGGAGCCAGGCCGCGCCCTCGTGCACGCGGGCCTTGGCGACGACGACGTGCTGCGCTCGGTCATTGCCGAGAAGCGCCGCGGCCACCCGATCACGGAGAGGCCCGAACGCCCACATCGGCCGATCCCGGGTGGAAGCCGGCCTCCCGGCCCTGCCGGGGCGGTCTCGTCGGCAGCATGGACTTGTCGAATATCGATATGCTCCTCTAGTCTTTGGCATATCGAAAATCGATGGGACGGGATGCGATGAACACGCGACTCACGAGGACCCTGGCCTCGGTGACCTTTGCGCTGGCGGTGCTCTGCGGGCTCCTCTTCATCGGCACTGGAGTCGGCCACATGTTCGACGACGGGGCGGTTTGCGTGCAGACGCACTTCTGGGCCAATGCCTCACTGGCGGACGACCTGCCGATCGGCGAGGGCGTGAAGGCGTCCAGCAGTGCCACGCGCCTCTGCCAGGACAGTCCCTCCGCGGGTCAGCGCGCCGCCGGCCTCGGGGGCGAACTGCCCTGGCTGCTGTTCGGCTCCCTCGCGCTGCTGCTTTTCTCCCGGCTGCTGAAGGCTGTCCTGCTGCAAGGGCCGTTCACCGACACGGTGGCGCAACGGCTCTCCTTTCTCGGCTGGTTCGTCACCGTGGGCACGCCGCTGGCCGGCCTCGTCGTCGGCTGGTCACAGTCCTGGCTCGTAGGGAGCATGGCGCCCATCGTGGGTTCTGGGCCGACGGTCTCCGGGCCGATGGTGCTTGTCCTCGCCGGCCTCGCCGCAGTGATCATGGGGAGGATTATGCGTGAGGGCGTGCGCATGCGAGAGGACCTCGAAGGGACCATCTGATGCCCGAAGAGGAACTCCACGCGATCCGGATCCACCTCGACCGGCTCCTCGCCGAGCGCGGCATGACGCTCACCGAGCTGTCCGCGCAGGTGGGCATCACCGTCGTCAACCTGTCCGTGCTCAAGAACGGGCGTGCCAAGGCCATCCGCTTCTCGACCCTGTCGAGGATCTGCGATGTCCTGCAGTGTCAGCCGGGAGACCTGATCACCCACGACCCCGCCCAGCCGTCCTAGCCAGTCATCCCCAGCGGGGTCCACCGGGGAGTGGCCAGGCTGTTCCTCAGCGCCCCGCCCCTGGGCCTGGCTGGCTATCGTGCGGTCCCTCCGCCGTGGCAACTCGTCGCAGGCCGGCGCGGAAGGGGTGGGGAACCGAGGTGAGCAGATGCGTCCCACACCTGAGCAGGGGGTGGGGAATTTCAAGGTTCTGTCCGCACTTCCGTGAAGCCGGTGGTCAGGAGCTCTGCGGAGCAGGCCAGGGTCGGCCGTCAGGTGCCTGGTTGGGGCGGCCGGCGAGGACGTAGTCGCGGTAGTCGGCACCAGCCATGGACTGGTTCACCCAGCGTTCGCGCACATCTCCAGACCGGTCTGCGGCGCCTCTGATGAACTCCGCCGCAGGTCAGAGGCCTATGCCGAGTGATTGACGCATTCACTCCGGAGCCGTGTGCGCAGGTTCGAGTCCTGCCGGGGGCACTCGCCGGTCAGCCAGCAAGAATCAAGCTCTGACCAGGGCGAATGCCGAGATGAGAGAGCGGGAGTCAATCTCACCGCCTCGCGCACTCTCTCGTTGTATCTCGGCGTTCCTCCGACACACTCGTCAGCCCTACCTGGCCGTCCTTGCTGGCGCCTGGCGATGTCATCCCAATGGGGCGATGTGCAGCGAAGCGGATCAAGCAAGACTTTCGCAGAAGCGCAACGTTGTCCCGGAGGTTTCTATGTCGAGAAGTGACGCGCCCCAAGACAACGTGCCGCGCGAGGCACCGGCGCGCGCGCAGCTCGTCCTGGCGTCCCTGATCATCGTTGCCGCGGTGGCCAACCTGAACCTGTCGGTGGCCAACGTCGCCCTGCCCGCGATCGGGAAAGCCTTCGACTCGTCCCAGACCACACTGAACCTGATCGCCGTGGGTTACTCCCTCGGCCTGGCCGCATCGGTGCTCTACCTGGGGGCGATCGGCGACCGTCACGGGCGCAAGCTACTGCTGCTCCTCGGCGTCGCGCTCTCCATCCCCGCCTGCCTGCTCGCCGCGTACGCCCCCAATGACACCGTCCTCGTGGTGGCCCGGATCCTCGGGGGACTCTCGGCCGGCATGGCCTACCCGACCACCCTGGCGCTGATCACCGCCTTGTGGGCGGGGCCGGGACGGACGAAGTCGATCGCGTTGTGGTCGGCCCTGGGCGGCGGCATCTCCATGCTCGGGCCGGTGATCGCGGGCGCGCTGCTCGAGCATTTCTACTGGGGGTCGGTATTCCTGATCACCCTGCCCCTCGCCGTGGTCGCGCTGATCATGGCGCTGATGTTCGTCCCCGCGCACGCCAACGAGTCGACCGAACCGGTGGACAACCGCGGCGGCATCCTGTCCGTCCTCCTGGTCGCGGGACTGGTGCTGGCGATCAACTTCGCCGCCGTCCCCAACCAGGGGGCCCTGGTCGTCGGCCTGGTTGTGATCGCCCTCGTTGCCGGAGCGGCGTTCTTCTGGCGTCAGCGCCGGGCTCCCAATCCGTTGTACGACCTCCACATCGCCGGCCGGCGTACGTTTTGGGTCGCCGCATGCGCGGGCATCATCGTGTTCGGCTCCCTGATGGGGTCGGCGTTCGTCAGCCAGCAGTACCTGCAGAACGTGCTCGAGTACGACTCCGTCGAAGCCGGCGCCGCCATCCTCCCCCTCGTCGTGATGATGGTGCTCGTGGCACCTCGGTCCGCGAAGCTGGTCGAGACGCGCGGCGCCCGCACGACCCTGCTGATCGGTTATGTGTTCCTCTTTCTCGGATTCGGCTGGATGCTGGTGTTCTGGGGCGAGGGCAGCAGCTACTGGCAGATCGGCGTTGCCTACGTGTTCGCCGGCATCGGGGTCGGCTTCGCCGGGACGCCCGCCTCGCACTCGCTGACAGGGTCGGTGCCCGTGCGGCGGGCAGGTATGGCCTCGGGCACCGCGGACCTGCAACGGGACCTCGGCGGGGCCATCATGCAGTCCATCATGGGCGCGCTGCTCACGGCCGGCTACGCCTCGGCGTTCAGCTCGGCGATCGCCGCGTCCTCCGAGAGCAAGCACGTGTCGGACCAGGTCCAGGGCGAGCTGACGAAGTCGTTCGCCTCCGCCGATCAGGTCGCCCAGCAGCACCCCAAGTACGCCGACCAGATCGTCGCGGCCGCCCGCCAGTCGTTCCTCGACGGCGACGACTGGGCCTACACCGCCGGCCTGGTCGCGATCGTGCTGGGTGCGCTGCTGGTCTTCTTCATGTTCCCGCGCCGGGACGCCGAGCAGGAGCTCCTCCGGCGCTACCTCGCCGAGGACTCCGAGTCCGCCGCCACCGAGGAGTCAGCTGGCCCCGGAGACTGAGGCGTCGGTTCGGATGCCGTGCAAACCGGTGACGGTGGCCCCGACTTCACCGGCATCACGTTGCCTCCGAGCATGGCAGGACGCTCGTTCACGCAACCGCCTAAACCACTCAACTGATCCGCCAGGACGCCCCAGAGCTGAGCGGTGACCTCGACGACTGAGGCAGCTCCGCTCACTAGGTCGGCAGTCCGCCGCCCGTGAGTGAGGCGCGGTCGGCGGCCGCGGGTGAATAAAGCCACCGGAGCGGTCCGGGGCGCATGCGGGAGCTGGGCGGCACCGCGCCGCATCTGCACAGATCTGCAAAGCTCGATTGACCGCGCGGTTGGCGATCGGATGGCGGTCGATCAGCTCGGCGGGGGTGGGGCCGACGTAGCTCACCCCATCTGACCTGGACGGCCCGCCTCAGAGCCATCGGGTCCACCGTCGGCGCAGGGCTCTGGGCAGCGGCGGTGTGTCGGCGGGTAGCGGCGCGGTGCTGGTCCGGAGCGCCGAGTCGTCGTCGGCGGGGTCGGGATCCGGCCCCCACGCGGCCGCAAGATGCGGCGGGATATCAGGCGGTGGGGGTGTGCCGCCGCCGGGCAGCGGGATGGGTCGGATTTCGGTCTGTGGTTCGGCAGCCTGAGCGGGTTGCCCCTGGCCGGCGGTGCCGTCCGCATCGGCGCTCACGGACGGTGCGGACGCGTACCTCCAACTCGGCGGCCGCAGGATGAACGTGTCCTGGTCGTCGTCCGGCGCATTTCGGCCTGCGGAACGGCGCCGGTCGTCCCAGGCGAGAACCATCTGGGCGCGTTCGAGCGTCTCGCGCTTGACGGACGGCGGCAGCCAGTTGCCGTGCGCCAGGAGACGGGAAGCCTCGTCCTCCTCTTCCGGAGCGAGGCCGGCCAGAAGCTCGCCAACGGTCGGCCGGTCCTCCGGCGCTTTGGCCAGGCAGCGGCGCACCAGCGCGGTGACTCTGTCCGGGAGGCCGATGAGTTCCGGTTCCTCGTGGATGATGCGGTAGAGCAGAGCCATCGGCGCACCGGTCCCGAACGGACTGGTGCCCGAGGCCGCAAATGCCAGCACGCTGCCCAGCGCGAAGATGTCGCTCCACGGGCCCACCGGGCTACCGGCGACCTGCTCGGGTGACATGAAGCCCGGGGTACCGACCGCCACACCGGTACGAGTGAGCCGGCTCTCCCCGCCGTGCGTCGAGATCCCGAAGTCGATGACCCGTGGCCCGTTGATGGCGAGCAGGACGTTGGACGGTTTGAGATCCCGGTGGATCACCCCGGCGGAGTGGAATGTCTGCAGCGCGCTGAGGAGGCCCAGCCACAGCGCCAGCACCGACCGGGGCGGCAGCGGCCCGAAGGCGGTGACGGCGTCGTTCAGTGAGGGTCCCGACACGTACTGGGTGGCCATCCAGAGGCGTCCCCCTTGCGCGTCGGCATCCAGCACCTGAGCGGTGAACGGTCCGTTGACCAACGACGCCACGCGCACCTCGCGCTGAAACCGAGCGCGGAACTCGTTGTCGTCAGCGAGGAAATCGTGGATCACTTTGACCGCTGCCAGATGGCCGCTCGGCGACCTGCCGAGGTACACCTTGCCCATGCCACCGGCGCCCAGTTGTCCGATGAGCTGGTACGGGCCGATCTGCTCCGAGTCACCGGGCTTCAGGGGCAGGGGACTGCCGCCGGTCACCTCGCCGCTCCCGCAGCCGTTGTCACCGCGGCCCCCCTTGTGCCCCGTAGAAGAGCTGCGCCTTGAGCCGCCGGTCCGCCTTCCGCCGCCACCGGGCGAGGAGAACACGGTTGCCGAGGGTCTCCGGGTCGTCCGGGCCCAAGGCACGCCTGAGGTCGGGCAGCACTGTGTTGAAAAGACGCACGGCCTCACCGACGTCCCCCGCGGCCCCTGTCCAGTGCGCCACCCGCGCCCGGCTGACCAGGGTCGCGCGGTCGTCGCGGCCCAACACCCAGGCCAGGTCGTTCACGAGCAAGGCGAACATCCGTACGGCCTCTGCCGCGTCTCCCGTCTCCCCCGTCCAGTGGGCGAGCTGACCCCGGGCGAGCAGCGTCTCCCGGTCGTCCGGGCCCGCGGCCCGCCCCAGATCGGGCACAACGGCAGTGAACAGCCGCAGCGCCTGCCGGCGCCGACCTGCCGCACCCGACCACTGGGCCAGTCGCGACCGCCCCACCAGGGTGTGGCGGTCATCAGGGCCGAGTGCCCACGAGAGGTCCGGTACAAGTCCGGTGAGCAGCTTCGTCGCCTTCCTGCTGCCGCCTGCCCGGCCTGTCCACTGAGCCTGGTTGATCCGTCCGACGAAGGTCTCCCGGTCGTCGGGCCCGAGCACCCGCGAGAGATCGGGTACAAGCGCCCCGGTCAGGCCGGCCGCCGCTGCCGGGTCGCCGGCTTCACCGGTCCAGCGTGCCAGCCGGGCGCGGCCGATGAGGGTCTGACGGTCGTCGGGGCCGAGGATCTGTGTGAGGTCGGAGACAACGGCGGTGGACAGCCGCAGCGCCTCCCCGACATTGCCTGTTTCCCCGATCCAGTGGGCGAGTTGGGCGCGGCCGACGAGGGTCGCACGGTGGCTCGGTCCCAGGACGCGTGTCATATCGCTGACGGCAGCGTGGGAAAGTCGCAGCGCCTCGTCCGCGTCTCCTCCATTTCCCGTCCAGTAAGCGAGGTTGATCCGTCCGACGAGGGTCTCCCGGTCGTCCGGCCCCAGAAACCTCGTCAGGTCGGGCACCACCTCGCTCAGCAGGCGGACTGCCTCTCCGGTCTGGCCCGCCTCACCTCTGCGGTGGCCGAGGTCCCTGCGCGCCAGCAGGTCCTCGCGTGGGCCCGTGGAGGTCCCCGGGTCGGGACGGGATGCCGTAGGGCGACCGGTAGCGCGTGGAGGCCGGGCGAGAACGAGGAACTCGGCGGTATCGGTCCCGCAGTGCTGCGGTTCGGGCAGGCCCCTCGCCGGCAGAACCCGCTTGAGGTGCCGGTAGAGGGCGCCGAGGGTTACCTCGGCCGTGGGCGGTGTGGCTATTCCGTCCCGTAGGGCCAGCAGCAGCTCGCCGGTGAAGGCCGTGTGCCGCTCGCCCTCCTCGAAGCGGGCAACCTCATTTGCGGAGGCAGAGGTCAGCGTGTAGGTACCGGCAATCTCCATCTGGTCGATGAGTGGCTCGTACACCCCGGAGAGCCCTCCGGTGATGGCGCGGCCGGAGAAGCAGCAGTCCAGGATCAATACGCGATTGCGTGCCGGGCTGGCCAGGAACGCCTCCCGAATGCCCTGGAAAGGGAAGGCGGTGAACGAGGGAGCCTCGGAGTCGGAGCGGCCCAGTGCGAGATGCAATTCGCGCTTCTCACGGCCGATCAGACCATGGCCGGTGTAGTAGACGAGGAACACGTCCTCGGCCTGGCGGGCCGCCTGCAGCAGAGGCAGCCCGAGGTCCCGTGGCGTGGCCGGGTCGATCACCTCCTCGGTGTGCTCCACGGAGAAGGAACCCGGACGGCCTTCGGTGAGGAGCCGTCGCAGATCGCGGACGTTGTTCCGAGCGGCGGAGATGTCCGGCAGCCGGGGATCTTCGGGGTACTCGGCGACGCCTACCAGTACCGCGCGCGATCGGGCTGCGTCGGGTGGACGCAGCATGAGTCAGGACTCCGAATCGGCCGGCCCGCCCGGAGCAGGGGAAATGGCATCGGAGTCGGGGTGCAGTGCCGCGCGGAGGAGGTGCTCGACCTCGCCGACATCCTTGGCGTGCTGGACTGTTAACTCCGTACGGGTTCCGTCACGTTCGACCACCTTGACCCGGACGGTGCTGCGCCGCGGCTGCCTCAGGTAGACCGCGAGCGCCCTGGCCAGTGGAGTCAGGGCGCCGCCTGCCCCGACCGCGACGACCAGCGTGTCGCTCCAGGAGCCGAGATCGCCGGGACGTGGCACCGACGCGGGAACGCGGACGCGCCCGCGGAGCTGCGGTTCCTCGCTGAGCCAATCCCGGAATTCCACCAGGGTGTCCGGTCCCTCGGGACCATCGACAGCCAGCCGTGATTCCATGGCAGACCACCTCTCCGCCGCACGCCATTTCCTACGGGCCCGCGGACCGAGCCCCCCGTGTGCTGTGCCTCACACCACTGTGCCACGGCCAAGCACAGCAGGGGGGTTGGATAGGGGAGTTGCCAAGACCAGCTCCTGAGGCAGCCGGCTGACGGGTTGGTTCCCTGCTGGTGTGCCCAGACTCGGCGGGGGGCGGGGCTACCTGCCCTGCGCAGGCATGATGAGGGCGTATCGCGACGGCAGGGGAATTCGCTGCGGGGGTCTGGTCCCTTTCGCGGGCTGGAGCGATCGCTTTCGAGTCGTCCAACCGGGACGCGGTCAGGATGAGGTTGATCCCCGGGATGGTCGTCACCGCGACGCGCTTGCCACGTTCGCCGAAGACGCGTCCCCAGCTGCGGACCGGCAACGCGCCGCGCGCGACGGCGACTTGCCGCAATTGGCCATCGGCGACCTGAAGCCGGCCATCGTCACCAACATCGCCGCAGTCCTCCGCCGCAACGTATGCATCTTTCGCGTCGGTCCTGCCGTCGCCTCGGTAACCGCGGGCGGCGTGGTGAACGGTACGGTCCGGGATGTGGAGCAGCCGCTGCCGGCGGTGCAGAGCGGCCTCCTGCCCTTCGGCAACGTCGAGGACGGGCAGGGTCATCGGCGGTGGCGCGGGGCGGACAGTGCGGCGGTGAAGTCGTCCAGGGCCGCGAGGTTGTGGGCGCTGACGACGGCGTCGCAGTAGGGCAGCGCTGCAGCCATGCCGGCCACGAGCGGACGGTAGCGCGGGCTTGCCGTGCGCGGGTTGACCCATACGACGCGGTAGGCGACCCGGGACAGCCGCGCCATGTGGGTGGCGAGGTCGGCGGGCGCCCCGGTGTCCCAGCCGTCGGAGATGATGGCGACCACGGCGCCGTGCGCCATGCCGCGTCGGCCGAACCGCTCGTTGAACTCCGCCAGGCACTCGGCTATCCGGGTGCCCCCGGACCAGTCCGGGGCCGCCCGTCCGGCCCGTGCCAGGGCGTCGTCCGGCCCGGCCCGCCGGAGGGCGGGCGTGAGGCGTGTGAGCCGGGTGGCGAAGGTGAAGACCTCGGCCCGGGCGGCGCGGACGGCACAGTAGAGCAGTTGCAGCATCGCGCGGGCATAGGGCTCCATCGATCCGGAGATGTCGCAGAGCACGATGAGGTCGCGGGGGCGGGCGCGGGGCACGAAGCGGCGTAGCCGCAGCGGGTATCCGCCGGTGCGCCGGCTGACGGAGAGGGTGCGGCGCACGTCGATGCGCGCACCGTGGTGCGCGGTGCGGCGCCGGCGGGACCGCCGGGTCGGGGTGCGAAGCACAAGGGTGCGCATCACCTCGGAGAGCCGCGCCAGTTCCTCGGCGGACAGGTCCGCGAAGTCGCGGTTGGCGAGACGGTCGAGCGGACTGGCGGCGAGGGGTACGGGAGCCTCCCGCGGCTGTGCGTCGGCCTCCCGGCCGCGTCCGTCCACGGTGGCCTTCCGGGTGCCGGGGACGCGGCCGGGAACGGTGTCCGGGAGCGATCGGGCCGGGTCGCCGGGCTGCCCGCGCTGTGCTCCGCGGTCGGCCGGGCCGCCGAAGACCTCGCGGAAGACCGCGTCGAACGGCTCGATCTGCTCGCGGTCGGACACCAGGGTGGCGAGCGCGCAGTGCCGCAGCTCGCGCGTCGTCGACGGTGCCAGCAGGGTGAGCGCCCGAGCGAAGCTCCGGGTACGGTCGGGGCCCACCGCGATCCCTGCGTCGTGCAGGGCGGCGGTGAACGAGGCTGCCAGTTCCGGCAGGTCAGGCATCGGAGCCTGCCTCCGCGTCGACCAGCTCCGCCAGTCCGGCCCGGCGCACGGCCTCCAGGTCCTCGGCGTACTTGAGTACCGCCCCCAGAGTGCGGTCGGCGGCGTCGGCGTCGAGAACGGAGAGCCCCAGCGCGTGCAGCGCGCCCGCCCAGTCGATCGCCTCGGCGATGCCGGGCGGCTTGGTGAGCTCCTGCCGGGCACGCAGGCGCGCCACCCCGCGCGCCACGCGCGCGGCCAGCCACTCGGCCGACTCCGGCACCCGTCTGCGGATGATCGCGGCGACTCGTGCGGTGTCCGGGTAGTCGATCCAGTGGTAGAGGCAGCGGCGTTTGAGCGCGTCGTGCAGATCCCGGGTGCGGTTGGAGGTCAGTACGGCCACCGGCGGCACCGCAGCCGTCCGGGTACCCAGTTCGGGGATGGTGACCGCGGCATCGGCGAGCAGCTCCAGCAGAAACGCCTCGAATTCGTCGTCGGCGCGGTCCACCTCGTCGATGAGCAGCACCGCCGGCCGCGGTCCCGGGTGGCAGATCGCGGCGAGCAGCGGCCGTGGCAGCAGGTAGTCCTCGGCGAACAGGTCGGCGTCCCGCAGGGGCTCCCCGCGGGACTCGGCCAGCCGGATGGCCAGCAGTTGCCGTGGATAGTTCCACTCATAGAGGGCCTCGGCCGAGGACAGCCCCTCGTAGCACTGCAGCCGGATCAGCGGGGTGTCGAGCACGGCGGCGAGCGCGCGGGCCGCCTCGGTCTTGCCGACACCGGGCTCGCCCTCCAGCAGGATCGGCTGCCGCATGCGCACGGCCAGCAGCAGCGCCGTGGCCAGGGCGTCGTCGGCCAGGTAGCCGACGGCGTCCAGACGCGAGCGCAGGGCGGGGACGTCGGGTACGAGCGGGTCGAGGTCAGGCATGAGCGTAACGGGAGGGGTCGTCGGCGAAGGCGTGCTGGCACCCCGGCCCGCAGAAGTACACCCTGCTGCCGGCCCGGTCCAGTGAGAGGGTGGCGGGCGTGATCGCCACGGCCATGCCGCACACGGGATCCACGTCCTGGACCACGGCCTGCGGCGCGGCGGAGTCGGCTCCGGGGCGCACGGCTCGGGCCGCCTGCGGCCGCAACGCGATGATCTCGGCGTACACCGACAGCGCGATCTCTCCCGGGGTCCGCGCGCCGATGTCCAGGCCGGCCGGGGTGTGGACGTGCACGCGTTGTTCCTCGGTGAGACCCAGCCCGGCGAGCACCTCCGCGCCGCGCTTCGGACTGGCCACCAGCCCGATGTACGGGATCCCGGCGCGTGCGGCCTCGGTCAGCACGGTCTCCTCGTCGCGGCCGTGCGTGGCGATGATGATGACGTACAGATCGGGCGGCAGCGGCTCCCCGGGCGAGGCTGGTCGGGCGTCGAGGCCGAGCGCACGACCGACGTCGAGCAGAGCGCGGGCGATGGGGGCGTGTCCGTAGACGTACGCCAGCGACTGGGGGAGGTTGGCCTCCAGGAAGATGTCGAGCGTCCCACCCGACAGGCAGGGGTTGGCCACCGTGACCAGGCCTTCGCCCGGCTCCTGCGCGCCTTCGGCCCCGGTGTCCGCGGCGGGCGTGATCCTCAGCATCAGCGACTCGCCGGTCTCCAGCACCCGCAGGCCCTGCAGTTGCACCGTCGTCTCGGCGCATGTGCCGCCCACGAAGCCCTCGACGGTGCCGTCGGGCAGCACCAGCGCGCTGTCCCCGGGCTTGGCGCTCGTGGGCCGTTCCGCGTGGACGACGGTGGCCAGGACGAACGGGGTCCGGCCGTGCCGGAGCACGTCCGCGCGGGCCAGCAGTTCGGTGTTCGTCATCGCGGTGGCCTCAGGTGATCGCCAGGTCGGTGCGCAGCGGCCGGCCCTGGGCGGCCCGCCACACCGCGGCGGGCGTCAGCGGCATGTCGACATGGCGTACGCCGAGCGGCTTCAGCGCGTCGACCACGGCGTTGACCACCGCGGCGGGCGAGCCCACCGTGGCTGACTCGCCGACGCCCTTGGCTCCGATGGGGTGGTGCGGGGAGGGGGTGACGGTCTCGCCGAGCTCCCAGGACGGGCACTCGACCGAGGTGGGCAGGAGATAGTCCATGAACGATCCGCCGAGGCAGTTGCCGTCCTCGTCGAAGGCGATCACCTGCATCAGCGCCATGCCGAGGCCGTCGGCGAGTCCGCCGTGCACCTGGCCCTCGACGATCATGGGGTTGATCCGGTTGCCGCAGTCGTCCACGGCGATGAACCGGCGGACCTTCACCTGGCCGGTGTCCGCGTCCACGTCGGTGACGCATATGTATGCGCCGAAGGGGAAGGTGAGGTTCGGCGGGTTGTAGACGCAGGTCGCGTCCAACTGGCCCTCGACACCCTCGGGCAGCTCCAGGTTGGAGTGCGCCGCGAGGGCGATCTCGGTGATGGTCCTTCCCTGGTCGGGGTCTCCTGTGACGAACCAGCGGCCCTTCTCCCATTCCAGGTCGTCCGGGTTCACTTCGAGCATCGCCGAGGCCACGAGCCTCGCGCGCTCGCGCACCTTGCGGGAGACCATCGCCGCCGCCGCTCCGGACACGGGTGTCGAGCGGGAGCCGTAGGTACCGAGCCCGAACGGGGTCTGGTCGGTGTCGCCGTGCACCACCTCGACGTCCTCGGGCGGGATGCCCAGCTCCTCGGCGACGATCTGCGCGAAGGTCGTCTCGTGGCCCTGGCCCTGGGTCTGCACGGAGATCCGCAGCACCGCCTTGCCGGTCGGGTGAACGCGCAGTTCGGCACCGTCGGCCATGCCAAGACCGAGGATGTCCATGTGCTTGCGCGGGCCGGCGCCGACGGCCTCGGTGAAGAAGCTGACCCCGACTCCCATCAGCTCGCCGCGCTCGCGCTTGTCGGCCTGCTCGCTGCGCAGGTCCTCGTAGTGCGCCATGTCCATCGCCAGCCGCAGGGCCCGCGGGTAGTCGCCGGAGTCGTACTCCCACCCGGTCTGCGTCCGGTAGGGGAACTGCCCCGGTCGCAGCAGGTTGCGCATCCGCAGCTCGGCCGGGTCCGCGCCGAGCTCGGCCGCGAGCAGGTCGACCATCCGCTCGACCAGGTACACGGCCTCGGTGACGCGGAACGAGCAGGCGTAGGCGACACCGCCGGGCGCCTTGTTCGTGTAGACGCCCGTCACGGTGCAGTGCGCGGCGGCCAGGTCGTACGAGCCGGTGAAGACGCCGAAGAAGCCGGCGGGGAAGTTGGACGGTTGCGCGGTTGAGTTGAAGGCGCCGTGGTCGGCGATCACATGGACCCGCAGGGCCTGGATCTTCCCGTCCTTCGTCGCCGCGATTTCCCCGTGCATGTGGTAGTCGCGGGCGAAGGAGGTACTCATCAGGTTCTCCGAGCGGTCCTCCACCCACTTGACCGGCGCGCCGGTGACGATCGAACCGACGACCGCGCACACGTAACCGGGGTAGATGCCGACCTTGTTTCCGAAGCCGCCCCCGATGTCCGGGGAGATGATCCGGATTTTGTGCTCCGGGATGCCGGACACCATTGCGTAGAGCGTGCGGTGTGCGTGCGGGGCCTGGGTGGTGGACCACACCGTCAGCTTCCCGGTGATGGCGTCCATGTCCGCCACGGTGCCGCAGGTCTCCAGTGGCGCCGGGTGCACCCGCGGGTACAGCATGTCCTGCTCCACCACGACGTCGGCGGCTGAGAAGACCTCGTCGGTGCGCTCCTTGTCGCCCGCCGACCAGTCGAAGATGTGGTTGTCGGTCTGCTGTTCCTTGTCGTCGCGGATCACCGGCGCGTCCGGGTCGAGCGCCCGGCGGGCGTCCACGACCGGCGGCAGCGGTTCGTATTCCACGTCGATCAGTTCAAGGGCGTCCCGGGCGGCGTAACGGTCCTCGGCGACGACGAAGGCGACCTCCTGGCCCTGGAAGCGCACCTTGTCGGTGGCCAGCACCGCCTGAGTGTCGTGCGAGAGCGTGGGCATCCAGGCCAGCCCGAGACCGGCCAGGGTCTCCCCGGTGATCACGGCCTTGACCTTCGGGTGCGCCTCGGCGGCGCTGGTGTCGACGGACACGATCCGGCCGTGCGCCAGCGGGCTGCGCAGGACGGCGCCGTGCAGCATCCCGGGGAGCTTGACGTCGTCGACGTAGGTCCCGTGGCCGCGGACGAACCTCGCGTCCTCCTTGCGGGGCATGCGTCCGAAGCCGACCGGCCGTTCCTCGGTGGTCGTCATGTCCGCACCTCCTCGCGGCCGGGCGTCTTCTCGGTGCCCGCATCGGCGGTCCGCGCCCCGCCTTCGTGCTCGGCGGCCCAGCGGATGGAGCGCACGATGTTCTCGTAACCGGTGCAACGGCACACTTGTCCGGAGATGGCCTTGCGGATGTCGTCCTCGGACGGATCCGCGTTGTGGTCGAGCAGCCAGCGGGCGGTCATCATCATCCCCGGCGTGCAGAAGCCGCACTGCAGCCCGTGGCAGGCGACGAATCCCTTCTGCACCGGGTCGAGTTCGGCCCCGTGCGCCAAGCCCTCGACGGTCCGCACCTCATGGCCGTCGGCCATCACCGCGAGCACGGTGCAGGACTTCACCGGTGCACCGTCCAACCAGACGGCGCACACCCCGCAGTTGGAGGTGTCGCAGCCCCAGTGGGTGCCGGTGAGCCCGAGTTCGTCGCGCAGGAAGTGCACCAGCAGCAGCCTGGGCTCCACGTCCCTCGTGTGCTGCTCGCCGTTCACGTTCACGGTGATCCGCATGTCACGCCTCCTGCCCCTGGGCGCGGGCGGCCGCGGCGCGCAGCGCCCTCGCGGTGAGCTCCCCGGCCAGATGCCGCTTGTAGTCGACCGGGCCGCGCTGATCGGCTGTCGGCTTGCACTCCTGCGAGGCGATCCTGCCCGCCTCGACGAAGCCCTCGTCGTCCGGCCGTCTGCCGCGCAGGAAGTCCTCGGCCCGCTCGGCCACGAACCGTGGGGCACCCACTGCGGTCAGCCCGATCCCGGCCTCGGTGATGACCCCGTCGGACATCTCCAGCACCGCTCCTGCGGCGACGACCGCCCAGTCGCCGACCCGGCGCTCGACCTTGCGGTAGGCGCTGGCGTGCGAGCGGATGGGCACTCGGATTTCTACCAGAAGCTCCGCTTCGTCCAGCGCGGTCTCGTACGGCCCGAGGAAGAACTCCCTGATCCCGATGGTGCGCCTGCCGCCGGGGCCTTGGGCGACAAGGGTCGCCCGCAGTGCCGAGAACGCCGCGGACAGGTCCTCCGACGGATCGGCCTGGCACAGCGAGCCGCCCACGGTGCCGCGGTTGCGTACGAGCGGATCGGCGATGACCCGTTCCGCGTCCCGCAGGATGGGGAAGTGCTCGCCGACGACCGGCGAGGCGAGCAGCTCCGCGTGGCGGACCATCGCTCCGACGGACAGTTCGTGCCCGTCCACCCGGATCAACGCCAGCTCGCCGAGGCCGTTGATATCGATCAGGGCTTCGGGCTGGGCCAGCCGCAGCTTCATCATCGGCAGCAGGCTGTGTCCGCCCGCCACCACCCGGGCCTCGGGGCCGTACCGTGTGAGCAGCTCGATCGCCTGCTCGAGGCTGGTGGCCGTCTCGTACTGGAAGGCAGCTGGAACCTGCATCGGGCCCTCCTGGAATGCCGTCCCCGTTGTGCATTGATGCTGCGCTCTTCCTCACCGGCCATGCAATGGGTCGATAAGCATTCACTTATCCCTCTAAACGCGGGAAAATCGGATAGTGACCGTCACACAGCTCAGCACCTTCGTGCTGGTTGCCCGGCTCGGTTCGGTGGGAGCCGCCGCGCGGACTCTGGACGTGAGCGAGTCCGCGGTGTCGCAGGCGCTCACCGCGCTGCGCACCCACTTCGGCGATCCGCTCATCCGGCGCACCGGCGGCGGTGGGATGCGTCTGACGCCCGCGGGGGCGCGGCTGCTGCCGATTGCGTCGCGGATGGTCGCGCTGAGCGCGGATACCGAGGCGGCAGTGCGGGCGGCGCGGGGTGCGCCCGACGAGTTGCGGGTCGTCGCCACGAGCACGCTGGCCGAGTTTGTGCTCCCGTCGCTCGTGGAGGCCTTCGACGGCCGCTCGGGGCGCAGGACCGAGACCTCGTTCGGGGTGGCCGCCGGCAACGAGATACGTGTGCTGGTGGAGAACCGGCTGGCCGACGTCGCCCTCGGGCCGTATCTTGGCGCCGTCCGCAGGGGCGAACTGGTCAGCGAGCCGCTGTTCCGCACCCAGCTGGTCGTGGTGACCGGCGCCAGGTCGCCGAGGCCGCCCGGTCCGCCGCCGCAGTGGTCGTGGCTGGTCGATTCCTCCGGAACCGATCCAGACGCGGACTCCGGGCGGCTGCTGCGTCGGCTCGGTGTGGCCGAGGGGCACGTGTGGGTCTTCCCCAACCAGGCCGCGACCTGGGCGGCCGCCGCCGAGGGCGCGGGGGTGGCACCAGCGTTGGCCCATCTGGTGTCGCCCCGCATCCGGCGTGACGAGCTGCGCATGCTGGAGACCCCAGCCACTCCGTCGGACGCCACGTGGCACGCCACCGTCCTGCAGCCCGAACACCGTTCCCTGGCCACCGACGCGTTCCTGCACTTCCTGCACACCCCCGCAGCGACCCGCATCATGCGCGCGCCCGGCGCGGGCGTCCCGCCCTCCCAGTTCCGGCCGCCGGTGTACGTCACGCTCTGGGGCCGGTGAGAGAGAGCAGGCTTCCCCCGTAGCGGCGGGCCCGGCTTGTGCTTTCGAGGGCCGGTCCGGCGAGCTGACCACGGCGGAACGCGAGGAGCTCCAGCGGCTGCGCAGGCAGAACGCCGAGCAGGCCCGGACGATTGAGGTGCTGCGAAAAGCCGCGGTGTTCTTCCGAAGGAGCACACGCCCCCTGGGGACGTCCAGGGGACGTCTGCACCGGATCGGGTAGCACCGACAAAGGACTCCAGGCGGCTGGCCACATGCTTGCGGCGGCAGGATTTGTGCACTGACGTAGCGGCTGCACGCAGCCGCGTGATCCCGGCATCCCGTGTGGCTTCCCAGTCCGAGCGGCCTTCGCTCGCGCGTGAACGCGTGACACCGCCTGATTCCCGACCGCCGCTTCGCGCCGTTCAGGGCCGCTGGGCTGTCTCGCCGCGGGTGCGCTCGTATTCGGCCTGGTCCAGGATCTGCCAGGCGGCCTGGCCGATGGCGAGGACACCGCGGGCCGGCAGGGGCACGCCACCGATCCGCGGATTCTCCTGCAGTTGAACGGGGCGTCCGAGGTCTGCGCCATCCAGCGTGGCTCGTGAGGCGTCGATGAAGTACATCTGCTGCGGCATCAGCGTTCCGGGGTGGCCGCTCGGCATCACGCCGGTCATCTCCAGGCGGCCCATCCCCAGCGCCCGTGCCAATCGCTCGCGCGCCCCCACCAGAGCTCGGGGACGCCATGTCGCCAGCGGCAGCGCCACGCTGACGTGGTTCAGCAACCCGAGGAGTCGGGTCACGGAGGCAGTGAGAGTCCAGTTCAGAGAGGGTGAATCCATCGTCACCCTCAGGGAGGCCGGGGCCGTCCACGTGAGACCGATCCGGGCGTGGCCCGTGTGATCGCAGGCCGCGCCGTAATACCTCGGGCATGCCGTGTCGAGTCGCTCCCCGTCGACGTAGATCGACCACCTGCCGCTCTGGTCACGATGCCACACCGTGCGATAGGGACCGAAGGAGCTCTCCGGAAACACGCGCAGCGCGAGCACGTGGCCGGAGTCGAAAGGCAGCCCGAACACGCCCCAACCCTTGGCGTACTCGTGGTTCGGCCAGGGGGCCCGTCCCCGTCCCGCCGGGATCCCCGACAACTTGGACGACAAATCGAGCATCTGCGCCACCTCGTTTCGGACAGCTCCGGCCCTGCACCCAGAATGCCAGCAACTGACCGGCTGGACACTGTGGGACGACCTGGTCCATCTCCTCGGCACCGCGCTCTTCGCCACGTGGCCTCCCAGGCCCGCCGGCGAAGGCACTCCGCGGGACTTCTCAACTCCCGTATGGTGCCGGGCAGTAGGTCGGCCGCACCCTGACTGCGCCCGAGGGCCGTTCACCCTCCCCAAGAGCGGTGTCTCGGAGCCCGGTCCCAGCGCCTTGCTTACCCCCTAACCGGTCCCTGTTGTAAGGCGTGGACGTTCTGGTCCGCGGTAACGGCCCGAGGCTCCGCCGCGGCACAGGGGGACTCTGTGATCTTCGTCCCGTACATCAGGCGTTCGGCTCCCGCATGTCCCTCACAGAACTGGTCGCTGCGCCGGCATTCCCGTGTTGCCCGGCGTCGGGGCTGCCGATGCGTGCGATGAGCAGGGCGATGTCGTCGTCGGCGGAGGCGGGGGCGAGGTGGCTGAGCAGGGTGTCGCACAAGTCGGCCAGCGGTGTGGTGCCGGTGAGCAGGTGGGTGAGTTCGGCAAGGCGTTCGTCGATGTCGCGGCCCCGGGCTTCTATGAGGCCGTCGGTGTACAGGACGAGAAGGCTGCCCGGAGCCAGGTCCACCTCGGTGGTGGTGAAGTCGATGCCACCGACGCCCAGAGGTACTCCCGCAGGCAGTTGCAGCAGGCGCGCGGTGCCGTCGGGGGCGACGACGGCAGGCGGCGGGTGACCGGCCCGGGTGATCTGGCAGTGGCCGGTGCGCGGGTCGCAGACGGCGTAGAGGAAGGTGGCCAGCAGCGGGTCGGAGAGGTCGGCGAGTGCGGCCTCCAAGTGGTGCAGGAGCTCGACGGCGGGAAGGTCGAGACGGGCGAGCGCCCGCACGGAGCTGGACAACCGCCCCATGACAGCCGCAGCGGTGGTGCCGTGGCCCATCACGTCCCCGATCAGCAGCGCGGTCTTCCCGTCGGGGAGCGCGATCACGTCGTACCAGTCCCCGCCGACCTCGTTGACGTCGCTGGCCGGCAGGTAACGGTGGGCGATCTCGATCCCCGGCGGCGGCGTCACATGCTGCGGCAGCATGCTGCGCTGAAGGATCACAGCGGTGTCATGCTCCCGGCTGTACATGCGCGCGTTGTCGACGCACACCGCCGCACGGGCGGCCAGGTCTCCGGCGAGTGTGACGTCGTTGGAATCGAAGGGTCTCGCTGTGCCGACCCGGCAGAAGGACGCCATGCCCAGCACCACGCCACGGGCGACCATGGGCGCGATCATGAACGAGTGCACGCCCATGTGCAGCAGCCGCTCGGGCTTGGCGGTGTGGCGAGCCGCACCCGCTACCGCCCGATTGTCCAAGTGGGCGATCAGGAAGGGCTGCCGCTGGACGAGGGCTTGGGTGTAGGGGGCGGCAGCCGGGAATGACAGGGTCTGGCCCAGCGGTGCCAGGACATCGGCGACCGGGGAGCCGCTGAGTGGTGCTTTGCCCACGCGGCGCAGCGTTGCGCCGCCGACCAGCCCGGGGCCAGGTGTGGCGCCGGCGGCGACTGTTTCCAGAACATCGACGATGACCACGTCGGCAAGGTGGGGCACCGCCACCTCGGCCAGCTCCTGCGCGGTCCGTTCCAGCTCCAGTGTTGTCCCGATCCGGATGCCGGCTTCATTCAGCAGAGCGAGCCCGCGGCGGCTTGCTGCCGCCTCCGCCTGAGCCTGCTGCTGAGCGGTGATGTCGATGATCGATGCGGTGACCCCGATCGGCAGGCCGTGGGCATCCTCCAGTCGGACGAACGAGCACGACCACACCCGGTCGCGGTCGAGGTCGGCCGGGGTCCTTCCGATGCGGCGAAAGTCCAGCACCGGCTCACCGTCGGCCAGAACCCGGCGCATCACCTCCTCCATCTCCCCCGCATTCACTTCCGGCAGCACCTGCGCCAGGCGCCGCCCCACATGCGCAGCCTCCGGGAGGCCGTTCATCGCCTGCAAGGCAGGGTTGACCTGCAAGAACCGCAGCTGCGTGTCGAACACCGCGATCCCGACCGGAGAGCGGGCGAACAGTCCGTCCCACACGGCCGAAGACCCCCGCACCCGGCGGGCGGCGGAGGCGTCGGCGGCAAAGACCAGCACCCCTGGGCTGCGATCACCGCCCGGGACCGGACATGCCCAGATCTCCAGCTCCAGCGGATGCCCGTCCCTGTGCCAGGCCGTGACCACGCCCATCACACCGTGGCCCGCGGCAGCCGCCTGCCACAGCGACCGGCCCAGGCTCCGGTCCGCGCCCGGATGCAGCAGCTCCACCACATGCCGCCCCACAACCTCCGGCGCCCGGTAGCCCAGCAGCTCCTGCGCCACCGGATCCCACCGCACGATGCGGCCGTCGGCGCCGGTGGCCACCAGCGCCACCGGCAGCACACCCAGCCAGCCGCCGGCATCTGTGGCCGCACCAGCGCCGCCGGTCAACTCCTCGATCGGAGGAATGTCATTGCTCATCGCCGGGACCTCACGCCCGCAGGGGACCCTCCCAGTATCAATCGCCGAACCGGGCACGGCACGGTGGTTCGAAAAGCCGGGGGCGATGACGGAATGCCTGATGCGCGCCATGTGCAACGCTGCTCCGGGCCTTCCCGCGCCGCGCCGCGCGTTCGGAGCAGCCCCAGCCTCAGGTCGCCGCCGCCGGGGGCCTCCCAATCCAGGGACGCACCGCGTACGCCACCTGCGTCGGTCGGATACGGACACGCGCATCCGGCAGGAGGTGTCCTCGCGTGGCTTCGAGGTACGTTCGGCGACAAAGCGGGCGGCGCCGCCGCCCGGCCCCCTGAAGAGGCTGGGGTGATGGAATGCCGCGCGAGGCCTTGACCCGCTGGTCCGACGGCGCTACCAGGTGGGCGGTCGCGCCGTTCGTCGATCCCGCCACGGAACCCGGCACGGGGAGTGTCGTCCCGGCGGACCGGCACGCCGCCTCCGTAGCGACGGCACTCTGTGGGTTGTGGCCGCAGCCGCAGGCAAGCACTCGCGCCTCGACCCCGCGCAGCAGCCGAACATGACCGGACATCACCCCACCGATGCCGGCGGTCCGAGCGATCCGCACGAGCCGGAGCCGCAGCAGACGGCGTTCGGTGAGGCCCGCTGGCCGATGGCCGGAGCCGTCGTCGTCGGCATGGTGCTGCTCCTGCTGATGCCCGACGACCTGCGCCTGGGGCCCCGTTGGCTGCTCCCGTCTGTCGAAGGACTGCTCCTGGTGACACTGATCGCGGGCGACCCGGGCCGGATCAGCCGCCGCTCGGCCGCCCTGCGCGCAGTATCTGTCGCCCTGGTCGGCGTGCTGGCACTCAGCGCCATCTGGTCGACCGTCCGGCTGATCGACGACCTCATCCAAGGCGGGACCGAGACCAACTCCGCCGCCGGCCTGCTGCAGGCCGGCGGCAGTGTCTGGGCCTCCACTGTCCTCGCTTTTTCCCTGCTGTACTTCGAACTCGACAGCGGCGGAGCGGCCGCCCGAGCCCACCGCATGCCCACCACCCCCGAACTCGCCTTTCCTCAGCAGCTCAGCCCCGACCTGAACGCCATGCACTGGCGCCCCCGCTACGTCGACTACCTCTACCTCGGACTCACCAACTCCACCGCCTTCAGCCCCACCGACGTCATGCCACTGGCCCCGTGGGCCAAGATCGCCATGGCCGTCCAGTCCCTCATCTCCCTGCTCATCCTCGGACTTGTGATCGCCCGAGCCGTCAACGTCCTCGCCTGAGAACCAACCCCCGCGAACCACCGGGGGTCTCTCGTATCCGTGGGACCTGCATGATCACCGAGCGCGAGCCTTCACGGCGCCAGGCACCGGTTGGATGTGCTGCGCGCCATGGGGGGAAGGTGAGCGGCCGGGGACCGATCACACACCGAGTCGGTGCGGTCCGGCGGAGATCGTGGGCCGAGGGGTGCAGGGTCTGCGTGTCGCCGACGCGTCCATCATGCCGACGATCATTCACGGCCCCACGAACGCCTCCGCCGCGGCCGGGGCATCGGCGGAGCCGTGGGCCGACCGGGTGGCCGATCCCGGTGTCCTACGCAGGAAGCGCGCGGTGCTCCGGCAGAGCCGGTTGACTCCCAACCGGCGCCGGGCGATCGAGGAGGGAAGCGGTTGTGACGGACGACGAGATCCTCCTCGGCATCGCTTTGACGCTGGTGCTCGCCACCGGATCGCAGATCCTGGCCAACAAGCTGAGAGTCCCCGCCCTGATTCTCCTGCTGCCGGTCGGCTTCACCGTGGGCGCGCTGACCGACGTCATTCACCCAGCGAGGCTGGTGGGGCCGGACTTCTCCGCGCTGGTGTCGCTGTCCGTGGCGGTGATTCTGTACGACGCCGGCCTCGGACTCGACCTGCGCAACCTCACCGGCCGTACCCGTGCCATCGTGGGCAGGCTGCTGGTGTTCGGCGTGGTCCTGACCTTTCTGGTCGTCTCGACGGTCGGCCCGGCGCTGTTCAGCATGCCGCTCAGGGTGGCGTCGATGCTGGGCACGATCCTCGTGGTGTCCGGTCCGACCGTCGTGGGTCCGCTGCTGGACTATGTGCGGCCCACGGAAAGGGTGCGGCGCATCCTGATCTGGGAAGGGACACTGACCGACCCGATCGGTGGCATTCTCGGAGCACTCGTCTTCCATGCCATCGCCACGACGCACCGCATCGACATCGGCAGGGGATACCAATTCGGCCAGTTCCTCATCAGCATGAGCGTCGGTCTTGTGGGCGGGGCGGTGGGCACCGCATTGCTCTGGCTGACGCTGCGCACCCTCCGGCTCGGCGAAACGCTCGGCACACTGGCACAACTGACCACGGTGATCGCCGTGTCGGCCGGATGCGACATCGTCCGGGACGACACGGGGCTCATCGCCGCGATCGTCACCGGACTGGCCGTCACCAACATCCGCGGCTTCGACATGCCCGCCCGCCGCCCCTTCTTCGGAACGCTGGTCCAGCTCATCATCGGGGTGTTGTTCGTCTCCATCTCGTCCACCGTCACCCCGGCGTCGGTCGTGCCGGTGCTCGTGCCCGCGCTCGTCCTCATCGCGATCCTCGTCCTGGTGGTGAGGCCGCTGGTGGCCTTCGCCGCCACCCGGAAGACGGGCCTGACCTTCGGGGAGCGAGCCTTCACCGGATGGATGGCCCCCCGCGGCATCGTCGCCGCGTCGACTGCGTCGGCCTTCGCCGCTGCCCTTGTCGAGAAGGGGATTCCCGGCGCCACCAGGATCCTTCCGGTCACGTTCATGGTGATCGTGGGAACGGTCCTGCTGTACGCACTGACCGCCGCGCCGATGGCCCGACGTCTGGGCGTGGTCAAACCGTCGGGCACCCGGCCGCTGCTGGTGGGCGGTCATCCATGGGTGATCGACCTGGGAAGAGCGTTGCGGTCCGGCGGGCTCGACGTGCTCATGTGGGCCGGACTCGACGAGCAACGGGACCGGATCCGGGATGCCGGGATCGAACTGGCAACGGGCGACATGCTGGCCACGGCCACCAACCCCCGGGCGCGGCTGGAGGGCGTCACGGCCGTGTTCCTGCTCACTGACGACGACGATTTCAACGCGCTCGCCTCGGTTGTGGCGCAGGACAACGTCGAAGGGCCCGTCTACCGGGTCGGCCCCCCGAGCGAAAGCCATGGCGTCGTCGCCCCCTACACGGGCGGCGAGATCCTCTTCGGCGCTTCACTGGTCCGGCACGTCCTGGCAGCGCGCTACGAGCGGGGGGCTCGCTTCCTGGTGCAGCCCGCATCCCAGCCGATCCCGCCGGACTACGAAACGCTGTTCGTCATCCGCGTTGACGGCCGGCTGGATCCGGTCACCGAGACACAGTCCCCCACCCCACAGCCGGGCGACTCCGTCGTACTTCTGGGCCCGACGTCGTCCCTCGCCTGAACGGATTGCGTGCCGCCCAACCGGGCTGGTCCCAGTGATCGGTGAGCCAGTCGAGCAGTGTGTGCGGGGCGGTCCAGCCCCTGATGTCCGGCTGGATTCCGTGCTGGTGGGCGAAGTGGACGCTGTCAGAGGAATCTCGGAAGGGCCTCCCGTGTGGACTCGCAGGCCCGTCGGCCCGCGGTCCTGCCGAGCCGCCGGCCGGCGGGCTTACCGTGGGCCCGCGGGACCGATGAGACGAACGGCCGAAACCGGAGGTGCCTGTGGTGTCGAGCCGTGAGCCGATGCCCGCAGAGAGCTCGATCCTCGCGTGCGCACGATGATCTCGTGGGCCGCCGCCTTCCGGCTGCGGCAGTACGTCAAGGCGAGCCTGTGGATCGTCCCGCTGTTCGGACTCCTACTCGGGCCGGTACTGGCCGAGTGTGCCGCTGCTCTGGACGGAGCGGACTGGCTGCCGTACCACTGGCAGTACTCCGCGACGACGGCCAGCACAGTGCTCAGCTCCGTCGTCGGCGCGATGGTCGCGCTGCTGGGATTCGTCGTGACCATCGGTGTCCTCGTCGTCCAGCAGGCCACGGGCACGCTGTCCCCGCGCTACATGCGCCTGTGGTACCGCGACCGCCTGCAGAAAGCCGTGCTCGCCACCTTCACCGGGACCTTCGCGTTCGCCTACACCCTGCTGCGGAGTATTGAGTCGGACTCCGTACCCCACCTGGGGGTGACCTTGGCCGGCGTGGCCGTCGCCGTCAGCCTGCTGTTCCTGCTGATCTACCTCAACCGTTTCACCCACAACCTCCGGCCGGTGGCCATCGCAGACCTGGTGGGAGGCATGGGCGTGAAGGTCCTGGTCCACGGAGCCGCGAAGGCCCGGGGCTCCGCTGCACGCGGCGGGGAACCCTTGCTGCCGGCCGGCCCGGTGGCGCACATGCGATCCGAGCGTGGCGGAGTGCTCCAGGCAATCGACGCGGCGGGGCTGATGGCCGCCGCAACCCGCCACGACTGCGTCTTCGTGATGGTCCACCCGGTCGGCGACTTCGTGGCGCCCGGCGCGACCCTCGTCGAGGTCCACGGCGGCACGTCCGCGCTTGATCCGCACCGGGTCACCGGACACTTCGCCCTGGGCGCGGAGCGCACCATCGAACAGGACCCTGCCTTCGCCCTGCGCATCCTCGTCGACATCGCCATCCGTGCGCTCTCGCCCGCAGTGAACGACCCCACGACCGCCGTGCAGGTGCTCAACCACATCGAGTCTTTCCTGTACACGGTCAGTGACATCGGACTCCGCAGTCGCTACGTGCTCGCCGACGACCACGGCCGGCCACGCCTCGTGGTGCCGGGTCGCACGTGGGAGGAGTACCTCCAGGTCGGTGTCACCGAGATCCGTGAGTACGGGGCGACGTCCCTCCAGATCTGCAGACGGCTGCGCGCGCTGCTGGACGGCCTGCTCGAGACTCTGTCGGCCCAGCATCTGCCGGCGGTCCGCATGGAACTTGAGTTCCTCGACGAGGCTGTGGAACGCCAGTTCACCGATCCCCGCCGCCACGCCATGGCACGCACGGCCGACCCGCAGGGTATCGGCGGCCGGCGACACCCGGAAGCCACACCTCCGGGATGAACGTGCGCGGCGGCGGGCCGACATTGCACACGCGCCTGCATGTCGGCTCGCCGGGTGGCGCAGCAGGATGATCACGGAATCCTAGGGACCCCACCCCGCCCCCCGGCCCCTCCGTCAGGAGCTCCGGTCTGAAGGTTCGTCTATGTGGATGCCTGCTCGACTACGCCCCTGCAGACGTGCGAGGCGTAACCGCAAAAGGGATTTTCCGCACCATAGGGCTAAGGTCGGCAGGTGAGCCAAACTGAGGAGCGCGCGGAGGGCGCGGGGCCGTTCACAACTCGGCTGACCTGGCGCCTCATGGATGGGGGCACTGCGGTCTGGGAGTCGCGCCTGGCACGCAAGCGTGGCCTGCTCACCGTGCAGGCCGCGGGCGAGCTGGAGCCCCGTTCCCGAAGAGCAGACAGCGTGTCGGTTGGCCGTCTGCGTAGGCTAAATGCCATTGCCGCGGGTGCGTTCACAGTCGGTGGTGCCCTTTTTGCTCTCGGGGCAGGGGGCGCTCAGTTCGGCTCGGACGACGTGACGGGCGCCTGGATCTACTTTGCCGGCGGCCTGTTCTTCAACACCGGCGGCTACGCCTCACTGCTCCAGGTGATCAACGCTCCTCGCCGGGACAGCGGGGCTGGTGCGCTGGCCGCACGGAGCTGGAGATGGTGGAGTTACGAGCCCGATCGGATCGACTGGCTCAGTACCTTCCTGCTGTTCGTGGGAACGCTCGTGTTCGGTATCAACCTGCTGAATTCTTTGCTGCAGGGGCTCTCGGTCCAGCAGGTGAACAGGCTGATCTGGGCCCCCGACATGGTCGGTTGCATCCTGTTCCTGGCCTCGGGGCACCTCGCACTGGTCGAGGTCTGCCATGGCCGGCCAGGCGTCCGGCTCCGAGACCTGGGCTGGTGGATCGTCGCGATCAATCAGCTCGGATCCGTTCTCTTCCTCGGTTCGGCACTGGCTGCCTTCACGCGTCCCGCGACCGGAAGCGTTGTGAACGTCGACATCGCCAACTGGGGAACGCTCACGGGAGCACTGTGCTTCTCCGTCGGAGGCGTGTTCCAGTTCTTCGAGCGCCCATGACCCGTCAAAGGGGAAACAAGGTGAGCGGCCGCGGGCCGAGAACACACCGAGTCGGTGCGGTCCCAAATCACTGAGATATCAGCGTCGTTGCCGACCGCTCCGTACTCAACGTCCCGGTCGGCGTCCGGAGTCGGCTCAACCTCGCCACGGCTGGGTGGCGGGCGCGGACCTGAGCTGACCGGCACCGGGCCGTACACACCACATAGTTTGGTCGACGCAACCAACACGGGGTGGCAGCGCCGTCCCGGGCCGTCTCCCCGACGCGCTTTGGTCAATCGCGTGCGTCGATCGCGTCGGCGAGGTGGGGGTCGATGTGTCTGAGCGCCGCCACGGCGAACTGGGTCGTGAACTCGGCGGCCGATGCCGGATCCAGCGACTCGGCGACCAGCGTGTACCGCGCGCCCTCGACGACCGTGCCGACGACGAAGGAGGCGCAGAGCTCCGCACTCGTCCCCCAGGTGCCACGGCCGTGGCGCTTGGTGAAGTACCGGATCCGGCGCGTGATCTCCTGGGTGGCGGCCGACATCAGCCGTTGTCTGGCCTCGACCGCCGACCCCGTCGCGTGCGCGCCGAAGAGCAGCCGGAATCTCGCCGGATGGACGTCCGCATAATGGAAGAACGAGGCCACGCCCGCTCGAACCTGCTGTTCGAGCGGGAGATCGGCCGCTGCTGCGTAGGCCTCGAAGAGCGCGCTTGCCAAGGTGTCGGCTGCCAGGTCGGCGCATTTGCCGAACAGGTCCTCCTTGCTGCCGAAGTGTGCGTACAGCGTGGGTTTCGTGGATCTCGCACGCGCGGCGACGACGTCCATTGTCGCCGCGTGGAATCCGGCCTCGCTGAAGACCGCGGAGGCCGCGTCCAACATGTCGTCGTCGGTCGGGCGTGCCGCAGGGGGGCGGCGACGGCCGGCTGGACGCTGTGGCGCGGGGCCGGCCTCGGGCGGGTGATCAGCCATGTCCACCACTTTACTTCCGGGTAAACCCGGATTACGGTTTTACTCCAGAGTAAATGCGGTTGTGATCGACTCCCTGACTGGAGAACCGGCGAGGGCCTTGTGGAGGCTTTCATGCACCACACGCACCTCGTACAGCCCGCCGCGACCGCCGCAACGCGCCCCGTCCCTGCCCCGTCCCTGGGCTTCGCCCCCGACCGGGAGCTGACCGTCGCCGGCCCCTGGCGGCTTCCGCGGGCTCCGGACACCTGTGGTCAGGCACGCAGAGCGGTGTGCAGCACCCTGTCCGACTGGGGCCTGGACCATCTTGCGGACACGGCCGAACTCCTGGTCAGCGAACTGGTCGGCAATGCGCTGCTGCACGCGTACGGTCCCGTCCGCCTCACCGTGGTACGCCGCGAGGTCATCTGTTGCCAGGTCCGCGACGGCAGCCGGGAACTGCCGCAGCTCCGTTCGGCGCAGACGACCGACGAATTCGGCCGCGGCCTGCATTTGGTTGACCTGATGGCGAGCAAATGGGGCGCCGACCCCACACCCTGGGGCAAGGAAGTCTGGTTCGAACTTCCGGAAGCGCCGGATTCCCTCGGTGGAAGGTGGCACTGAGTGAGGCGCCCTCGCGCGTTCGAGCCGCTTCGTCGCAGCACCGAATTCCCATAGGGGAACGTCACCGCTCGATTCCGCCGGCGGGCCGTCGGTGTTGCGGTCAGGATTTCCGGCGCATCACACTAGGAACTTGGCATGTCCACATCCTTACGCATGCCGGCCGGCAGAATCCCTTCCGATTCGCCGATCCTGGATTTCGACATTGTCGTCGTCGGCGGACGCCCGCTCCTTGTCTGCACCGACTTCGGCGGTGACGTCTTCAGTTGGGATCCACTGCGGGACGAATGGGCCGGGCATCGGTTGGACATGCCGTGGCGTCCGGAGGACGAGTACGAGTTCAGCGACATCCTCACGATCGGTGCCGCGGTCGTCGACGGGCGGGTCGTGGTGGGCGGGGGCGGGGAGCACCAGCCCTTCGCGCAGTGGGATCTGCAGAGCGGTGCGATACGGACGTACGCCCGCTACGAGCACGGCGGGGTGGCCTCGACGGCCACTGGTCTCGGTCAGGCGATGGCCTACCCGGTTCACGCACGCCATCCGGCAGCGTGCAGCAAGCCGTACGGTGAGGGGGCACGACAAGCTCGCCATGGGCGGCCACTTATCGCCCCACTGACGGAGCATCGGGACTCCCCAGCCGCCCTTCCCCATGGCGGCGGTCAGCCTCCCGTCACGTCGCCGTCCGCGAGCGGGTGGTCAGCGTCCTGCCGGGGCACGGTTCGGGGGCAGCTCGCAGCACGCGTGTAGCCCGGCCGTGTGACATGCCCGGCCTAATACGTCCACGTGGCGCGCCGGTCTGTCCCACCCGCGGCGCAGGGTGCTTTGGTCGGGGCGCCGGGCATGCGACGGCTCCTGTGTCTGTCCTGGCGGCCGGCCGGCTCCCGGCCTTCCTCATGCGCGTCGCCCGTTCTCGGTGTGCGTGCTGTCCAGAACGCCGAAGGAGAGATCGTGGTGGCGGGAAGCGCCGACGAGAACCGCGGGACGGTGTCCGCGCAGCTCCTCAGGGGCCAGAAGGCTCTGGTCACCGGTGCCAACTCGGGTATCGGCATGGCGACCGCCATTGCCTTGGGCCGGGCCGGCGCGGACGTCGTGGTGAACTACGTCGTCGGTGGGGACGAGGCCGAGAAGGTCGTGGGGCAGATCAAGGACTTCGGGGTCCGCGCCTACGCCCACGAGGCCGACGAGGGCCAGGTGGTCGCCATGGTGGCGCGGATGGTCGAGGAGTTCGGCACCATCGACATCATGGTGGCCAACGCGGGCCTTCAGCGGGACGCGGCCGTGCTGGACATGACGCTCGCCCAGTGGCAGAAGGTCATCGACGTCAACCTGACCGGCCAGTTCCTCTGCGCGCGCGAGGCCGCCAAGGAGTTCGTGCGGCGCGGTGTGGTGGCGGAGGTGTCCCGGTCGGCCGGGAAGATCATCTGCATGAGCTCGGTGCACCAGATCATCCCGTGGTCGGGGCACGTGAACTACGCGTCCTCCAAGGGCGGTGTGGGCATGCTGATGCAGACCCTCGCCCAGGAGTTGGCCCCCCAGCGGATCAGGGTCAACGCGATCGCACCCGGCGCCATCCGCACACCGATCAACCGCGACGCCTGGTCCACCCCCGAGGCCGAGGCCGATCTGCTGCGCCTCATTCCGTACCGCCGTGTGGGCGATCCGGACGACATCGCCAACGCCGTCGTGGCCATGGCGTCCGACCTGCTCGATTACGTCGTCGGCAGCACGCTCTACGTCGACGGCGGAATGACGCTCTTTCCCGGCTTCGCCACCGGAGGCTGATCTCCGATGCAGGATCACGTCACGCCCCGCCGGGTGGTGATCCTCGGCGGAGGGTTCGCCGGGTTGTTCGCCGCCCGCGCCCTACGTCGGTCACCGGTCGCCGTGACCGTGGTCGACCGCCGTGCCCACCACCTCTTCCAGCCACTGCTCTACCAGTGCGCCTCCGGAATCCTGTCCGAGGGCCAGATCGCGCAACCGCTCCGCGCGGTCCTGCGACGACACCACAACGTGAGCTGCCTGCTCGCTGAAGCCATCGACGTGGATGTCGAAGCCCGGCTGGTCCACGCCCGGCGACCGGACGGCGGAGCTCTCGAGCTGCCCTACGACGATCTGATCGTCGGAGTCGGCATGCGCCAGTCCTACTTCGGGCACGACGAGTTCGCCGCGCACGCCCCCGGCATGAAGACCCTGAACGACGCGCTGGACATCCGCCGACGGGTCTACCAGGCGTTCGAGATGGCCGAAACGGCCGCAGACGCCCGGGAACGGCAGCAGTGGCTCACCTTTGCGCTCGTCGGCGGCGGGCCGACCGGCGTCGAACTCGCCGGACAGATCCGGGAGATCGCCGGCCACACGCTCGACCGGGAGTTCCAGACGATCGACTCCGCCCAGGCCCGGGTGCTGCTCTTCGAGGGCTCCGACGAGGTGCTGGGCGCGTTCGGCCGCCCACTGGCCGATCGCGCGGCCCGAACCCTGCAGAGCCTCGGTGTGGAGCTCCACCTGGGCACGAAGGTCACTGACGTCGACGCGCGCGGCCTGACGGTACAAGACCAGGACGGTGCGACCACCCGGTTCGCGGCACGCTCCGTGCTGTGGACGGCCGGGGTCGAGGCGCCGCCCTTCGCCGCCGCGCTGGCCCGGGCAACCGGCGCCACCCAGGACCGGGCCGGACGCATCGTCGTCGAACCCGACCTCACCGTCCCCGGCCATCCGGAGATCCGCGTCACGGGCGACGTGATGAGCCTGAACAAGCTGCCGGGCCTGGCCGAGGTCGCCATGCAGTCGGGCGCATACGCCGGCCGGGTCGTGCGCCACTCGGTGGAGGGCAGGACGAAGCAGCAGAAGCCCTTCAAGTACCTGGACCTCGGCAGCGCCGCCTACATCTCCCGCGGCCGGGCCGTCGTCAAGGCCGGCCCGCTGCACCTGTCGGGAGCGATCGGCTGGCTCGCCTGGCTCTTCATCCACCTGGCCTTCCTCACCGGATTCCGCAGCAGGCTGGGAGCGGTGCTCAGCTGGTCCGTCGCCTTCGCCACCAGCTCGCGGCGCGAGCGCGCCTTCACCTTGTCCGACGCCGACGCCGACGCCGACGCCGACGCCGACGCCGACGCCGACGCCGATGCCGATGCCGATGCCGACGCGCCGGCCGCCCGGGCGACCGGGCAGAAGGCGCCCCCGCCGCCTCCCTGACCACGGCGCCCGGCCGACACGTCCCGGCCGCCACCCCTTCGCACCCTGTCGTTCCTCACCCCCCGCGCCCCGCGGGGCAGACCATCGAGGCGCACATGCTCAGCACAGCGGCCCTTCTGGCGGACACCCCGCCCCAACTCCTGCCGGCTCGGGAGCTGATGGCCTTCACCCTGGCCTCGCACATCCTGCTGGTCCCGTTCGGCGTGGCGCTGCCGTTCATCACGGTGCTGATGCACCACCGGGCGCTGCGCCGCAACGACGCGGTCGCCCTTCAGCTCGCGCGGCGCTGGTCGGCGGTGATGGCTGTCCAGTTCGCCATCGGCGTCGTCACCGGCACTGTGCTGTCCTTCGAGCTCGGACTGCTGTGGCCCGGCATGATGGGCCGCTGGGGCGACGTCTTCGGCCTCGGGTTCGGCGTTGAGGCATGGGCGTTCTTCCTGGAGGCCGTCCTGATCGCGATCTACCTCTACGGCTGGCGTCGGCTCAAGCCCTGGACGCACTTCTGGCTGGCCGTACCGCTGCCGCTGGCCGCCCTGATGGGGGCGTTCGGCATCATCGCGGCCAACTCCTGGATGAACACTCCGCAGGGGTTCCGCCTCGACGCCCAGGGCAATCCCGTCGACGTCAACGTGCGCCAGGCGGTCTTCACGCCGATGTTCGGACCGGAGTACTGGCACTTCGTGGTCGCGATGTTCCTGACCGCCGGCTACGTGGTCGCCGGCGTGTACGCGGTCGGCTGGCTGCGCGGGCGCCGCGACCGATACCACCGACTGGGCTTCACGCTGCCATTCACCGTTGCCGCAATCCTCACACCGGTCCAGTTCATGCTCGGTGACTCGGCCGCTCGTGCCGTCTTCCACAAGCAGCCGATCAAGTTCGCCACCATGGAGATCGTCTGGAAGACCGACACCCACGTACCCGAGTACATGTTCGGGCGGTTGAATGGCGACGGGACGATCTCCGGCGGACTCAAGATCCCCCAACTGGACTCCATCCTCGCCGGCTTCAAGCCCAGCACGCAGGTGACCGGGCTGACCTCCGTGCCGGCCGCCGACCGCCCTACGACCGTCCAGGCCAACATCGTCCACTGGGCGTTCGACATCATGGCCACCATCGGCAGCCTGCTGATCCTGCTCGCGCTCTGGTACGCGTGGTCCTGGCTGCGACACCGGGACCTCCCGCGCAGCCGCTGGTTCTTCCGCTGCGCCGCAATCGCAGGAGTCGCCTGCCTGGTCACCGTGGAGTGCGGCTGGATCACCACCGAGGTCGGCCGCCAGCCCTGGATCGTCTACAACCACATGAGGGTCTCGGAGGCGGTGACCGCCACCCGCGCCGGATCGCTGTGGGCGATGCTCGGCATCGTGATCGTTGTGTACGTGGCCGTTTTCGGCGCGTTCCTCGCGATCGTTCTGAAGATGCGAACCCGGTGGCGCATCGCCGACGAGGGCTCGGCCGCCGCGCGCGCCGCACTGCCCCCTGAGACCGACACTCCCTACGGGCCCAGAAGCGAGCCCGAACCCACAGCCACCGGGGCCCCGCCCGGTGGCGGGTCCGGCCGCACCCCCGGCGGTGCGTCATGATGGCCGATCTCATCGCCTGGGTCATGGTGCTCGCGATCGCCGCCTACGCCTGCGCCGGGGGCACCGACTACGGCGCGGGCTTCTGGGACCTCCTGGCCGGAGGGGCGGAGAGGGGCCAGCGGCCCCGCTGGCTCATCGACCACGCCATGGCGCCGGTCTGGGAGACCAACAACGTCTGGTTGATCTTCGTCTTCGTTGTCATGTGGACCGGCTTTCCGACGATGTTCCAGGCCGTCTTCGAGGCAATGTGGCTGCCGCTCGCCCTCGCGGCCGTCGGCCTGGTGCTCCGCGGCGCCGGATTCGCCCTGCGCAAGCCCTCCCGCCGACTGGCCCAACGACGGCTCTACGGCGCGGCGTTCGCCATCTCGTCGCTGCTCACGCCGTTCTTCCTCGGGGCAGTGCTCGGCGGCATTGCTGCCGGTCGGATCGTGGTCGGGACCACTGCCTCCGCGGACGCCTGGGCCAACGCGACCTCAGTCCTCACGGGTCTGCTGGCCATTGCCGCCACCGCGTTTCTCGGGGCGGTGTTCCTCTGCTCCGACGCCCGACGGTTCGGCGCGGAAGACCTCGTCGACTACTTCCGTCTGCGGGCGCTGCTCGCTTTCGCAGCAATCGTCATCCTCGCGCTCATCGCACTGCCTGTCACCCACGACGATGCCCGGTACGTCTGGGAGGGCCTCACCGCAGGCCTGGGCCTGCTGCTGATCGTCCTGGCAGCAGTCTGCGGTCTGGTCACGGTGCTGCTTCTGGTACGTCGGTCCTACGGCTGGACCCGCTACACCTCGGTGGCGAGCGTCGCCCTGACCGTCGGCGCCTGGGGCTGCGCACAGCGGCCCTACGTGCTGCCCACCTCGCTGACGGTGGCCCAGGCGGCCGGCGCCGCTCACACCCTGCGCTGGCTGGCGATCGTCACGGTCATCGCGATCGTGCTGGTCGGCCCGGCGCTGGTGCTGCTCTACCGGCTCGACACAATGGGTGAGCTGGAGCCGCTCACCGACACCGACACCCAGGCCGCCAGAACACCCGGGGACAACCTGTAGCGCCGCTCCGCCGGTTCGCGCAGCGGACGTGCGACATCCCCGTCGGCGCAGCCGTGCGGCGATGTGGCGCTTGTACGGCTCCAGTCGGCAGTACGTGACCCGAACGAGCCCCGGCAGGCTCCAGACCCGTGTGTGACGACAGACCTGAACACCCTCTCGGCCGTACTTTAGGTGGAGTCAGACGACGAGAGCAGGGGAACCCGCTGGTCAAACGCTAGATTCGGCCCATGAGCCCCATGGAGCGTCCCGCCGATGCGAGCGCCGCCCGGTTCCTGCTCCCGTACCCGGCTTCGCGGGTCGGCGGCCTGCCCGAGGGTCTGCCCGTCGCGGTGTGGGACGGTACCGGCGGTCCGCCCGGCGTCGAGAGCCTGGCGGCGGTGGAGTTCTTCGTCATCCCCTACGCCTTTGCGGATGCTGCCGTAGCGGTGCTCCCGCGCCTGCCGCGGCTGCGAGTCGTCCAGTCCCTTTCCGCCGGCGTCGACGACCTCGTGAAGTACGTTCCCAGCGGTGCCGTGCTCTGCAACGCCAGGAAGGTTCACGACGCCAGCACCGCCGAGCTGGGCGTGTCACTCGCCCTCGCGTCGCTCCGCGGCATCCCCGACTTCGTCCGTGCCCAGGACGCCGAGGAGTGGCGGACCGGCTTCCGCCCGGCGCTGGCCGACCGCACCGTCCTGCTCGTGGGCTACGGCTCCATCGCCGCTGCCGTCGAGGACCGGCTCACCCCCTTCGAGTGCAAGGTCCTGCGAGTCGCCCGGACCGCCCGCACCACTGCGCACGGGGCCGTCCACGCCCTCATCGATCTGCCCGAACTCCTGCCCCGCGCCGACATCGTGATGCTCACCGTCCCACTCACCCAGGACACCCGTGGCCTGGTCGACGCGGGCTTCCTCGCCCTCATGCAGGACGGCGCTCTGCTGGTGAACGTCTCCAGGGGTGCGGTGGTGGACACCGACGCGCTGCTCGCCGAGCTCAGGACGGGCCGGCTCAGCGCGGCCCTCGACGTCACCGACCCCGAGCCGCTCCCGGCCGGGCATCCGCTCTGGCACGCGCCCAACACGCTGATCAGCCCTCATGTCGGAGGCAACAGCTCGGCTTTTCTGCCCCGGGCGATGCGGCTGATCCGCACCCAGCTGCTGCGCTACCTGGCCGGGGAGCCGCTGGAGAACATTGTGCTGCCCCGCAAGCCCTGACCTGGATGCCTCGCGCGCTCCGGATTGCCCGGACCGGGCAACGTCTCCGCCGGCGCGGCCGGCGTGACCGTCCGGCCGGTCCGCACCTCGCGGGTTGCGCCCGGCGCCCGGGCAGGAGTGAGTGCGTCCAGAGCACCCCGGTCACCCCTGGCCCGGGCGGCGCGCGGGACCAGGCGCCGGTACACCACGTGGCACGCGGCCGCGGTCGGCCGTGGCGGTCCTGCCGGACGGGCATGCGTGACAATGGGTCAGCGCCCGTCCTCCGCGTCGAGCGCCTTGTCGAGGGTGGTGGCGGCCATGATCAGGGACAGATGGGTGAACGCCTGGGGGAAGTTGCCCAGTTGCTCCCCGCTCGGACCGATCTCCTCGGCGAAGAGCCCGACGTGGTTGGCGTAGGTCTGCATTTTCTCGAAGGTGTAACGGGCCTGGGACAGCCGCCCCGCCCGGGCCAGCGCGTCGACGTAGAGGAAGGTGCACAGACTGAAGGTGCCCTCCGAGCCGCGCAGCCCGTCCGGCGATGCCGCTGGGTCGTAGCGGTAGACAAGGCTGTCGGAGACGAGCTTGCGGTCCATCGCGTCAAGCGTGGAGAGCCAGGCCGTGGCCCGGGGAGCGATGAACTCGACCCTGGGCATGAGCAGCAGCGAGGCGTCCAGGACGTCGCCGCCGTAATGCTGGACGAAGGCACGCTCCTTCTCGCTCCAGCCGCGTTCCATGACTTGATCGAATACGGCGTCCCTCGCACTGCGCCACCGCTCCACGTCGGCGGGCATGCGGAAGTAATCGGCCAGGCGCAGCCCTTGGTCGAAGGCAACCCACGACATCACCCGGCTGTAGGTGAAGTCCTGGCGGCCGCCGCGGGTCTCCCAGATGCCCTCGTCCGGCCGGTCCCAGGCGTCGGCGAACCAGTCCAGCGTCCTGGTGAGTGTCTGCCATCCCTCGAAGCTGGCCTGCTGGGCGATCTCGCGCCCCTGGGACAGCGCGTAGAGGGCCTCGCCGTAGATGTCCAGCTGGAGCTGGTCGGCGGCGCCGTTGCCGATGCGGACGGGGAAGGAGCCGCGGTAGCCCTCGAAGTGATCGAGTGTCTCCTCCGGCAGGTCGGGATTGCCGTCGATCCGGTACATCGTCTGGAGCGGCTCTTCCTCCTTGCCCTCGCGCTCACGCAGCCTGTCCACCAGCCAGTGGACGAAGGCGGTGGCCTCCTCGACGAAGCCGAGGTCCAGCATGGCCCGCACGGACAGCGAGCCGTCGCGTACCCAGGTGAACCGGTAGTCCCAGTTGCGCTCTCCGCCGACCTGCTCGGGCAGACCCATGGTGGCCGCCGCGATCAGGGCGCCGGTGGGGGCGTAGGTGAGGAGCTTGAGGGTGATGGCCGAGCGGTGCACCAGCTCGGGCCACCGGCCCCGGTAGTGGGACTGGCGCAGCCAGTGCTGCCAGAACTGGCCGACTTCCTCGAGCTGTTCGTTGAGCCCGGCTACCGTGGGGGGTGCGGGCGCCTTGCCGCCGGACGCGCAGACGGTGAACACGGCGCCGCCGGACTCGCCGGATTTCAGCGTCACCTTTCCGCGCACGTCCTGGCCGTCCCGCTCCAGCGGGAAGGTGGACTGCAGGTGCCCGTCGATGCCCGGTGCCCGGAACAGGGCGCCGTTCTCGCCGAGCTCGAGCTCGTGCTCGGCCCGGCCGTAGTCGAAGCGAGGCCGGCACTCGAGTGTGAAGTCGACCGTCCCCCGCACGGCACGGACCACGCGGACCAGGGTGTGCCGGTCGGTGGCGGTGCGGGTCCGGTCCGGGGGCATGAAGTCGATGACCTCGCCCACCCCGTCCGGTGACATGAACCGGGTTACCAGGATGGCGGTATCGGGGTAGTAGAGCTGCTTGCAGGTCCCGTCGGAGTGCTCTGGGGCCAGCCGCATATATCCGCCGCCGTCGTGGTCGAGCAAGGCGGCGAAGATGCTCGGCGAATCGAACCTGGGAGCGGCGAACCAGTCGATGACGCCCTGCGACGAGACGAGCGCGGCGGTCTGCAGATCGCCCACCAGGCCGTGCTCGGCGATGGGAGGGTAGCGGTCCATTGCTGCTCCGAAGTCTCGGCATGTCCCCCTGCGTCCACTATCCGGCACCCCTCTCGTCCCTGCCATGTCGACGCATTCGAGGACCGCCTGCCCATGGGCCACCAACGACGACGGCCCGCGGGCCGACACCCGTTTGGTGCAACGGCGACCGGCGGCAGGCGTGCCCTGGCCGGCGCCGCGTCGGGGGACCGCAGCCACCTCGGCCGCCGGAGCTGAGCGCCACCCTCGGCTTGCTGTCCACCTTCACGGTGGGGGTTACTGACTGTGGTCGACAAGTAGAAGTGGGCCCCGACCCCGGCGTACGGGCACTGCGGCGCTCCCGTTCGGCCGTCAGCCGAGCGACGGAGGCTGTGGATGGAGATGATTCATGTCCGCCTGGTGAGCCCGGTTGATCTCACCCCTCGGGCGGTCGGGCTGCTCACCGGTGACCGCTATGTCTTCAACCTGGTCGTCCTTCCCGGACTGGCGCAGAACCCCGACGGCGACGCGGTCGAGTGCGACATCCTGGCGGGTGCGGCCAACGCCGTGCTGCGCGGTCTGCGCGAGCTGGAACTCGACCGCCGCGGATCCATCGTCATCGAGCCGGTGGAGATGGCCTTCTCAGGCGCCGCGGCCGAGGCGGAGCAGCAGCAGCTCGGGGCGCTCGCCCACGCGCCCGTCTGGGAGGAGGTCGAAGCGCGCATTCGCGCCGAGGGCACCTATCTGCCGAGCTTCTACGTCTACCTGGTCATCGCGGGTGTCATCGGGGCGGTGGGAATCATCACCAACTCCCAGATCCTGATCGTCGCGGCGATGGTCGTCGGACCGGAGTACGGCGCCATCACCAGCGTCGCGCTGGGCATCGACCGTGGCAATCGCATCAGGATCCGGCAGGGCCTCTTCGCCCTGACCGCAGGATTCTCGCTTGCCGTCCTGCTGACGTTCCTGTTCTCGTGGGCGATCCGGGGCCTCGACCTCCAGCCCAAGGCGTTCGACCTGGGCATCAGGCCGGTCTCCACACTGATCGACGCCCCCAACTTCTTCTCGGTAGTCGTCGCGGTCCTGGCCGGCATCGTCGGGATCGTGTCGCTGACCCAGGCCCGGACGAGTGCGCTGCTCGGCGTCTTCATCTCGGTCACCACCATCCCCGCCGCCGCCGACATCGGCGTCTCCTGCGCGTTCTCCAGCTGGAGCGAGGCGCGCGGATCCCTGGTCCAACTCCTGCTCAACATCGTGCTGCTGATTGTGGTGGGCGTGCTGATGCTCAGATTCCAGCGGGCTGTCTGGCGGTACATCAGCCGGCGCAGCGGGCGCTCCGCCGGCAGATGAAGCCGCCGTCCCGTCCGGGAGCGGTACAGCCCTACCGAAAGGGCCACCCGTGACGACGAACCAGGTGCTCATCGGAGTGAGCCTGACCCTGGTCCTCGCAGTCGGATCGCAGATCCTGGCGAGCCGCCTGCGCATCCCCGCCCTCATCGTCCTGCTGCCTGTCGGCTTCGCCGCCGGCGCCCTGATCGAGGACGTCGACCCCGAGCGGCTGCTGGGGGCTGCGTTCTCACCGCTGGTGTCGCTGGCCGTCGCCGTGATCCTCTACGACGCGGGCCTCGGGCTGGACCTGGCGAGGTTGAGAGGGCACACCCGCCGCGTCGTTGTCAGGCTGATCTGGATCGGGGTCCTGATCACCTGGCTGCTCGGAGCGCTCCTCGCCGCGCCGTTGCTGGGCATGTCCCAGCGGGCGGCCGTCATGATCGGCGCGATCCTCGTGGTCTCGGGGCCGACGGTCGTCGGACCGCTGCTCAGCTTCGTGCGACCCAAGGACCGGCTCCAGCACATCCTTGTCTGGGAAGGCTCCCTCATCGACCCGGTCGGAGGCATTCTGGGAGCACTGGTCTTCCATGCGGTCACGGCGAGCACGAAGCACTTCAGCAGCGGGGCCGCGAGCTTTCTGGCCAGCGTGGGCATCGGAGCGGCCGGTGGAGTGGTGGGGGCGGCTCTGCTGTGGGGGCTGTTCCGGGTGCTGCGGCTCGGCGAGGTGCTCGGCACCACGGCGCAGCTCGCCGCGGTGATCGGCGTGGCGGCGCTCTGCGACGTCCTGCGCGAGGACACGGGTCTCATCGCCGCCGTGATGATGGGCCTGGCTATCGCCAACCTCCCCGG
Source organism: Streptomyces sp. NBC_01210 (assembly GCF_036010325.1). GTDB lineage: Bacteria > Actinomycetota > Actinomycetes > Streptomycetales > Streptomycetaceae > Streptomyces. The sequence goes on along the minus strand of NZ_CP108549.1, from coordinate 2,950,944 downwards.
CATCGACGTCCCGGCGCGCCGGCCGTTCTTCGAGACCCTGGTCAGCCTGATCATCGGCCTGCTCTTCATCTCCATCTCGGCCACCGTCACCCCACAGTCGCTGCGCCATGTGGGCCTGCTTGCGCTCGGGTTCGCCGCCTTTCTGGTGGTGGCCGTCAGACCGCTGGTCGCGGCTGTGTCCACCCTCGGCACGGACCTGACACGCGGCGAGAGGGGCTTCATCGGCTGGATGGCGCCGCGCGGCATCGTCGCGGCCGCTACCGCGTCGACGTTCTCGGCCGGCCTCGTGGCCAAGGGGATCGGCGGTGCGTCGAAGATCCTTCCCGCCACGTTCGTGGTCATCGTCGCGACCGTGACGCTCTACGGTCTGACCGCCTCACCCGTGGCCCGGCGCCTGGGCGTCGTGCGCCCCTCCCGCTCGCGTCCGCTGCTGGTCGGCGGTGACCGGTGGGTGGTCGACCTTGGTGTCGCTCTGAAGTCGGCGGGGCTGGAGGTCTTGATGTGGGCAGGGCAGGAGCAGCAGCGCGAACGCATCAGGCAGGCCGGGATCGAGATTGCGCCCGGTGAACTACTGGCCGCCGTCACGGGCGAGGGCCCACAGCTGGAGGGCATCACGGCGGTGTTCTTCCTCACCGCCGAGGACGACTTCAACGCACTGGCGGCAGCGATTCTGCGTGGCAGCGTGGCGGGGGCGGTCCACCACCTTGGTGCACCGCCCGAGAGCCGCGGCGTGGTGGCGCCGTTCATCGGTGGCGAGGCCCTGTTCGGCGCGGATCTGACCTGGCCGACCATCTCCCGCAGATACGAGGACGGGGCGGCCGTCCTGACGCAGCCCGCCGGCGGTGCCCTGCCGCCCGGTTGCGACCCGCTGTTCCTGGTACGCCCGGACGGTCGCCTCGATCCGGTCACGGAAGCCGGCACACCGCTGCCTGGGCCGGGGGACACGGTCGTCCTGCTGGCCCCGGGCAGGCGTGGTGCCGCGCGTCCGCCGGAGTAGGCCGGCACTTCGACGGGGTCGAGGCCGGGCGCGTAGGACGGCAGCTGGTGGACGGTCAGCCACTCCCGACCGGCGATGAACTCCCGCATGCCGGAAGCCAGGGCGTGTTGAGGTTGTCCCGGCCAACACGATCGGGCCGCCGAGCTGCTGTGCGCGACGGTCAGGAGCTCGCGACAGTCGGCCGGGCGAAGCTCTTGCGCCCGTCGGGCCGTGTGTCCAGGCGTCCGGCTCCCCACCGCCCACTCCTCATGGCAAGCCCAAGGATCAACTGGCCATGCAGAACACGCTTTTACCGGTCCACGCGGACATCCCTCGCTCCGGCGGACCCACGACCGTGTGTCCACGTCCGAGTCGGCGCTCGGCGGGCCGCGGCAGGCGTCAACACCTCGAGGAATCGACGAGATGTGGGCCACATCCCGGAAGGCAGGTTGAGACATGGCCGCACGGACTGCGTATCGCCTCACAACGAAACAGCGAAGCCCGACCCGTGTCGCCCGGCTCTCCATCACAGACCCACCCCTGCGACCACCGTCCGACGTTTTGATGCGTATCCGCCCATGAAAGACATCGCCGGCCTGTCCGTGACAAGACATTCCAGGGACGTCGGTTGAGGAGGACTGCCGGTGGGATTCAACGACACCGAACCTCAGCGAGCTCACAGCCCAGGTCCTGATCTCGCGCAAGAGATACGGGACTCCTTCCAGGCCGTGCTGGACGCCTTGGACGCCGCCCGCGCCGACCTCTACGCGGTCGGCGAGCAGGAGGGCCGGCCCGAGTCCCCGCCGCCGACCTGGCAACAACCCAGCGAACCGACCAGGGACGCAGACTTCACTCATCCGCCCCCGTCCTTGCCCCCGGCTCCGCCCCCACCCCGACGGACACAGCCGGTGGGTCCTGGGCACGAGTGCCTGGATCCGGATCTTCCGCACGCCGTCGAGCCGTATGTGGTGGAGCCGCCGCGGACCGGTGGCGAACGGCCGGTCCACGCTCCGAAGGATGTCGTGGTGGAGCCGCTGTGGTTGCGCGCCACGAATCTGGAGCCTGTTCCGCCCCCGTCATTAGGAACGCCACCGCCGGTGGGAAAGCCGCCGATGGCGCGTGGCGCAGGCTCGACGTACGCCGCACCGCCGGTGACCTTCCCTCCCCCGCAAGAGGGCGCGCGCGGCTGGACCGGCCCGCGCTCGTACACCGACCGGTCGGCTACCCCCCGGCGCCCGGCCACGCCCTCGGACCAACTCCTCGCCCCGTCCTCGGAGGTGCCACCGCCACCGCCACCCGTCCGCGCGCACGCGAGGAACAGAGGCCGAGGATGGCGGCGCTTCACCGACCGGCGGGACACTCGTGTCGCCGGAGTCTTCGGACTGGGCGCCCTGAGCGGACTGATCCTCGCCTCTTCGCCGCTGATCCGCGACAACCCCGCACCGCCGGTCCCGTCCGCGCCCTCCGAGCAACTGGACCGGCCGCCGCTGCCCGACAAACCCGCTCCCACGCTCCCCGAGATCCCGGGCACGGGCGTGCTGCGCCAGGGCGACAGCGGCCACGGGGTGTACGAGCTGCAGGTCCGTCTGCTCCAGGTCCCGAACATGTACGACGGCGGCGCGATCGATGGTCGCTATGACAAGGAGGTCCGAGCGGCCGTGGCCAGATTCCAGCAGTGGTACGGCGTCCGCGGTGACGAGACGGGCGTCTACGGCGACAACACGCGCCTCGCCCTCATGCTGCGCACCAAGTAGTGAAGGACGTCGCTCAGGCGGCGGCGGTGGGCAGTTGGCCCCGTCGCGCGGCGCGTTCCAGTGGCAGGCGGTCGCGGCGGCGCTACTCGTCGAGGTACCTGGGCCGGAAGTTCTCGGCGAATACCGGATCGTGCTGTGTCTGTGCGATGAGGGCCTTGAAGACGGCTCCGGCGTCGGACTGGCTGAGGAAATGGCCCAGTTGGCGCAGATAGGCGCGTAGGCCGAGGGCGATGTCGCCGTGATCGGGCGGGGTCAGCTCCTCGGCCAGGTCCTGCAGGAAGGCGTTCACCAGGACGTCGGTCTTGGTGTTCCACCAGCGGTAGATGGTCTGTTTGGCGACACCGGCTCCCGCCGCGATGCCCTCCATCGTGACGCCCGCGAAGCCCTTCTCGGCGAGCAGGTCGTCGGCCGCCGCCGGGACCGCCTGCCGGGCCCTTTCGCTGCGCCCGCGCCGGTTGCCGTGGTGACCACAGGCAGGGGGAGCGGCTCGGCGATCGCATCGGTCAGCTTCCGGTGATCGTGCCACCGACCGCCCCGCTTCGGCGTCGGTCAGGCAGCAACGGCTCCGTCCGTTCCCCATGTGCATCGGTCAATGGCACACCCGTGGTGCTCGGCGCGGGACTGCTCGTGGGCGAGGTGCTGGCACTGCCGGTAGGACTTGCGGAAGGGGGCGCCGTCGGCGAGGCCGAGTGGCCGGGGCGGTCACTGGAGGGGCGGGGCGTCGGCCTGGCTTTCACGGGTGGACTGGTGGGGGCTGCGGGAGTGTGGGAAGCCGGTGGTTGAGTGGCCGTCGCCCGAGGGCGCCGAGTCGCACCACCGTTGCGCTCCCGGACGCTTCCTCTGGCCGGGTGCGTGGCCGGACGTTCCGGTGAACGTGAGGCCCTGGGTGATTCGGTGACGGGGACATGGGGCTCGTCGGGGGATGCCTGTTCCGGGCTCGGCGCTGCTTGTGGGTTGCCGGCGGACTGCTGGGGCAGCAGCGATGCCGCGGCCAGGCCGCCGAGCATGGCCAGGGTGGCCGCGGCAAGAGTCCGACCGCCGTACTTCTTCAGTCGCGGCGGACAGCGGCGGCGCCGGGCTGCGGGCACATCGGCTGAGGGAGTGGGGGACCAGGAAACGTCGGGGGACTCGAAGGTGCCCGGTCCCTCGATGACGAGGGCATCCAGCACCGCCAGGTCGGCTGCCCGAGCACCGCCGCTCAGATCGCTCGGCGGTGCCATGTCGGAGTCGTATGCCCCGCACTCCGGGCACGTCACGGCGCCGTTGAGGGCGCGGCGGCAGGGGGAGCAATAGTCCATGGGTTCGACCGCTCAGTCCGTGAGTCGCTGGAAGGAACCGTGGTCGGCCGACCAGGCTGGGCGGCAGCCGGCGGCCGGAAGGCGCCGCTCGGTGTCTTTAGGAAGGATCCTTGGCATGTGCGAACCTCACTTACTCGCCGGTCTGGGCGGGGCACCGGTTACCGAGGTCAACGGGCCGGAGAGAGTCAGTGTTCAATCAGCGGCTGAAACGTGGGATACGCAACTCCCTTGGAGGTAGTGGCTGGTCACACCGGCGCCACCCGCTTCGGCGTCCGAGCCGACAGCCACGGCTCACCCGAGTCAACGGCGTTCACCTCCTGGCGCTGAACGTCCTCTCAGGTGCGGTGATTCTCTTCGCCCCTGTGATGTACTCGGCCTCCTGCTCGTCGGCTGTAGTGAGCCCACCGCCCCTGAGGGCACCTCGAACCGGGTGGCGCTCCGGCGATCCGGCGGGTCTCGAAGGAACGGCGTTTCAGCCGGCGGGGGCGAAGCGGCGCTCTGCGCCCCGGCGGAGGCCCGGACGGCCAATTCCCTGACCCGGGCTGTGTCTTGGGCGACGCTGTCCACCGTGATCGTCGCCTCGATCCGCCGGGGGCGTGCCGGTGGCCGCCGACAGAGCGTCAGGCGCTGAGACCCGCAGCTCGACGAATGCCGCGACCCGGCACATCGCTCGAGTCACCGCGATGGGCGGCAGCGCCTCGACGAGGCGGCCGGTCTGCCGGTGGCGCCGTTCGCCCGTGCCGTTCGCCCGTGCCGTTCGGCCGGTGCGGGCGCTCTGCATCAGCGCGATCACCAGCGTCTGGGTGGGAGCCTGCGCCGTCCCCGCGGAGCCGGCGATGCAGAGCTGACCTCAGACGCTCGCGAGGGAGATCTCGGTCGACTTGATCAGGGCGATGACGGAGGACCCGGCGGCGAGACTCAGTTCGGTGACCGCGTCCTTGGTGATCGCGGCCGTCAGCTCGCCGCCGGCGACGGTCACCTTGACGCCTGCCATGGCGCCGCCGGTGGTGACCTCGGTGATGGTGCCGGGGATCCGGTTGCGGATGCTCAGGCCCTCGATCGCGCCGATGGCCAGAGCGACCTCCGTGGCCTTGATCAGGGTGCGTACGGAGGAGCCCGCGGCGAGGCCCAGCTCCTTGACGGCCTCCAGCGTGATCGCGGCTGTGATCTCCTGGCCGCCGTCGAGCCGGACCTTGACCGTCGCCATCACCTCGCCGGGCGTGACGGAGACGACCGTGCCGGGGATCTGATTGCGGATGCTCAGGCTCATGAATCCACCGTAGCCACGGGACCGGGCAGCGGCCGGGCGCCGCGCTTGGGGTTTCCTCCAGCTGCTCTGGCATTTGCTACGGAGTGGAGCGCGATGGCTTGTAAATGCTGGCTGATGCTGCCTACCGTGTCGCATATGCAGTCCTACACAATCGGCCAGGCGGCGCGTCTGCTGGGCGTCAGCCCCGACACCGCGCGCCGCTGGGCGGATGCCGGGCGGGTCGCGACCCACCGCGACGAAAGTGGCCGTCGGCTCATCGACGGCCGCGATCTGGCCGCCTTCTCCATCGAGGTCGCCCAGAGCGGCACCGGTGAGGAGGACGCCTCGTACACCTCGGCCCGTAACGCATTCCCCGGCATCGTCACCGCGGTCAAGCTCGGCGATGTCGCCGCACAGGTCGAGATCCAGGCCGGCCCGCACCGACTGGTCTCCCTGCTGACCCGGGAAGCCGTCGAGGAGCTGGGGCTGGAAGTCGGCATGCGGGCCACCGCCCGCGTGAAGTCGACCAGCGTGCACATCGACCGCGCCTGAATCCCCCTCCGTATCCCACCCTTGCAGCGGCGTCGCCCGTCCCCGACGCGGCCTGTTCCCACCGCTTCACCAAGGAGACCCGCCATGTCGTACGCCTTCAACGGGCGCCGTACCGCCGCCGCCGTACTCACCGCGGCCCTGCTCGTGCCGCTCGCCGCCTGCGGCAGCGACGACAGCAAGAAGGACAGCGCGGGCGGTTCGAAGAAGAGCGCGAGCTCCGCTCCCCAGGCCGACCTGACCGTGCTGGCCGCCTCTTCGCTGACCAACGTCTTCAAGACGGCCGGCGCCGCGTACGAGAAGTCGCACCCGGGCACCAAGGTGAAGTTCTCCTTCGCCGGGTCCCAGGAACTGGCCGCACAGGTCAAGCAGGGCGCCCCCGCCGACGCGCTGGTCACCGCGGACACCAAGACCATGGACGGTCTGAAGTCCGACACGGGCACGCCGACGGTCATCGCCAGGAACCGTCTGGTCATCGCCACGGTCGAGGGCAACCCGAAGAAGGTCGACGAGCTGAAGGACCTCGCCGACACCAAGCTGAAGGTCGTACTCGCCGCGCCCGAGGTCCCGGTCGGCCGCTACAGCAAGAAGATCCTGGACGCGCAGAAGATCGTCGTGAAGCCGGTCTCGCAGGAGCCCAACGTCCGCGCCGTACTCGGCAAGGTCGAGCTCGGTGAGGCCGATGCCGGCCTCGTCTACAAGACGGACGCCGCCACGGCCACCGACAAGGTCGACGCCGTCGAGATCCCCGACGCGCAGAACGCCATCGCCCAGTACCCGGCCGCGACCCTGAAGACGTCCAGGAACAGTGAGGCCGCCGCCGCGTTCGTGGCGTGGCTTTCCACGCCCGAGGCGCAGAAGATCCTCCAGGACGCGGGCTTCCAGCAGCCGTAACCGCCGTGCGTGGGCTGCCCGGTACGGGGGACCGGGCAGCCCGTGACCGTCACTCGATCCCAGGAACACCGGATACTCCAGGAACGCCCCGGTACCCGAGGAACCCCCGATACCCCAGGAACACCCGATGAGACGCCTCCGCACTCGCGGCAACCGCCCCCCTGTCGCGCTCGCCGTGCCCGCGCTCCTCGCGATCGCGTTCCTGTTGATGCCGCTGATCGGCATCCTCGCCCGTACGCCATGGGGCGATCTCGGCAGTCATCTGACCAGTCCCGGCGTCACCGAGGCCCTGCGGCTGTCGCTGCTCGTCTCCTTCTGGGCGCTCGGCTTTTCGCTGCTGCTCGGGGTGCCGCTGGCCTGGCTGCTGGCCCGCGTCGAATTCCCCGGCAAGGCGCTCGTACGCTCCCTCGTGCTGCTGCCCATGGTGCTGCCGCCCACCGTCGGAGGCGTCGCGCTCCTCCTCGGGTTCGGCCGCCGTGGCCTGCTCGGCCCCTGGCTGGAAAACACCTTCGGCATCACCCTGCCCTTCCACACCTGGGGCGCCGTCGTCGCCGCGACGTTCGTGGCGATGCCGTTCCTCGTCATCAGCCTCGAAGGCGCACTGGCAGGGCTGCGGCCGCGCTACGAGGAGACCGCGGCCTCCCTCGGAGCCTCGCCGGTACGGGTGTTCTTCACCGTCACCCTGCCCATGGTGGCCCCCGGACTCATCGCCGGAGCCGCCCTCACCTGGGCGCGGGCGCTCGGCGAGTTCGGCGCGACCATCACCTTCGCCGGCAATCTGCCCGGTACGACGCAGACCCTGCCGCTCCAGGTGTACTTGCTCCTCCAGGACCAGCCGGAAGCGGCGATCTCCGTCTCCCTGCTGCTGCTCGCCATCGCCATGATGGTGCTCATCGCCCTGCGCGGCCGCTGGACCGGAACACCGAGCGACCGTTCACGCAAGCCCGCACCTCCGGCGGACGACGCGGAACCGCCACCGGCGGTGACCCCCGAAGACCTCAAGTCACCTGCCTCGCAGGAGCATTGGTCGCTGCACGCCGAGGTCACCGGCTTCAACCGGCTCACCCTGGACGCCGAACCGGGCACCACCATCGCCGTCGTCGGCCCCAACGGCGCGGGCAAGACCACCCTGCTGCGCGCGCTCCTCGGCCTCACGCCCCGCGCACACGCAGCGCTGCGCCTCGGCGACACCGACGTCGGTGAACTGCCCCCGCACCGACGCGGGGTGGCCTGGGTCCCGCAGGACGGCGCGCTCTTCCCGCACCTCACAGCCCTCGCCAACACCGCGTACGGGCTGCGCGCCCATGGCGTCCCGCGCGCCGAGGCCCGCCGCGCCGCCCAGCAGTGGCTCGACCGGCTCGGCGTCGGACACCTCGCACACCGCAAGCCGGCCCAGGTCTCCGGCGGCCAGGCCCAACGCGTCGCCCTGGCACGGGCCTTGGCCGCCCGGCCCCGCCTGCTGCTCCTGGACGAACCTCTCGCCGCACTCGATCAGACCACCCGCGCCCAGGTGCGCCACACCTTGCGCACCCACCTCGACGGCTTCGGCGGCGTCTGCCTGATCGTCACCCACGACCCCGTGGAAGCCCTGTCGCTGGCCGACCGGGTTCTTGTGCTCGACGAGGGCCGCGCCCTGCAGGACGCGCCGCCCACCGAGGTCACCCGGCATCCCCGCTCCCCGTGGGTGGCCCGGATGCTCGGCCGCAACGCCTGGCCCGGGATCGCGACGGCGGACGGTCTCGCGCTCTCCGGCGGCGGGCTGCTCGTCGTCGCGGATCCGGTGCCCGCGGGCACCGAGGCCCTCGCGATCATCGCTCCGGAAGCGGTGTCCGTCCACCGCGACAGGCCCGGCGGCAGCCCGCGCAACGTCTGGCCGGGCACCGTCAGGGAAATCACCGCCACCGGCAGCCGGCTGCGCATCCTGGTCACCTCGGATCAGGCACCGGACCTCGTCGCCGAGATCACTCCGCCGGCCGCCGCCGAACTGGGCCTCGCCGACGGGACTTCCGTATGGACCAGTGTCAAGGCGACGGAGGTCCTCACCGTGACGCTGTGATGGTCGCAGCCGCAGCCGCAGTCGCCGTAGCAGCACGAGCCCCGGCCGCAGCCCCAGCTGTGGCTGTTTCCGACGAGCTGGAACGAGCCGTGTTGCCGCGTCAGTGGGAGTACCTCGTCGCGGTCTGTACTCCACACTCGACAGCCAAAAGCGCTCAATTCTGATCAAGGGCGGGCGCGGAAGCGGATGCACTTGCGCACCCCGGCCACGCGCTGTGCGCGGCCGTGAAGCGTGGTCCTTTCTTGTTCTGGTGCACCGGGAATGGATGCTGTCCGGAACTCTTGTTCCATGCAGGTGGGTTGTGTAAGGGTGTGCTTCCTCACGTCCTAACATGACGATTCTGCTCAAGCGTTCTAATTACCCGGCGGTAAGTCACTGCGAAAACATCGGCGTGGCCCCTCCGTAAGGTATGTACCAATCAGTTGTGCCCTTTCAACTGCCCTGAAAGAACAGGCGGTTGACCGGGACTGAGAGGCCTGCACCCCCCATGCAATGCCCTGGATGGAAAGACTTCTATGCAGAATCCCCGTACCCCGGGTCCCGTCCCTCCCTCCCATACCGGCCTCAGCTCCGGGGACTCCGACGAAGGGCTCGCGGCCGCGCTGCGGACCAGCGGCGGGGAGGACGAGGCGCGGCCCGTAGCAGTGCTGCTGGCGAGGCACTGGCAATCGGTGTTCGACTACGCCTCGATCTGCACCCCGTCGGCGAAAGCCGCCTCGATGCTGGCCACGGCGGCGTTCAGCAAGGTGCTGGAGAATCTCCGGAAGGCAAGGTCGACAGCGGCTCTTCGTCCGCTTCTATTGTTGACTGCGCGTCAAATAGCCAAGGGGTGGGCGAACGACCAGTACGTCCTCGCCCTGCCCGAACTCCAGTATCCGGACGGCGGTCGCACCCTCAGAGTCGACATGTTCACTCTGCCGGAGAATCGGGAGTTGGTCTCCCGCGCTTTCCACGCAATGCCGGGTCCCCTCCAATGCCTGCTCTGGCATGGGGAGGTCGAGGCGGAGGGCATATCCGTACCGGCAGGTTTGTTGGCCATTGACTCGCGCGGTGCGGCGGTCCAACTCGAACAGGCGCGTGAGCTCTTCCGCGCGGGCTGTCTGCGGGCTCATGTCGAACTCGCGCCGGACAAGGACTGCCGCCACTACAGCCGTCTCCTCGATGTGTCACTGCGCCGCGGCGGCACTCTGATCCCGGACATCCAGAAGCATCTGGCGGAGTGTCAGTACTGCCGTTACGCCGCCGAACAGCTCAACCACCTGGACGGCCGGCTGGCCGTGCTGCTGGCCGAGGGCCTCCTCGGCCAGGCCGCACGCGGCTACCTGGAATCGCGACCTGCCCGCAACAGCGCCCGGGCGCAGAGCAGAGAAGGCACGGTCCGCAGTACGGGCCGGCACTCGAAGGCCGGGCGCCCGCGCGCACTGCCCCGTATGACCTTCCCCGGCCGGCACCTGCTACTGGCCCGGCCGAAGGTCGTCCTCACCGGGCTCGGGCTGCTGGTGGCCGGCGCGCTCGTCGTGACCGCCGTCTCGGCGCTCTGGTCGAACGACAGCGACTACGCGGGACCGTCCGTCCCGAGCGGCTCGGTCACCACCGACGCGCCTCCCGCAGCCGGATCCCAGATGCCGTCCGGCCACTCACCGCAGCCGTCGACCACATCCGCCGGACTCCCGGCGGGCCCGCTGAACACCAGACTGCGCAATGCCGACGCCGGTCTCTGTCTTGACATCCGTGACCGCAGGGCCGCGCCGGGTGCCGAGGCGGTGATGGCGGTGTGCTCGACCACCGTGACGCAGACGTGGGTGTACGAGGACGACGGGCTGCTGCGCAGCTCCGCCGCCCCGGACCTGTGCCTGAACTCCCACGAGATGGATGGTGTGGCCGTGCTGAGCGCCTGCACGGCGGCGTCGGCGGCGAACGCCGCGGACGTACGCTACGACCTGACCATCCAGGGCAATGTGATCCCCCGGTGGAACGACGGACTGGCACTCGTCCCGATCTCGCCGGATCCGGCAACGACCGTGGTGGTCAAGGTCCGTGACGGATCAGCGGCGCAGCGATGGGTAACTGACAACGTTGCCGCCGGCACCCCCAAGGTCCGGCCGAGCGCCGATGTGGGTTCACCGTTCACCAAGGACGTCAACACCTCACCGCAGACCGGCGACGACTGCGCCTCCCCGAGCTGCCCGCCGCCCCCGCCGCCCGCGCGCGGGACGGAGCCGGATTCGGTGCCGTCGGATCCGTACGCCGCGCAGCCCCAGTCCAGCCTCCGGCGTGTCAGCAATGGTTCGGCCGAGGAGAAGCGGCACGACCGGCCCGTGCGAACGGCTCTTGGGCTGCGCCCCGCCAAGGTGCTGGAGCCGGCTCCGGCCGGCCTGCGCCTCCCGGACAGGGCCGACACGGCGCGGCTGGACCACGCGCGGCCGCGCCACGGTCGGGCGGAAGCCGGTCGGGCGGAGGCCGGTGGGGCGGAAGCCGGTCGGGCAGTGGCCGGTCGGGCGTAGTCCGGTCGCGCCGCCGGATGACGACCCTTTGTCCGCGGGCCGCCTGTGCCTTCCCGCGGTCAAGTCATCTCAGGCATCTCGCCCTTCGTGGTCTGCAGGTCGATCACCGAGAAGACCGCGCCCTGCTGGTCCGCGACCGTCGCGAAGCGGCCGAAGGGGCTGTCCATCGGGCCGAAGTGCACCTGCCCGCCGAGCTTGTTGACCGTGGCGATCGCGGCGTCACAGTCCGCCACGGCGAAGTACACATTGACGTGCGGCGGGACATCGGGCGGGAAGTCGTCGGTCATCTTCATCCGGCCCGCCACCGGCCGGCCGCCGATGTTCCAGAGGTGGAAATCGACGACCTCGTGCTTCATCTTCTGCACCTCGAAGGGGAAGGTCGCGGTGAAGAAGGCGTCCGCCTTGGCGGCGTCCCGTGTGGTGATCTCGGCCCACGCGAACGAGCCGGGTTCGCCCGTCTTCTCGAAGCCCTCGTGGGCACCCGGCTGCCAGACGCTGAAGGACACGCCGCTGGGGTCCTGCGCGGTCGCCATGGTGCCGAACTCGCCGACCTGCATGGGCTCCATCAGCAGCGTTCCGCCGTTCTCACGGATCTTCGCGGCTGTCGCGGCCGCGTCCGGAGAGGCGAAGTAGAGGTTCCAGGCCGCCGGGCTTTCCATGCCGGGCATCTGCGGTACGACGGCGGCCACCAGCCTGCCGTCCGAGCGCGCCTGCGTGTAGTTGCCGAACTCTTCCGATCCCTCGTCGTAGGTCCAGCCCATCAGCTCGCTGTAGAAGCTCTTCGCGGCTTCCAGGTCGGGGAACATCGCGTCGGCCCAACAGGGCGTGCCTTCCGGTAGCGCGGCCATGGTCCAAGCCTCCAGCTCGAGGAAATTTCCCGTTCTTTCACGCTATTCGCCACGCTATTCGCCGAGGAGTGTCGGCGCGCGTCGAGCCGGCTCCCCGGCCAGGGGCGCACTTCCGGGGTATGGGCCGCGGCCGTCACTTCCCCGCGTGACGGTGAAGCCGGAGCCACTCGCGTGCGGTGTGCCGACGCTCGTGGCGCGCATGGCGCCGGCCGGCCGGCCTGGTACGACCGCCGAAGGGGAGTGCCGCGATGCGTTCGTCCTGATAGCCGTTGACCAGATGGATCGCGAGCGCGGCCGCGATGATCATCGCGAGGATCGCCAGCACGGTGACGAGGTTGTCCATGACCTCACTTCCCACCCTGCTCCGGACCGGCGCGAACCGGCCGGGCGTTGTTGAAGCGCCGATGTGGGTGAACCGCCGAAAACAGCGCCGGCACGACGGCCGGTGTGCGAAATGTCCTCGGTGTCACCAGCGTACGCCCGGCCCTGCGCATCACCGCCGGTACAGCGGCGGCCGGCGCCAGGACCACCGTCCCCCCGCACCGCTCCCCGGACGGACAACCGGACAGGTGAGGGGCCGACAGGTAAGGGGCCCGCTCCGGGCGCGTCCATATACTGCCCGTCATGCCGACGACCAGCCTCACCGGACGCACTGCCCTCCACGCGCGCCGGGCCCGCCACAGCCACGCCATATGACGGAGACCGCCCGACCTCCGCGCCGTCGGATACTCGCCGACCTCACTCCCCTCCGCAGCTCCGTCCACTACCGGCGGCTCTGGTTCGGCAACACGATCTCCTGGGTCGGTCAGGGGATGACCGCGCTCGCGATATCCCTCCAGGTCTACGACATCACCCGGTCCACCTTCGCCGTCGGCCTCGTCGGGCTCTGCTCCCTGGTGCCGCTCCTGGCGTTCGGACTCTACGGCGGTGCGATCGCCGACACCGTGGACCGGCGCAAGCTCGGGCTCGTCTCCGCGAGCGGGTCCGCCGTGCTGTCGGCCGGGCTCGCCACCGCCGCCCTCGCAGAGTTCCACCGTGTCTGGTTCCTGTACGCCGTCGTCGCGCTCCAGGCCGTGTGCGCGGCCGTCAACTCCCCGGCCCGCAGCGCGATGATCCCCCGGCTGCTGCCGCCCGAGCAGCTGCCCGCCGCCAACGCGCTCTCCTCGATGACCATGACCTCCGGGACACTCCTCGGGCCGATGCTCGGCGGGCTCATCGTCGGATTCGCCGGCTATCAGACCGCGTATCTCATCGATGCCGTCGCCTTCTCCGCGTCCCTGTACGCGATGTGGCGACTGCCCTCGATGCGCCCGGACCGTCTCGCAGGCGCCAAGAAGGCGTCCGTCCTGGACGGGCTGCGTTTCCTCGCCACCCGGCCCAACCTCCGGATGACGTTCTTCTCGGACTTCTGCGCCATGATCCTGGCCCATCCGCGGGCGCTCTTCCCGGCCGTCGCCGTGGTCTGGTACGGCGGCGACGCCCGCACCACCGGACTGCTGGCCGCCGCGCCCGCTCTCGGGGCGCTGCTCGGCGGGGTGTTCTCCGGATGGCAGGGGCGGATCCGGCGGCACGGGCTGGCGATTCTGCTCGCCGTCGGTGCCTGGGGTACGGCGATCGCCGTCTTCGGGCTCATCCGCAACCTCTGGCTCGGACTGTTCTTCCTCGCCCTCGCCGGGTTCGCGGACACCGTCTCGATGGTCTTCCGCAACACGATGATGCAGACGGCCGCCCCGGACGAGATGCGCGGCCGGCTGCAGGGTGTCTTCATCGTCGTCGTCGCGGGTGGCCCGCGGCTCGGCGACTTCCTGGCCGGCAGCGTCGCCGATCTGACCTCGCCGGCCGTGACCGTGACCGGCGGCGGGATCGCCTGTGTGCTGGCGATCTCCCTGCTCGCGCTGCGCTGGCGCGGCTTCGCCCGGTACGACGCCCGCGACCCGACGCCCTGACCTGCGGTCAGGCCTGCTTTGACCGGGACCGTCTCCGTGCCCGCCGGAGTGAGCGTCGTATTGATGCCGAGCACGGACTCGACCGGCTCGACGACCGGGATCTCGTGCAGCCGGGTCGACGGCGCAGTACCCGGTGAACGCCGGTGCGCCGGTGCCGCGCCACATCTCCTCGGCCTTCACCTCGACGTCGGTGAGGACGAACTCGTCCAGCGGCGTCGGCCCGGCCGTGAGCGTGGGCACGCGGCGCAGACCCAGCCAGGTCTCCCGTACGCCCTCCGACGGGGCTTCGAAGATCTTCGGCTGGAAGACGCCGTTGGTCGGCGGGACACCGGCCGGACGCTCAAGCCGGGCGTGGAACAGACCGCTGGAGCCCTCGCGGGACCGGTCGAAGTCGATGAGCTTTGTCAGCCTGCTGGGGAGGCTGGACCGTCCGTCGGTGCTGCGTTCGGGTTGACGGGGTCCGGGGCGACGATCCCGCGTACGACGCCCAGCTCCACCAGGTCCTGGGGCCGCAGCCGCAACTGGTCCGCGGTCCGGGGCACTTGCTCGGGCCCGCGCTTGAGGATCGCGGCGGCGAGCTCCGGGGCGATGACGGAGAAGTAACTGTCCGGTGTGGCCCAGGTGTTGCCGGGAGCGGCGAGCGCGAGCGCCCCGCCCGAGCCGCCCTCACCGATGAGAAGGCTGGTCAGCGGAGTACGGGCGGCGGCGATGGCCGAGAACAGCTCGGCAATCGCCGCGCCCGCGCCGGCCCGCTCGGCCTCGGCGTCATTGGCCGCGCCCGGGGTGTCGATGAGTGTGAGCACGGGAATCCCTGCCCGGTCGGCGAGCCGTACGACACGGGCGGCGGTGCGGTACCCGGCGGGCCGGGTCGGGGTGCCGCACTGGGCGACGTACGCGATGGGCCGCCCGTCGCGCAGCCCTACACCGCAGAGCAGCCCGGGGTCGGTGCCGCCGCAGCGATCGCCGTGGAGGGGGTGGCGGTGTGTGAAGTACTGATCGAGATACGCCTCGGCACGGGGCCGTCCGGGCGCGCGGGCCTGCTGGACGGCGTCCCATCCGGTGAGGGGGAGGGGGGCCCCGCCGAGGGCGTACGGAGGTGGAGCGGGCTCGACACGGGGCGGGTCGGCGACCGCCGGGGCGGCCTGCGGCCCAGCGGCACCGGGCGTGCCGACGGGCCCGCTCTCGGGGGCGCTCGCGGCTTGGCCGGCGTGTTCGCCCTCGGCGGTGAGCCCCGCCCCGGCGCCGCTGCCCGTTCCCGGGGTGCCCGCTGCCGGCGGGGCGCCCGGGACCCCGGGCCCGTCCGCAGCGTGGCCCTCGGCCTCCGCTCCCGCGAGCCCCGCGCCCAGCGCTCCCGCCCAGTACGCAAGCACCTCCCGCAGATCCTCACCGCGCACGATCGCGTCGATCTGACCCGAGGCCAGTTGGCCCTCCGCCGTGTATGCCGCCGGATCCGCCTCCGGCGGGCGTACGCGGGAGCCTGCGAAGCCCACCTGTGCGGTCGGCAGGGCCAGGATCACGTCCGCGCCCGCGCCGAGTGTGGCCCAGCCGCCGCCCGTCGTCGGGTCGCGGAGGACCGCGATGTGCGGGACACCCGCGTCGCGCAGCAGCACCGACGCATGGGCCACGCGCTGGAGTTGGGAGAGGGCGACCATGCCCTCCTGCATACGGCTGCCGCCAGTCGCGATCAGCGAGATCAGCGGTCGCCTCCGTTCGCGCGCCGCGCCGTACGCGGCCTCCAAGCGGTCCCCGGCGCGAATACTCAACGAGCCGCCCAGGAAGCCGAATTCGAAGGAGACCACCACACACCGACGGCCGCCGAGCGTGGCCTCGCCGTACACGACGGACTCCTTCGAGCCCGTACGCTCCGCGGCCCTCGCGCGGGCCGCGTCGTACCCCTCCCAGGCGATCGGGCCGTCCGGCACGCAAGGCCGGCCGACCGGCTCGGCCTCCACGAAGTCGTCGCAGACCAGCGCGATCGCCTCGCGGGCCGTCACCCGCTCACCCATGGAGCGCCCGCTTCATGATCTTGCCCATGTCGTTGCGGGGCAGCGCATCGAGGAAGCGGACCTCGCGCGGGCGTTTGTGCGGCGCGAGCTGCGCGGCCACATGTGCGGACAGTTCCTCCGGCGCGGGCGGCGCCAAGGGGTCCGCCGGCACGATCCAGGCGACGATCCGCTCACCCAGGTCCGCGTCCGGCTCCCCGGTCACCGCCGCCTCGCGTACCGCCGGATGTTCAAGCAGCGCATTCTCGATCTCGCCCGCGCCGATCTTGTAGCCGCCGCTCTTGATCAGGTCGGTGGCCTTGCGGCCGACGATCCGTACATAGCCGTCCGGGTCGCGGCTCGCCATGTCGCCGGTACGGAACCAGTCGCCGTCGAAGGCCGCCTCGGTCGCGTCGGGCCGGTTCAGATACTCCGTGAAGAGGTTCGGTCCGCGCACCTGGATCTCGCCGATGCCGTCGCTCTCGTCGACCAGCCGCAGCTCGACGCCGTGCAGCGGGACGCCGACCGTCCCCGGACGCGCTTCGCCGTCGGCGCGTACGGAGGTGTTCATCAGCGTCTCGGTCATCCCGTACCGCTCGATCACCCGCCGTCCCGTCGCCGCCGCGATCCGCTCGTGGTCGTGCAGAGGCAGCGCCGCAGAACCCGACACCAACAGCCGCGCACCCGCCAGCGCCTTCGCCAACCGGGGGTCCGTATCGAGCGCTTCGGCCAGTCGGTGGTACATCGTCGGTACACCGAAGAGCATCGTCCCGCCGTTCGCGAGCTCGCGTGCCACGCCCTCCGCCGTGAACCTCCCCAAGTGCCGTACCTCCCCGCCGCGCCGCAGTGGGCCGAGGATGCCCAGGATCAGACCGTGGACGTGAAAGAGCGGAAGGCCGTGCACGAGGACGTCGTCGGCGGTCCACTGCCAGGCGTCCTCCAGCGCATCCAGAGTCGTGGCGATCGCGCGGCGCGGCAGTACGGCGCCCTTGGGAGGCCCCGTCGTCCCCGAGGTGTAGACGATCAGGGCGGGCGTCTCGGGGTCCGGCTCCGGTGGCAGCGGGCCGGCGGCACCCGCGACCGCGATGTCGATCCGCTCCAACGCGCCGAGCGCCGACGGCAGTTCCTCGTCCGGCCCGGCCAGCACCACCGACGGCGCACTGTCCGCGACGATATGCGCCAGCTCGCGCTCACCCGTTTTCGGGTTCAGCGGCACGGCAGGCACACCGGCCAGCAGCGCAGCCACCACACCCACCGCTGTCTCCAGCGTGGGCGTGGCCCAGACGGCGACCCGCCGCGCGGCAGTGATCCGGCCGGCCAGCGAACCCGCCGCACCGGCCAGCTCGCCGTACGTCAGCGCACGTTCGCCGAAACGGAGGGCGTGCCGGTCCGTACCGGCCGCCAGCGCCGGGAAGAGGTCACTCACTCGTCGTCCTCCATCTGTCGCCATCTGTCGCCATGGGGTCGTTTCACGGGACAGGTCGTCCGCGCTCCCGGACCGCATCATTCTCCCCGCTACTCGTACGTAACAAGATGAGGGGGTAGCGGTGTTGGCGCTGCGTACCGGGCTCGTCAGCGCGGGGAACGACCTTTACGGCAGGGGCAGCGCCACCTTGACCGCGTACACCGCGACGAGGCCGTATCCGATCCGGAAGGTCCATGCGCGGGCCGTGTCCGAGATCCGCGCGCCCGCGAGGCCGCTCGCCGCCACCAGCAGCTGCTGCCACACCATCGAGGCGACGAACACCCCGCCCACGAAGACCAGCCCGGCCCCGCCGCTGCTGAGATCCGCTCCCTGAGCGGTGGTCAGGGCGGCGAAGTACAACGCGGTGGTGGGGTTGATCAGAGTGAGCGCGGCGAACCGGGTGAACGTACGCACCGGCCCGGCGCCGCCCATGCTCTCTCCCGGCGCGGCGGGCCCGGTTGCCCGTGCGGCGAGCAGTCCCCGCACCGCGATCACCGCCAGCACCGTGGCCGACACCAGCCTGACCCAGGCCTCCACGCCGGAGAGCGCGGAGGCGACCAGCGGGCCGAGCGCGGTCGCCACGGCTGCGTAAGTGAAGTCGACGACCGCCACGGCGGCGGCCGCGGCCACCGCACCCCGGCGGTCGCGCATGCCCTCCTGGATGAGCAGCACGCCCATCGCCCCCACGGGCATCGCCACCCCCAGGCCGGCTGCCGCGCCCGCCATCGCCGTCGTCCACATCTCGCTCATGCCGCACACCCTCACGCCCTGCCTGTGGTCCGCGCGGCCGAATTCCGGTCCGTACTGCGACAATCGCGGTATGGACCGACTGGACAGCGAAATCCTCGGCATCCTGCAGGAGGATGCGCGGATCTCCTACCGTGATCTGGGGGTACGGGTCGGGCTGAGCGCCAACGCCGCTGCCGACCGGGTACGTCGCATGCGCCGCGAGGGCGTGATCCGGGGCTTCACGACGCTGGTCGACCCGGCCGCCGACACCCGCGCGGGCCTGGTCGTCTTCATCGATGTCACGCTCCGCCTCGACACCACCAACGAGGACTTCGAGAAGGCCGTGCTCAAGCTTCCGGGCATCACCGAAGTCGTCCATGTGACGGGCGAGCACGACTATCTCCTGCGAGCCCGAGCCGCCGATCCGCCCGCCTTGGACGGCCTGCTGCGCCGGCTCAAGCGTGAGGCGGGCGTCGCCCAGTCCAGTACCCGGATCGCGCTGAGGTCCGCCCGCTAGCGCGGCAGCCCGCTGATCCGGCCGCGCTCGGGGTCGGTGACCCCGAGCACGCCGTACAGCCGGGCGCCGGTTCCGTACCGCTCGAGTCACGGCTCGAGCCACCGAGCACGCCGGCGCTCACGTCACCGATCGGGTCACCGCTCACATCACCGCTCGGGCCACCCCTCACGCCCACCGTCAGCCGACTTCGCCCAGCGGATCGAGGACCGTCGGCCGGATCTTGCCCTCCATCATCGCGCCGAGGCCGAGGACGGCGCAGATGTCGGGCCGTTCGGCGATGCCCACCGGCATCCCGGTCGCATCGCGCAGCATCTGGTCCAGGCCCGGCAGCAGCGCGCTGCCGCCGACCATCATGATTCCGCGGTCGGCGAGATCGGCGACCAGGTCCGGCGGGCAGTCGCGCAGCACCTTGCCGATGCCGTCGAGCACAGAGGTGAGCGGAGTGTGGATGGCGTCCCGTACGGCGGCGGTGTCGACCTTCACCGAGCGGGCGAGGCCGGTGGCCACGTCCCGGCCGTGGATCTCCGTCGACGAGGGCCCGTGGGTGTTCAGGCCGTTTCCGTGCAGGGCCAGTTGGAGGGGCCGGACCGACTGGCTGGGCAGCATCAGTTCGTGCTGGTGGCGCAGGTGCTGGATCACCGCGTGGTCGATGGCGTTACCGCCCACCGGGATCCGCTCGGCGGTCACGATCGCGCCCAGCGAGAGCACCGCGACCTGCGTGGTCGCCGCCCCGCACACCATGATCATGGTCGCGGTGGGCTCCTCCACGGGCAGCCCGCAGCCGACGGCCGCGGCGATCAGGGTGTCGACCAGCTCGACGTGGCGGGCGCCGAGGCCCACCAGGGTCTCGACGGCGGCGCGCTGCGCGAGCGGGTCGCTGTCGTGCGGGGTGCAGGCGGCGGCGCGCAGCCGCGGCTTGCGGCGCAGCTGGCGGCTGAGCTTCTCCCCGAGGAGATGACGGAGCATCCGCTGGGCCATGTCGATGTCGACGACGGTGCCGCCGGAGACAGGGCGGGCGACGCGGATGTAGTCGGGCGTACGGCCCGTCATCTTTTCGGCGAGTGCGCCGACGGCGATCAGCGCTCCGGTGCGGGTGTTCACGGCGGCGACGCTCGGCTCGTCGACGACGAGCCCGGCCCCCTTCACGAACACCCGAGTCCTCGCTGCCCCCAGGTCGACGGCGACATGGCAACGGCGCAACTGTTCAAGGCTGACGGTCACAGCGGATCCTCCCGAGTGCGGTACTTGTTCGCATCGTGCGATCGCCGCGAGCGGTGCGCGCGCTGGGTGAGCCGGTCGGGGGTACGGAACTGACGCCCCGCCAGATCCGTTCAGCCGATCGGCCTCAGCCCACCGTCAGCCGCTGCAACAAGCCCCAGGTGAACTCCGCGACGCATGCCTCGCCGCCGGGCAGGGTGAACGCCAGCCGAGATCTGGTCGGTGCCGACCCCTCCATCGGCCTCGCCGGGGGGAAGGCTCTGGCCACCTCCTCCACCGTGCACGACCAGGGCCTCAGATCCTCCGCCGTACGCAACTCGGGCGCCGCCGCCCCCGGCGCGCGTACCAGCCACTCGTTCCACACCGCTCCGTCGTCCGTGGCCAGCACCTCGAAGCGCAGATCGGGCCAGAGCGGTACGGGCCACAGCAGCGCGTCGCACTCCAGGTCGCCGATCCGCCGCCGTACGATCCGTTCCGGCGCACCGAGCACCGAGCGGTAGCGCGCGAGCGCGCCGCGCTTTGTCGGGGAGCGGACCATCGCCTGCCAGCGGCGGTTGGCCTCACGCATCTCGGCGAGCGAGGCGCCCAGTTCGCGGCGGGCGTCCTCGACGAGCCCCGGTTGGTGGTCGGCCATTCGGCGGAACAGTACGAGCTGGAAGTCGCGCGGCCCGAATGGTGCGGCAGTGGTCATGCCCGACATCCTGCCCCGTCGGCAACGCGGGCCACAGTCGTCACCGGCCGAGTTGCCGCGCCGCGGAAGTGGGGATTCCACACAGGATTCTCACATGGCCATCCACCTCTGGTGCCGCCGCGCCGCATAATCTGCGGGCGCCATGGATTACTGCAACCAGTGTCGACGGCACCTCAACGGGGCCCTGGCCTGCGCCGGATGCGGTACGCCCGTCGAGGAGCTCAGGCGTCACCACCCCAGCGTGCCCGCGGCGGAGAACCACGTCTACGAACTGGACGAGGTGTCCGAGCCCGTGGGTCATCGGCGTGCGCGCCGGCAGGCTCCACCGCGCCGCAAAGCCGCAGGCGCACGCCGAGCGCGCAAGCGGCGTGGCCGCAAGGTGCTGCTCGGTACGGTCGGCCTGGTGCTGGCGGCAGGTGCGCTGAGTCTGGCGGAGCTGGCCATCGAGGACCCGGGCGACGACGGTGCCGCCACCGCCGTGAAGGAAGACACGAGCGCCGAGACGGAGCCCGCGCCGGAGCCCACGGACGCCGATGTGACCCCCGAGGGTCCGGATCCGGTGACGGAACCGGCCGTGTCCGAGTCCACTGCGGTACGTCCCACGGGAACAGGGCCCGGCACGGGTACCGGCAGCGGCGATGGCAGCGGCGGTGGCGGAAAGCCGGCCGCGAGCAGCCGGGCGGGCGGCCAGGCGTCGCCCTCGGCCTCCGCCGATCAGCCCTCCAGCAGTGCGCAGCCCTCGTCCTCCGGGCAGCCGAGCGCCTCGCCCTCGGCCGGCGAATCCACACAGCCTCCTCAGTCCGACCCGCCGCCGGACCCGACCCCGACGCAGACCTGCGACCGCTTCCTCTGGTGGTGCCTGTAGGAGCCCTGTCCAGGGCGCGGCGGGGGTTTACTCGCCCAGCATCCGCTTGAGCAGGTCCCGCAGGACCGTCCGCTCCTCGTCGGAGAGCTCCGCCAGCGGCTCGCGCGCGAAGTGCAGCGATTCCCGCAGTCTGCGCGCGGTGTCCCTGCCGTCCTCGGTCGGGGCGGCGAGCTTGACCCTGCGGTCGTTCGGATCGGGGCGTCGCTCCACCAGTCCACGGGCCTCGAGCCGGTCGATGATGCCGGTGACGTTCGACGGCTCGCACTTCAGCTTCTGTGCGATACGACGCATCGGCGTCGGCTCCACGGCCAGCAGTCCCAGCACCCGGGCCTGGGCCCCGGTGAGTGAGTGCGTGGCCGCGGCCTGCTCGTACTCCGTGTAGTAACGGGCCACGACGCTGCCGATGAGCTCGACGACCTCGACGGTCAGGGGATCAGTTCGTGGAGTGGCCATGGGCACCAGGATACCCAGTTACTTGACAACATGAAATATCCAGGAGCATGGTTCTTTCAGAAGATGAAGCTTTTTCTAGGAGGAACGCAGCATGTCCGCACTTCCCGCATCCGGCCGTGAATGGCACCTTGTCGCCCGCCCGCACGGCTGGCCCAAGGCGGAGGACTTCGCTCTGCGTGAGACCCCGGTGACCGCGCCGGGCGAGGGGCAGATCCTCGTACGCAATCTGCACTTCTCGGTCGACCCGTACATGCGCGGCCGGATGAACGACGTGAAGTCCTACGTCCCGCCGTTCAAGCTCGACCACCCGATGGACGGCGGCGCCGTCGGCGAGGTCATCGCCTCGAACGCCGAGGGCTTCGCGGTCGGCGACCATGTCCTGCACGGCCTCGGCTGGCGCGAGTACGCCACGGTGAACGCCAAGCACGCCACCAAGGTCGACGCCTCGCTCGCCCCGCTCTCCGCCTACCTCGGCGTCCTCGGTATGACGGGCCTCACCGCCTACGCCGGACTCTTCGAGGTCGCCTCCTTCAAGGAGGGTGACGCGGTCTTCGTCTCCGGCGCGGCCGGCGCCGTCGGCAGCCAGGTCGGCCAGATGGCCAAGCTCAAGGGCGCTTCCCGCGTCATAGGCTCGGCGGGCTCGGACGAGAAGGTCAAGCTCCTCGTCGAGGAGTACGGCTTCGACGCCGCCTTCAACTACAAGAACGGCCCCGTCGGCGAGCAGCTGAAGGAGGCCGCCCCGGACGGCATCGACGTCTACTTCGACAACGTCGGCGGCGACCACCTCGAGGCCGCGATCTCCTCGCTCAACGTGCACGGCCGGGCGACCATCTGCGGCATGATCGCGCAGTACAACAACACCGAGGCGACCCCCGGCCCGCGCAACATGCCGATGATCATCGGCAAGCGACTGCGCCTGCAGGGCGTCCTCGTGGGCGACCACGCCGCCCTCCAGCCGCAGTTCGTCCAGGAGGTCGCCGGCTGGATCGCCTCCGGTGAGCTCAAGTACAACGAGACGGCTGTCGAGGGCATCGAGAACGGCTTCAACGCCTTCCTCGGCCTCCTCCGTGGTGAGAACACCGGCAAGATGATCGTTTCGCTCACCCGTTAGGCTCATCGCCAGACCGCCGCGATCCGTGGGCGCGAGTCGCGGCGACACCTCAGGAGGAACCTTCCGCATGTCCATCCAGAACATAGACGTCCTCTACACCGCCGTTGCCACCGCGGAGAACGGCCGTGACGGCCGTGTCGCCTCCCACGACGGCAACCTCGACGTGGTCGTCAACCCGCCCAAGGAGCTGGGCGGCAGCGGCGCCGGCACCAACCCGGAGCAGCTGTTCGCGGCCGGCTACAGCGCCTGCTTCCAGGGCGCGCTCGGTGTCGTCGCCCGCCAGGAGAAGGCCGACATCTCGGGCTCCACCGTGACCGCCTCGGTCGGCATCGGCAAGAACGAGGCCGGCGGCTTCGGCCTGGAGGTCGCGATCACCGCCTCCATCCCGAACGTCGACGAGGCCACCGCCCGGGCCCTGGTGGAGAAGGCGCACCAGGTGTGCCCGTACTCCAACGCCACCCGCGGCAACATCAAGGTCGAGCTCGCCGTCGCCTGACAACGGCACAGCTGAAGACCGAGGGCCCCACTCCCGCGCGGGAGTGGGGCCCTCGGCCGTATCACCAGGTCACTTCGCCGCCGCTACAGCAGCAGCGCCCGGCCGATCTGCGCGAAGACACCCTTGGGATGGTCGCGGAACAGTGGCTCGGTGCCGAACAGCACGACCGGGGCGCCCGCCTTCGCCCTGCCGCTGACGATCGACGCCTTGCCGGCCGCGTCCTTCGGTCCGCCCGTACCGTCTTCCAACGACCGCCAGTGGCCCGCGACGAGCGGGTTCCCGGAGCCGTACGACTGCTCGACGCGTACACCCGGGCCGAGGTCGGTGAACCAGCGCGGTGAGTACACGAAGCTGTGTGCGGGGGCGCCGCCGGTGACCGGGCTGCCGGCCGCATTGGCCACCCGGACCACGCCGTTCGCGTCCCCGTTGCCAGCCACAGGCTTGGCCGCGAGCAGCCCCGCCTCGGTGTTGAAAGCCGCGCCGTCCGCACCGAGAGCGACCACGGCGCCGCCGCCCGCGAGGAAGGCGTTCAGCGCGCCGCGGGCGGCCGGGTTCAGCTTCCCGTACTGCAGACCGCTGGACACATACAGGACATCCGCCTTCGACCAGTCATAGCCCGCGTTCAGCGCGGCCGTCGAGACCGGCTGGGTCTCGAAGCCCATCTCGCGCAGCGCGAACAGCTCACCGGGGGTCACGGCCGCGGCCACCCTGGTCCGGTGCAGCTGGGCTTTGCCCTTCTCCTTGGTGGCCGAGAAGGCGACCCCGTGACGGTCGGCGAGTACGGCCGCCGCACGACGGGCCGAGCCGGGCACGATCGCCGAACCGTCCGCCGCACGCCGCAGCGTCACGCCCTGCGCAAGCAGCGAGTTGAGAGCGGCGAGCTCCTTCGGGTCGTCGAGCCGCAGCCGCAGATCCCCGAACGGAGCGACATATCCGGTCGGCGACGCGGCATGGACCGTACGCCCCACCACATGCAGCCCACCGGCGGCGACCTTGTCCACACTCGCGCCCCACAGCAGCCCCAGGCTCCAGCCCGAGATGTCGTACATCGTGGAGACGTCCGCGCTGATGTCCCGGCCTGCGGCCAGGATCACATTGGCGATGCCGCGCTTGGGCTGGCGCATGTCGACGACGTACGAACCCGCCGGATACAGGCGGCCCGCCAGCCGGAACGGCAGGATCGCCCGCTTCACCCGTACGTCATTGGCGACCAGATGGTCCACCAGCCGGGCCGCCGCGGTCGCCGACCTCTGCCCGCGGCCCACCGGAATCACATACGCCCGCGGGAAGGTCGTGGTGTACACGTCCTCGGGCCCGATGCCCGGCACCCCGGGCACGGTCTTCTCCGACACCGGCCGCTGCGCCTCGCCCGCCACGCCCCGCCGGAACGTCTCGATCTGGTCGGCGATCACCGAAGCCCGGTGCGTACGTGTGTAGTCGAGGGTCGCACGCATGGCCGCGCCCGCGATGTCCTTGTTGATCCCGGCCCGGCGGCGCAGCTCGGCGACCGGGAGGGTGTCGTACTCCTCGTTGTTGACCGCCATCGGGAACTCGATGGTGTGCGCGGCGATCGCGCCCTGGAAGGGCATGTACTGCGGGGTGAAGATCGGCGGCCAGTCGTCCCAGCCCTCCTTCTGGTCCCGGAAGGGGATGACGGCGGGCTCGACGCCGTCCTTCGCCGGGGTGTAGCCGAGCCCGTTGACGGCCTTCTCCATGCCCAGCGCGTTCGCATAGGCGTTCTTCAGGAAGAGGTCGTACTCGTAGTTCTCGCCGTGCGGCGGAGTCGTCGGCTCGATCAGCGTGCCGTTGACGTACCCGTGCAGATCGAGCATGACGGCCGGCTGCTTGTCGATGGCGATCTGCCGGATGGCGCGAGCCTCGGGCTGGGAGCCGGTGATGAAATCCCGGTTGAGGTCGAAGCCGTTGGCGTTGACGCGGGTCCCGGCGATCCGGCCGTCCGGGTTGGCCGTCACATTGAGGTAGATCCGGTTCTTGGCGAGCAGTTCGGCGGTCGTGCCGTCCTTGGCCTTCGCCAGGTCCTCGATGAGCTTCAGGGCGGCGTCCGTGCCCTCCCACTCATTGCCGTGGATGTTGTTGTTGATGAAGACGGGCGTTTTGTACGAGGACTTGACCCGCTTGTCCTTGGCCGCGGCCGAGGGCGAGTTCTCGATCAGCTCCCGCATCCGCTCCTGCTCACGGGCCTGGTGGGAGCTCTCGGGCGCGGTGACGGTGACGAGATACAGCTGGTGCCCGCCGGCGGACCGTCCGGCTACCTCGACGCTCACCCGCTCGCCGAGCTTCTGCAGGGCGTTCAGCCGAGGGGCGAGCGAGTGGTACGGCGCGAGGCCCAGCTTGATCGACTTGTCGGCCGGATTCGCGGGCGGTGTGTCCAGGACGGTTCTGCGGGGATATCCGCCGCTCCTCGCGAGCTCGGGGGCTGCGGTCCCCAGCGCCCTGGCGGCGGCCGAGGGCGGAGCCTTCGCGACTGCGGTGTCGCGCCCGCCCCCTTCGCGTACGGGATGCGGGCCGTCGCGACCGGGTGCGGCGGTCGCCGCGCCGGGCGCGAGCAGCACCGCCCCGGCGAGGACGGCGGTGGCGATCAGGACGGGACGGGACAGGCCCATGCGTACGTGCCCTCCGGAGTGTGGGGATCGATCGGCACAACGATCAGTACGCAGGGGTCTACCGGTTCAACTGCCGAACAACAAGGGGGGCTTGAATGTGACACGCCGGTTCGGCGTACGGCCCAACCCGTGTTTCGCAGGCGCGTAATGGGACGCATGGGAACTCCTGAGAACGCGTGAGACCCCTCCGCCGTCCTCCCCGGAATGCCGATTCCGACCCCCGATAAGGTGGGCGTATGCGTGATTTCGGGGTGGGCTTCGGCTACTTGATCAAAGGCCAGCGCTGGGTCGGCGGGCACGGCCGGTGGTTCGGCTTCGGGCTGCTGCCCGGCCTGGTGACGCTGGTGCTGTACACGGCCTCGCTCGTCTCTCTCGCCTACGGCGCGGACGATCTGAGCGCCTGGGCGACGCCGTTCGCCGACGACTGGACCTCGCCCTGGCAGGGCCTGTTCCGTGGCTTCCTCACCGCGCTGGTCTTCGTCTTCGGGCTGTTCCTCGCGGTGATCACCTTCACCGCGGTGGCGCTGCTGGTCGGCCAGCCCTTCTACGAGTCCCTGTCCGAGCAGGTCGACCGCAGCGAGGGCGGCGACGTCCCCGAGTCCGGGCTGCCGCTCTGGCGGGAGCTGTGGATCTCCGCGCGCGATTCGCTGCGGGTCGTGGCGCGGGTGGTGCTGTACGGCGTGCTGCTCTTCGCGCTCGGCTTCATCCCGGTCGTCGGCCAGACCGTCGTCCCGGCGATCGGCTTCTGCGTCTCGGGCTTCTTCCTCGCGGAGGAGCTCACGGCGGTGGCGCTCCAGCGGCGCGGCGTCGAGCTGAAGGAGCGCCTGGCGCTGCTGCGGGGCCGCCGGATGCTCACTCTCGGCTTCGGCGTGCCGCTGGCCCTGGCCTTCATCGTGCCGTTCGTGGCGGTGTTCCTGATGCCGGGCGCGGTGGCGGGCGCGACGCTGATGGTGCGTGATCTGGAGGCGCCGTCGGAGCCGTCGGAGCCGACGTTGACGGCGAACCCGGCCCCGGCCCCGGCTCCGGCCCCGTACAGCTTCAGCAAGGACTAGAAACGACCGGAAACGACCGGAACGACTGGAGGGGAAGGTCCGCGACCGCGAGCTCGAGTGCCGTGGTGCCCGCCGTGGCCAGCACCGCACCGTCCGGGCCCCAGACGGTGCTGCGGCCGCAGCAGTCGCCGGCGCCGCTGGGTCCCACAAGGTTGGCGAGGACCACATACAGGCCGTTGTCCCTGGCACGGACCGGATAGACCGCCTCGAAGGAGTCGTTCTCCGCATCGAGCGCCGAACTTGCCACATACACCTGGCAGTTGTCGGCACGTGCCCGCTCGGCGAGCTCCGGGAAGCGATTGTCGTAGCAGATCGCCAGCGCGAACCGGATGCCGTCGAGCGTGAACCGGCCGTCCGCCGTGCCTGCCGTGAAGACATCGAGTTCGACCCCGTGCAGATGCCGCTTGTCGTAGCGGGTGAGCAGCTCGCCGTCCGGGCTTATGACGAGCGAGGCGATGGTGGGCCGCGCGCCGTCGGTGCGGGCCGCGCAGTTGACCACCGCGGCCGTGCGGGTCGTGCGGCAGGCGTCCCTGACGGGCTCGAGACGCGGGTCGTCCTCGGCCACCCACAGGCCCGGGTCCTTGGCGATCGGCTCCAGCTCGTACCCTGTCAGAGCCAGCTCGGGGAAGACGACGAGGCGGGCGCCCTGCGCGGACGCCGCGTGGACCAGGCCGCGCATCGACTGGACATTGACGTCGATATCACCCGGTACGGACGTGAATTGCGCTGCAGCGACGATCATGCGGTCCATCATCGCTGTCCCACCATCCGGGAGAAAAGCCGAATTCGATTGATCACGCGTACGGCGCTGGCGGGCATCGGCGCATGACCGAACCGATCGCCGTCGCTGTCATCACCGTCCTCGCCGTCATCAGCCCGGGCGCAGACTTCGCGATGGTCGTCCGCAACAGCTGTCTCTACGGCCGTACGACAGGGCTGTGGCAGCGGCCGGTGTGGCCGCGGGCTCCTCGTCCACGTCACGTACACGATGCTCGGGGTCGGCCTGCTGATCGCCTCGTCGACCGCGCTGTTCACCGAGATCAAGCTGGTCGGCGCGGCGTGGGTGCCAACGGCGGTTGGGGAGCCTGCCGTTGGCACCCCGGCCGGTCAGCCTTACCCGCCGCCGCGGGCGCGCCGTCTTCGCGGGCGGGCGCGCAACCTGTCCTCGTCGGGGTCCGGGGCCCGCCCCGCCGGGGTGTGGCGTGCCGGAGTGCTGGGTTGCTGCCCGGCGGGGGCGGCGTCTTCGCGGGCGGCGTGCGGCCGTCTGCGTCGGGTCTGGCGCCGAAGGTGGCGGCCCGGAACCCGTCAGCCCGTCGCTTCCGCCGTCACGCGGATGATCGACCGGACCTGCTCAATGATGTCCAGCCTGTTCTGCACGAACTCAGGGTCCGTGATCTCCGTCGTGTTGCCCGACCCGAACTGCAGCACCGGCGTGTGCACATGGCCGCCCGGGATGGTGAGCCCGAGCCGGTCCCGCAGCAGCGTCGCGCGGTACGCGATCTCGTTCGAGAGGTAGTTGCCGCCGCCACCGGCGCGCGCCGTGGAGCCCGGCGTCGGGCCGTCGGGGCGTACCACCGGCGCTGTCTCGCCCGCCGGGATCTCCGTCACCGACGTATTGTCGAGCACCGGGAAGCGCCCGGTGTTCGCCGCCACGATCGCCGCGTACGGAAGCGTGGTCGTCGTCCACTGCGGCTGCGACGGCGGGTCGACGACCGGCACCGTCTCCAGGCGCGAGAGGTTCTCGTTGTCCGGGAACCCGCCCCGCCACGCGCCGTTGGTGCGCTCGATGTCGAAGCGGCCCACCCGGCCCTGGCTCACTGTGGTGAACAGATCCGCCTTCGGGAGCTGCGGGCGCAGCGTCCGCTCGACCGTGCCGTCCGCGAAGTCCTGCCAGCGGACCGGGAAGACGGCCGTCTCGATCCGGGCGAACCCGTCGGCCGTACGGATCCACGTCCCGTCCAGCGCCAGTGCAGTCGCGCCGGACGGATTGCTGATGCGGATGTCCCTGTCCAGTGTGAACGGGTCGAAGCCTGTCATCACAATGCGCTTGAAACCCTTGCCCGCCGGGAGGTTCATCGAGTCCTGGCCGCGCGAGGAGCGCTCCAGACGGTCCAGCAGCTTCGCCCGCTGCGCGTCCGAGAGCCCGAACTCCGGTTGCCACTGCCGCAGTTCACGCGTCATCCCGAGCCGCGCCCAGTACAGCGGCCGGTCGTCGTCGCGGCTCAGATCGCCGCGCGCGGGGCCGCGTCCCTGCGCCCGGTCCACGGCGCGGTCCCACAGCCGTGACCCCTGCCGTTCTACGGCCAGCTCGGCCTGCCGGTACGACCTCGCACCCGCCAGGGCACCTATGAACTCCGGTGCCACGGCGCTGAATCCGCTGCGCCGCAGAATCTCCTGCGGGACGGCCTGGTCGAGCCGCGCCTCCTCGACGGAGCCCTGCTGTGCGGGAGCAGGCTGTGCGGGACCTGGCTGTGCCGGAGCCTGCTGTGCGGGAGCCTGCTGTGCGGCGGCGAGCGGTGAGCCGGCGAGGGTGAGGGTGACGACGGCGACGCCAACTACGTGCAGGCGGACGCGTATTCGGGACACGAGAATCCTTCCGTCGGGTGGCGGAAGTATCGCTTCATGGCCGCGACCGTGGCTAGCGCGTCACTCCGGCCACACAGGCCGCAGCAGAACCGGCCGAGGCCGTCGAGACCGCCTGTGCCGCCGACATCGCCCACCATCTGGCCGGCCGCCTTCGCGCCACGCTGGACGCCCAGGCGTAGCAGGCCGTACGGCGCGGGTGCGGGCCCCCTTGACACCGTTCCCGTGGGTCGTATGACAAACTCCCCGCCGAAGCAGTCGGGTTCGGGGGAGGCACCACAGATGTATCCAGGTCAGCAGGGCCAGCCGGGACAGCAGGGGCCGTACCAGGGCCAGCAGGGGCCGTACCAGGGACAGCCGGGCCCGTACCAAGGACAGCCGTATCCGCCCCAGCAGGGCGGTTACCCCCAGCAGCCGTACGCACCCCAACAGCCCTACCAGCCGCACCCGCAGCAGCCCCAACACCCCCAGCCGCCGCAGCAGCGGATCGCCGATGCCCGTATGCGCATCGACCCGAACCTCAACCCGGATCAGCGCGACCTGGTCATCCGCATCCAGAACTCCACCAAGGTCTTCGCCTTCGCCCTCGTCCCCGGCATCCTGCTCACCTTCGGCGGAATCCACTACGGCATCTCCGAGGCCCCGCTCGGCTTCGCAGCCGCCCTGGCCGGACTCGCCGCGCTCGCCGGCGCGGTGTTCACGTACCTCAAGCTGATGGGACTTCGGGGTGAACTGCGCCGGATCATGCCGGACGCCTGGCGTTCCCCGGTCGCCCATCTCGCGAGTGTCCGCAAGGCGGCGACCCTGGCCGCGTGGATCAACGGCCTGCTCGTACTGCTCTCCCTCGGCGGCGCCGGAACGCTGCTGGTCGCGGGCGCCGGCTGGGGCGCGTACGGCAACTCCTTCGGTTTCGCGGGCCTGATGCTCGCCACCGCACTGCCGCTCGGCCTCGGTCTCGCCACCGCGAGCACCATCCCGCAGCTGCTGCGCTGCGTCCCCGCGGGCGCCAAGGTGGGCCGGTCGCTGTACTCGATCATCATGGTGCTCTGCGCGATCGGCGCGTTCCGCGCGGGCACGGGGGGTGCGTTCGTCCCGGCGGCCGTGGCCGGCGCGATCGCGCTGGTCTGCTTCGGAGCTGTGACCCTGCTGAGCCGCTGCGCCAAACGGATGGCAGGCGAGGCGGTCTAGGGCTGCGGCTCCGGGCCCCGGTTCAGGCCCGCGGCGGCTGCGCGGCGGTCACATTGCGGTACGCGATCTCCGCGAGCCGCTCCTGTCCGTTCCTGCTGGGGTGGAACCAGTCCCAGCGGCTCAACTGCTCGCCGCTGAACCGGTACTCGAAGACCGCCCCGCCGTCGTAGCGGCAGCGCAGATCCTTGGCGCAGACGTCCCGCAGCACCCCGTTGTACGCCACGACCCGCTGATGCACCATCGTCCGCCGCTGCTGGGCCTTCGGGCTCACATCGTCCGAGTTGCCGAGCATCGAGGCGCAGATTCCCAGCTTCCAGATCTGCCGGCCCAGCGGATTGCCGCGCCCGGTCGACCACAGCTGCATCAGGTCCGGCACGCTCGACACGTACACCTGCGCCTTCGGCGCCGTACGCCGTAGCTGTCCCATCGACGCCTTGAACGACGCCCGGAACTCGTCCACCGACGTCATCTTCTCCGCCGAGTCCCGGCAGGCGTCATTGGCGCCGACCATCACTGTCACCAATTCGGGCCTTTTCGCCGCCGCCAGCGCCATCTGTTCGGGCAGGTCACCGACATCGGCCCCGGAGCGCGCGTAGTTCCAGCTGCGCTCCGCGACGGCTGTCGGCTCGCCGATCAGCCGAAGCGCCAGACTGCGCACCTTGGTGTCCGTGCCGGTCGCCCAGGACACCTCCGGGCAGTCCGAGAAGACCACACAGGCGTCGAAACCACGGGTGATGGAGTCACCGACGGCGGCGATCGAATCGGGGCTGCGGTCCCAGACCGGGGTGGGGCGGGGGGACGGCCGCCGTTTGGCGGGCGCGCCGTTTCCTCTGGCATCCGACGAGGAGTCACATCCGGCCAGCGCGCCGCCGGTCGCGAGAAGTAAAGCTGCCGTCAGGACTGCCGCGGCGCCGCGCGAGCGGCGTGTCCGACTGGTCTCCCGCATCCCCGGTTTCCCTCCGTATCACCGGCCCATGGCGTCTTGTCGAGTGAAAGCTTGGTGCGTACGGGCCCCTGGACCGACACTACGTCACCCCTCGGCCGCCTACTCACGGTAGCTTTTCCCCCGTCGACCCAGAGGCATCGTGCCCGTCGGCTCCGGTAAATTACATCACGTCACATACTGTCCCTTTTGTGGAGTTTGAGTCTCGATGCTGTTTACTGAGGCCGCTGGGAAGGCGATCCTCGTCCCACACTGGAGGTCCCGGTGACGACACGCGGCGTTCTGTACGTTCATTCCGCACCGCGCGCGCTGTGCCCGCACGTCGAATGGGCGGTCGCGGGTGTTCTTGGCGTGCGGGTCCAGCTCGACTGGATCCGGCAGCCGGCGTCGCCCGGTACCTGGAGATCCGAGTTCTCCTGGCGTGCCGAGGTGGGCACGGCCTCCAAACTCGCCTCCGCGCTGCGCGGCTGGCATCTGGTGCGCTTCGAAGTGACCGCGGAGCCCTGCCCCACGGCGGAGGGCGAGCGCTACAGCGCCACGCCCGACCTCGGCATCTTTCACGCCGTCACCGGGATCCACGGTGACATCCTGATCCCCGAGGACCGGCTGCGCGCCGCGCTGGCCCGTTCGGCGCAGGGCGAGACGGATCTCGAGGCGGAGATCGCCAAGCTGCTCGGCAAGCCGTGGGACGACGAGCTGGAGCCGTTCCGGTACGCGGGCGAGGGCGCGCCGGTCCGCTGGCTGCACCAGGTCGTCTGACGGACGTACGGGAAAGGGCCCCCACCACGCTTCAGTTCTAGCGGTCGTTGCAACACCCCAGTTCAAGGGGTGCGATGGACTTCGAGATTCGCAAGAACAGGAAGTCGCAGGGGCGCAAGCCGTTGCTCCGTGAGCGGGCCGCATACTTCCAGCTCATGGAGCAGGGCTACAGCACCCGGGAAGCGGCCCGGATCGTCGGCATCGACCGCCGTACGGGCAAGAAGTGGCGTAACGGTCACCAAAGGGGCCGCAAGGCGGTCCCTCCGATCTACCAGGAACCCGGGCAGACGCCCGGGCCGCCGGGGCCGGAGGGACCGCCTCCTGCTCCGTCGCGGTATCTCCAGGAGCACGACCGCATTCACATCGCCGACCGGCTGCGTGAGAAGGCGTCCGTCCGGCAGATCGCCGCCGAGCTGGGCCGCAGCCCGTCCACCATCAGCCGCGAGATACGCCGCAACCGGCGGACCATGCCCAAAGGGGGCTGGTACTACCGGCCGCACACCGCCCAGGCCCGGGCCGACGCCCGCCGGCCCCGCCCCAAGACCGGCAAGATCGGCCAGAACCCCGAACTGCGGGACTTCATCCAGGACCACCTCACGATGCGGTGGAGCCCTGAGCAGATCTGCCAGGCTCTGCGGGCACGCTTCCCTGACCGGCCGGAGATGCACGTGACCCACGAGACCGTCTACCAGGCCCTCTACGTCCAGGGCCGCGGCGAACTCCGCCGGGAACTGGCCCGCTCCCTGCGCACCGGCCGGGCCCGCCGGCGCCCGCAGCGCCAGGCCCACAAGCGCATCTCCCGCGCCATCAAGGACATGGTCCTGATCAGCGAACGCCCCGCCGAAGCCGCCGACCGGGCCGTCCCCGGCCACTGGGAGGGCGACCTCATCATCGGCAAGGACGGACGCTCGGCCATCGGCACCCTGGTCGAACGGTCCACCCGCTACGTGATGCTCGTGCACCTGCCGACCGGCCACAGCGCCATCGCCACCCGCAACGCGCTCGCCACTACCGTCCAGACCCTCCCGCCGCATCTGTGGCGGTCCCTGACCTGGGACCAGGGCTCAGAGATGGCAGCCCACCGCGCCTTCACCGTCGCCACCGACATCCCGGTCTACTTCTGCGACCCAGCCAGCCCCTGGCAGCGCGGGTCGAACGAGAACACGAACGGCCTGCTGCGGCAGTACTTCCCCAAGGGCACCGACCTGAGCGCCCATACCCCCGACCACCTGGAAACGGTGGCCGCCGAACTCAACAGCCGCCCACGCAAAACGCTCGGCTGGGAAACCCCAGCCGAGCGCCTCGCTAAGCTACTGGACCTAGCCAGCTGACCAGCAGTGTTGCAACGACCCCTCGAATTCGCCACGTGGTGGGGGCCCTTTCCCGTACGTACGAGAGGCTACGTGCGAAAAGTACGGAGACTCAGACGGTCCGGAAGGCGAGGACCACGTTGTGGCCGCCGAAGCCGAACGAGTTGTTGATCGCGGCGATCGTGCCCTCGGGGAGCTTGCGGGGCTCGCCGCGCACGATGTCCGCGTCCACGGCCTCGTCGAGATCGTCGATGTTGATGGTCGGCGGAGCCGTGCGGTGGTACAGCGCGAGGACCGTCGCGACGGTCTCGATGCCGCCCGCGCCGCCCAGCAGATGGCCGGTCATCGACTTCGTGGCGGAGACCGCGACATGGTCGAGCTCGTCGCCCAGGACCTTGCGCAGGGCCTTGATCTCGGCGATGTCGCCCTGCGGCGTCGACGTGGCGTGCGCGTTGAGGTGCACGACCTCGGACGGCTTGAGGTCCGTCGCGTCCAGCAGGTTCTGCATCGCCGTGGCGATACCGCGGCCGGTCGGCTCGGGCTGGGCGATGTGGTGGCTGTCCGCGGATAGGCCCTGGCCCAGCACCTCGCAGTAGACCTTCGCGCCACGCTTGGCGGCGTGCTCGGCCGACTCGAGGATGACGACACCCGCGCCCTCGCCGAGGACAAAGCCGTCACGGCCCTTGTCGTACGGGCGAGAAGCCTTCTCGGGCTCGTCGTTGTTCTTGGACATCGCCATCATGTTGGCGAACGCCGCGATGGGCAGCGGGTGGATCGCCGCCTCCGTGCCGCCGGCGACGACCACGTCGGCGCGGCCGGTACGGATCATCTCGACGGCGTAGCCGATCGCCTCGGCGCCCGACGCACACGCGGACACCGGGGTGTGCACGCCCGCCTGGGCGTTCACCTCCAGGCCGACGTTGGCGGAGGGGCCGTTCGGCATGAGCATGGGGACGGTGTGCGGGGAGACGCGGCGTACGCCCTTCTCCTTCAGCACGTCGTACTGGTCGAGCAGAGTCGTTACGCCTCCGATGCCAGAGGCGATGACCGTACCCAGCCGCTCGGGCTGGACCTTGTCGTCCTCACCGGCCGGAGCGGTGTAGCCGGCGTCGGCCCAGGCTTCGCGGGCCGCGATCAGCGCGAACTGCGCCGAGCGGTCCAGCTTGCGGGCCAGAGGGCGCGGCAGAACCTCGCCCGGGTCGACCGCGGCGAGCGCGGCGATACGGACCGGGAGGTCGGCGAAGCGTTCGCCCTCGAGGGCTTTGATACCGGAACGCCCGGCAAGCAGACCTTCCCAGGTCGATGCGCTGTCGCCACCCAACGGTGTGGTTGCGCCGATACCGGTGACGACCACGGTGCGATTGGTCGAGCTCACAGGAATTCTTTCTCCACGTGTAGGGGGTGCTGAATTGTCACGGCGCCACCGCCGGGTGGCGACAAACGCGGTTCAGGCTCAGGCCTGGTGCTTGGCGATGTAGTCCGCGGCGTCGCCGACGGTCTTCAGGTTCTTGACGTCGTCGTCCGGGATCTTGACGTCGAAGCGCTCTTCGGCGGCGACGACGACCTCGACCATGGACAGCGAGTCGACGTCCAGGTCGTCGGTGAAGGACTTGTCCAGCTGGACGTCCTCGACCGGGATACCGGCGATCTCGTTCACGATCTCCGCGAGACCGGTGACGATCTCTTCCTGAGTGGCGGCCATGTGGCGCTCCTTCGGTTTGTTTCAGAGGGTGTGGCGTCCGGAAGATCCGGTGTGCCTAGGGGAGGGTAACGACCGTCGCGGCGTAGACGAGACCCGCCCCGAAGCCGATGACGAGCGCGGTGTCACCGCTCTTCGCCGCCCCGGTCGCCAGAAGCCGCTCCATGGCGAGCGGAATCGAGGCGGCCGAGGTGTTGCCGGTGGTCTCCACGTCACGGGCGACCGTGACGTGCTCCGGCAGCTTCAGAGTCTTCACCATCGAGTCGATGATCCGCATATTGGCCTGGTGCGGAATGAAGACGTCCAGGTCGTCGACGCTGATCCCGGCCGCGTCCAGGGCCTGTTGCGCGACCTTTGCCATCTCGAAGACGGCCCAGCGGAAGACCGCCTGGCCCTCCTGCGTGATGGCGGGGAACTTCTCGACGGTGCCGTTGCGGTAGTGGTCCCACGGCACGGTCTGCTTGATGGTCTCGGACTTGTCGCCCTCGGAGCCCCAGACGGTCGGGCCGATCTTCGGCTCCTTGGACGGGCCGACGACGACCGCGCCCGCACCGTCGCCGAACAGGAAGGCCGTCGCGCGGTCCTCCAGGTCGGTGAGGTCGCTGAGCCGCTCGACGCCGATGACAAGTACATACTCTGCCGAGCCCTCGACGACCATGCCCTTGGCGAGGGTCAGGCCGTAGCCGAAGCCCGCACAGCCCGCGGAGATGTCGAACGCGGCCGGCTTGATCGCGCCGATCTTGTCCGCGATCTCGGTGGCGACGGCCGGGGTCTGCTTGAAGTGCGAGACGGTGGAGACGATCACGCCGCCGATCTGCTGCGGGGTGATTCCGGCGTCGGCGATCGCCTTGCCGGAGGCCTCGACAGACATCGCGGCCACGGTCTCCTCGGGGGAGGCCCAGTGGCGGGTGGCGATGCCCGAGCGCGAGCGGATCCACTCGTCGGAGGAGTCGATCGTCTCGAGGATCACCTCGTTGGGCACGACCCGGGTCGGACGGTAGCCGCCGACACCCATGATGCGTGCGTACGGGGCGCCCTTGCTGGGCTTGATCTTCGACATGCTCTACGGCTCCTTGTCAGGCAGAGTGCTCGGTGAGCAGCGTGCGGGCCGCGTCGAGGTCGTCGGGGGTCTTCAGCGCGAGTGTCTGCACACCCGGCAGCGCGCGCTTGGCGAGGCCCGTGAGCGTGCCGCCGGGGCAGACCTCGATCAGGGCCGTGACGTCCCGCTCCTTGAAGGTCTCCATGCACCGGTCCCAGCGGACCGGGTTGGCGACTTGGCCGACCAGGCGGGCGATGACGTCGTCGCCGCCGGCGACCGTCTGCCCGTCCTTGTTCGAGACGTACGGAACGGCAGGGTCGGCGACCGTGAGGCCGGCCGCGGCCTCCTGGAGGGTCGCGACTGCGGGAGCCATGTGGTGCGTGTGGAACGCTCCGGCCACCTTCAGCGCGATGACGCGGGCTTTCTCCGGCTTGTCCTCGGCCAGCGCGGCGAGCTGCTCGGCGGTGCCGGCGGCGACGATCTGGCCGGCGCCGTTCACATTCGCCGGGGTCAGGCCGAGCTTCTCGAGGTGGGCGACGACCTGCTCGGGGTCGCCGCCGAGGACGGCCGACATGCCGGTCTCGGTGACCGCGGCGGCCTCCGCCATCGCCAGGCCTCGTGTGCGTACGAAACCGAGCGCGGCGGTGTCGTCGAGGACACCGGCGAACACGGCGGCGGTGATCTCACCGACGCTGTGACCCGCGACGGCACCGGGCGACATCTCACCCAGCGCGGCGGCCGACAGCAGTCCGGCGGCGACGAGGAGCGGCTGGGCCACGGCGGTGTCGCGGATTTCGTCC
The DNA here is from genome assembly GCF_036010325.1 of Streptomyces sp. NBC_01210. Taxonomy (GTDB): domain Bacteria; phylum Actinomycetota; class Actinomycetes; order Streptomycetales; family Streptomycetaceae; genus Streptomyces. The sequence goes on along the minus strand of NZ_CP108549.1, from coordinate 2,913,346 downwards.
GCGTCGGCCTTCGTGCCGTAGTGGGCAAGGTCGAGCCCGATGGCGTCGGACCAGGCCGCGATGCGGTCGGCAGCGCCGGGGAGGTCGAGCCAGGGAGTCAGGAAGCCGGGCGTCTGAGCGCCTTGGCCGGGAGCGACGAGTACGAGCACCCTCACACTCTCTCTTGCGGACGGCCCCAACCGCCCGTGGGGACAGGGACGAAGAACCGTCAGGGGAATTGTTGGTGTTCAACAAAAGTCTAGGACTGCGAATCTCCGTCGGCCAGACGCCCCAGGATCAGCGCGATCCGCAGAGTGAACGCGGAGCGTACATCGGAGGGTGACCATCCGGTGACGTCGGTCACACGTCGCAGCCGGTAGCGCACGGTGTTGGGGTGGACGAAGAGCATCCGTGCCGCGCCCTCGAGACTGCTCGCCTGTTCCAGATAGACGCTCAGAGTTTCCAGCAGCGCCGACCCCGCTTCTTCCAGCGGTCTGTAGATCTCCTCCACCAACTGCTCGCGCGCGGCAGGGTCCGAGGCGATCGCCCGCTCCGGCAGCAGATCGTCCGCGAGAACCGGTCGCGGCGCGTCCTGCCAGGCGGAGCAGGCCTTGAGCCCGGCGGCCGCGGCCTGCGCGGACCTGGTGGCGGCGAGCAGGTCGGGGACGACGGGCCCCGCGACTACGGGTCCGGCCGCATACGGCCCGATCAGTGCCTTGGCGACCTGCAGCGGATTGTCGCTGCCGCCCGCGATGACGACGAGCCGGTCGCCGAGCACTCCGGTGAGCACCTGCAGCTTGGCGTGCCGGGCGGCGCGGCGGATCGCCTCGACCGTGAGTTCACTGTCCCCGTCGGGTGCGGTGCCGAGGATGACGCAGACATGTTCGGGTGAGTTCCAGCCGAGCGCGGCGGCGCGGGAGACCGCGCCCTCGTCGGCCTCGCCGGACAGTACGGCGTTCACCACGAGGGATTCGAGGCGGGCGTCCCAGGCACCGCGGGCCTCGGCGGCCTGCGCGTACACCTGGGCGGTCGCGAAGGCGATCTCGCGTGCGTAGACGAGCAGCGCCTCGCGCAGGACCGATTCGTCGCCGGGCGCGGCGACCTCCTCGATCGCGGCCTCCATGACCTCGATGGTGGTGCGCACCATCTCGACGGTCTGGCGCAGCGTGATGGCCCGGGTCAGCTCGCGCGGAGCCGTACCGAAGACATCCGTCGAGATCGCCTGCGGGGTCTCCGGATGCCGGAACCACTCGGTGAACGCGGCGATACCGGCCTGGGCGACCAGGCCGATCCAGGACCGGTTCTCCGGGGGCATCGCCCGGTACCAGGGCAGCGTCTCGTCCATACGTGCGATGGCGTTCGCGGCGAGCCGGCCGGAGGACTGCTCCAGTCGGCGAAGGGTCGCGGAATGCGGGTGGGCGGGGTTCGCTGCAGGTACGGGCACGGGGACAAGAGTGCCTTATCGGGACGGGTGAGCGGAGGGGCGGGGGCTCCGGTCCGTCTCACCCGGGCCGCGCCGCAGGGCTACGGTGGACCCGTGATTGACGTACGGCGCTCCGCCGACCGCTTCCGCGGCGGCGATCCCGCCTCGGGCATCGAGTCCCTGCACGCCTTCTCCTTCGGGCGCTTCTACGACCCGGACAACCTGCGCTTCGGCGCGATACTCGCCTGCAACGAGGAGCGGCTCGAGCCCGGCGCGGGCTTCGACGAGCATCCGCACAGCCACACCGAGATCGTCACCTGGGTCGTCGAGGGCGAGCTCACACACCGCGACTCGCAGGGCCACGGGACGGTGGTGCGGCCCGGGGACGTCCAGCGGCTCAGCTCGGCGGGCGGGGTGCGGCATGTGGAGCGCAACGACGGGGACGCGCCGCTGGTCTTTGTGCAGATGTGGCTCGCGCCGGTGTCGCCGGGCGGCGACCCGTCGTACGAGACAGTGCGCGGCATCGCGGACTCGACGCCGTACGCGCTCCCGCGGGCGGGCGCGATGCTGCACGTACGGCGCCTCACCGCGGGCGAGCGCACGGCGGTGCCGGACGCGGCCGCGGTGTACGCCCATGTGGTGCGGGGCGAAGTCCGCCTGGGGGACGAGCAGTTGGGCCCGGGCGACGCGGCGCGCATCACAGCTGCGGACGGCCTGGTAATGGCTGCGGCGGGGACCGCCGAGGTCCTGCTCTGGGAGCTGAACGAGGCGAATTCAAGCCCCGCCGGTGTGTGAGGCAGGGTCCGGGGCGGCGCCCCGGTTCACCCTCGGCGCAGTTCGGCCAGCACCGCGTCCGTGAACGGCGGCCACGCCTCGACCGCCCATGGTCCGAAGGCCCGGTCGGTGAGCGCCACGCACGCGGCGCGCGCGTCCGGGTCGATCCACAGGAACGTGCCGGACTGGCCGAAGTGGCCGAAGGTGCGCGGCGAGGACGAACTGCCTGTCCAGTGCGGGGACTTGGCGTCCCGGATCTCGAAGCCGAGACCCCAGTCGTTGGGCTTCTGGTGGCCGTAGCCGGGCAGGATGCCGGACAGACCGGGATGGACGACCGTCATCGCCTCCAGGACCGTGCGGGCGTCCAGCAGCCGCGGGGCCTGCACTTCCGCGGCGAACTTCACCAGATCGTCGACCGTCGAGACGCCGTCCCTGGCCGGAGAACCGTCCAGCGTGGTCGCCGCCATGCCCAGCGGCTCCAGCACCGCCTGGCTCAGATACTCCGCGAACGGGATCTCCGTCGCCTTGGCGATATGGTCGCCGAGCACCTCGAAGCCCGCGTTGGAGTACAGCCTTCGGGTACCGGGCGGGGCCGTCACACGGTGCTCGTCGAAGGCGAGTCCCGAGGTGTGCGCGAGCAGATGACGCACCGTGGAGCCCTCGGGGCCGGCCGGCTCGTCGAGCTCGATCGCCCCCTCCTCGTACGCCACGAGCGCCGCGTACGCCGCGAGCGGCTTGGTGACGGAGGCCAGCGGGAAACGGTGCGAGGCCGGACCGTACGAACCGGCGACGGTTCCGTCCGCTCGTACGACGGCGGCCGCCGCGGTCGGTACCGGCCAGTTCTCGATCATCGCCAGGCTCTGCATGCGTACGAGCCTAAAGGGTGAGGCGCATCGCGGGATCAGGGGTGCGGACGAAGCCGAGCGAGGCGTACAGCGGCTCGCCGTCGGAGGAGGCACGCAGGTCGATCCTGGACACGCCGCGCTCGCGGAACCAGCCGAGCAGCGCCTCCATGCAGGCGCGGGAGTAGCCGCGGCGCCGCAGATCCGGGTCGGTCGCGACGGAGAAGACGTAGCCGGTCGTGCCGCGCGGATTGCCGGGTCCGCCGAGCCGGTACTCGATGGTGCCGACCGCGCAGGCCGCGAGGCCCCCGGGGCGCTCGACGACGAAGGCGGTCAGATCGGCGTCGGCGTCGGAGTCGGCGAGCTTCTTGCGGAGGGTTTCGACGGCGGCGGGCTGCCAGCTGACGTCAGGACTGGGACCGAGATGTGAGTCCTGCATGACCTTGCGGAGGCGGACCAGCTCTTCGGCGTCTGCGGGTGTGGCGCGGCGTGCGAGGCTCATGCGCAGGAGGCTAATCGGCACCGCGCGGAAACTGCCATCAGATTCTGCTTGCTTCGAGTGCACTCGAAGGTTCTAGCGTTGAGGGCATGACGGTGATCGAGAGCACCTCTGCAAGGACGGAAATCTGCGTATCCGCTCCCCGTGCGCATCCCCGCCCCGACGGGCAGGACAGCTACACGATCAGCGAGGTCGTCGCCTTCACCGGGCTCACCGCACACACCTTGCGCTGGTACGAGAGGATCGGGCTGATGTCGAATGTCGACCGGTCGCACACCGGACAGCGGCGCTTCACCAACCGTGACCTGGACTGGCTCGCCTTCGTCGGCAAGCTGCGGCTGACCGGGATGCCGGTCGCGGACATGGTCCGCTACGCCGAGCTGGTGCGGGAGGGCGAGCACACCTTCGAGGCACGGCAGGAGCTGCTGGAGCGGACGCGGCGCGATGTGCGGTCGCGCATCGCGGAGCTCCAGGACACGCTCGCCGTGCTTGACCACAAGATCGAGTTTTACGCGGGCGCCCACCGGGCGTCGGAGAGGGTCTGAACCCTGATGAGCAACAGCAAGATCGCACAGGTGCGGCTGGGGACCGAGGGGCCACTGGTCGGTGTGCAGGGCCTCGGCTGCATGGGCATGAGCGAGTTCTACGGAGACACCGACGAGGCGGCGGCCAGGGACACCCTGGAGGCGGCGCTCGAGGCGGGCGTCACGCTCTTCGACACCGCGGACGTGTACGGGCGGGGCGCCAACGAGGAGTTCCTCGCACCGTTCTTCGGGGCGCACCGTGACGAGATAACCCTGGCGACCAAGTTCGCCATCGAGCGGACGGACGACCCGCACTACCGGGGCATCCGCAATGACCGGACGTACATCCGGCAGGCCGTCGAGGCGAGCCTCACGCGGCTGAAGACCGATGTCATCGACCTGTACTACATGCACCGCCGCGACCCGGCCGTGCCGTTCGCCGAGTCCGTCGGCGCGATGGCCGAACTGGTCGAGGAGGGCAAGGTCAAGCACCTGGGGCTGAGCGAGGTCACGGGCGCCGAGCTGCGCGAGGCGCACGCCGTGCACCCGATCGCGGCCCTGCAGTCGGAGTGGTCTCTGTTCAGCCGGGACGTGGAACGCAGCGCGGTGGGCGCGGCGGCGGAGCTGGGTGTTGCCTTCGTGCCGTACTCGCCGCTCGGCCGCGGCTTTCTGACCGGGGCGTTCGAGGACGCCGGCAAGGACCTGTCGGAGGGCGACTTCCGTAAGTTCCAGCCGCGCTTCACCGGAGACAACGCCAAGACCAACGCGGCGCTCCTGGAGCCGGTCCACAAGATCGCGGCGGCGCACGGCGCGACGGCCGCGCAGGTCGCTCTCGCCTGGGTGCAGCAGCGGGCCGAGGTGCACTCGCTCGCCGTGGTTCCGATCCCGGGCACCCGCAAGAGCAGCCGGCTGCTGGAGAATGTCGGCGCGACCCGGCTGACGCTGACCGCCGAGGAGCTGGCGTTGCTCGAGCCGATCGCCGGACTGGTGGCGGGGGACCGCTACCCGGACATGTCCTCCACGTCGGCGGCGCGCGAGGTCTGAGCAGGCCGGAGCGTAAAGACCGCGAAGCCCGCCGGAGCAGTGCTGCCACTGCCCGGCGGGCGTTCGTTCCCTTCGCCCACGGAGATTCGAGGCGCTGCGCGCACCGCCCCACCGACGGTCTCCCGTACCACCGGCCCTGCGGCTGCGTGATCACCCGCTGCGCGACCCGGGCGCGCTCACAGCCGCGCGAGCAGCTCCGCCTTCTTCGTGCTGAACTCCTCGTCGGTCACCAGCCCCGCCTGGTGCAGCTCCCCGAGATGCCGTATCCGCTCCGCGATGTCGGCCGGGTCACGCCGGCCCGCCTGCAGCGCCATCGCCGGCGCCGAGTCGCTGTTCCGTACGGATTCGAGCACCGCGGCTGCGAACGGCAGCGACTCGTGCACCGGCCCGTACCTGATCCCGAAGAGCACCGCGGCCGGGTCCTGGTCCACCTGCGCCTGCCCGGCTCCGTCGTCGCCGGGTTCCTCGCCGCGCCGCAGCAGCCGCAGATACCCGTCGAAGGCCTCCGGCGAGCGCCATTCGACCCCGCTCAGCTCCGCCACCTGGAAACTCTGGTCGCCCGCCCGCCACTTGGCGGACGACGCGCCCGTCCGCGACCAGCGGAAGGAGACCTGCGAGCCGTCGAAGGAGGCCTTTCCGTCGTACGCCTTGAAGTGCAGCGGGGCCTCGGGCGCGGCCACGGCGTACCGTTCGGCGGGCAGGCCCGCGTCGGCCGGCAGCAGTGCGCGCAGCTCGTCGGCGTAGTACTCGGCGAGTGTCTCGAGGTCCGCGGGCAGCACCAGGCGGTACGGGTCGCAGCCTTCCTTCAACTGCCCGGCCGCTGCCTCCATCAGCGGATCCGCGCCGGGTCTGGGCACGGCGTGCAGCACCACCGTGCCGCGCTTGCCCGGCGAGAGGGTCACCGACGCCAACGCCTCGTGGGGGATACGGCGTTCGCGAAGCGTCTGGAACAGCTTCGGCGTACGGCTCCCCCGTTCGAAGCGGATGAGCACGGAGTCGGTCTCGAACTCCCAAGTGGCTTGAATTCCGGCCAGAACGTCACCCATACGCCTCATCGTATGCGGCGTGCGCCCCCACGTCGCCCCTCGGCGCTCACCCCGGTCCACCGAGTTCTACGCGCGTCAGGCCGCCTACTCGCCGTAAATACCGCTGCGGCAGGTGTCGTTGTTGCTCGCGCAGGTCACGCTGTGGAACGAACCGACGCCTATCTCGGCGAAGTTGCTGACGCTCTCGGTTCCCGGCTCGAAATAGCCACCGTGTCCGATCGCGCCGGCCGCCGACAGCACCCGCGCGCCGAACGCCGGCGTCACCGGGTCCTCGCCGTGGCCCAGCCCGCCGACCTCCAGGTGCGGTACGCCCTGGATCCAGTCGTCGCTGTCCCGCATCGCCCACACCCGGGCCCGCGAGCGAAGACCGGCCACGTTCTCGGCCCGCATTCCGGGGCTGCCGGCCACCGCTATGTCGCCCACCCGCTCGGGCAGCCGGCGCGCGGCGACACCGCACACCACGGAGCCGTAGCTGTGGCAGAACAGCGCGACCTTGGCGTCGCCGGGCAGCGCGGAGGCGAGCGCGGTCAGCCGCACGGCGCCGATCTGGGCGAGCCGGCCGATGGCCGAGTCCATGCCGACACCGACGGGCGCGGTGTAGTCGGCCCAGGCGATGACGGCGGTACGGGTACGGGGCGAGGCGGCGCGCTCGGCGGCGTACAGCGACTGCGCCATACCGACGGGCGCGGTGTACTTGCGGGTGGACCGCTGGAAGGTGAGCAGATTGGTGTCGACGCCGGGGACGATCACGGAGACACGCTGGGCGCGGTCGAGGTCGCCGAGGACCTCGGCGACCTTGCCGGGGCCTGACGGATCGAAGGCGAGGATCTGCCGGTCGGCGCTCATGAGCGCCTCGAAGCGGTTCATACGGCGGACCGCGTCGCGGTGGCCGTCCGCGGTGAGGTTCGGGTCGTTCACCCGCTTGCGTTCCAACGTGAGCGAATGCGCGAGGGCCTTGCGGTTGGCGTGGTAGCGCAGGGTCACCGGGGCGCCGTTGAGATTGCCGACCACGAGCGGGTACTGGTCGGCGAGCCGGGTCCGCTGCAGCGGGCCGAGCGAGGCGAAGAAGGCGGCCAGCCGCTGCGGCGGCGCGTCGGTGCCGGGCAGCTCACGCGCCCCGATCCGGGCCTTTCCCCAGCCGGCCAGCTCGGCCTCGAGGGCGTCACGGGGGCCGCTCTGATGTCGTACCGCGGTCCAGCCGCTGGTCGCCAGCATCACGAACACGACCGCGAGGGCGAGCAGAGCGCGCCATACGGTCAGGGTGGGGGAGGAGTCGAAGGAAGTCACTGCGGGACACCCTAGGAGACGCGCGAGGGGCCTCGCGAAGACCGTGAGGGAGATCACGTGTTCCGCGCGGAAAGAGGGGAAGGCCGTCACATTCCGTGCGCCTGGGGCGTACGCTCCGGTGCGTTTTGCGGTCCGCTTTTATGTACTGCTTACGCTACTTACGCCAGTTCGCGGCGAGCGCGGGCCCGAGGTGGTCCAGATATGCCTCCGTGAGCCCCCGGATCGCCTCCGTGCCGGCGTCCTCGCCCTGACTCCAGAGCCGGCCGGTCACCCGCATCACCCCGCTGAACGAGGCGACCACGATCCGCGGCCTCGGGTCCGTGTCCACGTCAAGTCCCTCGCGCTCGGCGACCAGTTGGGCGATCTCCTCCTCCAGCTCGGTGGAGCGGCGCAGCCGCTCGCCGCGGGCACGGTCCTGATGGTGCCCACGGCGGTCGCCATGTTCGGCATGTCGACCCTGTCGACCGACACCGGTAGTCTGCCGATGCCCGCCATCGCCGAGAAGATCGTCGGCGTCGCGCACGGCACGTTTATCTCCGGCATGGGCCTGGCCTGCCTGGTCGCCGCGGGTGTGGCGGTCGTCGCGGTCTTCGTCGCGCTGCTGACCAAGCGTGGCGCGAACGCCGAGGCGGGTGCGGGCGCGGCCCACATCTGACGGCGAGCGCGCGTCAACCGCATGCGTACGACAGCCCCGCCGGGCCCGCCCGGCGGGGCTGTCGCCTATCCGGGTGATCTGCTCGGGCCCCTCTTCCCCCACGGGCCGAGCGCAGGTCAGGGTGCGGTCAAGTGATCCGTACGACACGGGGGTTGACCGATATGCGCAAGATCGTCACGGCCGGATTCCTGGCCGCAGCAGTACTGGCGCCGCAGACGGCAGCGGCCACTGTCGCCGCCGCGCCGCCACGCCTCGGGGAGTGCGCGGCGGGCCAGCTCTGCCTCTGGGAGAAGGGGAACTTCAAGGGCGTACGCCAGGTCCATGAGCTCTCGGGCACCGATATCGAGAGCTGTGTCCCGCTGCCGCCCGGCACCACGGCAGAGGCGCTGGCCAACCGGACCGGGCGGCCCGTCACCACGTACCAGTCGGCCGAGTGCGAGGAGACGGGCGAGTTCGAGACCTACCCGGGCGGCGGCACCTGGTTGCCCCAATCCCCGTATCGGATCAGGGCCTTCAAGGTCTGGGAGCGCTGAACCGGGGTACCCGCAGTCCGGGCCCCGATTCGACAACCTCAGGGAGTGATGATGGCGGGCTTCGGACACACCACGCGCAAGCACCCTCGCTCACGCGGCCGGACGTGGTCGCGGAGTGGGCCGGACCGCGCGGTACTCGGAATCATCGGGCTGATCTGCGCGATCGCGGGATTCTTCGTGCTGGGAATCATCCTCGGCCCGATCGCGATCGTCTGCGGCTGGCTCGGCATGGGACGCCGCTGGAACGGCGCACAGCCGGTTCCGGCACTGGTCGGCGTCGTGCTCGGTGCCATTGACACCGTGCTGGCGATCGTCTGGCTGGCAGGAGCGTCAGCCATGGGCAACGGCATGTTCTGACGGCTGCCCCAGGGCAGCAGGACGACCCCGGCCTCGGGACGGACCTGCCCCCGGGCGGCCGGGGAAACCGGACCGCCGAAGTGACCGCTCAGATCGCCGACTTGTCGGGCGCGGCAGCAACGCCCTCCTGCACCGGCAGCGTGCCGGGAACGGGCTCTGCCGCGCCCGGCAGCGGGTCGGGAACGGGTTCTGCCGCGCCCGGCAGCGGGTCGGGAACGGGTTCTGCTGCGCCGGGCAGCGGGTCGGGAACGGGTTCTGCCGCGCCGGGCAGCACGTCGCGCCGGAGTTCCGCTGCGCCCGGCAGCGCGCCGGGCCTGGGTTCCGCCGGGCCCGACAGCACGTCGGGAACGGGCTCCGCCGCGCCCGAAAGCCGCCCGATCTCCGCCCGCAGCTGCCTGATCTCCGCGGTCAGCGCTTCGAGCAGCGCCGTCTGCCGGCGCTCCTCCGCGTCGTCCCGCTCGAAGCGGGAGATGAACCACGCCGCGATATTGGCGGTTACGACACCGAGCAGGGCGATCCCCGCGAGCATCAGTCCGACCGCGAGCACCCGCCCCAGACCGGTCGTCGGCGCGTGATCGCCGTACCCGACCGTCGTCATCGTCGTAAACGACCACCACACCGCGTCGCCCAGCGTCTTGATGTTCCCGTCCGGCGCGTCCCGCTCCACATGGAGCACGGCCAGCGAGCCGAACATCATCAGCCCCACCACCGCGCCACCGACATACGTCGTCAGCGTGATCTGCGGCGCCATCCTGGCCCGCCGGCCCACCAGCAGCAGCGTGGAGACGACCCGCAGCAGCCGCAGTGGCTGCACCAGCGGCAGCAGCACCGCGATCAGATCCAGCGGATGGCTGCGTACGAACAGCATCTTGCCGGGCGCCAGCGTCAGCCGCACGAGGTAGTCGACGGCGAAGGAGCCCCACACCACCCACTCGGTGACCATGCAGACCGTGTGCACCCAGCTCTTCGCGTCGGGCGTCACGATCGGTATGGCATAGGCGACGGCGAACGCCAGGGCCAGCGCAAGCAGGGGGGTCTGCATGCGCTCTTCCCACCGGACCTGCGCTGTTCGCTGCTTCATGCCAGGCATCGTAGGGCTGTGCTTTTCCGGGGGACGGCCCCGGACCCCCGATGTGAAGGGCGGCGGAGCCCCAAGGGTCCCGCCGCCCTTCACCCAGCCATGTGCTTACGCGTCGCCGCCGGCCGCGCCCGGGTCCGCCGCCGCCACATCCAGCAGCTGGTAACGGTCCACGGCCTGCTTCAGCACCGAGCGGTCGACCTTGCCGTCCCGCGCGAGCTCGGTGAGCACCGCGAGCACGATCGACTGCGCGTCGATGTGGAAGAACCGACGGGCCGCACCACGCGTGTCCGCGAAGCCGAAGCCGTCCGCGCCCAGCGACTGGTACGTGCCGGGCACCCAGCGCGAGATCTGGTCAGGGACCGAGCGCATCCAGTCCGAGACCGCCACGAACGGGCCCTCGGAGCTCTGCAGCTTCTGCGTGACGTACGGGACGCGCTGCTCCTCCTCGGGGTGGAGCAGATTGTGCCGCTCCGCGTCGACGGCCTCACGGCGCAGCTCGTTCCACGACGTCGCCGACCAGACGTCGGCCTTGACGTTCCACTCCTCGGCGAGGATCCGCTGAGCCTCGACCGCCCACGGCACGGCCACACCGGACGCCATGATCTGCGCGGGGATCGCACCGGCCTCGCCCGCCTTGAAGCGGTAGATGCCCTTGAGGATGCCGTCGACGTCGACATCGGCGGGCTCCGCCGGGTGCTGGATCGGCTCGTTGTAGACGGTGAGGTAGTAGAAGACGTCCTCGCTGTCCGGGCCGTACATCCGGCGCAGACCGTCCTTGACGATGTGCGCGATCTCGTAGCCGAAGGCCGGGTCGTACGCGACACAGCCCGGGTTGGTCGAGGCGAGCAGCTGTGAGTGGCCGTCCGCGTGCTGCAGACCCTCACCGGTCAGAGTCGTACGCCCCGCGGTCGCACCCAGCACAAAGCCGCGCGCGAGCTGGTCGGCCATCTGCCAGAACTGGTCGCCGGTCCGCTGGAAACCGAACATCGAGTAGAAGACATAGACCGGGATCAGCGGCTCGCCGTGCGTGGCGTACGCCGAACCGGCGGCGATCAGCGATGCCGTGCAGCCGGCCTCGGAGATGCCGTCGTGCAGCATCTGGCCGGTCGGTGACTCCTTGTAGGCGAGCAGCAGCTCGCGGTCCACCGCTTCGTACTGCTGGCCCAGCGGGTTGTAGATCTTGGCGCTCGGGAAGAACGCGTCCATACCGAAGGTGCGGTACTCGTCGGGGGCGATCAGCACGAAACGCTTGCCGATCTCCTTGTCCCGCATCAGGTCCTTCAGGATGCGGACGAACGCCATGGTCGTGGCGATCGACTGCTGTCCCGAGCCCTTCTTGGCGGCGGCGTAGGTCTTGTCCTCCGGCAGGGCCAGCGGCTTGGCGCGCACCACACGGGTCGGCACATAGCCGCCGCACGCCTTGCGGTGGTCGTGCATGTACTGGATCTCTTCGGAGTTCCGGCCCGGGTGGTAGTACGGCGGCGCGCCGCTCTCCAGCTGCTTGTCCGTGATCGGGAGGTGCAGCCGGTCGCGGAAGCGCTTGAGGTCGTCGACCGTCAGCTTCTTCATCTGGTGGGTCGCGTTGCGGCCCTCGAAGTTCGGACCCAGCGTCCAGCCCTTGATCGTCTGCGCGAGGATCACCGTCGGCTGGCCCTTGTGCTCCTTGGCCGCCGTGTATGCCGCGTAGACCTTCTTGTGGTCGTGACCGCCGCGTCCCAGGTGCAGGATCCGCTCGTCGGTCATGCCCTCGACCATCTTGCGCAGCCGCTGGTCGCTGCCGAAGAAGTGCTCACGGATGTACGCGCCGGTCTCGGTGGCGTACGTCTGGAACTGGCCGTCCGGCGTGGTGTTCAGCTTGTTCACCAGGATGCCGTCGCGGTCCTGCGCGAGCAGCGGGTCCCAGGAGCGGTCCCAGACCAGCTTGATGACGTTCCAGCCGGCGCCGCGGAACTGGGACTCCAGCTCCTGGATGATCTTGCCGTTGCCGCGTACGGGGCCGTCGAGGCGCTGCAGGTTGCAGTTGACGACGAAGGTCAGGTTGTCCAGGCCCTCACGGGCGGCGATGGAGAGCTGGCCGAGCGACTCGGGCTCGTCCATCTCGCCGTCGCCGAGGAACGCCCACACGTGTGACTTGGAGGTGTCCGCGATGCCGCGCGCCTCCATGTAGCGGTTCATCCGAGCCTGGTAGATCGCGCCGAGCGGGCCGAGGCCCATCGAGACGGTCGGGAACTCCCAGAAGTCCGGCATCAGCCGCGGGTGCGGGTAGCTGGACAGGCCGTTCGGGAACTTGGACTTCTCCTGGCGGAAGGCGTCGAGCTGGGTCTCGTTGAGCCGGTCCAGCAGGAACGCGCGGGCGTAGATGCCGGGCGACGCGTGGCCCTGGAAGAAGATCTGGTCGCCGCCGTCGCCCTCGTCCTTGCCGCGGAAGAAGTGGTTGAAGCCGACGTCGTAGAGGGACGCGGAGGAGGCGAAGGTGGCGATGTGCCCGCCGACGCCGATGCCCGGGCGCTGCGCACGGGAGACCATCACCGCGGCGTTCCAGCGGGTCGCGTTGAGGATCTTGCGCTCGATCTCCTCGTTGCCGGGGAAGAACGGCTCGTCCTTGGTGGCGATGGTGTTGACGTAGTCCGTGCTGCGCATCTCGGGCACGGCCACGCGCCTCTCGCGGGCACGCTCGATCAGGCGGAGCATCAGGTAGCGGGCGCGCTCCCGGCCCCGCTCGTCGACGGCGGCGTCGAGGGAGTCCAGCCACTCCTGGGTCTCTTCAGGATCGAAGTCCGGGACCTGACTGGGAAGGCCGCCAATGATGATCGGATTGCGATCGGATCCGGAAGCCACGCTATTCCTTCGCTGTTCGGGGGGCACTGCCTCTACGGGACGTACGGGATGTCTGCGCGTTGTCGCACCGCTCCATCGTGTACCGCGGCGGGGCAAACGTCATCTCTACCGAGGGGTAACCCGTGTTCTCGGAGACATCCGGCCCGAACCACGGTTCCGGGTTCGGGCAAATCGCAACCTTACGCCCAAGCCGTCGATGTGTTTGGGTCGGCTGTTCGGCTCCGATGGGCGCACCGAAGCGAGGAAAAGCCGTAAAGATGGTCGAATGGTGTGGCAAGCACAATGAGAGGGGCCCGAGCGTGCCTGGAGTTGCGTCGAGACGGCCCCAAACGTCACCGTTTCGGCGGTCTGCACGGCCGGGTACTTGCGCGATCGGTCCCGCCCGTGTGGACTACGGCCAACGCCACGCGCACGCGCGGGGCTGCAGCATTTTCCAAACATGATCAGGAGGCAAGCCGTGAGCGCGACCGCGGACCACGCGGAGGAGCGGACCAACCCGGCCGTCAGGCTGGGGTTCGAGCCCGGACAGGTGGTCCAGGAGATCGGCTACGACGATGACGTCGAGCAGGAACTCCGTGAGGGCATCGAGGCTGTAATCGGCCAGGAACTCGTCGATGAGGACTACGAGGACGTCGCAGACGTCGTCGTGCTCTGGTTCCGTGACGACGACGGCGACCTTACGGACGCGCTGGTGGACGCCATCGGCCTGCTCGACGAGGGCGGCGACATCTGGTTGCTTACGCCGAAGACCGGCAGGGACGGTTACATCGAGCCGAGCGACATCAACGAAGCCGCGCAGACCTCCGGTCTTTCCCAGACCAAGAGCATCAACGCGGGCAAGGACTGGTCGGGCACCCGGCTGAGCGCACCCAAGTCCAAGCGCTGAGCGCCCAACGCCCGAAGGCCCCCGTCGACATATGTCGGCGGGGGTCTCTGCGTAGGGTGGACACCACCCGAACGGACCACCCGGCTCGGCTCAGCGAAGGGAAGCACCGTCATGGCGATCGAGGTCGGCACCAAGGCCCCGGATTTCGAGCTGAAGGACAACCACGGCCGGACCGTGCGGCTCGCCGACTTCCGCGGCGAGAAGAACGTGGTGCTCCTCTTCTATCCCTTCGCGTTCACCGGTGTGTGCACGGGCGAGCTCTGCGCGCTCCGTGACGAACTGCCCTCGTTCGTCAACGACGACACCCAGCTGCTCGCGGTCTCCAACGACTCGATCCACACGCTGCGCGTCTTCGCCGAGCAGGAGGGCCTCGAGTACCCGCTGCTCTCGGACTTCTGGCCGCACGGCGAGACCTCGCGTGCGTACGGCGTCTTCGACGAGGAGAAGGGATGCGCCGTGCGCGGAACCTTCATCATCGACAAGGAGGGCGTGGTCCGCTGGACCGTCGTGAACGGCCTGCCGGACGCCCGCGATCTGAACGAGTACATCAAGGCGCTGGACACCCTCTGATTCATCGGGCGACCTCCCGCGCCAAAGGGTGTTTTGCGCGGGAACCGGTCACTAGGATCCATTCGTTGATCCGATACCAACGCACTACGGGGGCGCTGCCCCTGAAAACCAATGGAGGGACTCGTGGGAGTCAGCCTCAGCAAGGGCGGCAACGTCTCGCTGACCAAGGCCGCGCCCAACCTGACCGCGGTCACCGTGGGCCTGGGCTGGGACGCACGCAGCACCACCGGCACCGACTTCGACCTCGACGCCAGCGCCCTGCTGACCAACGCCGAGGGCAAGGTCGCCAACGACGGCAACTTCGTCTTCTTCAACAACCTCAAGAGCCCCGACGGCTCTGTCGAGCACACCGGCGACAACCTCACGGGTGAGGGCGAGGGAGACGACGAGCAGATCAAGGTCAACCTCGCCTCGGTGCCCGCCGACGTCGACAAGATCGTGTTCCCGGTCTCGATCTACGAGGCCGAGAGCCGCCAGCAGTCCTTCGGCCAGGTGCGCAACGCGTTCATCCGCGTCGTCAACCAGGCCGACAACAACGAACTGGCCCGCTACGACCTGAGCGAGGACGCCTCGACCGAGACCGCGATGGTCTTCGGCGAGCTCTACCGCAACGGCGCGGAGTGGAAGTTCCGTGCCATCGGCCAGGGGTACGCCTCAGGCCTGCGCGGTATCGCGCAGGACTTCGGTGTGAACGTCTGAGCCAGCAGCATCTCCGCTTCCGGCGCCGCACATCTCCGTGCGGCGCCGGACGTGCCTGAACACCCGCAGAACCGCGAAACCCGCAGAACCTCGCAACACGTCATCCAGGGGAGGACCCACGATCATGGGCGTCACGCTCGCCAAGGGAGGCAATGTCTCCCTCTCCAAGGCCGCACCGAACCTCACGCAGGTGCTGGTAGGGCTCGGCTGGGACGCGCGCTCCACCACCGGAGCGCCCTTCGACCTCGATGCCAGCGCACTGCTCTGCCAGTCCGGCCGGGTACTCGGCGACGAGTGGTTTGTCTTCTACAACAACCTCAAGAGCCCCGACGGCTCCGTCGAGCACACCGGTGACAACCTCACGGGCGAGGGCGAAGGCGACGACGAGTCGCTGCTGGTGGACCTCTCCAAGGTGCCGGACCATGTCGACAAGATCGTCTTCCCGGTCTCCATCCATGAGGCCGACAACCGAGGCCAGACGTTCGGGCAGGTCAGCAACGCCTTCATCCGGGTGGCCAATCAGGCGGACGGCCAGGAGCTCGCCCGCTACGACCTGAGCGAGGACGCCTCGACCGAGACCGCGATGATCTTCGGCGAGCTCTACCGCTACGGGGGCGAGTGGAAGTTCCGTGCAGTGGGGCAGGGGTACGCGTCGGGGCTCCGAGGCATCGCTCTAGACTTCGGGGTCAACGTTTCGTAAAGCCGCGCACTGGAATGGGGAAACCCGGACTTGGTGCGGGGGCGACCCGTACTACACGATTGGGTACCAGTGGTTCTGAAAACCTTCGGCTGGTCGTTCGCGGTCACCGCGCTCGGCCTGGTCGCAGCGGTGCTCTACGGCGGGTGGACCGCGTTCGGGGTCGTCCTGATCCTGTCCATCCTCGAAATCTCGCTGTCCTTCGACAATGCGGTGGTCAACGCCGGAATCCTGAAGAAGATGAGTGCCTTCTGGCAGAAGATCTTCCTCACGGTCGGCGTGCTCATCGCCGTGTTCGGTATGCGACTGGTCTTCCCTGTCGTCATCGTCGCCATCAGCGCCAAGCTGGGCCCGCTAGAGGCCGTGGACCTGGCGTTCAACCAGCCTGAACGCTATGAGCAGTTGGTCACCGACGCGCACCCGTCGATCGCGGCCTTCGGCGGTATGTTCCTGCTGATGATCTTCCTCGACTTCGTCTTCGAGGAGCGTGACATCAAGTGGCTGGCGTGGCTGGAGCGGCCGCTGGCCAAGCTCGGCAAGGTCGACATGCTGTCGGTCTGCATCGCCCTGATCGTGCTGTTGGTCACCTCGATGACCTTCGCCGTCAACGCCCACCAGCACGCCGGGCACGCGGACAAGGCCCAGACGGTGCTGATCTCCGGTATCGCCGGTCTGATCACGTATCTGGTCGTCGGCGGGCTCTCCGGCTTCTTCGAGAACAGGCTCGAGGAGGAAGAGGAGCGCGAGCACGAGGCCGAGGAAGAGGCCAAGAAGGCCGGCAAGCCGGTCTCGGCCGTTGTGATGGCGGGCAAGGCCGCGTTCTTCATGTTCCTCTACCTCGAGGTCCTGGACGCGTCCTTCTCGTTCGACGGTGTCATCGGCGCCTTCGCCATCACCAACGACATCGTGCTGATGGCGCTCGGCCTCGGTATCGGCGCCATGTACGTCCGTTCGCTCACGGTCTACCTGGTCCGCCAGGGAACCCTCGACGACTACGTCTACCTGGAGCACGGCGCGCACTACGCGATCGGCGCGCTCGCCGTGATTCTGCTCGTCACCATCCAGTACCAGATCAACGAGATCATCACCGGTCTGGTCGGCGTCGTACTGATCGCCTGGTCGTTCTGGTCCTCGGTGCGCCGCAACAGCGCGCTCGCCGCCCAGGGAATCGACCCACAGGACGCTCCTGACGGGGTGTGACCCGGCAAGGATTGAGGAACGCTCTGAGCGGGGCGGCTCCGAGGCACCGGCCTCGGCGCCGCCCCGCGGGGCTCATCGACGCGTGTGGGGGTGGGGTATGGCCTTCTGGGGCAACCTGTGGCGGGGGCGGTCACCGCAGTTCGACTCGGGCAGTGCCGCGACGAATTCCATCGAGCTGACCAAACGGCACCCGACGGTCTCGCTCACCAAGCAGGGCGCGGCCACCGGCAATCTGCGCGTCAACCTCTCCTGGCGGATGCGCACATCCGATATCGAGGGCAGGTCCAAGCAGAGCGGCAGACTGCTGCGCCACCCTTTCAAGCTCTTCCAGCCCGATGTGGTCCAGGCGCACACTCAGGGCGTGGTCAACGTGGACCTCGACCTCGGCTGTCTGTACGAACTGACGGACGGCAGCAAGGGCGTGGTGCAGCCGCTGGGCAGCTTTTTCGGCAGCATCAACGAGCCGCCCTATGTGAAGCTCAGCGGCGACGACCGGTTCGGCTCTCCCTCGGGTGAGACGCTCTACGTCAATCTCGACCACCGCGAGTCGATCAAGCGGCTGCTGTTCTTCGCCTACATCTACGACCAGACGCCGGCCTTCGACCGTACGCACGCGCATGTGACGCTCTACCCGAGCAACGGCCCGCGGGTGGAGATAGAGCTCGACGAGCGCGCGCCACAGGCCCGTTCGTGTGCGGTGTTCTCCATGGAGAACGTCAAGGGCGAGCTGATCGTGCGCCGTGAGGTGAAGTTCGTGTACGGATTCCAGGCGGAGCTCGACCGGCTGTACGGGTGGGGCCTGCAATGGGGCCGCGGCTACAAGAACCGGGTCTGAGGCGGCTGCCCGCGGCTCAGGAACGGATGAACTGCGGGCCCATCGGCGGCAGCCGGAAGTTCGGGTCAGGAGCGTGCGCGGCCGCGGCGGCGGGCTGTGGGTAGCCGTAAGCGGGCTGGTTCGTGGCGGGCTGCGGGTAGCCGTAAGCGGGCTGCGCCGCGGCCGGCTGCGGGTAGCCGTAAGCGGGCTGCGCCGGGGGCGCGGACGCCGGCTGTACGGATGGCTGGGCCGGCGGCTGCGGCTCGGGCTGCGCGGACGGCTCGGCCGCCGCCTCCGCCTCGTCCACCGAAATACCGAACGCCGTGGCCAGGCCGACCAGCCCGGTCGGATAGCCCTGCGCGACCGCGCGGAACTTCCAGCCGTCCCCGCGCCGGTAGAGCTCACCGCAGATGATCGCGGTCTCCTCGCCGGTCTCCGGCTTCACATCGAAGACGGCCAGCGGGTCGCTGTCGGCCAGGGCGGCGTCGTAGAGCAGTATTCGCAGATCCCGTACATGCTGGAAGGTGTCGCCGTCGGAGGAGGCGGCGAGCACCACCTGGTCGACCGACGGGTCGAGGGCCGCGAGATCCGCCTCGACGGTGTCGGTCAGCCACTCAGCGATGCGCTTCTTGGGCAGCCGCCGCACCAAACCCGAAGGATGGCGCGGCTGGTTGTAGAAGACGAAGTCCTCGTCGGAGCGCACACGGCCGTCCTGGCCGAGCAACAGGGCCGAGGCGTCCACGTCGGGGACCCCGGCGCCCGGGGTCCAGCGCAGCACGGCCCGTACGGCCATGGCATCGAGAGGGGCGTTCGAACCCTTCAGCATCGCGTGCGTCATATCCGTCATCCTGCCTTCCCGGTGGCCGTGCGGACAACGCGGGGCCCCTTGTTCTCCGGCCAGGACATGGGCATGGTGCAAGCGGGTTACCTGGAATTCATGGACTTGGGGAACTCTTGACACACAGTCGTACGTACTATTACCGGCCACGTCAGTTGGGCCGCCAAGGCAGTACGGGGGAAACAAATGCGTCACTTCGGGCATCTTTCGCCTGCTGTCAGGGACAGTCTCTTCCATCGGGAACCGTGTGAATTCACGGCAGCCTCCCCTGCCCGCTTGCTCGCCACCGCGCTCGGCGCCACGCTCTACAGCCCGGCCACCCGTCCGAAGCTCGCCGACGACGTGCTCAAGCAGATCGGCCGCGGAGTCGTCTCCATGGTCCTCTGCCTGGAGGATTCCATCGACGACGCGGAAGTCGCGGAGGCCGAGGAGAACCTGGTCCGGCAGTTCGCCGACCTCGACGCGCGTGACGCGGAGCTGCCACTGCTCTTCATTCGGGTCCGCGAACCCGGGCAGATTCCGGATCTGGTGTACCGGCTCGGCCCCTCGGTCCGGAGACTGACCGGATTTGTACTACCGAAGTTCACGGAAGAGCGGGGCGTTCCGTTCCTGGAGGCGCTCGCTTCCGCGGAATCAGCGAGCGGACAGCGGCTCTTTGCCATGCCCGTACTGGAATCTCCCAGCCTGCTCCACCTCGAAACCCGCACCGAGACGCTCGCCGGGATCGCCCGCACCGTGGACAAGTACCGCGAGCGGGTCCTGGCGCTGCGACTCGGCGTCACGGACTTCTGCTCGGCCTACGGGCTGCGCCGGTCGCCCGATATGACCGCGTACGACGTCCAGATCGTCGCCGCGGTCATCGCCGACGTCGTGAACGTCCTGGGACGCGCGGACGGCACCGGCTTCACGGTGACCGGGCCGGTGTGGGAGTACTTCCGGCTCCAGGAGCGCATGTTCAAGCCTCAGTTGCGCCGAAGCCCCTTCATGGAGGGACGGGCGGAGGAACTGCGCGCCACGCTCATCGAGCACGACCTGGACGGTCTGCTCCGTGAGATCGAGCTGGACCGGGCCAACGGCCTGCAGGGCAAGACCTGCATCCACCCCTCGCATGTGCTGCCCGTGCACGCACTGTCGGTGGTCAGTCACGAGGAGTTCAGCGACGCGCAGGACATCGTGCAGCCGGAGCGGGGCGGCGGAGGCGTGATGCGTTCCGCGTACACGAACAAGATGAACGAAGTGAAGCCCCACCGGGCCTGGGCCGAGCGCACGCTGCTGCGTGCCGAGGTCTTCGGCGTGGCCAAGGAAGAGGTCGGCTTCGTGGAGCTGCTCACGGCCGGGCTCTCCGGCTGACATGACGAGGGAAGAGACTGTAAGCGTGGTGTGGTCGGGAACGTGGGTCGCTGAGCGGCTGGGCGTCGGTCTCGTGGGAGACGAGACGCTGAGCGGCCTGTTGGGACTGGCCCTGCGCCGCAATCCCAAGCGGGCGCATCTGCTGGTGTCGAACGTGCTGGGCAAGCATGTGCCGCAGTCGCCGGCAGTGGTGTACGGCGCGGGATACGGGCTCGGACGTCGGGTGCGCGATCTGCTCGGCGACACCGAGGCGGCCCGCGCGATGGTCCTGGGATACGCGGAGACGGCGACGGGCCTGGGCCACTCGGTGGCGGACGGCCTGGGCCTGGCGCCGTATCTGCACTCCACGCGCCGCCCGGTCGAGGGAGTGTCGCGGGCGGGCGGCTTCGAGGAGTCCCACTCCCACGCGACCTCCCACCTCCTGCTGCCGGAGAACCCACGGCTGCTGGCGGGTGAGGGCCCGCTGGTCCTGGTGGACGACGAGTTCTCGACGGGCAACACCGTGCTGAACACGATCCGCGACCTGCACGAGCGGTATCCGCGGGACCGGTATGTGATCGTGGCGCTGGTCGACATGCGCTCGGAGCGGGACCGGAGCCGTTTGACGGATTTCGCGGAGGAGATCGGCGCGCGGGTCGATCTGGTGGCACTGGCTTCGGGGACGGTGAAGCTGCCGGAGGGCGTCCTGGAGAAGGGACGGGCGCTGGTGGCGCAGTACGAGGAGGGTGGCGACTCCGCGGCGGGCCGTGTGGTCCCGGGCGTCTCGGAGGTGGCTGGGACGAGCGTCCCCGAGGCGCGCGACGACGTGTCGCCGCGCGGCGCGGAGGCGGGTGCGGGTTCGCGCCCCGACGCGGTGGAGTCCTGCGCGGAGAGTGGCCGGCCTGTGCCTGGCGGTGACGGTTCCGGCGCGGGCGCGCCGGAGGAGGCCGGGCAGTCGGCGGCGCACGCCGTGGTGCGCGTGGAGCTGGACTGGCCGGCGGGCGTGCCCGACGGTGGGCGGCACGGCTTCACGCCGGACCACCGCGAGCAGCTGGAGGCCGCCCTGCCGGGCATGGCCGCGCGCCTGGCCGAGGCGCTCGGTGTCCGGGCCGCCCGACAGGGCGCGGCTCCGACCCGCCCCGCCGGCGGTCACGCCGTGGCCACGGCGGACGCTGCGGGTGCGGCGGGCGGCGGGAGTCTTGGCGCGGAGGCGGTACGCGCGGGCGATCGGGCTCGCACTGCGGGCGGCGCGACGGCGGACGCGGCGGACCCGGCCGGCGGTCACGCCGTGGCCACGGCGCACGCTGCGGGTGCGGCGGGCGGCGGGAGTCTTGGCGCGGACGCTGCCGGAGCGGCAAACGGCGCGAGCCCTGCCGCGGAGGCCGTACGCGCGGGCGATCGGGCTCGCCTCGCGGGCATCGCGAGCCACTCGGGCGACGCGGACGCGGCTCGCGCGGACGCTCGCCCGGTCGCCTCCGGCGTGCCCGCAAACGGCGCCCGCCTGGCCGCGGACGCGTCCCACTCCGCAAACGGCGCGCGCCCGGCCGCAGCGTCGGACGACGTCGCCGACGGGAAGGCCCGGCCACGCGTACTCGTCCTCGGGTTCGAGGAGTTGATGTACGCGCCCCTCCGGCTCGGCACCGCCATTGAGCAGGTGCTCGACGCCGACGTCCGGTACTCCACCACCACCCGCTCGCCCGTCCTCGCCGTCGACGATCCCGGCTATGCCATACGCAGTCGCCTTGTCTTTCCCGCCCACGACGACCCCGCCGACGGTCCCGGCGAGCGGTACGCCTACAACGTCGCAGGCGCCGGCTTCGACGCTGTTGTCGCAGTCGTCGACTCGGCCGCCGACACGCCCCAACTGCACGCCCCCGACGGCCTGTTGGCCCGGCTCTCCGAGCACGCTCCGCATGTCGTGCTGGCCGTCGTCCCCTCGTACGTCCCCGATGTATCCGACGTACCCGATGTATCCGAAAGGGCCTTCATGCTGCCCGAGCCCCTCCGCGGCCCCGCCTTCTCCTCGTACGCCCCCGAAGACGTCGGCTGGCTGCTCCAGGACCTCTCGGACGCCGAGCTGGAGGCCCCCACGGAGGAGCGCGAGGAGGCGATACAGAGCGGCGGTGCGCACTACGCCGAGTCGCTGCCCGTCGAGTACCAGCCCAGCGCCCAGTACCAGGAGCTCTTCAAGGCCGCGCTGGAGACCTCCGCGGCCCGTATCGCCCGCGCCGTCGGCACTGTCACCGAGACCGTCCTCGCCGAGCGTTCACCGCGCCCCGTGCTTGTCTCGCTGGCCCGCGCCGGCACCCCCGTAGGCGTACTGATGCGCCGCTGGGCCCAGCACCGGCACGGCCTGGACCTCCCGCACTACGCCGTCTCCATCGTGCGCGGCCGCGGTATCGACACCAACGCCCTGCGCTGGCTCAAGGAGCACCACGACCCGGCCGACGTCGTCTTCGTCGACGGCTGGACCGGCAAGGGTGCGATCACCCGCGAACTGGCCGATGCCCTCAAGGCCCATAAAGAAACTCAGGGGGGCGAGGGCTTCAATCCGGAGATCGCGGTCCTCGCCGACCCCGGCGGCTGCGTCCGCACCTACGGCACCCGCGAGGACTTCCTCATCCCCTCCGCCTGCCTCAACTCCACTGTCTCCGGCCTGATATCGCGTACGGTCCTGCGCGCCGACCTCATCGGCCCGCACGACTTCCACGGCGCCAAGTTCTACCGCGAGCTCGCCGACGGCGATGTCTCGGAACACTTCCTGGACACCGTTGCCGCCCGCTTCGACGAGGTCGTGGACGCCGTCGACGCCGAGGTCAAGGAACTGCTGTCGGCCGACCGCGCGCCCACCTGGGAGGGCTGGGCCGCCGTCGAACGGATCAGTGAGGAGTACGGCATCCACGATGTGAACCTGGTCAAGCCGGGTGTCGGCGAGACGACCCGCGTCCTGCTGCGCCGCGTCCCCTGGAAGATCCTCGCCAAGCGCGGCGCGGGCGCCGACCTCCTCCATGTGCGGCTGCTCGCCGAGCAGCGCGGCGTACCGGTCGAGGAGGTGGACGAACTCCCGTACACATGTGTGGGGTTGATCCATCCGCAGTACACCCGCGGAGCGACCGGCGCGGACGGCAAGGCGGTGTCGGCCCTGTGAGCACCCCGCAGACCACCGCAGCGAGCACCCTCGTCGCGAGCGATCTCGACCGCACCCTGATCTACTCCGCCGCCGCCCTCCAGCTCCCCATGCCCGACGCGGACGCACCCCGACTCCTCTGCGTCGAGGTGTACGAGAGCAAGCCGCTGTCGTATCTCACCGAAACCGCCGCCGGTCTGCTGACGCAGCTCGCCGCCGACAGCGTCTTCGTACCGACCACCACCCGCACCCGCGAGCAGTACCACCGCATCCATCTCCCCGGGCCCGCACCGGAGTTCGCGATCTGCGCCAACGGCGGGCACCTCCTCGTCGACGGCGTCTCCGACCGGGACTGGCAGCGGCAGGTGGCGGCCACGCTCGCCGACGAGTGCGCCTCGCTCGCCGAGGTCCGCGCCCATCTCATCGCCGCCGCCGACCCTGCCTGGCTGCTCAAGGAGCGGATCGCCGAAGACCTCTTCGCCTATCTCGTCGTCGAGCGCACGCTGCTGCCCGAGGGCTGGGTGAAGGAGCTTGCCGAGTGGGCCGAGGGCCGCGGCTGGACCGTCTCGCTCCAGGGACGCAAGATCTACGCCGTGCCGCAGCCGCTCAGCAAGAGCGCGGCGGTGCGCGAAGTGGCGCGCCGCACCGGGTCGGAGCGGATCCTCGCGGCCGGCGACTCCCTCCTCGACGCCGATCTGCTCCTCGCCGCGGACCACGCCTGGCGGCCCGGCCACGGCGAGCTGGCCGACAGCGGCTGGACCGCCCCGAACACCGACGTACTCGCGGAGAAGGGCGTGGCGGCGGGTGAGGAGATCCTGCGCCGCTTCCTGCGGAGGCTCGGCTAGCGGGCGATGCGGCGGTCCGAGCTCGCCGTGTCGGGCGGGTCCGAGCTCGGTGGGCCGTGTCGGGCGGGTCCGAGCTCGGTGGGCCGTGTCAGGCGCTCCGAGCCGGGCGGTCCGAGTTCGGGGGCCTGAGCCCGGTGGGGGTCAGCCGCAGCAGCCGCCTCCGCAGCAACCCCCGCCGCCACCCCCGCCGTTGGACGCGGCCGCCGGCGCGGACTTCGTACCACCCACGGCGACCGCCGAGAGCAGCTTGACCGTGTCCTCATGGCCGTCCGGGCAGTTCGCCGGATCGGAGGACTGGGCCATCGGGCGGTTCACTTCAAAGGTGTCGCCGCAGGTTCGGCAGCGGTATTCGTAACGAGGCATTGCCCCAGGCTAGCGGCAGCCGGGCGGGTTCCTCCTTGCCGGGACGGCTACGGATGCTGGCGCATGGCCATGTCGAGCAGCTCCAGCGTCGCCATGTAGGCGCCGTCGACGTCCCCGATCCGTATGAGATCGACGACCGCGGCGTGCACGGCGACCGGATCCTCGGCCGTCCCGGCCAGCTGGACCCGCCGGTCGCGCTCGATCAGCACCGGGATGATCACCCGGCGCAGCTGCGCGAAGAACCGATTGTGCGAGGCGGCCAGCAGGGCCGTGTGGAAGGAGGCGTCGGCCCGCACGGCGAGGACCGCATCCTCCCAGCCCGCTTTCATCGCGGCCAGCGCGGCGCCGAGCGCCGCGAGGTCCTCGTCGGTCCGGTGCACGGCGGCGAGCGAGGCCGCCGCCGGTTCGATGGAGCGGCGCAGCTCCAGCAGGTCGGCGAAGAAGTCGCTGGGCACACCGGCGGCGAGTTTCCAGCGCAGCACGTCGGTGTCGAGGAGGTTCCAGTCGTCCGGGGGGCGTACGCGCGTGCCGCGCTTCTGCCGGACGTCGAGCAGCCCCTTGCCGGTCAGCACCTCGATCGCCTCACGGAGCACGGTCTGGCTGACGTGCAGCTCGGCCATCAGCGCGGACTGATCGAGGGCGTCGCCCTCGGCGTAGGGCCCGCCGACGATCCGGCGGGCGAGCCCCTCCACCGCGGCCTTGTGCACCCCACGCCCTGCGTGGGCGACGTCGACTTTGCGGCTCATCCGCTTTCGTGCTGCTTGGCCTGGTCAAGCGCCGGATCCCGGGTGGCGGCCCGCTGGAGGCTGCGCTGTTCCTGCGCGGCCTGCTCGGGATGGCGGGTCCTCCAGTACGGGTTGTCGTGCGGAAGGGTCGCGCTGACCCGGCCGTACATCCCGAAGAACATCAGCATCACGCCCACCACAAAGCTGAACAGCACGTTCTGGATGTGGAAATTGAGGGGGTTGAAGCTCGAGTCGAGCAGGGCGAGGTTCGCGAAGCCGCTGAGGATGAAGGCGATACCGAGGACCATGTTCAGGGTCGAGGCGAAGTTACCGCCGATGATCATCCCGACGAAGAGCAGCAGTCCGACACAGATGGACAGCACGCTCAGCGCTCCGTTGGTGTTCAGGCCCGCGACCGTGTCCCCACCGGTGTCGAAGAAGCCGATCTTGTCGATCACCCCGAGGATCCCGAAGGCGAGCAGAAACAGGCCCATCAGACCGGCGCCCACGCGGTAGAACTGGCTGAGCCGGTGGTCGACGGGCAGATGCTCGTCCAGCCTGGTGCGGCGGGCTTTGTGATGCAGTACGTGTGTGGCCATGTCCGGCCTCCTTTGGAGGTACGCGTACACACCCCAGGATCCGCCCGCGCACGGGCCCGTACAAGCCAGGCGCAAGGGGATCCGGCTGGGTGGGCCTTGAGGCGGGCGTGACCAGGGCCTCGGACTTTCGGGGCCCACGCGGGGGTCATGGGCCTCTGGACCACGGACCACGGACCACGCCTCGATCCTTGGGCCACGCGCCTTCAGACCGCGTCCCGGGCCCTCAGGTCCCGCCCGCGCCCCGGTCCTCGCGGATCTGCTCGACCACGCGGGCGACCGTGCGCCGTACCGCCTCGGTCTCCGTCAGAAAGTGCCAGTAGTCGGGGTGGCGTCCCTCGAGCCCGGTGACGGCCCGCTCCAGCTGCCCCACCGAGTCGTCCAGCGGCCGCGCGTGACGGGGGTCCGGGATGCTCCGCCCGGCCATGGCGAGGCGCTGCGCGTCCCGGATCGCGAACCGCGTGCGCTCGATCTCCTGCTGCGGGTCCTTCGCCACGGCGTTGAGCCGCTGCAGCCGGTCGCCGGCTGCCGACACGGCCTCATCGGTGGCGTTCAGCAGCGCACGCACCGTGCTGAGCAGGGCCGTCGCATCCGCCCACCGTTGCTCGTCGCGCGCCTTGCCCGCTTCCTTGAGCTTCTCCTCGGCCTGGCGGACGCTGACCGCCGCCTGCTCGGGGACCGGCTGCAGATCCTGCCAGCAGGCGGCGGAGAAGCGGCGCCGCAGCTCGCTCAGGACCGGCTCGACGGATCCGGCGCGGTTGCTGAGAGCCTGTGCGCGGGTACGGAGCGACACCAGGCGCTTGTCGGTCTCGGCGGCACGCTCGGGCAGCCGGTCCGCCTCGGCCCGTACGGCTTCGGCGTCACGCAGCACCCGGTCGGCGCGCTGCAGGGTCTCGGCCACGCCGTGGCGGCCTGCGCCCTGGTTGAGCATGGTCAGCTCGGGGCCGAGTGCGGCGAGCCGGGCGGCGAGATCGTCCGCTCGCAGACCGGAGCTCCGCGCCGAATCGAGAGCATTGCTCGCGGAAAGGAGCGCCTGTCGCGCCCGCTCCACGGCGGGCGCCAGCCGGGCGAGCTGCGTCTCGGCCTTGTCGAGCAGCGGCCCGAGCCCCTGCGCAAACCGGTCGAGCTCGCCCTTGACCCGTACGAGATCGTCCTTGGCCCGGTTCAGCTCACCGCGCGCCTGTGAAGCCACCGAGGCTTCCAGGTCGTCACGGTCGAGATCATGAGCGTCGACGGCGGTGATGTACGCAAGGCTCGCTTCGTCGATCCGCCGCCCGAGCGCGGCGAAGTCGTCCACGGCCCGGCGGGCACCCGGCGAACTGTCCACCGCCGTGATCGTCTCTATCGAGATACGGAGATCGCGCTGAGCGGTGTCCAGTTCGACGAAGGCAGCGGCGGCGGCGTCCTTCGCGGCCTGTGCGTCGGCCCGCTGGCTCTCGCCGCGCCCGCCGAACCAGCGCCGCGTACCCCCGCCGGCGAACGCACCCGGCAGCGCCGCGACGACCAACGGCAACGGCAGCAGCATCAGCGCAAGGACGTCGCGGACGGCTCTCGCACTCGCTTTCGCTCTTGCGTGCGGCTGTGCGTGTGTCGCCGTCACATCCCTCTCCCGTGCCGAATCGCCCTGCCCGGTTCATTCTCCCACCAGGTAAGGACGAACACACGGGTTGGTTAGTTCGCGCTTCGCACAGTGACTTCACCGTTGTCGCTGCGTGCCTCGACCGCGTGCGCGCTGCCGTCGGCGGTCGGCACGTCGACGTTCACATCGCCGTTGGCGCTCGTGGCGGTGACGGCGTACGGGGCTCCGGCGCGCGGCAACTCGATGACGACCTCGCCGTTGTCGCTGACGCTCTCGATCCGGTCCGGCGCGGCGGTGAGCCCGAGCTGAATGGACCCGTTGTCCGACCGGGCGGTCACGGTCCTGGCGGTGACGGTCTCGGTGACGATCTCGCCGTTGTCGCTGTTCAGCTCGAGGGGGCCGCTGGAGTCCCGTACCGTCACCTTGCCATTGCCGGAGCGGAGCTTCAGCGCGGTGTGGAATCCTTCGGCGGTCACGCTGCCGTTGTCGTCCTCGACGGTGACGGCGACGCTGCGCGGGACCTTCACGGTGTGCCGCGACTCGCAGTTGCTGGAGACCGCATCGCACTTGACGCGGAGGGTCAGCGTCCCGTCCTTCATCTCCCAGGAGGCCTCCGGCCCGTCCCCCAGGAACACCCACCCGTCGACCTGCCGGGTCACCTGCACGTCCTTCACATCGGCCGGCACCAGCTTGATCTCGGAGTTGTCGGAGTCGATGGTCAGCGTCTTCCCGGTGAGGGGGAAGGAACGGCTCTCGACGGGCGCTGCTCCGGCATCGACGCTCCCGCACCCGCTGAGAGCGACCGCGGCGACGACGGCGCCGGAGGCGGCGAGGAGTGTGCGGGTGTGGGCGTGGGTGTGGGTGCGGAGTGCGGCCACGGTGATCGTTCCCCCAGGTAGTGCTGCCGATGTGCTTCCCAAACTATGACCCCCACAGGCGCCGGAACGATCCGGGCGACCACCGTTTCGGGGTGGGGGTAGCCCCCGTACTCGGCGACGGTCGGGCGCCGTGGTGGGAACGGGTTTGCAGGGCGCCCCCGTCTGCCATGTACGCTGTTCCTTCATCCACGGGTGCGTAGCTCAGGGGTAGAGCGCTGCTCTTACAAAGCAGATGTCGGCGGTTCGAAACCGTCCGCGCCCACCAGTGCAAAGGCCCCCAGCCGATCATGGCTGGGGCCTTTGACATCCACTTCTGACATCAACCGGGGCGGTCATTGACGACCGGCCGCCGCTTGAGCATCCGGTCCAGGTGGCTCACTGCCTCCCGCTGCGTGTCCTGGACGATGGCCCTTCGGTGTTCGAGAAGGACCCTGCGGGCCCGTAGTGGCACGTCTGTGACACGACCTTCACCCTGACCGTGGGTCAGGTGGTCACCCGAGTGCGCCGCCGCCTCAGGTGGGGGCGCAGGCTCACCAGGACCGCGGCGATCACCGCCCACAGCGCGAGGGTGGCCAATGGCTGCACCGCCTGCGCGCCGTGGAAGTAGCTCAGGTCGGTCACGGCGCGGACGGCCGCGCCCGGCGGCAGCAGGGCGGAGACGGCGCGAGCGGCGGAGGGCAGGAGGTCCGGGCCGATGGTGGCTCCGCTGGTGGAGTTGCCGACCGTGAGCAGCAAAAGGGTGGCGACCGGCACGCCGACCGGGCCGAGGTAGGTGCCCAGCAGCTTGGTGGTGAACGCGGCTGCCGCGGCAAGCAGGGTCAAGCAGAAGGCCAGCGGCATCACCGGCGCGGGCACCGCCCCGAGGATGGGTCCGGCGATGACGGTGGCGACGATGCCGATGGCCACAGAGGCGCCGGACAGCAGCCAGAACCGGTGGCGCAGGTGCAGATGGCTCGCGAGCCCGAGGGCGTTCTGGGCGAGGACGAAGCCGGCCAGCGTGACGCCGAACGCCATATAGAACCCGGCCAGTCCACGGGAGTCGAAACGGGCGAACGGGACGACGTCCACCGTGGTCAGGCGCTGGCTCGACCCGTGGGCATAGGCGCCGATCAGGCTCTTGACGGCCGTCGTCGTTGACTGCCCGTTGGCCCCGCCGACCTCCAGGCGCAACCGGTCGGAGGCCGCGCGGCCGCTGAGCGCGGCCACGACATCGCGACGCTCCAGCTCAGCACGCCCCGTGGCGGCGTCGGCGACAGGATGGACATCGACGCTGTCACCAAGGACCTGGCGTATCTCGCCCGAAAGCTCCTGCCCGGCGACAGCCACCGGCACCCGGTGCGGCTGGGGGTTGCGCTGCAGACCGACGTAGCAGCCGACGAAGGCCGCCACGACGACCAGGGCGATCACGGCCGGCTGGAGCCAGAGCCGGACCGGTGGCGCGGTCGAGGAGGAGCCGGTGGTCAGGTCGGCTTCGGCGGCCGGGCCGAGGCGAGTGGCCATGAAATGTCTCCCGTGAAGGGGGCGCGCCCTGGATGAGGGGAGGGGAGCGCCCAAAATAGATGATGCGGGTGATCTAAACAGCACTGTACGATAGATGTCGTCCGACATCCAAAAGGAGGTGCCCTATGGGTCGCGTCTCACATGCACAGGCACAGGCGAACCGCCAGCGGGTCGTGGAGCGGGCCTCGCAGCTGTTCCGCGAGCAGGGCACGGGCGTGAGCGTCGCGGATCTGATGAAGGCGGCCGGCCTGACGCACGGCGGCTTCTACAAGCAGTTCGCCTCCAAGGAGGCTCTGATCGACGAGGCGGTCATCCACGCGGTCGGCGAACTGGCCGAGCACCACGCCACCACGCTCGAGGAGCACGAGGGGCACCGCGCAGAGGCCCAGCAGGCCCTGATCGACGGATACTTGTCCGTCCGGCACCGGGACAACCCCGCCTCGGGCTGCCCCGTCGCCGCGCTCGCCACCGACATGGCCCGGCGCAGTGGCGACCACGGGGCGCACCGCACCTACACCAAAGGGGTACAGGACTTCACCCAGTGGCTCGCCACCGACGACGAGGACGGCATCGCCCGGCTGTGCACCATGCTCGGCGCCCTTCTCCTGGCCCGCGCCACCAAGGACTCCCCGCTGTCCGAGCAGGTCCTCTCCGCCGCCCGCACCGCACTGTCACCCGCCCCGCAACCACGTGCCGACTAGCCGTCCAGGCGGATCAGCGCAGGAAGGCGAGGACCTCGTTGCCGAAGTCCTCGATGTGCTGGAAGAGGAAGCCGTGACCGGCGTCGCTGTACAGCACCACCTTGGCGTTCGGCATCCGCT
Source organism: Streptomyces sp. NBC_01210 (assembly GCF_036010325.1). Lineage (GTDB taxonomy): Bacteria > Actinomycetota > Actinomycetes > Streptomycetales > Streptomycetaceae > Streptomyces. Next base: position 2,882,997 of record NZ_CP108549.1, on the reverse strand, counting down.
GGGACATTGCGTAGCTCTGGTACGCGTGGATCATCACATCGTGGGCGCCGTTGGCGACGAGGACAGGAAGGGTGAGCTTCTCCAGGCCGGCCCAGGCCGAGTCCTCGCCGGCGCCCCAGGCAGCGTTGGCGGCGGCCTGTGCCGCGACGTTCTCTCCCCGCACCGCAGCGTGGGAGGAGGCCAGCCGGTAGTCAAGGCGCCGCAGCGAGGCGAGGCCCGCCTCGCGGGCGGCGGGCGTGTCGGGACACAGCGGCGGGTTAGGTGCCCGGACGGGGAGCTCGCAGGTGTTGACGCTGTGCCAGCTCTTCGTCGTCGACCAGGGTGAGCATGGGCTGACCCGGCGCACACATCATGGTGACGAGGAAGCGGCTCCGGGAGTCCGTCCGGTTGTTCCCGTCCTGGTAGTGGATGACATCGCCGCCCGGCTCCCAGAATGTCTCCCCGGCCTTGATCACATGCTCGGGCTCGCCTTCCAGCTCGAAGAGCATCTCCCCCTCCAGCATGTAGCCGAAGGCGGGTCCCGAGTGCCGGTGCGGAGGGGTACCGGGGTCGCCGGGAGGGAACTCGATGAGGACCGTCATCGCCTCTGCCCCATCCGGAATGGACGGCGGTTTCACCGACTGCAGCACAGTTAGCGCCGTCTTCCATGCTTCTGAGCGCGGTTGGCTCTCAGCGCTGCCTGCTGCCGGCTCATTGTTCGACATTGTGAGGCCTCCGGTGATGGGCTGGGTGGTTCAGGAGAGCCAGTCGCTGTAGTGGGTGGGGGCGATGCGGGCGTCGCCCTTGGCGGTGAGGGCATCGCCGTGGACGGCGGCGAACATGCCGGCGGTGTCGTCGGTGACGACCGTGCGGCCGTCGGGGTGGGCGTTCAGGGTGATCCGGCCGAGTTCGTCGAGGGGGAAGACGTCGGGCCCAGCGATGTTGAGGGTGCCGTTCAAGGGGGGACCGGCGGCGACTTCGGCGACGGTGTCGGAGATGTCCTGGGCGGCGATCGGCTGGAGCGGGGTGGTGGGCAGGCGGACGGTGTCGCCCTCGGTGGTCCAGGACATGACGGCGTCGATGAACTCCATGAACTGGGTGGCGAGGACGATCGAGTAGGGGACCGGCCCGGCCTTGAGGATGTCTTCCTGCAGGACCTTGGCCCGGTAGTAGACGAGATCGGGCACCTGGTCCGCGCCGACGATCGAGAGAATGACGACGTGCCCCACCCCGCCTTTTTGGCCGGCGGCCAGGAGGTTGTCCATCGAGGTCTGGAAGAACGCGGGGGACGCGTCGTCGAAGGTCGGGGAATTCGTCAGGTTGACGACCACGTCGGCGTCGGCCAACGCCTCCGCCAGGCCCTGGCCCGTGATCACGTCGACACCTGTGGACAGCGAGTGCGGCACGGCCTCGTGCCCGGCCGCGTTCAGCTTCTTCACGACCTGCGACCCGATCAGGCCGGTACCGCCGATGACTGCGATATTCATGGGGCACCTTTCGTCGCGCACCGATAGGTCATACGTCCAGGTTGCGACTGTGCAGTGCCCGGTGCACGCGGACCGTGGGCTCTTGGGCATCCTGGAGGCGCTGCGTGCTGACGGCAACGCTGACAATGGGTGCATACAGTCGACTGCGAAGTAGGTAAATCGAGCGGCCCATGCGGGGGCTCCAGAGGTACAGCAACGAAGTACAGCAACCCCGCCGACCGCAGACATCCTGTACCGGCTCCAGAGCCATGTGCCAAGGCCTGTACGGCCCCCGATGACTGATCCGCACAGAGCTACGGATCAGATGCTCGTCGTGCCACAGCCGTGCCAGATCGCCCGGTCAACCGCGGTCAGCAGGGGATCGCGCAGTGCAAGCGTCTGCTTGCGGCAGGGCGGCAGCCATGGGCGGGATGAGCACGGAAACTGAGACGGCAGGCTTCGCCCCGCCTGGGGGGGCGGGTCGAATAAGCCGAATTGCTGATTATCTGGTGAGTTCCGGCCGAACGTGACGAACTGTTGGCTGCCTATGGGTCAGGCTCAGCCCTGGGTCGAACTCCCTAGAGAGATCGAAAAGAGGAGTGAGTTCATGAGTCCTGAGTGCAGGACAGGATCCCGGCTGGGACCCCTGCCCCGTCGTGGCATGTGGATGACTGGCGGCACAATGGCCTCCCTCACGATGGTCCTGGCGACGGGCGTCTGCGGCCCTACCGTGGCCGCGGCGCAGAGCATGAGCACGGCAATGGCGTCCGTGACTAACGAATACAACGGCGGTCTCAAGTGCAAGGACGAGTGGGGCCACAAGAAGAAGCCCCATTCGGCGAAAGACCGGCAACTTGGCAAGGGCAAGGACGACTGCGAAACAGGGCCGACGGGCCCGACAGGTCCGACCGGCCCCCAGGGCAGCACGGGCCCAACAGGGGCGAAGGGCGACCCGGGTGAGACCGGGCCGACGGGCCCTACAGGTGCGACGGGTGCGACGGGTGCGGCGGGTATGCCGGGAGTAACGGGTGAGGCCGGGCCAACGGGCCCTACAGGTGCGACGGGTGCGACGGGTGCGACGGGTGCGACGGGTGCGGCGGGTGCGGCGGGTACGGCGGGTATGCCGGGAGTAACGGGTGAGGCCGGGCCGACGGGCCCTACAGGTGCGACGGGTGCGACGGGTGCGGCGGGTATGCCGGGAGTAACGGGTGAGGCCGGGCCGACGGGCCCTACAGGTGCGACGGGTGCGACGGGTGCGACGGGTGCGGCGGGTGCGGCGGGTACGGCGGGTATGCCGGGAGTAACGGGTGAGGCCGGGCCGACGGGCCCTACAGGTGCGACGGGTGCGACGGGTGCGACGGGTGCGACGGGTGCGACGGGTGCGGCGGGTACGGCGGGTATGCCGGGAGTAACGGGTGAGGCCGGGCCAACGGGCCCTACAGGTGCGACGGGTGCGACGGGTGCGACGGGTGCGGCGGGTGCGGCGGGTACGGCGGGTATGCCGGGAGTAACGGGTGAGGCCGGGCCGACGGGCCCTACAGGTGCGACGGGTGCGACGGGTACGGCGGGTATGCCGGGAGTAACCGGTGAGGCCGGGCCGACGGGCCCTACAGGTGCGACGGGTGCGGCAGGTGCTACGGGTACGGCGGGTATGCCGGGAGTAACCGGTGAGGCCGGGCCAACGGGCCCTACAGGTGCGACGGGTACGGCGGGTACGCCGGGTACGCCGGGAGCAACCGGGCCGACAGGGACGATCGCGATCACAGAAGTAATCGGATCCAACGTTGCCATTCCTGCGCTCAGCAGTAACATCACCGCCAACGCCAGCTGCCCGCCCGGCCAGAGGGCTGTCTCGGGCGGTTGGCTCACAACCTTTAATGGCCCCGTCCCGGGTGTCTCCCGACGGGTTGGCCCCGCCACCTGGATGGTCGTCTTCGACAACCCCAGCGGCAACGCCTCGTCCGGAAATGCCATCGTGTATTGCTCGCCGTGATGACGTAGCAATACACAGCGTGGGGGGCCGCCGGCGTCGCGGGCGGCCCTCACGCCCACGCCCATGCCGGCTAAGGGCAAGCCGAGCAGTTGTTGTACAGCAGAGAAGTACAGCAACCACCGCAGCCGCAGCTGATCGACAACGTCTCCAGAGGACCCTCCTCTCCGAGCGTCGCCGTCATTGGGTTGGGACTCATCGCCCTCGGACACATCAGGACACCCACATCCTGATCAGCCAGTCCACGTGCCCCTGGCGTGCCCGACGGGGCGGGGACTCACGGGGAACTGCGGATGCCCGCGGAGGCCACAGCCGGAAGACGCCGAAGTCTGTGTTCCGCAGGTGAGGCCCCAACTCGCCCCGCCTCGCTCCAAAGGTGGTGATCACGTGTCGGGCGGGCCGGATGCGGGGTGGGGGGCCTCCAGGCGGCTGACGAGTGCACGCAAGGTGCGAAGTTCGGCGTCCAGTGCCTGCGCGCCTCCGGGGGTGAGGGCAATCCATGTGCGGGGGCGACGGCCGGCGTAGCCCTTCTCCAGAATGATCAGGCCTGAGTCCTCCAGCACCTTCAGGTGCCTGGAGAGGTTTCCGTCGGTGACGGCCAGTTGCTTCTTCAGGAAGCCGAACTCAACCCGCTCGGCTTCGCGGGCGATGGTGAGGATGCCGAGCCGCACACGCTGGTGGACGGTGTCGTCCAGTGCCTGGGTCGGATGCAGTCCTTCGTGGTCGCCCCGCGCGGCCGGCGAGTCCTCGACGCTCATGCAGCGACCGTACGCGCACCGTCGGCGCCCGGCGTGGCCCACCGTCGGACCGCCGCCCACTCCGCCAGACCGGGGAGGAGCAGGATGGCGGCGAGCAGGAGCGCTTTGGCCTGCGGTCCGTCGGCCCAACCGGGGTGGGCGGGGTGCTCCCAGGGAAGCCACCCACTGCCCCAGGAGGCTCCCAGGTAGCCGGTGAGCAGCAGGGCGTGGGCGCTGCCGGCCACCGCGGCGGTCCAACTGCGTTCGGCCAGGCCGAGGGCGACGAGTCCGATGCCGACCAGGTACCACGGGGAGGCGTACCTGTTCTCCAGCAGCTCGGCCTCCCATGGCTGGTTCCTGCAGAACAGGAGCACCAGTAGCGACGCCGTGACCGCCGCAGTGGCTGCGGTGGTGGCGCGGATCCACACACTACGACGAGGAACGATGCCCCGTGTCTCACCGCGCACGCGGTACCAGCGGGCGAAGGCGAACCATGCCAGGGGGAGGAGCGCGAACCAGACGCCCCAAGCCGCGAAGCGCAGGACGGCGCCGTCGAACTCGCCCTTCAGACACGGGGTTCCTGGTTCATGAACGACGCACAGGCCGGTCAGCTCGGCGTAGGCGAAGGCCGGATAGGACCCGATGTGGCGTTCGTGCGCTCCAAAGTTGAACGCGTGCCGGGCGAGCGGAGCGGCCGCCAGCGCGAGGAGGCCGAAGCCGAGGAGGGGGACCCATGAGCCGTTCAGCTGCAGGCGGGTCTTGGCCCGCAGACCTTCCGTCGCGGCCAGCAGACCAGCCGCGTGCGCCCTCGGTTCGGATTCGTCCGCGCTGCTCAATTCGGGTGTTTCCATGATGCCCCCGGTGGTCGCGCTTCTGCAGCGCTGGGAAGCAGACCGCCGGATGGCCGCCCGCCGAGCATAAACTTTGCAATGCAAAGTACATGGCAGTCAAGAGCAGGCCCCGCGCCGGGGAACTCGACCCAGAGGCCCGCGACATGGGCGAGCTGATGGAGCGGATTCGGCAGGACATCCTCGCAGCGGCCGCCAGCGCCTGAGGGGGCATGCGAATGCCCCCTCGAATTCGCCGGAGCGGAGAGGGGGCCTGGGTTCGCGTTCGCGGTATCAGGACAGGGCGGAAGTGAGCGTGATCGTCGTGCCCGTGAGGGCCTGACTCACCGGGCAGTTGACCTTCGCGTCCTCGCCCGCCGCCTTGAAGGCGGCCTCGTCGATACCCGGCACCTGGCCCTGCGCAGTGAGGTGGATTCCGGTGATGCCGGTGCCCGGCTCGAAGGTGACCGCCGCCTTCGTCGTGAGCAGCGTCGGTGGAGTTCCGGCCTTGGTGAGAGTGTTCGACAGAGCCATCGAGAAGCAGCTGGAGTGGGCTGCGGCGATCAGCTCCTCGGGGCTGGTCTTCCCTTCAGGCTCCTCCGCGCGGGAGGCCCAGGTCACGGGGAAGTGGCCGACTCCCGAGGAGTCGAGCGTAACTTCCCCGAAGCCCTTGAGCAGTTCGCCTTCCCACTCGGTGTGAGCGTTGCGTGTGGTGGCCACGATGGATCCCTCCTGTGTACGGATGACGTCTCCCAGATCGTCCGCCCTGCGACAGCCGCCCGGGCTTCCGACGCGCCGTACCGCACGACTCGCCGGTTCGTGTGCCCGCGGTCCGTGTGTCCGCGGTCCGTCCGTCTGCCCGCGGTCCGTCCGTACGCGGTCCGTCCGTACGCGGTCCGTCCGTACGCGGTCCGTCCGTACGCGGTCCGTCCGTACGCGAGAGGCGTCGCCGGACCGGGGCGATCCATTCGCGATCCTGGTCCCGGGACGGAGGATCAGCCGCGATCACCGCCGATTCCCTGATCGACAACGTCGCACAGAACGTCGGGCGGCAATACCTTGGTGGTATTGCCACGCTTGCCCCGGCCCCGTGCCGCTGGGCGGCATCCGGCGGCGACTGCGGCAACCCGTGCCCACCCGTGTCGAGCGGGTGGCCGGTGAGCAACGCCGACGAGAGGACAGGACATGAGCGCCTCGACACCCGACGAACACGGGCCCCCGACCGATGGGCCTTCCCCCGAGGGAACCCAGTCCGCAGCGGAGGCGGCGGACACCCAGGCCACCCTGATCGGTCTTGCGAACAGCGTGGCCCTGCTACCGCAGGCGCCGCCGGTGGAGGGCGAGGAGGAGCGTCCCGAGGGCGCTATCGCCCTGCCGGTGATCGAGCAGGACGGCACTCGATACATCCCCGTCTTCACGACCGAGGACGCGCTGGTGGCGGCCGGGGGAGACCCCGGCACCGCGCTCCGCATCCCCATCGTCGAGCTGGCCGCGAATTGGCCGGCGGACGACCTGTGGCTGGCGGTCAACCCGTCCACTGACCAGGGCCTCGCCCTTCCCCCCGACCTGGTGCGGGCGCTGCCCGGCGTCAGCCGGCGCAACGGTCAGGTCGGCCGGCCGGACCAGACCGGTGCGGAGGGAGATGGCGCCGGAGAACCCGGCCGGACCCCGCCCGTATGACAGGGTTCTCGGCCCGCCGTCCGGCGTGCACGCGGCGCGGGGTGCGCGGAATGCGAACCCGAACGCCGATGTTGTCGCAGTGGTGAGCGATTCGTCCGATGATGCCGTTTTCCCCCCGACCGGGCGTGAGCCAGTCCGCGAGCGGCTGGCGGCCGAACGTACCGGCACGAGCGCCCGGATCGCGGCTTTGAGCCGTGACTTCGACGGGATCGTCGAGGCGAATGCCCTGGTGGCGATCGACGACGAGCACGACCCGGAGGGGTCGAGCACCGCCTTCGAGCGGGCCCATATCGCCGCGCTGCTGGCACAGGCGCGCGACCACCTGGCCGATCTGGATCGGGCGCTGGAACGGCTGGAGCGAGGCGACTACGGGCGGTGCGAGGGGTGCGGCGAGCCGATCCCGGTGGAACGTCTGGAGGTGCGCCCCGCGGCGAGCACCTGCGTGCGCTGTGCCGCGGCCCGCCCCCGCTGACCGGGGCGGACTCAGCACGCACCCCCATACGCAGGGATTCCCCCGTCACCCCGCCGTGATCAGCTCCCGCGCGCACCCCCGTAGCCACGCGTGCGCCAGGTCCGCGTCGTGCCGGGGGTGCCACGCCAGCCCGAAAGGGAGCGGCGGCAGTGGCAGCGGGATCTCGAAGGTCTTCAGGCCCAGGGTGTCCGTCAGGGGGCGGGCCCGGGTGGCGACCAGGCCCACCAGGTCGCTCGTCAGCAGGATGAACAGCGACGAAGGATACGTACCGACGCTGCCCACCACCCGGCGCGTCAGGCCGAGTTCGGCGAGGGCAGTGTCGATCGGGCCCTGCAGGCGGCCGCGGCGGGACACGATCAGGTGGTCCGCCGACGCGAAACGCTCCGGCGTGAGTCTGCCGCGCAGCAGCGGGTGACCGGGGCGTACGACGCCCAGCATCCGGTCGTCGAAGAGGTGCTCCGTATGGACCTCCGGGGAGCGGGTGTCGATCACGCCCACTTCCAGGTCGGCGACGCCCTCACGCAGAGCCGGTACGTCCACATGGCTTTCCATCAGGAAACGGAGCCGTACACCCGGTGCCTCTTCGCCGATCCTGGCGAACAGCGCGGAGCCGAATGCCGCCGCGAGTGTGTCGTGCGCGAGCACGGTGAATGTACGGGACAGGGCGTGCAGGTCCACCTGGCCACCGGCGATGAAGATGCCGCGTGCCTGCTCGACGACCGCCCGGACCTCGCCGCGGATGGCGAGGGCGTGCGGCGTCGGCACCATGTTCCGGCCCGCGCGCACCAGTACCGGATCGCCGAGCGCCTTGCGGATCCGGCCCAGGGTGCGGCTCATCGCGGGCTCCGACAGATGCAGGCGGGCTGCGGCGCCGGAGACGCTGGATTCCTCCAGGAGGACGTCCAGAGCGACCAGAAGATTGAGGTCCAGGCTGGATTGCGTCACGCGCATTTATTCCTTGCGTTAGTTGCACTGGAAAGCAAGTGGACCCAACCCTACGGTGGACAGCAGACCCCAACCCGACCAGCTCCGAGGAGGAGCCTTGTCCAGCCCTGCCCAGAAGCCACCAGGTCTGACCCGCTCCGCGCTGCTCGCGCTCTGCGGCTGTGTGCTCGTCGCACAGAGCATGGTCGCCGCGATCAATCTGCTGATTCCGCAGCTCGCCGCTTCGGCACTCGACTTGACGGACACTCAGATCCTTTGGGCCGTCGACGCGTACGTCATCGTCTTCGCCGCGCTCCTCATCACCGCGGGAGCCCTCGGTGACCGCCTCGGCCGCAAGGGCGCCCTCCTCTGCGGCCTCGGCCTCTTCGCCGCCGGCGCCGCCACCAGCGCGCTCGCCACCGTGCCCGCCGTCCTCATCGCCGGGCGCGGGCTGTGCGGCGCGGGGGCAGCGCTGATCACGCCCGCCACCATGTCGATCCTCGTGAGCCTCGCCGGACCGCAGCGCACTGCCCAGGCCCTCGCCACCTGGACGCTCGCCGTCGGACTCGGTGGCCTCGCCGGGAATCTCGGCGGCGGGCTGGTCGGCCAGTACCTGTCCTGGCGCGCCCTGTTCTGGGCGATGGTGCCGCTCGCCGCGCTGCTCGCCCTCGCCGTCGCCCGGACCACGCCCCGTACACCCGCGCACTCCGCCGCCGCGCTCGACCCGCTCGGCTCATTGCTGCTGACCGTCGCGCTGGTCGCGGTGGTCTACGGAATCATCGAGGGCCCTTCGTACGGCTGGAGTTCGGCGCACGTCCTGACTGCCTTCGCGGTCGGCGCGGTGCTGCTCACGCTCTTCACCGTGCACGCCCTGCGCGCCGAGCGTCCGCTGTTCGACCCCAGAGTCTTCGCCTCGCGGCGGCTGCGGGCCGGGGCGTTGGGCACGGCCGCGAGTTTCTTCGGGCTCTTCTCGCTCTTCTACGTCAACGCGCAGTATCTGCAGTACGCCAAGGGCTTCTCGGTCGCGCTCACCGGCGTGGCGATCGTGCCGCTGACCGTCGGCATGGCGCTCGTACCGAAGCTCGGGGCGCGCTGGCAGGCCCGGTTCGGGCCGCGGCCGCTGGTCGGCGGCGGTCTCGGGCTGATCGGGGCCGGTCTGTTGCTCGTCTCCATGGCGGACACGGGTACTCCGTATCCGCTGTACGCGCTCTACCTGCTGGTCCTCTCCGCCGGAATGGGCCTGTGCGCACCCGCGCTGACGGTCACCGTCGTCGCGGAGCTGCCCGCGCACCAGGCCGGACTCGGATCCGGCACCGGCGTCTACTCCGTCACCAAGGGCGCGGCGCATCTGGTCGTCGCACTGCTCGTGCAGGACGGTGTACTCGAGCTCGACCGTGAAGTCGCCCACTACTGGCCGGAGTTCGCGGCCGAGGGCAAGGACCGGCTCACCCTGCGGGAGCTGATCGGACACCGCGCCGGGGTGATCGGCGTCGACGGCGGGTTCACCATCGAGGAGCTCGCCGATGACCGGGTGCTTGCCGCCCGCCTCGCGGGGCAGCGGCCGTACTGGGAGCCGGGGACGGCGTACGGGTACCACGCCCTCGTCATCGGCGCTCTCACCGGCGAAGTGGTACGCCGCGTCACCGGGCGGTCGATCCAGGAGCTGTACGAGGAGCGGGTGCGGGCTCCGTACGGGCTCGACCTCCATCTCGGGCTGCCCGAGGCGCTGGAAGCGCGCTATGCGGACGTACTGCCGATGCAGCCCACGCCGGAGCAGCTCGCCGAGCTCCAGGCCGGTGCACCGGATCCGGAGAGCCTGATGGGGATCGCCTTCGGCCTCAACGCCACCCCACCCACCGATCTGGTGGAGCTGGCCAATACCCGTGCCGTGCGGGCACTCGGCCAGGCCTCGGCGGGCGGGGTGGGGAACGCGCGCGGAGTCGCGGGGCTGTTTGCCGCCGCCATCAGCGAGGTGGACGGCAGGGTGGCCCTGCTGAAGTCGGACACGGTCGCGGAGTTTGCCCGGCTCTACGCGGTGGGCACCGATCTGGTCACCGGCGACCAGGACACCTTCGGCCTGGGTTTCCAGGCGTTGGGGCAGCGCTACTCGTTCCTGGGTGCGGAGGCCTTCGGCCACAGCGGGGCGGCCGGAGCGCTGGGGTTCGCCGACCCGGGCAGCGGGATCGCATACGGCTATGTCCGGCGCCGGTACGCCTTCCCGGGCGGAGCCGCCGCAGAGAACGACCGGCTGGCCGCGTCGGTGGTGCGCGCGGCGGTCGCGGCCTGATCGGGACCTGATTGGGACCTGATCGGGGCCTGATCGGGGCCTGATCGGGGCCTGACCGAGCCTTCATCGGGCTGCCTTGAATCGGGCCTTGATCGAGCCTTGGGGCGAGGGTCGCACCCGCGGTGGCGGGTGCGGTCCCGACCACCGGGGGGCGCGCGACTCAGCATGCGCTCCGGTGACAATCCCGCCTGGGCACAATACCGTTGACAGACGATCAGGCAGTTGGCGACGGGGGCGCGGTGACAGTTTTAGCGGTGCGGGGGATCGGGGGCACCGGGGCATGATTCTGGGTGAAGAGCTCCGTGTCCCGCGCGAGGCGGGAGCACAGGAGCAGGAGGCCTTCGCCGAGCGTCGGACGGTCGCCGACGCCGGTGGCAATCCGCACACTGAGGAGCACGCGACCGTGCTGCCGGCCGAAGCGCTGGCTGCCGTCGCGAAAATCTCCGCTCCCGCCGGGATGAACAATCTGCCCGGAGCGGCAACAGACGTCTTCGTCGGCAGGAAACACTCGCTCGCGGCAATCGAGAACGTGCTCACGGCAGGCGGCGGGGTGATCACGCAAGCCACTGCGGTCCACGGCCTCGGCGGTGTCGGCAAGACGTCCCTCGCGCTGCACTATGCGCGGACGCGGGCGCGGCAAGGCGACTATCCACTCGTCTGGTGGATCACTGCCGAGACCGAGGAGCAGATCGACTCGGCCTTCGCCGACCTGGCGGTGCTGCTGCATCCGGGCTGGGCCATCACCGCCACGCCGAAGGAGCAGAGTTACTGGGCCCTTGCCTGGCTGCACGAGCACCCCGGGTGGCTGCTGATCTACGACAACGCCGAGGACCCGATCCACGTCAATCCGTATGTGGGCAAGCTGTTCGGGCGCGGCCACCAGTTGGTCACCAGTCGCCGGGCGACCGGATGGCACAAGGGCACCGAGCTGGTCCCGCTCGACGTACTGACCCCCAGGACAGCTGCCAACCTGCTGTGCAAGGTCGCGCTGCCCGGGCGTGCGGCGGATCCCACCGAGCTGCGACACGCCACCGAGCTGGCCGCCGATCTGGGCCGGCTGCCGCTTGCGCTGTCGCAGGCCGGAGCCTATCTGCGGGAGACGGGCACCTCGTTCGCCGCATACCGCACGTTGCTGAGTACGACCCCGGACGCCGCGCTCGACACGGCGGCCGACGGCACGGACACCACGCGCACCATCGCTCGCATCTGGCAGACGACTCTCGGAGCGATCCGCCGTCGTGATCCTTTCGCCGTCGACTTGCTGCATGTCCTTGCGTGGTACGCGCCCGAGGCGCTGCCCCGCGCAGTCCTGGTGCCTCTCGCGGACCATGGGCACGATGTCCATGCCGCCTTGAAGCTGCTTGCGGACTACAACATGATCTCGCTCGGGCCGCAGACCGTCACCGTTCACCGACTGGTCCAGACAGTGCTGCGCGGAGCCGGTCCGGAATCGGACGGGCGCGGACACGCGGACGCCGAGCGCGCCATGGCGCAGGCGCTGCCGGCCGAGGCTCCCTCGGACGTGGAAGCGCAGCCGGACGTGGAAGCGCAGCGTCTGCTCCAGTCGCTGCTGCCCCATATCCAGTCGCTCGCCGCCGGTCCGTCCGGGAATCCTGACGCGGACGTGATCGCCATGTACCGGCGCGCCGCCGACGAGCTCGTCGCCCGAGACCAGCGGATGCTCGCCATCCCACTGCTCGACGCGGTCGTGGACGGCCAGACCGAGCTGCTGGGCATAGACCATCCCGACACGCTGGACAGCCGCGACTTCCTCGCCGAGCTCCACAGCAAGGCCGGTGAACCCGCGAAGGCGGTGTCGCTGTGCAACGACGTCTTCCTGGACCGGATGCGGGTATTCGGGGGCGATGCTCCGTCGACCCTCGCCAGCCGCGACCGGCTCGCCTATGCCCATCGCAAGGCGGGCCGGCACAGTCGTTCGGTGCGCGAATTCGAGGCGGTCGTCGCGGACCGTGCCCGGGTGCTCGGCCCTGATCACCAGGACACCCTCAGCAGCCGTAACGGGCTCGCGTACGCACTTCAGCTGGCCGGGGAACACCGGCGCGCGGTGAGGGAGTACGAGGCGGTGGTGGCGGACTGCACGCGCGTGCTGGACGCGGACCATCCGGACACCCTCAGCAGCCGCAACGGGCTCGCGTACGCGCACCGGGTCGCGGGCGACCACCGGCTGGCGATCGAGCTGTACGGGCAGGCAGTCGCGGACCGTGCGCGCGTGCTGGGCCCCGATCACCCCGACACTCTCACGAGCCGCGGCTAGCTGGCCGCCGCACACCGCATCGCCGAGGACCACCGGCGCGCGGTTGCCCTCCTGGAGGAGGTTCTCGCCGACCGTGTACGGGTCCAGGGCGAGGAGCACCCCGATGTGCTGCGCTGCCGCAGGGACCTCGCCCTCGCGCGGGGCACCGCAGGTGAACGTGCCGTATCAGTAAGGGAGTTCGAGGCGCTCGTAGCCGATTGCAGCCGTGTGATGGGTCCCGACCATCCGGACACACTCGAGACCCGCGACTACCTTGCCATTGCCTGCCGCGACGCGGGTGATGGACGCCGGGCGATCCGCCTCTTCGAGGAGCTGATCGGCGACGCGGTCCGGGTCCGGGGAGCCGACCATCCGGTGACGCTGAGCTTCAGGAACAGCCTTGGCTACACACGGCAGTTGGCGGGAGAGCACGGTGCGGCGGTGGCCGCCATGGAGGACCTGCTGGCGGACCGGATCAGGGTTCAGGGCGCCGAGCATCCGGCCACCCTCTCGGCCCGCGAGAATCTGGCGTACGCCATCCGCGACGCCGGAGATCACCGGCGCGCGATCCGGCTCTACGGCGAGCTGATCCGTGACCGTTCCCGGGTTCAGGGCCGCGACCACCCCCAGACTCTCGATGCCCGCTGGGCACTCGCCTATGTGTACAAGGAAGCCGGCGAGCACCGCCGGGCGACCGAGTTGTTCGAGCAATTGGTGCGTGATCGCGCGCGGGCTCTGGGATCCGACCATCCGCAGACGACGAACGCCCGGTTCTGGCTGGCCACCAGTCTTCGGAACGCGGGCGAGTACGACCGGGCCATCGGTCTCTTCGAGCAGTTGGCCGACGACGCCGAACACCGCTGGGGCGCAGACCATCCGGAGACGTTCGGCTTCCGGGGCGGCCTTGCCTTTACGCGGCAGTCGGCGGGTGCGTACGGCGAGGCGGTGGCCGAGCGCGAGACGCTGCTGGCGGACCGGATCCGGGTGCAGGGCGCCGACCATCCGGCCACCCTCTCGGCCCGCGAGAACCTGGCCTATGCCTGTCGCGACGCCGGAGATCACCGGCGGTCGATCGGCCTGTTCGAGGCAGTGCTCCGTGACCGTGTCCGGATCCAGGGGCGCGACCATCCCGATGCGCTCAGGGCGCGTGCGTTCCTCGCCTACGGGCAGCAGCTGTCCGGAGACTACCGGGAGGCGGTCGCCGGCCTGGAAGCGCTGCTTGCGGACCGTACCCGGGTGCTGGGCGCTCACCACCCGGACACATTCGCCACCCGCTCGAGTCTCGCCGGGGCGCACCGGGCCGCGAGGGACCACCGCAAGGCGATCGGGATGTTCGAGGAGTTGGTCCTCGACCACGCGCGAGTTCAAGGCGCCGACCATCTGAAGACCTTGGACTTCCGTTGGCAGTTGGCCTATGCGTGCTTCTATGCGGACGAATATCCGCGCGCCATCCTTCTGTTCGAGGAATTGGTTGCGGACCGTACAAGGGTTGGCGGGCCCGACCACGCAGAGACGCTGAACACCCGCTTCTGGCTCGCCCACACTCTTGGTGCTGCGGCGCACCACCAACAGGCCGTACGTCACTTCGAGCAGATGATCCACGACAGCACGCGGATTCTGGGTGCCGAACACCCGCACACTCTGGGCGTTCGCAATGGCCTGGCACTCGTCCGCCTGGGAGCAGGTGGCCACCGGCGCGCCATCGCCGAATTCGAGGCGCTGCTCGAGGACCGGGTACGGGTGCAGGGCCCCGACCACTGGGCCGCACTCGTCGTCCGCTCGAATCTGGCGTACACCTGTCAGGAAGCCGGAGAGTACCGGCGCGCCGTCGCACTGCGCGAAGAGCTGGTCCGCGACCGAGCGCGGATCCAGGGCGCCGACCATGCCGACACCCTGGAGGCCCGCTTCTGGCTTGCCTACGCCTGTCGTGGAGCGTGGGATCTGCGGCGGGCGCTGGAGCTGTTCCGGACGCTGATCGAGGACAGCGTCCGGGTCCGCGGCGCCGACCACGCCGAGACGCTGAACTGCCGCAACGGGCTCTACTTCACCCAGCGGTTGGCGGGGGAGTACCGGGAGGCGGTCGCCGGCTCGGAGGCGCTGCTCGCGGACCGGGCGCGGGCGCAGGGCGCCGACCATCCGGCCACCCTGACCGCGCGCGCGAACCTGGTGATCACCTGTCGGGAAAGGGGCGAGCACGAGCGGGCGATGCGCCTCTGCGAGGAGCTGATCGAGGACCGCCGCCGGATTCTTGGGCCGGATCACGTCCGTACGTTCGACGCCCGGCACGCTCTCGCGCACAGCCACCGGGAAGCAGGCAATCACGCCCGAGCCGTCGAGCTCCGTGACGAGTTGGTGCGCGACCTCGCCCGGGTCCAGGGCCCCGACCACCGGGACACGCTCTGGGCGAGGCACGAGGCTGCGCTCGACCGGCGCGCCGGTGGAGAGCTCGCCAGGGCGGCTGAGGGCCTCGCGGCGGTGGTCGTGGACCGGATCCGGGTGCTGGGCGCCGATCACCACAGCACGCTCATCAGTCGTGCCGCCCTCGCCAGGACCCGGATGATGTCCGGTGAGTACGCCCAGGCGGTCGAGGGCTTCGAAGCCCTGGTGGCGGACCGTCTGCGGATCAACGGCCCCGAGCACCTGGCCACCCTGGACGACCGCAAGGATGTCGCCCTCGCCCACCGGACGGCCGGTGACCACCGTCAGGCGGTCTCCCAGCTGGAGGAGCTTGTCCGCGACAGCAGTCAACTCCATGGCGACGACTTCCCCTTCACGCTGCAGGTGAGAGCCGCGCTCGTCCTGGTCCGCACGGAGACCGGGCCGCCCGGTCGCGCCGTCGGCCTCGCCGAGCGGCTCGTGGCCGACTGCACCGGACGGTGGGGTCCGTACAGTCCGTACACCCTCCAGAGCCGTGAGGTGATGGCCCATGCGCTCTTGCACGCGGACGACCCCCGCCGCGCGATCGAAGTGCACGAGTCCGTCGTCGCCGACCGGTCCCGCGTCATCGGGCTCGGTCTGCCGGACACCGCCGCAGGAATCGCGCGCGTTCACCAGCGTGCCGACGACTCTCTGGCGACTGTCGTCGCATACGCTCAACGGCCTTATGGACTGCGAGGTTTCCCCGCACCGCTCGAGAGCCTCGCCCATGCGTACGGCGAGGCCGGGGACTGGCACGCCGCGATCGATCTGCTCCGGGGCCTGTGTGCCGGGCGAGTTCGGGTTTTCGGCCCCGCCCATCCCCGGACCCTGGAGTGCCGTACCCCGCTGGCGATGGCCTGTGCCGCGGCGGGTGAGGAGGACACGGACGGTTTCGGGGCTCGCGAGGAGCTGCTGGCCGACTGGGAACGGACCTTCGGCAAGGACCACCCCCGGGTGGCCGGTCTGCGCCGCAGGTTCGAGCAGATGACCCCCGCCAGGAGGTTCAGGGTCACCCTGCTCGACGACGCCAACGTCGGGCAGTCGGCCAGGATCGAGGTCCGCCTGGAGAAGCCGGGCAACAGGGCGATCGCCGGGCGTCCGGACGCCGCTGCGGCTTCGCAGTGCGGCGAGCCGGAGTCCGCTGCCGCAGGCCCGGAGCCCGAGACCGTCGGGCAAACCACCGCCGACGCCCTCCCGGCCCTGCTGCTCGTGGCCGGCGTCCGCTCCGCCGCCGCGATCGAGCCGGCCGCCACCGAGTACACACCGGGCGCCGCACCGGCGGCTTTCGTCTTCACGCCCGCCGAGCCGGGCGCGCACCGTATCCGGCTGACGGTGTACGACCAGCGGTACGGAGTCGTACTGCAGGATCTCGAAGCGACAGTCGATGTACCGGGAACACCCCGCGGGAGGGACTGAACCGCATGTCCATGGACCTCGCGATCGAGATCCGGCAGAACCCGTCGTTCGACTTCACGGCCCTCCTACCCCCGCGCGACAGGCCACAGGACGGCGTCGGAACGCGCGAGCCGCTCGATCTCTCCGTGACCCTTCGCCGATCCCAGCAGGACCGGCTGCACATCACCGCCTTCCGCCCGGGCGAGCGGTCCCCCCGGACGCGGATCCACAACGCCCACTTGGAAATCACCGAAACCGCGGTCCTGCGCGGCGCTGCCCGGCTGCGGTCCATCTGGCGCGATCGGCTCGTACGCCACCAGCCCACGGACGCCGACGGCATGTCCGACGGCAGCTTTCCGTTCGCCGAATCGGCCGATCTGACCCCCATGTCCGCGCTCTCCCGGCGACTGACCGAGGAACTGGCCGATGAGGGCCGCTATCTACTGGACAACCTGCTCGACGGCAGCAGCGACGAGCTCAGATACTTCCGGTCCTTCCTCATCGACACGCTGGCCGGTGAGGCGTCGCTGCGCATCACCTTCGACTCGGACCTCTATCTGCCGTGGCCGATGCTGGCCGTGGAGCCCGCAGGCAGCGACAAGGACGTCTGGGACAGCTTCCTCGGTCACCGGCACCAGGTGGAGCAGACGGGCAGCCCCTACGTCCCGGTGCAGGCACCGGGAACCTCCCGCTCTCTCCCCGTGACCAGCCTCAACACCGACTCCACGCTGGAGATGGTGGCGAAGGCGCCCGAGGTGCGCAAGCTGCTGGAGGAGCGGTCCCATCTGACCGTACGCACCGAGTCGGAGACCTTCCTCGACGCGCTGTCCGGCGCCGTGTTCGACGAGGACGTCATGTACTTCTGGTGTCACGGACACTTCGTCGAGAACGGCTCGCCCCATCCCCATCTCGCGGTCCGGCTCTCCGACGAGCGGCAGATCGACGCCGATCTCGTACTGCGCCTGCGAGGGCGCTTCCTGGGTCTGGACGACGCGCGCTTCCGCCCCTTCGTCCTGCTCAACGCCTGCCACACGGGCCAGGCCGCGGCCGCGCCCGAACTGGAGCATCTGGGAAAGGCGTTGATTCGGCTGGGGGCCGACGGGGTGCTCGGCCCGCAGATCGAGATTCCCCAGGTCTTCGCCACGGAGTACGCGTACGCCTTCCTCGATCTCTATCTCGCCGGCGGCAGTACGGCGGGCGAGATATCCCAGGCTCTGGTGCGCCACTTCGCCCGCGAGTTCCACAACCCGCTGGCCCTCACCTACTCCCTGCACTGCGGCATCGACAGCAGAGTGGAGCTCGCCCGGTGAACCGCAGAGCAGCTGCCAGGAAAGCAGCCGTCAGGACCGCCGCCCTGCCCAGGGCGGTCGAGGTCGACCTGGACGAGAAGGGGCGGTTGCTGGTCCCTGGTACACCGACTCCCGTACCCACCGCGCGCCTCACCGAGCACCTTGCGCGGCATCTCGCCATCCCGCCGCGAGCCAGCGACATCTACGTGTATGTGCACGGCTGGCAGACCGACCCCGGCACGGCGGCGAAGACGGCGGCCACTCTCGTCCAGCAGGCGCGGACGCTGTACGAGGTCCACCCGGAGCGCTACCAAGGGCTGGCCGCCGACGGCCGGGGCTACCGGCCCTGGTGTGTCGCCGTGCGCTGGCCGTCCTCCAGTCTGCCCACCCTGGCCGGATACCGCAGAATCCGTGACCGGGCCCACGCCATGAGCACCCCACAAACCGGCCATGCGCCCTATGTCCTGGCCCATCTGCTCGGCTATCTCGACGAACACCGGGCGGACCCCAGGGAACCCGCAGTTCTGGCCAACCGCAGTGGCCAGTATCTGCATCTCGTCGGCCACTCCTTCGGGGGACGCTTCCTGTGCGAGGCGGTGCAGCGGTCGGCCGAGCGGCCGTCGGGGCCCGCGGTCCTCGGCTGGAGCACGGCGAAGGACCCCCGGCGGCCGTTCACGGCGGACAGCGCGCTGATCTTTCAAATGGCCGCGCCGCGAGACGCCTTCGACCGTCTCTTCCCCACCCTCTTTCCCTCGGCCGGCCGCCTCGGCGCTCCGCTGAGCGGCCCACTGGTCCTGACCCACTCCCGCTGGGACCGGGCCACCGGATTCTGGCATCTGAGGGCCGAGGGCACTCCTGGCATCGGCCACGCAGGCACTGGTGTCGCACCGGTTCCGCAGTTCACCACCCGGATCCGGCCGGTGGACGTCCCGTACGCGCTGGCCGACTTGGACCACCGCATCGTCAATGTGGATGCCAGCCGGCTCTACCGCGGTGGGCGACGCACGCGTCTGGCCCCCGCGGGCGCGCACTCCGACTTCCGGCGCCCGGAGTCCGCCCATCTGATGGTGAGCCTTGCTTCGCTGGCGCGCTGACCCACACTGGAGGTATGTGCCGCAGCATCAAGACTCTCCGCCCGCCCGTCCTCCCCGAAGAGGCCACCGAGGAGGACATCCGGGCCGCCGCCCTGCAGTTCGTGCGCAAGGTGTCCGGATTCCGTGCCCCCGCCGCGCACAACCGTGAGGTCTTCGAGCAGGCCGTCGACGAGATCGCCGAGGCGACCCGCAGGCTGCTCGAAGGGCTCGAGGTGCGTGGGTCCGGCGGGGCCGCTAAGCGGCCGGTTCAGGAGCCGGAGCCGGACGCCGCATGACGTACGCGGCCAGCGCGCCCGCCGCGAACAGCGCGAGCACCGAGACGGCCGCGCCGACCCAGCTCGCGCCGAGCCACTGGCCGCCGAAGTAGCCGAGCCCCACGCTGTAACCCGCCCACGCCACGCCTGCCAGGGCGGACCAGGGCAGGAACTCCTTCACCTTGCGGTGCGCCGCGCCCGCGCCCAGTGAGACGACCGAGCGGCCGGCCGGGGCGAAGCGGGCGATCACGACGAGGGCGCCGCCGCCGCGGCTGAGGGCCGCGCCAAGACGCTCCTGCGCGGTGGTCAGCCGACGCGAGCGGGCGATCGCCCGGTCCAGCCGGTCGCCGCCGCGCCAGGCCAGCCGGTAGGCGACGAGGTCGCCGAGTACGGACGCGGTGGCCGCGCAGAGAATCAGGACGAGCAGCGAGGGCACCTCGTGCGGGACCTGTCCGGCCGCGGTCTGGACGGACCCGTTGGCCGTGGCGCTGGTCGAGCCCGCCGCGGCGGCGGTCGCCGCCGTGATCACCAGGACTCCGCTGGGCAGCACGGGCAGGAAGACGTCGAGAAGTACGGAAAGCGCCACGACGGCATAGATCCAAGGGCTGCCGGTCAGCGACCCCACACTCTCAAGCACCCGAACTCCCCCCGGTTTCGGAAAAAACGCCGCGACGTCGCAGGGGAGCGGCAGGGGCGGCAGTACAGCTGTACAGCGTACGCCTGGGGTTTACCTCGAGATCGTCCGGGGGCGCTGATGTTGTGATCCTCACGTCCGCTCAGCCTCACATCTACTGAGCCTCAGGTCTGCTGACCTTCACGTCTGCTGATCCTCACGACGCCGGGCGTGCGGAGAACGCGAAGCGCCCGGTCCCTCGTCGTACGGGGCCGGGCGCTTCCTCTGCTTCGGATGCGGCGGGTGGGTCAGGCCGCGACGGCCGTGGCCTCCTCCTGCGCCGACCGGCTCGCGCCGCGCGGCGCGAACAGCCGGTCCAGCGCCAGTGCGCCCGGTCCGGTGAAGACCAGCAGCAGGAAGGCCCAGCAGTACAGCGCGGACCCCTCGCCACTGTTCTGCAGCGGGAAGAGGCCCTCCGGCTGGTGAACGGTGAAGTACGCGTACGCCATCGAGCCGGAGGCCACGAAGGCGGCGCTGCGGGTGCCGAGGCCGAGCAGCACCAGGACGCCGGCGACCAGCTCGATCACCGCCGCGTACCAGCCGGGCCAGGTGCCGGCCGGGATGGTGCTGCCGCCGGCCGCGCCGCCGAGGACGCCGAAGAGCGAGGCGGCGCCGTGGCAGGTGAAGAGCAGGCCGACGACGATGCGAAACAGGCCGAGCACATAGGGCTGGGCCTTGTTCAGCCGGGTGGACAGCGAGGGATGTGCCATTGGGGGGCTCCTTCGGTCTGGGGACGTGAACCGACGAGGGAAGCCCTAGGTTAGGCGGACCTAATCAATGCTTGCAAGTTCAACATTTGGTGGGCGGCCGATTTCCGCCCTGGATTCCGTTTCCGAACCCCGCTGCCATTCCCGCGGTGTTGCGAGCGTGCGCAGGGCGGCGCGCGCCACCGCGTCCGCGTCCGACAGCGTCACCGAGTCGACGCCCGGCCTGGCCCCGGCCGCGGTCACCCAGTGCACGCCCTCGGTGGGCACGCCGATCGCGAAGCGCCGAGGGTGCGGACGACCTTGACGGTTGATCAGACGGTACGGGCGCTGTGTTACGTCCACCCCTCCGGTTTCGTAGCCGTCGATGGAATGCGGGCGGCACTGGCCGGTCTTCAGCAGCCGCTCCAGCAGATCGTCACAGGTCCGCCGGAGATCCGGCTCCGGCAGCCGCGCCTCGATGAGCGTCGTCGCCGTCACGAAAGAGCCGGGAACGTCCGGTGATTCGGCGGTGAAGGCCCCGTCCAGGGCCTCGTCCGACAGTGCGTCCGCCGTCCCGACGGTGGTGCGCGGACCGACGATCTCCAGGACGCCCGCCTCGATCAGCGCCGTCATCTCCTCGATCCGGCGGCGCGGCGGCCCGATGGAGAGAAAGGCGTTCAACGGGGTGTACCAGCGGTCGAGATGGTCGCGCCGGGAGGTGCCGGAGAGGCCTGCGTGGTCCACGATCAGACGCAGCTCGTTGCGCAGATCGCGCAGTACGTCGAGGGCGGCCTTCAGCGGGCCCGCGACATTGCCGAGCGCGGCCTGCGCGGCGTCCTGCCGCAGATGGCCGAGGAGCCAGGCGCGGTGCTCGGCGGGCGAGGCGAAGCGCTGACCGGCGTACGGGCGCGAAATCCGGTCCCAGGACCAACGGTCCGCCTCCGCGACCCCGAACGCGTCCAGTACGGCGGCCTCTTGGGCGCTGCCGTGGGGAGCGTCGAGGAAGCGGTCCCTGAAGCCGTGAGGAACGGAGCCTCGCGGACCGGAGCCTCGCGGACCGGAGCCTCGCGGACCGGCGAGCAGTGCCTCGTAGTGGACCGTCTCCACCTCCTTGGCCACCAGCGGCCATATCTCGGTCAGGAAGTCCGGCGGATCGCCCTCGTCCGCCCGCTTGCGGAAGACCGCGATCACATCCGGGGTGAGGACGAGCGGCTCATGCCGGCCGGAGGGGCCCTTGGCGTTGTCTCCGCGCGCCTGGTAGGGAACGCCGCGCCGCGATCCCGCGTACAGCCGCGGCTCGCGGCCCGAGGGCCGGTAGACGAGCTCGCCGCCGTCGCCGCGTACGAAGGTGCCGCCGCGGCCCGTCGTCAACAGGGTCATATGGTCGAAGAAGTTGAGCCCGAGGCCGCGCAGCAGAACCGATTCCCCGGGGGCCACGGCGGAGAGGTCGAGGTCGGCGGGGTTGGCCGGCTCGTAGTAGCGCAGGCGGGGGTGGCGGGCGGCGTACTCGGCGAGATGCGCCGTCGTCTGCCGGCAGACGACGGGCAGATGGCCCTGGGCGAGGATCACCGCGCACAGGCCGGTGAGCGTGGTGCCGTCGTCGAGGGTGAGGCTCTGCGTCGGGGTGGCGGCCCCCTCGCGGCGGTGGGCGTCCCGGTCGTCGTCGAGCCGTGTCGCCCGCGCCCGGTGGACCCGCACCGTCACCGTGTCCGGTGCGCCGCCCACCGCCCGCAGGAACGCCCACTCCAGATAGCGGCCGTAACAGGCCCGCGTCGGGTAGTCGTCGGGGCCGAGCCGCTCGTCGGTGTGCGCCGCCGCCCACTCGTACAGGCTCGGACCCGGACGTATCGGACCCTCGCAGGCAACGCTGTCATCCGTGAACAGAGTGACCTGCGAGGCCACCGTGTTCATCAGCAGTTCGGCGGGCTGGTCCGTGCGCCAGACGCGGCCCGGTCCCGGCGGTGACGGGTCGACGACGTGGACCATGAGCGGCGTCCCACGGGTGAGCTCGGCCACCGACGCGCAGAGTCTCTCGAGAACGGAGGTGCCGCGAGGGCCTGCGCCGACGACCGCGATGGCGCGGGTGTGGACGACTGCTGCTGATCGCACATCGCGTACGTCGGACAAAACGGGAACTCCCGGGGCATGTGGGGTGCTTGGAAGCGGAGCGTCCGGCTCATCATGCCGGGGGAGGGCCCTGGGTCGAACCCCTGGGGCGGAAGATCACGCTCCGCTGCGGGAAGGATCACGCTCCGCTGTGGGATGGATCGCGGTCCGCGGTCAGCAGTCGATCGTCCGCCGTCACCAGCAGCGCCGGCGCCCCCGCCACCGCTTGCGCCTGGTCCAGCCGCAGCCCGGCCGTGCGGCCGCGCAGCGTCAGCGTCATCAGGTGATTGCCGAACCAGGGACCGCCCGTCCGCCGCCAGTCGACCGGCGGCCTGCCCGTCCGGCCGTGGCGGGCGAAGGCATGGCCGAGCCGCCTGCCCGCCCGGCTCCAGCCGAAGCGGAACCCGAGCCGTATCGAGCGGGGGATGGAGTTGTGCACGGGAGAGCAGGTCAGTTGCAGCACCCGGGCGTCGGGTGCGCCGTCCGGCCACTTGGGCTCGGCGATGTACGCATGGTGCACGTCTCCCGACAGCACGCACACCGTCGCCGGGGCGTCGGGACCGCTGCCCGCCTCCGCGATCAGCCGCGCCAGCTTCTCGAAGGATTCGGGGAAGGCGGCCCAGTGCTCGAGATCCGCCCGTCTGCGCAGGTCCTCGCCGAACCGTGCCCATCGCTCGCCCCGTTCGCCCCGGCACAGCGCGGCGTTCCAGCTCTCCGCGTCATGGATCAGCGGCGGCAGCAGCCAGGGCAGGGAGGTGCCGATCAGGAGATGGTCGTACGTCCCTCGCCCGGCCAGTGCCTGCTCGCGCACCCAGCGGGCCTCGTCCGCGTCCAGCATCGCCCGGTTCTTCTCCTCCAGGACGCGGGCGGCGCGGGTGTCGACCATCAGCAGCCGGGTCCGGCCGAAGTCGCGGCGGTAGCTCCAGCGCACAGAGGCCGGATGGGCGTCCGCCTCGGCGGCGAAGTTCTTGAGGCGGTCGGTTCCGTCGGGGGAGGCCCGCACGGCGGCGTACAACTCGTCGGACTCCAGCTCCTCCGGCGAGAGGTTGCCCAGGTGCTGATAGACCCAGTACGACATCAGGCCGCTGAGGATCCGCTCCTGCCACCAGGGCGTCTCGCGCATCTCGGCCAGCCAGGATGCGCTGGTGTTCCAGTCGTCGATCACATCGTGATCGTCGAAGATCATGCAGCTGGGGACCGTGGAGAGCAGCCAGCGCACCTCGGGGTCGCTCCACGACTCGTCGTAGAGCCGGGTGTACTCCTCATAGTCCGCGACCTCCGCACCGGGTGGCTCGGAGAGATCCCGCCGGGCCGCGAGCCAGGCCCTGGTCTCCTCGGACGTCTCGTCCGCGTACACCTGGTCGCCCAGCAGGAGCAGCACATCGGGGCGTACGGCGGTGGGATCGGCCGCCAGCTCGACGGCGAGGGTGTCGAGCGCGTCCGGCCCGACAGGGTCGTGCCCGTCGGCGGGCGCGGCCGACCAGCGGCAGGAGCCGAAGGAGACGGTGACGCCGTCGGAGGGGACATCCGGCGTACGGATCGTGCTGTCCGGGAAGAGGGAGCCTTCGAGCGGCCAGACCTTGCGGCCGTCCAGCAGCACTTCGTACGCCGTTGTCGTGCCGGGCGTCAGACCGGTCACCGGCACCAGCGCGTAGTGGTGGCCGGCGATCTGGAACGTGCGCGAGGTGCCCTGTGCGCCGTCGGCGCACCGGACCTCGGCCGTGCAGGGCCGGTCGGCCTCCACCCAGATGGTCGCGCTCCCGCCGGCCTCCCAGTCGACGTACCGCAGCAGTGGTCCCAGGCGCAGTCCCGCCATGTGTGCCCTCCTCCGTCGCCCCGTACGGTACGGAACGACGGGGGAGGGCGGCCAGCCTACGGGCCGGATCGCAGCCGGAACGTGAGCCCCTGGTTGAATCGCCTGGTCAGCAGCCGTTCAGGATGCCCTGGAGCGCGCTCTTCTCGGCCGAGTCCACCTTCAGGTTGTAGTAGTGCTTCACGTCCACCCACATCCGGGCGTACATGCAGCGGTACGAGGTGCGCGACGGCAGCCACTCCGCCGGGTCCTGGTCGCCCTTGGCCTGGTTGACGTTGTCGGTGACGGCGATCAGCTGCGGGCGGGTGAGGTCGTTGGCGAAGGCCTGGCGCTGGGCGGTGGTCCAGCTGCTCGCGCCGGACTTCCATGCCTCGGAGAGCGGCACCATGTGGTCGATGTCCACGTCGGAGGCGGCGGTCCAGGTGGCACCGTCGTACTCGGAGAACCAACTGCCGCTGGTCGCCGCACAGCTGGAGTCCTGGACGACGTTCGTACCGTCGCGCTTGAGGACGACCTCGCGGGTGTTGCAGGCGCCCGACTGGGTGATCCAGTGCGGGAACTTGTCGCGGCTGTAGCCGGTGGAGGAGCCCTCGGCCGCCACGGTCAGCTGGCCGAGGTAGGTGCGGGCGGTGGCGGCGCTGACGGGGGTGGGCGGGGAGGCCTGGGCGGCGGGGGCGGTGGCCAGCAGACCGGTGGTGGCGAGAGCGGCGGTGGCGGTGAGCACGGCTATTCGACGGGTTTGACGCGCGTAGACACCAGACATGCGAACTCCTTGGATGTGGGGGGAGCTTGGCCGTTCGGGCGAGGCCATGTTTGCGGCGCAAGGTTTCCGTGGGGTGGGCGCCAGGTAACAGAGTGGCGACATGGGCACGTCAGATCAAGTGTTCTGACGCCCCAACAGATACCGGTCTGCGGCGTACGGTTGCCGAGTGCTGCTGACGGTCAATGTCACTTTCGGGGTCGTACTGGTCGTCCTGCTGGTTGTCGCGGCGACGGTGGCCGCGGTCGCTCACCTCGGGCGGGCCCGAGAGATCGCCGTCGCGGGCGTACGGGCGGCGGTCCAACTCGCGGCCGTCTCCCTGGCGATCGGATGGGTGGTCCGTTCCGTACCGCTGCTGCTCGCCTTTCTGCTGCTGATGTACGCCGTCGCCGTACGGACGGCGGGCCGGCGCATCACCGGGAACCGGACCTGGTGGTGGGCCTGGCTGCCGATCGCCGCGGGCGTCGTGCCTGTCGTCGCCGCGCTGCTGCTCACGGGCCTGGTGCCGCTCAAGGGCATCGCGCTGATCCCGGTGGCGGGCATCCTCATCGGGGGCGCGCTCACCGTGACCGTGCTCGCCGGGCGCCGGGCACTGGACGAGCTGACACTGCGGCGGGGCGAGGTGGAAGCGGGGATGGCGATCGGGCTGCTCGACCGCGACGCCCGGCTCGAGGTGGCGCGCAGTCCGGCGTCCGACGCACTGCTGCCGGGTCTCGACCAGACCAGGACCGTGGGGCTCGTCACACTGCCGGGCGCGTTCGTCGGCATGCTGCTGGGCGGGGCGTCACCGGTGCTGGCGGGGGCCGTGCAGCTGTTTGTGCTGGTCGCGCTGATGGCGGTGCAGGCGGTGGCCGTGTCGGTCGTGCTGGAACTGGTGGCGCGGGGACGGCTGTACCGGGATCCGGCGTGACGGCCGTCTCGCGTACCCTGGACGGAGCAGAAGGGGAGTAGCTCTTCGCCGGAACGTCGACATACTGCTGGGCCTCGCGCCCGGCCGGCGCCCGGAGGCGGCCTCGTCGAGGCCCGCCAGCGAGACCTTCGGCCGCAGTGCCCATGTATGCATTCATGGCGCTGCCGTGCCGAAGCGACCCCTGAAACGCTCAGGACTCTCGGCAGGGCCGCGCCCCGACCGATTGAGGACTCCCACCCATGATCAGCTTTACCGTCATGGCGATCACCTTCGGCGTCGTCTTCCTCGCCGAACTCCCCGACAAGACCGCGCTCGCCGGTCTGATGCTCGGCACCCGCTACCGCGCCTCGTACGTCTTCGTGGGTGTCGCGGCCGCCTTCGCCGTCCATGTCGTGCTCGCCGTCGCGGCCGGCAGCGTACTGACTCTGCTGCCGCACCGGCTGGTGCAGGCGGTGGTCGGCCTCCTCTTCCTGGCGGGCGCGCTGATGCTGCTCATGAAGAAGGACGACGGGGACGAGGAGAACATCAAGGCCCCGGCGGACCAGTCCTTCTGGAAGGTCTCGGGGGCGGGCTTCATGCTCATCCTGGTCGCGGAGTTCGGCGATCTGACCCAGGTCATGACCGCCAATCTCGCCGCCCGCTACGACAGCCCGCTGTCGGTGGGCGTCGGCGCGGTGCTGGCGCTGTGGGCGGTCGCGGGCATGGGCATCCTGGGCGGCCGGACGCTGATGAAGTACGTACCGCTGAGGCTGATCACGAAGGTCGCGGCCTGTCTGATGCTCGCGCTGGCCGGCTTCAGCCTCTTCGAGGCGATCGCTCCCTGACGCGCGACTCTCCGCTCCTAGGTGCGCGGTGCCGGTCGGCCGGTCAGGCCACCGGCGGTGCCACCCGCAGTTCGATGGTGCCGTCCGGACCCTCGGCCACCGTCAGGTGTGTGAGGTCGGGGACATGGGCGTCCGGGGCGAGGGCCGCCGCGCGGGGGCCTACGCCCACCACGCGCATAGCCGCCGCGCGGGCCGCCTCGATGCCTGCCTCGGAGTCCTCGAAGGCGATGCAGTCCGCCGGGTCGAAGCCCAGCTCGGCCGCGCCCTTGAGGAAGCCCTCCGGGTCCGGCTTGCTCGCGCCGACCCGCTCCGCGGTGACGCGGATCTGCGGCATCGGCAGACCGGCGGCGGTCATCCGGGCCTGGGCGAGCGCCTCGTCCGCCGAGGTCATCAGGGCGTGCGGCAGTCGGGCGATGGCGGCCATGAAGGCGGCGGCGCCCGCGACGGGGACCACGCCGTCGATGTCCGCGGTCTCCTGGGCGAGCATCACGCGGTTGTCGGCGTGGTTCTGCTCCATGGGGCGGTCCGGGAGGAGGGCCGCCATGGTGGCGTAGCCCTGCCGGCCGTGGACGACCTTGAGCGCCTCGTCCGGGTCCAGGCCGTGCTCGGTCGCCCAGAGCCGCCAGCAGCGCTCGACCACGGCGTCCGAGTTGACGATGGTGCCGTCCATGTCCAGCAGGAGGGCGCGTGCGGTCAGATCGGACGGGGTGGCTGCCGGCATCGGCGTACTCCAGGGCGCGGGAGAAGAGAAACAAGCGGCTCCGCCCGCCGGTCAGGGAATACGGGCGGAACCACTTTGTTCCTACACGATACAAAACGCGGGCGGGTAGCGCCACCCGGTTTCGCGTCCGTCCCGCATCGTCCACCCCGGTCCAGGGCGGTCCGCCGCCAACTCCGTGTGCGCCATGGCCCGTCAGGGTTCCCGGGTCTCCGCCTCCAGTGCGCGGCGCGTCTTCGGGCCGTATACCCCCTCGGGATCGCCCTTGACATGCCGGTCCTGCTGGAAGGCCCGTACCGCGTCCTCGACGCTCTGGCTGTACGTCCCGTCCATCGGGCCCGCGTACAGCGACATCTCAGCCAGCCGCTGCTGAAGCTCGGTGACCTGAGGTCCGCTGTCCCCGCTCCGCAGCGTGCCCGATGTCCGCCAGCCCGCCGCCTGGGGCGCCGATCCGGTGGCCGACGCTGTTGAGGGCGGCGCCGCCGCGGGGCCGGACGAGTCGGCGGACGCACGCGGCGCGGACTGCGCCGCGAAGGCCGTAACGGACGGTGAGGCCGACGCCGAGCCGGAGACGGTTGCGGACACGGGTGCGGACCGGCTCGGCGACGAAGAGGGCCCGTCCGGCAGGACGTTCAGACTCGGCGAGCCCGTCTTCCTGTCCGGCAGCGCTTTCTCGCGCTCGTCGCCCCCGGAGAACAACCCTCCGGCGACCGCGGCGGTCCCGGCCACCGCAACCGCCGCCACGACCACCATGAGCCCCGTGTACTGCCGCCGTGGGCGGCGGTGCCGAGCCGGGGTGAGGTCCACAGGATCAAGCGCGTGCGGCTCGTCACGCGGCGCCGGATCCACCACGTGCGGCAGCGTCAGGGGGATCGTCCCGGGGTCGGGCTCCCCTCCGCCCCCGCCCTCGTCCACGCTCCGCAATGTCACATAGGGCCGTATCCGCAGCGGATCGAAATGCACTGCCGACGCAAGGTCCGGCTGCCACTCCGCCCCCGGCGTGCGCGCGGCACGCTCCGTGCAGTCGCAGCCCGGCCCGGCTCTGCCGTCGGTACCCCACGGCTCGCCGCATTCAGGACACAGGTGTCCGGTCATTGCAGGTTCCCTCCCCAATAGCTGCCAGCGATTATGCAGGCGCCCACTGCGACGGCCCAACGGCCGGGGGCGCCGCTCGGCAGGCCATATCCGGGCAGACCGACCAGGATGGAGAATGCCCGAGAATGGACGGGGGGCGGGTGGTGAAGCGGACCCGAGGAGATCCCCATGTCTCAGGAAGTGCGCACCCCGGCCGTGAGTCCGGCCCCAGGTGAGGGCCAGAAACGGCAGACCGTCATGGTCGCCATCGGCGCACTGCTGCTGGGCCTGCTGCTCGCCGCCCTCGACCAGACCATCGTCTCCACCGCGCTGCCGACCATCGTCAGCGACCTCGGCGGCCTGGAGCACATTTCGTGGGTGGTCACCGCGTACCTGCTGGCCGCGACCGCCGCCACCCCGCTGTGGGGCAAGCTCGGTGACCAGTACGGCCGAAAGAAGCTGTTTCAGACCGCCATCGTCATCTTCCTCGTCGGCTCCGCGCTCTGCGGCATCGCCCAGAACATGCCTCAGCTCATCGGCTTCCGCGCGCTCCAGGGACTCGGCGGCGGCGGACTGATCGTGCTGTCGATGGCGATCGTCGGCGATATCGTCTCGCCGCGCGAACGCGGCAAGTACCAGGGCCTGTTCGGCGCGGTCTTCGGCGCCTCCAGCGTCCTCGGCCCACTGCTCGGCGGCTTCTTCACCCAACACCTCAGCTGGCGCTGGGTCTTCTACATCAACCTGCCGGTCGGCATCGTCGCGCTGCTCGTCATCGCCGCCGTACTGCACATCCCCGTACGCCGGACCAGGCACACCATCGACTACCTCGGCACCTTCCTCATCGCCTCCGTCGCCACCTGTCTGATCCTCGTCGCCTCCCTCGGCGGCACCACCTGGGCGTGGGGCTCGGCGCAGATCATCGCGCTCGCCGTTCTCGGAGCCGTACTCCTCGTCGTATTCGTGTACGTCGAGCGGGGCGCCGCCGAACCCGTACTGCCGCTCAAACTCTTCCGCATCCGCACCTTCACGCTCGTCGCCGTCATCAGCTTCATCGTCGGCTTCGCGATGTTCGGCGCGTTGACCTATCTGCCGACGTTCCTGCAGGTCGTCCACGGCATCACACCGACCATGTCCGGTGTGCACATGCTGCCGATGGTGCTCGGCATGCTGCTCACCTCCACGGGCTCCGGCCAGATCGTCAGCCGCACCGGCCGCTGGAAGGTCTTCCCGATCGCCGGCACCGGCATCACCGCCGTCGGCCTCGTACTGCTCCACCAGCTCGACGAGACGAGCTCCACCTGGCAGACGAGCGCGTACTTCTTCGTCTTCGGTGCCGGTCTCGGCCTGGTCATGCAGGTGCTCGTGCTGGTCGTCCAGAACGCCGTCAGTTACGAGGACCTGGGCGTCGCCACCTCCGGCGCGACTTTCTTCCGCTCCATCGGAGCCGCGTTCGGCGTCGCCATCTTCGGCACGATCTTCACCAACCAGCTCCAGAACAAACTGGCCGACGCGCTCGCCGGACGGCCGGTGCCGTCCGGCGCCGGTGCCGGGCAACTGGCCGACGACCCGCGCGCCATCGCCGAACTGCCGCCCGCGCTGCGCCCGTCGGTACTCCATGCGTTCTCGTCAGCCATCACCGATGTCTTCCTGTACGCCGTGCCCGTCGTG
This sequence comes from Streptomyces sp. NBC_01210, assembly GCF_036010325.1. Taxonomy (GTDB): domain Bacteria; phylum Actinomycetota; class Actinomycetes; order Streptomycetales; family Streptomycetaceae; genus Streptomyces. The sequence goes on along the minus strand of NZ_CP108549.1, from coordinate 2,852,699 downwards.
CTTCTCGCCTTCCTCGTCGCCTGGTTCCTCAAGGAGGACAAGCTGCGCGGCTCGGTCACCGCGCCCGATCCCAGCCAGACGCTCGCCTCCAACCCGGTCGAGCGTTCCTCGCACGAGGAGTGTGCCCGGGCCCTGTCGTTGCTGGGCTCGCGCGAGGGCCGGCGTCAGATCTACGAGAAGATCAGCGACAAGGCGGGGTACGACCTGCTGCCCGAGGCCAGTTGGCTGCTGCTGAGGATCAGGCGCCACGGCACGGTGGAGCCGGGGCTGCTCGCCGACGCCACGCCCGTACCACTGCATGTCATCACCGACGCGGCCCGGCAGGTGGAGGAGCGGGGGCTCGCCCGCCGCTTCGGGTTGCAGCTGATCCTCACCGACCGGGGCCTGGAAGCGGCCATGCGGCTCGCGAAGGCGCGCGAGGAGTCCCTGTCGGAGCTGCTCGGCGACTGGTGGGGACCGGAGCGGCCGACCGATCTGGTGCAGCTGGTGGAGGAGTTGAACGCGGAGCTGTGCGGGTCGGACGCGGAGCGGCCGTACAGTCCGCCGCCGAAGCGGGACCACGCGGCCTGAGCTCCGGGCGGCTCAGGTCTCCGGGCGGCTCGGGTCTCTGCGCGGCTCGGGTCTCACGGCGGCTCGGAGCTCCGGACGGCTCGGGTCTCCTGGCGGCTCGGACTCCGGGGCTCCTGGTCGCCTCAGAGTTCCTTGCCGTACCAGATGTCCATGTACGGACCCGAGCAGTACGCCGGGATCTCGGCGTAGCCATTGCGGACGTAGAGCTTCCGCGCCTCGATCAGATCGAGCCTGGTATTGAGGACCATCCGCCGGGCGCCCAGCTTGCGCGCCTCGTTCTCCAGGGTCTCCAGCAGGATTCCGGCGCCCCTTCTGCCGCGGAAGGGACGGCGCAGATAGACGCGTGTGAGCTCGGCGCGCTCGGCGTCCAGCATCAGCACTCCGCCGCAGGCCGCGGCCTTGGCGCCGTACCGGCCGACGACGAACTGGCCGGTGGGCGGCGCGAGTTGCTCGGCGCCGTCGCCGCTGAGCCCCTGGTCGATCTCCTCGGCGGTCGCGGGGCGCTGCCAGTAGCGGCTCGCGACCTCGTCGTAGTACTCGCGCCGCAGGGCGCTCGCGTCGGAGGAGTCGAATGCTTCGGGGGCCAGGGTCCAGGTGGTCATGACGATCTCTGTACCGGAGGGGCGGGCCGTTTGGCCAACGAATTCCGGGCAACCCGCCTTCAGGAGGGCCCCTCAACCGAGTTCAACCGAGTCGAATACACCGCATCGTGAACAGGGAAGGCAGCCATGTCCACAGTCCTGATCGTCGTCGCTCTGGTAGCGGTGCTCGCGATCGTCGTCGCCGCGGTGCTCTACGCGGGACCGGGCAGGGGAGGCGGCCGGCGGGGGCTGAAGCGGCGGTTCGGCCCCGAGTACGACCTGGCCCTCACCCGCCACGACGGCGACACCAAAGCCGCGGCACGTGAACTGAACGAGCGCGTCAAGCGCCACGGCGATCTGAAGCCGCAGCCGCTGGCGAACGAGACACGTGAGCTGTACCTCGCCCAGTGGGCCGGTCTCCAGGAGCGCTTCGTCGACTCTCCGGTCAAGGCGGTCGCCGAGGCGGACCAGCTGCTGGCGCGGCTGGCGGCGGAGCGGGGCTTCCCCGAGGCCGCACAGTACGAGGAGCAGCTCGCCGCACTCTCCGTGCATCACGCGGAACACGTGGGCGGCTACCGCCGGGTGCACCGCGCGACGCGCGGACAGTCGAGCACGGAGGAGCTGCGTGAGGCGATGGTCGAGAGCCGTGCGCTGTTCGAGGCCCTGGTCCACGCCCGTCCCGAGGATCCCCTCGCGCACCGTGCCGGTGCGGTGGAGCGCGGCAGGCGCGGGCATCTGCTGAAGCCGAAGGGGAGTGGCGCGTGATGACGTACGAAGCGGAGCGGGCCAAGACACCCGAGCGGGCCGAACACCCCGAGCGTTCCAAGGGCCTTGAGAGCCTTGAGCGACCTGAGCACCTCGAGGACGTCGAAGGCCTCGAAGGCATCGAAGGCGTCGAGAACACCGAAGACCGCGAGCCTCGCGGCCAGACCCCGTCGCGGCAGCTGATCCCGCAGGACGAGCGCGACAAGCTGACGCTGCGGCTGCAGCAGTCCCTCGGCGGCTTCGTCGACGGGCCGCGGCACGCGGTCGAGGAGGCGGCCGCGGTACTGGAGGACACCGCCGACCGCATCACGATCGCCCTCACCGAACGGCGTCAAGCGCTCCGTGCCGACTGGGACGGCGGGAACGAGCGCCGCCCGGCGGAGGCGGACACAGAGGAGCTGCGGGTCGCCCTGCGCGCGTACCGCGAGGTGACGGAGCGGCTGCTGCGGATCTAGATCGTGGCCGGAGGCCGGTCTTGGTCTTGGGCCTGGGTGTTGGGCCCGAATATCGGGCCTGGGCCTCAGGCCTTCGGGGCGGCCTGCTGGACCACCTCGAACGACCACAGCGTGGACCCGGAGGCGGCGGGCTTGGGACGCTCGCCGCCTTCGCCGCCGCCCGGAACCGGCGGGCCGTCACAGAAAGCCATGCGCCCTGCCCCGTGTCTGCGAGGTCGCGCACGCTGGATGCCAGAACATCAGACGGATTACCGGGGTGGATAGTGGGTGAGTGGAACCAAGCAAAGAAGAGGTCGTGAGTGCGACCTCGGCTACTGATGATGGGCAACCGGGTCCGTCTCAGTTTTCGTCTCGTTCATCGCCATTCGTAGTCGTCAGCTGAGATCGCGGTCGCGCCTCCCAGGGCGGAACGAACGGATACGAATGTCGATGAAACAGACGGCTGACCAGCGGGGACAGACCTGCAAAACGAGCTGCGTCGGTTCGATTCCGATCACGGCCTCCGGCACGATGGCGCTTACGACCTTGTGCGCGATTGGGGTCGGCCGTCGGTAGTGGAGGATGGCCCTATGCATGCTCTCTTCGATAGTCCCGGGCTCCGTCGCGTCTCGCTGGGCGAGTACCCCTTGTGGGACGAGGCTCTTGCGCTCCTTAACCGGGACTTGGCAGTGACTCTTCCTGAGAAGGGGCCCCTGCAACTGGTGGCCCAGCCTTCCTACGAGGCGGGCGAGCCGGAGTATGTCTACGTTGCGCTGGCCAATGGCGAGTGGCACGGCGGTCACCTGTACCCAAAGGTGGCCGAAGACCTTGCTCATGCCTTGGCGATCGTCGCCGACGCCGCGCAGGATACCGTCGCTGAGCGTCTGGGGCAGGCGTGGCCCCTGTGCGTCGAACACAACCTGGGCATGCATGCGCGCGAGGTGGAGGGGCAGCTCTCCTGGTGGTGCGCCGGAGAGCGGCCGCGTCTCGGACCGGCCCACATCCGTGCGGCCGTGGGCGCGCTCGACACCTTCTGCGCCGCCCGCATCGCCGCAACCGCAAGCGATGGAGAGTAGATCGACGTCATGTTGCGCGGCAAGGTTAGTACTCCCGAATGCAACCGGACCGTTTGCACGTAGCTTTGGCGACAGTCTGACCACTCGTCACGCTGCCGTCGAAGTAGTAGATAACGATCTTTGCGGGACCACCGGGAATCGTCAGGACCAATTCCCCCCGAAGGGTCGGGTTGTGGCCACACACAGCTCACTGGTGGATTTCTTGGCCTCCAAACCCGCACCAGTGGCAACAAACAGACCAGTTCTGCAACCCGCCCCACTGGCGACGTGATGTGTCCCTTCAAAGAAGACCGTGTGGTTCTGCCACGTCACCTTCCCTTGCAGCACAGAGTTGCCATAGTCGAGATAGAAAGGCGTGACTTCTCCTACAGCGTGGGCAGGTGCGGCACATACCACACCCACCAAGGCCAACGACGATGCCATCACCGCTGAACACCTCTTGAATACCTTCAGCACAAGTTGCCCTCCCTTGATGAAGATCCAGGAATCGGTCGTGAAGAGTGAACCGTTTGATCCAGCCCTCCCAGGCAGGTGACCGGAAGCCGCAGGGGAAAGGCTTAGCCCCGCCCCGTCGGCAGCCGACCGGAACCTGACACTGGTATTTACCCGAAGTCCTCGATGGGGTTCACGGCTCAACGACGGCGACGGGCTGCACGGGCACGGTTCTTGCCGGAGTCGTACTCCTTGTCCGCGCGGACTCGGTCCGGTCCTCAGCTGCAACCCGTTCACCGCAACCGACGTCGTCGGCCCCGACGACACCGCCGCAACAGCCCCGCCACCACCGGCCGGAGCAGCAGCCGCACCCGACGCGGTCACCCCCACAACTGCCACCAGCGCCGCCACAGCCGCAGCCAGGGCCACCCCCAGCTTCCTACCGAACTTGTACATGCATGACCTTCCAAGTCGCACGACGACGAGCACCGGCTAACTCATCCGACCGACTCTCGGGCTGATGAGTCACGAGCATGTTCGTTGCTCCAGCAAACGCCAAGGGGTTTGCTGCAAACTTCGTTCCAGGAGACAGCAAGAAGCCCCGGTGGTCTGCGGCAGAGCAGACCACCGGGGCCGAGCCCCGCCCAGAGATCACGGGGGAGGGCGAGGCGGCTTCGGTGCTACGTGGCGCGAGGACCCAGTGCGCCCGAGGGCAAGGCATCGAAGGACTGAAACGCGGTCAGCTTGAAGCGCTTGTCACCGCTCATCCCTGCGTGCTTCAGACACCACAGCTGCGCATCATCCGCACTGTCACCGTTTATGGATCGCTCGCCGCAGTCCAGACACTCACCCGCGTAGCGAAGGCCCGTCTCCGGATCCGCCAACAGCGTCCAGTCCATGAACCCGTACCGGGCTCGCCCGCTCACTCGCGACCCTGCGGCCGGTCGTCGTCTGCGTCTGACTCGTCGAGGTCGTCAGAGTCCGGCACCGGCAGACGTTTGCCCCGGCTCTGAGCGATTCGCAGCACATCGCGCAGGGACTCGATCAAATGCGTGGCCAGGAAGGACAGTTCCTCGGCCGTCACTTTGCTCTCGGCGAGCATGGACTCCGCATGGCTGAGCAGTTCGACCCCCATGCCGAGCTGGATTGCTTCTACCTGGTCGGCTTTCCGGGAGAGGTACCCGCCGCTCTCATCCGTACTGAGGTAACACGGCTTGCCCTCAGGCGTGTACCACGGCAGCAGTCGCATCGTGTGCGCAGCAGACATCAGGCACCCACCTTTACCCCGTGAATCGTGAGCGGACCGATATCGATGCCGTGCACCGCCAGCAGTAGTGCCCGGCGCCGTGACGTCTGCAACCGCTCCTCCCACCGCCGCTCATGGGCGACCAGGTACGGGCGGACAAGCGCGACATCCTCACCGCGCAGATAGGCTCGCTCTGTGGCTCCCGGCATACGCGCCAGGCGCAATGTCGCATCATCCGCACGACCTTCTTTCGCCGGGCAGATCGCCGCACGACGACGACGACCGGACGCGGGTAGCAGCCGCTGTAACAGCCAGCCGGCCGCCCGGGCGATAGTTTGGTCCATGTCGACCTGACTCCTTCAGGTTGGCCACGCCCCCGGGCCGTATGCGCGGTCGCGGGGGTCTTCTGTGGGTGTCAGAGAACCGCGCATGGCCAGCCAGAGCCACGGCAAAAATGCCGCACTTCTGCTGCGAGTTTGCCGCAACGGATACGCTGAGCTGGGGATGTTGGACGGAGGGCAGCGATGGCGGGCAAGCGGCAGGGCTTCGCGAAGCGCCGCAAGGCATGTGGATACACGCAGGAGCAGTTCGCGCATTCCCTATCAGTGGACCGGACTACGGTTCAGCGGTGGGAGAAGGGTGACAACGACCCTCAGCCGTGGCTCAGGCTCAAGATTGCCGCACTGCTCGATGTGACTCCCAAAGAGCTGGACAGCCTGCTTGCTCTTGACGCTGCGATTCGCGGTCCGAGGGGAGTCAACCCGTGGACCGTCGACGCCGTACCCAATTCCGATGACGAGTTTGACGCATGGGAATTGATGCGACGAGTCCAGGCAAGTGATGTGGGATCAGCCACGCTTGATCGACTCGATCACGCCTTTGACGAATTGGCCACGGCGTACCCGGTAACGCCGCCGCAGGAACTCTTGGAGCGAGTGCGGAAGCACTCGGCCTATGTCACTCGGCTGTTGGACGCCCGCAAGTCATTGAACGAGCACCGCCGATTGCTTGTCGTTGGCGGTTGGCTCTCTCTCTTCGGCGCGACGCTGCACATTGATCTCAAGCAGGATCAGGCAGCTACTGCCCGGTTGCAGACGGCCGCCGCGCTGGCCCGCGAGGCCGGTAACGCTGAGATCGAGGCATGGTGCTTCGAGACCGATGCATGGCGCGTACTCACGGAGGGGGACTACGTCCGCGCCCTTGAGCTCTCCCAGATAGCACAGCAGATCGCGCCCGCTGGCGGGTCAGCTGCCATTCAGTCGGCAGCCCAGGAGGGAAGAGCGCGTGCGCGGCTGGGGCAATCGAGGGAGACTTACGCCGCCATTGATCGGGTGCAGCGCATGTCTGCGTCACTCGGCCGCCCTGACCGCCCGGAGCACCACTACCGCTACGACCCCGCAAAGGCGCTTGCGTACACCGCAACTACCCTTGCATGGGCAGGGGATTCGGCCGCCGAGCCATACGCGCGAGAAGTCATCGCCCGGCTGAGCCCAAGCGATGACGTTCAGAAGTGGCCGCGCCGGGTGGCATCAGCGAATATCGATCTGGCTTTAGTGCTGCTCGCCGAAAGCCGAATGGATGAGGCATGTGATGCGGCTCAGAAGGCCATACTCAGTGGCCGCGTCGTCCCCTCGAACCATTGGCGAGCGCTGGAGGTCGTGAAAGCGGTCGAGGCACGCCAGCTGCCTGAAGCAACGGGCCTGCGCGAGGCATACCAGGGCCTGAGAGCTCTCGGGCGCTGACGCCGGGGCGGCCGCCGTCTCTCCCCGTGCCCCCGGAGACTGCTGAGCCGGGGGCACGCTACCGAGAGCGTCAGTCCTGCTTGGGGGCGGCCTGCTGGACCACTTCGAAGGACCAGAGTGTCGAGCCGGATGCGGCGGGCTTGGGCTGCTCTCCACCGGCGGGCGCACCACGATGCGCCGCCTGCATGGGGCCGGACATCCAGTTCTGGAAGTCCTCTTCGCTGCGCCAGCGGGTGTAGACCAGATACGTGTCAGTGCCCTCCACAGGTCGAAGAAGCTCGAACCACTCGAAGCCGTCCGAGCCCTCCACGGCGCCGGCGCGGGAGGCGAACCGCTTCTCAAGGACTTCGCGCTGATCTTCAGGGACCGTGAGGACGTTGATCTTGACGATGCTCATGGTGCCCATCCTGCCGTACGGCCCACGCTCACCGGCATGACGCACGGAACGGGCCGCGGCTGCCGCGACCGCCCGCCCGGCACGCCCCGCCCCTCCTCAGGCCACCACGCGCGCCAGCAGGAACCCGTCGTACCCCTTCGTGCCCACTGTCTGTACCGCCGTCGCGCTCAGCCGCGGCTCCCGCGCCACCAGTTCGTACATCTCCCGCGTGCCCACGATCGCCGGGTTCGTGTTGTCCGCGTCCACCACCGCGCCACCCCGCACCGCGTTGTCGACGATGATCACGCTGCCCGGGCGGGTCAGCTTCAGCGCCCACTCCACGTAGCGCGGGTTGTTCTCCTTGTCCGCGTCGATGAAGACCAGGTCGAACGGGCCCACGCCGGGTTCCGTCGCCAGCTTCGGCAGCGTCTGAAGCGCCGCGCCCGTCCTGACCTCCACGATCTTGTCGAGGCCGGCGTGGGCGAGATTCGCCCGGGCCACCTCCGCGTGCGCCGGGCTGTACTCCAGCGAGATCAGCCTGCCTTCCGCGGGCAGCGCCCTGGCCAGCCAGATTGTGCTGTAGCCGCCCAGTGTGCCGATCTCGAGCACCGTGCGCGCGCCCTGCACCTGGGCCAGCAGATGCAGCAGCTTGCCCTGGTTGGGGGCGACAGCGATGGCAGGCAGGTCGGCCGTGTCGCTCGCCGCGAGGGCGGCGGTCAGGGCTTCGTCGGCCGGGACGAGGCGGTCGGTGATGTAGCGGTCTACGGCGGACCACCGGTCCTGGTTCTCCTGAGTCATACGGCCCAACCTATTTCAGGCGATCGGTGGCGGCACATGGATCGCCGGAGGTGGTACGACCGGACTGCGCCGCCGTGCCCGTACACGCACCAGCACCACTGCCGCGAGAACCGCCAGGCCCCCGCCGACCGTCAGCAGCCACGCCGGGACACCGGCCACCGTCAACAGCTGGTTCTCGTACACCACCCGCCGGAAGGGGGTGTCCTTGTCCGTGGCGCGCAGTTCATGGTCGCCGTTGATCCGCTTGGGCTCCGGAAACTCCTGGTCCAGCGCCGTCAGGAAGGTCTCGCCGCCGCCCGTGAACCCGGAAAGCGCCGCGCTCGGCTCCACCTTCCCCGCGTACGTCACCTCCGGCGCGTTCCCACCGATCGAGCCGCGCGGCTCCATCCGGTGCGGCGCCAGCACGAACAGCCCCAGTGACTGCGCGGTCCTGGCCAGCCGCGACAGCCGCATCGGGTAGATGAGCCTGTCGCTGGCGAAGCGCAGCCGCAGCGGGTCGAGCGTGCCGCGCAGCACGGAACCCGTCGTCTCGGGGGCCAGGCGCACCGCCACGTACTCCCACTTCTGCTCGACATACGGCTTCAACTCGCGGGCGAGGCCGTCCGGCAGCTCGAAGCCGTTCCGCTCCAGCCAGCCGCGCAGCGCGCCGGGATCGGTCGCCGTCAGCCGTGCGACATCGAAGTCGCCGAGGCGTTCGCGGCCGACCACACCCACCGCCGGCGCACCGGCCGCGGGGGCCGGTGCGCCCGCGGAGTCGCCGGAAGTGGGGGAGAAGGGCCAGTCGTTGCCGCGTGGCCAGAAGTAGTGCCGCGTCCGGAGCTCCGGCTCGATGATCGTCTCGAGCTCGCCGAAGAGCGCGCTGTCGCCGAGCTCGACCGTGGCACGGCTCGGCACGGGCATGATCCAGGCAGCCTTGGGAGCGTCTCCGTCGACCGTGAAGCGCATCAGGATCTGCTCCGTACGGCCGTCCCAACCGACCACCGACGTCTCCCGGTTGACGTACATATGGGACTGCTTGTCCGGCACCATCGCGCCGCATCCGCAGGCGTACGCCGGGCTGACCAGCGATCCGAGCTGCAGCGCAAGCAGAGCGAGCACCACCAGCAGCAACCGCTGCCTCCGTGGCCCACGCACCGGTGTCCTGTCTTGTATGTTCCCCCGCATGCCTACTGTGACGGCGCCGCGGACCTCGCGGTTCCGGTGCCGTCGAACAAGATGGTCGAACGAGATATTCGGTCAAAACGGGGTGACAGTCAGGCGAAGAGGGGGTTGCCTGAGTCTTCTTCGTGGGGCAGTGCGAGGCTCTATGAACCGGGAGCAGCCCGGGACATGCAGCACCGGCGCACAGAACGTGAACCAGGAAAACACAACGTGGGGAGGCGCGGCGCGACGTGGCGAACGCGGAGCACAGCGTGCACGGAAGTGCGACGACGGATACGAGGATGGGCGCGGCCAGGGCCGCCCTGTGGCTCGTAGCGGCCGTCCTCGCGGTACGGCAGACAGCGGCAGTGCTCCGGCAGCCGCCCGGTGAGCGCCTCACCGACCTGGAGACCTGGATCGGCGAGAACGGCGTCCTGCATATGAAGGGCTCGCTGTACGACGCCGACAAGTTCACGGGTACGCCGTTCGCCGGACTCGTGCTGAAGCCACTGACCCGGGCCGCCGAGCAGGCGCTCGGCATCGCCTGGACCTTCGGCACACTGCTGCTCGTCGTCGTGCTCGGCCTGGTGGTCGCCCGCGCCCTGCCGGGACCCGTTTCGCGCCGCAGCGGCCTGCTCGCCGCGCCCATCGCCATCAGCCTGCTGATGCTCTCGCTGCCTGTGCGCAACAGCTTCTACCTGGGGCAGACCAGCATCATCCCGGTCCTGCTGGTGCTGCTCGGCTGCTTCGCGGCGCGCGGCGAGAGACCGTCCGGCGTGCTGATCGGCTTCGGCGCCGCCCTCCAGCCGACCGTGCTCCTGTTCGCTCCGCTGCTCTGGTTCACCGGCCGCAGACGCGCCGCCGCCACTTCGGCGGGCACCTTCGCCGCCTCCTCGGCGCTCGCCTGGGCCGCGCTGCCCAGCGACTCCTGGACGTACTGGGTGCACCATGTCGCGGGCGCCGGGCTCGGCGCCCGCCCGGACAGCCTGGCCAACCAGTCACTGCACGGCGCGCTGCTCCGCCTCGGCCTGGAGGGCCCGCTCGAGATCGCGCTCTATGTCGTGCTCGCCGCCGCGGTCTGCTTCTTCGGCCTGCGCCGTGCCGTCCGCTACGCCCAGGACGGGCAGTTGCTCCTCGCCGTCGCCCTGACCGGCTGTGTGGCCGTCGCCGTCTCGCCCACCGCCTGGCAGCACCAGCTGCTGTGGGTGCTCCTCGCGGTCGTCGGCCGGGTCGGCAAGCGCGCCTCGGACCGCATGCTGTGGCCCGTCCTGGTGATCCTCGCGATCACGCTGCCGGGGAACATGCTGCTGCCCAACATGGCGGTGCTGTACCCCGTACGCGAAAACGTCCTGCTGATCTCCGCGCTGGCGGCGGCGGTTGCGGTGCCGTTCCTGCCGCGTACCTCGCCGTACTTCCGGCGGCCGGTGCCGACCGAGTACGCCCTGCCGCTCCCGGCCCGCTGGAGCCGGGTGCCGCTGCTGCCGTTCTGGCGGCGCGTGCTCAGCCGCCCGAACCTGCTGCTCGAACTGCTGGTGATCCGAGTCGGCTACTCCGTCTACTCGCAGATCCGCGCCGCCGCGACCGGCGGCGTGACCGCCGCCGAGGAGCACGGCCGGCAGGTCATCTCCGCCGAGCAGGCGCTCGGCATCGACGTCGAGCACTGGATCAACCACGCGGTGGTGAAGGCGGAGTGGGCCGAGGCCTTCTTCAACTTCTACTACTCGTCCTTCCACTTCGTGGTGCCGCTGACGATCCTCGGTGTGCTGTACGTCCGACGCCCCGCCGACTACCGCTGGGCGCGCTCGTCGCTCGCCTTCGCGACACTGCTGGCGCTGCTCGGGTTCTGGTTGTATCCGCTGGCCCCGCCGCGCCTGATGCCGGGCATGGACTTCATCGACACGGTGCACGGCCCGCAGGACCTCGCCAACCCGGACTACGGGGCGATGACGGCGGTCACCAATCAGTACGCGGCGATGCCGTCGCTGCATTTCGGCTGGTCGCTGTGGTGCGGACTGATTGTCCTGGTCCTGGCGCCGAAGCTGTGGATCAAGCTGCTCGGCCTGCTCCACCCGCTCTTCACGGTCTGCGCGATCGTGGCCACGGCCAACCACTGGGTACTGGACGCGGCGGGCGGCGCGGCGGTGGTGGGCGCGGGCTTCGGCCTGACCTACCTGCTGGCGGGCCGACGGCAGCTGCGGGTGCCGGCGGGGGCGGTCCCGGCGGCGAGAGTGGACACCCAGGCGGAAGCACCGGTCCCGGCCGCGCCGAAGTAGCCGCGCGCCCCAGGGGGTACGGGTCGTCCCCGCACCCCCTGGGGTGGATCGTCGCGTTCAGACCAGGATCCGCCCGCGGGCGCTGTTCCGCCACTTGGGCGACGAAATGCCATCGTTCACGGTACGAGCGTGGCGACGGTTGACTACTCTCGGCTACGGGCCGGACACAATGCGCCCTGCCGTTGGTGGAGTTGAACGAGGGGATGCCCGCCATGAGCCAAGTCAACGTCCTCGACCCGAGTGCGTCGCCGCTCGATTACTACGGCTACGAGCTGCGCCGCTACCGGGAGGCGGCCGGCCTCACGCAGAAGCAGTTGGGCGAGATCATCAACTACACGGGGTCGCTGGTCGGCCAGATCGAGACGGCGCGGAAGTTGCCGACGGCGGAGTTCAGCGAGCGGGTGGATGCGGCGCTGGGGACGGGCGGGATGCTCTCGCGGCTGCTGGGCCTGGTGTTGCGGAGTCAACTCCCGTCCTGGTTCCAGCAGGTGGCGGAGCTTGAGGCGCGGGCCACGGAGATCTGCACCTTCCATACGCACTTGGTGCACGGGCTGCTCCAGACGGAGGCGTACGCACGGGCGGTGCTCGGAGCCATGGACCGTAGCAACCTGGAGGACCGCACGGCGGTCAGGTTGGCGCGGCAGCGCATCCTGGAAAAGGACGAGCCCCCGGTGCTGTGGGTAATCCTCAGCGAGGCGGTGCTGCACCAGGAGATCGGCGGTCGGGAGACCATGCGGGGCCAAATGGCCCATTTCTTGACCTCGGAGAAGGCGCCAAGGTTGAACGTCCAGGTGCTTCCGTACGCAGCCGGAGCCCACGCTGGGCTACAGGGTCCGTTCGACCTCTTCCACTTCCCGGGCGACCCGTCGATCGTCTACACAGAGGGCTACGGAGCAGGGCATCCGACCGCCAACCTCGAGACCGTCAGGGACTGTTCGCTCCGTTACGATCACCTCCAGGCCGCAGCCCTGTCCATCAAGGACTCGGCGGAGCTGATCCGGCATGTCATGGAGGAGCGCTATGGGGAGCAGCACGCAGTGGCGTAAGTCGAGCTACAGCGGTGACCAGGGCGGCTCGTGCGTCGAGTGCGCCCCCCTCAACGGCGCCGCCTGGCGCAAGTCCAGCTACAGCGGCAGCACTGGCGGCGAGTGCCTCGAGATTGCAGAGGCTCCCCACCTCGTCGCCGTACGCGACTCCAAGGACGTCACCCGCCCCGCGCTCCACCTCTCCCGCCCCGCCTTCGCGACCTTCGTCGCAGCGGCGGCTCGGGACGCTTTCTAGTCATTTCTCCACGGTGATCAAGCCACGCTCCTCGGGACGATGCTCTTCGCCGCGGTGGAGGGGGAGGGGAACGTCGGGGAACTACAGCGATGGTCGCTGACCCCCGACGTCTGGACCGACGCCGCCTGCGCCACCTCCGGCCGCGACCTCACCCGCGCCGAGTGGGGCAAGTACGTCGGCACCACACCCCCGTCCAACCTCCACTGCCGCAGGTGACCGGTCCCCTCACCGACTCACGCCTGCGCAACAGGGGGAGGCGGGGCGTGGCGTGGGGTGAGCGCCCCGCCTCCCACCGGCCCACAGGTCAACTGGTGCTGACCTGGAGTTCCTTGATGCCGTTCAGCCACGCCGAGCGCAGTCGGCGCGGGCCGCCCACCAGGCGGAGGTCCGGCAGGGTGTCCGCTATCGCGTTGAAGATCAGGTTGATCTCCATCACCGCGAGCGACTTGCCGAGGCAGAAGTGCGGGCCTCCGCCGCCGAAGCCGAGGTGCGGGTTCGGGTCGCGGGTGATGTTGAACTGCTCGGGCTCCTCGAAGACTTCGGGGTCGTTGTTCGCCGATGAGTAGAAGATCCCGACCCGGTCGCCCTTCTTGATCTGCCGGCCGCCCAGCTCCAGGTCCTGCGTGGCCGTGCGCTGGAAGGAGACCACGGGCGTCGCCCAGCGCACGATCTCCTCGGCCGCGGTCTCCGGCCGCTCCCGCTTGTAGAGCTCCCACTGCTCGGGATGCGTGAGAAACGCGTGCATACCGTGGCTGATCGCGTTCCTCGTCGTCTCATTGCCCGCGACCGCCAGCAGGATCACGAAGAAGCCGAACTCGTCGTTGGAGAGGTTGCCTTCGTCCTCCGCGGCGACCAGTTGGGACACGATGTCCTTCGCCGGACAGTCCTTGCGGGCCGCGGCCAGATTCATCGAGTACGAGACGATCTCCATCGCCGCCTCGGCACCGATCTCCTCGGTGATCGCGTACTCGGGGTCGTCGTACGCCGCCATCTTGTTGGACCAGTCGAAGATCTTGGTGCGGTCCTCCTGCGGTACGCCGATGAGTTCGGCGATGGCCTGGAGCGGCAGTTCCACCGCGATGTTGGTGACGAAGTCGAAGCTGCCGTCGTCCTTCGCGCCGGCCAGCGCGGTCTCGACGATCGAGCGGGCGCGGTTGCGCAGGGCCTCCTCCAGGGAGCGGATCGCCCGCGGGGTGAAGCCGCGCTGGACGATCTGGCGGACGCGGGTGTGCTCCGGCGGGTCCATGTTGAGCATGATCAGCTTCTGGACCTCGATCTGGTCGCGGCTGATCGTCTCGTTGAAGCGGATGACCGCGGTGTTGGTGTTGGAGGAGAAGAGTTCGGGGTGGGTGGAGACATGCTTGACGTCGGCGTGCCGGGTGACGGCCCAGTAGCCCTCGTCCTGGAAGCCGGAGATGCCGGCCGGCTGGGTGCACCACCAGACCGGGGCGGTCTGCCGCATCCGGGCGAACTCCGGGTGGGGGACGCGGGCTTGGAGGAGATCGGGATCGGTGAAGTCGAACCCTTCGGGCAGATGGGGGCAGTCCTTCGGCAGCTTCAAGGTCAACTCCAGGTCTGGCGGTGGTGTCGGTGACGCGGGTGGTCACGGAGGTGGTGACACGGCTTGTCTGACGACCCATCAGAAGTTGACCGAAAGGTAGTAACGAGTTCTACAAGTGGCAAGGGTCGCGGCGGGATCTGTTGCCGGTCGGGGGCGCCAGGGGTGCAGCAGTGCCGTGCAAGACCCTTGCGTACCGGGGGTAGCGCTCATAAGACTGAACGGAGAACTAGAACGCGTACTAGTTCGGCTGCTGTGCGCCGGGACGCTCAGCGGCTGTGCGAGGAGAGGACGAGCTCATGGCCGCGGAACCCGTCATCGTCGAAGCCGTACGCACCCCCATCGGCAAGCGCTCAGGCGCGCTTGCGAACCTCCATCCCGCCTATCTGCTGGGCGAGACCTATCGCGAACTTCTCGGCCGCACCGGCATCCACGCCGACTGCGTCGAACAAGTGGTGGGCGGCACGGTCACCCACGCCGGCGAACAGTCCATGAACCCCGCGCGCAACGCCTGGCTGGCGATGGGGCTTCCGTACGAGACCGCGGCCACGACCGTGGACTGCCAGTGCGGGTCCTCGCAGCAGGCCAGCCATATGGTCGCGAACATGATCTCGGCCGGTGTCATCGACATCGGCATCAGCTGCGGCGTCGAGGCGATGTCACGGGTGCCGCTGGGCAGCGGCTCCAAGCACGGACCGGGCAAGCCGTTCCCCGACGAGTGGAACGTGGATCTGCCCAATCAGTTCGAGGCGGCGGAGCGCATCGCGCGCAACCGTGGGCTGACGCGTGAACGGGTCGACTCCCTGGGGCTGGTGTCGCAGGAGCGGGCCGCCGTGGCATGGGCCGAGGAGCGCTTCAAACGCGAGACGTTCGCCGTGCAGGTGCCCACCACGGAGGAGGAACAGGCCGCGGGGCAGGGCATGTGGCGGCTCGTCGACCGCGACGAGGGGCTGCGGGACACCAGCATGGAGGCGCTGGCAAGGCTGAAACCGGTCATGCCGACGGCCGTGCACACCGCGGGCAACTCCTCGCAGATATCGGACGGTTCGGCCGCCATCATGTGGGCGTCCAAGCGGATGGCGCGTGCTCTGAAGCTGAGGCCGCGGGCCCGGATCGTCGCGCAGGCGCTGGTCGGCGCGGACCCGCACTACCACCTCGACGGGCCGATCGACGCCACGCGCGCCGTGCTCGGCAAGGCCGGGATGTCGCTCAAGGACATCGACCTGGTGGAGATCAACGAGGCGTTCGCGTCGGTGGTGCTGAGCTGGGCGCAGGTCTTCGAGCAGGACCTGGAGAAGGTCAATGTCAACGGTGGCGCGATCGCGCTCGGGCATCCGGTGGGAGCGACCGGGGCGCGGCTGATCACCACGGCCCTGCATGAACTGGAGCGCAGGGACAAGGAGTTCGCGCTGATCACCATGTGCGCGGGCGGGGCGCTGGCGACCGGGACCATCATCCAGCGGCTGTAGGTCCTGTTTCGGGGGCGGTTCCGGAGCGGTCGCGTTCCGGCGGCCGGTTGTCGGACCCCTCCGTTACGTTGCCACCATGACGGAATACGTACTGGTGGCAGGCGCGTGGCTCGGATCGTGGGCGTGGGACGAGGTGGTCCCGGAGTTGCGTGCGGCGGGGCACGGCGCACACCCTTTGACGCTGTCCGGCCTCGCCGACAAGCAGGGCGTGCCGGCCGGGCAGCAGACCCATGTACAGGACATCGTCAGCGAGGTCGAACGCCTCGATCTGCGCGACGTCGTCCTGGTCGGGCACAGCTACTCGGGCATCCCGGTCGGTCAGGCCGCCGAGCGGATCGGCGACCGGCTGGCCCGCGTGGTGTTCGTCGACTCCAACGTTCCGGCCGACGGCGAGTCGTTCGTTTCGGGCTGGCCGTACGGCCGGGCGATGGTGGAGGCATCGATTGCCGACAACGGGGGCTTCTGGGCGCCCCTGACCGCAGCCGACTGCGAAGGCCAGGGTCTCACCGGCGAGCAGATCGCACGGATCGTGGGCGGCTCGACCCCGCACCCGGGCGCCACGCTGACCGAGCCGGCCGTGCTGGCACGCCCGCTCGGCGAGCTCCCGGCGACGTACATCAAGTGCCTGCTCGACGGCGCCGAGCCGAACGACGACGTGGTGGAGCTGCTGAAGAGCGAGCACTGGCGGCTGGTCGAGATGGACACCGGCCACTGGCCGATGTTCTCCCAGCCGCGCGAGCTGGCACGGATTCTGCTCCGGTCAGGCGTGGAATCCTGAGATCCGCTGCATCCGACCGCATACGGCACGAGGGCCCCGGTGCTCGACCAGGGAAAGGTCGACCACTTCGGGGCCTTCGGCCTTCAGGAACGCCGCGCCCGAGATCGTGGGCCGGTTCCATGCGCTGGAGGAGGCTGCGGGCCGGATCAGTACCAGCCCTGGGCCTGCCAGGAGGACCAGGCGCCGCACGGGCTGCCGTAGCGGGAGTTCATGTAGTCCAGGCCCCACTTGATCTGGGTGGCCGGGTTGGTCTTCCAGTCAGCGCCGGCGGATGCCATCTTGCCGCCGGGCAGCGCCTGGACGAGGCCGTACGCACCGCTGGACGGGTTGGTGGCGTTCACGTTCCAGCCGCTCTCGTGCTCCACGATCTTGCTGAAGCACTGGAACTGCGCGTCGTCCGCGATCATCTGCTGGGCGACCGCCTTCGGGGACCCGGTCTGCGCGGCGGGAGCGGCGGCGGCCGTGGCCGGGTTCATGCCGATCGCCATGCCGGCAGTGCCCAGGACAAGGGCGGAGCCGACGAGAGCGTTCTTCGGGCGGATGGCGATGCGGCTGATGATCGAGCGGAACACAGAGCGACCTAACTCTCGGGAACAGGGCCGTCGCGGGCATGCCGGAATCTCGTACGTACGAGTGGGGATCCGGCCGCCTGGGAGGCACTGCGGCTCCGGTGAGGAGCACGGGGCGCCTTGCGACTGGGTCAGTTGTAGCGGCGAGGTCAGCCCGTCGCAACGACCCTTGTTACTAGCCGTGCTCGCACCTGGGGTGGCACGGCCGGGGGCTTGACCGCAGAGGTTCCTGCAGGTGGCGGCCGCGATCGACGGGTCACCATGGCCACCAAAAAGGTACTATTGCGGCTCGTATCGGACTAAACCCCTGTGGGGCGGCTCACCCCGGAGGGACCCTGTCGGGGGCCTCGAATGTGACCTGTGCCTCGAAGGCGGCACGGCGGGTGGCTCGGCGCAGCGCCTTGAGGACCGTCGAGCCGATGGCGAGGGTCAGTACGACGGTGAGCACCGCCCGTCCGAGGTCCCAGCCGAAGGAGGTCGCCGCGCAGTAGGCGAGGAAGCGGACCAGGTTCTCCTGTACCGGATCGCCGGGGTGGAAGGAGATGCCGGAGGAGAGGCCGCCGATATATGTCCAGCCCTGAAGATTCATGACCGTGCCGTAGGCGAACGCGGCGACGGCCCCGTACACCGCGAGCATCAGCAGCTCGGCGCGGCCACGCAGCCGGTCCGGCCCCGGCAGCAGTCCCGCGCCCATCGTGAACCAGCCCATCGACAGCATCTGGAACGGCATCCACGGACCGACGCCGCCGGTGAGCAGCGCGGACGCGAACATGGTGACCGAGCCGAGTACGAAGCCGAAGCCCGGTCCGAGCACCCGGCCGCTCAGCACCATCAGGAAGAACATGGGCTCCAGGCCCGCGGTGCCCGCGCCCAGCGGCCGCAGCGCGGCGCCGACCGCGGCGAGGACTCCGAGCATCGCCACCGCCTTGGCGTCCATCCCGGTGTCGGCGATCGTCGCGACGACGACGGCCACGAGGAGCGGGAGCAGCGCGGCGAAGAGCCAGGGCGCGTCGGCGGAGTGGGCGAGCCCGGAGTCGGCGTCGGCGAGCAGCGGCCAGCCGAAGGCGATCACCCCGATCCCGCTGATCAGGGCGAGGGCGGCGATGGATCGGGGGCCGAGGCGTACGGCGCGGGCCTGTGTGGCGTGGTTCACAGGGCGTCCCTGACCTGGGCGACGGTCAGCCATTTCTGCGGGGCCAGGATCTTGGCGACCTGGGGCGCGAAGGCGGGCGAGGAGACCACGACCTCGGCGGTCGGGCCGTCCGCGACGACCTCGCCGTCGGCCAGGATCACCACCCGGTGCGCGAGGTCGGCGGCCAGCTCCACGTCGTGGGTGGCCAGGACGATGGCGTGCCCCTCGGCGGCCAGGCCTTTGAGGACGGTGACGAGCCGGGCCTTCGCGGCGTAGTCCAGACCCCGGGTCGGCTCGTCGAGGAGGAGGAGGGGCGGCCGCCCGGTGAGCACGATGGCCAGCGCCAGGGCGAGGCGCTGCCCCTCGGAGAGATCGCGGGGGTGCGTCGTGTCCGGTACGTCGGGCAGCAGCTCGGTCACCAGGGCGCGGCAGGAGCCGGGCGCGGCGCCCGCGTCGGCGTCGGCCGCCGCGCACTCGGCCGCCACCGTGTCCGCGTACAGCAGATCGCGCGGCTCCTGCGGAACGAGGCCGACCTGGCGGACCAGCTCGCGGGGATGGGTGCGGTGGGGGGTGCGGCTGCCGACGAGGACGGTGCCGGAGGTGGGCTCGACCATGCCGACGAGGGTGGCGAGGAGGGTCGACTTTCCGGCGCCGTTGCGGCCCATGAGGGCGATGGCTTCGCCGGGGGCGACGGTGAGGTCGACGCGGCGGAGGGCCTCTACGCGGTCGCGGCGGACGGTGAGCGCGCGGGCCTCGGCAAGCGGACCGCCCGAGCCGGGGCTCCGCTCCTTCCCGAACCTGGGGCTCCGCCCCGGACCCCGCGCCTCAATCGCCTGCGGGGCTGGCATCCTCCATCGCCGACGGGGCTGGATTGCAGCCCGTCCGGCGATTGAGGACACGGCCGAAGGCCGTACGGGGGTCTGGGGCGGAGCCCCGGTTACGGGAAGGGGCGGGGTGGGGGAAAGACCCTCCAGGCGCTCCCGCAACGCACCGGCCCCGCGCCGCGCGTCCCGTACCGACAGTGGCAGCGGGTCCCACCGCGCCAGGCGGCCCAGCGCCACGACCGGCGGGTGTACGGGGGAGACCGCCATGACTTCCGCCGGCGCCCCGATCACCGGTGGCTCCCCGGGCGCGGGCAGCAGGATGACCTGGTCCGCGTACTGCACCACCCGCTCCAGGCGGTGCTCCGCCATCAGAACCGTCGTGCCGAGATCGTGGACCAGCCGCTGCAGGACCGCCAGCACCTCCTCCGCCGCCGCCGGGTCCAGCGCGGACGTCGGCTCGTCGAGCACGAGGACCCTGGGGTGCGGGGTCAGCACCGAGCCGATCGCGACGCGCTGCTGCTGTCCGCCGGAGAGCGTGGCGATCGGGCGGTCGCGCAGCTCGGTCAGCCCGAGGAGGTCGAGCGTCTCCTCGACGCGGCGGCGCATCACCTCGGGGGCGAGGCCGAGCGATTCCATGCCGTACGCCAGCTCGTCCTCGACCGTGTCGGTGACGAAGTGGGCGAGCGGGTCCTGGCCCACCGTGCCGACGAGATCGGCGAGTTCGCGCGGCTTGTGGGTACGGGTGTCGCGGCCGTCGACGGTGACGCGGCCGCGCAGGGTGCCGCCGGTGAAGTGCGGGACGAGGCCCGAGACCGCACCCAGCAGTGTCGACTTGCCGACACCGGACGGCCCGACCAGTAGCACCAACTCGCCCTCGGGGACGGTCAGGTCGACACCGCTGATCGCGGGCGCGCCGGCATCGCCGTACGTCACCGACACGTCTTCGAAGCGGATCACGGTTTCTCCTGCGAGGCGGGTACGGGCGCGATGAAGGCGGGCAGCAGTCCGATGAGGACGCTCGCTGCGGGCCAGAGGGGCAGCGTCGGCGCGGTCGGCGGTACGACGCCGGGGTGCAGCGCCTCCGGATCGTAGGTACCCGCCCGGATCATCAGGGCCGCGACGACCGCGCCGGATCCGGCCACCAGCCAGGACCGCGGGCCCCAGCGGTCGGGACGGTAGCGGGTGCGTACGGAGCGCCGGCCGCCGAGCCGGAGACCGGCGAGCGCGGCGAGGAGCCCGGCTATCAGGAGGGGCAGTCCGTACGAAGCGCCCTCCGCGGCGAGCAGGCCGTACGAACCGGCGCAGACGCCGAGCAGTCCGCCGAGCGTGAGGACGGTGGTGGTGCGGCGGACGGCGGGCGGGACGTGTGCGGTACGTCCGTAGCCGCGTGCGTCCATGGATGCCGCGACGGCGACCGACCGCTCGAGCGCGCCCTCCAGGACGGGCAGCCCGATCTGCACGATCGCCTTGATGCCGCCGGTGGGGCGGCCGCGCAGCCGGCGGGCGGTACGCAGCCGGACCACGTCCGCGACCATGTTCGGCGCGAAGGTCATGGCGACCACGACGGCGACGCCGACCTCGTACAGGGCGCCCGGGAGGGACTTGAGCAGGCGGGCGGGATTGGCGAGCGCGTTGGCCGCGCCGACGCAGATGAGGAGCGTGGCGAGCTTCGCGCCGTCGTACAGCGCGAAGAGCAGCTGCTCTGCGGAGACCCGGCCGCCGATGCGTACGCCTCGCGCCCAGTCGGGCAGCGGTACTTCGGGGAGGCTGAAGAGGACATGCGTCCCCGGGATCGGCGAGCCGAGGACGACGGAGAAGAGCACGCGGATGCCGATGACGAAGAGCCCGAGCTTGGCGAAGGCCCCGTACGAACGGGCCCAGGGCGCGTCGGTGCGCCGGGCGGCGACGACGTATCCGGCGACGCCGACGAGGAGCCCGAGGAGAAGCGGATTGGTGGTCCGCGACGCGGCGGTGGCAAGCCCAAGGGCCCAGATCCACCAGGCCCCGGCATGCAGGGCGTTACTACGACTGGCGGCGGGCGCGAGGAGGTACGACCTGCGGGGCGATGTGTCGTCGCCCTGGTGACCGGCCGACCTCGGCGAATTCCTGCGGTCCCGGTGGCCGGCGGCTTGTTGGGGTGTCGTGTCGTTCTGGCGGCCGGTGGCAGTGGTCTGTGGCCGGTCGCCCCGGTGGTCGGTGGTTCGTTCCGGTGTCGTGTCGTTCTGGCGGCCGGTGGCAGTGGTCTGTGGCCGGTCGCCCCGGTGGTCGGTGGTTCGTTCCGGTGTCGTGTCGTTCTGGCGGCCGGTGGCAGTGGTCTGTGGCCGGTCGCCCCGGTGGTCGGCCGGTCGCTCCGGTGTCGTGTCGTTCCGGCGGCCGGTGGCAGTGGTCTGTGCCCGGTCGCCCCGGTGGTCGGCCGCTCGCTCCGGTGTCTCGCCGCTCCGGTGGTCGGCGGTTCGTTCCGGTGTCTCGCCGCTCCCGTCGTCGGCGGCTCGCGGCGGTGCGGCGCCGGTCGATCGGGACGATCCGTCAACCGGGCGGTCGGCCGCCTGCCGCTGCGTCCCGTCGCCGTGACTGCCGGCCGCCTGCGGCGACGCCCCGTCAGTCCCGCGACCCGCCTTCGGGGCGTGGGTCACAGGGTCTCCGGCTCCACCCCGCCGGCGCGGCTCCTCGTCGTCTCGCACCGTCGATGCCTCGGTCGTCATCCCCGGCGGCGGCGCGACTGCCACACCGCCGCGGTGCCGAGTACCGCTACCGCCGCGAGGCCGGCGATGAGGCCGACCGAGGGACCGCCCTTGTCGGCGCTACCGCTCTTGCTCGCCGCAGACTCGGACGGCTTCGCCTTCGGCTTCGGTTTCGTCGCGACCTGTTCGCCGCAGCCCGATTCCGGGTAGCCCGAGATCGCGCAGAGCAGCGCCTCGCTGTTGTACCGCAGCGGCTTCGCCACCGACGCCAGCGCCTCCGCGCTCGTCGCGTCCTTGCCGACCTGTGCGCATGCCGACCGCGACACGGGCGGCGTCTCGCCCTCCGGGGCGTCCGCCTGCGTGCCGGAGTCGATGACCAGCGCGATCCGCTTCGTGCCGTCC
The DNA here is from genome assembly GCF_036010325.1 of Streptomyces sp. NBC_01210. Classification (GTDB taxonomy): domain Bacteria; phylum Actinomycetota; class Actinomycetes; order Streptomycetales; family Streptomycetaceae; genus Streptomyces. The sequence continues at coordinate 2,830,572 of NZ_CP108549.1, read as the reverse complement.
TTCGGCGGTGTCCGGCCGCAGATCGCCTCGAAGCCCGGAGCCGTGCGCGGCTGCGCCGAGTCCCCGCTGTCCTCGCTCACCGAGAAACGGAAGCCGTTCACCGAGCCGTCCGACGGCCTCGCCGTGGCCGGGCCCTCGGTGGCGTACGTCCACTTCCCGCCGCCGCTCTGCCAGAACGACCAGTAGCGGTAACCCGCCGCCTGTGCCGGACCCGCGCCCAGCACCGTGAGCGCGGCGCCGAGCGCGAGGACGAGCGAGAGGACTCGGGTACGCATCACCGCTGCTGGTTCTTCTTGCGGCCGCTGAGGAGGATTCCGGCGCCGACGCTGGCGACGAAGAACACGCCCACGATCCACCACACCCCAATGCCCGAGTCGGACTCGGAGTCCTTCTCCGTGTCCGCAGCCGGCGCCGACTGCCCCGTCGTCGCCTCGGGCGCGGGACCCGTCGCGTTGAGCCCCGCCACCAGGTCCGTCCCGCCGAAGCTCTTCGGGTCCGCGCCAGTCGCCTGCGCGGCGAGGATCAGCTGTGCGTACGCCGCCGGGCCGGACGCCTTCGCCCAGGCCGCCGAGTTCTGCTGCAGCCACTCCATCGGCTTCTTCGCCCGGTCGCCGAGGCCCTGCGCGCTCAGCGCGACGATCGCGTCCGCCGTGTTCCCGAAGTCCGGCTTCTCCGTCGGGTCCGCGGCGCCCGGCATCGGAGCCGTGTTCAGGTGCCCGGTCCTGGCGAGCGCGGTCGCCAGGTACGCCGCGCCGTTGTGCGCCGCGCCCTCGACCGTCGTCGCCTTCTCGCAGACCGTGCCCTTGGCGTCCTTCGCACCCGCCGTCACGGCCAGGCCCTTGCCGTGCGCGCCGAGCACAGCCGCCGCCGTGGAGTCCGCGACCATGCCGGGCGACTTCAGCTGGAAGACGAACGCGCCGCCGTCCTTCCCGCCGCACGGCTTCGCGAACGTCAGCAGCGCGTCGTACGGCGTCTTGCCGCCCTTCGACTTCACCGTCTCTGGCTTCTCGCCCGCCGCCGCGAGCGCGCCGATCACGATGGAGGTGGAGTTGGCGTCGCTGGCCCCGCCCGGGTTGTAGCCCCAGCCGCCGTCCGCGTTCTGCACGGACTTCAGCCAGCCGGCCGTCTTCTTCACGGTGGCGTCCTGCCCGCCGAGCGCGGCGAGCGCCTGCACCGCAGCGGCCGTGGCGTTGGAGTCCAGCGGCAGCTTGGCGTCGCACGCCTTGGCCGCGTCCGCGCGGTACGAGGGGAAGCCACCGCTGTCGCACTGCTGACCGGTCAGCCAGGCCACGGCCTTGGCCGCGGGCTTGACGCCCACCGTGTCCTGCGCGAGCAGCGCCAGCGACTGCCGCCAGACACCGTCGTACGTCGGGTCGCCCGTGCCGTACAGACCGGACGGCAGCACGGTCGACGGCGTCGGAGACGGCGCCGCGATCGCGGCCGGCGCGGCGGCCGAGGCTATGGCCATGCCGAGTACGGCGGAGGCGGCGAGCGATATGGCGCTGCGGCGAACGGGGGTCATGGCGGGCTGGGCCTCTCCTGCGGGAGCCGGGCACAGGCACGCTCAGGTACCAGGGCTCCGGCCCCGTATACCTCGACGGTGCCGGCCACCGGCGGGCTGCCGGTGGCACGAGCCGGTCACGACCATGTACGGGGCATTCCGACTCACCGCTTGCGACGGCGGTTCACGGCTGCGGGTCAGTGCCGGATTTGCACCGGCTTCCCCCCGTACGGTCATGATGACGACTCGCCCACTCTACCGACCTGCCGGTGGTCGATCGCCGGTGGCCGGTCGCCGGTGGCCCCCAGGGGTCAGACGGCCACGTACAGCGTCGGGCCGCTCCCCGCCAGCACCTCCGCGCGCCCCAGCTTCACCAGTCGCCGCAGATGTGCCTCCGCCTCCGAGACCGCGATGTTGCGTGATCCGTACGGGATCTGGTCCCAGGGCCGGTTCCACTCCATCCGCTCGGCGACCTGCCACGCAGTGCGCGGGGCGGCCAGCAGCCCGAGCAGACCGGTGAGCCGTTCCTCGTGGTGGTCGAGCAACTCCCGTACCCGGGACACGGCATCGGGGAAGGCGTACTGGTGCGCCGGGAGCACCTCGGCGGGTGCGAGGCGGCCGATGCGCTCCAGGGAGTCGAGGTAGTCGCCGAGCGGATCGGTGACGGTGGCTGAGTCGCCGGCGTCCGGATCTTCGTAGAGGCCGATGTGCGGGGTGATCCGGGGCAGCAGATGGTCGCCGGAGAAGAGCCGTCCGTTGCCGGGTCTGCCCGCCGGATGGGCCTCGTCCAGGTGGAGGCAGACATGGCCGGGCGTGTGGCCGGGGGTCCAGATGGCGCGGAGCCGGCGGCCCGGCAGGTCGAGGAGCTCGCCGGGGACGATCTCCCGGTCGGGCAGGGCCGCGCGTAGACCCGGCAGCGTACGCATCCGGCCCGAGGCGCGGGCCGCGCGCAGCGGAGCGGTGTGTTCGTCGGGGGCGCCGGCCCTGGAGAGTTTGTCCGCCAGGTAGTCGAGCCAGCGGGCCGGTTCGGCCTCCCTGGTGCGGCGTACCACCGCACTGTCCGCGTCGTGCATCGCGACCCAGGCGCCGGAGACGTCCCGGACCTGCCCGGACAGGCCGTGGTGGTCGGGGTGGTGGTGGGTGATGACGACGCCGTGGATGTCACCGACCGCGACATCGAGGGAGCCGAGACCGGCGACGAGGGTGTCCCAGGAGGCCGGGTCGTCCCAGCCGGTGTCGATGAGTACGGGCCCGCGGTCGGTGTCGAGCAGATGGACCAGGGTGTGACCGAGCGGATTGTCCGGAATGGGCACCTCGATGGACCAGACGCCCCCGCCGTGGTCGGTCACCTGGGTCATGGGGCTCTCGTCTCTCCTCGGCGACACGGCCACGGCCCACTATAACTAGAACTGGTTCCAATAGTCGCCCAAGTCGACTGTCATTCCAGCGGAGTTGGCTGACCTGCGGGCGCCGACGACGAAGGCCCCGACCGGCGAACCGGTCAGGGCCTTTCATTCGCTGGAGCGGCTCGCCATCCCCCGCAGAAGTGGGACCGGGGCAAGTGGTGGCCGGATTCCTTGTGCCCGCTACTGGGCCGTTCCGAAGTCCTGCGTCCAGTAACTGTTGGGCTGCGCGAGACCGATGCCGATCTCCTTGAACGCACAGTTGAGGATGTTGGCCTTGTGGCCGGGGCTGCCCATCCAGCCCGCCATGACGCTCTCGGGTGTGGCGTAGCCGTAGGCGACGTTCTCGCCGTAGGTGCTCCAGTTGTAACCGGCACTCGTGATCCGGTCGCCAGGAGACGAGCCGTCGGAGCCTGTGTGGGACATGTTCGTGTGGGAAGCCATGTCCTTGCTGTGGTCCTGGGCGGCCTTCGTCAGCTTCGCGTTCATGGTCAGCGCGGAGCACCCGACCTTGCTGCGCTCGCTGTTGACGAGCTGCAACACGCGGGCCGCATCCCCGGATGCCGGGGCGGCGGTCTTCGGTGCGCTGGGAGTCGCGGTGGCCTTGGGTGCGCTCGGAGCCGCGGTGGACTTCGGCGCGCTGGGAGTCGCGCTGGCCTTCGGTGCGCTGGGAGACGCGGTCTTAGGCGCGCTCGGAGTCGCAGCGGGCGCCTGCGACGCTCCCGCCGTCGGCTTCTGGCCCCATGGAGCGCCCGTCCACCGATGCTCGGAGTTCGCACTCTTCCAGTGGTGGCCGTTCCAGTGGTGGCCGTAGGACTTGCTGCCCGCGTTCTCCTGGGGGTCCCCGCAGGCCATGGCGGCAGAGGGCACACCTATCGCTCCCACGGCGACGGCCGCGATGGTTATCTTCCGGTAGTACGTCTTTCTGCGGTGCTTGCTCATGCGTGACCTCGCTCGTTAATCGCGGGGCGCCCCCGGTGTGGCCGACTCTGTGCAGATCCTGCACCTGAGCTGCGGAGACGCTTTGCGCCGCCATTCTTAGAACTGCTGTCAGGGCAGGGCAACGAGCACCAGTACTACCTTGATTCGTAGGGCTGGAGGGCTCTTGAAATGGGCGCACGGGCGTGCTGGTCCGGCTTTCGGGGTCACGGAAGGTTCTGATGCATCGTCAGAAACCCTTGCTCGCTCGCCGGACGGGCGAAAGTGACGAGCGGACCGAATGCCACCAAACCCTGCGCGGGGTATGTCTGCACCAAGGCGGACAAATATCGCTATGTCGCTAACGTTCCATCTACTATTCAGCGACCTAAGTGCCGAATGTCCGTGTGGCTGATATCACTGGGCGATGGAGGAACCAGCCTCCCCGTTGGTCGCTCTGCGTGACTTTGCCGCTTATGAGGGTGAGTGGCGGGGGAGCGCGAATGTAGCCAGGGGCGCCGTTTCGAGGCGCTCCTGGCTACATGTTCCCCGTGGTCGCGCTGGTCGGTGAGCTAGGCGCGGAAGCCGTCGAAGGCGATGTTCAGGTGGCGGGGTCCGCGCAGGACAGCGTTCTGGCGGTAGGGGGGTGGGTCCTCCACCAGGCGGGGGTTGTCGAGCCTGCGGGCGAGCTCGGTCAGGGCGAGCTGTGCCTCCATGCGCGCGAGGGGCGCGCCGAAGCAGTTGTGGATGCCGCTGCCGAGGCCGAGGTGCTGGTTGTCCTTCCGGTCGGGGTCGAACCGGTCGGGGTCGGGGAACCGTTTCGGGTCCCGGTTGCCGGAGGCAAGGACGAGCCAGAGGGACGCGCCCTTGGGGATGGTGGTGCCGGCGACCTCGATGTCCGCGAGCGTGGTGCGCTGGGGCAGCAGCTGCACGGGGGGCTCGAAGCGCAGGAGCTCTTCCACGAGCGGGACGGCCAGCTGAGGATCTTCCCGCAGCCGCTTGAGGACGTCCGGGTTGCGCAGCAGGGTGAGCATCCCGTTGGTGATGAGGTTGACCGTGGTCTCGTGGCCGGCGATCAGGAGCAGGGCAGCGGTACTGATCACCTCCATCGGGGTCATCTGCCCGTCGGGGCCGTGGTCGGTGGCCAGCACGGAGAGCATGTCGTCGCCGGGTGCCTTGCGGCGTTCGTCGATGAGTCCGGCCAGGTACATGCCCAGCTCAGTGCGGGCCTGCTGGGCGATGCGGCGCCGCTCGGTGGGGTCCTTGGACGGGTCCGGGTCCAGGCTGGCGGCGATGGTGTCGGCCCAGGTGTGGAAGCGCGCCTCGTCGTCGCGGGGGATCCCGAGCAGCCTGCAGATCACGGTCACGGGGAAGGGGTAGGAGAAGTTGTCGACGAGGTCGACCTGCTCCCGGTCTCCGAAGCCGTCGATGAGATCCGAAACGATCTTGGAGAGTTCGCCGCGCATGTTGTGGACACGCCGAGGGGTCTTCGGCGGTCCGAACGGCCGCATCGTCATACGGCGCAACCGGTCGTGCTCGGGAGGGTCGAGCTTCAGGAAGGTGGGCGGCAAGGCGCCCTCTTCCTCCTGGTCGGGGAGGGCTCCGGCGGCCTCGGGGGACAGATTCCGGGCGTCGGAGCTGATCCGCGGATCGTGGAGCAGGCCCTTGATCTCCCAGTAGTTGCTGACCACGTACGTGTTGCCGTCCTCCTCTCGGTACACCGGAGTCTTGCGGAGCTCGGCGTACAGGGGGTAGGGGTCGGCGCGGTTGGCGTGGTCGAGGATCTGTCCCAGGAGCGTGGCTTGCGTCATGACGGGTCCTTGTGGGCGTTGGAGACGGCTTTACGGGCCTTGGGCGGGCGTTGCCGTGCCCGCGGTCAGGCTCGGACCGGGGTGAAGGAGATCCGCCGGTCGGTCGGCGAGTAGCCGCTGAGGGTGACGGTCGGCGCGTGGGTGGGCAGGGAGGGGTCGGGGAAGTCGGCCGAGACCGGTCGCAGACCTTCAGGACGGCGGTCGACGGTGGGGAAACTCAGCGGGAACGGCGCAGCCGATTCGATCAGCCGCTGGTAGAAGTCCAGCCACTTCGTCTGGTCGAAGGTGACGGCGGCGATGACGCGGCCCTGGTATCCGTACACGCCGGTGAAGCGCCGCTCGGCGAGTGAACCCTGGGCGATGAGGATCTCCTCGCCCAGGGACGGAACGCCGACCGACTTGATGCTGACGCCGAACTGCGAGGACCAGAAGGCCGGCACCCACAGGTGCGGTCGGCGGTCCGAGCTGGCGCTGATCATGTTGTGCGCCGCGATCTCGGCCTGCGCGACGGCATTGCCCCAGTGCTCCAGGGACAGGAACTGGTAACCGAAGAGCGCATGCGGGGACCGTGCGACGTCACCGGCGACGAAGACGTCGTCGGTCACGATGCCCCGGACGTCGAAGGCGCGGCAGCCCGCGTCGCAGGCGATTCCCCGGGGTCCGGCGCCGAGCCCGGATCCTGCCAGCCACTCGGTGTTGCGTGTCGCGCCGAGCGAGATCACCGCCACGTCCGCGTCGATCGTCGTGCCGTCGGACAGATGGGCACTGCGCAGCCGCCCTGCCGAGTCGCCCTCCAGCCCTGTGACCATGACGCCGCAGCGCAGGTCCACGCCTGCTTGGCGTTGCAGCTCGGCGGCCACCTCGCCGACCACGCCGCCGAGCGCGCCCACGAGAGGCGCGGCCGCACGCTCCGCGACGGTGACGGGCAGTCCCTGCTCACGGCAGGCGGAGGCGATTTCCGAGCCGGTGAAGCCGGCGCCGATGATGAGCACCCGGCGAGGTCCGGCCGTCAGCCGCCGGTGCAGCCCCGCCGCGTCCTCGCGCGTGCGCAGCACGAAGACCCCGTCCAGTTCGGCCTCTTCTTCATGCGGCCACGGCCGGGCACGGACGCCCGTGGTGATCAGCAGCCGGTCGTACTCCACCTCGTCGCCGCCGGCCAGGCGTACCCGCTTGGCGGCCATGTCCAGCCCGGTGGCGGCGTCACCGAGCCGCCACTGCGCATCGATCGCCCGGCGACGGGGCAGTGCGGTGTGCTCCGCGGACGCCTTGCCGAGCAGGACCTGCTTGGACAGCGGCGGCCGGTCGTACGGCTCGTAGGGCTCGTCGCCGATCAGCGTCAGTGAACCGGTGAAGCCCTCCTCCCGCAGGGTCTCCGCGGCCCGGAGGCCGGCGAGGGAGGCACCCACGATCACGATCCGCCCCTCGCGCCTCAGCCATTCCAGCTCACCGTCCACTGGGCACCCCCTCCCTCACCGGGGCCGGCTCCTTGCCCATGTCGTCCACCAAGATGGCCTGGACCGGGCAGGCCGCGGCGGCGCGTGCCACGTGCTCCCGCTGTGCGTCGTCGGCGTGCGGGTTGTACAACAGCGCCTCGTCGCCGTGCATGGTGAATACGTCTGGTGCGAGGAAGGCGCACTGTGCGTACCCCTGACACCGGTTCAGATCGACGACAAGCCTCATCAAGGGGCCGCCCTTCCAGTAGTACCCCTGCCCCAGCCTGTGCCTGCTCCTGTGGTTTTGCGAGCACAGGCGGGCCAAAGGAGTTATCAGCCGATAACGCTCGGGAAATAGCTGGTCATGACGAGGGGGCCGGTGCGGGCCGCGGGCGGAAACTGGCCACCAGAATGTAGAGGCTGAGAATCAGAGCCCACAGGGGGAAGACCAGCTCGGACCAGGGGATGCTGCTCGTCACGAGGAGCAGTGTCAGGGCGACGAGATAGCCCAGGATGGAAAGCCAGTGCGGCAGGACTCCGAGCCGATGCCCGATGGAGGAGGTCGAGAAGGTGAATACCGCGGCCATGCGCATCGAGTAGGTCGTCAGAAGGCTGTAGGTGAAGTGTTGGCCGAAGGACCGGAGTTGCACGGAGCCGGTCCCGGACGGATCGGCCGTATCCAGCAGACTTCCGGCTGCGGCCGCGGCCCCGAAAAGAGTCGCCACGAATACCAGGCCGCTGCCCAGGAAGACAGTGGAGATGAACTGGTCCTCCGCCTCTCCGGTACGTGCGCGCACAGCGCCCATGAACCACAGGAAGAAGATGCCCGCGAACGGGATGAGGCCGAGCGCCGTCTGTACCGCGTGCCGACTCGAGGAATCGATGATCCAGGTGCTGCCCCCGCCGCTCGACTCCTGCGGTATGGCCATGCGGACCAGAACGATGGCAGCAGCGAGTAGTAGGGCGAAGATGATCCCTACCAGTCCTGCGGCGCGTGGGGTGCGCAGCGCCTGATCGCTCCTCTCCATGGGTGTCGTCGCTTCCTCTCCCTGTCGACTAGGACCAGCAAGCACCCGCGCACCCGGCCGCGCCACCCGGACCGCCCAAGAGGGTGACGTGCGCGGACCGGCAGCGAGTCGGCGTCGTGCGAATCGTGGTTCCGGATCATGCTTGGTGGCACCTCGCTGCTGTTGGAAAGGCCCGGAAGCGCCGCGCGGCCCCATGGCGGCCCCGCGCAGCCCGGTCGCCCCCGCCCAACGGGAAACCACTGGTCGGGGGCTATTTCGTTCCTGCCGTGGACTCCTTCAACTAGAACTGGTATCAGTTCTGAAACAGTGTCAGTAAGCGCCGGGCCGCAGGAGGCAGCAGCCATGACCGAGCTTGTGGAACACGGAAAGCTGTTCATCGGTGGGGAGTTGACCGATCCGCTCGGCAGCGACGCCATCGAGGTCGTATCGCCGCACACCGAGCAGGTCATCGGACGGGTCCCGCACGCCTCACCGGCGGACGTCGACCGGGCGGTCGCCACCGCCCGCAAGGCCTTCGACGAGGGGCCCTGGCCGCGCATGACGCTCGACGAGCGGATCGCCGTCATCACCAGGATCAAGGACGCGATCGCGGTACGGCACGAGGAGATCGCCCGCTCCATCAGCGCGCAGAACGGCTCCCCGTACTCCTGGAGCGTGCTCGCGCAGGCGCTCGGCGCGATGATGGTCTGGGACGCGGCGATCACCGTCGCGCGCGGATATCCGCACGAGGAGCAGCGGGCCGGAGTGCTCGGGCCGATCCTCGTACGGCGGGAGCCGGTGGGTGTCGTGGCGGCCGTGATCCCGTGGAACGTCCCGCAGTTCACGGCAGCGGCCAAGCTCGGCCCCGCGCTGCTGGCCGGCTGCACGGTGGTGCTCAAGCCATCGCCCGAGTCGCCCCTGGACTCGTACATCCTCGCCGAGATCGCGCAGGAGGCCGGGCTGCCGCAGGGTGTCCTCTCGATCCTCCCCGCGGACCGCGAAGTGAGCGAGTACCTGGTCGGGCACCCCGGCATCGACAAGGTCTCCTTCACCGGCTCGGTCGCGGCCGGCAAGCGGGTCATGGAGGTCGCCTCGCGCAATCTCACCCGCGTCACCCTCGAACTCGGCGGCAAGTCGGCGGCGGTGATCCTGCCGGACGCGGATCTGGAGTCGGCGGTGGCCGGGATCGTCCCGGCGGCCTGGATGAACAACGGGCAGGCGTGTGTGGCCCAGAGCCGTATCCTCGCGCCGCTCAGCCGCTACGACGAGATAGCCGAGGCGCTCGCCGCGGCGGCGAGCGCCCTCGTGGTCGGTGACCCGCTCGACGCCTCGACGCAGGTCGGTCCGCTGGTGGCCCGGCGCCAGCAGCAGCGCTCGCTCGACTACATCAGGATCGGGCAGGAGGAAGGCGCCAAGGTACTTACGGGCGGCGGGCGTCCGGCCGGTCTTGAACAGGGCTGGTACGTGGAGCCGACGCTCTTCGGCGGGGTCGACAACTCCATGCGCATAGCCCGCGAGGAGATATTCGGTCCGGTGATCTGTCTGTTGCCGTACGGGGACGAGAGCGAGGCGGCGAAGATCGCCAACGACTCCGACTACGGGCTCAGCGGCAGCGTCTGGACGGCCGACGTCGAGCGTGGCATCGACTTCGCGCGGCGGGTCAGGACCGGGACGTACAACGTCAACACCTTCAGCCTCGACATGCTCGGGCCGTTCGGCGGCTACAAGAGCTCGGGCCTGGGGCGGGAGTTCGGGCCGGAGGGCTACAGCGAGTACCTGGAGCACAAGATGATCCATCTGCCGGCCGGGTCCGGAGAGAACTGAGAGGAGAACTGATGGGAGACCGCTGGCACGTAGAGGTCGACCGGAACGTCTGTATCGGCTCGGGCATGTGCCTGAGCCACGCCCCGGACGGCTTCGCGCTCGACGCGGCCCGGCAGTCGCATCCACAGGACGCCGACACCGACGCCAACGAGAAGATCCTCGCGGCAGCCGAGAACTGCCCGGTCGAGGCGATCGCCATCACGCTGCTGGAGAGCGGGGAGCCGGTCTTTCCGCCCGAGGAGTAGCGCAGCAGCAACCGACCTTCGAACAGCGTGGAACAGAGGTTTACTCGTGCGTATCGCACAGTGATCTCATGACATGCGTGACTGTCCGGCCCCCCGGCCCCGTGGAAATCTTGGTGACACGTCGCCGAGGGGGGAAGCGTCATGGACAAGCGGTACGAGGTCTTCTGTCTCGCGGACAGGATTTTCTACGAGACCCCGGACCGCTTGTCCTCCACGCGTACATCCGCCGACATGCCGTCCCGTACGGAGAGCAGCGTCCCGCTCTTCGAGGCGGCCCAGCGCCCGGTCCCCGAAGGGTGGCGAAGCTTCCTCTCCGGGGACTGGCTCCACATCAGCCCGGTGGACACGGTGCGCCCGCGCCAGGGCTGGAAGATCCATGTCTCCGCCTGTCTCGACAACGCCGAGAAGACCGCGGCGAAGGTGTGGGACTACTGCGTCCCACGGGAGATTCCCTTCAAGTTCGTCCCCGGCCGGCAGCCGCTGCACCTGCGCAACTCCAAATACGCGGGACGCGGCTCCAGCGGCAAGTTCGCCACCATCTATCCGGCTGACGACACGGAACTCCAGCTGATCCTGGAGGAGTTGGGTGTGCTGCTCGACGGCGAGCCGGGCCCGTACATCCTCACCGATCTCCGCTGGAACGACGGCCCGCTGTATGTACGGTACGGCGGCTTCGCGAAGCGGCACTGTGTCGACGAAGCCGGCTCCGGCGCCCTCGTGCCCGCCGTCGAGAACCCCGAAGGCGTACTGGTGCCGGACCGCAGGGACCCGGTCTTCCAGTTGCCCGAGTGGGTGACGCTGCCCCGTTTCCTCGAGCCCCAGCTGGCGGCGCGCAACGCGACCACCACCGGCGAACTGCCGTACCGCATCGAGAGCGCCCTGCACTTCTCCAACGGCGGTGGCGTGTACGCCGGCACCGATCTGCGGACCGGCGAGCAGGTGGTACTCAAGGAGGCGCGGCCGCACGCCGGGCTCGCCGCGGACGGGGCCGACGCCGTGACACGGCTGGAGCGCGAGAGAGCCGCGCTCGAGCGGCTCACCGGGCTCGGCGTCGCACCCGAGGCGCGCGACTGGTTCATCCTCGGCGACCACCGCTTCCTTGTCATGGACTTCCTCCCCGGGCGCACTCTCAACTCCTTCTTCGCGCAGCGTCATCCGCTGCTGGCCGTCGAGCCGGATCCGGCGGCGGTCGCGGAGTACACGCAATGGGCGCTGGGTGTGCTGCACGCGGTCGAGGAGGCCGTGGCGGCCGTGCACGGCCGTGGTCTTGTCTTCAACGACCTGCATATGTTCAACATCATGGTCGACCCGGACGACGATTCCGTACGGCTGCTGGACTTCGAGGCCGCGACGCCGGTGGGAGAGCACCGCGGCCAGGCCATGGCCCACCCGGGGTTCGTCGCGCCGGGTGACCGTGAGGGCTTCGAGGTGGACCGCTACGCACTCGCCTGCCTGCGGCTCGCCCTCTTCGTGCCGATGACGACGCTGCTGGTCGTGGACCGGGGCAAGGCGGCGCATCTGGCCGAGGTCGCGGCGGAGCAGTTCCCCGGCCTGCCGGACGGCTTCCTCGACGAGGCGGTACGGGTGATCAGAGGCAAGTCCCCGGAGCCCACGGGGAGTTACCTGCCCGCGGAGGCAGGGGACCGGCCTCGCGGCCGCGACTCCATGGTCCGCGCGATCCTCGCGTCCGCGACACCGGAGCGCGACGACCGGCTCTTCCCCGGCGATATCGCGCAGTTCGCGGACGGCGGCGGACTCGGACTGGCGCACGGCGCGGCCGGAGTGCTCTACGCCCTCGCCGAGACGGGCGCGGCACGCTACGAGGCGGGCGAGGAGTGGCTGCTCAGCCATACGGCCCCGCCACCGGCCGGCACCCCGCTCGGTCTCTACGACGGGCTGACGGGCGTCGCGCACGTCCTCGACCGGCTCGGCCACCGCGAGCGTGCCGTCGAACTCGTCGGGCGGGTGCTCGACGAGAAGTGGCAGCGGCTCGCGCCCGATCTGCACGGCGGGCTGGCCGGCATCGGCCTCGTACTCGACCGGCTCGGGCTGCGCGCAGAGGCGCTGGAGGCCGCGCGGGTCCTGGTCGACCGGTCACCGACCGCCCACGGCAGGCGCGCCGGGCTGCTGCACGGCGCGAGCGGACCGGCCCTGTTCTTCCTGCGGCTGTACGAGTCCACCGGCGATTCCGCCCTGCTGGACCAGGCGGCCGAGGCGCTGCGCCGGGATCTTGCCCGGTGTGTGACGGACCGGTCGGGGACCCTGCTCGTGGACGAGGGCGTACGCACCATGCCGTACCTCGGAGCGGGCAGCGCCGGTATCGGCGCGGTCCTCGACGACTACCTCGCCCAACGTCACGACGAGGAGTTCGCCCGCGCCAGGGAGGCGATACTGCCCGCGGCTCGGCTGCGGTACTACGCACAGCCCGGACTGTTCAACGGGCGCGCGGGGATGGTGCTGCACCTGGCCCGTACCCGTGCCCCGCGCCCGCAGCTGGACGCCCAGATCGCCGCACTCTCCTGGTATGCCGTGCCGTACGAGGGTGAACTCGCCTTCCCCGGCGACCAGATGATGCGGCTCTCCATGGACCTCGCCACCGGAACCGCCGGCTGTCTGCTCGCCCTCGGCACCGCGCTCGGCGAACGTCCCGCGCAGCTGCCGTTCCTGCCGCCGCTGAAGGCGGCCCCACAGACGGCCCCGCAAGGGGTCGAGCAGTAAGTGCATACCGTCCCCATGAAAAAGGAGATCACCATGGCACTTCTGGACCTGCAGAAGCTGGACGTCCCCGAGACCGACCACGGCGGCGGTGGTGGGGAGAGCAGCGTTAGCCTGCTGCTGTGCGACAAGCACAGCTCGCACAGCAACCTTCTCTGCCTCTGATCATCTGCTTCTGATCAGGTGATTGTTCGCGGCCCTGGACGGCACCGCTCGCCGTCCGGGGCCGTGCGCACGCATGCCGATGGTCAGGGAGGGCGACCATGTTCCTGCGCGAAACCGTCCGGCACGGCGCGCCGCGTGCAGTCTTCGTCCTTCTGCTGACCTGCGCCCTTGCCGCGACCGGGCTTGCGCTGCCCGCCGTCCTGGGCCGCGCGCTGGACCTGCTGCTCGCCGGCCGGCGGTCGGACGCCGGTCCGTGGCTCGCTCTCTGCGCGGGCCTCACCGGCCTCGCCGTCGTCCTCGGCGCCCTCGACGGACTCGTCACCGGCACCGCCAACGCCCGTACCACCGCCTGGATACGGGAACGGGTGCTGCGGCACGCCCTCGCGTCCGGACCCCGGCTGCGCCTGGCCCCCGGCGAGGTGGTGGCACGCCTCACCGGCAACGCCGCACAGGCCGGGACCGTGCCGACGACCCTCGCGGCCGCGCTCGCCGCCGTGGTCACACCCGTGGGCGGGCTCGTCGCGCTCGCCGTCACCGACTGGTGGACCGCGCTCGTGGTGATCGCCGGGACGCCCCTGCTCGTCCTGCTGCTGCGGGTGTTCATCCGGGAGTCCGGCGAGAGCACCGCGCGCTATCTGCAGGCCCAGGGCGAGATCGCGGGACTGCTGACGGAAGCGGTGCGCGGAGTCCGTACGATCGCCGCCGCCGGAACCCGGGACCGGGACGCGGCGCGCATCCTTGCGCCGCTGCCCGAGCTGTCCCGGCAGGGCCACCTGATGTGGTGGATCATGGGCCGATCCACCGCACGGGCGGCCGCGCTGCTGCCCCTGCTGCAGCTCGCGGTACTGGCTGTCGCCGGAGTACGGCTCGCGGAGGGCGCGTTGAGCGTCGGCGGAATGCTGGCCGCGTGGCGGTACGGAGTGCTCGCCACCGGCACCGGCGTACTGGTCGGACAGCTCAACGGCCTGGTGCGCGGACGCATGGCGGCGGGCCGGCTCGGGGAGATCCTCGAGACGCCCGAGATGATGTACGGCGAGCGCGAACTTCCGCCGGGCGAAGGCACTTTGGAGCTGCGCGGAGTGCGGCTGAGCGGGCTGCACAATGTCGATCTGATGATACCGGGCGGCTCGGTCACCGCCGTCGTGGGCCGCTCGGGCAGCGGCAAATCGGCCCTGGCGGCCGTCGCCGGACGCCTTGCCGATCCCGACGCGGGGACGGTGCTTCTCGACGGCGTCCCGGTGGCCGGGCTCTCCCGGGAGGTGCTGCGCCGCGAGGTCGTCCATGCCTTCGCCCGGCCGGCACTGCTCGGCGGGACGGTCGGCGGCACGATCGCCTTCGGTGCGTACGAGCCCGGCGATGAGGCGGTGACCGAGGCCGCGCGAGCCGCGTGCGCCGACGACTTCGTACGCCGCCTGCCGCACGGCTACGCCACCGCGTGCGCGGCCGCGCCGCTGTCCGGCGGTGAGGCCCAACGCCTCGGCCTGGCACGGGCTTTCGCGCACGCCGGGCGGCTGCTGATCCTGGACGACGCCACCTCCAGCCTGGACTCGGCCACCGAACTGAAGGTGTCCCGCGCGCTGCTACACGACGTCCGCGCCCGTACCCGTCTGATCGTCGCCCACCGCGCGCCGACCGCGGCCCGCGCGGACCTGGTGGTCTGGCTGGAGGAGGGCCGTGTCCGGGCCGTGGCCCCGCACGCCGAGCTCTGGCAACTTCCCTCCTACCGCGCGGTGTTCGCGGAGGACGCGGTCGACGACGCAGCCGCGGAGGAGGCGGTCGCGGAGATCGCGGCGGGGGAGAAGGCGGTCGCGGAGATCGCGGCGGGGGAGAAGGCGGTCGCGGAGTTCGCGGCGGGGGAGAAGGCGGTCGCGGAGTTCGCGGCCGGGCAGGAGGCGGTCGCGGAGTTCGCGGCCGGGCAGGAGGCGGTCGCGGAGTTCGCAGCCGGGCAGGAGGCGGTCGCGGATGGCTGAGGCCCGGCTCCGGCTGCTGCGGCACCGTCCGCGTGTGCTCGTACGCCTCGCCGCGTGGTCCGCGCTGGAGGCGGGGCAGACGTTTCTCCTCGGGTACGCGCTCGCCCGCGCCATCGACGGCGGGTTCCTCGCCCATGAACCCGCCCACGGTCTGTACTGGCTGGCCGCCGCCGCGGTCGCCGTCGTCCTCGGGGCCTTCGGTACGGGCAGGGTCCACCGGGTGGTCGCCGCGCTGGTGGAGCCCGTACGGGACGATCTCGTACGCCGCGTGGTGGACCGCGCTCTGCGGGACGGCGACGACGCGGCAGTCTCCCGGCTCACCCATCAGGTGGAGATCGCCCGCGACACATTCGCGGGCCTCGTGCTGGTCTCGCGCACCTTCGTCTTCACCGCGGCAGGGGCCCTGGCCGGGCTGTTCTCCCTCGCGCCCGTCCTGCTGCTGGTGGTACTGCCGCCGCTGCTCGCCGGTCTCGCGCTCTTCCTGGCGACCCTGCGCCCGCTGGCCCGCAGACAGGAGACCTTCCTCGCCGCCGACGAGGCCATCGCCACCGAACTGGGCGCGCTGGTCTCTGGATTGAGGGACATCACGGCTGCCGGCGCCGAGGATCGCGTGGCGACGGACGCGGCTGCCCGGATCGCCGACGAGTACCGCGCGGCCCGCGACCTGGCCCGCTGGGGCACGCTGCGGGTCCTGGCCGTCGGCATCGGCGGCCGCCTCCCGGTGGTGCTGCTCCTGATCACCGCGCCCTGGCTGCTCGCGCACGGAGTGACCGCGGGCGCCCTGGTCGGCGCCCTCGCCTATCTCACCCAGTCCCTGCTCCCCGCTCTGCAGTCGCTGATGCAGGGCCTCGGCACCTCGGGCGCCCGCCTCGCGGTCGTGCTGCGCCGGCTCACCGCGGAGGGAGTCCCGGAGGAGCCGCGCGCGGTGCGTACCGGCACCGGCACCGGGGCTGGTGCCGGGGCCGGTACGGCGGTACGGCTGCGCGGCGTGACGTTCGCCTACGGTTCGGGCGCCGCGCCCGTCGTCGACGGGCTCGATCTGGCCGTTCCCGTGGGCGGTCATCTCGTCGTCGCGGGCCCGAGCGGCATCGGCAAGTCCACGCTCGCCGCGCTGATCGCCGGGGTGCTGCGGCCGGACGACGGCGAGGTTCTGCTCGGCGGCGAGCGGGTGCTCGTGCCGCAGGAGGCGTATGTCTTCACCGCCACCGTGCGCGAGAACCTCGGCCATCTCTGCCCCGAGCCGCCTCCGGACGCCGCCGTCCTCGCCTCCTGTGCGGCCGTCGGCGCGCACGGGCTGGTCGAGCGGCTGGGCGGTCTCGACGCACCGGTCGACCCCACCGCGCTGTCCGCCGGAGAGCGCCAGCTGCTCGCGCTGGCCCGCGCCCATGCCGCGCCCGCGCCCCTCGTGCTGCTCGACGAGGCGACCTGCCACCTCGACCCGGCGGCCGAGGCGCGCGCCGAGCGGGCGTTCGCCACCCGGCCCGGCGGCACGCTGATCGTCGTCGCGCACCGGATCGGCTCGGCGCGGCGGGCCGGCCGCGTGCTGGTGATGGACGGGACGCAGACGGAGTACGGCACCCACGAGGAGCTGTTGGCCCGCTCCTCCTTCTACCGCGAACTGACAGGGGCCTTCGCAGGGTTCTCACACCCAGCCCTCGCCCTGGGAGATCCTTATGGCGTCGACCCGGTTGCGCGCCCCGGTCTTACGGGTGATGGCCGCCATGTAGTTGCGCACCGTGCCGTTGGACAGATGGAGACTGTTCGCGATGTCGCCGATCGAGGCTCCCTCGGCAGCCAGTGACAGCACGCTCAACTCCCGTGGGGTCAGCGGCATTTGAGCTGCTCGCAGAAAGCTGAAGCCCAGTGAGGTGTCGACGAATCGTTCCCCCTTGGCCACCTTCCGGATGGCGGTGATCAGATTCTCGGGTGTGCCCTCTTTGTCGACAAAGCCACAGGCGTATGCCTCGACGGCCCGCCGGATGGGACCTGGCCGGTTCGCGTTGGCGAGTACCAGTAACAGGCTGCTTCCCCCACCGGTCCGGCTTCCCGGCAGCTCACCGAGTGGCGCGATGCCGTACGACTCCGAACAGTCCAAGTCCACCGCGCACACGTCAGGGCGGAGCATTCGCGCCCGGCTCGGGGCGGTGCGCCAGGGCGCGTGGAAGACCTCCAGGTCGGGCTCTCCGGCGAGTCTTTCCGCCAGCGCCGACCGCAACAGACATACATCGTGCACCAGAAGTACCCGGATCACGTTCTGTCCCCCTAGCTCACCGCTTACCGGTTGCTTCATTCAGAACGCGAACATTCTTGGCGTGTCACCCGCGTCATGGAGGTGGAGAACCAGCCAAGGGGTAGCAAGGGGGGCGCACGTGCCGGGCGCGAACCCCCGGGCTGCAACAACCCGCGCACGCGGGCCGTGCCAGGCTTCTGCGGTGATCGAACGGGTGCTCGAGAACACCGACTGAATCGCCCGCGCCGTGGCGACATGTCTCGGCCTGGGCAGACGCCAATGGCGCAACGGCGAAAGAGAGTTGCGCATGGCGCTATGGGCCACTTCCTGTGCGCCTGGGGTCTGTGTGGCGCACTTGACACCAAGTGTACATATGGTTACTTTAGAACCAGATTGAACGAAATATCCGTCTTCTCGCCTGGCGAGAAGACGAACAATCTCAACATCCCGATCGACGACCACCCGGTCGTTGGTTGTCCGACGGACGGATGCTCCGCCGCGGGGTTTGCTGCACTCAGCAGCCCAGGTGGGCCCGATGCCGCGCATTCAGCGTGTGAGTCGGCGACGGAAACTCCCGTCGTGGTGATAATCCCGCCATGACGATGGCAAATTCCGCCATCTTCAAGGCCGATGTACCGGACCCTTCGCGAACGCATCACTGCGTCACCAGTGCTGACGCCACCGCGGCCGTGCAGGCTCGGGCCCGTCTACGCTCCCGGGAAGGGAAAGCACCATGCGGGTAATGACATCCAGGACTCTCCGGCTGCTTGCCAGCCTGTTTGCTGCTCTGACTCTCGGCCTCGCCGGAGCCGGCGTAGCCAGTGCCACCACCTCGTCCCACCCCGCTTCGCACGACTACTGCGGCTACTCCAACAGTCGTTACAACGACTGGTGCTACTACGGCAACCGCGACTCCCGCGACTTCCGCGACTTCCGTGACTACGGCCGCCGCGACTTCCGTGACTTCCGCGACTACCGTGATTTCCGCGACGCCAATGCCGTCATCGTCTTCGTCCGCTGACGTATGAAGGCTTAGGCCGAATCATCTCGGCGAGGCCGGTCGGGCCCTTTCTCCGGCAGTCCCGCGTGGCGACAGCTGCGCGGGACTGCCTGTGTCGCGATCAATGCAAGCCCCGGCCGCGGCCCTCGCCCGGCCCGTGCGGCGTCGTCAGGTCGATCAGCCGGCACACCGTCTCGATGTCGATCTTCACTTGCGCGATCGAGGCGCGCCCCGAGAGCCAGGTGATCAGCGCCGAGTGCCAGGTGTGCTCGATCACGCGCACCGCCGAGAGCTGCGCCGGCGTCGGATTCTCCAGCCCCATGGCGTCCAGGATGATCGCCGTGGTCTGGCGGGAGACCTTGTCCACCTCGGGGCTGACGCTGCGGTCCGCGAAGGTCAGCGCCCGCACCATCGCGTCCGCGAGATGCGGTTCGCGCTGGAGCGCCCGGAAGGCCCGCATCAGCGTCTCGGCAACCCGCTCCGCCGCGCTGTCCCCGGCCGGCGGCTTTTTGCGCAGGGTCGTGTGCATGTGCTGGAGCTGGTCCTGCATGGTGGCGACCAGCAGATGGATCTTGGAGGGGAAGTAGCGGTAGAGCGTGCCGAGCGCGACGCTCGACGACTCGGCGACCTCGCGCATCTGCACCGCGTCAAAGCCGCCCCGGCTGGCCAGCTGGGCGCTGGCGTGCAGGATACGACGCCGGCGCGCCTCCTGGCGTTCCGTCAGGGGCGGCGAAGCAGGCACCGCCGACTTGGCTTCGGCTGTCATATGTCCCGTTCCATGCGCGAGTCCGGATCGCACAGCATGGCAGGGCCCCTGTCGTGGCGCGAATCACCTGATCCGGCCCTTACAGCAGCGCTACCTGCCGGTAGATTCGAAGCTCCTTGAGCGATCAAGTCTGAAACTTGTTCTAGATTAGCGTGAGCGGTTACGCTCCGGCGAAAACGCAGTGAGAAGGGGGCCGTGAGTGACCGCTGAGGCCATAGAGGCCGGCCCTCGATCGGGCAGGTCCGGCGGCGGTGACGAGCCGCTGCGCATCGCGCTCCTCACCTACAAGGGCAACCCCTTCTGCGGCGGCCAGGGCGTCTATGTACGGCACCTCTCGCGCGAGCTCGCCCGCCTCGGCCACAGCGTCGAGGTGATCGGCGCGCAGCCCTATCCCGTACTCGACGAAGGCGTGCCGCTCACCGAGCTGGGCAGCCTCGATCTGTACCGGAGCCCGGACCCGTTCCGTACGCCGAAGCGCGGCGAGTACCGCGACTGGATCGACGCGCTCGAGGTCGCGACCATGTGGACCGGCGGCTTCCCGGAGCCGCTGACCTTCTCGCTGCGCGCCCGGCGCCATCTGGCCGCTCGGCGCGGTGAGTTCGACGTCATCCACGACAACCAGACGCTCGGGTACGGGCTGCTCGCCGACCTCGGCGCACCCCTGGTCACCACCATCCACCACCCGATCACCGTCGACCGGCAGCTGGACCTGGACGCCGCGGACGGCTGGCGCAGGCGCGCGTCCGTACGCCGCTGGTACGGCTTCACGCGGATGCAGAAGCGGGTCGCGCGCCGGCTGCCGTCGGTGCTCACCGTTTCCGGCTCCTCGCAGCAGGAGATCGTCGATCACCTCGGCGTGCGGGCCGGCCGCGTCCATGTCGTCCACATCGGGGCCGACACCGACCTCTTCTCGCCGAACCCGGCGGTCGCTGAGGTCCCCGGCCGGATCGTCACCACTTCCAGCGCGGACGTCCCGCTCAAGGGCCTCGTCCATCTTGTCGAGGCGCTGGGGAAGCTCCGTACGGAGCATCCCGCCGCGCATCTGGTCGTCGTCGGCAAGCGCGCGGAGGACGGCCCCGTCGCACAGCTGATCGAGCGGTACGGCCTCCAGGACGCCGTCGAGTTCGTCAAGGGCATTTCCGACGCCGAGCTGGTCGACCTGGTGCGCAGCGCGCAGATCGCGTGTGTGCCGTCGCTGTACGAGGGCTTCTCGCTGCCCGCGGCGGAGGCGATGGCGACAGGCACGCCGCTGGTCGCCACGACCGGCGGCGCGATCCCGGAGGTGACGGGCCCGGACGGGGAGACCTGTCTGGCGGTGCCGCCGGGCGACGCGGGTGCGCTCGCCGCGGCGCTGGGCCGGCTGCTCGGCGACGAGGCGCTGCGCGTACGGCTGGGGGCGGCGGGCCGGGAGCGCGTTCTGGCGCGGTTCACCTGGCGGCAGGCGGCGATCGGTACGGCCGAGCACTACCGCGAGGCGATCGCGACGTGCTCGCCCCGCTCCGCGGCGCTGGGGGCCGCCCGGTGACCCCTCTCCACCAGGTGCGGTGTGTCCGGACCCGTACCGGCTCCCGGCATCCCCGGCGCTCGGTGCCACAGGCATCGGCCCGCTCCGCGGCGCCGTACCCCGGCCGCTCCGCGGCCATATGTGTGGGCCGCAGGCCCACGAACCCGGACCGCACTGCGGACCCGCGTACTGGAACCTCCGACCGCGAAAGCAGGTCTACGTGCTGACCGTCGACTTCTCCCGCTTCCCGCTCGCCGCGGGCGACCGCGTGCTCGATCTGGGCTGCGGTGCAGGCCGGCACGCGTTCGAGTGCTACCGGCGCGGTGCGCAGGTCGTGGCCCTCGACCAGAACGGTGAGGAGATCCGCGAGGTCGCGAAGTGGTTCGCCGCGATGAAGGAGGCCGGGGAGGCGCCGGAGGGCGCCACCGCCACCGCCATGGAGGGCGACGCACTCAACCTGCCGTTCCCCGACGAGTCCTTCGACGTCGTGATCATCTCCGAGGTCATGGAGCACATCCCGGACGACAAGGGCGTGCTCGCCGAGATGGTGCGGGTGCTGAGGCCCGGCGGACGGATCGCCGTCACCGTGCCGCGCTACGGCCCCGAGAAGATCTGCTGGGCGCTGAGCGACGCGTACCACGAGGTCGAGGGCGGCCATATCCGCATCTACAAGGCCGACGAGCTGCTCGGCAAGATGAAGGAAGCCGGCCTCAAGCCGTACGGCACGCACCACGCACACGCGCTGCACTCGCCGTACTGGTGGCTCAAGTGCGCCTTCGGCGTCGACAACGACAAGGCCCTGCCGGTCAAGGCGTACCACCAGCTGCTGGTCTGGGACATCATGAAGAAGCCGCTGGCCACACGGCTCGCCGAGCAGGCGCTCAACCCGCTGATCGGCAAGAGCTTCGTGGCGTACGCGACCAAGCCGCACCTGCCCGCAGTGGCCGCCAAGTGACTGTGCCCAAGCGCGGCCCCGGCCGTACGGAACACCTGGTCCTGCCCGGGGTCCTCACCGCGGAGGAAGCCCTTGAGACCGTTGCCGGGATACTCGCCGTGCAGCGCGAGGACGGCGCGATCCCGTGGTTCCGGGGGCATCACCTCGACCCGTGGGACCACACCGAGGCGGCCATGGCGCTGGACGCGGCGGGCGAGCACGAGGCCGCGGCCCGCGCGTACGAGTGGCTGATACGGCATCAGAACGAGGACGGGTCCTGGTACGCCGCGTATCACGACGGCGAGGCGGACCGGCCCACCGACCGGGGCCGTGAGAGCAACTTCTGCGCGTATATCGCCGTCGGCGTCTGGCACCACTTCCTGGCCACCGGCGACGAGGGGTTCCTCGACCGGATGTGGCCGGCCGTCTACGCCGCGATCGAGTTCGTACTGGCGCTGCAGCAGCCCGGCGGCCAGATCGGCTGGAAGCGGGAGGCGGACGGCACGGCGGTCAATGACGCGCTGCTGACCGGCAGTTCGTCGGTCCACCAGGCGCTGCGCTGCGCGCTGGCGATCGCCGAGGAGCGCGAAGAGCCGCAGCCCGACTGGGAGCTGGCGGCGGGCGCGCTCGCGCATGCGATCCGCCGGCACCCGGAGCGTTTTCTCGACAAGAGCCGCTACTCGATGGACTGGTACTACCCGGTCCTCGGCGGTGCACTGACGGGTGCGGAGGCCAAGTCCCGTATCGAGGCCGGCTGGGACGACTTCGTCGTACCGGGCCTCGGAGTACGGTGCGTGCTGCCCAACCCGTGGGTGACCGGCGGTGAGAGCTGCGAACTCGCCCTGGCGCTGTGGGTGATGGGCGAGTCCGACCGGGCGCTGGAGATCCTTCAGTCCATCCAGCATCTGCGCGCCGAGGGCGGCATGTACTGGACGGGGTACGTCTTCGAGGGCAACCGGGCCGTGTGGCCGGAGGAACTCACCGCCTGGACGGCGGGTTCGCTGCTGCTGGCGGTGGCCGCGCTCGGGGGGGACGAGGCGACGGTTGCGGTGTTCGGCGGGGAGCGACTGCCGCGGGGGCTCGCGCCGGAGTGCTGCTAGGCCCTGCCGGCTGGGGCTCTGCCCCCGGGCCCCCGTACGCCGCCCTCCGGGCGTGTCCTCAATCGCCGGACGGGCTTCAAGTTCCGCCTGTCCGGAACTTGAAGCCCACCGGGGCAAATTAAGCCCCGCCGGCGGTTGAGGCGCGAGGTCGGGGGCGGAGCCCCGGTTACGGGACGGGGCGGGGTGGGGAAGGCTCCCCCGGTCACCGGTTAGTACCTCCGCAGCCGGCCCGCCACCGCATGGCCGATGAAGAGGTACACCACCGCCGCCAGGCCGTAGCCGGCGACGACGCGCGCCCAGGCGTCGTCGAAGGTGAACAGGTCGTAGGACCAGCCGGCGAGCCAGTGTGCGGCGTCCTGGATGAAGCTCACCAAGTCGTTGGCGCGGTTGGCGTCCAGCAGGTACATCAGGATCCAGAGGCCGAGGATGACGGCCATGACATCGGCAACGATCATGATGACCGCCGCGGCCTGATTCGTTCCGTTGTGATGACGAGGACTCATGGGCATCGGGTTACCGCTTGTGAGCGTGTGAAACCCTCGACGTACAACGGGCTCGGGACGGAGCTGCCGGTACGCCTCCCAACCGGGCTAGCGCGCCTATGAGTTGAGCTCCGCAAGGACGCGCAAAGTGTGCGGGTCCGGAGCGGTCACCAGCAGGTCCGTGACCGGGCCCTTGCGCCACAGCTCCAGGCGTTCCGCGATCCGTTCGCGCGGCCCGACCAGCGAGATCTCGTCGGCGAAGGCGTCGGGCACGGCAAGCACGGCTTCCTCGCGGCGGCCGTCGGCGAACAGTCGCTGGATATGGCGGGCCTCGGACTCGAAGCCCATCCGGGCCATCAGATCGGCGTGGAAGTTCCGTGCAGCGTGGCCCATACCGCCGATGTAGAAGCCGAGCATCGCCTTGACCGGCAGCAGCCCTTCGGCGACGTCGTCGCAGACCTTGGCGCGGGCCATGGGGGCGATCAGGAAGCCTTCGGGAAGGTCGGTGAGCGAGGCCTCGTAGACGTCCGTACGCATCGGCGACCAGTACAGCGGCAGCCAGCCGTCGGCGATACGCGTCGTCTGGGCGATGTTCTTCGGACCCTCCGCGCCCAGCAGGAGCGGCAGCCCGGCGCGCAGCGGATGCGTGATCGGCTTGAGTGCCTTGCCGATGCCGGTGGAGTCCTCTCCTCGGTACGGATGGGAGTGGAAGCGGCCCGCCAGTTCAACTGGGGCCTCGCGCCTCAGCACTTGGCGGATCACATCGACGTACTCGCGGGTCGCCGTCAGCGGGCTCTTCGGGAACGGACGGCCGTACCAGCCCTCCACCACCTGCGGCCCCGACAGACCGAGTCCGAGCATCATCCGGCCGCCGGACAGATGGTCCAGGGTGAGCGCGTGCATCGCGGTGGCGGTGGGGGTGCGGGCGGCCATCTGCGCCACCGCCGTGCCGAGTCGGATGCGGGAGGTGTGCGCGGCGATCCAGGTCAGCGGGGTGAAGGCGTCGGAACCCCAGGCCTCCGCCGTCCATGCGGAGTCGTAGCCGAGGCGCTCGGCCTCGCGCGCGAGATCGAGATGGGCGGGGTCCGGGCCGCGGCCCCAGTAGCCGAGAGCGAGTCCGAGTCGCATGCCGTGTCCCCTCCAGCGATACGTTTCTGACGGTGCGTCAGGGTACGCCAACGGCCCCCCGCCCGGAAGGGCGAGGGGCCGCTCTGCGGACCGCTGTTCGCGTCAGCCGCGCTGGATGCCCGCGGTGTCCTGCAGCACGCCACGACGGCCGTCCTGCGTCTGGGCCACCAGGCCGGGACCGCGCTGCTCGACCGCGAGGTACCAGGTGCCGGGCGCGAGCTCGGCGATCGGGGTCGGCGAACCGTCCTCGCCGTACAGCGGGCGGGCCACCGGCACCGCGAACCAGAACGGCGTGAAGTCCGCGGCGCCGCCCGCGTTCTGCGGCGCGGCCGGGGCCGGGGCCGGCTGCTGCTGACCCGGCTGCGGCTGGGCGCCGTACGGCTGGGGCTGACCCGGCTGTCCGGGCTGCGCGCCGTAGGGCTGCTGCTGGGCACCACCCGGGTAGCCGTAGCCGCCGGCCATACCGGGCTGCGCGCCGTACGGCTGCGCGACCGGCTTCGGGGCGCCGAGGAGCGGGGCCTTGAAGGCCGGGACGATGAGCGAGCAGACCGCGCCGGCGGCCAGGACGAGCGCGGCGATGAAGCCGAGGATGAGGCCGACGCCGGCGTCGACACTGCCGCCGACGTCCAGGGAGCCCGCCGGGTCGAAGATCGCGCCGAGCGCGCTCCAGGCCGTGAAGACGGTCAGGGCGACGCCGAGCTGGCCGAGGTCGAGCCCGATGACCTTCGGCGGCTGCGGCAGCCCGCGCGAGATGACGATCAGAGCGGCGCCGATGATGCCGGCCAAGTAGACACCCAGGAGCAGGGACCCGTTGTCCCAGGCGTTCGGCACGCCGTCGCAGTTGCTGCCGGAGCAGTCGAACGTGTCGAGGAACGAGGCGATGAACAGCAACACCGCTGCTCCGATCACCACGCCATCGCCTCGAGTGAGGGAGCGGATGTTCACGTAAAAGTCCTTCGTCGGTCGTGTCATCGGGGCGGTCGTCGCTGCCGCCGGTGCGGCGGTGGCACGGCGCGGAGCTCGGGGGTGACTCCCCATCGTAGAGCTGAATCTATCGTCTGCCCGATCCGGCCGTCTGCCGGGTACGGGAGTTACCGCTCGAGGTAGCTGCTGATGCCGTCAGCCATTCCCTGCGCCGCTTTCTGCCGCCAGTGGGAACTTGTCAGCAGAGCGGCATCCTTCGGGTCACGCATATTGCCGCATTCGATGAACACCTTGGGCACTGTGGACAGGTTGAGGCCGCCGAGATCCTCGCGTACGTCCAACCCCGTGCCGTCGCCCACATAGTTGGAGGGCGCGCTGCCGGTCGCGCGTACGAACTTTCCGGCGATCCGCTCGCCGAGGTCGCGCGAGGGGCCGACGATGGTCGCGGTGTCCGCCGCACCCCCCTTGACCAGGGCGGGAAGGATCACATGGAAGCCGCGGTTGCCGACGGCCGAGCCGTCGGCATGAATGGAGATCACCGCATCGGCCTTGGCCTTGTTTCCGATGCGCGCCCGTTCATCCACACAGGGGCCGAACGGCCGGTCGTTGGTGTGGGTGAATTTCACCGTTGCGCCCTGCTTCTCGAGCAGTGTGCGAAGACGTTGTGAAACATCGAGGCTGAATTCGGCCTCGGTGTAACCGGCGTTGGTGGACGTGCCCGTCGTGTCGCATTCCTTGCGGTTGGTTCCGATATCCACGAGTTTGTTGATTTCGCTCGTGTGCTGGAAATTGCCGGGGTTGTGCCCCGGGTCGACGACCACGACCCTGCCGGCGAGCGGCCCCGACGCACCGGCCCTCCCCTTCGACGGTGACGGCGAGGCGGTGGCGGAGGTGGCGGACGGTGACGGAGAGGCCGGCGGGGCGGGCTTGCCCGCAGCGGTCGACCCGCTCGGCAACGCCCTCGGCGGCTCGTTCTCGTCCGGGCCGCCCATTGCCTGCCAGGCGAGCCACCCCGCCAGCGCGGTCGGCACCAGCGCGGCAATCACGATCGTGAGATTGCCGCGACCGAAGCGGCGCGGCGGCATGGAGGGCTGGTTCTCGTCGTACGACACCCTCGCGATGCTAACCCGGCGGCTCAGATCCCCGTTCCGGTACGCCGCAGGACGCGCAGCGAGTCGGTCACCGAGACCTCGGTGAACGCGCCGGACGCGAGTGCCCGGAGGTAGACGCGGTACGGGGCCTGGCCGGTCCACTCGTCGACCGGGTCGGGGAAGACGTCGTGGATGACGAGGAGGCCGCCGTCGGCGACATGCGGCGCCCAGCCCTCGTAGTCGCCGCCCGCGTGCTCGTCGGTGTGGCCGCCGTCGATGAAGACCAGGCCGAGGGGTGTGCCCCAGACCTTCGCGACCTGCGGGGAGCGGCCGACGACGGCGATGACGTGGTCCTCGAGACCGGCCTTGTGCAGGGTGCGGCGGAAGGTCGGCAGCGTGTCCATCTCGCCGACCTCCGGGTCGACCACGGTCGGGTCGTGGTACTCCCAGCCCGGCTGCTGCTCCTCGCTGCCCCGGTGGTGGTCGACCGTGATCGCCGTCGTCCCCGCCTCACGGGCGGCGTCGGCGAGCAGGATGGTCGAGCGCCCGCAGTAGGTGCCCACCTCGAGCAGCGGCAGCCCGAGCGCCCCGGCCTCGGTGGCGGCCGCGTAGAGGGCGAGGCCCTCGGTCACGGGCATGAAGCCCTTGGCCGCCTCGAAGGCGGCGAGGGTCTCCGGCTTGGGGGCGGCGGCCATGGTTCCTCCTGGTCGTGCGGGTGTCCTGGCCGCCCATGGTGCCGTATGCCCACGCACGGCACGGACAGTAACCTCGTTGTCTGACCTACCGTCAGTTTGAAACGTGTTCTAGTCTGCCGCCCATGGGCATCGGAATCACGCAAGAGCAGCGGGAGCTGGCCCGGTCCGTCCGCGGCTGGCTGGCGCGCGCCGTGCCGCCCGAGGCCGTACGAAAGCAGCTCGACGCGACCGGCGCCGGGGCCGGGGGACGGCCCGGCTACTGGGACGGCGCCGCCGGACAAGGGCTGCTCGGCTTGCATCTTGCCGAGGAGTGCGGGGGCGGGGGCGGGACCATCGCCGACCTTGCCGCCGTCCTGGAGGAAACGGGGCGCGCGGCGCTGCCGGGGCCGTACCTGCCGTGTGTGCTCGCCTCCGCCGTATTGGCCCGCGCGGGCAGAGCCGATCTGGCGGGGACACTCGCGCGAGGGGAGCGCATCGCGGCCGTCGCGCTCGGCCCCGGGACGCTCACCGCCACCCGCACTCAGGACGGCCACCGGCTCGACGGCACCGCCCCGCCCGTCCTCGGCGCAGGGCACGCCGATCTGCTCGTACTCGAAACCCCGACGGGCTGGCTCGCGGTGGACGCGGGTGGGCTCACCGTCCGAGTGCACGAGAGCGCCGACCCGACCCGGCCCACCGCCGAGGTCACCGCACACGGCGTGACCGTGCCCCGGGACCGTGTACTGGAGATCGACACCGCTCTCGTACGGGACCTCGCCTCCGTGCTGTACGCGGCCGAAGCGTGCGGCACCGCCGCCTGGGCCCTGCACACCGCCTCCGAGTACGCGAAGGTCCGTGAGCAGTTCGGACGGCCCATCGGGCGGTTCCAGGCGATCAAGCATCTCTGCGCCGACATGCTGGTGCGCGTCGAGCAGGCGAGGGCGCTGACGTGGGACGCGGCACGCGCGGTGGACCAGAGCCCGGGCGTACGCGGCCTGGTGGCCTCGCTCGCAGCCGGGGCCGCCCTTGACGCCGCGTACTCCTGCGCCAAGGACTGCATCCAGGTACTCGGCGGGATCGGGTTCACCTGGGAGCACGACGCGCATCTGTATCTGCGGCGGGCTCTCGTCGTACGGCAGCTGCTGGGGGCGGGCGACAGCCACCGGCTGCGAGCCGTGCGGCTCGCCGCAGGCGGGGCGCGGCGCGAGCTCAGGCTGGAGCTGCCCGCCGAGTCGCAGACGTACCGGGAGCGGGCCCGCGAGGCCGTCGCGGCGGCACGCGGCCTCGAACCGGCCGCCGCCCGCCGCGTGCTCGCCGCCACCGGCTATGCCGCGCCGCATCTGCCCGAGCCGTACGGCCTCGGCGCGGGTCCTGTCCAACAGCTCGCCGTACAACAGGAGTTGACGCACGCCGGGATCGAGCTGAGCGGCCTGGGCATCGCGACCTGGGTGGTGCCCTCGCTCCTCGCGTACGGAACCGAGGAGCAGAAGGAACGCTTTCTGCTGCCGACGCTGCGCGGCGATGTGCTCTGGTGCCAGCTGTTCAGCGAGCCCGGAGCGGGATCGGATCTGGCGAGCCTTCGCACCAGGGCCGAGAAGTCGGCGGACGGCTGGCGGATCACCGGACAGAAGGTGTGGACGAGCGCCGCCCAGTGGGCCGACCACGGGATACTGCTCGCCCGCACCGACCCGGATGCTCCCAAGCACAAAGGGCTGACGTACTTCCTCGTGGACATGAAGAACACCGAGGGGATCGACATCCGGCCGCTCAAGGAGATCACCGGGGAGTCGCTCTTCAACGAGGTGTACTTCGACGGGGCGCTGCTCCCGCACGACGCCGTGGTCGGGCAGGTCGACGACGGCTGGAAGGTCGCCCGCAACACCCTCGGCAACGAACGCGTCCACATGGCCGACCAGCTGACCTTCGACACCGGGCTCGAAGCGCTGCTCGCGCGGGCCTCCGGCCTCGACGGTGCCTGCCGCGCCCGGATCGGGTCGCTCGCCGCCGAGGCGCACGCTCTCGCCTGTATCGGCCTGCGGACCACCATGCGGCAGGTGTCAGGCCTCGACCCGGGCGCCGGGGCGTCCGTACGCAAGCTCGTTCAGACCACGCACCAGCAGAAGGCCGCCGAGCTCGCCCTCGAACTGCTCGGCCCCGAGGGCGCGTTGCGTGAAGGGGCCGGGGAGCGGGCGGTGCACGGGCTGCTGATGTCGCGCTGCCTGACCATCGCGGGCGGCACCACGCAGGTCCAGCTCAATGTCATCGCCGAGCGCATCCTCGGCCTCCCGCGGGACTGAAGGAGCAGGACGTGAAGAGCTACATCGTCGGCGTCGGGATGACGAAGTTCGAGAAGCCCGAGTCGAGGGACTGGCAGTACTGGGACATGGCGAAGGAGGCCGGTTCGCGGGCTCTCGCCGACGCCGGGATCGCCTACGAGCAGGTGGAGCAGGTCCCCGTCGGCTACTGCTTCCAGGCATCGACGGCGGGCCAGCGGGCCGCGTACGAACTCGGCCTGACCGGCATCCCCGTCTACAACGTCAACAACAACTGCGCGACCGCGTCGACGGCGCTGATGATGGCGCGGCAGTTCGTCGAGGGCGGCGTCAGTGACTGTGTACTCGCGCTCGGCTTCGAGAAGATGGCCCGCGGGGCGCTCGGGGCCGGGTCGGACGGCGGGGACTTCGCCACGTCACCCGTCGCCCGGCACTACGGAGTCATGGCCGCCGCCCACGGCTTCGAGATGTCCCCGCCCACCGCCCAGATCTTCGGCAATGCCGCCCGCGAGCACATGGAGCGGTACGGCACCACCGAGGCGCAGCTCGCCGCCGTCGGCGCCAAGAACCACAAGCACTCGGCGGCCAACCCCAACGCCCAGTTCCAGGACGTCTACTCGGTCGACGAGATCCTCGCCGCGAAGACGATCCACCGGCCGCTGACCAAGCTCCAGTGCTCGCCGACATCCGACGGTTCGGCCGCGGCGGTCGTCGTCTCCGAGCGCTTCGTCGTCCAGCACGGCCTCCACGACAAGGCCGTGGAGATCGCGGCCCAGTCGATGACCACCGACACCGGCGAATCCTTCGCGTCCGGCTCCTGCATCGACGTCGTCGGCAAGCCGATGTCCCGCGCGGCCGGTCAGCAGGTCTTCGGGAGTTCCGGGCTCGGCATCGAGGACGTCGACGTCGTGGAGCTGCACGACTGCTTCTCCATCAATGAGCTGCTCACCTACGAGGCGCTGGGCATGTGCGCGGACGGCGAGTCCGGAAAGCTGGTGGAGAGCGGGGCGACGACCTACGGCGGACGCTGGGTGGTCAACCCGTCGGGCGGCCTGATCTCCAAGGGGCATCCGCTGGGCGCCACCGGACTGGCCCAAGCGGCCGAGCTGGTCTGGCAGCTGAGGGGCGAGGCGGGTCCGCGGCAGGTGGACGGGGCGCGGGTCGGGCTCGCGCACAACATCGGGCTCGGCGGGGCCGCGGTGGTCACACTGCTGCGAAGGTCCTAGGTCCGGCGGGCCCCCGGTCCGTACATCGATTTCCCGATGTACGGACCGCCGGGCGGCTGCGACCATGACCGTCATGGCCCAAGCCCCATCAGACGTCGAGCAGTCCCTCATACCGGCATCCGCCGCCCGGTCCTCGCGTACCTGGGCGGTGATTCTCGCCGCGTGCGCCGGCCAGTTCCTTGTCGTCCTCGACGTGTCCGTGGTCAATGTCGCGCTCCCCTCGATGCGCGCCGACCTCGGGCTCTCCACGACCGGCCTGCAGTGGGTCCTCAACGCGTACTCCATCGCCTTCGCCGGCTTCATGCTGCTCGGCGGCCGGGCCGCGGACATCTTCGGCCGCAAGCGGATGTTCCTCGTCGGGCTCGGCCTGTTCACCGCCGCGTCCGTCGCGGGCGGGCTCGCACAGGAGGGCTGGCAGCTGCTCGCCGCCCGCGCCGTACAGGGCCTCGGTGCGGCCGTCCTCGCTCCGGCGACCCTCACCATCCTGACGGCGGCCGTGCCGCCGGGTCCCGCGCGGACCCGGGCGATCGGCACCTGGTCGGCGGTGGGCGCGGCGGGCGGTGCGGCCGGCGGGCTCGTCGGCGGCGCCCTCACCGATCTGCTGTCCTGGCGCTGGGTGTTGCTGATCAATGTGCCGGTCGGTGCGCTGGTGCTGGTGGGCGCGGCGATCTGGCTCACCGAGAGCCGGGCGGGCGACGGCCGTCGGCTCGACCTGCCGGGCGCGGTGCTGGTCACAGGCGGCCTCGCGGCGGTCGCCTACGGCATCGTGCAGACCGAGGAGTCGGGCTGGACCGCGCCCGCCACGCTGCTGCCGCTGCTCTGCGGGCTTGCGGTGCTCGGGGTCTTCGTGGCGGTGGAGGCGCGGACCGGAGCGCCGCTGATGCCGCTGCAGGTGTTCCGGTCGCGGGCGGTCTCCGCGGCGAATGTGGCCATGCTGGTCTGCGGTTCGGCGTCCTTCGCGATGTGGTTCTTCATGACGGTGTACGCGCAGAATGTGCTGGACTACACGCCGTTCCGGGCGGGCCTGGCACTCATCCCCAGCTCGCTGAGCGTCATCGTCGGCTCGAAGCTCGCACCCCGGCTGATGGCGAAGGCCGGCGCCAGGAACGTCGCCGTCATCGGCGCGCTGGTCGCCGCGACCGGATTCGGCTGGCAGTCCACGATGACCGCCGACGGCACGTATCTCACCTCGATCCTCGGCCCCGGCATCCTGATGATGGCCGGCGTCGGACTCGCCGCGACGCCGCTCGCCTCGCTCGCCACATCGGGCGCGGCACCGGGCGACGCGGGCCTGGTCTCGGGACTGATCAACACCTCGCGCACGATGGGCGGCGCGCTGGGCCTGGCCGTTCTGTCCACGGTCGCGGCGGCGCGCACGGCGGGCGGCACCAACCCGGAGGCGCTGACGGCCGGTTATGCGCTGGCGTTCCGTACGGGGACGGGGGTGCTGGTGGCGGCGGCGGTGCTGATGCTGTTCTGGCTGCCGCGCCGGGCACACTCAAGCCCCGCCGGCGATTGAGGCGCCGGGGGTTCCGGGGGCGGAGCCCGGTTACAGCCAGCCCTGCCGGCGTGCCGCCCGTACCGCCTCCATGCGGTTGCGTGTGCCCGTCTTGCCGATCGCGGACGACAGATAGTTCCGTACGGTCGACTCGGACAGATGCAGGGCCGCCGCTATGTCGGAGACCGTCGCTCCGTCCACCGAGGCGTTCAGCGCATCCCGTTCACGCGCGGTGAGCGGACTCGGCCCCGCACTCAGCGCCGCCGCGGCCAGCGCCGGGTCGATCACGGTCTCCCCGGTCAGCACCCGCCGGATCGCCGCGGCCAGCTCTTCGACGGGCCCGTCCTTGACCAGGAATCCGGCGGCCCCGGCCTCCATCGCCCGGCGCAGATAGCCGGGCCGGCCGAAGGTGGTGAGGATCAGCACCCGGCAGTCGGGAACCTCCTCCCGCAGATCGGCTGCCGCGTCGAGGCCGCTGCGCCCCGGCAGTTCGATGTCCAGCAGCGCCACATCGGGTCGCGAGGCGAGCGCGGCATCGACGATGGTGTCGCCACGGCCGACCTGCGACACCACCTCGATGTCCTCCTCGAGCCCCAGCAGCAGTGCGAGTGCGCCGCGCATCATGCCCTGGTCCTCGGCGAGGAGGACGCGTACGGACTTGGCGGGCCGGTGATTCCGGGGCATCTCTTCCACGGCGTAAGGGTATGTCCGACCAGGGCTCATTCGACCTGCGCCGGTTCCGCCCGGTGTTCCGCTTCCGGTTCCGCCTGCCGTTCCTGCCGGCGTTCCTGCTGCTGTTCGCGCTGCTGTTCGCGCTGCTGTTCCTGCGGTGCGTCCACGGGGAGTTCCGCCCGGACCCGGAAGCCGCCCCGCGGCGACGGGCCCGCCGCCAAGGAGCCGCCCGAGGCCGAGAGGCGTTCCGTCAGGCCCTTCAGGCCCGTGCCGCCGAGGGTGGGGGCGGCATCGTCGACGGGGGAGCCGCGGCCGTCGTCGGTGATCGTGAGGCGGACCCGGTCCGGGGCGCCCTCCAGAGTGATCTCGCAGTGGGCCGCGCCACTGTGGCGTATCGCATTGGTCACCGCCTCGCGGACCACCCAGCCCAGCAGCGCCGCCGTCTGCGGTTCGAGCGGCGGGCCCGACTGGCGGACCACCGGCTCGATGCCTGCCGCCGTCAGCGCCGAGCGGGCCCGGTCCAGTTCGGTGGCGAGGCTGCCCTCGCGGTAGCCGGTCACCGCCTCGCGTATCTCGGTGAGGGCCTGGCGGCCCACCGACTCGATGTCCGTGATCTGGATGATCGCGGCGTCCATGTCGCGCGGGGCGAGGCGGCGCGCGGCCTCCGACTTGACCACGATCACCGACAGCGTGTGGCCGAGCAGATCGTGCAGATCGCGGGAGAAGCGCAGCCGCTCCTTCTCGACGGCGGTACGGGCCAGCTCCTGCCGGGTGTCCCGGAGTTCCCGCACGGTCTCGGACAGGGCGAGGATCGCGGCGGTCACCATGCCGGAGATGAACGTCCCGTACGCGACATTGACCGCACCCCAGCCGTCCCGCACCCCGGCGATCACCCCGGCCAGGGCGCTCAGCCCCAGCACGGTGGGGCCGAGCCGCCGCCCCCGTACGACCGAGCCGACGGCCAGGCCGAGGAGCGGGAAGAAGAGCAGCCAGCTGCCGCCGTACCCGATGGCGAGCCCACAGGTGACCGCGGTCATCGCCACCAGCAGCCAGCGGGTGGAGCGCGCCTCCCGTGCCTCCTTGATGAAGGCGCGGAATACCACGGAGATGTAGAGGGAGTTGAAGACCAGCAGACCGATGCCGCCGATCCAGGGGTTGGGGGTCTTGCCCTGGAGGAGGTTGGAGAAGGCGCCCATCCCCATCAGCAGCCACGGCAGCATGGCGAAGCCGTTGGGCGGGCCCATCTCCTCGGCCCCTCGCGGCCCGGCCTTCCTGCGAGTCCGCCATGCGGCCTTCTGTCCGCACCAGTCGGCCTTCCAGGCGTCCATCCGCGCGGTGTACCCGGCGTACCAGTCGCTCTTCCCGCGCATCGTCGCTCCCGTCATGCCGTCCTCGCGGCCCGACGGTATGAGATCACCGCGTAGGAGCCGAACACCAGCAGCCAGCCCAGCAGCACCGTCACCGTGGTGAGGCCGGGCGCATGGCCCAGTGTCGTCGACCAGCCCAGGTCCGCGAAGCGGTTGGCCGGGGTGTACTGCGACAGCGAGCGCAGCCAGCCGGGGAACAGGTCCACCGGGAACCACAGTCCGCCGACGACCGCGAGCCCCAGATTGCAGGCCATGTTCACCACGCCCGTCGTCTGCGCGGACAGCCGGTAGCCGTTGCCGAGCCCCAGCAGCGTGAAGGGGAGTGCGCCGAGCCAGAGCAGCACGCTGAGCGCCACCCACTGCCAGGCATCCAGCCGTACGCCGTTGAGCAGACCGCCGGCCGCGAGGACGGCGACGATCGCGGGCAGCACGGTCACCGAGCCGGTGAGGGCGCGGCCGGTGACGACCTGGCGCGGGCTCATCGGCGTGATCCGCAGCTGCCGCAGCCAGCCGAGTGCCTTGTCCTCGGCCACCCCTCCGCCGGTGGACAGGGCCGCGCCGAGCGCTCCGTACGCCGCCATGCCGACCATGGAGGCGGTCTTCCACTCGGCGGCGTTCTCGCCGAGGTTGGTGAAGAGCAGGTACATCATCACCGGCATCCCGATACCGAAGATGACGAATCCGGTGTCGCGCAGCGTGCGGCGTACTTCCAGCTTGAGGTAGGCGATGATCATCGGGCTGTCTCCAGTTCGGGCGAGGCCGAGGTGAGGGCGAGGAAGGCGTCTTCGAGCGAGACCGGGGCGACTTCGAGGCCACGGATCGCGCCCAGTTCGGCGAGTGCGACGACCGTCGCGTCGGAGTCGTCCGTACGCAGCCGGGCACGGTCGCCCCGTACCTCCACGGAGACGACGCAGGGGAGCAGGGTGAGCCCTTCGGTGCTCCGGCCCGCCAGGTCGAAGGAGACGAGATTGCCGCCGGCCGAGCGCTTGAGCTGCTCGCTCGTGCCGTCGGCGACGATCCGGCCGTGGTCGACGACGACGATCCGGTCGGCGTTGTCATCGGCCTCCTCCAGGTAGTGGGTGGAGAAGAGCACGGTGTTGCCGCGCTCGGCATAGCCGCGCATCGACTTCCAGAAGGCGTGCCGCGCCTCGACGTCGAGTGCCGCGGTCGGCTCGTCGAGGATGATCAGCTCCGGGTTGCCGGCCAGCGCGACGGCGAAGCGGACGCGCTGGACCTGGCCGCCGGAGAGCCGGTCGGCGCGGCGGTCCGCGAGCTCGGTGAGCCCGGCCAGTTCCAGCGCCTCAGCGACGGGCAGCGGCCGCGGGTAGGTGGCGGCCACGAAGGTGACCACTTCGCGCACGGTCACCCGGGGGATCGGGCGGCCGTCCTGGAGCATCGCGCCGACGCGGCCGGCGGTGACCGCGTGCTCGGGGGCGCGGCCGAAGAGCCGGACCCGGCCGGCGTCGGGGTCGTTCAGGCCGAGCATCAGGCTGATGGCGGTGGACTTGCCGGCGCCGTTGCGGCCGAGCAGGGCGACCGTCTCGCCGCGCCGGATGTCGAGGTCGATGCCGTCGACGGCGCGCACCTCGCCGAAGACCTTGGCCGCCCCCGCGAAGCTCACCGCCGCCTCGCTGTCTGTTGTCTGCAACTGCGTCTGCGTCATGTGGATCACGCTACGGAGCGTGCACAGGGTCCCGGCAGGTGCGCATGTACGGACTCGGCAGTGACAAATGTCCTGGGTGGGCCGCACTTCTGACATGGCGTCAGCAGTCTTCACAAGTGTTGGGGCCTGCGTTATACATAGGGGCCATCGGCCTAGAACGCGTTCTAGAACGGGCGTCGGGGCCGGTCCCGTACGACCTCGGTGCGGCCGACGGTGCGGACGGCCGCGCCGAGGTCTTCCACTCCTCAAGGAGCAGCATCCTCATGCCCATTGATGCCGCCAAGGCCGTCGCCGCCGAACCCCGCAGCGTCGAGATCGGCTGGGACCACAAGGACGTCCTGCTCTACCACCTCGGCCTCGGCGCGGGCTCCTTCCAAGGCAGTCCGGGACCCGCCACCGACCCCGACGAACTGCGCTACACCCTCGAGTCGAAGCTGCATGTGCTGCCCAGCTTCGCCACCGTCGCCGGCGCGGGCAAGGGCGTCATCGGCGGGCTCACCGGACCCGGTCTCGACATCAACCTGGCATCCGTACTGCACGGCGGACAGTCCGTCGAGGTCCACCGCCCGATCCCGGTCGAAGGCAGGGCCGTCTCGACCTCCCGGATCGCGGCGGTCCACGACAAGGGAAAGGCCGCGATCCTCGTCCTGCGCTCCGAAGCGGCCGACGACGAGGGCCCGCTGTGGACCAGCGACGCCCAGATCTTCGTACGCGGAGAGGGCGGCTTCGGCGGCGACCGCGGCCCCTCCCGGCGCATCGAACTCCCCGCCCGCGCCCCGGACAGGACCGTGGAGCGCACCATCCGCGAGGACCAGGCGCTGCTCTACCGGCTCTCCGGCGACTTCAACCCGCTGCACGCGGACCCCGAGTTCGCCAAGCTCGCCGGCTTCGACCGGCCGATCCTGCACGGGCTCTGCTCGTACGGCATGACGCTCAAGGCGGTCGTCGACACGATGCTCGGCGGGGACGTCACCCGCATCCGCTCGTACACCACACGCTTCGCCGGGGTGGTCTTTCCCGGCGAGACCCTGCGCATCAGGATGTGGCGCTGCGCCGAGGGCACAGCCCGCGTCCAGGTGTCGGTCACGGCCGTCGAGAGGGACGACGCGCCGGTCCTCGCCGACACCATCGTCGATCACTCCTGAGCCGATCACCTGAGCCGATCACCTGAGCCGATCACCTGAGCCGATCACCTGAGCCGATCACCTGAGTCGATTACTCCTGAAGGGAGCCGCACCGTGCGCGCAGCCGTACTGCACGAGACAGGGCAGGACAAGCTCGAAGTCCTCGACGACATCGAGGCGGTGGGCTTCGGCCCCGGAAAGGTCAAGATCCGGGTCCGGGCCACCGGACTGTGCCACTCCGACGTCTCCGCGATGAACGGCGTGCTGCCGCAGCCGGCGCCCTTCGTCCCGGGCCACGAGGGCGCCGGCGAGATCATCGACGTCGGCGACGGCGTGAACGGCCTCCAGCAGGGCGACCGGGTGCTGCTGTGCTGGCTTCCCGCGTGCGGAGTCTGTCCCGCCTGCAAGCGCGGCCAGACCCAGCTCTGTCTCGCCGGCTTCATGAACGCGGGCACGCCCAACTTCAGGCGTGCCGGCGCAAGTCCTTCCGAAGTGTTCGGCTTCGCGGGCACCGGCACCTTCGCCGAGGAGGTAGTCGTCGACGCCGGCTGCGCCGTACCGATCCCCGACGATGTGCCGTTCGACATCGCCGCGCTGATCGGCTGCGGAGTGACCACGGGTCTCGGCGCGGCCGTCAACACCGCGGATGTGGCGGTGGGTTCCTCGGTCGCCGTCATCGGCTGCGGCGGCGTCGGCATCTCCGCCATCCAAGGCGCCAGACTCAAGGGCGCGGCGCAGATCGTCGCCGTCGACCCGGTCGCGAGCCGACGTGCGGCCGCCCTCACCTTCGGTGCCACCGAGGCCGTTTCGCCCGACGAGCTGGCCGACGCCAAGCAGCGCATCACCGCCGGCGAGGGCTTCGACTACGTCTTCGAGGTCGTCGGCAAGTCGGCGACGGCCCGCATCGCGTACGAGACGACCCGGCGCGGCGGCACCCTGTGCATCGTCGGCGCGGGCGCCATGGACGACTTCCTCCAGCTCAATATGTTCGAGCTGTTCTTCGACGAGAAGCGGATCCTGCCGTCCATGTACGGGGGCGGGGACGTACTCACCTCGTACGAGCGGGCCATCGCCCTGTGGCGGGCGGGCCGGATCGACCTCGAAGGGCTGATCACCCACCGGGTGCAGCTCGCGGAGATCAATGACGCGTTGGCCCAGATGCGTACGGGCGAGGCGCTGCGTACCTGCATCGAAATCTGAGAGGAACCGGATGTCTCTGCCACTCGACGGCCTGTCCGCGATCGTCACCGGGGCGGGTCGCGGTCTCGGCCGCGCGGAAGCCCTGGAACTGGCCGGGCTCGGCGCGAGCGTCGTCGTCAACGACTTCGGCCTGCCGGGCCGCGACGGCTCCGGCGACACCTCGGCCGCACCGGCCGATGAAGTCGCCGCCGAGATCCGGGCGGCGGGCGGCTCCGCCGTGGCCCACCAGGGGGACGTCTCCGACTTCGGGCAGGCCCGCGAGCTCGTCCAACTGGCCGTCTCCCGCTACGGAAAGCTCGACATCCTGGTCAACAACGCGGGCATCCTGCGCGACCGGATGGTCTTCTCCATGAGCGAGGAGGAGTGGGACTCGGTCATACGGGTCCACCTCAAGGGCCACTTCAACACCACCCACTTCGCGGCGGTCCACTGGCGCGAGCGCTCCAAGACGGCGGGCGGCCCGGTCTACGGCCGGATCGTCAACACGTCGTCGGAGGCGTTTCTCGCCGGCTCCGCGGGCCAGCCGAACTACGCGGCGGCGAAGGGCGGCATCGTCGGCCTCACCACGTCCACGGCGCTGGCGCTGGGCAAGTACGGAGTGACGGCCAATGTGATCTGCCCGCGCGCCAGGACCCGTATGACGGAGGACGTCTTCGCGGGCTTCGCGGAACCGGTGGACGGCGGGCTCGACCCGCTGGCGCCGGAACATGTCGCCCCGCTGGTGGGATATCTGGTTTCTCCGGCAGCGGCGAAGGTCAACGGCCAGCTGCTCGTTGTGCACGGCGGAATGGTGGCGATCGTCGAACGGCCCAGGGTGGCAGCGAAGTTCGACACGTCCAAGGAGGCGTTCAGCTACGACGAGCTGGACGGGCTCCTCACCCCGCACTATGCGGACCGGCCGTCGAACGAGACATTCGCGGCGGCGGAAGTGCTGGGTCTCAAGCACGGGTGACCAGGGCCGTCCGGTGACCAGGGCCGTCCGGTGGCCGGGGCCGTCCGGTGGCCGGCTTGTCCTCAATCGCCGGACGGGCTCGGGTTCAGCCCCTCCGGCGATCGAGGAGCGCGGTCCGGGGCGGAGCCCCACGTGTCCGCGTCAGACCGCGCTGCCCACCTCCCCGGGCCGGCGGTGCCGCCCGTGCGCCGGAGTCGCAGAGTCCTCCGTCGTGGCCGCACCACCCCGGTGCTTTCCGGCGCCGCCGGCCTCGGCCTGGACGGCGGCCGCACCGTGCGGACGCTCCTGGGTCGTGTCGGTTCGGGCTTGAGACATGTGGGAAGTCACCCCGTCGTGATCGCTGAATTACGTGTCGCAGGGCCCCCGCCCACACCTAAAAACCCCGTCACCGCCGGCGTCCGGTCGGTGCGGCTGAGCAGCCCGGCCCGAGAATTTAATCAGGGGCCGTACGCCCGGTGAGAGGCGCCTGCTGCAAAGGAACCGGCTTGCACACAACAGGAGTCCCGGCGCCCTCGGACGGTTCCCCACCTGCGCATTCCGGTTGTGCCGGTTCTGTGATCACCTCGGGCTGCGTGGTCACATCCGGTACGAAGGTGTCCGTGGGCCCGTCGATCCGCGCCACTCCGCACGGCACCGCCCCGGTCGCGTACGGCAGTTGCAGCACCCCCTCCCGGCTCCACAGCCCGGCACCCGCCAACCACCCCTCCGGCGCGGCAAGTTGATGCAACCGTCGCCCCGCTGGGCGCCACAGGCCGAGCCAGCTCCCCGCCGCCCCGTCGATCCGCAGCGCCACCGCGCAGCTCTCCGGCATCAGCGCCTGTCCGGGCTGCACGGCGAACGGCGTCACCGCGCAGTCCGCGAGCCGCAGACATTCCGGGAAGCGCACCGGCCGCAGACTTCCCAGCACCCCCCAGCCGAGCCGGCCGTGGCCCGGTGCGTTCGAGCGGATCAGCAGCAGTCCGCTGTCCGGCTCCGCCAGCAGCAGCCGGTCGTCGCTCTCCTCGGTGATCTGCAGCAGCGGCGTCACCTCCCCGCCCCGCTCCAGGTCGACCGCCACCGCCTTGACCGGGCCGTCGTCCCACTGCCGGTCCAGGGCGAGCATCCGCCCCGTACGGTCCAGCCAGACCCCGCCCGAGCAGCGCCCCGGCACCTCGGCGACCAACTCGGGTCCGAACGCGCCGCCCGCCACCAGCCAGACCGCGGTGGACTTCGCGCCGGGTGCCAAGGCGTAGGCGGACACGCCGTCCGGCGACGGCGGCAGCAGCGTGAGCTCCGCCGACTCGATCCAGCCCAGCGGCAGTTCACCCGTCCCCGGCCCCGTCGGATACAGCAGCGAGAAGGCATGCGTGCCCGCCACCCGCCGCCGGATCAGCACCCGCCCGTCGGTCAGCGGCAGCACCTCCGCGTCGCGCTCCTCCGGCTGGCCGAGCGGCAGTGGCACCGCATACGGCTCGGGTCCGTCGAGCGTCCACCGCTCCGGGAACAGGGCCTCGCCGTCCCCGGCCAGCCGGGCCGCGTAGGTCCCGTCCGCAGTGATCGTGAACCCCGTACTCCCCACAGCTCCGTTGGCGGTCTCGATGGCACAGGCTGTCATCGGCACGTCACCTCCGGTGACTGAAGCTAGGTATCCTCTCTATGCCGGACAACATCGAGACCGCCCACTTCACACATAAGGGTGGCCGGGCCGGGATTCGCCTGAGGGGCAGGGGGCGACTGTGCTCAGCGGGATGGCGGTGCTCAGAGTGAGGCACGCCTGAGTGCTGCGCGGACAAGGTCCTCGAGTTCCCCGGCCCGTAGTCGATCAAGCGCCGGCAGCGGTCGAACAGGCCTCCCAGGCCGATG
This sequence comes from Streptomyces sp. NBC_01210, assembly GCF_036010325.1. GTDB lineage: Bacteria > Actinomycetota > Actinomycetes > Streptomycetales > Streptomycetaceae > Streptomyces. The sequence continues at coordinate 2,789,930 of NZ_CP108549.1, read as the reverse complement.
GGGCACCGAGCGCGGGTAACCTGTTCTCGTGCCCCGTCTGTCTGAAGTCCTCACCGCGCTCGACGCCCTGTGGCCCCCCGAGCGGGCCGCGGAGTGGGACGCCGTCGGCACGGTCTGCGGGGAACCGGAAGCCCAGGTCAGCCGGGTCCTGTTCGCCGTGGACCCGGTGCAGGAGATCGCCGACGAGGCGATCGAGCTCGGCGCCCAGCTGATCGTCACGCACCACCCGCTCTATGTGCGCGGTACGACGACGGTCGCTGCCTCCACCTTCAAGGGCCGCGTCGTGCACACGCTGATCAAGCACGACATCGCCCTGCATGTCGCGCACACCAACGCGGACACCGCCGACCCCGGGGTCTCCGACGCCCTCGCGGGCGCGCTCGACCTCCGGGTCGTACGCCCTCTGGTGCCGGACGCCACGGATCCGAGCGGTCACCGCGGCCTCGGCCGGATCTGCGAGCTCGACCATCCCGAGACACTGCGCGAGTTCGCCGCCCGCGCGGCGAAGCGACTGCCGCCCACCGCGCAGGGCATCCGCGTCGCCGGCGATCCGGACGCACTCGTCCGTACCGTCGCGGTCAGCGGCGGCTCCGGCGACAGCCTCTTCGACCAGGTGCGGGCCGCGGGCGTGGATGCGTTCCTCACCGCCGACCTGCGCCACCACCCGGCCTCCGAAGCCACGCAGCACTCGTCCCTCGGGCTGGTCGACGCCGCCCACTGGGCCACCGAATGGCCCTGGTGCGAGCAGGCCGCCGCACAGCTCGACGAGATTTCCGACCGGCACGGCTGGGGCCTCAGGGTCCACGTCTCGCACACGGTCACCGACCCCTGGTCCGCCCACCACTCTTCTCCTGGAGCCCCCAACTGAACGCCGCGCCCGCCGACCAGATCCGACTCCTCGACGTCCAGGCCCTCGACGTACGACTGTCGCAGCTCGCCCACAAGACCAAGTCGCTGCCCGAGCACGCCGAGATCGAGTCGCTCAACAAGGACCTCACGCAGCTGCGCGACCTACTGGTCGCCGCGCAGACCGAGGAGAGCGACACCGCCCGCGAGCAGACCAAGGCGGAGCAGGACGTCGATCAGGTGCGCCAGCGCGCCGTACGCGACCAGCAGCGCCTCGACTCGGGCGCGGTCACCTCGCCCAAGGACCTGGAGAACCTGCAGCGCGAGATCGTCTCGCTCGCCAAGCGCCAGGGTGACCTGGAGGACGTCGTCCTCGAGATCATGGAGCGCCGTGAGTCCGCGCAGGAACGTGTCTCCGAGCTGACCGAGCGGGTTTCCGCCGTCCAGGCCAAGGCCGACGACGCGACCGCGCGCCGGGACGCCGCGCAGGAGGAGATCGACCGCGAGGTCGCCTCGGTCACCAAGGAGCGCGAGGTCGTGGGAGGTTCCGTACCGGCCGATCTGCTGAAGCTGTACGAGAAGCTGCGCGTCCAGCAGGGCGGGGTGGGCGCGGCCCGCCTCTACCAGCGCCGTTGCGAGGGCTGCCAGTTGGAGCTCAACATCACCGAGGTGAACGAGGTCAAGGCTGCGTCGCCGGACACCGTGCTGCGCTGCGAGAACTGCCGCCGCATCCTGGTCCGCACCGCAGAGTCGGGCCTGTAATGCGGGAGTTCGTCGTCGAGGCCGACGGCGGCTCCCGGGGGAATCCGGGCCCGGCCGGCTACGGCGCGGTCGTGCTCGACCCGAAGTCGGGCGAGCCCCTGGCCGAGGTGGCCGAGTACATCGGTGTGGCGACGAACAACGTCGCCGAGTACAAGGGCCTGATCGCGGGGCTGAAGGCCGCGAAGGCCCTCGACCCCGGGGCCTCGGTCCGGGTCCGGATGGACTCCAAGCTGGTCGTCGAGCAGATGTCGGGCCGCTGGAAGATCAAGCACCCGGACATGAAGCCGCTGGCGGCAGAGGCCGCGCGGATCCTGCCGTCCGGCCAGGTGACGTACGAGTGGATCCCGCGCGAGAAGAACAAGCACGCGGACCGGCTGGCCAACGAGGCGATGGACGCGGGCAAAAAGGGCAAGCAGTGGGAGCCGTCGCGCTCCACGGCGGCCCTGGACACGCTTGACGCGCGGGACGCGGAAGCGGCGCGAGTGGTGGGCGACGCGGCCGCCGGCGCGGCGAAGGCGAGGGCGGCGCTGGCGGGCGGCGGGTCGGCGAGTGCGGGTCGTGCGGAGTCCTCCGTCGGGGCCGGGCTCTCGGGTGCGGGTCGTGCGGAGTCTTCCGTCGGGGCCGGGCTCTCGGGTGCGGGTCGTGCGGAGTCTTCCGTCGGGGCCGGAGCCGCCGCGAGCAGCGAAGCCGCGCCGACGGCCCCGCCGGTCGGCTGGGGCCCCGCCGACCTCGGCGCACCGGCCACCTTTGTCCTCCTGCGCCACGGCGAGACGCCTCTCACCCCCGAGAAGCGTTTCTCGGGCAGCGGCGGCAGCGACCCCTCACTGTCCCCGGTGGGCCTGCGCCAGGCCGACGCGGTCGCGGCCGCACTCGCGGCGCGCGGCACGATCGAGGAGATCGTCAGCTCCCCGCTGAAGCGCTGTCGCGAGACCGCGGAGGCGGTCGCGGCCCGCCTGAACCTCGATGTCCGTATCGAGGAGGGTCTGCGCGAGGCGGACTTCGGCGCGTGGGAGGGCCTGACGTTCGCGGAGGTGCAGGAGCGGTACGGCGACGATCTGACAGCCTGGCTGGCCTCGCCGAAGGCGACCCCCTCGGGCGGCGGCGAGAGCTTCGCGACGGTGGCCCGCCGCGTCGCGGCAACCCGCGACAAGCTGCTCGCGCGCTATGCGGGCCGCACGGTGCTGCTGGTCACGCACGTCGCCCCGGTCAAAACCTTCGTCCGGCTGGCCCTGGGCGCTCCGCCGGAGTCCTTGTTCCGGATGGAGCTCTCGGCGGCGTCGATCTCGGTGGTGGCGTACTACTCGGACGGAACCGCGTCGCTGCGCCTGCTCAACGACACGTCTCACCTGCGCTGACGCGATGACCTGGTATCTGACCGAGGACGTCGAGGAGTTCCGCCGCGCCGCCGGCGACTGCCTGGCGCGGGACTCCGTCCTCTGCACCGCGCTGCTCACCGTGAGCGAGATGGTGCGGCGGCACGGCCCGCACGCGTACGAGGACGCGGAACCCGCTCGGTTCGGTTGGTGGCGGGAGACCGACGACGCACCCGTGGACGCCGCGTTCCTGCAGACGCCGCCGCGGCCGCCGCTGCTCGGCCCGATGCGGGAACCCCTCGCCCGTGCGCTGGCGCGGAAGTTGCGCGCGGCAGGGGTAGCGCTCAGTGGCGTGAAAGGCGGGGACGGCAGCACACAGGCCTTCGCCGACGAGTGGACGGGCGGAGGCGGCTGGACCGCCGCCACGCGGCTGCGGCTCTTCCGGCTCGGTGAGCTGACGCCGCAGCAGCCCCCGCCGCCCGGCCGCGCCCGGCAGGCCATCGCCGACGACATCCCGGCCGCCGCCGCCTGGATGAAGAGGTTCGCCGCCGACATAGGTGAGACGTCCGACGCGGACTACACACAGAACATCTCGCGCCGCGTCGCCGACGGATGCCTGTATTTCTGGGAGACCGACGACGGACAGCCGGTTTCCATGGCCGCCCGCTCGCCGATCGTCGCGGGACAGTCCCGGGTCTCGCCCGTCTACACCCCGGCCGAGCTCCGCGGACGCGGATACGCCGGCGCGGTCACCGCCGCCGTCAGCCGCGCCGCGCTCGAGGCGGGTGCGGAACAGGTCCTGCTCTTCGCGGACCAGGCCAACCCCACCAGCAACGCCCTCTACCAGCGCCTCGGTTACCGCCCGCTGGCCGACTTCGTCGACGTGGACTTCGTGGACGCGGACCTTGTGGACGCGGACCTCGTCGATGTGGACCTCGGCTGAACTCAGCCGCGCAGCGCGGCCGCTCCGGCCGCCAGGTTCTCGACCCGTGCCCAGTCCTTGGCAGCGATCGCGTCGGCGGGCAGCATCCACGTACCGCCCACACACCCCACGTTCCGCAGTGCCAGATACGACGGTGCCGAAGCGGACGAGATCCCGCCCGTCGGGCAGAAGCGGGCCTGCGGAAGCGGCCCGGCGAGGGACCTGAGATACGGCGTGCCGCCGGCCGCCTCCGCCGGGAAGAACTTCATCTCGCTCACTGAGCGCTCCAGCAGCGCCACGACCTCCGAGGTCGTCGAGACACCGGGCAGGAACGGCACGCCGGACGCCTTCATCGCGTCCAGCAGCCGTTCCGTCCACCCGGGGCTGACCAGGAACCGCGCGCCGGCCTCCACCGCCGCGTCCACACCCTCCGACGAGATCACCGTGCCCGCGCCGACCACCGCCTCCGGCACCCCGTCCGCGATCGAGCGGATCGCGTCGAGCGCGGCCGGCGTGCGCAGCGTCACCTCGATCGCCGGCAGACCCCCGGCGACCAGGGCCCGTGCGAGCGGTATGGCATCGGCGACGTCGTCGATGACGACGACGGGTACGACAGGCGCGAGGTCCAGTACGGAGGTCATGGCCCCATCCTGCCGGTCCCACTGCGCACCCCGCAACGACCGTTGCACACAGTGCAACGCGTTAGTGAATCTGGGTGACCACCACATCCAGCGCCCACGCCCGCCCAGCCCTGGCCGGAGCCTGCGCCTCCACCACGTACCCGAGATCCCGCAGAGTCTCCACCAGCTCGCCCGGCCCCGCCGGCTTCGCGCCCGTCATCAGCAGGTCCCGTACCAGCCGGCCCTTCGTCGCCTTGTTGAAGTGGCTGACCACCGAGCGCTTCTCGACCCCGTCGACCAGCTGCGAGTGCAGCACCCGCACCGTCGCCGTACGCCCCGCCACCTCGCCCTGCGGCTTCCATGCCGCCGTGTACGCCGAGGACCGCAGATCCAGCACCAGCCCGTTGCCCGCCGCCTCCGGCAGCACGGACGCCATCTGCCCGCGCCAGTACGCCCCCAGCGCGCCGAGCCCCGGCAGCTTCACGCCCATCGAGCAGCGGTACGACGGAATCCGGTCGCCGACCCGCACCGCGCCCCACAGCCCCGAGAACACCAGCAGCGACTGCCGGGCCCGCCGCCGCGCGTCCGGCTCCAGGGTCGCCAGACCGAGCGCGTCGTACAGCACGCCCGTGTAGATCTCCCCGGCCGGCCGGGTGCCCGCGGTCCGCAGCTCCACGTTCTTCGCGATCTCGCCGCGCAGACCCTCGCTCAGCCCCAGCACCTCCCGCGCTTTCTCCTCGTCGGCGGCGCACAGTTCGACCAGTTCGTCCAGCACCGCGGCGCGCGCCCCGGCAAGACCCGGCAGCGACAGCGACTCCGGCTTCAGCGGAGCCCCGCGCCCGGAAGCGGCCTTACCCTCCGACGGCGGCAACAGCACGAGCACGGCAGGTCTCCTTCGTACGTACGGGGGCGGGGGGTGCGGCCCCCGCGCCAGCCTACGGTCATCCGGGTGCCGTCCGACTCCGCCCGCCATACGCTCGGTCCATGCCCCGCCGCCATATGCACATGACCGGCGCAGCCGAAGCTCCGCTGCGGGCCGCACTGCGTGAGCTGCGTACCACGCTCGACGTGCCCGAGGGCTTCCCGGCCGAGGTCCTTGCCGAGGCGGAGTCCGCCGCCAAGGCGCCGCGCCTGCCGGACCACGACGCCACCGACATCCCGTTCTTCACCATCGACCCGCCGGGCTCCGTCGACCTCGACCAGGCGATGCACCTCGCCTCCCGCCGCGACGGCGGCTTCCGCGTCCATTACGCGATCGCCGACGTCGCCGCCTTCGTCACCCCCGGCGGCGCGATCGACGCCGAGGCCCACCGCCGGGTGCAGACCCTCTACTTCCCGGACGAGAAGGTCCCCCTGCACCCGGCCGTGCTCTCCGAGGGCGCGGCCAGTCTGCTGCCCGACCGGACCGCGCCGGCGCTGCTCTGGCGGATCGACCTCGACGCCGAGGGCCGTACCGTCACGACCGAGGTGCGCCGCGCGCTCGTACGCAGCCGGGTCAGGCTGGACTACGAGGATGTGCAGCGGCAGATCGACGCGGGCACCGCCGAGGAGCCGTTGGGGCTGCTCAAGGACATCGGGCTGCTGCGCGAGGCGCTGGAGCGCGAGCGCGGCGGCATCTCGCTGAACGTCCCGGAGCAGGAGGTCGTCGAGCGGGACGGCGCATACTTCCTCGAATACCGTGCCCCGCTCCCGGCCGACGCCTGGAACGCCCAGATCTCCCTGCTCACCGGGATGGCCGCGGCCGACCTCATGACGGCGTCGGGCACCGGCATCCTGCGCACCCTGCCCACCGCCCCGGTCGGCGCGGTGGCGAGGCTGCGCCGCTGCGCGAAGGCCCTGGGCATCGACTGGCCGCACCATGTCTCGTACGCCGAAGTGGTCCGCTCCCTCGACCCGCACAACGCCCGCCATGCCGCCTTCCTCCAGGAGTGCACGACGCTGCTGCGCGGCGCGGGCTACGCCGCCTTCTCGGGCGGCGAGCTGCCCTCGCCCGCGCTCCACGCCGCCGTGGCCGACGAGTACACGCACTGCACCGCGCCGCTGCGGCGGCTCGTCGACCGGTACGCGGGCGAGCTGTGCGTGGCGGCGGTGGCCGGGCAGGCGCCCCCGGAGTGGGTGACGGCGGCGCTGGACAAGCTGCCGCAGGAGATGGCGGAGGGCTCCCGACGCGCCAACACGGTGGAGCGGGAGTGCGTCGACCTCGTCGAGGCAGCGCTGCTGAGGGAGCGGGTCGGCGAGATCTTCGACGCCTTCGTGGTGGATGTGAAGGAGCACGAGCCGGCCGTCGGGACGATCCATCTGGCGGACCCGGCGGTGGTGGCCAGGATCGACGGCGGCGGCGAGAAGCTTCCGCTGGGGGAGCGTGTACGGGCCCGGCTCACGCAGGCCGACCCGGGGACGGCGAAGGTGCTGTTCGCGCTCGCGTGAGCACGGCGACGAGCGCTTTCGGGTCATCGGCGTGCCGATCGTCCGGGCGCCGGTCCTCGCGGGTCTGTGCGGTCGGCTCGCCCGCACCTCGTACGATCGCGCCTTCGGCTACGGACTCCGAACCAGGAAAGGCTTCCAGCATGCCTGACTCCCCCCGTGCGCAGCAGATCATCGCCGCGGCCCGCGAACTGCTCGAGCAGGAAGGCCCGGAAGCCCTCACCATGCGCCGTCTCGCCGAGCGGGTCGGCATCAAGGCCCCGTCCCTCTACAAGCACTTCCCGGACAAGTCCTCGGTCGAGACTGCCCTGATCGCCGAAGCCCTCCGCGAGAGCGCCGAGGTCCTCGAGGCCGCGGAGGCCGCGACCCCCGGCTCCTTCCAGGCCCTGGCCACCGCCTACCGCGCCTACGCCCTGGCCCACCCGCACCTCTACCGCCTCGCCACCGACCGCCCGCTCGCCCGCGAGGCCCTGCCCGCGGGCGTGGAGGACCGTGCCGCGGCCCCCCTCATCCGCGCGGTCGGCGGCGACGCGGACACCGCCCGCGCGGCCTGGGCCTTCGCCCACGGCATGACCATCCTCGAACTGAACGGCCGCTTCCCGCCGGGCGCCGACCTCGCGGCGGCCTGGACCACCGGCTCCGCGGGCTTCGTCCCCGCACACGCCAGGTAACATGGCCGGCACGGCAGACGAGCCGGGCGGACGGCCGCGTGAGGATCTTCTGGATCTTCCCGAGGAACGTCCGGGCTCCACAGGGCAAGGTGGTGGGTAACGCCCACCCGGGGTGACCCGCGGGACAGTGCCACAGAAAACAGACCGCCGAGGACCTCGGTCCTCGGTAAGGGTGAAACGGTGGTGTAAGAGACCACCAGCGCCTGAGGTGACTCAGGCGGCTAGGTAAACCCCACTTGGAGCAAGGTCAAGAGGGGCCGCCGTAAAAAGCGGCCCTGCGCGGACGTTCGAGGGCTGCCCGCCCGAGTCCGCGGGTAGACCGCACGAGACCGGCGGCAACGCCGGTCCTAGATGGATGGCCGTCTCCCCGGCCGCCGCGAGGCGACCGGGCGACAGAACCCGGCGTACAGCCCGACTCGTCTGCCACACCGCTCCGGCCCCGGTCCTTGGGAGAGTGGTCACGGGCCTTGACCGCTCGGCGGATCCGCGCGTTCACCGATTCGATCGCATTGGTCGTGCTGACGATCCGGCAGATCTCGGTGTCGAAGCGGAGGAACGGCGTATGAACTCCTTCGCGGCAAGGACGCGACCGACGAGGAGTGACAGGCCCTGGCCCGTACGGCCGGACAGGATGACCCCGGGGTATGGCCAGGAGGAACGTCCGGCGGTGCAGCCAGTGCGCTGCCCGGCTGGCCGAGGGCAGCAGGCGGTTGCGCCGGTACTGCTTGGCGGCCCGCCGAGTCGGACGATGCTGCGAAGGCGGCGGTCGGCCCGCGTTCTGGCAGACCGAAGCCACTTAGCGCAGTACGGCCGCCAGCAGGTCGGCGCCCAGCGCCGTCAGATCGGGCAGCTTGAGGGTGTAACGGACGTAACGACCGTGCCGCCGGGCCGTGAGCAGGCCCGCGCGGCGCAGGACAGCGAGGTGGCGGGAAACCTCCGGGGGCGAAAGTTCCCAGACGTGGGCCAGCTCAGCGGTGGTGTGCGGGCCGCGGGCCAGGGTGCGCAGCAGCCGCAGCCGTACCGGATGTGCGAGTGCCTCCAGCCGTAGTGTGACCGTTTCCAGCGATACCGGCTCCGATGGACTCGGCTCGGCCACGGGGTACTGCACCACCGGCCGCCACCCGGGCGCGTGGACCGCCACCAGGTGCGGGCTGCCGAAGACACTGGGGATGAAGGTGACCCCGGTGCCGTGGGCGGCGGTCGCCTTGTCCTGCAGCTTGTCCACGATGATGCAGTCGCCGTCCGGTGCCAGGGTGACTGCGTCGGAGACCGATGCCAGTGCCGCCCCGATGCCCCGGCGCTTCAGCAGGTCGTTCTTCAGGCGCAGGTCGGTGGCGAGCTGCACCGCGACGCCCGCCCAGGCGGCGTCGAAGAAGGCCTCGGCGCACTGTTCGAGGGTGTCGCGCACGCGCGCCCGCACAGCGGCCGGGTCCGCGAGCAGCCGTTCCGCGAAAGCCTCTTGCAGCGTGCCGCGGGCCTGTGCCAGGTCCAGGGCCCGCTCGCGCGCAGTCGCGTCGGTGAGCGGCGACCGGGCGGCAAAGTGGACCCGGTTGCTGCCGCACGTGGTGACGAGCGCGGCGGTCACATACGTTTCGTCGTCGATCCGGTCCACGTCGTCCAACTCCTCGGCGAGGGTCGGCCGAGGTCGGGCGGGGATCAGGAAGTCGGCTTGTGAGGAACGCCAGAGGAACTCCGCCTCCCGCAACCGCTCGGCCAGCTCCGGCCGCAGCCCGGCCCAGACATCGCCGGCCCAGCCGGCGAGCTGCGGATGATGCCCGGGTTCAGCCAGCACGTGCAGCATCGCGGTCAGCTCGGCCAGCGGGGAGGCGGCGAACCGCAGTCGCTCGGACGGCAGGCCGCTGATGTCGATCCTCAACGTCATCCCCTCAGCATCCCTGACCGGATGACCGGCGACGGCGTCGGTTGACGGTGTCCGTCAACCGACGTAGCCGGCCCTGCGGCCGAACGCACCGTTGACGCCATGCCAACCATCACCAAGATCCAGCCCCGCGCCCTCGTCCGTGCCTCCGGAGGCCCCCGCTATGCCGTCGCCCTGGCCGTGGACGCGCTCGGCACCGGCCTGCTGCGGCCCTTTCTGCTGCTCTACGGGGTGACGGTGCTGAGGCTGTCCGCGCCGGCCACCGGCATTGCCATGACGGTCGGCGTCGTGGTGAGTCTGGTGTGCATGCCCGCGGTGGGCCGATGGCTGGACCGGGGCGCACGCAGCACGGTCGTGGCAGCGTCGATGCTGGTGCGGGTGCTGGGCGTGGCGCTGCTGCTGGCCACCCCGGCGGGGCACGTCTGGCTGTTCGCGACGGCGGCGCTCTTCCTCGGCATCGGCAACCAGGCATGGCCGGCCGCCCACGCAGCTCTCGTGGCCACGGTCGCCCACGGCCGGGAACGCGACACCGCTCTCGCGGGAGGCCGCGCCCTGCGCAACGCCGGCCTGGGCGCGGGCGCGCTCCTCGCCACCGCATGCCTGGCGGGCGGTACCGCCGCATTGCAGGCGCTGGCAGCCGTCACCGGGCTCGCCTATCTCACTGCGGCGGCCTTGGCGTGGTCCGTCCACCTACATGCGCATCCGGACGCTGCCCCGGCCATGGACAGGGCCGACGGGCCAGCACCCCGGATGCGCGCGCTGCTGGCCGCCAACGTGGTCTACGTCTTCTGCCTCAACGTCCCCGAAATCGCGCTCCCTCTGGTCCTGGTGACACAGTTGCACGCATCCCCGGTGTGGTCGGCAGCCATCTTCGTGGCCAACACGGTGCTGGTGGTCACCCTGCAGGTTCCGGTCACCGTCCTGATGTCCCGCTTCTCCCGGCGGACCGTGCTGGCTCTCGCCGGCGTGGTACTCACCGCGTCCTACCTCGGCTTCCTCGCGGCCACCTCACTGGGACACGGCTGGGGTGCCCCGGCCGTCGCCGTGGTGTCCGTGGTCTGCACTATCGGCGAGATCATCTACGCCGGCAGCGCCACCGCGCTCGTCACCGCCCTCGCCCCGGCCCATGTCCTGGGACGCACCCTCGCCCGCTTCGAGCTCTCCACGGGCTTCGGCCTCGCCGTCTCCCCGGCGGTCATCACGGCCCTCGCACCCCACGGCTCGGCCGCCCTCTGGGGCAGCCTCGCCGCTGCGACGCTCCTCTCCGCCTCCGCCGTTGCCGCTGAGAAGGACCAAGGAACGCGGCTCAGCGGTTGCTGCCGCCGGGCGTGAGCAGGCTCGTGAGCTCGGCAATCGCCCCTGGCGACAGTCCGCGGTCTGCGCCGACACCACACCGTAGGGCGGCCTGCCGCACGACGTGACCCCAAGACGCTCAGTGAGGCGGTGGAGCCGACCGCCGTAGAGGCGCCGCCTCGCCGTGGGAAGCCCTGCACGGTGGCCTGTCGGACCAGCCCTTCACCATGCCCGGCCAGGGCCGATGACGCGCTCAACCCCTTCAGTTTTCATACTGGTTGGGTGGGGCCGGGACCGGTCTGGCCCGGCTGATGTCGATGAACGGGATGATGCCGTCGTTGACGGGGTCCCTGGTCTGTTTGCCGGTGTAGGTGCCGATGACTTCGAGCCAGGTGTCGGGTTGCAGGGCGGGGGGAATCCGTCCGGACAGGCCGATCTTGACGGGTTGGGCGTCGGCAGCGCAGCAGTTGAGGCTCATGCGGACGAGGTAGGGTGCGCCGCTGCCGTCGAGGGTGATGAAGCCGGTGATTTTGATCTGCCGGTCGCCGAGTGAGTGTCCGTGGTCGTAGACCGCGCGGCCGGCGTAATCGACGACGCTGAGCTGGAGCGGGTCGCCGGCGGGGAGGGTGGGGAAGCCCCAGGGTTGTTGCAGGGCCGTGCCGGCGCGGAGGGCGCTGTAGGAGCCCAGTGCGGGTGGCGCCACCAGGATGAGAGCGAGCACGGGCAGGACGAGGAGCCAGGATATGCGTGGTTCGCGGTGGGCGTGGCCGCGACGGTCGTGGTGCTCACGCCCGGGCTGGTTCTCCTCGGTCGCGCGCGGCCGTCGCAGTTCGTACCAGACGGTGGCGACGGCGGCGACGATCAGGACGATGCCGGCCACGAGCAGCAACGGGCGCAACCCGGCCTTGACGTAGCGCAGGTAGAGGCCCGTGACGCCGGCGTGCAGCACCGCCGCGCCGACGAGGAACAGCACGGCCGCTTGCGCCTGCCGGTTCACAGCAGGACCGCCCCGACCAGGACCGACATGAGGACGGCCAGGGTGAAGGTGGCGGGGGCGAACCGCAGCGCGAACCCGCGGCCGAACGTGGCGGCCTGCATGGCGAACAGCTTCAGGTCGATCATCGGTCCGACGACGAGGAATGCCAGGCGGGCGGTGAGCGAGAACTGGGTCAGGGACGTGGCCACGAACGCGTCGGCCTCGGAGCAGATCGACAACACCACCGCGAGGATCGCCAGGGTGAGGATCGACACCACAGGGTCGTTGGCCGCGGTGTGCAGCCAGCTTGCCGGTACGACGGCCTTGAGGGTGGCCGCGGCCATCGCGCCGACGACGAGGAAGCCGCCGGCGTGCATTACGTCGTGCCGTACGGATCCCCAGAACGCCGCCCCCTTGCCGAGGCCGTCGAACGACGGGTGGGCCGGTGGGCGCAGCCAGTCGCTGCGGCCCAGCCGCTGCCACAACCAGCCCATCCCGCACGCCACGAGCAGACTCGCCACGAACCGGGCGAGGACCATCTGGGGGTCGCGGGGAAACGCGACGGCGGTGGCGGTCAGCACGATCGGGTTGATCGCCGGGGCGGACAGCAGGAACGCCAACGCCGCCGCGGGCGTGACGCCGCGGCGCACCAGCGCCCCGGCCACCGGCACGGAGGCGCACTCGCAGCCGGGAAGGACCGCCCCGGCCAGCCCGGCGACCGGCACCGCGAGGGCGGGCTGTTTCGGCAGCGCGCGGGCAAAGAACGACGGTGGGACGAACACCGCGATGATCGCCGACAGCAGCACGCCGAGGACGAGGAAGGGCAGGGCCTGGACGACCACCGCGACGAACACGGTCATCCAGCTCTGCATCACCGGCGCGGACAACGCCCGGCGGATCGGCCCCTGCAGCACAACCACCAGGAGCAGCAACATGGTCAGGACGAGGGGTGAGTTGAACTGCCAACCCTGCGGATCATCCGCGTCGCGATGGTCAGCCCTGGGCGGGGCTGTTCTGGGGGCGGTCACGGGTGAGGTACCTCCGGTATGGAAAGGCTTCGCGGGTTGGTTCCCCTCCACCTTCAGTACGCCGGTTCGGGCACAGCTTCTCATTCCTGAATCAACGCGAGTTGATCGAGGCTTGCCTTGGTATGCGGGGGAAAACCCCACCGCGACGTTCGTGCAGGCAGGATCGATCCGGCCGGCAACGACTGTGATCGTGGGAGCATGGAGATCACGCAGCAGTCACTTCGCCGTTCCGCCGCTTCGTTCGTTGCGACGACCTTGGGCAGGCCCGGCCGGTCGTGGGTCTGGCGGGGGATCACCTTGCTGCCGGTGTCGGCCGCCCGGTTCATGCGCGCAGTATCGAGGGGACGCCTCGCCGACGCGCCGACGGCGCTCCTCGGGACGGGGCTGGGGCTCGTCGCCTGGTTCATCATCCTGATCAGCACACAGGCGGCCGCAAATGGCGCTCTCTACCCGCTGTTGGACGCGCACGACTACCAGAACTCCTGGGGCGGCCCCACCCTGGCGGGTGCCTGGGCGGCACACGCGGCGCTGGCCGTGCCGATTCTCGTCGCTGCCGTATGGCTACTGCGTGGCCTGGTCGTACTCGGTTCCGACGAGCAGGAACCGTCCACCGGATCGAGGTCCCAGTGGTGGAGCAGGCCGCTCGCCCTGCTGTTGGCCGCAGCGGGGGCGGTGCTGTTCGTGGGATGGATCAACCAGCTGTGAACCGGACGGCGTTCGGCACTCTGCGCCCTGCCGGACGGCAAAACCGTGGCCCGTCAGGGCGGCCCGCGCCGACTGGCCGACGAACTCGACCGAACTCGACCTAACTCACCAACGCGGTGGTACCTGCGGCCTTTTGTGCAGCCGCTGCGGTTCGGGCGGGGGCGGTGTATTGGCCCGCAGCGGAAGCGCCAGCAACGCCCCGGCCACGAAACCGACCACATGGGCGAGATAGGCAACGGTGCCGACCTCCGCGACGCCGTAGCCGGCCGAGTAGAACGCCTGCAGGACGAACCACAGTCCCAGCACCGCCCAGGCGGGGAGCCGCAGAGGGAAGAAGAACAGGAAGGGCACCAGGCCCCACACCCGAACCCGCGGGTAGAGCACCAGGTAGGCGCCCAGCACGCCGGCGATTGCCCCGGACGCCCCGATCAGCGGTTCGGCGGAATCGGGGTTGGCCAGCGCGAAGCCGTACCCGGCCACGTACCCGCAGAACAGGTAGAACAGCAGGTACCGCACCCGCCCCAACCGGTCTTCGATGTTGTCGCCGAAGATCCACAAGAAGAGCATGTTGCCCAGCAGGTGCAGCCAGCTGCCGTGCAGGAACATCGAGGTCAGTACGGACAGCGGAGGCGCCTTGTCGTAGCGGGGCGGTCCGAGCAGGCAACCCGGCCCCTGGGGGCCCACCGCGGGAGTCCCGGTCGGGACCAGGTCCGGCACCCGGTTGTGGATCAGCTCCCGCGGGACGGCGCCCCACTGCTCGAGGAAAGCCTGTAGATGGCACAGGTGCGCGAGGCCGCTGTCGCCCGCGATCGAGGACACGGTCACGGGCATGCGCAGGAACACGATCACGTTGGCCACGATCAGCGCGTAGGTGACCCAGGGGGTGCGCCGCACCGGATTCGAGTCATGAACGGGAATGACCACATCAGGAACCTGCCCCGATCGGCACGGCGAATCCGGCGCGGCCCTGCCATGTCAGCCGCCCGGCCGTATCGGCGGCGGCTCCTCGCGCTGCCCGGCTGATGCCAAGCGCCGCTGCAGCGGTGGGGTTCACGCGTCGCTGAAGCCGGTCGAAGGCCAGTCGCCTTCGTGCAGGAATGACCAGCTCACTCGCGTGCTGACGTCCTGCCGCCGCCAATAGGATCTAATGGAGTGGCGCACGCGGAGCAGAGACATACCGATCATCACCGGTCGACAGTTCCGCCTTGGATCCGCGCGGCTCTCAAACTCTGGATGGTTGTGCATGACTGCTGCCTCTCCCCACCTCGATCCTGCCCGGCCCGGACAGAACACGGCAGGCTCGCCAGCTGCGCCGCAGCACCACGATCTGTTTCTTCAGCCGCAGTACACCGTCGAGCTGCCGCCACTGGAAGAGGAGGAAGACGCCTCCTACGCGGTTTCACCCGTTCCCGCGCACCGGCGGCGCGGAGCAACCCGCGGACGTTGACCGCTGCCCGTAGCGCGCGGTGAGTCGCTCTGCTGCGAACTACGGGCTATGCGGAGGACTGCGGCGGACGCGGGCGAGGACAAGCACCGTGTCGTCGTCCGGCGGGTCGGGCAGCAGGCTCGAGAGCATGCGGTCCGCTGTCTCCTCCAACTGGCCCGACGCCCTGCTCAGTTCGGCACGTACCGCGGCCAGGCCCTCTTCGATGTCCTGGCCACGTGCTTCGATGAGGCCGTCGGTGTACAGGGCGAGAATGGCGTCCTCCGGCAGGGTGATCTCGATTGTCGTGAAGGGGTGACCGCCCACCCCGAGGGGAACTCCCAGGACATTGCTGATGGTCTCGACCGTGCCGTCAGGGTGGCGTACGAGGGGCGGGGGGTGGCCGGCGCTGGCCATGCGGGCGCGCCCGGTCGTGGGGTCGTACAGGATGTAGAGGCAGGTCGCCAGCTCGATTCCGGCCTCCTGGGCACAGGTGTCGAGCTCGGCGAGCAGTTCGTGCGGCTCCTGGGTGTGCCTGGCAAGTGCCTTGGCCGTGATGCGCAGCCTCCCCATGGCCGCGGCGGCCGGCACCCCGTGGCCCATCACGTCACCGACGACCAGGGCGACCCGGTCGCCGGACAGGTTGATCACGTCGTACCAGTCGCCGCCGACCTCGGTGATGTGGCTGCCGGGCAGGTAGCGGTGGGCGACCTGCACGTAAGGGCTTGTCGCCAGGGCGCTGGGGAGCAGTGCGCGCTGGAGGGTGACCGCGATGTCATGCACTCGGCTGTAGAGACGCGCGTTGTCCAGGCAGAGCGCGGCGCGGGAGGCGAGCTCACCGGCCAGGCTGAGGTCCTCCTCGGTGAAGGCCGGCCTGGCCGCGGAGCGTCCGAACATGGTGAGGCCCTGGACCGTGCCCCGGGCGATCAGCGGGGCGATGAGGATGCAGGCCAGACCGCTCTCTCTCAGGAGCCGGGCGCGGGCCTGGTGGATGACGGTCCGGGTCACGAACTCGTCGTTCACCAGGACGGAGACGGGGCGCCCCGTGCGCAGCATCCGGTGGATGGCGGAACCCGGTGGGTATGTCACGCTCTCCAGCCCGCTCACGAGTTCGGTGGCGGGTGGCGGCAGGATGGTGCCGGAGGCGATCCGGCGGGTGACCAGCGGCAGTTCCGGGTCGAACACCTCGGGCTCGTCCATCCACTCCACGACTTCCACGACGGAGGCGTCCGAGAATTCGGGAACCGCGGCGTCGACCAGCTCCCGGGCGGTGACGTTCACGTCCAGGGTGGTGCCGATCCGGGCCGCGGCCCGGTCCAGCAGAGCCAGCCGCTGACGACCGGCGGTTGCCTCCATGATGGCCTGCTCCCGGTCGGTCACGTCCACCAGCAGGCCGCCCACTCCGGACCGGCTTCCGACCGCGCCGCTGAGGGGGAAGAAACTCACCGACCGCACCTGATCACGATCCGGGTGACCTGGCGTGCGTACACCCACCAGCGCGCCCACGACGGGCCGTCCCTCCGCGGCGACCGCGCGCAGTATCCGCTGGTACTCACCCCCGTCGGAGGTGATCATGATCTCTTCCATCCGCCGTCCGAGGTGCTCCTCGATGGGAAGTCCGTCCATGTCGGCGAGCGCCTGGTTGAGGTGGACGTACCGCGACTCCTCGTCGAGCATGACCAGGCCAATGGGGCAGGTCTCGAAGAGGGCGTCGAGGAAGGCCAGGTTGGTCTTCACCCGATCGAGTTCGTCACTGCGGCTCGCCAAGGCCATGACCACCGAACGGCCCCCTGCGCCAGTGACGGGGAAGACCCGGAAACCGCAGTCGAAGACCGCGCCGTCCAGGTGCCGTGCCTGCAGCCGGCCGCGCCAGTACCCCAGGGTGCGGCCTCGCTCCGCCAGCCGGATCGAAGGGGCAGGGGCGCCTCGGGGCGGATCCGGGAAGAGCACGCCGGCGGGTTTGCGCAGCACCGCAGCGGGGTCGTGCCCGAAGAGGTCCCGCGCGCCAGGTCCCCAGTAGCAGATCCGGTCGTCATCATCGATGCCGAAGACAGCAACGGCCACGTGTTGCAGTAGCGTCCCGGGCTCGGACCAGAGCGGACCGGGAGCCTTCTCGTCCCCCGACCGATCTGACGGCACGACTGTCGCCTTCCACCCGCGGCACAACGCATCGCCTCGCCCCACCCACCGGGCGCCGAAAGAGGCTTAGGCGTCTTTGTCATCCATTGTGCAGATATCTGAGTGACTCTGTACGGTCAGGGGCTCTGTCGCTCGATCCGGTTGCCGACCATGCCGGAACCGTCACTCAGAGTGATGCATGGGTCGCCGCGGCCTCCACCGATGGCGACTCCCACGAGTCGGCCCGGCATCCGGCGACGGTGCTCACGGCCGCTCCGCGCGGCGTGGTGCCGGTACGCCCCGGTCGTTCTGAAGGACCCACAGTTCCTGGAAGAGCCCGGGGGATCCGACCAGTTCCCCGAAGGTGCCCTGCTGGATGACGCGGCCGTGGTCGAGTACGACGATCTGGTCCGCGACGGCGACATTGGCGAGGCGGTGGGTGACGAGCACGACGGCGCGGTCCCGGGCGATGTCCCGGAGGCCGGTGAAGATGCGGTGCTCGGCGCGGGCGTCGAGTGCGCTGGTGGGTTCGTCCATGACGAGCAGCCCGGCCGGGCGATGGAAGGCGCGCGCGATGGCGATGCGCTGCCACTGGCCGCCGGACAGCTCCACCCCGCCGAACCACTCCCGTGCGAGCAGCGTGTCCAGACCGCTGCGCAGACCGTCCACCACCTCGGCGGCCCCGGAGCGGGCAGCGGCGCGGAGAACCGCCTCGTCGCCGTCGTGGAGCTGGCCCAGCGTGATGTTGTCCCTGGCGGACATGGGCCAGTGCGCGAAGTCCTGCGGGACGATCGCGGTCTGCGTCCACAGAGCGTGCGGATCGAAGTCGGCGACGTCCGTCCCGTCCCAGGTCACGGTGCCGTCGGTCGGAAGGTACAGGCCGGTCAGGAGCTTGCTGAGAGTGGTCTTGCCGGAGCCGTTCTCGCCCACCAGAGCCAGGACTTCGCCCCGGCGGACCTCGAGACTGACCTTCTCCAGCGCCGGGCGGTCCGCGCCCGGGTAGCGGTAGGTGAGAGCCTCGGCCTTGACGGTCTGCGGGGGCGGCGGGGAGAGAGTGCCACGATTCAGACGGTGGCCGCCTGCCTCCTCGATGAACTCGGCCCAGTCGTCGAGATAGAGCCCGGTCCGGAAGAGGCGGGTGCCGTAGCCGACGACGCCGTGGAGCGAGGAGCCGACCGTACGCAGGGCGAAGACCGCCGTGCCCGCCGAGGCGACCGACATCCGCCCCGACGCCAGGAGAAGAGCGAGGGCCACCCACACCAGCCCGGCCGCCAGCCCTCCGGCCGTCGCGCCGACGATCGCGTAGCGCGCGCCCTGGTGCACGGCCTTGTCGGTCGCGGAGTCGACCCGGTTGCCGATGGCCCGGTAGCGGTTCAGGAGGAACTCCGCCATGGTGCACGAGCGAAGCTGGTCGGCGGTGTCCTTGTCGACCACGAACCAGCGCAGCAGGTTCAGGGTCCGGCGCTCCGCGGCCATGGCGCGTGAGGTCTCGTAGTGGACGCGGGCGCCCTTCACGCTCGCGATTCCCTGCGGGACCGCCGCGAGCATCAGCAGTGGCAGCAGGACCGGATGCAGGACCGTGACCACTCCGGCCGCCGCGACGAGCGAGGCGACACAGGCCATGACGTCCTGGGACTCGGTCAGGAGATCCTGGGCGACCTCGGCGCCACGGTCGGCCGCCTCACGCTTGTCGTTGAAGCCGGGATGGTCGTACGCCGCCAGCTCCGCGTTGACCGCCGCGCTCAGCATCTGCAGCTCGGCCTCCCGGGAAATCCTGGGGGACAGGCGGCTGGAGATGTTGTTGACGGCGATACCCAGCAGGGCCCGCAGGCCGGCTGCTCCGGCCAGTACGCCGATCGAAGGGAGGGCGTCCAGAAGATTGTCGCCCATATTGCCGCCGGCGATCAGAGCCGTGATCGTGCTCGTCGTCGCGAGCAGCCCGAACGCCTCCATGAACCCTGAAAGGGCCTGGCAGACCAGGAGGGTGACGACCGCGCGCCGGTCGACGCGCCAGGCGAGGGCCAGTGCCTTGCGTACGAGCTGGGGCAGCCGCTTGGCCATCGCCTTCGTGGTGACCGGCTGCTGCTCGAAGGCAGCCAGCGTGGCGGAGCGGTACCGCAGCTCCTCACTGGGGTTCTCGGCGGCTTCGGTGGTCTCAGGGGTTTCGGCGGTCAACTCGGTCCCTTCTTCGGCCACGCCACTGTCCTGACGGGTTGAACTCCGGCAACCACCTTTGCCGCTGCCGGTCCACGGCGATATCGAAAGCGCCGAAAACCAGTGAAAAGTGTCAGGGCCGACACGCGGCGGCGGATGGGGGCGGATCAGTCCGGTGACCGCTCCAGCGAACGCACCGCGATACCGCGAAGATGCGCGCCGAAGACCTCCGGCGCCTCCGGCGTGAGCGTACGCAACGCCACCATCGCCGTGATGATCACGTCGCAGAGCTCCGACTCCACGTCCTGCCAGCTGTGCGTCGTCCCCTTGCGCGGGTTCTGGCCCGTCGCGCCGATGATCGCCTGGGCGACCTCGCCGACCTCCTCCGAGATCTTCAACATCCGTAGCAGCGTCTCCTGTTGCGGCGGCAGATCGCTCTCCGCGTCGAGCCAGTCGTGCAGCCGGCCGACCGTGTCCCAGATGGGGTCCAGGGTGTGATTCATGCGCGCAGCCTGCCATGTACGGGGTGCTCGCGGGGCGCAGTCGACGGGGCGCAGCCGACGGGGGACGGCTCGCGCAGGTGGCCGACGCCAAAGGGTGAGGCGGGGGCCGGAGGTGTAGGGATGGAGGTGGCTCCGCCCAGTCCTCGTAGCGAAGGAGACACCGTGACCATTTCCGTGGACAAGCTCAACGAACCCGCCGTCCGCGCCTTCGTCGGCGCCCTCAACGCCGGTGACCGCGAACGCTTCCAGGCCGCCCTCGCGCCGGGCGCGACCATGTCCGACGACGGCAGCGACCGCGACCTCGACGACTGGACCGAGCGTGAGATCTTCTCCTCGCGCGGGCATATGGAGGTCGATTCGCAGTCCGCCGACGGGCTGTCCCTGGTCGCCCGCTACCGCAACGACACCTGGGGCGAGATGCGGACCTCCTGGAAGTTCAAGGTGGAGGGCGGGAAGGTCGGCCGCTTCGAGACCGGGCAGGCATGACCGGCCGGCCTCGGTGACAGGACCTCCGCGACGGGCTCAGCGGCGGACTTCGGTGGCGAATCTCGGTGGCGGACCTCGGTAGCAGACCTCGGTGGCGAACCTCAGCCGGCGTCGGGAATGCGGGCCCCTGAGCCGCTCACCCGCACCCGCGGATCGCCTTCGCCGAGCGTCACCGTGAGCACTCCGGGACGGCCCATGTCCACGCCCTGGTGCAGGGTGAGTTCCGACTCGCCCGGTACGAGGCCGAGTTCGCGCGCGTACGCACCGAACGCCGCCGCCGCCGCGCCCGTCGCCGGATCCTCGACCACACCGCCCACCGGGAACGGGTCCCGGACATGGAACACCGAGGCGGACTCGCGCCACGCCAACTGGACCGTCGTCAGGTCGAGGCGGCGCATCAGCGCTTCGAGGCGTGCGAAGTCGTACTGAAGATCCGCGAGCCGGGCGCGGGTCGCGGCCGCCAGGACCAGATGGCGCGCGCCCGCAAAGGCGATGCGCGGCGGCAGCGCCGGATCCAGGTCCTCGGCGGCCCAGTCGAGAGCGGCGAGTGCTTCGCGCACATCATCGGCGGCCGCCTCCTCGACGTGCGGCTCGACGCTGGTGAGCGTGGCGCGCAGCACGCCGTCCACGGACTCGACCGTCACCGGCACGGGGCCGACGCGGGTGACGAAGACGAAGTCGCCGGGGCCGGTGCGCTCCGCCAGCGCGACGGCCGTCGCGACCGTGGCGTGACCACAGAACGGGACCTCGGCCTTCGGGCTGAAGTACCGGACGGTGAAGGCCTGCCCGGAGACGCCGAAGCCCTCGGGCGGTGCCGTCAGGAACGCGGACTCGCTGTAGCCGACCTCGGCCGCGACGGCGAGCATCGCCGCGTCGTCGAGCCCGGACGCGTCCAGGACGACCCCCGCGGGGTTGCCCCCTTCGGGGTCGGTCGAGAAGGCGGTGTAGCGCAGCACGTCGGCAGTCGTGATCATGGCCGAAACCCTACGGGATGGTCGCGCCTTACAGAAAGGGAGTTCAGCCCCGGCCGATGTACGGCATGGCCGTCGCCATCACCGTCGCGAACTGCACATTCGCCGCCAGGGGCAGCTCCGCCATATGGAGCACCGTCCGCGCCACATCCGCCGCGTCCATCACCGGCTCCACCATCACGTCCCCGTTGGCCTGCAGGATCCCCGCCTGCATCCGCTCCGTCATCTCGGTCGCCGCGTTGCCGATGTCGATCTGGCCGCACGCGATCGAGTACGCCCTCCCGTCGAGCGACAGCGACTTCGTCAGGCCCGTCATCGCGTGCTTCGTCGAGGTGTACGGCGCCGAGTTCGGGCGCGGCACATGTGCCGAGATCGAGCCGTTGTTGATGATCCGGCCGCCCTGCGGCGACTGCTCCTTCATCGCCCGGAACGCCGCCTGGGCGCACAGGAACGCGCCCGTCAGGTTCACGTCCACCACCGTGCGCCAGGCCTCGTACGTCAGGTCCTCGAAGCTGACGCGGGGGCCGGACGTGCCTGCGTTGTTGAACAGCAGGTCAAGTCGGCCGTGGTGTTCCCGTACCGCGGCGAACAGCGTGGTGACATCGGCCGGTGACGTCACATCAGTGGGGAAGCACCGCACATCCCCGCCCGCCAGAGACGCCGTTTCCGCCAAGGCCTCGGCCCGCCGACCCGCCAGGACCACCGACCAGCCCGCACCCGCCAGCGTCAGCGCCACGCTCCGGCCGATGCCCGAACCCGCTCCCGTCACCACCGCAATCCTCGATACAGCGTTCATGGACGCGCAGCGTAGTCGCCCATCTGTACGTGGAACTCATCCGACCGACATACGGATGTTGTGTACTCGACAACGCAGAGTCGTCGGCCCCTACTCCAATGCGGAAGGACAACAGCCGTCAGGGGAGGGGCACATGAGAACCACATCGCACGCACCCGAGCTCCGGGCCGCCGCCCAGCACATCGGCCGCCGCAGGTTCCTCACCGTCACCGGCGCCGCAGCCGCGCTCGCCTTCGCCGTCAATCTGCCCGGTACCGCCCACGCCGCCGAACTCGACGCCAAGAAGATCACCGAGGATCCCTTCACCCTCGGCGTCGGCTCCGGAGACCCGAAGCCCGGTTCCGTACTGCTGTGGACGCGCCTCGCGACGCGCCCTTACGAGCCCGACAGCGGACTGCCGCGCGCCAAGGTGTCGCTGCGCTGGGAGCTCGCCCACGACTCCCGCTTCACCCGTATCGCGCGACGCGGATCCGTCACCGCCCACCCGGAGTTCCACCACAGCGTCCACGTCGACGTCCTCGGCCTCGACAACGCCCGGCCCTACTACTACCGCTTCCGCGCCGGGAACTGGATCAGTCCGACCGGACGGACCAGGACCGCGCCCGCCCGGTCCGCGCGGATCAGTGAGCTGAAGCTCGCCGCCGTCTCCTGCCAGGCGTACCACGACGGCTACTTCACCGCGTACAGGCACCTCGCCGAGGAGGAGCTCGACGCCGTCTTCCACCTCGGCGACTACCTCTACGAATACGCCGTGGACGCGGTCGGCGGCGCCCGGAAGTACCCGGACCGCCGCGTCCCCGCCCACTACAACCGTGAGACCGTCACGCTCGAGGACTACCGGCTGCGCTACGGCCTCTACAAGTCCGACCCCGATCTGAAGGCCGCGCACGCCGCGCACCCCTTCATCGTCACCTGGGACGACCACGAGACCGAGAACAACTACGCGGACGAGACCCCGGAGAACGACGTCCCGCCGGAGGAGTTCCTGCTGCGCAGGGCCGCCGCCTACCGCGCGTACTGGGAGAACCAGCCGCTGCGCAAGCCGCAGCAGCCCGCAGGACCCGATATGCAGCTCTACCGACGGCTGTACTTCGGGCAGCTCGCGCAGTTCGACATCCTCGACACCCGTCAGTACCGCTCCGACCAGGCGTACGGCGACGGCTGGCAGATCCCGGGACCGGAGTCCGAGGACCCGGCGCGCACCCTCACCGGCGCCGAGCAGGAGCGCTGGCTGCTCGACGGGTGGAAGGCCTCAGACGCTCGCTGGAACGTCGTGCCGCAGCAGGTCACCTTCGCGCAGCGGCGCGATGTCCCCACCGGCACCTTCAAGTTGAGCATGGACTCCTGGGACGGCTATCCGGCCTCCCGCGACCGAGTCCTGGCCGGTGCGCAGGCGGCCGGTATCGAGAACCTGATGGTTCTCACCGGCGATGTGCACGTCGGATACGGCCTCGACCTGAAGAAGGACTTCAACGACCCCGCGTCCCGCACCGTCGGCACCGAGATCGTCGCCACCTCCATCAGCAGCGGAAAGGACGGTGCCGAGAAGCCCGCCAACTGGGACAAACTCACCCAGGCCAACCCGCACATGAAGTTCTACAACGGCCGCCGCGGCTATGTGACCGTCACCCTCGGCGAGCAGCAGGCGCGCGCCGACTTCCGGACCGTCAGCGCCGTCACCACACCGGGCGCGCCCGTCACCACGGCGGCGTCCTTTGTGACCGAGGCCGGCGACCCCGGCCTCAAGCCGGTGTAGCTCGCGCCGTCGGTTCAGCTCGCGCCGTCGGTCCGGCTCCCGCCGCCGGCCTCGCCCGGGAAGCGGACGCCGACGCGGTCCCGTACCGCGTCGGCGTCCGCATCACGGCACGGCCGCCGGCGCACCCCACCGCGATCTCGCTCGTCCCGGACCCGCCCTCGAGAAAAAGGGTCTCGACCACTCCCGACGAGCTGAGAGCATGGATGCGGACACCAGGAACAGGAGCTGTTGATGCCGGAGAGCGGCCAGAGCACACCAGGACACATACCCTCCGCCGACCCGGCACCCGCGCAGGCGGCACCCGCGCAGGCGGCACCCGCGCAGGCAGCACCCGCACAGGTGGCACCCGTACCCGTAGCTGCTCCCGTCGCCGCGGCCCGCCGCGTCGGCCTTCTGGTCACCCTCGTCCTCGGCGGCCTCACGGCGCTGCCGCCGCTCTCCATGGACATGTACCTCCCGGCACTGCCCGCCGTCACCGAATCGCTGCGCGCGCCCGCCGCGACCGTCCAGCTCACGCTCACCGCCTGTCTCGCGGGCATGGCGCTCGGCCAGCTCGTGGTCGGCCCGATGAGCGACAGGTGGGGGCGCCGCCGCCCGCTGCTCATCGGGATGATCGTGTACGTCGTGGCCACCGCGATCTGCGCACTGGCGCCGACCGTCGAGCTGCTGACCGGTTTCCGGCTGCTGCAGGGACTGGCGGGCGCGGCCGGCATCGTCATCGCGCGGGCCGTGGTGCGCGATCTCTACGACGGCGTGGAGATGGCCCGGTTCTTCTCCACCCTGATGCTGATCTCCGGCGTCGCGCCGATCATCGCGCCGCTGATCGGCGGCCAGGTGCTGCGGATCACCGACTGGCGCGGCGTCTTCGTCGTCCTCACCGCCATCGGCATTCTGCTCACCCTCCTCGCGGTGAAGTGGCTGCACGAGACCCTCCCGCAGGAGAAGCGCCACAGCGGCGGCGTCGGCCAGGCCCTGCGCACCATGCGCGGGCTGCTCGCCGACCGGGTCTTCACCGGATACATGCTCACCGGCGGCCTCGCCTTCGCCGCGCTCTTCGCGTACATCTCCGCCTCGCCGTTCGTGGTGCAGGAGATCTACGGCGCATCCCCGCAGACCTTCAGCCTGCTCTTCGGCGTCAACTCCGTCGGTCTGATCATCGTCGGCCAGATCAACGGCAAGGTGCTGGTGGGCCGGATCAGCCTGGACAAGGCGCTCGGCTTCGGCCTGGCCGTGATCACACTGGCCGCGACCGCGCTGCTGCTGATGACATCGGGAGTCTTCGGCAAGGTGGGCCTGTTCCCGGTCGCGTCCGGTCTCTTTGTGCTGATGTCGGCGATGGGTCTGGCGATGCCCAACACCAACGCCCTGGCCCTGATGCGTACCCCGCATGCCGCGGGCTCCGCGTCCGCGCTGATCGGCACGGCGTCCTTCCTCATCGGCGCCGTCGCGTCCCCGCTCGTCGGGATCGCGGGCGAGGCGACGGCGGTTCCGATGGCCGTGGTCCAACTGGCTTCCGCACTGGCCGCGCTGGGCTGCTTCCTGGTCCTGTGCCGGCCGTGGCAGCGGCGCGCCGAGGCCGTCTGACCGAGGCCGTCCGACCGGGGCAGTCCGACCGGGGCAGTCCGACCGGGGCAGTCCGACCGGGGCAGTCCGACGCGGGCGAGACCTGGCAGCCGGGCCCGGCCCGCGCAGCCCGGGGTCAGCCCTCGCGGCGCGGGTACCCGATCAGATGCAGCCGGTCCTTCGTGTCCGTCCAGCTGAAGACTCCGACTCCCGCGGTCTCCGCACCAGGCAGCCGGACATTGGGCGACAGCGCCTGGGGCACCGCGGTGGCCAGGTCCAGCTCGATCGGCGCACCGCCGCCGGCCAGCGCGTCCGCCGGGCTGCGCGCGCTCGTCGCGCCGTACGCCGTGCCCGAGTCGGTCACGGTGGTCAGCGTCAGCGGCTTGGAACCGTCCGACTCCTCGAAGCAGTACGCCTTGCGCTGCTCCAGGTCGAACGCGAGATTCCCGGCGACGAGATAGCCGCCCTCCGGCGAGAGCATCGCCTGCGGATACTCGCCCGGCTCGATCGCCGGCTTGTGACACCGCACCTGGACCAGCGGCTTCCCGGTCGTCACCTCGTGCACCGCCCAGATGTCGTACGTGCCCGCGTCCTTGCTGCCCTTCGTCGGCTGCCACTTGGCCAGTACGTACCCGGGGGCCACCGAGGTCGGCACTCCGGAGGCGGGATCGGTGCGGGCCGGAGCCACGTTCCGGCTGGACCAGCCGCCGCGGACCCAGAAACCGGGGTCCCCGCTCAGCAGCAGCCCTTTCGCGGTCACCCCGCGTACCGCGGTCAGCCGACGGCAGCCGGTACAGCCCTTGGGGTAGCCGAGCGCGTTCTGCGGGACTCGGGTCACCTCGCCGGAGACCGGGTCGACGACCGCGCTCCTGGTGCCGCCGTCGGAGATGAGAATGCCGGGGCCGGTGCCCGAGACGGTCGGCGCGGTGGGCCACGGGACCTCGACCCGCTGCCGGCCGCCGTCCGCGACGTCGTACACATCGAGCGCGACAAAGGTGCCGGCCGTGTTCAGCGCGTCCTCGCCCGCCGTACCGAAGGACCAGGTCACGAAGTACTCGCGGCCGTCCTTGGCGACAGAGAGCAGCCCGGGGAACTGGTCGGCGGAGGCCGGCGGATGCCAGGGCTGACCGGTCCACCCGGGCCTGCCGGTCGCGGAGTCGAGCGTGCGCAGCCGGAACCGGGACTCATCGACTCGCTCCAGATAGCCGATACGGCCGCTGTCCTGCGCGATGGCGTACTCCGGAGAGACGTTGGAGATCTCCCAGCCCTGCCGGGTGTCGTACGCGGACGGGACGCTGAGCCGGGTCAGGGGGCCGGCGCTGTGCCGCACCGGCTTGCCGGTCTTGTTGTCGGCGGCCTTGCCTGCGCCCTCACCATCACCCCCACCGCACATGCTCAGCAGGAGCAGCAGCGCCAGGACGATCAGCCCGGCCACCAGGGTCACGCGAACGACCCTCTGTCTCATGGTCCCCCCGTGAGCGGTGCGGCACGTAGCGTGTGCGGCGACGGCCGTCAGCGTAGCAACTGCCGTTGCGCTGCCAGCAGTTCGATACTGTCGCCGTTCCGTCCCCGTTCCGTACCGCCGGGGACGACAGCGGGAAGGGCCGCCGACACGGCCGACATGCCTAGAATCTGTCGGTGAACGCCACCCTCCCCACCGCGGAAGCCCTGCGCAGCGCCCTCGCCGGGCTGCTGGACGGGCTGCCGCCCACGCAGGCGGCGCAGGCCGTCGAGCGGCTGATCGTCAACTACCGGGGGACCACCCCGACCGACGCTCCCGTGCTCCGTGACCGTTCCGATGTCGCCGCATACGCCGCGTACCGGATGCCCGCGACCTTCGAGGCCGTACGGTCCGCGCTCGCAGCCCTGCGCGCCGCGGCACCCGAGTGGTCCCCGTCGACGCACACCGATATCGGCGGCGGGACGGGAGCGGCGAGCTGGGCCGTCGCCGAGGCCTGGGAGGAGGACGGCCCGCGCACCACCGTGCTCGACTGGGCCGAGCCCGCGCTCGAGCTGGGCCGCGAACTGGCCGTCGCATCCGGAGTGCCCGCCCTGCGTGCCGCCGAGTGGCAGCGCTCGCGGATCAGCGCGACGCTCCGTATCGAGAGCACTGATCTCGTCACGGTCTCCTACGTGCTCAAGGAGCTCACCGCCAAGGACCGGGCTGCTGTCGTCACCGAGGCCGCCCGCGCGGCCCAGGCCGTCGTGATCGTCGAGCCGGGCACGCCGGACGGCTACGCCCGGATCATCGAGGCCCGCGACCGCCTGATCGAGGCCGGCCTCAGGGTCGCCGCGCCCTGCCCGCACAGCGCCGCCTGCCCGATCACCGCGCTCAATGAGGCGGGTGGCTCGGACTGGTGCCATTTCGCCGCGCGGGTGAGTCGCTCCTCGCTGCACCGCCAGGTGAAGGGCGGCTCACTGCCGTACGAGGACGAGAAGTTCAGCTATGTCGCGGCGGTGCGCTTCCCGGCCGCGCCGGCGCCCGCACGAGTCACCCGCAAGCCCCAGATCCGCAAGGGTCTGGTCCTGCTCGAGCTGTGCACCGAGGCGGAGGAGCTGCGCCGTGAGACGGTCACCAAGCGCCATGGCGCGCTGTACCGCGCGGCGCGCGATGTGGCATGGGGCGACGAGTGGCCGCCGCCCCACAGCACCCACGACGCGTCAGACGCGTAGCTCCTGAGTGCAGCACTTCACGCTGCCGCCGCCCTTGAGCAGCGCACCGAGGTCCATGCCGATCGGCTCGAACCCCCGCTCCCGCAGCGGCTCGAAGAGCCGAAGCCCGCGCGCTGTGAACCGATCGGGTGGTGCATCGTCCAAGCAGACGATCTTCCGTCGATCGCCTCCAAGGCCCCCGTCCCCCTGCGGCCATTCAGCCCGGGGCGTACACGGGAAGGTACCGACCGCTACCCCGGTTGGGGACTGTGTCCACCCGAGGAGCAGGATGGTGGGACCATGGCAGAGTCCGCCAAGGGCGAGCGTGAGGTGTGAGGGGATAGATGGGCGACGGTATCGGCCGCTACCGCGGCACGGAGAACAGGCTCTCCCGGGAGAGCAGGCTGCCCCAGTGGCTGCGCCGGCGCCCGAAGAACACCGACGCCGAGGACTCCCGCCGCGAGACCCTGCTGCTGGCCGCCGCTGCCGCGGGACTGCCACTCGCACCCGCCGCGTATCCCCTCGCCTACCGATGTTCCTGCGAGCGAATCGGCTGCCCCACCCCGGGCAGGCACCCGGTCTCCTTCGCCTGGCAGACGCAGTCCACGACCGACCCCGGCCAGATCGGGCGCTGGGCCCTCGGCCAGCCGCAGGCCAACTTCATCACCGCGACCGGCATGGTCCACGACGTCCTCGACGTCCCGATGGAAGCCGGCCGCAGCGCCCTCGCGCGGCTGCTCGAGCTGAACATCGAGGTCGGCCCGGTGGCGGAGTCCGGCGAAGACCGGATGCTGTTCTTCACCGCCACTCGCGGCACTCCCGAGGACGAGGACGAGTGGTGGCCCTGCGAACTGGACTGCCACCCCGAGACGATGGACGAGCACCCCGGGCTGCGCTGGCACTGCCGCGGCAGCTACGTCCTCGTACCGCCGGCGCGGCTCCCCGGCGATCTTGAGGTGCGCTGGCTGCGTGGGCTGGAGCATCCGCTGCCGGATCCGCTGACGCTGCTGGAGACGCTGACGGATGCGTGCGCGAAGTGGGCGGGCGGGGTCGAGGGCGTGGACCGCCACGAGGTGGCGTGGCCGCAGAGCCGCTAGACCTTCCTTCCCGAATCGGGCACCGCCCCGGACCCGGCGCCTCAAACACCGGCCAGGCTTGAGTTTCCGCCGGACGGGCAGAACATTTGAGCCCGTTCGGCGCTTGAGGACTCGCCCGAAGGTCGTACGCGGAGCCTCCCCGGCTACGGTCAACTCACGTGCCGCTACGAGCCCTTGGCCGCCGTCAGTCCCGTCAACCGGCCCAGCACATCGACCTTCCCGGCGTTCGCGCCGCCGCCCGGCGGCACCACCACCGCCTGGCTGGAGACCCGCTCCTTGGTGACCGTGGACTTCACGTCACCCGTCAGCAGCGCCTTGACATCCGGGTGGACCTTCAGCCGCAGCCCCTTCGCGGCCGTCTGCCGCTCGTAGTTGCGCACCGAGAAGAAGACCAGCGCGCCGCCGTCCTCGGTGGTGAGCCCGAGCGGCGCGAAGTCGTCGCTGTCCAGAGACTGGTCGATGTACTGCGTGGACATCCCCGGCAGATTCGCGTCCTTCTTGCGGGAATCGCGCCAGCCCGAGGTGTGCGGCCCGTCCTTGAAGTGCTCCGGCTTGCCGTTCTGCATGTACGAGGCGTACTCCTCGCTCAGATTGCGGGGAGCGACGGCCAGCGCCGCGCTGTCCGGGGCGACGGGCTCGGCCCAGCCGTCCTTGTCGGTCTTGAACGCCGGAATCCTGCTGGGGGAGAGGATCGTCAGATACGCCGCCTGCCACACCTGGTCCGCGTCGCTGCGTACGAAGACCAGCACCCAGCGGTTGTCCTGATTGCCGTTGTCCCGGTCGCGGTTGGAGTCGACATCGGCGACGAACCAGCGCGGCCAGCCGGCCTTTTTCGGGATGGTGTACTTCGCGTCCGTCAGCTCCAGCGGTACGTGCTGCGGATTGCCGTCCGGGTAGTTGACGCTGCGCGCCTTCAGCCCGGCCTGGTTGATCGCACCGAGCGCACCGGTGACCCGGCCCGCGTCGAGGGCCGGGTCGTAGGCTTTGTCGGCCGCGTTGTACGCCTCGGCGAAATCCTTGAGCGCCCGTGTGGCCTCAGATTTTGTCGCCGACGGAACGACTTCCCGTTCGCCGTGCACCGTCACGCACCCGCTCGCCGTCAGGGACAGCACCGTCATCGCCGCGAGCCTCGCCGCCGCCCGATCCAGCCTTCTCATCGGTTGCCTTCTGCTCTTTGACCCCCACTGACCGTCCGAACCCTACCGGGGCGAGGAACAGCCCGAGCGTCGGGATCAAATACAGCGCCCACACCGTGACCTGGATGACAGTCGGGTCGGGCTGGAAGTTGAAGACACCCTTCAGCAGCGTGCCGTACCAGCTGTCCGGCGGGATCGTCGCGCTGATGTCGAAGGCCTTGTTCGCCAGACCGCCGAGGAAGCGCGCCTCCTGCAGGTCATGAACGCCGTACGCAAGGACGCCCGCCGCCACGATCACCAGCATGAGGCCGGTCCACTTGAAGAACTTCGCCAGGTTGATCCGCAGCGCGCCCCGGTAGAACAGCCAGCCCAGCACCATCGCGGTGGCGATACCGAGCAGCACACCGATCAGCGGCCCGGACGAGCCGTCGCTGCTGGCCCGTACCGAGGCCCACACGAACAGCGCCGTCTCCAGACCCTCGCGACCCACCGCCAGGAACGCGGTGGCGACCAGCGCGCCCGTGCCCATCTGCAGCGCGGCGTCCAGCTTGCCGTGCAGCTCGGACTTCAGATGCCGCGCGGTGCGCCGCATCCAGAAGACCATCCAGGTCACCAGACCGACCGCGAGGATCGACAGCGAGCCCCCGAGCAGCTCCTGCGCCTCGAACGTCAGCTCCTGCGAGCCGAATTCGAGTGCGAAACCGAAGCCGAGGGAGAGCGCGACCGCGACCCCGATGCCGATCCAGACCGGACGCAGCGCCTCGCGTCGCCCGGTCTTGACCAGATACGCGATCAGGATGCAGACGACCAGGCTGGCCTCGAGGCCCTCGCGCAGGCCGATCAGATAGTTACCGAACACGTCGGGTCCCTTCGGTCAGGAGAACAGCGCCCGGCCCCACCAGTCGTCCTTGTCCCGGACGCCCGGCGGGACGGCGAACAGCGCCGAACCCACGTGCTGGATGTACTCGTTGAGGTCGTCGCTGGCCGCCAGCGAGCGCTGAACCGGAATGAAGCCCTTGTGCACGTCGCGCTGGTACGCGAGGAAGAACAGCCCCGCGTCCAGCCGGCCCAGACCGTCCGTGCCGTCGGTGAAGGAGTAGCCGCGGCGCAGGATCCTCGCACCGCCGTTGGTGTCCGGGTGCGCGAGCCGTACATGCGCGGTCGGCAGCATCGCCTTCAGGAACGGCTCGTCGCGCTCCTTGGCCTTGCCGACCGGCGCGCCCTCGCCCTTGTCGCGGCCGAAGATGTCCTCCTGCTCGCTGAGCGGAGTGCGGTCCCAGGTCTCGATGTTCATCCGGATCCGGCGCGCGACGAGATACGAGCCGCCGGTCAGCCAGCCCGAGCCCTCCTTCTCGGCGACCCAGACATGCTGGTCGAGTGCGGCCGCGTCCGTACCGGCGATGTTCCGGGTGCCGTCCTTGAAGCCCATCATGTTGCGCGGGGTCTGCGCGTCGGGCGTCGTCGACGAGGTCTTGCCGAAGCCCAGCTGCGACCAGCGGACCGCGACCTTGCCGAAGCCGATGCGGGCGAGGTTGCGGATCGCGTGCACCGCGACCTGCGGGTCGTCCGCACAGGCCTGCACACACAGATCGCCGTCGCTGCGCGCCGGGTCGAGGTTGTCGCCGGGGAACGTCGGCAGCTCCACCAGGGCCGCCGGGCGCTTGCCCTCAAGGCCGAAGCGGCCCTTGGCGAACAGGGAGGGGCCGAAGCCGATGGTGAGCGTGAGCCGGGACGGCTTGAGGCCGAGCGCCTCGCCGGTGTCGTCCGGCGGCGACTCGGCGAGACCGCCGAACGCGCCTTCGCCGACTGCCTGCCCGGCCGTCATCCGCTCCGCGGCCCGCGTCCAGTCCTTGAGCAGCTGGACCAGCTCGGCGCGGTCCTTCGTCTTCACGTCGAAGGCCGCGAAGTGCAGCCGGTCCTGCACCGCGCTGGCGATGCCAGCCTGGTGCGCACCGTGGAAGGGCACGGCCGCGCCGGCCGAGGCGGCGGGCTCGGTCGTGTCCCCGCCGCTCAGGGCAACGGCGCCGCTGGCCGCGGCGGCGCCGAGCGCGAGGCCCGCACCGCCCCAGCCGAGCACCGAACGACGGGACGGGGCCTGGGACTGGCCGCCGGTCTCCGTGGTCTCCGTGGTCTCCGTGGTCTCGTCGGTCTCGTTGTTCTTCTCAGACATGCCGATCCCCCCGTTACTTCGCAACCGCGGCGCCGAGCTTGGACAGCGGCTCGGCGAGCGCGTTGACGCCGTCGCTGAGCTCCTTGCGCTGGTCCTTGCCGACCTTGTCGTAGGAGGTGAACTCGTACGAGGTGGTGTCCTTGCGGTACTTGTCGAGCAGCGCGTTCAGCGTCGCGAACTGCTTGTCCAGCTCGGCGACGAGCTTCGGGTCGTTCTTGGTGGCGACCGGCTTCAGCAGCTCGAAGGACTTCTGGGCACCTTCGACGTTGGCCTTGAAGTCGACCAGGTCGGTGTGGCTGTAGCGCTCCTCCTCACCGGTGACCTTGCCGGTGGCGACCTCGTCCAGCAGCTCCTTGGCGCCGTTGGCCATGGAGGTGGGGGTGATGTCCGCCTTGCCGACCCTCTTCTGCCAGTCGGCCAGGTCCTTGGTGAGGGTCTCGGCGAGGGCCTTCTCCGCGGGGCCGAGCTTCTTGGTCTGCCACAGCGCCTTCTCCAGCGTGTGCCAGCCGGTCCACTTCTGGCCCTTCTCCAGGCCGTCCTCACGCAGGTCGACCTTCGGGTCGATGTCGCCGAAGGACTCGGCCACCGGCTCGGTGCGCTCCCAGCCGATGCGGGAGTCGGCGTAGGCCTTCTTGGCGGCCTCGATGTCGCCGGCCTTGACCGCGTCGGTGAAGACCTTCACCTTGGGCAGCGTCTCGTCGGCCTGCTGCTGCACGTACTGGCGGTACGCGGCGACGGCGGCGTCCATCTGCGGGCTGCGCTTGGCGGCCTTGCCGTCGCCGGTGGCGGTGACCTTCTGGCGGATGCCGTCGCCCTTCATACCGGGCTTGCAGGCGATCTCGTAGTCACCGGCCTTCACTTCGGCGGTGATGTTCGCCTTGGTGCCGGGGCCGATGTTCTCGCGCTCGGCGACGATGCGGCCGTCCGGGAAGAGGACGTAGACCTCGGTGACCTTGGAGCCCTTGTTCTCGACGGCGAGCTGGACATGCCCGGCCGGGAACTCCTTCTTCGACACCTCGCAGGAGTCATCCTTCGCGGTGACCTGGACGGCGCCGTCGCCGCCCTTGGCATCGCTCTTCTCGGCGCAGCCCGTGACGGCGGTCAGGGCTGCCACGGTCGCGGCGGCGGTGACGACGGAGAGACGGACGGGTCGCATGCGGGCTCCACGATGGAAGGGGGTACGGGGACGGTGCGGGGGGTGGGACTGGCTTGGAACTCAGGGTGAGGCGGACCTAACTTAACCGAGGCTTACCTGACCGATACCCACCCGTCCAGTGATTCAGCTCTCATGTGCGCGTTGAGACACGGCGGGGTCACGAGGTGCTCACGGTGGCGGCACGGAAGGGTCAAGTAATGGCCAAGAGGCGCGATTTCGACGGTGGGCAAACCGAGGGGGAACTCGGCGGGCCCGGCGGGGCAATCGCGGCGGTCCGGGAGGCTCTGATGCTTGAATGCCGGAGTGAATGAACTCGACGTGCTCGACGTGCTCCATGTGTTCTGCGGCGCCGACGGCCGCCACGGCAACACGCTCGGTGTCGTACGCGACCCCCGCCGCTACCCCGACCAGGCGTCCCGGCAGGCACTCGCCGCCGAACTCGGCTTCAGTGAGACCGTCTTCGTCGACGACCCCGAGCGCGGTGTCGTCGACATCTACACCCCAGGCCTCCGGCTGCCGTTTGCCGGGCATCCCCTCGTCGGTGCCGCCTGGCTGCTGGACCTCGAGGTCGTCAATCCGCCCGCCGGTGAGGTGTGGGTCCGGCAGGACGGGGAGTTCACGTGGATCACCGCGCGCGCCGAGTGGGCGCCGCCGCGCACGCTGCGGCAGTACGGATCGGCTGCCGAGGTCGAGGCGCTGGAGGTGCCGCCGCCCGGGGAGTGGGTCTACGCCTGGGGGTGGGAGGACGAGGCCGCGGGCCGGGTGCGGGCGCGGGCGTTCCCCGGCCGTGACGACGGCATCGACGAGGACGAGGCGACCGGGGCCGCCGCCCTGCTGCTCACCGACCGGCTCGGCCGGGCGCTGAACATCACCCAGGGCCGGGGATCGCAGATCCTGACCGCTCCCGGCCCGGACGACACGATCGAGATCGGCGGGCGCGTACGCCTGGCCGTGCCCGCTCCTGCTATGCGCTGAGCGGGAACTCCGCTCCCAGTTCCCGGAACACCGCCCCATTGAAGTCGAACGCCCGCTTGCACTCGTCGATGATCCGCTGCTTCTCCAGATCGTCCGCGTCCACCGCGTCCAGCAGCTCGCGGTAACCCCGCTTGAACGCCGCCGGGTTGGCGATCTCCTCGAAGACGTAGAACCGCACGCCGTCGCCCTTGCGTGCGAAGCCCCACGTCTTCTCCGCCCTGTCGCGGATGATCTGGCCGCCGGAGAGGTCCCCGAGGTAGCGGGTGTAGTGGTGCGCGACATACCCGGGGGGCCAGCTCCGCGCGCACTCCGCGATCCGCGCGGCATACGCGGCGGTGGCGGGCAGCGGCGCGAGCCCCTCGCGCCAGTCGGCGCCCCGCAGATGCGCCAGGTCGCGCTCCAGCTCCGCGGTGCGCATCAGCTCCGGCCGGATGAACGGCCCGGCGACCGCGTCGTCCTTCAGCAGCCCCGCCGCCTCCTCCAGCGTCCGGTACACGAACCACAGCTGCTCGGTGTAGCGCGCGTACGCGGCCACGCTCAGCCGGCCGCCGAGCAGATCGCTCATGAAGGCCGAGGTCTCCGCCTCGGTGTGCTGCTCGTGCGAGGCGACACGGATGAGCGTCGAGAAGGGCGTACCGGAGCCGGTGGCGGTGGCGTCCAAGGCGGGCCTCCAGGGACCGATGGGGACGGGAAAGGAGGCGATGACGGCAAGGCGCGACTGCCGGCACCGATCTTCCTGCTCAGGCTTACCTGAGCCAATGTGTTCCCGACGTCCTGTCGGTAAAAACCCTACGCCTCGCAGCGATCACGGCAAGGTGAGGATTTCGGCCCCGCTCTCCGTCACCACCAGCGTGTGCTCGAACTGCGCCGTGCGCTTGCGGTCCTTCGTCACCACGGTCCAGCCGTCGTCCCACATGTCGTACTCGTGCGTCCCGAGCGTGAGCATCGGCTCGATCGTGAAGGTCATCCCGGGCTGGATCACGGTCGTCGCGTGCGCGGCGTCGTAGTGCGGGATGATCAGCCCGGAGTGGAAGGACGAGTTGATCCCGTGCCCGGTGAAGTCACGGACGACGCCGTAGCCGAAGCGCTTGGCGTACGACTCGATGACCCGGCCGATGACATTGACCTGGCGTCCCGGCTTGACCGCCTTGATGGCGCGGTTGAGGGACTCCCGGGTCCGCTCCACCAGCAGCCGTGACTCCTCGTCGACGTCGCCGCAGAGGTAGGTGGCGTTGTTGTCGCCGTGCACGCCGTTGATGTACGCGGTGACGTCGAGGTTCACGATGTCGCCGTCGCGCAGCACGGTGGAGTCCGGGATCCCGTGACAGATCACCTCGTTCACCGAGGAACAGAGCGACTTGGGGAAGCCGCGGTAGCCGAGCGTGGAGGGGTAGGCGCCGTGGTCGCACATGAACTCGTGCGCGACCCGGTCCAGTTCGTCCGTGGTCACGCCGGGCGAGATGTGCTTGGCGGCCTCCTCCATCGCCTGCGCGGCGATGCGACCCGCGACGCGCATCCGCTCGACGGTGTCGGAGTCCTGGACCTCCGGCCCGGTGTACGGCGTCGGCGCGGGCTTCCCGACGTACTCGGGGCGCCGGATGTTTCCGGGAACGGAGCGGGTGGGAGAGAGCTCCCCTGGTACGAGCAGCGACTGGCCAGACATGCCAGCGAGTCTAACCAGGGGCGATGGGGCAGCATGGCCCCATAGGAAGGAGCCGACGATGGCCCTGTTCAAGAAGCGCACGGTCGGAAAGCCGGGCGAGTGGTACTACTGCCTGGAGCACAAGAAGGTCGAAGAGGGCCCGGAGTGTCCGGCGAAGGACCGCTTCGGACCGTACCCCTCCCGCGGGGAGGCGGAGCAGGCGATGGAGATCGCGCGCGAGCGCAATCTCGAGTGGGAGAACGACCCGAGGTGGCACGACACGTCCGCGCCGTCCGGCGACGACCCCGCGTAGCGGCGCCCGGCCGTTCGGTACGGCCACGACCCCACGCAGGGGCGCCCGGCCGTTCGGTACGGCCACGACCCGCGCAGGGGCGCCCGGCCCTGTGGCGCGGGCTGCCTGCGGAGCTTTCCCTGCCCGCCGCTTTCACCTGCCCGCCTCTTCCCTGAACCGGGGCAGGCTGCCCCCGGACGCCCGTTCGGGCGTGTCCTCGAACGCCGGAGGGGCAGGACTTCAGCCCCTCCGGTGTTCGAGGAGCGGGCCGGTTTCGACCGGCTCCGGCGTACCGGCTCTACCAGCGGGCCGGCGGCGGCGCGGTCAGCTGGTCGGCGAGGCGCGAGAGCCGGTCCCGGAACCGGCGCCGGCCGCGCTGTGCGGGCAGGCTGTTCTCCCCGGTCGCCGCGCTGACCAGGTGCTGCACGGTGTCGATGTCGACCTCGTCGGCCTGCGCGGTCACCGTCAGCGCCTCGTGCGCCAGACCGTGCACCTCCGGGTCCCCGCCGTCCAGCGCCAGCACCGTCGCCCCGGCCCGCCGCGCATCGTGCACCCGCTCGAGCAGCCCGGCGTCCGGCCTTGCGGGCGCCACCACGAGCAGGGTCTCGCCGCGTCGCGCCGCCTCCAGCCTGCCGAGCCCGACGGCCAGCTGTGCCGGGTCCCCCGGCCGCACCCGGTGCCGTACGAGCGTCGGTGTCAGCTCGGGCTGCCCGGACCACGCGGCCTCGTCCACGAGATGCGCGGACAGATGCCACGGCTCGTACTCCTCGGTTCCCACCAGCAGCAGCCTGCCGCCCTGCGGCACCACGGAGGACCGCAGCACCCCGGCGAACCTCCGGGTTGCCGCCGGCCACTGCGTACCCGCCAGGACTTCGCGCAGCAGCGCGACGCGTACGGCATCCATGCCCCGGCATCCTGCCCCACGACCGCGCCCGGTGGGGCCCGGTTGGCACCGCCTCACCCGATCGGGAGCCGATACCGGCAAGTAAAGTCGGGCTCATGACTTCTACTGACAGTGCGGGCACCGCGAAGGCCCCGGCCAAGGACCCCTGGGACCTCCCCGACGTATCCGGCCTGATCGTCGGCGTCCTCGGCGGCACCGGCGACCAGGGGCGCGGGCTCGCGTACCGGCTGGCCAGGGCCGGGCAGAAGGTGATCATCGGGTCCCGGGCCGTGGAGCGCGCCGAGACGGCGGCCAC
Source organism: Streptomyces sp. NBC_01210 (assembly GCF_036010325.1). Classification (GTDB taxonomy): domain Bacteria; phylum Actinomycetota; class Actinomycetes; order Streptomycetales; family Streptomycetaceae; genus Streptomyces. The sequence goes on along the minus strand of NZ_CP108549.1, from coordinate 2,752,402 downwards.
GGAGCTCGGCCTCGGCATCGAGGGCGCCGACAACGCCGAGTGCGCGCGGCGCAGCGATGTCGTGATCGTGGCGGTGCCGTGGGAAGGGCACGCCAAGACTCTCGAGGCGCTGCAGAAGGAGCTCGCGGGCAAGCTCGTCGTCGACTGTGTCAACCCGCTCGGCTTCGACAAGAAGGGCGCGTACGCGCTGAAGCCGGAGGAGGGCAGCGCCGCCGAGCAGGCCGCCGCCCTGCTGCCCGACTCGCGGGTCACCGCGGCCTTCCACCATCTGTCCGCCGTACTGCTCCAGGACCCGTCGATCGAGGAGATCGACACCGATGTGATGGTGCTGGGCGAGGCGCGCGCCGACACCGACATCGTGCAGGCGCTGGCCGGCCGTATCCCGGGCATGCGCGGAGTCTTCGCGGGCCGGCTGCGAGGCGCCCACCAGGTGGAGTCGCTGGTCGCCAATCTGATCTCGGTGAACCGCCGCTACAAGGCACACGCGGGTCTGCGCGTCACCGACGTGTAGGCGTCGGCGGGCATGGCGGGGCATGGGGGACACTGGTCGGGACGTACAACACCCCGACAGGAGCCGTACCCCATGCCCCGCCTCGCTCTGTACTCCCTCGTCGTCTGCGCCCTCGCCGTTGTCGCGGCCGTGGTGTCCTTCGGGCAGGGCAGCTGGCTCGGGATCGTGTGGGTGCTGCTCGCCGGGCTCTCCTCGAACATGGCCTGGTACTACCTGCGCCGGGCGAAGGCCGCCCGCGGGGCCGGCGAGTAGGGCTGCAGCCGACAGACCAGGCCGACAGACCAGGCCGACCGCCCAGGCGGCCGACTGACGGACGTGCCGCCGGTCGGGCCTACTGACTGGCGATCGAGTCGCAGACCGGGTTCCGCTCGCTCCAGAAGCGGTAGAAGTCCTGACCGCAGTACGTCTCCGCCTGGCCGACACCCAGCCCCCGCAGGATCGCGTCGATCGCGTCGAAGAACGCGTGGTTCACCTCGGGGATGAAGAGGATGCCGAAGACGGCGAGCAGCCCGAAGGGCGCGTACGGCTCGACCTGGCGGCGGATCTTGTACGAGAGCCATGGCTCGATCACGCCGTAGCCGTCGAGGCCCGGCACCGGCAGGAAGTTCAGGATCGCTGCGGTGAGCTGCAGCAGCGCGAGGAACGCGAGCGCGAACCGGAAGACCGGCGGCACCCCGTCCAGCGCGCCCAGCCAGAACGGCGCGGTGCACACGATCGCGAACAGCGCGTTCGTCAGGGGCCCGGCCGCCGAGATCACACTGTGCTTCCAACGTCCCTTGATCCGGCCCCGCTCGATGAAGACCGCGCCGCCGGGGAGGCCGATACCGCCCATGATCACGAACAGTACGGGCAGCACGATGCTCAGCAACGCGTGCGTGTACTTGAGCGGGTTGAGGGTCAAGTAGCCCTTCGCGCCGATGGTGATGTCGCCGCCGTGCAGCGCGGTGCGGGCGTGCGCGTACTCGTGCAGACAGAGCGAGACGATCCACGCCGAGGTGACGAAGAGGAAGACGGCTACACCCGGGCTCGACGCGAAGTCCGTCCACACCGCCCAGCCCGTCACCGTCATCACGGCGACGATCCCGAGGAAGACGGGACTGATCCGCCGGTCGCTGTGGCGTGAGGTGGCGGTGGTCATGGGTGCGGCTCCAGGGGACGTGGTGGGCATGCGGGTCGACCGTACCGGTGGCGTGGGGAGAACGTCCCACGCATACGCCCGGGTTCCTGCTGTACGGGCTCCGCTACGCACCGGTGACAATGGACGGGTGCACTATCGGGTTCTCGGTACCACTCAGGCACTTCACGACGACGGCACACCCGTCGCGCTCGGTGGCGCGCGGCTGCGTGCGCTACTGGCCGTGCTGGCGTTGCGGCCCGGGCGTACGGTCCCGGTCGGCCTCCTGGTCGACGAGGTGTGGGACGGCGACCCCCCGGCCGACGCGGTGGGCGCGGTGCAGGCGCTCGTCGGGCGGCTGCGGCGGGCGCTGGGGCACGCCGCGGTGGCCTCGGCGGACGGCGGCGGCTACCGGCTGTGCGCGGACGGCGAGGATGTGGACCTGCACCGTTTCGACCGTCTCGCGGGGGAGGGGGCACGGGCGCTGGACGAGGGCGACGCGGTGAAGGCCGCGGCGCTGCTCGACGACGCGCTCGCGCTCTGGCAGGGGCCGGTGCTCGCCGATCTGCCCGACCGCACGGCGGAGGCGGCGCGTTGGGAGGCCCACCGACTGGACGCCCGCCGCTCACGCCTGGCGGCCGCGCTCGCGCTGGGCCGGGCAGAGGAGGCGCTGCCGGAGCTGGTCGCGCTGTGCGAGGACCATCCGATGGACGAGCCGCTGCAGGCGCTGCGGATCCGGGCGCTGCGGGACGCGGGCCGCGCGGCCGAGGCGCTGGCGGCGTACGAGGAGGTACGCGCGGATCTCGCGGACAGCCTGGGCGCGGACCCGGGCCGTGAACTGCGGGCGCTGCACGCGGAGTTGCTGAGACCGGATCTGTCCGAAGCCGGGACCGGAACGGGCTCGCGACGCGGTCCCTCCCCGGCCCTGCCCCTTCCGGGGACGGGGACTGCGCGCCGGGCCCCGCTCCGGACACAGCCCGAGACCCCGCTCCGCGAGGACGCATCCTCGGGCACAGCCCCGGAGCGGGGGGAGGCCCGCCCCGGCAATCTGCGTGCCCGGCTCACCTCCTTCGTCGGGCGCGAGGCCGATATCGACACCATCCACGGAGATCTCGGCCGCGCCCGCCTCGTCACCCTGCTCGGGCCCGGCGGTGCCGGGAAGACCCGGCTCTCGCAGGAGGCCGCCGAGCGGGTCACGGCCGACGCGCGGAGCCCGTGGCCCGACGGGGTCTGGCTCGCCGAACTCGCGCCCGTGGACGATCCGGAGACCGTCCCCGAGGCCGTCCTCACCGCGCTCGGCGCCCGCGAGACCGTGCTGCGCGGCGCCCGCGCGGAGGAGATGCGGGCCGCCGAGGGATACGCCGACGACGCCCTCGTACGGCTGGCAGAGCACTGCTCACGACGGCGCATGCTGCTGCTCCTCGACAACTGCGAGCACGTCATCGGCGCCGCAGCCACCCTGGCCGAGCGGCTGCTGGAGAGCTGCCCCGGCCTTACCGTCCTGGCCACCAGCCGGGAACCGCTGGGTGTGCCGGGCGAGTTGGTGCGCCCGGTCGATCCGCTGCCGGATCCGATGGCGCTGCGGCTGCTCGCCGAGCGGGGCGCGGCGGCCAGGCCCGGTTTCCGTATCGACACCGATGAGGCCACCGCCGCCGCGGCCGCCGAGATCTGCCGTCGTCTCGACGGACTGCCACTCGCCATCGAACTCGCCGCCGCCCGGCTGCGGATGCTCACCCCGCGCCAGATCGCCGACCGCCTGGACGACCGCTTCCGCCTGCTGACCAGCGGCAGCCGCACCGTACTGCCGCGCCAGCAGACACTCCGTGCCGTCGTCGACTGGTCCTGGGACCTCCTGGAGGACCCCGAACGCGCCGTTCTGCGACGGTTGTCGGTGTTCGCCGGCGGCAGCGACCTCCCGGCCGCCGAAGCCGTCTGCGCCGACCCGGGCGGGCTCGACGTCGCCGACGCCCTCGGCTCACTCATCGACAAGTCCCTCGTCGTCGCCGCGCCCGCCCCCGACGGCGAGATGCGCTACCGGCTTCTGGAGACCGTCGGCGAGTACGCCGCCGAACGCCTCGACGAGGCCGGTGAGCGCCCCGCCGTCGAGCACCAGCACCTCGTCCACTACCGGGAGTTCGCCCGTACCACGGACCCCCTCCTGCGTGGCCACGGGCAGCGCGCCGCCGTCGACCGGTTCCAGCTCGAGTACGAGAATCTGCGCACCGCGCTCCGCCGCGCCGTCGCCGCCCGCGACGAGCACGAGGCGCTCTGCCTCATCCTCTGTCTGTCCTGGTACTGGCAGATGCGGGATCTGCGCACCGAGGCCCGGCACTGGGCCACGGCCGCGGGCGAGCTCGGCCCCGACCCCTTCGCGCCGCCCGTCGAGCCCGCCCCGCCGATCACCGAACGGTTCACGGACGCGCCGCCGCCCATGTCGCCCGAGCTGCTCCAGGAGGCCCGGCGCGGTGCCGCGCTGATCCGGATGGTCTTCATGGACTACGACATGGACGAGTGGGCCACGCCGGAGAAGCTGGACCGGCTGCGCGTGGTCACCCGGGTCTACCGGCCGGGGCTGCCGCAGACCTGCCGGCCTCCGGGCTCGCTCTGGTTCTTCGCCGTTCTGCTGACCGGGGACGGTGATCAGCTCAGGAATCTGCTCGACGAGACCGTCGAGGCCTGCCGCGCGTACGGATACGAGTGGGAGCTCGCCGCCTCGCTCCAGGCACGGGCCAATGTCCTCGCCAACCGCAGCGAGTGGACGGGCGACGCGTCCCGCGACGCCGACGAGGCCCTGGAGATCTTCACCCGGCTCGGAGATCTCTGGGGCACGGCCGAGGCTCTGTCCGCGCGCGGTGAGGCGCGGGAGCGCAGCGGTGCGTACCCGCTCGCCGCCGAGGACTTCACGGCCGCCATCGGGTACGCGGAGCAGATCGGAGCCCAGGCCCAGACGGCGGTGCTGCGCTCCCGCCTCGCGGGCGTCCTCGTGGAGATGGGGGAGGGTGAGCGGGGCGAGGCGCTCGTCCGTGAGGTGCTGGCCGAGCAGGGGGGCGCGAACAACGAGTCGTCGGCTGCGGCCCGGATGATCCTCGCCCTGTGGCTGGGCCGCACCGATCGCATCCCGGAGGCCCGCGCGGAGATCGAGCTGCTGATGGTGCAGTTCCGGTCCAGAACCCTCGCGATCTTCGAGGGCATGGTGACCGGCTTCCTGGCCTGGCTGGACCTTCTCGACGGCGAGTACGAGCTGTCGCTGGACAGGGCGCGCACGGCGCTGGACATGGCGCAGGATCCGCTGACCCTGATGGTCGTTCCGCAGATGTCCTCGATGCACATGGTGACCGTCGCCTGGGCGTTGGTCCTGGGCCGACCGGAGCGCGCGCGGGACGCGGCCCGGATGCTCGGGACGTCCGACGCACTGCTGCCGCCCGGCCATTTCGCGCCCAAGTACGAGCGGGAGAACCGGGCCGATGCCGAGGCGGCCGTGCGCGCCGTCCTCGGGGACGCGGCGTATCAGGCCGCGTACGCCGGTGGCGGCAGCCTCACCATCGAGGAGGCTGCCGCCCTCGTGTGACCCCATGCCGGGATCAGGTCTTCTTGCGGAACTTGGCGACCGCGAGCGGCGCCGTGACCACAGTGATCAGCGCCGCCCAGCCGAGCGTCATCCACACCGAGTGGGCGACCGGACCGCCGTTGATCAGACTCCGGGCCGCATCCGCGAGGTTGGACAGCGGGTTGTAGTCGGTGAAGCTCTGCAGCCAGCCTGGCATCGTGGTCGGCGGGGCGAAGATCGACGAGCCGAACTGGAGAGGCATCAGAACGAGCATGGCCATTCCCTGAACGGCCTGGGCCGTCTTCATGGTGAGACCGAGCAGAATGAAGATCCACATCAGTGAGGCGCCGAAGACCATGGACAGGCCGACCGCGGCGAGCAGTTCGAGGACCGAGGTGTGGATCTGCAGCCCGAGCAGGAAGCCCATGCCGAGCAGGATGGTCGTGGCCACCAGCATCCGGCCGACCTCGACCACGATCTTCGCGATGAGGACGGAGGAGCGGGCGATCGGCATGGACCGGAAGCGGTCCATCACGCCCTTCTTGAAGTCGTCGTTGACGCCGGTGCCGACGGCCATGGCGATGTTCATGCCCTGCATAGCCATCAGACCGGGGATCACGTAGTTGACGTACTGCTGCTGGTTGCCCTTGCCGGAGATCGCGCCGCCGAAGACGTACACGAACAGCAGCGTGAAGATGATCGGCATCAGTACGGCGTCGAACATCGACTCCGGGTCCTGCTTGATCTGCAGCGCGTTGCGGCGCACCAGCGCGCCGATGTGCCGGAGATTGGCCCGCAGGCCGATCCGGCCCTCGCCGGCCGGCGCGCTCCGCACCGGGGCGGGCGCGGGCGACTGAGCGGTGGTGGCAGTTGCCGTACTCATGCGGCGACCTCCTCGGGAATCGCGTCGGACACCGGCGTTTTCTCGCCGGTGATAGCCAGGAACACTTCGTCCAGGCTGGGCAGATGGGTGCCGATGTGCGCGATGCCGAAGCCGCGCGAGCCCAACAGCCCTACCACCGCGGTCAGTTGCTCATCACTGAGGATCGGTATGTACAGCATGCCGTCGTCGGGCACGACCGTCGCACCGGCGATCCCGTCGAGCCCCGACTCGCCCAGCGCACGGGCCATCGCGGGCAGTTGCGCCGGATCGGTAGGCCGGATCTGCAGGGTGCGTCCGCCGACCTTCGCCTTGAGCTCGTCCACCTTGCCGCTGGCGATGACCCGCCCGCGGTCGATGACCGTGAGCTCGCTCGCGAGCTGCTCGGCCTCTTCCATGTACTGGGTGGTGAGCAGCACGGTCGCCCCCTCCGCGACCATCCGCTGCACCTCGTCCCAGACCTCGTTACGGGTACGGGGGTCGAGGCCCGTCGTCGGCTCGTCCAGATAGAGCACGGCCGGCTGCCCGATCATCGAGGCGGCCAGGTCGAGCCGGCGGCGCATACCGCCGGAGTACTGCAGTGCGGGCCGCTTCGCGGCCTCGGTGAGCGAGAAGCGCTCCAGCATCTCGTCGGCACGCCTGCGGGCGTCCTTGCGGGACAGATCGAGCAGCCGCCCGATCATGTAGAGGTTCTCCCAGCCGGAGAGCTTCTCGTCGACCGAGGCGTACTGGCCGGTGAGGCCGATGGTGCGGCGCAGCTGCCGGGGCTGCTTCACCACGTCGAAGCCGGCGACCGTGGCATGGCCGGCGTCCGGGGCGACGAGCGTGGAGAGGCAGCGTACGAGAGTGGTCTTGCCGGCGCCGTTGGGGCCGAGGACACCGAGGACGGTGCCTTCGCGGACATCCAGGTCCACGCCGTCCAGCGCCTTGGTCTCGCCGTAGTGCTTGACCAGCCCCCGCACCTCGACGGCGTTGCCCGTGCCGCCGTTGGGGTTCTTGTCGATTCGCGTCATGCCGTCAACGGTGCCGGGCCTCGCCGACAGGCCGCCGACAAGCTGCCGACACATGGCCGACAAGTCGGCGACGCCGCGGAAAATGCAGGTCGGAGCGGCTGTTCGGAGCGCGGGGGATCAGGCGCGCGGGGGCTCCCTGGGGCACTCATGCCGACAGCCCGCCGACGGGGGATGATCGGCGGGCTGTCGTCTGTACCGGAGGTGGTCAGTGGAAGGTGTGCTCCTCCTGCGGGAACCCTCCGCCGACGACATCCGCGGCGAACTCGCGGGCGGCGTCGCCGAGCGTCTGGCGGAGGTTGGCGTACTGCTTGGTGAAGCGCGGCACCTTCCCGCCCGTAAGGCCCGCCATGTCGGTCCAGACGAGGACCTGAGCGTCCGTGTCGGGTCCCGCGCCGATGCCGATGGTCGGGATGTGCAGGCTGCGGGTGACCTCGGCGGCCAGCTCGGCCGGTACGAGTTCCAGCACGACCGCGAAGGCGCCGGCGTCCTGTGCCGCCTTGGCGTCGCGCAGCAGCCGGTGCGCATCCTCGTTGCCGCGGCCCTGCACCCGGTAGCCCATGGTGTTGACGGACTGCGGAGTCAGGCCGAGGTGCGACATGACCGGGATGCCCGCCTGGACCAGCAGCTCGGTCTGGCCGAGCGAGCGCTCGCCGCCCTCCAGCTTGACCGCGCCGACGCCCGCGTCCTTGACCAGCCGGGTGGCATTGCGCAGGGCCTGGACGGGGCCTTCCTGGTACGAGCCGAAGGGGAGGTCGCCGACGACGAGGGCGCGCTTGGTGCCCCGTACGACGGCGGCGGACAGCAGCGTCATCTCGTCCATCGTGACCGGCACGGTGGTCTCGTAGCCGAGATGGCAGTTGCCCATGGAGTCGCCGACGAGCACGACCGGGATACCGGCCTCGTCGAAGACGGACGCGGTCATCGCGTCATAGGCGGTGAGCATGGGCCACTTCTCACCGCGCTCCTTGGCGGCGGTGATGTCGTGGACGGTGATACGGCGAGTGCCCTTGCCGCCGTACAGCGCCTTGCTGCTGTCGGAGGGCTTCGGGGCAGCCTGAAGCGTCATGGCTCAACGGCTCCTTCGTCATCTCGAGGCGCCCTGACGGCGTCCCCGGATCCCCTACATGGTGGCACCTCGTGCCGCTCCGGCGGAAGGGGACCCGTCCCTTCGGTAGAGTGTGTTCCTATACGAGACGGTCTCGTATCGGAATAGCCAGGCTGAGGTCCATGTCGACAGCGTCCGGCACACCTGCCGCCCCCCGCATACCCGAAGCCGCCCCCCGCATCCCCGAAGCCGTCCACCGCCGCCGCTGGGCGATCCTCACGGTCCTGATGTTCAGCCTGCTCATCGTCGTGCTGGACAACTCGATCCTGAGCGTGGCCGTCAAGACGATCGCCGGCCCCGAGCCCACCGGCATCGGCGCCACCCAGAGCCAGCTGGAGTGGGCGATCAACTCCTACACGCTCGTCTTCGCCGGACTTCTCTTCACCGCGGGTCTCCTCGGCGACCGCATCGGCCGCAAGAAGGTGCTGCTCTTCGGCGTCGCCGTCTTCGGCGTCGGCTCGGCCCTCGCGGCGTTCTCCGGCTCGCCCGGCGAGCTGGTCGCGTACCGCGCGGTGATGGGCTTCGGCGGGGCCTTCGTGATGCCGGCGACCCTCGCCGTAGTGATGGACGTGTTCGAACGCCACGAGCAGCCCAGGGCCATCGGCATCTGGGCGGGCAGCGTCGGCGTCGGCATGGCCATCGGCCCGATCACCGGCGGGCTGCTCATCGAACGCTTCTGGTGGGGCTCGATCTTCCTGATCAATGTGCCGGTCGTGGTCGTCGCGCTGATCGCGATGGCGCTGCTCCTGCCGGACTCCAGAGACCCGAACCCCGGGCGTATGGACCCGCTCGGCGTAGCGTTGTCCGTCATCGGGCTGATCCTGCTGGTGTACGGAATCATCCGCGGCGGAGAGCTGGCGGACTTCTCGGCGCCGTCCGTGCTGCTGCCGATGCTGGGCGGTCTGGTGGTACTCGTCTGCTTCGTACTCCACGAGAGGCGCAGCGACCATCCGGCCATCGACATCACGTACTTCAAGAGGCCGGCCTTCGCGGCGGCGGTCACCGCGATCGCGCTGGTCTTCTTCGCGCTGACGGGCGTGACCTTCTTCTCCGCGTTCTATCTGCAGAGCGTGCGCGGCTACGGCCCGCTGCAAGCGGGCCTGCTCATTCTGCCGCTGGCCGTGGCGCAGATGGTCGTCTCGCTGCGCGCACGGCTGATCGTCGACCGGTTCGGGGCGCGGGCGGTGTGCACGGTCGGCATGCTGCTGGTCGCCATGGTGCTGGGCGCTTTCGTTATGTTCGATGCCTCGACCCCGGTGTGGGGGATCGGAGTGGTCCTCTTTGTGCAGGGCACGGCGATGGCGCTCATCACGCCCCCGGTGACGGTCTCGGTGATGCAGTCGCTGCCCCGCGAGAAGGCGGGGTCCGGCTCGGCGGTCAGCAACACGTTCCGCCAGGTCGGTGGGGCACTGGGTGTCGCGGTGCTCGGTTCGCTGCTGTCCACGCAGTACCGGGGGGCGATCGAGGGGCACCTCTCAGTGGTCCCGAGGGGCGCCCGCCATGCCGCGGGTGAATCGATCGAGTCGACGCTCGCGGCTGCGGAGAGACTCGGCCCGGCGGGTAAGGCGCTGATCGGCCCGGCGAACGAGGCGTTCCTGCACGCGATGCATCTGACGGCGATGGTCTCGACGGGTGTGGCACTGATCGGCGCGCTGGTGGTGGCGGTCTTCCTGCCGGACGGAGATCCCGAGCCGGAACGGGAAAGCGCCGAAGGCGCTCCGGGGCGGGCGCTGCCCGTCAGCGGGCGATGACGATGACGAGAGGCGGGCCGGACGTGCCGGTGAGCGACCACCAGGACAACCGCGGCCGCAATGCCGATCCCGCCGCCCGCCGCGACCGCCCGCCCCGCGACGCGGGGTCTGCCGCAGCGGCTTCGGCGTCCGGGGTGGCCCCGGTGCCGGGCGGCTCCGGCGCGGCGTCCGCCTCCGTATCGGGGCCCGGGCCGGCCGCCTCCGCCTCCGCCGCCTCCTCCTCCGCCTCCGCCGCGGCGCGGCGCGGTCGGCCCCGCAGCGAGGCCGTCGAGCGTTCGATCGTCGAGGCCGTGGTGGGTCTCCTCGAAGAGGGCGTACCCCTCTCGGAGCTCTCCATAGAGCGCATCGCCCGCACCGCCGGCGTCGGCAAGGCCACCATCTACCGCCGCTGGGAGGGCAAGGAGGCCCTCTTCGTCGATGTCGTCCGCTCGATGCAACCGGTGGACCCGCCGCTGCCCGGCACCTCGGTCCGCGACGATCTGGTCGCGATGATCGAGATGATGCGCCGGCGCGGCCTGGCCAAACGCTCCTCGGCCCTGCTGCACAACGTCTTCGCGCAGATGCAGAGCTATCCCAAGCTGTGGGACATGTACCACCGCACCTCGGTACTCCCGCGCCGGCAGCTGATGGACAAGGTGCTGCGGCGCGGGATCGCGAACGGCGAGATCCGGGCCGACCTCGACTTCGAGCTGCTCGGCGATCTCTTTGTCGGCCCGATGCTGGTACGGACCGTGCTGCGGCCGGACGGGATGCCTGGCGAGGGCAGCGCGGAGCGGCTCGTCGACGCGGTGCTGGAAGGTGTGCGCCCGCCCCGCTGAACAGCCACTTTTCCGCCCAGTCCGAAGTGTGCGGGTTCTGTCACAGCGTCCCTGCCCCGGCCGGGGACCGGAACCCCGCGCGCCGCCCTGTCGTCATCGAGGCAGTACGGCCGTCCGGCGACGGCAGGGAAATCACCCGTCATCCCCTAGGGTCAACGGCGAGGACGGCGTGACGGCAAGGCAGTGAGGACAGCTCCATGGCGCAGGCGGAAATGACGGAGACCGGGAACGGCGGCCCGGCGAACCGGCCTACCGGATCCCGGGTCCGGAGCCTGCTCGACCGCTGGCGCGGCGACCCCGGCATCTGGCGGCGCGGCATCGCTCTCGCGGCCGTCGCCGTACTCCTCGCCCTGCTGATGAGCTTCCACGCGCAGATCCCGAACCGGATCGGCAACCTGGGCAGCCTCACCGAGACCTTTCTGCCATGGCTGGGGATCTTCATCCCGGTGATCCTGGTCGTGGCGCTGCTGCGGCGCTCGGCCACCGCGCTGATCGCCCTGCTGGTGCCGGCCGTTGTCTGGCTCAATCTCTTCGGCGGGCTGCACACCGAGAAGTCGGGCGGCGGCGGCGATCTGACCGTCGCCACGCACAACGTCAACGCCGACAATCCGGACCCGCAGGGCACGGCCAAGGACGTCGCCGCCTCGGGCGCGGACGTACTCGCGCTGCAGGAGCTGCCGGCCGGTCAGGTCGCCACGTATGAAGAGGCCTTGGCCGGGACGTACAAGTACCACTCGGTGCAGGGCACCGTCGGGCTGTGGAGCAAGTACCCGATGAGCGACACACAGCCCGTCAACATCCGGCTGGGCTGGACCCGCGCCATGCGCTCCACGGTGACGACGCCCGAGGGAGAGGTCGCGGTGTATGTGGCCCATATGCCGTCCGTACGCGTCAAGCTCAACTCCGGCTTCACCGCCAACCAGCGGGACAACAGCGCGGACGCGCTCGGCGAGGCGATCGCCCACGAGCAGCACCGCAAGGTCGTGCTGCTCGGCGACCTCAACGGCACGATGAACGACCGCTCGCTGAACGCCGTCACTTCCCAGATGCGCTCCACCCAGGGCGCGGCGGGCGACGGCTTCGGCTTCAGCTGGCCCGCGGCGTTCCCGATGGCGCGCATCGACCAGATCATGGTGAAGGGTGTCGAGCCGGTCTCCTCCTGGACGTTGCCGCAGACCGACAGCGACCACTTGCCGATCGCGGCGCGCATAAAGATGTGACCTCCGCCTCGGATCCGGCCTCGTCGGCGTTTCGAGGCGCGGGGGTCTGGGGGGGGCTGGGGGGCGGAGCCCCCAGTTGTGTGACGGCAACCACCCGTTCACCGGGAGGAACAATCCGCGTGCGAGCATTTGTTTAGAAGGAGAACTAACCTCGGAAGGGCACTCCATGCCGCTCGCGCTGCTCGCGCTCGCCGTCTCCGCCTTCGGTATCGGCACCACCGAGTTCGTGATGATGGGCCTGCTGCCCAATGTCGCGGACGACCTCAACACCTCCGTTCCCACGGCGGGTTACCTCGTCTCCGCGTACGCGATCGGCGTCGTCATCGGCGCACCGCTGCTGACCGCCCTCGGCTCCCGCATACCGCGCAAGCGGATGCTCCTGCTGCTGATGGCGCTCTTCGTCGTCGGCAACCTCGCCTCCGCCCTCGCGCCCGGCTTCGGCTGGCTGATCGCCGGTCGCGTGCTCGCCGGGCTGCCGCACGGCGCGTTCTTCGGCGTCGGCGCGGTCGTCGCCGCGCGGCTGGTCGCGGACGGGCGGCAGGCGCGGGCCGTGGCGACGATGTTCCTCGGCCTCACGGTCGCCAATATCGTCGGCGTACCGGCGGCCACCCTGCTCGGCCAGAACCTCGGCTGGCGGGCCACCTTCCTGGTCGTCACCGTGATCGGCCTGGTCGCGATGGCCGCGCTCGCCCGCCTCGTTCCGTACGTACCCGTCGACGCGCACCAGAGCGTGGGCCGCGAGCTGCGCGCACTGGGCAACCGGCAGGTGCTGCTCGGACTGCTCACCGCGGTCTTCGGCTTCGCCGGCGTCTTCGCGGTGTACTCCTACCTCGCCTCCATGACGACCGAGGTGATGGGCTTCGGCGCGTCCTCGGTGACGCTGGTCCTCGCGCTCTTCGGCATCGGCATGACGCTCGGCGCGCTGGCCGCGGGACCGCTGACCGACCGGGCGCTGCGCCCCACGCTGTACGGCTCGCTGGCCGCCCTCGCGCTCGTGCTGGTCGCCTTCCGCTTCACCGCGCACATCCAGTGGGCGGCCCTGGTCACGGTGGTGGTGCTGGGTGCGGTCGGCTTCATCACGACCACACCGCTGCAGATGCTGGTCATGAAGAAGGCGCAGGACGCGCCGACGCTCGCCTCCGCCTCGAACCACTCGGCGTTCAACCTCGCCAACGCGGGCGGCGCCTGGCTCGGCGGCGCGGCCATCGCGGCGGGCTGGGGCTGGACCTCACCGGCCGTCGTCGGCGCGGTCCTCGCCGCCGCCGGCCTGGCGATCGCGGTGACGGCGGGCCTCCTCGACCGGGGCGGCCTGGACGGCCTGGACGGCCTGGACGGGCGGGCCACGGCAAAGGGGGCCTCCCGCGTGATCGCCGCAGGAAGCCCCCGTACCGCGGAGCCGGAACTCAGCCGCTCGTCGTCTCCCGCCAGCGGTTCGTGATCGGCAGCCGCCGGTCCTTGCCGAAGCCCTTCGCCGAGATCTTGGTGCCCGGCGGGTACTGGCGCCGCTTGTACTCCGCCGTGTCCACCATCCGCAGTGTCTTCGCCACCAGCTCCTCGTCGAAGCCGGCCGCGACGATCGCGTCCTTGCCCTGGTCCCGGTCGACGTACAGCTCCAGGATCCGGTCCAGTACGTCGTAGTCCGGCAGCGAGTCGGTGTCGACCTGGCCGGGGCGCAGCTCCGCGCTCGGCGGCTTGGTGATGGAGGCCTCGGGGATCGGCGGGGTCTGACCGCGCTCCTCCGCCGCCCGGTTCCGCCACTTCGCGAGCCGGAAGACCGTCGTCTTGTAGACGTCCTTGATCGGCCCGTACGCGCCGACCGAATCGCCGTACAGCGTCGAATAGCCCACCGCCAGCTCGGACTTGTTGCCCGGCGCGAGCACGATGTGGCCCTCCTGGTTGGAGACGGCCATCAGTGTCGTGCCGCGCAGCCGCGACTGGAGGTTCTCCTCGGCGAGACCGGTCAGCTGGAGCGCGTCCATGTACGCGTCGAACATTGGCTCGATCGGTACGGTGCGGAAGTTGAGCCCGGTGCGGCGGGCCAGCTCGGCCGCGTCGCCCTTGGAGTGGTCCGAGGAGTACTTGGACGGCATGGAGATGCCGTACACGTTCTGCGCGCCGAGGGCGTCGCAGGCGATCGCCGCCACCAGCGCGGAGTCGATACCGCCGGAGAGCCCGATCAGCACGGACCGGAAGCCGTTCTTGGCCGCGTACGCGCGCAGGCCCACGACCAGCGCGGAGTACACCTCCTCGTCGTCGTCGAGCCGGTCGGCGTAACCGCCGGCGAGCTCCGCCTCGTACGCCGGCAGCGGCTCCTCGGAGAGCACGACATGCTCGATCCGCAGCCCGTCGTCGACCACGCCCGCAGGTACGTCCCCTGCAGCCGGCAGCTCCAGATCGAGGACGACGCAACCCTCCGCGAACTGCGGGGCGCGGGCGACGACTTCGCCGTCCGCGTCGACGACGATCGAGTCGCCGTCGAAGACCAGCTCGTCCTGCCCGCCGATCATGGCGAGATACGCGGTGGTGCACCCGGCCTCCTGGGCGCGCTTGCGCACCAGCTCGAGCCGGGTGTCGTCCTTGTCCTGCTCGTACGGCGAGGCGTTGACGGAGACCAGCAGCCCGGCCCCGGCGGAGCGGGTGGCAGGGACACGGCCGCCGTCCTGCCAGAGGTCCTCGCAGATCGCGAGCGCCACGTCGATGCCGTGCACGCGGATCACCGGCATGGTGTCGCCGGGCACGAAGTAGCGGAACTCGTCGAAGACGCCGTAGTTGGGCAGGTGGTGCTTGGCGAAGCTGAGCACCACCTCACCGCGGTGCAGCACGGCGGCGGCGTTCTGCGGCGACCCGGCGGGCTGGCCGTAGCGGGGCTGGGCCCGCTCGGAACGGTCGAGGTAGCCGACGATGACCGGCAGCTCGCCGAAGCCTTCGTCGTCCAGGCGTACGGCGAGCGCGCGCAGGGCGGCCCGGGACGCTTCGACGAACGACGACCGCAGGGCCAGGTCCTCGACGGGATAGCCGGTCAGCACCATCTCGGGGAAGGCGACGAGATGCGCCCCCTGCTCGGCGGAGTGCCGGGTCCAGTGCACGACCGCCTCGGCGTTGCCGGCGAGATCGCCGACGGTCGAGTCGATCTGATTCAGAGCGAGGCGTAGTTGAGGCACGCGGCCCAGTGTAATCGTCTCTCTGACGCGATGTCTCCGTCGTGTGGTGAGTGCCACCCCCATGCCCACCGGCGAGAGTGTCCGGGGACCGAATCCCGGCGAGCCAGGTCCCCGGGGCGGGGGTTCGTGACCCCGCCCCTCCCCCCAGGGCTACGCGCGGTAGGCGACGGTCGTCATCATCCCGGACTCCGAGTGGTAGATGTTGTGGCAGTGCAGCATCCACAGGCCCGGGTTGTCGGCGTCGAAGTCCACGGTCACTTTGCGGTGCGGCAGGACCGCCGTCGTGTCCTTGCGGGCGCCGGACCCGTTGATGCCGGCCAGGGCGAAGGTGTGGCCGTGCAGATGGATGGGATGCCACATCTCCGTGGTGTTGATGAACACCATGCGGACCCGCTCGTGGGCGCGGACCGGATAGAGCCGGTCCGGGGAGTAGGGCTTCTCGTCGAAGGCCCAGTCGTACTTCTTCATGCCACCGGTCAGCTTGATCCTCATGATGCGGTCCGGTCTGCGCCGGGTCAGGGCCACCGACTCGTCGGGTTCGAGGTGGGCGGCCGACGACAGCACCTTCCGGTTCAGCTCCGCCGGACGCACGGACGGCGCAGGGAGCGCCCCGCGGCCGGTGCGCAGCACGGCCATCGACGAGGCCTTCTTCCCCTCGGCGAGCGCGGTGAGCGGAAAGACCCCGTCCCCGGCGGTGACCAGCACGTCGTACCGCTCACCCATGCCCACGAGCAGGGAATCGGTCTTGGTGGGGCGGACGGGGAAGCCGTCGGTGTGGGTGACCGTCAGCTTGTGGCCGCCGAGCGCCACCCGGAAGGCCGTCTCGCCGCCGGCGTTGATGATGCGCAACCGGATGCGGTCGCCGGGCTTGGCGGTGAACTGCGCGGGGTCGTCCGGCATCCGCCCGTTGATCAGGTAGTACGGGTAGGCGACATCGCCCCCTTCGCCGCCGAGCAGCTTGCTGGTCGCGCCTCTCTTGACCCGCGACGGGCCTTTCGCCTTCCCGGCCGGGGGTGCCATGGACATCATGTGCTCGCCCGAGTGTCCGGCCCTGCCGTGGTTCAGCTCTGCCAGGACCGCCTCCGGTGTGGAGCCGTCGACCCCGTCCACCCAGTCGTCCAGGAGGACGACCCACTCCTTGTCGTACGACATCGGCTCATTCGGGTCCTCCACGATCAGCGGGGCGTACATACCGCGATCAAGCTGCACACCCGAGTGCGGATGGAACCAGTACGTCCCCGGGTTGGAGACCTTGAAGCGGTAGGTGAACTCCGAGCCCGGGCGGATCGGCTGCTGCGTCACACCCGGCACCCCGTCCATGTCGTTGCGCATCGAGATGCCGTGACAGTGCAGCGAGGTGTCCTGCGGCAGGTGGTTGGCGAGGGAGAGTGAGAGGATCTCACCGGCCTTGAGGCGGACCTCCTTGCCCGGCAGCCGGTCCCCGTACGCCCACGTCCTGACCGTCCGGCCGCCGCCCAGCTCCAGCCGGGTGGCCGTGGCGGTCAGCTTGAAGGTGCGGACAGGACCGGAGTCCCGTGCCTCCTCGCGCCCGATGACATCCGGGCCGTCGGCGGAGACAAAGCCCTCCGGCCCGTCGGGGGCGACATAGGCCTGCGGCGTCGCCTTGGGCGTCGCCTTCGGAGGGCTGCCGCCGTGGTTCGTCGATCCGTGGCCGGTGCCCGACGAGTCGGAGCAGGCGGCCAGAACTCCCGTACCGGCGGCGGCGATTGCTGCGCCGAGCACGGCGCGGCGCGTGTGGTGAGCGCGCATGACTGTGCACCTCGTGGTGTGTGGTGATGCGTGGCAGATGGGCGCGTCTGCTGCTTCTGGTACACCGCTCGGAGCGCGGAGGTTCCCAGGCAGCCGGGCGCATTTCTAGATCCGCAGCACCGACAGCCTGGCGAGGAGGGTCTTGCGGAGAGGCGGGTTGGGCCACAGTGCACGGAGTATCCGGGCGTGCCAGGCCGCGAGCAGAGCGACGGGGTCGGTCCGCAGCAGCCCCGCCGTCAGCAGGACGAAGGTGAAGGTGTCCAGCGCGGCGAGGCACAGCGTCATCAGGTCCATGCCTATGCCCGGGAAGTCCGGTCCGGCGTTCTGCAGGCTCACGGGACCGGCGGTGTGTTGGCCCCCAGGGAGCGTCATGTCCACCGCCGAGGACGAGAGGGTGTGCCCCGCCGCGGAGGCCGGGACCGTGTGCTCCTGCCGCGCGGACGGGACCGTGTGCCTGTGCGCAACGTCACCGTGCACCGGCACCGGGCGTCCCGCCGTGTGCATCGTGGCGATCCCGAACAGCAGCGCCACGAACAGCAGCGGCTGCCCGAACCGCGCACGCCGACCGATCGCCATGGCCCGCACGCTACCCCCACCCGGTATGCGTCAACGTGCGACCCGCCCTCTCACCTCCAACTATTAGCCCATAATGTCCGGAAGTGTCTGCATCGCCCCGCCGGGAGTGCTCGCCATCGTCCGGACCCTCCGTCGGCGCCACCTTCCAGGCAGGCCGCCGCACCTGGTCACGGGGGGCGGGTGATGGCTCCACGTGGTCTTCGTGGCAGGCTGGCCGAGGGTGCTCGCGCTGTCCCTGGCGCGGGAGGGGGCGAAGGAGCGACGGTGACCTTTGTACGAGTGGGAGGCGTACCGCACCATGTGGTCGTCGAAGGCAGCGGCCCGGTCTGCGTACTGAGCGCGGGCCTCGCGATGAGCTGGTTCGACTGGGACCCGGTCGTGCCGCTGCTCGCACCACACCGCACCGTCGTCCGTTTCGACCGGCCCGGACACGGGCTGAGCGGCCCGGCCGCCGTACCGCCCTCCGCCGCCGGGGAGGCTCATCGCATCGCGGGCGTCCTCGACGCCCTCGTCCTGGACGGGCCCGGCCAGGACGGGCCCGCCACCGTCGTCGGGCACTCGATCGCCGGCTTCCACGCCGAGGCCTTCGCCCGCCTCCACCCCGCCCGTACCGCGGCCGTTGTCCTCGTCGACTCCAGCGTCGAGGAGCACGCGCGCGTGCCCGCCGCACCCGCACTGCGCACCGCCGCCGCCCGTACGCTCGGCACCGCGCTCGCCGCCGCCGGAATGCCCGCGGCCCTCGGACCGCTCACCCGCCGCGCCATGGTCCGCCTCTCCCGCACCGGCGGCGGCGACCCGGCCCCCGCCGATCTCGTACGCCGCTGCTACGCCACCTCCCGGGTGCTGCAGGGCGCCCTGCTGGAGAACACTCACTACCGCGCCGTCGCCGCCGAGCTCCTCGCCCTGCGCGAGCGCCACGCCATGCCGGACGTCCCGGTCACGGTCCTCGCCGCGACGGCCGGGGCGACGGCCGGCGGGACGCGGTGGGTGGAGCGGCAGCGTGCGCTTGCCCGGCAGCTCGGCGGCCGCTTCGAGGCGGTCGAACCGGCAGGCCATCTGATGATGCTGGACCGTCCGGAGGCGGTGGCCCGGACGATCCTGGACAGCTACGGTTCGCGGGTCGGGCGAGCCGGGCGGGCCGTGCGGGCCACCCGGGACGGCTCCGGTTCGGCGTCTCAGCCGCTCGCGTAGACCCGCTCGAATCCGGTGAAAGGGGCCCTCTGACATGGCACGGCTGACCCTGCGCATCACGGGCCATGAGCTGCCCGGCAGCGCCTGCGGCGAATACCGCCACATCCATGTGGGCACCCAGCGCGGCAGGGATCCCGACCAGCTGGTGTCCGCCGACGCGGCCGATGCGGTATTCGAGATCCCCGTCGAGACCGTCACCGCGCCCGACGGAACGGCCGACTTCCGCGGCCCGTACGTCCAGGGGCGTCGTGGCGAGCGCTTCATCTATCTGACCTGGGGTGAGCTGCCGCCGGGCGGCGACTTCGCGATGTTCCGCCGGGCCAAGGTCTTCCTCGCGGACCTGCCGGAAGAGGCTCTGGCCGGCGGCATCGTGGAGACCGGCCTCGGGCTGACGGACGGGCAGGGCATGCCGCTCTGCGCCGCCATCCGTCCGCCCCGGATCGCCTGGCGGCTGACCGGGACGGACGGCTGAGCGCGGCCGGGACCCTCAGGCCCCGGCACCGGGATCTTCAGGCCCCGGCACCGGGATCTTCAGGTCCTCAGGTACGGACCTCGGCGCCTCGCTTGTGCAGCAGATCGACCATCAGGCCGACCTCCGAGCGCTGGGCGTCCACCGTGCCCTGGGCGAGATCCCGCTCCGTTTCGACCGTGCAGAGCTTCACACAGCCCTCGGCCATCGAGATGCCGCCGTTGTGGTGGATGATCATCAGCTGGAGATATTCGATCTCGGCCTGCCTGCCACTGGCTTTGCCGAGCCGCCCCAGGTCGGTATTGGTCGCCATGCCCGGCATCAGCGAGCCGTCCTTGGCCTGATGCCCGGAGTGCGCGGCGTGACCGCCTTTCATGTCCGGCATCATCCACGCCATCGGCTCGCTGTCCGTGGAGACCTTCGGCAGCCCCCACAGATCCAGCCAGCCCAGCATCATCCCGCGCTGGTTGGCCTGGGTGTTGGCGATGTCGTACGCGAGGCGGCGCACCTCGTCGTCCTTCGTACGGTCCCGGACGATGAAGGACATCTCCACCGCCTGCTGATGATGGACCGACATGTCGCGCGCGAAGCCAGCGTCCGCCGAAGCCGCCGACGGCGTACGGGACGTGGCGCCGTCATTGCCGCTGCCGCCCGCGGAGGCCACCGTGGCGGCCCCCGCGAAGAGCAGCGCGAGCACGACCGCCGTGATGGCCGCCCAGTGCGTACGGGTCATCCCCGTCACTTGGCGCCCAGACCGTTGGTGCACGCCGCGCCGGGCTCGGGGGTCTGCGTGCCCTGGACGTACTTGGTGAAGAACTGGTTCACGCGCGGGTCGTCGGCACTGTCGACGGTGACCTGCTTGCCCCAGGCGCTGAGCATGATCGCACCGGACTGGTCCTTGACCGGGCTCATCAGCGTGTACGGAGTCTTCTTGACCTTCTCGCCGAGCTTGGTCACATCGGCCGCGGGAGCCTTGTCGTTGTACGTCACCCAGACCGCGCCGTGCTCCAGCGAGTGCACGGCGTTCATGTCCGGGATCGGCTCCTTGTAGACGTCACCGTTGCAGTTCATCCACACCTGGTTGTGGTCGCCGCCGACCGGCGGCTTCATCGGGTAGGTGACCGTCTTGGTGACATGGGTGCGGCCGAGCTTCTTCGCGTTCCAGGACTTTTCGCCGGTGATGGGAGCCTTGGCGTCGGCGACCTTCTGCTCCTTCTTGTCCGACTCCTTGTTGAGCGCGAAGACGCCGAAGCCGACAAGGCCGGCGACGACGACAGCGCTGATGCCGATCGTGATGATGCGGTTACGGCGCTCGCGGCTCTGCTCGGCGCGGCGCATCTCTTCTATCCGGGCCCGGCGGTCGTTATTGCGGGAAGTCATGGTGGTTGTCGTCCTTCGTGAAGTCTGCAGTGATCAAGGGGCTGGGGGAGGCGCGACCTGTTACGTCCGCAGCACTTGAAGAACGTGAAGGTCCGGGGCGCGTGCGAGCGCCCCGGAGCGGGGCAGCCGGCCGGTGGGAGCCGGCAGGTCGAGATGCGGGGGCTGTGCGCCGGCCTCGAGCGGGGAGTCCAGCGGCGGCGCGGTGAGCACGGCCGGGCTGACGAGCGGCAGCAGACCGCAGGAGCCGTCGTCGTACGGGCAGGTGTACGCGGTCGGGACGTCCGGCCGGGCGGTGTGGTGCGGGGCGGGGGCCGACGGGCTCAGACAGATGAAGAGCGCGCTGAGGAGCGTCGTCACGGCAGTCACCAGTGCCATGGGACGCGCGGTGCGCGCGATGTGGTTGAGCCGGGAACCCCCCATGGCCGCAGATGGTAGTAGGCAGCGGTGCTACGCACCTCATATGGGGCTGATAACAGCCATCCCCCACCTCCCGGGAAGTGGCGGGGAGGGAGTGGGGAAGGAGCGAAGGGGGCCTCAGGGTCGTCTCCGGGTACGTTCCTGACCCACAATGGGCACTGCCGGTACTGCCGGTACTGCCGGTACTGCCGGTACAGCGGGCACCGGCGGCGCGGGCAGTGGACGCGGTCCGCAACGCGCCTGAAACTCTTGGATGGCATGCTCGTGCGGAGCAGGCGGCTTGACCAGCAAGGATGGGTGGAAATGGATAAGCAGCAGGAATTCGTGCTCCGTACGCTCGAGGAGCGCGACATCCGCTTCGTGCGCCTGTGGTTCACCGATGTGCTCGGCTTCCTGAAGTCGGTCGCGGTGGCGCCCGCCGAGCTCGAGCAGGCCTTTGACGAGGGCATCGGCTTCGACGGCTCCGCGATCGAGGGCTTCGCGCGGGTCTACGAGTCCGACATGATCGCCAAGCCGGATCCGAGCACCTTCCAGATCCTGCCGTGGCGCGCCGAGGCGCCCGGCACGGCGCGGATGTTCTGCGACATCCTGATGCCGGACGGTTCCCCGTCCTTCGCCGACCCCCGCTTCGTACTGAAGCGCATCCTCGCCAAGACCTCCGACCTGGGCTTCACCTTCTACACCCACCCGGAGATCGAGTTCTTCCTGCTGAAGAGCAAGCCGCTCGACGGCACCCGCCCCACCCCTGCGGACAACTCCGGCTACTTCGACCACACCCCGCAGAACGTCGGCATGGACTTCCGCCGGCAGGCGATCACCATGCTGGAATCCATGGGCATCTCGGTGGAGTTCAGCCACCACGAGGGCGCGCCGGGCCAGCAGGAGATCGACCTGCGGTACGCGGACGCGCTGTCCACCGCGGACAACGTCATGACCTTCCGCCTGGTCATGAAGCAGGTCGCGCTGGAGCAGGGCGTGCAGGCGACGTTCATGCCGAAGCCGTTCAGCGAGTACCCGGGCTCCGGCATGCACACCCACCTCTCACTCTTCGAGGGCGACCGGAACGCCTTCTACGAGTCGGGCTCGGAGTACCAGCTCTCGAAGGTCGGCCGCTCCTTCATCGCGGGCCTGCTCAAGCACGCGGCGGAGATCTCGGCCGTGACCAACCAGTGGGTGAACTCCTACAAGCGCATCTGGGGCGGCTCGGCGCGCAGCGCGGGCGCGGGCGGCGAGGCCCCCTCGTACATCTGCTGGGGCCACAACAACCGCTCGGCCCTGATCCGCGTCCCGATGTACAAGCCGGGCAAGACCGGCTCGGCCCGTGTCGAGGTCCGCTCCATCGACTCGGGCGCGAACCCCTATCTGACGTACGCGGTCCTGCTGGCGGCGGGCCTCAAGGGCATCGAGGAGGGCTACGAACTCCCGGCGGGCGCGGACGACGACGTGTGGGCGCTCTCCGACGCGGAGCGCAGGGCGATGGGCATCGAGCCGCTGCCGCAGAACCTCGGCGAGGCGATCGCGCTGATGGAGCGCAGCGAGCTGGTCGCCGAGACGCTGGGTGAGCATGTCTTCGACTTCTTCCTGCGGAACAAGAAGCAGGAGTGGGAGGAGTACCGCAGCGAGGTCACGGCCTTCGAGCTGCGCAAGAACCTGCCGGTGCTGTAAGCGCAGGTCAGAGCGCTCCCCTGGCATAAAACGGCTCCGGGCCGATGGCAGTACGCCATCGGCCCGGAGCCGTCTCATGCGCCCTGGACCGTCTGTGGGCCAAGCCGAGCGTCTCTCCGTCGGCGGCACACCAGCCGGGCAGTCCCTCGTTATGTGCCCTGGTCGTGGGCCGTTTGCCACTGGTAGCGGCAGGTGCGGGATCGGTGCTGGTGAGGCGGCGCCGGCGTGACCGGCGCAGTCGGTGCCTGGCGTCGTACGCGGGGCGGGTTGCGCTCACACGACCGATGAGTTCCGCCTCGCCGCGTCGTCTGCATGGTGGGAACGTCCCCCTTCCGCGCCTGCGGGAGGCCCAAGATGAGATGACAAGGAGCGTGCACACCGTGGACCAGGAGAACGTGAGTGCCACCCTGACTGTCGCCGTGCCCGCCGAGAGGGTGTTCGCGGTGCTGGCGGACCCGACGACCCACTCTGCGATCGACGGCACCGGCTGGGTTCAGGAAGCTGCCGACCGGGCGCCGCTGACCGAGGTGGGCCAGATTTTCCGGATGGACATGTATCACGCCAACCATCCAGACGGTGACTACCAGGTGGCCAACAAGGTCCAGGTGCTCGACCCGCCGCGCGCCATTGGCTGGCTGACGGGGCAGGAGAAGGGCGACGGTCACCTGGAGTTCGGCGGCTGGATCTGGCGTTACGACCTTGCGCCGCTCGGTCCGTCCGAGACTGAGGTCACGCTCACCTACGACTGGTCGGCGGTGCCGCAGTTCATCCGGGAGTACATCCAGTTCCCGCCGTTCGGCCCTGAGCATCTCACCAACTCGCTGCACCACCTGGCCGAGCTTGCCGCACCGACGTCCCGGGCCTGGAAGGTCAGCGGCGCTCAGCCGACAGAGCAATGATCCGGGCCAGAAGCAGTTCGCCTCTGGCCCGGCGTTGTCTCAGGGGACCTTTAGCACGGGATGACGTGCCAGACCGGGGCCCAGTCGTAATTGCCGTTGTTGGCGTACGCGCCGGGCGTTGTGTAGATGGTGTTGTAGCCGCGGTCCAGGAACCTGGCCCGGGTGCCCGGGGTCTGGTTGTTGCTCCAGGATCCGGGGCCGTTCCAGTTCGAAAGGTCGTATGTCTGGCACTTCCACAGGTTGAACTGGGTGCCGGTGAAGCTGGTGCCGGTCCACATGCAGAAGTTCTCGTACGGACAGGCAGCCCTCGGGCCCGCCGCGCTGCTCAGGTCGCGGGCGTAGCGCTCTCCGGGTACGGCGACGACGATCTCGCCCTTGCCCGCCAGTTCGATCTTGTTGGCGGCGATCTGCTTCCCGCCCACCGTGGTGAGGTAGCCGTCGACCGTGGTCTGCAGTTGCTTCGCCCGGGCGCCGGTCAGCCCCGCCTGCTTCGCCTGGGCGGCGAAGTCCTGGTGGCTGTTACCGCTTGCGGCGGAGGCCGTGCCGGTGAGTCCGATCAGTGCTGCGGCGACGAGTGCCATGACGGCGAACACCGACGCGGTCACCTTGCGTAACGCCATGCGTGATTCCCCCAACTGGTTCTCGAGCTGAATGCCCGCGCTCTTGCGGCGGGTATGCCCATGAGTCTCCCGGGGCGCCAGCGGGGCGGACAACCGCTTTCTGCAGAGATGTCCACAAGACGCCACTCATGCCATTGATCACTCAACGGGCTGGAATATGGCGTGTGTTGGCGTGCCCCTCCCGGGGCTCGGACGGCGGGGACGCGGCACGTCGCCCAGCGGCACGGTGCGGCCTCGGCGGCGCCGTAGCCCGGCCGGCCGCTCCCCGGATGCCGCCCTGCCAGGAAACCGGCAGGGTGGCTTCACCAGGACTTTCCCGCACAGACGAGGACCGCCCATGTCCGTGACCGATCACCGGCGTCTCCGCGTCGCCGCCGGGGCCGTGCTCCTGACCCTCGCCGTCTCGGGCTGTTCCGGTCTCGGCCGCAACGCGGTGGGCACCATCTCGTACAGCACAGAGAACGACCGTGTGGTGACGGTGTCGAACCCCCTCGTCACGGGCTGCCACCGCCTCGGGCCCGCCGGTGCGGTCAAGGTCTTCAACAACACCCTGGTGGACATGGTTCTGTACCCCAACGCGAACTGCTCCCGCGGTACAACGACGTATGTGGCGACCACGTTGTCCGACAACATCGCGCCCGTCGCCAGACCGTGGCGGAGCTACTCCCTTGTCCACTGAGGCGCGCGCCGACGCCGGCCGAAGTCTGTTCGGCGACGGCGAAGTACCGGCTCTACTTCATTGTTGGTAGATGCACCTACATCCGTATCGAGGAGCCGTCGTGCACTCACACGCTGAACAGCCCGCCGATGTCGTCGCCCGGCTGCGTGCCACCTTCCGCGCCGGGCGTACCAAGCCGCTCTCCTGGCGTACCGAGCAGCTGATCGGCCTGCGGACCATGCTGACCGAGCACAGTCAGGAGTTCGCTGCCGCGCTCCGGACGGACCTGGGCAAGAGCGAGCGCGAGGTGTTCCGTACCGAGATCGGCTCCACCGTGGGCGGGATCGACCACACCCTGGAACAGCTGGAGGAGTGGCTGCGGCCCGAGCCCGTCGAGGTTCCCGAACGTCTGCGTACGGCGACGGCATGGACGGTGCAGGACCCGTTGGGTGTCGTACTGGTCATCGCGCCCTGGAACTATCCGGCGCACCTGCTGCTCGCGCCGGTGGTCGGCGCGTTCGCCGCGGGCAACTGCGTCGTCGCCAAGCCGAGCGAGCTGGCTCCGGCCACCTCCCGGGTCATCGCCGAGCTGCTGCCGCGGTTCGTCGACAGAGACGCGCTTGCCGTGGTGGAAGGCGGCGTCCCGGAGACCACCGCCCTGCTGGAGCAGCGCTTCGACCACATCTTCTACACCGGCAACGGAACCGTGGGCCGCATCGTGATGCGCGCGGCCGCCGAGCACCTCACCCCGGTGACTCTGGAACTCGGCGGGAAGTCGCCCGCGTTCGTCGACCAGGGCACGGACCTGCAGACGGTGGCCTCCCGGCTCGTAGCCACGAAGTTCCTCAACGCGGGCCAGACCTGCGTGGCCCCGGACTATGTGCTCACCGACCCGGTGACCGCGAGCAAGCTCGAGGACGCCTTGGAGACTGCTGTCCAGCAGGCGTACGGCGATGACCCGGCGGCCTCGCCCGAATACGGGCGGATCGTCAACGAACGGCACTTCGAACGGCTGACCGGCCTCCTCGGCTCGGGCCGTCCGGTCGTCGGGGGCGAGCACGACCGCCCGAGCCGCTATCTCGCCCCGACCGTACTGGCCGGAGTGTCGCCGGACTCTCCGATCATGTCCGAGGAGATCTTCGGCCCGATTCTGCCGATCGTGGAGGTCGCCGGCCTCGACGAGGCCATCGCGTTCATCAACGACCGGGACAGGCCGCTGGCCTTGTACGCGTTCACGGATTCCGCCACGACCCGCGACCGGCTGCTGGCGGAGACCTCCTCGGGCGGCGTCGGGTTCGGCCTCCCGATGGCTCATCTCACGGTGTCCGATCTGCCCTTCGGAGGGGTCGGCGAGAGCGGCATGGGTAACTACCACGGCCGCTACTCGCTGGAGACGTTCAGCCACCGCAAGGCCGTGCTGGACATGCCGCTCGGCTGAACCACGCGGTGCCTCCCGGAGTCCGTCTGATGCCTGCGCCAGTCGCGGGGGCGCAGCGATGAATGGGTTAAGCGTGAGGTGCAGCTGAACGTGGCCGCTCCCGGTAGCCGGCCGGCTACCGGGAGCGGTGTGAGGTGTCGCTAGTTGTACGGCTTGAAGAAACGGGTTGATGCGTAGCCCCACTGGGATGCCGTGTAGGACCAACTGGCCAGCGCCCCGTTGAATTTGGCGTCCTCTGCCCGCGCGGTCCAGGTCCACATCTTCACGGCGCCGTCAGGCTGGTGGTACATGGCGCCGATGTCGTCGAGTCCGTCGCCGTTGTAGTCGCCGATGACGAGCTGGCTGCGTTTGATGTCCCAGCTGCCGGCGTTGCTGGAGAGGGAGACGAAGGCGGACCCGAAGCGGTCGTCGGGCTGGGACTCGGCGATGAAGGTGGAGACCTTGTCGCTGCCGTCGGCGTAGTCGTACCAGATCATGGCGTCGTCGCGTCCGTCCCCGTTGAAATCACCGGCGTGCGGGGTGGAGCGGTTCCAGTCGATGGCGTCGCTGTACCACCACGATGTCGGCTGGGCGAACCCACCGGTGACGGTGGAGAGGAAGGTGTGGTTGCGCACGGTGTTGTCGCCCTGGCCGTAAAAGACGCTGACGTCGTCGCGCCCGTCGCCGTTGAAGTCGCCGGTGACGAACTTGCAGCGGTTCCTGAGCCAGGTACCGCCGGGGGCGGACCAGGACTCGAAGGGCTGGTTGAAGCCGCCTGTGACACCGGCGGTGTAGGTCCACAGTTTGGTGGTGCCGTCGGGGTAGGCGTACCAGACAGCGATGTCGTCGCGCCCGTCACCGTTGAAGTCGCCGGCCTGTGGGGTCATGTAGCTCGTGTGCATCCTGCCGGCCTTGGCGCTCCATGAGGAGAAGGGTGCGCTGAAGCCGCCATCGGACTTACCGAGCGCCGTCCACAGCTTGATGCTGGTGTCGCTGTACCCGTAGAGGGCCGCCATGTCGCCGCGTCCGTCGCCGTTGAAGTCGCCGGTGACGAACTTCATGTTGTCCGCCTCCCACGCGCCGACCGCGGCGGCGAACGACTTCATCGGCTCCTTGAACGAGCCGTTCGTGTTGGACAGGAGCGTGTACGTGGCGTCGGAACCGGCGGTGTAGTCGTACCAGAGGCCCATGTCGCTGCGCCCGTCGCCGTTGTAGTCGTGCCGGGTGACGGTGCCGCTGGACCAGACGGCTTGGCCCTTTCCGTTGTGGACGACGAGATTGCCGCGGTCCTGGAGCAGGACGTAGCCGGCGCCGGTCAGTCCGGGCTCGACGTCGGGCCGGGTGGCGTCCGGCGTTTCGCGGACGTCGGTGCTCCACAGCGGAGTGCTGCCGTCGGCCGAGTAGACCGCGAGGTTGCCGTTGGCGAGTACGCGTGCGGTGGCGCCGTTGTTGCCGGCGGTGTTGCTGGACCACAGGGTCTTGCTCGCGTTGGAGGTGATGACGAGGTTGCCGTCGGTCTGCATGGTGAGTTTGGCCGAGTTTGAGGCCAGAGACTGACCGCTCGCCAGGGTAGTGCCGCCGGGGATCTGCCGGCCGCCGTTGGCTCCGTCGATGGGGAAGGACGCACCGATGCCGGTGTAGTCGTTGCCGGTCTTGCGGCCGGGCCAGCCGATCAGGGTGTTGTCCTTCTTGCGGGCCCACAGGTCGGGGATGCCGTCGCCGTCATTGACCTTGTCTGCGTTGCTGTCCCCGTCGAGGTCGCCGGAGGAGCCGATGGTGGGGTAGAGGCTCTGCGGCATGGTGCCCGAGGCGATCTTGACACGGCTGCTGGCACCGCCCCACGTCGCGGCATCGAGAATGCCGTTGGGGTCGGCTTGGCCGTAGGCGCGGTACAGGTCGCCCGAAGCGTTGTTGCGCAGCAGCAGGTCGGGGAGCTTGTCGCCATTGAGGTCACCGGGGACGACCACGGTGAACTTGTCCCAGTCGGTCTCGCCGACCAGGACTGGGTGGGGGCGGACTCTGTCGAGCAGAGTGCTCCGGTTGCCGTAGTAGACCCACAAGGTCTTGCCCTGCTTGACCAGGAGGTCGGCGTATGTGTCGCCGTTGATGTCGCCGCCCGTGGTGATCTGTTCGGCGTTGTACCAGTGGTCGTCTCCAGTCCAGCCCGCTTCTCCCTTGCACCTGCTGCTCGGCACAGGGCACTTGACAGCCAACTGAAGATAATTGTCGGCGTTGATCATCCCCTTGCCGTTGTTCGGGTAGACACGCAGCTTGTTCGTCTTGTCGTTCTCGTTGTATTCGAGCGAGATGAGGTCGTTGTAGCCCTCCTGTCCCCAGTCGCCCATGAAGGTGACCTGCTGACCCGGGAAAGTGCCGCCGCCGTTGGTGGCAGAGGAGAATTCCCGTCCGCCGCGGCCGGAGTAGGTGAGCAACGTTCCGTTGGTGTCGGTGTTCCAGATGTCCGTGAAACCGTCACCGTTGAGGTCACCGGGCTCGTCTCGACCCTGAGCCCGGGTCGCGTAGTACAGGTAGGTGGCGGTGTCGGAGCGGTTACCCGCCGCGTCCACGCTGTAGGCGTAGATGAGCTGCGGGCCGTAGGACGGTGGTGTCACCAGGGCGATTGGCGCGCTCGCACGGGTTTCGTGAACGTCGGCGTCGGTGTCGGTCCACCAGTAGTAGGCGACGACGTCGGGGACACCGTTCGCGGCCAGGAGGAACTTCCCCTCCGAGCGGGCCGGGCCGGTCGGATCGGGCCAGCCCTGGTCACCATTGGGGTACTTGTTGCCTTCGGATGTGATGACAGGTGGTCGGCTGGGACGGCTGCGGTCCAAGGTGAACTTGCACGTGGTGCTCCATGCCGAGTACAGCCCGTCCGGGTCCTTGGCGCGGACTTTCCAGGTGTAGTCACCACCGGGGGTGCTGGCTGCGGGTAGTACCACTGTGGTCACCCGACCCTTGAGCGCGGGCACACTGGTGTCCACCACCGGGGTGTTGGAGCCGGCCTTGAACGCCTGGAAGTGAGCGGTGAGGTTCCCGCCGTCCGGGTCGTCGATCTTCGCGTACAGGCTGACCGCGGTGTTGCCGATGCTGCCGCCGGCGGTGCAGCTGGTGCGGGGGTTGGTGCCCAAGCCGGCGGGTGTCTTGGGCGGGTGGTTGTACTTGATCTCGAGTGTGGCGGTCTTCGGGTCGAACTTCTTCCAGCCGAACGTGTCCGCCTCATTGCTTGCGTACAAGCCCAGCGTGACGCTCGCCTCGCCGTTCGCGGCCGCCTTGCGAACCGCGCTGGTGGCGTTGAATTCCAGGTTCCCGGCGGCGCAGTCCTTGCTCCATCCCTTGGCGTCGTTCACGGTGGACAGCGCGGCACCGCCGATCTTGCCGGGCTGGTTGTCCCAGGTCGTCTTCATGGAGATGTCACCGACCTCCCAGAGTTCCACCGGCCGGTCCTGGCAGGACCATGACCAGGTATTGCGGATCCGGAAGGTGGCGTCCTTGATCTGCGCTCCGGTGACGTCGCTGGTGTCGAGCTGGAAGAACGAGCGGGAGATCCGATCCGAACCGCCTGTCTCGCTCTCGTAGCCGGCCCGCACGACCTCCTTGGCATCCCAGTAGGAGGTCTTGGGGTAGTGCTTGTAGACGCGTGCCCAGTGCTGCCATTCGCCCCAGGCCCAGCTGGGATCGATGAACACCGGGTAGGTGGTGTCCGCGCCGCTCAACAGGCCCTGGTCCGGTGTGATGGTCAGGGTGTCGCCGCTGACTGCGCTGCCCATCTGCACGTCCTCGGCGCCCACGCCGGGCTCGAACGTGTCACCCGGCCCCGTGGCCTCTTCCTGCGCCGTCGCGAGGGCGCGTGCGGCGGGCGTGGTAGGTGCGCCGGAGTCCCACATGAGTGGGGCGGGGCTGGTGAACACGGTCTGCCCGGCCGGGTCGGTAGCTACCAAGGTGCCGGTGTCCGTGTCTTTGGACACGGACAGTCCGACGGTGTCCATCGCGAACTGTAGTTTGGCCAGTTCCGGGTTCTTCGCCGCCTCGGCAGTCTTGACCACGAGCAGCTGGGAGAAGCCCTCCACTTCGGCCTTCAACTGCAGGTCCACTCCGGCGAGCACCTCGGGATAGGTTGCCACGTTGCCGTCGAGCGTGGGCTTGGGCAGCGGCTTCGGCCAGGTAAGTGACAGAGTGCGCCCGTCCTTGACCCCGGACAGCATCGGACGGCTGCCGCCACCGGAGAACTTCACCGAGACCGAAGCCGACTTCGGTACGACCGATCCGTCCGCCGCGAAGCTGAGCGTGGGGTCGGCGGCCACCCAGGCGCCATTACGCCACAACCGCACCGCAGTTCCATGCCGCCTCACCGAGAACGACCCGTCCGGCAGCGCCCACGTATCACTCGCCTCGGTGCGCGCCGATACCAATTCCGCTGGCTGACCGGAGGATTGAGCGTCCTGGAGAGCCTTGTCCTCCTCGCTCATCGAACCATCAGCCGCCGGATCGGATGACGCTGTACTTGCGGTTACCTGCGGTGGGTCGGCGTGAGCCGAGCCGACCGCCATCCCCGACGCAACGAGGCCACCGGCGAGCAAGCCGCACAGCAAGCGGATTCTCCATTTCCACGGAGCGGTCCCACCCCTAAGTGATATGGACACGATCCAACTCCCCCTTTTTCATGTGCCCGAATTTCGCGTCGACTCTATAGGAATCCCGGTCTGAACCTCCTCGCATCCTGGACGTGGAGCGTTTCGCTGGATGTGGCGGAAGCGTGTTCACAGCCAACTTGAAGCCGCCTGTGGCTCGAAGCGTGCGGTACTGACCTGGCCTAATGTCGCCCACGAAATCCTCACAAGTACCTCACATTCATCAATTCGGGCATTCGGTAAATCTAGATTTTTCACTGCGCATCTACTTATTGAATATTCCTGAACCTCGATTCAGCTGCTATGTTCGGCGAAATTTGCTTTCGTCGCGGGGGGTGGGGCGTGAGCCGTTTCGGCACGCGTGGATGGGCTGGGCTCATAGCGGTCGCGGTCATGGGGGGCTTGCTGCCTGCAAGTGCTTCAGCGGCAGCTGCAGGCAGTAAGGGGGTTGACCTCCCGAAGCTCAAGCAGCCGCCGACGGTGGCTGTGAAGCAGGTGGCCTCAGGCGGAACGAAGCTGCGCAGCAACGCGGCCGGGCAGAAGTGGACGGCGCCGAAGGTAACTTGGCCGCAGCCGGGCAGCGCGACTGTCGACTTGAATGCGGCGGGGGCGGCTTCCGCGCCGAAGCGGGCGGGCACCCTCCCGGTTGCTGTCGGGTCCTCATCCTCCAAGGCGCGCTCCGAGGCGCACCCGCCCGCCAAGATGAAAGTTGTGGTCGCAAGCCAGGGTGCGGCCCGAAAGGCAGGCGTACACGGGCTCCTGTTGTCGGTGGCCCCTGCCGACGGTGCCAGGGGCGCTGCCACCGCCAGAGTGCAGGTTGACTACCGCGAGTTCCGCGGCGCCTACGGCGGAGACTGGGCAGCCCGTCTGCGGCTGGTGCAGCTTCCCGCCTGTTCGCTGACCACCCCGGAAAAGCCCGCCTGCCGGACCGGCAAGCCGCTTGCGACGACGAATGACACCAAGGCAGGTGCGCTCTCCGCGACCGTCCCGCTGCATGGCCCTACGGCCGCAGCTGCTGGCGCCGCCAAGGGCGCATCCGTTCCCGCAGGGGCGACGGTGCTCGCGGCAACGGCAGCGGCCGCGGGTTCGACGGGCGACTACAAGGCAACTTCGCTCGGAGCGTCCGGTTCATGGAGTGCAGGGGGCGCGACGGGTGCGTTCAGCTGGACTTATCCGATCAGTGCACCGTCGGTGCCGGGTGGTCTGCAGCCGCAGGTGTCACTGGGGTACAACTCGCAGGCGATAGACGGCCGCACAGCAGCCTCCAACAACCAGCCCGGCTGGATCGGCGACGGCTGGAGCTGGGAGCCGGGCTACATCGAGCGGCGTTACAAGCCGTGCAATGACGACAAGTCCGGTGGCACGAACACCACCAAGGTCGGTGACCTGTGCTGGTACAACGACAATGCTGTCCTCTCGCTCGGGGGTAAGACCACCGAGCTGGTCCACGACAGCGCTACGGGCTGGCATCCCGCCCAAGACGCCGGTGAGAAGGTTGAGAAGCTCCAGGGCGCATCGAACCCCGACAAGGGCACTGCCGGAGTAGACGGCGTCGGCGAGCACTGGAAGATCACCACGACTGATGGCACCCAGTACTTCTTCGGTCTGAACAAGCTGCCCGGCTGGAGCGACAACGGCACCGCGGCGGACGATCCGGTGACGAACTCCACGTGGACGGTCCCGGTGTTCGGCAACCAGTCCGGCGAGCCGTGCTACAACGCTTCGTTCGCGTCCGCGTCATGTGATCAGGCGTGGCGCTGGCAGCTCGACTATGTCGTCGATTCCCGTAGCAACGCGATGGCCTACTACTGGAAGACCGAGGCCAACAACTACGGCCGCAACGTCTCCGAGACCACCGGTAAGTCCACCGTCACGCCCTACGTTCGCGGTGGCTACCTGGATCGCATCGACTACGGCCTGCGGTCCAACGCTGTCTACACGGCCAAGGCAATGGGCCAGGTGAAGTTCGATGTTGCTGAACGGTGCCTGACGACCTGTACCACCTTCGACGAGGCGCACGCCAAGTACTGGCCGGACGTCCCGTTCGACCAGTACTGCAAGGATGGGGCAACCGAGTGCAAGGACAAGTACTCGCCCTCCTTCTGGTCCCGCAAGCGCCTGGCCTCCATCACCACCAAGATGCTTACCGGAGGGGCCTACAAGGACGTCGACACCTGGACGCTCAAGCAGGGATTCCCTCCCTCGGGTGATGGCATCTCCACGCCGATGTGGCTGGAGTCCCTCACCCGCACGGGCAAGGCCGACGGCACCGCCGTCCTGCCCTCGGTGACGTTCGCAGGGGTGCAGAAGCCCAACCGGGTCGACAAACTCGGTGACGGCCTTGCCCCGTTCGTGCGGCAGCGTATGTCGCAGATCACCACGGAGACCGGCGGCACCATCGGCATCGATTACGTCGACCCCGACTGCAGCGCCACAGCCCTGCCGCCCACCGATAGCTCCAACACGACTCGTTGCTACCCGGTGAAGTGGGCATACGAGGGGGAGACGGCCAAGCAGGACTGGTTCAACTCCTACCCCGTGCAGCGTGTCATCGAGGGCGACAACCTCGCCGAGACTCCCGACACGGTGACCGAGTACGCCTATGTGGGAGCAGCCGAATGGGGGAAGAGCACAGACGAGTTCACCAAGCCGGCCGACCGCACCCACTCGATCGCCCGCGGCTACTACCGCGTCCAGACTCGTAAGGGCTCCGGCACCGCGCCCAAAACGCTGAGCGAGAACCGCTACTTCCGAGGCACCGACGGCGTCGGCGTCAACAATTCTGCTGGTGTAGCGGTCACCGACCGCGAAGAGTACGCCGGCATGCTCCGCGAGAGCGCCACCTACAACGGCGATGGCGATGTACTCGTTTCCGCGATCTCCTATACGCCGTGGCGCTCGGCTTTGACTGCCTCGCAGGCGCGTACGGCCGCCCAACTGCCCGCTCTTGAGGCCTACCACACCGGCACCGAGGCGGATGAGACTCGCACGACGATCACCGGCGGGACCCGCACCACCAAGGTGACCCGTACTTTTGACACCTACGGCATGGTCACCTCCGTCTCCGAGCTCGGTGACATCGCCAAGGCCGGGGACGAGCAGTGCACTACCACCACGTACACGCGCAACAAGGTCGCCTGGGTTCTCGACAAGGTCTCTCGGAGTGAGACGGTCGCGGTCGACTGTGACGCGACGCCCAACCGGCCGACCGAGGTTGTCGATGACGTTCGCACCTACTACGACGGCGGAGCGTTCGGGGCCGCCCCGACGAAGGGGCTGGTCACCAAGACCGACCGCATCAACGGTACGGGCAGCGGCTACGACGTCACTGACTCCACGCCCAGCATTTGCGGCCTGGCCAAGGACCAGCTCTGCTACGACCTCTACGGACGTCAGACTGCGGAGGCCGACGCCTACGGCAAGGTCAGCACCATTGCCTATACCCCGACCACGGGTGAGGTACCGACGACGACTGTGCTGACCAACCCGCTGGGCCACACGGTGACGACCGTGCTGGACCCGCTGCGGGCGCAGCCCAAGAAGGTTACTGATACCAACAACAAGGTCACCACGACTGCGTATGACCCGCTGGGTCGCGTCACCAAGGTCTGGATTCCGACCCGTCCGGCTGCCGACTACCCCAACGCCCCGAACTACTCCTTCGACTATCTCGTCCGTAACGACGGCCCCATCGTCATCACCACCAAGACCCTCGACCACAACTCCGAGTACCAGACCAGCTATGCCTTCTACGACGGTCTCATGCGTCCACGTCAGACGCAGGAAAAGTCCCCGGACCGCGTCGGCCGCCTGGTGTCCGAGACCTTCTACAACACCCGCGGTGAACCATGGTTCGCATCCGGCACCTACTTCGCCGTTGGCGCCGCTGAACCGGTGCTGGTGACGGGGCAGGAGACCAAGTACCCGTCGTCCACCGAGACCATCTTCGACAACGCCGGCCGTCCCACTGCCGTCATCGCCAAGCGATTCGGCGACGAGACCAAGCGCACCACCACCAGCTACACCGGTGACTCCACCACTGTTGTCCCACCCGGCGGCGGCACTGCCGCGACGACCATCACTGACGCACTGGGCCGCACCACGGAACTGAAGCAGTACACCAACGTCGCCCGCACCGCGTCACAGTCCACGATCTACGGCTACAACACGCACGGACAGCTCCAGCAGGTCACCGACCCCTCCGGCGCCAAGTGGACCTACACCTACGACATTCGCGGTCGCCAGACCCAGGTCGACGACCCGGACAAGGGCACTTCCACCACCGTCTACGACAAGGGCAACCGCGTCACAGACGTCACCGACGTCCGCAAGATCACCCTGCACACCGACTACGACGTCCTCGGCCGCCAAACCGCGGTCAAGAAGGGCAGCACCACACTGTCGAGCTGGACCTACGACTCGATCGCCAAGGGCCAGCCCACTGCGTCCACCCGCTACATCGGCGGCAACGCGTACTCCACTGAAATCACTGAGTACAACGACCTGTACCAGCCCGTCGGCACCAAGGTCACCATCCCCGCCAATGAAAATGAAGGGGCCCTGGCCGGCACGTATCAGTGGTCCAACTTCTACAACGACAACACCGGCCAACTGATGGAGACCGAACACCCGGGAGTGGGAGGCCTTCCGGCCGAGTCAGTCTCCAGCGCCTACAACACCGGCGGGCTCCTCGACTCCGTCTACGCCGGCAGCGACCCGTTGATCTCCGCCAGCAACTATGACCACTACGGCCGCAGCAGCCGTCTCGAGTACGGCGAATTCGCCCGCCACCTGTGGACGACCAGCGAGTATGACGACCACACAGGCGCCCTGACTCGTGCCGTTACCGATCGCGACGTGGCCCCGCAGCGCAT
Organism: Streptomyces sp. NBC_01210; assembly: GCF_036010325.1. Taxonomy (GTDB): domain Bacteria; phylum Actinomycetota; class Actinomycetes; order Streptomycetales; family Streptomycetaceae; genus Streptomyces. The sequence goes on along the minus strand of NZ_CP108549.1, from coordinate 2,716,718 downwards.
CGAGGACACCCGCTACACCTACGACCCGGCCGGCAGCATTACCCAGATCGCCACCGCCTACGGCCAGGACACCACCCGCACCACCGACACCCAGTGCTTCACCCTCGATGCCCTGCGCCGCATCACCGCGGCCTGGACCAACACCGGTGAACAGTGCGCCACCGCGCCCTCGGACGCAGTAGTCGGGGGACAGGACGCCTACTGGACCAGCTACACCTACGATGCGGTCGGCAACCGCGATACCGAGACCCAGCACAAGACCGCCTCCGGCCCTACCACCGACACGCTGCGGACCTACGCCTCGCCGGCCGCGGGCAAGCACAACCTGCCGTCCGTTACCCAGACAGGCGCAGACCCCCGGGTCGAGACCTACACCTACGACGATGCGGGCAACACCGAGACTCGGAAGATCGGTAACGCGGACACCCAGTCATTCAAGTGGGATGACGAAGGCCACCTCGGGTCCGTCACCAAGGTCACGGATACCAGTTCGTACGCGTACGACACGGCAGGTCAACGTTTCATCCGCCGCGATTCCACCGGGACTACCCTCTACCTTCCCGGCGGCAACGAACTCCATCTCGACAAGGCCGGGAAGGTCACCGGCACCCGCTACTACGAGGCGGACGGTCAAACCGTCGCCATGCGCACCGGCGGCAAGCTGACCTTCCTTCTCTCGGACCACCACGGCACAACAACCGCACAGATCACCGCCGACGCAACACAGGCGGTCACACGCCGCAGGACCACCATCTTCGGTGCTCCACGCGGCACCAAGCCCACGAACTGGATCGGCGACAAAGACTTTGTCGGCGGCACCAAGGACCCCGACACCACCCTCACTCATCTCGGTGCGCGCGAGTACGACCCCGCAATCGGCCGCTTCATCAGCGTCGACCCCGTCCTCGACCTCGGCGACCCTCAGCAGACCCACGGCTATACCTACGCCAACAACAACCCGGTGGCATTCACCGATCCCACCGGTCTGCGCCCCGACGGCCCCGCCGGCGGAGCCGACTACAACGACCAGTGGACAAAGGGCAGCTACAACGGCTCAGCCGGCAGCGGCTGGTTCGTCGACAGCCAGGGCGGCTGGAGTTACCGCCATGAGCAGTACTGGCCTGGATATACCGGCTCCAAGGCAGGTGGCGCCAAGACCACCTCGTACACCTGGTCATGGCGAGCTCAGTCGAAGGGCGTCACAAAAAAGCACGGCCAGTCGATCCAGGCCTACAAGAAGCAGATTCCAAACAACTTCTACACCAAGTACGTAGCCCCGGTCCTGGTTTCGATCCTCGTTCCTGACGTTGAAGCCTGGGGCGAGTGCCTGGGGGACGGCAACCTGGCTCAGTGCGGCTGGGCAGCAACCGATATCCCCTTCCTCAAGCCACTCAAAGCCCTGAAGTTCGCGAAAAAGGCCAGCAAGAAGAGCGACGACGTTGCAGAAGCCGTATCGGATGTCGGGGCTGGATGTCACAGCTTCCTGCCCGGCACCAAGGTCCTTCTGGCGGATGGCTCGACCAAGAACATCGAAGATGTGAAGGATGGGGACAAGCTACTTTCCACCGATCCGGACACCGGTGAGACGCAGTCCAAAGAGGTAATCAACACCATCCTCACCGAGGATGACAAGGACTTCACCGAGCTCACAGTCAAGACCAGCGATGGTCAAGCCGCCATCGTCGCCACCGACACCCACCCCTTCTGGTCCACGGACCAGAAGAAGTGGGTCAATGCCGGAGACGTGCAGCCCGGCACCAAGCTGTACACGCCGAGCAAGCGCAACCTCGAGGTCGTGGCCACGCGCCACTACAAGAAGCAGCAGCGCACCCACGACCTGACCGTCAGCCGCATACACACGTACTATGTGCTGGCGGGGGCCACTCCGGTACTCGTCCATAACTGTGGCGAAACAGTTCTCTACCGCTCTCCGGCGGAAGGAAAGAAGGCGAGCGAGGCGAATGGCCTGAATGCGGATAATCATTCAGGCCCTCACCCTACGGCGTATCTTTCCAATAAGCCTGAAGGTGCTGCTCAGTATGCCGGAAATGGGCACGACATGGGATTCCATCGGTTCGTAATGCAGCCTGGATTCCGAGATGCCTTCGGTCATCTTGAATTCGATCTGCCGAACAAGAATGGCATAACAGGTCTTACCGAGTGGAGAATTCCCGCCGGCAGGATTGATGAATTTAACTCATTCATCAATCATAGTAAGACGCAGTGGTGGGACGCTGCTTTGGGGCACTTCTATCCACCGTCTGGGTAAGTAGGCGAGAGCGGTAGGGTGGGCACTGCTGTGCAAATCTTCGGCAGTGTCCACCCGCTTCAGGGGCTGCGTTATCTCAAGGGGCGTTATGGCTGACCACGACACGCTTAATCGATTCGATCGCTACTGCGAGCTGCTCGACTCGCTTACAGGTACGACGCCTGTCATCAGCGACGTTGAACCGCGGGTGGCAGGGGACGGGCCGGTTCGCGCCATCTCGTACACCGGAGTGCCGGAACCTGGATATGTGACAGGGTTCACCTATGGACTTTCCCTGTCCAGTCACCCCGATTGGGGGCCAAGGGGCCGTGAACTGTCCATCACCGTCCGCTCTGACGATGTCGAGTGGTCTCGGGTTCCCGCAAGGGTAGTTGCCGCACTGCGGGGCATCTGCCCCTTTAATCCAGGTCAAGTGCTTGGATATATGGAACCATACGTAGAAGGTTCCGAAATGAATAGCATCGTCTTGGCCGATCCTGCCATTGAGCACGGCTCGGGATTGCTTGATCTAAGCGGCCGGGAAGTTGACGCAAAGCCGCGTGATCTAGTCGAAATCGTCGGAGCCTATCCCATTCATTCCTCGGAGCGGGAGTTCGTTTACTCGCGCGGATTTGACGCATTCTGGAGCCTGGGGTGGGATCGCTTCAACCCTGCACGGACTCCGGTAGCGTAAATAAACCTGGATAATGACTCAGAGGCCCCGCTGGAACTTCCAGCGGGGCCTCTGAGGTCTTTGACGGCAACGGTGACGGCAACGTCAGCGGACGACTACTGCGGCGGGTGAGTCACCAGGGCCGTCGTGGTCCGTATCGAGTGCGTCGTTGAGGGTGTCGATGGCTTGGCGTTGGAGGCGGAGCCGGACGTGAGCGTAGACGCCTGCTGTGACTCCGATGTGGGCGTGACCGAGGAGTTCCTTGATGACCACGAGGTCGACACCTTGCTCCAGGAGCAGGGTGGCGGTCGAGTGCCGTAGGTCGTGGAAGCGGATTCGGCGCAGCCCTGCGCGGTCGAGGAGGCCGCGGAAGCGGCGGGTGAGGTTGGCGGGGTCGAGAGGGCTGCCCACCGTTGTAGTGAAGACGAGATCGGAGGTCTTCCAGCCTGCCCCTGCCGCTTCTTGCTCCTCATCCTGTTGTTCCCGATGGCTGTGCAGCGAGCGGATGCACTCGGTCGGCAGAGCGATGCGGCGTTCAGATGCGCGGGTCTTGGTGGGCAGCGAGGTTAGGCCCGCGCTGCGGGTGCGCTGGAGCGACCGGCGGATGCTGGCGGTGCCGCCATCGAGGTCGAGGTCTTCCCAACGCAGGCCGAGGAGCTCGCTCTTGCGGAGTCCGGTGCGCAGGGCGAGTTCGTACAGCGCGTGCAGCCGGTCAGTGTGGGTTGCCTTGGATGGACTGGGCCGCGCAGCGCGCCTCGGACCCGGTGCTGGGAGGGATGCGTCAGTACCTTCGGGCAGGGCGGAACTCGATCTTGCGCCATGACCCATCCCGGCCGGGTCGCGGAACCGGGCGCCCCGGCCGCGCCCGATGCCAAAAGAAGAAAGAACCAGGGAAAGAACCAACCAAACCCAACCCCGCCCGGCCTGGTCACTCACACGAGTGATCCGCGCCAACTCGGCTGGCGATCAAGGGATTCGGTGGGGCAGGGTCGGCCGCGACACACAACACCACACATGAGACGGCCCCCGCCGGGACGGCAATCCCGAACGAGGGCCTGACCACCGAGGAAGAGGAAGCTTCCCGATGGCTGAGCAGCACTTTAGCGCGCGCCTGCGCGCTCGGTCCGCCCGTTCCCGACCCGGAGTTGGCCACGTGGACGAACGCCACCCCGAACAGTTCACTGTTGTCGGAAACCACCTCGCCCAGCACCCCGAGCTGTCGCTGACCGCGATCGGTCTTGCGACCCACATCCAGTCGCTGCCCGACGGTGCCCTGGTCGGCATCAAGGCCCTTGCTGCGAAGTTTCCCGAGGGGGAGACCCGGATCGCCGCCGCTCTGCGGGAGCTGGAGGCGCACGGCTATCTGGCGCGGATCAAGGAACGTATGCCGTCCGGGCAGATCGTGACCCGCACGATCTCGTACAACAAGCCGCAGGCCCGCCCCGCCGCCCCGGCAAGCGACTCCGTGCCCCGCCGCGAACCTGCGCCGGAGCCCGAGGAGCCCGAACCAGCGGCCCCTGCACCGGTCGCCGCCGGACCGGCGTCCGAGCCACCTGCAGCGGCGAGGCCCGCCCCAGCTCCGCTTCCCGAGCCGCAGACGCCCGACCTCGAATGCCACCGCACCGCCGCCGAGCTGCTCGCCGGCCTGCGCGCCCACGACCCCCGGCTCCTGCTCTCGGCGCGGGACGTCCGCCGCCTCGCCCCTGCCGTGTCCGCCTGGCTGGAACGCGGCATCGAGCCCGGCGCCGTGCGCCGTACCCTCACCGCGGCGCTGCCCGCCGACCCGATCCACCACCCGGCGGCTCTCGTCGCCCACCGACTGACGGCGATGCTGCCCCCGCCGCTTCCCGCCGTCGCGGTCACACCCCGCCCCGACCCGCTCCAGAACTGCGACCGCTGCGACCGCGCCTTCCGCGCTCCTGAACCGGGATGCTGCCCCGGCTGCGCCGCGCGCGGAGAACTGGCCGCCTGAGTCAGCGTTCCGCGAGTGGTGCCGGGGCCTCCTGGACCACCCAGCCGTTGCCGTCCGGGTCCTTGAAGAACATGAACGAGTTCCATGTCTCGCCCGGGCCGTCCTCCCAGCCCCCTCGGCCCACGTGCTGGATCGCGCTGACGGGCACGGACCGGTCGGTCAATGCCGCGTGAGCCGCGGCGATGTCCGTCACGCACAGTTGGAGGCCCTGGAGTGAGCCCGGGGTCATGGCCTGCTGACCGGGGTGGTCGGGCATGCCGCTGGTCAGTGCGATCGAACAGCGGGAGCCGGGCGGGGTCAGCTGGATGATGCGGATGCCGGGGGCCACCTCCTGGTCGAGGTCGACCTTGAAGCCGCAGCCGTCCTCGTAGAACGTCTTCGACCGGTCGAGATCGGAGGACGGGACCATGATCACTTCAAGCGTCATTTCCATCGGTGGTGTTCCCCTCGCTGAGACCGATTGAGCTGAGTCCTATTGAGCTGCCGATTGAGTTGAGATCGATTGGGTTGAGATCGAGTCGAGTTCACTGGGCGAACTGCCAGCGCGTCTGGCCGAACGGGTCGCCCTTGCTGAAGCCGAACGCCGTGCGCGGCGCGACCCGGAAGACCAGCGCCGGGCCGCCGCCGCCCACGAACGCGCCGTCGCGGACCTCGAACGTCCAGTCCTCGCCGTACTTCTCGACATACACCCCGGCCAGCGCGCGCAGTCGCGTCTCGTCGGTCACCCGCACCGCCTCGCCCTCGACCACCAAGTCGTAGCCCTCGCTCAGGGCGTTGGCACCGGTGGTGAGGACGACCTCCTGATTGTGGCGGAGGTTCTTCGCTTTGCGCTCGTCCGCGCCGGTGCAGAAATGCAGCCCGCCGTCGTGCCATACGGCGATCAGCGGGGTGACGTGCGGACGGCCGTCGGGCCGTACGGTCGACAGCCAGAAGATCTCGGCGGCGCTGAGGCGTTCAACCGCCCGGGACCAGTCGGCGGTGGTGGCCTTCTCGTCGCTGTACCGGGCGTCCAGCTCGGCTTGGGGCTCGTCCTCGGGGTCGTTTCCGGGGCTGTTCAGACGGTCGTTCTCGGGCATGGCGCGGTCCTCTCGCATTCGGGGTCACCGAATGTGTAGACCGCGCCCCGCGCCCGTACTCATCGGTCAGCCGACCGGGGTCCAGGAAGCCAGCGAACCGCGGGCGTCGGCCTGCGCCCAGTACAGGCGGCCGTCCAGGCCCACCGCCGCCAGACCCGCGCCCTTCGCCCCGCCCGGTACGCCCGACGGCGCGCCCGCGAACAGCGAACCTGCCGCCCGCCACTGGGCCCGCCCGGGCTGCGCCGACCTGCCGGCCGCGCCCGTTCTGCCGGTCCCCGCGACGGCCGGTGCGAGCAGCGCCGTGCCGGGTACCCCGGTCCGGGAGCGGACCGCGAGCAGGGTGTCGTCCGGGCCCGAGACGCTGACCGGACCGAAGCCCGCCAGGCCGCCCAGCTCCGTGACCGGTGAGACGCCGGTGCCGGAGAAGCGGACCGTGCGGACATCGCCCGAGCCGGGCTTGCGGAACCAGAGCCGTACGCCGTCGCCGTCACGGCCCGCGCTCAGCGTGAGCGTCGTCGGCGGCAGTCCGGTCGCGGTCGGGCCGGTCAGCGGCGCGCCGGGCGTCGGCTGGATGAAGGAGACGACCGAGCGGGCGGTGCTGACGAAGACGTACTGGCGGCCCTTCGCGTCGGTCGCGGCGACCGGGTCGCCATGCAGATTCCGGCCGCCCCGCGCCTGCCACGGCGTCCAGGAGCCGTCCGGCCGCTGGGCGGTGGAGCTGAGCGAGTGGCTTCCGTTGCGCAGATGGACGGTCATCAGGCCGGCGCTGTTCACGGTCACCGCCGGGGCGCTGATGTCGGAGGTCTTGGAGGCGTCGTCGCGCTCGGGGGTGCCGAGCGAGCGCCATGGCCCGAACGCGCCGTCCGGTGTGCGCTGCACGGTCGTGACGACGTCCCTGCGGTAGTCCTCCGGGCCGTCGCCCAGCGTCGTATGGGTGCCGAACACCGCGATCCGCCCGTCAGGCAGCTTCGCCGAGGTCACTCCGCTGTCGATGCCCTCGCCCGCCAGCAGCTTCGGACCGGTCCACGCGCCCTTGGCTCCGGCAGGCCCGGCCGCCTTGTGCCAGACCGCCAGCCGCGTGTCGAGCACCGAGAACGCCCACAGCCCGCCGTCCCTGCCCGGCTGCACCCAGGACGTGGACTCGCCGCGGGTGTAGCGGACGGACTGCGCCCAGCCGTGGCCGGCGGGGCGGGCGGCCACCTTGCGGTCGCCGCAGCCGGCCTTGTCGCCGCAGTGGTTCTCGCCGTCCAGCCAGGCGTACGTCTTCAGGGTGCGCAACTTGGCCGCGGCGGTGGCCGGGTCGAGGGTGCGCGGCAGTCCGCTGGTGAAGTAGCCCAGGTAGTTCTGGACGCTGAAGGCGGGACGGCCGGGTGAGTCGGCGTACCGCGCGAGCGCCGCCTGCACGAACCGCGCGGCGTACATGTGGTCCTGGTGATCGGTGAGCTTGCCCGACGCGGCGTTGCGGCCCGGCGTCGGGTCCTGCATCCGGACGTGGGTCGGGCGGAACCGCTCGAGGAGACCGGCGACCGTGTCGACGACCTCCTCCTTGGTGTACGCGAAGCGCTTGGTGACCGGGCCGCCGGAGGCGAGCTGCGAGCCGAGCGTGTCCACCCGGCCGTCCCACAGACCGTGCAGGCTCTTCGGCCGGTCGCCCGCGATCGAGCCGGCCTCGTGCAGCTGCACCCAGACCAGGTTGACCTCGGGCCGCGTCTTGAGGGTGTCGAGCTCGGCCGTGCCGCCGCCGGCGGTGGGGATCGTGGTGCGCTGCCAGGGGCTGGTGCGATTGCCGGTGGCCATCTCCGCGTAGGCCGCGCGAATGCCGTTCTGCCGGGCCTCCGCGTAGCGGCCCTTGTCGGCGGCGGGCAGCTTGGCGAGCGCGTCCGCGGACAACGGGCCGCCGCCCGGAGCGCTCTTGGACGCGTTCACGCCGTCCGCTTCGCCCGCCGTGAGGTACACCGACGTCAGAGCGCGGCCGGCACCGACCGACTGGCTGGTGTCCGGGTTCATGAAGAACAGGTCGTCGTCCGGGTGGGCGACGATCTGCATCACGGAAGCGCCCGCGGGACGGGCCGCCGGGATCACGTTCTCCTGGGCGTCGGAGGTGGCCTCCTCGGCGCCGGAGAGGCAGGCGACGGCGACGAGCGGAGCCAGGATCAAGGTCGCCGTCAGGCCACGACGGGACAGTAGGGCGGAGCGGCGGGGCCCGGACGACAGCATGCGGTTGTGCCTTCGGTTTTCAAGGGGTCAAAGGGTCCTGACCAGCAGTGATCGAGAGCGATCAGTGCTGGTCGGCCAAGAAGACGGAAATATCGAGCATGCGGTTCATTCGCGCCGAAGGCCGAACAACATGTCCCATGTCACGTCTTCCGCACCGCGGCTCACACTTCATCCGCGCCGGGGCTCACCGGGGTCCCCCGCGCGCCCCTGCGGCTACGCTCGAATCCGGACCTTGATCGGCCGGTACGGGACCACAGAGTCCGGCCGCAACAGGGCAGCAGGACAGCAGGACAGCAGGACAGCAAGGCAGGGCAAGCAGGGCAGGGCAGGGCAAGCAGGACAGGAGACCGCGGAATGACGGTGCCGGGGCGCAGGAGCAGCAACTTCACCAGACTGCTGCGGCACGGCTTCACCGATCCCTCCACCGCCGAACGTCTCCTCGACCTCCCCGACATGTCTTCCGCTCGGACGGACCCGGTGCTGCTCGACGCGCTCGGGGCCACCGCCGACCCCGACCTCGCGCTCCGCGGCCTCGTACGGCTGGTGGAGGCGCAGGACCCGGCCGAGCGCCAGAGCCTCCTCGACACCCTCGTCACCGCGAAACCGCTGCGCGACCGGCTGCTCGGAGTGCTCGGCGCCTCCGACGCGCTCGGTGACCATCTGGCCCGCCACCCGCGCGACTGGCAGGCCCTCGTCACATACGAGGCGACCGATCTGCACCCGGGCGTCGCCGACTTCGAACGCGGCCTCGCCGACGCCATCGACCCGGTCACCCTGCGGATCGCCTACCGGCGGTGCCTGCTGTCCATCGCGGCCCGCGATGTGTGCGGTACGACCGATATCGCCCAGACCGCCGCCGAACTGGCCGACCTGGCGACGGCCACGCTGCGGGCGGCCCTCGCCATGGCCCGCAGCGCCGCGCCCGCGGACGCGGCGCAGTGCCGGCTCGCCGTCATCGCCATGGGCAAGTGCGGCGGCCACGAACTGAACTATGTCTCCGACGTGGACGTCATCTTCGTCGGCGAACCGGTGGAGGGCGCCGACGAGAGCAAGGCCATCCAGGCCGCGACCCGGCTGGCCTCCCATCTGATGCGGATCTGCTCCGAGACGACGGTCGAGGGCACCATCTGGCCGGTCGACGCCAATCTGCGGCCCGAAGGGCGCAACGGCCCGCTGGTCCGTACGCTCTCCAGCCATTTCGCGTACTACCAGCGCTGGGCCAAGACCTGGGAGTTCCAGGCGCTGCTCAAGGCCCGTCCGGTCGCCGGTGACCTCGCGCTCGGCGAGGACTACATCGAAGGCGTCTCTCCACTGGTGTGGCAGGCCGCGGAACGCGAGAACTTCGTCGGCGACGTGCAGAAGATGCGCCGCCGCGTCGTCGACAACATTCCGGTCGCCGAGGTGGAACGCGAGCTCAAGCTGGGCCCGGGAGGTCTGCGGGACGTCGAGTTCGCCGTACAGCTGCTGCAGCTGGTGCACGGGCGCGGCGACGCGACACTGCACAGCGGCACCACGCTGGAGGCCCTGCGGGCGCTGGCGCACGGCGGATACGTGGGCCGGGCCGACGCCGCGCAGCTGGACCAGGCGTACCGCTTCCTGCGCGCCATGGAGCACCGCATCCAGCTCTACCGGCTGCGGCGTACGCATCTGGTGCCGGAGGACGAGGCCGATCTGCGCCGCCTCGGGCGTTCGCTCGGCCTGCGTACGGACCCGGTCGCCGAGCTCAACAAGGAGTGGAAGCGGCATGCGTCGGTGGTGCGACGGCTGCACGAGAAGCTGTTCTACCGGCCGCTGCTCGACGCCGTCGCCCAGCTCACACCCGGCGAGACGCGGCTCAGCCCGGAGGCGGCGCGGCAGCGGCTCGAGGCGCTGGGTTACGCCGATCCCGGCGCCGCACTGCGCCATCTGGAGGCCCTGTCGTCGGGCGTGACGCGCAAGGCCGCGATCCAGCGGACCCTGCTGCCGGTGCTGCTCGGCTGGTTCGCCGACTCGGCCGACCCGGACGCCGGTCTGCTCGGCTTCCGCAAGGTGTCCGACGCGCTCGGCAAGACCCCCTGGTATCTGCGGCTGCTGCGGGACGAGGGCGCGGCCGCCGAGAATCTGGCGCGGGTGCTGTCCGCCGGGCGGCTCGCCCCGGACCTGCTGCTGCGGGCCCCGGAGGCGGTGGCCCTGCTGGGCGACCCGGAGGGCCTCGCGCCGCGCGGCAGGGAGGCGCTCGAGCAGGAGGTCCTGGCGGCCGTCGGGCGCGCGGACACGGCGGAGGCCGCGGTCGCCGCGGCCCGTGGTGTACGCCGCCGGGAGCTGTTCCGTACCGCCGCGGCGGACCTGATCGGTTCGTACGGCACCGAGGACAGCCCGGCGGAGGCCGACCCCGGCGAGCTCGTGGACCGGGTCGGGAACGCGGTCACCGACCTGAACGCCGCGACGATCTCGGGCGCGCTGAGAGCCGCTGTGCGCGCGCAGTGGGGCGACACGCTGCCGACGCGGTTCGCGGTCATCGGCATGGGCCGCTTCGGCGGCCACGAGCAGAGCTACGGCTCCGACGCGGATGTGCTCTTTGTCCACGAGCCGCGTGAGGGCGAGGATGAGCAGGAGGCGACGCGGGCCGCGAACAGGGTCGTCGCGGAGATGCGCAGGCTGCTTGAGCTGCCCACCACGGACCCGCCGTTGCTGATCGACGCGGATCTGCGTCCCGAGGGCAAGAGCGGCCCCGTGGTCCGCACGCTCGCCTCCTACGAGGCCTACTACCGGCGCTGGTCGCTGGTGTGGGAGAGCCAGGCGCTGCTGCGGGCGGAGCCGATGGCGGGCGACGCGGACCTGGGCCGGCGCTTCATCGATCTGGTCGATCCGCTGCGCTATCCGGCGGAGGGCCTCGGCGACGACGCCGTACTCGAGATCCGCCGGCTGAAGGCCCGGATGGAGTCCGAACGACTTCCGCGCGGCGCGGATCCCACGCTCCACACCAAGCTGGGCCGCGGCGGGCTGAGCGATGTGGAGTGGACGGTCCAGCTGTTCCAGATGCGCCACGGCTGGGCGGAACCGGGCCTGCGCACGACCCGCACCCGCGAGGCGCTGGCGGCCACGCACGCGGCGGGCCTCATCTCCACGGAGGACGCGCAGATCCTGGACGAGGCGTGGGTGCTGGCGACGCGGGTGCGTAACGGCGTGATGCTGGTACGCGGCCGGGCGGGCGACACTTTTCCGTCGGGCGGCCGCGAACTGGCGGCGGTGGGGCGGTACTTGGGGTATGGCCCCGGGCATGTGGGCGACATGCTGGACGACTACCGCCGGATTACGCGCAGGGCGCGGGCCGTGGTGGAGGTGCTGTTCTACGGGGCGTAGAGGGGCGCCGGGGCGGAGTTCCCGGGGCCCCTGCCGGGGCTTCGCCCCGAACCCCGCTCCTCAATCGCCGGAAGGGCTTGTTCCGGCCCGGTAGGGCTTGTTCCGGCCCGGTACCGCGCCGCGCTCCTCAATCGCCGGAAGGGCTTGTTTTCAGCCCGGGGCCGAAGCGGGGGAGCGGCCGGCCCAGGGTGTCGTTCTCCACCAGCTGCGGCAGCTGATGCGGCAGCGTCCGGTACCAGGCGTACGAGACCGCGAAGCCGAACGCCAGACAGATCATGCCGCCCACCGCGTCCAGCCAGAAGTGGTTCGCCGTGGCCACGATGACGACCAGCGTCGCCGTCGGATAGAGGATGCCGAGGATCTTCACCCAGGGCGCGGCGGCCAGAGCGCAAATGATCATGCCGCACCAGAGCGACCAGCCGATGTGCATCGACGGCATCGCCGCGTACTGGTTCGACATGTTCTTGAGGTTGCCCGAGGCCATCGAACCCCAGGTGTGGTGGACCAGGACCGTATCGATGAAGTCGTGGCCGTTCATCAACCGGGGCGGCGCGAGTGGATACAGGTAATAACCGACCAGAGCCACACCTGTCGTGGCGAAGAGGGCGGAACGGGCAGCCGCATAACGGCCCGGATGCCAGCGGTAGAGCCACACCAGCACACCGATCGTCACAATGAAGTGCAAGGTGGCGTAGTAGTAGTTCATCGAAACGATCAGCCATGTCACCGAATTCACGGCGTGGTTGACCGTCTGCTCCACCGCGATGCCGAGCGAGTGCTCGGCATCCCAGATCCAGTCGGCGTTGCGCAGTGCCTGCGCCTTCTGCTCCGGCACGGCGTTGCGGACCAGCGAGTATGTCCAGTAACTGACCGCGATCAGCAGGACTTCGAACCAGATCCGCGGGCGGCGGGGCGACCGTAGCGCGTGCAGCCCGGTACGCGGTGGCGCTTCGGAGGCCTCGTCCACCATGGGTGACGGGGCAGCCGTCCGGCTTTCCATAGTCTTCACGGTCGTTTCACCCATGGGACGAGAGTCTGCCAGATGCCGTCCCCCGACCGATCATCCCCTGGTTCAGTTCCCGACGCATCCGCTACACCTCGAGGACGACTCAGGTGCGCCCGGCGGCTCCGGGCCCGGAAGCCGTTGAACCGCGAACCACCAGCTCAGGCATGAAAACGAACTCGCTGTGCGGGGCGGGCGTGCCGCCGATCTCCTCCAGGAGCGTACGGACGGCCGCCTGGCCCATGGCCTGCACCGGCTGCCGGATGGTGGTCAGCGGCGGGTCCGTGAACGCTATGAGCGGAGAGTCGTCGAAGCCCACCACGGATACATCCCGCGGCACCTCCAGGCCCTGCCCACGGGCGGCCCGGATCGCTCCGAGCGCCATCATGTCGCTCGCGCAGACCACGGCGGTGCACCCGAGCCCGATCAGGGCGCTTGCCGCGGCCTGACCGCCTTCCAGTGTGTAGAGGGAGTGCTGTATGAGCTCTTCGGACTCCTCGGGGGCGAGGCCGAGTTGATTCTCCATCGCCTGCTGGAAGCCCTCGATCTTCCGCAGCACGGGAACGAAGCGCTTCGGGCCGACCGCCAGGCCGATCCGGGTGTGGCCGAGTGAGGCGAGATGGGTCACCGCGAGGTGCATCGCGGCCCGGTCGTCGGGCGAGACGAAGGGAGCCTTCACCTTGGACGAGAAGCCGCCCAGCAGGACATAGGGGACACCCTGCCCGCGCAGCTGGTCGTAGCGCTGCATGTCGGCCGTGGTGTCCGCGTGCAGGCCCGAGACGAAGATGATCCCGGAGACGCCGCGGTCCACCAGCATTTCGGTGAGCTCGTCCTCGGTGGAGCCGCCCGGGGTCTGGGTGGCCAGGACCGGGGTGTAGCCCTGCCGGGTCAGTGCCTGGCCGATGACCTGCGCGAGTGCCGGGAAGATCGGGTTGTCCAGCTCCGGCGTTATGAGGCCGACCAGGCCGGCGCTGCGCTGTCGCAGGCGCACCGGGCGCTCATATCCGAGCACATCGAGCGCGGCGAGTACGGATTCGCGGGTTGCCGCGGCCACACCGGGCTTGCCGTTGAGCACGCGGCTGACTGTGGCTTCGCTGACCCCCGCCTGGGCTGCGATGTCGGCAAGCCGTGCGGTCACAGGATTGGACTGTACCGGTCGCACGTCAGATTGCCCACCACGCACAGCAATCAGCCGGGATACGGGCTGTGTCACCCGTCGGCTCCATGGTCCCGGAGGAGAGCAGCAGCCGTCCCGGCAGGGGCAGTTCGATCACCGATCCGGTGGTGTTGAGGGTGCAGACCAGGCCCGGGCGGGACAGGGCGAGCAGCCCTTCGGGGCCCGGCAGCCACCGCATCGGGCCGCCCGGCAGCTCACGGCGGAGCGCCAGCGCCGAGCGGTAGAGCTCGAGCGTCGAGTACGGGTCGCCGGTCTGGGCCGCCACGGACAGCTCCCGCCAGCTGTCCGGCTGGGGCAGCCAGCTGGATCCGGGGCCGAAGCCGTACGGCGGTTCCTCGCCGGACCAGGGGATCGGCACCCGGCAGCCGTCGCGGAAGCCGTCCTGCCCCGCCGCGCGGAAGAAGGCGGGGTCCTGGCGCACCTCGCTCGGCAGATCGGTGACCTCGGGCAGGCCGAGCTCCTCGCCCTGGTAGATGTACGTCGAACCGGGCAGCGCGAGCATGAGCAGCGCGGCCGCGCGGGCCCGGCGCAGCCCCTGCTGCCCGCCGCCGTAGCGGGTGGTGTGACGGACCACGTCGTGGTTGGACAGCACCCAGGTGGTGGTCGCCCCCACCGAGGCGGTGGCGGTCAGTGACTCATTGATCACGCTGCGCATCGCCTCGGGATCCCAAGGGCACCGCAGGAACTGGAAGTTGAAGGCCTGGTGCAGTTCGTCGGGGCGTACGTACAGCGCGAGCCGGTCCGGGCCGGGGGCCCAGGCCTCGGCGACGCCGATCCGGTCGCCGGGGTAGGAGTCGAGGAGCCTGCGCCAGGAGCGGTGGATCTCGTGCACCCCGTCCTGGTCGAAGAAGGGCAGTTTCTGGGCGCCGATCAGCCTGGCCTGTTCCTTGTGGCCGATGTCCGGCAGGCCGGCCGCCTTGACCATGCCGTGCGCGACATCGATACGGAAGCCGTCGACGCCGAGGTCGAGCCAGAAGCGCAGCACCGACTCGAACTCCTCGTGCACCTCCTCGTTCTCCCAGTTGAGGTCGGGCTGCTCGGGGGCGAAGAGGTGGAGGAACCACGCACCGTCCGGAGTGCGGGTCCAGGCGGGGCCGCCGAAGACCGACTCCCAGTCGTTCGGCGGCAGCTCACCGGCGGTGCCCCTGCCGGGCCGGAAGTAGTAGCGCTCGCGGGCCGCACCCCCGTCGTGGTCCGCGAGCGCGGCCCGGAACCACGCGTGCTGGTCCGACGTGTGGTTCGGGACGATGTCCACGATCACCTTCAGGCCCAGCCCGTGGGCGGTGCGGACGAAATCGTCGGCGTCGGCGAGATCCCCGAAGAGCGGGTCCACGGCCCGGTAGTCGGCGACGTCGTAGCCGCCGTCGGTCTGCGGCGAGGCGTAGAAGGGTGTGAGCCATACGGCGTCGATGCCCAGCTCGGAGAGATGAGTCAGACGCCGGGTGGCCCCGCGCAGATCCCCGACGCCGTCACCGTCACTGTCGGCGAAGGAGCGCACGTACACCTGGTAGATGACGGCATCGCGCCACCAGCCGCCGCCCTCGGTGGAAGAGCTTGCAGGACGCGGCCCCTCGGCTGCCGCGGGGCCGGGCAGGGCGACGGCGGAAGCGAGTTCGTGGGTCATGGGAGGTCCCTCTCGTACGGTCCGGGGGCGGGGGGACGTACAACTAACGAGGTCAACGTGGGTGTGGGCGCGTGGTGACGGTGCTCGGAGGACCAAAATAACAGCCCTGCAAGAGCTTGCGAGGGGTGTTTCAGGAGTCTGCCGCAGCTGCCCGGGGCGGCGGAAATGGCCGCCGTCAAGCGATCTAATGGCAACTCTCAGGACACGCGGATGTAACGATCCCCCGCTCTTGCAGAAAATTGCCGCAAGGTCTTTCCGCTCTCTTTCATCCTTGTTACGTTCCTGCCGAACCCGGCGCCGCGAGGGAGCGGTCGGCAGGGGGCTTGGCCTCCGCCATCTCGGGCATCTCTGAAGGAGTTCACATGCGGCGTGGCATAGCGGCCACCGCGCTGGTAGCGGCACTGGCACTGGCAGCGACGGCGTGCGGCGGGGACGACGGCGGTGACACGGCCGGCGGCCCGGTCACCCTCACCTGGTGGGACACGTCGAACGCGACCAACGAGGCGCCGACGTACAAGGCGATGATCGCCGAGTTCGAAAAGGCGAACAAGGACATCAAGGTCAAGTACGTCAACGTCCCGTTCGACCAGGCGCAGAACAAGTTCCAGACCGCGGCCGGCAGCAAGGGTGCCCCCGACATCATCCGCGCCGAGGTCGGCTGGACCGCCTCCTGGGCCAAGTCGCAGTTCCTGGCCCCGCTCGACGGCACGGACGCGCTCAAGAACACCGGGGACATCACTCCCTCGCTCCTCAAGCAGGCGCAGTACCAGGGCAAGACCTACGGTGCCCCCTTCGTCACCGACTCCCTCGGCCTGATGTGGAACAAGGAAATCCTGAAGAAGGCCGGCTACGACAAGGCGCCGGCCACCTGGGACGAGGTGAAGACCGTCGCCAAGGCGGTCAAGACGAAGGCCGGCGTCGACGGCTTCACCCTCCGCGCCGACGCCTACTTCGAGCTGCCGTTCCTCTTCGGCGAAGGCACCGACATGGTCGACGCCGCCGGCAAGAAGATCACGGTCAACTCGCCCGAGGCCGTCAAGGCCGTGGACACCAGCAAGGCCCTGCTCGCCGCGCCGGGCGTCTCCAAGCTCGATGTGACCGCCGACTCCTACGCCCACATGATGGACGCGTTCAACACCGGCAAGGTCGCGATGATCGTCCAGGGCCCGTGGGAGCTGACGAACGTCTACAAGGGCGCGGCCTTCAAGGACAAGGCCAACCTGGGCATCTCCAACGTCCCGGCCACCGCCTCCGGCAAGGCCGGCGCCCCGACCGGCGGCCACAACCTCTCCGTGTACGCCGGCTCCGACAAGGCGCACCAGGCCGCGGCCCAGAAGTTCGTCGGCTTCATGACCTCGGGTGAGACCCAGGCCAAGATCGCGCTGAAGAACGGCACGCTGCCGACCCGCACCTCCGCCTACACCGCCGAGGTCAAGGCCACCCCGGGCATCACCGAGTTCCAGGCGATCCTCGCCGGCTCCGCCCGGCCGCGTCCCGAGCTGCCCGAGTACAGCTCGCTCTTCGCCGACCTCGGCACCAACCTCGCCGCGATCCTTCAGGGCAAGGTGAGCACCCAGAAGGGCCTCGACACCACCGCCGAGTCCTACAAGAAGCTGCTCAAGGACTTCTCCTAAGGCGACCACCGGCCGTCCGGACCGCTCCCGAACAGGGACGGGCCGGACGGCCGCCCGTGGTGGTACGGCCGGCCCACCGGCCGTACCACCAGGCCGCACACCCTGCTGAGAATCTGTCGTAAAGGTGTCGAAGATGACCGTCGCCGTCGAGGGCGGAAGCCGAAAGACCCAGCGTGGCGCCGGGCCGCGTCGCGGGCCGATGAGCCGTATCAGGCAGTCGTACAACCGGAATTGGTACGCCTGGGCGATGGTCGCCCCGGTGGTCGCGGTCATCGGCGTGCTGGTGCTCTACCCCCTGGTGCGCGGCATCTATCTGTCGCTGACCGATGCCAACAGCAACAACGTCGGCCGGACGATCGGCGTCAACGAGATCCCCGACAGCTTCTCGTGGGTGGGTCTCGACAACTACACGGAGATCCTCTCCGGGGGCGACCACCAGTTCTGGCCCCACTTCATATGGACCATCGTCTGGACCGCCATCTGTGTGGCCCTGCACTACGGGATCGGCATGGGCCTCGCCCTGCTGCTCAACCGTAAGATCCGCGGCCGCACCTTCTACCGGATGGTCCTGATCCTGCCGTGGGCGGTGCCGACCTTTGTCACCGTCTTCGCCTGGCGGCTGATCCTCGCCGACGACGGCGGTGTCTTCAACATGGCTCTGGAATGGGCCCACTTGCCCACCCCGGCCTGGCTCAGCGATCCCTTCTGGCAGAAGACCGCCGCCATCATGGTCAACACCTGGGTCGGCGTCCCCTTCATGATGGTCTCTCTTCTCGGCGGACTGCAGTCGATCCCGCCCGAGCTCTACGAGGCCGCCGAGGTGGACGGTGCCACCCCCTGGCAGCGCTTCCGGTACGTGACGCTGCCCGGCCTGCGCTCGGTCAGCAGCACGGTCGTCCTGCTCGGCGTCATCTGGACCTTCAACCAGTTCGTCGTCATCTTCCTGCTGTTCGGCAACAACTCGGGCACGGACGCCCAGATCCTCGTCACCTGGGCATACCGCCTCGGCTTCGGACAGGACCCGCGCGACTACGCCGGCTCCGCCGCGTACGGCGTCATCATCCTGTCCATGCTCATCGTCTTCGCCTCCTTCTACCGGCGATGGCTGGCCCGCAACGAGAAGGCCGTCTGACGGTCCCGCCCAGGCCAAATCAGCACCAGCCATGACGAAAGAGAGGGCCAACCTCATGAGCACCACAGCAGATGTCCGGGTCGCGGGAGCGGCCGAGGCGGCCACCGCCGGACCGCCCCGCAAGCGCGCCTCGGGCAAGAGGCAGTTGAGGCGCGGAGAGCGCCCCCGTTCGGTATCCCTGCTGATCCACGGCGCGCTGATCATCGCCAGCTTTGTCGCGGCCTTCCCGATCGGCTGGATCGCCTGGATCTCGCTCGGCCCGGACAAGACCGACTTCCTCCACCCCGGCGACATCGCCGACAAGATCAGCTTCGAGAACTACACGACGGTCCTGAACGACACGTCGTTCCTCCAGTGGTTCGTCAACTCGCTGATCGTCGCGCTCGGTACCTGCCTGCTGGGCGTGTTCATCGCCGCCAGCTCCGGCTACGCGGTCTCCCGGATGCGTTTCCCCGGCCACCGTCAGCTGATGTGGACCTTCCTGGTCACCCAGATGTTCCCGGTCGCCATCCTCATGGTGCCGCTGTACAACATCCTGGCGAACCTGGGTCTGCTCGACACCTACTGGGCGCTGATCCTGGTCTACTGCACCACGGCGATCCCGTACTGCGCCTGGCTGCTCAAGGGGTACTTCGACACCATCCCCGCGGAGATCGACGAAGCCGGCCGGATCGACGGACTCACTCCGTTCGGCACCTTCTACCGGCTGATCCTGCCGCTCGCCCGGCCGGGTATCGCGGTGGCCGCGTTCTACACCTTCCTCACCGCCTGGGCCGAGGTCGCCTACGCGTCGGTGTTCATGCTCAGCGACGACAAGTACACCCTCGCCATCGGCCTGAAAACCTTCATCAGCGAGCACGACACCCAGTGGGACCTGATGGCCGCGACCTCCGTGCTCATCGCCATCCCCGCGTCGCTGTTCTTCTACCTGGTCCAGCGCCATCTGGTCACCGGCCTCACCGCCGGCGCCGCCAAATCCTGACCCCCACGAACCGGGGCACCCGGCTGCCTGACCGGCCGGGTGCGCCCTGCTGCCCGACGTTTCGCCCGAATCGCTGTACCGAGCCTCAGAGGGATCGAGAATGACCCAGTACCTGGCTGACGCCCATCACGCCGACCTGCCCGCGGCTTCCGCGGACTGGTGGAGAGACGCCGTCATCTACCAGGTGTACCCCCGCAGCTTCGCCGACGGGAACGGCGACGGCATGGGCGACCTTCCGGGCATCCGCAGCAGACTGCCGTACCTCAAGGAACTCGGCGTCGACGCCGTGTGGCTGAGCCCCTTCTACGCCTCCCCGCAGGCCGACGCCGGCTACGACGTCGCCGACTACCGGGCCATCGACCCGATGTTCGGCACGCTGCTGGACGCCGACGCGCTGATCCGGGACGCCCACGAACTCGGGCTGCGCATCATCGTCGACCTGGTGCCCAATCACTCGTCCGACGCCCACGAATGGTTCAAGCGCGCACTGAGGGAGGGCCCGGGATCCGCGCTGCGCGACCGCTACCACTTCCGTCCCGGCAAGGGGGAGAACGGCGAACTGCCCCCCAATGACTGGGAGTCCATCTTCGGCGGCTCCGCCTGGACTCGCACCGAGAACCCCGACGGCACCCCCGGCGACTGGTATCTGCATCTCTTCGCCCCCGAGCAGCCCGACTTCAACTGGGAACACCCGGCCGTCGCGGACGAGTTCCGCTCGATCCTGCGCTTCTGGCTCGACATGGGCGTCGACGGTTTCCGGATCGACGTCGCCCACGGCCTGGTCAAGGCGCCGGGCCTGCCCGACATCGGCGGCAGCGACCAGCTGAAACTGCTGGGCAGCGATGTCATGCCCTTCTTCGACCAGGACGGCGTTCACGAGATCTACCGCGCCTGGCGCAAGATCCTCGACGAGTACCCCGGCGACCGCATCGCCGTGGCCGAGGCGTGGACACCCACCGTCGAGCGCACCGCCAACTACGTGCGCCCCGACGAGCTGCACCAGGCCTTCAACTTCCAGTACCTGGGCACCCATTGGGTCGCGGACGAGCTGCGCCGGGTGATCGACGAGTCGCTGGACGCCATGCGGCCCGTCGGCGCCCCGGCCACCTGGGTGCTCTCCAACCATGATGTGACCCGCCACGCCACCCGCTTCGCGGGCCCGCCGGCGGGCACCCAGATCCGTGAGGCCGGCGACCGGGAGCTGGGACTGCGACGGGCCCGCGCCGCCACCCTGCTGATGCTGGCGCTGCCCGGATCCGCCTATCTCTACCAGGGCGAGGAACTCGGTCTTCCCGACGTCACCGACCTGCCCGACGAGGTCCGGCAGGACCCGGCCTTCGGGCGCACGGAGGGCCAGGACGGCTTCCGCGACGGCTGCCGGGTGCCGATCCCGTGGACCGCACAGGGCTCGTCGTACGGCTTCGGCGCGGGCGGCAGCTGGCTGCCCCAGCCGGACAGCTGGGCAGGGCTGAGCGTCGAGGCGCAGACCGGTGACCCGGACTCGACCCTGGAGTTGTACCGCAGCGCCCTCGCGGCGCGCCGCGCGCACCCCGCGCTGGGCGCGGGCGACGCGGTCGAGTGGCTGGAGGCGCCCGAGGGTGTGCTCGCCTTCCGCCGGGAAGGCGGCTTTGTCTGCACCGTCAATACGACGGGCACGGCCGTACGGATACCGGCACCCGGCCGCGTACTGCTGGCCGGCAGCGCTGTTCGGACGGCCGGGGGCGAGGCCGAGCTGCCCGCGGACACCGCTGTGTGGTGGACGGTGTGACGATTCCCCCGTCGCGGGGCGGCGCCGTCCAGACCGGCACCGCCCCGCGGCTCGCGGACATCGCGGCTCAGGCTTCGGTCAGCGAGGCGACCGCGAGCCGCGTGATGAACGGCAAACCGGGCGTGGCGAGCGGTACCCGTCAGCGGGTGCTCGCGGCGCTCGACGTGCTCGGATACGAGAGGCCCGTACGGCTGCGGCAGCGCAGTGCGGGTCTCATCGGCCTGCTGACCCCCGAGCTCATCAACCCGATCTTCCCCGCGTTCGCCCAGGCCATCGAGCAGGTCCTGGCCGGACACGGCTACACCCCGGTGCTCTGCACCCAGCTGCCGGGCGGCGCGACCGAGGACGAGCTGGTCGAACAGCTCCAGGAGAGCGGCGTCAACGGCATCGTGTTCCTGTCCGGACAGCACTCCGACGCCTCGGCCGATCACACGCGGTACGCCGAACTCGTCGCCCGGGGAGTTCCGTTCGTCCTCATCAACGGGTACAGCGAGCGCATCAGCGCGCCCTGCGTCTCCTGCGACGACCGGTCGGCGATGCGTATGGCTGTGCACCATCTGGCCGAACTGGGGCACGAGAGGATCGGTCTGGCGATCGGTCCCGGCCGCTATGTGCCGGCCCACCGCAAGACCGAGGGCTTTCTGGACGGCCTCGCCTCCATCCTGGGCTACACCGGCGCCGCGGCCGAACAGCTGGTCCAGCGCTCCTTGTTCAGTGTCGAGGGTGGCCATGCGGCGGCCGGTGCGCTGTTGGACAAGGAGTGCACCGCCATTGTCTGCGGCAGCGACATGATGGCGCTCGGCGTCGTCCGGGCGGCCCGGGAGCGCGGCCTCGATGTGCCATACGACCTCTCGGTCGTCGGGTTCGACGACTCGCAGCTGGTGGCGTTCACGGATCCGCCGCTGACGACGATCCGCCAGCCGGTGAAGGCGATGGCGGCCGCGGCGGTCGGCGCGCTGCTGGAGGAGCTGCAGGGAAGTCCGGTACAGAGCACGGAGTATGTGTTCCAGCCGGAACTCGTGGTCCGGGGCACCACCGCGCAGGCGCGCCGGTAGACGCGTAACCGGACCGGCCGGCCGAGCGCGTGGGGACCGGGCTTGCCGGCCCCCCGGCCGGCCGGCCCGGAGCCCTGGCTGAAAGTAGCACCTCTGCAAGACTTGCGAAAGGTCTTGCAGTTGGGAAACAGCAAGATTTCCGCAGTGCTACGAGAGTGTGTCCGAAGGGTTGACCCCGGACCGGGGAGGCTCGTACGGTCGCGACCGCAATAACTTTCTGCTGCCTTGCAGCAAGAACCCTCAAAGGCCTTACGGGCACGGCGCGTTGCCGGACAAGGCTGCACCGTCACCCGCACCTCCCCCCATGCAGGAGGAAAAATGGCCGGCAGACCTCTGGCCGCGGCGCTCGCCCTTGTGGCGGGCGCCGCGGTGAGTGTGGTTGCACCGACGGGCGCCGCGCAGGCGACCCCGCCGGGGGACAAGGACGTCACGGCCGTCCTTTTCGAGTGGAAGTTCACGTCGGTCGCGAAGGCGTGCACCGACACCCTGGGCCCGGCCGGCTATGGCTATGTCCAGGTCTCTCCGCCCCAGGAGCACATTCAGGGCGGGCAGTGGTGGACCTCGTACCAGCCCGTCAGCTACAGGATCGCTGGCCGGCTCGGCGACCGCGCCGCGTTCCAGAGCATGGTGAGCACCTGCCACGCGGCAGGTGTGAAGGTCGTCGTCGACAGCGTGATCAACCACATGGCGTCGGCGTCGGGCACCGGTACCGGCGGCTCCTCGTACGAGAAGTACAACTACCCGGGCACCTACTCCGGCGCGGACATGGACGACTGCCGCTCGAACATCACCAACTACGGTGACCGCGCCAACGTCCAGAACTGTGAGCTTGTCGGGCTCGCCGATCTGGACACCGGTGAGGATTACGTACGCGGCCGAATCGCCACGTATCTGAACGACCTACTCTCGCTGGGCGTCGACGGCTTCCGTATCGACGCTGCGAAGCACATGCCGGCCGCGGACCTCGCCAACATCAAGTCCAGGCTCGGCAATCCCGGCGTGTACTGGAAGCAGGAGGCGATCTACGGGGCGGGCGAAGCGGTCTCGCCCAGCGAGTACCTGGGCAACGGCGACGTCCAGGAGTTCCGGTACGCCCGTGACCTCAAGCGGGTCTTCAACAACGAGAACCTCGCCTATCTGAAGAACTACGGCGAGGGGTGGGGGTACATGGAGTCCGGCAAGTCCGGGGTCTTCGTCGACAACCACGACACCGAGCGCGGCGGCGACACCCTCAACTACAAGGACGGCGCCAACTACACGCTCGCGAATGTCTTCATGCTGGCGTGGCCGTACGGATCGCCGGACGTCCACTCCGGCTACGAGTGGTCGGACAAGGACGCGGGACCGCCCAACGGCGGGACGGTGAACGCTTGTTGGCAGGACGGCTGGAAGTGCCAGCATGCCTGGCCGGAGATCAAGTCGATGGTCGCGTTCCGCAATACGGCGCGCGGTCAGGGCGTCGTCGACTGGTGGGACAACGGCGGGGACCAGATCGCGTTCGGGCGGGGTTCGAAGGCGTACGTCGCCATCAACCACGAGTCGTCGTCGCTCACCCGCACGTTCCAGACGTCGCTGCCGGCGGGTGGTTACTGCGACGTGCAGTCGGGCCGTGCGGTGACGGTCAGCGCCTCGGGCCAGTTCACGGCAACGCTGCCCCCGAACACGGCGGTGGCCCTCCACGCGGGAGCCCGCGCCTGCGGCTAGCCCTTGCTGGGGCGGGGCTCCTGTTGGGGCTCCGCCCCGAGCCCCGCGCCTCAATCGCCGGCGGGGCTTGATTTGGCACCGTCCGACCTGGGGCTCCGCCCCGAGCCCCGCGCCTCAATGGCCGGCGGGGCTTGATTTGGCACCGTCCGACCTGGGGCTCCGCCCCAGACCCCGCGCCTCAATCGCCGGCGGGGCTGCATTGCAGCCCGTCCGGCGATTGAGGACACGCCCGAAGGGCGTCCCCACCCAAGGAGAACCAACCGGTGACCACCACCCCCCGCGTCAGCGCGGCCGGCACCGCCATAGGCACCGCCGCCGCCCTCCTCGCGGCGCTCATATCCGCCGGGCCGGCCGCCGGCGCGCCCAGACCCCCCGCCCCGCCCTCCGACCGCGCGCTCGCCGACACCCCCGCGCGGCATGACCTGACGCGGGAGCAGTTCTACTTCGTCCTGCCCGACCGGTTCGCCAACGGCGATACGGCGAACGACCGCGGCGGACTCGACGGCGACCGCCTCGAAACCGGATACGACCCCACCGACAAGGGCTTCTACCAGGGCGGCGACCTCAAGGGCCTGACGAGCAAGCTCGACTACATCAAGGGCCTCGGCACCACCGCCATCTGGATGGCGCCCATCTTCAAGAACCGGCCCGTCCAGGGCACCGGCAAGGACGCGTCCGCCGGGTATCACGGGTACTGGATCACCGACTTCACCCAGGTCGACCCGCACTTCGGCACCAACGCCGACCTCGAGAAGCTGATCGACAAGGCCCACGCCAAGGGCATGAAGGTCTTCTTCGACGTCATCACCAACCACACCGCCGACACCGTCGACTACGCCGAGAAGAAGTACGGCTACCGCCCCAAGGGCGCCTATCCGTACCTGGACAGCAGCGGCCGCCCGTTCGACGACCGGGCCGGGATCGGGAAGGTCGACGCCGGCTCCTTCCCGTACACGCCCAAGGGCAGCGGGAAGAAGGTGCCCGCCTGGCTCAACGACCCGACGATGTACCACAACCGCGGTGACTCGACCTTCGCGGGCGAGAGCTCCGAGTACGGAGACTTCTCCGGCCTCGACGACCTGTGGACCGAGCGTCCCGAGGTCGTCAAGGGCATGGAGGAGATCTACGAGAAGTGGGTCCGCGACTTCGACATCGACGGCTTCCGTATCGACACCGTCAAGCACGTCGACATGGATTTCTGGACCCAGTGGGCCACCGCGCTCGACGCATACGCCGCCAAGCGCGGCCGGGACGACTTCTTCATGTTCGGCGAGATCTTCGCCGGGGACACGGCGATCACCTCGCCGTACGTCACGCGCGGCCGGCTCGACGCCACGCTCGACTTCCCCTTCCAGAGCGCGGCCCGCGCCTACGCCTCGCAGGGCGCGTCCGCCGACCAGCTCGCCGACGTGTTCGGGAACGACTACCGCTACACCAGCGACAAGGCCAACGCCTATGAGCAGGTGACCTTCCTCGGCAACCACGACATGGGCCGCATCGGCACCTTCCTCAAGCAGGACAACCCGAAGGCCGACGACGCCGAGCTGCTGAAGCGGGCGCGGCTCGCCAACCAGCTGATGTTCCTCTCCCGCGGCAATCCGGTGATCTACTACGGCGACGAGCAGGGCTTCACCGGCGCGGGCGGCGACAAGGACGCCCGCCAGAGCCTCTTCGCCTCCAGGACTGCGGACTATCTGGACGACGACCAGCTGGGCACGGACCGTACGCACGCGTCCGACGCGTACGACACCTCGCATCCCGTCTACCGTTCGATCGCCGCGCTCTCGAAGCTCACCAAGGAGCACCCGGCGCTGCGCGACGGCGTCCAGACGGAGCGGTACGCCAAGGACTCGGTGTACGCCTTCTCCCGCACCGACACCAAGGCGCGCACCGGGCCCATCGAGTATCTCGTCGCCGTCAACAACGCGGACAGCGCGAAGACCGTGACCATCCCCGCGGACGCCACGGACTTCCGTGCGCTGTACGGCGGTTCGGGCGCGGTGCACGCCGTCGACGGGAAGATCACCGTCACCGTGCCGGCGCTGTCCTCCGTCGTGCTCCGGGCCGCGAAGCCGTTCGCCGCGCCCGCCGCCAAGCCCACGCTCACCCTCAAGGCCCCGGCCGCCGGAGCCACCGGCACCGTCGAGATCGCTGCCGACGTGAACGGCGGAGGTCTGAACCGCGTCGTCTTCGCCGCCCAGGCGGGCAACGGCAAGTGGCGCACCCTCGGCTCGGCCGACCACGCCCCGTACAAGGTCACTCAGTACGTCGATGTGGCGGCCGGAACCTCCCTGCGCTACAAGGCAGTTGTGGTGGACGGCGCGGGACGTACAGCCAGTGACCGGGCGGAGACGACCGCCGGCCAGGCACCGCCGCCCGAGAAGCCGGTGGCCGTCGAGCGCGACTACGCGGTCGTCCACTACCAGCGGCCCGACGGCGACTACGACGGCTGGCAGCTCAGGACCGGCACCCAGCAGATCGCCTTCACCGGCCGTGACGCGTACGGCGCCTTCGCCTGGGTCAAGCTCGCCGAGGGCGCCGCGACCGTCCCGTACACCGTCGAGAGGAACGGCACCGCGGACGGCCCGCAACGCACCGTCGACCTGGCCCGCACCGGCCAGGTGTGGATCGCCCAGGGCAAGGAGGGCCAGTCGGACACCGCGCCCGACGGCGCCTACCCGCCGCAGGACAGGGCGAAGGCCGTTCTCCACTACAACCGCGCCGACGGCGACTACGACGGCTGGGGTCTGCACACCTGGACCGGCGCCGCATCGCCCACCGACTGGTCCAAGCCGCTCCAGCCGGTGAAGAAGGACGCGTACGGAGTGACCTTCGAGGTGCCGCTCGCCGCCGGCGCGACCTCGCTCAGCTACATCCTCCACAAGGGCGACCAGAAGGACCTGCCGACCGACCAATCCCTGGACCTCGCGACGTACACGAACGAGGTCTGGCTGCTGGCCGGGCAGCCGAAGTATCTGCTGCCGCAGACCGGCGGCGCGCCCTCACTCGACCTCGCCAAGGCCGAGGCCCAGTGGATCGACCGGAACACCGTGGTCTGGAAGGTGAAGGCGACCGACGCCACCAGCCAGCAGCTGGTGTACGCGGCGGACGGCGGCATCACCGTCAAGGACGGCGCACTGTCCGGCGAAGGCCGGTGGCTGCGTCTCACCTCCGCCACTCTGAGCGACGCGCAGAAGGCGAAGTACCCGCACCTCAAGGACTATCCGGCGTTCACCGTCGACACCCGCGACCGGGCCCGGGTCCGGCAGTCGCTGCGCGGCCAGCTCATCGCCACCCAGCGCGCGGCCAACGGTGCGCTGCTCGCCGCAACCGGCGTCCAGACGGCCGGGATCCTCGACGACCTGTACGCGGGCAAGGCCACCCAGGCAGCCCTGGGACCGGTCTTCGACCGCGGCCGCCCCACCCTCTCCCTCTGGGCTCCCACCGCGCACTCCGTCTCGCTCGAACTCGACGGCACAACGGTCGCCATGCGACGGGACGACGCGAGCGGCGTCTGGTCCGTCACCGGCCCCAAGGGCTGGTCCGGAAAGCAGTACAGATACGCGGTGAAGGTCTGGGCGCCCAGCGTCCAGAAGCTCGTCACCAACAAGGTCACCGACCCGTACTCCACCGCCCTGACCACCGACTCGGCACGGAGTCTGGTCATCGACCTCGCCGACCCGAAGCTCGCCCCGGCGGGCTGGACAGGTCTCAGGAAGCCGGCCGCGACACCGCTGCGCGACGCGCAGATCCAGGAGCTCCACATCCGCGACTTCTCGGTCGCGGACCGCACATCGAAGCACCCGGGGCAGTATCTGGCCTTCACCGACCGTGACTCACGGGGCATGAAGCATCTGCGCGCGCTCGCCGCCTCCGGTACCTCCTACGTCCACCTCCTGCCGGCTTTCGACATCGGCACCATCCCGGAGAAGAAGTCCGACCAGTCCGTGCCCGACTGTGATCTGTTGGTGTACGCGCCGGACTCCGACAAGCAGCAGGCCTGCATCGCGAAGGCCGCCGCGAAGGACGCGTACAACTGGGGCTACGACCCGCTGCACTACACCGTTCCGGAGGGCTCGTACGCCTCCGATCCGGAAGGCACCCGGCGTACGGTCGAGTTCCGGCAGATGGTGCAGTCCCTGAACTCCAGCGGCCTGCGCACCGTCATGGACGTCGTCTACAACCACACCGTGGCGAGCGGACAGGCCGACAAGTCCGTGCTCGACAAGATCGTGCCGGGCTACTACCAGCGGCTGCTCGCCGACGGCACCGTCGCCACCTCCACCTGCTGCGCGAACACCGCGCCCGAGAACGCCATGATGGGCAAGCTCGTCGTCGACTCGGTCGTCACCTGGGCGAAGGAGTACAAGGTCGACGGCTTCCGCTTCGACCTGATGGGCCACCATCCGAAGGCCAATATCCTCGCGGTGCGCAAGGCGCTCGACGAGCTGACGCCCGCGCGCGACGGCGTGGACGGAAAGAAGATCATCCTCTACGGCGAGGGCTGGAACTTCGGGGAGATCGCGGACGATGCCCGCTTCGTCCAGGCCACCCAGAAGAACATGGCGGGCACGGGGGTGGCGACCTTCTCCGACCGGGCCCGTGACGCGGTGCGCGGCGGCGGGCCCTTCGACGAGGACCCGGGCGTGCAGGGCTTCGCCTCCGGCCTCTACACCGACCCCAACTCCTCGGCGGCGAACGGCACTCCGGCCGAGCAGAAGGCCCGGCTGCTGCACTACCAGGACCTGATCAAGGTGGGTCTGACGGGCAATCTCGCCGCGTACTCCTTCACCGACAGCTCCGGCCGCAGCGTCAAGGGCTCCGAGGTCGACTACAACGGCGCCCCGGCCGGATACGCCGCCGCCCCCGGCGACGCCCTCGCCTACGCGGACGCACACGACAACGAGTCGCTGTACGACGCGCTCGCCTTCAAGCTCCCGCCCACCACCTCACCGGCGGACCGGGCCCGTATGCAGGTGCTGGCGATGGCGACCGCGGCCCTCTCCCAGGGACCGGCGCTCTCGCAGGCCGGGACGGACCTGCTCCGTTCCAAGTCGCTGGACCGCAATTCGTACGACAGTGGTGACTGGTTCAACGCGATCCACTGGGACTGCCGGGACGGCAACGGCTTCGGCCGCGGGCTGCCGCCGGAGGCCGACAACAAGACCAAGTGGCCGTACGCCAAGCCGCTGTTGACGTCGATCACGGTCGGCTGCCCGCAGATCACCGGCGCCTCGGCCGCCTACCGGGACCTGCTCACCATCCGTACCACCGAGAAGGCCTTCAGCCTGGGCACGGCGGGTGAGGTGCAGTCCGCGGTCTCCTTCCCGCTCTCCGGCAAGGACGAGACCCCGGGCGTGATCACGATGCGCGTCGGCGATCTGGTCGTGGTCTTCAACGCCACACCGGAGCGGCAGACGCAGCGGGTCACGGCGCTGGCCGGTAAGGCGTACGCGCTCCACCCGGTACAGGCCGCGGGCGCGGACTTTATCACCAAGTCCGCTTCGTACGAAGGGAGTTCAGGAAGCTTCACCGTACCGGCGCGTAGCGTTGCCGTTTTCGCCCGCAGTTGACCGAAGCGGGTTAGCGTGGTGGGCCGACTACGGGGCGGGGTGTCCTCGGTCCGAGGAGATGCGCGACATGACCCAAGCCGACGGTGCCACTGTGCTGGTCGTCGACGACCTCGAGGCCAACCGCTACGCCATGGGCGCGGTGCTGCGCCGGGCAGGCCACCGGGTCGTGTCCACCGCGAGCGCCGGCGACGCCCTGATCGAGCTCGATACGAGACTCAGGTCGGGTGCGTTGCCGGACGCCGCGCTGGTTGACATCGGCCTGCCCGACATGAACGGCTTCGACCTCTGCCGCCGGATCAAGGCCCATCCGGTGATCGCCGCGATGCCGGTGGTGCACTTCAGCGCCGCGGCGATCACCCCGCGCGACCGCAGCCGCGGACTCGACGCGGGTGCCGACGCCTATCTGACGGTCCCGGTCGAACCGGAGGAGATCGAGGCGGTGATCAGGGCCGCGCTGCGCGGGGCCCGCTCCCGTCACGACGCCGAGGCGCAGGCGGGCCGGCTGACCCGGCTCGCCGCCGCGATCACGGAGCTGCACTGCGCGCACGGCCCGCAGGAACTGGCCGATCTCGCCGCCGCCGCGACCGCCTGGCTCACCGGCGGCCCGGCGGCGGCCTTCGTCTTCGGCGCCGAGGACACGCTGTACGCGGGCAGCCCGCGGCGCTGTGGCTCCCCGCCGGACTCCGGCGCCCGCACGGCCGTGGCCCAGCTGCTGCAGCGGTGCATGGCGGGCCGCTCGGGTGTACATCCCGTGATGGCGCCCGCGCCCCTGTGGCCGCCGGGATTCTTCGTCCCCGAGGTCCCCGGCGGCGCAGCCCTGTTGCTGGCCCGCAGCCGACCCGGCCAGCCGCCGGTCTGTCTGGCCCGCCCGGCCTACGCCCCCAACGACCCGGACACGGCACATCTGCTCGGCCGGCTGGCCCACGCCACCGCCCTCACCGCCGGGACACTGCGCACCGCCGCCGAGGAACGCCATGTGGCACTGACCCTGCAACGCAGCTTCCTGCCCCAGCAGCCGCCCGCCCTGCCCGGCGCCGACCTCGCTCTGCGCTATGTGCCCGCCTCCCGGAACGCCGAGATCGGCGGGGACTTCTATGTCGCCCTCTCCACCCCCGCCGGACTGCTGGTCGGCGTCGGCGACGTGGTCGGCCACTCACTGGACGCGGCGACCGTGATGGTCGAACTGCGGCACGCCCTGCGCGCGTACGCGACCGACGAGAGCGACCCGGCCGTGCTGCTGCACCGCCTCGACCGGATGCTCCAGCGCTACCACCCGGAGGCCACGGCCACCGTCTGCCTGGCCCTGATCGACCCGGTCACCGGCCGCGCCCGGATCGCGAACGCCGGCCATATCCGCCCGCTGGTCGTCACGGCCGACGGCGAGACGTCCTACCTGACGGTCTCCGGCCCGCTGCTCGGCCTCGACCTGGAGCGTCCGCAACCGACCGCTGCCCAACTGAATTACGGCGACCGGCTGTTGATGGTCACCGACGGACTGATCGAGACCCGCGGCACGGACCTCACGGTCTCCCTCGAACGACTCCGCCACGCCGCGGCCCACGCGCCGCGGGGCGTCGCCGCTCTCTGCGACACCCTGCTGGACTGCTTCGGCACCCGGGAGGACGACGTCGCGCTGCTGGCTCTTCAGCTGACGGGCCTCAGCTGACCGGTTTCATCCGACCGCCTTCTCCAGCAGGATCACTCCGTAACGGCTGCCGTCCTTCGCCACCTTGCCCGGCTCCTCACCCGCGACGCGGTAGCCGGCCGCCTCGTAGTACGTCCGCAGCGCGGGATTGTTCGACAGACAGTCGAGCCGTGCGAACTCCCGCCCGGTATCGGCGATCCGCTGCTCGGCGTGCGCGAGCAGCAGCCTGCCGAACCCGGCCGGAGCCGTATCCCGGTCGATCATCAGCCGGTGCACATACCCGGCCACGGGAGGCTGGATTCCCCAGGCGGGCTGGTCCTCCCACCACAGTTCGTACGCCCCGATCGCATCGCCGTCCGCGGTCTCCGCGATCCAGACCTCCCCCTCCTTGATCCAGTGCCGGAAGTGGTCGGCATCCTTGTCGCCGGGCTTCCACTGGGCGATGCCGTTGAGCTGCATCCAGCGGGCGGCCCCGTCGAAGAGAGCGACGAGGGTTTCCACATCGGTGTGGGCGGCGAGCCGACAGATGATCTTCATTCCAGCATTATTGACGGGGTCATGGACACTTGCCCAAGGGCGGGTCCCGCAACTGCCCGACCAGGTCCCCACTGTTCCCCGACCATCCCTTGTCAGCCGTGCTGGAGGGCCCGATGCCGCAGATCACCGTCGACTACTCCGCGAACCTGGAATCCTCCTTCGACCGCCGGGGCTTCGCGCTCGCGCTGCACCCGCTGATCGTCGAGACGATCGACACCGAACTGAACACCTGCAAGACCAGGTTCCGCCGTGTCGACGAGACGGTCGTGGCCGCAGGTACGCCCGACGACGCGGTCATCCACATCGGAATCGCCCTGTTGCCGGGCCGCGCCCCCGAGCTCAAGGCGCAACTGTCGGAAGTCGTCCTGGACCTGCTGGCCGGCCATCTGAAGCCGGCCGAGGGCGTTGTGCCCGTCGTCTCCGCCGAGGTGCGTGACCTGGAAGCGTCCTACCGCAAGCGCTGAGTCGGCACCTTGGAGAGCGAGGGCGCCAGCGTCATGAGCCGGCCGACCAGATCGCCGAACGGGCCGTCGGCCGGCTCGTCCACGAGGATGCGGATCAGGATGCCCGCCATCTCTTCGTCGTACGCCGCACTCACCGCACACAGCGCTGCGAAGTCGTGCACCAGCTGCAACTCCAGCTCGGCGCGCGGAATGCGCCGCCCGTCCAGCCAGAGCAGCGCCGTCGACTCGGCGAGCGACACCCACGACCGTACGACCAACTCCAGGCGCGCCGGCGGAGTGCCGATCCCCAGATGGGCCAGGATCTGTTCGTACGCCGCCTGCCGGACCTCGTCGATCATCGCGTTCGTCGCCGAATCCGCGTCCCTCGAGCAGGCTCCGCCCGCGGAGACCGCGGGACCGCCCCGCATCAACGCCGAGAACCCGGGCCCGTGGTCGTTCACGAAGTCGAAGAACCGTCCCATGACCCGCAGCAGCCGCGCCCCGAGCGGCCCCTCGGGCGGCTCCAGGAACCGCGCGGCCAGCTCGTCGGCGGCTCGCCGCAGCGCGGCCTCGTACAGGCTCTGTTTGCCCGGGAAGTAGTGGTAGACGAGCGGCCGCGAGATGCCGGCGGCCGCGGCTATCTCGTCGATCGAGACATCGTCGGGCGAGCGGTTGCTGAACAGCTCCAGCGCCACACGGATCAGTTGCTGCCTGCGCTCCTCGACGCCCATCCTGCGGCGTACCCCGGTCGTCATGCGAACACCCTAACGGGCAGCGAACGCATATCGGGCCGACGGGTCGAGGCTCTACGACATGCCGTCGACGTACTGGCGGGTAGACCGCAGCGACCGGGGTGAGCCGGAGAATTCCGGGAGCCGCTCAGTGCAGCGCACCCACCCGACGGCCGTCCTTCAGGCGGCCGTTCAGTTCCGCCCGCGCACCCTCCTTCGCCTGTACCGCCAGCAGATGACCCTTCGCGTTGCCGTCTACCCCGCCCGAGGTGGCCAGCGACGCGAACTGCTCGCTTCCCGCCGCGAGTACGAACCAGTGCCCCGCCTGCGACTTCCACAGCACACCCGCCAGCACCCGCGGATCCCGCACTCCGCAGGACGGCGAGTCCTCGGCCCGCGCAGCGATCGCACCCGGCGCACCCGCCTGCGCTCCCGGTGCCTGGAACTGCGCCATGACCCGGCTCCCCGTACCCCGCCAGGTCTCCGCGCGCGTGCACAGCCAGGCCGCCGTGCCGTTCGACTCGGGCAGCGACTGCTGCGCGTACTGCCACGAGTTGACGCTGCGCACGCCGTGCGCGCGCACCCCGGGCAGCAGACAGGCCGTACGGGCCCACGAGGCGCGGGCCGCCTGACCGGTGACGTCCTTCGGGGCGGACGGCGGCCCTGAGGTGAGCCTGGCCGGGGTCAGTTCACCGAGGTCGGTCAGCAGCCGCTCGGCCGTTTCGTCGCGCACCTCCAGCACGTCCCAGGACCGGCAGTCCCGCGCCTGCGCCGGGCTCGACAGCGGGCTGGTCACACCGTCCGTGCCCCGCTGGAGGGGACGCGGACCGACCGCCGGGTCGAGCAGATCCCGTACGGACGTCTTCCGCACCCAAGGAGCCGTCAGATAGCGGACACTGCCATCGGTACGGCTTGCGACAACCGCGGCCGAGGAGGCGGCGTCGGCGCCGTCGGTCCGCGCGAAGTCGAGCGCCACACCGCCGGTGCCGTCCTTCGGCTCGGCATAGCGGACCACGCGCAGCCCGTCGTGGAGCAGCACCACACGTGCCTGGTCGACCTCGCCCGCGTACAGCAGCTGCGGCGAGCCCATCGGCGGGCCCGGGGGAGTGCCCGGTGTCGCGGAGACCTGGACCGCGCTGCCGGGCCTGGCCCAGACGGCGAGCGCGCGGCGCAGCAGCGCGCGGTCCTCGGTGAGACCGCCGCGGGCCGGCCAGACGGAGAAGTCAGTACGGGACGAGCGCTGCCACGCCGAGGCGGAGACCAGCGTCAACCGGGCCGGGTCCAGGGCGGATTCGGCCGCGGGGTTACGTGCGTACGGCGGCGCGGCCGCACCGTCCGGGCCCCAGCCGTCGCCCGGCAGCCCGAGCAGCGCGCCGCACACCGCGAGGGCCGCGGCCGCCACCACGGCCGCCTTGCCGTGCTGGCGGCGGCGCATCAGATCGGTGGGGCGCGCCTGCAGAGAACACGGGTCGAACTCGGAGGATTCGAGAAGAGCCGCAGCGCCCTTTACCGCAGCGCCCTTCGCCTCAGTGCCCCCTCCCTCGGCGTCTCTGCCCTCCGTGCCCTCTCCACCCCGGCTCTCTCCCGCCGCCACCGGGTCCATGCCGTCCGCCTCGGCCAGCGCGGCCCGCGGATCACCGACCCCGGCCGCGCAGAGGGCCTGCTGCACCTCGGCGTCGGGCAGCCCCTCCAGGCCGCGCAGCACATACGCCGCCCTCGCGGGCCCCGAAAGCGCGGAGAGGCGCTGGTCCAGGGCGAGTTCATCGGCACCGCCCGAGCGCGGGAAGACCCGCAGACCCCACACATGCGGCAGCAGCGGCGGGAGCTGCGAGCGCTTCGGCCAGGCCAGCCGCCGCAGCGGGAGTCCGGCGTCCAGGGCCTGGCGCAGCACCCTTCCCCGTACATACGCATAGCCGGGGTCGGCATCGCCCGGCGCCCGCCGGGAGGCCGGGATCGCCGTGTCCATGGCGTCTGTGGCGCCTGCGGGAGCGGTGCGGCCGCGCGGCAGCGAGCGCTGCGCGAGGGCGTGCGCGGTCAGTACACGGCGGTTGCGGCCGAGTGACGGCGGCAGTACGAGATACGCGATCCGTACGAGCCGGGGGTAGTGCTCGACAAGGGCCGCTTCGGCCTGCTCGACCTCGACACGGCCGGCGATGGGGGCGGGAGCGGGAGCGGGAGCGGGCGGGGTGACGACATCCTGTGGGCGCACGTTCAGCAGAACGAGCGAATCGTCCTACGGTCACCAGGCCCAGGAACTCAGCTCGTCGCTGTCAGCCGTTCCCGGATGCGTTCGACCGCCTGGTCCGGGACGCCGAGCCCCTCGCGCACGTACCTCTCCATCGTGCCGTGTCGGGCAGCGACCGTGTCCAGCGCCGCCGCCAGATACTCCGGGAACACGCCGATCATCGCGAGGGCGGTCTCCGGGTCGCCGCCCTGTGCGATGAAACCCTCGACGAGCGACGCGAAGGCCTGCCGTACCGCAGGATTGACCGAGAGGTACTCCGCCTCGACGGTCTCCGGCGTCGCGCCGAGGAGCGTGAGCAGGATCGTCGCTGCCCAGCCGGTGCGGTCCTTGCCCGCCGTGCAGTGGAAGAGCAGCGGTCCCGCGCCGGGCTCGGCGAGTTCGCTGAGGAAGGCGCCGTAGGCGTGCCGCGCGGAGTCGCTGATGACGAAGGCACGGTAGGCGTGCGCGAAGAGCGTCTGCGCCCCGCCGCCGCCCAACTCCCGCTCGGCGACGGCCGGATCGCTCAGCACCTGTTTCAGCTGGGCCGCGACCGGCAGCCGGCCGAAGGCCACCTGGTCGGCGAAGACATCGGCGAGCAGCAGCCGCCCGCCCCCGGGGACGTGGTCGGGGCGGGCGTGGCGCTCCGTCTCGGTGCGGAAGTCGACGACCGTACGGATCCCCAGCGCGGCGACGACCGGATCGGCGGCGGCGTCGAACCGGTCGAGCATCCCGGAGCGGAAGACAAGACCGGGGCGTACGGAACGGCCGCCGGGCAGCGCAATGGAGCCGAGGTCGCGGAGGTTGGCGACGGTGTGGGCGGGGATCGCGGTCATGGCGGAAAGGCTCCCTGACTGATCGTGCGGTCGATATCTACCGATTGGTAGTGTTTTGTGCGGAACGGTAGTCGACGGTCACGCCACCGGCGCGGCACCGGCTGTGCCGGTGCCGCGGGCAGCGGATCATCCCGCCGTGACCGACCAGCCGCTGAAGTGCACCGTGCCCCTGGCCCCGCTGCCCCCGCTGGTCGCGCTCATGAAGAGCCCCACGTCCTGGACGGCGGCGGACCCCGGCACGGAGACGGTGGCGACCGTGCGCCAGGTGGCACCGCCGTCCGTGGAGCAGGCGCCGGTGAAGGAGGACCCGGCGTTCCGGGTGAGCCGCAGCAGCACCGGGGCCTTGATACCGGTGATGCGCAGGTATGTGTCCAGGGTGCCGTCGGCGTTCGTGTCGTACGACAGCACGATGCCCTGGCCGGGGGTCGCGGCCAGATTCAGGAACCCGGCGTCCCCCGGCTTCGCCAGGCTGTTGCGTACGACAATGCCGGACCGGGCCCAACTGCTGGTGTTCTCCTGGGAGTCCACCCGCAGGACGACGCTCACACCCTCCGTCAGCGCGCCTTCCCGGTAGGCGGTGCCGAACTGTGTGGTTCCCCTCCACAGGTCGTTGCCCGCGCCATTGATCGCGTAGCGGTCGCCGACCTGCCCGAAGACGGCCGCGTTGCTGGTGAAGGTGCGCCACTCGGGATCCAGCGGCGCCGCCAGCTGCAGCTTGCCCTTCTGCGTGACAGCCACCCGCTCCTCGCCGCGCGGTCCGTACTGCGCGCGCAGCTCGTAGTCCATGGCGACCAGCGGCTCGGTGAGCGGTTCGGGGGGCGCCGTCACCCGCCAGGAGACCGTGCTGGCGCCGCCGGCCGGCACGCTCTTCAGGAAGGTCGGGCCCTGCGGCTCGGCGGCCGGGCCGGTCAGGGCCAGGTCGACGCGACCTGTGGAGCGCAGACCGTTGAAGTTGCGGAAGGTGGCGGCGACGGTGCCTGTGCTGCCGGGGGTGAAGGCCGGCGGGTCCGCGGTGACGGAGACGAAGCCCTGGTACGGGGCGGTGGCGAGGGTGTCGTACACGCGTTGGGCGGTGCGGTACGCGTCACCCGTCGGCCGCACCGGATAGGCGCGCCGGTCCTTCGTCCACGCCTCCTCCGCCGGATACCAGTCGAAGGACCTGGGTGCGCGGCCCTCGGCCATCGCCGCGGCCTGCTCCTGAAGATACGCCTCCCACTGCGGCACATGGACGTCGTTGATCAGTCCGTGCCAGTCCCGGTTGGCGTAGTTGCTGAGCTGGTTGGCGGCGGCCCGGTCCGCCCAGGTGGTGAGCAGCACACGGGCGGTGCGCTCCAGCTCCACCGCCTCGGCCGGACCGGTGGCCAGCCGCTTGGCATCCTCCAGCCAGGGACCGAGCAGGAACGAGCGATGGCAGCCGGCCATGGTGTCGCTCAGCCGCATCAGCTTCAGCCAGAGCGCGGACAGGGCACGGAAGGTGTCCACATCCTTGTCCAGGTAGGCGGCGCGCAGCGGGAGCTGGAGCGTGCGCGAGCGGTTGGCGAGCGCCTGGCGGGCCAGATCGGTCACGTCGTGGCGGTACGCGTCACAGTCGCGCAGCGCATGCCGTACGTCCAGCAGCGCGGCGAAGGCCCGGTCGAACCCGGCCGGGTCGAAGGCCGTGCCGATGGAGGAGGTCATGCTCGGTCGGCGGCAGAACAGCGAGTCGTACGGGCGGCCGTCGGTGCTGGTCAACCTGTACGCGGTCGCGGCGAGCGCGGCGAAGGCGGTGCGCGCGGAGCGGTCCTCGCCGCCGTAGCGGACATCGGCGTACTGCTCGAACCACGCGTCCCGGTCGATCTGCCCCTCGCGCCAGGCGAGCTCGCTGAACAGCTCCAGGGCTGCGGGATCGCGCTCGGCGGCCTCCGGCATGTACGCCGTGCCGGCCAGCGCGCTGCCAGGCTTGTCGCGCCAGGCGGTGAACTTCGCGGTCCACCGGTCGGTGTTCGCGCCGATCGTCGTACGGCCGCCGAAGTTGGGGATGGTGCCGAAGGCGTACGGCGCACCGCCCCACTCCGTCTCCCGGTCGGTGACCGTGTCCAGGTCGGAGAGACCGTCGACGATCATCACCCGGTCGGTGTCGATCGCGCCGAGCAGCGCGGGCCGCGGGTTGGACTGCCAGCCGAGGATCACCCAGGTCGCGCCGGGACGTGCGGTCTGCAGGGACTTCTCGACGGCGCGGGCGGCGTCGGCCACCGGGACGTCCCCGGAGGTGCCGCCCTCGTGCAGCAGATCCATCTTGAAGTGGCCGACCTCGCCGAAGAGTTCCGCCTGGTGCCGGTAGAAGGCCGCGGCGACGTCGCCGAAGCTCGAAGTTCGCGGGTCGAGCCAGTCGGGGCGGCGCTTGCCGTTCCAGGTGCCCTGCGGGATGACGCGGGCGCCGGCGTTGCGGGCGACGAAGCCGTCCGGGACCGTCCCGAAGTAGCCGGGCAGGACCGGGTGCATACCGAGCTCACGCATCCGGTCGGCGATCTGTCTGCCGAGGCCGGCGCGTCTCTCGATGAGTTCGGGGCTGAGCGGGCCGCCGTACTCGCTCATGTTCTGCAGCAGCCACCACGGCTGGTGGGAGGGTGCGGGGAGCCAGCTGCGGGCCTCCGTGTCGGTGTACCCGAAGTCCTGCAGGAGCCGGTGGTAGACGGCCTCCTGGCCGGGGGTCACCAGCACCTCGTTGCAGCCGTGCAGGGCGAGGACGTCGAGCAGCCGCTCCCAGCGCGCCCAGTCGGCGTACGGGGCGGTGTAGCCGTCGTGCGTGTCGTTGAACGCGAACCGGTGCGGGACGGTCGCCGAACGCTCGAGCGCGTCACGGGGCGCGGGCAGCAGTCCGGGCAGATCGAGCTGGCTGCCGGACCACGAGATGTGCGCCCGGCAGACGTATTTGAGGTACCAGTGGACTCCGGTGAGCAGCACGGCCGGACTGGTGCCCGCGACCTCGATACGGCCGGTGGAACCGGTGACCCGGAAGCGCTCGGGGCCTTCGAGGACCCGCAGCCGGAACTGGCCGGCATGGCGGGGAAGCAGCCGCTGGAGTGAGTCCTGCGCGGGTGTCGTGGAGAACACTTCCGCCGCGGCCGGGGCAGCGGCTCCGGCCGCTCCGGCCGCTTCGGCGGCGGACGCGGGAGTGTGCCCGGTTAACGCCGCGCCGATGCCGATCGCTCCGGCGGTGCCCAGCAGAGTACGTCTCGACAGCTCGTTCATCAGCGCTCCTTACATGTTGTTCAAGTGACAACAGGTGCGTGCGTGTCGCGCAGGTTACCCGTCGTTCGGCTACCCGACAGGAGTGCGAGAGGGCACGATGGCCGGATGAGTACGAGTACGAACACCGGCGCGAGGCGTACGGCCCGGACAGCACTGGCAGTTCTGGTGCTGACCCTTGCCGCGGCCTGCGGAGCGGGCGATGACGGCGATGGGCGTGGCGGCGGCGAGAAGAGTCCTGAGCCGCCGAAGACAGCGACGGGCAGCCTGGAGCAGCTGGCGGCGAAGGCCGAGTGCAAGCCGAACATCCAGACGAATGCGGCCGAGCTGCGGCAGGCCAACTGCACCACGGGTGACGGCAAGTATGTGCTGGCCACCTTTGCCACCGACCGCGGCCAGCGTGAATGGATCAACGAGGCCAACGACTACGGCGGCTCATATCTCGTCGGCAGAAAGTGGGTCGCGGTCGGCGACGCGAAGGTGGTCACAGCCCTGCGCGGCCGGCTCGGTGGCTCGGTGGAGACCGGCGCTCAGCACCACTCCGGGAGCAGCGGTGGCACCGGGGAGAGCGCGGGGGGCCACTCGGGGCACCACGGGAGCTGACCGCGCAAGTACGGGGTGGGGGGCTGGTCACAGCGGAGCGGCCCCCCACCCTGGGGAGCCGCTCCAGCCTTCCGAGTCAGTGGATCATGTGCACTTCTGGCCGCTGTTGATGCAGTTCACCACCTTGTTCATCAGGTTCTCGTCGAAGACGTTGATGAAGTCACCGTGGTCGGTGACCGGCTTGTGCAGCTGCTCCGGGAAGGAGTCGACCGCGAAGCCGGGGCCCGGCGGGACGTTGTACACGATCCGCTGCACCAGCTGCGGGATCGCCTTGAATCCGTTTCCGCAGTTGCCGTTGGCGTCCGCGAACGCCACATGGGTGCGGTGATTCGCACTGTCGGTGTTCTGGCCGTCCCAGCAGCTCTGGAACTTGAAGGAGCGCACTACCTGGCTGCCTCGGGGGCAGATCGGGTACTTGTCCTTCAGCTGACGGTCCTCGAATCCGGTGCAGCTCCAGGAGGCATTGGCGTTCGCATCGCCGTTGGTGAATGCCTTGGCGTCACCGGTGATGATCCGCAGGAAACGAGGCATTGCGGTGACCTTGCTCGCCGGATTGCCGACGAAATTCAGCGTGACCTGGGACGGAGTCTGGATCTCTCCGACGTTCTGGTCCTTGCCGCCGCCGTCCGCCTGGGCGTCGTTCTCGTTCTGCCCGTTCTGCAGTCGCAGTACAGGCCAGTAGTACGTGGACTTGTCGCCCTGGTTCTGACAGCTGGTGTCACCGTTTGCCAGATCGTCGTCACTGGCGAACGCGTCGTTGGCCTGGTTGCCGACGTAATCGTGCATATGGTGCGCGCCATTGCTCACACCAGGGGCGACGATGACATTGTCCGGATTGAACTTGCCGTTCTCGTTCTTTCCGCACTCCGTGACAAAGGTTCCCTTGGAGCCGCGGCGGCGCTGCTGGGGCTGGGCGACGTTCGGCTGGACGGACTGGATGTCTACGAAGTCGGAGGCTTCGGGGCCATTGCCCTGTCCGCCGCCGTTGCCCTGGCCATTGCCCTGACCCTGGCCCTGACCCTGGCCATTGCCCTGACCGTCGTCCTGGCCGCCATTCTGGTCACCATTCTGACCACCGTTCTGGTCGGCGCCGTCCTTCCCGTTGTTGTTCGCGCCGTTCTGGTCGGCGCCGTTGGCGTCACCCTGGCCGTCGTTCTGGCCGTCGTTCTGGGCGTTGCCGTCGTCGGCCTGCAGCGAGCAATCGGCGAGGTCCTGCATGCCCTGTGGACGCTGACCGTTCCGACCGATGGCCGTGGCAATCCGGTCGATGCTGGCCCGCCGTTTGTCCCTGAGCGGATTCAGGATGGCGTTCTTGCCCCATTGAGGATCGCTCTGGACCTGCTGCTTCTGGTCGGCGAACCTCTTGTACGCGTCGGTGATCTGGCTGTCCATCTTGGCGAGCTCACCGTTGACTTCCTGGCGCGCCTGAGGCGGCACGTCCGGGAGGCCGTTCGCGACCTCGGGGCAGTCGATGGTCGACACCTGCTGCCCGGCGGCCTTCTTCGTCCAATTGGAGCCTTGACCGGAATGGCTTTCGCCCGCGGATGCATACACATTGACCGCGACCAGCCCACCCCCGCCCAGGATCAATGCGGCGGAGGCGACGATCGCCCGGTTCGCCAGTGTCGAGCGTTTTCTCGTTGCGTGTCCCATGGAACTCCTCTGCTTCGTCGCCGGGTGTGGGTTAGGGGGGTCCCGGCTGAGGGAGAAGCGCGACCTTCCATACGGGTGTGGCTCATGGGGTGTTCAAGCCGAGTGGGTTCGGAGCGGGAATTCGTAGAATTCTCCATCTGCAAAACCGACGTATTGCGCTGAAGTCGGACGCGCCCGCGGATGGCAGGATGGGGCCCATGACCGAGATCCAGACTCCCCGACTCCTCCTCCGCCGCTGGCACGAGGACGACCTTGTCCCGATGGCCGAGATCAACGCGGACCCGGAGGTCATGCAGTGGATCGGCGACGGCTCGGTCCGCGATCTCGAACAGACCGCGGAGGACATCGAGCGATGGGAGGAGGAGTGGGACGAGGAGGGCTTCGGCCTCTTCGCCGTCGAACTCCTCGCCTCGGGCGAACTGGCAGGCTTCGTGGGCCTGTCGGTCCCCGTGTTCCTGCCCGAGGTGCTGCCCGCCGTGGAGATCGGATGGCGGCTCGGCCGGCAGTTCTGGGGCCAGGGGTACGCCTCCGAAGCCGCCCACGCCGCACTGGAGTTCGCGCTCCAGGACCGCGGCCTGGACCGCGTGATCAGCATCGCGCGGACCGGCCACGAGGCCTCCGAGAATGTGATGCGCAAGCTCGGCATGGAGCTGGAGCGACAGACGACGCACCCGGTGTACGGCTTGCCGCTGAGCGTCTATGCGATCGACCTCACGCAGTACGAGGCCTGACGCGTCGGCCGGCTCGTCCTCGATCGCCGGACCGGCTTGATTTCCAAGCCCGTCCGGCGATCGAGGACAGAACAGCCCTGGACAGTCCTAGCCGCGGTCCAGGTACGCCAGCACCGCCAGCACCCGGCGGTTGTCGTCGTCCGACACCGGCAGATTCAGCTTCCCGAAGATGTTCGACGTGTGCTTGGCCACCGCCCGCTCCGTGACCACCAGCTGCCCGGCGATCGCGGTATTGGAACGGCCCTGCGCCATCAGCTCCATGACCTCCAGCTCGCGCGGGGTCAGTCCGCCCATCGGCTTGTCCTGAGCCCGCCGCGACAGCAGCTGCGAGATCACCTGCGGATCCATCGCCGTACCACCGGCAGCCACCCGCCGTACCGCGTCGATGAACTGCTCCGCGTCGAAGACCCGGTCCTTGAGGAGATAGCCGACCCCGCCGTTCCCGTCGGCCAGCAGCTCACGCGCGTACAACTGCTCCACATGCTGCGAGAGAACGAGCACCGGCAGCCCGGGTCTGGCCTGCCGCGCCGCCAGGGCGCACTGCAGTCCCTCGTCCGTGTGCGACGGCGGAAGCCGGACATCGACGACGGCGACGTCCGGTTCCAACTCGGCGAGTGCCTTGGTGAGTTCGGGTCCACTCTCCACGGCGGCCAGGATCTCGAAGTCGTACGCCTCGAGCATGCGGACCAAGCCGTCACGCAGCAGGAACAGATCTTCGGCTAGGACAACTCGCAAGGGATCTCCATGGTGACCATGGTGGGACCGCCCACGGGACTGCTGACGGCCAGGACGCCGTCGAATGTACCGAGTCGGCGTTCGATACCGCTCAGTCCGGAGCCGGTTCCGATCACCGCGCCGCCCTTGCCGTTGTCCG
Organism: Streptomyces sp. NBC_01210; assembly: GCF_036010325.1. Taxonomy (GTDB): domain Bacteria; phylum Actinomycetota; class Actinomycetes; order Streptomycetales; family Streptomycetaceae; genus Streptomyces. Next base: position 2,674,036 of record NZ_CP108549.1, on the reverse strand, counting down.
TGACCGCGATACGCAGGAAGCCGCCCGAGTGGGTGACGTCGACCCAGAACCGGTCCGCGCCGGAGTGCTTGACCGCGTTGGTGAACACCTCGCTGACCGCGAAGTACGCCGCCGACTCGACGGGCGCGTCCGCGCGGCCGGACAGCTCCACGTCCACCTCGGTGCCGACCGGCAGCCGCAGTGCCAGCGCCTTGACCGCGTCGCCGAGGCCGCGCTCCGCCAGCACCGGCGGGTGAATGCCGCGGACCAGGTCGCGCAGCTCGGTCAGCGCCTCGGCGGAGGACTCGCGGGCCTTGGAGATGAGCTCCTTGGCCTGCGCCGGGTCCTTCTCGATGAGCGCTTCGATGGTGCCCAGGTTCATGCCCATGGCGACCAGCCGGGCCTGTGCTCCGTCGTGCAGATCCCGCTCGATACGGCGGAGTTCGGCTGCCGAGGTGTCCAGGGCGTCGTGCCGGGTCTCGGTGAGCCGGTCGATGCGCTGCTCCAGCTCGAGGTCGTGGTTCGGGGCGAGCATCGCGCGGCTGAGCCTGAAGTGGGTGCGGATCAAAAGCTGGTTGGCGTTCATGGCGACGGTCAGCCAGACCAGTCCGAGCAGTGCGGCAAGACCTGCCGTGCCCCATCCGTCGACCGGGACGAAGGAATACCAGTACGTGCCGTCCGCCTCGACGATCGGCTGCCACAGACCGGCGAGGAGCAGCAGACCGAAGATGCCTTCCAGCACCAGCGACGGCGGGAGGATCGCGACGATGGCCCCCGCCGTCATGTCCACCAGCAGCCACTGCATATCGCGCCAGGTCGCCGGGTCCTTCAACATCAGTGTGCAGCGCTCCACCTGGCCGGTGATGCCGGTGCGCATATCGCGGGGGAGGGGGCGGTACGGGAGCGGGATGCGTATCGAGGACCACTGGGCCGCCAGCAGCCGCCGCCTGTTGGCGTGGGCCCGCACCAGGTGCAGCAGGGCGGGTGTGGTGAAGACACCCACACCGATCGGTATGAGGGCCATGGAGACCACCGCCAGGCAGAAGACTGTGACCGAGCCCACCAGCGCCATGAGTGCCAGCGCAAGCCCTCGTGCGCCGGCCACCACCGCGTCGCGTGCCTTCGTCGCGTTCATCGGATCCCCCTCGTTGTTCGGTCTCGGGCACCAGTGTCGCCGGTGCCCGCTGTCACGGCACTGGGCCCGGACACCAGCTGGGGGTGTACCTGGCACCACCCTTCTGAGCTCGCCTTTCGTCTCCGCGGCAGGGGGCCTTGACGGCTGGGACGCGAGGCCGCGGATTTCTAGCGTCGTACTCGACTTATTCGGCGCTTACCTCTGGGGGCGAAACGCCATGCGGCGTAACCTCGCGGCACGTATCGGTGTGTGGAGCGCACACCACCGCAAAACGGCGATCATCGGCTGGCTGCTTTTCGTCGTCCTGGCCACGGTGGTCGGCGGGGCATCGGGAATGGTCGAGATGTCCGAGTCCGAGCAGGGTACGGGCGACTCCGCGCGGGCCCAGAAGATCCTCGACGACGCCGGCCTGGATCAGCCGGCCGGCGAGCTCGTCCTGGTCAGCAGCAAGACGGCCGGCGGCTGGAAGGACGCGGCGCGCGAGCTGGCCGTGGCCATCGACAAGACGGGCGAGGCACAGAAGGTCGAGGCGCCGCTCGCCTCCAAGAACGGCAGGGAAGCGCTGATCCGCTTCCAGATCAAGGGCGATTCGAAGACGGCGGCGGACCGGGTGCAGCCCGTGCTCGACGTCGTACGGGACACCAGCAAGGTCCAACAGGACGTCGAGATATATCAGTTCGGGCAGGCCAGCTCGGAGAAATGGCTCGGCGACCTGCTCTCCGAGGACTTCCAGAAGGCCGAGTTCACCGCCGTACCGCTGGCGCTCGGCATTCTGCTGGTCGCCTTCGGGGCCGTTGTCGCGGCGCTGCTCCCGGTCGGTCTCGCGCTGACGGCGTGCATGGCCGCCTTCGGACTGCTCTCGCTGGCCAGCCATCAGCTGCACCTCTTCCAGACCACATACTCCGTGATGTTCCTGATGGGACTCGCGGTCGGCGTCGACTACTGCCTGTTCTATCTGCGGCGCGAGCGTGACGAGCGGGCCGCCGGGCACGATGCCGAGACCGCGCTGCGGATCGCTGCCGCGACCAGCGGGCGGGCCGTTCTCGTCTCCGGTGTGACCGTGATGTTGGCGATGGCCGGGATGTTCCTGTCCGGGCTGATGCTCTTCAAGGGCTTCGCGCTGGCCACGATCCTCGTCGTCCTCATCGCGATGCTCGGCTCGGTGACGGTGCTGCCGGCGCTGCTGGCCGGGCTGGGGGACCGGATCGACGCGGGACGGATTCCCTTCCTGAACCGGCGTGGCAAGAAGGGCGCGCACGAGAGCGGCGCGGTGGCGGGCGCGGTGCTCAGGCCCGTACTCGCCAGGCCGAAGCTGTTCGCGTTCGGTGCGGTCGCCGTGCTGTTGGTACTCGCGGCGCCCGCGGTGGGCATGAAGACCGAACAGCTCGGGATGGAGAAGCAGTTCGGCTCCGACGCCGCGCTGTCCGTCGCGTACAAGAAGATCACCGAGGCATTCCCGGGCGGTCCGGAGCCGGCGCGGGTGGTCGTGAAGGCCGACGACATCGACTCGGAGCGGATGCGGGGCGCGCTCGCGAAGTTCGACGCGAAGTTCGACAAGGTGACCGTGCACAAGGCGCAGAACGTCGCGGAGATCGAGGTGGCGCTGGCCGGCAACGGCAGCGACGCCCGCTCCCGGGAAGCGCTCGCGGACCTGCGCGAGAAGCGGGTGCCGGCGGCGTTCGCCGGGACCGGGGCGCAGGTGTATGTGGGCGGTGAACTTGCGGGGTCCGTCGACTTCAACGACCAGCTGAAGCGCGGCATCGTGCCGGTCTTCGTGTTCATCACGGCGGTGACGTTCCTGCTGATGCTGTTCTGCTTCCGGTCGTATGTCATCGCGGTGACGTCGATCCTGCTCAACCTGCTGTCGGTGGCGGCCGCGTACGGCGTCATGGTCGCCGTCTTCCAGCACGGCTGGGGGGCGTCGGCGCTCGGTACGGAGCCGGTGGGCGCGATCGAGGGCTGGCTGCCGCTGTTCGTCCTGGTGGTGCTGTTCGGTCTGTCGATGGACTACCACGTCTTCGTGGTGTCGCGGATCCGCGAGGCGCGTGACCGCGGGAGGGACACCCGCGCGGCGATCAACGAGGGCATCCGCCGCACGGCGGGCGCGGTGACGGGCGCGGCGGCGATCATGGTCGCGGTGTTCGCGGTCTTCGGGACGCTGTCCATGCAGGACATGCAGCAGATGGGCGTGGGCCTCGCGGTGGCGGTGCTGCTGGACGCGACGATCGTACGGATGGTCCTGCTGCCGTCGGTGATGGCGCTGCTGGGCGAGCGGAACTGGCGCACGCCGAGGGGCCTGAGGTGGCTGCCGCACCTGGAGCACGGCGAGTCGGACGTACGGCCGACGCCGCCGGGCGACCGTCAGGCGTCCCCGGTGCCGGCGGACCTGTGGAGGACTCGCACCTGGCCCGGGGCTCCGCCCCGGACCCGGTACGCCCGCACATCAAGCCCCGCCGGCGATTGAGGCGCGGGGTCCGGGGCCGGAGCCCCCCACGCGGCGCCGACGCACATCGGCGCAGCGGGAAGCGGGGGTAGGGAACACGCCCGCCTCGGGCGACCCGTTCACACGCCGAGCAACTTCGCCTCCAGCGCCGGGTCCAGGCCAACCGGCACGCGGTCCGGCCGTTGGGGTGCGGGGCCGCCCAGGGACTGGAGCCAAGCCCACGTGTCCGTCACCGTCGCGCCGACCGGGCGGCAACTCAGGCCCACGGCAAGCGCCTTGGCGACGTTCACTCCATGGATCGCGCGGTGGAGCTCCGGCTGCTGCTCCCGCGGGATCCAGATCGGGAGGTCCGTCCAGGGCTCGATGCCTGCCGCCAGGATCGCCTCCGGTGGCGTCCAGCGCAGTTCCGCGTCCGAGCCGGTGGCTCGCGCACACGCCTCCAGCAGTTCGCCGATCGTCGTGTGGCCCTGCTCGCTCACCAGGTTGTACGGGCCGCTCAGGCCCCGTACCGCCGCATCAAGCATCCACTCCGCGAGGTCGCGTACGTCGATGTACTGCAGCGGGGTGTCCCGCGGACCCGGCGCCAGCACCGGGCCGCCGCGGGCCATCCGCCGCAGCCACCACGGCAGTCGGCCGATGTTCTCCCACGGACCGATGATCAGCCCCACCCGCACCAGCAGCGAACGCTCCTCACCGAACGCGTCCAGCACTGCCAGCTCCCCGCCCCGCTTGGCCTCCGCGTAAGGGACTTCGACCGCGTCGGGCGAGGCCTCCACCACCGGGCAGTTTTCGTCGTTGCCGGCCGATGGCGGCCAGGCATACACCGAGCAGCTCGATACATAGACATAGCGGCCGATGCGACCCGCCAGCAGCCGGGCCGCATCCCGTACGACCGACGGCGTGGCCGACCAGGTGTCGACGACCACGTCCCACTCGCCGTCCGCGAGCGCCGCAAGCCCGTTCGGCGCGGTGCGGTCGCCGAGCAGCGAGGTGACACCGGCCGGTGCTTCGTGCCGCCCGCGATGGAAGACCGTCACCTCCCAGCCGCGCGCAAGGGCCGACTCGACCACGGCACGGCCCGCGAACTCCGTGCCTCCCAGAATCAGAAGTCTCATACCCGAGACTCTGCCTGCTGGGCCGTTCCGGACGAAAACGATTCTGCTGACAGGGAAGCGAAGCGCGGGCTCCTCCCGAACCCCGGCCCCGGGACGGCGGCATGTGCGGACTCTGTCGCCGATGCGCGCCTTCGGGCCGCGCTGTCCGGACGATCAAGTCCCAAGTGGGCGTGTACATAAGGCGGCGGTCTCGTTGATCTGTGTGTGACGACAGACCTCGAGGCTCTCGCGTCCGTGTACAACACGTGACACACACAAAATCGACACACTATGACATTCACCAATGAAACGTTCGCGCTTCGGTAGTCTCGTGGTTGCGCCCCGTTACGAGTGTTCTGGGGCACGTGTCTTGTCAATCCGGCGGCAACCGCCGCGCCTTTCCACGTCTCAGGGGACCCGTTGTCAACTTTCGCTGTGCCTATCGCCGGGGGCCGTGCGCTGCCGGTCTGGCCTCAGTCATCCTCCGAAGACAGAACTGCCACTGCCCCCGAGCCGGTCGACCGGAGACCGGTGGCGATCGTAGGTATGGGATACGTGGGACTCCCCACGGCTCTCGCATTGCTCGCCTCGGGGAATGAGGTCATCGGACTCGACGCGAGTCAGCAGCGGATCGACGACATCCGCGCCAGCCGAGTCGACCTGGTTTCCGACGACCACGAGCGGCTGCGGAGGTTCGCAGGGAGTGACACGTGCACCCTGACCACCGATCCGGAGCGGCTCGCGGCCGCGGGTACCGTCGTGATCTGCGTACCCACTCCGGTGGACGAGCATCTCGTACCGGACCTGAGCGCACTCTCCGCCGCCTGCGCCACCGTGGTGGAACACGCGGTACCCGGCCAGACCATCGTGCTGACCTCGACCAGCTACGTCGGCACCACCCGCGACCTGCTCCTGCGGCCGCTGGCTGACCGGGACATGCACGCCGGGCGTGACGTGTTCGTCGCGTTCTCCCCGGAGCGGATCGACCCGGGCAACACGGTCCACCCACAGAACGCCACGCCGCGCGTCGTGGGCGGCGAGACCGAGGAGTGCACCCGCCGTGCGGTCGCCGTTCTCAAGGGCTCCGCGCCGGAGGTCCATCAGGTGGGCTCCCCGGAAGCCGCCGAGATGTGCAAGCTCCTCGAGAACACCTTCCGTGCCGTCAACATCGCGCTGGCCAACGAGTTCGCCACAGCCTGCGGGCATCTGGGGCTCGAGGTCACGGAGGTGATCGACGCCGCCGCGACGAAGCCCTACGGGTTCATGCCGTTCCGCCCGGGGCCGGGGGTGGGTGGCCACTGCATTCCCTGCGACCCGCACTACCTGCTCTGGCAACTGCGTCGGCAGCGCGTCGCCCTGCCGCTCATCGACACAGCGATGACCGCGATCGCCACCAGGCCCCGGACGGTCGTACGCCGGGCTCGCGAACTCCTCGCGGACCGCGGTGTGCCGCTCAGTCGTGCCCGTGTTCTGGTCCTCGGCGTCAGCTACAAGCCGGATGTGGACGACCTGCGGGAGTCCCCGGCGCTGGAGATCCTCGCCGAGTTGACCCAGGCAGGCGCGGTGGTCTCGTACACCGACCCGAGGGTGACGGAACTGGCCGTCGCCGGGAAGCGGATGGAGAGCGAGGCGAAGCCGCAGGCCCAGATCTGGGACCTGGTGGTGGTCCACACCGTCCATCGGGGCCAGGATCTGGACTGGCTCGAGGGGCAGCCACTCGTCCTGGACGCCACCTACCGCCTGGACGCGGTAAAGGGCCGGACGGTGGTGTGATGACGGTCCAAGCCACCGGCTACAGCACGACCCAGGCCCCGGCCCAGACCCAGGCCCAGCCCCCGGCCCAGGCCCAGACCCAAGCCCCGGCCCCGCCCGGGTCGCAGGATCAGGCCCGAGCGCTCTCGCCGTCCCCTCCGGGGCAGTCCCGGCGCCCGGTCCTCGGACGCCTGAACCACGCGCCGCCCCCGCCGAAGCGGCGGCATCGGCGCCCGGCCCTCGGACGCCTGAACCGGCTCGATCCCGTACTGCGGCAGGCCGTACGGCGGTTGATCACCCTGCTGCTTCTGCTGCCGCTCCTGCTGCTCCTGGCCCGGAGCGCCCCCGAACTCCTCCGGTCCCCCTTCCTGCTCGGCTATGGCTTCCTGGTGCTGTTGGGGGCGATCGCCATCTTCTACGTCGCCTACGCCCAGTACGACGACCCCGCAGTACGCCAGTTGCGCAGGCGGCCCCGCAACCTCTCCCAGTTCACGCCCCTGCCGACGCTGCCCCGGGTGAGCTTCCTGCTGGCGGTCAAGGACGAGGCCGAGTGCATCGAGGCGTGCGTGCGCTCGATGGTCGCCAGCGACTATCCGGATCTGCAGATCGTGGTGGTGGACGATGGCTCCAGCGACGGCACCCGGGAGATTCTGGCGTCCCTCGCTACCGAACTCGCCATCACCGTACTTCCGTTGGAACGGAACGTGGGCAAGAAGCACGCTCTGGTGCGGGCCGCCGAGCTCGCCGACGGCGATGTGATCGCCTTCACCGACTCCGACTGCGTGCTGGCCGAGGACGCGCTCACCCGCTGCGTCACCGCGCTGCTGCGCCACCCGGAACTCGGCGCGGTCAGCGGGCACGCGCGAGCGCTCAACGCCGACGAGAGCCTCCTCTCCCGGATCCAGGACGTCTGGTACGAGGGCCAGTTCCGGGTGTCCAAGGCCGCCGAGTCCGCGTTCGGCTCCGTGACCTGCGTCTCCGGGCCGCTCGCCGTCTTCCGCCGAGACGCCGTCTACAACTACCTGCCCGCCTGGGCGGGTGACCGCTTCCTCGGCGGCGAGTTCCGCTTCGCCACCGACCGCCAGCTCACCGGATACGTCCTCGGCCAGCAGTGGAAGGGACGGCGGCTGAAGCGCCGGTACGCCGATTCGCCGTTCGTGCAGGAAGCGGACTACCCGGAGCTCCCGTGGCGCGTCGGCTATGTCGAGTCGGCCAAGGTGTGGACCAACGTGCCGACCCGGTTCCGGCCCTTCATGCGCCAGCAGGTCCGGTGGAAGAAGAGCTTCGTCCGCAACCTCTTCTTCACCGGAACATTCATCTGGCGGCGCGGGCTCGGCCCCGCGGCCCTGTACTACCTGCACGCCCTGTGGGTCCTGGCGGCCCCGGTGATGGCGGTGCGCCACCTGGTGTGGGTGCCGTTGCAGGGAACGTACTTGCTCACCCTGCTCTACCTGGCAGGGGTCCTCGTCAAAGGAACCTTCTGGGGCCTCGCGTTCAGGCTCGACAACCCCGGCTCGACCGGATGGCGTTACCGGCCGCTGATGAGCCTCCTCTCGTCCGTGCTGCTGTCGTGGCTGCTGTTCTACTCCGCCGCCACCATCCGGCGCGGTGTGTGGTCGCGGAGCGCGACATGAGGGCCGTCATCCGCGTGTTCACCGTGGCCGTGACCGGCGCGGTCGTCCTCACCCTCTACCTCGTCGTGCTGACTCGCGGAGGAACGGAGACATGGCCCTTTCCCTAGCGCCGCCGGGTAGCCCACCAGCCGGCCGGTCACCGTCGGGGCGCGACATTCCCCCCGCCGCTCCTCCGAGGCGCCGACTGCTGCGCGCCCTGCTGGCCCTGGCCGCCGTCCTGGTGGTGACCGTGCCCTTCGCCGTGGCGTGGCGGCTGCACGAGGCCCGCGAGAGCCTCAGCCCCCAGTACACCACCGCCCCCGCCGGTATCGATGCGCAGACCCTGAACAAGTGGCGGGCGCTCGGGTCCGGCCTGCCCCAGCATGCGGCACCGGTGGTGCTTACGTACCACGACGTCCGGCCCGACAGCGACGGCAACCGCTATGTGGTGACACCCCATCAGTTGGACGCGCAGCTCACCGCATTGCGCGCCGCCGGCTATCAGACGCTGACGGCTGACCAGTTCGTCTCGTATTTCCAGGGCGGAGCAGTGCCCCGCCGGTCGGTCCTGCTCACCTTCGACGACGGAACCGACGGTCTGTGGCGCTACGCGGACCGCATTCTCGAGCGGCACCACCAGCACGCCACGTCGTTCCTGATCTCCGGCCGGGTCGGGAAGCACCGCCCGTACTACCTGTCCTGGGAGGAGGTCGCCCGGATGGCCCGCTCCGGCCGGTGGGACTTCCAAGACCATACGCACGACCTGCACAGTCGCGGAGTCGTCGGCCCGGACGGCCGCAAGGGCTCGTTCCTGACCAACCGGATCTACGACCCCGCCGACGGCGAACTGGAGAGCCTGGCCCACTACCGTGCGCGTGTCCGGAGCGATCTCTCCGCATCACTGCGGGACTTCGCGTCCCACGGCCTCCCCAGGCCGCGGCTGTTCGCGTACCCGTTCTCCGACGCGGACAGCGTCCGGCCGGGCAACGGCACGCCCGGCAAGGCCACGCCCGGCAAGGCCGCGCCCGGCAGTGCCACGACGGTGTACGCGCGCAACCTTCTCCGGCAGCTCTTCGCGGCCACGCTGACCGACAGGACGTTCAGTCCGACGCCGGCCGGCCGGCGCTCCGCGGCGCAGAAGAACATCCAGCGGCTGGAGGTGTTCAGCAGCACGACCCCGGAAGCCCTGCTGCGCGAGGTCGTGTCCCGTACCCCGCTACCGCCCTCCGGCCGACCGCTGGAGCAGCCGCGGCACTGGGCGAAGGTCGACTGGCACCACGCCGAGACCATCGGGTTCCTCACCGGCCGGGGCCCCTATCCGCAAGGCGGCTCGTATGCGTACGTCTCCTACGCCCCGTACGCCACCGCCGACTGGATCGACTACACCGCCTCCACCGACATCAGCGGGCTGAACTCCCGCGGCCCCAGAGGCAACCTGGTCGTCCGGGTCGGGAGCACGTCGGTTCTGGCCATCAGAGTCTCCCGGGACACCGCTCAGATCGCCGCCGCAGGCGATGACGTAGTGCTCGTCAGACGAGATCTCCTACCGTCCGCGCGGCACCACGTGGAGGTGACTGTCAGCGGAACGCGGACTGTCGCTGTGATCGACGGCACCGTCCGACTCTCCGTCGACAGCCCCCCGGGGCCGTCCAGCCGCGGTGGCATCGGCCTGGCGGTGAGCCGAGGCGCCCGGGCCGGCAGCTGGCCTGCCTTCGCCGACCTGCGGGTCACCCCGATCTCCCGTACATCACAGACATCTGCAGGAGGACACCGATGACGGATTCCCCCGGACTCCGCGGCCCGAGCGCCCCGTCCACGTCCCGCCGGGCATGGCTGCGCGGTGCGCTGCTGGGCGGCGCGGCGCTCGCGGTCGCCGCGCCTCCGGTCGGTGCGGCCCTGATGCGCAGGGCCGCGGTTCCGGCGCCGTTCCGTCCGACGTTTCCGAACAGCGGGCTGGTGACCAATGAGTACGCCCACTGGAACCCGACCAAGCCCGGGGCAAAGCTGTCCACCGTCTGGGACATGACCAGCGGCTCCGTCTTCGGCCTCAACGGGGCCGCTTGGTCAGGAGTGCCGGACAGCATCTCCCCGAACGCCGGCTCCACAAACGGCAACAATTCTTGTGTGTTCCGGCTGGCCAGTCAGCGGCACGACTTCCAGAACACCGTCGTCACCCTGCAGATGTGGCTCTCCGCGCTGGTCAGCACGCCCCGTACCCCCGCGCTCAACTGGGACGGGTTGCACATCTGGCTGCGCTATCACGACGAGACGGAGCTCTACGCGGTCAGCGTCGCACGCCGTGACGGGGTCTGCGTCATCAAGCGCAAGAATCCCCCCGGAAATGAGAACGGCGGTACGTACTACCAAATCGGCTCGACCGCCCGGAATACCTTCCCGCGCAACACCTGGGTCAATGTCAGGACCAGTGCCACCACGCTCTCCAACGGCACCGTCCGGCTCACCCTCGATGTCGGCGGGCGGCGGGTCCTGGACGTCGTGGACAGCACTCCCCGAAATCTGCTCCTCGCCGGTGGCGTCGGAGTCCGGGGGGACAACGCCAATTTCCAGTTCAGGAACCTCGTCGCGGTCGCGTCCTAGAACCCCCGCCGTCGCCATCCGCTTCGCCGACCACCTCAGCGGCGCCGAACATCAAGGATCTCCCGCATGTCCGTGAAATACCGGTCGTTGACCGTACCGGCTCTCGCGCTCCTGGCTGCGTGCTTCCTCACCCTCACGATGCCCCTGTCCGGGCTGCCGGCCGCACACGCTGCGACGAGAACCGTCGTCTCGCTCACCTTCGACGACGGCAGGCTGTCCCACTTCACCGAGGCCAGGCCGATCCTTCGTGCCCATGGCATGCGGGGGACGTTCTACCTGATCAGCAGCAGTCTGGACAGGCCGCAGTACATGAGCACCTCGCAGGCAAAGCAGCTCGCCGGCGACGGCAACGAAATCGGCGGGCACACCCTGCACCACCCCCGCCTGCCCAACCTGAGTGCCACCGAGCAGAAGCGTGAGATCTGTGACGACCGCAAGGCCCTGCAGAACAAGGGGTTCTCGGTCAGCAGCTTCGCCTACCCCTTCGGTGCCGCCGACGCGGCCTCCCGGCGCGCCGCCGCCGAATGCGGCTACACCAGCGCCAGGGGAGTGGGAGGCCTGGTGACCCCGGGGCACTGCGACGGGTGCCCGTACGCCGACCGGTTGGACCCCGACAACGCGTACTACATCCGGACACCGGGCTCCGTACAGACGTCCACAAGCCTGAGCAACCTCAAGGAGCTGGTGACACAAGCCGAGAAGCGTGGAGGCGGCTGGGTCCCACTGGTCTTCCACCATGTCTGCGACGGGTGCACACCCACGTACGGGATCAAGCCGAAGGTCCTGTCCGCGTTTCTGGACTGGTTGAAGACCCGCGCTTCGGCCGGTACGCGCGTGGCCACGGTCGGCGAAGTCATGTCCAGTAAGGGGAAAAGTACGGGACAGAGCAGTACCGAACAGAGCAGTACCGAACAAAGCGGTTCTGAGCAGAGGAATGCCGAGCAGAGCAACGCCGAGCAGAGCGGTATTGAGCAGAGCAACGCCGAGCAGAGCGGTGCCGAGCAGAGGAATGCCGAGCAGAGCGGTACCGAGCTGAGCGGTACCGAGCTGAGCAGCGACGAGCTGAGCAGCCTCGGGCTGAGCAGCCTCGGGCTGAGCGGTACAGACCTGAGCAGTACCGGGCTGAGCAGCACCAGTGACAGCACCGGCGGACTCGCTCCGAGTCCCACACCGTTGTGGGACCCCACCCTGGGTCTCCTCGCCGCCTGGAGGCTGCCGACGATCAGAGCCCTCCTCTCAGCACTGGCCTGATCACCAGGCTGCGCGGGTCACATCGGGCCCCACCCTGTCCAGAAGGAGAAGCGCATGAAGATCCCGGTTTTCGTACCGCCGCGGAGGGCCGGAACACCAGTTCTCGCAATCCTGTTGGCCCTGCTGTTCTCGCTGCTGGCGTCGGTACTTGCCACGCCAGTGGCGTTCGGAGGGCCCCGCGCCCCCAGTGCGGTCGTGTTGACCGGTGTCCGGGCGATCGCCGCGGGGGACAGCCACACCGTGGCGCTGATGAAGGACGGCACCGTCAAGGCCTGGGGTTTGAACTCCAACGGCCAGCTCGGTGACGGCACCAACATCGATCGGCACACCCCCGTCACGGTCCCCGGGCTGACCGGGGTGGTGGCCATCTCCGCCCATGGCCACCACTCCGTGGCGCTGTTGTCGGACGGCAGAGTCAAGACCTGGGGCTGGAACGGGTTCGGGCAGCTCGGTGACGGCACCACCACCGACCGGAACCACCCGGTCAGTCCCGTGGGGCTGACCAGCGTGAAGATGGTCGCCAACAATGACGGCCACACCGTCGCCCTGATGTCCGACGGCAGCGTCAAGGCCTGGGGCTGGAACGCGTACGGGCAGCTCGGTGACGGCACCACCACCGACCGGCTCACCCCCGTCACGATCCCCGGGCTGAAAAGCCCACGGGACATCAGCGTCGGCCATGCGCACAGCGAACTCGTGCAGCCGGACAAGACCGTCGTGGCCTGGGGAAACAACTACGACGGCCGCCTCGGTGACGGCACCATCATCCACCGCCACGAGCCCGTCAAGGTCCTCGGGCTGACCCGCGTGCGGTTTGTGGCGTCCCACAAAGCCCACAGCCTGGCCGTGCGGAACGACGGTACCGTCAGGTCCTGGGGCTGGAACTTCTACGGGCAGCTCGGTGACGGCACCACCACCGACCGGCATGCCCCTGTGCTGGTCCCCGGACTGACGGACGTGCGGGATGCCTCGGCCGGTGTGGCCCACAGTCTGGCCCTGCAACAAGGCGGCAGGGTCAAGACGTGGGGCTGGAACTACTTCGGTCAGCTCGGTGACGGCACCACCACCGACCACCTCCTCCCGGTGACCGTTGCCGGGCTGTCCCAGGTGAAGGCGGTCGAGGGCGGGGACAACCACTCCGTGGCGCTGATGTCGGACGGCACCGTCCGGACCTGGGGCCGGAACGACAGCGGCCAGCTCGGTGACGGCACCACAACCGACCGGTACCGCCCCATCAAGGTGCTCCAGTCCTCGTAGTGCTGGGCCTGCTCCTGCACTCACCGGCGCGACCAGCCCCCGTGGCCGCGCGCCGCTGACGTTCCCGGCGGCACCAACCGACCGAAGCCCTCGTAGCGCAGCTACGAGGGCTTCGTCGTCCCGACCGGGCGGACGTCGTCCGGACCGGGCCTGGCTCAGGGCGTGTACTTGTAGCCGACCCGCCGTACGGTCTGGATCGTACGGCGGCGCTCGGCGCCCAGCTTGCGGCGCAGCCGGGCGACATGGACGTCGACGGTCCGGCCGTCGCCCACATGCCCGTAGCCCCACACGGTGGTCACCAGCTGGTCGCGGGTGTGCACCCGGTGCGGATGCGCCACCAGATGCGCCAGCAGCTCGAACTCGAGGTAGGTCAGGTCCAGCACCTGCCCGTCCACCAGGGCGGTGCGCTGCACGCTGTCGATCGACACCGGTCCGGCGCCCTCCTCGGCCCGGGTCGGCGCGGGAGACTGCACCAGAGCGGCCGGCGGCTGCTGATCGGCCGGTACGAGAACGAGGTAGCCGATCATCGGCGGCTGCCCCGGCAGGGTGGGCAGAGTGTGCTGGGGCGCGGGAAGCCAAGTGGCGCCCGGCGGCAGGAAGTCCACCACCTGCCCGGTGGTCACGACCTCGTCCCGGTCGACGGCACGCAGCCGGTGCCGGCCCGGACTGATCGGATTCTGATTGACGGCGGTCGCAGCGGAGACGGCGGGTACGGCGGAGAAGGAACGGGAGTTCGCCATGAGAGGTCAGCTCTTTCGCGCGGAGGAGTCGTCGAGTCGAGAGGACGGACGTACGTCGTGCGCGCTGGCCGAAGACCGGGGTGAGCGGCTTTAGAGGGCCTGCGCGTTCACCGCGCGGCAACACACCCGGTCGAAGTCATGGTGCTGCCGGGAAGGCCAGAACGGCTCAAGGTCGCTGCGACCTGTCGCGATGTGCTGGAAGCTGGCCATGTCCCTATTGAAGCAGATGTCGTCCGGTGGCAGCAGTGGCCTTCCGCACGTTGATACGGACGTTGATACGCGCGTTGATAAGGACGCTGATGCGGACCTGACGGTCACTCGGCGCCATCCACGCCGAAGGGCGCCCACCGGCGGGACCGGCGGACGCCCTCGTGAGTGCGGCATGGCAGCGCGATCAGACCTGGCCGGCCTTCTCCAGCGCGGTGCAGCAGGTGTCGACGATCAGCCGCGTCACCATGTACGGGTCGACGTTGGCGTTCGGACGACGGTCCTCGATGTAGCCCTTGCCGTCCTGCTCGACCTGCCACGGGATACGGACCGAGGCGCCGCGGTCGGAGACGCCGTAGCTGTACTCGTTCCACGGGGCGGTCTCGTGCAGACCGGTGAGGCGGTCGTCGATGCCCGCGCCGTAGTTCTTGACGTGGTCGAGCGGCTTGGAGCCCTCGCCCAGCGACTCACAGGCGGTGATGATCGCGTCGTATCCCTCGCGCATCGCCTTCGTCGAGAAGTTGGTGTGCGCGCCCGCGCCGTTCCAGTCGCCCTTCACCGGCTTCGGGTCGAGCGTCGCGGAGACCTCGAAGTCCTCGGCGGTGCGGTACAGCAGCCAGCGCGCCACCCACAACTGGTCGGAGACCTCCAGCGGCGCCAGCGGTCCGACCTGGAACTCCCACTGGCCGGGCATGACCTCGGCGTTGATACCGGAGATGCCGAGGCCCGCCTTGAGGCAGTTCTCCAGGTGGGCCTCGACGACGTCACGGCCGAAGATCTCGTCGGCGCCGACACCGCAGTAGTAGCCGCCCTGCGCGGCCGGGAAGCCGCCCTCGGGGAAGCCCAGCGGGCGGGAGCCCTTGAAGAAGGTGTACTCCTGCTCGATACCGAAGATCGGCTCCTGGGCGGCGAACTTCTCCGCCACCTCGGCGAGCGCGGCACGCGTGTTGGTCTCGTGCGGCGTCATGTCCGTGTTGAGGACCTCGCACATGACCAGGACGTTGTCGCCGCCGCGGATCGGGTCCGGACAGGAGAAGACCGGCTTGAGCACGCGGTCGGATGCGTGGCCCTTGGCCTGGTTGGTGCTGGACCCGTCGAAGCCCCAGATGGGCAGCTCGGCCCCGTCCGCCAGTATCTTCGTCTTCGAGCGAAGCTTGGCGGTCGGCTCGGTGCCGTCGATCCAGATGTACTCAGCCTTGAAGGTCACGGGGCCTCATCCTTTGCGGGTGCAGCGGTATGGGGCGCAGCTTCGCAATACGGGATTTCCCGTCCGTTGCCCGTTTGTGAACCCCACGTTACGCCGAACAGGCGGGCGGAGCTGTCCGTCCGTGAGCGGGTTCGGCCGAGGTCGCAAGCGCGACGCCGTGCTCGTTGAGCAGGGACTCGAAGCCCGCGGCACGGATCCGGCGTACAAGATCGAGGTAGCTGGTGCCCAGCGCCTCGGCGGTCCGGCCCAGGTGCCAGTCGTGGTCGTGCAGCCGGTTCAGCAGATGGCCGCGCCGGACCTGTGCCTCGGAGAGCCGGAAGGTCTTGAGATAGGCGACGCGGCCCTTGTGGTCGGTGATCACCTCGCCGATGTGCTGCTCCGGCTCCCCGCGCCGGAATGGCGGCAGAAAGCGCCACAGACTGAACGAGCCCATCCGGTAGACGCGCTCGAAGTGGTACGACGGGTCGAGCAGCCGGCCCGCGAACAGAGTGTCGTGGTCCTCGGCCCAGGTGCGCTCCTGCGCGCGGGCCGCCGCCCGGAGATCGGCGATCGTCCGCAGATGCGGGCTGTCGCGGATGCGCGCCTCGAAGTCGGGAACCGGGCCGCCGAAGTACGCGTACTGATGTACCAGCTCCCCGTACAGATCCTCGAGCAGGGACGGGTGCAGGGCGCGGTAGTCGGCGGGGTGCGGTACGACGAAGGCAGCGGCGAGCGAGTCCGCGGCGTACACCAGCACACCGCACTGGTCCGGGTGGATCTCGAAGATCCGCAGCGCATCGCCGAGGCCGCGCACCTGCCATCCGGCGTAGGCGTCCTCGGCGCGCGGAGACAGGCCCTGGCGTACCGCCTGCTGGGACCACTCGTCCCAGACGACGGACGGGCCGCCGAAGTGAAGTGCCAGATATCCCTCCAGCGCGAGATGGAGGGGGAGGAAACGCAGCCGGTCCTCGGTGCTGCCCTTGGCGGAGCGGCGCTTGGCCATCCTGTGGTGACGGCGCACGGGGACGCAGGCGGGCCGCGCGTCGCCCAACTGTGTTCCGTACGCCGCGGACCGGCCGCCCTCGCCCGACCAGTCCGCGACGAAGCCGTGCGGGATGTAGGAGAGGTAGTGCGTACGAGGGCCGACCTGGACGTCGCCGTAGCCGCCGTAGATCTTGTGGTGCAGCCGCAGCCCGTCCACCGGCTCCTCGCGCACCAGCGGCACCAGCCGGATGCCGCCCCACACCTGCGCGGGCATGGTGGTCAGCCCGGTCATGTCGAGCTTGTTCATCGCGCCCCCTCCAGGTGTCGGTCCTGGTGGTGTCGGTCCTGGTGGCGTCGGTCCAGGAAACGGTCCGTCCGGCGGTCCAGATACGCCTGGAGCTCGGCCAGTCCCGTCCGCCCCTCCGCGAACTGCGCGATCTCCACCAGCGCCGCCAGATCCTCGGCGTCGCGGATCCCTGCCGTCGGCACGCTCGGCGCCAGCCGGCGCACATCAAAACCGTCCGCGTCGTATACAGGGTTCACATGCACCACACTCGTCTCCCGGTCCCGGTCGAGGCGGGTGCGCCAGACCCGCAGCACCTCGCCCGCCAGCCCCGGCGGCGCGTTGTCCCAGCCGTCCGAAACGATCACCAGCCGGTCCGGCGAGTCCTCCAGGGCATCGAGGATCCGGGTGCCGAGCGGGGTCGGCCCCCAGGGGCGTACGAGCAGCGGATCGGCCGCTCCCGAGGTCCAGTGCGCGCGGTACGAACCGGCCAGCGCCTCCAGCAGGAAATGGCAGCCGAGCGCGACCGCGAGCGGACGGCGGCGCTTGACGCCCGAACCGGAGGCGGAATAGCTGTCGTCCAGCACGGCCGACACCCGCCCCCACGTCCCGGCGTACGGCCCCGCCGCACGCAGCGCCGCGGCCCGCAGCGCACCGGTCAGCTCCGCACGCCGCCGCACCCGCTCCGCCATCTCGAGCGAGAGTACGTACAGCGCGAGGCGGGTGAGCGGCATGACGCTGAGATCGGTCTTCGTCCCGGCCCGCTGCGTACGCAGCCGTTCCAGCCGGGTCATACGCGGCGCGATCCGCTCCAGGAACACCCCGCGCGGGATGCCGTGCTTCGCCGCGAAGCCCTCGGCGACGGTGAACGGCAGATCGTAGACCGCGACCTGCTCGAAGTGGGCGCGGCGGTACGCGTCCAGGAAGGCGTGCTCGTAGCGGACGCGCCGGCCGGGGCGGAACAGGAAGTCGCCGAACTCGCCGCCCCCGAACTCGCCTTCTCCGAAAGGAAGATGGGCATGGCGAACGGCGGTCTTCAGACCGCTGCGGTACTTCACCGCGTCAAGGCCGAGATCGGGCCGCGCCGCCAGCCAGTCGCGCAGGATCGCACGGGTACGGCGGTTGTTGACCTTGGCGGCGCGCAGCGTGCGGAACAGCCGGTAGACACGCTGCGGCGGCAGCACGGCCAGCCGCGCCGCTATCAGCCGGCCCTCCGTCCGCTTCTGTGCGTCGCTCGCCTCGCCCGCCTCGCCCGCCGTGCGCAGCAGCTGCTCCATGATCCGGGCGGCGTTGTGGTCGTTGATGTCGAGTGCGAGCGCGGCGGCGTACACGGACCGGTAGTTGACCCGTACGTACTCATGGAGGAAGGAGAGCGACAGCTGTTGCGCGTACGCCTCGGAGCGGAATTCACGCTGTCCGGTCGACGTCACGGCGGCGTTCACGAACAGGAGTACATCCTCGGCAGCGACCAGATCGGCGTGTGTCTCGATGGTCGGTTCAGCGTCGGTCCCGGCGGTCTCCGCCATCGTCTCTCCCCGTACGTACAAAGACGGAAGCCGACCGGGGAATGAGGGCGCGAACAGCGAAATCACTGCGTTAGAAGCAAGTCCCGGAAGTCGCACCGGAGTCCCGCGGCCGGCTCCGAAAACGTAACACCGTTCGCTTCGCGTTCCCCGGCATTTTTCTCCACGGGGCAGACTGGGCGGCATGACGAAGCCCGCGAAGCAGCTGCGTATCGGACTCCTCGGGACCGGGCCCTGGGCGGAGCGCACCCAGGCCCCCGCGCTCGCCGCCCATCCGGATGTCGAGCTCGCCGGCGTGTGGGGGAGGCGGGCCGAAGCGGCCGCCGCGCTCGCCGCCGCCCATGACACGAGGGCGTACTCCGGCGACGACGGAATCGACGCGCTCTTCGCCGCCTGCGACGCGGTGGCCTTCGCGTTGCCGCCGGACGTCCAGGCGCCGCTCGCGGCGCGGGCGGCCGCGGCCGGCTGCCACCTGCTGCTGGACAAGCCGGTCGCGGCGACGGTGGCCGGAGCGCGCGAGACGGCGGAGGCGGCGGCGAGGGCCGGGGTCGCGTCGGTGGTGTTCTGTACCTTGCGCTTTGCCGCCGAAACCGCGCCCTGGATCGCCGAACAGGCGAGGGTGGACGGCTGGTTCACGGCCCATGCGCGGTGGCTCGGTTCGCTGTACGCGCCCGGCGGGGACAGCCCGTACGCGACTTCTCCGTGGCGGCGCGAGAAGGGTGGGCTGTGGGATGTGGGCCCGCATGTGCTGTCCGTACTGCTGCCGGTGCTCGGCGATGTGACGGAGGTGACGGCGGCTCGTGGCCCGGTCGACACCGCGCATCTGGTGCTTCGGCACGAGTCCGGGGCGTCGAGCACGGCGACGCTGAGCCTGAGCGCGCCGGTGAAGGCTTCGGGCGTGAGCATCGAACTTGTCGGCGATCGGGGGGCGGCGGTGCTGCCGGTCTGGGGCGACGCGATCCGCTCGTTCGAGGCGGCCGTCGACGCGCTGCTGGAGTCGGCGCGGACAGGGCGGGCGCACGACTGCGACGTACGGTTCGGGCTGCGGCTCACCGAGATCCTGGCGCAGGCGGAGGCGGAGCTTCTGCTGCGTGGTTAGAGCGGTGAGCTGTGAGATGTGGGCTGTGGCCTGTGGTGCTGCGTGGTCAGAGCTGTGAGCTGGTGCTCAACCGGTGAGCGCGGTGGCCAGGACGGTGCCGTGAGGAGGCGAACGGCACCGTCCTGGAATCCGTCAGCGTCAGCCGACGCGCTCGATCCGCGCCTTGCGGATGAGGAACTTGCCGGGCTCACGGACCTGCTCGAAGGCCGCGTTGTTCAGCAGGGCGCAGCTGCCGGAGGCGGAGGCGACCTTGACAGTCGTCGACTTGTTGTTGTCGAGGTTGGTCACCTTGAGGGTGGTGCCGACCGGGAACTGGTTGCTGGAGGCGGCGGGGGCGCCGCCCTCGCCGGAGAGGGTCACGGTCGAGCCGGCGCACACGACCTCGCCGACGTTGCCCTGGCCACCGCCTGCCTGGTTGCCGGCATCCTGGCCGCCACCAGCCTGGTCCCCGGCACCCTGGCCGCCACCAGCCTGGTCCCCGGCGCCCTGGCCATCGCCCGCACCGGCGGGGGGCTGCGACTCGGCGGGCGGTGCGGCGGGCTGCGACTCGGCCGGGGGCGCGGCCTCGCCACCACCACCGGCACCGCCGCCGACCTCGCACCCGGAAGCTTCCTGCTGCCGCTTGATCTGCTCGATGACGGCCTGTCGGTTGGCGATCCGTGCCTCGGACTGCGCATCCGGATTGGCCCGCTGGTCGGCGATGAACTTCTCGTTGTTCTGGAGGGCGGTGACCAGTCCGTCGCAGGCCACCGACGCCTGACTGGTGCCAGTCATCACCACCGCCGTACCGCCTGCGAGGGCGGCGGCGCCGACAAGCAGAGCGATCTTCTTCTTCCCGCTGAGGGTCTTCTTGCGTGACACGTGGGACTCCTGTCGGGTGGGTTCCGTGTGCCGTTACGTACGAGTAGCCATTCCGTTCTTCTCAGCACTCTCACCTACAACTTCCTTAACTTTCCTTAAGGTTGTTGCTGCTCAACGGGCGGCAGTGCCCGGCACAGCGCGTCCAGCGCCCCGGCGTAGATGTGCTCCGGCGGTGTCGCGTAACCGATGACCAGTCCGTCCCGCCCGTCCGCGGGGAAATCGGCGTGCCGGTAGTCGGCGAGCCCCTCGACGGCGAGCCCCTGCCAGGCCGCCGCCTTCACCACGGCCCGCTCGGACCCCGTCGGAAGTTCGAGCACGGCGTGCAGCCCCGCCGCGATCCCGGTCACCCGCACCTGCGGCGCCCGCTCCCCCAGGACCGACACCAGCTGGTCGCGCCGGCGCCGGTGGCGCTGCCGCATCTTCCGCACATGCCGGTCGTACGCCCCCGAGGTGATGAAGTCCGCGAGCGTGAGCTGCTCCGTGGCGCTCGACCACTGCTCGCGCTCACCCTTCGCCGCCACCACGTCGTCCACCAGATGCTCGGGCAACACCATCCAGCCGATGCGGAGGGCGGGGGAGAGGCTCTTGCTCACCGACCCCATCAACACCACCCGGTCGGGGTCGAGGCCCTGCACCGCCCCCACCGGCTGGCGGTCGTAGCGGAACTCGCCGTCGTAGTCGTCCTCCAGGACCAGCCCGCCCGTCGATCGCGACCAGTCCACGACGGCGGCGCGCCGCTCCGGATGCAGCGGACCGCCGGTCGGGAACTGGTGCGCGGGAGTCAGCAGCACGGCGTCCACCGCGCCCAACTCGCTTATCCGGGCGCCGTGTTCATCGACCGGCAGAGGTGTGGTGCGTATGCCGCCGTCGGCCAGCAGTCCGCGGTGGAAGGGCAGCCCGTACGACTCCACAGCCCACCGTCCGCCCGCGACCGCCGCCATCAGCCGCAGTGCGTGCGCGGCCCCGGAGCAGACGACGATCCGCCGTGGATCGGTCCGCACCCCGCGCACCCGCGCCAGATATCCGGCCAGCGCCTCCCGCAGCTCGGCCCGCCCACGTGGATCGCCGGGCCCGAACGCATCGTGCGGCGCGGTGGTCAGCGCCCGCCGCGCGGAGGCCAGCCACGCTCCGCGTGGAAAGGCGGAGGGGTCGGGCTGCCCCTGCACGAGGTCGTACGTCGGCCGGACGGTTCTGGCCGCAGTGCTCCGTCTGCGTACGGGAGCGACCGGCGCGACCCCTCCCCTGCCCGGCGGCGGGCAGGCCCCCTGCGCGACCCGGGTCCCGGACCCCTGGCGCGCGGTGAGCCATCCCTCGGCGACCAGCTCGGAGTACGCGTCGGCGACGGTGTTACGGGCGATCCCGAGGTCGGCGGCGAGGGAGCGGTAGGGCGGCAGCTTCGTACCCGGGGCCAGTCGCCCGCTCCTGACTCCCTCGCGCAGGGCCCGCATCAGAACGGCGCGCCGACTGCCCGGACCCGTCAGCTCCAGATGCAGATCCGCACCCAGGATCTCCGCCAAATTGACCCATGAATCTGCCACTGAAATGCACCCCATTGCCGGTCGCCTGAGCCCCTAGATTCGTACACATGACGACGACAGAGATCAACACCCCGGCCACCGCCCGCATCAACTTCGCGAAGCTGGCCCCGAAAGCCTTCCGCGCCGTGATCGGCCTGGACGCCGCGGCCCGCGAGGGCCTGGACCCGACGCTGGTCGAACTGGTCCAGGTCCGCTCCTCGCAGCTCAACCACTGCGCGTACTGCCTGCACATGCACACCGCCGACGCGCGCAAGGCGGGCGAGAGCGAGGAGCGTCTGCACATGACTGCCGTCTGGCGGGAGGCGAAGCACTTCTTCACCGAGAAGGAACAGGCGGCGCTCGCCCTGACCGAGGCGGTCACCCTGGTCGCGGACGGCGGAGTGCCGGACGCGGTGTACGCCCACGCGGCTGCCCACTTCGAGGAGCAGGAGCTGGCTCACCTGCTCGCCCTGATCTTCACCATCAACACCTGGAACCGGATCGCGCTGGCCACGGGCAAGGTGGCGGGCACGGACGAGCGGTGACGGCCGAAGCCGCCTACCGCGCCGCCCGCGCCGGAGCCTTCAGCGGTGAGTCGGCCCCGGCGTCGGCCCCGGCGTCGTCCTAGGACCGGCCGAGTGCGTCCCGTACCGCCTCGTCCGTACGCGCCACGACGGCCGTCCCGTCCTCAGCCGTGATGATCGGCCGCTGGATCAGCTTGGGGTGCTGCGCGAGCGCCGCGATCCACCGCTCCCGCGAACCGTCGTCGCGCGCCCAGTCCTTGAGCCCCAGCTCCTTCGCCGCGGCCTCCTGGGTCCGTGTGATGTCCCACGGCTCGAGCCCGAGCCGCGCGAGGACGGCCCGGATCTCCTCCGCACTCGGCACGTCCTCCAGATAGCGCCGGACGGTGTACGTGGCGCCTTCCTCGTCGAGAAGGCCGATGGCGCTGCGGCACTTGGAACAGGCCGGATTGATCCAGATCTCCATGCCCCCCACCGTACTGGCTCGACCACCCCTCAAACACCGTCTGGCCAGCGGCGATTGTCAGTGGTGGGCAGTAGAATGAACAGTAGTTCGGGATGGTCCCGCCACCGCGCCAGGAGGTTGCCGATGGCCGTTGCCACACTCACGACGAAGCCCGTGTACAAGCCGCTGAAGAAGAAGCCACTGCCGGCCGGACAGCCGCGCGAGTGGTACGTGTCCCACAACCGCCGACTGAAGGCCATGCGCCTGGCGATCGCCCTGCTGGACTCGGGCGTCTATCACCCGGCGACCGCAGACAACCGCAAGATACATGCGACGGCGGAGCGCATCGGGGTCCACCCCCCGTCCGACACGACGTGCCGGATGGTGCGGGCACTGATCCGCTACGGCCGCTGAACAGACTCAACAAGCTGAACAGCGCGAACAGCTGGACGGCGTGAACAGCTGGACGGCGTGAACAGCTGAACAAGCCGAACAACCGCGTCCCGCCGCTGTCACCCGAGGTGACAGCGGCGGGACGCGCACGTCTTGGGGAAGCTGCGCAGACCGGATGCCTCGGCGAGGCTCTCGGGGCACTCGCGCCGCCTGCCGGCAACGGTGACTCGCCCGGCCACAAGCTCCTCGTAACAACTCAAACGGCATAGGGTGCAGTTGGCGCACATTGGGGCATTCTGGTCCCACTCGGTTCGAGCTGCCCTGGGGGAGTCATGTCCCATCCGCACCGCACCCTTCGAAGATTCCTCGCCCTCGCGGCGGCCGGCGTGCTGGGCGCCGGCGCCGCGCTCGCCTTCGCTCCGCCCGTCGCCGCCGAACCGGCGACACCGGTCGCCTATCCCGCGGGAGCGAGCGCGACCCGGTACTCCGGACTGGCCTTCGACACCTGTACGGCACCGCCGCTGTCGGCAATCCAGGCGTGGAGCGCATCCCCGTACCGCGCTGTCGGTGTGTACATCGGGGGCATAAGCCGTACCTGCGCCCAGCCGGAACTGACCGCGTCATGGGTGACGTCCGTATCGGCGCTGAAGTGGCGTCTGCTGCCCATCTACAAGGGCCTGCAACCGCCTTGCGGCGGCAGGCCCACCGACGCCAAGATCAGCCGGGCCGCCGCGACCGCCAGGGGCCAGGGCACCGCGGCGGCCGCCGACGCCGTCGCCAAGGCGAAGGCGCTCGGTATGCAGCCCGGCAGCGCCGTCTACAACGACATCGAGCAGTACACGCAGACCGACGCCACATGCCGGACCGGAGTGCTGGCGTTCGTCTCCGCCTGGACGAAGGAACTGCACCGGGTCGGCTATGTCTCGGGCGTCTACATGAACCTCAACTTCGGTGCGAAGCAGCTCTCCGACGTCTTCACGTCCACCTCCTACGCCCGTCCCGACGCGCTGTGGATCGCCCGCTTCGACGGGGTCGACTCGCTGAAGACCTGGACCGGCATCGCCGATTCCACGTGGGCGGTGCACCAGCGGGCCAAGCAGTTCAAGGGCGATCACGACGAGACCTACGGCGGCGTCACCATCAACATCGACACCGACCGGCTCGACGCGCCGGTCGCCACCGTGGCGTACACGTACACGGCGACGAGCTCCACCACGCTCAACGCCCGCACCGGCCCCTCGACCGGCTACCCCGCCGCCGCGTCGCACGCGCCCGGATCCGCCCTCAAGGTGGTGTGCCAGGCGCCCGGTTCCACCGTCGGCACCACCGCCGTATGGGACAAGCTCTCGGACGGCACCTACGTCACCGACTACTACGTCAGCACCCCGTCCAACACCGGATACAGCGCCCCGCTGCCGCGCTGCACCTACCCGTACCAGACCACCGCGGGCGGCGGCCTCGCCGAGCACACGGGCGCCGGCACCTCGTCCGCTGTCCGTGGCACGTCCCCCAACGGGTCTTTGGCGTGGATGGTCTGCCAGCGGTCCGGCTCGGCGGTCGGCACCACCAAGATCTGGGACCGGCTCGACAACGACCGCTATGTCTCGGACTACTACGTGGCCACACCCAGCAACACGACCTACAGCAAGCCGGCTCCGCGCTGCTGACATACGCGCCCGGGGCGATCGTTCAGGCAGCCGCCCCGGGCGCCCACGTCGGCACTGCCGCATCGCCGACGCTCAACGTCCCGTGCCCGAGGACCGCCGCCTTCATACCGAAGCTGACCTTGTTCTGGTACTCCGGCTCCCGTCGGTACGTCGCGAGCGTACGGATCGGCTCGGGGCCTGCGCGGAGCCCTGTGAGCTGGTCGACCAGCGGGACACCGCACCGCATCGCCCGGGCCGCGTAGGCGAGCCGGACGGTCCCGATCTCCAGCCGTCGCATCTCGTCCTCGGCGTGCGGCTCCGCGCAGCCGTCGAGGACGATGTTCGGCCGGAAGCGGTCCATCGGCACCGGAGCCGCGCCACGCTCCGCGATCCGCGCGTTCAGTCCGTCCAACGACGCCTGAGACGCCACCAGCACGGCATGCGCGTCCGCGAACCCGACCTTGCCCGGCGTCTCGCCCCAGCCGTCCCGGTCGAAGTCCGAAGGCACCCGCGCCAGCCGGGACTTCGCCCCCAGCACCTCGGAGAACCACTCCGCGGCGGCATCCCCCTGATCCGCGCCCTGCCCGATGGCCCGCCCGAACATGCTCACCGGCCGCCGCTCGCCGTCCGGGTCGACCGCCAGCAGCACGCTCTCGACCCCGTCGGCGGACAGCCGCAGTGACGCACCTCCGTCGACGATCTCGGGCCGGATCGCGGCCATGGCGGGCAGTGTGCGCTGACTGCGGAATGCACCGTCCGAGGCGTCGACGACCATGAAGGTACGGTCGTGCTCGAGCCCCGTCTCGCCGACCCGGGCGGAGTCGACTTCCGTACCGGCGCAGCCCTTCACCGGGTAGTACGTCAATTTCTGCACAGTGATCCCCATGCCGGTCGATCGTACGTGCGCGCGGCGGCGTGGCGATCCCCGGTCAAGGCCCCGAGACGGTCACCGCCTCCGGCGGATCGCCGCCTCGCGACTCGGCAGGTCAGATCCGGGCGCTGAGGCGCGCCTTCGCGGCCGGCCACTCCTCCGTGAGGAGGGAGAAGTAGACGGTGTCCCGCCATGTACCGTCCGGGCGTCGGCGGTGGCGGCGCAGCACACCCTCGCGCCGGGCACCCAGACGCGCGATGGCGGCCTGCGACCGCTGGTTCATATGGTCCGTCTTCAACTGGACGCGCCCCATGCCCAGCTCCTCGAAGGCGTGCGTCAGCAACAGCAGCTTCGCCTCGGTGTTGACGGCCGTGCGCCAGGACGCGCGCCCGTACCAGGTCCAGCCGATCTCCAGACGCTCGTTCTCCGCGTCGACGTCCATGAACGTGGTCCAGCCGACCGCCCGGCCGGTCCCGCGATGGATGACGGCGAACGGTATGTACGTGCCGTGCTCCGCGGCTTCAAGCAGTTCACCGAGCTTGGAGCCGAGTTCGTCCTGCGTATGCGGCGTCGGGCCGCCCTGCCAGCGCCAGACCTCGTCGTCTCCGCCGCCCGCGGCGAAGAGGTCGCCGAGATGCTCCATCGTCAACGGTTCGAGGCGCACATGGCGGCCGGTCAGTGTCACAGGCAAAGGTGTCTGGGCAGGCATGGCTCGAACCGTAACCACTTTCTGCACTAGCCGCAATCCTGTTTTGCACTAGTGCGATGCACTACCGATTAGGCTTGCCGCGGGCCCCGAAACGATCAAGTATGCAGTTCCAAGTGGGAGTTACCCCGGGGTAAGCGGGCGGGAGGGGTGGGGCATGGGGACCGTACGGAGACCAGGGGCGTATGTCTGCGGGATCGACGCGGCGATGGATGTGGTCGGCGGGAAGTGGAAGGTACTGATCCTCTGGGCGCTCAACGAACAGACCTGCCGCTTCGGCGAGCTGCGCAGGCTGGTGCCGGGCGTGACCGAGAAGGTTCTCGCCTCTCATCTGCGGGAGTTGGAGGCGGACGGCATTGTGCGTCGCGAGGCCCATGCCGAGGTACCGCCTCGCGTCGAGTACTCGCTGACCTCGCTCGGGGTCTCACTCAACGACGCGCTGGCGCCGCTCGGCGCCTGGGGACGGGAGAACATACTCGCGGGCTCGGTGGACACTCACCAGCCACAGGCCTAGGTGCCGAGCTTCCTCACGGAAGGAGTGTGCCGCATCGGCGCAGTGTGACGTGTCACAGACAACCCGGGCGGTGCTATGGGAGTTTCAACTGTGTTACTCCTCAGTGGAGTTGCTGAGCCGAGGATGAGGACCGGACGGCACGACGGACCGCATCGGTCGCCCCGCGAGGGCGCCGGAGGCGGAACCGCGGGCCGGCGGCGGCATCCGGCTCGAGACGGTCTGCCCGTACGTGGAGAGGATCGAATGAGCACTCTGGAAGCCATGACGCTCGACCAGGTGGTCGACACGGCTCGGTATCCCCTGCCGGAACTCGAGAGCGCCGAGGGGCAGGCCGTGGTTGCCCGTGCCCGGCGCGAACTGTCGACACTCGGCTGCACCGTACTGCCGGACTTCATCCGCCCGTCGCTCCGAGATGTCCTGCAACAGGAGTGCTCGGCCATCGCCCCCCGGGCATACTTCGACGTCGAAACGGCCAACGTCTACAACATCGCGGTGGACTCGGCTCTGCCGGAGGACCACCCCGGCCGGAGGACCTTCCAGCGGGGCAACGCGTTCGTCGCCCGGGACCGCGTCCCCACAGACTCCCTCATCAGCCTGCTCTACTCGCACACCGTGTTCCAGCGCTTCGTCGCCCGCTGCTTCGGACTGCCGCAGCTGCACGAGTTGGCCGACCCGCTCTCCGGGCTGGTTCTCAACGTCGTCGCGCCGGGTATGGAGCACCCCTGGCACTTCGACACCAACGAGTTCACCGTGAGCATGCTCACCCGGCAGGCACAGGACGGCGGTGTCTTCGAGTACTGCCCGAACATCAGGTCCGCGCACGACGAGAGCTTCGACGACGTCCGGGACGTACTGGACGGCCGGGGTGAGCGGCTGACCAGGCGCCTCTCCCTGCAACCCGGTGACCTGCAGCTGTTCAAGGGCCGCTACTCGCTGCACCGGGTGAGCCCCGTGCGGGGCGAGGTCGCGCGCCACTCCGCGATATTCGCGTACAGCGAGCGCCCCGGAGTCATCGGCAGCGTCGCACGGACCCGGCAGCTCTTCGGCCGGGTACTGCCCGAGCACCTGGCGGCCGAGGGCCGGGCCGTCCGGGGCGACCGACTGCTGGATTAGCAGACCGCGAAGGAGTGCAGTCGTCGCAGGCCGTTTCCCCACTCTGAGATCGACCGAGGAGTAAGCCCTGTGCGTTTCGACGCGACCGGAAAAGTCTCGCTCGACCACATCTACACCCAGCCAGATCCCCGCAGCTATTTCCGCCTACTGCGCCCGCTCGGCTACTGCGTTCCGCAACAGGCCAAGCCCTACTTCGCGAAGCTCATCAAGGAGTACCGGGAGTCCCAGCACGTCACGGTGCCGAAAGTGCTGGACATCGGCTGCTCGTACGGAATCAACGCCGCCCTGCTGAAGTACGACGCGACGATGGACGAGCTGTACGCGCGCTACGACGACAAGGGTCGCGAGGGGGAGAGCCGCGAAGCCCTGCTGGCCCGCGACCGGGAGCTGTCCCGCTCGCGCCGACCCGCCCAGCCCATCCGCTTTGTCGGCCTCGACACCTCCGGCAGCGCGCTGTCCTACGCGCTCGAGGCCGGGTTCCTCGACGACGCGGTGCACGCCGACCTGGAGGACCACGAGCCCACACCGCGCCAGCGCGCCCAGTTCGCCGGGACGGACCTGGTGATCTCGACGGGCTGCCTCGGCTATGTCACCGAGCGGACGCTCGGACGAGTCATCGAGGCACAGGGCACCCACCGGCCCTGGATGGCGCACTTCGTGCTGCGGATGTTCCCGTTCGACCCCGTCGAGCGCGCACTGGCGGGGCTGGGCTACCGGACCATTCGTGTCGAAGAGGTATTCAAACAGCGGCGGTTCGCCTCTTCGCAGGAACAGGCGCTCGTACTCGAGCGCATGTCGGCCGCCGGAGTGGATGCGCGGGGCCTGGAAGCGGAAGGCTGGATGTACGCACAGCTCTTCCTTTCCCGGCCCCACGACATCCCAGGTCCCAACGATCCGAATCGAGAGCGGAATTGAAGATCAGTCAGGACGTAGCAGGCAACGTGACCTTCGCCCAGGAGGACAGCCTGCCGCGCGTGCCCCTGCCCACTCTGGAGGCGAGCTGTGAGAGGTTTCTCGCATGGTCCGCGCCGCTGCTGAGCGCCGACGAGCGGGCGGCGACCGAGGCTGAGGTGGCCGCCTTCCTCCGGCCGGACGGCCCCGGCCGGGTGCTGCAGGCGGCGCTGGAGGAGTACAACGCCACGGAGGGCGTGCACAGCTGGCTCGACACCTTCTGGCCCTACCGCTATCTGGGCCGCCGGGACCGGATCGCGCTCAACGCCAACTTCTTCTTCCTGTTCCAGGACTCCGGCCAGGCGCAGGTGGAGCGGGCGGCCGGGCTCATCGCCGGGGCTCTCAACTACAAGCGGCAGCTCGATCAGGAGCTCATTCCGCCGGTGGTGCAGCGCGGAGCGCCCCAGTCGATGGTGCAGAACAAGTTCCTGTTCTCCACCACCCGGATCCCCGGCGCGCAGCAGGACACCGTCCGCGCCCCCTACACCGACCAGTGGCCCGGCCCGTCCGACGCCCGGCACATCGTGGTGTTCTTCCGGGGCAACATGTTCCGGCTGGACGTGCTCGGCTCGGACGGTGTCCCGCACAGCCTGGACGACCTCGAGGCGGGGCTGTGCGCCGTGATGAAGTCCGGCGCCGAGCCGGCCGGCGCGGACACCTCGGTGGGCCATCTGACCACCATGGCCCGCGCGGAGTGGGCGGCCGCCCGCGAGTCCCTCCTCGCCCGCCACCCCCGCAACGCCGACGCGCTGGACGATGTCGAGACCGCGCTGTTCTGTGTGGCTCTGGAGGACTTCGCACCCGCGGACACCCAGGACACCTGTGACCAGCTGCTGTACGGCGACCGCGGCAACCGCTGGTTCGACAAGGCCGTGTCCTTCATCGTCTTCGCCGACGGCCGGGCGGGCATCAACGTCGAGCACTGCGAGCTGGACGGGACCACCATCCTCAGCTTCACCGACGCCTTGCTCAGCGCCCCGGCCGAGGAGCACTCACAGCAGTCCGGGGCCCGTTCCCAGGGGCTGCCGGCGCTGGAGCCGATCGTGTTCGAGCTGGACGACGCCCTGCGGGCCCAGGTGCGCTCCGCCGCCGACGCGTTCGCGGCGTACGGGCAGAACACCGCGACCAGCACCGTGTCGTTCGCGGACTTCGGCAGCAGCGCGATCAAGGCACTGGGGGTGTCGCCGGACGCGTTCGTCCAGGTCGCCTACCAGCTCGCCCACCAGCGCGCGAAGGGGCACCTGGGTGCCACGTACGAGTCGATCGCCACCCGGCAGTACCGGCACGGGCGGACCGAGGCGATGCGCGTCGTCACCCCCGAGATGGGGGAGTTCGTGGCGGCGATGGACGACCCGGCGACGGACGCGGACACCCGGCGCGCCGCGTTCCGGGCCGCCGCCCAGGGCCATGTGGCGCGCGCGAAGGAGTGCCAGGCGGGGCAGGTGCCCGAGCAGCACCTGTGGGAGCTGGAGCTGATCCAGCGGCGACGCGGGGCCGAACTCGGGGTGACCGAGCAGCCCGCGCTGTACCGGACGCCGGGCTGGCTGACGATGCGGGACGACTACCTGAGCACCAGCTCCGCGCCGTCCGAGAACATCCAGTACTTCGGCTTCGGCTCGACCAGCAGCAGGTGTATCGGTGTGGCGTATGTGCTGCTGCCCGAGCGCTTCAACCTCTACCTGAGCACGCCGCTGGCGGTGGCCGACCAGATGCGGACGTTCGCCGACCGGCTCCGGGAGGCGGTGGCCGAACTGCGGGAGCTGGTGTCGTCCGAGGGGTCGGAGGACTGAACGGCCCGGGACGGGCCAAGGCGGGCTGACCAAGCCCGGGGGCCGACTTGTCAACAGAGTCGGCCCCCGCACACGGCTGAGGTCCGCATGCTGCGTTGCGCTACGCCATCAGGACGAGCAATACGCGATGGCCTGAATCGATTTGGCGCTGCGGGTTGGGTTGTCGCCGACGACTTGCCAGCTGTCGTCGGGGGTGCCGGTCGTGGTCCGCCAGGAGATACCCGGCACAACCCCAGCGTTGGGGGTGTACCAACCGCCGGAGACCGCCTCATGGCCGGCCGGACATTGGGCTGTGCTCTGGGCGGAACCACCCGCAGGCACGCTGACGAGTGGTCCGAAGTATGCATTGGTGCTGCCGGTACCAGCGGGACCTGTGGGGCCCGTCGGACCTGTGGGCCCGCCCGGCGTACCAGGAACACCCTGCGCGCCCGTCGGACCCGTCGGGCCCGTCGCTCCCCTCTTGCAGTTGTCCTTGCCGCCGAGTTGCGACACATCCGTGCACGCATCGAGTACGCCGCTCGGACCGCTCGACGCGCTCACGCGCTCGCCCGTGCTCTGAGCCGCGGCCACGACGGGACTGATCACCCCGGCTGCCAGGACCAGCGCAAGCGAGGCGATCGTGCTGCCGGCCAGCCACTTGTCTCGACGTGGCAGCGGCCCCAGCACGGACCCTGTCCTGTTGTCAGGAATCATGCACTTGCTCCTTGTTTCAATCGTTTTGTCCTAACCCAAGGGTGAGCTTGGCCCGTACGCGGCCGATCGATCGTCACGCACGATCGGAACGCGCCGATTTTCGACAACTCGGAGCAATCGACATATTCATGATGAGCCGATTTTCCATCCACTGATGCGCACTTGATGGCGCACGGCCAATCGGCGCCATTCCGAGGCGCTCCGCGTAGGCAGAAGCCCGCGAACTGCGTGTACTTGAGCCCGGTCGCGTACCTGGGCCGTCGAAGTACACGAGCCTCGGCGACCGAGATTGCTCGGGTAACTCTGGTACGCCTCGGAGCATTTCGGTTCGGACGCGATGGTGTGGTGCCGCGAGGAGCATTGCGCGGCACCACACTCGGGGCGGTTTGTCAGCCGTTGACGCAGGTGTTGCCGGATGCCGCGTTCAGCAGCCCGATGATGTCGATGCTGTTGCCGCAGAGGTTGATCGGGACCTGGATCGGAACCTGGATCACGTTGCCCGAGACGATGCCCGGGGAGCCTGTGGCGACGCCGTTGGCCCCGCTGTCGGCGACGGCGGCACCGGCGCCGCCCAGGAGCGCGCAGGCAACCAGGCCGGCAGCGGCAACCATTGATCGGATTTTCATGCTGATCTCCTATCGGTTGAGGTCGTGCCAACTCATCCGATAGCACTTGCCTTGTGTGACCGAGTCGTTCACTCCTTGGTGGGCGAGTCGGTGAACGAGCAGGGCCGGGGGCCCACAGTTCAGCTCGGGTTGCGCATGAGCCGTTGCCGTTGCCATTGGCCTACTCCTGGGGCTGCCAGGCGTAGCGAATGTCCGGCTCATGTTCCTCATTGCGCAGTCCGTCAGTGCGCTCAACTGCGATGAAGCCGTGCCGCTCGTAGAACCGTTGCGCTGGTCCATTGACCTGGAACGTCCACAACCCCAGTCCATCGGGCCGCTGCCGCTTGGCCAACTCGACGAACCGGTCGCCCACACCCCGGCCGCGCCACGACGGATCGAGGTAAAGCTGTTCCAGTTCTCCGCCATCGAGTACCAGGAGCCCGACCACGGCGCCCTCGGCGACGACTACCCAGGTCTCGTACTGAGGCACGACCACGTAGGAGAACCAGTCCCGCACCTCATCGTCGCTGTGCGCGCGGCGCACGGTCGGCAGCGCAGCGGTGAAGGAACGCAGCCACACATCGGCTATGTCGGCCGCATCGGAGTCATCCGCACGCCGAAAGACAAGCTCAGCACTGTTCACAGCGCGCGACTATCGCAGATGAGTGATCCTGGCGCATCCGGATTCGAGAACGCGGCCCATCCACGATCACTGCCAGAGACCCTTCACCGCCCCGGACATCCCGGCCCCGCCGCCGTGGGTCCGGGCTTCGGATCACTCAGGTTTCTCCGCTCAGTTATCGAGAACAATTCCGGCCCGCGCGCGGTGGCGGTCAGCCCCCTCCTCCCCCCCGCATGTCGCGCAGAGCCCCCACGCCAGAGACGACCGCACAGATCCCGACAGGCACGATCAGGTAAACGGGGAAGATCCGGATCCACGACGAGACGGCGGACGGCAGCCAAGGGCATCCGAACATGGCCACGGCGCCGACGCCCAGGAGCAGCGAGCAGGTGCCGGTGCGCCCCTGCGGGGCCGTCACTTGGGGCTCCACTCGGACTCCGGCCATTCGTACTCGTCGAAGCCGTCCGGGAGCTTCCCGCACGGGGCGTAAACGCTGACGGTGAGCGTCCCGGTGGGCTGATACCAGTCCACATCGACCATGTCGTCGGTGTCTGGGCGCTCGAACCTGAAGCCCAGGTCGGAGACGTTCTCGCTGGTGAGCTTCCAGCCCTCCTGCTCCAGCCGTCGGCGTACGCGCTCCTGACCGC
Source organism: Streptomyces sp. NBC_01210 (assembly GCF_036010325.1). GTDB lineage: Bacteria > Actinomycetota > Actinomycetes > Streptomycetales > Streptomycetaceae > Streptomyces. The sequence goes on along the minus strand of NZ_CP108549.1, from coordinate 2,640,997 downwards.
TGCGGGCGATGTTCCTTGGGACGTCCGTCACACGCCATTCGAGTCCGAAGCTGCGCACGTCGCTGCGGCCTTCGTCCATGTGGGCGATGGACCGCAGCCCGCGGTAGTAGCAGGTGCCCGTTTCCACGCGGGAGCTCACGTCGGGCGGCCCGGGCAGGGCCACCTCGTCGTACACCCGCTGGGCTTCCTGCTTCAGCCGAGTGGCGACCTGGTCAGGGTCGCTCGCCGGATATGGCTCCCCGTTCCACACGCGGTAGCAGGTCACGGTCACGGCCACGGTCACGGCCACGACGAGCAGGATGCCGATGAGCCACAGAATCGAACGAACGGGGTGCTTCTTCAGCATCCGTCGGCCCCCACGCCGGCCGTAGTGGCCGCCACGCGAGAGACGCGCCACATCGAAGCGGGACGGAAGGTGCAGGTGGCAGGCTGAACGGAACTCATAGTGCGGAGGTTAGAGGGCTGGGGACACGCGGCGCGTGGGGGTGGCTACTCAGATCCAGGTGAGTAGCCCACCAGCCCCGGCAGTCGAACATGGGGTTCAGCGGGCCGGCACGACGGCTTGCCGCACCGACCGATCGCCCCCACCCTCAGACGTTGGTGAGGTCGAGGCGGTGCAGGCCTGGGTCCCGGCCCGGGCCGCCTGATCCGCGACGTGGAGCGCGCCACGCCTGGCGAGGCCTCGGGCTGTGGCGTCGTTCCCGGTGATCCATGAGCGCACGTTGGCGCAGCGCCTCAACCGCTGGGTGTTGCCGGCCATGACGTTGTTGGCAGCGGCCGGTCGAGTCACCTTGGCTACGGGTGCGTTCGGCTAGTCGTGTCGGCAGTGTGCTGCTGGAAGCGACCGTTGGCGTCGGGTGTGTTCGATGCTCCCGTCGCTGCGGCGTGGTGTCGTTGCCCAGGATGGGAGCCAGGCTGTCTCGGGGAGCGGTGCCAGGCTTCCGAAGTGGTTGATGATTGCCCGGAGTCCTGGGTGTGGATTCGCTCGGGGGAAGATGAGCGAGAGCGGGTATGCGAGCGTCGGATTCACGATCGGGATGCGCCGTAGGTCGTGGTTCGTCGGCCAGATGTACCGGTCGCGCGAGCCTACGAGGGTTGCCACGTCTGCGGAGTCCGCGAGGATGTCGAGGAGTACCTCGTTGCCGAAGTTCGGGCCCGCGGCGTCGATCCGGAGGTCGAAGTCGGTGGCGAGCTGATCGTAGAACTCTGCCCATTCGCTTCGCGGCGCGATACCCGGCACCCAGATCCGGTGCCGGCGCAGCTGGGATGGTGTCAGTGTTCGTGCGGAGGCGAGCGGGTGCCTCGGGCCGACGAGGAGTTCCAGCGGGGAGTCGAACGCGTGGATCATCTGCACGTCGCGCGGCAGTGTGGCCGGGTCGGTGACCGAGCGGAACGAGGCGTCGATATCGCCTGCTTGGACGGCGGTGACCGCCACACGCGGGTCGTTGACCCTGAGGGTCACCACGTCGAGGTCGGTTTCGGGATGCGACCGCCAATAGTCGTGCAGGACGACGGCCTGCGCGGATCTCAGGCCGAGCACGTCGATCCGAAGGGCCCGCGAGCCCGGTCTGATCGCGGTGATGGCGCGATCGACACCCGTGATGATGTTCCGGGCGTGCGGGAGGAAAGCTTGGCCGTCGAGTGTCAGCTCGACCCCTCGGGCGGTGCGGGTGAACAACCGGACGTCGAGTTCGCGCTCAAGGGTTGCGATCCGCTTCGACACGGCCTGTTGCGTTACGCCGAGCTCGTCGGCCGCGTGTCGCAGCTGTCCGAGTTCGGCCGCGCGGACGAACGATCGCACCGCCTCGGTCTCCATTGATCCAGCATAAACGCGCCCAACTGATGGTTGTGGCTCGCCCGGGAGCCGGTTGTTTGATCCCGCGACGGTGCGGCCGGTGTGATGCAGAGACCCGAACATCGGTTGTCGCGAGGGAGTCGCATGCGCGTGCAGTTGGGGCGCAGTTTCGGTTGGCTGTGGTCGGCCTACGCCGTCGGTACATACGGTACGTGGATTGCCTTCGGCGCGTTCCCGCTGATCGCGGTGCGAGTGCTGCACTCGCCGGCATTCGCCGTGTCGCTCCTGGAGGCGGCCGGGCTTGCCGTCGCGGCGATTGTTGCGTTCTCGCTCGGGCCGTGGGTTGAGCACCGGGCCAAGCGTCCGGTGATGATCGCGATGGACCTGATCCGGTTCGTCGCGATGGCAAGTGTCCCGATCGCGTACGTACTCGGCTTGCTTTCATACGGCCAACTGCTGGTCGTATCGGTCATCTCCGGGACCGCGAGCATCGCCTTCACCGCCGCATCCGGCGCGTATCTGAAGTATCTCGTGCGTAGCGATCACCTCCTTGTGGCGAACGGGAGATTCGAGGGCACGAGCTGGGTGGCGACCGCGGCGGGCCCACCCCTCGGTGGTGCACTCATAGGGTTGCTCGGCCCGGTCATCACTGTCATGGCCGACGCCCTCAGCTACCTGCTGTCCGCGCTCGGGGTCCTCCGCATCCGCGGAGGCGACGTCGCGGCACCCCGCGACCGCGCCACCAGGTTGCGCGGAGCCGACCTTCTCGGTGGCTGGCGGTTCATCCTCCGTGACCGCGCACTGAGGCGCCTGTTCCTCAACTCAATCCTGGTCGGCGGCCTGATCATGGCCACCGTCCCGCTCCTGTCCGTCCTCCTGCTGGGCCAGTACCACTTCCCGGCCTGGCAATACGGTCTTGCCTTCGGCATCCCGGCACTCGGCGGCTTTGTGGGCGCCCGCCTCTCCGCAGGCCTCGTGACCCGCTACGGCCGGCAACGGGTCCTGATCGTCTCCGGCTGGCTGCGATCGCTGTTCCCACTCGGTCTCACGTTCGTCCATCCCGGCATCCCCGGACTCCTCACCGTGATCATCGTCGAGGGCCTGCTGATCACCTGTATGGGCATCTTCAATCCGATCTACGCAACAGAACGCCTGCAACGGACTCCCGCGGATCACACCGCCCAAATCCTCAGTACATGGAGTGCCATCAGCAAACTCCTACAAGCTGCCCTGATGGTGATCTGGGGCATTCTCGCCACACTCACCAGCCCGCTCGCCGCGATCACCATGTCCGGCGTTCTCCTGCTCGCCACCCCGCTCTTGCTGCCCAAACGGATACATTTGTCCGCCCCTGAGCCCGCCGCGTCGGCCGAAGACGTCCGGGTCGCATGACTCACCGCAACGCCCCTCTCACCCCGGAAGGGCGCCGCCGACTCGGCGCAGCCCTCGAAGGCAGCCGCCACCAGCGCATCACCCCGTACACGCCGAGGCACCCCACGGAGCTCTCGACCGTCAACCGTCGTCCGCATCACAACTCAGTGACAGCGTCAGCAACGTCCTGGCCTCCTGCAGCTGGGCCTTCTTCTGGCGTTCACCGAAAATGGCTGTCGGCCGTACTCCTCCGAAGGGGAGGAGATGATCGGGTGGCAGCCGCGTGACAGCGGTGAGGGCTGCTACCGGGGAATCCGGGGTAGCAGCCCTCGCTGCTGTTGCTGACAGCGCGTCAGGGATTGGCGTGGCGATGCACACTCAATCCAACGCGATGGTGCTCAACTGCTCGACACTGACCGGCGTCAGCCGCCCAGTCCGTCGGCGGCCTGCTTGATGTCCGCCGCGAAGGTGCTCACCTCGGTGTAGACACCGGGCTTGCCCGGGCGCGCGCAGCCCTCGCCCCAGCTGACGATGCCGACCTGGATCCAGGCACCCGCGTCGTCCTTGCGGAACATGGGGCCGCCGGAGTCGCCCTGGCAGGTGTCGACGCCGCCGGTGTCCAGGACTCCGGCGCAGAGCTCTTCGCCGGGGGTCAGCTGGTCGCCGTACGCCGTCTGGCAGGTGGCATCGTCGATGAACGGGACCTTGGCCTTGAGCAGATAGCGCTGCTGGTCGCCGCCTTCCTTGTCCGCGCCCCAGCCGGCGATGTCGAAATCGCCAGTGTTGAACTTGTCGTCCCCGGCGATCGGCAGGGTCGGCAGATCGATCGGCTTCTCGAGCTTGATCAGTGCCCAGTCCTTGCCCTTGCCGTTGTAGCCGGGCGCCTGGAGGACCTCGGTGGACTTCACGCTTATCGCGTTGGAGTCCTCCAGGTCGACGACGCCCGCCGTCGCGGTGATGCCGGTGTTCGGGCCGCTGCCGTCGACGCAGTGGGCGGCGGTGAGAACGATGTCCTTGGTGTACAGCGCGCCGCCACAGCCCATGGACAGGCGGACCATGAACGGGAATTCACCCTGATCGGCCTTGGTCCCGCCGACGACCGTCGTGCCTACCTCACCGCGTGGGGTCGGTGCGGAGGCGGCGTTGGCCGCGCCGGGCTGGAGGCTGAAGGCGGCGAGGGCGACGGCACCGATCGCGGTGGTCGTCCTGAGGTGCTTCAGGTAGCTCTTCAACGGACTTCCTCTCGTGGGGGGTACGCCCAATGACGGGCCCATGCCAACCACGGGAATCGGAAGTCACCACCGAATGAAGTGCGTTGGAAAACGGCAGCACGTCGTAAGGCGTCCGAACCCAGTGGGGGATGAGTCCGCAAAGCGCCCTGCGATTATGTGGAACAAGCGACCGGGGCGACAAGGGTGCGCAGTCCCTCAACTCTCCTAGGGCTGTGGCCTGTTGGGGCCATACCGGCCGATTCAGCCGCCGGTTCGGCGTGATGGGCCTGACGACGTGTGTTCAAAACATCGCACCGTTCAATCCGACGTGCGGCATCGTAGGGCCTCCTCCGGGTCCACGCAGTCCTCCGCGCTCCGAATGGGGCAACTGGTTCCAGCGGGCCGTCCGCCTGCCCACCGAACAACTCGAAGTCCAACTCGCCTTCCCGGCCGTCCTCGACCCCGTCGTGTGGGGCACCGAGACCTCCATGATCGACGAAGCCTCCCCGCTGCGGACGCCTCCCGTCCGCAGCGACGACGGCGAGCTCCGGCAATTCACGTGGATCACGACCACGCCCGCCCTTCACGCTCGGTACCGTCTGGAGTGGCGGCTTCGGGCACGGTCCGGACGCGACACAGATCAAGGGGAGTTCAGGTGATTGACGTGCGGCCCAGCCAGAGAATGCGAGACCTCGGAGTCGTCCAGCACGGCGCCGGCATCCTCGCCGAACCGGCCCGCGCCTTCGATCTACCCGCCGAGCGCGACGAAGCCGAGTGCCTCACAGACGAACTGTTCGCCGCCATGGAACGAATCGGAGAGGTCCACCCCTTCGCCAAGGGCAAGGGCAAGGGCAAGGGCAAGGGCAAGGGCATGGGCATCGCGGCACCGCAGATCGGCATCGGACGAACCGCCGCCGTCGTCCAGCCACCCGGCGACGCCCCCGCCATCATCCTGCTCAACCCGAAGATCACCACCCGCTCCGACGAGGCGGACGAGCAGTACGAGGGCTGCCTCAGCTTCTTCGACGTCCGCGGCCTTGTCCCCCGCCCCTTGACCCTCACGGTGGTGACCACGGCCCTGACCGGCGAGGCCGTGACCACCATGTACGAACGCGGCCTCGCCCGCCTCATCCATCACGAGATTGACCACCTCGACGGCCTGCTGTACACCGCCCGCATGAGGACCGGCGTCGAGCCGATCCCCGTGGAGGAATACCGCCAGACTGGCCGTGCGTGGGCGTACGAGCAGTAGGAGTCGTCTGCGGATGGGGGCGGAGATATGAGCGATAGGGCAACCATCCGGCTTGGACGCCGTGCACAACCACGGCCCCCTGAGAGTGACATGCCTCACGCTGCTACCGTTCTTGGCGCCGTGAAACGAGACACTGCCCGTGACGCCAGCGAGACATGAACCGTCGCTGGCAGAGTGCCGGAACTCCGTCACCGACTCCGACCGGGTCTGCTATTGGCTGCTGGTGAAGCCCACAGGCAGCTGATCGCCGAGTAGGCCGCCCCTGATCAACAGATTGAGGGGGCTGCGTGGATGCACCCCGCGCAGGAGACAGCAGCGTGCTTTGCCGCCAGGATGGCACCTCGGCTGACCGGTGCCGGTACTGGACATCGCCTTGTCAGCGTCGGCAGATGAGAATTCCGCCCAGGCAGGTAATCTCGAATGCTCCGTGCCGGGTGATGTGATCGACAAGGATGGCGCGGGACCGCTCGATGGTCGCCTCAAAGGGCACATCGTGCTGGTCCGCCCACGCCTGGTACGAGCCCATGTGTGCGACCACCGGCTCCGGATCGCGAACCGTGATAATGCCGGGCAGCTTGATCTTCTCGACGAGGCCGAACTCCTCGCCCAGGAAGGCCGGAGCCTTCTCCAGGGAGAAGCGGGCGCTGAGCGAGATGCGGGCCGGGCCGCGTCCGGTGCCGAGTACGTCGCCGGCGGCTCGCACCCACAGCTCGTCCAGCTCGGCCTTGTCCCGGTCGGAGTTGGTGGAGACGATGACCAGTCCGTTGTGGGTCACGACTCGGGAGAGCTCGGCGACCGCCTGGGCGATGTCCGGGGTGTGGTAGAGCATGTGCAGCGCCAGGGCGGCGTCGACGCTCGCCGTCGCCAGCGGGAGCCGGGCCACGTCCGCCACGGCGACCGGACCAGGGACATCCGCCAGGATGCCGGGAGCGATGTCGAGGCCAAGCAGGTTCAAGTCGGGCCGGTCCTGGCGCAACCGCTTGATGAACTTGCCGTTCCCGCAGCCAGCATCGACCACACACCCGCGTACCGCGCTCAGCTGCTCGGTGACGAGGCCGGGCAGGTCGTAGCGGGGCGTCTGCCATTGGTAGAGCGACTGGCGGGCGGCGAGGTCGCGGTCGCCGTTGTAGGCGCTCCCGGCCAGGCGGCCGCGGTCGGTCACGGCGGCGTCGTGGGCGGCGGAGAGGTCGGTCACGTCGGCAGCTCCGGAGGACGGGCGGCGGGAGAGGCCGCGAGGACGGCCGTGTGCTGAAGGCGTTCGCGCAGTTGGTTCGCCTGCGCCGCTCCACCGTACTGCGGACCGCCCAACTCCCGGCCGAGATCAACAAGCCTCCGTACGATGCTCGCCGACACGCGTTCCGGCGGTGCCTCGAGTACGAAGCCGAGCATCGCCTCGGCGCCGTCGATGTCCGTCAGGAGCAGGTGGCCGCGAGCGAGGTCGACATGGGCGGCGAACAGATCGCCGACCGACTGGTCGTCGTGCTCGGCACTGCGGTAGAGCCGGACTGCCGTGTCCGCACTGGCGATGGCTTGTTGGACGTGGTCGCGCCCACCGATCGCGAGGTGGGTCGTGCCGGCGTACGCGTGCTGCTTGGCGGCCGGGAAGGCGAAGATCCCGGGTACGTCGTCGTGCCCGGCCATCGTCTCGCGGGAGCGCTCGGCATCCACCAGGGCGGCTGCCGCTCCCGCGCTGTCGCCCGCAATCGCGAGCGCCCGTGCCTCCAGGCTCGCCAGCCGGGCCCCAATGCTGCCCCCCGCCCGATGGTGACGTCCGGCCTGGGCCAGCCGCGCCGCCTGCTCGTACCGCCCCGTCCAGTAGGCGATCAGCGACTCCACGGCCCGCACCCAGGCCAGTAGCCCCTCGTGCCCGGCCGCCTCGGCGCACGCACGAGCCGTTCGGGCATGCGTCGCTGCGGAGTCGTAGTGGCCCAGATCGAGGCAGACATGCGCGGACAGTCCGCACAGCCGCGACGCCGAGACGTACAAGTCACGGGCCTGACGGGGTCGTTGACGTCCCCGCAGAAGACCGAACACTCCATCTCGCAGCTGTCTGATCTCGACGTAGAGCTCAAGCAAAGGGTGGCTCACATACGAACGCGCGAGCCGTGCGACGTCGGCTTCCAACTGCTCGACGACGAACTCGTCGGCATTGCGCTGGGCGATGAACCTGGCGAAGTCGGCCGACAGCAACGCGTCCGCCAACACCGAACCAGCCACGGAGCGCGGGGCCGACTTCTGACCCGCTAGGTCTGCCGATCCCTCCCGAGGATCTGCATCACCACGGAGCTGCTTGCTGAGAGCGACAGCGCGGTCGAGCACAGCGACATCAACGTCGAATACCCTCGCCAGATACTTCCGCGTGTACGGGACCGGGATGCGCACCTCACGCTCGTAACGCCCGATCTCCTTACCGGTCTTGGCGGCACGACCGTCCAGGGCGTTGTACTCGTCGGCGACCCGCTGCTGGGTCCAGCCACGCCCAGTGCGCAGCCGAACGAGCAAGGCACCGATACCCGTGTCGCCCATCCCATCTCCCCGGAGCATGTGGACTCTGGCCCCCATAGTGGCCCCCGGCATGGACGCCACGCTGGCTCCCGACCCGAACGAGCTACAGCGGTTGGCTGGTGGACATGTCCACCAGAACGCGCAATGAGCCGAAGACGACCCAGCCTGACGACGCCCCAGGCGGCGTCGAGAACCGCACGATGCTCTTCGCCAGGCGCAGGCCCACCGCACGCAACGCCCGTGAGTTCGTCGCCGAGACCCTTTCCCAGTGGGATCTCACCGAACGCCTCGACGACGTCCGGCTGTGCGTGTCCGAGCTGGTGACCAACGCTCTGCGACACGGGGCGCCCGCTGGCCACCTGATCCTCGTCCGCCTCGAACTCCACGACGCGCAGCTGCTCGTCGAGGTGCACGACAGCGGCGGCGGCACCCCCAGGCAGCGTGAGGCGCCGGAATCCAGCGAAGAGGGCCGCGGGCTGTTTCTCGTGTCCGCCATCGCCGACGACTGGGGAGTCACAACCCGCCAAGGCCCCGGCAAACGAGTCTGGGCGTCCTTTCAGCGCAAGGCAGTGACCACATGCTGACTCCCGCGCGCACGGGACAGACCGACCTGTCCCCCGGCCTGATCGCCTGCCTGGCCACCGCGACCTGGCTGGACACCGACCCGACCGGCGCCACCCTGTGCTGCTTGCTATTGGTGCCGCAGCCCTCGCGCAGCCCGTACGAGACACCGACGGTCATCGAGCAGCGCATGCGCACCATCGCGACCGCGCTCGGCCTCGGGCCAGCCACGGCGCCCCCACCTGACATCGGACCGCGGCTGCGCCCGATCAGCCCGACCGACGTCGCCCTGCGCCTCGGCGGCACCCCGTACCGCAAGCGCATACCCGCAGGCCGGCCCTGGACGCTGCTCCTTCGCCAACGGACCCCGGTCGCCCTCGTCCTGGGCATCGACGCACTCTCCCGCGCTGCCCTCCCTGCCGAGATCGACGCCTACCTCGACCGCGCCACGCTCCAGCAGCGGCTGCTCTTCGGTCACACCCGCAGCGAATGAACCGCCGTCCAAAACGAGGGGATCTCCCGTGACCGTGCACCCCGTCTCGCCGAACACCGTGCTCGCCAACGCGCTCGACCACGTCGAGGACGTCCTCACCGCTCGCATCCTGGCCACACCTCCCGAGCGGATCGTCCTGCTCGTCGGCACGCAGATCAACGGCGCCCCGCACATCGGAACCTCGCTCGTCCAGTCTTTGACCTTCGCCATGGCCGCCCGCCTCCAGGCCCGCTTCGGCCTGCCCGCCGAAGTCCTCTTCAGCGCCCTGGACAATGCCCCGTACGAGCTGACCACCGACCCAGTGACCGGTCACCGCTACCAACGCGCCTACGCCCAGGCCCTCGGCACGCAGGCCCTCACCGATCTCGTCGCCGCCCTGTACGAACCGTTGTTCACCGCGCTGTCACGGCGTCTGGGCATCCCGTACCGCGTCGAGACCTACAGCCAGCAGCAGGCCGGCGAGCAATTCCGCCGCACCTGGTTACGATTCCTGCCCCGTATCGACGCGGCCAGGTGGTGGCTCGCACCCTCCACCGGCATCCCGCACGTCCGCGTCCCCTGCCCCTACTTCGGATGCGGCTGGGCAGAAAAGCACGCCGAGCGCACCCAGATCCAACTCGTCCATCCCGAGACCGCAACGGTCACCGCCGTCTGCCTCCATCACGGCCCCTACGAGACGACAGTTACCCTCACCAACGGCGCCTACCTCGACCTGGCCACCCTGTACCGCAACCTCGTCAAGGAACTCGCTCTGACCGGCCCGCAGGGCACGCTTCACGTCATGGTCAAGGGCGGCGACTGGATTTTCGGCTCGCACCTCGTCGACGAAGCCCTTCAGTCTGTCGGCTTCACCCGCAGCCAGCTCCCCGCCCGCCTGTTCTGCCCGCAGATCGTCACGGACACCGGCGCGAAGCTGTCCAAGTCCCTGATACGCGAGGGCCGCGCGCCCTTGCCGGACGGTGCCGCCGACTGGATGCTCGACACCCGGCAGTGGCCTGGCTCGTTGCCCGAATACGCCGACCAACTCCTCGCCCTGACCGAGACCCTGCTCTCCGACCCCCGCCACTTCTTCCGCTCGTACTCAGCCGCCGAGATCGGCCGCATGATGACGACACCAGTACCCAGGAGCGTTCCCGCCCCATGACCGACACCACCGCCCGCGTCCACGAACTCAACCTCTACCGCAAGTACTTCGACCTCGTGGCCGCGGGCACCAAGACCATCGAGGTGCGGGTGAAGTACCCGCACCTCGAAGACCTCACCACCGGCGACATCATCCGCTTCCGCATCAAGGGCACCGACGAGACCTGCGACGTCCGTGTCCTGCGCGTCACCGAGTACAAGACCTTCGAGGCGCTCCTGCTCGGCGAAGGACCAGCCAAGGTCAACCCCAACGCCACCCGCGACGAACAGCTCGCCAACATCCGCACGATTTACGGCCCCGAGAAGGAAGCCCTCGGGGCCCTCGCCATCGAGATCGAACGCACTGCTCCGTAGGAGGGGCCAGGAACAGGGGCTCTCCCCGGGCTCGTCAGGAGCGGGTACGGGCTAGGGTCGCGCCGTGCTGCCCCTCCACTTCGAGAGTGTTCATGCGAACGGTGTGAACCTCTACCACTACCTTCCTGGCGAGCAGCCAGCCTTGACCCGCCACTGGCCCGGACTGTTCCAGGATTGGCCAGAAGGGCCGACGCCGTTCACCGAGTATGCCGTGAACAACAACAACATGGAGGAGGTCGCCATCTATGTGGGCCTGACCTGGCGGCTCACCGAGGGGCTGGCCCGCTACGCGATCCCCACCTACTACCGCGACGACGCCGAGCGGCATCTGGAGCAAGAGCCTGTCCTTGTCGACTGGGAGTATGAAGTCGACGCCGAGGAGCTGAAGGTCGCATCACGCAACAAGGGGTTCGTTCCTGGCCGTTCCACTCACGGCTTCCGTCCAGGACTGGCCTCCTGGTGCCCGGGGAACGCCGAGCGCGCAGGCCTGTTCCACTTGGCCACTCCACGAGACCTCGTCCGCATGCTGCACGCTGTGCTCCTCGACGCGTCATCCGAGATCACCGTTTTCGCCGTCGAACCCGGGCCGGATCGGCACGCAGCTCTGGTCAGCGCCTTGCGCGGCCCGAACAGACCAAGCCTGTCCGACGTCATCACGAGGACGGACGTATTCGTCGACCTGACCATCGGTTCGGACATCGATTGCTTCGACTCAATCATGGTCGCTTCGCACGCCGACCTGCGGTCGCGCATTGACACCCTGGCCGCCGACTACGGACACAGAATCACCGCCTATGAAAACCGAGCGGCCGGCCTCCCCAACACCGGCGCCTTCTTGCATGCGATGCCCGCCCTCTCCGGGATCACACTTGACGGCAGCTGAGCCCAGAAGCTCAGCAGACGGACCGAGCAGTCCGCACACAGCCCGGATCAAGATCGTCGCACTCGTCGCCAGCACTCGGGAAAAGGCTAGGTCAGCGACCTGCAGAGAGATCCCCGCAGGTCACCGACCCGGTCAATCGCTAGATGATCCATTCCAAGGGGTTCAGCGGTCGTCCGTGGGCAGGAACGCGAGCGCCTCTTGGATGTTGTGCTCGGCGATGCCCCTCATGAAGTCGCGGTCGGGGAAGTCGCCGTCGAGGAGCCGCAGTGGTCCGGCGACGAGAGACAGGCGCATGGCCAGCGTGTAGAACGCAAGCCGCTGCTCGTCGAGGTCACTCTGATCGAGCCATCGGTAGTGCTCGCCGAAGCGCAGTCGCAGGAACGCGTGCTCCCACTCGACATCGAAGAACATCAGCCCCTCGATGTCGATGAGGACCGGCTGCCCGTGCCGGTCCACCAGCACGTGGTCCGGCCCGAGCTCACCATGGATGAGCCCATACTGCGAGCGTGGGCGCACAGCCGCAGCCAATGTGCGAACTACAGTCTCCAGCTGCTCGCGGGAACGTGTGATCCGCGTGCCGCGAGAGGCGGCTTCGGTGAGGTCGTCGAGCGCGCGGTCCAGGACGACCTGCTCACACGAGCTGCCCTCGGAGGCGCCACCTTTGTCGATCAGGGCGACTTTCCCGAAGCGTGGACCCTGATGCCGCTGCAGCGCACCGAGTGCCTCGGCGAGACGCTCCATGGTCGTACCCACGCTGCGCGGGTCTTGGCGGAGCAGTGCTTCCAGGTTGTCGCCGGGCACGTCCTCGACCACGGCGACGTCCGCCGAGTAGTGGCTCCTGCTTCGGTCGGCCAGGCGGATCCGGGGCGTGCGGATGCCGAGGGTGTCGAGATGCCGGTGGGCGGCCTCGAAGAGCTCGATGCCGGAGGCGGGCGAGAACGGGTCCGCGTGGTTGTCGGCCTCGTCGGCCTGCGCGGTGGGCCAGTAGTTCTCGGCACCGTCCCAGATGTAGACGATTGCGGTGGAGTCATCGTCGAAGAAGAGGCGGTACACGCCCTTCTTGCTTCCACCCCGGAGTCGCGATGCGCCCACGAGGCGATGCTCGGCGCCCAGAGCCGCCCGTGCGAGGCCTTCCAGGTCATCCCGTGTGACAACCCTGCGTACCGCGTCCACGACCTGCCTCCCCATGTATGCCTGTGTGGCTTGTCGCCGACCTGCTTGCCGAACCTGGTGCGTGACCAAGTCGACGAGGGCCGCTACCCCTGGAACGGGGTAGCGGCCCTCGCTGCCGTTTCTGACGACACGTCAGGTACTTGCCCCGGCCGGTGCACCCTCGGTGCACAAGAGCCTGAAAAACAGCTGTGACCCGGGGAAACCCGCTGAGCAGCGTTTCCCCAGGTCACAGCACATCTCCGAGCCCTAGCCCAAGGTCACCCGACCCCAGCCTTTAGATGTCGTAGTACAGCTCGAACTCGTGCGGGTGCGGCCGCAGCTGGATCGGCGCGATCTCGTTCGTGCGCTTGTAGTCGATCCACGTCTCGATCAGGTCCGACGTGAAGACCCCACCGGCCTGCAGGTAGTCGTTGTCCGCCTCCAGCGCCTCGAGCACCGCCGGGAGCGAGGTCGGGACCTGCGGGACGCCCGCGTGCTCGTCCGGGGCCAGCTCGTAGAGGTCCTTGTCGATCGGCTCCGCCGGCTCGATCTTGTTCTTCACGCCGTCGAGGCCCGCGAGCAGCAGGGCCGAGAACGCCAGGTACGGGTTCGACGACGGGTCCGGGGCGCGGAACTCGACGCGCTTGGCCTTCGGGTTCGAGCCCGTGATCGGGATACGCATCGCCGCCGAGCGGTTACGCTGCGAGTAGACCAGGTTGACCGGGGCCTCGAAGCCGGGGACCAGGCGGTGGTACGAGTTCACCGTCGGGTTCGTGAACGCCAGCAGCGACGGCGCGTGCTTCAGGATGCCGCCGATGTAGTAGCGGGCGGTGTCCGACAGGCCCGCGTACCCCTGCTCGTCGTAGAACAGCGGGACGCCGCCCTGCCACAGGGACTGGTGGACGTGCATGCCCGAGCCGTTGTCGCCGAAGATCGGCTTCGGCATGAAGGTCGCGGTCTTGCCGTTGCGCCACGCGACGTTCTTCACGATGTACTTGAAGAGCATCAGGTCGTCGGCCGCGGCGAGCAGCGTGTTGAACTTGTAGTTGATCTCGGCCTGGCCGGCGGTGCCCACCTCGTGGTGCTGGCGCTCGACCTGGAGGCCGGACGCCTCCAGCTCCAGGGAGATCTCTGCGCGCAGGTCGGCGAAGTGGTCGACCGGCGGGGCCGGGAAGTAGCCGCCCTTGTAGCGGACCTTGTAGCCGCGGTTGTCCTCGATCGCACCGGTGTTCCAGGCGCCTGCCTCGGAGTCGATGTGGTAGAAGGCCTCGTTCGCCTTGGTCTCGAAGCGGACGTTGTCGAAGACGTAGAACTCGGCCTCGGGACCGAAGTACGCGGTGTCCGCGATGCCGGTGGAGGCGAGGTACGCCTCGGCCTTCTTGGCGATGTTGCGCGGGTCGCGGCTGTACTGCTCGCCCGTGATCGGGTCGTGGATGAAGAAGTTGATGTTGACCGTCTTGTCGCGCCGGAAGGGGTCGACACGGGCGGTCGACAGGTCCGCGCGGAGCGCCATGTCGGACTCGTGGATGGCCTGGAAGCCGCGGATCGACGAGCCGTCGAAGGCCAGCTCCTCGGCCGGGTCGAACGCCTTTGCCGGGATGGTGAAGTGCTGCATCACACCAGGCAGGTCGCAGAACCGGACATCGACGAACTTTACGTCTTCGTCGGCGATGAACTTCTTCGCGTCGTCGGCGTTCTGGAACATCCAACTCCTCCTACTCCCGACCCGGGAGGGGCGGGGTTGTAGCTCGGTCGTGCGGCCAGTGCGGTGGCACACGCTGGACCCGACCATAGGTAGACGGGATTTCTCAAGCATGACCCATTTGTTTCGCCGAAGTTAACCGGACCGGGGTCGGGGTCGCGTCAAGGCCCCGACCGCAGGTGGGTGAAACCTTGCGCAGTACCGTGTACGGGTGGACAACAGGCAAGCAATCGGATCGTGGCTCTCCGGGCCCCGCGCGGCGGCCGAGGACATGGGCGCCGACTTCGGTCACCGGGGCGAGCGGCTCGGCCTGCCGGAGGCGGGCCCCGGCTCCATCGCCCCCCTCGGGAGGCGGTTCGGCGCCGTCTTCATCGACTGGGGGCTCTGTCTCCTGATCGCATACGGGCTGTTCGCCAACGGTGACCGACAGGCCGTCGGAAACTGGGGGCTCGGCATCTTCCTCGTACTCAGCGTGCTGACCGTCGGCACGGTCGGCTTCACCCCCGGCAAGCGGATCCTCGGTCTGCGCGTTGTCGCCGAAGGCGGCGGGCGGCTGGGGATCGTGCGGGTTCTCGTACGGAGCCTGCTGCTCTGCATCGCGATTCCGGCGCTCATCTGGGACCGTGACGGGCGCGGGCTGCACGACCGCCTCGCCCGCGCTGTACAGGTGCGGATCTAGCGGCAGAAGCGAGTAAAGAAGGCAGACGGACCAAGGTGAACCGGGCGGCCGGGCTGTGGCAGTCGTTCTTGATAATGCGTGCGCCGTCCTGGTGGCTTCCGCCCTGCACCTGAAGGCATCCGCTGGCGTTGGGAACATGTGGTACGTCCCGTCCCCGAAGGGTGGGCTTACCCGACCCTTCTAGGCGCTAGATCAGTGGGCGAACAGGCGCCGGGCGGCTGCCGTGGGCCACCCGTAGGCCCCGCTGCGGCCACTGGTACAGCCGAGACGTCACCGAGATATCCCCGCGCAGGTCCACGGACACCTGATAGACCACCCTCCCGTCAGGCCAGTCCTGCCGAGCCTCCCCCACTGCGTACCGCCACGTCCCGTGTGACCACACCCTCAGCGCCGGACGGTCGCCCTTCGGTCACACCGTTACCTTCGGCTCCGGCCCGTTCTGGGGGCGCCACGGGCGCGCTTCCGTCGGCTCAGGGATCGTCTCGTCGCTCACACTCCGAGCGGTAGGCACAGACCTCCGCGTTGCTGCGCCCGGGCAGCCGCGGGGAGCCCCACGCGGGCCCCGCCCTCCTTGCGAGATCCTGTTGGTGAATCCGGGACTGCACTCTGTTCCACTGGCCATCGCGTGGAACAGAGCGCAGGCAGAACGAGGAAGGGGTTACAAGGGGCGGACCATTTCCGCTTGCGGCCCCTTCTGCCCCTGGGTGACCTCGAACTCCACCCGCTGGTTCTCTTCCAAGCTTCTGTAGCCGTTGGTCTGGATGGCTGAGAAGTGCACGAACACGTCCGCGCCGCCATCGTCCTGGCTGATGTAGCCATACCCCTTGTCGGAGTTGAACCACTTCACAGTGCCTGTTGCCATCGGTCCCTGTCCTTCATTCGGTGCCACGGCGCGATCTTGACGCCCCGGCCGCAGTCCGATCGAGCAGACTTCGGCACTTGATCATTTCCTTCCGCCGCGGCGAAATCCGCGATCCTCCCTGTACCTCACCCGTGGGGATGAACCCGCCGCGTCACGGTTCTCCCCCGAGGTGAGATGCGGTCGGCCAGCAGGTAGGCATCGCCAACGGCTGGTCGTCACCAGCCGGCACCTGGCAATGGAGGACGCGACATGGCGACGACAGAGCGCCGACGGATGGCAGCCGACACGATCAGTGAAGCTGAGCAGGTTCGTGACGAACTGACAGCGGCCCTCAAGGCTGCGGGCAACGTCCTCCCTTAGCTCCGGATCGATCCGGTGTCCTGTGTCGGCAAGGCACCGGCTCTCATTGAGCTGAGTCGCTGCAACTTGGAGACCGCCCGACTGCGGACGCGGCGCACCGCGTCTTCTGGGAATGGGTCTGGAAGCTCCAAGATCTCGGAATCTTCGTCGCCGTTGTGGACGAAGACATCGACAACACCACTGAAGACGGCGAAGCGCGCATGCGCGAGAAGGCGAACGAGGCGTTCCAGGAGCTTGCCCGTATCCGGAAGCGCACTCAGGGCGGCATACAGGAGAAGGCGGAGATGGGTGGCTTCCCTGGTGGGCAGGCCCGCTACGGATACCGGATCGCGTCCTTGGACCAGAAGATTGCCGAGAGGGACGACACGATTGATCTCATGATGGCGGTCGCTGCGAAGAAGGTGACAAGACAAGGTCTCACGGGTGCTGCGGCCGAGGAGGCTGTAGAGAAAAAGCTCAAGCCTCTCTACGAGGAGCTTGAGCAGCTTCGACGCGAGCGTGCCGAGATTGAGGTCTGGCAGTCGGAGGCAACAAAGGCTGATCAGCGTGTGAAGGATCTTCAAGCACTGGCTCAGACAGCCTCTGAGCGTCTGGAGTCCTTCACGAAGGAGCAGCAAGCGGAGTGGATTGCTCTGCTCGACATCGAAGTGAAGGTTCTAGAAACCCCGCCCCCGATGCATCGCGGCTTGGCCTGCCCCATCGGTGAGTGGTTCAGGGCAAACCGGCGGCAGGTACCGACCCTCTGTGACTGCGCCTGGGAGCAGGTTGTTGAGCTGGAGGGGTTCCCGAACGGTGGGGTTGCGCCTCGCCAGCGGGGCGGGCTCGCCCCCAGGACGGTCCTGGAGGCGTTCCTCAAGAAGGCCCGCACCGGCGTTGCCTGGCCGGAGTTGGACGCTGAGAACGGTTCGACGGGCCTGATTGGCCACTGGAAGCGTTGGAGTGCGTCAGGTCGGTGGGAGCGCGTCATGGAGGCCATGAAGGGCTGTGACGGGGCGCCTGTAGCGCCCCGTCACCCGCTTCCCGAATTGGAGATGACAGGAAAGGTGAGGCCGGGGGTCATCCTCGCGGTGGGCGGGACTGTCCGCGAGCACCACGCCCAGGAATTGGCCCCTTAGGAAGCGGCATATTGCTCATCAGGTCGCCCATCGCCCGCAGCCGGTCGTTGGCCGCCGTGACCTGCGGTCCGCTGAGCACCCGCGGCAGCTTCAGCATCGTGGTGCGCACCTTCTTCAGCGGCACCTGACCCTCGCCGTCGCCGACGATGATGTCGTGCACCGGTACGTCCACGACGATGCGCGCCATCTTCTTCTTCTCGGCCGCCAGCAGTGTCTTCAA
Organism: Streptomyces sp. NBC_01210; assembly: GCF_036010325.1. Classification (GTDB taxonomy): domain Bacteria; phylum Actinomycetota; class Actinomycetes; order Streptomycetales; family Streptomycetaceae; genus Streptomyces. The sequence goes on along the minus strand of NZ_CP108549.1, from coordinate 2,623,339 downwards.
CCGGTTCGGGTTGCCTTCCCCCACCAGTACGATGCCGGCCTTGCCGACCGCCCGGTGCACCACGTCCTGGCTGCGGTTCATCGCCACCGCCGGGGTCGTGCTCCAGCCGCGTCCCACGTTCTGCAGCACCGCTGCCGCCGCGCCCGGCTGGCCCTCCATCTGCCCGAAGGCCGCTCGCTCGGCGCGGCGTCCGAAGACGATCGCCATCGCGAGGAAGGCCAGCAGGAAGCCAAGGATGCCCAGATAGATGGGGTGATCGATCAAGAAGCCGATCGCGAGGAAGACACCGAAGGTGACAATTCCCACAGCCGCGACGACAAGACCGACCTTGGAGTCGGCCTTCCGGGTCATCTTGTACGTCAGAGCGATCTGCTTCAGTCGCCCAGTGTTCGCAGCAGCGTCAGTGCTGTCTGAGTTTGCCTTCCTCGCCATGTCTGGAAGTTTACGTGGCCTAGGAAGTGCGGTCGGCCACGGCCTCCAGTACGTGCTGCGCCTCGACCCTGTCCTTGGCTCGGCGCCGGTCTTCGAGGACCGCCGTCCATGCGTTCCGGCGGGCGGTGCGCTGTCCGCTGCCCAGGAGCAGCGACTCCATGGCGCGCAGAGCATCGGTGACGGACGGAATGGCGGTGGCGAGTACGGGGCGTACCGGCGCGGCCTGCATGGTTGAGGTCCCCCTAAGGGAGCGTCGACGACGAGTGGGAGCGGTGCGCAGTGCAGTGCGGGGCGGTGCGGTGGTGCGTGCGGTGCGGTGCTCTTTGAGAGCTGTGCGTAGACCCAATGTCACCGATTGGTGTTACCAGTGCATGACCGAGCGGTCAAACACCGATGAAACCTTTATGCGCCGCCCGCAAACGTTGACGCGGCCCGTACGCCGCCCCGACCTGCGGGGAGGGTGCGAGCCGCGTCAAACCGGCCATTACTCATCGGTAATTACTTGTGCCTGAATTCACACAGTCTGCGGGGTGGTCGCGGCACCCCGTCGCTCCATCGCCTGCTGGTACAGCCGGCCCGCGCGGTACGAGGAACGGACCAGCGGTCCCGACATCACACCGGAGAAGCCGATCTCCTCGGCCTCCTCCTTCAGCTCCACGAACTCGTGCGGCTTCACCCAGCGCTCGACCGGGTGGTGGCGTACCGAAGGACGCAGATACTGCGTGATCGTGATCAGCTCGCAGCCCGCGTCGTACAGGTGCTGCAGCGCCTCGCTGACCTCTTCGCGCTCCTCGCCCATGCCCAGGATGAGGTTCGACTTGGTGACCAGGCCCGCCTCGCGGGCGCGCGTGATGACCTCGAGCGAGCGCTCGTAACGGAAACCGGGGCGGATCCGCTTGAAGATCCGCGGCACGGTCTCGACGTTGTGCGCGAGCACCTCGGGACGCGAGGAGAAGACCTCGGCCAGCTGCTCGGGCACCGCGTTGAAGTCGGGGATGAGGAGCTCGACCTTGGTACGGCCCGCCTCGCGCTCCGACGTCATCGTGTGGATCTGGCGCACCGTCTCCGCGTACAGCCAGGCGCCGCCGTCCTCCAGGTCGTCGCGCGCGACGCCGGTGATGGTGGCGTAGTTCAGGTCCATCGTGACGACCGACTCGCCCACGCGACGCGGCTCGTCCAGATCGAGCGCGGCAGGCTTACCGGTGTCGATCTGGCAGAAGTCACAGCGCCGGGTGCACTGGTCGCCGCCGATGAGGAAGGTCGCCTCGCGGTCCTCCCAGCACTCGTAGATATTCGGACAGCCGGCCTCCTGGCACACCGTGTGCAGACCCTCGCTCTTCACGAGCTTCTGCATCTGGGTGTACTCGGGGCCCATCTTCGCCCGGGTCTTGATCCACTCGGGCTTGCGCTCGATGGGGGTCTGGCTGTTCCGGACCTCAAGGCGCAGCATCTTGCGTCCGTCGGGTGCGACTGCGGACACGTCCGGCTCCCTACGACTTCGATTCTTCGGCGGACACCAGGGTACGCCCGTTATTTGTGTGGCCTTACGTCTGGCCAACCCTTGGCCAGAGGGCCGCATTCCCTAGACGGCGGCCTCGACGGCCCGCGGCCGCAGTTCGGCGTTCTCCAGGACGTCCCGCAGATGCTTCTCGATGACCGGGAGCACCTCGCCGATGGTGATCTCGCGGCCCAGTTCGTACGAGAGCGAAGTCACACCCGCGTCCCGGATGCCGCAGGGCACGATCCGGTCGAACCAGGTGTTGTCCGGGTTCACATTGATCGCGAAGCCGTGCATCGAGACGCCCTTGGCGATACGGATGCCGATCGCGGCGAGTTTGCGGTCCTCGCGGCGCTGGCCGGCGTTGGAGGGAGCGTACTCCGGGCCGTTCAGCCGTGGGTCGAACTCCTCGTCCTGCAGCCGCGGGTCGAAGTCGAGCGAAAGTCCGCCGATCGCCGGACGCTGTTCGACCGGGTCGCCGAGCACCCACACACCGCTGCGGCCCTCGACCCGGCTGGTCTCCAGGCCGAACTCCGCGCAGGTGAGGATCAGCGCGTCCTCGAGCCGGCGCACATGCGCGATGACGTCCACCGGGCGCGGCAGCTTCAGGATCGGGTAGCCGACCAGCTGGCCGGGGCCGTGCCAGGTGATCTTGCCGCCGCGGTCGACGTCGACGACGGGAGTGCCGTCCAGGGGGCGTTCGCTGTCTGCCGTGCGCCGGCCCGCCGTATAGACGGGCGGGTGCTCAAGGAGCAGGCAGGTGTCCTCGATCTCGTCGGCGAAGCGGGCGGCGTGGACCTCGCGCTGCTTCTGCCACGCCTCCTGGTACTCGACGGCTTGCTCGCCGAACCCCAGTTGGACGAACCGCAGCTCACTCACGGCTGTGCCTCCCTAGAACCTTCACCCTGCACTCATCGCGCCCTTGCCACTGTACGGCGGCTCCGGAAAAGGCGGCCGGGCAGGTGCTGGGCAGGTGCCGGGCGGGTGCCGGGGCAATTCCGGGTCACGCGGCGCCCGTCAGCGACGTCCCCAATCCTCACACGATCGGATGAATGTGGGGCGAAGCTCGCGGTTCGAGCGGTAGGGGCAGCTAAATTCGCGCCGTTCCATGAGGGCTGCTCCCGGCCCGGAAGGCAGGAGACCGCACAGCTGATGACGGAACGACCCTCGCAGCGCATCCCCAACCGACAGCTCGCCGCGCTCATCGCAGAAGCCGGATTCTCCAACGCAGGCCTTGCCCGCCGAGTGGACCAGCTCGGCCTCGAGCACGGCCTGGATCTGCGCTACGACAAGACCTCCGTGACCCGCTGGCTGCGCGGCCAGCAGCCGCGCGGCACGACCCCCGCCCTGATCGCCGAGGTGTTCACACGGCGGCTCGGCCGCCGGCTCTCGGCGCAGGACCTCGGTCTGGACGCCTGTGCGCCCGTCTACGCCGGTCTGGAGTTCGCCGCCACGCCCGAGGAGGCCGTGGACATCGTGAGCGGGCTGTGGCGCAAGGACTCCGGCAGCCATGCGGAGCTGCGCAAGATCGCCTTCACTCCGGCCGGGCTCGTGGTGCCCAGCAGGGACTGGCTGATCGGGCGGGCCGACGAGCGGGTGAGCCGGGCGGACGCGGTCCAGAACGGGACCGCCCGTATCCCGGCCCAGGGTCGGGCCGCCCTCCCGCGCCAGCGTGGCACGGACCGGGGTCCCGGCCAGAGGGTCACCGGCGGCGACATCGCGGCACTGCGCTCGGTCGGCGAGCTGTTCCGCACCCTCGACCACGCCTACGGAGGCGGGCACGCCAGGCAGGCGCTGGTGCGCTATCTCGAGCACGAGGCCGAGCCGATGCTGCGCGGCACCTACGGGGAGGTGACCGGGCGGCGGCTGTTCGCCGCGGCGGCCGATCTGACCCGGCTGGCCGGCTGGACCTCGTACGACATCGCGGCCCACGGCCTCGCCCAGCGTTACTTCGTCCAGGCACTGCGGCTCTCCCAGGCGGCGGGCGACCGGGCGTACGGCGCGTATGTGCTGGTGACCATGAGCCGGCAGGCGGTCTATCTGGGGCATGGACGTGAGGCGGTGCAGCTGACGCGCGTCGCCCAGCAAGGGGTCGGCTCGTCGGCCCCGCCCGTGGTGCAGGCGATGCTGCATTCCGTCGAGGCGCGCGGGCACGGCGTGCTGGGTGAGGTACGGGCGTGCACGGCCTCGCTCGTTCGGGCCGAGCGGGCGCTCGAGACGGCGCGGCCCGGCGACGATGTGCCGCACTGGGCGCGCTTCTTCGACGAGGCGCAGCTCGCCGACGAGTTCGGGCACTGCCACCGGGATCTCCAGCAGTACCGGCCGGCGGTGCAGCACGCGGAGCGCTCGCTCCAGCTGCGCGCCCCGGCGTACGCGCGCAGCCGCCTCTTCTGCCGGGTGGTGCTGGCCTCCGCCCGGCTCGGACTGGGCGAGCTCGACCAGGCATGCGCGCTGGGGGCGGAGGCGGCCCTGCAGGTGTCGGAGATGCGGTCGGCGCGGGCGGTGGAGTACGTACGCGAGTTCGAGCGGCGGCTGGAGCCGTACCGGGACGCGGCGGCGGTACGGAACTATCGCGACCGGGTGGCCGCGCTGGGCTGAACCCGGGGCCCGGGTGGAACTCTGACCCGGACCCCGGACCTGACTCCGGGACGCCCGGAGTCACGGATCCCGGGACCCCTGACTCCGGGACCTCAATCGCCCTAGGCCACCGCCGAGAGTGCGACCGTTTCGTACCCGGGCTGCTGGAGGCCGAAGTCGCGCAGGATCGCGTCCGCGGCCCGGCGGCCCGAGAAGAGCGCGCCCTGGACCGTACTCGTGTCGCGGTGGTCGCCGCAGACATAGAGGCCGGACAGCAGCCGCACCGGACGGCGCAGATCGTGCGGCGGGGGCATCGCGGGCACCGCCTCCGGGTCGTGGTGGACGGCGAGCAGCTCCCAGTCGTCCGTGGGTGTGCCGTACAGCGTGGCGAGGTGGGTACGGACGCTGCGGTCCAGATCCGGCGGAGGGGACCCGAGCACGGTCGACGAGATCAGTACGCGGCCGTTCGGAGCGCGCGAGGGATCGACCTCGCTCATCACCGCCGTGTGCGAGACGGGGCCGTCGCGGTCCGCGTCCAGCAGGAGCGCCGGGTCCGTCAGCGGCGGCGCGGACGCCGTGTGGTGAAGGACCGTCACGGGGTGGAAGGGCGGTACGCGCAGGCCCGGCAGGAGCTCCGCGGCCGCGCGGGCACCGGTGGCCAGCACCAGGGCGCGGCAGCCGATGTCGCCGTACTCCTTGGTCGTGACCTGGGTGATCGAGGCGTCGGTGACCCGCACCCCGGTGTGTACGGTGCCGGACGGCAGCGAGGCAGCCAGCTGCTCGGGCAGCGCCGCCGCACCGCCCGCAGGGACGCACAGCCGGCCGCGCGCGAAGCCGCGCAGCGCCAGATCGGCGCACCGGCTCGAGGTGGCCAGGGCCGGGTCGCAGAGCAGCGCCGACAGCAGCGGGCGCAGGAAGCCGTGGACCGTACGCGCCGGAACGCCGCGGGCGCAGAGCGAGCCCGCGGTGGGCCGCTCGGGACGGGTGAGGAGCCGCTCCACCGGAGTGGCGGCGAGGCGGGCGAGAGAAGCGCCGAGCCGGGCCTGGTCGAGCGGCCGGGGGGCGCTCGCGAGGGCGCGTGCCACGGTAAATGCGCCCCGTGCGCTCCCCGCTTCACCGGTCCGCCGGACCGCTTCACCGGTCCGCTGGAGCCGTCCTTGGCTGTGCACGAGTACACCGGGCGAGAAGGGCCGCAGGACGACATCACCGAGCCCTGCCGTGCGACGCAGCTCCGGATACGAGGTGTTGAGCAACTGGCCTATGCGGTCGAGCCGGAAACCGTCGATCTGCTGGGTGGCCATCCGGCCGCCCACATGAGGGGCGGCCTCCAGAACGCTGACCGAGACGCCTGCGCTGGTCAGTTGATGAGCCGCCGAGAGACCGGCGATCCCGGCCCCGACGATGACGACATCCGCATGGTGAGCGCTGCTGAGCACGTGCCCCTCCCCGAGGTCGGCGCGGCTGGTGGGAGGCTCATGCCCCCAACAGGCCCCGGGAATACCCGAGTGCGGACCGAGACTAGGGAGCCGTCGCCGTACCGCCAGTCGCGCATGCCGTGGAGCACCGGAGCGCGGGGGCGCACACGGCACCCGGCCGTCCGCCGGGCGGCGGGACTTCTCAGACGCGCCCTATCGCAGAGCCGCGCCGACCGCCTCGTCGACGCCCGGAAAGGCGAACGAGAAGCCCGACTCCAGCAGTCGGGCCGGCAGCACCCGCTGGCTGCACAGAATGTCCCCGGCCAGCTCGCCCAGCGCGATCCTCAGCGCGGGCGCCGGGACCGCGAACACCGTCGGACGGTGCAGCGCCCGGCCCATCGCCGCGGTTACCTCGCGATTGGTGACCGGGTCCGGCGCCGTGAGGTTCACCGGCCCCGACAGCGACTCCGTGTCGAGGATGTGCCGCAGCGCCGCGACCTCGTCGTGCAGGGCGATGAAGCTCCAGTACTGCCGGCCGTTGCCCAGGCGCCCGCCGAGGCCCGCCTTGAAGAGCGGGAACATCCGGCCCCACGCACCGCCCTTGCGGGCCACCACAAGTCCGGTGCGCGCGAAGGCGGTCCGCACGCCCGCCTCCTCGGCCGGGGCCGCCGCCTCCTCCCACTCCACGCACATCTTCGCCAGGAATCCGTCCCCGGGCGGCGCACCCTCGTCCACCGCACGCTCCCCGGTGTCGCCGTAGTAGCCGATGGCGCTCCCGCAGACCAGCACCCGCGGCGGTACGTCGAGGCCGGCGACGGCCTCCGCGATCGCCGCCGTGCCGAGCACCCGGCTGTCCCGGATCTCCTTGCGGTACGCATCCGTCCAGCGGCGCGCACCGACCCCGGCGCCGGCGAGATTCACCACGCCCTCGCAGCCGACCAGTCCGGCCACGTCGACGTACTGCCGGTGCGGGTCCCACTCCACCTCGTCGCCGGCCCGCGCGGGCCGCCGCACCAGGCGCACCACCTCGTGCCCGTCGGTGCGCAGCGAGCGCACGAGTGCCGTACCGATGAGTCCGGTGGAACCGGTGACCGCGATCCGCATGACCCCCATCCTGCCCCCGCGCGGCCCCGTGGCACAGTGACGACCATGCCCCGGTCGCACATACGCCCCGCACGTCACACCGACGAAGCAGCGCTCGGTGCGCTCGACCGGGACACCTGGTCGCCGCTGCACGCCGTGCAGCCGAGGCCGAAGCCGCCGTACGACCCCTTTTTCGACGCGAACCACCGGCCCGAGGACTTCCTGGTCGCCGAGGACATCTCCGAGGACATCGCCGAGGACGGTGACGGCACGATCACCGGCTTCATCCGGCTGATCCCGCCCACCCCACTCGCCTGCAACCAGCATGTGCGGCAGGTCCAGGGCCTCGCCGTGGCCGACCGGGCGCGCGGCCGCGGGATCGCACGAGCGCTGCTGCGGGCGTCGTTCGACGAGGCGCGCCGCCAGGGCGCGGTCCGGATGACGCTGCGGGTGCTCGGACACAACACGCCGGCCCGCACGCTGTACGAGTCGGAGGGCTTCGCGGTCGAGGGCGTACTGCCGGGGGAGTTCTGTCTGGACGGGCGGTACGTCGACGACGTGATGATGGGCCGCAGCCTCACCGTCCGAGAACCGGTCTCGTGAGAGCCGGTCTCATGAGGAACGTTCTCGTGAGGACCGTTCTCACAAGTTTCCGAAGCGCTCCCAGAGCCTGGGGAAACGTTGCGCCAGAGCCGCGTCGTCGTCGAAGTCGAACGGCGTGCCCAGCGGCTCGGCGGTCTGCGGCGGGATTCCCAGATCCGGTGCCACCACGCCGGTGAGCTGCTCGTACGCCTCGTCCGCCGCGTACCCCAGCTCCTCGCCGTCCCCGTCGATGTCCTCGTCGAACTCGTCCAGCAGCTCGGCGAGCGAGTCCGGGTCGTGCAGCGCGCCCTCGAAGATCTCCCGGCCCTGCCCGATCAGCCAGCAGCGGAAGTAGTCGAAGGCGTCGTCGCTGGCACCGCCGAGCAGCACGGCGGCCGCACCCCACAGATCCCAGTGGTACGCGCGGTTGTAGCGGGCCTCGAAGTGCCGGGCGAAGTCCAGCACGGAGTCGGGGTCGAGCTGCAGCAGCCGCTCGACCATCAGATCGGCATGATCCTCGGGGTCACCCTCGGCAGCCTCGCGGGTGCTGTCGATGATCTCCCAGAACTCCGTCTCGTCCATCACGGGACAAGCATCGTGGTTGGCGGGGGGCGGCGCACGCGGAGCCGCCGAAATGCTGACTCTTTTGAATGGCGGACAGAGGATGTCGGGTATCCGTGCGACGGTCGGCGTATGACGACGGACACACCACCGGCAGGGAAACCACTGGCAGGGAAGATCGCACTGGTCGCGGGCGCGACCCGTGGCGCGGGCCGCGCCATCGCGGTACAGCTGGGCGCCGCAGGCGCGACCGTGTATGTGACGGGACGGACCACCCGAGCGCAGGTCAGCGAGGTCGGCCGGGCGACCGAGACCATCGAGGAGACGGCGGAACTGGTCACGGCGGCGGACGGCGAGGCCATCGCCGTACCGACGGACCATCTGGAGCCGGAGCAGGTGCGGGCGCTGGTCGGGCGGATCGAGAGGGACCACAGCCGGCTCGACATCCTGGTCAACGACATCTGGGGCGGCAATCACCTGCTCGACTTCAACACGAAGATGTGGGACGTCGACCTGGACCGCGGGCTGCGGATGCTCGAACTCGGCGCGAAGAGCCACATCATCACCAGCAGCATCGCGCTTCCCCTGCTGGTGCGGCAGCCCGGCGGCCTGGTCATCGAGGTCACGGACGGCACGGCCGAGACGAACAAGGGCTTCCGCGAGAACTTCTACTACGACCTCGCCAAGAACGCCCCGATCCGGATGGCCTTCATTCTGGGCGAGGAGCTGAAGAGCGTGGGCTGCACGGCGGTGGCGGTCACCCCGGGCTTCATCCGTTCCGAGGAGATGCTCGACATCTTCGGCCTCACCCAAGAGACCTGGCGCGACGGGATCGAGAAGCAGCCGCACTGGGCGCTCTCCGAGTCGCCGGTCTATCTCGGCCGGGGAGTCGCGGCGCTCGCCGCCGACCCGGAGCGGGCCCGCTGGAACGGACAGTCGCTCTCCAGCGGAGCGCTGGCCAAGGAGTACGGCTTCACGGACACGGACGGCAGTAGGCCGGACGTCTGGGCCTTCATGCTCCAGGAGGCGGCGGGGGCGGATCCCTCCTTGGCTGATTACAGGTAGCGCGGCTATCTGTAGAGCTGGGCGGCCCGCTCCGCCGACTCGGCGAACAGAGCACGCAGCTCCGGCGGCTCCAGCAGCTCCACCTCCGGTCCCAGCGCGAACAACTGCCCGTACGCGACCTCATGGGACTCCACCGGCAGAGTGAGCGTCACCCGGCCCTGCCCGTCCGGCCCTTCCGCCGCCGCCAGCGCCTCGCGGGCCGCCGCCCGGTCCGTGACGTACGGCAGCCGCCGCGCGCCCGCCTCCGTGACCCGGACCACCACTTCGGCACGGAGGATGGAGCGTACGAACTGGGCCGCGCGCTCCTCCCAGAAGGCGGGCAGGTCGAAGTCCTCGTCGCGGTCGAAGAGTTCGCCGCCCACGTCCACCGCTGTGAACCGGTCGATCCGGTACACCCGGAAGGCCGTGCGGGCGCGGGCGCACAGGTACCAGACGCCCGCCTTGAGCACCAGTCCGTACGGCTCCAACTCCCGCTCCACCTCGGCGTCCCGGCGTCGATAACGGGCCTTGATACGGCGGTCGTCCCACACCGCCTCGGCGACCGCGGGCAGCAGCTCCGGCGTCTCGGGCTCCTGGTACCAGCCGGGCGCGTCCAGATGGAACCGCTGCGCCGCCGAATCGGAGGCGCCGCTCAGCGAGGGCAGCAGCGCCGCGGACACCTTCAGGCGTGCCGCGGACGCCGCGTCCTCGAGCCCCATCTCCCGCAGCGCGCCCGGGAGCCCGGAGAGGAAGAGGGCCTCGGCCTCACTGCGCCCGAGCCCGGTGAGCCGGGTGCGGTAGCCGCCGACCAGCCGGTAGCCGCCGGCCCGGCCCCGGTCGGCGTAGACCGGGACACCGGCCTCCGACAGCGCGAGGGCGTCCCGGGTGATGGTCCGCTCCGACACTTCCAGTTCGCGCGCCAGCTCGGCGCCGGTCATGGAGGGCCTGGCCTGGAGGAGCAGCACCATCTTGATCAGCCGGGCAGCACGCATGCCCCCATGATGACGGAGCCACTCGGGCCACGGGCGCCGACGGAGGTCAGGCCAGCGGCTCCTGCAGCTCGGTCACCCACTTCTCGCGGTCCGCCGGGCATTCGAGGTTGACCTCGCGCGCGTACCCCGCCGAGCGGTGGTCGCCCGCGTCGATCCAGCGGGCCAGGTTCTGGGCCGTCGGCACGATCGCGTCCATCGGGCCGCGGTGCACGATCGTCGCGGCCCGCTCGATGGCCGGCAGATCGACGATCTCGAAGTCCTGGCCGGGCTGCGGACCGGCCGCGACCGTCACTCCCGCGTGCACCAGGATCGCGCCGTCGCCCTCGGGCGCATCCTCGTAGTAGGCGATGCCGGGCCCCGTCGGAGTCACGCCGACCGCCTCCAGACGCTTGAACAGCTCGTCGTAGAGAGGGCTGATGACCGGGCTGATGTGCTCGGGTTCGTAACCTGCCGCGGTGGCGGTCAGCTCGGCCACCCGTACCGCGGGGATGCTCTTGACGATGACGTCCTGACTGGGCATGTGCCCCTCGCTCTCGATCGACCGGAGCCTCGCCTCGACCTGGGCCAGCCGCGCGGCCGACGCGGCCATCGCCGCTTCCAGCTCCGCCTGCCGCAGGGTGAGCATCCCGCGCAGCTCCTCCGTACTCACCCGGTCCTCCAGGATCTCCTGCACCTGTTGCAGCGTGAAGCCGAGATCCTTCAGAGCGATGATGCGGTTGAGCTGCGCGAGCTGGGCCGCCGCGTAGTGGCGGTAGCCGCTGAACGGATCTGTCCGCGCGGGACGCAGCAGCCCGATCGCGTCGTAGTGACGCAGCATGCGGGCCGACACACGGCCGTGCCTGGCGAAGTCTCCGATGGTGAACATGACGCCCCCTAGTGCACGGCTTCACACGGTGTCAGGGTCAAGGATCACCTACGCCGGAACCCCCGGCGGCCGAGCGGCCACCGGGGGTTCCGTCGTACGTCGGCAGAGGTCAGAGGCCGTAGCGCTCGCGCGCTTCCTTCACGGCCGAGGCCGGGACCTCGCCGCGCCTGGCCAGCTGGGCCAGCGCCGCGACCGTGATCGACGGGGCGTCGACGCCGAAGTGACGGCGGGCCGCGTCACGCGTGTCCGAGAGACCGAAACCGTCCGTGCCGAGCGAGGAGTAGTCCTGCTCGACCCACTGGCTGATCTGGTCCGGAACCTGGCGCATCCAGTCGCTGACCGCGAGCACCGGGCCCGGAGCACCCTCCAGCGCCTGGGTGACGTACGGAATGCGCTGCTCGCCGCGCAGCAGTGCTTCGTCGCACTCCAGCGCGTCACGGCGCAGCTCGCCCCACGAGGTCGCGGACCAGACATCGGCCGTAACTCCCCAGTCGGAGCTGAGCAGTCGCTGCGCCTCGAGGGCCCAGTGGATCGCCGTGCCGGAGGCCAGCAGCTGCAGCCGCGGGGAGTCCGCGGCCTGGGCCACGCCCTCCTTGAATCGGTAGAGACCGCGCAGGATCCCCTCCTCGACACCCTCCGGCATCGCGGGCTGCGGCTTCGGCTCGTTGTAGACGGTCAGGTAGTAGAAGACGTTCTCGGCCTCGGGGCCGTACATCCGGCGCAGACCGTCCTTGACGATGACGGCGATCTCGTACGCGAAGGCCGGGTCGTAGTTGAGCGACGCCGGGTTCGTGGCCGCGATCAGCTGCGAGTGGCCGTCCGCGTGCTGCAGGCCCTCGCCGGTCAGCGTCGTACGGCCGGCGGTCGCGCCGACGATGAAGCCCTTGCCGAGCTGGTCGGCAAGCTGCCACATCTGGTCGGCCGTGCGCTGCCAGCCGAACATCGAGTAGAAGATGTAGAACGGGATCATCGGCTCGCCGTGCGTCGCGTACGACGTGGCGGCGGCGATGAAGTCGGCCATGGCGCCGGCCTCGGTGATCCCCTCGTTGAGGATCTGGCCGTCCTTGGCCTCCTTGTAGTACATCAACTGGTCGCGGTCGACCGGCTCGTACGTCTGGCCCAGCGGGGAGTAGATGCCGGCCGACGGGAAGAGCGACTCCATACCGAAGGTGCGGGCCTCGTCAGGGACGATGGGAACCCAGCGCTTGCCGGTCTCCTTGTCCCGCATCAGGTCCTTCACCAGGCGTACGAAGGCCATGGTGGTGGCCATCTCCTGCTTGCCGGAGCCCTTTTCGAGAGCCTTGAAGGCACGCTCCTCGGGCGCGGGCAGCGCCACCGCCTGTACGCGGCGGGCCGGGGCCGGGCCACCGAGGGCCGCGCGGCGCTCCTGGAGGTAGCGGACCTCGGGGGAGTCGGCGCCGGGGTGGCCGTAGGGCACCAGGCCGTCGGCGAAGGCACTGTCCGGGATCGGGAGTCCGAGCAGGTCACGCATGCCCTTGAACTCGTCGATGGTCAGCTTCTTCATCTGGTGGTTGGCGTTCTTCGACTCGAAGCCCTTGCCGAGCGTGTAGCCCTTCACCGTCTGCGCGAGGATCACGGTCGGCGCGCCCTTGTGCTCGACGGCCGCCTTGTACGCCGCGTACACCTTCCGGGCCTCGTGGCCGCCGCGGGAGGCGTAGAAGCACTCGGCGATCTTCGCGTCGCCGATCAGCTTCGCCAGCTCGACGAGCGCGGGCTCGGCGCCGAAGAAATGCTCGCGGATGTACGCCACATCACGCGTCGCATACGTCTGGAACTGGGCGTCCGGCACCTCGCGCAGCCGGCGTACCAGCGCGCCCGTGGTGTCGAGCTGGAACAGCTCGTCCCAGGCGGAGCCCCACAGCGTCTTGATGACATTCCAGCCCGCGCCGCGGAACTGGGCCTCCAGCTCCTGCACCACACGGAAGTTGGCGCGGACCGGACCGTCGAGGCGCTGCAGATTGCAGTTGATGACGAAGGTCAGGTTGTCGAGACGCTCACGGGCCGCGAGGGCGAGGGCGGCGGTCGACTCGGGCTCGTCCATCTCGCCGTCGCCGAGGAAGGCCCAGACGTGCGAGCCCGCGGTGTCCTTGATGCTGCGGTTGGCCAGGTAGCGGTTGAAGCGCGCCTGGTAGATCGCGGAGAGCGGGCCGAGGCCCATGGAGACGGTGGGGAACTCCCACAGCCAGGGCAGCCGGCGCGGGTGCGGGTAGGACGGCAGTCCGTTGCCGGCCGCCTCCTGCCGGAAGTTGTCGAGCTGCTGCTCGGACAGGCGGCCGTCGAGGAAGGCGCGGGCGTAGATGCCGGGCGAGGCGTGGCCCTGGATGTAGAGCTGGTCGCCGGAGCCGTCACCCTCCTTGCCGCGGAAGAACTGGTTGAAGCCGGTCTCGTAGAGCCAGGCTGCGGAGGCGAAGGTGGCGATGTGGCCGCCGACGCCGAAGCGGGAGCCACGGGTGACCATGGCGGCCGCGTTCCAGCGGTTCCACGCGGTGATGCGGGCTTCCATCGCCTCGTCGCCGTCGAAGGCGGGCTCGGCGGCGGTGGGGATGGTGTTGACGTAGTCCGTCTCCAGCAGCCGGGGCACGGGAACTCCGGCCGTCTCGGCGTGCTGGAGGGTACGGCGCATCAGATACGCGGCGCGGTGCGGTCCTGCGTGCTCGGTGACGGCGTCGAGGGACGCCGCCCACTCGGCGGTTTCCTCGGCATCACGGTCCGGGAGCTGGTCGAGCTCGCTCGGAAGCTTGCCTACGGGGTCGGTCATGATCGCCGCCTTCCGGACAGGAGGGGGGTGGAGAAAGGAGCCTTGTCTGGCAGGACAGGGCGAGGGGTTGGTGAACCCGGCGACAACTGTAAGTCGCTGATCGATGATCGATCAAAGCTTCGAGCGGGAAACTTCTCAATCTGAAGAAATTGGCATTCGGTGCCGCGAAAAGGGGCACGGGGTGCCGGATCGAAGTGGGGTGATTCGGGCGCCGCATGCACCTCGGAGCGGGGGCGACGTCACCTGTGCGCGTCGGGATCGAGCCCCGGTGGGGCGCGGATCCGCCTCAGCCGGGCCGCGCGCGTGGCGCTGTCGTGTTCCGGGTCAGGCGCGGGAGCTGGAGCCGGGGCCCGGCCCGGGGCGGGAGTTCGCAGCCGGATCGGGGGGTCAGGCGCGGGGGGCGCAGCCCAGGACGTGGGCCTTCACCAGCGGGCCGATCTCCGGGTCCTGGCGCCGGAACGCCTCGACCAGAGCCTGGTGCTCCTCGGCGTACGACTTCTGCACCGTGCCGAGCCAGCGGATCGAGAGCGCCGTGAACACCTCGATGCCGAGCCCCTCCCAGGTGTGCAGCAGCACGCTGTTCCCGGCGGCCCGCACCAGCTCCCGGTGGAAGCCGACGGTGTGCCGCACCTGTGCGGCCGAGTCCCCGGCCAGGTCCGCCTCGTACAGCGCCGCCACATGCGGCTCCAGCGCGGAACAGTCCTGGGCCAGCCGCGCGGCCGCCAGTTCGGCGGCGATCTGCTCGAGACCGGCCCGCACCGGATAGCTCTCCTCGAGATCCGCGGCGGTGAGATTCCGTACGCGTACGCCCTTGTTGGGCGCGGACTCGATCAGCCGCAGACTCTCCAGCTCGCGCAGCGCCTCGCGCACCGGCGTCTGGGAGACCTCCAGCTCGGTCGCGATCCGCCGCTCGACGATCCGCTCGCCGGGCTTCCAGCGGCCGCTGACGATCCCCTCCACGATGTGCTCGCGGATCTGTTCGCGCAGCGAGTGGATGACGGGCGGGGTCATGAGGGCTCCTCCGGGGCGACAGGCACCCCTGACAATACGGCGACCGGTCTCGGCAGGCTGCCCAAGGGTGCGCCGGAGCAGGCCTGATGAGTCCGGTGAGTCCTGGTGAGCACGACAGTGCCCCGCCCGGAGAGTTCCGGACGGGGCACTGTCGTACTGCTGGTGAGCCTTACAGGCCGAGCTCGACCTCGAACTCGCCCGCCTCCAGGATCGCCTTGACGGCCGTCAGGTAGCGGGCCGCGTCGGCGCCGTCCACCAGACGGTGGTCGTAGGAGAGAGCCAGGTACGTCATGTCGCGGATGCCGATGACGGTGCCCTCGGCGGTCTCGATGATCGCCGGGCGCTTGACGGTGGCGCCGATGCCCAGGATGGCGACCTGGTTCGGCGGCACGATGACCGTGTCGAACAGCGCACCGCGCGAACCGGTGTTGCTGATGGTGAAGGTCGCACCGGAGAGCTCGTCCGGGGTGATCTTGTTGCTGCGGACCTTGCCCGCCAGCTCCGCGGTCTTCTTGGAGATACCGGCGAGGTTGAGGTCACCGGCACCCTTGATGACCGGCGTCATCAGACCCTTTTCGGAGTCCACCGCGATACCGATGTTCTCGGTGTCGAAGTAGGTGATGGTGCCCTCGTCCTCGTTGATCCGGGCATTGACGACCGGGTAGGCCTTCAGCGCCTGGGCCGCGGCCTTCACGAAGAACGGCATCGGGGAGAGCTTGACGCCCTCGCGGGCGGCGAACGCGTCCTTGGCCTGGTTGCGCAGCTTCATCAGCTTGGTGATGTCGACCTCGACGACCGAGGTCAGCTGGGCCTGCGAGTGCAGCGCCTTCATCATGTTGTCGCCGATGACCTTGCGCATGCGGGTCATCTTGACCGTCTGACCGCGCAGCGGCGACGTCTCGAGGGCCGGGGCCTTCGAGACGGCGGCCGGAGCGGCGGCGGCCGGGGCCGGGGTGGCGGCCTTGGCAGCCTCCGCGGCGGCGATGACGTCCTGCTTGCGGATACGGCCACCGACGCCGGTGCCCTTGACCGCGGACAGGTCCACGCCGTTCTCGGCGGCGAGCTTACGGACCAGGGGGGTCACGTAGGCGCCGTCGTCACCGGCGGGGGCGGCCGGAGCCACCGGAGCCGGAGCCACCGGAGCCGGAGCGACGGCGGCCGGGGCGGGAGCGGCAGCCGGAGCCGGAGCGACCGGAGCGGGCGCCGGAGCCGGAGCGGCCGGAGCAGGCGCGGCCGGAGCCGGGGCCGGAGCAGTCGCGGCCGGAGCCGGGGCCGGAGCAGTCGCGGCCGGAGCCGGGGCCGGAGCGGCGGCGGGGGCCGGGGCAGCCGGAGCGGGCGCGGCGGCAGGCGCGGCACCCGGGGCGCCGATCACTGCCAGCTTGGCGCCGACCTCGGCGGTCTCGTCCTCGCCCACCACGATCTGCAGCAGCACTCCGGACGTCGGGGCCGGGATCTCGGTGTCGACCTTGTCCGTGGAGACCTCGAGCAGCGGCTCGTCGGCCTCGACGGACTCGCCGACCTCCTTGAGCCAGCGGGTGACGGTGCCCTCGGTGACGCTCTCGCCGAGCGCGGGAAGGACGACGTCGGTACCGGTGGCGCCGCCCGCGGGGGCAGAGGCCGGAGCGGGCTCGGCGGCCGGAGCCGGAGCCGCGGGGGCCTCCGCGGCCGGAGCCGGAGCCGCGGGGGTCTCGGCCACCGCGGTCTCGGCAGCAGCCGGGGCCGGGGCGGCAGCGGGCGCGCCCGAGCCGTCGTCGATGATGGCCAGCTCGGCGCCGACCTCAACGGTCTCGTCCTCGGCGACCTTGATGGACGCGAGGATGCCGGCAGCCGGGGCGGGGATCTCGGTGTCGACCTTGTCGGTCGACACCTCGAGCAGCGGCTCGTCGGCCTCGACGCGCTCTCCCTCGGCCTTCAGCCAGCGGGTGACAGTGCCCTCGGTGACGCTCTCGCCGAGCGCCGGAAGGGTTACGGAAACCGCCATGGTTTCAGTTGCTCCTTACGAATGTGCGGAAGTGGTCGTCGCGCCCGGGACTACTAGTCGTGGGAGTGCAGGGGCTTGCCGGCCAGGGCCAGGTGGGCCTCGCCGAGCGCCTCGCTCTGCGTCGGGTGCGCGTGGATGAGCTGCGCGACCTCGGCCGGCAGAGCCTCCCAGTTGTAGATCAGCTGGGCCTCGCCGACCTGCTCGCCCATACGGTCACCGACCATGTGGACGCCGACCACGGCACCGTCCTTGACCTGGACGAGCTTGATCTCGCCCGCGGTCTTGAGGATCTTGCTCTTGCCGTTGCCCGCGAGGTTGTACTTCAGAGCGACGACCTTGTCGGCGCCGTAGATCTCCTTGGCCTTGGCCTCGGTGATACCGACGGAGGCGACCTCCGGGTGGCAGTACGTCACCCGCGGCACACCGTCGTAGTCGATCGGAACGGTCTTCAGACCGGCGAGCCGCTCTGCGACCAGGATGCCCTCGGCGAAGCCGACGTGCGCGAGCTGGAGGGTCGGGACGAGGTCGCCGACCGCCGAGATCGTCGGCACGTTGGTCTGCATGTACTCGTCGACCAGGACATAGCCGCGGTCCATCGCGACGCCCTGCTCCTCGTAACCGAGACCGGCGGAGACCGGGCCGCGGCCGACGGCGACGAGCAGCACCTCGGCCTCGAAGGTCTTGCCGTCGGCGAGCGTGACGCGGATACCGTCCTGGGTGTACTCGGCCTTCTCGAAGAAGGTGCCCAGGTTGAACTTGATGCCGCGCTTGCGGAACGCGCGCTCAAGAAGCTTGGAGCTGCTCTCGTCCTCGACCGGCACGAGGTGCTTCAGACCCTCGATGACCGTGACATCGGTGCCGAAGGACTTCCACGCGGAGGCGAACTCGACGCCGATGACGCCGCCGCCCAGCACGATCGCGGACTGCGGGACGCGGTCCAGCGTCAGCGCGTGGTCCGAGGAGATGATGCGGTTTCCATCGATCTCCAGGCCCGGCAGCGACTTCGGTACGGAGCCGGTGGCGAGAAGGACGTGGCGGCCCTGGACACGCTGGCCGTTGACGTCGACGGAGGTGGGGGAGGACAGTCGGCCCTCGCCCTCGATGTAGGTGACCTTGCGGGAGGCGATCAGGCCCTGGAGACCCTTGTAGAGCCCCGAGATCACCTCGTCCTTGTACTTGTGGACGGCCTTGATGTCGATGCCCTCGAAGGTGGCCTTGACACCGAACTGGTCGGCCTCACGTGCCTGGTCGGCGATCTCGCCGGCGTGCAGCAGTGCCTTCGTCGGGATGCATCCGTTGTGCAGGCAGGTGCCGCCGACCTTGCCCTTCTCGATCAGGGCGACGTCCAGGCCCAGCTGAGCTCCACGCAGCGCCGCAGCGTAACCGCCGCTACCACCGCCGAGGATCACTAGGTCGAAAACGGTGCTGGCGTCGTTCGCCACGTCACGTCCTCCATGCATGTGCGCCGTTCGCCGGTCGTCGACGACCGGGCGGCGGCTGGTGTTCGGCCGCTGTTTTTTCGGCCCTGTGGTGGGGCCCTGTCCTGCCGAGAACCCATCTTCGCACTTGTTGACGGGAGGCGGGACGCGGGGCCGGGGTCTGAGACGCATGACGCACCGCCCCAAGGGGTTACTGGCCCGTACGAAGGTACGGATTTCGTTGAGGGCCAAGGGGGCGAACAACGACGGCCCCGGGCGTATGCCCGGGGCCGTCGAAGGCCCGTCCTCAGCCCAGGTCGCCGGCGGCGGTGCGCTCGGCGAGCTTGACCAGGGTGCGGATGGCGGAGCCGGTGCCGCCCTTGGGGGTGTAGCCGTACGGCGCACCCTCGTGGAAGGCCGGGCCCGCGATGTCCAGGTGTGCCCAGGTGATGCCCTCGCCCACGAACTCCTGCAGGAACAGACCGGCCACCAGGCCGCCGCCCATCCGCTCGCCCATGTTGGCGATGTCGGCGGT
The DNA here is from genome assembly GCF_036010325.1 of Streptomyces sp. NBC_01210. Classification (GTDB taxonomy): domain Bacteria; phylum Actinomycetota; class Actinomycetes; order Streptomycetales; family Streptomycetaceae; genus Streptomyces. The sequence goes on along the minus strand of NZ_CP108549.1, from coordinate 2,604,566 downwards.
CGGGGAGTCCATGCCCTTGCGTAGCTCGCTGGGGAGCGGCATCGGCCAGGACTGCTCGCCGACCTCCTCCGCGATCTCGTGGATCGAGGTACGGAACGCGTCGTCGTTCGACATGATGCCGAAGGTGCGGTTGCCCAGCGCCATCACCATCGCGCCGGTGAGCGTCGCCACATCGACGATCGCGTCCGGGTTCTCCTCGGACGCCTTGGTGAGCGCGTCGCCCAGCACCAGGCGGCCCTCGGCGTCGGTGTTGAGCACCTCGACCGTCTTGCCGCTGTACATGCGAAGTACGTCACCCGGGCGGGTGGCCGAACCGGACGGCATGTTCTCGGCGAGCGCCAGCCAGCCGGTGACATTGACCGCGAGGCCCAGCCGGGCGGCCGCGACGACGGCGGCGAAGACGGCGGCCGCGCCGCTCATGTCGCACTTCATCGTCTCGTTGTGGCCGGCCGGCTTCAGGGAGATGCCGCCCGAGTCGTAGGTGATGCCCTTGCCCACCAGCGCCAGGTTCTTGGCCGCCTTGGAGTGGGTGTAGGAGAGCTTCACCAGACGCGGCGGGTTCTGCGAACCCTGGCCGACGCCGAGGATGCCGCCGAAGCCGCCCTTGGCCAGCGCCTTCTCGTCGAAGACCTGCACCTTGATGCCGTGCTCCTTGCCGGCGGCGGTGGCCACGGCGGCGAAGGACTCGGGGTAGAGGTCGTTCGGCGGGGTGTTGACCAGGTCGCGGGCGCGGTTGATCTCTTCGGTCAGCGCGATCGCGCGCTCGGCCGCGGCCTTGTACGCCTTGTCGCGCGGCTTCGCGCCGAGCAGGGCGATCTCGGCGAGCGGCAGCTTCGGGCCATTGCCGTTCTTCGAGTTCTTCGCGTCCTTCTCGCCGCCCTGGTACGCGGTGAAGGCGTAGGCGCCGAGCAGAGCGCCCTCCGCGATGGCCTCCGCGTCCTCGGCCGCCTCGACCGGCAGGGCGAAGGCGGCCTTCTTCGAACCGGTCAGCGCACGGGCCGCGGCACCCGCGGCACGGCGCAGGGTCTCGGCGTCGTACGTCTCGTCCTTCTCCGGGACCGCGCCGAGCCCGACCGCGAGGACGACCGGGGTCTTCAGGCCGGACGGCGCGGGGACCTTGGTCACTTCGCCCTCGGCACCGGTGGCGCCGAGGGTCTCCAGGACGGAGGCGAGCTTTCCGTCGAACGCCTTGTCCACGGCCTCGGCGCCCGGCGCGACGACCGGCCCCTTGGCGCCCTTCGCGACGCCGACGACGAGGGCGTCCGCGCGCAGCGTCGCCGCTCCGGCAGTGCTGAGAGTGAGAGCAGTCACGGTGGTGAAATCTCGCTTCCGTTAAGTTCCAGGGCCGTAGAAGGGGATGGATCGACATCCCACGCCGGACAAGAGCCTACGCGCGGTCACATGTTTCGCTCACGGCGGCGGCAATTCACTCGTACGTGGCGTCTCTTTCACGTTTTCCGCCAACTCTGGCGAGACCTCAGTCACACTCACGTCGTTCAGGCAAGGGAGCGAGGGGCTTCTTTGCATCATCTCCACAGATCCTCCGCATGCTTTCTGTGCGCCGAGGGATCGTGCGAGGGGGGAAGTCATGGGGTTCTACAGACTGCGCGCGGGCAGATCGGCCGCGGTGGCGCTGGCCGCCGGAGTGCTGGCGACAGCCGTACCGTCGTCGGTCGCGGCCGCTGCCGCGGCGCCGGCGCCGCGCATCGATCTGACGGTACTCGTCGTGGACGACGGAGGCGGCGCGGTCGGCGCGATCGTCTCGGAGCTGAAGGACACCGGGGTGCCGTACCGGACGGTGCGCCTCGACGACCCGGGGCGTCCTGTCGTCAACGCGGCGTTCCTCAGCGACACCGTGAGCGGTCGACCGCGCGCCAAGTACCAGGGCATCGTGGTCCCCGACGAGGACCCGTTCGGCGCGGACCAGGCCACCGGTGCCGCCGAGAACGCCGCGCTCTTCGCGTACGAGCAGACCTTCGGCATCCGCCAGGTCGACGCCTACACCTGGTCCCATCCGGGCGTCGGCCTCGAGTACGTCGACAACGGCGGCTACGCGGGTGTGCTGGACGGCGCGCAGAGCGCGGTCACCGCCGCCGGGCGTACAGGTCCCTTCGGCTATCTCGACGGGCCCGTCCAGTTCGAGGACAACTCCGCGCTGGTCGCCGAGAGTTACGGCTTCGCGGGCAAGCCGAGAGCAGGTTTCACCAGCTATCTCGACACCCCGGTCGGCGACGGCGGCGCCCGCGGCAGCCTGGTCGGCGAGTACACCCACGACGGACGCAGCGAGCTGGTCGTCACCTTCGCCTACAACCAGTACCAGCGGCAGTTCCGGGTACTGGCCCGCGGCATCGTCGAATGGCTCACCCAGGGCATCCACCTCGGCCAGAGCCGCAGTTACTTCGCCGTGCACGTCGACGACGTCTTCGCGCCCGACGCCCGCTGGGACAAGGACCGCAACTGCACGCCCGGCGACATCGACTGCGGCGACGGGGGCGAGGAGACCACCACCGACATCCGGATGACCGCCGCCGACGCGCAGTACGCCAGGCAGTGGCAGCAGACCAGCGGCTTCACTCTCGACATGGTCTACAACGCGGGCGCCGGCGAGGAGTGGAAGACCGAGCACGGCGGCACTGACGCGCTCGCCGCACAGCTGCTGGCCGACCGTGCGCAGTACCGCTGGGTCAACCACACCTACACCCACCTCTTCCTCGGCTGTGTCCAGAACGTCTCGGTCGTGCCGTGGCAGTGCGCCAAGGACACCGCCGGCAACACCACGTGGACGAGCCGCGCCGACATCTCCGCGCAGATCCGCGACAACTACAACTGGGCCGTCGGCAAGGGCGTCTCGACCGACCGCACCGAGCTGGTCACCGGCGAGCACTCCGGTCTGAAGACCCTGCCGCAGCAGCCCGAGGACAATCCGAACCTCGCCGGCGCGCTGGCCGACAACGGTGTGAAGTGGGTCGCCAGCGACAACTCCCGCGAGCCGCAGCAGCGGAAGGCGGGAGCGGCGCTGACCGTGCCGCGCCACCCGATGAACGTGTACTACAACGTCGGCACCGCCGCCGAGATGGCCGACGAGTACAACTGGCTCTACACCGCCGAGGACGACGGCGGCAGCGGCATCTGCGAGTCCAACCCCGCATCCACCTGCCTGGCCGAGCCGCTCGACACCGCCACCGGCTACGAGTCGTACATCGTGCCGCAGGAGGCCCGCACCGCGCTCAGCCATGTCGTCGCCAACGACCCGCGGCCGCACTACGTCCACCAGTCCAACCTCGCCGAGGAGCGCATCCTCTACCCGGTGCTCGACAAGGTGCTGGCCGACTACCGCGCCCTGTTCGCCGACAGCACCCCGCTCGTCAACCCGCGCCAGCGCGACATCGGTACGGAACTTCAGCGCCGCGCCGCCTGGAACACGGCGCTCGCGGACGGCAAGGTGACCGCGTACCGCATCGGCACCACCGTCACCGTCCAGGCGCCCTCGGGAGTGACCGCACCGGTCACCGCGCCCGAAGGCACCCGTAAGCAACTGTTCCTGGGGACCGCCGTGTTCGGGACTCCGTACGCGGGAGCCCGTTCGACCTGGACCTCGCCCGAGCTGCTCCAGTCGGCGGTCACGCTCAAGCTCCCGGCCTGAGCGCCGCCGACCGTCATCGCAGTCCAGGGGGGACACCATGCTGAGCCGCGGGCGTCATGTCACCATGCTCACCGAGGGCACCTATCCACATGTCCACGGTGGTGTGTCGACCTGGTGCGACCAGCTCGTCCGCGGCATGCCGGAGGTCGACTTCCATGTGGTCGCCCTCACCGGCACCGGCCGTGAGCCGGTCACCTGGGAGCTGCCGTCCAACGTCTACCGGCACTCGGCCTTCCCGCTCTGGGGGCCGGTGCCGGGGCGGCGGCGGCCGCTTCTCGGGCGGAAGCGGCGCCGCTTCACCGACATCTACGAACGCTTTCTGCTGTCGGTACTCGACCCGTCGGCGGGCTGCGATTTCGGCGAGGGGCTCTACGAACTGGCGCTGATGGCCCGCGCGGGACAGCTGTCGGCGGCACTGCGCTCGGAGTCCGTACTGCGTTCGCTGATGTGGATCTGGACCATGCCGCATCTGGAGATATCCGCGTCCCGGCCGACCGTGCACGACGCGCTGACCGCCACCGACCTGCTGGAGCACGCGCTGCGGCCGCTGGCGGTACGGATACCGGACGACTCGATCGCGCACGCCGTCAGTGCGGGGCTCGCCACGCTGCCCGCGCTGGCCGCCCAGCGCTTCGAGGGCGTGCCGTTCCTGCTCACCGAGCACGGTATCTATCTGCGCGAGCGCTACCTCGGCTACCGCGCCGAGGCACAGCGCGCCCCGGTCAAGGCGCTGATGCTGGGCTTCTACCGGGAGCTCAACTCGCTGGGCTACCGGCGCGCCGATCTGATCACGCCCTGCAATCAGTACAACCGGCGGTGGGAGGAGCGGGGTGGGGCGCCCGCGGACCGCATCCGCACCGTCTACAACGGCGTCGACCCGCACGCCTTCCCGCAGGCAGGCCCGGAACCGGCCGTGCCGACGATCTCCTGGGCCGGACGGATCGACCCGATCAAGGACCTGGAGACGCTGATCCGTGCCTACGCCATGGTCCGTGCCGAACTGCCCGAGGTGCGACTGCGGTTGTTCGGCGGGGTGCCCGCGGGCGGCGAGGCGTACCGGACGCGGCTGGAGAAACTCGCCGCGGAACTGGGCGTCGTGGACGGCATCGGCTGGGAGGGGCGAGTCAGCGATGTGTCGCGCGCCTATGCCTCGGGGAGCGTGGTGCTGCTCTCCAGTATCAGCGAAGGCTTCCCGTTCTCACTGATCGAGGCGATGTCGTGCGGCCGCGCCACCGTCTCCACGGACGTGGGCGGAGTACGGGAAGCGGTCGGCGACACAGGGCTTGTGGTGCCGCCGCGCGAGCCCGCGCTGATGGCGGAGGCGACGCTGGGGCTGCTGCGGGACCCGGAACGGCGGGCAGATCTGGGCGGGCGGGCGCGGCAGCGGGTCGTGGACCAGTTCACGCTGCGCCGCTCGGTGGACGGTTTCCGGGGTATCTACCTCGAGCTGGCGGGCCTGCCCGAGGCTGCGGACACGGACGTCTGGCCGGTCACCGAGTCGGCGGCCGGATGAGCGGGCCGCTCTGGCAGGGGCCCGGGCAGAAGGTCGACACGCTGCCGCTGCTGCCCCGGCAGCGGGACGGCCGTGCCGCCGATCCGCTGGACGAACTCGCGGTCCGGCTCGAGGAGGTGGTCGCGGCGGCCGTCCATCCGGACGAGATCGCCGCGATCCTCGAGTCGGACGGTATGACGGACGACCACATCCGCCTCACGTACGGCCGCGAGGACTCCTTCACGCTCGCCGAAGAGCTGTACGCCCGGATTCCGCGCCGCCACCCCGAGCCGCCGGGCCCGCCCGTCGACCCCTGGCACGTGGGCCTGCTCGGCTGCCTGCTGCGCGGCCTCGTCTTCGCGCTGCCCGGCCTTGCCTACGTGCTGGGAGCGCCGCTGCTGCGGGGCGCGGGCCTGGCCCCGCTGCTCCCTGGCGCGCTGACGGGCTGGGTGTGGAACCAGGCGCTCTCGCACCGCGCCTACTCCTGGCTGGGCCTGGGCGACCGCGAGGCGGCCACCCGAGCACTGCTGAGGGGCGCTCCGGCGGGCGCGCTGCTGGGCTCGGCGACGGCGGCGGCCGCGGCGACGCTGTCGTCAGGTCCCGGCCAGTGGCCCGCGGCGGCGTTCGCGTCGGCCCAGGCGCTCTATCTGTCGGCAGCGACGGTCCTGCTGGTCATGGACCGCGAACGGGCGCTGCTCTGCGCGCTGTTACCGATGACGGCGGGTGCGGTGCTGGCAATGGCGTACGACCTCGTGGTGCCGCTGCGGGCGGGCCTGCTGGTGGCTTCGCCGGCGGTGGCGGTGTGCCTGGCGGCGGGCACGCTGGTGCCGGGCGTCCCGGGTCTGCGGAAGCGCCCTGTCGGGGCTCCGCCCCGAACCCCGCTCCTCGATCGCCGGAAGGGCTTGTTCTCCGGCCGCCCGAGCCAGGACACGCGGGCCGCTCCGCGCGTCGCCGCCTCCCTCCCGTACGGGCTCTTCGGGCTCGGAACCGGCGTCCTCGTCCTCTACACCGCCCTCGGCGACGTCCTCGCCGGCGGCCCCGGCGCGGTCGTCTCCGCGCCCTCCGCGGTCGCGCTGACGCTCAGCATGGGGCCCGCCGAATGGCTGCTGCACCGCTTCCGCAGCGGGAGCCTCGCCGGGCTGCGCGCGAGCACCACGTCACGCGCCTTCTGGCGCGGCGCCGCCGCCGTACTCGCCGAATGCCTCGCCGGATATCTCACGGTCCTGTTCGTCCTCGCCAACGCGGGGACGCTGCTCTGGCCCGACGCCCCCGCGCTCGGCGGCGTGCGCCTCGCCACCCTGCTGCTCATCGGGACCGTGCTGTGGACCGGATTGCTGCTTCAGTCGTTCGGCGCAGTGCTCAGCGCGGCCGCGGTGTGCGCGGCGGCGGCCCTCGCGCAGACCCTGGCCCTGCTCACCGGCACGGGCAGCCCGCGGCTCGTCGGTCTCGGTGTCGCGGCCGTGTCGGCCGGGCTGCTGGCCGGGCTGGTCTGTGTTCTGCTGGGCCGTGCGACCGCCCACCGCGCTTGAGGAACGGTTCCGTGAAGACACTGCTGGTGCCGTACTACGAGCATCCCGCCGAGCAGCCCGAAGCCTGGGAGGCGCTCGTCGCCGCCGCGCCCCGGCTCCACGGCGTGGTGCTCAACCCCGCCAGCGGCCCCGGCCCGGCCCCCGACCCGGACTTCGCGGCGGTCGCGGAGCGGCTGCGCGGGTCCGGGGTCCGGGTCCTCGGCTACGTCGACACCGACTACGCACGCCGCCCGCACGCCGCCGTCGTACGGGATCTGCTGCGCCACCGCGACTGGTACGGCGCCGACGGTGCCTTCCTCGACCAGGTGTCCGCGGACCCCGACGCACTGCCCCACTACCGCCGCCTCGCGGTCGCCGCCCGCGCGGCAGGCGCCCGCACGCTCGTCCTCAACCACGGCGTCCACCCCGACCCGGCCTATGCGGAACTCGCCGAGCTGCTGGTCACGTTCGAGGGGCCCTGGGACACCTATCGCAGCCTGGTCGTCCCGCTCTGGACGGCCGCCCACCCGCCGGAGCGGTTCTGCCATCTGGTGTACGCGGCCCCGCCCGAAGCCCGCGCCACTGCTGCCGTCCACTGCCTCGTCCCGGGAGCCGGGGCCCACCCCTGGGCCACCCTCCCGTACGCCCTGGAACCGGCCCGATGAGACGGGCACCCCTGTTGCTCGCGCTGCTCCTGCTCGTACTGGCGGGCTGCACGACCCGGCCGGAACCGACCGATCCGAAGCCGTCCGGTCCGAAGCCGTCCGGTCCGAAGCCGACCGCCGGGCGCTGGCAGCCGCAGCCGGGACTGGCCTGGCAGTGGCAGCTCAGCGGCCGGCTCGACCCGACCGTGGACGTACCGGTGTACGACATCGACGGCTTCGAGAACCCGAAGGCAGCCGTCGCCGATCTACGCCACCGCGGCCGCAAGTTGATCTGCTACATCTCCACCGGCGCCTGGGAGGACTTCCGCCCGGACGCCGCGAAGTTCCCCAAGGAGGTCCTCGGCCGGGGCAATGGCTGGGACGGCGAGCGCTGGCTCGACATCCGGCGCACGGATGTCCTCGGACCGCTCATGGCGAAGCGCATGGACATGTGCCGGGACAAGGGCTTCCAAGCCGTCGAGCCCGACAACATGGACGGGTACGCCAACCGCACCGGCTTCCCTCTCACCGCCGCCGACCAGCTCCGCTACAACCGCCTGATCGCCCGCCTGGCCCACGACCGGGGCCTGGCCGTCGGACTCAAGAACGACCTTGACCAGATTCCGCAGCTGGTGGGGGACTTCGACTTCGCGGTCAACGAGCAGTGTGCGCAGTACGACGAGTGCGAGGCGCTGACGCCGTTCATCCACGCGGGCAAAGCGGTCTTTCATGTCGAGTACGAGCTGGAGACCAGCGACTTCTGTCCCCAGTCCCGGCGGCTGAAGCTCAGCTCGATGCTGAAGAAGTACGACCTGGGGGTGTGGCGCAAGCCCTGCTAGGAGCGGCCGAGCGCCAGAGCGACGAGTGAAGCCGTCGCCGCCGTTTCGGCCAGCGCGCCGAACACATCGCCGCTCACCCCGCCGAAGCGGCGTACGCAGTGGCGCAGCAGCAGGTGCGCCACTGCGAGTCCGGCCGCCACCGCCAGCGCGTGATGCACTGCGCCGTACGCGCCGAAGAGCGCACCCGCCGCCGCGCAGACCGCGGTGACCACGGCGGCCACGGCCAGTCCGATGCGTACCGGAACGACTTCCGCGACCGCCGCGCCGAGGCCGTCCGGGCGGGCTGCCGGGACGCCCGTGCGGGACGCGAGGGTGAGGGCGAGGCGGGCGGCGACCCCGGAGACCACCGCCGCGACCGCGCCGTGCGCCCAGCCCTGCCCGTACAGCTCGGTCAGCGCCGCGACCTGGGCGAGCAGCACGAACAGCAGGGTGATGACCCCGAATGGCCCGATGTCCGACTGCTTCATGATCCGCAGTGCGTCATCGGCCGGCTTGCCACTGCCGAGGCCGTCGGCGGTGTCCGCGAGACCGTCCAGATGGAGGCCGCGGGTGAGGGCGGCGGGGACGGCGGCCGTGGCCACCGCGGCGAGCAGCGGGCCCGAGCCCAGCAGCATCAGCACCCCGCCGAGTGCCGCCGCGAACAGGCCGACGACCAGTCCGGCCAGCGGCGCGCAGAGCATTCCGGCGCGTGCCGCCGCACGGTCCCAGCGGGTGACGCGGACGGGGAGCACGGTCAGTGTGCCGAAGGCGAAACGTATGCCGTCCATGGAGTCCTTGGGCCGGGTCCGGCGGTTGTCCACCGGGTGAGCGCAGTGTCGCGCGAAGGGTAGCCCGGCCGGACTGACGGTAAATTGCGCATTACGTGCGAATCGGGAGCGGGTGGCATGGGTCACTGGTTTTACCGGAACATCGTGGAGCCGGGGAAGCTCCCGATGCTGCTCGCGCTGGTCTCCTTCATGCTCACCTTTCTGGTGACGCGCACGGTCACCCGGCTGATCAGGGCGGGCCGGGGGCCGTTCAAGAACATCGCACCCGGCGGCATGCACATCCACCATGTGGTCCCCGGCGTCATCCTGATCGTCATCGGCGGCTTCGGGGCGGTCGGCAACGGCAGGGAGGGCCCCGCCGCTGCGGTCTGCGCGATCGTCTTCGGGATCGGCGCGGGCCTCGTACTCGACGAGTTCGCGCTCATCCTGCATCTCGACGACGTCTACTGGACCGAGCAGGGCCGGCAGAGCGTGGAGGTCGTGGTGATCGCCTCGGCCCTGGCGCTGCTGGTGCTCGGCGGCTTCTCGCCACTCGGCGTGGACCAGCTCACCCCCGACGAACGCCAGGACCGCACCTCGCTGATCCTGACGCTGGTGTTCAACTTCCTCTTCGTGCTCATCGCGCTCTTCAAGGGCAAGCTGCGAATGGCGCTCCTCGGCACGCTGATCCCGTTCCTGGCGCTCTTCGGTGCGGTACGGCTGGCCCGGCCCGGCTCGCCCTGGGCCCGCCGCTTCTACCGCAACCGGCCCAAGGCGCGCGCCAGGGCCGGGCTGCGCTCCTTCCACCACGACCGTCGCTGGGACCGGCCACGCCGAAAACTTCAGGATCTGATCGGCGGGGCGCCCGACCGGCTGCCGGTACGCAAACGCTGACGCCTGAGCCGCCACCGCCGGCGCAGCGCCGAGAGCCCGCACACCGCCAGCACCGCCGCGATCGCCGCCAGATGCTCCTTGCCCGCGAGATTGTTCTTGAAGAGCACCTCGCCGACCATCAACACGGCCACCAGCGCCGCCGTGCACCAGGCCCGGTAGCGCCAGCAGACGAAGACCGCGAGGCCGACGACCGCAGCCGACGGGCCGGTGTCGACGACCACGGCGTCCGACGCGGGCAGCCCGAAGAGGCTCTCAGGGTCGAGTGAGACACCGATCCGTGCGTACGTCGTGCCGGCCAGCGTCGACACATACGCGATCACCAGCGTCCGCCACCGGCCCAGACAGATCTCCGCGATCCCGAAGACCAGCAGGACCTGCGCCAGCGCACCCCACACCGGCAGATCCAGCGCCGGGACGAACAGCGACAGCGGGGTACGCAGCAGCGCCACCCGGAGCGGGTCCTCGGCCTTCACGAAGCCGAGGTTGCGCACGAGGCCGAAGCCCCAGGACTGGTTCTGCACCAGCTGGAACAGTGCCGTGAGGCAGACCGCCCCGAGCGTCATCGGGATCGCCCGCCACTTCTTGGTGACGAGTGCCCTCCGCAGGGTCGCGTACAGAGGCCCCCACTCACGGCGCACGAACGCGATCACCGTCTTCAACGCCTGGACTCCAAGTGCCTGCGGTGCAGCCACTTGGGCAGTCCCGGCGCCTCGAGGAAGCCCTCGGCGCGGCCCGCCGCCAGGCCGATGCGCAGCAGGTCGGCGCTCTTTTCGAAGAGCATGAAACGTGGCTCCCAGATAGGTCGGTACTTGGCGTTGGCGCGGTACAGCGACTCGATCTGCCACCAGCGGGAGAAGAAGCTGAGGAGTGAGCGCCACAGTCTCAGCACCGGACCGGCGCCGAGCTTCGAGCCACGTTCGAAGACCGATCTGAACATCGCGAAGTTCAATGACACCTGCGTGATCCCGATCTCCTTCGCGCGCTGCAGGAGCTCGATGACCATGAATTCCATCAGGCCGTTCTCGGAGCCCCGGTCACGCCGCATCAGATCGAGCGAGAGCCCCTTGGGGCCCCACGGCGCAAAGCTCAGCACCGCCCGCAACTCGCCCTGGCCGTCCGTGCATTCGAGCATCACGCAGCGGCCGTCCCCGGGATCGCCGAGCCGCCCCAGCGCCATCGAGAAGCCGCGCTCGGTGGCCCCGTCGCGCCAGTCGTCGGCGCGCCCGACCAGTACGGCCATCTCCTCGGGCGGGATGTCCTCGTGGCGGCGGATCCGCACCTCGTAACCGGCGCGCCCGACCCGGTTGTAGGCCTGGCGCACGGTCCGCATCGCGCGGCCGTCCAGAGTGAAGTCGTCGGTCTCCACGATCGCCTCGTCGCCGAGCTCCAGGGCGTCCAGCCCGTGCCGCGCGTAGATCGTCCCGGCCTCCTCGCTCGCGCCCATCACCGCCGGGATCCAGCCGTGTTCACGCGCCTCGGCCAGCCAGGGGTCGATCGCGCCGGGCCAGGCCTCCGGGTCGCCGATCGGGTCGCCCGAGGCGAGCGAGACGCCGCCCACCACGCGGTAGACGACGGCGGCCTTCCCGGTCGGTGACCAGACGACGCTCTTCTCGCGGCGCAGTGAGAAGTAGCCGAGCGAGTCCCGGTCGCCGTGGCGCTGCAGCAGGACGCGCAGCCTCTCCTCGTCGTCCTCGGTGAGCGCGTCGACGGCCCGGCGGGAGCGGAAGGCCGCGTACAGCACGGCGAACAGCAGCAGTGTCGACAGCACGTTGATGGTGACATTGACCCAGCCGGGCGTGCTGATGCCGGCGAGGCGGGAGTCGTCCGGGGCGAGCGTGATCAGCCGCAGCAGGCCGTAGTACCAGCGCTGCAGGAAGGTGGACTGACCGGCCGCGGTATTGGTGACGGTGACGAGTGTCGCGGCGACCAGCGAGGTGACCAGCAGCCCGCCGACCGCGACCGCCGCGGCCAGCCTGGGGTTGGAGCGGTCGCCCTTCGCGTAGAACTCCCGTCGGCCGAGCGCCAGCGCGAGTACGAAGGCGGCGGTCAGGACGAGGGAGATCCAGTTCTGCGCATGTTCACGGACCTCGGGGTCGACGCCGATCGCGAGGACGAAGAGCAGCAGAAAGAGTCCGGCCAGTACGAAATTGAGGATCCAGGCGGCGCGCTTGCGACGGCGCATGGTGATCGCCAGGAAGAGCGTGAAGGCTCCGGAGGCGAAGCCGGCGGTGAGCAGATACGGCGTGAAGTAGTCATCGACGTTGTGCCGCCGGAGGTCCTGGAGGAGGGAGACCCACACAGCACTCAGGAGGTTGATGAACGCCACGGCACGCAGATACCAGACGGCGAACGCCGCACTGCGCCGCGAACGGACGGCGCTTCGGCTCGTACTACGGCTCGCCTCTTCGCTGGACAAGCGGACCTCTCCCATGAAACGCGATGATATGGGGCATCGCGCATCAAGGTGGGCGAGAGTGCGGCCGCCCATTGGTGGCGGCCGCACCGACGCGTCAGTCCGTGTCGCTCTCCACCGACTCCGTACGCTCCGGCAGTTCGGCCGCGAGCACGGCCGAAGCCTGCACGAGGGGGAGTGCGAGCAATGCCCCGGTTCCTTCGCCCACAGTGACGCCATGGTCGAGCAGCGGGTTGAGCGCCATCCGGTCCAGCGCCTTCGTCTGCGCGGGTTCGCCGCTCACCTGACCCGCGAGCCACCAGTCCGGGGCCCGGAATGCCGCCCGCTGGCCGACCAGCGCACACGCCGCCGAGACCACTCCATCGAGGATCACCGGCATGCGCCGTACGGCACTCTGCAGCAGGAATCCGGTTGTCGCGGCCAGATCCGCGCCGCCCACCGTCGCCAGCAGCTCCAGCTGATCGCCGAGCACCGGCCGGGCGCGCCGCAACGCGTCCCGGATCGCCGCGCACTTGCGCATCCAGGCCAGATCGTCGATGCCTGCGCCGCCGCGGCCGGTGACCACGGATGCGTCCGTGCCGCACAGCGCGGCGATCAGCGTGGCGGCGGGCGTGGTGCCGCCGACACTCAGATCGCCGAGTACGACCAGATCGGTGCCGGAGTCGGCCTCCTCGTCGGCGATGGCCATACCGAGGCGTACGGCCTGCTCGGCCTCCTCGATCGTCAGCGCGTCCTCGACGTCGATACGTCCGCTGCCGCGGCGCACCCGGTGACGTACGACCTCGTCCGGCAGCAGCTCCGGCTCGCAGTCCAGACCGGCGTCGACGATCCGTACCGGCACGCCCATCCGGCGGGCCAGTACGGCGACGGGGCTCGCGCCCTCCAGCGCGGCGCGCACCAGCTGGTGCGCGGAGCCGGACTCCCGGCCGGAGACGCCCAGTTCGGCGACCCCGTGATCACCGGCGAACAGTACGACGCGCGGCTGGTCGATGGCCTTGACCGGCACGGCGGCCTGCGCGGCCGAAAGCCACTCGCCCAGCTCGTCGAGACGTCCGAGGGAACCGGGCGGAACGATCAGCCGCTCCCGGCGTTCTTCGGCGTCACGCCGCATACCGTTGTCGGGGCGCTCGATCAGGTCGGAGAAGTCATCGAGATTCAGCCTGCTCATTCGCCGAACAGTACAGTCACCCGGTCATGTGGCTCAGGTGGGCCGGGGGGCGTTGACGGTTGCTGTCCGGTGGGTGGTTTCCTCGTGGGCATCCGGGGGGCGCCCCGGCACCTGGTGGGTGGGCGGGTCAGCCGCGGAGGACCAGGGCCTGGCCCGCGACGACCAGCAGGACGTGTTCGCACTCGGCCGCGAAGGCGGCGTTGAGACGGCCCAGTTCGTCGCGGAAGCGGCGGCCCGACGCGGTGGCCGGGACAACGCCGCTGCCGACCTCGTTCGTCACGGCGACGACCGTCCGCGGGGTCTGCCGTACTGCGGCGACCAGTTCGGCCACGCGCGCGTGCAGCGCGTGCTCACCGTCCGCCGCCCACTTCGCGTCGTCCCACGCGTCCACCCGGTCCATCGCGTCGGTGAGCCAGAGCGAGAGACAGTCGATCAGCATCGGCGGCCCGTCCTCGGCCAGCAGCGGTACGAGATCGCAGGTCTCGGCGGTGTCCCAGGCCCCGGGGCGGCGCTCGCGGTGCAGGGAGACCCGGGCCGCCCATTCGGGGTCGCCTTCCCTGCTCCCGCTTGTCGCGACGTACAGCACCTCGGCGAAGGTCTCGAGCCGACGCTCGGCCTCCAGGGACTTGCCGGAGCGGGCGCCGCCGGTGACGAGGGTGCGGCGGGGCACATCCGGTACGGCGTGGTACTCGCCGATGGTCAGCGTCGTCCCGTCGGGCACGGCACGCGCGCCCGCGGCCGCGAGCCGCCGCGCCAGTTCGGGGCCGCCGGGTACGTCGTGGTCGAGGTGGACGGCGATGACGTCAGTGGTCGACCCGATCGCCCCGGCGGCGCGCAGCCGGGCGATCGCGTCGGGCCGCCCCACCACGTCGGCGACGACCATGTCGTACGCGGCCAGCCCTTCGGCGAGACCGGCAGGCGCTCCGCCGGGCGGCAGATAGAGAAGCCGCTCGCCCTCCGGAGAGGTCACCTCGTACCCCGTACCGGGGTTGTCCATCGACACGGCACGCACCCGGTGCCCGCTGATCAGCGTCAACTCCTGTCCGTCCGGGACCCGTCCCGCCGTCGGCAGCCCGGCGGGCAGATCCACGGGGGGCCCGTCGTGCGGATGCGTCAGCAGCACCTGCCGTACGCCGACGAGCGAGTGCCCGGCCCGGGCGGCTGCCATGGCGGCGCCCGGGGTGAGGTCGAGCAGCAGCGCGCTGTCGACGAGCAGCGCGGTGGCGGCGCGGGCGAGCGGGCCGCGAGCGGTGGCGCAGACGGCGCACGGGCAGTCGGGCCGGGGGAGTCCGGCGGGGGCGCCGGTGCCGAGCAGAGTGAGTTCCACGTTCACGATCCTCCCGCGTCACCGCGGGGCGTGCGCGCCCGGCTACGCTGCGGGCAGCAACGAGATCACTGGTGGGCCCTGGGAGGCGGACATGGCATGGACGTGGCGTTTCGAGAAGTCCGACGGGACGGAGGTCCAGCCGGCGGTGCAGCCGGAGGAGTTCACGACGCAGGGGGACGCGGAGTCGTGGATCGGTGAGTTCTGGAAGGACCTGCTGGAGGGCGGGGCGGACCAGGTGATCCTTTCGGAGGACTCGACGAAGATCTACGGTCCGATGAGCCTGCACGCGAACGAGGCATAGCTCGCGGGTCCCTTGCGGGGGGCGGGGCGGGGCGGGGCGGGGCGGGGCGGGTCCGGGTCCCGGGGTGCGGGTCCCTTGCGGGGGCGGGTTCCTTGACGGGGCGCCGTGGTCCCCGGGCGCGGGTCCTTTGCGGGGTGCGGGTTTTGGGTGCTTGGGGGTGGCCGGTCTTGGGCCGGTGGCCGTCCGGGATCCGCTCCGGGGCTCGAGTCCGGGACTGCGCTGCATCCGATATGCGGCTCCGCCGCGTGGTCAGCGCGCTTCGCGCGAGTTGCGGCGCTTTACGTCCCGAACACGACCCTTGCGCGTCCGCCTGCCAGGGTCGGGCACCGGGCCCCTCGAGTGCCCGGTGCCGGGGGCGTGAAGGGCCGCGACGCGGAGCCGGTGCTCTGGGGGCAGCCCGCCAACGTTCTCGCCCGCTGCCTGGGGCTGTGCCCCAGCGCTTGTGGTTTGCGGTGCGGAGCTGCCGCCCGGGTGGGCCGCCTGTGCGCCTGTGGCGCGGAGCTGTCGGCTCGGGGAGTGGGCTCCGCGAGTTGTTTACGGCGCGGAGCTGCCGCTCGGGTGGTGTGGGGGCGTCGGCCCCCACGTGCCCCAGGGGCCTGGGGCCACGGCTCAGCCGCGCACGCCGCACAGATGCAGCAGCGCGGCCACACCGCGGTACGGCTCCGTACGTCCCGCTCGGTCCTCCGCCGCCAGCAGCCGTTCCAGCTCCTCGGCGGCCGGCAGTTCGGCCTCGTTGGGGACGTTGTCGGTGAAGACCCGCACCCCGTACCAGGCGTGCAGCGGCGCCGCGATCCCCGCCAGCGTCGCCGTCAGCGCCTCGAGCCGGTCCGCCCGCACCGGAAGCCCGAGCCGGTTGGTGTACGCATCGGTGTCGAACGCGGTCAGCGCGGCCGACCAGTCCCCGGCCAGCCCCGACCGCATGGCCAGTGCGTCCGCGTTCCGTACGAGCAGTGAGAGGAGACCGCCCGGCGCCAGCATCCTGGCCATGCCGGCCAGCATCGCGTCCGGCTCCGTGACGTACATCAGCACCCCGTGGCAGAGCACCACGTCGAAGCTGCCGGGCAGGAAATGCACCCCGGTGTCCCGGCCGTCGCCCTCTATCAGCCGGACCCGCTCACGGATTCCGGCCGGCTCGGTGGCCAGCGAGTTGTGTGCCGCCTTCAGCATCGCGGGATCGGACTCCAGACCGGTCACCGTGTGCCCGGCGCGGGCGAGACGCAGCGCCTGGGTGCCCTGCCCCATCCCCACATCGAGGATGCGCAGCCGCTGCCCGACCGGGTAGCGGGCGGCTATCTGTTCGTCGAGCTGACGGGCGACAAGCTCCTGGCGGACGGTGTTGCGCAGTCCGCCGAGCCCGGCCAACCAGTCGGCCGAAGCGCCTCCGAAGCCGGAGACCTCCGTGCTCAGGGCCGCTCTCCGCGCTTGACCTGCGGCTTCGGCAGACGCAGTCGGCGCATCTGGAGCGTACGCATCAGGCCATACGCGATCGCGCCGCGCTTGGACTCGTTCGGGAAGCGTTCGTTCAGCTGCTTCCTCAGGCGGATCGCCAGACCGATCGAGTCGATGACGATCAGCACGATGACGCCGAGCCAGAGCAGCAGCGCGATGTTCTGCAGCGAGCCGATCCTGACCATGCTCAGCACCAGGATCACCACCGCGAGCGGCAGGAAGAACTCGGCGATGCAGAAGCGGGAGTCGACGAAGTCGCGCACAAAGCGGCGGACCGGTCCCTTGTCACGGGCCGGCAGATAGCGCTCGTCGCCACTGGCGAGGGCCTCGCGCTGCTTGGCCATGTCCACGCGGCGGGCCTCGCGCTGGCGCTTCGCGGCCTCCTTGCGGTCGGTCGGCGCCGCGCTGGAGGCACGGCGGCGCTGGGTCTGGGCCTCACTCCGCTTGGGCGTGGGGCGGCCCTTCGGGGCCTCGGGGTCGCGGGGCTGCTTGGAGAGGTCTGCCTGCACCTTGCCGGTGGGGGACTTCTCTTCCTTGGAACGGCTACCAAACACAAAGCCCAAGGGTACGGGGTGAAAATGCGGGGACCGAACGCCGGTGGGGAACGATCCCGCAACACCGTGCGTCTGTAGGGGACAGAAGCCGGCCATAAGCCGGACAGAGCGGACGTCGCCCGTGGTTTCCCTGACGGCCACCTACTCCTTGCGCCGGATCGAAGCCGTACGCAGTCGTCCTTGGGGAGGAGCGCATCCGCGCTGGAACAGTGCGGTAATGGATGCAGGGCCCGTAATGTGGGTTCTGTTGGAGTGCTGAAGCTGAGTCCGTCAGAAGGGGGCGCGCGAAGCCCATGAGCGGTGTCATGAAGCGTATGGGGATGATCTTCCGCGCGAAGGCAAACAAGGCCCTCGACAGGGCCGAGGATCCGCGCGAGACCCTCGATTACTCGTACCAGAAGCAGCTCGAACTGCTGCAGAAGGTGCGCCGCGGAGTCGCCGATGTGGCGACCTCCCGCAAGCGGCTCGAGCTGCAGCTGAACCAGTTGCAGGGACAGTCGTCCAAGCTGGAGGACCAGGGCCGCAAGGCGCTGGCGCTCGGCCGCGAGGACCTGGCACGCGAGGCGCTGTCCCGCCGCGCGTCCCTGCAGCAGCAGGTCAGCGACCTGGAGACACAGCACACCACGCTGCAGGGCGAGGAGGAGAAGCTCACTCTCGCCGCCCAGCGGCTGCAGGCCAAGGTCGACGCCTTCCGTACGAAGAAGGAGACCATCAAGGCCACCTACACCGCGGCCCAGGCGCAGACCAGGATCGGCGAGGCCTTCTCCGGCATCTCCGAGGAGATGGGCGACGTCGGCCTGGCGATCCAGCGGGCCGAGGACAAGACCGCGCAGTTGCAGGCACGGGCCGGCGCGATCGACGAGCTGCTCGCCTCCGGCGCCCTGGACGACCAGTCCGGAATGGCGAAGGACGACATCGCCGCCGAGCTGGACCGGATTTCCGGTGGTACAGATGTAGAGCTGGAACTGCAGCGGATGAAGGCCGAGCTCGCGGGCGGCTCGAGTTCGCAGCAGGCGATCGAAGGCGGTGCCGCGGGCCGGCAGGACGCCGCCCCGCAGCAGAACACCCCGAACAAGTTCGACAAGCAGTAGGGACTCGTCATGATCGTACGGATCATGGGGGAGGGCCAGGTGAAGCTGGCGGACAGCCACTTCACCGAGCTCAACAAGCTCGACGACGAGCTGCTGGCCGAGATGGAGGGCGGTGACGACGAGGGCTTCCGCAGGACTCTCCACGCGCTCCTGGACCGGGTCCGCGAGCTCGGCGAACCCCTGCCGGACGACGCGCTGGAGCCGTCCGAGCTGATCCTGCCGGCTTCGGACGCCACTCTTGAGGACGTACGGGAGATGCTCAGCGACGACGGTCTCATCCCCGGCTGACCGCTCGCACTCCAACAGCCGAACGCCCCGCCCCGGATCGATCCGGGGCGGGGCATTCTGCTCTCTTCTGCTGTGCTCGCGGGTGTTCGCGGCTGTCGCGGCACGCCGTACCGTTGCTGGATGTGACCTCACTCGCCACCGGGTTCGCCCGCACCCGGAGCTGGCTTCGCGCGCATCCGCTGGCGTTCGACGGAGCGCTCGCCCTGGCCGTACTGATCTGTATGGTCGTCGGCTCCTTCGCCGATCCGAACGGGCCGCACGGTCCGGCCTTCGGCAGCCGTACGCCCGAGCCGCGCAGCCTGGTGCTGATGGTCCTGGTCGCGGGGGCTCTCGTCTTCCGCCGGCGCGACCCGATGCCCGTGCTCGTGTTCACCACCGCGGTCTCGGTCGTCGAGCTCGTCGTGGGCGATCCGGCCGCACCGGTCGCGATGAGTGCCGTGATCGCCCTCTACACCGTCGCCTCCCGCACCGACCGCCCGACCACCTGGCGCGTCGGCCTGTTGACCATGGCCGTGCTGACCGGCGCCGCGATGTTCTTCGGCTCGACCCCCTGGTACACGCAGGAGAACCTCGGCATCTTCGCCTGGACCGGGATGGCGGGAGCCGCGGGAGACGCCGTACGCAGCCGTCGGGCCTTCGTCGACGCGATACGTGAGCGGGCCGAGCGCGCCGAACGCACCCGCGATGAGGAGGCCCGCCGCCGGGTCGCGGAGGAGCGCCTGCGGATCGCCCGCGATCTCCACGATGTGGTCGCGCACCACATCGCCCTGGTCAACGTCCAGGCGGGCGTCGCCGCGCATGTCATGGACAGACGGCCGGACCAGGCCAAGGAGGCCCTCGCCCATGTACGCGAGGCCAGCCGCTCCGCACTCAACGAACTGCGCGCCACCGTCGGTCTGCTCCGCCAGTCCGGCGATCCGGAGGCCCCCACCGAACCGGCTCCCGGCCTCGATGTCCTCGATGAGCTGGTCATCACCTTCCGGCAGGCCGGTCTGCCGGTCGAAGTGGCCCGTGCCGACGACGGGATCCGGCTGCCCGCGGCCGTCGACCTCGCGGTGTACCGGATCATCCAGGAGGCGCTGACCAATGTGCGCAAGCATGCGGGCACGGACGCGAAGGCCGAGGTGAGCGTGGTGCGGGTCGGCCACACCGTGGAGGTCACCGTGCTGGACAACGGCGCCGGGGCCGAAGGGCCGGTGGACGGCGGCGGCCACGGTCTGCTCGGTATGCGCGAGCGGGTCACCGCACTCGGCGGCACCCTCACCGCGGCCCCCCGCTACGGCGGCGGCTTCCGGGTGCAGGCGATACTGCCGGTCAAGACCGGCACGGGGGAGGACAGATGACGATCAGGGTGCTGCTCGCCGACGACCAGGCGCTGCTGCGCAGCGCGTTCCGGGTCCTGGTGGACTCCGAACCCGACATGAATGTCGTCGCGGAGGCGGCGGACGGCGCCGAGGCGGTGGCACTCGCCCGTTCCGCCAAGGCCGATGTCGTCCTGATGGACATCCGGATGCCCGGGACGGACGGGCTCGCCGCCACCCGAATGATCAGCGCCGACCCCGAACTCGCGAACGTACGCGTCGTCATGCTCACCACCTTCGAGGTGGACGAGTACGTCGTGCAGTCGCTGCGGGCAGGCGCATCGGGCTTCCTCGGCAAGGGAGCGGAACCGGACGAACTGCTCAATGCCATCCGTATCGCGGCTGCGGGGGAGGCGCTGCTCTCGCCGATCGCCACCAAGGGCCTGATCGCCAAGTTCCTCGCGCAGGGCGGCACTTCGGACGACGGGCAGGAGTCCCGGCCGCACTCCGAGCGGCTCTCGGCGCTCACCGTGCGCGAGCGCGAAGTCCTCGTCCTGGTCGCCGGCGGCCACTCCAATGACGAGATCGCCGAACGGCTCGAGGTCAGCCCGCTGACCGTCAAGACGCATGTGAACCGTGCGATGGCGAAACTCGGCGCCCGCGACCGCGCCCAATTGGTGGTAATCGCGTACGAATCGGGCCTGGTACGTCCAAGGGTGGAGTGAGCCGGAGCCTCGCGTACTCCAGCTGCGGTATGCGCGAGATAAGGAACTGGACCTGGGGTCGAGGGTTGGGCCTCCTCGAATGGCTGATCGTATTAACGGGCAGTCCGGCTGTGCCCTCTTGTCCTTCCTGCCGCGTAAGCCACAGAAGAGAGACACCATGTCCTGGCTGTCCAGATTCAGCCTGTCGCAACGAGCCCTGATCGGCCTGATGTCGATCGTCGCGATCGCCTTCGGAGCGATCGCCATCCCGCAGCTCAAGCAGCAGCTGCTGCCCTCCATCGAACTGCCGATGGTGTCGGTGCTGGCCCCGTACCAGGGCGCGTCTCCCGATGTGGTCGAGAAGCAGGTCGTCGAACCGCTCGAGAGCACCATCAAGGCCGTCGACGGAATCAAGGGCATCACCTCCACGGCGAGTGAGGGCAACGCCGTGATCATGGCCAGCTTCGACTACGGGGACGGCACCAAGCAACTCGTCGCCGATGTGCAGCAGGCCGTGAACCGGGCCCGTACCCAGCTGCCCGACGACGTCGACCCGCAGGTCGTCGCCGGTTCGACGGACGACATCCCGACCGTTGTCCTCGCCATCACCTCCGACAAGGACCAGCAGGCGCTCAACGACCAGCTGGAGCGCACCGTCGTCCCGGCGATCGAGGACATCGACGGCGTCGGCCAGGTCTCCGTCGACGGCGTCCAGGACCTCCAGGTCTCCGTCACCCCCGACGACAAGAAGCTCGCCTCGGCCGGGCTGAACACCATGGCGCTCGCCGAGGCGCTCAAGGCGGGCGGCGCGACGCTGCCGGCCGGCTCCTTCTCCGAGGACGGCAAGAGCCGTACGGTCCAGGTCGGCGGCGGTTTCACCACGCTGAAGCAGATCGAGGACCTGCGCGTGTCCCCCGAGAAGGGCAAGCCGGTACGCCTCGGTGACATCGCCACGGTGAAGCAGGAGGAGTCCCAGCGGGTCTCCATCACGCGTACGGACGGTAAGCCGAGCCTCGCCGTCCTCGCCACCATGGACAAGGACGGCAGTGCCGTCGCCATCTCCGACGCGGTCAAGGAGAAACTGCCCGAGCTCCGCAAGGCCCTCGGCTCCGGCGCTCAGCTGACCGTCGTCTCCGACCAGGGCCCTGCCGTCTCCAAGTCGATCTCCGGTCTGACCACCGAGGGCGCGCTCGGACTGCTCTTCGCGGTCATCGTGATCCTGGTCTTCCTGGCCTCGCTCCGCTCCACGCTGGTCACGGCGGTCTCCATCCCGCTCTCGGTCGTCCTCGCGCTGATCGTGCTGTGGACGCGTGACCTGTCGCTCAACATGCTCACGCTGGGCGCGCTGACCATCGCGATCGGCCGGGTCGTCGACGACTCGATCGTGGTTCTGGAGAACATCAAGCGGCACCTCGGCTACGGCGAGGAGCGGCAGGCGGCCATCATCACCGCGGTGAAGGAAGTGGCGGGCGCCGTCACCTCCTCGACGCTGACGACCGTCGCCGTGTTCCTGCCCATCGGTCTGGTGGGCGGCATGGTCGGGGAGCTCTTCGGCTCGTTCTCGCTGACCATCACCGCGGCCCTGCTGGCCTCGCTGCTGGTCTCGCTGACCGTCGTCCCCGTCCTGTCGTACTGGTTCCTGCGCGCCCCGAAGGCCGTACGGGGCATCGACCCGGACGAGGCCCGGCGCAAGGCGGAGGAGAAGGAGGCGCGCAGCCCGCTGCAGCGGATGTACGTCCCGGTGCTGCGTTTCGCGACCCGTCGCCGCCTCACCAGCGTCGTCCTCGCGCTCGTCGTGCTCTTCGGCACCTTCGGCATGGCCGGACTGCTGAAGACGAACTTCTTCGACCAGGGCGAGCAGGAGGTCATGTCCGTCAAGCAGGAGCTGGCCCCCGGCACCAGCCTGGAGGCGGCGGACGCCTCCGCGAAGAAGTTCGAGAAGGTCCTCGACGGAATCGACGAGATCAAGGACTACCAGGTCACGGTCGGCTCCTCCGGCTTCATGGCGGCCTTCGGCGGCGGTACGGGTGCCAACCAGGCTTCCTACCAGCTGACCCTGAAGGACGCGTCGTCGTACGAGAAGACCCGCGACCGTATCGACGAGGAGCTCGGCAAGCTCGACGGCATCGGCGACACGACGATCGCGGCGGGCGACGGCTTCGGCAACCAGAACCTGAGCGTCGTGGTGAAGGCGTCCGACGCGGACACGCTGAAGAAGGCGTCCGAGGCGGTACGGGCCGAGGTGGCGAAGCTCGACGACGTCACCGACGTACAGAGCGACCTGGCGCAGAGCATCCCGCGGATCTCGGTCAAGGCGAACGAGAAGGCGGCGGAAGCGGGCTTCAACGAGACCACGCTGGGTCTGGCCGTCGGCCAGGCGGTACGCGGCACTCCGTCGGCCAAGGCGATCCTGGACGACACCGAGCGCGATGTCGTGATCACCTCGGCGAAGCCGGCGAAGACGCTGTCGGACCTTCGTAACCTCGCCCTGGGTCCGGTCAAGCTCGGTGACATCGCCGATGTGAAGCTGGTCCCGGGACCGGTCTCGATGACGCGGATCGACGGCTCGCGGGCCGCGACGATCACGGCGAAGCCGACCGGTGACAACACGGGCGCGGTGAGCGCGTCGCTCCAGAGCAAGCTCAAGTCGCTGGACCTCCCCGACGGTGCCACGGCCACCATCGGTGGTGTCTCCTCCGACCAGGACGATGCCTTCGCCTCGCTGGGCCTGGCGATGCTGGCGGCGATCGCGATCGTCTTCATGCTGCTGGTCGCGACGTTCCGCTCGCTGGTCCAGCCGCTGATCCTGCTCGTCTCGATCCCCTTCGCGGCGACGGGCGCGATCGGCCTGCTGATCGTCACGGGCACACCGATGGGTGTCCCGGCGATGATCGGCATGCTGATGCTCATCGGCATCGTGGTCACCAACGCGATCGTGCTGATCGACCTGATCAACCAGTACCGGGCCCAGGGCCTGGGCGTGGTGGAAGCGGTCGTCGAGGGCGGCCGCCACCGGCTGCGCCCGATCCTGATGACAGCCCTGGCGACGATCTTCGCGCTGCTCCCGATGGCCCTGGGCGTCACGGGAGAGGGCGGCTTCATTGCCAAGCCGCTGGCGGTGGTGGTGATCGGCGGCCTGATCACCTCGACGCTGCTGACGCTGCTGCTGGTCCCGACGCTGTACGCGATGGTGGAACTCCGCAAGGAGCGCCGCGCCACGAAGAAGGCAGCGAAGCGCGCGTCCAAGTCCCCCGCCCCGCAGAGCGAGGCGGACTCGGAGCGCGCCGCCCAGGAACCGGCCCAGGTCTGAGCCGTCCCGGACAAAGCAGGGGTGCCCCCGGCCGGAACGGCCGGGGGCACCCCCTGTTTGTGGTCCGAGCCCACCGCTACGGCAGCGCCAGCATCCTCTCCAGCGCCAGCTTCGCGAAGCTCTCCGTCTCCCTGTCGACCTGGATCCGGTTCACCAGATTCCCCTCCGCCAGCGACTCCAGCGCCCACACCAGGTGGGGCAGGTCGATGCGGTTCATCGTCGAGCAGAAGCACACCGTCTTGTCGAGGAAGACGATCTCCTTGTCGGGGTGCGCGTTCGCGACCCGGCGGACCAGGTTGAGCTCTGTGCCGATCGCCCACTTCGAGCCGGCCGGAGCCGCCTCCAGCGTCTTGATGATGTACTCCGTCGAGCCGACGTAGTCCGCGGCCGACACGACCTCGTGCTTGCACTCGGGGTGGACGAGGACATTCACGCCCGGGATCCGCTCCCGCACATCGTTGACCGAGTCCAGCGAGAAGCGACCGTGCACCGAGCAGTGCCCGCGCCACAGGATCATCTTCGCGTTGCGCAGCTGCTCAACCGTCAGCCCGCCGTTCGGCTTGTGCGGGTTGTAGAGGACGCAGTCGTCGAGCGACATCCCCATCTCCCGCACCGCGGTGTTGCGCCCCAGGTGCTGGTCGGGCAGGAACAGCACCTTCTCGCCCTGCTCGAAGGCCCAGTCCAGCGCCCGCTTCGCGTTCGACGATGTACAGATCGTCCCGCCGTGCTTGCCGGTGAAGGCCTTGATGTCGGCCGAGGAGTTCATGTACGACACGGGCACGACCTGCTCCGCGATGCCGGCCTCGGTCAGCACGTCCCAGCACTCGGCGACCTGCTCCGCGGTGGCCATGTCGGCCATCGAACAGCCGGCGGCCAGGTCGGGCAGTACGACCTTCTGGTCGTCCGAGGTCAGGATGTCCGCAGACTCGGCCATGAAGTGCACACCGCAGAAGACGATGTACTCGGCCTCCGGCCGCGCCGCGGCGTCCTTGGCCAGCTTGAAGGAGTCCCCGGTCACGTCCGCGAACTGGATGACCTCGTCGCGCTGGTAGTGGTGCCCCAGGACGAAGACCTTGTCCCCGAGCTTCTCCTTGGCTGCACGAGCGCGCTCCACCAGGTCCGGGTCGGACGGGGAGGGCAGGTCGCCGGGGCACTCCACACCGCGCTCGCTCCTGGGGTCGGCCTCGCGGCCGAGCAGCAGCAGGGCGAGCGGCGTCGGCTGGACGTCGAGCTCCGGGCGGGCTTGGGCGGTGGTCACGACACGCACCCTTTCTTTTCTGCAGACAGACCTTCTCGTCTATTTGACGCTATCTATCATAACCGCTTCACGTCACTTTGACGATGGCCATAGCGTCCATGTGACGCACCCCCCGTCCACAGGTCGGTGCCCCCGTTGATCCGGTGTGCGAGCATGAAAGGGAACAACATGCCCTCGGCCCCGGAATGAATCCGCGGCCACGCCGGTTGCAATCGTCGGCAAGCAGTCTCCGTACAACCCGGGAGAGAAGCAGATGTCCGTATCGGACGAGACCACCACCGTGAGCGACGGCATCCTCCTGTCCGACGCCGCCGCAGCCAAGGTCAAGGGCCTGCTGGAGCAGGAAGGCCGGGACGACCTGGCGCTGCGCGTCGCCGTTCAGCCCGGTGGCTGCTCGGGTCTGCGCTACCAGCTGTTCTTCGACGAGCGTTCGCTCGACGGCGATGTCGTGAAGGACTTCGACGGCGTCAAGGTCGTCACCGACCGGATGAGCGCTCCCTACCTGGGCGGCGCCTCCATCGACTTCGTCGACACGATCGAGAAGCAGGGCTTCACCATCGACAACCCGAACGCCACCGGGTCCTGCGCCTGCGGCGACTCCTTCAGCTAAAGCTGAGCCCAGTCGGGCGAAAGGCGGCGGCCCCGATCTCCGGGAGCCGCCGCCTTCGCCTGTCCGGCGTCTCGTCTGTTCGGTGTGTCGTCTGCTCGGTGTCTGTCCGGCGTCTGTCGGACGCCGCTCCGGAAAGCACGTGTCTACGTCACATGTGCTACTTCAGCGGGACGGCCTTGCCCGTCTCCGCGTCCACGACCTTCCGGTCGCCCAGCGGCTTGTCCAGCGTCACCTTCTCCGTCAGCTCCTTCGCGATCATGACGCAGATCCGCTTCGGGTCGGGATGCGACTCGACGACCCGGACCTTCACCTGGCTGTCGCTCTCGCTCGCCGTCGCCGCGTAGTCGCTGCACACGCCACCCCAGAACGTCACGGACAGAACCCGCCCGTTCACGCTGTACGACGTGATGCCCCGCTCGGACCCCGCTACAGGATCCTTCTGCGGCTGGGTCGGCTTGATGTTCCGCTTCGGCGGTGCGGACTTCGACAGGAACTTCGGGTCCACCGCCGTCTGGGTGACCGTGAACGGCTGGGCGCCGCCCGTCGGCTTCACCTCGAACAGCCATGACGGTACGAGCACCTGCCGTCCGTCCACGTACTGTGCTGCCAGCCCGAAAACGGCCTTGCCGACCGTCAGCCGCTCAGGACCGGCCGCCTTGCTCTTCGGCTCGCACGGCGCCGCGGGCTTCTGCTCGCCCTCCACCGGCACCGGGGTGGCACAACCGCCGATCCCGATCGGGCCCGCGCCCTCACCGGCCTTGTTCAGCTGCTTCAGCGCCTCCTGGGCCGAGACCACCGGATACTCGTCGCTCTTCTCGGGCTTCTTCAACTGCCCGCTACCGCCGACCACTTGACCGTCCGCACCGACCTGGATCCCGGTCGTCCAGCCATACGTCGGCAGCCCGCCGACCGCCGGAGCGGCATTCACCACCCGTACCGCGCCCATCAGCTGGCGGGCATCCAGCTCGGCGTCGCTCTGGCCGACCGCCTTCAACACGGGAGCGGCGGCCTTCTTCGCGGCCTCCTCGCTCACCGCGGGGCCCTCGGCAGCCCTCCCCGCCTCCCCCGGCGCGCCGCGCGAGGGACACGCCTTGCCCTTCAGGCAGTTGTCACCGCCCGGCGAAGCCCCGAACCGGGCGAACGTCCAGGTGCCCGGCGCCTGCTGGTTGACCTGGAGCAGCGGGCCCGCGCCATCCTTTTCGGCGCCGATCTTCCAGGCCGGGCCGACCGGTCGCGGTGTGCCCGGCAGCCCGAGCGCCTTCGCCAGCCGGGTCACCTCGGCCTCGGTGACAGCTCCGTTCGTACGGTAGACAGGGGCGGAATCCGGACCGTCCGGCAGCTTGCCCTCGGCCCGGTAGACGATCCCGCCATTGGGGTCGGGCTCGCCGGGCGCGATGCCGGGGCCGCCGCTGCCCGCAGAGGTGTCCAGCGAGAGCAGTGGCGGTGCCATATCGCGTGGCGCGCCGCTCTGGGTGTCCGCGCTGCCGCCGCCACCGAAGCCGGCCGTCGCGAAGTACGTACCGCCTCCCGCGACCAGCACCGCCGCCGCCACCGAGGCGACGGCGAGCGGGGAACGCCGGCGGTTCGGGCTGTCCGCGCTGTTGGGGGGTCGCTCCGTACTGCTCACCGCATCGCTCCTTGTCTCATGCCCCCTTCTGCCGGGGGCACGGATGGGACGGAGCGGGGGAGCGCACGGTTCCCCTCCGTGCGCCTCTTGCGCGTCAGCCGCCGTATTGCGTCAGTTGCCGTACCGCGTCAGTCGCCGTATTCGGACATTGCGTCGATCAGGCGGGCGGAAGCGGCCGGAACTACGACACCATGGATACGGGACGGCGGCACGGGCGCGGGCACAGTGGCCGCGGGCACCACCCAGTGCGGAGCCATCCGTGCGCAGTCACCGCGCAGCTGGGCCAGGCTGATCTCGGACTCTCGCTGCTCGCGCGGGGCGATGTGCTTCGTCATATTCGCACCGTACGAGTCGGTAGCCCAGGAGAAAAGCCCTACTATCGGGTAGTTTCCGCACTTCAGGACAGGTGCTTCGACCCGGTAGCGTTAACTGTCAACGCCACCCCGCCACAGGAGCGTCCTCGCCGTGCGAATCGCAGTCACCGGCTCCATTGCCACCGACCACCTCATGACCTTCCCCGGCCGCTTCGCCGACCAGTTGGTCGGCGACCAGTTGCACACGGTCTCCCTCTCCTTCCTCGTCGACAACCTCGACGTGCGCAGGGGCGGTGTCGGCGCCAACATCTGCTTCGGTATGGGCCAGCTCGGCACCAGGCCCGTCCTGGTCGGCGCGGCCGGAGCCGACTTCGACGAGTACCGCGCCTGGCTCGACCGGCACGGCGTCGACACCGGCTCGGTCCGTATCTCCGAGGTCCTGCACACCGCCCGCTTCGTCTGCACGACGGACGCCGACCACAACCAGATCGGCTCCTTCTACACGGGCGCGATGAGCGAGGCCCGTCAGATCGAGCTCAAGAAGGTCGCCGACCGGGTCGGCGGCCTCGACCTGGTACTGATCGGCGCGGACGACCCCGAGGCGATGCTCCGCCACACCGAGGAGTGCAAGACCCGCTCCATCCCGTTCGCCGCGGACTTCTCCCAGCAGATCGCGCGGATGAGCGGCGACGACATCCGTACTCTCCTCGACGGCGCCACCTACCTCTTCTCCAACGAGTACGAGAAGGGGCTCATCGAGTCCAAGACCGGCTGGACCGACGAGGAGATCCTGGGCAAGGTCGGCCACCGCGTCACCACGCTCGGCTCGCGCGGCGTCCGTATCGAGCAGGCCGGTCAGGGCGCGATCGAGGTGGGCTGCGCGGAGGAGGAGGCCAAGGTCGACCCGACCGGCGTCGGCGACGCGTTCCGCGCGGGCTTCCTCTCGGGCCTGTCCTGGGGTGTGAGCCTGGAGCGCGCGGCTCAGATCGGCTGCATGCTGGCGACCCTGGTCATCGAGACCCTGGGCACCCAGGAGTACACCCTGCGCCGCGCCCACTTCATGGACCGCTTCACCAAGGCGTACGGCCACGAGGCCGCGGCCGAGGTCCGGACGTACATCGCCTGATCAGCAGTCCCGATCAGCACTTACGAGCGCCGGCGGACCACATAGGCCACGCCCCGGTCCGCCGGCCGCTCGCCCACGTACTCCTGGTCCCGCATCTCGCACCACGCCGGAATGTCCAGGCGTGCCGCCTCGTCGTCCGCGAGGACCGTCACCGTGCCACCGACCGGTACGTCCCCGATCACCTTCGCCAGCTCGATCACCGGGATCGGGCACAGCTTGCCGAGCGCGTCCACGACCAGCGACGCCTCCGTACCGGTCCCGGTGGCCGCGACGGGCGCCCCGAGCCGCTCGCGCACCCCGGCCACCACCCCCGGCAGCACCTCGAGAAAGCGGTCCACCTCCACCTCGGTCGTACCGAGAGGGAGCGAGACACGGACGTTTCCCTCCGACAGCACACCCATCGCCCGCAGCACATGGCTCGGCGTCAGCGTGCTGCTCGTGCAGGAGGACCCCGACGAGACCGAGAAACCCGCCCGGTCCAGCTCGTGCAGCAGAGTCTCTCCGTCGACATAGAGACAGGAGAAGGTGACGAGATGGGGGAGCCGGCGCACCGGATCGCCGACCACCTCCACATCCGGGACCAGCTCCGGGACACGGGCCCGGATCCGGTCCACCAGGGCCCGCAGCCGTACCGCCTCGTCCGCCGCTTCCGCCCGCACCGCCCGCAGTGAGGCCGCGGCCGCCACGATCGCCGGGATGTTCTGGAAGCCGGCCGTCCGCCCCGACTCCCGCTCGTCGGCGGGCCCTTGTGGGGCGAACCGGACACCCTTGCGCACGGCGAGCAGTCCGACTCCCGCAGGACCACCCCATTTGTGGGCACTCGCCGCGAGCAGTGACCAGTCACCCTCCACCGGCCCCCAGCCGAGCGACTGCGCCGCGTCCACCAGCAGCGGCACCCCGGCCGTCCGGCACGCCTCGGCGACCAGGTCCACCGGCTGCTCGGAACCCACCTCATGGTTGGCCGACTGCAGACAGGCCAGCGCGGTGTCCTCACGCAGCGCGGCGGCGTACACGGCAGGAGAGACCGCTCCGGCCCGGTCCACCGGGACCTCGGTCACCGCGGTGCCGTCCACCGCCTCGTGCGCGGCCGCCGCATGGAGCACCGAGGAGTGCTCGACCGCGGAAACGACCAGGTGGCGCCCGACACGCCGACGGCCCGCGAGAGCGCCGGAAATTCCCAGGTGAACCGCGTGCGTCCCCGAAGGGGTGAAGACCAGCTCGTCCGGACGGCAGCCCACCGCCTCCGCCGCCGCCTCCCGCGCGGCGTCCAACAACAGCCGGGCGCGCCGCCCCTCACGGTAGAGCCGGGCCGGATCGGCCCAGCCCTCGTCCAGGGATGCCTGTAGGGCCTGCCGGGCAACCGGGTGCAGGGGAGCGGAGGATGCGGCGTCGAAGTAGGGCACCCTGCCACGCTAACCCCCGTGCGCGGAGGGGCCGTCAGATGCCTGCCGGAGGCCGGGATTCCGGGGGGATTCCACCCCTTCGGGGAGTCGGGCGGCGCGTTGGGCACCCTCCCCGCGCGACCCCAAATAGCGTCCAGTAGGGTTTGGTCCGCATAAACATCCAAACCCCTGCCCGCGTCAGGGCCGGCGACCGACCAGTGAGACGGCCGCGGCATGCCGCGCGGGCCGAGACTCTCGGGAAGGCGCTACGTGAGTCCCAACGGCTCCGACCGCTCGTCGCGGCGCCCGATGCGGCGGAAGCTGCTCCAGGTGCTGACCGCGGGTGTAGTCCTGGCGACCGCCTCCGGTTGCACATATGAGGACTTCCCCCGCCTGGGTATGCCCACCCCGGTAACGGAAGAGGCCCCTCGGATCCTCTCCCTCTGGCAGGGCTCGTGGGCGGCAGCGCTCATCACGGGCGCGCTGGTGTGGGGTCTGATCATTTGGAGTGTCATTTTCCACCGGCGCAGCCGCACCAAGGTGGAGGTACCCCCGCAGACCCGGTACAACATGCCCATCGAGGCGCTGTACACGGTTGTTCCGCTCATCATCGTTTCGGTGCTCTTCTACTTCACCGCGCGTGACGAGTCGAAGCTCCTGGCTCTCTCCAAGCCCGCCCACACGGTCAACGTGGTCGGCTACCAGTGGAGCTGGGGCTTCAACTACATCGAGAACGTCGAAGGCTCCTCGGGAGACGCCAAGACCAACAAGAGCCTGGGCGCCATCCCCGACAGGTTCCGCGAGGACTTCCCGGCGGCCGCGGGCGGCGTCTACGACGCCGGCATCCCCGGCACCCGGAACCCGCAGACCGGAAACCCGGGCCCGACGCTCTGGCTGCCCAAGGGAGAGAAGGTCCGGTTCATCCTGACCTCTCGTGACGTCATCCACTCCTTCTGGGTGATCCCCTTCCTGATGAAGCAGGACGTCATCCCGGGCCACACCAACACCTTCGAGGTGACTCCGAACCATGAGGGCACCTTCATGGGCAAGTGCGCCGAGCTCTGCGGCGTCGACCACTCCCGGATGCTCTTCAACGTCAAGGTCGTCTCCCCGGAGCGCTACCAGCAGCATCTGAAGGAGCTGGCGGAGAAGGGGCAGACCGGCTACATCCCGTCGGGCATTGAGCTGACGGACCCGGCCCGGAACTCGGAGACGAACAAACTGTGAGCATCCTCAACGAACCTCAGGGTGCCGCCGCAGCAGCTGACGACTCGTACGAGAACGAGCTGCCGGTACGGCGCAAGCAGCCGGGTACTGTGATCGT
Organism: Streptomyces sp. NBC_01210; assembly: GCF_036010325.1. GTDB lineage: Bacteria > Actinomycetota > Actinomycetes > Streptomycetales > Streptomycetaceae > Streptomyces. The sequence goes on along the minus strand of NZ_CP108549.1, from coordinate 2,573,253 downwards.
GAGTTGGCTGACCACCACCGATCACAAGACCATCGGCACGATGTACCTGGTCACGTCGTTCGCGTTCTTCTGCATCGGCGGCCTGATGGCGCTCTTCATGCGCGCCGAGCTGGCCCGTCCCGGCACGCAGATCATGTCGAACGAGCAGTTCAACCAGGCGTTCACGATGCACGGCACGATCATGCTGCTGATGTTCGCGACGCCGCTCTTCGCCGGATTCGCGAACTGGATCATGCCGCTGCAGATCGGCGCGCCCGATGTGGCGTTCCCGCGGCTGAACATGTTCGCGTACTGGCTGTACCTCTTCGGCTCGCTGATCGCGGTGGCCGGCTTCCTCACCCCGCAGGGTGCGGCCGACTTCGGCTGGTTCGCCTACTCCCCGCTGTCGGACGCGGTCCGTTCGCCGGGCGTCGGCGCCGACATGTGGATCATGGGTCTGGCTTTCTCCGGCTTCGGCACCATCCTCGGTTCGGTCAACTTCATCACCACGATCATCTGCATGCGAGCCCCCGGCATGACGATGTTCCGGATGCCGATCTTCGTCTGGAACGTGCTGCTGACCGGTGTGCTGGTCCTGCTCGCCTTCCCGGTGCTGGCCGCCGCGCTCTTCGCGCTGGAGGCGGACCGTAAATTCGGTGCGCACATCTTCGACGCCTCCAACGGCGGGGCCCTGCTCTGGCAACACCTCTTCTGGTTCTTCGGCCATCCAGAGGTGTACATCATCGCCTTGCCCTTCTTCGGCATCGTCTCCGAGATCATTCCGGTCTTCAGCCGAAAGCCGATGTTCGGCTACATCGGTCTGGTGGCCGCGACGATCGCCATCGCGGGCCTGTCCGTGACGGTGTGGGCGCACCACATGTACGTCACAGGCGGCGTCCTGCTGCCGTTCTTCTCCTTCATGACCTTCCTGATCGCGGTACCGACCGGTGTGAAGTTCTTCAACTGGATCGGCACCATGTGGAAGGGCTCACTGTCCTTCGAGACACCGATGCTCTGGACGATCGGCTTCCTGGTCACCTTCACCTTCGGTGGACTGACCGGCGTCATCCTGGCCTCGCCGCCGATGGACTTCCACGTCTCCGACTCGTACTTCGTCGTCGCGCACTTCCACTACGTCGTCTTCGGCACCGTCGTCTTCGCGATGTTCGCCGGATTCCACTTCTGGTGGCCGAAGTTCACGGGCAAGATGCTGGACGAGCGGCTCGGCAAGATGACCTTCTGGACGCTGTTCATCGGCTTCCACGGCACGTTCCTGGTGCAGCACTGGCTGGGTGCCGAGGGCATGCCGCGTCGCTACGCGGACTACCTCGCCGCCGACGGCTTCACCACGCTGAACACCATCTCCACGATCAGTTCGTTCCTGCTCGGTCTGTCGGTCCTGCCGTTCATGTACAACGTCTGGAAGACGGCCAAGTACGGCAAGAAGATCGAGGTCGACGACCCGTGGGGCTACGGCCGTTCGCTCGAATGGGCGACGTCCTGCCCGCCGCCGCGGCACAACTTCCTCACCCTGCCGCGGATCCGTTCCGAATCCCCGGCGTTCGACCTGCACCACCCGGAGATCGCCGCTCTCGACCAGCTCGAGCACGGCGGTCACGGAGCCAGCGTCCTTACCGGTGACAAGGAGGACGGCAAGTGAAGATCCAAGGCAAGATGTTCCTCTGGCTGAGCGTCTTCATCCTCGCCGTCGCCATCCTGTACGGCGTGTGGTCGAAGGAGCCGGCCGGTACCACCGCGCTCTTCCTGGCCTTCGGCCTGAGCGTCATGATCGGCTACTACCTGGCCTTCACGGCCCGGCGAGTGGACGCCATGGCCCAGGACGACAAGGAGGCCGACGTGGCGGACGAGGCCGGCGAGGTGGGGTTCTTCGCCCCGCACAGCTGGCAGCCGCTCGCGCTCGGCATCGGTGGCGCGCTGGCCTTCATGGGCGTCGTCTTCGGCTGGTGGCTGTTGTACTTCTCCGCCCCGGTCATCCTGGTCGGCCTGTTCGGCTGGGTGTTCGAGTTCTACCGCGGTGAGAACCAGAACCAGTAACACCGCGTCAGCAGCACACGGGCCGGGCCCGGATCCCACTCACTCCTGAGAGGGATCCGGGCCCTCGTTTGCAGTCACCCGGCGCGCCGTTATTGACCGATCTTCATAACGTGTGCTTATGAACCACACCCCGCACATACGCACCGTCGTCAGCTGCACCCTGCTGGTCGTGTCCCTCGGGGCGGGCGCGGCCGCGTGCTTCGGTTCCGACGGCAACCCGCTCGCCGCGAAGCCGTACGACGCGGCGGAACAGATCTCCTTGAACGCGCCGTCCGACAGCGCCAAAGCGGACCCGGACAAGCCTCTCGAGATCACCGTCGACGGCAGTGACGGCCGGATCACCGATGTCATGGTGACCGACGAACGGGGCCACCACCTCGCCGGAGAGCTCTCCGCGGACGGCGGCCGCTGGCGCTCCACAGCGCCCCTGTCGGCCGGCGCCAAGTACACCGCGAAGGTCTCCATGGAGGACGAGGACGGCTACCCGGGCACCCGGACGATCACCTTTGAGACCGCGCCCTCCAAGAAGCTCCTGACCGTCCAATTCGGCCCGAAGGCGGGCACGTACGGGGTCGGCCAGCCCATCACCGCGGAGCTCACCGCCCCGGTCAGGGACAAGGCGGCCAGGGCGGTCGTCGAAAGCGCCCTGAAGGTCGAGTCCACGCCCGCGGTGGAGGGCACCTGGCACTGGGTGGACGACAAGAAGCTGCACTTCCGCCCGAAGGAGTACTGGCCCGCAGGCGCGACCGTCAGCGCGGTCAGCAACCTCCAGGGCGTCAAGGTCGCCGACAAGCTCTACGGCGGCGCCTCGCAGCCGCTGAAACTCACCATCGGGGACCGAATAGAGGCCATAACCGACGCCGGCGCGCACCAGATGACGGTCAAGCGCAACGGAGAAGTGATCAACACCATTCCGGTGACCACCGGCAAGCCCGGCTTCTCCACCCGGAACGGAATCAAGGTCGTGCTCGGCAAGGAGTACTTCGTACGGATGCGCGGCACCAGCATCGGTATCTCCGCGGGCAGCTCGGAATCGTACGACCTGTCCGTCTACTACGCGACCCGCGTCACCTGGAGCGGTGAGTACGTCCACGCCGCGCCGTGGTCCGTCGGCTCACAGGGGTACGCGAACGTCAGCCACGGCTGCACCGGGATGTCCACGAGCAATGCCGCCTGGTTCTACAAGACCGTGCGCGAGGGCGACATAGTCAAGGTCATCAACAGCGCCGGCGCCGAAATGGACCCCTTCGGCAACGGCTTCGGCGACTGGAACCTGTCCTGGGACACATGGCGCAAGGGCAGTGCCCTGGTGGCCGGGACCAGGGACGGCAGCAGCCCCGACGACGCGGCGCGACTGCGTCCCCAGGTCTGACCCGGCCGGGGCCTCAGGCCTGAACAGCGAGCCTGCGGCGCAGCAGGGCGGCCAGGGAGTCCGCGAACTCCACCGGCTCGACCGGAAGGGTCACCGCGGCCTCCGCACGGCTCCAGGTGGCCAGCCAGGCGTCCTGCGGGCGGCCCATCAGCAGCAGTACGGGCGGGCAGTTGAAGATCTCGTCCTTGATCTGCCGGCAGACGCCCATACCGCCCGCGGGAACCGACTCGCCGTCCAGTACGCAGACATCGACACCGCCCTCGTCCAGCGCTTTCAGGACGGCAGGCAGGGTCGCGCACTCCAGGAACTCCACCGGCGGCAGATCGGCGGCCGGCCTGCGTCCCGCTGCCAACCGCACCTGCTCGCGGGTGCCCGAGTCATCGCTGTAGACCAGCACCGTGGCAGTCGCCTGCATTGTTCCTCCGCCTCGTTGGATCAGGAACCGATGCGGCGGATGCTACTCCGTCCGACTGCCTGTCAACAGCGGTTCGGACACCGCTTCGATGGGCCGTTCGGGCAGGACACACCCCACTGACACACCGAACGGCACCCCCCGGGGTGAGGGCGGGATAAGCGACCGACATAATGTCGGTCGTGGCGACAGCAACGACAGTAGAAACCGGGCACGCGCACCCGTCGGTCAATCGGCCGAACCTCACCAGCGTCGGAACCATCATCTGGCTGAGTTCCGAGCTGATGTTCTTCGCGGCCCTCTTCGCGATGTACTTCACCCTGCGATCGGTGACGGGCGCCGAGCACTGGAAGGAAATGGCTTCGGCCCTGAACTTCCCGTTCTCCGCGACGAACACCACGATCCTGGTGCTCTCCTCCCTCACCTGCCAGCTCGGCGTCTTCGCCGCGGAGCGGGGCGATGTGAAGAAGCTCCGCACCTGGTTCTCGATCACATTCGTGATGGGTGCGATCTTCATCGGCGGTCAGGTCTTCGAGTACACCGAACTGGTCAAGAAGGACGGCCTCTCGCTGTCCTCCGACCCGTACGGCTCGGTGTTCTACCTGACCACCGGCTTCCACGGCCTGCACGTGACGGGCGGCCTCATCGCGTTCCTGCTGGTACTCGGCAGGACGTACGCGGCGAGGAGATTCACGCACGAGCAGGCAACCGCCGCCATCGTCGTGTCCTACTACTGGCACTTCGTCGATGTCGTCTGGATCGGCCTCTTTGCCACGATCTACATGATCAAGTAACGGCGCAGGCACTGGTTGCCTGAAGCAGACACAGTCCAGAAGCATCGACGCAGAAGATCCTGACACCGGGGTAATCCGTGAAAAAGCTCTCCGCACGACGACGCCATCCGCTGACGGCGGTCGTCGTCCTACTCCTCGCGCTGGCGGCCACTGGGGGGCTGTACGCCGCGTTCGCACCCGCGGACAAGGCGCAGGCCGATGAAACCGCCCAGTCCCTCGCCATCGAGGAGGGCCAGAAGCTCTACACCGTCGGCTGCGCCAGCTGCCACGGGACCGGCGGACAGGGGACCTCTGACGGCCCGAGCATCGTCGGCGTGGGCTCCGCCGCTGTCGACTTCCAGGTCGGCACGGGCCGGATGCCCGCCCAGCAGCCCGGCGCCCAGGTGCCGGCGAAGAAGGTCATCTACTCGCAGAGCGAGATCGACCAGCTCGCGGCTTACGTGGCCTCCCTCGGCGCCGGCCCGATCAGGCCGACCGAGAAGCAGTACAGCCCGGAAGGTGCGGACATCGCCAGGGGTGGCGACCTGTTCCGTACCAACTGCGCCCAGTGCCACAACTTCACGGGTGAGGGCGGTGCCCTGACCAACGGCAAGTACGCCCCGAACCTTGAGGGCGTGGACCCCAAGCACATCTACGAGGCCATGCAGACCGGCCCGCAGAACATGCCCTCCTTCCCCGACACCACGCTGCCGGAGAAGGAGAAGCAGGACATCATCGCGTACATCAAGACGGTGAACGGCGACGACTCCGAGAGCCCCGGCGGTCTCAAGCTCGGTGGCCTCGGCCCCGTCAGCGAGGGTCTGTTCGGCTGGATCTTCGGTCTGGGTGCGCTGATCGCAGTCGCCATCTGGGTCGCGGCCCACACCGCTAAGGCCAAGAAGTCATGAGCAGCCAAGAGAATCCAGAAGAGAACCTGCCGACAGAGCAGGGCTCCGCGCACGGCGCGGTAAAGGTCGCGGACGATCCGTTCGCGGACCCGGGGCTGCCGGCCCACAAGCCGCGCATCCAGGACATCGACGAGCGGGCCGCCAGGCGCTCCGAGCGTGCTGTCGCCTTCATGTTCACGCTGTCGATGCTGGCCACGATCGGCTTCATCGCGTCGTACGTGATCTTCCCGGTCGACAAGATCGTCTTCATCTTCCCGTTCGGGCATGTGAGCGCGCTCAACTTCTCCCTGGGTATCACCCTCGGTGTGGCGCTCTTCAGCATCGGCGCGGGAGCGGTCCACTGGGCCCGCACCCTGATGTCCGATGTGGAGGTCGCCGACGAGCGTCACCCCATCGCGGCCGAGCCCGAGGTCAGGGCCAAGGTCATGGCCGACTTCGCCGCGGGCGCGGAGGAGTCCGGCTTCGGCCGGCGCAAGCTGATCCGCAACACCATGTTCGGCGCGCTGGCCCTGGTGCCGCTCTCCGGTCTGATGCTGCTGCGGGACCTCGGGCCGCTGCCCGAGCAGAAGCTCCGCAAGACGATGTGGGCCAAGGGCAAGCAGCTCATCAACATGAACACCCATGAGCCGCTGCGTCCCGAGGACGTCGCCGTGGGTTCGCTCACCTTCGCCATGCCCGAGGGCCTGGAGGAGCACGCGGAGGACTTCCAGAAGCAGATCGCCAAGGCGGCCCTGATGATCGTCCGGATCCAGCCGGACGAGATCAAGGACAAGCGCGAGCTCGAGTGGTCACACGACGGCATCGTGGCGTTCTCCAAGATCTGCACGCACGTCGGCTGCCCGATCAGCCTGTACGAGCAGCAGACGCACCACGTGCTCTGCCCGTGCCACCAGTCCACTTTCGACCTCTCCGACGGCGCCCGCGTCATCTTCGGCCCGGCCGGTCACGCCCTTCCGCAGCTGCGGATCGGTGTGAATGACGATGGAAACCTCGAGGCGCTCGGCGACTTCGACGAGCCCGTCGGTCCTTCCTTCTGGGAGCGCGGATGAGTACTGCGAGCGACGACAAGAACCGCAAGGCGCCCGCAGGTGAGCGGGTCGCCGACTGGGCGGACGGCCGGCTCGGGATCTACTCCCTGGCCAAGGCCAACATGCGGAAGATCTTCCCGGACCACTGGTCCTTCATGCTGGGTGAGATCGCGCTCTACAGCTTCATCATCATCATCCTCACGGGTGTGTATCTCACGCTGTTCTTCCACCCGAGCATGAACGAGGTGGAGTACCACGGCACGTATGTCCCGATGCAGGGCATCCGGATGTCCGAGGCGTATGCCTCGACCCTGGACATCAGCTTCGACGTCCGCGGTGGTCTGCTGATCCGGCAGATCCACCACTGGGCGGCGCTGATCTTCGTCGCGGCCATGCTCGTGCACATGATGCGCGTCTTCTTCACGGGCGCCTTCCGCAAGCCGCGCGAGATCAACTGGCTCTTCGGCTTCCTGCTGCTGGTGCTCGGCATGTTCACCGGCTTCACCGGCTATTCGCTCCCGGACGACCTGCTCTCCGGTACAGGTGTGCGCTTCATGGAAGGCGCGATCCTGTCGATGCCGATCGTCGGCACGTACATGTCGATGTTCCTGTTCGGCGGTGAGTTCCCGGGCGGTGACTTCGTCGCCAGGTTCTACTCGATCCACATCCTGCTGCTGCCGGGCATCATGATGGGCCTGCTGGTGGCGCACCTGATCCTGGTCTTCTTCCACAAGCACACGCAGTTCGCGGGCCCCGGCCGGAACAACAAGAACGTCGTCGGCATGCCGCTGCTGCCGGTCTACATGGCCAAGGCCGGAGGCTTCTTCTTCCTGGTCTTCGGTGTCATCTCGGTCCTCGCGGCCATCGCCTCGATCAACCCGATCTGGGCGCTCGGCCCGTACCGCCCGGACCAGGTCTCCACCGGCGCACAGCCGGACTGGTACATGGGCTTCTCCGAGGGCCTGATCCGTGCGATGCCCGGCTGGGAGATCAATTTCGCGGGACATACACTCGCTCTGGGTGTGTTCGTACCGCTGATGATCTTCCCGCTGATCCTGGTCGCGATCGCGGTCTACCCGTTCATCGAATCCTGGATCACCGGGGACAAGCGCGAGCACCACATCCTGGACCGCCCGCGCAACGCCCCGACCCGTACGGCTTTCGGTGTGGCCTGGCTGACCTGGTACGTCATTCTGTTGATCGCCGGTGGCAACGACTTGTTCGCCGTCTTCTTCCACCTGTCGATCAACAGCATCACCTGGTTCGCCCGGATCGCCTTCTTCGTCGCCCCGGTCATCGCCTTCGTCATCACCAAGCGGATCTGCCTGGGTCTGCAGCGGCGTGACCACGACAAGGTGCTGCACGGGCGCGAGTCCGGCATCATCAAGCGGCTGCCGCACGGTGAGTTCGTCGAGATCCACGAGCCGCTCTCGCAGGGGCAGCTGCACACGCTCACGGCGCACCACCAGTACAGGCCCGCCGAGATCGGCCCGACGGTTGACGAGAACGGTGTCGAGCGCAAGGTGAGCCGGCTGCAGAAGCTCAGGGCCAAGCTCAGCAAGGGCTACTACGGCGAGGGGAACCAGATCCCCAAGCCGACCGGCGAGGAGTACCAGGAGATCACCAGCGGCCACGGCCACCACTGATCGCCCCTGACGATCCGAGCTGATCGCCACAGCGGGAGCCCCGTCCACTCGATGGACGGGGCTCTTCGCCGTCTGCGGGGCTGGATAGGGTGGACCCATCCCTATTCGGCTGTGGACCCTGGAGTGGACCATGAACGTTGTGACCCCGGTTGGCGGCGACAGCGTGGCGGACCTCTCCTGGCCCCGCGTACTGGAAGCTCTTCTCAGCAACCGTGACCAGGGCGCCGACGCCACCGCCTGGGCCATGGACCGCATCCTCAGCGGCGAGGCGACCAACGCCCAGATCGCCGGTTTCGCGGTCGCGCTGCGGGCCAAGGGCGAGACGGTCGAGGAGATCTCCGGTCTCGTACGGACCATGTACGAGCACGCGAACCTGATCGAGGTGCCGGGCCCCAGCGTCGACATCGTCGGCACGGGCGGTGACGGCGCCAAGACCGTGAACATCTCCACGATGTCCGCGATCGTCGTCGCCGGAACGGGCGCGAAGGTCGTCAAGCACGGAAACCGCGCCGCGTCATCGGCGAGCGGCGCCTCCGACGTACTGGAGAAGCTCGGCGTCAATCTCGAGCTCACCCCGCAGCGGGTGGCCGAGGTCGCGGAAGAAGCGGGGATCACCTTCTGCTTCGCGGTGAAGTTCCACCCGGCGCTGCGGCATGTGGCGGCCGCCCGCAAGGAGCTGGGTATCCGCACCACGTTCAACTTCCTCGGCCCGCTCACCAACCCGGCGAGGGTGAAGGCCCAGGCCACCGGTGTCGCGGACGCCCGGATGGCGCCGATCCTGGCCGGGGTGCTCGCCGAGCGCGGCTCCTCGGCGCTGGTCTTCCGCGGCGACGACGGTATGGACGAGCTGACGACGACGGCCACTTCCCGGGTGTGGGTGGTGCGGGACGGGGCGGTGCGCGAGGAGGCCTTCGACCCCCGGGACGTCGGCATCGACATGGTGCCCGTGAAGGCCCTGCGGGGCGCGGACGCCTCGTACAACGCCGATGTCGCGCGCCGGCTGCTGAGCGGCGAGGGCGGGCCCGTACGGGACGCGGTGCTGCTCAACGCGGCTGCGGCTCTGGTGGCGCTGGAGCCGACGGACCGCAGCCTGAACGAGCAGCTCGCGGCGGGCATCGCCAAGGCCGCCACTTCGATCGACTCGGGCGCGGCCAAAGCGGCACTCGAGCGGTGGATCGCCGCCAGTAACGCCTGAGAACGCCTGAGCCCGCAGTGGCGCGACGCAAGGCGCGGTTCCCTTCCCTGTCTCAGGAACTGGACCGCGCCTTGCGCGTTGTGGGTCGTATGGCAGGATGCTCTTCAAGGTCATGAGTGACAGCGATTTAGGCCCCGGCTCGCTGTCCGGCAACCCTCCGTCCGTGGCGGGGTGCCCCGGGTGAAGACCAGGCCGTAGGCAGAGAGGTCTACGGCAAGCGCGGACCCCTGCACACCCTGGGGTCCTGGTCCTCAAGGGAGCAGTCTCGTGAGCAAGCGAATGCGATAGGGCTGATCAGCCCCTTCTTCAGCAGACCCTCACTTCACGCGATCGCCGTGACATGCGAGGGCAATCCCCGTACACAGAGCCTTCACCTGGCTGCCGTGCGGGTTCGTCGAAGCCATTCCGCCTTGTCCTGCCGGGAGATACCGCCATGTCCGCACGCCCGAACACCGTTGAGACCGCCACCGCCACCGCTGCTTCCTCCGAGTCCGCCGACCCCGCCTGCGCAGCGCCGCTTCCGGTCCTCGGCCGCGATGTGACCGTTCCGCTCGTCACCGGCGGCGAGGTCACGTACGCGGCCCTCGACTACGCGGCGAGCGCCCCGGCCCTGCAGCGGGTGTGGGACGACGTGGCCGCCTACGCCCCTTACTACGGCAGCGTGCACCGCGGCGCCGGGTACCTCTCGCAGCTCTCCACCGACCTCTTCGAGAACAGCCGCGCGACGGTTGCGGAGTTCCTCGACTGCCGCGCCGGCGACCAGGTCGTCTTCACCCGGTCCACCACCGACTCGCTGAACCTGCTGGCCGCCGCGCTCCCCGCCGACTGCCAGGTCTTCGTCTTCGAGACCGAGCACCACGCCTCGCTGCTGCCGTGGCGCGACGCCCGGGTGACCTACCTCAACGCGCCGCGTACGCCGGCCGAGGCCGTCGGGACGCTGGAGCGCGCGCTCGCCGACCGCACCGCATCTGCCGGCGAGGAGTACGGGCCCGCCCTGGTCTGTGTGACCGGAGCGTCGAATGTCACCGGTGAGCTGTGGCCGGTCAAGGAGCTGGCGGCCGCTGCCCATGCCCATGGCGCGCGGATCGTGCTCGACGCCGCTCAGCTCGCGCCCCACCACCCGGTCTCCGTACAGGAGTTGGACGTCGACTGGGTCGCCTTCTCCGGGCACAAGCTGTACGCGCCGTTCGGCTCGGGTGTGCTCGCGGGCCGCGCGGACTGGCTGCAGGACGCGGAGCCGTACCTCGCGGGCGGCGGTGCGTCCCGCAAGGTCGCCCGGCGTACGGACGGCGGCGTGGATGTCGACTGGCACACCACGGCCGCCCGGCACGAGGCCGGTTCGCCGAACGTCATCGGCGTGTACTCCATCGCCTCCGCCTGCAAGGCGCTCACCGAGGCCGGCTTCGACAGCCTCGTCGCCCGTGAGCAGCAGCTGGTCGCCAAGGTCCGTACGGGTCTGGCGGAGGTGGAGCAGGTCAAGGTGCTCTCGCTCTTCGGGGACGATGCGCCGCGCGTCGGCGTCATCTCCTTCGTCGTCGAGGGCTGGAACAGCTCGCACTTCGCGGCCGCGCTCTCGGCGGAGTACGGCATCGGGGTACGGGACGGACTCTTCTGCGCCCACCCGCTGGTGCGGACCCTGCTGGGCAGCGACCCGCAGGACCCGGGCGAGTGCGGCGCGCCGGAGGCGGAGCCGGGCGAGCGTTCGCTCAACGCGATCCGGGTCAGCTTCGGCGCCGGTACGCCGGACGAGCATGTGGAGCGTTTCGTACGTGCGGTGAAGGAACTCGTCAGCGACGGTGCGCAGTGGAACTACCGCACGGAGGACGGCCGCTGCGTTCCGGCTGTCTGAGCCCGGCCGTCTGAGCCCGGCTGTCCGAGCCCGAACGGACGACGAAGCCCCCGGCCGGTCCGGGGGCTTCGCCGTGTCGCAGGCGTTACGCGTCGAGGCCGATCGCGAAGGCCGCCTCGAGGTCGTGCTGCGAGTACGTACGGAAGGCGACATGTGTGTCGGTCCCCTCGACGCCCGGGATCCTGCTGATCCGGCCGGGGATGACATCCGCGAGATCGTCGTGCTTGGCCACCCGCACCATGGCGATGAGGTCGTACGTACCGGTGACGGAGAAGACTTCGCTGACGCTGTCCAGCGCGGCGATCGACTCGGCGATCTCGGGGATCCGGTCCACGCTGGTCTTGATGAGCACGATCGCGGTGATCACGGTTGGCTTTCTCCCTCGGTGGCCGCTGCTTGGGCCTTCACTCTAGTCCCATGCCGGAAACGTCCCCAGGCGTAGAAAAAGCCCGTCCCGAACCCCACCAGATGTGCGAGATAGGCGACGCCCGGGCCACTGCCCGCGCTCCGCGCCGCCAGCCATTGCAGGACGAACCAGAAGATCAGCACGATCCAGGCGGGGAAGCGCAGCGGAAGGAAGAAGAGGAACGGGAAGAGACTGGTGACCCGGGCCTTCGGGAAGAGGTAGAGGAAGGCGCCGAGCACGCCCGAGATCGCCCCGGAGGCTCCCACCAGGGTCTGCTCGGAGCCGGCGTTGGCCGCCGCGTAGGCGAGCAGCGCCAGATAGCCGCAGCCCAGATAGAAGAGAGCGAACTCCAGCTGCCCCATCCGTTCCTCGGCCATCGCCCCGAATACGTACAGGAAGAGCATGTTGCCCAGCAGGTGCAGCCAACTGCCGTGGACGAAGAGGGCGGTGAGGGGGGTGATCAGCGCCCGGGAGGAGGAGCTGCTCATCAGGTCGACGGGGATCACGCCCCAGCGCTCGAAGTATGTGCTCTGCGCGGAGAGCAGCGCGTCACCGGTGCCGTACACCGGATCGAGTCCCGAGACGGGGCTGAGGACGAACACCGCGCAGCAGACGGCGATCGCGCCGTACGTCATCGCAGGTCCCGAGGCCGCGCCCCGGACCGCACCCCACCAACCGATCATGGACAGAGCATGGCGTAGTGGGGCTGAACGGTACAGAGCGCCTCGCCGCGTCAACGGGGACCCGCGAGGCCGTAGGGTTACAGGCAGTACATCCGCAGTTCGACGGCGCACAGCGGCACCCGCACTCGCACCACGAAAAAGGACGGCACGATGACGACGGTTCCCCCGGCGACGGCCGAGACCCGCTGGCGCTGCACGCTCTGCGGCAACCTCACCCGCTTCGATGTCACCCGTTCCTCGAAGGTCGTCGAATACGTCCATCTGGACCTGGCCGGAGAGCCGACGGTCGAGGAGCGCGAGGTGGTCAGTGAGACCATCGAGTCGGTGCGCTGCCGGTGGTGCAATGCGGTGGACCAGATCGAGCTGGTGGACAGGCCGGGCGCTGCTTCCTGACGGAGCGGCCCGAACGGGTAGTGGGGTGACGGATTGTGGAGCAGCCTGCAAGCGGCGATGAGCCGGCCGGTGCGGCCGGTGACGCCGCCGAGGCGCTCGACCGCCCGCTGCCGGAAGGCGTACGGCGCAGGGTCATGGCGCTGGTCTCGGACGCGTTCGGCGGCCTGACCGTCGCCGAACTTCCGGCCCAGTTGAGACAGTACGCCCGTTTCACCCCGACCCGGCGTGCCAAGTACGCCGGTAATGCGATGGCCGCAGCGCTGGAGAGCGACCCGGTCTTCCGGCAGCGCATCGGCGAGCGGCTCAGCCAGGCCCAGCCCGAACTGTCCCGGGCGCTGGAGTCCGGATCGCCGCCCGCGGCCGCCGATCCTGTCGATGTGGCGGCCGCCGCCTATGTCCTGCGGCCCACCGGATGGGTGAAACTCGTCGCCGCCGCGGGCGAGGAGGCGCAGCGGGCGGACGCCGAGCGCGCCGACGAGGCGGGCAGGCGCGAGCTGGAGCGGCTGCGCGAGGAGCTCGCCGAGGCACGCGGTCAGATCAAGAGCGAGACCGAGCGGCTGCGTACGGAGCTGGAGACGGCCCGCAAGGAAGCCGAGGCGCTGCGCCGCAAGCTGCGCAGTGCCCAGAGCGATGTGAAACGCGGTGAGGCCGCGCTGCGCCGCAGGGATGCCGAGACCGAGACGATCAAGTCGGAGGCTGCCGCCCAGGTGTCGTCGGCCGAGAGCGAGGGCCGACGGCTGAAGGCGCGTCTCGCCGAGGCCGACGCGACCGTGGAGGCCGGCCGCCGGGCCGCCCGCGAGGGCCGCTCGATCGAGGACATGCGGCTGCGGCTGCTGCTGGACACGGTGCTCGACGCGGCCCAGGGGCTGCGCCGCGAGCTGGCCCTGCCGCCCGCCGGCATCCATCCCGCGGACACGGTCGACGCGGTCGAGCCGGGCCGGATGTCACCCAAGGACATCGCGGCCCGTGCGCTTTCCGAGACCGATCCCGCCCTGCTCGAGCAGCTGCTCGCGCTGCCGCAGGCGCATCTGGTGGTGGACGGCTACAACGTCACCAAGACCGGCTATCCGACGATGCCGTTGGAGAAGCAGCGACTGCGGCTGCTCGGCGGGCTCTCGATGCTCGCGGCGCAGACCGGTGCCGAGATCACCTGTGTCTTCGACGGTGCGGAGCTGGCGGCGCCGGTGCTGCTGGCTCCGCCGCGCGGGGTGCGGGTGCTGTTCTCGAAGGCGGGCGTGACCGCGGACGAGCTGATCCGTCAGCTGGTACGGGCGGAGCCGCCGGGCCGGCCCGTGGTGGTGGTCTCCACCGACCGCGAAGTCGCCGACGGAGTGGCGAAGGCCGGCGCCAGGCCGGTCGCGTCCGCCTTGTTGCTGAAGCGGCTTTCGCGCGTCTAGTAACTGCTGCGCCAAATGCCCGAATTAGCTATTTCTCTGACGGACGTAGTGTCAAGTGGCCGCTACTACGCGTGTGATGTATGTAAAGAATGTGCTCGGGGAAGCAGATTTTTCTCATCAGGATTTGAACTGATCACAAGAAGGTCACTAGGGTCGGGCCTCGAACCTTCGCGCGGTTGATTGCCCATCCGGGGCGACAGCGAAGGAACCGCCGAGTTCGTACAGTTCATCCCTTTTTCTCCCAGGGAAATGAAGTGCGGACGCCGGGGATTCAACCCCCCACAGCCCGGTAGGCGGCTCGAGGAAGAAGGAGCTCGCCTTCGTGGCGTCCCACCGTCGACCCAAGCAGCCGAGCCGCACCCGCGTGACCGTGCTCACCGCGACCGCCGCCGCGGCCGTAGCCCTGACCTCCCAGGCCGCCCAGGCCGACCCGAAGCCGAGCAAGAGCGAGGTCAAGGAGAAGGTCGACAAGCTCTACGAAGAGGCGGAGAAGGCCACCGAGAACTACAACGGGGCCAAGGAGCAGCAGGCGAAGCTCGACAAGGAGATCGACGCGCTGCAGGACAAGGTCGCCCGCGGTCAGGACGAGCTCAACACCCTGCGCGACGGCCTCGGTTCGGTGGCCAGCGCCCAGTACCGCTCCGGTGGCATCGACCCCGCCGTGCAGCTCTTCCTCTCCGCCGACCCGGACAGTTACCTGGACAAGGCCTCCGCGCTGGACCAGCTGGGCGCCAAGCAGACCGAGGCGCTCGCCGAGATCCAGGCGAAGCAGCGGACCCTTGCGCAGCAGCGCAAGGAGGCCCAGGACAAGCTCGGCGACCTGGCCGACACCCGCAAGCAGCTCGGCGAGAAGAAGAAGGAAGTCCAGACCAAGCTCGCCGCCGCGCAGAAGCTCCTCAACTCGCTCACCGCGCAGGAGCGCGCCGCGCTCTCGGCCGACGAGTCCCGCGCCAACCGCGACAACTCGCGTGCGGACCTCGGCAATGCGGTCCCGGCCTCGCAGCGGGCGTCCGCCGCGTTCTCCGCCGCCCAGAGCAAGATCGGTTCGCCGTACGTCTACGGCGCCTCCGGCCCCAGCTCCTTCGACTGCTCCGGGCTGACCTCCTGGGCGTACGCGCAGGCCGGTGTCTCCATACCGCGCACCTCCCAGGCGCAGGCCAACGCCGGCACCCGTATCTACTCGGAGAGTGCGCTCCAGCAGGGCGACCTGGTCATCTTCTACGGCGACATGCACCACGTCGGCTTCTACGCGGGCAACGGCCAGGTGCTGCACGCCCCCAAGCCCGGCGCGAGCGTGCGCTACGAGTCGATCGGCAACATGCCGTTCCAGTTCGGCGTACGCATCTGACGCCCCCCTGATCCGTCGCTGACCCGCCTTCACATCCGCCCAAACGGGCGAATTGGGTCAACTCATGCTGACGTTGCGCCCCGTCGATGACCTGTGGTCTCCGGCGGGGCGTCACTTTATGTGCCCGGCTGGGCCTTTTGGCCGCTCCGTGTTCGCCCGGTTACTCTCTGCCGCGCAACATCCTCGTTACAGCGGAAGGGAGCGCGGCCCGTGGCGTCCCATCGCCGACCCTCACAGTCCGGCCTCACTCAGAGCGCTCGGGTCACCGTCCTGTCCGCCGCGGCGGCAACGGCCGCGGCGGCCCTCGGCGCCGCACCGGCGAGCGCCGACCCGCACGACGCCACCGAAGCCGGCCGGACCAAGGTCGACCGGCTGTACGAGGAGGCCGAGCAGGCCACCGAGCACTTCAACAAGGCCGGTGAGCGGATGGCGCGGCTGCGTGAGCAGGTGGCGCAGGCGCAGGACAGCGTGGCCCGCGGCCAGGAGCGCATCAACCGGATGCGGGGAGCGCTCGGTTCGGTGGCGGGCGCGCAGTACCGCTCGGGCGGTATCGACCCCGCGCTCGCGTTACTGCTCTCCGCGGACCCGGAGACCTACCTCGACAAGGCCCAGACCTTGGATCGCATCAGCGAGCGCCAGACGACCGCCCTGCACGATCTCCAGCGGGCGCAGCGCAAACTCGGCCAGGAGCGCGCGGAGGTCACCCGCGACCTCACCGAGCTGGAACGGAGCCGGACCGCCGCCGCCCACCACAAACGCACCGTCGAGCGCAAGCTCACTGAGGCGCAGCGGCTGCTGAACTCCCTCCCGTCCGCGGAACGCGCGGCCTTCGACCGGGTCTCCCGCTCGGGCCGCGGCTCCATGCCCGAACTCTCCGACCTCGCGCCCGCTTCGGCACGGGCGGCCGCGGCCGTGAGGGCGGCCCGCAGCGCCGTCGGACGGCCCTATGTGTGGGGCGCCAACGGGCCGTCCGGTTTCGACTGTTCGGGGCTGATGCAGTGGTCGTACGCCCAGGCGGGAGTCGGGCTGCCGCGCACCTCGCAGGCGCAGCGGTACGCCGGCCGACAGGTATCCCTGGAGGAGGCGCTCCCCGGTGACCTGGTGGCATACCGCAGCGATGCCAGCCATATCGCGATGTACATGGGCAACGGGCAGGTGGTGCATGCCCCGTACCCGGGCGCGCCGGTGCGCTACGACCCGGTCGCCATGATGCCGATCTCTTCGGTGACGCGCGTCTGACCGCTCCGCGTTCCGTACGATCGGCAGGGTGGCAGGTCAGGGGCGCACGAGGCGTCGGGTTCGGGCAGTGCGGCGTACGGCGGGGCTGGGCCTCGCCGCGGCGCTGCTGGCGTCCGGCTGCGCGGCCCCCGAGGCGTCCGACACCATCGTGCGGGACATCCGGCGGACACTGGACGGACGCGCGGCCGCCGTCCTCGCCCACGACCGGGCCGCTTATCTGGACGCTCTCGCGCCCGATGCCACGCAGCTGCGGACGACAGCGAGCCGGGAGTTCCAGAACCTCGCGGACATACCGCTTCGCTCCTGGGAGTACCGGCTGGGGCAGGTGCGGCGCCAGGGCTCGCGAGCCGTCGCCGAAGCCCAACTGCGCTACCGGATAGACGGCTACGACGCCGCTCCCGTCACCGCTTCCCGCCGGCTGGAACTGGCCGAACGCGACGGCCACTGGTACGTGACGGCCGACCGCGCGGCCAAGGGCGCCGCCCAGCAGCTCTGGCAGCAGGGCGACGTCCAGGTCGTACGGGGCAGGCACAGCATCGTCCTCGCCGTCGGCCAGAAAGCTGAACGGCTGCGCGCGCTCGCGGCGACGGCCGACGGCGCGGTGCCCGCCGTCTCCGACGCCTGGCCATCGAAGTGGACGGGCCACGTGGTCGTGCTCGTCCCCGCCTCGCTGGATGCCATGGGCG
Source organism: Streptomyces sp. NBC_01210 (assembly GCF_036010325.1). Lineage (GTDB taxonomy): Bacteria > Actinomycetota > Actinomycetes > Streptomycetales > Streptomycetaceae > Streptomyces. The sequence goes on along the minus strand of NZ_CP108549.1, from coordinate 2,555,884 downwards.
CGCTGCTGGGCTCGCCGGCCGCCGGATACCGCGGGATAGCCGCGGTCACCACCGGCGAGACCCGAGCGGCCGGGACGGCGCCCGCGGACCGGGTGATCGTCAACCCGGACGCGTACGGAGTGCTCGGCGACTTCGGCCAGGGCGTCGTGCTCACCCACGAGACCACGCATGTGGCCACCCGCGCGCATACCTCGGCGGCCACGCCGATGTGGCTCTCGGAGGGTTTCGCGGACTGGGTCGCGTACCGGGGAACGGGTCGTACGACGGGCCAGACCGCCCCCGAACTCCAGCGCGCGGTCCAGCGCGGCGAGGTGCCCGCCGCGCTGCCGGACGACGCGGACTTCGCCTTCGGCGGCGACGCGGACGGGCTGGCGCAGGCGTACGAGGGCGGCTGGCTGGCCTGCGAGCTGATCGCCGCGCGGTGGGGCGAGGAGCGGCTGACGGCTTTCTACCGGGCCGTCGGGGACGGGAAGGACCGGGCGGGTGCGGTGGAGAAAGCGATGAACGACGTGCTCGGCACGACGCCTGCGGACTTCACGGTGCGGTGGCGGGAGTATCTGCGCCAGCGGCTGGAAGGCTGATCGGCGCTCGGGCTGTACGGTGGCCCGGCCCGCTCACCGTCCGGCGCCACAGCCGTCGGCAGGCGGTCAGCGCCGCGGCGACCAGCAGTCCGTTGCGTACGGCGAGGAGCAGCACGCCCAGCGGGTCGCTCGCCACCACATGCGAGAACCAGACCGGGAACTCCAGCAGCGTGATCCCCGTGGCGGCCAGCACCAGCCAGGCGGGCAGGGCCATCCGGCTCGCCCGGAAGTTGAGGCAGGCGGCGGCCGCACCGACCAGCCAGATCAGGTACTGGGGGCTGATCACCCGACTCGTGGTGGTGAACAGCAGCACCGCGGCGAAGGCCGCGTCGCACGGCGTGCTCGGCCCGAACTCCTTCGCCCGCAGCCGCCACAGCACCAGCCAGCCGAGGGCGAGGAGGCTGAGGGCGAGCGCAAGGGTGGAGACGAGAGGGACGTACGCGCCGACGAACTCCACCGACCCGTAGTGGAGCAGCACGTCGCCCTGCCAGCCGAAGTGCCGCGCCACATGGAAGGCCACCGCGCCCAGCGACTCGATCTCCGTGCCCCGGTCGCGCTGGAAGGCGAGAAACGCCAGTGCGCCCGGCAGTGCCGCGAAGAGCAGCAGCGTCAGCCCGGCCGCCGTGGCCGCGGCGGTGGTCCAGGAGCGGCGGGTGGCCCGGCCGCGCGGGGTGCCCGTGAGGAGCAGCAGCGGCCACATCTTCAGCAGCGCCCCGAAGCCCGCAAGCGCGCCCAGCGTCCGCGGATGACGCGCGCCGGCGAGCAGCGCGGCGACCGCGACGGCCGTGACCATCAGGTCGTAGCGGGCGTACGCGGTGGGGCCCAGCAGCGGCACGCCCCAGGTCCACACCCACAGGCCACGCCGCGATTTGCCGGGCCGCCCGGCCGCGTACAGCAGCAGGCCGAAGACCAGCGCGTCACTGAGCAGGGCGAGGACGAAGAAGGCGGAGGCATAGCCGAGGAAGGGCAGCAGGGCGGGGGAGAGGATCGCGAGCGCGGCTGCGGGCGGGTACTGCCAGGTGACGTCGTCCAGCGGAAATGTGCCGGTCTTCAGCACCTCGTACCAGCCCTGGTAGATCACCGAGACATCGCTGGTGACATCGGGGCCGGGCAGTACGACGACCTTGAAGACGCAGAGCAGCAGCGCGGCCCGGCTGAGGATCCACACCGCGACGGAGAGCCGTGTGCCGCCCTTGCTGCCGCCTACGCCCGCCATGAGCACCTCGTCCCTTTCGTCCCGGATAAGAGGTGCCCATGATGCCGGGCAGGGCCGTGCGGGAGCGATCAGGCAGGGCCGTTCGGTACTGTCGGCGACGATGCACAAGACCTTGATCGTGACCAACGACTTTCCGCCCAGGCCCGGCGGCATCCAGGCGTTCCTGCACAACATGGCGCTGCGTCTGGACCCCGACCAGCTCGTTGTCTACGCCTCCACCTGGAAGCGCGGCCGCGAGGGCATCGAGGCGACCGCCGCGTTCGACGCCGAGCAGCCCTTCACCGTCGTACGGGACCGTACGACGATGCTGCTGCCGACCCCGCGGGTCACCCGAAGGGCGACCCGGCTGCTGCGCGAGCACGGCTGTGAATCCGTGTGGTTCGGGGCGGCGGCCCCGCTCGGGCTGATGGCGCCCGCCCTGCGCAGGGCGGGCGCGGGCCGGCTGGTGGCCACCACCCACGGCCATGAGGCCGGCTGGGCGCAGCTGCCCGCGTCCCGCCGGCTGCTGCGCCGGATCGGCGAGGGCACGGACACGATCACCTATCTCGGTGAGTACACCCGCTCCCGCATAGCCGCCGCGCTGACGCCCGGGGCAGCCGGCCGGATGACCCAACTGCCGCCCGGTGTCGACGAGAAGACCTTCCACCCGGGCTCGGGCGGGGACGTGGTCCGCGAGCGGCTCGGTCTCGCCGACCGGCCGGTGGTCGTCTGTGTGTCCCGGCTGGTGCCGCGCAAGGGCCAGGACACGCTGATCCTCGCGATGCCCGCGATCCTGGCGAAGGTGCCTGACGCGGTGCTGCTGATCGTCGGCGGCGGTCCGTACGAGAAGGATCTGCGGAAGCTGGCGAGCGAGAACGGGGTCGCGAAGTCCGTGCGTTTCACCGGCTCCGTCCCCTGGGAGGAGCTGCCCGCCCACTACGGCGCGGGTGACGTCTTCGCCATGCCCTGCCGTACCCGGAGGGGCGGTCTCGACGTCGAGGGCCTCGGCATCGTGTATCTGGAGGCATCGGCGACCGGACTGCCGGTCGTCGCGGGCGACTCGGGCGGCGCCCCCGACGCCGTGCTCGACGGAGAGACGGGCTGGGTGGTCCGCGGTGGCTCCGCCGAGGAATCGGCCGAGCGGATCGTGGCGTTGCTCGAGGACCCCGAACTGCGCCGGCGGATGGGCGAGCGCGGCCGCGAGTGGGTCGAGGAGAAGTGGCGCTGGGACCTGCTCGCGGAGAAGCTCAAGACGCTGCTCTGACGCTCTGTGGCGGCCCTGTGGCGGCTCCCTGGCCGCTCTCCGGCGCCCCCTGACGGTTCCTGCGGCCACATGGCTCCGACCGCGTTGCTGCGACGGCAGCCCGGCGACCCGTCGGCCGGGCGCGTCACGGCATGCGTCCGCCGGTCCGCCCCTCCGGCCGTGGCCGAGGCGTGCGGCCCTCGCGGCCGAAGACGCACTCTTGACGGTCTTTCAGATTAGGTCTGCGCGACATATGGGCGGAGTCGGATATTCCGCTCATGATGCGCTCATGACATCACATCTGACGCGCCGTCAACTGCTGGGCATCGCAGCCCTGCAGGCCGCGGCCGCGTTCGGCTTCACCCGCATCGGTCTCTCCTCGGCAGCCGCCGTGGAGCCTTCCGCCGCCGACTACGCCCCCGCCGTCGTGATCGGCTCCGGCTACGGCGCGGCCGTCGCCGCCCTCCGCCTCGGCGAGGCGGGCGTCCGCACGGTCGTCCTGGAGATGGGCCGTCTCTGGGACACCCCGGGCCCGGACGGAAAGATCTTCTGCACCACCGGAGCGCCCGACCAGCGCTCCATGTGGTTCCGCACCCGCACCGAGGCGCCGCTGGCCACGTTCCTCTGGCTGGACGTCGTCAACAAGAACATCAGCCGCTACCCCGGCGTACTCGACCGCGTCCACCACGCCGAGATGTCGGTCTTCGTCGGCCGCGGAGTCGGCGGCGGATCGCTGGTCAACGGCGGAATGGCGGTGACCCCGCTGCGCTCGTACTTCTCCGAGGTCCTGCCACAGGTCGACGCCGCGGAGATGTACGACACCTACTTCCCGCGGGCCCGCGCGATGCTCGGCGTCAACACAGTGGACCCGGCCTGGTTCGAGTCCACCGAGTGGTACCGCTTCTCGCGGATCTCCCGCAAGCATGCCCAGAACGCCGGACTGAAGACCGTCTTCGTCCCGAACGTCTACGACTTCGGCTACATGCAGCGCGAAGCCGCGGGCCAGGCCACCAGGTCGGCGCTCGCCGGCGAGGTCATCTACGGCAACAACCACGGCAAGCGCAGCGTCGACAAGACCTACCTCGCGGCCGCCCTCGGCACCGGCAACGTCACCATCCAGACCATGAACCGGGCCAGAGCGATCCGGAGAGAGCCCGACGGCAGCTACGTCCTGACCGTCGATGTGACGGACAACGCGGGCCGGGTCGTCGAGACCGGAGAACTCGGCTGCAAACAGCTCTTCCTCGGCGCCGGCAGCCTCGGCACCACCGAACTCCTGCTGCGCGCCCGGGAGACCGGCACACTGCCCGCCCTCAGTACCGAGGTCGGCAGAGGCTGGGGCCACAACGGCAATGTGATGACCGGCCGCGCCAACCACATCTGGGACACCGTCGGAGCGAACCAGGCGACCATGCCCACCATGGGCATCGACGACTGGGCCAACCCCACGAACCCCGTCTTCGCGGAGATAGCGCCGCTGCCGATGGGATTCGAGCACTGGATCAGCCTCTATCTGGCGATCACCAAGAATCCCGAGCGCGGCACCTTCTCGTACGACGCCGCCACCGACTCCGCGAAACTCAACTGGACCCGGTCCCAGAACCAGCCCTCCGTCAACGCGGCCAAATCGCTCTTCAACCGCATCAACAAGGCCAACGTGACCATCTACCGGTACGACCTGTTCGGCGGCAACAAGCCCTTCGCCGACGACTTCACGTACCACCCGCTCGGTGGCTGTGTACTGGGCCGGGCCACCGACAACTACGGCCGCGCCAAAGGATATTCGGGGCTGTACGTCACCGACGGCGCCCTGGTCCCCGGCTCGATCGGGGTCAATCCGTTCGTCACGATCACCGCACTCGCCGAACGGAACATGACCCGGATCCTCGCCGAGGACCCCAGGGGCTGAACAGGGAACAGGGCCTGAACAGAGGCTGACCGACCGAGGCGCTCAGCCCCGGTAGATCGCCTCGATCTCGTCGGCGAAGTCCTTCGCCACCACATTGCGCTTCAGCTTCAGCGACGGCGTGATGTGCCCCGCCTCTTCAGTGAACTGGGAGGAGAGAATGCGGAATTTCCGCACCGATTCCGCCTTGGACACGGCCGCATTGCCGTCGTCCACCGCCCGCTGGACCTCCGCCAGCAGATCCGCGTCGTCGCGCAGCTCGACCGCCGTCGAACCGGCGGGCTTGCCGTTGTCCGCGGCCCACCGCCCGAGGAACTCCTCGTCGATGGTGACCAGCGCACCCACGAACGGGCGTCCGTCGCCCACCACCATGCACTCCGCGACCAGCGCATGCGCGCGGATGCGGTCCTCGATCACCGCGGGAGCGACGTTCTTGCCGCCCGCGGTGACGATGATCTCCTTCTTGCGTCCCGTGATCGCGAGGTAGCCGTCCTCGTCCAGGGTGCCGATGTCGCCCGTGTGGAACCAGCCGTCGGCCAGCGCGTCCGCGGTCGCGGCCTCGTTGTTCCAGTACCCCTGGAAGAGATGCTCGCCGTGCAGCAGCACCTCGCCGTCGTCCGCTATCCGCACCACCGAGCCCGGCAGCGGCTGACCGACCGTGCCGATCTTCTGCCGGTCCCACGGGTTGAACGCGGTCGCCGCACACGACTCGGTGAGGCCGTAGCCCTCGAGCACCGTGAAGCCGATACCGCGGAAGAAGTGGCCGAGCCGCTCGCCCAGCGGAGCCCCGCCGGAGACCGCGTACTCACCGCGCCCGCCCAGCACCGCACGGAGCTTGCTGTAGACGAGCCTGTCGAAGACCTTGTGCTTGATCTTGAGACCCATCGAGGCGCCCTCGGGTGTGCCGAGCGCCTTGCTGTAGGCGATCGCCGTGTCCGTGGCCTTGTCGAAGATCTTGCCCTTGCCGTCCGCCTGGGCCTTCGCCCGCGCCGAGTTGTAGACCTTCTCGAAGACGCGCGGCACACCGAGGATCAGCGTCGGCCGGAAGGAGGCCAGCTCATCGGTGAGGTTCTTGATGTCCGGTACGCAGCCGAGCTTGATGGGCGCCATCACGGCGGCGAGCTCGACCATGCGGCCGAAGACATGCGCGGCCGGGAGGAAGAGCAGCACCGAGCTGTCGCCGGTACGGAACAGGGGCTTGAGGCGCTCGACCAGGTTGCCGATCTCCGCGAAGAAGCTGCGGTGAGTGAGCACACAGCCCTTGGGGCGGCCGGTGGTGCCCGAGGTGTAGACGATGGTCGCCGGGTCGTCCGCCTTGGCGGCGGCGCTGCGCGCGTTGACCGTCTCGTCGCTGACATCGGCGCCGGCCGCGACCAGTTCGTCGACCGCGCCCTTCTCGATCTGCCAGACATTCCGCAGACCGGGCAGCCGGTCCCGTACGGACTCCACGGCGGCGGTGTGCGTGTCGCTCTCGACGATCACCGCGACCGCGCCCGAGTCGCCGAGGATCCACTGGACCTGTTCGGCGGAGCTGGTCTCGTACACCGGGACGGTGACCGCGCCTGCGCTCCAGATCGCGAAGTCGAGCTGCACCCACTCGTACCGGGTGCGGGACATCAGGCCCACCCGGTCACCGGGCTGGACACCCGCGGCGATCAGGCCCTTGGCTGCGGCCCGCACCTCCGCGAGGAACTGCTTGGCACTGACGTCCGTCCAGACGCCCGCCACTTTGCGGCCCATGACGGCAACATCGGGATGCTGAGTGGCATTGCGGCGGATGAGATCCGTCAGATTGCCGTCCGCAGGGACCTCGTACAGGGCCGGAAGGCTGAACTCGCGCAAGACTGCTGCTCCTCATCGGGCGCCGGCGCCACGGCTCTGTGTGATGCACCGGCAGCGGTCCAAGATCGGGCAGGTGCTCATGTGGGGTGAGCACGACTGGACTGCCCGGACGTTACCCACCAGTACTCGGTTCCGGATAGGGGGTTCAGGCCAGATGTTCGCTGCGTCACACGCTTATGGCAGTACTTCGCGCAGAGTAGTCCACACTCGAGAGGACTCGGTAGAACGGCTGGTCCGCCCCGCCCTACCCAGGCGCAACAGGGCGTCCTAGGGTGATCGTCATGCGAGGCATGCGAGTCAATGTGGTCAGTGACGTGCACGGCAACGCCAAAGATCTCGCCATGGCGGGCGACGGCGCCGACGCACTCATCTGTCTCGGTGACCTGGTGCTCTTCCTCGACTACGCCGACCACTCGCGCGGCATCTTCCCCGACCTCTTCGGCGTCGACAACGCCCACTTGATCGTGGAACTGCGCACGGCCCGCCGCTTCGACGAGGCCCGTGAGCTGGGCCGCAGACTCTGGTCCGAGCTCGAGATGGACCGGGAGAGCGCCATCGAGTCGGCCGTACGACGCCAGTACGCCGAGATGTTCGCGGCCTTCCCCACCCCGACGTACGCCACCTACGGCAATGTCGACATACCGTCTCTCTGGCCGGAGTACGCACGCCCCGGCACCACCGTCCTGGACGGCGAGCGCATCGAGATCGGCGGCCGCGTCTTCGGCTTCGTCGGCGGCGGACTGCGCACCGAGATGCGTACCCCGTACGAGATCTCCGACGAGGAGTACGCGGCCAAGATCGAGGCGCTCGGAGAGGTCGATGTGCTCTGCTCGCACATCCCGCCCGAGGTCCCCGAGTTGACCTACGACACCGTCGCGCGCCGCTTCGAGCGCGGCAGCCACGCACTGCTGGACGCGATCCGTCGCACCCGGCCCGCGTACGCGCTCTTCGGCCATGTCCACCAGCCGCTCGCCCGCCGGATGCGCATCGGCGCGACGGAGTGCGTCAACGTCGGACATTTCGCGTCGACCGGGCGACCTTGGGCCCTGGAATGGTGAGACCGGGCCATGGAGTGGCGGCCGGTCAGGTCGCGATAGCCTGCACACCACACCACCCCCGGTCCGTACCGCACTGTGAGGAGCCGCAGCGATGGCGGAACACACCAGCTCGAGCATCACGATCGATGCGGCGCCGGCCGACGTGATGGGCGTGATCTCCGACTTCGCCCGCTACCCGGAGTGGACCGGCGAGGTGAAGGAGGCCGAGGTGCTCGCCACCGACGCCAAGGGCCGCGCCGAGCAGGTCCGGCTGGTCCTCGACGCCGGCGCGATCAAGGACGACCACACCCTCGCGTACACCTGGAACGGTGAGAACGAGGTCAGCTGGACGCTGGTGAAGTCCCAGATGCTGCGCACCATCGACGGCTCGTACACCCTCGCCGCGGTCGGCGGCGGTGACCGCACCGAGGTCACCTACCAGCTGACCGTCGACGTCAAGATCCCCATGCTCGGCATGATCAAGCGCAAGGCCGAGAAGGTCATCATCGACCGCGCCCTGGCCGGCCTGAAGAAGCGCGTCGAGAGCGGGCCCGCCGCCTGATGCGCAAGGTCCTCGTCACCGGCCTCGGCGGCGCGGGCCGTACCACCGTCGCCGCTGCCACCGCGCTCGCCGCGGCGCGGCGCGGCAAGCGCGCCCTGTTCCTCTCCGCCGAGCCCGGCGAGGTTCTCGGCATGCCCGTCACCGGCCACCTCGGCGAACCGGCCGAGGTCACGGACGGTCTGTGGGCCGCGCGCATCGACTCCGGCGCCGACTTCCGCGCCGAGCTGCTCACCCTCCAGGAGCGCAGCACCGCCGCGCTCGATCTGCTGGGCGCGGCGCGGCTGGAGGACGAGGAGCTGACCGAGCTCCCGGGCAGCGACCAGTTCGCACTGCTGCGCGCGCTGAAGACCGCCGCCGACGGCGACTGGGACGTGGTCGTCGTCGACATGCCGCCGCTGCGCGAGACCATCGCGCTGCTCGCCCTGCCGGAACAGCTGCGCCGCTATCTGCGCCGGCTGCTGCCGGCCGAACGGCAGGTCGCCCGCGCGCTGCGCCCGATGCTCGCCCAGCTCGCCGGCGTACCGATGCCCGCGCAGTGGCTCTACGAGACGGCCGGGCGCTGGGACACCGAACTGGCCGCTGTCCAGACAGTGATCGAATCCTGCAACACGACCCTGCGGGTCGTCGCCGAGCCCGGACCCACGGCCGCCGACGCCCTGCACACGGCCCGCGCCGGTCTCGCGCTGCACGGACTGCGGATCGACACCGTCGTACCGAACCGGATCCTGCCACTGGACTCGGCCGACACCTGGCTCGCCACCCTCTCCGCACAGCAGGGCAAGTATCTGCGCCAGTGGTACGAGGAGTGGGTGCCCGAGGCCTCGCTGTGCGAGGTACGGCACCTCGGCCGCGACCCACGCGGCCTCGACGACCTCACGCTCCTCGACACACAGTCGTCCTGCACCACCTTCGAGGAGGCAGGCACCGGCGGCGGCCTCCTCCAGGGCGACGGACTCGCCGTCGAACTCGACGGGGACTCCGAACATCGCTACGACGACCCCTGGCGGGTCGAGTACCCGGGGACGCCGGACGACCAGGACGACCCGCGCTACGTATGGTCGCTCCGCGTGCCCGGCGCCGTGAAGGAGGACGTCTCGCTGGTGCGCCGCGGCGACGAACTGCTGGTCACGGTCGGCCCGTTCCGCAGGATCGTTCCGCTGCACTCAGTGCTCCGACGCTGCACCGTCTCGGGCGCCGGCCTCGCGGACGAGGTGCTGAAGGTCCGCTTCACGCCGGACCCCGAGCTGTGGCCGCGGACACGCTGAACGCGCCGCCTCCATTCGGGTAACGTCGAGAGTACGAACCCTCCGTTCCGCCCGCGCTTCCGCAGGAGTACGCCATGAGCGATGCCACTGAGCGTCCCGCCGTCGACGACGACGCCTGGGCCAAGGCGTGCGCCGAGGATCTTGAGGCGGAGAAGGCCCGCCGCCGCGCGCAGCACGGGCCGCCGCCCGGTTCCGCGGGCGAGGAACTGCGCAAACTGCTCGACGCCGTCGCCGACAAGGTCTCCTCGTTCCAGACGTCGCTGCCCGGCATGGCCGCGCAGAACGCCGTACAGCAGCTGGTCAGCCAGGCGAAGGCCGCCGTCGAGCCGGTCATGGAACGCAACCCGGAGATCTTCGACCACCTCGCGGCGGCGGGCGGCGAGCTGCTTGCCGCCTATCGATCCGCAGTCGAGGGGCACGAGCGACGCTGGACCCAGGGGCCGAAGCCCTCCGGAGACTCCAAGGACCCGCGGGACGAGGGCCCGGGGCCGAGCGAGCACATCGACCTGGACTGATCAGGACTGTGCCCGCCCTCGGGTACGGTTGGCCTTAGCGGGGCTCGACCGAAAACTGAGGGACACATGGGACTCACCATCGGCGTCGATATCGGCGGTACGAAGATCGCAGCGGGCGTCGTCGACGAAGCGGGCACCATTCTCGAGACGCACACGGTGCCCACGCCGGCGACCCCACAAGGCATCGTCGACGCGATCTCCTCTGCCGTCGCAGGGGCCGGCAAGGGGCACGACATCGAGGCCGTCGGCATCGGCGCCGCCGGATACGTGGACGACAAGCGCGCCACCGTCCTGTTCGCGCCGAACATCGACTGGCGCCACGAACCGCTGAAGGACGAGATCGAGCAGCGCGTCGGGCTGCCGGTGGTCGTGGAGAACGACGCCAACGCGGCCGCCTGGGGCGAGTACCGCTTCGGCGCCGGCCAGGGCCACGAAGACGTCATCTGCATCACGCTCGGCACCGGCCTCGGCGGAGGCATCATCATCGGCAACAAGCTGCGCCGCGGGCATTTCGGCGTGGCCGCGGAGTTCGGCCACATCCGGGTGGTCCCGGACGGTCTGCTGTGCGGCTGCGGCAGCCAGGGCTGCTGGGAGCAGTACGCCTCGGGGCGCGCTCTTGTCCGCTACGCCAAGCAGCGCGCCAACGCCACTCCGGAGAACGCCGTGGTCCTCCTCGGGCTCGGCGACGGCACGGTCGAAGGCATCGAGGGCAAGCACGTCAGCGCGGCCGCCCGGCAGGGCGACCCGGTCGCGATCGACTCCTTCCGCGAACTGGCGCGCTGGGCGGGCGCGGGCCTGGCCGATCTGGCCTCGCTCTTCGACCCGTCGGCGTTCATCGTGGGCGGCGGCGTCTCGGACGAGGGCGAGCTGGTCCTCGACCCGATCCGCAAGTCCTTCCGCCGCTGGCTGATCGGCGGCAAGTGGCGCCCGCACGCTCAGGTGCTTGCGGCCCAACTGGGCGGCAAGGCGGGCCTGGTGGGCGCGGCGGACCTGGCGCGCCAGGGCTAGTTGTCCTCAACCGCCGAATTTCTGTCCTCAATCGCCGGGCGGCCGAATTTTGGCCCGCCCGGCGATTGAGGTCTGTGGCCTGGGGCGAAGCCCCGGAAAAGGCCCGCGCCGTCGTATCTTGCTCATATGGCGATCACCGCGCTTCCCGACTCCCGCACCGAGCCGGACGGTTCGGCCGTGATCCGGGTACTCAGCTACAACATCCGCTCGATGCGCGACGACGAGGACGCACTGGCCCGGGTGATCCGCGCCTGTCGGCCCGACCTTGTGTTCATCCAGGAGGCGCCGCGCTTCTTCCGCTGGCGCAAGCACGCCGCGCGGCTCGCGGCCAAGAGTGACCTTGTGATGCTGACCGGCGGAGCGACAGCGACCGGGCCGATGCTGCTCTGCTCGCTGCGCGCGACCGTGGAGCGTACGGAGGATGTGCTGCTGCCGCTCACTCCAGGCCTGCACCGGCGGGGCTTCGCCACGGCGGTGGTACGGATCGGGGCCGCCCGGATCGGGCTGCTCAGCTGTCATCTGAGCCTGCAGACGGACGAGCGCTACGCACAGTCCGGGATGCTGCTGGACCGGCTGACGGCGATGGACGTGCCGTACGCGATCGTGGCCGGCGACCTCAACGACCGGCCCACCGGACGGAGCTTCCGCCGGCTGGCGGCGGAGCTGCAGGACTGCTGGGCGGTCGCGCCATGGGGCGGTGAGTACACCTCGACACCCGATGACCCGCATCAGCGGATCGACGCGATCCTCGCGACCGAAGGCGTCCAAGTGCTGGGCTGCGGAGTGCCGTTGGACATCCCGGGCATCACCGGGTCCGACTTGCGCGCGGCGACGGACCACCTGCCGGTGCTGGCGGCGCTGCGCGTCCCCGCGGTCGGAGCGCATGCCGTCTGAACCGTGGCCGGCAGAAAGAGATCAGCAGAAGCAATCGGCAGAAGGAAGTAGAAGGAACCAGAAGGAATCAGCAGAAGGAAATTCAGACGACCGCGCCGCGGCCCGGGTCGTCGTCCTCGTCGTCGTCATGCGACATCCGCGCCACCAGAGTCGCGAAACCGCCCAGGAAGCCGCCGACGCACACCGTGGTCAGCCACCACGTCATGTCCCACTGCAGCAGCACGGCGACCAGCATCAGCACCGGGCCGCCGACGACCGCGAGCCAGGCGAACTTGGCCGTGACATCCGCATCCGGCAGCGGCGGCGGCTCCGGCGGTACGAAGTGTCCCTCGTCGCTCTCGTCGAGGTCGTCGTCCTTCGCCTCGGCCACGCCGTAGTCGCGCGGGCCGCCGACACCGGGCGCGAAGGTGATCGAGCTGCCCAGCGCGGGCCTGTCCGCATCGGAGCCGGGCCCGGCCTCGGACTCCGGGGACTCGTCCTCCGGATCGTCGGGCGCCTCGTTCACCTCGGCCTCGAGCCTGGCGAGGCCCTCCACCGACTTGAACGGCTTGGCGCCCGGCGGGTCTGCCGGCTCCTCGCCGTACCCGGCGACGATGGCCGCCCAGGCGGCCTCCTCGTCTATCGGCTGCGGCTCGCGGTCCGCATCGTGCTGCTCAGCCACCGGTCGTGCTCCCCTTCTTTCCGACACTCGGAGCGAGCCGGCCGATGAACGCGTAACTCTCGTCGAAAATCCGCTCCGCATCGTGGTCCAACGTCGCCACGTGGTAGCTCTGTTCCAGCAGGATCTCGGAAACATCCGTGGACGAGACCCGGCTGAGGATCCGGGCCGAGTCGACGGGCGGCACCACATGGTCCTGCGGGCTGTGCAGCAGCACCATCGGCTGGGTGACCTGCGGCAGCTCGCCGTCGACCAGCCGGAGGAACTTCCGCAGGGAGTGCGCGGCATGCAGCGGCACCCGGTCGTACCCGACCTCCTCCGAGCCCGCCAGGGCGATATCGCTCGTCAGACCCTTTGTCGTAGGCACGAAGTGGCGGGCGACCGGCAGGGCGTACGCCGACAGGCCGTGCACCCTGTTCGCCGGGTTCACCACGACGATTCCACTGACCGCGTCACCGTGCTTCGCGGCGAGCCGCAGGGTGAGCGCCCCGCCCATGGAGAGCCCGAAGACGAAGACCTGGCTGCACCGCTCCTGCAGTACCCGCAGCTCGCGGTCCACCTCCGCGTACCAGTCCTGCCAGCCGGTGACCTGCATGTCCTGCCAGCGCGTGCCGTGCCCTGGCAGCAGCGGCAGGGACACCGTGAGGCCGCGCTCCGCCAGATACTCGGCCCAGGGACGCAGCGACTGCGGGGAACCTGTGAAGCCGTGACAGAGAAGGACGCCGACATCTCCGCCTTCGTGGCGGAACGGCTCGGCTCCAGGGAGGACCGGCACCGGGGTCTCCTTTCGGGGTTGGGGGCCCACGGCGAAGCCGCTGATGTGACAGCCCCGGTAGGTCACAGCGTGAGTGTCTGAAGGTGTACTTCACCGTACGCGACCGGACTGACACCGACCAGATCCGTAGGCACCCCCAGAGCGGGGAGCACGGGCCCACCCCGGGATAAGGTCTGTTCGACAGCACACAGGAGGCATACGAGTTGATCTACGGCGCAATGAAGCTTTCCCTCGGGGGCTCGCTGAAGCTTGCCTTCAGGCCTTGGGTGGAGGGCCTCGAGAACATTCCCGCAGAGGGACCGGCGATCCTCGCGAGCAACCACCTGTCCTTCTCGGACTCGTTCTTCCTGCCGGCGGTCCTGGACCGCAAGGTCACCTTCATCGCCAAGGCGGAGTACTTCACCTCGCCGGGCGTGAAGGGCAAGCTCACGGCCGCCTTCTTCAAGGGCGTTGGACAGCTCCCGGTGGACCGTTCGGGTGCCCGCGGCGCGGGTGAGGCGGCGATCAAGGCAGGTACAGAGGTCATCGAGGGCGGCGGTCTGTTCGGTATCTACCCGGAGGGCACCCGCTCGCCGGACGGCCGCCTGTACCGCGGCAAGCCGGGCGGCCTCGCGCGCGTGGCGCTCGCCACCGGCGCTCCTGTCATCCCGGTCGCCATGATCGACACCGAGAAGATCCAGCCGCCCGGCAAGGTGATACCCAAGCTGATGCGCCCGGGGATCAGGATCGGCAAACCGCTCGACTTCAGCCGCTACCACGGCATGGAGAGCGACCGCTTCATCCTCCGCTCGGTGACCGACGAGGTCATGTACGAGATCATGAAGCTTTCGGGCCAGGAGTACGTCGACATCTACGCGACCGCCGCGAAGCGGCAGCTCGCGGAGGAGAAGGCGGTGGCGGAGAAGGCCGAGAAGGCGGCGGCGAAGGCGAACAAGGCAGGGAAGACGGAACGCCCGGCCGCGTAGCCGCGTCGTCCGTCCGGGGGTGGGGGGAAATGGCCAAGCGCGAGCGTGTCGTGCGGATGTCGGTCGAGCTGCCGCTGTGGCGTGCGCTCGCCGCCTACCGCGTACTGACGATGATCTACGCGGTGCTCCTCTTCGTCTTCACCCGCAGTAAGTTCGAGCACCCCTGGGTCGCGGTCGCCGTCCTCGCGGTGATGGCCGTCTGGACGCTGGCCACGCTCCCCAAGGTCACCAACGCCACCCGCTGCACCAAACGCTTCCTCGTCGCCGACCTCACCATCGCGCTGACCGGCATCATGCTCACGCCGCTCGCCGACGCCCAGGCACAGACCGTCGACGGCCCCACCCTGCCGACGATATGGACCGCGGGATCCGTCCTCGCCTTCGCCATCAAGGGCGGTTGGCGCTGGGCGGGCTTCGCGTCCTCGTTCGTCGCCGTCGCCAATATCGTCGAGCGCGGCCACCCCAGCCGGGACACCTTCCACAACGTCCTGCTGGTCTGGGTCGCCTCCATCGCCATCGGTTACGTCGTCGAGGTCGCCCGCGCCTCCGAGCTCACCCTCGCCCGCGCCCTGGAGATCGAGGCCGCGACCCGCGAGCGGGAACGGCTGGCCCGCGACATCCACGACGGCGTGCTCCAGGTGCTGGCGATGGTGCAGCGGCGCGGCACGGCACTGGGCGGCGAGGCCGCAGAGCTGGGCAGAATGGCCGGGGAGCAGGAGGTCGCCCTGCGCACCCTGGTCTCCAGCGGTCTGGTGCCCGCCACGCGCGTCTCCGAGGACTTCTCGCTCGGTGCCCTGGTCCGTACCGTCGACGTCGACGACGATCCGCCCGACGGGCCCGAACTGCGCGATCTGCGCTCGCTGCTCGCCCGGCACGCCGGGTCGAAGGTGACCTTCTCGGAGCCGGGCGCCCCGGTGCTGCTGCCGGCCGGCGCGGCGGCGGAGCTCGCGGCCGCTGTCAGTGCCGCACTGGACAATGTCCGCAGACATGCGGGCGAGGAAGCCCGGGCCTGGATCCTGGTCGAGGACTGGCCGGAAGAAGTGATCGTGACGGTACGGGACGACGGCCCGGGCATCCCGGAGGGCAGGCTCGCGCAGGCCGAGGGGGAGGGGCGGCTCGGTGTCGCGCTCTCGATCCGCGGGCGGCTGCGGGATCTGGGCGGCAGGGCCGAGCTGATCTCGGTGCCGGGCCAGGGCACAGAAGTCGAATTGAAGGTTCCACGGGGGAAGGCAGGGAAATGACGAACCAGCAGGTGGGCGGCAGGACGGACCCGCAGACGGACCCGCAGACGGACCGGCAGACGATCAGGGTGATGGTCGTCGACGACCACCCGATGTGGCGGGACGCGGTCGCCCGCGACCTTGCCGCGGCCGGGTTCGACGTGGTGGCGACGGCGGGCGACGGGCCGCAGGCGGTGCGCCGTGCCAAGGCCGTCGCGCCCGATGTTCTCGTCCTCGACCTCAATCTGCCCGGGATGCCGGGCGTCCAGGTCTGCAAGGAACTCGTCGGCTCCCGCCCCGCCCTGCGGGTCCTGGTCCTCTCCGCGAGCGGTGAGCACGGCGACGTACTGGAAGCGGTGAAGTCCGGCGCCACCGGATATCTGCTCAAGTCGGCCAGCACGGACGAGCTGACGGACGCAGTGCGGCGCACCGCCGTCGGCGATCCGGTCTTCACGCCGGGCCTCGCGGGCCTCGTGCTCGGTGAGTACCGCAGGCTCGCCTCCGAACCCGTACCCGCGTCCGGCGCCGACGAGCCGAAGGCCCCGCAGCTGACCGAGCGCGAGACCGAGGTGCTGCGACTGGTCGCCAAGGGGCTCTCGTACAAGCAGATCGCCGAGCGTCTGGTCATCTCGCACCGCACCGTCCAGAACCACGTCCAGAACACCCTCGGCAAGCTCCAGTTGCACAACCGCGTGGAGCTCGTGCGGTACGCCATCGAGCGGGGCCTCGACGACGCGTAACCCCCGCCCCCTACTCGTACGAGTGAAAGCCGGACTTCAACCTCCACGTGGCGCACAGGAATTGACCCTTCGTCCCATCCCGTAGTGACCTGCGTCACCATTAGCGTGGCGGTCCTAAGGCTCACCAGGCGAAGGGAAGTTTCCATGCGCGTCGGAGTACTGACCGGGGGCGGCGACTGCCCCGGGCTCAACGCGGTCATCCGTGGCGCCGTCCGCAAGGGCGTGCAGGAGTACGCGTACGAATTCGTCGGCTATCGCGACGGCTGGCGCGGGCCCCTCGAAGGCGACACGGTTCCACTCGACATCCCGGCCGTACGCGGCATTCTGCCCCGCGGCGGCACCATCCTCGGCTCTTCGCGCACCAACCCCCTCAAGTCGGAGAACGGCATCCGCCGGATCAAGGACAACCTCGCCAAGAGTGAGGTGGACGCGCTGATCGCGATCGGCGGCGAGGACACCCTCGGCGTCGCCGCGAGGCTCCACGACGAGTACGGCATCAACTGCGTCGGCGTGCCCAAGACCATCGACAACGACCTGTCCGCCACCGACTACACCTTCGGCTTCGACACGGCGGTCGGCATCGCGACCGAGGCGATCGACCGGCTCCACACCACCGCCGAATCACATATGCGCGTCCTGGTCGTCGAGGTGATGGGGCGGCACGCGGGCTGGATCGCGCTCCACTCCGG
The DNA here is from genome assembly GCF_036010325.1 of Streptomyces sp. NBC_01210. GTDB lineage: Bacteria > Actinomycetota > Actinomycetes > Streptomycetales > Streptomycetaceae > Streptomyces. The sequence continues at coordinate 2,538,789 of NZ_CP108549.1, read as the reverse complement.
TCTGGCCGGCGGCGCCAATGTCATCCTCATTCCGGAGCAGCGCTTCGACGTCGACCAGGTCTGCGCCTGGGTGAACTCGCGTTTCAAGGCCAGTTACGCCCCGATCGTCGTGGTCGCCGAGGGCGCCATGCCCAAGGACGGCGAGGCGGTCCTCAAGGACGGCTCGCTCGACTCCTTCGGCCATGTCCGGCTCTCCGGCGTCGGCGAGTGGCTGGCCAAGGAGATCGAGCGGCGTACCGGCAAGGAGGCCCGCACCACCGTCCTCGGCCATGTCCAGCGCGGCGGCACCCCGAGCGCCTTCGACCGCTGGCTGGCCACCCGCTTCGGTCTGCACGCGATCGACGCGGTGCGGGACGGGGACTTCGGCAAGATGGTCGCGCTGCAGGGCACGGACATCGTGCGGGTACCGATCGCGGAGGCCACAGCCAAGCTGAAGACGGTCGACCCGAAGCTGTACGAGGAGGTCGGGGTCTTCTTCGGCTGACGGTTGCTGTTCCCCTACCCGCCCCCTCCCGTAACCGGGGCTCCGCCCCGGACCCCGCGCCTCAATCGCCGGCGAGGCTGACAAAGTCAGCCCGTCCGGCGATTGAGGACACGCGGGGTGGGGCAAATCAGGCCCGGCCGACCCGCGAGGTTGAGGCGAGGAGGCCGTGGATCACCTCCGGGCCCCGCATCGTCAGTACGGACTCCGGATGGAACTGGATACCCGCGAAGCCTGTGCCCCGCAGGGCGTGTACCTCCGCCGAGAGGGGATCGCGGGCCACCTCGACCCCGTGCGCCTCCAGCTCCACCGCCGCCGCGTCGTCGCAGCGCGCCGTGAAGCTGTTGTAGAAGCCCACCGTCTCCGCACGCCCGAAGAAGTCGATCCGCTCCTGCGCCCCCTGGTACGGCGCGTCCTTGCGTACGATCTCCAGGCCGAGCTCGGCCGCCATCAGCTCATGGCCCAGGCAGACGCCCAGCAGACCGTGGCGGTGATCGCGCAGCAGATCCGCTGCGAGCGAGCGCAGGAAGCGCATCTTCGGATCGCCCCCGTCGGCCGGATTGCCCGGCCCCGGACCCAGCACCACCGGTCCCGTGTGCGACAGTGCCGATTCCCGCAGGCCCGCCTCGTCGTACCGACGCACCGTCACCTCCAGGCCGGTGGAGCGCAGCAGATGCGCCAGCATCGCGGTGAAGGTGTCCTCGCCGTCGACGACCAGGGCGTGGCCGGTCAACTGGGCGCTGCGCTCCTGCATCCGCAGCCAGAAGGGCGCGAGGTCGGCGCGGCGGGCGTCCAGGGCGGCCCGCACCCGCGGGTCGTCGGCGAGCTTCGGGCGCTCGGCGAGCTCCTCGGGCCGCCCGGGACGCACCCCCAGCGCGGCCAGTACACCGGCCGCCTTGGCATGCGTCTCGGCGACTTCGCCCGCCGGGTCGGAGTGCCGGACGAGGGTCGCCCCGACCGGTACCCGCAGGAATCCTTCGGCGTCGATGTCGGCGGTACGGATCAGAATGGGGGAGTCGAGGGTCTGCGCGCCGCCCTGTCCTTCCCCGCCACCCGCGTTCTTGCCGATCAGCGCCAGGGCGCCCGCGTAGTAGCCGCGCCCGCCCACCTCGTGCCGCTCGATGACCCGGCAGGCGTTCTGCACCGGCGATCCTGTCACCGTCGCCGCGAACATGGTCTCCCGCAGTACGTCCCGTACATCCAGGGAGCTCTTGCCCCTCAACTCGTATTCGGTGTGCGCGAGATGAGCCATCTCCTTGAGCCGGGGCCCGACGACGACACCGCCCATGTCGCCGACGGTGCACATCATCTTCAGCTCCTCGTCGACGACCATGGAGAGCTCCTCGCGCTCCTTGCGGTCGTCCAGGAAGCCGAGCAGCGCCTCGGGGGTCGGGCCCTCGGGCGGATAGCGGTACGTCCCGCTGATCGGATTCATCACGACGGTGCCGCCGCTCATCCGGACATGGACCTCGGGGGAGGCTCCGACCAGGGTGCGCCCACCCGTCTCCCGCCGCCGCCCTTCCGAAGAAGGCCCTTCGGGCCCCCTGTTTCCCGTGTGCACGACAAAGGTCCAGTACGCACCGCGCTCGCCGGCCAGCAGCCGCCGGAACAGGGCCAGCGCGTCGGCCCGGCCGAAGTCCGGGATCCTGCCGGTGTACGTACGGCGGATGACGAAGTTCGCGCCCTCGCCCTGTCCGATCTCGTCCTCGATGACCCGCCGGACGATGCCCGCGTACTCCTCGTCGTCGACGTCGAAGGCCCCGCCCTCGACCCGTACGTCGTGCGCGGGCAGTCTCTCCAGGGCTTCGGCGAGCGGGAGCTCATGGCTCTCGTCGGCGACGAGCACGGTCAGTGGCGTCCCGTCGTCGCGTACGTCGAAGCCGCGTTCCCTGATCTGGCGGAACGGGATCAGGGCGAGCGAGGGGCGGTCGCCGACCGGGATGTCGGCGAGCCGTTCGGCCTCGTGAACGGTGCCGATCAGAACCTCGACGGTGTCGTGGTCGTGGCCGGGGGTGCGTCTGCGCAGCAGGGCGAAGGGCGGGCAGTCGTCGTCCAGCAGTCGGCTGATGAGCATGCGTCGTGTTCCTTCCGGGTGGGAGGAACGGCCGCTGTCCCGGGACCCGGGAAACACTGAAGGCCGCCCCTCGGGCGGCCTCCGCGATTGGGTGTACGCGCAGTCAGTGGGCCGCCGGATGAGCGGTCCACCACCAGTTCTGAGTCGGTTGCGCGAACATGACGCCGACCATAACGCATCGCGCCGCGCCGAACCGTGCCGAGGTGACGGATCCGGTCGGATTCGGTACGGACAGCAGTCTCGGTACGGACAGGGGTGCGCCTCCGAGTCCACTCCTGTCTCATTTGGTGGGCGGTCGGGGGTACGTCCGCAGAGACCCCGTAATGTTGACGGCGTGACCGTGAACGCTAAGACCACCACTGCCGGTGGCAACACCTGGCGAGACCTTCCCGCGGCGCAGCAGCCCGAGTACCCCGATGCCGAGGCTCTGCGCGATGTGATCGCGGACCTCGAGGCGTATCCGCCGCTCGTCTTCGCGGGCGAGTGCGACCAGCTGCGCGCCCGACTGGGAGCCGTTGCCAAGGGCGAGGCGTTCCTGCTGCAGGGCGGCGACTGCGCCGAGGCCTTCGACGCGGTCTCCGCCGACCAGATCCGCAACAAGCTCAAGACCCTCCTCCAGATGGGCGCGGTGCTCACCTACGCCGCGTCCGTCCCGGTGGTGAAGGTCGGCCGGATCGCCGGCCAGTACTCCAAGCCGCGCTCCAAGCCGACCGAGACCCGCGACGGCGTGACGCTCCCGACCTACCGGGGCGATTCCGTCAACGGCTTCGAGTTCACCGAGGCGGCCCGCATCCCGGACCCCGAGCGGCTCAAGCGGATGTACAACGCCTCCTCCGCGACGCTCAACCTGGTGCGCGCCTTCACCACCGGCGGTTACGCCGACCTGCGGCAGGTGCACGCCTGGAACCAGGACTTCGTGAAGTCGTCCCCCTCCGGGCAGCGCTACGAGCAGCTCGCGCGGGAGATCGACAACGCGCTCAACTTCATGAAGGCATGCGGCACGGACCCGGCGGAGTTCCGTACGGTCGAGTTCTACGCCTCCCACGAGGCGCTGCTGCTCGACTACGAGGGCGCGCTGACCCGCACCGACTCGCGGACCGGCCAGCTGTACAACACCTCCGGCCATATGGTCTGGATCGGCGAGCGCACCCGCCAGCTGGACGGGGCGCACATCGAGTTCGCCTCGCAGATCCGCAATCCGATCGGTGTGAAGCTCGGCCCGACGACCACGGTCGACGAGGCGCTGCAGTACATCGACAAGCTCGACCCCGAGCGCGAGCCGGGCCGGCTGACCTTTGTCGTCCGTATGGGCGCCGACAAGGTCCGCGACAAGCTCCCCGAGCTGGTTGAGAAGGTCACGGCCTCCGGTGCCACCGTGGCGTGGGTGACCGACCCGATGCACGGCAACACCTTCGAGGCGGCCTCGGGCCACAAGACCCGCCGATTCGACGATGTGCTCGACGAGGTCAAGGGCTTCTTCGAGGTCCACAAGGCGCTCGGCACGCACCCGGGCGGCATCCATGTCGAGCTCACCGGTGACGATGTCACCGAGTGCGTGGGCGGCGGCGACGAGATCTTCGTCGACGATCTCCACCAGCGGTACGAGACGGCCTGCGACCCGCGGCTGAACCGCAGCCAGTCCCTGGACCTGGCCTTCCTGGTCGCCGAGATGTACCGGGACCAGTAGTCCGATGTACGAGTGTGGGGCGCGGATCGATGTGATCCGCGCCCCACACTCGTATTCGGGACTTTTGCGCAGCAGGCTCGGCGGGTAAGGTTAGGTTAGCCTCACCGATCATCGGGAAGGCGCCAGCGATCCCGACCGGGGAGGTGAACCGCCGTGTACGTCTGCTCATGCTTCGGCATCACCGAGAAGCAGGTCAAGGAGCACGCGGAAGGCGGTGCCTGCACCCCCCGCCAGATTGCGTCGGTCTCCAAGGCCGGCACCGACTGCGGATCGTGCGTACGCCGGATCCAGGGGATTCTCGGCCGGGGCGCATGCCCCCGCCGAGAGCTGCTCGAACAGGGCGACTCCGCCGCCGTACTCGCTGTGGACCCAGAGCTCAGCGAGGCTGCCTAGTCCTACGGGGCGACTCAGCTCTCCGGCTGCTCGATCAGCTGGGCGATGTAGAGCGCTTCACCGAGCTTCTCGACCAGCTCCAGCTGGGTGTCGAGATAGTCGATGTGATGCTCCTCGTCCGCCAGGATCGACTCGAAGATGTTCGCCGACGTGATGTCACCCTTGCCGCGCATGACCTCGATGCCGCGTTTGAGGCGGTCGATCGCCTCCACCTCGACCTGCCGGTCGGCCTGGAACATCTCGGTGACCGTCTGGCCGACGCGCACATGGAAGAGGCGCTGGTAGTTCGGCAGGCCGTCGAGGAAGAGGATCCGGTCGGTCAGTACTTCCGCGTGCCGCATCTCGTCGAACGACTCTGACCGGGTGTACTTGGCGAGCTTCGTCCAGCCGAAGTTCTCCTGCATCTTCGCATGCAGGAAGTACTGATTGATTGCGGTCAATTCGGCGGTCAGCTGCTCATTGAGGAACTCGATGACCTCGTGGTCGCCCTGCATCGCAGAGGCTCCTTCCGCGCGTAATGACTACTGGGGCAGGTGCGCGAATCTTCGCACCGCGGTCGAGGAGCGTCCAGTAAGTACACGCTTAGTGTGAGTTGCCCGAATCGGTTCGGACCTGGTCATGACCACCCTTCCCGGTCTGTCACCATTGAAGGCATGGGTCAGCCGGAGAGCCGGGAATACCGCGCATCAGAGGAGTCCGAGCTTCCGCCGGGGCAGCGACTGCAGCGTGGCTGGCCGGTCACTCACTATGGCCCCGTACCCAAGTTCAAGCCGGACCGCTGGGAGTTCAGGGTCTTCGGCGCCACGGCGGACGGCGACAAACACTGCTGGAACCACGAGGAGTTCTCGGCGCTGCCCTTCTCCACCGTCGTCGCCGATCTGCACTGCGTGACAAAGTTCAGCATGCTGGGGTCCGAATGGGGCGGGGTGTCCGCCCGTACGCTCATGGACTTCGCGCCGCCGGCGCCGAACGCCACCCATGTCATGGTCTGGGCCGAGTACGGATACAGCGCCAATCTCCGGCTCTCCGACTTTGTCTCGGAGCGCGCGATCTTCGCGACCCACAAGGACGGTGAGCTGCTCACCGCCGAGCACGGCTTTCCGCTGCGGCTGGTCGTCCCGCATCTCTATGCCTGGAAAGGGCCCAAGTGGGTCCGGGGTGTGGAGTACATGACCGCCGATCGCCGTGGCTTCTGGGAGGAGCGCGGCTATCACAATCTCGGCGATCCGTGGCGCGAGCAACGCTACTCGTACCAGGAAGAGCCCGGGCACGGCCCCGAGCTCTGAGTCCTGGTGCGGGTCAGTGGTGGTACTGGTGGACCACCGCGTGGCCCTTGCCGCGGCCGATCATCCACTTGTTGACGGGTGTGGTGACCACGAAGGCGAGGACGAGCGAGGCGGCGAGGGCGCCCCAGAACAGCGTGTCCGAGAGCTGTGCGTCCATGGCGTCCGGCCAGAGCGCGATCACGCCGTTGTCGATCAGCTCCATCACGGCGATGGACAGGGTGTCGGCGGCCAGTGCGACCCGGACCGCGGTGCTGAAGCCGACGCCGGCCTTGAGGACGCCGCGCAGCGTGAGTGAGTAGCCGAAGAAGAACGCCAGCACGATCGCCAGGATCATCGTCGGCACATTGCCCCAGCCGAACGCGGTGCCCAGCACCATGCCCAGGACCTCGCCGATGGCGCAGCCGGTGAGGCAGTGGAGAGTCGCCTGAGCTGCCATGGACCAGCTGACCGTGCCGATGCCGTGGGCGTGCTCTTCATGGGCGTGGTGAGCGTGCTCTGTGTGGTGAGCGTGTCCGGTGTGGGTGTCGCGCTGCATGAGAAGCCCCCAAAGCCAGATAGCGGTTCCTGGTTCCTGTCGACAGCGACAACCACATACCCCTAGGGGGTATTCCTGGATGGAGATCTCTCAGCGGAGTTTCTCAGCGCAGTTTCTTCAGCCGCACCACATCCGCCGCGTGCCCCTCCTTGCCCCCGGGCGTCTCGATGATCAGCGGTATGCCCTCGGTCGACGGGTGCAGCATCAGCTCCCGGAACGGCTCCTCGCCGATATGGCCCGAGCCAATGTTCTCGTGGCGGTCCTTGTGGGCGCCGGCCACATCCTTGGAGTCATTGGCGTGGATCAGCTTCAGTCGCCCCTCGCCGACGGTGTCCACCAGCAGATCCAGAGTCTGCGCCATCCCGTGCGGGCCGGTCAGATCGTGTCCCGCCGCGAAGATGTGGCAGGTGTCCAGGCAGACGCCCAGCTTGGGATGAGAGTCCAGCGCCTCGAAGTACGGGCCGAAGTCCCAGGTTCTCGAGCAGAGCGAGGAACCCTGTCCTGCCGTTGATTCCAGCAGCAGGAACGGGTCGTCGTCGTGTGTCAGCTCATCGAGCAGCGGCAGCATCCGCTCCCGTACCTGCGCCAGCGCCACCTCGCGGGAGCGGCCGCCGGTCGCCGAGCCGGTGTGCACCACCACACCCAGCGCGCCGATCTCCCGGCCCCGGCGCAGCGAGTGCCGCAGGGATTCCACGGACTTCTCGACGGTCGCCTCGGTGTGCGAGCCGAAGTTGATCAGATACGGCGCATGGACGTACGCCGAGATCCCCTCGGCCGCGCACTCGGCGCGGAACTGCTCGTCCTGCGCCGGGTTTCCGGTGGGTGTCGCCCAGCCGCGCGGATTGGCGACGAAGACCTGGACGGTCTCCGCCTCCAGCTCACGGGCGTAACCGAGACCGATCGTGGCGAGCCCGCCGGCCACGGGGACATGGCCGCCGACGGGGTTGCGCATCAGAACTACAGCCCCCCGGTCTTGATGGTGATCGTGCTGCCTTCGGGGGCCTGGCCGCCGCCCTCGACGGACTGGCTCTCGACCGTGTCGCCGAAGAACGGGAAGCTCTTCTCGACCTTGACCTCGAAGCCCGCCGCCTTCAGCCTGCTCGTGGCCTCGTCGGCCTTCTTGCCGACCACATCGGGCACGTCGATCATCCGCGGGCCCTTGGAGACCGTCAGAGTGATCGTGTCACCGCGGGCCAGCTGAGTGCCCTCGGCCGCGGACTGCTTGGCGACGGAGCCCGCATCCTCCGGGGAGTTGATCTGCGCGGAGGCGACCTTGACCTTGAACCCGGCGCCTTCGAGCTCGCTGGTGGCGGCATCCAGGGAATCGCCGGTCACACCGGGGACCTCGATCGGAGCGCCCTTGCTGACGGTGAGGGCGACCGCGGAATCGGGGCTGCGCCCGGCCCCGGCCTCCGGGTCCGTGCTGATCACCGAGCCCTGCGCGATCTCCTCGCTGAACTCCTTGGTCACCACTCCCGGCGCGAGACCGAGCTTCTTCAGCTCACGCTCGGCCTTGGCGAGCGGCTTGCCCTTGAGCTGGGGGACCTTGACGATCTCCGGGCCGCGCGAGACGACGATCGTCACCGAGCCGTTGCCACGGATGCGCTCGTTGGTCGCGGGGTCGCTGTTGATGACCGTGCCGCGCTTGACTGTCTCGCTGAAGTCGAAGCGGACCTTCCGCACATCCAGTCCGGCGTTCTTCAGCTCCTGCCTGGCGTCCTTCTCGGTCTTGCCGATCAGGGCGGGGACACGGGTGAACTGCCCGGAGTTGATGTACCAGACGCCGGCGCCCACACCGAGGATCAGGAACAGCGCGACCATCAGCGCGAGGACGCCGCGGTTGGGGACGGCGCGCCGACGGGAATGCTGCGGGGGCTGCGGCGGCGCCGAGGGCGGCATCGCCAGCCGGGTGGTGCGGTTGACCTCCGGCTCCTCCGGCTCCTCGCGGGGGATCACACGCGGGATCACGCTCGTACGGTCCTCGGAGGCGGGGACCCCGTCCGAGCGCTGCTCCCCGGACTGGTCCTGCGCCTCGGTGTGCGCCTGCGGCGGCACCAGGTCCAGCTGCTTGTCACCGAGCGGCGCACGGGCCTCGCGGACCTGCGCGAGCAGCGCCACCGCGTCGTGCGGGCGGACCTCGGGGTTACGGGCGGTGGCGCTCGCCACCAGCTCGTCGAGCTCGACAGCGAGCCCGGGGACGAGGGCGGAGGGCGCCGGAACGTCCTCGTTCAGATGCTGGAAGAGGACCTGGGCGGGGGTGTCGCCGGAGTGCGGCTTGGTGCCGGTGAGCATCTCGTAGAGGACGACCCCGCAGGCGTACACATCGGCGCGGGTGTCGGCGGTGCCGTACTCGATCTGCTCGGGAGCGAGATAGGAGACCGTGCCGAGCACCGTGCCGGTGGTGCTGGTGACGGAGCCCACGGTCCGTACCAGACCGAAGTCGGCGACCTTGACCCGGCCGTCGTCCCCTATCAGCACGTTCTCCGGCTTCATGTCCCGGTGCACGAAACCGGCCCGGTGCGCGGCACCGAGCGCGGCCAGCACGGGCTCCAGGATGTCGAGCGCGGCCCGCGGCTGGAGCGCCCCGCGCTCGCGCAGGACGTCGCGCAGCGTGCAGCCCGCGACGTACTCCATCGCGAGATAGACATACGCACCCTCGGCGCCCTGGTCGAAGACCCCCACCACATTGGGGTGGGCGAGGTGCGCCACGGACTTGGCCTCGCGGATGAAGCGCTCCACGAAAGAGGCGTCGGCGGCGAGGGCGGGGTGCATCACCTTGAGCGCGAGCACCCGGTCGAGCCGGGTGTCGACGGCCCGGTAGACCGTGGCCATCCCGCCGACGGCGATGCGCGCGTCGACGCGGTAGCGGCCGTCGAGCACATGCCCGACGAGGGGGTCCTTGAGGCTCGTATCCACGCGGGAGAGTCTACGAGTCACCACGGACAGCCCCGACGCCCCGGGGTGAGACCGGGGCCGTACTGCAGCCGAGCTGTGACAGCGCCCGCTTCCCGGGGCTTCGCCGGACCCCGGTACGCCCTTCGGGCGTGTCCTCAATCACCGGATTCCAGCCACTCCGGCGTTTGAGGAGCGGGGTCCGGTGCAGCCCGGGTCACGGGGACGGCGGGATGGGGAAACGGCTCCGCGCAGCGGTCAGAACGCGGGTCGCTCCGGGTCGAGGGCCGCGCGGCCCTCGTGAGGGGACGACGCCTCCGCGAAGTGGCGGCGCGGGATGCGGCCCGCCCGGTGCGCGAGGCGGCCCCCCTCGACCGCATGGCGCATCGCCTCCGCCATGAGCACCGGCTCCTGCGCCCGGGTCACCGCCGAGGCCAGCATCACCGCCGCGCAGCCCAGCTCCATCGCCAGCGCCGCGTCGGAGGCCGTGCCCGCTCCCGCGTCCAGAATCACCGGCACGCGCGCGTGCTCGACGATCAGCTGGAAATTGTGCGGATTACGGATACCGAGGCCGGAGCCGATCGGCGAGCCCAGCGGCATGATCGCCGCGCAGCCCACATCCTCCAGCTTCCGCGCCAGCACCGGGTCGTCGTTGGTGTACGGCAGCACCGTGAAGCCGTCGTCGACCAGGGTCTCGGCCGCGTCCAGCAGCTCGATCGGGTCGGGCAGCAGTGTGCGCTCGTCCGCGACGACCTCGAGCTTGATCCACTCCGTGCCGAGCGCCTCCCGGGCGAGCCGCGCGGTCAGGACGGCCTCGCCCGCCGTGAAGCAGCCCGCCGTATTGGGCAGCACACTGATGTTCAGCTTCTCCAGCACGGACAGCACGGAGCCCTGGACGGTCGGGTCGAGGCGGCGCATCGCGACGGTGGTCAGCTCCGTGCCGCTCGCGACGAGGGACCGTTCGAGTACGTCAAGGCTGGGCGCCCCGCCCGTACCCATGATCAGCCGGGAGTTGAAGGCGGTGCCGCCGATGGTGAGACGGTCGTCGGCCATGGCTGATCAGCCTCCCTGCACTGCGGTGAGGACTTCGACACGGTCGCCGTCGCCGAGGCGCGTGCCGGCCCATCGGCTGCGCGGGACGACCGTCTCGTTGACTGCGGCGGCGACTCCGGACGGGGCGGCGGTGAGGGACGTGACCAGGGCGTCCAGCGTGGTGCCTGTGGCGAACTCGCGCGCCTCGCCGTTGACGGAGACGGTGATGGTGACGGACACGGGGACGTTCATGCGGGCTGCTCCTGAGGTAGCTGCTCCTGAGGTACGGGGGAGAAGCGGCGAGGAGTGAAGGCGCGGGCCTCGTCCGGCAGTGCGCCGGTGACCAGCACCGTGGCCATCACATCGCCGGTGACGGGTGTGAGCAGCACCCCGTTGCGGTGGTGGCCGGTGGCCAGATGCAGGCCCGGCAGAGCGGTCGGGCCCAGCAGCGGCGCATTGTCGGGAGAGCCGGGGCGCAGCCCGGCGCGGGTCTCGGTGAGCGGCAGCTCGGTGATGCCGGGCACCAGCTCGTGCGCGTCGCGCAGCAGCTCGTACACCCCGCCCGCCGTCACCGTGGTGTCCCAGCCGAGCTCCTCGCTGGTCGCCCCGATGACCAGCTCGCCGTTCTCGCGCGGCACCAGATAGACGTCACTGCCGCGCACCACGGCCCGCACGGTCCGGGAGAGGAACGGCGCGTACGCACGCGGCACGGTCAGCCGCAGGACCTGGCCCTTCACCGGCCGTACCGGCGGCAGTACATCCTCCGGTACGCCGCCGAGCCTGCCGCTCAGACTGCCGCACGCCAGCACCACCTGGTCCGCGGCGAGCTCACTGCCGTCCGTCAGTACGGCTCCTGCCGCCCGGTCCCGTACCACTGACAGCCGCTCCGCCCAGCCGCGCTGGAAGACCACCCCGGCCCGCTCGCAGGCCGCCACCAGCGCCGCGGCCAGCCGCCGCGGATCGACCTGGTGGTCGCCGTCCACCCGAAGGCCCCCGCGCACGCCGGGCGCGAGCATCGGCTCCAGGCGGCGGCATTCGCGCCCCGTCAGCCACTCCGACTCCAGACCGGACTGACGCTGCAGGGCGTGCAGTTCACGCAGGTGCGCGCGGTCGTCGGCGTCGAGCGCGACCGCGAGCGTGCCACAGGCGCGATAGCCGACGGACTGTCCGCTCGCCTCCTCCAGCTCGGCGACGAAGGCGGGATAGCGCCGCGCAGACTCCAGATTGAGGCCGAGCAGCGTCTGCTCGCCGTAGTGCAGTTCGGTGACGGCGGCGAGCATGCCCGCCGCGACCTGCGCAGCGCCGCCGCCGGGCTCCGGATCGGCGACGGCGACCCGCAGCCCTCGCTGCGCCGCACGCCAGGCCGTGACCAGGCCGATGATTCCGCCCCCGACAACGAGGACGTCTGAGGTACGCGACATGGGCGTCCAGCCCCTCCCTTCGCCGGCATGACCCGGATCAGGTTCGTACGGTCGGAGGCCGTCCAGCCTCCCTCTCAGCCCGGTGCGTCCGGGCTCCCGCGAGTGCCTTACGGTGGCCACCCTAACCCCAGGCCCCAACTCGCAGTAAGGGAGCAGCCACTGTGGCAAGGTCGCTCGACGGACTCGTGCTCTCCCCGGTCGCAGACCAGGCTCCGGGCCAGGTGGGGACCCGGACCCGGTTCACGTACCACGAGCAGGAAGGCCGGATCTGGGCCGAGTACGAGGGCGGCGACGTGCTCCGCGGCCACCTTGTGGGCACCAGGGAGGGCGACCGGCTCGACTTCCGTTATGTGCAGCTGAAGGCGGACGGCGGAACGTCCTCGGGGCACTGTCTCTCCACCGTCGTGGAGCTCGAGGACGGGCGGCTGCGGCTGGAGGAGAGCTGGGAATGGGAGTCCCAGGAGGGCAGCGGGACGAGCGTCGTCGAACAGCTGCCTTCCTGACGGTCTGTCAGATGCGTAAGGTTGTCGGGTGAGCGAGCAGCAGACAGCACAGACGCAGCGGCGCGTGGTCGTCGTCGGCGCGGGAATGGCCGGAGTGCAGACCGCGGTGGCACTGCGCGAGCAGGGTTTCACCGGCCCGGTCACCCTGATCGGCGCCGAGCCCCATCAGCCGTACGACAGACCTCCGCTCTCCAAGGCGATCCTGCTCGGCAAGGCGGAGGGCTCGGCCTTCGACGTCGACTTCGAGGCACTCGGCATCGAGCTGCGGCTGGGCTGCGAGGTGACCGGAGTGCGCGCCGGGGCCCATGAGCTGGACACCGCGGCAGGTCCGGTCCCGTACGACGTCCTGGTCATCGCCAGCGGTGCGGAACCGATCACCCTGCCCGGCGCCGTGGGCGTACCCGGCGTCCATCTGCTGCGTACCCTCGACGACGCCGCGCGGCTGCGCCCCGTTCTCACGGAGCAGCACGACATAGTGGTCGTCGGCGCGGGCTGGATCGGCGCGGAGTTCGCGACGGCCGCCCGTGAGGCGGGCTGCACGGTCACTGTCGTCGAGGCCGCCGGGCGCCCGCTGGCCGGAGCCCTGCCCGCCGAGGTCGCCGGCCCGATGGCCGATTGGTACGCGGAGTACGGCGTCGAACTGCTCACCCACGCGCGCGTGGCGGACATCGAGCCCGGCGCGGTGATCCTGGCCGACGGCCGGCAGCTTCCGGCGGGCGCCGTGGTCGTCGGCATCGGCGCCCGGCCCGCCACCGCCTGGCTCGCCGGCTCCGGCATCGCGCTCGGCCCGGACGGCGCAATCACCGCGGACGCGTATCTGCGCACCTCGCTGCCCGATGTGTACGCCGTCGGGGACTGCGCCTCCTTCCCGTCCGGCCGTTACGGCGAGCGGCTGCTCGTGCACCACTGGGACAACGCTCTGCAGGGGCCGCGTACGGTCGCCGCCAATGTCATCGGCGGCGCGCCGGGACAGGAGCCACCGGAGGTCTATGACCCGGTGCCGTACTTCTGGTCCGAGCAGTTCGGGCGCTTTGTGCAGTACGCGGGCCATCATGAGGCCGCCGACACGATGGTGTGGCGCGGCGATCCGGCAGGCGCGACCTGGTCGGTGCTCTGGCTGCGGGACGGCGCTCTGGTCGCGCTTCTCGCCGTCGGCAGAGCCCGTGATCTGGCGCAAGGACGCAAGCTCATCCTGTCCGGAATCCGGCTGGATCCGGCGCGCGCCGCCGACCCGTCCGTCCCTCTGAAGGCGGCGGCCGACTAGGGTCCGGCTACCGACTGTCAGTCCGGGATGGCACGCTTGTCCTGTGACCGAGATTGACGCAAAGATCGATGCTCTCGTCCCCGCCTGGCTCCACCTTCCTGACATCGCGGAAATGCTCGATGTCGAGGTGACACGCGTACGGCAGCTGGTCAAGGAAGGCCAGCTGATCGCCGTACGCCGTGGTGAGAACCGGGCGCTTCAGGTGCCTGCCGCCTTTATCGACGGCGACAAGGTGGTCAAGGGGCTCGCAGGGACCCTGACGCTCCTGAGGGACGACGGCTTCACCGACGAAGAGATGCTGGAATGGCTCTTCACCGCCGACCCGAGCCTGCCGGGCACGCCCGCGCAGGCGCTCAGCGAGAATCGCGGCACGGAGGTGAAGCGCCGGGCCCAGGCGCTCGCCGTCTGACGTCCTGACGACAACAACACGCGGTGTGCGGGCCGGGGGCTGTGCCGCCCTGCCCGTACACCGCCGACCCACCGGGGGGAACCACCATGTCCACGGCTCGTGCGCTGCTGTCCGACGCCCGGCTCTATCTGTGCACGGACGCCCGGAAGAAGCAGGGTGACCTCGCGGAGTTCCTCGACGCCGTGCTCGCCTCCGGGGTCGACATCGTGCAGCTGCGGGACAAGGGCATGGAGGCCGGTGAGGAACTGGATCACCTCCGGCTCTTCGCCGACGCCTGCCGCAGACACGGCAGGCTGCTCGCCGTGAACGACCGGGCGGATGTGGCGCACGCCATCGGCTCCGACGTGCTGCATCTGGGACAGGGCGATCTGCCGGTCCCGGCCGCTCGCGCGATCCTCGGTGACGAGGTGCTCATAGGCCGCTCGACGCACGCCGAGTCCGAGGTGGACACGGCCACCGCCGAGCCCGGCGTGGACTACTTCTGCACGGGCCCCTGCTGGCCCACCCCGACCAAGCCCGGACGGTATGCCCCGGGACTGGGCCTGGTGCGGTACACAGCCGCGCTGGAGACCGACCGGCCCTGGTTCGCGATCGGCGGGATCGACGCCGGCAATCTGGACGAGGTGCTGGACGCGGGCGCGCGCAGGATCGTCGTCGTACGGGCCATCACCGAGGCCGACGACCCGGCCGCGGCGACAGCGGCGCTGGCGAAGCGCGTGCGGGAGCGCGTGGGGGAGCGCGTGGGGGAGCGGATCGGGTAACTGTCCGAGGGGTGGACAGTAGGCCGACAAATCCGGCATATTCCCCTCGTGCGGTTGGGTGACCGGCGAGGCGTGGTTAACCTGCGGGTATGGCCCTCGGTACAGCTTCGACCAGGACGGATCACGCACGAACCGTGCGTGAGCTGCTTGCAACCGGCAAAACTTCGTACTCCTTCGAGTTCTGGGCGCCCAAGACCGAGAAGGGCGAGCGGAACCTCTGGAACGCGCTGCGCAGGGTCGAAGCGGTGGCCCCCAACTTCGTCTCGGTGACCTACGGCGCAGGCGGCTCCACGCGCGCCGGCACGGTCAAGGCCACCCAGCAGATCGCCGCCGACACCACGCTCACCCCGGTCGCGCACCTCACCGCGGTGAACCACTCCGTGGCCGAGCTGCGCAACATGATCGGGCAGTACGCCGATGCCGGGATCCGCAACATCCTCGCCGTCCGTGGCGACCCGCCCGGCGACCCGATGGGCGAGTGGGTCAAGCACCCCGACGGTGTGCGGTACGCCGCCGAGCTCGTACAGCTGATCAAGGAGTCCGGGGACTTCTGCGTCGGCGTCGCGGCCTTCCCCGAGATGCACCCGCGTTCGGAGGACTGGGACACCGACATCCAGCACTTCGTCGACAAGTGCCGGGCCGGCGCCGACTACGCGATCACGCAGATGTTCTTCCAGCCCGAGGACTATCTGCGGCTGCGTGACCGGGTCGAGGCCGCGGGCTGCGCGACCCCGATCATCCCGGAGATCATGCCGGTCACCAGCGTCAAGCAGCTCGAACGGTTCGCGCAGCTCAGCAACGCCGCGTTCCCGCCCGAGCTCAAAGAGAGGGTCCTCTCCGTCAAGGACGATCCCGCCGCTGTACGCTCCATTGGCATCGAGTTCGCGACGGAGTTCTGCGCCGGGTTGCTCTCCGAGGGTGTCCCCGGTCTGCACTTCATTACACTCAACAACTCCACGGCGACGCTCGAGATCTACGAGAATCTCGGACTGCACGAGCAGTCGTGATCGGTCGTACCCACTCCGACCCGGAGCGGCGGCCGCAGGAGAGGGGCGGGCATGGGCTGGACGGTCCTCTATATCGCGTTCGGCATCGTCGCGCTGTGGCTGCTCGGTGAGGTGCTGCTGCAGTACAAGGCGCGGCTGCGCTGGCGGCTGCTCGCCTTCGCCGGCTTCCTGTGCGTGGTGCTCGGCGTACTGATGCCCTCCGTCGTGGTGATCGCGCTCGGCGCGATCGCCTTCGCCGTCGGCCAGACGTATGTCACGCTCTCCTTCCGCAAGGGCTTCTCCACCGGCTGGGCGCTCGGCGGCAGCCCGGGAGCGAGCCGTCGGCGCAGGTCCGGCGGCCATCAGGACACGGCCGCCTCGCGCGAGCCGACACTGGAGGTCTCCGACCTCGCCTATGAGCCTGTTCCCGCGGAACCTGAGCCCGAGGCCGTCTACGAGCCGCAGCCGCTGCCGGACGACACCGGCCAGTACGGCGTGTACAGCGAGGCCGCCTATGCGGCGGAGCAGCAGGACCAGGGCCAGAACTACACCACGTACGGCACGGGCTACGACACCTACTCCGGCTACGGTCAGCAGCCGACCGGCTCCGGTTACGATCAGCAGCCGACGGGCCAGGACATATACGCCGGGCAGTACGACTACGGGACGGGGCAGCAGGCGTACGCCGCGTACTCCGACCCCTATGTCGGCGGCCAGCAGTACAACGCGTACGAGAGCTACGACAGTTACGGCGGCCAGCAGCAGTACGCCGACCCGTACGCCCAGCAGCCGTACAGCGAGACGCCGGCCGGCGGGGTGTGGGTCCCGCAGCAGCGGGAGGGCGAGCAGCAGGCGCCGCCGATGCCGCAGGAGCAGCCTTCTCCGTACGGCTACGACCCCGGGTACAACGAGCAGCAGTACCGCTACTGAGGCACCGGCGGCGGCTCACTGAGAGCCGCGGAAGTCCGCCCCCTCCACGATCAGGCCGGCCACCAGCGCCCCCGACATCCCGGCATGCGCCAGTCCGCCGCCCGGGTGCGCCCGGCCGCCCGCCAGATACAGACCGGGCAGCCGGGTGCTGTTCGCCGGGTGCAGATACCGCCCGCCGTCCCCGGCGAGCGCGGGCGCGGACAGTGCACCCGTCTCCGCGGGCGTACGGATCTCGTGCCACAGCAGGCGCTCGCGTATCTCCGGCACGGCCGCGCCCGCGGCGTCGATGAGCACCTCGGCGTACCGTTCGCGCAGCGCCGCGTCCGTCCAGTCGACCGGGCCGCCCTGCGCCGCGACGGTCGCGGCGAGAGTCACCGCTTCGTGCTCCTCGTCCGGGCGGGTACGCGGATCGTCCGGTCGCAGCACGGTGACGGTGGGCCGCTCGGCCGTCCGGCCGCCGAAGACGGCCGCAGCCTCCGCGCCGGTGTCGGGCGCGTGCACCACACTCCGGTGGACGGCCGACGCGGGCCGCGCCCCGCGCAGCGCCAGCAGCACGGTGAACCTGCCCGGCAACTGTGAACCACCGGCGCCCCCTTGGGGCCGTACGTCTCCGTCCTGCCAGAGCTCATGCCCGACCAGATCGGCGGCCTCGATGCCCGCCACCACATGGTCGGCCGCGGCGACCGTGCCGCCGACGAGCTCGACTCCCGCCGCCCGCCCGTCCTTCTCGACGATGCGGGCCACCTCGGTCCCGAAGGCGAAGTCCACCTTCCGGGCCAGACACCGCTCGTAGACCGCGCGGGCCAGCTCCCGCATCCCGCCCTCGACATACCAACTGCCGAAGGTCTGTTCCATGTACGGCAGCAGGGCGGCACCCGCCGGGGCATGCCGGGGATCCAGGCCGTACGAGAGGGCGTAACCCTCGAGCAGCGCGGCCAGCCGCGGGTCGGCCAGCTCCCAGGCGCCGACCTCGGAGACCGTGGACGCCTGTCGGCTGCGCAGCAACGTGCGCTGCCGCGGCGCCCGATAGGGATCGCGGCCGAGCACCTGCCAGTCGGTCCACAGGGGCTCTTCGAGCAGCGGCCGCCGGGAACGGTCCCAGGCGTCCCGGGCCCGGCCCAGGAACGTGCCCCACCGCTCGCCCGCTCCCGCGCCCAGCGCGGCTTCGAGCGCGGAGACGACTCCGGCCCGCGAGGCGTTCGGCAGGGACACCTCGGTGCCGTCGGCGAAGAGATGCCGGCTCGCCGGGTCCACCTGGACGAGCCCGACGCACTGCTCCAGCGGTTCCTTGCCGGTCTTGACGAACAAGTCCCGCCAGACGGCAGGCAGATGCAGCAGACCGGGCCCGGTGTCGAAGACGAAGCCCGCGCGCTCGAACCGGCCCACCGCGCCGCCGTAAGTCGCCGACCGCTCGTACACCGTCACCCGGTGGCCTGCCACGGCCAGCCGGGCGGCAGCCGCCATGGCGCCCATCCCGGCGCCGATCACCGCAATCCGTGCCATGTCCGCGACTTTATCGGCCACCACTGACAGTCCGTCCCGGCGGCCCGTCCGGGCGGTCCGGTCACCAGGGCGCTCTGGACGCTTCCGCGCCCACCGGCCGTTTCTCCTGGCGGCGCTGTGCTCTGCGCCGCAGAAAACGGCGGATCTTCGTGGCGAGGAAGGCCAGTACCACGATGCCCAGCAGGAGCAGTGTCCCGGCGATGAGGGCAGCCGCCAGCGGATGGAAGAGCGCGAAGGTGATGATCCCGGCGACGCCCAGATCCTCCGCCATGCTCACCGCGATATTGCTGAACGGCTCGGGCGAGGTGTTGACCGCCATCCGGGTGCCGGCCTTGACCAGATGGCTCATCAGCGCGGTCGAGCCGCCGACGGCGGCCGCCGCGAGCTCCGGCAGCGAGCCGTTCTCCCCGGCCAGCAGTGCGGCCACGACCGCGCCCGCCACCGGCCGGAGCACGGTGTGCACGGTGTCCCATATGGAGTCGACGTACGGGATTTTGTCCGCAACCGCCTCACAGAGGAACAGCACGCCCGCAATGATCAGGACATCGGTGCGCTGCAGAGACGCGGGCACCTCGTCGGTGAGCCCGGTCGCGCCGAAGACGCCGAACAACAGGACCACCGCGTAGGCGTTGATCCCGCTGGCCCAGCCGCTGGTGAAGACGAGAGGGAGTACGGACACGGACGCGATCGTAACCAGACTTCGACCCGCGCGGGTGGGGATGAGCACGGATGACTGAGTACCCGTACCTAGTGGGGGAGATGAGTACGCGCGCGGATGGGGTTCCACCTGCGCAGAAGGAAGAGTGGAGACCACGGAAGGGGCGCGGCGCCGGCACCGCCGACACGGGGCGGCGGAACGGCGCGGCTCCCCGGACGGAACGGGGGAGTACGACGGAGTACCCAGTGACCACGGGGGAAAATCGGGGGTAAACGGGTTCTCCGGCACGGGGGTAAACGGGGACACGGGGGAAACGCCGGTCCGGCGGGGCTCGGGGGGATCGAGCCTCGCCGGACCGGCACTTTTCTGCCCTCGTACGGAAGACCTAACGGCCGCTCACACGGCCGTGCAGCAGCCGCGACAGCGCCGAGTGCACATCCTCGAGCGAGCGTTCCGGCTGGAACGCCTGCCAGTCCAGCGCCGCCACCAGCACCATCCCGACCAACGCGGCGGCTGTCAGCGGCACATCGATCTCCTCGCTCAGCTCGCCGCTCTCGACGGCTTCCCGCAGGACCGTCTCGACCACGGCAACCGCCTGCTGCCGTACGACGAGAAGCGTCGACTGCCAGGCCCGGTTGGTGCGCCACAGCTCGGCGACGTACAGCTGGGTGAAGGCCGGATAGCGCTCGATGAAGCCCAGACCGGCCTTGATCATCGCGTCCAGCGCCTCGACCTTGGTGCCGCCGCGCTCCGCCGTCTCGTCGGCGGCGGACTGCAGCGAGGCGGTCAACAGCCCGACGCCGTACCGCAGCAGCTCCTCGAAGAGCTCGGTCTTGCTCTTGAAGTTGTAGTAGACCGTGCCCTTGGCGACCCCGGCGCGTTCGGCGATCTCGTCCACCGTGGTGGCGGAGAAGCCCTGCTCGGCGATGAGCGTCACCGCGGCCTCGTAGAGCTTTGCCCGGGTCGCCCGGCGTCTGGTGCTGGTGCTGTCCATGGCGTCCATGGCGTCGATTCTCACAGGTCCGGCCGCTCTCACAGACTCAGCTCGGGGTGCAGACGGTCCAGTGTCCACACCTGCTTGCGCCGTGCGGACACGGCAGTCAGCGCGATCGCGCCCGCGGTGAAGGCGGCCAGTACCGCGCAGGCCTGCCACACCGGGCCGAGGCCGCCGCCCGTGATGAGCCTGCGCAGCGCGTCGATGACGTAGCTCATCGGGAGGTAGGGATGGATCGCGTTGAAGAACGCCGGACTGGTCTCCACCGGGTAGGTGCCGCCGGCCGAGGTCAGCTGGAGCATCAGCAACGCCAGTACAAGGATCCGGCCCGCGGCTCCGAAGCGCGCGTTCAGCCACTGGATGATCGCAGCGAAGCAGCAGGTCACCAGTGCGAGGAAGCCGATCGTGCCGGCCGCGTACGCCATCTGCAGGCCGAGGCCCCAGTGCAGTACGGACATGAGCGCGCCGACCTGCAGCAGACCGATCGCGGCGACGGGCAGCCAGCCGGCCAGCGCGATCCGCCAGGCGGAGGTGCCCGCGGAGAGTGCCCGCCGGTTGAGCGGCTGGATGATCATGTACGCCACCATCGAGCCCACCCAGAGGGAGAGCGGGATGAAGTACGGAGCGAAGCCGGTGCCGTAGTTGGGCGCCTTGTGCAGGGACTGGCCGGCCAGCTTCACGGGGTCGGCCATCACCTCGGTGCGTTGGTCGCGGTCCTTCTTGTCGTAGTCGGGGATCTTGTCCACGCCGCTGTTCAGTCCACCGGCCAGCTCGGTCGAACCGTCGGCGAGCTTGAAG
Source organism: Streptomyces sp. NBC_01210 (assembly GCF_036010325.1). Lineage (GTDB taxonomy): Bacteria > Actinomycetota > Actinomycetes > Streptomycetales > Streptomycetaceae > Streptomyces. The sequence goes on along the minus strand of NZ_CP108549.1, from coordinate 2,518,182 downwards.
AGCCCGCCGTCCAGTTTGCCGGCGCCCTTCTTGAGCTTGCCGACGCCGGTGTCGAGATCGGTGGAGCCCGTCTTGGCGCTGCCCAGCCCGGTGTGCAGCTTGTCCGCTCCCTGAGCGACCTTCTTCGCGCCCGAGTTGAGCTCATTGATCTGGCCGACGGCCGACTCCAGGTCCTCGTCGAGACGCGGTGAGCGCTTGGCGAGGTCCGTCGCCTTCTTCTGCAGATCGGCGAGGTGGCCGTCCAGCTTCTTCAGCTCGCCCTTGTTGTCCTTCACCAGAGCGTTGACGTCGTCGGCGATCTTGGCGACATCGGCCGCCGTGATCTTGGCGCGCTTCAGCGCGGGGCAGACGGTCGGGTCGGGCAGCAGCGCGTCCTCGCAGTGCGTCTTGTAGATCGCGCTCAGCTCGTCGGCCGACTTGTGGGCGAGGACGGCCGAGCCGGGGGCCCTCTTCACGAGGATGTCGAGATTGTGGCGGACCGCCTGGGACGAGTCGGCGACCAGCCGGGCCGTGTCACCGATCGTCCTGCCGTTGTCCTTGAGGTACGGACGGACGTCGGCGGCTATCCCGTTGACCCTGTCGGCAAGCCTCTGGGTGCCCTGGGAGACCTGCTTGGATCCGGTCTCGAGATCGCTCGCGCCCTTGTTGAGCTTGGAGAGGCCGCCGGCCAGTTTGCCGCTGCCGTTCTTGGCGTCCTTCAGCCCGTCCGCGAGGTCCTTGGAGCCCTTCTTCGCCTTGCCGACCCCGTCCTTGAGCTGGTCGGCGCCCTTCGCGGCCTTCTCTGTCTGGTCATGGATGTCGGAGAAGGAGATGAAGATCCGGTCGAGGAAGGATCGGGAGGCGTTGGTCGAGGCGGCGGTGCGGACCTGGGAGAAGACCGTCCGCGAGATCTGCCCGACGATGTAGTTGTTGGCGTCGTTCGTACGCACCTGAAGGGCGCCGGTCTCGGGAGACTCGCCGGAGCTGGACGCGATGCGCTTGCTGAAGTCCTGCGGCATGGTCAGCGAGAGGTAGTACGTGCCGTCCTCGACACCCTTGCGGGCCTCGGTCGCGCTCACCTCGTGCCATTCGAAGACCTTGCTCTCGAGCAGGCCCTTGGTGATCTCGTCGCCGGCCGCGACCTTCTTGCCGGCAGCGGTGGCTCCCTTGTCGTCGTTGACGAGCGCGACGGGTATACGTTCGAGCTGACCGTACGGATCCCAGAAGGACCACAGGTACAGGGCGCCGTACAGCAGCGGCAGCAGCAGGATCGCGACGAGCGCGGCGCGCGGCAGTTTCCCCCTGCCGAACCGCTTCAGCTCAAGCGCGGCCAGTTTCGGCGAGCGCATCGGCCGTCCCCTCCTCGGTGGTGTCCTCGGTTGTGTCTTCGGGCGTCGGTTCGTGCTTGTCTTCGGGCGTCGGCTCGGTCGGGTCCTCGCTCCTCGGAGCGGTGTCCGCGACCGTGCGGATCACCGTCGTGCCCTCGGGGGCCTGGCTGCAGACGGCGAGCACGGTCGTACCGCCCTCGGCGACGGAGCGCAGCAGCTTCCAGGCCTCGGCCCGGTCGTCGTCGGAGAGTTTGAGATCGGTGTCGTCGACCGCGAGCAGGCGTGGACGGCCGACCAGCGCGAGGGCGACGGACAGACGCAGCGCATCAAGGCGCTCCAGGTCGCGTACGGCCGTGCGGTCCTTCTTGGGGAGCGTGGCCAAGTCCAGCCCCGCCGCCTCCAGTGCCTCGTCGATACGGCTCCTGGCCGCGGCGGCACGCTCGGCGCGGGGCCGCAGCAGGGTGCGCAGTGAGCCGTCGAAGCGGCGCTGCAGCAGAGCGCGTTCGCGCAGATGCTCGGCGACGGTCAGCGCCGGGTCGAGCTCGCTGACGCCCGGTACCGGGCCCAGTGCGCTGATCCGGCGTACGGCGGCCATCTTCCGCGGCAGCTGCAGGCCGCCGACCTCACCGCGGCCCTCGGTGGGGCGCATGCGGCCGGTGAGCGCGAGCAGCAGACAGGTACGGCCGGAGCCGGACGGGCCTTCGATCGCGATGAGCGAGCCGGGTTCCGCCTCGATGCTCACCGAGCGGAACGCCCAGCCGCGCGGGCCCTTGAGTCCGAAGTCCTCGGCCGTGACGGCTGCCCCGTGACTGCCGTCGGGGCTGACAGGGCTGTCCATGTTCCCCCCAAGCTTTTTGAACTGACTGGTCAGTGCAAAAAGTATCCCGAACCCTGTACAGAAGCAAAACCCGGCCGGTCAGCCGTCGTTCGAATCCGAGCGCGGCTCGATAAAGGCCACCATCTCGGCGAGCCGCGTGCAGACCCGGGCGAGCTCCTCATGGGTCTTGTTCCGCTCGGTGATGACCGCCGCGAGCAGCAGGGCCATCAGCGCCGTCGTGCCGTTGAAAGCCTGCAGCGTGACCATGCTGGCGAACAGATCCTGACCGGCGAACGGGCCGGCCTCCCGGGCCGCGGCCAGGATCGCCAGCGTCGACACCCCCAGCGCACACGGCGCGGCGCCGGCCAGCTGGAAGCGGAAGGCGGCCCAGATCAGGAACGGAAAAACCAGGAAGAGCAGGGCCGAACTGGTGGTACTCGTCGCCAGAATCGTCGCGAAGAGCGTGCCCAGCGCCAGCGCCACCGCCTCGATCCAGCGGCTGAGCCCGGCATTCCGCGGCCACCGGGCCCTGCGGAGGACAAGCAGAAACGGAGTGACGACAAGGACCCCCATCGCGTCACCGGTCCACCACACCGACCACGTCGGCCAGAAGTTGCTCGCCTGCAGCGCCCCGGCCAGCACGAGCACACCGCTCCCCACGGTCGAGCTGATCACCATCCCGGCCAGCGCGCCGAGGAAGATCAGTGCCAGTACGTCCCGCAGCCGGTCCAGTTCGTCGCGGAACTCCGCCCGGCGCAGCAGCAGATACGCGCAGACCGGGGCCAGGGTGTTGCCGGCGACGATGGCCAGTACGGCGAGGGGCGAAGGGCCGATGGAGGCATTGACCAGGAAGGCGCCGAGCGCGATGCCCGGCCAGATCCGCAGACCGAGGACGAGCAGGCCGGCCAGGGCCACCCCCGTCGGCGGCCACAGGGGCGTGACCTGACCGCGTACCAGCTGCTGCAGAAGCCCCAGCCGGGCGGACCCGTAGTAGGCGGCGGCGACGGCGAGGATCCACAGAGCAGCAGACCCGTAACGGCCGATCTCCGCTTTGCGCACCACAGCAGTCTGCGCTCCCGGTGGGCCCGCGGCGACTCAGGCGGGGCGGAGTGGTGGGCCGGGCCCCGGCGGGCCGTCGTAGCGGACGACGAGGACGGCGGCATCGTCACGGTGACCGGTCCGCTCGGCCACCTTGACGACGGCGGAGGCCAGCACGTCGGGGTCGGCGTCGAATCCCGCGCGCACCAGCCGATGGACCTCGGCCAGACCTGCCTCCATCGGATAGTGCGGCCCCTCCACGACCCCGTCGGTGAGCAGGACGAGGACCCCTGCCTCCAGCAGCCGCCGGTGGGTCACCGGATAGACCTCGCCCCGCACGACGCCCAGGGGCGGGCCGCCGCGGTCGAGGGCGATGCCGGAGCGGCCGCCGGCGGTGGCCCAGACCATCGGGACATGCCCGGCCCGGGACACGGTGAGATCGCGGCTGACCGGGTCGAAGCGCAGGAAACAGCAGGTCGCGAAGAGGCCGAAGCCCATGGAGATCAGCAGGTCGTTGGTGCGGCTCAGCACTTCTCTCGGATTGCTCGTCGCCTCGGCGAGGGCCCGCAGGCTGGTGCGGACCTGGCCCATGAACGCGACGGCCTCCACATCGTGGCCCTGCGCATCGCCTATCGAGAGCCCGAGTGAGCCGTCCATCATCAGGAAGGCGTCGTACCAGTCGCCGCCCACGGCAAGCCCGTCCCGTGCGGGCGCGTACCGGGCCGCGATGTGCAGGCCGGGCAGCTCCGGCAGCTCGGCCGGGAGCATGTGCCGCTGCAGGGCCATGGCCAGCTCGACCCTGGCCTGCTGAAGCTTCATCCGCTCCAGGGCCTGGTCGACGAGACGCCCGAGGGTGATCAGGAGTTGTGCATTGTCGGACGGGTCGCTGTGATGTCCGCGCATGAGCGCTCCGGGGTTCCCACATGCTCCTCACCACACTCTAGACGGCACTGCCCGCATGCCACCTCCAGGAGCCAAAGCGGCAGGTCAGAGCAATTGTCAGTGGTGCCCCTCACGATGGACACATACGGCCACAGCGCCGTCACACGACGACAGGAGGTTCGTCATGGCCAGCTCCCACGCCGCAGCCGCACACCGGCGCCGCGCCACCGGCCCTGCCCCCTCACTGACCGGACCGGCGAACGACGTGCACCCCGTCCTGCGGCGGGCCTCGGCACCGCCCGCCGCCCTCGACCTGCTCGCCCAGGCCCGTACGGGCCTTGACGAGGCCGCCACTCTCGAAACGCCGAACGAGCGTTACGCCACCGCCCATCTGGCCGCCCTGCGCACCGCCGCCGCGGTGCTCGCTGCCCGTGGCCGCCCGGAGACCAGCGAGCGCCGCAGGCAGCGGATCCGCAGCGCCTGGGAAGTCCTGCCCGAGATAGCGCCGGAACTGTCCGAGTGGAGTGTGCTGTTCGCCTCGGGGGCCAGTCGCAGGGCGCGCGCCGAGGCCGGCATACAGGGCGCGGCGAGCAACCGCGACGCCGACGACCTGCTGCGCGACGCGGCCATGTTCCTGCGCCTGGTCGAGCGGATGCTCGTGCTGCAGCCGGTGCTGCCCCAGCCCAGGACGGAGCGACCGGAGAGGGGTGGCGCCGTGGGGTGACGCCGTGGGCCGAGACGGAGGGCCGGGACGCCCGACGGAGGCAATAGGGTGGACTGCGTCTTCAACCTGTTCACCGCTTCACCGTGTTCGTCCGCCCCCTCACGCCCCGCAGCCCGGGGCGGCACCCGTCCGAGGAGTCAACTGCCGTGTCGGACCCGATGCGACCCCGCGCCTCTCTCCGTACCGCCGTGGTCTGGGAGGTCCTCAAGGAGGCCCTCGACCGACGGGTCAAGGCGGCGGGGACGGACTCCCTGGACGTCCTCGACACCGGCGGCGGCAGCGGCAACTTCGCCGTGCCCACGGCCAAGCTCGGGCACCGCGTCACCGTTGTCGACCCCAGCCCCAACGCGCTCTTCGCGCTGGAGCGCCGGGCCGCCGAGGCCGGCGTGGCCGACCGGGTCCGCGGGGTCCAGGGCGACATCCACGGTCTCTTCGAGGTCGTCGAGCGCGGTGGCTACGACGCTGTGCTCTGCCATGGAGTCCTGGAGTACGTGGACGACCCCGCCGAGGGCGTACGGAACGCTGTGGACGCGCTCCGGCCCTCCGGCGCGCTCAGCCTGCTTGCCGCCGGGCTCGGCGGGGCTGTCCTGGCCAGGGCGCTGGCCGGGCACTTCACCGAGGCCCGCACCGCGCTCACCGACCCCGCGGGCCGCTGGGGCGCCGGCGACCCGGTGCCCCGGCGCTTCACCGCCGAGCAGCTCACCGAGCTCGTCAGTGCGGCCGGTGCCGAGGTCGGTGCCGTGCACGGCGTACGGGTCTTCGCCGACCTGGTCCCGGGCGTCCTGGTGGACACCGAGCCCGGCGCGCTGGACGCGCTGCTCAAACTGGAGGCGGCGGCCGCCGAGCTGCCGGCCTTTCACGCGGTCGCGACCCAGCTCCACGTACTGGGCGAGAAGCGGGGCTGATCAGCGGCGCAGCCGCACATGGAGTACGCCACAGACCCCCCGATCGTGGCCCGAGCCCCGTATGATCGGGGGACACCATCCGGCATGACGGATCGGAGGTTGGGGAATCTACGCCTCGACACCCGAGTCGGCATGGCGGCCCGGACTGGCGAATTGGCGTAGAGGGCGGGTTTCACGGGGGCGATTCCCTGCCTATCCTGAAAGGGCCGCATACCGGTCGCCCCCCGCGACCGACGACTAGGAGGACTCCGTGCCGCTCTCGGAGCACGAGCAGCGAATGCTCGAGCAGATGGAGCGAGCGCTGTACGCCGAAGATCCCAAGTTCGCTACAGCGCTTGAGGGAAGCGGGCTGCGTACGTACACCCGGCGACGGGTTTACCAGGCAGTTGCAGGCTTCCTGGTGGGTATCGCGCTCCTCATGGCCGGAATGGTCGCGCAGCAGATCTGGATCAGCGTGGTGGGGTTTCTCGTCATGCTCGGCTGTGCGGTTCTCGCGGTCACCGGTTGGCGCAAGGCGCCCAAACCGGGTGAGCAACAGACCCTGGGGGACACGGCGGCAACAGCTCGCCGCCAGCCCCGCCAGCGCAGGTCGATGATGGACCGGATCGAGCAGCGGTGGCAGCGTCGCCGCGACGAACAGGGCGGCCACTGAGCACCGCGGCTTCTTCGACGTGAAGAATTCGAATGAGGAATTCGAAGTGAAGTAGCAGAGCCGCGGTCCTGGTTCATAAAAAAGCTTGCTGTACGGGTGAACGGGTGAGGGGCGACGCTCTTGAGCGTCGCCCCTCACCCGTACTCGTATCCGCCTGGTGTCAGCCTCGTTGCCGGGACGGGCGGCGCAGGAGTCCCGCCCATCGGTCCAGGCGCCAGCGGCGCACGCCCCACCGGTCGGTGAGCGTCGCCCAGCGGGCCGAGACCGCCCACATCACCCGAATGGCGGAACGGGGCGCGAGCAGCGCCCGCAGCCGCGTCCCCCGGCTCCCCGCGTCGGCCAGCCCGGCCCGGATCAGCTCGGCGTCATCGGCCAGCCCCGCACCGGGCCGGGGCTCAGGGGCGTACAGCACTTGCTCCACCGCGCCGGCCACCCGGTGCACCGCGTCCGCCGCTTCGTCCTCCAGCTGTCCCAGCCGGACGATGCGCGCAGCCGCCTTGCGCTGTGTCTGCGAGTCGTCGGGCGGGATGCCGTGGTCCCAAGCCGTATCGGTGATCTCCTGCCAGGCCGCCAGCGTCCGGGCCGCGTCATCCGCGGGCGTGCGCCCACCGGAGCCGAGCCGTCGCGCACGCACCCGCATCCGCCAGAGCATCGGCAGCAGCGGCAGCACCACCATCGCCAGTACGGCAAGACTCACGCCCAGCACTGTCCCCAGCGGGATCCCGGGGTCGGCGGGCGGCAGGATGTCCTGCGGCGCGGCCGCTCCGCACTCGCCGAGCCGCTTCGCCTGCGCTGTGCAGTTGTCCGAGGCGGAGGGCGCCGCGGAGGGCGTCGGCGAACTGCTGGCGCCGGGCTGCGTCGGGTTGGACGGCTTACTGGACGGCGACTGCGCCCGCGTGTACTCGGGCGCGGAGCCCCGGCTCGGGGTCGGCTCGAACCGCGTCCACCCCACACCCTCGAAGTACAGCTCGGGCCAGGCATGCGCCTCTTTCAGACCGACCGACATGGTGCCGTCCGATCGCGGGGAGCCCGGAGTGAAGCCCACTGCGACCCGTGCCGGTATGCCCAGCGTCCTGGCCATCGCGGCCATCGAGAACGAGAAGTGGACGCAGAACCCCTTCTTCTGCCTCAGGAAGCGGGTGATCGCGGAGACACCCGTACCCGACTGGACCTCGGTGTCGTAGGTGAAGCCGCCGTCCACGGCGAACCAGTCCTGCAGCTTGACGGCCCGCTCGTAGTCGTTCGTGGCACCCTTCGTCACCTTCCGCGCCGTCTTCCCGACCTCGGCGGGCAGCACATCGGGCACCTTGGTGTACTCGCGCAGCAGCGCGGCCGGGGGCGCGGGCGCCTTGGCCAGCTGGTCCGGCCTCGGGTTCACCAGAAGGCTGGTGACCTGGTACTGCGCACCGCGGGTGTTCTGACCACGGTCGCCGACCAGGGTCCGCCCGGTGGGCTCGTACCGCCAGCGGCCCTTGATCCCCACCTTCGTCGCCGGGTACGGGAGCGGCAGCCAGCTCTGCTTGTACGAGCCGGCGGCCGATATGTTCGTCCTGATCTCGGTGGCGCTGACCGACGGACTCAGCCCGTCCGGCCGGGGCAGCTCGTCCGGTACGTCCTTGACCTTGCGCTCGGAGGACTTCCACGCCGTGCCGTCGAACTGGTCCAGCGCGACGATCCGCAGATACAGGTCCTGTGTGTTCGTCGCGTTGGTGCGGTACCGGATGACCTCGCGGTCCTCGGGCTGGTTGAGGCTGTCCTGCAGCGAGACCAGCGGGTTCACCGCGGAGATGGTGCCGCCGCCCGCGCCTGCTCCGTCCCCGCCGTCAGCGCTGCCCAGCAGCCCGCCGTCCAGCGCCGGCAGCGCTGCCGGGACCACCAGCGCCACGCCCAGCGCGAGCGCGCCGATACGCCGACCGGTACGGACCGGTGCCAGCGGATTGCCGCCCGCCGAGTCGAATCCGACCGCGGTACGCCCCTGTGCCGAAGCGGCGCCGCCGAAGACCCGGCCCCACTGGGAGAGCCGGTCCCGGCCCTCGGCCAGCAGAAGCACCAGATATCCGGTGGCCGCGAGCAGGAACCAGAGCCAGTTCGCGCCGCCGCCGGAGAGCCCCGCGGCCACCGAGTAGAGCGCCAGCAGCGGTAGCCCGGCCGGGGCCGCACTGCGGAACGTCACCGCGAGGGCATCCACCGCGAGGCCGATCACCAACACGCCGCCGATCACCATCAGCCTGATGCCGTCGGTCGCCGGCGCCGGGATCGCGTACCGCCCGACATCCTCGGCGCCCGCGTTCAGCAACTGGCCGAACTGCTCGATTGCCTCGGGCCCCGGCAACAGCCCAAGGATCGCCTGGCCCCGGGCGAAGACCACGGTGATCAGCAGCAGCGTGACGAGCGCCTGCACCGCCACCGTCAGCGGCCTGGCCAGCGGCACCCGCCGGGCGAGCGCGCCCACCCCGCTCTGGATCGCCAGCAGGAACGCCGCCTGCAGCATCCAGGAGGCCGGTTCGACCAGCGGCAGCATCGCGCCCGCCGCCATCAGCGTGGCGGCGAAGGCGCAGAGTGCCAGACGTCCGCGACCGCTCATGACCAACCCCCAGAGAAACCGTCCGTGCTGCCACCGGGAGACGCGATGCGCTGCCGGCCCGCCTGCTGCCACAGTTCGGACAGCGTCATCCCGGGCGACACGGCGAGCGCCGTCCAGCCCGCCTCCCGCAGCTGCGTCAGCCGCTCGTCGACCGCCCCGGCGACCGCGCCGCTCGTCACCCAGGTCCCGCTGTCCAGGACGAACGCGACGGCGGCGCCGCTGCGCTGCCGCATCCTGGCCGAGACCGCCGCCTGCTCCTCGTCCAGGTCGCCGAAGAAGGCGACCAGCAGTCCTTCGTTCCCGCCGCGCAGGACGTCGTACGAGCGCGAGAGCCCTGCCCCGTCGGAGTGGTCGACGACCGCGAGCGTGTCCATCATCAGACCCGCGGAGTCCGCGGACTCCTGAGTCGATCCGGCGAAGCCGTCGGCGCCCTCACCGGGCACCGAGTTCCCCGTGTCCGTCAACAGCCGGACCGCGAAGCCCCGTTCCAGCATGTGCACCAGCGCGGATGCCGCGCCCGAGACCGCCCACTCGAAGGCGGAGTCGGGACCGGCACCCTGGTAGGCGAGCCGCCGGGTGTCGAGCAGCACCGTGCATCTGGCGCGCTGCGGCTGCTCCTCGCGACGCACCATCAGCTCGCCGTAGCGCGCGGTGGAGCGCCAGTGCACCCGGCGAAGATCGTCGCCGTAGCGGTAGTTGCGCGGGATGATGTCGTCGTCGCCCGCGAGCGCCAGCGAGCGCTGCCGCCCGTCGCCGTACCCCGAGGCCTCGCCCGCCAGCTTCACCGGAGGCAGCGTCTCGGTGTGCGGAATGACGGTGAGGGTGTCGTACGCGCTGAACGAGCGGGTCAGCTCGCACATCCCGAACGGGTCGCTCAGTCGCAGCTGCAGCGGCCCGAGCGGATAGCGCCCGCGCAGATCCGAGCGCACCCGGTACGACACCTCGCGCCGGCCGCCCGCCTCCACCCGGTCCAGGACGAACCGGGGCCGTGGCCCCAGCACGTAGGGCACATGGTCCTGGAGCATCAGCAGCCCGGTGGGCAACCGCGAGACGTTGTCCATCCGCAGATGCACCCGCGCCTCGGAACCGGCGGGCACCCGCAAGGGCGAAAGACGCCGGCTGCCCGCGACCCGGTAGCGCGTGCGGTACAGCACGGCCACACAGACCAGCGGCAGCACGGCGAGCAGCAGTCCGACCCGCAACAGGTCGCCCTGCCCCAGGACGTACGCGCACACCGCTGCCGCCACTCCCGCCGCGAGGAAGGAACGACCGCGCGTGGTCAGCCCGCCCAGGGCCGCCCGCACCCCGCTCGTGTCGTTGCCTTCCGCGGCGGTGGGCGCCCCGGCCGACATCACAACCGCCGGGCGCCGGGCTGCTGGCCGTAGAGCGGCGACTGAACCGGCCGGCCCGGCACATAGCCGCTCTCCGAGCCCCCGGCCGTGGGCACGGGGATGCGCTGCATGATCTCCAGCACGACCTGCTCGGCCGTACGGCGGTTCAACTGCGCCTGCGCGGTGGGCAGCAGCCGGTGCGCCAGCACCTGCACCGCCAGCGACTGGACATCGTCAGGCAGGGCGTAGTCACGGCCGCTGAGCGCGGCCGTGGCCTTCGCGGCGCGCAGCAGATGCAGCGTGGCGCGCGGCGACGCTCCGAGTCTGAGGTCCGGGTGGTTACGGGTGGCCGCCACCAGCTCCACGGCGTACCGCCGCACGGAATCGGCGACGTGGACCGTACGCACCGCGTCGATGAGCTTCACGATGTCGTGGGCGTGCGCCACCGGCTGCAGATCGTCCAGCGGCGAGATGCCGCCGTGCACATCGAGCATCTGCAGTTCGGCGTCCGCGCTGGGATAGCCGATCGACACCCGCGCCATGAAGCGGTCGCGCTGCGCCTCCGGCAGCGGGTAGGTGCCCTCCATCTCCACCGGGTTCTGGGTGGCCACCACCATGAAGGGGCTGGGCAGTTCGTACGTGTGCCCGTCGATGGTGACCTGGCGCTCCTCCATCGACTCCAGCAGCGCCGACTGGGTCTTCGGCGAAGCGCGGTTGATCTCGTCGCCGATCACGATCTGGGCGAAGATCGCGCCGGGCTTGAACTCGAAGTCCCGCCGTTGCTGGTCGAAGATCGACACACCGGTGATGTCCGACGGCAGCAGATCCGGTGTGAACTGGATACGCCGCACCGAACAGTCGATGGATCTCGCCAGCGCCTTGGCCAGCATTGTCTTGCCCACGCCCGGCACATCTTCGATGAGCAGATGCCCCTCGGCGAGCAGCACGGTCAGCGAAAGCCGTACGACCTCAGGCTTGCCCTCGATCACACCCTCCACCGACCTGCGGACACGCTCCGCTGTGGTGGTCAGATCTGTGAGGCTCGCTCGATCGTCATAGGTCGTCACCCGGCCCTCCTCGGCCCGTTCTACGGGCCGGTTGCTCTTCGGACGGCCCGGCCCACCCCAAAACACGGACACCTTCTCCGGATGGTTCCGGAAGGGTGCCACACACGCATTCTTGTTGCCGTTACCGCGTCGTGTCACTCGCCTGTGGATAAGTGGGTGGGATATGCCGAGTTTGCTGTGGTTTCTCCGGTGTCCTACTGGTCACACTGCGGGGTCGATCTCCCGCAACAGACCCTCCGTCACATCGAAGACGAAGCCGCGCACGTCGTCGGTGTGCAGCAGGAACGGCGAGGTGCGCACCCGCTGCATCGACTGCCGTACGTCCTGATCGACGTCCCGGAACGCCTCGACCGCCCAGGCCGGCCGCTGCCCGACCTCGTCCTCCAGCTCGTGCCGGAAGTCTTCGGTGATCTTCTCCAGACCACAGTTGGTGTGGTGGATGAGTATGACGCTGCGCGTGCCGAGCGCCCGCTGGCTGATGGTCAGCGACCGGATCACATCGTCCGTGACCACGCCGCCCGCATTGCGGATCGTGTGGCAGTCGCCCAGCTCCAGACCGAGCGCGTCGTGCAGGTCGAGCCGGGCGTCCATGCAGGCGACCACGGCCACTCGTAGCACGGGACGGGCATCCATCCCGGGGTCCTGGAAGCCGGCGGCGTAGCGCAGGTTCGCCTGGACAAGACGATCGGTGACCGTGCCGCTGGAACGCGCTGCGTCGGCGGAGTGGTGCGCGGAAGTCGACATGAGGACGACGGTAATGCGCACAGGCAGTCGAAGCCTGCTGTGAGAGGGGACAAAGAACAACAATGAGGCTTGTTGTGAGGTAAGCCACAGGTGTGATGCGACCGCGTCCGTACGGGTGAAGTGTCCGCGTCCGTGAACCCGTCCTCACCCGCCCGCGCCACGCGCCCGCCGGTTGATTGACCGGAAAGATGTGTGGACTAAAGTGACGCGAAGTTCACGGACACATCCTGCAAGTTTGACGTTTTCCCCGCGTGTGCGGCGTATGTACGACCCTTCTGAGCGGGCGGGGACCCGGCAGTACGCACGCCCGCGCAGGACCTGAGAGGGCGCATGAGCCAGACCCGACACGTCCCGGTAATGCTCCAGCGGTGCTTGGACCTGTTGGCCCCGGCGCTGGACCGGCCGGGCGCGGTCGTCGTCGACTGCACCCTCGGCCTCGGCGGACACAGCGAGGCCCTGCTCACGCAGTTCCCCGGGGTGCACCTTGTCGCGCTCGACCGCGACAAGGAGGCGCTGCGGCTGTCGGGTGAGCGGCTCGCGCCGTTCGGTGACCGGGCCACCCTGGTGCACGCCGTCTACGACGAGCTGCCCGAGGTCCTTGAGCGCCTGAAGATCCCGAAGGTCCAGGGCATCCTCTTCGATCTCGGCGTCTCCTCCATGCAGCTCGACGAGGCGGACCGCGGATTCGCCTATGCCCAGGACGCCCCTCTCGACATGCGCATGGACCAGACGACCGGGATGAGCGCCGCCGAGGTCCTCAACACCTACCCGCCGGGCGAGCTGGTGCGGATCCTGCGCTCGTACGGCGAGGAGAAGCAGGCCAAGCGGATCGTCTCGGCGGTCGTACGGGAACGGGAGAAGGAGCCCTTCTCGAACAGCGCACGGCTCGTCGAGCTGATCCGCGACGCGCTGCCGCAGGCCGCCAAGCGCACCGGAGGCAACCCCGCCAAGCGCACCTTCCAGGCTCTGCGTATCGAGGTCAACGGCGAACTGACCGTTCTGGAGCGCGCCATCCCGGCCGCGGTGCAAGCGCTCGCGGTCGGCGGCCGGATCGCCGTGCTCTCGTACCACTCGCTCGAGGACCGGCTGGTCAAGCAGGTCTTCGCGGCGGGTGCGGCCAACACCGCACCGCCCGGACTGCCCGTCGTACCCGAGCAGTACCAGCCGCGGCTCAAGCTGCTGACCCGCGGCGCGGAACTCCCGACGGAGGCAGAGGTCGCCGAGAACCGCCGCGCGGCGCCCGCGCGGTTCAGGGGAGCGCAGCGCATCCGGGAGGACGTGTGAGCTCAGCGGCCAAGCAGCTGAAGGGGCGGGCCGCGCGGCTCGCGCGGCTGATGCCGTCGGGGCCGAGCACCGCCGCCCGTACTCCCTTCGTCCTGCTGGTCGTGCTCCTCCTCAGCGGCGGGCTGATCACGCTGCTCCTGCTGAACTCCGCCCTCAACGAGGGCTCGTTCAAGCTGAGCGAGCTCAAGAGGCAGACCACCGAGCTCACCGACGAGGAGCAGGCGCTGCAGCGGGACGTGGACAACCACTCCGCCCCGGACGCGCTCGAGCGGCGGGCCCGCGAGCTCGGCATGGTGCCCGGCGGCAGTCCCGCCTTCCTGAACTCCGACGGCACGGTCCGCGGGGTGCCCCGAGAGGCCTCGGGGCAGCCCCGACCGGACCCGACTCCGATGGAGATCCAGGAACCGGCGCCGCCGCCCCCGGCCCCTCCAGCGCCGTCCGTCTCCGCCTCCCGCTCGGCCCAGGCTCCCGCCACGCACCCCTCCGCGTCGGCCCCGCCGACCAGGCAGGCGCGGCAGTCCGCGCCCGCTGTGCCCCCCGAACCGGCCGCCAAGCCCGCGCCCGCCAAGCCCGCGCCCCCCGCGCCCGCCGCGCCCCCCGAATCGCCCGCCAAACCCGCGCCCCCCGCGCCCGCCGCGCCAGCGCCCGCTGCGCCCCCCGAACCGGCCGCCAAGCCCGCGCCCGCCAACGCGGCCAAGCCGTCGCAGGAACCCGCGAAGCCGCCCCCGACGACCCCCGGCAGGTGACGCAGTGCCCCTCAAGGAACCACCGCGCCGCCGAGTCCCGGGCCCCGCCCGGCGGCCGTCCGTACGTCCTGCGGCCCGTCGGCGGCCGCGCCCGGCGCCCCGCCCGATCCGGCTCGGCAGCCCCCGCCCCCGGCTGCGGCTGGTCAGCCTCGGCCTGACGCTCGTCATGCTGGCCTTCGTCGTCCGGCTGCTCCAGGTGCAGGCCGTCGACGCCGGCGCGTACGCCGCCAAGGCGGAGAAGAATCGCTACCTCAGCCATGAGCTCACCGCGGAGCGCGGCGAGATCACCGACAGAGCCGGCATCGCCCTGGCCACCAGCGTCGACGCGTACGACATCACCGCCGACCCGAAGCTGTTCACGCCCGAGGAGAGCAAGGCTCCCAACGCTCCGGAACAGGCGGCCGCACTGCTCGCCCCGATCCTCGGCAAGGACGTCGCCGAGCTGGCGAAGAAGCTGAGGACACCCAAATCCCGGTACACCGTGCTGGCCCGCCGACAGACCCCCCAGGTCTGGAACCAGATCAAGGACCTCAAGGGCGTCTTCGCCGAGAAGGCAAGGGCCGACAAGTCCAAGGGAGGCCCCGGTGCCAATGTGCTGAGCGGCGTCTTCCAGGAGCCGAGCAGCAAACGCGTCTACCCGAACGGCGATCTCGCCGCCGGGATACTGGGCTACGTCACCGGTGACGGCAAGGGAGGCGGCGGTGTCGAGTCGATGCTCGAGAAGGTCCTCGCCGGCCAGGACGGACAGATCACCTACGCCCAGTCCGGCGGCCGGCGGGTGCCCACCGCGGGCTCCCGCGAGGTCCCCGCGGTCCCCGGCTCCGACATCGAGCTGACCATCGACCGCGACATCCAGTGGGCCGCCCAGCAGGCCATCGCCGACCAGGTGAAGAAGTCCAAGGCCGACCGCGGCTACGTGATAGTGCAGAACACCCAGACCGGCGAGGTCCTCGCCATGGCCAACGCGCCGGGCTTCGACCCCAACGACCTCACCCAGGCCAATTCGGCGGCCATGGGCAACGCCGCGCTCCAGGACGCGTACGAACCCGGCTCCACCGCCAAGGTGATGTCGATGGCCGCCGTCCTCGAGGAGAAGGCCGCCACGCCCGGCACCCATGTCGTCGTCCCCAACCGGCTGCACCGCGGCGACCGGCTCTTCAAGGACGACATCGACCACCCCACCTGGAACCTCACGCTCAACGGCGTACTGGCCAAGTCCAGCAACATCGGAACGATCCTGGCGACCGGCCAGCTCGGCAAGACCCAGCCCGCGGCGAATCAGGTGCTCTACACCTATCTGCGGAAATTCGGCCTGGGCAGCCCGAGCGGGATCGGCTACCCGGGCGAGACGCCCGGCATCCTCGCCAAGCCGCAGAAGTGGTCCACCTCGCAGCAGTACACGATCCCTTTCGGCCAGGGCCTCTCGCTCAACGCCATGCAGGCGGCCTCCGTCTACTCGACGATCGCCAACGGCGGCGTACGCGTCGAGCCCACCCTGATCCGCGGCACCAAGGGGCCCGACGGGCGCTTCACCCCGGCCCCCGCCCCCAAGAAGACCCGGGTGGTCAGCGAGCAGACCGCCAGGACGCTGGCCACCATGCTGGAGTCGGTCGTCGGTGACGAGGAAGGCACCGGCACCAAGGGCCGTATTCCCGGCTACCGCGTCGCGGGCAAGACCGGAACGGCCAACCGTGTCGACCCGGAACTGGGCCGCTACAAGGGCTACACCGCCTCCTTCGCCGGCTTCGCGCCCGCCGACAAACCGCGGATCACCGTCTACTGCGCCATCCAGAACCCCACCAAGGGCAGCTACTTCGGCGGCCAGATCTGCGGGCCGATCTACCGGAAGGTCATGGAGTTCGCCCTCAAGACCCTCCAGGTCGCACCGACCGGCAGCGATCCCGCCCGGCTGCCCGTCACCTTCCAACCCGGCGAGTGACCCGGAGGAACAACCAGTGACAACCATCACCTCCGATTCCGGGAACCAGCCGGAGAACCGCGCCGCAGCAGCCACCTCACTTCGCCCCGGGCCGGGTGCGCCCGGTACGCTCACCGCCGTGTCACACGCTGATCAGTACCGAACCACCGAGCCGGACGCCCCCGCGAAACACCCGGGAGCGCCCCGACCGGACCGGCCCCGCCCGACACCCCTGGGGGAGCTGGCCGCCCGGCTGGGTGTGAAGAGCCCTGGCGCCGGTGAGGTCACCGGCATCACCCACGACTCCCGGGCGGTACGCCCCGGTGACGTGTACGCCGCCCTGCCCGGCGCCCGCCTCCACGGCGCCGACTTCGTGGCGCAGGCCGCTGACCTCGGGGCGGCCGCGATCCTCACCGACCCGACCGGCGCCGAGCGCGCCGCCGAGACCGGCCTGCCGGTCCTGGTCACCGATAACCCGCGCGGCCGCATGGGCGAACTCGCCGCCGAGATCTACGGCCGTCCCGGCGAGGACCTGCTCCAGATCGGCATCACCGGCACCTCCGGCAAGACCACCACGGCGTACCTCGTCGAGGGCGGGCTGAAGGCGGCGGGCCGCTCCACCGGCCTGATCGGCACGGTCGAGATGCGGATCGGCGAGGAGCGCATCAAGTCCGAGCGCACCACCCCCGAAGCCACCGACCTCCAGGCTCTGTTCGCCGTCATGCGCGAGCGCGGCGTCGATTCGGTCGCCATGGAGGTCTCCAGCCACGCCCTCGTGCTCGGCCGGGTCGACGGCTGCGTCTTCGACGTCGCCGTCTTCAACAACCTCAGCCCGGAGCACATGGAATTCCACTCCGACATGGAGGACTACTTCCAGGCGAAGGCGCAGCTCTTCACGCCGAAGCGGAGCAGGCTCTCAGTCGTCAACTTCGATGACGAGTACGGCCGCAGGCTGCTCAAGGAGGCGTCCGTCCCGGTCACCACCTTCTCCGCCGAGGGCCACCCGGACGCCGACTGGCGGGCCGAGAGCGTTGAAATCAGCGCCGTCGGATCGACTTTCACCGCGGTCGGCCCCAAGGGCGAGCGCGTACGCGCCGAGGCCCCGCTGCCCGGACCGTTCAACGTCGCCAACACCCTGGCGGCGGTCGTCACCCTCGCCGTCGCCGGCCTCGACCCCCAGACCGCCGCCGACGGCATCGCCGCCGTCCCCGGCGTACCGGGCCGCCTCGAGCGCGTCGACGTGGGCCAGCCGTACCTCGCCGTCGTCGACTACGCCCACAAGACGGACGCCGTCGAATCGGTCCTTCGGTCCCTGCGCAAGGTCACCGAGGGCAAGGTGCACATCGTGCTCGGCTGCGGCGGCGACCGCGACCAGACCAAGCGCGGCCCGATGGGCGCCGCCGCCGCACGCCTCGCCGACACCGCCGTACTGACCTCCGACAACCCCCGGTCCGAGGACCCGCTCGCGATCCTCGCCGCCATGCTCGCGGGCGCCGCCGAGGTGCCGATCCACGAGCGCGGCGACGTCCTGGTCGAGGCCGACCGCGCCGCGGCCATCGCCGCGGCCGTGGCCCGCGCGCAGCCCGGTGACACCGTGCTGATCGCCGGCAAGGGCCATGAGCAGGGCCAGGACATCGCCGGAGTGGTCCGCCCCTTCGACGACCGTCAGGTACTTCGCGCAGCTATCCAGAACAGTCAGGGGTGACCAAGTGATCGCCCTCTCTCTCGCCGAGATCGCCGAAATCGTCGGCGGGCAGTCGCACGACATACCGGATCCGGCCACACGGATCAGCGGTCCCGTCGTGATCGACTCCCGCGCGGTCCAGCCCGGCAGTCTCTTCGCCGCCTTCGCCGGCGAGCACGTCGACGGCCACGACTACGCCCGGAGCGCCGTGACGGCGGGCGCGGTGGCCGTGCTGGCCACCCGCCCCGTCGGGGTACCCGCGATCGTCGTGCCGGACGTCACCGCCGCGCTCGGCGCCCTCGCGCGCACCGTCGTCGAACGCCTCGGCACCACCACGGTCGCGCTCACCGGCTCGGCCGGCAAGACCAGCACCAAGGACCTGATCGCCCAACTCCTCGAGCGCAAAGGCCCGACCGTCTACCCGGCAGGCAATCTCAACAACGAGATCGGCCTGCCGCTGACCGCGCTGCGAGCCGGCGAGGACACCGAGCACCTCGTCCTCGAAATGGGCGCCCGCTATATCGGCGACATCCGCTACCTCACCAGTCTGGTCCCGCCGAAGGTCGGTCTCGTACTGAACGTCGGCACCGCCCACATCGGCGAGTTCGGCGGCCGCGAGCAGATCGCCGAGGCCAAGGGGGAGATCATCGAATGCCTTCCCCCGGCGGCAGCGGGGGGCATCGCCGTACTCAACGCCGACGACCGTCTCGTACGCGCCATGGCCTCCCGTACCAAGGCCCGTGTGGTCCTGTTCGGAGAGGCCGAGGACGCCGACGTACGTGCCGAGAATGTCCGGCTCACAGACAACGGACAGCCCGCTTTCAGGCTCCACACACCCTCCGGGTGCAGCGACGTGACCATGCGGCTGTACGGTGAGCACCACGTGTCGAACGCGCTCGCCGCGGCCGCCGTCGCCCATGAGCTGGGCATGTCCGTCGATGAGATCGCCCGCGCGCTCTCCGAGGCGGGCACCCTCTCCCGCTGGCGGATGGAGGTCACCGAGCGTCCGGACGGCGTGACGATCGTCAATGACGCCTACAACGCGAACCCCGAGTCCATGAGAGCGGCGCTGCGTGCGCTCGCGGCCATGGGCCAGGGGCGGCGGACCTGGGCGGTGCTCGGCCAAATGGCCGAGCTCGGCGACGAAGCGCTCGCCGAGCACGACGCTGTCGGACGGCTGGTCGTCCGGCTCAACGTCAGCAAGCTCGTCGCAGTCGGGGGCAGGGAAGCGTCCTGGCTGCAACTGGGCGCATATAACGAGGGTTCGTGGGGTGAGGAGTCGGTGCACGTGTCCGACGCGCAGGCGGCGGTCGACCTGTTGCGCAGAGAGCTGCGTCCGGGAGACGTCGTGCTGGTGAAGGCTTCCAGGTCGGTCGGGCTCGAGCGGGTGGCCCAGGCACTGCTCGAGAACACCACCGAGGGTGAGGTCACCGGCCGATGAGGCAGATCCTCTTCGCGGGGGCCATCGGGCTCTTCCTGACCCTGGTCGGTACTCCGCTGCTGATCAAACTCCTGGCCCGCAAGGGATACGGGCAGTTCATCCGGGACGACGGCCCGCGCAGCCACGGCAGCAAGAAGGGCACGCCCACCATGGGCGGCATCTCCTTCATCATGGCCACGCTCATCGCGTACGCCCTCGCCAAGGTGATCACCGGCGAGGACCCGACGTTCTCGGGTGTGCTGGTGCTCTTCCTGATGGCGGGCATGGGCCTGGTCGGCTTCCTGGACGACTACATCAAGATCGTCAAGCAGCGCTCGCTCGGTCTGCGGGCCAAGGCGAAGATGGCCGGACAGCTGATCGTCGGCATCGCCTTCGCCGTGCTGTCACTGCAGTTCGCCGACAGTCGCCACCAGACCCCCGCATCCACCAAGCTGTCCTTCATCACGGACTTCGGCTGGTCGATCGGCCCGGTGATCTTCGTCGTCTGGGCGCTGTTCATGATTCTCGCGATGTCCAACGGCGTGAACCTGACGGACGGTCTGGACGGCCTGGCCACCGGCGCGTCGGTGATGGTCTTCGGCGCGTACACCTTCATCGGGCTCTGGCAGTTCCAGGAGTCCTGCGCCAACGCGGTGACGCTGACCAACCCCAACGCCTGCTTCGAAGTACGGGATCCGCTCGATCTCGCGGTCGTCGCCTCCGCCCTGATGGGCTCCTGCTTCGGCTTCCTGTGGTGGAACACCTCGCCCGCCAAGATCTTCATGGGTGACACGGGGTCGCTCGCACTCGGCGGCGCGCTCGCGGGTCTGGCGATCTGCTCCCGTACGGAGCTCCTGCTGGCCCTTCTCGGCGGACTGTTCGTCCTGATCACCATGTCCGTGGTCATCCAGGTCGGTTCCTTCAAGATGACCGGCAAGCGCGTCTTCCGGATGGCTCCGCTCCAGCACCACTTCGAACTCAAGGGGTGGTCCGAGGTCCTTGTCGTGGTCCGCTTCTGGATTATCCAGGGCATGTGCGTGATCGTGGGTCTGGGGCTCTTCTACGCGGGCTGGGCGGCCGACAAGTGAGTGCGCAGGACTGGCAGGGCAAGCGGGTCACGGTCGCGGGACTCGGCGTCTCCGGGATCCCTGCCGCCCGCGTGCTGCACGGCCTCGGCGCCGTCGTCACGGTCGTCAACGACGGCGACGACGAGCGCTCCCGTACGCAGGCCGCCGAGCTGGAGGCGGAGGGAATCACCGTGCGCCTCGGCGACGGCGCGACGCTGCCCGCCGGCACCGAGCTCATCGTCACCGCGCCCGGCTGGAAGCCGGACAAGCCGCTCTTCCTGGCCGCCGCCGAGGCGGGCATCGAGGTCTGGGGCGACGTCGAACTGGCCTGGCGGCTGCGCGGGCGGGACGGCAGAAAAGCAGCGCCGTGGCTCACGGTCACCGGCACCAACGGCAAGACCACGACGGTACGGATGCTGGCCTCGATCCTTCAGGCCGCGGGCCTGCGCACGGCGGCCGTCGGCAACATCGGCGTATCGCTGCTGGACGCGGTCCTCGGCGACGAGACGTACGACGTACTCGCCGTCGAGCTCTCCAGCTACCAGCTGCACTGGGCGCCCTCGTTGCGCGCCCACTCCGCCGCCGTGCTCAACCTGGCGCCGGACCACCTCGACTGGCACGGCTCCATGGAGGCGTACGCCGCCGACAAGGGCCGTATCTACGCAGGCAACACGGTCGCCTGCGTCTACAACGCCGCCGACAAGGCCACCGAGGACCTGGTGCGCGAGGCCGACGTGGAGGAGGGCTGCCGGGCCATCGGCTTCACCCTCGGTACGCCGGGGCCCTCCCAACTCGGAGTCGTCGAGGGCCTCCTGGTCGACCGCGCCTTCGTCGACAACCGGCAGAAGCAGGCCCAGGAGCTCGCCGAGGTCGCGGACGTCAATCCGCCGGCCCCGCACAACATCGCCAACGCCCTCGCGGCTGCCGCGCTGGCCCGCGCCTTCGGCGTCGCGCCCGCCGCCGTACGCGACGGACTGCGCAACTTCCGCCCCGACCCCCACCGCATCGAGCATGTCGCCGACGTCGCCGGCGTCTCGTACATCGATGACTCCAAGGCCACCAACACGCATGCCGCGGAGGCATCCCTGGCTGCCTATGACCCGATCGTGTGGATCGCGGGCGGTCTGGCCAAGGGCGCGAGCTTCGACGAACTCGTCGAGAAGTCGGCAAAGCGACTGCGCGCTGTCGTTCTGATCGGCGCGGACCGAGCCCTCATCCGTGAAGCCCTCGCGCGACACGCCCCCGAGGTCCCAGTCGTCGACCTCGACCGGACAGACACTGGGGCGATGTCGGCGGTGGTCCGGGAAGCAGCACGACTCGCCCGGCCGGGGGACACGGTTCTGCTGGCCCCGGCCTGCGCCTCGATGGACATGTTCGCCAACTACAACAAGCGAGGCGAGGCGTTCGCGGACGCGGTCCGCGCACTCGCCGCCGAGCGCGCCTGAGCCCGACCCCTGCGCCGTGCCGTGCGCCGGGGCCGCCCCGGACCGCGGCAGCCGCGCCAGGCACGACTGGAGGGGACAGCGACCATGCCGGCCGATGACACCGCCGCCGCGCGGAGCGAGGCCCGCCCGAAGCAGCGCACGGCTGAAATTCAGCCCCGCCGGCGTTTCAGGTTCGGGGTCCGGGGCGGAGCCCCGATCGGGCTCGGGCCTGCCTTTCTGCCCACGACCGTCCCTGCCCTCGCGGGCCCGGCGCCGGCCCACGCCGGACTCGCGCTGCGCAGCCGAGCCGCCGGGGGCGCCGTCCGCCGTCCGCCCGTCGGCCGTGGCGGAGGCCGCAGGCCCGGCGCGTCGCGCCCGCCGCGGAGCAGGCGGCCACGGCGGCTGTACGAGCAGGCGCAGCGGGCCTGGGACCGGCCGCTGACGGCGTACTACCTGGTCCTGGGCAGCAGTCTCCTGATCACCGTGCTCGGCCTGGTCATGGTCTACTCCGCCTCGATGATCAAGGCGCTCGAGCTCTCGCTCCCGGCCTCGTACTTCTTCCGCAAGCAGTTCATCGCCGCCGTACTCGGCACCTGTCTGCTGCTGATCGCCTCACGGATGCCGGTCAAGCTCCACCGGGCACTGTCCTACCCGCTCCTGATGGGCACCGTCTTTCTGATGGCGCTCGTCCAGATCCCCGGGATAGGGCATGCGGTCAACGGCAACCAGAACTGGATCTATCTGGGCGGCCCGTTCCAGCTCCAGCCCAGTGAGTTCGGCAAGCTGGCGCTGATTCTCTGGGGCGCCGATCTGCTCGCCCGCAAGCAGGACAAGCGGCTGCTTACCCAGTGGAAGCACATGCTGGTGCCGCTCGTCCCGGTCGCCTTCCTGCTGCTCGGCCTGATCATGCTCGGCGGCGACATGGGTACGGCGATCATCCTCACGGCGATCCTCTTCGGTCTGCTGTGGCTGGCCGGAGCCCCGACCCGGCTCTTCGCGGGTGTGCTCGGCATCGCCGGCTTCGTCGGCTTCGTGCTGATCAAGACCAATGAGAACCGCATGTCACGGCTCTCCTGCATCGGCGCCATCGACCTCGGCCCCCAAGGCGAGTGCTGGCAGGCCGTGCACGGCATCTATGCTCTAGCCTCCGGCGGATGGTTCGGTTCCGGCCTCGGTGCAAGTGTGGAAAAATGGGGTCAACTCCCCGAACCGCACACCGATTTCATCTTCGCCATCGCCGGGGAGGAACTGGGCCTGGCGGGGACGCTGTCGGTGCTCGCCCTCTTCGCGGCTCTAGGCTATGCGGGTATCCGCGTGGCCGGACGCACGGAGGACCCCTTCGTGAGGTACGCAGCGGGAGGTGTGACCACCTGGATCACGGCCCAGGCCGTGGTCAATATCGGTGCGGTGCTCGGTCTGCTGCCGATCGCCGGTGTCCCGCTCCCGCTGTTCTCCTACGGAGGGTCGGCCCTGCTGCCGACCATGTTCGCAGTAGGGCTGCTGATCGCCTTCGCGCGAGAGGATCCCGCCGCGAAGGCGGCCCTGGCCATGCGGCGGCCCGGGGTGAGATGGAAGACGATGAGACGGCGCGTCAAGAAGCGTCCGTCCGGAGAGCGGTGAATTTCGGTGCATGTCGTACTCGCCGGTGGGGGGACCGCCGGCCACATCGAGCCCGCGCTCGCCCTCGCGGACGCCCTGCGCAGGCAGGACCCGACCGTGGGAATCACGGCCCTGGGCACGGAGAAGGGGCTCGAGACCAGGCTCGTACCCGAGCGGGGTTACGAGCTGGCGCTCATCCCCGCCGTTCCGCTGCCGCGCAAGCCCACCCCTGAGCTGATCACCGTCCCCGGACGGCTGCGCGGCACCATCAAGGCCGCCGAGCAGATCCTGGAGCGTACGAAGGCGGACTGCGTCGTCGGCTTCGGCGGCTATGTCGCGCTGCCCGGCTATCTGGCCGCCAAGCGGCTCGGTGTGCCGATCGTCGTGCACGAGGCCAACGCCCGTCCGGGCCTGGCCAACAAGATCGGTTCGCGGTACGCGGCCGGGGTCGCCGTTGCCACGCCGGACAGCAAGCTGCGCAACTCCCGCTACATCGGCATCCCGCTGCGCCACACCATCGCCACCCTCGACCGCGCCCGGGTGCGCCCCGAGGCTCGTGCCGCCTTCGGTCTCGACCCCAACCTGCCGACGCTGCTGGTCTCCGGCGGCTCGCAGGGTGCCCGCCGCCTCAACGAGGTGATCCAGCAGATCGCTCCGGTGCTGCAGCGCTCCGGTATCCAGATCCTGCACGCGGTCGGTCCGAAGAACGAACTGCCGCATGTGGACAACATGCCCGGTATGCCGCCCTACATCCCGGTACCGTACGTGGACCGGATGGATCTCGCGTACGCCGCAGCCGACATGATGCTCTGCCGCGCGGGCGCGATGACCGTCGCCGAACTCTCCGCCGTCGGGCTGCCCGCCGCATACGTACCGCTGCCGATCGGCAACGGCGAACAGCGGCTGAACGCTCAGCCGGTGGTGAAGGCCGGCGGCGGACTGCTGGTCGACGACGCCGAACTGACCCCCGAGTGGGTCCAGGGCAACGTCCTTCCGGTACTCGCCGATCCGCACCGGCTGTACGAGATGTCCCGTGCGGCCGCCGAGTTCGGCCGCAGGGATGCCGACGACCTGCTCGTCGGCATGGTGTACGAGGCGATCGCTGCACACCGCAGGGCGTGAGAAGGGCAGGGGAGCGTGGCCGGACCGACCACCGCTGAACGCGGGGCAGGCAAGTCCCCCGGCGGGTACGCGGGGTCGGCCCGCCCGCGCGGCCAGGGCTCTCCTGGCCGCCGGCTGCGCATCCCCGGCCGCCGTTTCCTGCTGATCGTCGCTGCCTCGGTGCTGGTCTCCGCGGCCGGAATCTGGGTGCTCTACGGCTCCGACTGGCTGCGCGTGGAGAGCGTGACGACCACCGGAACCCAGGTTCTGACGCCGGAGGAGGTGCTGGCCGCGGCGGCGGTTCCGGTCGGCGCGCCACTGATTTCCGTCGATACGGACGCCATTGAGACCCGGCTGCGGCATAAGCTGCCCCGTATCGACTCGGTTGATGTCGTCCGGTCATGGCCCGACGGGATCGATCTGAATGTGACCGAGCGAAAGCCAATCCTGCTTATCGAAAAGGGCGCAAAGTTCATCGAAGTGGACGCGAAGGGCGTCCGGTTCGCCACGGTGGACAAGGCTCCCAAGGCTGTTCCGCGACTGGAATTGACCGTGGAACAGTCCCCGAGTCTGCGGCGCTTCGGCATGGACCGGCTCCTTGCGGAGGCGGTACGGGTCAGGGGTGAACTCCCCGGTGAAGTCGCGGCGGACACCAGAGTTGTGACAGTGCGCTCATACGACTACATCTCCCTGGAGTTGAACCGGGACCGTACGGTGGTCTGGGGCAGCGCCGAGGAGGGGGAGGCCAAGGCGCGCGCACTCACCGCACTGATGAAAGCCGCGCCGAAGGCCCGGCACTTCGATGTGAGTGCTCCCACCGCCCCTGCCGCAGCGGGGAGTTGACGCACATTTGCGCTGGCCAGCACCCTGGTTGGTCATCGCTATGGGTGATCACATAGGGTGAAAAGAAAAACGGGAGGTTCGGCGTGTTCGTTGAACGTGCGCCACTTGTCGACTTAGTGTCCTGTTCGGAGAGTCCAAGAAGCAGACACACTGGTAACCCTAAACTTTAGCGTTAGGGTTTGGGTCGGCGTTCGGACCGTCCCATCGGCATCCGTCGTCGCGCCGCGGCAACCGCGAAGCGACGACACGTAACTCGAGGCGAGAGGCCTTCGACGTGGCAGCACCGCAGAACTACCTCGCAGTCATCAAGGTCATCGGTGTCGGCGGCGGTGGTGTCAATGCCATCAACCGAATGATCGAGGTCGGTCTCAAGGGCGTCGAGTTCATCGCCATCAACACTGATGCGCAAGCACTGTTGATGAGCGACGCCGACGTCAAGCTCGACGTCGGCCGCGAACTCACCCGAGGCCTCGGCGCCGGAGCGAATCCGGCAGTCGGTCGTAAGGCGGCAGAGGATCACCGCGAGGAGATCGAGGAGGTCCTCAAGGGGGCCGACATGGTCTTCGTCACCGCCGGCGAAGGCGGCGGCACCGGCACCGGCGGCGCACCCGTCGTCGCCAATATCGCGCGCACGCTCGGCGCCCTGACGATCGGTGTGGTCACCCGGCCGTTCACCTTCGAGGGCCGCCGTCGCGCCAACCAGGCGGAGGACGGAATCGCCGAACTCCGCGAAGAGGTCGACACCCTCATCGTCATCCCCAACGACCGGCTGCTGTCCATCTCGGACCGACAGGTCAGCGTGCTGGACGCGTTCAAGTCCGCGGACCAGGTACTGCTCTCCGGTGTCCAGGGGATCACCGACCTCATCACCACGCCCGGTCTGATCAACCTCGACTTCGCCGACGTCAAGTCCGTGATGTCCGAGGCCGGATCCGCGCTCATGGGCATCGGCTCGGCCCGCGGCGACGACCGCGCGGTGGCCGCTGCCGAGATGGCGATCTCCTCGCCGCTGCTCGAGGCGTCCATCGACGGCGCCCGAGGTGTGCTGCTCTCCATTTCCGGTGGCTCGGACCTCGGCCTCTTCGAGATCAACGAGGCCGCCCAGCTGGTCAGCGAAGCCGCGCACCCCGAGGCCAACATCATCTTCGGCGCGGTCATCGACGACGCTCTCGGCGACGAGGTACGGGTCACGGTCATCGCGGCCGGCTTCGACGGCGGACAGCCGCCGGCCCGCCGGGACAGGGACAACGTCCTCGGCGCCGGTGCGGGCAAGCGCGAGGAGCCGGCGACCTCGTCCCGTGGCACGGAGACCCAGCGTGCGGCCGGCGGACTCGGCACCGTACCGGCGCGCGATGAGCCCCTGGCCCCGGCCGAGCCCGCTCCCGTGGCGAACGACCTGAACTCCGGGTCCGCGCAGGTTCCGCCGGCCCGCCCGTACCAGGACAGCCAGGCCGAAGAGCTGGACGTTCCGGACTTCTTGAAGTGACAGTGCGGCACGACGCGATACACGCGAGCGGCGCGCACTTCGCCTTCACCGACAGGTGGGGCGGGGTGAGCGCCGTTCCGTACGACGAGCTCAACCTCGGCGGCGCGGTCGGCGACGACCCCGCGGCCGTACTGACCAACCGCAAGATCGCGGCGAAGTCGTTCGATCTCGACCCGGACCGGGTCGTCTGGATGAACCAGGTTCACGGCAAGGACGTCGCGGAGGTGGACGGGCCGTGGGCCGCCGGGCCGACTCCGCCGGTGGACGGTCTGGTCACCGCACGGCGCGGGCTGGCCCTCGCCGTACTGACCGCGGACTGCACCCCCGTACTGCTGGCCGACCCGGTCGCGGGTGTCGTGGCCGCCGCGCACGCGGGCCGTCCCGGGATGGTCGCGGGCATCGTGCCCGCAGCCGTCGAGGCGATGAAGACGCTGGGCGCGGAGCCTGCCCGCATCATCGCCCGTACCGGACCCGCCGTCTGCGGACGCTGCTACGAAGTTCCCGAGCAGATGCGGGCCGAAGTGGCCGCGGTCGAGCCGGCCGCCTGGTCCGAGACCAGCTGGGGCACCCCGGCCGTCGATGTCACCGCCGGAGTCCATGCCCAGCTCGAAGCGCTCGGCGTGGGGGACCGGCAGGCTTCGCCGGTCTGCACAATGGAATCGGGCGACCACTACTCGTACCGTCGCGACCGCACCACCGGGCGGCTCGCCGGATACGTCTGGCTGGACGGACAGGAATGACGGACAGGAATGACGGACGGCAATGACGGACCGTAAGAGCGAACTCGCCAGGGGGCTGGCGATGGTGGAGGAACGTATCGCCTCAGCCTGCGCGGCCGCCGGCCGTAAGCGGGAGGAGGTGACCCTCATCGTGGTCACCAAGACCTACCCCGCGAGCGATGTGCGGCTCCTGCATGAACTCGGCGTGCGCCATGTCGCCGAGAACCGTGACCAGGAGGCGGCCCCCAAGGCCGCGGCCTGCTCGGATCTGGACCTCATCTGGCACTTCGTCGGACAGTTGCAGACAAATAAGGTCCGTTCTGTGGCGGGATATGCCGATGTGGTGCAGTCCGTCGACCGTCTCAAGCTCGTCTCGTCGCTCTCCGTCGCAGCTGTACGGGCGGAGCGTGAGCTCGGCTGCCTGATCCAGGTCGCCCTCGACGCGGAATCGGGTGAGCGCGGGGAGCGGGGCGGTGTCGCGCCCGACGGAATAGAGGAGTTGGCCGCCGCGGTGGCCGAATCACCAGGGCTGCGGCTCGACGGACTGATGACCGTCGCGCCGCTCGCCGGACCGTACGCGGGACGGCAACAGGCGGCGTTCGAGCGGCTGGTGGAATTCTCATCCAGCCTGCGCGCCGGGCATCCGGCTGCGAACATGGTGTCAGCAGGGATGAGTGCGGACCTTGAAGAAGCCGTGGCAGTCGGAGCGACACATGTACGCGTCGGCACTGCGGTACTCGGAGTCCGACCCCGGCTCGGGTAGCGTCGCTAAGCAAGTCGGACCACAGCAGAAAATATGGTCATTCCCGCCACACAGCGGGCGGGCCGAGTGGATCGCGGGCACTTGGTCACGATGCCGATCCGATCCACCACAGAGCGGAGGACTCAGAGAATGGCCGGCGCGATGCGCAAGATGGCGGTCTACCTCGGCCTCGTGGAGGACGATGGCTACGACGGCCGGGGTTTCGATCCCGACGACGATTTCGAACCCGAGCCGGAGCCCGAGCGGGATCACCGGCGGCACCAGCCCCCGCACCAGGTGGAGCGGGAAGAGCCGGTGAGGATGGTGCAGCCGCCCGCGCAGCGCGAGCCGGTTCCGCTTCCCGCTGAAAGCGGACGTCCGGCACGAATCGCCCCCGTGGCATCCATCACACCTGAACGTCCGAGTCTGGAGAAGAACTCACCGGTGATCATGCCCAAGGTTGTGTCCGAGCGGGAGCCCTACCGCATCACTACGCTGCACCCGCGGACCTACAACGAGGCCCGTACCATCGGGGAACACTTCCGCGAGGGCACCCCGGTGATCATGAACCTCACGGAGATGGACGACACAGACGCGAAGCGACTTGTCGACTTTGCCGCGGGACTGGTATTCGGTTTGCATGGCAGCATTGAGCGGGTGACGCAGAAGGTGTTCCTGTTGTCGCCTGCTAACGTCGATGTCACGGCGGAGGACAAGGCCCGCATCGCAGAGGGCGGGTTCTTCAACCAGAGCTGAGAGACACGACACCGGAACGACCCGGCCGCAGGGCCGGATTATGAGAGCCAGGGGAGAGGGAAGCGCGGGATGGGCGTCGCACTACAGGTGGTCTACATCGCGCTGATGTGCTTCCTCATTGTGCTTATTTTCCGGCTGGTCATGGACTACGTCTTCCAGTTCGCCCGCTCATGGCAACCCGGCAAGGCGATGGTGGTCGTTCTGGAGGCCACCTACACTGTCACCGATCCACCGCTCAAGCTTTTGCGGCGGTTCATTCCGCCGCTGCGTCTCGGGGGCGTGGCACTCGACCTGTCCTTCTTCGTTCTGATGATCATCGTCTACATCCTGATCAGCATCGTGAACAACTTTGCGAGCAGCGTGTGAACGATACGGTCTTGCCGACTGCCGACGACTACGTAGAGGTGAAGAAGAGATGCCGCTGAGCCCCGAGGACGTGCGGAACAAGCAGTTCACGACCGTCCGCCTCCGAGAAGGCTATGACGAGGACGAGGTCGATGCCTTCCTCGACGAGGTCGAGTCCGAGCTGACCCGCCTGCTCCGTGAGAACGAGGACCTGCGCGCCAAGCTGGCCGCAGCGACCCGTGCGGCGGCGCAGAACCAGCAGCAGCAGGGCATGCGCAAGCCGCCGGAGCCGCAGGACGGCCGTGGACCGGGTGCGCCGGTGCCCGCCGCCATATCCGGACCGCCGGTCCAGCAGCAGCCCCCGCAGATGGGTCCGCCCCAGCTGCCCGGTGGTGCCCCGCAGCTGCCCGCCGGCCCCAGCCACGGTGGCCCGCAGGGTCCTGGCGGCCCGATGGGCCCCGGCCCGATGCAGGGCGGTCCCATGGGTGGCCCGATGGGCGGCCCCATGGGCGGTCACGGCCCGCAGATGCCGCAGCAGGGCCCCGGCGGCGACAGCGCCGCGCGCGTGCTCTCGCTGGCGCAGCAGACCGCCGACCAGGCGATCGCGGAGGCCCGTTCCGAGGCCAACAAGATCGTCGGCGAGGCGCGCAGCCGCGCCGAGGGCCTGGAGCGCGACGCCCGTGCCAAGGCCGATGCGCTGGAGCGGGACGCTCAGGAGAAGCACCGCGTCGCGATGGGCTCGCTGGAGTCCGCGCGTGCCACGCTGGAGCGCAAGGTCGAGGACCTGCGAGGCTTCGAGCGCGAGTACCGGACCCGGCTGAAGTCCTACCTGGAGAGCCAGCTGCGTCAGCTGGAGACCCAGGCGGACGACTCGCTGGCCCCGCCGCGGACTCCCGCGACCGCGTCGCTGCCGCCGTCCCCGTCGATGGCTCCGGCCGGTGCGGGTGCGATGGGTCACACCATGGGCGGCAACCCGTCGATGGGTCAGTCCATGGGACAGCCGATGGGTGGCAACCCGTCCATGGGCGGTGGCCCGTCCTACGGCGGCCAGCAGCAGATGTCGCCGGCGATGACCCAGCCGATGGCACCGGTGCGGCCGCAGGCGCCGCAGCCGATGCAGCAGGCGCCGTCGCCGATGCGCGGGTTCCTGATCGACGAGGACGACAACTGACGGCGGGTCGCGCGTATCGCGCGTAGCCGTCGGCAGGCTGAAGGGCCGGGCCCGGGACATGACGTCCCGGGCCCGGCCCTTTGTCGTGCCTGCGTGCGGCTCCGCCGCGTGTGGGGCTCCGCCCCAGCCCCCGCGCCTTGATCGTCGGCGGGGCTTGGTTCGGGGTTCTGTCCCGGGTCCTGCGTTTCGATCGTCGGCGGGGCTTGGTTCGGGGTTCTGTCCCGGGTCCTGCGCTTCGATCGTCGGCGGGGCTTGGTTCGGGGCTCCGCCCCGGGCCCGCGCTTTAATCGCCGGCGAGGCTGAATTGTCCGGTCGGTGGGGCTGGACTTTGCCGCCGGACGGGCGGGAAAGTCCAGCCCGTCCGGCGATTGAGGACACGCCTGAAGGGCGTCCGGGGCGGGGGGCCTGCCCCCCCGCGGCGGAGCCGCAATTCGGCACCGCGGATAAGGGGCGGGTAGGGGAACAGGCCCCCCGCAGGCGGAAGGCGTTACACCTTGCGTAGGCGGAACGTCAGGGACAGGCCCTCGTCCGTGAAGGGGTCGCCGAAGCCGGCGTCCGCCTCGTCCGGTGTGAAGCTCGTCGCCAGAACCTCGTCCGCGATCAGAGCCGCATGCTCCGTCAGGGCCTCCGTCGTGGACGCGTCCGTCGAGGACCAGCGCACCGCGATCCGGTCCGCCACGTCCAGGCCGCTGTTCTTGCGGGCCTCCTGGATCAGCCGGATCGCGTCACGGGCCAGGCCCGCCAGCCGCAGCTCCGGGGTGATCTCCAGGTCCAGCGCGACCGTCGCGCCCGAGTCCGAGGCCACCGACCAGCCCTCGCGCGGGGTCTCCGTGATGATGACCTCCTCCGGGGAGAGGGACACCGTCTCGCCGTCGACCTCGACCGTCGCCGTGCCCTCGCGCAGGGCCAGCGACAGTGCCGCGGCGTCCGCCTCGGCGACCGCCTTCGCCACCGCCTGGACGCCCTTGCCGAAGCGCTTGCCCAGCGCACGGAAGTTCGCCTTGGCCGTCGTGTCGACCAGGGAGCCGCCGACCTCGGAGAGGGAGGCCAGCGATGAGACGTTCAGCTCCTCCGTGATCTGGGCGTGCAGCTCGGGCGAGAGGGCCTCGAAGCCCGCCGCCGCCACCAGCGCGCGGGAGAGCGGCTGGCGGGTCTTCACACCCGACTCCGCACGTGTCGCGCGGCCCAGTTCCACCAGGCGGCGGACCAGCGCCATCTGGGAGGACAGGGTCGGGTCGATGGCGGCGAGGTCGGCCTCGGGCCAGGTCGAGAGGTGGACCGACTCCGGGGCGTCCGGTGTGACCGGGACGATCAGGTCCTGCCAGACCCGCTCCGTGATGAAGGGGGTGAGCGGGGCCATGAGGCGGGTCACCGTCTCGACGACATCGTGCAGGGTGCGCAGCGCCGCCTTGTCGCCCTGCCAGAAGCGGCGGCGTGATCGGCGTACGTACCAGTTGGACAGATCGTCGACGAACGAAGACAGAAGCTTGCCGGCGCGCTGGGTGTCGTACGACTCCAGGGACGAAGTGACCTGGTCCGCCAGCGCGTTGAGCTCACTCAGCAGCCAGCGGTCCAGGACCGAGCGCTCCGCCGGCGCCGGATCCGCCGCGGACGGCGCCCAGTTGGACGTACGGGCGTACAGCGCCTGGAAGGCCACCGTGTTCCAGTACGTCAGAAGGGTCTTGCGGACCACTTCCTGGATCGTGCCGTGGCCGACCCGGCGGGCGGCCCACGGGGAGCCGCCGGCCGCCATGAACCAGCGGACCGCGTCCGCGCCGTGCTGGTCCATCAGCGGGATGGGCTGAAGGATGTTCCCCAGGTGCTTGGACATCTTGCGGCCGTCCTCGGCGAGGATGTGGCCCAGGCAGACCACGTTCTCGTACGAGGACTTGTCGAAGACCAGCGTGCCCACGGCCATCAGCGTGTAGAACCAGCCGCGCGTCTGGTCGATGGCCTCCGAGATGAACTGCGCCGGGTAGCGCTTCTCGAAGAGCTCCTTGTTCTGGTACGGATAGCCCCACTGCGCGAACGGCATCGAACCCGAGTCGTACCAGGCGTCGATGACCTCGGGAACGCGCGTCGCGGTCTCCTGGCAGGTCGGGCACGGGAACGTGACGTCGTCGATGAAGGGACGGTGCGGGTCCAGCGCCGACTGGTCCGTGCCGGTCAGCTCGGTCAGCTCGGCGCGCGAGCCGACGCACGTGAGGTGGTTCTCCTCGCAGCGCCAGATCGGCAGTGGCGTCCCCCAGTAGCGGTTCCGCGACAGCGCCCAGTCGATGTTGTTGTTCAGCCAGTCGCCGTACCGGCCGTGCTTGACCGAGTCCGGGAACCAGTTGGTGTTCTCGTTCTCCTCGAGCAGCCGGTCCTTGACGGCGGTGGTGCGGATGTACCAGGACGGCTGCGCGTAGTAGAGCAGCGCGGTGTGGCAGCGCCAGCAGTGCGGATAGCTGTGCTCGTACGGGACGTGCCTGAAGAGCAGACCGCGGGACTGCAGATCGTCCACGAGGGTCTCGTCGGCCTTCTTGAAGAAGACGCCGCCGACCAGCGGGACGTCCTCCTCGAAGGTGCCGTCCGGGCGGACCGGATTCACGACCGGCAGGCCGTACGCGCGGCAGACCTTGAGGTCGTCCTCACCGAAGGCGGGGGACTGGTGGACCAGACCCGTACCATCCTCGGTCGTCACATACTCGGCATTGACGACGTAGTGCGCTTCCGAAGGGAACTCGACGAGAGCGAAGGGACGGTCGTACGTCCAGCGCTCCATCTCGGCACCCGTGAAGGACTGCCCGGTGGTCACCCAGCCCTCGCCCAGCGCCTTCTCGAGCAGCGGCTGCGCGACGACGAGCTTCTCCTCGCCGTTCGTCGCGACGACGTACGTGACATCGGGGTGCGCGGCGACGGCGGTGTTGGAGACCAGGGTCCAGGGAGTCGTCGTCCACACGAGGAGGGCCGCTTCGCCGGCCAGCGGGCCGGAAGTCAGCGGGAAGCGCACGAAGACGGACGGGTCCACGACCGTCTCGTAACCCTGCGCCAGCTCATGGTCCGAGAGGCCGGTGCCGCAGCGCGGGCACCAGGGGGCGACACGGTGGTCCTGGACCAGCAGGCCCTTGTTGAAGATCTCCTTCAGCGACCACCAGACCGACTCGATGTACGACGGGTCCATGGTGCGGTACGCGTCGTCGAGGTCGGTCCAGTAGCCCATGCGGGTCGTCAGCTCGGCGAACGCGTCCGTGTGCCGGGTCACCGACTCACGGCACTTGTCGTTGAACTCCGCGATGCCGTACGCCTCGATGTCCTTCTTGCCGGAGAAGCCGAGCTCCTTCTCGACGGCGAGCTCGACCGGCAGACCGTGGCAGTCCCAGCCGGCCTTGCGGGCGACGTGGTAGCCGCGCATGGTGCGGAAGCGCGGGAAGACGTCCTTGAAGACGCGGGCCTCGATGTGGTGCGCGCCGGGCATGCCGTTGGCGGTCGGCGGCCCCTCGTAGAACACCCACTCGGGGCGGCCCTCGGACTGCTCGAGGCTCTTGGCGAAGATCTTGCTCTCGCGCCAGAAGTCGAGCACGGCGTGCTCCAGCGCGGGCAGATCGACCTGGGCGGGCACCGGGCGGTACTGGGGTGGTGTCATCGACGAGCTCCTCCAACGGACAGGGTCTGTTCCGTCGGAGGGACGAGAGCGCGAGCTCCCGCGGTACCACCCTCCTTGGCCCCCGGCCGTGGCCGGTGAGCCCCCTCATTGGGGTCGCGATGCCGGGTCTAGTCACCCGCGGTCGTGCTGCGGACTTTCTTCCGACGGCTCAGGGGTGATCCTTCACCTCGTGCTCGCCCCCGGGCTCTCACCGTCCCCGGGTCGCTCATGGCTGCGTACGAAGTTACTCGTCCCCATCCACGCCTTTCGCTCCGCCCAGTGTACGGGCCCGTACGGCGGGGGGCCGACCGCATTTCCCCGGGTCTTCTCCCGGCTCGCCGGCGGCCGCGCGGTTGACCCGAATGGCCATACGGGGGCCGGCGGACTCCGGCTCCGCCCGGCCGGCGGATTACCGGCCGGGGAGCTGGGCACAACGGATGCAGGTTCGTCTTGCCCCGGCCGGGGCGGGCCGGACCGGCGGCGTGCTCCGTTTGCCGCGGAGCTGGGGTCGATTTATCGTCCCAGCACGATTCGCGCGCAAGATCCCAGTATGTGAAGGGGCCGCGGCCATGGTGGCGAAGAAGACTGCCGAGAAGTCGGCGTCCGCACGATCCACCGCCGCTGAGGCGGCGGCCAAGCACACGAGCGGGAAGAACAACGCCGTCGCGAGGAAGGCCGCGGCAGGTACCGGTGAGGGG
The DNA here is from genome assembly GCF_036010325.1 of Streptomyces sp. NBC_01210. Lineage (GTDB taxonomy): Bacteria > Actinomycetota > Actinomycetes > Streptomycetales > Streptomycetaceae > Streptomyces. The sequence goes on along the minus strand of NZ_CP108549.1, from coordinate 2,483,503 downwards.
GCCGCGAAGAAGACCGTGGCCGCGAAGAAGACCGCGACGGCGGAGAAAGCGGTGACGAAGAAGGCGTCGGCGGGTAAGGCACCCGCCAAGGAGGCGCCCGCGGAGAAGACGACGTCGGCGAAGAAGGCGACCGGGAAGAAAGCCGCGGCCGGGAAAGCGTCCGCCAGGAAGACGTCCGCCAAGAAGACGTCTGCGAAGAAGACCACCCCCAGCAAGACGACTGCGAAGAAGGCGACTGCCGTGCAGGAGACGGCCGCATCGGTGCCTCAGACAGCGCCGGCGAAGAAGGCACCTGCGAAGAAAGCCGCGGCCAGGAAGGCGGCGCCCGCCGGGGCGACCGCCAAGAAGGCCGCCAAGAAGGCCGCACCTGCGGCCAAGGGGGCGGCCCAGGCCGCCGAGCAGACAGGAGCCAGAACGGTGGGAGCGAAGAAGACCGCGGGTGCGGCATCAGCTGCCGGCAAGAGCGCGACAGCGATGCCCACGGCCCGTACAGCGGCCGCGACACCGCCGGAGGAGCTCGCCGTACGGCCCGGCGAGGACCCGTGGACCCCGGAAGAGGTCGCCGAGGCGCGCGCCGAGCTGGAGAGCGAGGTGACTCGGCTGAACAGTGAGCTCACCTCCTCGGAGGCGGCGCTGGCCGGGCTGATGCGGGACTCCGGGGACGGTGCGGGCGACGACGACGCCGACACCGGCACAAAGAACATCACGCGCGAGCACGAGATGTCGCTCGCCGCCAACGCCCGGGAGATGCTGGAGCAGACCGAGCGGGCCCTGCTACGGCTCGACGCGGGGACGTACGGGCTCTGCGAGATCTGCGGCAAGCCGATCGGAAAGGCCCGTATGCAGGCGTTCCCACGCGCCACGCTCTGCGTGGAGGACAAGCAGAAGCAGGAGCGGCGGGGCTGACCGCGGGCTGAGACTGCGCATGTGTGTGCCGTACCCTCGTGCTCAGTCAGGCACCTAGGTTGAGGGACTCACGTGGCAGAGGCGGAGCGCATCATCGGTACGCCAGATGTTGACGACGAGGCTGCGGCGCCCGCCGAGCAGCCCAAGAGCAGCCGCAAGATCGCTGTGCTGTTCGGCGTGGCGGTCGTGGCCTACCTGATCGACCTCGTCAGCAAGATGCTCGTGGTGGCCAAGCTGGAGCACCACGAGCCGATCAAGATCATCGGCGATCTGCTGAAGCTCGCGGCGATCCGGAACCCCGGCGCGGCCTTCGGCATGGGCGAGGCCTTCACCGTGATCTTCACCTGCATCGCGGCGACGGTGATCATCGTGATCGCCCGGCTGGCGCGCAAGCTCTACAGCCTGCCCTGGGCGATCGCCCTCGGGTTGCTGCTGGGCGGTGCGCTCGGCAATCTCACCGACCGGATCTTCCGTGCGCCGGGCGTCTTCAAGGGCGCGGTCGTCGACTTCATCGCGCCCGCGCACTTCGCCGTCTTCAACCTCGCCGACTCCGCGATCGTCTGCGGCGGCTTCCTGATTGTGATCCTGTCCTTCAGGGGGCTGGACCCCGACGGGACAGTCCACAAGGACTGACAAGGCATACTCGTCGGGTGAGTACAGTTCCCGAGATCCGCACCCTGCCCGTACCCGATGGCCTTGAGGGCGAGCGCGTCGACGCCGCCATTTCCCGGATGTTCGGGTTCTCCCGTACGAAGGCGGCCGAACTGGCAGCTGCCGGGAAGGTGCAGGTCGACGGTTCGGTCGTCGCAAAGTCCGAGCGTGTGCACGGCGGCGCGTGGCTCGAGGTGGAGATGCCTCAGGCGCCCGCGCCGGTGCAGATCGTGGCCGAGCCGGTCGAGGGCATGGAGATCGTGCACGACGACGACGACATCGTCGTGATCGTGAAGCCGGTGGGCGTGGCCGCGCATCCGAGCCCGGGCTGGACCGGGACGACGGTGATCGGCGGTCTTGCGGCGGCCGGGTACCGGATCTCGACGTCGGGTGCGGCGGAGCGGCAGGGGATCGTGCACCGGCTGGACGTCGGCACGTCCGGGCTGATGGTCGTCGCCAAGTCGGAGCGGGCGTACACCCTGCTGAAGGCGCAGTTCCGGGACCGGGTCGTGGACAAGCGGTACCACGCGCTGGTGCAGGGGCACCCGGACCCGATGAGCGGGACGATCGACGCGCCGATCGGCCGGCACCCGAACCACGACTACAAGTGGGCGGTCACGGCGGAGGGCAAGCCGTCGGTGACGCACTACGACCTGATCGAGGCGTACCGGGCGGCGTCGCTGCTGGACATCAAGCTGGAGACGGGGCGTACGCACCAGATCCGGGTGCACATGGCGGCGCACAAGCACCCCTGCGTGGGCGATCTGACCTACGGCGCGGACCCGACGCTGGCGAAGCGGCTGGGACTGGGCAGGCAGTGGCTGCACGCGGTGCGGCTCGGCTTCGAGCACCCGTCGGACGGGCAGTGGGTCGAGTTCGGGAGCACGTACCCGGACGATCTGCAGGAGGCGCTGGACAAGATCGCGGCGGAGAGTGCGTGAGCGTTTTCCTGGTGCGGGAGGCGGTCGGCCCGGCCGACCGTGAGGCCTGCTTCGCGGTCCGGAAAGAGGTCTTCGTCGTCGAGCAGGGGGTGCCGGAGGAGATCGAGTACGACGCGTTCGACGCGGAGGACGCGGCCACCGTGCATGTCCTCGCGGTCGGCGCGGACGGGGTCTCGCTGGGCACGGGCCGCCTGCTGCACGGCCCGGCCGCGGCGGGCAGGACCGGCGGCGACGATTCGGTGGGCTCGCTGGGCCGGCTCGCGGTGAACAAGGCGGCGCGGGGACTCGGCGTGGGCGTGGCGCTGGTGCGGGGCATCGAGGAGGCGGCGCGGGAGCGCGGGCTGGCGTCGGTGGACCTGCATGCGCAGACGCAGGCGGTGGGGTTCTACGAGCGGCTGGGGTACGTGGCGTACGGGGCGGAGTTCTTGGACGCGGGGATCGGGCATCGGGCGATGCGGCGGGCGCTGTAGCTGAGGCCGGGGGGTTGCTCCCCTGACCCGCCCTTCCCGGTGTATCGATGCGCGGCTTCGCCGCTGGTGGGGGCAGAATCCTCTGGGCGCCCCGCCCCTCAGCGCGGCAGGCCCCAGCGCGTCCAGGTGCCCAGCGGTGGGACCTCTCTCGGTGGGGACGGGTGCGTGCCCTTCGTTGTGATCACCGCCGTTGCGTGGCGCGGGAGTTGGCTGGCTGCGCGAGTCGGTGTGAGGGCCCGCCAGGGCAGGGGACAGTCGTGTTCGTCGCGGACCGAGAGCATGCCCTTCATTCCGTGGTCCACCACCAGCGGAGCGCCCGATTCGCTGTGGATGCGGATCCAGCGGGTCGCGCCGGCCGCACGGTCCGCGTCGATCAGGAACGCACCTTGGGTGCGGAGGTTCGCGATCGAGGCGTCGGGCCGGCGCGTGGAGACCGACGGGAAGACCTTGACCACGCCCTCGTGGCTCTGGACCACCATGTCCAGCACGGACTGTGCGCCGGTCAGCGGGCTCTCCAGGGCGAAGTTATTGCCCTCGCGGTACATGGTGTTGACCGTCATCCGGCAGTTGTCGACGATGCCCAGGTCGGCGAAGAAGGTCAGCGAGTCCAACGCCTTCTCCGGGGCGTCCATCACCGAGTACATCGAGGACGCGACCGCGTAGCTGTAGCCGTGCCAGCGCTGCTGCATGCTCACCCAGTGGTCCACGCTGCGCCGCATCACGTCCCGGTCGCCCGCACGGTCCCAGCTCCTTTCGCGCAGCGGACAGAGCCACAGCAGATGGGAGTGGTGCCGGTGCGAGTCGGCGAGCGGGACGTCCTTGTCGATCATGACTCCGGCCGCCGGATCCTCCGCGTACGGCGTCAGACGCGCCGCGATGTCGCGCCGGCGCGGCGCGCGCGGATCGTCGATGTGCAGCAGCCGGGCCGACTCCAGCAGTGTGCGTACGCCCCAGCGGATGAGGGAGAGATCGTACGTACAGTCCGCGGCGTCCGCGTACTCGGGCGAGCGGGTCTTCAGCAGATGGAGCCGGCCGTCGCCGCCCTCGTGGCACGCTTGAAGCCTTGATCGCTGAGGTTTCGAGCCGCCGGAGGGCGCACCGTGGATCAATTGGCGCTGCTGTTCGTGCTGTTGCTCGGGGCCGTGGTGACAGTGCCGCTGGGGGAGCGGCTCCGGCTGCCCGCGCCCGTGCTGATGACGGTCGGCGGGATCGTCCTGGCGTTCTTGCCCTTTGTGCCGAATGTCGAACTGCCGCCGGAGTTCATCCTGCCGCTGTTGTTGCCGCCGCTGCTGTACGCGGCCGTACAGCGCACCTCCTGGCGGCAGTTCACGGCCAACATCCGGCCGATCCTGCTGCTCGCGGTCGCGCTGGTGTTTGTCACGATGGCGGCGGTGGCGGCTGTCGCCCATGCGATCGTGCCCGGGTTGCCGATCGCCGCGGCGTTCGCGCTCGGCGCGCTGGTGGCGCCGCCCGATCCGGTCGCGGCGACCGCGGTCGCCGGGTCGCTCGGGCTGCCGCGGCGGCTGATCTCCATCCTCGAGGGGGAGGGGCTGTTCAACGACGTCACGGCGATCGTGCTCTACCACGTGGCGATCGCGGCGGCGGTGAGCGGAACGTTCTCATGGCCGGACGCGGCGGGGGATTTGGTGCTGTCAGCCGTGGTGGCCGTCGCGGTCGGGCTCGGGCTCGGCTGGCTCTCCAACAAGCTGATGAGCATGCTCGGCGACGCCACACTGCAGATCGGCCTGTCGCTGATGGTGCCGTTCGTCAGCTATGTGCTCGCGGAGGAGCTGAAGGGGTCGGGCGTGCTCGCCGTCCTGACCACCGCGCTCTTCCTCGCCGAGCACGCCGCCGACGCCGACGATGTGATGGGGCGGCTGGCCGGCACCACGTTCTGGCAGATCGTCGACACGCTGGTGACCGGGGTCGCGTTCGGCCTCATCGGCCTCGAACTGCACAACGTCTTCGGCACGGCGGACGGGCGCGAGGTGCAGATTCTGGGCTGGAGCGCCGCGATCATCGGGGTCGTCGTGGCCGTACGGCTGCTGTGGCTGATGCCCGCGACGTGGCTCGCCAAGCGCCTGCACAAGCTGCGGGACTACGACGAGGAGATCCCCGTGAGCTGGCGGGAGACCGTCATCATGTGGTGGTCGGGGATGCGCGGCGTGGCATCGGTCGCGCTGGCGCTCGCCATTCCGCGGAAGACGGACAGCGGGGCGGACTTTCCGGCGCGGGACGAGATCATCTTCATCGCGTTCGCGGTCATCCTGGCCACGCTCGTTCTCCAGGGGCTGACGCTGCCCTGGCTGGTACGGCGGCTCGGTGTACGCGCGGACGCGGACGCAGAGCGGGAACTGGAGCGGAGCCTGGCCCGCCGCGCGGCGAAGGCGGCGAAGCACCGGCTGCGGGAGATCGAGGCGGTGGAGGAACTGCCGGAGGACATCAGCGATCGGCTGCTGCGCGGGGCGTACGACATGGGGGCGAGGATCAGCCCGGACATCGTCGACGACGAGCGGCGCGAGTGGTTCGCGAAGCGGGAGGAACGCCTCAGGACAGTGCAGCGGATCCAGCGGGAGATGATGTCGGCGGCGCGCCACGAGGTGCTCTCGGCCCGCAACGAACCGGGCGCGAACCCGGAGGTGGTGGACCGGGTCCTGCGACACCTGGACGTACGCAGCATGCGGTGACGGGGTGGTCGCGGCTTGCGGCTCGCGGTGCGTGGTGCGTGGCGGCGCGGCGGGAGCCTTGTGGCGACCGGACGTCAGCCCCGGCCCGTCCGCGGCTGCGCTTCCCCGTCGTGGTCTCCGTCGCCCTGCTCGGGCAGGTCCACACCTGGTGCGGGCTCCGCGCCCGCCGACCACGATCCGTCCGGCGGCGGCACACCCGGCGACGTCGCGATCCGCGGCAGCGCGTACGGATGCTTCTCGGACAGCCACGCGATCATCTGCTCCCGTACGGCACACCGTGCCGTCCAGATGTCGTCGGCGTCCTTGGCCGTGACCACCGCCCGTACCTGCATCGTGGTGGGCGTGGTGTCCGTCACCGCCAGGCTCCAGTCCCGGCCGTCCCACGCCGCGCACTCCCGCAGGATGTCGTGCAGCTTCTCGCGCATCAGGGCGACCGGCGCCGAGTGGTCCAGATGGAAGAAGACCGTTCCGGTCATCTGCGCCCCGCCGCGCGACCAGTTCTCGAAGGGCTTGCTGGTGAAGTACGACACCGGCATGGTGATCCGCCGCTCGTCCCAGGTCCGCACCGCCAGGAACGTCAGCGTGACCTCCTCGATCACACCCCACTCGCCGTCCACGACCACCGTGTCGCCGATCCGCACCATGTCGCCGAAAGCGATCTGGAAACCGGCGAAGAGATTGCCGAGCGTGGACTGCGCGGCGACACCGGCGACTATGCCGATGATGCCCGCGGAGGCCAGCATCGAGGCGCCGACCTTCTCCATACCGGGGAAGGTCAGCAGCATCGCGGCGACCGCCACCACCACGACGACCGCGATGACGATCCGCATGATCAGCGTGACCTGCGTTCGCACCCGCCGTACCCGGGCCGGATCGCGGGTCGACGACGCGTAGCGGGCGTACGAGGACTCCACGGCGGCGGAGACCATCCGTACCACCAGCCAGGCGCCGGCACTGATCAGCACCAGCGACAGAGCATGTCCGATGCCGGCCTCGTACTCCTCGATGAGCTGCCACTTCGTCTCGCGGTAGGTCCCTCTCAGCAGGGCGGTGAGCAGGACGACCTGGAGGGGCAGCCGGCAGCGGCGCAGCAGCCCCCACAGGGGGGTCTCGGGGTGGCGGGCGTCCACGCGGCGCAGCAGCAGGTCGACGACCCAGCCGAGCAGCAGGGTGAGCACGACCGAGCCACCGACCACGGTCAACGGGCGCAATGCGTTCTCCATGACTCCGATTGACTCCGATTGATTCCGACAGCGACTGGCAGGATGGCCGAATGAACATCATGCTCTTTCATTCGGTCTACGGTCTGCGTCCGGCCGTGCACGCGGCAGCCGAGCGGCTGCGCGCCGCCGGACACCAGGTTCGCGTGCCCGACCTCTTCGAGGGACAAACCGTCGAGACCGTCGAGGAGGGCAGGGAGCTCAAGGACAAGATCGGCCAGGAGGAGTTGCTGCGCCGCGCGATCCTGGCCGCCGCGCCCCATTCCGACGAGGGGCTGGTGTACGCGGGCTTCTCGCTCGGTGGCTCGATCGCGCAGAACCTCGCGCTGGGTGACGAGAAGGCCCGCGGGCTGCTGCTGATGCACGGCACGTCCGACATCGCGGAGGGTGCGAGCGTGGACGAGCTGCCCGTACAGCTGCATGTCGCGGACCCCGATCCGTTCGAGCCGCACGACTGGCTGAGCGCCTGGTATCTGCAGATGCAGCGGGCGGGTGCGGATGTGGAGATCTACCGCTATCCGGGGGCCGGGCATCTGTACACCGACCCCGATCTGCCGGACTACGACGAGGAGTCGGCCGAACGGACCTGGCGGATCGCGCTGGGATTCCTGGAGACGCTCCAGCAGGACCAGTGAGCGGCTGCCCGCCGCGGGTGCGGCGGGCAGCCTGGTGTCAGCCCGCCCGGTAGGCGGTCCAGCTGTCCTTCATCCGCTGCACCTGACCCGCGGTGAACTGGTACATGCACGGGTCGTAGGTGTAATCCATGAAGTTGTGGATCGGGTCCACACCGGTTTTGTTGGTGCAGCTGTCACGGCCGGTCGGGCAGGCGGTCGCGGCGGTCTTCTCGGCCGGGGTGTCCGAGACGTAGTCGCCGCTGCCGGTGCAGCCGCCCTGGAAGGTGTGGTAAAGCCCCATCCAGTGGCCGATTTCGTGGGTGGCGGTGTCGCCCTCGTTGTAGTTGGTCGCGGAACCGCCCGGCAGCGAGGTGTCGAGGACCACCACACCGTCGTCGGACGGGTCGGAGGCATACGAGGACGGGAAGGTGGCCCAGCCGAGCAGGCCGTCACCGAGGCTGGCGGTGTAGAAGTTGAGCGCGCCGGCGCCGCCCTTGCGCAGCTGCGACTTCATGGCTGTCTCGGCGGAGGAGCCCGGCTGGATGCCGTTGTACCAGGTGGCGTTGTCCGTGTAGTCCGTGCCGGCCAGCGTGAACTGGAAGCTCGAGTTGGTGTTGCCGGTGCCCTGGCCTGCGTAGGCCGCGTTGAGGACCGAGATCTGCTTGGAGATGTCGGTGGCGGTGAGCTTGCCGGTCGAACCGCTGTGGATGACGTGGAAGTAGACCGGGATGGTGGTCGCGGCGGCGACCGACAGTCTGCGGCCGTCGGTCCGGGCCGCCTCGACTCTCTTCTTCAGATCCGCGTCCATGGCCTTGGCCTTGGCGGCGGTGACCTCATTGGGCTCGTGGGCCTGGACGCCGCCGACGGGGCGGGCCTTGCGGGCGGCGGCGCTCGTGCCGGCGTCCTCGGCGCACTCGTCGGAGGCGTTGGACACCTTGGAGACGGCCTTGGCGGCGGGTGCCTTGGTGGCGGCGATCCCCGTGGGGGCGGAGAGCGGCGAGAGGGCCAGGGTTCCGGCCATGATTGCTGTACCGAGTACGCGGTTGCGCAAACGCGGCGATATTCGGGCAAGAGTCCGCACGGTGTCTCCTCGCGTGGGGGTGGGGGAGTGGCCTTTTTCTGGCCACCGCGGGGAGATTACGGGTGCATGACAGGGCTTGATGAGAGGCGATCAAGCCCAATCAACCCGCGTAGAACTGCGGACAACCGGGATAAACGCCCGCGCCCTCTTCGGGCGTTGAGATCCTCACGTAACAAGTGGGGCTACAGAGACGGGTGCTGTGTCCGCTTTCAAGCCACGGATCACACCACCCGTCGTCTCGATGTGATCACTGGTTAACACATCGCGGAGTGGCTGGAATTCGCCGTCAGCGCACCGGCTGATTCACCCGCTCGACCTTCTGCGTCCCACTGAGCGTCCGGTAGGAGCGAGCCCACTTCGAGGTCGCGTCCTGCTTCGTCTTGTCGGACAGCACGTAGTAGTCCATCTGTGAGCGCTCGGCGGTGACATCGAGGACGCCGTAGCCGTGGTTGTCCATGTCGATCCACTTCACATGGCGGTTGGCCGCCTTGACCGCCGCGGAGGCGATGAGCGAGACCGAGCCGGGAGCGACATGGAGGATGTCGTCCAGGTTGTCGGAGGTCACCGACGTCACCACGAATTCGGTCGCGGCGGACTCCGAGAAGGGATACGTCGCGGCCTTGACCGGGACGTTGTTGGCCCAGGCCATATGGATGTCGCCGGTGAGGAAGACAGTGTTCTCGATGCCGCGCTGCGTCAGATGCGCGAGCAGTTCCTTGCGGTCGTCCGTGTAGCCGTCCCACTGGTCGACGTTGACCGCGAGGCCCTCCTTGGGCAGGCCGAGCAACTCCGCTATCGGCTTCAGCAGATGGGCCGGTACGGAGCCGAAGTCGACTGGCGAGATCATCACCGAGGTGCCGACCAGCTTCCATGCCGCGTCGGATCCGGTCAGGCCGGACTTCAGCCAGTCCAGCTGGGCGCGGCCGGTGATCGTACGCTCCGGGTCGTCCACGCTGCCGTTGCCGACCGTCGTCTGCTGCGAGCGGAAGGACCGCAGATCGAGCAGGTGAAGATCGGCGAGCTTGCCGAAGCGCAGCCGACGGTAGACGGTGCCCTCGGTGGAGGCACGTACGGGCATCCACTCGAAGTAGGCCTGGCGTGCGGCGGTGGCGCGGGCCGCCCACTCGCCCTCGGTGCCCGGGGTGTGGTTCTCCGCGCCGCCCGACCATGCGTCGTTCGCGAACTCGTGGTCGTCCCAGATCGCGATCACCGGATGAGCGGCGTGCAGCGTCTGCAGGTCGGTGTCCGTCTTGTACGTGGCGTGGCGGGTGCGGTAATCGGCGAGCGTGGTGATCTCGTTCTTCGGCGAGTGCTGCCGTACGACGCACTTCGGCTCCGGGTAGCCGCCGGTGGCGTACTCGTAGATGTAGTCGCCGAGATGGAGGATCGCGTCGAGGTCGGCACGGGCGGCCAGATGCCGGTACGCGGAGAAGTAACCGGACTCCCAGTTGGCGCAGGAGACCACACCGAAGCGGACACCGGGTGTGGCGGCGTCGGTGGCCGGGGCGGTGCGGGTGCGGCCGACGGGGGAGAGGACGGTACCGGCGGTGAAGCGGAAGTAATAGGCGGTCGCCTGGCGCAGGCCCCTTACGTCAACCTTGACGGTGTGGTCGGAGGCGGCCTGCGAGGTGGTGGTGCCGCGGGCGACGACACGGGTGAATCCCTTGTCCTCGGCGACCTCCCAACCCACCGCGGTGTCCGGGCCCTTGCCCGAGCCGGGCACGGCATCGGGGGTGGGCGTGATGCGTGTCCACAGCAGCACGCCGTCGGGCAGCGGGTCGCCGGAGGCCAGGCCGTGCAGGAAGGCGGGAGCCTCCTGGGCGGAGGCGGCGTTTGCGGAGGTGGCGGCCGCGAGGGCGGGAGCGGCGACGACAGCGGTGGCGGCGGCGGCCTTGACGACCGTGCGGCGGCTGGGAGTTGAGGAGAGTCGACTGGTCACGGCCGATCAGACTACTGATCGGTAAGGCGAATGGGTGACCGAATGGGGAAAGTTCGCCGGGTGATGGGGAACGGTCTACCGGGGTGTTGCTTGTGGGTCGGGTGGGGGTGTGGTGGTAACCGGGCGGAACCGGGCGAAGGGGGTGTTCCCCCCACCTCGCCCCTTCCCTGAACTGAGGGCGAGCCCCTCCGAAAGAGGTGGGGTGTGGGGGTTGACGCCCCCACACCCCACGCTCGCTCCGTCAGGCCGTCAGGCCGTCAGGCCGTCAGGCGGTCAGGCGGTCAGCGCCTTGGTGATCGCCGCGTTGAACTGTTCCACCGTCATCGGCGCGTTCTTGCTCCCCTGCGCCGTGACCGTCTTGCCGTCCATCTTCAGCGTCGGCGTGCCCGTGACCCCGCTCTTGTTGAACGCGTCCGTCATCTTCATCGCCCAGCCGTCGAACGTCCCGTCCTCCACGTTCTTCTTGAACTCGCTGTTGCCCTTCAGCGCCGGCACGGTGTCCGCGATCTCAAGCAGATACGAGTCCTTGGAGAACTTGTCGTCCGTCTCGTTCGGGTGGAACTTCGCCGAGTACAGTGCGGTCTTGTACTCGGCGAACGCCTCCGGGCTCACATTCAGCGCCGCGCCCAGCGCGCTCAGCGCGTTCTTCGAGCCCTGGCCGTTGATGGACTTCGCGCCGTCGATGAACGTGGCGCCGATGTACTTGATCTTGTACTTGCCGGCGTCGACGTCCTTCTTCACCGTCGCGCCCACCGTCTGCTCGAAGCTCGCGCAGACCGGGCAGCGCGAGTCCTCGTACAGCTCCAGGGTCTTCTTGGCGGTCGGCTTGCCGATGACGACGGTCGTCCCGTTCTCGCCCTCGGTGTTCTTCGGCGCGGTGACGTTCTTCTCGTCCTTCACCGACTCCCAGTGGGTCGGCTTGTTGGCCTGCATGATCGCGTAACCGATGCCGCCCGCGATCGCGAGGACCACGACAGTCGAACCGATGACGATCAGCTGCCGCCGGGTCTTGTCCTTCTTGGCCTGGCGCTCACGCTCCTGGCGCAGCCGCTCGCGGGCCGCCGCCTTGTTGGCCTGGCTGTTGCGTGCACTCATGCTGATTCACTCCGTGTGATGTCGTATCAGGAGATACGGAAAATGGGGACTGCGGGCTCAACCGAAAACTGCGGCCGAGCGCGGCGGTCCCCGCCGTCCGACGGAGTGCACCAGCAGACAGGTGGGGGAGGTACGGGGCCGACGGGGCGCGGGGCGCGCTCCGCGGCCCACGGAACGATGGGCCGTGCCCACCGCGATGACCGCGAGCAGCAGCGGCCGGAACGCGAACGCGCCGACCGCCCGCACCAGTTGGGCCAGCGCCGACTCGCCGCGCCGCAGCCAGGCCGCGGCGAGCAGCCCGAGCGACACATGCGCGGCGAGCAGCAGCCAGGGCAGGGCCGGGTCCGTGGAGTGCAGCAGAGCGGCCGCGCCCCGCTCGGGGACGGCCACCCCGGGAAGCGCCGTGCCGACACCGCCGCCGCACAGCACATCGAAGCCGACCGAGCGCAGCGAACCGGCGACCGGTCCGCCGCCGGGGCCGTAACAGACGTCCTGGCCGGTGGTGAAGACGGTGTCGGCGGCCAGCTCCAGCGGAACGAGCAGGCCCGCGATCCGCCAGAAGCCGCGCTCCCGACCCGACAGTGCGTACGCCACGGCGAAGACACCGGCCGCGAGTCCGGCGACGGTCGTCAGCGGAAGCGGTACCCGCGACAGCAGGACATGGGAGGCAGCGGACAGCGTCACGACCAGTGCCGTGAAGATCGCTGCCCGCAGCCCCCTGAGCCGCGCCTCGCTCGTGTCCATCACCGGGGAGTGTCCCATGCGTCTCTGTAAGCGATACCTAAGGATCCCGCCTGGCCCCCGGCCGGATCCCGCCTGGCTCCGGCCCGGCTCCGGCCGACCCTAGAGACCCGGAATCCTTCCGTTACGGAAGAGGTCCACGAAGATCTGGTGGTCCGCCCGCGCCTGCGCACCGTAGCTGTGCGCGAACTCCACCAACAGCTCGCCGAAGCTGTCCTCGTCGGCCGCGATCGCCGCGTCGATGGCCCGCTCCGTGGAGAACGGCACCAACGAGTGACCGCTCTCGTAGTCCGCCGCGCCGTGCATCGTGGCCGTCGCCCGGCCGAGGTCGGCGACGACCGCCGCGATCTCCTCCGGATCGTCGATGTCCGACCAGTCCAGATCCACCGCGTACGGCGAGACCTCGGCCACCAGCTGGCCCGAGCCGTCCAACTCGGTCCAGCCCAGCCACGGGTCGGCGTGGTCCTGAAGCGCGCGCTGCGAGATCACCGTGCGATGACCCTCGTGCTGGAAGTACTCACGCACGGCGGCGTCGGTGATGTGCCGGGAGACCGCCGGGGTCTGCGCCTGCTTCATATAGATCACGACATCGTTCTCGAGGGCGTCGCTGTTGCCCTCGAGCAGGATGTTGTACGAGGGCAGGCCGGCCGAGCCGATGCCGATGCCACGCCGTCCCACGACGTCCTTGACCCGGTACGAGTCGGGCCTGGTCAGGCTGGACTCGGGCAGGGTCTCCAGATAGCCGTCGAAGGCGGCGAGCACCTTGTAGCGGGTGGCCGCGTCCAGCTCGATGGAGCCGCCGCCGGGCGCGAAACGCCGCTCGAAGTCACGGATCTCGGTCATCGAGTCCAGCAGCGAGAAGCGGGTGAGCGAGCGGGCGTCGCGCAGCGCCTCGAGGAGCGGGCCCTCGGCGGTGTCCAGCGTGAAGGGCGGCACCTCGTCGTTCTTGGCGCCGGTTGCCAGGGCGTGGATGCGCTCGCGGTAGGCCGCGGCGTAGACCCGCACCAGCTCGGTGATCTGCTCGTCGCTGAGCGCCTTGGTGTAGCCGATCAGCGCCAGCGAGGCGGACAGCCGCTTCAGGTCCCAGGTGAAGGGGCCGACATACGCCTCGTCGAAGTCATTGACGTTGAAGATCAGCCGGCCGTTGGCGTCCATGTACGTGCCGAAGTTCTCGGCGTGCAGATCGCCGTGGATCCACACCCGGCCGGTGCGGTCGTCGAGGAACGGCCCGCCGTGCTGCTCCCGCTCCAGGTCGTTGTAGAACAGGCAGGCCGTGCCCCGGTAGAAGGCGAAGGCCGAGGCGGCCATCTTCCGGAACTTCACCCGGAACGCGGCCGGGTCGGCGGCCAGAAGCTCGCCGAACGCGGTGTCGAAAACGGTGAGAATCTGCTCGCCGCGCTCTTCAGCTGTGACCTCGGCGGGTCGCGGTACCGACATCGCTGGGTGCCTCCTGGTGCATGACAAACGGGGCGGGCAGTTCCGCCCCTTCAACGGACGAAGGTACTCGGGAGTGCCCGCCGACTGTCAGCGCGGAGACGTAGACTTCCACGCTGTCCCCCCAGACTGCCCGCAGCCTGTCGCCCACCGTTCTCCGGAGGCATTCCGCCGTGACCAAGCCGCCTTTCACGCACCTTCACGTCCACACCCAGTACTCCCTGCTGGACGGTGCCGCGCGGCTCAAGGACATGTTCGATGCCTGCAACGAGATGGGCATGTCGCACATCGCCATGACCGACCATGGCAACCTCCACGGCGCGTACGACTTCTTCCATCAGGCCAAGAAGGCGGGCGTCACACCGATCATCGGCATCGAGGCGTACGTCGCCCCCGAGTCCCGGCGGAACAAGCGGAAGATCCAGTGGGGCCAGCCGCACCAGAAGCGGGACGACGTCTCCGGTTCCGGTGGCTACACCCACAAGACGATCTGGGCGGCCAACAAGACCGGTCTGCACAACCTCTTCCGGCTCTCCTCCGACGCGTACGCCGAGGGCTGGCTGCAGAAGTGGCCGCGGATGGACAAGGAGACCATCGCCCAGTGGTCGGAGGGGCTCATCGCCTCCACCGGCTGCCCCTCCGGCGAGCTCCAGACGCGGCTGCGCCTCGGCCAGTTCGACGAGGCGCTCAAGGCGGCCTCCGAGTACCAGGACATCTTCGGCAAGGACAAGTACTTCCTGGAGCTGATGGACCACGGCATCGAGATCGAGCGCCGGGTCCGCGACGGGCTCCTGGAGATCGGCAAGAAGCTCGGCATCCCGCCGATCGTCACCAACGACTCGCACTACACCTACGCGCACGAGGCCGGCGCCCATGACGCCCTGCTCTGCATCCAGACCGGCAAGAACCTCTCCGACCCGGACCGCTTCCGTTTCGACGGCACCGGCTACTACCTGAAGTCCACGGACGAGATGTACGCAGTGGACTCCTCGGACGCCTGGCAGGAGGGGTGCGCCAACACCCTCCTGGTCGCGCAGCAGATCGACACCGAGGGCTGGTTCGAAGAGCGCAACCTGATGCCGAAGTTCGAGGTGCCCGAGGGCTACACCGAGGTGACCTGGTTCCGCGAGGAGACCATGCGCGGCATGGCCCGGCGCTACCCCGACGGCATCCCGGACGACCGGCTCAAGCAGGTCGAGTACGAGATGGGCATCATCATCGACATGGGCTTCCCGGGGTACTTCCTCGTGGTCGCCGACTTCATCATGTGGGCCAAGAACAACGGCATCGCCGTGGGCCCGGGCCGAGGCTCCGCGGCCGGCTCGATCGTCGCGTACGCCATGGGCATCACCGACCTCGACCCGATCGAGCACGGCCTGATCTTCGAGCGTTTCCTCAACCCCGAGCGCATCTCCATGCCCGATGTCGACATCGACTTCGACGAGCGCCGGCGCGGTGAGGTGATCAGGTACGTCACCGAGAAGTACGGCGCCGACAAGGTCGCCATGATCGGTACGTACGGCAAGATCAAGGCGAAGAACGCCATCAAGGACTCCGCGCGGGTGCTCGGCTACCCGTACGCGATGGGTGACCGGCTCACCAAGGCGATGCCCGCCGACGTCCTCGGCAAGGGCATCGACCTCAACGGCATCACCGACCCGAAGCACCCGCGCTTCAGCGAGGCCGGCGAGATCCGCGGGATGTACGAGAACGAGCCGGACGTGAAGAAGGTCATCGACACCGCCAAGGGCGTCGAGGGCCTGGTCCGGCAGATGGGCGTGCACGCGGCCGGCGTGATCATGTCCAGCGAGACGATCACCGACCATGTCCCGGTCTGGGTCAGGCACACCGACGGCGTGACCATCACGCAGTGGGACTACCCGAGCTGTGAGTCGCTCGGCCTGCTGAAGATGGACTTCCTGGGCCTGCGGAACCTGACCATCATGGACGACGCCGTCAAGATGGTGAAGGCGAACAAGGGCGTCGAGCTCGACCTGCTCGCTCTCCCGCTGGACGACCCCACGACGTACGAACTGCTCTGCCGCGGTGACACGCTCGGCGTCTTCCAGTTCGACGGCGGCCCGATGCGTTCGCTGCTGCGGCTGATGAAGCCCGACAACTTCGAGGACATTTCCGCCGTTTCGGCCCTGTACCGGCCGGGCCCGATGGGCATGAACTCCCATACGAACTACGCGCTGCGCAAGAACGGGCAGCAGGAGATCACGCCGATCCACCCGGAGCTGGAGGAGCCGCTCAAGGAGGTCCTCGGCCTCACCTACGGCCTGATCGTCTATCAGGAGCAGGTGCAGAAGGCCGCCCAGATCATCGCGGGGTACTCACTCGGCGAGGCCGACATCCTCCGCCGCGTGATGGGCAAGAAGAAGGCCGACGAGCTGGCGAAGAACTTCGTCCTCTTCCAGGCCGGCGCCAAGAAGAACGGCTTCAGCGACCAGGCCATCCAGGCGCTGTGGGACGTGCTGGTCCCCTTCGCCGGATACGCCTTCAACAAGGCGCACTCCTCCGCGTACGGGCTGGTCACCTACTGGACCGCATATCTCAAGGCCAACTACCCGGCCGAGTACATGGCCGCGCTGCTCACCTCGGTCAAGGACGACAAGGACAAGTCCGCCGTCTATCTGAACGAGTGCCGCCGCATGGGCATCAAGGTGCTGCCGCCCAATGTGAACGAGTCGCAGTCCAACTTCGCGGCCCAGGGCGACGATGTGATCCTTTTCGGTCTCTCCGCCGTGCGGAACGTCGGCACGAACGTCGTCGACTCGATCATCCGCTGCCGTAAGTCGAAGGGGAAGTACGCGACCTTCCCGGACTTCCTCGACAAGGTCGAGGCGGTCGTGTGCAACAAGCGGACCGTCGAATCGCTCATCAAGGCCGGCGCCTTCGATGAGATGGGCCACACCCGCAAGGGTCTGGTCGCGCACCACGAGCCGATGATCGACAACGTGGTCGCGGTCAAGCGCAAGGAGGCCGAGGGCCAGTTCGACCTCTTCGGCGGGATGGGCGAGGAGGACAGCACCGAGCCGGGCTTCGGGCTCGACGTCGAGTTCTCCGACATCGAATGGGACAAGTCGTATCTGCTCGCCCAGGAGCGCGAGATGCTCGGTCTCTACGTCTCCGACCATCCGCTCTTCGGTATCGAGCACGTCCTGAGCGACAAGACGGACGCCGCGATCTCCCAGCTCACCGGAGGTGAACATGCGGACGGGGCGGTCGTCACCATCGGTGGCATCATCTCCGGCCTGCAGCGGAAGATGACCAAGCAGGGCAACGCCTGGGCGATCGCCACCGTCGAGGACCTGGCCGGCTCCATCGAGTGCATGTTCTTCCCGGCGACGTACCAACTGGTGTCGACCCAGCTCGTCGAGGACACCGTGGTGTTCGTCAAGGGACGGCTCGACAAGCGCGAGGACATCCCGCGCCTCGTCGCCATGGAAATGCAGGTTCCCGACATCTCCTCGGCAGGCACCAACGCCCCGGTGGTCGTCACCATCCCGACGGTGAAGGTCACCCCGCCGATGATCAGCAGGCTCGGTGAGATCCTCAGCCACCACAAGGGCAACACCGAGGTGAGGATCAAGCTGCAGGGCCCCCGCAAGACCACGGTGCTCCGGCTCGACCGGCACCGCGTCCAGCCGGACCCGGCTCTCTTCGGCGATCTGAAGGTGCTGCTCGGCCCGTCCTGCCTGGCCGGCTAGGGCCCGTCTCCTCGTGAGCCGCAAGCCGGTGGACCCGTAGGTCCGTCGGCCCGTACGCACAAACGCCGCAAGGGGCGCGCCCGTCGTCACGGGCGCGGCCCCTTGCGTCTTTACGGCGCGATCAGTTGTGGCCGAAGCGCCGCTGGTGTTTGCGGGCAACATCCGCCGGACTTCCCTGGGCCTGCGACTGAGGCTGCGCCTGGGACTCGTAGGCGGTGGACTTGGCCTGCTCGCCACCGCGCTCGGCGGGGGAGGAGGGGCGGTCCTGCTGCTGGCTGCTCTGCTTGCGGTTCTTGTTCTTGGCCATGGTGATGCCTCCTGTGGGATTTCTCGGGGCCAGGGCCGCTGTCAGACTCACATACCCGCAGAACTGCCGCATTTTGGATCATTGCGGTGGGTAAAGGGCCCATGTCGCGCCCTGTGCCGGGCTTCCGCCACGCCGATGATCGAGTTCCGGCCGTTAACCCTCTTGCGGTCGGGCAGACTCGAAGGAAACCCGGAACAATCCCCGATCCGGAACCTTCCCCGATCCCGAAGTTCCCGAAAGAGGGTGGAACGCGTGGACCGCTGCGTTGTCCTGGTGGACGCCGGATATCTGCTGGGCGCCGCCGCGAGCCTTCTCGCCGGAGAACCGGCGCGTTCCCGGATCACCGTCGACCACGCCGCCCTCATCCAGGGCCTTCGCGACCTCGCCGAAGCCGATACGGAGCGACGGCTGCTGCGTATCTACTGGTTCGACGGCGCTCCCGACCGCGTACCGCAGCCCGAGCACCGGCGGCTGCGCGTCATGCCGCGGGTGACGGTCCGGCTCGGCGCGCTGACCCGGAGCGACGGCCGCTGGGCGCAGAAGGGCGTGGATGCGGCGATGCATGCCGAGCTCACCGAACTGGCCAGAAATCGCGCTTGCTCGGACGTCGTGCTGGTGACCGGCGACGGTGACCTGCTCCCCGGGCTGATGTCCGCCAAGGAGCACGGCGTCGCCGTCCATCTCTGGGCGGTGCAGGCCGCCGACGGCGACTACAACCAGTCCGAGGATCTGGTTGCCGAGGCCGATGAGCGGCGGGTGCTCGACCGGGTGTGGATCACCCGGGCCGTGCGGCCCAAGGAGCTCACCGGCATCTGTGCGCCACCGCCCGTGCCGCGCCCCGAGATCGCGGCGATTCTCTCCGCACCGCTGCCCGAGTCGGCGCTCGCCGCGTCGCAGGAGCGGGCGGCCGAGGCCGTACACAACGGATCGCCCGCGACCTCCGAGAACGGTGTCGAGGCCGTCGTCCCCGTCCCCGCCTCCACCAAGGGCGTCCCCACCCCCAAGGATCTGGCGGGCCTGCGCGCGCCCGGCCCGCACACCGGTCCGCACCCGACGAGCGCCACCCTGCGCTGGTCCTCCGACAAGGGCTGGGTCGAGCGCCCCGGCGGTAACGGCGGGGCGCTGGGCGAACCGCCGGAGACCGCGTCGCTGCCGACACTGGCCCAGCTCACCAGCGCCGAGCAGCGCTGGGCCGACCGCGAGGAGGACATCACCACGGTCGGCGGCGACCCCTTCGAGGTCGGCCAGGTCTTCGCCCGCCGCTGGATGGAACGGCTGCCGGAATCCAGCCATGTGCAGAAGCTGTCCACCATGTACCCGCGGATCCCGCACCGCATCGACGGTGAACTGCTGCGGTACGCGGCCCGCTTCGGGCTGCTCGCGCACAAGGACGACCAGATCGACGAGCACGACCGCTATGCGATCCGGGCGGGATTCTGGCGCGAGATCGACGTACGGGCGGCCGCCGAGCACGCCCCGGCCGGTGAGTAGAGCGGCAACAGCAAGGGAGTAGCCGGGGCCGAGGGCATTCCGGGCGTCCGGACCCCGTAGTCTCGTACCTCGTGAGTACGGTGTGCGTGGTGCGGGATCTCGTCAAGACGTACCCCGCCGTGCGCGGCAGGCGGGGGACGCCGGGGACCCCTGAGGTGCGTGCCACCGACGGGATCAGTCTTGATGTCCGACGCGGGGAGATTTTCGGCCTGCTCGGACCCAACGGCGCCGGTAAGTCCACCCTCGTACGACAGCTCACCGGACTGATGCGCCCGGACGCCGGCAGCGTCGAGGTGCTCGGCCACGATCTCGTACGTCATCCGGAGCGGGCCTCCCGGCTCGTCGGCTATCTCGGGCAGGAGTCCACCGCGCTCGACGAGCTGACCGTCGCACTCGCCGCCGAGACGACGGGGCGGCTGCGCGGACTGTCCGTACGGGACGCACGGGCCGAGCGTGACGCCGTACTGGAGGAGCTCGGGCTGACCGGGCTCGCCGCACGCCCCCTGAAGAAGCTGTCCGGCGGGCAGCGACGGCTGGCCTGCTTCGCGACGACGCTGGTCGGAGAGCGGCCGGTCCTGGTACTGGACGAGCCGACCACCGGCATGGACCCCGTCGCACGGCGCGCGGTATGGGCCGCGGTCGACCGGCGGCGCGCGGAGCACGGGGCGACCGTGCTGCTCGTCACCCACAACGTCATCGAGGCCGAGACCGTCCTCGACCGGGTCGCTGTACTGGAACGGGGCCGCGTCATCGCCTGCGACACCCCGACCGGGCTGAAGGAACGGGTCGCGGGCGAGGTACGGGTCGAGCTGGTGTGGCGCGAGCGGGCACCGCTGGATGTGCCGGAGGTCGCCGCGCTGCGCGGGTCCGCGCAGGAGTCCGGGCGCCGCTGGGTGCTCAGGCTCGCACCGGACGAGGCACGGGCGGCGGTCGCGGCGGTGACGGGTGGCGCGGCCTTCGCGGCTCTCGACGACTTCACGCTGGCCACGCCCAGCCTGGAGGACGTGTACTTGGCACTCGGCGGGAACGCGATGAAGGGGCTGGTCAAGGCGTGAGCACCGTGCCCGCGGAGGCGGTGGCCGAACAAGCGGAACAGGCGGGACAGGCCGGACGGGCCGGAGCGGACGGCGGGGCCGGGGCTGCGGCCGCCGCGCCGCTCGCGCCGCGGGCGCGGCTGCTGCCGGCGCTCGGCGCCGTGTACCGCGCGCAGCTGTCCCGGGCACGGGTCGCCCGGATCCCGCTGCTCTTCGTGGCGACCTTCCAGTCGATCGGGATCATGGTCCTGATGCGCGGGGTCGTCGACGGGGGCGCGGAGGCGCGCGCTGTCGTCGCGGGGGCGAGTGTGCTCGTCGTCGCCTTCGTCGCGCTCAATCTGCTCGCCCAGTACTTCGGGCAGCTGCGGGCCAGCGGCGGCCTCGACCACTACGCCACGCTGCCGGTGCCGCCGGCCGCGGTGGTGCTCGGCGCTGCCGGTGCGTATGCCTCCTTCACCGTGCCAGGCACGGTGGTCACGGCGGTCGTCGGCAGCGTGCTGTTCGAGCTGCCGCTGACGCATCTATGGGTGCTGGCCGCGGTGATCCCGCTCGCCGGTGCGGCTCTCGCCGGGCTGGGCGCGGCGCTCGGGCTCCTCGCGCCCCGCCAGGAACTTGCCACGCTGCTCGGCCAGTTGGGCATGTCCGCGGCGCTGCTGCTGGGGGTACTGCCGGCCGACCGGCTGCCCGGGCCGATCTCGTACGCACGTGATCTGCTGCCCTCCACGTACGGCGTCGAGGCCCTCGCGCGGACCTTCGACGCGCGTCCGGACTGGGCGGTCGTCGGGCTGGACCTCGCGGTCTGCGCCTTGGTGGGTGTCGTCTCGCTGACGGTCGCGACGTGGGCGTACCGGCGGGCGGCAGTCCGGTGAGGCGGCGTTCCGGCACGCCTGGCACGATGGCGGTGTGACCGCACCTCTGACACCGCCGCACCAGCCTCATCGGCATTCGCCCAACGACGACCCTTGGCAGTCGCCACCGACGGGCCACGCGTCCATGCGCGCGAAGGATGCGAAGGACGCCGAGGACGTGGAGGAGAGCCGCGAACTGAAGGCCGACCTGCGGGACGCGGCCGTGGTGCTGGTGGCCGTGGCGGTTCTGGGGGTGGCACTGGGGCTGCTGTGGCTGTGGCTGGCGCCGCGCGTGCCGCTGATCTCGAACGACAAGGCGGTCTTCCTCAAGGACACGGAGGGCGAGGAGGCGGTGGGCGCGGACGGAACCTTCGTGCTGCTGGCACTCGCTTTCGGCGCGGTGAGCGCGGCGGCGGTCTTCTGGTTCCGCAGGCGCGGGGGTATCGCGCTGGTGGTGGCGCTGGCCGTGGGCGGACTGCTGGGCTCGCTGCTGGCGTGGGGGTTCGGGGTGTGGTTCGGCCCCACGCATGATGTGGTCGCGCATGCGCGGGAGGCCGGCCAGGGGGTGACCTTCGACGCGTACCTGGAGCTGAGGGCGAAGGGGGCGCTGCTGGCGTGGTCGGTGGCGGCGATGGTGGTACACCTGGCGCTGACGGCCCTGTTCGGTCCGCGGGACCCGGAACCGGAGTGGCCGCCGCAGTACGGGGCGCCGGGGACGGAGCAGCCGCCGGGGCCGGGCACGACCTGACGCCTGCGGCGGGTCTGTTCCCCTACCCGCCCTTCCCCGTGACTGGGGACAAGCCCCCAGACCCCCGGATGCGACCTTCGGCCGCATGTCCTCAATCGCCGGACGGGCTGAAAGACCGGGGGCTCCGCCTCAGACCCCCGGACACCCTTTTAGTGGTCCCCCCTCACGCCGCAGGGGGCATGTCCTCAATCGCCGGACGGGCTGAAAGATCAAGCCCCGCCGGCGATTGAGGCGCGGGGTCCGGGGCGGAGCCCCGGGATCATGCCGGGCGGCGGCCGTGGTTGGCCCGGTGCTTTCGGATGCGCCACTTCCGTTTGCGGGTTCGTTTGGACATGCGCCGTCCTCTCCCCGTCGGAGTGTTCCTACGGTCGTAGCCGAGGACAGCCGCCCCGTCGAGCCCCTACGCCCGCCCGATCGGTGCAAGTACCGCCGACGTCAGCGTCGCCAGGTCCGTCGGGGAGAGTTCGACCTCCAGACCGCGGCGGCCCGCCGAGACGCAGATCGTGGCGTGGACGGAAGCCGACGCGTCCAGGACCGTACGCAGACGCTTCCGCTGGCCCAACGGCGAGATACCGCCCCGTACATAGCCTGTCGTACGTTCCGCTGCCGCCGGGTCCGCCATCGTCGCGCGTTTGCCGCCGACCGCCGCTGCCAGCGCCTTGAGGTCCAGCTGGCCGGCCACCGGGACCACCGCCACGGTCAGTTCGCCGTCGACGTCCGCGACCAGGGTCTTGAAGACCCGGTCGGGGGAGACGCCGAGGGCCTCGGCCGCCTCATCGCCGTACGAGGCGGACGCGGGATCGTGGTCGTACGCGTGCACGGTGAACTCCGTGCCCGCCGCGGCCAGCGCGACCGTGGCGGGCGTGCCCCCGGGGCCGCCGGACTTCTTGGTCTTCTTCGGCACCGCAAGCTACTCCCGTCAGTTGGGGCTCGTCGGCGCCCGGGTCAGATCGACCGCGGGCAGCGACGGAAGATGGCGGATCACCGCGGTCTCCGCGCGCAGTAGCGTCAGCTCCTCCCGCAGTCGGGTCGCCGTGTCCGGGGCCTGCAGCAGCCGTTGCTTCGCGGGAGTGTCCAGTACGGCCGCCGCGGCGACCAGGTACGAGACCACCGAGGGCTCGTCCGGCAGATCCGCACCGGTGGACAGCGAGCGCTCACGCGCACCCGCCAGCCGCTTCTGGTAGCTGCGGAAGGCCCGCAGCACGCCCTCGGCGAGCGCGCCCGCGCCGTCCCCCGACTCCTCCGGGATCTCCTCGAGCTCGGCCGTCAGATACGGGCCGCTCGCGTCGACCGAGAGAAGCTTGACCCGCGTCGTACCCGTCGCGAGCACCTCGAAGCTGCCGTCCGCGCGCTCGCGGATCGTTGCCGCGTCCGCGATACAGCCCATGTGGTGGAAGGCCTGGATCGGATCGGAGCCGAAGCCCGCCGCCGGGCCGCGTTCGGGCAGCGCGGTCGGGTCCGGCATGCCGGGCGCGGTCGGCGCGACCTCGCGGCCGTCGCGGATGGCGACCACGGCGAAACGGCGAGGCTCGGACTCGTCCGTCTTCAGCAGCTCGCGCATCATGGCGCGATAACGCTCCTCGAAGACGTTCAAGGGCAGGACGAGGCCCGGGAACAGCACCGAGTTCAGCGGAAAGAGGGGGAGACGTGCGGTGGTCACAACGGTCAAGCCTAATGGCCGAAGGACCAGCTTCGTCCGGCCCGTCCACGCAGTGGCATCGAAGAGGCGATCTGGATCCGTACGCCGTCCCTCGTATCGAGGAACTGACCCAGCGGATCGTCGGTCACGTAGGTCCAGGGGAAGGACGTGGCGTACGGGCCGATCAGCCGGAACTGCTCCAGCGCCTCCGCCCACCGCCCCCGCCCCACCAGCACGTACACCAGCAGATTGCGTACCTCGGCCGGCCATGGGTCCCCGGCCGCGTAGTCCGTCGAGAGCGCGATCGCGAGATCCGCCGCCGCGTCGATCCGGTCGTCCTGTACGGAGGTGGTCTCGCCGGTCAGCAGCTGCGTGAAGGCCGCGCGCACCGGCAGCGCCTGCACCAGTGAGCCCGGCAGCGCGTCCGCCGCCGCCTGCTCGGCGAAGTCGAAGCACTCGCGGTGCGAGCCGTACCACTGGGCAGACAGGTACTGCAGCGCCGCGACATGGCAGCCGTAGTGGTGGGAGGAGCGGCGCACCGCCTGCTCCCAGAGCGACTCGAAGGCCGTGTGCGTGGCATGCGTACCGCGCGCGTGGTCCAGCGAGATGCGCCACGGCACCGGGTCGTTCGCATCGCCGTCCGCCGCCGCGTCGATCAGCGGCCCGATCTCCCGCAGCTGCTCGGCGCGTGCGGGCGACTCCCAGGCCCTGCGGACGGCGAGTTCGGCCTTGAGGACCAGCGCGTCGGGGTCGCGGGGCGCCGCGGCGAGCCAGCTCGTCAGCCACTCGTCGCGGTTCAGCGCAAAGGCCGCGAGGCGTGTGACGTACCGGTCGCGGTTCTCCCACTCGGCCCCCTCGCGCGTGATCGCGAGCAGCTTGGCGGCCGGTTCGTACTCACCGAGCGCGGCCGCGACCAGCGCCGGGCCCAGCCGTCCGTCGGGGGCGTCGAGCAGCACCGCGGTGTCCGGCGGCAAGCCGTCGGCGAGCTGCGGCGTATGACGGATCATGCGCGCGGTGCGGATCATGGCGCGGAGCAATGGCATGGTGTGGACCATTGAAAGCTGCGGCTCGAAGACGCGCCAGAGGACAGCTGTGAAGCTTTCGTAGCGGCAGAATGGTTGTCCTGGCAAAAGCCAAGAGAGCGTAAAGAAAGAGGTCGTACGACAGGTGGTTCAGCCGCGTCTGAGCAGGCGGGACGCGCCCGCCGCGACCGTCGTCGCGAGGATCCAGCCGAGCAGGATCAGCGCGGCCGAGGCCCACTGCCAGTGGCTGTCCAGCCGCCAGTAGCCGTCCTGGCCGAGATTGATCACCGGCACCAGCAGATCCAGGGCGTACAGCGCGGCATTCCACTCCGGATGCTCGTCCGCCTTGATCGGCGCCGGTTCCACCTGCGCGAAGGCGAGCGCTCCCAGCGCCCAGAGGACCGCCATCCACAGAGCCGCCCGGCCGGGCCGGTAGCCGTACGCCACCGTCCAGTCCTGGAGATAGCCCCAGAGCTTCGCGGCCAGCGGAAGCGTCTCACGGCGGCGGCGCTGCTTGGCGAGCAGCACCTCGCGCGCGTCCGCGTCCTCACCGCTGTTGCGCAGCACGGTCGCCAGTCGTTCGTACGGCTCCGGTGAGTACTCCGGGGTCGCCGACGCCACCCACTCCAGGCGCCGCCCGAGTGGGAACTCCTCGTACGGGACGAGGTTTTCGTACACGAAGCCGCCCATCGCAAGCCCGCCAGGACCCGGCCAGCTCGACGCCATGTCGATCAGCGTCACCACCTTCGCGCCGTTCAGCACGACGCGCCCCTCCTCCGGGCGCTCCGCGTTGAACCGCAGCTCCGGAGTGGCGATCCGGCGCAGCGACAGCTCCTCGCGCGAGCTCAGGACGAACCGCGCCCGGTGGAGGTCGACCGCGTCGCCGAACCGCCCGTCGTCCAGCCGCACCCCGCCGTGGCACTCGAAGGGCTGCAGCCGCGTGCCGCGCGACGGCGTGGCCGCATTGCCGATCCCGATGCCGAAAGGGGGCGTGGTGCCCTGATTGCCCGTGGACTCGCTCACCCACGCGCCCGTCATATAGAGCGTCCGCTCCACACTCAGTTGCGGGGCATTGAGGGCACGCCGCTCCGCCGCCGCCCGCAGCCGGCTGCCGCGCAGGCTCAGCGAGACCCCGACCTTCGCACCGCGCAGGCTGAACTCGCCGTACGTCTCGATCAGTTCGGCCTGCAGATCCTGCGCCACCGACATCCCGTCCGCGGTGATCGCGCGGCCGCGCCGGTCCGGCCTGACATTGATCTGGTTGATCAGCAGATCCGTGCCGATCTGCGCGTCGGTGAGCCGGATGCCGTGCTCCACCCGGCAGCGCGGCAGATGCAGATCGCCCTCGGTACGCAGCCGGGCCGCCTCGAGCCGCGGGATCGCACAGCCCACCATGCGCACCGTGGTGAAGTGCGCCTCGGGCATCAGCACTTCGCTGTCGAAGCGGCAGCCGTTCAGCTCGACGTAGGGGGCGATGCTGCCGCCCGCGAGCTTGAGCGTCCCGGTGATCTGGACCCCGCGGAGCTTGAGCGCGGCGACCCGGCCGGGCCGCGCGGCCGGGCCGCTGAGCAGCAGCCGGGCGACGATGCCGGCGCGCACACTGCGCTCGGGGCCCCAGGGGCGCGGTGAGAAGGGATCGTTCAGCAGGGGATTGGCGTCGCTCAGGTCGTGCGTACTCCCGTTTCGGAATGCGTTCCACATTCGCAGCTCGGTCGGGCTCAGCCCGTCCGGAGCCCCGTCGTCCAGCGGCTCGGTCACTGCCGCTCCTCCGCTTCCTTGGCTCGTACAGCTGTTCTTCCCGCTGAGTGACGGACTGAACGCTAGTGGTCATGAACATGTACTGGGGCATGTATCAGCCAGTGATACGGGAGACCAGCGGCCGATTCCGGTCTGAGAGAATTGGTTCCGTGATCTCACGAATCGATCTGCGTGGCGACGCCCTCCCCGAGGGTGCCGCACTGCGCGACCTGCTGCCCCGTGCCGAGTTCGACGTGGAAGCCGCCCTGGAGAAGGTGCGGCCCATCTGCGAGGCCGTGCATCATCGCGGCACGGCGGCGCTGATCGACTACGCGGAGAAGTTCGACGGTGTGAAGCTGGACCAGGTGAGGGTGGGTGCGAAGGCTCTCGCCGACGCACTGGAGCAGCTCGACCCCGAGGTCAGGGCCGCTCTGGAGGAGTCGATCAGGCGCGCCAGAATCGTCCACCGCGCGCAGCGCCGCCGTGAGCACACCACGCAGGTCGTCCCCGGCGGCAGCGTCACCGAGAAGTGGGTGCCGGTCGAGCGCGTCGGTCTGTACGCACCGGGCGGCCGCTCCGTCTACCCCTCCTCCGTGATCATGAACGTGGTTCCGGCCCAGGAGGCGGGCGTCGACTCCATCGCGCTGGCGTCCCCGCCGCAGAAAGAGTTCGGGGGCCTTCCGCACCCGACGATCCTCGCCGCCTGCGCGCTGCTCGGCGTCGACGAGGTGTACGCCGCCGGTGGCGCACAGGCCGTCGCGATGTTCGCGTACGGCACCGAGGAGTGCGCCCCCGCCAATATGGTCACCGGGCCGGGCAATATCTGGGTCGCCGCTGCCAAGCGGTACTTCACCGGCCGGATCGGCATCGACACCGAGGCGGGGCCGACCGAGATCGCGATCCTCGCCGACTCCACCGCCGACCCGGTGCACGTCGCCGCCGACCTGATCAGCCAGGCCGAGCACGACCCGATGGCCGCCGCCGTGCTGGTCACCGACTCCACGGAGCTGGCGGACGCGGTCGAGAGGGAGCTCGAAACGCAGGTCGCGACCACCAAGCACATCGAGGACCGGATCGTCCCGGCGCTGAGCGGCAGGCAGTCCGCGATCGTCCTGGTCGACGGCGTCGAAGAGGGCCTGCGGGTCGTCAACGCGTACGGTGCCGAGCACCTGGAGATCCAGACCGCCGACGCCTCCGCCGTCGCCGCCCGGGTCCGTAACGCCGGCGCGATCTTCGTCGGCCCGTGGGCGCCGGTCTCGCTCGGCGACTACTGCGCGGGCTCCAACCATGTCCTGCCGACCGGCGGCTGTGCCTGCCACTCGTCGGGCCTGTCCGTGCAGTCGTTCCTGCGCGGCATCCACATCGTGGACTACACGCGAGACGCTCTCGCCGAGGTGACGCACCACGTGGTGACGCTCGCCGAGGCCGAGGACCTGCCCGCGCACGGCGCCGCCGTGAAGGCGCGTTTCGCCGGAGGCGAACTGGACCGGCGCAGCGCCGGAGGCGAGCTGGATCAGCGCAGCGCCGGAGGCGAACTGGACCGGCGTGGCGCCGAAGGCGAACCGGACCGGCACACCGAGTGGGAGGTGCCCGGCAAGTGACCTTCGGCATCGACGACCTGCCCATCAGGGACGAGCTGCGTGGCAAGTCCCCGTACGGCGCGCCCCAACTCGACGTACCCGTACGTCTGAACACCAACGAGAACCCCTACCCGCTGCCCGAGCCACTGGTCGAGCGCATCGCCGACCGCGTCCGCGAGGCCGCCCGCGAGCTGAACCGCTACCCCGACCGGGACGCGGTCGAGCTCCGCACCGAGCTGGCCCGCTATCTCACCCGCACCGCCGGTTACGAGGTCGCTCTCGCCAACGTCTGGGCGGCCAACGGCTCCAACGAGGTCATCCAGCAGCTGCTGCAGACCTTCGCCGGACCGGGCCGTACCGCCATCGGTTTCGAGCCCTCGTACTCCATGCACGGCCTGATCTCGCGCGGCACCGGCACCGGCTGGATCTCCGGGCCGCGCGGCGAGGACTTCACCATCGACGTGGCGGCCGCCGAGGCTGCCATCGCCGAGCACCGGCCGGACGTCGTCTTCATCACCTCGCCCAACAACCCCACGGGCACCGCGGTCGAGGCCGACACCGTCCTCGCCCTGTACGAGGCGGCGCAGGCGGCCAGGGCCGACACTGCCGGGGCGATAGTCGTGGTCGACGAGGCGTACGTCGAATTCAGTCACCGCCCCTCGCTGCTGCCGCTGATCGAGGGCCGGCCGAACCTGGTGGTCTCGCGCACCATGTCCAAGGCCTTCGGTGCGGCCGGTCTGCGCCTGGGCTATCTGGCCGCGCACCCGGCGGTCGTCGACGCCGTCCAGCTGGTGCGCCTGCCGTACCACCTGTCCGCCGTCACACAGGCCACCGCGCTCGCCGCGCTGGAGCACACGGATACGCTGCTCGGGTATGTCGAGCAGCTGAAGACCGAGCGGGACCGCCTGGTCGGCGAGCTGCGGGCGATCGGCTACGAGGTCACCGAGTCCGACGCCAACTTTGTGCAGTTCGGACGCTTCGACGGCGAAGGGGCCGCCCACGAGGTCTGGCAGCAGATCCTCGACCGGGGCGTCCTGGTCCGTGACAACGGCGTACCGGGCTGGCTGCGGGTCACCGCGGGAACCCCGGCAGAGAACGACGCGTTCCTCGAGGCGGTACGCGCCCTCATGAAGGAACGCAGCGAGAAGGAGCAGAGCGCATGAGCCGCGTAGGACGGGTCGAACGCACCACCAAGGAGACGTCCGTCGTTGTCGAGATCGACCTCGACGGCCACGGAAAGGTCGATGTGTCGACCGGGGTCGGCTTCTACGACCACATGCTCGACCAGCTCGGCCGCCACGGCCTGTTCGACCTCACCGTGAAGACCGAGGGCGATCTGCACATCGACTCGCACCACACCATCGAGGACACGGCCCTCGCGATCGGCGCCGCCTTCAAGCAGGCGCTCGGCGACAAGGTCGGCATCTACCGCTTCGGCAACTGCACCGTGCCGCTGGACGAGTCGCTCGCCCAGGTCACCGTGGACCTCTCCGGACGTCCGTACCTCGTGCACACCGAGCCCGAGAACATGGCGCCGATGATCGGCTCGTACGACACGACGATGACCCGGCACATCCTGGAGTCCTTCGTCGCGCAGGCCCAGATCGCGCTGCACGTCCACGTCCCGTACGGCCGCAACGCGCACCACATCGTGGAGTGCCAGTTCAAGGCGCTGGCCCGCGCCCTGCGTTACGCCTGTGAGCGCGACCCGCGCGCCGCCGGCATCCTCCCCTCCACGAAGGGCGCCCTCTAAACTCATGACCGGCCTCTCCACCATCCTGATCGTCGTCGGTCTCTTCCTCGCCGGCGGTGTGTACTCCTTCTCCAAGCAGAAGATGCCCATGGGCCTGATCGGGCTTCTCGGTATCGCCTCCGCGATGTGCCTGGTCGCCGGTGTCCTGCGGATTCAGGGGATCTGGGAATGACCGTGCCCAAGAAGGTCGTCGTCTTCGACTACGGATTCGGCAATGTCCGCTCGGCCGAGCGAGCCCTCGCCCGGGTCGGCGCGGACGTCGAGATCACCCGTGACTACGACAAGGCCATGAACGCCGACGGGCTCCTCGTCCCCGGCGTCGGAGCCTTCTCCGCCTGCATGGACGGCCTCAGGAAGGCCCGTGGCGAGTGGATCATCGACCGCAGGCTCTCCGGCGGCCGGCCCGTCATGGGCATCTGCGTCGGCATGCAGATCCTCTTCGCACGCGGCATCGAGCACGGCGTCGAGACCGAGGGCCTCGACGAGTGGCCCGGCACGGTCGGCCCGCTGAAGGCCCCGATCGTGCCCCATATGGGCTGGAACACCGTCGAGGCGGCCGCCGACAGCCGGCTCTTCGCCGGAGTCGACGCCGACGCCCGGTTCTACTTCGTGCACTCCTACGCCGTGCACGAATGGGACCTGGAGGTCACCAACCCCGCCATCCGCGCGCCCCAGGTCACCTGGGCCACGCACGGCGAGCGCTTTGTCGCCGCCGTGGAGAACAGCGCGCTGTGGGCCACCCAGTTCCACCCCGAGAAGTCCGGCGACGCCGGCGCCCAGCTGCTGACCAACTGGATTGAGACGCTGTAATGCCGAAGCTTGAACTCCTCCCCGCAGTCGACGTCCGCGACGGCCAGGCCGTACGCCTCGTCCATGGCGAGTCCGGTTCGGAGACCTCGTACGGCTCTCCGCTCGAAGCCGCTCTGACCTGGCAGCGATCGGGCGCCGAGTGGCTGCATCTCGTCGACCTGGACGCGGCCTTCGGCACCGGCGACAACCGCGCGCTGATCGCCGAGGTCGCCGGCGCCATGGACATCAAGGTCGAGCTGTCGGGCGGCATCCGCGACGACGCCTCGCTCGCGGCCGCGCTGGCCACCGGCTGCACCCGGGTCAACCTGGGCACCGCCGCGCTGGAGACCCCCGAGTGGGTCGCCAAGGTCATCGCCGAGCACGGTGACAAGATCGCGGTCGGCCTCGACGTACGCGGTACGACGCTGCGCGGCCGCGGCTGGACCCGCGACGGCGGCGACCTCTACGAGACGCTCGCCCGCCTCGACTCCGAGGGCTGCGCCCGCTACGTCGTCACCGACATCGCCAAGGACGGCACCCTCCAGGGGCCCAACCTGGAGCTGCTGCGCAATGTCTGCGCGGCGACCGACAAGCCCGTCGTCGCCTCCGGCGGCGTCTCCTCACTCGACGATCTGCGGGCGATCTCCTCGCTCGTCCCCGAGGGCGTCGAGGGCGCGATCGTCGGCAAGGCGCTGTACGCCGAGGCGTTCACCCTGGAAGAGGCCCTCGCGGCGGTGTCGGAATGACCGATTCCTTCTCCGATTCCCCTGCCGTACGGCGCATCGGCTCCGACGGACCGTGGGAGGACGCCTTCGGCTACTCCCGCGCGGTCGAGCTGCCGAATGGCCTGGTCCTGGTCTCCGGCTGCACCTCGGTCGCCGGCGGCGAGATCGCCGCGGGCGGCCCCTACGACCAGACGGTCACCGCGTTCGGTGTCGCCTTCGACGCCCTGAAGGAACTCGGCCTGGGCCGGGAGGATGTGGTGCGTACGCGGATGTACCTCTCCCACGCCCGGGACGTGGACGAGGTCGGCCGTGCCCACAAGGAGCTGTTCGACACGGTCCGCCCGGCCGCGTCGATGCTCATCATCTCCGGCTTCGTCGACCCGAGCCTGGTCGTCGAGGTCGAGGTCGAGGCGTACCGAGGAGGTGCCGGATGACTCTCTCGGTCCGAGTGATCCCCTGCCTGGACGTGGACAACGGCCGGGTCGTCAAGGGCGTCAACTTCCAGAATCTGCGCGACGCGGGCGACCCCGTGGAGATGGCCAAGCTGTACGACGCCGAAGGCGCCGACGAACTGACCTTCCTCGACATCACGGCCTCCTCCGGCAACCGTGAGACGACCTACGACGTGGTGCGCCGCACCGCCGAGCAGGTCTTCATCCCGCTGACCGTGGGCGGCGGCGTGCGCAGCGCCGACGACGTCGACAAGCTGCTGCGGGCCGGCGCCGACAAGGTGGGCGTGAACACCGCGGCGATCGCCCGTCCCGAGCTGATCCGCGAGATCGCCGAGCGCTTCGGCCGCCAGGTACTGGTCCTGTCGGTCGACGCCCGTCGTACTCCCGAAGGTTCCTTCGAGGTCACCACGCACGGCGGCCGCAAGGGCACCGGCATCGACGCCGTCGAATGGGCGCACCGGGCCGCCGAGTTGGGCGCGGGTGAGATTCTGCTCAACTCGATGGACGCGGACGGCACGAAGGACGGCTACGACACGGAGATGATCGCCGCGGTACGGAAGCACGTCACCGTCCCGGTCATCGCCTCCGGCGGCGCCGGCAAGCTCTCCGACTTCCCGCCGGCCATCGCGGCGGGCGCGGACGCGGTCCTGGCTGCCTCGGTCTTCCACTTCGGCGATCTGCGGATCTCCCAGGTCAAGGACACCCTCCGCGAGGCGGGCCACCCCGTCCGCTGACCATCGTGAACAACTGACCTGAAACTGGCGTTCGTTGGGAGACGGGCCGGGTAGCGTGGCGTTCGACCCTAGGAACGGGGGAACGGCATGGCGGCCCGGCCCATCGTCGATCTGCTCGAGCTCAGCCCGGATTTTGTTCGCGATCCCTATCCCGTCTACGCCCGGCTGCGCGCCGATGGCCCCGTCCACCAGGTACGCGCCCCGGACGGCGAGGAGTTCTGGCTCGTCGTCGGACATGACGCCTGCCGCGCCGCCTTCACCGACCCGCGGCTCAGCCGGGCCTGGATGAAGTCCGGAAGCATCGGCCAGATCATCAACACCGATCAGGACCAGCCCGCCCTCGCGCACATGTTGATGTCGGACCCGCCGGACCACACACGATTACGCCGACTGGTCGCCCGGGAGTTCACCCCGCGCCGTATCGACACCCTGGCCCCGCGCATCCAGCAGATCACCGACGGACTGCTCGACGCGATGCTGGCGGAAGAGGAGCGGCGGGCCGATCTGATCGACTCCTTCGCCTTCCCGCTGCCGATGACCGTCATCTGCGAACTGCTCGGCGTGCCCGAGCTGGACCGGGACGCCTTCCGAGGCTGGTCCAACGAGATGGTCGCGCGCACCAGCCCGGAGGCCGAGGCCCGTGCGTACGAGGAGGTGCCGGCGTACCTCGGCGAGCTGATCGCGGCCAAGCGGGCCGCGCCCGGCCAGGACCTGCTCAGCGCGATGATCCACGCAGTGGACGAGGGCGGCGACCGGCTCTCGCCGCGCGAGCTGATCGGCATGTCCGTACTGCTGCTGATCGCCGGTCACGAGACCACGGTCAATCTGATCGGCAACGGCATGCGGGCCCTCTTCGCGCACCCAGGCCAACTCGCCGCCCTGCGCGCCGACTTCGGTCTGCTCGACGGGGCGGTCGAGGAGATGCTCCGCTACGACGGACCGGTCGAGACCTGCACCGATCGCCTCGCCCTGGAGGACGTGGAGATGGGCGGTGCGGTCATCCCGGCGGGCTCCACCGTCCTGATCGCCATGGCCGACGCCGACCGCGACCCGGAGCGCTTCAAGGACCCGGACCGGTTCGACATCCGCCGGGACGCCCGCGGCCACATCGCCTTCGGCCACGGCCTCCACTACTGCCTGGGCGCGCCGCTGGCCCGGCTCGAGGGACGTATCGCGATCCGCACACTGTTGGAGCGCTGCCCGGACATCGCGCCGGACGCCGACGAGGCCGGGCTGCCATGGATGCCCGGAATGCTGATCAGGGGCGTACGGAAGCTGCCCGTGCGCTGGTGACCTCTGGCCCCCTGGCCCGGCAGAGCGGCCGAGACGGCCGAGCGGCCGAGGCGGCCGAGGCGGCCGAGCGGCCGAGCGGCCGAGCGGCAGAGCAAGGACGGTCGTGGCGCTGGCGGCAGGTCGCCTCCGACGGCCTGAGCATCCGCGACGAGGACTTCCAGGACGCACCCGAGAAGATCGCCACACCCGTGCGGCCGTCACCCGGATGTCCTTGGAGCAGCGTGTCGAGCCCTACCGCCGCTGCCTCGACGCGCAGCCCGCCCGGGGCCGGATGGCGCGGGACCGACTTCAGCTGTGCATATCTGCCGCGGCTGACCGCCGAGGAGACCGGTACGGGGCCGGATCGCGCACGCCGGAATCGTCCAGGGACTCGGGCTGATCGTCGGCGCCGGGGCGATCGCCGCTCTCGCCGTGGTGGCGCACATCGCCGCCGCGGTCGGTGTCGCCGTGGTGATCGGACTGCTCGCGGGGCTGAGCGGCGCGCTGTGCAACGCCCTCGTGCAGACCCGGACCGATCCGGCCTCCCCCGGCCGGGTCACCTCGGTCTCGACGTTCTTCAGCCTCGGCGCCGCGCCGCTCAGCCACCCGGTGACGGGCGCGGCCGGTCGGCCTGTGGGGCACCGTGCCGGTCTCACCGTCAGCGTGGCCGTCCGTGCCCTCGGGGCGGTCCACGGAGTGTGCTCCAAGGGGCTGCGCAGCGCCGAGCTGCCGCGCTGAGCCGCCGGCGGTCCGGCACGCTCAGGCGCCGCCGGCCTACAGCCCCAGCTTGGCCTCGTGCAGCCGGGTGATCGCGTCCTTGTCGCCCTCGAGGTCCACCTGCGCCGCTTCCTGCCGCCCGAACATGAAGATCGTCAGCTCGCTCGGCTCCCCGGTCACCGTCACCACCGGGGTGCCGCGGTGACCGACCGCCGTCTGGCCGTTCGAACGGCGCAGCACCAGCCCGACCGGGGACCTGCGGCCCAGCAGCCGGGACGCCTTCTCCAGCCGTGACCACAGGACGTTCTCGAAGATCCGGTCCGGTTCGCGCGGCGTCCAGTCCGGCCGCGCCCGCCGTACATCCTCGGCGTGGACGAAGAACTCGACGGTGTTCGCGGCCTCGTCGATCTGCTTGATCGCGTACGGGGACATCCGCGGCGGTCCCGTACGGATCAGCTGGATCAGCTCCTCGTACGGCTTCTCGGCGAACTCCGCCTGCACCCGGTCGAGGCGGCTCTTGAGCGCGCTCAGCACGATCCCGCCCGCCGCGTCCACCCGCCGCTCGCGGACCACCACGTGGGCGGCGAGCTGCCGGGTGTTCCAGCCGTCGCACAGGGTCGGGGCCTCGGGGCCCGCCGCCTCCAACAGGTCGGCGAGCAGAAGCCGTTCACGCCTTGCATGGGTCGACATGACTGCCAGCGTACGGCCGCGGCACCGGGTCCGCCCAGTGGACGCACCGCCCGGCGACCCCGGCGGACACGGCACAATGGCCGTATGACCAGCAGTGTCCCCACAGGTTCCCTCGATCCCGCCGTCGCCGCCCGCCTCAAGCGCAGCGCCGACGGCCTGGTTCCGGCCATCGCGCAGCAGTACGACACCGGCGAGGTGCTGATGCTCGGGTGGATGGACGACGAGGCCCTGCACCGCACCCTGACCACCGGCCGCTGCACCTACTGGTCCCGCAGCCGCCAGGAGTACTGGGTCAAGGGCGACACCTCCGGCCATGTCCAGCACGTCAAGTCCGTCGCCCTGGACTGCGACGCCGACGCGGTGCTCGTCAAGGTCGACCAGGTGGGGGCCGCCTGCCACACCGGGGACCGCACCTGCTTCGACGCCGACGTCCTTCCTCTGGGCCAGTAGGGTCGGGCGCCATGGATCTCGACACCTTCCGCAAGCTCGCCGCCGACCGCCGTGTCATCCCCGTCAGCCGCAAGCTCCTCGCGGACGGCGACACCCCGGTCGGGCTCTACCGCAAGCTCGCCGCCGAACGTGAGGGCACCTTCCTGCTGGAGTCCGCCGAGAACGGGCGCTCCTGGTCCCGGTACTCCTTCATCGGCGTACGCAGCGCCGCCACCCTCACCGAGCGCGAGGGCCAGGCGCACTGGCTCGGCACCCCGCCCGTCGGCGTCCCGGTCGAAGGCGACCCGCTCCAGGCCCTGCGCACCACCGTCGAGACGCTGCACACGCCGAAGGACCTCGCCTCCGGCATGCCGCCCTTCACCGGCGGCATGGTCGGCTATCTCGGCTACGACGTCGTGCGCAGGCTGGAGAAGATCGGGCCCGGCGAGCGCGACGACCTGCGGCTTCCCGAGCTGACCATGCTGCTCACCTCGGACCTCGCGGTGCTCGACCACTGGGACGGCACCGTCCTGCTGATCGCCAACGCCATCAACCACAACGACCTCGACACCGGCGTCGACGAGGCGTACGCGGACGCAGTCGCACGCCTCGACGCCATGGAGTCGGACCTCGCGCGTCCGCTGGCCTCCGCGCCCGCCGCGCTGCCGCCCTCCGAGCTGCCGGAGTTCTCCGCGCTCTGGGGCGGCAAGGACTACCAGGACGCCGTCGAGGACATCAAGGAACGGATCAGGGCGGGCGAGGCCTTCCAGGTCGTACCGTCGCAGCGGTTCGAAACGCCTTGCCACGCAAGCGCGTTGGATGTCTACCGGGTGCTCAGGGCCACCAACCCGTCGCCGTACATGTACCTCTTCCGCTTCCACGGCTTCGATGTCGTCGGCTCCAGCCCGGAGGCTCTGGTCAAGGTCGAGGACGGGCGGGCCATGGTGCATCCGATCGCGGGCACCAGGCCGCGCGGCGCGACGCCGCAGGAGGACCAGGCCCTCGCCGACGAGCTGATGGCCGACCCCAAGGAGCGCGCCGAGCATCTGATGCTCGTCGACCTCGGCCGCAACGACCTGGGCCGGGTCTGCGAGCCCGGCAGCGTCGAGGTCGTCGACTTCATGTCGGTCGAGCGGTACTCCCACGTCATGCACATCGTCTCGACCGTGACCGGCCGGGTCGCCGCGGGCCGTACCGCCTTCGACGTACTGACCGCCTGCTTCCCGGCCGGCACGCTCTCCGGCGCCCCCAAGCCCCGTGCGATGCAGATCATCGACGAGCTGGAGCCCTCGCGGCGCGGACTGTACGGCGGCTGCGTCGGCTATCTCGACTTCGCCGGCGACTCCGACACCGCGATCGCCATCCGCACCGCGCTGCTCCGCGACGGCACGGCATTCGTACAGGCCGGAGCTGGTGTGGTGGCCGACTCGGACCCGGTCGCCGAGGACACCGAGTGCCGTAACAAGGCGGCCGCGGTGCTCCGCGCCGTCCACACCGCGAACCGCCTCAACAGCCGACGGGACGGTAAGGGATAGTGGGGCACGTGAGTGCTGTACCCGTACCCCAGCCCCGCGCCGAAGCCGCCTCCGCCACAAGCAGCCGCCGCAGCCTCGCCGCCGCCCTGTTCCTCGGCGCCGTCGGCGCGGCCGTCGTGCTGATCGCCGCCGGTCAGATCTGGGCCGAGGGCAAGGCCGCCGTCGGTGGCGGCAGCCTTCCGCTCGAGGCGGCGGGCAGCGATGTCACCGGTGTTCCCACGGCGCTCGCCATCGTCGGCCTGGCCGCTCTCGTCGCCGTCTTCGCCGTACGCAGCGGAGGCCGGCTGCTCGTCTCCGCCCTGCTGGCCCTGAGCGGTGCGGGCGCGGCACTCGCCGCCTTCATCGGGGCCTCCGACAGCGCCGCTCTCGACGAGAAGGCCGCGCAGACCACCGGGGACACGGCCGCCACGGTGGACGCGCTCACCCACACCGCCTGGCCCTACGCGACCGCGGCCGGCGCCCTGCTGATCCTGCTCGCCGGGCTGCTCGCGCTGCGCTACGGCAAGCAGTGGCCCGCCATGTCGGGCCGCTACGAGCGCGACGGCACCCCACGGCCCCGCAAGGCCGCGGTGGTGGACCCGGACCGGCCCGAGGACCTGTGGAAGGCTCTGGACCGCGGCGAGGACCCGACGCGCGAGGCGTGACGGACCCCACGTCATGCCATGGCACGGCATACGGGACAATGAGCGTTGAGCTCAGTGCTCACCACCGAACAACAGCTCACCCAGCACATCGACGAGGAGCGCATCAATGTCGGGCACCAGCCACGGACACACCCCGGCCGCCTGGACCGGTGTCACCATCGCCTTCATCGGCTTCTGCATCGCAGGCCTCTTCATGGTGGCGGCCAACCCGCTCGGCTTCTGGGCCGGTATCGGCGTCATCGCGCTCGGCGGTGTGGTCGGCGCGGCCATGAAGGCCGCCGGTCTCGGCATGCCGAAGGAGTCCGAGGCCTCGGTGCGGGCCAGGCACCACGCCGCCCAGGCGACGGCGCAGCCCGCGCAGGCGCAGACCACCGCCTGACGCCGCGGTTCAGCTCCAGAAAGGCGCAGCCCGGCGCGACCGGGCTGCGCCTTTCTGTATGAGCTGCGCCCTTCCGTAGGAACGGAGAGAATCACGGGGTGGACGCCATGCCTTCCTCCACCACACCGGCCCGCGAGCCCGGCCCGGCCCCGCTCGCGCGCCGCCTGGCCACTCCGTTGGCGACCCTCGCCGGGGTCGCGGCGGCCTTCGCGTACGTCGGCACGGTCGATCCCAATGAACCGGGCCACTACCCGGTCTGCCCGCTGTTCCGCTTCACCGGGATCTACTGCCCCGGCTGCGGCGGGCTGCGCAGCGCCCACGCGTTCATCCACGGCGATCTGGGGACTGCCCTCGGGTCCAACGCGGTGGCCGTCGTGGGCTACGGAATCTTCGCCGCGGTGTGGGTGATGTGGCTGATTCGCGCGGTACGGGGAGTGCCCCTGCGGATTACCCTCGGGCCCGCGTGGTGGTGGTCGCTCGGCGGTGTTCTGCTGATCTTCAGCGTGGTCCGGAACCTGCCATTCGGCTCCGCGCTGGCTCCGTAAAGTCCCAGCTAGTGGGACAGCCGTCCACCGGATGCGAGCCCGAGGCCATCCTGCGGATACCATCGACATGGCTGATCCTGATCCATCTCCACGTCCCGGAAGGGGGCCGCTCGCGTGAGTGTGCTCGACGAGATCATTGAAGGCGTACGCGCCGACCTCGCAGAGCGGCAGGCGCGTGTCAGCCTCGACGAGCTCAAGGAGCGTGCCGCCAAGGCTCCTGCGGCCAAGGACGGCGTCGCCGCGCTGCGCGGCGAAGGCGTCAAGGTGATCTGCGAGGTCAAGCGCTCCAGCCCGTCGAAGGGCGCGCTCGCCGCGATCGCCGATCCGGCCGGGCTCGCCGCCGACTACGAGGCGGGCGGCGCGGCCGTCATCTCCGTGCTGACCGAGGAGCGCCGCTTCGGAGGATCGCTCGCCGACCTCGAAGCCGTTCGCGCCAAGGTCGACATCCCCGTGCTGCGCAAGGACTTCATCGTCACCGCGTACCAGCTGTGGGAGGCCAGGGCCTACGGCGCCGACCTCGTGCTGCTGATCGTGGCCGCCCTCGAGCAGGAGGCGCTGGTCTCGCTGATCGAGCGCGCCGAGTCGATCGGGCTCACCCCGCTGGTCGAGGTGCACGACGAGGACGAGGTCGAGCGCGCGGTCGAGGCCGGTGCGAAGATCATCGGCGTCAACGCCCGCGATCTGAAGACGCTCAAGGTCGACCGCTCCGTTTTCGAGCGGGTCGCCCCCGAGATCCCGGCGCATATCGTGAAGATCGCCGAGTCCGGTGTACGCGGTCCGCACGATCTGATCGCCTACGCCAACGTCGGCGCCGATGCGGTGCTCGTCGGCGAGTCCCTGGTCACCGGCCGCGACCCGAAGTCGGCCGTCGCCGACCTGGTCGCCGCGGGCGCCCACCCGGCTCTGCGGCACGGCCGGAGCTGACCGCCCCATGACCGCCGCCGCCCGCACTGTCGCACCGCCGTACCGGACGTCCTCGCGCCCGGCGACGGCGGACGCGCCCCTGTGCGTATCGGCGGCAGACTTCGGCGCCCCTCGGGGCACGAGGACCGGTGCGGCCTCCCGCGGCGCGGTGCTCGCCGCGGCGCCGGGGACGAGCCTGGCGGCGAGCGCCGCGCGTGACCCCTACGCCCGGCTCGCCCGTGGCTGCAAGCCCCGCGGCTGCCGGGCCCCGGCCCGCCGGGTGCACGGCCGCCGGGTGCGTTATGTCATCGGGTCCGAGCCGGGACAGGTCAACGGCATGCGATGGCGCGCGGTCCGCGCGTGCGACTGCCACTAGGCGGTCTCCGGCGGGTGCTTTCCCCACCCCGCCCCCTTCCTGAACCGGGGCTCCGCCCCCGGACCCCGCGCCTCAATCGCCGGCGAGGCTTGGGTTTCCGCCCGTTCGGCGGAAACCCAAGCCCGTCCGGCGATTGAGGACACGCCCGAAGGGCGTACGGGGGTCTGGGGCGGAGCCCCGGATAACGGGAAGGGGCGGGTAGGGGAGCAACGCCCCGCCAGTCACCCGCGCACGCGCATACCGTGACCAATGTCAGCCAGACTTCTGGGGCATACGGCCCCGACAAGGAGCACGTCGCAATGTCGAGCGACTTCTTCATCCCGGACCCGGAGGGTCAGGTTCCCAGCGCCGAGGGCTACTTCGGCGCGTTCGGCGGCAAGTTCATCCCCGAGGCGCTCGTCGCCGCGGTCGACGAGGTGGCCGTCGAGTACGACAAGGCCAAGGCCGACCCCGCCTTCGCCGCCGAGCTCAACGACCTGATGGTCAACTACACGGGCCGCCCGAGCGCGCTCACCGAGGTGCCCAGGTTCGCCGAGCACGCCGGCGGCGCGCGGGTCTTCCTCAAGCGGGAGGACCTCAACCACACCGGATCACACAAGATCAACAACGTGCTCGGCCAGGCGCTGCTCACCAAGAGGATGGGCAAGACCCGGGTCATCGCCGAGACCGGCGCCGGACAGCACGGCGTCGCGACCGCGACCGCCTGCGCCCTCTTCGGCCTCGAGTGCACGATCTACATGGGCGAGATCGACACCCAGCGCCAGGCCCTGAACGTGGCCCGGATGCGGATGCTCGGCGCCGAGGTCATCCCGGTGGCCTCCGGCAGCCGGACCCTGAAGGACGCCATCAACGAGGCGTTCCGCGACTGGGTCGCCAATGTGGACCGTACGCACTATCTCTTCGGCACGGTCGCCGGACCGCACCCCTTCCCCGCGATGGTCCGCGACTTCCACCGGGTCATCGGCGTCGAGGCCCGTCGCCAGATCCTGGAGCGGGCCGGCCGGCTGCCGGACGCGGCCGTCGCCTGCGTCGGCGGCGGATCCAACGCGATCGGGCTGTTCCACGCCTTCATCCCGGACGCGGATGTACGCCTCGTGGGCTGCGAGCCCGCGGGCCACGGCATCGAGACCGGCGAGCACGCGGCCACCCTGACCGCGGGCGAGCCCGGCATCCTGCACGGCTCGCGCTCGTACGTCCTGCAGGACGAGGAGGGCCAGATCACCGAGCCGTACTCGATCTCCGCAGGGCTCGACTACCCCGGCATCGGCCCCGAGCACTCGTACCTCAAGGACAGCGGCCGGGCCGAGTACCGCGCGGTGACCGACGACGAGGCCATGCAGGCGCTGCGCCTGCTGTCCCGTACCGAGGGCATCATCCCGGCGATCGAGTCCGCGCACGCGCTGGCCGGGGCCCTGGAGGTCGGCAAGGAGCTGGGCAAGGACGGACTGATCGTGGTCAATCTGTCCGGCCGCGGCGACAAGGACATGGACACCGCCGCCCGTTACTTCGGGCTGTACGACGGCGAGGGGGACGCGAAGGTCGCCGCCGACGCCTCCGCGGAGAACGGCTTCGCCGAGATCAGGAGGGACGCGAAGTGAGCGGCAACATCCAGCTGTTGAGCGACACCCTGGCGCAGGCCAGGAACGAGAACCGGGCCGCGCTCATCGCGTACCTCCCGGCCGGCTTCCCGACCGTCGACGGCGGGATCGAGGCCGTCAAGGCCGCCTTCGAGGGCGGCGCGGACGTGGTGGAGGTCGGGCTGCCGCACAGCGACCCCGTCCTCGACGGCCCCGTCATCCAGACGGCCGACGACATCGCGCTGCGCGGCGGCGTCAAGATCGCCGATGTGATGCGTACGGTCCGCGAGGCGCACGAGGCCACCGGCAAGCCGGTCCTCGTCATGACGTACTGGAATCCGATCGACCGGTACGGCGTCGAGCGCTTCACCGCCGAGCTGGCCGAGGCGGGCGGCGCGGGCTGCATCCTGCCCGACCTGCCGGTCCAGGAGGCGGGCGGATGGCGCGAGCATGCCGAGAAGCACGGCCTCGCCACCGTCTTCGTCGTCGCGCCGAGCAGCCAGGACGCACGGCTGGCGAAGATCACTGAGGCCGGTTCCGGCTTTGTGTACGCGGCCTCGCTGATGGGTGTCACGGGCACCCGCGAGTCCGTGGGCGCACAGGCTCAGGACCTGGTGCGGCGTACCCGGGCCACCACCGACTTGCCGGTCTGCGTGGGCCTCGGGGTGTCCAACGCCGAGCAGGCCGCGGAGGTCGCCTCGTTCGCGGACGGCGTGATCGTCGGCTCGGCGTTCGTGAAGCGGATGCTCGACGCACCGGACCGTGCCGCTGGCCTTGAGGCGGTACGGGAGCTGGCGGGCGACCTCGCCAAGGGTGTACGCAGGGGCGAGTAGCTCATACGGGTGGAAATGGGACCGGGGAGGCATGCACATGCCTCCCCGGTTCGTTTGC
This sequence comes from Streptomyces sp. NBC_01210, assembly GCF_036010325.1. Lineage (GTDB taxonomy): Bacteria > Actinomycetota > Actinomycetes > Streptomycetales > Streptomycetaceae > Streptomyces. The sequence continues at coordinate 2,441,194 of NZ_CP108549.1, read as the reverse complement.
GGGATGTGAGCGAGAAGAACCAGGGACAGAAGCAGACCGCGCGCGAGCGGCTCCAGCAGGAACGTGAGCGGGACAAGGCGCGGGAGAAGCGCCGGCGGACCCTGATCGTGGCGGCGGCGGTGGTGGGCGTACTGGGCCTCGCCGCCGTGGTCGGCGTGGTCGCCGCCAACTCCGGCAAGAAGAGCAGCGGCTCCGATGCCGGTCCTCTCCTCGCGCCCGCCGGAGTGCAGGGCAAGGACCAGCTCGCGATCCCGGTGGGCGCGAGCGACGCCCCGTCCACGCTCACGGTGTGGGAGGACTTCCGCTGCCCGATCTGCGCGAAGTTCGAGAGCGTCGCCCGGGGCACCCTCCACGAGCTGGAGCAGACGGGTCAGGCCAAGATCGAGTACCACCTCGCCACCATCATCGACGGGAACATGGGCGGCACCGGCTCGCTTCGCGCGGCGAATGCCGCGGCATGCGCACAGGACGTCGGGAAGTTCGCCCCGTACCACGATGTCCTCTACCAGAACCAGCCCGCGGAGACGGACGACGCCTTCGGCAAGAACAGTAGGCTGATCGAGCTCGCGGGGAAGGTCGAGGGACTCGACACCCCGGAATTCCGCAGCTGCGTCGAGGACGGCAAGCACGACGCCTGGGTGGCGAAGTCGAACACCGCCTTCCGCAACAGCGGCTTCCGCGGTACACCGACCGTGCTGCTCAACGGGGAGTCGATCTTCCCGGACAAGGGCGGCGAGCCGATCACCACAGCCAATCTGAAGAAGTGGGTCGCTGAGGCGAACAAGGGCAAGAAGCCGGGCACCAAGAGGTCGACGCCGAGCCCGACTTCGCCGGCCTCCTGACGTGGCCCGACGGACTGCCTCGAGCCGCGGCTCGTTACCCAGACGTTGCCGGGTGGGTTGCCGCACGTCCCACCCGGCAGGGTAGCGTCGGTCCTGCCATGGATATCGCCTACATTCCCAGCCCGTCGACCGGAGTGCTCCACCTCGGACCGCTCCCGCTGCGCGGCTACGCGTTCTGCATCATCATCGGTGTCTTTGTGGCCGTCTGGTACGGCAACAAGCGCTGGATCGCGCGGGGCGGCAAAGCCGGCACCGTGGCCGACATCGCCGTCTGGGCGGTGCCCTTCGGTCTCGTCGGCGGCCGGCTCTACCACGTGATCACCGACTACCAGCTGTACTTCAGCGAGGGTGAGAACTGGGTCGACGCCTTCAAGATCTGGGAGGGCGGCCTCGGTATCTGGGGCGCGATCGCGCTGGGCGCGGTCGGTGCCTGGATCGGCTGCCGCCGCCGCGGGATCCCGCTGCCGGCCTGGGCGGACGCCCTGGCACCCGCCATCGCCTTCGCGCAGGCGATCGGCCGCTGGGGCAACTGGTTCAACCAGGAGCTGTACGGCAAACCGACGGATCTGCCGTGGGCCCTCAAGATCACCGAGGGCACCAACCGCGAGGCCGGCCTCTACCACCCCACATTCCTGTACGAGTCCCTGTGGTGCGTCGGCGTCGCGGTGCTCGTCATCTGGGCCGACCGCCGCTTCAAGCTGGGACACGGCAGGGCGTTCGCGTTGTATGTCGCGTCGTACTGCGTGGGCCGGGGCTGGATCGAGTACATGCGCGTCGACGAGGCGCACCACGTACTGGGGCTGCGCCTCAATGTGTGGACCTCGATCGTCGTCTTTGTGCTGGCGGTGACCTACATCGTGATCTCGTCGCGGGTGCGGCCGGGGCGCGAGGAGATCGTCGAGCCGGAGACGGCGAAGTCTGAGGTGGCGAAGCCCGCGGCGGACGCCGGAGGCGACGAATCTGCGGCAGACGGGTCGGAAGGCACGTCGGAAGGCGCGTCGGAAGGCGTGTCGGACGGGACGTCGGAAGGCGTGTCGGACGGGACGGCGCAGGACCCCGCCGACGGGGACGAGAAGACTGACGCGGACGCGGAGTCGGCCAAGAAGGGCTGACGGCACGAGCCGTACGCAGGGGCCGCCGGAATCGAAAGGATTCCGGCGGCCTTTGCCTGTCGGGGGATGAACACGACGCATCCGGAGGCCGGACGACGAGTACGCCGAGCCGTACGGAATCAGGGTTCCTCGCGTCGCGCGAGGGCGAGGGTGCGCTGCGCCGCGGCCACGACCGCCGCGTCGACGAAGCGGCCGTCCGGCAGGGCCAGCGCGCCCTCGTCCGTGGCGGCCGCTTTGACGATCTCCTCCGCCGCCTCGATCTCCTCGGGCGTGGGGCGGAACGCCCGCTCGATGACCGGGAGCTGGTCGGGGTGGATGGCCGCCCGGCCCAGGAAGCCGAGCGAGCGGCCGTGGGTGCAGGAGGCGTAGAGGGCGTCCAGGTCGCGGATGTCGGGGAAGACGGACTGGGCGGGTGGCGGGAGTTGCGCGGCACGGGCGGCGATCACGATGCGGGTGCGTGGCCAGTCGAGGCCGGTGCCGTCCCGTACGCCGAGATCGGCCCGGAGATCGGACTCGCCGATGGCGATGCCGCGGACGGCGGGGTGGGCGGTGGCGATCGTGTACGCGTGCTCCACGGCGAGCGCGGATTCGAGGAGCGGGTAGAGCGGGACGCCCGGGGTCCGGGCCGCGATCCGCTGAATGTCAGAGGCGTGTGCGACCTTGGGGATACGCAGCGCACAGAGGCCCGGAAGTCCGGTGAGGGCCTCGATGTCATGGGGGGTGTTGATACGGACATGGACCGGGAGGGGATGGCGGGAGGCGAGGAGTTCGACGGTGGCGGCAAGCGCGTACTTCTTGCGGCCCGGGGACACCGCGTCCTCCAGATCGACGATCACGACATCGGCGGCGGAGGCGAGGGCTTTGTGCACGACCTCGGGTCGGTCCCCGGGGGCGTACAGATAGGTGAGGGGGATGGTCATAGGGCGCCCTGGGTGCGGAGGGCGGTGATATCGGCCAGGGACAGACCGAGTTCGGTGAGCACCGCGTCCGTGTCGGCGCCGTGCGGGCGGCCTGCCCAGCGGATGGCGCCGGGGGTGTCGGAGAGGCGGAAGAGGACGTTCTGCATACGGAGGGGGCCGAGCTCGGGGTCGAGCACTTCGGTGATGGTGTCCAGCGCCCGGTACTGGGGATCTTCCATGACATCGCGGATGTCGTAGATCGGAGCGATCGCCGCTTCGGCCTTCTCGAAGGCGGACATGGCTTCGGAGCGGGTGCGGCGGGCGATCCAGTTGCCCACCGCGTCGTCGAGTTCGTCCGCGTGCTCCGCGCGGCCGCTGCCGGTGGCGAACCACGGCTCGTCGATCAGCTCGGGGCGGCCGACCAGATGCATGACGCGTTCGGCGATGGACTGGGCCGAGGTGGAGACGGCCAGCCAGCAGCCGTCGGCCGTGCGGTAGGTGTTGCGCGGTGCGTTGTTGCGGGAGCGGTTGCCGGTGCGCTGCTGCATGTAGCCGAGCTGGTCGTACCAGAGGGGCTGCGGGCCCAGCACGGTCAGGATCGGTTCGATGATCGCCATGTCGACGACCTGGCCGCGGCCCGTCGCGGTGCGGGCGGTGAGCGCGGTCATCACGGCGTAGGCAGTGGCGAGCGCCGCGATCGAGTCGGCGAGGCCGAACGGAGGGAGGGTCGGCGGACCTTCGGGCTCGCCGGTGATGGAGGCGAAGCCGCTCATCGCCTCGGCGAGGGTGCCGAAGCCGGGGCGGTGGGAGTACGGGCCGAACTGCCCGAAGCCGGTGACGCGGGTGAGGACGAGTCGGGGGTTGGCCGCGCTCAGTTCGTCCCAGCCGAGCTGCCACCTCTCCAGGGTGCCGGGGCGGAAGTTCTCGATGATCACGTCGGCGGTGCTCGCGAGGAGGAGGAGGGTCTCGCGGCCGCCGGGGCAGGACAGATCGAGGGTGACGGTGCGTTTGTTGCGGCCGAGCAGTTTCCACCAGAGGCCGACGCCGTCCTTGGTGGGGCCGTGGCCGCGGGAGGGGTCGGGCCGGGTGGGGTGCTCGACCTTGATGACCTCCGCGCCGAAGTCGCCGAGCATGGTGGCGGCGAGCGGGCCGGCGAAGAGAGTGGCCAGGTCGAGGACGCGCAGCCCGTGCAGGGGGGTGGGGTTCATGAGGCGTCGATCTCGGAGCGGTACGGCATGGAGGTGGATGCGCCCGCGCGTTGGACACAGAGGGCTGCGGCGGCCGAGGCCCAGCTGAGGGCCTGCTGTACGGGGCGGCCCTCGACGAGCGCGACGGCGAGAGTGCCGACGAAGGTGTCGCCCGCCGCCGTGGTGTCCACGGCGGTGACCCGGGGTGCCGGGACGGTGAGGGGCGCGGCCCCTCTCCGCGCGTACAGGCTGCCTGCCGCGCCGAGCGTGATCACGACCTCGGGGACCTGACGCAGCAGCGCCTCGGCCGCGGCGTGCGGGTCGGCGATGCCGGCGAGGGTGGCTGCCTCGTGCTCGTTGGGGACCAGCAGATCGGTGGCGGCGAGGAGTTCGGGAGGGAGGGGCTGGGCGGGGGCGGGGGTGAGGACGGTCCGTACACCGTGGCGGCGGGCGGCTTCGGCGCCGTCGAGCACGGCGCTCAGCGGGAGTTCGAGCTGGAGCAGCAGCGCGTCGGCGGTGGCGATGAGGGCCTCGTCGCCGGGGACGAGGTGGGTGACGGTGCCGTTCGCGCCGGGGATCACGACGATCGAGTTGCCGCCTTCGTCGTCGACGACGATGTGCGCGGTGCCGGAGGGGCCGTCGGCGGTCCGCAGGAGGTCGGTGTCGACGCCGGAGGAGACGAGCGTCTGCCGCAGGCGTACGCCGAAGTCGTCCGAGCCGACCGCGCCGATCATCGCGACGTCGCCACCGGCGCGGGCGGCGGCTACGGCCTGGTTGGCGCCCTTGCCGCCGGGGATCGTACGGAACTCACGTCCCGTGACCGTCTCACCGCGTTTCGGCGCGTGCGCGACGTACGCGACGAGGTCCATGTTGGTGCTGCCGAGCACCACGATGCCGGTCATGGGCGGAGTGCCTCCTGGTGGGTGAGGTGGGCGAGGGTGTCGAAGCCGATGCCGTCGAAGCCGGCGACGGAGGTGGCGAGACGGTTCTTGAGCGGTGCGGTCCAGCGGTCGGGGATGGCGTCGGGGTGGCCGGCGAGCAGCCCGGCGATGGAGCCGGCGGTCGCACCGTTGGAGTCGGTGTCCCAGCCGCCCGACACGGCGCGGCAGATGGAGCCGGTGAAGTCCCCGTCGGCGTGGGTGAGTGCGGCGGCGAGAAGGGCCGCGTTGGGGAGGACATGGACCCAGTGGTACTGGCCGTAGACGGTGTGGAGCCGGTCGACGGCTTGGTCGAAGTGCGGTTCCTTGTGGGCGGTGTCGATACCGAAGCGGACGGCTTGGGCGAGGCGGGAGCGCGGGGGGACGACGCGGAGGCCGGTCCGCAGGCACTGGTGGACATCGCTCCGGCCGCCGGCCGCGGTGGCGATGGTGGCTGCGATGAACATCGCACCGTAGACGCCGTTGGCGGTGTGGGTGAGTACGGCATCGCGGTGGGCCTGCGCGGCGGCGGCCGCGGGGTCGCCGGGGTGCGTCCAGCCGTGGACGTCGGCGCGGATGGTGGCGCCGATCCACTCCCGGAAGGGGTTGCGGTGGCGGGCGGTGAGCGGGGGCTCGATGCCGGAGAGGAGGTTGCGGTAGGCAACGCGCTCGGCGGTGAAGGTCCGGCCGGCCGGGAGCTCGTCGAGCCAGAGCTGGGCGACCTGGTCGGTGGTGAAGCTCCTTCCGTGGCGCTGGAGGAGGACCAGGTTGAGGAGGGGGTAGTTGAGGTCGTCGTCCTCGGGCATGCCGTCGATGTTCTCGGCGAGGGAGGTGGCGGCGGACCGGCGGTTCCAGGGGTGGGCGGCGGCGAGCTCGGCGGGGACGCCTTTGGCGGTGAACCATGTGTTGAGGGGCCAGTTGCCGGTGGCGCGGGCGAGGTCGCGGATGGCGGTGAGAGGGAGCTTCTCGACGGGCTTGCCGAGAAGACACCCGACGGCACGGCCGAGCCAGGCGGCCTGCAGGGCGTGGGGGTGGGGATGGGCATGGGAATGGGGGTGGCTTTCCCCCGACCCGCCCGTTCCCGGAGTGGGGGGCGGGCCCCCGGACCCCGTCCAGGCTGCTTCGCGCGAGCCGGGCGGGGATGGGCTGCCTTCGGGCTCGGGCGCACTCAGTGCCTCGAACGAGTCCTGTGGGGGCGGGCCGTCGGGCGGCTGCGCCGGCTCTTGGGGTGGGCCGGTCGGCGCCGGGCCGGCAAGGCTTCCCGCAGCGTGCGGGTCCGGCGTTGTCGGCCAGGTGGGGCAGGCCGTGGCGATCGTGGGCAGGTCCGTTGGTTCCGCGTCCTTCAACGGGGAAGGCAGCCGGGCCAGTTCGGCCAGGAGCTCGACCGCCAAGGCGCGGAGGTGCGGCGGGGCCGGGGTCGGGGAGGCTCCCGCGTGAGGTGGGGTTTCGGGGCCGCCCGCCGTCTGCCAGCGGGTGCGGATCTCCGTCGCGTCGCGGCCGTCCTCCTCCGCCTGGCGCAGTTCGTGGCCCAGCAGGTCCTCCGGCTGGACCCAGGTGAGGCGCAGGCTGGTCATCGTGCCTCCATCAGGCGCGCGAACGCCGACTCGTGGGATCGGTGTCGTTCCGTGTCGCGGGTGAAGACCTCGCGGGTGACCGCCGCCAGTTCCCGCGCCGGCGCGTGCAGGTCGATGCGGCTCGCCTCGGCCACCGTCTTCGCCCAGTCGCTCGGGACCGCGGACTCGCCGTGGAGCGCCCCCGCGATCGCTCCGGCCATTGTCGCGATCGAGTCGCAGTCGCGGCCGTAGTTGACGGCGCCCAGGACCGTACGGCGGTAGTCGCCCCCGCCCACCAGCAGCATTCCGAGGGCGATGGGGAGTTCCTCGATGGAGTGCAGCCGAGAGGGCCGGCGGGCCGCCAGGGACGGGGTGCGGTAGTCCGGACCGACCGTGTCGAAGGGAGCGACCGCCGTACGAAGAGGAGCGAGGGCCGATTCGAAGTCCGAGTAGCCGGCCGCGGCTTCGGCCACCGCCTCGATCGCCGACTCCGTGCCGTCCTTGGCCAGTGAGAGCGCCGTGTCGACGACCGAGGTGGGGGTGGCGTCGGGCAGGCAGGCCGCGGAGACCGCCGCCGCGAAGACGCCCGCCGCCTCGCGCCCGTACGAGGACTGGTGCGCGCCCGCGATGTCGATGGCCTCGGCATAAGCGGCCTCGGGATGCGCCGCGTTGACCAGGCCCACCGGCGCCATGTACATCGCCGCGCCACAGTTGACGATGTTGCCCGCGCCTGCCTCGCGCGGATCGTTGTGCCCGTAGTGGAGGCGGGTCACCATCCACTTCTCGGCGAGGAAGACGCGTTGCAGGGGCAGCGCCTCCGCCTCGAGCTCCGGGATCCAGCGGGGGGTCGACATCAGGTCGGGGACCAGGTGGTCGGCGACGGCGTACGCGTCGAGATGGTCGCGTACGGTCGCGTACACGCGGATCAGCGCGTGCGTCATGAGGGTGTCGTCGGTGATGTGGCCGTCGCCCTTGTGGTAGGGGGCGATGGGGCGGGCGGTGCGCCAGGCCCCGCCGTTCCACGGGCCGACGATGCCGTGGACGCGGCCGCCGTGCCGTTCCACGATCTGCTCCGGGCTGTAGCCCTCGACCGGGCCGCCGAGCGCGTCACCGACAGCCGCTCCGATGAGGCTGCCGGCGATCCGGTCATCGAGTGCGAGCGTCGTCTCGAGTGTCGTCGTCGTCATGTCGGAATTGTCCACCCGGGGCGGTCAGTTCCGTGTGTGCAAGCAGCCCGGCGAGTTCGACCAGATCCGTGCCAGCGAGCCGGGGGAGCGCGCAGCCCGCGAGGGTGCGGCAGGCGTCGCGCCAGGTGGCGGGGACGGAATCGCCGCCGCCGAGCGCGCCGGTCAGCGCGCCGGCGAGGGCGGGCGCGGAGTCGGCGACGCGGGAGAGGCATGCGGCCGCGGGCACGGCCTCGGCGACCCGGCCGCGGGCGGCGGTGGCGAGGGCGAGGGCGACCGGGACGGTTTCGGCGGCGGCGATGCCATAGCTGTATACGTGGTCGACGATCTGGTGCTCGAGGAGCGGTACGAGTTCGAAGGCGCCGTTCGCGTCGCGGGCGAGTTTCACGGCGTGCTGGGCGTTGCGGCCGATCTCGGTGGCGTCGGGGAGCTCGGCGAGGGCGGCGTCGACCGCGTCGTCGACGGACGCGCCGCCGAGCGCCGCGGCCACGGCGGCGGCCATGGCGCGTGCGCCGTGCACTCCGTCGCCGTCCTGGGTGTAGCGCGCGTCGAACTCGGCGAGCGTGGCGGCGGCGAGCGGGTCGCCGGGGTGGACGACGGCGAGAACGGCGGCGCGTACGCAGGCGGCGTCGTCGAAGTAGTGCGGGTTGTCGTGGCCGGTGGCGGGCGGGCGGAGGCCGGTGGCGAGATTGCCGAGTCCGGCGCGTACGGAGATCCGGGCGCGGAGTTGTAGTACGGCGGACTCGACCTCGGGGGCGCGCTCGGCGGCTGCGGCGATCTCGCTGGCGAGGGAGTTCCAGGCGAGGTCGACGGCGGCGCGCATACGGCGGCCGGGGGGCAGGCCGGCGAGGAGGTCACCGGCGGCAGTGAGCACGGTCTCGGCGGCGAAGGCGGCCCATTCGGCGTCGTCGGAGGGGCCGAGGAGGAGGGGTTCGGGGGGCTGGTTGAGGGCGATGGGGACGGGGAGGGTGGTGGTGGCGTTCTGCTCGGCGAAGGTGTCGAGCTCACGGGTGAGACGGCGGGTCCACTCGGGCATCCGGGCGGCGCGGTGCCGGGCGGCGGGCCACCCGGCGGCGTCACCGGCGGCGAGGCCGAGGAGGAGACCTTCGATGGGGCGGGGCGGGTGGTCTTCCCCAGCCCCGCCCCTTCCCGAAACCGGGGGCAGGCCCCCGGCCCCCCGCCGAGCCCTCGGCGATCCGCGCGTGCCGAGGGCTTCGTCGGGTGCGGGGTCGTGCGGTCGCGCGGGGCTCGGTCCTTCGCGCGAGCCCGGGCGCCCGTCGGGTGCGGGGCGCTGCAGCCCTCCGGGTCTCGGGGCTTCGGGCGTGCCGAGGGCTTCTTCGGGTGCGGGGTGTGGTTCTGCGGGACTGGGTGGTCCGGGCGTGCCGAGGCGCCCGTCGGGTGCGGGGTCGTGCGGTCGCGCGGGGCTCGGTCCTTCGCGCGAGCCCGGGCGCCCGTCGGGTGCGGGGCGCTGCAGCCCTCCGGGTCTCGGGGCTTCGGGCGTGCCGAGGGCTTCTTCGGGTGCGGGGTGTGGTTCTGCGGGACTGGGTGGTCCGGGCGTGCCGAGGCGCCCGTCGGGTGCGGGGTCGTGCGGTCGCGCGGGGCTCGGTCCTTCGCGCGAGCCCGGGCGCCCGTCGGGCGCGAGGCCCTGCAGCCCTCCGGGGCTCGGGGCTTCGCGCGAGGGCACGGGGCTGTCGGGGCCTCCGCGGCTCGGTGCTTCGGGCCTGGCCCGTGTGGGCTCCCGGCGGCGCGTCGCGGGTTGGCCCTCAGGCCCGGCCGCCGCCCGGCGCTCGGGTGTCATGACGCCGCCTGCGGGTCGTCGTCCGGGGTCAGGAGTTCCGCGATGTCCAGCACGTGGTGGCCGCTCATCGACGGAAGGCAGCTCCCGCGGACCGGGCCGATCACCGAGGACCATTCGGCGGGGATCGCCGTGGCGCCGGACACCGCTCCCGCCAGCGCGCCCGCCACCGCCGCCGTCGTGTCCGCGTCGCGGCCCATGTTGACCGCCGTCAGGACCGATGTACGGAAGTCTCCGCGGGCCGCCGCGAACGCGCCGAACGCCAGGCCCACCGCCTCCGGGGCCAGGTCCGTCCACGGGTAGCCGCCGATGACGACCGCCGAGCGGACCGCCCGTTCCTTGGAGAGCGCGTCCGCGTAGGTGTGCTGGGCCGCGACGACCGCGCGGCGCAGCGAGCGGGCCGTCCAGGAGTCCATGGGGACCACGGACAGGGCCGCGCCGATCACCCCGGCCGGCCCGGCTCCCGCCATCGCCGCGGCCACGCCTGCCGCCACCGCCTGGCCGCCGTAGATGCCCTCGCCGTCGTGGCTGACGCTGCCGTCGATCGCGACCAGCCGCGCCGCCTCCGCCGGGTGGCCCGCCGCGAAGACGCCGAACGGCGCCGCGCGCATCGCCAGGCCGTCGCTCCAGGCGTGCCGGTGCTGCGCCGAGATCGGGGCGGCGAGCCCGCGCCGCAGGTTCTCGAGCGTGCCGCGTTCGCTGAACCCCGCGCCCCGGAACGGGCCTTCGTCGAGGTCCGCGATCCATTGGTGCCACGCCTTCTCCACATGGGCCACGGTCAGGGCCGAGCCGTGCCGGGCGAGGAGGAGGCCGGAGAAGATGGCGTACTCCGTGTCGTCCGTGCCCGCCGGATGCTCGCTCACAAAGCCCTCGATACGGCCCCACCGGCGGCGGATCTCGGACGGCCGCATGTTCTCGGCGGGAGCGCCGAGCGCGTCGCCCACCGCGAGACCGAGCATTGCGCCGCAGGCCCGATCGCGGATATCGGCGGAGGAGGGGCCGGCCGGATCAGCGGGATTGCATGCAATCAACTCCATGGGGCGGGCCCCTTTCGCGCGCACCGAGCCTGTTCCTCCATCTGTGCCACATGTGACGCGCGAGGAGTCTGAGAAACGTGTCTGTCACCCGGACCGCCCTCCGGCTCCGGAATCCGGACCGTCGTCCAGCTCCGGCACCGGACCGTATTCCCGCCCGGCGGCCGGACCGTCTCCCGCCCGGCGGCCAGGTAAGTACGGCCTGCCTTGCTGGCGGACCCCTTACATCGTGCGTATTTTCGAGGGTGAAGGGGGAGCGGGACCACCGGGCCCGCTGCAGGAAAAGGGGAGAACTGTGTCCATCATCGAAACCGAGGCGACGCTCCACGAGGCGCACCGCGACAATCACACGCACCGTGATGTGAACGGCGGCTGGCTGCGCCCCGCGGTCTTCGGCGCGATGGACGGACTCGTCTCCAACCTGGCGCTGATGACCGGTGTCGCGGGCGGCTCGGTCTCCCAGCAGACCATCGTCATCACCGGCCTGGCCGGCCTCGCGGCGGGCGCCTTCTCCATGGCGGCCGGCGAGTACACCTCCGTCGCCTCCCAGCGCGAGCTCGTACAGGCCGAGCTGGACGTCGAGCGACGGGAGTTGCGCAAGCACCCCATCGACGAGATGGAGGAGCTGGCGGCGCTGTACGTCGCGCGCGGCGTGGAGCCCGCGCTCGCCCGCGAGGTGGCGATGCAGCTCTCCAGGGACCCCGAGCAGGCGCTGGAGATCCATGCCCGCGAGGAGCTCGGCATCGACCCGGACGACCTGCCGTCGCCGACCGTCGCCGCGATCTCGTCCTTCGGTTCGTTCGCGCTGGGCGCGCTGCTGCCCGTACTGCCGTATCTGCTCGGCGCGACCGCTCTGTGGCCGGCGGTGCTGCTGGCGCTCGTCGGGCTCTTCGCCTGCGGTGCGCTCGTCGCCCGCGTGACGGCGCGCAGCTGGTGGTACAGCGGGCTGCGTCAGCTGGTCCTCGGTGGCGCGGCGGCGGCCCTCACCTACGGGCTCGGCGCGCTGTTCGGCGCCGCGGTCTGACGCCTTCCGGCAGCCACCCCGCCCCCTCCTTCGACACCTGCGCACCGGCCCCTCGTCAGGGGCCGGTGCGCGGTCGCATGCGCGCCGTTCCCGTAAGTTGTGACGTACGTCCTCTCTGCGGATCCGGCGAGGAGTGAGACACTATGCGAAGTGCTACATAAGTAGCCGTAACTCGACGGTTTCGAGTCCTTAATCACCGGGCATGAGCCGTAGACACTGCGGGCAATGAGGCCTGCTCTGCGACGGGCTTGCGGACATCGATCTGTCCGACTTGACCCACCTCCACCGCTTCGCGCGGTGTCCGCATGCTGGAACCAGCTATCCACTTTTCGAGAAGCACTCCATCATGTAATCTGCACGAAATTTCGCGGAGGGCCAACGTCGTCCCTCGGCAGCTGTATTTGCCACGACGACGACGGGAGAGCCGATGCGTTCCGACGCCTGGTCGCCCATGGACGGTCGCCCCACCCCCCAGGGGATGTACGACCCCCGTAACGAACACGACGCATGCGGCGTCGGGTTTGTGGCCACCCTCACCGGTGTTCCCAGCTATGAGCTGGTCGAGCAGGCGCTGACCGTACTGCGGAATCTGGAGCACCGCGGTGCCACCGGCTCCGAGCCCGACTCGGGTGACGGCGCCGGCATCCTGCTTCAGGTCCCGGACGCCTTCCTGCGCGAGGTCAGCGGTTTCGACCTCCCCGAGGCCGGTGCGTACGCCGTCGGAATCGCCTTCCTGCCGGCCGACGACAGCTCCAACGCCGTCTCACGCATTGAGACGATCGCCGCCGAGGAGGGTCTGAACGTCCTCGGCTGGCGCGAGGTCCCGGTCACCCCGGATCTGCTCGGCAGCGGCGCCCGCGCCACCATGCCGGCCTTCTCGCAGCTCTTCGTCTCGGACGGTACGAGCACGGGTATCGCGCTGGACCGCAAGGCATTCGTGCTGCGCAAGCGCGCCGAGCGTGAGGCCGGGGTCTACTTCCCGTCGCTCTCCGCCCGCACGATCGTCTACAAGGGCATGCTGACCACCGGCCAGCTGGAGCCCTTCTTCCCGGACCTCTCCGACCGGCGCTGCGCCACGGCCGTCGCGCTCGTCCACTCGCGGTTCTCCACGAACACCTTCCCGAGCTGGCCGCTGGCCCACCCGTACCGCTTCGTCGCGCACAACGGCGAGATCAACACGGTCAAGGGCAACCGCAACTGGATGCGCGCCCGCGAGTCGCAGCTCGTGTCCGACCTCTTCGGAGCCGAGAAGCTGGAGCGGATCTTCCCGGTCTGCACGCCGGACGCCTCCGACTCCGCCTCCTTCGACGAGGTCCTCGAGCTCCTCCACCTCGGTGGCCGCTCGCTGCCGCACTCCGTGCTGATGATGGTCCCCGAGGCGTGGGAGAACCACGACTCCATGGACCCGGCCCGGCGCGGCTTCTACCAGTACCACTCCACGATGATGGAGCCCTGGGACGGTCCGGCCTGCGTCACCTTCACCGACGGCACCCAGGTCGGCGCGGTCCTCGACCGCAACGGTCTGCGACCCGGTCGCTACTGGGTGACCGACGACGGACTCGTCGTCCTCTCCTCCGAGGTCGGCGTCCTCGACATCGACCCCGCGAAGGTCGTCCGCAAGGGCCGCCTCCAGCCCGGCAGGATGTTCCTCGTCGACACCGCCGAGCACCGCATCATCGAGGACGACGAGATCAAGTCCTCCCTCGCCGCCGAGCAGCCGTACCAGGAGTGGCTGGAAGCCGGCGAGATCGAGCTCGAGGACCTTCCCGAGCGTGAGCACATCGTCCACACCCACGCCTCGGTCACTCGCCGCCAGCAGACCTTCGGGTACACCGAGGAGGAGCTGCGCGTCATCCTCGCGCCGATGGCCCGTACCGCCGGTGAGCCGCTCGGCTCCATGGGTACGGACTCGCCGATCGCGGCCCTGTCCCAGCGCCCCCGGCTGCTCTTCGACTACTTCACCCAGCTCTTCGCGCAGGTCACCAACCCGCCGCTGGACGCCATCCGCGAGGAGCTCGTCACCTCGCTGCGCTCCTCGCTCGGCCCGCAGGGCAACATCCTGGAGCCGACCGCCGCGACCTGCCGCAGCGTCACCCTGCCCTTCCCGGTGATCGACAACGACGAGCTGGCCAAGCTCATCCACATCAACGCCGACGGCGACATGCCGGGCATGACCGCCGCGACGCTCTCCGGTCTCTACCGGGTCAGCGGCGGCGGTGACGCCCTCGCCGCCCGTCTCGAGGAGATCTGCGCCGAGGTCGACGCGGCCATAGAGGACGGCGCCCGACTGATCGTCCTCTCCGACCGGCACTCGGACGCCGAGCACGCGCCGATCCCGTCGCTGCTGCTCACCTCCGCCGTGCACCACCACCTCATCCGCACCAAGCAGCGCACACAGGTCGGTCTGCTGGTCGAGGCCGGCGATGTCCGCGAGGTGCACCATGTCGCGCTCCTCATCGGCTACGGCGCCGCCGCCGTCAACCCGTACCTGGCGATGGAGTCCGTCGAGGACCTGGTCCGCGCCGGTACGTTCATCCAGGGCCTGGAGCCCGAGCAGGCCATCCGCAACCTCATCTACGCCCTCGGCAAGGGCGTCCTGAAGGTCATGTCCAAGATGGGCATCTCGACGGTCGCCTCCTACCGAGGCGCGCAGGTCTTCGAGGCCGTCGGTCTCGACGACGCCTTCGTGGAGAAGTACTTCAACGGCACCGCCACGAAGATCGGCGGAGCCGGTCTCGAGGTCGTCGCCAAGGAGGTCGCCGCCCGGCACGCCAAGGCCTACCCGGCCTCCGGCATCTCCGCCACGCACCGTGCGCTGGAGATCGGGGGCGAGTACCAGTGGCGCCGCGAGGGCGAGCCGCACCTCTTCGACCCGGAGACGGTCTTCCGGCTGCAGCACGCCACGCGCTCGCGCAGCTACGACATCTTCAAGAAGTACACGGACCGGGTCAACGAGCAGTCCGAGCGCCTGATGACGCTGCGCGGTCTCTTCGGCTTCAGGTCCGAGCGGGAAGCGATCTCCATCGACGAGGTCGAGCCGGTCTCCGAGATCGTCAAGCGCTTCTCCACCGGCGCCATGTCGTACGGCTCCATCTCCCGCGAGGCGCACGAGACCCTCGCCATCGCCATGAACCGGCTGGGTGGCAAGTCCAACACCGGTGAGGGCGGCGAGGACGCGGACCGGCTGTACGACCCGGAGCGCCGTTCCTCCATCAAGCAGGTCGCCTCCGGCCGCTTCGGTGTGACGAGCGAGTACCTGGTCAACGCGGACGACATCCAGATCAAGATGGCGCAGGGCGCGAAGCCCGGCGAGGGCGGCCAGCTGCCCGGTCACAAGGTCTACCCGTGGATCGCCAGCACCCGGCACTCCACCCCGGGTGTAGGTCTGATCTCGCCGCCGCCGCACCACGACATCTACTCCATCGAGGATCTGGCTCAGCTGATCCACGACCTCAAGAACGCCAACCCGGCCGCGCGTATCCACGTGAAGCTGGTCTCCGAGGTCGGTGTCGGCACGGTGGCCGCGGGTGTCTCCAAGGCGCACGCGGACGTCGTCCTCATCTCCGGCCACGACGGCGGTACCGGCGCCTCGCCGCTCACCTCGCTGAAGCACGCGGGCGGCCCGTGGGAGCTCGGCCTCGCCGAGACCCAGCAGACCCTGCTGCTCAACGGCCTGCGCGACCGCATCGTCGTACAGACCGACGGCCAGCTGAAGACCGGCCGCGATGTCGTCATCGCCGCGCTGCTGGGCGCCGAGGAGTTCGGTTTCGCGACCGCGCCGCTCGTCGTCTCCGGCTGCGTCATGATGCGCGTCTGCCACCTGGACACCTGCCCGGTCGGCATCGCCACACAGAACCCCGTGCTGCGCGACCGGTTCTCCGGCAAGGCCGAACACGTCGTCAACTTCTTCGAGTTCATCGCCGAGGAGGTCCGCGAGCTCCTCGCCGAGCTGGGCTTCCGTACGATCGAAGAGGCCGTCGGCCACGCGGAGCTGCTGGACACCGAGCGGGCCGTGGACCACTGGAAGGCACAGGGCCTCAACCTCGAGCCCCTCTTCTACGTCCCCGAGCTGCCGGACGGCGCCGTACGCCACCAGCTGGTCGAGCAGGACCACGGTCTGGAGAAGGCGCTCGACAACGAGCTGATCGAGCTGGCCGCCGAGGCTCTGAACGCCGCCTCCGCCGAGGACGCCCAGCCGGTGCGTGCGCAGGTCGCGATCCGCAACATCAACCGCACCGTCGGCACGATGCTCGGCCACGAGGTGACCAGGAAGTTCGGCGGTGCGGGCCTGCCCGACGACACCATCGACATCACCTTCACCGGATCGGCCGGCCAGTCCTTCGGCGCCTTCGTGCCGCGCGGTGTGACGCTGCGGCTGGAGGGCGACGCCAACGACTACGTCGGCAAGGGCCTCTCCGGCGGCCGCGTCATCGTCCGCCCGGACCGGGGCGCCGACCACCTCGCCGAGTACTCCACCATCGCGGGCAACACCATCGCCTACGGTGCGACCGGCGGCGAGCTGTTCCTGCGCGGCCGGACCGGCGAGCGGTTCTGCGTCCGAAACTCCGGTGCCACGGTTGTCTCGGAGGGCGTGGGCGACCACGGCTGCGAGTACATGACCGGCGGTCACGCGGTGGTGCTCGGCGAGACCGGACGTAACTTCGCGGCCGGTATGTCCGGCGGCGTCGCGTACGTCATCGACCTCGACCGCGACAACGTCAACGTGGGCAACCTCGGCGCTGTCGAGGCCCTCGACGACTCCGACAAGCAGTGGCTGCACGATGTCGTGCGCCGCCACCAGGAGGAGACGGGCTCGACCGTCGCGTCGAAGCTGCTGGCCGAGTGGTCCATTGCGGTGGACCGCTTCAGCAAGATCATCCCGACCACGTACAAGGCAGTGCTCGCCGCCAAGGACGCCGCTGAGCTCGCCGGTCTCTCCGAGCAGGAGACCACCGAGAAGATGATGGAGGCGGCGACCAATGGCTGACCCCAAGGGCTTCCTGACCACCGGCCGAGAGGTCGCCGAGACCCGCCCCGTCGCGGATCGCGTCAAGGACTGGAACGAGGTCTACGTTCCCGGTTCGTTGCTGCCGATCATCAGCAAGCAGGCCGGGCGCTGCATGGACTGCGGTATTCCGTTCTGCCACAACGGCTGTCCGCTGGGGAACCTCATCCCCGAGTGGAACGACTACGCGTACCGCGAGGACTGGTCGGCGGCGAGCGAGCGGCTGCACGCGACCAACAACTTCCCGGAGTTCACCGGGCGGCTGTGCCCGGCGCCCTGCGAGTCGGCCTGCGTCCTCGGCATCAACCAGCCGGCCGTCACCATCAAGAACGTCGAAGTCTCGATCATCGACAAGGCGTGGGACACCGGCGACGTCAAGCCGCAGCCGCCGGAGCGTCTGTCCGGCAAGACGGTCGCGGTCATCGGCTCGGGCCCGGCGGGCCTCGCCGCCGCCCAGCAGCTGACCCGGGCGGGTCACACGGTCGCCGTCTACGAGCGCGCGGACCGCATCGGAGGCCTTCTCCGGTACGGCATCCCCGAGTTCAAGATGGAGAAGGTGCACATCAACCGCCGTATCGAGCAGATGCGCGCGGAGGGCACCAAGTTCCGCACCGAGATCGAGATCGGCCGTGACATCGACGCCGCGAAGCTGCGTAAGCGGTACGACGCGGTGGTCATCGCGGCCGGCGCGACTGTCTCGCGCGACCTGCCGGTCCCGGGCCGTGAGCTGAACGGCATCCACTTCGCCATGGAGTACCTGCCGCTCGCCAACAAGGTGCAGGAGGGCGACTTCGTCGCTCCTCCGATCACCGCGGAGGGCAAGCACGTCGTGGTCATCGGCGGCGGTGACACGGGCGCGGACTGTGTCGGTACGGCCCACCGCCAGGGCGCGGCCTCCGTCACACAGCTGGAAATCATGCCGCGACCGGGCGACGACCGTCCGGCGGGTCAGCCGTGGCCGACCTTCCCGATGCTCTACAAGGTCACCTCGGCGCACGCGGAGGGCGGCGAGCGGGTCTACTCCGTCTCCACCACCCACTTCGAGGGCGACGAGGACGGCAACGTCCAGTTCCTCCACCTCGTGGAGGTGGAGTTCAAGGGCGGCAAGCTGGAGCAGAAGCCGGGCACGGAGCGGAAGATCCCGGCGCAGCTGGTCACGCTCGCGATGGGCTTCACGGGCACGGACCAGGAGAACGGGCTGGTCCAGCAGTTCGGCCTGGCGCTGGACGAGCGCGGCAACATCGCGCGGGACGCGGACTTCGCGACCAGCGTGGGCGGCGTGTACGTCGCCGGTGACGCGGGCCGTGGCCAGTCGCTGATCGTGTGGGCGATCGCCGAGGGCCGCTCGGCGGCGCGCGGTGTGGACCGCTTCCTGACCGGTGTCAGTGAGCTGCCGGCCCCGATCCGCCCGACGGACCGTTCGCTGACGGTCTGATCACCGCTCAACCCCTCATACGGTCCCGTACAACGGCGTACGGAACTCAACGCGGCGCCTGCCCTGTCCCCGACCGGACACTGGGTGGGCGCCGCGGCACGTTCAGCCGGGGGCGGCATACAAGACGAAGTCGCCCCATGCGGCGGGGCACGCTGCCGAGCCGAAGGGTCCCCGTACGGGTGACGTAACCTCAACTCTCCCGTCCCGGTGAACGAACGGAGCCCCGCATGGCGGCCATCAGTCTCCGCAAGATCGAGGAGACCGCGCCCGCGCTCGTCAGCCTCTACAAGAGCGCCGGTGTCTCCTTGGAGAAGCACCGGTTGAACGAGGAGCGCGCCGCCGTCTATCTGGTGCTCGACTACTCCGGCTCCATGAAGGAGTACTACAAGGACGGCAGCGTGCAGGCCCTCGCCGACCGGGTGCTCGGCCTGTCCGCCCATCTCGACGACGACGGCCGGGTGCCCGTCGTCTTCTTCTCGACGGACGTCGACGCAGTCACGGACATCGCCCTGGACAACCACCACGGGCGGGTCGACCGGATCGTGGCGGGCCTCGGGCACATGGGCAGGACGAGCTACCACCTGGCCATGGACGCTGTCATCGACCACTACCTCGACAGCGGCTCGACCGCGCCCGCGCTCGTCGTCTTCCAGACGGACGGCGGTCCGATCAGCAAGCACGCCGCGGAACGCTATCTGTGCAAGGCGGCGAAGCTCCCGCTGTTCTGGCAGTTCATCGGCTTCGGCAACAAGCGCAGCTCGCAGTTCGACTTCCTGCACAAGCTCGACGAGCTGGCCGTACCCGCCAGGCGGGCCGTCGACAACGCCGGCTTCTTCCACGCCGGACTCGATCCGCGCCAGGTCCCGGACGCCGAGCTGTACGACCGGCTGGTCGCCGAGTTCCCGCTCTGGCTGGCCGCGGCGCGTGCGCAGGGCATCGTGCGATGACGGTACGGGTGCTGCGCGCGGCCGACCGTACGGCCATGCCCTGGAAGAACGGCGGCGGCGTCACCCGCGAGATCACCGCCTCGCCCGAAGGCGCGCCCATGGACGCCTTCGACTGGCGGATCAGCCTCGCGGACGTCGGCGCGGACGGACCGTTCTCCGCGTTCCCGGACGTGGACCGGACCCTGACCGTGGTCGAGGGCGCGGGGATGGACCTCACGGTCGGCGGGAAGCACATGCTCGCGGACGAGCGGTACCGGCCCTACGACTTCCCCGGCGATGTGGAGACCGACGGCCGGCTGCTCGCCGGGCCCGTCGTCAACTTCAACGTCATGCGCCGCAGGAGCCGTACGGCGTGCCTGACCTCGGTGGTACGGGGAGGACTGCTGGTCGTGGTCCCGTCCGGCTCGACAGTGGTGATCGTCGCGCTGGACGGGACGGCGGTCCTCAAGGAGGCGCGCGTGACGCTCGGGCAGTACGACGCCGCGGTGCTGGACGCCTCGCCCGGCTCGCTGCACACGGAGGGGCACGCGGCGGTCGTCACCCTGTCCGAGCCAAGCACAGAGAATCCCGACAGAAGATGTCGGGATTTCGCGGTTCGATAGCGTCATGACATCAAGCACATGGGCAGATTTCCGGGCGGCGGAGCCGGACTTCGCCGAGACCGTTCAGCGGCGGTTCCAGCAGTACAAGCACCATGTCCTGGCCACCCTCCGCAAGGACGGATCCCCGCGGGTGACCGGACTCGAAGTGGACTTCCGCTTCGGCGAGCTGTGGCTCGGCATGATGCCGGACTCCCGCAAGGCGCAGGACCTCCAGCGCGATCCGCGCTTCGCGGTACAGGCGAATCCCGGCCCCGACGACTCCATGGCAGGCGGCGACGTCCGGATCGGCGGGCGTGCGGTGGAGGTGACGGATCCTGAGGTGCTCGGGCGATTCGTGGCCGAGGTCAAGCCGCCGGAGCCGTTCCATCTGTTCCGGGTCGAGCTGGGCGAGGTGGTGCAGACGTCCGTCGACGGAGATGAGCTGGTCGTACGGTCCTGGCTGCCGGGCGGAGCCGTACGCACCGTCCGGCGTCGCTGAGCCTTCCGCTCATGCCGCCAGCACCCGCGCCCGGCACTGGGCGGGGGTGCCCCAGGCGTCCCGCAGCGGTCGTGCCTTGCGCAGCCAGAGCGAGAGGTCGAGCTCATCGGTGTAACCGACCGCGCCGTGCAGCTGCAGAGCGGTGCGGGCGGCGGCGTACGCGGCCTCGCCCGCGGTGGCCTTGGCCGCGGCGATATCGGTGGCAGCCATCGAGAGGGCGGCTCCGTAGAGGAGCGGCCGGGCGAATTCGAGACCGATCAGAGTGTCGGCCAGCCGGTGCTTGACCGCCTGGAAGGAGCCGATGGCCGCGCCGAACTGACGGCGCCGCTTGGCATGGGCAACGGTCCGGTCGAGCAGCGCGAGCCCGACGCCGAGGGCCTGCGCGGCGGTGGTCAAGGCGGCGACATCCGCCGCGTACGCGGCGGCGGCGGCCACGTGGGGCCCTTCGGCAAGAACCTCGCCCCCGGCGCCGGGTCTCGCCAGCCGCCGCGCGGGGTCGGCGGATGTGTGTACGGGGCCGTGCCCGGGGGCGATGAGCAGCTGCGCGTACCGAGAGCCGTCTGTCCCGTCCGCGCGGGGAGTGGCCGGCCCGATGCGGTCACGTGTACCGGCACCGACGGCGGCTGTCGCGTCCGCGAGGAGAGTGCCCGGCCCGTGGTCGGCGCCGCTGCCCGTACTGGTGTCCGCGGCGGCGGGCGTCGTGCCTGTGCGGGCTATCGCCCAGCGGGGGCCGGCGGCAGCGTCGCCCAACATGCCCGCCGCGTCTGCGAGGGGGGTGGCCGGCCCGTGGTCGGCGCCCCTGCCAGTACTGGTGTCCGCGGCGGCGGGCGTCGTGCCTGTGCGGGCTGTTGCCAGGCGGGGGCCGGTGTCCGGGTCGCCCAACACGCCCGCCGTGTCCGCGCGGGGGGTGGCCGGCCCGTGGTCGGCGCCGCTGCCCGTACTGGTGTCCGCGGCGCCTGGCGTTGCGGCTGTGCGGGCTGTTGCCAGGCGGGGGCCGGTGTCCGGGTCGCCCAGCGCGCCCGCCGTGTCCGCGCGGGGGGTGGCCGGCCCGTGGTCGGCGCCGCTGCCCGTACCGGTGCCCTCGGCGGCGGGCGTTCCGCCCGCGCCGGCTGTCGCCAGGCGGGGGGCGGTCGCCGTGTCGCCCAACACGCCAGACGGGTCCGCCGCGTCCCCTCCCGACACCACCAAAGTCACCGTCGCCGCGTCCGCGTCCAGCGCGTACGGACCGCACCCCGTCGGTGGCAGCGTCATCGCCAGCGTCGCCGTCGACTCACCCGTCGCCAGGCCCGGCAGCAGCCGCTTCGCCGGTGACGCGTCGCCGTGCTCGGCCAGATGCGTCAGCAGCGCCGCCGTCGCGACCGTCTCGACCACCGGGCCCGGCACCGCATGACGGCCCAACTCCACGAAGGCTACCGCCAGTTCCACCGGTAGCAGCCCTACGCCCTCGTACGCTTCCGGGGCCGCAAGCGCGAAGACCCCCGCCTCCGCGAGGCGCGACCACAGCGTCCGGCCCGGGGCGTGGTCGCCCGCCGACCACGCCCGTACCGCCGACGGTGTGTCCGCGGCGGTGAGCATCGCGTCCAGCGAGCGCGCGAACGCCTGTTGCTCATCCGTGAGCAGAAAACGCATCAGCGGCGGCCCTTCGGGAGGCCGAGCAGACGCTCGGCGATGATGTCGCGCTGGATCTCGTTCGTACCGGCATAGATGGGGCCCGCCAGCGAGAAGACATAGCCCTCGGACCAGTCGGAGTCGGCCAACTCCCCCTCCGCGCCCAGCAGATCGAGCGCGGTCTCGTGCAGCGCGATGTCGTACTCGGACCAGAAGACCTTGTTCAGGCTGGACTCGGCGCCGATGCTCTCGCCCGCCGCGAAGCGCGACGCGTTGGCGTAGGTGAAAAGCTGATAGGCACGCGCGCCGATCACCGCGTCCGCCACCCGGTCGCGCAGCGCGGTGTCGTGGCCTTCCGGCCGGTCGGCCGACGCGTGCCACTGCCGTACGAGACGCTCCGCCGCAGCCAGGAAACGGCCGGGCGACCTCAGGGTCAGCCCCCGTTCGTTGCCGGTCGTGGACATCGCGATCCGCCAGCCCTGGCCCGGCTCGCCGATCACGTCCTCGTCGGGGACGAAGACATCGTCGAGGAAGAGCTCGGCGAAGGCGGGCTTGCCGTCGAGCCTGCCGATCGGCCGGACCGTCACACCCGGCGCCGACAGGTCGAACATCAGATACGTCAGACCCTGATGCGGCCGCGACGCCTTTGGACCGGCGACCTCCGCCCCCGGACCGGCGACCCGTGCCTCGGGACCGGCGACCTCCGCCCCCGGACCGGCGACCCGTGTCTCGGGACCGGCGACCCGCGCCTCCGAACCGGTGCGGAAGATGCCGAACGCGCGGTCGGCGAACGCGGCCCGCGAGGACCAGGTCTTCTGGCCGCTGAGCAGCCAGCCGCCGTTTGTCCGTACGGCCCGCGACGTCAGCGACGCGAGGTCCGAGCCGGACTCCGGCTCGGACCAGGCCTGTGCCCAGACGACCTCGCCGCTCGCCATCGCGGGCAGCACCTGGGCGCGCTGCTCCTCGGTGGCGTGGTCGAAGAGCGTCGGGGCGAGGAGGTTGATGCCGTTCTGCGAGACCCGTCCCGGCGCGCCCGCCGCGTAGTACTCCTCCTCGAAGGCCAGCCAGCCGAAGATGTCGGCGCCCCGCCCGCCGTACTCCCGCGGCCAGGAGACGACCGACCAGCGGTCCGCGTACAGCCGCGCCTCCCACGCGCGGTGGGCCGCGAAGCCCTCCTCGGTCTCCAGGGAGGGCAGGGGCTCGGCGGGCACGTTCGCGGCGAGCCAGGCGCGGGCCTCGGCCCGGAAGGCTTCCTCGTCGGCGGAGTGGTCCAGGTCCATTCGCGCATCCTTCCCTAACAAGTGTTTGGTAGGTTAACGTGCCGCTGTGACGAACAACAGGGCGCAGTACGTACCCGGCCATGGCCTTCTGAAGGGCCGTACCGCCGTCATCACCGCCGCGGCCGGAGCCGGGATCGGCGGAGCGACCGCCCGGAAGTTCCTGGAGGAGGGCGCGCGCATCCTCATCAGCGACGCGCACGCCTGCCGCCTGAAGGAGTCGCAGGAGGCGCTCGCCGAGGAGTTCGGCGCGGCGGCCGTGACCTCACTGCCCTGCGACGTCACCGACGAGGCCCGGGTCCAGGCGCTGTTCGACACGGCCGTACGGCAGCACGGCGGCCTCGACATTGTCGTCA
Organism: Streptomyces sp. NBC_01210; assembly: GCF_036010325.1. Taxonomy (GTDB): domain Bacteria; phylum Actinomycetota; class Actinomycetes; order Streptomycetales; family Streptomycetaceae; genus Streptomyces. The sequence goes on along the minus strand of NZ_CP108549.1, from coordinate 2,417,939 downwards.
ACAACGCCGGCCTGGGCGGCACCGCGGCACTCGTCGACATGAGCGACGACCAGTGGGGCAAGGTCCTCGACGTCACCCTGAACGGCACCTTCCGCTGCACCCGCGCCGCCCTGCGCTCCTTCAGGACAACCGGACGCGGCGGAGTGATCGTCAACAACTCCTCCGTCGTCGGCTGGCGCGCCCAGGCCGGTCAGGCCCACTACGCCGCCGCCAAGGCCGGAGTCATGGCGCTCACCCGGTGCGCGGCGGTCGAGGCGGCCGAGTACGGCGTACGCGTCAACGCCGTCGCCCCCAGCCTCGCCATGCACCCGCACCTGGTAAAGGTCACCTCGGCCGAGCTGCTGACAGAGCTGACCGCCAAGGAGGCCTTCGGGCGGTACGCCGAACCCTGGGAGATCGCCAACGCCATCGTCTTCCTCGCCAGCGGCTACTCCTCGTATCTCACCGGCGAGGTCGTCTCCATCAGCAGTCAGCATGCGTAGGACGAGAATGGTCCCGTGCCGACAAGAAGCAAGAAGAAGAACCAGGTGAGCGCCACGCCCGAGCGCCGCCGCGAGCTCCTCGACACCGCCGCCGAGGTGTTCGCCGCGCAGGGTTACAACGCCACCACCGTCCGCAAGATCGCGGACCGGGCCGGAATGCTCGCCGGCAGCCTCTACTACCACTTCGATTCCAAGGAATCGATGCTCGACGAGATCCTCTCCACCTTCCTGGACGAGCTCTGGCAGGGCTACGACGCCGTGCTCGCCGCCGGGCTCGGGCCCAGGGAGACCATCGAGGCGCTCGTCACCGAGTCCTTCCGGGAGATCGACCGGCACCGCGCCGCCGTCGCCATCTACCAGAAGGAGTCCAGGCATCTGGCGGTTCAGCCGCGCTTCCACTACCTCACGGACTCGCAGCAGAAGTTCGAGAAGGCGTGGCTGGGGACGCTGGAGCGCGGGGTCGCGGGCCAGGTCTTCCGCGCCGACCTGGACATCCGCCTCACGTACCGGTTCGTCCGCGACACGGTGTGGGTCGCGGCGTCCTGGTACCGGCCGGGCGGGCAGCACAGCCCGGAGGAGATCGCCCGTCAGTACCTGTCGATGGTGCTGGACGGTATCGCCGTACGCAGCTGACCGATCGAGGAGCCGTCATGGCCGAGGCATACATAGTCGAAGCGGTACGCACGCCGGTGGGCAGGCGAGGAGGGGGACTGGCCGGTGTCCACCCGGCCGACCTCGGCGCGCATGTCCTGGGGGCCCTCGTCGCACGGACCGGTGTGGACCCCACGGCGGTCGAGGACGTCGTCTTCGGCTGCCTGGACACGGTGGGCCCGCAGGCCGGCGACATCGCCCGTACGGCATGGCTGGCGGCCGGTCTGCCGGAGGAGGTGCCGGGCGTGACGGTCGACCGGCAGTGCGGCTCCTCGCAGCAGGCGGTCCACTTCGCCGCACAGGGAGTGCTCTCCGGCACTCAGGACCTGGTGGTCGCCGGCGGCACCCAGAACATGACGCAGATCCCTATCGCCTTCGCGTCCCGGCAGGCGGCCGAAGCGCTCGGGCTGACGGTGGGTCCCTTCGCGGGCAGCGAGGGCTGGCGGGCCCGCTACGGCGACCTGCCGGTCAACCAGTTCCACGGCGCGCAGCTGATCGCCGAGAAGTGGGGGATCTCGCGGCGCGACATGGAGGAGTTCGCCCTCCGTTCCCACCGGCGGGCGGTCCGCGCCGCCGACGAGGGCCGCTTCGAACGGGAGCTGGTGGCGTACGGCGAGGTCACGGCGGACGAAGGGCCGCGCCGCGACACATCGCTGGAGAAGATGGCGGGTCTGAAGCCCGTCATGGGGGGCGGCACCATCACGGCGGCCTGCTCCTCCCAGGTCTCGGACGGCGCGGCGGCGATGCTGATCGCGAGCGAACGGGCCGTCGCCGAGCACGGCCTTGTGCCGCGCGCGCGTATCCACCACCTTTCGGTGCGCGGCGAGGATCCGATCCGGATGCTGTCGGCCCCGATCCCGGCGACGGCGTACGCGCTGAAGAAGGCCGGCATGTCGATCGGCGACATCGACCTGGTCGAGATCAACGAGGCCTTCGCGCCCGTGGTGCTCGCCTGGCTGAAGGAGACCGGCGCGGACCCGGACAAGGTCAATGTGAACGGCGGAGCGATCGCGCTGGGGCATCCGCTGGGCGCGACGGGCGTGAAGCTGATGACGACGCTGCTGCATGAACTCGAGCGCACCGGTGGGCGATACGGACTGCAGACGATGTGTGAAGGCGGAGGTCAGGCGAACGTGACGATCATCGAGCGGCTGTGATCACGGGCCTTTCCGGTCGGGTCGTGCTACGGTAGCGGCGTTGCAGTTTTGGTACCCATGAACTTCGTGTGCGCCTGACGGGAATGCTTCCTCAGGCGCACATTTTGTTTCCGGATCTCCGGATGGGGCTCAATGCAGCGACGGGAAACTCACGAGGTGTGAGTTTCCGGCTTGCCCCTGTTTTAGGAGAATGACATGGCTACTGGAACCGTGAAGTGGTTCAACTCGGAAAAGGGCTTCGGCTTCATTGAGCAGGACGGCGGCGGCGCCGACGTCTTCGCCCACTACTCGAACATCGCCACCTCGGGCTTCCGTGAGCTCCAGGAAGGCCAGAAGGTTTCCTTCGACGTCACGCAGGGCCAGAAGGGCCCGCAGGCGGAGAACATCGTCCCGGCCTAATATCCGGACGCGAACCTCGCAGCCGGGGCCCGCACCGTCAAGGTGCGGGCCCCGGCTTGTGCTGTCTCACATGCCCAGGAGGGCAATATCCGCATGACTCGCTCCGAACGCCCGGCCCGCCCGACCCGAAAGCGCCCGGTCAATTCTCGCGCCCAGGGCCCTGCCAAGGGCTCCGGCAAGGCTCCCGCCCGCAAGGTGGCGGCCCCGCAGGAATTCACGCTGCCGGAATCCACCACCCCCGCGCTGCCTGTCGTCGAGGCGTTCGACGAGCTGGACATGCCGGCCGCCCTGCTGAAGACCCTCGTGGCTCAGGGCGTGACCGAGCCCTTCCCGATCCAGGCCGCCACGCTGCCGAACTCTCTCGCCGGCCGCGACATCCTCGGCCGCGGGCGCACCGGCTCGGGCAAGACCCTGGCCTTCGGGCTTGCGCTGCTCGCCCGCACCGCGGGCCGGCGGGCCGAGCCGCGGGCACCGCTCGCGCTCGTTCTCGTACCGACCCGTGAGCTGGCGCAGCAGGTCACCGACGCACTCTCGCCGTACGCGACCTCGGTGCAGCTGCGGCTGGCCACGGTCGTCGGCGGTCTGTCGATAAGCAAGCAGGCGGGCACGCTGCGGCGTGGCGCCGAGGTGCTCGTGGCCACGCCCGGGCGGCTCAAGGACCTCATCGAGCGCGGCGACTGCGCGCTCGACCGGGTGTCGATCACCGTCCTCGACGAGGCCGACCAGATGGCCGACATGGGCTTCATGCCGCAGGTCACGGCGCTGCTCAAGCAGGTTGAGCCGGACGGTCAGCGGATGCTCTTCTCGGCGACGCTGGACAAGAACATCGACCGGCTCGTACGGATGTTCCTGACCGACCCCGTCGTGCACTCCGTCGACCCGTCCGCGGGCGCGGTCACCACGATGGAGCACCATGTGCTGCACGTCGCGGACGAGACCGACAAGAAGGCCGTGGCCACGCGTATCGCGGCCCGTGACGGCCGGGTGATCCTCTTCGTGGACACCAAGCGCGCGGCGGACCGTTTCGCCAAGCGGCTGCTGTCCAGCGGTGTACGGGCGGCGGCGCTGCACGGCGGTCGTTCGCAGCCGCAGCGCAACCGCACCCTCGACCAGTTCAAGAACGGGCAGGTCACCGCGCTGGTCGCCACCAATGTGGCGGCCCGCGGCATCCATGTCGACGATCTCGACCTGGTCGTGAACGTCGACCCGCCCGTCGACCACAAGGACTATCTGCACCGCGGCGGGCGCACCGCCCGGGCCGGAGAGTCCGGCAGCGTCGTGACGCTGGTGCTGCCCGAGCAGCGCCGCGAGATGACCCGGCTGATGTCGGACGCGGGCATCAGCCCGCGCACCGCCAGGGTCAAGTCCAGCGACGAGGAGCTCAGCCGCATCACCGGGGCGCGCGAGCCCTCCGGTGTCGCCATCACCATCGAGGTGCCGCAGCCGGTCGTGCAGCAGCAGCGGCCGCAGCGACGTCGTGCGCAGGTTCCGAGCCAGGGGGGCCGGTCCGCGCAGGGCGGTGGCAGTGGCGGTGGCAGTGGAAGTGGCCGCAGCCGTGGCCGGCGTGGTGGACAGGGCGGGCAGGGCGCTCAGGGCGGACAGGGCGGACAGGCTCGTCAGGGCGGTCGTCCGGCGCGGGGCGGTCAGGGCGGTCGCCGCACCGCGGCGTAGCGCCGGCCTTGTCGGGGCTCCGCCCCGAACCCCGCGCCTCAATCGCCGGCGAGGCTGGCTGATTGTCGCCGGAGGGGCTGGGATGTCCGCCGGCGGGGCTTATTGTCGCTGGCAAGGCTGGGTTTCCCGCCGGACGGGCGGGAAACCCAGCCAGTCCGGCGATTGAGGACGCGGCCGAAGGCCGTACGGGGGCTGGGGGCTTGCCCCCAGTCACGGGACCGGGCGGGGTGGGGGAGCAGCCCGAGGCAGCGCGTCGAGTACCCGCGCCGCCTCGGTCATCACACGTCTGACCAGCTCATCGCAGCTCGGAAGGTCCTCGATCAGCCCCGCCACCTGCCCCGATGCCATCACACCGAGGTCCGTGCGGCCGTCGACCATCGAAGCCTTCAGCAGCATCGGGGTGTTGGCGGCCAGCAGGACCTGGCTCCAGCTGAGCTCCCTGCCGTGCTTCATCGCCAGACCGTCGCGGATCATCTGCGACCAGGACAGACCCGAGAGCTTCTTGAAGCCGGCGGCACGGCGTACGGCCTGCGCCAGCGCTCTTGTACGGCCTGCCCCCTCGAGCGAGTCGACCAGCTCCGTACGGAGCATGCGGTGCGGAAGCCCGTCGACGGCCGTGGTCACCCTGATGTCCTTGACGGTCGCTGCGAGGTAGCGGGCCTTGACCGCGTCCGGCACCGTCGAGTCCGAGGTGAGCAGGAACCGGGTGCCCATGGCGATGCCCGCCGCTCCGTAGGCGAGCGCCGCGACCAGTCCCCGCCCGTCGTGGAAGCCGCCCGCCGCGATCACCGGAATATCGACCGCGTCGACAACTTGCGGCAGCAGCACGGTCGTTGCGACATCGCCGGTATGGCCGCCGCCCTCACCGCCCTGGACGATCACCGCGTCCGCGCCCCAGGCCGCCACCTTCTCCGCGTGCCGGCGGGCCCCGATGGACGGGATCACGACCACGCCCGCGTCCTTCAGCTCGGCGATCAGCTCGCGGGACGGCGCGAGAGCGAAGGAGGCGACTTTCACGCCCTCGTCGATGATGATCCGGACCCGGTCGCGGGCATCCCCGGCGTCGGCGCGGAGATTGACTCCGAAGGGCGCGTCCGTACGGGACATGACCTCGCGGACGGCCTGGCGCAGCTGGTCGGTGGTCATCGTCGCGGAGGCGAGGATGCCGAGTGCGCCGGCGTTGGCGGTGGCGGAGACCAGGCGGGGCCCCGCGACCCAGCCCATGCCGGTCTGCACGATGGGATGCCGGACACCGGTGAGTCCGGTGAGGGCCGTCTCCACTATGCCGGGACCTCGCGCTCGCGTGTGCCCTTCGGGTCGATCACCTCGCGGATCAGCCGCAGCTCCGCAGCGGTGGGCTCGCGGGTGTAGGGGACGTCGGCGGGGATCGTGACCGCGAAGCCGGTCGCCTGCTGGACCTGCTCGACCGTGACACCCGGGTGCAGGGACGCGAGCCGCATCGAGCGGTCGGGGGTCGCGAAGTCGAAGACGCCCAGATTGGAGACGACGCGCGGGATCCGGTGGTAGCGGGCCGCGGACGGGCCCGCGGCGGCCGCGTTGTCGTAACCGACGCCGCTGACCATGTCGACGCGCTCGACGAAGACGCGGGCGGAGTGCCTGGGCACCCAGTAACTGACCGGATTGTTGAGGGTGTTGACGGGTCCCCCGCGTACGCCGAGCAGCTGGCGGGCGGGCCGCTCCCAGTCGCCGATGCAGGAGATGTTCTGGTTGCCGAAGCGGTCGATCTGGCTCGCGCCCATCATGACGTGCCGTTTTCCGCCGGTGACCATGGCCAGGTGCCGGCGGTACGGCAGCCAGCCCTCCGTCGCGCCGTCGAGGTCGACGAGCATCGCCTCGCCATCCGTGAGAAGGAGGTCGGGGGAGAAGGTGCGCTTGGCCAGCCGGGCGCCGAAGGAGGAGACGGGGGCCATGGTGGCGGCCAGTACTTCGCCGTTCTCCCGCCAGGCCTCGGCGCAGGCGACGACGCAGTACTCGGAACGGCTGACGGTCACTGCTGCTCCTTGTGCCAGGTCCGGACGGCGGACTGGTAGTCATGCTCGGTCGTGCCGGAGAGGAAACGCCCGGCGAACTCCGGCCAGGGGGTGGACGCGTACAGCTTCTGGAAGGCCTCGTCGCGGCCGTAGTCGGGGTCGCAGGAGGTGAAGTGCGCGCCGTTCGGTGTCTCGACCACGCCGGTGACCGAGTGACGTCCGACCAGCAGGGTCTGCGGTACGGCGTCCTTGGTGAGCTCGGCGGTCTCGACGAGCTGCTCGCAGCAGACCCACGCGGAGTCGGCGGCCTCGCAGAACAGATCGTCGAAGTACGGATCGGGGCCCAGATACTGGCCGTTGCCGAGCCGGTCGGCGCGATTGAGGTGGACGAGCGCCGCGTCCATCCGCAGGGCCGGTACGGCGACGAATTCCTCGCCGTCCTCGTACGGTGAAGTGACCGTCCGCAGCCCGGGGTTGACCCGCATGACATCGGATCCGATACCGGCCCGGACCGGGAGGAACGGCAGCCGGTTGGCGGCCGCCTGCAGCCCCCACATGAACATCGCCTCGTCGATCTCGGTGAGCGCGAAGTCGCCGCGCTCGCGGGCGGCGCGGAAATGCGGTTCGAGCGGGATCGAGTCGAGGGTGACGAACGCCGTGACGAGTCTGCGGATCCGGCCGGCGGCGGCGAGGAGGCCGATGTCGGGGCCGCCGTAGGACACGACGGTGAGATCAGTGATCTCGGTACGGAGCAGTGCCCGCACCAGCGCCATCGGCTTGCGGCGCGAGCCCCAGCCGCCAATGCCGATCGTCATTCCGCTGCGGAACCCGGACACCGCCTCGTCGGGCGTCATGGTCTTGTCGGTCACGCTCGGTCCTCCTCGCCGAAGGTGTCCTTGCCGAAGGCGTCGCGGACGCGGTCGGCGACACCGCTGAGGTTGGCCTCGAAGGTGAAGCCCTGCTCGAAGCGGTAGCTGCGGCGTACGTCGACGGGGTCGATGCCGTTGATGGCGGCCTTGGCCAGCCGGATCAGACAACCGTCCTTCCGGGCGATCTCCCGCGCCAACTCCAGGGCTGCGGCTGCCAGTTCCTCGCGCGGGACGACCTTCCAGACCGAGCCGTGGGCGTGCAGCTCCCGCGCGGTGGCGGTGCGCGAGGTGTAGTAGAGCGCGCGCATCAGATGCTGGGGGACGAGACGGGCGAGATGGGTGGCCGCGCCGAGCGCGCCCCGGTCCAGCTCCGGCAGGCCGAAGGTGGCGTCGTCGGAGGCGACGATCACGTCCGCGTTGCCGACAAGGCCGATACCGCCGCCAAGGCAGAAGCCGTTCACCGCCGCGACGACCGGCACCTCGCACTCGTAGACGGCGGCGAAGGCCTCGTAACAGCCGCGGTTGGCGCCGACGAGCGCGGTGTGTCCGGTGTCGCGCTGCATCTCCTTGATGTCGACGCCCGCGTTGAAGCCGCGGCCCGCGGCGGCCAGGACGACACAGCGGATCCCGGGGTCGCGGCCGGCCGCGCGGAGGGCGTCGGCGAGGTCGTACCAGCCCTGTACGGGAAGTGCGTTGACGGGTGGGAAGTCGGCCGTGACGACACAGATGCCCTTCTCGGGGCGTGCGGTGGAGACACCCATGAGCGGATCAGCTACCTTTCCACCAAACATTTGTTAGGTGAGAAAGGTAGCAGCCGATGGAGCTGGACGGGAGGGTCGCCGTCGTCACCGGCGGCACGCGGGGCGTGGGCGCGGGCATCGCGCGGGCCTTTCTGCGGGCGGGCGCCGAGGTGGTGGTCTGTGCGCGCAGACCCCCGGAAGTCCCCGTCGCCGGAGCCGAGTTCGTAGCGCTCGATCTGCGCGATCCCGCCGCGGTGGGGGAGTTCTTCGACTCGGTCGTGGCGCGGCACGGCCGGCTCGACACTCTCGTCAACAACGCGGGCGGGACACCGTACCGGCTGCTCGGCGAAGGCGACGCGGCCCGCCACGCCCGCGTGATCGAGCTCAATCTCACCGCGCCACTGACCGCCTCGCTCGCCGCGTACGGACATCTCAAGGCGGCCGGCGGATCGATCGTCATGATCGGCAGCGTCAGCGGCGGCCGGCCGTCCCCGGGCACGGCGGCGTACGGGGCGGCGAAGGCGGGACTGGAGAACCTGGCCCGGTCCATGGCCGTGGAGTGGGCGCCCGAGGTGCGCGTGAACACGCTTGTCCTCGGGATGGTGCGTACCGAACTCTCCCATCTGCACTACGGGGACGAGGAGGGCATCGCGGCGGTCGGCCGCACCGTGCCGCTGGGGCGGCCGGCCGAGCCGTCGGAGGTCGGTGACGCGGCCGTCTTCCTCGCCTCGGAGCGGGCGGCGTATGTGAGCGGAGCCTCGCTGCTGGTGCACGGGGGCGGGGAACGCCCCGCCTTCCTCGATGCCGCAACTGTCAACAAGGAGACGTGAGATGACTGGGACAACCGGAATCTGCGAAGGACGCGTCGTCATCGTCACGGGTGCCGGGCGCGGTCTCGGACGGGCCCATGCGCTCGCCTTCGCCGCCGAGGGGGCGAAGGTCGTCGTCAACGACCTCGGCGTCGGACCGGACGGGGCGGGCTCCTCCGCGGGCCCGGCCCGGCAGGTCGTCGACGAGATCACGGCGGCGGGCGGTGCCGCGGTGGCGCACGGCGGCGACATCGCCACGACTGACGGTGCCGCTTCTCTCGTCGCCGCAGCGCTGGAGTCGTACGGCCGCCTCGACACCCTCGTCAACAACGCCGGGTTTCTGCGCGACCGGATGCTCGTCAACCTCGACGAGGACGACTGGGACGCCGTCATGCGGGTGCATGTGAAGGGCCACTTCCTGCCGCTCAAGCATGCCGCCGCGTACTGGCGTTCCGAGGCCAAGGCGGGTCGGCCGGTGGCGGCCCGGGTGGTCAACACCACCTCCGGAGCCGGGCTGTTGGGCAGTGTCGGCCAGGGCAACTATGCGGCCGCCAAGGCCGGGATCATCGGCCTGACGCTGGTCGCCTCGGCGGAGATGGGCCGGTACGGAGTCCAGGTCAACGCCATCGCGCCGGCGGCCCGTACCCGTATGACCGAGGAGACCTTCGCCGGCCTCTCCGCCCTGCCCGAGGATGTCTCGCCGCTCGTCGTCTGGCTCGGCTCCGCCGCCGGTACGGGTGTGACCGGCCGGGTCTTCGAGGCCGAGGCGGGCCGTATCACTGTCATGGAGGGCTGGCGGCCGGGACCCACCGCGGACAAGGGAACGCGCTGGACTCCCTCCGAAGCGGGCCAGGCCGCGCTGAAGCTGCTGGCGGACGCCGAGACTCCGCAACCGGTCTACGGGGCTCGGTGATGGCGCGGGCAGGAGCGGTGACGATGCCGCCGGCCCGGGGGCTCGGCCGTGCCGGGCGCCAGGTCCTTCACAGCCCCGGAGTCTGGAGTCCACCCAGGTTAACTTGTAGAAAACTCAAGGACGTTGGGGTTGACGCGTTCATGTCTACGCGCGTCATGATGTCGGTATGCGAATCCCCCCCACGTATCGCCACTCTCGGCGGCATCGCCGCCCTCGCCTCCACCCTCCTCATCGGCGGACAGGCCACGGCCGCGCCCACGACCGTGGCCACGGTCGGTGACATCTGCTACTCCGACCTCCCCTCCCAGGCGCACGACACGCTCGACCTGATCGAGTCCGGCGGGCCGTTCCCGTACAGCCAGGACGGCACAGTCTTCTCGAACCGCGAAGGCGTCCTGCCGTCACACTCGTCCGGCTACTACCACGAGTACACCGTCAAGACGCCGGGCTCCTCCACCCGCGGCGCCCGCCGTATCGTCACGGGCAACGCGGCCCAGGAGGACTACTACACCGCCGACCACTACGCCTCGTTCGACCTCGTCGACTACGGCTGCTGAGCCGGTATCCTCCGCCCCGTGACGAAGACCTATGTGATCGACGGGGCGGAGGTCACCGGCCTGGAGAGCTTCTGGCGGGTGATCGGCGAAGCCGTGAACGGGTCCGGCGGATACTTCGGCCGGAATCTGGACGCCTTCGCCGACTGCCTCAGCGGCGGCTTCGGCACGCCGGACGACGGCGACTTCGTCATCGAGTGGCGCGACCACGAGCTCTCCCGCCGGGCGCTCGGGCGGGACGAGACCGTACGCCAGCTGCGGCTGCGGCTGGAGCGCGGCCATCCGCTGAACAGGGCCGCCATCCAGGCGGAGTTGGAAGAGGCGGAGGCCGGTCGTGGCGCGACCGTATTCGACTGGCTGGCGCAGATCATCGAGGAGCGGGTACCCGGCGGACTACGGCTGCGCTGAACCGGGTCAGCGGCAGCGCGGTGACGTCTGTTCCAGCCGACGCCTGAGCGGTACGTCCTGCAGATGCCGCACCGCGTCCACCGCCGTGTCCCGGGCATACCCGTCCGGATCCTCGTCCGCGAGAATCCTGGCCAACGCCGCAGCCGCACGCGGATCCTGACGCATCGCCAGGCCCCGGGCCGCCTCCGCGGCCGTGTCCGCGTCCGGGTCGTTGAGCCGTGCCGCCAGTGCCTCGCGGATCTCGTGCGTATCGGCCTCAACGCCCGCCAGCGCCATCGTCGCCCAGTCCCTGACATGGGTGTCCGCGTCCCGGCTCAGCGCGATCACCGCCTCGATGCCCTCCGCATGGCCACCGGGAACCAGCCCGCACAGCGCCAGCGCCACCCGGTGGCGCACCTCCGCGTCCGGATGCCCGGCATGCCGCAGGATCTCGGGCAGCGCGGCCGGATCCCCGTGGTGCCCGAGACCGAGGACGACCGCCTGGATCAGCTCTGGATCCCGCGCCTCCCGGGACAGCTCGCGCAGCAGCGGCAACGCCCGCGCGGCGAACGGCCGCCGCGGGCCGGACCCGTCGGGCCGGGCGTCCGCATCCCGCCCGGCGGCCCCGTCCCGCCCGGCGTCCTCATCCGGCCCCGGACCCACGAACCCCAGTTGCGCCAGCACATCCGCCGCGAACGCCTGCCGCAACGGATCGTCGCTCGCGCACCACGCGGCCGCCGCCTGGAAGGTCTCCTCGTCTCCCCGGCTCCACAGCGCCGTCAGCGACTCGACCCAGTCGTCCTGATCGGGATCCCCGCAGCGCAGGGCCCGTTCGGCCAGTTCCGCATACGGAGTCAGGATCCCCAGCTCGCCTTCCAGCAGCGTCGCGATCGCACCGTGGCCGGTCTGCTGCTCAGCGCCGGCCAGCGGCCTGCCGTCCCGCAGCAGCTCGACGACGACGGTCACCCCGCCGTCCTCCTCGACCCGGCGCGCGAAGGTCTCGTACTCCTCGCCGTCCCGCACCCCGTACGCCTGCAGCAGTCCCTCCCGCAGCTCCCTCTCCACATCCCGTACGAGCCACTGCCCGGCCTCCGCCAGCGCCGCCTCCGTCGCGCCGGCGCCGTGCCGCAGCAGGGCCCGCACCGTCGAAGGAGAGCCGCGCCGGGCGGCGAGCACCAGCGGCGGCTCGCCGCTCGGGCCCGGCAGATCGGGGTCGGCACCGTACTCCAGCAGCACCTCCACCGTCCCGGCGTGCCCCTGCCCCACCGCCCAGACCATGGCCGTGAAGCCGTACGCCTCCGGAAGATCGGGCCTGGCGCCCGCGGCGAGCAGCGCCCGTACCACCTCGGTGTGTCCGCCGACCGCGGCCCCGCACAGCGGCAGGTCCCCGGCCTCGGGGCCGCCCGCGCGCTCGGGCGCGGCTCCCGCGGCCAGCAGCAGCCGCACGATGCCCACCTCGTCGCTCACCGCCGCCAGATAGAGCGGCGTCTGCCCGTCCTCGTCGGTCACATCGGCGGGGGTCCCGGCCCTCAGCAGCCCTACGACAGCGTCTTCCGCGCCGCCGTGCACCGCCTCGAACAGTTCGCGGGCGCCCGCTGTCGGCTCTTTCGTCATGATTCGACACTACGGAAGATCGGTCAGGTGTCGCATTCCAGAATCGTGCGGCACAGCCCGCAGCGGACCCGCACCCGTCCCCGTACGGGAACCCGGATGCGCTGATGGCAGGTGGGGCACGAGAAGGAGACGAGCAGCCCGTCCGGCCCGCGCTCGAAGGCATACGGGGACGCGGCAGCAGCGTGGGCGGGGCCCGGGTGCTCCCGGGCGTAGCGCCGGTCCTTGGCGTAGCGAAGGTGGCCCGTCCAGCCCGCGGTCTTGAGCGGCGGCTGCTGTGTGTCGCGCAGTGCCTGGGTGCGGCCACTGGTGTAGGCGGTGTATCCCTGCGGGCTCGTGAACCAGGGGGAGGGGTCCTCGTCGAAGGCGATCGCCCGCTTGGCGAGGACGTAGCCGAACTCCTCCGGGGTGAGGTAGCCGAGCTTCTGGCTGGAGACGCTGTCCTCCCGGAACGCGTCGAGGAGCAGCCAGCCCGCGCCGAGATACGTGGTCGCGGTGTCGGTGAGGATCTCGTTGTCGCGGGTGCCGGGGAAGGACAGGTCGATCCGGTGCAGCAGCACATGCATGATCTCGTGGGCGAGGGCCGCGCCGATGTCCCTGCGATGAGTGCGGAAGCGGTCGTTGAGCTCGATGAAGTACTCCGGTCCCGCGGCCAGTTCGACGCTCGCGGCATGGTCCATCTCGCGGAAACTCACAATCATCCGGGCGTCCGGCAGCCGCAGATGCTGGACCAGGGCGCGGGCGACGCGTTGCGCGCCGAGATGCAGATCGTCCTGGTCGGAGAAGGCCACATCGGCCGGGACGACGCTCGGGGCGTAGGAGAGCACGGTCTCCCGCGAGAGGCGTCGGTAGAGCGCGGTGATTGCCGCCCGCACGGTGTCGAGGTGCGGAAAGCCGTGTACGACCTCGTTGCCGTTCGCCACCACTGCCCGTACCCCCCATGCACGACGGTCGGCCCGATCCAACTGTACGGGGAGGCGAGGTCGAATCCTCGCTGGTGACATGGCCGAAAACTGCTCCTTGTGGCGTGGTGATCCACTCTTCATAATCCGGATCACGCTTGTCCGGCTCATGACAGCGCGCGCGATGCTGAGGTGGACTCCGGCGCAGGCGTACATCTCAACCCCCCACGAAAGGCAGTCCGTTGAAGAAGCAGTTTGTGCGAGTGCTCCAGAGATGCGCCGCCGCCGGCGCTGTCGTCCTCGCCGCCATCAGCCTTCAGCCCACCTCGTCCTCGGCCGCCCCGGCGCCCGTCGTCGGCGGAACCCGCGCCGCTCAGGGCGAATTCCCGTTCATGGTCCGGCTCTCCATGGGCTGTGGCGGCGCGCTGTACGCCAAGAACATAGTGCTGACCGCCGCCCACTGTGTGAACGGTTCCGGCAACAACACCAGCATCACCGCGACCGCCGGCGTCGTCGACCTGCAGAGCTCCAGCGCCATCAAGGTCAAGTCGACCAAGGTCCTGCAGGCCCCCGGCTACAACGGCACCGGCAAGGACTGGGCGCTGATCAAGCTCGCCAAGAACATCGACCTCCCGACCCTGAAGATCGCCGACACGAAGGCGTACGACAACGGCACCTTCACGGTCGCCGGCTGGGGCGCGGCCACCGAGGGCGGCGGCCAGCAGCGCTACCTCCGCAAGGCCCAGGTGCCGTTCGTCTCCGACGCCAGCTGTAAGCAGGCGTACCCCGAACTCGTGTCCGGCGAGGAGATCTGCGCCGGGCTCAAGCAGGGCGGCGTGGACACCTGCCAGGGTGACTCCGGCGGCCCGATGTTCCGCAAGGACAACAACAACGCGTGGATCCAGGTCGGCATCGTGAGCTGGGGCGAGGGCTGCGCACGGCCCAACTTCCCGGGTGTCTACACCGAGGTGTCCACCTTCGCCGCCGCCATCAAGTCCGCGGCGGCAGACCTCTAGTTACCGGGACTTCGCTGGTTACCGGGGCTTCGCCCCGGACCTCCGTACGGTCTGCGGCCGTGCGCGGGGTCCGGGGCGGAGCCCCGGGGAAAAGGTCACCCCAGACAGACGGACGGACGTCCCCGCCGCCTCCAGCTCCAGCACCCATACCTCGTTCGTGCCCACGCGCAGCACCGGCCCGGGAACGTACAGCGTGTGCTGCGGGCCCGCCGACCAGTATCGGCCGAGGTCGAAGCCGTTCACCCAGGCGAAACCCCGTGTCCAGCCCGGCAGTTCCAGCGACGCGTCGCCGGGCTCGCTCACCTCGAACGAAGCGCGGTACAGGCCCGTCGACCCCTCCTCGGCCGGCGCGCGGAACGGCACCTTCGCGACCGCGTCCGCCTCCTCGAAGGCATCCAGCCGCAGCCCCCGAGCCCGTACGCCGTGCAGATACTGCCGCTCGTGCAGTACACCTCCCGCTATGCCCTTGGGCTCGCCCGTCCGCGGCCCGTAGTTGACGCGCCCCAGCGACTCCACCCACAGCTCCACCGCGGCGGGCCCGGCCACGGGCTCCTCGAGCGCGGCGTCCTCGCCGCTCAGCACCCCGGCCCGCACCCCGTCGACATACACGACGGCCAGGTCCCGCAGGCCGGACACGCCCAGCGGGTACGGCTGCCGCGTGCCCGGAACACCGACCCGGTAGCGGACCAGACCACGGTCCACGCCCAGCTCCTCGAACGTGGGCGGAACAGGCCCCTCCGACTCATCGCCGCCGAGCGTCTCCAGTACCTCGTCGAGCGGCGCCCACTCGGTGAGCTCCACCCGCACCGGCGCACCCAGAGCGGCGGGCGCCGGCGGCAGCTCCGGCAGCGGACCCGCCTGGAACAGCGCGAGCACGTCCCGGAACAGCCGGAACTTCTCCGTCGGCCGCCCGTACTCGTCGATCGGCGCGTCGTAGTCGTACGACGTGACGTCCGGCTGGAGCCCGCCCATGTGCAGCGCGCCGCCACCCCGGTTGGCCCCCGCCCAGCCGGCGAAGTTCGTGCCGCCGTGCGCCATATAGACATTGACCGAGGCGCCGCACTCAAGGATCTCGCGCAGCGCTGCCGCGGCATCCGCCGGGTCCCGTACGACATGCTCCCCGCCCCAGTGGTCGAACCAGCCGCACCAGAACTCCATGCACATCAGCGGCCCCCGCGGCTGATGGCGGCGCAGCGTCCGGAAGCTCTCACGGGCCCCCGCCCCGAAGTTCACCGTTGCCAGCACCCCGGGCACCGAGCCGCCGGTGAGCATATGGTCCTCGGGCCCGTCGGAGGTGAACAGTGGCACGGTCACCCCGCAGCCCCTCAGCAGATCCACGAGATGGCGCAGATAGCCCTGGTCGGAGCCGTAGCTGCCGTACTCGTTCTCGACCTGCACCATGATCACCGGGCCGCCGAGCCCGATCTGCCGCTCCACCACCTGTGGCAGCAGCCGGGTGAACCACCGCTCCACATGCCCCAGATACTCGGCGTCGTCCGTGCGCACCCGTCGTCCGAGCCGTCCGGTCAGCCAGTGCGGCAGCCCGCCGTTCTCCCACTCGGCGCAGATGTACGGCCCCGGCCGCACGATCGCCGACAGTCCTGCCGCCTGTGCGGCGTCGAGGAACCGGCCCAGTGCGTCGGCGTCCGCGTACCGGCCGGGCTCCGGCTCATGCAGATTCCACGGGACGTACGTCTCGACGCAGTTGAGGCCCATGGCCCGCAGCATCGCCAGCCGGTGGTCCCACTGTGCCTCGTGCACCCGGAAGTAGTGCAGCGCTCCCGACAGCAGCCGCACGGGCCGCCCGTCCACCAGGAAGTCCGTATCACCCACAGTGAACTCAGCCACCGTCCACCCCCTTTCGCGCCCGGTCCACCTCCGGGCGCCCGCGCCCACCATCGCCCCCTGGCGGCGAGCCGGTCCATGGACAAAGATCGGCGCTGTTTGGACGCAACGTCGGACGCAAGGTTCGGCACCCGGCGCCCAGGGAGAGGACGGAAGCGGATGTACCACACCTGGATGCGCTATTTCACCCCGAGCCCCGTCCAGCACCGCCTCGGTCTGGCCTGTCTCGGCGTCGGCCTCCAGCACGGTGTCCTGCCCACCGTCGGACCCCGCACCCTCGACCACCATGTCGCCGTCGTGATCAGTGCCGGCCGCGGCTGGTTCCGTGGCCCCGACGGACGGCGCGCCACCGTGACCGCCCCCGCTCTGATCTGGCTCACGCCCGGCGTTCCGCACCACTACGGTCCCGATCCGGCAGGCGGCTGGGACGAGAGTTTCGTCGACTTCACCGGGCCCGCGACCGCCACCTACACCGAACTCGGCTACATCGAGCCGGACCGGCCCGTCGTACCGCTCTCCGACGCCGCCGGGGCCCGCGCCGCCGTCGGCCGTATCGCCCGCGCCGCACGCCGCGGCAACCCGCTCCTGGAGGTCGAGACCGGCGCCGCCGTCCATGAACTCCTGGTCGCCCTGCGCCGCGCCCGCGCCGACACCAACACCGAGGGCGACCCGGTGCTCACCGCACTCGCGCGCGACGCCTTCCAGCCGCTGTCCGTCGCCGAACACGCGGCCCGGCACGGAATGACCCCCGCCGAACTGCGCAGCGCCGTTCGCCGCGGCGCGGGCTGCAGCCCCAAGGACTACCTGCTCGGCATCCGCCTCGGCCGCGCGAAGGAACTGCTCGCGGCCACCGAACTGCCCGTCGCCGCCGTCGCCCGCCGCATCGGCTACGAAGACCCGGCCTACTTCTCCCGGCTGTTCACCCGCCGTGTCGGCATCGCGCCCATCCGCTTCCGTGAGCAGCAGGGCCGCACCGTCCCCGGCGGCTGGAGCAACCAGATCCCGGACCCTGAACACCCCCCGACGATCACCACGTGATCGACGTAAGCTCGCTGACCATGAGCACGAGGGACACCGACGAGACCGTACGCGCCGAACTGAACAGGCTGCGCGAGAGCATCGACAACATCGACGCGGCGGTCGTCCATATGCTCGCCGAGCGCTTCAAGTGCACCCAGCAGGTCGGCCACCTCAAGGCGCGACACCATCTGCCGCCCGCCGACCCGGCCCGCGAGGCCCGCCAGATCGAGCGGCTGCGGCAGCTGGCGGAGAGCGCCAAACTGGATCCGGCGTTCGCCGAGAAGCTGCTGAACTTCATCATCGCCGAGGTCATCCGCCACCACGAGACGATCGCCCGCTCCTGACCGCACCGCCCCTGCGTACTTCGTACGGGCGAAAGCGCCGCACGCTGCTGGAAAGTGCCGCACGCTACTCGTAGCGTGGGTGCTATGACCACAAGAGTGCCGATCCGCCAGCTTCAGCAGCACGCGAGCGAACTCATCGAGAGGGTCGCGGCCGGGGAGCGCGTGGAGATCACGCGCAACGGCAGGCTCGTTGCGGTGCTTGCCCCGCCGGACCCGGAGCAGCGGGTGATGGAGGACCTCGTCCGCACGGGCACCGTCGACCCGGAGAACGCCGAATCCGCCCGCGGGCTCGGCGACTGGCAGCCACTGGCCGCCCGTCCCGGTCCGCCCGCCCGGCTCTCCGAGGTCCTGCTGGCGATGCGAGAGGAAGAGGACCGTTGATCTACCTCGATTCCTGCGCGCTGCTGAAGCTGCTCCTCCCCGAGCCCGAGACGGACGCGCTGCGCACCTTTCTGGCCGCACGGGCCGCGGAAGGCCATGTCACCGCAGCGCTTACCCAAACCGAGGTGGCCCGCACACTCGTACGCGCAGGGGCGGACCCCGAAGTGGGGGACGCCGCAGAGGAGATGCTCGACCGCGTACTGCGCATCCGTCTCACCGACCCGATCCTGCGCGCAGCCGGCCAGTTCCCGCAGCGCCACTTGCGCAGCCTCGACGCGATCCACCTCGCGTGTGCCGAACACCTCGAACAGGCGCTGACCGCGTTCGTCACCTACGACAAGCGGCTGGCCGCGGCGGCCACTGAGCGGGACCTGCCGGTCGAGGCCCCCGGCGCGTAGAAGCGCGTGCGCTGACAGCGCAATCAATACCCCGTGTGCGGAGCAGGACCCATCGGGCAGCATGGCCCCCATGCCCGTACTGACGCGCGACGAAGCGCAGACCCGAGCCCAGCTCCTCGACGTCCAGCGGTACACGATCGACCTCGATCTCACCACCGGCGAGGAGACCTTCGACTCCCGAACCGTCATCCAGTTCACCGCACGTGCGGCCGGGGACACCTTCGTCGAACTCAAGCCCGCCGTACTGCGCTCCGTCACCCTCGACGGGCAGCCGCTCGACCCCGAGAAACTGGCCGAGAACCGGCTCGCGCTCACCGGCCTCACCGCCGGCGAGCACGAGCTGCGCGTCGAGGCGGACATGCGCTACTCCCGCACCGGCGAAGGCATGCACCGCTTCACCGACCCCACCGACGGTGAGACGTACGTCTACACCCAGCTCTTCATGGAAGACGTCCAGCGCGTCTTCGCCGCCTTCGACCAGCCCGACCTCAAGGCCGTCTTCGAGCTCTCCGTCACCGCGCCCGAGGGCTGGAGCGTGCTGGGCAACGGCATCGCCACCCCGAACGGCGAAGGCCGCTGGACCTGCGCGGAAACGCCGCCGCTCGCCACCTACTTCGTCGCCGTCGCCGCCGGCCCCTGGCACTCCGTGCGCAGCGAGCACGCCGGACTGCCCTTCGGCATCCACTGCCGCCGCTCGCTGGCGCCGTACCTCGACGCGGACGCCGAGGAGATCCTCGAGATCACGCGCCAGTGCTACGACCGGTACCACGAGAAGTTCGAGGAGCCGTACCCCTTCGACTCGTACGACCAGGCCTTCGTGCCCGAGTTCAACGCCGGCGCGATGGAGAACCCGGGCCTGGTCACCTTCCGCGACGAGTTCATCTACCGCTCCGCCGTCACCGACACCGAGCGGCAGACCCGCGCCATGGTCATCGCCCACGAGATGGCCCATATGTGGTTCGGCGACCTCGTCACCCTCAAGTGGTGGGACGACATCTGGCTGAACGAATCCTTCGCCGAGTACATGGGCTACCAGACCCTCACCGAGGCCACCCGCTTCACCGACACCTGGGTCGACTTCGGCATCGGCCGCAAGTCCTGGGGTTACGACGCCGACCAGCGGCCCTCCACCCACCCGGTCGCCCCCGACCCGGAAGCCGTCCCCGACACCGCGTCCGCGATGCTCAACTTCGACGGCATCTCCTACGCCAAGGGCGCCTCGGCGCTGCGCCAGCTGGTGGCCTGGCTGGGCGAGAAGGACTTCCTCGCCGGTATCAACACCCACTTCGCCCGGCACAAGTTCTCCAACGCCACCCTCGCCGACTTCATCGACTCACTCGCGCATGCCACCGACCGAGATGTGCACGGCTGGGCCGAGTCCTGGCTGCGTACGACAGGTGTCGACACCCTCACCCCGGCGATCGCCGAGTCCGAGGGCAGTTGGTCGCTGACGGTCGCGCACGACGGCAGCCGCCCGCACCGCATCGCCGTGGGCACGTACGACGCCGACCCGGTGGACGCGGGCCGGCTGGTGCTGCGCGACCGCATCGAACTGGACATCCCGCAGAGCCGGAACGGCGCCCACCCGGGCCGCCGCCCGGCCCTCGTCGTCCTGAACGACGGCGACCTCAGCTACGCCAAGGTCCGGCTGGACGCCGCCTCCTGGGACACGGCCGTACGTTCCCTCTCCGGCATCCCGGACCCGCTGACCCGCGCCGTCGTCTGGAACGCCGCACGCGACATGGTCCGCGACGGCGAGCTCGCCCCCACCGCCTATCTGGAGGCGGCCCGCGCCCACCTCCCGCGCGAGTCGGACCTCGCAGTCGTCCAGGGCATCCTCACCTTCGCCGCGACGCAGCTCGCCGACCGCTACCTCCCCGCCGAGGACCGGCCCGCCGCCCTCGCCGCACTCAGGGACATCTGCCGCGCACTGCTGCGCCGTACCGAGGACGGCAGCGACCAGGGCCTGCGCCTCACCGCCGTACGCCACTTCATCGACGCCGCCGCGCAGCCGGAGACGCTCCAGGAGTGGCTCGGCGACGGCAGCGTGCCCGGCGGCCCGGAGCTCGACCCGGAGCTGCGCTGGCGCATCCTGTACCGCCTCGCGGTCCTCGGCGCGACCGACGACAAGGCGATCGCCGCGGAACTGGACCGGGACCCCAGCGCCACCGGCCAGGAAGGCGCGGCCCGCTGCCGCGCCGCACTGCCCACTCCGGAGGCGAAGGCGGCCGCCTGGGAACGCCTCTTCACCTCCGACACCCTCTCCAACTACCTGTTCACCGCCACAGCCCAGGGCTTCTGGCAGCCCGAACAGGCCGATCTGGTACGCGAGTACGTGCCCCGCTACTACCCGGACTCGGTCGCGCTCGCCGCCCGCCGCGGACCCGCGATAGCGGATGCCGCGGGCCGCTACGCCTTCCCGCTGCACGCCGTGGACGCGGAGACGCTGGGGCTGGGCGAGGAGTGTCTGCGCGACGCGGAGATGATCCCGGCGCTGCGCCGCAAGCTCGTCGACCAACTCGACGATCTGCGCCGGGCGTTGGCGGTACGCGGCGGGTAGCCGGTGGGCCGGGGGCTGCCGCCCCCGGACGCCCCTCGGGCGTGTCCTCAATCGCCGGGCGGGCTGCATCAATCGCCGGGCGGGCTGAATTCCAGCCCGTCCGGCACGCGGCGGAGCCGCACATCAGCGCGGTGGGAAGGGGTGGGACGGGGAAACGGAACCTCGTCCGCCATAGCAGCGACCCCCACCCCAACTCCCCCCTTCCCCCACGCGGTACCACTTTCGGGTTCGGATCGTTGAGCTCTGCGGACACCCCACGGGATCACCCGTACACCCTGGGGTTGTGCCACCTCCGCGCTCCCCGAAGGACCCCGCATGAGTACGCCGCCCCCTGGCCCGGCCCTCGCCGGAGGCACCGCAGGACCCGACGCCCTGCGGCCGCTGCTCGCCGTCGTGCTCGACGCACTCCACGACGGCGCGGCGCAACGCGGCGGGCCGCTCCCGGCAGGCGGCCCCGAGACCGTCGCCGCGCGGCTGCGCGAGGCCGCCGAGCCGCTGCTCCCCGAGCGCGGCACCGGCGCCGAAGAGGCCCTCCGCAGCCTCGTCCACGCCGTCGCGCAGGGCGCGGCCGACCCGGCGGACCCGCTGTGCGCCGCCCATCTCCACACCCCGCCACTCGCACTCGCCGTCGCCGCCGATCTCGCCGCGTCCGCGCTCAACCCCTCCATGGACTCCTGGGACCAGGCCCCCGCCGCCTCCGAGCTGGAGGCCGCCGCCACCCGCACCCTCGCCGCCGAGGTCTACCCGCGCGGGCCCGACCCCGACGCCCTGGTCACCACCGGCGGCACCGAGTCCAACCAGCTCGCCCTGCTGCTGGCCCGCGAACGCCACGGCGCCGTCCAGGTCGTCTGCGGAGCCGGCACCCACCACTCCGTACACCGCGCCGCCTGGCTGCTGGGCCTGCCCGAGCCGGTCACCGTCCCCGCCCCCTCCGGCACCATCGACCTCGCCGCCCTGGACGACGCCCTCACCGATCTGTACGGCCCCCTCCTCGTCGCCGCCACCGCGGGGACCACCGACACCGGGCGAATCGATCCGCTGCCCGAGATCGCCGACCTCTGCGAGCGGCACGGCGCCGAGCTCCATGTCGACGCGGCCTACGGCGGACCGCTGCTCTTCAGCGCGTCCCGCCGCTCCCTGCTGAACGGCCTGGACCGAGCCCAGTCCGTCACCATCGATCTGCACAAAATGGGCTGGCAGCCGGTCGCCGCAGGTCTGCTCGCCGTAGCGGACCGGGCCTGCCTCGCCCCACTCGGTCACATCGCCGACTACCTCAACGCCGACGACGACACCGAAGCCGGCCTGCCCGACCTGCTGGGCCGCTCCCTGCGTACGACCCGACGCCCCGACATCCTCAAGATCGCCGTTACCCTCAGAGCGCTGGGCCGCACCGGCCTCGGCGCACTCGTCGACCGCACCTGCGCCGCCGCCCACCACTTCGCCGACCTCATCGAGCAGACCCCCGGCCTCGAGCTGTACCAGCGGCCCACGCTCTCCACTGTCCTGTTCCGACCGGTCACAGCCACCGACGAACAGACCGCCGACATCCGCCGCACGCTCCTCGCCGAAGGCCGCGCGGTCCTCGGCCGGGCACGCGTGGACGACCGCCTCTGGCTCAAGGCCACCCTCCTCAACCCCCACGCCACCCCCGGCGACCTGGCAGCTCTGATCCAAGAAGTCCTGATCGAACTCGCGGAAGGCAGCACCCCCCGATGACCGGCACGCCCCCGACCGAACGCGCCCAGCCCCAAGACCTCGTGGGCATCGGTATCGGCCCGTTCAACCTCTCCCTCGCCGCGCTCGCCGACCGCGTCCCCGGCGGTATCGCCGCCACCTTCTACGAGCAGCGGCCCGCCTTCCACTGGCACCCCGGCCTGCTGATCGAGGGCGCGACGCTCCAAGTCCCCTTCCTCGCCGATCTGGTGACCCTCGCCGACCCGGCCAGCCCCTGGACGTTCCTCAACTACCTGCGCGCCCGGGACCGGCTCTTCCCCTTCTACTTCGCCGAGCGGTTCCACATCCAGCGCTCCGAGTACGACGACTACTGCCGCTGGGTCAGCGACCATCTCCCGAGCCTGTACTTCGGCCACCAGATCGACGCCGTCCGCTGGAACCCCGAACGCTCCCTCTTCGAGGTGGACTTCACCCAGCTCGACGCCGACGGCGGGGCGGAGGCGCTGGGCCGCGCGTACAGCCGGCACATCGCGCTCGGCGTCGGCACCGAGCCGTACATCCCCGAGCCGCTCAAACCGCTCGCCGAAGCCCCCGCCGTCCCGGTCATCCACGCCGCGGACTATCTCGACAACCGGCAGCGGCTGCTGGCCGCCGAACACATCACGATCATCGGCTCGGGACAGTCGGGCGCAGAGGTCTTTCTCGATCTGCTGCGCGCCCGGCCCGAAGGAGCCGAGAAGATCCACTGGCTGGCCCGTTCCGAGGCGTTCGCGCCGATGGAGTACTCCAAACTCGGCCTGGAGCACTTCACGCCCGACTACACCCGCTACTTCCACGCCCTGCCCGAGCGGACCCGCGACGCGCTCGTCCCGCGCCAGTGGCAGCTCCACAAGGGCATCGACGCCGACACCATCGCCGCGATCCACGCCGAGCTCTACCGCCGCACCCTGCACGGCGGCTGGCCCGACGCCGTCCTCACCCCCGGCGTCTGTGTACGCACCGCGGGCCGCGTCGCCACCACCAAGGTCGAACTCCACCTCGAGCACGCCCAGCAGGGCACCCGCTCCCGCCTCACCACCGACGCCGTGGTCCTCGCCACCGGCTACCGCGAGCGCCCGCTCGACCGGATGCTCGCCGGTATCGACCCGTATGTGCGCCGCGACGCGGTAGGCCGACCGCACATCGACGACCACTTCCGGCTCGTCCTCGACGGCTCGGTCACCGGCTCCGTATACGTACAGAACGCCGAACGGCACACGCACGGCGTCGGCGCCCCCGACCTCGGCCTCGCGGCCTGGCGCAGCGCGAGCATCCTCAACTCCCTCACCGGCAAGGAGCCCTACCCGCTGCCGCGCCGCACCGCCTTCACCAGCTTCGGCCTGGAACGACGCGAGGCGCCCGGCATCCCCGCACCGGCGCCGGAGCTGACGCCCCTCGCCCGGGGAAACTGAACGCCTCGCGACGAAACCACTAGAAGACGGGCGCGCCGTCCCGGGTCAGCTTCCAGCCCACGGCCGCGAACTGCGCGGGGTCGACCGTGCCCTTCGCCTTCACCCAGTTGATGATCGTGTTCCGGATCTCCTCCGAATTCGCCCACAACTGCTGGGACTTGGCGACATGCGGGAAATTCCCGCCGCCACTCGCCCGGTAGTTGTTGACGGCCAGCACGAACTGCGCCGCCACGTCGATCGGCTTGCCGTCGAAGGACAGATTTACGATCCGCGAACCCGCCGGCTTGGCGATGTCGATCTCGTACGTCAGACCCGAGACCGCGTCGTAGTTGTAGTCCGGAGTGTTGTCGGCGTTGGTCAGCTTGGCGGTGTCGACGGGACCGCCGGCCGGCGTCTGCACGTAGTACCGCGCCGAGAACTCCAGATAGTCCTTGAGCTGCCCGCCCGTCAGCAGCCGTGCCTCCAGGGTGTTCTCGAAGACATAGAGCCCGGCCGCGTCCCTGATGGTCACCTGGCCGGCCGGGATCGCCGCCGTGCGCGAGAAACAGGACGCCTGCGAGAGGACGGGCAGCGTCGCGTACTGGCCGCCGGCCAGCGCCGCCTTCACCGTCTCCGCCTGGACGTGATTGATCAGATCGATGATCGGCTCGTCCTTCCACGGCGCGTCGGCCGTGGTCATCGCGGTGGTGGAGGTGCCGATGACCTGATTGACGTACGCGACGACCTTCTTGTGCTCGTCGCCGAGCAGCCCGGTGATCTTCGGGTCCTCATCGGCCGTGTTGGAGTTGAGGACCTGCGCGCCGACCTTCTCGACCGTCCAGCGGCCCTTCTCCCACACCAGGTCGAAGTCGAACAGCGTGAGCCGCTGGCCCCACTTCAGCGGCTCGGAGAGCACGACCTTCTTGCCGGTCTCCTTGTTGGCGACGAAGTACTCGGCGATCTCGGTGTGTGCGTGGCCGACGAGTATGGCGTCGATACCGGGCACCTGCTCCGCCACCAGACCGGCGGCGTTCTCGATGTACGGGAGCTGGTCACCGTAGGAGGACGTGCCGCTGGAGCCCGAGTGGGCGGAGACAATCACCACGTCCGCGCCCATGGAGCGCAGCTTCGGCACCCACTTCGCGGCCTGCTCCTCCAGACCCGGGAAAGTCATCTTCCCCTGGACGTTGGCCTTGTCCCAGATGGCGATGCCGGGGTTGGTGAGGCCGAGGACGGCGAGCTTCACATCGCGGCCGCAGGGCGTGCGCAGCCGGTGCATGCTGTACGGGCGGAAGGCCGGCCGGAGCGTCTTGGCGTCCAGCGCGTTCGCACCGAGCAGCGGGAAGTCGCACTGCTCCTCGAACTTGCGCAGCACCGGAATGCCGTAGTTGAACTCGTGGTTGCCGAGCGCCGCGGCGTCATAGCCGATCGCGTTCATGGCCTGCGCCATCGGGTGCACCGGACCGCGCTTGGCCGTGATCGGGTCGACCTTGGCGTAGTAGTACGAGAGCTGGGTGCCCTGGATGGTGTCACCGGCGTCGATGAGGAGCGTGTTGCGCCGGCCCTTCTCCTTGCGGATCTTCTCCACGAGCGTCGAGATCTTCGCCAGGCCCACGTCGTTGTGGGTCTTGTCGTCGAACTCCTTGTCCGTGAAGTAGTCCCAGTTGAAGACATTGCCGTGCAGGTCCGTGGTGCCCATGACGGTGAAGGAGTACCGCTTCGGCGGACGCTCGTGGCTGTGGCCCTGCTCGGCCGCCCCGGCGGGCAGGGCGGTGGCGCCCGCGACGGCCACACCGGCCCCGGCGGCGGCCGACCGCTCCAGGAACGTCCTACGGTTCAGCGGCATTTCGTCTCCCTCGTATCGGTGCACAACGCGCGTAGATTCTGACGCAGGAGCAGTATCCGGCAACACCCCTCGCGGGTTTCGATCTGGTGTCCGCCGGTTGTCCCGCCCGGGATGCGAGAGTGTCCATGACGTCCGCCGGCACAACCACGAAGTACGAGGGAGCCTCCCGTGACCACCGACGCACCCAACACCGCCGCGCCGTACGGCACACCGGAGACGCCGCGCGTCGCCGTGCGCGGCGAGGCGCGCCTGGAGTTCGACCCCGAGATCGCCAGGATCGGCGTCGCGGTCAGCGCGCGCGGCACGGACCGGCGCAGCGCGCTGGAGGACCTCACCCGCCGCAACTCCGCGGTCCTTGACCTGATCAAGTCCTACGGCGAATCGGTGGAGAAGCTGGAGACCGGCGCCTTCTCGATCACTCCGGAGCTCACGCGGCACGGCCGCGGCGAACGCGTCCGCGCCTACTACGGCCGCGTCCACATCACCGCCGAGCTCAGCGACTTCACCGCGCTCGGCGAGCTCACCACACGCCTCGCGGATCTTGAGCTGACCCGAGTGGACGGCCCCTGGTGGGCCCTGCGCCCGGACTCGCCGGCCCATGGCGAGGCCCGCCGCCAGGCGGTGAAGGAGGCCGTCCAGCGAGCCCGCGAGTACGCCGAGGCCCTGGGTGCGCGGCTGGCCGCTCTGGTAGAGCTGGCCGATCTCGGCGCGGAGAACGCCGTCGCGTACGGACTGCCTCCGACGCCCGGTGGCATGCGCATGGCCGCATACGGCGGCACCGACAGCGCCGAGATGGCCCCGGCCCTCGATCTGGAGCCGCAGCGCCAGACCGTCTACGCCCAGGTCAACGCCCGCTTTACGATGACGCCGCCGCAGCTGTGACGGGGGCGTGCTCCAGCGACTGAAATGCTCATCGGAGCGCCCCCGCGCGCAATTCAACACTTGTCAATAAGGCTTCACGTAAAGGTTGTTGAGTAGTCATGCGCGGCCAATTCTCTACCGGCCGGTAAGCCCTACGCTCGAATCATGCGCCGAGCAAAGATCGTCTGTACTCTTGGGCCCGCCACCGACACATACGACCAGATCAAGGCACTGGTCGAAGCCGGAATGGACATCGCCCGCTTCAACCTCAGCCACGGCACCTACGCCGAGCACGAGGAGCGCTACCAGCGCGTACGCAAAGCCTCCGACGAATCGGGCCGCAGTGTCGGCGTACTCGCCGACCTTCAAGGTCCGAAGATCCGACTCGGACGCTTCCGCGAGGGACCCGTACTGCTTGAACGCGGCGATGAATTCACCATCACGGTCGAGGAGACGGAAGGCGACCGCGAAATCTGCGGCACCACCTACCAGGGCCTCGCCGCCGATGTCACCACCGGAGAGCGCATCCTCGTCGACGACGGCAAGGTCGCCCTCCTGGTGACCGCGGTCGACGGCCCCCGGGTCCACACCACCGTCGTCGAAGGCGGCATGGTCTCCGACCACAAGGGCCTCAACCTCCCCGGCGTGGCCGTCTCCGTGCCCGCGCTCTCCGAGAAGGACATCGAAGACCTCCGCTGGGCCCTGCGTATCGGCGCCGACATCATCGCCCTCTCCTTCGTACGCAGCGGACGCGACGTCGACGACGTGCACCGCATCATGGCGGAGGAGGGCCGCCGACTTCCCGTGATCGCCAAGATCGAGAAGCCCCAGGCCGTCGAGAACATCGACGACATCGTGGCCGCTTTCGACGGCATCATGGTCGCCCGCGGCGATCTCGGCGTGGAAATGCCCCTCGAGCAGGTGCCGATCGTCCAGAAGCGTGCCATCAAGCTCGCCAAGCGCAATGCCAAGCCGGTTATCGTCGCGACCCAGATGCTCGACTCGATGATCGACAACTCCCGCCCCACGCGCGCGGAGGCGTCCGACGTCGCCAACGCCGTCATCGACGGCACCGATGCCGTGATGCTGTCGGGCGAGACGAGCGTCGGGAAATACCCCGTCGAGACGGTGAGGACGATGAGCCGCATCGTCGAGGCGGCCGAGGAGGACGTGCTCGCCAAGGGCCTGCCGCCGCTGACAGAGCGCAACAAGCCCCGTACACAGGGCGGCGCGGTGGCCCGAGCGGCAGCCGAGATGGGCGACTTCCTGGGCGCGAAGTTCCTGGTCGCCTTCACACAGTCCGGCGACACCGTCAGGCGGCTGTCCCGCTACCGCTCGCCGATCCCGCTGCTGGCCTTCACACCGGACGCGGCCACCCGCTCCCAGCTCAACCTCACCTGGGGCGTGGAGACCTTTGTCGGTCCGCACGTCGACTCCACCGACGCCATGGTGGCCCAGGTCGACGAGGAGCTGCTGAAGATCGGCCGCTGCGAAAAGGGCGACATCGTGGTCATCACGGCCGGCTCCCCGCCCGGGGTAGCGGGCTCGACGAACCTCGTACGGGTACACCACATCGGCGAGGACGACAGCCCGAAGTAGGTGGCGGGTACGTCTCTCGGGCCGAGGTGATCAGTACTTCGGCCCGATGTGGGCGTCCATCAGCGCGACGGACGCGCGCTTGGCGACGGAGATGTTGTACGGCTTTCCTGCGCGGGTGCAGTGCTTCCACTCGATGCCGAGCTTGTCGAGAGTGTCGGTGTAGAGCTGTCGGATGTCGTCCGAGACGTTGGTGAACCAGTAGCGGGGGTATTCGTAGCGCTTCCGCTCGCCGCCGACGAGGCGAGTGGTCCAGTTCATGTTCCGGCATCCGTCGGAGTGGATGAGGCCGCGGACGAACTCCCAAGGGTGCGCGTCCACGATCTCCTGTTGCCAGGGTTCGAGGACGATGGAGCGCTCGTGCTTCTTGCCGGGGCCATGCTGCGGGAAGAGACATGGCCAGTGCTGGCTGTAGCTGGTGACCGCCACACATCCCTGCTTCTGAAGGATGCAAACCCGGCTCTCCGGACGGACGGTCGTGATGGCGGCGCGGCATTGGTCGATCAGGCCCGGCCAGGCGTCGGCGCACGCGACGCGCAGGTAGTAGCCGCTGCCGCGCGGATGGGGGCTGATGCACCCGTCGCCGAGGTAGAGGCCCAGTAGATAGGCGTACGCGGCCTGGTTCGCCGGTATTCCCGGCCGGGCTGCGCATCTTGGGCACCGGTCGATCTGCCTGAGCATGCGTGGACGTGGCTCGATCCGGGTCTGCCACTCGCGGATTGCGGCCCGCGATATGCCCGTCTGCTTGCTTACGGAGTTCAGGCTGCGCCCCTGGGCTACGAGCGCGAGGGTCCGCTTGCGCGTATCAAGGTCGTACATGTGGCCGACCCTGCCGTGATCTCGGAGGGCAGACGTCGCATCGAAGCGAGGTTCACTGACGTGAGTGAAGATCCCCAAAAGTTAGGTGACCTTGGAATCGAAGAAAAGGTGCCCCGGGTCGGACTCGAACCGACACTGTATGGGTTTTGAATCCATTGCCTGCTGCCAATTGGGCTACCGGGGCTCGCAGAATCAAAGGTTTTCCCCGACCTGCTGCAGCACCACCTTACCGTAGCTGGGTAGGCTCATGGAGAGCTGCACATGCCCTGAACGAGGAGTCCCGTGACCGCCCCCGACTCGCCCCAGCCCGTCGCCGATGACGACAAGTCGCACGTCCCTCCGCTGACGACCCGCGTCGTGATCGCCGAGGACGAGGCGCTCATCCGGCTCGACCTCAAAGAGATGCTCGAGGAAGAGGGCTACGCGGTCGTCGGCGAGGCCGGTGACGGTCAGCGGGCCGTCGAGCTCGCCCGGGAGCACCGCCCCGATCTGGTCATTCTCGATGTGAAGATGCCCGTCCTCGACGGGATCTCCGCGGCCGAGAAGATCGCCGAGGAGTCCATCGCCCCCGTCCTGATGCTGACCGCGTTCTCGCAGCGCGATCTCGTGGAGCGGGCCCGGGACGCCGGAGCCATGGCGTATCTGGTGAAGCCGTTCAGCAAGAGCGACGTCGTGCCGGCGATCGAGATGGCCGTCTCCCGGTTCGCCGAGCTGAAGGCGCTGGAGCAGGAGGTCGCGGACCTCTCCATGCGGCTGGAGACGCGGAAGCTGGTCGACCGCGCGAAGAGCATTCTGCAGACGCAGTACGGGCTGACGGAGCCCGCGGCGTTCCGGTGGATCCAGAAGACCTCGATGGACCGGCGGCTGTCGATGCAGCAGGTCGCCGAGGCGGTCATCGAGGACGCCGAGGAGAAGAAGGCCGCGAAGGGCGAGTAGGGCATACGGAGCATACGGAGAGGCCCGCACCCCGAGCTCGGGGTGCGGGCCTCTCCGTATGCGTACGGCTCAGTCCTCGCCGAGATACGTCTTGCGGACGTTCTCGTCGTGCAGCAGGTCCTGGCCGGTGCCCGTCAGCTTGATCTCGCCGACCTCCATCACATGGCCGTGGTCGGCCAGCGAGAGGGCGGCCTGGGCGTTCTGCTCGACGAGCAGGATGGTGGTGCCCTGGGACTTCAGTTCGACGATGGTCTCCATGATCTTCTGCATCATGATCGGGGAGAGACCCATCGACGGCTCGTCCAGCATCAGCAGCTTCGGCTGCGACATGAGCGCACGGCCCATCGCCAGCATCTGCTGCTCGCCGCCCGAGAGGGTGCCGGACGCCTGCTTCCTGCGCTCTCCCAGGATCGGGAAGAGGTCGTAGGCGCGCTGGATGTCCTTCTCGATGCCCGCCTTGTCGGTGCGCAGGAAGGCACCGAGCTGGAGGTTTTCGGCGATCGTCAGCCGCGGGAAGATGTGCCGTCCCTCGGGCGAGTGGGCCAGGCCCAGCGAGACGATCTTGTGGGCCGGAACGCCGCTCAGCGGCTTGCCGTCGAAGATGATCCGGCCGCCGGAGGGCTTGAGGAGCCCGGACAGCGTCCGCAGGGTGGTGGTCTTGCCCGCACCGTTGGTGCCGATGAGGGTGACGACCTGGCCGGCCTCGACGCTGAAGGAGATGCCCTTGACGGCTTCGATCTTGCCGTAGGCCACCCTGAGGTCTTCGACCTCGAGCAGAGCGGTCACTGGGTTTCCCCTTCCGTGCTGGTGGTGCTCTGTGCTTCGGCCGCCTCGACTTCGGCGACCTCGGCTGCGCCCGGTGCGCCTTCGAAGGGCGTACCGAGGTAGGCGGCGACGACGCGCTCGTCACCCTGGACGACCGCGGCCGTCCCCTCGACGAGCTTCTCGCCCTGGACCAGGCAGGCGACGCGGTCGCACAGATTGAAGATGAAGCGCATGTCGTGCTCGATGACGAGAACGGCGATGCCCTGGTCCCGGATGGCGAAGATGAGTTCTTCGGTGACCCGGGTCTCCTGCGGGTTCATTCCGGCGGTGGGCTCGTCGAGGAGCAGCAGGCCGGGCTCGCTGGCCAGGGCTCGTGCGATTTCGAGCTTGCGCTGCTCGCCGTAGGGGAGGTTGCGGGCGAGGTGATCGGCCTTGTGCGCCAGGCCGATGAACTCCAGCAGTTCCATGGCCCGCTCGTGCGAGGCGGCTTCGGCCTTCTTGAAGCCGGGGCCGCGCAGCAGGGCGGACCAGAGGCCCTCCTTGGTCCGGGTGTGGCGTCCGACGAGGACGTTCTCCAGGACCGACATGTTGGCGAAGAGCCGGATGTTCTGGAAGGTGCGGGCGACGCCTGCCTTGGTGACGAGGTGGGGCTTGGGCGGCAGAACGGTGCCCTTGTACTTGACCTGGCCTTCTGTCGGTACGTACAGCCCGGTGAGGCAGTTGAAGAAGGTGGTCTTGCCGGCGCCGTTGGGGCCGATGAGGCCGACGATCTCGCCGGCGCCGACGGTGAGGTCGACCGAGCGTACGGCGGTGAGGCCGCCGAAGCGCATGGTGACGCCGCTGGCGTCCAGCACCGTGTCGGTCGCGGTGTTCTTGGTGGTGGTCGTCATGTCGTTCACGCCCCCGCCTTCGCGATGCCGACGCCGGAGTCGGGCAGTTCCACGTCCGGTACGTCGAGTTGGTCGGTCTCGTGGTATTCGAGCTGGGCGCGGCGGTTGGCGATGAGGCCCTCGGGACGGAACCGCATCAGCAGGATCAGCGCGATGCCGAAGCCGAGGAGCTGGTATTCCTGGAGGAACTGCAGCTTCGCCGGGATCATGTAGAGCAGCGTGGCGCCGACCAGTGGTCCGCTGATGGTGCCCATGCCGCCGAGGATGACGGCCGCCAGCAGGAAGGCGGAGTTGGGCGGGACCGGGCCTGCGAACTGGTACATCTCGGGGACCACGGTGTGCTGGACGTGTGCCTGCACGGTGCCGGCGAGGCCGGCCAGGGTGGCGCCGAGGGCGAAGGCGATGAGCTTGACCCTGAAGCCGTTGATGCCCATGGCGGTTGCGGCGGTCTCGTCCTCGCGGATGGCGACCCAGGCCCGGCCGATACGGGAGCTGCCCGCCCGGCTGAAGACCAGGATGACCAGGATCATCGCGAGCAGCATCAGCAGGTAGTAGTTGGCGTAGCTGCCGAGCTCGAAGCCCGCGATGGTGTGGGCCTCGCCGAAGTTGAACCCGAAGAACACGAGGTCCGGGATGTTCGGGATGCCGTTCGGGCCGTTGGTGATCTGCGGTCCCGATACGCCGTCGAGGTTGCCCACGGTGATACGGAAGATCTCACCGAAGCCGAGGGTGACGATGGCGAGGTAGTCGCCGCGCAGTCGCAGGGTCGGAGCGCCGATGACGACGCCGAAGATCAGCGAGACGGCGGCGCCGGTGAGGACGGCGGCCCAGAAGGGGAACTGCACGTGGAAGGCGGAGGCCGTTGTCCCGGAGACGAGGGCGGCGGTGTACGCGCCGACGCCGAGGAAGGCGACGTATCCGAGGTCGAGGAGACCCGCCAGACCGACGACGATGTTCAGGCCCAGGGCGACGGTCGCGAAGATGAGGATGTTGACCGCGATGAGCGTGTACGTGTCGGTGTTCTGCGTGAACGGGAACGCCGCGGCCGCGACGAAGGCGGCGATGAGGGTCACCTGGCGGTACTTGGCGGTGACCGCCGAGAGCCGCCCGACGAGGCCGGCCTTGAAGAGCGCGGCAGCGGCGAAGGCGAGGGCGATGAGGTAGCCGGTGAACAGTTCGGCGTACTCGGTGTCGATGCCGTAGGTGATCACGTACATGCCGACGGCGAAGGAGCCGACGATGATCAGGATCTCGGCCCAGGAGGGGAGGGCCTTGGGCCGGGAGACCGGACGGCTGTCGTCCGGCAGCATGAACGCCGTGGCGACGGGGAGTGCGGAGGCCACTGCGGCGACATAGCCGCCGGGTTCGAGGTTGATCGCGCCGCCGAGCTCGACGGCGATGGCGATCACGGCGAACCAGGTGGTGCCGAAGGCGCCGAGGGCCAGCAGCTTCAGGGCCTTGGTCGTGCCGGCCGGCGCGAGCCAGCCCAGTCCCTTGATGCCCAGCGAGGCCAGCGAGTACAGGACGATGACCAGGCCCATCACGAGGGTGAGGACCTGCAGGCCGCCCGGGTAGCCGTAGACGGTGAGGTCTCCGGGGAACTTGCTGGTGTACGTCCAGGACAGGAAGGTGCTGAGGATGGTGGCGAGGCCGCCGACCGCGGTGAGCCAGCGCAGTGCGGTGACGCGGGAGGCGCTGTCCGCCGGAGCGGCCTCGGCCGTCTTGGTGGTGTCAGTCATGGTTCTCACGCCCGATCCGCGACGCGCTCACCGAGCAGACCCTGTGGCCTGACGAGAAGCACGACGATGAGAAGTACGAAAGCCCAGACGTTGGACCAGGCGCCGCCGCCGAGCTGCTGCATGCCGGGGATCTCTTCGATGTAGGCGATCGACAGGGATTCCGCGAGGCCGAGGACGATGCCGCCGACCATGGCTCCGTAGATGTTGCCGATGCCTCCGAGGACTGCCGCGGTGAACGCCTTCAGTCCGAGGATGAAGCCCATCTCGAAGTTGATCTGGCCCTTGTCGAGGCCGTAGGCGACCGCCGCGACCGCGGCGAACGCGGCGCCGATGGCGAAGGCCATCACGATGATGCGGTCCGTGTTGATGCCCATCAGCTTCGCGGTGTCCGGGTCCTGCGCGGTGGCCTGCATGGCGCGGCCGCTGCGGCTCTTCGAGACGAAGAAGCCGAGGCCGAGCATGCACAGCGGGGCGAGGACGAGGACGAAGGCGTCGGCGCGCTGGATCGACAGGTTGCCCAGGATCTTGAAGGACTCACCCGTGAACTCCGGGAAGCTCACAGCCTTCTTGGCGTCCGGGTAGAAGCCCCAGACAAGCTGCTGCAGGGCGATGGAAAGGCCGATCGCGGTGATCAGCGGGGCAAGCCGTGGCGCACTGCGCAGCGGCCGGTAGGCGAAGCGTTCCGCGGCGGTGGCGACGGCGACGGAGGCTATTGCGCCGCCGATGATCATGAGGGGTATCGCCACCAGGAGCGAGGTTCCGCTGGGGAGCCAGGTATAGGTGGTGAGGGCGCCGAAGCCCCCGATCATGAAGATCTCGCCGTGGGCGAAGTTGATGAGCTGGACGATGCCGTAGACCATGGTGTACCCGATGGCGATGAGGCCATAAAGGGCACCGAGGGCAAGGCCGTTGGCCAGCTGTTGCGGCAGTTCGTTCACCGCAGGGCCTCCGATGAGCGTGTCGGATATGACACCGCGCGAGGGCGCTTGTTGCGCCCTCGCGCGGTCTGGTTCATTTGGTGCGGGGCAATGCGGTGGATCAGTCCTTGAACGTGGCGCTCTTGACGTCCGCCCAGTTGCTGCCCTTGACGGCGTAGACGGTGAGCTGCTTGTTCGTGGTGTCACCGAACTCGTCGAAGGCGACCTTGCCGGTCACACCGTCGAAGGAGACCTTGGACATGGCCTCGGTGACCTTGGCGCGGGCGTCGGCCGGCACCTTGCCGTCGTTGGCGGCGACGACCGCCTTGACGGCCTGGATGATGGCCCAGCCGGCGTCGTACGAGTAGCCGCCGTACGCCGCGTACGGGTCCTTGTAGCCGCCCGCCTTGTAGTCGTCGATGAACTTCTTGGCGGTCGGGAGCTTCTCGACCGGGTAGCCGACGGACGTCGCGAGGTCGCCGTCGTTCGCCTCACCGGAGGCCTTGATGAACGCGGGGTCGTAGATACCGTCGCCACCCATGGTGGGGATCTTCGCTCCGGCCTTCTTGACCTGGTCGGAGAGGAGACCACCCTCGGGGTACTGGCCACCGAAGTAGACCGAGTCGGCACCGGAGGACTTGACCTTGTCGGCGGTGCTGGAGAAGTCGGTCTCCTTCACCGTGACGTGGTCGGTGCCGGCGATGGTGCCGCCGAGACGCTTGAACTCGTCGGAGAAGATCGCGGCGAGGCCGGCGCCGTAGGTCTGCTTGTCGTCAACGACGTAGACCTTCTTCTTCTTGGCGTCGTTGTACAGGTACTGGGCGGCGAACTTGCCCTGGATGACGTCCGTGGTGGCGGTACGGAAGTACGTCTTGAACGGACGCTTCTTCTCGCCCTTGCCCCAGTTGTCGCCCTGGGTCAGCGACGGGTTGGTGTTGGCCGGAGAGACCTGCGTGAGGTTCGCCGTGTTGAAGACGCCCTGCATCGACTGCGAGACGCCGGAGTTCAGCGGGCCGACTACGCCCAGAACGTCCTTGTTGCCTACGAGCTTGGTGGCATTGGCCTGGCCCGAGGCAGGAACTGCCTGGTCGTCGTAGGATTCGACCTTGAATTCAATGCCGGGGACTTCGTTGTTCTTGTTCGCGGTCTTGGCTGCAAGGTCCACGGAGTTCTTGATCCCCTGGCCCAGTGCGGACAGCGAGCCTGTCAGCGGTGCGTCGACACCGATGACCACAGTGGTCTTGTTGCCGCTGTCGGTCCCCTTGCTGTCGTCGCGCGAGCCGCAGGCGGAGAGTGTGAGTGCTCCCGTGGTGACCACGGTGGTGAGGATGAGCAAGGAACGCTTTCGCACGATAAATCCTTTCCCTGGCGCGGCACCTCTCCTGAGGTGCCGTTTGGTCGCCGGGCCGTACTGGGGGGTACACGGCCGTGCTGTGATGCGCCCGGCGGCGCGGTGACTGGCGGTGACTCTAAGCGGAGGTGGCGGGGTCAGGGAGGCAGGGCGACAGGATGTGACGTTCTTGTTATGCCGAGGCCAAGGCTCCGTGGTGGGGCTGTGGACAGATCGGGCTTTCGGCGTCCCGGAGTTTTGACCACATGGTGAGAACGTGCAGTTCCGCTAAGGGGATTGAGTTGATCTTGGTGCCGACGGCCGAGAGGGGGC
The DNA here is from genome assembly GCF_036010325.1 of Streptomyces sp. NBC_01210. Classification (GTDB taxonomy): domain Bacteria; phylum Actinomycetota; class Actinomycetes; order Streptomycetales; family Streptomycetaceae; genus Streptomyces. Next base: position 2,382,103 of record NZ_CP108549.1, on the reverse strand, counting down.
GCGGAGAGCCCCGGCGAGATCGGCGGTGCGGGCCCGGTTGAGAACGGAGCCCGGAATCTTGATTACGTCATTGTTACGTAGCGTTACATCGCGGAGGGGCGGTTTCATGTCGCGGGGGATCCCCGTGCGGCTTCGCGCCGTGGCCTGAACAGTGATGTTGCGGGTCGTACCAGGGCGTACGGCGAAGGGTGGAGCCGGCCGGACGCTGGTCTGCGTCGTGGCGACATGGCCGGCAGATGTGTAATCGGTAATCGGTGATCGATGATCGGTGATCGGTGATCCGCAGGCGATGGCGAGCCGAAAGTGCGGCGTGAAGACGCGGGCGCGGACGTCCGGTTGGCCGATCGGCCCCTCGTACGCGATGCGCGTGACGAGCCCGGGTGCGGGTCCGGGTGCGAGCCGGGTTCGGCTCGGGCCGGTGCGGGACGAGCTGTGCCGTGGCGAGGACCGGGGCGGTGGCCGCGGCGGCGGCGAGCGCGGGACGAGGCCAACGAGCCGTCCGGTAATCGGTGTTGGCGTTGCACATGATCTCGGGGGACTCGGTGCGCGGACCCCCGGTGGACGGTCTACCGGTCCGATGACGCCGCTGGTTTCGGCGGACGCCAGTTCTCCGAGCTGCCGGTCGCGCCGTTCTGGGCAGCGCACTTCTGCCGGGCCTGGACATCGATCAAGGCGAGGGCCGCGGCACGGCCTTGGCGCTTTTCCTCGGCACGGGCCACGGCGACGATCTCCTCGTGGATGGCGTACTGCTCGTTGGACAGCCCCTTCTGCTCCCAGTCGATTCCTGACCACTTGCTGCCCTTGAGTGTCTCTTTCGCCCAGTAGGAAACGAGACTTGTGCATATATCGGCAGGTGAGGACTTCTGCGGTACAGGTGTTGACGTGGCGGGCTGCCCGGACGAAGAGGATTCCGTGCAGCCCGCGACGGCAAGCGTGACCAGAAGTGCGTAGGTGGCGTACCCGACCGAGATGTGCGGCTTGGTCCCCATGGGGGCACGCTAAGCCGTCACGATCGGTGACACAACAAGCCTGCGGAGGATCAGCTGCCGGCCCCCGCCGGCCCGCCGGCGTCGCGCAGCAGACAGGTCAGCCGGGCCGTGCAGACCCGCTTGTCCTGCTCGTCGGTGATGACGATCTCGTACGTGGCGGTGGAGCGGCCGCGATGCACCGGTGTCGCGACTCCGGTGACGAGGCCGGAGCGGACGCCGCGGTGGTGGGTGCAGTTGAGGTCCACACCGACGGCGATCTTGGAGGTCCCGCCGTGCAGCATCGAGCCGACCGAGCCGAGGGTCTCGGCCAGCACGGCGGACGCGCCGCCGTGCAGCAGTCCGTAGGGCTGGGTGTTGCCCTCGACGGGCATCGTGCCGACGACGCGGTCGGCCGAGGCCTCGACGATCTGCACGCCCATGCGCTCGCCCAGATGGCCGGCGGAGAAGAGCGCGGGCAGATCGACCCCGAGCGCGGCGTATTCGTCGATGACCTCTTGCGGGAATTTCACATTGGTCTGCTCGCCCATGGGGCCCGGCTCCGATCGTCAGTACGTTGCGTGCTCTGTGCACCGTCTTATCAGATGCCTGAGCGAACGCTTAGACGGGATGCCTCATTCCCCGCTCTTCAGCCGTCGTTCCCTGTCCCTCAGCCGTCGAGCTTTACGCCCCGCGCTCGAACCGGACCACCACGGACTTGCTCGCCGGGGTGTTGCTGGTGTCCGCCGTGGAGTCCAGCGGCACCAGCACATTGGTCTCCGGGTAGTACGCGGCCGCGCAGCCACGGGCGGTGGGGTAGTGCACCACCCGGAAACCGGGGGCACGTCGTTCGACGCCGTCCTTCCACTCGCTGACGAGATCGGTGTACGAGCCGTCCGTCAGGCCCAGTTCCCGCGCGTCCTCGGGGTTCACCATGACGACCCGGCGCCCGCCCTTGATACCGCGGTAGCGGTCGTCGAGGCCGTAGATCGTGGTGTTGTACTGGTCGTGCGAGCGCAGCGTCTGCAGCAGCAGCCGACCCGCGGGCAGCTCGGGAAACTCAACGGGCGCGGCGGTGAAATTGGCCTTGCCGGTGGCCGTGGGGAAGCGGCGTTCGTCGCGCGGAGCGTGGGGGAGCGTGAAGCCGCCGGGGCGGGCGATCCTGGCGTTGAAGTCCTCGAAGCCGGGCACCACGCGCGCGATGCGGTCGCGGATGGAGCCGTAGTCCTTCTCGAAGTCCTCCCAGGGCGTGACCGAGCCGGGGCCGAGCACGGCACGCGCCATCCGGGCCACGATGGCCGGCTCGGACAGCAGATGGGGGCTCGCCGGGGGGAGATTGCCGCGTGAGGCGTGCACCATGCCCATCGAGTCCTCGACGGTCACGAACTGTTTGCCCCCCGCCTGTATGTCCTTGTCGGTACGGCCGAGGGTGGGCAGGATCAGCGCCCTGGTGCCTGTGACGGCGTGCGAGCGGTTCAGCTTCGTCGACACATGCACCGTGAGTCGGGCCTTGCGCATCGCGGCCTCGGTCACCTCGGTGTCCGGCGTCGCGCCGACGAAATTGCCGCCCATGGCGAAGAAGACCTTCGCCTCCCCGTCGCGCAGCGCCTGAATGGACCGTACGACGTCGAAGCCGTGGTGACGCGGCGGAGCGAAGCCGAACTCCTTCTCCAGGGCGTCCAGGAAGGCCGGGGCGGGCCGCTCGAAGATGCCCATGGTGCGGTCGCCCTGGACGTTGGAGTGCCCGCGCACGGGGCAGACGCCGGCGCCCGGGCGGCCGATGTTGCCGCGCAGCAGAAGGAAGTTGACCACCTCACGGATGGTCGGCACGGCATGCTTGTGCTGGGTCAGGCCCATCGCCCAGCAGACGATGGTGCGCTTCGACGCGAGGACCATCGCGAGCGTCTGCTCGATCACGGCGCGTTCGAGGCCGGTCGCGACGAGGGTCTCGTCCCAGTCGGCGGCACGGGCCGCGGTTACGAACTCCTCGTAGCCGTGGGTGTGTTCGCGTACGAACGCCTCGTCGACGGCCCCGTCCGTCTCGAGGATCAGCTTGTTCAGCAGCCGGAAGAGTGCCTGGTCGCCGCCGATACGGATCTGCAGGAAGAGGTCGTTGACCGCGACGCCCTTGACCATGCCCCGCGGGGTCTGCGGATTCTTGAACCGTCCGAGGCCGGCCTCGGGCAGCGGATTCACCGAAATGATCTTTGCGCCCGCTGTTTTGGCCTTCTCCAGGGCGGAGAGCATCCGGGGATGGTTGGTCCCGGGGTTCTGCCCGGCGACGATGATCAGGTCCGCCTCATGGATGTCTTCCAGCGAGACGCTGCCCTTGCCGATGCCGATCGTCTCGGTGAGCGCCGAGCCGGAGGACTCATGGCACATGTTGGAGCAGTCGGGAAGATTGTTGGTGCCGAATTCGCGGGCGAAGAGCTGGAACAGGAACGCCGCTTCGTTGCTGGTGCGGCCCGAGGTGTAGAAGAGCGCCTCGTCGGGCGATGCCAGCGCCGTGAGCTCCTCCGCGATGATCCCGAAGGCTCGCTCCCAGGTCACCGCCTCGTAGCGGTCGGCGCCTTCCGGCAGGTACATCGGCTGCGTGATACGGCCCTGCTGCCCCAGCCAGTACCCGCTGCGCGAGGCGAGGTCCGCGACGGGATGCGCGGCGAAGAAGTCCGGCGTGACCCGGCGCAGCGTCGCCTCCTCGGCGACCGCCTTCGCGCCGTTCTCGCAGAACTCCGCCATGTGCCGCTTGTCGCCCTCGGGCCAGGCGCAGCCCGGACAGTCGAAGCCGTCCTTCTGATTGACCTTGAGCAGGGTCTGCGCCGTGCGGCGCACTCCCATCTGCTGCTGGGCGATGCGCAGGGTGTGCCCGATGGCGGGAAGACCGGCCGCCGCCTGATGCGGGGCCGCGACCTGCGGCGCGTCCTGGACCGGGTCACCAATGGGAGGCTTGCTGGCCATCGCGCTCTCCTTCGAGCCTGCGGCGTGCTGTGTGCCCCGATCCTGCCACGGTCGGGAATGTCAGTGGTACGTGGCAGGATCGTGGCCGTGGCTGAGACGGCATCGAAGAAGACCCCAGACAACCGACCGCGCCTGCTCCTCATGGACGGGCACTCCTTGGCGTACCGGGCGTTCTTCGCGCTGCCCGCGGAGAATTTCACGACCGCGACCGGTCAGCCGACCAACGCCATCTACGGCTTCGCGTCGATGCTGGCGAACACGCTGCGCGACGAGTCGCCCACGCATTTCGCGGTGGCGTTCGACGTCTCGCGCAAGACATGGCGCTCGCAGGACTTCCCCGAGTACAAGGCGAACCGCTCCAAGACCCCGGACGAGTTCAAGGGCCAGGTCGAGCTGATCGGTGAGCTCCTGGACACCATGAACGCCGTGCGGTTCGCGGTGGACGGGTTCGAGGCGGACGACATCATCGCCACCCTCGCCACCCAGGCCGAGGCCGCCGGCTTCGAAGTGCTGATCGTCACCGGCGACCGAGACTCCTTCCAGTTGGTCAGCGAGCACACCACTGTGCTCTACCCCACCAAGGGCGTCTCCGAGCTGACCCGCTTCACCCCGGAGAAGGTCGAGGAGAAGTACGGCCTCACGCCTCAGCAGTACCCGGACTTCGCCGCCCTGCGGGGCGACCCCTCGGACAACCTGCCGGGCATCCCGGGTGTCGGTGAGAAGACCGCCACGAAGTGGATCAGCCAGTTCGGTTCGTTCGCGGAGCTGATGGAGCGCGCCGATGAGGTCAAGGGCAAGGTCGGACAGGCCCTCCGCGACCACCTGGACTCCGTCAAGCTCAACCGCCACCTCACCGAGCTGGTGCGGGACGTGGAGCTGCCGAAGGCCGTCGACGACCTCGAGCGCGCGCCGTACGACAGGACCGCGCTGAAGGGGTTCCTGGAGGTCCTGGAGATCCGCAACCCGAGCCTGCGCGAGCGGCTCCTCGCGGTAGACCCGGGCGCCGAGGAGGACGAGGCCCCGGCCCCCGCCGCCGCCGTCGAGCTGGACGGCACGGTGCTCTCCACCGGCGAGCTCGCCCCCTGGCTCGAGCAGCACGGCGGGCAGCCGCTCGGCGTGGCCACCGTCGACACCTGGGCTCTGGGCACCGGCAGCGTCGCCGAGATCGCGCTCGCCACGGCTGCGGGACCTGCCGCCTGGTTCGACCCCACCCAGCTGAACGAGGCCGATGAGCGGGCCTTCGCCAACTGGCTCGCGGACGCCGGCCGGCCGAAGGTCATGCACAACGCCAAGGGCGCCATGCGGGTCTTCCCCGAGCACGGCTGGAGCGTCGACGGCGTCACCATGGACACCGCGCTCGCCGCCTATCTGGTCAAGCCCGGCCGCCGCTCCTTCGCGCTGGACGCGCTCGCCGTCGAGTATCTGGGCCGTGAGCTCGCCCCGGCCGCCGCCGACGGCCAGCTCGCCTTCGGCTCGGACGAACAGGCCGAGGCCGACGCCCTGATGGCGCAGGCCCGCGCGGTCCTCGACCTCGGTGAAGCGTTCACCGCGCGCCTGATCGAGGTCGGTGCGGCCGACCTGCTGCACGACGTCGAGCTGCCCACTTCCGAGCTGCTGGCCCGCATGGAGCGGCACGGCATCGCCGCCGACCGCTCCCATCTGGAGGCCATGGAGCAGCAGTTCGCGGGCGCCGTGCAGCAGGCCGTGAAGGAGGCGCACGCCGCCGTCGGGCACGAGTTCAACCTCGGCTCGCCCAAGCAGCTGCAGGAAGTCTTCTTCGGTGAGCTGAACCTCCCCAAGACCAAGAAGACCAAGACCGGTTACACCACCGACGCGGACGCGCTGGCCTGGCTGGCCGGCCAGACCGAGCACGAGCTGCCGGTCATCATGCTGCGCCACCGTGAACAGGCGCGGCTGCGCTCCACCGTCGAGGGCCTGATCAAGACGATCGCGGCCGACGGCCGTATCCACACCAGCTTCAGCCAGATCGTGGCCGCGACCGGCCGGCTCTCCTCCACCGACCCGAATCTGCAGAATGTGCCGGTGCGTACGGACGAGGGCCGCGCCATCCGCCACGGCTTTGTCGTCGGCGAGGGCTTCGAGTCGCTGATGACCGCCGACTACAGCCAGATCGAGCTGCGCGTGATGGCGCATCTGTCGGAGGACGAAGGCCTGCTGGAGGCGTTCGCCTCCGGTGAGGATCTGCACACCACCGTCGCCTCCCAGGTGTTCGCCGTGGAGCGGTCCGCGGTCGACGCGGAGATGCGCCGCAAGATCAAGGCCATGTCGTACGGACTGGCGTACGGCCTCTCGGCGTTCGGCCTCTCCCAGCAGCTGAACATCGAGGCGGCCGAGGCGCGCGGCCTGATGGACACCTACTTCGAGCGGTTCGGCGGAGTCCGCGACTATCTGCGCCGCGCCGTCGACGAGGCACGCGCCACGGGATACACGGAGACGATGCTCGGCCGGCGCCGCTATCTCCCGGACCTCAACAGCGACAACCGCCAGCGCCGCGAGGCCGCCGAGCGGATGGCGCTCAATGCCCCGATCCAGGGCACGGCCGCGGACATCGTCAAGATCGCGATGCTGAACGTGGACCGGGCGCTGAGCGAGGCGAAGCTCTCCTCCCGGCTGCTGCTCCAGGTCCACGACGAAATCGTCCTGGAGGTCTCGCCGGGCGAGCGCGACCGGGTGGAAGAGCTGGTCCGCCGGGAGATGTCCTCGGCCGTGTCCCTGCGCGCACCGCTGGATGTCTCGGTCGGCGTCGGCCCCGACTGGGAGTCCGCCGCGCACTGACCCGGACCGTGTGCGTTCCGGCGCGGGATCAGCCCGATCCCCTGCCGGAACGCACCGGCGGCAGCACGGAACCGGGCGTGTCCGTGCGCGAGCGGTGCCGCAGCCGTACCCCCACGGCGTAGAGCACCAGCCCCAGGGCGAGCCCTGCGCCCGCCCCGAAGCACGCCGTCGGGATGATGTCGAGCAGCGTGCGGATCTCCCTCCAGTACGCGTAAAAGCGCAGGCACCGGTGCACGACCCCGGCCGCCACGCACCCCGCCAGCAGCGCCCAGGCCCACCATCGCTCCCGCCCGTGCAGTACGGGGAGGGAGGCGGGCGCCTCCGAGCGGGACTGCCGGCGCAGGGCGGACCCGGTGAACCAGCCGAGGGCCAGCAGGGCGAGCGCGGAGCCGCCGTACTGGAAGTAGAGATACATCGGGAAGCCCGCGACGATCTCGCCGAGCAACGGGAAGACCTTCATGCCCCAGCGATCCAGATGCGTAAAGCTGTCCCACACCACATGGGTGGTCGATCCGAGGACCGCCGAGACATAGAACAGGGCCGCGAGCGCCGGGAGTCCACGCCCACGCCAGTCCTCTCCCCGGACGAAGGCGTGGGCCCTGCCGCGCCACGCGTACGGCACCAGGGCAAGCAGCGGCTCGCGCAGCAGAAGCCACAGGCCCGCCAGCGCCGCGGCGATCAGCGCGTCCACCGTGAAGATTCCGGCCACCGAGTGCGTCACTTCGCCGAACTCCATGGCGCCCGGGATCGCGGTGTCCGCAAAGTAGGTCATGTCGGGGGCGAACGAGCCGGCGACGAGCGCGGACGCGACGAGCGGTCCGCGCGCGGTCCCGTCTCTCCTGATGCCCGGCAACACCGCCGCGGCATGGCTCAGCGTGAACGGCATGGTGTCCCCCTGGACCGTCGTCGATCAATGGCGCCCAGTATGCGTGAAGTTGCTGATCGGGAATCCCGGGCGACCTGGAGGTAGCGGAAGGGTGAAAAACGGTCAAGGTCCGGTGTTCCGGGGCCCGTAGGTGTCGTAGGGTCACGTGAGTGCGCGCTGGGGAGCGCGAACAGTCGCCGACGGGGAGGAAAAAGACGTATGGCAGCGCAATTCGGCCGCCGACTGCGCAAGGGAGCGACGACGACCGCGGTTGCCGCGGTTGCCGTGGCCGCGCTCTCCGCCTCCGGGGCGCCCGGCGCCACGCACGCCACCGCGGGCGGCAGCCGGGAAGCGTCCGATGCGACCCCGCCCCCCGGCACTCCGGTCACCGGCAACTCCCCGTACTACACCGACCTTCCGCCGCTGAACACGCCTGACAAACCAGCCACTTCGATCGATCTGCCCGCGACAGGTACAGCCGAAGCGGGCATTCCGGCCACCGTACTCGCGGCGTACAAGCAGGCCGAGCGGACCATCGCCGGCTCGGACCCCGGCTGCCACGTCCCGTGGCAGCTGCTCGCCGCGATCGGCAAGGTGGAGTCGGGACAGGCGCGCGGCGGCAAGGTCGACGCCAACGGCACCACGTTCTCCCCGATCCTCGGGCCGGTCCTCAACGGCGTCGGCTTCGCGAACATCTCGGACACCGACAAAGGCGCCTACGACGGCGACGCGACGCACGACCGCGCGGTCGGCCCGATGCAGTTCATTCCCTCCACCTGGGAAAAGTGGGGCGAGGATGCCAACAGCGACGGACGCAGGGACCCCAACAACATCTACGACGCCGCGCTCGCCGCGGGACGCTATCTCTGCGCCGACGGCCGCGACCTGGCGCTCAAGGCCGACCTCGACCGCGCGATCCTCGGCTACAACCACTCGCAGGAGTATCTGAGTACGGTCCTGTCCTGGTTCGAGTTCTACAAGCGCGGCACCCACGGGGTTCCGGACGGCACCGGTGTGCTGCCGGTCGGCAACATTCCCGACAGCTCGGGCCCCATTCCGACCCCCACGCCGACCCCGTCCACTCCCGGCAGCACCCGCCCGACCCCGGCTCCCTCACCGTCGAAGCCGGGTGGCGGCACGGGCGGAAAGCCCAGCCCGACCCCGAGCCCGACCCCGCCCCCCACGCCGAAGCCGACGCCGCCGCCGAGCCCGTCGCCCGTCACCCGACTCGAGGACGCGGGCACCGCCGAGCTGGCCGCCATGGCCGGCCACGAGTTCACGGCGCGGCCCACGGTGCGGGTGAAGAACGCCGCAGGCCGGACCGTCCCGCTGCAGGCCGTGGGCTTCGAGATCGTCGGCGACACGGATGCCCTTTTCGCCGGCGGGAAGAAGAGTGTCGTCCTCCACACCGGCGCGGACGGAACGGTCGCGGCACCGACTCTCCAGGCGGGTGAGAAGACCGGCCCGTTCACGGTCCGGGCCAAGGTGGTGGGCCCGCAGGTGCCCGTCGTCGACTTCACCGCGACCGTCACTGTGCGGGCCGCGGACGCGATCGCCAGGACCGACGACAAGGTTCTGACCGCGGCCCCCGGCACCGAGTTCGCAGACGCCGTCGAGGTCAAGGCCACCTACAAGGGCGCCATCGCCTCGGGTGTGGCGGTGACCGCCACTATGATCACTGCCGCGGACAGCCCGGCGGACAAGCCGGTGGTCAACGACAAGGGTCCGTACTTCAAGGACGCCGACGGCAAGACGGTCCGCACGCTCACCGAGCTGAAGACCGACGCCGACGGAGTCCTGAAGCTCCCGAAGATCTACGCGGACGATGCGACGGGCACCTTCCTGCTCCGCCTCACCACCGCCGGCGGCGCGACCGTGACCATCGAGCTCAAGGTCGCCGCACCGGCTGCCTGACCGGAGGGCCCGACCGGCCGTCCGACCAGCCATTCAGTACTTCCGCACCGCCCCTCTGCCGCCACAGGTCAGGGGGGCGGTGCCATGTGTCGATGGTGCAACGTGTTCTCATCTCACGGCTGGATTGCTACGGTGCCCCCGCCCTGACGCTCTATCAGATCCGGAACGGATCCGAGTTCCCCGGGAGGCCGAGCATGCGCGCCATCGTCGCCGCCGCCATCGGGCTGGCCGCCGCCTTCGCCCTCGTCCTCACCATCACGGCGATCGGCGCACCTCCCGGCGAGACCTCGCCCGAGCCGCTGCTGACCACCGTCCCCGGCCCCAAGAAGTAGGAGGTCCGGACCATGCGCCGCAGAGCCGGCCTCGTACTCCTCGCCTTCGCCGTCTTCTTCGCCGCGCTCTCACCGCTGCTGCGCTGGTACGCCTTCCCGAGGCTGGTGAAGATCCCGCCCAGCCAGTACCAGGAGATGGTGCTGGAGGCGAAGCCCGCGACCCTGCTCGACTACGGCTCCCTGCGGGCGAAGCAGGTCGAGAAGGTCACCATCGTGCAGACCCTCAAGGGCAATGTGGAGGAGTCCGAGAAGATCGAGCGCAGCGCCGGTCGTGACGTCGTCGTCTGGGACTCGCTCTCCTACGTCCAGGGCCCCGACGGCAAGATGGTCTCCCGGATCCCCGAGCGCTACATCTTCGACGCGCACAGCCAGGCGCCCGTGCACGCCACCGGTGAAATGGTCGACGGCGACGCGGTGCGGCGCGAGGGCATCGAGTTCAAATGGCCGTTCCTCGCCGAGAAGCGGGATTACCAGTATTTCGACGCCCAGGCGCGTGCGTCCGCGCCCATTCATTACAAAGGGACGCAGAAGTTCCGCGGGCTCGACGTCTACTACTTCGAGCAGACCATCCCGTGGACCAAGGTGCCGTACCCGAAGAAGATGCCGATCCCCGGCATCGACGCGACCACGCTGGAGAAGCAGACCGGCACCACCCGCTGGTACACCACCAAGCGGATGTTCTGGGTCGACCCGGTCACCGGCGGTCCCGTGAACGGCGAGGAGATCCACCGGGAGGAGCTGCGCGGCGGCACGCTGCTGGGCGGCCGGGACAAGGTCACCGCATTCGCCGGGCATGTGAAGATGCGCCCGGACTATGTGGACTCCACCGTCGAACTGGTCAAGTCCCAGCGGCAGTTGGTACTGCTGATGACCTCGTACCTGCCATGGGGCTTCCTGGTGCTGAGCGGTGGACTGCTGGCACTCGCGCTGGTCCTCGAAGCCCGCGGGCGCCGGCCGCAGGCCCCGGCAGCGGAGCGCGAGCCGGAGCCGGTCCCTGCCTGACGGCCCACTGCGCCCCCGACCCGCTGGCATCCGAATCAGCTCAGGAATGCTCTTCGGATCAGCTCCGACTCAGCTCCGGGTGAGCTTCGGGTCAGCTTCAGGCTTCCCTGCTGAGCCGCGCCTTGGTGTGCCGGGTCGGCTCGGCCGTCGACGGGTCCTCGGGCCAGGGATGCTTGGGATAGCGACCGCGCAACTCCGCCCGTACGGACCGGTATCCGTCCTTCCAGAAGGACGCCAGGTCCGCGGTGACCGCCGCCGGCCGCCCGGCGGGGGAGAGCAGATGCACCAGCACCGGCACGCCCGAGACCGTGGGCGTCTCGCGCAGCCCGAACAGCTCCTGGAGCTTCACGGCCAGGACCGGCTGGGCCCCGCCGTACTCCACCCGGATCCGCGAGCCGCTCGGCACCTCGATCCGCTCCGGCGCCAGCTCGTCGAGCCGGGCCGCGTCGCCGCTCGCCCAGGGCAGCAGTCGCTGCAGCGCCTGGCCGGCCTGGATACGTCCGAGATCGGCCCGCCGCCGGGCCCTGGACAGCTCCGGCTCCAGCCACTCATCGGTGCGGTCCAGCAGCGCGGCGTCCGACACATCCGGCCAGGGCGCGTCCAGCTGCCGGTGCAGAAAGGCGAGCCGCTCGCGCAGCCCCTCCGCCTCCCGCGTCCAGCGCAGCAGCCCGAGTCCCTCGCGCCGTAGCCCCTCGAGCAGGGCTTCGCGTACGAGAGCGGGGTTCGGGTCCTTCAGTGCGCGCGCGGAGAGCTCGACGGCCCCGAGCCGCTCCACCTCGCGTGCGACGACATCGCCGTGCTCCCAGTGGACCTCCTCGGCTGCGACGAGCAGATGCGATGCGGCCGTACGCGCCGTGTCCTCGTCGATGACGGCGGCGAGCCGCACCCGTGCCGAGGCGGCATGCGCGGGGCGGTCCGCGACAGCGACGGCGAGCCAGGGCGCGCTGCGCAGCCGCGACCCGGCGACGAGCTCGCCCCCGGTCCCGGAGGCCATCAGAAACGCTCCTTCGCCCCGGGCCCGGGCCACCCGCTCGGGAAACGCGAGCGCCGCGACGAGCCCGGCGACGGCGTCGTCGGAACCAGGCCCCGCCGGCGATTGCGGCTCGGGGTGCGGGGCAGAGCCCCGGTTGCGGGACGACGCGGGGTGGCGAACGGACAGCGACGACTCCAGCCGCCCCGCCTCCGCCCTCCAGCGCCCCGTATACGCGTCGCCGCCACGGCGCGCCGTGCGCCAGGCCGCGGCCAGGTCGTCGCCGTACTCCCGCGGTGGCTCCTCGCTGAGCAGTGCGACCACCTCCGCGGCCCGGCGCGTGCCCACCTCTTGTGCGCCGTCCAGCAGCGCCCGCGCCAGCCGCGGATGCAGGCCAAGCCGGGCCATCCGTACGCCCCGTTCGGTCGCCCGGCCTGCCGTGTCCACCGCGCCGATCACGGCAAGAACCGAACGCGCCGCGGCCAGCGCACCGGCCGGAGGCGGGTCGAGCAGCGCCAGGCCGGAAGTCGTCGGATCGCCCCAGCATGCCGCCTGCAGAGCAAACGCAGCCAGGTCGGCGACCTTGATCTCGGGCGACGGGAACCGCGTCAGCCGGGCGTCCTCCGCCTCGGCCCAGCAGCGGTACACCGTGCCCGGAGCCTCGCGGCCGGCCCGCCCCGCCCGCTGCCGCGCCGCCGCCTGCGAGGTCCGCACCGTGGTCAGCGCGCTCAGGCCTCGCGCGTGATCGGTACGCGGCTCGCGCGCCAGACCCGCGTCCACGACGACCCGCACGCCCGGCACCGTCAGGCTCGATTCCGCGACCGAGGTGGCCAGCACCACCCTCCGTACCCCTGAAGAGCCCGCGAGCACCGCGTCCTGCACCGCGGCCGGCGCCCGCCCGTGGACCTGGAGCACCTCCGCGCCCACATCGACCAACTGGCTCGCGACCCGGCTGATTTCACCCACTCCGGGCAGAAAACACAGCACATCGCCGGCGCGCTCGGCCAGCGCCCGCCGCACCACCGAGGCCACATGGGTCAGCAGCGCCGGATCGACCCGCATCCCGTGCGGCGGCCGTACGGGCCGCGCCGGCGGCGCCCAGACCACCTCCACCGGATGCGCGACCCCGGCCGCCTCCACCACCGGCGCATCGCCGAGCAGCCGCGCCCAGCCCTGTGCGTCCGTGGTCGCCGAGGCCGCGACCAGCCGCAGCTCCGGCCGCAACGCGGCCCGTACGTCCAGCAGGAACGCGGCCACTGTGTCCGCGTCCAGATGCCGCTCGTGGCACTCGTCGAGGATCACCGCATCGACCCCGGCCAGTTCCTGGTCGCGCTGCAGCCGCTGCAGCAGCACACCGGTGGTCACGACCTCCACCACCGTCCCGCGCCCCACCACCCGCTCCCCGCGCACGGTGAAACCGACCTTCCCGCCGACCTGCTCGCCGAGCAGCCACGCCATCCGCCGCGCCGCGGCCCGCGCCGCGATCCGCCGCGGCTCGGCGACCACCACACGCCGCACAGGACCGCCACCCACCAGCCCGGACAGCACCAGCGGTACGAGCGTGGTCTTGCCGGTCCCGGGCGGCGCGCACAGCACCGCGCAGCCGTGCGTGTCGAGCGCATGCCTGAGCGCGGGCACGGCGCTCTGTACGGGCAGGCCGGCGAGGACGTCTTCGCGGATCACCGCCCCAGTCTCGCAAGATGCCGGGGGGAGCTGATTCAGATGGTCCTGGCGCAGGCCCTGACGCGAGCTCGGTGCACAAGCTCATTCCGCGAGCTCGTTCCACAAGCTCATTGCCCGAGCTCGTTCCGAAAGCTCATTGCCCGAGCTCGTCCCACAGGCTCGGCCGATGACCTCAGTCGCGCTCGCAGACGAAGATCGCAGTCCCCGGGATCAGATGTCCGCGCAGCGGGGACCAGCCACCCCACTCCTGGCTGTTCCAGGCCGGCCACTCCGGCTCGACCAGGTCCACCAGCCGGAAGCCTCCCGCCACCACGTCCCGGACCCGGTCGCCGAGCGTCCTGTGGTGCTCGACGTATACCGCGCGCCCCCGTTCGTCCTGTTCGACGTACGGAGTGCGGTCGAAGTACGAAGCGGCCACGGAGAGCCCCTCGGGCCCCGGCTCGTCGGGGAAGGCCCAGCGGATCGGGTGCGTCACCGAGAAGACCCACCGCCCGCCCGGCCGCAGTACACGCCGTACCTCCTGGAAGACCTTCACCGGCTCGGCCACGAACGGAACCGCGCCGTAGGCCGAGCACGCCAGGTCGAAGGAGCCGTTCCGGAACGGCAGCGCCCCCGCGTCCGCTTCCACCAGCGGTACGTGGCCGGCACTGTCGCCGATCCGAAGCGCGTGCTGGAGCTGCCGGTGGGAGAGGTCCAGGGCCACCGGGCGCGCGCCCTGTGCGGCCAGCCAGCGTGAGCACTGCGCCGCGCCCGCGCCGATCTCGAGAACAGAGAGTCCCTTCAGCGACCCGGCGGGCCCCAGCAGACCGGCCTCCGCCTCGTCGAGACCCTCCGGCCCCCACACGAAACCCTCGTCCCCCAGGAACGCGCCGTGTTCGGTCTGGTACTCGTCGGCGTTCCGGTCCCACCAGCCGCGGCTGGCGTGGCTGCTCTCCGAGTCCCCGGCGTTACGGCGGGTGGCTTCCGGCTCAAAATCTTGGAACATCGTCACCGTCGTTGTAGTTTGCGTTCAGCGCGACCGATGGCGGCCACGTGGCCTCGGCAAACATTAGTTGTGCCGGGTATGGGGCGTTCCGCCCCGGGTGTGCGCCTTCGCGCATTGACCGTGCCCGGCTGCCCCCGTATGCTACAAGTTGCGCTGCGGGCCTGCGCGCCTCAGACAGAGCAGGCCGCGCTCGCATCTGTATGCATGTCCCCTCGGTTCACGAGGCGCCGCCCGGGTTTCTTGGGTCGGCGCTTCCCAGGCTGTCCGGCTTCTGCAGCTGCGATACGGGCTCTCGGCGTAGCAGTACCTACGACTCACCGTCCGTACCGGAGCCCTTACCCACATGACGAGCAGCACCGAGACCACCGCCACCACTCCGCAGGTAGCGGTCAACGACATCGGTAACGAGGAAGCCTTCCTCGCCGCGATCGACGAGACGATCAAGTACTTCAACGACGGCGACATCGTCGACGGCGTCATCGTGAAGGTCGACCGGGACGAGGTCCTGCTCGACATCGGTTACAAGACCGAAGGTGTCATCCCGAGCCGCGAGCTCTCGATCAAGCACGACGTCGACCCGAACGAGGTCGTCAAGGTCGGCGACGAGATCGAGGCCCTGGTTCTCCAGAAGGAGGACAAGGAAGGCCGCCTGATCCTCTCGAAGAAGCGCGCTCAGTACGAGCGTGCCTGGGGCACCATCGAGAAGATCAAGGAAGAGGACGGCATCGTCACCGGTACCGTCATCGAGGTCGTCAAGGGTGGTCTCATCCTCGACATCGGCCTCCGTGGCTTCCTGCCGGCTTCTCTCGTCGAGATGCGCCGCGTCCGCGACCTCCAGCCCTACGTGGGCAAGGAGCTCGAGGCGAAGATCATCGAGCTGGACAAGAACCGCAACAACGTGGTCCTGTCCCGCCGCGCCTGGCTCGAGCAGACCCAGTCCGAGGTTCGCCAGACGTTCCTCACCACCCTGCAGAAGGGTCAGGTCCGCTCCGGCGTCGTCTCCTCGATCGTCAACTTCGGTGCCTTCGTGGACCTGGGTGGCGTCGACGGTCTCGTCCACGTCTCCGAGCTCTCCTGGAAGCACATCGACCACCCCTCCGAGGTTGTCGAGGTCGGCCAGGAAGTCACCGTCGAGGTTCTCGACGTCGACATGGACCGCGAGCGCGTCTCCCTGTCGCTCAAGGCGACGCAGGAAGACCCGTGGCAGCAGTTCGCCCGGACCCACCAGATCGGTCAGGTCGTCCCGGGTAAGGTCACCAAGCTCGTTCCGTTCGGTGCGTTCGTCCGCGTCGACGAGGGCATCGAGGGCCTGGTCCACATCTCCGAGCTGGCCGAGCGCCACGTGGAGATCCCGGAGCAGGTCGTCCAGGTCAACGACGAGATCTTCGTCAAGGTCATCGACATCGACCTCGAGCGTCGTCGCATCAGCCTCTCGCTGAAGCAGGCCAACGAGTCCTTCGGTGCCGACCCGGCCTCGGTCGAGTTCGACCCGACGCTGTACGGCATGGCCGCGTCGTACGACGACCAGGGGAACTACATCTACCCCGAGGGCTTCGACCCGGAGACCAACGACTGGCTGGCGGGCTTCGAGACCCAGCGCGAGGCGTGGGAGACCCAGTACGCCGAGGCGCAGCAGCGCTTCGAGCAGCACCAGGCCCAGGTCATCAAGTCCCGCGAGGCCGACGAGGCCGCTGCCGCCGAGGGTGCTGCTGCCCCGGCCGGCGGTGCCCCGGCGGGTGTCTCGGGCGGTTCGTACTCCTCGGAGTCGGACGACAACTCCGGCGCCCTGGCGTCGGACGAGGCCCTGGCTGCCCTGCGCGAGAAGCTGGCCGGCGGCCAGAGCTGACGCTCTGCCCCAGCTGGTGACTAGCTGAAAGTAAGGCCCGCTCCCCCCGGGGGAGCGGGCCTTACGTCATTCCGCTTGCGGGTGCCGGAGGTGCCGGGCGTCGTCGCTTTGAGGTTCCCGCTGTAGGTGCCGTCGGCGAGCTGGATCGTGTCGCCCGGGCGGGCGGCGGACAGTGCGGACTTCAGCTGGGCGGCGGTGGTCACATCGATGACTGTGGCGGCTTGTGCCGGGATGGCCAGCAAGGACAGGCCGCCGGTTGCGAGCGCGGAGGACAGTAAGGCGGGGAGCGGTTTTCGGGTACGCATGTGGGGCGCCTCCCGTTCTTGTATATGAACGACGGACGAGTTTGTGAACTCTGACTGCCCGTGACCGTAGGGACGGGTTATGGTCATGTCAAGGTCTGGACCAGTTCGGTGTGAACCCGTTGCCGTGAACTGGGCTTCCCCTCAGAGGTGTTCATCGTGTGAGGCGGGAATGCCCGTACGTCACCACGCGTTCTTCTCTACGAACACGAGGAGGAGCGGTAACCGTGCTTGATCCGCAGGATTTGTACGAATGGGAGCCGAAGGGCCTCGCGGTCGTCGACATGGCGCTCGCACAGGACTCGGGCGGCCTGGTCATGCTGTACCACTTCGACGGATACATCGACGCGGGAGAGACCGGCGAGCAGATCGTCGACAACCTCCTCGACACCCTTCCCCACCAGGTCGTGGCCCGCTTCGACCACGACAGGCTCGTGGACTACCGGGCCCGCCGCCCGCTGCTGACCTTCCGGCGCGACCGCTGGAGCGGTTACGAGACCCCGACACTCGACGTCCGGCTCGTCCAGGACGCCACAGGCGCGCCGTTCCTGCTGCTGTCGGGACCCGAGCCGGATGTGGAGTGGGAGCGCTTCGCGGCCGCCGTCGCGCAGATCGTCGAGCGGCTCGGAGTGCGCCTCTCGGTCAACTTTCACGGCATCCCGATGGGCGTCCCGCACACCCGCCCCGTCGGGCTCACCCCGCACGGCAACCGCACGGACCTCATGCCGGGCCACCGCAGCCCCTTCGACGAGGCGCAGGTGCCGGGCAGCGCGGAGTCGCTGATCGAGTACCGCCTGATGGAGTCCGGACACGACGTTCTGGGCGTTGCCGCGCATGTGCCGCACTATGTCGCCCGCTCTTCGTACCCGGACGCCGCGCTGACCGCCCTGGAGGCGATCACGGCCGCGACGGGCCTGGTCCTGCCGGGCGTAGCCCATTCGCTGCGCACCGAGGCGCATCGCACCCAGACCGAGATAGAGCGGCAGATCGGCGAGGGCGACGAGGAGTTGGTGGCGCTGGTGCAGGGACTTGAGCACCAGTACGACGCCGTGGCGGGTGCCGAGACCAGGGGCAGTCTGGTCGCCGAGCCGGTGGACCTGCCGTCCGCCGACGAGATCGGCCTCGAATTCGAACGCTTCCTCGCGGAGCGGGAGGGTGACGCGTAGAGCGCTCGCGTAGGCTGCGGCTCATGCTGAAGGTGGGCCTGACCGGCGGAATCGGAGCCGGCAAGAGCGAAGTCTCCCGTCTGCTCGTCTCGTACGGAGCGGTGCTGATCGACGCCGACAAGATCGCTCGCGAGGTCGTCGAGCCCGGAACGCCCGGGCTCGCTGCCGTCGTCGAAGCCTTCGGCCCCGAGATCCTGGCTGCCGACGGCACCCTGGACCGGCCGAGGCTCGGCTCGATCGTCTTCTCCGACCCCGACCGCCTGGCGGCGCTCAACGCGATCGTCCATCCGCTGGTCGGCGCGCGCTCGATGGAGCTGGAGGGCACGGCTGGGCCGGACGCGGTCGTGATCCATGACGTACCGCTGCTCACCGAGAACAGTCTGGCGACGCTGTACGACCTGGTGATCGTGGTGGACGCATCGCCCGAGACCCAGCTGGACCGGCTCGTAAGGCTGCGTGGGATGGCCGAGTCCGAGGCGCGTGCGCGGATGGCCGCGCAGGCCACACGGGAGCAGCGGCGGGATATCGCGGATCTGGTCATCGACAACGACGGGCCGCTGGAACAGCTGGAGCCGCAGGTGCGGAAGGTCTGGGCGGAGCTGACCCAGCGAGCAGCCGCGGAGTCCGGTTCCCGTTAGGCATCCGTCGATCGTGGGGCCCGCTCGTGCCGCTGGGTGTCCTGTCGGCTCCGGGGAGCAGCGTGCACTCGATTCAGCTGTCCGGCCGCCCGGCTGAGCTGTTGGTTTGTCTTCTGTTCGGAATATGGCTGCCGGACCCGGTGTTGGAACCGTCCAGCTGAGGGAAGGATGCGACCGTGCCCAAGAGCAACCCGGATACGCACGTAATCGACTACCGCGCGGCCGAGCATCTGCTGGCCGCGAGGGATCCGCGCGGGGCCGTGAAGCTGCTGGACTCGGTGATCGCGGCCCACCCGGAGAACACCGCGGCGCGGCTGCTGAGGGCTCGCGCCTTTTTCGCCGCGGCCCAACTGCGTCCGGCCGAGCTCGAGTTCGAGCTGGTCCTGGAGCGCGAGCCGGACAATGCCTTCGCGCACTTCGCACTTGCCCGCACCTTCGAGCGGGCCGGCCGCCCGGAGCAGGCGAAGCGTCACTTCCGGCTGGCGGCGGCGCTGGACCCGAAGCCGGAGTATCTGAAGGCTGCGCGCTTCGACGCGGAGGCATGAGGAAGCCCGGCGGAAGCCTGATGGAGGCCCGGGGGAGGCCCGACGGAGGCCTGGGGAAGGCTGTTTCGCTCCGTTGTCAGACCCAGCCCGTAACGTCGTAGATCCACGGTGGAGACGGGGGAAGGGCACTGCCATGGGGATCACTTCCGCGTGGTCGATCACCGCGCACGAGGACGACGTCATCGCGAGCCTGGTGCCGCGGGTCCAGCCGCTGATCGAGCGGCACCGGGAGTCGCCACAGGCGCAGCGGGCCTGGCAGGCATGGTGTGCCGATCCGCTGCCCGATCACCGGAGTTGGCGCGACCTGCCGTTGGGGAGCGAGCGGGGCGAGGCCGTCAATGCCTTCCTGCGGCTGACGTCCGAGATCCCCCTGAACGAACTGCACTGCTGCGACGACTGCGGATTCCACCTCTACGACATATGGGAGGCGTTCGCCGAGGCAGTGCCTCCGTACATCGCCGTCTTCACCAAGGACTACGCCCTCAGCGCGCTGTTCCATGCGATAGGTCCCCGGCGGGCCGCGCAGCTGCCGGGGTGGTGCGGGGACTTCCTGCTGACCTCGGACGAGGTCCGGCGGACGCTGCCGGCGGTCGAGGAAGCCCTCACCTTCACCCCGCAGGAGCGGGTCGCGGCCGAGGACCAGGTCTGGCTCGACTACCACGAGGGCGAGGAGCCCGTCCTGGACGGGCCCTTGCGAGCCTGGCGGCAGGCCGCATCCACTGGGCTTGGGCTGTTCGGGGCCAACGTCCACATCTACTGACCGGGTCTGGGCCGGCGGCCGCCGTGGTCCGGTTCGTACGGCGGTATGTCGCGACCCGGCTGGTAGTGCGGACCCTGGTGGATATGGCGCAGAACCATGGCGAGATCGACCGTGACGATCAGCAGCAGCGCTCCGCAGGCCGCCGCCCAGCCGGGGCGTCCGGCCAGCGTGAAGGCCGCGGTGCCCGCAGCGGCCCAGATCAGGCCCCATACGGTCAGCCAGAGCCGCAACCGCAGGGGACTGCGTGCAGTTGTCGGTTCACTCCCAGTGCGCATGACATTCGCATCTCCTACTCCAGGATGCACCAGTATCAGGTCAGTGTTCGGTCCGTACCCGGTCCCTTTTCCATCCGGTCCCATCTCCCAGTCCGACGTCGAGGAGCTGAGAAGTGGACAAGCAGCCCATGGCAGAGCACGGCAGTCCGCCGGGCCAGGATCCGCGGAAGTCCGGGGAGGCGCCACTGGTGCCGAACGTGCTGGTGGAGCTGCCGGACGCGGACGGCCTGGCCGAGGCGCTGGTGGATCTGGCAGTACCGCACGAGGACATCAATGAACTCCTCGCCCTGCGGGGCCGGATGATGTCGGACCCCGGGCTGCGCCGGCTCCTGGAGTCGGGCGTGCGGGAGCTGGTCCAGGACATGGGAAGGATCGGCGGTGGCGGGGAACTGCCGCGGCTGCCCGAGAAGTCAGGGGCGGTCGGCCGCTGGCTCCCGGTGTACGTCTTCGTCGCCGCGCTCCCGTACGTACGGGCGTACCACCGGGAGCAGTCCGTCCCGGACGACGTCTCCCGCCGTACGCTCGCCGACCTCGGGCGCAATGTCGCCGTTCACCGACGGCGGCGTGGCACGGGCGGGCTGTTGATTCCTGGTTGGATCGGGCTGCACTTCCGGGGCGAGATCTACCAGTTGGGGCGGCTGCAGTTCCAGCGTTCCCGGCTCGGCGGCCGTACCGGTGAGGCCGTGCGGGCGGCCGGGCTGCCGTTCGAGCCGGGTGACCTCGCCCTGAATGTGCATATCCCGGACTTCCTCGGGCCGATCACGCCCGAGGCGTGCGACCGTTCCCTCGCGAGAGCCCGGGAGTTCTTCGCCCGCCACTTCCCCGAAGAGCCCTACCGCGTGGCCACCTGCCACTCCTGGCTGCTCGACCCCCAGCTCGCCGAGTATCTGCCGAAGGACTCCAACATCGTCCGCTTCCAGGACCGCTTCCGGACCGCGTACGTGGAGAAGGAAGCCGACGACGGCGCTCCGGTCGCGTTCGTGTTCGGCGATCCAGAACTGCCGAGGGACGCCCTGCCGCGCAGAACGGGCGTGGAGCGCGCCGTCGGCGACCATCTGCGAGCAGGCCGCCACTGGTACGGCGGGCACGGCTGGTTCGCGATATGAGCCCTCGAAGCCGGGTCCGGGCGCGGCCCAAGGCGCCGGACAGGCGCAGTTGAAGATTTTGAAGTTGGGGCCCGGGGCGGCGATGAGTCCTGGGCCCCCTCCCGGTCTACCTCTCCGAAAGCACTACGGAACGCTTACCGGAGGAGACCACAATGTCCGCAGCAACCCCCGTCACCACCTCGAACACCGTCGCCGCCACCGCTACCGGAACGACGCTGAGCCGCCGCTCGCACCTCGCGGTGCGCACGCTCCAGATCGTGCTCGCGGTGTTCATGGCGATCCCGAGCGCCGGGCCCAAGCTTGTCGCCCACTCCTCCGCGACGGAGGCTTTCGACAAGATCGGCTTCGGCGACTGGTTCATGCATCTGACGGGCGGTCTGGAGCTGGCCGGCGCGATCGCGCTGGTGATCCCGATCCTCTCCGGTCTTTCGGCGCTCGCCTTCATGGGTCTGATGATCGGCGCCTTCATCACGCAGATGACCGTGTTCGACGGCCAGTACGCGATCACGCCCGTCATCCTCTTCGTCATCTTCGGCGGGATCGCCTGGGTGCGGCGCAATCACACGGCCGAGCTCGTCGCCCTCGCGCGCAAGCGCCTCTAGAAGCCGCCCGTGGGCCGCACCCGCACCGGGGTGCGGCCTTCCTGCTGAGGTGGGGCGGTAGGGGCGGGTGAGAGCTCGACCGAGGGGGTATACCGGGCATACCGTGGTAATTAACATCCGGCTCGGACGGTAGGGGGTGCCCTGATGGTCGAGGAGCTGGTGGCTGCGGGCGCGGCGGCCGCGTCCGCTTGTGTGCTGTACGCGATGGCGGGCGCGAGGGTGGTCAAGCAGTACGAGCGGGGCGTGGTCTTCCGCCTGGGTCGGCTGCGTGACGACGTCAGGGCCCCGGGCTTCACCATGATCGTCCCCTTCATCGACCGGCTGCGTAAGGTCAATATGCAGATCGTGACGATGCCGGTGCCCGCGCAGGACGGCATCACGCGGGACAACGTGACGGTCAGGGTCGACGCCGTGATCTATTTCAAGGTCGTGGACGCCCCCGATGCCATCGTCCAGGTCGAGGACTATCGCTTCGCGGTCTCGCAGATGGCGCAGACATCACTGCGGTCGATCATCGGCAAGAGCGATCTGGACGATCTGCTCTCCAACCGCGAAAAGCTCAACCAGGGACTGGAGTTGATGATCGACAGTCCGGCGATCGGCTGGGGTGTGCAGATCGACCGGGTCGAGATCAAGGACGTGTCCCTGCCCGAGGCGATGAAGCGGTCGATGGCGCGCCAGGCCGAGGCGGACCGTGAGCGCCGGGCCCGGGTCATCAACGCCGATGCCGAGCTCCAGGCCTCCAAGAAACTGGCCGAGGCCGCCAAGGAGATGTCCCAGCAGCCGGCTGCCCTTCAGTTGAGGCTGCTGCAGACAGTCGTCGCCGTCGCGGCCGAGAAGAACTCCACCCTGGTGCTGCCGTTCCCGGTGGAGCTGCTGCGCTTCCTGGAACGGGCCCAGCAGCCCGCGCAGTCCCCGTCCGAGCCGCAGCAGGCCTTGCCGTCGCATCCCGCGCAGCCGGAGTCGCAGCCCGAGTCACCGTCGCAGGAGAGTCCGCCGGTGGAGTCGTCGCCGGTTCAGCCGGTCCAGCCCGTGCCGCCGTTGCCGCCCGCGGTGCCTCCCGCCGCATAGGCCCCTGCGGCATAAGTCTTGCCGCGTAAGCTCCGCCGCCTGAGCTCCGCCGCCTCGGCCGCGCTGCCGGGTGAGCGCGGGCCCGGCCGGGTAGGAAACGTTCCGGCGTCCCTGACGACCGGACGCCTGCCTCGGCCGAGATCGGCGCTGTGGGGTGGGCGGCGCTCAACATGATGCCCTTCGAGCCGGTGACCGACGGCCTGCGGCTTCCGGCGCCGGAGTGCGGTGTCGAGCTGCTCGTGGGCAGCAAGCGCGAGGAGTACCGGCTGTTTCTGGTGCCGGCGGAGCGCCTGGACGTGCAGCCGAGCGGAAGCTGCGGGCGACGGCGGCGTCCGCGAGGTGCCTGCTGAGGTGCCTGCTGAGGTGTGCTGAGGTGCCTGCCGAGCCGTCCCGGCCGGCTGTCGGAGCCCGTTGTCAGACCTCACCCGTAAGGTCGTAGATCCAGTACTCCGGTACGTGATCGGCAGAGGGAGGTGACCCGATGACGTCCGACATGCGGCAGCTGCTGCACACCTGCGCTGCGGTCTTTGTGCCGGCCGCACTGCCGCGCGAGGGGCGGGTCGCTTTCTGGGACCCGGACGGCGACCGGCTCCGGGACGCGAGCGGCGAGCTCACGGTCGTACGCCGGCACGGCACCGGCGTCCGCAGCCGCACGGTCCCCGCCGTGCTGCTGCCGGTCGCCGAAGCCGTACCGCTGCTGACCCGGGCCCGTCGGAACCCGGCCGCGCACCCCGCCGCGGCCTGCTGGGGCGCTGCCGCGCTGCACGCGGTCCATCTGGTGGCGCGCGGCAGGCTGCTGCCCGGCTTGACCGCGACCGACCATGACGCATGGCGGGCAGGCCCGCTGGACGCCGACGACATCGCCCAGCTGCGGGCGATCGCAGCCGCCATGCCGTACGAGGCGCATGCCGTTCCCGTCGGTGAGCTGCGGCCGTTGCGGCTGCCGGAGCCCGAGTCGCTGGTCCGGTCGTTCTTCGACGCGGTGGCCGACACCCTGCCGCGTACGCCTGCCGCGCCGTATGCAGCGGGAGCGCCGTTCGCGGCCCTTTCCGCGCAGCATCTGCCCGCCGCACGGGAGTGGGCGGCGGAGGCCGCGGCGGGCATGGACGCGGGAGTGCGGGTCTCGCTCCGCCTCGACCTGTCCGCGTTCGAGCTCTTCGACATCGCCGAGGAGGACGGCGCGGAGCGCAATGCCGGCGCGGCCCTCGTCCAGGTGCACAGCCTCGCCGACCCGACGCTCGTCATCGACGCGACCCGGCTGTGGGCGGGCGACGGCGACGAGGACTTCGGGCCGCGCGCCAGGATCGACGCGGTGCTGGCGCTGCGCCGCGCGGCGCGGGTCTGGCCGCCACTCGCCCGGCTGCTGGAACGGGACGTGCCCGATGTGCTCCCGCTGACAGAGGACGAGCTGTACGAGCTGCTGGGACCGGGCGCGGCACGCCTGGCCGCGGCCGGGGTAGCGGTGCACTGGCCGAAGGAGCTGGCGCGTACGCTCTCGGCCGCCGCGGTCGTACGGTCCGCGCCCGGCTCGGCGACGGACGGCACACCGTTCTTCGACAGCGAGGAACTGCTCAAATTCAACTGGCAGTTGGCGCTGGACGGCGATCCGCTGACCGAGCGGGAGATGGACGCGCTGGCCGAGTCGCACCGTCCGATCGTGCGGTTGCGGGACCAGTGGGTGGTCGTCGACCCCGGTCTCGTACGGAAGGCGCGCAAACGGGAGTTGGGGCTGCTCGAGCCGGTCGACGCGCTGGCCGTGGCACTGACCGGCACGGCGGAGGTGGACGGCGAGACGGTGGAGGCGGTGCCGACGGGCGCGCTGGCGGCACTTCGCGACCGGCTCACCGCGGCCTCCGCACCTGTCGCGCCTCCGGCCGGCCTTGCCGCCACGCTCCGCGACTACCAGCTGCGTGGCCTGGCCTGGCTGGACCTGATGACCTCGCTCGGGCTCGGCGGCTGCCTCGCGGACGACATGGGCCTCGGC
Organism: Streptomyces sp. NBC_01210; assembly: GCF_036010325.1. Taxonomy (GTDB): domain Bacteria; phylum Actinomycetota; class Actinomycetes; order Streptomycetales; family Streptomycetaceae; genus Streptomyces. Next base: position 2,357,338 of record NZ_CP108549.1, on the reverse strand, counting down.
AAGACGGTCACGTTGATCGCCCTCCACCTCCATCGTGCCCGGACGGCCCCGACGCTGGTCGTCTGCCCCGCCTCGCTGCTCGGCAACTGGCAGCGGGAGATCGCCCGCTTCGCCCCCGGCGTACCGGTGCGCCGCTTCCACGGCGCCGACCGCACACTGCCCGAGCTCGACGGCGGCTTCGTCCTCACCACGTACGGCACGATGCGGACGAGCGCGGACCGGCTGGCCGCGCACACCTGGGGGATGGTCGTCGCCGACGAGGCGCAGCACGTCAAGAACCCGTTCTCGGCGACGGCCAAAGCCCTGCGCACCATCCCGGCCCCGGCCCGCGTCGCTCTGACCGGCACACCCGTCGAGAACAACCTCTCCGAGCTGTGGGCGCTGCTGGACTGGACGACTCCCGGACTGCTCGGCCCGCTGAAGGCCTTCCGCTCCCGGCACGCGCGCCTCGTCGAGAACGGTGAGGACGACGACGCGGTCGAGCGGCTGTCGCGGCTCGTGCGCCCCTTCCTCCTGCGCCGCAAGAAGTCCGATCCGGGCATCGTGCCCGAACTGCCGCCGAAGACGGAGTCCGACCATCCCGTCGCGCTCACTCGCGAGCAGGCGTCCCTCTACGAAGCCGTCGTACGGGAGACGATGGCGGCGATCGAGGGCGCGGAGGGCATCGCGCGCCGTGGTCTGGTGATGAAGCTGCTCACCGGGCTGAAGCAGATCTGCAACCATCCCGCGCAGTTTTTGAAAGAGCACAGCCTGAAGGAGCACGGCGCTGCGACAGGCGTCGGCACCGTCCGGCTGGCGGGCCGCTCCGGCAAACTGGCTCTCCTCGACGAACTGGTGGAGACGATCCTCTCCGAGGACGGCTCGGTCCTGATCTTCACCCAGTACGTCTCCATGGCCCGCATCCTCGCGTCGCACCTCACGTCCCTGGCGATCCCGTCCCAACTCCTGCACGGCGGCACCCCCGTGGTCGAGCGCGAGCGCATGGTGGACCGCTTCCAGTCGGGAGAGATCCCGGTCTTCATCCTCTCCCTCAAGGCCGCCGGCACCGGTCTGAATCTGACCCGGGCCGGCCATGTCATCCACTTCGACCGCTGGTGGAACCCTGCCGTGGAGGAGCAGGCGACGGACCGGGCGTACCGCATCGGCCAGACACAGCCGGTGCAGGTCCACCGACTGATCGCGGAGGGCACGGTGGAGGACCGCATCGCCGAAATGCTGGCGTCCAAGCGGGCGTTGGCGGACGCGGTCCTCGGCTCCGGAGAGGCGGCCCTGACCGAACTGACCGATCGTGAGCTGGCCGACCTCGTCTCCCTGCGGAGGCCCTCATGATCCCGCGCTCCCAACCCGCCCGCCCCCGCCACGACGACCGCCGCCGTACGTTCCCCGCCCTGGAGCCCCTCACCGGCGAGGAGTTCGCGTCCAGCTGGTGGGGCAACACCTGGGTGGAGGCGCTGGAGGACTCGGCCCTGGACCGGGCCCGCCTCGTCCGGGGCCGTGCGTACGCGGGCCGGGGCCATGTCGACGCGATCACGGTCACGCCGGGCCGGGTCGTGGCGTACGTCCACGGCAGCAGACCGCGCCCGTACCGTACGGAGATCCGCCTGCGTACCCTCTCCGACGGCGACTGGGACGACTTCCTGGCCGCCGCGGCGGCCCGACCCGATCACATCGCGGCCCTGCTCGACAAGGACGTGCCGCACGCACTGGCGACCGTGGCGGACCTCCTGCCCACGCCGGGCGATCTGATCCCCGACTGCTCCTGCCCGGACGACGGTTACCCCTGCAAGCACGCGGCGGCGCTCTGCTACCAGACGGCCCGGCTGCTGGACGAGGACCCGTTCGTGCTGTTCCTGATGCGGGGCATGGGCGAACGGGAAATCCTCGCCTCACTCGCTCATCGCAACGCGGCCCGCTCGGCCGCCGAGCGCACCACCGCGGCCGCCGCCACTGCCGTTCCGACGGTCCCGGCCCGCGAGGCTCTCGCCCCTCGCTCGCTACCGGCCCTCCCGCCCCCGTTCCCGGCTCCGGCCCATCCGGGCCGTCCACCGTCCTACCCCCACTCGCCCGGCGCGCCCGACCCGCTCGCCCTGGATCTCCTCGCCACCGAGGCGGCCGCCCGCGCCCACACCCTCCTCACCACCGGCACGGACCCCACCGCGGAGCTGACGGAATGGCAGGACGCGGTCCGCCTGGCCGCCGCCCACCCCGGCTCGGGCCTGACCGCCTCCACCCGCGCCCTCTACCGCGATCTGGCAGCCGCCACCGATCACACTCCCACCGACCTGGCCCGCGCGGTGGCGGCCTGGCGCCAGGGAGGGCTCGAAGCCCTCGCCGTACTCGAAGAACCCTGGGACCCGCCCGCCGGCTCCTTCGACCGTGCCCGCCCCGCCCTGATCGCCGCCGACTTCCCGCACTTCCGGCCCTGGCGCAACCACCTCTCCACCCGCACGCTGCAGCTCCGCTTCGGCCGCAACGGCCTCTGGTACGGCTATGAATCGGACGCGGACCGCGAGGACTGGTGGCCCCGCGGCACTCCGGACACCGACCCGGTCGGCGCGCTCGCCGCGCTGCTCGGCAGATGACGGACTGAGCGACCGGGCTGCCTGCATCAGGACCTGGATTCAGCCGAAGGGGGCCCGTGGCTCGCGCGGCTCACCCGATCCCGGAGCCGTCGGCGCCGACCTGGACTGCCCGTGCCGAGCTGGTCGGCGCCCGGCAGCGCGCGGGGCCACTCAGAAGCAGGTGGGCAGCTCGCCCTCCGACCAGGGGGACAGGGGCACGGCAGGTTTGAGGCGAGCAAATGCCTTGGGATGCAGGGCAGTTGGTGCTAGCGGGAGGCTGCGAACGGAACGAACGCCGCCCATGAGCCGTCTGTGAAGGCGAGCTGCGCGCCTGCCTTGTCCTTGGAGTCCCGGACGTGGACGGTGCCGGGGGCGGAGGCGACCTCGACGCACTCGGGGCCGTCGCTGGTGCTGTAGCTGCTCTTGAACCACGCCAGCCCGGCGACACTCTCGACAGAGGACTTGCTGATCATGTCTCTCCCAGCACTTTCTCGATGAATGCCAGTGACTCCCGTGGCGTGAGAGCCTGCGCTCGGATGATCCCATACCGCGCCTCAAGGACACGGACCTCTTTGCGTTCGGCGGTCACGCGGTTGAACAATGCTGCCTCCGAGTGCGCCACTTTGTGGCCGTTCCTGGGGTCCAGCAGGAGGAACGACCCGCCGCCCAGGCCCGCGTGATCTTCACGGTCCGTCGGCATTACTTGGACTTCGACGTTCCGCAACTGCCCCACATGCAATAGTCGTTCGAGCTGGCCGCGCATCACCATCCTGCCACCGACCGGGCGGCGCAGCGTCACCTCTTCCTGGACAAAACTCAAGAACGGCGCCGGCCGCCGCTCGAAGATCTCCTGCCGGGCCATGCGCGCGGCCACATTTCGCTCGATGGCGTCCTCGTCCAGCATCGGCCGGTGCATGCGGTACAGCCCCTGGGCGTAGCTCTCGGTTTGCAACAGTCCGTGGATGACGGAACTGGCGTAGGCGCCCAACTCGGCGGCATCCGCTTCGAATCGCGCAAGGTCTCGCACCTTCTTCGGGTACCGGGCCTGCGCCACGTCCTCCTTGAACGCAGCCAGGATTCCGCCCGCCCCCAGCGCCTCGTCCGCCCTGTCCAGGAACTCCGGCTTCGGGATGCGCCGACCTCGCTCGACTGCCGAGACCTGGTGCTCGGTGTAGCCGATCGCCTTGCCGACCTCGGCCTGCGTCAAGTGGGCCCGTTCCCGCCACAGCCTGACCTGTTTGCCGACGGTCTTGAGGAGTTCCGCCGTCCCCTCGTCCCAGTCCGGCTGCTGTTCCGCCTCGTCGTCCATCGGCCCTGTCGTATTCGCCATGCTGTCCCACCTTCGACGCGCCCCTGCCCAACGCCGCCCTGCGCTCCGCGTCACGCCCGACAACCCGGACAGCACGCCTCCGAGCTTGGACAATCACGCTGCGTACCGACAACGCTCCTGTTCAGGTTACGCACGCACGGACACGCTGAGTGATGTGAATCACGAAACCGTCAGCACCGAACTCCCCGTCCCCACCCACCGCTTCACGGTCCGGCTGAGCGCGACTCGCCGTGGCGCCCGCCTCGCCCGACGGCTCGCCACTCAGCAACTCAAGCCTGGGGCTGGCCGTACGACTCCGACTCCTCCCGGACCGCTGCCCTCCTGACGGCTGAACTCACCGCGAATGCCATCACGCATGGCCGTGTCCCCGGCCGGGATTTCCGGCTGGGGCTCACCGTTATTCCTCCTGGCATGCTCCGTATGGAGGTCAGCGATGCCCGCCGCGACCGAGGGCTGCCCGCCCCGGCTGAACTCGGGGCCGCACCCCTCGACTCCGAGGGCGGTCGCGGCCTGCTTCTCGTCGACGCCCTCGCTGCCGACTGGGGCATCGACCGCAGTGATCCCGTCCTGAAGACCGTCTGGTGCTCGATCGCCCTTGACGCGCGGCCGTTCTCACCCGTCGAGTGCCGCCGCCATGTGGTCTAGGTCGGCGAGGAGCTCGGCGAGGCGTTGCTCCGGGACGGCGTCGGTCATGCGCTGGTCGATGGCGTAGACGGCGGAGCGTGCCGCCGCGAGCCGACGTTGGCCCTCCTCGGTGAGGTGGGCCGGCAGAGCGCGACCGCGGTCGGTGGTGGCCGGCCGGGTGATGAGGCCGGCGTCCTGCAGTCCGCGCAGGACGACGTTCATGGACTGCCGCGTGACGAAGGTGCCGCGGGCTAGCTCGGCGTTGGACAGGCCGGGGCGCTGGTCGAGGAGTTCGAGGCAGGCGTACTGCGGCACCGTCAGGCCGTACTCACGCAGTGCTCTGTCCATCGCGCTGCGCAGCGCCGCGGCGGCGCGCTTGAGGCGGTATCCCAGGCGCTCGGTCACGTCGGCGGCCCGCGGAGCCTGGCTGGAAGCAGTCCCATCGTGCATGTCAGGAGTTTGACATGTCAGCGCGGCGCCGTCTATCTTCCGCTTATGTCAAAGTCCTGACATGCAACACGATCGAGGAGTGCTCATGACTGTGACCGCCAGCGGCCCGGACTTCATCGCTCTGCAGGTGCGCGATGTCGAAGCGGCTGCCGCCTTCTACGAGAAGCACCTCGGGCTGCGCCGGGCGCCTGCCTCGCCGCCCGGCGCCGTGGTGTTCGCCACCGAGCCGGTTCCGTTCGCCGTTCGTGAGCCGCTGCCGGGAGTGGATCTCGGCGCCGTCGAGCGGCCCGGCCTCGGGGTCGCCCTGTGGTTCCGGACCACTGACGCGCAGGCCCTGCACGACAGGCTCCACGCCGCCGGGATCCCCATCGTCAAGGCACCCGAGGATGGTCCGTTCGGCAGGATGTTCACGTTCGTCGGCCCTGAGGGGTACGCCATCACCACGCACGAAGGCTGACCATGACCGCCATCGTCATCACCCCGCGTGGGCCGTTCTCACTTGCGGCGAGCCTGCGGTTCCTGGAGGGCTTTACACCCGCCGGGTACCGCGACGCCTCGGACGGCAGGGTGCTGCGCCTGGCCTTTCCCGCCGACGACGGCCACTCGACGGTGAGCGCGGAGGTGAGGCAGGCGGAGGGGTCGGAGGGGTCGGAGGGGTCGGAGGGGTCGGAGGGGTCGGAGGGGACCGTACAGGCGGATGTCACCGTGCACACCGGGAATCCGGGCAACGACGGGATGGGCACGGCAACTGCGGAATCGGATGGGATGAGCGCGGTGCGGGCGCAACTGGCCCGCATCCTCTCGCTCGACGTGGACGGCAGCGGGTTCCCACGGCTCGCCGAGGCCGATCCCGTCGTGGCCCAGCTCATCGCGGCGTACCCGGGGTTGCGGCCGGTGTGTTTCTACTCGCCGTACGAGGCCGCGGCCTGGGCGGTCATCGGCCACCGCATCCGGATGGTCCAGGCCGCCGCGATCAAGGCCCGCATTGCCGAGCACCATGGACCGCGCGTCACCGTCGCCGGGGAGTCGCTGCACGCCTTCCCCACCCCGCTGGTCCTGCGCGGACTCAGCCGTGTTCCGGGCCTGCCCGAGACGAAGGTCGAACGGCTGCGTGTCCTCGCCGACGCGGCTCTCGCCGGTGATCTCGACGCCGCCCGGCTGCGCGCGATGCCGACGGAAGACGCCCTCGCTCATCTGCGGACCCTGCCCGGCATCGGCCCCTTCTCCGCGGAGCTCATCCTCATCCGCGGCGCCGGACACCCCGACGTCTTCCCCCGTCATGAACGCCGGCTTCACGCTTCGATGGCCGATGCCTACGGCCTCGGCGATCCCGACGCCTCCGATGCGCGCCGGCTCGCCGGGATCAGCGATCACTGGGCGCCCTACCGCAGTTGGGTCGCGCTCCTGCTGCGCACCCGCCGCGAGGAGCAGGCCGGGCCGGCAGCCCGCGGTCGCTCGGTGCGGTAGTGCCCGCGGCGGTCAAGTCCGCCGGCGTCACAAGCCCTCCGCCCACCTGACCAGCGTGCCGAAGTCCTCCTCCCGCAGCCCCCGCCGCGGATGGATCCGCAACAGCAGCGCAGGCGCGTCGTGATGCGCCGCGACATGCGCCGTGTCCAGGGCCGTGATCATGTCGTCGACCCAGGCGAACGGGCGCCCCGCCGCCCACTTCAGCAGCGGCCGGGTCTTCCAGTACAGCCCGTCCGGGTCCTTCGCGAAGAGTTCCGGCCACTCGATCACCGGGAGGTCGGCGGGCAGGCCGATGCCCGGGGCGATCATGGTGTTGGCCTCGTGCATCCAGGTGGTGGCCCAGGCCAGTTCGAAGGGAAGGCCCGTCAGTCGTGGGCCGTGGGCCGGGTTGAGGTAGATGCGCAGGCCCCGGCGGTGGCGGCGGGAGCCCGGGGGCTGGTGGGAGAGCCAGTAGGAGGGGTGCAGGCGGTGTGTCGCGTAGCCACGCAGGCGCGGCAGACGCGCCGCGTACGGGTTGAGGGGGCCGTCGACGTCGAGGAGGAGCAGCGGGCGGTCCGTCATGAAGGACAACTGCCCACTGCCGGGCCGGAATACGGCAGACAGCCGTCGACAGCTCCGGAACGCGGCGCCTCTAGGGTGGAGCCATGGCACTCCAAGATCCGACGAGCGAGCTGATGGCCGACCCCTACGCCGTGTACGCGCGGCTCCGCGAGCCCGGGCCCGTGCACCGGATCGCAGGGACGGACGGGCTGCCGGCCTGGCTGGTCACCCGCTACGACGACGTACGTCAGGCACTCGCCGATCCCCGGCTCTCCCTGGACAAGCGCAACGCGGCACCCGGCGGCTACCGCGGGCTCGCGCTGCCGCCGGCGCTGGACGCGAATCTGCTCAACATGGACCCGCCGGACCACACCCGCATCCGGCGTCTGGTGTCCCGGGCGTTCACCCCGCGTCACATCGCGCAGTTGCGCGAGCCGATCCGCAAGACAGCCGACCAGCTGCTGGACGCCATCGCCCCGCACGGCCGCGCCGATCTGATCGCCTCGTACGCCGCGCCGCTGCCGATCAACGTCATCTGCGACCTGCTCGGCGTGGCCTCGGAAGACCGGCGCGATTTCCGGGCGTGGACCGACGCCCTGGTTGCCCCGGACCCTGCGCAGCCGTCACGGGCGAAGGAAGCGGTCGGGGGAATGCTGGCGTTCTTCACCCAGCTCATCGCCCGCAAGCGCGCCGAGCCGGCCGACGACCTGCTCTCCGCCCTGATCGCGGTACGCGACGAGGAAGACCGGCTGAACGAGGACGAGCTGATGTCCCTGGCCTTCCTCATCCTGTTCGCCGGATACGAGAACACCGTCCACCTCATAGGCAACGCCACCCTGGCCCTGCTCAGTCACCCCGACCAACTGGCCGCGCTGCGCGCCGACCCTGGCCGACTGGGCGGTGCCGTCGAGGAGTTGGCCCGTTACGACGGACCCGCACCGCTGGCCATCCGCCGCTTCCCCACCGAGGACATCACCATCGGCGGCGTCACGATCCCGGCGGGCGAGACCGTCCTGCTCTCGCTCGCGGCCGCCCACCGTGACCCGCACCGCTTCACCGACCCCGACCGCCTCGACATCGGCCGCGACGCCACCGGCCACCTCGCGCTCGGCCATGGCATCCACTACTGCCTGGGCGCCCCCCTGGCCCGGATGGAGACCGAGATCGCTCTTGCCGCGCTTCTTGAGCGGTTTCCGCGGCTGGAGCTCGACGTCCCGCACAGCGAGCTGCGGTGGCGGCCTTCGATGCGTGCCCGAGGGCTGCTCTCCCTGCCCGTGCGCTACTGAGCCGGGCGCTCTCAGATCAGAAAGGCCGCTCTCAGAGAGGCCGCTCTCAGAAGTCGGCGAGCGTCGGTTCGTCCAGCCGGGCCACCGAGTCCTGTGCGTACGCCGCGGCGTAGGCCTCGCGGATCCGCTCGATCTGCGGGTCGCGTACGTGTGCCTCCGCGGCCGGGTAGAGCAGGATCAGCTCGTACGAACGCTCCCGCTCGATGGTGCCGTTGGAGTCCCGCCACTGTCCGCGGCCGTCCTGGACTGTCAGCCCGGACGGGAAGTTCGGCGTGACACTGCGGTCGATGAACGCCATGAACTGCCGGTCGGTCACATCGGGGCCGCCGTCCGGACGCTCCGTACCGAAGAACAGCCGCGTCTCGATGTAGGGCGCACCACGCGCCGCCGTGGACGAGGCCCTGGGTGCCTTCGCCTGTTCACTGCCGAGCGCGGCGGGGGAGCCGGGCGCACCCACTGTCAGTACGGCGACGGTGGCACCGGCGACGGCGAGGAGAGTGCGCTGCTTCACAGTGGGCACGGGGAGCCGGTCCTTCCATCGGGGGCCGCAGGGCGGCGTGTGTTGCGGCTACGGCAATCGGGCCACGAAGCAGTACGCCGGGACGCCGAATTCGTCCGGAAACCACCCGCACGAGCGCATCCCTCGATGTGTCCGCGGACAGACCCGGACCGACAGACTGGGAGCCCGAGGACGTCAGGAGGAGGACCAAATGGTTGCTGCGGACGCCGAGCGGCCCGCGGATCTGATCATTGACGGGTGCATCGCCCTCGTGCACGACGAAGAGAAGGGGATCGGCTTCCTTCAGGACGCCGCCGTCGTCGTACGCGGCCGGCTCATCGAGTCCGTCACCTCCGCGCGTGCCGTGGCCGGCCTCCCGGCCGTCCAGCGCATCGACGGGCGCGGGCAGCTCGCCATGCCCGGCCTGATCAACTGCCACACCCACACACCGATGGTCGCCCTGCGCGGAATCGCCGAGGACATGCCCGTGGAGGAGTGGTTCAACGACTGGATCTGGCCCATCGAGTCCAACCTCACCGACCGCGTCGTCGAACTCGGCGCGCAGCTCGCCTGTGCCGAAATGATCCGTGGCGGGGTGACCACCTTCGCCGACCACTACTTCTCGATGGACAAGGTGGCCGCCGCAGTGACCGAGAGCGGGCTGCGCGCCAACCTCGGCGCGGCCTACTTCTCCAGTCAGGGGGCCGAAGGGCGCGAGCGCTCAGTCGACTTCGCACTGCGGATGCGCGGCGCGGCCGAGGGCCGGATCACCACCTCGCTCGCTCCGCACGCCCCGTACACCGTCGACGACGCCGACCTGGCAGCCACCGCCGAACTCGCGGGCCGGCACGGGCTCCTCGTACACATCCACGCCGCCGAGAACAAGGCGCAGACGGAGAACAGCCTTGCCCGGTGCGGGCGTACGCCCATCGAGGTGCTGGAGCGGACCGGGCTGCTGGAGGTCGATCTGCTCATCGCGCACGGCACCGGGATCACCGAAAAGGATCTGTCCGTACTGCAGAGGGGCACGGGACGGATCGCGGTCGCCAGCGCGCCCAGGGGATACCTCAAGTTCGCCTGGGACACCACACCCATCAGGGCGCTGGCTACGGCCGGCATTCCCGTCGGGCTGGCCACCGACGGTGCCGCGTCCAACAACACTCTGGACGTGTGGGAGAGCATGGCGCTCACCGCGCTCATCCAGAAGTCCGTGGAGAACGATCCGGCGTGGCTCACCGCCCGCCAGGCACTCGGCCACGCAACCACCCAGAGCGCACGGGCCGTTGGGCTCGGAGACCAGGTCGGTGCGCTCGCGCCCGGACGCCGGGCCGATCTGATTCTGGTGGATCTCACCGGTCCGCACACCCAGCCTCTGCATGACATCGCCGCCACGCTCGTCCACAGCGCGAGCTCCGGCGACGTACGCACCACCGTCGTCGACGGGCGGATTCTGATGCGGGACCGGCAGCTGCTGACCCTCGATGTGCCCGGCATCACCGCCGAACTCGCCGAGCAGCTCCCGGAACTGACCGAACGGCGGCAGGGGCGCCGCATCCAGGACTATGACGGGTGAGGCAGGTAAGCCGGGTCGGTCGAGAAGGTCGGGCACGAGAGAAATTCGATAAGACGCACACTCGATGGAGTGAAAGACGTATTTTGCCACAACTTGAATGGCGTCATCGGCGTTGGTTCCGGTGCGGGCGAGGGCCCGCGAACTTCTCCTGAAGGCAGGGAACCCATGAGGCAGGTTCACCGAAAGGGTCTGGCCACCGTGATGCTCACGGGTGGCGCGCTCGCCATGGCGGGGAACGCGCACGCCGACTCGAACGCGGACGGCGGTGCGGCTCATTCGCCCGGACTGCTGGCCGGCAACACGGTGCAGCTTCCGGTGAACGTCCCGGTCAATGTGTGCGGCAACACCGTCAACGTCGTTGGACTGCTCAACCCGGCAGTAGGCAACTCCTGCGCCAACACCTCGCACGGAGGGCGGCTGAAGCCGGGCGCCCACACGACAGGCAGCGGCGGTGCCACCACCGAAAGCGGTGAAAAGGACTCGCCCGGTGTCCTCTCCGGCAATGACGTACAGCTTCCGATCGACGTGCCGATCAATGTCACCGGGAACTCTGTGAACATCGTCGGCATCGGCAATGCCGCCGTCGGCAATTCCTCGTCCAACACCTCCGGCAAGCCGCCCGTACGGCCGAGGCCCGCCATTCCGCCGAAGGCCGCAGCGCCGCACGGGCCGACGCTGCGCCAAGCGACGCGCGGGTCCTCCGCCGCACTCGCGCACACCGGTTCCGGACAGGTTGCCTTCGCCGTGCCCGCGAGCGCCGCGCTGCTGCTCGGCGGCATCGTCCTCTACCGCCGTACCCGGCCTGCCCACGAGCGCGGCGGCGCGGCCTAGGTGTTTTGCCCTGTGAGGCTGGGGTCCGGCCCGGTCTCCTCGGCCGCCGTTGGCTGTCTCGAGACAAGCGTCCTGCCCGGGTGGGTGTTCACCTCAGCGGGGAATCTGCTCCCAGCTTTCATCGGGCTTGCCGTTGCACGTGTACTGGATCAACTGCGTGCCCTTTGTGGCGGTGGCACCAATGGCGAGGCACTTACCGGAGTAGACGTTCCGCAGCGTCTTGCTGCCGCTGTCGTACCACCATTTCTCATCGACGGCCCCGTTGCAGGTGTACTGGATCACGGGCCGGCGCGGGGGAGGACGAAGGGTGCCCTGGGTCCCGGTGTCACCCGCCGGCGTTCCGCTCAGGCGCGCCAGGACGCCAGTACCGCATCGATCACCGACGCCACCCCGGCCCGCGCTTCATGGCGGGCGACTCCGGCCATCAGCAGGGTGTCGTACTCCGTGTCGAGATGCCGTACGGAAGCCCGCACCGCGGCCGTGACCGCTCCCTCCTCCAAGGAACGGCCCGCCGCGGTGCGGCCGACCCGGCCGCTGCCCCGCACCGAGGCGTGCGCGGCGACATCGCGGGCACGCGCCGGCGGGCAGCCCGGGAACAGCCGCTGGATCTCCGCGGCGAACGAGGCGGTGAAACGTACATCCTCGGCCGCGCGACGGACCGCGTCCCGCTCGCGGCGGCGGGCCCGCGCGTCCGCGTCCGCCAGGCACGACGACTCCGCCCCGGCCAGCGCCGCTTCCTCGACCAGCAGCCCCTGGCGTTCGTACCGCTTACGGCGGCGATTGAAGCGGATCACCACCGCGCACAGCGAACTCGCCTCGCGGGCCCGGCGGGTGAGAGCCGCGGAACCGCGCGGCAGAAACACCAGATGGGCAAGGTCAGCACAGTCCAGACAGATGGGCGCGTTGAACTCGAGGAGGTGCAGCGGAAGAGGGCCCTGACGGCACTCCGCGCAGTGCCGGCGCTTCAGTGGTTCGATCACCACCAGGTCCATGTCCGCAGCCTACTCACCAGGTACGCTCCGCTCCCATGACGCTGCGCTGTGCCGTACTCGACGACTACCAGGATGTCGCGCTGTCCATGGCGGACTGGTCGGCTCTCGCACCGGATGTCGAAGTACGGTCGCTGCAGAGCCATTTCACGTCCGAGCAAGAGGTTGCGGAAGCCGTCGGCGACTGCGAGATCATCGTCGCGATGCGTGAACGCACCCCCTTCCCCGCAGCACTCTTCGCCCGCCTGCCGCGCCTCAAGCTGCTCATCACCTCCGGTATGCGCAACGCCGCCATCGACCTCGAAGCCGCCGCCCGCCACGGCGTCACCGTGTGCGGCACCGCCAGCAGCTCCGAACCGCCCGCCGAGCTGACCTGGGCGCTCATCCTGGGACTGGCGCGGAACGTGGTGCAGGAGGGCTCGGCCCTGCAGCAGAACGGCCCCTGGCAGAGCACCATCGGCGCCGATCTGCACGGACGCCGGCTCGCGCTGCTCGGCCTCGGCAAGATCGGCGCGAAAGTCGCCCGTGTCGGCCGGGCCTTCGGCATGGACGTCATGGCGTGGAGCCGGAACCTCACCGACGAGCGGGCCGCCGAGGTCGGCGTCGTACGAGCGCACACCCTGGGGGAGTTGCTCGAGGCCGGGGACTTCGTCTCCGTACATCTGCAGCTCAGCGACCGCACGCGCGGGCTGATCGGCGCGAGCGAGCTCAAGCGCATGCGGCGCACGGCCTATCTGGTCAACACCTCGCGAGCGGCGATCGTCGATCAGGCGGCGCTGGTGCGGGCACTGCGCGACGGCTGGATCGCCGGAGCGGGCTCCGACGTCTTCGAGACCGAGCCGCTGCCGGCCGACGATCCGCTGCGCTCCGCGCCGAACTTCCTCGGCCTGCCGCACCTCGGCTATGTCACCCGGCACAATTACGAGGGGTATTTCCAGGGAGCCGTCGAGGACATCGCCGGCTATCTCGAAGGCCGCCCCCTGCGCACCCTCAGCGCACGCCCGGCGCCGCCGCCCCGATGAACTCGGACAGCGTCTCGCGGGCCTGCTCCGAACGCTGCGAGCGGTCCGACTCGTCCGGCGCCTCATGCATACAGTTCGTGACCTCGAAGGCGTACGCGGCCAGCTCCAGCGCCGCCGCGTCGTCGCAGACCAACTGGACGCGGATCAGCGCCTGATGGGCGGAGGAACGCAGCCGGTACGAGTCGATACGCGCCTCCTCGGCCAGCGCGCTGCCCGGTCTCTCCTTCGCCCGGTGCCAGCGGTCGTTCTGACCGCGCCGGTAGTCGACGAGCGCGCCCGCGAAGGCGCTGTACGCGGAGATCCGTTCCTGACGGAGCTGTTCGGCACGGGTGAGAGCAGCGGCGCGCTCGGCGGTCTGGCGCTGGAAGTAGTGAGTGGCCACTGAGCCCAGCAGAGTGCCTATGACCGCGATGACGGCTGTCTCCATGGTGCGTACTCCCGAGGGATCTGAATAATCGTTCGAGCGTGGGTGACAGGTCTTGCTAGCTTGATCGACGTGGCGAAACTCAATCAGATCATCGCAGTCGAGAAAGGCGTCAAGTCCAAGGCGCACCAGGACCTGACGGCGGCCCATCACGGGCTGCAGAAGCCTGCGCTGCTGGCCGGAATCTCACGTACGTACCAGCCCAAGGACGAGGAGGGCGAGCAGCTTCCGCCCGAGTCCACACGGGTCCAGGTCAAGGCCGAGGACGTGCTGCGCGAGACCGCGAAGACGCTGACCCGGCTGTTCGACGTCACAGCCACCAAGGACTGGGCCAACTGTGCCGCGCGCGCCGATGTGACGGTGGACGGACGCGTTCTGGTGAGCGAGGTTCCGGTGGCGTATCTCCTCTTCCTCGAGAAGCAGTTGACGGACATCAATACCTTTGTGCGCAAGCTGCCGGTGCTTGACGCTTCGGAGTCGTGGACGCAGGACCCGTCGACCGACGCCTGGAAGACCGAGTCGGTAAGGACTCTGCGTACGAAGAAGGTCCCCCGCAACCATGTGAAGGCCGAGGCGACCGAAAAGCATCCGGCGCAGGTCGAGGTGTACTACGAGGACATTCCGGTGGGTTACTGGACGACCGTGAAGTTCTCCGGTGCGCTGCCGGCCCGGCGGGTGAACGAACTGCTCGAGCGGGTGGAGAAGCTCCAGCAGGCCGTGAAGTTCGCCCGCGAGGAGGCGAATGGCGCGGACGTCACCGACCAGCGGGTGGGCGACGCTGTATTTGGCTATCTGTTCGGGTAGCCTCAATGACTCCCCGTCCGCCTGTGTGCGGACGGGGTGCGCGAGGAGCGCAAGCTGAAACTGAAGCTTGTCGTGACTGAGCGGTTCCAGTGGAGGTTCGATTCCTCCCCGCGGCATTTTCCGTACGTACGGGCCGCGGTAGCCCAATTCGGCAGAGGCAGACCGCGATCAATCTCAGACTATTGCTCCAGACTCAGCATTCGCCGCCGATCGCCGGATCGACCGGGCCCGGGCCCTGGTGCGTCGAGATGCCGGTTCAAGTCCGGCCCGCGTAGCTCGATACGCGGTGGTCCAAAGGCAGGACGCGGCGACATAACGACTGACCCGGGTTCTCAAGCGTGCCGGCGTGCGACATGGGTGGCATCACAGGGCTCGGGGGCCGGCTACGCCCCCGGGCCCGCTCCCATTCCCGGCCCTTTTTCCCGGCCATTTCCCGGCCCGCTGTTTCCTGCCCCCGGTGCCGGTGCCGGTGCCGGTGCCGGTGCCGGTGCCGATTCCGATCCCGTTTCCGGTTCCGGTTCCGGTGCCGGTCCCTGTTCCGGTGTCATTCCGGGCGCGAAGGAGACCCCCCGACCCGCGAAGAAGCGGGCGAAGCCGGCCAGCGGGAGGTCGGCCGCTCGCGTCTCCGGCGTCGTCCCGGACGGATTGTGGAAGTGCACGCGGTCCTCCGTACGACCCGTGAGCAGCACCAGATGGCCGCCTCTGCCGGGCGCCGGGCGGTCCGGGTTGCGGATCTCGTAGTGCACTGAGGCCATCACCGTCCTGCCCTCGTCGAGGAGCGAGAGGATCTCCTCCGGAGTCAGTTGGCGGTGGACGGTGGCCGTCAGCGCGTGTACTTCCTGCGCGTACGTGGCGAGCGGCGCGTAGATCAGGCCGTGGATGGCACCGTTGGAGTCCTCCGTGTAGGCGCCGTACTTCAGCGCTCCGTCGCGCAGTTCGAAGAGCGAGGGGGACCCTGGACCGAGGGCCATGCGCAGACAGGTCATACCGCACAGATGGCCGCACCAGCGCCCGTACTCCTCCCGGGTCGCCGCGCCCGAGGACTCCCAGGCCGGGTCGGTGGCCGGATCCAGGCCGCCGTACACGATCTGCTCGATCAGGTCCGGGGAGGCGAACTGGGTGTGGACGGGGACGGAGCAGGTGGAGCACTGGGTCACTGGAGGTATCCACTCAGGAAGCGGCCGATTCGACAGGGACGGCCCGGTTCCTGCCGATTCGGCCGATAGGGCTGATCGCGGCGTCGAGATCGTCAGAGTACGCGTTCGGCCGGGCGCCCATCGGATACCTTGAGGCAGTTTGGCGACAGTGCGGGGGGGTGTTCGCCAGGGAACGCCGGGGCCGCGCCGAGGAGTTGGAGGGTTCCATGGGGTTCAGAGGACTGATGCCGCAGAGCAGACGGCAGGGGCGTGCCCGCACCGCGATGGTCCTGGTCGGCTGTCTGGGGGCGCTCGCGACCGTGCCGTCCGCCGCTAACGCCACGCCCGGCAGCGGCGTCTCTGCGACGGTGCTCGCGCAGGGCGTGTCCCAGGGGACCTTGAAGCTGAAGGCCAAGGGCCGCACCGATGTGGTCGTACGGACGATCACGGTGGCGCCGGGCGGGTACACCGGCTGGCACACCCACGCCGGACAGCTCCTCGCCGTCGTCAAGTCCGGGACGCTGACCCGGACTCTGGACGACTGCTCCGTCGAGGTGAGCCCGGCCGGCACGGCCTTCATCGAGCCGTCCGGCAAGAACCCCGGCACATCGGACGCAACCTCGGCAGCGAGCCGGTCGTGCTGTACGTGACGTATCTGCTGCCCGCGGGCAGCCCGCTGTCGGACGACGCGGACGCCCCGCCCTGCGCCGGTAAGTAGCGGGGTGGCCGGGCCGGCGGACGGCTCCGATGCGCCGCGCCGGCACCCGGCAGGGCGATGATGAGCGCGTGCGACTCGAAGCGATCACCTGGGAGCGGCTGGCCGATGCGCTCGTCGGCCGGGTCATGGAGACCGAGGCCGAGGACGGCAGTCCCTGGCTGCGCATCGGTGTCGACGGCGCTCCCGCCGCGCCGACCGGTGCGCTCGCGGAGCGGGTCGCCGAGGCATTGCGGCTGCGCGGGCGCGGCGTACTCGTGGTCGGGACGGGCGGGTTTCTGCGGCCCGCCTCGCTGCGGTACGAGTACGGACGCGAGGATCCGGACTCGTACTACAGCGGCTGGTTCGATACCGGGGCCCTGTGGCGGGAGGTCTTCGGGCCGCTGGAGGCGGGTGGCAGCGGGCGTGTGCTGCCCGATCTGTGGGATCCGGCGACCGACCGGGCGACCCGCAGCCCGCATGTTGAACTGCCGCCCGGCGGCGTGCTGTTGCTGCACGGGCCGTTCCTTCTCGGGCACTGGTTCCCGTTCGATCTCAGCGTGCATCTGCGGCTGTCGTCCGCTGCGCTCCGACGGCGTACGCAGGAGAGCGAGCGCTGGACGCTGCCCGCGTTCGAACGGTACGAGGACGAGGTGGGCCCGGGAGAGGCGGCCGATGTGCTCGTACGGGCCGACGACGCGAACCGTCCGGCGTGGGGCGGACTGGGCTGAGGCGCTACGGCCTGCCGCCGATCACCCTCACCGCCTCCGCGCCGGCCCGGCAGCCCTGCGCGGCAGCCTCCCGGGCATCCGCCCCTGCCAGCCGGGCGGCGAGGAAGGCGCCGGTGAAGGCGTCGCCGGCGCCCGTGGTGTCCACCGCATCGGCGGGGACCGGCGGGACGCGGGCCGTGACCCTGCCGGACTCCGCGACCAGCGCTCCTTCGGCGCCCAGGGTGACGACGGTGAGCGGGACCTGGCGGCTCAGTACGGCGGCGGCGCCTGCCGGGTCGGACAGGCCGGCGAGCAGGCGCGCCTCGTCGGCGTTGGGGATGAGGACGTCCGCGCCGTCGAGCGCTGCCAGCACGCGGTCCACGCCGAGCTCGGCGATGAAGCCCGCCGAGGCGGGGTCCACACTCGCCGGGACGCCGCGGGCCCGCGCCGACTCAAGGGCGAGCAGGGCCAGTTGGCGACTGGTGTCGGCAAAGAGCAGATAGCCGGAGAGATGCAGATGGGCGACGCCGTCCAGCAGCGACGGCGACCAGTCTGCCGGGGATATCCGCAGCACCGCGCCACTGTCGGTGAGGAACGTCCGCTCGGCGGTCGCGTCGACGAGGGCGATGACGGTGGCGGTCGGGGCCTCCGGGTCCGGGATCAGGAGAGGACGGACGCCCGCGTTCCGCAGCCGCTTCTCGTGCCAGCCCGCCTCGCCGTCGCCGACCCTCCCCAGCAAGCGGACGTCTCCCCAGCCCCAATGCGCCGCCCAGCACGCCGCGTTGGCGCCGGCTCCGCCCGGCAGAACACGGATCCGGGCCGCCGTGTCCGTCCCCCGGGCGAGCGGGGAGCGGTGGTGGGCCACGATATCGGTGACGACATCCCCGATGACGAGCAGCGCCCCTGCCGTCACCGGGGCCTCGGTCATCGCGTCCTCGGTCGGCGTACGCTCGGTCACTGCGGCCTCGGTCGGTGTGCGCTCGGTCACTGCGTCCTCGGTCGGTGTGCGCTCGGTCGCTGCGTCCTCGGTCCGTGTACCCACGTTTGCTGCGTCCTCGGTCACAGGGCCGCCGCGATCCGCGCCGCCAGCCGCACATTGCCGCGCACCGCCGCCAGGTTGGCCTCCACCGAAGCCCCCTCGGTCTGCCGCATCAGATAGTCGAGGAGGAACGGGGTCACGGCCTGGCCGCGGATGCCCCGCTCCCGGCATTCGTCCAGCGCCTCGCCGAGCACCCGGTCGTGCAGCACCGGATCCAGCTGCTCCCCTTCCGCCACCGGATTGGCGACGATCAGCGCCGACTCGGGGCCGCCGAGAGCCTCCTTCGCCTGGATCACCTCCGCCGCCTCCTCCGGCGTACGGACCGTCCAGTCGACGGGCTCGCCGGACGAGGTCAGATAGAAGCCGGGGAAGCGGTCGGTGCCGTATCCGAGGATGCCGACGCCCAGCGTCTCCAGCCGCTGCAGCGTCGCCGGCACATCAAGGATCGACTTCACGCCCGCGCACACCACCGCGATCCGCGTCTGCGCCAGCAGCCGCAGGTCCGCCGACTCGTCCTGCGTCTCGGTCCACTCGCGATGTACACCGCCGAGCCCGCCGGTCGCGAAGACCCGGATACCGGCCCGCGCCGCCAGGAATGCCGTCGCCGACACGGTTGTCGCCCCGCTGGCCCCAGCTGCCAGCGCGGGCGCGAGATCCCGATGGCCGAACTTTCGTACGTCGTCATCCCGTGCGATCCGCTCCAACTGAGCCTTGTCCAGTCCGATATGGGCCCGGCCGTCCAGTACGGCGACGGTGGCCGGAACGGCGCCCCCGAGCCGTACGAGCTCCTCCAGCTCCTCGGCGACGGCCAGATTGCGCGGACGGGGCAGTCCGTGCGCGATGATCGTCGACTCCAGGGCGACGACGGGGCGGCGCGCGGCGAGCGCCTCCCCCACTTCTTCGGACAGCGCAAGCTCGTGTGATGGCATGTCACCATCTCTGACACAGCGGCGGGTTGCGCAAACGTCAGCCGCACTCCGGCAGTTTCGGGCAGCCGGTCCGCCCGTACCACCTGGATCACCGAGCGCGAGCCTGCCGCCTTCGCATCACCCTCGCTGTGAGCGATGGCCAGCGCACCGCCTCTGGCCTGGGCATAGCCGTACTGCGGGGTGATACGGGAGTACGCCGCCGAGCGGAGGTCGAGGGCGTATGCGGCCTCCGGCGTACGCCAGGTGACCAACTCGCCGCTGATGCCCACCTGGTCGATGCCCTCCGCCGCGGGCGAACCGGTCACTTCCGCGACCGGCGCGGGCTGCCCCTCACGCCACACCATCAGCTTCGGCTCCTGCTCGCCGGCGATCCACGCCCAGGTGGAGCGGTCCGAGCGGTCCGAGCGGTCCGATCCGTCCGAGGTACTCGATCCGTCCGAGGTGCTCGATTCGTCCGAGGCTGCCGAGCGGAAGTCGCGCAGCTTCGCGAGCGGCGCGGGCAGCGGCGCGGCGCGCATCGTCGCGAACGACACCGCCGACAGGCGGGTGGCCGTGCCGGACGCGTCGGCCTCGGGCCAGGCGAGCAGCTCGCCCGCGGCGAAGGGCGTGTCGAGGACGCCGGTGTGCAGGGCGCGCGGCGCGCCTCCCGACGCGGGCGCGACGTAGACGGTGACCTTGCCGCCGCCCGTCCCCTGGGCCCAGAAGACCCTCCCGCCGCGTACGACGGGCTGCGGCAGTGGGCCGGGCCGGCCGCCGGAGCGGGCCAGTACGCGGGTACGGCCGGTGCGCTCGTCCCAGCTGCGCAGGGTCCAGGGGCTGGCGAGTGTACGGCCCTCGAGCACCGCGAAGGCCGCCCACTGGCCGTCGACGTCGGCGCTGAGCAGCTGGTGTTCGACGGGGTCGGCGAAGTCGAGGAGCGTGCGCGGAGACCTGCCGTCCCGGACGAGGGCCGCGCGTCGCCGCCGGTCGTCCGAGAGCTGCACGACGGTCCAGCGGGCCGCGGGCCCCACCTCGGTGAGGACGGCCCGCTCGCCTGCCGGGACCCTGAGCTCGCCGGCGGCGAAGGCGGTGCGCCAGCTTGCGGGCAGTGGGACCTCGCAGGCGGTCCGCGTGGTCCCACTGGCGGAAGGCGCCGACCGTGCGGTGGGATTCGGCGCCGGGGTGGGGGTGGGGGCGGGGGCGGGGGCCGACGAGCATCCGGTGAGAACGATGCCCGCCAGCAGTGCCGCACCGACTGCCGGGCGCCGGGGCCAGGGTCTACCAGACGTACCCACGGCCACCCATGATCGTGGTGATGGTGTCGGAGGAGATCCGCGCCGACTTCGGCACGCTGCCCGCCCAGGAGATGACGCTGGTGCTCACCCCGCCCACGGGATCGAGGTAGCTGACCTGTCCGGCCGAGGTGTCGCCGTTGTATCCGTCGATCGCGACCCAGTGGAAGATCTCGATATTGGGGTGGCCGACGAGATGGGGCCCGCCGGGCACCTCCCAGGCGTTGCCCGCGATCGCGTAGTCGTTGTCGGTGTTGTGGACGATGTGCTGCTTGAAGTTCGCCTTGTCGGTGGCGGTGGGGGTGTACGGCAGCGCCTTCGGTACGTAACCCGCACCCGGAAGGCGGTTGTTGAGCGCATCCGCGATCGGATAGCCGGTCGGATTCGCTACGTTGATGTTGACGCCGTACCAGGCGGTGCCGCTGGTTGTGGTCTTGAGGAGGGTCGCGGCGGTCTGCTGGGAGCGGCCGGCCACCTCGTCATGGGCGGACTGGGCGATCACGAGCGTGGCGGGGCCGCACCAGTACGAGGTCTTCTGCGACTGGTGCAGTCCGCCGGAGAGCACGTATCCGGCCTGCGCCGAGCGCGTGGAGACAGCGTCGTACGATCTTGCCGCCTCCACCTGCTTCCTGGTGGTGAGTCTGCGCTGTTCGGCAGTGAGCTTCTGCGGGCCGAGAGTGTCGTGGGCCGCCTTGTACGAAGCTCCTGGCGCTGCGGGGGCGGGCGGTTCGGCCGCGGCGGCGGGTCCTGCGGCCGCCAGGGCCGTGACGAGGCTGGTGACGGCGGCTGAAGCGAGGCAACGTCCTGGGCGCACTGCTGACATCGGTCTCTCCTGTCCGAGGCGGGGGAACTCGGGGAAATGCCGTGCGTGGGGGTGTGCTGCATCGCGAGTTTGGCGCGTTCACGCCATGTTGGACAGGGGCTGAGGACCCGCCCCGGTGAGCAACATTGGGTGCACCAAAGACGGAGTCGCCGACCAGCGAAGACGCTGGTCGGCGAAAGATTTCCGGGCGGTGAATTTCCTGGATCCGGGCTTCCTGCCGGCCCCGGCCGTGGGGTGCCCGATGCCTCCTCACCGGCTCCCGTCGGCTGAGCGAACCGGTCGGCTGAGCGCTCTGCGCACGGCGAGCGCCGCCATCGGCAGCAGCAGGCAGGCGCCCACCAGATTCAGCCAGCCGTAACTCGCCCGTGCGACGATCAGGCCGGCGGCCGCGCCTCCGATACCCGCCGTTGTGCTCATGGCCAGGTCGGACAGGCCCTGCACAGCGGCGCGGGCGGGCTGCGGCACGGAGTCGGTGAGCAGCGTCGACCCGGACACCACGCCCGCCGACCAGCCGAGACCGAGCAGAAAGAGACCGGCTGCGGTCTGCCCGTGGCTCGTTCCCGCCGTACCGGCCAGCAGCGCGGCCGCGGAGAGGAGTCCAACGGCCAGCCCGATCACCGCGAGCCTGCCGATACGGTCAGCCAGCCAGCCCATCAGCGGCGAGAGGGCGTACATGCCCGCGATATGGCCGCTGATCACCAGGCCGATCAGCTGGATCCCCGCCCCGTGGTGGCTGAGGGCAACCGGCGTCATCGACATGATCGACACCATCGCGGTGTGCGATACGGCCACGGTGACCAGCGCGAGCCGGGCCATCGGAGACGCGCGTACGGCCCGCATCCCGGCCCGCAGCGAGCGCCCTTCGGGGGAGCGGTCGGCCGGGGACAGAGCGCGGGCGGTCAGCAGCGGATCGGGGCGGAGCAGGACGAGGACCAGCACGGCGCAGACG
Source organism: Streptomyces sp. NBC_01210 (assembly GCF_036010325.1). GTDB lineage: Bacteria > Actinomycetota > Actinomycetes > Streptomycetales > Streptomycetaceae > Streptomyces. The sequence continues at coordinate 2,335,387 of NZ_CP108549.1, read as the reverse complement.
AGGAACACCCCGGCAGCCCAGACGAACGGGCCCGCGGCGGCCGGTATGCCGATCCCGGAGACGCTGCGGCCCGCGGGGGCCGCGATATTGGGGCCGAGCACCGCACCGATCGTGGTCGCCCAGACGACATTGGAGATGGCGCGGCCGCGCCGCTCCGGCTCGGCCAGATCGGCGGCCGCGAAACGCGCCTGCAGATTCGCCGACGAACCGGCGCCGAACGCGGCCATGCCGAGGAGCAGCAGTGGAAAGTTCTCGATGACCGCGCCCAGCACGACCACGCCGGCGCCCAACGCCCCGATCACATAGGCGAGGACGAGCCCGGGCCGCCGTCCGCGGGCTGTCATCAGCGCGGCCAGCGGCATGGAGAGCAGCGCGGTCCCGGCCACGGTGGCGGTCGGGGCGAGCCCGGACAGCGCCTCGGTCCCGCTCACCTGCTGCGCCAGGACGGCGGCCAGCGCGATACCGGTCGCGACGCCGAGCCCGCCGAGGATCTGGCTGGCGATGAGTACGGCGGTGACACGCCGCCGCAGCGCGTGCAGTTCGTCCGCCGATACGGGGGCGAGAGCCGCGGCTTTGTCGATCGAGGTCACCGCGCGTACGCCGTTCCACCGGCGGCCGCGAGGGAGGCCGCGATCCTGATGTGGGCGGCGCGCCGCTCCGCGTCGGGCACCGGAGGCAGCAGCTCCTCCCACAGCGGCAGGAACGACCCGCGCAGCTGCGTCATCCCGGCCGGCCGGGCGATCAGCCAGAAGTGCAGATGCGCGGCTCCGTCGCCCCAGCGGTTGATGTGCACCCGTGCGATGCCGCCGAGAGACAGCACCGCGCGCTCGGCACGCTGGAGGAGCGGACCGAGCTCCGTCGCACGCTCCGCCGGCAGGTCGGTGAAGTCGTGGTGGCTGTGCGGCCGCAGCATGACGACCGCCGGCAGCCGGTCCTGGTCCCCGACCGCGTCCAACCGCCAGTGATCGTCCGCCCAGAGCGACTCCTCCACCGGCGAGGCGCAGGCACGGCACTCCCCGGGCCCGCCCTCGCCGCTGCGCGGGGGCTCGGGCAGCACCGGGGCCGTCAGCGGCTTGACCCGCAGCTCGCCCGTGAACGGGAACGTCTCCCAGCGGGTGAGCGAGTCGTCGGCGAGCGGCAGTGGCTCGCCGATCGGCAGCCGGGCGACGTAGCTTCCGGGCTCGGAAGCGTGCGCCGCGTCAGGGGCGACGGATATGTCAGGTGCGTCTGGGCTGGTAGTCACTGGCGCAGTGTGCCAGCCCGCACGCGCGTACGAAACCGTGTCCGGGGTGCGCGGCCCCAGGAGCTGCCGGAGCAGTCGGAGCGGCCCTCGGGGCATCCCTCTGGGCGATCGGCACAAGGCCCTTGGGGCAGCCGGCAGCCGTCGGCGAGCGATGCCGGAGGGGAGCCTGGAGCCGCAGCAGGGAAAGCCGCTCAGAACAGTGGCTCGGGCAGCACCCCCTCCAGCGCCAGCAGCTTCCGCTTGGTCTCCAGGCCGCCACCGAACCCGCCGAGCCCGCCGTCCGTCTCCACCACCCGGTGGCAGGGCACCACCACCGGCAGCGGATTGGACCCCATCGCCGCGCCCACGGCCTGCGCCGCGCCGGGCTGCCCCACGCGCGCCGCCAGATCGCCGTACCCGACGACCGTGCCGTACGGCACCCCGTCCGCCAGCTCCCGCAGCACCTGCCGGTTGAACCCGCCGGACAGCGTCCAGTCCAGCGGCAGGTCGAACTCGCGCAGCCCGCCCGCGAAATACGCCGCCAGCTGATGTATCGGCTCGGCCAGCAACCCTGCCGTGTCCTCCACCGGCTCGGCGCCGAGCCGCCCGGCCAGCCGCCCGAGCGCCTCGTCCCGCACCGCCGCCTCGGCATGGAAAACCACGCTCACCAGACCTTCGTCGGTCGCGGCGAGCAGCAGCGGTCCGATGTCCGTGCCCACGACGGCCCACTCGAAGCTCTTCATACGGACCACCGTACGACCGGGCACTGACAACGCCGGATCGGCCGGGCTCAGCCCACCGCGTCCCGTACGGCATCGGGGTTGTCCGTGACAATGCCGTCCACTCCGAACCATCCACCAGGGCCGGGCCGGCCGAGGGTGGCAGCAGTCGGCCAACGAGGAGCAGGCGAAGTGTGGACACAACGTGAACGGAACCGCCCAGAACGCTTCACGTGACAATTTCCGTGTCGATAAGTCTCCGCTCACATGTTTGCTTACGCTGGCGCCAGCCATACTCTCGCCCCCGGACCGGACGTTCCGTCAGGGATCACGGGGATCACCCAAGGAGCGGAGGGCATACGGGCATGCAGGGCACTGTGGATGGGTTCAGTTACGGCCTCGTCACACCCGTGGCGGCGTACTTCATGGCGTGCCTCGGCGGGGCCCTGGGCCTCCGCTGCACCACCAGGTCGGTCCGCAACCGACGCTCCTTCAAGCCGGGGTGGCTCGCACTCGGCGCGACCGCTATCGGCTCGGGCATCTGGACCATGCACTTTGTCGCGATGATGGGCTTCACCGTCGCCGAGGCACCGATCGGCTACGACAAGCCGACCACCTTCGCCAGTCTCGCCGTCGCGATCGTCATGGTCGGCATCGGGATCTTTATCGTCGGCTACCGCGGCGCGGGCCCGATGGCCCTGGTCACCGGCGGCACGATCACCGGCCTCGGAGTGGCCAGCATGCACTACCTGGGCATGGCCGGCATGCGACTTCAGGGACGCCTCGAGTACGACACCCTGACCGTCTCCCTCTCCGTGGTGATCGCCGTCGTGGCCGCCACCTCCGCCCTCTGGGCAGCCGTATCGATCCACGGCTTCATGGCGAGCCTGGGCGCCAGCCTGGTCATGGGCGTCGCGGTGAGCGGTATGCACTACATGGGGATGGCGGCGGTCAGCGTTCATCTGCACGGGGCGGCCGGCCCCACAGGCCAGAGCGGGTCGCCCGCCACTCTGCTGGCGCCCCTGCTGATCGGCCCGGCGGTCTTCCTGCTGCTCGCCGCAGTGGTGGTGATGTTCGACCCACTGCTGGTGATGGGCGAGCCGCACCGGCTGCGCCCCGAGGCGGGGCAAGCCGTGCGTCCCGGCGTGCCCTCCCAGCGGAAGCCGTCGTACGGACAGCCCGCCGCCTGGGCTGCCGAGAGGGCCCCGCGCCGCGCGGCCCAGCGCCAGGAATCCCCGCGCGCCACCGACTGGTGACCGTTTGATCCACTGTGCATCACCCACCGGCTGTCAGTGGTGCGTCGTACGGTGGATCCATGCGGCCCGTTTCCAAGATCGAACGTACGGTGGCGCCTTTCGAGGTCGTCAGCACCTACCAGCCGAGCGGCGACCAGCCGACGGCCATCACCGACCTGGAGCGGCGTATCCGCGCAGGTGAGAAGGATGTCGTCCTGCTCGGCGCGACCGGCACCGGAAAGTCGGCGACGACCGCCTGGATGATCGAGAAGCTTCAGCGCCCCACGCTGGTGATGGCGCCGAACAAAACCCTGGCCGCCCAGCTGGCGAACGAGTTCCGCGAGCTCCTGCCGAACAACGCCGTCGAGTACTTCGTCTCGTACTACGACTACTACCAGCCCGAGGCGTACGTCCCGCAGTCGGACACCTACATCGAGAAGGACTCCTCGATCAACGAGGAGGTCGAGCGGCTGCGCCACTCCGCGACGAACTCCCTGCTCACCCGGCGCGATGTGGTCGTGGTCGCCTCCGTCTCCTGCATCTACGGCCTCGGCACCCCGCAGGAGTACGTCGACCGGATGGTGCCGCTCAAGGTCGGCGAGGAGATCGACCGCGACCAGCTGCTGCGCCGCTTCGTCGACATTCAGTACACGCGCAACGACGTGGCGTTCGCGCGCGGCACCTTCCGGGTCCGCGGCGACACCATCGAGATCTTCCCGGTCTACGAGGAGCTCGCCGTCCGCATCGAGATGTTCGGTGACGAGATCGAGGCGCTCTCCACCCTGCACCCGCTCACCGGCGAGATCATCAGCGAGGACCAGTCGCTCCACGTCTTCCCGGCCAGCCACTATGTGGCGGGACCCGAGCGCATGGAGAAGGCGGTCAACGGCATCGAGAAGGAGCTCGAGCAGCGCCTGGCCGAGCTGGACAAGCAGGGCAAGCTGCTGGAGTCCCAGCGGCTGCGCATGCGCACCACGTACGACATCGAGATGCTGCGCCAGATCGGCTCCTGCTCCGGCGTGGAGAACTACTCCATGCACTTCGACGGCCGCGACCCCGGCACCGCGCCCAACACCCTTCTCGACTACTTCCCCGAGGACTTCCTGCTCGTCATCGACGAGTCGCATGTGACCGTTCCGCAGATCGGCGCGATGTACGAGGGTGACGCCTCCCGCAAGCGGACCCTGGTCGACCACGGCTTCCGGCTGCCGTCCGCGCTCGACAACCGTCCGCTGAAGTGGGAGGAGTTCCAGCAGCGGGTCGGTCAGACCGTCTACCTCTCCGCCACTCCCGGCAAGTACGAGCTCTCGCGCGGCGACGGCTTCGTGGAGCAGATCATCCGTCCCACCGGCCTCGTCGACCCGCAGGTCGTCGTCAAGCCCACTGAGGGCCAGATCGACGACCTGGTGCACGAGATCCGCGAGCGCACCGAGAAGGACGAGCGTGTGCTGGTCACCACGCTCACCAAGAAGATGGCGGAGGACCTCACCGACTACTTCCTCGAACTGGGCATCCAGGTCCGGTATCTGCACAGCGATGTCGACACCCTGCGCCGGGTCGAGCTGCTGCGCGAACTGCGCGCCGGTGAGTACGACGTTCTGGTTGGCATCAACCTCCTGCGTGAGGGGCTCGACCTGCCCGAGGTGTCGCTGGTGGCGATCCTCGACGCCGACAAGGAGGGCTTCCTGCGCTCCGGCACCTCGCTGATCCAGACCATCGGCCGCGCGGCGCGCAATGTCTCCGGTGAGGTCCATATGTACGCGGACAAGATCACCGCGGCGATGGAGAAGGCGATCGAGGAGACCAATCGCCGCCGGGAGAAGCAGATCGCGTACAACACCGAGCGCGGTATCGACCCGCAACCGCTCCGGAAGAAGATCAACGACATCGTCGCGACCATTGCGCGCGAGGAGGTCGACACCGAGGAGCTGCTCGGCACCGGCTACCGGCAGGCGAAGGCCGACAAGCCCGGCAAGGGAGCAAAGGCCCCGGTCCCGGCCCTCGGCGGCAAGGCCGGCAAGAAGGGCGAGGTGCTCACCGACCGTCCCGCGGCCGAACTGGCAGGGATCATCGAGGAGATGACCGACCGGATGCGGGCCGCGGCAGCCGACCTGCAGTTCGAGGTCGCCGCACGGTTGCGTGACGAGGTGAGCGAGTTGAAGAAGGAACTGCGGCAGATGAAGGAGGCGGGACTCGCCTGAGCCCCGCACACCTGTGTGTTGCAAGACCGACACAAAAACGAGCCAAGTGTGCTGTGTGTTCGGCGCCACTGCGTAGGGTGCAGGACAACCGCACATATGGGCGGCAGTCATTCGGGAGAAGGGGACAGCGCGTGACGGTCAACATGACCAAGGGTCAGGCCATCAGCCTGCAGAAGAGCGACGGGGGAACCCTCACTGCGGTGAGGATGGGGCTCGGCTGGCAGGCGGCGCCGCGCCGCGGTCTGTTCGGCTCGCGCACCCGGGAGATCGACCTGGACGCCTCGGCGGTGCTGTTCGCCGACAAGCAGCCGGTGGACGTGGTCTTCTTCCGCCACCTCGTCAGCGACGACGGCTCGGTCAAGCACACCGGCGACAACCTGGTCGGCGGAGCGGGCTCGGGCGGCGACGACGAGGCGATCCTCGTCGACCTGCAGCGGGTGCCGGTCCACATCGACCAGATCGTCTTCACGGTGAACTCCTTCACCGGCCAGACGTTCCAGGAAGTGCAGAACGCCTTCTGCCGTATCGTCGACGAGACCAACGGCCAGGAGCTCGCCCGCTACACGCTCGACGGCGGCGGCCAGTACACCGCGCAGATCATGGCGAAGGTGCACCGGGCGGGCGGCGGCTGGCAGATGACGGCTCTCGGCAACCCGGCCAACGGCCGGACCTTCCAGGACCTCATGCCGTCGATCCTGCCGCACCTGTAGGCACGGCTCGTACGGACGACGCAGCTCCCGGAGGCACCAGGCCGCCGGGAGCTGCACCCATTACCACCACCGAACACCGCACAGCACTGAGGGGACAGAGGCGATGACGGCCGAGCTGGTCCGGGGGCAGAACCACCCCTTGCCCCACGCCCGCCTGGAGATACGGGTGTCCGCCGGCCATCCGGTCGTGGCCTGCACCACCTGCGCCGACGAGCGGGGGACGGTACGCGACGAGTGGATCGCGCACCCCGGAGCGCCCACACTGCCCGGGGTCGAGGTGTCCCCGCAGGCCACCGAGGCACCCCGGTTCACCATCGACCTGGAGGCAGTGCCAGAGGCGGTGCACCAGGTGAACGTGCTGCTCGCGCTCCCCGAAGGCAGCGGCGGCCCGGCCCACTTCGGCGCCACCGCGGCTCCCTTCGTGGCGATCGCCGACCGGGACGGCGCCGAGCTGGCCAGCTTCACCATCACCGGCCTCGACGCCGAGACCGCGCTCGTCGCGGTTGAGCTGTACCGCCGCCAAGGCGCCTGGAAGGTGCGGGCCGTTGGCCAGGGATACGCGGGCGGGCTCACGGAGCTGCTGGCCGACCAGGGGCTGCCGACGGCCCGCGAGACAGCCACAGGCATCCAGCAGACGGCGGCTCCGCGCACCCCCCGGGCCGAACCGGCGCAGCTGCGTACGCGCGGTGCCGACGGCGCGTTCACCACTCCGTCCACGTCGTCCACGCCGTCCACACCGTCGATGCCGCGGCCGGACTCGAGCCCCGCGCCCGGCCCGGACACGACGGTTCCCGACGGCCCCTCCGGTCCCGGTCGGCAGCCCGGCGCACCGGGCGGGCCCACGGGCCCCCAGCAGACGCCCACGCCCGACGCCGCGCCGGGCCCCGGCGGGCCCATCGACTATGCGCACCCGCGCCGGCAGTCCGCCGCACCTCCGCCGCCGCCACCGGCCGCACCGCCCGCCCAGCCGGGTCAGTCGGCTCAGCCCGTCGCGGGGGACGCCACCGGCTGGTCCATGGAGGAGCGGCTCTACAACCAGATCTGGGGCATGTTCGAGGATCTGGCCCGCAGCGCAGCCGCGTACCGCAGCGCCGTCGACTTCGCCGAGTCCCGGATGGACAAGGAGCTCGACACGGTCCTGTCCGACCCGCGCAGCCGGATCGGCGGCGCGGGTGACGCCGCCCGCGAGGCTGCTCGCGCCAAGTGCGAGCAGCTGACAGACCAGGCCCGCCAGGTCCTCGACCGGGACCTGGCCCAGCTCGCCGCCGAGTCCGACGTCGTCGAGCCGGCCCTGCCGCCCGCCTTCGCGCGCTGGGACAACCCCACCTGGCACGCGTACCGCGTCCCCATGGAGATTCCGATGGCGCTGCGCGTCGGCGATCTCCATCTGCCCGAGAGCCCGGACCTGCGCATTCCGTTCCTGGTGCGGCTGCCGCTGGAGCGCGGGCTGTGGGTGGACAGCGGTCGCTCCGGCTCTGAGGCCGCGATGGTTCTGGACGAGGCGCAGCTGCGCAAGCTCGCCCTGGACTCCGCGGTAGCGCACGCAGCCCGTCTGCTCGCGGTCTATCCGCCGGGCGAGTTCGCGGTCCATGTCATCGACCCGGCGGGCACGGCGGCTGCCTCGCTCGCCCCGCTGGTCGACTCCGGAGCCCTCGCCGGGCCGCCGGCGGCCGGCGCCCAGGGCGTGAGCGCCGTACTCGCCAAGCTCACCCAGCGCGTGGACCTGGTGACGATGGCGGTGCGCGGCGGCGCGGCCGACTCGCTCCCGCCCGATCTGGATACCGCGGAGCAGCTGCTGATCGTCAATGACTTCCCGCACGGCTTCGACGACCGCGCGGTCACCCAGCTGCGCTACCTCGCCGACGAGGGCCCGGCGGTCGGCGTCCATCTGCTGATGGTCGCGGACCGCGAGGACGCGAGCGCGTACGGACCAGTGCTCGATCCGCTCTGGCGCTCGCTGCTGCGCATCACGCCGGTCCCCGACGACCACCTGGCCGATCCCTGGGTCGGGCACGCCTGGACCTACCAGCCGCTGCTGGTGCCGCCGGGCAGCGGGGTGCTGCGGCAGGTACTGGATCAGGTGACCGAAGCCCGTCGCTCCTGGCGTCGCTGACCTGCACACTTGGCATCCGCTTTACCAACTCCTTTACCTACCTTTGGTCTTTCCTGTACTCTTCTTTACGCGGAGGGGAGTACTCCCGACTCGCGGCGTTCCCGTCAGTACGGACCGGCATCGGTCCCGGGGCGTCGGCCCGTGGTGCGGCAGCGGCCGCTCGGGTGGAGGAGACCTCCGGCAGCGACGACGCTGATCAGTAGCCGTACGACGCCGGAGGCGCAGTGGACGTTTCATGGACCCTTTGGGTGCTCACCATTCTTGGTCTGAGCGCTCTGATCGCCATCGACTTCTTCATCGGGCGCAAGCCTCATGACGTGTCGATCAAGGAAGCCGGAATCTGGACCGTCGTCTGGATCGTCCTCGCCGCGCTCTTCGGGCTCGGCCTGCTGGTATTCGGCGAAAGCCAGGCGTCGGGCGAGTTCTTTGCGGGCTTCATCACCGAGAAGTCGCTCAGTGTCGACAACCTCTTCGTCTTCGTCCTGATCATGGCGAAGTTCTCGGTGCCGTCCCACCTCCAGCAGCGGGTGCTGCTCGTAGGCGTGCTCATCGCTCTCGTCCTGCGCGCGATATTCATCGCCGCCGGCGCCGCGATGATCGCCAGCTTCTCCTGGATCTTCTACATCTTCGGCGCGTTCCTGATCTACACCGCCTGGAAGCTCATCCAGGAGGCGCGCTCCGACGAGGAGGAGGACGAGTTCGAGGAGAACCGGCTCCTCAAGTCCATCGAGAACCGCTTCGGCGTCGCCGACAGGTACCACGGCACCAAGCTCTTCATCCGGAACAACGGCAAGCGCGTCATGACCCCGCTGATGGTGGTCATGCTCGCCATCGGCACCACCGATGTGCTCTTCGCGCTGGACTCCATCCCCGCGATCTTCGGCCTGACCCAGGACCCGTACATCGTCTTCACCGCCAACGCCTTCGCCCTCATGGGTCTGCGGCAGCTGTACTTCCTCATCGGCGGACTGCTCAGGAAGCTGGTCCATCTCAGCTACGGCCTGTCGGTCATCCTCGGCTTCATCGGCGTCAAGCTGGTCCTCCATGCCCTGCATGAGAGCGGCGTGCATGTCCCGGAGATCTCGATCCCCCTCTCGCTCGCGGTCATCTGCGGCGTGCTGGTCATCACCACGATCACCAGCCTGATCGCCTCCAGGAAGAAGGCCGAGCGGGAAGCGGCCGAGGAGGAGGCTCCGAAGGACAGCGTCGAGGCCTGACGGGTGTTCGTGAAATCGCTCAGTACGTCACGGTGATCCGGCGGGCCGGACCGTCGACGCGGACCGATCCGCCGTAGGGGATGACCAGCTGAGGGTCGGTGTGCCCGAGGTCTACGTCGAAGACGGCCATGGTCTCCGGGGCGTACGCCGCCAGCGCGCGCTGGACCGCCTCCCGCTGCTCACCGGCGTAACGTGCCGCCGAGGCCGGGTCGTTGGGCTGTCCGAGCGACCAGGTCTTGGGGCGTCCCATCAGGAGCGCGGGGAAACGCCGCATCAGTCCGCGCTCGCCCATGTTCCGCAGTATGCGGAACACCTCCGTGGCACACGGCAGTTCCTCGGACGTCTCCAGGAACAGCACACAGCCGTCGTATGCGGAGAGGTCGGCCCGGATCTCACGATCCGCCATCAGCAGCCAGGACTCAGTCCTCCGAGGACGAGCCGTATGCGCCTCCTCGGCGGCGATCTTGCCCAGAGCCCCGTCCTCGTCCTGGACGCCGAGCCGGGACCGCACGGGACGGGCCCCGGCGGCTTCGACCCGTACGACTACGACCTGGCCGAGCGCACGAAGGCAGCTCGCTTCTGACGTGATCTGCCCGGCTACCAGCCGCGCTCGCGCCACTCCGGCAGATGCGGCCGCTCGTCGCCGAGCGTCGTGTCCTTGCCGTGGCCCGGGTAGACCCAGGTCTCGTCCGGGAGTTGGTCGAAGAGCTTCGTCTCGACGTCGTTGATCAGGCTCGCGAAGGCCTCGGGGTCTTTCCAGGTGTTGCCGACCCCACCGGGGAAGAGGCAGTCGCCGGTGAAGACGTGCGGCGGCCCGTGCGGGTCGTCGTAGACCAGGGCGATGGAGCCCGGGGTGTGGCCCACGAGATGGCGGGCGGTCAGCTCGACGCGGCCGACGCGGATCGTGTCCCCGTCCTCGACCGGTACGTCGGTCGGGACGGGAATGCCCTCGGCGTCGTAACGGCCGGCGAAGGTACGTGCGCCGGTTGCCCGGACGACCTCGGCCAGTGCCTGCCAGTGGTCCCCGTGGCGGTGGGTGGTGACCACGGACGCAATGGAGTCGTCACCGATCAGATGGAGCAGGGTCTCGGGCTCGTTGGCCGCGTCGATCAGCAGCTGTTCGCCGGTGGTCCGGCAGCGCAGCAGATAGGAGTTGTTGTCCATCGGGCCGACCGCGACCTTGGAGATCATCAGGTCCGTCAACTCGTGCACATCGGCCCGGCCGCCGACCTTCACCACTCCGCTGTACGTCATGGACCAAGCCTATAGCGGGGGCAGTGCGGGAAGCAGGGCTCCCGCGGTGGCCAGGTCCGCTCCGTCGCGACGGCCGGCGAGCCAGCCGAGCAGCGCGGGGGCGGCCCCGGAGACCGTGACCGGGGCGCCGTCCTCACCGCCGGTCTGCCACTCGCCGGTGTCCGCGACGATCCGGGTCGGCGGGACGTCCGCGCGGCCGGAGAAACGCTGCGCGAGGAAGGCGATCTCCCGCCCGGTGAACTCCTCCGGCAGGTCCTCCAGCGCGTAGCCGATGCCCAGATCCACGTGGTGCAGCTCGACCTCGATGAGACGGCGGAACGGGACGCGGGCCGCGACATCCGTCACACCGTTGCGGAGCTCGACGGTGCGGCTCCAGTCGGCAGGGACGGCGCCCACGGCCTGGAAGCGGGCGGCGGTGTCACGCACATCGGCGAGCTGGGCTGCCAGGGGGCGGGGGGCGTCCCGCTCGATGTCGGCCTCGCGCGCCTCGGCGCTCACATACATCGGGCGGCCCTCGAGAACATTTACGAGTGCGTCGGCGTTACGGGAGAGATGGGCCAGGACATGACCGCGGCTCCAGCCCGGAAGCTGCGACGGTTCCGCGGTGCCGACGTCGCCCAGTCCGGCGGCTGCGCTGAGGAGCCGGTCGGTCGCTTCACGTACAGAGGCCAGGTCGCGCAGTGGATCGATCATGGGGCTGACGATAGTCGCGCCACACGATCGGGTGAAGGTGGTCGAGCGCAGCCGTAATTCGAATGCGCGTGCTATAGGCTCGTCAGAGGTATCCGGCATCCTGGATGACAGCAGCCGATTCACAGCTTGGATATCGATCCGGCGGCCCCCCTAGTCTGGGACGGGGGCTGTGCCCCCGCTTATCTCAAGAAAGGTGCGCACCGGCGTGGCCGACCGTCTCATCGTTCGTGGCGCTCGCGAGCACAATCTCAAGAACGTCTCGCTCGACCTCCCGCGTGACTCTCTCATCGTCTTCACCGGGCTCTCGGGGTCGGGCAAGTCGTCCCTCGCGTTCGACACGATCTTCGCCGAGGGGCAGCGCCGGTACGTAGAGTCGCTCTCCTCATACGCCCGGCAGTTCCTCGGACAGATGGACAAGCCGGACGTCGACTTCATCGAGGGCCTCTCCCCGGCCGTCTCCATCGACCAGAAGTCGACCTCGCGCAACCCGCGCTCGACGGTCGGCACCATCACCGAGGTCTACGACTACCTCCGGCTGCTGTTCGCCCGTATCGGCAAGCCGCACTGCCCCGAGTGCGGCCGGCCCATTACGCGCCAGTCGCCGCAGGCCATCGTGGACAGGGTTCTCGAGCTGCCCGAGGGCAGCCGCTTCCAGGTGCTCTCGCCGCTGGTGCGCGAGCGCAAGGGAGAGTTCGTCGACCTCTTCGCCGATCTGCAGACCAAGGGGTACAGCCGGGCGCGGGTCGACGGGCAGACCATTCAGCTCTCCGAGCCGCCCACATTGAAGAAGCAGGAGAAGCACACCATTGAGGTGGTCGTCGACCGCCTCACTGTCAAGGACAGCGCCAAGCGCCGACTGACCGACTCGGTCGAGACCGCGCTCGGCCTCTCCGGCGGCATGGTCGTGCTCGACTTCGTCGACCTCGCCGAGGACGACCCCGAGCGTGAGCGGATGTACTCCGAGCACCTCTACTGCCCGTACGACGATCTCTCCTTCGAGGAGCTGGAGCCCCGCTCCTTCTCCTTCAACTCGCCCTTCGGCGCCTGCCCCGACTGCACCGGCATCGGCACCCGCATGGAGGTCGACCCCGAGCTGATCGTCCCGGACGAGGAGAAGTCCCTCGACGAGGGGGCGATCCACCCCTGGTCGCACGGCCACACCAAGGAGTACTTCGGGCGGCTGATCGGCGGCCTCGCCCAGGCACTCGGCTTCTCCACCGACATGCCCTGGGCCGGGCTGCCGCAGCGCGCCAAGAAGGCCCTGCTGTACGGGCACAAGACCCAGGTCGAGGTCCGCTACCGCAACAGATACGGACGAGAGCGCGCCTACACCACCCCTGCCTTCGAAGGGGCCGTGCAGTTCGTCAAGCGGCGGCACAGCGAGGCCGAGAGCGACTCCAGCAGGGAGCGCTTCGAGGGCTATATGCGCGAGGTGCCCTGCCCGACCTGTCAGGGCACCAGGCTGAAGCCGATCGTCCTCGCGGTCACGGTGATGGAGAAGTCCATCGCCGACATCGCCGCGATGTCGATCAGTGAGTGCGCGGACTTCCTCGGCGAGCTGAAGCTGAATGCCCGCGACAAGAAGATCGCCGAGCGGGTGCTCAAGGAGGTCAACGAACGGCTGAAGTTCCTGGTCGACGTCGGCCTCGACTACCTCTCGCTGAACCGCGCGGCCGGCAGCCTCTCCGGCGGCGAGGCACAGCGCATCCGGCTCGCCACCCAGATCGGCTCGGGCCTGGTCGGCGTGCTCTACGTCCTGGACGAGCCGTCCATCGGCCTGCACCAGCGCGACAACCATCGGCTCATCGAGACCCTGGTCAGGCTGCGCGACATGGGCAATACGCTGATCGTCGTCGAGCACGACGAGGACACCATCAAGGTGGCCGACTGGGTCGTCGACATCGGACCGGGCGCCGGTGAGCACGGCGGCAAGGTCGTGCACTCCGGCTCGTTGAAGGAGCTGCTGACCAACAAGGGTTCGATCACCGGTCAGTATCTGTCCGGGAAGCGGTCCATCCCGACGCCGGACATCCGCAGGCCGGTGGACCCGGGACGCCGGCTCACCGTTCACGGCGCCCGTGAGAACAATCTGCGCGACATCGACGTCTCCTTCCCGCTCGGGGTGCTGACGGCCGTCACCGGTGTCTCAGGATCCGGCAAGTCGACGCTGGTCAACGACATCCTCTACACCCACCTGGCCCGCGAGCTGAACGGCGCCAAGTCGGTGCCGGGACGCCACACCCGTGTCGACGGCGACGACCTCGTCGACAAGGTGGTGCACGTCGACCAGTCGCCCATCGGCCGTACGCCCCGGTCCAACCCGGCGACGTACACCGGTGTCTTCGACCATGTCCGCAAGCTCTTCGCGGAGACGATGGAGGCCAAGGTCCGGGGTTACCTCCCCGGCCGGTTCTCCTTCAACGTCAAGGGCGGCCGCTGTGAGAACTGCTCCGGCGACGGCACCATCAAGATCGAGATGAACTTCCTGCCGGATGTGTATGTCCCGTGCGAGGTCTGCCACGGAGCGCGCTACAACCGGGAGACCCTGGAGGTCCACTACAAGGGCAAGTCCATCGCCGAGGTACTGGACATGCCGATCGAGGAGGCGCTGGAGTTCTTCGAAGCCGTCCCGACGATCTCCCGCCATCTGCGGACGCTCAACGAGGTGGGCCTCGGCTATGTCCGGCTGGGCCAGTCAGCGCCGACGCTCTCGGGCGGTGAGGCGCAGCGGGTGAAGCTGGCGTCGGAGCTCCAGAAGCGCTCCACCGGCAGTACGGTCTACGTCCTGGACGAGCCGACGACCGGCCTTCACTTCGAGGACATCAGCAAGCTGATCCATGTGCTGTCCGGGCTGGTCGACAAGGGCAACACGGTCATCGTCATCGAGCACAACCTGGATGTCATCAAGACCGCCGACTGGGTCGTCGACATGGGCCCGGAAGGCGGCAACGGCGGCGGCCTGGTCATCGCCGAAGGCAGTCCGGAACAGGTCGCAGGAGTCCCGACCAGCCACACCGGCAAGTTCCTGCGGGACATCCTGGACGCCGACCGGATCAGCGACGCGGTGGTGCCCGCGCCCCGCAGGGCCACGAAGAAGGCGTCGGTGAAGGAGACGTCGGTGAACAAGTCGTCGGTGAACAAGACAGCGGTGAACAAGACGGCGGCCAAGAAGACCGCTGCGGCGAAGAACGCGGTCGCCGCGAAGGCGGCCCCGGCGAAGAAGACGGCGACGGCGCGGACCAGCCGGGCCCGCAAGGCCTGACGCCGGTCACTGTCGTGTCCTCAAGCGCGGGACGGGCTGGAAAATCCAGCCCGTCCCGCGCTTGAGGACGAACCGGCTGCCGGGCGGCCCCGGCTTCTCCCTCCGCCGTCAGCCGTCCAGCTCCGACGCGTACGGCGGCTCCGCACCCGCGCGGGAGCATGTCACCGCCGCCGCCCGTGACGCGAAGCGCAGAACGTCACGCCAGCCGTCCGCGTCCAGCGCGTCCAGCACTGCCGACACGTCCGGCACTGCCGACACGTCCGGCACTGCCGACACGTCCGGCACTGCCGACGCGTCCGCCGACAGGGCGTCCCGGGCCGCGAGGCAGTGCAGCAGCGCCGCGTTCACCGTGTCGCCCGCGCCGATCGTGTCGGCGACCGACACCGGCGTGGCCGGAACCGAGACCTCCAGCCCGCCCCGCGTCCGTACCGTCATCCCCGCCGCACCCCGCGTCAGTACCACCGCCGCAGGCCCCTCGGGCACGCCGCCGAGCCACTCCGCGTCATCCTCCGAGAGCTTCAGCAGCGACACATACGGCAGCCACCCGGCGAACCGCGTCCGATAGGCGTCCGCGTCAGGGATCAGACCGCCCCTGATGTTCGGGTCGAGCAAGGTGAAGACCCCGCGCCCCGCCTCCCGCCGCAGCAGAGCCTCGTACGCGGTCGCGCCCGGCTCCAGCACCAGCGAGCAGGTTCCGAGCGCCAGGGCCCGTACTGAATCCGGCAGCGGCGGCGGCAGCTCGAAGAGCCGGTCCGCGCTGCCCTGCGCGTAGAAGCCGTACCCGGCGGAGCCGTCCGCGCCTATGGCCGCGACCGCGAGCGTCGTCGGCTCGGGGCCGCGCTGTACCAGGGACGTCCCGACACCCGCCGAATGCAGCCCGGCCAGCAGCGCCTCGCCGAAACCGTCCGTCGAGACACGCGAGCAGAAGGTGACCGGTGCGCCGAGCCGTCCCAGGGCGACAGCCGTGTTGTACGGACCGCCGCCGAGCCGCGGCAGCAGCATCGGCAACGGCTCGACGCCCCCCTGCGGGACCAGGTCGATCAAGGACTCTCCGGCGACGACGATCACGGCCCAGAACGTAACCCATCGCCCCAGGACGGAACAGGTGGCCCGCACGAAGGGCCGCCGTTCTCCGCCGGTATCGTCGGGTCTGTCACCGACACGCGTCCGCGACACCCCGATCGCGACGTCCCCGTCCGACCAATGCCCTGATCAGTGGAGATTCCATGTCCGGCCTGCCCGCCGCCCGCCGCACCGTGCTGAAAGGCGCCGCCCTCGTCGGGGCCGCCGGGCTGGGGGTCGCCGCCTGCTCCACCGAATCGAAGCTCGGTCACGCCGAGAACCCCACGCCGACGGCGCCCGTCGACCTCGGCTCGGCCGATGCCGTCCCGGTCGGCGGCGCCAAGCTCTACCGCGAGCAGCGCCTCGTCGTCAGCTGCCCGGCCAAGGGCCAGTACAAGGCCTTCAGCGCACAGTGCACGCACGCGGGCTGCGTCCTCGACAAGCTCGAGGGCACCGAGGGCAACTGCCCCTGCCACGGCAGCCGCTTCGACGTCACGACCGGAAAGGCGGTCCGCGGCCCGGCGACCGTGCCGCTCCCCGAGGTCCCGGTCAAGGTGGCGGGCGGCAAGCTCGTCGCGGCCCCCGACGCCTGAGCCGTCAACAGGTCGGCTGCTCACTCCCAGTCCCAGTCGATCCCGAGGATCCCGGGCCGTACGCCCTGCTCCACGGTGTGGACCGTACGGTGCCGTCCGCTCAGCGTCAGATCCGTCCGGGCACCTCGTGGCGTACCCGTCGTGGCCTGCGCGAACCTGCGGCACCGCACCGGCAGCGCACCCTCGTCGAAGCGCACCTGCAGGACGTACTGCCCGCCCGCGAAGCTGAAGCCCCGCACATACTCACCGCTCGGCCCGCCGGTCCCGTCCTCGAAGCCGTAGCCGAAGAAGTACGTCTCACCCGCGCGCAGCCGGGCGTCGAACAGCAGCTCTGCGACGAGCACCCCGGTCTCCCGGTGCCACCGCACCCGCCCGGTGCGGCAGTTCTCCAGCGCGCTCACCTCCACCCGGGCCGGGTCGCAGCCCGGGTCGCCGTGGTGGATGGCCAGATAGCGGTCGATGCCGTCACGGTGGGCGCGTACGACGTGCTGCGAGTCGCGCCCCACCAGCTCGCGGCCCGCCCCGATCCGTACCCGCTCGTAGTGCCCGACCGTGTGCAGCCCACCGTCCGTCGGCTGCTCGAGGTCGGCCAGCAATTGCTCGACCGCGCCGGACGCCTCCACCAGTGAGCGGTACGAGCGCGCGGCGGGGCGCTCGACATCGCCGCGCGCGCCGCCCTCGCCGACGCCGAGCAGCCGGATCAGCGAGTTCCCGGGCAGCTCGAGCACCTCCTCCAAGGCGCGTACGGCGCGCAGCGACTCGGGCCGTTGCGGGCGGCGCGCACCCTGCTGCCAGTAACTGAGACTGGTCACCCCGACCTTGATGCCGCGGTGGGCGAGGTGGTGCTGCACTCGCTGGAGCGGCAGTCCACGCACCGCGAGGGCGGCGCGCAGCGCCAGATGGAACGGGCCGGTGTGCAGCACCTGTGCCAGATCGGCCTCGGTGTGCCCCATGGTTCCTCCAGCGGCTTTCGGGGATCTCAGAGATCTCAGGAATCTCGGGGGTTTCAGGGATCGAGTGAATGTTCACGAGGGTGGCGAACCGCTGTGGGTGGGCGGCGACAGGCGTGCAGGTGGAGCGGGACGGAGGTGTTCACATCCCGGCCGCAGCATTCACAGCGCGTGTCACCCCGCATTGAAGCGTGTTGACCTGGTCTCGACAAGGACTGATGCTCATCCGCAGCGTCCGGACGCGCTCCTCCATCCCCACCCCCCTCGGGAGGAACGCGATGCGCAACACCGAGAGACGGCTGCCTGCCGCAGTGGCCGTCTTGGCTGCACTGATCACCCTGCCCATGCCGACAGCGACCGCCGCGCAGACGGACGCCCCCTCCGTAACCCCTGCCACCCTCGCCTGGAAGCGCCTGGACATCACCATGCAGGCGCAGCAGAAGACCAACTGGTGCTGGGCGGCCGGTGGCAACACCATCGCGGCGTACTTCGGCAGGAATTACTCCCAGAACCAGTTCTGCAACGCCGCCTTCAGCCGCCAGCAGGGCAGCGAGTGCCCCAACTCGCAGGCCACGCTCGGCAATGTCCAGACCGGCCTGCGCTGGGCCGGCATCAACTCCGGGTCGTATGTCACCGGCTGGCTGCGCTACCCGACCGTACAGACCGAGATCGACGCCAACCGCCCCGTCGAGACCCGTATCCAGTGGTCGAGCGGCGGTGGGCACATGCATGTGATCTACGGCTACGACGACGCCGACAGCTGGGTCCACTGGGGCGATCCATGGCCCTCCAACGACCGCTACAACTGGGCCTCCCACGCCTGGTACGTCGACAACGACTCCTTCTCCTGGACGCACTCGCTCTACCGGATCGGGGCGTGAGCGCGATGAAGAGGACCCCACGCGCCTCCGTCACCGCGGCCTTCGCGGCCTGTCTCTCCCTCGGCGCCATCGGCACGGCCACCGCCGCCAGCTCCGGCGCCGGCGGCCCCTCCGCGGCGGACCGTGCCGAGGCCGGGCGCGCCGCCACGGCCCCCGCAACCCTTCAGACCCTGTCCCGTTTCTTCGCCGGCGACGGGGCCGCCACCAGGGCGGTGGCCGCTCCCCGCGTCGAAGGCGGCACCGTCCCCGTCTACACGCTCACGCCGGAGTTCGTGGCCGGGAAGGCGGGCGCTCCTGTCGCCCGGCTGGAGTTCCTCGCCGCCCAGGCGGTGTCGTCCGACGGTCAGAAGGCCTCGCTGTGGACGGCCCGCCTGAGCGGTCGGTGGCAGGTGGTCAACATCGCCACCGGCGACGACGAGATCCGGTACGCGGAGCAGGGCGCCCGCAAACTGCCCGGCGGCACGGTCTTCCGTGAACCGCAGATCGACGCCTGGTACGTCAACAAGGGCGCGAAGGTCCTCCCGCTGGACGAGGACGCGATACGGGCGGTGGGCAGCCACGGCATGACGCTCGCCGCCTACCGGGCCCGGGTCCGGGCCGCGTACGCGGACAAGCTCCCCGGGTCGGCTTACGCGAGGAAGGGCGGCGCGGGCGGCTACGCCGCGCATGAGGAGAACGACCGGAACGGCGCGGTCACCTTCGCCTCGGTGGCCGCCGGAGCAGGCGCCCTCGCGGCCCTCGCCCTGTGCGGGCTGACGGCCGTCCGTCTGCGCCGCCGCGCCTGATCGGCCGGAGGCTCCGCCCCGGACCGCGGCCGACCTTCGGTCGTGCCCCCGGACGCCGGGCGGTCTGAATTTCAGCCCCTCCGGCGCTTGAGGTGGGAGCCCCCGGTAGGGGGAGGGGTTCAGGGCGGAGCCCCGACGAGTCCCGGGCGCCCGGCGCTTCCCCCACGGTGCCGGGTGCCCGGACATGACCGCACTGTCACCGCCCGCCAGTAGGGTGGTCGACATGGCAGACCCCTCCAGCTACCGCCCCAAGCCGGGACAGATCCCCGACTCCCCGGGGGTCTACAAATTCCGCGACGAGCACCGCCGGGTGATCTACGTCGGGAAGGCCAAAAGCCTGCGCCAGCGCCTGGCCAACTACTTCCAGGATCTGGCGAATCTGCACCCCCGCACCCGCACCATGGTCACCACGGCAGCCTCCGTCGAGTGGACCGTCGTCTCCACCGAGGTCGAAGCGCTGCAGCTGGAGTACTCCTGGATCAAGGAGTTCGACCCCCGGTTCAACGTCAAGTACCGGGACGACAAGAGCTATCCGTATCTCGCGGTCACCCTCAACGAGGACTTTCCACGGGTCCAGGTCATGCGTGGCGCCAAGAAGAAGGGGGTGCGCTACTTCGGTCCGTACGGACATGCCTGGGCGATCCGCGAGACCGTCGACCTTATGCTCCGCGTCTTTCCCGTACGCACCTGCTCCGCCGGGGTTTTCAAGAACCACGCCCAGAAGGGCCGGCCCTGCCTGCTCGGCTATATCGGCAAGTGCTCGGCGCCCTGCGTGGGCCGGGTCACCCCCGAGGAACACCGCGAACTGGCCGAGGAGTTCTGCGACTTCATGGCCGGCCGCACCGGCACGTACATCCGCCGCCTGGAGAAGCAGATGATGGCGGCCGCCGACGAGATGGAGTACGAGAAGGCCGCCCGGCTGCGCGACGACATAGGGGCCCTCAAGCGGGCCCTGGAGAAGAACGCCGTCGTGCTGGCCGATGCCACCGACGCCGATCTGATCGCCGTCGCCGAGGACGAGCTCGAAGCCGCGGTACAGATCTTCCACGTCCGCGGCGGACGCGTCCGCGGCCAGCGCGGCTGGGTCACCGACAAGGTCGAGGCCGTCGACACCGCCGGCCTTGTCGAACACGCCCTGCAGCAGCTGTACGGCGAGGAGCGCGGCGATGCCGTCCCCAAGGAGGTGCTCGTCCCCGCCCTCCCCGAGGACACCGACGCGGTCACCCAGTGGCTGAGCGACCGCCGCGGCTCGCACGTCTCGCTCCGCATCCCGCAGCGCGGCGACAAGAAGGACCTGATGGCGACGGTCCAGCGCAACGCCGTACAGGCGCTCGGCCTGCACAAGACCAAACGCGCCAGCGATCTCACCACCCGCTCCCGCGCACTGGAGGAGATCGCCGAGGCCCTCGGCCTCGACTCGGCGCCGCTGCGGATCGAGTGCTTCGACATCTCGCACCTCCAGGGCGAGGACGTCGTGGCGTCCATGGTGGTCTTCGAGGACGGCCTGGCCCGCAAGAGCGAGTACCGCCGCTTCCAGATCAAGGGTCGTGTCGGAGACGAGCAAATCTGGCACGGCGAGGGGCAGGACGACGTCCGGTCCATGCACGAGGTGGTCGCCCGCCGCTTCAGGCGGTACCTCGCAGAAAAAGACAAGACGGGGGAGTGGATCGGTGACGACACCCCCGACGACGACGGAAAGCCCAAGCGCTTCGCATACCCGCCCCAGCTCGTCGTCGTCGACGGCGGACAGCCCCAGGTGGCCGCTGCCCAGCGTGCCCTCGACGAGCTCGGCATCGACGATGTCGCCGTCTGCGGCCTCGCCAAGCGCCTCGAAGAGGTCTGGCTGCCGCACGACGACGACCCCGTGGTCCTGCCCCGCTCGAGCGAGGGCCTGTATCTGCTTCAGCGGGTACGTGACACGGCTCACGACTTCGCCATCCGCTACCAGCGCTCCAAGCGGCGCCATCGCATCAGGACAAGCCCGCTGGACGCGATCCCCGGCCTCGGCGACACCCGGAAGCAGGCCCTGATCAAGCATTTCGGCTCGGTGAAGCGGCTGAAGCAGGCGACAATCGAGCAGATCTGCGAGGTACCGGGCATGGGCCGGAAGACGGCGGAGGCCGTCGTAGTGGCCCTCGCCCAGGCGGCTCCTGCCGCGCCTGCCGTGAATACGGCAACAGGAGAGATCATTGAAGAGAGCGACGGGGGCAGCACGACATGACTGAGCACGATGGAGACGGAGCAGCAGACGTGAGTACGGGCACCACGACCGAGCCCGGCGAAGCCGCTGACGCGGCCATCCCCGAGCTGGTCATCATCTCCGGAATGTCGGGCGCCGGGCGCAGCACGGCCGCGAAGTGTCTCGAGGACCTCGGCTGGTTCGTCGTCGACAACCTGCCGCCCGCGCTGATCCCCACCATGGTGGAGCTCGGCGCCCGCTCGCAGGGCAATGTCGCCCGGATCGCCGTCGTCGTCGACGTACGCGGCCGGCGGTTCTTCGACAACCTCCGCGAATCCCTCGCCGACCTCGACTCCAAGCAGGTCACCCGGCGGATCGTCTTCCTCGAGTCGTCCGACGACGCCCTGGTCCGCCGTTTCGAGTCGGTCCGCAGGCCCCACCCCCTCCAGGGCGACGGCCGGATCGTCGACGGCATCGCCGCCGAGCGTGATCTGCTGCGCGAGCTGCGCGGCGACGCCGATCTGGTGATCGACACCTCCAGCCTGAACGTCCATGAGCTGCGCGCCAAGATGGACGCCCAGTTCGCGGGCGACGAGGAGCCGGAGCTGCGCGCCACGGTGATGTCGTTCGGATTCAAGTACGGACTGCCGGTCGACGCGGACCTCGTCGTCGACATGCGCTTCCTGCCGAACCCGCACTGGGTCCCGGAGCTGCGCCCCTTCACCGGCCTCAACGAAGAAGTCTCGAACTACGTCTTCAACCAGCCCGGCGCCAAGGAGTTCCTGGACCGCTACACCGAGCTGCTCCAGCTGATCGCCGCGGGCTACCGGCGCGAGGGCAAGCGGTACGTCACCATCGCGGTCGGCTGCACCGGCGGTAAGCACCGCTCCGTCGCCACGTCCGAGAAGCTGGCCGCCAGGCTCTCCTCGGCCGGGATCGAGACCGTCGTCGTCCACCGGGACATGGGGCGCGAGTGACCGGACGCAATCTCCGTCTGCGGCGGCTGCGCAGGTCCACGCACGCGCTGTCGGGACGGAAGCGCGGCGCGCAGCCCAAGGTTGTCGCGCTCGGCGGCGGCATGGGCCTGTCCGCGTCGCTCACCGCCCTGCGCCGTATCACCGGCGACCTCACCGCGGTCGTCACCGTCGCCGACGACGGCGGCTCCAGCGGCCGGCTCCGCGACGAGCTCGGCGTGCTGCCGCCCGGTGACCTGCGCAAGGCCCTGGCGGCGCTGTGCGGCGACGACGACTGGGGCCAGACCTGGGCCCGGGTGATCCAGCACCGCTTCCAGTCCCAGGGCGAACTGCACGAACACGCGGTCGGCAATCTGCTGATAGTGGCCCTGTGGGAGCAGCTCGGCGACCATGTCCTGGCCCTGGACCTGGTCGGCAAACTGCTGGGTGCGCACGGCCGGGTACTGCCGATGTCCGCCGTGCCACTGGAGCTGCAGGCGCTGGTACGGGGCCATGACCCGGCGCGCCCCGACGATGTGGACACGGTGCGCGGCCAGGCGACCGTCGCGCTGACACCCGGTGAGGTGCAGTCGGTACACCTCGTCCCGCACGACCCGCCCGCCGTCCCCGAGGCCGTCGCCGCCGTCCTGGACGCCGACTGGGTGGTTCTCGGCCCTGGCTCCTGGTTCTCCTCGGTGATCCCGCATCTGCTGGTGCCCGAGCTGCTGGACGCGCTGATCGAGACGAAAGCCCGCCGGGTCCTCTCGCTCAACCTCGCGCCGCAGCCCGGTGAAACCGATGGCTTCTCACCGCAGCGTCATTTGGAGGTTTTGGGACGACACGCGCCTAAACTCGCCCTGGACGTGGTGCTGGCCGACGAGGCCGCTGTGCCCGACCGCGAGTCCCTCGCCGACGCCGCCAGGCGGTTCGGCGCCGCGGTCGAGCTGGCGCCCGTGGCCTCGCCCGACGGAGTTCCGAAGCACGACCCGGAGCTGTTGGCCGCCGCGTACGACCGTATTTTTCGGATGCATGGAAGGATCGGCCCATGGCGATGACGGCAGCGGTGAAGGACGAAATCTCCCGGCTTCCCGTCACCCGGACCTGCTGCAGAAAGGCAGAGGTCTCGGCGATTCTTCGGTTCGCGGGCGGGCTGCACCTGGTCAGCGGTCGCATTGTGATCGAGGCGGAGCTGGACACAGGGATCGCGGCGCGGCGGCTCAAGCGGGACATCCTGGAGATCTTCGGGCACAGCTCGGAGCTGATGGTGATGGCGCCGGGCGGACTGCGCCGCGGCTCCCGCTACGTGGTACGGGTGGTGGCAGGCGGTGACCAGCTGGCGCGTCAGACCGGTCTGGTCGACGGCCGCGGCCGCCCGATCCGCGGACTGCCGCCGCAGGTTGTCTCCGGCGCAACCTGTGACGCGGAGGCCGCCTGGCGCGGCGCGTTCCTGGCGCACGGCTCGCTCACCGAGCCGGGCCGCTCCTCCTCGCTCGAGGTCACCTGCCCCGGTCCGGAGGCAGCCCTCGCCCTGGTCGGCGCGGCCCGCCGGCTCTCCATCGCCGCCAAGGCCCGCGAGGTACGCGGCGTGGACCGTGTCGTCGTACGGGACGGGGACGCGATCGGCGCGCTGCTGACCCGTCTCGGGGCGCACGAGTCCGTACTGGCCTGGGAGGAGCGGCGGATGCGGCGCGAGGTGCGCGCCACCGCCAACCGCCTCGCCAACTTCGACGACGCCAACCTGCGCCGCTCGGCCCGCGCCGCGGTCGCCGCCGGTGCCCGGGTGCAGCGCGCGCTGGAGATCCTCGGCGAGGAGGTGCCCGAGCATCTCGCCGCCGCCGGCCGGCTGCGGATGGAGCACAAGCAGGCCTCTCTCGAGGAGCTGGGGGCGCTCGCCGACCCGCCGCTGACCAAGGACGCGGTCGCGGGCCGGATCCGCCGGCTGCTGGCGATGGCCGACAAGCGGGCCCAGGACCTCGGCATTCCGGGTACGGAGTCCAATCTCACCGAGGAGATGGCGGACGGCCTCGTCGGCTGAGTGTCCGCTGAATGTCAGCCTCCACGTTTCACCGACCGCTGTCGGCGCCCTCGCGGCGCCGACAGCGTCGTTGTGTCCACCCGTAAGCACTCTTGACATGATCATGAGGTGATATGAGCCTGGCGTCTGGCCACTTTCGTGGCACACAACAGCAAGGGGGGCTAATGAGACGCAGAGCGAGATCGATCCTCGCAGCGGCTTCACTGCTCGCAGCCGGACTGGCGGCGGCACCGATCGCCCAAGCTCAACAGGGGGGCGAGGGCGGCGACGGACTCTCCGTATGGCACGCGAAAGTCGGCAAGGCGCAGGTGCCGCTGATCCTCGCCGCAGGCACCGACGCTCATGAACTGACCGAGCAGGTGCCCGACAAAGGCACCGCCACCGTCGAACTGTTCCTCACCAAGAAGCAGGCCGGCGAACTGCGCGGGCAGGGCGTCGACATCACCGAGCACACGGTCTCGGCCAAGTCGGAGAAGCGCGTGGCGGCCGCGGGCGACGGCGTCTTCCGCCCGTACAGCGGCGACAACGGTCTGCAGCGCGAGATCCTCGCCACCGGACAGGCCAACCCGAACCTGACCAAGGTCGTCAGCATCGGCAAGACCCTCAAGGGCCAGGACATCCTCGCGCTCAAGATCAGCAAGGGTGCCAAGAAGTACAAGGACGGCTCCAAGCCCTCCACGCTGTACGTCTCCAATCAGCACGCCCGCGAGTGGATCACCCCCGAGATGACCCGGCGGCTGATGCACTACTACCTCGCCAACTACGGCAAGGACCCGCGGGTCACCAAGATCGTGGACTCCACCGAGCTGTGGTTCGTCATCTCCGCCAACCCCGACGGCTACGACTACACCTTCACCGGCACCGACCAGCGCCAGTGGCGCAAGAACCTGCGCGACAACAACGGTGACGGCAAGATCGCCCCCGGCGACGGCGTGGACCTCAACCGCAACTTCGCCTACAAGTGGGGGTACGACAACGAGGGTTCGTCCCCCGACCCGGCCGACGAGACCTTCCGCGGCACCGGCCCTGCCTCCGAGCCCGAGACCAGGGCCCTCGACGCCTTCGAGAAGCGCATCGGTTTCGAGTACGGCATCAACTACCACTCCGCGGCCCAGCTGCTGCTGTACGGAGTCGGCTGGCAGGTCGCGACCCCGACGCCGGACGACGTCCTCTACAAGTCCCTCGCCGGTACGCCCGAGAAGTCCGCGGTTCCCGGCTACCGCCCACAGGTCTCCTCCGAGCTCTACACCACCAATGGCGAGGCCGACGGACACGCCGCCAACGTCAACGGGATGATGATGTACACCCCGGAGATGTCGACCTGCGGAACTGCCTCGCGCATCGACCCCAACGACCCCTGGAACGCGGCCGACTGCGCCTCGGTCTTCACCTTCCCGGACGACGAGAAGCTGATCCAGCAGGAGTTCGCCAAGAACATCCCGTTCGCGCTCTCCGTCGCCGAGACCGCCGCCCACGCCGACCAGCCGTCCTCCTCGCTGGGGCTGACGGCCGCGGACTTCACCCCTGACGCCTTCACCACCTCCTACGCGCGCGGTGGCGACCAGGAAGTGTCCGTCGTCGCCCGCAAGTCGGTACGCGACAAGGAGCTCAAGTACCGCGTCAACGGCGGCCGTACGCACGACCAGGCACTCAAGGCATGGAAGGGCGGCGAGACCTACGGCGGCCACGACAACATCCGCTTCGACGAGTACCGCGCCAAGGTGCAGGACGGCGACGTCGGAGACAAGGTCGAGGTCTGGTTCACCGGCGAGACCAGGGCCGGAAAGCCGACCGCCAGCGAGCACTTCACGTACACGATCGCCGAACGGCCGCGCGGCGACACGCTGGTGCTCGCGGAAGAGGGTGGCACCGTCGCGGCGCAGCACACCGCCGCATACACCAAGGCCCTCGCCGACAACGGCCACAAGGCCGCCGTCTGGGACGTCGCCACACAGGGCGTCCCGAACGCCCTCGGCGTACTCGGCAACTTCGAGACGGTCGTCTGGTACACCGGCGCCAACCAGCCCTCCGCGGCGACCACCCGGGCCGTACGGGACTTCCTCAACGAGGGCGGCAAGCTGATCAACGCCGGTGAGCAGGCCGGCGGCAATATCGACCTCGGCGGCGCCGACTCCAACGACTTCTCCCAGTACTACCTCGGCGCCTACAACCGGATCGGGCTCAAGTCCCCGCCGTCCTTCGCGGGCGCCGGGAAACTCGCGGGTGCGAAGGCCTCTCTCGCCGATGCGCCCGGCAACCCGCTCGACCTGGCCGGTGCGTACACCGTCACCTCGGACACCTTGAAGCCCGACCAGTTCCCGAAGTTCAGGAGCGCGCCCGCGGGCGACTTCCCAGGTATCCGCACCCCGTTCGAGCCGGCCGAAGGCTCCTGGTTCGCGGCGGCGAAGCACCAGGACAACGCGTACATGCGGCTGGCACGGACCGTGGACCTGTCCGGGACGGCGGCCGGCGCCAAGCCGAGCCTGCAGTTCCAGCTCAGCTACGACACCGAGCGCGGCTACGACAACGTCATCGTGGAGGCGCACACGGTCGGCCAGGACGACTGGACGACCCTGCCGGACGCCAACGGCGGCACCACCACCACGGTGCCCGTCCAGTGCGAGGAAGGCTTCTATGTGGCGGGCCACCCCTTCCTCGCCCGCTATCTGACCGTCGCCGACAGCGGCTGCACGGCGACCGGCACCAGCGGCGCCTGGAACCGCTTCACCGGCTCCTCCAACGGCTGGCAGCCGGTCTCCATCGACCTCAGCGCCTACGCGGGCAAGCAGGTCGAGCTCTCCGTCTCCTATGTCTCGGACCCGGGCACCGGTGGAATCGGCGCCTTCGTCGACGACACCAGGCTGGTCGTCTCCGGGACCGCGCAGGGTCCCGAGGGCTTCGAGACCGCCCTCGGACCGTGGAGCGTCCCCGGACCGCCGGCCGGCAGCCCCGGGAACGCGGGCGACTGGGCGCGTGCCCAGGCGCTCTTCCACACACAGGCGGCCATCACCACCCGGGACACCGTGCTGCTGGGCTTCGGTCTGGAGCATGTGCCCGGCGCGGTCGACCGCAAGCAGGTCATCGGAAAGGCGCTGAGCGCCCTCCGACGCTGACGCTGCGTAGCCGGGACCGGGTCGGCCACAACGCCCTGGTCCCGGCGGAGGTCCGGCGGCTCTCACCCCTACTGGGGGGTAGGGTCCGCCGGGCCACGCACGGAGCCTCTCGATGTCACTCCGGCGCCGCCAGGAGGGTAGGGTCGTAGGCGGTCGGGGACATCCCATACAGCTCGCCGGCGTCGAAAACCGGCGTACCAACGAGGAGATCGGTTCGTGACGATCCGCGTAGGCATCAACGGCTTTGGCCGCATCGGTCGTAACTACTTCCGCGCGCTGCTGGAGCAGGGTGCTGACATCGAGATCGTGGCTGTCAACGACCTTGGTGACACCGCGACCACCGCCCACCTGCTGAAGTACGACACCATCCTGGGCCGCCTCAAGGCCGACGTGTCGCACACCGAGAACACGATCACCGTCGACGGCCGCACCATCAAGGTGCTGTCCGAGCGCAACCCCGCCGACATTCCGTGGGGCGAGCTGGGCGTCGACATCGTGATCGAGTCCACCGGTATCTTCACGAAGAAGGCCGACGCCGCGAAGCACATCGCCGGCGGCGCCAAGAAGGTCCTCATCTCGGCTCCGGCCAAGGACGAGGACATCACCATCGTGATGGGCGTCAACCAGGACAAGTACGACGCGGCCAACCACCACATCATCTCCAACGCCTCCTGCACCACGAACTGTGTGGCGCCGATGGCCAAGGTCCTCCTCGAGAACTTCGGCATCGTCAAGGGCCTGATGACGACGGTTCACGCGTACACGAACGACCAGCGCATCCTGGACTTCCCGCACTCGGACCTGCGCCGCGCCCGCGCCGCCGCCGAGAACATCATCCCGACCACCACCGGTGCCGCCAAGGCCACCGCGCTGGTCATCCCGGAGCTGGCGGGCAAGCTCGACGGCATCGCGATGCGCGTCCCGGTCCCCACCGGCTCCGTGACCGACCTGGTCATCGAGCTCGAGCGTCAGGTCACCAAGGACGAGGTCAACACCGCGTTCCAGAAGGCCGCAGAGGGTGAGCTCAAGGGCATCCTGGACTACACCGAGGACGCGATCGTCTCCTCGGACATCGTCAACTGGCCGGCCTCCTGCACCTTCGACTCCTCCCTGACCATGGTCCAGGGCAAGAACGTCAAGGTCATCGGCTGGTACGACAACGAGTGGGGCTACTCCAACCGTCTGGTCGACCTCACGGTCTTCGTCGGCGGTCAGCTCTAATCAGTAACGAGAGCAGCAACATGTGAACGACAGGGCTCGGGCAGCGCAACGCAGCGCAGTCCGAGCCCTGTCGCACGTCCAGCCTGAGGAGCCCTATTCATGAAGACGATCGACGAACTTCTCGCCGACGGGGTCGCCGGCAAGCGGGTATTCGTCCGCGCCGACCTCAATGTGCCGCTCGACGGCACCACCATCACCGACGACGGCCGTATTCGAGCTGTTGTGCCGACTGTCGCCAAGCTCGCCGAGGCGGGCGCGCGCGTCGTTGTCGCCTCCCACCTGGGCCGCCCCAAGGGTGCTCCGGACCCGGCCTTCTCGCTCGCCCCGGCCGCGAAGCGCCTCGGTGAGCTGCTCGGCGCCGAGGTCGCGTTCGCGACCGACACCGTCGGCGCTTCGGCCAAGGCCGTCGTCGCGGGCCTCGCCGACGGCCAGGTCGCCGTTGTCGAGAATCTCCGCTTCAACGCCGGTGAGACGTCCAAGGACGACGCGGAGCGCGGCGCCTTCGCCGACCAGCTCGCCGAGCTCGCGGATGTGTACGTCGGCGACGGCTTCGGAGCCGTACACCGCAAGCACGCTTCGGTGTACGACCTGCCGGCCCGCCTGCCGCACGCCGCCGGCTACCTCATCGCCACCGAGGTCCGTGTCCTCAAGAAGCTCACCGAGGAGGTCGAGCGCCCCTATGTCGTGATCCTCGGCGGCGCCAAGGTCTCCGACAAGCTCGGTGTCATCGACTCGCTGCTCGGCAAGGCCGACCGCATCCTCATCGGCGGCGGCATGGCCTACACCTTCCTCAAGGCCAAGGGCTACGAGGTCGGCATCTCCCTCCTCCAGGAGGACCAGGTCCCGACCGTCACCGAGTACATGGAGCGCGCCGAGAAGAACGGCGTCGAGCTGGTGCTTCCGGTCGACGTCCTGGCCTCGAGCGAGTTCCCCGACCTGAAGACCAAGGCCCCGGCCGACTTCATCACGGTCGACGCGGACAAGATCCCCGCCGGCAAGGAGGGCCTGGACATCGGCCCGAAGTCGCGCGAGCTCTTCGCGTCGAAGATCGCCGACGCCGAGACCGTCTTCTGGAACGGTCCGGTCGGCGTCTTCGAGCACCCCGACTACGCCGAGGGCACCAGGGCCGTGGCTCAGGCGCTGCTCGACAGCAACGGCTTCACCGTCGTCGGCGGCGGCGACTCGGCCGCTGCCGTACGCACGCTGGGCTTCGACGAGAACGCATTCGGCCACATTTCCACCGGTGGTGGCGCCAGCCTCGAGTACCTCGAGGGCAAGACGCTCCCCGGCCTCGCCGCACTGGAGGACTGACCCCCTTATGACTGATATTGCTCAGGGCCGTTTCCCGTTCATGGCGGGCAACTGGAAGATGAACCTCAACCACCTCGAGGCCATCGCGCACGTCCAGAAGCTCGCCTTTGCCCTGGCGGACAAGGACTACGACGCCGTCGAGGTCGCCGTCCTGCCGCCCTTCACCGACCTGCGGTCCGTACAGACCCTGATCGACGGCGACAAGCTCAAGATCAAGTACGGCGCCCAGGACCTCTCGGCGCACGACTCAGGTGCGTACACCGGTGAGATCTCGGGCTCGATGCTGTCCAAGCTGAAGTGCACCTACGTCGTCGTGGGCCACTCCGAGCGCAGGCAATACCACGCCGAGACGGACGAGCTCTGCAACGCCAAGGTGAAGGCGGCCTACAAGCACGGCCTGACCCCGATCCTCTGCGTCGGCGAGGGCCTGGACATCCGCAAGGCGGGCAACCAGGTCCAGTACACGCTGGCTCAGCTCGACGGCGGGCTGAAGGACATCCCGGCCGAGCAGGCCGAGTCCATCGTGATCGCGTACGAGCCGGTGTGGGCCATCGGTACCGGCGAGGTCGCGACCCCCGAGGACGCGCAGGAGGTCTGCGGGGCGATCCGCGGGCGTCTTGCCGAGCTGTACTCCCAGGAGCTGGCCGACAAGGTCCGCATCCAGTACGGCGGCTCGGTGAAGTCCGGGAACGTCGCCGCGATCATGGCGCAGCCCGATGTGGACGGTGCTCTGGTGGGCGGTGCCTCGCTGGACGCCGAGGAGTTCGTCAAGATCGTCCGGTTCCGCGACCAGTAAGTATGCGGTAGCGCAGATCCGTCGTACCCTTGCGGGGGCCGAGCAGGCATCATGGAAATGCCACTCGGCCCCCGTCATCCATTCAGTCCGAGGAAGTTGGTCCAGCCGTGATTGTCGGGTTCTCGATTGCCCTGATCGTCTTCAGCCTGCTGATGATGCTGCTGGTGCTGATGCACAAGGGGAAGGGCGGCGGTCTCTCCGACATGTTCGGTGGCGGTATGCAGTCCTCGGTCGGTGGATCCTCGGTCGCCGAGCGCAACCTCGACCGCATCACTGTGGTTATCGGTCTGCTGTGGTTTGCGTGCATTGTCGTACTTGGTCTGCTGATGAAGCTGGACAGCTGACCTATGCCTTCCGCGTCCCGGGGTCGGGTGTAACTCCAATCACTGGACGAGCGTTGGGCCTTACGTAGACTGGGGCACTCGCGGCGCAGCCGCTGTGAGACGCTGTGCAGCACCATCACGCAGGGAGTTACGACCGTGGCAAGTGGCAACGCGATCCGGGGAAGCCGGGTCGGAGCGGGGCCGATGGGCGAGGCTGAGCGAGGCGAGTCCGCGCCACGCCTCCGCATCTCCTTCTGGTGCTCCAACGGGCACGAGACGCAGCCGAGCTTCGCCAGTGACGCACAGGTCCCGGACAACTGGGACTGCCCGCGCTGCGGGTTCCCGGCCGGCCAGGACCGGGACAACCCGCCGGACCCGCCGCGCACCGAGCCGTACAAGACGCACCTCGCGTACGTACGCGAGCGGCGCAGCGACGCGGACGGCGAGGCGATCCTCGCCGAGGCGCTCGCCAAACTGCGGGGCGAGATCTAGAAGTTGCGGTCCGGCCGGACACCCAAGGTGCCCGGCCGGATTTTTTGCTTCGGTGTCAGTGGCACCCCTTACGGTTCTGAATCACGGACCGGAAGGGGATGTTGTGACGGCGACCGAAGCGGCACAGGCGCGAACACCCGCATGGCGCGGGGGGTTCGGACGGCTGTGGACGGCCGCCGTCGTCTCGAAGTTCGGCGACTCGCTCCAGATCGCCGCGATGCCGCTGCTCGCCGCCTCACTGACCGACGACCCGCTGCTGATCGCCTCCGTGACGGCGTGCGGCTATCTGCCCTGGCTGCTGTTCGGACTGCTCGGCGGCGCGGTCGCCGACCGGGTTGACCAGCGGCGGGCGATGTGGGCCGTCGATCTGCTGCGGGGCGCGCTGATGGCCGCCTTCGCCGTCGCGGTGTGGCTGGATCTGGGCTCGATGGCCCTGCTGTTCGGACTCGCCTTCGCGCTCACCACGCTCCAGACGCTCTTCGACAACGCAGCCACCGCCCTGCTGCCCTCGCTGGTGCCGGCCGAGGCGCTGGGCAGTGCCAACGCCAGGCTGATGACCGCACAGCAGATCGTCGGCGGCTTCCTGGCCGCGCCGGTGGTACCGGTGCTGCTCGTCGTGGGCGCCGCCGTGCCGTACGCGGCGGATGCGGCGACGTATGTCGTGGCGGCGGCCCTCGTCGCCTCGCTGCGGGTCACTGCGCCATCGAGGGCTACCGGAGCGACGGGCAGCACTCTGCGCGGCGAGATCGGGGAAGGGCTACGGACCCTGTGGCGGGACCGCGCGCAACGCGGACTCTGTATCGCCACCACCCTCTGCAACATCGGCATGGGCGCCCTCATCGCCACCCTCGTCGTCCATGTCACCGGCTGGCTGGACGCCGGGAACGGCGGGTATGCGGCGGTGATCACGGCCGTCGGGGCGGGCAGCGCGGTCGGCGGTCTGCTGGCCCGCAGGCTCTCCGAGCGCCTCGGCCGAATACGGAGCGTGTTCGCAGCCGGGATCGTGCAGACCGGATGCCTGGTCGCGATGGGATCGGTGCGCGAGCTGTGGGTGACGCTCACCGCCATGGCGGTCTTCGGGGTCATGGGCATGGTGTGGAACGTCAATCGGACGACGCTGATGCAGGAGCGCAGTCCGGCGGCGATGCTGGGCCGGATCGGCTCCGCCTTCCGTACGCTCGCGGTCGCCGGAGCCCCGCTCGGCGCACTGCTGGGCGGTGCGGCGGCCGCCGCCTGGGGACCGAACACACCCGCTCTGCTGGCGGCCGGACTCTTCGTGTCGGCTGTCGCGTCGCTGACCCCGCTGATCAATTAGGTTGGAGATGCAGTGGGGCATGCAGGCAGGTACGAGAAGAAGTGGGCTGAGATGAACGCAGAAGGCCGTACCAGGCTCAACCGGACGCCCGAATGGACTGCTCTCGGCAAGCACCGCGAGCAGCTGGGGGAGACGCATCTGCGGGAGCTGTTCGCGGCCGATACGGCGCGCGGCACCGGGTACACCCTCCAGGTCGGCGATCTGTACCTCGACTACTCCAAGCATCTGGTGACCGACGAGACGCTGGCCTTGCTGCGCGAGCTGGCCGTGGCCACCGACGTATCCAGGCTGCGGGACGCGATGTTCCGCGGCGAGAAGATCAACACCACCGAGGACCGCGCCGTTCTGCACACGGCGCTGCGCGCCCCGCGTGACGCCGTGATCGAGGTGGACGGCGAGAACGTGGTGCCCGCGGTGCACGCGGTGCTCGACAAGATGAGCGCCTTCTCCGACCGGATCAGGTCGGGCGAGTGGACCGGGCACACCGGCAAGCCCATCAAGAACGTCGTCAACATCGGCATCGGCGGATCCGATCTGGGCCCGGCGATGGCATACGAGGTACTGCGCTCCTACACCGCACGCGAGCTGACGTTCCGCTTTGTGTCGAACGTCGACGGGGCCGATCTGCACGAGGCCGTAAGGGACTTGGACCCGGCCGAGACGCTCTTCATCATCGCCTCCAAGACCTTCACCACCATCGAGACCATCACCAACGCCACATCCGCCCGCGACTGGCTGCTCACCGGTCTCCAGGCCGGCCAGGAGGCCGTCGCCAAGCACTTCGTGGCGGTGTCGACGAACGCCGAGAAGGTCGCCGGCTTCGGCATCGACACGGCGAACATGTTCGGGTTCTGGGACTGGGTCGGCGGGCGGTACTCCTACGACTCCGCCGTCGGCCTCTCGCTGATGATCGCGATCGGCCCGGACCGCTTCCGGGAGATGCTCGACGGCTTCCACCTGGTCGACGAGCACTTCCGTACGGCCCCGGCGGAGGCCAATGCGCCGCTGCTGCTGGGCCTGTTGGGGGTCTGGTACGGCGAGTTCTTCGACGCGCAGACGCATGCGGTGCTGCCGTACTCGCACTATCTCAGCAAGTTCACCGCCTACCTCCAGCAGCTCGACATGGAGTCCAACGGCAAGTCCGTGGACCGCGAGGGCAATCCGGTGGACTGGCAGACCGGTCCGGTGGTCTGGGGCACGCCCGGCACCAACGGCCAGCACGCGTACTACCAGCTCATCCACCAGGGCACGAAGATGATCCCGGCGGACTTCATCGGCTTCGCCAATCCGGTCGCGGACCTGGCGCCGGGTCTGGTCGCCCAGCACGATCTGCTGATGGCCAACTTCTTCGCGCAGACGCAGGCGCTCGCCTTCGGCAAGACCCCGGAGGAGGTACGGGCGGAGGGCGTGCCCGAGGAGCTGGTGCCGCACAAGACGTTCCGGGGCAACCACCCGACGACGACGATCCTCGCCGAGGAGCTGACGCCGTCCGTGCTGGGGCAGTTGATCGCACTGTATGAGCACAAGGTGTTCGTCCAGGGCGCGATCTGGAACATCGACTCCTTCGACCAGTGGGGTGTCGAGCTCGGCAAGATTCTCGCGAAGAAGATCGAGCCGGTGCTGACCGAAGGAAGGGGTGAGCAGCTGGACAGCTCGACCTCGACGCTCGTCGCCAAGTACCGCACGCTACGCGGTCGTTGAGCAGATGACGGGGGAGGGTGCGGTGCGGCTGAGGCCGCCGGACAACATGCTCAATGAGCGGGTCGTCGGCTGGTGGCGGGTGCAGTGGCTGCTGACGACCGCCGTACCGGTGGCGGTCCTGGCCGTGCTGGGCGCGCTGATCGCGCCCGCACGGCCGTGGCTGCTGACGGTCGCCTGGGTGCTGGGGGTGCTGGGCCTCGCCTGCACCGCCTTTTTCCCCGCGTGGTGGTTCCGGGTGCACCGCTGGGAAGTCACGGACGAAGCGGTCTATGTCCATACGGGCGCGTTCTGGCAGGAGTGGCGGATCGCACCCATGTCCCGGATCCAGACCGTGGACACGCTGCGCGGGCCGCTGGAACAGGCTTTCAGGCTCGCCACGGTCATCGTCACCACCGCCTCCTCCAAAGGTGCGATCAAGATCGAGGGGCTCGACCATGAGCTCGCGGCGGAGCTCGCCGAGCAGCTGACCCGGATCACCCAGGCCACGCCCGGGGACGCGACATGAGTTCCCCGCAGGACGGCTGGCAGCGACTCGACCGGCGTACGGTCCTGGTCACCGCGCTCGTCATGGCGGGCGTGGTCGCGGGTGCCGGGCTGCCCATCGCCCTCGGCCTCGCGGGCGCCATGCCGCTGTGGCAGGCGTTCGGCCGGGTGCTGGCCGGGGCGCTTCTGCTCGTCGCCGCGGGCACGGGCGCGGACTACGTACGGTGGCGCCGGACCCGCTACCGCATCGGCCCCGAGCGCGCCGAACTCCACACGGGACTGCTGCTGGTCAAACGCCGTTCGCTGGCCCGTGAGCGCATCCGCAGCGTCGATCTGACCGCCAACCCGCTGCTGCGTGTCCTCGGCCTGGTCAAGGTGCGTATCGGCACCGGCGAGCACAGTGCGGGCGGCGAGTCCACGCTGGAGCTGGACCCGGTCAGCAGGGCGGCGGGCGAGTGCCTGCGCAGGGAGCTGCTGGCGCGGGCCGCCGGCCCGTCCGGCACCCACCGCGAGGGCACGCTCGCCGCACGCGACCCGTCCTGGATCCGGTATGCGCCGGTCTCCTTCGTCGCCCCGCTGCTGGGCGGCGCGGCGGTCGGCGGTGTGATGCAGGTCAGCGAGTGGTTCGGGGCGCAGGGCAAGGTCATCGACTGGGTCGGGGACCGTTTCCGGGACACCCCGGTCGTCTGGATGCTCGTGGTGCTCGTCGTCGCGGCCGGGGCCGCGGGCGTCGTCGGCGCGCTCGGCCTCTGGATCGAGATGTGGTGGAACTACCGCCTGGAGCGTGAGCCCGGCGGCACGCTGCGGGTGCGGCGTGGTCTGTTCACCGCCCGCTCGATCTCCATGGAGGAGAGGCGGCTGCGCGGCGTCGAACTCGTCGAGCCGCTGGGCGTGCGGATGTTCGGCGCCGCCCGGGTGGACGCCGTCGCCACCGGGCTCGTCAAGGACGACGATGACAAACACGCGGACCTCAAGGTGCTGCTCCCGGCCGCGCCGCGTGCGATGGCCGACGAGGTGTCCGCGCAGGTGCTGCGCGAGACTGTGGCCCCGACGAGCGCGGCCCGGCTGACCGGCCACCCACGGGCGGCGCGCACCCGCCGGCTGCGATGGGCGCTGGCGGCGTCGCTGCCGCC
The DNA here is from genome assembly GCF_036010325.1 of Streptomyces sp. NBC_01210. Taxonomy (GTDB): domain Bacteria; phylum Actinomycetota; class Actinomycetes; order Streptomycetales; family Streptomycetaceae; genus Streptomyces. The sequence goes on along the minus strand of NZ_CP108549.1, from coordinate 2,299,435 downwards.
GGTGCTGGTGCTCGCTGTCCTGGGCGCCCGTGTCACTCCCGTCCTGCTGTATCTCGCGGCCGCCTGCGTGGCGGCGGCGGTGCCGATCGCGGTGATCCTCGCGCTGGACGCGTACCGCAACCTCGGCCACGCCATCAGCGGCGCCTATCTGGTCGCCCGCTCCGGCACGGTCCGTCGCGCGACGGTCGCGCTGCAGCGGAGCGGGGTCATCGGCTGGACGCTGAAGCAGTCGGTCTTCCAGCGTCGGGCCGGAGTGCTGACACTGACGGCGACGACGGCCGCGGGGGCCGGGGCCTATTCGGTGTACGACGCCGCGGAGGGCGAGGGCCTGGCCTTCGCCTCGGAAGCGGTACCAGGGCTGCTGGAGCCGTTCCTGATACGGGAGGAGCGGACGACGGGCTGCGGTGCGGCCGAGGACGGCGCGACAATCCCCGTATGACCACATCCGGCTACTCGGGCACTGGGCTGGCCAAGAAGCTCGGCATCAAGCCGGGCCAGCGCGTCGCGCTCAGACACCGGCCCCGGGACTGGACGATTCCCGAGCTGCCCGAAGGTGTCAGGGTCGGCGAGCGCGGTTCACGGGACGCCGAGGTGACGCTGGCCTTCTACCGTACGCACGGCGATCTGGCAGCCGATGCGACGACGCTCGTCGAGCACCTGGCGGACCCGGCGATGCTCTGGATCGCATGGCCGCGCAAGGCCGCCGGCCTTGCGAGCGACATCACCGAGAACGCGCTGCGGGACCTGTTCCTCCCGCTCGGCATCGTCGATGTGAAGGTCGCCGCGCTGGGGGAGGACTGGTCCGGGCTGAAGTTCGTGCGGCGCGTGGAGAACCGGGCGGGGTGAGCGCCTGCGGCGGGGCTTGTCCCCCCTACCCGCCCCTTCCCCGTGACGGGGGGGCTGCGCCCCAGACCCCGGACGTCCTTCCGGGGTCCCCCCACGCAGGGGGGTGTGTCCTCAAACGCCGGACGGGCCGATTTGGCGGGACAATTCAGCCTCGCCGGCGATTGAGGCGCGGGGTCCAGGGCGGAGCCCCACGGTCAGGGCGACGCCGGCGGGTACAGGTCGCGCGGCAGCTGTGCGGCCGCCGCGGCGTCCAGCAGCCACAGCGTCCGGCTGCGTCCGTACGCGCCTGCCGCGGGAGCCTGCACCTCGCCCGCGCCCGACAGCGCGATCCTCGCCGCCTTCGCCTTGTCCTCGCCCGCCGCCAGCAGCCACACCTCGCGTGCCGCGCGAATCGCCGGGAGCGTGAGCGAGATACGGGTCGGCGGCGGCTTCGGCGCGCCGTGGACGGCGACCACCGTGCGCTCCGTCTCACGGACCGCAGGCAGTTCCGGGAAGAGCGACGCCACATGCGTGTCCGGGCCGACGCCCAGCATCAGTACGTCGAACGTCGGCACCGGGCCATGGTCCTCCGGGCCCGCCGCGGCGGCGAGTTCGGCTGCGTACGCGGCAGCGGCCGCGTCCGCGTCGTTGCCGTACTCGCCGTCCGACGCGGGCATCGCATGCACCCGGGACGGATCCAGCGACACCCTGTCCAGCAGAGCCTCGCGGGCCTGCGTGACATTGCGCTCCGGGTCGCCCTCCGGGAGGAACCGTTCGTCGCCCCACCACAGGTCGAGCCGCGGCCAGTCGATCGCGTCCCGGGCCGGTGAGCTGTCGAGGGCGGCCAGCAGGGCGTTGCCGTTGCGGCCGCCCGTCAGGACCACCGACGCCGAGCCGCGCGCGGACTGGGCGTCCACGATCTTCGTGATCAGCCGGGCCGCGGCGGCCTGCGCCATCAACTCCTTGTCACGGTGGACGACGAGTTGCGGAGCACTCACTTGGCCGCCGCCTTCTTGGCCGGAGCGGCCTTCTTGGCGGCGGCGGAGGCGGGCTTGGCATCGGACTTCGACGCACCGGACCTCGACGTATCGTCAGCCCCGTTTTCCTCCGGAGTGGCCAGCCGGTCCACGCCGAACCGCAGCGCCGACGCGTAGATGTCGTCCGGGTCGAGCCGCCGCAGTTCCTCCGCCATCAGCTCTGCCGTCTCACGCCGCTGGAGCGCCACCGCCCGGTCCGGCTGGCCCTGGATCGACAGCGTCGCCAGCGAGCCGTCCGCCCGGTCCAGCACGATCGGACCGCAGGAGGTCTCCATCCGTACGGCGGTGAGGCCGGGACCGGCGGAGAACGAGCGCTTCACCGGCACCTTCAGCCGGTCCGCGAGCCACATGGCGAGCAGCTCGCAGCTCGGGTTGAACTCCTCGCCCTCCACCTCCGCCGCGGTGACCTCGCAGCTGACCTGGTCCAGAGCGGCCGCGAGCATCGAGCGCCACGGTGTGATCCGGGTCCAGGCCAGATCGGTGTCGCCGGGGGTGTACACCTCGGCACGCCCCGCCAGCTCCTGCACCGGCTGCTCGGAGGCGTATGTGTCCGTCACCCGGCGCTGTGCCAGCGCACCCAGCGGGTCCTTGGCCGGGTCGGTCGGCGCGTTCACCGGCCACCAGACCACCACCGGCGCGTCCGGCAGCAGCAGTGGCAGCGCCACCGACTGGGCGTGGTTGATGACCTCGCCGTACAGCCGCACGACGACCGTCTCGCCGGTGCCCGCGTCAGTGCCCACCCGCACCTCGGCGTCCAGGCGTGCCTTCGCCCGGTCGCGCGGCGAACGTGAGACCCGCTTGATGACGACGAGCTTTCGCGAGGGGTGCTCGCGGGACGCATCGTTGGCCGCCTTCAGCGCGTCGTAGGCGTTCTCCTCGTCGGTGACGATGACAAGGGTGAGCACCATGCCGACGGCCTGCGTGCCGACGGCCCGGCGCCCCTGCACCAGCGCCTTGTTGATCTTGCTGGCTGTGGTGTCCGTAAGGTCGATCTTCATGGCCGACGCCAGCTCCGTCCGTCTCGTGCGAGCATTTCGTCCGCCTCGACCGGGCCCCAGGTCCCGGCCGGGTACTGCGCGGGCTTGCCGTGCTTGTCCCAGAACTGCTCGATCGGGTCGAGGATCTTCCAGGACAGCTCGACCTCCTCCACGCGCGGGAAGAGGTTGGAGTCGCCGAGCAGGACGTCGAGGATGAGGCGCTCGTACGCCTCGGGGCTGGACTCCGTGAAGGACTCGCCGTACGCGAAGTCCATCGAGACGTCCCGCACCTCCATCGAGGTGCCGGGCACCTTCGAGCCGAACCGCAGGGTCACGCCCTCGTCCGGCTGGACGCGGATGACCAGGGCGTTCTGGCCCAGCTCCTCCGTGGCCGTGTGGTCGAAGGGGGAGTGCGGGGCGCGCTGGAAGATCACCGCGATCTCCGTGACACGGCGGCCGAGCCGCTTGCCGGTACGGAGGTAGAACGGGACTCCGGCCCAGCGGCGGTTGTCGATCCCCAGCTTTATGGCCGCGTAGGTGTCGGTCTTCGACTTGGGGTCGATGCCGTCTTCCTCGAGATAGCCGACGGCCTTCTCGCCGCCCTGCCAGCCCCCCGCGTACTGTGCGCGCACCGTGTTCTTGGACAGATCCTTGGGCAGCTTCACCGCGCCCAGCACCTTGGTCTTCTCGGCCGCGAGCGCGTCCGCGTCGAAGGAGGCGGGCTCCTCCATCGTGGTCAGCGCGAGCAACTGGAGCAGGTGGTTCTGGATGACGTCACGGGCGGCGCCGATACCGTCGTAGTAGCCGGCGCGGCCGCCGATGCCGATGTCCTCGGCCATGGTGATCTGGACGTGGTCGACGTACGACCGGTTCCAGATCGGCTCGAAGAGGGTGTTGGCGAAGCGCAGCGCCAGAATGTTCTGGACGGTCTCCTTGCCGAGGTAGTGGTCGATCCGGAAGACCTCGTTGGGCGGAAAGACCTCGTGCACCACCTGGTTGAGCTCCTTGGCGGAGACCAGGTCGTGGCCGAACGGCTTCTCGATGACCGCGCGGCGCCAGGAGCCTTGCTTCTGGTCGGCGAGCCCGTGCTTCTTGAGCTGCTGGACAACCTTTGGGAAGAACTTCGGCGGTACGGAGAGATAGAACGCGAAGTTGCCGCCGGTGCCCTGCTTCTTGTCGAGGTCCTCGATGGTCGACTTCAGCTGCTCGAAGGCGTCGTCGTCGTCGAAGTCGCCCGGGACGAAGCGCATCCCCTGGATGAGCTGCTGCCAGACCTCCTCGCGGAACGGCGTACGGGCGTGGGCCTTGACGGCGTCGTGGACCACCTGTGCGAAGTCCTCGTCCTTCCACTCACGGCGGGCGAAACCGACGAGCGAGAAGCCCGGTGGCAGCAACCCGCGGTTGGCCAGGTCATAGACGGCTGGCATCAACTTTTTACGTGACAAATCGCCCGTGACACCGAAGATGACCAGGCCCGACGGCCCCGCGATACGCGGGAGCCGTCGGTCTGCGGGGTCACGGAGCGGGTTGGCTCCGCTGAGACCGGACAAGTTGGTCAGCCCTCCGAAGGAGCGAGGCGCTTGAGCTCGGCCTCGGTCGAGTTGAGGAGATCGTTCCAGGACGTCGCGAACTTCTCGACGCCCTCGTCCTCGAGCAGCTGTACGACCTCGTCGTAGGAGATCCCGAGCTTCTCGATGGCGTCGAGCTCGGCGCGAGCCTGCTCATACGTGCCGCGCACCGTGTCACCGGTGATCTGACCGTGGTCGGCGGTGGCCTCCAGCGTGGCCTCCGGCATGGTGTTCACCGTGCCCGGGGCGACCAGCTCGTCGACGTACATCGTGTCCTTGTACGCCGGGTCCTTGACGCCCGTCGAGGCCCACAGCGGACGCTGCTTGTTGGCCTGCGCCTTGTCGAGCGCGGCCCAGCGGTCGCTGCTGAAGACCTCTTCGTACGCCTGGTACGCGAGACGGGCGTTGGCCAGGGCCGCCTTGCCGCGGGCCTCCTTGGCCTCCGGGGTGCCCAGGGCGTCGAGCCGCTTGTCGATCTCGGTGTCCACGCGGGACACGAAGAAGGACGCCACGGACTGGATCTTGGAGAGGTCCAGTCCGGCGGCCTTCGCCTTCTCCAGACCGGCCAGATAGGCGTCCATGACCTCGCGGTAGCGCTCCAGGGAGAAGATCAGCGTGACATTGACGCTGATGCCCTTCCCGATGACCTCGGTGATCGCCGGCAGGCCGGCCCTAGTCGCCGGGATCTTGATGAGCGTGTTCGGACGGTCCACCAGCCAGGCCAGCTGCTTCGCCTCGGCGATGGTCGCCGCGGTCTTGTGCGCCAGGCGCGGGTCGACCTCGATGGAGACCCGGCCGTCCTGGCCGCCGGTGGTGTCGAACACCGGCCGCAGGATGTCGGCGGCGTCGCGGACGTCCGCCGTCGTGATCATCCGTACGGCTTCCTCGACGGTCACCTTGCGCACGGCGAGGTCGGCGAGCTGCTGCTCGTAACCGTCACCGCTGCTGATGGCCTTCTGGAAGATCGAGGGGTTGGTGGTAACGCCCACGACGTGCTGCTGGTCGATCAGTTCGGCGAGATTGCCGGACGTGATCCGCTTGCGCGACAGGTCGTCGAGCCAGATCGCGACGCCTTCGTCGGAGAGGCGCTTGAGTGCGTCTGTCATGAGAGTTGCATCTCCTACTTGTCGTATACCGGCGTCAGCGCGCGGCGGCTTCCAGCCCATTGACAGTTTCAAGCGAGTCCCGGGCGACAGCGGCCACGTTCTCAGCAGTGAAGCCGAACTCGCGGAAGAGGACCTTGCCGTCGGCCGAAGCGCCGAAGTGCTCCAGTGAAACGATGCGTCCCGCGTCGCCGACGAAGCGGTGCCAGGTCAGACCGATACCGGCCTCGACCGCGACACGGGCCTTCACGGCCGGCGGCAGGACGCTGTCCTTGTACGCCTGGTCCTGCTCCTCGAACCACTCGACGGACGGCATCGAGACCACCCGGGTCGGGACGCCCGCGGCCTGCAGCTGCGCGCGCGCCTCCACGGCCAGTTGGACCTCCGAGCCGGTGCCGATCAGCAGGACCTGCGGCGCCGTGCTCTGCCCATCGGGCCCTTCGGCGTCGAACATGACGTAACCGCCCTTGGCGGCATCCTCGTTGGCCTCGTACGTCGGCACACCCTGGCGGGTCAGCGCAAGGCCGTGCGGAGCGCCCTTGCCGAACTCCTTGGTGTAGCGCTTGAGGATCTCGCGCCAGGCGATGGCGGTCTCGTTGGCGTCGGCCGGACGGACGATGTTCAGGCCCGGGATCGCGCGCAGCGAGGCCAGGTGCTCCACCGGCTGGTGGGTGGGGCCGTCCTCGCCGAGACCGATCGAGTCGTGCGTCCACACGTACGTCACCGGCAGGTGCATCAGCGCCGAGAGCCGCACGGCGTTGCGCATGTAGTCCGAGAACACCAGGAAGGTGCCACCGTAGATACGGGTGTTGCCGTGCAGCGCGATGCCGTTCATGGTCGCGGCCATGGCGTGTTCACGGATGCCGAAGTGGATCGTGCGGCCGTACTTGTTCGCGCCCGGCAGCGGATTGCCGTCGGGCAGGAACGACGACGTCTTGTCGATCGTCGTGTTGTTCGAGCCCGCCAGGTCGGCGGAGCCGCCCCACAGCTCGGGAATGACCGCGCCGAGCGACTGAAGGATCTTGCCGGAAGCGGCGCGGGTGGCGACACCCTTGCCGGTCTCGAACTCCGGGAGCTCCTCCTCCCAGCCCGCCGGGAGCTCGCCCGAGCGGATCCGGTCGAACTCGGCGGCGCGCTCCGGGTTGGCGGTGCGCCACGCGGCGAACGTCTTCTCCCACTCGCCCTGGGCCTCGCGGCCGCGGTCGAGCGCCTCGCGGGTGTGCCCGAGGACCTCGTCGGAGACCTCGAAGCTCTTCTCCGGGTCGAAGCCGAGGACGCGCTTGGTGGCCGCGACCTCCTCTTCACCGAGCGCCGAGCCGTGCGCGGCCTCGGTGTTCTGCGCGTGCGGGGCGGGCCAGGCGATGATCGAGCGGACCGCGATGAAGGAGGGGCGCTCCGTCTCGGCCTGCGCCGCCTTCAGGGCCTTGTAGAGACCGGCCGGGTCGAGGTCGCCGTTGGGCTTCTGCTCGACACGCTGGACGTGCCAGCCGTACGCCTCGTACCGCTTGAGGGTGTCCTCGGAGACGGCCGTCTCCGTGTCGCCCTCGATGGAGATGTGGTTGTCGTCCCACAGCAGCACCAGATTGCCCAGCTTCTGGTGCCCGGCCAGCGAGGACGCCTCGGCGGAGATGCCCTCCTGGAGGCAGCCGTCACCGGCGATGGCCCAGATGGTGTGGTCGAACGGCGAGGTGCCCGGAGCCGCGTCCGGGTCGAACAGGCCACGCTCGTAGCGGGAGGCCATGGCCATGCCCACCGCGTTGGCGACGCCCTGCCCGAGCGGGCCGGTCGTCGTCTCCACGCCCGGCGTGTGCCCGTACTCCGGGTGGCCCGCGGTCCTCGAACCCCAGGTCCTGAAGGACTTGAGGTCGTCGAGCTCCAGGCCGTACCCGGCCAGGTAGAGCTGGATGTAGAGGGTCAGAGACGAGTGCCCCGCGGAGAGTACGAACCGGTCGCGGCCGGTCCAGTCCGGATCGGCGGGGTCGTGCCGCATGAGCTTCTGGAACAGAACATAGGCGGCGGGCGCGAGGCTCATGGCCGTACCGGGGTGGCCGTTGCCGACCTTCTGTACGGAATCCATGGCCAGGACGCGGGCGGTATCAACGGCCCGCTGGTCCAGATCGGTCCACTCGAGGTCTGTGGTGGTCGGCTTGGTGCTCACCCTGGGTCAGGGCTCCTCTCCACATGTTCGTATCCCGGTGACGACGGAAGCACCGGGCGTTGTCGAGCCTACCCCCGGAGCAACGCACCTCTTTTCGAGTGCATGCCTTTCAAAAAGTCGGACACAGCCAGGGTGCCGTCACAGCGTCGTCTCCGCCTGTCGGCGGTGTATACGCGCGCCGTGCGGCCGCCGCTCAACACGAGCCCACCCCCGCGAAGATCGGCGTCTGGGCAACGTCTAGAGTGGCGTGGTACGCGCAAGTCTTTACCGGGTCTTCACGCCGGGAGCTTGCTGGGATTTCTCTGTCAGGGGTGTGCGTGACGGCCGTCGAGTCCCGACCCGCAGGGGTCGTCTTGACTCCCAGCCCGGGGGGCCATCGTCCGTTGGGGGCCCGCGTCAAGGCATTCGTGGCGCTGACCAAGCCGCGGATCATCGAGCTGCTACTGATCACCACCGTTCCGGTGATGTTCCTGGCCGCGCAGGGCGTTCCCGACCTCTGGCTCGTGCTCACGACGTGCATCGGCGGCTACCTCTCCGCAGGCGGCGCCAACGCGCTGAACATGTACATCGACCGCGACATCGACGCCCTGATGGACCGTACCTCGCAGCGTCCGCTGGTCACCGGAATGGTGTCGCCGCGCGAGTGCCTGGTCTTCGGTCTCGCCCTCGCCGCCGTCTCCACGCTCTGGTTCGGGCTCCTCGTCAACTGGCTGTCCGCCGCGCTGGCGCTGGGCGCGCTGCTCTTCTACGTCATCGTGTACACGATGATCCTTAAGCGCCGTACCGCACAGAACATCGTCTGGGGCGGCATCGCCGGCTGTATGCCGGTCCTGATCGGCTGGTCCGCCGCCACCAACTCGATGTCGTGGGCCGCGGTCATTCTCTTCCTGGTCATCTTCTTCTGGACGCCGCCGCACTACTGGCCGCTGTCGATGAAGGTGAAGGAGGACTACGCGCGCGTGGGCGTGCCGATGCTCCCGGTCATCGCCTCCAACACGGTGGTGGCCCGGCAGATCGTCCTCTACAGCTGGGTGATGGTCGCCGTCTCGCTGCTGCTGACGCCGCTCGGCTACACCGGCTGGTTCTACACCGCGGTGGCGCTGGTCACCGGTGGTTGGTGGCTCTGGGAGGCACACTCGCTGCAGCGCCGTGCCAAGTCAGGGGCGACGGGCGGCAAGCTCAAGGAGATGCGGCTCTTCCACTGGTCCATCACCTATGTGTCGCTGCTCTTCGTGGCGGTCGCGGTGGATCCCTTCCTGAGCTAGCGGCCGGCACATCCAGCCCGTCCAGCGGCCGGCACATCCAGCCCGTCCGGCGGCAGCAGTTTCCAGCCCGTCCGGCGCTTGAGGTCCGGGGTCCGGGACGGAGGCCCAGTGGCCCACACCACGTGACCCCGGCGTCGCCAGGGCGCCGTACCCGCAAGTAGCATCGCTGCATGGCAGACACCAAGCAGGCAGAGCGCAAGGCGGCCAAGCTCGCCAAGCAGATCGGCGCCTTCGCCAAGGCGCACGGCGGCGCCGAGGGGCAGCTCGAGTACATCGGTCAGGCGGGCACCCGCGTCGTGCTCGTCGGCGACGACGGCGCCTGGGGCGACCTTGTCGCGCCCACGCACCCCATCGCGCAGGCCGCGGCCGAGAAGGCCGGGATCACGCTGCACGAGTCCTTCGACGGCGAGTTCGCGGCGAAGGTCCGCACTGGGCCGTACGAGTGGACCCGGATGGCGGGCATCCAGGTCGGCGGTCCGTCCAACGACTGAGCAACACCTCGTCGGGGTGTCACCCGTTAGGACTGTGCAAGCACGGTCCATGACAGGGAGACCGGATGATCGACACCCCGACCCTCGTGGACCAGTACTGCCACGGAGTGCTCCGTACGGAGCTGGGCCTCGGCACCTTCGAGGCGCATCTGGGCAGGACTGCGGGGCCGCCCGCGCCGGGCACCACGTTCTTCGACACCCAGACCGGCTTCGCCGTACGGCGCTGGTGCCCGCCGCTGCTGGGTCTTGAGCCGCACTGCCCGCCCGCCCGCTATCTCGCCCGCCGCCGCGAGCTCGGCGTGCTCGAGGCGGGCAGACGGCTGCTGCGGGGCAGCGGAATCTCCACGTATCTGGTGGACACCGGGCTGCCGGGGGATCTCACGGGCCCGCGCGAGATTGCCGCGGCAGGCTCGGCCGAGGCGCGCGAGATCGTACGTCTCGAACTCCTCGCCGAGCAGGTCGCCGACACCTCGGGCACCGTGGAGAGCTTCCTCGCGAACCTCGCCGAGGCCGTGCACGGGGCCGCCGCCTCCGCCGTCGCCTTCACCTCCGTCGCCGCAGTGGGCCACGGACTCGCCCTCGCCCCCGAGCCGCCGGGCCCCGGGGAGGTGCGCGGGGCCGCCGGGCGCTGGCTGGCCGCTCGGCAGGTCGGCGGGAGGCTCACCGATCCCGTACTGGTGCGGCATCTGCTGTGGATCGCGGTCGCCTCCGGGCTGCCGCTCCAGCTGCATGTCGGGGTAGAGGATCCGATGCTGCTCACCGGCTTCGCGGCCGCCACCGCCGGTCTCTCCACCGATCTGGTGCTGCTGCACGGCTATCCGTACCACCGGCACGCCGCGCATCTGGCAAGCGTCTTCCCGCATGTGTACGCCGATCTCGGGCCCGCTCTCGTACACACAGGGGCTCGGGCCGCCGCCGTACTCGCGGAGATCCTGGAGCTCGCACCGTTCGGGAAGCTGCTCTTCTCCAGCGGTGCGCGCGGGCTGCCGGAGCTGCATGTGGTGGGCGCCCGGATCTTCCGGGAGGCGCTCAGCCGGGTGCTCGGCGGCTGGGTCGGCGACGGCGCCTGGGCCCGTGCGGACGCGGAACGGGTCGCCGGGATGATCGCGGCGGGCAATGCCCGCCGCGTCTATGCGCTGTCGGACGCCTGACGGCCAGGCCCTGACCGCCGGACGATTACCCGCCGGACGACTGCCCGTCGGACGCCTGCCCGTCAGATGCTCGTCCGTCAGACGTTGGAGAGCGCCGAGTCGGTCCGGGCCGGGATCTCCGCGTTGCTCTGCGGACGCTCGCGCAGGCTCAGCGCGAGGCGCACCACCGCGATCCACATCACCGCGGAGCCGAGCATATGGGCGGCGACCAGGGCCTCCGGGACCTGCGTGAAGTACTGGACATAGCCGATGGCGCCCTGGGCGAGCAGCACGATCAGCAGGTCGCGGGCGCGCGCCCGGGTGTCGTCGGGGGCGTCGACCACCCGTAGCACCAGCCACATCGCCACGGCCAGCGCGCAGACCGCCCAGGCGGCGAAGGCGTGGACATGTGCGGCGGCGGCCCAGCCCCACGGCATCCGCGGTACGTCGCTGCTGTCGCCGGCGTGCTTGCCGGAACCGGTCACCGTCGTGCCCAGCGCGACGAGCAGCGCCGAGACGGCGACGATCGCCCAGGACAGCTTGCGGACCGGGCGCGGGACGCGCGGGCGCGGTGTGCCGTCGCCCTCGCGGGTGCGCTGCCAGGTAATGGTGGCGACCGTGAGCAGCCCGGTGGCGAGCAGGAAGTGCCCGGCCACGGTCCAGGGGTTGAGGCCCGCCCAGACCGTGATGCCGCCGAGCACGGCGTTGCCCATCACGATCCAGAACTGTGACCAGGCGAGCCGGGTCAGCCCGCGCCGCAGCGGCTTGGTGGCGCGGGCCGCGACGATCGCCCAGCCGACCGCCGCCGACAGGACGTATGTCAGCATCCGGTTGCCGAACTCGATCGCGCCGTTGATGCCCTGCTCGGGGGTGGCGAAGAGGCTGTCGTCCGTGCACTTCGGCCAGGTGTCGCAGCCGAGACCGGAGCTGGTCAGCCGGACCGCGCCACCGGTGACGATGATGACCACGCTCATCACGACGGCGGAGAGCGCGGCGCGCCGGAGCGTTTGGGGCGTGGGCGTCCAGCGCTGGGCGATATGGGCGAGAGGGGTCTGCACGGGCCCTATCGTAGGCGGACGATTGTGCACGTTTTCACGAGGGGTCCGGTCCGGCGAATCCTGCCGGTGCGGTCAGGACGGCGGGTACGCCAGCCGGAAGCGCGAGCCGTCGAGATGGTCCTCCTCCTCCCACCACACGGCGATACGCCAGTGCACCGAGGACGGCGGGCGGTCGGGCGAGTGCAGGAACGCGTCGGTCAGCTCCGCCGCCACCGCCTCCGCGCTGCGGTCCGTGACGGCGTCCGTGCCACGCCACGGGTACGTCATCGGGGTCCAGGACGCATCGGCGCCGTCCCGTACGTCGAACCGCCACACGGCCCGCCACGACCGCGCCCGCAGGATCCGCCGGACCTCCGCTCCGTCCAGCCCCAGCCCTTCGGCGATCGCATCCGGATCCACGCCCTCGATCCGTGCCGCCAGGACCGCGAGCGGCAGCAGCCGCTCCGGAAGCAGGTCCTGCGCCCGCAGATGTGTCAGGCCGCCGTCGAAAGGGCAGCGCCGCAGTCTGCGTTCCAGCTGGTCGTCGAGGTGCTCAAGGGCCACCGCATGCGCCGCCTCGCGCGGGTCGGGTGCAGACCACAGGGCGTGGAACTCACGCTCGGCCCGTACGGCCCAGGACGCAGCCTCCACCGGCAGGCCCAGCTCCTCCAACCGGTCGCCGAGGAAGGCATGCGCCTGAGCGAGGCCCTCCTGGTTGCGCGGGTCCGAGCGTTCGAGGCGCTCCCAGACCTCGATGGCACGGCGGGTTGCCGCCAGGGCGGCGAGTCCGTCCTCGCGGTCACCGGACAAGGGCTGCTCGCCCATCGGATGGAGGGCGTAGCGAGGCAGACCCAGCTCGTCGCTGAGCGGCTCGGCCAGATAGACGGCCTGACTGATCAGCGCGCGGGCGTACCAACGGGCGTGCTCCTCGTCATGTCTGGCCGGCTCCTCGCAGCGCCGGATCGCCTCGTCGACGGCGGTCAGCGCGTCGTCGCGGCGACCGGTGTCGAAGTGGTGGCGGGCCAGATCGCCGTACCGCAGGCTCAGCCGGGCGGTGAGCGAGAGGTCGTCCGCGGCGTGCGCGGCGAGCGCGGCGATCAGGTCGGTCAGCATGCGCTCGCGCTCCCGGGGGGAGGCTCCGGCCCTGCCGGACCTGACCTTCGCCCACTCCGCGTCCAGTCGCAGTGCGGCAGTCCGCTCCATCGAGGCCTCCCACCGTGCGGATCTTGGCAGGCTCATACTGGCCCGTGGGTCAGTCCCAGCGGAAGAGCCGCGCGGCGGCGCCGAGTCCGAGCACAGCCCAGACGGCGAGGATCCCGAGATCGCCCCACGGCACTCCCGCGCCGTGCTGGAGCACATCGCGCAGACCGTCCGAGAGCGCCGAGATCGGCAGCAGCGCGAGCACCGACTGGACGCCGTCCGGGAACCTGTCCAGCGGCACGATCACTCCGCCGCCCACCAGGAGCAGCAGAAAGACCAGGTTGGCGGCGGCCAGGGTGGCCTCGGCCTTGAGCGTCCCGGCCATCAGCAGACCGAGGCCGGAGAAGGCGGCGGTGCCGAGGACGAGCAGCAGGAGTACGGAGACGGGGTTGCCGTGCGGGGACCAGCCGAGCGCGAAGGCGATGACGGTCAGCAGCACGATCTGGAGGACTTCGGTGGCCAGGACGGAGAGCGTCTTGGCGCTCATCAGGGCCCATCGGGGGAGCGGCGATGCGCCGAGCCGCTTGAGCACTCCGTACCGCCGCTCGAAGCCGGTCGCGATGGCCTGGCCGGTGAAGGCGGTGGACATCACGGCGAGTGCGAGCACGCCGGGCGCCAGGAAGTCGACGGCTTTGCCGCTGCCGCCCGTTGTCTCCGTGGGCAGAGTGAGGATGTCGACCGTCGAGAAGAGGACCAGCAGCAGCGACGGGATGACGACGGTGAGCAGCAGCTGCTCGCCGTTGCGCAGGAGCATCCTCGTCTCGAACGCGGTCTGCGCCGCGATCATGCGGGGCAGCGGCGCGGCGCCGGGCTTCGGCGTGTACGTACCGAGGCTCATGAACGCGGCTCCTTGCCGGTGAGCTCAAGGCTGTGTCTTCCCGGGGGGCAACCCCCGGACCCCCGGTCGAGCCCGGTGTCGTCCCACTTCATGAACGCGGCTCCTTGCCGGTGAGCTCAAGGCTGTGTCTTCCCGGGGGGCAACCCCCGGACCCCCGGTCGAGCCCGGTGTCGTCCCACTTCATGAACGCAGCTCCTTGCCGGTGAGCTCAAGAAAGACATCCTCGAGGGTGTGGCGCTCGACGGCGATCCCGTCCGGCATCACACCGTGCTGTGCGCACCAGGACGTGACGGTCGCCAGCAGCTGCGGACCGACCTCGCCCGTGATCCGGTACGCCCCGGGCGTGAGCTCGGCCGCCGCAGTACCGTCCGGCAGTGCCTTGAGCAGCGAGCCGAGGTCCAGCCCCGGCCGCCCGGTGAAACGCAGCGTGTTCTCGGCGCCGCCCCGGCACAGCTCCTCGGGGCTGCCCTCGGCGATGACCCGGCCCGCGTCGATGATCGCGACATCGTCGGCGAGCTCCTCGGCCTCGTCCATGAAGTGGGTGGTGAGAACGGTCGAGACGCCGTCGGCCCGGAGTTCGCGTACGAGCTCCCAGGTGGACCGGCGGGCCTGCGGGTCGAGGCCGGCGGTCGGCTCGTCCAGGAAGACGAGTTCGGGGCGGCCGACGACGGCCATCGCCAGCGCGAGCCGCTGTTGCTGGCCGCCGGAGAGCCGGCGGTAGGTCGTACGGCCGCAGCTGCCGAGACCCAGCCGTTCCATCAGCGCGTCCGCATCCAGCGGATGCGCGTGCAGCTTGGCCATATGGCGCAGCATCTCGTCGGCGCGGGCCCCCGAGTACACGCCGCCGGACTGGAGCATCACGCCGATCCGGGGGCGGAGTCTGCCGGCGTCGGCGACGGGGTCGAGGCCCAGGACGCGAACCGTGCCCGCGTCGGCGCGCCGGTAGCCCTCGCAGGTCTCGATGGTGGTGGTCTTGCCGGCTCCGTTGGGGCCGAGGACGGCGGTCACGGAGCCCTGGCGGACCTCGAGATCGAGGCCGTCCACGGCCGTCTTGGATCCGTACCGCTTGACCAGGCCACGGATCTGGACGACGGGCTCGCTTCGCATGCCGGGAAGTCTAGGCGGGGGGCCGGGGGCCCCGGGGCGCGGGGCCCGGCACGCCCCGGTGCTTAGGTAACCCTTAGTGATGAAGCGCACCGGATCACCCCTTGGACGTCGGTTGTCATGGTCGGAGGAATTACGCAACAATGGCGTTGTGAAAAACGTTGGCGAGGCTCCTCACGAGGAACTCGCGACCGGGGAGCGCTCCACACGCAACCGGGTCGCGCGATCCGTCCTGGACCACGGCCCGTCCACCGTGGCCGACCTCGCGACGCGCCTCGGCCTCACCCAGGCAGCCGTACGCCGTCACCTCGACTCGCTCGTCTCCGACAATGTCGTTGAGCCCCGTGAGCAGCGGATCTACGGCGCACGCACCCGGGGGCGACCCGCCAAGGTGTTCGCCCTCACCGACTGCGGCCGGGACGCCTTCGACCAGTCGTACGACACGCTGGCCGTCGACGCGCTCCGGTGGATCGAGCGGGCCGCGGGTGGCGGTGCGGCGGGAGAGGCGGCCGTCGCCGCCTTTGCCCGGGACCGGATGGGCACGCAGGCTGAGGTCTACCGCAAGGCGGTGGACGCCGCGGCACCCGAGGAGCGCACCGAAGCGCTGGCCAAGGCCCTGAGTGTCGACGGGTACGCTGCTACGGCGCGTAACGCACCGGTCGGCCAGCAGCTCTGTCAGCACCACTGCCCGGTGGCCCATGTCGCCGAGCAGTACCCGCAGCTGTGCGAGGCGGAGACCGAGGTCTTCTCGCGTCTTCTGGGAACGCATGTACAGCGTCTGGCCACCATCGCCCATGGTGACGGCGTCTGCACGACGTTCATCCCGCACAGCTCACCCCAGACCACCACACCATCAGCATCTGCAAGCACGGCCGGGAGGAACCCCGCATGACTCTCCCCACGGAGACTGCCCACCCCGAACTCGAGGGCCTGGGTACGTACGAATTCGGCTGGGCCGACTCCGACGCGGCCGGTGCCGCGGCCAAGCGCGGCCTCTCCGAGGCGGTCGTCCGCGACATCTCGGAGAAGAAGAACGAGCCGGAGTGGATGCTGAAGCTGCGGCTCAAGGGCCTGCGGCTGTTCGACAAGAAGCCCATGCCGAGCTGGGGCTCGGACCTGTCGGGCATCGACTTCGACAACATCAAGTACTTCGTGCGGTCCACGGAGAAGCAGGCGGAGTCCTGGGAGGACCTGCCCGAGGACATCAAGAACACGTACGACAAGCTCGGCATCCCGGAGGCGGAGAAGCAGCGCCTGGTCGCCGGTGTCGCCGCCCAGTACGAGTCCGAGGTCGTCTACCACCAGATCCGTGAGGACCTGGAGGAGCAGGGCGTCATCTTCCTCGACACGGACACCGCGCTGAAGGAGCACCCGGAGCTCTTCCAGGAGTACTTCGGCACCGTCATCCCGGTCGGCGACAACAAGTTCGCCTCGCTGAACTCCGCCGTGTGGTCCGGTGGCTCGTTCATCTACGTGCCGAAGGGTGTCCAGGTCGACATCCCGCTGCAGGCCTACTTCCGTATCAACACGGAGAACATGGGCCAGTTCGAGCGGACGCTGATCATCGTCGACGAGGACGCCTACGTCCACTACGTCGAGGGCTGCACCGCCCCGATCTACTCCTCGGACTCGCTGCACAGCGCGGTCGTCGAGATCATCGTCAAGAAGGGCGGCCGCTGCCGCTACACGACGATCCAGAACTGGTCGAACAACGTCTACAACCTGGTCACCAAGCGCGCTGTGGCGTACGAGGGCGCGACCATGGAGTGGGTCGACGGCAACATCGGCTCCAAGGTCACCATGAAGTACCCGGCTGTCTACCTGATGGGCGAGCACGCCAAGGGCGAGACCCTGTCCATCGCCTTCGCGGGCGAGGGCCAGCACCAGGACGCCGGCGCCAAGATGGTCCACATGGCCCCGAACACCTCCTCCAACATCGTCTCCAAGTCGGTGGCGCGAGGCGGCGGCCGTACCTCCTACCGCGGTCTGATCGAGATCGGCGAGGGCGCGCCGGGCGCGAAGTCCAATGTGCTCTGTGATGCGCTGCTGGTCGACACGATCTCCCGCTCCGACACCTACCCGTACGTGGACGTCCGCGAGGACGACGTGTCCATGGGCCACGAGGCCACCGTCTCCAAGGTCTCCGACGACCAGCTCTTCTACCTGATGAGCCGCGGTATGACGGAGTTCGAGGCGATGGCGATGATCGTGCGCGGTTTCGTCGAGCCGATCGCCAAGGAACTGCCCATGGAGTACGCGCTGGAGCTCAACCGGCTGATCGAGCTGCAGATGGAGGGGTCGGTCGGCTAAGGCCCCGCCCTCCCAGAGCAGCGACTGTTTTTCGACGTAGGAAGAGAGCAAGACGACAGCCATGGCTGAGGCTCAGAACATTCCGGCGGGCTCCACCACTGCCGGTTCGATCGCGGTGGCCGCCGAGTCGACCGTCGCCACCCGCATGAGTGCGCCGCCGTCCTTCGACGTGGCGGACTTCCCGGTGCCGCACGGCCGCGAGGAGGAGTGGCGCTTCACTCCGCTGGAGCGGCTGGCCGGTCTGCACAACGGCACCGCCGTCGCGACCGGCAGCGCCATCAAGGTCGCGATCGACGCCCCCGAGGGCGTCATCATCGAGACCGTCGGCCGTGACGACGCGCGGCTCGGCAAGGCGGGCACCCCGGTGGACCGTGTCGCCGCCCAGGCGTACTCCTCCTTCGAGACGGCCTCGGTCGTCACCGTGCCCAAGGACACCGTGCTCACCGAGCCGGTCCGCATCGCCGTGCACGGCGAGGGCGGCACCGCCTACGCCCACCAGGTCATCGAGCTCGGCGCCTTCGCCGAGGCCGTCGTGGTCATCGACCACACAGGTGACGCGGTGCTCGCCTCCAATGTCGACTACCTGCTCGGCGACGGGGCGAAGCTCACCGTCGTCTCCGTCCAGGACTGGGACGACAAGGCCGTCCACGTCTCCCAGCACAATGCGCTGGTCGGCCGGGACGCCTCCTTCAAGTCGATCGTCGTCACCTTCGGCGGCGATGTCGTACGCCTGCACCCGCGTGTTTCCTACGCGGGCACCGGCGGCGAGGCCGAGCTCTTCGGTCTGTACTTCACCGACCAGGGTCAGCACCAGGAGCACCGCCTCATGGTCGACCACAACGCCCCGCACTGTCGCTCCAACGCCGCCTACAAGGGCGCGCTGCAGGGCCAGGACGCGCACGCGGTGTGGATCGGCGACGTCCTGATCGAGGCCAGGGCCGAGGGCACGGACACGTACGAGATGAACCGCAACCTCGTCCTCACGGACGGCGCGCGCGTCGACTCCGTACCGAACCTGGAGATCGAGACCGGCGAGATCGTCGGCGCCGGTCACGCCTCCGCCACCGGCCGCTTCGACGACGAGCAGCTCTTCTATCTGCAGTCCCGTGGCATCCCGGCCGACGAGGCGCGCCGCCTGGTGGTCCGAGGCTTCTTCGCCGAGCTGGTCCAGAAGATCGGCCTGCCCGATCTCGAGGAGCGCCTGCTCGCCAAGATCGACGCGGAGCTGGAGGCGTCCGTCTGATGACAGCCTTCGTCCGAGCCTGTGGGCTGAGCGAGCTGGAGGAGGACACCCCGAAGCGGGTGGAACTCGACGGCACGCCGGTCTCCGTCGTCCGCACGTGCGGCGAAGTGTTCGCGATCAACGACATCTGTTCGCACGCGAATGTCTCGCTGTCCGAGGGCGAGGTGGAGGACTGCCAGATCGAGTGCTGGCTCCACGGCTCCAGCTTCGACCTCCGTACCGGCAAGCCGTCCGGACTGCCCGCGACACGCCCCGTGCCCGTATACCCCGTCAAGATCGAAGGGGACGATGTGCTCGTCTCCGTCACCCAGGAGTCCTGAGTCACCCATGGCAACGCTTGAAATCCGCGACCTGCACGTCTCCGTCGAGGCCGAGAACGGCCCCCGGGAGATCCTCAAGGGCGTCGACCTGACCGTGAAGCAGGGCGAGACCCACGCCATCATGGGCCCCAACGGCTCCGGCAAGTCGACCCTCGCGTACTCCATCGCGGGCCACCCCAAGTACACGATCACCAGTGGCACCGTGACTCTGGACGGCGAGGACGTCCTGGAGATGACCGTCGACGAGCGCGCCCGCGCCGGCATGTTCCTGGCCATGCAGTACCCGGTCGAGGTCCCCGGCGTCTCGGTCTCCAACTTCCTGCGTACGTCGGCGACGGCGATCCGCGGCGAGGCCCCCAAGCTGCGTACCTGGGTGAAGGAGGTCAAGTCCGCGATGGAGCAGCTCCAGATGGACCCGGCCTTCGCCGAGCGCAATGTCAACGAGGGCTTCTCCGGCGGTGAGAAGAAGCGCCACGAGATCCTTCAGCTGGAGCTCCTCAAGCCGAAGATCGCGATCCTGGACGAGACCGACTCCGGTCTGGACGTCGACGCGCTGCGTCAGGTCTCCGAGGGCGTCAACCGCGTCCGTGAGACCGGCGAGGTCGGCACCCTGCTGATCACCCACTACACGCGCATCCTGCGCTACATCACGCCCGACTTCGTGCACGTGTTCGCGAACGGCCGCATCGCCGAGTCCGGCGGCGCCGAGCTCGCCGACAAGCTCGAGGCCGAGGGCTACGAGGCATACACGAAGGGTGGCGTATCCGCGTGACACAGCTGCCGGGCCTCCTCGACACCGAGGCGATCCGCAAGGACTTCCCGATCCTGGACCGCGTGATCCACGACGGGAAGAAGCTCGTGTATCTGGACAACGCGGCGACGTCACAGACGCCGCGTCAGGTGCTCGATGTGCTGAGCGAGTACTACGAACAGCACAATGCCAACGTCCACCGCGGTATTCATGTGCTCGCCGAGGAGGCCACGGCGCTGTACGAGGGCGCCCGCGACAAGGTCGCCGCCTTCATCAACGCGCCCAGCCGCGACGAGGTCATCTTCACCAAGAACGCCTCCGAGTCGCTCAACCTCGTGGCGAACATGCTCGGCTGGGCCGATGAGCCCTACCGCGTGGACCACGAGACCGAGATCGTCATCACGGAGATGGAGCACCACTCCAACATCGTTCCGTGGCAGCTGCTCGCGCAGCGCACCGGTGCGAAGCTGAAGTGGTTCGGCCTCACCGACGACGGCCGCCTCGATCTGTCCAACATCGACGAGATCATCACCGAGAAGACGAAGATCGTCTCCTTCACGCTGGTCTCCAACATCATGGGCACGGTCAACCCGGTCGATGCGCTCGTGCGCCGAGCGCAGGACGTGGGCGCGCTGGTCCTCATCGACGCCTCGCAGGCCGCGCCGCACATGCCGCTGGACGTACAGGCGCTCGGTGCCGACTTCGTGGCCTTCACCGGCCACAAGATGTGCGGCCCGACCGGCATCGGCGTGTTGTGGGGCCGCCAGGAGCTGCTCGAGGACCTGCCGCCGTTCCTCGGCGGCGGCGAGATGATCGAGACCGTGTCGATGCACTCGTCGACGTACGCTCCGGCGCCGCACAAGTTCGAGGCCGGTACGCCCCCGATCGCCCAGGCCGTCGGCCTCGGCGCGGCGGTGGACTACCTCACCTCGATCGGCATGGAGAACATCGCCCAGCATGAGCACGTCCTCACCGAGTACGCGGTGAAGCGGCTGCTCGAGGTCCCGGACCTGCGCATCATCGGCCCCACCACGGCCGAGGAGCGCGGCGCGGCGATCTCCTTCGTGCTCGGCGACATCCACCCGCACGACGTGGGCCAGGTCCTCGACGAGCAGGGCATCGCGGTCCGGGTCGGCCACCACTGCGCGCGGCCGGTCTGCCTGCGGTACGGAATTCCTGCGACCACGCGAGCGTCGTTCTATCTGTACTCCACGCCGTCGGAGGTCGACGCTCTGGTCGACGGCCTGGAGCACGTCCGTAACTTCTTCGGATGAGGGACTGACGCGTGAAGCTGGATTCGATGTACCAGGAAGTCATCCTGGACCACTACAAGCACCCCCACGGGCGCGGTCTGCGGGATGGCGACGCCGAGGTGCACCACGTCAATCCGACGTGCGGCGACGAGATCACACTCCGTGTGCGGTACGAGGGCTCGCTCATCGCGGATGTCAGCTACGAGGGCCAGGGCTGCTCCATCAGCCAGGCCAGCGCCTCCGTGCTGAACGAGCTGCTGGTCGGCAAGGAGCTTGCCGAGGCGCAGAAGATCCAGGCGACCTTCCTGGAGCTGATGCAGTCCAAGGGGCAGATCGAGCCGGACGACGCGATGGAGGAGGTGCTGGAGGACGCGGTCGCGTTCGCCGGCGTCTCCAAGTACCCGGCCCGTGTGAAGTGTGCTCTGCTGAGCTGGATGGCGTGGAAGGACGCGACCGCCCAGGCACTGGGAGACGGCGCGGAGAGGAAGACGGCATGACCGAGAACGCAGGAGCCGCGCTGAAGCCGGCCTCCGAGGAAGAAGTCCGCGAGGCGCTGTACGACGTCGTCGACCCCGAGCTGGGTATCGACGTCGTCAATCTCGGCCTGATCTACGGCATCCACATCGACGACGCCAATATCGCCACCCTGGACATGACGCTGACGTCCGCGGCCTGCCCGCTGACCGATGTCATCGAGGACCAGGCGAAGGCGGCGACGGACGGCATCGTCAATGAGCTGAAGATCAACTGGGTCTGGATGCCGCCGTGGGGCCCGGACAAGATCACGGACGACGGCCGCGAGCAGCTGCGCGCTCTCGGCTTCAACGTCTGAGCCGGACACCTCGAGATCCGGCAAACGGCCATGCCCGCCAGGCAGACTGGCGGGCATGGCCGTTTCTCTGTACACCGTCGTCATCGACTCCCACGATCTGCCGGCGCTCGCCCGCTTCTGGAGCCAGGTCCTGGACTGGAAGGTGGTCTTCGAGGCCGAGGACGAGATCGTCATCGGGGCCGACGAGTCCGCCCTGCCGGGGATCACCTTTGTGCCTGTGGGCGAGCGGAAGACCGTCAAGAACAGACTGCACATCGATCTCACGCCCGACGACCAGGCCGCCGAGGTCGAGAGGATCATCGGGCTCGGGGCGCGGCGGGCCGATGTCGGGCAGGGGCCGGAGGCGACCTGGGTGGTGCTCGCCGACCCCGAGGGCAATGAGTTCTGTGTGCTGCGGCCGAAGAGGACGCTGATCGACTAGATGGACCGGATCGACGGTTCGAGCGGATCGACTAGTACGCGGGCGGTACGGCGGCGGCCTCGGCGAGGGTCGGGGCCAGGTTCTCCTTGCGGATGCGCTGGTCGACGTAGAGCAGGCCGGCCACCAGCTGCGGGAAGGCGGCGACGAAGATCTGGCCGATCAGCTGGCTCACCATCAGCACGATCAGCAGGCCGCCCATGGAGACCACGACTTGCAAGGCCGTGGGGTCGGAGCCCAGGTCCGAGGTGCCGATCGCGCCGGGGAACATTCCCAGCAGGTTCACCGGCAGCTGGATGAGGTAACTCGCCACCGCGGCGATGAGGAACGCGAGCAGCATGCTGCCGAAGATCCGCCACCAGCCGCCGCGTACGAGCTGCGAGGAGCGGCGCATCGCCGCGAGCGAACCCTGGCCCTCGAAGACGGCCGCAGCCGGTGCCAGGCTGAACTTCCCCCAGAGCCAGGCGGCGAGCGGTGTGGTCACCAAGGCGCCCAGGAAGGCCAAGGGCGGCACGATGAGCGGCCCGGTACCCACGGCGAGGAGCGCGATCATCATGGTGACGAAGGCCAGCAGGAACAGCGCGAACGGGACCAGCAGGATCAGGCCGGTGAGGAAGACCGTGCCGATCACCGCGGGGACGCGGGCGCGGGCCCGGCGCCAGATGGCGCCGAAGGTGGTCGGCCGGCCCAGTACCGCTTCCTGCACGATCGCCGAACAGGCGGCGTAGACCATCGTCGTGGCGAACAGCATCGCCAGCACGCCGATGAGCCAGACGCAGCCGAAGGCGATGAGCAGGGGCCGGACGTCCGCCCAGGCGGGGGTCCCTTCGTCGGCGAAGACGCGGTGGAGGTGGCTCCCCACGACCGCATAGGCGGCAACCGTCGCCAACGCGACCACGGCGGCCGCCGCTCCGTAGGCGGCCGCGGCTATGCCGAACAGCTGCTTCCAGTAGCGGCCGATCGTCGCGAAGGCACCGCCCAGGACATCGCCGAGGCCGAGCGGAGCCAGCGGAATCACTCCGGGCTTGGGTGGCGGCGGAGGCATCCAGCCGCCCCAGCCTGGAGGGCCTGCGTGCGGCGTGTTTCCGTATGCCACTGGTGTGTCTCCTGCGCGTCTTGTGCCTGGTCGGACGGGACACCGTAGCGGGACGGGCCGGGACGGGTCACCGCGCCCCCTTCGCCCTGCCCTTCGTCGCGGCCCGCGCCCCGCTCCTGGTCTCGGCCGTCGCCTCGCGCAGCGCGGGCGCGGCCTGCTCGAAGTAGCGGAAGAGGACGCGCAGTTCGTCGGCGCTGAAGCCGTCGAAGACCTCGGCCATCCGGCGGCGGGCCGCGCCGAACGCCGCCTCGTCCTGCTCGGGGGTGAGCGGCACGGCCTCGACCACGACCCGTCGGCGGTCGCCCGGATCGGGGCCGCGGCGCACCCAGCCGGCCCGCTCGAGGCGGTCGACGAGCCGGGTCGTGGCGCTCTGCGAGAGACCGATGCGTTCGGCGAGCCCGCCGGTGGTCAGGGGCCCCGCGAGTTCCAGGGCGTTGAGCGCGTACACATCGGTGGGGTTCTGCCCGAGGGTCTCGGCCGCCGCCTGGCCGTGCAGGACGACGGCGGTGAGGTAGTCGCGGTAGATGCGTGCGAGCTGCCCGAGCAGCGGTCCGCGTTCCTGGTCGGACATCGGCCGCCACCTTTCCTGGGATACCTGGCCGCCTGTTGCTTGCGCCCGTACATATATTGCACGATCCGCCGTTGTGTACCGCTGTACGCAACGATGTGTACACTCGTACGCATGGGATACGGACTGCTGGCCGCGGCGATCGCGGCGGAGGTGGCCGGGACGACGGCCATGAAGTACAGCGAGGGCTTCACCAGGCTGTGGCCCTCGCTGCTCACCGTCGTGGGCTATCTGCTCGCCTTCTCGCTGCTCGCGCGCACGTTGAAGACGCTGTCGGTGGGCACCGCGTACGCGATCTGGGCGGGCGTCGGCACGGCCGCGATCGCCGTCATCGGCATGGTGTTCCTGGGCGAGTCGACCAGCCTGGTCAAGATCGCGGGCATCGCGCTGGTGATCGCCGGCGTCGTGGTGCTCAGCATGGGCGGAGCCCACTGATGGCGCGCCGGTACGACCCCGAACGGCGCGAGCGGATCATCGGCGCCGCGATCCGGGTGGTCGGGCGCAACGGGATCGCCGGGCTCAGCCATCGCACCGTGGCGGCCGAGGCGGATGTGCCACTCGGCTCTACGACGTACCATTTCGCCTCCCTCGACGAGCTGTTGGTTGCCGCGTTGCGCCAGACCAACGAGGGGTTCGCGGCGGCGGTACGGGACAGTGGCGCGCTCGCCGACCCGGACGCCGATATCGCGGAGGAGCTCGCGCGGCTGATGGGGGATTGGCTGGCGGGTGAGCGCACCGGGGTTGAGCTGGAGTACGAGCTCTATCTGGCTGCCCTGCGGCGGCCCGCGCTACGGCCGGTCGCGGCCCAGTGGTGCGAGGGACTTGCCGAGATCCTGGCCCGGCGGACCGATCCGGTCACCGCGCGGGCGCTGGTGGCGTTGATGGACGGCATCTGCCTGCAGGTGCTGCTGACCGACGTGCCGTACGAGGCGGAGTTCGCGCGCGAGATGCTGGCGCGGATCATCGGCTGAGCGGAATGGCTGCCGGCGGCGCGCGGGCGTGTCCGACGGGCGAGAGCGGGGTGCCTGAGGTCGGGGCCGCCGGTCCCGTTCCCGGTGCCGTCTGCGCGGCTGTCGCGGGAGCGGCCGGAGCTCCGTGAACCCCTTTCCGCGCTCCGGGTAACAGGGGGTGTGACCACAACCCCGCAGGCCCGAACGGCAGAGACGGAGAGCCCGTGAGCGGCCCACTCAATCCCGGCGGCGACGCCGCCGTCATCGCCGGGTCGTTGGAGCGGCCCGATCTCTTCGCCGAGCTCTACCACCGGTACGCGCCGGACATCCACCGCTATGCCGCCCGCCGCCTCGGTGACGGGGCGGCCGACGACATCACCGCCGACACCTTCCTCAGCGCCTTCAGGACCCGGTCGCGCTACGACCTGGGCCGGGAGAACGCCAGGCCCTGGCTGTACGGGATAGCCGCCAACCTCATCGGCAAACAGCGCCGCGCGGAGGTCAGGGCGTTGCGGGCGCTGGCCCGCACCGGGAACGACCCGGTTGCCGAGTCCTGGGTCGACCGCGCCGACAGCCGGGTCACCGCCCAGGCTTCGCACGCCTCTCTGGCCGACGCCCTCGCGTCCCTGTCGGCCGGTGACCGCCATGTCCTGCTGCTGGTCGCCTGGGCGGATCTCGGATATCAGGAGGTCGCCGACGCGCTCTCCATCCCGGTGGGCACCGTCCGCTCCCGGCTGAACCGCGCCCGCCGCAAGGTGCGCGGGGCGCTGGGAGACGCGGACCCCACCCACGTACACGACATCGTCCCGAAGGCGGCCAGCCATGGATGAGATGCAGACGCTCCAGGGATTCCGCGCGGACGCGCCGACGCCGGACCGCGACCGACTGGCCCCCGGTCGGCAGAAGCTGCTCGAGGAGGCGGGCCGGACCCGTCGCTTCCGGGGCAACTGGAAGCTCGCTGCGGTGGGCGCGGCGGCCGCGGTGACGGCCGCGGCGGTCCTGGCGGCCCAGCTCGGGGCGGGAACGGGGACGCAGCAGCCGCGGCCGCAGAGCGAATACGGATCGGTCGCCGAGCCGCGGGACGGTCAGTGGATCTACCGGAAGGTCGTGGAGAAGCAGGCGCCGCTCAACTTCGTCAACGACCTCAATCCGACCACCGAGTACGCACGGGGCAAGCGTGCTCCCTGGGGAACGATCGAGAACGAGAGCTGGACTCAGTACGGCAGCGGCAAGCTGTTCCGGACGCTGCTCAATCCCCAGCAGATCGATCGCAATGGGCACGCGAACTGGGGGTCGCCGAAGAGCCTGCGGGAAAAGGTGGCGAAGCTGCCCGACGACCCGCAGAAGCTGTTCCAGGCCCTTCGGGGCGTGATCACGATCGAGGACAATCTCCAGGGCTCGAAGGACACCGCCAATTACCGGCGGATCATGCTCGTGTTCTCCGAGGTGGACTTCATCCCACCGAAGGTACGGGCCTCGCTCTACCGGGCACTGGGCGTGATCCCCGGCGTCAAGATCGACCACCGGCCCGTCAAGGACGCGATCGGCCGGCCCGCCGTGGCCGTGTACGAGCCCGGCTCCACGTTCACCCGTGACCTGAACCTGCGGGAGGAGCTGCTGCTCGACCCGAAGACATTCGAGTACCGCGGTGAGCGCAAGCTCTATCTCGCCGGTGGAAAGCTCGACGGAAAGGTCACCACCAAGGACACCCTGGTGAGTATCAGCGCCCTCGTGAAGACCGCCGTCCTCGACAATCACAGCCTGCGCCCCTGACCGGCCGGGGGTGGGACGGGGCGGACGCGCGACCGGCACCTGAGACCGGTTCGCCCCCGCCCGCCCCGGCCGGTTAAGTTTTCTGTCATGACCGACACCACTGCTCCTCGCACCACCGGCGCCGTCGCCGCCGGGCTCGCCACGCTCACCGCCGACGGCACCGTCCTCGACACCTGGTTCCCCGCCCCCGAGCTGTCCATCGAGCCCGGCCCCGCCGGGACCGAGCGGCTGACCGCCGAGCGTGCCGTCGAGCTGCTCGGCGAGGGCGCCGCCAAGGCGCTCGGCCCGGACGCCCGCCGCGGCGTCGAGGTCGTCGCCGTCCGTACGGTCATCGCCTCGCTCGACGACAAGCCGCTGGACGCGCACGACGCGTATCTGCGTCTGCACCTGCTCTCGCACCGCCTGGTCAAGCCGCACGGCCAGAACCTGGACGGCCTCTTCGGCCTGCTCACCAATGTCGCCTGGACCTCGCTCGGCCCGGTCGCCGTCGACGACGTTGAGGAGGTCCGGCTGAATGCTCGCGCCGAGGGTCTGCACCTGGCCGTGACGAGCATCGACAAGTTCCCGCGGATGACGGACTACGTCGCGCCCAAGGGCGTGCGCATCGCCGACGCCGACCGCGTCCGCCTCGGCGCGCACCTCGCCGAGGGCACCACCGTGATGCACGAGGGCTTCGTCAACTTCAACGCCGGCACGCTCGGCACGTCGATGGTCGAGGGCCGGATCTCCGCGGGCGTCGTCGTCGGCGACGGCTCCGACATCGGCGGCGGCGCCTCCACCATGGGCACGCTCTCCGGTGGCGGCAACGTCCGCATCGTCATCGGCGAGCGCTGCCTGATCGGCGCCGAGGCGGGCGTCGGCATCGCGCTCGGCGACGAGTGCGTCGTCGAGGCCGGTCTGTACGTCACCGCCGGTACCCGGGTCACCCTGCCCGACGGGCAGATCGTCAAGGCCCGCGAGCTGTCCGGCGCGAGCAACATCCTCTTCCGCCGCAACTCGGTCACCGGCGCCGTCGAGGCCCGCCCGAACAACGCTGTGTGGGGCGGGCTCAACGAGGTCCTGCACAGCCACAACTGACGCCCAACCGCACTGACCTGCGGCTGAGCTGTCGCCAGTTGTCCGGGAGGGCGCTCCGCTGCCGCTGTTCCCCGTGAGTCGGGCCGTCCGGCACGCCTGTGGCGCCCTGTGAACGGCCCCTGACCAGGAAACTCGGTCAGGGGCCGTTCACATGAGGTTGTCCGCGAGCGCTTCTCCTGTCCTGTCAGCGGATGAGGTGGACGGTGAGCTGCGTATCCGTGGCACTGACGTTGACGGCGTGGATGGAGCCGTGGGCTGTGCGGTAGGACCCGGTGCCGCCGGTGATCGCGAAGCTGATGTCGCCGGGGCCGGCAGAGGTAATGGTGAACCGACCCTGGAAGGTGATCTGCCCCTCGGCCAGGGTGAGGGAGCCCACGCACTGCAGGTCGAACTCATCGGCGGGGCGGTTCGGGTCGAGGCGCAGGCCTCGCCGTAGTTGCCGACCGTGGCGCTGCCCAGCTGGAGGACGTTCTCAGGACCGGGATCGGTACTGCTGGAAGCCGATGCCGGGTGAGGGGAGGCCCGCAACCTCCCACCGCCACAACCGAGGCGTCCTCAGGGCTCCGCCCGGGCCCGGTCCTCAGACGCCGGACGGGTTGGACGTCGACACGAGCAGCTCCACGTACGCCCTGCGCAGGCCGTCGGTCGCCTCGCGGCCGGCGGGCTGCAGCGGTTCCCGGACCGGCCCCGCGTCGATCAGTGCCTTCACGGTCACCGTGCCGGGCAGGCCCGACGCCATCATCAACTCGGCCAGCGGAGCGGTGAGTTGATTCAGGCGGGCTGCCTCGGCGACCTGCCCCGCGTCGTATGCGTCGAGCGCCGCCCGCAGCTGCCGCGGCGCGACATTCGCGACCGTGCTGACGAAACCCGCACCGCCCACCGCGTACAGCGGAAGATTCAGCTCCTCGCTGCCCGAGTAGTAGGCCAGCGAGGTCCGGGCGATCACCTTCGTCGAGCCGAGCAGGTCGTACGCGCAGTCCTTGACGGCCACGATCCGCGGATGCCCGGCCAGGCGCATCAGCGTGTCCGGCTCGATACGGGTGCCGGTGCGGCCCGGGATGTCGTACAGCATCAGCGGGATGCCGACCGCGTCCGCGACCCGCCTGAAGTGCGCCTCGACAGCCGTCTGCGGCGGACGGCTGTAGTACGGCGTCACCACCAGCACCCCGTCCGCGCCCGCCGCCTCGGCGGCCTGCGCCAGCTCCACGGTGTGCCGGGTGTCCGCGCTGCCCACGCCCGCGACGACGGACGCGCGGTCGCCGACCGCCTCCACCACCGCCCGTACGAGAGCGGTCTTCTCCGCGTCCGAGGTGGTCGGCGACTCACCTGTGGTGCCGTTCAGAACGAGGCCGTCGCAGCCCTCGGCCACCAGATGGTCCGCCAGATTCCGGGCGCCGTCCAGGTCCAGCTCACCGGCGTCGGTGAAGGGCGTGATCATCGCGCAGAGCGCGCGGCCGAAAGGGCGGGATGTGGTCATACGGCAGTTTCGGCCGGGCAGAGCGTGAAGGTCCACTTAGATTTTCTTGCGGTGAGAGGCAAGCAGAGCTGAACTATTGAGTGTGCATGCGGCCTTGGGGGTGGTGTCGACGCGGTCTGTCCGTTCCGGAATCCGTCGTTGTGAGCCGGCACCGCCGGGCACGCCGCCGGCGCGGGAACCGCGCGCTCCGCTACCCGTCACCGAACGGTGATCGCGGCCACGGCCGGTTCGTTGTGCCGCGCCCGGCAGGATGTGTCCATGATCCGAGCCGTGCGCCACCTCCCGCTGATTCTGCTGCTGCCTCTCGTCCTGACCGGCTGCGGCACCGAGAAGGCCGCCTCAGGAGCCTCAGAGCCCTCGGGACCGGCAGGGTCGTCGAAACCGTCGGGATCCTCACGACGGGCGCCCGACCGGTCCCAACTGGAGGCGCGAGCCCGGTATATGCAGTCCGCGATGGAGCACATCTACGTCACCGGCGTCGACGGCTACAACCTCGCGAAGCAGTCTGTCGGAGTCTCCGGCGGCGACGGCTTCTCCAGCGCGTATGTCTCCAAGAGCGGCGGCCGGATACAGCTGGAGGTCGACCGGGGAACGCTGACCGAGGCCAACTGCGCGGAGCGTTCCGTGTATCCGGCGGAGGGAGGGCCCGTGAAGTGCGAGCGGGACGGCACATTCTGGTACCGGACGTCCGGCGACGCGCACGAGTACGCGCGGGCCGAGGACGGTCATGTCGTACGGATCGGCGCCGACGGGGCCGTGGACCGCGACACCCTGCGGCGCGCCGCCAAGGCCGCCCGCCACGCGGACGACCGGGAGCTGGACGAGATCCTGCCGCAGCAGGTGCCCACCGCGCCGGTCGAGCGCGGCGATCTGCCGCCGGTGGGGGACGGCGCGCCCAACAACGATGTGGGCGTGGGCGGTTGACCGCGGTTGACCGCTGTTGACCTCAACCATGGTTCACGTTTCAGGATGGCGATCGGCGGCGCGCCAGCAGGGCGTGCCGAGCGAGGAGGCATCGCCATGACCGTGACCGTGCAGCCCGACTCCCGGCCCGACCTCACCCGCGCCGGGGTCGGCCTCGTCAAAGCGTCCACCTGGGACGTCGGCACGCCCGAGCGGCAGCGGGCCGCCGTCGAGGCCATCTCCAAGGCCTGGCAGAGCCGGGACTGGCCCTGTGCCGGACTGCTCTCGTACAGCGTCTGCGTCGGCGAGGACGGCAGGACGCTCCTCCACTACTCGCAGTGGCAGGACGAGGACGCCTACCAGGCGTTCCTCCGCGCCTACCGGGACGACAGGAACGAGGAGATCGACGCGGCCGTGCCCGGCGTCCAGCGGCTCGGGCCGCACTCCTACGAGCTCTACCGCAGCGGCGGCCTCGGGACGGACGACCGGCGGATCCCGGGCTGTGTGGTGATCGTGGACGTGGAGTTCGACGGGCCGGACGCCGAGCGCCAACGAGCCTGGGTGGACGGCGTCTTCGAAGCCCTGGGAACGGATCCGCACCCGCGGCCGGGCGGGATCTCCGGGCACTTCCACATCAGCGTCGACGGGACCCGGGTGCTCAACTACGCCGAGTGGGAGAGCGCCGAGGCACACCGCGAGGCGCTGGCCGCGCCCGGCGACGGGGTCGGGTCGAGGACTCCGCAGTGGGAGAAGGTGCGGAGCTTCCCCGGCGTGACAGGTGGCGGCGTGAACCGGTACACGCCCGCGCTGAGCCTCAGCGCGGGCGTGCAGCCGACTGTACTGCCGTACTGAACGTACTGCCGTACTGCGGTGTTTCGGCGGTACTGCGAGCGACTACGGGCGGAAGCGCAGGACCTGCGGGTCGTGATCGCTGTTCTGGTCCGCGAACTCCGCGTTGATGTGCACGCTGTCGTACGCGAAGTCATGGATCGACGGGCTCGTCAGGATCTGGTCGAGAACCTGGCTGTTGCCCTGGAAGACGTACGAGTAACGCTCGGAGCAGGGCAGGGACTTGACCGCCGGGTAGAGCGCACCGCCGTCCGTCAGAGCCTTCGTCGTCGCGGAGAACTCGAAGTCGTTGATGTCCCCGAGGGCCAGGACATCGGCGCGGCGGTCGGCCTTCAGGATGTCCTTGACGAAGGCGTTCACGGCCTGCGCCTGCAGGAGGCGCTTGGTCTCGGAGGAACGGTTCGGCGGCTGGTGGTGCGAGGTCAGCGACTCGTCGCCGCCCTTCGAGCCGAAGTGGTTGGCGATCACGAAGACCGTACGGCCGCGGAAGGTGAACTCGCCGGCCAGCGGCTTGCGGCTGTCGCTCCAGGCGGCGTTGGACGGGTCGATCCGGCCGGGGGAGAGGGTCAGGGCAGCGTGGCCCCCCTCCCGTACGACAGCGGTCGCCGTCTTCGCGTCGCCGCCCGCGCGGTCGGTGAAGGAGACCCGCTCCGGGTTGAAGAGGAAGACCTGACGGATGTTGCCGCCCGGCTCGCCGCCGTCCTTGTTGTTCTCGGGGTTGATGGTGCGCCACTGGTACGCGGGACCGCCGGCCGCGGTGATCGCCGCCGTGAACTTCTTCAGCGTCTCCTCGGCCGAGACCGTGCCGTCGTTCTTGGCGCCGTTGTCGTCCTGGATCTCCTCCAGGGCGAGGATGTCGGGCGAGGCGAGGTTGGTCACGACCGCGCCCGCCAGCGCGTCGAACTTCGCCTGCGGGTCGGACGGGTCGAGGTTCTCCACGTTGTAGGTGGCGACCGCGAGCTCGCCGTCGCGCTGCTTGCGCGTCGCCTCACGCTTCAGGCCACGGTTCTGCACCGTGCCGAGGGTCCGCGCGGTCAGTGTGTAGCCGCCGAACTGGTTGAAGTCCAGGGGTCCTTCGGTGGTGCCGGACAGTACGTCCCCGACGTTCGCCGTGGGGAAGGGCTTCTCGGCGAGCGGCGTCAGCGACTGGATCTGGAGCCGCCCGGTGTTCTGCGCGGTGTACGAGTTGTAGAGCGTGCCGCCGCGCCGGACCGGGTTCTCGTGCGGCTTCACCGTCACCCACAGCTCGGCGTGCGGGTCGGTCGCGCCGACGACGCGCGAGGTGCCGATGCGTACGTTGCTGCCCTCGAGCGACTCGTAGTAGTCCAGGGCGTAGGCGCGGGGCTTCAACGGCAGCGCGTTGATGCTGCCGGCGGCCGCCGCGTCACCGGCGGGGGCGTAGGCCGAGGGGACCGACCGGGCGGAGACGGTGACCGGAGCGGGCAGCGGGTTCTGGGACGAGACCACGGTGACGGCCGGCTTGGCGATCTGGGTGAGCGACTGGTTGCCGGAGGAGGTGCCGCCGGGGATGTACTCGCCGACGGTGCCGGAGACCAGCACCTGGTCGCCGACGGCGACGGTCGGGTTGGAGCCGGTGTAGACGAAGACGCCCTCGCTGGTGGCGGGGTCTGCGTCGGCCTGCGGGTCCTGGAACCAGAAGCCCTTGGAGCCGTAGGTCCGTACGCCCGTGACGATGCCGGATACTTCGGTCACCTGCTGCCCGACCAGCGGGGATATCCGGGTGGAGCCCTGGATGTCATGGATCCGGACCTCACCGGCGGAGGCGGCGGCGGAGGCAGCGGAGGAGCCTGCGAGCAGGCCTGCGGCCAGCGCGACGGCGACGACGGCCGAGACGGCGGTGGTTCTCGGTACGACGGAGGAAGGCATCAACGAACTCCGGGAGTGAGGGATGAGGGGTGGCGCAAAATGGTTCTACGCGCGTCAATCTCTTGGTTTTGTAGGGGAGTTGTCAAGGGTTGACGGGTGTACGGCGACCGACGGGCAGGTGAATCGGTACATGGGAGCCTGCGCGACGCCCGGCATGCCTTGCGCGTACTGCCCGGGCTCGGCGAAACCCGGTGAAATGCGTCTACGCTGGGGGCCGCCCACCGGGCCGCCCGCACCCGTACGCCCCGAGGAGAACCACCAGATGTCGGAAGACCGCCCCACCCTGCCGCCGGTGCGGCTGCACTCGGACGCGGAGCTGGCGCGGGACGCGCTGGCCACGCCGCTGCTGACCAGGGCCGTCCGGCTCGCCCGCTGGGCGGGTCCCGGGACGCGGGTCGGCGCCGGCGGCGAACTCGTCGACGAGCAGTTGCCCGTGGCCGCGGAGGAGCTGGGGCTCGGTGCCGAAGGCGACGGTCCGGCGTACGCGAGTGAGGCATGGCGTCTCGCCGTCGACGCCGGGCTGGTGGAAGTCCAGGAGCCGCAGGACGACGATGCGGAGTACGGCACGGTCAGCGCGGGGGAGAACCTCGAACTGATCGTCTCGGGCGGACCGCAGGACATCCTCGCGATCTGGCAGGACGCCCTGGAGGCCGTGCACGCGGACGCCACCGCTCCTGTTCTGGAGGACCTGGCCGGCGCCATCGGCGAGGACGGCGAGATCGACTTCGAGACGCTCGACTGGGACCCGGAGACGGAGTCCGAGTTCCTCGACGGGGTCCTCGGGAACCTGTATCTCCTGACCGTCTCCGAGGGCGGCGCGGGCGATGAGCCGGTGCCGCTGCCCGCGCTGGCCGCGTCGATGATCGTGCCCGACGACATGGGTGAGCCCACCGACGACGTACTGGAGCAGGTGTCGGACGCGATGATGCGGCTGGACGACCAGTTCCGGCTGCTCGAGCCGATCGGTCTGGTCGAATACCGGCCGGTGGACGAGGCGTTGATGGCGGAGGAGGGTGAGGAGCCGACGCCTCCGGTCGACGACGAGGACGTGTCCCGGTACGGGATGGTCAAGCTCACTCCGCTCGGCCTCTACGGCGTCAGGGCCCGGATGCGGGAGGCGGGCATCAACGCGCCGGCGGTCGGGGACCTGGCGGACAAGGAGGCGGACGCACTCCTGGACGGGCTCGCGCACTACCCGGAGCTGTCGGCACGGGCCGAGACCGAGCAGTGGCTGGCCCGGCGCACCCCGGCCGACTCCGCGCGCGAACTCCTCGCGGCGGCGCGCGGCTCGGACGCGGGAGCTCCACTGCGCCGCCTCCACTGCCAGCAGGCGCTGACCCTGGTGGGCCCACAGGCCGAGCCGGCGGTCCGCGCGGTCCTCGACGACGCGGAACTGGGTGGCCTGGCCCGGGTATGGCTGGCGGAGCGTGGCGCGTCGGACGTGCCGCCGCCGCCGGAGTCGATGATCTTCTGGCTGGCGATCGACACGATCGCGGCGCAGTTGGACACGGAGGGGGACCTGGAGGAACTCCGGGACCTGGTGGAGGGGCTGGTCGGCCAGCACAGCGGCTTCTTCGATGCGGCGTGGCGGGTGGATCACCCGGCGACTGCGGACGTACTGGAGGCGATGGGCCGGCTGCACCCGGACAAGAGGGCGGCGAAGGAAGCCCGCAAGGCGGCGTTCAAGGCGCGGTCGCGGCCGGGTGGCTGACGGGGGCTTTCCCTCAGCCCGCCCCTTCCCGTAACCGGGGTCAGGCCCCCGGCCCCCCGGGCGGGTACTCCGCACCCCGGATGCGCCGGCTTCGCGGCGCGGCTGCGGGCCGTTGGTTGAGTGGATGCCGCCTGTGACCGGGCGAGTTGCTCGGGCTCCGGGGCGTCGGCTTTGCCGCGCAGACGTGCGGCGGCGCAGCGGCGAAGGACGTGCACACGGCGCGGTCGTGGGTCGGTGGTCGAGTGGATGCCGCCCGTGGCCAGGCGAGTTGCTCGGGCTCCGGGGCGTCGGCTTTGCCGCGCAGACGTGCGGCGGGGCAGGGGTTGGGCCTCGGGGGCGTCGGCTTCGCGGCGCGGCTGCGGGCCGTTGGTTGAGTGGATGCCGCCTGTGACCGGGCGAGTTCTTCAGGCTCCCGGGCGCCGGCTTCGCGGCGCAGCGGCGAAGGACGTGCGCACGGCGCGGTCGTGGGTCGGCGATTGAGTGGAGGCGCTCGTGGCCGGGCGAGTTGCTCGGGCTCCCGGGCGGCGGCTTCGCGGCGCCAGCCGACGAGTGGGGCAGGCCCCGGAGCGCCCCGGAGCGCCGACTTTGCGGCGCTGACTGCGGCGGGGCAGGAATTGAGCCCCGGGGACCTCGATGTCGGTCGGTGTTCAAGTGCCGTTTATGCGCGGGCGGAAGTGTGTGGCCGTCATCAGCCAGTCGGATGCGTCCCTCAGGAGACCTCGATGCCGCTCACCCGCAGGCAATTCAGCAGACAGTCCGCGCTCACCGGCGCGGGAGTCGTCCTCACCGGCGCCGTCGGCACGCTCGCCACCGCACCCGGCGCTCTCGCAGCGGAGGACGCCGCCGACACCGCGGAGCAGGCCGGACACGGGGGGCACGGCAGCCACGGCCCCGGCTACGGACCGCTGCTGTCCGACCCTGAGAAGATCCTCGCGCTGCCCGCCGGATTCTCGTACCGGATCATCACCCACAGCGGTGTCACCAAGCTGGAGTCGGGCGAGTTCACCCCCTCCAACCACGACGGCACCGCCACCTTCGAGGGCCCGCGCGGAGTGACCCTCCTCGTCAACAACCACGAGCTCAAGGGCCCCCGCTCCGGCTGGAAGTACCCGGTGCCGCTCAGCGAGGGCCTCGTCTACGACCCGGCGGCCTCCGGCGGCTGCTCGGTCGTCGAGGTGCACCGCAGCGGCGAGGTCGCCCAGTGGGTCGGCATCGCCGGCACCTCCACCAACTGCGCCGGCGGGCGCACCCCGTGGGGCACCTGGCTCACCTGCGAGGAGACCGAGGACCTCGCCGGCAAGAACGGTATGACCAAGGACCACGGCTATGTCTTCGAGGTCGACCCCTGCGACCGGCGTGCCAACCGCGACCCGAAGCCCATCAAGGCCTTCGGCCGGTACGCCCACGAGGCCGTCGTCATCGACCCCAAGCGCGGCCACGCCTTTCTGACCGAGGACGCCTCCGGCCCCAACGGCCTGCTCTTCCGCTGGGTCCCGCCGCACGGCTTCAGGCACGGCCGCGGACAGCTGCGCAAGCTCGCCGACGACGCCGGCGTACTCCAGGCGACCAAGTGCTACGACGCCGGCGGCCGCTTCGTCGACGATCTGTCCCGCGCCACGAAGATCGGCACGGTCTACGGCGTGGACTGGGTCGACGTACCCGACCGCGACGGCCGCACCGTCTCCGTGCGCAAGCAGTTCGCCGACAAGGACATCACCCGCGCCCGCAAGCTCGAAGGCATGTGGTGGGGCGACGGCGGCGTGTACATCGTCTCCTCGTACGCCCGCGAGGAGAGCCCCGTCCAGCACGACGGCCAGGTCTGGTTCTACGACCCCAAGCGCCGCGCCCTCACGCTGAAGGTGCTGCTCGGCGTCAACCCCGACCCGTCCAAGGACGGCGCCTTCGACGGCCCGGACAACATCACCGTCTCGCCGTACGGCGGTCTGGTCATCGCCGAGGACGGCGAGGGTGTCCAGCACCTCTTCGGCGCGACCGAGCGCGGCCGTACGTACCCGATCGCGCGCAACGAGCTGAACATCGGCACCGCGGCGGAGCCCGAGTACAGCGAGTTCACCGGAGTCGTCTTCTCGCCCGACGGCCGGACGCTCTACGCCAACATTCAGACCCCGGGCATCATGCTCGCGATCACGGGGCCCTGGAAGCGCCAGTAGCAGTACCTCTGACGGCACCTCTGACGGTGCCGTTGACGCCGCCCCGGTTGTACGCCCGTACCGTCCTCGTGCCGGTACGGGCGTAGCGGCAGGCCGCGGCGATGTGTTCACGCACCGTCTTCACGGCGACCGTCGCTGCCCCGGAAAACCCTTGGCGCACCCGGACGTTGCCCTCCTAAGGTGATCCTCGTCCAGGTGCGAAGGCAGGACCTACTTCCACTCTTCATGGGGAGGCCGCGGGTTCGAGTCCCGTCACCGGCTTCGGGCCGGTGTAGCTCAGTTGGCAGAGCACCTTGTCGGTTCCGCCGGCCTCGATCTCTGGACACACCACAATTTCATGCACCTCCCGGTGCGAAGGCCGCGGCTACTTCTTCCAACGAAATCACGCCGCAGCCACTCTTGATCTCGGGAGGCTCAGCATTCGGGGTGCCCGGTGCGCAGGCAACGGTTACTTCCTCGGACCGGGAGGCTGCGGGTTCGAATCCCGCCCAGCCACGGCTGGTGGTGAAATCCGGAATCACGCCCGGCACAAGTCCGTCGCCGACTCCTGATCTCGGGCACCCCTTTTGCTGCGCTTCCCCCAGGAATTCGGGGGAATTCACATGGCACGCTTCAACACCCGTACCACCAAGGCAGGGGCCGTCTCGCCCGTGCGGTCGGCCGGTCGCGCCGTCCGCACCCACCAGGGCGGCATCGGCGCCGAGCGCGACGCACGCTCCGAGCTCTTTCTGCTGGCCGTCGCCAACTTCGTTTCACAGCAGAGCTTTTACGAGTCCGGCGGCGACCGTGACAACCGCTTCACCATCCTCGTACGCCGACTCGCCGTCGAAGACCCGGAGTGGACCGCCGGCCTGCTCGCGTGGCTGCGCGGCGAGGGCAATATGCGGACCGCCTCCATTGTCGGCGCCGCCGAATACGTCAAGGCGCGCCTCGACGCGTCCGTGACCGCGGGTCCGACGAACCGTCAGGTCGTCGAATCCGTACTGCGGCGTGCCGACGAGCCGGGCGAAATGCTCGGCTACTGGACCTCGCAGTACGGCCGCAATGTCCCCAAGCCCGTCAAGCGCGGTATCGCGGACGCCGTGTCCCGCCTCTACAGCGGAAAGTCGCTGCTGAAGTACGACACCGCCTCCAAGGGCTACCGCTTCGGCGACATCCTCAACCTCGTTCACGCCTCGCCCGACCCCGGGAAGCCGTGGCAGGGCGCGCTGTTCCAGTACGCCCTCGACCGCCGGCACAACCCGGACACGGCCGAGCCGCCCGCCACGAACCGCACGCTCACCGCCCACCGGGCGCTGATGGCGGTGCCGGCCGCCGAGCGGCGCGCGGTGATCACCGCGCCCGACGGCGCGGCGCGCCTCGCCGAGGCGGGCATGACCTGGGAGGCGCTCGCGGGCTGGCTGCAGGGTCCGATGGACGCGGTGGCCTGGGAGGCCGTCATCCCGTCCATGGGTCCGATGGCGCTGGTCCGCAACCTGCGGAACTTCGACGAGGCCGGCGTCTCGGACCAGGTCGCCGCGCAGGTCGCCGCGGAGATCTCGGATCCCGAAGTGGTCGCCGCATCGCGGCAGTTCCCCTTCCGCTACCTCGCCGCGTACCAGCACGCGCCGTCGCTGCGCTGGTCGTACCCGCTGGAGCGGGCGCTCGGCCACTCGCTGGCCAATGTGCCCGCACTGCCCGGCCGGACGCTGATCCTGGTCGACCGTTCGGGCTCCATGTGGGCGCGGCTCTCGGACCGCTCCGAGCTCAACCGCGCCGACGCGGCGGCGGTGTTCGGGGCGGCGGTGGCGATGCGGGCGGACCGCGCGGATCTGATCGAGTTCGGTACGAGCAGCGCGTCCGTGAAGTACGGCAAGGGCGAGTCCGTACTGAAGGTCCTTGAGCGCTTCGGCGACCTCGGCGGCACCAACACCACCGAGGCGGTCCGCAAGCACTACAAGAAGCACGACCGGGTGCTGATCGTCACCGACGAGCAGGCGGCGTACAGCTACCACGGCGACCCGACCGAGCAGGTCCCGGCGGACATCCCGGTCTACACCTGGAACCTGGCGGGGTACCGGGCCGGCCACGCTCCGTCGGGCAAGCCGAACCGGCACACCTTCGGGGGACTCACGGACGCGGCCTTCCGCATGGTGCCGCTGCTCGAGCGGGGCCGGGATGCCGACTGGCCCTGGAATTGAGTCCTGGAACTGCACCCTGGAATTGAGTCCTCGGCGTGAGCCCGGGAAGTGAGCCGGGGATGAGTGCGGCCGTTGTGCGCCTGTGAGCTGACATCTAACATGTCAGTTCATGGGTGCACTGCGGCCGGTACGGCGGACTCTGCTGCGCGACACGGCGTACGCGGCGATCCGGGACGCCATCGTGCGCGGCGAGCTGCCGCCGGGAGATCCCGTGCGCGACGCCGGCC
Organism: Streptomyces sp. NBC_01210; assembly: GCF_036010325.1. GTDB lineage: Bacteria > Actinomycetota > Actinomycetes > Streptomycetales > Streptomycetaceae > Streptomyces. Next base: position 2,260,706 of record NZ_CP108549.1, on the reverse strand, counting down.
TCGCCGAGCGGCTCGGGCTCTCGCGCGCCCCGGTGCGCGAGGCGCTGGCACGGCTCGCGGAGGAAGGGCTCGTCGAGACCAAGCCGCAGAGCTATACGCGGGTGACGCGGCTCGACCCGCGCGCCGTGCGCGAGGCCGCCGTCGTCGTGCGCGCCATGCACGAGCTGGCCGCGAGGGCCGCCGTACCGCTGCTCACGGGCGGGGACATCGCCGAGATGCGCGAGGCGAACAGCCGCTTCGAGAGCGCGACCCGCACCGGTGCCGTCGGCGAGGCGCTGCAGGCCGACGACGAGCTGCATGACGTACTCGTACGGGCCTGCGGCAACCGCGCTGTCGCGGCGACGATCGCGCGCCACACCCCGCTGATCCGCCGACTGGAGTGGCGGCAGTTCGCCGAGGCCAGCGCGCTGCGGTCGGCCGAGCTGCATGTGCGGCTCATCGAAGCGTGCGCCGCAGGCGATGCCGACGAGGTGGCCCGGGTCACCGCGCGGATCTGGCGCGCGCTCGAAGATCTTGCGGACGAACCGGACCTTCTCTGATCATCCGAATCAAGGGAGTCAGCGTGTCGATCACGTCGTACGAGCGCTATCCGCTGCTGTTCGGTCCCTCGCCGGTGCACCGGCTCGACCGGCTGACCCGCCACCTCGGCGGCGCGGAGCTGTGGGCCAAGCGCGAGGACTGCAACTCCGGTATCGCCTACGGCGGCAACAAGACGCGCAAGTTGGAGTACCTCGTCGCCGACGCCCTCGCCAAGGGCTGCGACACCCTGGTGTCCATCGGCGGAGTGCAGTCCAACCACACCCGCCAGGTCGCGGCCGTCGCCGCCCACGCCGGGCTGCGCTGCGTACTGGTGCAGGAGAGCTGGGTCGACTGGCCGGACGCCGTGTACGACAAGGTCGGCAACATCCTGATCAGCCGGCTCGCGGGCGCCGACGTCCGGCTGGTGCGCGCCGGGTTCGGGATCGGCGTCAAGGAGAGCTGGGAGCAGGCACTGCGCGACGTCGAGGAGAGCGGCGGCCGTCCGTATGCGATCCCGGCCGGTGCCTCCGATCATCCGCTGGGCGGGCTCGGCTTTGCCAACTGGGCGTACGAAGTGGCCGAGCAGGAGCGGGCGTCAGGGGTCTTCTTCGACACCGTCGTGGTCTGCTCGGTCACCGGCAGTACACAGGCCGGAATGATCGCGGGCTTCGCGGCGCTCGAGGAGGCCGGCGGCCGGCCGAGGCGCGTGATCGGCATCGACGCTTCGGCCGCCCCGGAGCGGACCCGGGAGCAGATCGGGCGCATCGCACGCAATACCGCCTCACTCATCGGAGTGGAGCGCGAGCTGCCGGATCAGGACATCGAACTGGACGCGCGGTACCACGCGGGGACATACGGCATCCCGGACGCCACGACGCTGGATGCGATGCGTCTTGCGGCCCGTACGGAGGGGATGGTGACGGATCCGGTGTACGAGGGGAAGTCGATGGCCGGGATGACAGACCTGGTCACACGTGGTGAGATCGGGTCCGAAGCGACCGTGCTCTACGCCCATCTCGGCGGCCAGCCCGCGCTCAATGCTTATAGCGCGCTGTTCTGACGTGGCGTGGCGGGGGCCCGAGGGCGCATACTCGAGGTAATGACAAAGTCAGCCGGATCCCGGCGCTACCTGCCCTCCAGTCCCTTCAACAAACCGGCCGCGGCTGCCCCACCCATTGAGCAATACGAAGTGGGGGACCGGGTCTCGCATGACCAGTTCGGACTCGGAAGAGTCATCGCAGTCGAGGGCGACAACGCCGCTGTGCTCGTCGACTTCTCGGGGCGTCAGGGAAGAATCCTGAGCCCATACTCCAAGCTGGCCAAACTCTGAGGACCTGGCCCCCGGGCCCGCCATCACCTAGCAGCGATGGCGGCCCCGGCGGCGCAGGTCACGGTGCTCGGCGGGTCACAGTGCCTGGGCGGCCGGCTTCACCATGCCGCGCACGGTGCGGGACTTCACGAAATCGCCCATGGCGGTCATGTCCCATTCGCCCGAGAACTGCTTGATCAGTTTCGCCATCATGACGCCGGTCTGCGGTTCCGCGCCGGTGAGATCGAAGCGGACCAGCTCCTCGCCCGTCGCCGCGTCGATCAGTCGGCAGTAGGCCTTGGCCACCTCGGTGAACTTCTGTCCCGAGAATGAGTTGACGGTGAAGACCAGGCCCGTCGCCTCGGCAGGAAGCCGGCCCAGATCCACGACGATCACCTCGTCGTCGCCCGCGCCCTCACCCGTCAGATTGTCGCCGGAGTGCTTGATCGCGCCGTTCAGGATCGAGAGCTTGCCGAAGTAGCAGCTGTCCAGGTGGTTGCGGTTGGGGCCGTAGGCGATGACGGAGGCGTCGAGGTCGATGTCCTTGCCGCCGAACGCCGGCTCCCAGCCGAGGCCCATCTTGACCTGCGAGAGCAGCGGTCGGCCGCCCTTGACCAGGGAGACGGTCTGGTTCTTCTGGAGGCTGACCCGGCCCTTGTCCAGGTTGATTTTTCCGGCGCCGGCGGCGGGTGCGGGTGCGGCCGGGGGCGCGGAGGGGGCGGGCGGAGCCGCGGCCAGGCGCGGGTCGGCCGGCGCCGACGGTGCGGCCACAGGCGCGGCCGCAGGGGCGGGCGTGGCGGCCGCAGCGGGCGCGGCGGCGGGCTCCTCGTCGACGGAGACGCCGAAGTCGGTGGCGATGCCCGCCAGCCCGTTCGCGTACCCCTGGCCGACCGCACGGGCCTTCCAGGCGCCGTTACGGAGGTAGATCTCCACGACGACCAGCGCGGTCTCGGCACCGAGCTGCGGTGGCGTGAAGGTGGCGAGCGCGCTGCCGTCGTCGGCGCTGCGGATGGTGGCGGTCGGCTCGATGCCCTGGAAGGTCTGTCCCGTGGCGTCCGGGCTCGCCGTGACGACGATCTTCTCGATACCGGGCGGGACCGCGGCGGTGTCCACCACGATCGCGTCGGGCGCACTGCCGCCACCGGAGCGGTAGCTGACACCGGGGCCCGTCGGCTGGTTGTAGAAGATGAAGTCGTCGTCGGAGCGCACCTTGCCGTCGGCGGTGAGCAGCAGGCCCGATACGTCGAGCCGCACCGGGGCGGCGACGTCCACCACCACGCGGGCGACGGAGAGAGGGATGTTCGAGCCGGGGGTCATAGCTGTCATGCCGGGGATAACGATTGAGGGCGCTTTACCGTTCCCTTACCTTCGGGCTATCTGTTGCGCGGGTGGTTGCGGGCGGTGCGCTCATTGCCGAATTTGTACGCGCCGGTCCAGCGGGCCATGACCAGCTGGGCGTCGCCCGACTCCACTTCGGCCAGGAACTTCTCGGCGCGGGCGCCGCGCAGCGTGCCGGCGGCGCGGCCGCGGTGGGTGATGACGACGCTGCCGTCGCCGTGCTGCGCGTAGCTGAATCCGAAGGGCTTGGCCATGTCTCACATCCTGGCCGGGGCGCGGCCCGCTCGGCACGCGAATTTCCCTGGGCGCGATCAGTACGGCCACTGGGGCGGGTTGGTGGTGAAGTGGCCGCCCAGGTGTGCGTGGTCCGGGTTGTCCGGGTCGAGTTCGCCCTGCTGCGCGACGAGCTTTTCGGCGTACTGCTCCGAGTCGTCCTGCGGCTCGTAGCCGAGAGCGCGCGCCGTCGTGAGGTCCCACCACAGGCGGGTGTTGGCGGAGGAGCCGTAGACGACGGCGTGGCCGACGTTCTCGGCGGTGAGGGCGGCGTGGAAGAGGCGGGCGCCGTCGCCCGGGCTCATCCAGACCGACAGCATCCGTACGGACGTCGGTTCCATGAAGCAGGAGCCGATGCGGACGGAGACGGTCTCGAGGCCGTGCAGATCCCAGTAGAGCTGGGCCAGATCCTCGCCGAAGCACTTGGACAGGCCGTAGAAGGTGTCGGGGCGCCGCGGGGTGTCGATGGGGATCAGCTGGTCGGACGCGAAGGGCGGCTGCCCGTGCGGGCGCGGGGTGAAGCCGACCGCGTGGTTGCTGGAGGCGAAGACGATGCGGTCGATGCCCTCTTCACGGGCCGCCACGTAGAGGTTGTGCGTCCCTTCGATGTTCGCGCGCAGGATCTTCTCGAAGGGTGCTTCCAGTGAGATCCCCGCGAGGTGGATGATCGCGTCGACGCCCCGTACCGCTTCGCGCAGCGCCTCCTTGTCGGCGAGGTCGGCGGTGACCGCATCCGGCACCCCCTCGATGGGAGTGGCGTCGAAGAGGCGGAGCTCGTAGCCGTACGCGGGCAGCAGCCCCCGCATCAGCGTGCCGAGGCCGCCTGCGGCGCCGGTGAGCAGGACGGTGCGGGGAGCGGGCATGGGCGGATCTCCTCGAAAATGCTCAGGTCCGTAGACGGCATTCACATGCATGGACACGCTAGGGAGTGGTCCGGGCACCGTCAAGTGTGGCGCGGAGGGGCCGACTCCGCCTCTGAGTTGCGGTTTTCTGTCTTGACCGGTGCCATCCGGCTGCCCTAGCGTGACGGCGTTCAGGAATGTGGACGTCGATCAGAATTGTGCACGAGCCGCGGAGGCTCCGTGTACGGCCCAGGGAGCGCCCGTGACCTCAGCCCCGCTCGCCGCCCGGCTCACCCGGGCCCAAGGACCGCTGTTCTTCCCCGTCACCGCGTACGGTCCGGACGGCACCCTCGACCTCGATGCCTTCCGCGCCCATGTGAGAACCGGTATCGACGCGGGCGCGGCCGCGGTCTTCGCCTGCTGCGGCACGGGCGAGTTCCACGCCCTGACCCCGGAGGAGTTCCGCGACTGCATCGCCGCGGCCGTCGAGGAGACGGCGGGCGAGGTGCCCGTCGTCGCCGGCACCGGCTACGGCACCGCGCTCGCCGTCCGGTTCGCGAAGCTCGCCGACGAGGCGGGCGCCGACGGTCTCCTCGCCATGCCGCCGTACCTCGTCGTCGCCGACCAGCGCGGACTGCTGCGTCACTACACCGCGCTCGCCGCCGCCACCTCCCTCGACGTCATCGTCTACCAGCGCGACAACGCCGTCTTCGCTCCCGAGACCGTCGTCGAACTCGCGCAGGTCGACGGCATCATCGGCCTCAAGGACGGCTGTGGCGACCTCGATCTGATGCAGCGCATCGTCAGCGCCGTCCGCCGCGACCTGCCCGACCAGGACTTCCTCTACTTCAACGGGCTGCCCACCGCCGAACTCACCGGTCTCGCCTACCGCGGCATCGGCATCACCCTGTACTCCTCCGCCGTCTTCGCCTTCGCGCCCGACATCGCGCTCGCCTTCCATCGCGCGCTGACCACCGGCGACGACAAAGCGGTCGGCAGACTGCTGGACAGCTTCTACGTGCCGCTGGTCGAACTACGCAATCTCGGGCGCGGCTACGCCGTGTCGCTCGTCAAGGCGGGCGTGCGGCTGGGAGGTCTGGACGTCGGCGAGGTGCGGCCGCCGCTGAGCGAACCCCTCGCCCTCCACATCAAGGCCCTGGCGGCACTGATCGAGCGCGGCCGCGCCCTGCTGGACGAGCGCGCGTGAAGACCTCCGCCTTCCTCTACCCGTGGGACGTCGTGGGCGACCCGCACGCCGCCTCCCGGATCGCGGACCTCGGCGTCCAGCAGGTCACCCTGGCCGCCGCCTACCACTCCACCCGGGCCCTGACGCCGCGCCACCCCCGGCACCGGATCGTCACCGCACAGCACGCCGCCGTGCTTTACGAGATGGACGAGGCTCGCTGGGCGGGCCGGGAGCTGCGCCCGTACGGCGCCGGGGCCTGGGCTTCCGGCGACGCCTACGGCGAAGCGGCCGCAGCCCTCACCGAAGCCGGACTCGAGGTGCACACCTGGGTGGTCCTCGCCCACAACTCCCGCCTCGGCGCCGAGCGTCCGGACACCTCGGTGGTCAACGTCTACGGCGATCGCTACCCCTGGGCGCCCTGTATCGCGCAGCCCGCCGTCCGCGCCCTGGTGGTGGAGCTGGCGGCGGAGGCGGCGACACGGCCCGGTGCGCTCGGCACCGAGCTGGAGTCCTGCGGCTGGTACGGCCTCGCGCATCTGCACGCCCACGACAAGATCGCGGGCGTGGGCCTCGGTGACGCGGCGCAGTATCTGATGTCGCTCTGCTTCTGTACCGCCTGCCGTGACGGCTACGTACAACAGGGCATGGAGCCGAACCTGCTGGCCGCCGCCGTACGGCACGGCCTGGAGCCGGTCTGGCAGGGCGCGGCGCCGGCCGACGCCGGGATCGAGAAGCTGCTCGGCGCCGAACTCGCCGCGGCCACCCTGGAGTTCCGGACACGAACTGCCCGTACGCTCCAGGAAGACACGGTCGCCGCGGTACGGGCCGCCGCCCCGGACGGCTTCCAGGTACTGCTGCACGCCGACCCCGTCGCGTACCACTGCGGTGCGAACGCCGGCGTCGATCCGGCGCACATCCTGTCCGTCGCCGACGGCGTGGTCGTGCCCTGCACCGGCGGGCCTCGGCTGCTGACACCCTTCGCGGACCAGCGCGCCGGAGGCTCCGTGCTGGCCGCCAACCTCACGGTCGTCGGCGGCATGGGCGGCAGCCCCGGCACGCTCGCGGACGACGCCGCCCGCGCCGCCGGGCTGGGCGCGAACCAACTGCGGCTCTACCACGCCGGACTGGCCTCCGACGCGGACCTGACGCTGGTGCCGGACGCGTTGTCCCGCCTGGCCTGAAGGCCTGGCTTGTACCCCGACCCGCCCCTTCCCTCTGTCGATATGCGGCGCCGCCGTGGGGGGCAAGCACCCAGACCCCCGTACGCCCTTCGGGCGTTGTCCTCGATCGCCGGACGGGCTTGAACGAAAAATCAAGCCCCGCCGGCGATTGAGGCGCGGGGTCCGGGGCGGAGCCCCAGCAGCGTCAGTGCAACCGCCGGCCCCTTCGGCTGAGGACGCCTTACCGGACAGGGCAGTTGACCTATGCTGGGCGCCGCGTCGCGACGATCAAGCGCCGGGCGGATATGACGTAACACGCGCATAACCTGAAACGCTCCTCCCGTGGGCACAATCCAGCTACCCGCAGGCCGGATTGATACCCCGAGGAGAGCCATGTCCGCACAGGTCGACCGCTACTTCCAGATCAGCGCACGAGGTTCGACCTTCGGGCGAGAGATACGCGGCGGCTTCGCCACGTTCTTCACGATGGCCTACATTCTCGTTCTCAACCCGATCATCCTGGGCAGTGCCGAGGACAAGTTCGGCGCCCATCTCTCCGGTCCCCAACTGGCCACCGTCACTGCCCTGGTGGCCGCCGTGATGACCGCGATCATGGGCCTCGGCGGCAATCTGCCGCTCGCCATCGCCGCCGGACTCGGGCTCAACGCGGTCGTCGCCTTCCAGATCGCGCCCCTGATGAGCTGGCCCGACGCGATGGGCCTGGTCTTCCTCGAAGGCATTCTCATCTGCGTCCTGGTCGTCACCGGGCTGCGCGAAGCAGTCATGCACGCCATCCCGCCGTCGCTCAAGCAGGCCATCAGCGTCGGCATCGGCCTCTTCATCGCCTTCATCGGCTTCATCGACGCGGGCTTCGCCACCCGCATCCCCGGCGACACCGGCTCCGTACCCGTCCAGCTCGGCGCGAGCGGTCACCTCTCCGGCTGGCCCGTCCTGGTCTTCTGCCTCGGCGTGCTGCTCACCGTCGCGCTGATGGCCCGCAAGGTGAAGGGCGCCATCCTCATCTCCATCGTCGCGACGACGCTCCTCGCGATCGTCATCAACGAGATCGCCGACATCGAGCCGCTCGCCTGGGGCCTGACCGTGCCGGCCGTGCCCGACGACATCGTTTCCGCCCCCGACTTCGGGCTCGTCGGCGACTTCAGCCCCTTCGGCGCCTTCGAGCAGATCGGCGTCGTCACCCTTGTCCTGCTGGTCTTCACACTGATCCTGAGCGACTTCTTCGACACCATGGGCACCGTCGTCGGTGTCTCCAACGAGGCGGGTCTCCTCGACGAGAACGGCAAGGTCCCGAACCTCGGCCGGGTACTGCTGATCGACGGCGTGGCGGCTGTCGCGGGCGGCGCGGCCTCCGCCTCCTCCAACACCTCGTACATCGAATCCGCGGCCGGTGTCGGCGAGGGCGCCCGCACCGGCCTCGCCTCCGTGGTCACCGGCGCGCTGTTCGGCCTCGCGCTCTTCCTCACCCCGCTCGCCACCGTCGTCCCGGCACAGGCCGCGGCGCCCGCGCTCGTCGCCGTCGGCTTCCTGCTGATGGCGCAGGTGCGGCACATCGACTGGGAGCGGTACGACATCGCCATCCCGGCCTTCCTGACGATCGCGGTCATGCCGTTCACGTACTCCATCACCAACGGCATCGGCGCCGGTTTCCTCGCCTACGTCGTCATCAAGGCGGTGCTGGGCAGGGCGCGCGAGGTGCACTGGCTGCTGTGGGGCACGGCGGCGCTGTTCGCCGTCTACTTCGCGATCGACCCGGTCGAGCAGCTGCTCGGCGCCAAGTAGCCTCGCCCCGACGGCAAGCAGCTTCCGCCCTGGAGTGACGGCAGCCCCACCCCGAGCGAGGGCCCACCCCGAGCGAGGGCCCGCCCTGAAGTGAGGGTCCCCGACCCTCACTTCAGGGCCGCCGCCATCATCTTCTGCGCGATCGGCGCGGCCAGACCGTTGCCGCTGACCTCCGAGCGGGCCGCGCCCGAATCCTCGACCATCACGGCGACCGCGACCTCCTTACCGGTGGACGAGTCCTTCGCGTACGAGGTGAACCAGGCGTACGGCGTCTTGCTGTTGTTCTCGCCGTGCTGCGCGGTGCCCGTCTTGCCGCCCACCTCGGCCCCGTCGACCTTGGCGTTGGTCCCGGTGCCGTCGTTCACGACCGTCACCATCGCGCTGCGCAGCTGTTCGGCGGTCGAGGAGGAGACGATCCGCTGCGACTTCTCGTCCTCGAAGGACTGCAGCGTGTTGCTGTCCGCGTCGACGACCTTCGAGACCATGTGCGGCGACTCCAGCACACCGTCGTTGGAGATTGCCGCGGAGACCGTCGCCATCTGCAGCGGCGTCGCGGTCACATCGAACTGGCCGATGCCCGACAGCGCCGTCTGCGCCTTGTCCATGCCCGTCGGATACAGACTCGCCGAGGCCCGCACCGGCACGTCCTGCGTCGTGTCGTTGAAGCCGAACTTCTGCGCCATCGACCTGACCTTGTCCTGCCCCAGATCGGCGGCCATCTTCCCGAAGACGTTGTTGCAGGAGTACTGCAGTGCCGTGCGGATGGAGGCGTTCTCGCAGGGCGCGGCGGTGTTCTCGTTCTTCAGGACCGTGCGCGTGCCGGGCAGTGTGTAGGGATTCGGGCTCTTGGTCCTCTCGTCGGCCGAGCCGTAGAGACCGTCTTCCAGCGCCGCCGCCGCGACCACCAGTTTGAACGTCGAGCCGGGCGGCAGCGGCTGCCGCAGTGCCCGGTTGACCAGCGGCTTGTCCTGGTCCGCGAGCAGCTTCTGCCAGACGTCGCCGTCCGTCGTCCCGCTGATCTTCGACGGGTCGTAGGAGGGTGTGCTGACCATTCCCAGGATCTTCCCGGTCTTCGGGTCGATGGCGACGGCCGCGCCCTTTGTGTCGCCGAGCGCCCGGTAGCCGGCCTTCTGCACCGCCGGGTCGATGGTCGTCACCACATCGCCGGGCTTCTGCTGCTTCCCGGTGAGCGCGTCGACCGGGTTCTTCAGCCGGCTGTCGGTCCCGTCGAGGACCTCGCTGTAGATGCCTTCGAGCTGCGTGGCTCCGTACGCCTGCGAGCTGTAGCCCGTGACGGCCGAGTAGAGCGAGCCGTCGGTGTAGGTGCGCTTGTACGCGAGATCACTACTCGCTGTCCTCTTCGAGCCGTTGACCGGTGACCCGGCCACGATGATGTCGCCGAGCGGCTGCGCGTACTGCGCGATGATCTTCCGTCGGTTGTGGTCGTCGTCCGCCAGCGCTCTGCCTTCGTACGCCTGGACCCAGGTCGCCCGCAGTAGTAGGGCGAGCACCAGCAGCAGGCTGAAGACCGCAGCATTTCTGATCGTCTTGTTCATCCCGCAGAAGGGACGAACGAGGCGGAGGACGACGTTCCCTGCCTGCCCGGTTTCTCAGGAATTCTTCATCCGGAGCGGCCGGCGGACGGGCCTCAGCGAGGCGAGATGAAGCCCGACTCGTACGCCGCGATCACCGCCTGCGTACGGTCCCGGGTCCCCGTCTTCGCCAGGACCGACGCCACATGGGTCTTCGCCGTCGCAGGTCCTACGCCCATCCGCCCGGCGATCTCCGCATTGGTCAGGCCCGTCGCCATCAGCCGCAGCACTTCGGCCTCGCGCTCGGTCAGCCGCGCCGCCCACGGCGGGGGAGCCGCGGGCCGGCTGCGGCCGTACTCGGCGGCCAGTGAACGCACGGCGGCCGGGAAGAGCAGCGAGTCGCTGCGGGCCACCAGACGGACCGCCTGGACGAGCTCCTCCGCCGCGGCGCGCTTGAGCAGAAAGCCCGCGGCTCCGGCGCGCAGTGCGTCGTACACATACGAGTCGTTCTCGAAGGTCGTCACGACCACGATCCGCGGCGGCCCGTCGAGCGTGGCCAGGATCTGCTCGGTGGCCCGGATGCCGTCGATCTCCGGCATCCGCACATCCATCAGGACCACATCGGGGCGCAGCGCACGCACCACCGACACCGCCTCCGCGCCGGTCGACGCCTCGCCGATCACCTCAAGATCGGGTTCGGCGTCGAGGATGACGCGCAGTGCCGTACGGACCATCCGCTCGTCGTCGGCGAGGACCACCCGGATCGCGCTCATCGCCGGCCCGCCAGCGGGAGGCGGGCCGAGAGCCGCCACACCGCGTCCTGCGGGCCGGCCTGCGCGCGTCCGCCGAGCAGCGCGGCCCGCTCGGCGATACCGCGCACACCACGGCCGCCTCCCGGGCGGATGACCGGGGCCCTGTCGGGCAGCGGATTCTCCATCGTGATCTCCAACTCCTCGCCGCGCAGGGCGATCCACAGGGACACCGGGGACGCCCCGGCGTGGCGCAGGGCGTTGCTCAGCCCCTCCTGGACGATGCGGTACGCCTCGCACGAGACGAGCGCAGGGACGGCGGCCAGGTCGCCGTCGGCCGTGAGCGAGACGGGCACACCGCTGCGGGCGATCAGACCGTCCAGGGTCTTGAGGGTCGGCCCGGTGAGCCGGGCCGCTCCGTCCTCGTCCTGACGCAACAGGCCCAGTACGGAGTCGAGTTCGCCCACCGTGCGCCGCGTGGTCTCCTCGATCGCGGCCAGTGCTTCCCGTACGAACTCCGGATCGCCGTCCAGGACCTTGCGGGCCGCGCCCGCCTGCAGGGTGACGGCGCTGAGGGCGTGGCCCACCGAGTCGTGCAGCTCGCGGGCCAGGCGGTTGCGCTCGGCGAGTTCGGTGGCCCGGCGTTCGGCGGCCTCCAGCCGGTCCGCGGGTGTGGGGCCGAGGAGCACCGGCGCCTGGCGGGCCAGCAGCGCCCCGGCCGCCGCCGCGCAGGCGGCGAGCGCGGTCAGCATGGCGATCCCGGCGAACGGGCACAGGGCCAGTGCCCAGGCGTGGTCGAGGTAGTCGGGGACCATAACCCAGTCCCTGAGCCCTCCGGAGAGCGGCAGCAGGATCAACGTCACGGCGAACGGCGGCAGCGCGAGCGTGGCACCGCTGATCAGCGCGCCGATCCCCACATGCAGCGTGAACCAGCCCGAGGTCCGCAGCCGCGCGGCCCGCGAGCGCGCCGGCCCCTCCGCGAACCGCTCGGCGTGCACCCCGCACAGGGCCTTCGCCAGGGCGACCGCCAGCGGTCTGGTGAGCGGGAACAACAGCGCGGTCACCGCGGCTATCGGCAGCGCGATGCCGTACGCGCCGAACTGGAGGGCGAGGGAGTCGGAGAACATGTCCTTGGCACCGACGAGCGGGCCGACGATCACCGTGCCCACCAGCCAGTACGGCATCAACAGGGCGCCGCCCAGGATCAGATGGAGCCAGCGCAACCTGGCCCGCGTCCCGAACAGCGCCCGGCCGAACTCCCCCAGCACTCTTTTCACGCGCCGCGCCGCCGCAGGAACGAGGCGGTCCCGGTGACGACGAGCAGACCGACGATCATGCCCACAGCGTAGGTCAGAGCCATCAACCCCGATGCCCGCTCGCCTTCTTCGCCTCCCGGCAGCACCGCGGCGATCAGCAACCAGATGCCCCAGCAGCCCACCGCGCCCGAGCCCAGCCAGGCCATGGCCAGCGGAACCTTCAGCTGCAGTGCGGGGCCCCGGCGGAAGGCGAGCAGCAGCGCTCCGGCCACGGCGACGGCCACGAACAGGGCGCTGATCCCTTCGAGTACGTAGAAGTCGGCCGTACGCTGCTCGATCCGCGTCGCGGAGAGGCCGGTCGTCGCGCCGCAGGCCCACAGCAGGCGCATCGTGGCGGGGAAGAGAGCGAGCACGGCGGCGGCCACGGCGGTCACCTTCAGCGTCCGCCCGGTGGCGGCCCCGGGCAGGTCCCAGATCCGGCCCCGCCACACATGGCTCCAGCGCTCCCGGGCGTACAGCACGAAGAGAGTTCCAAGGGCCAGGCCCTGGACGATGAAGCCCGTGTAGACGACCCCGAAGACCCACTCGTCGAGGAAGGGTTCGTCCCCGGCCGGCTGGGACCGGGCTCCGGTGACGGCGTGGGTCAGCAGCTGGACCGGGAAGCCGACCATGATCGGGGCGAGCAGACCGCCCGCGATCCAGATGGGCGTGGCGAGGAGCCAGGCGGGGACGCGGCGGCCCCATGCCTGGGTGAGCAGCAGCGCCAGGACGATGACCGCGCCGTCCATCAGGACGGTGACGCTGTTGGCCGCGGCCATCAGACCGCGGTGCTCAAGCAGCACACTGCCGTCGGGGATGCCGATCCTGCTGCCCGCGATCCAGGCGATCTTGAGCGAGAGATACGGGACGCAGGAGGCGATGGTCAGCGCCCGCAGCAGTCGGCGTGCGGGGCTGTGCCGCTCGGGTGCGCCGCGAAGCCGGCGCTCGGGGGTGCGGGGGCCTGCCCCCGCCTTCGGGAAGGGGCGGGACCGGGGAACACTGTGCGGGCTCATGCCGCTTACGCTCCCGGTTCCGGGAGCCCCGCACCTCCTGCGCTGCGACGATCCCTCTCCGCCGTGCGGCGGAGAGGGTCAGCCCGCCAGGGTGAGGAGCACCTCGTCGGTCTCGGCGCCGCGGGCATGCGCGTAACCCCGGTCCTCGCCGGTCACGGTGAATCCGCACTTCTGAAGGACCCGGATCGAGCCCGCGTTGTCGGCTGCGGCGCGGGCGTGCAGCGGACGCTGGGGTACGAGTTCGATCAGCGCGCGCAGCGCGGCGGTGGCCACGCCGCGGCCCCAGTACGCGCGGTCGATGAAGTACGTGACCTCGCGCTCCTCGGGCGGTCCGTACACCGCGGTGTGGCCGACGACCACATCGTCGGCGAGAACGGTCCGTATGACGGCGTCGGAGACCAGGATCCGCGCCCAGTGGGCGTCGAAAGCGGCCCGGTCGGTGGGGTCCTTGCTGGTGAAGGCGGCCATCAGGTTCGACTCGGGGTCGCTCATGTGCCGGAAGAAGACCGGCAGATCGCTGTCGGTCACCTTGCGCAGCGTGACGCGCGGGGACAATGGGGACATTCAGAGCCTCCGGGTCGCCAGCGTCAGCCGGTCGCGCGCGTCGAAGAGCGCGTCCTTGATCATCTGCTCATGTGCGGGGGTCAGCCGGGCCACCGGCACCGAGCAGCTGATGGCGTCCCGCGCCGGGGTGCGGTACGGGATGGCGATGCCGAAGCAGCGCAGTCCGAGGGTGTTCTCCTCGCGGTCCACGGCGTAGCCCTGCTCGCGGACGAGGTGCAGCTCTTCGATGAGCTTCTCCCGGTCGGTGATGGTGTGCTCGGTCAGCGATGCCAAGGTTTCCGGCAGCATCTTGCGCACCTGCTCGTCGCTGTGGGTGGCGAGCAGCGCCTTTCCCAGCGAGGTGGAGTGCGCGGGCAGCCGGCGGCCGACGCGGGTGAAGGGGCGCAGATAGTGCTGCGACTGCCGGGTGGCGAGATAGACGACGTTGGTGCCGTCGAGCCGGGCGAGGTGAATGGTCTCGGTGGTGTCGTCGGAGAGCCGGTCCAGGGTGGGGCGGGCGGCCGCGACCACCTCGTCGCCGTCGATGTAGGAGGTGCCCACCAGCAGGGCGCGCACGCCGATGCCGTACCGAGTGCCCGTCGCGTCCGTCTCCACCCAGCCAAGCTCGACCAGGGTGCGCAGCAGCATGTAGAGGCTGGACTTGGGGTAGCCGACGGCCTCCTGGACCGCGGCGAGGGAGTGCATGCCGGGGCGCCCGGCGAAGTACTCGAGCAATTCGACCGTCCGCACCGCGGACTTGACCTGTGCTCCGCCGGAATCCGCAGTTGACATTGCTCTTCGCCCCTTCTTGACCGCGCAGAACGCCCGGAAATAGAGTCCCCATATATTCACCATCGGGAACACTGTTCAGAATACCGAACAAATCCTGAGGGATGGCAGAAGACCGGGAAGGAAGCCGCGGTGGCAGCAGCACCAGTCTGGAGTGTCGACCCCCGAACCGGGAAGCCGCGTGAGCAGGTTGCGGTCGAGTCAACCACTGAGGAGATCGACCGCGCGGTCCGCGCCGCACACGCCGCCCGCCCCGCACTCGCCGACCGGAGTGTACGCGCGCGGCTGCTGCGCACCGCCGCCGACCTGCTCGACGAGGCCGGTGAACATGTCATCGAGGCCGCCGACGCGGAGACCGCGCTCGGCCCCACCCGCCTGACCGGTGAACTCGCCCGCACCACCGCTCAGTTGCGGGCCTTCGCCGAGGTCGTCGACGAGGGCGCCTTCCTCGACATCCACATCGACCACGCGGACGGCAGCCGTACGCCGCCATGGCCCGATCTGCGCCGCTTCAAGATCCCGCTGGGCGTCGTCGCCGTCTACGCCGCCAGCAACTTCCCGCTCGCCTTCTCCGTACCCGGCGGAGACACCGCGAGCGCGCTCGCGGCCGGCTGCCCGGTCGTCGTCAAGGCCCACCCCGACCACCCCGGCACCTCCGAACTGTGCGCCTCCGTGCTGCGCAGGGCCGCCCACCAGGTCGGCCTGCCCGAGGACGTCGTGATCCTCGTCCACGGCTTCGAGGCGGGCATCGAGCTGGTCAGGCACCCGCTGGTCGCGGGCGCCGGCTTCACCGGGTCCGTACGCGGCGGGCGCGCGCTCTTCGACGCCGCGGCCGCCAGGCCCACCCCCATCCCCTTCCACGGCGAGCTCGGCTCCCTCAACCCCGTTGTGATCACCGAGGCGGCCGCCGGAGAGCGGGCCGAGCAGCTCGGCGCCGGGCTCGCGGGCTCGATGACGCTGGGCGGGGGCCAGTTCTGCACCAAGCCCGGCTTTGTGCTCGCTCCCGCCGGCGACGCGGGCGACCGGCTGCTCAAGTCGCTGACGGCGGCGGTCAGTGAGACCGAGCCCGGCGTGATGCTCGACCACCGGATGCGCGGCGCCTTCGTCGAGGGCGTACGCGAACGGGCCGAACTCCCGGAGGTGGAGGCCCCGATCACGCCCGGCGCGGGCGGTGATCACACCGTGAGCGCCGGCTTCCTCTCCGTACCGGCCCGGCTGCTGGCCGCCGAAGGGCCGCACGACCTGCTGCTCGAGGAGTGCTTCGGCCCGGTCACGGTCGTCGCGCGGTACGAGTCCGAGGCCGAGATCACCGAGGTCCTCGGCAGACTGCCCGGCAACCTCACGGCCACCCTGCACCTCTCCGAGTCAGAGGCCGCGGGCGAGGGCCGGGGCGCGGAGCTGCTCGCCGAACTCACCCCGCTCGCGGGCCGCGTCCTGGTCGACGGCTGGCCGACCGGTGTCGCCGTCGCCCCCGCCCAGCACCACGGCGGCCCCTACCCGGCCTCCACCTCCGGCTCCACCTCGGTCGGGGCCACCGCGATCGAGCGCTGGCTGCGCCCGGTCACGTACCAGACGACGCCCGAGGCGCTGCTCCCGCCCGAGCTGCGCGACGAAAACCCACTGGGGCTGCCGCGTCGGGTGGACGGCCGCCTCGAAACTCCGCGAAGCTGAGCCGGTGACCGAGCCGATCGACCTGCCCGAGCTCCCCTTCCCGCTGCGCTCCTACGGCCCCGATGCCAACTGGTCGTACGAGAAAGGGGTGCTGACCGGCTGGGCGGGAGCCAGGCAGGACCGCTTCGTACCGCCCGCGGGCGAGGCGCTGGAGCCCGTCTCCGACGCGCCCCGCCTGCTCGGTGCGCCGGAGGGCGACTTCCAGCTCATCGCACGGGTCACCGTCGGCTTCGCCGCGGCCTTCGACGCCGGCGTGCTCTATCTGCACGTCGGCGAGCGGGAGTGGGCCAAGCTCTGCCTGGAACTCTCCCCGGACAAGCCCACCATCTGCACGGTCGTCACCCGCGGCCACTCCGACGACGCCAACTCCTTCGAGGTGGCGGGCGACAGCGCATGGCTGCGGATCAGCCGCACCGGCAAGGCCTTCGCCTTCCACGCCTCGACGGACGGCGAGTACTGGACCTTCGTGCGGATCTTCGCCCTCGGGACGGAGGAGCAGGCCGGGGCCGCGCTCGTCGGCTTCCTGGCGCAGTCCCCGGTGGGCGAGGGCTGTGTGGTGACCTTCGACCGGATCGAGTTCCGCGAGGGCTGGCCCGAGGGGCTGCGCGACGGATCGTGATCAGACCCGTACCACGATCTTGCCGGTGTGGGCGTTCGACTCCATCAGCCGGTGGGCGTCCACGATCTGCCCGAGACCGTCGAAGGCCTCTGCGATGGCCGGAGTGAACGACCCGTCGCGCAGACCGGACCCGATGAAGGCCGCCGCCCGGCGTCGGCCTGCTTCGGTCCTGGCGGTCACGAGGTTGGCATACGTGTGCACCGTGAGCGGCCAGTTCCTCGACAGCTCGATGGGACGCGGATCCAGCCAGCCGTAGAGCACCGCGGTACCGCCGGGCGTGACCGCGTCGCCCAGCGTCCGGAAGCCCGGTCCGCCGATCGCGTCGAAGGCCAGCTCGGCCCCGCGCCCACCGGTGATCCCCTTGACCTCCTTCACCAGGTCCTCGTGGTCCGTGGTGATCACATGGGCCGCTCCGAGGTCGAGCAGTTGCTGCTTCTTGGCAGCGGTACGGGTGGTGGCGATCGGGATGGCGCCGATCCGGGCCGCGGTCTGGATCGCGGCCGTACCGACTCCGCTGGACGCACCGGTGATCACGACATGGTCGCCGGGCCGCAGCCCGCCGGTCTCCACCATGCCGCCATGGGCGGTGGAGTACGTCACCCACACGGCGGCGGACGTCACCGCGTCCACGCCGTCGGGCCTGCTGATCACCGACTCCACGGGCAGGACCACCCGCTCGCCGTACACGCCGTGGACACCGAAATCGAAGTTGGCCGCCGCCATCACCGGGTCACCGGGTGCGAACTCGCTCACGCCCTCGCCGACGGCCTCGACGACACCGGCCGCCTCGTAGCCGAGCCGCGAGCCGGGCAGCGTCGCCGGGTAGTAGTACGTGCCGGCCCGGAAGAGGGCCTCGGCCCGGTTGAGGCCGATCGCCTCGACACGGAAGCGGACTTCGCCCGGGCCGGGCTCGCGCAGCTCGATGTCCTCGATCTTCAGTACTTCGGGACCGCCGGTCTCATGGAAAAGAACTGCCTTGGTCAATGTGGAAGTTGTCATGAGAACGACCGTAGAGAGCCGCGGCGAGACGCTCCATGTCCCAGAGCATCCCGTTCATGTCCGTTCGTCTTGCCGCTGATCCGTTGCACCGATGTACGGTTCGATCGTGGACGTACTGAGTGACGCGATCGCCGCCATGCGCACAGGCCGGCCCCACTCGTCGCGGACGCGCAAGCACGCGCCCTGGGGCGGCCGTTTCCCGTCCACCGAGGGCGCCGGATTTCATGTGGTGCTCAAGGGCTCGGCCTGGCTGCTGCCCCGGGACGACGCCGAGCCGGTCCGGCTCGGCGCCGGCGACGTGGTCTTTCTGGCCCATGGATACCGTCACTCCCTCGTCGACCACCCCGGTTCGCCGGTCGAGGATGTCGAGCTCGAACCGGACGGATCCTGGCCGCCCGTACCGAATCCGAATCCGAACCCGGACCCGCGGCCGGACGCCGGTCCCGAGACTCTTCTGCTGTGCGGTGCCTACCAGTTGAGCAAGACACGGGCCCATCCGCTCCTCACCGAACTGCCCGATGTGGTCCATCTCCCTGCTGGGGCCGGCGCACATCCCTCGCTGCACGCAGCCGTCGAGCTGCTCGCCGCCGAACTCGCCGGTCCACAGCCGGGATCCGACGCCATCGTGCCTGCGCTCCTCGACACGCTGCTGCTCTATCTGCTGCGCGCCTGGTGGCTCCAGGAGCGGGCCGACGAGCCGACGGGCTGGGCAGGTGCCATGGGCGACCCGGCGATCACTGCCGCGCTGCACGCCATCCATGCAGACCCCGCACACCCCTGGACGGTTGGGGAACTGGGCGCCGCGGCGGGTCTGTCCCGCGCCGCCTTCGCCCGCCGGTTCACCGCGCTCGTCGGCCAGCCGCCGCTCGCGTATCTGACGTGGTGGCGGATGACCACCGCGGGCCGGCTGCTGCGCAAGCACGATGCACCGCTGCGTACGGTGGCCCACCATGCGGGCTACACCTCGGAGTTCGCCTTCGCCAAGGCCTTCAAGCGGGAGTACGGGATGGCGCCGGGCCAGTACCGCCGGGGCACGGGGTGAGTACCGTCGGCCCTCCGAAAGCCCTCCGAAGGGACCAGGTCGCCCGTGCCGGCGGGCTCGGCACGGCGGACTCGCTGCGCCAGTACATCCAGCGCCGCGTCGGCCTCACACCGAGCGCCTACCGGGCCGCCTTCAGCCGGATCGCAACCGCCAACTGATCTCCCGGCGTCCCCACCATCATGATCAGAACAGCCGTTCCCGCCGACCTGGATGCCATCGCCGCCCTCCACGCCGAAGCCCGGGCGAGCTACTACCGCGGCCACATCCCTGACGACGCCTTCGACGGCCCCGCCGAGTGCGCCCGCACCCGCGCGGGCTGGTCCGCAGCCATCGAGCGCGGCGCGGTGCTCTGTGCAGAGAAGGACGGGACCGTCGCCGGAGTCGCCGCTTTCCGCGAGGTCGATACGGTCATGACACTCACCCAGCTCCATGTGGACCCGAAGCGGTGGCGCGACGGCATAGGCACCGCACTGCACACGGCCTGCGTCGAGTCCTGGCAGCGCGCCGGAGTCCGCACCGCCCGCCTCGAGGTCTTCGAGCAGAACAGGCGCGCCCAGTCCTTCTACGCGCACCACGGCTGGTTCCCCGACCCGGACGAGACGCGCGCCGACACCCACCTGGTGCTTCGCCTCACAGTGCCGCGCGCCTAGCGGCACTCTCGGCATGCCGATCCGATACAGAATCGTCAGCACGACGACCGCCACCACAGGACCGGCCCGATCGAGCGCTTCCCGGCCCCATTCGGCGCGCCCGGGGCTTCCGAGCCTCAAGCCCCAACAGTCGTCCCCCGACGAGGACTCGGGGCGCGGGCTGCTCCTGGTCGAAGCGCCGGCGGACGGTGAGGTGTGACGGGGGACCCGTCCCCCGCAAGACGGTGTGGGCCGATCTGGACCTCGTACCGAAGCAGCGGAGTCCACACCCGCCACGCCCACTCCTGCGAGTGAACTGCCTCAACTTCCCCGTGCCAAGACCGCCTTGTCTTCCTACGCTCGCCACGAGAGTCGCCATCGGCATGTGCCATTGACACTTCTGCCGCACGACTCGCACCACCCCGTAACCGACAAGGACCCGCATGGTCAGCTCACCTCACGAGGCGATGCACCGCATCTTCCAGGAGTACCCCGGACTCTTCTCCCGGGTCTCCGAAGTGCTGGGCGTCGACTTCGCCCCACCCACCTCGGTCACCGTCATGCCCACCGATCTCACTGAGGCGCGGCCGGTCGAACGCCGCGTCGACACCCTGTTACGACTCGACACCGAAGACGGCGACTCGCTCCTCCTCGCAGTCGAAGCCCAGGGCAAGAGGGACCCCGCCAAACCCGCCAGCTGGGCCTATTACCTGTCCTACCTGCACACGAAGTACCAACTCCAGCCCCTCCTGCTGGTCGTCTGCCAGGACCGCAACACCGCCGAATGGGCCTCCCGCACCACCCATATCGGCCCGCCCCAATGGCCCGCCCTCACCCTGCGCCCCCTCGTCGCCGGCCCTCACAACATGCCGCGGATCACCGACACGGCCGAAGCCCGGAAGGACCTGGCACTCGCCACCCTGTCGGCCATCACGCACGCCGCGGATCCGGGCATCGGTGCCATACTCAAAGCACTCTCCACCGCACTGCGGGACACACCGGAAACCATCGCAGACCCCATCGTCGAACTCACAGCACAAGGCCTGGGCAAACTCCCGGCCGCACAACACTGGAGGAACCTGGTGGCCGTGGACCTCTCCTTCTACACCTCACCCCTCTCGGAAGAGATCCGAGACGAAGGCCGCGCGGAAGGCCGCGCGGAAGGCCGCGCCCAGGGCATCGCGCAGAGCATCCTGCTCCTGCTCGAGCAGCGCGACATCGCCGTTCCCGTCGACGCCCGCGAACGCATCACCAGCTGCGGTGATCCCGAGATCCTGCGGCACTGGCTCGCCCGGACCATCACCGCATCCTGCGCAGAGGAGATCTTCGCAGAGGAATAGTCCCGCCCGGCGAGACGCACATTGGCCAGGGTCGACTGCTCATGCGGCCGGCCCTGGTGTCAGGGCCGGCCGGCCGCGAACACCGATGCCTCTCCGACCGGGTATTCGGTCTGGGTATTCGGTCCCGGCAATCGATCGTGCTGCGCCTCACACAGGCGGCCCCGCGGAATGAGGCAGTCCCGGTGCGCGTTCACCTCTTGGCGGAGGTGGCCTCCGCACCGTACGACCCTGGAGTGATGAAGAAGATGCGCGTCGAGATCTGGAGCGATATCGCCTGCCCCTGGTGCTACATAGGCAAGGCGCGCTTCGAGCAGGGACTCGCGGCCTTCGCCCACCGCGACCAGGTCGAGGTGGTGCACCGCTCCTTCGAGCTCGACCCCAACCGCGCCAAGGGCGAGACCGGCCCGGTGATCCCCATGCTGGCGAAGAAGTACGGGCGCACCATCGAGGAAGCGCAGTCGATGGAGGAGCACGTCGCCTCCAACGCGCGCTCCGAGGGGCTCGAATATTGGACCGAGGGCCGTGATCACGGCAGCACCTTCGACATCCACCGGCTGCTGCACCTGGCCAAGGCCCGCGGCCGCCAGGACGAGCTGCTGAACCTCGCCTACCGGGCGAACTTCGCCGAGGAGCGGTCGGTCTTCGACGCCGAGATCCTCCTCGAGCTCGCCGTGGAGGCCGGTCTGGACGCGGACGAGGCCCGGGCGGTCCTTGCCGACGAGGACGCGTACGCCGACGACGTAAGGGCTGATGAGCGCGAGGCCGCCGAGCTGGGCGCGACCGGTGTGCCGTTCTTCGTCCTCGACCGCCGCTACGGCGTCTCCGGCGGCCAGCCGGCCGAGGTCTTCACCCAGGCGCTGGAGCAGGCGTGGCAGGGCCGGGCGATCACCCCGATCGGCGCGGACGCCGCCGTCTGTGACACCGACGGCTCGTGCGAGGTTCCGCGGCCCGGAGCCCATGCTTGAGCGCTGCTGAACGGTTCCCCTCAATGATTCGCGGTTGACCAGGCGTTGAGAGCATCGCAGGGTGATCCCATGGAGACCCTGGGCGGCGCCGAGTTCGCGCCGGACACGACGTATCTGAACACCTCCACCTGCGGGCTGCTGCCCCGCAGGACCGTCGCGGCGGTGACCGCGCTGGCCGAGGAGCTCGCGGCCGGGCGGCCGGGCGGCGCCGGTGACTTCTCCGAGGTGACCGCCGCCCGGCAGTCCTTCGCACGCCTCACCGGTGTGGACGAGGAGCGGGTCGCCGTGGGTGGTTCGGTCTCGGTGCATGTCGGACTGATCGCGAGCTCGCTGCCGACCGGCGCGGAAGTCCTCTTCCCCGAGGGGGAGTACGCCTCGGTCATCACGCCGTTCCTGGTACGCGGGGATCTCAAGCTGCGGTACGCACCGCTGGACGAGCTGGCCGATGCGGTGCGTCCGGGCACCGCGCTGGTGGCCTTCTCCTCGGTGCAGTCCGCCGACGGCCGGATCGCCGATCTGCCCGCGGTCTGGGCCGCCGCGGCCGCACACGGCGCCCGTACGCTCGTCGACGCCAGCCAGTCGGCGGGCTGGCTGCCGCTGGACGCGGGCGCGTGGGACTTCACCGTCACCGGCGGCTTCAAGTTCCTGCTCTGCCCCCGCGGCGCCTCCTTCCTCACCGTGACCGAGGATGCGCAGCAGACCCTGGTGCCGATCCATGCGGGGACCTTCGCCGCCGAGGTTCTGTGGGGGACCACCTACGGACCCATCGAGGAGCTGGCGCACTCGGCCCGGCGGTTCGACGAGCCCACCGCCTTCCTCTCGTACCACGGCGCGAGGCAGTCACTGGCGCTGCTGGAGGAGACCGGAATCGAAGCCGTACACGCCCACAACACCGCGCTCGCCCGGCGCTTCCGGGCGGGGCTTTCGGAGCTGGGCCATGAACCGGTGCCCGGCGAGTCCGGCATTGTCGCCGTCCCGGGGCTCGGCCACCGCGTCCCGGAACTGGCCCGCGTGGGGATCACCCTCGCGGAGCGGGCGGGCAATCTGCGCGCCGCCTTCCACCTCTACAACTCCGCCGCCGAGGTGGACCGGGTGCTCGACGTCCTGTCCGGCTGACCGGGGCAGTCCGCGGTCTGGACGCAGAGGTTCTCCTCGACCTTTCCGAGCAGCCGGGTCAGCTCCCGGCGCTCGTCCGGGTCGAGCCCGGCGAGCGTGTGCTCCTCCAGATTCGCCCAGGCCGCCTGCACCGCGGAGTGCAGGGCGCAGCTCTCCTCCGTGGCCTCGACGAGCACCGCGCGCCGGTCGCCCGGGTCGGGGCACCGGCGCACGTGTCCGGCCTGCTCCAGGCGCTGGAGCATCTTGGTCACGGTGGAGGGGTCGAGCTCGACGGCCTTGATCAGCTCGGACTGGCGCACCGGGCCCGCGTCCCACAGATGCATCATCACGAACTCCTGCCCCGGGTAGAGGCCGGCTCCCCTGAGCAGCTTGCCCGCAGCCATACGGTGCAGCCGGGCGACCCGGGAGACGGCATGGCTGACGGGGCCGCCGAGCGCGGAGCTCGGCAGCGCCTCGGTACAGACGGGGTCGGCCGCGGTCTCGGGCTTCATCGGGGCCTCCTCAGGAGGGGTGGCGACTGTCTGGTGGACAGTGTCCCCAAAAACTTTACCTTGGTCGGCCAATTAATGGTCTACAGTGACTCTCGGCGCGCTTACTTGGCCGACCACGTAAATTCTGGGGAGCTTTCATGACCACCGCATTCGACCCGATCGACCTGTCCGGCACACAGCTCGGCAACCGGATCGCCATGGCGCCGATGACCCGCAGCCGGGCGTTCGGCGAAGGGCTCACCGTCACCGACTCCACTGTCGAGTACTACGGCCAGCGCGCATCGGCCGGCCTGATCATCACCGAGGGCATCCAGCCCTCGGTCCTCGGCCAGGGCTACCCGAACACTCCGGGCCTGCACAGCGACGAGCAGATCGCCGCCTGGCGCAAGGTCACCGACGCCGTGCACGCCAAGGGCGGGAAGATCTTCGCCCAGATCATGCACGCCGGACGCATCGGCCACCCGGTGCTCTGGCCGGACCAGGAGCTGGTGAGCGTGGCTCCGTCCGCCGTCGCCGCCGCCGGGCAGCTCTACACGCAGGAGGGCCCCAAGGACTTCATCGCCCCGCGCGAGCTGTCCGCCGCCGAAATCCCGGCCGTCATCGGCGAGTTCGTCGCCGCGTCCCGCAACGCCATAGAAGCAGGCTTCGACGGCGTCGAACTGCACGGCGCCAACGGCTACCTCATCCACCAGTTCCTCGCCGACAACACCAACCTGCGCACCGACGAGTGGGGCGGCTCCGTCCAGAACCGCATTCGCTTCGCCGTCGAGGTGACGAAGGCGGTGGCCGAGGCGATCGGCGCGGAGCGGACCGGACTGCGGGTCTCTCCCGGCAACGCGTACAACGACATCGCCGAGACCGACCCGGAGGCGACCTACCCCGCGCTGGTCAAGGAGCTGGAGCCGCTCGGCCTCGGCTATCTGCATGTCGTCGAGATGGTCCCGGGATTCAGGGAGGTGACGCTCGCGCTGCGCAAGCAGTTCAGCGGCACCTTCATCCTCAACCCGGCGACCGAGGGCCCGACCGACCACGGGGCGCTGGGGCTGATCGAGGACGGCATCGCGGACATCCTCGCCTTCGGCGCGCTGTTCCTGGCCAACCCGGACCTGCCGGCCAGGCTCAAGGCCGAAGGCCCGTACAACACCCCGGACACGGCCTCGTTCTTCGGCGGTGACGACAAGGGCTACATCGACTACCCGGCGCTTTAGGGCAGTTGGCACGGGAAAGGCCCGGCCCCCTCCGAGCGAGGGGCGCCGGGCCTTCCCGTACGGGAAGGGCTGTCGCGGGGCTGGTCCCAGGGCTGCCGCACCGGAGTGAAGTCCCGCGCCCCGATGCTGTGTCCCATGGCGGCTTCGCCGCGGGCCGGCCGCCGGCCGGAGTGGCTTACCGCACCGGCGTGAAGTCCCGCGCCCCGATGTACTCGGGCCTGGGAACCGGCGCCGCGAACGGCTTCACCGCAGCGTTCTCCACGCTGTTGAAGACGATGAAGACATTGCTGCGCGGGTACGGGGTGATGTTGTCCCCGGAGCCGTGCATGCAGTTGCAGTCGAACCAGGTCGCCGACCCGGCCCGGCCGGTGAAGAGCCGGATCCCGTGCCGGTCGGCGTACCGGGTCAGCGCTGCGTCCGACGGAGTGCCCGCGTCCTGCATCTGCAGCGACTTCTTGTAGTTGTCCTTCGGCGTCTCGCCCGAACAGCCGAGGAACGTCTTGTGTGATCCGGGCATGATCATCAGGCCGCCGTTGGTGTCCCGGTTCTCGGTCAGCGCGATCGAGACGGAGACGGTGCGCATGTTCGGCAGACCGTCCTCGGCGTGCCAGGTCTCGAAGTCCGAGTGCCAGTAGAAGCCCGAGGCGCCGAAGCCCGGCTTCACATTGATACGGGACTGGTGGACGTACACGTCCGAGCCGAGGATCTGCCGGGCTCTGCCCACCACCCGCTCGTCGCGCACCAGACCGGCGAAGATCTCGCTGAGCCTGTGCACCTCGAAGACCGAGCGCACGTCCTGGGACTTCGGCTCGATGATCGAGCGATCGTCGGCACGTACCGCGGGGTCGGCGACCAGCCGGTCCAACTCGGCGCGGTAGAGCGCGACCTCGTCCGGCGTGATCAGCTCGTCGACGGTCAGGAAGCCGTCCCGCTCGAAGCCCATCAGCGCGGACGGGACGATCGGTCCCGGCGCTCCGGGCGCGGACCAGACGACCGGGTCCCGGCGCGGGGTTGTCACCTCAGCTGCGCCGCGGGTCGGGTACAGGTCGGTGCGTACAGGGGCGGTGGTCATCGTTCAGCCCTCCTCGGTGAGCAGCGGGTAGACGCCGTTCTCGTCGTGGTCCTCCCGTCCGGTGACCGGCGGGTTGAAGACGCAGACACAGCGGAAATCGGTCTTGGGGCGCATGGTGTGGCGCTCATGGCCGTCCAGCAGGTACATCGTGCCGGGCTCGATCCAGTGGGTCTCGCCGGTCTCGTCGTTGGTGAGCTCGGCCTCGCCCTCCACGCACAGCACGGCCTCGATGTGGTTCGCGTACCACATCGACGTCTCCGTACCCGCGTACAGCACGGTCTCGTGGAGCGAGAAGCCGACCTTCTCCTTCGCGAGCACGATGCGCTTGCTCTCCCAGGTGCCCGAAGAGGCCTTCACATGGCGCTCGGTGTTCTCGATGTCCTTGAACGATCGGACGATCACGGTGAGTTGCTGCCTTTCTCGTACGGGGGTGTCAGGCCGTCTCGCGGACGGAACGGGCCAGGATGCGCAGGCCCTCGTCCAGCTCTTCGGGGGAGATGGTGAGCGCGGGCAGGAGCTTCACCACTTCGCTCTCCGGGCCCGAGGTTTCCAGCAGCATCCCCAGCTCGAAGGCGCGTGCGCAGACCGCCGAGGCACGTGCCTTGTCCTCGAACTCCAGGCCCCACACCAGGCCGCGGCCGCGGAAGCTCAGTCCGGTCCCCCCGCTCTCCTCGACGATGGCCAGCAGCGCACGCTCGACCTGCTCGCCGCGCGCCAGGGTCTGCTTCTCCATCTGGCCGTCGGCCCAGTAGGTGTTGAGCGCGGCGGCGGCGGTGACGAACGCCGGGTTGTTGCCGCGGAAGGTGCCGTTGTGCTCGCCCGGCTCCCAGATGTCCAGCTCCGGCTTGAACAGGCAGAGCGACATGGGCAGTCCGTAGCCGCTGATGGACTTCGACAGGGTGACGATGTCCGGCGTGATGCCGGCCTCCTCGAAGGAGAAGAAGCCGCCGGTACGGCCGCAGCCCATCTGGATGTCGTCGACGATCAGCAGCATGTCCTGGCGGTGGCACAGGTCCTGCAGGGCACGCAGCCACTCGGCGCGGGCGACATTGATGCCTCCCTCGCCCTGCACCGTCTCGACGATGACGGCAGCCGGCTTGTTGAGTCCTGAGCCCTGGTCCTCGAGCAGTCGCTCGAACCAGAGGAAGTCCGGGACCTGGCCATCGAAGTAGTTGTCGAAGGGCATCGGCGTGCCGTGCACCAGCGGTATACCGGCGCCGGCGCGCTTGAAGGCGTTGCCGGTGACGGCGAGCGAGCCCAGCGACATGCCGTGGAAGGCGTTGGTGAACGAGACGACGGACTCGCGCCCCTTCACCTTGCGGGCCAGCTTGAGCGCCGACTCGACCGCGTTGGTGCCGGTCGGGCCGGGGAACATGACCTTGTACTGCAGGTCGCGCGGCCGCAGGATCACATTCTCGAACGACTCCAGGAACGCGCGTTTGGCCGTGGTGGCCATGTCGAGGCCGTGCGTGATGCCGTCGCGCTCGATGTAGTCGATCAGCGCTCGTTTCAGCACCGGGTTGTTGTGCCCGTAGTTGAGCGATCCGGCGCCGGCGAAGAAGTCGAGGTAGGTGTGGCCGTCCTCGTCGTGGAGGTAGCTGCCCTGCGCGCGGTCGAACACTGCGGGCCAACCGCGGCAGTAGCTGCGCACCTCCGACTCCAGGGTCTCGAAGACACTCAGGGCGGGCGGGGTGATGGTCACAGCAGTCTCCAGATGTGGGGGGTCAGGCGGAGAGGGGGCCGATGCGGTAGAGCACTTCCGGCTGGTGCGTTCCTTCGGGGAACAACTCGCCGTCGAAGAGGACTTCGCGCTCCAGCCGCGCCCCGTGGCGCTGGGCGTAGGAGGTGAAAAGGCGGTCGGAGGCGGTGTTGTCCGGGGTGATGGTCGTCTCGATCTCACGGATCCCGGGGCCGTCGGTGACCCTGGCGGTCAGCGCGTCCAGCAGTACGCCGGCGAGTCCCCGGCCGCGGTGCGCATGGTCGACGGCGACCTGCCAGACGACAAGTGCCTCGGGGCGGTCGGGACGTACGTAGCCGGTGACGAAGGCGATGGGCTCACCGTCGGAGCCGCGCGCCACCACGGAGGTGGCGGCGAAGTCGCGACACCACAGCAGGTAGCTGTACGAGGAGTTGAGGTCCAGGACCTCGGAGTCGCGGGCGATGCGCCAGATCGCGGCTCCGTCCTCCACTCGTGGGGTGGCGATCTCCAGGAATTCGCTCGGGGTCTTGGCTCGTACAAGGTCTTCTTGTGCGGCGGTCATGCAGAGGAAATTTACCGAGCAAATTCAGAAAATGCATCGAGGGAAGGGGTTGGGTACTGTGCCTCTTTGTGTTATCGCGCGGGCGTGAGCGGCGGCACGGCGATGGGGTGCTTTCGGGGCTTTTATGCCGGAATTAGCGGGGTGAATCGGGCACGTTGTGGAGTCGGTCACACGTCGGTAACTCTCTCGAGATCCGCCCGAATTACGTCATTCGATCCTGTCGAAACCTTGGTGTTTAGGATCGTGGAACGGGGGCAGAAGAAAACGGGAAGCTGCTCGTAATAAAGCAGCTTCCCGTCTATTTCAATTAACGCCGACTTTAGTTCCCGGAGAAATGCTGTTCGCCGAGAAGGGCGCGGGTCGGCGCCAGGCCTCGGTGACCGCGCGCCGGGCCGCCTCCAGGTCTCCCGGCCGCGCACCGCCGCGGATGCAGCCCTCCAGCGGGAGCAGCGCCTCGCCCTGCATGATCACCACGTCCTGCTCGGTGGCGAGCAGTGCGGCGACCCGCCCCTCGATGGCCGCGAAGTGCGCGGCGGTCAGCGGGGCCGGATCGAGGAGGGGATGCGTCACGGCGGTGCTCTCTTCGCGAAGGTGTGTTCGGCCTACTGCGCCGAGGGTACTCAGCGCCTCGTACAGTGCTGGACATGAGCGATCACGTGGTGCTGCATGTGAAGGGGCGGGTGCTCGTCGGTCCCGACGACGTCAGGGACGAGCTGTGGGCGGTGGACGGCCGGATCACGTACGACCGGCCGCGCGCCGAGGCGCTGGCCGTCGAGGGCTGGGTGCTGCCCGGTCTGGTCGACGCGCACTGCCATGTCGGTCTCGACCATCACGGCCCGGTCGACGAGACGACCAGCGAGAAGCAGGCGCTCACCGACCGGGACGCGGGCGCGCTGCTCATCCGCGACGCCGGATCGCCGTCCGACACCCGCTGGATCGACGACCGCGAGGACCTGCCGAAGATCATCAGAGCGGGCCGGCACATCGCGCGCACCCGCCGCTACATCCGTAACTACGCCCATGAGATCGAGCCGGGCGACCTCGTCGCGTATGTCGCGCAGGAGGCGCGGCGCGGCGACGGCTGGGTCAAGCTCGTCGGCGACTGGATCGACCGGGACGCGGGCGATCTGACCGCCTGCTGGCCCCGCGGCGAGGTCGCCGCGGCGATCGCCGAGGCGCACCGGCTGGGCGCGCGGGTGACCGCGCACTGCTTCGCCGAGGTCGCGCTCCGGGACCTGGTCGAGGCGGGCATCGACTGCATCGAGCACGCCACGGGGCTCACCGAGGACACCATCCCGCTGTTCGCGGAGCGGGGCGTCGCGATCGTCCCGACGCTGGTCAACATCGCGACGTTCCCGGACCTCGCGGCGGGCGCCGAAGCGAAGTTCCCCGACTGGTCCGCCCATATGCGCAGGCTGTACGAGCGCCGCTATGACACGGTGCGCGCGGCGTACGACGCGGGCATCCCCGTCTTCGTCGGTACGGACGCGGGCGGCTCGCTGGCCCACGGTCTGGTCGCCGCGGAGGTGGCGGAACTGGTGAAGGCGGGCATCCCGCCGGTCCAGGCGCTGTCGGCGACGGCCTGGGGGGCACGTCAGTGGCTGGGCCGCCCGGTGCTGGAGGAGGGCGCGCCCGCGGACCTGGTGGTCTACGACACGGATCCGCGGGCGGATGTCAGGGCTCTGGCGGCGCCGCAGCGGGTGATCCTCAACGGCCGTGTGGTCGGCTGAGGGGGCGCCGCTCCCTGTGGCGCGGCGCACGGTGACCCAGCGTGACCGAGGCTGCACGGTTCGTCGAAGCACTTCACGCGCGGGGCGGTGCGGTTGACCGGCGCACTCATCCGTTCGCGGTGACGGGGGTGGCCCCGCGGGAACACTCGTACCTCAACAATCGAATGCGGGCACGGAAACCTCACTTTGGGGTGAACTCACGTCAGGTGTCTGTCAGTTTACTCTCAGTGCGCAAGGATTCCGGTGTCTCAAGTCGCCACCGTCCATGCGTCCCCGTGGGGACGGGCGCGGCGCCAAGTCTCCTGTAGGGGTTCCACCACCTTGAACAGCCACACCTTCCGCATGCCCGCACGCCGCTGGGCCGCCGCGACGGCCGCCACCGCGCTGGTCGCAGGCCCCCTGGCCATCGCCGTCCTCGCCGCCCCGGCGCATGCCACCGGGGGCGGCGGCGAGGGACGGGCAAGTGCGGCCGTGCTCCGCACCGGGCTCGATGTGTCCCTGCTCAACAAGACCGTCAACGTCCCGCTCAAGGCCACGCTCAACGAGGTGCAGGCCCCTGCCGGCGCCGAGAAGACCGCGCTGACCGTGCAGTTGGACGGGGTCGACCAGGGCAGGCCCTTCCAGGTGCTGCGTGCGGACGTCGCCACCGCGAAGGCGACCGCCGACCGGCACCGGGCCGAGGGTTACACCAACCTCGCTCGCGCCGTGCTGCATGTGCCGGGACTGCCGCTGCTCGCGCTCGTCGAGGTCGAGGAGGTCACGTCGAAGGCCGTCTGCGAGGCGGGCAAGCAGCCGGTGGCCGAGTCGAATCTGCTCGGCCCGGTGACCGTGCTCGGCAAGAAGGTCACGCTCTCCACCGGCGGCACCACCCGGGTCGCGGTGCCGGGGGTCGGCGAGGTGACGCTCGATCTGTCGAAGCGGCACACTTCGTCCCGTACGGCCGCCGCCACCGCGCTCGAGCTGAAGGTGTCGGTCAACCCGCTCAAGCTGAACGTCGCCGAGGTCAACGGCACGGTCACCCTCGCCGAGGCGACCTGCGAGTCGCCCGCGACGTCCGCCGCGCGGGAACCGTCCCCCCGGCCGAGCCACGGCGTGCGGGCGCAGTCCGGCGAGGCCCCCGCCAAGGAGGACCTCGCCGAGACCGGCGGCAACACCACAACCCGGTACCTCGCGGGCGGCGCGGTCCTGCTGCTGGCGGCCGGTGGCGCCGCGATGGTGCTGGCCCGCGCACGGTCCAGGAGCTGACACCCCGGCCTACGGCGCCCCGCACGCAAGGCTGTGCGGGGCGTCAGCCGCCGACTCAGCCGCCGACCATGGTGAGTGCCTTGTCCAGCGCCTGCAGAAAGCGGTTGGTGGTCGCCCGGTCGCGTACCGCCAGCCGCAGCCAGTCGGGCCCGAGCCCCGGGAACGTATCACCGCGCCGGGCCGCGAAGCCCAGACCGCGCAGCCGCTCCCGCACATCGGCGCCACTCCGCACATGGACGAGGACGAAGGAAGCCTCCGCCGCCTCCACCACCCGTACCTCCTCGAACTCCGCAAGCCCCGCCAGCAGATGCGCCCGATCCGTCGCGATCCCGTGTGCCGCCTGCGCGGCCTCCTTGAGCGCGGCCGGCTCCATACACGCCTCGGCCGCGGCCAGCGCGGGCGTGGCGACCGGCCACAGCGGCTGGGTCCGCTCCAACGCCTCGATCGTCTCCGGCCCGGCAAGCACATAGCCGATCCGCAGACCGGCAAGACCCCAGGTCTTGGTGAGGCTGCGCAGCACCACCAGACCAGGGACGTCGGTCCGGCCCGCGAGCGACTCGGACTCGCCGGGCACCGCGTCCATGAAGGCCTCGTCGACCACCAGCACCCGTCCGGGGCGGGCCAGTCCGGCGATGTCGGCGGCCGGATGCAGTACGGACGTGGGGTTCGTCGGATTGCCGATCACCACCAGGTCCGCCGAGTCGGGAACGGCCGCCGGATCGAGCCGGAAGCCGTCCGCCTCGCGCAGCAGCATCCGCGCCACCTCGTGGCCCGCGTCCCGCAGCGCCGCCTCCGGCTCCGTGAACTGCGGGTGCACCACGAGTGGTTGACGTACCGTCAGGGCGCGGGCCAGCAGCACGAATGCCTCCGCGGCCCCCGCCGTCAGCAGCACCCGCTCCACCGGCACACCGTGCCGCTGCGCGACCGCCGCGCGCGCCGCCCGCCCGTCCGGATACGCCGCCAGGGTCGTCAGCGAGCAGGCGATGCGCTCGCGCAGCCAGTCCGGGGGAGTGCCGGCCCGGACATTGACCGCGAGGTCCGTGAGGTGCGCGCCCCGCACCTCCGCGTCACCGTGGTGGCGCAGATCGTATGCGTCAGTGTGAGTGCGCATGGCTGCCGTGTGGGTGATGGCCGTGGCCGTGGCCTTGGCCGTGGTGGTGACCGTCGTCGTCCGGGTGGAAGTGCGGCTGCTGCGGGATGCCCACCTTGTCCTCGAAGCCCGGCAGCGCGATCCGGTACACACAGGAGTCGCAGTTCATCCGGATGTCGCCGGCGACGGCCTCCCGGTAGCGCTCCATGACCAGGTCCAGCAACTCCTCGGTGGGGCCGATCACATCGGCCGACACCACCTCCACCTCGGGATGCGCCGCCGCCCAGCCCTGCGTCTGCTGAAGCACCCGGTCCGGCAGGATGCCGGTGAACAGGAAGTACGGGAGTACGACGATCCGGCGCGCCCCCAGCTTCACGCACCGGTCGAGACCGCTGGGCACATCGGGGGCGGCGAGGGAGACGAACGCCGTCTCCACACCCGCGTACCCCCGCCCCTCCCACAGCAGCCGGGCCGCCTTGAGTACTTCGGCGTTGGCGTCCGGGTCGGTCGAACCGCGGCCCACCAGCAGCACCGTCACATCGGCGCGGTCGGAGGGCGTACGGACCGTGGAGCCCAGCGCCTCGTCGAGCCGCCGCTCCAGGACGGTCAGCAGCGACGGGTGCGGGCCGAGCGGGCGGCCGTAGATGTAGGAGATCCCGGGATGCCGATCCCGCTCGCGGGCCAGCGCCGCCGGGATGTCGCCCTTGGCGTGCCCGGCCGACACCAGCATCAGCGGCACCGCGGCGAAGCGGTTAACGCCCTGCCCCACCAGCTCGGTGACGGCGTCGCCGAGCGGCGGCGGGGACAGCTCGATGAAGCCGCCGGCGACGGGGAGTTCGGGATGGCGCCGCCCCAGCTCCCGTACGAAGTCCCGGAAGGCCTCGGCCCCGGCTTCGTCGCGGGTGCCGTGGCCGGCGATCAGCAGTGCGGGCGGCGTGGTCACGCGTTCTCCTTGATGTGGGGGTGGTACAGCAGAGCATTGAGCGCGGCCGCGGCGACCGCGCTGCCGCCCTTTTCGGACACGTTGCTGACGGCCGGCAGCCCGCTCTCGCGCAGCGCGGCCTTGGACTCGGCCGCGCCGACGAAACCGACGGGCAGCCCGATGACGAGCGCGGGAGCGGCGTCGAGGACGAGGAGCTCCTCGAGAGCGGTCGGCGCACAGCCGATCACCCAGATCGCGCCGGGCCCGACCTGCTCGTACGCGAGACGGATCGCGTGCGCGGAACGGGTGAGCCCCGGGCCGGACTCGGCGTCCTTGAGCCGGCAGACGGTCTCGCGCCGGGTGATCCCGGCGGCGACCATCTCGACATCGGCGACGACCGGCGCACCGGTGTGCAGCGCGTCGTGCGCGGCGACGAGGGAGGCCTCGTCGCAGACGAGATCGGTGGCGTACTCGAGATCGGCCGCGGAGTGAATGACCCGCTCCACGACGGCCCGCGTCAGTGGCTGGAATCCGCTGGTATCGAGCCGGGACCGGAGCCGCCGGAACGACTCCTGCTCGATGGGGTGGACGACGCGGGTCACGAGGCGACTCCGGAGTGGCGGCGGTGGGTGACGGGTGCGGTGCCGACTGTCGCCGGCGATGGGGGGCAGGCCTGGGCGCTGCCGGGGTGCGACATGCGTCGGCCGGGGTGGTCCGTGCCTGGGGCTGCGCCCGTGCCCTGGGCTGCGCCTGCGTCAGCATCTGCGCCCGCGCTTGCGCCCGTGGCCTGGGCTGCGCCCGTGCCCGTGCCCTGGGCTGCGCTTGCGTCAGCATCTGCGCCCGCGCCCGTGCCCGTGGCCTGGGCTGCGCCCGCGCCCGTGCCCGTGGCCTGGGCTGCGCCCGCGCCCGTGCCCGTGGCCTGGGCTGCGCCCGTGCCCGTGCCCGTGGCCTGGGCTGCGCCCGTGCCCGTGCCCGCGTGGTGGGGTGCCCAGTCGGCGGCCGCTTCGCTGCCGGGGCACACCACACGCGCCCCGCACGCCCCCACGACCGCGAGCGCGTCGCCGCGGGCCCTCACGACTGCCACCGGTAGCCGCGCGGCGTCACCATGCGGCCCGCGATCTCGCGCGTGGCCGTGTTGCCGACCGTCACGACCGTCATCATGTCCACCGTCGCCGGATCCAGTCCGGCGAGAGTCGTCACGCGGCTGGATTCGTCCACGCGCGACGCGTTGCGCACGACACCCACCGGCGTCCCCGGCTCCCGGTGCCCGGCGAGGATCGTCAGCGCCTTCGGGAGCTGCCAGTCGCGGCCGCGACTGCGCGGGTTGTAGAAGGTGACGATGATGTCCGCCTCCGCGGCGGCCCGCACCCGGCGTTCGATGATCTCCCACGGCGTGTGCAGATCTGACAGGCTGATCGAGACATGGTCGTGCCCGAGCGGCGCCCCCAGGATCGCGGCTGCCGCGAGCGCCGCGGTCACGCCCGGTACGCCGACCACGTCGATGTCGTCGGACGCCTCGGCGAGCGCGGGCGAGGCCATCGCGTACACACCCGCGTCACCGCTCCCGATCAGCGCGACCGCATGCCCGGCGCGGGCCTCGGCGACAGCCGTACGGGCCCGTTCCTCCTCCGCCCCGAGGCCGGACTCGATCACACGCGTGCCGGGCCTGAGCAGGTCGCGGATCTGGTCGACGTACTGATCGAGCCCGACCAGTACGGAGGCCCGCCGCAGTTCCTCGGTGGCGCGCGGGGTGACCAGATCGCGGGCCCCGGGCCCGAGCCCGACCACGGCCAGCCGGCCGCGCGGCGGCCTGCGCACGATCGCGCAGGTCGCCATCGCCGCACGCCCCCCGGGGCTCGACTTCCGCTTCGGGACCAGGAGTTCGCCGCCGCCCACGAGCGCGGCGGCCTCAGCGACCGACGGCGTCCCCACGGCGGCGAGCGGCGCGTCGGACGGGTTCGGCACGGTGACCGAGGAGAGTTCCTCCGCCGCGTACGTGACGACCGGCACTCCGAGCCGCTCCGCGGCCCCGACGATCCCGGGCTCCTCCGCCTTCGCGTCGACCGTCGCCAGCGCCACGACGCTCAGTACGGAGAGCCCGGCGTCACGCAGCGACTCCTCGACGAGCCCGAGCACCTCCTCGACGGGAGCACCCTTGGACGCTCCGACCCCGACGACGAGCGACGCGGGCCGCAACACGGCTTCCTGTGCGCCCGGTTCGACGAGCCGGTCGGTCACCCGGAGGACGGCGGCACCGTCAGCAGTCACGTCGGCACCCACATTCGGCGGCAGCGGCGGCAACGCCCACACCGCGTCCGCCCGCAGCGCCACCGGCTCGCCGTCCAGCACCGCCCGCGTCACCGCCGCGACCGCGCCCTCCACCGGCAGGCCCA
The DNA here is from genome assembly GCF_036010325.1 of Streptomyces sp. NBC_01210. Classification (GTDB taxonomy): domain Bacteria; phylum Actinomycetota; class Actinomycetes; order Streptomycetales; family Streptomycetaceae; genus Streptomyces. Next base: position 2,225,565 of record NZ_CP108549.1, on the reverse strand, counting down.
GCGTGTCCAGACCAGGGATGTCCGTCGCGTCCGTCGCCGTCGTCACCACCGGGGTGCAGCCCAGGACGTCCGCGACCTCCGCCGCCAGCTCGTTCGCGCCGCCGTCGTGGCCGCCCAGCAGCGACACCGCGAACCGCTGCCCCTCGTCCACGCACACCACGCCCGGGTCCGCCGACTTGTCCGCGAGCAGCGGGGCGATCAGCCGTACCACCGCGCCCGTCGCCAGGAAGCACACCAGCTGCTCGCACTCCGCGAACGCGCGCTCCACCGACTCGCGCACCGGGCCCTCGTACACCCGGGTGCGGCCGGGCCAGGCCGCGGCCAGCCGGTCGCGGGCGGCGGCGCCCGCCGCCGTCGCGGAGATCAGGCCGATCACTGAATTGCTCCTTCGTTCACCGAATCCGCGGGGCGGTCGCCCCACAGCAGGAATACGGGGTTGGCGGACGCCAGCCGTGTCACATCTCCGGGCAGCGGGGCCAGCCGTGACGAGTGCAGCAGTACGCCCTCGGACACGAACCCGGCGGCGGCCAGCGCGCCGCGTACCGCAGCCACCCGGTCCAGCGCGGCCAGCGCGACGACCACCGTGCGCCGGGCCCGCCGCGCGCACGCGGTGACGATCGCGGGCAGCTCCGCGCCGCCCCCGCCGATGAACACCGCGTCAGGGTCCGCCAGATGGGAGAGCACCGTCGGTGCCGCGCCGTGCACGGCCCGTACGTCCACACCGTGCGCGGCCGCGTTCACGCGGATCCGCTCCACGCCGTCGGGGGTCTTCTCCACGGCCACCACGGCCGCGCCGAACCGCGCGCACTCCACTGCCACCGAACCGGACCCCGCGCCGATGTCCCACACGAGATCGCCTGTACGCGGCCCGAGGCGCGCCAGCGCCAGCGCCCGTACCTCGAACTTGGTGATCATCGAGTCGCGGTGCTCGAACTCTCCCTCGGACAGCGCCCACCGGTCCGGACCGATGGGCACCGAGACCGTCCGCTGCGCCGGCGACAGCGCCCGCCGCTCGTCCAGGCAGAGCACCACGCTCACCGCGTCCCACGTACGCGCCGCCGCCTCCGCGGGCGACATCCGCTCGATCCGCTCGTGCTCCGGGTCGCCGAGCGCCGTCGCCACCACCAGCGTCCGCTCCGCGGCCCGGTACGCCAGCTCGGCGCCCAGCTCCGCGGGCCCCGAGCCGGGACCGGTCAGCACAGCAGTCTTGGGATGCGCACGGCACACATTGACCGCGGTCCGCAGATCACGGCCGTGCGCACTGACGACAACCGCGTCGTCCCACGGCAGCCCGATCCGCGCGAAGGCGACCGCCACCGACGGCGCCCCCGGCCGTACGTCCAGCGCGTCGGCGCCGAACCGCTCGGCCAACGCCCGTACGATCCCGAAGAATCCGGGGTCGCCCGAGGCCAGCACCACCACCCCGGCCGCGCCGCAGGCCAGCTTCTTCCCGATCACGTCGAGCGCCGGCGCGAGCGGCCCCAGCACCAGCTGTTGCGCGTCGGCGGGCACATCGGCCGCACGGCACGCCGACGTCAGATGCCGCCGGGCACCCACCACCAGCGTGGCCGCGGCGAGCGCCTCGGCGTCGCGTACGGAGAGCGGCGCGCCCGTCCCCGTACCGATGACCGTGATCATGGCGTCGCGCCCTGCGCGCGCAGCGCCTTGCGGGCGGCCGGGTCGGCCTTCCGGAAGCCGTGGAAGTGCCCCGGGTGGTACAGATGCGAGCGCGTCCCGGAAGCCGCCAGCGCCGGACCGACCAGGAACAGCGTGTGCTTCCAGAGCTTGTGCTCCTTGACCGTCTCCTCCAGCGTGCCGATCGTGCAGCGCAGGATCAGCTCCTCCGGCCAGGTCGCCTGGTACGCGATGACCACCGGCGTGCTCGTCGGATAGCCGCCCTCCAGCAGCTCCTGCGTCAACTGGCCCGAGCGCGCCGCCGACAGGAAGAGCGCCATCGTCGTGCCGTGCCGCGCGAACTCCCGTACCTCCTCGCCCGGCGGCATCGGTGTCTTGCCGCCGCCGAGCCGGGTCAGGATCACGGACTGCGCGACCTCCGGGATCGTCAGCTCGCGCTGAGCGATCGCGGCGACGGCCGAGAACGACGAGACGCCCGGCACGATCTCGACCTCCAGGCCGAGGTCCACACACCGGTCGAGCTGCTCCTGCGTGCCGCCCCACAGGGCGGGGTCGCCGGAGTGGATCCTGGCGACCCGCAGGCCCTCGTCGAGCGCCCGCTCGTACACGGAGACGACGTCCTCCAGTGACATGGCCGCCGAGTCGAGGATCTCGGCGCCCTCGCGGGCGTGGTCAAGGACGTCGGCCTGCACCAGGCTCGCCGCCCAGATGACGATGTCGGCGTCGGCGATGGCACGCGCGGCGCGGAACGTCAGCAGATCGGCGGCGCCAGGGCCGGCGCCGACAAAGGTCACCTTGCCGTGGGTGGCGGCATCGGCCATGAGCGGGGGTCCTCTCGGGTCATTCGGGTGATTCGGGCGGATCTCGATCGGAAGGGTGCGAAGAGACGGGTCAATCCGCTAGCAAGGGCGCATGGCGGTGTTCGTCGCGCTCGGCGCGTTCCTGATGACGCTGTTCGGCGGGTGGACGGCGCAACGCGTCACCGACCGCCGCCACCTCGTACTGGGCCTGGCCGGCGGGCTGATGCTCGGCGTGGTCGGCCTTGACCTGCTGCCGGAGGCACTGGAGGCGGCCGGTAACAAGGTGTTCGGGGTGCCGCAGGGGCTGCTGCTCTTCGTCGGCGGCTTCCTGGCGGCGCACCTGGTGGAACGGCTGCTGGCCGTCCGGCAGGCGGCGCACGGCGCGGACGAGGACGAGAGGGTGCCCCAGGTGGGGCTGACGGCGGCCGCGGCGATGGTCGGCCACAGCCTGATGGACGGAGTCGCCATCGGCGCTGCGTTCCAGGTGGGCGGCGGTATGGGCGCGGCCGTGGCGCTCGCCGTCATCGCCCATGACTTCGCGGACGGCTTCAACACGTACACGATCACCAGCCTGTACGGGAACACGCGGAGAAAGGCGATCGCGATGCTCGTCGCGGACGCACTCGCTCCGATCGTCGGCGCGGCGTCCACGCTGCTGTTCACGATTCCGGCCGAACTTCTGGGCAGCTATCTCGGCTTCTTCGGCGGCGTCCTGCTCTATCTCGCCGCGGCCGAGATCCTCCCCGAGGCACACCACACCCACCCCGCCCGCTCCACCCTGCTGTGCACGGCGGGAGGCGTGGGCTTCATCTGGTTGCTGGTCGGCCTCGCCGAGTGACTTGCCGAGTGACTTGCCGAACGACCCGCTGAACGGCCCGCCGAGCGAGGAGAGCGGTGAACTCACAGCTTGCCTCCGCGGCCACCGTCGCGCGGCGCCGGCGCGATCAGCGTCGAGAGGTACGGCAGCGCTCCCTCGGCAAGCTCCGCGGCCGGCCGGATCGACTCCTCGGGCAGCCCGAGCGCCGACCCCCACACCGCGCCCTCGGTACGTCCCGTCTCGCGCAGTGCGACGGCCACCTCCGCGGCGAGCCGCCCGAACTTGTAGGCGACGACCGTGCCGGGTCCCTTCAGGGCGTCCTTGAGCACGGCGGCCCCAGCGGTCACCGGCACCAGGGTCAGCGGCTCGGTGCCCTCGGTGAGGACGGCGCCGCTGCGGGCCGCCAGATCCTGCATGGCGGTGATGCCGGGCACGGTCTCCACGGCGGTACCCGGGACCAGTTCGGCGATGGTCTGTGCGAGATAGGTGAACGTCGAGTACACATTGGGATCGCCGATCGTCGCGAAGGCGACGGACCCGTGCGCGCGCAGCAGCTCGGCGACACGCTTGCCCGCGGCGTCCCAGGCGGCCTCGCGACGGCCACGGTCGGTGCGCTCGTTGAGCGCGAAGACGACGCGTACGACCTTCTCCGCGCCCACGTAGTGCAGGACGGTCGCCTCGGCGCGCCCGGGCTCACCCCCATCTGTTCCGTCGGATCCGGCCATCACAGGTACGACGACGGCATCGGCCTCACGAAGCGCGCGTACGCCCTTCACGGTCACCAACTCCGGGTCGCCGGGCCCGACTCCGACACCGATCAGCCTGCTGCTCATGCCCCGCACCTTTCAATGAATCTGCGTGCCGTGCTGGGCGTGGCCGCCCAGTGCGTATGCAGATAGCTCGCATGTACGCCGTGTTGCACGAATCCCTCCACGCGCCGCCCGGGCAGGTGCATCCCCCACGCGGGGCCGGGCCCTGCGGCCGGCTCGATGACCGTGCGGTGGAACTCGTGCCCATGCAGCCGTGTCCCGGCCGCCGCGAGAACGCTGTCGCTCACCGCGACAGCCTCCCGGTAGCCGAGTGTGAGCCGCTGCGACATCCGCGCCTCGGCGTCCAGGACACCGCACATCGGCATTCCGTCCAGGGCGCGTGTGAGATACAGCAGCCCGGCGCACTCGGCGGCGACCGGCGCGCCGGAGTGTGCCAGCTCGGCGACGGCTTTGCGCAGCGCGTCGTTGGCGGACAGCTCGGGCGCGTACACCTCGGGAAAGCCGCCACCTATGACGAGCCCCCGTGTCCCGTCGGGCAGTTGCTCGTCCCGGAGCGGGTCGAACGTGACGACCTCCGCGCCGGCGGCGGCGAGCAGCTCGGTGTGCTCGGCATAGGAGAACGTGAACGCGGGCCCGCCGGCGACGGCGACGAGGAGTGGCCCGCGGCGCTGTTCCCCTACCCGCCCCTTCCCGTAACCGGGGCTCCGCCCCGGATCCCGCGCCTCAAACGCCGGCGAGGCTGAAAATGTCGGCCGGGCCGCACAATCAAGCCCCTCCGGCGATTGAGGCGCGGGGGTCTGGGGGCGGAGCCCCCAGCTACGGGAAGGGGCGGGGTGGGGAACAAGCCCGCCGGAGGCGACCCCCGGGTCCCACGGCGCGTCCGGCAACGCAGGCGCGCTCCGCGCAAGCGCGAGCAGCGCCTCCAGATCGCACCCCGCCCGCACCACCTCCGCCATCGCCGCCACCGCGGCCACCGCGTCCGCCCGCCTCTCCGCGACCGGCACAAGACCCAGGTGCCGCGACGGCGACGCGACGTCAGCCACCCGCCGCAACACCCCCAGCACCGGCACCCCCGACTCGTCCAGCGCCTCCCGCAGCAGCTCCTCGTGCCGCTTGGACCCCACCTTGTTCAGAATCACGCCCCCGATCCGCACCTGTGGATCCCAGGACGCGAAACCGTGCACCAGCGCCGCCACCGACCGCGACTGCGAGGACGCGTCCACCACCAGCACCACCGGCGCCCGCAGCAGCTTCGCGACCTGAGCGGTGGACGCCAGCTCACCGGCTCCCGCCGCCCCGTCGTACAGCCCCATCACGCCTTCGACCACGGCCAGATCGCAGCCCGCCGCGCCATGCGCGAACAGCGGCGCGATCAGCTCCGTACCGCACAGATACGCGTCCAGATTCCGCCCCGGGCGTCCCGTGGCGAGCGAGTGATAGCCCGGGTCGATGTAGTCGGGGCCGACCTTGTGCGGGGACACGGAGAGGCCCGCCGCGACGAAGGCCGCCATCAGGCCCGTCGCGACGGTGGTCTTGCCGCTGCCGGAAGACGGCGCGGCGATGACGAGACGTGCTACCACTCGATGCCCCGCTGCCCCTTCTGACCGGTGTCCATCGGGTGCTTGACCTTGGACATGTCGGTCACCAGATCGGCGAACCCGACGAGCTCCGCCGGAGCGTTGCGGCCGGTGATCACCACATGCTGCGTCCCCGGCCGGTCCCGGAGCACCGAGATCACCTCGTCCGTGTCCACCCATCCCCAGTGCATCGGGTACGCGAACTCATCCAGCACATACAGCTGATACGTCTCGGCCGCCAGATCGCGCTTGACCTGCTCCCAGCCCTCGCGCGCCGCCTCCTCGTTGTTCAGCTGCTTGTCGCGCTGCACCCACGACCAGCCCTCGCCCATCTTGTGCCAGTCGACAGGACCGCCCTCGCCGGAGGCACCGAGGACCTTCAGCGCGTTCTCCTCGCCGACCTTCCACTTCGCGGATTTGACGAACTGGAACACCCCGATCGGCCACCCCTGGTTCCAGGCGCGCAGCGCGAGCCCGAACGCGGCCGTCGACTTGCCCTTGCCGATGCCCGTGTGGACGACGACGAGCGGGCGGTTGCGGCGCTGGCGGGTGGTGAGTCCGTCGTCCGGTACGACGGACGGCTGTCCTTGCGGCATTACGCGGCCCTCCTTGCAGTCTGAACGTCCCTGACAAGCCCGGCGATGGAGTCGGCGCGCAGCTCGTCGAGGGTGACGGCGGTGCCGCCGAGATCGACGGCCAGTGTGCTCGAGAGACCGAGCCGTACGGGCCCGGACTCGCAGTCCACGACGATCGCGGCGGTCCCTTCGGCGGAGTGCAGCCGCGCCGCACGCGACGCCAGCGCCACCGGATCGACCCCGCCCGTCGCCCGGCCGTCCGTCACCACGACCAGCAGCGGCCGGCGCGAAGGATCGCGCATACGCTCCACCCGCAGCACGTCGTGCGCCTTGAGTAGCCCGGCCGCCAGCGGCGTACGACCGCCCGTCGGCAGCGTCTGAAGACGAGCGGCGGCCGCGTCCACCGACGAGGTCGGCGGCAGCGCCACCTCCGCGTCCTTCCCGCGGAAGGTGATCAGCCCGACCTTGTCGCGCCGCTGGTAGGCGTCGAGCAGCAGCGAAAGCACCGCACCCTTCACCGCGCTCATCCGCTGCCGGGCCGCCATCGAACCCGACGCGTCCACCACGAAGAGCACCAGGTTCCCCTCGCGTCCCTCGCGGTTCGCCTGCCGCAGATCGTCCCGGCGGACCACCAGACCCCGGCCGCTGCGCCCGCGCGCCCGCTGGTGCGGGGCCGCGGCCTGCATGGTCGCCGCCAAGTGCAGCTTGGTGAGCGCCCCTTGGGGCCGCCGCGCACCCGTCGTCCGGCCGTGCTCGGTCCGCGCACGGGACCTGCGCCCCGCCGCGCCCTCGCCGAGACCCGGCACGCTCAGCATCTTCGTACGGAACGGCTCGGCGGCCCCTACGGGCTGCTGCTCACCGCCGCCGGCCTGCGGAGTACCACCCTCGGCCGGCTCCGCCTGCGCGGGCACTTCGCCCTGTCCGCCATCGCCCTGCGGCGGCACCTCGGGCCCGCCCTGCGGCGGCTGCCCGCCCCCGCCCGGCCCGTCCGGATCGGGGTCCGGATCGAGTTCCGGATCGTCGTCGCCGAAATCCTCCAAGGTCTCGTCGAGCTTGTTCTCGTCGAGGCCGGGGGCGTCGAAGGGATTGCGCCGCCGCCGGTGGGGGAGCGCCAGCAGAGCGGCCTGCCGTACATCCTCGGCGAGCACCTCCGTACGCCCCGCCCACGCGGCGAGCGCGGTTGCGGTACGGGCCATCACGATGTCGGCGCGCATCCCGTCCACCTCGAAGGCCGCACAGGTCGCGGCGATCTGCCGCAACGCGCCGTCCCCCAGCCGGACGTCGGGCAGCAGCGCCCGCGCGGCCACGATCCGGGCCCGCAGGGCCGACTCCTCGTCCGCCCAGCGAGCGGCGAAACCGGCCGGATCGTCGTCGTACGCGAGCCGCCGCCGCACGACCTCCACCCGCTGATCGGGCTCCCGCGAGGCCGCGACCTCGACGGTGAGCCCGAAGCGGTCCAGCAATTGAGGCCGCAACTCGCCCTCTTCGGGGTTCATGGTCCCCACGAGCAGGAAACGGGCGGCGTGCCGCACCGACACGCCTTCACGCTCGACGTACGAAGCGCCCATGGCGGCCGCGTCAAGCAGCAGGTCGACGAGGTGGTCGTGGAGGAGGTTGACCTCATCCACGTAGAGAATCCCGCGGTGCGCGTCCGCGAGCAGCCCCGGCTCGAAGGCCTTCACACCCTCGGCCAGCGCCCGCTCGATGTCGAGGGCACCGACGAGCCGGTCCTCGGACGCGCCGACGGGCAGCTCGACCATCCGCGCCGGGCGCGCCACACCGCCGCCGAGCTCGTGGGGACCGTCGGGACACGCCGGGTCCGGCGACGCGGGGTCGCACGAGAACCGGCACCCGGAGACGACCGGAACCTCCGGGATCAACGCGGAAAGCGCACGTACGGCGGTCGACTTGGCGGTCCCCTTCTCACCGCGCACGAGCACACCGCCCACGGCGGGGGAGACGGCATTCAGCAGCAGCCCGAGCCGCAGGTCGTCCATGCCGACGATCGCGGTGAAGGGGTATGGGGTGCTCATGCGGACTCCTCGATCGTGTTGAGGCGGGGAGATTGCCCCACCCCGCCCCTTCCCGTAACCAGGGGGCTTCGGTCCGAATCAAGCCTCGCCGGCGTTTGAGGCGCGGGGTCCGGGGCGGAGCCCCAGCAGCTGGCAGGCGTCCTCACGCGTCCCCCTCCAAATCACCCTCGAGCTCCAGATACGTCGCCCGCAGCCGCTCCAGCGTCTCCGCGTCCGGCTCCGCCCACAGCCCCCGGTCCGCCGCCTCCAGCAACCGCTCCGTGATGCCCCGCAGCGCCCACGGGTTCGACTTCTCCATGAACGCGCGGTTCTCGGGGTCGAAGACGTACTCCGCGGAGAGCTTCTCGTACATCCAGTCATCCACGACACCCGCCGTGGCGTCGTACCCGAACAGGTAGTCCACCGTCGCGGCCATCTCGAACGCGCCCTTGTAGCCGTGCCGCCGCATCGCCGCCATCCAGCGCGGATTGACCACCCGCGCCCGGAACACCCGGTGCGTCTCCTCACCCAGCGTGCGCGTCTTCACCTGGTCCGGTGTGGCGCTGTCACCCACATACGCCTCGGGCGACTCACCGGTCAGATGCCGCACCATCGCGACCATCCCGCCGTGGTACTGGAAGTAATCGTCGGCGTCGACGAGGTCGTGCTCCCTGGTGTCGACATTCTTCGCCGCGACCGCGATCCGCCGGAACGCCGTCTCCATGTCCCCGCGCGCCGCCCGCCCTTCGAGCCCGCGCCCGTACGCATAACCGCCCCACACCGCGTACACCTCGGCCAGGTCGGCGTCGCTGCGCCAGTTCCGCGCGTCGATCAGCGGCAGCAGCCCCGCACCATAGGCACCCGGCTTCGAGCCGAAGATCCGGGCCGTGGCGCGCCGCCGGTCGCCGTGCTCGGCGGTGTCCTCGTCGGCATGCGCCCGTACGTAGTTGGACTCGGCCGGCTCGTCCAGCTCCGCCACCGCCCGTACCGCGTCGTCGATCAGCCCCACCACATGCGGGAAGGCGTCCCGGAAGAAGCCGGAGATGCGCACCGTCACATCGATGCGCGGACGGCCAAGCTCCGCGACCGGCACCACCTCGAAGCCGGTGACCCGCCGCGACGCGTCGTCCCAGACCGGCCGGCAGCCCAGCAGCGCCAGGATCTCGGCGATGTCGTCGCCCTGGGTGCGCATCGCGGATGTGCCCCACACCGTCAGACCCACCGACTTGGGGTACTCACCCGTGTCCGTGAGATACCGGGCCACGAGCGAGTCGGCCAGCGCCTGGCCTACCTCCCACGACAGCCGGGACGGAATCGCCTTGGGGTCGACGGAGTAGAAGTTGCGGCCGGTCGGCAGCACATTCACCAGACCGCGCGTCGGTGACCCGGAAGGACCGGCCGGTACGTATCCGCCGTCCAGCGCCAGCAGAATATGGTCGATCTCGTCCGTCGTACGGGCCAGCCGCGGCACGACCTCCGCGCAGGCGAAGCCCAGCACGGCCACCGCGTCCGGGCAGATGGGTCCAGGGGGTGTCACCCCGGAAGGCGCAGCGGTGCCCAGCACCTCAGCCACCAGACCGGCAGCGGCGGACACCTCCCACCCGCGCTCCTCCATGCCCTCCGCGAGCCGTCGGCACAGCTGCTCCAGCAGATCGATCGCGTCGGCGCCGGTCCGTGCGGGGCCCTCGACCAGCTCCGTGAGCTCCACCGGCACCTTCACCGGCGCACCCGGCTCGCCGAGCAGCTCCTTCTCCACCAGACCGAAGTGCTCGGCGAGACAAGCCCGAAGGCCCGGCAGCGCGTTCGCCGTGCCGCCCCACACCTGAGAGGCGCGCAGCACGGCCAGTACGAGATTGACCCGGGCCTCGGCCTCCGGGCCGCCGCCCAGGATGTGCAGACCGTCCCTGATCTGGACGTCCTTGATCTCGCAGAGATAGCCGTCGATGTGCATGACGAACGAGTCGAACTCGCCGTCGTCCGGCTGCTCGTCGACATGCAGGTCGTGGTGCAGCTCCGCGGCCTTCACCAGCGTCCAGATCTGCGCCCGTACGGCCGGGGCCTTCGTCGGGTCGAGATCGCTGACGAGCGCGTACTCGTCGAGCAGCTGCTCCAGCTTGGCCAGGTCGCCGTAGGTGTCGGCACGCGCCATCGGCGGCACCAGATGGTCCACGACGGTGGCGTGACCGCGGCGCTTGGCCTGGGTGCCCTCGCCCGGGTCGTTGACGATGAACGGGTACACCAGCGGCAGTTCGCCGAGCACCGCGTCAGGACCGCAGCCCGCCGACAGTCCGAGCCCCTTGCCCGGCAGCCACTCCATGGTGCCGTGCTTGCCCATGTGCACGATCGCGTCCGCGCCGAAACTGTTGTCCAGCCAGCGGTACGCCGCCATGTAGTGGTGCGAGGGCGGCATATCGGGGTCGTGGTAGATCGCGATCGGGTTCTCGCCGAAGCCGCGCGGCGGCTGGATCATCACGATGACGTTCCCGAACTGCAGGGACGCCAGCACGATCTCGTCGCCGTCGACGTACAGGCTGCCCGGCGGCTCGCCCCAGTGCTCCAGCATTCCGTCGCGCAGGTCCGGCTCCAGCTTGTCGAACCAGGCGCGGTAGTCGGCGAGCGGCACGCGCGCGGGGGCGGCGGCCAGTTGCTCCTCGGTCAGCCACTCCACATCGTGACCACCGGCGTTGATCAGCCGGTGGATCAGCTCGTCGCCGTTGTCGGGGTAGCCCTCCACGGCGTAACCGGCGTCGCGCAGCGCGTCCAGCACCCGCACGGCGGACGCCGGGGTGTCGAGACCGACGGCGTTGCCGACCCGTGAATGCTTGGTCGGGTAGGCGGTGAAGACGAGCGCGAGCTTCTTCTCGGCGTTCGGCTTGTGCTTCAACCGGGCGTGGCGTACGGCGATTCCGGCGACGCGTCCGGCGCGCTCCGGATCGGCGACATACACCGGCACGTCGTCGGGGCCCTGCTCCTTGAAGGAGAACGGGACCGTGATGATCCGCCCGTCGAACTCGGGGATCGCCACCTGCATCGCCGCGTCCATGGGGGACAGGGCCGCGTCCGACGCCTCCCAGGTGGCCTTCGACGAGGTCAGGCACAGTCCCTGCAGCACCGGCACATTGAGCTCGGCGAGCGCGCCGATGTCCCAGGCCTCGTCGTCCCCGCCGGCACTGGCGTCACTCGCCCGCGTGCCGCCCGCGGCCAGCACCGTGGCGACCAGCGCATCGGTCCTGGCGAGCAGCTCGTACAGCTCGGCGTCGGCGCCGCGCAGCGAACCGCAGTACACGGGAAGGGCGTTGGACCCGCGGGCCTCGATCGCGTCGCACAGCGTGTCGACGAATCCGGTGTTGCCGGAGAGCTGGTGCGCGCGGTAGAAGAGCACGCCGACGCTCGGTCGCTCCTCCACATACGCACGCGCGCCGTGCACGCCCCACTCCGGCATCTTCTGCGGCTCGGCACTGTGCCTGTCCTGCGCGTCCGCGGCACGACCGTGACCGGCCAGCAGCACGTCCTCCGTCAGGAACCGGGACAGCTCGACGAGGTTCCCGGGCCCGCCCTCGACGAGATACTGCAGGGCCTCCGCGACAGCACCCGCGTGCACGGACGACTCGGCCATCAACTCCGCGTCGGGCACCGCCTCGCCGCCCAGCAGCACGGTCGGAATCCCGGACGCCTTGAGGGCCGCGAGCCCGTCCTCCCAGGCCCGCTTCCCGCCGAGCAGCCGTACGACCGCGACGGATGCGCCCGCGATGAGCGCGGGCAGCTCCTCCGCCACATCGATACGGGTCGGATTGCCGATGCGGTAGGGCGCGCCGGAGGCCCGGGCCGCCAGCAGATCCGTATCGGCGGTGGACAGCAACAGCACGGTGCTCTCGGTGCTCATGGCGCTCCAGGTGCGATGAAGGGAAGTCCTGAGGGTGCGCCCGACTCGATGAGCCGCAGCAGCGCATCCGTATCCGCGTGTTCTTCGATGAGGTCGCCGAGGCGGTCCAGCTGCTCTTCGCGCAGCGCGCCGAAGCTGGTGTCGGGCGCGGGCACGAACCGCCGGCCCGCGGACTCGGCGACGTCGCGCAGGAACGCCCGGCGGAAGCCGTCGCTCTCCAGCGATCCGTGCCAGTGCGTACCCCGGACGGCGCCGACCCGGCAGCCGTCCAGGCTGTGTCCGTCGCCATCGGAGATGAACGTGTCGCCGCCGAGTACTTCGGCGACGCCGTGGTGGATCTCGTAGCCCTCCACGCATTCACCCAGGGCCTCGCCGACCGGCCGGGCGAGGGTCTTCTCGCGCGCGAACCGCACCCGCACGGGCAGCAGTCCAAGCCCCTGGACACGGCCCGCCCGCGACTCGACCTCGTCCTCGATGTGCTCGCCGAGGAGCTGGAAACCGCCGCAGACACCGAGCACGGGCCGCCCCTCGGCAGCCCGGCGCGCAAGCGCGTCGGCCAGCCCGCGCTCCTTGAGCCACTCCAGGGCCCTGACCGTGCCCCGGGTTCCCGGCACGACCACCAGGTCGGCGTCGACAAGTTCCTCGGCCCGGTCCACGAACCGCACGACGACACCCGGCTCGGCGGCCAGCGCGTCCACGTCCGTGAAGTTGGACATCAGCGGCACGGCACAGACCGCGACCCGCAGTATGTCCTCGCCCACGGGCGGCGCGACCACCGACTCCCGTACCGCGCCGCGCAGCGAGACCCGCAGCCCGTCCTCCTCGTCGATGCCGAGCCCGTGGGCGTACGGCAGAATCCCGTACGTGTGCCGCCCGGTCAGCCCGCGCAGCATCTCGATACCGGGCTCCAGCAGCGACACATCGCCGCGGAACTTGTTGACGATGTATCCGGCGACCAGCGCCTGATCCTCGGCGCTGAGCAGCGCGGTGGTCCCGAAGAACGAGGCGAAGACCCCACCGCGGTCGATGTCTCCGACCACCAGCACCGGGAGCTGTGCCGCTCGCGCGATGCCCATGTTCACAATGTCCGTACGCCGCAGATTGATCTCGGCCGGACTGCCCGCCCCCTCGCAGATCACGGCTTCATACGTGCCCCGCAGCTCCTCCAGGCACTCCACGACGGTCCCGAGCAGCGCCTCCTGCCGCCCACCGTGCAGGGTTTTCCCGGGGGACGCCCCCTCAGACCCCCCGAAGAACCCGCGGGCGCTCAGTTCGCCCACCGGTTTACCCATCAGGACCACCTGGCTCGACCGGTCGCTGCCCGGCTTGAGCAGCACGGGATTCATCAGCGCGCTCGGCTCCACGCGCGCGGCCTGCGCCTGCATGGCCTGCGCCCGGCCGATCTCCGCGCCCTCGCGCGTCACGAACGAATTGAGGGACATGTTCTGCCCCTTGAAGGGCGCGACCTTCACTCCCCGCCGCACCAGCCATCGGCAGATCCCGGCCGTGACGACGCTCTTGCCCGCGTCGGACGTGGTCCCCGCCACCAGCAGCCCGCCGCCTCTGCGCCTGCTCATCCCCGCCCCTTTTCCGCGCGCCGCGCGCGCAGTGCGTGACCTGCCAGGCGGCCCGCCGCGCAGGTCGCCAGTGTCAGCCAGCCGACGCGCCGCGAGAGCCGTACGGCGCGTTCGATGTCGCCGAACTCCACCGGGCGCCCGGTGCCGTTGAGTACGGGACGGTGCTCCACCCGGCCGCCGTACGAGAGGGTCCCGCCCAGGCGTACGCCGAGCGCCCCCGCGAACGCAGCCTCCACCGGGCCCGCGTTCGGGCTCGGGTGCTTCTTCGCATCGGCCCGCCAGGCCCGTACGGCTCCGCGCGCATCCCCGCCCGCGAGTACCGCGAGTCCCGCGGTGAGCCGGGCCCCCGGCCAGCCGGCCACATCGTCGAGCCGCGCCGAGGCCCAGCCGAACCTCCGGTATTTGGACGACTTGTGCCCGACCATCGCGTCCAGCGTGTTGACGGCACGGAACCCCACCAGACCCGGCACGCCCGCGAGGGCGCCCCAGACCAGCGCGCCCACCACGGCGTCGGAGGTGTTCTCGGCGACGGACTCGACGACGGCGCGTGCGATCTGCTGCTCGTCCAGCGCCTGCGGATCGCGCCCGCACAGATGCGGCAGGCGCTCCCGCGCCACGTCCACGTCACCGGCGGCGAGCGCGCCGCCGATGGCCCGCGCCTCGCGGCCCAGCGACGTACCTCCGACGACGGCCCAGGTGGCCGCGGCGATCAGTGCGACGGATGCGCGGCCGCGGCCCCGTACACCGCGCGCGAGAACCGCGGCGGCACCCGCGGCGCCTCCGGCGCACACGGCGGTGTGCAGTGCGCCCCAGCCACGGTGGTCACGCCACAGGACATGCTCGACAGCGCCCGCGGCCCGCCCGAACGCGGCGACCGGATGCCCGCGGCGGGGATCGCCGAGCAGCAGGTCGCCGGCCAGGCCGGCGGTGGCGCCGTACACGAATTCACGGTCGGCACGCATGGGTTCAGGCCGACGCTTCGCCTCGAACGACCCTCGTACTCACAGCAGGAACTGAACCGCAGCCGGGCATGGCGATATGTCCTCACTCAGGGTGTCCGCGCCCTGGTTCGACGTGACCGGCGGTGAGAGTTCCTGGCTTCCGGGGACTGCTCCCCGGTGACAGTGGCGGGACCGCGCCGGATTTGCACCGGCTTCCTCTTCTGCCGCCGTAGATGGCTTCGGCAGTCCACCACGCTGCGAGAACGACCGTCAACTTGCCTTTGACCTGCGATGCAAGAGTGTGTTGGGGCACACATGTGGGGCGGATTTCCGCCAGGTGTCGAAAACGGGCCGTACCGCCACGTCGCCCGCGACGCAGGAGCCGGGCCGGGTCACCCGAAGGGGTGCCCGGCCCGGCCTGTGAAGCGGTTGATGAAGCTCGTGAAGCTGGTGAACCGTGCCGTCAGATGACGATCAGATAGATCCCGTACGCCACGGCCGCCGCGCAGAGCGCGAAGCAGGCGTACGCGCCGGTGCGTGCCAGGGTCGCGGAACCGCCCTGCGCGGCCGCCGACTCCTGCTTGGTCAGGCCGACGATGCCCAGGGTGAACAGACCCACCAGGGCGACGGTGGCGACGAGGCTCACGCCGAAGACGGAGCCGAGAGCTGCCCAGTCGATGTTCATGCTGATCTGTCCTTACACCGTGGCCGGCTGCGTCGGCTCGGAGTCGGTGGGGGCCGGAGCCGGGATGGTGGTCTTGAAGTCCTGCGCGGGCGTGCCGGCCGGCGGCGGGGTGACGGCCGCGATGGCGGTGGTGACGACACCCGCGGGCTCGGCGTCGGCGTCCACCGCGTTGACGTTGGTGTGGTCGACCACCTGGCGGCGGGAGATGAACCAGATCGCGACGCAGGCGCCGATCAGGAAGGCCGCGACGACCGCGACACCCCAGTCGCCCTGCCTGGACACGAACTCCGAGCCCGCGGCGACCATACCCGCGGCCGGCAGGGTCAGACCCCAGGCGACGAACATCCGGGTGGCGGTGGACCAGCGGACCACGCCGCCCTTGCGGCCCAGGCCCGCGCCCATCACGGCGCCGGAGCAGGAGTGCGTCGTCGACAGCGAGAAGCCGAGGTTGGAGGAGGCGAGAATGACGCTGGCCGCGCTGGTCTGGGCGGCGAAGCCCTGCTGCGGCCGGAGGTCGGTGAGGCCCGTGCCCAGGGTGCGGATGATGCGCCAGCCGCCGAGGTAGGTGCCCATCGCGATCGCGAGACCGGCGGAGAGGATGACCCACATCGGGGGGTTGGAGCCGGGGGAGAGGACGCCGCCGGCGACGAGCGCCAGCGTGATGACGCCCATGGTCTTCTGGGCGTCGTTGGTGCCGTGGGCCAGGGAGACCAGGCCCGCCGAGGCGATCTGGCCGGCGCGGAAGCCCTTCGCGGTGGCCTTCTCGTCGGCGTTCTTGCCGATCTTGTATGTCAGCCGGGCGGCGAGGAACGCCGCGAGGCCGGCGACCAGCGGGGCCGCGATCGCGGGGATCAGCACCTTGGTGACGACTGTGCCGCCATTGACGCCGCTGACGCCGACCGAGGCGATGGTGGCGCCGATCAGACCGCCCATGAGGGCGTGCGAGGAACTGGACGGCAGGCCGATCAGCCAGGTCATCAGGTTCCAGAGGATGGCGCCGACGAGCGCAGCGAAGAT
Source organism: Streptomyces sp. NBC_01210 (assembly GCF_036010325.1). GTDB lineage: Bacteria > Actinomycetota > Actinomycetes > Streptomycetales > Streptomycetaceae > Streptomyces. Next base: position 2,209,276 of record NZ_CP108549.1, on the reverse strand, counting down.
GACTTCGGGTGTGATGCCTGACTCGGTGACGATGCCGCTGGAGATCGTCTTGGCGACCTCCACCGACAGGAACGCGCCGACGAGGTTGAGCGCGGCGGCCATGGCCACCGCCGTCTTGGGCTTCAGAGCGCCGGTCGAGATGGTCGTCGCCATCGCGTTGGCGGTGTCGTGGAAACCGTTCGTGAAATCGAACACGAGAGCTGTCGCGATCACAATCGCGAGCAGCAAGGTGATGTGTTCCATTTACCCAGGCAATCGTTTGACGTCAGTGGCTCGGCGAACGTAGTTAATCTGGGTGAACGGAAGATGAACTGAGACGGGCTTTGCGGTGTCCGCAAGTGAGGATCCGTCACTCCGCTCGCCGATCACCACGGAGATGGCGGGGACGGCGCCGCGGAAGGCGCCTTTTCTGGCGATTTGGGTGATCTCCGTCACCGTGACCTCTGTGGCCTCCCGGCCCCCGCCTGACAGGATCGCCGCATGACCGATCAGGTGCGGCAGGACGCGATCGAGCGGGCGTGGGAAGACCTCGTGGCCACGGCCCGCAGAACAGCGGCGGAAGGCCTGGTGGTAGGCACCTCGGGCAATGTCTCGGTACGGGTCGGCGGACTCGTCCTGGTCACCCCGAGCGGAGTGCCCTACGACCGGCTCAGTCCCGAGGACGCCGTCGCCGTCGATCTCGACGGGAACCAGGTCCTCGGTGATCTCGCCCCCACCAGCGAGCTGCCGCTGCACCTCGAGGTCTACCGGAACACCACCGCCGTCGCCGTCGTGCACACCCACGCCGTGCACGCCACCGCCGTCTCCACCCTCGTCCCGGAGCTGCCGCTCATCCACTACATGGCGGCCGCCCTCGGCGGCCCCGTGCGCGTCGCCGCGTACGCCCTGTACGGAACGGAGGAGCTGGCCGAGAACATGCTGTGCGCCCTGCGGGACCGCACCGGCTGCCTCCTCCAGAACCACGGCACGGTCACCTACGGCGACTCCCTCGACCAGGCCTACGACCGCACCGCCCAGCTGGAGTGGATGTGCCGGCTCTGGCTGACCGCCGCGGCGCTGCCCGGCTACTCGCCCACCCTGCTCTCCCGGTCCCAGCTGCACGAGGTGGCGGACAAGCTTCAGAGCTACGGCCAGCCCCGCTGACGTGCCGACCGCCTCCGCGCCGGAGGCCTCCGCAGACACCGGCGGCCCCCGTCCACTGGCCGCACGGCGCGGGGGTGCCGACACTGGAACGGTGCGCCCGGCAACAGCGACGGCGGTAGCCGTCACCACTCTGATCGGTGTCGGCGCGGCCGCGATAGCGGCCGGCCGCTACGCCAGCGATCTCGCGCTCAAGGCGCCGCCCGGCCGGCCCCTGCCCGGTGACCCCCGGCTCACCGTGCACGCCACGGCCCCGGGCCGGCTGACGCTGACCCGCAGCCTCGCCTCGCTGCGCCCCGGTACGTACGGAATCGAGGGCCCGGACGTCCACGCGGTCGTCGGCCCCGTCCTCGACGATGTCCCGCACGCCGCCGACACCGTCGTACGCCGACTGGAACGCGTCACCCACGGCAACCTGGAACCGGGCACCAGGGTGCGGCTCACCCCGCAGGTGCACAGCGGCGACCCGGGCAGCGCGCTACGCCTCAAGTACAGCGATATCGACATCCCCGGCGAACTGGGCGCGCTGCCCGCCTGGTTCGTGCCCGGCGCCCGCGACACGTGGGTGATCACTGTGCACGGCCTGGGCGCCACACGGGAACACCCCATGAACATCATGAAGTTTCTGCACGCCCACCGGTTCCCCGTGCTCGCCCTCGCCTACCGCGGAGATCTCGGCGCCCCCAGATCCCCGGACGGCCTCGGTCACCTCGGCGACTCCGAGTGGCGCGACCTGGACGCCGCCATCCGCTACGCCGTGCGCTACGGCGCCCAGCGCATCGTCCTCCACGGCTGGTCCACCGGCGCCTCGATGGCTCTGCACGCCACGGCCAACTCCGCGCTGCGCGATCGGATCAACGGACTCGTACTGGACTCACCGGTCCTCGACTGGGAAGCCACGCTGCGCAATCTGGCCGCCGCCCGGGGCACCCCGGGGCCGCTGCTGACGCTCGCCGTCAGGGCTGCGCAGGGCAGAACGGGACTGCACGGCGACCGGCTGCTCGAGGCCGCGGACCCGGACACGATGCGCGTACCGACGCTGATCTACCACGGCCCGGACGACACCCTCGCGCCGTGGTATCCGTCCCGCGAACTCGCTGCCCGCCGCCCCCAGCTGATCAGCCTGCAGACCGTCCAGCACGCCCCGCACGGCGCGATGTGGAACGCCGACCCGGCACGCTACGAAGAAGCCCTGCGCCGTTTCCTCACCCCCCTGATGTAGTTCCTGCCCGATGTAGTTCCTGGACAGCCGACGGGTAATGCCTGGCAGGACGGCCGCTCAGTCCGGCCGACCAGGTTCCGTTTGGGCTTTCGGGCCGTCAGCGGGAAGACTGCTCCCCGTGACGTCCCGAAAGCCTGATGAGCAATTGGCGCGCAACTCCAGACTCCGTCTTGTCCGCCCGCGATCGCTGGCCGCCGCACGGCGGGCCGTGACGACCCGGCGCACCCGGCCTGTCCCGCGGCCTCCCGAGGGCACTCCGGCCCCCGCCGAGCTCGCCCGCCAGGCGCGGGCGGTCCTCGCCGACGCCGTACGGATCGCCCGCTGGGCCGCCGTCGAGCGGGACCCCAGCACCGCCCCGCTTGCCGACCGCGCCCAGGATCGGGCCGCGGCCGCCCTGGAGTTGACCCCGCACCAGGTACGCGCGGGCTGGGACCGCGCCCGCCTCGCCGGCCTGGTCGAGCTGCACGGCGACACCGCACGCCCCGGCTGGCGGCTGCGCGCCTGGGACCGTGACGACATGGCCGTGCTGCGCGGCTGGGTCGCCCTCTTCGACGCCTGGTCGCTGGTCCATCCCGCGCCCGACGATGTCGCCCCCAGCGCGGTCGCCGAGGTCGTCGAGGCCGTCCCCCAGGTGCTCTCCCTCCTCCAGCTGTCGGCCGGCCCCGTGCTCGTACCGGTCCTGCTCGACCTCCTGCAGCAGCGCGTCGTGGAACTGCGCGAGGAGCGCTGCGAGGTCGCCTACGGTCCTCAGTCCGAACCACGGGCCGTCGGCGCCGACTCCGAGGCCAAGACCGCGCTCGAGACCGAGCTGGAGACCGCGCTCGAGTCCTGGCCCGGGTCCGACCCCGAGTCCCGGCCGGACGTTCCTGTCTCCCTTCTTCTCGACTGGGCTCTGGAGGGCCTTTCCGCCGTCGGCGCCCTGACCCTGGACCAGGGCCGGTCCGCCACGCTCACCCCGCTCGGCAATTGGGCGGTCTGGGTCAAACTCGAGCAGATCTGCGTGGCCGCGCAGAGCCCCGCCGGCAATATCGAGCAGCCCGCCGAAGACATGCTGCGCGGCTGCGCCCGCCTCACCCCCGGCCCGGCCCGCGCCGAGTACCGCGCCTGGCTCGCGGCCCGCACCGTCTCCAGCGCGGTAGCCGAGCTCCTCGGCGTCGCCCGTGGCGAGGACGCCCTGCTGCGCGGACTCGCCTTCGAGGCCCTGCGCGTTGTCGGCGCCCCCGCCGAGGCAGACGTCCGCGCAGCCGCCGACGAGCCCTCGCTGCGCCCCTACGTCCTGCTCTGGCTCGCCGAGTACGAGGGAGCGGACCCCGAGGACGCCGCCGAGGTCCTCACCCGTGAGGAAGCGACCTGGCTCTGGGTGGACACCGCGGCGGCCGTCGCCGACCACGGCGAGCCCCAGCTGTTGCTGCGCCATCTCGACTCCGCGGTGCAGGGCACGGTCCCGGCGCTGCTCGACGAGGTCCGGGCCGGCGGCCACCCCCGTACCGTCCAGGTCCTGGTCGCGCTGGCTGCCGCGCACCCGGACCCGGCCCTGGCCAAGGCCGTGCGCCGGGCCGCGTTCCAGGTGCACACCGGAGGCGTCTAGCCGGGCCCGAACGCGGCGGAAGCCGGCGAGTGTCGGCGCGTGGCGGGGGAGGCTAGGACTCCTCCGTCCCTGGTGTGTACGTGCCGAAGCTCCACACATTGCCCTCGATATCGCGCGCCATGTAGTCACGCGCGCCGTAGTCCTGGTCGGTCGGCGGCATCACGATGTCCGCGCCATGCTCCACCGCATGGCTGTGATGTGCGTCGACATCGTCGACATGGACGAACACACCCGTCGGCCCGCCGCCCTCCATCAGCTTGTCGAATTCGCTGCCGGTGCCCTTGCTCCCCAGCATCACCATGCCGTTGCCGAAGGTCAGCTCGGCGTGCAGCACCGCGCCTGCCTCGTCCTCGTACACCGCGTGCTCGGTGAAGCCGAAGGCCTCGGTGAGTTGCTTGATCGCGGCCTTCGCGTCCGTGTACACCAGCGTCGGACAGATGCTCGGTGACTGCGACATCTCGATCACTCCTTCATGCTCGACGGTAGGGGTGTGATCTGTGTCTCAGTCTTGCACCGGCCACTGACAACGCCCGGCAGTCGGGCGCTCAGGCGAAGGTGTTGCACCGGGCCATGTCGCCCGTGCGGAAGCCGTTGTAGAACCACTGCCGGCGTTGCGCAGCCGAGCCGTGCGTCCAGGTCTCCGGAGTGACCCGGCCCTGGAACTTCTCCTGGATCCGGTCGTCGCCGACCGCCGCCGCCGCGTCCAGACCGTCCTGGATGTCCGCCGCCGTCAGCGAGGTCAGCAGCGGCCGGCCGGTGGCCTCGTCGGGCGTGGTCGTCGCATGGTGCGCCCACACCCCGGCGTAGCAGTCCGCCTGCAACTCCACCTTCACGGCACTGCTGTTGGCGCCCTGTCCCCCGTCCTGTGCCCGCTGCAGTGCGCCTGTCAGGTTCTGCACATGGTGGCCGTACTCATGGGCCACCACATACGCCTGGGCGAACGGACCGCCGCTCGACCCGAATGTGGTCCGCAGTTCGTCGAAGAAGCCGAGGTCCAGATAGACCTTCCGGTCGCCGGGGCAGTAGAAGGGGCCGACCGCCGAGGTCGCGGTCCCGCACGCCGTACCCACCCGGCCCGTGAACATGACTGTCCGCGCGTCCGAATAACGCCCCTGGCGCCGCGGGAACTCGGCCCGCCAGTAATCCTGCACACTGTTGACCACCGCGACGATCCGGCAGTCCTCCCTGGTGTTGGCATCCGAGCCCCGCCTGCACGCCTGATTGACCTGCGCCTGCGACGACGCCGTCGCTGCCGGGTCGGTGTCGCCCGACGACAGCCCGAGCTGGTCGGGCCCCACCCCGAAGAGGAGCCCCAGGATCAACGCGATGAGGCCGACGATGCCGCCGCCGACGGTGGTTCTGCCGCCGGGAATGCGGCTGCCGCGCACATCCTGGACCTCGGAAGTGTCCAGATCGGCGTCGTCGTCGAACTGCATGGGCCATCACCCTCTGCTCCAGGGCGGCGGCAGCCCGCAGCCCTGCGCCGAGTATCGGTCAGGCGGGTACCTCTCGCCCCTTTTGTCGTACGACTCCGGGGGCCCGCTGACTCCGGGGCCGGCTCGCCTGCACCGCGCCGTCCCCGCCGTCGGTGGCCGCCTTGTAGGCGTAAAGCACTTGCACAGCCCCGCTAGACTGGTTCGTATGGCAATTCTCCTTGCGCATTAGACGGCGTCGAAGCTCCCACGTCCGTCCCTTCCGCCGTCCATACCGCCCTGGAGTCTTTCCGTGATCACCGCTTCCGGTATCGAGCTGCGCGCCGGCGCACGCGTCCTCATCGAGTCCGCTTCCTTCCGTATCGCCAAAGGCGACCGCATCGGCCTGGTAGGCCGCAATGGAGCGGGCAAGACCACGCTCACCAAGTGCCTCGCGGGTGAGGGCATCCCCGCCGCCGGCACCATCGCCCGCTCCGGCGAGGTCGGCTACCTCCCGCAGGACCCGCGTACCGGCGACCTCGACACCCTCGCCCGCGACCGCATCCTCTCCGCCCGGGAGCTCGACTCCGTACTGAAGAAGATGCGGGAGAACGAGGAGCGGATGGCGAACGGCAAGGGCGCCACCCGCGAGAAGGCGATGAAGAAGTACGAGCGCCTGGAGACGGAGTTCCTGACCAAGGGCGGTTACGCCGCCGAGGCCGAGGCCGCCACCATCGCCGCCGCGCTCGGACTGCCCGACCGGGTGCTCGGTCAGCCGCTGCATACGCTCTCCGGCGGTCAGCGCCGCCGCGTCGAGCTCGCGCGCATCCTCTTCTCGGACGCCGACACCCTGCTCCTCGACGAGCCCACCAACCACCTCGACGCCGACTCGATCGTCTGGCTCCGTGAGTACCTGAAGTCCTACCGCGGCGGCTTCATCGTGATCTCCCACGATGTCGACCTCGTCGAGACGGTCGTCAACAAGGTCTTCTACCTGGACGCCAACCGCTCGCAGATCGATGTCTACAACATGGGCTGGAAGCTCTACCAGCAGCAGCGCGAGGCCGACGAGAAGCGCCGCAAGCGCGAGCGCCAGAACGCCGAGAAGAAGGCCGCGGCCCTCAACTTCCAGGCCGACAAGATGCGCGCCAAGGCCACCAAGACCGTCGCCGCGCAGAACATGGCCAAGCGCGCCGAGCGGCTGCTGTCCGGTCTGGAAGCGGTACGTGTCTCCGACAAGGTCGCCAAGCTGCGCTTCCCCGATCCCGCACCCTGCGGCAAGACCCCGCTGACCGCGGAGAGCCTGTCCAAGTCGTACGGCTCACTCGAGATCTTCACCGATGTGGACCTCGCCATCGACAAGGGCTCGCGCGTCGTCATCCTCGGCCTCAACGGCGCGGGCAAGACGACACTGCTGCGGCTGCTCGCGGGCGTGGAGCGGCCGGACACCGGAGAGGTCACCCCGGGTCACGGTCTCAAGCTCGGCTACTACGCACAGGAGCACGAGACGCTCGACCCGGACCGCACGGTCCTGGAGAACATGCGCTCCTCCGCGCCCGACCTCGACCTCGTCGCGGTGCGCAAGACGCTCGGTTCCTTCCTCTTCTCCGGTGACGACGTCGACAAGCCGGCCGGGGTGCTCTCCGGCGGTGAGAAGACCCGTCTCGCGCTGGCCACCCTGGTCGTCTCGTCCGCGAACGTCCTGCTTCTCGACGAGCCCACGAACAACCTCGACCCGGCCAGCCGCGAGGAGATCCTCGGCGCGCTGCGCACCTACAAGGGCGCCGTCATCCTCGTCACGCACGACGAGGGCGCGGTCGAGGCGCTGGAGCCGGAGCGGATCATCCTGCTGCCGGACGGGGTCGAGGATCTGTGGGGCGCGGACTACGCGGACCTGGTGGCGCTCGCCTGATCCCGGCCCGGCCCCGTGCCGGTCCGGACTGCTCTGCCGCTGATCCGCCGCTGATCCACTCCGTATGGATCATTCGGCTTACGGGTGATCCATCATCTGTGTGAGAACGTCTCGTACCACGGTGTGGCACCGAGCGGATTCCTTCCGTCCGGGCCTCTGGTCCTGCCTGTGCCCCTTGCCCTGCGCTGACCTGGCACTTTTGCCGGGAACCCGTTCGGACGTGCGAACACGGACCTGCGGAATCAGAGATTCCGGTAGTGATGTCCGCTCGGCGCACGGCAAAGCTTGTCGCACGGACCTTGCCGAATGGGTGGCCAGGAAGCTCTCTAGGGGTGATCATGAGAGTCCAGAGCGCACTTCCCATGAGGAGGCACGGGTGGCCGAGACTCTGAAGAAGGGCAGCCGGGTTACCGGCGCCGCGCGTGACAAGCTCGCGGCAGACCTGAAGAAGAAGTACGACTCCGGTGCGAGCATCCGGGCGTTGGCCGAAGAGACAGGCCGCTCCTATGGATTCGTCCACCGGATGCTCAGCGAGTCCGGAGTCACGCTGCGGGGACGCGGCGGAGCGACGCGAGGCAAGAAGGCCGCCTCGGCCTGACGACCGAGGCTTCCTTCGGCCCACCGGTTTCTACGGTGGCCACCCGGTCGGTCGCAGGGTCGACCGGGTGGTTACTGTGCAGTCACTTATCTTCGTTTGCAGTGACTGTTCCCGAACCGGAGGCACCCCATGGCTTCGCTCGACTCTGTGCTCGACAAGGACGGCGTACGGCTCACCGTCGAGGACGCGGTTGCCACGGTAACCCTGACCAACCCGGACAAGCGCAACGCCCAATCTCCCGCTCTGTGGCGGGCGTTGGCGCAAGCGGGGCGGTCACTGCCGGGCAATGTGCGGGTCGTGGTGCTGCGCGGCGAAGGCAAGTCCTTCTCCGCCGGTCTCGACCGGCAGGCGTTCACGCCTGAGGGCTTCGACGGCGAGCCGTCCTTCCTCGACCTCGCACGGGGCTCCGACGAGGAGCTCGACGCGGTCATCGCCGAGTACCAGGAAGCGTTCACCTGGTGGCGCCGTAGCGACGTCGTGACGATCGCGGCCGTCCAGGGCCATGCGATCGGAGCCGGCTTCCAGCTCGCCCTCGCCTGCGACCTCCGGGTCGTCGCGCAGGACGTGCAGTTCGCTATGCGCGAGACCAGCCTCGGGCTCGTCCCGGACCTCACGGGCACGCACCCGCTGGTGTCGCTCGTCGGCTACGCCCGCGCGCTGGAGATCTGCGCGACCGGCCGTTTCGTCCACGCGGACGAGGCGGAGCGTACCGGTCTCGCCAACCTCGTCGTGTCCGCTGATGAACTGGACGGTGCCGTACGGGACCTGGCGTCCGCACTGCTGGCGGCGCCGCGGGACGCGGTGATCGAGACGAAGGCGCTGCTGCAGGGTGCGGGCACCCGCTCGTACGAGGACCAGCGCACCGCGGAGCGCGCGGCGCAGGCGCGCCGCCTGCGCGACCTGGCGGGCCTTGCGGACTGATCCGCCCGGCCACCCTGGTCACCCCGGTTCACTCCGGTTCACTCCGGTTCACGCCAGTACCGCCCCGGTTCACGCCGGTCCGGTTCACGCAGGTACCGAGGTGACCAGCACCGCCACCGGTCGGCCGTCCGCGAGCGCCGCCGTCACCGCCTCGCGGACCGCCCGGACCACATCCAGCGGGTGATACCCGCTCGCCGTCGCCACCTCGACACGGACATGATCGGGCGCCAGGTGCACCGCCGCGCCCAGCGCGGCCGTCAGATGCGCGACACCCGGCGCTCCGGATGCCGCCGTGCCCGCCGGGTCGCTCGCGGTGACGGCCCGTACCCCGGGTGGCGGCGCGGGTGCCGGGGCTTCCGGGGCGCCGTCCAGCAGCTCCGTCACCCGCAGATCCACCTCCGAGACCTCGAGCCCCAGGAGATCCACCGCGGCCGTGAACAGCGCGGCGCGCAGGGCCGCCGCGGCGGCCGGCAGCGGCTCCACTGCCGAGGCCGCGAAATCCGCCTCGATCCGCAGTGGCCCCGGCGGCAGGGCGCTCGGCGGAGCCGGTACGGCAGGCCGAGCCGTCGAGTCCGGGTCGGCGAGCCCCAGCCTGAGCCGCCCGAGCGCCACCCCCCGTACCCCGGCCGCCGCGCGCCGCAGCACCGTGTCGGCCGCCTGCTCGGTCAGCCAGGCCCCGTCCGCCGCCCCGCCCAGCGGGAGCAGCCTGCCGAGGCCGAGCCGTCGCCGTACCGCATCAGCAGTGGTCACTACTCCAGCCTGCAGCATCCCCGGCGCGAAACCGGGCAACCGCACTTAATGTGGGCAGCGGAGTCCACCACCGCCCGGAAAGGACGAACGGCGATGAACGACACCGCTCAGTGGAACCGGTCCGAGGCCGCTGGTAACGATCCGTCGGGCTCGGGCGAAGGTCTCAGAAAGACGCCGGGGATCAAGCGCGGCGGCGGTGATCCCGCGTCCCGCGGCCGTACCACCATCGCCGACGGCGTGGTGGAGAAGATCGCCGGACTCGCGGCCCGCGAAGTGCCCGGTGTCCATGCGATGGGCAGCGGCTTCTCCCGTACCCTCGGCGCGGTCCGCGACCGTGTGCCCGGCGGCAGGTCCAATGTCACCCGAGGCGTGAAGGCCGAGGTCGGCGAGGTGCAGACGGCCCTCGACATCGAGATCGTCGTCGACTACGGCGTCTCCATCACCGAAGTCGCCCGCGCGGTCCGCGAGAACGTCGTCTCGGCGGTCGAGCGGATGGCAGGTCTCGAGGTCGTCGAGGTCAATATCGCGGTCAGCGATGTGAAACTGCCCGATGAAGAAGAGGACGAGCCGGAGCCGCGTCTCCAGTAGAGGAGCTCACGATGAGCATGGCGGTGGTCGGCCTGATGGCCGGCATGGCGCTCGGCTTCGCCGGATACTTCGGCGGCTTCGGCGCCTTCCTGCTGGTGGCCGCGTTGGGGGTGGTCGGCTTTGTCGCAGGCCGCTTCCTCGAGGGCGACCTGGAACCCGGCTACTTCTTCCGGGGTCGTGACCGCGGCGACCGGCGGCGGTGACGCCGTGGCCGCCGGGGGTCCCCCCGCCGGAGGCAGGGGGAGCGTCGCGGCCGCCGAGCGCGGCGCGACCACGATCGCCGACCGGGTCGTGGCGAAGATCGCCTCGCAGGCGGCGCGGGAAGCGCTCGACGGCGTACCGGAGGGCGGCTCACCACCCAACGCCACGGTGACGGTCCACCATGACGCCGCCCGGGTGCGGGTCAGCCTCGAACTCGACTATCCCTCCGACATCGGCGCTCAGTGCGGTGCCGTGCGTCATCGAGTCGTCCAGCGGGTAAAGGCGTTGGCGGGGATGGACGTGCCCGAGGTGGCCGTGCTGGTCGAGCGGCTGCACTCCGCCCACTCGCGCAGCGCGGCTCAGGGGAGGATCCGATGAGCGAGCCACAGTCCGCACCGCCCGTACTCGATCTGGACCAGTCCGCATCGGCAGCGGCGTACGAGCCGGTTCCGGTCAGGGACGGCGAAGGCGGCAAGGCCGGACGCTTCTGGTCCGTGCGCCGGGTTCCGGCCGGGCTGCTGGCGGTGGTGGTGCTCGGCGGTGCGGGTCTGCTGCTGTACGACATCGCGGCGGTACGGGCCGACCGCCCGGCCATGCAATGGCGCCGCGCCACCGCGGAGCATCTCGCGAAATGGCGGCTGGAGGAGGTGGGGGAGCTGGCGTGCGCGGGGGTCGTGATGCTCCTCGGCGTCGGTCTGATCGTCCTCGCTGTGACACCCGGACTGCGGGCGCTGCTGCCGATGCGCCGCGACACCCCTGCCGTACGCGCCGGTCTTGACCGGGCGGCCGCGGCGCTCGTGCTGCGGGACCGGGCGATGGAGGTCTCCGGGGTGCAGTCCGCACGCGTACGGATGGGACGCGCCAGGGTCTTGGTGCGGGCGCAGTCCCACTTCCGTGAACTCGACGACGTACGCGCCGATCTGGACTCGGCGCTGGCCACCGCCATCAAGGAACTCGGCCTCGCCAGGCCGCCGGCCCTGGCCGTGCATGTCGTCAGGCCGCCGGCGAAGAAGAGGTGAGGGCGCGATGGGCGCAAAGCTGCGAGTGGTCAACCGGGTCCTGCTGGGCCTTGCCGGGCTGGTGCTGCTGTGCGTGGGTGGCGGGGTCATGGCGGCGGGGGCCGGGCTCTCCGTGCCGTCCTGGTGGCCCTGGGACGGGCGCCACGATGTGCTGCTGAGCAAGGCGGACCGGTACCGCTGGCGGGACGAGGGCTGGTGGTGGCCGACGGTCATCGCGGCGCTCGCGGTGCTGGTGCTGCTCGCCGTGTGGTGGCTGCTCGCCCAACTGCGGCGCTCCCGGCTGGCGGAAGTCCTGGTCGACAGCGGCGACGGCGAGGGCGCGCTGCTGCGGGGCCGCGCGCTGGAGGGCGTGCTGGAGGGCGAGGCGAAGGCCCTGGACGGGGTCGCCCGCGCCCGGGTGAGCCTGACCGGCCGCCGGAGCACGCCCGAGGCCCGGGTGGACCTGCTGCTGGAACCGCACGCGGCGCCCGTCGAGACGCTGGCGCGCCTCACGGACGAGGCGGTGGCACACGCACGGGACTCGGCGGGCCTGGCGTCGCTGCCGGCGGAGGTCCGCCTCAGGGCGGCGAAGCATCGGGCGCAACGGGTGAGTTGAGCGGGCGCCCGCAACGCCCTAGAACCCGTGTCGCGCGCCCCCGTCCACCGGGAGCATCACTCCCGTCAAGTACGACGCCGCCGGCGACAGCAGGAACGCCGCGGCGTTGCCGAACTCCTCCGGGGTGCCGTACCTCCGCAGCGGAATGCGGGACTCGTGCGCCGTACGTGCCGCCTCCGCGTCGCCCGACAGCGCGTCGAGTTCGCGCACCCGGTCCGTGTCGATACGGGCCGGCAGCAGGCCGACGACCCGGATGCCGCGCGGGCCCAGCTCGTCCGAGAGGGACTTGGCGAAACCGGCCAGGCCCGGACGGAGGCCGTTGGAGATCGTCAGCCCCGGGATCGGCTCATGGACCGAGCCGGACAGGACGAAGCCGATGACGCCGCCCTCGCCCAGCGCCGCCGCCGCGCTGCGGGCCAGGCGCACCGCGCCCAGGAAGACCGACTGGAAGGCCGCCTCCCACTGCTCGTCCGTATTGTCCGCGGCGAAGCCCGGTGCCGGGCCGCCCACGCTGATCAGTACGCCGTCGAGGCGTCCGAATTGTGCCCGCGCCGCCGCGACGAGGCGCTCCGCCGACGCCGGCTCGGCGTTGTCGGAGGCGAGACCCACGGCGTTCGGGCCGAGTTCCGCGGCGGCGTCCGCGACCGCCTTCTCGCCGCGCCCGCTGATGACGACCTTCGCGCCGTCGGCGACAAGCGCACGGGCGGACGCGTGGCCCAGCCCCCGCGACGCACCCGTGACGATATAGACGCGGTCCTTCAGTCCAAGATCCATGGGCCTATCCTGCCGTGTCTTCCCCGCCCAGTGCGAGGGCCGTGTTCACCAGCCCGATATGACTGAAGGCCTGAGGGAAGTTCCCGACCTGGCGCCCGCTCACCGGGTCGTACTCCTCGGCGAGCAGACCGACATCGTTGCGCAGGGTGAGCAGCCGCTCGAAGAGCTCCCTGGCCTCCTTCACCCGGCCCGTCATCCGCAGCGCGTCCGCCAGCCAGAACGAGCAGGCCAGGAACGCCCCTTCGCCTCCCGGCAGCGCGTCGACCGCCTTGTTGTCCGTGCTGTAGCGGCGCACCAGACCGTCGTGGCCGAGCTCCGCCCGTACCGTGTCCACCGTCCCGATCACCCGCGGATCGTCGGGCGGCAGAAAGCCGACCCGCGGGATCAGCAGCGCCGCGGCGTCGAGTTCCTCGGAGCCGTACGACTGCGTGAAGGTGTTCCGTACCGGGTCGTACCCCTTCTCGCACACCTCCCGGTGCACCTCGTCCCGCATCGCCCGCCACCGTGCCACGTCACCGCGCAGCGAAGGGCGCTGCTCCAGGGTCCGTACGGCACGGTCCGCCGCGACCCACGACATCACCTTGGAGTGCACGAAGTGGCGGCGCGCGCCCCGTACTTCCCACAGCCCCTCGTCCGGCTCACGCCACTTCGACTCCAGGAAGCCGAGCAGGCTGAGCTGCAGATTCCAGGCGTGCTCCTCCGCGGACAGGCCCGCCTCCCGCCCCAGATGGAGGGAGTCGATGACCTCTCCGTACACATCGAGCTGCAGCTGGTGTACGGCCGCGTTGCCGGTACGGACCGGTGCGGAGCCCTCGTGCCCGCTCAGCCACGGCAGTTCCGTCTCGGGCAGCCGGCGCTCGCCGGCCAGCCCGTACATGATCTGCAGATCGGCGGGGTCGCCGGCCACTGCCCGCAGCAGCCAGTCGCGCCAGGCCGCGGCCTCGTCGAGGTAGCCGGCCGAAATGAGCGCGTCCAGCGTGAGGGTGGAGTCACGCAGCCAGCAGAAGCGGTAGTCCCAGTTGCGTACGCCGCCGATCTCCTCCGGCAGTGACGTGGTGGGCGCGGCGACGATCCCGCCGGTCGGCGCGAAGGTAAGTGCCTTGAGGGTGATCAGGGAGCGGACGACGGCCTCGTGGTACGGGCTGTCGCTCCGGCAGCGCGAGGACCACTGGGTCCAGTCCTCCAGGCTCTGCTCCAGCGAATCGAACGGGTCGACGAGCCTTGGCCGCGGCTCGTGCGAGGGATGCCAGGTGAGGACGAACGCCACCTTCTCGCCCGGTCCGACCGTGAACGACGAGCGGGTGCTGAACTGCTGTCCCCAGGTCTTGACCTGCGGCTCGCTGCGCAGCCATATGGAGTCGGGGCCCGCGATCGCCACCCGGTGCCCGTCCGAGCGCCGCATCCACGGCACGACGGAGCCGTAGTCGAAACGCAGCCGCAGGGTCGCGTTCATCTCGACCGTGCCGCTGACGCCCTCCACGATCCGGATGACATCGGGCGCTGTGTCGCGCTGCGGCATGAAGTCGAGGACCTTCACAGTGCCGGTCCGGGTCTCCCACACCGACTCCAGGACGAGCGATTCACCGACGTAGCTGCGGCGGGTGCACGGACCCGCGCCTTTGGGGGCGATCCGCCAGTGGCCGTTCTCCTCTTCGCCGAGCAGCGCGGCGAAGCAGGCCGGAGAGTCGAAGCGGGGCAGGCACAGCCAGTCGATGGAGCCGTCTTTGCCGACCAGCGCCGCGGTCTGCAGATCGCCGATGAGCGCGTAGTCCTCGATACGTTGGGTCACGCTTTGGCGTGTTCCCGCCGAACGCTGCCGTTAAGCAGTCGCGGGGGCCGGCTCCGGGGCGCTCCCGGCCTCGGCCGACTGGCGGTCGCGCTTCTCGCGGCGTACGAGTGTCACCCAGCCGACAGGTACGGCCGCGGCGAACAGCCACCACTGGACTGCGTACGCCATGTGCGGGCCGATGGACTCGTGGTCGGGTTCGGGGATCAGTTCCGGGTTGCCGCCCGAGGGCTCGGGCCCGCTCTGTTCCAGATAGCCGCCGAGGACGGGCCGGCCCAGCGACTTCGTCTGCTGGGCGCTGTTGATCAGCATGATCTGGCGGGGCGGCAGACCGGACAGGTCCTTGATTCCGCTGGCACTCGTCGTCTCGTCGGCCTTGAGCCGGCCGGTGACGGTCACGGTGCCCTTGGGCGCGGCGGGTACGGGCGGGAAGGACTTCTGGTCGGCGGCGGACGAGACCCAGCCACGGTTGACCAGGACCGCCCGCCCGTCGGCCAGGACCAGCGGGGTCAGCACATGGAAGCCGACCCGGTCGTCGGCGGACGTGCGGCGGCGTACGACGACTTCGCGCGCGGTGTCGAAGGTGCCGGTGGCGGTGACCTGGCGCCAGTAGTCGGTGCGCGGGACGGTGTGCCCCGGGAAGGTGAGCTCGGTCACGGGGACGGGCTTCGCCTTGAGGTTCCGCGAGATCAGGGTGTTCTGCTCGACCCGGTGCTCGTGCCGGTGAAGCTGCCAGAAGCCCAGCTCGATCATCGCGGGGATGAGGACGAGGGCGATGAGGGTGAGGATCACCCACTGCCGGGACAACAGGAAGCGGTACACCCCATGACCGTACAACTCGGGCCATGGGGTGCGGCGGGTGGGGGTCGGGGTGCGGCCCCCGGGCGCGGGGCCTGGGGCCGTGGGTTGTGGGGCGTGGGATCAGACTTTGTCGACGATGCCCGCCCTCCCGTCGGCGCGGGCGCAGTGCCCGCCGCAGAACCAGTGGCCCTCGACCTCGACGCCCTGGCCGATGATCTGGACCCGGCAGTGTTCACAGATGGGCGCCATGCGGTGAATGGCGCAGGAGAAGCAGTCGAAGACGTGCACCGCGCCCTGCGCGTGCACCTCGAAGGACATGCCGTAGTCGTTTCCGCATACCTCGCAACGTGCCATGCGCCACAGGGTGGGACGCGAGGCGCCACGGGGCGAGCGGTCGCCGGGCGAGTCGCGCCGGGTTCACTCCGATGCGGGTGCCGGAGCCACGTCCCGCAACAGCTGGGTGAAGGCCGCCTCGTCGATGACCGGTGTGCCGTACGACTTCGCCTTGACGGTCTTCGAGGTCGACGCCTCCGGATCGTTGGTCACCAGCAGGCTGGTCAGCCGGGAGACGCCGGAGGCGATATGCAGCCCCGCCTCGATCGCCCGGTCCTCCAACAGCTCGCGGTCGACGGAGGTGTCGCCGGAGAAGGCCACCCGCATGCCTTGCGTGAGCGGCTTGTCCGCCTCGTACCGCCCGGGGTTGGGATAGGGGCAGGGCGGGCGTTTGCGCGAGGGCCGCCAACTGCTCTGTCCGTACGAGGCCTGGTAGCCGATTCGCGGGGTGGCGGGGGAGTCCGACCACTCGGTCAGCGGGCGGCACTCCAGCAGCGGCAGCCGCACCCCGTCGCGGGCCGCGGTGTGCAGACTCGGCCGGAACGCTTCGGCCAGCACGCGTGCGTCGTCGAGCGCGTGGTGCGCCCGCTGCTGTACGACACCGAAGTGCGCGGCGAGCGACGCCAGCTTGTGGTTGGGCAGCGGCAGCCGCAGCTCCTTGGAGAGTGCGATGGTGCACAGTCGCTGGCGGGTGGGCGCGGTCCGCTCCGAGCGTGCGTACTCCCGGGCGATCATCGACCAGTCGAAGATGGCGTTGTGCGCGACGAGGACCCGGCCGTCGAGCCGCTCGGAGAACTCACCCGCGATCTCGCCGAAGAGCGGGGCGCCCTCCAGCACATCGCTGGTCAGACCGTGGATCCACACCGGGCCCGGATCCCGTTCCGGGTTGACCAGGGTGTACCAGTGGTCCTCGACATTGCCCCGGGCGTCGAGGCGGTACACCGCAGCGGAGATTATCCGGTCGTCGCGGGCGAGTCCGGTGGTCTCCACGTCGACGACCGCGTACCCCTGTGGGTACGCGGCCGGCCACACTGTTGCTGCGGTTGTACGGTCGTCGAGCATGGTCACAGAGAATACGGGCCGGGACTGACAGTCCCCCCATCCGCCCGGCTCGGTTACCGGGCCCGCGACGAGGCCCGTCGGTGACCGGGGCCAGGCCGGGGCCAGGCCGGGGTGGCCGTCGACCGCTCCGGGGCGGAGCGGGCAGACGGTAGCTGTCGCTCCTTCGGGGGACGTGGAACCGGGCCCGGGCGAGCAACCCCCGCTTGCCGGCAGTGGGTTCGGAGGCAGGCGCGGCGCCGTTGTCCCGGCCCCTCCGGTCGCTGTCGTCCCATTCCTGTCGTCCGATTCCTGTCGTCACGTTTCAGTCGTCCGGTTTCAGTCGTCCAGCAGGGCGCTCACCAGCGCCCGTACCGAGGCGGTGAACAGCTTCTCCGGATCGGCGGGTTGCGCCAGCGCGCGGGCCAGCGCGAGGTCGTGTTCCGCCGCGCCGGCGCCCTCCCACAACTCGCCCTCGCCCGGCGACTGGACGGGCGAGCGTTCGCGGTTGCGCTCGACGAGTACGAAGCCGACGACCTGGAACTGCACGGCGCGCACGGCCTCGGCGGCGCGCGCCCCGCGCAGCCCGGCCGCGTGCACCTCATGGACGAGCGCCTGCTGTGCGGGCAGGAACATCCTTTCGGTGAGCCCCCGTTCATGGACCATCGCGATCAGATGAGGACGGTCCCGCAGCTCACGGCGGAGCCTGCGTGCGACCGAGACCACGCGCCCGGCGGGTGTAAGGCCGGTGGGCCGGATGGCGCCCATCTCCTGGACCGTGCGCTCGACCAGCGCGTCCAGCAGCGACTCGCGATTGCCCACATGCCAGTAGATCGAGGTGACGGCGGTGCCGAGCTCGGCGGCCAGCTTGCGCATCGTCAGGGCCTGCGGGCCGTGCTGCCTGACGAGGGCGGCAGCCGAGTCGAGGACCTCGTCGCGGGTCAGGGCGGTTCTCGGCATGGTGCCCCCAATTCCGGTACGTGCACGGCTCTTTACCCTTCATCGGCTGCGGTGTAACTGTGTTACAGACCCCCGGAAAGGACACTCCACGAAGGGCGGTACGACATGGCACGCGTACGGTACGGCGCGCGCACCGAGGCGGAGATCGCCGCGGCCCGCGCATCCAGTTCCAAGCTCCCCGACATCTGGTCCACGGGCGTGGTGGCGCTCTGGGAGAGCGACCCGGACGCGGTGGCGGCCGTACTGCCGCCGCCGCTCAAGCCCACCGAGCGGCCGCTCGTACGGGCCGCCATCAGCAAGGTCGACCTGCCCGGCTATCCGCTCGGCGCCGGCTCTGTTGCGGTCGCCGCGCTGCACGACGGCCGCGAGGGCTGGTACCCCCTGGTCATGCCGATGACCCATGAGCGCGCGCTGATCGGCGGCCGTGAGGTCTTCGGCGAGCCGAAGAAGCTGGGCGAGGTCGGTGTCGAACGCGACGGCCTGGTCGTACGGGCGGTGCTCGCCCGGCACGGCATCGCCTTCGTCGAGGTGCGGGGCGCGGTGGACGGACCGCTTCCCCTGCCCGAGCCGGCCGAGAAGCTCGACTTCTACTTCAAATTCCTGCCCGCCGTGGACGGCCAGGGCTTCGACGCCGACCCGGTCCTCGTCCACTGCATCCGTAACGAGAAGTTCCGCAGGCTGGAGAGGATCACCGGCGATGTGGTGCTGCGCGAGTCGATGTACGACCCCGTCGCCGACCTCCCCGTACGCAGTGTCGTCGAGCTCACCATCGGAGAGAAGACCACCGACCAGAAGGGCCGGGTCGCGGAACGGGTCAGCGCGCAGGCGCTGCTGCCGTACATCCATCAGCGCTACGACGACCCTCAGCAGATCCTCGACGGCCCGCCCGAGGGGAGCGTCTGATGGAGTTGACGGCGGGTCGGATCGCCGTCGTCACGGGCGCCGCGAGCGGCATCGGCCGTGCGATGGCGCGCCGGTTCGCGGCGGACGGCCTGAAGGTCGTCCTCGCGGACGTCGAGGAGAAGGCGCTGCGCGAGGCCGCGGACGAACTGACCGAAGAAGGCGCCCAGGTGCTCGCCCGCACCGTCGACGTCAGCGACCGGGCCTCCGTGCTCGCACTGGCGGACGTGGCGTACAGGACCTTCGGCGCCGTCCATGTGCTGTGCAACAACGCGGGCGTCGGTTCCGGTGCCGAGGGCCGGATGTGGGAACACGAGCCCAACGACTGGAAATGGGCCTTCGCCGTCAACGTCTGGGGCGTCTTCCACGGCATCCAGGCCTTTGTGCCGCGCATGATCGAGAGCGGCGAGCCGGGCCATGTCGTCAACACCTCGTCGGGTGACGGCGGGATCGCCCCGCTGCCCACCGCCTCCGTCTACGCCGTCACCAAAGCGGCCGTCGTGACGATGACCGAGTCGCTGTACGCGCATCTGAAGGCGGAGCACGCGCGCGTGGGCGCGTCCGTGCTCTTCCCGGGACCGCACATGCTGCGCACCGGACTGTGGGAGTCGCACCGCAACCGGCCCCAGCGATACGCCAAGGAGCGGCCGCGCAGGACGCCGTACCGCAGCCTCGACCAGTGGGAGGCGGCGATGAGGGACGCCGGGCACGAGGTGACGTTCACGCCGGTCGAGGAAGTCGCCGCACTCGTCGTGGACGGGATCCGTGCGGACCGGTTCTGGATGCTGCCGGAGAGCGAGCACAGCGACCGGCAGATCCGCGCCAGGTCGCAGTCGATGCTCGACCGTGCCAACCCGTCGTACCTGGAAAGCTTCATTCTCGATTGAGGGATGCGTGATGTCGGACCCGTACCTGATCATCTCCTCCGACTGCCATGCCGGACTGCCGACCGAGCAGTACCGGCCCTATCTGGACAGCAGGTTCCACCGGGCCTTCGACGGTTTCCTCGCCGGGCGCGACGCGCGCCGTGAGGAGATGAACCGGCTCGGCGTACGCAACGAAGCCTTCGCGACAAAGTGGTTCAGCGACAACTCCGAGGGCCTGAAGGGCGGTTGGGACACCACCCAGCGGATCAAGGAGCTCGACGGCGACGGAGTGGCGGCCGAAGTCGTCTTCCCGGACGCGGACGCCGTCGACAGCCGGACCGCCGCGCCCTTCGGGGTCGGCCTGGGACTCTCCGGCGACCAGGACCCCGACCTCGGCATGGCGGGCGCGCAGGCGCACAACCGCTGGCTCGCGGAGTTCGTCGGCGGCAACGCGGAGAACGCGGCACGCCACTGCGGGGTCGCCCTGCTGCCCGTCACCGGCGAGGTCGACAGGGTCGTCGCCGAGATCCACCGGGCCAAGGAGTCCGGGCTCGGCGCGCTGATGATCCCCTCGATGTGGGTGGACAAGGCGCCGTACCACGACCGCCGTTACGACCCTGTGTGGGCCGCCGCGGCCGAGACCGGCATGCCGGTGGTCACCCACTCCGGCGCGGCGCCGCGCCATGAGTACGGCGACCACCTGGGCATCTATGTCTCGGAGGTGACCTGGTGGCCGGCCCGCCCGCTGTGGTTCCTGCTCTGGTCGGGCGTCTTCGAGCGTCACCCGGGCCTGAAGTTCGGCGTCGCCGAGTCCGGCTGCTGGTGGCTGCCGAACCTCCTCTGGTTCATGGACCGGCTCTATCTCGGCGCGCACGGCGGAAAGAAGCTGTCGCCGTTCGCCGAGCTGAAGCGGCCGCCGAGCGAGTATCTCGACAGGCAGATCTTCATCTGTGCCACCAACACCAAGCGGCGCGAGCTCGCCCAGCGATACGAGATCGGCGTCGACAACATCCTCTGGGGCAGCGACTTCCCGCATCCGGAAGGGACCTGGCCCAACACCCGCGCTTGGCTGAAGAACACCTTCCACGACATCCCGGTCGCCGAGACCCGACGCATGCTGGGCCTGGCCGCGGCGGAGGTCTTCGGCTTCGATGTGTCCGTGCTGGACCCGATCGCCCGGCGGATCGGCCCGACGCCGGCCGAACTGGGCCAGTCCGAAGACCAGTCGGCCGTCGAGGCGTCGTGGGCGAGGTCGCGTGAGGTCGGCCGCCACTGGCTGACCGACAACGACTTCCCGGTCCTGGGAGCGTCGTCATGACGGAGCGCGTGTCGGGACGGGTGTCGAACCGCGTGGCGGCCCGCTACACCGTCATCTCCGCCGACTGCCATGCCGGGGCCGATCTCCTCGACTACAAGCCGTACTTGGAGAAGAGGTACCACGACGACTTCGACGCCTGGGCGGCCACGTACATCAATCCGTACGAGGATCTCCTCGCCGACACGGCCGACCGCAACTGGAACTCGGACCGGCGGATGGCCGAGCTGGAGGCGGACGGCATCGTCGCCGAGGTCGTCTTCCCCAACACCATCCCGCCCTTCTTCCCCAGCGCCTCGCTGATGGCCCCGGCGCCGACGCGCGAACAGTACGAACAGCGCTGGGCCGGACTGCGCGCCCACAACCGCTGGCTCGCCGACTTCTGCGCGGCGGCCCCCGGGCGCCGGGCGGGCGTCGCGCAGATTCTGCTCAACGACGTGGAAAAGGCCGTCCGTGAGATCCACCGGATCAAGGAGGCGGAACTCACCGGGGGGATCCTGCTGCCCGGTACGCCGCCGGGCTCGGGCCTGCCCGAGCTGTACTCGCAGACGTACGACCCGATCTGGGCGGTCTGCGCCGAGCTCGGCCTACCGGTCAACCACCACGGCGGCTCGGCGTCCCCGCCGCTGGGCGAAGAACCGGCGGCCCGCGCGGTGTTCATGGTGGAGACCACCTGGTTCTCGCACCGGGCCCTGTGGCACCTGATCTTCGGCGGCGCCTTCCGCCGCCACCCGGAGCTGAAACTGGTCCTCACCGAACAGGGCTCCGGCTGGATTCCGGGCGTGCTCGACATGCTGGACTACTACCACTCGCGCCTGGTGGCCGCGGCGACGAAGGCCGCCACCGCCGAGTCCAAGTTCGGTGCCGGGCTTGCCGCTTCGATGGGCAAAGGCCCCAGCGAGGTCTGGCGCGACAACTGCTTTGTCGGCGCGAGCTTCATGCGCCCGCACGAGGTGCCGCTGCGGGACCGGATCGGCCTCGACAAGATCATGTGGGGCAGCGACTATCCGCACGACGAAGGCACTGCTCCGTACTCCCGCGAAGGCCTCCGCATCGCCTACGCGGGTCTGCCGAGGGACGAGGTCGCGGCGATGGCCGGCGGCAACGCCGCGCGTGTGTACGGCTTCGACCTCGGCCTCCTCGACCCGATCGCGGCGAAGGTCGGTCCGACGGTCGAGGAGATCGCCGAGCCCCTGGCAGAGATACCGGCCGGCGCGACGAGCCCCGCGTTCGCGCGGGGCGGGTCGGTGCGCGTCTGGTGACGGGCCGGGTGAGACCCTCCCGGGGTGACTGACGGACCCCACGACGGACCCCACGACGGACCCCACGACGAAGCCCACGGCGGGGCCCTCGGCGCGCGGCTCAACTGGCTCCGCGCCGCGGTACTCGGCGCCAACGACGGCGTCGTCTCCACCGCGGGCCTCGTCGTCGGCGTCGCCGGAGCCACCGGCTCGCGCGACACCCTGCTCACCGCCGGACTGGCGGGACTACTGGCCGGCTCCATGTCGATGGCGGTCGGCGAGTACGTCTCCGTGTCCACGCAGCGCGACTCGCAGAAGGCGGCGCTGGCCGTGGAGCGACGCGAGCTGCGCGAACAGCCGGAGGAGGAACTCGATGAGCTGACCGTCCTGTTGATGTCCCGCGGCCTGTCCCAGAAAGTGGCACGGGAGGCGGCGCAGCAGCTCACCGAACGGGACGCACTGCGCGCCCACGCGCGCGTGGAGCTCGGCATCGACCCGGACCAACTGGCGAACCCCTGGCACGCGGCCGGCGCCAGCTTCCTGGCCTTCACGGTCGGCGCGCTGCTGCCGCTGCTGGCGATCGTCCTGCCGCCGGCGTCGATGCGGTTGTACGTCACCGTGGGATCGGTGCTCACGGCCCTGGCCCTGACGGGCTGGTGGAGCGCCCGCCTGGGCGCGGCGGCGGCGGGCCCTGCGGTGCTGAGGAACCTGGGCGGGGGAGCGCTGGCGATGGCGGTGACGTACGGGGCGGGGTCGCTGCTGGGCGCGGCGGGCGTCTGAGAGCCGCCGGACCGGACCGTACGGGACCGGACCGTACGCATGCCGACTTGGCAGAAGTCACCAAAGGTTGCTGACATCACGTCTCGCATACTTGTCGGTAACAACGTCTAGCCGCGCCCGGCCCCCGCCTCTACGGTGCACCCATGCCGAACCTGCCCGATGTCGTGCTGTGGTCGATACCCGCCTTCGTGCTGCTCAGCGTCCTGGAGATGGTGACCGTCCGCCTCCATCCGGACGAGGACGCCGCCGGATACGACGCCAGGGACGCCGCCACCAGCGTCGGCATGGGGCTCGGCAGTCTCGTCTTCGACTTCCTGTGGAAGATCCCCATCGTCGCGATCTACACCGCGGTCTACGAGCTCACCCCCGCGCGCGTCCCCGTCCTGTGGTGGACGATCCTGCTGATGCTGCTCGCGCAGGACTTCTTCTACTACTGGTCCCACCGCGGCCACCACGTCATCCGGATCCTGTGGGCCTGCCATGTCGTGCACCACTCGAGCCGGAAGTTCAACCTCACCACGGCGCTGCGCCAGCCCTGGACGAGTCTGACGGCCTGGCCGTTCTATCTGCCGCTCATCGCGTGCGGTGTGCATCCGGCCGCGCTCGCCTTCTGCTCGTCCGCCAACCTCGTGTACCAGTTCTGGGTGCACACCGAGCGGATCGACAAGCTGCCGCGGCCCTTCGAGTACGTACTGAACACGCCCTCCCACCACCGGGTGCACCACGCCTCCCAGGGCGGCTATCTGGACCGGAACTTCGGCGGGATCCTGATCGTCTGGGACCGGCTCTTCGGGTCGTTCACGCCCGAGACCGAGCGGCCCGTGTTCGGGCTCACCAAGAACATCGAGACCTCCAACCCGCTGCGGGTCGCCACGCATGAGTACGCGGCGATCGCCCGGGACGTACGGGCCGCGGGCACCTGGAGCGAGCGGGCCGGGCGGGTCTTCTGCGGACCCGGCTGGCAGCCGGAGCCCCGGACTCCGGCGGCGGCTACCGCGCCGGAGTCGGGGATCCCGGCGGCGGCTGCCGCGCCGGAGCACGCCGCGTGAGCGCGGTGCCGCAGGTCGGCACCGCCGTCGCGGGCCGTGCGGCGTCCCGTGATCGGATCGGCCGGGCCCTCCTCCTCTCCTTCCTCCTCGCCGTCGGCTGCGATCTGGCCTGCCTCGGCCTCGGCCCGGACATCGGGCACCAGATCGCCAAGCCCCTCCTCATGCCGCTGCTCGCGGCGTACGCCGTCACCCGCGGCGCGCCCCGGACGCTGGTCGCCGCACTGCTCCTCGGCTGGGTCGGCGACGTCTTCCTGCTCGGCGACGCGGACTGGGCCTTCCTCGTCGGCATGGGGTCGTTCGCCGCCGGACACGTCTGCTACCTGGTCCTCTTCCGACGTACACATACGTCCACACCGCTCGCGGCGGTGTACGGCACCGCCCTCGTCGGTACCGTCGCGCTGCTCTGGCCCGACCTCCCCGCCGAGCTGCGCATCCCGGTCGCCGGCTACTCGCTGCTGCTCACCGCCATGGCATGCCGCTCCAGCGGACTCGGCCCCGTCGCGGGCGCGGGCGGGGCGCTCTTTCTGCTCTCCGACACGCTGATCGCCACCGGCGTCGCCGAGTGGCCGCAACCGCCCGTGCCCGATTTCTGGATCATGCTCACCTACTGCGCGGCGCAGCTGCTGCTGGCCACTGGCGTGCTGGCGCGGGTTCCGCAGGCGTACCGTGAGAGTCGTACATCCGTATGACACTCGTCTGATCAGCAAGGATTCGCCGCATGCGCGCCACCGTCATCCACGCCCCGCACGACATCCGCGTGGAGGAGGTGCCCGATCCGGCGATCCAGCAGCCCACCGACGTGGTCCTGGGTGTCCTGCGCGCCTGCATCTGCGGCAGTGACCTGTGGGCGTACCGCGGCGAGTCCGCGCGCCAGCCGGGGCAGCGCATCGGACACGAGTTTCTCGGCGTGGTCGAGGAGGCCGGTTCCGCGGTCAGCGGCTTCGCGCCCGGCGATCTTGTCGTCGCTCCGTTCGTCTGGTCCGACGGCACCTGTGACTTCTGCGGCGAGGGCCTGCACACGTCCTGCCCGCAGGGCGGCTTCTGGGGCTCGGTCGGCTTCGACGGCGGTCAGGGCGAGGCCGTGCGCGTGCCCTTCGCCGACGGCACCCTCGTCAAGCTCCCGGCCGAAGCCGCATCCGACGACCGGCTGCTGACCGCGCTGCTCGCGCTCTCCGACGTCATGGGCACCGGACACCACGCCGCCGTGGGCGCCGCGGTGCGGGCCGGCTCCACGGTCGCGGTCGTCGGCGACGGGGCGGTCGGACTGTGCGGCGTGCTGGCTGCCAAGCGGCTCGGCGCCGAGCGGATCATCGCCCTCGGCCGCCACCAGGTGCGTACCGACATCGCGAAAACCTTCGGCGCCACCGATGTCGTCGCCGAGCGCGGCGAAGCGGCAGTCGCGGCAGTCCGCGAACTGACCGGCGGCCAGGGCGCGCACGCCGTGATCGAGGCCGTCGGCACCGAGCAGTCGATGCGCACGGCCGTCGGGATCACCCGCGACGGCGGCGCGATCGGCTACGTGGGCGTGCCCCACGGCAGCGGTACCGGTCTGGACCTCGGCGTGATGTTCGACCGGAACATCGCCCTGCGCGGTGGCGTCGCGCCCGTCCGCGCCTACATCCCCGAGCTGCTGCCCGACATTCTGGACGGCACGATCGACCCCTCGCCCGTCTTCGATCTGTCGGTCGGCCTCGACGGCGTCCCGGCCGGCTACAAGGCGATGGACGAGCGCACCGCGCTCAAGGTCATCATCAAGCCGTGACCGAGGGGGCCTGACCCGGATCGCCGGATGAGGCCGCCGTGCTCCCCGCGTCCGTCGTCTGCGGCTCGGGGACGCGGCGCAGCCTGATCTCGTGCGGCAGGTCGGAGTACTCGTCGTGGCGCAGGGCCCAGCCCTGCGCCTCGGCCGTCCGCAGGACGTAACCGGCGCCCACGGCACGGTACTTGCGTACCGGTATCTCGCAGGTCGACGGCGGCACGGGCTTGTTCTTGCCGTGCGGCGCGGTCGCCTTGCGCGTCCAGTCCGCCACCTCCTTGTCCGCGCGGCGTCCGTAGAAGGCCGTGTCGCCCTCGTGCCGGAGCTCGGGCCACGACACGAACCAACGCGGCCAGACCTGCAGCCGGTCGCCCAGCGCGTCGATGGTCTTCTCGAAGCCCTTCTCGAACCCGGGGATCAGCGCGAACAGATCGCCCACGAAAGCGATCGCGAGGAAGAACGCGAAGCCCGCCAGCAGCATCGCCCAGTGCAGTGGCAGCACGATGACGGTGAGGACGAACCGCAGCGTCAGCTCTGCGACGGACCGGGCGGGCAGCGGCTCCCAGGAACTCTCGTGGTACACGGGTGACTCCAGGTACGGGCGGGGCACGACGGGCGGACGGGCAACGGTAACCTCCGCGACCGTGCTCAGCGCCACTCGGGCGCGTCCGACCCCCAAAAGCCGGGTGGGCGTGACCAGTTGGCCGGGCCGCCGGCGAAGGAGACCGGCGGCAGGGCGTGCCGCAGTCGGCCCATGGGGCTGTCCGTCTCCGTGAGCCACCGCTCGGAGTCGTACGCACCAGACTTCTCGGTCTCCTTGGCCTCCTCGGCCGGATCCTTCGTGAGCCGGTTCATCAGCCAGGCCGCCGTCTGGGTGAGGGAGAGCCGCACCAGCCGGGCCCTGCCCTCGTCGTGCTGCTCGGTGAGCGCGCGCAGTACCCCGGCCGCCAGCAGATATCCGGTGCCGTGGTCCAGCGCCTGGGCGGGCAGCGCGCCGGGCTGTCCCTTACCGCCCTCGATCGCGGCGATACCGGTCGCCACCTGCACCAGACTGTCGAAGCCGCGTCGTTCGGCCCACGGCCCGTACCGGCCCCACGCGGAGAGCTGCGCGATCACCAGCCCCGGGTTGCGTACGGCGAGCGCGTCGGCCGTCATTCCCTTGAACTGGTCCAGCGCGCCGGGACGGTAGCCCAGCACCACCACATCGGCGCTCTCCAGCAGTTCCTCGAAGATCCGCCGATCGCCCACCCGGTCGCCCAGGTCCATCCGGGTCGACCGCTTCCCCATGCCCGTGTCGTTGTGCGCCTCCTGGCTCTCCGGCAGCCCGGGAGCGTCGATCCGCAGCACATCCGCGCCGAGCAGGGCGAGAGTGCGGGTGGCGACCGGCCCGGCGAGCACCCGGGTGAGATCCAGGACCCGCAGCCCGGCGGCCGGGAGCAGGGTCTCGCCCGTCAACTCCGGCAAGGTGCGCGGTGGTTGCTCGTCGCGCTCATGGACCGGCGCGATCGTCAGCAGCGGGTGCGCGGCGGCCCGCGATCCCTGCTCGTGCGCCGCCCACTCCTCGGGCGTACGGGCGGCCACGGCGAGACCACCGGCCGCGTACACCGTCTCCTCGACCTCCGCGGCCCGGCGCCCGCCGATCTCGGCGGCGACGGCCTCCACGCCCGCGTCGCCGGGCAGCCCGAGCGCGGCCAGCAACCGGGCCCGGTGGTGCGGGTAGTTGGCGTGCGTACGGACCCAGCCGTCGCCCGCCCGCCAGAAGCGGGACAGCGGAGCGAAGGTCGTCGGTGCCACGCCGTCGACCCGCACCAGCCGGTCGCTGTGGAATGCCGCGGTCACCGCTCCGTCGTCGACCCGGACGGCCGGGACCCGGCCGCCGGTGCGGCGCGCGGCGAGCTCGGCGGCGGCCAGTGCGCAGACCGCCACGCAGGAGCGGGCCAGCTCCATGACGGGCAGTTGGGCGGGCAGCCCGCCCGTGCCTTCGTACCGGACGCGGTCGAGGAGCGCGGGATCGCCGCCGAGCGCCGCCCACGCGTGGGCCGTACCGGCCGACGACCGACCGCTCGAAGACCGACCGCTCGCAGGCGTACCGCTCAAGGATGTGTGAGCCATGCACGCACTATGGCACTGAGTGCCACCCGAGTGCCATAGGAACCCGTGGACACGCACAGGGGCCGGACGCGGCACTCCGCGTCCGGCCCCGAGCAGCACTGTTACCGGCGAACCGCGTCCAGGGCGTCGGCGACACCCGTTCCGTAGAAGCCGTTGTTGCGCTTGCCGCCCTCGCACACCGCGTCGACCGTGCCGTCGCCGTTGATGTCGTACGGGTTGGTGCAGGCCGTGTCGTCGGCCTCCGCGTAGAGCAGCGCCTTCACCTGCGCCGCCGAAGCGTGCGGGTGCTTCGACTTGATCAGCGCGACGACGCCCGCGACATGCGGCGAGGCCATCGACGTACCGGCCTTGTAGCCGTACTTGCCGCCCGGCAGCGTGGAGAGGATCCGGCCGTCGGTGGCGGGGGCGTCCGGCTTCTGGAAGGCCGTCGAGTCGCCGCCCGGGGCGGAGATGTCGACCATGCCGAGGCCGTAGTTGGAGTACGAGGCCTTCAGGCCCTTGGCGCCGAGCGCGGTGACGGTGACGACGCCGGGGAGCTGGGACGGGATGTCCAGGCACTCACGCGGGTTGATCACCCGCTCGACCGGGGTGGTGTCGTTCGGGCTCGTGGTGTCCGTGATCTCGTCGACGGCGAGGTCCATCCTGGAGTTGCCGGCCGCGGCGACGTTCACGGTGCCCTTGCGCTCGGCGTACCGCGTGGCGCGGGTGACGGCCTCGACGAGGGCCCCCTGGTCGGGGTCGTTCTTGCAGTTGAACAGCCACGGGTCGGTGTAGTAGCTGTTGTTGGTCACATCGACGCCGTGCTCGGCGGCCCAGACGAAGCCGCAGACGACCGACTCGGTGTAGAAGAATCCGGCCGTGGTCGCCACCTTGATGCCGGCGACCCTGACGCCCGGCGCGACACCGGTGACGCCGATACCGTTCTTGGCCGCGGCGATCGTGCCCGCGACATGCGTGCCGTGGTCGCTCTCGCCGGCGGCCGGCCGCCAGGAGCCGGGTGTGGTGTCCGGCTTGCCGCTCACGCAGTTGGCCGACGCGTTGGCGTTGAAGTTGGGCGCGAGGTCGGGGTGCGTGTCGTCGACACCCGTGTCGATGACCGCGACCGTGACCTTCTTGCTGCCCAGCGTCTTCTCGTGAGCCTTGTCCGCCTTGATGGCGGGCAGGTCCCACTGGAGCGGCTCGAGCGGGTCCTGCCCCGACTCGGCCTGCGCCGCCGCGGTCTTCGCCTCCTGGGCGGTGAGCGGGCGCTCGGAGTTGATCGAGGTGTCGCTCGCGGCGGCGATCGGCGCGGTACGCGTCGCGCCGGCCGAGGCGACGCCCCTGACCTGGCGGATCGTCTTGGCGAAGTCCGGGTTCTGCGAGTGGACGACGATGACGCCGATCCGGTCGTAGGCGATCACCACCGAACCGCCGGCCTTGGCTATCGCCTTCTTGACCGACTTGGCGGTGCCTTGCCCGCCCTTGACGTTCACGACGTACGACAGCTTCGGGCCGTCGGTCACCACCGCGGCGGGTACCTCGTCCACCGGGGCTGCCGAGGCGGCTCCCGCGGGAAGGAAGCCGAGCGAGGCCGTGAGCGCCAGACCTGCGGGCAGGGCGAGTGCGCGCCGCCGTCTGGATCCCAGATGAGCCATGGGTTCTCCACATCATCCGTGACAACCGCCCAGACAGACGCGAATGGGCGGGTACATGACCAGCGAAGCTATCGCTGATCATGCGGCCCCATCAATCAGTTCGAGAAGAAACCGGGAAGAAAAAGGCCGACGCTGAACCACTTCGACGCGCTCTCCGTGCCGTTGTCAGGGGGTGGAGCAACATCAAACCGTCCCCGACCGTGAGGTTCCGCTGTGACCATCCCCAAGTCCTTCCCCACCGCACCCGCGTCGCGAGGAGATTCCGTGGCTACCGATGCACCGTCGCCCCCGGGCGGTCTGGACACCAGCCCCGCTCAACCCACGACAGAGGCGTTCGTCGAGGTGCAGGAGAGTGCGGAATTCGGCGAACTGCGCCGCACCTACCGCTCCTTCGCCTTCCCCCTGACCGTCGCTTTCATCGCCTGGTACCTGCTGTACGTCCTGCTGTCCAACTACGCTGGCGGCTTCATGGGCACGAAGCTCATCGGCAATATCAACGTCGCCCTCGTCTTCGGACTCTCCCAGTTCGCCACCACCTTCCTCATCGCCTGGCTGTATGCGCGTTACGCCTCCACGAAGCTCGACGCGAAGGCCGAGGCGATCAAGTCCCGTATGGAGGCCGACGCATGAGCGCCGCGTACGCCGCATATCCCACGGTCCAGTTCGCCGCCGGAGGAGGGGCGAGCGAGCACCGGCCGCTGATCATCACACTCTTCGCGTGCTTCGTCGTCGCGACCCTCTTCATCACCGTGTGGGCCGGCCGTCAGACCAAGAGCGCATCCGACTTCTACGCCGGCGGCCGCCAGTTCACCGGCTTCCAGAACGGCCTCGCGGTCTCCGGCGACTACATGTCCGCCGCCTCCTTCCTCGGTATCGCGGGCGCCATCGCCCTCTTCGGCTACGACGGCTTCCTGTACTCCGTCGGCTTCCTGGTCGCCTGGCTGGTCGCGCTGCTGCTGGTCGCCGAACCGCTGCGCAACTCCGGCCGCTACACAATGGGCGATGTCCTCGCCTACCGGATGCGCCAGCGACCGGTCCGCACCGCCGCCGGCACCTCCACCATCGTCGTCTCGATCTTCTATCTGCTGGCGCAGATGGCGGGCGCGGGCGTACTGGTCTCGCTGCTGCTCGGCATCACCAGCGACGCGGGCAAGATCGGGATCGTCGCGCTGGTCGGTGTACTGATGATCGTGTACGTGACCATCGGCGGTATGAAGGGCACCACCTGGGTGCAGATGGTCAAGGCCGTCCTGCTCATCGCGGGCACCGTGCTCATCACCTTCCTGATCCTGCTGAAGTTCAACTTCAACCTCTCGGACCTGCTCGGCTCGGCGGCGAAGAACAGCGGCAAGGGATCGGCGTTCCTGGAGCCCGGCCTCAAGTACGGCGCCACCGGCACCTCGAAGCTGGACTTCATCTCGCTCGGTATCGCGCTGGTCCTGGGCACCGCGGGTCTGCCGCACATCCTGATCCGCTTCTACACCGTGCCCACCGCCAAGGCCGCTCGTAAGTCGGTGATCTGGGCGATCGGCATCATCGGCGCCTTCTATCTGATGACGATCGTGCTCGGCTTCGGTGCCGCCGCGCTGCTCAAGCCCGGCGACATCATCGCCTCGAACAAGGCGGGCAACACGGCGGCTCCACTGGCAGCCCTGGAGATCGGCGGCGGAGCGGGATCCGCCGGGGGCTCGATTCTGCTGGCGGTGATCTCCGCGGTCGCCTTCGCCACCATCCTCGCGGTGGTCGCGGGCCTCACCCTGGCGTCCTCTTCGTCCTTCGCGCACGACATCTACGCGAACGTCATCCGCAGGGGCAAGGCCACCGAGAAGGAGGAGGTCCGCGCGGCCCGCTGGGCGACGGTCGCCATCGGCGTCGTCTCCATCGCGCTCGGAGCGCTCGCCCGTGATCTGAACGTGGCGGGCCTGGTCGCACTCGCCTTCGCCGTGGCCGCATCGGCGAATCTGCCGACGATCCTCTACAGCCTGTTCTGGAAGAGGTTCACCACACAGGGCGCCCTGTGGTCCATCTACGGCGGCCTGACCGCGTCGGTGGTGCTGGTGCTCTTCTCGCCGGTCGTCTCCGGCAAGCCCACCTCGATGTTCAAGACAGTGGACTTCTACTGGTTCCCGCTGGAGAACCCGGGCATCGTCTCGATCCCGCTGGGCTTCCTCCTCGGCTGGCTCGGCTCCCTCCTGTCGAAGGAAGAGGCCGACAAGGTCAAGTACGCGGAGCTCGAGGTCAAGTCCCTCACCGGGATCGGAGCACACTGACCCGGGACGCAGTACCGAGCGCCGGGCACGGCCGCGTCGTAGAGTCCTACGACGCGGCCGTGCCGCTCCTCGTGACAATCGGGCCCCGGAGTTGTCAGCCCCCTGGCGTAGGCTCGAAGGCAATATGATCCGCCAAGCGGGGAGGGGGCCCACCGTGCTCATCGACACCTATGGCCGTGTGGCCACTGACCTACGAGTTTCGCTGACCGACCGGTGCAATCTGCGGTGTACGTACTGCATGCCGGAGGAAGGTCTGCAGTGGCTCGCCAAGCCGGATCTGCTCAGTGACGACGAGATCGTCCGGCTGATCCGTATCGCCGTCACCGAGCTCGGCATCACCGAGGTCCGCTTCACCGGCGGGGAGCCGCTGCTGCGGCCGGGGCTGGTCGGAATAGTCGAGCGGTGCGCCGCTCTCGAGCCCCGCCCCCAGATGTCGCTGACCACCAATGGCATCGGACTCAAGCGCACGGCAGCCGCGCTCAAGGACGCCGGCCTGGACCGGGTCAATGTCTCGCTCGACACCCTGCGGCCCGACGTCTTCAAGACCCTCACCCGCCGCGACCGCCACCGCGATGTGCTGGACGGCCTGGAGGCCGCCCGCGCCGCCGGCCTCACCCCCATCAAGGTCAATACGGTTCTGATGCCGGGGCTCAACGACGACGAAGCCCCCGAGCTGCTCGCCTGGGCCGTGGCCAACGACTACGAGCTGCGCTTCATCGAGCAGATGCCGCTCGACGCTCAGCACGGTTGGAAGCGCGACGGCATGATCACCGCCGGCGACATCCTGGATTCCCTGCGTACGCGCTTCACGCTCACCACGGAGGGCGACGAGGAGCGTGGATCCGCGCCCGCCGAGCGCTGGACCGTGGACGGCGGACCGCACCGGGTCGGCGTCATCGCCTCCGTCACCCGCCCGTTCTGCCAGGCCTGCGACCGCACCCGTCTCACCGCCGACGGTCAGGTGCGCACCTGTCTGTTCGCCCGCGAGGAGACGGACCTGCGCGCCGCGCTGCGTTCGGACGCACCCGACGAGGAGATCGCACGCATCTGGAAGGTGGCGATGTGGGGCAAGAAGGCGGGATCGGGCCTTGACGACCCGTCGTTCCTGCAGCCCGACCGGCCGATGTCAGCGATCGGCGGCTGAGCCGGATTCCGGGCCGCGCGAGCCGGCATCCGAGCCCGAGCTCGGGTCGGCATCCGAGCCCGAGCCCGAGCCGGAGGAGCCACGCTCCCACTCCTCGAGCGTCACCACATCCTTGAGAAAACCGCGCAGGTCAAGGAAGTGGGAGAGATGTTCACGGTGCTCGTCGCAGGCGAGCCAGGTCTTGCGGCGCTCAGGAGTGTGCAGCTTCGGGTTGTTCCACGCCAGCACCCAGACGGCGTCGGTGCGGCAGCCCTTGGCGGAGCAGATCGGTGTTTCGTCACTCACTGATGTTCATCCCAAACAAGGCGACGCCGAGCAGCCACGGGGGGAGCTGCCCGGCGTCGGTCCGTCGCTCCGACGGGGGATGCGGAGCGCTTACGAAGTATGTCACGGGGAACGGGGTGTGGTGCACCGGAACTTCATGATTGATCTGAGCTTTTCTTGAGCTTCGCAAGCCCCGTGAAATCAGCTCTGGTCGCGCTCTCGACGGTCCCGCTCGGAGGCTCCGGCTTCCGGCTCGTCCTCCGCCGCGGCGGCTGTGGGCGGTCCCGGGGAAGGCGTGATCATCGGCCGGGAAGGGGTCGGAACGAAGGTCGACGGCAGCGAAGGCGCGTTCTCCCGGCCCGCGTTGGCGATCACCACGGCAATGTAGGGAAGAAGCCCACCGAGCACCAGCGCCACGATCGCCACATGACGTTCGACGTTCCACAGGACGGCGGCGAGGATCACCGCCACGGTCCGCACCGACATCGAAATCACATAGCGGCGCTGTCGGCCACGGACGTCGTCCGCGAGCCCCTGCCGGGCTCCCGTGATCCGGAAGACCTCCGTACTGCCATGCTTCCGCATCAGGTTCCACCACCGATTTTCCACGCCGGACGCTCCCAGGTCCTGACGCCTTCCACCGTACGCCGCACCTCCGACACCTACGAGAGCGGGGGAGCCCCCTGAGTGTCCCGACTGCGCTGTAGTGCGTATGGCGCCGCCCGAAATGCGCTGTATCGCGGACAGGCCGAGACTGACGGCGTAACTGCTCATGCGGAGCACGTACGAGGAGGCAGCCATGGGCTGGTTGTGGGCGATCATCGTGGGCTTCGTGCTGGGCCTGATCGCGAAAGCGATCCTTCCCGGCAAGCAGCACATGCCCCTGTGGCTGGCCACCATCTGCGGCATCGTCGGCGCTGCGCTCGGCAACTGGCTCGCGATGGGTCTCGGCATCGCCGAGACCAAGGGCATCGACTGGGGCCGGCACGGACTCCAGCTCCTGGCGGCCGTCGTCATCGTCTTCCTCGGCGAAATGGCCTACACCGCGATGCGGAGCAAGAGGCAGAGAGCCTGAGCCGGGTACGGCGGCGGCCGGGTGAGCAACGAAGCTCACCCGGCCGCCACCGGACTCGGTTCTTCTGCCGCGGCTGATCAGCCGGCCGTGACCTCGACCGCAGCCAGGTTCTTCTTGCCCCGGCGCAGCACGAGCCAGCGGCCGTGCAGCAGCTCCTCCTTCGCCGGTACGGCGTCCTCGGCGGTGACCTTCACGTTGTTCACGTAGGCGCCGCCCTCCTTCACCGTGCGGCGGGCAGCCGACTTGCTCGGCGCGAGACCCACCTCCGCGAGCAGATCCACGACCGGGCCCAGCTCGGCGACCTGGGCGTGCGGCAGCTCGGAGAGCGCCGCCCGCAGCGTCGGCTCGTCGAGCTCGGCCAGCTCGCCCTGCCCGAAGAGCGCCTTCGACGCATTGACGACCGCGGCGCACTGGTCAGCGCCGTGCACCAGCGTCGTCAGTTCCTCGGCCAGCGCCCGCTGCGCGGCACGCGCCTGCGGCCGCTCCTCGGTCAGCTTCTCCAGCTCCTCGATCTCCTCGCGGGACTTGAAGCTGAAGATCCGCAGGAACTTGGAGACGTCCCGGTCGTCCGCGTTCAGCCAGAACTGGTAGAAGGCGTACGGAGTGGTCCGCTCCGGGTCGAGCCAGACCGTGCCGGACTCCGTCTTGCCGAACTTCGTGCCGTCGGCCTTGGTGATCAGCGGTGTGGCCAGCGCGTGCACCTCGGCCTCGGGCTCGACCCGGTGGATCAGGTCGGTGCCCGCGGTGAGGTTGCCCCACTGGTCGCTGCCGCCGGTCTGCAGGGTGCAGCCATACCGCCGGTACAGCTCCAGGAAGTCCATGCCCTGCAGGATCTGGTAGCTGAACTCGGTGTAGCTGATACCCGCGTCGGAGTTCAGCCGCCGGGCGACCGCCTCCTTCGCGATCATCTTGTTGACCCGGAAGTACTTGCCGATGTCGCGCAGGAAGTCGATCGCCGAGAGCCCCGACGTCCAGTCCAGGTTGTTGACCATGGTCGCGGCGTACGGACCGTCGAAGTCGAGGAAGCGCTCGATCTGCCCGCGCAGCCGCTCCACCCAGGCCGCGACGACCTCCGGAGCGTTCAGCGTGCGCTCCGAGTTCGGCTTCGGGTCACCGATCAGACCGGTGGCACCGCCGACCAGGCCCAGCGGGCGGTTCCCCGCCTGCTGGATCCGGCGCATGGTGAGGATCTGGACCAGGTTGCCGAGGTGCAGGCTGGGCGCGGTCGGGTCGAAGCCGCAATAGAACGTGACGGGACCGTCCGCGAACGCCTTGCGCAATGCGTCCTCGTCAGTGGAGAGAGCGATCAGCCCTCGCCACTGCAGTTCGTCGACGATGTCCGTCACGGGTCTCGCGTCTCCTTCGGTGTGCTGGGGGAACGTCTGTGCATACAGACTCCTCCGAGGTTATACGCCCTGGCTGACCGAACTCATATTGAAATCCGGGACCCGGAGCGCGGGCATCGCGGCCCGGGTGAACCAGTCGCCCCACTCGCGCGGCAGCGTCTTCTCGGTGCGGCCGGCCTCGGTGGCCCGCGACAGCAGGTCGACCGGCGACTCGTTGAAGCGGAAGTTGTTGACCTCGCCGACGACCTCGCCGTTCTCCACGAGATAGACGCCGTCCCGGGTGAGACCGGTCAGCAGCAGCGTCGCCGGGTCGACCTCGCGGATATACCAGAGGCAGGTCAGCAGCAGCCCGCGGGCCGTCGCGGACACCATCTCGTCCAGCGAACGCTCACCGCCGCCGTCCAGGATCAGATTGCCGGCGCCGGGCGCGACCGGCAGGCCCGTCAGACCGGCGCTGTGCCGGGTGGTGACCAGGTGCTCCAGCTTTCCGTCGCGTACCCAGTCGGTGCTCGACAGCGGCAGGCCGTTGTCGAAGACCGAGGCGTCGTCGCCGGAGGAGTGCGCGATCACGAAGGGCGCGGACTCCAGGCCCGGCTCGTTCGGATCGCTGCGCAGAGTGAGCGGAAGATCGGACAGCTTCTCGCCGACGCGGGTGCCGCCGCCCGGCTTGGAGAAGACCGTACGGCCCTCCACCGCGTCCCGCGCCGTCGACGACCACAGCTGGTAGATCAGCAGATCGGCCACGGCGGTGGGCGGCAGCAGCGTCTCGTACCGCCCGGCGGGCAGCTCGATTCGGCGCTGAGCCCAGCCGAGGCGCTGCGCGAGCTCCGCGTCCAGCTGCGCCGGGTCCACGTCCTTGAAGTCCCGCGTCGAACGGCCCGCCCAGGCGGAACGGGCGCGGTCCGGGGACTTGGCGTTGAGCTCCAGCGTCCCGTTCGGCTGGTCGTGCCGCAGCCGCAGCCCGGTCGACGTACCGAGGTAGGTGGAGCTCAGCTCATGGTTGGCGAAGCCGTAGAGCTCACGCTCACCGGCCTTGGCGCGGGCGAAGGCCTCGCCCAGCGCGGGCGCGAAGTCCGCGAAGATGGCCGAGGACGTCTCGAGGGGCGCGTCCGTGAAGTCCGGGGAGGCCGGGACCCCTTCGACGAGGGGCTGGGCGTCCTCGGCGGGCCCGGCTGCGCGTGCGGCGGCCTCCGCGGCCCGCACCAGCGGCTCAAGATCGGCAGCGGTGACGGCGGACCGCGACACGACACCGGAGGCGGTGCCCTCGGCGCCGTCGACGGTCGCGATGACGGTGAGGGTGCGGCCGCGGGTCACACCGTTGGTGGTCAGGGCGTTGCGGGCCCAGCGCAGATTGGCGGAGGAATGCTCGTCGGCGATGACGACACAGCTGTCGGCGGTGGACAGCTCCAGTGCCCGCTCGACCGTCTCGTGCGGCTTGCTGTTGCGGCTCATCGACCGGCCTCCTGCGTCGTGTTGAGGATGTTGACGCCGCGGAACAGCGCGGACGGGCAGCCGTGGGAGACCGCCGCGACCTGGCCCGGCTGGGCCTTCCCGCAGTTGAAGGCGCCGCCCAGGACGTACGTCTGCGGGCCGCCCACCTTCTCCATCGAGCCCCAGAAGTCCGTCGTCGTCGCCTGGTACGCGACATCGCGCAGCTGACCGGCCAGCCTGCCGTTCTCGATACGGAAGAAGCGCTGCCCGGTGAACTGGAAGTTGTAGCGCTGCATGTCGATCGACCACGACCGGTCGCCGACCACATAGATGCCGCGCTCCACCCCGCCGATCAGATCCTCCGTCGACAGGCCGCCCGGCTCCGGCTGCAGTGACACGTTCGCCATCCGCTGCACCGGCACATGGCCCGGGGAGTCCGCGTAGGCGCAGCCGTTGGACCGGCCGAGACCCGTCAGTTTCGCGATCCGCCTGTCCAGCTGGTAACCCACCAGCGTGCCGTCCTTGACGAGGTTCCACGACTGCGCCTCGACGCCCTCGTCGTCGAAGCCCACCGTGGCGAGACCGTGCTCGGCGGTCCGGTCGCCCGTCACATTCATGATCGAGGAGCCGTACGCCAGCTTCCCCAGCTTGTCGAAGGTGGCGAAGGACGTCCCGGCGTACGCCGCCTCGTACCCCAGCGCCCGGTCCAGCTCGGTGGCATGGCCGATCGACTCATGGATGGTCAGCCAGAGATTCGACGGGTCGACCACCAGGTCGTAGCGTCCCGCCTCGACGCTCGGCGCGCGCATCTTCTCGGCCAGCAGCGCCGGGATCTGCTCCAGCTCGGACTCCCAGTCCCAGCCCGCGCCGGTCAGATACTCCCAGCCGCGCCCCACCGGCGGCGCGATCGTGCGCATCGAGTCGAACTCGCCGGTCGTCTCGTCGACGGCGACGGCCGTGAGCTGCGGATGCAGCCGCACCCGCTGCTGCGTGGTGACGGTGCCCGCCGTGTCCGCGTAGAACTTGTTCTCCTGGACCGTGAGCAGCGAGGCGTCCACATGCGCAACGCCGTCCGCCCGCAGCAGCCGCGCGCTCCACTCCGCGAGCAGCCCCGTCTTCTCCTCGTCGGGCACCTCGAACGGGTTGATCTCGTACGCGGAGACCCAGGTCCGCTCCGCGTGCACCGGCTCGTCCGCCAGCTCCACCCGCTCGTCGGAGCCCGCCGCCGCGATCACCTGCGCCGAGAGCTTCGCCATCGCGACCGCCTGGCCGGCGACCCTGGCGGCCGCGTCCATCGTCATATCGACCCCTGAGGCGAAGCCCCAGGCACCGCCGTGGACGACCCGCACCGCGTACCCCAGGTCCGTGGTGTCCGATGAACCGGCGGGCTTGGCGTCGCGCAGCCGCCACGCCGCACTGCGCACGCGCTCGAAGCGGAAATCGGCGTGCTCGGCGCCGAGCGCACGCGCCCGCGCGAGTGCCGCGTCGGCGAGGGCCCGCAGCGGCAGCGCGGTGAACGTCTGATCGATGTCATGGGCCACAAGCGGCCTCCCCTTCTCACGGCCTCGGATCACTACGCGGAAGTGAAGCACGCCTCCCACCCGGCTCCGAACCGGAAATCGCGGTAACTACCTCATGAGCACAGGCGGCGCTGCGCACCGGATCCCCACCAGGTGGAGCTCGCCAAGTAGTCCAGGAACCGCGAAACACTCGCATCACGCCGCACTGGCGTCCAACTCGACGCCACCACTGCCGAGTCCGGCTGTGGGCTCCCGCTCATGGATCTGCTCGCGCCCGGCTGGGACGTCACGGCCGACACCCGTCGGCAAGCAGATCCGCTGCCTCCTCCCGC
Organism: Streptomyces sp. NBC_01210; assembly: GCF_036010325.1. Lineage (GTDB taxonomy): Bacteria > Actinomycetota > Actinomycetes > Streptomycetales > Streptomycetaceae > Streptomyces. The sequence continues at coordinate 2,170,603 of NZ_CP108549.1, read as the reverse complement.
GTGACCGCTGACCGCGAATGACCGACCCGAGGTCTCAAATGCCGCATCGACGTGCGATTTCGCCGATTGTCGTACCCCAGGGGTGGTCTCTCGGTCACGCGGAGTTGACAGTCAACTCCCGGTACCGCCGTGAGCGTTGGGGAGATGGTGGATGGTCGGGCGCGAAGTGTCACCGGCGGATCACCAGCACAAAGAGATCCGCGAAGTCCTCAAGCGGCTCGTTGCCGAGTTTGTCTTCGTCGTGGACGGCATCAGCGTGGACGATGACGTGGCGGTCGGCGTCATCTTCGACGAGTTCGACGGGCTGCTCACCCTTCACCGGGGCAAGCATCTCCTGGATGTGTCGGAAAGCGGGGACAGTGCCATTGACGCGGCGCACCGTCTGGTCGTACGGCTGCACGAGGAGCTGCCCCAGCTGCGTCTGCTCCGGCTCGACCCGGACCTGGTCGGCGTATCGGACATCGCCGAGCGGGCCGGCCGCAGCCGGCAGAACGTCCTGCAGTGGGTGAACGGCGAGCGGCGTCATGACGCCCCGGCGTTCCCGGAGCCCGAGGGTACGGTCGGCCGCTCCCTCGTCTGGCGCTGGGCAGAGGTCAACGCCTGGCTGGCGGCGATCGGCGAGAAGGTCGGTGACGTAGGAGCGGCCCGCGAGGACGCCCTGCACATCGACTTCATGCTGTCGCGCTGGCGGCAGGTGCTCGACGACGGTCTGCCGATCGTGCGGTTCGTCCATGCGGTGCAGGACGACGACCGTTCGGCAGACCGAGCCGCCGTCGCGCAACTGCTGGAAGGCACCCTCTCCGCCCCCGGCGTCCTGGAGATGATTTCGGCCTTCCCCCGAGCCGAACATCAACGGCTCACCGTGGTCTGCGCTGTGCTTCCCGACCGTCTTGACACCGTGGCCTCACGCATAGGACGCGACGAGACATGGGTGATCCTCGCCTTCCAGGGGAGAGAGAACGAGCTGTATCTCCCTCCTGTCAGCGCACGTGAGATCCCTGGTTCACGGCCCGTCTCGGAATTGGGGCTCGGCAGGGACGCGACCGTGGGCGACCTGCTGCTCGTCATCGACAACGGCGCGGTGGCGCCCACCACCCCGGTGGCCGTCGCCTGACGAATGGGGAGTACCCGGGGGGGGCCGGTGTCCCCCATCCGTTCCGTACACCGCGTGCAGGGCCGGCCGGGGCGAATGAATCGGCCTGCCGTAGCCGGGGCCGAAGGCCCGGATCGACGAGCTCGCGCGACGGCTCGTGCAAAGCCGCGGCTCGGCAATTCTGTAGGGACCCGACAGTGACTGCAGTACGGCGCTGTCAGGGCCCGATTCTCCGTAATGCAGGCGGGACCGATAGGTTTTCGAGGTACCAGACCGCTATCGAAAGGGTGATCCGTTGAGCCGCTCGGTTCTCGTCACCGGAGGAAACCGGGGCATCGGCCTCGCCATCGCCCGCGCGTTCGCCGAAGCCGGCGACAAGGTCGCGATCACGTACCGCTCCGGCGAGCCGCCGGCCGGCTTCCTCGCCGTCAAGTGCGACATCACCGACACCGAGCAGGTGGAGCAGGCCTACAAGGAGATCGAGGAGAAGCACGGTCCGGTGGAGGTGCTGGTCGCCAACGCCGGTGTCACCAAGGACCAGCTCCTGATGCGGATGTCCGAGGATGACTTCACCACCGTCCTCGACACCAACCTCACCGGCACCTTCCGGGTCGTGAAACGCGCCAACCGCGCCATGCTGCGGGCCAAGAAGGGCCGCGTCGTGCTGATCTCCTCCGTGGTCGGTCTGCTGGGCTCGGCGGGGCAGGCGAACTACGCCGCATCGAAGGCCGGTCTCGTCGGCTTCGCCCGCTCCCTCGCCCGTGAGCTCGGCTCGCGGAACATCACGTTCAACGTCGTCACACCCGGCTTTGTCGACACCGACATGACCAAGGTGCTCACGGACGAGCAGCGCGCGGGCATCGTCTCGCAGGTGCCGCTCGGCCGCTATGCGCAGCCGGAGGAGATCGCCGCCACGGTGCGCTTCCTCGCCTCCGACGACGCCTCGTACATCACTGGAGCCGTCATCCCCGTTGACGGCGGATTGGGCATGGGTCACTGATCACATGAGTGGAATCCTCGCCGGCAAGCGCATTCTCGTCACAGGCGTCCTCACCGAGGGGTCCATCGCCTTCCACGCCGCCAAGGTGGCCCAGGAGGAGGGCGCGGAGGTCATCCTCACCGGCTTCGGCCGGCTCTCACTCGTCGAGCGCATCGCGAAGCGGCTGCCCAAGCCCGCCCCGGTCATCGAGCTGGATGTCACCAACCAGGAGCACCTGGACGGCCTCGCGGACAAGATCCGTGAGCACTCCACCGACGACTCGGGCCTCGACGGCATCGTGCACTCGATCGCCTTCGGCCCGCAGGGCGCGTTCAACTTCCTCGAAGCGAGCTGGGAAGACGTCTCCACGGCCGTCCAGGTCTCGGCGTACTCCTACAAGTCGCTCACCATGGCCTGTCTCCCGCTGATGCAGCGCGGCGGCTCGGTCGTCGGCCTCACCTTCGACGCGACGATCGCCTGGCCGAAGTACGACTGGATGGGCGTGGCCAAGGCGGCCCTGGAGTCGACCAACCGCTACCTCGCCCGTGACCTCGGCGCCAAGAACGTCCGCTGCAACCTGATTGCGGCCGGCCCGATCAAGTCGATTGCCGCGAAGTCCATCCCGGGCTTCGAGGAGCTCGCGGACGTGTGGAACCACCGCGCCCCGATCGGCTGGGACCTGGCCGACCCGGACCCGGCCGGCCGCGGTGTCGTCGGTCTGCTCTCGGACTTCTTCCCGCGCACGACCGGCGAGATCGTCCATGTCGACGGTGGCGTGCACATGATGGGTGCCTGACCCCTCAGTACGAGAACCCCCTCAGTACGAGAATCCCTCTCGTACGAGAACGACGCCCCGTTTCCCGCCCTGTGCGGGGAGCGGGGCGTCGCCCGTTCGGGCCCCCGGAGCGCGCGGCGCACCGCCGGGAAGGCGACGCTGGAGAGGCAATCCCCCTTGTGGTGCAGCCGCGGCTATTTCGCGCCGCAGTACGGCCGAGGAGGTCCTGCTTGTGCGTACGACCTTGTGCTTCGCCTCCGTACTGACCACGGTGACGGTGCTGGCCCTGCTGTGGGCACCGCCGACCGCCGTTTCCCAGTCGCCCCCCGAAGATGCGAAGCCCCAGTCCGAGCCGCGGGATTTCAAGGCCGACTGCCGCACCGTCGTCGACGGCTCCCGGGCCATCGCCTACTGCCACAACCCGTACCCCCAGACCGACCGCGTCCGGCTGCACATCGAGTGCGAGCGCTGGTGGGACGTCGACGCGGACAGCGCGCCCGTCGAGATAGGCCCGGCCGGCTACGCAGAGCTCACCGACCGCTGCTGGAAGGAGGTGAGCACGGTCTGGGTCAGCCACCAGCCCCTGCGGGATTCCGCAGGCACATGAACGGGTAGCCCGCCGCCTCCGCGGCCGCCGCATCACCGTCGCCCGCGCGGATCGCCTCGACCATCCGCGCGTGGTCCATATGGTTCTCCGGGCGCAGTTCGCGGCCGATGTCGTCGCGCAGCCAGTCCCGCAGCAGATCGCCCAGGTCGGCGTAGATCTCGGTCAGCACCTCATTGTGCGAAGCGGCCACCACCGCCTGATGGAATGTCGCATCCGCGGCGACGAACTGCTCCGCGTCGCCCGTGGCCCACGCCTCCTCGCGGCGGGCGAGGAGGGTGTCCAGCTGCTTGAGATCGCGTTCCGTACGCCGCTCGGCGGCCAGCTTGGCGGCGGAGGACTCGAGAGTGGAGCGCAGCTCGGCGATATGCCGGGGGTTGGCGTCCGCGAAGCGGCGGTGCATGACGCCGGCCAGTTCGCTCGTCGCCACGACATACGTTCCCGAACCCTGCCGGATGTCCAGGAGTCCGTTGTGCGCGAGCGCGCGGACCGCCTCGCGGACGGTGTTGCGGGCCACGCCCAGCTGCTCGACCAGTTCCGGCTCGGTGGGGATCCGGGAACCTACCGGCCACTCGCCCGAGGTGATCTGGTTCCGCAGCTGGGCGATCACCTGGTCGGAGAGTGCGGAACGCCGGGGAGAGGTCAGCGCCATGGTGCTCCTTGTGCACAAGACTCGTACGGGATTGGACAACCAATCATCCCATGATTCTATGATGGCCGCATGCCCGACGAGACCCAGACGCTGAGCCCCGCCATCACCGACCGTACCGCCGTGAAACCGTTGGCCTCGCGGCCCGCGGCCTGGCTCACCCGGCTCGTGATCGCAGGCATCGTCCTCGCGGCACTCAATCTCCGCCCCGCCATCACCAGCCTCGGCGCGCTCCTCGAAGAGGCCCGGGTCGGGCTGCATATGAGTGGCAGCGTGGCCGGCGTCCTCACCTCCGTACCGCCGCTCTGTTTCGCGCTCTTCGGGATCGCGGCACCGCGGCTGGCCCGGCGCTTCGGCGCCGGGGCCGTCGTCTGCGCGGGCATGGCCGCCATCGCGACCGGGCTGCTGATCCGGCCCTTCGCCGGCGGCACAGTCGGCTTCCTCGCCGCCAGCGCGCTCGCCCTCATGGGCATCGCCGTCAGCAACGTCCTGATGCCGGTGATCATCAAGCGGTACTTCCCCGACCGCGTCGGCTCCATGACCGGGCTCTACTCGATGGCGCTGGCGCTCGGCACCTCTGCCGCCGCGGCTGCCACCGTCCCCATGACCGAGGCGCTGGGCGGCAGTTGGCGGTTCGGCCTCGGGATCTGGGCGTTCCTCGCCGCCCTCGCCGTACTGCCCTGGATCGGCCTGGTCCGCGACCGCGGCGCGGCCGCGCGGAGCACTCCGGCGGCACCGGCCCAGGACACCCGGGCCCCACGGGTCACCCGCAGCCGCACCGCATGGGCGCTCGGCTGTTTCTTCGGCCTCCAGGCCACCGGCGCGTACATCACCATGGGCTGGATGCCGCAGATCTTCCGTGACGCGGGGGTCCCGGCCGGCACGGCCGGTGTGCTGCTCGCCGTGACCATGGTGATGGGCGTGCCGCTCGCCTTCGTCATCCCGCGGCTGGCCACCCGGATGAGGACCCAGGGCCCGATCGTCGTCGCCCTCGGCCTGTGCGGACTGACCGGCTACGCGGGCCTGTTCTTCGCGCCGGCCGCCGGAGCCTGGGCCTGGGCGCTGCTGCTGGGCATCTCCAACTGCGCCTTCCCGCTCGCCCTCACCATGATCGGCATGCGGTCGAGGACCGGCATCGGCGTGGTACGGCTGTCGGCCTTCGCGCAGTCCACCGGCTATCTGATCTCCATTCCCGGACCGCTGCTGGTGGGCGTGCTCTACCAGCACAGTGGCGGCTGGGAGCTGCCGATCGCGCTGATGGCGGGGCTGATCGTGCCGCAGATCGCCGTCGGCATCCTGGCCGGCCGGGACCGGACGATCGAGGACGAATGCTGAGGTGCGAGACTGGCTCCATGCCTGTGCTCGACCCGAATCCCCCGAATGGCCAGAAGAAGCTCCTCTACGTCTTCGGCGTGATGATCGCCATCACCGTGGTGATCGCCGTTGTCGCGTCCATCGCCTCGCCCTGACACGGTCGTTGTCCCGCCGCAAGCCCTGGCGAGCTCCGGCGAGTGAGCCGAAGGGGCGCGCGGGTGCCGAAAGGGAGAACGCGCGGAGGCCGCGAGGGACGAGTGGTCGAGCACGATCGACCGTCGGCAGACGCTCAAGGCGCCCCGGAGGCGAACCGAGCCACAAAAAAGAGGGACGAGTGGTCGAGCACGATCGACCGTCGGCAGACGCTCAAGGCGCCCCGGAGGGGAACCGAGCCACAAAAAAAGGGGGGCTAGCACCACCAACCCCTAGGGGGTCAGGGTCAGGGTGAAGTGGGTGGGTCACCGGATGGGCCCACGAGCCCATGATCCGTAGGTTTGAAGCAACAAACCGCAGACCTACGGAGGCGGCCATGTCGGCCCACACGCACACCCGGTCCCACGCCAAGGCCGCGGGCAGCGTCGACATCCGGCTGCCGTGGTGGGCACTCGTCCTGCCCATGCTCGCCTTCGCCGTACTGCTTCTGCTGATCGCGGATCCGGGCCAGGCGCACGCCGCGGGCGGCGACCCGGCAGTGGGCCAATTGATCGACCGCATTCAGCAAACCCTGTCCCGATGACGGATTCACCCTTCGTGGGGGAGCCGGTCAACACCCTGCGCCCGCTGGCGCATTTCATGCGAAGCTGGAGTGCATGAGCGCCGCTGTGTCTTCCGGGGGGACACCCCCCGGACCTCCCGAAACCCGCAGGATCGTCCTCCTCCGGCATGCGAAGGCCGACTGGCCCCAGGTGTCCGACCATGAGCGCCCGCTCGCCGACCGGGGCCGTATGGACGCCTCAGTGGCCGGCCGCAGGCTCGCCGACACCGGTATCGCCTTCGATCTGGCTCTGTGCTCGACCGCGAGCAGGACCCGCGAGACCTGGAAGCTGGCGGTGCACGAGCTGTCGCACCGCCCCAGGACGGTGTACGAGGAGCGGCTGTACGAGGCCTCTCTCGGCGATCTTCTCGCGCTGCTCAGCGAGACTCCGGACGAGGTGAACGACCTACTCGTCATCGGCCACAACCCCGCGATCCACGCGCTCGCCGACGCCCTCGCCGGCAAGGTCGAGGGTGACGCGCTGGCACGGATGACGCAGAGCGGCTTCCCGACCGCGGCGTACGCGGTCGTCGGCTTCAGTGGCTCCTGGAAGTCCGTGGAGCACGGCGTGGGCACGCTGCTCGACTACTGGGCGCCGCACGACTGACCCCTGTCCGGCACGTCGGCCGGCCCCTGCGCGGGGGCCGGCCCCCCCGCATGTGAACCAGCCCCGGCCCATGAACCAGCCCCGGCGCGGATGCCGCGCCGGGGCCTCGCACATCGGCCTCGCACATCGGCCTCGCACATCGGCCTCGCACATCGGCCGCGTACTGCGGTCGCGCACATCGGCCGCGTATCCGGTCGGTCGGTCAGTGCTCCTCGCCCTCGCCGTCGGCCGCCTCGACCTCTTCGCGGGTGATCCCCAGCAAGTAGAGAACCGTGTCCAGGAACGGCACATTGACCGCGGTGTGTGCGGCCCGGCGCACGACCGGCTTGGCGTTGAAGGCAACGCCGAGCCCGGCGGCGTTGAGCATGTCCAGATCATTCGCACCGTCGCCGATCGCGACGGTCTGCGCGAGCGGAACTCCCGCCTCGGCGGCGAACCGACGCAGCAGCCTGGCTTTGCCCGCGCGGTCCACGATCTCGCCGACGACGCGGCCGGTGAGCTTCCCGTCCACGATCTCCAGCGTGTTCGCCGAGGCGAAGTCGAGCCCGAGCCGGACCTTGAGGTCATCGGTGACCTGCGTGAACCCGCCCGACACGACGCCGACTTGGTAGCCGAGCCGCTTGAGCGTACGGATCAGAGTCAGGGCGCCGGGGGTCATCCTGACCTCCGCGCGGACCTTGTCCACGACGGACGCGTCGAGCCCTGCCAGCAGCGCCACGCGCGCGTGCAGGGACTGCTCGAAGTCCAGCTCCCCACGCATTGCGGCGGCGGTGACCTCGGCGACCTTGTCCTCGCAGCCGGCGTGCGCGGCGAACAGCTCGATGACCTCGTCCTGGATGAGTGTCGAGTCCACATCCATGACGACCAGACGCTGGGCCCGGCGGTGCAGTCCGGCCGACACGACCGCCACATCGACGCCGATCCCGGCGGCCTCGGTCGCCAGCGCGGTACGCAGCGGCTCCGTCTCCGTACCGGACACCGCGAACTCCACCGCGGTGACCGGATACTTGGCGAGCCGGAAGATACGGTCGATGTTGCCGCCGATGGCAGCGATTCTGGCCGTTATGGCGGCGGTCGACTCCGCAGTGAGCGGATGTCCGAGCACGGTGACGTGAGAACGGCCGCTGCCGCGCGGCCGGTTGTCGCCGGTGCCGGAGATGATCTCGGCCTGCAGCTTCAGCGATTCGGCCCAGCTGTGCACGGTGGCCCGCAGCTCGCCTTCGGTGGTCCCGCCGGCGGTCGGTGCGGTGACCAGGGCGCACAGGACGAGGCGGCCACGGGAGACGACCTGCTCGATGTCGACCACGTCGACGGAGTAGGCGGCGAGGGTGTCGAAGAGCCCGGCGGTGATCCCGGGACGGTCCTTCCCGAAGATCTTGACGAGAAGGGTGGGGACGTCGGAGTTCTGCGGTGCGCTCATGGTGCCTCCACCGTATCTGGCGGACGCCGCGCCGAGACGGCGCGTCCCGAGTGGCGGACAAGCGCACCCCGGCTCAGCGGCCGCTGCTCGGGGTGCCCGGCGGCGGCGGGCCCTCCTCGGGGTCGGCGGGGGCGCCGTAGCGCGGCGGTGGCGGCGGCGGGGGTACCGGCCCCAGCATCGTCGGCGCACCGTGGATCCCGGGCGGCGGGCGCAGATACGGGTTCGTGTCCTCGTTCGAGGGCCGGTACGGCGCCATCGGCCGGTACGGCCCCGGGAGCTCCGGCCCCCGGACCTGCTCCGGCTCCGGAAACTCGGCCCGGCCACCGCCCTGCGTCGCGTACACCAGCAGCGCACCCGCCCCGCCCGTCGCCGCACCCCACGCCGCCCCGAGCAGCAGCGCCATCCCCAGCTGCCCGTGCAGCTCGATCCCGGCGCCGAACGCGTCGAGGCCCAGCACCGACAGCGACGCGTCCGCCGAGACATCCGTCAGCCAAACGAGCAGCGGCAGCGTCAGCGCCGTCACTCCGCCCAGCCGTACCGCACAGCGCCCCGCGAACCCCGCCGCACCCAGGCCGCCCACCGGCGTGCGCGACGCCGCCAGGACCCCCGCGCACAGCATTGTCACGGCCGCCGCGACCGCCAGCAGCCACACCCGTCCGTCCAGCTCCGCCAGCCTGCCGACCGTGGCAGGCTCGTCCGCCGAGACCCGCAGCAGTTCGTCCAGCGGATCGGGCAGCAGCTTCGCCAGCTCGCCCTTCGCCTCGCCGTCCCACGGCACGAACAGCCCCAGCGGTATCCCCAGCCACACCCCGTTCGGCGCCCCGAGCAGCGCCGCGCCCGCGATCCGTTTCGGGTGGTCGTCGCCGATCGCCGCGTATGCCGCCGCCGCGTACCCCGCGATGACCGCGACGAGCAGCACATTCGCCAGCGCGGACGCGGCCGGCCGTACCGTCCGCCGCAGTGCCGCCCACGCCGCCCCGCGCGGCAGTGGCGTACGCCGTGACGCGAGGAGCGCGACCGCCAGCACGCCGAGCACCCAGAACAGCGCGCCCGCCAGCGAATCCGCGGTGTTCACGCTGAATCCCACCGCCGCCTTGGCGTCCACCAGATCCCCGAGCCGGTCGGGCAGCGGCCCTCCGATGTCGCCGATGTCGCCGAGGCCCGGTACTTCGATTCCGCCTCCGTCACCGCCCACGCCCGGCACCTTGTCGAGGTTGAGTCCCAGCTTCGCCCCGTCGATCGTGATGACGTCGTGACCTGCCCACGCCAAGCCGCCGACCGTCGCGACGAAGAGGAGCACCACCCCGCCCACCCGCGCGGCGAGTTCGGTCCCCGAGATGTACGGTCCCGCACCACGCAGCGAGCGTAGGAAGAAGTACGCAAGGAACAACGCCCCGAAGAGGCCCACCCCGAGTGGCGTGATGTCGACGGCGGTCTGCGCCTGCGCACCTTCCAGGCCGAACGCGGACACATCGCCTGTCGGCGTGACCGATCCGCCCACCGCGAGCACCACGACGGCCGCCGTCATCGGCCCGAGCGCCGCCGCCGAATCCGCACCCAGCAGGTGAAGTCCGAGCGCCGCGGCACCCGCCATCCCGACCAGTGCCCAGCTCACCGCGGCGATCGACGCCAGCAGCACATCGCCCCAACGCACCCGGTCGCCACTGCCGTTCGCGTCCATCCGGACCCCCCGATCCCTCTGGGTTTGCCCCAGTTGCCCCCGGTCGCGCATGATCCGTACGCACTCATGGGCGGTTACCACTCTCCGTGGGTGTTTCTCCTCCGTCAACGGCCCGCCCGAAGGCGGTCTTCACATGGCCCGACTTTCGGATACGGGATCGGGCCTGAAATAGTTCCTCACGATGTTCGCCATCCCTAGACTCCCTGCGATGGGGGTAACTCGGGGGACAACTAGTGGGGCATGGAGTGCCGGAACTCGTACTGGAATTGAACGGAAGGACCTGGACCCTCGATCCGTCCAGGTCATACACCCTCGGACGTGATCCGCAGGGCGACCTGGTGATCGACGACGCCAGGGTCTCGTGGCGGCACGCCAGCATCAGCTGGGGCGGCCGCAGTTGGGTGATTGAGGACCACGGCAGCACCAACGGCACATACGTGCAGGGCCAGCGGATCCATCAGATGGAGATCGGCCCCGGCTCGGCGGTACATCTGGGCAATGCGACCGACGGCCCCCGGCTGAACCTCTCCGGAGCCGGCGCGAGCGGGTACAGCGCCCAGGGAGCCGCGCCCCAACAGCAGGCGGTCAAGCAGCAGGTCCCGGCCCAACAGGCCCCGGCCCAGCAGCCGCAGCAGGGCTGGCAGCAGCAGGCTCCGGCTCAGCAGCCGCAGCAGGGCTGGCAGCAGCAGGCTCCGGCTCAGCAGCCGCAGCAGGGCTGGCAGCAGCAGCCACCTCAGGCGCAGGTCCCGCACCAGCAGGGACCCGGCGGCGCGGGCGGTGCCGCGGGGGCCCCGCCGGTGTACGGGGACCGCAGCCCGACCACGTTCCATCAGCTGGCCCTCGGCCGGGTGATGCGTATCGGTCGTGCGCTCGAGAACGAACTGGTCGTCTCCGACCTCCAGGTCTCGCGCAACCACGCCGAGTTCGTGGCCACTCCCGACGGCCGCTTCGAGATCCGCGACCTCGGATCCCACAACGGCACATATGTCAACGGTCAGCCGATCGCCAAGTCCGGCACCGTACTCATCGGCCCGAACGACATCGTCGGCGTCGGCCACTCGACGTTCCGCCTCGTCGGCGACCGGCTCGAGGAGTTCGTCGACACCGGCGAGGTCTCCTTCTCCGCACGTCATCTGACGGTGACGGTCGACGGCGGCAAGCAGATCCTGCGTGACGTCTCCTTCGGCGTACCGGAGAAGTCGCTGATCGGCGTCATCGGCCCCTCGGGATCCGGCAAGTCCACCCTGCTCAAGGCGCTCACCGGCTACCGGCCCGCCAACCAGGGCGACGTCCTCTACGACAACCGCAGCCTCTACAAGCAGTTCGCCGAACTGCGCCAGCGCATCGGTCTGGTTCCGCAGGACGACATCCTGCACAAGGAGCTCACCGTCCGTAAGGCGCTCAAGTACGCGGCCAAGCTCCGCTTCCCCGGTGACACCGCCGAGGCCGAGCGCGAGGCCCGTATCGACGAGGTGCTGCGTGAGCTCAAGCTCGACATCCACAAGGAGAAGAAGGTCACTTCGCTCTCCGGTGGCCAGCGCAAGCGTGTCTCGGTCGCCCTCGAGCTGCTGACCAAGCCGTCGCTGATCTTCCTGGACGAGCCGACGTCGGGCCTCGACCCGGGCATGGACCGCGATGTCATGCAGCTGCTCCGTGGCCTCGCCGACGACGGCCGTACGGTCCTGGTGGTCACCCACTCGGTGGCCGAGCTCGCGCTCTGCGACAAGCTCCTCGTCATGGCCCCCGGCGGCTCGGTGGCGTACTTCGGCCCGCCGGAGGAAGCGCTCAACTTCTTCGGCTACACCACCTGGGCCGACGTCTTCTCCGCGTTCGAGAACTACCGTGACTACGACTGGGCGGGCCGCTGGCGCGGTTCGCAGCACTACCAGATGTACGCCGCGGACATCGACGCCGTCGCCGCGCAGTCGGTGCACATGCCGCCGCCGCAGCAGATGCGCCCGCCGAAGCCGCAGAGCTGGGGCTCCCAGCTGTGGACGCTGATCCGCCGCTACTCCTCGGTCATCGCGTCCGACAAGGGCTTCCTCGGCCTGATGGTGATCCTGCCCGCGGTCCTGGGCCTGGTCAGCGTTGTCATTCCGGCGAAGTTCGGCCTCGCGCCGCCCACGCCGCCGAGCAGGTTCAACGGCGACGCCGGCACGATCATGCTGATCCTCGCGGTCGGCATGTGCTTCTCCGGCGCGGCCAACTCCGTACGAGAACTGATCAAGGAACGGGTCATCTACGAACGGGAACGGGCCACCGGCCTGGCCCGCTCGGCGTATCTGATGTCCAAGGTGATCGTCCTCGGCGTGATCACGGCCATCCAGGGCGTCATCATCTGCGGCATCGGCTTCGCCACCCGCGACCTGCCCGCAGAGGGCCTGATCATGCCTCCGGCCGTCGAGATCTGCCTCGTCGTCATCGCGCTGGGCTTCACCTCGATGATGTTCGGCCTGGTCATCTCCTCGCTGGTGAAGACCGCCGAGAAGACCATGCCGCTGCTGGTCATGTTCGCCATAGTCCAGGTCGTCTTCACCGGCATCCTCTTCCAGGTCTACGGTTCGCCCGGCCTGGAGCAGTTCGCCTGGCTGATGCCGTCCCGGTGGGCCATCGCAGGCGCGGGCGCGACGCTCGACCTGTCACATCTGATGCCGCCGTGGGACCCGAACAAGCCCACCGACCTTGATCCGCTGTGGGAGCACTCGGCGGGCCAGTGGGGCCTGAACATCACGATCCTGCTCGCCATCGGCGTCATCTGCGGCGTCGCGGTCGCGCGACTGCTGCGCCGCCACGAGCCGGAGGTCATGCGCAAGTAACGCGTCTGCGCATCTGTCCGTGTACGCGCCGAGGGCGGCACCCCCTGTGGGGTGCCGCCCTTCGGCGTAGCTGTCGGACCGCCCGGAGCGGCTCAGTAGGCGCTGTCGACGTTGTCGATCGTGCCGTACTTGTCGGCGGCGTAGTTGGCCGCGGCCGTGATGTTGGCGACCGGGTCGTACTGGCTGTGCGCCGTACCGGCGACGTGGTACGCGTCGAACGTCGGCTTGATGACCTGCAGCAGGCCGATCGACGGAACACCGTTGATCGCGTTGATGTCCCAGCCGTTGATGGCCTTCGGGTTGCCGCTGGACTCACGCATGATGTTGCGGTGCAGACCCTCGTACGTGCCGGGGATCTTGTGCTTCTTCATGATGTCGAGCGACTCGCGGATCCAGCCGTCAAGGTTGTTGGCGTAGATCGGCTTGCGGGCGGCACCGCGGCTGGCGGCCTGCTGCTTCGCACGCTTCTTGGCGTCGGCCTGGGCCGCCTTCTTCTTGGCAGCGGCCTCGGCCTCGGCCTTGGCCTTGGCGGCAGTCGCGGCCTTGGCCTTGGCGGCAGCGTCCGCCTTGGCGGCGACAACCGTCTGCTGCTTGACGATGCTCGCGTGGACAGCGGTCGTCTGCGCGGCGGTGGTCCCGGCGCTCCATGCCACGGGGGCGGTGGCGAGGGCCTCGGTCTGGGTGGCGGAGGCGTTACCCGGGACGAGGGAGAACGTGAGGGCGGCGACGGCAGCGGCGGCGATACCGGCGATCGAGACCTTGTTGGTCTTGGTCAGGCGGGTGCTGAACGCGGACATACAGACGTACCTCTTCGAATAGCGGAAGTCGCATCAGGCCGGGTGCGGCGCTGCGCTCCTCGGCGGCGACGGGAGCAATTCTTAGCGGCAGCAAAATGTTGTGGCAAAGGTGTGACGTACGACCCGCGATAGTGGATCAGGGCGTCGCGATGACGCCTTTTTCCCACTCATTACCGATTACCGGGTGAGATGCCCCTTTTGTGCCTACTAGAGGCGTTCGTAAGTGACCTACGCCCTATGCCCGGGCTCACATCGAGCACCTGTCGATCTCACCATGCGTTGCTTCAGCAATGCGAAGAGTGAGGGTCTTCGGCGGGGAGTATGAGGTGGACGTCGCCGAACTCGTGCCACAGGTAGAGACGGCGCACTGCCTCGGTATAGCTGCGGCACAGTGCCGCCTGCCCGGCGATCGCCTCCAGCATCAGCAGATGCGAGGCCTCCGGCTCGTGCAGCCCGGTCAGCAGCCCGTCCACCGCATGCACGCCGCGCCCAGGCGTGATGACCAGATCGGTCCACCCCGAGGCAGCCCGCACGACTCCGTCCGGACCCGCCGCCGACTCCAGGGCGCGGACCGCCGTCGTACCGACCGCCACGATCCGCCCGCCGCCCGCCCGCGCGGCATTGACCAGCCACGCCGTCGTCGCCGGCACCTCGAAACGCTCCGGGTACGGCGGCTCGTGTGCCTCCGCCGACGCCACCCCCGTATGCAGAGTGATAGGTGCGAACTGCACGCCCCGGCTCACCAGCGCCGCCACCAGCCGCGTCGTGAAGGGACGCGCGGCGCTCGGCATCTCCGCCGATCCCGCCCCGTCGGGGGAGGGGAGCGCGAAGACCGTCTGATACGCGGCCAGGGGCTGGTCCCCAGTCGTGTACCGGTACCGGATCGGCCTGCCGTACCGATGCAGCAACTCCGGCACATCCACCGACACCGACGCCCACCACAACCGGTCGGCGCCCGGCGTGAGCGGCGTCTCCAGTACGAGCTGCTTGCCCCCGGGAAGCCGTACGACCGCACCGACCGGCCCGCCGGCGCGCGGCAGAGTGCTGCCCGCGCCGTCCGGGCGGCGCAGCTCCACCGCCCACCGCCCGTCGTCCCCGCGCGTCGAGAAGTGCACGACGACCGCCTCGCCGCCGACCCGCCCATTGACGGCGGCGGGCAGCGTGGCCGACGTATTGACCACCAGCACGTCCCCGGCCCGCAGCTGCCCGGGAAGGTCACGGAAGGCGTGGTGGGACACCTCCGTCCCGCGGGAGACCATCAGCCGTACGTCGTCCCGACCCGATCCGCGCTCCTCGGCAGGCACCCTGGCCGACAGCTCCTCGGGCACCCACAGCGACTCCAGCACCTTCATCGCGCATCCAGCAGCGAGGGCGCCGCGTACCGACCGCTGACGGGTCGCTGTTCCAGCAGCCGGAGGAAGCCCGGCGCCACCGTTTCCGGCGCCGGTCGCGGGTCGTCGTCGCCCGGTACCGCGGCCGCGTACAGATCCGTCTGCATATCGCCCGGGTCCACCGTCCACACCCGCAGCTCCGGCTCCTCGACGGCGAGGACCGCCGCGAGATGGTCGAGCGCCGCCTTCGAGGCTCCGTAGCCGCCCCAGGTCTCGTACGCCTCCGCCGCCGCGTCCGAGCTGACCGCGATCACCGTGCCCGCCCCCGACGCCCGCAGCAGCGGCAGCGCCTCCTGTACGAGTCCGAGCGCGGCGACCACATTGGTCTCCAGCGCCGCCCGCAGCCCCTCCAGCGGCAGCGCGTCCAGCCGCACCAGCGGCTCGGCCCCCAGCGCGCTCGCGTTGCTCACCAGCAGGTCGAGACCACCGAGCTCACGGGCCGCGGCCACCAGCTCCTTGTGGTGCCCGGCATCGGTGACATCCCCCACCACCGCCACCACGCGCGTCCCGTACGCCGCGCGGATATGACGCGCGCTCTCCTCCAGGACGCTCGCGGTTCTGGCCCCCAGCGCCAGATCCCAGCCCTGCCGGGCGAGGGCCGCCGCGAGCGCACGCCCCAAGCCCTTCGAAGCCCCAGTGATCACCGCTACCGGCATGATGTCCATCCCCTTGTTCCGCTGTTCCGCTTGTTCCGCTGTTCCGCGTCGGTGCCACCAACGTAGGAACGCGACACCGCGCACCGCCTCGTGCGCGGGACCCCACCGGCCAAGGGATTTCGACCTACGTCCTGAGCCCTAAGCGGTAGCCGTCCCCGGCCCGATACGGACCGTCACACCCCGCCGGTACGGTGAGTTCATGAGTCACCGACCGAGCTCCGGCCTCGCCGCCGTGAGCACCGCGCTCCTCGCGATGAGCAGGCATCTCGAGGTGCGTGACGTGCTGAAGACGATCGTCGCCTCGGCGCGTGAGCTCCTTGACGCCGAGTACGCGGCGCTGGGCGTGCCCGACGACCACGGCGGCTTCGCCCAGTTCGTGGTCGACGGCGTCAGCGACGCGCAGTGGAAGGCGATCGGCCCGCTTCCGCGGCAGCACGGCATCCTCGCCTCGATGCTCCGCGAGGCGAAGGTGGAGCGCCTCGCCGATGTCCGCGAGGACCCCCGCTTCGAGGGCTGGCCGTCCGCCCACCCGGACATGTCCGACTTTCTCGGCCTGCCGATCAAGGACGGCGACGAGACCATCGGCGCGCTCTTCCTGGCGAACAAGCGGTGTCCCAAGCCCGACGGAGGCTGCGGCTTCACCGCCGAGGACGAGGAGCTGCTCTCCATCCTCGCCCAGCACGCGGCGATAGCCCTGACCAACGCCCGGCTGTACGAGCGCAGCCGCGAGCTCACCATCGCCGAGGAACGCTCCCGCCTCGCCCATGAGCTGCATGACGCGGTGAGCCAGAAGCTCTTCTCGCTCCGGCTGACCGCCCAGGCCGCAGCCGCCCTGGTGGACCGCGACCCGGCCCGCGCCAAGGGCGAGCTCCAGCAGGTCGCCGTGCTCGCCGCGGAGGCCGCGGACGAACTGCGCGCCGCCGTCGTCGAGTTGCGCCCCGCCGCCCTCGACGAGGACGGACTGGTCAACACACTCCGTACGCATATTCAGGTCCTCGACCGCGCGCACACCGCCCGGGTCACCTTCGACAGCCGCGTTGTCCGAGCGCTGCCGGTCGCCCAGGAGGATGCCCTGCTCCGGGTCGCCCAGGAGGCCCTGCACAATGCGCTGCGACACTCCGGCGCGGACGAGGTCGATGTGGTCCTGGTCCGCCGCGGCCAGGGCGTGGTCCTCAGCGTCACCGACAACGGCAAGGGGTTCGAGCCGAAGTCGGTCCGCCGGGCCGGCCGCCATCTGGGACTGGTCTCGATGCGGGACCGGGCGAACGGGGTCGGCGGAACGCTCACCGTGGAATCGGCGCCCGGAAAGGGCACCACGATCGAGATGGAGGTGCCCGGTGGCTGAGGCTGTGCCCCATGCGAGGACTGGGATGATCCGTGTCCTGCTGGTCGACGACCATCAGGTGGTACGGCGAGGACTGCGCACCTTCCTCGAGATCCAGGACGACATAGAGGTCGTCGGCGAGGCGGCGGACGGTGCCGAGGGCGTTGCCGGCGCCGAGGAGCTGAAGCCGGACGTCGTCCTCATGGACGTCAAGATGCCCGGGATGGACGGCATCGACGCCCTCCGTAAACTCCGTGAGCTGTCGAACCCCGCCAAGGTGTTGATCGTCACCAGCTTCACCGAGCAGCGCACCGTCGTCCCCGCACTGCGCGCGGGTGCCTCGGGTTACGTCTACAAGGACGTCGACCCGGAGGCGCTGGCCCGCGCGATCCGCTCCGTGCACGCGGGCCATGTGCTGCTCCAGCCGGAGGTCGCGGGCGCGCTGCTCTCGCAGGACGACCCGAGCAATGGCACGGGCCGCGGCAGCACCCTCACCGAACGGGAGAGGGAGGTACTGGGCCTGATCGCCGACGGCCGGTCGAACCGCGAGATCGCCCGGGCGCTCGTGCTGTCCGAGAAAACCGTCAAGACACATGTCTCGAACATTCTGATGAAGCTGGATCTGGCGGACCGCACCCAGGCGGCGCTGTGGGCCGTGCGGCACGGTCTGGCGGGCTGAGACGGGCCAACCGGAGCGTCCAGCTCAGATCGGAGATTCATACCGTCGGGTGTATGTCACCCGTACGGCGCATCCTGATCGACTCGCGGCCGTTCTTCATGGCGTGCTGCGGCGGCCGGCCGCAGCGAAGCTCAGGAGGATTTCGAAGTGAAGAACCTGAAGAAGGCCGCTGCCCTCACCATGGTCGCCGGTAGCCTCGTCGCCGCCGGCGCCGGTGTGGCGTCCGCCACCACCGGTGCGCACGCCAATGGCAAGGCTTCCCACTCCCCGGGCGTTGTCTCCGGCAACCTGGTGCAGGCCCCGGTGCACGTCCCGGTGAACGTCGTCGGCAACACCGTCAACGTGATCGGCGCGCTGAACCCGACGTTCGGAAACGCCGGCTACAACGGCTGACCGGTTCCGATCAGTGCCCCCGGCTCCTCACCACCTGCCTAAGTACTCGGTCATGTGGTCGGGGTGGGCCGGGGGCGTTGGTGGTTGCTGTCCGGTGGGTGGTTTCCTCCGGCGGACTGCTGTACCCCCGTGGCGGGCGGTCTTGTCCCGTTCGGGTGGGGAGGGGCCGTGCAGTGTCGTCCCCGCCAGTTGCCCGGTCATGCGGTTGAGGTGGGCCGGGGGCGTTGGTGGTTGCTGGTCGGTGGGTGGTTTCCTCCGGCGGACTGCTGTACCCCCGTGGCGGGCGGTCTTGTCCCGTTCGGGTGGGGAGGGGCCGTGCAGTGTCGTCCCCGCCAGTTGCCCGGTCATGCGGTTGAGGTGGGCCGGGGGCGTTGTTGGTTGTTCTTCGTGGGTGGTTTCCTCCGGCGAACCGTGGGGGGATTGGCGGCAAAACCGGGGGCACGCACCAAGAGCCTGTACGCCGCCGACCCCGAGGAGTCGAGCCCGGAGGGGCACCGGAGCCCGCACCCGACAAGACCCCGCCCCGCCGGAGGCAGCCCGTGCTGGACAAGACCCCGCGGCCCGGGCAACACCCCCCGCCGGAGGCTCACCGCTCCCGCTCCTCGACGTACGCGTTGTACGCCGCCACCTGCGCCCGTCGCGCCACCCGTTCCACCGGGCGCAGCGCCTCGCCCCTCGCCGCCATCTCCGACGCGCTCACCGCCCCGCCGTGCCCGTTCTCGTACGCCACCGAGATCAGCAGCCCGACCCGCTGCGCCAGCTCCAACACCCGTACCGCCCGCGGCGGATACCCGGGTGCCAGCATCTCGCCCACCCCCCGCTCCGCCCGCGCCCGATACGCGTCGATCGCCGCCTCCGCCACCGGCCCCGACGCCGCCACATCCAGCCGCGACAGCACCTCCGTCGCGTCCCGCAGCGCCTCCGCGAGCTCCCGCTCCGCCTCCCCGAGCGACGGCACATCCGCGGGCGGCGCCTCCCGCACCGGCAGGCAGTGCCAGACGACCTCCACATGCAGATCACCCGCGGGCCCGGCCTCGTAGACCTCGGGCACCAGCCCGTACGTGGCGCCGGAAGCGACGACCGCCTCCTCCGCGTCGAGCGCCCGCGCGTTGAACTCCGGTGGCCCGCTGAGCCCCAGCGGATGCCCCGGCGCCGGCAGCGCGACCCGGTACCCGGTCACCCCGAGCGCCCGCAGCCGCCCCAGCGCAAGCGTGAGCCCGACCGGGCCCGCCTCGCCCGGCAACCCCTCCACCCGGTGCACCGCGTCGTCGCCGACGATGGCGAGCGCCGCGTCATCCGGTGATACAAATCCGGCCAACAGGGCATTTCCCCATGCGGCCAGCCGTCCTGAGCGTGGTTCGGAAAGCATGGACCCAGCCTAGGGACCGGACCGGGCGACTGGGCCACCCGACCGGTGGCGTAAGTTTTCCCTGGGAGCTGTGCCCACAGGTGCATAAACCGCCCCCAATACCTCAAGACGATTGCATGGGGAGACAACGCGCTCATGAGCGATGTACTGGAGCTGGTGGACGTATCCGTGGTCCGCGACGGACGCGCTCTGGTGGACGACGTCTCCTGGTCGGTCAAGGAAGGTGAGCGCTGGGTCATCCTCGGCCCCAACGGCGCCGGCAAGACCACCCTCCTCAACATCGCCTCCAGCTACCTCTTCCCGACCTCCGGTACGGCCAGAATCCTGGGCGAGCGGCTCGGCACCGCCGGTGTTGACGTATTCGAGCTCCGCCCCCGTATCGGCATGGCGGGCGTCGCCATGGCCGAGAAGCTCCCCAAGCGCCAGACCGTGTTGCAGACGGTCCTCACCGCCGCGTACGGCATGACAGCCACCTGGCACGAGGACTACGACGCCGTCGACGAGGAGCGCGCCCGCGCCTTCCTCGACCGCCTCGGCATGACCGAGTACCTGGACCGCAAGTTCGGCACGCTCTCCGAGGGCGAGCGCAAGCGCACTCTGATCGCCCGCGCGATGATGACGGACCCCGAGCTGCTGCTCCTCGACGAGCCGGCCGCCGGCCTCGACCTCGGCGGCCGCGAGGACCTGGTCCGCCGCCTCGGCCGCCTCGCCCGCGACCCGTACGCCCCCTCCATGATCATGGTCACGCACCATGTCGAGGAGATCGCCCCGGGCTTCACCCACGTCCTGATGATCCGTCAGGGCAAGGTGCTGGCCGCCGGTCCCATGGAGACCGAGCTGACCTCCCGCAACCTTTCGCTCTGCTTCGGCCTCCCGCTGGTCGTCGAGCAGAACGGCGAGCGCTGGACCGCGCAGGGCCTCCCGCTCGGCTGACTCCGGCCCGGCCGATTCGGCTGCCCGGCCCCGTAGTTGGGGCGACCTCGGCCCGGCCCGCGCGGCTGACCTGATCTCGCCCCTGCCCTCGCCCCCTGTCCCCACCGCGACCGGCGGACCTACCATGACCACGTGGACATCGACGCATGGGTGTGGTGGCTGATCGGCGCGGTCGGACTGGGCATTCCGCTCGTACTGACGGCGATGCCCGAATTCGGCATGCTCTCCGCCGGAGCGGTGGCCGCGGCCGTCGTCGCGGCGCTCGGCGGCGGCACGGTGGCCCAAGTGCTCGTCTTCGCCGTGGTCTCCGTCGCACTCATCGCCGTTGTACGCCCCATCGCCACCCGGCACCGCTCCCAACGCCCTCAATTCGCCAGCGGAGTCGACGCGCTGAAAGGCCGTCAGGCCGTCGTCCTGGAACGGGTCGACGGCAGCGGCGGCCGGATCAAACTCGCCGGTGAGGTGTGGTCCGCGCGCGCACTCGACGCGACCATGTCGTACGAGGCAGGCCAACAGGTCGACGTAGTGGAGATCGACGGAGCCACCGCCGTGGTCATGTGACAAATCGAAGCCGAACACCCCCCACATCAGCCCGTGTTCTGGGAAACTCGATCATCAGAATCATCCGGCAGCGAAGGGCACAGGGAACACGATGCAACCGATCATCATCGTCCTGATCATTCTGGTGGTGCTGGTCTTCATCGCCCTGATCAAGACGATCCAGGTCATCCCACAGGCCAGCGCCGCCATCGTCGAACGCTTCGGGCGCTACACCCGCACCCTCAACGCGGGCCTGAACATCGTCGTCCCGTTCATCGACTCGATCCGCAACCGCATCGACCTCCGTGAACAGGTCGTCCCCTTCCCGCCCCAGCCGGTGATCACCCAGGACAACCTGGTGGTCAACATCGACACCGTCATCTACTACCAAGTGACCGACGCCCGCGCCGCCACGTACGAAGTCGCCAGCTACATCCAGGCGATCGAGCAGCTCACGGTCACCACCCTGCGAAACATCATCGGTGGCATGGACCTCGAGCGGACCCTGACCTCCCGCGAGGAGATCAACGCGGCCCTGCGCGGCGTGCTCGACGAGGCCACCGGCAAGTGGGGCATCCGCGTCAACCGTGTCGAGCTCAAGGCGATCGAGCCGCCCACCTCCATCCAGGACTCGATGGAGAAGCAGATGCGCGCCGACCGTGACAAGCGCGCCGCGATCCTCACCGCCGAGGGCATCCGGCAGTCGCAGATCCTCACCGCCGAAGGTGAGAAGCAGTCCGCGATCCTGCGCGCCGAAGGTGAGGCCAAGGCGGCCGCGCTGCGCGCCGAGGGCGAGGCCCAGGCCATCCGTACGGTCTTCGAGTCCATCCATGCCGGCGACGCCGACCAGAAGCTCCTCGCCTACCAGTACCTCCAGATGCTCCCGAAGATCGCCGAGGGCGACGCCAACAAGCTCTGGATCGTGCCCAGCGAGATCGGCGACGCGCTCAAGGGTCTGAGCGGCGCCATGGGCAACTTCAACCCGATGGCCGGCATGGGCGGCGGCTCCGGCTCCGGCAAGTCCGGCGGAGGCAACGGCACAGAACGCCGCGAGCAGCCCCCCATCGACTGACCCCGGTATCCCCTCAGGCATGATCGGTGCATCCGGCACCGATCATCGAGAGGCACAGCGTGACCATCTGGGAGATGCTCGCCGTCTTCGCCGCGGGCATCAGCGCCGGCACCATCAACACCATCGTCGGCTCAGGAACACTGATCACCTTCCCGGTGCTCCTCGCCACCGGCCTGCCCCCGGTCACCGCCACAGTCTCCAACGCCCTCGGTCTGATTCCCGGCTCGGTCAGCGGCGCCATCGGCTACCGCGCCGAACTCACCGGCCAGCGCAGCCGCCTCCTGCGCCTCAGCATCGCCGCCGCGATCGGCGGCATCAGCGGAGCTCTGCTGCTCCTGATGCTCCCCTCGACGGCCTTCGAGACGATCGTGCCGGTACTGGTCGCGCTCGCCCTCATCCTGGTGATCCTCCAGCCGCGCATCACCAAGGCCGTCCAGCGCCGCCGCGAGCGCAATGGCAGCCACGCCCACCCCGACGGCGGCCCGCTCTTGTTCATCGGATTGCTGATCGCCAGCGTCTACGGCGGCTACTTCACCGCCGCCCAAGGGATCATCTACCTGTCCCTGATGGGCATGCTGCTCGACGACACCCTGCAGCGCCTCAACGCCGCCAAGAACGTCCTCGCCGCCGTCGTCAACAGCATCGCCGCGCTCTTCTTCCTCTTCGTCGCGGACTTCGACTGGACAGCGGTCCTGCTGATCGCGGTCGGCTCAGCCATCGGCGGCCAGCTCGGCGCCAAGATCGGCCGCCGCCTCCCGCCGACGGCCCTGCGCGTACTGATCGTGGTGGTCGGCAGCGTCGCCATCGTCCAACTGCTGCTGCGCTGACGCAGGAAGGCCCACCTCCGAACGGAGGCGGGCCTCATGAAGACTGCTGCTTCCTACGCGGCCGGCTGCGCCGTCAGCCACTGCGGCAGCTCCGACCGCTCACCGGCCCGCATCCCGAGCAGCATCGCGTCCGCCGGAGACGGTACGAACGGCTCGTGGAGCAGCGGCATCCCTGCCTGCTCCGGCGTACGGTCCGCTTTGCGGTGATTGTCCTCGGCGCAGGACGCGACCGTATTCAGCCAGCTGTCCGCACCACCGCGCGACCGCGGCACCACATGGTCCACAGTCGTGGCGCGCTTGCCGCAGTACGCGCACCGGTGCTGGTCCCGTACCAGCACACCCCGCCTCGACCACGGCGCCTGTCTTCGAAAAGGCACCCTGACATAGCGGCAGAGCCTGATCACCTGGGGCACCGGAAGATCGACCGCGGCAGCACGCACACGGAGTCCGGGGTGGGCCTGCTCGACGACGGCCTTGTCCTGCAGGACCAGCACCACCGCACGGTTGAGTGTCACTGTCGACAGCGGCTCGAAGCTCGCATTCAGTACCAGCGTGTCCCGCACCTCGCCCACCTCCCGTTCGCCGGCCCAGCCCATTGCGGGCCTTGGGCTTGGATCAACTTTGGCCGGGCGCGCCGAGATGGACAACGCAATAAAAGATGCCCTGCCCTGATCTCTCCAAGACCAGGGCAGGGCAAACAACAAACGAACGCTGAGCTCTAGGCGGGCCCCTCGTACTCAGCGATCAGCTGCGCTCGGGCCAGCGTGTGAAACCGCAGATTGAAGCCGACGACGGCGGGCGAGACGTCCGCGTCGGGCCCGAGCTTCGCCCGGTCCACCGCGTACACGGTGAAGACATAGCGGTGGTTCTCACCGGCCGGCGGAGCCGCACCGCCGAAGTCCTTCGACCCGTAGTCGTTGCGGACCTGAACGGCACCCTCGGGCAACCCCTCGAACTTCCCACTGCCCGCACCCGCCGGCAGCTCAGTGACCGACCCCGGGATGTCGAAGAGCACCCAGTGCCAGAAACCGCTGCCCGTCGGCGCGTCCGGATCGAAGCACGTCACGGCGAAGCTCTTGGTCTCCGCCGGGAAGCCTTCCCACCGCAGCTGCGGCGAGGTGTTGCCCGCCGAGTGGACCTGGGCGTCCTTCAGTACCGACCCCGGCGCGATGTCATCGCTCACCACCGTGAACGACGGCACCGCCGGATGAAAGTCGTGCGGAAGCGGCGCCCTCTTGAGCTCGGTCACGTCTGAACCTCCGATTCGGCTGTCCTGTCCTGCCGCATCCGAGCCTAGAGCCAGTTACGACGCCCGCCGACATCGGCGAGCCACTGGTTGAGGTATGCCGCCCAGTCGGTCGACTGGAAGTCGTGGTGACCCACCTTGAAGGCCTTGTACGAGTCACTGCCCTCGCTGAACAGCCCCGGCTTCTTGTCCATCTCGAGGATGACGTCCATCTCGCGGTCGTCGGCGACAAACGTGAGCTCGACCTGGTTCAGCCCCCGGTACTGCTGCGGCGGGAAGAACTCGATTTCCTGGTAGAACGGCAGCCGCTGCCGCGTACCGCGAATGTGCCCGCGCTCCATGTCCGCGCTCTTGAAGCGGAAGCCCAGCCCGATGAAGGCGTCCAGGATCGCCTGCTGCGCCGGCAGCGGGTGCACGTTGATCGGGTCCAGGTCGCCCGAGTCCAGGGCCCGCGCGATCTCCAGCTCCGTCGTCACACCGATGTTCATCCCGCGCAGCTGCTGCCCGGCGATGCTCGTGACCGGGGTCTCCCACGGAATCTCGAGCCCGAACGGCACCACGTGCACAGCCCCTGCCTTCACCTCGAAGGCGCCACCGAGCCGCTGCTTGGTGAACTCGATGTCCTGCTTGACCTCTTGGTCACCACCCTCGACCTCGACCCGCGCCTGCAGACCGACGGAGAGCCCCTCGATCAGCTGATCCACCGAGCCGCCCTGGATGCGCACCTCGCCCTGCACCACACCACCGGGCACCACGTTCGCCTCGGTCAGCTCCGTCTCCACGGAAGCACCGCCGGCGCCCAAGCTTGCAAGCAGCCTCTTGAAGCCCATGTCCACTCCTTCTTGGTCCTGACCCCTACATACGCGCGACGACCGTAGTCGGTTCCCCGCTAGGCTCATACGCCATGATCGAGAGCCCCGACCGTACGCCGATGCCCCGGGCGTTCTTCGACCGCCCTGTTCTGGAGGTCGCCCCGGAGCTCCTTGGCTGCACCCTGACACGCCTGACCGACGGCGGTCCCATCGAGTTGCGCCTCACCGAAGTAGAGGCGTATGCGGGCGAGGTCGACCCCGGCTCCCACGCCTACCGCGGCCGCACCGCGCGCAACGACGTGATGTTCGGACCGCCCGGCCATGCGTACGTCTACTTCACCTACGGCATGTGGCACTGCCTCAATGTGGTGTGCGGCCCGGAGGGCATGGCGAGCGGTGTCCTCCTGCGCGCAGGTGAGATCCGAGTAGGCGCCGACCTCGCACGTAAACGACGGTTCTCGGCCCGTAGTGACAAGGAACTGGCCAAAGGCCCGGCCCGTCTGGCCACGGCCCTCGACGTCGACCGCGACCTGAACGGCACCGACCTCTGCGCCGGCCCGACCGCCCCACTGTCCCTACTGCCCGGTACCGCACCGAGCTCTGACCAGGTGCGCAGCGGCCCGCGCACGGGAGTCGGCGGTGAGGGCGCCCACCACCCCTGGCGGTTCTGGATCGACGGCGACCCCACTGTGAGCCCCTACCGGGCCCATACGCCGCGCCGCAGGGCAACTTGACTCGGCCTGCCGGGACGCCTAACGTAGCCCGAGCCGCTTGAAACGGGCCCTGCTGTTCAGCAACCCGAAGTGGCCATCCACTACTTACTACCAACCCAACCGGGTGGGATTTCGGCATGCCGAAATCCAAGCCGAATGACTCGATTATGAGTCGCCTGGGGAATCGGTTAAAGTAGTGAACACGCCGAAAGGCAAAAGGCCCCCAACGGCCACTGGAATCAAATTCCTAACCGGAAACGGAACGGGAAAAGGATCTGGTAAGGTTGGAAACACGAAGGGAAGCGCCCGGAGGAAAGCCCCAGACAATGTTCTGCGGGTGAGTACAAAGGAAGCGTCCGTTCCTTGAGAACTCAACAGCGTGCCAAAAGTCAACGCCAGATATGTTGATACCCCGGCCTGTTTCGGCAGGTTCGAGGTTCCTTTGAAAGTCCTGCTACTGCTCTGCAGTGGCAGGCAATGACACAGCGAGGACGCTGTGAACAGTCGGTCTTATTCCGACCGGCTGTTCCGCTCTAAGTGGTGTTGATCCCGATCACGGGAGAACATTCATGGAGAGTTTGATCCTGGCTCAGGACGAACGCTGGCGGCGTGCTTAACACATGCAAGTCGAACGATGAAGCCCTTCGGGGTGGATTAGTGGCGAACGGGTGAGTAACACGTGGGCAATCTGCCCTTCACTCTGGGACAAGCCCTGGAAACGGGGTCTAATACCGGATAACACTCCTCCCTGCATGGGGAGGGGTTGAAAGCTCCGGCGGTGAAGGATGAGCCCGCGGCCTATCAGCTTGTTGGTGGGGTGATGGCCTACCAAGGCGACGACGGGTAGCCGGCCTGAGAGGGCGACCGGCCACACTGGGACTGAGACACGGCCCAGACTCCTACGGGAGGCAGCAGTGGGGAATATTGCACAATGGGCGAAAGCCTGATGCAGCGACGCCGCGTGAGGGATGACGGCCTTCGGGTTGTAAACCTCTTTCAGCAGGGAAGAAGCGAAAGTGACGGTACCTGCAGAAGAAGCGCCGGCTAACTACGTGCCAGCAGCCGCGGTAATACGTAGGGCGCAAGCGTTGTCCGGAATTATTGGGCGTAAAGAGCTCGTAGGCGGCTTGTCACGTCGGATGTGAAAGCCCGGGGCTTAACCCCGGGTCTGCATTCGATACGGGCTAGCTAGAGTGTGGTAGGGGAGATCGGAATTCCTGGTGTAGCGGTGAAATGCGCAGATATCAGGAGGAACACCGGTGGCGAAGGCGGATCTCTGGGCCATTACTGACGCTGAGGAGCGAAAGCGTGGGGAGCGAACAGGATTAGATACCCTGGTAGTCCACGCCGTAAACGTTGGGAACTAGGTGTTGGCGACATTCCACGTCGTCGGTGCCGCAGCTAACGCATTAAGTTCCCCGCCTGGGGAGTACGGCCGCAAGGCTAAAACTCAAAGGAATTGACGGGGGCCCGCACAAGCAGCGGAGCATGTGGCTTAATTCGACGCAACGCGAAGAACCTTACCAAGGCTTGACATATACCGGAAAGCATCAGAGATGGTGCCCCCCTTGTGGTCGGTATACAGGTGGTGCATGGCTGTCGTCAGCTCGTGTCGTGAGATGTTGGGTTAAGTCCCGCAACGAGCGCAACCCTTGTTCTGTGTTGCCAGCATGCCCTTCGGGGTGATGGGGACTCACAGGAGACTGCCGGGGTCAACTCGGAGGAAGGTGGGGACGACGTCAAGTCATCATGCCCCTTATGTCTTGGGCTGCACACGTGCTACAATGGCCGGTACAATGAGCTGCGATGCCGCGAGGCGGAGCGAATCTCAAAAAGCCGGTCTCAGTTCGGATTGGGGTCTGCAACTCGACCCCATGAAGTCGGAGTTGCTAGTAATCGCAGATCAGCATTGCTGCGGTGAATACGTTCCCGGGCCTTGTACACACCGCCCGTCACGTCACGAAAGTCGGTAACACCCGAAGCCGGTGGCCCAACCCCTTGTGGGAGGGAGCTGTCGAAGGTGGGACTGGCGATTGGGACGAAGTCGTAACAAGGTAGCCGTACCGGAAGGTGCGGCTGGATCACCTCCTTTCTAAGGAGCACTTCTTACCGGGCTTGCCCGGTCAGAGGCCAGAACACCGGCGAATGTCCGGTGCTGGTTGCTCATGGGTGGAACGTTGACTATTCGGCACGGTTTGCTGGCTTCACTAGTACTGCTTCGGCGTGGAACGTGAGAGTTGGTGGGTCGTGCCGGGCGCGCTGTTGGGTATCTGAGGGTGCGAGCGTGAGCTCGCCCTTCGCGATGCCGGCCCCAGTGAACTCGCTCGTGAGAGCGGGGTGGTGGGTGGCTGGTCGTTGTTTGAGAACTGCACAGTGGACGCGAGCATCTGTGGCCAAGTTTTTAAGGGCGCACGGTGGATGCCTTGGCACCAGGAACCGATGAAGGACGTGGGAGGCCACGATAGTCCCCGGGGAGCCGTCAACCAGGCTTTGATCCGGGGGTTTCCGAATGGGGAAACCCGGCAGTCGTCATGGGCTGTCACCCACTGCTGAACACATAGGCAGTGTGGAGGGAACGAGGGGAAGTGAAACATCTCAGTACCCTCAGGAAGAGAAAACAACCGTGATTCCGGGAGTAGTGGCGAGCGAAACCGGATGAGGCCAAACCGTATGCGTGTGATACCCGGCAGGGGTTGCGCATACGGGGTTGTGGGATCGCACTTCAACAGTCTGCCGGCTGTTGGGCGAGTCAGAAACCGTTGATGTAGGCGAAGGACATGCGAAAGGTCCGGCGTAGAGGGTAAGACCCCCGTAGCTGAAACATCAGCGGCTTGCTTGTGCGACACCCAAGTAGCACGGGGCCCGAGAAATCCCGTGTGAATCTGGCGGGACCACCCGCTAAGCCTAAATATTCCCTGGTGACCGATAGCGGATAGTACCGTGAGGGAATGGTGAAAAGTACCGCGGGAGCGGAGTGAAATAGTACCTGAAACCGTGTGCCTACAAGCCGTGGGAGCGTCGCTGTGTGTGCTTGCACATGCAGTCGTGACTGCGTGCCTTTTGAAGAATGAGCCTGCGAGTTTGCGGTGTGTTGCGAGGTTAACCCGTGTGGGGAAGCCGTAGCGAAAGCGAGTCCGAACAGGGCGATTCAGTAGCGCGCTCAAGACCCGAAGCGGAGTGATCTAGCCATGGGCAGGTTGAAGCGGAGGTAAGACTTCGTGGAGGACCGAACCCACCAGGGTTGAAAACCTGGGGGATGACCTGTGGTTAGGGGTGAAAGGCCAATCAAACTCCGTGATAGCTGGTTCTCCCCGAAATGCATTTAGGTGCAGCGTCGTGTGTTTCTTGCCGGAGGTAGAGCACTGGATAGGCGATGGGCCCTACCGGGTTACTGACCTTAGCCAAACTCCGAATGCCGGTAAGTGAGAGCGCGGCAGTGAGACTGTGGGGGATAAGCTCCATGGTCGAGAGGGAAACAGCCCAGAGCATCGACTAAGGCCCCTAAGCGTACGCTAAGTGGGAAAGGATGTGGAGTCGCAGAGACAACCAGGAGGTTGGCTTAGAAGCAGCCACCCTTGAAAGAGTGCGTAATAGCTCACTGGTCAAGTGATTCCGCGCCGACAATGTAGCGGGGCTCAAGCGTACCGCCGAAGTCGTGTCATTGCAGCAATAGGGCCAACGCCCGCTGTGATGGGTAGGGGAGCGTCGTGTGCCGGGTGAAGCCGCCGCGTAAGCGAGTGGTGGACGGTTCACGAGTGAGAATGCAGGCATGAGTAGCGATACACACGTGAGAAACGTGTGCGCCGATTGACTAAGGGTTCCTGGGTCAAGCTGATCTGCCCAGGGTAAGTCGGGACCTAAGGCGAGGCCGACAGGCGTAGTCGATGGACAACCGGTTGATATTCCGGTACCCGCTTTGAAACGCCCAGTATCGAGCCCATTAATGCTAAGGCCGTGAAGCCGCCCTGATCTCTTCGGAGTTGAGGGGAGTGGTGGAGCCGCCGGCCCAAGGTGGTAGTAGGTAAGCGATGGGGTGACGCAGGAAGGTAGTCCAGCCCGGGCGGTGGTTGTCCCGGGGTAAGGGTGTAGGCCGTGTGATAGGCAAATCCGTCACACATTAAGGCTGAGACCTGATGCCGAGCCGATTGTGGTGAAGTGGATGATCCTATGCTGTCGAGAAAAGCCTCTAGCGAGTTTCATGGCGGCCCGTACCCTAAACCGACTCAGGTGGTCAGGTAGAGAATACCGAGGCGTTCGGGTGAACTATGGTTAAGGAACTCGGCAAAATGCCCCCGTAACTTCGGGAGAAGGGGGGCCATCACCGGTGACGGCATTTACTGCCAGAGCTGGGGGTGGCCGCAGAGACCAGCGAGAAGCGACTGTTTACTAAAAACACAGGTCCGTGCGAAGCCGTAAGGCGATGTATACGGACTGACGCCTGCCCGGTGCTGGAACGTTAAGGGGACCGGTTAGTCACATTTCGGTGTGGCGAAGCTGAGAACTTAAGCGCCAGTAAACGGCGGTGGTAACTATAACCATCCTAAGGTAGCGAAATTCCTTGTCGGGTAAGTTCCGACCTGCACGAATGGCGTAACGACTTCTCGACTGTCTCAACCATAGGCCCGGTGAAATTGCACTACGAGTAAAGATGCTCGTTTCGCGCAGCAGGACGGAAAGACCCCGGGACCTTTACTACAGTTTGATATTGGTGTTCGGTTCGGCTTGTGTAGGATAGGTGGGAGACTGTGAACTCTGGACGCCAGTTCAGGGGGAGTCATCGTTGAAATACCACTCTGGTCGTGCTGGATGTCTAACCTGGGTCCGTGATCCGGATCAGGGACAGTGTCTGATGGGTAGTTTAACTGGGGCGGTTGCCTCCCAAAGGGTAACGGAGGCGCCCAAAGGTTCCCTCAGCCTGGTTGGCAATCAGGTGTTGAGTGTAAGTGCACAAGGGAGCTTGACTGTGAGACCGACGGGTCGAGCAGGGACGAAAGTCGGGACTAGTGATCCGGCGGTGGCTTGTGGAAGCGCCGTCGCTCAACGGATAAAAGGTACCCCGGGGATAACAGGCTGATCTTCCCCAAGAGTCCATATCGACGGGATGGTTTGGCACCTCGATGTCGGCTCGTCGCATCCTGGGGCTGGAGTCGGTCCCAAGGGTTGGGCTGTTCGCCCATTAAAGCGGTACGCGAGCTGGGTTTAGAACGTCGTGAGACAGTTCGGTCCCTATCCGCTGCGCGCGCAGGAGTCTTGAGAAGGGCTGTCCCTAGTACGAGAGGACCGGGACGGACGAACCTCTGGTGTGCCAGTTGTCCTGCCAAGGGCATGGCTGGTTGGCTACGTTCGGAAAGGATAACCGCTGAAAGCATCTAAGCGGGAAGCCTGCTTCGAGATGAGGACTCCCACCCCCTTGAGGGGTTAAGGCTCCCAGTAGACGACTGGGTTGATAGGCCAGATGTGGAAGCCGGGCAACCGGTGAAGCTGACTGGTACTAATAGGCCGAGGGCTTGTCCTCAGTTGCTCGCGTCCACTGTGTTGTTCCCGGGTTGCGAACAGTCGCACCGGTTGAACAAAGTTTCACACTTATTTACTTAATTGAAGAGTGTGCTTGTTCGCTAAGCGCCGATATCCCGCTGTGCGGGGTGGCCCGATAGAGTTTCGGTGGTCATAGCGTTAGGGAAACGCCCGGTTACATTCCGAACCCGGAAGCTAAGCCTTTCAGCGCCGATGGTACTGCAGGGGGGACCCTGTGGGAGAGTAGGACGCCGCCGAACAATCTTTCAAGGACCCGTGGTCCAGCGTTCACGCTGGGCTACGGGTCCTTTTTTGTTTTGCCTATTTTTCGAAGCGCGTCCGATGGCCGGCTGCGCGAGAATGACTGCAGTACCCGAAGACAGGAGTCACGCCGATGTCCACCAACTCTCCCGACGACCGTCCGGAGCGCGAGCCGCGTCGTAAGGACGGTGGCGACCGGGGCGGCTTCCGCGGCGGCCGTGACGACCGGGATCGTGGGCCGCGTCGTGATGATGACCGTGGTGGCTACCGTGGGCCGCGTCGTGATGATGACCGTGGTGGTCGTCCCAGCGGCAGTGGCGGCGGCGGTGGTTACGGCCGTCGTGATGACCGGCCGAGTGGTCCGCGTCGCGACGACGACCGTGGTGGTCGTCCCAGCAGTGGTGGCGGTTACGGGTCGCGCCCCAGCGGTGGTGGCGGGTACGGCGCACGCCGTGACGACGACCGTGGCGGTCGTCCCAGCGGCAGTGGCGGCGGCGGTGGTTACGGCCGTCGTGATGACCGGCCGAGTGGTCCGCGTCGCGACGACGACCGTGGTGGACGACCCAGCAGTGGTGGCGGTTACGGGTCGCGCCCCAGCGGTGGTGGCGGGTACGGCGCACGCCGTGACGACGACCGTGGCGGTCGTCCCAGCGGCAGTGGCGGCGGCGGTGGTTACGGCCGTCGTGATGACCGGCCGAGTGGTCCGCGTCGCGACGACGACCGTGGTGGACGACCCAGCGGCGGTGGCGGGTACGGCGCACGCCGTGACGACGACCGTGGCGGTCGTCCCAGCGGTGGCGGCGGTGGCTACGGCCGTCGTGATGACCGGCCGAGTGGTCCGCGTCGTGACGACGACCGTGGTGGACGACCCAGCGGCGGTGGCGGGTACGGCGCACGCCGTGACGACGACCGGCCGAGTGGCCCCCGTCGTGACGACGAGCGTGGCGGTGGCTTCCGGCGTGATGACCGGGACCGCGACCGGGATCGTGGGCCGCGTCGTGATGATGACCGTGGTGGCTACCGTGCGCCGCGTCGTGATGATGACCGTGGTGGTCGTCCCAGCAGTGGTGGCGGCTACGGGTCGCGTCCCAGCGGCAGTGGCGGCGGCGGTGGTTACGGCCGGCGGGACGACCGTTCCGGCGGTGGCGGCGGTGGCTACGGCCGACGCGACGACCGGCCGAGTGGTCCGCGTCGCGACGACGACCGTGGCGGTCGTCCCAGCGGCGGTGGCGGGTACGGCGCACGCCGTGACGACGACCGGCCGAGTGGCCCCCGTCGTGACGACCGCGACCGCGGTGGGTACCGCGGGCAGCGCGACGACCGGCGTGACGACCGTGGCGGGTACCGCGGGTCTCGTGACGACCGTGGTGGCTACGGGCGGCGCGACGACCGCGACCGCGGTGACCGGGAGCCGATCAAGCGGCTGCCGATTCCCGAGGACGTCACGGGCGACGAGATCGACAAGGACGTACGGCAGGAGCTTCAGAGCCTGCCGAAGGGCCTCGCCGAGGACGTGGCCAAGAACCTCGTCATGGTGGCCAATCTGATCGACGAGGACCCCGAGCAGGCGTACGCCTACTCCAAGGTGGCGCTGCGGCTCGCTTCTCGTGTGGCCGCCGTGCGCGAGGCCGCGGGTTTCGCCGCGTACGCGACGCAGAAGTACTCGGAGGCGCTTGCCGAGTTCCGGGCGGCCAAGCGGATGACCGGGAGCGTCGAGCTGTGGCCCGTCATGGCGGACTGCGAGCGGGGGCTCGGGCGGCCCGAGCGGGCGATGGCGATGGCCGGTGAGCCCGAGGTGCAGAAGCTCGACAAGGCCGGCCAGGTCGAAATGCGGCTGGTCGCGGCCGGAGCGCGACGGGACATGGGGCAGATCGACGCTGCCATCGTGACCCTGCAGAGCCCCGAGCTGGCGTCCAACTCCGTACAGCCCTGGACCGCGCGGCTGCGTTACGCGTACGCCGACGCGCTGCTGGCCGCCGGGCGCGACGGCGAGGCGCGTGAGTGGTTCGCCAAGGCGCTCGAGGCCGACAAGGACGGGGCGACCGACGCCTCGGACCGGCTCGCCGAGATAGACGGTGTGGAGTTCGTCGACGCCATGGTCGAGGACGAGGCGCCCGACGCGTCCACGGAGCCGGCCGCCGCCACCGACGAGGCCGAAAGTGACGTCGACGGCGAGGCCGAGGGTGACAAGGCCGAGTAGGGCCGAGTTGGTAAGTACACGCAGACGGAAAGGGCGGCACCCGGCATGGGTGCCGCCCTTTCGTATGTCCGTATCTCGTCGTCGGTTCTCGTCGTCAGTTCGTCGGTTCGTCAGTCCAGTGCGAGGCTTCTGAGGACCAGGCCCGTCGCCGGCTTCGGGCCGAACGACGTGGACTTGCGGGGCATCGTGACCCCCTCGCGAGCGAGATTCCGCACGACCTCTTCCCGCACCGGATGCATCACCACCGCGGTGCCGCCCTTGCGTTCCGCCTGCTCGACGGCCGCCTCCGTGTCATGGATGTAGGCGATGTGCTCCGGGGTGTCCGGGATCCGCCAGATGTGGTCCAGGAGCGTGGAGTGGAGGACCGTGGCGTCGAGTGTGCGCCAGGCCTCGGGGCGGTCGCGCCGGACCGTACGGGACAGCAGCTTGGCGTCCGGGCGGTCGACGAGGTGGAATCCGCCGTCGCCCGCGAGGAGGAATGCGTTGCCCTCGGCGGCCGCGTTCGCGAGAGTCTCGAGCGCCTGCGGAAGCGGGCCGTCGAGTTGCTGGATGCGGAAGGAGCCGGTCAGAGCGGCCAGCGCCTCGGAGACAGGGAGGCGGTGCAACAGGCGGTGGATGGCGCGCACCCTGAGGGGATAGCGGGCCGTGTCGATCAGCAGGACCAGGCCGTAGTTCCACGGGCTCGGGGAAGGGTGTTCGGCGCGCAGCCGCAGATAGGTCGCCCAGCGGTGGTGGCCGTCGGCGATCAGCGCCTGGTGGTCGGAGAGATCTGCGCGGACCTCGGACAGGTCGTCGGGGTCCGTCACGGACCACAGCCGGTGCTTGAAGCCGTCCTCCGTGGTGGTGGCCAGCAGCGGGGTACGGAGGATGGTGCGGTCGATGACGGCGGTCGCGCCGGTCGCACCGCCCATGCTGCGGTAGGTGAAGAGCAGCGGTTCCAGATTGGCGGCGGTCGTACGCATCAGCGCCGCGCGGTCCGCGACGACGTCCGGCATCACGTCCTCGTGCGGGAGGACGACGCCCTCGGACGGTTCGGACAGTGCGAGCGCCCCGATGATGCCGCGCTGGAGGATGTCGTCCTTGCGCTGCTCGTACACGTAGAACGCGGGCTCGGGGTCCGGGGCCAGGATGCCCTCGGAGAGCCAGCGGTCGAGGGTGTCGGCGGCCTGCTGGTTGCGGGCGCCGGCGGTGTTCGCCTGCGGGAGGATCAGCCGGACGATGTTGTGCGGATCCGCCGACTCCAGATGGAGCAGGCCGTCGGGCCTGACGACGACGTCGTACGGCGGTGAGGTCACGGCGGCGAGGCTGCCGACCCGCTCAGGGACATAGCGCAGTCCACGGAACGGGATCAGGTGCAGACCGTCATTGGCCGCGGGACCTTCGGTGTTCATTTGTGCATCGTATGTGGGTCGCGCGCATGAGCGATGATCGGGGGAGCGACACTGAGCGAGGAGCGGAAACGAATGAGCCAGCAGAGCAGGAACCGGCCGAGCGGCAGTGCGACGGCGCTGAGCGAGGCGTACGACACGGCGCTGCTCGACCTCGACGGAGTGGTGTACGCGGGCGGTGAGGCGATTGCGCACGCCGTGGATTCGCTGCTGACGGCGCGGGACGGCGGGATGCATCTCGCGTATGTGACCAACAATGCGCTGCGGCCGCCCGAGGCCGTGGCCGCGCACATCACCGAGCTGGGCGTGCCCACCGACGCGGCGGATGTCATCAACTCCGCACAGGCCGTGGCCCGGTTGATCTCCGAGCAGGTGCCGGCCGGTTCCCGGGTGCTGGTGGTCGGCGGGGAGGGGCTGCGGGTCGCGCTGCGCGAGCGCGGGCTCGAGCCGGTGGAATCCGCCGACGACGATCCGGCGGCGGTGGTGCAGGGGTACGGCGGTCCGGACCTGGCCTGGGGGCGGTTCGCCGAGGCCTGTTACGCGATCGCGCGGGGCGTGCCGTGGTTCGCTTCCAACACGGATCTGACGATTCCGAGTGCGCGTGGGATCGCGCCGGGCAATGGTGCGGCCGTGGAGGTCGTACGGATCGCGACGGGTGCGGAGCCGCAGGTGGCGGGCAAACCGCTGCCGCCGATGCACAAGGAGACGATCCTGCGGACGGGTGCGCGTAAGCCGCTGGTGGTCGGGGACCGGCTGGACACGGACATCGAGGGTGCGTTCAACGGCGGCGTGGACTCGCTGCTCGTACTGACCGGGGTGACGGACGGCGCGCAGCTGCTGGCCGCGCGGCCCGAGCACCGGCCGACCTATGTGGACGCCGATCTGCGCGGGATGCTGACCGGGCAGCCCGAAGTCGGGGAGGCGGAGAGCGGGTTCACCTGCGGCGGGTGGACCGCGTCCGTACGGGAGGACGAGCTGGCGCTCGACGGGGACGGCGAGCCGTTGGACGGGCTGCGGGCGCTGTGCGCTGCGGCCTGGACCGACGCCGGGGACGGCGTGTGCGAGCTGGACGCGGGCAAGGTGCTGTCCCGGCTTGGCCTGTAGGGCCGTGTCCCGCGGGCGGGGCGGAGGGACTTCGGTCCATACGATGCGTCTCTTCCTTCCGCGGTCGTCCTTGAAGCGCCGACTCCCTTTCTTCGCGCCGGAGTCGGCGGCCGGGGAGGCTGGTCCGGCCGGAGCCATTCACGGAAGGGGAGTCCCCTTACCATGGCGAGGGTAGGCTAACCTAACCTCGTGTTGGTCGACAGTCCCCCCATACAGAGCGCCGAGCCGCAATCCGCACCCGCATCCCGGAGGCGCCACGCGCTGCGCGCCACCGGGTTGCTCGTGTCCGTCGGCATCCTGCTGCTGGTCTGCCTCGCGAGCATCGCGACAGGTGCCAAGTCGATGCCGCTGTCCGATGTGTGGCACGGCCTGTTCCACAACTCGGGCGCCGGCAACGACGTGATCGTCCACGATGTTCGTGTACCGCGGACCCTGCTCGGCCTGATCGTCGGCGCGGCTCTCGGACTCGCCGGCGCGGTGATGCAGGCGCTGACCCGCAACCCGCTCGCGGAACCGGGGCTGTTGGGTGTGAACGCCGGCGCCTCGGCCGCGGTCGTCTCCGCCATCAGCTTCCTCGGCGTCACCTCGCTCACCGGCTATGTGTGGTTCGCGTTCCTGGGCGCGGGCATCGTCTCCGCGCTCGTGTACATCCTCGGCGGCAGCCGGGGCGCGACACCGGTACGCCTCGCGCTCGCCGGAACCGCCGTCAGCGCCGCGCTCGTCGGCTATATCCACGCCGTACAGCTGCTGGACGCGGCCGCGCTCGACCGGCTTCGGTTCTGGACGGTCGGCTCGCTGGCCTCGGCCGATATGGAGACCATCGGCAAGGTGGCGCCTTTCATCGGCATCGGCGTGGTGCTCGCGCTGCTGCTCGCACGGCCGCTGAACGCGATGGAGATGGGTGACGACACCGCCCGCGCGCTGGGCGCGCATCTGAACCGCACCCGCATCCTCTCCATGCTCGCCGTCACTCTGCTGTGCGGGTCGGCGACCGCCGCCTGCGGGCCGATCGTCTTCATCGGGCTGATGATCCCGCATCTCGTCCGCGCCGTCACAGGTCCGGACATGCGGTGGATCCTGCCGTACGCGACGGTCCTCTCGCCCGTCCTGCTGCTGGGCGCCGATGTCGTCGGCCGGGTCATCACCCGCCCCGCCGAGTTGCAGGTCGGCATCGTCACCGCGCTGATCGGCGGGCCCGTCTTCATCCATCTCGTACGCCGCAAGAGGATGGCCCAGCTGTGAAGGCCGTGCTGTGTCTTCCCGGGGGACAACCTCCGGACCCCCGGCAGGACAGACAGCTCCGCCGACCTGCCCGGAACGTCATGCGAGGGAAATCCCAGTGAAAGCCATACGTACCCCCGGCGGGCTCTCCTTCCGGGTCGATCCCCGCGCGGCCGTCGTCGTGCTGCTGCTCGCCGCGGCCACAGCGGCCACCGGAGTCGTACTCGTCGGCAGCGGCGACTTCCCGATCTCACCCGGCGAGGTGATCGCCACGCTGCTCGGGAACGGCACGCCGGCGCAGGAGTTCATCGTTCAGGATCTGCGGCTGCCGCGAGTGCTGGTCGGAGTGCTCGTCGGCGCCTCGCTCGCCCTCAGCGGCGCGATCTTCCAGTCCATCACCCGTAATCCGCTGGGCAGTCCGGACGTCATCGGCTTCGGGCAGGGCGCGACCGTCGGCGCGCTCAGCGTCATCGTGCTCTTCCATGGCGGGGCCGTCGCGGTGGCGGGCGGCGCGCTCGTCGGCGGAGTGGCGACCGGCGTCGGCGTCCATGTACTGGCCTGGAAGCGCGGGGTGCACGGCTACCGGCTGGTCCTCGTCGGTATCGGCATCGCCGCCATGCTCACCGCCGCCAACCAGTATCTGCTCACCAAGGCCAGCCTGGTCGACGCCATCCAGGCCACGCTCTGGATGACCGGCTCGCTCGACGGCCGCGACTGGGCGCAGGTCTGGCCACTGCTGGGCGTGTGTGCCGTTCTCGTGCCGCTGGTGTCCGGGTACGGGCGGCCGCTGCGGATGCTGGAGATGGGCGACGACGCGGCGTACGCGCTGGGCGCGCCGGTCGAACGTACCCGTGTGGTGCTGTTGAGCGCCGGCGTCCTGCTGGTCTCGGTCGCGACCGCGGCGGCGGGGCCGATCACCTTCGTCGCGCTGAGCGCACCGCAGCTCGCCCGTCGGCTGACCCGCTCGCCCGGCCCGAACCTGGCCACCGCCGCGGTGATGGGCGCCGCGCTGCTGCTGGTCGCCGACTGGATCGCCACCAACGCCTTCGGCGAGCGGCAGTTGCCGGTCGGTGTGGTGACCGGAGTGCTCGGCGGCTGCTATCTGCTCTGGCTGCTGGTCACCGAACGCAAGGCAGGACGCATATGAGCACGGTGAAGCCCGTGGCAGACGAACCATCGGAATCCAGGAGTGCGACGACAATGCAGCGCCTCACCGCGGAATCGGTCACCCTCGGCTACGACCAGCGGGTCATCGCCGAGAACCTCTCGGTGGAGATCCCCGACAACTCCTTCACGGTGATCGTCGGCCCCAATGCCTGCGGAAAGTCGACACTGCTGCGTGCCCTGTCCCGGATGCTGAGGCCGTCCGAGGGACGGGTCCTGCTGGACGGACAGACCATCCACTCGCTGCCGGCCAGGAAGGTCGCCAGGACGCTGGGCCTGCTGCCGCAGTCGTCGATCGCACCGGACGGGATCACGGTCGCCGACCTCGTCGCACGCGGCCGCTATCCGCACCAGGGGCTGCTGCGTCAGTGGTCGCCGGAGGACGAGCGGATTGTCGAGGAATCGATGGCCGCGACCGGAGTCGGCGAACTGGCGGAACGCTATGTCGATG
Source organism: Streptomyces sp. NBC_01210 (assembly GCF_036010325.1). Taxonomy (GTDB): domain Bacteria; phylum Actinomycetota; class Actinomycetes; order Streptomycetales; family Streptomycetaceae; genus Streptomyces. The sequence goes on along the minus strand of NZ_CP108549.1, from coordinate 2,131,856 downwards.
AATTGTCCGGTGGGCAGCGGCAGCGCGTATGGATCGCGATGGCACTGGCTCAGCAGACCCCACTGCTGCTGCTCGACGAGCCCACGACATTCCTCGACATCCAGCACCAGCTCGAGGTGCTCGACCTGTGCTCGGAGCTGCACGAGACGCAGGGGCGGACGCTTGTCGCCGTACTGCACGACCTCAATCAGGCCGCCCGTTACGCCACACACCTCATCGCGCTGCGCGAAGGGAAGATCGTCGCCGAGGGCGCGCCCGCGGATGTGGTCACCGCCGAGCTGGTGGAGCAGGTCTTCGGGGTGAAGAGCCAGGTCATCGACGACCCGGAGTCCGGGACGCCGCTGGTGGTGCCGGCGTCCCGGAGGCGTAGCGCCACGGTGGTGTCCTGACCGCTGAAGCAGCTGCCCGGCCGTCGCGGCAGCGTCTTGGCCGTCGCGGCAGTGCCCCGACCGTCGCGGCAGCGTCCTGGCCGTCGCGGCAGCGTCCTGGCCGTCACGGCAGTGCCCTGGCCGTCACGGCAGCGTCCTGGCCGTCACGGCAGTGCACTGACCGCTACAGCAGCGTCCTCAGGCGCAGCAGATCGCGGAAGCCGGCCTCGAGCCTGACCCGGCCGGAGGCCCAGGCCTTCGCGAAGTTCAGCTCACCGTTCACCATGGCCACCAGATCGTCGCCGGTCATCGCGAGACGGATCTGAGCCCTGTCGGGCGGCGGTCCCTGGAGCGTGTCGACCACATCGATCCGGCCGTCCACGAGGCGGCCGGTGAAGGTGATGTCCAGGTCCTTGATGTGGCAGCTGAGGGAACGGTCGAGCGCGGCAGCGCTGCGTACATCACCGTCCGCCTGTGCCAGGTTGTCCGAGAGTTTGTCGAGTGCGCTGCGGCACTCTTCCGTCGTCGCCATCGTGATCGACGGTACCTCAGCGCTTCGCGGTAGCGTCTGGGCATGAGCGACTCGATGCCGGGCCCTGAGATCCAGGAGCAGGGGTTTCAGGAGGGACCAGTGAGCCCGGAGCCGGAGAACCCAGCGTCCGAGAACCCGGCGTCCGAGAACCCGGACCGGGAGAGCCGGGAGCCGGCGGGGCCCGGGGCGGCTGCCCGTCAGGCGTACGACCCTGCCGCGCCCGCGCCCGTCGGCGTGCAGCGCGTGCCGACCGGCAACGCCGACGTCGACGACCGGCTGGAGCGGCTGGCCGACGCCGACCACCTCCCGGCGGACGGACACCTCGAGGTGTACGAGGATGTACACCGGGGGCTGCGCGACGCGCTGACCGCGCTCGACGCACGCCCGGCACCTGCGCCTCAGGGGCCCTCGCCATCACCCTCGTACGACAACAGGAGCTGAACCGAACGTGGCAGGAGTGGCCCGCCGCCGTCTCGACGCCGAGCTGGTACGCCGCAACCTCGCACGCTCGCGCGAGCACGCGAGCCAGCTGATCGCCGCGGGACGGGTGACGGTCGGCGGCAACACCGCGACCAAACCCGCGACCCAGGTCGAGACCAGCGTCGCCGTCGTCGTCACCGCAGACGACAGCGACCCCGACTACGTCTCGCGCGGCGGACACAAGCTCGCCGGCGCGCTGGCGGCCTTCGTGCCGCTCGGGCTGAAGGTCGAGGGCAGGCGGGCACTGGACGCGGGCGCGTCCACCGGCGGATTCACGGATGTACTGCTGCGGGCGGGCGCCGCCCATGTCGTCGCCGTTGACGTCGGATACGGACAACTCGCCTGGTCTCTTCAGAGTGATGAACGCGTGACGGTCAAGGACCGTACGAATGTGCGCGAGCTGACGCTGGAGACGATCGACGGTGAGGCGGTGGACCTGGTGGTGGGGGACCTTTCCTTCATTCCGCTCGGCCTCGTCATGCCCGCGCTCGTCCGGTGTACGGCGTCCGGCGCGGATCTGGTGCTGATGGTCAAGCCGCAGTTCGAGGTGGGTAAGGAACGCCTCGGCAGCGGCGGGGTCGTCCGTGACCCGGAGCTGCGCGCGGACGCGGTACGGAATGTGGCGCGCAAGGCGGGGGAGCTCGGTCTCGGCGTGCTGGGCATCACGGCCAGCCCGCTGCCGGGCCCCTCCGGAAACGTCGAGTATTTTCTGTGGCTCCGGGCCGGAGCGCCCGAGCTCGACCCGGCGGACGTCGACCGTGCAGTGGCGGAGGGACCTCGTTGACAACGACAACGGCAGCGACACCAGCACGTACCGTTTTCCTGCTCGCACACACCGGCAGACCTGCGGCGATCCGCAGTGCCGAACTCGTCGTACAGGGGCTGCTGCGCAGCGGTCTCGGTGTACGCGTACTGGAGGCGGAAGCGGCCGACCTGCCGCTGCCGCCGTCCGTCGAGACGGTCCGCGAGGCGACTCCCGACGTACTCGACGGCTGTGAACTGCTGATCGTGCTCGGCGGGGACGGGACCCTGCTGCGCGGCGCCGAATTCGCCCGCGCCTCCGGGGTGCCGATGCTCGGCGTCAACCTGGGGCGGGTGGGCTTCCTGGCGGAGGCCGAGCGCGACGACCTCGACAAGGTCGTCGACCGCGTCGTCACCCGCGAGTACGAGGTCGAGGAGCGCATGACCATCGATGTCGTCGTGCACAGCAACGGCGATGTCGTGCACCGGGACTGGGCGCTGAACGAGGCGGCGGTGCAGAAGGTCTCGCCCGAGCGGATGCTCGAGGTCATCCTCGAGATCGACGGGCGGCCGGTGACCGGCTTCGGCTGCGACGGCATCGTCTGCGCGACGCCGACCGGCTCGACCGCGTATGCGTTCTCCGCCGGCGGCCCGGTGGTCTGGCCCGAGGTGGAGGCGCTGCTGATGGTGCCGATCGGCGCGCACGCCCTGTTCGCCAAGCCGCTGGTGACCTCGCCGACGTCGGTCCTCGCGGTGGAGGTGCAGCCGCACACACCGCAGGGGGTGCTGTGGTGCGACGGGCGCAGGACGATCGAACTGCCGCCGGGCGCACGGGTGGAGGTGCGGCGCGGGGCCGTTCCCGTACGGCTGGCGCGACTGCACCATGCGTCCTTCACGGACCGTCTGGTTGCCAAGTTCGCGCTGCCGGTGTCCGGTTGGCGCGGCGCGCCGCACTAGCGCCGGCGGGCTGTCCTGGCCCATCCGTGGGAGAGGCAGGCGCGCTGCCGGACTCGCTCTCCGCGCCGGACGACGGGCTCCGGCCGTACGAGTCGTGGCTCCGGATGAGGCTCGACCGGTCGCTCGGGGTCGGCGGGAAGGGCGGGCACGGTGCGGTGCGCCACACGGTCGTCGAGTACGCGCCCGGCCGGTGGGTCCGTTTCCGCTTCACGGGCCGCGACGCGGCTTCCACGGCTTCCGCGGCTTCCACGAGTACGTCGTGGAGTCTGCTCGCGATGCGCGTACGCGGCCCCGACCGGCTGACGTGGCCGCTCTTCCGGCGTCGGCAGCACGACGCCGTGATCGAGGACAGCCTGGACCGGGCGGAGGGCGGACGCAGGTCGCGATGGGGCCCTTATGTCCGACTGCTGCGGCGGACAAAGGGGCTGCGGTGACTCTCCGCTGCCCGGGAGAGTGAATCGGAGGCCGGGGTCCGTCGCACAGCGGGCCCCGGACCTCGTAAGGTCGTGTCCGTGTTGGAGGAGATGCGGATACGGTCGCTCGGTGTCATCGACGACGCGGTCGTCGAGCTGTCACCCGGTTTCACTGCGGTGACCGGCGAGACGGGCGCGGGCAAGACCATGGTCGTCACCAGCCTGGGGCTGCTGCTCGGCGGGCGCGCCGACCCCGCCCTGGTGCGGATCGGCGCCAAGGCGGCGGTGGTGGAGGGGCGGATCAGTGTGTCCGCCGACGGCCCCGCCGCGGTACGGGCCGAGGAGGCCGGGGCCGAGCTCGAGGACGGCATGCTGCTGATCAGCCGGACCGTTTCCGCGGAGGGGCGCTCGCGCGCCCACGTCGGTGGGCGGTCCGTGCCGGTGGGCGTGCTGGGCGAGCTGGCCGACGAACTCGTCGCCGTGCACGGCCAGACCGACCAGCAGGGGCTGCTGCGGCCCGCGCGGCAGCGGGAGGCGCTCGACCGGTACGCGGGCGGTGCGGTCACCGGGCCGCACGCCAAGTACGCGGCCGCGTACCGGCGGCTGCGGGCCGTCTCCGTCGAACTGGACGAGCTGACCACGCGCGCCCGTGAGCGCGCGCAGGAAGCCGATCTGCTGCGCTTCGGGCTGAACGAGATCGCGGGCGTCGAACCGCGGGCCGGCGAGGACGTCGAACTCGCCGCGGAGGCGGAGCGGCTGGGCCACGCCGAGGCGCTGGCGTCCGCCGCGTCGCTCGCGCACGGCGCGCTGGCGGGCAATCCCGAGGACCCGGAGGGCGTCGACGCGACGACGCTGGTCGCGGGCGCGGGACGGGCCCTGGACGCCGTACGCTCGCACGACCCCGCGCTGGCCGGGCTCGCCGACCGGATGGGCGAGATCTCCATCCTGCTCGGTGACGTGGCGGGAGAGCTGGCCGGGTACGCGGACGATCTGGACGCCGATCCACTGCGGCTGGCCGCGGTGGAGGAACGGCGGGCGGCGCTGACCGGGCTGACGCGCAAGTACGGCGGGACCGGTGAAGGCATTGCCGCCGTGCTGGCGTGGGCGGAGGAGAGCGCGGGTCGGCTCACCGAGCTGGACGGCGACGACGACCGGATCGGCGAGCTGGCGGCGGAGCGGGACGCGCTGCGGAGCGAACTGTCCGGTCTGGCGCAGGCGTTGACCGACGCGCGTACGGAGGCGGCGGCGCGGTTCGCCGAGGCGGTCACCGCGGAGCTGGCCTCACTCGCGATGCCGCATGCGCGGGTGTCCTTCGACATCAGGCAGACCGAGTCCGGCCATGAGGCCTCCGGCGTCGAGGTCGGCGGCCGCGCGGTGGTGTACGGGCCGTCCGGCGTCGACGAGGTCGAACTGCTGCTGGCCCCGCACCCGGGCGCGCCGCCGCGGCCGATCGCCAAGGGGGCGTCGGGCGGTGAGCTGTCGCGGGTGATGCTGGCGGTCGAGGTCGTCTTCGCGGGGACCGATCCGGTGCCGACGTATCTCTTCGACGAGGTCGACGCGGGCGTGGGCGGCAAGGCGGCGGTGGAGATCGGCCGGCGGCTGGCGAAGCTTGCCAAGTCGGCGCAGGTGGTGGTGGTGACGCATCTGCCGCAGGTGGCGGCGTTCGCCGACCGGCAGCTGCTCGTCGAGAAGACGAACGACGGCACGGTGACGCGAAGCGGTGTGACGGTCCTGGAGGGCGAGGACAGGGTGCGCGAGCTGTCGCGGATGCTGGCGGGCCAGGAGGACTCGGAGACGGCCCGTGCGCACGCGGAGGAGCTCCTGGCGACGGCCCGGGCGGACGGGTAGCCCGCGGCGGAGGAGTTCCTGGCGACGGCCCGGGCGGACGGGTAGCCCGCGGGGCGGGCAGTACCCCATGGCCCGCGGCCGTGTCGCCGTGCCGGGCTTGCCGTTCAGGCTGCCGGCCCCGTCGCCGCGGCCGCGCACGGAGACACCGTCAGTCGGCTCGCCGGATCACCCGTGTGGGTGATCCGGCGTACGGAGTCCGGTTCCGGACACGGGCACGACGCCCCGACGGTGCCGGAACGTGCGTACGGGCTGGCATCCTTGGCCGAGTGACACAGCTGCGTACGGTCCAAGTGCTGGGCGGCGGCAGCGCGGGCAGCAGCGCGCACGTCAGGTCGCTGGCCGCGGGGCTGGTGGCGCGGGGCGTGCGGGTGACGGTGTGCGCTCCCGCTGAACTGGAGCACGTCTACGACTTCCCCGGCGCCGGGGCCCACTTCGCGCCCGTACCGCGGCGCGGTGACCCGGCGGCGGTCGGCGCGCTGCGCGCGGCGTGCGCGGGAGTGGACGTCGTGCACGCGCACGGGCTGCACGCCGCCGTACGCGCCACGCTGGCGCTGAGCGGGCAGCGCGTGCCTCTGGTCGTCACCTGGCACACGCGGGCGCACGACGACGGCGCACGTGGCCAGGTGCTGCGCCTGCTGGAGCGAAGGGCCGCGCGGGCGGCGGCGGTTGTGCTCGGTACGTGCTCCGAGCTGGTCGACCGGGCCCGCAAGCGGGGCGCACGTGACGCCCGCCTCGCGCCGGTCGCCGTGCCCGCGCCGCGCGGTGGGCCGGGCGGCGCGGAGAGCAAGGCACGCGCCGAACTGGGCGCTGTCGAACGCCCCTTGGTGATGGCCGTCGGGAGCCTGGTGCCGCACCGGGGGTACGGAACGCTACTGGATGCGGCCCGGCTGTGGCGTGGCCTGGACCCTGTGCCGCTGGTCGTGATCGCGGGGGAGGGACGGCAGCGGGGTGCGCTCCAGCGCCGTATCGAGGCGGAGGGGCTGCCGGTGAGGCTGATGGGGCGCCGGGACGACATCGGTGAGCTGCTCGCGGCGGCGGATGTGGCGGTACTGCCGAGCCGCTGGGAGGCCCGCTCGCTGCTCGCGCAGGAGGCGCTGCGACTGGGCGTCCCGCTGGTTGCGACGGCGGTGGGCGGCATCCCGGAACTGGTGGGCGAGGCGGCGGAACTCGTTCCGTACGGCGACGCGGCGGCGCTGGGCGGGGCGGTGGCGCGGCTGCTGAGTGACCCGGGGGTTCGGGAGGAGCTGGCGGCGGCGGGGCGGGCGCAGGCGGCGACGTGGCCGACGGAGGACGAGACGATTGCGCTGGTGTTGAGCGTGTACGACGAGGTCGTGGCGGGGTGGAGCTGAGGCTCGGGCTGGGTTTCCCGCTGCCCGCCGCTTCCCGCTGTATATGATGTGCGCCTCCGCCGGGTGAGGGGGCTGCCCGCGGGGCCGCGGGGGATGGGGTACGCGGGGCTGACGCCCCGTACCTCGAGACGCCGGCTTCGCGGCGCAGCCCGCGGGTTTTGTGGATTGCTGGGTACACGGCGGGTGGCCTCGTACTTTCCGAGCGCGTCCGCCGGGTGAGGGGGCTGCCCGCGGGGCCGCGGGGGATGGGGTACGCGGGGCTGACGCCCCGTACCTCGAGACGCCGGCTTCGCGGCGCAGCCCGCGGGTTTTGTGGCGTGCTGGGTACATGGCGCGCGGCCTCGTACTTTCCGAGCGCGTCCGCCGGGTGAGGGGGCTGCCCGCGGGGCCGCGGGGGATGGGGTACGCGGGGCTGACGCCCCGTACCTCGAGACGCCGGCTTCGCGGCGCAGCCCGCGGGTTTTGTGGCGTGCTGGGTACATGGCGCGCGGCCTCGTACTTTCCGAGCGCGTCCGCCGGGTGAGGGGGCTGCCCGCGGGGCCGCGGGGGATGGGGTACGCGGGGCTGACGCCCCCGCACCCCGAGACGCCGGCTTCGCGGCGCAGCCCGCGGGCTCTGTGGCGTGCCGCGTACACGGCGCGCGGCCCCGCTCCTCCCGAGCGCGTCGGCTTCGCGGCGCAGCACCCCGAGTCCTCAGGAACGCCGGGTACGCGCCGCACGGCCCCCCAAACCTCCGCGGCGCCCACCTCACCCCGCGTGCCGTCGCGCCCTCAGTGCCAGGCTCAATGCCAGCACCGTTTGGGGGTCGTCCAAGTCCGTGCCCAGGAGTTCCGAGATACGGGCCAGGCGGTTGTACAGCGTCTGGCGGTTCAGGTGGAGTTCGCGGGCCGTCTCCGCCTTGCGGCCCGCGTGGGCCAGGTATGTCTCCAGCGTCGGGAGCAGCGGCGGGCGGGACGCCCGGTCGTGGGCGCGGAGGGGGCCGATCGCGCGGTCCACGAACGCCGCCAGGTCCGGGTGGTCCCGGAGGCGCCACAGCAGCAGGTCGATGTCCAGACGGCGCGCGTCGTACCACGGGCGGTCCGAGAGGCCTTGCGCCGCCGTCGCCGTCTCCGCCGCATGGCGCAGACCCGCCGAAACCGCCGCCCAGCCGCCCGCCATGCCCACCACCACGACCGGCGGATGCGCGCCCGCCCGCTCCAGGCCGGCCCGTTCCACACCCGCCCGCAGCGCCGCGGCGACCCGGTCCGCGACCGCCGTGCGTTCCGACTCGGAGCGCAGGCCGAGCAGGAGCGGTACGCGGCCCTCCACCGGACGTACGCCCAGCAGCACCGGCACCCCTACCGACGCCAGCTCCTCCAGCACCGCGCGTGCCAGCAGCGCCCAGTTCCCCGAGGGGAAGAGCTCCGCGGCGAGGCGCATCACGACCGGCAGCAGCGGGCCCTCGCCCGGTCTGAAGCCCAGCACCTTCGCCTGCGCCGGCGCGTCCTCCGGCGTGATGCGCCCCTCCGCCAGGTCCGTCAGGAAGTCGCCGCGGCCGCGCGCCGCCAGCTCCTCCTCCTGGCGTGCCTGCATGAGTACGACCGCCAGCAGGCCGGCCGCACGCTCCGCCGCCATCCGGTGCACCGGAAGCATCGGGGAGCCGACGGCCAGCAGCACCAGCCGGGCGCGTACCGAAGCCGCCCCGTGCCCACCGCCCGGTACGTCCACGAGGACCGCGCCGGCGGGAGGGGACTCCCGCGCCGCCCGCTGGCCGCGCAGCCCGTCCCACACCTGGAGCGGATCGGCTCCGGCCTGCCCCGACTCGGACTCGGCCGCGTACAGCAGCTGCCCGTCCGCCGTTTCCAGGAAGACCGGGTTCGCGGTGAAGTCCGCGAGGATACGCAGCACTTGGGGCACTCCGCCGCCGTCGAGGAGCACCTCCGTACACCGCCGGTGCACTTCCTCGGCCTGCCGCAGCAGGGCGTAGTGCCCGTTCACGATCTCGGTGTGGATCTCCTCCGTCACCGAGACGAAGGGGACTTCGCGGTGCAGCTGCACCAGTGGCAGACCGGCCGCCCGGGCCGTCTCCACGATCGTCGCCGGCAGCCTGCTGAAACGCGGCCCCAGCTCCACCACCAGCGCGGCGATTCCTCGGTCCGCCAGCTGCCTTACGAAGGCGCGCTGCTCGGCCGGCCGGGTGCCGAGGCCCAGGCCCGTGGTGAGCAGCAGCTCACCGCCCTTGAGGAGCGAGGCGATGTTGGGCACCTCACCCGCGTGCACCCAGCGCACCGTGCGGTTCAGCCGCTCCGCGCCTGCGACGACCTCCGGAAGCCCGGCGCGCAGCCCGGGCAGTTCGAGCGCCCGCTGCACCGTGATTCCACCTTGGGTCGTCTCCACTGAGTCTCGCCTCGCCATTCCGATCCGGTCCGACGGGCGCCGGCCGCCCCGGCTCCGGACGCTACCGGGCCCGTACACGTGTGCGCATCACCCGGTGCGTCCCGACCGGCATCGCCCGCGCGGCAACCCGACACCATGTCGGCCCGCGCGGGCGTTTGCCGGGCGACTCGTCTCAGAACGCCGGTTTGATGTTGTGGTTCAGCCGGAACACGTTGTTGGGGTCGTACTTCGCCTTGACCGCGGCGAGGCGAAGGTAGTTCTCCTCGCCGAAGCCCTCGAGGACCCGCCCCCGCCCCTCGTTCCCGATGAAGTTCAGATAGACCGAGCCGTGGGACCAGGGCCGTACGGCCGCGCGTACGTCGCGGACCCAGTGAATGCCGCGCTCGTCGTCGGCCGGGTCTTCCCAGATCCCGAAGGGATGGACGGTCCACGGCGCGGTGCGCCAGGGCAGCGGATAGTCGTCCGGGCTCCTCGCCACCGCGCCGCCCACCGGGAACAGGACGTGCTGCGTGGCCGTGGGCACGGGCATGGTGTCGGCACGCGAGCAGTAGGCGTCCACGGCCTCGTCCGGGAAGCCGCTGAGGTACTCGGCCGACCAGTAGTTACGCATCCCGGGCGGGTCGTCGAGCATGCACTGCAGCTCCGCGTACGGCAGCTCCGTGATCACTTCCGCCTCGTGTCCGAGCCCCATCAGCGGCGCGGTCACCTGCCGGGCCTCCTCTTCCGTGCCCGTGTAGGTGACCAGGACCGTGCACACGAGCTTGCCGACCAGTTGCTCGGGGACGAATGGCTCGGGCGGCGCGGTGAGATAGATGCAGCCACCGCCGACCTCGTCCGGCGCGGACTCCATGAAGTCACGGTAGGCACGCACGACTTCGGGTCCCGCCTCCGGCCGGAACAGCAGCATGACCATCGACATCGCGGGAAGCGCGTGCAGTTGCAGGGTGATCGCGGTCGCCACCCCGAAGTTGCCGCCGCCGCCGTGCAGCGCCCAGAACAGCTCCGAGTTCTCGTCCGCACTGGCGTGGACGGTCTCGCCGTCGGCAGTCACCAGCTCGACGGCGATCAGATTGTCGCAGGCCAAGCCGTGCTTGCGCTCAAGCCAGCCGGATCCGCCGCCGAGCGTGAAGCCACCCACGCCGGTGGTGGACGCACGGCCGCCGGTGGTCGCCAGAGCGTGCGGCTGCGTGGCCCGGTCGAGATGGCTCATGGTGGCGCCGCCGCCGACGCGTGCCGCCCGGGACACGGGGTCGACGATCACGATGTGCATACGGCGCAGGTCGACCACGATTCCGCCGTCGGTCAGCGACGTGCCCGCGACGCTGTGGCCGCCGCCGCGGACGGCGATCTCCAGCTCGTTGTCCCGGCCGAAGCTGATCGCCCTGGCCACATCCGCTTCCGTCTCGCACTGCGCGACGACGGCGGGTCGCCGGTCGATCATGCTGTTGAAGATGGCGCGAGCCTCGTCGTACCCCGGATCGCCGGGGGCGACTGCTGTGCCGGTCAGTTCTTGACGGAGACCGGCCAGCGCCGCCTCCGCAATGCCTTGGGGCGCCATAGTGGCCCCCTTCCGAGGGCGCGACAGGACCTTCTCATCGTAGTCCCGATGAGGGAGAGATGATCAGTCGAGCGGTCCTGCCGCGAAGCCCCGCCGCTACCCTCCGTAAGCGCCGGAAGCTGTCAGCCGCAGTGCCGTGTCGATCAGCGGCACATGGCTGAACGCCTGCGGGAAGTTACCCACCTGGCGCTGCAGCGTCGCATCCCATTCCTCGGCCAGCAGCCCAAGGTCGTTGCGCAGGGAGAGCAGCTTCTCGAACAGCCGCCGTGCTTCGTCCACCCGACCGATCATCGCCAGATCGTCCGCGAGCCAGAACGAGCACGCCAGGAACGCGCCCTCGTCGCCCTTGAGGCCGTCGACGCCGGCATTCTCGCCCGCGGTCGGATAGCGCAGTACGAAACCGTCCTCCGTGGCCAGCTCCCGCTGGATCGCCTCGATCGTGCCGATGACGCGCTTGTCGTCCGGCGGCAGAAAGCCCATCTGCGGAATCAGCAGCAGCGAGGCGTCCAGTTCCTTCGAGCCGTACGACTGCGTGAAGGTGTTGCGCTCCTTGTCGTAACCCTTCTCGCAGACATCGCGGTGGATGTCGTCGCGCAGCTCGCGCCACCGCTCGATCGGGCCGTCCGCGTCGCCGGACTCGATCAGCTTGATGGTGCGGTCGACCGCGACCCAGGCCATCACCTTCGAGTGCACGAAGTGCCGGCGCGGCCCGCGCACCTCCCAGATGCCCTCGTCCGGCTGGTCCCAGTGCTTCTCCAGGTAGCGGATCAGCTTGAGCTGCAGCAGCGAGGCGTAGTCGTTGCGCGCGAGACCCGTCATATGGGCCAGATGCAGCGCCTCGGTGACCTCGCCGTACACATCCAGCTGCAGCTGGTGCGCGGCGCCGTTCCCGACCCGTACCGGAGTCGAGTTCTCGTAGCCCGGCAGCCAGTCCAACTCGGCTTCGCCCAGCTCCCGTTCGCCCGCGATCCCGTACATGATCTGCAGGTTCTCCGGGTCACCGGCGACCGCACGCAGCAGCCACTCGCGCCAGGCGCGGGCCTCCTCGCGGTAGCCGGTGCGCAGCAGCGACGACAGGGTGATCGCGGCGTCGCGCAGCCAGGTGTAGCGGTAGTCCCAGTTCCGTTCGCCGCCGATCTCCTCCGGCAGCGAGGTCGTCGGCGCCGCGACGATCCCGCCCGTCGGCGCGTACGTCAGCGCCTTCAGCGTGATCAGCGAGCGGACCACGGCCTCGCGGTAGGGCCCGTTGTACGTGCAGTGCTCGACCCACTCCCGCCAGAAGTCCGAGGTCGCCTCCAGCGAGCCCTCGGGGTCGGGCAGCGAGGGCGGATGGTGGTGCGAGGGCTGCCAGCTGATGGTGAAGGCGATCCGCTCACCGGGACCGACGGTGAAGTCGGAGTACGTGGTCAGGTCCTTGCCGTACGTCTCCGCGGAGGTGTCCAGCCAGACCGAGTCGGGCCCGGCGACGGCGACCGTGCGCCCGTCGACCTTGTGGACCCACGGCACCACACGCCCGTAACTGAAACGCATACGCAGCGCCGAGCGCATCCGCACCCGCCCGCTCACGCCCTCCACGATCCGGATCAGCTGGGGCGCGCCGTCACGAGGCGGCATGAAGTCCGTCACACGGACCGTGCCGCGTGGCGTGTCCCACTCCGATTCGAGGATCAGCGAGTCCCCGCGGTAGCGGCGCCGGGCGGCCGACGGAGGCTGGGCATCCGCGGCATGCGCCGGGCCGAGCCGCCAGAAACCGTGGTCTTCGGTGCCGAGCAGCCCGGCGAAGATGGCATGCGAGTCGAAGCGGGGTAGGCACAGCCAGTCCACTGTGCCGTCCCGGCAGACCAAGGCAGCGGTCTGCATGTCTCCGATGAGTGCGTAATCCTCGATGCGCCCGGCCACGTGCATCTCCAGTCGAACGGCCACGTCCGCCCCTCGGGGCGCTTACTGCGGTCAAGGGTCGTTGACGAGCGCGATGTTCCGGGTGACGGACGGGGATGGTGCCGTTTGCCGGCCTGGCTCGGCAGCGAGTGTCCGAGCAGGATACGTCGCACCTTAAGGATCTGCGTACCGCTCCCGGCAACCCGAGTCCGCCGAACGGGTGAGCCAAGGGTGATCCCCGGATGAACGGGGTGCGCATGGGGGAGGGCGCGGCCGGAAGCGGTCACCCGCTGTCGCTGATACCCTGGTACCCCGTGGACCGGTGGCCGCCCTGTGCAAAACAGGGGCCCCGAAACCGCAGCGACGGCACCCCCCGAACCCCTCGAAGGGTCGCCGGTACGCACCTCACCTCGCGACCACGGGAGCCCCCTCTTGGCGATGCCGCCCAAATCCATGACGACCAAGCACATCTTCGTCACCGGGGGTGTCGCCTCCTCCCTCGGCAAGGGCCTCACGGCCTCCAGCCTGGGCGCGCTGCTCAAGGCACGGGGCCTGCGGGTCACCATGCAGAAGCTCGACCCGTACCTGAACGTCGACCCCGGCACGATGAACCCGTTCCAGCACGGTGAGGTGTTCGTCACCAACGACGGCGCCGAGACCGACCTGGACATCGGCCACTACGAGCGCTTCCTCGACGTGGACCTCGACGGCTCGGCCAACGTCACCACCGGCCAGGTCTACTCCACGGTCATCGCCAAGGAGCGCCGCGGCGAGTACCTGGGCGACACCGTGCAGGTCATCCCGCACATCACCAACGAGATCAAGCACCGCATCCGCCGCATGGCCACCGACGACGTCGATGTCGTCATCACCGAGGTCGGCGGCACGGTCGGTGACATCGAGTCGCTGCCGTTCCTGGAGACCGTCCGCCAGGTCCGCCACGAGGTCGGCCGCGACAACGTCTTCGTCGTGCACATCTCCCTGCTGCCGTACATCGGCCCGTCCGGCGAGCTGAAGACCAAGCCGACCCAGCACTCGGTCGCAGCCCTGCGCAACATCGGTATCCAGCCGGACGCGATCGTGCTCCGCGCGGATCGTGAGGTACCGACCGCGATCAAGCGCAAGATCTCGCTGATGTGCGACGTCGACGAGGCCGCCGTCGTGGCCGCGATCGATGCCAAGTCGATCTACGACATCCCGAAGGTGCTGCACACCGAGGGTCTGGACGCGTATGTCGTGCGCAAGCTGGATCTGCCGTTCCGCGATGTCGACTGGACCACGTGGGACGACCTGCTGGACCGGGTCCACAACCCCGACCACGAGGTCACCGTCGCGCTCGTCGGCAAGTACATCGACCTTCCGGACGCGTACCTCTCGGTGACCGAGGCGCTACGCGCCGGCGGCTTCGCCAACAAGGCCCGCGTCAAGGTCAAGTGGGTCGCCTCCGACAACTGCAAGACCCAGGCCGGCGCCGAGAAGGAGCTCGGAGACGTCGACGGGATCCTCATCCCCGGCGGCTTCGGCGACCGAGGTGTCAGCGGCAAGGTCGGCGCGATCCAGTTCGCCCGTGAGAACAAGATCCCGCTGCTCGGTCTCTGCCTCGGCCTGCAGTGCATCGTGATCGAGGCCGCGCGGAACCTCGCCGAGATCCCCGACGCCAACTCCACCGAGTTCGACGCCGCCACCGCCCATCCCGTCATCTCGACGATGGAGGAGCAGCTGGCGTACGTCGAGGGTGCGGGCGACCTCGGCGGCACCATGCGGCTCGGCCTCTACCCGGCGAAGCTCGCCGAGGGCTCGATCGTGCGCGAGGTCTATGACAACCAGCCGTACATCGAGGAGCGCCACCGCCACCGCTACGAGGTGAACAACGCCTACCGCGCGGAGCTGGAGAAGAAGGCGGGCATCCTCTTCTCGGGCACGTCTCCCGACAACAAGCTGGTCGAGTACGTTGAGTACCCGCGCGAGACGCACCCCTACCTGGTCGCCACCCAGGCGCACCCGGAGCTGCGTTCCCGCCCGACCCGTCCGCACCCGCTCTTCGCCGGTCTGGTGAAGGCCGCGGTGGAGCGCAAGACGGGCAAGTAGTCCCAAGCGATACGGTTGCCGGGGTACGTGTCCTTTGGGACTCGTACCCCGGTTTCTGTTTGTGGTGTGGAGGACGTACATGGAGCTCAAGGACACCCCCGAGGAATGGCCGGTCACCGCGACCACGACGCCGTTCCGGGGCAACAAGACCAGTGTCCGTACCGACGACGTGGTCATGCCGGACGGCACCGTCGCGCGCCGCGACTACCAGGTGCACCCCGGTTCCGTTGCGGTCCTCGCGCTCGACGACTCCGGCCGCGTCCTCGTACTGCGCCAGTACCGGCACCCCGTGCGCCACAAGCTCTGGGAGATCCCGGCCGGTCTGCTCGATGTGCCGGGCGAGAACCCGCTGCACGCCGCACAGCGCGAGCTGTACGAGGAGGCGCACGTCAAGGCCGAGGACTGGCGGGTGCTCGCCGACGTCTACACCACGCCCGGTGGCTGCGACGAGGCCGTACGGATTTTCCTCGCCGGCGATCTGTCGGAGGCCGAGGGCGAGCGCTTCGAGGTCTCCGATGAGGAGGCGGACATGGAGCTGGCCCGGGTTCCGCTCGAGGATCTCGTACGCGGTGTGCTCGCCGGAGACCTGCACAACAACGCCCTGGTGGTGGGCGTGCTGTCGCTGACCGCCGTGCTGAACGGCGACGGCGTCGACACGCTGCGGCCGGCCGAGGCGCCGTGGCCGGCGCGCCCGTTCGAGGCCTGAGCGACGCCTGGGGCGTGCGGGAGAAGTTCCGGTCGGACAATCCGCTGATCCGATCGGGCGACGCCCCCGCCGCGCTCTGCCACGCTCGTTGCAGAGCGTGAACTACGCTCGGATCGCCCGTGCGGAGTCCCTTGCGGGCTTGGCTCGTGCGCGGACTGACGGGAGCGTGGCCCGTGACGGATCAGGCGGTGGACGTGGGCGGCCCGGCCAAGGCGTACCGAAGCCAATTCTTCGGGCGCCAGCGGGAGCTGAAGTCCCTTCGGGCCGATATCGAACGAGCCGGTCTGGACACCATCTCCGGACGCAAGGCCCCACGTGCCCGGGTGCTGCTGATCGCCGGGCGCCCCGGCTCCGGGCGCACCGCGCTCGCCGAGGAACTCGCCCGCAGGGTCGCCGCCGGCTACCCCGACGGGGTACTGCGGGCCCGGCTGTCCGAGCCCGGCGGGCGGCGGGTCCCGATGGAGCGGGCGGCCCGCGGACTGCTCGACTCCCTCGGTATCGCGTCGCCGCCCGGCGCCGACGAGGACGAGCTGACCGGGATGGTGCGCGAGGCGCTCACCGAACGCCGGATGCTGTTGCTTCTCGACGACGCGGGGGACGCCGAGCAGGTCGACCCGCTGCTGCCCGACAACCCCGACTGCCTGGCCGTGGCCGTGGCCGAGGGCCCGCTCACCGGTATTCCGGATGTACGGCCGTGCACGCTCGGCGGCATGGACGCCAAGTCCGCGATCGAGCTGCTCGGCACCTTCACCGGATCGGTGCGGATCACCGTGGATCCGCAGGCCGCCGAGGCCATCGCGGAGGAGTGCGGCGGGCTGCCCACCGCGCTGGTCCTGGTCGGCGGCTGGCTCGCTGCCCGGCCGAGGGCGTCGGTCGCCGATGTGGCCAAGCGGCTGCGCGCTCTGCCGGACGACAGCGAGCAGCCCAAGGTCGGCCGGCCGCTGGCCCGTGCCTTCCGGTTGGTGTACGAGTCCCTGCCGCCGTCGGCCGCCGGGATGCTGCGACTGCTGTCCCTCGCGCCCGGCGGGGTCGCCGACGCGCACACCGCCTCCGCGCTGGCCGGCTGTTCGTTGCAGACCGCCGAAGCGACCCTCTGCGACCTCGCCGACCTGGGATTTGTGCGCTCGGCCGGCGACCACCACGAAGTGCCGGGCGCTCTCCTGCCGCTGCTGCGCACCCTGCTGCAGACGCACGACCGGCCGGCCGAGGTACAGCTGGCCCGGGCGCGGATGCTGGAGCGGACCGTACGGCAGCTGCACTCCTGCCGGGCGATCACCGAGCCCGACGGCTCCCCGGCCCGCATGAAGCTGGCCGGTCTGCCGCGCGCGCTGCGGTTCTCCACCGCGTCGGCCGCCGCCGAGTGGCTGCGGATCAGGCTGCCCGCGCTGCTGGCCTCGGCGCGGCTCGCGGTCGAGGACGGCGAGCTGGACACCCTGGCGCGGCGGCTGGTCGCGGCCCTGGTCCGGGCGCTGGCCGCGCACCGCGGCACCGAGGACGCGGCTGCCGAGCTCTACGGACTGCACCAGCTGGTGCTCGGCGTGGCCGAGCGTCGCGGGCTGCACCGCGAAAGGGCCGCCGCCCTGCTGAATCTTGCCGATCTGGATGCTCAGACCGGTCGTACCGAGGAGGCGCTGGCCCGCTACCGGGCGGCTCTGGACGCCGGACGGGCCGCGAACGATCCGTACGCGACGGGCCGCGCGATGGAATCCGTAGGTGGTGCCTACCAGGAGCTGGGGGACTGGCAGCGGGCCGCGGACTGGTACGGGCGGGCGCTCGCCCAGCGGCAGGCGCGCGGCGAGCGGGCCGACGAGGCCCGGCTGTACGGCCGGCTGGGTGCCGTGCACACCTATGCGGGGCGGTACGGCGAGGCGCTGCGCAACTGGCGGGCGGCGGTGGCCGGCTACCGCAGGCTCGGCGATCTGCCGTCCCGGGCACGAGCGTTGAGCGAGGTGGCGCGCGTACAGGAGTACGCGGGCCGGCCGGAGGAGTGCTTGCGCACCTGCCAGGAGGCGGTGGAGTTGGCGCGGCAGACCGGGGACGCACGGCTGCAGGCAGCTCTGCAGCTCAGGCTGGCCGACACCCTCGACCGGCTCGGCGACCCGACAGCCGCGAGGCTGCACCGCGCCATGGCGGAGAAGCTGCTAGGAACAGAGGGTACCGATGATCCTGCCTACGAAATCCGTAGCACTTCGGCCAAAGATTAATGCTTTGTAAGGCTAGACAGCGCGAAGTCCTTCATTAGACTGGCTCTGCCACATGCTCTCGTGGTGTCTTCCGGTGCGCCACGCGTATCCGGGTATGTATGGCATTGCACCCGTATACCCCTGAGTCAAGGACCGTGATCGACGTGAAGGTCGGCATCCCCCGCGAGGTCAAGAACAACGAGTTCCGGGTGGCGATCACCCCTGCCGGTGTGCACGAGCTCGTGCGCAGCGGCCACCAGGTCTTCATCGAGCAGAACGCCGGTCTCGGCTCCTCGATCACGGATGACGAGTTCGTCGCCGCCGGTGGGCAGATCCTGCCCACCGCCGACGAGGTCTGGGCCACCGCCGACCTGCTGCTGAAGGTCAAGGAGCCCATCGCCGAGGAGTACCACCGCCTCCGCAAGGACCAGACCCTCTTCACCTACCTGCACCTCGCCGCATCCCGCGAGTGCACGGACGCGCTGCTCGAGTCCGGCACCACCGCCATCGCGTACGAGACGGTGGAGACCGCCACCCGCACGCTGCCGCTGCTCGCCCCGATGTCCGAGGTCGCGGGCCGGCTGGCCCCGCAGGTCGGCGCGTACCACCTGATGCGCTCGGTCGGCGGCCGCGGTGTGCTGCCGGGCGGCGTCCCGGGCACGGCGGCCGGCGAGGCCGTCGTCATCGGCGGTGGCGTCTCCGGCTGGAACGCCACGCAGATCGCCGTCGGCATGGGCTTCCACGTCACCCTGCTCGACCGTGACATCAACAAGCTGCGCGAGGCCGACAAGGTCTTCGGCACCAAGGTGAAGACGATCGTCTCCAACGCCTTCGAGCTGGAGAAGGCCGTCGTCGAGGCGGACCTCGTCATCGGCGCCGTTCTCATCCCGGGCGCCAAGGCCCCGAAGCTGGTCACCAACGAGCTCGTCGCCAAGATGAAGCCCGGAAGTGTACTTGTCGACATTGCAATCGACCAGGGCGGCTGCTTCGAGGACTCGCGTCCGACCACTCACGCCGAGCCGACCTTCATGGTCCACAACTCGGTCTTCTACTGCGTCGCCAACATGCCCGGGGCGGTGCCCAACACCTCCACCTACGCGCTCACCAATGCGACGCTGCCGTACATCGTGGAGCTCGCGAACCGCGGCTGGGTCGAGGCGCTGCGCCGCGACCCGGCGCTCGCCAAGGGTCTCAACACCCATGACGGCCAGGTCGTTTACGGCCCGGTCGCCGAGGCTCACGGCCTGGAGAGCACCGAACTGAGCACGTTGCTCGGCTGACGCGTCAACGCGCCTCGTCAATCTCGCGCCCGCGGCCGGACCTTGCCGAGCAAGGTCCGGCCGGATGCGTATCCGCCCGCTTTGTGAGGCTCGCTCAACTCGCCTCGAACGTAACCCTTTAACCGTTTCGCACACCCTCGAAACGTCCGGGCCGGGTCACGCCAAGAGTCCTGAGCACCCTTGACAGAAGGGTGTTCGGTTGCCGACACATCGAGCCGGGTCCGGCGGATTGTGTTGCTGCGGACCGGTGACACGCCATAGAGTCGCCAACCGTCGGCATGGTGCCACGCTGACCTATCGATAAGTTTCCTGGTCACGTCCAAGGAGGTAAGACGACTTGTGAATGAGTCGACATTTACTCCCGGGGGTGGTCAACCGGGAATGCCTGCGCGGGGCCAGGTCCCGTCAAGGGAACAGCCCGGGCTCGAGGCTGTCGGCTCCGTCGCTGTCCGAACCTTCGCGACACAACAGCACACGACGCACACGACGACAGCCCACACGATGAAGATGATGGACGGCCAACACGTGAACGCCATGGCCGGCAACGAGAGTGGCCGAGAGTCCACCCACTTCGCCGCCTACGAGGAAGTCCCCGAAGGGCACTTCTACGACCCCGATGCCGAGTACGAGCCCGACCCCGAGTATGCGGCCACCCTCGCCCCTGACGCCGCGCGTCAGCGCCGCGAGCGGATCGGCCCCACCGGGCGACCCCTGCCGTACTTCCCGATCCCGGGCCCGCTGACCGATCACGGTCCCGCGAAGATCATCGCGATGTGCAACCAGAAGGGCGGCGTCGGCAAGACGACGTCGACCATCAACCTGGGCGCCGCGCTCGCGGAGTACGGACGGCGTGTGCTGCTCGTCGACTTCGACCCGCAGGGAGCCCTGTCGGTCGGTCTCGGCGTCAACCCGATGGAGCTCGACCTCACCGTCTACAACCTGCTCATGGAGCGGGGCATGTCGGCGGACGAGGTGCTGCTCAAGACCGCCGTGCCCAATATGGATCTGCTGCCGAGCAATATTGATCTCTCGGCCGCGGAAGTGCAGTTGGTGAGCGAGGTCGCGCGCGAGTCCACGCTGCAGCGTGCGCTGAAGCCGCTGCTGTCCGACTACGACTACATCGTGATCGACTGTCAGCCCTCGCTGGGCCTGCTCACGGTGAACGCGCTGACCGCCGCGCACAAGGTGATCGTGCCGCTCGAGTGTGAGTTCTTCGCGCTGCGCGGTGTGGCGTTGCTGACCGAGACGATCGAGAAGGTCCAGGAGCGGCTCAACCCCGACCTGGAGCTCGACGGAATCCTCGCCACGATGTACGACTCCCGTACGGTGCACAGTCGTGAGGTGCTGGCGCGGGTGGTCGAGGCCTTCGACGATCACGTCTACCACACGGTGATCGGCCGGACCGTGCGCTTCCCGGAGACCACGGTCGCCGGTGAGCCCATCACCACGTACGCATCGAACTCCGTCGGCGCCGCCGCGTACCGTCAGCTCGCCAGGGAGGTGCTCGCCCGGTGTCACGCCGAGTGAGTCTGCCCGGGGCCGACGAACTGTTCCGTACGACCGGGGGCATGGGACTTCAGTCGTCGTCCCCGCGGCGGCAGGCGAACGGCGAGGCGAGGGTGCCGGCGCCGGCGGGTGAGAGCGATCCGGGCGGGGAAGGGGCGGCTGAGGCGTCGTCCTCCGCGGCTGCCTCTGCCTCTTCTTCGGAGGAGCACTCCGCGGCGGATGCGGACGGCCACGCGGAAGGACGCAGCCGGGGCGCGGAGGCCGACCGGGCCGCGTCGGCCGGCGGTGCCAAGGGGCGCCGCCCGCAGGACGCTGCCGCGTCCGGAGCCGCCGCCGTGTCGCCGACCGGACAGACGCGCCGCCGGCAGCGTGGCGCGAACCGTCGGCCCAGTGGCCGTGAACGGCACGACGAGAAGATCACGGTCTACGTCTCGGCCGAGGAACTGATGGACCTCGAGCACGCGCGGCTGGTGCTGCGCGGTGAGCACGGGCTGGCCGTCGACCGCGGACGGATCGTCCGCGAAGCGGTGGCGGTGGTGCTGGCGGATCTCGAGCAGCGCGGCGACGCGAGCATTCTCGTGCGACGTCTGCGCGGCCGCTGACGGTAGCCTGCGCGCTGCCCTGCCTGCTCCTTTTGCCCCTGGACCGCGATGCCGCCGACCGACGACTCCACCCGCCCGCCCCGCCGCTCGCTGGGCCGCGGCCCCGGCACGGACCGCGGCGGGTCGCCTCCGCCTGCCGTACCGGCCCCCGAGCCGGGGGACGAGCGGCTGGAGCGGAGCGGTGCGGACGGGGAGCCGACAGTGGTGGCGCCGGGGGCGCTTTCCGCCACCCCGCCCCTTCCCGCTGCCTCGACAGGCGGCTCCGCCGCGGGTGCGGACGAGGCCCCGGGACCGGGTCGCCCGCTGCGCGGTGACAATGGTGCGCCGGAGGGCCCTGCGGGCGCGTCCGTGGAGTCGGAGCCGGAGCTGCCCGCTCGGGCGGAGGCCACCGCGGTGGTGAGCGGGCCGGAGCCTGCCACGCCGGAGGCCGGGGTGGCTGCTGCCGCGGGCGGGGGCGAGGCCCCGGGCCCTGGCCGCCTGTTTCACGGCGACGACGGTGGTCCCGCCGGACCGGATGCCGTGTTCGTGCCCGGGAGGGTTTCGGAGCCGGGCGGGGGCGGGGCCCTGGGGCCTGGCCGCCTGTTTCAGGGGGACGACGGTGGTCCCGCCGGGCCGGATGCCGTGTTCGTGCCCGGGAGGGTTTCGGAGCCGGGCGGGGGCGGGGCCCCGGGTCCTGGCCGCCTGTCTCACGGCGACGACGGTGGTCCCGCCGGGACCGCGGTGGTGGAGCCGCCCGGTTCCTCCGTGGCGGCCGAGGCCGAGCCCGCCGCGCCGGAGCCCGCCGCGCCCGCGGTTCCGGCAACCCCGCCCGCGGAGCACGCGGCCGCGCCTCAGACCCCCGACGACGGGCGGTTCAAAGTACGGCTCGCCAACTTCGAAGGGCCCTTCGACCTTCTCCTGCAGCTCATTTCCAAGCACAAGCTCGATGTGACCGAGGTCGCCCTCTCCAAGGTCACCGATGAGTTCATGGTGCATATCCGGGCCATGGGGCCCGACTGGGATCTCGATCAGACCACCGAGTTCCTCGTCGTCGCCGCCACGCTGCTCGATCTCAAGGCCGCGCGGCTGCTGCCCACCGCCGAGGTGGAGGACGAGGCCGACCTCGCGTTGCTCGAGGCGCGCGATCTGCTCTTCGCGCGGCTGCTGCAGTACCGCGCGTACAAGCAGATCGCCGAGATCTTCAGCGCGCGGCTGGATGCGGAGGGCAAGCGGTACCCGAGGACCGTCGGGCTCGAGGACCACCACGCCGAGCTGCTGCCCGAGGTCGTCATCAGCATCGGCGCCGAAGGCTTCGCCAGGCTCGCGGTGAAGGCGATGCAGCCCCGGCCCAAGCCGCAGGTGTACATCGACCACATCCACGCGCCCCTCGTGTCCGTGCGCGAACAGGCCGAAGTGGTCGTCGCGCGGCTGCGGGAGGCCGGGGAGGTCAGCTTCCGGGAGCTCGCCGCAGACGCACCCGACACCCTCACCGTCGTCGCCCGCTTCCTCGCGCTGCTGGAGCTCTACCGCGAGAAGGCCGTCATCCTGGACCAGGAAGTCGCCCTCGGCGAGCTGATGGTGCGCTGGACCGGCGGCGAGGGCGCGGAGCAGCCCCTGGTCACCGATGAATTCGATCAAGAGGTTCGCGAGAACCAGGAGCAGGAGGGGAACGCGTGAGTGATCTCAAGCCCGCGCTCGAAGCCGTTCTCATGGTCGTCGACGAGCCGGCCACCGAGGAGCACCTCGCCAAGGTGCTGGAGCAGCCGCGCAGGGCGGTCGCCGATGCGCTGCGGGAGCTCGCGGACGAGTACACCGTCCAGGGCCGCGGCTTCGAGCTGCGGCTCGTCGCGGGCGGCTGGCGGTTCTACACGCGGGCGGAGTACGCCGACGCCGTCGAGCGCTTCGTTCTCGACGGGCAGCAGGCGCGGCTCACCCAGGCCGCCCTGGAGACCCTCGCGGTCGTCGCGTACCGGCAGCCGGTCAGCCGATCACGCGTCTCCGCCGTACGCGGAGTGAACTGCGACGGCGTCATGCGCACCCTCCTCCAGCGCGGTCTGGTCCAGGAGGCGGGCGCGGAACCTGAAACAGGTGCGATCCTGTACACGACGACGAACTACTTTCTGGAGCGGATGGGCCTGCGAGGCCTGGACGAGCTCCCGGAGCTCGCGCCCTTCCTCCCCGAGGCGGAAGCGATCGAGGCCGAGACACAAGAGGGTGTGCCGTCGTTCGATCCGGACGCACCGGACACCGACGCAGACGACAAGACGGAATTTTGATGCGAAGCAGCGGCAGGAACAGCGGAAGCGGCAACCGGGACTCCCGGGGCGCCGGCGGGAACCGGGACTCCCGGGGCGCCGGCGGCAAGGGGCGCGGCGACAAGGGGCGCGACGACAAGCAGGAGCAGCGCCCCCGCCGCCCCCGGCCCGAGGAGCGCCGCTACGACGTCGGCGGCAGCCAGAGTTCCGAGGGCGGCAAGTCGGGCGGCCGCGGCGCGTCCGCCCGCGGTGGCGCCAAGGGCGGCCCGAAGACCCCGCAGGGCGGCGGCAGGGCCGGTGCCCCGCGTCGCGGCCCGCACGGCCAGCGCGAATCCCGTCCCCGTGAGCTCGACGCCAAGATCGAGCAGCGCAACCGCGACCGGTACGCCGACAAGCCGCAGGTCAAGACGCCCAAGACGTTCCCCGGGGCCGAGCAGGAGGGCGAGCGCCTGCAGAAGATCCTCGCCCGGGCCGGTATGGGTTCGCGCCGTACGTGCGAGGAACTGATCGAGCAGGCCCGTGTCGAGGTCAACGGCGAGATCGTCCTTGAGCAGGGCAGGCGCGTCGACCCGCAGAAGGACGAGATCAAGGTGGACGGCCTGACGGTCGCCACGCAGTCGTACCTCTTCTTCGCGCTCAACAAGCCCGCCGGTGTCGTCTCCTCCATGGAGGACCCGGACGGTCGGCAGTGCCTGGGCGACTACGTCACCAACCGCGAGACCCGGCTCTTCCACGTCGGACGTCTCGACACGGAGACGGAGGGCATCATCCTGCTCACCAACCACGGTGAACTCGCGCACCGCCTGACCCACCCCAAGTACGGCGTGAAGAAGACCTACCTCGCCGCGATCCAGGGACCGCTCCCGCGTGACCTGGGCAAGCGGCTCAAGGACGGCATTCAGCTGGAGGACGGCTACGCCCGCGCCGACCACTTCCGCGTCGTCGAGAACACCGGCAAGAACTACCTCGTGGAGGTCACCCTCCACGAGGGCCGGAAGCACATCGTCCGTCGCATGCTCGCCGAGGCCGGCTTCCCGGTCGACAAGCTCGTGCGGGTCAGCTTCGGCCCGATCGCCCTCGGCGACCAGAAGTCCGGCTGGCTGCGCCGGATGACCATCACCGAGGTCGGCATGCTGATGAAGGAAGTCGGCCTGTAGAGACCCCCGTTCACTGGGCGAAGCCCGCGGTCACCTCTGACCGCGGGCTTCTCGCATCTTGTGTGAACGGCCTTGTGGGACGGCTGGTTCACCTTTATAGTCAACATGACTATTAAGGAGGCGGGCGTGAGTCTCGCGGACATCCTCGACCCCCTGCAGCAGCCGCTGTTCACCGTTCTCGACACCCCGGTGAGCTGGACCGAGGTCCTCGGCTTCGGCAGTGGTGCGCTCTGCGTCTGGCTCGTCGCCCGCCAGCACATCGCCAACTGGCCGATCGGCATCGCCAACAACCTCTTCTTCATCCTTCTCTTCACCCAGGCCCGCCTGTACGCCGACGCAGGCCTGCAAGTCGTCTTCATCACCCTCGCCGTGTACGGCTGGTGGACCTGGACCCACGGGGGTGGACCAGGTCCCGACGGACTACCGGTGCGGCGCACCACGCGCACCGAGTGGACCTGGCTGCTCGCGGCGGGGGTGGTGGGGACTTTCGGGCTCACGCTCCTCCTCGACCGCGCCACCGACTCGAACGTCCCGTTCTGGGATGCGCTCACCACCGCCCTGTCGCTGATGGCGACGTACGGGCAGTGCCGAAAGCGCCTCGAGTCCTGGTGGCTGTGGATCGCGGCCGACGTGGTCTACATCCCGCTCTACGCGTACAAGGAGCTCTACCTCACCGCCCTGCTGTATGTCGGCTTCATGACGCTGTGCGTCATCGGACTGCGCAGCTGGTCGCGCGATCTGGCCGCGGAGCAACGGGAGTTGGCGGAGGCGACCGCATGAAGACCTACCGGCACGGCCTGGTGCTCGGGAAGTTCTATCCGCCGCACGCCGGACACCACCATCTCGTACGGACCGCGGCCGACCGCTGCGAGCGGCTGACCGTCCTGGTCTGCGCCGCCTCGGTGGAGTCGATTCCGCTCGCCGACCGGGTGCGCTGGATGCGCGAGGTGCACCCGGACGTACGGGTCGTGGGCGCCCTCGACGACATCCACGTCGACCTGAACGACCCCGGCATCTGGGAGGCGCACATGGCCGTCTTCCGCGCCGCCGTCCCCGAGCCGGTCGACGCCGTCTTCACCTCGGAGCCGTACGGCCAGGAGCTCGGGCGGCGCTTCGGCGCCGAGTCCGTGTGCGTCGACCCCGACCGCACCGTCTTCCCGGTCTCCGGCACGGCCGTCCGCAAGGACCCCGTCGGCTGCTGGGACTTCCTGGAACCGCCCGTGCGCGCGGCGCTCGCCCGGCGAGTGGTCGTGCTCGGCGCCGAGTCCACGGGCACCACGACGATGGCGTGGGCGCTTGCCGAGCACTACCGGCACCGCGGCGGCGTCTGGACGCAGACCCGCTATGTGCCGGAGTACGGACGGGAGTTCAGCGAGCACAAGCTCGCCGAGCTGCGCACCGGGCGGCCGGCTGCGGGCTGGGAGGAGGTCGAGTTCACCTCGGAGGAGTTCCCGCTGATCGCCCGGCGGCAGGCGGAACTGGAGGACGAGGCCGCCCGAGCGGGATCGCCGGTGCTGTTCTGCGACACCGACGCCTTCGCCACCACGATCTGGCACGAGCGCTATATGGGCGGCCCGAACGAGGAGGTGGCGCGGATCGCCGCGCGCGGACAGCAGCATCTGTGGCTGCTCACCGACCACCGCGGCGTCGGCTTCGAGGACGACGGCCTGCGCGACGGCGAGCATCTGCGGCCCTGGATGACCGCCCGCTTCGCCGCACAACTGGCCCGCACCGGACGCCGGACCGTCGCGCTGACCGGCCCGCACGAGCAGCGGCTCGCCACCGCCGTCGCCGCTGTGGACGCGCTCCTCGACGAGGGCTGGGACCTCGCCGACCCCCTCCCGGAGAAACGATGATGAAGGGCTACGACGCGGGCGCCTTCCCGCCCTTCGCGGTCACCGTCGACCTCGCCGTTTTCACCGTCCGCGAGGGCCGGCTGCATGTCCTGCTCGTCGAGCGCGGGGAGGATCCGTACAAGGGCGCCTGGGCGCTGCCCGGCGGCTTCGTACGGCCCAAGGAGTCCGCCGGGCTCGCCGCGCGGCGTGAACTCGCCGAGGAGACCAGCCTGTCCCAGGACACCGTCGCCGGCCTCCACCTGGAGCAGCTGCGGACCTACAGCGATCCTGACCGCGATCCCCGGATGCGCGTCGTCTCCGTCGCGTACACCGCGCTCGTACCGGATCTGCCGGAGCCACGCGGCGGCGGCGACGCGGCTCGCGCTCAGTGGACGCCGCTCGACTCCGCCGGCCGGCTCGCCTTCGACCACGACCTGATCCTCGCCGACGCACACCACCGGGTCGGCGCCAAGCTCGAGTACACCTGCCTCGCCACCACCTTCTGCCCGGCCGAGTTCACTCTCGGGGAGCTCCAGCAGGTCTACGAAACCGTCTGGGGCGTCGAACTCGACCGGCCCAACTTCCGGCGCAAGGTCCTCACCACGCCCGGCTTCGTCGAGGCAGTGGAGGGTCCGCCACGCCGTACCGGCGGCCGCGGGAAACCGGCCGCGCTGTACCGGGCGGGTGCCGCCTCCGCCCTGCACCCTCCACTCCTGCGACCGGAAGGACGGCACGCATGACCACCATGAAGACCACGAGGACCATCACCAAACAGGCGGCCACCGGCTCGTTGATCGGGCTCGCGCTCGGGGACGCTCTAGGCTTCCCGACCGAGTTCAACGATGTGCCGCAGATCCTCACGAAATTCGGGCCGTGGCGCGGGATGAACCTCCCCAAGCCCGCGATCGTCACGGACGACACCCAGATGACGCTCGCCCTGGCGCGCGGCATACGCACCGCGATGGACCGCGGACTGCTCGTCGCCTCCCGGCTGACCCGGCCGGTGCGCGAGGAGTTCGTCGAGTGGTACCACTCTCCGGAGAACAACCGCGCCCCCGGTCGCACCTGCCTGGTCGCCTGCCAGAAGCTCGACAGCGACCTGCCCTGGCAGGAGGCCAGCCAGATCGGCTCCAAGGGCTGCGGCGCCAATATGCGGGTGGCGCCGGTCGGACTCGTACCGGGGCTGAGCGAGGAACAGCGGGCGGGCGCCGCGCAGTTGCAGGCAGCGCTCACCCACGGCCACCCCACCGCGCTGGCGGCGAGCGACCTCACGGCCCGCGCCGTGTTCCTGCTGGCGCAGGGCGCGGAGCCGATGGGGCTGGTCGGGCAGCTGCGCTCGTACGCGTACGAGAACCGCAGCCGCTACTACCACCACTGGCTGGGCAATCTGTGGACCTACTCGCACGACCAGACGCCCGAGGCGTTCATCGCACGCGGCTGGGACGAGTGCCTGCAGGTCCTGGAACGGCTCGCCACCGCGCTGCGCGACCCGCAGCCGGAGGTCGACCCCTGCCTGGCGACGGGCGACGGCTGGATCGCCGAGGAGGCGCTCGCCACCGCCCTGCTCTGCTTCCTGATGTTCCCCGAGGAGCCGGTGACGGTTCTGCGCAGGGCCGCCTGCACCCGAGGCGACTCGGACTCGATCGCCTGCCTCGCCGGCGCGTTCGCCGGGGCGCACCTGGGAGCCGGCGCCTGGCCCAAGGAGTGGTCCGAGCGGATCGAGTACCGCAGCGATCTGATGTCGCTGGCAGCCCTCTGGGACGCTTGATCCATGACTGATCCGCTGGACATGGAACTCGGCCCCGTCGTCGCCGAACAGCCCGACCCGCTCCTGTTCGCCACCGTCTCGGGGGCGCATCTGTACGGATTCCCGTCCCGGGATTCGGACGTGGACCTGCGCGGGATCCATCTGCTGCCGGTGGTGGAGCTGCTGGGGCTGAAGGAGCCGGAGGAGACCCGGTCCCGGATGTGGGACCGGGACGGCGTCGAGATGGATCTGGTCACGCATGACGTACGGAAGTTCGTACGGCTGATGCTGCGGCGCAACGGATACGTACTGGAACAGCTGCTGTCGCCGCTGGTGGTGCACACATCGGACGCCCATACGGAGCTGGCCCAGCTCGCCCCGGGCGTGCTCACCAGCCACCACGCCCACCACTACCGGGGGTTCGCGAACACCCAGTGGCGGCTCTTCGAGAAGACCGGCGAGCTCAAACCGCTGCTCTACACCTTCCGCGCGCTGCTCACCGGTATTCATCTGATGCGCAGCGGCGAGGTGCAGGCGCATCTGCCCACGCTGCTCGGGGAGGTCGACGCCCCGGGCTATCTGCCCGGCCTGATCGCGGCCAAGGCGGAGGCCGAACACGGCCCGGCGTCGGGGGCCGGCCCGGCAGACGCGCGCGCCGATGTGGACGCGCTGCACGCCGTACTCGACGAGGCGCGGCTGGCCTCGCGGCTACCCGACGAGCCCACCGCCTACGAAGCCTTGCGCGACTTCGTCGTCCGCGTACGCCTGGAGAGCTGAGGTCCTGCGCGTACGGAACAGGAAGTCCTCGACCCGGTCCCGGTCCGGCTCGGGCGGCAGCGGGGAGCCCGGCGCCGCGGCGTCGGCCTCACCGGCGAGGCGTGTCATCCACGCCTCGACCCGCGGCCACGGCACCTCGCCCCGCTTGACCTCGAGCAGCCGCTCCCGGTCGGCGCCGACGTCGATCACCAGCTCGCCCGTACGCAGCAGATCACGGCAGCTGCCAAGGAGACGCAGCAGATGCATGGCGTGCTTCCAGCGCGGGGCGCCGTGCCGGGCGACGTCCGCCTCCAGCTTCTTGCGCTGACCGTCCGCGTAGCGCACGAAGGTCTGGTGGGCGGCGCGGGAGAGGAATGCCCCGCGCAGGGCGAGCAGTTCACGGCCGGTGTCGTCGATGTGCTCGACGAGCGGGGAGTGCAGGCACTCGAGGACGTTCGGGTTGGCGCGCAGTGCGAGCTCCAGGAAGCGTTCCAGCTCCCAGGAGAACTGCTCGTCGGCCGGTCCCTCGATGTGGGTCGGGGGCTTGTCGAAGCGCCAGTAGAGCGGGGCCGGGGCGAGGAAGATCCCGCGGCGGTCGGTGTCGCTGCCGTCCGTGGCCAGCCCGAAGGCGCGCGACCCCATCACGCAGGAGTAGATCGTGCGGTCGCGTACGAGTGCTGCGGGGGCCGGTTCGGGAGGCATGCGCGAGAGGGTACGTGAGCGGGCTAGGTCAGCATGATGGTGTCCCCGGAAACGGTGATCTGCTTCGGCGGCAGCGGCCTGGGCGCGGGGCCGTCGACGACGGAGGCGTTCTCGATGCTGAACTTGCTGCCGTGGCAGGGGCAGTCGATGGTGCCGTCCGCGACCTTGTTGACCGTGCAGCCCTGATGGGTGCAGATGGCCGAGAAGGCCTTGAAGTCGCCCGACGTCGGCTGCGTCACGACGACCTTCCGGTCACCGAAGATCTTTCCGCCGCCGACCGGGATGACGGAGGTCTTGGCGAGCTCCTCGCCGGCCGCAGGTGCCGGGCTGTTCGGCGGCTCGCCGGTCTTGGGCGCTGCGGGCGTCGGCTGCTCGGAGGTGGAACCGCCGCCCTCGTCGCCGTATTTGCTGCAGCCGGTCACCAGCGCGGCGGCACCCGCCGCGCCCACCGCCAGCACCGTACGTCGCGGAGTCTCCATGGCCGTATGTCTCCCTATGTCGTGACCCCCATCGTGCGGAAGAACCACAGCGCCGAGGTCAGCCAGATCACCGTGAGCGCCGTGAAGGCGGCTCCGCCGACGACCGGCAGCAGCCAGCCAGGCAGCCGTTCCGCTCGCAGCAGGAGCATCTTGGCGCTGAAAACGCCGAAGAAGAAGCAACCCAGCAGCGAGTGCCACATAACGCGCGTGCTGTACGTCTGATAGCCCAGTCCGTACAGGCAGTGGACGGCGACGGGCACGGCGAGCAGAAAGGCGATCCTGCCCGACCAGCGGTGCAGTGCGGGGGTCCAGGAGGCGGCGCGTACGCCCGGCAGCCTGCCGTACATCGCGAACGCCGAGCCGACCTGGACGACGGCGAAGGCGAGGGCCGCCGTGCCCAGCCAGGACTTGACCGCCCCGGTGCTGCTGAAGCCGGCGAGGTTGAAGGCCGTGCCCGCCGGATCGTGCACCTTTCCGTATGCCCCGAGGCCGACCGCGACCGCGGCGGCGACGAGAGCGGGGACGAGGAAGCGTGCGGCCCCCGTGCTCGCGTGGTTGTTCGGGCTCCCCGGGAACGAGGCGGTGCGGGCGTTGGGGTCGACGGGGGGACCGTAACTCATGACGCACCTCAGGGGACGACGGGGCGGGCGGGGAGCCGGGTGCCGTCCACCACGACGGTGCCGGCTCCGGGGTCGATCCGGGGCGCGGCGGCGGGCTTGCCGTCGCGGTTGAGAATGCCGACCTGGCGGCCGTCCGGTAGGACGATCCAGCCGCCGTCGATCTTCGCGCCGCGCACCTCGGCCGTGGCGCGGTACAGGCCGGACGGCCTGACCGCCTTGGCGGCGGAGAACTGCCAGGTCCGGTCCCGGATTTCGACCGTACCGTCGATCTTCCCGGCGCGCAGAACACCGTCGAGGCGGGCGCCGTTTCCGCCGGTCAGCCGCATGCTGCCGTCGTCCTCGACATCGCCCTTCAGCCAGGACTCCTGGCTCTTGCCGTCACAGAAGTACCCGATCGCTTTTCCGTCGCGTACGGATACGGAGACGGCGGCGGTGTCGTCGGCCGTACGGCCCGCGTAGGCGGAGTCGGGCGCCGGAGTCGGCGTGGGGGAGGGGGCCGCGGGCGGCGTCGTGCTCGTGGCGGGTGTGGATGCGGGAGCGGTCGGCGTCGGTGTCGCTGTGGCCCCGTCGTACGAGGACTTGACCTTCGTCCCCGTCGTGGCGTTGAGCGAGAGCATGAAAATGCCCAGCAACAGCCCGGCCAGCAGTGTGAACAGAGGTCCTGAGGGCTTCATGGGCGGCCTTCCCCGGTGGGCAGGGCATGCGCAGACCACCATGCAACTGCACCCGCAGAGCCACGTCCAGTCGTACGCTGCCTCACGCCCAGGGCGTGAGCTCCCGCGCGTGGCCGTCCGTGTCCCGGCGCACCGCGAGCACTCCGGTGACGGCCGCCCGCTCGATCGGCCCGTACACATGCGGGAAGAGCATGTCCTCGGAACCCTCCCAGCGGACCTCGGAGCCGAGCGCGGTCTCGTCGATGAGAAGCACCAGCAGGTCAGGCAGGTCACGGAACGGGCCGTTGGCGATGGCGAGTGCGGCCGGCCCGTCGGGCGAGCAGTGCACAAAGCCGTCGGTGGTCAGCGAGGCCGGGGCGTACGGACGGTCCACGTCCGCCGTCCACTCGTCCACGGGTACGACATGAAAGAGCATGCCGTCAGTTGTAGCGCAGGGCCCTCGAGCGCCGGTTCGCCCAAGTGGCGGTGTGGTCCGTTTCTCGTCAGGCAGCAGCGGGTCCGACGTACGGACCTACGGAGGTACGCGCCTGCCCGCGGCGGCCGCCCACTCCGGACGTCTCGGAGGGCGGTCGCCGCGGCCGTGTGTGCCGGCACCTGACTACGCTGAATGGAGCACTCGCACATTAAGGAGCACGACGTGGCGGTACGAGCGGTCCGTGGAGCCGTCCAGCTGGAACGGGATGAGGCCGGACACATGGACGAGCAGGTCAGCGAGCTGCTCACCGCCATCCTGGAGCGGAACGGACTCGGCGCGGACGATCTCATCAGCGTCTGGTTCACGGCCACACCCGATCTGCACAGCGACTTTCCGGCAGCCGCCGCGCGCAAGCTCGGCATCGTCGACGTACCGCTGATCTGCGCGCAGGAGCTGGACATCGTCGGAGCCATGCCGCGCGTCGTACGGATACTCGCGCACGTGGAGTCCGAGCTGCCCAAGTCAGAGATCGCGCATGTGTACCTCGGTGCCGCGGCCGCCCTCCGCAAGGACATCGCCCAGTGAGAACCGCCGTCGTCATCGGAACCGGTCTGATCGGCACGTCCGCGGCCCTCGCTCTGGCGGGCCGCGGAGTCGCCGTCCACCTCGCCGACCACGATCCGGAGCGGTCTCGTACCGCTGCCGCACTCGGAGCCGGGACGGACCAGCCGCCGGAGGGACGGGTCGACCTGGCGATCGTCGCCGTACCGCCGGCGCATGTGGCCACCGCGCTCGCCGAAGCGATGCGCAGCGGGGTCGCCCGCGGCTACCTCGACGTGGCGAGTGTGAAGGGCGGGCCGCGCCGCGAGCTGGAGGCGCTCGGCCTCGACCTGAGCGGCTACATCGGTACGCATCCGATGGCGGGCAAGGAGCGCTCGGGCCCGCTCGCGGGCACGGCGGACCTGTTCGAGGGCCGCCCATGGGTGCTCACGCCCACGCGCGACACGGACACCGAGGTCCTCAACCTCGCCCTCGAGCTGGTGGCGCTCTGCCGTGCCGTCCCGGTGGTCATGGACGCCGACGCGCACGACCGGGCGGTCGCCCTGGTCTCCCACACCCCTCAGCTGATCTCCTCGATGGTCGCGGCGCGTCTCGAGGAGGCGGACGACACGGCAGTACGGCTCTGTGGCCAGGGCATCCGCGATGTCACACGGATCGCGGCCTCCGACCCCCGGATGTGGGTCGAGATCCTCTCGGCGAACCCGGGCCCGGTGGCCGATGTACTGGCCGGGGTCGCGGCGGACCTGGACGAGACGGTCCAGGCGCTGCGGGCCCTGCAGTCCTCGGACCAGTCCAAGCGCCAGGGCGGCGCGGAGGGCATCGAGGACGTCCTGCGCCGCGGCAACGCGGGCCGGGTCCGGGTCCCCGGCAAGCACGGCCAGGCCCCGACGTCGTACGAGATCGTGGCGGTCCTGATCAGCGACCAGCCGGGGGAGCTGGCCCGTATCTTCGCGGACGCCGGCCGCGCGGGCGTGAACATCGAGGACGTCCGTATCGAGCATGCGACGGGCCAGCAGGCGGGCCTGGTGCAATTGATGGTGGAGCCGACGGCGGCGACGGTCCTCACGGCATCCCTGCGGGAGAGGGGCTGGTCGATCCGGCAGTAGTTCCGGCAGTTGTGGTCGACCTGGCACCGACCGGCGCACAGGTGCTGCCTACGGCTCCGCCATCCGTGTGTCAGGACGGTGCTGAGTACTCGGTAACCTTGTGCAGGGTCCCTTGGCATTTCCGCCGGCCCACCCCGCGTACCAGGAAGGTGTCCGACACCGTGGAATCCGTGATCGTCGCCATCGATGGCCCCTCCGGCACGGGCAAGTCGAGCACCTCCAAGGCCGTCGCCGCCGCTCTGGGGCTGAGCTACCTGGACACCGGTGCGCAGTACCGGGCGATCACCTGGTGGATGATCAGCAACGGCGTCGATGTGAAGGACGCCGCCGCGGTCGCCACCGCCGCCGCCAAGCCCGCCATCGTCTCCGGCACCGACCCCGCCGCCCCGGCCATCACCGTCGACGGCGTGGACGCCGCGGGCCCGATCCGCACCCAGGACGTCACCTCCAAGGTGAGCGCCGTCAGCGCCGTCCCCGAGGTGCGGGCCCGGATCACCGAGCTGCAGCGTTCCATCGCCGCGGCCGCCGAGAAGGGCATCGTCGTCGAGGGACGCGACATCGGCACCACGGTCCTGCCCGACGCGGACCTGAAGATCTTCCTGACCGCTTCGCCGGAGGCTCGCGCCGCCCGCCGGTCCGGCGAGCTGAAGGGCTCCGATGTCGCGGCCACCAGGGAAGCCCTGATCAAGCGGGACGCGGCCGACTCCAGCCGTAAGACCTCGCCGCTCGCCAAGGCGGACGACGCGGTCGAGGTGGACACCACCGACCTGACCCTGCAGCAGGTCGTCGAGTGCGTCGTCACCCTCGTCGAGGAGAAGCGGGCCGCCCGGTGACGGCACCGTCCGAGAAGGGCGCGGCGGTCGGCCGGGGTATCGGCATCGGGCTGATGTACGGGCTGTGGAGGCCGCGGGTGCTGGGCGCCTGGCGGGTTCCGGCGGCCGGACCGGTGATCCTCGCGGTGAACCACTCGCACAACATCGACGGGCCGATGCTCATGGGCACCGCCCCCCGTCCCGTGCACTTCCTGATCAAGAAGGAGGCGTTCGTCGGTCCCCTCGACCCGTTCCTGCTCGGAATCGGTCAGCTCAAAGTGGACCGTACGACCGCCGACCGCACCGCCATCACCAACGCGCTGAGCGTGCTGGAGAACGGCGGAGTCCTCGGTATCTTCCCCGAGGGCACCAGAGGCGAAGGCGACTTCGCCTCGCTCCGCGCCGGGCTCGCCTACTTCGCGGTACGCAGCGGGGCGCCGATCCTCCCGGTGGCGGTGCTGGGAAGCACCGAGCGCCGCGGACGGTTGATAAAGGCGCTGCCCGCGCTGCGCAGCAAGGTCGACGTCGTCTTCGGCGAGGCCTTCGAAGCGGGCGACGGCAGCGGTCGGCGCACCCGCAAGGCGCTGGACGACGCCACCGTACGGATCCAGGAGCGGCTGACCGCCCACCTGGAAAACGCCAAGCGTCTCACCGGGCGCTAGGTAAGACTTGAGTAGTGGACCGCGCGATCGCGGGGCCATCGATGATGCAACGTAACGAGGTACGGACTTCATGAACGACCAGATCCACTCCGGCGACGAGCACGGGGAGCTTGGCGACGCCGAGTACGCGGAGTTCATGGAGCTCGCCGCGGAAGAGGGCTTCGACGTCGACGACGTCGAGAACGCGATCGGCGAGGCCGGTCACGGCCCGCTGCCCGTCCTCGCCGTCGTCGGCCGCCCCAATGTCGGCAAGTCGACCTTGGTGAACCGCATCATCGGCCGCCGCGAGGCCGTCGTCGAGGACAAGCCCGGCGTCACCCGCGACCGCGTCACCTACGAGGCCGAGTGGGCGGGCCGCCGCTTCAAGGTCGTCGACACCGGCGGCTGGGAGCAGGACGTCCTCGGCATCGACGCCTCCGTAGCCGCCCAGGCCGAGTACGCGATCGAGGCCGCCGACGCGGTCGTCTTCGTCGTGGACTCCACGGTCGGCGCCACCGACACCGACGAGGCCGTCGTCAAGCTGCTGCGCCGGGCCGGCAAGCCCGTCGTGCTCTGCGCCAACAAGGTCGACGGGCCGAGCGGCGAGGCGGACGCGACCGCCCTGTGGTCGCTCGGTCTCGGCCAGCCGCACCCCGTCTCCTCGCTGCACGGCCGCGGTACGGGCGACATGCTCGACGCCGTCCTGGAGGCGCTCCCCGAGGCCCCGGCCCAGACCTTCGGCAACGCCGTCGGCGGCCCGCGCCGTATCGCCCTGATCGGCCGCCCGAACGTGGGTAAGTCCTCGCTGCTGAACAAGGTGGCCAACGAGGAACGGGTCGTCGTCAACGAGATCGCCGGCACCACCCGTGACCCGGTCGACGAGCTGATCGAACTCGGCGGTATCACCTGGAAGTTCGTCGACACGGCGGGCATCCGCCGCCGCGTCCACCTCCAGGAGGGCGCGGACTACTACGCCTCGCTGCGTACCGCCGCCGCCGTGGAAAAGGCGGAGGTCGCGGTCGTACTGATCGACGCGACCGAGTCCATCAGCGTCCAGGACCAGCGGATCATCACCATGGCCGTCGAGGCGGGCCGCGCGATGGTCGTCGCGTTCAACAAGTGGGACAACCTCGACGAGGAGCGCCGCTACTACCTCGAGCGCGAGATCGAGACCGAGCTCGGGCAGATCGCCTGGGCGCCGCGGGTCAACGTCTCCGCCCGTACCGGCCGCCACATGGAGAAGCTGGTCCCGGCGATCGAGACGGCGCTGACGGGCTGGGAGACCCGGGTCCCCACCGGTCGGCTCAACGCCTTCCTCGGCGAGATCGTCGCCTCGCACCCGCACCCCATCCGCGGTGGCAAGCAGCCCCGCATCCTCTTCGGCACGCAGGCCGGCACCAAGCCGCCGCGGTTCGTGCTCTTCACCTCCGGCTTCCTGGAGCACGGCTACCGGCGCTTCGTCGAGCGCCGGCTGCGTGAGGAGTTCGGCTTCGAGGGCACCCCGATCCACATCTCGGTTCGGGTGCGCGAGAAGCGCGGCCGCAAGAAGTGACGTAACAACGTGGCGCTGCCCCGGACCGGCGAACGGTCCGGGGCAGCGCCATATGGTCTCTCGCGATGGTCTCTCGCGGGTCACAGACCCCTGCGGGGTGCCGGTGGCAGCGCCGCCGGCTTGTGCATACCGCTGTGCGGACGGACCCCGGGATACGACTGCCAGGTCCCGGGGTGGACCGTATGGCCCGGATGACCCGAGGGGCCGCCATGGCTGCTGTGCGGCCCCGTGCCGAAGGCCCTGAAGTCGAGATCCTCCTCCCCGCTCCGGTCGCCCGGAAAGGCCCGGAACGCCCTGCGGTACTCGGAGTACAGCGCGTCGTAGATCGGCGTGGGCGAGTGGCCTGCCGGTCCGTCGCTCGCGGGGCGCATGGAGGGGATCTGGCTCTGGTACGGCTGGCGGGAGGGGTCGTATGAGTGCACGTACCTGCAACGACCTCGCCGTCGGACAGATGCGGTCTCGGCGGAGCCGGATTCTTCCGGGGGACGGTACAAAGACGTGCGCCGGGTGTACGTCTCCGTACTCCCGGCGTATGTCGCGCGCTCCGTCAGTCGTTCCTCAGGTGCCTGGTGCCCGCTCAGGTGCCCGCGAGCGGCATGGCCGCGGCGACCAGCCGGCCGCCGGCCGCCGCCTTCTCCAGCGCCGCACGCAGCAGGTCCTCGCGGGGCTGCTGGCCGATGGAGCCCACCGGCGCGGCGAAGACCAGGACCGTGTGCGACTTGTTGGCGGCCGCGCGCCAGCCGTCCGTGACCTGCAGCGGCTGATGGGCCTGCCACCAGGCGACCGGGCTGCCGCCGCCGGTGCCGGGCTGGAGCACGGCGTGCAGCTGGCCCATGGCGACCAGGACGGACCAGCCGGGCAGTTGATTGGGCCGCTGGTTCACGTCGGCGATTGGCAGGAAGCCCTGTTCGATGAGGAGCGGGAGGAAGTCGTCGCCGCCGCTGCCGGTCGTGCCGGGGCGGGCGATGGGCGCGGTCGGTTCGACGACCAGGGCCGGGTGCAGTTCGCCCTCGATCAGTACCAGTCCGCTGGTGATGCCGAGGACGGCCTGTTTGGGACCGGCGCCGGGGATCTGCTGCTCCTCGCCGGTGATGGACCGTACCGCGCCCAGCAGTTGGTCCTCGGCGACCTGGACGACCTGTGAGGGGATGCAGGAGGCGTGGGCGAAGGCGAGAACGGCGGTCTCGTCGCCGACGAACAGCACCGTGCTGGTGCGTTCCTGCTCGGAGTCGCCCGGAGTGCGGCAGGAGGTGCAGTCGTAGCTGCCCGGGCTGTTCCTGCCGGCGAGCAGCCGGTCGGCCTCTTCGTCGCCGATCTCGGCGCGTACGTCCTCGCTGACGTCGAGCATGCGCGGCACGGGTGGCTCCTCGAACTTGAGCGGACTTGATGCGGGCGCCGGGCGGTTCCCGGCTCGTCATGAGCTCAACGGGTGATCTGTGGCCGGAGTCACGCGCGAGAAGGAACGGAATCGCACCATCCAACGCAAGCGGTGATGTGACGGCCGGAATTGGTTACTCCATGTCAACAGCTGCTGGGTGCATGGAAGTTGGCGCGGTGAACCGAGTCACAGATCAGTTCACCGGCAGGTCGACAAATCATGAAATCAGCGAATCAAGTGGGTGGCCGGAAATCGTCAGTACTGCGAGTAACAGGCAACTGGCCTGGAATGACAAGGGATTGGTTGATACCAGAGGGTTGACCTCTCTAGATTCCTCCGCCGTGTGCAGAGAGCACCGCCCGGGACAACCCGCCGGGCCGTACAGCCAGTACGGCACAGAAGCAGCACAGCACGACCACCTCAGGCGGGTGAGGCGGAGCGGACAAGGGCGCCGGATGCGCCGAAGTCCGCACCGCCCCGAGGGACCCCGGGTCCTTCGAGAGGGATTTGATGTTCACGAGTTCCCGTTCCATACGCAGGCGTGACACAGCAGCGCTCGTGGGTGCCGCACTGGTGGCACCGCTGGCACTGCTCGCCTCCACGGGCGAGGCCCGGGCGGCGGACAACGGAGTATGGGACCGCATCGCATCGTGCGAGAGCGGCGGAAACTGGCACATCAACACAGGCAACGGCTACTACGGCGGGCTGCAGTTCTCCGCCGGCACCTGGCGCGCCTACGGTGGCGGGGCGTACGCGTCCACCGCCGACAAGGCGAGCAAGGGGCAGCAGATCGCCGTCGCCGCGAAGGTCCAGCGGGCGCAGGGCTGGGGCGCATGGCCCACCTGCGCGGCGCGGGCCGACGCGTACGGCACTGCACCGGCGGCATCCGAGGCCGCCGCTCCCAAGGCCCACACCAACGCCAAGACCAAGGCCAAGGTCAGGACCAAGGCCAATGTCCAGGCCGAGGCTCCGGCAAAGGCGCCGGAGCGGGCATCGAACCACACCGGCCGCGGCAGCGCCCGCGGCGGCGACTACACCGTCCGCCGCGGCGACACCCTGAGCGGGATCGCCGCCGCGCACGGCGCGGACTGGCGCGTCCTGTACGCCGCCAACAAGACCGTCATCGGCGGTGATCCGAACCTCATCGTGCCCGGGCAGAAGCTCGCTCTCTGAGGCGTCCTTCGGCAGCCCCGCCCGGGTCCGACCGGGTGGGGCTGCCTGCCGTCGCGCGCGGCACCTGCTCTTGCCGTGCCGCGCTGCCTAGCGTGACCCGATGCCGAAGATCAGCTTTTTGCCCGCGGCGCTGGTGGCCCTGCTGCTGGCGCTCGTCCCGTTGCGCGGTGCGTACGCCGCGCCCCGCCTTCCGCCGCCGCCCGC
The DNA here is from genome assembly GCF_036010325.1 of Streptomyces sp. NBC_01210. Taxonomy (GTDB): domain Bacteria; phylum Actinomycetota; class Actinomycetes; order Streptomycetales; family Streptomycetaceae; genus Streptomyces. Next base: position 2,092,945 of record NZ_CP108549.1, on the reverse strand, counting down.
CCCCGGCAGCCCCGGTATCGGCAGTCCCGGTATCGGCGCAGACGCCGGGCCGCCCGACTGTGCCGCCAGTGGCTGGCCCTGGAGCTGCCTCGCCGAGTGCGAGGGCGGCGGAAACTGGCACATCAACACAGGCAACGGCTACTACGGCGGGCTGCAGTTCTGGCAGTCCACCTGGGTGAAGTACGGCGGACTCGTGTACGCGCCGCGCGCCGACCTCGCCACCCGTGAGGAGCAGATCGAGGTGGCGCAGGAGGTGCTGCGTATGCAGGGCTGGGGCGCCTGGCCCGCCTGCTCCAGGAAATACGGGCTCAGCGGCCGGGTCCATACGGTCGAGCCGGGCGACACACTCTTCGCGATCGCCACGCGCTACCGGATCACGGGTGGCTGGCAGGCCCTCTACACGGCTAACAAGAAGCTGATCGGGAGCTCTCCGGACCGGCTCAAGGCAGACACGATGCTGGTCATTCCAGCATCGGCATCGGCATCGGCGGCTCGGCGGGCTCTCCGCCCGTCTCATCCCGCAGGGCCTGAAGGCTGAGGGCTACCGCGTCGTCAGCGAAGAGAACGACTTCGCCCTCCCGAATTTCCGTGCGGTCGGGCGCCGGCCTCGGACCATCCCGGTACTGGCCGAGCCCCCCAATGCCGCCGCACCTGTCCGTCCTTCGCCCGCCGACAGGATGACAAGGGGCCAGGTCACCCAGAATGGAGAGATGAACGCCAGCTGCTTCACCGTGCCCCAGCTCCACTACCGGCCTTAGGAGCCAAGTAAAGTCCACTCGTGCCGAAACCAAGACCAGGGGGACGCGGCAGCGTATGCACATCTCTTTCCTGCTCCACAACGCGTATGGCATCGGCGGGACGATCCGGACGGCGTTCAACCTGGCCCATGCCCTGGCTCAGCAGCACGACGTCGAGATCGTCTCCGTCTTCCGTCACCGTGACGAGCCCACCCTCGGCGCCCCCGCCGGCGTCACCATGAAGCACCTGGTCGATCTGCGCAGAAACAGCCCCGACTACGACGGCAACCACCCGGACTACAAGCGCCCGGCGAAGGTCTTCCCGCGCGGCGACGGCCGGCACAAGCAGTACAGCCGCCTCACCGACGCCCGGATCGCCGCCCACTTGGGATCCCTCCGGGCCGATGTCGTGATCGGCACCCGGCCCGGGCTCAATGTCCATATCGCCCGCCAGACCAGGAACGGCCCGGTCCGTGTCGCTCAGGAGCACCTCACGCTGGACAGCCACGGCTACCGGCTCCGCCGCGAGATCGGCCACCGCTACCGCTTGCTCGACGCTGTCACCACTGTCACCGAGGCGGACGCCGGGTCCTACCGCACGCAGCTGAAGCTGCGCGGCGTACGCATCGACTCCGTCCCCAACAGCGTGCCCGTGCCCACCGTCGCTCCGGCCGACGCCTCCAGCAAATGGATCGTCGCGGCAGGCCGGCTGACCAAGGTCAAGCGGTACGACGTGCTGGTCAAGGCCTTCTCCAAGGTGGTCGCGGCCCGCCCCGACTGGCGGCTGCGGATCTACGGCAGCGGAGACGCGACGGGCAACGAGAAGAGCGCCCTGCACGCCCTCATCGAGGAGCGCGGGCTGCACAACCATGTCTTCCTGATGGGGCCTGCCAATCCGCTCGAACCGGAGTGGGTCAAGGGTTCGATCGCCGCTGTGACCTCCAGCATGGAGTCGTTCGGCATGACCATCGTCGAGGCGATGCGCTGCGGCGTCCCCGTCGTCTCCACCGACTGCCCGCACGGGCCCGGCGAGATCATCGAGGACGGTGTCGACGGCCGGCTGGTGCCGGTCGGCGACGTGGACGCGATCGCCGACGCACTGCTCGAGCTGATCAACGACGACGAACTGCGCCGGCGCACAGGCCGGGCGGCGCTCACCGCATCCGCCCGCTTCGACCCGGCGAGGATCGCGGAGCGCCATGAGGCCCTCTTCACCGAGCTGGTCGCACGCGCCAGGAGCGGCCGTTCGCGCAGCGCGCCGCGCGACGCGCTGCACCGCGGCCGGGGCGCGGTGTACGACGCGGTCTACTCCCTGCGCTATCTGGCCGCCGACGCGATCCGGAAAAGGAAGAAGACCTCATGACCACGTCCACCACCTCGGCCACCGAGCGGCGGACGCCACGGGCGGACTGCGTCGCGGACGCGGCCTGCGGTATCACCTTCGACCTGGCCGGTGCCGGCTCGCCGGACGCGGTGCTCGTGCTGAAGCGCCACGGCAAGGACGCGACGGACGAGGTGCGGCTGCCGCTGACCCCTTCGGGGGACGGCACTTCGCGCGCCGTACTGCCCAGCACGGTCGAACTGGCCGAGGGCCGCTGGGATGTCCGCACCGCCGACGGGGACGCCATCGAGCCGGGCATACGGGATCTGCGGGCGCTCGTCGACCGCGCCCCCGAGGCCGGCCGGATCGACGTGCGCGTCCCGTACCCGACGGCGGACGGCAAGCTCGCGGTGCGCTGCTGGGTGCGCGCGCCGCACGCCGAGGCGGGCGACATCGGCCTCGCGCGCGAGCGGGGCGCGGTGACGGTGGAGGGCCGGCTGTACGGGGCCGAGTTGGGCGAGGGAGCCGTGGCCGAGGCCAGGCTCCGCTCCGGCGACCGGGTCCACGAAGTGCCGGTGACCGGCGAAGGCAGCACCTTCGCCTTCACTCTGCCGTGCGGGCCGATGGCCGAAGAGCCCGTCGGCAAGGAGCAGTTGTGGGAGCTGTGGCTGCGCCCCGCCGGGGACGCGGCCGGGGTGCGGATCTCCCGCATCCTCGACGACATCTGGGACAAGAGGGCCATCTTCGTGTACCCCAAGGTGACCACGGACACCTGCCACGCAGCCGCCTGCTACACGGCCGACAACGACCTCAGCGTACGTCTCACCGCAGCGGGCTGAAGTCGCCCTGCGCATCTTTGAGGACAGTTGCTGTCCTCAAGGGCTGGCAGACTCGCAGCCATGTTGGAGACCTCGGCAAGACTGCTGCGCCTGCTCTCATTGCTGCAGGCCCACCGCGAATGGTCCGGCTCCGATCTGGCCGACCGGCTCGGTGTCACGCCGCGCACCGTACGGCGCGATGTCGACCGGCTGCGCGAGCTCGGCTACCCGGTCAACGCCAGCCCCGGCACGGGCGGCGGCTATCAGCTCGGCGCGGGGGCCGAGCTGCCGCCGCTGCTGCTCGACGACGAGGAGGCGGTGGCCGTCGCGGTCGGTCTGCGTACCGCCGCCGGAAACGGCATCGAGGGCATCGGCGAAACGTCCGTACGCGCCCTGGCCAAGCTGGAGCAGGTGCTGCCCACCCGGCTGCGCCGCCGGGTCGGCGCGCTCAACGCCTTTACCGTGCCGATGCTGCGCAGCCCGCACGGCTCCACCGTCGACGCGAGTGTGCTGACCGAGCTGGCCAACGCCTGCCGGGACAGCGAGCGACTGCGTTTCGACTACCTCGACCACAGCGGCTCCGCCACTCGCCGCAGCGTCGAACCGCACCGCCTCGTCTGCACCGAGCGGCGCTGGTATCTCGTCGCCTGGGACCTGGAGCGCGCCGACTGGCGTACGTTCCGGGCCGACCGCATCACGCCGAAGCCGCCGCACGGCCCGCGCTTCGCCCCTCGTACTCCGCCGGCCGAGGATCTCGCCGCGTATGTCTCCCGTGGCGTCTCCACCCGCGCCTACGCGGCACAGGCGGTCATCCGGCTCCATACGTCCGCCGAGCTGGCCGCCCGGACCATCGGCCCGTCCGACGGGGTGCTCGAGGCGGTCGACGACAGCAGCTGTCTGCTGCGCACCGGAGCCGCGAGCCTGGATGTGCTGGTCATCCATGTGATGCTGATGGGCGTGGACTTCGAGGTGATCGAGCCGCAGGAGCTGACCGAGCACATCAGGACGGTGCGGGACCGGCTGTCCCGGGCCCTCGGTTGATGGCCTCCTGCTCTTCCACCAGCTGCTCCAGTGCCGCGAACTCGGGATGGTGCAGATCGAAGGCGGGCGACTCGGAGCGGATGCGCGGGATGGTCACGAAGTTGTGGCGCGGCGGTGGGCACGAGGTCGCCCACTCCAGCGAACGCCCGAATCCCCATGGGTCGTCCACCTCGACCTTCTTCCCGTACTTGGCCGTCTTCCAGACGTTGTAGAGGAACGGCAGCGTCGAGATGCCGAGCAGGAACGAGCCGATGGTCGAGACGGTGTTGAGGACCGTGAAGCCGTCGGCCGCAAGATAGTCCGCGTACCGCCGCGGCATGCCCTCCGCGCCCAGCCAGTGCTGGACCAGGAAGGTGGTGTGGAAGCCGATGAACAGCGTCCAGAACTGGATCTTGCCGAGCCGTTCGTCGAGCATCTTTCCGGTGAATTTGGGCCACCAGAAGAAGAAGCCGCCGAAGGTCGCGAAGACGACGGTGCCGAAGACGACGTAGTGGAAGTGCGCCACCACGAAGTACGAGTCGGTGACATGGAAGTCCATCGGGGGCGAGGCCAGGATGACGCCGGTCAGTCCGCCGAAGAGGAACGAGACCAGGAAACCGATGGCCCACAGCATCGGTGTCTCGAACGACAGTGAGCCCCTGAGCATCGTCCCCGTCCAGTTGAAGAACTTCACCCCGGTCGGGATCGCGATCAGGAAGGACATGAACGAGAAGAAGGGCAGCAGCACCGCTCCGGTGGCGAACATATGGTGCGCCCACACCACGACCGAGAGTCCGGTGATGGCCATGGTCGCGGCGACGAGCGTGAGGTAACCGAAGATCGGCTTCCGGGAGAAGACCGGGATGATCTCGGTGACGATGCCGAAGAAGGGCAGCGCGATGATGTAGACCTCGGGATGGCCGAAGAACCAGAACAGGTGCTGCCACAGCAGCGCCCCGCCGAACTGCGGCTGGAACACCATCGATCCGAGCCGCCGGTCCGACTCGAGCACCAGCAGCGCCGCCGCGAGCACGGGGAAGGCGAACAGCACCAGGATCGATGTGAAGAGTACGTTCCAGGTGAAGATCGGCAGCCGGAACATCGTCAGGCCGGGCGCGCGCATCCCGACGATGGTGGTGATGAAGTTGACCGCGCCGAGGATCGTGCCGAAGCCCGCGAGCGCGAGACCCATGATCCACATGTCGGCGCCGATGCCCGGCGAGCGCTCCAGGGAGTTGAGCGGAGCGTAGGCGAACCAGCCGAAGTTCGCCGGGCCGCTCGGGCTCAGCAGGGAGCCGAGCACGATCAGCGCGCCGAAGAGATACAGCCAGTACGAGAGCATGTTCAGCCGGGGGAAGGCCACGTCGGGCGAGCCGATCTGCAGCGGCATGATCTCGTTGGCGAAGCCGGCGAAGGCCGGAGTGGCGAAGAGCAGCAGCATGATCGTGCCGTGCATCGTGAACAGCTGGTTGAACTGGTTGTTGCTCATCAGCTGCAGCCCCGGGCGGGCCAGCTCGGCCCGCATCATCAGGGCCATCAGTCCGGCGATCAGGAAGAAGAGGAACGACGTGATCAGGTAGAGATGCCCGATCTTCTTGTGGTCGGTGGTGGTCAACCAGTCCACGAGCACCGTGCCCGGCCGCCGTACCCGGGCCGGCCCCGCTGTGGCCTCGGCGGTCTCCGTACCCATCGCTGCCCCCAGGCTGTCCGCGGCTCGGGCTTCGGTCATTCGGTATCGGGCTCCAGACATGATGCTCGCCGTCGGTCGTCTCCAACAGGGTGCGTACGCGGGGGAGTGGACGTTCGGCCGAGAGATGGTACGAAGGTGTCGGTGGATTCCGTAAGGAACCGGTGAATTCTCTACGCCCCGTCAATTCGCCCTCTGTCACTTGCCCGAGGGTATTTCTGCCGGGAATTGAGCATGGTAGCCAAGGGCTCCTGAATTACCGTGCAAGCCGCTCTGAACTGCTCGTTCGAGTGATGGCGTTCGAGTTAAACGCGTGTCGTGATCCTGTGACAGAAGCGTGACCGGTGAGGTACGTGGGACTGCTGATGCGTAAGCGGCCCGGCTTCCGTCACCGTCCGCCGCCGCCTACGGTGGGTGGCATGGTTCCCACACCGACTCCTCCCGCACAGCCCGACGATGCCGCCGAGGCGTATGTCGGACTCGCCGCCGAGGACGCCGAGCAACTGGCCCGCGAGCGCGGCTGGACCACCGTCAGAGCGCTGCCGCCGGGCGCGATCATCACCATGGAGTACCTGATGGGCCGGCTCAACTTCGAGGTGGAGGGCGGCACCGTCATCCGCTGCTGGCCAGGCTGACCCAGCTGACATCCGGGTACGACGAAGGCCCCGACCAGGACGGTCGGGGCCTTCGTCGTACGGGCAACGGAGCGTGCTCCGTTGCCCGTCAGCCGCCCGTGGCCGGCCGTGAGGTCGGCGGACGGCGGCTGCCGGACGGAGTGATCGGCATCCGCTCGGAGCGCACCGCGTGCGACCGCGGCTGCGTGAGCTGCGTCGTCGTCCTCGAGCTGGACGGCGGCCGGGTGCCGCCGCCTGCGGCCACCGGCTCGCGGCTCTGACCCTCGTCCTGCCCGGCCCCGCGCTGCGGGAACATCGAGGGCCTCGGACCACCGGCCGCGACCGGCAGCGAAGGAGCGAGCCGACGGCGCGCACGCCACTGCTCGCGCAGCGAGAGGATCCAGGCCTCCGCACGGCCGATCAGCGGCTCGCACCAGGGCAGGGCGAGCAGAATCAGCAGTCCGGCTGCCCAGCCGAGCAGCACATCGCTCAGCCAGTGCGTACCGAGATAGACGGTCGTGAGGCCGACACCGAGGGAGACCACCGCCGAGACCGCCGACAGATAGCGTCTGGCTCGCGGAGTGGTGGCCAGATACGCCAGGATTCCCCAGGTCACGACCGCGTTCGCGGTATGCCCGGAGGGAAATATATCGCCGCCGGCGAAGAGTTCGGCGGAACCGATCTGCGTCGCGTAGTGGGGGCCGAGGCGGCCGAGACCGATCTTGACGGCGCCAACCGTCGCGTTGAGCAGCAGCAGCGAGGCGCCGAGCGCGAGCAGGGGGCGCAGGGTGTGCTGGCGCCAGGAGCGCCAGCCCAGCCAGGCCGCCACCATCACGGCCGTAGGCCCGCGCTGGCCGAGCACCACGAAGTAGTCGAGAAAGGCGTGCAGCTCCGGCCACTGCTGATAGGGCCGGAAGAGCATGACCTTCCAGTCGATGATCACCAGCCAGGTCGGGGCAAGCACGGCCACGACGATGGCGAGATAGAACACCAACGTCCCGCCGAAGAGGGCGAGACGGGTGCGGCTCATCCGCGGGATCTCTATCTTCGGCGGTTCCGGCTCCCGGTCCAGCCGGGCAAAGATGTCGGTACGCACCCAATCGACGTTACAGCGAGTGAGTGTCGGCCTAGGTCGATCCGGCGTGTTTGTGATGACGATGTGATGTGGAGTATGTCTCAGCTCCGGCTTTATTCCGGGCCAATACGGAAATCCCGGTGACCTCACGTCCCATTTCCTCGGCGGCCCTCTCGGGAGTGCTCTTTCTGTGCATCAGAAATAGTTCACCGCTTGCCCGTACGGAATTTTCCCCCCATTCGGAGCCGCACAGGATCGGGTCCGGTGAGGCCCTGGTCAGGGCGTCGACAGGGCGTCCGCGCGGCGTCCAGAGGGTTGCGGAGTGGCGTACGCCACACGCGAGTGGGCTTCGGGGTGAGAGATGGACCACGCGCCACACGACTGAACTCGCGTACGCTGACGGCTCACTCGCCCGTCGATGCCGGGCCGCCCTGTGGGACACCACTCAATACCGTCCCCGGCTGGCCCACCGAGCGCGAGGGACTCATGGGAGGTACGTGTACATGTCCGGGACGACCACGGCCGGAGCACGGCTGCGTGCCGTCGGCGGCGGTGCCAACCGCTGGGTCGTCCTTGTCGTCCTCTGTATCAGTCTTCTGCTGGTCGCCCTCGACGCGACCGTGCTGCATGTCGCCGTCCCCGCCGTCACCGAGGACCTCCGCCCCAGCGGCGTCGAGCTGCTGTGGATCGTGGACGCGTACCCCCTCATCTGTGCCGCGCTGCTGATCCTCTTCGGCACTCTCGGTGACCGGGTCGGCTGCCGCCGTGTCCTGCTGATCGGCTACGGAATCTTCGGCGCCGCCTCCGCGGTCGCCGCCCTCGCCACCAACCCCGAGGTGCTGATCGGGGCGCGCGCCCTGCTCGGCGTCGGCGGCGCGATGATCATGCCCGCGACGCTCTCGATCCTCCGCGCGGTCTTCCCGGACCGGCGGGAGCGGGCGATGGCGATCGGCATGTGGACCGCGGTCGCCGCGGTCGGCGCCGCCACCGGACCCGTACTCGGCGGCTTTCTCGTCGAGCACTTCTGGTGGGGCTCGGTCTTCCTGATCAACATTCCGCTGATGGCACTGATCCTGCCGATAGGCCGCTGGCTGCTCCCCGAGTCCAGGGGCGGCGCCGACGGACCCTGGGACGTGCTCGGCGCGCTGATGGCGGCAGGCGGAGTGCTCGGCGCGGTCCTCGGCGTGAAGCGGCTGGGCGCCGGCGATACGGTCCTCGACGTCAGAACGGTCGGCCCGCTGCTGCTCGGCGGTGTGCTGCTCGCCCTGTTCGTACGGCGGCAGAAGCGCCGTGAGCACCCGCTGATCGATATGCGGATGTTCGCCAGGGTCGCCTTCTCCACCTCCGTCGGCTGCATCGTGCTCGCCATGCTGGCGCTGGTCGGCCTGGAGCTGATCGCCGTCCAGTATCTGCAGCTGATCCTCGGGCTCAGCCCGCTGGAGACCGGTCTGCGGCTGCTGCCGCTGACCTTCGCCGCGATGGCTGCCGGCGCCACCGGCTCGCACACGCTGCACCGGATCGGCCCGCGCCGGATGGTCGGCTGGGGCTTCGTCCTGACCGCCGCCGCGGTGCTGCTGCTGACCCTGATGGGACAGCACGACCGGCCGTGGCTGCTCACCACGGGCTTCGTATTCCTCGGCTTCGGGCTGCAGACCACGCTGTTCGCCGCGTACGAGTCGATGCTCAGCGAGGCTCCGCCGGACCAGGCGGGCGGCGCGGCCGCGATCGGCGAGACCTCCTACCAACTCGGTGCGGGCATGGGGATAGCCCTGCTCGGCAGCGTCATGAACGCGGCCTACGCGCCATCGCTCGTCAACCTCACGGGCGTCCCCGGCTCGGCGAGCTCCGCCGCGGCCCACTCGCTGGGCGAGGCCTACCAGGTGGCGGACCGGCTGGGAGGTGCCTCCGGAGAGTTGCTGCGCACCACCGCCCGTCACTCCTTCGTCAACGGCCTCCATGTCACGCTCCTGGTCAGCGCGGGCCTGCTGATGCTCGGCGCGCTCGCCGCGCTGCGGCTGCCACGGGTGATGGAGTGCGCGACGGTCGAGAAGTGCCCGAAGCCCAGGCGCCCGGAAGTCTCGCTGCCGGCAAGCCGCCGGCCCGCCGAGGCAACCGGGTCTGGACGCACGGCACGCTGAGCCGTAACGTCAGCCCGTGCCGTAACTAACACTGCTAGTTTTCGGTGATCCTGTCCGTCACCTTCTCCGTTTCCCCGTTTCTCCGTGAACTTTTCTGTGAACCGCTGTGTGAGCGCCACCGGAGGCCACGTCATGTCCGCACCCTCGAAGCTGCCGCCCTTCGACGCCGGCGACCCCCTCGGTCTCGACGATCTGCTCGACCCCGAGGACCTGGCGATCCGCGACACGGTCCGCGCCTGGGCCGCCGACCGCGTCCTGCCGTACATCGCCGACTGGTACGAGAGCGGAGAGCTCCCCGCCGTCCGCGAACTGGCCCGCGAGCTCGGCTCGATCGGCGCGCTCGGCATGTCGCTGAAGGGATACGGCTGCGCGGGCGCCACCGCCGTCCAGTACGGACTGGCCTGCCTGGAGCTCGAGGCCGCCGACTCCGGCATCCGCTCCCTCGTCTCCGTACAGGGCTCGCTCGCCATGTACGCGATCCACCGCTTCGGCTCCGAGGAGCAGAAGCAGCGGTGGCTGCCCGGCATGGCAGCCGGCGAGATCATCGGCTGCTTCGGCCTGACCGAGCCCGACCACGGCTCCGACCCGGCCGGTATGCGCACCTTCGCCAAGCGCGACGGCGGCGACTGGGTGCTCACCGGCCGCAAGATGTGGATCACCAATGGCTCGGTGGCCGGCGTCGCTGTGGTGTGGGCGCAGACCGACGAAGGCATTCGCGGGTTCGTCGTACCGACCGACGCCGCAGGCTTCTCCGCGCCCGAGATCAAGCACAAGTGGTCCCTGCGCGCGAGCGTCACCAGCGAACTCGTCCTCGACGAGGTGCGGTTGCCGGCCGACGCCGTACTGCCGGAAGTCACCGGTCTGAAGGGTCCGCTGAGCTGTCTGTCGCACGCGCGCTACGGCATCGTCTGGGGCTCGATGGGCGCCGCGCGGTCCAGCTTCGAGGCGGCTGTTGAGTACGCGAAGACTCGCGAGCAGTTCGGCAGGCCGATCGGCGGCTTCCAGCTCACCCAGGCCAAGCTCGCCGACATGGCCGTCGAACTGCACAAGGGGATCCTGCTCGCGCACCATCTGGGCCGCCGCATGGACGCCGGGAAGCTCCGCCCCGAACAGGTCAGCTTCGGGAAGCTCAACAATGTGCGGGAGGCGATCGAGATCTGCCGCACCTCGCGCACCATCCTCGGTGCGAACGGGATTTCGCTGGAGTACCCCGTGATGCGTCATGCGACAAACCTCGAGTCGGTGCTCACCTACGAGGGCACCGTCGAGATGCACCAGCTGGTGCTGGGCAAGGCACTCACCGGCCTGGACGCCTTCCGGTAGGCCGGCGGACTGTCGTCCTCGAACGCCGGACAGGCTCGCGAGCCGGCGAGCACCTTGCTCAGCTCTGGTTGAAGAAACCGTCCTGAGTGGAACGGCCTGCGGCCTCCCCGCTGACCACCTGGGTGTCGGCGGGGCTCAGCAGGAAGACCCGGGTGGCGACGCGCTCGATCGAGCCGCGCAGGCCGAAGGTCAGTCCCGCGGCGAAGTCCACCACCCGCTTTGCGTCGCTGGGCTCCATGGACGTCAGGTTCACGATGACCGGGACGCCGTCCCGGAACAGCTCGCCGATGGCACGGGCGTCCCGGAAGCTGTCCGGGGAGACCGTCGCGATCCGGCGGCCCTGCTCCTGGGCGGACTCGGAAGCCACGCGCACCCGGGGGTCGGTGACCCACGCTTCGCCCGTCTCCGCGCCCTCGGCGTACTCGTCGTCGTAGTAACGCTCGTCACTGTCCTCGACGAGTCCCAGCCAGGCGCTCGCCTTGCGCACCGAACCCATGACGCCTCCTTCCGCTCCAGTCCGCTCACTGCGGTCTTGTATCGTTCCGCATCCCTATGGTCGTCCATAGTGCGGATCGCGCGCCAAGTAGATAGTCGCCGCGCAGGTGATTCGTGACGGTACTGGTGCAGAAGATATGGCGATTCGTCAAGATTCGTCGTGCGTACGGGCCGTGGCGGACTCAAAATATGAAAGTCGGGCCGGATGGGTGATGGTGGAGCGTACGGGTGAACGGGTGGCTCGATACGATGCCTCCCGCACTGTTGAACGACTCTCGGGGGACCGTCGTGTTCGGAATCGTCAGACCATGCACTCACCGGCTCACGGACGGCCTCAAGGCCGAGTGGATGGCCCATCTCTGCGGGCTCTGCCTGGCACTTCGCTCCGACCACGGCCAGTTCGCCAGGGTCGTCACCAACTACGACGGCCTGATCGTCTCGGTTCTGACGGAGGCTCAGGCCGAACGCACCCCCGCCGAACGGCGCATCGCGGGCCCCTGCCCGCTGCGCGCCATGCGTACCGCGCCCGTCGCCCGGGGCGAGGGCGCGCGCCTGGCGGCGGCCGTGTCGCTGGTGCTGGCGTCGGCGAAGGTACGGGACCACGTGGCCGACCGGGACGGGGTGTTGGCCCGCAAGCCGGTGGCCGCCGCGGCGCGCCGGGTCGCCGCGGGCTGGGACCGGGCCGGGGCACGCACCGGCGCCGAGCTCGGCTTCGACACGGCGGTGCTGCTCGACGCCATCGACCGGCAGACCGGGATCGAGTCCCTGGCCGGTCCTGGCACCCCGCTGCTGACCGTCACCGAACCGACCGAGACGGCGACCGCGGCAGCCTTCGCACACACCGCCGTACTTGCCGGAAGGCCGGAGAACGTGGCGCCGCTCGCCGAGGCCGGCAAGCTCTTCGGACGGCTGGCACATCTGCTGGATGCCGTGGAGGACAGGGAAGCTGACGCAGCGTCGGGTGCCTGGAACCCGCTGACCGCGACCGGCACCTCGCTGGCCGAGGCACGCCGGCTCGCCGACGACGCGGTGCACGGAGTGCGCCTCGCACTGCGCGACGCACGCTTCGCCGACGACAGGCTGGTGCATGTGCTGCTCGCCCACGAGCTGCGTACCTCGGTGAACCGTGCGTTCCGCACGACGACCTGCTCGCACCAGGGGTACGGCGCGCCACAGCCGCCCCAGCACGGAAATCCGTACCAGGGCGGCGGCTACGGCCCTTACGGCTCGAACAACCCCTACGGCGGCGGCAACCCGGGAGTGCCCGGCGGGCCCGGCGGGCCCGGCGGCCCCGGTGGGCTGCCTCCGCAGTTCGGCGGTGAACCGCCGAAGCCCAAGAAGCGCGGCTTCCTGGCCGGCTGCGCGGTCTTCACCGGGCTGTTCTGCACCTGCCAGATCTGCTGTGCCAAGGAGTACGAGGGCCCCTGGTCCCGCAAGAAGCGCGAGGGCTGCTGCCGCGACTGCGACTGTTCCAACTGCGATTGTTCCGGCTGCGACTGCTGCTGCCCCTGCGACGGCTGCTGACGGACCGTCGGATCACTTCGGTTCCGCCGTCGGATCACTTCAGCTCCGGCGGCGAGATCTGCGACTTCTCGATCGCCGACTCCGTGGTGCCCCACTTCTTCAGGATCCGGTCGTACGTCCCGTCCGTCTTGAGCTTGTTCACCGCGGCCTGGAAGGCGGGCGCCAGCGGTGTGCCCTTCTTGAAGGCGAAGCCGACGTCGAGCCGCTTGAACTCATTGAGGAACTTGGTGCCCTGCTGCTGGGTGACGGCGTAGCGCAGCCCGTTGATGGTGCTCATCACCACATCGCTGCGGCCCTGCTGCAGCGAGATCCAGATCGCGCCCGACTCGCCGTACGTCTGGACCTTGTACGGCTTCTTGCCCGCCTCGGAGCAGCGGCCCTTGTTCTTCTCCAGGGACGCCTCGAACGTGGTGCCCGCGCCGGTCGCGACATTCAGACCGCAGAGATCGGTGAAGTCCGAGATCTTCGTCAGTCTGCTGTTCTCGAGCGCGGCGAAGCCCTGGCCGTCATTGATGTACGTGACGAAGTCGATGGTCCTGCGTCGCTCGTCCGTCACCCCGAAATTGCCGGTGCCCAGGTCGTACTTGCCGCTGCTCAGCGCCGGCAGGATCGCCTCGAAGCTCGCCACCTCGCGCTTCACCTTCAGCCCCAGCACCTCGGCGGCGGCCTCCGCGAAGTCGATGTCCTGGCCCGCGACGGTCTTGCCGTCCTCCAGGTAGGCGGCGCCCGGCGGATTGCCGACGGAGGTGGCGATGGTGAGGGTGCCCCTGCTGCGTACGTCCGCGGGCAGCAGCTTCGCGATCGCCTCGTCCTTCGGCACCGACGACACCACATCGTCGGTCGGGATCCGGCCGGGCCTGCCACTTGGCTTGGCACCGACGCCGGCGGTCGCCGGGTCGCCCGAGCCGCACGCGGTGACTGTGAGCGCGGCGGCGGTGATCAGCGCGAAGACGGCGGCGTGGCGTTTCCTGCTCATGATGCGGGGGTCTCCAGGTGCTTCTCGAACGGCAGCGGGCCGATCGACTCCGGATCTGCGGACAGATCGAAGAGCGGGCGGTATCCGGCGGCCAGATAGAGGCCCTTGGCCTCGGGCTGGCGCGGACCGGTGGTCAGATGGATCCGGGAGTAGCCGTGCTCGGCTGCCTCCCGTTCGAGTACGCGCAGCACGCGCCGGGCCAGGCCGCGGCGGCGGTGCGCGGAGTGCGTCCAGATCCTCTTGAGTTCGGCCGTGGTGGTGTCGTAGCGGCGGTAGGCGCCACCGGCCACCGGCCGGCCCTGCTCCAGGAGCAGCAGAAACGCACCGCCCGGCGGAGCGAACTCCTCGGACGGGTAGCGCTCCAGATCGAAGGCGGAGCCGTACCGGCTGATGTACTCGTGCGCCAGTTCCTCGAGGAGCGGACGGGCGAGCGGGTCGTCGACCGTGGTCCGGCGTACGGACAGCGCGGAACCACGGCTCGGGGTGAAGGTCATGTGTGCCCTTCTTCGAGCAGGCAGAAGGAACCAGGGTGTGGCGAGGGGGAGTGATACGCGGTGTTATGCGAGTGAAGGCGCGACATGCGAGAAATGCAGGAAAACGGCGCGAAGGCGCGAGAAAGGCAGCGGGGTCAGCTCAACAGGAAGAGGACCACACGCGACCGAAGTCGATGTGGGAGCGCGTGACCAGCCACTGCTGCGAATGCATGGCCCAAGTGGAACAGGCATCCGTTTCTGCGTCAACTGTCCTGAGACAGACGGCTCACAGTACGGACAGGCTTGACATCGGGCCGTGCGCACCCCCTAGTCTCAGAAACGGATCGTGCTGAGGGGCTCGGTCCGCGTTGTGTTTCTGGTGAAGGCATTCCCGTGTTCGATCTCTGCATCCACGGAGCCTTCGCATGGCTGTGCCTACAGACACCCTCCCCGAATCACCCGCGGCTCCGCCCTCCAAGACCGACACCGTGCAGCCGCGCATCGTGCCCGTACGCCGAACCGGCCAGTGGGCGGCCGCAGTTGTCGTCCTGCTGCTGCTCGCGGGCGCCGTCAGTTCCGTCGTACGCAATGAGGCCTTCCAGTGGGACGTGGTCGGCGACTACTTCACCTCGACGTCCGTACTGCGCGGCCTCGGTCTCACTCTCTGGCTGACCGGTGTCGTCATGGTGCTGGGCTTCGCGCTCGGCACGCTGCTCGCCGTGATGCGGCTGTCCGCCAATCCCGTGCTCCGCAACGTCAGTTGGGGATACATCTGGCTGCTGCGCTCGACGCCGATCCTGGTGCAGCTGCTGTTCTGGTTCAACATCGGTGCGCTCTACCCGCAGATCCTCGGCGTCAGGACGGTCAATCTGCTCGGCCCGGTCACCATCGCGATCATCGGGCTCACCCTCCATGAGGCCGCGTACGCCGCCGAAGTGGTACGCGGCGGCATCCTGTCCGTCGAACGCGGACAGATCGAGGCCGCCGAATCGCTCGGCCTCGGACGCCGGCGCCGACTGCGCCGGATCGTTCTGCCGCAGGCGATGCGCTCCATCGTGCCGCCGGCCGGGAACATGCTCATCGGCACCCTCAAAGGCACCTCGATCGTCAGCGTGATCGCCGTGCAGGACCTGCTCCACTCGGTGCAGCTCGTCTACCACCGCACCTACCAGGTCGTACCGCTGCTGCTCGTCGCCACCCTCTGGTACGTCGTGGTGACCTCACTCCTCAGCGTCGGTCAGCACTATGTCGAGAAGTACTACGCGCGCGGCACGGCAGGTGCGCGATGACGTCCATCGTCGTGATCGGAGCCGGTCCGCGGGGGACCGGTTTCCTGGAGCGGCTGGCCGCCAACGCCCCTGAGCTGTACGCCGGTCTTCCACTGGACATCCATCTGGTGGACCCGCATCCGCCGGGCGGCGGCCGGATCTGGCGGCATGAGCAGTCCCCGCTCCTGTGGATGAACTCGATGGCCGAGGACGTCACCATGTTCACCGACGACACGGTGACGCTGGACGGGCCCGTACTGCCGGGCCCCACGCTCGCGGAGTGGGCAGGTCTCGACGGCCAGACCTTTCCCAGCAGACAGCAGCAGGGCGCGTATCTGCGCTGGGTGTACGAGGAGGCGGTGGCCGCCCTGCCGCCGGCCGTCGCCGTGCACGAGCACCGGGCGCGGGCGCTGCGCGTCAGCGGTCCGCGTGAAGGCCGCCAGCGGGTCTGGCTCGAAGGGCGCAGACAGCCGCTCATCGCCGATCTCGTGGTGCTCACCCTGGGCCATCTCGACGCCGAACTCGACGGCGAACAGAAGCAGTTGGCGGACTTCGCGCGCCGCCGCGGGCTGCTCCACCTGCCGCCGGACTTCACCGCCGACAGCGATCTCGAAGGCCTCCCTGCGGGCGAGCCGGTCATCGTCCGCGGCTTCGGGCTCGCCTTTGTCGATCTGATGGTGCTGCTCACCGAGGGCCGTGGCGGACGGTACGCGAACGGCGAGTACCTGCCATCGGGCCAGGAGCCCGTCCTGTACGTCGGATCACGGCGAGGTGTGCCGTACCACTCCAAGATCGGCTACGGCTGGGAAGGTGAACGGCCGCCGCTGCCACGCTTCTTCGGTCCCGCCGAGGTGGACGCGCTGCTGAGCCGGCCCGGCCCCGTCGACTATCAGCGCGACCTGTGGCCGCTGATCGACAAAGAGCTGGGCTTCGCCCACTACCACCGTCTTTTCGCCGCCCACCCCGAGCGAACCTCGGTCAACTGGCCCGACTTCGAGGAGAAGTACGCCGCTGCCGCACCGGGCAGCCCCGAACTGCACACCCTGGTCGCCGCCTCCGTCCCCGACCCCGGCGACCGCCTCGACCTCGAGGCGCTCGACCATCCGCTGGACGGGCTGCGCTTCGGCTCGTACGACGCACTCCAGGACGGACTGCGCAGCTACATCACCGCAGACCTCGAACGCCGCCACGACCGCGCCCACAGCGAAGACCTCGCGGTCTTCCTCGGACTGCTCTCCGTCTACGGGCAGCTGATCCGCCTCGGCGACATCGGCGGCCGATGGCACGGCTTCTTCAGCTATCTCGCCTCCGGCCCGCCCGGGCCCCGGCTGCGCCAGCTCCTCGCGCTCTCCCGCGCCGGTGTCGTCCGCTTCCTCGGCGCGGGCATCACCGTCGAGGCCGACGAGGAACGGGCGGTCTTCCGGGCAGGCGGCGCCGGCGTGCCCGGGGAGTGGATCGAGGCGCGGGCGCTGGTCGAGGCCCGGCTGCCCGAGCCCTCGCTGGAACGCACCCGCAGCCCGCTGCTGCGCTCCCTGTACGCGGACGGTGCCGACGCGACCCCCACCGGTCTTCTGTCGGTGGACCCCGAGGACGGCCGGGTGCTGGAGCGAGGCGGCCGGCCGCATCCACGCCGCTTCGCGCTCGGCCCGCACACCACCGCGCGGGCGGGCGGGGCCTTCACCCGGCCGCGGACGGGCGGCGCGGCGTTCCGGCAGAACGACGCCACCGCGCGTACCGCGCTCGCCCTGCTTCGTGATCTCGCCTGTCGCGAGCGCCTGAGCGCCTGAGCGCCTGAGCGACTGATCGCCCTGAGAACCACCCCCTGTCTCGTACGTACGAACGTGAGGACCCCATGTCGCTGACCAGCGATCCACCTGTCGACAAAGCGCCACCACCCACGGTCGCGGAACCCGAGGACTACGGTGCGCTGAAGGTGGTGCCCGTGCGCCACCCCTGGCGCTGGGCGGCCGTCGCCGCCACCGCGATCCTGCTTGTGCAGTTTCTGCACGGGCTGGCCACCAACCCCGGCTGGGAGTGGGAGGTTTTCGCGGAGTTCTTCACGGCCGAAGTGATCCTCAAGGCCGTCTGGATCACGCTCCAGCTCACCTTCTACGGCACGGCGATCGGCTTCGCCCTCGGCATCGTCCTCGCCTTCATGCGGCTGTCGGCGAGCCCCTTCCTCAAGTCGGTGGCCTTCACCTACATCTGGGCGTTCCGCTCCATCCCGCTCATCGTGCAGCTGCTGTTCTGGTTCAACCTCGCCTACCTCTACAAGGAGCTGCAGTTCGGCATCCCCTTCGGACCGGGCTTCCTCTCCTTCGACACGATGGGTCTGGTCGGCGCGATGAGCGCGGCCGTCCTCGGACTCGCCCTGCACCAGGCGGCGTACGCGGCGGAGATCGTCCGCGGCGGCGTACTGGCCGTGGACAGCGGTCAGCTGGAGGCGGCGGCCGCGCTCGGCATTCCCAGGCTGCGCCAGCTGCGCCGCATCGTGCTGCCCCAGGCGATGCGCTCGATCCTCCCCAACGCCGCCAACGAGATCATCTCCCTCTTCAAGGGCACCTCGATCGTCTCCGTCATGGCGATCGGCGAGCTCTTCTACCAGGTCCAGGTCATCTACGGACGCAACGGCCGGGTCGTCCCGCTGCTGATGGTCGCCACCGCCTGGTACATCCTCCTGACCACCGTGCTCTCCGTCCTCCAGCACTACGTGGAACGCCACTTCGCAAAGGGGGCCACGCGATGAGCGCGATGGTCGACGTACGGTCCGTGCACAAGAGCTTCGGCGCGCTGGAGGTGCTGCGCGGAGTCGATCTCGAAGTGCGCACGGGGGAGGTCGCCGTCGTACTCGGGCCCTCGGGCTCGGGCAAGTCCACGCTGCTGCGCACCATTAACCATCTGGAGAAGGTGGACAGCGGCTGGATCAGCGTCGACGGCTCGCTCGTCGGCTACCGGCGCTCCGGCGACAAGCTGTACGAGCTGCGCGAGCGCGAGGTACTCAAGCAGCGCACCCAGATCGGCTTCGTCTTCCAGAACTTCAACCTCTTCCCGCACCTCACCGTGGTCGACAACATCATCGAGGCACCGGTCTCCGCGCTGAAACGGCCCCGCAAGGAAGCCATCGCGACCGCGGAGAAGCTCCTCGCCAGGGTGGGACTCGAGGACAAGGCGTCCGCCTACCCCAAGCAGCTCTCCGGCGGGCAGCAGCAGCGCGTCGCCATCGCCCGCGCGCTGGCCCTGGAGCCGAAACTGCTGCTCTTCGACGAGCCGACGTCCGCCCTCGACCCCGAGCTGGTCGGTGAAGTCCTCGACGTCATCAAGGACTTGGCGCACCAGGGCACCACGATGATCGTCGTCACCCACGAGATCGGCTTCGCCCGTGAGGTCGCCGACACCGTGATCTTCATGGACGACGGCCGGATCGTCGAGCAGGGCGCCCCCGCCGACGTACTCGACAACCCCCAGCACGAGCGCACCCGCGCGTTCCTTTCCAAGGTCCTGTGAACCACCCATGTCTGCAAGGAGTTTCCACGTGAACACCCGCCGCACTTTCTCCGCCGCCGTCGCCGCGATCGCCGCCTCCGGTCTGCTCACCGCCTGCGGAGGCACCAGCGACGCGGCGACCGACGTGGTGAAGCCCAAGGGCCAGCAGGGCACGGGTATCAATATCTCGCCCGACCAGCACCGCATCCGCGGCAAGCAGGTCGACGCCATCGCCGCCAAGGTGCCCGCCGCGATCCGCAAGCGCGGCACGCTACGCATCGGCGCCAGCGCCGATGCCTCGCCACCGCTCGGCTTCTACGCGACCGACGACAAGACGCGGATCGGCGCCGAGATCGACATCGCCACTCTGATCGTCGACACCCTCGGCCTGAAGCCGCAGTTCGAAGAGGTCTCCTGGGAGAACCTCTTCGTCGGCCTGGACAGCTCCAAGTTCGACGGGGTCCTCTCCAACGTCACCGTCACCGAGGAGCGCAAGGAGAAGTACGACTTCGCGACCTACCGGCTCGACAACCTGGCCTTCGAGGCGAAGAAGGGCACCGGCTGGCGGGTGAAGGGGCCGAAGGACGTGGCAGGGAAGACCATCTCCGTCTCCTCCGGCACCAACCAGGAGAGGATCCTCGTCGACTGGAGCGAGCAGAACGTCAAGGCAGGCCTCAAGCCCGTCGACATCAAGTACTTCCAGAAGGACACCGACTACTACCTCGCCCTCCAGTCGGGCCGCATCGACGCCCATCTCGGGCCGAACCCGTCGGCGGCGTACCACGTGGCCTCGGCCGGACAGACCCAGATCATCGGCACCCTGTCGGGAGGCGGCTCGCAGGTCCAGGGCAAGATCGCGGCCACCACGAAGAAGGACAGCGGTCTGGCCGCGGCGTACGCCGCGGCCATCGACCGCATCATCGAGGACGGGTCGTACGCCAAGGTCCTGAAGCGCTGGGGCCTCTCGGGCGAGGCCGTCGCTAAGTCGGAGATCAATCCGCCGGGTCTGCCCAAGACCAAGAAGTGACCAGCGCCGGCTCCAGAGAGGCATTCATCGCCATGTCCCCCACCAGGCCCCTCCATCTGGCCGTCGCCCTCGACGGCCCGGCCCGGTACGACGCCGAGTACTACGCCGGGCTCGCCCGGCTCGCCGAGCAGGGCGCCCTCGACTTCGTCACCCTCGGCGACTCCTTCGCCCGGCCGGGGCTCGACGCCCTCGCGGTGCTGTCGAGGGTCGCGCCCACCACCGAACGGATCGGTCTCGTACCGACCGTGACCACCACGCACACCGAGCCCTTCCATGTGTCCACGGCCGTGGCCACCCTCGACTGGGTGAGCCGCGGCCGCGCGGGCTGGCAGGTCGATGTGTCGACCACCGAGGCCGAGGCCCGGCTCTTCGGCCGTCGTCCGGCCACGCCCGGCGACGCGCTGTGGCGGGAGGCCGGCGAGGTCGCCGATGTCGCCGCCCGGCTGTGGGACAGCTGGGAGGACGACGCGGAGATCCGCGATATATCGACAGGGCGCTTCATCGACCGCGACAAGCTCCACCGTGTCGACTTCCAAGGCGGCACGTTCAGTGTGCGCGGCCCCTCGATCGTGCCGAGGCCGCCGCAGGGCCGTCCCGTCACGGTCGCGGACGGCACGGGGGAGCCGGGCCGGGACGCGGCCGCCCGGCACGCCGACGTCGTTCTCGTACGGGCGGACGCACCCGAGCAGGCCGCCGCGCTCCGCGACGACATACGCCGGCGCGCCGAGGCGCAGGGCCGTGACCCGGACACGCTGCGCGTCCTGGTCTCGCTCGTCGTCGACCTGGGCGAGAGCGAGCCCGGACTGGACAGTGACCCTCGACTCGCCGGCGGTCCGCACTACAGCGGCGGCCCAGTCGACCTCGCCGAGCTGATCACCCAGTGGCACGCGGCGGCGGCGGTGGACGGCTTCCATCTGGCGCCCATCGCACCCCACCGGGACCTGGAGCGGATCGTCAACGGCACGGTCGCGCTGCTCCAGCACCGCAGCCTGTTCCGCACGTTCTATCCGGGCGGCACGCTCCGTGAGCATCTCGGTCTCGCCCGCCCGGCCAACCAGTACGCCCTCTCGGGGGGAACCTCATGACCGCCGAACGCAAACAGATGCATCTCGCCGCCCACTTCCCGGGCGTCAACAGCACCACCGTCTGGGCCGACCCGCGCTCGAAGAGCCAGATCGACTTCTCCTCCTTCGAGCATCTCGCCCGCACCGCCGAGCGTGGACTCTTCGATTTCTTCTTCCTCGCCGAGGGGCTGCGGCTGCGCGAGCACAAGGGCGAGATCCACGATCTGGACGTGGTCGGCCGACCCGAGTCCCTCACGGTGCTCAATGCCCTGGCGGCCGTCACCGAACGGCTCGGCCTCGCAGCCACCGTCAACGCCACCTTCAACGAGCCGTACGAACTGGCTCGCCGACTCGCCTCCCTGGACCATCTCAGCGGCGGCCGGGCCGCCTGGAACGTTGTCACCTCCTCCGACGCCTTCACCGGGGAGAACTT
This sequence comes from Streptomyces sp. NBC_01210, assembly GCF_036010325.1. Taxonomy (GTDB): domain Bacteria; phylum Actinomycetota; class Actinomycetes; order Streptomycetales; family Streptomycetaceae; genus Streptomyces. Next base: position 2,071,469 of record NZ_CP108549.1, on the reverse strand, counting down.
CCGCCGCGGCGGCTATCTCGACCGGGCCGACCGCTACACCCGCGCCGCCGAGTTCGTCTCCGTCGCCCGTACGCTCTGGGACTCCTGGACGCCTGACGGGACGCCCCGTCCCTTCGCACACTCAGGTCAACACTTCGCGATCGAGGGCGAGTTCACCGTTCCCCGGTCACCGCAGGGCCACCCCGTGGTCATCCAGGCGGGCGACTCCGACGAGGGCCGGGAGTTCGCCGCATCCACCGCGGACGTGATCTTCACCAGGCACGGCACGCTGGAGGCGGGCCGCGCCTTCTACGCCGACGTCAAGGCCCGGCTCGCCGCGTACGGACGGGAGCCCGGCGACCTCAAGATCATGCCCGGGGTCAGCTTCGTCCTCGGCGACACGGACGCCGAGGCGCAGGAGCGGGCCGCGGAGATCCGCCGCCGGCAGATCTCGCCGCAGAACGCGATCCTCGCCCTTGAGCTGGTCTGGGGCCGCGACCTCTCCTCGTACGACCCCGAAGGGCCGCTCCCCGACATCGATCCCGATCCTGACTCGGTGCTCGTCCAGGGCCGGGTCAAGGCCGGCGACCCGTTCGCGATCGCCGCCAAGTGGCGTGCGCTGTCGGAGGCCAAGGGCCTGTCCATACGGCAGACCGTCATCGAGACGACCAGCCGGCAGTCCTTCATCGGCACCGCGAGGAGCGTCGCCGCCGCGCTGGAGGAGTTCGTGTCGAAGGACGCGGCCGACGGCTTCATCCTCGTCCCCCATCTCACCCCCGGCGGCCTCGACGACTTCGTCGACCAGGTGGTACCGCTCCTCCAGGAGCGCGGGGTCTTCCGTGCGGAGTACACCGGCTCGACGCTGCGATCGCACCTCGGCCTCGCCGAGCCGGTGTGGAAGGGTTGATCGTATGAGCAAGGACGCACACGCAGCCAAAGACCAGCGGAACTGGCAGAACTGGCACGAACAGCGTGCCGCCACGGTCGCGGCCCGGTACGGACCGCTCTCGCTCACCGGTACCCACTGGTTCTCCGACTACCCGGAAGGTCGAATTCCGGCCGTCCCCGGGAGCTGGCGGGAGGACGGTGACGCGGTGGTGCTGACGGCCTCGGCCGAGGACGGTCTCACCGTGGACGACAAGCCCCTCACCGGCCCCGTCCGCCTCACCGCGGACCACGGACCGATCCCCGAATCCCGGGTCGCGCACGGCGAACGGCGACTGGTCGTACTGCGTCGCGAAGGTCTGTGGGCGGTACGGGACTTCGACCCGGACTCACCGGCGCGGCACGCCTTCCAGGGCGTCGAGGCGACGGCGTACGACGCCCGCTGGGCGCTGCCGGGACGCTTCCGTCCGTACAAGGAACACCGCAGCGTACGGGTCGAGAATGCCGACGGGCGTGAGCGCGGCCTCGGCCTCGGCGGCGAGATCGACTTCGAGCTCGACGGCGAGGAGCGCACGCTGCAGGTCGCGGTCGAGCCGGACGGCTCGCTCTGGGCGGTCTTCGCCGATGCGACCAGCGGAAACAGTAGTTACCGCTTCCGCTTTCTGTAGCCCTCCGCGCCGGCCGCCCACGGCACGGTGACCGTCGACTTCAACCGGTCCCTGCTGCCGCCGTGTGCCTTCGCGGACCACTTCATCTGCCCCTTCCCGCCCCCCGGGAACACCCTCGATACCGCCGTCCCGGCGGGCGAACGGAACCTTCGGAGTCACTGACCCGTCCTACGGGTCGGACATGTACGGCACAGCCCCGGTGGCCAACGAGCCACCGGGGCCGTCCGGCATGGGGGAGCGGAGAGGCCGAAAGGCGCCCTTGCGCGGGAAGTTGACGCACCGAATACTCCCGAACAGCGCTTGTCAGGAGCACAGTCTGTCCGAAAAGCGAACGTGCTCCCTGGCTGCGCCTCACGGGCCCGGAACCCCACAAAGGGCCCCCGATTCCCCTCGGGAGGAACGACAAGTGAGGATCAAGCGCACCATCCCCCGCAGTGGCACGGCGAGACGCATGCGTCTGCTCGCCGTCACCACTGGCCTGATCGCCGCCGCAGCGCTGGCTGTCCCCGCCGCCAGCGCCAACCCTGCACAGACCTTCAGCGCCAACCAGCTCACCGCCGCGAGCGACGCCGTACTCGACGCGGATGTGGCAGGCACCGCCTGGCTCATCGACAAGGCGACCAACACCCTGGTCGTCACGGCCGACAGCACCGTCTCGAAGGCCGAAATAACAAAGATCAAGCAGGAAGCCGGGGCCAACGCAGGCGCGATACGCATCGAGCGCACCGCCGGCACGTTCTCCAAGCTCATCTCCGGCGGCGACGCCATCTACGCCACCAGCTGGCGCTGCTCGCTCGGCTTCAACGTCCGCAGCGGCAGCACCTACTACTTCCTGACCGCAGGCCACTGCACCGACGGCAACCCGCCCTGGTACACCAACTCCTCGCACTCCACGAGCATCGGTCCCACGGCCGGATCCAGCTTCCCGGGCAACGACTACGGCATCGTGAGGTACTCCAACACCTCGATCGCCCACCCGGGCACCGTCGGCAGCCAGGACATCACCAGCGCGGCCAACGCCACCGTCGGCATGTCCGTCTGTCGCCGCGGCTCCACCACGGGCATCCACTGCGGCAGCGTCACCGGCCTCAACGCCACGGTCAACTACGGCGGCGGTGACATCGTCTACGGCATGATCCGCACCAACGTCTGCGCCGAACCCGGCGACAGCGGCGGCTCGCTCTACTCCGGCAGCCGGGCCATCGGCCTGACCTCCGGCGGCAGCGGCAACTGCACCTCCGGCGGTACGACATTCTTCCAGCCGGTCACCGAGGCGCTGAGCGCCTACGGAGTCAGCGTCTACTGACGCACCACCACCGCAGCCGACAGCAGTCGAGCCCCCGTCCAATATCAGCGGACGGGGGCTCGACGTCGCTCTCCCTTTTGAGAGGATGTCAGAGCGGTCGGGCACCGGAACAACGGGGGTTGCGGATCAGTGAAACGCATTGGAGTGACCGGCCACAGAGGCATCCCGCCCGAGGCGCACGCCCATATCCGCGCCGGGATGCGCGCCGAGTTCTGCGGCCACGAGGGCTCAATGGAAGCACTCTCCAGTCTCGCGGCGGGCGCTGACCAGCTCTTCGCGGACATCGCTCTGGAATACGGCGCGGAACTGACCGTGGTGATCCCCAGTGGCGACTACGAAGCCGGTTTCACGGCCCCGGACGAACTCGCCAGGTACCGGGACCTCAGGGGCAGGGCGAGCCGGGAGGTCCAGCTGTCCTTCCCGCACTCCACGGACGAGGCCTACTACGCGGCCGGCGCCTATATCGCCGACAACTGCGACCGCCTGCTGGCGGTCTGGGACGGCCGCCCGGCCCGCGGTCTCGGCGGCACGGGCGACATCGTCCGCTACGCCCGACACCTCGGCAGGCCCGTGACGGTCATCTGGCGCGAGGGTGTCGAGCGCTACTGACCATCCCTCAACTCCGGTGTCTCACAAGCCAGTCGGTGTGCTGGGGCGAGACGATGCGCTCGGTCTCGTAGACCGCCGACGGCCACTCCACATCGCTGACCGAGGTCTCCATCGCCGTATGCATCGCCGCCAGGTCCTCCTCGACCAACGAGTGGGCGGCGATGAGGGGTTGATGGCGCCGGATCTCGCTCCAGGCCAGACAGGCGGCGGCCGCCGCCGACAACAGGCCCATCACATCGACGGATTCGGCGATCGAGAAGGTCCTCAGCAGCGCGAAAAAGAGTGCGAGCAGGGTGAGCAGCCCGATCGACGCGGACCAGAGCGCGGTGGCGCGGCGCGAGTTCTCCGTGCTCCGGTGGTACCAGTTGCGCTGTTCGATCAGCCGGTCCCTGACATAGGTCTCCTTGCGGATGCTGAACGTCTTCGCGTGCAGCCGCCGCATGGGTGTGGTGATCAGGTCCGCGGCGGCCACCTCGGCATCGCCGTGGCGCGGGTCCTGCCAGCCGACTTTGGCCAGCTCCCGCAGCCCTTCCTCCAGGCGCACGGCGAACAGCTCGTCCGCATCGGTGGAGTGGGAGTCGAAGGGCGCTCCATGGACGGCGTACCGCCAGCACATCGACTTGATGAACTCCGCTGCGGAGCGGTTGAGTTGCCAGTGCGACTTTGCTCTGCGCCGGGAGGTGCGATAGCCCAGCGCGAGCACCCCGGCATAGGCCAACGTGCTGAGTGCGCCCGCGAGTTGGAAGGTGTCACCGAGCCTCAGTGAGGACGGCAGCGTGGCCAGGGCGGCGCCCACGACCAGGAGCAGCAGCTGGGAGCGGGTGGAGCCGACGGCCTCGCGCTGGTGCGAGATCGCGATGCTGTCCGTGCGATGGAAGAGAACCGGCAGATCAGTGTTACGAAAGACCATGCTGTGCAGTGGGCCGGATAATTCGGTCACGCGCACTCCCGTCTGCAGTTTTGCCTTCACTCTTTAGGCGGAATGGCTTGTTCCGTACTGTCCTGCGAGAATGCGCCACAACTCTTTTGTTCCGTCTCCATGTGCTGAGTTGCTGCGGGTGGCCATGAGAGTAAAGTCGTGCCGCCGGCATCGCAACGGTGCGTGGTATCTGTGCTGGACACAACGCTGGACACAACATCAAGGACGGCCCCTCATGAAGTTTCAGACCTCAGCGTCCTTCGCCGCTGCGAAGAAGAATCGCGTCCCGTTGGCTCAGATCGATCTCCGTGGCGCCGTTGCCGCCAGGAAGCTTGCCCGGGTGCTCCCCGTCTCGGTCGACGTCACTCGGCGTGCGTCCACGTTCAACTCGGCGCTCTAGACTGGCGGAATGACTGGACCCCTGGTCCCATTCCGCGAGATCGTATTGAAGGTCCACAGCAGATGTGATCTTGCATGTGACCACTGTTATATCTACGAACACGCTGATCAGAGCTGGCGCACTCGCCCGAAGGCAATCTCTGACGAAGCGATTTCCTGGACAGCTCTGCGACTGGCCGAGCATGCCAAGAGTCATGCCCTGCCCTCCGTGTCAGTGATCCTGCACGGAGGGGAGCCTCTTCTGGCAGGGCCCGCACGGCTACGACACATCTGCGAGGAGCTCACCAAGGCCCTCGACGGAATCGCCGAACTCGATCTTCGTATCCATACGAACGGCCTCCAGCTCAGCCCCCGCTACCTCGACCTCTTCAGCGAGTACGACGTCAAGGTCGGGATCTCCCTCGACGGCGACCGGAGCGCGAACGACCGCCATCGCCGCTTCGCGGACGGCCGCACCAGCCATCCCCTGGTCCTCAGAGCTGTCGACCTGCTCCGCCAGGAGCGCTACCGCCACCTCTATCTCGGTCTCCTCTGCACCATTGACGTGGCCAACGATCCGATCGCGGTGTATGACGCGCTCACCGAGCTGGAACCGCCGCGTATCGACTTTCTGCTGCCGCACGCCACCTGGGACGCCCCGCCGGCCCGCCCGGACGGCTCGGCCACCGCCTACGCCGACTGGCTCCTGGCCGTCTTCGACCGCTGGGACGAGCAGGGCCGCAGCATTCCGGTACGGCTCTTCGCATCGGTGCTCTCCACCCTCGACGGCGGCCCCAGCCTCACCGAATCCCTCGGCCTTGCGCCCACCGACCTCGTCGTCGTCGAGACCGACGGCAGCCTGGAGCAGGTCGACTCCCTCAAGAGCGCCTACGAGGGCGCCGCAGCCACCGGATTCGATGTGTATGCCCACCCTTTCGACGAGGTCGCGGCCCACCCCGGAATCAGAGCACGCCAGCAGGGACTCGCCGGAGTGAGCGAGACCTGCCACCGGTGCCCGGTCGTACGGTCCTGCGGCGGCGGGCTCTACACCCACCGCTACAGCTCGCGGAACGACTTCGACAACACCTCCGTGTACTGCGGCGATCTCGAGGCGCTGATCCGCGGTATCGAACAGCGCACCGCCGCCGCGACCGTGTCCGCCGCGGTCACGGACCCCGGCGTACTCATGGCCGAGCACCAGGACGTGACCCGCACCCTGCTCGCCGACGTCCACCTGGAGCTCGACGGACAGGGCGGCGAGGCCTGGGACGAGGCCTGGGAGTTGGCGTCCGCCCTGGAGGGGCGCTCCGACGCGCTCGACGTGGTGCTCGGCCATCCCTACACCTACACCTGGCTGCAGGACACTCTGGCCGCCCTGCGCGAGGAGCGGCCGGAGGCGGCCGGGCTCGCGCTCCGGCTGCCGTCCTACCTCGCCGCCGCGGTCGTACGAGCCGGGCTCGAGGTACCCGTCCGGGCGCCGTACCGGAACGGCAGGCTCTGGCTCCCCACACTCGGCGAGCTGCGGCTGACGGGCCTCGGGGAGCACGGCGAGGCCGAGGTGCGCGCGGCCGAGAAGGGGTTCCTGATACACGTGGACGGCCGCGAGCCGTGGCACGTAGGTGCCGATGAGGACTGCGGCGACTGGCGGCCCGTGCGCAGGCTCGGCGGCGACGGGGTGCCCGCGCTGCGGCTCGACGACATCGACCCGTACCGGGACTGCTTCGGCTTACCCGTGCGGGAGCGGCTCGGCTCCCGTGAAGCGGACGGCTGGAGCAGGCGGCTGGCCGAGGCCTGGCAGCTGCTGCGGCAGACCGTACCCGCACAGGCCGCGGAGGCCGCCGACTGTCTGACGACCCTGACACCGCTGGTCTCGGGTGAGGCGTCGGTGCGCCGGCACGGCTATGGAGCGCTCGGGATCGCGGTGCCCGGCACGCCCGAGGAGCTGGCAACCGCGCTGCTGCGCGGTTTCAGGCGGGCCAAACTGCAGGCACTGGTCGAGGTCACCGATCTCTACGCGCAGGACGGCTGGTGGACCCACCGGGCGCCCTGGCGGGAGACCCCGATGCCCCTCTCCGAGCTGCTGGCCGGAGCGTACGAACGTGTGGGCCTCGCGGCCTTCGAACCGGCCGGAGCCGAGCAGGCCAGGCCCGCGCTGGAAACCCTGGCGCGCGCGGCCGAACTGACCGTCAGCGGCCGGCGCCTGCTGGACGAGCTGTGGAAAGAGTCGGACTGTGGCTGAGCCCGGGCGGACACGCCGGCCGGCCGTCACCCCGGTGCCGTGATGACACCCGAGCAGGCGGCGGCCTTCCGGGCGGACCTGCCGGTCATCGACGCCGCCGGATCCACGGCTGTCGGATGGGCCGGTTGGCCGAGTCCCTGCGGAGCGCCGAGGGGCCGGGTGGATTTCGCCGCCGCACTGCATTCCATCTCGCCGAATACCGGACCGGAGCATGCCCGCGCACCTACCGTTGTGTGGTGCAGCGACCGGGTGGGGACAATCAATGGGCCGAGTGCAAGGCCGTCTTCTTCTGGAAAAGGGAGCAGAAGGGACAACTGGGAGGAAGGCTCGCAAGGTTGTTCCCGATCAAGGAACGCGTCGGGCCGTGCGGAGAGCTGGATGACCGAAAAGCGGTGTTGATTGACCGAACATCGGGGGGATGGAGAGTGACCGGCTCCGGAATGATTAATTCGCTCGCAGCCTTAGGCGCTTGTGGGTCTGGGTGTGGGCGTTCACACAGGACGGGGGTCGTGTGTCAGATTCAGCGCAACGAGCGGCGGATCACCGGCCGTACTTCTTCTTGAGCTATGCGCACACACCGCGGTACGGGGCCGGCGGCCCGGACCCCGATATGTGGGTCGAACGGCTTTTCCGTGATCTGTGCGGCCATGTGATGGCCATGACCGATCTGCCGGCCGGTGCGCCCGCCGGGTTCATGGACCGGGAAATACGCTCGGGGGAGGGCTGGTCGGAGCGGCTGGGTGAAGTGCTGGCCACCTGCCGGGTGTTCGTCCCGCTCTTCTCACCGCGGTACTTCGCCAGCGAGATGTGCGGCAAGGAGTGGTACGCCTTCGCCCAGCGGGCCATCTACCACCATGCGAAGAGCAACCGGCCGGCGGAGGCGATCGTGCCCGCGCTGTGGGTGCCGATGCCGCCGGAGCAACTCCCGGGCCCCGCCGAGCGGTTGCAGTTCAACCATCGCGCCTTCGGTGACCGGTATGTCACCGACGGGCTCTACGGGCTGATCAAGTTACGGATATTCGCCGAGGAGTACGAGGCCGCCGTCTATGAACTCGCCAAACGCATCGTCAGCGTGGCGGACACTACGCGCGTCGGTTCCGGCAGCCCGGTCGACTACCGGCAGGCGCCCAGCGCCTTCGGCAAGCCCACCGGCGGCCCCCGCCCGATGCATGTGACCGTTGCCGCGCCCACCCGCCACGATCTGCCCGAGGGACGCGCCCCCGACTACTACGGCAAGCAGTCCCAGGAGTGGAATCCCTACCACCCGGACTCCGCACGGCCGTTGGCGTACATCGCCCAGGACCTGGTCCGCTCCCTCAACTACCAGGCGACCGTCTCCTCCTTCGACCACGAGACGCCACCCGACATCAGCCAGCCACCCACCCGGCCCGAGATACTTCTGGTCGACCGCTGGGCCCTGGAGGACGACGAACGGCGCGAACGGCTCGCCGCCTTCGACGCGGAGCCGCGCCCCTGGGTGAGCGTCGTCGTCCCCTGGAACCGCGACGACCCGCAGAGCCGGACATCGGAGGCCGAACTGGTCGAGAAGCTGGAACGGACCATGCCGCACCAGATGCGCCAGGGCCGGACCGCCTGCCGGGCGGCCGCCAAGGGCGTGCTCAGCATGGAGGCCTTCGGCCAGCTCCTGCCCCAGGTGGTGGAGGCGGCCGCCCAGGAGTATCTGCGGCACGCCGAGGTTTTCCCGCCGGTGCCACCGGCCGGCGCCGGTGCGCGCGAACGGCCCCGGCTGCGCGGCCCGATGGCCGAGTACGGCACCACCCACTACGTCCCGCACATGCATGACATCGCCCCTGATGCGGAGGACACGGATGACAGGCAGTCGTGACGGACGCATCGTCACCTTCTATTCGTACAAGGGAGGTACGGGCCGCACGATGGCCCTGGCCAACACCGCCTGGATTCTCGCCGCGAACGGCAAGCGGGTCCTGGCGGTCGACTGGGACCTGGAAGCGCCCGGCCTGCACCGCTTCTTCCACCCCTTCCTCGACCCCTCCACGCTCGGCGCCACCACCGGAGTCATCGATCTGATCACCGAGTACGCCTGGGCCGCGACCAGCCCCGAGCCGCGCCGCGACGACTGGCATCTCGACTACGCGCGCATACAGCCGCACGCCGTCTCCCTCACCCCCGAGAGCCTGGGCTGGGAGTTCCCGGACGGCGGCACGCTCGACTTCGTCTCCGCCGGGAAGCAGAACCGCGAGTACTCCGCGACCGTCTCCACCTTCGACTGGGACAACTTCTACGACCGGCTCGGCGGCGGCCACTTCTTCGACGCGCTGCGCGAGGACATGAAGGCCAACTACGACTACGTCCTCATCGACAGCCGTACCGGCCTCAGCGATATCGCCGACATCTGCACCGTCCATCTGCCCGACGTCCTGGTCGACTGCTTCACCCTCAGCGATCAGTCCATCGACGGCGCCGCCTCGGTGGCCCGGCAGATCGACGAGCGGTACGGCGGCCGCGGCATCAAGATCTTCCCGGTGCCGATGCGGATCGACGAGGGCGAGAAGGAGAAGGCGGACGCCGGACGCGCGCTGGCCAGGCTGAAGTTCGACCGCTTCCCCTCCGGGCTCAGCGGCGACGAACTGACCGCCTACTGGGGCGCGGTGGAGATTCCGTACCGGCCCTACTACGCCTACGAGGAGACGCTCGCCACCTTCGGCGACGAAGCCGGTCTGACCAACTCCCTGCTCTCCGCCTTCGAACGGCTGACCTCCGTCATCACCGAGCAGCGGATCACCTCCATGCCGCAGGTCGGCGAGGAGATCAGGCTCCGGATCAGGGACGCCTTCACCCGCCGCCGTCCCGCCCTGCCCGCCGACCTCTTCCTCAGCTATGTGGCGGAGAACCGCATGTGGGCCGACTGGGTCGAGTACATGCTCACCCGGGCCGGCTTCCGGGTCGTGCCACGCGATGTCTCCGTCGAACAGGAACCGGCCGACGCGGACGCACTCGCCGCCGAGAACGCCGCACGCACGGTCGTGCTGCTGTCCAGCGCGTATCTCAAGTCCGCCCGGGCGGTGGAGGTCTGGTCGCGGGCCGCGGCCGAGGACCCGAGCGGCGGCCGACGGCATCTGCTGCCGATCAGAGTCGGCGACGTCCGGCTCACCACCCCGTACATCGACCGCAACCCGGTGGACCTCTTCCGCCTGGACGAGGTGGCCGCCACCACCGCGCTGCTGCGCGCACTGGACCGGCCGGTGCAGCTTCCCGACAGCGCGTCGCCCGGACCGCGCTTCCCCGGCACCGTGCCGAAGATCTGGAACGCGCCGCCCCGCAACCCCGGCTTCACCGGACGCTCGGTGGTGCTGGAGCGGATGCGCGACCAGCTCGGCGGCGGCATGGCCGTGGCCGCGGTGCTGCCCCAGCCGCAGACCCTCTACGGGCTCGGCGGCGTCGGCAAGACCCAGGTGGCGCTGGAGTACGTCCACCGCTTCATGGCCGACTACGACCTGGTGTGGTGGATCTCCTCCGAGCAGCCCGACGACGTGGTCGCCGGACTCGCCGAACTCGCCGTCCGGCTCGGCGCCCAGGGTGGCGAGGACATGGCGGCCGCCTCGGAGGAGGCCATCGAACTGCTGCGGAACGGAGTGCCGTCCTCGCGCTGGCTGCTGGTCTTCGACAACGCCGACGACCCCGAGCAGCTCAAGCGGTTCTTCCCGCCGCAGGGGCCCGGGCACATCCTGGTCACCTCGAGGAATCAGGCCTGGTCGCAGTACGGGGACGCGCTGCCCGTCGATGTGTTCCTGCGCGAGGAGTCCATCGAACACCTCAGGCGGCGTGCCCGCGGACTGACCATCGAGGACGCCGACCAGGTCGCCACCGCCGTCGGCGACCTGCCGCTCGCCGTCGAGCAGGCCGCGGCGTGGATCGCGGAGACTGCCACACCCGTCGCCTCGTATCTCGAGCAGCTGAAGGAACAGGCCGCGAGCGTCCTCGCGCTCAACCAGCCCGCCGGATATCCCGAGCCGGTCGCCGCGACCTGGAACGTCTCCATCGAGCGGCTCAAGGAGCGCTCGCCCGCCGCGGTGCGTCTCCTCCAGCTCTGTGCGTTCTTCGCACCCGAGCCGATCTCCGCGAACCTCCTCTACAGCAAGGAGATGATCGACGCGCTCAAGCCGTACGACGCCTCGCTCCAGGAGAAGCTGGTGCTCGGGCGGGTCATCCGGGAGATCGGCCGGTTCGCCCTGGCCAAGGTCGACCAGGTCTCCAACAGCATCCAGGTGCACCGGCTGGTGCAGGCGGTCATCAGGGCTCAGCTGACCGAACAGGAGCAGCAGGACGCGCGGCACGCGGTCCACCGCATCCTCGCGGGCGCGCGGCCCGACGACGACGAGCCGATCGACAACCCCGAGACCTGGCCGAGGTTCGCCACCATCTGGCCGCACCTCGGCACCTCGGAGGCGCGGTTCTGCAAGGAGCCTGAGACCCGTCGGCTGATGATCGACCGTGTGCGCTATCTGTGGAAGCGCGGCGACTGGAACGCCGCCTACACGCTTGCCGGCGAACTGCGCGACACCTGGAAGGAGATGCTGGGCAACGACGATCTGCAGTATCTCTACCTGCGCTTCCATCTCTCCAACATCCTTCGCTCGCAAGGCCGTTATGTGGAGGCCAAGGAGCTGGACGAGGTGACCCTGGAGCGCCAGCAGGAGGTGCTGGGCCTGTCCCATCCGCATACGTACATGACCACCAGCGGGCTGGCGATGGACCTGGGCACCCTCGGCCAGTACGGCAGGGCGATGGAGCTGGCGACCGAGGCGCACGAGGGATTCAGCCAGATCTTCCACGAGTCCCATCCGCGTACGCTCGCGGCCGCCAACAACCTGGCGCTGAATCTGCGCATGGTCGGCCAGTACGCCAGGGCGCGCGAGATCGACCAGGAGGTCTTCGACCGGCGTACCGAGGTGCTCGGCCCGGAGCATCCGTACACCCTCTCCTCCGCCGTCAGCCTCGCCAGGGACCTGCGGGAGGTCGGACGGTACGAGGACTCGGTCTCGGTGCTCGTGCGTACGTACGACATCTACAAGGAGCAGCTCGGCCGGACCTTCCCGGGCACACTGGCGGCGGGCAAGAGCCTCGCCGTGTCGCTGCGCAGGGCCGGCCGTCTCGAGGACGCGCGGCGGCTGACCACGGCCACCCGCAACCGCTACCGCGCCAAGTACACCTCGGCCAACCCGGATTCGCTCGCCTGCGATCTGAATCTGGCGGCCGACCTGTTCGCGGCCGGGGAGCCGGTGGCGGCCAGGGATCTGGCGCAGGAGATCGTCGACCAGTACATGAAGGTGCCGGGGGAGCGGCATCCGTACACTCTCGCCGCCCTCAACAACCTCGGCATCTTCCACTGGGGCTGCGGCGCTCCGGAAGCCGCGGAACAACTGCTGCTGAAGGTGTCCAGGACGATGCGGGAGGTCCTCGGGGAATCCCATCCGCATGCGCTGTACAGCACCATCAACCTCGCCAACGCCCTCGCCGACCTGGGCGGTCTGGAGGAGGCGCTGGAGATCGAGCAGCGGACCGTGACCAGGCTGCGCGAGGTGCTGGGCGCGCACCATCCCGAGGTGCTCGGTATCGCCTCCAACATGTCCGTCACACTCGGCCTGCTGGGCCGCAAGGCCGAGGCGGCGCATCTGCGGGCGGAGACCGTGGAGGAGCTGCAGCGGCTGCTCGGCGAGGAGCATGCGCTGACCCGGATCGCACGCGACGAGCGCAGGGTGCACCGCGATCTGGAGCCGCTGGCGGTCTGAACCCGGGGCTCCGTCCAGGGCCCCGCTCCTCGAACTCCCCCCGGACCTGGTCCGGGGGGACCCGGCGGTGGCTGGAATTCAGTGGTCCAGCAGCCAGGTGAGGATCCGGGGCAGTGCGTGCAGGGCGTCGAAGTGCGCGGCGGTCGGTTCGAGGACGGCCGTCGCGCCCGGGATGCGCTCCGCGAGCCAGCGGGAGTGCCCCACGGGCGAGAAGACGTCCTTCTCCCCGTGCCAGAGCATCACCGGGCCCTTGATGTCGGCGGGGTCGAAGCCCCAGGGGCTGCAGAAGGCGAGCGCGTCGTCGACCCAGCCGTACGCGGAAGTGCGCAGCGCCTCCTGGTAGTTGCGGAGCAGCATGGACCTGACGCCTGCGTCCGACACCACCATCCGGTCGGACTCGGTCAGTTCCCTGCGCAGATCGTCGAGCAGCCGGATCGGGTCCTGCCTGATCTCGGCGGAGCGCAGGATGAACCGCTCGGTCATCCCTGCCGGGTCGTCCGACGCGCTGGTGTACTCCAGGACATTGGACGCGGCCATGCCCTCGAACCAGTCGAGTCCGTCGGCGTCCCTGGGCGCGAGCGTCACCAGAGCGGCGGTGCGGGTGACCCGCTCCGGCATCAGGGCCGCGCAGGCCAGCGCGTGTGGTGCGCCGCCCGAGCGGCCCACCACGGCGAACCGCTCCAGGCCGAGCTCGTCGGCGATCGCCCGTACGTCCTGGGCGACATCGGCGACGCTGCGGCCCGCCAGCCGGTCGGAACCGCCGTAGCCGGGGCGGTCGTACGCGATCAGCTGTGTACCGCGCTGGTACAGCACCATGCCGCGTGGGGCCGGGCCCAGCCGGCTGCCGGGTGTGCCGTGCAGCAGGAAGACCGGTCTGCCGCGCGGATCCCCCAGCCGTTCCACCATCAGATGCCGCCCGTCCGTCACGCGCATCCGACGTCGCACTCCCGCGCCCCCTTCGTCGTAAGTGCTCTGTGCAGGCATGGTGAGCCTGGCATTCCCCACCGATTCGATGATTACCCATCAGCGGGTATACGGGGACTCCCTTTGACGTCATTTGAGGTCTACCGTCGAAGAGGTACGTGCACGCGCGTCCACATCGCACCCCAGGGGGCCGTGATGGTAGAGGCACTGGTGACGGCCGGCGCGACGGCACTGTCCGTCGGAGCCGTCTACGTGATGGCGGCGGCCCGGGTCGTCAAGCAGTACGAGCGGGGTGTGGTCTTCCGGCTCGGAAGGCTCAAGTCTTCAGTGCGCGGGCCAGGTTTCACGCTTGTTGTCCCGTTTGTCGACCGGCTGCGTAAGGTCAATATGCAGATCGTGACGATGCCGGTGCCCGCGCAGGACGGCATCACGCGGGACAACGTGACGGTCAGGGTCGACGCCGTGATCTATTTCAAGGTCGTGGACGCCGCGGAGGCCATCGTGCAGGTGGAGGACTATCGCTTCGCGGTCTCGCAGATGGCGCAGACATCACTGCGGTCGATCATCGGCAAGAGCGATCTGGATGATCTGCTCTCCAACCGCGAAAAGCTCAACCAGGGACTGGAGTTGATGATCGACAGTCCGGCGATGGGCTGGGGTGTGCAGATCGACCGGGTCGAGATCAAGGATGTGTCGCTGCCGGAGACGATGAAGCGGTCGATGGCGCGCCAGGCCGAGGCGGACCGTGAGCGCCGGGCCCGGGTCATCAACGCCGATGCCGAGCTCCAGGCCTCCAAGAAGCTGGCCGAGGCCGCCAAGGAGATGTCGGAGCAGCCGGCTGCCCTTCAGTTGAGGCTGCTGCAGACGGTGGTGGCCGTCGCGGCCGAGAAGAACTCCACCCTGGTGCTGCCGTTCCCGGTGGAGTTGCTGCGCTTCCTGGAGCGGGCCGCTCCGCCGTCGGCGGCACCGCCTCCCGCAGCGGCGCAACCGCCCTTGGAAACTGGTCCCGCAGAGTCGGAAACAAGACAGGACTAGTCCTTACGCGCTGCCCATGGCGTCGTTGCACGCGGTGTTCGCAAACGAAACCGACCAGTGTGGACGCTTTCCGTGAAGGCGGTGTGAACGCCCGCGCGTTGTCGTGTGCCCGTCCTGAAGTCGACCTTGTGTGCTACCGAGCGGTATCGGAATAGTGGGCGCTCCATCCTCCGTGTCCGGGCACCCCACTTGTCCGGGCGCGGCCCCCACAGGAGGTTGATGTTGAAGCACCGACGCATGCCCAAAAGGAAAGTGGCGATGGCAGGCGGCGCTGTTGTCGCCCTGGTAGCCGCGGGCGTCACCTTCCAGAGTGCGAACGCCAGTGACAACACTGAGCAGTTCGCCGCCAAGCCGCTGTCGGCGGTGGCGGCCGGAAACCTTGCTTCCACCCTCAGCAAGGACCTGGGCGCCGACTCGGCCGGCACGTACTACGACGCCGAGGCGAAGTCCCTCGTCGTGAACGTCGTCGACGAGGCGGCGGCCCAGATCGTCCGCAAGGCGGGCGGCAAGGCCAGAATCGTGGAGAACACCCTCGCCGAGCTGAAGACCGCCCGGCAGACACTTACCACCAAGGCGACCATTCCCGGCACCTCCTGGTCCGTGAACCCGGTCACCAACACGGTGGTCGTCACCGCCGACCGTACGGTCGAGGGCGCTCAGTGGACCAAGCTCAGCCAGGTGGTGAAGGCTCTGGGTGGCAAGGCGGAACTGAAGAAGTCCGCCGGGGAGTTCAAGCCGCTCATAGCGGGCGGCGACGCCATCCATTCGGGCGGCGGACGCTGTTCGCTCGGCTTCAACGTGGTCAAGGACGGCGAGCCGCACTTCATCACCGCCGGTCACTGCGGGAAGGCCGGCAGCGAGTGGTCCGCTTCCGCGGGCGGCGCGCCGATCGGCACCATGGTCGACTCGCAGTTCCCCGGCAACGACTTCTCGATCGTCAAGTACAGCGACAGCACCGAGCACCCGAGCGAGGTCAACCTCTACAACGGCAGCTCGCAGCCGATCACCAAGGCGGGTGAGGCGACCGTCGGCATGAAGGTGCAGCGCAGCGGTTCGACCACCCAGGTGCACGACGGTGAGGTCACCGGACTCGACGCCACGGTCAACTACGGCAACGGTGACATCGTCGAGGGCCTCATCCAGACCACGGTCTGCGCCGAGCCCGGCGACAGCGGCGGCTCGCTCTTCGCGGGCGACACCGCGATCGGTCTGACCTCCGGCGGCAGCGGCGACTGCTCCTCGGGTGGCGAGACCTTCTTCCAGCCGGTACCGGAGGCGCTCGCGGCCTTCGGCGCCGAGATCGGCTGACGCGCGCCCGGCAAGAACCGGGGCATCACCCCGGCCCCCCCAGTCCTCAAACGCCGGACGGGCTGAAAATTCAGCCCGTCCGGCGTTTGAGGCGCGGGGTCCGGGGCGGAGCCCCCAGTTCGCCGCCCGGCCCTCATACGAGGGGCCCGGCCGCGGTCCCGCCCCCGACTGTCACGTCGGCCCCGATCGTCCTCGGCGCCCGGTCACTCCGGAACAGCGCGCACGCCATCGTGACCAGCGCCCCGCCCACCGCCCACGCGGCGAGCACCACGACCAGCAGCCTGTCGGTGGTGCCCCGCGGGTCGAAATCTCGTGCGGCTTCGGCTGGTGGAAGGCGCCGATGTACGGCGTGATGAAGGCGAGCTGGAGCGCCGGCACCCCGATGACCAGGACCGCCGCCCGCGTACTCACCGCGTCCTTGACCTCGCTGAGGAAGCTCGTACGAGGGCCGTCCTGTGTCTGAGCCATGGCCCCACGCTCCGTGGCGCACGGTGTCCATGCAGGTGGGACGGGGCCGAAGGGCCGATGGGACCGGTGTCGCACGAATGTTCGAAACTTGGTCTATGGTGGAGACGGGGGAGGTGAGACGGTCTGATCCAGGAGGTGCGGGTGCCCGGGTTCACGCATCTGCACACCGTTTCCGGGTTCTCCCTGCGCTATGGAGCCTCGCACCCGGAGCGGCTTGCCGAGCGCGCCGCCGAGCGGGGCATGGACGCCCTCGCTCTGACCGACCGCGACACCTTCGCGGGCGCGGTTCGCTTCGCCAAGGCCTGCGACAAGGCCGGAGTGCGGCCGCTGTTCGGTGTGGACCTCGCGGTGGGCGAGCGGGCGCGCAAGGAGGGGCCCACCGAGCGGCGGCGTACCCCGGTGCGCGGCGGGGCGTTCGTGGACGAGTCCGCGCCCCGTACCGTCTTTCTCGCCCGGTCCCGCCAGGGCTGGGCCGAGCTGTGCCGCATGGTGACCGTCGCCCACGCGGCGGACGACGGCAGCCCGCTGCTGCCCTGGAGCGAGAACCACGGCGACGGGCTGGCCGTGCTGCTCGGCCCGGCATCCGAGATCGGCCGGGCACTGGCCGCAGGACGTCCCGACCGCGCGGCCGAGCTGCTCGTGCCCTGGCAGGAGCGCTACGGCGACCGGCTGCGCCTCGAGGTCGTGCACCACGGCCTCAAGGGCACCGGCCCCGGCTCGCTGCGACATGCCGCCCGCACCCTCGGCTTCGCCGCCGAACAGGGCGTACGGGCCGTGCTGACCAATGCCGTCCGGTACGCCGACCAGGGGCAGGGCCCGGTCGCCGACGTCCTCGACGCGGCCCGCCGCCTCGTCCCGATCGACCCGCGCAAGGGCCTCGACAGCGGGGAGCGCTGGCTCAAGGACCCGGCCGGGATGGCCAGTACCGCCGAGCGGGTCGCCGAAGCCGCCGGCTTCCGGCGCGACACCGCCCACCTGCTGCTCGCCATGACGGAGGAGACGGCGGCCGAGTGTCTGGTCGACCCCGAGGACGATCTGGGGATCGGCGCCGTCCACTTCCCGGAGCCGCATCTGGTCGGCGCGGGTCTGCGTACCCCGCAGCGGGTACTGGCCTCCCGTGCCGCCGCCGGAATGGTGCTGCGCGGCTATGACGGCCGCCGTGAGTACTGGGAGCGGATGCACCACGAGCTGGACATCATCGCGCACTGGGGCTATGCCTCGTACTTCCTGACGGTCGCTCAAGTCGTCGACAACGTACGGGAGATGGGCATCCGGGTCGCCGCGCGCGGCTCCGGGGCCGGCTCGCTCGTCAACCACCTCCTCGGCATCGCGCACGCCGACCCCGTGGAGCACGGGCTGCTGATGGAGCGCTTCCTCTCCAAGCGGCGCGCCGTACTGCCCGATATCGACATCGACGTCGAGTCCGCCCGTCGGCTCGAGGTCTACCGCGCGATCATCGGCCGCTTCGGCGAGGAGCGGGTCGCGACCGTCGCCATGCCCGAGACCTACCGGGTGCGCCATGCGGTACGGGACGTGGGCGCCGCGCTCTCCATGGACCCGGCCGAGATCGACAGGATCGCCAAGTCCTTCCCGCACATCCGCGCCCGCGACGCCCGCGCCGCCATGGAGGAACTGCCCGAACTGCGCGAGGTGGCAAGGGAGTACCGACAGGAAGGGGCACGGCACGGCCGGCTGTGGGAGCTGGTCGAGGCGCTGGACGCGCTGCCGCGCGGGATCGCCATGCACCCGTGCGGGGTGCTGCTCTCGGACGCCACGCTCCTCGCCCGTACGCCGGTGGTGCCCACCAGCGGCGAGGGCTTCCCCATGTCGCAGTTCGACAAGGAGGACGTGGAGGACCTCGGGTTGCTCAAGCTCGACGTCCTGGGGGTGCGGATGCAGTCGGCGATGGCGCACGCGGTCGCCGAGCTGCGGCGGGCGACGGGGGAGGAGCTCGACCTCGACGACCCGGAGCAGGTGCCGCCGGGCGATCCGGCGACGTACCAACTCATCAAGTCCACCGAGACGTTGGGCTGCTTCCAGATCGAATCGCCGGGCCTTCTCTATTGTCTGAGCCACTGTCGGTTTTCGGCTCGGAGGGGTCTGTATGGAGGAGTCCGAGGGCTCTTGGGCTGTCGAGTTCTACGATCTTCACCGGGACTGTCCTGCTCCCGTGGGCGACACGGATCTAGGGCAGTTCGGCGATGTGCACGAAAGAGCACGTGAGAACGGCGCGAGGGATGGCACGCCGATCCTGTGGTCGGCGCGGCACGGTGCGGACCCGTGGATCAACCTGTTCTTCCGGGCCGACGAGATCGTCTCCAAGCAGCGGACCACGTGGCGACGTTACGCCTACGCGCTCGTCGTCTGGTTGAACTTTCTGGAACAGCGGGGACGGCTCTGGTTCGAGGCAAGCACACGCGACTACACGGACTTCAAGCACTGGCGGATGGCGGATTCCCGTAACTGCGGGCGGGTGGAGGGGACGTCGTTCGACACCGACCGAGCTGGGCTGAAGAGGTTCTATGCCTGGGCCTCCAGCGAGTACGAGGTCTTCAATCCGATCCCGTCGCAGTCCGTTCAGTCGGGCGGCCATGGGTCAGGGCGGGATCCTTCGCGTCCTGCTGGAGCTCCTCGGCGTCAGGTGAAGTGGCTTCTGCGGAAGGCTTTCGAGCAGTGGCGGGACGTGGGGCTAAGGGGGTACGGGTTCGATGGCCTCCGCCCGGAGAGTTGGCACGGGTTCAACGAGGACCGCAACACTGCCTTCGTCGAGGGGTTGTGGGGAACGGGGCTGCGGCTGGAGGAGTGGGCGAGCCTCCTGGACGTCGAGCTGCCAGCGGCGCACGTGGACGGCCGGTACCCGAAGGCGTGGCTGGCAAAGGCTTGTGCCAAGGGGCGTCGTTATGGACGTAACTATCGAATTCCCCGAGCGGTTGTGAAAGCCGTGGCGGGTTACATGGATCTACTGGAGGGCTCTCGCGCAGAAGCGATTGAGCGGGCGCAGCGGGAAGGCCGGTACGAGCGTCTTCCGGGCCTCGTAATCGTGACCGGGCACAATCCGCGCAGGCGGGCGCTCAGAGTGCGTACTCCGCACGGGGGTTCGGCGACTGTGTCCCTCGATGTATTGGAACCGGCCGAGAGACATCGACTGTTCAGGGAGGCGCAAGGCGGGCTGGAGCCGCTCGCGGTCTGGTTGAGCGTTAACGGGATGCCGCACCAGGCCCACAGCTGGGAGAACACGTTCGCCGCCGCCAACTCCCGGGTCGCTGAGGCGTGGGCACGGTCACGGTGGCCGGGGTTCGAGGACCTCAGGGAAGAGGAACGGAGGAGGCGCGCAGCCCAATGTCCTCTGTGGGCCCGCCCACACATGATGCGTCACTCCTATGCCCTAGGGTGGTACTCCATCCTCAGCGCCGTGTGGGAGCAGCGTCTTCGAGGATTCACTGAGGCCGAGAAGCGGGCATTCCGCGAGCAGTTCGGCGACATCTGGTATCAGCTGGCGACAATGCTGGGGCATCGCAACCCGCAGACCACCAGAGACTGGTACCTGGCTCCTTTCACAGCTCTGGAAGTCGACTACCTGATGGCGTTGATCGACGGTGACCAACGGGAGGCTGTCGACATCCTGTTGGGGAGAATCGCCGCGGACAATGAACTGGTCCTTTCCCCCGTAGAAGTGGAGCAGGACCTCTCCCCCGATGACGAAGGTGATGACGCATGAGCCGGGGAGGTCGAAAGGCGCGCGTTCCTCCCGGCCATTGGGAGCCCCCAGAGCGACTTGTCATTACGGAGGAAGAGTGCAGCGTTCTCTTCGTTGAGGAGAAAGGACGACACAGCAGGATCTACGACTTCACGCAATTACAGGTCTGCACGGGGATCCAGCAGTGGTTTGCTCGTTCCTTCGCACGGTCCACCGGACCGACTTCAGGGGTCAAGCGGATCAGGGCGGCCAATGGCCTCTGGAGCGGTGTGAGCATCTTCGCGCAGCACCTTGCAGCGGCGAACCCTTCACCTCAACGCCCCGCGGACATCACTGCAACGCAGGTTAGAGAGGCCTTCCTCGCTGTACCACTGGGCTCCAGGAAGTCCCATGTCGAGCGGGTGCGTGCGATCTTTCGCGCGGACACAGAGTTGTCGGCCGAGGCACGGAATGCCATCTTGCATGGGCGACTGCCTGTCTACGAATCGAAGGTGCAGCCGTACAGCCACGATGAGCATCAGGAGCTCATGACCGCGGTCCGCCATGACATCCGCGTGGCACGGGACCGCATCTATGAAGGGCGAGAACTTCTTGCTGCATACCGCCGTGGCGATCTCGGCACTCCCGGCCGCCGCAACCATGTCGAGAAGGCCGGACGCGTGTTGGACATCCTTGACCGGACCGGGGACTTGCCCCGGCGCGTGACGCCGTCGTCGCCGCAAGGCGGTATTCCCCCATGGGTGCAGGCATTGGGCGGGGCCCACGATCTCGTTTCCCGGCTGACATTGACGCGCAGAGAGACGGTGGCGTTCTGTTTGATGCTTATCGATCTGACCAGCGAGAACTTCGGCACGATCGGGGAGTGGCCGGCGGCACACTTCCGGCCCGACGGCGGCCTGGGCGGGCCTGCGCTGGCTCTGGTGGACGGAGTCAAGCCACGTCGCGGGCCATCGTTGGAGTTCATGGTGACGCCGCTGGAGGACCTGCCTTCGGCGCTTGCCGACGTGTTGCAGGCAGAGGATCACGACAAGCACCTGTTCCGCTCCCCCTTGCGTATCTATCTACTGCTCCTGGACCTAACGGAACTCGTGCGACGCCACAGCGGGGGAAACCACGCAGTCTGCTACCCGAACGTCCGGGCCCAGCGCGGTTTGGCGTGGGCGCACGGTACATGCCGGAGCAATCTCGCAGACTGGGCCATTGGACATGGTTTCCGTCCCGTGAAGAGCACTGACAACAGGCAGCTTTCGAGCGGTGGTTCGCTCGGTGAGGCGTCCGGCGACGTGAAGGAACTAGACGGAGAAAGCGCGGATGAAGGGCTGTCGGTCAATGTGCACCGGCTGCGGCGGACTGTGCTGGAGCGCGGTGGACAGCCTGTGGCGCACACCAGGGAGACGTTCCACAACTATCTGAGGACAAGCCTGTCCGCGGTCGAACGCGGACGTGCGGTCATGCGCGAGGCGCTGGAGAAGGAGGTTGCGAAGGCACGGGCCGTTCAGGAGATTCCGGTTCTGACGGATGAGTTCCTCGCGCGAGCTGCCGAGGATCCGGAGCGAGCCGCGGCTGATGTGGGGCTGGACGCAAGGACTCTCGCTCGGCTGATCTCGGGTGAGCAGGATGCGGTCCTGGTGGCATGCACGCAGCCGGAGAACAGCCCGTTCACCGGCCCCAGCAAACCGTGCGGCGCGTCGTTCCTCGACGACTGCTTGCGCTGTGAGAACGCGCGTGCCCTGTCTCGCCAACTGCCAGTTCAGATCGAGGCCCACGAGCGACTCAGACACTTGCAGCGCGACCTCGATCCGCGCCTGTGGGACCACCGCCACGCCGAGCCGTTCGCCCGTCTGGCCAACCTGTTGGGGCAATACACCCAGGCCGAGCGGAGCGACGCACGTGACCGCGTTACCGCCGCCGAGCGAGCGCTCGTCGACGACCTCATCAACGGAAGGCTGGACCTGCGATGACCAGCGTATCGACGCCCGGCCCCGCCGCTGGCGTGGCCTTCATGCCCGGTCCGGACACACTGGTCCTGGCCCATCGACCGATGCGCGACTCGACGGACACCACTTCCCTGTCCCGATTCGGGGACCCGGTCTGGTACCTGGGTCCGGGATTGCTCGACGATCAGTTGTGCCCGGTCAGCGAGAACTGGGCTCGCCTGACGCCCGACGCCTTGCGGGACGCGTTCAAGACGCTCGCCTGGATCGCGCTGAACACAAACTGGCCTGCTCAGCTGCAACCGGGGCGGATCGACGAACAGCCCGAGATCCTCACGGTCCACAAGTGGCTCATGTCCATGTCGGTCTTCGCCAAGTGGCTGGACTCGCGCGGTGTCACGCGCCTGTGTGATGTCAGCAGCCGGGATCTGAGTCTGTACAAGAGCCATGTACTGGATCTGACGACCAGATCGACGAACGACAAGATGGGCCTGCTGCATGCGGTACGGGTCCTGTGGGGATACCGGGAGGTGCTTCCCCAGGAATACCGGTTGCCGCGGCGTCGGCCGTGGGGCTCCGCCTCGACAGAGGATCTAGTCGGAGGAAAACGCGATCAGAGCCCGTTCAACAAGACGCCACGCATCGCCCCCATCACCATGGAAGCCTTGCTGGCCTGGGCACTTCGGATGATCGAGGAATTCGGCCCCGACATCCGCAACGCAGCCCGCGAAGTACGAATGCTCCTGGCCGGGCAGCATCCAGTCACCCTGGCCGCACATGCAAGGTTCGCCGACGGCCCGTTGAAAGAGCGCTTCGCGCGCTACCTGGCCGAGCTGCAGCGCACCGGCAGAGGGCTGCCCGGGACACGTCGCCGTGAGCGCCACGGCGGTCAGCTCGGGCTGGATCACGAGCACATCGCCCGCATGGTGGCGTCCTACGGCTGCAAGGTGAAGTCGTACGACAGCCTGTTGCTGTCCATGGCCGAGGAGTACGGGCTGGAGCTGGAATCCGATGCTTTCTTCCTCGGTCCGATCACCGGGACGTTCCAGGGCGCTTCCTGGCGTGACCGTCCGATCGGTGTGCGCGAGGTCAACCAGCTTGTACGCTATCTGACGGCTGCATGCTTCGTCGTGATCTGCTATCTCTCCGGCATGCGCAGCGGGGAAGTCCTTCAGCTCCGTCGCGGCTGTCTGCGCGAGGACGAGAACGGCGGGTTCGTGCTCGTCGGTCGGCGCAGCAAAGGCGCCGATCATGTTCCCGCCCCTGATGCCGATGAGACCGCCGAGCGGCCCTGGGCCGTGGTCAGCGCAGTCGTTCCGGCCGTGGAGATGCTGGAGTCGCTCTCCGACGCTGAGCTGCTGTTCCCACCGAGTCGGCAACGCACCACGGTCCGCTCGCGCAGGAAACAGGCCAAACCAACGGGCACGATGAACGACGACGTCCGCGAGTTCATCGACTGGGTGAACGAGCGGTTCTCCGGCCCGGACGGTCCGGCCATCCCTCCGGACCCAACCAAGGTTGTGCACGCGTCGCGCTTCCGCCGTACGCTCGCGTACTTCGTCGTGCGACGCCCGGGCGGGCTCGCGGCGGCGCAGGCGCAATACGGGCACGTGAAGGCGAAGGTGACACTCGGTTACGCAGGAGATGCCGACACGAGTTGGATGGAAGACCTCGCCGTCGAGGAGTTGGAGATGCTCAGTGAGCAGGTGGACGAGGACCTTCGGGCACTCGACGAAGGCGAACATGTCAGCGGGCCCTCCGCGCAGGAATACCGGCGCAGAGTGCGCAAGGCGTCGGCCGCGTTCGCGGGCAGAGTCGTCAACCAGGCCGACAACGCACGACGTCTGTTGGCGAGCAAGCATCCGGACATCCATCACGGCCTGGGGATGACCTGCGTCTGGCGACTCGAGACCGCAGCCTGTCGAGAGGAGCGCGAGGCGGCTGGACTGAACGTGACCGAGCCGGACGAGCAACTGTGCCGCGCCACATGCACCAATCTCGCCTACACCGACCGCGATATCGAGAACAAGCGGTTGGAACTCGCCCGCTGGGAAGCCGCCGCGGCCGATCGGCTGTCGCCGAGGCCCCTGCGGGACCGGGCGGCGGCGAAGGCCGCCCCGATGCGCGCGGTGATCGCGGTACATGAGCAGGACCGGCGTGGGAGTGGCCCGGAAGACCCGATGGAGGAGCAAGCGGATGGGGCGCAGACCACGTGACCGGGACAAGGACGCCGCCGCGATCAAGGCGGCGGCTGAGCGGCTGCTGGCCGGCACGCCCCTGCGCTCGGTCTCGGGCAAGCTGACCGCCACCGAACTGATCGTCGAGTCCGGGCTGCGCCGTGACGTGGTCTATCCACAACACCAGGACCTGGTTGACGAGTTCAGGCTCAGTGTCAAGGCGCAAGGCAGAGTGCCCACAGCCGCCCAGGAGCTCGCCGAGCGGTACGCGGCCGTGGCCGAGGAGCTGAAGGAGGCGAAGCAACAGTTGGCAGCAGAACAGCAGTTGACTGCCTTCCTCCGCCGTACCACCGTGGAACTGTCGATCGAGGTGGAGAACCTCCGCCGTGAGCAGGAGGACGCCGCCGATGCCACGGTGGTGCACATGCCCAGGCGGCGCGGCCCAGGCCGCAGGTTCGTGACCACGGATCCAGGAACCTGAGCCACGCCCAGTGCCCGGGACGGGCACGGCATTTGCACACCACCCATACCAGCGTGCCGACGTCGTACCCGTCCCTTCATCCAGGCGAATGCGATGGTGTCCGGCGGGACGCCTCCTCGTGGCGGGCGTCGAAGCCGGTGGTCGGCCGCACTTGCTGCCGCGCCGTTTGCGGTTGGCCCGCCGGTCTTTGGGCTCGGGGATCGCGTACATCGGGGGACGCCGTACGGGGTCGCCGTGCGGGGAAAGCGCCCCGTGTTACTGCGCTGGGAGCGACGTCCCTGTGGCTGTTCCTGAGGGCATGCGGTCCCGAGTGCGGAGCCAATACCGTGGTGTACGGGGAGATCAACGCCCCGTCTGCGCGAGTCGGCCGGAGGAAACGATGAGGGAGGGCCATTCCGATCCCGGCTCCGGGGGCCTGTACGCGCTCGGCGTTTCAGCGGGATGGGTGGTCCGGGGCCTCGTGCTGCTCCAGCTGGGTCGCCAGGACCGCGGCCTGGACGCGGCGGTGAACGCCCAGCTTGGCCAGCAGGCGGGAGATGTGGTTCTTCACCGTCTTCTCGGACAGATACAGCCGCTTGCCGATCTGCCGGTTGGTGAGACCCTCTCCGATCAACGCGAGAATGTCCCGCTCACGCGGTGACAGGCCCGCCAGCGCGGGCGGCACGGCCTCCGAGTCGTTCGGCTCCGCCCGGAGGCTGCTCATCAGTCGGGCCGTCGTCGCGGGATCGAGCATGGACTGGCCCGAAGCGACCGTGCGCACCGCTGACACCAGGTCGGAGCCCTTGATCTGTTTGAGCACATACCCTGAGGCACCGGCCATGATCGCGTCTAGCAGGGCGTCCTCGTCGTCGAACGAAGTCAGCATCAGACAGGCCAACTCCGGCATACGGTTGCGTAGCTCGCGGCACACGCCGATACCGTCGCCGTCGGGCAGGCGTACGTCGAGCACGGCCACGTGTGGGCGCAGCGCCGGACCGCGCGCCAGCGCCTGTTCGACGCTGCCCGCGTCACCGACCACGGTGATGTCCGGCTCGGTGTCGAGGAGATCGGTCAGCCCGCGGCGTACGACCTCATGGTCGTCGACCAGGAACACCCGTACCGGATCCTCCGCGGTGAATGTCCGTGTCTCCGTCATGACGGCCCCTCGGTCGTGATCTCTCCCGCACTGCGGACTGCCTGAGACGATCATTGCCCTGCCTGGGGCAGGAGTACCAGGGCCGACCGGCCCTACTTGGGTCCGCTGGAGGCCCTGGTCGGCCCTCCTGCCATGGACCAGTGGCCCCTCCCGCCGCGGGCCACCGGATGTCATGTTGCTGCCAGTGGTCGCAGACATACCCGTGAAGGGGTGTGAACTATGCGGAAGACCAAGCGCGCGAGGGTCCGGGGCTGGCGGTGGCGGCGAAACCCGCTCCGGCGGCGCAGCGACGCGGTCGAAGCCTGGATCGTGCTGGTCACGTGGGTGCTGGCGCTGATAGGAGGGGCCGTTGCCGGGGGCGTTGCCGCGTACTCCATGGACCAGGCGATCGAGCGGGACCGGGCCGGAAGGCAGGCCGTCCCGGCGGTGCTGGTGTCGGACGCGCCGGACAGGACGCGCGACACGGTCTACGGCCCCGGCGCCGACCGCGTCCCGGCGAACGTGCGCTGGACGGCTTCCGACGGTGCCGTGCGCACTGGCACGGCCCGCGTGGCGGCGGGTACCGCCGCCGGTGCGACCGTCGAGGTGTGGACGGATGACCGCGACCGGCTGGTGCCCGAACCGGTCACTCCGTCGGAGGCGACCCCGCAGGTTGTGCTCGCGGGAGCGTTCGTTGCTGCCGGCGTCGGCGGGGTGGTCATCGTGAGCGGCCGGGTAGCGCGCGGGCAAGTGGAGCGGCGCTCCGCAGAGCGCTGGGGCGAGGAGTGGGAGCGGATCGGGCCGCAGTGGCGGCGCACCACGGGCTGACGCGTCCGGCGGGATGCCGCGCTGCTGTGGGCGGCCGGTTCAGCGGATCCGGCTGCGGTGGGCGCCGGTCTCAGCAGATACGGGGGAGGAGTTCGCCCAACGGTATGTCCACCACCCGACGGGCGCCGACCAGGGTGCGGATGACCACCCGGCCGGGCTGCCCCTCGCGCGGTACCTGCCCGATGCGTACCGCTCCCGAGCTCTCCGGCAGGGTCCGCATCAGGCCCAGCGCGTCGTCGGCGGCCGCTGGTGCGACAAAGGCGACGAGGCAGCCCTCGTTCGCCACGACCAGGGGGTCCAGGCCGAGAAGATCGCAGGCGGCTGCCACGGGGGCCGGCACGGGCAGGGCGCTCTCCTCGATCTCGACGGCGATTCGTGCATCGCGGGCGATCTCGTTTGAGCGTCGCGGCCAGTCCTCCCCCCGTCGGGTCGCGCAATGTGTGGACATCGGCGCAGGGGCGGGCTATGGCGCGTACGAGCCGGTGAAGGGGTTGCGAGTCGGAGGCGATGTCGGCTTCGAAGCCGAGCCCCTCACGGGTGCTGAGCACGGTGGTGCCGTGGAGCCCGATGGGACCGGAGAGCAGGATCGCGTCACCGGGCCGGGCGAGGGCGGCTGAGGGGCGCAGGGCTGAGAGAACGCGGCCGACCCCCGTGGTGTTTATGAAGATCTTGTCTGCGGCGCCCCGGCCGAGGACCTTGGTGTCCCCGGTGATGACCGGGACTCCCGCTTTTCGGGCCGCCTTGCCCAAGGAGGTGAGCACGGAACGGAGTTCGGAGAGTTCAAGGCCATCTTCGACGATCAACGCGACCGACAGTGCGATGGGCCAAGCGCCGCGCATCGCCAGGTCGTTAACCGTGCCGTGCACGGCGAGTGTGACCACGATCGGGACCCGGTAGCGGTCGGCTATGGGTTCGGTTCGTACTCCGTCCAGCCCATGACCGCGCACACGTGTCCGGCGGCGAGGAAGGCCTGAACCTCGCAGTCCGGCGACTCCAGCAGAGCCGTCATGGGCTGGAGGTACGAGGACATGGCTCACCAGCATGCTGAAGTTGGCAAGGCTCAGACGGGAGGCATGCAGCACGGCCATGGCGTTGGCGGGTGCGGTGGTTTCGAAGCCGACGGCGAGGAAGACGACCTCGCGGTCGGGGAGTTCGGCGGCCAGGCGTACGGCGTCCATGGGTGTGTAGACGACCCGGACGTCCGCGCCTTTGGCGCGCAGCGAGAGGAGATCGGTGCTGCTGCCGGGGACGTGCAGCATGTCCCCGAAGGTGGTGAGTATTACTCCGGGGCGGGCGGCGACGGCCCTGGCCCGGTCCAGGGTCTCCCGCGGGATGACGCACACGGGGCAGCCGGGCCGTGCACCATCCGGATGCCGGTGGGCAGCAGTTCGTCGATGCCCAGGCGGACGAGGGTGTGGGTCTGCCCGCCGCAGACCTCCATGATCTGCCAGGGCGCGGTCGCGGTCCGGTGCAGCTCGTTCAGCAGCTTGCCGGGCGAGAGCCGGATCGCGGTACTCGTCGAGGTACTTCATTAGGAAGCCTGTGCGCCCTCGCCCTCGTCGGGGTGCCGGTGCGGACTCGTCAGGTCGAACTCCACATCCACCACGCCCTCGACGGCCTGCACCAGGCGGGCTGCGACGGGCACGAGGGCGGTGTCGCGGATGCGTCCGGTGAGGGTCACCACGCCTTCCTCCACCTTCACCCGGACTGGTTCCGGCTGCGAGGGGAACAGGAGGCCCACCACGTCCTTGCGGACCTCTTCGGCGATGTCCTTGTCGTCCCGCAGGAAGACCTTCAACAGGTCGGCGCGGCTGACGATGCCCTCGAGCACACCTATGTCGTTGACGACAGGCAGTCGCTTGACCTTGCGCTGCGCCATGACCCGTGCAGCCTGTGGGAGGGTCGCGCTCGGGTGGGTGGTGACGGCAGGAGCGGACATCAACTCCTCGGCCGTCACTGCTCCGGCCTTGGCGAGATCGGGCAGCGGCCTCAGCTGGGTGTAGCGGTCCGCGTCGCGCTCCCGGAACTCCTCCTTGGGCAGCAGGTCGGCCTCGGACACGACGCCGATCACCCGGCCCTCGCCTTCCAGGACCGGAACGGCGCTGACCTTCCATCGCTCCATGGTCTGCACGATTTCCTTGAACGTCGCCTCGCGGCTGACGGCGACGACAGCGTGGGTCATCACATCGCTCACGATGTGCGGGGTGCCGTGCATGGTGCCCTCCTGGTCCGGTCGGTCAGCTGCGATGGATGTTCAGGCAGAGGAAGTGGGTCGAGCAGGCGCAGCGGCTGCGGGCCCGGAGCCCATGGAGGAGGACCACCGCTCCGTCCCGGACCGTGGGTCCGACGACAGTGCGCCCCAGCGAGACGAGCAGCCTGATGAGCGTGTCGAGTCCGGTCCTGTCGAGTACGGCGACTGCCGGAGTGTCCTCCATGTCGTCCCCCTGGACGTGATTACGAGGCTGACACCCCCAGCGTCCGGCAGCCGCCGCACCGCCACTACGGGCCGCCCGGCCCATGGCCTGGGTCGTTCGGCCCTCAACAGGGAACCTCGGCACCCTGTGTCGCACCCCGCATCGTTATGTGATGGAAGGGAGACACGAGTCCCGCAGTTCAGCGGGACGGAGGTGCGGATCATGCTTCGACCGGTCGTCGTGGGAATCGACGGCTCCCCCGAGAGCCTGGCCGCCGCGCACTGGGCGGCGAGGGAGGCCCTGCTGCGCGGGCGGTCCCTGCGTCTTGTGCACGCCTGGGAAGGAATGGCGGGTGACGACGCGACCCTGCCGGAGCTTCAAGTCCCAAGGGACCGGGCGAGCCACACTCTGCGCCGAGCCGTGGACCGGCTGATCGAGTGCCACCCCCACCTCCGCATCAGCGCGGACGTGATCGCGCGGCCCGCGCGCGCCGGGCTGCTGGCCGAGGCGAAGGCCGCGGAGATGCTGGTGCTCGGCAGCCGTGGCCTCGGCGGTGTCGGCGGGTTCCTGGTCGGCTCGGTCGCCCAGGCGGTCGTGGCCCACGCGTGGCGGCCGGTGGTTCTTGTACGAGCCGGCACGGTCGTCGAGGACGACCGTGTGCCCAGCCCCGCCGACGGGGCGTCCACGCTCACGCCACACGGCCCTGTGGTCCTTGGCATCGACCCGTCGCATCCCTGCGGTGAGCTCGTCGGGTTCGTCTTCGACGAGGCGGCCCGGCGCCACGCGCCCCTGCAGGCCGTCCACGCCATCCATAGACGGCGCCGTGGTGGCGCCCTTCACCAGTGCGGCCACGGTCGTGGTGTCGAGAGCGGGCACGGACACGATGGCCTCCCTTCATGCGGATTGCCTCCAGCATCAGGTCTCGTCCACGGGCGCCGCTGGGGGGCCGAATGTCCCCAGCGCAGGCCGTGTGGCCCCGCCGCCCAGCCGGGGGCGCCCACGCTGCTCAGTAGAGCGAGGCCGGCCACTGGCCGAAGACGGCGGCGAGGACCCCCGCGTCCAGCAGCACACCCACCAGGAGCCAGGGGTTGAACCACACCGCCTTGAGGACCAGGCCGGACACGGCCGCGGCGACGGCGCCCTCCGTCCAGCCGCCGCTGTGTGCGGCCGCCGCCGCGCCGGCGATCACGTACAGCAGCGCGGTGACGGCGGCGAGGGACACGGCGGAGACGTTGACCGCCGACCGCGGCAGACCGGATTCCGCAAGGATCCATGAATGCGTCGGCGAAAACGACATGGGGCGCTGGGGGCCGGCCGGTCCGGCCCATACCGCTAGATGGACAAGGCCGTGGGCAATCAGGAAGACAGCGAGGAGTGCCGTGATCACAGTCGCGGCTCCTGTTCCTCGCCGCCCAGGTCGAGGCGGAACGTCGGGTGGACATCGGTCATGGTGCGATCTCCTTCGGCTTGTGGTGGGCCGGGCCGGTTGTCCCAGCGGCGCGGGAGTCGCACGAGGAACAACTCCGAGCCGGGCGGGCATGGTTGGTGGCGCCCGCAAGGAGGAAGCGGACGGCGGGCGGGGGCGGAATCAGGGGCGAGCCTCATGTCGGCGATGCCGGCCCCGCCTCTTTGCTGATTTCCTTGGCAATGCCGCGGGCCCAGGCCCGTATCCGCTCCATGTCGCGGAAGTCACCGCCCCGGCCCTGCTTGACGATCATCCGGGCGATGAAGCCCCGGGCTCCCTCCTCGAGTCGGCCGCCGAAGGTGACGTGCTCGCGGGCGTCGAGCAGGGTCGCCGCGTGGGCAGCGCTCGGCACTGCAGGGATGTCGCGCTCGCCCGCGGAGGCGTCCAGCGGACCGCTGCTGAACAGCCACACCGGGCGCTCGGCCAGGGCGTGTTCGTGGCGGCGGGCGAAGCGTACGGCGTCTCGGTGCCAGCGGCCTGCGTACAGGGCGCCGCCGAGCACCACCGCCTCATACTCCGAGACATCGCGGGCCTCCGCCGCGGGCCGCGCCTCGGAGTGCAGCCCCTCCTGCTGCAGGGCGTCGGCGATGACGCCGGCGATCTCTGCAGTCGAGCCGTTCTTCGTGCCGTAGGCGACAAGTACTCTCGCGTTCATTCGGACACCTCC
The DNA here is from genome assembly GCF_036010325.1 of Streptomyces sp. NBC_01210. GTDB lineage: Bacteria > Actinomycetota > Actinomycetes > Streptomycetales > Streptomycetaceae > Streptomyces. The sequence continues at coordinate 2,040,203 of NZ_CP108549.1, read as the reverse complement.
TCACCGCCTGCGCAGCCACTCCTCGCCGACGCCGTGGACGGCCGGCTCGTCGGGTCGCAGATGCGAGTCGTCCGTGCCGTACGTCAGCTCGTCGACGACGGCCACGACTCCGTCCACCTGGCTGGCCATTCGCAGGGCAATCGGTATTTCGCTACGCCGCTCCAACTGGCCCCTGAGCGTGACGACGCCTTCGCTCACTTCGACCGTCACGGTCTCCGGGGCGAGCCAGAGAGCGTTGACGATCACTTCGTCCACGATCGCGCGGCGGATCTCCTCGTCCGGCCGCAGGAAGACCTGGAGCAGATCCCGGCGGGTGACGATGCCGACCAGCCGGTCCTCCTCGTCGACCACGGGCAGCCGCTCGATCCGGCGCCGCGCCATGGTCCTGGCGGCCTCCGCGATGCTCGACTCGGCCCGCACGGTGATGGCAGGCGCGGACATCAGGGTTCCCGCGGTTCGGGCATGGGCCTTGTCCGCATCGTTCCCCTTGGAGATGTGCAGCCAGCTGAGCCAGTGCGGTCGTCCCCGCCCGTCCGGAGCTGGTCCCTCGGCCTGCCGGACCATCAGATCGGTTTCCGAGATAACCCCGATGACCATTTCGTCCTCGTCGACCACCGGCAGTCCGCTGATGCGGTGCTCGCCGAGCAGCCGGGCGACTTCCTTGAACGGAGTGCCGTACTCGGCCTTGACGACGTCATCGACCATCAGCGCACCGATCTTCATGTGCTTCATGTCCATTGCTCCTCTCAGCGCAGCCGGCGCAGATACGGGTCGCGGGCTCGCCGCGGCACCAGCCGGACGCGGACGTCCAGGGCCGTGATGCCGCCCGGGCGGGCGATCACGGGATTGAGATCGGCCTCGGCGAGCTGGGGAAGATCGCAGGCCATCCGGGACAGCCGCAGCAGCAGTTGCTCCAGCCCTTCGAGGTCGACGGCACCGCCGCCGCTGTAGCCGAAGAGCAGCGGCGCGCAGCGCGGCGAGGTGATGAGGTCGTGCACGGCGTGGTCGGTCAGCGGGGCGAGCCGGGCCGCGTGATCGGCCAGGAGCTCGGTCGCCGTGCCGCCCAGGCCGAACAGGACCAGCGGGCCGAAGACTTCGTCCTGAACGACACCGGCGAAGAGCTCGATGCCGCGTTCGGCGAGCGGCTGGACGACCACTCCGGTCATCAGGTCTCCGAATCGGGTGACCAGATCCCGGTGTGCAGCCCGCACCTGCGAGGCATTTTGAAGATCGAGGTGGACGGCGCGCTGCTCGCTCTTGTGGATCAGGCCAGGCCAGTGGGCTTTCATCACGACCCGCCCGTCAGGTCCCGCCAGCCGTGCCGCGGCGGCGACGGCAGCCTCTTCGTCCTCGGCCCACTCCCATGGAATCTGCGGGATGCCGTAGTGGCCGAGGAGTTCGGCCGTCGCACGGGGGTCGAGCCAGTCCCCGTCGGGGTGTTCGGCGAGGAAGCCGTCGGCCATTGCTTTCGCCGCCGCGGTGTCCACGCCCGCGAGCTCGGGCACCGTGCCCTCCGGGCGGGCGCGCCAGCGTGCATACGTCACGGCGTGTGCCAGGGCGCGGGCTGCGTCCGCCGCGTCGGAGTAGGCGGGTACGAATCCGCCGCCCGCGGTGGGCAGCAGCTCGACCCGTGCCGCCTGGGCGGGAAGGACCGCAGCGACCGTTCGGGAGCGACGGTGGTCCGGGCCGGGGGACAGGGCCCGGACGAGATCGTCGCCGGTCGCCGCGGCGACCGCGGTGGGGACCAGCACCACCAGCACGGCGTCCACGGCCCCGTGCGCCGCGAGCCGGTCGACGCACTCCTGCAGTTGCGTCTCGGTGACGGCGGCGGTGGCGTCGACGGGATTGGTGGCGGCGGCCCCCTCGGGCAGCCCGGCCAGCAGCTCGGCGACCAGCTCGCTGCCGAGCTCGGGAATCCTCAGCCCGGCCTCTGCGCAGGCGTCGGCGGCCAGTACGCCTGCCCCGCCCGCGTTGGTGACGATGGCGACCGAGGAGCCGGACGGCAGCGGTTGGGAGTGCAACAGCGCCGCACTGTCGAGGAGTTCGCCGATCGTGCGGGTCGCGATGATTCCGGCCTGGGTGAACAGGGCCTGCCGGGTCATGGTCCGCGTGGCTGCCGCCGCGGTGTGGGAGGCGGCGGCCCGGCGACCGGCCTCGGAGCGCCCGGCGTCCACGGTAAGGATCGGCATCGTGCGGGCCACCCGCCGCGCTGTTCGCGAGAATGAGCGCGGATTGCCGAAGGATTCAAGGTGCAGCACAGCGAGGTCGGTCTGCCCGTCGCTCTCCCACCACTGCAGCATGTCGTTGCCGCTGACGTCGTATTTGTCGCCCAGCGAGACGAAGGTGGACACCCCGATGCCGAGCCGGGACAGCCCGTCGAGCAGCGCGATGCCCACCCCACCGGACTGCACGGCGACTCCGGCCGTGCCCGCCAGGGGGCGGTCGGCGGCGAAGGTGGCGTTCAGCCGCAGATCCGGGTCGGTGTTGGCCAGGCCGAGGCAGTTGGGGCCGACGAGCCGCATCCCGTACGCACGGGACGTGGCGAGCAGCGCGGCCGCCTGGTGGGCGTCGAGGCCGGAGGAAACCACCAGCAGCGCCCTCGTGCCAAGCTTTCCGCAGTCCTCGGCGGCCTGCGGTACGGCGGCCGCGGGGACGGCGAGAACGGCGAGATCGGGCGGGAAGGACAGCTCGGCCACGGAGTGGTGGCAGCTCACCCACTCGATCGCGTCCGCCTGCGGATTGACCGCGTCCAAACGGCCGGCGAAACCACCGGTCCGCAGATTGCGCAGCACGGCCCGGCCGACCGAGCCCGCCTTGCGGCCCGCGCCGACGACGGCGACCGTGCGGGGCCGCAGCAGTGGTTGCAGGCTGGCCACGGCGGCGGTGCTTGCCCGGTTGTCGACCGCCGACAAGTAGTGTTCGTCCAGGGTGAGTTGGACCGTGCAGCGCACTTCGGGACCGTCGAAGTGGCGGGTCGTACGCAGGCCGAGGTCGGCGAACACTTTCAGCATCTCGTGGTTCTCGGCCAGTGCGTCGGCCGCGAAGGCGGTGATGCCCCCCTGGCGGGCGGCTTCTACAAGATGCTCCAGCAGCAGGGTGCCCAGGCCACGGTGGTGCCAGTCGTCTGCGACGCTGAGTGCGATCTCGGCCGTCGCCGATCCCGGTAGGGCCTCGTACTCGGCGAGTCCGACGAACTGCCCGCCGCTCTCCGCGACCAGAGCGCGGTAGCCGGACCGGTCGCGCCGGGTGAGCCGGTCGGCCGCCTGTTCGGCGGACAGGTGGCTCACCGTGAAGAAGCGTCGCCGCAGATTCTCCGCCGACATGCCCTCGTACAGGGCCAGGACGGCGTCATGATCGGCCGGCTCCGCCTGCCGTATCCGTACCGTCGTGCCGTCCGTCAGGAGCGCGTGCACCTGCCGGGCGGTACTCGCGGGGCTGTGGATCTGCGTCATGACGGTGCCTTCCTCGTGGGGAATCCACGTCCAGACTCAGACGGGAGTACGGCCGGCCGCAGGGGTCGGCCGGGCCAGTGAACGGGGCCGACCGGCCCTCAGGGCGCGTCCGGTAGGTCCCGGGGCGCCTGTGGCAGCGGCTCGCCCAGCTCGCCGGTGACGACGTCCGCCATCGCGCGCAGCACCCCGAGCGTCCGCTCGGCCTCCGCCTCGTCGACAGTCCTGATCGCGAATCCGACATGGACGAACGTATGCTCCGGCCTCGGCGCAGTCCGCCGGAGTCGTGGACGTCAAGGACCCGGCCGGGAATGCCCAGACACATCTCCAGGCCGGTCGCCAGACGGTGCACCTGCGGGCGGAAGCCCACGCCTTGGACCGTGCCGAAGACCTCTGCGCGCCTGGCGATGCGCTCGCCGGTCACGGCGGGCCTCCGCCGTGAATGTTGCGGGGGCCGCGTGCTGCCGCGTCCCGGTGGCGGACGATCTCGTCCTCCACCCGTGCGACGAGTGTTTCGACCGTCGCGGCAACCGGCTCCGACAGGCCCGTGCCGAGCGAGGTGTCCGCCCCTTCGACGGCGTACACCACGAGATGGCCGGGCAGGCGCCCCAGCGCCCGCGACAGCTCGATGGCCTCACCGAGGCCCAGCCCGTGCGAAACCGTCGTGCGCGGCCGCCCCAGCTCGGCTGCGTCCAGCTCCAGCCGGTGCACCCGACCCGGGTGGCCGGGATGGGCGTGCGCGGCGTCCAGCACCACCGCCAGGTCCGCGTTCTCCCACAGCTCGATCAGCCGCCCCGGATCTCCGTCGCACACCGACAGGACCGTTCCCGGGGGCAGGGGACGGCCGTCAGCCCGCTCCCGGAGCCGGGCGATCACCGCCCAGGCCGCCCCGTCGTCGTGGCGGAACTCGTTGCCGACCCCGATGATGGCGATACGGGCGGAGCGTGGGGAGCCGGACATAATTCCTCTCCCTCCACTGCGTTTGTCCCAAGCCTGCGTGCGGACCTGCCGTGGAGCGTTGGGCCGAAGGGCCCCAGGAAGGGTCTGGGTGGCCCCTGCGCACCCGACCGCGCACACGCCAGGCTCGACGGCAAGGCACGAAGCGGAGCCCTGCACAGGAGGTGCGGACCATGCATCGACACGTCGTCGCCGGAATCGACGGATCCCCCGAGAGCCTCGCCGCCGCGCACTGGGCGGCCCGGGAGGCTCTGCGCCGCAGCCTGTCGCTGCGGCTGGTGCACGCCTGGCAGTGGCAGCCGCGTCCTCCCGTCTACGTACCCGTCGGCACGACCCAGCGCTACTGGGCACACCGGACCCTCAGCCAGGTGAGCGACACCGTGCGAGCCTCGCACCCCGCGCTGCACATCGCCGACGAGGCGGTGGCCGAATCGCCGGTCACCGCCCTGCTGACGGCGGCCGAGCAGGCCGAGATGCTGGTGCTCGGCTCCCGAGGACTCAGCGGCATCGCGGGATTTCTGGTCGGCTCGGTGTCCCAGGCGGTCGTTGCGCGGGCACCGCGTCCCGTGGTTCTCGTACGTGCCGGTGAGGAAGCGTCCGACGAACAGTTTCCTGCCCCGGACGGAGCGTCCCCGGACTCGGACCGGGATTCGGTCGAGACCCCGTACCGGAATGTTGTCCTCGGCCTCGACACCAGCAGCCCGTGCGACGAACTGATCGAATTCGCTTTCGACGCCGCGCAGCATCGTGGTGCAGCGCTGCGCGTGATTCACACCTTCAGCGCCCCGCCCCCGTATGCCGCCATCGACCAACTTGTCCCGAAGCCCGGCCCGGAACTGCTCGCCGAGCACGAACACGCCGTGAGTGCGGCGCTGTACCCGTGGCGGGAGAAGTTCCCCGAGGTCACTGTCACCGGGACCGTCACCGAAGGCCGGGCGGCCTCCGAACTGACGCGCGCCTCGACCGGGGCTGGCATGGTCGTCGTCGGGCGCCGGATCCGGAGCGGGCACCTCGGCATCCACATCGGCCCCGTCGCCCACGCGGTGCTGCACCACGTCGGCTGCCCCGTGGCCGTCGTCCCGCACGTCTGACCCACCCCGCAGGAGATCGAGACCCATGAGGCAGTACGTGTACGGATTCGGCGAGGGCAGCCGTGAGATGGCGGACCTGCTCGGCGGCAAGGGAGCCAACCTGGCCGAGATGACCCGGCTGGGGCTGCCCGTGCCCCCTGGGTTCACTGTCACCACGCACGCCTGCCGTGAGTACCTGGCCGCCGGCGAGGAACCGGCGGAGCTCGGGGTGCAGGTCGCGCGGGCACTCGCGGATCTGGAGCGGCGCGTCGGCCGGCGGCTGGGCGAGAGCGACAACCCGCTGTTGCTGTCCGTACGTTCGGGCAGCAGGTTCTCGATGCCCGGCATGATGGAGACGATCCTCGACATCGGCCTGAGCGACACATCCGTACGCGGACTCGCCAAGGCAACCGGGCAGGAGCGGTTTGCCTGGGACTCGTACCGCCGGCTGCTGCAGATGTTCGGCCGCACGGTGCTGGGCGTAGCCCCGGAGCTGTTCGAGGACGCCCTGGCCAGGCACAGCTCGGACCGCGGTGCGGCGAGCGACACCGGGCTGGACGCGCACGATCTCGCCGTGCTGGCCGACGAGTTCAAGACGCTGATCCGGGAGGCGAGCGGTGAGGAGTTCCCACAGGACCCGGTTGAGCAGCTGTACCAGGCGATCCGTGCCGTCTTCCGTTCCTGGAACGGCGAGCGCGCCCGCCTCTACCGCAGGCGTGAGCACATTTCCGACTACCTGGGCACCGCCGTCAACATCCAGGTGATGGTGTTCGGCAACCTCGGTCCCGATTCCGGCACGGGCGTCGCTTTCACCCGTGACCCGGCCACCGGGGCACGCGGCGTCTACGGCGACTACCTGACCGACGCGCAGGGGGAGGACGTCGTCGCCGGCATCCGCAACGCCGTACCCCTCCAGGAGCTCAAGCACATCGACCCTTCCTCCTATCTGCAGCTCGGCGACCACCTGCGGACCCTGGAACGCCACTACCGGGACCTGTGCGACGTCGAGTTCACCATCGAACGCGGCACGCTGTGGATGCTCCAGACCCGGGTCGGCAAGCGCACCGCCGGGGCTGCGTTCCGTATCGCGCACGAGCTCGTCGACGAGCGCCTGATCAGCGAGGACGAAGCGCTCGCCCGGGTCGGCGGGCATCAGCTCGCCCGGCTGATGTTCCCCCGCTTCGACGAGGACACGACCGGCCAACCGCTGGCACACGGTGTCCCGGCCTCGCCGGGCGCGGCGGTCGGAGCGGCCGTGTTCGACTCCGCCGAAGCGGTACGCCGCGCCGCGGCCGGGGAGAAGACAGTCCTCGTACGACGTGAGACCACGCCCGACGACCTGCCGGGGATGGTCGCGGCGGAGGCCGTACTGACCAGCCGCGGCGGCAAGACCAGCCACGCGGCCGTCGTCGCGCGGGGCATGGGCAAGGTCTGCGTGTGCGGGGCCGAGGAACTCGTGGTGGACACCGGGGCACGGCAGTTCACCGCGACCGACGGGACCGTGGTCACCGAAGGAACGGTGATCTCCGTGGACGGCACGGCGGGCACGGTCCACCTCGGCGCTCTGCCGTTGACGGAATCGCCGGTTGCGCGCTTCCTGGAGACCGGCGAACAGGACGGGGCCCTGACGAGCACTGTGGCCCGAACCCTCGAACGGGCCGATGCCGTACGCCGGCTTGAAGTCCGAGCCAACGCCGACACCCCCGAGGACGCGGCCCGTGCCCGGCGCTTCGGCGCCCAAGGCATCGGGCTGTGCCGCACCGAGCACATGTTCCTGGGCGAGCGCCGAAGCCTCGTCGAGGCGATGATCCTCGCGGAGGACGAGGCCGGGCAGCGCGCGGCGCTGGACGCCCTCCTGCCGCTCCAGCGCAGCGACTTCACCGGAATCCTCGCCGCCATGGACGGCCTGCCGGTGACGATCCGCCTCATCGACCCGCCCCTGCACGAGTTCCTGCCCGACCGCACCGAACTCGCCGTGCGTGTAGCCACTGCCCCGACCGGCCGCGACAGGCGGCTGCTGGCGGCCGTGGAGCGCATGCACGAGAGCAACCCCATGCTCGGTCTGCGCGGTGTGCGCCTCGGGCTCGTCGTCCCGGGCCTGGTGCAGATGCAGGTACGAGCGATCGCCGAGGCTGTCGTGGAGCGAACGCGGGCCGGCGGCGACCCACGGGCCGAGATCATGGTCCCGCTGGTCGGTACGGCCGAGGAGCTCCGGATCGTACGGGCCGCCGCGGAGCGCGTCCTTGCCGAGGTGTCGGAGGCATCCGGCATCGCTGTGCGGTGCCCGGTCGGCACGATGATCGAACTGCCTCGCGCCGCGCTGACCGCCGGCCGTATTGCCGAGGCCGCCGACTTCTTCTCCTTCGGCACCAACGACCTGACCCAGACCGCTTGGGGCCTGTCCCGGGACGACGTAGAAGCCTCGTTCTTCCCCGCCTACCTCGACCAGGGAATCTTCGCCACCTCGCCCTTCGAGACGCTCGACAGGGACGGCGTCGGCCGGCTGATCCGCATCGCTGTCGAAGAGGGGCGCGCAGCCCACCCGGGCTTGAAGATCGGCGTCTGTGGCGAGCACGGGGGTGACCCGGACTCCATCCACTTCTTCCACGACGCAGGACTCGATTACGTCTCCTGCTCCCCGTTCCGAGTCCCGGTCGCCCGACTCGAAGCGGGACGCGCCGCCCTCGAGGGCCGGGCGGCCTGAGTAGCCCGTGCCATCAGGCTTAAAGCCGCCACGTCGGAGGTTCCGAGGACCAGGGCCAGCAGCGGGGCGGGCACGGCACGGGCGTGCCGCGACATCGCGAAGAGGAAGATCAGCGTGGCCGCCGCGAAGACGGTTGTCGCCGCGTGGATCTGGGGAAGGTGCCGCACGAAGGAGGCGAGCTGGGGGAAGAATCCAGACCCCTCAGTTCGTACGCCGGTGAGCTTGGGCAGCTGGTCCACGATCATGATGAGCGCCACGCCGGCCAGATAGCCGACCAGGACCGGCCGCGACAGCAGATCGGCCACGAAACCCAGCCGTACCGCCCACGCCACCAGGCACAGCAGCCCGACCGCGACGGCGAGCGCGGCCGCCAGCACGGCGTACCTGCCCGGATCTCCGGCGGCGAGCGGCCTGACCACGGTGGCGGTCATGAGAGCGGTCGTCGACTCGGGGCCTACCGAAAGCAGCCGTGACGAGCCCAGCAGGGCGTACAGCACCAGTGCGGGAAGGATTGCCCACAGCCCGGCGACCGGCGGCAGCCCGGCCACGCCCGCGTATGCCATGACCTGTGGCACGAGATAGGCGGCCACCGTCACCCCGGCCAGCAGGTCGCCACGCAGCCAGGAGCGCTCGTATCCCACCAGTACTGCCATCCCGGGGATCAGGCGCCACCTCGGGTCGTCCGTACCGGCGCGCTGGGACATGGCACTCCTTTCGTCGCGGCCCCTCAGCATCTTGCCGCCCCCGGCGCAGTCGCGAGGGCCGACCGGACCGTGATCCGCTTCCGTACCCCAACGAGCCCCGGAACCGGGGCCGTTCAGCCCCAGCAGTACGGCCCTTCGGCCTCCGGCGGCGCGGGGCGCCGGGCCACGACAGTGAGCGATGTCAGGCACCGACCCGGCATCCTCCGAAGGGATCACCACCATGGCTGTGCACGAGCGCCCCCACAAGCGCCCCGTCTTCCACTTTCCCTCTTGGCGCAGGACCAGGACGGCGTCCGCGGCGACCGCCGGAACACAGACCCGGCCGGCCTACGCCATCGCGGCCCTGCGCCTCCTGACCGGCTTCGTCTTTCTGTGGGCTTTCCTCGACAAGACCTTCGCCTGGGGGTATGCGACCCCGTCGGGCAAGGGCTGGATCGACGGCGGCTCGCCGACCAAGGGCTTCCTGAGCTCCGTCGCGGCCGGGCCCATGGAGTCCACGTTCCATGACTGGGCAGGGGCCGCCTGGGCGGACTGGCTGTTCATGCTCGGTCTGCTCGGCATCGGTGCCGCCCTGCTGACCGGTACCGCGCTGCGCCTGGTGGCAGTCGCCGGCACGGCGATGATGGCGCTGATGTGGCTCGCGGAGTGGCCGCCTGCCCAGCACCTGTCCGACGGCTCGCCGAGCATGTCCACCAACCCCCTTGTGGAGTACCACGTCATCTATGCGAGCGCCCTTGTCGCCCTCGCCCTGACGTCCGCGGGCGAGACCTGGGGGCTCGGGCGGATCTGGGCGCGACTGCCGTTCGTACGCCGCAACGGCTGGCTGCGCTGACCCCCTGTGCCAATTCGAAGAGGGGGCTGCCGGTCTCCAGCCGCCGGCCGCCCAGGTATGGGCCGGTCGGCCCCGGCCAGGGACCTGCGGCCCCTCCAAGGCGTCCGCCCCGCCCACGACGCTGGAAGCGGGTCGTCCGACAGCCCGCCCGCCACCCAGGAGGTACACAGCATGTCCCGCACCGTGACCGTGGGCCTGGACGGTTCGAACGAGAGCCTGGCCGCCGCCGAATGGGCGGCCCGCGAAGCGCGGCTGCGCGCTCTGCCGCTGAGGCTTGTCAACGTCCGGGAACCGCAGCCCTACATTCAGGCTCCGCTCCTGGGTGGCGAGACGCTGCAGCACTGGGCGGAGCGTATTCCCCGCGAGACGGCCGACGAGCTGCGGCTCCGTCACCCCGACGTGGAGATCACCGCGGATCAGGTCGCCGGCCGGCCCGGCACCGTTCTGCCCGACGAGGCCCGGGGCGCCGAGATCCTGGTCCTGGGCTCCCGTGGCCTGAGCGGCGTCGCCGGATTCATGGTCGGGTCCGTCGGCATGGCAACCGTGGCCCACACGGAGCGGCCCGTCGTCCTCGTAAGGGCAGAGGAGAAGCCCGAGGACGAGCACGCGCCCGGTCCCATTGCGAATCGGCCCGTTGTACTGGGCCTCGACACCGAGCACCCGGACGACTCGGTGATCGAGTTCGCCTTCGATGCGGCTGCGCGCCGTGCCACGGCCCTGCACGTCGTCCACGGCTGGAACTTGCCGCCCTACTTCGCGTACGGGCTTCCTGCCGACCCAAGGATGAACGCCCAACTGGCAGCCCAGGAGGCGGACTCCCTGGCCGAGACGCTGCGCCCCTGGCAGCAGAAGTTCCCGGCCGTCGGGGTCGTCGAGCGGTCGAGATCGGGCAAGCCCGCCAACCACCTCGTGGACGCCTCCCATGACGCGTCCCTGGTCGTTGTCGGCCGCCGTACTCGCCGTTCGCCGCTCGGCGCCCACGTCGGGCCCGTCACACATGCCGTGCTCCACCACGCCACTTCGCCCGTTGCGGTGGTCCCCCACGACTGAGCCCACGCCAAGACCCGCCCCAGGAGAAACGGACCATGAAAGCAGCATTCGTACGAGCCTTCAGCGAGCCTGTGGTAGTCGGGGAGCGTCTGGACGGACCCGGCCAAGGTCCTCAAGCCGCGTGGCGATGCCCACACAACCTCGACGAGGTGTTCCAGTTTCTCGGTGAACGACTCCTTCGAGGACGTACTGCGCGGCCAGGCCGATGCCCCGCATCGTCTTCGAACTCTGAGAGAAGTCCGCACTCCGAAGGACAAGGAAGAAGGTGGGGACAATGGAGCTGCCCCTCGTTGTAGGCGTGGACGGATCCGAGTCCAGCCTGCGGGCCGTGGACTGGGCGGCCGACGAAGCAGCCCTGCACGGTGTACCGCTGCGCCTGGTGAACGCGTCGATGTGGGAGCGGTACGAAGGGGCGGCGCTCGCCCAGGAGTTGGGACGTCCCTCGGAGCGGGGCATGGCCGAGGACATCGTCGGTACCGCCGCGGAACGCGCCCGTCGTCGCGAATGGGACCTCAAGATTCAGACGGACATCTTGCCCGAGGACACGGTGAGCGCCCTGCTGAGCGAGGGCCGCAACGCCTTCGCCCTCGTCACCGGCTCGCGCGGCCGTAGCGGACTCGCCGGGATGCTGCTCGGCTCGGTCAGCCTGGCAGTCGCCGCCCGCGCCGACTGCCCGGTGTTCGTCATTCGCGGCAACCACGACCCCCAGAGCGGCACGCACCGGCGGATCGTCCTCGGCGTCGATGAACCCCCGGAGGGCTCGGCCGCTGTGCGTTTCGCATTCCGCGAGGCGGAGAGGCGCCGGGCTGCCCTGCACGCCATCCGGGCGTGGCGCTGCCCCGCGCACGAGGCGGCCGACCATCCGCTGGTCGCGGGAGACGCCGCTCGTTACCACGAGAGCCAGGCCGCGGAGATCCTCGAAGCGGCACTACATGAAGCCGTAGCGGATCACCCCACCTTGGAGCTGCACCGGGAAACGGCCGAGGGCCCCGCCCGCATGGTGCTCATGAACGCCTCGGCCGCGGCAGATCTGCTGGTTGTCGGCGCCCAGCGGCGGCACGGGCACTTTGGACTCCAGCTCGGCCGGGTCGCCCACGCGGTGCTGCACCACTCCGTGTGCCCCGTGGCCGTCGTACCGCAATTGGTCTGAGCGGGTGAGCGCCCCCGGCGGTCTCAGTCCGCCAGACCGGCCGCGTGGTCGGGCACGTACGTCTGCAGATCGCGCGGGGGGCGTAAATAGCCGGTGGACGGCGGCCGGGGCGGCAGTTCGAGCGCAGTTGGGGGCACATCGTGGTAGGGGAGGGACGCGAGCAGATGGGCGATCATATTGATGCGAGCCCTGCGCTTGTCGTCGCTCTCCACGACGTACCAGGGCGCCTCCGCGATGTCCGTGTGCACCAGCATGTCGTCCTTGGCCCGGGAGTACGCCTCCCAGTGGGTGATCGACTGCAGGTCCATCGACGAGAGCTTCCACCGCCGCGTCGGGTCATCCAGGCGGCGGCGGAACCGCTGCTCCTGTACGGCGTCGCTCACCGAGAACCAGTACTTGCGCAGCAGGACGCCGTCCTCCACGAGCATCCGCTCGAAGATCGGGCACTGGTGGAGGAACCGCTGGTGCTCCTCCTTCGTGCAGTAGCCCATGACGTGCTCGACACCCGCCCGATTGTACCAACTTCTGTCGAACAGTGCGATTTCTCCGGCGGCGGGCAGATGCGCGATGTAACGCTGGAAGTACCACTGATTGCGCTCGCGCTCGGTGGGCTTGGGCAGAGCCACGATCCGCGCGACCCGGGGGTTGAGATGCTCCGCGACCCGCTTGATGGTGCCGCCCTTGCCCGCCGCGTCCCGCCCCTCGAACACCACCACGAGCCGCGCGCCCTCGGCGCGCACCGACTCCTGGAGCTTCATGAGCTCCGTCTGCAGCCGCAGGAGCTCCCGCTCGTAGAGCCCGCGCGGCAGCGCCGCCGGCCGATCCTTCTTGCCGGCCATGGCCGCCTCCTCACCCCTACGGAGTCACTCATGCCCAAGGTCAAGCACCAGGACAGCACCGTACTGACCGACGAGGAACTGCGCACCCTGGACGCCCACTGGCGGGCGGCGAACTATCTTGCCGCCGGTCAGATCTATCTGATGGCCAACCCCCTGCTGAGGAAGCCCCTGGAACCCCTGCACATCAAGCCGCGGCTCCTCGGCCACTGGGGCACCTCCCCGGGGCTCAACCTCGTCCACACCCACCTCAACCGCGTCATCAAGGCCCGCAACCTGTCGGCCCTGTGCATCTGGGGTCCTGGACACGGCGGTCCGGCGGTCCTGGCCAACTCCTGGCTGGAAGGCAGCTACAGCGAGATCTATCCGGACGTCAGCCGGGACGCGGCCGGGATGGACCGGCTGTTCAGGCAGTTCTCCTTCCCCGGCGGGGTGCCCAGCCATGTCGCCCCGGAAACCCCTGGCTCCATCCATGAGGGCGGTGAACTCGGCTACGCCCTGGCGCACGCCTACGGGGCGGCACTCGACAACCCGGATCTGCTGGTCGCCTGCGTGATCGGGGACGGTGAGGCCGAGACCGGCCCGCTCGCCGCCTCCTGGCATTCCAACAAGTTCCTCGATCCCGTCCACGACGGGGCGGTGCTGCCCATCCTCCACCTGAACGGGTACAAGATCGCCAATCCGACGGTCCTGTCCCGCATCCCCGAGCCCGAACTCGATGACCTGCTCCGGGGATATGGACACGATCCGATCCATGTCACCGGCGACGACCCGCTCCAGGTCCACCGGGACATGGCCGCCGCCCTCGACCACGCCCTGGAGCAGATCGCCCTCCTGCAGCGCACCGCGCGCGAGGAGGGCGTGACGGAGCGGCCGCGCTGGCCCGTCATCGTCCTGCGCACGCCCAAGGGCTGGACCGGACCGGCCGAGGTCGATGGTCAGCCGGTTGAAGGGACGTGGCGCGCACACCAGGTCCCGCTGGCCGGCGTACGGGAAAACCCGCAGCACCTGCGGCAGTTGGAGGCATGGCTGCGCTCGTACCGGCCCGAGGAACTCTTCGACACGCTGGGCAGGCCCACTGCGGACGTCCTCGCCTGCGTCCCCGAGGGCACCCGGCGTCTCGGTGCCACCCCGCACGCCAACGGCGGCCTTCTCGTACACGAGCTGCCGATCCCGAAGCTGGACCGCTTCGCCGTGCCCGTCGACAAGCCGGGATCGACTCTGCACGAGCCCACCCGCGTTCTCGGCGATCTCCTCGAACAGCTCATGGAGGCTACGGAGGGGCGCCGTGACTTCCGGCTCGTCGGGCCCGACGAGACCGCATCCAACAGGCTGGGAGCCGTCTTCGGCGCCACCGGTAAGGCCTGGCAGGCACAGACCAAGGTGACCGACGTACACCTCTCCCGGCACGGCCGGGTCATGGAGATCCTCTCCGAGCACCTCTGCCAGGGCTGGCTGGAGGGCTATCTCCTGACCGGTCGGCACGGACTGTTCTCCTGCTACGAGGCCTTCGTCCATATCGTCGACTCGATGGTCAACCAGCACATCAAATGGCTGAAGACGTCCAGGGGACTGCCCTGGCGGGCTCCCGTCGCCTCCCTCAACTACCTGCTGACCTCCCATGTCTGGCGGCAGGACCACAACGGCTTCTCCCACCAGGATCCCGGCTTTGTCGACCACGTACTCAACAAGAGCCCCGAGGTCGTACGTGTCTATCTGCCGCCGGACGCCAACACCCTGCTGTCGGTGGCCGACCATGCCCTGCGCAGTCGCGACTATGTCAATGTGATCGTCGCGGGCAAACAGCCCTGCTTCGACTGGCTGTCCATGGACCAGGCCCGCGCCCACTGCGCACGCGGCGCCGGCATCTGGGACTGGGCGGGCACGAACCACGAACGCGAGCCGGACGTCGTCCTCACCTGCGCCGGCGATGTCCCCACCCAAGAGGTGCTGGCCGCCGCGCAGTTGATGCGCCGACACTTGCCGGACCTCGCGGTGCGCGTCGTCAATGTCGTCGACATGACCCGGCTGATGCCGCGCGAGGAACATCCGCACGGGATGAGCGACTTCGAGTACGACGGACTGTTCACCGGCGACAAGCCGGTCATCTTCGCCTACCACGGCTACCCCTGGCTCATCCACCGGCTCGCCTACCGCCGCACCGGACACGCCAACCTCCATGTCCGCGGCTACAAGGAAATGGGCACCACCACGACCCCGTTCGACATGGTCGTCCGCAACGACATGGACCGCTTCCGGCTGGTCATGGACGTCATCGACCGCGTCCCGGGCCTCGGTGTCCGGGCCGCCGCCGTACGCCAGCAGATGGCCGACGCCCGCACCCGCCACCACGCCTGGATCCGCGAACACGGCACCGATCTGCCCGAGGTCGCCGACTGGACCTGGACCGGCTGACCCCCTTCACCGCATCAACGCCGAGGAGCCTCACCATGACCGCACGCGTCGGCATCAACGGCGCCCTGGAGGGCATCGCGGTCCGCGTCCCCGTCGAGGACGGCTCGCTCACCGACCTCGCGGTGCTGCTCCGGCGCGCGACCACGACAGAGGAGATCAACGCCGCCTTCACCGACGCCACCGAGGGTCCGTTGCGCGGCATCCTGTGCGTGTCCACCGCGCCGATCGTCTCCCGCGACGTCTTCGAACCCGCCTCCTGCGTCTTCGACCCCGCCTTGACCCAGGCAAACGGCGAGATGGCGAAGGTCTTCGGCCCGCACGACAATGAATGGGGCCACAGCAACCGGCTCCTCGAACTCGCCGCCCTGGTGGCCGACGACTCATGAACCCGACGCAGAACGGTACGGCCGCCGTGCCCCGCGCACTGCGGGGCACGGCGGCCGTGGTCCTCGACACCGACGGAGTGATCACCGACTCGGCGCGGGTGCACGCCGCCGCCTGGAAGACCGCCTTCGACGCCTTCCTGCGAGATCACCCGCCCGCCGATCCCGCCCAGCGGCGACCCTTCGACGTCCGGGAGGACTATCGGCGATACGTCGACGGCAAGTCGAGACTTGACGGTGCCGCAGCCTTCCTGGAATCCCGCGGGCTGCGGCTGCCCGACGCGGAAGTGCAGGAAGTCGCCGCAAGCAAGGAGCGACTGTTCACCACGCGGCTGCGTGAGCACGGCGTCGACGCCTACCCGGGCACGGTCCGGCTGCTGCACACCCTGCGCTCCGCCGGCGTACCCTTGGCCGCCGCCTCCGCCTCCCGGCATGCCCGCGAACTCCTCGAACACGCGGGAGTGCTGAGCCTCTTCGACGCTCTTGTGGACGGCGGCGAAGCGGTACGCCTGCACCTGCCCGGCAAACCCGACCCCGCCCTCTTCCTGGAGGCAGCCCGCCGCCTCGGCGCCTCCGCCTCCCGTACCGCCGTTGTCGAGGACGCCCTGGCCGGAGTCGAGGCCGGGCAGCGCGGCGGCTTCGGCCTGGTCATCGGCGTGGACCGGGCACGTACGCCGCAGAGCCGCGCTGAACTGCTGAAGCACGGCGCGGACATCGTGGTCCGCGACCTCGCGGAAATCCTCACCGACAGCGACCGCCCGGAGGGCTGACGATGCGCGACTGGACCTGGGAGTACGAAGGCTACGACCCGGCACAGGAACGCCTGCGCGAGTCCCTGTGTACGCTCGGCAACGGCTACTTCGCGACCCGTGGCGTGGCGCCCGAGTGCACGGCGGACTCCGTCCACTATCCGGGCACGTACGTGGCCGGCTGCTACAACCGGCTGACCTCGGACGTGGCGGGACGGCACGTCGAGAACGAGGACATGGCCAATCTGCCCAACTGGCTGCCGCTGCGTTTCCGTACGGGCTCCGGGAGTTGGTTCTCCCCTGACACCCACAAGCTCCTCGACCACCACCAGGCGCTGGACCTGCACGCAGGCACGCTGGAGCGCACGCTGCGGTACGAGGACGGGAGCGGCCGGCGCGTCGCGGTACGACAGCTGCGCCTGGTCCACATGGCCCACCCTCATCTTGCCTTGCTGCGCACCGAGTTCACTGCCGAGGGCTGGTCCGGGGAGATCGAGGTCGAGTCGGCGCTCGACGGAGCGATCGCCAACACCGGCGTCGAGCGCTACGGACAACTGGCCAGCCGTCATCTCACCCACGTTCACACGGGGACCTCCGCGTCGGACACCGTGTGGATGCGCTGCCGCACCAGTACCTCCGACATCCGGGTGGGCCTGGCCGCCCGCACCGTGGCTGACGTCCCGGCCCAGGCCACCACCCGCCACGAGGACCTGCGGGTTGCCCACGTCCTGCGCCTTCCCCTGGCCGCGGGCCGGACCGTCACCGTCGACAAGACGGCCGCCCTGCACACCTCCCGGGACCGGGCGATCAGCGATCCGCTGCACGCCGCCGTCGACCGGGTGGGCCGTGCCCCGGACTTCGATGCCTTGCTGGCCTCGCACCGCACGGCCTGGCAGCAGCTGTGGCGCACCGCCGAACTCGACGTGCCGAACAGCGCGGGCCCCATCTTGCGGCTCCACCTCTTCCACGTCCTGCAGACCCTGTCCCCGCACACCGCGGACCTGGACGTCGGTGTCCCGGCCCGCGGGCTGCACGGCGAGGCCTACCGAGGGCACGTCTTCTGGGACGAACTGTTCGTCCTGCCCTTTCTGAACCTGCACTTCCCCGAGGTCTCCCGGGCCCTGCTCAGCTACCGCCACCGGCGTCTGGAACGAGCCTGCTTCGCAGCCCGTGACGCGGGACGAGCCGGGGCCATGTACCCCTGGCAGAGCGGCAGCAACGGCCGCGAGGAGACTCAGCAGCTGCATCTCAATCCGCGCTCGGGGCGCTGGCTGCCCGACCACTCCCGACTCCAGCACCATGTCGGCTCGGCGATCGCGTACAACGTGTGGCAGTACTGCGAGGCGAGTGGCGACACGGAGTTCCTGCACACCAAGGGCGCCGAAATGCTGCTGCAGATCGCCCGGTTCTGGGCGGACGCGGCGGTGTACGACGAGACGCTGGGCCGCTACCGGATCTGCGGAGTCGTGGGCCCCGACGAGTATCACGACGCCTATCCCGGCGCGAAGGAGCCGGGCCTCGACGACAACACGTACACCAATGTCACCGCGGCATGGGTGCTCGCCCGCGCCCTCGACGTGCTGCACTCTCTCGCGGAACCGCGCCGCCGAGACTTGGCCGAGCGCATCGGGCTCGCCGACGGCGAGCCCGCCGCGTGGGAGGAGGTCTCCCGCAAGCTGCATGTCCCCTTCCATGCCGGGGTGATCAGCCAGTTCGAGGGCTATGGCGAGCTCGCTGAACTCGACTGGGACAGCTACCGGGACCGCTACGGCGACATCCGGCGCCTCGACCGGATTCTTGAGGCCGAGGGCGACACGGTCAACCGGTACCAGGCATCGAAGCAGGCCGACGTGCTGATGCTCGGATATCTCTTCTCACCGGCCGAGCTCCAGGGGCTCTTCCATCAGCTCGGCTACGAGGTGGACGACACCGTCTGGCAGCGGACCGTCGACTACTACCTGCGCCGCACCAGTCACGGCTCGACGCTCAGCAGCCTCGTGCACGGCTGGGTGCTGGCGAGAGTGCGGCGCGCGGAAGCCTGGACGTTCTGCCAGGAGGCACTGGCAGGAGACATCGCCGATCTGCAGGGTGGCACCACCGGCGAGGGCATTCACCTCGGCGCTATGGCCGGCACCCTAGATCTCGTGCAACGAGGACTGACCGGCCTGGAGACCCGGGGCGGCGCGCTGCGGCTCAACCCGGTGCCGCTGCCCGAGCTGTCGGAGTACGGCTTCGCGATCCGTTACCAGGGCCACTGGGGCGTACGGCTCCGGCTGCGCGCGGGGGAGCTGCAGATCACCGTGCCCGAATCCGACCGCTCCCCGATCGACATCGCCCTGCCGGACCGGACGGTCTCGGTGGCGCCCGGGGAATCCTGCACGCTCATCCTGCCCCAGGAGTAGCGCCAGGACACGGTGCGACAGCCCGCCGGACACAGTGCGTGACCGCGCGGCCTCGCAGCGGATGCATTGCTTCGGAGCGTAGACATCGGATGAGCTGCCCGGCGCCATTCGGGGGGCCCGGTCGGCCCGATGTAGGTCCGGTCGGCCCTTTCAGCAGGGCATGTCGCCTCATGCGTCGGCACGCTAGGGCGTGGCACGTTGGGTGCGATGAGCCGGAAGGCGGTGACGGTCATGCGAGCCCAACTCGGTGATCAACTCGTGGTGGAAAGCCCGACCACGGGCGTAACCAGACGGGACGGCGAGATCGTCGGACTCCACCACGAGGACGGCACGCCTCCCTACGACGTTCGCTGGTCGGATACCGAACGGATCACGCTGGTGTTCCCCGGGCCCGACGCGCATGTACAACACATCGAGCACGGGCCCAAAGCGCCCCGACACCTGTCCTTCCCGAGGACGGATGATTCAGGAGGGGAGGCGGTTGCCGTGTCCGACACGACTCCGTCACAACGAGCGCCCGACCCCGGCGACATCGGCCGGCGCGTGGCCCTCGAACGCAAGCGCCAGGGACTTACCCAGGCGGAAGCGGCTCGCCGCGCCGGAATGGCACCTGCGTACCTGAAGTATCTCGAAGAACGGCCGGCCGACCCGAGCCAGGCGACTCTCATCAGGCTGGCCGGCGCCCTGGGGACCAGGGTCGCCGACCTACGCGGAGCCGGTATCGATCTGCCGCCCGGCCAGGGACAGGCGCTCCTCCACCCCCGGCTGCAGGATCTGACCGCGGAGGAATGCCGCTCCCGGCTCTCCACACATGGCGTCGGGCGCGTCGCGGTATCCACGCCTGATGGCCCGGCGGTCATCCCGGTGAACTACGAGGTCATCGACGACGCGATCCTCTTCAGGACCGCCCCTGGCTCCACCCCGGCAGTGGCTGTGGGAACAGACGCCGCCTTCGAGGTGGACCATGTGGACGAGGCCATGAGCCGGGGCTGGAGCGTGCTCGCCGTTGGCCCCGCGCGGGCGGTTACCGAGCCCGACGACGTGCGCCGGCTGGCCGAGCGGGCGCACACCGAACCGTGGGCAGGGGGCAACCGCGAGCTGTGGGTGTCGATCCAGCCGACGCGCCTCACGGGACGCCGCATCACTCCATCCGATCCGTGAGTGTCCGCCGGGTGCCTCCCACGGCCACGATCCCCTGACGGCCGAAGAAACGGGCACGCATGTGGTGGCACGACAAGTAGGCTCCGGTGAGCGTGTGACGGGACGCTGTTGCCGTCCCGTTGCTGAACAACGCGCAGCCGTGGAGCTGCAGTTACTTTCAAGGCCAGGACCGTGGGCTACTCCTTGGGTCGGACGAGGACGTTGTCGCTGGTGCGTCCGGCGAGATAGTCCGCGACGTTTCGCACCGTAGTGTCGATGATCTGGCCGACCGCGTCCCTGGTGAAGTACGCCTGATGGGAGGTCACCAGGACGTTCCGGAAGGTCATTAGGCGGGCGAGGGTGTCGTCCGTCATCACCTCCAGGGAGTGGTCGACGAAGAACACACCGGCCTCTTCCTCGTAGACGTCCAGTCCCACCCCGTCGAGTCGGCCCTCGCGCAGCGCTGTCACCAGCGCGGCCGCGTCGATGAGCCCGCCGCGGCTGGTGTTGATCAGGATTGCGTCGCTTTTCATCCTTCCCAGGGCGTCCGCGTCCACGAGGTGGTGAGTCGCGGGCAGCAGGGGGACATGCAGGCTGATCAGGTCGGCTTCGCCGAACAGGCGCTCTTTGTCGACGTACTTCATGCCGAGTGCCAGGCAGTCGCTGTTCTCCTGCACGTCCCAGCCCAGCAGGCGCATTCCGAAACCGTGCGCGATGCGGCTGAACGCGGTGCCGATCTTTCCCGTCCCCATGACGCCGACGGTTCGGTCGTGGAAGTCCCTGCCCATCAGACCGTTGAGGCGAAAGTCGAACTCCCGGGTGCGCCCGACGGCGCGGACGGTACGGCGGTTGAGGGCCAGGGCGAGAGACCAGGCGAACTCGGCGACCGAGTAAGGGGAGTAGGAGGAGACTCGTGCCACGGTCAGGCCCAGCTCCCTGGCCCGGTCCAGATCGATGTTGTTGTAGCCGGTCGAGCGCTGGGCAATCATCCGGGTGCCGCCGTCGGCGAGGGCAGCGAGGACGTCCGCGTCCAGGACGTCATTGACGCTGCTGGAGACAACCTCGTATCCGCGGGCCGCCGGCGCGGTGTCCGGGTTGAGGAACAGTTCGAGACAGCGCACCGCGTGTTGGTCGGCGAACGCCTGCTCCAGCTGCGGGTGCTCATCGGCGAGCACCCCGAACGCGATGATGTCCATCCCTGTCCTCCTCGATTTCGGCGGATACGGCGGAGTCTGCCGTGCGTGGTGTCAAGCCGGCATGAACCGGCACTGCGCGGGGCCCCACGTTGCGGAGGCCGGCCGGCTCTCAATCGTGCGGAACTACCGCGACGGGGCAGGTCGCATGGTGGAGGGCGGCATGGGCGACGGACCCGATGCGCGTACCGACGGGTGAGCGGCGTACGCGGCGGCCGACCACAAGCAACCGCGCACGAGAGGCGGCCGACAGGAGCACCTGCCCCGCGCTCCCGATTTCGACATGCTCGATCACCGGCACGTCCGGAAACCGCTCGCGCCAGGGGGCGAGTGCCTGCTCCAGTGCCTTCTTCTCGAACGGTTCCAGCCCTCCTGCCTCGTCGGCCAGGCGCATCGAACCAGGGCTGTAGGCGAAGACGGGCGGCAGACTCCAGGCCCGCACCGCTCGCACGGTCGCCCCCCGTACCGCCGCGGCCTCGAAGGCGAATCCCAGCACCGCGTCGCTGTACTCCGCCCCGCCCTGCTGCCCCACGACGATCTCAGCGCCCTCCGGCTCGCCTGCGTCCCCTGTCTGAGCCCGGACCGAGACCACCGGACGCGTGGCGGCAGCGATCACTTGCTGACCGTACGAGCCGAGCATGAAGCCGACGAGGGCGCCGTGACCCCGTGATCCCAATACCAGCATCTCGGCCTGCTCGTCGGCGCCGAGCAGCGCGGCAACCGCGGTGTCGGGCACCACCTCGGCGGACACCGACAGGTCGGGATACCGGGCGGCCACATGCGTCTCGGCTTCCCGTACCACAGCGTTCGCCGATTGCGTCAGTGCCTCCCTGTCCTGGACCACGGGCACGTCGAGGGGCTGCCAGAGCCAGGCGTGCACGATCCGGAGCGGCAGCCCCCGAAGTGTCGCTTCGCGGGCTGCCCAGTCGGCCGCGGCCAAGCTCTCCGGGGAACCGTCCACTCCTACAGCGATTGCGCGGGCCATGAGGCTGCCTCCGTACCGGGTAGAGGGCACGGTCACCTGAACCGGCCCATGTCCCAGCATCACGGAACCGGGGCAGCCGGCCGAGAGCCGGTCGGCCCAACACTGGTACCCGTTCGGCTGCCACGGCTGAAGCGGCGACGGCTCCGATACGGACCGATGCCAGGGAGCACCGACAGCACGGTCCCGCACAGCAGAGTCCGTCGCCCAGTTCGATGGCTTCAAGGGCGCCGGGTGTGTTCGACGACGCCGTGGCGGTTGGCCGTCGCGGCCGCCCCAAGCTCGTTGCTGTCGCGGGCAGCACGGGCACCGGGGTGCGGCTCCTTTGCGCGGAGGGGGGACGTTTGGCCCCTGAGTCGGGCCTCAGCGGCCCTCCCGGCCTCGCGGACACCGTGGCAGCGTCAGTTGATGTCACCCCCGCCGACCGCGACACGAGGAGGAGGACACCATGGCCAACATTGCTTCCGCGCCGGGTACGGAGACACCCGGGCCCGTAGTGGTCGGCACGGACGGCTCGGCCCATGCGACGAAGGCCGTGCTCTGGGCCGCAGGCGAGGCCGAAGCCCGGAATCAGCCCCTCAACATCGTTCACGCGACCGATACTGAGGCCAGAGCACGGCACTTGTCCTCTGACGCCGTTCGGCTCGTCCACGACTCCGGCGGCGGCCTGCTGGACGAGGCGGCCGGCGAGGTGCGCGGTGCTTTCCCAGGCGTACCTGTGGCTATGACACTCAGCGAAGCAGGTGTTGCGGAATCCCTGCTGACGGCGGCCGGAGTCGACGGCACTATCGTCGTCGGCTCACGCGGGCTCGGCGGATTCTCAGCGCTGCTCCTGGGATCGGTGGGTCTGCGGGTCGCGGCGCGGGCGGAGGGCCCGTTGATCGTCGTGCGGGGCGATGCCGAGCTCGCCGCGACGGGGGTCGTGGTTGTCGGGGTACGGGACGACCGGGACCTCGACGCGCTCCGCTTCGCCGCGTGGACCGCCCAGCAGCGCAAGGCGTTGCTCCGTGTGCTGAGTGCGTGGATGTTCCTGCAGAACGTCGGGAGCATGGCGCCGATGTTCGACGACGCGAGTGAAATCGCTGAGGCGCAGCTCGCTGAGACATCTCGCATCGTCGCCCCAGTCCGCAAGGAGTTCCCGGACCTTGTGGTGACGGAGCACATCGTCCGGGCGGTATCCGCTGCAGGGGCGCTCGTGGAGGCGGCTGCGGACGCAGACCTGCTGGTGGTGGGCGCCCGCAGGCCAACGCATGCGATCGGTTCACGTCTGGGACCTGTCGCCCACGCGGTCCTGCACCACGCGCCCTGCCCAGTGGCTGTCGTGCCCCACCGGGACGCGACGCCTCGGGCGCACGAAGGCTGAACGGTCTGGCGTCACGGTCGTCCCCGCCCACCAGAGGGTGTGGAGTGAAGATGAGGAGCAACGGGCGTACAAGTACGAGGTTCTGGCGATGGCGGCGCAGCCCGCTCAGGCGCCGCAGCGACGTGGTCGAGGCCTGGATCGTGCTGGCCCTATGGGTGCTGGCGCTGGTCGGCGGAGCAGCGGTCACCCTCGCGGCGGGCTCGGCCGTCGTGCAGACCCATGAGCGGCATCGGGCGGAACGCTATGCCGTCCAGGCCGAGCTCACCGAGGCCGTGCCGGCCGCTATGCCCACGGCAGACGGTGTGAAGGCGCAAGTCCGGGCGCCGGTGCGCTGGAGGGACCGATACGGCGTGGTCCAAACCGCGACCGTGAGTGTCGAGGCAAGTGGCCCTGCCGGATCGGAGGCCGTGGTCTGGACGGACCGCTGGGGGACTCCGACCACGCCGCCGGTCACCGGCGCTAAGGTGGCGGCTCAGGCGTTTGCCGCCGGAGCATTGGCCCTCGGCGCCTGGGGCGGCCTGGTGGTGGCCGTCGGCTGTGCCGCGCGCGGGCGCCTTGACCGCTTCCGCATGGACCAGTGGGCGAAGGAGTGGGCCGAGGTCGGCCCGGCGTGGCGGCGCAGGACCACCTGATCCGCCCCAGACGGTCCCCGACGGGGCCGGTCGGCCCTGGAGTACGAACGGGGAGCGGGGGGCTGGAAGCGACGGGAGGCCGACCCGAGGGAGGTGTGATGAGTGCAATGATCGAACGGCCGCCTGGCCACCACTTCTGCCGGACCCGTTCGGGTGGGTCGAGGGCGGAGTTCCGGGTCTGCACCAAATCCCCGGACGGCACAGCATCCGCATTGAGGAGAGCCTATCGGGCGGTACGTACGTCTCGCGGGCTGAGCTCCCGGGCATCGCCCCCGACAGCGACATCGAGATCAGTGTCGCGGAGGGTGTGCTGACGCTGCGCGCAGCGACGAGACGACCGAGAAAGCACCACACAGAATCCGCTACGGCACTTTCGCCCGCTCGGTCAGGCTGCCCGCCGGAGCGCGCGGCGACGATGCGACTTGCCGACCTCGAGGACGGCGTGCTCACCATCCCGGTACCGGTACCGAAGTCGGGTACCAGGACCATCCCCGTGCGGCACGGCTGAGGGCCGACGGCCCGTGCCGCATCTCGCGCCCGCGCGCCTTGGTTACCGAAGCACGCGGGCGCTTCTATCCGTGAACATTGCTGCTCACACCGCCCGGCGCGGGCCGTTCGCCCCGCCTGCCAGGGACTCTCGGCCCATTCCCAAGCACCGGCCGACGCCGGACCGTTGGGTGCATACAACCGCAGTTCCGGGCAAAGGGAGGTATCGACGAGACCTTGCGTGCCCTACCTCAATCCGGGCAGACCGCCCCAAGGATGGACGCCATGCACCACCACGACGGCTTCCGAGAGCTCGACCGGCAGGAGTGCCTGCGTCTGCTGGGGCAGGTGTCGATCGGCCGCATCGTCTACACCGACCAGGCCCTGCCTGCGGTCCTGCCAGTGAACTTCTCCCTGGACCACGACTTTTCCGTGCTGCTGCGAACTTCGGCGGCCTCCCGCGTGGCCCGCGCCGTGGGCCAGGCCGTGGTGGCGTTCGAG
The DNA here is from genome assembly GCF_036010325.1 of Streptomyces sp. NBC_01210. GTDB lineage: Bacteria > Actinomycetota > Actinomycetes > Streptomycetales > Streptomycetaceae > Streptomyces. The sequence continues at coordinate 2,015,205 of NZ_CP108549.1, read as the reverse complement.
GTGGACCGGTTCGACGAGGCGGCCGGCACCGGGTGGAGTGTCGTCGTCATGGGCCCGGCGAACCAGGTCACTGACCCGGGGGAGCGCGAACGGCTGCTGCGGACCGGACCGCGCTCGTGGGTGCCGGTGCCGGACGGAGTATTCATCCGGATCCGTCCCGAGCTGGTGACCGGACGTGTTGTGGACCGCAATGAATTCCGTTCGGACACGCGCGTGTCGCACGAGCAGCAGTCCGCCCCGTGATCCCGGTTGGACCTGGGAGTGGGACTCAGGGGGTGCCTACGGGTACGCGCCAGACCAGCGAGGTTCCGCCACCGGACGGGCAGCTCAACTCCAGCTTGCCGCCCAGCTGCTGTGCCCGCTCGGAGATGTTGGCCAGGCCGCTGCGGCGCCCGTCGGGAGGGAGTCCCACACCATTGTCGGAGACCGTCAGCACCACTTCTCGTCCGTCCGTCTCCAGTGCCACGTCAGTCCGGGTGGCGTGCGCATGGCGGCAGACATTGGTCAGAGCCTCCGAGAGAACCGCCACCAGGTGGTCGGCAATTTCCCGAGGCACGTCGGTGTCCAGCAGCCCCTCCATCCGGAGGCTCGGCGCGAAGCCCAGCACCGGAGCCGCTTCTCCGACGGTCCGCACAGCGCGTGCCCGCAGGCCCTGCCCGGCCCCCGCCTCGCGTGAGCGCAGTCCGAAGATGGTCGTGCGGATGATCTTGATGGTCTCGTCCAGGTCGTCAACCGCGCGCAGCACACGCTCCGAAGCCGGGGAGTCCTCGATCAGACGCCCCGCGCTCTGGAGTGTCATGCCGGTCGCGAAGAGCCGTTGGATCGCCAGGTCGTGCAGGTCACGGGCGATCCGGTCGCGGTCCTCCAGCAAGGCGATCTGCTCCGCGTCGCTGCGTCGCTCCGCCAGCTCCATCGCCACCGCCGCCTGACCGGCGAAACTCCGCAGCGGGTCGGTCTCCTCGTCCGCGAAGACCGTCGCGCCCGCCTCGCGGGCCAGCAGCAGCACCCCTCGTACCCCGTCCGCGGTGCCAATGGGCACAGCCACCGCGGGCCCCAGCCCGGCGAACCGCGGCGGCCCGGCCGAAACGCGCTCGTCGTGGGTGACATCCGCGCTCGTTACCGGCGCGCCCGCGGTGAAAGCGGCGCCGCTCAGGCTTCCCTCCACCGGCAGCACCAGCCCACGGTGAGCGTCCGCGTTCGGCCCGATCGCCAGCTCGATCGCCAGCGTGCCGGTGTCGGGCATCGGCAGCGCCACCACGGCCAGTTCGGCGCCCGCGATCTCCTTGGCCCGTTCGGCGATCAGAGTGAGAACCTCGCTGCGGGGGCTGCCCGACATAAGGCTGTGCGTGATGTCCGCGTTCGCGCGCAGCCAGCGCTCGCGCAGCTTGACCTCCTCGTACAGCCGGGCGTTGTCGATCGCCACCCCGGCGGCGACAGCCAAGGTGGACAGCACGGACTCGTCCTCATCGTCGAACTGAGCCCCGCCCCGCTTCTCAGTCAGATAGAGATTGCCGAAGACGTGGTCGCGCACCCGGATCGGGACGCCGAGGAAGGTTTTCATCGGCGGGTGATGGGACGGGAAACCGTACGACGAAGGGTGCTCGGAGATCTTCGGCAGCCGCAGCGGCCGGGGATTCCTGATCAGCTCGCCGAGGATGCCGTGCCCGGAGGGGTACGGGCCAATCACGGCGATCTCCTCGTCGCTGACCCCGACCGTCAGGAACTGCGAGAGAGACGTCCCGCTCGGCGCGATCACACCCAGCGCGGCGTAGTCGGCGTCGACCAGCACCGCCGCCGCCTCGACGATGCTGTGCAGCACCTGCTCCAGGTCCAGCTCCCGCCCGACCGACAGCACGGCCTCCAACAGGCTGTGCACCCGGTCCCGGGTGCCACGCGCCGCGTCCAGGCGGGCCTGCAGCTCCTCCAACAGCTCGTCCAGCCTCAGCTGCGGCAGCCGTACGCGGCCGTCCTCCGAGCTTGCCACCGCTGCTCCCTCCAGGTGTGCCTCGACGGGCCGACGGCTGACTCTGGCGACATGGCCTACCGTACCGGGCCAGTTGGCGCGGCGGCATGAGGAGCTGTGGTTCGGCTGCTGGGTGACCGGTCGGGCGTCTCGTCGGGCACGCCCTCGCGCCGGAGAGCGGCGAGCTCAGGGAGGACCACTTCTGTGCGGTCGAGGGCGAAAGCCGGGATGACGACGATGCCTCCTCGGTCGAGCGTCCGGGTCAGCACCGAGATGAAGCGTTCCCTGCCGGCCGCGTCGTCGTGCCGGCGATCGCCATACGTCCACTCCACAAGCAGCACGTCTGCCCCGGAGAACGGCTCGGCGGGGCGCAACAGGGGGTGTGCCCGGGCCGTCCCAGGTCGCCGCTGACAGCAAGAGTGTGTCCGTCCTCGAGAGTGAAATGCGCCCAGGCCGAGCCCAGGATGCTGTCGGCATGGTGCAGCGTCAGCGTGGTGCCCGCGATGATCTCCGTCTCGCTGTTCAGCGGTACCGAATCGAACATCTTGACGACGCGTGTCCCAGCGCAGGGTCATTGGGACCGTTTCGACCCACTGGGCGTACTCACTGGAACGCCGAGTGGATCTCCTGCTCGGTGGCGCTGTGCGAGACGAGGAGCAACTCGTCACCGGGCTGGAGGCGGACAGCCGGTCCGGGCACGGTCGGTCGGCCGTCCCGTATGACGGTGGCGACGACGGTTCCGTCGGGCAGAGGGATGTCCGAGAGGGGTTTGCCGACTGCGCGAGAGTGCGTGGTGATCACGGTTTCGATGATGTCGACGCCCGCCTTGCTGAGGCGCAGCAGTGCCACGGTATCGGTGGCACCGGTTGCCTCCTCGATGAGGGAGATCAGCGGAGTGGCAGCAGGGACGGCGATGTCGACACCCCAGCGCTGGTCGAACAGCCAGGCGTTCTCAGCATCGTTGATGCGGGCAACGACACGTGGCGCGGCACACTGCCGTTTGGTAAGCAGGCTGATGACGAGGTTGTCCTCGTCCTTTCCGGTGGCAGCGATGACGAGGTCGGCTGTGTGGGCGCCGGCCTGCTCCAGGTATGCCGGTTCGCAGGCGTCCCCCAGGATGAGGCGTACGGCGAGCTGTCCCTGAAGCGCATCGACGCGGTCGGCGTCCGCCTCCACCACAGTGACGTCGTTGCCGGCGGCGGCGAGCACCTGGGCGATCTGGGTGCCCAGTCGGCCGGCTCCGGCGATCAGGGCCTTCATGTCCCCAGCTCCTTGTCGAGAAAGCCGCGCAGACGGCCGAGGGCGGTGGCGGCGACGGCGAAGGTGACGAGATCTCCGGGCTCGGCTGCCGTGCCGTGAGCGGGCACCAGCGAGCGGCCCGCTCTGGTCACTTCCACGACACGGATCTCACGGTCGACGTCGAACTCGGCGAGTCGGCGGCCGGTGAGGTAGGCCGGGATCTGCGAGCGGACCAGGAGAGTTTCGCCGTTGCCGAAGGTGAGTTCCGGCGTGAGATGGCGGTGCAGCAGCATCTGATGGATCTGGTTCACGGTCCAGCGGACGCTGGCGATGGTGGGGATGCCTAGCTCCCGATAGATGTCGGCGCGCCGTGGGTCGTAGATGCGGGCGAGGACGATGGGTACTCGGTACGTCTCCTTGGCGATCCTCGCGGTGACGATGTTGCTGTTGTCCCCGGAGGTGACGGCGACGAGCGCGTCGGCGTGCTCGATACCCGCCCGCTCCAGGACGGTCCGGCTGAATCCGTTCCCTTCGAGGAACTGGCCGGGGAACCCTGCGGGCAGCCGCCGACGACTGCCCTGCGCGCGGTCGATGAGACGCACGTCGTGGCCTTCCGCTGCGAGCTGGGTGGCCAGAGCAGATCCCACTCGTCCGCAGCCCGCGATGATGATTCTCATCGCTCTCCTCCCTTGTCTCGTGCGGTGCGGTGGCGCAGCCAGGCCTTGCGGGCTTCCTCTGAGGCGAGCAGCACGACTCCGAGCCCGGCGAGGACGGCCCAGTCGGTGACGGTGAGCGGGGCCGTGTTGAACACCTCCTGGAGTGGGGGCAGATAGCTGATGGCTGCCATCAGGCCGATCGCGAAGCATCCGGCTGCCAGCAGCCACAGGTTGCTCAGCAGACCGGCGCGGAAGACGCTCTCGCGTTCAGTGCGCACCGCCAGCGCATTGAAGAACTGGCTGACCACGATCCCGGCCTGCACCAGAGTGATCGCCTCCCTATAGGCGACGCTGTCCTCGGTGAAGTCGGCATAGGGGATACCGGAAGCGTTGATGTGCCAGAAGAACACCGCGCAGACCCCGGCTGCCTGGATTCCGCCCAGGAAGAGGATGCGGCCCATCACCGCGGGAGAGAACAGCCGTTCGTCCCGTGAGCGCGGCGGACGGTCCATCACATCGTCCTCCGGGCGCTCGGCGCCGAGCGCGAGAGCGGGCAGGACGTCCGAGCCGAGGTCGATCGCGAGGATCTGTACGGCACTGATCGGGACCAGGGGAAAACCGGCGAAGGTCGCGGCGAGGATGGGGACGAGTTCTCCGATGTTGTGGCTGAAGAGGTAGACCAGAAACTTCCTGATGTTCTGGTAGACGGAACGGCCGAGTCGTACCGCTGTGGCGATGGACGCGAACGAGTCGTCGAGAAGCACCATGACGGCGGCTTCCCGGGCCACGTCCGTCCCGGACGCGCCCATGGCCACCCCGATGTCGGCGTGCTTCAGGGCCGGGGCGTCATTGGCGCCGTCGCCCGTGACAGCGACCACCTCGTGACGCCGCTGGAAGGCGGTGACCACACGCATCTTGTGCTCGGGGCTGACCCGGCACAGCAACAGCTCGCCCTGGCCGGCCAGCAGCTCGTCGAGGGCGTCGTCGTCCAACTCGTTCAGCCGGGCACCGGTCATGACCGTCGGATCAGCACGCCGCACGATTCCCACACGGCGGGCCACCGCCTCAGCGGTCAGCGGATGGTCCCCGGTCACCATCACGACCCGGATACCGGCCCGATGGCAGGCGGTAACCGCCTCCCGTACCTCGGGCCTCGGCGGGTCCAGCATGCCGACGAGCCCCAGGAAGGTCAGCCCCGACTCGACACACTCCCGGTCGGGATGCGGGCCTGAGAGTTCCCGCCGGGCGGCGGCCAGGACCCGCAGTCCCTGCTTGGCCAGCGCGTCATTGACATCCATCACCTCCGCACGCAGCGCGTCGGTCAACGCGATCACTTCGCTCTGCCGGTCGATCGCCGTGCACCGTTCGAGCAGCTCCTGGGGAGCCCCCTTCACACAGGCGTGGTAACCGTCGGCCCCGGAGTGCACCGTGCTCATCAACTTGCGTACGGCGTCGAAGGGATGCTCGCCGACGCGCGGAGCGGCCGCTTCTGCGGCGGCCCGATCGAGTCCGGCCTTGGCGGCGGCGACGAGCAGCGCACCCTCGGTGGTGTCCCCGAGCACGTGCCATCGACCGCCCTCGGAAGGCGGCACCAGACGAGCGTTGCTGCACAGCGCCGCGGTCCGCAGGACTGCGCGAACCGGTTCGGGGTCTGCGACCTCACCGGCCGGCTCGTAACCCACCCCGGACACGGCGTGCATCACGCCTCCGGCCCAGACCTGGACGACAGTCATCTCCGCCTGCGTCAGTGTCCCGGTCTTGTCCGTGCACACCACTGTTGTCGAGCCCAGAGCCTCGACGGCGAGCAATTGCTTCACCAACGCATGGCGGCGGGCCATACGCCGGACGCCGATCGCGAGGGACACGGAGAGCGTGGCGGGCAGCCCTTCGGGGACAAGCGCGACCATCACGCCGAGCGCGAAAACGAACGCCGACACGAGGTCCTGTCCTGCGGGCAGCCGCACGGCGAACAGGAGTGATCCCACGGCCAGTGCCGTACCCGCCACCCGTCGCGCCATCGAGGCGACCTGGCGCTGCAGTGGGGTCTTCTGTCGCGGTGCGGCGGCCGTGAGCTGGAAGATCCGCCCGAACTCGGTCGAACGGCCGGTGGCGAAGACCACGGCCTTTGCGGTTCCCGCCACGACGTCGGTGCCCATGAAGACACAGTTGCGCGCCTCCAGGACCGGGCCCTGGCGCTCGGGCTCGTGGCTTCGGCCGACGGCGTCGCTCTCACCGGTGATCGCGGCGTTGTTCACGGTGATGTCGTGCGCCTCCACCAGGCGGCAGTCGGCGGAGACCGCATCCCCGGCCTCGAGAAGCACCACGTCCCCGTGCACCAGCTCCCGCGCGGACAGTTCCCGCAGCACGGCGTCGCGCAGCACCCGGCACGTGTGCGGCACCATCGCCTGCAGCGACTCCGCCGTCCGCTCGGCCGAGTACTCCTGGGTGAACCCGATGGACGCGTTCAGTACCACCACGCCCAGGATCGCCACGGCGAGTTGCAGGGTGCCGACGTCCCGTGGCTCCTGGAGTGCGTATGCGAGGAATGTGATCGCTGAAGCGATGAGCAGGACTACCGCGAAGAGGTCCGTGAACTGGGCTGCCAATTGCCGCCACATGGCGGGGTGCGCTGCGCGCGGGAGTTCATTGGACCCGAACTGCCGGAGCCTGGCGTCGGCCGCGGCGGTCGTCAGTCCACGGGGCGAGGTGTCCAGTGCGGAGTACACACCGGTGGGCGACAGCGTCCGTATGGCGAGGCCGTCGGCATCTGCCGCCGCAGCTTTCCCGCCGGAGCCGTCGGGAGTCAGTACATCCGTCGGGGCGGCCACTACCGCGTCCCTGCAGCGCGCCGCCCCGGGCGGCGGGCCGGGCACTGGTACGGGTCACGTGATGTCGAGGACATCGCTCACCGACCGGCGCGGGGTCGCGGGACCTTCGGGGCCGTATCCGAGGCGGATCACCATCTGTACGTGACCCATCGCCGACCCCGGGTCGCGTACGGCCCACCGCAGTTCCGGCCATTCGAGGGCCTGCGACGTCAGGGACGTGACCAGGCCGTCCAGGGTGGCCTGGAGCAGAACTCGCTCCATCGCCTGACCCGCTCGCAGCCAGTCCTCCGGCCGGTCGCCGGCCGTACCGAGCAGCGCGAGGCGGGGCTGCTTTTCGAAGGTGGCCGAGCCACGACCGGGAACGGGATGCCGGCCGGCGAAGTCCCGCACGGGAGCGGTGACATCGTGCTGACGGGGGCCGAAGGCATACGCGGGGATTCCCTCCCGCCGCGAAGCGTCGCCCTTGGCGCCCGTGCCGGTCCAGCGAGCCAGCTCATCCCGCACTTCGGGGTGGAGCGCTTCGCGGCCCTCGGCGTCGTGCACCAGGTTCAGCACGGACTTCACATGCCATGCGTCGGGAACGTACAGCCGGGCGCCTTCGAGCAGGGCGGCGCCGCGCAGCCCGTCCAGGATGTCGTCCGGGATTTCCTCGTCGGTGAAGGGGTGGCGGCTGGTGTGCCGTTGGCGGACAGCGGGGTGGAGTAGGGCGAGATCGTGCTCAGGGCCCGCGGGTTCGGCAAGGTTCACCTCGGCGAGCAGCCACGGATCGGCGGGGTCGGGGAGCAGTGTGGTGACCGGTTCCCGGCCGGCGTGCACGGCGGCGACCCGCAGGTTGAACAGCGCGGCGGCACAGCCGAGATGGACGGCACGGTGCGTTGGGTCCGACTTGGGCATCGTGCGCTCCGGATCGGCGCGCAGCTGCATCGTTCCGGTGCTGCTCAGGTACCGGAACTTCCAGGGTTGTGCGTTGTGCATGGACGGGGCTGCCGTGGCCTCCTCGACGAGGGCTGTCACGATGGTCGAGTCGAGCGGTGGTGAGGGCACTTGATCCTCCTGCCGAGAGGGGTCAGTCGTGGGTGACGACGGCGACAGGTGCGGCACTGTGGTGCATGACCGCGTGGGCGACGGGGCCGATGTGCCCACCCAGGGGAGCCCGGCGCAGGCGCCGGCCGACTACCACAAGATCGGCGTCGGCCGCCGAGTACACCAACTGCTGCGCAGGCGAACCGATGAGAGCCCGCTCGACAACCTGCACCGACGGGAACTTCTGCCGCCATGGCAGCAGCATGTCGCTGAGGGCCTGCTCGACTTGCCGGCCCACTTCCAGCTGGATGCCGGGGTCGAGCGTCGGCGCGTAGCTGAACAGGAGAGGGAGCGTCCAGCCGTGTACGGCGCGGAGAGTGCAGCCACGCCGTGCGGCCTCGTCGAAGGCGAAGGCGAGGAGCTTGTCGCAGGACTGGTAGATGTCCAGGCCGACGACCACGTCGCGGTACACGGATGCGGCGTCGGTCTGCTCGGCGGCGCCGGACCTGGTGCGGGACTCCTTGTCGTGGTGCTTGGGGGCCCGTACCAGCACGACCGGCTGCTCGGTGGCACTGACCGTGGCCATGCCGACCGAGCCGATGAGGAAGCCCATGATGCTGCCAAGACCCCGGGAGCCGAGCACCAGCATCTCCGCCTCACCCGCCTCGATGGGCAGGGCGGCAGCGGGCCTTCCGGAGAGCCGTCGTGTGGTGATCTTCAGTCCGGGATGGCGCTGCCTCAGCTCGTCGACGGCATCGGCCAGAATCTTGTCGGCCCACTGCTGCTGCACTTCGGGTCCGACCATGGGTAGGGCGGCGGTCGTGGGCCACTCCTCGGCGTGAACGAGGTGCAGGGGCACTTCGTGCAGCAATGCCTCCCGGGCAGCCCATGCGGCGGCGCCACGGCTCTCGGGCGACCCGTCCAGGCCGACGGTCACGTTGCGAGTCATGGTGCGGACCTCCTCAGGGGCCGCGTGTGCGGCCACAGTTCCAGCGTCTTGGTCCGGCCGCCGTGACAGGAGGGGCCGAGGGGCCCCCGATGGGACCGACCGGCCCTGGTGCCCCGCGCGGGACCTCCCCTGATCACGGTCGGCCGGCCGGATCCGCGCCACCCATGTCCAGCCGGAACGGCGGGTACTCGTCCGTCATCAGACCCGCGTACGCGGCGACCCGCAGCACCCACCGGTTCAGCCCCATGATCAGGTCGAAGAGGTCGCGCGGATACTTCTCGGTGAAGGCCAGGACGACGGCCGCGATGACGGCGAACACGGAGATCAGGCCCACGTTCCACCATGCGGCGTGGAAGCCGCCCATGAAGAAGCCGATCACGATGTAGTGCGGGATGGCGAGCAGCCACCACTTCACCAGAACCAGGCCCCGTGACAGCCGCTCCGGGTAGGCGATGTCCAGTCGGGCCGGATAGCCGGGCTCCTCGGCGAGGCTGAACGGTGGGTAGCGGTCGGTGCCCAGTGCCCCGTACGCGTAGTACGAGACCCGCCAGGTCCAGCGCAGCACTCCGACGTTGAAGTCGAACAGCGACCGCGGATATCGCTCGGTGAACAGGATCGCGAAGAACGCGACGATGGTGACGAGGACGAAGGCGATCCACAGGAAGAACAGCACGAGGTAGTGCGGGATCACGAGGATCCACTTCACCAGCCACAGCCAGCGCGACAGCGGCGCATCGAGTGCCGCCTCCACTCTGACGGGCCGGTACGCCGCGGGAGTCGTCGTCATGGCAGTCAGCTCCTTGTGCCGGGTGCCGCCCCGGTCAGCCTGGGCCCGGTATGGGCGGTGACACGAGGGCCGGGCGGGCTGCTCCGACAGGGCCGGTTGGCCCTAGAGGGCCTGTTGTCCGGGGTCACCAGGGCCACCCGTACTCCGTGCCCTCCGGCGGCGTGAGCCCGGAATCGTTGACGCGTGAAGAGAGGCGGTCCACCACCGACACCACTCCGTCCAACCGCTGAGTGAGCTGCAGTACGACAGGGATCTGACTGTGCCGCTCCAGTTGCCCCTCCAGAGTGACCACCCCGTCGACGACATGGACATCGATCACGTTCGGTGCCAGCCCCAGCACGTCCTTCAGCACGTCTTCGATCACGTGGCGGCGGATTTCGGAGTCGGGGCGCAGAAACACCTGGAGAAGATCGCGCCGTGTGACGATGCCGACCAGGCGGTCTTCGGCGTCCACCACCGGAAGCCGTTCGACGCCGCGCCGGAGCATCGTCCGGGCGGCCTCGGCGACCGTGTCTTCGGCATGGACGGCGATCGCGGGTGCGGACATCAGCAGGCCCGCCGTGAGGCCTTCCCGCTTGTCGTCCCGCGTGTCCGCGGTCGAGCGGGGGATCCGGCCGTGCCGAGGTCCCTGCTGGTCCTCGTCCGCTCCTCCGGCTGACGCCTGACGGACGAGAAGGTCGCTCTCGGAGACGACCCCGAGCACTCTGCCGTCGTCGTCGAGGACAGGCAGTCCGGTGATGTCGTGCTCGGCGAGCAGTTTGGCGACATCTTTGAAGGGCGTGGCAGGCGTGATCGAGATGACCTCGCCCACCATCACGCTTGCGACCTTGCTGAGTTTCATGTCCGTATCTCCTCCTCGATACGGCGACGTACCACGGCCGTCATGGCCGCCAGCCGCCTGGATGTGACCGGGCGGATTGGTTCGGGGCTGTGGATACGCCGTGCCGATGCCGGGAGGGCGGCGAGGTCGGCGTCGAAACGCGCGCGGGCGTCCGACAGGCGGTCCGGCGTCCCCGTCCTGCAGCCCCCACGCATGACCGTGCAGAGAAGAGGTTCCGCTCCGGGTGGTGGGTCCTCGTTCCACACGCCGATCACGTCGGCGCGGCCGGACCGGCGGAAGACCTGCTTCGGCGCGGGGGCCGTCACCTTCGCGGAGGAGAGCTTCATGACCGGCCGCCCTTCGTACTCCACCAGTTTGTACGCGGCGTCGAGGTAGGGCGCGTCCGCGGCCACGCCGACGCGGGTACCGACGGCATACACATCGATCGGGACGCCGGCCCGCACGAGCTCGTCCACTGCGTACTCGTCCAGGCCACCGCTGGCGACGATGCCGACGTCCGTGAGGCCGCCGGCGTCGAGAATGTCCCGTGCCCGGCACGCGAGAGCCCCGAGGTCACCGCTGTCGAGACGAATGGCGCAGCCGGGACCGCGCCCGAGCTCCTTGAGCACCCGTGCCGCGATCGCGACTCCGCCATCGGTGTCGTACGTGTCGACGAGGAAGGTCACCGGTCCGGGATGGGTGCGCGCGAATCCCCGGAACGCCTCCTCTTCGCCCGGGAAGGCCTCGATGTACGAGTGAGCCATGGTGCCCGAAGCGGGTATGCCGAGCCTCGTCGCCGCGGCCACGTTGCTGGTGCCCGCGAAGCCGACCAGTGCGCCCAGCCGGGCGGCCTGGAATCCTGCCTGCGGCCCGTGCGCGCGACGCAGTGAGAAGTCCACCACGGGCCGCCCCGCGGCTGCGATGACACAGCGGGCCGCCTTGGAGGCGACCGCCGTCTGATGGCACAGCTGAGTGAGCAGGAAGGTCTCGACGAGCTGTGCCTGCGGCAGTGGCGCGGTCACTTCCAGCAGCGGCTCTCCGGCGAACACGAGCCGCCCCTCGGGGACAGCACGCACCTCGCCGTCGAATCCCAGGCCGAGCAGCAGCTCAAGGTCCAGGGCCGGCCGGTGCAGGGCCTCGGCGAATTCCTCCACGTCGTGCGGACTGACGCGGAATCGGGACAGGTAGTCGAGCGACGGCTCCAGGCCGGCGGCCACCAGGAACCCGCGGCCGGGCGGCAAGTCCCGCACGAACAAACTGAAAGTGGCCGGAGCGCGCATCCCTTCCCGCAGGTAGGACATGGCCATCGTCACTTCGTACAGATCGGTCGTGGTCACCTCAGACATGGCGGTCGCCGCCCTTCGCGGCCGCGGAGTCGTCCATGTCGTAGGTGAGTCGCTCGATCACATCCACCACTCCGTCGACGCTCTCGCACAGTCGCAGAGTGATGGGGATGAGGCTCTTGCGCGCCACAGTGCCGCTGAGAGTGACCCTGCCGTCGGCGACCTCGACTGTCAGCGCAGAGGGCGGCAACCCAAGGGTGTGGGTGACGACGTCCTCAAGGATTTCCTCCTGGATCGCCCGGTCCCGCCGCAGGAACAACTGCAGGAGGTCGCTGCGGCTGATCACACCGACCAGACGGCCCGACTCGTCGACGACGGGCAGCCGTTTGACCCTGTTCTTCTCCATGACCCTGGCCGCCCGGACCGCGCTCCACTCCGGCTGCGTGACGATCGCAGGACTGGACATGAGGCCCTCCGCCGCGCTGGATGTGCCTCGCGATGTCTGTCTGCGCAGCAGATCTGCCTCGGAGACAACGCCGACCGGCCGCTCGTGGTCGTCGATCACCGGTACGGCGGTGATGCCGTATTCGTCGAGGAGGCGGGCGATCTCTTTGAAGGGGGTGCCCCGCTGCACGCTCACGGCCGTGGGGGACATCAGGTCGGCAACACTGCGGTGCCTCATGGCGCGCCAGTCCTTTCCTTCACCTGCCGGATCAGGCCGTCCTGAATGCCAGCGTGGAACCAATCCCGCCCGCGTGCACAGGGCCGAGAGGTCCTCGGAGCGGACCGAATGGATCAGCCTCGGCCGGACAGGGACCTTCGGCCCTGCCATGGACCCCTGTGGCCCTCTCCATGCTGATCTCGTGGTGACACCGTGAGGAGTGATCCCCGATGGAACTCGGCAAGGAGGAGCCATGGGCGGCAGCACTGTGGGCGGCCCGGAACTCGGGATAGTGGTCGTGGGCGTGGACGGTTCGGCGAATGCGGCGACGGCTGCAGACTGGGCCGCGGCCGAGGCCGACCGGCGGGGGAGGCCGCTGCGCCTCCTGTACGCCGCCGACACCTACCGGAGAGCCCTGTACGCCTCGGTCGAGACCGTCGAGCGCGAGCGCCAGCGCGGGCGCGACGTGCTCAAGGACACGGCGGACCGGCTGGTGGAGCAGTACCCCGAACTGCAGATCAACAGGGAATTGAGCCAACGGGAGCCGACCGTCAGCCTGCACGACGCTGCTGGCAACCACGGCACGATCGTCGTGGGCAACCGCGGCTACGGAGGGTTCGCCGCGTTGCTGCTCGGCTCCGTCGGACTCCGCGTGGCGGCGGGCGCGACGGTCCCTGTCGTGGTGGTCAGGGGCGCAGCACAAGGGGCGGAGACCGGTGTGGTGGTGGCCGCCGTCCGCGACGAGGACGACCTCGACTGTGTCCGGCGCGCGGCGCGCGGCGCGGAACTCCGCAAGGCGTCGCTGCGTCTGCTGAGCGTCTGGCAGGTGCTGCGGTACGTGGGCATGGTGGCCACCATGCTGGACGACGTCGACGAGATCGCCCAGCAGCACCTGCAACGTGTTTCGGTGGTGGCCGACCGGATTCGGGATGAATTCCCCGAGCTCACCGTCGCCGCGGACGTGGACGAGGGCACATCAGTCGCCGGCGCGCTCGTCGAGGCATCGCGTCACGCCGACCTGCTCGTCATGGGCGGTCGGCGGCCGCCCGATGCCTTCGGTCCCACGCTGGGACGGGTGACGCATGCGGTTCTGCACCACGCCGAATGCCCCGTGGAGCTCATCCCGCGCGAGAGCAAAAAACGCCGGGAGGAACAGTGACAGCCCTCGCAGAGCGCCGCGAGATGATCTTCGGCGTCGATCCGCAGCACCAGTCCCGCCCCGCACTTGCCTGGGCCGCCGACGAGGCCCACCGCAGGCACCTTGCCCTTCGGCTGCTGCTGGCCGTGCCGCCGTTGCACGACGCACGCCACGCCGATGCCACCGCGCACCACATCGAGCTGCGGCGGCGAGGAGATGAGGCGCTCACCTCCGCTGCCGCATGGGCACGGGCTCGGCACGGGAAGCTTGAGGTGATGACGGACTTGCTCGACGGGGTTCCCGCCCCGGCGCTCTGCCGCCACTCGGAGCAGGCCCGGATGGTGGTCCTCGGCTCGCGTCGGCTGGGCCGGGCGGAGGAGTTCTTCAGCGCGAGTTCGGTGGTGGCGCCGGTCAGTGCACAGGCCGACTGCCCGGTCGTCGTCGTGGGAGAGCCCGAGCATGTGACGCAGCAGCCGCTCTACCTGGTTGTCGGCGTCGACGGCAGTCAGGCTTCGCGCGCCGCCGTCGCCCAGGCCTTCGAGCAAGCAAGCCTGCGGGGGGCCGGCCTGCGTGCCCTCTGGATCTGGCCGCCACCGGTGGTCTCGTTCACGGGCGAGGCGGAGGCGATGCGGGAGCGCCGACGGCTGCTGTCGGAAACAACGGCGGGCTGGTCGGAGAAGTACCCGGATGTGGCTCTGACGCACGAGGTGGTCCGCGGACATCCGGTCGAGGAGCTTGCGCGGGCCTCCGAGCATGCACTGGCCGTCGTGGTCGGCCGCCGGGGCCGGGGCGGGTACACCGGCATGCGGCTGGGGTCGGTCGTCCACGGCCTGCTGCACCGAGCGCTCTGCCCGGTGATCACGGTTCCCACTCCGTGAACTGCGGCCCACGAAGCACGCGATGGCCTGATCCGCTTCACACCGGCCCCGTCCGTCGATCGGAGCACCCACGTGACCTCGCACCCCGCCCGCACACCGCCTGTCACCGACGAGCGCCGTCGAGGGCTCACCGAAGAGGATGCGGCCCGCCGCCTCGCCGAATACGGCCGCAACGAGGTGGCCGCCCGGCACACCGTGCGCCTGCACACGCGCGTGGTGGCACAGCTCAGGGATCCGCTGATCATGGTCCTCCTCGGGGCCGTGGCACTGACCGTGGCGATCGGGGACCACGCCGACTCCGTCGTCATCGCCCTCGTGATCGTCGTGAACACCACGGTGGGAGTGATCCAGGAGGTCAGAGCCGACAACGCAGTTGCCGCACTCTCCGCCATGTCAGCACCGAACGCACGTGTCCTGCGCGGCAATTCCGAGCGGGAAGTGCCCGCGGCCGAAGTCGTCCCCGGCGATGTACTGGCACTCGGCGAAGGGGACATCGTTCCCGCCGACGCGCTCCTCACGCAGGCATCGGCGCTGCTCCTCGACGAGTCCATGCTGACCGGTGAATCCGTACCCGTGGACAAGGACCTGCGCTCCGGACGGCCGGGGGCGGCGACGCTGAGCGCGGGCACTGTCGTGGTCCGGGGCAGGGGCATCGCGACGGTGACGGCCACCGGGACCGCCAGCGCCCTGGGCCGTATCGCCGCACTGCTGGAAGGGCGACTCGAGGCGACACCTCTGCAGCGGCGGCTCGCCGCACTGGGACGGGTTCTCGCCGTGGCCACCCTGGCACTGTGTCTGCTGGTGTTCGCCCTTGGCCTGATACGTGGCCTGGCACCGGGCACCATGGCGGTGACCGCGATCAGCCTTGCCGTCGCCGCCGTACCCGAGTCGCTCCCGGCCGTCGTCACGTTGGCACTGGCCCTCGGCGCGCGGCGCATGGCCGCACGCCACGCCGTCGTACGACGCCTCCCCGCCGTGGAGACGCTCGGATCGGTGACCGTACTGGCGACGGACAAGACCGGCACTCTCACCGAAGGCCGCATGGTCGTCGAACGCATTTGGACACCCGAGGGCGCCGTCGACTTCACCGGCACTGGGTACGAGCCGTCCGGCGACGTACGCGTCGACGGCCGGGCAGCGGAGCCCGCCGAACTCAGGCCTGTACAAAAGCTGTTGACCATCGCAGCGCTGTGCAACGACGCCGCGCTGCGCCCACCGGACGAACCGTCCGACGACACCGGCACCCGCTGGACTGCCCTCGGCGACCCCACCGAGGCCGCGCTGCTGACGGCCGCGGCCAAAGCGCGCTGCGAGCAACCGAGCACGCTGCACCAGACCTACCCGAGGACCGACGAAGCACCGTTCGACAGCCTGCGCAAGCGCATGAGCACACTCCACGGAACGCCGTCAGGGCAAGTGATGGTGTGTCTGAAAGGCGCTCCGGAAGCAGTCCTCGACCCCGCTGTGCTCGACGAGCCCGCGCAGCTCCTCGATCGGGCCCGGGACGAGGCAGCGCTGCTCGCCGCGCGGGGATACCGGGTGCTGGCCGTGGCCTGCGGCGAGCGGACCGAGGCTCCGGCGCGGGCAGCGGACGCCGAATCGGGGCTGCGGCTGCTAGGCCTGGCGGCGATCAACGATCCTCCGAAGCCGGCGGCAGCCGCCACGCTGGCCGCGTGCCGGGCCGCGGGCATCACGCCCGTGCTCATCACCGGTGACCATCCCGCCACCGCACGGGCCATCGCCACGCGCGTCGGTCTGCTGTCCCCCGACAGCGAGCCGGGCGAGGTCGTCACAGGTCAGTCCCTGGCGGCGGGAGCCGTGGACGACCTCACGGCGGTAAGGGTGTTCGCCCGCACGGACCCGCAGCAGAAGCTGGACATCGTCGAAGCCTGGCGCGACCACGGGGACGTGACGGCGATGACCGGTGACGGCGTCAACGACGGACCCGCACTACGACAAGCGGACATCGGCGTCGCCATGGGGCGGCGAGGCACCGAGGTGGCGAGACAGTCGGCCGATCTGGTGCTCACCGACGACGAGTTGTCCACCGTGGTCGCGGCGGTCGAGGAGGGGCGCCGCGTTTATGACAACATCCGGCGCTTCCTCGTCTACGGACTCGCCGGAGGCACCGCAGAGATCCTGGTGATGCTCGTCGGCCCCCTGCTCGGATTGTCACTGCCGCTGCGGGCGGGGCAGATCCTGTGGATCAATCTCCTCACCCATGGCCTGACCGGGGTGGCGATGGGGGCGGAGCCAGTGTCCCCGCGCGCCATGCACCGGCCCCCGCGCCCGCCGCATCAGCACGTGCTGGGGCACGGCCTGTGGCAACGGGTGCTCTTCCTCGCAGCCGTGGTCACCATGGCAAGCCTCGCTGCAGGCCTCTCGGCCCGTGCCGTGGATGCCCCCTGGCAGAGCGTGCTGTTCCTGTCCCTGCTGGCCGCACAGCTCGGGGTCGTCATGGGGCTTCGGGAACGCCTTCTCACACGGGAGAACCTCTTCCTGCCGGCGGCGGTGCTCGCCTCGGCCGGTCTCGCGGCGGCGGCTCTGTATGTACCGTTCCTGCGTTCGGTACTTGAGACCGAGCCGCTCGGCGGGACGGATGTCGCTGTGGCCGCGGCCGTGGGTCTGGCCGGTTTCGCCGCCGCCAGGCTCAGCAGGCAGCCATGGCTGCGGCGATTGGTCGTCAAGCAGTAGTCGTCAAGCGGTATGGGAGAGGTGGGGCCGAACGGCACCGAAGGTGGGACTGTTCGGCCCTGGCAGCATCGCACGCCCCGTGTTTCCATGGAATTGACGGAAAGGGCCCCTGACGAGGACGTGGAGAAGCGGCTCGTGGCCGTGCACCACGCAATCAGGATCCGCGAGAAGCGGATGGGCCCTTTTCGCCTTGACGTGCCCAGACCGAGGTTGTCGTACTGATGCCTCAGGGCGCCGGGGGTGCCTGGTTGTTGAGGCTGAGGCGGATGTCCACGACGCCTTCGACCGCGCGGGCGGCCCGGGCAAGCAGGGAGACCAGCGCCCGGTCCCTGAGGTTGCCGTAAAGGGTGACCACGCCGTCAGTGACGGAAACTTCCACTTGTGCCGCGGGCGGAAGGTGTTGGATGACGGTACGACGGATCTCGTCGGCTATGGCCTCGTCGGACCTGAGGAACACCTTCAGCAGGTCGCTGCGGCTGACGACACCTTCCAGCAGGCCGACATCATCGACCACGGGCAGGCGCTTGACGCGACGGCGCGCCATGATGCGTGCGGCCTCGGCGACCATGGCACTCGCGTGAACGGTGATGGCCGGGCTCGACATCAGCTCCTCTGCGGAGACCGCCCTCGCCTTCGTCATGTCGGACAGCGGCCGGTCTGCCTGTGCGGGGTCGTCGAGGCGGTACTCCTCCTTGGGGAGCAGATCGGCCTCCGAGACCACGCCGATCACACGGCCCTCGCCCTCCAGCACCGGCAAAGCACTGACCTTCCACTGCTCCATCAGCTCCACGATCTCCTTATAGGTCGCATGGCGCCCCACCGCGACTGCGGTGTGGGTCATGACATCGCTCACTGTGTGCGGGGAATCGGGCATGGCGGGCCTCCCGGACGCCGGTCACAGAGTCATGCCGCTGCCGTGAGGCGCGTACAGATCGAGCAGGCGGATACGGGCGGCATGCAGCCGGTGAGCAAGCACCCTGCCGACCCAGTGTCCGATCGCGGAGCCGAAGGCAGGGTCGGCATCCATCATCATCCGCACCGTTGACGCGTCGAACTCCTGGGCGCGTACGGGTGTCATGGCCTCGGCGCCGAACTGCCACACATACGGTGGGAACAGCCAGGACCAGCCCACGAGTTCACCGAAGCCCAGGTTCTCGATCACTGCCGGGCGCCGTCCCGGAACTTGGATGTCGAGAGCGATAGTGCCGGACTGGATGATCCAGAACCGGTCGGCGGGGCGGCCTTCTTCGAAGATACGGGTCCCTTCAGGGAATTTGACGTCCCGGGTGATGCCCAGTAGCCGGGCACGGTGCTCGGGGGACAGAACGGCGGTCATACGGGTGGGGGAGGGGGTACTCATTGCTGGGCCTCCGTTTCGAGCGCGCGGCTACCTCGCTGATGACCGGTGAGCCGTCCGGGCCGCACTCGCCGGTTTCTCCTGCGGGGCCGCTGTCTGTGCTCAGCTTCAGTCACCCGATCGGCGCCGGGGAAGGGCCGGGCGGCCCTGTCCGCGGCCCGACAGGCCCAGTTCTGCCCCGCTTTGGTAATCGCGGTCAGGCAGGCGGCGATGCTTTCGGCCCACAGGGCAATCCGTTTGAGGTCGCGGCAGTCGTCGCCGTCCTCCTCCAGGATCACTCGGGCGATGCGTCCTCGCGCTCCGTCCGCCGGCCGTCCGCCGAACGTGACGTGCTCCAGGCTCCCAGTCGACGCTCGACTTGGCGGACGCCGCGCACGGCAGGGATATCCCGTTGCAACGCCGACGGGTCGAGGGGGCCGCTGCTGAACAGCCACAGCCCGGCCAGAGCATGGCGGTGGCACGCCGGGCCCTCGCCCGAGCAGCTGCTCGCCGAGCGGTTCGCCCGCGGCGACATCGACGAAGAGGAGTACCAGCGGCGTCGTGCGGCCCTGCGCTCCTCCAGTCCACTCACCAAACACTGACGCCCGCCCGCGGAGGAGGATCGGCCGGGGCACCTTCGCCTTCCTTTGCGGGCGTCGTGGATGTCGAGTGGGCTCTGGGCGGCGACGCCCCGGCGACAGCGGATAGACCGGTGATGGCGGATAAATCATCGGGGACGGACGACTGATCCGCTTGATGCCGATGTGTCGGGCCGGCGACCGAGGCGCCCGGCTCGGCAGGGCGTCAGCTCGTGCGCTCCACGTCCTTGTGCTCCGGGCCACCGAGCACGACCTTGAGCGCACCCGTGTCGGCAGCGCGTGAGAACACGTCGTACGCCTCCTCGATCTGTCCCAGTTCGAAGCGATGGGTCGCGATCGCAGCCGTGGGCAGTCGACCGGCAGCCAGCATGCCCAGCAGAACCGGTGTGGAGTAGGTGTCCACCAGGCCGGTCCTGATGGTCACGTTCTTGATCCAGAGGTCTTCCAGGTGGAGCGTGGCGGGTTTGCCGTGCACGCCTACGTTGGCCACATGGCCTCCCGGCCGTACCACACGCGTGCAGAGTTCAAAGCTTTCCGGTACTCCGACGGCCTCGATTGCCACATCGGCCCCGAGCCCCTCGGTCAGATCCGAGACCAGCTGCTCAGGGTCTTCCGCCGCGTTGACGATGGCGTCCGCACCGAGTTCGCGGGCGGCGTCCAGCCGCGACTTGGCCAGGTCCACCGCGATGATCCTGCCGGGCGAGAACAGCCGTGACGTGGCGATGGTGGCGAGCCCGATGGGGCCGGCTCCCACGACCACGACGGTGTCGCCGGGCCGGACTCCTCCGTTGAGGACGCCCACCTCGTACGCAGTGGGGAAGATGTCGGACAGCAACACGGCGTCGCTGCTGCTCACTGCTGCGGGCAGCGGGTGGACGGAGAAATCGGCGAAGGGAACGCGTACGTACTCGGCCTGCGTGCCGTTGATCAGGTGGCCGAGCACCCATCCCCCGTTGCCCCGGCACTGCCCGTACATCTGCTCGCGGCAGTAGCGGCAGCGGCCGCAGGGGGAGATGCACGAGACGAGCACCCGGTCGCCGGGGCGGACCGTGCCGACATCACTTCCCGCCTCGACGACCTCGCCGACGGCCTCGTGCCCGAGGACGGTCCCCGGGGTCACTTCGGGCACGTCGCCCTTGAGGATGTGCAGGTCTGTTCCGCAGATGGTCGTGGTGTCGATGCGGACGACGATGTCCGTGGGCTCTTGGATGCCCGGATCTGCCACCTTGTCCCAAGAGGCCTGGCCGGGGCCGTGGAAAACGAGTGCCTTCATGACGTTCCTCTCCTCAGCTGTCCGATGTGTGCCTGTTGTCTCTCCCCCAGCCTGTGGTGGAGAGACAAAGACGCACAGGGGCCGATCGGTCCCCCGGTGGGGGGTTCACCGCCCCGATCGGCACAAGGGCACATAGGTGTGATCGTGAAGACGGAGACAACGGCAGGAGGCGGCAGCCATGGGTCTCGCGGACTACGACGCGGTGGCCGACCACGGCACGGCGCCCTCGGTGATGGGCGACGAGGCCGACATCGCCCGCGAGCTGGTCGCGGAGGTCCACGATGCCTTCATCGTGGAGTCCTTCGCGGGGGGCCGCATCCGGGGCCGCCGTCGCCTGAGATGTGATGGATGTGCGCGTCCCGCCCGGGGAACATGACGTGCTTCGACGACGAGTTGATCGCCAAGGTGAGCTCGCATGAGCGTCACCGCTCCTGCGAAGCGTCGCTGACCCCCAACCTGCCACGCGCTAAGCCCGAGTCGGAGGGCCGTTCGGGCCGGTCTCGGCCCGAACGGCCCCAAAGGGGGGCCGGACGGCTCATCCGAGGATGCCAGGCTCCTGACAGGCTTGATCAGTGACGGTGACAGTCACGACGCCGAAGGGAGGGCGGAATGCACCACCGAACAGTCGGAGAGCTCATGACCCGGAATGTTGTCCGGGTACGGCGTGATGTGCCGTTCAAGGAGATCGTCAGGCTGCTTGCCGAGAACGATGTCACCGCCGTACCCGTCGTGGACGAACTGGACCGCCCGATGGGTGTGGTGTCCGAGGCCGACCTACTGCGCAAGTCGTCCGGTCAGTCCGACCCGTCGGGTCGGGTGCCGATGCCGCATCTGGAGGCGTGGGAGCGGGCCAAGGCCGAGGGAGCCTGCGCCGAAGAGCTGATGTCGGCTCCGGCCGTTTGCGCGCGTCCGGAGTGGACTGTTGTCGAGGCGGCGCGCCTCATGGCAGTACAGAACGTCAAGCGGCTGCCCGTGGTGGACGAGGCGGACAGGCTCCAGGGCATCCTTGGCCGGAGCGACTTGCTGCGGATCTTCCTTCGCCGCGACGACGCCATCCGCGATGAGATCAACCGGGATGTGCTGCATTTGACTATGCGCCTCGGCCCTTCGGTGACGGTTGAGGTGGACGAAGGGCAGGTCACGCTCGGTGGCTCCGTCGATGTCAGGAGTCTGATCCCGATCATTGTGCGGTTGTGCCGGAGTGTGGACGGCGTGGTTTCGGTCTCGGAACACATCACGTTCCGGACCGATGACACCGCGAGTTCCACCAGCGGCACGTAGGTCGTCCGAATAGGGCACCGCACGCCGTGGTCGACCAGATGTTGTTCGCGACCACCGCAGGGAGGATCACGATGTCCACACTCCGAACCGACGCATCTGTGCTCCGGACATGCACCGGCATCGATGCAACGCCGCTCCCGCGAGCAGAGGTCTGCGAAACCCATACGGCGGTCGTTTTCTTCGTCGGCGACCGTGCCTACAAGCTCAAGAAGCCGGTGGACCTGGAATTCCTGGACTACTCCACCGTGGCGGCTCGGCGTGCGGCGTGCGAGCGGGAACTGGCTCTCAACCGTCGCTTCGCCCCCGACGTCTATCTGGGCCTGGGAGAATTTCGCAGCCCGGGCGCGGACACCCCAGAACCCCTCGTCGTGATGCGCCGCATGCCGGCGGAGCGCCGCCTCTCCCGGCTGATAAGCGAGGGCGTCGTCGTCGACGGTGCCCTGCGGACTGTCGCCCGGCAGCTCGCCACCCATCACGCGGATGCGCCCCGCAGCCGGGACGTGGACGAGCAGGGCACTCGGGACGCGCTGTCCTCGCGCTGGGAAGCGAGCTTCGCGCAGGTACGCGCGCTGGCCGGCGACGCACACGCTTCCGACGAGGTGGAGGAGGTCGAGCGACTGGTGCGCCGCTACCTCGTCGGCCGCAAGCAGCTGTTCGACACGCGCATCGCGCAGGGGCGGATCGTCGACGGCCACGGCGACCTGCTCGCAGAGGACATCTTCTGCCTCGACGACGGCCCCCGCCTCCTGGACTGCCTGGAGTTCGACGACCACCTGCGCTACGTCGACGGCCTCGACGACGCCGCCTTCCTTGCCATGGACCTGGAACAGCTGGGAGCCCCGGAGGCCGCGGGGTTCTTCCTTGCCCAGTACAGCGAGTACTCCGGCGACCCGGCACCGCCGTCCCTGCGGCACCACTATGTCGCCTACCGCGCCTTCGTCCGTGCCAAGGTCTCGCTGATCCAGGCCCGGCAGGGCGCGCCCGGCACTGAGGCCGCGTCACGGCGACTGGTCCTGACAGCGCTGCGTCACCTGCGGACGTCCGCTGTCGGCCTCACACTCGTCGGCGGGCTACCGGGCAGCGGCAAGTCCACACTCTCCGGCGCGCTGGCCGATCGCCTCGGCGTCACGCTCCTCAGCAGCGACCGTCTCCGCAAAGAGCTGGCGGGCATCCCCGCAGAGGTGTCCGCCGCGACCGGCTACGGCGAAGGCCTGTACACACCCGAATGGACCGCCAAGACCTACACGGCCCTGCTCGACCGTGCGTCCGCCCTGTTGTCCTCGGGCGAGTCCGTCGTCCTGGACGCCACCTGGTCCGATGCGGAACAGCGCGAAGCTGCCCTGCGCATGGCCGAACGCGTCAGCGCCGACCTGGTGGCCCTGCACTGCCAGGTGCCGGACGCCGTGTCGGCGGCCCGCCTGCGTACGCGCGCCCCCGGAGCATCCGACGCCGACCTCGACGTGGCCACCGCCATGGCAAGCAAAGAGCCGCCATGGACGGAAGCCGTCACGGTCGACACCAGCGGTCCCTTGGAGGCCGCGGTCGTACAAGCGCTGGCAGCCGTACGCCCCAACGGCACCGGCCAAGCCCCTGTCTTCCGCCGCCCCTACATGGAAACGGACTGAGCCGAGTCGACGATGCAGCGGCGGCCCCGCCCCCGACAGCGCCGCTTCGCCCGGCGGACGGTGCCGAGAAATATGGGTGCGATGGTTCGCGGCGGCGTTGGGCCGAAGAGCCCGTACCAGGGCCGAACCGCCCCTCCCGAGCGGCCCGCCCCAAATGCGACGGTGACAACGGGAACTTCTCCCCTCAGCCGAACGGAAGGCGGTGGGCACGATGGAGCTGCCCTTGGTCGTGGGTGTCGACGGATCCGAGTCCAGCCGCCAGGCACTCGACTGGTCGGTGGACGAGGCAGCGCGTTATGGAGTGCCACTGCGGCTGGTGTACGCCTCCAAGTGGGAGCACTACGAGGGCGTCGCTCTTGCCGGGAGCCTCGGACGTCCTCACGAGCAGGTCTTCGCGGAGAACATCGTCGGATCGGCCGCCGAACGAGCCGGCCGACGGAACCCGGATGTGAAGGTTTCGGCAGAGGTACTTACCGACGACCCGGTAACCGTGCTTCTTCGCGAAAGCAGCAAAGCCTCGGCGGTGGTCACGGGATCGCGCGGCCGTGGGGAGTTGAGGGGGCTGCTGCTGGGCTCGGTCGGTCTGACCGTGGCGGCCCGGGCGCACTGCCCGGTCATCGTGGTGCGCGGCGACAAGGCGGCACTCGGGAGCACGCACGGGCGGATCCTCCTCGGCGTGGCCGACACCGCCGGGGGACGGGCGGCGGTCACGTTCGCCCTGCGCGAGGCCGAAGCCCGCGGCTGCAACCTCGATGCGGTCCGTGCCTGGCGCCGCCCGGCGCAAGAGACAACGGACCATCCGCTGCTCGCCGGCGATCCTGCCCGCTACTACGAGGAGCAGGCCGCGACGCTGCTGGACGAGGCGCTTGGGGAGTCCGTACGTGACAACCCGGCCGTGCAAGTGCACCGGACCACGGTCGAAGGCCCGGCCCACAAGGTGCTGGTGCAGCGCTCGGCCGCTGCGGATCTGCTCGTCGTCGGCGCACAGCGGCGCCAGGGCCACTTCGGTCTCGAGCTCGGCCGGGTGGCGCATGCCGTGCTGCACCACGCCGACTGCCCCGTGGCCGTCGTACCGCAGCCGGTGTGATCGCGGCCTGTCTTGCGTCCGGAGCCCCGTCACACGGTCGGTGCGTCGGTCGCCTCTGTCGGGGAGCGCTTGCCGGAGCTTGAATATGTGCTGATTGCCGGGGAGCGCCGGCAGGACCTGGAGGGCGCCCTTTTCCTGGAACGCTGCTCGCGGAGGCGGACGAGGACTTCACCGTGCCGCGCACGGGCCCCGACGAGAGGGCCGCGCTGCTGCACTTCACCAGCGGCCACCGATGTCCCCAAGGGCGCGGTCCATGTCTGCCGTCGTCGCCCACCACATCACCGCCGCGTACGTCCTGGATGTGGGCCCGGACGACGTGTACTGCTGCACTTATGTCCGATCGCACGGGCGTACCCATCGATGAGGATGACTATCCCCACTCACTGGCCCTCGCCGATGCCTCGGAGTTCCTGTCGCTCGAACGGTCCAGCGCGTCAGCGGTTGACGGTCAGCCGCACCGTCTTGACGATCACCGCCACGCCGCGCACTGGCACAACAGAGAGGCGAAGCCATGAACGTTCTGGTGGGATACGCCACCGCACACGGCTCCACACGGGAGATCGCGGAGCGCATCGGGGCACGACTCGGCGAGGCGGGTCTGAAGGCCGATGTGCGGCCCATGAGCGAGGTCGAGGACGAGGACGCGTACGAGGCGTTCGTGCTCGGCAGCGCGGTCCATGGGCAGGCCTGGCTGGACGCGGCGAAGGACTTTGTGCACCGCAACAGTCATCTGTTCCCGGTCCGCCCCGTGTGGATTTTCAGCGTGGGGATGCCCGGCGCGATGCGCGGTCCGTGGAGGCGCTTGGCCGGCAAGGAGGAAACGGTCATCATCGACGACCTCCCCGATCACATCCCCTACAGGACCCATCGCCTCCTGTCGGGTGTCATCAAGCCCAGCCAGCTGCCCGTCACCGGGCGAGTGATCTTCCGGCTGATGGGCCTCAGGTACGGCGACTACCGCGACTGGCCGGCCATTGACACCTGGGCGGATGGGATTGCCAGGGAGCTTTGCACCCCGTGACGGTTTCGCTGGACAGAGCGGGACGGGGCTGTGCACGTTCCCGCGGTAGGCACGACTCAGCAAGCCACCCTGCGGGTCTGCGTGCGGTGCCGGGGCCGGTCTTCGCATGGCGGGCTTCGCTGAGGGCGGGCAGCGTGGATTACAGAGGTCCGTGCGAGAAAGGCGACAGGGTATGGAGAGCAAAGCATCGGCAGGCCGGGTTGTGGTGGGTGTCGATGGTTCGCTGTCGTCGCAGACGGCCCTGCGGTGGGCGATCAGGTATGCCGGTCTCATCGGGGGCTTCGTGGAGGCAGTGGGTGCGTGGGAGCTTCCGGGGATGCACGGCTGGTCTGCTCCGGCGGTGGACGCCGATCTCGACGAGGAGGTGGCGCGCTCCGGGTTCGCCGAAGAGCTGCGCAGTGTGGTCGGGTACGCGCCGTCCGTGGAGGTGCGGGAAAGTCTGGTGCGTGGCAATCCGGTGGCGGTGCTGCTCGCCGCGGCGGAGGGGGCTGAGGTGCTGGTGGTGGGCAGCCGGGGGCGGGGTGGTTTCGCCCGTGCTCTCCTGGGCTCTGTGAGCCAGCAATGTGCTCTGCACGCCACGTGTCCGGTGGTCATTATCCGGCCGGACAGCAAGGCAGGAGTCGGCCCGACCGAGGCCGCCTGAGCCGCGTTGCCTGCGTCCTGCCCGGCAGGAGGACGGCGAACGGCGCCTTCGTCGGCAAGAGGGAGGCGGGACGGTGCAGAGCGCGACACCGGCGATCGAACTCAATGCCCTGACGAAACGGTACGGGAAGACCATCGGCGTCGAGCGGCTGGACATCACCGTGAACAGGGGCGAGGTGTTCGGATTCCTCGGCCCCAACGGGGCGGGCAAGACGACGACCATCCGCTGCCTGGTCGGGCTCCTGCGGCCGACGTCCGGGCGGGTCCGTGTGCTGGGCCTGGATCCCATTGCCGACCACCTCCGGCTGACGCCGGCACTCGGTTATCTGCCCGGTGAGCTGCGGCTGTACCCGGAGTTGACAGGCCGGCAAACACTTGAGCTGCTGGCCGACCTGCAGGGGACGGCGGTGCCGCGCTGCGCGGAACTGTGCGAGCGGCTCGCGCTGTCCGACGCGGTCCTCGGGCGCCGCGTCCTGGAGTACTCGCGCGGGATGAAGCAGAAGCTGGGACTCGTCCAGGCGTTGCAGCACGACCCCGAGCTGGTGGTGCTCGACGAGCCGACCGAAGGCCTGGACCCGTTGGTCCAGGAGACGTTCTTCGAACTGCTGGCGGAGGCCGTGGCGGCGGGACGCACCGTTCTGCTCTCCAGCCATGTGCTGCCCGAGGTGCAGCGCACCTGCGAGCGCGTGGCGATTGTCCGGGAGGGGCGTCTGGTGACCGTACGCAGAGTGGCGGCCCTGCGCGAAGCCCGCGCCAGAAAGGTCCGGCTCACCTTCACGGACGGGCAGGGGCGGCGCCCGCTCGGTGCGGCCGAACAGTGGGCGCCGAATTGGTCGGGCGAACAGGTCGAGCTGCTCGTACCGCCCGATCAGGTGGTGGATGCTCTTCGCGACCTGCTCACACTGCCGGTCGGAGACCTGACGGTCGAGGAAGCGGGCCTGGACGAGGCCTTCCTCGACTTCTACCGCCATCCGGGTACCGAGGACCAGCCGTGAGAAGCCGCTTTGCGCTGCTGTGGCTGGCGCTGCACCGCCGCCGTCGGATGCTCGCGGCGCTGGCCCTCGGGATGGTCGTCTTCGAAAGCCTCATCGTGGTGATCGCCAACACGATTCCGCCCACGCAGCTGTTCGGCGGGCAGGGAGGAACGCCGCCGGGTGCGTTCAAGGCCTTCAGCGGTTCCACTGGCGATGTGTCGATCGCCAGTTATCCCGGACTGCTGGGCGCTGGATTGGTCCACCCCTTCTGGATTGCCATGCAGCTCACGGTGATCGGCTCGCTCGCAGCCGCCGCGGTGGCCGCGGACGTGGAGTCAGGGACGATCGAACTTCTCATGGTCCGCCCCGTCTCTCGGGGACGACTGCTGGCCGAGCGGACGGCCGCACTCGCCCTCGCCTCCGTGCTGCTCAACGCGGCGGCCACAGGCACCATGGCCGCCGGAGTTCTGCTCTCACCGCGCCTGCACCGCGAGGTGCCGATCACTGGTGTCTTCTCCGCGGGGCTGCTCGGCTGCGGCTTCGCCCTCTGCCTGACCGGTTTTGCGCTCGCCGTCTCGGCAGTGGGTCGAAGGAGAGGTCAGGTGGTCGGGGCGACGATAGCCCTCGGATCCGTGGGATTCGCCGTGAACTTCGTCGCGCTGGCCTGGTCCAGGGCGGCGCCATTGCGCTTCGTCAGCCCGTTCCACTACTACACACCTGGTGACGCCCTGGCCGACGGCACGGTCCCGTGGGCCTCGTTCGGCGTTCTGGCAGGTGCCGGCCTGGCCGGACTGACCGCGGCGTTCGTGCTGCTCGCGCGTCGGGACCTCGCACCGTAGTGCGAGGCCCGCGGTGACGGTTCCAGCCATTGGTCGGGACCTCCTCCGGCAGGCCCGTGTGGACCCGAACAGGCCGCGCTGCGCTCAGTGCACCGGCAACTTCACATCGATCTCTGCCCCCACGTTCACGACGCCCGGCACTGTCCGGGCGGCACGGACGAGTACGTCCGGTAGTGAGGTATCGGAAACCGTGCCGGTCAGAGTGACGAGCCCGTCCTCGACATGCACGTGGACCGTTCCTGAGCCGACCGGGACCAGCTGCGCGACCAGCTCGCTCCGTACCTCCTCCGCGATGTCGGCGTCGGGACGGAGATAGATCTTCAGTAGGTCGCCACGGCTGACGACACCCACGAGGTGACCCTCGCCGTCGACGACGGGGAGCCGCTTGAGATGCCCGCGCGCCATCAGCCGAGCGGCTCCGGCGACCGTCGCCTCGGCCGACACCGTCATCGCCGGAGCGGTCATCAGCTGACGCGCCGTCACTGCCCCTGACGTGTCGTCCCCCTGCGCCTTCACCAGTAGATCGGCCTCGGAGACCACGCCGGCGACGCGACCGTCGCCCATGAGAACGGGCAGGGCGCTGATCCGCCACTGCCGCATGCTCTCGACCATTTCCTTGATCGGCTCATCGGGGCCAACCGCGATCACCGCGTGTGTCATCACGTCACCAACAGTTCGCAGATGCTTCATGACCGACCTTTCACAGTGGTTTGCGATTCTTTGTCATGAGCGTCCGTCACGAGCCGTACGACGCATACGGCCGACTGGGAACGACTGGAGAGCCGTTCGGACCTGGGCCCGCCCGATCGGCCCCTGCCAAGCGGGCTGCGGCCTGCGGGTCAAGGCTTGGCGGATGGACCGGAGGTGTGCAGCGTGGCGAGGCGCCGGCGGTACTCCTCCTCGTCGATCTCGCCACGGGCGAACCGCTCGGCTAGCACCTGATCTGGTGACGGCACGTTCGGGCTGTGGGTGTGCTCGGGAGTCTGACCCAGGGCACGGAAGAGCAGAACGACAGCGGTGATGATCAGCGCCCAGAAAAGGATCATGCTGGCCGACATTGCGAACCAGCCCCAGCCGCTGACGTCGTGGTCGAACCAGAACATCATCACAATCACATCCCCGGTCACTCGGACGGCGGGTGCGGACCCGTGCTGTCCGGCTTGGCTAATGCGTCACTGCCATCGTCGCTGGATGTTGTCCGTTTGACCCATAGTCCACTGGTCCCGGGCCGTTGGGCCGGTCAGCCTTGTGATTTCGGCTGCGGGGTCCGCGGCAAACCAGTTCACTTCGCTGTCGACCACCATCAACCCCGAAGGCGCCCTCGGTGCAGCCACCGCCTCGCCACGTCCCGCACTTTTCGGCGCACGCCGACGCCAGCCAGATCCTCGACTGGCTCAATGGTGCTCCCGCACCCCACACGACGCACCTGGTGCACGGCGAGCCCGGTGCCGCCGCGACGCTGCGCGAAACCGCATCGACCGGGAGGGGCTGGGCTGGGCCGCGGCCGTGACCGCCCGGGCGAGGCTGTCCTCGTCCGCTGAGACACCCCTGGCGCCCGGGCGTGAACACGGTGCTGTCACCAGCGCGCGACCGATACCCGACCGACTCCCTGGCCATCAGCCTGCCGCTCATCGACACCCTGGAGCCGATCGGCGCCGTGCTGATCGGCATCGCTGTCTTCGGCGAGCGGCTCGCCTCGTCCACCTGGGCCTTGGCTGTGCAGGCGTTGAGGACGACGCCACCGCCATGGTCGGCGGCATCGTCCTCTTGGACCGGTCGCCCTTGGCACGGCCCTGCGGGCGCGCAGGATCGGGGCTGTCGTCGGCCGGGGCACGGCGACCACCGTGGGACGCGGTCTGCCCGATGACTCAGGTGTCGTCGATCGTGCCGCCTTCGGAGGCTGCTCGGCCTGAGACGCCGCGGCTCGGAGGACCAAGCCCATAGGCGAGGGCCGCCGTCCCCACGCAGACACCCCGCCGACGCCCGGATGCGGCCTTGTGCTGCTGCCTCCACGATGAGGTCATGGTTCCCGTGGGTCCTGCGGACCGATTCGACGCGTTTCGGGCCCTTGCCGACCGGCGTGGGCGGCCGGGAGATCGGCTGATCAAGTCCCTGGCCGAGGCCAGGGCGGAAACGGCGGAAAGCCCCGAGGTCTGGGCTCCGGCTGTCGCCGCCGGTATCGGCCTGCCCGCTGCCGCTGCGCTCGGACCGGCCAGCTACTACGCGGACCTCGTTGCCCCACACGGCCACCGTCACGTCCGGGTCTGCGCCGCGACGGCGTGCTTCGCCGCGCAGACCGGACGGCATCTCACTGAGGTGGAGCACGAGCTGGGGATCACCGCGGGCACGGCCTCACCGAACGGAGCGACGTCTGTGCAGGCCGTGCGCTGTTTGGGGTACTGCTATGCGGGTCCCGCGGCGCTCGACGGGGATACGCCCTGCACCGGCCCGACACTGGCCGGTCAGCTTGCGGGCCGCGAGCCCCCGCGGGCGCCGGAGATCCCGGCCGCGGACGACACCGGAGACCCCGTTCTGCTGGGAGGCGTGGTGGCCGGTGAGCCCGCTTGGCAGGTGTGGCCGCGGATGGTGACGGCAGGCACTGCTGACGAGGTACAGCTGGAAGTGGCGGCCTCCGGGTTGCGGGGGCGGGGCGGCGCGGGCTTCCGGGTCGCGGCGAAGTGGGAGGCGGCCGGCCGGGCACCCGGCACCGTGGTGGTGGTCAACGGAGACGAGGGCGATCCCGGTTCCTACGCCGATCGGCTGTTGATGGAGGCGGATCCGGAGCGGGTGCTGGAAGGTTTGGCTCTGGCCTGCTTCGCATGCGGTGCCCGCCAGGGTGTGGTGCTGGTGCGCTCGGAGTATCCGCGTGCGCTGGCGCGAATGCGGGACGCGGTCGGTCAGGCATACGCCGACGGGCACTTCGGCCCGGCTGTCCACGGCACGGCCTCGGCTGTGGACGTCGAGGTGGTGGAGGGCGCCGGGTCGTACGTGGCGGGTGAGGAGACCGCCCTGATCGCGAGCCTGGAGGGGGACCGGGGCTGCGCCCGGCCGCGGCCGCCCTACCCGACCCGGCGCGGGCTGTGGGGTGCGCCGACCGTGGTGAACAACGTCGAGACCCTGGCAGCCATCCCGTGGATCGTCTCCCGGGGTGGTGGAGCGTACGCCCGGCGCGGGGCTCTCAACGAAACCGGGACGAAGCTGGTCTGCCTGTCCGAGCGCTTCGCCCGGCCCGGCGCGTACGAAGTCGAGCTCGGCACCCCGGTAAGGCGCATCGTCACCGAGCTGGGCGGCGGCCTGAAAGACGGATCCGAACTGACCGCTCTCCAGGTCGGCGGGCCCTTGGGTGGCTTCCTCGCCGCCGACGCGCTGGACGTGCCGCTGACCACCGCCGACCTCGCTGCCTGCGGCGCCGCCCTCGGTCATGCCGGACTGGTCGCCTTCGACCAGCGCGTGCCACCCGAGGAAGTGCTGCGGCACATCTGGCAGTTCGCCGCCGCCGAGAGCTGCGGCGCCTGCTCACCCTGCCGCGTGGGCTCGCGCCGCGGCCTGGAACTGGCGTCCGCCGGCACTCCGCCCGGACATGAGTGGGAACGGCTGTCGCATGTCCTGGCCGAAGCGAGCCTGTGTGCCTTCGGCCGCCGGATCCCACCTGCCGTGCACAGCCTCGCCCGCGCATACGGGGACCGGCTGGCGGGATGGGACCAGTGACCGGGGTCGACGTTGACGGCACGAGCATCGAGGTGCCCGAGGGAGCCTCCCTGCTCGTGGCGGTACGGATGGCCGGGATCGAGTTGCCCGCGCTCTGCTCCGACGACCGGCTCAGCCCGGTCGGCTCCTGCCGTACCTGTCTCGTACGGGCCGACGGCCGGATCGCGGCGGCCTGCGTGACCCCGGCCGTATCCGGTGTCCGCGTCGAAACCGTCACCGACGATCTGCGGCAACTGCGCCGGGACGCGGTGGAGCTCATCGCCTCCGCCCTGCCGCCGCGGGCCCTCGCCGACGGCAACCCCAGCGAGCTGGTGCATGTCTGCCGGTCGATGGGCGTCGGCCCCGAGGCGGCACAGGCCACTGGAGGCCGGGGCGGGGACGAGTCCCACCCGTACGTGCACCTCGACCGCGACCTGTGCATTGCCTGCGGCCGGTGTGTCCGCATGTGCGCCGAGGTGCAGGGCACCTTCGCCCTCACCCTGGTCGGGCGGGGAGCGGACACCGTCGTGGCCCCCGGGACCGGCGGGTCCTGGGCCGAGTCGGACTGCGTGGCTTGCGGCGGCTGTGTCGACATCTGCCCCACGGGTGCAATCACCGAGCCGGGCCCGGGGCGCGGGCTCACCTCCGCCAATCGGTCCGCGGCGGCGCTGACGCGCACCACCTGCGGCTACTGCGGTGTCGGATGTTCCCTCGAGGTCGCTACCCAGGACGGCGAGGTCACCGCCGTTCTGCCCGCCCGGGATAGCCCGGTCAACCGGGGGCACGCGTGTGTCAAGGGCCGCTTCGCGCACGGATATCTCACCTCCTCCGAACGGCTCACCCGACCTCTGCTGCGACGCGACGGCCATCTGGAGCCGGTCGGCTGGGACGAAGCGCTCGGCCATGTCGCCCGGGGGTTGCGCGAGGCCGTTGACACGGGCGGCCCGGACGCCGTGGCGGCGATCTCGTCGGCCCGCGCCACCAACGAGGAGAACTACCTCGTTCAGAAGTTCATGCGGGTTGTCATCGGCACGAACAACGTCGACAACTGCTCGCGTCTGTGTCACTCCCCGTCCGCCGCCGGCCTGACGGCCTCCTTCGGACTCTCCGGCGGCACCGACAGCTTCGACGACGTCGAGCGGGCCGACTGCCTACTGGTGGTCGGCGCCAACCCTGTCGAGGCCCACCCGGTGGTCGGAGCGCGACTGCTCCAACGCGTTCTGCGTGGGGCCCGGTTGGTCGTCGCCGACCCCCGCGCCGTCGGGCTCGCGTTGCATGCCGACGTGCATCTGCGCCCCCGCCCCGGCACCAACGTCGCGCTGTTTCACGGGCTCGCCCACGTCCTGCTCGCAGAAGGACTGATCGATGAGGGGTTCCTGCGCCGGCGAGCAACCGGCCTCCCGGAACTCACCGAGCTGCTGGACGACTACTCGCCCCAACAGGTCGCGGACATCACGGGGGTACCCGCCGCGGACGTGGTCGCCGCCGCTCGGCTCTACGGGCGGGCCGAACGCCCCGCGATCGTTTACGGCCTGGGCGTCACCGAGCACCTGCACGGCACGGACGGGGTGCGGTCGCTGGCCAACCTCGCGATCCTGCGAGGTGCCGTGGGCACAGACCGCGGCTACGGGGTCAACCCGCTGCGTGGCCAGAACAACGTCCAAGGCGCCTCCGACATGGGCGCGTTGCCGGACCTGCTGCCCGGGTACGGAAAGGTGACCGACCCGGCCGCCCGGTCACGGGCCGAGGCGGTGTGGGGCGTACCTGTTCCGCACCGGCCCGGCCTGCGGATCCCGGACATGTTCGCCGCCGCACGGGCCGGGAATCTGCGCGCACTGTGGGTCATCGGCGAGGACGTCCGCGCCACCGACCCCGACGCAAACCGGGTGGCCCAGGCCCTCGACGCATGCTCGCTCGTCGTCTGCAACGAACTGTTCCTGTCCGAGACCGCCCGGCACGCCGACATCGTGCTACCGGTCGCGTCCTGGCTGGAGAAAGACGGCACCTTCGTCAACTTCGACCGCCGGTTCCAGCGAGTCCGCCCCGCCGTGCCCCCACCGGGAGACGCCCGAACCGACTTCGACGTCGTACGTTCCCTTGCTGCGGTGATGGGAGTCGACCTGGGCTGCGCGACTCCGGCCGATGCCCTGGCCGAGTGCGGACGGGTCGCGCCCGTCTTCGCCGGTCTCTCCCATGACCGGCTGGACCGAGAAGGCGCCGTCCCCTGGCCCTGCCCGGACTCCGGCCGCCCGGGAGAGGCCACGTTGTACGCGGAGAGGTTCGCCACGCCGGACGGGCGGGCCCACCTTGCCGCGGCCCCCTATCTCCCACCCGGTGAACAGCCCGACGACGACTATCCGCTGGTCCTGGTCACCGGTCGGCGCTGGGCCCACTACAACTCCGGCAGCATGACCCGCCGCGGCGGCAACCTCGAACTCGACCCGGTCGACTTCCTCGACATCCACCCCGACGACGCCATCCGGTACGACCTGCGGGACGGCACGCAGGTCTCCGTGGAGAGCCGGCATGGGCGGGCCCGGCTCGTCGCCCGGGTCAGCGAACAGACCGCCCCCGGCCAGGTCTTCTGCTCGTTCCACTTCCCGGCGAGCGGAGTGAACAGCCTCACCTCCGACCACGCGGACACCGTCACGTCCTGCCCCGAGTACAAGGTCACGGCAGTGCGCGTGGCCGCGTCGTGACGGCGACCGGCCGGGGTGCACGACATGGGTACCGGAACCCCCGTACTGACCCCCGGTGACGGCGGCCACGGGCCGCCGCCCCCACCGGGGAGGCCGGGCCCGCCGTGCAGACCCTCGCGACAGGGGACGTCTTCGCCGCACTGAGCACCCTCGCCGCGGGGACTGGCCTCGGCGGAGGTGACGGCACGGCGCGCCCGATTCGGAGCGCCTGTGCCGTTCCGTCGACGGCGTGGTGGCCGTGCACCAGACGATCGGCTACGAGTACGACAACCTCGGCCTGGACGTCGAGCCGCCGCAAGCAGACCGCATGGCGAGCAGACCGCATGGCGAACCCGGCCGACGGTCGAGAGAGCAGCTGACCCTCCCGGCCGGACCGGGAAGCCGACCGGCCGGGGAAGGCAACAGACAAGCGGAAGGGGCTCATCCGCTTTCGCGGATCCTGATTGCGCGGTGCACGGTCGCCGACCGCTTCTCCGCGTCCCCTTCAGGGACCCTTTCGTCAATTCCATGGAACCACCTGGCGCGTGGTGTCATCAGGGCCCAACAGTCCTCGAACGGTCCCGCTCGGCCCTACCTGCTGGTCGCCTCGGCAGCCACGCTGGGAGCTCGAGACATGCACACCGGTGAGGATTCGTCATGAAGCGCCTGCGAACCGTTGGTGACGTGACGACCCACGCAGTAATCGCCGTGGGTCGCTATGCCCCGTTCAGGGAGATCGTGGAGATCATGCGGCAGTGGCGGATCAGCGCCCTGCCTGTGCTCGCGGCCGAAGGCCGCGTCGTCGGAGTCGTGTCCGAGGCCGATCTGCTCCTCAAGGCACAGGGCGAGGACACCTCCCGCGCGGTGACGGCGGGCCAACTGATGACGGTCCCGGCCATTACGTTGACGCCGCACGCCACGATCGCCGACGCCGCCCGGCTCATGGCCCGGGGTTGTCTGAAGTTGCTTCCCGTCGTGGACGATGAGGGCCGGCTCAAGGGCGTGGTCAGCAGGGGCGACCTGCTGAAGATCTATCTTCGCCCGGACTCCGACATCGCCGAGGAGGTACGCGGCGAACTGGTCGCCCGTCTGATCCCGGCCGGTTCATCAGCTCTGGACGTACGTGTCCAGGACGGCGCCGTCACTCTGACCGGCACCGTTCGCGACAGCCCGCTGATCGATCTGCTCGTCCGGCTGGCTCGCGCTGTGCCGGGGGTCGTGGACGTGGACGCGCAGCTGGATGTCGGGCTACCGGTGCGTTGAAGTCGGCACAAGGCAAGAAATTGATTCCGGATGGTGACATCGTGTCCGAGAAGCAGCGGGCTACGCAGGCGGAATACGTGCGCACAGGGTGTGGCCGCACGATCAGTGTCTCCAGATTCGTGCCCGAGGGGCCGCCCGCCGAGATGGGCCGCGTGGTGCTGGGCACCGTGTGCGAGCCCTATGACCGAAGCGAGGTCTGGGCCTCCTTGACGCCCGAGGAGGCGAGGCGCGTCGCCGGGATTCTGCTGTTCCAGGCCGAGGCCGTCGCGCCACCCGAGCCGGGCGTGCCGGGACATGCCGAGGCCGTTTCCATCTCCGGCGACGCCTATGAAGTAACGGTACGAGGGCACGTACTGACGGTTGATCAGCCTGTGGCGGACGGTGGTCATGACACAGCCCCGACACCGGTGGAACTGCTCGTGGCCGCCGCGACGTCGTGCATCGCGCACTACGCCGGGCGCTTCCTCGACCGGCACGGCATCCCCCGGAAGGGACTGCGCGTCGCCGCTGACTACAAGATGGCTTCCGCGCGCCCGGCGCGAGTCGGTTCGCTGAGCATCTCCGTGGACGTCCCGGAACTGCCCCCGGCCCGCGCCGGGGCGTTCCAGGCGGTGATCTCACACTGCACCGTCAAGAACACGCTCCAAGTCCCTCCCGAGATCACCATCACGCTGGGCGACCGCTCTGGTACCCGGCCGAGCGGGAGCCAGGACAGCGAGGACGTGGATCGCGTGCCTGCCGACGGAGTTCGGGACTCCGGCGTCACCCTATGACAGGGTTCAGGTGATCGATCACTACGGTCACGTCGTCGATGACTTTGACTCCGTGAGGAGCCGCGGGACATCGGCATCCGCCATCCGGCCACTGACGTCCACGACGCCATTGCGCACGGTGACCTCGACGGTGTTCCGGGCAGCCGGGATTCGGCGAGGGACTCGATCTCCTCGCGAGTCCCGGCATCATCGTGTATCAGCGCGTTGAGCAGTGCGTTCCTGTGCACGACACCGACCGGGCGGCCCTCATGGTCCGTCACCGGCAGGCGCTTGAGACGCGACAAGGACACCAGTCAGGTGGCCTCGGCGACGGTCGAACCAGGGAACACGGTGTCGGCAGGAGTGGTCATCAGCGTCTCGGCGGTCTCGGCACGGGCCTTGTCATGCAGCCGCCGTTGCCTCAGCGGGCCGATCGCGCCGGGTTCGTGTCGGGACGCCTCCACCGCGGCCTTCGCCAGCAGGTCAGACTCCGACACCACACCCATCACAGGTCGTCGGCATCGACCACCGGCAGAGATCCGACGTGTTCACGGGTCAGGCTCCCGGGCGATGTCCAGGAACGGCATGTCGCCGCGCACCGATGCGGCCCGTACGTCCATGACGTCACGGACCAGCAGAGGCGCGGGTTCGGCACCGGACACCGGCTCGGCGCACTCCTTCACCCGCCCGGCAGGAGCCGCCTCGGGAGCGGTCGGGCGTGCCGCAGCCTGCTTGGCGGACACCGTGGCCGCCGCGGACCGGACTGATCTGCCCCTGCCAGGTCACCAGCGGGCTGCACTGTCCAAGGCGGCGTCTGCGTCGTACTCAGTTGTGCGGAACCACCGCGACCGAGCACGGCGCGTGATGAGCCACCGCGTGAGCGATGGCTCCGAGATGATGTGGGCCAACGGCTCGTCGACGTCCCACAATGACAATGTCAGCGCCCCGGGACTCATCGACGAGCACCTCATCGGCATGTCCCACGACGATCGCGGTGTCGACCTGCACCTCTGGGAACTTCTCGGCCCATCCCTCAAGCGCTCGTTCCAGCGCCGGGCGCTTGCGCTCCTCCAGCCGCACCCTCTCCTCGGGGCTCACCGGCACGAAATGGTGAAGCGGGAAGACCGGCAGAGCCGCCGCGCTAACGATGCGGAGGCTGGCCCCAGCGGCCTGTGCTGCGCGGAAGGCGAAGTCAATCAAGTCGTCGGCCCGATTCTCCGTATCGAGGCCCAGCACCATGATCGGGGCATGGACGGGCTCCCCCACACGACCCCCCTCGGCCTCCTCCGGCTGTCGAACGATGATCACCGGCCGTTCCGAGTGAGCAGCCAGGTGCAGACCCAGGCCCCCAAGAACGAAGCCCCCCAAATCCCTGAGAGGTCGCGAACCGAGTACCAGCATTTCAGCACCGGCCGCCTCACGGAGAAGCACCTTGCGCGGATTCCCCTCCAACTGGACCGTCAGGATGTCCAGCTCGCTGTCGACCATGTCCCGACGAGCCTCTTCAGAGATCAGCCGGGGCACCCCGTCCCGCGGCGCAGCGGTCGAGACCGGTATTGCCTCTCCTGAGGGACGCTCGGGACTCACGTGCACCAAGGACAGCGGCAGCTTGCGGTACAAAGCTTGCCTCGCCGCCCAGTCCGCCGCCGCCAGGCTGGCCGGCGAATCATCGATTGCTGCTACGACGGGCCGATTCATGTCGTCTGCCCCTTTCGATGGGGGTGTCATTGGCGCCATCGGCGTCCGTACGTCGCAGGCCGAGTCCCCGGGCGGCCAACGTCGTCGCAATGCTGGCGCTCCCACGCCAGCCTTCCTGCCCCGCCCACCCGACGCCAGGGCCGACCGGACCTGTCTGGACGGCGAGCGGTACCAACCGTTCGGCAACGAGGCCACCACTGCTGTCCAACAGCTGACGGTCATGAAAACGACTCTGCCGGCGTACACCGGTAAGAGTGGATGCGGTGCTCGACGCGCCGCTGTCGGGCTGGCTGACTCGAGCGTCACTGGGGCCGTTCGGCCCGGCCAGGGCCCCTTGGCCTCTCGTGTCAGGGCAGACCGCCAGTGACCCTGGAAGCGCGGCCATAGGGGCGCAGCGCGGAGACACATCCCGCGTGGCGGATCCGACCGGAAGAGGTTCTCATCATGACGCGCAATGTCGCCGTCGGTCTGGACGGCACACCGGAAAGCCTCGCCGCCGCCGAGTGGGCTGCGCGAGAGGCGCTGCTGCGCAGGGTGCCGCTGCACCTCGTTCACGTAGAGGCAGGGCCTTCGGCACTGACCCGGCCCGCCATCACCCCTGAGATGCGGCGCACCTGGGCCGAGGAGATGCTGGAGAGGGCCGCCGCCGATGTGCGGCAACGCCATCCGCAGCTGGAGGTCACCACTCGGCACTTCGCGGGGCAGCAGCCACCAGCCGGTCTGGCGACCGCCGCCAGCGAAGCAGATCTGCTCGTGCTCGGTTCCCGAGGGCTGGGCAGCGTCGCGGGATTCCTCCTCGGTTCGGTCGGTCTGGCCACGGTGAGCGCCACCGAGCAGCCGGTCGTACTCGTACGGGCGGCCAAGGGGCGCGCAGGCGCGCCCTCGGACTCGGCACAGGCCGAAGCGTCGGGCGAGTACCGTGACGTCGTCCTCGGGGTCGACATCCGCCAGGACTGCGACGCGGTCATGGCGTTCGCCTTCGATGCGGCAGCCAGGCGGGCCGCCAGTCTCCGAGTGGTACACGGCTGGACGATGCCGCCGGTCTGCACCCACTACGCAGCTGTCGACGCCGGAGAGGAGATCGCACAGGCGCTGAGCGACATGCTGATGCCATGGCGACAGAAGTTCCCCTCCGTGAACGTCGTGGAGCAAGCACTGTTCGGCGGGGCCTCTCGGCAGCTGGTGCACGAGTCGGCAGACGCCGAGCTCGTGGTCATCGGTCGGCGTATCCAAGACGCGCCGCTCGCAGCGCATATCGGCCCGGTCACCCACGCCGTCCTGCATCACTCGGCCGCGCCCGTCGCAGTCATCGCGCACCGGTGAGCAGCGGGGGGCGCCCAAGCCCGGGGTCGGCCGGGGGATCAGTGACCCCGCAGTGTCAGCCGGCAGGATTCGCCGGGTGCGAGGGAGACCGCGCGGTCCGTGAGATCTATGACGATCGGCAACCGGTCGGACGGCGGCACGCCGACTTCGAGCTGTCCGGGCCGCATGCGGAGCCGGATGCCCCAGTGGCCTCGATAGCGCAAGGCGAAGCTGTATTCGCTGAGTTCGGGCAGGGGCACGGGGTCCAGCCACAGTGCTCCGGCCCGTGTTTCGAAACCGGTCAGTCCGCGCTGAGAGCAGTCAGTCAGCCAGAGCGGCTGGACGTACAGCCTCCGGCCCGAAGCGTCGACGGGCGCGGTCTGCGGCAGCTTCGACTGCGTGGGCACGGGCATCGCTGGGATCCAGAGAGAGCTGGCGGTAGGCACTGTTCGCTGGCAGCAGGCCGTCGGCGCGGATCACGAAGGCGCGGACTCTCGCTCGCTGCAGCCCGAGGGCGGTCAGCAGACCCAGGGCAGTTGCGGCGAGGGCGGGTGAGTGGTTGGTGGGTTCCGGCAGCGTACGCATGCGGGTGGTGGAACTGCGGTCGGCGTACCGCACCGTGAGGGTGAGTCGTCTCGTGATCTGGCTTTCGCCGCGTAGGCGTTGGCCAATCTGGTAGGCAAGCCCCAGGACTGCACGGTGATGCTGTGCCGGGTCCAGGCAGTCCCGCTCCAGCACAAGGTCGGCGATCAGGTGCGCTGCCGGTTCCAACGGGATGACCGGGCGGGGGTCGTGGCCGCGAGCGCGCTCGGCCAGCAGCCGAGCAGGACCCGCGCCGAAAAGTCGCTGCAAGGTAGCCGGAGGCATGTCGATGATCTGGCCGATGGTGTGCAGGCCGTACCTGCTGAGCGTCTCCGCTGTGGCGCGGCCGATCCCTGGCAGCGCGGTGACCGGTCGCGGGTACAGCCAGTCGGTCACTTGTCCGGTGGGGACCCAGGTGGTGTCTCCCGGCGCGGCCGCGTCGGCCGCCATGGCAGCCAGCATGCGGTTGTTAGCGAGCCCGGCGCTGCTGTCGATGTTGTAGAGGGCCTTCAGCCTGAGCTTTGTCAACTGAACGACGTTGTAGGGAGACAGGTCGAAGTATCTGAGCGCCGAGGTCAGGTCGAGCTGGACGGCGTTGGGTGGGATGGCCTGGACGTGAGGCGTGACACCAGACATCAGTTCAATGACGTCGTCGTACTGAGCCTTGCTCAATGCGGCGTGCAGATGGAGGTGGGCGATGTGCCGCAGACGCGTGGTCA
Organism: Streptomyces sp. NBC_01210; assembly: GCF_036010325.1. Classification (GTDB taxonomy): domain Bacteria; phylum Actinomycetota; class Actinomycetes; order Streptomycetales; family Streptomycetaceae; genus Streptomyces. Next base: position 1,974,928 of record NZ_CP108549.1, on the reverse strand, counting down.
TCCTGCACTCCCCGGGCTGGTGTAGCCGAACTTCTTCAGGTCTGCCGACCGGTTGCCGGCGGGCTGCAGGTCGGCGTACGGGTGCAGCCGAGCGCCTGTGGTGCCGTTGGCCAGGGTCCGCTGCGGCTGTGCAGGAGTCGGGTGCGGGTGACTGGATCCGAGGAGGGCGAGCGCGGCCTCTGGGCCGTTGTCGCGGCGGGCGGCAGCGATCTCGTCCAAGTCCCAGGCCATGGTTCCGACGACGGTGCGGCGGGTGCCGCGCACCTGGACCGTGCCGCGAACGAGCAGCAGCCCGCTGTGGAAGACGGTGTGCGCGCAGGCCGGGTGGGAGTCTTCGAAGAAGGCCAGGTCGACCAAGCCGGAGCCGTCTTCCAGGGTGACGAAGATGATGCGCTTGCCGCTGGCGATCGGTGGGGTCTGGGTGGAGGCCCGTACGCCGGCGACGAGGACCTGCTGACCGGGACGCATTCCGGCCAGGTGGGCCGCGTCGGTCGCGCCGATCTCGCGCAGCAGTCGGTGGTGGTGTTCCATCAGGTGCTTGGAGACGTCGATGCCGAGGGTGCTCAGCTCGGCGCTCAGGGCTTCGCGTCCAGTCATCTCCGGCAGGCCGCTCGGCTCCGCTCCGCCGACGGCGTTCGTGTCGATGGGTAGTTGGCCTTTGCCCGCCGATCGGGTGCGGGAGGCCCGGTGGAGTTCAGCGATCTGCAGCAGCAGGTCGCGTCGTGTGAGGCGTCCGTCGTGGAGGGAGTTCAGGGCGCCGATCTCCGCGAGGCGTTCGGCGACCGGTCTGCTGGGATGGGCCCGCTGCCAGAAGTCGGACAGCGATCCGTACGGCTGGCCCTCCTCGATCCGGGCGCACTCTTTCTCGCTGATGCCGTGCACCGCGGACAGTGCGAGCCGCACGCCCCACTGGTCTCCGTCGGCCTTCTCCACGGTGTGCTTCGCCTTGGAGTGGTTGATGTCGACGGGCAGAACCGGCACGCCACGTCGACGGGCGTCGGAGACGAGGACGCGCTTGGGCCACATACCGGGGTCGTGTTCGAGAAGGCCGGCCAGCAGGAATGCCGGGTAGTGCGCCTTGAGCCAGGCGCTCTGCAGGGCCGGTACGGCGAAGGCGACCGCGTGCGCCCGGCAGAAGCCGTAGGCGCCGAAGGCCTCGACGGTCTTCCAGACCTCGTCCCGCACCTCCGTGCTGTAACCGCGGGCGCGTGCCTGGTGATGGAACCAGTCCTTGATTCGGGGCAGTCGCTCCTTCTCGCCGAGCGCTCGCCGCGCGATCTCGGCCAGCGCGTAGTCGCAGCCGGTCATCACCGAGAGCGTCTCGATGATCTGCTCGTGCCAGATGGTCACGCCGTAGGTGTCGGCGAGCACCGGCTCGAGGTCCGGATGGGCGTACGAGGGTGTGCCGCCATGGCGTGCGGCGATGTACCGCTCAGGCATGCCCCCGGCGACCGGACCGGGACGGAAGAGACTGATGTCCGCGATGACGTACTGAGGATCGCGTGGCTGCAGTCTCGACAAAAGATCTTGCTGACCAGGTGACTCCAATTGAAACAGGCCCAGGGTCTGACTCTCCTGGATGAGTTTGAATGCGAAGACGTCGTCGAGCGGTACCTGCTGTGGGTCGTCCAGGTCGATGTGGTTGCCGGTCGTCCGTTCGATCTCGGTGACGGCGTGGGCCATCGCGGACTGCATGCGGACACCCAGGACGTCGAGTTTGATATTGCCCAGGTCTTCGATCTCCTCCTTTGCCGCCATGGCCATGGGGTAGTCGCCCTGCGGTGTGGGCTGCACCGGCAGCCGGTCCAGGAGGGTCGCGTCGCTGATGACCACGCCGCAGGGGTGCATGGCCATGCCGTGGACCAGGGAGTCGAGGCCTTCGGCAAGCTCCCACAGAGGTCCGTACCGGTGTGCCTCGGACGCCAGCTGCCGCAGTTCCGGCAGCTCGGCGAGCGCGCCGGTGATGTCCGAGGCTCTCAGGTGCGGGAAGCTCTTGGCGATCCGGTCGACCTCTGCCGGCGCTATGCCCAGCGCCAGGCCGGTGTCCCGCAGGGCCCGGCGGGCCCGGTAGGTCTCGGGCATCGCGGTGACCGCCACCCGTTCCTTGCCGAACCGGTCGAAGATCGCGTCGTAGCACTCCAGCCGCCGGGCGGATTCCACGTCGATGTCGATGTCGGGCAGCGATGCCCGGCGCACGCTCAGGAAGCGTTCGAACAGCAGCCGGTGGTCGAGCGGGTTCGCCGTGGCGATTCCCAGCGCGTGGCAAACCATCGACCCGGCGCCCGAGCCGCGGGCCGCGACCCTGATGCCCCTCTCCCGGATGTCGGCCACCACCTGGCCGACAGCAAGGAAATAGGAGTCGTAAGCCAACTTGGAGATCACATCGAGTTCTTCGTCCATCCGGCCAAGCGCCGCTCGGTCGCGGTCCAGGCCGCGTCGGGCCATACCGGCCTCACACTGCTGGCGCAGCAACTGCGCTGCACCATCCCTCCCAGGCTTGGCACCGAAGAGCGCCGGCTCCGGGAAGTGCCGCGCGCCAAGCCCGAGATCCACTTCGGGGTCGACGGCGCACATGGCCGCCGTGACAGCGGTATCCGCCACCAGGCGGCGTGCCCGCCGCGTATCCGTTCCGGCGCACTCGGCAACCATCTGCGAGATGACCGTCATTGCCCTTTCGTCCTTGAGCCAACGCTGCCCGCTGTCCAGGCGGCGTCGGTCGATCGGTCGCAGCAGCCTCGCCGCATCCAGGACATCAGCAAGCCGATGCTGCTCCGGGTCGGCGTAGCGGACCGCGTTGGAGAGCACTGCAGTGGTGCGGGTGCGGTCGGCCAGCGCCAGCGTTCGAGCCGCCAGCCGAAGCGATCCGGGCCCGATGCTGAAACGTTTATGCACAACAACTTCCAGCCTGATTCCACTACCGAAGATCTCCCGCCACGGCGCCAGCAGCTTCATCGCGACGTCTTCGCGCCCAGCCATCAAGGCCCGTACCGGCTCCGAGCGCGGTCCGAGCAGCACAGTCAGGCCGGGGCCGCCGTACTTGCGCAACGCTTCCCACGGCACCGCCGGTGCCGCACCGGCCCCGGCATGGGCATGGGCGGCTGACGTAATGCGACACAGTCGCGCCCATCCCGCCCGGTTCTGCGCGAGCAGCACGAACCTCAGCGGCGGCTCGACGACGTGTGCACCACCACGCACCGGGGTGCGGCGCTGCTGGGCAGGCGGCGGGGGTGCAAGGGCCTCCACCGCCAGGTCGACACCGAAGATTGGCCGGACCCCGACTCCAGCGCATGTCTGTGCGAACCGGACGACCCCGGTGACCGTGTCCCGGTCGGTGAGCGCGAGCACCGTCATGCCCCGCTCGGCCGCCCGCCGGACGAGATGCTCGGGGTGGGCGGCACCGTAGCGAACGGAGTAACCGGATGCGACGTGCAGATGGGCGAAGCCCGCCATGTCGCACCTCCATCACTCCACCCCTTTTCGGCCATACATCCGATATGGTCATCGTACGCTCGTTCGATTACTCTAACCCCATCGGTCCCGGTCAGCGACCAGATTCGAACACAGCAACGATTCTTTGGTGGGGTGAGTAGCGGCCGAAAATAGGCGCCTCCCCGTCACCTCCCCAACCGGGCGGAGCAGTTGGAGGAAATCGCCCCCATGGCGCGCACCGTGCCGTCGTCATTCAGCGGCTCAAGGAGGACGGACGAGCAACGGTTTGCAGCACGAACGACACGTTCCGTAACGGATCGAGTCTCAGGCCGGTCGCGTCAGCCCTCGGGATTCACGTCGCCGTCAGATCGGCCGACTGCCGCTGATCACCCTTCGGCAGCAGCTCCCAGTACAGGTCTCCCGAGGCAAGGGTCACGTTCCATGAGGCGAGGGGGCCAAACGCCGCCAACTGGTCGAGCACAGGGAACAGAGCCGCAGGAGCGAGACCACACTCACGTGCGATCCGGTCCATCTCGGTGCACCCGCGACCGGCCGAGGATTCCGCGTGTGCCGCTAGGCAGAGGGCGAACAGTCGCAGAGGCGGGTCGCCGGCGCCCACACAGCCGTCCCTTGCCGCGCGCAGCGCCCAGTCAGCAGCACTCCTGCGGTCCGGACGAGCGGGTCGCTGAGCAAACAACCCGCCGTCGAGGATCTGGGCGACCACTACCCTGACGGCAACGTCCGGGGAAGTCGGCGTTCTGCAAAGCCACCTTGCCTGCTCCAGCTCACTCCACGGGGCCGGATCGCGGCCGAGGCGAAGACTGCGCAGGACCCCGGCCGGCAATCGGACCTCCCCCTTGGAGTCCATACGCAGTGCGCACTGCACAGCGAGCAGGCGGGCCGCAGCCCCGGTGTGGCTCGGCAAGGCTGCGGCCAGGTAGCTGAGCATCTCCCGCACCCGAATCTGGTCACCCGGTCCTTTGGGCAGTCGCTTGCGGCGGCGACAGGCGCTGGCGGACGGGGTCGCGGCCACGCGTAGGAAGGTTTCCGGAACCACGGCGGCCTGCGCCGTGATCGACGCACAGGCCGTGCACGCATCGGCAAGCCGCCAGAGCCGTCCACCCCGCTCGCGCGCGAGAAGCAGACGGATAGGGCCGGCGCAGCCGCGGTGACGGGGGTGCCAGTGGCAGCCTCGTTCATGGCACTGGCAGGTGCGCATGTGCGACGGCAGAACGTCTCGCCGGGCGTGCCCAGCCAGATGTTCCAGCGCTGCGGAGCGCGCGGATACGGCAGCGAGCGGCACGCCCCGGTGGTCGCACTGCTGACACACAAGCTGCGGTCCGCCGGAGCCGGGCCGCAGCTCCACAGTCCAGGCACGCCGCACTGCTGGGCATGTTGTGCGGAGCCTCATAGGGCGCGCGCTCCTCCCAATCCTGTTCCGCGCCGTTGTCCGCTCAAGAAAGAGCGACGGCCCGCACACGGTAGTGCAGACCTCTGCCCTCTTGCCCGCGCTGCCACCTGGGGAAATAGGGCAGAGGTCTGCACTGACAGGGCAGGGGTCTGCCCCGTCGGATGGTCAGGTGACGATCTTTCCGCCCGATCCGGACTTCGAGGCGCTCCGCCTGGAGCTCGCGCGCCTGCGGGCGGCCCAAGGATGGAGCTACGACGAGCTCGCCGCCCGTAGCGGCCTCGCCAGACGGACTCTTATCGAGATTGAACAGGGCCGCACGATCGGAACTCTGAAGACCTGGCACGCCCTCGCACACGCCCTGAGCACCCCGCTCGACGAACTCTTCGCCACCTTGTGCAACGGACACCAACCCCCGGAAAAGACAGACGACTGACAGCCCGTAGGACGGCAAGCGCCAACCACCCGAATCGGTGACTCGGCACGAACGCGTGATCGTGCGTTCGAAAGCCAGTCTCATCGGATGCGGCCGTCCGGGGGACACCTGTGGCGGTGACGCCGATTGAACGGCGTGTTGGCTGGCAGGTTCGCCCGCATGCGCTCCACACCCCCTTCTCCACGTCGTTGGGATGGCAGCCTCATCCATGTCCGCGCGAGGCGTTACCTTCGTGTAAATGCCGACGGCGCCAGTCGACTGCTGCGGTGCGGTCAGAGTGACCGCTGCCGGGATTGCGGCAACCGAATCGAGTGGTACCACCACACCAACGAGCGGCCCATCCACCTGCATCCACACGAGCTGCCCGCCGAGAACGTGCCCGCTACTTGCCACTGGCACGTCAGCTCCGGTGTCGCTCAGCCCGCGGGCGACGGCAGCGGCTGGTGCCGCCTGCCGCACGCCATGCTGTGCCCTGCCCGCGACGGCCTTCCGAGCATCCCCGAGTTGACGGGACTGCGCCGCGCTCTGGCGGTCAACACCCGCCGCCTGATCGACGACGGCGCATTCGTTCCCCCGTCCACCAAGCCGAATACCGAAGCCTCGTCGGCGACTATCTGTCGACCGGCCCGCCCTGTCGTGCAACTCCTGTACGTCCAATACCTCGCCAACCGCCCGGTGGACGAGATCCAGTGCGTGGCCCAGACCCGACGCCGTCACCGCTGCACAAGTCCGCTGCTCACACCTGACACCCGGGCAGGCGTCTGGACTCTCGTGCCCACCACCGCGACCCACGGCCAGCTACCTTTGCCCGGCGCGGTCATGGCCGTCTACACGCTCACCGGTCTGTCCTATGCCGAGCAACTGCGCTGGAGGGCCCAACGCTGCGCCGAACATGCCGCCATTCCCACGGCCGCAGATGTGGCGGTGGCCGAGTGGGAGCCCTTCGACCCGCTCGTCCACCACGAGCACATCCACACCCGGCTCCCGACACTCACCCGACGTCAGGGACCTGCCGATCGAAACCAGAAGGCGACACAGTCGTGACCGCGCACCACGCGACCACCTCGACAGACGAGCAGGTCCAAGCCGCCGACACCTTCCGAGCAGGACACCACCTCGTCCTGCAAGCGGGAGCCGGTACCGGCAAGACCACCACCCTCGCGATGCTCGCAGCCAGCACCAAACGACGCGGTCGCTACCTCGCCTTCAACAAGGACATCGCTCGTGACGCCGCCACACGTTTCCCCCATACGGTGATGTGCAAGACGGCCCATGCGACCGCGTACGCAGCACTCGGCCACCGCTATGCCAGTCGACTCAACGGCCCCCGCCAGCCTGCCTGGAAGACCGGCCAGGCCCTCGGCATCACCCGGCCCATCCGCATCGGCGATCACGAGATCAGCCACAAGACGCTCTCTCACACGGTGCTACGCGCCGTGACGCGCTTCTGCTACTCCGCCGACCGCGCACTGGCCCGCCACCATGTACCGCATCTTCGCCGCCTGGCGACACACGCCGAGCACACCCAACTCGCTGACGCGGTCCTGCCGTTCGCGGCCAAGGCCTGGGCCGACCTGCAAAACCCCGACCAGGGCGCTGTCCGCTTCGAACACGACCACTACCTGAAGATGTGGGCCCTGACCCAACCCAAGATCGAAGCGGATTTCCTCTTCCTCGACGAAGCCCAGGACACCAACCCGGTACTGGAACAGGTCTTCAACGCCCAGCGTGACCACGCCCAGCTCGTCATGGTCGGCGACTCTGCCCAGGCCATCTACGGCTGGCGCGGTGCGCGCGATGTAATGACCGACTTCGATGCCACCGCTCTTACTCTGACCCGCTCCTTCCGCTTCGGCCCTCTCCTCGCCGAACAAGCCAACCGCTGGCTTGAGCTTGCCGAGGCACCCATCCGCCTGACCGGCAGCGAGACGATTCCCACCGAGGTCGGAGACATCGCCAACCCGGACGCGGTGCTGTGCCGCACCAACATCGGTGCCATGGCCGCAGTCATGCGCCTCCTCTCCGAAGGCCGCCGCGTCGCCCTGGCCCGCGGCGGGCACACGCTCGCCGCACTGGCGCTGGCGGCTCGCGACCTCAAAGAAGGCCGCCGCACCAACCATCCGGAGCTCGTCCTCTTCGCCTCTTGGGGGGAAGTGCAGGACTACGCGGCCTACGACCCCGCCGGCGGCGACCTCCAGCCCTTCGTCGACCTCGTCGACACGCACGGTCCCGACGCCATTCTCGCCGCGGTCGACGAGCTCACCGACGAGGACCATGCCGACGTAACGGTGTCCACCGCTCACAAGGCCAAGGGCCGCGAATGGCCAACCGTCCGGATCGGTGACGACTTCCCACCCCCCAAAGACACCGATCAACTCGACGCCGAGGGCCACCCAATCCCGGAACCCGTCAACGACACTGACGCACGCCTCGCGTACGTCGCTGTTACCCGTGCGCGCCAGCAGCTCGACCTCGGTGGCCTGTCATGGATCGACAAACTGACTCAGGAGAAGAACCACAGTGAAGTGGCCTACGATCCTGCAGTTTCCGCCCGACCGGCATGCCCGCCATCACTCACCGTCCACTCTTGAAGTGCTGCTCACGTGCAGAACAAAGTCACGGATGACGATGGGTGCAGACGCGAGCTCAGACAGACCATCCAACAGGTCCGGGCGGGCAGCGATGGCACAGCCCGTAGTACGAGGCCATGCCAGATGGTAGACGCTCCGCTTGTACTGACTTCGCCAACAGATGAGTTTGAGAGCCGGCCCGATGTCGTCTTCCAGGATGAAGGGCCTGCGTGCCCCGGTGCCGTGTGCGTAAGACGTGGTGCACACTGCTGGCATGCCCGAGGACGAGGCGCAGCACACCCCTCCAGACTCACTGCTACAGGTGATCGACAACCTCGCGCAGTTCCATCGTGAGCATGAGAAGTACTACTCACAGGCCCCACTGCGGCAGGCCGGAGAGCTCCAGGCGCGATCTCGGGCGCTGAAGTCACTGGCCGACCGGTGGAGTGACGTCGAAGCCGGTGAGCAGAAGTCGGCGATCGCGTTCGCCGGCACGGAGGACCTGAATGCTCCAGGGCTCGTAGCGGAGTCGGGGATCCTCTTCATGGAAGGGGAGGACGAGCCCGCCGAACTCCGGAGACTGAAGAGGGACTCGCCGAAGACACCGAGCAGGGCGGCGCCTGGCTGGCCCAGGCGATGGAGCAGGCGTGGGAGATCGCGGGAAGCCTGGCCGCCTACCCGGCGCTTGCCGACCTGCTGGGGGAGCGGCACCGGATCATCGCCAATGACTGGCAGTCGGCGGGCCTGCAGGCTCTGGTCGCGCGGCTGCTGCGCCGCGCCCTTGACCTGCTGGCCCGGGTCGACTTCTCTCCGGCGGCGCTCCGTGCCGACCTGCGAGGCGAGCGGAAGGCCCCTGCCTACCTCTATTCGGCTTCTGAGCTGTTTGACAGGGCAGCCGACCTGATGGCGGAGTCAGCGACGCTTGTGCATGAGAACGAGAGGCGCTGGCGCATGTTCCGGGCCCGGGTTCGCGAATTGCAATCCGAATAGGAGGCCAGCGACCACGGGAGTGACCCCACCGCGCGAGATGATCTTCATATGGCAGGTGTGATCACGGCTTCGGTGCCGTCCTGGATAGTCCCGTTTAGCGGGCTGAGCCCGCGCTGCTTCGGCAAGCTGGTGATCGCACTGCGGCGGGAGGGTGTGGACACGCCTCGGCGCGGCCTGCCCTGGAGCCTCGACTTGGAAGACCGGGTGGTGCTGGTCACGGCTTACTGGCGTACGAACCTGACGCTGCGGCAGCTCGCCCAGCTCTTCGGGATCTCGAAGTCCGCGGCCGATCGGATCATCAACAGCCTAGGGCCCTCAACGTCCTGGGCCGCTACAGCTTCACCGCGTCCACCCCGGCCGGCGGCGGCCTTCGGCCGCTGCGCGACCCGGACGCCGCCGGCTCGACGACGATGACGACGGCGGAGAGGACTGAGGGAACGCGGCACCGGTTCGGAGGTCACGACCACACGTGAGCGGGCGCCGGTGCCTTTCCCCGAAGTCGTGCCTGCGCCATAGCGGGCAGGGCCAATGACCAGAGGATGCCCGTCATGGTGGCTGACCTTGTTCTCTCATGGTCGACGCGTTCGCTGCCCGTGGTGTTCACCGCGGGAGGGGCTGTCGGCATCCTGGGCGAGATGATCGGTCTGGGCGGTGCGGAGTTCAGGCTGCCGCTGCTGATCGGCCTCTTCGGGTTCGCCGCGCTCTCGGCGGTCATTCTGAACGGCGATGAGCCTGGTGGTGGTCCTGGTCGCACTGCCCGCCCGGCTGGCGGCAGTGCCCGCTTCCGAAGTGGCCGCGCACTGACCCGTCGCGGTCAACCTGCTGGCCGGAAGCCTGCTGGGCGCCTGGGCCGGAGCCTCGTGGGCGGTACGGATGCGCACCCCCACCCCGTACAAGGTGCTGGCGGGGCTCATGGTGCTGATGGCGGCCGCACTGCTGGTCACCCACACCACCACCCTGGGGACGCTCGCGCTGCCACTGGGGGCGCAAGTGCCCCTGGGCGTGGTTGCCGGGTTCGGCATCGGGGTAGTCGCGGCGATCATGGGCGTGGCCGGGGGCGAGCTGCTGATCCCGACGATCGTGCTGCTGTTCGCGGTGGACATCAAGACGGCGGGAAGCCTGTCCCTGCTGGTGTCCCTGCCGACCATGCTGGTGGCCTTCGCCCGCTACAGCCGTGACGGCAGCTTCGCGGTGCTCGGCGCCAACCTGCGCTTCACCCTGGTCATGGCCGCGGGCTCGATCGCCGGCGCGGTGTTGGGCGGCCTGCTGCTCGGGGTGTTCTCGGACCTGGTGCTCATCCCCGTACTGGCCGTGATCCTGCTCGTCTCCGCGGTCAAACTCGCCCGCCACGACTGACTCGCGCAAAGCCGTCGCCGCGTGGGACGAAGTCATCGCACGACGGGCGCGCGAATGCTAGGGCGCTGAGGGGCCGGTTCGTCGTGCGGTCCGGCGTCGCCGCAACCAGTCACCGGCTTCACCCACCGCCACCAGGAGAGCGGCGGATGCAGCGCACTGTGCGAGCTGTGCGGGTTGTCCAAGAGTTTTGCCCGCCAGCCAGAGGGTGGCGGTGACGGTCGTCCACCAGGCAACGACAGACCAGGCCGGAAACCACGTGCGCAGCTTGTGTGTCATCGGACGCTGTCCCTGGCTCTTGCGAAGGGAATCAGAGCGGCCAGCAGGCAACCGGCCACAGCGATGATCCCGGCGGTGGTGGCGGTCAAGGCCAGGCTCACCTCCGGGGCGGCTCCGGCGAGGCGGGGAATCGCGTTCAGGGGTGCTACGGCGTAGAGGGCGAGGAGGGCCCAGCCGCGGGCGCGCACTGGCGTGAGCCGGGCGCGCAGGCGGGAGGGTGCCCAGCCGGCGGCCATTGCCAGTCCGGCGGGCAGCAGGGTGAGGGAGAAGATTGTCAGGCCGATCCACTGCCAGGTCATCGTCGTCGGGTTCCTGTCGGGTACTGGGGCAGGTCGGGGGCGGGTGATGTTACCGGCGGGCGGCTGCGGTCATGGCGAGGCCGGTGATGAGCAGGGACAGCCCGATGATGAGCACAGGGACGCCGGGTCCGGGCAGGAAGTACATCGCCACCCCGGCCAGAGTCAGGGGCGCGCCGAGGGCGGCCATCACCTTCCCGATCCGTCGTTCCGACACGGACTGCTCCTTGCTCGGGTGAGTTGAGGCGGCCGGGGTGTCGCGGCCGGTGAGTGCCCCGGTGAGCAGGGCCCATGCCGCTGCCCAGCCGAAACGGGTACCACCGATCAAGACCGTGGCCGCAGCGACCGTCGCACCGGCCGCCATGGGCCGGGGGCTGGTGGCGAACGCCCACTGGCGCCGGGCGCTGCCCGGATGCCGGAGCTCGGTGACGGCCGTGCGGATGACCAGGGCGGCGATGACGATCACGGGCGCCAGCAGTGAGGCATCGCCGCCGGCCATCAGGTGTGCTTCCCGTCCGTACGAGCGGCGGTGCCTTCGGCAGCCGTGTCGTGCTGGTAGATGTCGGGGATGCCATCGTTGTCGGCGTCGAGGTTCTCCGCCTCGTACAGGCGCCGGTAGACGGTGTTTCTCCTGCGCAGCAGGATCGCGGCGAGGACGGTGGCGATCAGGGAGGCGACGAGGACGGCGGCCTTGACGTGCTCGGCTGTCTGGCCGGCGGGGAAGGCGAGTTCTCCGATGAGGAGGGCGACGGTGAAGCCGATCCCGGCCAGCACCGCGAGCCCCAGGACGTCGGCCCAGGCGAGGTCGGGGTTGAGCTGGGCGCGGGTGAAGCGGGCGGCCAGGTAGGTTCCGGCGAAGATCCCCACCGTCTTGCCCACGACCAGGCCGATCACCACGCCGAGGGGTTCGGGGCTGGTGAAAACCGCGCCCAGGGCAGGGCCGGAGATGCTCACCCCCGCGGCGAACAGCGCGAACAGAGGCACCGCGACGCCCGCGGAGAGCGGGTGCACCAGGTGCGCGACCCGCGAGGCCGGCGAGACGTCCTCGTCCTTGTCCCGGGTGGTGCGCAGGATGAGGCCCATGGCGACTCCGGCGACGGTGGCGTGGACGCCGCCGTTGTACATCAGCGCCCAGATCGCCACCCCGAGGGGGACGTACCACCACCAGCCGCGCACCCGCAGCCGCTGGAGCAGGTAGAAGAGGACCAGGCCCGCGACGGCTCCGGCGAGTGCCCACGGGTTCAGGTCGGAGGTGAAGAACACCGCGATGATCAGGATCGCGCCCAGGTCGTCAACCACGGCCAGGGTCAGGAGGAAGGCACGCAGCGCGGCCGGCAGGTGCGTGGACAGCACAGCCAGGACGGCCAGGGCGAAGGCGATGTCGGTGGCCATCGGGACCGCCCAGCCCGCGCTGCTGCCACCGCCCGCCGCGGTGGTGGCCAGGTAGAGGGCGGCGGGTACCGCCATTCCGCACAGCGCGGCGATCACGGGCAGCGCGGCGGTGGCCGGGGGGCGCAGTTCACCGACGACCAGCTCGCGTTTCAGCTCGATCCCGGCGACGAGGAAGAACACGGCCAGCAGCCCGTCCGCCGTCCAGTGACCCACGGACAGGTCCAGGCCGAGGGCCGGTATCCCGAAGTGAAAGTCGCGCACGGAGGCGTATGCCGCGCTCCACGGGCTGTTGGCCCAGATCAGCGCGAGGACGGCTGCGCCGAGGAGGACCAGGCCGCCGACGGTCTCCGTGCGCAGGGCCCGGGTGATCGCCTGCCGCTCGGGCAGGGGCAGCAGTCCGAGGAATGGGGAGCGGGTGCCGGCCATGGCAGTGGGCCTCCGGGTGCGTCAGCGACGAGAGGGCACACTGCCCCCAGGACGCCGACCAGACTTCCCGGCACACCGCGCGCCAGTTCTTGACGCGTTCTTTACACCGTATCCACCGGTGGACAGGCTGTCTGCCCCGCACGCCTCCGCAAGATCGCATCGGTGTCAGGTTGTGATCAGCCCTGGCGGGAGGCGCACCACCAGGCAGCAGCGGCGGCGAGCACCAGTGCGGCGGCCGCGTACAACTCAGGCCGCTGGGCGGGCATCGTGTAAAGGGCGGCGCCCGCGATCGTGAGGATCGCGCCCACCGCCAGCAGGGGCGAGGCCGGACAGCGGCCGGGCCCGGCGGGTCACCGCGGAGCTTCGGGGGGCGTGGCCGGTACGAGCGGACGGTTCATACGGGCTCCTGGGGGACTCTCGGCGCGTGCAGGTCGCACGAACCCCGGCTGCGGCTGAGGGCTGTGTCAGGTCTCCAGCCGGGCCCGCGGGGTCAGGACCCGTCAGGAGCGGCCTGGTGCAGGCGCGTGCGGAGCGTTTCAGCGAAGTCCTCGGCGCGGGCCAGCTGGACTCGGAGTTTGTCGACCTGCTCGGTGGCGGCCTGCTCGTACTCGCGCACGCGCTTCAGTAGGGCCTCGCGCTCGCCGGTGTCGAGGCCGGGCTCGTCATCGAGGCAGTCGGTGGCGTCCAGGAGGTCGCGCATCTGGTCGAGGGTGAACCCGAGCGGCTTCATGCGGCGGATCACCATGAGCCGGCGACGTCCGAAAGAGGGCCAGCCGCACCCTGCTCTTGGTACTCGTACCCGCGGTGCGCGGCAGTCAGATCACCCATGTCTTAGCCATTTCCGTCGATGGGGCCGCATGTTGAACTGGGGAATGGCGGACAGGCGGCACAGACGTGTTGCGCAGGCAATATCAGTGCGGACGCGGGCTGGTTCGCTCTGGGCAACCACTCAGCGGGTTGAGCTCTCAGAACCGACAACTTCAAAACCGACACGTGACTTGACTAATGAACCGGCCAGCGCGATCTGGTCGGCCGGCTGCAGCCCTCGACCTTCGACGACCTGGTCGTCGACATCTCGCTCTTCAGGCCGGGGCCGGTCGCGGCCGACATGGTGCGGCCGTTCATCGAGGCCCGGCACGGCCGGGCGCCCGTCCGCTATCCGCATCCGGATCTGGAAGGGCCGCTGAAGGAGACGTACGGAGTGGTCGTCTTCCATGAGCAGATCATCGAGATGGTGCACATCATGACCGGCTGCGGTCTGGACGAGGCCGACCGGGTGCGGCGCGGGCTCTCCCATTCCGAGTCGCAGGGGAAGATCAAGGTCTGGTTCGCGCAGCACGCGGAGGCGAGGGGGTACGGGTCAGAAGTGATCGCCCGGGCCTGGGAGATCATCGAGGCTTTCGGCTCGTACGGCTTCTGCAAGGCGCACGCGGTGGCCTTCGCCGTGCCGACGTACCAGTCGGCGTGGCTCAAGGCGCACCACCCGGCGGCCTTCTACGCCGGGCTGCTCACGCACGACCCCGGGATGTATCCGAAGCGGCTGCTGCTGGCGGACGCGCGGCGGCGTGGAGTGCCGGTGCTGCCGCTGGATGTGAACCGGTCCGCGGTCGCTCACCGAATCGAACTGGTGTCTGATGAGGGGGCTGGGCAGGGGGTGTGGGGGCTGCGGCTCGCGCTCTCGGACGTCCATGGCATCAGCGAGGCGGAGACGGCGCGGATCGAGGCCGGGCAGCCCTACTCCTCGCTGCTGGACTTCTGGCAGCGGGCCCGTCCCGGGCGGCCGGTCGCCGAACGGCTGGCCCAGGTCGGCGCGTTGGATGCCTTCGGCGCGAACCGGCGCGATCTGCTGCTGCATCTTGCCGAACTCCATCGGAGCCATCGGGGCCACCGGGGTTCCGGGGCGGGTTCGGGAGTGTACGGAAGTCAACTTCCTCCCCCGCAGCTTTCAGCGTGGGAGGTACCCCCCCGCGACGGGCAGAAGACGGCCCCGGTCGGCCTCCCGGACCTCGATGACGCGGAACGCCTCAGCGCCGAGCTCGGCGTCCTCGGCATGGACGCGTCCCGCCATCTGATGGACGATCACCACACCTTCCTGAAGGAGCTGGGAGTGCTTTCCGCACAGCGGCTGCGCTCGGCACAGCACGGGCAGACGGTGCTGGTCGCGGGCGCGAAGGCGGCCACCCAGACACCGCCGATCCGGTCCGGCAAGCGGGTCATCTTCACCACGCTCGACGACGGTACGGGCCTGGTCGACCTGGCCTTCTTCGACGACAGCCACGCCGCGTGCGCGCACACCGTCTTCCACTCCTGGCTGCTGCTGGTGCGCGGGGTGGTGCAGCGGCGCGGACCGCGCAGTCTCAGCGTGGTCGGCGCGGCGGCCTGGAATCTGGCGGAGCTGGTGGAGCTGCGGCGTACGGGCGGGCTCGACGCGGTCGCGGCGCGGCTGGCCGCACCCGTACCGGTGGAAGGGGAGGGGCCGGGCGACAACGGCCGCCGGATTCAGCTGCCGACGGGCTATGAGCTGAACCCCTGGGCCGACCTTCAGCCGCCGGGTGAGCAACAGGCCGCCACCGGGCGGAAGTTGTGGCACCAGAGCCCTGGGAGCGCGGGATGATCCTCTATGTACGCTTCCGGCGGCCGCCGCTGCGTGAGACGGGCGACGCGGGGCGCAAGGCGGGGCGCGAGGCGGGCGGCGGGGTCGAGGCGGCGCTGCCCGCGCTGCTCGGTCTGGCCGAGGACATCAGCCCCGTCGTACAGGCGCTCCCGCCGGACGCCGCGCTCATCGATGTACGGGGCGCCGAACGGTACTTCGGACGGGACGCGGCCCAGCTCGCCTCGCTGCTGCGGGTGCGTGCGCTCGCACACTGCGGGATGGACTGCGTGATCGGGGCGGGACCGAACCCGATGCTGGCCAGGACGGCGGCACGGGAGGCCACGCCGGGGACGACCCTGGTGGTGGCGGACGACGAGGCGGCGGGGTTCCTGGCCGACAAGCCTGTCGCCGCGCTGGACGGGGTCGGGGCGGCGACGGCCCGCACCCTGTGCGCGTACGGCCTCGACTCCATCGGCAGAGTCGCCGGCGCGCCGCTCGCCGTACTCCAGCGGATCGTCGGCGCGCGCGCCGGGCGCGAGCTGTGGGAGCGGGCGCACGGCATCGACCGTACGAAGGTCGTCCCGAACGCCGCCGCGCGCTCGATCGCCGCCGAACGGTCCTTTGAGCGCGATGAGTTGGATCCGGTGCAGCACCGCAGGGCGCTGCTCTCGATCGCCGAGGAGCTGGGGCTGAGGATGCGCGGAGAGGGCCAGGTGTGCCGCTCGCTGAGCCTCACCGTGCGGTACGCCGACCGGTCGACGACCACGCGTGCGCGCGCCCTGCGCGAGCCGACCGCCCACTCCATGGCGCTCACCGGTGTCGCGTACCGGATCCATGAGTCGCTCGGCCTGCAGCGGGCCAGGGTGCGGAGCCTGTCGCTGCGTGCGGAGGATCTGACGCCTGCCGAACGGGCCGCGCGGCAGCTGACGTTCGACCCCGCGGACGAACGGGCGCGGCGGATCGAGGCGGTGGCGGACCGGGCGCGGGCCAGGTTCGGGCCGCAGGCGGTCGTGCCGGGCTCGCTCGCCGCGTAGCGCCCGCTATTGACACGTATTCAGTTTTTACCGGCGCGTAACTTCCAATCTCTCGTTACTCGTGCGTAAGTTAGCGAGAGCACCAAAAACCAGCCATCGCTACTCCCTTGAGCCGCAAGGAGACTGCTCGATGCTGCCCTGGAAACGTGCCCTCAGACCGCTGGCCGCCCTGTTCCTGGCCGCGGCTGTCGCCCTCACCCCCACCGCCGCCGCGAACGCCGATTCGGCCAATGTCGCCTCTGCCAACGCGGAATCCGCACCCCACAGCGGATGGAACAACTACTCTTGCCGGCCCTCCACCGCCCATCCCCGCCCCGTCGTCCTCGTCCACGGAACCTTCGGGAACGCCGTGGACAACTGGCTCGCCCTCGCTCCGTACCTGGTGAACCGCGGATACTGCGTCTTCAGCCTCGACTACGGACAGCTCCCCGGCGTGCCCTTCTTCAACGGCCTCGGCCCGATCGACAAGTCGGCCGAGCAGCTCGACACGTACGTCGACAAGGTGCTCGCCGCGACCGGAGCGTCCAAAGCGGACCTCGTCGGCCACTCCCAGGGCGGCCTGATGCCGCGCTACTACCTCAAGTTCCTGGGCGGGGCCGACAAGGTGAACGCGCTGGTCGGCCTCGGGCCCGACAATCACGGCACCACGCTGAGCGGCCTTGCCAACCTGCTGCCGTACTTCCCGGGCGCCGAGGATCTGCTCAGGGCCGCCACCCCGGGGCTGGCCGACCAGACGGTCGGCTCCGCCTTCCTGACGAAACTCAACGCGGGCGGCGACACCGTGCCCGGCGTGCACTACACCGTCATCACCACGCGCTACGACGAGGTCGCCACCCCGTACCGCTCGCAGTTCCTGGTCGGACCGGATGTGCGCAACGTCCTTCTCCAGGACCTGTGCGCGGTCGACCTGTCGGAGCATCTGGCGATCGGGCTGTTCGACCGGATCGCGTA
This sequence comes from Streptomyces sp. NBC_01210, assembly GCF_036010325.1. GTDB lineage: Bacteria > Actinomycetota > Actinomycetes > Streptomycetales > Streptomycetaceae > Streptomyces. Next base: position 1,957,771 of record NZ_CP108549.1, on the reverse strand, counting down.
CCACGAGGTCGCGAACGCACTTGACCCGGCGCACGCGACGCGGACGAACTGCGCGTCGGTCTTCTCCTGAGATTCCCGGGAGATTCCTGAGAAACGAGCGACTGCGGTCCGTTTCCCCTCGGGGGAGCGGACCGCAGTCGCTTCTCCAGTGCTGACGATCAGCGGCCGTGACGCCCGCCGGTGGCCGTGGCCTTACGGCGGACGGTGCCGAACATCGCGGCGGCACCGATGGCGAGGGCGGCGGCGCCGACGACGGCGATGTACGGGGTATTGCTGTCGCCACCGGTCTCGGCGAGGTTCTCGCTGCGGGCGTCCGGCGCGACGGCGGGCTCGGCGGCGCCGTTGGCCTCGGGAGCGTTGCCGGCCGACTGCTCGTCCGCCTGCTTGTCCGACTGCTCGGCCGGGGTGGCCGGAGCCGCCGAGTGCTCCGAATGCTCGTCGCCGCCATGGCCGTTGTGGTCGACCGTGGACTTGTCCGTGCTGTCCGCGATCTCCTTGTCGGAGGGGGCGGAGGCGACCGGGGCCGCACCGCCGCCCGCGCTGCCGTTGTCCTTGCCGAACACGACGTCGGAGCAGGTGTAGAACGCCTCGGGGGAGTCCGAGCGCTGCCAGATGGAGTAGATCAGGTGACGGCCGGACTTGTTCGGGACGATGCCGTCGAAGACGTACTCACCGTTCACCAGCTTGGGGTTGGTGACCTTCGCGAACGGCTTCTCCTCCAGGTCCGACCACTTGAGGGCCTTCGACGGGTTGTAACCGTCCTTGGTGAGATACAGCTCGAAGGAACCCTTGTGCGGGGCGGTCGCCTTGTAGTGGAAGGTGTGATTGCCGGAGGCGAGCTTGGACGACGGCCAGTCGCCGCGGGGCAGATCGAGGCCCTTGTACTTGTCGCGACCCGCGCTGCACAGCTTGCCGTCCGGGATCAACTGCTTGTGGTTGCCGGCGGCGTTGGCGATGTTTACTTCGTTCCAGTCGTAGAAGGCCTGCGTCCCACTGGCCGCGACCGCCGCCTTGCAGGCTGCCGAGTCCGGGCTCTCCGGCCCCTCGGCAAAACAGGCGGACACCCGGCTGACCGGGTCCGTCATCGACCCGTGCGCAACGGCCGGAGCGGCAGCCAGCCCGGCCAACGCGAACGGTGCGAACCCGAGGGCGGCGACCGAGGCGGCCTTACGGCGAGCGGTCATGGTGACGTTCTCCTTCAAGCGGCATATGGGGGGACCCGAGGCAGGCTCGAACGGGCGGTGCGGCCCCCCGTAGGACCTACTGCGCCGACTGTTCGAACCGGCCCCGGCGATCAGCAAGCTAGCCGCTCGGGACGTCGAAATCGCCTGCTGGGAGGGGGGATGGCGATCCTTATGGTGGTTTTAAGGAGGTGCTAAGAGGCTGCTCAGGAAACGGCAGCGTTGAGCGGGCCCGCCCCCTGGTCAAGGCGGGGGCATCGTCCGTAGTCGTCCAGGGAGCGCCGCCTCGTGTTGGCCGTGGTGGCTCCCCGTGTGGCTCCCCGAGCAAGTCGTAGGGAAGTGAGTCACCCACATGTCGAAGAACCGGTGCGGCGAAGGTGTGAGCTGGCGGTCAGCGTGCACGGCGTTCTGACCTGCGAGGGAGTAGGCATCACCGGTCGTTGATGGTTGCCGCTGGTCACCTGTTCCCGGCCCACAGGCGGGCCGGCCAGAGCATCGCCGTTCTGCAGCGCTACAAGGTGCTGGATGGGGAGGAGGACTCCCAATGATGTTGTCAAGCGAGGCTGGTGACGCATCGTGAGTGAGTCATGCCGCTGCGGCATCCTGTCCGGGTGGGCTGATCTCGAAGGTCCGGTTGTCGCGTATGAGGGCCCACAGCACGTTGAGACGGCGGCGCGCGAGGGCCAGGACGGCCTGCTTGTGGTTCTTTCCCTCGGCTCGCTTCCGTTGGTAGAACGCCTTCGAGACAGGGCAGTGGTAGGCCGCGACCTGGGCGGCGAGGTAGCACATACGCAGGAGCCGCCGACTGTAGCGGCGCGGGCGGCGAAGGTTCCCCTTGACGTTCCCGGAGTCCCTGGGGACAGGGGCCAGTCCCGCGACGCCGGCCAGGCAGTCGGCGCTGCCGAAAGCGTCCATGTTGCCACCGGTCAGGGCGATGAACTCGGCGCCCAGCAGGGTGCCGATGCCGGGCAGGCTCGTGATCACTTCGGCGTGCTGGTGCTCGCGAAACCGGCCCTCAATGAGTTTGTCGATCTCCGCGATTTCCTCGTCGAGGGCAATCACCTCCCTGGCCAGCCGGGCGACCATGGCCGCCGCGGTCTTTTCGCCCGGGACGGCGGTGTGCTGGGCCTCGGCGGCCTCGATCGCCTTGGCGGCGATGGCGGGAGCGTTGCGGACCTTGCGGTTCTTCAGCCAGGTGGCGAGGCGGTTCTTGCCGATGCGCCGCAGGGCGGCCGGAGTCTGGTAGCCGGTCAGAAGGAGGAGCGCGGCCTTGGAGACGTTGTACTCGTAGGCCCGTTCCAGGGCCGGGAAGTACTCCAGCATCTGGGCCCGCATCCGGTTGATCGCCCGGGTGCGGTCGGCGGTCAGGTCGTAGCGGCGGGCGGTCAGGATCCGCAGGTCAACCGCTATCTCGTCCTCCGCCGCCAAGGGTTGCAGGTCCCGGCGCATCCTCGCCTGGTCGGCGATGACGAAGGCGTCTTTCGCATCCGTCTTCCCACTGCCGCGGTAGGCGCCGGAGGCGTGATGGACAGCGCTGCCGGGGATGTAGAGCAGCTTCTGCCCGTGGTTGACCAGCAGCGTGATCAGCAGACCCGCACCACCAGCGTTCAGGTCAACCGCCCAGGTCACCTCGTCGCTGATGTCGAGGACATCCGCGATGAGCTCCAGCAGCTCGGGCTCGTTGTTCGTCACCCGGCGCGAGAGCACCACCGTGGCGTCTGCATCGATCACCGTGCAGTGATGCTCGGCCTTGCCCGCGTCCGTACCGGCCCAGAGGTCAGGCACGGTCACCTCCCAAGTCGTTCCGTTCCAAGTCCCAGCAGACGACCTCGCCGACGTGTCCATACACAGCGATTCAGTTCGCGCATCCCAATGAGTGGCCGAGTCGTCGCGGGGCTCCGGGCGGCCAGTCCTCCTGAGCCACAAGCGGCAGCCACATGACAGCCACACCCAGAGCCCCCTGGGCTTCCCGATCTTACGAATGACCGGAAACGAACCCACCAAGAAAGGTATGGACCGCATGAACGAACTAATCGACAGGGGCTTCGCGGAGCAAGGGGCAGAGCCAGCTCCCAATGCGGGGTCCAACTAGGGCAGGGTCGGTCCATGACGGACTCCCTTGTGGCTTTCATACATGCTCGCCTCGACGAGGACATGAACCTGGCGCTGGACTGCATCGTGGAGGACGGACGGTGGCGGGCAGAAAGAACCTCCCTGGTTCTCGACACCGGAGCCGAAATCAGGGTCCACCTCGCCATCGCCGACCACATGGCACGCCACGATCCAGCGCGCGTGATCCGCCGCGTTGAGGCACACCGGGCCATCGTTGACGCTTACACGGAAGCGACGGGCCCGGGCACCGACACCCAGGGTTCTTTCGTGAGCGATCGAGCTACCGGCTTGAGCATCGCGGTGAAGCAGATGGCCGCAGAGCACAGTGATCACCCGGACTACGAGGCGGAATGGTCAGTTGAACCCGAGCCGGGCTCATAGGCCGGCGGAAACCCTGGCCGCAGCTTGGCCACATGCCCTGGTTAACACAGGGATACCGGCGATCCAGGGTGAGGCAGGCTGAACACAGAAGGGGTGCCTCTCAGTGAGAGGCACCCCTCTGACCAGCTCTTACGCTGACCTGGCGGTGGGTGTGGGATTTGAACCCACGGTGACGCCATGACGGTTTTCAAGAGCGTCGCGGTGCCGCGTGGCGGATGCACTCTGACCTGCGCAGTACTGCCTTTTGTCCCGCGAATCCATCGCTCTGGCCCACACATGGCCCACGGAGCGAGCGCAGAACAGTTGATCACCGCTTGAGGAGTTCGATCGCCGTCCCTCTGTTGCGCGCAGGCCTGGGCCTCCGACTGCTGTACTGGGTCGTTCAAGGATGCAGCTGTGCGCCCTCGTTGATGTCAGCAGTAGATGAGGTCATGGGGGCGGGCATCGGAAGAAGTGACGTGGGGCCTCGCCGACTTGGGGCCGTCTAGATGATCAATGCGATGACCTGTGGAAAAGCGTCATGCCACGGGGTTCCTTCTGCCGGTCGAGCACGTGGCGGGTATGCGGCAGACGAGGACGCGGCAGACTGCCGTCATGTGGATAGCAGTGGCAGTGATGATGCTGGTCTTCGTGCTCGGGTTGGCCTCAGCGATTGGCCAAGCTCGTAAGGGCCAGTGGTGGACGGCTGGCGCGGTCTTGCTTCCCGTCCTCGGCATGGTGGCGATGCTGCTTGGCGGCGTGGAGCGGCAGAGCACGCCGCTCTTCTGGCTGGGATGCGTGTTCGTAGCGGCCGGCTTCGGCGCGGCGGCGATGGCCTACTGGAGAACTCGAACTCTTGGGAGGGAGCAGGCGGGCCAGTGATGGAGCGACGCGTCGAGGCGGTGGGCCTCAATGGGCGAGTCACCTTCAGTCGAATGTATTCGCCGATCAGCTGATAGGAGTCATCACGCTTCACGTCTCAAAATTACTCAGGTGAAGCGGTATTATCTCCACCATCTTCTTGGATCAGTCGCTCCCACTCATCCATAACGGATTGACCATCAACGACCCTTTGTGCTGATTTTTTCAGGGTCATCATAAGAGGTCGAACGCTCTTGCTGAATTTGGCGATTTCCTCCGCATTGGAAGAAAAGCCCACGAGAATTGGAACATTGTCACGCGAGGCGGATGCCGCCCCTAGGGCAGCCTTGAAAAACTCGCCGAGGGTCGCGCGATCTTCCTGCGGGAGTTCCGGGTCTCTGGAGATCCTAATGAGCGTCAGGACGCCGGGGTCAACGATCGCCAGCTCGGCCGCGTACTGGTCGCCCCATTTAGCAAACCTCTGCACAGGATCTTGCAGCCGACTGGCCAATTGCTGACTGACCCGCAACCTTCCCGCGAACCCACCGTTACGCTTGTCGGATTCGCTGATCTCGCCGGTAGCCCACTCCATATGGGAGCCGATTTCTGCCGTTACTTCACCGAAGCCAGTCAGGCACTCAGCCAAGCGCGGTAGAGCGTCTTCCATTTCGGCAAGCTGTTCTACGATCCCTGCCTGGTCGTCAACGGCTAGTGCTTCCTCTTGTGCGGTCGGCTCCCTCTCGCTGGCGCTCGCAAGAATTTCCGCCAAGCGAATGGCAAGCTCATGAACTGCCTGGCGGTACCTAGGAGACCCTTCATCTTCCAGCCGAAGAGCCGTCCAATCGACATAATTCCGCCTTTTGATCAAGGCGACCAATTCATCGTCGGGATTCTCGTCAAGGAGGTCAGATGAACCGCTATAGAGAATGGGAAGCAAGAGGTCATCCAGTCCGAGGCTCGACGCATGGCTGGAGAAGGTGATCACTTCTCGACGGCACTCCTGGCTCCTAAAGAAACGCGGAGTAATGATAGCGATCATGAATGTTGTCCCCATGATCGCGGAGTCAATGCGAGAGCGCCACTCCTCGCCCCAGGAAATATCCTTTTTGTCGAAGAAGATGTGCAGTTCGCGGCCAGTCGTGATCTCGAACTCATCTGAGATCAGATCGACCAATCCCTTGATCTTTCCACGTTCAATATCGTCGTCCCGACGCGTATAACTCCAGAAACCGACAGGTTCGTCCCGATCCATGGGGACACCATAGGGAACCGCAGTCCGCCTGTCTCAGGAACGCAACTACTGACCTTTTCGGCGTGATGTCGTTGGGGGCTGACGATGCGTGATCGTCGCGGTATGCCGGTTGTGTGAGATATCCGCAGGGTGGTGGGCTGACGCCTGAACGGCAGGCGTTTCGCGAGCGGATCCGGCTGGAGGCCGCGGAGCGATTCGCTGCCGGTGCCTCCAACGCCGAGGTCGCCAAGGACTTACGGGTGAGTGTGCGCTCGGTGCAGCGCTGGCGCCGGGCCTGGCACGAGGCCGGCACCGAGGGGCTGCGGTCCGCTGGGCCCGTCTCACGGCCCAAACTCAGCGAGGCCCTGTCCACCGTGCTCGAGCAGGAGCTCGCCAAGGGCCCAGTCGCGCACGGCTGGCTGGACCAGACGTGGACGCTGGCGCGCATCAAGACGTTGATCGGGCGCAGGTTCCACAAGAGCATGACGCTGTCGGCGATCGCGCAGATGCTGCACCGGCACGGCTTCAGCCACCAGGTCCCGGCCCGCCGCGCCATCGAGCGCGACGAGGAGGCCGTGGCGGGCTGGAAGGAGACCTGGCCGCAGGTGGAAGGTCCGTGGCGGCGCTCGACGCCTGGCTGTGCTTCGAGGACGAAGCCGGCTTCTCGATGACGCCGCCCACCGCACGGACCTGGGCCCGGCGCGGACGCACACCCGTCATCCGGGTCCGGGGACGTTCTCAGCGCCGCTTCTCCGTCGCCGCTCTGGCGTGTTACAAGCAAGGCGAACGCTCACGGCTGATCTACCGGCCCAAGCGGCACGTCGATCAGATCCAGTACCGCAGCAACCTCATCAACGGATGCCTCGCCGAAACCGGACTCACCTTGACGACACCACGCCAACAAAGTCAGTAATGGCGATAGGTCGGCGTACCTCAAAAGCCTGCCCGAGTTGCCGGGCCAGCGTACGGCCCCCTGAACATGCCCGACCCCAACCCGAACAGGACACCGGCCAAAGCCGCTCCGGCCGGCCGCGTGGCAACCCGCGCCTGCATGAGCGAACGGCGAGAGCGTGGGCGGTGGTTGGCGCGTGAAGACTCCGACATCCAGGGCAGGCGCAGGGGGGTACGGGGACGGGTGCGTGCGGTAGCCCGGAACTACCCGCAGGGACCGGAGGAGCCACGCTGCCTTCTGGGCGCTTCTGCGACCCACGTTCGCCAAACGTGATGCGTGTTCGGTACCTCGGGGCGATCGAGAAGCCAGAGGACGTAGCCGGCGTGAAGTCGTGCCCATGGGTTGTCCGAGGCGGCGGCCGTACCGAGCCTGCGGCGAAGATCCTCACCGTCGACTGCTCGTGCGACGCGAACGTACTCGCGGTCCTTGCAGCGGTAGGCCCGCTGGACGACGACCTCGACGAGGTCGATGAGCTTCGCCCTGGTCGGCTGATCATGATCGGCAACGGCCATGCGGCGGATGAGTGACTGTTTCGTGCCCCACGCCTTTGCATGCTCTGTCCACTCGCGGGGGAACCGCGCTTCCCACTCCAGAAAGAGAAGCGCATAGGGCAGAACCGGCCCGTGGGCACCCTCGCCCACCCACAGCCCTTCGGGCAGGGAATGGCTACACATGTCTGCGTACACCTCGCGCGCCCGCCTGAAGGCCGGCTCCTGGTACTGCTCCTCCGGTCCCAGTGGCCTCGTGAGGTGCCACAGCTCGTTCCACCGGTCGAGAGCCGCCCAGGTGTTCTTCCTGGCCCCATCCAGATGCGCGAGTGCCGCCTCTCGCTCAGCGGGATCGTCGGCTATGAGGCCGAACGCCCAGCCCAATCGTGCGCGCCAGGCGTCAGCCTCGTTGGCCCCCGACCCTGCCCCCGCCGCTACCCCGTTTGTCATGCCGGAGATCATCTCTCAGGCCGCGACGACGTACATCACGCACGCCTACAACACACGCATCGATGGTGACGAGGCGCGGTGATGAGGTGGATCACCCGAGAGGCACTGGACAGGTTGTGACCTCGCGCCTTCCTAGATCCGGCAGTTACGCCGCTGTGGTGTGGGTGAAGCCGAGGGAGGTGAGTTCTTCGGCCTGGCACAGCCGGTCGGAGGGGCCGTCAACCTCGGTCTGGAGGAGTTGGTAGGTAGCGCCGTGGGACTGGCCCCAGTGCATCGCGGCCCGCCACAGGACACGTCCGAGACCCTGTCCTCGGGCCTCGGGCAGGACGGCGAAGTACTGGGGCATGAGCTGGAGACGTCCGATCGCGTCGGGGCGTACTTCCATGGGGCCGATCGCCCCCACGACGCGGTCCTCGACGGCGGCGGTGAGAACCGGGCCGCACCGGCCGGCCTGCATCTGGGTGTGGAGGAAGGCCAGGCCATCGGCGGCCATCGCCTCGGCGAACGGCGCGAAGGTCTCTCGCACGGCGGCCGGCCAGGCGGTGACGGGCCGGACCGGACCGCCCGGGTCGGGGCAGGGGCCGGTGGTGAAGTCCTTCAGCTGGACGCGGGTGCCGCGCGGGTGTGCGGTCTCAGGACCAAGGGGGCGCACGACCCGGGCGTTGACCATGTCGTGCGCGGCGGCGAGCTTCGCGGCCAGCTCGGCGGCCTCCTCCACGACGCTGTCGCGGAGCCCGTAGGCGAAGACCTTCACGGTGCCCCGTCCACGCCGAGTCAGTGTGGGGATGAGGGTGTGCTCGGGCTGGTGCACCACGTCCTCGCGGAGGACTTTCTCGTCCTTCTCGCCGCCCCAGCGCCGGTCCTTGTCGTACGGAAGGAAGTCTCCGGTGTCGGCCACTCGCAGGGTGTCCTCGAACATGCCAGCGGTCAGGGCATCGGGGTGGACGGGACCGAGAGTCGGCATGATCGGCGCGGTCAGTACAGGCCGGAGCCAGTCCCAGCGGAAGAACATGAGCGGCACCCTAACGGTGAGCCGGTCAGGGCTCAGGCCCCGACGCGAGCACGCCGGGGCCTGAACGGAGTTGACCGGATCTGTCGGTCAGTGGGGGTTGTCGTCACCGGCGTCGCAGGAGCACTCCGCGCTCTCCACGATCACGTCGAGGTCCTGGACGGCGGTGATCGACGCGGTCGCGACGGGCGGGGCGGCGCGGCGGGCCGAGGTCGGCGGGCCGGGCAGAAGGGGCACCAGTACGGGCGGGGTCATGAGGCGTTCTCCTTGTCTCCGTGTTGGCAGTAGCTGTGCAGCGGCGCCTTCGCTTCCTGGTAGTGCTTGGCCAGGGGGCGGCAGACCCGGCAGGTGCCGGACAGGGCGCAGCCCTCGCACCCACCGGTGCGAAGCATGAGGCGGTCGGCGATGGCGCCGAGCCGGGTGAGGCCGTCGATGCCTTCGGCCATCAGGTCGATCTGGTCGTCCCGGCCGACCTTGCAGATCGACACCTTGGCGTGCGGGTCGGCGTGGAAGAAGGTGTGTCCCGCGTTGCAGCCGGCGAACGGCTTGCGCTGCCGCAGGTGGGCGGCGGACTGGGCGAGGAGTGGCTCACCGCCGCCGTAGATCGTGGGCGTCATGTTCGTGTACGCGTGGTTCTCGACGTTCCACTCCTCGGCGAGAGCGGCCATCTCGTCGGCCTCGGAGGCGTTGTCCTCCGTCACCACGACGTTGATGCGGAGAGGCAGGCCAGCCTCACGGGCGGCGTCCATGCCGCGCCGGAACGCCTTCCACGCGCCACGGCGCTGGGTGAGCATGTCGAAGGACTCCTCGCTTGCCCCGTACATGCTGACGACCAGCCGGTAGGGCGGGCAGTCGCGGAAGAGCTTGAGGAGGTCGGGCCGCCAGAGCAGGGAGCCGTTGGTGGAGATGGTGAGCATCATCCCGGCCTGCCAGGCGTACCGGTAGGCGCCCTGGAAGTGGGGGTCCATGGTGGGCTCGCCACCGGTGATCTGGAGCCAGAGGACACCGGCCTCGCGCATGATGTCCAGCAGCCGCACTTTGTCCTCCCAGCCGAGGCCGGAGAACGGGCGCTCGCCGAGGTAGCAGTGCTTGCAGCCGAAGTTGCAGCCGAGGTTGATCTCCCAGGACGCCCGGCAGTAGCCGTATGGGGACGGCTCGCGTACCAGCACGGTGCCCTGCGCGGTCTGGCCGCCCAGGTCCAGGCCCCACACGTCGGCGGCGGTCTGCACCACCCAGGTGGGAAGCGACCCACCGTCGGTGGCGGCCTGGCGCAGGCCCTCGAAGTGGTCCGCGGAGATTCGGGCGCCAGCCCTTGCCCCGGGTTTGAGGAGAAGGTGTCCGTCGAGGAACGGGGAGGCGATCAGAGCGTGGGTCATCGGTGGCCTTCCTTTCGGATCACGGAGCGGGACAGCGCATGGGGCTCCTGGCGGCCGGCGCGGCAGTGGATCTCGCCCAGGCCGTTACAGGTGTCGCAGGTCTTGCCGGACGAGTTGGCGCCGCTGCCACCGCAGTCCCCGCACTGTTCGTTGCGAGGCGAGCGAGGGCGCCGGGTCTTGTGCGGGCTCGCGATCAGTTGGTGCACGAGACCTCCTCCAGGGCGTCTTCCCATGTGTGCTGCTTGGCGTGGTCGGCGAACAGACAGCAGCCCTCACCGTCAGGACCCGGGGCGGCCACCGAGCAGTCCGGCAACACGGCAAGTTCCGCCTCGTCCGTCCCGTCCCAGCGGAGCCACAGCGCGGTCCCGTACGCGCCGGCGTCGGTGAGGAGGCCGAAGTGCTCACCTTCGTCGTGCGCGGACAGCTGGCACTGCACCGCCCTGTCGATGTACTTCGCGGCCGACTTCTCCCGTGCTTCCCGTGCCAGGTCGAGGGGGCACCCGGCGCCAGTACGCGCAACGCATCACGACACCATCCGGAAGGACGCGACGGCATTCCGTTCCTGCTTCGAGCACCGGGGGCAGACGCACGGCGGGTAGCGGCCCGGGTTCTCCGGGACCACCGGGTCCTCGCCCACGCGTACCTCCGCGAGAGGCCCCCACGTCTGGCCGGAGTCGCGGGAGACCCGCAGCGTCATCCGTACGTCGTCCTGTCCGTTCGCCATGGCCAGGAGCATCGCGATCCGCGGGCCCGGCCAGAAAGGCCAAGCAGATTACCCAACCTGGGTAACATCACCCTCGGTTGACCAAGTGCAGCGATCCGTAGTCCTCATGCCGGAGCGTGCCCGATGCCCGAGCCATCTCGCTCGAAGGAACTCCCGGTCAGCCTGCTCACGGACCCAGTGATGATCGAGGCATGCCAGGCCAGAGACTTCGGCCGCATCTTTCAGCTGGTCAAGGCACGAGCAGGCATCTATCCGTCGATGATCGCGCGCCGCTGCGACCTGACCCCGAGCCGCGTGGGCGAGGTGATCGCCGGACGGCGGCAGTTGCTGCACATGGACGTGATCGAACGGATCTCGGACGGACTGCGCATCCCCGGACACATGCTCGGCCTTGCCCGCCGTTCCTGGGAGACGCCGCCCAGCCTGACGGTCACGCCCCGCGGACCGGCCGAGGTGTCGGCCTCAGCCGTCGAACCGCTTGTCACCGGACTACAGGGGGCGGACGTCGACAGCATCCTCGCCCTGGCGGCCGAGCGGGATCTCAGCGCGTCGACGCTGGACGCGCTGCACTCGTCGATCGCGGACTACTGGCGCCGGGACGACGAGCACGGCGGCGAGACCTTACGGCCGGCGGTCGTCGGCCAGCTCCGCTACGTAGTCGATCTCCTCAAGGAGCAGCGTCCGGCTCCTCTGCGGGACGGCCTGCACAGCATCGCGGCCGAGCTGGCCCGGCTCACCGGATGGATCTACTTCGACGCCCGCCAGTACAACCAGGCGCGCGCCTACTTCACCGAATCCCTCGGCCTGGCCAAGGCCATCGACGACCGCCAGTTCATGGCTAACGTCCTCGCCTGCATGAGCCTTCAGGCCACCTACCAGGACAAGCCCGGCGATGCCCTCGCACTCGTCACGGCCGCCCAGGACCAGGCCCGAGCGGCCGCAGGGACGACGCCGCGCGTGCTGGCCATGCTCGCGATGCGCGAAGCCTTCGCCCACGCCACCCTCGGCAACCACGGCGCGACCCACACCGCGATCTCGGAAGCCCACACCCAGTTCGGAGGGATCAGCACCGGCGATCCGGATCCGGCCTGGGTCGCCTATTTCGACGAACCGAAGCTGATCGTGGACACCGGCATCGCGCACGGCCGCCTGGGCGAAGCCGCCCTCGCCGAACCCCTCATCGCGGACGCCCTTCGCCGAGAACACCAGACGAACCACCGAGGCCGCGCCTTCCACGCCTTCTGGCTCGCCCGCACCCAGCTCCAGCGCGGCAAACTTGACGAGGCATGCCACACGGCTATGGACGCCCTCGCCCCGGCAGCGGCTGTCAGCTCGCAACGAGTCGCCGGCCACCTCCGGGAGTTCTACGAGCAGCTGGAGCCCTTCCGCCGGGAACCGGCCGCGGTGGCATTCGAGGCCCGGCTCCGGGAAGTGCTGCCGCGCCAGGTCAGTGGATCGCCTCGTCCATGAGCACGTACAGCAGTCCGACCAGGGAGCCACTGCTGACGATCTCACGACGGTCGATCATGCCCCGCACGTCGGCCAGTGGGATCCACTCGATCCGGTCCGACTCGTTCTTCTCGGTCGGCGGACCCTCGTACGTCGCCCCGTCGGCCCGGAAGACGTGGTGCTGGGAGTCGGTGATGCCGTTGGCCGGCTCGGCGTAGATCAGCGACTTGATCGGACCGGGCCGCCAGCCCGTCTCCTCCAGCACCTCACGGGCCGCCGCATCGGCTGGCGTCTCACCCTCCTCGACCAGACCCATGGGCAGCTCCCATGCCCAGACGTCCGTGATGAAGCGATGCCGCCACATCATCAGAACCTCGCGCCGCTCGTTGACCACTGCGGCCACGGCCAGGTGCCGGAGCTTGACGACGTGGTGCTCCCACCGGTTCCCGTCCGGCGTCTCGACGTCGGTGAGCCACAGGTTCACCCAGCTGTTCTCGTAGATCGGACGTTCCCCGTGGATCTTCCACTGCATCGCTGCGGCCCCTCTCGATCGACCTCCAGCATCGCAGAGCAGCGGCTAGCTAGGGCTAACTAGGACTAGGTTCGACCAGGATTCACGTCAGGCTGACGAATATGGATGGGGCCTCCCTGCCTTGAGGGGGGCCGCGCCCTGTGGCCAGAGCAGAGGATGGTCCACAATTCGTGCCGTGCCCCGGAGACGAACTCACCCTCGGATACGCGCCAAGGCGCCTCGTTGTGGCCGCCGCACTGCGAAGTTGACCCCTTTTGCCGTCTGCCGCAAGCAATCGGCCAGGGGTGCCGTCACCACGCAACAGTTGCCGAGCGCGAAGCTGTCGACATGCCCGGCGTGCTGTTGACCTCCAGGACGTACGGCTGGTGGTCCTCGGTGAGGATGAAGTCGACGCGTGCCGAGCCGCGCAGGCCGAGCCCGTCCCACAGAGCGGTGGCGTACTCGGCGACCCTGGCTAGCACCTCGGGCGGCAGTTCGGCGGCCCGTACTGCCGGTTCCCACGCCTGGTTCCTCGCCCGCACCGCGCCGCCGGGCCTGACCCAGACCCGGGGACGCGCAGACCTCCGCCTCCGGCACCGTTGTTCAGTCGGCGATGTCGACCCCGTATCCGCGTGCGAGGGCGTCGAGGCCGTGGTCGTAGCCCTGGCCGACGGCGCGTAGGCGCCAGACCGGACCTCTGCGATAGATCTCCGCGAGCAGCATCGTGCGTTCGGTGGTGGCGGCGTCCAGGGTGGCCCGGGTCAGCGGTGCTCCGCTGCTGCCGGGGGCCGCCCCGATCTGGATTGCACCGACCGTGCCGAAGGTGGCGGCGCCGTCGATAGCCGCGGCGACGACGACCTTGCGGGTCGCAGGTGGCAGGGATGCCAGGTCGAGGGCGATGGTCTGTTCGGCGGGGCCGCCGGTCAGCAGCCGCACCGTCCCGGCGGGGCTCTCTGGGGCCCCGTAGAAGATGAAGTCCTCGTCGAAGGTGACCTGTTCGTCCTCGTCGAGGAGAAAGGCGACGACGTCGATCGCGCAGTCAGGCTGCGGGGCCCAGCCGGCGGTGACGTACCACTCGGGGGCGGGTGTGCCGTGCGGCATGGGCAGGTCGATGACGCCGCCTCTCGGCATCACGTGCGGCTCCTGAGGCCGGAAGGCCGCCGCGTCCTGGTCGGTGCCGGTGGGCGCGGTGAGCCAGTGCAGGTTGTGCAGGGGGAGTTCGAGTGCGGTGATGCGGCTCATGCGCCGGTCGCCCTCCCCGCCCGGCAGGAGTACGACATCGGTGACGCTGGCGGACAGGTTGATCGCCGCGGACCCGCCCAGCTCGACGACGCGGGTACGAGTGGCCGCGGCAACGGCATGGGCACCACCGAGTACCAGCACCCGACGCCCCGCCAGAGGCTTGTCCAAGGTGCCGGCGGAGGGCTCCGGTTGGCGCGGAGCGGGGACTGACGCGCCGGGGCAGGCCGTGGGGAGCACCGCTGCTTCCGGGACGGATGCGGCAGGGGCTGTCGTGGGCACCAGCTCCTCCACGGGCCCGGCGACTGGTTCTGCTTCCGGCTCAGCCACCGGAACGACAGCGACGGCCGTCGCCTCATGCGCTGTCCCCGGCCGTACGTCAGCCAGCAGCCGTAGGAAGGTGTGCTCGTCGATGACCGGCACGCCTTCGGCGAACGCGCGTCGGGCCTTTGCCGATCCGGACGCCGGTTCGTTAGTGACCAGCACGCTGGTGTGCCGGCTGACGGAGGTCATCATGTTCAGCCCGGCGGCAACCGCCCGCCCGACCAGCTCCGCCCGGGCGTGGGCGGTCTCACCGGTGATCGCGACCTTCATGCCCTGCTGGAGCGGCCCGCCGGGAGTCAGCCGTCCCGGATTGCGGTAGGCGCAGGGAGTCTTGGGCGGCTTGGGCGTGAACTGGGATTCTGCCCGGGGCGGGCAGGTCACCAGCGGCAACGGCAGATCGAGCCGGGCTGCCTCGCGCAGTGACGCCCGTAGGATCCCCGCCAGTACGCGGGTGTCGTCCAGTGCATCGTGAGCCCGCTGCTGGGGGATGCCGTAGTGGGCGGCGAGGGTGCCGAGTTTCATGTCGTCCGTAGGCGGATCCACCTGGCGATTCAGAGCCAGGGTGCACAGCCGCTGCGACACCGGTAGCCACATCCGCGCACGGGCGAACTCGTAGGCCAAGAAGTCGTAGTCGAACTGGGCGTTGTGAGCGACCAGGACCCGGTCCTGGAGCATCGCTCCGATCCGCCCGGCGACCTGGTCGAAGGTCGGTGCCCCCTGCAGCCGCTCGACGGTCAGCCCGTGCACCTCCACCGGCCCCGGATCGCACCCGGGATTGAGCAGCGTCGAGAACTCCCCGGCCTGCTCACCGTCCGGACCGATCGTGATCACCGCGACGGACAGTACCCGGTCCCGCCGGGCCATGAGTCCCGAGGTCTCCACGTCGACCAGGGCCCAGTCGTAGGCGTAGTCGCCCGTGGCGGGCAGTTCGAAGGAGGTCGAGGCGAGACTCATGACGCCAAGGATGATCCGATATACGACCCTCCTTCAACCTGCATGCCGATTTGCCCTCATATAGAACTTCGTGACGAGGCGGTCATGTTGCGCCGACCGCAGAACCGGCGGGTGCGGCAAGCGCCGTTGGCGCTTCAGAACCATCGTGGAGTGGTGGGGGTGGACTTCGGCATGCGGATCTCCGTCGTGATCGGAGACCCAGGTGTCAACGATGAGCGTCAGTTTTAGAGGGCTGAGGTGCTTGCCCTCGGGGCTGCGGCGTGAGGATCGTCCCGTGCATCGGCAGCAGATCTTGGTTGGCTCCCACCCGCAGGCTCTCCGTATGGCCCAAACGCCTCGCTGAGCTGCGGTGTTGACACGCGCAGATCGTGGGGGCGGCTTACGGAGGTGCTAACTGATGGTTTCAGAATGAGGTTCGGAGTCGTCTCAAGGAGATGATGCTGCAAGCGAGTTGGAGCAGGCTCAAGTGGAGATCGGCGCGTATCTCGTAGCGGATCCGGAGCCGCTTGAACTGGTGGAGCCATGCGAAGGTCCGCTCGACGACCCAGCCGGTCCTGCCCAGGCCGGAGCCGTGGGCTGTGCCCTTGCGAGCGATCTTCGGTGTGATGCCGCGGGCCCGGTGAAGGCGGCGGTGCTTGTCGGAGTCGTAGCCGCGGTCGGCGAACAGCGGCCCGGCCGGTGCCTCGGTCGCCCGCGCGTCCCGCGGATGCGGGGTGTCGCGTCCAGCAATGGCATCAGCTGAGTGACGTCATGATGATTTCCGCTGGTTAGCGAGACGGCCAAGGGGGTGCCGTGCCGGTCGGTGATCAGGTGGTGCTTGCTGCCCGGGCGTGCGGTCGACTGGCGAAGGTCCGGTGTGAGCCCCCCTTTGAGGGCCCGGACATGAGAGGCGTCGACGGCCGCGTCGTTCATCTCCAGCAGGCCCGCGGCCCGCAGCTCAGTCAGCAGTACCTCGTGCAGCTGCGGCCAGACACCGGCCTCGGTCCAGTCCCGCAGACGCCGCCAGGCCGTCACCCCTCTGCAGCCAACCTGTTCAGCCGGAACGTCCCGCCAGCTCACGCTCTTGCACAGCACGTAAACGATGCCCCGCAACGCAGCCCGGTCATCCGCCGGCAACCGCCCGGGATACCGATGCCGCCGAGGCGGACGAGCAGGCAACAGCGGGCCACGCGTTCCCACAGGTCATCAGGCACAAGATCAGCAGACACCCAACAGATCCTGCCGACACCACACCCAACTGCCAAGCACCACAACGAATCTCATTCCGAAACGATCAGTAAGGCCCTCTTGTCGCCTTGGCTGAACTGCTGGAACGACCAAGCCGAGAGCCCGGAGGAGGCCACCCCGCAGCGGGTGGCGGGCACCCCCAGTTGCGCGGATGCGACTCAGGCTGATCAGTGGTGTCCTGGAAGAGGGCTTTGGCGCGCTGGCACCGCTAAGTCTCGGCTACGAGCGGTCCGACCGCACACCCGATTGATCCGGCCGTGCGGGCTCCCGGCAGCGGCCGCCAGCCGCCTCCTGGCACGGCGAGCAGCCAAGCGTGATCGTCTTCTACTGTCCTCGGAGGCACACTATGTCAACCAGCAAGCGGACCGTGGATCCCCTGCGCTTCGTCGGAGACGGCGAGCGGCCGCTGACGCCATATGAACTCGCACAGATGCGGCCCGATCTGGGAACCGGCGAACGGCCTCCGGCGATGGTTGAACTAGCCAGCCGCCAGCGCATCCACGTCTTCGCCGATGGAAGCCCCCCAGAGCCAGAGGTCCATCGCATGGATGGGGCCGGGAAAAATCTGTGGTGTGTCGACGTGCCGGTCGGGCCCGAAGGTGAGGTTGCCCTGCGCGGCAAGACGGCCATCCGCAGCCACCCGGAAGAGCTGCTGTCCGAGATCGATCCCGACGTGGATTTGCGTGCCTGTCGCCCCGAGTGGCTCGACCTGTTCTATGTGCCGCGCTTCCTTCCCAGCCGCAGAATAGAGCCGATCCCGCGGCTGAGGGGCGGTCTGGTTCAGCCGGAAGCCGTCTTCCCCCCCGACAACCGGACGGAACTGGCCGAGACGAGCTTCCCCTGGGGCTGCGTCGGGAAAGTCATCAACAACGAGGGAACACACGGTTCAGCGGCGCTCATCGGCAACCGCCTTATCCTCACGGCCGGCCATGTTGTGCCATGGCAATCCCAAGAGTGGTGGATGAGTTTCGTGCCCGCGTACTACAACGGCCAGTCCCTCCACGGTGCTGGCGTCAAATCCTACGTATCGGATGTGCAGGGCTTCCAGACGAACGGGCCGGGCGGGGGCTCAGTGGGGCACGACTGGGCCGTCTGCCGACTGTACGAACCGCTCGGGACAGCGGACCGACTCGGTCACTTCGGCACCAAGAACTACAACGCTGCCTGGAATGGTCAGCCGTTGTGGAACAACATGGGCTACCCCGTGGGCATGTGGTTCGTGGGAGCCAGCCTCCAGGGCGGCATTTCGGTCCACGACACCGATGACGGCATCAATGGAGGCCTCGAAATCGAACATCAAGGCGACACCACCGGCGGTAACTCCGGCGGCCCGATGTTCGCCTTCTTCGGTGCAGGGCAACCCCGGATCATCGGGGTTCACGCCGGGGCGCAAACAGACGAATCAGGACCCGGCAACGTTGCTGCCGGCGGCCCTGGACTTTCCAACCTTGTGGCATGGGGGCGCACGAACTGGCCCTAGGAGTCCGCCGCTACCGGGGTTGACTTCACGGCAAGACGGCGCTCACCGCCTTCGGCGGGCCCGACTCGGGACCACCGACCCAAATGCGCACACCTGCCCCCCGATACCCGGCTCCTGCTCAATAGTTGTGCCGCGCGGCGCCTGTCATCACCGCCAACAACGTGCGACGGCGCCGCCATTCACCCACCGCCACACCAGCCAAGGTTGCCCGATACCGGAAGCACAAACCACGGCGTGCCCCCCATGGCACACGTCCTGGCGGCGGCCGGGAGCCAGGGCTGCGGGCGACGAGCATCGCGCGGAACGCGTCGACCACTGCCTAAGACGATGTCCTATGTGGTGATCACTCGTTGGTTCGTTCATGGGGCGGGGTACGTGGAGTTGGATTGTTCCGGACGGCCTGTGGGAACTCGCCAGGCCGTTGATTCCGGAGGACCGGGTGCGGCCGCAGGGCGGCGGAACACCGAACACGCCTGATGAGACGCTGTTCGCAGCGATCATCTACGTGCTGGTGAGCGGGTGTGCCTGGCGGGCCTTGCCGCCATGCTTCGGGGTCTCGAAGTCGACGGCCCACCGTCGGTTCATGATCTGGTCGCGGGCCGGGGTGTGGGGCCGGCTGCACGAGGCGGTCCTGCACCGGCTCGACGACGTCGGCCTGATCGACGTGTCGCGTGTGGTCCTCGACTCCGCCCACGTACGCGCTAAAAAAGGGGCGAACTCACAGGTCCGAGTCCCGTGGACCGGGGCAAGCCGGGTTCCAAGATGCACGTCCTGTCGGACGCGAACGGACTGCCCCTGGTCGTCGGCGTCTCCGCCGCCAACACCCATGACAGCGAAGGTCTGAAGCCCATGGTCGAGGGTCACCAAACGAGACACGATCCCCACAACGGCCGCCACTTCAAACCCCAACGCCTCCACGCCGACAAGGCCTACGACATTCCCCACCTGCGCAAATGGTTACGGGGCAAACGCATCGGCGCCTGCGGGTCGATGACGCGACCTGGGCGCGAGGTCGTGGCTGGGCGCTGTCGATCGCGCTCATCGAGCTTCCGTACTACCGGGACTCGAATCCCGTGATGGCGGCCACCGCGCGACACGTGATCCACGAAGTGCTCGCCGATCACGAGCACGCCCCATAAGGCGGACCGCGATCGGACCGGAGCGGGACCAGCGGGCGGCGGCGCTCCAGGCGCTCCGGGCGCGTGTTGCGGCTCAGGCGGCCATGCTCGTCCGCGCCGCGGTCATGAAAGCGGTCTTGCTCGCCTCGAGGTGCTCGTTCACCTCGGTGTCGCCGATCTCTCGCCACACCGCCTGGTTGAGCGCCCGGCCGTAGACGTGAACGGGCGCCTGCAACGTCTCGTTACAGAGCAGCACCACCGTCCGCTCCGCGGTCCACAGTGAGGTCATGACGGCCTGCGTGTGTGTCATCCAGCCTTCCTCGTCGTCACCCCACGGCTCGGGACGGCGATAGGCGGCCCGTTCGGCGTCCTAGGCGCACGCGATGAACTCCTTGATCGCCTGCGGCTGCTCCGCCCGGCGAACCTCCGCGGTGGCGGCCAGATTGCCTCCGTTCCTCCGTTCGCTCGGCGGACCGTTGGGTGGCGCGCTGGGCGAAGGCCGTCAGTCCACCGCCGAGTACAACACCCGTGAGCGACAAGACCGATGCCCACACTTCCCCAGCCACTGCAATGCCCCCTCGAAGACGTTTCTGCCCATGAAACACCAGGCAGGTCAGCCGATCCGCCGGTACCGCCGCTCCGGACGCCCCGTCCCCCCGTACCGCAGCGTCACCTCCACCCGCCCCGTCTCCACGAAGTACTCCAGATACCGCCGCGCGCTGACCCGCGACAGTGAGCCCGCCTCCGCGCACTCCGTGGCCGAAAGACCGCCCGGGTGCTCCCGCAGGATCCGTACCACCAGTTCCGCGGTGTGCGGCGCGAGGCCCTTGGGGAGTTCGCGGGAACCCGGCGGACGCGTGCCGAAGATCTGGTCGACGTCCTCCTGGCGCGCCTCGCCCAGGCGGTCGAGGCGGGAGCGCAGCGAGGCCACGTGGCGCAGCTGTTCCTGCAGTGCCGCCTGGTTGAAGGGCTTGATCAGGTAGTGGAGGGCGCCCGCGCGCAGTGCCGCCCGCACAAGTCCCGCATCCCGCGCGGCCGTGATGAACAGGGCGTCCACGGAAGCGCGTCCGTCGCGCTCCTCGGCCGCGCGCAGCTCCCGCAGCACGCTGATCCCGTCCATATCGGGCAGATAGATGTCGAGCAGTACGAGATCGGGCCGAAGCCTCTCGGCCGCGCGCAGCGCTTCGGCGCCGCAGTGCGCCACCCCGACGACCGTGAAGCCCTCCGTCGCCGACACATAGCGGCTGTGCGGCTTGGCGACCATGAAGTCGTCGTCCACCACCAGCACCTTCGTCACGCCGACACGCTAAGCCGCGACCACAAGGACCACAACGTCCGTTGATTCCGGAAAAGAGACAGCTTCTTAACGCGCAGGCAACATGTGGGCCACGTCACACCTCTCCCCATCTCCCGGAAGGCGGCACACGTGCGATTGCGCACTCCCCTCGCCCTGCTCGGGGCGGCGTTGCTGGTGCTCGTGGGGCCGCCGCTGCTCACCGCATGCAGCGGCTCCGACACCGGTACGCAGATCCCCGGCCTGCGCTTCATGGTCCCCAACACGCCCGGCGGCGGCTACGACATCACCGCGCGTACGGCCGCCAAGAACGCCGAGGACGCCGAACTCACCCACAACATCGAGGTGTTCAACCTGCCGGGCGCCGGCGGCACCGTCGGTCTGACCCGGCTCGTCGGCGAGCACGGCAACGGCAAGCTCGCCATGTCCATGGGCCTCGGTGTCGTCGGCGCCGTATACACCAACCATTCGCCGAAGACCCTCGCCGACACCACCCCGATAGCCCGGCTCACCGAGGAGCAGGACATCGTGGTGGTGAGCAAGGACTCGCCGTACAAGACCATTCAGGATCTCCTCGCAGCCTGGAAGAAGAATCCCGGAAAGCTGCCGGTCGGCGGCGGATCCTCGCCCGGCGGCCCGGACCATGTCGCGCCGATGCTGATGGCGCAGGCCGCCGGGATAGCCCCGAAGACCGTCAACTACATCCCCTTCGACGGAGGCGGGGAGCTCCTCGCATCCATCCTGGGCAACAAGGTCGCCTTCGGTGTCTCGGGCGTGGGCGAGTACCTCGACCAGATCAAGGCGGGCGAGCTGCGGCTGCTGGCCGTCACCGGACCCGAGCGCGTCGCCGGCCTTGACGCCCCCACCCTGCGCGAGGCCGGACTCGACACCGACTTCACCAACTGGCGCGGCATCGTCGCCCCACCCGGCCTCTCCGGCGCCGAGCGCGACAAGCTCGTCGGCCTCGTCGAGAAGCTGCACGACTCCCCGCAGTGGCAGTGTGGGATCCGAGCACCGGGCAGTGGATGACGAACAACGGCTCTGAGACCTGCGCGCCCTCGGAGCCGTACTCGGCGATCTGGCCGACCTCCGGTTCGATGCGGAATGGTGCCTGTACCGCGCCTCGGAAGCCGGCGCGTGTCACCGCCGCGAGAGGGTGTTCATCGTTGCCTGGCCGCAGGCGTGACGTCCCGCCGGGGATCAGCTACACCCGCGTAGCACGGAAGAGGCACCACCAGCCCCCGCCCTTCCCAACAGTGGAGTGCCCGGAAGCCAAGCCGCTGCTGAAGACCCCGACAGCCCAACTCGCCACCAACGGCGGCAGCCAGCACCCGGACAAGCGGCGCGCTGGCGGACACGGGCCAACGCTCGCCGACGAGGTCGAGCACCTGCTGCCGGGCGGGGCCCACTACGGTGCGCTGCCCAACGCCGAGCGGCTCGACGCCCCGTCCCCGGAGCAGAAGCACTCCCGGACGCCGAACGCGGGTGAAGACGCGTGGGGCCCCTACGCTCCAGCGATCTCCCGATGGGAGCGCATCAGCGGCCGGGCCGCACCGCCTGCAACCAACGAGCGCGGGCGCCTGGCCACGGCGTTCGTCGAGTGGATGATGGGGCTGGCACCAGGGTGGGTCACTGCAGTGCCAGGGTTGACGCGCGCGGCCCAGCTCAAGGCACTCGGCAACGGAGTCGTTCCCGCCCAGGCATCAGGGGCCCTTCGGATCCTGCTGGATCGCGCCAACGTCGGCAGCGCGGGACCCTGATGAGCAACGACCCGGCCTGCGTTTACGAACCCCACCCCGTGCCGAGGGGTTCAGGAGATGACCTGAGCGAGTGCGCCGGTTAGGGCGGCGGCGAGGGTGAGGACCGCGGCGAACGTGGTGGCGGCCCGCATGAGGGCGGCGGGGTAGGTGGCGCCGTCCAGGCGGGCGAGTTTGCCTGCTGCGGCGGCGGCCAGCAGCGCGAACACGACAATCAGAGCGGCGGTGAACAGCACAACGGCGAGAGCGGACACGACAAGCTCCTGCAGACAGTGGGATGTTGACGTGACCGAAGGTCGCGGAAACGGTGTTCGCCGGGGTCCGGCCAGGCGAAGATGTACACCGGCGAACACATCAAGCCGGGGCGGACAGGTGCACGACGAGCAGACGGAAACCGATGCTGCGCTCACCGAGCTGCGCAAGCAACTAACCGACGGGCTGGCCCGCACCCGGCTGAGCAAGACGCAGCTCGCTACCCGTGCCAGGCGGGGCCGCACGACCGTGCAGGAGGCCTTGCAGGCCGGCGGACCCGTTCCATCGGCCGAGACGGTCGTGGCCCTGGCCCGGGTGCTGAGCCTGCCGGTCGAACAGTTGATGGAGCTGCGGCGGACCGCCGCCGGAGCAACCGGCCCCGCCACCGGGAAGGACGAGGGCCCGGGCAAGCCGATCAGCGAGTGGGACCCTCACGACTTGGAGCTCCACCCTGCCGGATCCACCCCCAGCAGGCACGAGTCCGATGGGCCGGAGCGGATGCTGCCCGGCTACGTCCCGCGGGCCCACGACGAGATCCTCGCTGGCGCGGTACTGGACGCAGCACAGGACCGCAGCCGGATAGTGGTCCTGATCGGGTCGTCGTCAACCGGCAAGACGAGGGCCTGCTGGGAAGCCGTCCAGCCGCTCGCGGCACAGGGCTGGCGGTTGTGGCACCCCTTCGACCCCACCCGAGCCCATGCCGCGCTGAACGACCTCGAACACGTGAGGCCCCACACAGTTGTATGGCTCAACGAAGCCCAGCACTACCTAGGCGACCCCCGCGTGGGCGAGCAGATCGCGGCCGCCATACATACCCTCCTCACCCACCCTGAACGCCGCCCAGTCCTGGTCCTGGGCACCCTCTGGCCCGAGTACGCCAACCAGTACACCGCCCTGCCCCAACCTGGCACCCCGGATCCGCACAGCCAGGTACGGGAACTGCTTGCCGGACGGACCATCACCGTCCCGGAAACCTTCAACCAAGACGCACTGCACACAGCAGCCGCCCTCGCGGAGGGCGGAGACCGGCTGCTGTCCGACGCCCTGACACGGGCCAGCTTCCACGGGCGGGTGACGCAGGACCTCGCCGGCGCCCCCGAACTGGAGCGCCGCTACGAGCACGGTACGCCGACCGCCAGGGCAGTGTTGGAGGCGGCTATGGACGCACGCCGTCTCGGCGTGGGCCTCCACCTCCCTCAGGCCTTCCTCATTGACGCCGCGATCGACTACCTCAGCGACCAGGACTACGACGAGCTCACCGAGGACTGGGCAGAAGCAGCCTTCGCCGACCTCTCCCACCCCGTCCACGGCAAGCAGGCACCGCTGCGCCGCACGAGAACCCGCCCCCAACGCCGCCCTCCCAGCAGCCCAGAACCCACGCCCCTGCTGCACCTCCGCCCAGTGCCGAGGCCGGTGTTCCGGCTCGCCGACTACCTCCCAGCGGCGGGGTCGGCGCTGCATCTCCGCCCAGCGGCGGGGCCGGTGTTCCGGCTCGCCGACTACCTCGAACAGCACGGCCGCAGCGCCCGCGGGGCACTGTGCCCTCCCGCCTCATTCTGGGACGCCGCCCGCACCCACCTCACCAACCCCGAAGACCTCAACAATCTCGCCGAAGCCGCGCACTCCCACCGCCTCCAGTGGGCCCACAACCTTCGTGAACTGGCTGCCTTGGCCGGCCACACGGGCGCACTGGTCCTTCTGACGACTAGGCGTTTGAAGCCCAGCGACCCGGTCGTCTTTGGAGAGGGAAGTGACTTGAGCCTGACCGCCTGGGTGGACCAGATGGCGAAGGCACAACTTCTTTTTGCCAGCGAGGCGCTGATCACCCTGGCGATGCTGCATGAAAGCGCTGGCGACTTGGACGCAGGCGAGACCCTACGTCAGAGGGCCGGGGACCCGGCCGCCGTTCGAGCAATGGACGAGGAGATAGCCTACGCCGAGCGCGCTCGGACGAGGGACTCCATCATCAATAACATTCGGTGACAATGACTTGCGCCGCTTCCGGCGGGGGTTTCGTCATTCCCGGCCTGCGGCGGGCCGGTAGATACCGCTCTGCGAGTACGGCACCAAACAGATCCTCGAGTGCACCCCGGGCTGGGGCAAGGACATGGCCTGACGCCCTGCAGCTACGGTCGGCTCAAGGAAGCGTCCCAGACGTGGGCCAAGTGGCGGATTCGGCTCTGAGGTCGATCCATAGATCACCGTTCTGCCGCTCTAGCCACGTACCGTGAGCTGTGATGCACATGGACACCTTGCGCCCCGTCTTGACGCCCAGGCGCCGGGCCACGGCCGCGGGCGCCGGCACGCTCGCCTCCGCCTCGACCTCGAGGATGTCGGGGAACAGCCCCGACTCGTCCCTCTCCAGGCGGAACGGCGGCTCGGTGGGGTCGTCCGGCTCCTGGTGGAGCAGACGCTGCGGCTCCGGGCGTTCGCGCACGTAGGTGCCGTCGCCCGTGCGCGCCTGCAGCAGGCCCTCGGCGACCAACACCTTTCGGGCCTCCAGGATCACGGTGTCCGAGACTCCGAACTGCTCCTGCAGCTCCGTCAGCGACGGAATGCGTTCGTTTGGCTTGAGCCGCCCATCAGCGATCTGCTCGCGCAGTTCCTCGGCGACGCGCCGGTAGGCCGTCGTGCGCCTGGCCACAGAGTCCCCTCACTCGTCGTTCCCCGGGGAATCACGCAGGCTCTGGGGGTGGGCGCCGCCCGAATGGGGTGCGCCCACCCCCAGAGCCTGCCTGATTCCCGCATCACCGTGGGCGGAGTGCCCGACTGACGGTGTGTCCGGCCGTCATGTCGTCTTAATCATGGCACGGCACCCGGCCCGGGCAGAGGAACTGCCACTGCCTGCCCGGGGAGAGGTAGGCGTAGACGTTCACCGCCGAGGCCGTATGACGGTGTCAGACCGTCCTGAGCCGTTATTCATGGCACGGCTCCCAAGCCACACCAAGGAGGCCACCAAGCTGTCGCAGCGCGCCAGCGAACAAGGTCGAGAGCGACCCGCCACGACGGTCGAAGCAAGTAGGGTGCGCCGGGTGAACAGTGCACCCCACCCCGCCAACGCCTTCCGTCTCATCGTCACGGGGGGAGGCACCGGCGGCCACACCTACCCGGCGCTGACCGCAATCCGCACGCTGCAGAACCGGCTGTCGGCCGCGGGCAGGACCCTCGACGTGCTGTGGATCGGCACAGCTGACGGGCTGGAGGCTCGTGTCGCGCCGGCCGAAGGGATCCGCTTCGCCACGGTGGCTACGGGCAAGATCCGCCGCTCGAGCAACCCGCTCAAGATGATGTCTGCGGCGAACATGAAGGACATGGCCCGAGTCCCGCTCGGCGTTGCTCAGGCGAGGAAGCTGGTCGCGGACTTCCGGCCGGACGTGGTGCTCGCCACCGGCGGCTACGTCGCCGTCCCGGCCGGCCTGGCCGCGCGTATGTGCCGTCGGCCGTTGGTGCTGCACGAGCAGACGGTGCGCCTCGGCCTGGCCAACCGGAAGCTGGCCGGGTCGGCGACGCGGATCGCGGTGTCGTCGGAGTCGTCGCTGCCGCTGCTGCCGGAGGCGGTGCGCGGCCTGGCGGTAGTCACCGGGAACCCGGTGCGTCCGCAGGTGTTGACCGGGCACGCGGACAAGGCGGTCGAGGCGCTGGGGCTGCTCGGATTCGACCGGCGGCTGCCGACGGTGTACGTGACCGGCGGGGCGCAGGGTGCCCAGCAGATCAACAGCGTCGTGCGTGACGCGCTGGCGTGGCTGCTTGAGCGCGCGAACGTGATTCACCAGTGCGGTCCGGACAACGTCGAGGATCTGCGCGCGCACGCGGCCGCGCTGCCGGACGCCCTGCGGGGCCGGTACTACCTGACGGGGTTCGTCGGCCCGGAGTTGCCCGACGTCCTGGCGCTCGCCGACGTCGTGGTCTCCCGCAGCGGCGCTGGCACGCTCGCCGAGCTGACCGCGCTGGGGAAGCCTGCGGTGTTCATCCCGCTCGCCACGTCGGCTGGCAACGAGCAGGCGCACAACGCCCGCCACCTTGAGGAGGCCGGAGCCGCTGTCGCCCTGCTCGGTGACGTCACCGCCGACCGGCTCAAGGACGCGGTCGGCCCGCTGCTCACCGACCCCGCGCGGCGGGTGGCGATGGCCGAGCGAGCCGGTGCACACGGGAGGCCGGACGCGGCGGACAGGCTCGTGGACGTGATCCTGTCCGCCGCCTCCGGCTGACCAGCGCGGGGAGTTACAGGAGGCGCCGGTCGATGTGCAGCGCCGTGCCCGCTTCGATCAGCACGGCGCACTCGTTGAACACGTCGTCACCCTGGCCCATCGGGTCGGGGACATCGCGGTCGCGGAGGTAGAGGCCGAGCTTGTGCGCATTCTGCTCGCCGCAGATCGCCCGGAGCGTGTCGAGGACGGCGGCGTCCATCGCCAGGACGTCATCCGCCCAGTCCAGCATCTCCAGGGTGATCTGCTGCGCCCGGTGAGGGGCGAGGTCGAGCCCCAGGCGCCGGGCGGCGTTGATCATGGACGGGTTGGCGGGCTGGTCCTGCCACTTGCCGATCAGCCCCGCCGAGCGGACCGTCATGGCCGCGCCGCCCCTGCGGGTGAGTGCGGTCCGGGCGAACGGGGAGCGGCAGTAGTTGCCCAGGCACACGGTCAGTAGCTTGCGCATCACGAGGCTCCGGCGGATTTGAGGGCTTTCCCGAGGGCGGAGACCACGCGGTCGATGTCCGTCTCGGTGAGGTGCGGGTGGAAGGGCAGGCTCAGGATCTCCTCGCCGGCCTGCTCGGTGGTCGGCAGGGAGCGCCGCCAGGTGGCGAAGGCGGGCTGGAGGTGGTTGGGCGGGTAGTGGACGCCCACGCCGATGTCCCGGGCCCGCAGTTCCGCGAAAACCTGGTCTCGGTGTGACACGCGGACCTGGCACAGGTGCGGCACCGCGTGGTCGGCGTCGACGTCGACGAGCGTCACGCCGTCCAGCGGGACGAGGGCCTCCTGGTAGGTGCGCCACAGGCGGCGGCGGGTGTGCTCGGTGGTGTCGAAGTGGTCGAGCTGGGCCAGGCCGATGGCGGCGTTGATGCCCGAGAGTTGGTAGCGCAGGCCGAAGGTGTCCACGCGGTAGGTGGTGATGTTCGCGCGCTCGCTCTGGGATTGGGCGACGCCGAGAAGCCGGATCTGCCGGATCCTGTCGGCTTCCTCGGGGGTGCGGGGTATGGTCATGCCGCCCTGGCCGCAGGTGAGGTTCTTGATCGGCCCGAACGAGAAGCAGGTCAGGGCCCCGGTGGCCCCAACGCGCCTCGCCCCGTTGTGGGAGCCGAAGGCGTGCGCGGCGTCCTCGATGACGACGATCGCGCGTTCGGCCAGCTCGTTGCGGACAGTGGCGAGGTCGACTGCTCTGCCCCCGAACAGGACCGGGACGACGGCGGCGGTGGTGTCGGTGACCGCCTCCATGACGAGCTGGTCGTTCACGCACAGCGTGGCGGGGTCGATGTCGACGAATCGCGGGGTGGCGCCGACCGCCAGGATCGCCTGGACGGTCGCGCAGAACGTCATGGACGGCACGATGACCTCGTCGCCGGGGCCGACCCCGGCGGCGAGCAGGGCGGTGTGGAGGGCCGCGGTGCCGGAGGCGACGGAGACAGCGTCGGGAACGCCGAGGAAGCCGGCGACCCTGCGCTCGAACTCCTCGGTGACGTCGGTGTGTCCGTACTGCCCTGACTCCAGGACCCGGGCGACCGCCGCGGTCTCCTGCCCGTACAGGTACGGGCTGGCGTTGCGCCTGGTGTCCGGCCTCGAAGACGCGATCACGACGGTTCTCCCTTCACAGCGGCCGTGAGCTCAAGCTCGGCGGCGTCGCCGACGGCCAGGGTCTCGACGTAGTTGGTCAGGAACACCCCGGTCCGGTACGTGAGGCGGTCGTGGTCAACCGGCAGTCCGAACAGGCCGTTCACCATCTGGCCGACGAGATCCGCTCCGGCGGCTTCGGTCAGGGGGAAGCCGCCCGCGATCCGGACGTTCAGCTCGGTGATCGTGACCGCGCCGTCGTGGGAGATGAACCCCTGCACGCAGCAGATCCCGCGGGCCCGGACGGCGCCCAGTGTCTTCACGACGAGGTCCCTCACGGCGAGGTCGTCGAACGTGGTGGAGACGGCGGCGAGGCCGGCCTTCACCAGATTCCGGCGGCGCAGGATCACCGAGGCGCGTCCCGTGCGGGCCACGAGGCAGTCCGCGGTGAACTCGCTGCCGTAGACCCGCTCCTGCACCACGGGTGCCGGGACGAGTTCGCACAGGACGCGAGCGTGGTCCCTCTGGTCGACGAAGTGGACGTTCTGCGCTCCGTGGCCGCGCCGGGGCTTGACGACCAGCTCGGTTCCGTCGGGGACGTGGTCGATCGCCTCGGGACGCCAGGTGCACGGGGTCGCGATGCCGTGCTCGGTCAGCACCTGGTGGAAGAGGGCCTTGTCGATGCAGGCGCGCACGGACTCGGCGTCCGGGAGCCACAGGCGCACGCCGTCGGCGTCCAGTTGGGGCAGCATGTCCACCAGCGGCGGGAGGTCGTTCTCGATGCCGGCCACCACCGCTTCCACGGCCAGGTCCCGGCACAGCTTGGCCATGGCGGTGGGGTAGTCGGGGTCGGTCGCGAGGGGGATGACCCGCGGTACGACGGAAGGCAGCAGGAACCCGGGGGCGAGCGGGTTCGCGTCGGCGGCGATGACCTTGTGGCCTAGGCGCGTGAGGCTGCGGGTCAGCCCGAAGCCCGGATTGGCGCCGACGCCGGTCACGAGGATTCTGCGCGGGGTGGGCTGGTCAGTGGGCATGGGCTTCCTTCCCGGCAGTGGCGAGCGCGGCCGGGGCCGCGTGCGGGTTGCGCATCAACGGCGCCCAGCGGTCGGGGTTGCGCCGGTACCAGTCGATGGTCTCGGCGAGACCATCCTCGAAGTCGCGCTCCGGCCGGTAGCCGAGGCCGGCGAGCTTGGTCCAGGTCATGGAGTACCGGGTGTCGTTCGACCGCCGGTCGGGCACGTAGACGACTGAGTCCCAGTCGGCGCCGCACAGGCGGAGGAGGTGTTTGGTCAGCTCCTTGCTCGCGAAGTCGGTGCCGCCAGCGATGTTGTAGACCTCGCCGGGGGCGCCGCCGCGCAGGACGAGGTCGATGCCGGCGCAGTTGTCTTCGACGTGCAGCCAGTTCCGCACGTGCTGGCCCTGGCCGTGGAGGGTGACCTGCTGGCCCCGCAGGAGCCGGGTGGAGAAGAGAGGGATCATTTTCTCGGGGTGCTGGTAGGGGCCGTAGTTGTTCGAGCTGCGCGTCACGCACACCGGGACGTCGTAGGTGTGGAAGTAGCTCAGCGCGACGAGGTCGCTGGCGGCCTTCGACGCGGCGTAGGGGACGGTCGGACGCAGCGGGTCAGCCTCGCTCGCTGAGCCCTCCGGCAGCGGCCCGTAGACCTCGTCCGTCGAGACATGTACGAACTTGCTGATGCCGTGCCGCATCGCCGCATCGGCGAGGGTCTGCGTGCCGAGCACGTTCGTCGACAGGAAGGCGCCGCCGGCGAAGAACGAGCGGTCGACGTGGGACTCGGCGGCGAAGTGGACGATCGCCGTGTGCTCCCGTACGAGGGTGTCGACCAGGTCGGCGTCGAGGATGTTGCCGTGGACGAAGCGGAGCTTGGGGCTGAGGAACGCCTCGCCGAGGTTCTCGATGTGCCCCGCATACGTGAGGGCGTCGAGGACGGTCACCTCGGCGATGTCGTCGGCCCGCAGGATGCGCTTGACGAAGTGCGAGCCGATGAACCCGGCCCCGCCCGTGACGAGCACTTTGCCCATGGATGCCTCCGGAGAGGTACGAGCAGCGAGACGGCTCGGTGTGCCGCCCGTCTGCGAAGACCACGGTGGTGGCCCGGAAGCCGGAGCGGGACTGGCCCAGGGCGCATCCGCATACGCTGTGCAGAACTGGCAAACGGTGTGCGTCTGTACGCCCTACCGACCTGTGCGCGACGGCGCTACCGTCGTCCGTCCCGTCAGTGCGCAGGAGGTCCCCATGGGCCAGAGCACCAAGGACTTAGGCGCCCTTATCCGCGGCGCCCGCAACGCCCTCCGCCTTACGCAAGAACAGCTCGGCCTCGCAGTCGGCTACTCGGCGTCGGCGATCTCCCGGATCGAGGGCAACAAGATGCGGCTCGATGCCGACGTGGTGCCCCTCATGTCCAAGGCTCTGGGCATCCCGCCCGGGCGGTTGAGCGGTGCTGCTGTGCCCGAGGGGCCAGCGATCGCTACGGTGGCAACTGGGTGGATGCCGGACGAGGAGGATGCGGTGCGTCGCAGGGAACTACTGACCGGGGCACTGGCCGCTGGGGCGACAGCCATCGTCGGCACAGGCACAGCAGCAGCGCTGCCGGCCGTCGACCTGGAGGACGTCCTCTTCAGACTGCCGAGCGCCGAACCGGTCCCACTCGCCAACCTGACGTCCCAGACCGGCCTGGCGCGCCAAGCCTTCACGGCTGCCCGTTACAACGACCTCGGCCGCGCGATGCCCGGCCTGCTCGCGACAGCCGAGGCGACGAAGAACGCCGCCAGCGGACGCCTCCGACAGCAAGCATCCGCCGTGCTCGCTCGTGCGTACGTGCTCGCCGCTGAACTGGCCTCGAAGCAGCACTCCGACGCGGCCTGGGTCGCCGCCGACCGCGCGCTGTCCGCCGCACGAGCGAGCGGCATGTCCGTGCCGGTCGGCGAGGCGTCCCGGGTGCTGGCGATCACGATGCGGCGCTCCGGCCGCTGGTCCTCCGCCGTGCACCTCCTCACAGGCCAAGCGGCTGAACTCGACACCACCCAGGCGCGCACGGCAGCCGTACGAAGCACACTCCTGCTCACCGCCGCCTACTCTGCGGCAACCGGCCAGGACCGTACGACGGCGCTCGCCCTGCTCGACGAAGCCGACGAAGACGTCGAGCGCCGACCGGAGGCCCCCAGCGGCCTGTTCACCGTCGAGGCCACCCGCGCCCAGGTCGACGTCTACCGCATCGGTGTCCTCAACTCGCTCGGCACCCCGGACGAAGGCGTGAAGATCGCGGCCGACCTGAACATCGACCTCATGCCGACCGCCGAGCGGCGTGCTCGGGCTTGGACGGACACCGCCCGCATGTGGCATGCCCTCGGCGATGGCCAGCAGACGTTCGATGCGCTGCGCCGTGTCGAGCAGGAGGCGCCGCAGGAGGTGCGACGGCCAGCCCTCCGTGCGCTGACGTCGGATCTCCTGTACGGCCCAGGGCGGGTCCAAGGGCTGCGGGAGTTCGCCGTCCGCACCGGTGCCCTGGCTTGATCTGAAGCCGCACCTTCGTCGGCGGGGAGTCGAAGGGCCTTGGCGCCGCCCGGGACCGTCTACCGTGTCGCGTTCTTCGCTATCCAGCGAGGCGCTCCAGGTCTTCGCTCGTCAGTGCGCGGTGCTGTGCGAGCGCTCCTGCTACGGCGGAGATCTGGGCCCACCGCTCGGCGAGCACGCGCAGCGCCCGCACCTGCTGGCTGGGGTAGTTCCACGGCAGCTCGATCGGGGACGGTTCGTAGTCGAGCTCCCAGCCGACGGAGCACGCGATGTCCCGGGCGATCCCCTGGTCGTCGAGTCCGCCGACCTCTGCCGCCCACGCCCGCTCTGGGGTCAGAAGGCCGCGCCCGACGAGCCACAACAACTCGCACTGCACGCCAGCCGCCAGCATCATCGCGACGGCGTGCCCTGCCTCATGGTGGGCGGTCCCCTCGACGGCCTGGCCCACGCTGAAGGCCCGTACGGCCTTGACGCAGCAGGGGACTTCAGGCTTGGGATGACTGGCGTACCCCGCGAACAGGCGGCCACCGGTTTCGATCTCGATGTAGTGCGCCGTCACCAGGCACACGATGCCAGAGAGGGGCTGTGGCAGGGGCGGCAGGATTCGAACCTGCGGCGTACGGGTTTGGAATCCGCTGCTCTGGCCGGGCTGAGCTACGCCCCTTCGATGGGGTGAGCTTGTCATCGTCGCATTGGAGGCCGCCACGGGATTTCTCCACCGGAACGCCATTCGTGAGTGCCGGTTAAGAACCGTGTCACCAGCTGGAATCGGCGCCGTGCCTATTCCGCTGGCTGCGTGGGACAGGGCAGTTCGGGCCTCAGGGAGATGACCTTGGCACCAGTATCGAATCCTGGATGCGACCGTTGTCGTACGCCGTTAGGCTCCCGCCTTGTGAAACGGACATCGCGACAGCCGTTGTCGGCTCGGTTGGGAAAGCGGGTCTTTGACGATGCCCTCCACGAGGAGGCACCCGACCACCTCGCCGTGCCGTTGCGTGGCTGGTGCCGCGAGGTGTTCTCCATGCTTGATGGCAACGAGGACAGCCACGACCCATTTCTCGTGAAGCGCCTCGCCCTGCGGCTGCGCATTCCCGTCAGCTACGCCGCCACCGGCGAGGCCTACTCCGACTGCGACGAGCTGCTGCACGGTGCCCGTGACGGCCAGGACCTCTTTGACATCGTCGACGCCCTGCTACTCCTGGCCCACGAGGCTGGCGGAGCTGACGACCACATGATCGAGCATTTGAATCTCATCCTCGACGACGGTGGGTCCGCCTTCCACGTGGGAGCCGACCGGACCAGGTTGGAGCACCGCGTCGCTCCAGCAGTGATCGACGCCAGCCGCATGTCGGTGGAGACGGCAGCGTCGTCCGCCTCGGCGGGGTCCGCCGCCGACCATCTCGCCGCCGCGTGGGGGGCGGCGTACGGACGTCGCCCTGATCCCACCCGCTCCTACAGTGAAGCGATTAAGGCGGTAGAGGCCGCCGCACACGCCGTGCTCCAACCCAAACATGGGAAGGCCACGCTCGGCACCATGCTCGGAGAGATCAAGGGTGTGCGACACAAACTCACCGTGGCCATCCCTACCCAGGGCCAGGATCAGATCGCCCCGGTGGAGGCAATGATGCGCATGCTGTGGGAGGGCCAAACCGCCCGTCACGGCAGCCAGACACCCACCAGGCCAGAAACCCTGGAGGCTGCCAGAATGGCGGTGCACCTGGCCATACCGCTGGTTCAGTGGTTCACCACCGGCGCCGTTGCCCGTCAGCCCTGAGCTGTTCCGGCTACCCGACATTCCGGGGCCGAGTAAGCGTGCTCACGTCTGAGGACGCTGCAAGTTACCCCTGGCGTACGGTGCTGCTCCTCGCGGGCGTCTTCCTCGCCTTCGCCGTACTCGTCGGCCCGGTGGGCTTCCCCATCGCCGGAGCCCTGCTCTTCTGGGGCGCCGCCTTCGCCCTCGGCAGCCGCCACGTCGACCGCGATCCGCTGATCGCCGCGGCCCTCTCCCTGGTCACCTACCTCGTCTTCAACAACCTGCTCGGTGTTCCGCTGCCG
Source organism: Streptomyces sp. NBC_01210 (assembly GCF_036010325.1). Classification (GTDB taxonomy): domain Bacteria; phylum Actinomycetota; class Actinomycetes; order Streptomycetales; family Streptomycetaceae; genus Streptomyces. The sequence continues at coordinate 1,924,073 of NZ_CP108549.1, read as the reverse complement.
GGTGGCCCGCTGATGGGAGTGCTTTAGCCGATGGACTCTCACAACTCCCTCATCGACGGTTTCGGTACGGCGCTGACCCCCGTCAATCTGCTCTGGGCGGCGATAGGCGTGCTGCTCGGCACGGCAATCGGCGTACTGCCCGGAATCGGCCCGGCGATGGCGGTGGCGCTGCTGCTGCCGGTGACGTACGGACTCGAACCGACCGGCGCGTTCATCATGTTCGCCGGCATCTACTACGGCGCGATGTTCGGCGGTTCCACGACGTCGATCCTGCTCAACACGCCCGGTGAGAGCGCCGCCGTGGTCGCCGCCCTCGAAGGCAATCCCGTGGCGAAGGCCGGACGCGGCGCACAGGCCCTCGCGGCCGCCGCCGTCGGACACTTCGCCGGCGGCATGATCGGCACCATCCTGCTGGTCGTACTCGCCCCGACCGTCGCCGAACTGGCCGTGGACATCGGCGCACCCGACTACTTCGCGATCATGGTGCTGGCCTTTGTCGCGGTGACGTCGGTACTGGGCTCGTCCCGTATTCGCGGGCTCGCGTCGCTGCTCATCGGTCTGACCCTGGGCCTCGTCGGCCTGGACCAGATGACCGGCCAGCAGCGGCTCACCTTCGGCTCGCTCCAGCTCGCCGACGGCATCGACGTCGTGATTGTCGCGGTCGGTCTCTTCGCGATCGGCGAGGCACTGTGGGTCGCGGCCCATCTGCGGCGCAGCAGCGGAGAAGCCATCCCGGTGGGCCGGCCCTGGCTCGCCAAGTCCGATGTCAGGCGCACCTGGAAGTCCTGGCTGCGCGGCCCCGTCATCGGCTTCCCGCTCGGCGCGATCCCGGCCGGCGGCGCGGAGATCCCCACCTTCCTCTCGTACGTCGCCGAGAAGCGGCTCTCCAAGCACAAGGAGGAGTTCGGCAAGGGCGCCATCGAGGGTGTGGCAGGACCGGAGTCGGCGGCTTCGGCCTCGGCGGCGGGCACCCTGGTGTCGATGCTGACGCTGGGCCTGCCCACGACCGCCGTCGCGGCCGTGATGCTGGCCGCCTTCCAGCAGTACGGAATCCAGCCGGGACCGCTGCTCTTCGAGCGCGAGCCCGACCTGGTGTGGGGTCTGATCGCCTCGCTCTTCGTCGGCATGGTGCTGCTGCTCGCGTTGAACCTGCCGCTGGCGCCGGTCTGGGCGAAGCTGCTGCGCATCCCGCGTCCGTACCTCTACGCGGGAATCATGTTCTTCGCCGCGGTCGGCGCGTACGCGGTCGGTGGCGAGGCGCTCGACCTGGTCATCCTGCTGATCATCGGTCTGATCGGCTTCGGTATGCGGCGGTACGGCCTTCCCGTGCTGCCGGCGGTGATCGGCGTCATTCTCGGCCCGGCGGCGGAGCAGCAGCTGCGCCGCGTGCTGCAGATCAGCGACGGCAGCGTCAGCGGACTTGTCAACACCCGGTTCTCGGTGACGGTGTACGCCGTGATCCTGATCCTGGTGACGTGGCCCTGGCTGAAGAGGCTGATCGTACGGAGCCGCCGTAACGTATCGGCATGACCGATGACATCCGTCCCGCCGCCCTGGACGACGTACCGCTGGTGAAATCCGTGACCGATGCGGCCTACCACCACTACATCGAACGGATCGGCGTCGTGCCCGCCCCGATGGAGGCGGACCACGCGGCCGAGGTGGCGGCGGGGCGGGTGTTCGTGGTCGGCGATCCGGTTCAAGGAGTCATCGTCCTGGTCCCGGAGGCCGGCCATCTGTTCCTGGAGTCGATCGCCGTCCATCCGGGCGCCCATGGCACGGGACTCGGCCGCAGGCTGCTGATCTTCGCCGAGGAGTACGCGGCTGAACTGGGCCTGAGCGAGATCCGGCTGTATACGAACGCGCTGATGTGGGAGAACCAGCAGCTCTATCCGCGGTACGGGTACGAGGTGATGGAGCGGCGCGTGGACGGACCGTACGACCGGATTCACTACCGCAAGTCGCCGGTCCGGCCATCGGACCACTGAGTGAGCCCCGCGAGTGCGGCCTACGAGCCGGTGTGACCGAGCAGTCCGGTCAACTCGCCGTCGCGGGCGAGGAGTTCGAGCTCGTCGAGTGCCCGGACGGCGCGGTCCGCCGCCTCCGGGTCACGGGTGGCGAGGCCGCTCTCCTCGAACTCGTCCTCGTCCAGGCGCAGTACGGACGACAGGTCCGCCGACACCCACAGATCGAGGTCCAGGTCCTCGACGACCAGCTCGCCGCCGTCGAGGACGGCAGGGCGGGTGATGTCGCAGTACCAGCCCTTCAGCGTGCCGTCCCCGGCGCGGACCTCCTTCACCGCGTACCAGCGGGCCCGCCAGTAGTACTCGGTGAAGACATCGCCCGGCTCGAACCGTACGAAGCCGAAGTCGCGCGTCCCCGCACCCGCCCACGGCGCGCGGACCGTGATGCGGTCGCCGTTGTCCTCGACCAGCCCGGCGGGGTAGCGGATCTTGGTCCGGCCGGCCTTGACCAGCCGCACCTCAACCGAGGGTGCGGACATGACGTACCTCCGTCGCGCAGATCTCGTAGCCGAACCACCTGTTGATCGCCAGCATGGGGCCATTGTCCGCGTCATTGCTGGTGAACGCCTCCGTGTAGCCCGCGGCGCGGGCGCGGCGCAGCGAGTCGGTCTTGGCGAGCTTCGCGAATCCCCGCCCGCGGTGGGCGCGCAGCGTGCCCGTCATGCCGGACATATAGCGGGTGCTGCCGTCCGAGTGGACCGCGGTGAAGGCAGCGACCTCGCCGTCCACGAGCACGACCGTGCTCAGATCGCGGTCGAGCAGCGGGTTGTTCCAGGTGTGGGTGATCCAGTCGTCGTAGTCGTCGAACTCCGCGCCGATGTCGCTGGGCTCGTCCGACGTGGCCTCGGCATCGGCCCTGAACATCGGCCGGGGATCGGCCTCGAAGTCCGCGGCGGTACGCAGCTCGACGCCCGTGGGCAGCTCGGGCATCGGCGGCAGCGTGCCGTTCGCCAGGTCAAGACGCTGGAAGTGGGCCGGACGGGTCGGCCGGTAGCCGTGCTTCTGCGCGAAGGCGCGGGACTCCGGCTCGTCCATCACCCAGGCATAGACGGTCCTCGCGCCCTCGGCCGTCAGATGCTCCTCGGCGGCGCGCAGAATCAGCGCACCCGCGCCTTGGCCGCGGTGCTCCGGGTGGACGTGCGGAGTGACGAACGACTGACCCGGCTCACCGGAGTCGTACGCGATGCCGACATGGGCCGTGCCGATGATCTCCCCGTCCTTCTCGGCGATCAACAGCCGGTACTTCTTGGCGGGGTTGGCGGACTGCACACCGAAGGCGACGGCCTCGGGTGTCGTCACCATGTAAGGGAGCGCGGCACGCCTGACGCGGGACACCGATGCGGCGTCATCGAGGCGGAAACCGCGGACGATCAAGGTCATGGGTAGGGACGGTACGTGCCCGCCGGGTGGCGTCGCCTCTCATTTTCCGCCGGTGAGAGAGAATCGGCGGGTGACCCTGAAGATCGCCATTGATACCGATGCGGATGTCGCTCCGTACGAACAGCTGCGTACCCAGGTCTCCGAGCAGGCGCGGTCGGGCGCACTGCCGGTGGGCTACAAACTGCCGACTGTGCGCGGGCTTGCGGAGGACCTCGGTCTCGCCCCCAACACGGTTGCCAAGGCGTATCGCGCGCTGGAGACCGACGGAGTGATCGAGACCCGAGGCCGGAACGGCACGTTCATCGCGGCTGCGGGGGACGCGGCCGAGCGCCGGACGGCCGCGGCCGCGGCGGCGTACGCCGAGCAGGCGCACCGCCTGGGCCTGACCCGCGCCGCCGCGCAGTCGGCGGTGGAGGAAGCACTGCGCGCGGCGTACGGGAAGTAGGAGGAGTCCGCCGCCGCTTGCGGGCCCGGGGGCTCACGCTGAGCGGTGGCGCGGCTGTGGGCTCGCGCCGACGGGGCTCTCGCCGTACGAAGGCGCGGCGTCCGGCTCCGCCGCGCCGTCCGTGCTCGCGCTGTACGCCGACGGGGCACCGTACTCGCGCCGTCCGGCTTCGCCGTATGCCAGCCAGGGGCATGCACGCGGTGTTCGTAGTCGCGGCGTCCGGCTCCGCTCTACGCCAGCGGGCCGTGCTCGCGCTGTACGCCGGCGGGGGCACCGTACTCGCGCCGTCACGCTCACGCCGTGCGACAGCGGTGCGTCGCGCTCACGACGCACCACCCCTGCTCACAGATACAAGCCCGCGTCCGCGCCGTCGTTCTGAGCCGGGACCGAGGCCGGGCTGCTGCCGCGGCGCAGTGCGTACAGCTCGGCCAGTGTCGCGCCCTCGCGGCCCACGCCCTCCTCCGTGCCCAGCCAGTTCACCGACTCCTTGCGGGTCAGCGAGCCCACCTCGATCCGGGCCAGACAGCGCCCCGGGCGGACCACCGCCGGGTGGAGGCGTTCCAGGTCCTCGTTGGTCGTCACGCCCACCAGGACGTTACGGCCCTGGCCCAGCAGGCCGTCCGTGAGATTCAGCAGCCGGGACAGCGCCTGGCCCGCGGTGTGCTTGGCCTCGCCGCGGATCAGCTCGTCGCAGTCCTCCAGCAGCAGCAGCCGCCAGCGGCCCTTCGACGTGCCCTCGTCCTCGCCGATCGCGATGTCCATCAGATAGCCGACGTCGTTGAAGAGCCGCTCCGGGTCGAGTACGCAGTCGACCTGGCACCAGTCACGCCAGGAGCGGGCCAGGGTCCGCAGCGCCGAGGTCTTGCCGGTGCCCGGCGGGCCGTGGAGGAGGAGCAGCCGGCCGGAGATGTCGTCCGGCGTGACCTTCATCAGCTGGTCCATCGCATCGGCCACCGGCGCCGTGTAGTTGGGCCGGACCTCCTCCCAGGTGCCCGCGGCGATCTGGCGCGTGGTGCGGTGCGGACCGCGCCGCGGCGAGACGTACCAGAACCCCATGGTGACGTTCTCCGGCTGCGGTTCCGGCTCGTCGTGGGCGCCGTCCGTCGCCTGGCCCAGGACCTTCTCGGCCAGCTCGGAGCTGACCGCCGTGACGGTGACGTCGGCGCCCCGGTTCCAGCGGGATACCAGCAGCGTCCAGCCGTCCCCCTCGGCGAGAGTGGCGCTGCGGTCGTCGTCGCGCGCGGAGCGCAGTACGGAGGCGGCCGGCGGCAGCAGTGTGGCACCGGGCTTGACGCGGTCGATGGTGGAGCTGTGGGAGTACGGCTGCTCGCCCGTCGCGAAGCGGCCGAGGAACAGCGCGTCGATGACATCCGAAGGCGAATCGCTGTCGTCGACGTTGAGCCGGATCGGCAGAGCGTCCTGAGGCTTGGCAGACATGCGGCCATGATCCGGCACGGGGCCGCTGAGCGCACGGTGTTTTGACCGGTGGCGTGCCCGGGGCCGGCCGGCGGCCGGTTCCGGCATCAGCCACCGGCCCGGCGGAGCTGCCCACCGGCCCGGCGGAGCTGCCCACCGGCCCGGCGGAGCAGCCCGCCCGTCCTGCGGGCCCCGCGCACCAGCGCGTAACCCTTGGTCATCGCACGGTCCTTGGCGAAGTTCCGCGCGATGGATCTGCCGACGACGAGCCGCTCGAACTCCTCGATGTCCGTGCCGCGCCGCACGGTCACCCGCTCCAGGGCGTACGGCCCCTGCCGGCGCACGGCGAGAGCGTTGCCCACGGCGAGCGACTGCGCGAAACCGGCCGCGCGGACCGTACGCCGTACCCGGCGGCTGGAGTAGCCGTACGGATAGGCGAAGGAGACCGGCCCGGTGCCCAGTTCGTCGGCGATGATGTCCCGGCAGCGGACCGTCTCGTACCGGAGGCGGCCGTCGTCGAGCTGGTCGAGCTGCGGATGGGTGTGGGTGTGGCCGCCGATCTCCGTGCCGGCGGCGGCCAGTTCGCGCACCTGGTCCCAGTCGAGCATGGTGTCGAGCGCACCGCCCTCGTCGTAGGCGCCGCGCAGCCACCCGGTCGAGACGAACAGCGTCGACACGAAGCCGTGTTCGGCGAGGGCGGGGAGGGCGTGCCGGTGCACACCCTCGTAACCGTCGTCGAAGGTGATCAGCACGGGACGGCGCGGCAACGAGCCGCCGCCCGACCGCCAGGCAGCGCCCAGCTGCGCGGTGGTGACCGGCGTGAACCCGCGCTCGCCGAGCAGCTCCATCTGCTCGGCGAAGGCGTCGGGCGAGACGGAGAGACCGTACGCGGCCTTCGCCGGGCGGTGTCCGACCGCGTGGTACATCAGAATGGGCACCGGCTGGTTCACTCGGGTTCACCTCGCGATGCAGCAAGGGGACCGGACGAGAACGTGGCGCCGCCCCGGCGGGCCCGCACGCTCCCCACCACATAGCCGCCCGCCGCCGCCGCGACCCCGGTGACGATCGCGCCCGCCCGGCCCGCACCGCCACGCCGCCCCAGCAGCACGTCGCGCAGCCCGCGCACGACTCCGGCCGGCAGGACCCGCGTGGTGTAGCGGCGCTCGGACTCGAGTCCCCTGGCCGCGCCCACACTCCGGGCCACGAGCGCCTTGGAGAGACCCTCGGCGTAGGCACGGGTGCGGAAGTAGCCGAACCGCTCCCGGACGGCTGGCACCTTGTGGTGGATCACCGCGCGGTCGTCGATCAGGAGCACCGCGCCCGGCAGCGCCTTGGCGAGCCGGATGCACAGCTCGGTCTCCTCGCAGCCCAGCGGCCGTTTGTCGCCGTCCCGTCCGATCCCTGTGGCGAAGCCGCCCGAGGCGTCGAAGGCGCTGCGCCGGAAGGAGGCGTTGCCGCCCAGGACGTTACGGACGCGCACCTTGCCGGGCGGCAGCCCCCGGTAGGTACAGCCGACGACCCAGTCGAACTCCTCGGGGAACCAGACCGGCCGGCGGCCCGATGCCCAGGCGGCCATCGTCCGCCCGCCGACGGCCATCACCTGCCGGTCGTCGTACCCCTCGGCGAAGTACCGCAGCCAGTCACGCTCGGCCACGGCGTCGTCGTCGAGGAAGGCGACAAACTCGCCGCGGGCGGCGACGATCCCCGTGTTGCGGCCGGCGGAGAGGCCGCGGGGGCCCGCGTTGGCGAGCACCCGCACCTTCTCACCGTCTGCCGCGCTGTCCTTGTACTCCTTGCCGAGCCGTTCGAGCAGCGCCGCGTTGTGGTCGACCACGAGCAGCGTCTCGAGAGCCGGCAGTGACTGGGCCCGTACCGAGTCGACGGCCGCCAGGATGTCCTCCCAGCGGTCCTCGGTGTAGACGCAGATCACCACGGAGAAGGCGCGGTCGCTCAAGACGCCTCTCCCCGCGGAATCCTGAGGCTGAGCGTCGCCGACGCACGACGGCGGGCTGCTCTTCGCACGCCTTTCTCCTTGAGTATCACTCTGAGGACCCGCAGTCCGTCCCGTACGGCGCTGAGGTTGCTGACGCCGTGGATGCGGAGGTACTCGTGGCTGGGGACCTCCTGGACCCGCAACCCGGCCTTGACGACCCGGATGTTCATCAGGGTCTCGATCTCGAAGCCGGTGCAGTCCAGCGTGATGCTGTCCAGGCAGTGCTTCCACAAGGCGTTGTAGCCGTAGCAGAGATCGGTGTAGCGGGCCCCGAACTTGGCGTTGACGACCGCGCACAGCACCCAGTTGCCGATCTTGCGGATCGGAGTCATGTCGTCGGTGCCACCGCCGTTGGCGAAGCGCGAGCCCTTGGCGAAATCGGCTCCGGAGACCAGCGCGGAGACATACGAGACGATTTCCTGGCCGTCCGCCGAACCGTCGGCGTCGACCATCACGATGATGTCGCCGGTGCAGGCGGCAAATCCGCTGATGAGGGCATCCCCTTTGCCCTTGCCGACCTGCTTGACGACCTTGACGTCCGGCCACAGTTCGCGGGCGACCTGGACGGTGTTGTCGCTGGAATTCCCGTCGACCAGTACGACTTCATGAATCCAGTCGGGAAGGGTCTTGAAGACGTACGGAAGATTTTCCGCCTCATTCATGGCGGGGATCACGACGCTCACGGGCGGAGTGATCGCGAGATGCGAGGAGATCGGGCGGTAGTTGGCGGATATTCGGCCGACTCCGCGCACCGGTCCTTCCGGATCAATGGCTGTTTCGGCGCTGTCCTCATGGTGCGACGGTGCGTGGTGCGATGGTTCGGTGAACGGATCTTGCCCCGGAGCGGCCGGGCGCAGGACTGAGCTCATGAGTCTGTTTCCCTCTCCACCGGTGGACCGCCCGCCCCCGGGCAGTCCGGATGAGTTTCCGGTTTGAAAGGGGGGTACTTCTCACCCCGGCCATGACGGCATAACGCTCCCTACCTGGTGGGTGAGCTGGCAAAACAGGCCGCGCGGTGTACGGCTCGGAATGAGCGCGAAAACCGAGCACGGCACCCCCCTACCGCGCCCCGCTCCGGATCCATCGCGACGCTTGAGCCCTCCCCTAGAGCCGCTTTGCATGATGAACCGTTGCGGGTGGATGTACGACGGTATTGATGATTAGGACTGTATGGCAAGACCTGGGACATGACCCCGCTTTTTTACTTTTTTGGTACCACTTCGGTAGTCAGATGTGGAACCGTCCCGATCGGATCTTCTTGATCCCTTTCGCCAATCGATCAGCCGGGTTGATGAGTTCCGGCTTCCGCATTTGCCGACCCAGTGCCCAGAGGAAGAGCAGAGCGGTGATCGCGGCCACCGTGATGATCCCTCCGCCGACCGTCAGGGTGTGCGGGGACGACCTGGTCCGAGCCACCAGCAGATTGATGACGAGCGCCCCGGCCGCGGCAGTGGTGGCGCGGGCCGCCGGGGCCGGCCGTGACAGCGCCGCGGCGATGCCGCAGGCCGGTCCGGCGAACAGGAAGAAGAGGATGAACGGCCCGCGCAGCGGCGACTGAACGTCGGCGAGCGCCAGCGCGACACCCACCCCCGAGATGGCGACCGCGATGCCCGCGAGCACCGGCAGCAGGTCTGTCCGGACAGCTGTCGGCTTGTCTCTGAAGTTCTGCATGACCGACTTGCCCCCCAAGGCGTCGGATGCCAGGTCTCCATGCTGCGCAGTAGCCGACGCTCCGTCAAGAAGTTCTCACGGAAAAGTCTTGGCATGGACACTTCCGGTGAAGTATGGGGCCTGCTACGAAAGTTGTGGCAGAGATCCTGCTAAAGGGAGGTTCCATGAAACTGTCCCGAATCGCGGCATTCTCATCCTCACTCCTCCTCGGCGCCGTCCTCGCTCTCACCGGAGCCGGCCAGGCACAAGCCTCGGACACCGCCCTGGCGCTCGACTACGTGGCCCTCGGCGACTCCTACTCATCGGGTCTCGGGGCCGGCAGCTACGACAGCGCAAGCGGCAACTGCAAGCGCAGCAGCCGTGCCTATCCCAAGCTCTGGGCGGCCGCGCATTCACTCTCGTCGTTCGGGTTCACCGCTTGCTCGGGCGCTCGTACGGGTGATGTCACGGCCGGTCAGCTCGGCCCCCTCAACTCCGCGACCGACCTCGTCTCGATCACCATCGGCGGCAATGACGCCGGCTTCGCCGACGTCATGACCACCTGCGTCCTGCAGTCCGAGTCCAGCTGCATCAACCGGATCAACCAGGCGAAGAGCTACGTCGACTCGACCCTGCCCGGCAAGCTCGACTCGGTCTACTCGGCGATCAGATCCAAGGCCCCGGCGGCCCAGGTCGTCGTCCTCGGCTACCCCCGCTTCTACAAGCTCGGCGGCAGCTGCATCGCCGGACTGAGCGAGAACGAACGGTCCGCGATCAACGGGGCCGCGAACTACCTCAACGCCGCCATCGCGAAGCGCGCCGCCGACCACGGCTACGACTTCGCGGATGTCGCACCCGCCTTCAACGGACACGAGATCTGCTCCGGGTCGGCCTGGCTGCACAGCCTCAACTGGCTCAACATCAGCGAGTCCTACCACCCCACCTCGTCCGGACAGTCGGGCGGCTACCTGCCCGTCTTCACCTCCCACGCCTGACCGTCGCGGTCAGCCCGACCCTGTCATTCCGTATGTGTTGGCCGTGTAGGAGCCCCCGTCCGTCGGGGTCTCCTGCGCACACGTGACCGAGAAGTCGATCCAGTTGGAGCGCACCTCGACCGGACTCCGGATTTCCACCCGGATCTGGTCGTGGTGTGTCCCGTTCGGATCGTAGGTCAGCTCGATGTGGTTGACCTGCTGCTGCCTGCCGCCCCCCGCCCCGAAGTCCAGCGTCTTCCAGCCGGAGTCGGAGCTCTTCCCGCTCCTGGTCGCCCAGCGGTACTCGACAGCCGCCGGAGTGCGGCCGACCGTGATCGTTGCCCTGAAGGCCGGAGCCTCCGCCTCGGGCGGCGGACAACTGCCCGAGTAACTTCCGTGCACGGTCCGGGCGTAGACCTTCACGCTCTGCGGCGGCGTGTGCGCGCCGCCGTTGCCGCCAGTGGCCGCGTGGGACCCATTGCCTGCGTTGGCCGACCCGCCGTCCGTACCTGCGCCCGTACCGGCGCCCGTACCGGCGCCCGTGCCGCCGTTCGTGGTGCCGCCGTCCGGTCCGCCGCTGCTCGGGGGCGTGCTGCCTGGACCGGCGGTGCCGGCACTCCCGCCCGCGGGTGCCGTGCTGCCGCTGTTGTCCGATCCGCCCTGGTCCTTGCCCTTGTTGACCAGAGCCCAGGCGAGGCCGCCGACCGCGAGAAGCAGTACCGCCACACCGGCGACCAGCGCCGTGGCCGCCTGCCGCGAGCGGTCCCGCGGCACTCCCGTCGTCGCCGTTGTCGCGGGCGTCGGCGGCGGACCGAACGACGCGGGCCCCGGGGCCGGTGCGGCCGGCGAGGCCGCCACCGTAGGGCTGTACGGACCGGGGGAGGGGGGAGGTGCGGTACGCGTGCCGCCACCCGCGCCCACCACCCGCAGCTGATGCTCGGCCTCCGCCGCCGAGAGGCGGTCCGCCGGATCCTTGCGCAGCAGCCCCGCGATGACCGGCTCCAGCGCACCGGCCCTGCGGGGCGGCGGCAGCTCCTCGTCGACGACGGCGCGCAGCGTGCTGAGCGGAGTGTTCTGCCGGAACGGGGAGTTGCCCTCGACCGCGGCGTACAGCAGCACTCCGAGCGACCACAGATCCGACTCGGGCCCCGGAGTGCGCCCCAGCGCGCGCTCGGGCGCGAGGAATTCGGGAGAGCCGATCAGCTCGCCCGTCATCGTGAGATTGGAGGTCCCCTCGACCATGGCGATCCCGAAGTCCGAGAGCACCACCCGGCCGTCATTGGCGATGAGTACGTTCCCCGGCTTCACATCGCGGTGCAGCACACCCGCCTCGTGCGCGGCGCGCAGGGCCGCGAGAATCTCGGCGCCGATGTGGGCCGCGCGCTGCGGGGTGATCGGCCCCTCCGCGTCAAGCACATCGGAGAGCGCGAGCCCGCGCACCAGCTCCATCACGATCCAGGGCCGGCCGTCCTCGGTCGCCACGTCGTAGACGGTCACCACATTGCGGTGCGAGATCCGGCCCGCCGCCCATGCCTCCCGCTCCAGGCGTGCGTAGAGCCGCCGCTCGTCGGCACCGCCGAGTCCGGCGGGAGCGCGGACCTCCTTGACGGCGACCTCGCGTATCAGCACTTCGTCGCGGGCCCGCCACACGACGCCCATCCCGCCCTCGCCCAGCGGGCTCAGCAGTCGGTAGCGCCCCGCGACCAGCCGCTCATCGCCCGGCACTTCGCTCACAGCGAGCCCCCATCCGTAGCAGAGCAACTACCCCAAGTTAGCTCACGCAAGGGCTGTTGCCGCCCCCTTGAGCGCCAATCCGCATCCGAGGGCGAGTACCACGCACGCCGTGCCGAGCGGCAGTACGCGCTGCACGGCGGAGAACGTCCTTCCCTTACGGAGGCTCCTTTCGCGGAGAAGGCGGGAGGCGCGGTCGCCGAGCCGGACGGCTGCGAAGCCGGCGGCGGTGAGGGTGAGGGCGAGGCCGGCACCGTATGCGAGGACGAGCAGCAGACCGAACCAGGCGCGGCCCAGGGCGGCGGCGCCGACGAGCACGACGACGGCGGAGGGACTGGGGACGAGTCCGCCGGCGAAGCCGAGCAGGAGGGTGGAGCGGAGACTCAGCGTGCGGTGGTCGTGGGTGTGGTCATGGCCGTGTCCGTGTCCGTGTCCGTGCGTGTGGCCATGGCCGTGTCCGTGCTCGACCGAGTGCGTATGCCCGTCGCCGTGTGCGTGCGCGTGGTCTTGCCCGTGACTGTGCCCGTGACCATGTCCGTGGCTGTGTCCGTGCGCATGACCGCGGTTCCGCCAGGCTCTGCGCACCAGTACCGCTCCCGCCACGGCCACCAGCACTCCGCTCGCGACGCCCAGCCACGCCACCACCGACGGCGCAGCCGCCGAGCCCGCGGCGATCAGCGCGCCGAGCGCGAACACTCCGAGCGTGTGGGTGACCGTCACCGACGCACCCAGCGACAGGACGTCGCGCAGCGAGTTCCGTCCGCCGGCCGCCGCGGCGGCCGCCATCACGGTCTTGCCGTGGCCCGGCGCGAGCGCGTGCAGCGCACCGAGCAGCAACGCGGTCGCCAGGGCCAGCGCGGCGAATCCCGCGGTCAGTTCGCGCCGGGACACCAGCCCGGTCAGCGCCTGTGTCCAGCGATCCGCGCCGCGCGGCAGTACGGAGGCCGGGACCGCGGCCTCCCCGGGGCGGTCCGCCGCCGCCGGGGCGCCGCCCGGAGTGACCGAGAGCTCGGCCGCCCTCTGGTCCGGCGCCGAGGAGAGCTGGCCGTTCGGGTACACCGTCAGCCGCCGTGACGTCGTTGCCTTCGATACGTCGGAGGAGGCGAGCGTCATCCGGTCCCCGCGGGCCGTGATCTCCCGCCAGCCCGGACCCTTGTCGCCGCCCGGCGCTCGGAAGGCGATCGTCTGCCGCCCTTCCGGCAGTGCGGCCGTCAGTCTGCACTCGACGCGGAGCGTCGGCAGCCCGGCCTGTCCGGGGCGTACTTCGGCGCGGCTCGCGCCGGATGTGAGCGCAGCCGCCTGTCGCTCGACGGTGACCTGGCTGTCCTGCGCCGCGTCCCGGCAGCGGCCCTGTGCCCACGCCGACAGTTCATCCGTGGACATCTTCCGGTCGCCGTCCCGGTCGATCTTGGAACGCGCCTGGGCGGCGGGTATCTCCGCGAGGTCCTCGACATGATCGACGCTCAGCAGCTTCGGGGCGACGAGAAGCCCGTCGTACCGGTTGACCGTGAAGTTGCCCAGAGGGTGCGCGGCGGCAGTCCCCGCGGGCAGCAGCGCGAGCGCCGCGCCGGCGACGAGCACCGCCGCGCCGGCGACGGTGGTACGCCTCCTCATGACGCCTCCAGTGCCTTCAGTGCGGCACGAGCCGCACGCGAACCGGTCGGTGAGAAGCCCGGGTTGACCTTCAGGGCGGCTGCGAGGGAGGTCCGGGCCGCCGCGGTCTTGCCCGCGGCGCGTTCGATCATGCCGCGGTGGTACAGGAACACCGCGTTGCGGCAGCCGGGCGGTGCGGACTTCCCGACGTACGAAAGGGCCTCGGTGGAGCGGCCGTTCACCTGCAGTGCCCAGGCCAGGGCGTCCGCGGTGTGCACGGTCTGTCGCTGCTTCCACTCGGCGCGTGCGGCGCGCAGCGCCTCGGGCCGGTCGCCGTGGTCCGCGAGAGCCAGGGCGGTGTCCAGATCGGTGTCCACGCCGTTGGCGCGGGCCAACTCCGTCCAGGTGCCGATCAGTTCGTACTGAGCACGGGCCTCGGCCGTGCGTCCGCGGGCCTCGTACACCTCACCGAGGGCCACCAGCTGACCCGGCAGCGGCAGCCGCTCCACCACGTCTTCGAGCCCGCGCTCGGCGCTCTTTGTGTCGCCCTGCGCGGCCTGGATGCGGGCCCGGCCCTCCAGGGCGGGCAGATACGCGGGATCGGCGGCCAGTGCGGTAGCGAACCGGCGCAGCGCCGGAGCGTATGCGCCCTGGGTCCACTCCAGTTGGCCGAGAGCGGTGGCCACATACGCGGTGTCGCCGGGGGAGACGGCCGAGTCCAGTGCGCGGCCGAGCACCCGGCGCGCGCCGGCGATGTCGCCGCGCAGTTCCAGCACGTACGCGTAGCGCGTGAAGACGGGGATGCCGGGGCGGCGGCCGTCGGCCTCTTGGGCTGCCACCAACGCCTTTGGGTAGTTGCCCAGTTCGACGAGGGCGTCGATCCGGGAGGCGAGAGCCCGCTCGCTGAAGGGATTGACCTTCAGCGCCGCTTCCGCGTCCCGCAGCGCGCCATGGAAGTCGTGCCGCGCCGCCGCGAGCGCGGCGCGCCCGGCAAGCGCCGCGTCGTTGTCCTGCGGCTGGAGAGCGAGGGAGCGGTCGAGCGCCTTGCCGGCCTGCGGATACCGGGTCGGGTCGCCGCCGGTCCTGGCCTGCTCCACATAGGCGGTGCCCAGGGTCGCCCACCCCCGGGCGTCCTTGGGCTGGGCCCGCAGATGCGCCTGGAGGCCGGTGACCCCGTGCGCGAGGTCACCGGTGGCGATCCGGTCGAACGGCGCGTCTGCCGCGGGCGCGGCGGTGGGTGCGGTCGGGGGCGCCTCGTCCGCCCGCCCGAAGGCGAGAGCGCCCGCGGTGAGCACGAGCGCGAGCGCCCCGGCGGGCAGGAGAACCCCCCGGACCCGCCCGGCCCCGGCCGCCCTGGGGCCGGCCCCCGGCCCGGCGGAGCCGCCGGTTTCGCGGCTCCCGCCGGAGCCGTCGGCGAGCGCCGCCTCGGCATGCCCGCTCGACGTCTTTGGGCCGGGCCCGGCCGGGCCGCCCGCTTCACTGCTCCCGCCGGAGCGGTGCGCGAGCTTCGCCCCGGCGCGGGCGAGTATCGACGGCCGACTCCCCGGAGCCGACGCCGGGTCGTCGTCATGCCCGTCCTGCACCACGGGGTCGAGCCCGGCCGGTGTCGCCGCGCCATGCCCGCCCGGCGCGCCCGTCTCGCCGTGACGGGTGGCCCGGTCGGCGAGCCGGGGACCTGTGCGCCCCGACGGAGCAGGATTGCCGGGGAGCGGCGGTGCCGCTCCTGCTCGCGCCCTTTGCAGGGACATCTGTCTGCCCTTTCCGTTCGTAGATGCGTCGAGGCGGCCTGGTGGGTGCCGGCCGGCTCAGCTGTACTGGTTGCGTCGCCGCATCCGCCACCAGCTGAGGCCCAGGGCGATCAGCAGCACTCCCGCACCCGCGGCGACCGCCGTGGCGATCAGCGTCGTGCTGGTGTCGTCACTGCTGGAGGCGGCCCCTCCGGTGAGCAGGTTGCCCGCGGCGTCCTTGGTCCCGGCGCCCTTGGCCAGCGGGCCGCGGGAGCCGGACGTCGGCAGTGCCAGGTACGGGAAGGAGTGGCCGAACTTCTGGTCGTTCTCGTTGACCGCGTCGCCCAAGTCGTTCTTCTGGCCGAGCAGTTCGCCCTCGACGGCCTGGAGCGCGATATCCAGAACGTCGTCCGTCAGTCGCCGCCCGTTGGGGAATCCGGCGTTGTCGCCGTCCAGTACGCCAAGCCTCTTGGGCTCGGCCGTGGGCGGGATGGAGGTGTTCAGCCGCAGCGCCTCCGCCGGGCGGACGTGCGGCGGCTTGTTGAGCTTGTCGACGCCGGTCAGGAACACCGAGACCAGGTCGTTGCGCGGTTCGGCCGGGGCCTTGATCTTGTAGATGCCCTCGATCAGCTTCGGCAGCTCGGGCTGGGTGACGAACTTGAGGAAGTCGCCGTCGTTCCACGGGTGGGACGCGTTGAACTTGTCCTTGTCCTTCACGGGGATGACGACCTCGTTGACCAGCGGCATACCGAGACGGGACACCTGGGTCCAGTGACCGCTCGCACTCTTGCGCTGGGTGGTCGACCAGATGCCGACGATCGGCTGCTTCTCCGACTGCTGGATGTACGCGGTCGGCACCTGCAGCGCGATGGAGTTGACGCTGTAGCCCTTGAGCGTGTCGTTGCCGACCTCGGAGAGGTTGGCGCCGTAGAGCAGGTCGAAGACGCGCAGGTCGGCGAAGAAGGGATCGTCCGCCTGACCCGCGAACGCCGTGGATCCGCCGGGGATTTGGCGCACGGCGTGGTCGCGCAGTTTCTGGTAGTCCGGCATGGAGGCCTTGCCCACGTTCGACGGTGCCACCGGCAGATCGTCGGCGATCTTCGTGGTGTGTATCACATGCTGGTTCTTCAACCTCAGCAGTTCGATGTCGTACGTCTGCGTGATGTTGAGGTCCGGGTCGTCGAGCGAGGTGACGGGACCGGTGTTGTAGAGGAACGTATTGCCGTTCTTGACGTGGTCCTTGAAGGTCCACCGGTAGATCAGGTCACCCTGGGCGTCGCCGTCACTGTCGATGTGGATGTCGTACTGGGCGTCGTCGGCGAACTTGAAGAAGTTCGGGCCGCCGGCCGGTTCCTGGAACGGCAGCACGTTGGCGACGAGCGTGGTGGTGTCCGGCTTGTCGGGGCTGACGAACGCGTACACGTCGGTGTTGTCGTACTGGGGCTGTCCGGAGATCAGCGGGGCCTCGCGGTGGCTGGAGGCCCGGGCCGTCCCGGGCTCAGCGCCGGTCAGGCCGGAGGCCACCAGGGCTCCGGAGGCCAGTGCCACGCAGGTGAGTGCGGCGAGCCTGTTGAACCCCCGTCGCCCGCTGCTGCTGATTGCGGTCATCGAACCGTCCTTCGCGAGTGCTGGTCGTGCTTCGATGCCAGCCATTCGGTGCGGAGGGCCGTTCGGATTGGTCGACGGGGCAAGAATTTTTTCGCCGACGAACTGTCCAACTCGCCCTGGAATCAGACGCATTCAGTGACTATTCGTCAACCTTCGTACAGGTGTGGTGAATTCCGTGGCCGGAATACACGAGTGTCACGATGGAGCGATAGGGTTAACCTGCCCGGGCCGGGTGCCCTCGTACGGGTGGGGAGTGACATGGAACAGATAACGGTGCGCAGCAGGCCACGAGTGCCTGCGATCACGTGTGGGAGCAGTGCGACCAGCACGCGTCTCGACCGCCATCTCGCTGTGCTCGGCGGCCCTGCCGTCCCGCAGCACGAGGCAGCCGAGGCGACGTCGCTGATGCTCGAGCTCACCTCTCGTGATGTCGCGCACACCCGCAAGAGCAAGAGCGCGCGGGTGTCGCTCTTCGCACCGCTCCGGCGGCTGCGTCGCTCGCTCTTCGGCAGCCGCGGCTGACCCGACCACCAGGACGTCAGCTCGTACGCGAACGCGCTCAGGCGATCACACCGTCCCGGCGCAGCGCCGCTGTAGCCTCATCCGTCATCCCCAGGGCCTTCAGCAGCGCGTCGGTGTGCTCGCCGAGCGCGGGAACAGCGCCCATCCGTGCCTCCGCTCCACCCGGCAGGGTGATCGGCGGCAGCAGAGCCCGCAGCGGTCCGACCGGTGAGTCCACTTCCCGCCACCGGTCGCGCGCCGCGAGCTGTGGATGTCCGGCCACATCCGCCACGCTGTTGAGCCGGGCACATGCGATGCCCGCCGCCTCCAGCCGGCCGATCGCCTCCTGAGTGCCCAGCCCCGCCAGCGCCTCGGCCACCACCGCATCCGTCTTCGCGCGGTTCGCCGTACGGGCGGTGTTGGTCGCGAAGACCGGATCCTCGCCCAACTCGGGCCGTTCGAGGACCTGTTCGGCCAGCCGCCGCCACTCCCGGTCGTTCTGCACCGACAGCAACACCTGTCCGCCGTCGGCCGTCGCATAGGCGTCGTACGGGGAAATGACGGCGTGCGCGACCCCGGTGCGCGCCGGGGCTTCACCTCCGTGCATCCCGTAGTTCAGCGGATGCCCCATCCACTCGGCCAGTGACTCCAGCATGGAGATCTCCACCGGACCGCCGCGACCCGTGGTGGCCCGCCGCAGCAGTGCCGCGAGCACACCGGAGAACGCGTACATCGCCGCCGCGATATCGGCCGCGGGAATGCCCGCCTTGACCGGCTGATGCGCGGTCCCGGTCACCGACACCAGGCCCGCCTCGCACTGCACGAGCATGTCGTACGCCCGCTTGTGCGCGTAGGGCCCCTCCGCGCCGTAACCGGAGATGTCCACGGCGATCAGCCGCGGATGCGCCGCGCACAGCGTGGCGGCGTCCAGGCCGAGCCGTGCGGCCGCGCCCTGGGCGAGGTTCTGCACAAACACATCGGCGTCCGCGACGAGTTGCCGCACGACGTCGATGCCGCGCGGGTCCTTGAGATCGACGGCGAGCGACTCCTTGCCGCGGTTGCACCAGACGAAGTGCGAGGCGAGCCCGCGGGCGGCGGTGTCGTAGCCGCGCGCGAAGTCACCACCGTCCGGACGCTCGATCTTGATGACGCGGGCGCCGAGATCCGCGAGCTGGCGGGTGGCGAAGGGCGCCGAGACGGCCTGTTCGACGGCGACGACCGTGATCCCGTCGAGCGGAAGGGGCTGATGGTTCATGACAGCCGTACCTATCGTGTACGGGCCACCTTTGTCACCCCCGGACCCTTCACCGGTCCGTCTGCGCGAAACGGCGTACGGCGAGCGGCAGGAACAGCGCCAGCAGCGCCAGCGACCAGCACAGCGCTCCGGCGACCGGATGGGCCACCGGCCAGGCCGCGTCCGCCGGCGGCTGGGCGTTGCCGAACAGATCCCGTACCGCCGCCGTCACCGCGGAGATCGGGTTCCACTCGGCGACCGTACGCAGCCAGGCCGGCAGATTGTCCGTCGGGAGGTACGCGTTCGACAGCAGCGGCAGCATGAACGTCGCGCCGCCCAGCTGGCCGGCCGCCTCCTCGCTCCGCGAGGCCAGGCCGAGAAGGATCCCGATCCAGGTGGTCGCGAAGCGGAACAGCAGCAACAGCCCGAAGGCGCCCATCGCGTCGACCGGGCTCCCCTCGATCCGCCAGCCCATCGCGAGGCCGACGAGCAGCAACGGAACCACCCCGACGGCGGTGGCCAGCAGATCGGCGACGGCCTGCCCGAGGGGGATCGCGGTCCGGCTCATCGGCAGGGTGCGGAAGCGGTCCATGACTCCGCGGTGGGAGTCCTGGGCGGCGGTGAACATCCCCGTCATGATGCCGTTCGCCGCGGTCGCCACCAGCAGTCCCGGCACCAGGAACGCGCGGTACTCCGCGCCCGGCATCGCCATCGCGCTGCCGAAGACATACCCGAAGAACAGCAGGAACACGATCGGCATCGTCTGCGTCATCACCATGATGGCGGGCGCGTGCCGGATCCGCCGGAGATGGCGGCCGAGTACGGCAGTGCTGTCGTAGACGATCGCGCTCATGCGACGAGCTCCTTGCGGTCGGTGAGGCGGAGGAAGACCTCATCCAGCGTGGGCGGGCGCAGACTGGCGTCGATGACCAGGACACCGGCCGCGTCCAGCTCGCGGACGATGCGCGGCAGGGTCAGCGTCGGGTCGGTCGTGACCGCCCCCACGGTGTGCTTCTCCGCGTCGAGGACCGGCTCCGAGCCGGTCAGCTGGTCGAGCACGGCCGCGGCGGCGGGCAGCCCCGAGACATGTCCGACGACAACTTCCGCGTAACTGCCGATCCTGGCCTTGAGCTCGGCGGGCGTGCCGTGGTGGGCGGCCCGGCCCTCGTCGATCAGCACGATGTCGTCGGCCAGCCGGTCGGCCTCCTCGAGGTACTGCGTGGTGAGCAGCACGGTGGTGCCCTCATGCGCCAACTCCCTTACGGCGTCCCAGATTCCGCCCCTGCTGTGCGGGTCGAGACCGGTGGTCGGCTCGTCCAGGAACAGCACCTGCGGCCGGACGATCAGGCTTGCCGCGAGATCCAGCCGGCGCCGCATACCACCCGAATACGTGCGGGCGGGACGGTCCGCGGCATCCGCCAGCTCGAACTGCTCCAGCAATTCGGCCGCACGAGACCCGGGTGCGCGCAGCAGCCGCGCGAACAACCGCAGATTCTCCGCACCGGTGAGATCGCCGTCGACCGAGGTGTTCTGCCCGGTGACGCCGATCCGGCGACGCACGGCCGCCGGATCACGCCGCAGATCGTGCCCGGCGACCCGCGCGGTGCCCGAATCAGGCGTGAGCAGAGTCGTCAGCACCCGTACCGCAGTGGTCTTTCCGGCGCCATTGCGCCCCAGCACCCCGCAGACCGTGCCCTCCGGCACAGCGAGATCCAGCCCGCGCAGCGCGTGGACCTCACCGAACCGCTTCTCCAGACCTTCACTAAGTACAGCGTACGTAGTTGCCATGGTGCGACCATACCCCACTACGTACGCTGTACGTAACTAGGATGGTGGGCGAGGTGATGATCCATGGCAGGCCGAGCGGCCGAACCGGAAGTGATCTGGGCGCGCCCCGAGCGCACGGGCCGCGGCCCGAAACCGGCGTACAGCCGCGCCGACATCGCGACGGCGGCCGTGCGCATCGCCGATGCGGACGGCATCGACGCGGTCTCCATGCGGAAGGTGGCCGGCGAGCTGGGCTGCGGCACCATGTCGCTCTACAACTATGTGCCGCGCAAGGAGGACCTGTACGAGCTGATGGTCGACGCGGTCAGCGGTGAGTACGAACTGCCCGACGAGCCCAGCGGCGACTGGCGCGCGGACATGCTGGCCCTCGCCCGCCAGACCCGGGCGATCATGCAGCGCCACCCATGGCTGCCCCGGCTCATGTCGACGGTCTACGGCTTCAGCCCCAACGCCCTGCGCTATCTCGAGTCCTGCCTCCGCTGCCTGGACGGTCTGGACGCGCCGTACGGCACCAAGATGGAGCTGATCGCGACGGTCAACGGCTCGGTCATGACGTCGGTGGCCAACGAACTGGCCATTGCCGAGCGAAGTCGCGGGCTCCCGTGGTCCGAGGAACAGGAGCAGGCGGTGCGTGGCGCGTATCTTTCCCGCGAGGTCGCGAGCGGCGCGTATCCGCGGCTGGCGGCCGTACTCGGCGAGGGTGTCGGCCCGATCGACGCGGACGAGGTCTTCGACCGCGTGCTGACCCGGGTCCTGAACTCATTCGCCCCTCACAGCAAGGCGAACTGACCCTCCGGCCCTTCTTCGTGATGGTCGAGCACGGAGGCGGGCCGCCGAGCCGCGGCGGACGGCGGCAGCACACTCCCGAGCTCCTCGCGGGTGATCTCCGCCCCCACCTTCAACTCCCGTTGCTGTTCCCGCAGTTCGCCCAGTAGTGCCAGCACGGTGATCAGCTCCAGCAGCTCGGAGGTCCACTCCTGCGGCCACGAGGCGGGCCGTATCGCGTCCAGTGTGCCGACCTCGGCCTCGCCGGTCCGGCGCTCGAACCAGAGCTCCAGCACGCGTACTCCGGAGACCTCGAAATCCCAGGCTTCACGTGGCACGGGTGAGATGCGCCCGTCGCCGAGACTGAGCACCTCATCCTCCGCGTCGTAGCCGATCGCGCCTGGCCTGGCGGGCACGGCGGCACGGACATACGGTCTACGTCCCCCGGGCAGCCGCGGCCGCGCTCCACCACGGGCCCCGCGCAGCTGGATCTCCTTGATCCGACGCCCCAGCTCCACGCCGGTCAGCCACACCTGGGGGTCGGCCGGCAGGGGCACCACACATCCGGCGGGCGACGATTCGGCGACGGCGAGAACCCAGGCGACCACCTCGTCGGCGTCGACCTCGCGCCCGTACGCGGACCGCAGCGCGGACAGCAGCCCCGGCGCGAGATTCGGCTCGAGCCCACCGGGCCGCCGGTAGAGCGGCCGGATCCGGCCGGGCCTCCCGGCAGGCGAGCGCCCGTCCGGCAGCAAGGCGGACACCACCACCGCGCCCCCCGGCACACCTGTCACATACCCCTGCTCGACGACGAACACCTGCTGCTGGTCGGCGACGCGCCACAACTCGGGGCGTGCCACGTCGATCAGCCGGTGGTCGGGTATGAGCCACTGCTCGTCGAAGGCCCCGTGCAACACCCGAACCGGCGCGGGACACCGCCCGTCCTCCCGGACCAACCTGCCGGTGCCGGTGGACTGGCCGGGCAACTGACTGACGGCACTCCGCGGCGTACGCGCCCGAGTGCACCCGAACAACGCGTCACGCTCGCCGGCCTCGGCGCCCACAAGAACATCCCACCGCGCCCTGAGGGAGGCGGCATCCGGGGCCATCACCCACTCGCGCCCAAGCCGCAACGGAGGCGCGCTCCAGGGCATCAGCTCATCGAGCATCAGCATGCGCACATCCTCCCCCTCACCATGGGCCCGTACCGCGGGGAATGGTAGTCGTGCCCACAGGGGACGCGCAGGGGTCGTGTTCTGGACGTAAAGCGTCGCAACTCGCGCGAAGCGCGGTGAGGAAAGCAGTCCAGGACACGAGCCCCGGAGCGGCCCGCACCCGCGCCTGGCGGACCGGGCTGCCCCCCCCGCGACCAAAGACCCGCACCCGCACCCGCGCCCGGCGGACCGGGCTGCCCCCCAGGGACCAAAGACCCGCGCCCCGAGCCCCCGCGCCCCCGGCGCCCCGCACCGACCGACCCCCGTGAGGATCAATCCGCGTCCACCGTCACCGAGAACGAGAACCTGTCCCCCCGGTACCGGATCCGCGCCACATCCACCACCCGCCCGCCTTCGTCGTACGTCACCCCCGTGTAGTGCAGGATCGGGCTCAGCAACGGCACCCTCAGCAGCTCCGCCGTCGGTGGATCCGCCAGCCGTGCCTCCACCGTGTCCGTGATCCTGCTGATCCGCACGCCCCGTACATCCCGCAGCACCTTCGTCATCGGCCAGCGCTCCAGGTCGGCGGGGTCGAGCCCTGCCGCCACATCCGAGCGGACCGCGTTCTCCGCCCAGTTCGTCGGCTCACCGCTCTCCCCGTCGCAGCGCAGCCGCCTGTACATCACGACCTCCGCCGCCTGTGGGAAGTACTCCGCGAGCTCGCCCGGCACCGGCTCCGGCCCGTGCCCCAGGATCGTCGTCCGCTCGCCCGACTGCTGGGCCACGATCGCGTCGATCGATCCCAGCAGACGCCTCGGCGCACCCCGCCACGCCCCTGGTTCGATGAATGTGCCACGCCGCCGGTGCCTGCTGATCAGGCCCTCCTCCTCCAGCTCCTTGAGGGCCTGGCGCATGGTCAGCACGCTGACGCCGTAGTGCGCGGCGAGCTGCTCCTCGGTGGGCAGCCGCAGCGACGCCTCGGGCGCTCGGCCGAGTATCGAGGCACGCAGCGACTGCGAGACCTGGTACCACAGCGGCAGCTTGCGGTTCAGGACCAGCGAGTCAGGGGCGAAGGAGGAGGTCACGGGGACTCCGTATCAGGACCGGCTGTCATTTCTGGGGGAGTATCCCTCAGATCCCCAATGGCGCTGGAGACCCTGCCACACGTCGTCGTATCCCGTCTGCAGATGCCCCGCACTCATCGCCTGCCCGGTCGCCGTCACCGGCCACCGTGTCTCGAACATGAACGCAAGCCCGTCGTCGATCTTCTGCGGCTTCAACTCGGCAGCACTGGCCCGGTCGAAGGTCTCACGATCCGGCCCGTGGGCGGACATCATGTTGTGCAGCGACCCGCCTCCCGGAACAAAGCCTTCCGCCTTGGCGTCGTATGCGCCCTCGATGAGCCCCATGTACTCGCTCATCACATTGCGGTGGAAGTACGGCGGCCGGAAGGTGTCCTCGCCGACCAGCCAGCGCGGCGCGAAGACCACGAAGTCGACACCCGCGAGCCCAGGCGTGTCCGAGGGCGACGTCAGCACGGTGAAGATCGACGGATCCGGGTGGTCGTAGCTGATGGTGCCGAGGACATTGAAGCGCCGCAGATCGTAGACGTACGGAACGTGGTTGCCGTGCCAGGCGACGACATCGAGCGGCGAGTGGTCGTACGTCGCGGCCCAGAGGTTCCCGCAGAACTTGTTGACGACCTCCACCGGCCGCTCCTCGTCCTCGTACGCCGCCACCGGCGCGAGGAAGTCCCGGGCGTTGGCGAGTCCGTTCGCACCGATCGGCCCCAGATCCGGCAGCTGGAACGGCTGCCCGTAGTTCTCGCAGACATATCCGCGCGCGCTCTCGTCCAGGAGCTCCACCCGGAAGCGGACCCCGCGCGGAATCAGCGCGACCTCGCCGGGCCGGGCGGCGAGCAGCCCGAGCTCCGTGCGGAGCAGCACTCCACCCCGCTCGGGCACGATCAGCAGCTCTCCGTCCGCGTCGCTGAACACCCGGTCCGTCATGGAGGAGTTGGCGTGGTAGAGGTGCACGGCCAGGCCGGTGCGCTGGGTCGTGTCGCCGTTGCCGCCGAGCGTCCACAGACCGGCCAGCCAGTCCGTTCCCGGCGCGGGTTCCGGCAGCGGATTCCAGCGCAGCCGGTTCGGGTCGGGCACGGACTCGGTGAAGGGTGCGCTGCGCAGCCCGCCGTTGTCGATGCGTACGAACGGCGGATGCGCCGCGGAGGGGCGGATCCGGTACAGCCATGAGCGGCGGTTGTGGGCGCGCGGTTCGGTGAACGCCGAGCCGCTCAGCTGCTCCGCGTACAGCCCGAGGGGTGCGCGCTGCGGCGAATTGCGTCCGTGCGGCAGTGCGCCCGGCACAGCCTCGGAAGTGTGTTCATTGCCGAAGCCGGGGGAGTGGCCAAGACTCTCGGCCGTCTTCCGCGCCTGCTCGATGCCGCTCATCGTCCGCTCCCCGGTGCTGAAGGATTCCTATGCATCACCGTAGGATTGCAGGGCCGCCCCCGTCAACGGGAACAGGGCGGCATGATGGACCGCGTGTCCCACGCCGGCCCCGCCCCGCATCTCCGCCGAACGCCCGTGCAGCAGCGCAGCGCCGATCGGCTCGCCCGGATACTGGACGCCTGCGCCGAACTCCTCGACGAGACCGGCTACGAGGACCTCTCCACCCGCGCGGTGGCTGCCAGAGCCGGTGTCCCCATCGGCTCCGTCTACCGTTTCTTCGGCAATAAACGCGCCCTCGCCGATGCCCTCGCGCACCGCAATCTGGACAGCTACGCCGAGCGCATCGGCGGCCGTCTCACCTCGCTCCCGGCGGCCGACTGGCGCGGTGTCCTCGATGTCGTACTCGACGAGTACCTGGAGATGAAGCGGACCGTCCCCGGGTTCGCGCTGATCGACTTCGGCTCCCAGATCCCGGTCGGCACGCCCGCGACCGGCGCGAACCACCAGGTCGCCGACCGTCTCGCCGGGCTGCTCGCCGGCCATCTGGGCCGCGGTGCCGACGACGAGCTGCGCCGGACGGTCCTGGTCTCCGTCGAGGCGGCGGACGCGCTTCTGCAACTCGCCTTCCGGGTGGACCCGGCGGGGGACGAGGAGATCGTGGGGGAGACGCGGGAGCTGTTGCGCGCGTATCTGGCGAGGCTGCTGGACTGACGGCTGCTGTCCAGGGGCTCCGCCCCGGACCCGCTGCTCAATCTTCGGAGCGGCTGGGAAAAATCCAGCCCGTCCGGCGATTGGGGACACGCCCGGAGGGCGTACAGGGCTCGACCCCTCCCGCTCATGCATACCGGTCGGTATGCTCGGCCCTGAACCGCGCGCCACCGCCGTCGCCCCGGGGAGGGCCCATGTCCCGCACCAATGCCGCCCAGACCGCACCGACGGACGGCACCCCTGCCGCACCGCCCGAGGCGGCCCGTACCGCACTGCGCGTCTGTCCCCTTTGCGAAGCCACCTGCGGGCTGACCCTCACCATCGAGGGCACCCGTGTCACCGGTGCTCGCGGAGACCGCGACGACGTTTTCAGCCATGGCTTCATCTGTCCCAAGGGCGCGTCCTTCGGGGAGCTCGACGGCGACCCCGACCGGCTGCGCACCCCCCTCGTGCGCAAGGACGGCGAGCTGAGGGAGGCGAGTTGGGAGGAGGCGTTCGACGAGGTCGCGGCCCGGATCAGGCCGCTGATCGAGGAGTACGGGCCGAACGCCGTGGGCGTCGTCCTCGGCAACCCGAACGTCCACACCATGGCCGGCGCCCTCTATCCCCCCGTACTGCTCTCCTTGCTGCGCACCCGCAATCTCTTCACCGCCAGCACCCTGGACCAGATGCCCAAGCATGTCTCCAGCGGACTGCTCTTCGGCAACGCCATCGCCATCCCCGTCCCGGACCTGGACCGCACCGACCATCTGCTGCTCCTCGGCGCCAACCCCTTCGACTCCAACGGCAGCCTCTGCACCGCGGCCGACTTCCCCGGCAAGCTCAAGGCACTCCGCAAGCGCGGCGGCACACTCACCGTCGTCGACCCGCGCCGCACCCGCACCGCTCAGCTCGCCGACCGGCACGTCCCGATCCGGCCCGGCGCTGACGCCCTGCTGCTCGCCGCCCTCGCCCAAGTCCTCTTCGAGGAGAAGCTCACCGACCTCGGGACGCTGGAGGCGCAGGTCGAGGGCCTCGATGAACTCCGGGAAGCCATAGCGGAGTTCACACCGGAAGCGGTCGCCGCCGCTTGCGACATGGACGCGGAGGAGATCCGTACGATCGCCCGCGAGCTCGCCGCCGCACCCACCGCCGCCGTATACGGCCGCGTCGGCAGCAGCACCGTCGAGTTCGGCACCCTCGCCAACTGGCTCGTCGACGTACTCAATGTGCTGACCGGCAATCTCGACCGCCCCGGCGGCGCGCTCTTCCCGCTCGCCGCCACCGACCGCGCACCCCGCCCCGCCGCCCCCGGCAAGGGCTTCGCGCTCGGCCGCTGGGCCAGCAGGGTCAGCGGCCACCCCGAGGCCAAGGGCGAACTGCCGATGGCAGCGCTCGCCGAGGAGATCGACACCCCCGGCGACGGACGGATCCGCGCGGTCATCTCCATCGCCGCCAACCCGGTGCTCTCCGCCCCCGACGGCGACCGCCTCGACCGCGCGCTGGCCGAACTCGACTTCATGGTCAGCGTC
The DNA here is from genome assembly GCF_036010325.1 of Streptomyces sp. NBC_01210. Taxonomy (GTDB): domain Bacteria; phylum Actinomycetota; class Actinomycetes; order Streptomycetales; family Streptomycetaceae; genus Streptomyces. The sequence continues at coordinate 1,897,421 of NZ_CP108549.1, read as the reverse complement.
GACCCGTATCTCAATGAGACGTCCCGGCACGCGGATGTGGTGCTGCCTCCGCCGCCGCCGTCCCAGAGCGCGCACTTCGACTTCTCCTTCAACAACTTCGCCGTACGCAACCAGGCGCGCTACAGCCCGGCGGTCGTCCCTCTGGAGAAGGGCAGGCTCGGCGAGTGCGAGATCCAGGCCCGGCTGGTGCTCGCCGTGGCCGGCATGCACGGCGCCGACCCGTCTGCCGTCGACGACATGGTCATCGAGAGCTCGCTCGCCAAGGCCGTCGCCGACCCGCACTCCCCGCTCCACGGCAAAGACCCCCAGAACCTGGCCCGTCTGCTCATCGGCAGCACCGGACCCGAGCGACGCCTCGACCTGATGCTGCGCATGGGGCCGTACGACCTCACCCTCGAGGATCTCCTCCAGAACCCGCACGGCGTCGACCTCGGCCCGCTGCAGCCCCGCCTCCCGCAGATCCTCAGGACCCGCAGCGGACGGGTCGAGCTGCTGCCGGAACCCGTCGCAGGCGATCTGCCGAGGCTGCGGCGCGCCCTGGACGAGCGGCCCGGCGCACTCGTCCTCGTCGGCCGCCGCCATCTGCGCTCCAACAACAGCTGGATGCACAACGTCGCCACGCTCAACGGCGGCTCCAACCGGTGCACCCTCCAGATCCATCCCGCCGACGCGGCCCGGCTGGGTCTCCAGGACGGCGCCCCGGTCCGTATCGGTGCGGACGGAGGAGAGCTCGAGGCGCCGGTGGAGATCACCGACACGGTACGGACCGGAGTCGTGAGCCTGCCGCACGGCTGGGGACACGACCGGCCCGGCACCCGGATGTCGGTGGCTGCCGCGCGTCCCGGAGTCAATGTCAATCAGCTGCTCGACGGCTCGCGGCTCGACCCGCTGTCGGGCACCGCTGTGCTCAACGGCTTCCCGGTCGAACTGTCACCTCTGCGATGACCTGGGGTTTTGCTCGTATTGCTCACACGTCAACATCTTGTTAACGGCAATTGGCGCCACCTAACGTCATCCGAACCGCCGCTCCGGTGGGAGTTCAAGGATGAACGTTAGGTGTCCCCAATGCTGACAATCCTCGGCTTTGCCATGATTGCGACCTTCCTGGTCCTGATCATGATGAAGAAGATGTCGCCGATCGCGTCGTTGGTCCTCATCCCCGCACTCTTCTGCGTACTCGTCGGAAAGGGCGCGCACCTCGGGGACTACGTCATCGAAGGCGTCGGCAATCTCGCCCCCACCGCGGCGATGCTGATGTTCGCGATCGTCTACTTCGGCGTCATGATCGACGTCGGCCTCTTCGACCCGATCGTCCGCGGCATCCTGCGCTTCTGCAAGGCGGACCCGCTGCGCATCGTGGTCGGTACGGCGGTGCTCGCCGCCATCGTCTCGCTGGACGGCGACGGCTCCACCACCTTCATGATCACCGTCTCGGCGATGTATCCGCTCTACAAGCGCCTCAAGATGAGCCTCGTCGTGATGACCGGTGTCGCCGCCACGGCGAACGGCGTGATGAACACCCTGCCCTGGGGCGGCCCCACCGCCCGTGCGGCAACCGCGCTGAAGGTGGACGCGGCCGACATCTTCGTCCCGATGATCCCGGCGCTCGGTGTCGGACTGCTCTTCGTCTTCGTCCTCGCCTATGTGCTGGGCCGGCGCGAGCGCAAGCGCCTCGGTGTGCTCACCCTCGACGACGTGCTGGTGACCGAGACCGCCACCGAGAGCGAGACCGAGACCGAGACTGTGCTGGTCACATCGGGCGGCGGCGCCGGCAACGGTACGAAGAAGAGCCTCACCGGTGGCACCGGTACGGGCGCCGACGCCGAACCCGCGAAGGCTGACGCAGACGACCGCAGGGACGGGACCGACGGCAACGACGCGGACGACGAGGGCTTCCAGGGACTCGACCCGAACCGCGTCACCCTCCGCCCCAAGCTCTACTGGTTCAACGCCGGGCTCACCGTCGCCCTCCTCGCCGCCATGATCATGGAGTACCTTCCCATCCCGGTGCTCTTCCTCCTCGGCGCGGCTCTCGCCCTCACGGTCAACTTCCCGAACATGGCCGATCAGAAGGCCCGGGTCGCCGCCCACGCCGAGAACGTCCTCAATGTCGCCGGCATGGTCTTCGCCGCCGCCGTCTTCACCGGCGTCCTCACCGGCACCGGCATGGTGAAGCACATGGCCGACTGGCTGGTCGGCGCCATCCCCGAGGGCATGGGCCCGCACATGGGCATCGTCACCGGCCTGTTGAGCCTCCCGCTCACGTACTTCATGTCGAACGACGGCTTCTACTTCGGCGTTCTGCCGGTCCTCGCCGAAGCGGGCTCCGCCCACGGCGTCTCCTCGCTGGAGATCGCCCGCGCGTCGCTGGTCGGCCAGGCCCTGCACATGTCGAGCCCGCTGGTCCCCGCCGTGTACGTCCTCGTCGGCATGGCCAAGGTCGAGTTCGGCGACCACACCAGGTTCACGGTCAAATGGGCCGCGCTCACCTCACTGGTGGTGCTCGGTGCCGGAGTCCTCTTCGGCATCATCTGATGGTGCCTGCTTCTCAAGAGCCCGGCAGGAGCTGGCTGCTGCGCCTCGTCATCGCCTTCGCTTTCGCGCAGGGCGCGGTGTCGATGGCACGGCCGGCCGTCTCCTACCGGGCTCTTGCCCTGGGCGCCGACGAGCGCGCGATCGGGGTGATCGCAGGCGTGTACGCGCTGCTTCCCCTGTTCGCCGCCGTACCGCTGGGGCGCAGGACGGACCATGGGCGGTGTGCACCCCTGCTGCCCATCGGTGTCGCCCTGATCTCCGGCGGGTGTGCCCTCAGCGGTACGGCGGTCTCACTTCTCGCGATGGCTGCCTGGAGCGGAGTGATGGGCCTCGGCCATCTCTGCTTCGTCATCGGCGCCCAGTCGATCGTCGCCCGCCAGTCGGCCCCGGACGAACAGGACCGCGACTTCGGCCACTTCACCATCGGCGCCTCGCTCGGCCAACTCGGCGGACCGATCGTCGCCGGGTTCCTGGTCTCCGAGCAGGACGGCGCCATGGGCCGTACGAGCGCACTCGCCCTGGTCGTCTCGGCGGCCGTGGCGGCCGTCTCCTTCACCTCGCTCTGGCGCATCGAGCACCGCAGCACCGGCCGCCCGGCCCGCGAACCGCGGTCCAAGGTCCCCGTACACCGCATACTGCGCACCCGCGGCGTGCCTGCCGGGATCTTCATCAGCCTCGCCGTGCTCTCGGCCACCGACATCCTCACGGCCTATCTGCCGGTGATCGGCGAGCACCGCGGTATCGCCCCCGCCACCATCGGTCTGCTGCTGAGCCTGCGCGCGGCGGCGACCGTCGCCTGCCGCCTTGTGATGACGCCGATGATCCGGCTGCTGGGCCGTACGGTGCTGATGACCGTGACCTGTCTGCTCGGCGGTCTCCTGTGCGCGGGCATCGCGCTGCCCGTCCCGGTCCGGGCGCTCGCCGTGATGCTCGCTGTCCTCGGCTTCTGTCTGGGCGTCGGTCAGCCGCTGTCGATGACGACGGTCGTCCAGGCTGCCCCGGCTCAGGCGCGCTCAACCGCACTCGCCCTGAGGCTGACCGGAAACCGCCTCGGCCAGGTCGCCGCTCCCGCTTCCGCCGGACTGGTCGCGGGTATCGCGGGCACGGCCGCGCCGTTCGTCATGCTGGGCACGCTTCTGCTGGTCGCGGCCGGATTGGGCGCCCGGCAGTCAACCCGCCCGGCGGAGGCCGGGGTTCGCGACGGACGAGACCATGGCCGAGGTCGTCTCCTGGTGACGGACAGCTCCGTACTACAAAGAGCCCACCCCCAACCTTTGCGCGAAACATTCCCCGACGGGGAGTAGTCGGCTAGTTTCAGGCGTCTCGGTCGCTCCTCCTCTTCTCCTGGCGGAACCATATGAGTCGCGCCATTTCACTGCACAGCGTCAGCAAGAGGTACGGACGCGCCACCCGTGCCGTCGAACGCTTCTCCCTCGACATCGAGCCGGGAGAGTTCGTGGTGCTGCTGGGCCCCTCGGGCTGCGGCAAGTCGACCGTGCTGCGCATGATCGCCGGCCTCGAGGACATCACCGAGGGGGAGTTGCTGCTCGACGGCGAGTACGCCAACCACATCCCGCCCCGCGACCGTGCGATGGCCATGGTGTTCCAGAACTTCGCGCTGTATCCGAGCATGACGAACCGCGAGAACATCGGCTTCCCGCTGCGACTGGAGAACCCCCGCCTGGACAGCGGCCCGCAGGTCGAGGCCACCGCCCGGATGCTCGGTATCGAGGACGTCCTCGACCGCTATCCCAGCCAGCTGTCCGGCGGCGAACGCCAGCGGGTCGCGATGGGCCGGGCCATATCCCGGCGGCCGTCCGTCTTCCTGATGGACGAGCCGCTGTCCAACCTCGACGCCAAGCTGCGCAACCATCTGCGCGCCGAAATCTCGCAGCTCACCGCCGAGTTGGGCGTGACGACCGTTTATGTCACGCACGACCAGGCCGAGGCGATGTCGCTCGGCGACCGGGTCGCGGTGATGCGCGGTGGTGTGCTGCAGCAGGTGAGCACTCCGCGCGAGACCTACGCCCTGCCGGAGAATGTCTTCGTCGCCGCGTTCATCGGCACCCCGCGCATCAATCTGCTGCAGGCCGTCGTGTACGCGCCGCTGGACGGCCCTATGTCGATCGACCTGGGCAAGCAGCGGCTGCCGCTGCCCGAGCCCCTCAGCATCGACCACCAGCTGCTCCGTATCCAGCAGGGCCGGCAGATCATCGTCGGCCTGCGTTCCGAGGCGACCCGGATCGCTCCGCCGAGCCAGGCGCGCCCCGGCGAGGTCGCGCTGACCGGGATCGTCGAGCACATGGAGTACCAGGGCCATGAAGCGCTGGTGTACTTCAACACCGGATCGCAGCCCGCGGTGGTCGCCGATCTGGAGTCGCCCAAGCCGCAGCCCACCGCGCGCCGGCGCCGGGGCAGAAGCGGCGGCGGCCCGAGCGTGCTGACCTGGCTGAAGGAGCGTGCGGCCGCGCATGTCTCGGGTCCTGTCGTGGTGCTCGACGACCCGGAACCGGCACCGGAGCCCGCCGCTCCCACGTACGAGCGTCAAGCCGGTTCCGTGAGCGACCTGGTCGTCAGGACCGGCCCCGACGTCCGGCTGCGTACCGGCGCGCAGGTGCCGCTCCTGGTCGACCTCGCGCATCTCTACGTCTTCGACCACCAAGGACGACGGATCTGTCCCGCTCCCCCCGACCTCCTCGGGCTGGACGCCTGACACCTGCGGCGGTCTCCTCACCCCGGGTGCCCCTGGCGCCCAAAAACTAACATCGCTAGTTTGGGGTCCGGACGACTACCGCAGGTTCTGGAGGAGTGCGATGAAGGCTCACGACGGCATGTATATCGGCGGCCAGTGGCGGCCGGCCGCCGGACCCGACACGATCGCGGTGGTGAATCCGGCGGACGAGCAGGTCATCGCCCATGTCCCGGCCGGTACGGCGGAGGATGTCGACGCCGCCGTACGCGCCGCCCGCGAGGCCTTCCCGGCCTGGGCAGCCACCCCGCCCGCCGAACGGGCGGCGCGGATCGCGGCGCTGCGCGACGTACTCGTGGCCCGCAAGGACGAGATCGCGGAGACGGTCACCGCCGAGCTCGGCGCACCCCTCGCCCTCTCGCAGATGGTCCACGCGGGAGTGCCGGTCCTGGTCGCCGGCTCGTACGCGGAACTGGCCGCCTCCTACTCCTTCGAGGAGAAGATCGGCAACTCCACCGTGCTGCTGGAGCCGGTCGGTGTGGTCGGCGCCATCACGCCCTGGAACTACCCGCTGCACCAGGTCGTCGCCAAGGTGGCCCCGGCCCTCGCTGCGGGCTGCACGGTCGTACTCAAGCCGGCCGAGGACACCCCGCTGACCGCGCAGCTCTTCGCCGAGGCCGCGCACGAGGCCCGCCTGCCCGCCGGAGTGTTCAACCTGGTGACCGGCCTCGGCCCGGTCGCCGGCCAGGCACTCGCCGCGCACGAGGGTGTCGACCTGGTCTCCTTCACCGGCTCCACCGCGGTCGGCAAGCAGATCGGCGCGACGGCCGGCGCCGCCGTCAAACGGGTCGCCCTGGAGCTCGGTGGCAAGTCGGCCAATGTCATCCTGCCGAGCGCCGACCTGGCCAAGGCCGTCAGTGTCGGCATCGCCAACGTCATGTCCAACTCCGGCCAGACCTGCAGTGCCTGGACCCGGATGCTGGTGCACAAGGACCAGTACGACGAGGCGGTCGCGCTCGCGGCCGCCGCGGTCGCCAAGTATGTGCCGGGCGAGCGGGTCGGCCCGCTGGTCAACGCCAAGCAGCAGCAGCGCGTACGCGGCTATATCAAGAAGGGCGTCGCCGAGGGTGCCCGCCTGGTCGCGGGCGGCCCCGATGCCCCGCACGAGACGGGCTACTACGTCAGCCCGACCGTCTTCGCCGATGTCACCGAGGACATGACCATCGCGCAGGAGGAGATCTTCGGCCCGGTGGTCTCCGTACTCAAGTACGAGGACGAGGAGGACGCGCTCCGTATCGCCAACGGCACCGTCTACGGTCTCGCGGGCGCGGTCTGGGCCGGCGACGAGGCGGAGGCCGTCGCCTTCGCGCGCCGGATGGACACAGGACAGGTCGACATCAACGGCGGCCGCTTCAACCCCCTTGCACCGTTCGGCGGCTACAAGCAGTCCGGCGTCGGCCGCGAGCTCGGCCCGCACGGTCTGTCCGAGTACCTCCAGACCAAGTCCCTCCAGTTCTGAGCCGGGAGCCTCACGCATCATGGTCCGCGCCGCCGTACTGCCCGCCGTCGGATCTCCGCTGGAGATCACCGACATCGAACTGCCCGAGCCGGGCCCCGGCAGGGTGAGGGTCCGCCTCGCCGCCGCCGGGGTCTGCCACTCCGATCTGTCCCTGTCCAACGGCACCATGCGCGTCCCCGTCCCGGCCGTCCTCGGGCATGAGGGCGCCGGTACGGTCGTCTCCGTCGGAGAAGGCGTCACCCATGTCGCCCCCGGCGACGGTGTCGTCCTCAACTGGGCGCCGTCGTGCGGTAGTTGCCACCATTGCGGGATCGGCGAGGTGTGGCTGTGCGCCAACGCGCTCACCGGCGCCGCAAGCGTCTATGCCCGTACCGCCGACGGCACCGAACTCCACCCAGGCCTGAACGTCGCGGCCTTCGCCGAGGAGACCGTCGTCGCCGCGAACTGTGTTCTGCCGGTCCCGGACGGCGTTCCGCTCGCCGATGCCGCCCTGCTCGGCTGCGCGGTCCTCACCGGCTACGGCGCCGTCCATCACTCCGCCCGCGTCCGTCAGGGAGAGTCGGTGGCGGTCTTCGGCGTCGGCGGCGTCGGCCTCGCCACCCTCCAGTCCGCCCGTATCGCCGGCGCGGCGACGATCATCGCCGTCGATGTGTCCCCGGAGAAGGAGTCACTCGCCCGCGGGGCGGGCGCCACCGACTACGTCATCGCCTCCGACACCACCGCCAAGGAGATCCGTAAGCTCACCGGCGGCCAGGGCGCGGACGTCGCCATCGAGTGCGTCGGCCGGGCCGCCACCATCCGCACCGCCTGGGACTCCACCCGCCGCGGCGGCCGCACCACGGTGGTCGGCATCGGAGGCAAGGACCAGCAGGTCAGCTTTAACGCACTGGAGATCTTCCATTGGGGCCGTACGCTCTCCGGCTGCGTCTACGGCAACAGCGATCCGGCCCGTGACCTGCCCGTGCTGGCAGACCATATCCGCGCGGGGCGGCTTGACCTGGGCAGTCTGGTGACCGACCGCATCAGTCTTGACGGGATCGCCGGGGCGTTCGACAACATGCTGGAGGGCAAGGGCGGCAGGGCGCTGATCGTCTTTTAGAGCCCCTTTCACGTATCACCCCTGCCGCCAGCTCGGCCGGGGTGGGTGTGCGAGCGGCCTATCCGCTCCGTTGTGCGTTCTGTTTGCGAACGCGTGTCGTTACGTCCATGGCGTCGTTGATCTGATCGTCAGGGCAATTCGAGGGGGGCGCGGTGAAGCGACGGCGTGGGCATTGTGCCCGACTTGCGCTCACTGCCTCACAGGTAGCTCTGCTGGATGAACAGGCGCATGCGGCGCGGGCGTTGTGGAATCTGCTGCACGAGTTGTACCTGCAGTGCGGGCGCCGTCGTCCGCCCCTGGAGTACCTGGACGCTGAAATCCGGTGGGCTCGCAAGAACGTCGACTGGCTGGCTGTGTTGCCGGCACAGGCTGCGCAGGCCGTGCTCAAGACGTACCACCGCGCATGGGTGAACTGCTGGGAGGGTCGAGCGGCGACGCCGACGTTCAAGTCCCGGATCCGCACCATTCCGGCAGTCGACATCCCCCAAGGTGGACACCTGCGTGTGGCGCGGGTGCACCGCCGATGGGGAGTGGTCAACATTCCGAAGGTCGGTCGGGTTCGATTTCGGTGGACGAAGGGACTGCCTGGCGTGACGAAGGGCGGTCCCCCCGGGAGGATTACTGGAGCGCGGTTGGTCAAGGACGCGCTCGGCTGGCGCATCTCGTTTCGCGTCGAAACGTTGGTGGCGCCGTCGGAGCCGCGCCCATGGGCGCATTCACATGTTGGGATCGACGCAGGCATCACCGTGCCGCTGGCCCTCTCGGACGGCAGCACATACGACCACGGACCATGGCTGACCGAGGAGGAAGCTGCGCGCCTGTTGCGCGCCGAGCAGAAGGCTGCGCACCGCAAGCGATTCGGCAAGCGTGACGGGCATGCATCCAAGAGGCTGCATGCCGTATACGACCAGATCGGCGACCTGCGCGCGAGAGCCAAGCGTCGGGCACTGGACTGGCAGCACAAGACCACAACCAAGATCGCCGAGGGTTTCGTGTTGGTCTCGGTAGAAGGTCTCCGCATCACGAACATGACCAAGTCGGCGAAGGGGACGGCTGAGCTGCCTGGCGCCAATGTGGCGCAGAAGGCAGGCCTCAACCGCAAGATCGTGGGCGAGGCGTGGGGACGAACGGTCGCTTTCCTTGCCTACAAGGTTGCCGACCGCGGCGGGTTCCTCGTCAAGGTCCCCGCAGCTGGAACTTCGTTGCGCTGTTCCGTGTGCGGGCGCACCACGCCTGGCAGCAGGGAGTCCCAAGCGGTGTTCGTGTGCAAGAACCCCGACTGCGGTTGGTCGGGCAATGCCGACTACAACGCGGGCCGGAACGTCGACTGGGCGGGTCTCGAGCTCGCCTCGGCTGCCGGGAGGGCAGTCGTCAGGCAGACGCAAGCGCTGTCCAACTCCCCGGAGCAATCCAGGGGAGAGTCTCCCGCCCACGGGAGAGAGCTCCAAATCATCATCACCGGCGTGCAACAGCCGGACGCGTGACCTATGCACGTTGCATCCATCAGGGCGCGCGCCGCCGCCAGGACCGCCGCCCGGCCCACCGAAACACAGATCGCTTCCGCGGTGGATTGAGCCGGTCGCGCTTCCCCCGCCCGTGAGAACCCTCTGTACGGCCGCCCCATCATCCCCCGGCGGGGCGGCCGCACTCATTTGCGAGCTGACGAGCGAGAGCGCGGCCCGCATGCGGGGGCGTGCTCTCCCCCTCCCGCCGCCGGCTTCTGCGCCCGGCCGCGGGAGCGGGAGACCGCCACACCGGCCAGACACAGCGCGCCTCCTGCCAGCGTCAGCCCGGCCGGCACCTCGTCCAGCGCCAGCCAGGACATCAGGACGACCAGTGCGGGGACGGCGTACGTCGTCGCGCCCATCCGTCCCGCCGTCGTACGTGCCAGGGCGTAGGCCCACGTCGTGAACGCCAGCGCGGTCGGGAACACGCCGAGGTAGACCATGTTGAGCGTCGCCGACAGGGGCGCCCGGCTCGCCTCGTCGACCAGCTGCCCGACGAACGGCAGACAGGCCACCGCCCCGACCAGACAGCCGAACGTCGTCACCTGCAGCGCGCTCGCACGGGCCAGCGCCGGCTTCTGCCCGACCACCCCGGCCGCGTACCCCACCGCCGCCAGCAGACACAGCAGCACACCCAGCGTCGAGGCGCTGCCCTCGCCCGACATCGAGAGCCCCACGGTCACCGCTCCCGCGAACGACACCGCCATCCCGGCCAGCAGCCGCGGCGGCAGCGCCTCGCCCAGCAGTCGCGCGCCGAGCAGCGCGATGAGGATCGGCCCGATGTTCACCACCATCGCGGCCGTGCCCGCGTCGACCTCCTGCTCGCCCCAGTTGAGCACCACCATGTAGACGCCGAACCAGAGCAGCCCCGAGACGGCGATCCCGGGCCAGGCGGCGCGCGGCGGCAGCCCCTCGCGCCGTATCAGCAGAAAGATGCCGAGTACGAGGGACCCGGCGAGCAGCCGCCCGAGGGCGAGTGCGCCGGGAGAGTACGCCCCGCCTGCACTGCGGATCGACACAAAGGCCGAGGCCCACAGCAGGACGGTGACGCCGGCCGCGGCCAGCGCGGGCCACTGTGGGCGGGGGGCGGGGTGCGCGGGGTTCGTCATGGGGCGACCGTACGTCCCCGACCCTTCGGCGCTCACCGCAATATCTCCGGCTCGATGCCGAGCAGTTCGCCCAGCGCCCGCTCGCCGTCCGCGGTCACCTTCACCGCACGCTCGGACCCGATCCGTACGCACCAGCCCGTATCCAGCGCATGCCGGCACAGCTCCGCCCCGGCGATCCCCGCGAGATGCGGTTTGCGCTCGGTCCAGTCCAGGCATCCTCGTACGAGCGGACGCCGCCCCTTCCGTTGCAGCTCGATGCCCAACTCCCCGAACCAGGCCGTTCCTTGATCGGTCAGCGCAAATCCGGTGTCCTGGCGCAGCAGCCCGCGTACGGTCATGGCCTGCGTGATCGCGATTCCGAGCCGCCCGGCGAGATGGTCGTAGCAGGTCCGCCCGCGCGCCATGGCGCTGCGCGCACTCGCCACCCGCAGTGACCGCGGTGCCGGATCGGATGCCGGCGCGGCATACGAGGCGAGCTCCTCGACGAGATGCGCGACGCGTTCGTCGGCAAGGCGCACATACCGGTGCCGGCCCTGCCGCTCCTCGGCGAGCAGCCCGCCCGTGACGAGCTTGCCGAGATGCTCACTGGCGGTCGACGCCGCGACTTGCGCATGCCGTGCGAGCTCGCCGGCCGTCCAGGCCCGCCCGTCGAGCAGTGCAAGACAGAAGGAGGCGCGGGTCTCATCGGCGAGCAGCGCGGCGAGTGCGGCCAGGGCTCCGGATTGCATGACTCCAGGATCGGCCATTCCTCCTTCGGCAGCGGCCGAACTGTCCCGGTGCATCCGGTATGGGGGGCGCCTGGACGGGGGGCGAGCCGCCCGCTATGCGCGCACCAGGGCCGTGTACTGGACGGCGAGGCCGTCGATGAGCGCCCGCAGCCCTGTCTCGAATGCGCCTTCGTCCACCTTCTGCTGCCGGTCGGCGAGCAGATGGGCCTGGCCGAGATGCGGATAGTCGGCCGGGTCGTACGCCGTCTCGTCGTCGACGAATCCGCGGGCGAAGGAGCCGAGCGCCGAGCCGGTGATGAAGTACCGCATCAGGGCGCCGATATGGGTCGCCTGGGCCGGGGGCCAGCCGGCGCGGACCATCGCGCCGAAGACGGCGTCGGCCACCCGCAGACCGGCCGGGCGGCGGCCGGGGCCGCGGGCGAGGACAGGGACCGTGTTGGGGTGGGCGGTCAGGGCGGCGCGGTAGGAGACGGCCCAGTCGTGGAGCGCGGTGCGCCAGTCGCGGCCGTCGTCCTCCTCGAACATCGACAGATCGACCTGGGCGCTGACCGCGTCGGCGACCGCTTCGAGGATCTCGTCCTTGTTGCGGAAGTGGTTGTACAGGGAGGGCCCGCTGACGCCCAGCTCGGCGGCGAGCCGTCGGGTGGAGACGGCGTCCAGACCCTCCGCGTCCACGAGTGCGCTCGCCGTTTCGACGATGCGTTCTCTGCTGAGGAGGGGCTTGCGCGGTCGGGCCATGCGGCACATAGTAGGGCCTGCCAACAAGAAACTAGCAGTGATAGTTAAAAGTGGGGTGGTCGCATATGGACCTGGAGCTCAGCGAGGAGCAGGCAGCCGTCCGGCAGCTGGCCAAGGACTTCGTCGACCGTGAGATCACCCCGCATGTCGTCGTATGGGACCGCGCCGAGACCGTCGACAAGTCGATCGTGAAGAAGCTGGGCGCGCTGGGCTTCCTCGGGCTCACCATCGATGAGCGGTACGGCGGCTCCGGCGGTGACCACCTGGCGTACTGCCTGGTCACGGAGGAGCTCGGGCGAGGCGATTCCTCGGTGCGCGGCATCGTCTCCGTATCCCTCGGCCTGGTGACCAAGACGATCGCCGCCTGGGGTGACGAGTCGCAGAAGCGCGAGTGGCTGCCCCGGCTCACCGCAGGCGAGTCGATCGGCTGCTTCGGGCTCACCGAGCCGGGCACCGGCTCCGACGCGGGAAATCTGACCACCAGGGCCGTGCGCGACGGCGACGACTACGTCATCAACGGCTCCAAGATGTTCATCACCAACGGCACCTGGGCCGATGTGGTGCTCCTCTTCGCCCGTACCAACGACACGCCCGGCCACAAGGGCGTCTCCGCCTTTCTGGTGCCGGCCGACACCCCCGGGCTGAGCCGTCGCACCATCCACGGAAAGCTCGGCCTGCGCGGCCAGGCCACCGCCGAGCTGGTTCTCGAGGACGTCCGTGTCCCCGCCGCCACCCTGCTCGGCCCCGAGGGCAAGGGCTTCTCCATCGCCATGTCCGCGCTGGCCAAGGGGCGGATGTCGGTCGCGGCGGGCTGCGTGGGCATCGCGCAGGCCGCCCTCGACGCGGCCGTCGGCTATGCGGGCGAGCGCGAGCAGTTCGGCAGGTCCATCGCCTCGTACCAGCTGGTCCAGGAGCTGATCAGCGACATCTCGGTGGACGTGGACGCGGCCCGGCTGCTGACCTGGCGGGTCGCCGACCTCGTCGACCGCGGCGAGGAGTTCGCCACCGCCGCGTCCCAGGCCAAGCTCTTCGCCTCCGAGGCCGCCGTGCGATGCGCCAACAACGCTCTGCAGGTCTTCGGCGGCTACGGGTACATCGACGAGTACCCGGTCGGCAAACTGCTGCGCGACGCCCGGGTGATGACCCTCTACGAAGGCACCAGTCAGATCCAGAAGCTGATCATCGGTCGCGCGCTCACCGGAGTCTCCGCGTTCTGAGCCGGCGGTTTCCGGGCTTCTGCGGTGTGGGCTTGTGGTTTCCGGGCTTCTGAGTACGCGGGTGAGTACGGGAGCGGATGTAGCACCGGCCACACCGGCCGATGCTGACCGGCATGAGTGAAACACCGGTCAAACAGCAGAACACGGCGGCTTTCTACGGACAGGCCGTCGCCTCCTTCGCCGTCGCCCTGGCGGCCGTCGGCCTCGGCATCCTCTATCTCGACGCGGACGCTTGGGTGCGCGGCTTCCTCGCCATCGCCGTCCTCTACCTCACGACCTCGGCGTTCACCCTGGCCAAGGTGATCAGGGACCGTCAGGAGGCCGGGCAGATCGTCAGCCGCGTCGACCAGGCACGGCTGGAGAAGATGCTCGCCGAGCACGACCCCTTCCAGAAGCTCTGACCAGAAGTCCTAAGCGCTTGCTCACCGGCGGGGTATGGTGTTCGTTCTGGTGAACGGAAGGGGCGAGTGGATGAGTACGGCGCAGGACACGGCCGACGAGGACATGCCGTGGGGCGAGGTTACGCCCGAGGCGGCCAGAAGGCTGCTCGTCGCCGCCGTCGAGGCCTTCGCCGAACGCGGCTACCACGCGACGACGACCCGGGACATCGCCGGCCGCGCCGGGATGAGCCCGGCCGCGCTCTACATCCACTACAAGACCAAGGAAGAGCTGCTCCACCGGATCAGCCGGATCGGGCACGACAAGGCGCTGGAGATCCTTTCGGCGGCGGCCGCCGGCGACGGCGCACCGTCCGAGCGGCTCGCCGACGCGGTGCGCTCCTTCGTACGCTGGCACGCCGGGCGGCACGACACCGCGCACGTGGTGCAGTACGAAATCGACGCGCTCTCCGACGACCACCGCACCGAGATCCTGGAGCTGCGGCGCCGGAGCGACGCCGTCGTGCGGGGCATTCTGCGCGACGGCGTGGAGATGGGGGAGTTCGACGTCCCCGACGTGCCCGGCACCACGGTCGCCGTGCTGTCGCTCTGCATCGATGTGGCGCGCTGGTTCAACGTGCGGGGGAGCAGGACGCCCGACGAGGTCGGCGCGCTCTACGCCGACCTCGTCCTGCGTATGGTCGCCGCTCGGAAGTAGTTCAGCAGCGGCCTCGGCCGGCGCTCAGAAGTAGTAGCGGGACACCGACTCGGCCACGCACACCGGCTTGTCGCCGCCCTCGCGCTCCACCGTGACGAGGGCGGTCACCTGCACACCGCCGCCCGCCTCCTCGACGTTCTGCAGGACCGCCGACGCGCGCAGCCGCGAGCCCACCGGCACGGGGGAGGGGAAGCGGACCTTGTTGGCCCCGTAGTTGATGCCCATCTTCATGCCCTCGACCCGCAGGATCTGCGGTACGAAGGTCGGCAGCAGCGACAGTGTGAGATAGCCGTGCGCGATCGTCGTGCCGAAGGGGCCGCTCGCGGCCCGCTCCGGGTCCACATGGATCCACTGGTGGTCCCCGGTGGCGTCGGCGAAGAGATCGATCCGCTTCTGCTCGATTTCCAGCCATTCGCTGTGCCCCAGCTGCGCGCCGACTCCGGCGCGCAGTTCATCGGCGGAGGTGAAGATCCTCGGCTCGGCCATGTCCCTGGTCCCTGCCTCTCAAGCGTTCACAAGCTTCTGTCTAAGCGCTTGCTCAGCATGGTTGCGCAGACGCACTCCTGTCAACGGACGACCGTGAACACTCGACCAGTAGGGTTCGAGGAGTGCCACAGATTCCCGAGAAGATCCACGAGCTCACGGTCGGCCAGCTGTCCGCGCGCAGTGGCGCGGCCGTGTCCGCCCTGCACTTCTACGAGTCCAAGGGCCTGATCAGCAGCCGCAGGACCACCGGCAACCAGCGCCGCTACAGCAGGGACGCCCTGCGCCGCGTCGCATTCGTGCGCGCCGCGCAGCGCGTCGGTATTCCGCTTGCCACCATCCGGGACGCGCTCGCCGAGCTGCCCGAGGAGCGCACGCCCGACCGTGAGGACTGGGCGCGGCTGTCCGCGGCCTGGCGGACCGAACTCGACGAGCGCATCAAGCAGCTCGGCCGGCTCCGTGACCATCTCACCGACTGCATCGGCTGCGGCTGTCTCTCGCTGGAGACCTGTGTGCTGTCCAACCCGGACGACATCTCCGGCGAGCGGATGACCGGCTCGCGGCTGCTGCCGGAGCGCCGCCGGCCCGCGGAGGACTGCTGCTGACAATCGCCGGACGGGCTTGAAAGTCAAGCCCGTCCGGCGATTGAGGACACGGTCGAGGGACGGTGGGCCCGCACCCCCGTGACGGGCCCGCCCCTTCCCCTCGGCCGCGCAGGGCCGCCCTACTCGTACTCCGTGCCGCCCTTGCGCGTCAGATACGCGGGGCTGACCGCCTTGGCGATCGCCCGGCCGCCCACCACCGGGCTGTAGCGCTCGGTGGCCGGACGGATCACGACCCCCTCGCGCAGATGCAGCTCGCGCCCGGACACGGTCTCCCGCCCGCTCGCCAGCTCCAGCACCTTCTCGATGTCGTACGGGCCCTCGTACAGCCGTGGCACGAGCGGCAGTTCACCCTCCAGCAGCTCGGCCGGGTCCAGCCAGCGGACCTGGCCGTCGATCTCCGCCGATACGTCGAAGACGGCGTAACCCAGCTCCTCGGAGCGTGCGTTGGCACCGTAGGCGAGGTCCTGCACCCCGGCGCCGTACACCTCGCCGAAGAGACCGATCCGGCTCGCCCCCAACTTCTCTGCGAGGCGCGCCGCGACCGCGGGGGCGTCATGGCCGAGCACCGCGCGCCAGTACAGATTCCGCGGATCCTCTTTGAGCGCCAGGCCCTTGGAGCCGAAGCCCTTCGACGACACCTGGACCCTCCCGGCTTCGGCCGGCGGTACTTCCGTCCCACTTCGCTCGCCGTCCGCAACGCTGTACGTCAGGAGGCAGGCCGAGCCGTGCAGCTTCTCGGTCAGCACCACAGGCTCGCCCGGCTCGAATATCTCCGGGTAGCGCTGGATGTTCTCGATGTCGACCCACGGCAGCAGCTCCGGCGCCCGCTCCACCTCCCCGTCCATCGTGGGCGGGATGGGCGGCGACCACTTGGTGATCGAGAGCAGTTCCGCGAAGTCCGTGCCGTCGGCGGCCGCCTGCGCCAGATCGAGGTCTGCGAGCGCCCGCGGCCGGCACACGATGCCCTGCGACAGCTCGCCGCGCAGCCGCACCGCCTTGACCCGGTCGGACGCCCTGCCGGCAAGACGCCCGGTCAGCCCCAGCTCCTCGACCAACTCCGCGGGCAACACGGCCTGTTCCGGGATGTACACGGCGGCGTCGCCACTGCGGTACGCGCCCTTGGCGACGACCGCGCGGTAAAGACCCACCTGGGCCAGCTCGAGCGCATCGGCGTTCGGGTGCTCGTGGACGGTGAGCAGTTCTGCGGTGACTCGCAGCGTCGACATCGGCGCCTCCTCGGTTACGGATTGCGGTCACCACTCTGAGGGCTGTCGTCGGTGGGGGCCACCGAATATCGGCGACGTCAAGGGCGGCGCACACCAGTTGGGCACGGACGCGGCACGTCGGCCGTACGGCGGGAAGAGGGGATGCTCCAGCCTCGTCCCCGGCACGGCGTTTTGGGGTGCACACGCACAGCGGCGGCGTCGGCCGCTACAGTCTCGGCCGCGGACGTGGCCCTCGCCCCGGGGGCAGCGGCGCGGCGACGCCGTCACCGGCCGAACGGGGCCCGTTCGGACAGACCCGGATCACGCTCTCGATGGTGCCGGTCGCCACTGACAACGCCACCGTCCCCGGGCCGGCAACGCGGGGGCGCAACTCCGCCGTGGCACCCCCGCGTTCCTCATGCCACCGACGCCAGTTCCCTGCGCCCGGCCCTCTTGGCCGCCGCCACGGCCTCGGACGTCAGAACGGGCTGCGGCACGACGATGCCGCAGCCCGTGCAGACCGGCCCGAACCACGGTTCATGGGCAAGGTCCTGCCGCCAAATGATGTTCGTTCCCTCGCACACCGGACAGGCCGCACCGGGATCGGTCTCCAGCGCGGATATCAGCCGGCGCAGCACCTCACCGAGCGGTGCCGCCGGATGGGCGGCCGGGATGTCGCAGCGCGCGACCCCGTTCCCGCCCCAGGTCCGGCGGTGCCAGTCGTCGATGAATCCGGGCCGCCGCAGCCCGTCGTGCTTCTCGCGCTTGCGACGGTCGGCGAAACTCTCCTCGTACGCGAGCCAGACGGCCCGCGCCTCCTCCAACTCCTCGAGCGCGGCCACCAGCCGCGTCGGATCGGGAGCCCTGTCCTCGGGCTCGATTCTGTGCTTCCCGCACAGATGATCCCAGGTCGCCCGGTGCCCATAAGGGGCAAACCGCTCCAGGCACTTGCGCAGTGAATAGCGCCGAAGCGCCAGATCACACCGTGGGTCGCGCACCTGTCTCGCGAGACTCCGGAAACCGGCCATCGCACTGCCACCTCCGTCGCTGGTACATCGGCGTCAAAGAGTGGACGTACGAGTACCCGATCCGGCTCCATCGAAAATTCGATGGCGGCCATCAGCGGGACAGCGCCTCGCCTTGGGGCGATGCGGAAAAGGTGACGCATGTTCACCTTACTCGCGAGTCATACCGTCGGTAACCTCCGGCGCATCGGCCTCCCTGAGGAGCATCCATGCGACGACGCACCGGAAGACTCGGAACTGCCACCACTGCCGCGGTGTTCGCGCTAGCCGCGGGGTTGCTGACCCCGCTGCCGCAGGCCGCGGCCGAAGTCGCGGCCCCCACCGCATCCGCCGACGGCGACCGCTGTCAGAGCCAGTGCGCCGACATCCTGCCGCCCGGCGAGAACGGCAACGCCACCCTCGCCGATATCCTCGCCCACCGCGTCTTCGGTACCCGCCCCGCCCACAGCTCCGACCAACTGGGCCGCTACGACTCCCTGGTGGGCGGCTACGGCGGACTCACCGACGCCAAGCTCACCGACTTCTTCAACGACTCCTCCTTCGGTGTCCCCGCAGGCCAGGCCGAGTCCGTCAGCACCCCCCGCCCCGACGTCACGATCACCCGCGACAAGAAGACCGGCGTCCCGCACATCAAGGGCACCACCCGCTACGGCACCGAGTTCGGCGCCGGATTCGCCGCCGGCCAGGACCGGCTGTGGATGATGGACCTCTTCCGGCACATCGGCCGCGGCGAACTCACCCCGTTCGCCGGCGGTGCGCTCGCCAACCAGGGCCTGGAGCAGCAGTTCTGGCCCTCCGCCCCGTACACCGAGGCCGACTACGAGGCGCAGATCGAGCGGATCCGCGCCACCGAGGGCGCCCGTGGCGAGCAGGCCATGGCCGACGCCCAGGCGTACGTCGACGGCATCAACGCCTACCGGGTGCAGTCCAAGAACGGACGGTACTTCCCCGGCGAGTACGTCCTGACCGGCCATATCGACTCGATCACCAACGTCGGTGAGATCCAGCCCTTCAAGCTCACCGACCTGATCTCCATCGCCTCGGTGGTCGGCGGCCAGTTCGGCGGCGGAGGCGGCGGCGAGGTGCAGGCAGCTCTCTCCCTGCTCGCCGCCCAGCAGAAGTACGGCCTGGTGGAAGGCACCAGGGTCTGGGAGTCCTTCCGGCAGCGCGAGGACCCCGAGGCCGTGCTCACCGTCCACGACGGCACCGGTTTCCCGTACGCCAACAAGCCCGCGAACCCGCGCGGCACCGCGCTGCCCGACACCGGATCCGTCGTCCCCGAGCAGCTCGTCCATGACAGAACCGGCGCCGCGGGCACCGACGCCAAGTCCCCGCTGCGGGTCCCGAAGAGCCTCAGGCCCGCACAGGGCATGTACGACGACGGAGTCATCGCGCCCGGCTCGATCGGCGGTGGGCGCGGGATGTCCAATGCGCTCGTCGTCTCCGGCAGGAACACCGCGAGCGGCAACCCGATCGCCGTCTTCGGCCCGCAAACCGGCTATTTCGCGCCACAGCTGATGATGCTCCAGGAGCTCCAGGGCCCCGGCATCTCCGCTCGCGGGGTCTCCTTCGCCGGCGTCGGCATGTACGTCCAGATGGGCCGCGGCCAGGACTACGCCTGGTCCGCCACCTCCGCAGCCCAGGACATCACCGACACCTATGCGATCGAGCTGTGCGTACCGGGCGGCGGCACCCCGGGCAAGGATGCCGACCACTACCTCTACCGAGGCGTCTGCACCCCCATGGAGAAACTGGAGCGCCGCAACGCGTGGAAGCCGACGGTGGCCGACTCCACCGCCGCCGGCTCCTACCGGATGCAGGTCTGGCGCACCAAGTACGGCATGGTCACCCACCGCGCCACGGTGGGCGGCAAGCCCGTCGCGTACACCTCGCTGCGCACCACCTACCGCCACGAGGCCGACTCGATCATCGGCTTCCAGATGCTCAACGACCCGTCGTACGTGACGGACGCCAAGTCCTTCCAGCAGGCCGCCCACAACATCGACTACGCCTTCAACTGGTTCTACGCCGACTCGCGCACCGCCGCCTATTTCAACAGCGGTATGAACCCGGTGCGGGCGGCCGACGTCGACCCGGCGCTGCCGGTCAAGGCGGAGCAGCCGTACGAGTGGCAGGGCTTCGACCCGGCGGTCAACACCGCCTCGTACACGCCCTTCGCCCAGCACCCCCAGTCCATCGGCCAGGACTACTACATCTCCTGGAACAACCGGCAGGCCAAGGGATACGCCACCGCGGCCTTCGGCTTCGGCGCCGTGCACCGTGGCGATCTGCTCGACGACCGGGTGGCGAAACTCGTCGCGGACGGCGCAGTGACCCGCGCCGCGCTCACCCGGGCGATGGCGGACGCGGCCGTCGCCGATCTGCGCGGCGAGCAGCTGCTGCCCGAGCTGTTGAAGGTGCTGCGCTCCCAGCCCGTGACCGACCCCCAACTGGATGCGGCTGTCCAGAAGTTGGAGTCCTGGCGGGCGGCAGGCTCGCAGCGCAGGGAGACCGCGCCCGGCTCGCACAGCTACACCCATGCCGACGCGGTGCGCATCATGGACGCCTGGTGGCCGCTACTGATCGAGGCCGAGTTCAAACCGGGGCTCGGCGACGGTCTCTACCAGGCTCTGGCCGGGAACCTCGCGATCGACGAGTCCCCGGCGGCCAGCCACGGAGCGACCGGCGCGCACAGCGGCTCCGCCTTCCAGAACGGCTGGTGGGCCTTCGCCGACAAGGATCTGCGTCAGGTACTGGGCGAGCCGGTCCAGGGCCCGCTGGCGAAGACGTACTGCGGCAACGGTGACCTCGCCGTCTGCCGTGACGCACTCCTCGCCACGCTGAAGCAGGCCACGGCCAAGCCCGCGACCGAGGTCTACCCCGGCGACGGCAGCTGCGGTGCGGGCAACCAGTGGTGCACGGACTCGATCATCCACCGTGCGCTGGGCGGCATCACCCACCCGGCGGTCAACTGGCAGAACCGGCCGACGTATCAGCAGGTCGTGGAGTTCCCGTCACACCGGTGACCACGCATGGGTGACCACGCAACGGTGACCACGCATCGGTGAGGGTTCATCGGTGACCACTCATCGTGACGCTCATCGATGGCCGTCGGCCGGCGTCGACCCGGGCGAGGCAACCGCCGTGTGTCGCACGGGCGTTGAGCAGACTCAGCGCCCGATGCGGCCGGCGGCAACCACCACCCGCGCCAGCTCCTCATGGCAGATGTCGCTGTGTGCACCGGCCGGCGGCCCGCCGCGCCGCACCACCGACGCCGTGTCCACACTGACGCAGCCCGAGCCCGGAATCCCGTCGCGCAGCGCCTGCTCCAGCGTCAGTCGCGAGGTCTGCCCGACGGCCTGTATGCCGTCGTGTCCCATCGCCCACCACCGCTTGTCCAGCCCGACCGCGCTCGCGTCGTCCCCGGCCAGGCTCGACGCCAGCGGATAGATCACCCCGAGCGCGATGTCGTGCCGTGAATAGCAGGCGACCACAGGACCGTCGACCCGGTGCTCCATACTGCGCAGAGCTCCGCCGCTGTGCGTCGAGTGCGGCAGGCTCGGCGCGAACACATAGTGCGAGAAGGCTCCCTGAAGGAGCGTCAGCGATTTCACGTTCTGTACGCCGTCGGGCAGTCCGCGCAGCGCGAAGGAGACCAGCCGTGCCCCCTGGCTGTGTCCGACCAGATGGATGCGCACCTCGGGGGAGGACCGGGCCAGCTGCCCGAGCAGCGGGCCGAGGCCCAGCTCGCCGACCGTCCCGGCGCGCCGCTTCATCGCGTAGTACGTCGTCTGCCGCAGCAGCTCCTTCGCGCCCTTCCACGCCTTCTTCAGTCCGCCGCCGAGCGAGAAGGACTGAACGGCGGGCTTTTCCGTCACGGCGCCGGTCTCCTCCAGCGCCAGGGTGAACTTCCGGCACAGCGTGAGCGCGTCCTCGTACAGCACAGCCGGCGGGCCCTGCTCCGCCTGCGGCAGATCGTCCGTGAAGCCGGACTCGAGACCGCCGGCCGGCACTTCGGCCAACTGCCGGGCCAGCACGCCGAACTCCGCGAACGCGGCCTCCGACTCGGGCTGCTCGTCGAGGAGCCGGGCCAGCCGTTCCACCGTCGCCCGGTGTCCGGGGAAGAGCTCGACCAGGGCGTCCTGCGTCGCCTTGTCGAGCCCTGGTTCCGTCGGCGGGCCGAAGACGGACGGACTGAAGTCGGGGACCGGCTCGTCCGTGAACTTCATCGACGGCCACACGACACCCACGTATCCGAGCCGTACACCGGGAGAGGCCGCCAGCAGCCCCGGAAACGGTGCGAAGAAGGCCGAGTACAACTGGGCGGCAATGGATGGCGAGTTGTTCCAGCCGTGCGCGAACATCACCAGATCGGTGACATCCAGCTCCGCCAGCCGGTCGCGCTGCCGGGCATCGACATCGCCGTCCTTGTCGAAGGTGATTTCCCGGTACGGCTCCACACTCATATCCGGCATGACCGGCCCTCCCCGTTTTTGTCACCTGATGACACAGCATCCTGCGGGAAGGGAGGGACGGCCATACCCGCTACATATGTCGGCCGTGGTCGGTCGAAGACGGTCGGGGTCGGTCGGAGCCGGTCGTACGGTGGGGCCGGCCCGTCAGTACCGCAGATACCTCTTCCGTACAGCCCGGAACGCGGCCAGCTCGCCCCGCCACGCCCCGACCACCTCGTCCGTCCCGGCGCCCGCGTCGATCATCGTGCGTACTTTCGCCGAGCCCGTCAGCTTGTCGATCCAGTTGTCCGGGCGCCAGGCGAAACCGCTCCAGGTCCGCCTGGCCGTCACCAGCAGCGCGATCCCTGTGCGGACCGGGTCGTACGACTTCCGGTCGTGGACGTGGAGTTGGACCCCGCCGATCGTCTTGCCCTGGAACTTGGAGAACGTCGGAGCGAAGTACGCCTCGCGGAAGCGGACGCCGGGCAGCCCCAGCGCGTTCGCGGCCTCCGCCCACTTGCGGTCGATGCCCTCCGCGCCCAGCAGCTCGAACGGCCGTGTCGTCCCGCGCCCCTCCGACAGATTCGTGCCCTCGAAGAGACAGGTCCCCGAGTAGACGAGCGCGGTGTCCGGCGTCGGCATATTGGGGCTCGGCGGCACCCATGGCAGGCCCGTTCCGTCGAAGAAGTCCGAGCGCCGCCAGCCCGACATCCGTACCGTCTCCAGCTCTACCGGCTTTGTCAGGAACTCACCGTTGAACAGCCCCGCCAGCTCGGTCACGGTCATGCCGTGCGCCTGCGAGATCGGCTCGCGGCCCACGAAGGTCGCGAAGGCCTTGTCGAGCACGGGACCGAGGGCGGCCCGGCCCGTCAGCGGGTTCGGCCGGTCGAGCACCACGAAGCGCTTGCCCGCCAGCGCCGCCGCCTGCATGCAGTCGTAGAGCGTCCAGATGTACGTGTAGAAACGGGCGCCGGCGTCCTGGATGTCGAAGACCAGCGTCTCCGCGCCCGATGTGGTGAAGATGTCGGCGAGCGGCTGCCCGCTCTTGCCGAATGTGTCGTAGACGGGCAGCCCGGTCGCCGGGTCGTCGTAGCGGCCCTCGGAACCGCCCGCCTGCGCCGTACCGCGGAAGCCGTGCTCGGGACCGAAGACGGCGACGATGTTCACGCGTTCGTCGGCGTGCATGACATCCACGATGTGGCGTACGTCCTCGGTGATCCCGGTGGGGTTGGTGACCACCCCGACCCGCTGTCCGGACAGCTGCGCGTAACCGTCGGCGGCCAGCCGGTCGAATCCGGTGCGGACCCGGCTGCCGTGGCCGGACCGCGCGACCGACACGCCGGACTGCTCGACGGTCGCTCCGGACTGCGCCTCGGCACAACCGGATGTCGCCGCCAGCGCGCCCACCGCGCCGCCCGCGGCCAGCAAGCCTCGTCTGGACAGGCTCATCGCGCTACCTCCGTGACCGCCGTCTGTCATGGCCACGCACGCTAGCTCGCGCACCGGCCGCGGGGAACGACCCCGGCTCCAGGTTCGCGCATCGGGCCTTTCCCGTCCTCCGGCTGCGCCGTTGTGCCCGGGCCCTTCCCTCGCTACATACCGACTGGTTAGTCTGTTGTCGTAGTCGGCACGCAGAGAGGCGGAGCTTGATGGGTACGGTGCAGGGCGCTGGGGTTGTGGTCACAGGCGCGGGCGGCGGCATTGGCGCCGCACTCGCCCGCCGGTTCGCGGCGGAGGGCGCCCGCGTCGTGGTCAACGACCTCGATGCCACAAGGACCAAGGCGATCGCCGACGAGATCGGCGCGACCGCGGTACCCGGCGACGCCTCCGAGATTGTGGAGGCGGCCCGCGACGCGCTGGACGGCACCGTGGACGTGTACTGCGCCAACGCCGGCCTCGCGTCGCCCGGCGACGCCTTCGCCGACGAAGAGGTCTGGGCGGCTGCCTGGGACGTCAATCTCATGGCGCATGTCCGCGCGGCCCGCATCCTGCTGCCCGACTGGCTGGAGCGCGGCAGCGGCCGCTTCGTCTCCACCGTCTCTGCCGCCGGGCTGCTCACCATGGTCGGCGCGGCGCCGTACAGCGTCACGAAGCACGGCGCGTACGCCTTCGCCGAGTGGCTCTCGCTCACCTACCGCCACCGCGGCATCAAGGTCCATGCGATCTGCCCCCAGGGCGTGCGTACGGACATGCTGACGGCGGCCGGGTCGGCGGGCGAGCTCGTCCTCGCGCCGACCGCGATCGATCCCGAGGACGTCGCCGACGCGCTCTTCGAGGGCATGGAGGCCGACCGCTTCCTGATCCTGCCGCACCCCGAGGTCGCCGAGTACTACCAGGCCCGCGCCGCCACGCCCGAACGCTGGCTCAACGGAATGAACCACATCCAGCAGAAGTGGGAAGGGGCGGCGCGGTGACCTCGATCTACGCCGCCAAGCCGTGGCTCTCCCAGCTCACTGACGCCCAGCGCGCCGACATCACCCCGTCGGCGACCGTCGTGCACTCCTTCCGTGCCGCCGTCGACCGGGCTCCCGAGCACACCGCCCTCGCCTACTTCGACGGGCGCCTCAGCTACCGCGAGACCGACGCGCTCTCCGACTCCGTCGCGGGCCATCTCGCCGAGCGCGGCATCCAGCGCGGCGACCGCGTCGCGATCATGCTGCAGAACACCCCGCACTTCGTGATCGCGCTGCTGGGCGCATGGAAGGCCGGCGCCACCGTCGTCCCGCTCAACCCGATGTACAAGTCGGCCGAGGTGTCGCACGTACTGAGCGACGCCGAGGTCACCGCGCTGATCTGCTCGGACCGCGCCTGGGAGAGGTATCTGCGCGAGAGCGCCGCCGCCTCGTCCGTGCGTATCGCGCTCACCGCCTGCGAACTCGATCTGCAGACCAGGAACGACGCCCGCGTCCTCGGCTTCGAGCGGCTGCCGCAGGCGGACGACGCCGACGACCTGGTGAGCGTGGCCCGCGCCGGGCACACTGCTCCGGTGGACCGTGAACTCGCCGCCGCCGACGTGGCGTTGATCAGCTACACCTCGGGCACCAGTGGCACCCCCAAGGGCGCCATGAACCTCCACGGGGGCATCACCCATAACGCCGAGCGCCAGCGCACCGGTCACCCCCTGCCCGAGGGCGCCTGTTACTTCGCGCTCGCGCCCCTGTTCCACATCACCGGCATGGTCTGCGAGCTCGCCGCCTGTATCGCCAACGCCGGAACCCTGGCTCTCGCCTACCGCTTCGAGGCAGGCGTCGTCCTCGACGCCTTCGCCGAGCACCGGCCCGCGTACACCGTCGGCCCCTCCACGGCCTTCATGGCGCTCGCCGCGCAACCCACTGCCACCCGCGAGCACTTCGACTCCTTCCAGGTGATCTCCTCGGGCGGGGCCCCGGTACCGCCCGCGCTGATCGAGAAGTTCCGCGCCGGCTTCGGCCCGTACATCCGCAACGGCTACGGCCTCACCGAGTGCACCGCACCCTGCGCCTCCGTGCCGCCGGAGAAGGAGGCCCCGGTCGACCCGGCCTCCGGCACCCTCTCCGTCGGCCTGCCGGGACCGGACACGATCGTGCGGATCATCGACGAGAAGGGCGAGGAGGTGCCCTTCGGCGAGCACGGCGAGATCGCGGTCAGCGGCCCCCAGGTCGTGCCCGGCTACTGGAGGCTGCCGGAGGCCACCGCCGAGACGTTCCCGGACGGCGAGCTGCGCACCGGAGACATCGGCTTCATGGACGCGGACGGCTGGCTCTATGTCGTCGACCGCAAGAAGGACATGATCAACGCCTCCGGCTTCAAGGTCTGGCCGCGTGAGGTCGAGGACGTCCTCTACACCCACCCGGCGGTGCGCGAGGCGGCCGTGGTCGGCGTCCCCGACGACTACCGTGGGGAAACGGTCAAGGCCTACATCAGCCTGCGCCCGGGGGCCAGTGCGGAAACGGCCGAGCTCTCCGCCTACTGCGCGGAGCGGCTGGCCGCGTACAAGTACCCGCGCGTGGTTGAGATCCTGCCGGAGCTGCCGAAAACGACAAGTGGGAAGATCCTCCGGCGGGAACTGCGTTTCCCCAGGTAAGTTACTCAGTGGTACCGAGTGAGAGGCGGGTGGCGGCAATGGCCAGGACGACGGACAGGGACGGCACCCCTGTCCCGCAGAGGCTGCTGGCTGCCGCCACCCGGCTCTTCGCCGAACGCGGCTACGACCGCACCTCCGTGCAGGAGATCGTCGAGGCGGCCGGCGTCACCAAGGGCGCGCTCTACCACTACTTCGGCTCCAAGGAAGACCTGCTCCAAGAGGTCTATGCGCGGGTGCTCCGGATCCAGCAGGAGCGGCTCGACGCCTTCGCGGACGCCGACGAGCCGGTGGAGCAGCGGCTGCGCGGTGCCGCGGCCGATGTGGTCGTGACGACGATCGACAACCTCGACGACGCGGCGATCTTCTTCCGGTCCATGCACCATCTGAGTCCGGAGAAGCACAAGCAGGTGCGCGCCGAGCGTCGCCGCTACCACGAGCGGTTCCGCGCGCTGGTCGAGGAGGGTCAGCAGAGCGGGGTGTTCTCCTCGGCCACCCCCGCCGACCTGGTGGTGGACTACCACTTCGGCTCGGTCCACCATCTGTCCACCTGGTACAGCCCGGATGGTCCGCTCACTCCGCAGCAGGTCGCCGACCACCTCGCGGACATGCTGCTGCGCGCGCTGCGCCCGTAGCCGAAACCCGGGGCTCCGCCCCGGACCCCGCGCCTCAATCGCCGGCGGGGCTCCTTTGGAGCCCCGCCGGCGATTGGTTCGGGAGGGGGTGGGGTGGGGAAAGCCCCCGGCCGAGCTAGAGGTACTGCTTCAGCTCCCGCCGCGCCAGCGAGCGCTGGTGCACCTCGTCCGGCCCGTCCGCCAGCTTCAACGTCCGCGCCGCCGCCCACAGTTCCGCGAGCGGGAAGTCCTGGCTCACCCCGCCCGCGCCGTGCACCTGCACCGCCCTGTCGAGGATGTCGACGACCGCCCGCGGGGTCGCGATCTTGATCGCCTGGATCTCGGCGTGCGCCCCGCGGTTGCCGACCGTGTCCATCAGCCAGGCGGTCTTCAGGACCAGCAGCCGCAGCTGCTCGACGGAGACCCGGGCGTCCGCGATCCAGTTCTGTACGACACCCTGCTGGGCGATCGGCTTGCCGAAGGCCGTACGGGACACGGCCCGCTTGCACATCAGCTCGATGGCCCGCTCGGCCATGCCGATCAGACGCATGCAGTGGTGGATACGGCCCGGGCCGAGGCGCGCCTGGGCGATGGCAAAGCCGCCGCCCTCCTCGCCGATCAGATTCGATGCGGGCACCCGTACGTTGTCGAAGACGACCTCGGCATGGCCGCCGTGCGCGTGGTCCTCGTAGCCGTACACCTGCATGGCGCGCCGGACCTCCAGGCCCGGGGTGTCGCGCGGCACGAGGATCATCGACTGCTGGCGGCGGATGTCGTCGCCGTCCGGGTCGGTCTTGCCCATCACGATGAAGATCTTGCAGTCGGGGTTCATCGCCCCGGAGATGTACCACTTGCGGCCGTTGATGACGTAGTCGTCGCCGTCGCGGTCGATCCGCGTCTGGATGTTCGTCGCGTCGGACGAGGCCACCTCGGGCTCGGTCATGGCGAACGCGGACCGGATCTCCGCGGTCAGCAGCGGCTCCAGCCACTGCTTCTTCTGCTGCTCGTTGCCGAACTGCGCGAGCACCTCCATGTTCCCGGTGTCGGGGGCGGCACAGTTCAGCGCGGTCGGGGCCAAGTGCGGGCTGCGGCCGGTGATTTCGGCAAGCGGCGCGTACTGCAGATTGGTCAGTCCCGCCCCGTGCTCCGCGTCGGGCAGGAAGAGATTCCACAGACCCTGCTTGCGCGCCTCGGCCTTGAGCTCATCGAAGATCGCCGGGGTGTCCCACGGCGAAGCCAGCTGGGCGCGCTGCTCATGCTCGATCGCCTCGGCCGGGTAGACGTGCTCGTCCATGAAGGCGAGTAGCTTGGCCCGCAGTTCCTCGGTGCGCGCGTCGAATGCGAAGTCCATGGGGTACTCAGCCTTCCTGGAGGGTGGTGAGGCCGTGCTGGATGAAGAGGGGCACGAGATCGCCGATCCGGTCGAAGCCGGCGCCGACGGTCTGGCCGAGTGTGTAGCGGTAGTGGATGCCCTCGAGGATCACGGCGAGCTTGAACCATGCGAAGGCCGTGTACCAGGAGATGGCGGAGGTGTCGCGGCCGGAGCGGGCGGCGTACCGCTCGATCAGCTCGGCCGCGTCCGGGTGGCCCGCCGCGCCCGCGGTGGTGCTGACGGGGGAGTCGGGCAGCTCCAGCTTGACGCTGTACATCACGAGCAGCCCGAGGTCGGTCAGCGGATCGCCGAGGGTCGACATCTCCCAGTCGAGGATCGCCTTGATCCGGTCGTCCGGGCCGACCAGGACATTGTCCAGCCGGTAGTCGCCGTGGATGACGGTGGCCGCGGGTGAATCGGGCAGGGCGCGGCCGAGCGCGGCGTGCAGCTCGTCGATGCCGGCAAGCTCGCGATTGCGGGAGGCGTCCAGCTGCTTGCCCCAGCGGCGCAGCTGCCGGTCGAGGAAACCCTCGGGCCGCCCGAAGTCGCCGAGACCCACCGACTGGGGGTCCACAGCGTGCAGTTCCACGAGGGTGTCGACCAGGCCGAGAACCGCGTCCCTGGTGCGCTCGGGGCCGAGCTGGGCCAGCTCCTCGGCCGTGCGGTACGGAGTGCCGTCCACGAACTCCATGACGTAGAACGGCGATCCGATCACCGACTCGTCCTCGCACAGCAGCACCGGCTCGGGCACCGGCACCGCGGTCGGGTGGAGCGCGCTGATCACCCGGTGCTCGCGCTTCATGTCGTGCGCGGTGGCCAGTACGTGCCCGAGCGGGGGCCGGCGGACGACCCAGCGACCGGTGCCGTCGGTGACGGAGTACGTGAGATTGGAGCGGCCGCCCTGAATCAGCCGGGCGCTGAGCGGTCCGCTCACCAGACCCGGCCGCTCGCGGTCGAGATAACCGCGCAGCTGCTCGGGATCGAGGCCTGGCGGGGGGACTGAGCTCATGGTGGGCACCTCCGGGGGCGCATAAGAACGGGTCGCGTTCATGATGACCGACCAGTCGGTATGTAGTCCAGTGCGCAGCAGAACCTGGGGCTGGATCACATGCCCGAGCCGCACATTCATGTGTCTCGGTCACATAGGGCAACAAGGTCACTCTGGGGCAGACAGCGGTACGGGTACCGCTCAGGCGTGGCAGGCCACCGGTACGCCGCCGTTCATCGCCGCCATATCGCCGAACACGAGCACTGGATCCAGCGGCGAGCCCTCCGGCTTCCCGTCCAGCTCCGCGTAGGCCCGGTGCAGATTCGCCACCAGACGCTCGCTCTCCCGCAGCTCCGCGAAGACCCCGAGATCCGCCCCGCGCGCCGTCTCCAGCGGAGTGCGCCCCTTGGCGTGCCCCTCCCGGGCCAGCTCGGCGACGTACCGCAGATAGCGCTCCGTCGCGTCGTAGGCCGACGGGTCGGTGACCGGACCGTGTCCGGGGACCACTGTCGTCGCATCGAGCGAGCGCAGCAGGTCCAGTGCCCGCAGGGACCCGCTCAATGAGCCCACCGGGATGAAGGGCGTGCCGCCCTGGAAGATCAGGTCCCCGGTGAAGACCACTCCTTGCCGCGGCAGATGCACGACCGTGTCGCCGAGGGTGTGCGCGACGCCGCCGGGGTGGATCAGCCGCACCTCGATGTCGCCGACATGGACGGTGAGCCGGTCGTTGTACGTCACGGTGGGGGCTGTGATCGTGATGTCGCCGAAGTCGGTCCGCGGCCACAGCAGATGGAGCTGATGGCCTGCCGCGAGCTGCTCGCTGCGGCACAGGTCGTGCCCGATCACCACGGCCCCCGGAGTGAAGACCGTGTTGCCGTAGGTGTGATCGCCGTGGTGGTGCGTGTTGACGATGGTGCGGGGCAGCGGGACGCCGGTCGCCAGGACCGCGTCACGCAGTGCTTGCGCCCGCCGTTCGGTGGCGGCGGTGTCGATGAGGAGGGTCGACTCCCCGTCGCTGACGAACCCCGCGTTGTTCAGGCACCAGCCGCCGTCCGGCTGGACATAGGCGTGCACTTCCGGCGCGAGCTGTACGGTGTACGGATCCGTTGCGGACAACTGAACTCCCCCGAGTCAAAACCGAACTGGTCGGTAACAGACTGCCAGTTGGGCAGGGCGCGGGGGAAGGCGGAAGCCGGCGGTGCTCAGTGGTCGTCCCAGTGTCCGTCGTGCTGGGCGTGCCGGTGTCCGTCGTGGACGTAGTCCACATGGTCACCGTGCTCCACGGCTGGGTGCCCGCAGCCCGGGCCGTGATCGTGCGCATGACCGCTGTGCGAGACATGCTCGCCCGGCTCGCACTCGTCCCAGTGCCCGGAGTGTGCCCTGTGGAGGTGGCCGTCGTGCGCGTAGTCGACGTGATCGCCGTGCGGAACCTCGGTATGTCCGCAGGCCGGACCGTGTGTGTGCTCGTGCGTGGGATGTTCGTGGTGGAGAACGGTCATGACGCTCACCTTTGATGTGATTCGTGGCGTTCTGTCGCTCACCAGGCTAGCTGTGGAGACTCTGGTCATCCTGTATTCCCGGCCCCGTGCCGCGCTCGGGAACACAGGATGACCGCGCACACCGCACACCGCACAGGCGCACGCGCCGTACTGCCCGGGGTGCTCGTACCGCCCGGGGTGCTCAAACTGGATGACCCGGCTTGCGCGAGCGCCGACCACACCTGAGGGTCGGATCATGAAGGCGATCAGCTACGGCCACTACGGCGGCCCGGAGGTCCTGGAGTACGGGGAGTGCCCCGACCCCAAGGTCGGCCCCGACTCCATCCTGGTCAAGGTGCGCGCGGCAGCGGTCAACGCGGTCGACTGGAAGGCCCGCGAGGGCTATCTCGAGGCGATGTTCCAGGCGGTCTTCCCGGTCGTGCCGGGCTGGGACGTCTCGGGTGTGGTCGTCCAAACAGGCATCTCCGCAACGGAGTTCGCCGTCGGGGACGAGGTGATGGGATACGTACGCGAGGACTTCCTGTGCCGCGGCACCTTCGCCGAGTACGTCGCCGCTCCGGTCCGCACTCTCGCCCGCAAGCCGCTGAACCTGAGCTTCGAACAGGCCGCCGGGCTGCCGCTGGCCGGCCTCACCGCCTACCAGGTGCTCAACCGCGCGCTCGAGGTGGGCAGTGGGGACACGGTCCTGGTGCACGCGGCCGCGGGCGGCGTCGGCTCGCTCGCCGTACAGCTCGCCAAGCACGCCGGCGCGCGCGTCATCGGCACGGCGAGCGAGCGCAACCACGACCATCTGCGTGAGCTGGGCGCGGAGCCGGTGGAGTACGGGGAAGGGCTCGCCGACCGGGTGCGCGCCCTGGCCCCCGACGGCGTCGACGCGGCCTTCGACACGGTCGGTGGGGACGCGCTCAGGGTCTCGGCCGAGGTGCTCGCGCCCCAGGGCCGCGTCGCCTCGATCGCCGACCGTGAGGTGCTCAGCCTCGGCGGCCACTACTGGTGGGTCCGGCCGGACGCCGCGGACCTGACGGCATTGGCGGAGCTCGCCGAGCAGGGAGTGATCACCGTCCATGTGGACCGGACCTTCCCGCTGGAGCAGACGGCCGAGGCCCATGCGCTGAACGCGGAGGGCCGCACCCGCGGCAAGATCGTCGTCACCGTCGACTGGGCTGCCTGAACTCAGACGATCATCGCGACCGCGAAACCGGCCAGGGCCACCGTGCAGGCCACAGCGGCCAGCGCGGCCCGGTCCGACAGCACCTGCGGTCTGGGCCCCGCGCCCAGCGCGTGCACCCGCCGGTGGGCCACCCGCAGAAAACCCAGCCACACCAGCGCACTGCAGGCCACCGCCACGAACCCGGCCGTGCTCAGATCGCCGCCGGCCACCTGCCGGGCAGCGAGCACGGCCGCCACGGTGAACGCCAGGGTGGTCCTGCGCCACGCCAGCCGGGTCCGCTCGGGCTGCAGCCCCGGATCCCGCTCGGGCTGCGGCCCCGGACCCTGCTCGGGCTCGGAGGTCAACGCCCGCCCTCCCAGCCGAAGAGCACAACCACCACCATCGCCACCGCGACGACGGCGATCACCATGCTCAGGACGGTCGGAAACCGCGAAACGGGCAGATCCTCGCCCCGCCGCATCGCCCGCTCGCACCGCACCCAGTGATTCACGGCGCGCAGCGCACACAGCACCCCGGCGCCCAGCAGTCCGAGCGCCATCCCCGCGCGCATTCCCCAGGCCAGGTCCGGCAGAAACTGATCGACCGCGAACCCGCCGCCGATCAGTGCGAGCGCCGTACGCAGCCAGGCGAGAAAGGTCCGCTCATTGGCGAGCGAGAACCGGTAGTCGGGAGTCTCGCCCTCCTCCCGCACCCGCTGGGGCGCGAACCACAGCCGCAGGCTCCGTCCGATTTCGCTCACATGCCGCACCCTACCTGCGGGGTTGTCCATGGCCCCGGCTACCGTGCGGCGGCATGGGCGACCAGGTGCACATCCCCGAGTACGAGCAGGAATTCGAGCTGGTGGCGGCCGAGGAGCTGGTGACCGGTCCGGCCTTCTGGTATCTCCATCTGTGCTGGTGGCACGAGGAACCGGAAGCCGTACGAGAACGCTTCGGCGCCGACACGGCCGATGTGGACGCGCTGTACGAGCAGCTCGCCGACGAAGAACACTGGCCGGTCTTCCGCGTCCCCTTCGGCCGCGGGCACACCGCCGTCGTCGCGCACCGCAACTTCCCCGAGGACAGCGGCATCGACTACTTCGTCCGCCACCCCGAGTGGGGGCGGCTCGGACACCTGGGTCAGATGGACGGTCATGACAGGGGCCCCGGGCTGTCCTGGCGCGAACTGACCGCCATCGCCGCCGCCGTGCCGGACGGCGCGGAAGGCCTCACCGATCCCGCCGAGCGGTTGCTGATGCTGTTGCCCATGCTGGGCGACATCGACATGCCGCACGACGCCGCGGCGGTCGTCGCCCAGGCGCTGACGGACTGCGGCACACCTCAGGAGCACGCGCAGGACGTCGCGGGCAAGATCCTCGACAACTCCTTCTGGCAGCTGCCGAGTTGGGTCGTACGGGACGGCAGTCCGATCCCGGTCTGCGGCAGCGACCACAGCCCCCGCGCGCTTCCCCTGGCGCTGGGCATCACCTCTGACCAGGCCGGGGATCTCGCCGACGCCCTGTCAGGAGGGCCGCGTACCTGACTCCCGCAGCCGTTCGTACGCCGCCAGACCGTCCGGCGTCCACTCCCACTCCGCGAGCCGCCGCTCCAGCTCCTCCTCCGGCAGGAAGTCGTGCCAGGCGATCTCCTCGGCCTGCGGGTGCACGGGCAGCTCGCAGCGGACCTCGTACACGGCCGACCACCAGGTCCGCTCGCCGTTCTCGTAAAGGAACTTGAACAGCGGTACGGGTCGGGGGAGTCCAAAGACCCCGAGCTCCTCCTCGGCCTCGCGCAGCGCCGCCTCGTCGTAGCTCTCGCCGGCGCCGACGACCCCGCCCACGAACATGTCGTACAGCGATGGGAAGACCAGCTTCGTCGACGTGCGGCGGTGGACGAAGATCCGGCCCTCCGCGTCCCTGACGAGGATGAACGCGCAACGGTGGCGCATCCCGCGGGCGTACGCCTCGCCGCGCGGGGCCTGGCCGATCACCTCGTCGTTCTCATCGACGATGTCCAGGATCTCGTCAGCGGGAGTCATGACTCCATCCAATCACCGGTCGGCCGGGCTGTTGACTAGTTACTGGCCCGTACCGAAGATCGGACCACCGCACGTGCCCATGACACGGCCCGAGCCCGACGAGGATGGAACCCATGGCGTACGACGCTGATGTGATTGTGATCGGGGCAGGGCTGGCGGGCCTGGTGGCCACCGCGGAGCTCGTCGACGCGGGGCGCAAGGTCATCCTGCTCGACCAGGAGCCCGAGCAGTCCATCGGTGGGCAGGCGCACTGGTCCTTCGGCGGCCTGTTCTTCGTCGACTCGCCCGAGCAGCGGCGGATGCGGATCAAGGACAGCCGGGCGCTGGCGCTGCAGGACTGGCTCGGCACCGCGGGCTTCGACCGCGACGAGGACCGGTGGCCGCGCGAGTGGGCCGAGGCATACGTCGACTTCGCCTCCGGTGAGAAGCGGGCCTGGCTGCACGCGCAGGGAATGCGGTTCTTCCCGGTGGTGGGCTGGGCCGAGCGCGGCGGCTACGACGCCACCGGCCACGGCAACTCCGTACCGCGCTTCCACGTCACCTGGGGCACCGGACCCGGCGTCGTCGCGCCCTTCGAACGGCGGGTCAGGGAAGGCGTCGCGCGTGGCCTGGTCCAGCTGAAATTCCGGCACCGCGTCACGGGGCTGAGCAGCAGCGCCGGAGTGCTGGACACTGTCAGCGGCGAGGTTCTCGAGCCGTCCGCCGCCGAGCGCGGCACCGCGAGCAGCCGTGAGGTGGCCGGCGCCTTCGAGTTCCGCGCGCAGGCGGTGATCGTCACCTCGGGCGGCATCGGCGGCAACCACGATCTCGTACGCGCCCAGTGGCCCGAGCGGCTCGGCACCCCGCCAGAGACGATGCTCTCCGGCGTCCCCGCACACGTCGACGGGCTGATGCTCGGCATCGCGGAGGGCGCGGGCGCGAGCCACATCAACCGCGACCGGATGTGGCACTACACCGAGGGCATCGAGAACTGGAACCCGATCTGGGCCAGACACGGCATCCGCATCCTGCCCGGGCCCTCCTCGCTGTGGCTGGACGCGCGCGGCAAGCGGCTGCCCGTCCCGCTCTTCCCCGGCTTCGACACCCTCGGCACGCTGGAACACATCATGAAGTCTGGTTACGACTACACCTGGTTCGTGCTCGACCAGAAGATCATCGGCAAGGAGTTCGCACTGTCGGGCTCCGAGCAGAACCCGGATCTGACGGGGAAGTCGATCCGCGATGTGATCGGGCGCGCCCGGGCCGACGTCCCGGGCCCGGTGAAGGCCTTCATGGACAACGGCGTCGACTTCGTCGTCGAGCGCGATCTCTCCGCACTCGTACGAGGGATGAACGCACTCACCAAGGAGCCGCTGATCGACGAGGCGGAGCTGCGGCGCGAGATCACCGCGCGGGACCGGGAGATCAAGAACCGGTTCACCAAGGACCTCCAGGTCACGGCCATTCGCGGGGCCCGCAACTATCTCGGCGACAAGCTCATCCGCACGGCCGCACCGCACCGCATCCTCGACCCCAAGGCCGGACCGCTCATCGCCGTACGGCTGAACATCGTCACCCGCAAGTCCCTCGGCGGCCTGGAGACCGATCTGTCCTCGCGGGTACTCGGAGAGGACGGCGAGCCGCTGGCGGGTCTGTACGCGGCGGGCGAGGCAGCCGGCTTCGGCGGCGGCGGGGTGCACGGCTACCGCTCACTGGAGGGCACATTCCTCGGCGGCTGCATCTTCTCGGGGCGGGCGGCGGGGCGGGCGGCGGCCAAGGCGGTGGGCCAATAGTCGCCCGGGCAGATCAAGTCCCTCTGCGATTGAGGAGCGGGGGTCGGGGAGCGGAGCCCCCGAAAAGCGCCAGTGTGACGAAAGTCTGACGTGCGGCCGATTTTCCTGGCATCCACGCTTCCGTGGTGTTCGAATCGAAGGGTGACCACACACCACTCCGACGAAGAGGGCGCGCCCGTCGGGCGCCGCTTGGTGCTCGGCATGCTCGGCCTCGGCGCGACCGGAGTCCTGGCGGCGCCGTATCTGCAGCGCGGGCTCGAGTCCTTCCTCGGCGCGGCCTCGGACAAGGATCCGACCGGTCTGAGCGGGCTGCTGCCCAACGGCGGCGGCTTCCGCTATTACTCGGTCGCCTCCTCCGTACCGCACAAGGACGAGCAGAGCTACCGGCTGACCGTCGACGGTCTGGTCGACCGTCCGGCGACCTACACCCTGGACGCGCTGCGCAAGCTGCCGCAGACCCGGGTCGTACGCGACGTGCAGTGCGTCACCGGCTGGCGGGTCCCCGACACCCCGTTCGCGGGCGTCAAGCTGTCGCTGCTGCTGGACGCCGCGGGCGTACGCCCCGAGGCCAAGGCGATCCGCTTCAACTGCTTCGACGGCACGTACAGCGAGAGCCTGACCCTGCCGCAGGCCCGCCGCGACGATGTGCTGGTGGCCCTGCAGATGCAGGACAGGCCGGTCAGCCACTCCCACGGCGGCCCGGTCCGGCTCTATGTCGCGCCGATGTACTTCTACAAGTCGGCGAAATGGCTCTCCGGGATCACCGTCACCAACGGCATCCGGCCCGGCTACTGGGAGGAGCGGGGCTATGACGTCGACGCCTGGGTCGGCCGGTCCAACGGCCGCACCGACACCCCCACTGTCTGAACGGCCCGCGCGGGTACGGCGGTTCAGCCGCGCCGAGCGCTGGGTGCACCGCACGACCGCCGCGCTGATGCTGCTGTGTGTGGCGACCGCCGCGGCTCTGTACGTACCCCAGATCGCCGAACTCGTCGGCCGCCGCTATCTGGTGGTCACCGTCCATGAGTGGGCCGGGCTGCTGCTGCCCGTGCCGTTTCTGCTCGGTCTCGCCTCGCCCGCCTTCCGAGCCGATCTGCGCAGGCTGAACCGCTTCGGGCCGCACGACCGGACGTGGCTGCGTGCGGCCCGTCGGCGCGACCGCCGTCCCGAGTCCCGTCCTGCGGGCAAGTTCAACGCCGGGCAGAAGGTGTACTCGGCGTGGATCGCGGGCGCGGTGCTGGTGATGCTGGCGACCGGGCTGCTGATGTGGTTCACCCACCTGACACCACTGGTGTGGCGGACCAGCGCGACTTTCGTCCATGACTGGCTTTCGCTGACCGTCGGCATCGTGCTGGCCGGACATATCGGCATGGCGCTCGCCGACCCGGAGGCACGGAGGGGTATGCGTACCGGGTCGGTCGAGCGTCCGTGGGCCGAGCAGGAACACCCGCTGTGGCTGGACGACCGTCTAGAGGACGAGTGACAGCAGCAGTACGAAGCCGAGGCCGACCACGGAGATGATCGTCTCCATCACCGACCAGGTCTTGATCGTCTGGCCGACGGTCATTCCGAAGTACTCCTTCACCAGCCAGAATCCGGCGTCGTTGACGTGGCTGAAGACGGCATGGAGCTTGAACTTGGTGATGAGAAGGACGATGACGGCGATGCCCGCGAGGACGGCGATGCCCAACTGCGCGTTGCCGGCCGAAGTGATCGTTTCGGTGGCGTCCGCTGCCAGCGTCTCGACGCTGAGACTGGTCACGGTGGCGATTCCTTAGCTCTCGAGCCGGCGCAGCGCGGCGACGGCCCGTTCGGTTATCTCTTGCGGAGTGCCGGACACATCGACGGCGACGCCCGCCTCGTCGTCCCCGAGCGGCTGGAGCGTGGCGAACTGCGAGTCCAGCAGCGCGGCGGGCATGAAGTGGCCCTTGCGCTCGGACATCCGGCGCTCGACGAGCGTCCGGTCGCCCGTGAGATGGAGGAAGACGGCACCGGGCGCGGCGGCCCGCAGCCGGTCGCGGTAGACCCGCTTGAGCGCGGAGCTGGACACCACTCCGCCGAGGCCCGCCCTGCCGTGCGCCCACTGCCCGATGGCATCGAGCCAGGGCCGGCGGTCCGCGTCGTCCAGCGGGGTGCCGGCCGACATCTTGGCGATGTTCGCCGGGGGATGGAAATCGTCGCCCTCGGCGTACGGGACGCCCAGTGCGGCGGCGAGCAGGGGACCGATCGTGGTCTTGCCGGTGCCTGCCACGCCCATCACCACGACGACCTGGGGGGTGCTCATTACGTGCCTCGCTGTCTTCGTCGACATCGGTCCGTCGCGCTACTGAAAACCCATTAGGTATGACGTATTCAAGAGGTTGAGATCTAAACGTCATACTTTTCGTTCCCGAATCGTGGCCCGTACTCTTGCCCCATGACCACTGAGGGCCGGGGCCTCCATGCCCATGTGCTGGACAACCTGGGCCTCGCGATCACCGCGGGCGAATATCCACAGGGCAGCGTGTTGCGCACGGACGAGGTGGCACAGCGCTTCGATGTCTCGCGCACCGTCGTCCGCGAAGTGGTCCGGGTCCTGGAGTCGATGCACCTCGTGGAGTCCCGGCGCCGGGTCGGTGTGACCGTCCGCCCGACCGAGGAGTGGAACGTCTACGACCCGCGGGTCATCCGCTGGCGGCTGGCCGGCACCGATCGCCCGCGCCAGCTGCGCTCACTGACCGTGCTGCGCTCGGCCGTCGAGCCGGTCGCGGCCGGGCTCGCCGCGCACAACGCCACCCCCGAGCAGTGCGCCGAACTTACCGAGTGCGCCCTGGGCATGGTCGCCACCTCGCGCGGACACCAGCTCGAGGGATATCTGAAGCACGACATCGCCTTCCACCGTGTCGTGCTCAACGCCTCCGGCAACGAGATGTTCGCGCGGCTCGGAGATGTGGTCGCCGAGGTCCTCGCCGGCCGTACGCACCACCGGGTGATGTTCGACGACCCCGATCCGGCGGCCGTGACCCTGCATGTCCAGGTCGCCGAGGCGGTCCGCGAGGGCGACGCGGTCCGGGCCGAGGAGAT
Source organism: Streptomyces sp. NBC_01210 (assembly GCF_036010325.1). GTDB lineage: Bacteria > Actinomycetota > Actinomycetes > Streptomycetales > Streptomycetaceae > Streptomyces. The sequence continues at coordinate 1,858,860 of NZ_CP108549.1, read as the reverse complement.
CACCCGCCAGATCTCGGTCGGGGCGCTCGCGGAACTGGATGTGCTGGCGCCCTGAGGCGTCCGGCGCCGCCGCATCCCCGACGAGGCGAGTGCGTGCGCGACCTTGGTTTACTGGGCCGTAACCTCTGAAACACCTCAGATCTATTCCTGCGTGACCTAGGCCACTGCCAAAATCGCAGGGTTGCCCTGATTATGTTCCGGGTTATGTGCCCTCGGGCCATAACAGGGTGACCACCCCCCACCGGTTACGGCCGGGACGCCCACCCCTCCCCTCACGAAGGCGAACTTCTCCATGAGTGACCGCACCACTGCGGCCGAAACGCTCGCCGCCGGGGCACCGGCGAAGAGCTCCCCCCACGTCGACGCCGGCGACGCCGGCTACAGCAAGGACCTCAAGTCCCGCCACATCAACATGATCGCCATCGGCGGAGCGATAGGCACCGGCCTGTTCCTCGGCGCGGGCGGCCGAATGGCCGGCGCGGGTCCTTCGCTGGCCATCGCCTACGCGGTCTGTGGTGTCTTCGCCTTCTTCGTCGTCCGTGCGCTCGGCGAGCTGGTCCTCTACCGCCCCTCATCCGGTGCCTTCGTCTCGTACGCCCGTGAGTTCATGGGCGAGAAGGGCGCCTTCGCGGCCGGCTGGCTCTACTTCCTCAACTGGTCGACCACCGCGATCGCCGACATCACCGCGGCCGCCACCTACGCCCACTTCTGGGCCATGTTCAGCGATATCCCGCAGTGGGTCCTCGCGCTGATCGCACTCGCCGTCGTCCTCACCGCGAACCTCATCTCGGTGAAGTACTTCGGTGAGATGGAGTTCTGGTTCGCGATCATCAAGGTCGCCGCGCTGGTCGCCTTCATGATTGTCGGCATCTTCCTGGTGGTCACCCAGCACCCGGTCGACGGCCACACCCCCGGCTTCTCCACCATCACCGACAACGGCGGCATCTTCCCGACGGGCATGCTGCCGATGCTGCTGGTGATCCAGGGCGTCGTCTTCGCGTACGCCTCCGTCGAGCTGTGCGGCGTCGCCGCGGGTGAGACCGAGAGCCCCGAGAAGATCATGCCCAAGGCGATCAACTCGATCATGTGGCGTGTCGGTCTGTTCTACGTCGGCTCGGTGGTGCTGCTCGCGCTGCTCCTCCCGTACACGGCGTACTCCGGCGACCAGAGCCCCTTCGTCACCGTCATGGACAAGCTCGGCGTCCCGGGTGCGGCCGGCGTGATGAACCTCGTGGTACTGACCGCGGCGCTCTCCAGCCTGAACTCCGGCCTGTACTCCACCGGCCGCATCCTGCGCTCCATGGCGCTGTCGGGTTCCGCACCCAAGTTCACCGGCCGGATGAACAAGGGCCAGGTGCCCTACGGCGGCATCCTGCTGACCGCAGGCTTCGGTGTGCTGGGCGTTGCGCTCAACTATGTCGTGCCCGGCCAGGCCTTCGAGATCGTCCTGAACCTGGCGTCGATCGGCATTCTCGGCACCTGGGGCATGATCATGCTCTGTTCGCTGCTGTTCTGGCACCGCGCGCAGGACGGCCGGGTCACCCGCCCCGCCTACCGGCTGCCCTGGGCCCCGTACACCCAGATCGTCACGCTGTTCTTCCTCGCCACCGTGGCCTTCCTGATGTGGTGGGGCGGCGGTGTGGGCCGTACGACCGTGATGTTCCTGCCGCTGATCGCGGCGGCGCTGGTCGGTGGCTGGTACCTGGTCCGCGGCCGGGTGAGCGCCATCGCGCAGGAGCGCCAGGACGCCTGACCGAATCATTCCAGGAGAACGGCCCCCGCGCGCCGGCGAATTCGAGGGGTCGTTGCAACACTGCTGGTCAGCTGGCTAGGTCCAGTAGCTTAGCGAGGCGCTCGGCTGGGGTTTCCCAGCCGAGCGTTTTGCGTGGGCGGCTGTTGAGTTCGGCGGCCACCGTTTCCAGGTGGTCGGGGGTATGGGCGCTCAGGTCGGTGCCCTTGGGGAAGTACTGCCGCAGCAGGCCGTTCGTGTTCTCGTTCGACCCGCGCTGCCAGGGGCTGGCTGGGTCGCAGAAGTAGACCGGGATGTCGGTGGCGACGGTGAAGGCGCGGTGGGCTGCCATCTCTGAGCCCTGGTCCCAGGTCAGGGACCGCCACAGATGCGGCGGGAGGGTCTGGACGGTAGTGGCGAGCGCGTTGCGGGTGGCGATGGCGCTGTGGCCGGTCGGCAGGTGCACGAGCATCACGTAGCGGGTGGACCGTTCGACCAGGGTGCCGATGGCCGAGCGTCCGTCCTTGCCGATGATGAGGTCGCCCTCCCAGTGGCCGGGGACGGCCCGGTCGGCGGCTTCGGCGGGGCGTTCGCTGATCAGGACCATGTCCTTGATGGCGCGGGAGATGCGCTTGTGGGCCTGGCGCTGCGGGCGCCGGCGGGCCCGGCCGGTGCGCAGGGAGCGGGCCAGTTCCCGGCGGAGTTCGCCGCGGCCCTGGACGTAGAGGGCCTGGTAGACGGTCTCGTGGGTCACGTGCATCTCCGGCCGGTCAGGGAAGCGTGCCCGCAGAGCCTGGCAGATCTGCTCAGGGCTCCACCGCATCGTGAGGTGGTCCTGGATGAAGTCCCGCAGTTCGGGGTTCTGGCCGATCTTGCCGGTCTTGGGGCGGGGCCGGCGGGCGTCGGCCCGGGCCTGGGCGGTGTGCGGCCGGTAGTACCAGCCCCCTTTGGGCATGGTCCGCCGGTTGCGGCGTATCTCGCGGCTGATGGTGGACGGGCTGCGGCCCAGCTCGGCGGCGATCTGCCGGACGGACGCCTTCTCACGCAGCCGGTCGGCGATGTGAATGCGGTCGTGCTCCTGGAGATACCGCGACGGAGCAGGAGGCGGTCCCTCCGGCCCCGGCGGCCCGGGCGTCTGCCCGGGTTCCTGGTAGATCGGAGGGACCGCCTTGCGGCCCCTTTGGTGACCGTTACGCCACTTCTTGCCCGTACGGCGGTCGATGCCGACGATCCGGGCCGCTTCCCGGGTGCTGTAGCCCTGCTCCATGAGCTGGAAGTATGCGGCCCGCTCACGGAGCAACGGCTTGCGCCCCTGCGACTTCCTGTTCTTGCGAATCTCGAAGTCCATCGCACCCCTTGAACTGGGGTGTTGCAACGACCGCTAGAACTGAAGGATCGTGGGGGCCGTTCTCGTACCGTCAGCCGTGGTGCGGACCGTGGCCCGCGCCGTGACAGTCCATAGTGGTGGTCGACTTCACGTGCGAAGAAGGGCAGGTTCTCTATGTCGCAGCAGGTGCAGGGCGTGGTCGCGCCAGGGAAGAACGAGCCGGTACGGGTCGAGACGATCATCGTCCCCGACCCCGGACCCGGAGAGGCCGTGGTGAAGGTGCAGGCGTGCGGCGTCTGCCACACCGATCTGCACTACAAGCAGGGCGCGATCAACGACGACTTCCCCTTCCTGCTCGGGCATGAGGCCGCGGGAGTGGTGGAGTCGGTCGGCGCGGGCGTCACGGACGTCGCTCCCGGCGACTTCGTCGTCCTCAACTGGCGTGCCGTGTGCGGACATTGTCGCGCCTGTCTGCGCGGCCGCCCCTGGTACTGCTTCGCCACGCACAACGCCGAGCAGAAGATGACGCTGACCGATGGCACCGAGCTCTCCCCGGCGCTCGGCATCGGCGCCTTCGCCGAGAAGACCCTGGTCGCCGCCGGCCAGTGCACGAAGGTCGACCCGGCGGTCTCGCCGGCTGTCGCGGGTCTGCTGGGCTGCGGGGTGATGGCCGGCATCGGTGCCGCCATCAACACCGGCCAGGTCGGCCGCGGTGACTCCGTCGCGGTCATCGGCTGCGGCGGCGTGGGCGACGCGGCCGTCGTCGGGGCACGCCTGGCGGGCGCGGCCCGCATCATCGCCGTCGACATCGACGACCGCAAGCTCGAGACGGCGAAGAAGATGGGCGCAACCCACACCGTCAACTCCCGTTCCGGCGACGCCGTCGAGGCGATCCGCGAGCTCACCGGAGGCTTCGGCGCCGACGTCGTCATCGAGGCGGTCGGCCGACCGGAGACGTACGAACAGGCCTTCTACGCCCGTGACCTGGCCGGCACGGTCGTTCTCGTCGGCGTGCCGACGCCCGAGATGAAACTGGAGCTGCCGCTCCTCGACGTCTTCGGCCGCGGCGGCGCGCTCAAGTCCTCCTGGTACGGCGACTGTCTGCCGTCCCGTGACTTCCCGATGCTCATCGACCTCCATCAGCAGGGCCGTATCGACCTCGGCGCGTTCGTGACCGAGACCATCGGACTCGGCGACATCGAGAAGGCCTTCGCCCGGATGCACGAGGGTGACGTACTGCGTTCGGTGGTGCAGTTCTGATGAACCCCCGGAACTGCAGGATCGACCATCTGGTCACCTCCGGCACCTTCTCGCTCGACGGCGGCACCTGGGACGTCGACAACAACGTCTGGATTGTCGGCGACGACCAGGAGGCGATCGTCATCGACGCCGCCCATGACGCCGCGGCCATCCTCGATACGCTCGGCGGCCGTACGCTGCGCGCCATCGTCTGCACCCACGCGCACAACGACCACATCGACGCCGCTCCCGCCCTCGCCGCCGCCACCGGCGCGCCGATCCTGCTCCACGCCGACGACCTGCCGCTGTGGAAGCAGACGCACCCGGACCGCGCCCCCGACGGCGAACTCGTCGACGGCCAGGTGCTGGAAGTGGCCGGGACGCGGCTGCGCGTATTGCACACACCCGGCCATGCTCCCGGTGCCGTATGCCTCTACGCGCCCGAGCTGTCCACGGTCTTCACCGGCGACACGCTCTTCCAGGGCGGCCCCGGCGCCACCGGCCGGTCCTTCTCGCATTTCCCGACGATCATCGACTCGATCCGGGACCGGCTGTTCACACTGCCGCCGCAGACCGTTGTGCGCACCGGCCATGGCGAAGCGACCACTGTCGGAGACGAGTCACCTCAGCTCGTGGAGTGGATTCAGAGGGGCCACTGAGTCAGTCGTTGCCTGCTCTCGAAGCGGTACGGCTCTCCCGTCACCGGGTCGGTGAACTCCAGCACTTTCGCCAGGAGTTGAAGGGGACGGGAGTAGTCGTCGGGCCCCGCCTCCTGGACGACCGGATAGACCGGGTCGTTCAGGAGCGGCAGCCCCAGGCTGTTCATATGGACCCGCAGCTGATGCGTGCGGCCGGTGGCCGGGAGCAGCCGGTACCGGCCGAGCCCGGCGCGGTGCTCGAGCAGTTCGATCCGGCTCTCGCTGTTCGGCTCGCCCGGCTCCTCGCGCGCGGCCATCACCCCGCGCTCCTTCACGATCCTGCTGCGTACCGTGCGGGGCAGCGCCACCGCCGGGTTGTACGGTGCCACCGCCTCGTACTCCTTGCGGACCTCCCGGTCCCGGAACAGCGTCTGGTACGCGCCCCGGTCCCCGGGCCGTACGACGAAGAGCGCAAGCCCCGCGGTCAGCCGGTCGAGACGGTGCGCGGGCTGCAGCTCGGGCAGTTCCAGATCGCGGCGCAGCCGGGCGAGCGCCGTCTCGGTGATGTGCCGGCCGCGCGGCGTGGTGGCGAGGAAGTGGGGCTTGTCGGCGATCACGAGACGCTCGTCGCGGTGGACGATCCCGACCTCGAAGGGGACGGGCTCCTCGGGGGCGAAGTCCCGGTGGAACCAGAGATACCGGCCGGCGGTGTAGGGCTCGTCGGCGGCGACAGGACCGTCCGTACCGACGATGCGGCCCTCGCGGAACATCGCGTCGACGGTTTCGGCGCCGATGGCGTCGGCGTACCGCCCGGCGAGATGGTCGCGCACCGTCGCCCAGGCGCCGTCCGGATCGGCGGGCAGCCGCAGCCGCACCGGGTCGATCCCGGCGCGCTGGGGGAGCGGCGCGGCCGGGGCTCTGTGTCTGCGTCTCACCGACGTGACTGTATGCCCACTACATCGGATGCCGGTATCGGATGCCGGTGGAACGGGGGCCGGAGCCGAGGCCGCTGCCGATCCACCCCGCACAACGCCCGCTTCGGCTGCGCCCCGGCCGCGCGCGTACGCAAGACGCACGCCACCCGGGGGTACAAAAGATCCCCACGGGAATCCGTGGGGATCTTGATTGTGTCCGAGGGGGGACTTGAACCCCCACGCCCGATAAAGGGCACTAGCACCTCAAGCTAGCGCGTCTGCCATTCCGCCACCCGGACCAGGTGTCTGTCTCGCGGCGCTGGGCCGTTCCGACGTGGAAAACCATAGCAAACATTCGACTGTGCTCGATCACGCCCGGATCCGGTGTGACGGCCGTATGACGGCGGACAGTCGCCCTTGGGGTACGGGGCGGGGCGCGGGAGGATGAGGGGGAACCACCAGCAGCGACAGTGGGAGGAATCAGCGTGAGCGAGTCGAACAGGGCCGACAAGACCAAGCCCCTTTCGGGTGAGGACGAGGTCGTCGACCTCTGCCGTGAGCTGATCCGGATCGACACGAGCAACTACGGCGACCACTCGGGTCCGGGGGAGCGGGCCGCCGCGGAGTATGTCGCGGAGAAGCTCGCCGAGGTCGGGCTCGAGCCGCAGATCTTCGAGTCCCACCAGGGCCGCGCCTCCACAGTGGCCCGTATCGAGGGTGAGGACCCGTCGAGGCCCGCGCTGCTCATCCACGGCCACACCGACGTCGTACCGGCCAACGCCGACGACTGGACGCACCACCCCTTCTCCGGCGAGATCGCGGACGGCTGTGTGTGGGGCCGGGGCGCGGTCGACATGAAGGACATGGACGCCATGACCCTGGCGGTCGTACGGGACCGGCTGCGCAGCGGCCGCAAGCCCCCGCGCGACATCGTGCTGGCCTTCCTCGCCGACGAGGAGGCCGGCGGCACGTACGGGGCGCGGCATCTGGTCGACAAGCACCCGGATCTCTTCGAGGGCGTTACGGAGGCGATCGGCGAGGTCGGCGGCTTCTCCTTCACGGTCAACGAGAATCTGCGGCTCTACCTCGTCGAGACGGCGCAGAAGGGCATGCACTGGATGCGGCTCACTGTGGAAGGCACCGCCGGGCACGGGTCGATGACCAACAACGACAACGCCATCACCGAGCTCTGCGAGGCGGTCGGCCGGCTCGGTCGGCACAAGTGGCCGGTAAGGATGACCAAGACCGTACGGTCCTTCCTCGACGAGCTCTCCGACGCGCTCGGCACACCCCTCGACCCGGAGGACATGGAGGCGACGCTCGCCAAGCTCGGCGGCATCGCCAAGATGATCGGCGCCACGCTGCGCAACTCCGCCGCCCCCACCATGCTCGGCGCCGGCTACAAGGTGAACGTGATCCCCGGGCAGGCGACCGCACATGTCGACGGGCGCTTTCTGCCGGGGTACGAGGAGGAGTTCCTGGCCGACCTCGACCGGCTGCTGGGCCCGCGGGTCAAGCGGGAGGACGTGCACGGGGACAAGGCGCTCGAGACCAGCTTCGACGGGGATCTCGTCGACGCCATGCAGATCGCGCTCAAGGCCGAGGACCCGATCGCCCGGGCCGTGCCGTACATGCTCTCCGGCGGAACCGACGCCAAGTCCTTCGACGACCTCGGCATCCGCTGCTTCGGCTTCGCGCCGCTCAAGCTGCCGCCGGAGCTGGACTTCGCGGGCATGTTCCACGGGGTGGACGAGCGGGTTCCGGTGGACGGCCTGAAGTTCGGCGTACGGGTGCTTGACCGATTCCTGGACCAGTGCTGAACCGTTTCGGGGTCAGATCTGCTGAAACGGAACTCTAATAATCGCCAGTGCGTGCGCACTTGACCAAAAAGAGTGAATGGGGCCGTCGGCTCGTAGCCCCGTTCCCTCCTCCTCGTTACAGGTGATGCGGTCCGCGGCTGGGGCCGCATTGCCAACAAGGAGGAACAATGATCAAGAAGGTCGTCGCTGCTGCGGCTGCCACCGGTGGTCTGGTGCTCGCTGGTGCGGGTGTCGCCATGGCCTCTTCGGGTGCCCAGGGTGCTGCTGTCAACTCCCCCGGGGTGGTCTCCGGCAACGTCATCCAGGCGCCCATCCACGTGCCGGTGAACGCATGCGGCAACACGGTCTCCGTGGTCGGGCTGTTGAACCCTACCTTCGGCAACACCTGCGTCAACGAGTGACGTTGTGACTCGACCCGTATGGGTCTGGGTTTGAACTCGAGCGGCCCCGGAGTGCGCGCCACGCACTCCGGGGCCGTCCGAGCATTCCACCCCCGGGTACCGACGCCCGCGGGTATTCCTGAAGCAAGAAGGCAGGATTCAACCTATGCGACAGATCACGCGCAAGGGCCTGATCACCATGGCAGCGGCGGGCGGCGTACTCGCGCTCGGCGGTGGCTATGCGAACGCGGACGCCGGTGCGAACGGAGGCACGGCGAATTCGCCGGGCGTACTGTCCGGAAACACGGTCCAGGTTCCGGTGCATGTTCCCGTCAACGTGTGCGGGAACACCGTGAATGTGCTCGCGCTGCTCAACCCCGCCAGCGGCAATGAGTGCAGCAATAAGTCCGGCGGGTCCCACGCAGGCGAGGACCCCAAGGACAATCCCGGCGTTATCTCGGGCAACCACGTCCAGGTGCCGATCGACGTCCCCGTGAACGCCTGCGGGAACGCCGTCACGATCGGTGGCCTCGGCAACACCGCCACGGGCAACGAGTGCGACAACGGCTCGAGCGTCTCCACCCCGCCCGCGAAGCCGAGCACTCCGAGCAAGCCGAGCACCCCGAGCAAGCCCAGCACCCCGAGCAAGCCCAGCAAGCCGAGTCAGCCGTGCGACCACACTCAGCCGAGCAAGCCGAGTAAGCCGGAGAGCCCGAGCACTCCGAGCAAGCCGAGCACTCCGAGCAAGCCGGAGAGCCCGAGCACCCCGGGCAAGCCGAGCATTCCGGGTCTGCCGAACACCCCGACCACCCCGGGTCTGCCGAACACCCCGACCACCCCGGGTCTGCCGAACACCCCGACCACCCCGGGTCTGCCGAACACCCCGACCACCCCGGGTCTGCCGAACACCCCGACCACCCCGGGTCTGCCGAACACCCCGACCACCCCGGGTCTGCCGAACACCCCGACCACCCCGGGTCTCCCGAACACCCCGAGCAAGCCGAACACCCCGAGTCAGCCGGGCAAGTCCACCACGCCGGTAGTGCCCGTCACCCCGAGCAAGCCGAACACCCCCGGCACGCAGACCGTCACCTCGCCCAAGGGCGCCGACCAGCTCGCGCACACCGGTGCCGACTCGCTCGACACGCTGGCCCCGGCCGGCGCGGGCATGCTGCTGGCGGGAGCGGTGCTGTACCGCCGGGCCCGCGCCTCGGCGTAGTCAAGCGGCCGTATCGGTATAAATGGCATGAAAACGGAGCGGGCCCCGCGCAGGCGGGGCCCGCTCCGCCTTATTCGCTCACCAGGTGGCGCGCACCTGACGAATGATGCGCCGACGCAGCCGCACCCTACGGCTGCCGTCCCGGTGCAGACTCAGTCGGTCCAACTCCCAGTGTCCGTACTCGGCATGGTCGGTCAGTAGACGGGTCGCTTCCTTGCGGGACACCCCGCGCGGTACATACACGTCGACAAATTCGTATTCCGGCATCGCATCTATTGTGCGGGCAGAGCCCAGGTACGGATAGCGTCTGCACTATGTCTGATGCTGCGCAGCCCACCGCTGCCGAGGTACGTGCCGCCGCCGAGGCGGTCAAAGCCGCACTGGACCGTCACCTCGAGGCGGTCGAAAACCGCACGGGCGAGGACGACCCGGCCGTCTATGACGCGTTCAATGTCCTTGCCGCGGCGGCGGAGGCGTACGACGAGCGGCTCTACGACCGTTATGACGAGGTGACGCCGTTCGAGATCCCGGGCGCGGACGATTCACTTCCGCCGTACGCGGGTCCCGAGGAGCCGAGCGCGCTGAGCGTGCTGATCCGCCGCGACTATGCGGTGGTGGAGCCCCAGCGACTGCTTTCACAGGCGCAGCGCCTCGCCGACCTGGACCCCGATGACGACCGGGGGCCGGAGAACGCCCCGGTGGTCGGCACGAGCGTGCATGCGGCACTCGGCGTGCTCTTCGGTGAGTACGAACCGGATGAAATCGCTTCCCGGCACAAGGAGTTCGGTCTGGAGGAGGGCGACTCCACGCTGTGGGTGTCGGCCTCGGACGATGCTCCCGAACCGGGCGAATGGCTGAGCACCCCCTTCGACCAGGCGGATCCGCAGCGGGTCGTCTGCCGCTTCGACGTCAGCTCGGTCTTCGACGAGGACGAGCTGGCCGAGGAGCTGGACGACCTCGACGAAGTGGAGTCCTGACCACACTGCCTCGTGCGACCCGCAGCCCGGGTCCCGCCCCGTCCAGGAGGCGGGCCCGGGCTGTCGCACGAGCTACGACGTCGGCGTCGGCGTCGCGAGCAGCTCCTCGAGCAGCGTCCGCAGCCGCGTCGTGCGGTGCTGGGACGCCACCTCCGCCACCGCGCGCGGCAGCGCCTGATCCACGCCGTGCACCACGGACAGATGTCGCTCGGCGCGGCTGAACGCGGTATACACCCACGGTCGGCTCAGCCCTTGCGCCGCGTCGCCCGGCAGTACCACGACAGCCGCGGGCCAGCGCATCCCCGCGGCCTGGTGCGCCGTCAGCGCCCAGCCGTGGCGCACCGCCGATTCGACCCGCTCCTTCGGTACGACGACAGGCGTGCCGTCGCAGTCGAGATGCAGGCCCGCAGCGTCCGCCGAGACGACCGTGCCGGTGAGTGTCCGGCCGAGAGCGGGTGTGTAGGCGACCCGGTCGCCCGGGTCGAAGCCGCCGAACCGGCCCGGACCAGCGTTCAGCCGCTCCTTGAGCGCGGCGTTGAGCGCGCGGGTCCCGGCGGAGCCGCCGTGTCCCACCGTGATCACCTGGGTCTGCTCGGTCGGCACTCCGATGGCCCGCGGCACCGAGTCCGCGACGAGCTGCACCGTACGGTGGACCGCCTCGCCCGCGTCACGCACCGGGACGATGACGACCTCTTTGCCGGGCGCCGCCACCTGGTTCAGCTCGCCGATGCCGACGCCCGAGACAAGCTCTCCGATCGGTCCGGGGTCCGGCGTCCGCGAGGCGATCTGCGGGCACACCCTGGCCGCCAGCACATCCGCGAACACCCGGCCCGCGCCCGCCGAGCAGAGCACACCGGGATCGCCGCTGAGCACCAGTCGGCTGCCGTCCGGCATCGACTCCACCAGCATCGCCGCGGACTCCACGTCCAACTGCGCTGCGTCCAGCACGACCAGGAGATCGAGTGCGAATGCCCCGTCCTCGTCCCTGCCGGGACCCTCCGCACCGGACAGCAGCCCGGAGACAGTGACCGCCGCAGGGCCGAGCCGCCGGCTGCCGTTCTCGCTGTGGACCGCGACGACCGCGCGCAGTCCGAGCGCACGGGCGGCCTCGGCCACCGCGACCGGCTCGGCCCGCGCCGCCTCCCCGCCCGTGTGCAAAACCAGACCGCTCGCGGCGACCGCAGGGATCAGCTCGGTGGGATCCGCGGCATCCCACCTGGCGTCCGCACCGGCCTTGGCAAGCCGCGCCAGGCCGTCCGCGAGACTCTCCTCGGCGAGTGCGTACCGGTCGAGCCCCAGCAGCACCGGCACAGCCGGCTGCTCGGACTCCTCCCCGTCCGCGGCCTGCTCGGTCTCCTCCACACCGTCCTGGAACACCAGCACGGCACCTTCGGCGATTGCCTGCTGCAGCGCTTCGCCAGGATCGGGCACCGACCGTTCTGCCAGCGCCGCGCGTACGGCCGAGGACTCCAACGCGGTGTGGCCCTGCAGCGCCGCGCGCTCCAGCTCCCAGGCGACGAGTGCCGCCGCCCGGCGCTCGTCACCAGGGCCGCACTCAGCACCGAGAAGCGCCCGGGCGAAGCCGTCGGCCTGCTCCGGCCGGACGCCGGGGACGGACAGCAGCCGCCACGGATCCTCGCGCAGCACATCCGCGGCCTGCTCGCCGAGCACCCGCGCGACCTGCGCCGCCAGCGCCTCGGGTGCGCCGCCCTCGGCGAGCACGGTCTGCACCGTCGTCACGGTCTCCGGCGCCGTGGCCCGCGGTGCCTGCACCGGCTGCGGAACCCGGTGTCGTACGGGCTCCGCGGTCGGTGCGGCACGTCTGGGGGCGGGCGCGGGGGAGTCGAAGAACGCGGTGTCGGCCTTCTCGCCGCTCTCCACGGCCCGCACCGCCGCGAGCAGATCGGCGGCCGTGCCGCTCAGCTTGGTGCCGCTCTCGATGGGCCCCGCCTTCTCGGCCTTCCGCTGCTCGATCCGGGCCCGCAACTCCCGCTGCGCGACCAGCTCCGCCTCGGCCTCGGACAGCTCGGTCGCCTTCTCGGCCGCTGTCTTCTCGGCCTCCGATGTGCCGGCTTCCGGCTTGTCCCCCTCGGGTGCGTCCGCCTCGGGTGCGTCCGCCTCGGCGGTGCCCGATGCCGGGTCGGCGGCCTCGTCCGCGGTCTCGTCCGCGGCGTCGCGGCCCTCGTCCGGGGGTCCGGGGGGCGTCCCCCGGGAAGGCACAGTCACAGCGTGCTCCAGTCCTGGTCGGGATAGCGGTGCACGGGCGCCGACACATCGTCGAGCGCCTGGCAGATCTCGTCAGGAAGACTAAGGGCCTCCACTGACAATGCCGCCGTGAGCTGCTGTGCGTTGCGTGCGCCGACGATCGGGGCCACCACACCCGGCCGGTCCCGCACCCATGCCAGCGCCACCTGCAGCGCCGTCGCGGCGAGCCCGTCAGCCGCCGTCGCCACCGCGTCCACGATCCGGCTCGCCGCCTCGTCGAGATACGGCTCCACGAACGGCGCCATCTGCTCCGAAGCACCCCGCGAATCAACCGGAGTGGCATGCCGGTACTTACCCGTCAGCACCCCGCGCCCCAGCGGCGACGACGGCAGCAGCCCGACCCCAAGGTCGAGAGCGGCCGGCAGCACCTCCCGCTCCACCCCGCGCTGCAGCAGCGAGTACTCCATCTGCGTACTGGCCAGCCGTGTCCGCACTCCCGGCGAGGCCAGCTGCCAGGTCGCCGCCTTCGCCAGCTGCCAGCCGCAGAAGTTCGACACCCCCGCGTACCGCGCGCGCCCGCTGCCGACCGCGATGTCCAGCGCCTGGAGTGTCTCCTCCAGCGGGGTCTCCGGGTCGAAGGCGTGGACCTGCCAGACGTCGACGTAGTCCGTACCCAGCCGCTCCAGTGAGGCGTCCAGCGCCGACAGCAGATGCCCCCGCGAGCCGTCGAAGCGCCGGTCCGGATCGGGCACGCTGCCCGCCTTCGTCGCGATGACCAGTTCCCGCCGAGGTACGAGCCGCTCGACGAGCTGCCCGAGCAGATACTCCGAATCTCCACCGCCGTACACATCCGCGGTGTCGACCAGGGTCCCGCCCGCCTCCCAGAACACTTTCAGCTGGTCGGCAGCGTCGTGCTCATCGGTGTCGCGACCCCAGGTAAGGGTGCCGAGCCCGATCCGGGACACGCGCAGGCCGGTACGGCCGAGATGCCTCTGCTCCATGGGCGCTGAGATTACTGGCCAGGCGCCCACCCGGAGAGAGCCTGTGGACAACCTCCCCCTGACGGATCCTGTGAACCCGCGCTAGAGTCCCCCGGAACAGGGACGTTACTGATCAGTAAGAGGGAGCGGTTATGCGGCTCGGCATCAACCTCGGCTACTGGGGCGCGGGGATGGACGGAGACAATCTCGCCGTCGCCAAGGAGGCCGACCAGCTCGGCTACGACGTCTGCTGGGCAGCCGAGGCGTACGGCTCCGACGCCCCTACCGTGCTCGCCTGGGTCGCCGCCCAGACCGAGCGCATCGACGTCGGCTCCGCGATCATGCAGATCCCGGCCCGCCAGCCGGCCATGACCGCGATGACGGCCGCCACGCTCGACTCGCTCTCCGGCGGCCGCTTCCGGCTCGGCCTCGGCGTCTCCGGCCCGCAGGTCTCCGAGGGCTGGTACGGCATCAAGTTCGACAAGCCGCTCTCCCGCACCCGCGAGTACGTCGAGATCGTCCGCAAGGCGATGTCCCGCGAGCGCCTCTCGTACGAGGGAGAGCACTGGACGCTCCCGCTGCCGGGCGGTCCGGGCAAGCCGATCAAGCTCACCGTCCACCCGGAGCGCGAGCACATCCCGCTCTACATCGCCGCGATCGGCCCCAAGAACCTTGAGCAGACCGGCGAGATCGCCGACGGCGCCCTGCTGATCTTCCCGTCCGCCGACCACCTCGAGGACACCGCGCTCAAGTACCTGCGCGCGGGCCGCGAGAAGGCCGGAAAGACCATGGAAGGCTTTGACGTCTGTCCGACGCTGCCGCTCGCGATCGGCGACGACGTCGCCGGACTGGCCGACATGTTCCGTCCGTACACCGCGCTGTACGTCGGCGGCATGGGCAGCCGCAAGCAGAACTTCTACAACCAGCTTGCGCAGCGTATGGGTTACGAGAAGGAAGCCGCCGAGATCCAGGACAAGTACCTGGCTGGCGACAAGCAGGGCGCGGCCGCGGCCGTCCCCCACCAGCTGATCGACCAGACGACGCTGCTGGGCTCCGTGGACCGGATCGCCGAGCGGATGCAGGCGTACGCCGATGCCGGTGTCACCACGCTGACCCTCGCTCCGGCCGGCTTCACGCTCGACGAGCGGATCACGGCACTGCGGGCGGGCACCGAGGCCCTGGAGCGCGCCGGCCTCGCGTGAGGAATGTGCGCAGGCAAATCGGGTGAGCGACGCTCGTACGTAAGTGGAGAGGTCTGCGGCCGTGGTGGGGGCTCGGGGGGTCTCCCCGCCACGGCCGTCACGCAGCACAACGTGCGAAAGCCGGTCCTGGTTACTGCCGTGCGGTTCCCTGTCGTCCACCGTTCGGCGCAGTTGTGCCGCTCACCTGTTGCCTCGCCTCCCGCGCCGCATTTGACTTGTTCTTTGCGGACGCTCTCACGGAGGTGGAAGTGATGCTCTCGGCGCGAAGTCTCTTCCAGGAAATCATCGACGACGATGATGCCTTCCAGCTCTTCTGCTCGATCGCCGCCAGCGGTGAGGCACAGGGCGGCTGGGAGAACGGCCGTATCGCCGCCCTGGTGCCCGCGAGCATGCGGGGCCTCGCGCCCAAGATCACCCGGCACGGCGCCGACGAGGACAAGCACGGCAGGCTGTTCCATGCCCTGCTCAGGAAGCGGGAGCTCGCTCCGGTCGACGTCCCGCCCGAGACCGACTACACGATGCTGCTCGAGAAGCGGGGCGTCGGCCTCACCCACGCGAAGCTGCGCCGCGAAGAGCCGCTGAGCGAACAGGACATCGTCGTCTATCTCTCGCACAGCAGGGTCACCGAACAGCGGGCCGCCGACCAGATGGTCATGCTGGTGAGGTACTTCGGCGATCACCCCGAACTCGGCAGGGCGATCAGAATGATCTGCGACGACGAGGACAACCATCTGGCGTACTGCCACGAGGAGTTGCTCCGCCTCGCCGCCGAGGGACACGGCCGTACGATCCAGGGGGTGCTGCGCGAGAGCGCCCTCGCCGAGATCAAGGTCTACCGCGATGTCAGTCTTGCCGTGATGGGCCATATGGGACGTCTGCTGCACTGGCCCCATGCCAAGTCGGCCGCGCTGGCCGCGGGCATCCACGCCATGTACGCGTACGAGAGGCTCGGCGGCTGGCACCGGATGGTCAGCCTGAAGATGCCGCAGCGTCGCGGCGCACTCGACGGACCGCCCACCGCTGCGCCCGCCTTCTAGCGCCCCAGCCGCAGAGCATTACAGCCAGCCGCGACGCTTGAACAGCTTGAACAGCCCGTACACCGCCCCGGCCATGAACAGCAGCACCGCCGGATACGCCCACACCAACCGCAGCTCCGGCATGTGCTCGAAATTCATGCCGTAGATGCCCGCGACCATCGTGGGAACTGCGACCATGGCCGCCCACGCCGAGATCTTGCGCATATCGTCGTTCTGCCGCACGCCCATCTGCGCGAGATGGGCGGACAGGACGTCCGACAGCAGCCGGTCCAACCCATCCACCTGCTCGTTCACTCGGGTCAGATGGTCGCTGACGTCCCGGAAGAAGGGCTGTGAGTGCTGATGGACGAACGGCACGCCCGCGCTCGCAAGACGGGATATCGGAGCCACCAGCGGCGCGGCGGCGCGGCGGAACTCCAGCACCTGCCGCTTGAAGGTGTAGATCCGTACCGCGCTGTTGCGCGTGGCGCCGCCGACGGGTGCGAAGACTTCGGTCTCCAACTCCTCCAGGTCCACCTGGAGCTCACCGACGACATCGATGTAATGGTCGACGACCGCGTCACTGATCGCGTACAGCACCGCCGTCGGGCCGTGCTTGAGAACCTCGGGATCGGCCTCCAGACGCTGCCGTACGGCGTGCAACGGCGAGCTCTCACCGTGCCGCACCGTCACCACGAACGAGTCGCCGATGAAGACCATCAGCTCGTCGGTGGAGACGGCGTCGCTCTTCGGCTCGTACACCACCGGCTTGAGAACCATGAACAGCGAATCGTCGTACACCTCGAGCTTGGGGCGCTGATGAGCGTTGAGCGCGTCCTCCACCGCCAGCGGATGCAGCCCGAACTCCGCCGAGACGTGGGCGAACTCCTTCTCGGTCGGTTCGTAGAGCCCGATCCACAGAAAGGCGTCGCCGGTGGCCCGTGCCTCGGCCAGAGCATCGGAAAGGTCGGGCGGGCCCTTCGTTCGGCGCCCGTCGCGGTAGATGGCACAGTCCACGATCACGGCGTGCATTCTTCCCTGCCTGCGGCCCGGACGCACCCCCGGGCGCCGGGCCGCCTAGGCTGACGGGCATGGCCACGCTGATCCTCGTACGCCACGGACGCTCCACCGCCAACACCGCGGGGGTGCTCGCAGGCTGGACGCCGGGCGTCTCCCTCGACGAGCGCGGTGCGGCGCAGGCAGCCGCGCTGCCGGAGCGACTCGCCGCCGTGCCGCTCGCCGCGGCCGTCTCCAGCCCGCTGGAGCGCTGCCTGCAGACGCTGCGACCGCTGCTGGACGCCCGGCCAGGTCTTGAGCTGCACACCGACGAACGGATCGGCGAGTGCCACTACGGCGACTGGTCCGGGCGCAAGCTCGCGGAGCTCGCCGACGAGCCGCTGATGGAGGTCGTGCAGCAGCATCCGTCCGCGGCGGCGTTCCCGGGCGGCGAGTCGATGCGGGACATGCAGGCGCGTGCCGTCGACGCCGTACGCGACTGGAACGCGCGTGTCGACGCCGCGCACGGCGAGGACGCTGCCTATGTGATGTGCTCGCACGGAGACCTCATCAAGTCCCTGGTGGCCGATGCCCTTGGTATGCATCTCGATCTTTTCCAGCGGATCCATGTGGAGCCGTGTTCCGTGACGGCGATCCGTTACACCCGCACTCGCCCGTTTCTTCTGCGCCTCGGTGACACCGGGGACTTCGGCTCGCTGGCGCCGCGCGAGAACGGCGGTGGCGGGGCCGCGGTCGTCGGAGGCGGCGCGGGCGCACCGTGATCGCCGCGCGCAGTAGGGTGGACGGGCCGAAAACCCGTATGCCCGCTCGATAGCCGTCCGAAGTCGTACGACAGTCGTCGATACCGACCGATCCCAAGGGAGACAGAACGTGTCCCGTCAGGTGTTCCTCTACGACCCGCCGGACCGCTTCGTGGCCGGTACGGTCGGGCTGCCTGGACGCCGTACGTTCTTCCTGCAGGCTTCCTCAGTGGGGCGCACCACCAGCGTCGCCCTGGAGAAGACCCAGGTGGCCGCACTCGCCGAGCGGATCGACGAGCTGCTGGACGAGGTCGTGCGCCGGACCGGGGGCAATGCGCCGGTGCCGGCCGTCGCGCCCGCCGACGTCGCGGACACCGCGCCGCTCGACGCGCCTGTGGAGGAGGAGTTCCGGGTCGGCACGATGGCGCTGGCCTGGGACGGCGAGGAACAGCGCATGATCGTCGAGGCGCAGGCGCTGGTGGAGCTGGACGCGGACTCCGAGGAGGACCTCGCGGAGGCCGAGGAGCGGCTGCTGCAGGACGAGGAGAACGGTCCGCCGATGCTTCGTGTCCGGCTGACCGGAGCGCAGGCCAGGGCCTTCGCCAAACGCGCGCTGGACGTGGTGAACGCCGGCCGGCCGCCGTGCCCGCTGTGCAGCCTGCCGCTCGATCCGGAAGGACACGTATGCCCGCGCCAGAACGGATACCGCCGGGGCGCGTGAGCTCGGGGGACCTGCGCACCCTGCTGACCAAGGGCGAGCTCACCGTCCGCGGACGGATCCGTGAGGCGTCCAACGCGGTGCTGTACTGCTCCGTCTCGTACGAGGGCGAAGAGGCGCACTGCGTCTACAAGCCGGTCGCCGGGGAGCGGCCGCTGTGGGACTTCCCGGACGGGACGCTGGCGCAGCGCGAGGTGGCGGCGTACGAGCTCTCCGAGGCAACCGGGTGGGGCCTGGTGCCGACGACGGTCCTGCGGGAGGGCCCGTACGGCGAGGGCATGGTCCAGCTCTGGATCGAGGCGGACCCCTCGGCGTCCTCCCTGCTGGCCCTGGTCGAGGACGAGGAGCCGGGCGAGGGCTGGAAGGCGGTGGGCTTCGCGGAGGTGGGCGAGGGCCGCACGGCCCTGCTGGTCCACGCGGACGATGTGCGGCTGCGGCGGCTGGCGGTGCTGGACGCGGTGATCAACAACGGTGACCGCAAGGGCGGGCATCTGCTGCCGACGGCTGACGGCGGGCTGTACGCGATCGACCACGGGGTCACGTTCAACGTGGAGGACAAGCTGCGGACGCTGCTGTGGGGGTGGGCGGGGGAGCGGCTTCCGTCGGAGGCGACGCAGGCGCTGGCGGGGCTGGCGGCGGCCCTGGCCGAGGGCGAACCGCTCGCCACCCGTCTGGCGGAACTGCTGACGGCGGCGGAGGTGGAGGCGCTGCGGGGCAGGGTGACGGAGCTGAAGGAGTCGGGGCGGCATCCGGGGCCGTCGGGGGAGTGGCCGGCGATTCCGTGGCCACCGGTGTGAGGTGGGGGGTGTTCCCCTGACCCGCCCCTTCCCGAAACCGGGGGCAGGCCCCGGACCCCGGGGGAGACGTGGGGGTGACGGTCCCCACACCCCCGGAGCGTGGCGCCGCAGGGGCAGAGGACCACAGGACAAGACCGGGCACCCGGGCGCCGATCCCGAGCGCGGCCACCCGCACTCGTATGCGGAACACCCGTCCGGTTAGGCTCATGACATGCATGCCTGGCCCGCTTCTGAGGTCCCCGCCCTGCCTGGCAAGGGCCGCGACCTACGGATCCACTCCACCGCGACCAATGGTCCAGTGACCCTCGACCCCGGTCCCGTCGCCCGTATCTACGTCTGCGGCATCACACCGTACGACGCGACCCACTTGGGTCACGCGGCGACCTACAACGCGTTCGACCTCGTTCAGCGCGTGTGGCTCGACACCAAGCGGCAGGTTCACTACGTCCAGAACGTGACCGACGTCGACGACCCACTCCTCGAGCGGGCGATCCGCGACGGGCACGATTGGACCGAGCTCGCCGAGCGGGAGACCGCGCTCTTCCGCGAGGACATGACCGCTCTCCGGATGCTTCCGCCGCAGCACTACATCGGCGCCGTCGAGGCGATACCGGGCATCGTGCCCCTCGTCGAGCGGCTCCGGGACGCCGGTGCCGCCTACGAGCTCGAAGGCGACGTGTACTTCTCCGTGGAGGCCGACCCGCACTTCGGGGAGGTGTCCCGCCTCGACGCCGACGCCATGCGGCTGCTCTCCGCCGAGCGCGGCGGCGACCCCGACCGGCCCGGCAAGAAGAACCCGCTCGACCCGATGCTCTGGATGGCCGCCCGTGAGGGCGAGCCAAGCTGGGACGGTGCCACCCTCGGCCGTGGCCGGCCCGGCTGGCACATCGAGTGCGTGGCCATCGCCCTGGACCACCTCGGCATGGGCTTCGATGTGCAGGGCGGCGGCTCCGATCTCGCCTTCCCGCACCACGAGATGGGTGCCTCGCACGCGCAGTCGCTCACCGGTGAGTACCCCTTCGCGAAGGCGTACGTCCACGCGGGCATGGTCGCACTCGACGGCGAGAAGATGTCCAAGTCCAAGGGCAACCTCGTCTTCGTCTCCAAGCTGAGGCGCGACGGCGTGGACCCGGCGGCGATCCGGCTGGCGCTCCTCTCGCACCACTACCGGACCGACTGGGAGTGGACCGACGCCGTACTCGACGAGGCGGTGGCGCGGCTCGGCCGCTGGCGCGCTGCCGTCTCGCGTCCCGACGGGCCGTCCGCCGACGCCCTCGTCGAGGAGATCCGCGACGCCCTCGCGAACGACCTCGACGCCCCCGCCGCGCTCGTCGCCGTCGACCGCTGGGCCGCGCTCCAGCAGTCCGAAGGCGGTACGGACGAGGGCGCGCCCGGTCTCGTCTCCCGCGCTGTCGACGCCCTCCTCGGCGTAGCCCTGTAAGCCCCTCCGGCCGCTCCTGGGCGTGCGATAAGTCCAGGAGCGGCCGGACACAAGTCCATGGTCGTGTATGTGCCGACGCGCTACACACACGCCATGAGATCTCCAACACGGTTCAGATCAGCGGTCGTTGCCGCTCTGCTCGGTCTGTTCGCCGCCTTTGTGCCATCGGTCACGGGCGCGCACGCCGAACCGGCCGACACGACGGTCGGTGACATCACCGGCTTCGCTCACGACGGAGCCGTATACCGGTTCACCGCCGGCGACGCCGCCGCCCGCGTCAGCTTCGTCTCCGCCGAGACCTTCCGTATCGAACTCGCCCCGGACGGCGCCTTCACCGACCCGACAGGCACGGACATCGTTCTGCCGCAGAGCGCGCCGCCCGCCACCCACTGGCGCGACAAGGGCGACCGCTACGAGCTGAGCACCTCCAGGGTCACCCTGCGCGCCTACAAGACGCCCCTGCGCTTCGCCCTCCACCGCGCCGACGGCACCCCGCTCTGGGCCGAGACCAAGGGCCTGACCTGGAACCGGGACAGGACCACACAGACCCTCGCCCGCGGCGCCGACGAGCAGTACTACGGCGCCGGAATGCAGAACGGCCGCGGCAACACCTCGCACCGTGGCAAGACCGTCGAGGTCGGCGTCGACTACAACTGGAACGACGGCGGACACCCCAACTCCGTCCCGTTCTACCTCTCTTCCGCTGGATACGGCGTCTATCGCAATACGTACGCCCCCAACACGTACGTCTTCGGCGAGCCGGTCACCACCACCGCCAAGGAACAGCGCTTCGACGCCTACTACTTCGCGGGCCCGAGCACCAAGGACGTCATCGGCCAGTACACCCGGCTGACCGGCAAACCCTTCCTGCCACCCGTCTACGGCCTCGAGATCGGCGACGCCGACTGCTATCTGCACAACGCCAACCGCGGCGAGCGGCACACCCTCGACTCCCTCAAGGTCGCCGACGGGTATGTCCAGAACGACATGCCCAACGGGTGGATGCTCATCAACGACGGCTATGGGTGCGGATACGAGAACCTCGCCGAGACCGCCAAGGGGCTCCAGGACCGCAGGATGCAGATGGGCCTGTGGACCGAGGACGGCATCGGCAAGCTCGGCGACCAGGTCAAGGCCGGCCAGCGCGTCGCGAAACTGGACGTCGCCTGGGTCGGCGACGGATACAAGTTCGCGCTGGACGGCTGCAAGGACGCCCACCGGGGCATCGAGGAGAACAGCGACGCCCGCGGCTTCACCTGGGCGCCGGAGAGCTGGTCGGGCGCGCAGCGCTGCGGAGTCCAGTGGTCCGGCGACCAGTCCGGGAGCTGGGAGTACATCCGCTGGCAGATCCCGACCTACGCGGGCGCGAGCATGTCCGGACTCGCCTACACCACCGGCGACGTGGACGGAATCTTCGGCGGCAGCCCCAAGACGTACGCCCGTGATCTGCAGTGGAAGATGTTCCTGCCGGTGACGATGACCATGGACGGCTGGGCGGCGAACGACAAGCAGCCCTTCCGGTACGGAGAGCCGTACACCTCGGTCAACCGCAGCTACCTCAAGCTGCATGAGTCGCTGCTGCCGTACATCTACTCCCACGCACATGAGGCGACGAAGACGGGCGTCGGGCTAGCCAGGCCGCTCGTGCTGGAGTATCCGAACGACCTCGAAGCGGCGACGGACGCGGCCAAGTACGAGTTCCTCAGCGGTGCGGACTTCCTTGTCGCGCCCGTCTACCAGGACGCCGTCGAGCGCGACGGGATCTACCTGCCGAAGGGGACCTGGATCGACTACTGGAGCGGGCGGACCTACGAAGGACCGGTCACCGTCGACGACTACAGCGCGCCGCTCGACACGCTGCCGCTGTTCGTGAAGGCGGGGGCCACCGTCCCGATGTGGCCGGGCATCCGCTCGTACGCCGACCGCACCGCGGCCTCCCCGCTCGCCTGGGACATCTATCCGCAGGGCACGTCCTCCTTCACGCTGTACGAGGACGACGGCGTCACGCGGCAGCACCGCAGCGGCAAGTACGCCACCCAGCGCGCCGACGTCCAGGCGCCACGGCGCGGAGCGGGCGATGTGACCGTCCGGATCGGCGCGAGCAAGGGCGAGTTCACGGGCAGGCAGTCCACGCGTCCGTACACCTTCAGCGTGCACACCGGGGACGCGCCGAGCACGGTCGGGCTCAACGGGCGCAGGCTGCCGCGGCAGACCTCGAAGGCGGCCTACGCGAAGGCCGCGCAGGGCTGGTGGTACGACCAGGACGATCGCGGCGGTGTGGTGCACGTCAAGACGCCGTCGCTGCGCACCGACCGTGGCTTCGAGCTGAAGCTCGAGGACACCAGCGCGGTCGGCGGTACGACTCCGGGCGCGGCCGCGACTGTCTCCGTCCCGGCAGCTCAGGAGCTCGGCGCCGGTTCGCCGGGCACGGTCGCCGTCGATGTCACGGCGGGCGGCCGGGACGCGACCGGCGTCCAGGTCTCGCTGGAGGCGCCGGCGGGCTGGCAGATCACCCCGGCGCAGGTTGTGGACCGGATCCCGGCCGGGACGACGAAGCGCGTCGAGGTGGCCGTCGTCCCGGCCGCGGACGCCAAGCCGGGCGAGGCGACGCTGACCGCGACGGCACGTCACCGGTCGGCGGGCGTGGACCGTACCGCAGGACAGCGGTTCGCGGTCGGGGTGATGCCGCCACCGCCGGCCGGCGACGCCTGGGCCAGTGACCTGGTGTGGCTGACATCGGCGAACGGCTACGGGCCGGCGGAACGTGACCGCAGCAACGGCGAGTCGGGAGCGGCCGACGGACACCCGCTCACGCTGGCCGGCAAGCCGTACGAAAAGGGGATCGGCACCCACGCCGACTCCGATATCGAGGTCTATCTCGGCGGCCGCTGCACGGCGCTGACCGCGGATGTCGGAATCGACGACGAGATCAACGGCTATGGGGAGGTGGCCTTCTCGGTCGAGGCGGACGGAAAGGTGCTGTGGACCTCGCCCAAGGTGACCGGGGCCTCGGCGACCGTGCCCGTCGATGTCGCTCTGGACGGCGCACGCCATGTGCGGCTGAAGGTCACCGACACCAACGGGTCGAAGACGGGCGATCACGGGGACTGGGGCGCCGCGCGCTTCAACTGCGTATGAAGCCTGAAGCCTGAAGCCTGAGGCACAGGTAAGGGCGCCGGGCGGGCCGCTGCCCACCCGGCGCCCTCTGAGCCGACGTGCTACTTGTTCACCACGATCGCCGCGAGCACACCGGCGTTGTTGGTGTCCCAGAACCCGATGACCTGCTGCCCGAAGGCGAACGCCTCCTGGACCTCGTCATGCGTGATCTGGTTCGGGTTCACCAGCTGACGCCAGGCGCCCTGGATGAACAGGTAGAGGATGACCGGCTGGCCGGGCAGGGGCGTCACGACGTCCCAGAAGTGCTCGGCCACACCACTGGTGATGGCCTGGCTGTCGATCGCGCTCGGCAGGATCAGCGGCTGGCCCTGGCCCTGCTGCTGGCTCTGCTGCTGGCTCTGCTGGCCGAGCTGCTGGAGCAGCTGCTGGTAGGGCTGCTGCTGGCCGAGCTGCTGCAGCTGCTGGAGCGGCTGCTGGCTCATCTGCTGACCCTGCGGGGGCGGAGAGGTGCTTGCGCCCTGCAGCCGGCCGAACGGCTGCTGCTGCCCGTGCTGCTGCTGCGCGTACTGCTGCTGGCCGTACTGCTGACTCATGGAGCTGGGGTTCATCTGCGGGGTGGTGCTCATGCGATGTTCACCTTCCCTTTCGATTCATCCGGCGACGACCAGGCCCACGACCTCGTCGTCCGAGTACCAGACGCGTACGTCCGGCCGGCCCCCCGCGAAGGCGGCATGTACCGCCTGGCGGACTTCAGGGGCGGGGTGGTTGAGGTTGCGCCACGCGCCGGCCGCGAACAGCCTCAGGCGCGGCGGAAGTTCACGCGGGTACGGCATCAGTTCGTCCCAGTACCGCTCTGCCTGTCCCGAGCCGACCGACGACGGCACCAGCTCGGTGACCGCAGCCTTGATGTCGGGGCGGTTGCCGATCCGCTGCGAGGCCGGGCGCCCCGGAGCGTCCTGCTGCGGCGAACCGGTCCTGCGCAGCACCTCACGGGCCTGTTCGGGGCCCATCGGCGCGAGGTGCGCGGCCTTGAGGATGCCCTGCAGGGCTGCCAGGGCGCCGACCACCACCGGCGAGGCCGAGGAGGTGCCGGAGAAGGTGTCCGTGTACCAGGCGATCTCCTCCGCGCCGCCCTGCAGGTCACCCGCCCGGTCCCAGAAGCCGCCGGTCGTGGTGACCTCGCGGCCCCAGCCCTGGGCGTCCAGCCGCGCGCCGTAGTTGGAGAACGCCAGCCGCGAGCGGTCGGGACCGTGGTCGCGGCCGTGCGTCCCGGGCGGGGGAGCGCCCGCGCCGACGAGGACCGCACCGGAGGGCTGGTTCGACGGGTTGAAGGGGTTGCGCCACCACTCGGGGAACGCGTCCGGCCTGCGCTCGTACACCGCGTCGTCCAGGCTCTCGCCGCCGTTGCCGGCCGCCTCCACGACCAGGACGCCCTTCGACGTCGCCCAGCGGATCGCGGCGAAGTCGTCCGGCCACCACTCCAGCGCGATGTAGCCGCGCTGGTCGTCGCGGACCTCGTGGTCGAACCGCGGTCCCGGCCGGTGGAGTTCGATCAGGAGGAGGTCGCCGTGGGTGAGACGCTCGGCCGCGGCATGGATGGCCGCGGCGGAGCCGATGCCCTGGAACGACGCCGCCGCGGTCAGTGCCTCGGGAGCGATACCGGTGATCCCCTTCTCGTCGCGGTCGCCGCCGATGATGCCGAGGACCGCCGTGCCGTGGTTGCGCCATGCGATGTCCTGGACCGGATTGCCGACGACGATGCCGGCGAGCTTCTCCGCCAGGTCCTCATGGCTCAGCTGCCAGGCTCCTTCGACATCGACGACGGTGACGTTCTGTCCGGAGCCGCCCGGCCGCTGCCAGGCCCAGTACGCGTCCACGCCCTCGGGCGCGGGCGCCAAGTAGCCCTGGCGGCCGGTGAAGTCGGGTGTCGCGGGTGCGCCCTCCTTGAGCCGCTTGGCCTCTTCGGGCCGGGCTTTCGCCGTGCCGCCGTGGGGTGCCGTCCGAGCGGGTACGGCGCCTGGCTTGAGGTACGCCGTCTCGATCTCGGGGAGGGCGGCCAGCCGGGCGGTGAGCTCCTCGGACCGGTCCCCACCGCCCCGTACACGGTAGAAGAGCGAGAGGTCCGGCAGCGTGCCCCGGCCGCCGCCTGCCGGTCCCGCCGGCTGCGGAGGCAGAGCGGACCGGGTCCGCTCCTCACTGCCGAACACCGGTTCCAGCGCGAGCTGTTCGTCGCTCAGGAACATGTTCAGTGCGGAGATGTCCGCCCCGGAGGCCGACCGTACGCCTTGGGTGTCGGCGCGCAGCCGGGCCTCGGCCCGTGCGACGACGATCAGCTCCGGCTCGGCTCCTTGATAGGTGAATCCAGCTCCGTCGGGTCCAGGGCCCGCAGTTCCGGGGCCCTGACCTGGGAGTGCCTGATCGGTCATCGCTATGACCGCTCCCTTCGGGTGCCGTGCTCCTTGTCGTTCGTGGACTGTGCGTTGTCCGTGCTCGGTCTGCGTGGTGGCCACCCTGCTCCCTCCGCCGCAGCCCGTCCACCCTCCTTACGCGAAATACGTTTTAAATCAAGTTGAATGGGAACCCCGGGCAATTCGGCTGGAAGAAGATGTCACGCCACAATTCGGCCAAACACTGCGGAGAAGCCTGCCGTGTGCTGAGGTGAATGGGTCTGTAGAACACTTGTCGGAAGGACGACTCGATGCACCGTTCCTTCGCACGTCGAGGAGTGCTCGGAGCAGCCGCGGCCATGGCCGGCGCGGCACTCCTTGCCCCAGGGGAAGGCGTTGCCCGGGCGGCCGAATTAACCGGTACACGCCTGCCCACCCGTTTCCCGTTGCCGAACGGCTTCCAGCCCGAAGGGATCGCCATCGGACAGAGTCCGTATGCCTACTTCGGGTCGATAGCCACCGGCGATATCTACCGAGCGAGCCTGGCCACCGGCCGGGGAAGCGTCATCAGCCACGGTCTCGGAGTGGACCACCCCTCGATCGGACTCAAAATTGACCGGAGCGAGCGGCTGCTGTTCGTCTGTGGCGGTGTGAGCCGCGAGATCCGGGTCATCGAGGTCCGCTCGGGGAAGCTGCTGAAGACCTTCACCGTCGGCTCCGACGGCACCATGGTCAACGATGTGATCCTCACGCCGGGCGTCGCCTGGTTCACGGACTCGTTCAAACCGCAGATCTACCGCCTCCCGCTCGGCCGGCACGACGAGCCGGGCGACAGGGTGGCGACCGTCCCGCTGGGCGGCGACTGGGAACAGGGGCCCTCTTTCACGGCCAATGGCATCGAGCGCACACCGGACGGGCGCGCCCTGCTGTTGGTCAACACCGTGGTCGGCGGCGGCGGTCTGATGCGGGTCGATCCGCGTACCGGCATCGCGCGGCGAGTCGACATCGGAGCCACCCGACTCCCCAATGGCGACGGCCTGTTGCTGCTCGGCCGCACCCTTTATGTCGTACAGCAGGCGCAGAACGCCATCGATGTGCTGCGACTCAATGACTCGGGCACCCGCGGCACGGCTGTCGCGCGCATCACCGATCCGGAGCGCTTCAGAATTCCCACGACGGCGGCGGCCTGGGGCGAGCGGATCTATCTGCCCAACGCCCGCTTCGATGTGGAGCCGACACCCGACACGACGTACGACGCGGTCGCGGTGGACCAGGTCCGAGTACCTCAAGTCCTATGAGCACGACGTAAAGAACACGACGTAGACGTAAGGAGTGGGGCGGCGCCCACCGGCGCCGCCCCACTCTTCAGTCAGAGGTTTCAGTCCTCCGAGGAATCTTCCTCGCCACCGGATTCCGGCTCGGTTTCCGCTTCGGCCTCGGTGCCCGATCCGGTTCCAGGTTCGCTCCCGGTCCCGGTCCCGGCTTCGGTCTCCGCCTCCGCACGCGGTGGCATCGGCGGCCGGGTGCGCCCGCTGGAGGTGTCGCGCAGATACGAACTGGCCTCGCCCCCGTCGGTCGCATGCCCGGGACCCCCGTC
The DNA here is from genome assembly GCF_036010325.1 of Streptomyces sp. NBC_01210. Lineage (GTDB taxonomy): Bacteria > Actinomycetota > Actinomycetes > Streptomycetales > Streptomycetaceae > Streptomyces. The sequence continues at coordinate 1,831,400 of NZ_CP108549.1, read as the reverse complement.
GCGCCGCCGCAGATACCGCTCGAACTCGCGGGCGATGGCCTCGCCCGTAGCCTCGGGAAGCTCCGCCGTGTCCCGTGCCTCCTCCAGTGTCTGGACGTACTCCGCAACTTCGCTGTCCTCGGCGGCCAGTTGATCCACGCCCAGCTGCCAGGCCCGTGCGTCCTCGGGCAGTTCGCCCAGCGGGATACGGAGGCCGATGAGGTCCTCAAGACGGTTCAGCAGCGCCAGCGTCGCCTTGGGGTTGGGCGGCTGCGACACATAGTGCGGCACCGCGGCCCACAGACTCACCGCCGGCACCCCCGCATGCGTGCACGCCTCCTGGAGAATGCCGACGATGCCGGTCGGCCCCTCGTACCTGGTCTCCTCCAGATCCATGGTTCTGGCCAGATCCGGGTCCGAGGTGATCCCGCTGACCGGTACCGGCCGGGTGTGCGGGGTGTCGCCGAGCAGCGCGCCCAGAATCACCACCATCTCGACGCCCAGCTCATGGGCGAAGCCCAGGATCTCGTTGCAGAACGAGCGCCAGCGCATGGATGGCTCGATGCCACGGACCAGCACCAGGTCGCGCGGTTTCTCGCCGCCGATGCGGACCACGGAGAGCCGGGTTGTGGGCCAGGTGATCTTCCGTACCCCGCCGTCCAGCCACACCGTCGGCCGGTTGACCTGGAAGTCGTAGTAGTCCTCGGCGTCGAGCGCCGCGAAGACCTCGCCCTTCCATTCCCGGTCCAGGTGTGCGACCGCGGTGGAGGCGGCGTCGCCGGCGTCGTTCCAGCCCTCGAACGCGGCCACCATGACCGGGTCGATCAGCTCGGGTACCCCCTCGAGCTCGATCACCCAGTGCCTCCTTCCGAAGTTCCTTGTCTACGCCCCAACCTTACGGCTTACGGGGCACCTCGCCGCAGCCCCCTGGCACGGCCGGGTGAACTTCCGCTCGATAGGGCATACGTCGGAGAGTCAGACGTCCGGTAGCCGATTCATCCGAGCTGTGTCCGAGAAATTTCGTCCCTGCCCTGGACGTTGCCGCGTGGACGGCGCTATACATCGGATGACCAAGAGGTCCGATGTTCTCCGATGTTCGTCTCGCGGGGGTGCGTGCATGAGTCAGACCGTCACGGAGTTCGAGGTCCACGACATCCGCTTTCCCACCTCGGAACAGCTCCACGGCTCGGACGCCATGAACCCGGATCCCGACTACTCCGCCGCCTATGTGGTGATGCGCGCGACCGACGGGGCCGAGGGACACGGCTTCTGCTTCACCATCGGGCGCGGCAACGATGTCACCGCCGCGGCCATCGAAGCGCTGCGTCCCTATGTGGTCGGGCGCCCGGCGCCCCGTACCGCAGCCGACCTGGCCGCGCTCCACCACGACCTGACCCATGACTCACAGTTGCGCTGGCTCGGCCCGGAGAAGGGCGTGATGCATATGGCGGCCGGCGCGGTCGTCAACGCGGCCTGGGATCTGGCGGCGAAGCGCGCAGGCCGGCCGGTGTGGGAGTTTCTTGCCTCGATGTCGTCCGAGGAACTGGTCTCGCTCGTCGACTTCCGCTATCTGACCGATGTCCTGACCCGGGAGGAGGCGCTGGCCATCCTGCGGGCCGCGGAACCCGGCCGGGCCGAGCGGGCCGCGAACCTGCGGGAGAGCGGCTATCCCGCGTACACCACCTCGCCCGGCTGGCTCGGCTACTCGGACGAGAAGCTGGTGGCGCTGGCCAAGGAAGCGGTCGCCGACGGCTTCGGCCAGATCAAGCTGAAGGTCGGCGCGGACCTCGACGACGACATACGGCGGATGAAGCTGGCCCGCGCCGCTGTCGGCCCGTCCGTACGCATCGCCGTGGACGCCAACCAGCGCTGGGACGTTGCCGATGCCCTGCGCTGGATGACGGCACTCGCCCCGTACGAACCGCACTGGATCGAGGAGCCGACAAGCCCCGACGACATCCTCGGCCACGCCGCCGTCCGCGCCGGCCAGCCGGTCAAGGTCGCCACCGGCGAGCATGCCGCCAACCGCGTCGTCTTCAAACAGCTGCTGCAGGCCGGGGCCGTCGACTTCGTCCAGATCGACGCCGCGCGTGTCGCCGGTGTCAACGAGAACATCGCGATCCTGCTGCTCGCGGCCAAATACGGCGTCCCCGTCTGCCCGCACGCCGGTGGGGTAGGACTGTGCGAGCTCGTCCAGCATCTGGCCATGTTCGACTACGTCGCCGTCTCCGGCAGCTGGGAGGACCGGGTCATCGAGTACGTCGACCACCTCCACGAGCACTTCACCGACCCCGCCGTGATCGCCTCCGGACGCTATGTCGCACCGCGCGCACCGGGCTTCTCCGCCCGCATGCTCCCCGAGTCGATCGCCGCCCACCGCTATCCCGAGGGGCCCGTCTGGCAGGCCCGCCGCACCATCGAGGAGGTCAACTCATGAGCGGAGCAAGGGACTTCGAGGGACTGTCCGCGCTGGTGACCGGTGGTGCCTCGGGCATCGGCGCCGCCGTCGCGACACTGTTGCTCAGCCGCGGCGCCCAGGTCGCCGTACTCGACCGCGAGACGGCGGGAGCGCCGGACGGCGTCCTCGCCCTCAAGGCCGATGTCACCGACGACGCCGCGGTCCGCACGGCCGTCGACAGGGCCGCGGCGGAGTTCGGCGCCCTGCACACCGTCGTCTCCAACGCCGGTATCGGCGCCATCGGCACCGTCGCCGACAACGCCGACGAGGAATGGCAGCGCGTCCTCGACATCAATGTGCTCGGCATGGTGCGGGTAGCCCGTCACGCCCTGCCGCATCTGCGCCGCGCCGCCGCGGACCGCCCCGGCCATGTCTCCATCACCCAGACCTGTTCCATCGCAGCCACCGCAGGACTGCCCCAGCGCGCCCTGTACAGCGCCAGCAAGGGCGCGGTCCTCTCACTCACCCTCGCCATGGCCGCCGACCATGTCCGCGAAGGCATCCGCGTCAACTGCGTCAACCCCGGCACCGCCGACACCCCGTGGATCGGCCGTCTGCTCGACCGGGCCGCCGACCCCGCGGCCGAACGTGCCGCCCTCGAGGCCCGCCAGCCCACCGGACGGCTGGTCGCGGCGGACGAGGTCGCCGCCGCCATCGTTTATCTCGCCGGCCCCGCCGCGGCCGCCGTCACAGGCACGGCACTCGCCGTCGACGGCGGAATGCAGGGCCTGCGTCTGCGTCCCCCGAACCAAGCGCCCTGAGCCGACACCACCGAAGGACGGGACAATGAGAGTGCGTACGACAAGTGCCGTGGCCTGCACAGCACTTCTGGCCGTGACGGCCCTCGCGGGCTGCAACCGTGACTCGGGCACCGGGTCCGGCGGGGGCAAGGTGGGCATCGATCTGCCGCGCAGCGACAGCGACTTCTGGAACTCCTACCAGCAGTACATGGAGAAGGGCGTCAAGGACGGCGAGGTCGACGCGCTGTCCCTGACCAACTCCCAGAACGACATCGGAAAGCTGGTCGCCAACGTCCAGACCTTCACCGACCAGGGCGCCAAGGCCGTCGTCATGGCCCCGCAGGACACCGGCGCGATAGCCGAGTCGCTGCAGAGCCTTCAGGAGAAGAAGATCCCGGTCGTCAGCGTCGACACCCGGCCCGACAAGGGCAAGGTGTACATGGTGGTCCGGGCCGACAACCGCGCGTACGGCGAGAAGGCCTGCAAGTACCTCGGCGAGCAGCTGAAGGGCAAGGGCAAGGCCGTGGAGTTCCAGGGCGACCTGTCCTCCATCAACGGCCGGGACCGCTCGGAGGCCTTCAAGTCCTGTATGGCCAAGGACTTCCCCGGCATCAAGGTCTTCGAGCTCGCCACCGACTGGAAGGGCGATGTCGCGTCCGCCAAGCTCCAGTCCACGCTCGCCGCGCACCCCGACATCAACGGCATCTATATGCAGGCCGGCGGTGTGTTCCTGCAGCCCACACTCGCGCTGCTCGAGCAGAAGAAGCTGCTGAAGGCCCCCGGCACCCCGGGCCACATCACGATCATCTCCAACGACGGCATCCCGGAGGAGCTCGACGCCATCAAGGCCGGGAGGATCGACGCCACGGTCTCCCAGCCCGCCGATCTGTACGCCAAGTACGCGCTGTACTGGGCCAAGCAGGCGCTGGACGGAAAGACCCCCAAGGAGGGTCCGACCGACCATGAGTCCACGATCATCAAGATCCCGAACGGGTTCGAGGACCAGCTGCCCGCGCCACTGGTGACCAAGGAGAACGTCGACGACCCGAAGCTGTGGGCCAACCAGCTGGAGAAGAAGAGCTAGCCATGGAGCACCAGGCACCAGCCGCCGTACACGCGGCAGGCATCGTCAAGCGCTTCGGTCCGACCGTGGCGCTCGACGATGTACGCCTCACCGTCGCGCCCGGCGAGTCGCACGCGCTGGTCGGGCGCAACGGCGCGGGCAAGTCCACGCTGGTCAGCGTCCTCACCGGGTTGCACAGGCCGGACGCGGGCGAGGTGAGCTTCAACGGCGAGCCGGCGCCGGCCTTCGGGGACATGGCGGCCTGGCAGTCCAAGGTCGCCTGCGTCTACCAGAAGTCGATGGCCGTCCCTGATCTGACCGTCGCCGAGAACCTCTTTCTGAATCGCTTCGACGCCGGTAGCCGCTTCATCAGCTGGCGGCAGCTGCGGCGGCGCGCCGAGGAGCTCCTCGCCGGATACGGAGTGAGCGTCGACCCCAGGACCAGGGCGAAGGATCTCGCCGTCGAGCAGCGCCAGTTCGTGGAAATCGCCCGCGCCCTGTCCTTCGGCGCCCGGCTGATCGTCCTCGACGAACCGACCGCGCAGCTCGACGCCCGCGGAATCCAGCGGCTCTTCACCAAACTGCGCGAACTGCAGAGCCGGGGAGTGGCGTTCCTGTTCATCTCCCACCATCTGCAGGAGGTGTACGAACTGTGCACCGCCGTCACCGTCTACCGCGACGCCCGCCATGTCATCACCGCCCCGGTCGCGGAACTCTCCAAGGACGACCTGGTCACGGCCATGACGGGGGAGTCCACCGGCGGCCCGTCGACGTGGCACGCGCCCGTCGGCGCGGTCCGGGACGAGGAGCCGGTACTGCGTACCGAAGGCCTCACCGTGGAGGGCGAGTTCGAGCCGCTCGACCTGGAGGCGCGGCCCGGCGAGGTGCTGGGTCTTGCCGGGGCCGCGGCCAGCGGCAACACCGCCCTCGGTGAAACCCTGGTCGGTATGCGCAGGGCGAGCGCGGGACGGATCACCGTACGCGGCCGGGCCGTGAAGCCGGGCAGCGTCCCGCACGCGCTCGACGCCGGTATCGGTTACATCCCCGAGGACCGCCACCTCCAAGGGCTGGTCATCGGCCGCAGCGTCGCCGAGAACGCCACGCTCACCGTCACCGACCAGCTCGGCCCCTGGGGGACCGTACTGCCGTCTCGTACAAGGGAATTCGCCCAGTCCATGATCTCTTCGCTCGACATCAAGACGCAGGGACCGGAGCAGCCCGTCTCCGGCCTCTCGGGCGGCAATCAGCAGAAAGTCGTGGTCGCCCGCGCCCTGGCCCGTGGACCCAGCGCGCTGGTGGCGGTCCGGCCCACCGCGGGCGTCGATGTGAAGTCCAAGGACTCGCTGCTCTCAGTCGTACGACGGGTGGCGGACGAGGGCAGCGCGGCCGTGATCATCTCGGACGAGCTGGACGATCTGCGGGTGTGTGACCGGGTGCTCGCCCTCTTCCACGGGCGGGTGGTGGCGACGTTCGGCAGTGGGTGGACCGACCGCGAACTGGTCGCCGCCATGGAAGGTGTGGGGGAGCAGGAATGACCGGGACGATACGGCCGCTCACGGCCGACGAGCTCAAGACCGCGAGCCCGCGCAGCCGGCTGCGGCTGATCCGGTGGAGCGACTTCTCGCTGGTGCCGGTGATTCTGGTGCTGATGGTGATCGGTTTCATCGTCTCGCCGGTCTTCCTCACCTCGAACAACCTGATCAGCGTGGTCCAGCAGTCTTCCGAGCTCAGCCTGCTGGTCCTCGGCCAGGCGCTGATCCTGATCTGCGGCCGGATGGATCTGTCGCTGGAGTCGACGATCGGCATCGCGCCGGTCATCGCCATGTGGCTGGTCCTGCCGACGGAGGGCGGGCGCTTCGCGGGCCTGGAGCTGATGCCGGTCTGGACGGCGATCCCGCTCTGTCTGCTGGTCGGTACGGCGATCGGCGCGATCAACGGCTTTCTGATGCTGAAGCTGCGTGTCAACGGCTTCATCGCCACGCTCGGCATGCTCACCATGCTGCGTGGCCTTCACATCGGCATCACCGAGGGCAAGTCGATCACCGATGTTCCGGAGTCCTTCAGGTACTTGGGCAAGACCGACTGGCTCGGCGCGCCGGCCGCCGTGTGGATCTGTCTGGCACTCTTCGCGATCGGCGGCGCGGGACTGGCGTATCTGCGCCACGGGCGCGCGCTGTACGCGATCGGCGGCAACCCGGAGGCGGCCCGGGCGGCCGGTATTCGCGTCGACCGGATCACCTGGATCGTGCTGGCCGTCGGCGGCCTGCTCGCCGCCTTCGCCGGCATCCTCTACACTGGCCACTACGGCTCGGTCGCGGCCACCCAGGGCAACGGCTGGATCTTTCAGGTGTTCGCCGCGGCCGTGATCGGCGGGATCAGCCTCAAGGGCGGCCGCGGCACGCTCCTCGGCGCGCTGACCGGTGTGCTGACCCTCCAGCTGGTCGTCAATGTGATGACGCTGGGCGGAGTGCCGGCGCTGTGGAACCAGTTCCTGAACGGAGCGATCATCATTGTCGCGCTGGTGATCTCCCGCTTCGCGAGCGGGGAGAAGCAGGACTGACGGGGCGGGGCGGGGCCGCTGCGGGGGCTTGTTCCCGGGCGGATCAAGCCCCGCCGGCGATTGAGGCGTGGGGGTTCGGGGCGGAGCCCCCGCTACAGCGTTGACCTCAGCCACTGCTCCACGCTCGCGATATGCACCGTCGCCCACGACTTCGCCGCCTCCGCGTCGCGGTCGCGGAGGGCCGACAGGATCGCCCGGTGCTCGTGGAGCGTACGGCTGACCGCGTCCTCCTGCGTCAGCCCGCGCCAGACCCTCGCCCGGGTGGTCGGTCCGGAGAGCCCGTCCAGCAGTGAGCAGAGCACCGAATTGCCCGAGGTCTGGACGATGCCGCGGTGGAATTCCAGGTCGGCGGCGACCAGTTCCTCCACCGAGGGCTGCGGGCCGAGCGCGTCCAGCTGGGCGTTCAGTACGTCCAGTTCGCTCTCGCTGATCCGGGTGGCGGCCATCGCCGTGGCGGCCGGTTCCAGGATGCGGCGTACGGCCAGGAACTCCAGCACCGTGTCGTCCCGGTGGAAGTCCACGACGAAGCTCAGCGCCTCCAGCAGCAACTGCGGGTCCAGGCTGGTCACATAGGTGCCGTCACCCTGCCGTACATCCAGGATGCGGATCAGCGACAGCGCGCGTACCGCCTCCCGCAGTGAGTTGCGGGACAGCCCCAGCTCGGCGGCGAGTTCGCTCTCCTTGGGGAGGCGGTCGCCGGGGCGCAGCGCGCCCGAGACGATCATTCCCTTGATCTTCTCGATGGCCTCGTCGGTGACAGCCATGGGCGACCTCCAGACATCCGATGTATCGGCACCCATTATGCGTCCCAGAGGGTGGTCGGAACCTCCTTCCGTATGATCGGGGCGATCTCCTCGGAAAATCGATGCAGGGTTTCCATCTGTTCCGCCCGATCGAGCCCGAAACCGTCCACCGTGATCGACCGCAGATCAAGTAAGGGGCGGCCTCCAAGGAGGCCGCCCCTTACCCGTGCCATACAAGTGCCGTCTGTTACGCCTTGTCGATCAGCAGCTTGTCGACCTTCCCGCGGATCTCGTCCGTCGCCAGACCGCGGATCGTCAGCGTCGTACGGCGACGCAGCACATCGTCCGCCGTCTCGGCCCACTCGTGGTCACGCGCGTACACGACCTGCGCCCAGATCTCCGGCGCGTCCGGGTGGATGCGCTCGGCGAGCGCCGGGTTCTCGTTGGCCAGGCGTGCGATGTCGAAGGACAGCGAACCGTAGTGGGTGGCGAGGTGACGGGCCGTGTCGGCCGCCATCCGCGGGCCCGGTGTGCCGCCGTCGACGAGCAGCCGGTGGGCGACCGCGTTCGGGTTGGCTATCCCGGGCAGCGGGAGCTTCTTCGGCAGATGCGCGATCGGCTCCATGTCCTCGGCCAGCGGCTGCCCGGGCAGGGCGGCCAGCTTGTTCATCACCGTACGGCCGATGTGGCGGAAGGTCGTCCACTTGCCGCCGGCCACCGACAGCATGCCGCCGCGGCCTTCGGTGACGACCGTCTCGCGCTTTGCCTTCGAGGTGTCGCCGGGACCGCCCGGCAGCACCCGCAGGCCCGCGAAGGAGTAAGTGATCAGATCGCGCGACAGCTGCTGGTCCCGGATGGAGAACGCGGCCTCGTCCAGGATCTGCGCGGTGTCCTTCTCGTTGACCGCGACATCCGCCGGGTCGCCCTCGTACACCTCGTCCGTCGTACCGAGCAGCAGCATGTCCTCCCAGGGGAGGGCGAAGGTGATGCGGTACTTGTCGATCGGGGTCGCCAGCGCGGCCTTCCACGGCGAGGTCCGCTTGAGCACCAGGTGCGCGCCCTTGGAGAGACGGATGGACGGAGCCGCGTCCGGGTTCTCCATCCGGCGCAGGTGGTCGACCCACGGACCGGTGGCGTTGAGCACCAGACGGGCCGTGACACCGAACTCGGTACCGTCCAGACGGTCCTTGAGCTCCGCGCCCGTGACCCGGCCCTTGGTGAAGCGCAGCCCGGTGACCTCGGCGTGGTTGAGAACGGTGGCGCCCGACTCGACGGCCGCACGCACCGTCATCAGCGCCATCCGGGAGTCGTTCATCTGGTCGTCGCCGTACACGGCAACGGCCTTCAGGCCCTCCGTGCGCAGCTCGGGAACATCACGCTGCGCCTTGTTCGCGCTGATCACATGGCCGACGCCGTCACCGAACGCCGAGAGCGCGGAGTAGGCGAAGACGCCCGCGCCGAGCTTCGCCGCGCCGTGCGGTCCGCCCTTGTAGACCGGCAGATAGAAGGTGAGCGGGTTGGCCAGGTGCGGGGCCACCTGACGGGAGACCGCGCGCCGCTCGAAGTGGTTCTCCGCGACCAGCTTCACCGCGCCGGTCTGCAGATAGCGCAGACCGCCGTGGAGAAGCTTGGAGGAGGCGGAGGAGGTGGCGCCGGCGAAGTCGCCGGCGTCCACCAGAGCCACCCGCAGCCCGGACTGCGCCGCATGCCAGGCGGTGGAGATGCCCAGGATGCCGCCGCCGATCACCAGGAGGTCGTACGTCGCCTTGGAAAGCTGCTCCCGAGTCTCGGCGCGGCTCGGAAGGGAGCCGGAGGCCGGGTGCGTCCCCAGGGCAGGGACGCTCTGCAGGGTGGTCATCTTGATTTACTCCTCGTCAGCGTCGTCTTCGAGCCAGCCCATGGTCCGCTCGACGGCCTTGAGCCAGCTCTTGTACTCGCGGTCCCGTTGGTCCGCATCCATGTGGGGGGTCCACTCGGCGGCCCGGCGCCAGTTGGCGCGCAGCGCGTCGGTGTCCGGCCAGTAGCCGACGGCAAGACCGGCGGCGTAGGCAGCGCCGAGGCAGGTCGTCTCGGCGACCATCGGGCGCACCACCGGTGCGTCCAGGAAGTCCGAGAGGGTCTGCATCAGCAGGTTGTTGGAGGTCATGCCGCCGTCGACCTTGAGCGCGGTCAGCTCGACGCCGGAGTCCTTGGTCATGGCGTCACTGATCTCGCGGGTCTGCCAGGCGGTGGCCTCGAGAACGGCGCGGGCGATGTGCGCCTTGGTGACATAGCGGGTCAGACCGGCGATCACACCGCGGGCGTCGGGACGCCAGTACGGCGCGAAGAGCCCGGAGAAGGCCGGCACGAAGTACGCGCCGCCGTTGTCCTCGACGGAGGAGGCGAGCGTCTCGATCTCGGCCGCGGAGTTGATCAGGCCCATCTGGTCGCGCATCCACTGCACCAGCGAACCGGTGACGGCGATGGAACCCTCGAGGGCGTACACCGGTGCCTGGTCGCCGATCCGGTAGCCGACGGTCGTCAGCAGGCCGTTGTACGAGTTGACGGGCTCGTGACCGGTGTTCATCAGCATGAAGGTGCCGGTGCCGTACGTCGACTTGGCCTCGCCCTCGGAGAAACAGGTCTGGCCGAACAGCGCCGCCTGCTGGTCACCGAGCGCCGAGGCGACCGGCACACCGGCGAGGGCGCCGCTCTTGGCGGTCCCGTACACCTCGGCGGAGGAACGGATCTCCGGCAGCACCGCGGCCGGGACCTCCATCGACTGGAGGATCTTCTCGTCCCAGTCGAGGGTGTGCAGGTTCATCAGCATGGTGCGCGAGGCGTTGGTGACGTCGGTGACGTGCACGCCGCCGTTGACGCCGCCGGTCAGGTTCCAGATGACCCAGGAGTCCATGGTGCCGAAGAGGATCTCGCCGCGCTCGGCGCGCTCGCGCAGGCCCTCGACGTTGTCCAGCAGCCAGCGGATCTTCGGGCCGGCGAAGTACGAGGCCAGGGGCAGGCCTGTCTCGCGGCGGAAACGGTCCTGGCCGACGTTGCGGCCGAGCTCCTTGCAGAGAGCGTCGGTACGGGTGTCCTGCCAGACCAGGGCGTTGTGCACCGGCTCACCGGTGTTCTTGTCCCAGAGGACGGTGGTCTCGCGCTGGTTGGTGATGCCGATGGCCTTGACGTCGGCGGCGGTGATGCCCGCCTTCGCGACCGCGCTGTCGACGACCTCCTGGACATTGGTCCAGATCTCGGCGGCGTTGTGCTCCACCCAGCCCGGCTTCGGGAAGATCTGCTCGTGCTCCTTCTGGTCGACCGAGACGATCCGGCCATCCGTGTCGAAGACGATGCAGCGGCTGGAGGTGGTGCCCTGGTCGATGGCCGCGATGAACGGGCCGGTGGTGTGTGTGTCGGTCACGGAGTGCTCCTGCGAGGTCAGAGGGTCGGCTTAGGCGAACGCGAGGTTGTAGATACCTGCTGCGAGGGCGCCGCCGATCAGCGGGCCGACAACCGGGATCCAGGCGTAGCCCCAGTCCGAGCCGCCCTTGTTGGGCAGCGGCAGCAGCGCGTGCACTATGCGCGGGCCCAGGTCGCGGGCCGGGTTGATGGCGTAGCCCGTCGGTCCGCCGAGCGAGAGGCCGATACCGACGACGACGAACGCGGTGATCAGTGCGCCGATGACGCCGAGACCCTTGCCGCTGTCGTTGAGGCCCTGGGTCAGGACCGCAAGCACGAGCACCGTGGTGCCGATGATCTCGGTGGCCAGGTTCTGCCACACGACCCGGACCTCGGGGCCGGTGGAGAAGACGCCGAGTACCGGTCCGGCCTTCGGTGCGGCCTCCTCGCTGACCAGGCCTTCCTCGTGCGGCGCCGCGGAGATGATCTCCGGGTCCGTGAGGTGGGCCTGGAACTGTCCGTAGTACGCGATCCAGACCAGAGTGGCGCCGATCATGGCGCCGAGCAGCTGTCCGGCGAGGTAGACCGGAACATTGCTCCAGTCCCCGTCCTTGATCGCGATGCCGACGGTGACCGCAGGGTTGAGGTGGGCGCCGGAAAGAGTGCCCGTCATGTAGACCGCGGTCATGACCGCGAATCCCCACCCGAAGGTGATCGCCAGCCAGCCGGCGTTCTGCGCCTTCGAGCGCTTGAGTACGACGGCGGCGACCACGCCACCACCGAGCAGGATGAGTACGGCGGTACCAATGATCTCGCCGATGAAGATGTCGGAGTTGGACACCCGCGACTCCTTTGTCCTTCGTCCAGGGAAAGCGAACCCCGGGTCCCTCCGGTGGTCCGCGCCCTCAGGTGAGGGCGTTTGCCGGCCCTGGCGTTGTCACACCCTAGCGCGTATTGCCGGTAGGTGTTCGACAATGCCGACCGATGCACGGCAGTTTTGCCCTGGTGTTAACACGACGTCAAGGGTTCCGTGGCCGAAAACTCGATCGTTATCCACGAAGAGCCAAACCGTGCTGAAACGCCGCTCAGAAGCGCTGGGCGCCCAGATCCCTGGAGACCGCGCGGGCACAGTCCCGTACCGCCGCGACCAGCTCGGACCGCACCTCGTCGGCGTTGCAGACGCGCTCGACCGCGCCCGTGATGGCCACCGCGCCCACCGGCATGCGGCGCCGGTCGTGGATGGGCGCGGCCACCGAGGCGACGCCCTCCCAGGTCTCTTCCATGTCGGCCGCCCAGCCGCGCGCCCTCGCATGGTCGAGCACCGACTCGAAGTCCTCCGGGCCCGTGACGGTCCGCGGCGTGAAGACCTTGCGTTCGACCTCCATCGCTTCGCTGTGCGCCACCGGGTCGTACGCCGAGAGCACCTTCCCGAGTGCGGTGGAGTGCAACGGCTGCATGGCCCCCACCTCCAGGACCTGGCGGCTGTCGTCCGGCCGGAAGACGTGGTGGATGATCAGAACGCCGTGCTGGTGCAGCACCCCGAGGTGGACGCTCTCACCGCTGGAGCGCGCCAGGTCGTCCGTCCAGACGAGGGCGCGGGCGCGCAGCTCGTGCACGTCGAGGTAGCTGTTGCCGAGCCGCAGGAGCTCCGCCCCCAGCTGGTAACGGCCGGACGCCGGGTCCTGCTCGACGAAGCCCTCGGCCTGGAGCGTGCGCAGAATGCCGTGGGCGGTGCCCTTGGCCAGATCCAGCGACGAAGCGATGTCGGACAAGCCCAGTCGGCGTTCTCCGCCGGCGAGCAGTCGCAGCATCGCCGCCGCTCGTTCGAGCGACTGGATGTTCTTCGCCATTGGTCGGCCCTTCTCCACTGCAGTTCGACAATGCCGAACACTATCGCTCGATGTCGACCTTGGTCACCGCAGAGGGAGTACTCAACGACCAAAAGGCATCACAGAGCCCGAAAGGAGGAAGGAGTCCGCCCCGTGGGACGCCCGCGCCCACAACCGTCCGCCCGGCTACTCTGGCTCCGTGCGCCTTCCACCGGAAGACGCAAAGCCGACAGCCGTCGCATCCCTGGGAGCACATCCATGGCCTCGTTGCCGACCCCCTCCGCCGACAGCCGGACCCGAATCGACGCCCTCCGTGAGGCGCTTGCCACGCGTGTGGTGGTGGCTGATGGTGCGATGGGCACGATGTTGCAGGCGCAGGATCCGACGCTTGAGGATTTTGAGAATCTCGAGGGGTGTAACGAGGTCCTCAATGTGACGCGTCCGGACATTGTGCGGTCGGTGCATGAGGAGTACTTCGCGGTCGGGGTGGACTGCGTGGAGACGAACACGTTCGGCGCAAATTTTGCTGCGTTGGCGGAGTACGACATTCCCGGGCGGGTTTTCGAGCTGTCGGAGTCGGGGGCGCGGATCGCGCGTGAGGTGGCGGACGAGTTCACGGTGTCGAGTGGGCGGCAGCGGTGGGTGCTGGGTTCGATGGGGCCGGGTACGAAGCTGCCGACGCTGGGTCATGCGCCGTATGTGAAGCTGCGGGACGCCTACCAGCAGAACGCGGAGGGCATGATCGCCGGTGGTGCGGATGCGCTGCTGGTGGAGACGACGCAGGATCTGCTGCAGACGAAGGCTGCGATTCTCGGTGCCCGGCGGGCTCTGGAGGCGACCGGCACGAACCTTCCGGTCATCTGCTCGGTGACGGTGGAGACGACCGGGACGATGCTGCTGGGTTCGGAGATCGGTGCGGCGCTGACGGCGCTGGAGCCGCTGGGTATCGACATGATCGGGTTGAACTGCGCGACGGGTCCGGCGGAGATGAGTGAGCATCTGCGTTATCTGGCCCGGCACTCGCGGATCCCGCTGTCGTGCATGCCCAATGCGGGTCTGCCGGTGCTGGGCAGGAACGGTGCGCACTATCCGCTGTCGGCGGGTGAGCTGGCGGATGCGCAGGAGACGTTCGTACGCGAATACGGGCTGTCGCTGGTGGGTGGGTGCTGCGGTACGACGCCGGAGCATTTGCGTCAGGTTGTGGAGCGGGTGCGGGATCTGGTGCCCACGCGGCGTGAGCCGCGTCCGGAGCCGGGTGCCGCGTCGTTGTATCAGACGGTGCCGTTCCGTCAGGACACGGCGTATATGGCGATCGGTGAGCGGACGAACGCCAACGGCAGCAAGAAGTTCCGTGAGGCGATGCTGGAGGGCCGCTGGGACGACTGTGTCGAGATCGCGCGGGATCAGATCCGTGAGGGTGCGCACATGCTGGATCTGTGTGTGGACTATGTCGGGCGTGATGGTGTGGCGGACATGGAGGAGCTGGCGGGCCGGTTCGCGACCGCGTCCACGCTGCCGGTCGTGCTGGACTCGACGGAACTGGATGTGCTGCGGGCGGGGTTGGAGAAGCTGGGTGGCCGTGCGGTCATCAACTCCGTCAACTATGAGGACGGTGACGGGCCCGAGTCGCGGTTCGCGAGGGTCACCGCGCTGGCCCGGGAGCATGGTGCCGCGTTGATCGCGCTGACCATCGATGAGGAGGGCCAGGCCCGTACGGTCGAGCACAAGGTCCAGGTCGCGGAGCGGCTCATTGAGGATCTGACCGGTAACTGGGGTGTGCTGGAGTCGGACATTCTCATCGACACGTTGACGTTCACGATCTGCACGGGTCAGGAGGAGTCCCGTAAGGACGGCATTGCCACGATCGGGGCCATTGGTGAGCTGAAGCGGCGTCATCCCGAGGTGCAGACGACGCTGGGTCTGTCGAATATTTCGTTCGGGCTGAATCCGGCGGCCCGTGTGGTGCTGAACTCGGTGTTCCTGGACGAGTGTGTGAAGGCGGGTCTGGATTCGGCGATCGTGCATGCGTCGAAGATCCTGCCGATCGCCCGGCTGAAGGAGGAGGAGGTCCAGGTCGCGCTGGATCTGATCTACGACCGGCGTGCCGAGGGCTATGACCCCCTGCAGAGGCTCATGGAGCTGTTCGAGGGCGTCAATATGAAGTCGATGAAGGCGGGCAAGGCCGAGGAGCTGCTTGCGCTGCCGCTGGAGGAGCGGCTCAAGCGCCGCATCATCGATGGTGAGAAGAACGGCCTGGAGGCGGACCTGGATGAGGCGCTGGTCACGCGTCCGGCGCTGGAGATCGTCAACGACACGCTGCTGGACGGCATGAAGGTGGTCGGTGAGCTGTTCGGCTCGGGTCAGATGCAGCTGCCGTTCGTGTTGCAGTCGGCCGAGGTGATGAAGAACGCGGTGGCGTATCTCGAGCCGCACATGGAGAAGTCGGACGCGGACGGCAAGGGCACGATCGTGCTGGCCACGGTCCGCGGGGACGTCCATGACATCGGCAAGAACCTCGTCGACATCATCCTGTCCAACAACGGCTACAACGTGGTCAACCTGGGGATCAAGCAGCCGGTCTCGGCGATCCTGGAGGCCGCGGAGGAGCACCGGGCCGATGTGATCGGCATGTCGGGGCTGCTGGTGAAGTCCACGGTGATCATGAAGGAGAACCTGCAGGAACTCAACCAGCGCAAGCTGGCTGCCGACTACCCCGTCATCCTCGGCGGCGCCGCCCTGACCCGCGCCTATGTCGAACAGGATCTGCACGAGATCTACGAGGGCGAAGTCCGCTACGCGCGTGATGCGTTCGAGGGGCTGCGGCTGATGGACGCCCTCATCGGCATCAAGCGCGGCATCCCCGGGGCCGTCCTGCCCGAACTCAAGCAGCGCCGGGTGCGGGCCACCACGAACGCGGTGATCGAGGAACGCCCCGAGGAGGGTGCGGTCCGCTCCGATGTGGCCGTCGACAACCCGGTCCCCGCCCCGCCGTTCTGGGGCACGCGGGTGATCAAGGGCATCCAGCTGAAGGAGTACGCGTCCTGGCTGGACGAAGGCGCGCTGTTCAAGGGCCAGTGGGGGCTGAAGCAGGCCCGTACCGGCGATGGCCCGACCTACGACGAGCTGGTGGAGTCCGAGGGCCGGCCGCGGCTGCGGGGCTGGCTGGACCAGCTGCACACCCGCAACCTGCTGGAGGCGGCCGTGGTCTACGGCTACTTCCCCTGCGTGTCCAAGGGCGATGATCTGATCCTGCTGAACGAGGACGGTTCCGAGCGGACCCGGTTCTCCTTCCCGCGTCAGCGCCGTGGCCGCCGGCTGTGTCTGGCGGACTTCTTCCGTCCCGAGGAGTCCGGCGAGAGGGACGTGGTGGGTCTGCAGGTCGTCACCGTCGGCTCCAGGATCGGTGAGGCGACCGCCGAACTCTTCGCGTCCGACTCCTACCGTGACTACCTCGAACTGCACGGCCTGTCCGTGCAGCTGGCCGAGGCACTGGCCGAATACTGGCACGCCCGGGTCCGTGCGGAGCTCGGTTTCGCCGGCGAGGACCCCGCCGATGTGGAAGACATGTTCGCGCTGAAGTACCGGGGCGCCCGTTTCTCGCTCGGCTACGGCGCCTGCCCGGATCTGGAGGACCGCGCGAAGATCGCGACCCTGCTGGAGCCCGAGCGGATCGGTGTCCAGCTGTCCGAGGAATTCCAGCTCCACCCGGAACAGTCCACCGACGCCATCGTCATCCACCACCCCGAAGCCAAGTACTTCAACGCACGTTAGTCGGCCAAGTCGTACACTGGTCGGTCCAGTGCAGGCCGGTCGCCTTCCCAGCTGGGAAGGCGACCGGCCTTCTCGTCCCTAGTGGAGGTGTGCCGGATGACCAGTACGGTCCCCGCGTCCTTGACCCGTTCGGCCGAAGGCTCTGCCCTTCAGGCCGTCTTTCTCGACATGGACGGCACCCTCGTGGACACCGAAGGCTTCTGGTGGGACGCGGAGGTGGAGGTCTTCGCCGATCTCGGCCATCGACTCGACGAGGCGTGGAAGGACGTGGTGGTCGGTGGCCCCATGACGCGCAGCGCCGGGTATCTCATCGAGGCCACCGGCGCGGACATCACGCTCGCCGAGCTGACCGTGCTGCTCAACGATCGCTTCGAGGCTCGCATCGGTCGCGGTGTGCCGCTGATGCCCGGCGCCGCCCGGCTGCTCGCCGAGCTCGCCAGGCACAATGTGCCCACCGCGCTGGTCTCCGCCTCCCACCGCCGCATCATCGACCGGATCCTTGCCTCGCTCGGCCCCCAGCACTTCGCGCTCTCCGTCGCGGGTGACGAGGTGGCGCGTACGAAGCCGCACCCCGATCCCTATCTGCTCGCCGCCCAGGGGCTGGGCGCCGAGCCGGCGAGATGCGCCGTCATCGAGGACACGGCGACGGGTGTGGCGGCCGCCGAGGCTGCGGGCTGCCGAGTGGTGGCCGTGCCGTCCGTGGCGCCGATCGCGCCCGCCGACGGCCGGGTGGTCGTACGCTCGCTCGAAGAAGTCGACCTTGTTTTTCTGCGGACTCTCATCACCACAATGAACTGATGCGCGTACTGTCCGTGTTTCTTGAATACACGGGAAACTCTAGGCACCGGATCGCTCATTTTCCGTGACATGAGCAACTGCTTTCCGGCGTCCTGTAAGGGGTTTCGCCGCGTGACGTTCGTCACGCTCGGTGGCATTGAAGGGATAGGTCCAGACCGTTCCGTGCCCGTCCAGGGCGGGTCGGTCCCACCGTTCTGTCCGTATTGATGGAGTGGTGTACGAATCATTCCGTGGCGCGATCATCCACTCACAGGCATAACTGATCACTGAGCGAATACGCTCCAACTCAGGCGCGGTCAAGCTTTCCTGGCGTTGCCGACTAATCTCATCGCGAGAACTTCGCCGCATCATCGATGTGCCCCGGCGGCCATCAAGCCGACGCGAACACAGAACTGATCGTTCTGTTCCCCGGCCAGATCGCACCGCCCCGAACGGGCGGTCGCGGCGGAGTGTCCCGTAAACATCGCTGTATCCCAGTGCCGGATGAGGGAGTACGTCCAGGATGAACCGTAAGACTTTGGTGCTGCCGGCCGTGGTCGGCCTGCTCGCGCCCGTGCTCGTCGCCTGCGGCGGGACGGACGGCGGGTCCGGCGGCGGTGGTGCCATTGTCGTGGGCACCACGGACCAGTTCACCGCCACCGCGGACGCGCCCGCGCCCCTCGACCCGGCCTACGCGTACGACACCGGCGCCTGGAACGTACTCCGGCAGACCATCCAGACGCTGATGCACGCGCCGCGCGGCGGCGGCGAGCCGGTGCCCGACGCCGCCCAGTCCTGCTCCTTCACGGACAACGCGAGCGAGAGCTACCGCTGCAAGCTGCGCAGCGGGCTGCAGTTCGCCGACGGCACCCCGATCACCGCCGACGATGTGAAGTTCTCCATCGAGCGTGTGCGGGACATCGACGCCGACAACGGTACGGCCGCCCTCCTCGCGAACATCGACACCATCGAGGCCAACGGCGACGAGGTGGCCTTCCACCTCTCCACGCCGGACGCGACCTTCCCGTACAAGCTCTCGACGCCGGCTGCCGGCATCGTCAGTAAGAAGCACTACGAGGGCAAGAAGCTCCGCGACGGCTTCCAGGTGGACGGCTCCGGCCCGTACACCATGAAGACGGAGACCAAGGGCGAGAACATCTCCAGGGTCGTCTTCACCAAGAACCCCAAGTACCAGGGCGACCTCAAGCTCCTCAACGACAAGGTCGAGCTGCGGTCGTTCCCGGACGCCGCCTCCATGGGCAAGGCGCTGGAGGACGGGGACATCGACGTCATGACCCGCGCGATGTCGCCCGAGCAGATCAAGGATCTGTCCGAGAACCCCAAGAAGGACATCGAGCTCACCGAGATGCCGGGTCTGGAGATCCGCTACCTCGGCTTCAACACCAACGATCCGTCGGTGAAGAACAAGGCGGTCCGGCAGGCCATGGCGGCGGTCGTCGACCGCGGTCACATCGCCGGCGAGGTGTACGGCTCCACCGCGGAGCCGCTCTACTCGCTCATCCCGACGAGCATCGCCGCGCACACCAACTCCTTCTACAACAAGTACGGCGAGCCGAGCCGCAGCAAGGCCGCGGAGATCCTCAGCGCCGCCGACATCACCACTCCGGTGAAGCTGAAGCTCCACTACACGACCGACCACTACGGTGCCGGTACGGCCAAGGAGTTCGAGGCGCTCAAGAACCAGCTGAACGCCACCAAGCTCTTCGACGTCACCGTCGAGGGCGCCGAGTGGTCGAAGTTCCGGCCCGCCCAGAAGCACGGTGACTACGCGGTCTACGGACTGGGCTGGTTCCCCGACTTCCCGGACCCCGACAACTACATCGCCCCGTTCCTGGACAAGGGCAACTTCCTCAACACCCCGTACGTCAGCACCGTGGTCCGCGACCTCATCCCGCAGTCGCGGCGCTCCGCGGACCGCACCGCCGCGTCCAAGGCCTTCACCCAGATGCAGGACATCGTCGCGAACGACGTCCCGGTGCTGCCGCTGTGGCAGGGCAAGCAGTACGTCGCCGCCCACGTCGGTGTCACCGGCGTCGAGCGGGTGCTCAACTCCAGCTCCGACCTGCAGCTCTGGGAGCTGGGTCGCGGCACCGCATGACCCCCGCGGTATCCGGATAGACAAGCGGCGGCGGGCATCAGCCCGCCGCCGCTTGCTCTTCCCCCGGTGACCTACTGCGCGCCGGGGCGCACCAGACCGCTCTCGTACGCGTACACCGCGGCCTGTACGCGGTCGCGCAGGCTCAGCTTCGTCAGGACATGGCCCACATGTGTCTTGACGGTGGTCTCGCTGACGAAGAGGTCCGCGGCGATCTCGGCGTTGGACAGGCCCCGCGCGACGAGCTTGAGCACCTCCACCTCACGCTCGGTCAGCGTGTTCAGCGTGTTGGGGGCCGGCTCGTCGCCGGACGGCAGATGGTCCGCGTACTTGTCGAGCAGCCTGCGGGTGATGCTCGGCGCCAGCATCGCCTCGCCCGCCGCGACCACCCGGATCGCCTGCACCAGCTCATCGGCGGGCGCGTCCTTGAGCAGGAAGCCGCTGGCGCCGGCGCGCAGCGCCTCCACCACATACTCATCGAGGTCGAAGGTGGTCAGCACCAGCACCTTGGCCGGACCGTCCCGGCCGGGCCCGGTGATCTGCCGGGTCGCCTCGACCCCGTCCATCCGCGGCATCCGGATGTCCATCAGCACCACATCGGGCTGCAGCGCCCGCACCTGGTCCAGAGCCTGGAGGCCGTCCCCGGCCTCGCCGACGACCGCGATGTCCTGCTCCGCCTCCAGAATCATCCGGAAGCCGGTACGCAGCAGCGGTTGGTCGTCGACCAGTAGGACGCGGATAGCCACGGGTACTCCTTCGTTTAGACCGGGCCCATTCTGCCCTGGCCATCCTCCGCCGATACGGTCGGGGAAATGCTCAGCGGATAAACCGGGGGAGTGCCGCCGAATTCCGGACAGACTTCCTGGTGGTCGCACCACCCGCACAGCTTGGTCGGCCGCGGCCGCCAGTCGCCCGTCTCGGTCGCCTGCTTGATCGCGTCCCAGAGCGCCAGCAGCTTGCGCTCCATACGCTCCAGGTCCGCCGGGACCGGGTCGTACGTCAGCACATCGCCGCTGCCCAGATAAACGAGCTGCAGCCGACGCGGCACCACGTCCTTCAGCCTCCAGATCACCAGGGCGTAGAACTTCATCTGGAACAGCGCGCCCTCGCTGTACTCAGGACGCGGGGCCTTGCCCGTCTTGTAGTCGACGATCCGCACCTCGCCGGTGGGCGCGACATCGACCCGGTCGATGACGCCGCGCAGCCGCAGCCCCGACTCCAGCTCCGTCTCGACGAACATCTCCCGCTCGGCGGGCTCGAGCCGGGTCGGGTCCTCCAGCGAGAACCACCGCTCGACCAGCCGTTCCGCCTCGCCCAGCCAGCCCGCCAGCCGCACGCCGTCGGCATCCTCGGCGAACAGCTCACCGAGCTCCGGCTTTGTCTCGAGCAGCCGGTCCCACTGGCCCGGGATCAGCGCCTTGGCGCGCGGAGCCGTACGCTCAGCCGCCGGGGCGTCGAAGAGCCGCTCCAGCACCGCGTGGACCAACGTGCCGCGGGTAGCTGCCTCACTGGGCTTCTCCGGCAGCCTGTCGATCACCCGAAACCGGTACAGCAGGGGGCACTGCATGAAGTCGCTCGCCCGCGACGGCGACAGCGATGTGGGCTGCTGGCTCGTACTCATGACTCAGACCCTACGGCCCGCCACTGACAGCGAGCGGAATACCATCGACGTCAGACGCTGCGCACTGCATGATCGAGATGCATGATCGAGATGACCGAGATGACCGAGCGAGCGACGTACTCCGCAACGAAGGGAACCCGTGAACGAGGACGACACGAGCGGTGATCGCGAGAGGCCGCAGTCCGGAACGGGGGGAGGGAACCCCGGCGGAGCCAAGCCGCGGCGCTCCGACGGCCCCGGCGGCGGAATCCTCATGGGCCGTCCCTTCGGGGTGCCTGTCTACGTCGCCCCCAGCTGGTTCATCGTCGCCGCCCTCATCACCTGGGTGTTCGGCGGCCAGCTCGACCGGGTGCTCCCCGAACTCGGCGGCGTCCGCTATCTCGTCTCCCTCTTCTTCGCGGTCGCCTTCTACGCCTCCGTACTCGTCCACGAACTGGCGCACACGATCGCCGCGCTGCGCTTCAAACTGCCGGTGCGCCGCATCCAGCTCCAGTTCTTCGGCGGCGTCTCGGAGATCGAGAAGGACTCCGAGACCCCGGGCCGGGAGTTCATCCTCGCCTTCGTCGGGCCGCTGCTCTCCCTCGTCCTGTCCGGCGTCTTCTATCTGGGGGTGAAGGCCGTCGAGCCGGGCACCGTCCCCGGTGTGCTGCTCGCCGGCCTGATGATCTCCAACCTCATCGTCGCCGCGTTCAACCTGCTGCCCGGCCTGCCGCTGGACGGCGGCCGGATGCTGCGCGCCGTCGTCTGGAAGATCACCGGCAAGCCGATGTCGGGCACGATCGCCGCCGCCTGGGTCGGCCGGGCGCTGGCCGTCACCGTCCTCATCGGCCTGCCGCTCCTCACCCACACCGGAGCGCTCGGCAATGCCACCGAGGACATCGGCGGCATGGAGACCGTCACCGACGCGCTGCTCGCCGCGATCCTCGCCGCGATCATCTGGACCGGGGCCGGCAACAGCCTGCGGATGGCGCGGCTGCGTGAACACCTCCCGGAGCTCGAGGCCCGTACGCTCACCAGGCGCGCCGTTCCTGTCGAGTCCGACACCCCGCTCTCCGAGGCCCTGCGCCGCGCCAACGAGGCCGGCGCCCGCGCACTGGTCGTCGTCGACGGCCATGGCGACCCGAAGGCCCTGGTCCGCGAGACAGCCATCGTCGGAGTCCCCGAACACCGCCGCCCCTGGGTCGCCGTCAGCGGCCTCGCACAGGAACTCACCGAGGGCATGAAAGTCTCGGCCGAACTGGCCGGCGAGGCGCTCCTCGACAGGCTCAGGGCCTCGCCGGCGACGGAGTACCTGGTGGTCGAGGAGACGGGCGAGATCTACGGCGTCCTGTCCACGGCAGATGTCGAGCGCGCCTTCGTCGCCGCCATGGCCCGGCCTGCGTCTTCTTAGAGCTCGGTTCTCCCCTTCTCGGAGGCTCGGTTCGCCTCCGGGGCGCCTTTAGCGTCTGTCGACGGTCCACCGTGCTCGACCGCTCGTTCCTCGCGGCCTCCGCGCGCGCTCCCTTTCGACACCCGCGCGCCCCCTTCGGCTCACTCGCCGCAGAGGTGAGCGCTCAGGGAGCGCTCGGGGCGGGCCAGGCCCACGGGCTCGGCTCACTCGCCAGGCGGCCGGGGTGGGGTCGCCAGGAACCACGGGCCGCGCGGCCGGGGCAGGGTCCCAGGGGCCAGGAACCGCGCCCGGGCTCGCCAGGGCGAGGCCGTCCGGCAGGCTTCACGTGGTCATCGGGGCCCGGCTCGGCCCGGTAGGCTGTTCACATGTCCGAACCGACCGGTGCCGCCCGCCGACGCGGGCCCTTCAAGGTCGGGGACCAGGTCCAGCTCACCGACCCCAAGGGACGCCACTACACGTTCACGCTCGAGGCCGGGAAGAATTTCCACACCCACAAGGGTTCCTTCCCGCACGACGAGCTGATCGGGGCTCCCGAGGGCAGTGTTGTCCGTACCACGGGAAACGTCGCCTACCTCGCGCTGCGCCCCCTGCTCCCCGACTATGTCCTGTCCATGCCCCGCGGCGCCGCCGTGGTCTACCCCAAGGACGCGGGGCAGATCCTGGCCTTCGCCGACATCTTCGCCGGCGCTCGCGTCGTCGAGGCTGGGGTGGGCTCCGGCTCGCTCAGTGCCTTCCTGCTGCGCGCCATCGGCGACCACGGCATGCTGCACTCCTACGAGCGCCGCGAGGACTTCGCCGAGATCGCCCAGCAGAATGTGGAGCGCTACTTCGGCGGCCCGCACCCTGCCTGGCAGCTCACCGTCGGCGACCTCCAGGACAACCTGACCGACGCCGACGTCGACCGCGTCATCCTGGACATGCTCGCCCCCTGGGAGTGCCTGGAGGCCGTCTCCAAGGCGCTCGTCCCCGGCGGCATCCTCTGCTGCTACGTCGCGACCACCACCCAGCTCGCGCGCACCGTCGAGTCCATCCGTGAGATCGGATGCTTCGCCGAGCCGCAGCCCTGGGAGTCGATGATCCGCAACTGGCATGTCGAAGGACTGGCCGTCCGCCCGGACCACCGGATGATCGGCCACACCGGCTTCCTCGTCACCGCCCGCCGTCTCGCCGACGGTGTGGAGCCCCCGATGCGCCGCCGTCGCCCCGCCAAGGGTGCCTACGGCGATGACTACGAAGGCCCCAACAAGGGCTGACCCCCGCACAACGCACCGACGCCGCCGCCAAGTTCCCGTGACACCACGGAGAACTCGGCGGCGGCGTCATCGCGTTGACCATCTCCACACCGTGTGTACGTCGGTGTCTATACGTGAGAGTTACGGACCCCACTGTTCCGCACCCGCTGTGACGTATGGCACGATGCAGACTTCCTCCCGTCGCTGACTCCCCGCCGGTACCGCCTTCCCAGGAGACATCCCGCGTGCAGACCTCCGCCGTCCCGGACCTCGCGCACACCGACGCCCGCCCGGTGCACTGGCTCGCCACCGCGACGGCGATGGCAGCGGTCGTCGCGGCCGCCGGGCTGCTGCAGCCCAAGGCCGCCACCGCGTCCCAGCCGGGCTCGCAGCCGCAGATCAGCACCGCCGCAGCCCCGGCGCCCGACCCCGCGGGAGTGCAGCTTCCGCTGGAGTGCGGCGGCGCCAAAAGTGTGGTGACCAAGAAGGCCTCGGGCGATCTCGACGGCGACGGCAGCCCCGAGACCGTGGTGGTGGCCCGCTGCGACGCAGGCTCCGGCACCCCGCCGAGTGCCATCTTCGTACTGACCCGGGGCAATGGGACGGGCCCGCGCGTCGTCGCGACGCTGCTCGAGCCCGTGCAGAAGCAGAGCGTCGGCGACTTCGCTGTACGTGACGGAGCGGTCACGGCGACGCTGCTCGGCTACTCCTCGCCCGATGTCCCGAGCTGCTGCCCGGACAAGCAGGAGAAGGTCAAGTGGCAGTGGAAGGGCGGGAAGTTCGTACGCACCGCCCCTGCCGAAGCGCGCGGTGTGTGATCCGTCACTCTGCGTCGGGTCCGTAGACCTCGACCCTGTCCGAAACGCGACGTACGTGGATACAGTCGCCCGGGCACTCCTTCGCGGAGTCCACGACATCCCTCAGCAACGGCAGGGGTACGGGCGTTGTGGCGCCCGGGTTCTGGAGCAGTTCGTCTTCGGTGCTCTTCACGTAGGCGAGCCCGTCGATGTCGAGCTCGAAGACCTCCGGGGCGTACTGGGCGCAGATCCCGTCCCCTGTGCAGAGGTCCTGGTCGATCCAGACCTCCAGAGCCTCCCCGACGCCTTCCGTGGGGGCCTCGTCCTGCACGGTCATATCTCCTGCCGTTTCCTTCGTCGGGTGTAGCAATGTGAAGCAAGTCGTGCCAGCCCTGACGGGTGTTGAACGCTTCGACGATACCTCCGCCCGCTTTCCGATGTTGTTGGGTGGGTATTCCTCTGGCGTAAGGGAGAGCGCAAGGGTGAAGATCGGACACACCCCTACCGTCTTTGTGATCTAGGGGTTTCAATCATCACCCACGCAGGTAGGGTCAGGAAGCGTCCAGCTCCCCTTGGAGGAGGTGAGGACCGTGGCAGCCCACGACGACGACATCAACCGCGGCATCCGGCCGGGGCGGGGGTCTGAAGACCCAGCCGGCCAGGTTGCCTATCTCGAGCAGGAAATCGCCGTCCTGCGCCGCAAGCTCGCCGACTCTCCGCGTCATACGAGGATTCTCGAAGAGCGGATCGTCGAGTTGCAGACCAACCTGGCCGGCGTGTCCGCACAGAACGAGCGGCTCGCCAACACACTCCGCGAGGCCCGCGACCAGATCGTGGCCCTCAAGGAGGAGGTCGACCGGCTCGCACAGCCGCCGGCCGGCTTCGGTGTCTTCCTGCAGGCGAATGAGGACGGCACATGTGACATCTTCACCGGGGGCCGCAAGCTCCGGGTGAATGTGAGCCCCAGCGTCGAGCTCGACGAGCTCCGGCGCGGCCAGGAAGTCATGCTCAACGAGGCGCTCAACGTGGTCGAGGCCATGGAGTACGAGCGTGCCGGGGACATCGTCACCCTCAAGGAGATCCTCGAGGACGGCGAGCGCGCCCTGGTGGTCGGGCACACCGACGAGGAAAGGGTGGTGCGGCTCGCGGAGCCGCTGCTGGACATCACCATCCGCCCCGGCGACGCCCTGCTCCTCGAGCCCCGCTCCGGCTACGTCTACGAGGTCGTTCCCAAGAGCGAGGTCGAGGAACTCGTCCTCGAAGAGGTCCCGGACGTCGACTACGACAAGATCGGCGGTCTGGGCGGCCAGATCGAGATGATCCGCGACGCGGTCGAGCTCCCCTACCTCCATCCGGACCTCTTCAAGGAGCACGAACTGCGGCCGCCGAAGGGCATCCTGCTCTACGGCCCGCCCGGATGCGGCAAGACGCTGATCGCGAAGGCGGTCGCCAACTCCCTTGCCAAGAAGGTCGCCGAGGTGACCGGCCAGCCCGCGGGGAAGAGCTACTTCCTCAACATCAAGGGCCCCGAGCTCCTCAACAAGTACGTCGGTGAGACCGAGCGGCACATCCGCCTCGTCTTCCAGCGTGCCCGGGAGAAGGCGAGTGAGGGCACCCCCGTCATCGTCTTCTTCGACGAGATGGAATCCCTCTTCCGCACCCGTGGTTCCGGTGTCAGCTCGGACGTGGAGAACACCATCGTCCCGCAGCTGCTCGCCGAGATCGACGGTGTGGAGGGCCTGGAGAACGTCATCGTCATCGGCGCCTCCAACCGCGAGGACATGATCGACCCCGCGATCCTGCGGCCCGGCCGGCTCGATGTGAAGATCAAGATCGAGCGTCCGGACGCGGAGGCCGCGAAGGACATCTTCGCCAAGTACCTGACGGCTTCGCTGCCGCTGCACTCGGACGACCTCTCCGAGCACAACGGCTCCAAGGACGCCGCGGCACACGCGATGATCCAGTCGGTCGTCGAGCAGATGTACGCGGAGTCCGAGGAGAACCGCTTCCTCGAGGTCACGTACGCCAACGGCGACAAGGAAGTCCTGTACTTCAAGGACTTCAACTCCGGCGCGATGATCCAGAACATCGTCGACCGGGCCAAGAAGATGGCCATCAAGGCCTTCCTCGACCACAACCAGAAGGGCCTCCGGGTCTCCCATCTCCTCCAGGCTTGCGTGGACGAGTTCAAGGAGAACGAGGACCTGCCGAACACCACCAACCCGGACGACTGGGCCCGGATCTCCGGAAAGAAGGGCGAGCGGATTGTCTTCATCCGCACCCTTGTCACCGGAAAGCAGGGCGCGGACACAGGGCGTTCCATCGACACGGTGGCGAACACCGGGCAGTACCTGTAGAACGCAAACCGGCTGCGGATGCCCGGCCGGGCATCCGCAGCCGGTTGCTTTCTTGACAGGTCCGGCCATACCGGAGCAATGACGCAATTGATCTCCCCACCAGCGCAGAGGCGTTCTAGGCTCTTCGGTACCGCCGAGTCGCGCAGTGCGGGGACGGGCACCGCACACGCACCGGAGAGACAGCGGTACTTGAGCGCCGTTCCCGGAGGGGAGCGCCGCCGGGCAAGGAGGGCCGCATGACCGTACGGCGAGTAATGGGCATCGAGACGGAGTACGGAATCTCCGTCCCTGGCCACCCGAACGCCAATGCCATGCTCACCTCGTCCCAGATCGTCAACGCTTACGCGGCGGCGATGCACAGGGCGCGGCGCGCACGCTGGGACTTTGAGGAGGAGAATCCGCTGCGGGACGCCCGCGGCTTCGACCTCGCCCGCGAGGCCGCCGACTCCAGCCAGCTCACCGATGAGGACATCGGCCTCGCCAATGTCATCCTCACCAACGGTGCGCGGCTCTACGTCGACCATGCCCACCCGGAATACAGCTCGCCCGAGGTGACCAACCCGCGCGACGCCGTGCTCTGGGACAAGGCCGGCGAACGCATCATGGCGGAGGCCGCCGAGCGCGCGGCCCAGCTCCCCGGCGCCCAGCCGATCCACCTCTACAAAAACAACACCGACAACAAAGGCGCTTCCTACGGGACCCACGAGAACTATCTGATGAAGCGGGAGACCGCCTTCTCGGACATCGTGCGCCACCTGACGCCGTTCTTCGTCTCCCGCCAGGTCGTCACCGGCGCCGGACGGGTCGGAATCGGCCAGGACGGCCATGAACACGGCTTTCAGATCAGCCAGCGCGCCGACTACTTCGAGGTCGAGGTCGGGCTCGAGACCACCCTCAAGCGGCCCATCATCAACACCCGCGACGAGCCGCACTCGGACGCCGAGAAATACCGCAGGCTCCATGTGATCATCGGCGACGCGAACCTGTCGGAGATCTCGACCTATCTGAAGCTGGGCACCACGGCCCTGGTCCTGTCGATGATCGAGGACGGCTTCATCGCCGTGGACCTGGCCGTCGACCAGCCCGTACGCACCCTGCACCAGGTCTCCCACGACCCGACCCTTAAGCGGCTGGTCACGCTGCGCAGCGGCCGGACACTCACCGCAGTCCAGCTCCAGATGGAGTACTTCGAGCTGGCGCGGAAGTACGTCGAGGAGCGCTTCGGCGTGGACGCCGACGAACAGACCAAGGACGTCCTGATCCGCTGGGAGGACACGCTCAACCGGCTCGAGAACGACCCGATGAGCCTGTCCGGCGAGCTGGACTGGATCGCCAAGAAGGAGCTCATGGAGGGCTACCGGCGGCGTGACAACCTCGAGTGGGACGCTGCACGGCTGCACCTGGTGGACCTCCAGTACGCCGACGTACGCCCCGAGAAGGGCCTGTACAACCGGCTGGCGGCCCGCGGGAAGATGAAACGGCTCCTGGACGAGCCGGACGTCGCGCGGGCCCGGACGAAGCCGCCCGAGGACACCCGTGCGTACTTCCGCGGTCGCTGCCTGGAGCAGTACGCCGACGATGTCGCCGCGGCCTCCTGGGACTCGGTGATCTTCGATCTGCCTGGCCGGGACTCGCTGCAGCGGGTGCCGACGCTGGAACCGCTGCGCGGTACACGCAACCACGTCAAGGAGCTCCTGGACCGGTGCCGGACCGCGGAAGACCTGGTCCGGGTGCTGTCCGGGGGCTGAAATGGTTCCAGTCCGGGAATCATCGAGGTGGTCCCCGGACGTTGAGGCAAGTGCGGGGCCGATGTCGGACCCTGCTTGTAGGGTCTGATCTTGACCGAACGAACTCACGTCAGGGCAAACCGAGCGGGGTGAGGGATATGGCGACCAAGGACACCGGCGGCGGACAGCAGAAGGCCACGCGTTCCACTGAGGAGACCGAGGAGCAGACGCAGGAAGCGCAGGCTTCGGAGGACCTCAAGGAGCGCCAGGAGAAGCTGTCGGACGACGTCGACTCCGTACTGGACGAGATTGACGACGTCCTCGAGGAGAACGCCGAGGACTTCGTGCGTTCCTTTGTCCAAAAGGGCGGGGAGTAGCACCTGTTGTCCGTCTCGGTGCCGTCGGCGAAAGCCGGTGGCACCGGGGCGGATGACCGGCGACGGCGCGGGTAAGGTCCGTGCACAGTTCGTAAGATCGGCCCGCGCCCGACACGGCGGGCCGCCGCCAATCCGGAAGGAAACGCGTGGAAGCCAACCCTCGTAGCACCGGGCGTCTGCCGGCAGCCTTCCTGACGCCCGGCTCGTCCTCGTTCATGGACTTTCTGGGCCAGCACTCCCCGGAGATGCTGCCCGGCAAGCGCGTCCTGCCGCCCGTGCAGGGCGCCATCGAGGCACCGCACGGCACGACCATCGTCGCGACGACGTTTCCCGGCGGTGTGGTGCTCGCCGGTGACCGTCGGGCGACCATGGGCAACATGATCGCCCAGCGCGATATCGAAAAGGTCTTCCCGGCCGACGAGTACTCGGCCGTGGGCATCGCCGGCACCGCCGGCCTGGCGGTGGAGATGGTCAAGCTCTTCCAGCTCGAGCTGGAGCACTTCGAGAAGGTCGAAGGCGCCCAGCTCTCCCTGGAGGGCAAGGCCAACCGGCTCTCCACCATGATCCGGGGCAACCTCGGCATGGCCATGCAGGGCCTGGCCGTCGTGCCGCTCTTCGCGGGCTACGACGTGGACCGGGAGAAGGGCCGCATCTTCTCGTACGACGTGACGGGCGGCCGCTCCGAGGAGCACGGCTACGCGGCCACCGGCTCCGGTTCGATCTTCGCCCGCGGGGCGATGAAGAAGCTGTACCACGACGACATGACCGAGCAGCAAGCCGTCACTCTGGTCGTCCAGGCGCTGTACGACGCGGCCGACGACGACTCGGCGACCGGCGGGCCAGACGTGGCCCGGCGGATCTACCCCATCGTCACCGTCATCAGCGACGAGGGCTTCCGCAAGCTCACCGAGGCCGAGTCCTCCGAGGTCGCCCGGTCGATCCTGGAGCGGCGCCTCGAAAGGCCCGACGGCCCGCGCGCTTCGCTGCTCTGATGCCCCTTCTTCCGAACCGATATGCCACTGACAGAAAGGGACGGATAGCCGGTGTCGACGCCGTTCTATGTCTCACCCCAGCAGGCCATGGCCGACCGGGCGGAATACGCCCGGAAGGGCATCGCCCGTGGTCGCAGCCTCGTCGTGCTGCAGTACACCGACGGCATCGTCTTCGTCGGTGAGAACCCGTCCCGTGCCCTGCACAAATTCAGTGAGATCTACGACCGGATCGGCTTCGCCGCGGCCGGCAAGTACAACGAGTACGAGAACCTGCGGATCGGCGGCGTGCGCTACGCCGATCTGCGCGGATACACCTACGACCGCGACGATGTGACGGCCCGTGGGCTCGCCAACGTCTACGCCCAGACCCTGGGCACGATCTTCTCCAGTGCGGCCGAGAAGCCGTACGAGGTGGAGCTGGTCGTCGCCGAGGTCGGCGCCACACCTGAGGGCGACCAGATCTACCGGCTGCCGCACGACGGATCGATCGTGGACGAGCACGGCTCGGTCGCGGTCGGCGGCAATTCCGAACAGATCAGCACCTACCTCGACCAGCGGCACCGTGACGGAATGTCGCTGGCGGAGGCACTGAAGCTGGCCGTCCAGGCCCTGTCCAACCAGGCCAACGGCAACGACCGGGAGATCCCCGCGGAGCGGCTGGAGGTGGCGGTCCTGGACCGCACACGACCGCAGCAGCGGAAGTTCAAGCGCATCGTCGGGCGGCAGCTGTCGCGGCTGCTCGAGGCCGACGGCGCCGCGTCGACCCCGACGGATGCCCCGTCGGACACCGAGGAGACGGAAGAGGGCGGCGGCGAGTAGCCCGGACCGCTGACGGCGACCGAAGACGACTGCCGACAACCGCAGACACGGCTTTACACGGCTGCGCCCCGGACCGCCTTGTGCGGTTCCGGGGCGCAGCCGTATCGCCGGCTCAGGGGAGCGCCCAGTGGTGGAGGCGTTCGCGGTCCCGGGTGAGCCAGCTCCCGTCACCGAGCGGGGTCGCCTCAGCACCGACCGGCACGGGGTAGCGGACCCGGCCGAGCGGCAGCAGCGTCGCCGTGTCACAGAGCCAGTGGCGGACCGCCGCCGGGCGCCCGGGAAGGTACACCCGGCCGGTGACCAGGACATGAGCGGTATCGAGCAGATACGCAGCGGTGAACACGTCGTTGTCGGGGTCGACGGCGAGTTCGCCGAGGTCGAGCAGTCCGGCCGGGTCATCGGCGCTCACATCGTGTGACGCGAGCTCGTCACGGTCGTCATGGTGGGGCGATCGCCTCGGCGCGCCGCAGCGTGAGCACACGCGACGTATCCGGCAGGAAGTCGATCACCTCGCGCATGGTCGTGCCGCCGCGGATGTGCAGCCCGTCCCGGCGCGGCTCGATCCACCAGGTCGACCAGCTGTACCAGGCCGTCCAGCAGGAGAGGGCGAGCAGCGAGCCGTCCGGATGCCACCGCTGCGTCACGTCCGAGGCGACCGCACCGATCGGCCGCCGCGCTCTGACCCGGCCGGACGCGGTGTCGATGAGGAGCAGGGCGTCGCGGGCGTACCGGTGCCGGGGCGGATCGTCGTAGACCAGCGCCGCCGGGGTGTCGCTGTCGGCGAGCGTCGGAACCACGACACTGACGAGCCCGCCGTCCGGGCTCGCGGCCGGGGCGCCCGGTGGCCTGGGGTTCCACCGGCCGCCGTGCCAGGGCGCGTGGGGCAGTTCCCAGCGGGTGCTGCCGTCGGGGTCCAGGGCGCGGATTCGGGTGCCCTCGGCGACGACGACGCCGCCGTCGGGCAACGGGGTCGCCGCGGAGTGCGCCGGGAGGCGCAGCGACTGTGTGGGGGACGGCGTGCCGGCGAGGAACGCCTCCCGGTCGTGTATCTCGAGCCGGTCGTCGGTCCTGACGGAAAGACGTCCCTCGGAGAGCGGCTCGATCCAGCCTGTCGCGGGAGCCGTTCCGATCAGCGTCGCGTCGATCGGATTCGCCGCCGTACTCATCATGATCATGATGGTTCCATGGCGGGTCTCGTGGGCTCAAGACCGGTCCGCACGGACGGGATCAAGAGGAGGGGGCGGCCGACGAGTCCCGGATGACCAGATTCACCGGGAGATCGCCCTCCTCGGGCGGGCGGCCGTCGAGGACCGCGAGCAGCGCGGACATGCCACGCTCGCCGACCCGTTCCGCGGGCAGGCGCACCGTGGTGAGCTCGGGCTCCACGGCCGTGGCGAGCGCGAGATCGTCGAAGCCGGTGACGGAGATGTCCTCGGGCACCCGCAGGCCCAGCCGCCGTACCGCCTTGCAGGCTCCGGCGGCCAGGATGTCGTCGTCGCAGAGGATGGCGGTGGGCCGCGGTCCCGGGCCGATGAGCGCCCGCTCCACGGCCGCGCGTGCGCTGCCCACGTCGAGCGGCGCGGGGACAGTCCGTACGACGGCGTCGGGGACGTCACGCAGATGCTCGTGGAGAGCCCGGGCCCGTACGTCGAAGGTCCAGGAGGCCACGGCCGAGGCGAGATGGACGAAGCGACGGTGGCCGAGTGCGAGGAGATGGTCCGTCATCTGCCGCATGCCGTCGGCGATATCGAGGTTGACATGGGCCACGGCGCCGGGGTCGGCCGGGTTGCTGTCGAGCATCACCAGCGGGAGGTGCGTGCCGCGGATGGCGGTCAGCGCCTCGGCGGCCATGGAGGAGGCGATCACCCCGTCGAGAGCGGCACGGGCGGAGGCGAAGGGGTCCTTGGCGGGGCCGATGCCTTCGGGGGAGGGGTAGAGCACCACACCGAAGCCGTGCTCGGCGGCGACGGTGGCCGCGCCCGTGTAGACGCGGGCGAAGAACTCATTAGTGAGGGCCGGGACGACGAGCAGCGCGGTCCTGGTCCGTCCGAGCCGCAGATTGCGGGCGGCGAGATTCGGCCGGTACCCGAGCTCGCGCGCGGCATCCCGCACCAGCCCGGCGGTCCGCTCGGACACTCTGCCGCGCCACTTGTCACCGAGGACGAGCGACACGGTGGCCTGCGAAACCCCGGCGGCCCTGGCGACATCCCGGCTGGTGGGCCGGGGGCTGCTCTCGCTGCGGTGGCCGGTGGGCGGCTCGCGTTCCGCCGTGGCGTGGGTGGGCGGTTCGCCCGGCCGGGCGGGGCCAGGACCCGCGGCCGTGTGGGCGGCGGCCGGTCCGGCTCGGCGCGTCGCTCCGCCGGTGGTGGGCGGTTCCTCATCCACCGTGCCGGGAGTGGGGCGGTCGCCCGACAGGCCTGGTCGGGCTTCCGCGGCGGCGGGGGCGGCGGCCGGGGCCGTTCCGCCTGCGGGCGCGTCGGAGGCGCGGGGTCCGGCGGAGGGCGCCCGGTCCGCCTCGGTGCCGGTGGGCGGCACGTGGTCCGACGTGCCGCGGGCGGGGCGGTCCGCCGGCTGGGGTGAGCCGGGCCTCTCGGCCGCGAGGGCGCCGCCCGGCCCCCTTTCGCCCGGTCCGGCAGGCTGCCGCCCGCCTGCCACGAGGCCGTCCGTCCCGGGGGCGGGTGCCGCGGGCTCGTCCTGGGACCCGTGTGCCATCGGTGCCGTCCTCCGCCGCTCGCCGCTCGGCGCTCGTTCCGTTATACGCCCGCGGTGGACCCGCGGACTGCCGACATGGTACGTATGGCCGACCACGTTATACGTAAAACCTCGGGTTGAGCCGGGAGAGAGGGGCGGAACATGGCCCTGGGAGCCACCGGCTACGCAGACATCCTCAAGGCGCCGCACGCGGCACGGCTGCTCGCCGGCACGCTCGTCGGCAGGCTGCCCAACGCCACCGCTCACATCGCCATCGTCCTGTTCACCCGCGCCGAAGGCGGCAGCTACACCCTCGCCGGGGCGCTCGCCGCCGTGTACGGACTGGCGACCGCGATGGGCCAGCCGCTGCTCGGCCGCGCCGTGGACCTGTACGGACAGCCCCGGGTCCAGCTGCCCGCCGCCGTTCTCTCCGCCCTCGGCATGACCCTCCTCGCCGCCGTCGGCACCGGCTCACTGCCCGCCGCGTACGCCGCCGTGGTTGTCGCAGGCCTCTTCACCCCGCCCCTCGAAGGCGGACTGCGGGCCCTGTGGCCCAGCGTCCTCGGCCGTGAGGACCAGGTGCACCGGGCCTACGCCATGGACGCCGTGGCCCAGGAAGTCATGTTCACCGTCGGCCCACTGCTGGTCACCCTGCTCGTCTCGCTCTGGTCGCCCGCCGCCGCCCTGCTCGTCATCAACGCCGTGGGCGTGCTCGGTGCGCTCTCCGTCGTCCTCGCAGAACCGTCCCGCACCTGGCGTTCCGCACCCCGCGAGGCCCATTGGCTCGGCGCACTGCGCTCACCCGGGCTGCTAGCTCTCCTCGGCGCCTTCTTCTTCGTCGGCCTCGCGCTCGGCTCCATCACCGTCGCCGGCGTCGCGTACGCCGACGACCACGGCCGCCAGGCGGTGTACGGCTGGCTGATGGCCGCCCTCGGCCTCGGCGCACTCCTCGGCGGTGTGGTCTACGGCGCCCGGCAGTGGGCCGGAGCACCCGAGCGCCGCCTGCGCGTCATCGTCGCCCTGCTCGCGCTCGGCTATCTGCCGCTCGCGCTCACCCCCGGCGTGGTCGCCATGACCGCGCTCTCCGCCATCGCCGGAGTCTTCCTGGCGCCCGCGATCGCCTGCGCCTTCATCGTCGTCGACCGGCACGCTCCGAGCGGCACGGTGACCGAGGCCTTCTCCTGGCTCGTCACGACCTTCGGCGTCGGCGCGGCGGTCGGAACGGCTGTCGCGGGCCCGGCGGTCGAGCTGGGCGGGACGAGCTGGAGCTTCGCCGTCGCCGGAGCCGGAGGGATCGCCGCACTCATGGTTCTGATGGCCACTCAGCGGGTACTCGCAGTTCCCGGCCGTACCAAGGACATCGCGAGCTCATCGGAAAATGATCGAAACGGTGCTGCCGAACCCGGTTTCAGCACAGGCCTTGAGGCGTAATGTTCAGACATGGACCGCCGCATTTTCGGGCTGGAGAACGAGTACGGCGTCACGTGCACGTTCAGGGGACAGCGCCGACTGTCACCTGACGAAGTGGCGCGCTACCTCTTCCGCCGTGTTGTCTCATGGGGCCGCAGCAGCAATGTCTTCCTGCGGAACGGCGCCCGCCTCTACCTCGACGTGGGTTCGCATCCGGAATACGCAACTCCCGAATGCGACAACGTGACCGAACTGGTCACGCACGACAAGGCGGGCGAGCGCATTCTCGAAGGCCTGCTCGTCGACGCCGAACGCCGCCTGCACGAGGAGGGAATCGCGGGCGACGTCTATCTCTTCAAGAACAACACCGACTCGGCGGGAAACTCCTACGGCTGCCACGAGAACTATCTCGTCGCCCGCCACGGAGAGTTCTCCCGGCTCGCGGACATCCTCATTCCGTTCCTGGTCACCCGTCAGCTGCTGTGCGGCGCGGGCAAGGTACTGCAGACCCCGCGTGGCGCGGTCTACTGCGTCAGCCAGCGCGCCGAGCACATCTGGGAGGGCGTCAGCTCCGCCACCACCCGCTCGCGCCCGATCATCAACACCCGCGACGAACCGCACGCCGACGCGGAGCGCTACCGCCGTCTGCATGTCATCGTCGGCGACTCGAACATGTCCGAGACGACCATGCTGCTCAAGGTCGGCGCGACCGACCTCGTACTGCGCATGATCGAGGCGGGCACGGTCATGCGCGATCTGACCCTGGAGAACCCGATCAGGGCGATCCGCGAGGTCAGCCATGACATCACCGGACAGCGCAAGGTACGCCTGGCCAGCGGCCGCGAGGCCTCGGCCCTCGAAGTGCAGCGCGAGTACTACGAGAAGGCCGTGGACTTCGTCGAGCGGCGCGGGATCCGCACCGGCACCGTCGAGCAGGTCCTGGAACTCTGGGGCCGCACGCTGGACGCGATCGATTCGGAGGACCTCGACCGGATCGGCACCGAGATCGACTGGGTGATGAAGTACAAGCTCATCGAGCGGTACCGGGCCAAGCACAATATGACCATGTCGCATCCGCGAGTCGCCCAGATAGACCTCGCGTACCACGACATCCACCGCCGCCGGGGGCTGTACTACCTCCTCGAGCGGAAGGGTCAGGCCGCCCGGATCTGCAACGACCTGAAGATCTTCGAGGGCAAGTCGGTGCCCCCGCAGACCACCAGGGCGCGGCTGCGCGGCGACTTCATCCGCCGGGCTCAGGAGCAGCGGCGGGACTTCACCGTCGACTGGGTGCACCTCAAGCTCAACGACCAGGCTCAGCGCACCGTGTTGTGCAAGGACCCGTTCCGGTCGGTCGATGACCGGGTGGAGAAGCTCATCGCCGGTATGTAGCCGCCACCCGGTGGAACGCGACTCGGGCCCCGTACGTCCTCGTACGGGGCCCTTGGCACGCCCTAGAGTGTCGGGCAACTACTGTGCCGTCTGAGATCTGAGGAACACGTGCGCCGACTTGCCGGCCTTCTCGTCGTCCCCTTGCTGCTGTTGTCGACAGTGGCGTGCGGCAGTGACGACAAGGGCTCCGACTCCACCTCGTCCAAAAACGGACTGCCTGCGATCACCGCCGGCGCCAAGTTCGGTCAGAAGCCGACCCTGGCGAAGGGCGAAGGTGATCCGCCCAAGGAGCTGAAGGTCGAGGTCATCAGCAAGGGTAACGGCGCGACGACCAAGAAGGGCGATGCCCTTCAGGTCAATTACCTCGGGCAGACCTGGGTTTCTGACAAGCCGTTCGACAACAGCTTCGACCGCAAGGAACCGCTCGACCTCACGCTCGGTGCCGGCGATGTCATCCCCGGCTGGGAGAAGGGCCTCGAGGGCCAGAAGGTCGGCAGCCGTGTCGAGATGTCGATCCCGCCGGCGCTCGGTTACGGGGATCAGGCCAAGGGCGACCAGATCCCGGCCAACTCCACTCTGGTCTTCGTCGTCGATATTCTGAAGGCGACCACCATTCCGGTGTCCGCCAAGGGCACCGAGGTCGCACAGGACAACATCGACCTGCCGAAGGTGGGCATCAACACCGACGGCAAGGCCCCTTCGGTCACCTTCCCCAAGGAGTCCGGCCCGCCGAAGAAGCTCGTCTCCAACTACGTGCTCGAGGGCACGGGCCCGGTGGTCACGGCGAAGGACACCGTCATCGTGAACTACGAGGCCTATCTCTGGAACGGCGCCAAGAAGTTCGACAGCACGTACCAGCGGGGCAAGCCCCAGACCTTCCCGCTGGCGCAGGTGACGCTCAAGGGCCTCAAGGACGGTCTCGTCGGCAAGAAGGTCGGCAGCCGCCTGCTGCTGGTCATCCCGCCGGACCAGGCATTCGGGGCCGAGGAGAAGCAGGGCGTCCCGAAGAACTCGACGCTCGTCTTCGCCGTGGACCTTCTGACAAAGGTGTAAGACTGTCCAGGTTGCCCCGTTCATCATTTAGAGGAGCAGTTCAGTGAGCATCGAGAAGCCCGAGATCGATTTCCCGGGTGGCGAGCCGCCGGCCGACCTGGAGATCAAGGACATCTGGGAGGGTGACGGACCGGTGGCCAAGGCCGGCGACACCGTCTCCGTCCACTACGTGGGCGTGGCCTTCTCCACCGGCGAGGAGTTCGACGCGTCCTGGAACCGCGGCACCCCGCTGCAGTTCCAGCTCGGTGTCGGCCAGGTCATCTCCGGCTGGGACCAGGGCGTGCAGGGTATGAAGGTCGGCGGCCGTCGCCAGCTGATCATCCCCGCGCACCTTGCCTACGGCGAGCGCGGCGCCGGTGGCGGCGCTATCGCTCCCGGCGAGACGCTGATCTTCGTCTGCGATCTGGTTGCTGTCTGAGTCCGATCGCTTCGTAGCGTAACGAGGGCCCATGCCGTCTGGCATGGGCCCTCGGCTTTTGCCCCGACAGCCCGGAGCGGTACGGTCAACGCTCAGAAGTGCTACGTAGATGGGGGCGAAGGGCGTCGATGGCCATTGCCAAGGCCGAGCGGCTGATGAATCTGGCGCTGTGCCTGCTGGGGACCCGGCGTCCGCTCAGCAAGCGCGAGCTGCGCGGGTCCATCGAGGCCTATCTGGAGGCCGGCTCCGACGACTCCTTCAACCGGATGTTCGAGCGCGACAAGGACGATCTGCGCGAACTCGGCCTGGTCATCGAGACGGTGGAGAACCTCGACGGCGACACCGGCTATCTCGCCCGCCGCGACTCCAACCGGCTGCCCGCCATCACACTGGACGCCGAGGAGGCCGCTGCCCTCGGCCTCGCGGCCAAGGTCTGGCAGCAGGCGCGGCTGGCCGGAGCCGCCAGCGGCGCCCTGCAGAAGCTGCGCGCGGCCGGTATGCCCGAGGCCGGGGATTCGTACGAGGCCCATCACAGCGCGCTCGAGCCCCGCATCCCGGTCCATGAGGCCGCCTTCGAACCGCTGATGCTCGCCTGCCGCGACCGCCGGCCCGTCGTCTTCGACTACCGCAAGGCCAATGCCGCCCGCCCCGAGCAGCGCCAGGTCGAACCATGGACGCTCGAGTTCTGGCGCGGTCACTGGTACCTCGCCGGCTGGGACCGGGACCGGGGCGCCGAGCGGGTCTTCCGGCTCTCCCGTATCACCGGCCGGGTCCGCTCCCGCGTCGGCTCGTTCACCGCGCCCGTGCCCGACGTCGTGACCGTCCGTGAGACCGTCGAGAGCTGGGCGGGTGAGACCGCGACCCGCTCCGCGGTGATCCGGCTGCGCGCCGGCTGCGGCTATCCGCTGCGCTCAAGAGCACAGTCCATCCGGGAACTGGGCGAGGGCTGGGACGAGTTGGAGATTCCGTACGGGCACGGGCTCGATGCCTGGCTCGTGGAATTCGGCCCGGACGTCGTCGTACTGGAGCCCGCGGATCTGCGGGCCGATGTGGTCGACCGGCTCCGTGCCGTGGCCAAGGGCTGAGGGGGACTCGTACAACCATGGCCGCCAACGCCATTGACCAGACCCGGCGAATGCTCTCGCTGGTGACCTATCTGCGCGAGCGCCCCGGCGCGCGCGTGGGGGACGTCGCCCGCGCCTTCGGGATCACCGAGGACGAGCTGATCTCCGACCTCGACGTACTGCCGATGTGCGGGACCAGCTTCCGCGGCGGCGATCTGCTCGACATCGACACTGACGGTGACCGCATCTGGTGGCGCAATCCGGATGCGTCCGGCACGAGTACAGCTGAGCCGCTGCGGCTCGCTGCCGACGAGGCGACCGCCCTGCTGGTGGCCGCGCGCGCCGTCGCCACCCTGCCCGGGCTGCGCGAGGGCGACCGCGAGGCGCTGCTGCGGGCCACCGCCAAACTGGAGACCGCGGCGGGCGAGGCGGCCGGCGCGAGCTCCCGGCTCTCCGTCACCTTCCAGTCCGAGGGTGGTGTCTTCGCCGATGTGGACCGGGCGATCTCGGAGCGGCGGCGGCTGTGGCTGAAGTACTACTCGCCCGCGCGCGACGAGCTCACCGAGCGCGAGGTGGACCCGATCCGGCTCTTCGCGGTGGGTCATACGTATATGGAGGCATGGTGCCGTCTCTCCGAGGCGCGCAGGACCTTCCGTCTCGACCGGGTGGCCGAGATCAAGCTGCTCGACGCCCCGGCCGCACCGCCCGAGATCGAGCTGCGGGATCTGTCCGAAGGGCTGGTGCAGCCGTCCGCGGACGATCCGGAGGTCGTGGTCGAGGTCGGCCCCGGCGGTCGCTGGGTCGCCGAGTACTACCCGCACGACAGCGCGGAGGAGCTGCCGGAGGGTGGTCTGCGCATCACTTTGCGTACGCCTGCTCCCGCTTCGCTGCGGCGGCTGGCGCTGCGGCTGGGGCGGGACGGGCGGATCGTCTCGCCGCAGGACCTGACGGACAGTGCCCGGCTGGCGGCGCGTGAGGCGCTCGCTGCCTATGACGCCCAGGAATAACTCGCTGCCCATGACGCTCAGAAATAAGGGGATTCGCGCGGTATGTCTGTGATGTCTGGAATTCCGGCGACGGTGGGGCCGGTCCTCTACAAGGCCGCGTGCCCCGAGTGCCGCGCTCGTTTCGAGCTCTCCGCAGGGGCGCTGCGGCTCGCCATCGGAGCCAGCCGCCGCACCACCTTCTACTCCTTCACCTGCCCCGAGTGCGACATGGCCGTCCGCAAGCCGGCCGGGGAGCGCATCGTCGAGCTCCTCACCGGCGGCGGCGTACGGACTCTGCGCCTCTACTCCACCGTCTAGAATGGTCTAGGTTCTGCCCATGCTCCGGCCCATGCTCGCCATCGCCCTTGGCTTCCTCGGGATCGCTGTACTCGGCATTCTCGGTATCCGCGTCTTTCTCGAGGCCCAGCGGCTGGGTATCGAAGTGGCCCGCACCACGGAGCGGATCAACCGTGCCGCGGAGGATCTGGAGAACGCGGCGACCGGTCTGGCCCGCACCGGTGACGCCTTGCGATAGCCCGGGTGCACTCTGCTGCGCCGGAACCGCGAGCGGTACGCTGCTGGTGGCGGCCCGGACAGTGGGGGCACGGGTTGCAAATCGTGCGTATGCGCAGGCATTGCCATTTGTTTACTTCTGCGGGTTACGATCGCTGGCAGCGCGGTGGCCAGACATTTGTCCGGCAGTCGGGCAATCAGACTCCCTGTCGCCTCGGTGAAGAAGGTAAACAGCTATGGGTAGGCTCGGCCCCACCGAGATTATTCTCATCCTCGTCGTCATCGTCCTGCTGTTCGGCGCCAAGAAGCTTCCGGACATGGCCCGTTCGCTGGGCAAGTCGGCCCGAATCCTCAAGAGTGAGGCCAAGGCCATGAAGTCGGACGACACGCAGAGCGCCCCGGCCGACCCGCCGCAGCCAGGCGCCGCCCAGGACCAGCCCCCGTCGCGCACCATCCAGGCCGCGCCCGGTGATGTGACCAGCTCACGGCCCGTGACCGAGCCGACCGACACCACCAAGCGCTGACCCTGGGCCGCCGCACGCACCGAAACAACGGTGATGGCCTGCCGCACGAGATGAGGACGTGGGTTGCTCAAGTCTGCCCGCAAGCAGGAGAAGGACCCCGAGGGGCGGATGCCTCTCGTGGAGCACCTGCGAGAGCTTCGCAACCGGCTCGCGAAGGGAATGCTCGCCATCATGGCGGTCACGATTGTGGCCCTGATGTACAGCGAGCAGCTCATGCAGTTCCTGACGAAGTCGGTGCCCAAATGTCCGCCGGGCGTGACGAGTAACGGCGGAAACTGCGCGATCGTCTCCTTCAACACGTTGATTGCGCCTTTCAGCACGACGATCCAGCTGAGCTTGACCACCGGCCTTGTTGTCGCGAGCCCGGTCTGGCTCTACCAGCTCTGGACTTTCGTGGCACCTGGACTGCACAAGAGCGAGAAGAGGTACACGTACGCCTTCGTCGGCGCGGCGGTACCGCTGTTCGCCGCCGGTGCCTACCTCGCGTACCTCATCCTCCCCGTCAGCGTGAAGGTCCTGATCAGCCTTACGCCGGACGGCTCGGCGAACATCCTGTCGCTGGGCGACGTCCTCGATTTCACGCTGCGGATGGTGCTCGTCTTCGGGCTCGCCTTCGAGCTGCCGCTCGTGCTGGTGATGCTCAACCTCACGGGCATCCTCAGCGGTCGGCGCATGGCCCGGTGGTGGCGCGGCGTCATCATGGGTGTCTTCGTCTTCGGTGCCGTGATCACCCCGACGACGGACCCGATCGGCATGATCGCGCTGGCCGGCCCGATCAGCATCCTCTACTTCATGGCCGT
Source organism: Streptomyces sp. NBC_01210 (assembly GCF_036010325.1). GTDB lineage: Bacteria > Actinomycetota > Actinomycetes > Streptomycetales > Streptomycetaceae > Streptomyces. The sequence continues at coordinate 1,789,823 of NZ_CP108549.1, read as the reverse complement.
CGGCTTCTCGCTGCTGAACGACAAGCGGCGACGCCGCCACGACCCGGACGCCGAGCTGGACGACGATGAGGCCTCCGACCTCGATCTGACCCCCGAGGCCGTCAGTGACGTCGAGCCCGTCCTGGCCGCGCGCTCCGTACCGGAACAGACCGGCGGCGAAGCGGACGGTGGGCGTTCGAACCGGATCAACGGTTACGACGACATCACCTGACCTTGCCGGGTCCGCCGGATGACCGGCGGGATCACCTTTTTCGCCAGTACCACCGCGGGACGCGGCCGGGGCGCGCACGCCGCGCAACCGGCCGCTTGTGCGTTCCGGGCGCCGTGCGGGTGCCCGTACCGGTACTTGCCCCGGTCAATTAAAGATCGCGCTCACTGTCAGAGGTGACGGGTAGGCTCGTGAGCAAGATGACCGAGGACCTCTCTCCCGCTGAGCGCTACGCCGCTGCCCGTATCCGCGCCGCTGAGGAGGCCACTGCGCTGGCCCCCTTCCGAGCGCTGTACGAATTCGACCTGGACCCCTTCCAGATCGAAGCCTGTCAGGCCCTGGAAGCGGGCAAGGGCGTGCTCGTCGCGGCGCCCACCGGCTCCGGCAAGACCATCGTCGGCGAGTTCGCCGTCCACCTGGCTCTTCAGCAGGGCCGCAAATGCTTCTACACCACACCCATCAAGGCACTGTCCAACCAGAAGTACACCGACCTCGCCAGGCGCTATGGCGCGGACAAGGTCGGCCTGCTCACCGGCGACAACAGCGTCAACTCCGAGGCACCGGTGGTCGTGATGACCACCGAGGTACTGCGCAACATGCTGTACGCGGGCTCGCAGTCCCTGTTCGGGCTCGGCCATGTGGTCATGGACGAGGTCCACTACCTCTCCGACCGCTTCCGCGGTGCCGTCTGGGAGGAAGTGATCATTCACCTCCCTGAGTCGGTGACCCTGGTGTCCCTGTCGGCCACCGTTTCGAACGCCGAGGAGTTCGGCGACTGGCTGGACACCGTCCGTGGCGACACCGAGGTGATCGTCTCCGAGCACCGGCCCGTGCCGCTGTGGCAGCACGTCATGGCCGGCCGCCGGATGTACGACCTCTTCGAGGAGGAGACCGACCACGGCGGCCGCGGTGTGACCCGGCGCGAGGTCAACCCCGATCTCGTACGCATGGCACGGATGGAGAACCAGCGCACGTACAACCCTCGCGACCGCCGCCGCGGCAAGATGGTCCGTGAGGCGGACCGTGAGCGTGAGCGGCGCCAGCGCACCCGGATCTGGACACCGGGACGGCCCGAGGTCATCGAGCGGCTCGACGCGGAAGGGCTGCTGCCCGCGATCACCTTCATCTTCAGCCGGGCGGGCTGCGAAGCTGCCGTACAGCAGTGCATGTACGCGGGGCTGCGGCTCAACGACGAGGAAGCGCGGCTCAAGGTGCGCGAGATCGTCGAGGAGCGGACCGCCGCCATCCCCGGCGAGGATCTGCATGTCCTGGGTTACTACGAGTGGTTGGAAGGTCTGGAGCGGGGCATCGCCGCGCACCACGCCGGCATGCTGCCGACCTTCAAGGAGGTCGTCGAAGAGCTCTTCGTACGCGGTCTGGTCAAGGCCGTCTTCGCCACCGAGACACTGGCGCTCGGCATCAACATGCCTGCCCGGTCAGTGGTGTTGGAGAAGCTCGTCAAGTGGAACGGCGAGCAGCACGCCGACATCACCCCTGGTGAGTACACCCAGCTCACCGGCCGGGCCGGACGGCGCGGCATCGATGTCGAGGGCCATGCGGTGGTGCTGTGGCAGCGGGGCATGGACCCGGCCGCACTCGCCGGTCTCGCGGGCACCCGCACATATCCCCTGCGCTCCAGCTTCAGGCCCTCGTACAACATGGCCGTCAATCTGGTGCAGCAGTTCGGGCGCCACCGCTCGCGCGAGCTGCTCGAGACGTCGTTCGCGCAGTTCCAGGCGGACAAGTCGGTCGTCGGCATAAGTCGCCAGGTGCAGAAGAACGAAGAGGGGCTCGAGGGTTACCGCGAGGGCATGACCTGCCACTTGGGGGACTTCGAGGAGTACGCACGGCTGCGCCGTGAGCTCAAGGACCGCGAGACGGAGCTGGCCAAGCAGGGCGTCGCACAGCGGCGGGCCGCCGCGGCCTCCTCGCTGGAGAAGCTGAAGCCCGGTGATGTCATCCATGTCCCGACGGGCAAGTTCGCGGGCCTCGCGCTGGTGCTCGACCCGGGCTTCCCGGCCGGACGTAGTAACGGCCACCGCGGCTTCGAGCAGCACGACGGCCCGCGGCCGCTGGTCCTGACCGCCGAGCGGCAGGTCAAGCGGCTGGCGTCGATGGACTTCCCGGTGCCGGTCGAGGCGCTGGAGCGGATGCGGATCCCGAAGTCCTTCAATCCACGCTCGCCCCAGTCGCGGCGCGATCTGGCGTCCGCGCTGCGGACGAAGGCCGGCCACATCGTTCCCGAGCGGCACCGCAAGCAGCGGGCCGCGGCCGCCGACGACCGTGAGATCAGCCGGCTCCGTGCGGAGCTGCGCGCGCACCCCTGCCACGGTTGCGACGAGCGCGAGGATCATGCGCGGTGGGCGGAGCGGTACCACCGGCTGCAGCGCGACACCCAGCAGCTGGAGCGGCGCATCGAGGGGCGTACGAACACCATCGCCCGTACCTTCGACCGGATCGTGGCGCTGCTGACCGAGCTGGACTATCTGCGCGCGGACGAGGTCACCGAGCACGGCAGGCGGCTCGCCCGGCTGTACGGCGAGCTGGATCTGCTGGCGAGCGAATGCCTGCGTGACGGTGTGTGGGAGGGACTCAGTCCGGCCGAACTGGCCGCCTGCGCCTCGGCGTTGGTGTACGAGGCGCGGCAGTCGGACGACGCGGTGGCGCCCAAGGTCCCGGCGGGCAAGGCGAAGGTCGCACTCGGCGAGATGGTGCACATCTGGGGCCGGCTCGACGCCCTGGAGGAAGAGTTCAAGATCAACCAGGCGGAGGGTGTCGGACAGCGCGAACCCGATCTCGGCTTCGCCTGGGCCGCGTACCAGTGGGCCTCCGACCGGAGCCTGGACGAGGTGCTGCGCGAGGCGGAGATGCCTGCCGGCGACTTCGTCCGCTGGAGCAAGCAGGTCATCGACGTCCTCGGCCAGATCGCGGCAGCCGCGCCGCGCGAGGGCAGCACGGTCGCCAAGAACGCGCGCAGGGCGGTCGACGCGCTGCTGCGGGGTGTGGTGGCGTACAGCTCGGTGGGCTGAGCGAGCGACGCATAACGGCCCCGTTCACCACCGGCCGCTGGTGAACGGGGCCACAGCGTTTCCGGTCAGTTCCAGAACCTGTCGGACTCGTCGATGTCTTCGAGGCACTCGTCGATGTCGGAGATCTTTCCGCCGACGATCGTGAAGAACAGTCCTTCGCGCATTTCGAGGCCGTGGTCACCCCGGTCGGCCCGGGATGTGTGGAAGGACATCACATGGCCGCGCCCGTCGGCGAGCACGGCTTCGAGCTCGATCAGCATGGTGCCGTTGGTCTCCTCGCCGAACCTGCGGTAGAGCTGGAGAACGGCGTCCCGGCCCTTGTGGTGCCCGGATATCGGGCTGCTTCCGGGTACGTGGTGGACGACATCCGCCGTCATCAAGGAGCCCAGCGTCTCCATGTCACCTGATCCGAACGCTGCGTAACCCCGGCGTATCAGGGCACAGTCCGGGTGTTCAGCCATAGCGATTCCCACCTTCCGTCCCTATGGATCCCTCTTTTCCCATCATCCGCCGGGTCCACAGGGCTGTCCACGCAAGGTGCCGGGGCCGGCCGTCGTCACGCGGCGGCGTCAATCGCCTTCGCGGCGTCGCGCTTGGCGACTTCCTCACGCACGATCGGGATCACCTGGCGGCCGAAGTCGATCGCGTCGTCCAGCAGGTCGTAGCCACGGGCGGAGAGAATCTCCACGCCGAGGTCGTAGTAGTCGAGCAGTGCCCGGGCGACGGTCTCGGGCGTGCCGACGAGCGCGGTGGAGTTGCCCGCGCCGCCCGTTTCGGCCGCGGTCGGCGTCCACAGCGCGCGGTCGTGCCGCTCGCTCCGCGCGGCGACGGTCAGAAGGCGCTGTGAGCCCGTGTTCTCCGGGTCCTTGAGCGGGTGGCGGCGGCTGGGCGGCGCGCCCGCCTTGCGTGCCTTGATCCGGTCGAGGGTCCGGTACGCCTTCTCCCAGGCGAGTTCCTCGGTGGGCGCGATGATCGGCCGGAACGCCACCTGGATCTTGGGGACATCGGTGCGGCTCGCCGCCTTCGCGGCCGCCTTCACCGACTCGATCTGCTGAGCGGTCTCGGCGAGGGGCTCGCCCCAGAGGCAGTAGATATCGGCCTCGGCACCACCGGCCTCGTAGGCCGCGGGCGAGGAACCGCCGAACGAGACGCGCGGATGCGGCTGTTGTACGGGGAAGGTGTCGCTCACGAAGTCGCTGAAGCGGTAGTGCGTGCCCTCGTGGTCGAAGGGCTCATGGCTCGTCCAGGCCTTCTTGATGATCTGGATGGCTTCGCGGGTACGGGCGTAGCGCTCGTCCTTGGTGAGGAAGTCGCCCTCGCGTTGCTGCTCGTGGTCGTTGCCGCCGGTGATGAAGTGGACGGCGAGCCGGCCGTCGCTGATCCGGTCCAGCGTGGCGAAGGTCTTCGCGGCGAAGGTCGGGTACGCGACGTTGGGGCGGTGCGCGACGAGGATCTGGAGCTTCTCGGTGCGGGCCGCGATGTACGCGGCGGCCGGGGAGGGGTCGGGCGAGCCGGAGCCGTACGCGAACAGGACGCGGTCCCAGCCGTGGTCCTCGTGGGCGCGGGCGAGCTTGAGCGTGTACTCCTTGTCGAAGGACGGCCCGGAACGGGGCGTGACTTCGGAGCCTTCATTGGTTGCGGCGATGCCGAGAAACTCGACGGGCATGGTGCGGCCTCATGTCTCGTGATGCGGTGACGTGGTCAGTGGCGTGGAGCCGGTGTGGAACCGTCAGAGGCAACACGAGGCGGACCACACACGACCGAAGTCGATGTGGTCGCGGGTGACCAACCGCAGCCGAGGGCGCATCTGCCCAGTGGAACAGGCGTGTTGGGGCCGAGTCAACTGTTTCTGTACGCTCGCCAGCCGCCGTACGCCGTGATGTCGACGGCGCCGTCGAGGGCGGCGGGTTCGCAGAGGAAACCGGGGGCGGTGGTGCCGTCGGCCAGTTCCAGGCGGCCGATCGCCATGGGGCGGGGGAGGGTGGCGGTGAGCGTGCCGAGGCCCTCCGGAGGCAGCTCCCAGATCTCGGCCTCGATATGCCGACCGTCGCTGTCCACATGGACAAGGCCCGGCTTGGGCGGGTCGGTACGCAGGGCGAAGAGCCGGTAGGCGGGGGCTGTGGTGGTGGTACGGATCAACCGGGCGCCGAGGGCGAGGAGTTGGGGGTTGAGGGGCTGGCCGGTGAGGTGGGCTCCGACGACGGCGAGGCGAACGGGCGGAGTGAGCAGTGCGGCGATCCGGGCGAGTCGGTCGTCCGTGCCGGCCGGGCCGATCAGCATGACGCCGAAGGGGCGGGCGTCCACTTCACCTGCGGGGACGGCGACCGCGGCGAGGTCGAAGAGATTGGTGGAGTTGGTGAACCGGCCGAGCCGGGCATTGGCGCCGAACGGGTCGGCGGCGACGTCGTCGAGGGTGGGGTGGCCTGGAGTGGTGGGCAGGAGGAGCGCGTCCGCTTCCGCGAGGGCGGTCATGGCGCGGGCGCGGAGGGCGCTGAGCCGGGCCTGGTCGGCGAAGAGCCGATGGGCGGGGATGTCGCGGGCGCGGCGGATGATGGCGGCGACGGTGGGATCGAGGTCGTTCGTTTCCTTGTCGACAAAGGCGCCTGTGGCGGTGTAGCGCTCGGCGACGAATGCGCCGTCGTAGAGGAGCGCGGCCGCCTCGGTGAAGGGGGTGAGGTCGATGGGGCTGAGGAGGGCGCCGGCGTGCGCGAGACGGCCTGCTGCCGCTTCGTATGCCTCGACCCAGCCCTCGTCCATGGCCCCGAGCTGCTCCGTCGGCGGCACAGCGACCCGCCAGGGGCCGGGGGTGCGGTGCGGGGCCGCGCGGCCGGGTGGCGTGGCGATGAGGGCGAGGGCGAGTTCGGCCTCGGGGAGTGTGCGGGCGAAGACGCTGACGCAGTCGAGGCTCGCGCAGGCGGGGACGACGCCGTCGGTGGGGACGATGCCTCGGGTGGGCTTGATGCCGACGATGCCGTTGAAGGCGGCGGGGACACGGCCGGAGCCGGCGGTGTCCGTGCCGAGCGCGAGGTCCGCGATGCCGAGGGCGACGGCGACGGCGGATCCGGAGCTGGATCCTCCGGCGATCCTTGCCGGGTCGTGGGCGCTGCGTACCGCGCCGTACGGCGAGCGGGTGCCGACGAGGCCGGTGGCGAACTGATCCATGTTGGTACTGCCGAGCACGATGGCACCGGCGGCTCTGAGCCTGGCGACGGAGGGGGCGTCGGCGGACGGGGTATAGGCGTAGGAGGGGCAGCCGGCGGTAGTGGGGAGGCCGCCGATGTCGATGTTGCCCTTGACGGCGACGGCGCGGCCGGCGAGGGGGAGTTGCTCACCGGCGGCGACGCGCGCGTCGACGGCGCGGGCGTCCGATTCGGCGTCGGCGCGGGGGCGGAGGGTGATCCAGATGTCGGGCCGACGGGCGCGGTCGATGCGGTCGTATGCGTCCCGGACGCGGGCGAGGGCGGTGGTGGGCATGGGGGCGGCTCCTTGGGGTGGGGGGTGGTCGAGGTACGGGCTGGGGATCTTGTCCCCTACCCGCCCCTTCCCGTAACCGGGGCTCTCCGCCCCGGACCCCGCGCCTCAATCGCCGGCGAGGCTTGATCGTCCGGAGATTGAGGACTGGGGGTCTGGCGGCGAAGCCCGGGAAGGCGCGGGGTGGGGGAGGACTCCGCCCCGGTCAGGGGTTCGTGGGGGTCAGGATGGCCAGCGGGGTGCCCGCTTCCACCTGGGTGCCGGGCGTGACCAGGAATCGCGCGACCCGCGCCGCGTACGGCGCGTGCACGCGGGATTCCATCTTCATCGCTTCCAGCGTCAGCAGCGGCTGACCGGGCGTGACAACAGCCCCCGGCTCCACGTTCAACTGCCAGACCGAGGCGGCGAATTCGGCCTCCACGACCTGCCCGCCCGGCGGAACGTCCAGTTCGGGGACCGCGGGCGCGCCAGTCGACTCCGCGCGGGTGAACTCGCCCGCCGCCTCCCATGCGTCGCGTTCCGCCCCGAAGGCCCTCGACTGGCGGGCGCGGAAGGACGCGATCGACTCCGCGTTCTCGACGAGGAAGCGCTGGTGGTCCGCCAGCGAGAACGTTCCCTCCTCGATACGGGGCGTGAAGCGGCCCGCCGCCATGTCCGCGCGAAGTTCCAGAAGTTCGTCCGCCTCGACCGCGTACCACTTGATCCGGTCGAAGAAGCGCAGCAGCCACGGCCGTTCCTGCCAGCGTGACCACACCTGAGTCGTACGGCCCACGAACTGATAACCGCCGGGCCCTTCCATGCCGTAGACGCACAAGTACGCGCCGCCGATCCCGACCGAGTTCTCCGCCGTCCATGTCCGGGCCGGGTTGTACTTCGTCGTGACCAGCCGGTGCCGCGGGTCCAGCGGCGTGGCGACCGGTGCGCCCAAGTAGACGTCGCCCAGCCCGAGTACGAGATATTCCGCGTCGAAGACCGTGCGGTAGACGTCGTCCACCGAATCGAGGCCGTTGACGCGGCGGATGAACTCGATGTTCCACGGACACCACGGCGCGTCGTCCCGAACCCCGGCCATATAGCGGGCGATCGCCTCCCGCGTCGCCGGGTCGTCCCAGGACAGGGGGAGGTGGACCGTCCGTGACGACACCACCAGGGCGTTCGAGGGCGGGAGTTCGGACTCGAGGCGGGTCAGGACGGAGAGGAGGGCCGACTGGGAGAGGGTCTCCGGGTCGATCTGGATCTGGAGCGAGCGGATGCCCGGCGTCAGATCCACGACGCCCGGCAGTTCCTCTGCCGCCACCGCCTCGGCCAGTGCGTGCACCCGCATCCGCAGAGCGAGATCCAGCTGCATCTCCCCGTACTCGACCAGCAGATTGTCGTCCCCGCTGCGGCGGTACGTGACCGACTCGCCCCGCCCGAGGATCCCGCCGTCGACGATGATCCGGCGCTCCTCGCCCTCGACCGTCACCGGGACGAACCTGACCGTGTCCCCCGGCCGTAGCTGGCCGAGTTTCCAGCGCTCCGCCTTCAGAATCGTCGCCGGGCAGACGAAGCCGCCGAGCGACGGGCCGTCCGGGCCCAGCAGCACGGGCATGTCTCCGGTGTAGTCGACCGCGCCGACCGAGTACGGAGTGTCGTGGATGTTGGACGGGTGCAGTCCCGCCTCCCCGCCGTCCGTCCGCGCCCACCGCGGCTTCGGGCCGATCAGCCGCACGCCCGTGCGCGCGGAGTTGAAGTGGATCTTCCACTCGGCGGCATAGAAGTCGTGGATGTCCTCCTCGGTGAAGAACTCCGGTGCGGCGTGCGGGCCTTCTGTCACCGCGATGTGCCAGAAGTTCGGGAAGAGGGGGCGCTCGGCGTGCGGGACGGGCGCGCCGGCAACGCCCGGGCCGGTCACCGCCGCCGTGCCGCCGTGCAGGACATCGCCCGTACGCAGCGCCCGGCCGCCGTGGCCGCCGAACCGGCCCAGCGTGAACGTGGCCGCGCTGCCCAGGAAGTCCGGGACGTCCAGACCGCCCGCGAACAGGATGTAGGTGCGCAGGCCCTGGCCGCCGGGGGTGCCGATGGCCAGTGAGGAACCCGCGGGGACGGTGAACGGCTCCCACTGGCTGACCGGTTCACCGTCGACCGTCACCGGCGCGGGCGCGCCCGCAACGCAGACCGTCGCCGCGTGCGTGAACCGCAGCGTCGGACCCTGCAGCGTGCACTCCAGTCCTGGCGTGCCCTCGTCGTTGCCGAGCGCGCGGTTGCCGAGGCGGAACGAGCGATCGTCCATCGGCCCCGACGGCGGCACGCCGACCTGCCAGTAGCCGGTGCGGCCCGGCCAGTCCTGGACGGTGGTGAGGGTTCCCGACGCCATGACCTCGATCCGCGGCGTCGGGTCGCTGATCGTCGCCAGCGTCGCGGTGTTGTGTGCGGCGGCCCGTACGGACGCGTCGGCGAGCGCGGCCCGCACCAGGCCCAGATTCGTCTCGATGCCGTCGACGCGGGTCGCGGCCAGCGCGGAGTCCAGCCGCTCGATGGCCTCGGCACGATCGGCGCCGTACGCCACGACCTTCGCCAGCATCGGGTCGTACGCCGTCGTCACCTCTGTCCCCGTCTCGACCCAGGAGTCGACACGTACGTCGGTGGGGAAGGACACCCGGGTCAGCAGGCCGGCGCCGGGGCGGTGGTCGCGGCTCGGGTCCTCGGCGTAGACGCGGGCCTCGACGGCGTGTCCGCGCGGTGCGCCCGGCTCGCGTACGACAGCCGTCTCGCCCTGCGCGAGCCGCAGCATCCACTCGACGAGATCGACGCCATAGATCTCCTCGGTCACCGGATGCTCCACCTGGAGGCGGGTGTTGACCTCCAGGAAGTACGCCTCCTCCCGGGCCGCGTCATACACGAACTCGACCGTGCCGGCCGAGCGGTAACCGACACTGGCGCACAACTCCCGTGCGGAGGACGTCAGTTGTGTGCGTACGGAATCGGGCAGACCTGGCGCCGGGGCCTCCTCCAGCACCTTCTGGTTGCGGCGCTGGAGCGAGCAGTCGCGGTCGCCGAAGGTGACCACCCGGCCCTCGCCGTCACCGAAGATCTGCACCTCGACATGGCGGGCGCGCTCGACCAGGCGCTCCAGGAAGACGCCGGCCGAGGAGAAGGAGGCCGCGGCGACCCGGTGCACCCGCTCCCATGCGTCGGCCAGGCCCTCGGCGTCGTGCACGGCCCGCATGCCTATGCCGCCACCGCCGCCCGTCGCCTTGAGCATCACCGGGTAGCCGATGCCGTCCGCCGCCGCCAGCGCGGCGGCCAGGTCGGGCAGCAGCCCGGTGCCGGGGGCGAGCGGTACGCCCGCGGCCTCGGCGGCGGCCCGCGCGGTGTGCTTCGCGCCGAAGAGTTCCAGCTGCCCGGCGGTCGGCCCGACGAAGACGAGCCCGGCGTCCTCGCAGCGGCGCGCGAAGTCCGCGTCCTCGGAGAGGAAGCCGTAACCGGGGTGGATGGCGCCCGCGCCCGTGTCCTTCGCGGCCCTGAGTATGAGATCGGCGTCGAGATACGACTCCTTGGCGGGCGCGGGGCCGAGCCGTACCGCCTCGTCGGCGAGCCGGACATGAGGTGCGGCGCGGTCGGGGTCGGAGTAGACGGCGACCGTACGCAGCCCGAGGCGGCGGGCGGTGCGGATGATACGGACGGCGATCTCGCCCCGGTTGGCGACCAGCAGCGTGTCGAACGCGGTCATACGGCGGCCTCGCTGATCGTCATCTTGACGGCGGTCGGTTCGAATCCGTTGCACGGGTTGTTGATCTGAGGGCAGTTGGAGACGAGGACCAGGACATCGGTCTCGGCGTGCAGGGTGACGCGCAGGCCCGGCGCGGAGATGCCGTCGATGATGCCGAGCGTGCCGTCCTTCTCGACCGGGACGTTCATGTACCAGTTGATGTTGGAGACCAGATCGCGCTTGCCGAGGCCGTAACGCGCGCCCTCCGCGAGGAAGTTGTCGACGCAGGCGTGCTGCGACCAGGTGTGGTGTCCGTAGCGCAGGGTGTTGGACTCCTTGGAGCAGGCGCCGCCGACCGTGTCGTGCCGTCCGCAGGTGTCCTCGGTGACGGTCATCAGCGGGGTGTGCTCGTTCGACATCAGCACGCTCCCGGTGGTGAGGAAGATGTTCCCCTGGGCGTGGACGGTGTCGGCTGCGCTGTAGCGGACGGCGGTGTCGTGGGCGTCGTACACCAGGAAGTCCACGGCCTGATTGCCGTGCAGATCGGTGATGGTCAGCTGCTCACCGACGCGGACGACGGCGGACCAGGCGGCGCAGGCGGGTACGACGGTGGTCGCGCTCATGCGAGTCCCCTCGAGGCAAGGAAATCAATGGTGTTGGCGTAGGCGCGGCGTCCCTCGGGTGAGGCCTCCCGGAGCGGATCGCCGGGCGCGGTGGGCGCGGCGCGCCAGGCCAGCACCTCCAGCGCCGTGCTGGTGTACTCGGCGCGCGGGTCCAGAGGATGCGGGACGTTCGCGATCAGCACCGTCAGATCCTGCTCGGCGCGGAGCGTCACGGAGGCTCCGGGGCCGGCCGATCCGGTGAAGTCCAGTGCGCCGTCGTCCCGTACCTCCACGCCCTGGAAGAAGGAGAGGGAGGGCGGGAGATCGCGCGGCTCCAGTCCGTTCTTGAGCGCGGCGAGCTTGAGGAGCTCGCGGCCGGCCGGGGAGGCGGACTGGGGTGAACCGTCCCCGTACCGCTGTGTGTTGCGTACGAGCGTGGAGGTGCCGCACAGGGCGTCGTGCCGGCCTCCGGTGTCCGCGACGAGAGTGGCGAGTACGCGGCCCTGGTCGGAGAGGAGCAATTGCCCGGCGCGGAGGTAGGCGTTCCACTGGACCTTGACCGTGTCGGCGGCGTTGAGGCGTTCCCACGGTCGCCCGTCCACGTACAGCAGCACATGCGCGCAGGCGTCTCCGTGCAGGTCCGTGAGCCGCAGCTCAGTGCCGCGGGCGAGCACGCGGTGGGTGTAGTTGCCGCCCGCGACGGTCTCGGCCCACACCAGATGTCCGGCCCCGCAGGGCGGCGCGGGCCAGTCGGTCGCGGGCACGACCGGCATGGCCTCGGCGCGGGCGCCGTCCTGCGCACGGGCGTGGTCGCGGGCCCCGTATGTCGTCGCGGTCGCCATTGCGGCGTTCCTCCTCCGGCTCGGTGGTCATTTCTGTCGCGCGACAGAAATTAGGCGGAGGGGGAGTCGGGGCCGTTGCCCGTCCGTTGCCGGCCGGTTACGGAACGCTCACCGGGACCCAGGTCGAAGGGGTGTGCGGTTGGCGCTCCGAGGGTGTGCGACGATCGGCTGCATGGGCACCACCACAGGACGACGGGTCGGGCGGCCGCGCGCGGAGCAGCGGCCGGACAGCGGGCTGTCCGCGCGCGACGAACTGCTGGCCGCGGCGGCCGAGTTGTTCACGACGCACGGCTACGCGGCGACCACGACGCGGGTGGTCGCGGAGAGCGCGGGGATGCGCCAGGCGACGATGTACCACTACTTCGGGGGCAAGGAGGACCTGCTCGCGGAGCTCCTCGAGTCGACGGTCACGCCCTCCCTGACCCTGGCGCGCGACCTGCTCGCGGACGATACGCGTCCGGCGGAGACGCTCCTGTGGGAGCTGTGCCGCTCGGACGTGGAGCTGCTGTGCGGCGGGCCGCACAACCTGGGCGCGCTGTATCTGCTGCCGGAGGTGCGGGGCGAACGCTTCGCCGGCTTCCACCGGGTGCGGGCGGATTTGAAGGACGCGTACGGGCAGCTGCTGGGGGCGACGGCGGCGGGGGCCGAGCTGGACAAGGGCGAGCTCCAGCTCCGTACGGACCTGGTGTTCGGGCTGATCGAGGGCGTGATCCTGGTGCACAGGTCGGATCCGGAGCGGGCGGTGGGGGTGTTCGCGCGGGCGACGGCGGATGCGGCGCTGCGGATCGCCGGGGCGTGAGGTAGGGCGCGGTTTTCCTCACCCCGCCCCTTCCCGAAACCGAAGACTCCCCCCGGGCCCCTGGCGGGAGGGCTGCACAGGGGCTGACACCCCATACCGCCGCCGCGCGGCGGCCTCGCGCCGTCGGAGACCCACCGGCCGCCCCGCACAGGCCCGGCCCTCCGGCGGCCGTCACGACTCCAACGCCTCGGCCAGCCACGTCAGTTCAGCCAGTCGCAGCACCCGGCCCCCGTACCCCGGCAGCGGTACGTGCAGCGGCTCCAGCCATCTCGTCGGGATGGCCCCGATCCCGTACACCGCCCCCGCCAGCATGCCCGTCACCGCCGCCACCGTGTCCGTGTCGCCGCCCAGGTCGATCGCCGCGGCCACGGACTCCTCGTACGACGCCGTTGTGCGCAGTGCCCAGAGCGCCGAGCCCAGACACGGCCATACCGCGCCGTTGAACTCCGTCGCCTCGTCCGGGTGCCAGTCAGCTGCGAGTACCTTCGCCCATCCGGCGCGGTAGTCCGCGTCGACCAGCTGCAGCGTCGGCGGCACGGCGGTGAGCGGATCCGCGCCGTCCAGGGCCGCGCGGACCAGTTCGTGGAGGATCGCCGTGCCCTCCCAGGCCGCGCGGTCACCGTGGGTCAGCGCCGCGATCCGGCGGGCGGCCGCCATCGTGGCCCTGGTTCCTGCACCCGCGAAGTACACCGCCGATGTCGAGGCCCTCATCACGGAGCCGTTCCCGGCCGCCCGGCCCGTGATGTGGAAGTGCAGCGGTGCCGCGAGGTCCCACGGCGAGCCGTTCGTCAGCACGTCCTCGGTCTGGAGGCCGATGTCCTTCGGATCGTCCGCCGCCCAGCGCTGGAACCGGCCGAAGATGTCCGGCAGATCCAGTCCGTTCCGTTCCAGCAGTGATTCGCCGACCAGCACCGCCATCTGTGTGTCGTCCGTCGCTTCGCCGGGGTCCCAGCCGCCGCCCCCGCTCATCTCGCCCACGCCGTCCGGGAATTGCGTGGTGTAGACGCCCGGCTCACGGAACTCGAAGGGCGCACCCAGCGCGTCGCCGACCGCCGAGCCTACGACTGTGCCGATCACTCGGTCCATGCGGTTGACGCGGTTCACGCGGTTCATTCCGCCAGCGTAGAGAGGCTCAGCGGCGAGCAGTACACCGCATCGGCACCCGCGCGGGGCCGACGGTAGCCTGCGGTGATGAACAACTGGCTGCCGGACTTCGAGCCCCTCCCCGATCCCGAGGCCCTCATCGCCCCCGAGATCACCGAGACCGAGTGCAGGCAGTGCGGTACCCGCGTATCCGGTCTTGACGGGCGCTACGCATGCGGAGTGTGCGGCTGGGTCAACGACCACACGGAAGGCCACCGGCCGCTTCCGCTGGCCGAGGACGACGCCGATTTTCCGCGCAGGAGGGCCAGGGCCGGCAAAGCCTGAGGCGCGCGACGGGGCGGCACAGCGCGGCCACGGCGGTGGCTACGCCGCACCTTCCGGCAGCCCTCCGGCGGGACCGGCCTCCGGCGCCGGCCCGGCCTCCGGTGCCGGGATCGCCCGGCGCGCCCTCCACGCGCGCGCAATCGCTCCGATTCCCACCGTGCCCAGCAGGAACAGCACCGTGAACCACTGGAAGTACCAGTGCCCGCCCGACGGGTCGTACACCGCCGCCCGCGGCCAGGCCAGGTTCACCGTCATGAACAGGCCGTACGCCAGTGCCACGATGTTGACCGGCAGGCCCCAGCGGCCGAGCGAGAACAGTGGGCGGCCCGACTCGTCCACCTCGTCGGCGCCGGGGCCGCGGGCCCATTCGCCGCGCAGTCTGCGTACCAGCATCGGGCCCGTCACCATCGCGTAGGCCAGATACAGCATGGCGATGCAGGTCGTGCCGATGGCGAGGAAGGCCTCCGGCGAGGCGAGGTTGAGCAGGCCCAGCGCCGCGGCCGCCGCGCCGACGGCCAGGGCGGGGCCGGCCGGCATTCCGGTGCGCGGGGAGACTTTTGCGAGGCGGGCCGAGAAGGGCAGGACGCCGTCGCGCGCCATCGAGAAGAGCATCCGGGCGCCCGCCGTCTGGATGGCCAGCGTGGCCACCGCGATGGCGATCACCACATCGATGAGCAGCGCCTTGCCGACACCGTCGCCGAGGCTGCTGGTGAGGACGTACGACAGACCCTCGGTCGCGAGCCGCCCGTCGGTCAGACTCGGCGCGGCCAGCACCCCGCCGAGCAGCAGCAGTCCGCCGAGTACACCGGCCGAGACCAGCGCGAGAAGGATCGTGCGCGGGGCGGTACGGCGAGGGCTGCGGGTCTCCTCGCTGAGTTCGCCGGCGCTGTCGAAGCCGATGAGGACGTACGCCGCAGTGAAGGAGCCGACGAGCAGCGCGCCGATCGCTCCGCCCTGGCCGCCGGTGTGCAGGGTGACGCCCGCGCCACGCTCGGAGTGGGTCAGGAGCAGCACCACGATCAGCACCGCGCCGATGATCTCCGCGGTCACACCGATGCGGTTGACGGCGGACATGACGCGGTTGTCGAGGAGGTTGACGGCGGTGGTCAGGACGAGGAGTACGACCGCGAGCAGCGCGGCGTTCGCGGCGCCCGACGGCGTCACGGGCGACGGGTCGCCGCCGAACAGCTGGAAGCCCGGCCAGATCGCGGGGAGTACGACCTGGAGTGCCAGGGCTGCCGCGGCGACCACCACGATCTGGCCGATCACCATGATCCAGCCCGCGAACCAGCCGAAGGACGGTGTGCTGAGCCGTGTCGACCACTGGTAGATCGCGCCCGACAGCGGGTAGCGGGCGGCGAGTTCGGCGAAGCAGGCCGCGACCAGCAACTGCCCGGCCAGCACGGCAGGCCAGGTCCAGAAGAAGGCCGCGCCACCGAAGGAGAAGCCGAACGCGAAGAACTGGAAGACCGTGGTGAGGACGGAGATGAAGGAGAACCCGGCGGCGAAGGAGGCGTAGCGCCCCATGCTGCGGTGCAGCTCCTGCCGGTAGCCGAAGCCGGCCAGCGCGGTCGCGTCGCCGCCGCGGTCGTTCTCCGGGGGATCGGGTCGTACGTCGGTGGGTGCGGTGGCGGTCATGGCAGCCCCTGTCGCTGATTCCGGTTGTTGATTCCGGTCGGGTGACAGAAATTAGGGACGGGCTGTTTCACCGGTGTCACACGTCCATGTCCGCGCGGGGCCCAAGTCCTCACGCCCGTACTCCTTGTGCGCCGTCCGCCGAAAGATCTCCCCGTCGACCAATCCAACGCCCCCACCGCGCCGAATGAATGGTGGACGGCGGTGCCGGAGCCGGCCGGGAGGGAGCGGGAATGACAGCGGAACTGCGGCGTACGGCCGTGGTCGGCGGTGGAGTCGCAGGGCTGAGCGCCGCGTATGTGCGGCAGCGCTCGCACCAGGTGTCGCTGTACGAGGCGGACGGCCGGCCCCGCGGGCATTCGCACACCCCCCTGCTCCATGCGGCCCTGCGCAGCCCCTCTCCAACCTGGCCGTATCCGCCGGTATCCGGTTCCACGGCATCCGCCTCCATCTGCGCGGACCGCCCGTACAACCTCGTTCCCGCCATGTGCCCCCAGGAGGGTGTGAAGTGAGCGTGACCGTGTCCTCGGCACCATCGAGAGCCGCGTCCGTCGACGCGCGGAGCTGGCCCGACGTGGCCCGGCTGCCCCGGACCTCCCGGCTGCGGACCGCCGCCGCCGAACGGCTCGTCCTGCGCGCGCTGGGCAGGCTGCCGCTACGGGTCCGCTTCGCGGGCGGCGCGCCGATCGGCCGGGGCGGGCCCCTCATGGAGGTGCACAATCCGCAGCCATTCTTCCGCCGTATCGGCGCGAGCGGACTCATCGGCTTCGGCGAGTCGTACATGGCGGGCGAATGGGAGGCCCGTGACCTCGTGGGCGTACTGGCCGTACTCGCCGAGAACCCCGCGACCCTCGCCCCCGAGCCCCTCCGCCGGCTGCGCGGAGCCTGGGCGCCCACGCGGCAGGCCCGGCACCGCAAAACGTCCGACGGCCCCCGCGCCGGCATCGGCCACCACTACGACCTGTCGAACGAGCTCTTCGCGCTCTTTCTCGACGAGACCCTGTCGTACTCCTCCGCCCTCTTCCGCGGTTTCCCGGCCGAACAGAATCTGCTGCCCGCCGCCCAGCACCGCAAGATCGACCGGCTGCTCGACCTGGCGCAGGTCGGATCCGGCACTCAGCTGCTCGAAATCGGCACAGGCTGGGGCGAGTTGGCGATCCGTGCGGCACAGCGCGGCGCCCGCGTGCTGACCGTGACCCTCTCGAGTGAGCAGCATGCGCTTGCGCGGCGACGCGTCCACGAGGCGGGACTGGCGGACCGGGTGACCGTCCTGCTGCGCGACTACCGCAAGGTGCTCGGCCGCTACGACGCGATCGTCAGCGTGGAGACGATCGAGGCCGTCGGCGAGGAGCTGTGGCCGGAGTACTTCAGGATGCTGGACCGGCTGCTCGCGCCGGGCGGGCGGATCGCGCTTCAGTCGATCACTACGACGCAGGAGAGGCTGCCGGCCTCCCGAACCAACTGCACCTGGATCCAGAAGTACATCTTCCCGGGCGGGCTGCTGCCCTCGACCGAGGCGATCGAGCAGGTCGTCACCGGCTGCACCGGACTGCGGGTGGCCGAGCGGTACGGCTTCGGCCCGCACTACGCCGAGACGCTGCGGCTGTGGAGTGAGCGCTTCGCCCACCGAGCCGCCGCGGTCGGCGCCCTCGGTTTCGACGAGACCTTCCGCCGGATGTGGACCTTCTATCTCGCCTACTCCGAAGCGGGCTTCCGCTCCGGCCGGCTGGATGTGCAGCAACTGCTGCTGACGAAGGAGGAGACGGTGTGAGGACCGCCCTGCCCCGGGTGCCCGGACCCGGGGGATCTCCGATCAGTGCAGGCCGCGGGCCCGCTCGAACCGCGCCCGCCCTTCCGCCGGTTCCACCAGCGGATCGGGATAGTCGAGCCGGGCCCGGTCCAGCCCGTCGAGATTCCACGGCTGGTGCACGGCGGGCCCGGCCAGCTGTGCGAGCTCAGGGACCCAGCGGCGTACGTAGTCGCCCTGCGGGTCGAATCGCTTCGCCTGAGCGAGCGGATTGAGGACACGGTTGGGGCGGGTGTCGGTCCCGGTGCCCGCCACCCACTGCCAGTTGAGCTGGTTGTTGGCGATGTCCCCGTCCACCAGCAGATCCAGGAAGTGGCGGGCGCCGATGCGCCAGTCCAGGTACAGAGTCTTGGTGAAGTAGCTCGCCGCCAGCAGCCGCCCGCGGTTGTGCATCCAGCCCTCGTGCAGCAGCTGACGCATCGCCGCGTCCACGATCGGGCAGCCGGTGCGGCCCGCCTTCCAGGCGGCGATCGCCTTCTCGTCACTGCGCCAGTGGTCGCCGCGTGCACGGTAGTCGGCGTGGGCCGCCCCGGGCCGGGCCGCCAGGACCTGGTGATGGAAGTCCCGCCAGGCGAGCTGCCGTACGAAGGCGTCCGCGCCAGGACCGCCCTTGCGCCGCGCCCGGTGGACGAGTTCGGTGGCGGAGAGCGTGCCGAAGTGCAGATGCGGCGAGAGCCGGGAGGTGGCATCGCCCGGCAGATCGTCGTGCCGCTCCGCGTACGCCGCGATGCCCGCGTCTGTGTCGGCGAGCCAGGCGGTCAGCCGCCGTCGGCCCGCCGGCTCCCCGCCCTTGGCGAGACCGGGTGACACGCCGGTCACCGCGGTGCGGCGCGGCAGCGGATGGCCGGCGAGCTCGGGGACCGGCACCGACCGCGGAGCCGCCATGGTCTCGCGCAGCCCGGCCGCCTCCCACCTGCGGAAGTACGCCGAGAACACCGCGAAATGGTCGCGGTCGGCAGGCGTGACCCGCCCCGGCGGCAGCGCGGTGACCACCGCGTCATGGACGTGCAGGGCACAGCGCACCGCCGCCAGCGCACTGCGCAGCTGCTCCTCCCTGCGTACGGCGTAGGCGCTGACCCCGGCGGCGACATGCACAGCGCGGGCCCCGGTCTCGGCGACGATCCGGCAGACCTGCTCGGCGACATGGCCGGTACGGATCACCAGCCGACCGCCGCGTTCATGCAGCCCGGCATCGAGCGAGGCCAGGCAGTCGGCGAGGAAGGCGCGGCGGTTGGGTGCGTCGAAGCCCGCTTTCCGGATGCCCGGATCCAGCACGAACAGCGGCACGACCTCGTCGGCGCCGCGCAGTGCCGCACGCAGTGCCGGCTGGTCGTGCAGCCGTAGATCGGAGGTGAAGAGCATGACCGCAACACTCATGCGCCGTCCTTCCTCAGGCGGGGAAGCTCGTCAGGGCAAGGGGGGCGGAGGTCGGCTGGGGGGAGCCGCCCGCCGGTTCGACGGTGATGCCCATGCCCGAGGCGGTGTTCACCGGTCCGTCCATCAGGACGGCGTTGGTGGTGGTCGCGGGGTCCATCAGCCCCGCCGAACGCATCTTTCCGCTGTCGCTGAACCAGAGTTGGTAGACCTTGCCCTGCGGCGGCTTCGGCAGGTCGGAGGCGAGGAAGGCCGCCTTGTTCCTGTCGCGTGAGACGACCACTGTGCCGGTCGCCCCGTCCTTGAGCTTCACGGCGCTGACCCTCGCGTCCGGGGCGGCGAGCACCGAGGCCAGTTCCTCGGCCTGCTGCTGAGAGCGCTGCGCCAGGTCGCGTGCGTCCTGCGCCGCCTGGTGCTGCCAGACGGCCACCCCACCGAAGGTGGCGGCAGCGGCGAGGCAGGCCGCCAGCGCGAAGCGCGACAGAGCCCGGCCGCGGTTGCCGCCGGGGCGTGCCCGGCGTGAGACCCGCGGCGGAACCTGGCGCTCCGCGGAGACCTGCCGCATCACCCGCTGCTTGAGCGCGGGCGGCGGCGTCACGGCCACAGCGAGCCCCAATTTCCCGACCGTGGCGGCCAGTTCGCGTACTTCCTGTGCGCAGGCCGGACACACCTCCAGATGCCGCTCGAACTCGGCACGCTCGTCGGGCGCCAGCGCGTGCAGCACATAGGCGCCGGTCAGCGTGTGCAGATCAGCGATGGTCATGCGCTCACCCCCAGGCAGTCGCGCAGCCGGATGAGCCCGTCGCGCAGTCGTGTCTTGACCGTGCCGAGCGGCACGGAGAGCAGTTCGGCCACTTCCCGGTAGGCCAGCCCCCGGTAGTACGCGAGCGTCACCGACTGCCGCTGCAACTCGGTCAGGCTGCGCAGACACCGCCGTACCTGCTCACGTTCGAGGCGGGCCTCGACCTGCTCGGTGACGTCGTCATAGGCCGGCGTCCGTTCGAGCAGCGCCGCTCGCCGCTCGCGGTCGCTCGCGGACTGTGCCGACCGGACCCGGTCCACGGCTCGCCGGTGCGCGAGCGTGAGAATCCAGGTCATCGCCGAACCGCGGGACGGCTGGAAGCGGGCTGCCGTACGCCAGACCTCGATCAGCACCTCCTGGGTCACCTCCTCCGACTGGGCGGGGTCGCGCAGCACGGCGCGCACCAGCCCGAGGACAGGTCCGCAGACACTGTCGTAGACCCGGGAGAAGGCCTCCTGGTCGCCTCTGGCCACCAGGCCGAGCAGTTGCTGCAGATCGGGACCCGCCGAGGTCGGGCCGCCGATGTGTACGGCTTCTTTCACGCGCACTTTCCTCCACGGTGTGGATGAGTGGACGGACAGATTTCATCAGGCATTCGGAGCCGATGGCCAGGTGGATTGGTACAGGGTTCGCAGCTGATTCCAGGCGGATCGGTTCGGGTGCGGCACGCCGAACCGCTTCCTGACCGGAAGTCCGTTGAGCTTTCTAGTACGAGAGCGGGTGTACGGCCCGGTCCGTGGCTCGGGTCGCGGACCGGGCCTTCACCGCGCGCAGCACCAGGAAGACGGGCAGGGCGAACGGCGACAGCAGGATGGTCAGCACCAGCAGGGGGCCCATCACCAGGGGATGGATACCCAGTCGTCGCGCCTCGAGGAACATCCACTGGCCGATGAGCAGATCCCAGGCGATGACCTGTGCCCAGAGTGCGCCGGCGCCGTTGGCCCGTACCGCCAGCTCGCGGAAGGTGTCGATGTCCGGGCTGCTCACCGCGGTCCAGAGCTCCGGGAAGACCGGTACCGCCATGACGACATAGATGACGAGGACACCCGAGATGGTCCAGGGCGACGCGGCCAGCCGCGCGGTCGGCGGCCAGGCCGGCGCGAAGATCATCAGCAGCCAGAACGGGGCGGCCAGCCAGAAGGTGATTTCAAAGAGCGTTCCGGTCATGCCACAAGCTCCTTCTCGGTGTCATCTGCGCTGCCCTGTGCGGGAGTTGGTGCGGGAGTTGTGCTCAGGAGCGATACGAGCGCTCCGGCTGCGGCGGCGACGAGGATCAGAGCCGCGGCGCCGAGCGTCGCACCGTCCGGGTGGATCAGCGGCTGGCCGCGCAGCGCCTGCCAGGTAACGAGGGCGAGCACGGCGGCGTACGTGCCCGAGGCGACCAGCACGAGCCGCAGCCGTACGCGCTCGTCCCGCAGCCGGGTGAAGCGCGGAGCCAGGACGATGAGCGCGAGCAGGAAGAGCGGGATCAGTTGAAGGGCGTGCATACCGACGAAGTGCGGGATGCGGAGATCGCCGCCGGTGGTCGACCAGCCGGTGAGCGGCATGGCGGGACCGCCTTCGGGTACGCCGACGCTGTGGGCGCCGACCACCTGGGAGACGCTGCGGCCACCGGCCGCCTCCTGCTCCGGAGTCGCCCGTGTCATCAGGTTTCCGAGGGCGACGCCCACCAGTGCGATGGCCGCGCCGAGCCGCATCGCCCAGGCGGCGGCGCGGTCGGCCATCGGCGAGCGGAACAACAGGATGACGATGATCAGAGAGCTGATCCAGAGGGTGACGATGGTCGCCCCCATGATGTTGAACAGCATCCCGTCGAAGGCGGTTTCGAAGTTGAAGT
This sequence comes from Streptomyces sp. NBC_01210, assembly GCF_036010325.1. Classification (GTDB taxonomy): domain Bacteria; phylum Actinomycetota; class Actinomycetes; order Streptomycetales; family Streptomycetaceae; genus Streptomyces. Next base: position 1,768,298 of record NZ_CP108549.1, on the reverse strand, counting down.
GACTGCGCTTGCCGCGGATCACCTGCCCGGTGATGATCACAATCTCGATCGCGCCGGTCAGCGCGACGACGGTGCCGGCCCACCAGCCCACCCGGCGGCCGCGGCCGGCCAGCGAGAGCATCCAGGCCAGCGTCAGCGCGTAGATCATCAGTGAGGCCGAGAACTTGAGGGGCTTGAACCAGATCGGCGAGCCCACCAAAACCCGGTCGTCGACGACCATGCCCACGCCCGAAACGACGAATACGACCGCCATCGAGGCGGCGAAGACCATGAGCGGCCGGTGCCAAGAACGCCATGAAGACATAGGTATCCCCTCCGTCGGATTCCTCGAATAGATAGCGGAACTATCTGCTATCCGATAGTGGAACTATCTATGATGAGTGCTGTGGCTGGCAAGAGCGAAGAGGTGAACACGCGGTGCGCATCGGAGAGTTGAGTCGCAGAACCGGGGTCCCGGTGCCGACGATCAAGTACTACGTCCGTGAAGGCCTGCTCCCCGCCGGGCAGCTGACGAGCCCGAACCAGGCGAGCTACGACGACGCGCACGAGCGCAGGCTGCGGCTGATCCGCGCGCTGCTCGATGTGGGCGGGCTGAAGGTGGCGGCGATCGCGGAGGTCCTCGCGGCGGTCGACGACCCCGGCCAGTCCGTGCACAAGGTGCTGGGCGCGGCCACGGACCCCATCGTCCCGCGGTACGCCGAAGGTGAGCCGGACGCGGAGCTGGAAGGGGCGCGCGAGGAGGTCCGGGAACTGATCGCACGGCGTGGCTGGCGGGTGGACGACGACACCCCGGCCGCCGAGGCGCTCGCGGCCGCGCTGGCCGCGCTGGACCGCGTGGGGCACGGAGCCTTCATCGAAGTGCTGGACGACTACGCGTCCGCCGCGGAACAGGTGGCACGGGCGGACATCGCGTATGTCGGACGCCGGGCGGGCCTTGACGACCTGGTGGAGAGCGTGGTGATCGGCACGGTGCTGGGTGACGCGGTGCTGGTCGCACTGCGCCGGCTTGCCCACGTGGACGTCTCGGCACGCAGGTACGGGGACGACAGGCCGCCGGACTGAAGGGACGAGGGGGCCGGATTGAGGGACGAGGGGGTCGGGCTGAAGGGACGAGGGGTCGGTGTCCGATGCCGTTCCCCCTTCGCGCGGCCGACTTTGCCCGTCACGAAGAGAACGGCCGACGGCTCTGCCCGCTACGTGGAGAACTGCCGACGGCTCCACGCGGAGAACGGCATCGCTCGGCCGCGCTCGGGACAGGTCCCGGCCGAGCCCCCTGCCCCAGGAACGAAAACGCCCCCGGCCGCAACCGCAGCCGAGGGCCAGGAGACGCCTGCGTCAGGCCGCCTTCTCCTGTTCCTGTTCCCGTTCCACCTGATCGTTCCATTCGCGCTTCACCGCGCGCCACGCCTCGTCGTTCTGGCCCAGTCGCCAGTACCCCGAGATCGACAGATGCTCGCGCGGAATCTGCCGGTCCAGCCGCAGATGGCGCCGCAGCTCCCGTACGAACGCCGCCTCGCCGTGTACGAACGCGCAGACGTCGCCCGCCGGGAACTCCAGCGCGGTGACCGCCGCGACCAGTGCCTCACCGGCCGGCCGGGCCCCGCGGTGCAGCCAGTTGATCTCGACTCCCTCGGGCGTGTCGACCTTCTGCTCGTCCTCGGGGCCGTCGACCTCGACGAAGGCGTGGACACGAGCGCCCGCCGGCATCGCCTCCAGTGACGCGGCGATCGCCGGCAGTGCGCTCTCGTCGCCCACCAGCAGATGCCAGTCCGCCGTCGCAGCCGGGGCATAGCCGCCGCCGGGCCCCAGGAAGCGCACCGTCTCGCCCACCCGCGCCCGGGCCGCCCACGGCCCGGCCAGGCCTTCGTCGCCGTGAACCACGAAGTCGACCGTCAGCTCACGCTGCGACGGATCCCAGCTCCGTACCGTGTATGTGCGGTTGGCCGGCCACTGCTCGCGCGGGAACTCCTCGCGGATCCGGTCGATGTCGAACGGCTCCGGATATGTCACTCCATCGGGCGCGAACAGCAGCTTGATGTAGTGGTCGGTGAACTCGTCGATGGCGAACCCGGCAAGGCTTTCACCGCCCAGCACGACGCGCACCATGTGAGGCGTGATCCGCTCCACGCGCACCACCTGCGCCTCGTGGGCCTTCCTTGCCTTGCGGGTCGGTCGTTCTGCCACGGCGTCTCCCCTGAACTCGTGCAGTGCTTAGGCTTGCCTAAGCTAACACCTCAGCCCTGGAGTGTGGACAGCAGACGCTTGAGCGCGCCACCGAGCCCCCACTGGGCCGCGAGCTCGTCGAGCGACGCCGGATCCCGCGGCTCGGAGGGCAGCGCGGGGTCGAAGTCGGGCAGTGATACGTCCGAAGCCACCCGTACGACCTTGGGCGCGACCGCGACATAGTCCCGCGCCTCGTCGAGCCGCTTGCGCTGCGACGGTGTCAGCTTGGCGAGCGGATCGTCGACGGCGGCCATGATCCCGGCCAGGTCGCCGAACGAGTCCAGCAGCTTGGCCGCGGTCTTCTCACCGATCCCGGGCACACCCGGCAGCCCATCGCTCGGGTCGCCGCGCAGCAGCGCCAGATCGACATAGCCCGGTCCGTCGACGCCGTACTTCTCGCGCAGCCACGCCTCGTCCGTGACCTGCAGTGTCCCGACGCCCTTCAGCGGATACAGCACGCGCCGGCCGCGGGCGTCGTCGACCAGCTGGAAGAGGTCGCGGTCGCCGGTGACGATGTCGACGGGCCCGGTGGCGCGCCCCGTGAGCGTGCCGATGATGTCGTCCGCCTCGTACCCGTCCACGCCGACACGGGCGATGCCGAGGGCGTCGAGCACGTCCATGATCACCGGAACCTGGGGCGAGAGGGTGTCCGGGGTTTCTTCCTCGTCCGGCCCCGTCTCCGTCTCGACGGCGACGCGGTGTGCCTTGTACGAAGGGATCAGCTCGACCCGCCAGTGCGGCCGCCAGTCGTTGTCCCAGCAGGCCACGAGGTCGTCGGGGCGGTGGTCCTGGACCAGCCGGGCGATGAAGTCGAGCAGTCCGCGCACGGCGTTGACCGGAGTGCCGTCGGGGGCCCGTACCGAGTTGGGGACCCCGAAATAGGCCCGGAAGTACAGGGAAGCGGTGTCGAGGAGCATCAGGCGTCGCGTCACAACCTTGATGATGCCGCACCCCACCGACAGCCACCCGCTCTCCACCCACAGCGGCCCCCTCGCACCGCCCTCGTGAGGTGGGTCACTGTCGGGTTTGGCCCGAAAGGGGCGAGGGCAGGCGCGGCCCCGGAGCGGACCCCACGGCACGGCTTTGGATCAAGACGGTCGGCACATGCCACGGGCAAGCGGGCGGAACCCGTCCTGCTCCACGGCTCGCCTGCGGGGGTTGGCGAGCCGTTTTCGGTTCAACGCGTGAGGTGTATGTGTCCAGGCTGCAAGCCGAGCACTTGTACAAAGTGTTCGGCAGACGACCCGACGAAGCGGTGCGCAAGCTCGAGAGCGGCAGTGACCGCGACGAGCTGCGCGCCGACGGAACGACCGCAGCGGTGATCGACGCATCGTTCGCCGTCGAGCCGGGGCAGATATTCGTCGTCATGGGTCTGTCCGGGTCCGGTAAGTCCACGCTGCTGCGCATGCTGAACGGACTGCTCGAGCCCACCGCCGGACGCGTGCTCTTCGACGGTCAGGACCTGACCGCCCTGAGCCCCCGCGAGCTGCGCTCCGTGCGCTCGACCAAGATCAGCATGGTGTTCCAGCACTTCGCGCTCTTCCCGCACCGCAGCGTGCTGGAGAACGCCGGCTACGGCCTCGAGGTGCAGGGTGTCCCGCGCGCCGAGCGCGACAAGCGCGCCGCCGAGGCCCTGGAGCTGGCCGGCCTCGCCGGCTGGGAGAACTCCTGGCCCGACGAGCTCTCCGGCGGTATGCAGCAGCGCGTCGGCCTGGCCCGCGCGCTCGCCACCGACGCCGATCTGCTGCTGATGGACGAGTCCTTCAGCGCGCTCGACCCGCTGATCCGCCGCGATATGCAGGACCAGCTGCTCGAGCTGCAGAAACGGCTCAAGAAGACCATCGTCTTCATCACCCACGACCTCAACGAGGCCATGCGCCTCGGCGACCGGATCGCGGTGATGCGGGACGGCAGGATCGTCCAGCTCGGCACTGCCGAGGACATCCTGGTCGCCCCGGCCAACGACTATGTCGCCTCCTTCACCCAGGACGTCGACCGCTCGCGGGTGCTGACCGCCGGCGCGATCATGGCCGATCCGCAGACGTCGTTCGGCAGGAAGACGGACAGCGGCAAGGAACTGCGCAACGCCAAGGACGTGCTCGCCGCGGCGCCCGCCACCGTCTCCGCCGACACGCCGATCATCGAGCTGTTCACCGCCTGCTCCACCAGCGGCGTCGCCGTAGCCGTCATCGACGACGAGGGGGAGCTGATCGGCGTCGTACCGCGCGCCCGGTTGCTCGCGGTCCTCGGCGAGCCGATGACCCCGGCAGCGATTCCGCCGCAGGACGCGGAATCGCGGCAGGCTGCGGTCCCGCAGCAGGGCGTGACCAAGGAGGTGGCCAGTGCCTAGGCTCCATCTCGGCGACTGGGTCGACGCCGGTGTCAACTGGCTCCAGTCCCATCTCTCCTGGCTCTTCGACGCCATCACCTCGGTCGTCACCGGTATGTACGACGGCATCGACGCGGCGCTCTCCGCGCCCCAGCCGCTGCTCTTCGCGGGCATCCTCGCGGTCGTCGCCTGGTGGCTGCGCGGGCTGCTCGGCGGCCTGCTGGCCTTCGCCGGCTTCGCGCTGATCGACTCCATCGAGCTGTGGGACGACGCGATGTCGACCCTCTCCCTGGTGCTCGTCGCCACGATCGTCACCCTGGTGATCGCCGTACCGCTCGGTATCCGGGCCTCGCGCTCCAAGACCGTCAGCGCCGTCACCCGGCCGGTCCTGGACTTCATGCAGACCATGCCGGCGATGGTCTATCTGATCCCCGGCATCATCTTCTTCGGCGTCGGCGTGGTCCCCGGCATCATCGCCACCATCGTCTTCGCCCTGCCGCCCGGTGTACGGATGACCGAGCTCGGCATCCGGCAGGTCGACGAGGAGCTCGTCGAGGCCGCCGAGGCCTTCGGCACCACGCCGCGCAACACCCTGCTCCGCGTCCAGCTCCCGCTCGCCCTGCCCACGATCATGGCCGGAATCAACCAGGTGATCATGCTGGGCCTGTCCATGGTCGTCATCGCCGGCATGGTCGGCGGCGGCGGTCTCGGCGGCGCGGTCTACCGCGCCATCGGCAATGTGGACATCGGCCTCGGCTTCGAAGCGGGCATCTCCATCGTCATCCTGGCGATGTACCTCGACCGGATGACCGGCGCGCTGGGCCGTCAGGTCTCACCGCTCGGCCGTCGCGCCCTCGCCAAGGCGAAGTCGCTGACCGGCGGGGTGAAGATCTGGAACTACCGTCCGCAGCCGGCCGTCGCCGTCGCGGGCGTCGTCGTCCTCGCGCTCGTCGCGGGCGGCATGAGCATGTTCGGCGGAGCCAAGACCGCCGACGCCTCGGCCGCCGGCAACGTCGGCCAGGGCAAGAAGGTCTCCATCGGATACATCCCGTGGGACGAGGGCATCGCCTCCACGTTCCTCTGGAAGGAGATGCTGGAGAAGCGCGGCTTCGAGGTCGAGACCAAGCAGCTGGAGGCCGGCGCGCTCTACACCGGTCTGGCCGGAGGCCAGGTCGACTTCCAGACCGACTCCTGGCTCCCGGTCACCCACGCCCAGTACTGGAAGCAGTACCAGAACAAGCTCGAGGACCTGGGCCCCTGGTACGGCCCCACCTCGCTTGAGCTCTCCGTCCCCTCGTACATGAAGGGCATCGACTCCCTCGAGGACCTCAAGGGCAAGTCGAGTCAGTTCAAGGGCCGGATCGTCGGCATCGAGCCCAGCGCCGGGATGATGGGCATCCTCAAGGACAAGGTCCTGAAGGACTACGGCCTGGAGGGCGAGTACAAGGTCGTCGACGGCTCGACGCCCGGCATGCTCGCAGAGCTGAAGCGCGCGTACGACAAGAAGGAACCCATCGTCACCACGCTGTGGTCGCCGCACTGGGCGTACAGCAGCTACGACCTGAAGAAGCTCAAGGACCCCAAGGGCTCCTGGGGCAAGGGTGACGGTGTGCACACGCTGGCCCGCAAGGGCTTCGCCGCCGACAACCCGCAGGTCGGCAAGTGGCTCAAGAACTTCAAGATGACCGAGAAGCAGCTCACGGACCTTGAAGCCAAGATCCAGACGACGGGCAAGGGCAAGGAGCAGGACGCGGTACGCGCCTGGCTCAAGGAGAACCCGGACCTCGCCGAGAAGTGGACGCCGGTCGCCAAGGCGGGCAAGGCCGCGAACACCATGGCTCCGCAGTAGCGGTTGAGCGTTGTACGAAGGGGTGGGCCCCGCTGCCGGCGATGCCCACCCCTTCGGGCTTTCCGGGCCGGGTCGGCCGCGGTACCGGCCCGCTCCCTGAGCACCGGCGGTCGGAAGCTGCGTAAGGTGAGACAGGACCAGGGAGGGGAGCCCGGCTGATGGACGCGATGGACGCGATGGACGCGAAGGACGCGAAGGACCCGAAGGAGACCGAACCCCTTCGGGTGGGCGCGGCCGTCCGCAGGCGCCGCCGGGCCCTTGACCTCACGCTGGCCGCCGTGGCGGAACGCAGCGGTCTCTCCGTGCCCTTCCTCAGCCAGATCGAGAACGAGCGGGCCCGCCCCAGCATGCGTTCGCTCCAGCGAGTCGCCGACGCGCTGGAGACCACGGCCGGCCGGTTGATCGCCGCATCCGACGCCGCCCGCACCATCAATGTCGTACGCGCCCCGGACGACACCGGGACTCCGCCCGCCGCCACGACCCGCCGCCTCGTGCGCGGACAGCATCAGCTGCAAGCCCTCGAATTCACCGGTGAGCAGGATGCGGGACGCGAGTTCCAGCACCGCAACGACGAGCTGATGTACGTCGCCGAAGGTACGGCGGAGGTCGAGGCGGAAGGACGCGCCTACCGGCTCGCGCGCGGCGACACCCTCTTCCTCTCCGGCGGCGTCCGGCACCGCTGGCGCGCCACCACGCCCGACACCCGGATCCTGGTCGTCACCGTCTCCGACCACATCGACGCGTCCGCGGACCAGCGGCGCTGAGGGCGGCTCCGGTGCGTGTCGTCTCGCTGGTGCCTTCGCTGACCGAGGCCGTGGCCGTCAGCGCACCCGGGCTGCTGGTCGGGGCCACGGACTGGTGCAGCCATCCCGCGGACCTCGATGTCGTACGGATCGGGGGCACCAAGAACCCGGACGTGGCGGCCGTGGTCCGGCTCCGCCCGGATCTCGTGATCGCGAACGAGGAGGAGAACCGGGAGCCCGATCTGGCCACACTGCGGGCGGCGGGCCTCGAGGTCCTCGTCACCGAGGTACGCGATCTGGAGCAGGCGTTCCGCGAGCTGCAGCGGGTGCTGGTGGCCGGGTGCGGGGTGGCGCGGCCGCGCTGGCTCGACGAGGCGGAGGCGGCGTGGGCCGCGGTCGCGTCGTTGGGGGAGTGGCGGGCGGTCGTGCCGATCTGGCGGCGACCGTGGATGGTGCTCGGCCGCGACACCTTCGCCGGTGATCTGCTGGCCCGGCTCGGCGTCAGAAATGTGTACGCGGGGCACACCGAGCGCTATCCGCGCATCCCGTTGGAGGAACTGCGGAACCGCGGCGCCCAGCTGGTGGTCCTGCCCGACGAGCCGTACCGCTTCGCGGCCGGCGACGGACCCGAGGCCTTTCCCGGGCTGCCCGCCGCGCCTGTCAGCGGCCGTCATCTGACCTGGTACGGGCCCTCACTGGCCGAGGCGCCCGCGGTGCTCAGCGCGTCGCTGCGACGAGCAACCCAGCAGATGTGACTGCGTTGTACGGCCGACGACTCCGCGCGTCAGATGTCGTCGGCTGCACACCGCCGGACTCTGCCCAGCACAGAGGATCAGCGGCGGTGTTACCGCCGTCCAGGTGCTGCGAGCAGTGCTCCGCTGAACAGTCCGCGCAGGGTACGCACCCCGGTCACGGCCCACGCCGTGACGAGCAGGGCGAACAGGCCGACCGCGAGCCACTCGAACGGGGCCCGCCCGGTGTGGGCCGCCAGAGCCTCCGCGCCGGTCACACACGTACCGACCGGGAAGGTGAAGGCCCACCAGGTCATCGTGAACGGCATGCCTTCACGCGCGGCCCGCACCACCGTCGCGCCCGCGAGCGCCAGCCACATCAGCGCGAAACCCATCACCGGGACGCCGTAGATCACCGCGAAGGTGCCGAGACCGGTGGCGTACGGAGCCGAGATCGCGACCGGAGCCACGTCCGCGAGCCTGTTGACGGCGGTGGTCGACTGGCCGAGCGGTCCGAGGACCAGGAAGAGGGCGGGGGTGAGCGCGAGCGGCAGCGGGCCGTGGTGCACGAGGCGGGCGAAGACCATCGGCAGGATGACGAGGGTGGCCAGCAGGCTGATTCCGAACATCGCACAGCTCCCGAGCAGCATCGCCTCCCGCCACTGGCCGGCCGGCAGATGAGGTACCAGCAGGGGACCGAGCGACGCGGAGACCATGGGGGAGACGACGGGGAGCAGCCAGACGGGCGAGGCGGTGCCGGGCGTCACCAGGTGGCGTACGACCATCAGGTACGGGACGACGGCGGCGGCGGAGAGTCCGATGAGGGTGCCGACGCCGAAGAGCACGGCTGCGGCCGCCACGGCCGCGCGCTCGCCGATGATGTCCTGGCCCACGGTCAGCGTGCCGATGCCGACGGCCAGCAGTGCCATGGACAGGCAACCGTAGAAGGGTGCGATCGCCGGGTCGACGAGGTGGGCGCGGGCCTGGTCGCGGTGGTGGATCCAGTGCGTGGCGCGCGCTGCCAGGACGAGGGCCAGCAGCACGGCGGAGAGCACCCAGACCGCGGCGCAGGCCGTCCGCAGCCCCGGGACATCGACGGGGAGGGCGACGCCGGCGTTCGCGACGATGGCGGTGCCCATGACGGTCGCGTACCAGTTGGGGCCGAAGTGGCGGAACGAGGGCAGCCGTACGTCCGCGAGTGCGACGGCGGTGCGTGGGCGGGGCTGCACGGCGGTGACCATGTCTCCACTGTCACGCGGGGTGAGGGGCCCCACCAGGGATCACTCCTCTATGGCCCCATAAGCTGGATTTATGAGCGACGAGGATGACGGACGGGTACCGCTCGCACACCGGGTGCCGGATCTGGGCGCGCTGGAGCTACTGCTCGCTGTTGCCCGGCACGGCAGTCTGGGGCGTGCGGCGCGCGAGCTCGGGATCACCCAGCCGGCCGCGAGCAGCCGGATCCGCTCGATGGAACGGCAGTTGGGCGTGGCCCTGGTCGACCGGTCGCCGCGCGGCTCCCGGCTCACGGACGCCGGTGCGCTCGTCACGGACTGGGCGCGGCGGGTGGTGGAGGCGGCGGAAGCGTTCGACGCGGGGGCGCAGGCGCTGCGGGGGCGGCGCGATTCGCGGCTGCGGGTGGCGGCTTCGATGACCATCGCGGAGTACCTGCTGCCGGGCTGGCTGATCGCGCTCCGTGCCGAGCGCCCCGGCACTGCGGTCTCGCTGATGGCCGGAAACTCGGCGATGGTGGCCCGGCGCCTGCTCGCGGGCGAGGCGGATCTGGGCTTCGTGGAGGGCCTGTCCGTGCCGGAGGGCCTGGACGGGACGCCCATCGGCCACGACAGGCTCGTCGTGGTGGCCGCGCCGAGCCACCCGTGGGCCCGCCGCCGGGCACCGCTGACGCCGGCGGAACTGGCGGCAACCCCGCTGATCCTCCGCGAACGGGGTTCGGGCACCCGCCAGGTCCTCGACTCGGCGCTCAGCGAGTACGGGGGCCTCGCGGACCCGCTCCTGGAGCTCGCGTCGACGACGGCGGTCAAAGCGGCTGCGGTGAGCGGTGCGGGCCCGGCGGTCCTGAGCGAACTGGCGGTCACGGAGGAACTGACGGCCCGCCGCCTGACGGCCGTCCCGGTGGAGGATGTGGACCTTCACCGGGACCTGCGTGCCGTCTGGCCGACGTCGCATCGGCCGACGGGGCCGGCGCGGGATCTGCTCACGCTGACGAGGGGACGCCCGACGTCGGGCTGAGCCGGATTCCCGCGCGTCGATCGCCTGCGACGGGCCCACGCGGCGGAGCCGCAGATCGGATACAGCCCCACCCCGCCCCTTCCCGTAACCGGGGCTCCGTCCCCGGGCCCCGCGCCTCAAACGCCGGCGGGGCTGGTTTCCGGGCCCTGCGTTTCAGTCGCCGGAGGGGCTCAATTGGCGGCCGCCGCCGCGACCAGCGCAGACATCACTCGGTCGTCCTCGCCCGCCTCCGGATGCCACTGCACCCCCAACGCCCACCCCGCAGCCGGCAGTTCCACCGCCTCCACCGTGCCGTCCTCCGCGTACGCGCTCGCCACCAGCGCGTCCGCCAGGCGGCCCACCGACTGGTGATGGTACGTAGGGACCGACGACTCCTCCGGCACGATCTCCGCATACCGCGTCCCGGGCACAGGTTTCACCGTGTGCCGGCCGAAGACGCCCACACCCCCGACATGCCCGTCCAGGTGCTGGACCAGCGTCCCGCCGAGCGCCACGTTCAGCAGCTGCAGGCCCCGGCAGATCCCCAGCAGCGGTGTGCGGGACTCCAACGCCGCCCGGATCAGGGCGAGTTCCCACGCGTCCCGGTCCCGCGCCGGTGGGCCGCTGCGGGCATCGGGCTCGGCCCCGTACCGTACGGGCTCGACATCCGCACCGCCCGCGATGACGAGCCCGTCCAGCCGCGACACGACCGACTCGGCCAGGGCCGGATCGTCCGGTGGGAGCAGTGCGGCGAGGCCGCCTGCCGCCTGGACGAGGCGCGGATACCCGGCGGGCAGCAACGCCGCGGGCATCTCCCACACGCCCCATTTGGCCGGTTCCAGATAGGTCGTGACGCCGATCAGCGGCTTGGACACAGTGACTCCGTTCAGCTTCGTTCGAATGTCGCTCGTTCGAGTTCGGCTCAGTCCCGTTCGAGTTCCGCCTCGGCCGCCGCCAGCGCCGCGAACTCCTCCTCCGGCGCCCGCGCGACCAGATGGTGCCGACTGTAGATCGCGAAGTAGGCGAGAGCGACGGCGTAGACGCCCAGCGCGATGAACGCCGCGTCCTTGTCCACCAGGAACGTCGCCACCAGCGCGGACAGCGCAAGGACGAAGGCGACGGACGAGGTGAGAATGCCGCCGGGCGTGCGGTACGGGCGGTTGAGTCCGGGCTCGCGGCGCCGCAGCACAATGTGCGAGAGAGCCATGAGCGCGTACGAGATCGTCGCGCCGAAGACCGCGATGTTCAGCATCCGCGCCCCGTTGCCCGTACCCGCCGCCAGCGCGAAGCCGATCGCTCCCGGGATCAGCAGTCCGAGATACGGCGACTTCCGGCGGCTGGTCAGTGAGAGGAAGCGCGGCAGATAGCCGGCCCGCGAGAGCGCGAAGAGCTGGCGCGAGCCCGCGTAGATGAGGGAGAAGAAGGACGCGACCAGGCCCGCCAGGCCCGCGTAGTTGACGAAGCGGCTCAGCGCGGTCGGGTCGCCGTCTCCCTGCAACGCCACCACCAGCGGGTTTCCGGCCTCCTGGATGGCGTTCGAGCCGCGTGCGCCGGTCGAGGCGAAGAAGGTCAGCACAGCCAGCAGCACCAGGATGCCCATGGAGATCGAGAGCGCCCGCGGCATGGAGCGCACCGGGTCCTTCGCCTCCTCCGCCGCCAGCGGTACGCCCTCGACGCCGAGGAAGAACCACATGCCGAACGGGAACGCCGACCAGATGCCCAGCAGCCCGAACGGCAGCCAGGAGCCCGAGCCGAGCGCGTTCTTGTCCACGGGGATGTCGTCGAGCCCGCCCGCGCTGAAGTCGGTGAACGCGCCGACCGCGAAGATCAGCAGTGCCGCGACCGCGATCGCCGTCACCACCAGGCTGAAGCGCAGCGCCTCGCCGACACCCCACAGATGGATGCCGATGAAGATCGCGAAGCAGGCGAGATAGACCGGCCAGCCGGACTCCAGGCCGAAGAGGTCGAGCGATTCGACGTAGTCGCCGATGAAGATGGAGATCGCGGCGGGCGCGAGGATGTACTCGATGAGGATCGCGGTACCGGTCAGGAACCCGCCCCAGGTCCCGAGCGCGCGTCGGGCGAAGCCGTAGCCGCCGCCCGCTGTCGGCAGGATCGCGGAGAGTTCGGCGAGCGCGAAGACCAGGCAGGCGTACATTACGCCCATCAGCAGCGTGGCTATCGCGAGTCCGCCGAAGCCGCCCTTGGACAGGCCGATGTTCCAGCCGGAGAAGTCGCCGGAGACGACGTAGGCGACGCCGAGGCCGGTGAGCAGAAGCCAGCCGGCGCTGCCCCTGCGCAGCGTGCGGCGGTTGAGGTAGGCGTCGTCGGCCGGTGATGGCGCGCGCGTGGTGGTGTCTTCGGCCATGAGTCGCTCCTGGCTGAGGTCAAAGGTTTGTGGGCACACCTTTGCGCTAGCCATCGCGGATGCGCAAGCCCCGCGCGTAAAGCCGAGGTTACGGATCGGTTGACGCGCAGGGTCATGGGAAGGGGCAGCGAAGGTCAGGAAGGTCAGGGAAGGAAGCCGCGCAGCAGCGCCGCCGTCCCCTCGCAGTGCTCCCGCATCACCTCGCGGGCCGCGTCCGCATCCGCGTCCAGCACCGCCTCGACCAGTGCGGTGTGCTGATGCTGCGAGTGCTCGAGGTTCCGTACGAGCAGTGGAATGCAGTCCAGCAGCTCGTTCAGCGTCGCCCGCACCGCGGCGTACTGCGCGGTCAGCGTGGGGGAGCCGGAGAGCTCGGCGAGGGTGAGATGCAGCAGTGTGTCCTGCCTGCGGTACTCGGCGAGCGGTGCGTCGTGCGTCGCGGCCAGTGCCGTACGCAGCTGGTCCGCGCCCTCCTCGGTCAGGCCGTGCGCGGCGCAGAGACCGGCCGCTCCTACCTCGAGAACCTCCCGGAAACGCAGCGTGTCCTCGACGTCCACCCCCGCCACGCGCCGCCGCAGCTCGTCCTCGCCGTGGCTGTCGGGGCGCTGCAGCACGAACGTTCCGCCGTACCGGCCGCGCCGGCTCTCCACCAGGCCCTGGTCGGTGAGGACCTTCAGCACTTCGCGCAGCGTGACCCGGCTGATCCCCATCCGTTCCGAGAGCTCGCGCTCCGCGGGCAGCCGCTCCCCGCCGGGGACCAGGCCGAGCCGCAGCAGCTGAAGAATCTGTTCCAGCGCTTCTTCGAAGCCGTTGCCCGCGCGCACGGGGCGCAGTACGGGTGTCAGCCGGTCGGCCGGTTCATTCATCTTCACCACGTCGCCGTTTCCTCTTCCCAGACAATGGTCTTCGGTAATACCTTAAGGCTTCCGGCTGACCCAAGGAGGCGTATCCCGTGGCAGACCGCAAAGCCCCGCTCGGGGTCGAGGAGCTTCGTGCCCTCGTCGCGAGCGGTGAGATCGACACAGTCGTCCTGGCCTTCCCCGATATGCAAGGGCGGCTCCAGGGCAAGCGGTTCGCCGCACCTTTCTTCCTCGACGAGGTCCTGGAACACGGCACCGAGGGCTGCAACTACCTTCTCGCCGTCGACACCGAGATGAACACCGTCGACGGATACGAGATGTCCTCCTGGGAGCGCGGCTACGGCGACTTCGCCATGCACCCCGACCTCACCACACTGCGCCGCATCCCCTGGAACGAGGGCACGGCACTGCTTGTCGCCGACCTCGCCTGGAACGACGGCTCACCCGTCGTTGCCGCACCCCGCCAGGTGCTGCGCCGCCAGCTGGACCGCCTCGCCGAGCACGGCTTCACCGCACACGTCGGCACCGAGCTCGAGTTCATCGTCTTCAGGGACACGTACGAGGAGGCCTGGGACCGCAACTACCGCGACCTCATTCCGGCCAACCAGTACAACATCGACTACTCGGTTCTCGGCACCGGCCGTATCGAACCGCTGCTGCGCAGGATCCGCAACGAGATGGCCGCGGCCGGCCTGACCGTCGAGTCCGCCAAGGGCGAGTGCAACCCCGGCCAGCACGAGATCGCCTTCAAGTACGACGAGGCGGTGGTCACCTGCGACCAGCACGCCGTCTACAAGACCGGCGCGAAGGAGATCGCCTCCCAGGAAGGTGTCTCGCTCACCTTCATGGCCAAGTACAACGAGCGCGAGGGCAACTCCTGTCATATCCACCTCTCGCTCCAGGACGAGCACGGCACAAACGTCATGGCCGGCGACGGACCCGGCGGAATGTCGCAGGTCATGCGGCACTTCCTGGCCGGGCAGCTGGCCGCGCTGCGTGACTTCTCGCTGCTGTACGCGCCCAACATCAACTCGTACAAGCGCTTCCAGCCCGGCTCCTTCGCGCCGACCGCCGTCGCCTGGGGTTACGACAACCGCACCTGCGCGCTCCGCGTCGTCGGCCACGGCCGCTCGATGCGCTTCGAGAACCGGCTGCCGGGCGGCGACGTCAACCCGCACCTGGCCGTCGCGGGCCTGGTCGCCGCCGGTCTGTACGGAATCGAGCAGAAGCTGGAACTGCCCGAGGAGTGCACGGGCAACGCGTACACCGCCGGATACGCGCAGGTCCCCACCACGCTGCGCGAAGCCGCCGAGCTCTGGGAGAACAGCCCCATCGCCAAGGCTGCCTTCGGCGACGAAGTCGTCGCGCACTACCGCAACATGGCGCGGGTCGAGCTGGAAGCGTTCGACGCCGCGGTGACCGACTGGGAGCTCCGCCGCTCCTTCGAACGTCTGTGAGGGACGCTTTGTCGTACACGCACCACGAGGTCACGCACCACGAGGTACTCAACCCCGCCACCGGGCAGGTCGTCGAGACCGTCCCGGCGACGACGGCCGCCGAAGTGGACGCCGCCGTCGCGCGGGCCGCGAAGGCGCAGCGGGGTTGGGCAGCCGCGGCCCCCGCAGACCGGGCCAGACTGCTGCGCCGGTTCGCCGCGGTCGTCGACGAGCACCTCGAAGAACTGGCCCTGTTGGAGGTCCGCGAGGCCGGTCACACGATCGGCAACGCCCGCTGGGAGGCCGGCAACGTCCGCGATCTCCTCGACTTCGCGGCCGGGGGAGTGGAACGGCTCAACGGCCGTCAGATCCCGGTCGCCGGCGGACTCGACATCACGATCCTCGAACCGCTCGGCGTCATCGGCGTGATCGCGCCCTGGAACTTCCCCATGCCGATCGCCGCCTGGGGTACGGCCCCGGCCCTCGCCGCAGGAAACGCCGTACTCCTCAAGCCGGCCGAGACGACCCCGCTGACCGCGCTGCGGCTCGCCGAACTCGCCCTGGAGGCAGGTCTTCCCGAGCATCTCCTCCAGGTGCTCCCGGGCGCGGGCGACGTCACGGGCAACGCGCTGGTCGAACACCCCGGCGTCGCGAAGATCGTGTTCACCGGCTCCACCCGGGTCGGCAAGCAGATCATGGCCAAGAGCGCCGACCGCCTGAAGCGCGTGACACTCGAACTCGGCGGCAAGAGCCCCAACATCGTCTTCGCCGACTCCGACCTCGAGGCCGCGGTCGCCGCCACCCCCATGTCGTTCCTGGACAACTCGGGACAGGACTGCTGTGCACGCAGCCGTGTGCTGGTGCAGCGTTCCGTGTACGACCGCTTCCTCGAACTCCTCGCCCCCGGGATCGAGTCCGTCGTCGTCGGCGACCCGTCCGACGAGAAGACCCAGATGGGTCCGCTGATTTCGCAGGCGCAGCTGGAGCGGGTGCGTGGTTACGTACCCGAAGAGCTGAAGGGGATCCGCGGCACCGCCCCCGACGGCCCCGGCTTCTGGTTCCCGCCGACCGTCCTCACCGACCTCGAACCGGACGCCCCGGCTGCCTGCGAGGAGATCTTCGGCCCGGTCGCCGTCGTCCTCCCCTTCGAGGACGAGGCCGACGCGATCCGGCTCGCCAACGCCACCGAGTACGGCCTGTCCGGCTCGATCTGGACCCGCGACGTCGGCCGCGCGATCCGCGTCTCGCGTGCCGTCGCCGCCGGCAACCTCTCGGTCAACTCCCACAGCAGCGTCCGCTACTGGACCCCGTTCGGCGGCTACAAGCAGTCCGGACTCGGCCGCGAACTGGGCCCGGACGCCCTCACCGCTTTCACCGAAACCAAGAACGTCTTCATCAGCACGGAGGCCTGAACCACCATGACCGAAACCCCTGTGTGCCGCCGCCTCGTGGGCCGTACCGCAGTCATCACCGGCGCCGGCAGCGGAATCGGCCTGGCCACCGCGCGCCGCCTCGCCTCCGAGGGTGCGAACGTCGTCTGCGGCGACATCGACGAGACCGCGGGCAAGGCGGCGGCCGACGAGGTCGGCGGCACCTTCGTACGTGTCGACGTGACCAACCCCGAGCAGGTCGAGGCGCTGTTCAAGACGGCGTACGACACCTACGGCAGCGTCGACATCGCCTTCAACAACGCGGGCATCTCGCCGCCCGACGACGACTCCATCCTCACCACAGGACTGGAGGCGTGGAAGCGCGTCCAGGACGTCAACCTCACCTCCGTCTACCTCTGCTGCAAGGCCGCCATCCCCTATATGCAGCGCCAGGGCCGCGGCTCCATCATCAACACCGCGTCCTTCGTGGCGATCATGGGCGCGGCAACCTCCCAGATCTCGTACACCGCGTCCAAGGGCGGCGTGCTCGCCATGTCGCGCGAACTCGGCGTGCAGTTCGCCCGCGAGGGGATCCGGGTGAACGCGCTCTGCCCGGGGCCGGTCAACACCCCGCTCCTGCAGGAGCTGTTCGCCAAGGACCCGGAGCGCGCCGCGCGCCGGCTCGTCCACATCCCGGCCGGACGGTTCGCGGAGGCGGACGAGCTCGCCGCCGCCGTGGCCTTCCTCGCCAGCGACGACTCCTCGTTCATCAACGCCACCGACTTCCTGGTCGACGGCGGAATCTCGGGCGCGTACGTCACGCCTCTGTAGGTCATCCGCTTCTTCGCCTCTGCAGTTCTTTCCGCAGCAACCACCCCGACAGCCGGGCGTCGCACGACGCCCGGCTGTTCTGCGTACACCGAGGAGGATGTTCATGAAAAACAAGCACCGCTGGCCCGCGGCAGCCGCAGCGCTCGCCATCGCCGGAACCGGTCTCGCCGCCGCCCAGCCCGCCCATCCCGCCCAGGCGAAGCCGCGGAGCTGCCCGACGCTGGAGATCTCGCAGGGCTGGTACGGGGAGAACAAGGCGCGGCTCCAGCAGCTGATCGACGACTTCGGACGCTGCGGCGATCACCGCAAGGGGAGGGACAAGCCCGTCGCCGTCTTCGACTGGGACAACACCGTCGTCAAGAACGATGTCGGCGACGCGACCATGTTCTGGATGCTGCGAAACAGCAAGATCCGCCCGCCCAGGGGCGGTGACTGGCGCACCACCAGTCGCCATCTGACCGCCGAGGCCGCCGGCTCGTTGAAGACCGCCTGTCCCACCGGCGTGCGGACGCTCCCCACGGGCACCGACACACGCTGCGCCGACGAGATCAACTCCGTCTACTCCGAGGGCACCACCACAAGCGGTGGGACCGCCTTCGCCGGCTTCGACCACCGCCGGATCGAGCCGCAGTACGCCTGGCTCGCCCAGCTGATGAACGGCTGGACGACCCGGCAGATCCAGACCTTCGCCGCCGCTGCCCGCGCCGAGAACCTGGCCGCGCCCATCGGCGCCGAGCAGCAGGTCGGCTCGGGCAGGGCGACCGGCTGGGTGCGCTATTACGACCAGCAGCGCGATCTGATCCGTACTCTGCAGAAGGCCGGCTTCGACGTCTGGATCACCTCGGCCTCGCCCGAGCCCGTCGTCGACGTCTGGGCGCGGGGAGTCGGCATCGAAGCGGACCACTCGCTCGGCATCCGCAGCGTCACCGAGCACGGCCGCCTCACATCGCATCTCAAGGGCTGTGGCACGGTCGCGGACGGCGACGACTCGATGATCACGTACATCGACGGCAAGCGCTGCTGGATCAACAAGGAGATCTTCGGGGTGCGAGGCGCGGCCGCCGAGAAGGTCCAGCCCGTCCACCGGCGGCAGGTGTTCGCGGCGGGCGACTCCGACACAGACATCTCCTTCCTGCGGGACGCGACCGGCCTCCGGCTGGTCATCAACCGCAACAAGAAGGAAGTCATGTGCCGCGCCTACGACAACGGTGACGGCCGCTGGATCGTCAACCCGATGTTCATAGAGCCGAAGAAGCGGCAGGTCGCCCCATACCCCTGCGCGACCTCGGCATTCACCGAGCAGGACGGCACATCCGCGCCCGTACGCAGGGCGGACGGCAGCGTCGTTCCCGACCAGCGGGACTCGGTGTACCCGTCCTGACGGGCCCCCTAAGGTGGCCGGATGAGCATGACGACACCGGCCGGCTGGTACCCGGACTCGAACGCGCCCGGCACCGAACGCTGGTGGGACGGGACCGCCTGGACCGCGCACACACGCCCGGTCCAGGCGCAGGTCCCGGCCGCCCCGGTGCCGGGCTTCGGCCCGCAGACCGTACCGATGCATCAGTCGGCCATCGCACGCGGCGGCAGTAGTGGCGGCAAGAGCCATGTCGTCGCACTCGTGACCGCGGGCGTCATGCTCGTCGCCGCGGTCGCCACCGGTGCCGTGCTGCTCGGCAAGGACGGTTCCGCGAAGCCCGCGTCCGCGCCGAGCGTCAGCGAACCGGTCCCCACCACGGCCGACCCCAAGAACACTCCCGCCACCACCCCTCCGGCGACGGACGGCTCCGCTCTCCTGACCGACCAGCTCAACGGTATCTCCATGCCCATCCCGGCCGGCTGGGAGAAGTCCGAAAGCTCCCTCGACGAGGGCACGACGATGGTGACGGACGAGACGTACGAGTGCCCCGTCGGCGGCTCGCCGCTCTGTCGGCACGGCCGGGTGTCGTCCATCACGGCGACACAGACCGGCGATTCCTCCGTGGCAGCGCTGGCCAGGAAGGACATCGTGACGGCGGCGGACGACGCGTACGAGGAAGACGCCGTCGGCAACCGAATCCACGGCGGCATCAAGTCCCACACGGTGCTCAAGTCGCAGTCCGTCGCGGTCGCCGGACGCGCCGGCTACCTCGTGCGCTGGCGGGTCACCACCGGAGCCGGTCCCGGCGGCTATGTCCAGTCGCTGGCCTTCCCCTCGACCGTGGGCAGCGAGGCACTGGTCGTCGTCCGTTTCGCCTTCGACGCGGGTCCGCAGGGGCCCGAGCTCACCGACATGGACAAGATCGCCGCGAGCATCCGCCCGATCGGCGACTCCACGAGCGGCGGGGTCGGCAGCAGCATCGGCCCGGGCTAGGACCCGGCTGACTGCCTCCGTGCTCAGAAGGAATCCGTACTCAGAGGAACGTGCGGCCCTCGCCCCGGTACGTCGGCGCCGTACCGGTCACACGGTCGCCCTCGATCAAGTGCAGCGTGTCGAACCGCTCGCACATCTCCCCGGCCTTGGCATGCCGGAACCACACCTTGTCGCCGATCAGCAGATCGTCGGCGGGTGCGCCGAGCAGCGGGGTCTGCACCTCGCCGGGCCCCTCCTGCGAGTCGTAGCGCAGCCCTTCCGGGAGATACGGCACCGGCAGCCGGTCCGCACCCGCCGCACCGGAGGCCGGGTAGCCGCCGCCGAGCACCGTGATCACCCCCACGCCCGGCCTGCGCACCACCGGCTGGGCGAAGAGGGCGGCCGGACGCCCAGTGAACGAGGTGTAGTTGTCGAACAGCCGCGGTACATACAGCCCGGAACCGGCGGCGATCTCCGTGACCGCGTCCTCGGCCGCCGTGTGCTGGACACTGCCGGTGCCGCCGCCGTTGACGAACTCCAGGTCCGGCGTCACCGCCCGTACGGCACGCACCACCGCCGCCCGCCGGGCCGCCAGCTCCTTGCGCGCCGCGCCCTGCATCAGCCGGATGGCGCGGGAGCGTATCGGGCGCCCGGCGAGGGAGTCGCCCACCCCCGCGACATGCCCCTCGTACGCCATCAGCCCCACCAGCCGGAAGCCGGGGCGACGCGCGATCGTCCGGGCCAGCTCGGCCAGTTGGGCCGCCTCGCGCAGGGGGGAGCGCAGCGCGCCGATCCGCACCCGCCCGCCGAGCAGTTTCAGGGACGTGTCCAGCTCCAGACAGATCCGGACCTCTTCCGTGCCGCCGTCGCGAGCGCGGTCGATCAGCTCCAGCTGAGCCGGATCGTCGACCATCACGGTCACCGCGGCGGCGAGCTTCGGGTCGGCGGCCAGCTCGGCGAAACCGGCCCGGTCCGCGGACGGGTACGCGAGCAGCACATCGTCGAAGCCCGACCTGGCCAGCCACAGGGACTCGGCCAGCGTGAAGGACATGATTCCGGCGAACCCGTCCCGCTCCAGCACCCGTTCCAGCAGCGCCCGGCAGCGTACGGACTTGCTCGCCACCCGGATCGGCTTGCCGCCCGCTCTGCGCACCAGATCTTCCGCGTTGGCGTCGAACGCGTCGAGATCGACGAGGGCGAGCGGTGCGTCGAGCTGGGCAGTGGCCCTGTCGTAGCGGGCCCGGTCAGCTGCACGGGGAGTCATGGCCTGAGCTTGCCAGACCGGATTACCGCAGGGTAGGGGGATGTTCTGGGCAGATCCTCCCGGACCCCCGGTCACGTTGCCGCGGGGTGCGTTCCAGCCCGTAGAGTGACCGACACGCGGTGACGAACGGGCCTGCCCGGAAAGGCGAACCGTCGGTGTCCGTGGACGAAGAACAGGGGGCGGGATGAGCACGGAGGCGCAGCGCCCTCCCGGCCCGGCCTCGTCCCAGCCCGACAACGGGGAGACGGCGCCCGCCACCTCGCGTATCACCGATGCCCTCGTCCCGCCGGAGACGGCGCCGAGGGCGCTCCGCGCTTCCGGCATCACGGAACTCCTGCCGACGGATCCGCCGCCGCCCGCGCGTCCTGATGCCTCTCCGGCCGTGGAGCCCGAGCGCCACGGTGCCCCCGGTGGGTCGGACCGGCTTCCGTCGACGCCGAGCGGGTCCGGCGCCGGGCCCGCTGCCGGGGGTGTCGTCATCCCGAGGCCGTCGGGCGGAGCCGACGCCGGCCGTCCTGCCTCACCTGGAACCGGCCGGTCGTTCGCTTCCCCGTCCACGCCGACCGAGCCCGCTGCCGGCGGCCACCGGGCGGGTCGGCCCTCCACCTTCCCGTCGACGCCGAGCGCACCTGCCGCCGAGCCCGCTGCCGGCGGCCACCGGGCGGGTCGGCCCTCCACCTTCCCGTCGATGCCGAGCGCACCTGCCGCCGAGCCCGCTGCCGGCGGCCACCGGGCGGGTCGGCCCTCCACCTTCCCGTCGACGCCGACCGCGCCCGCCGCCGAGCCGCTGCCGCCCGGTCTTCCGCCGCGCCCCGACACACCCCCGCCCGGCACAGCCACCTCCGCCGAGCGGCCCGTGCCGCCGCGCACCGACACGCCCCCGGACGAGACCGGCGTGCCCGCCGTCGAGACCACCACCCGGCTGCGGCCCATCTCCGCACCCCGACGTGCGCCGGCGTCCGCGCCCCTGCCGCCCCAGGTGCCGCCCCGGCCCACCGCCCCGCCTCCCCGGCGCAGGCCCGTCGGGTCCGTCGATCTCACGCCGCGGCCCGGTGCCGCGCGGCCGGCCGCGCACACGGTTCCCGGCCCTCGCTCGTGGGCGCCGCCGGAGACGCCGGTCGAGATGACCACCCGGCTGCGCCCGGTGCGCACCCGGCACCCCGGGCGCACCCTCGGCGCCGTCGCCTGTGTCGTACTCGGGCTCGGGCTGATCGGCGGCGCGGCCACCGGCAGCTGGCTGACCGGCGACTCGAACGCGGACCCCGCCGCCCGTACCGGCTACACCGAGGCGCGCACCCTCTGGCACAGCGTCCCCGTGGACACACTCTTCCCGCGCACCCTCAACGGCCAAGGCGCAGGTCCCGGCGGCGCGGACCGGGTGTGGACCCGGATCGCCGTCGCGCCCGACGGCGGCTGCGCGACCGCGCTCGATCCGCTGCTGCTCAAAACCCTGCAGCCGGTCGGCTGCACGCGGGTACTGCGCGCCACCTACACCGACGCCACCACCAGCAGCGTCACCACGGTCGGCATGATCTTCACCGAGGCCGATGTGAAGACGATGAACGCGCTGGCCGACCGCTTCACCTCGGAGGGGCTCGACGAGCGCCCCGATCTGATGCCCCGCACCCTCCCGGCCAAGAGCACCGTCGCCGACGGGTTCGGCAACGGACAGCGCGCGAGCTGGACCGTGAGCGTGCTGACCGACGCGCCTGTCGTCGTCTACGCCGTGTCCGGCTTCGCCGACGGGCGCGCCGTCACCGACCCCCAGCCCGCCGACGAGGCCAAGGCCGAGGGCGCGACCTCCGCGCCGGCCCAGGCCGGCCTCGGCCACGAGGCCAAGGGAATCGCGGACCGTATCGAGGCCGGTCTGCGCAAGACCGTCCGCACGGCCACGGAGAAGCCCGAATGACACGTCGCCGCCACCGCTTCGCCGCCGCCCTCGCGGCCGCCGCCTTCGTGCTCCTGCCGGCGACACCCGCGCACGCGGACGCGATCCGGGCCCAGCAGTGGGCGCTCGACGCCATGAAGACCGACCGGGCCTGGACCACCACCAAGGGCAGCGGCATCACGGTCGCCGTCCTCGACACAGGTGTCGACGACAGCCACCCGGACCTCGCCGGCACCGTCCTGCCCGGCAAGGACTTCATCGGCTTCGGCGCGCAGCGCGGCTCACGCGCCTGGGCCCGCCACGGCACCGCGATGGCCGGCATCATCGCCGCTCACGGCCATGGTTCCGACCGCGAGGACGGTGTCATCGGCATCGCTCCCGAGGCGAAGATCCTCCCGGTCCGGGTCATCCTCGAAGGCACCGACAAGGCCCGCGACAAGGCCCGCACCTCCCGCGGCAACGCCCTTGCCCAGGGCATCCGCTGGGCCGCCGACCAGGGCGCCGACGTCATCAACCTCTCCCTCGGCGACGACAGCGAGTCCGCGCACCCGGAGGCGGGCGAGGACGCCGCAGTGCAATACGCCCTCGCCAAGGGCTCCGTAGTCGTCGCCTCGGCCGGCAACAGCGGCGAGAAGGGCGACCACATCTCGTACCCCGCCGCCTACCCCGGCGTGATCGCCGTCACGGCCGTCGACCGCTTCGGCACCCACGCCGCCTTCTCCACCCGACGCTGGTACGCCAGCGTCAGCGCCCCCGGCGTCGACATCGTCATCGCCGACCCCGACCGCAAGTACTACCAGGGCTGGGGCACCAGCGCCGCGTCCGCGTTCGTCTCCGGCGCGGTCGCCCTGGTGCGGGCCGCCCACCCCGGCCTGGCCCCCGCCCAGATCAAGCAGCTCCTCACCGACACGGCCCGGGGCGGCGGCAAGAGCGGCCGCGACGACGCCAAGGGGTACGGCATGGTCGATCCGGTCGCCGCGCTCAAGGGGGCGGCGAAAATGCGCCCCACGGATCTGAAGGCGGCCTCTGCGGACTACGGCAAGCGGTACTTCGGCTCAGGTCCCGCCGCCGTGAAGGAGGACGCGGAACCGGCGGGCTGGCTCGCCCCGCTCGCCGGAGGCGTCGGCGCCCTACTGCTGGCGGGAGCCGTGGTGCTCTGGCGCGGCGGCCGGGTCAGCAGGAACTGACCGCCGCCCGCACAGCCTCCTCGACGCGCGCGATGCCTGCCTCCTTCGTCGGATGCCCGTCGGAGAGCACCGCGATCGGACGGCCCCCGGCCCGCCCGACGGAGTGGACGACCCACAGGCCGGTGTCGCGCATCGGCATCCAGCCGTTCTTCAGCGCCCACTCACCGCCCGCGGCGGACACCCCCCAGTTCTGCCCGTCGACCACCTGCTCCATCAAGGAGCAGAGATACGGGTAGGGGCCGCCGAACACAGCCCGCATCAGGGTGAGCTGATCCCGCGCGGTGGTCCGGGTCAGCCCCCACGCCGACTCCGCCCGGCTCCCGGTGAGCCCGAGCCGTCCATGCGCGGCGTCCAGCCCGGCCGCACCGCCGATCGTCTCCCACAGCACCGACGCCGCGTCGTTGTCGCTCCGCACGATCATGGCGCGGGCGAGCGCCCGCTCCCTTGCGGTCAGCGGGCGCTTCTGCTGCAGCAGCGCGGCCAGGATCGAGACCTTCACGATGCTCGCCGAGGGATACGTCCGCTCCGCCCCGTACGACCGGTCGGGCGGGGCGACCGAGACGGCGACCGAGACACTGGCACTCATACCAGGGAGGTTAGGGTCGACCTGTGGCGCTCAAGAACATCCCGGACCCCGGATTCTCCGACGACGACGGCACGGCCGACCCGGCACTGACGGCGGCCCTCGCCGCCTGGGCGGACGACAGAACCGCCGTACGGCCGGTCCTCGAGGCCCTCCGCACCGCCCGACTGCTGGTCCCCGTCGTCGCCGTGCTCGGCGAGGTCGAGGAGGACGAGAACGGACTGCGCCGCGAGAAGACCAGCGATATGGCGGTGCCGACGCTGACTGCGGGCGACCGCCGCGCGCTGCCCGCCTTCACCTCGATCGCGTCGCTCGCCCGCTGGAACCCCGAGGCCCGCCCCGTCGCCGTACCGCTGCACCAGGCGCTGCAGGCGGCGGCCCACGAAAAGGCCGACACGCTGGTGCTCGACCTGGCGGGCCCCGTCCCGTACCAGCTGACCGGCCCGGCGCTGCTCGCCCTCGCCGAGGGCCGTACGAACGCCGACCCGCTCCACGACCCCACGGTCATCGCCGCGGTGACGGCCGCGGTCGCCGCCGAGCCCGCGGTGCTCCGCGCGCATCTGGGCCCGGGCGGCGCGGACGGCACCCTCGCCCTGGTCCTGGCGCGGGACGCGGTCCCCGCCGAGGCGGCCCGGCGCGTCGCCGAGGCGCTGGCGGCGGACGACGCACTGAGGGCCCGCCTGGTGCGGGGCCTCGACCTGGCGCTGCTGCCGGCCGAGGCCACCCCTCCGGGCGAGCCCCTTTTCGTACGTGAGTAACTGCTGAGCCGTGCGCCCTAGCCGTACACGGGTCCGGTGTACTTCTCGCCAGGACCCTGGCCCGGCTCGTCCGGCACCAGCGACGCCTCGCGGAACGCCAGCTGCAGCGACTTCAGTCCGTCACGCAGCGGCGCCGCATGGAAGGAGCTGATCTCGGTCGCGCTCGCGTCCATCAGACCGGCCAGCGCGTGCACCAGCTTGCGGGCCTCGTCCAGGTCCTTGTGGTCGGCGCCGTCCTCGGTCAGGCCGAGCTTCACGGCGGCGGCGCTCATCAGGTTCACCGCGACCGTGACGATCACCTCGACGGCGGGGACCTCCGCGATGTCGCGGGTCATGTCGTCGAAGCCGGGAGATTCATTGGGGCTGGTCGCGTCACTCATGACGCACACGATAGGCCCCGGCGGGCCGCGACCGGCTGCTGACCCCAATTAGCCCTGCATAGCCGAAGCTGCTAACCTTGTGTAACGACCGGCCGGACACGTGTGTGCTCGGCCCACAAGTGGAGGCTCCGATCTCCCACCTGGCCGTCCTTCTGGGCGGCGGGTCACCGGTCAGGCGGCGCCCATCGTTCCGTACGGACGATGGAAGTCGCCCGATGTGCGCCCCGCGGTTGACCGCGGCGGTGCTCCGGTATTCACGGAGCTGCCGCCTGTGTCCCGTCCGGGGCATTTTTCATTATCCGGTGCGGTTGGTCTTACGAAACAGACGTTACGCGGCTGCCTGCCAGACATCCGTGTGGTGCTACTTAGGAGGATCCATCAGCGCCGAGCCCCGCATCAACGACCGGATTCGCGTTCCCGAAGTGCGACTTGTCGGTCCCAGCGGCGAGCAGGTCGGGATTGTTCCGCTTGCCAAGGCCCTCGAGCTTGCGCAGGAGTACGACCTCGACCTGGTCGAGGTCGCGGCGACCGCCCGCCCGCCCGTGTGCAAGCTCATGGACTACGGGAAGTTCAAGTACGAGTCGGCCATGAAGGCCCGTGAGGCGCGCAAGAACCAGGCGCACACGGTCATCAAGGAGATGAAGCTCCGGCCGAAGATCGACCCGCACGACTATGACACCAAGAAGGGTCACGTCGTCCGGTTCCTCAAGCAGGGCGACAAGGTCAAGATCACGATCATGTTCCGTGGTCGTGAGCAGTCCCGCCCCGAGCTTGGCTTCCGCCTGCTGCAGCGTCTCGCTTCCGACGTCGAGGACCTCGGCTTCATCGAGTCGAACCCGAAGCAGGACGGCCGGAACATGATCATGGTTCTCGGCCCGCACAAGAAGAAGACCGAGGCCATGGCCGAGGCGCGTGAGGCCCAGGCCGCCCGCAAGGCGGAGCGCCAGGGTTACACGCACGAGGAGTCGGCGGACGAGGTCGCGGAGGCTCCGGCCGAAGCACCCTCCGAGACGCCCTCCGAGACGTCCTCCGAGGCGTGATCCAAGGGGCTGCCAACCAGGCGGCCCCGGGTCCCGCCCGGAACCCACATACCAAGATCTGACGCTCCTGTTGTCCGGTGTCCGCACCGGGGAGCGCCACTGACGAGGAGATAACGGCGCGATGCCGAAGAACAAGACGCACAGCGGTGCCAAGAAGCGCTTCAAGATCACCGGCTCCGGCAAGGTGCTCCGTGAGCGCGCCGGCAAGCGCCACCTGCTCGAGCACAAGCCGTCCAAGCTGACGCGTCGCCTCACCGGCAACGCCGAGATGGCCCCGGGTGACTCGAAGACCATCAAGAAGCTTCTCGGCAAGTGACGCTCGTGTCCCCGGTCCCCGGGGACACGCGCCGAGACCGGGACCAATTCGTTTCCGGGCCGGGGTGAGTCGAACTCTCAATCCCAGCCCCGCTACAAGGAGTTAACAAGTGGCACGCGTCAAGCGGGCAGTCAACGCCCACAAGAAGCGCCGGGCAATTCTCGAGGCCGCCAGCGGTTACCGCGGTCAGCGTTCGCGCCTGTACCGCAAGGCCAAGGAGCAGGTCACCCACTCCCTGGTCTACAACTACAACGACCGCAAGAAGCGCAAGGGCGACTTCCGTCAGCTGTGGATCCAGCGCATCAACGCCGCTGCCCGCCAGAACGGCATGACGTACAACCGCCTCATCCAGGGTCTGAAGGCCGCCAACATCGAGGTGGACCGCAAGATCCTGGCCGAGCTCGCGGTCAACGACGCCAACGCGTTCGCCGCGCTCGTCGAGGTCGCCCAGAAGGCGCTTCCGAGCGACGTCAACGCCCCGAAGGCCGAGTCGGCGGCCTGACGGCCGCGTCGAGCCGACCGGACCCGCAGGCCTTGGGCCTGCGGGTCCGGTGTGTTTGGCGTTGTTTTCGGGGGTGGCCCCCGAACCCCCGTCGGCTTCCGGGCGGGGGCACCACGCAGTCCGTCCGGGCCGACCCCGGAACCCGAATCAGAGAGCCGCAGGCGACATGGGCACCCCCGAGCTGATCTCCCCGCGATCCCCGCGTGTCACCGCCGCCCGGCGGCTTGCCAAGCGCGCCTTCCGCGGCAAGGAACGGCTGTTCATCGCCGAGGGCCCGCAGGCCGTGCGCGAGGCCGTCGCCCACCGCGGCCCCGGCGGCGAGCCCACCCTGGTCGAGCTCTTCACCACCGTCGAGGCCGCCGAGCGGTACGCGGACATCGTCGACGCCGCCCATGCCGCAGGGGCCCGGGTGCACCACGCCTCCGACGCGGTGCTCGCGGAGGTCTCGCAGACCGTCACTCCGCAGGGCCTGGTCGGGGTCTGCCGCTTCCTGGACTCGCCGTTCGCGGAGATCCTCGCGGCGCGACCCAAACTCGTCGCCGTCCTCGCGCACGTACGCGACCCCGGCAACGCCGGCACCGTACTGCGCTGCGCGGACGCCGCGGGCGCCGACGCCGTCGTCCTCACCGATGCCTCCGTGGACCTCTACAACCCCAAGTCCGTGCGGGCCTCGGTCGGTTCGCACTTCCATCTGCCCGTCGCGGTGGGCGTGCCCGTCGAGCAGGCCGTCCAGGGGCTGCGCGCCGCCGGAGTGCGCGTACTGGCCGCCGACGGCGCGGGCGACGACGACCTGGACGACGAACTCGACGCGGGCACCATGGGCGGCCCCACCGCCTGGATCTTCGGCAACGAGGCCTGGGGCCTGCCGGAGGAGACCCGCGCGCTCGCGGACGCGGTGGTGCGCGTCCCGATCCATGGAAAGGCCGAGAGCCTGAACCTCGCGACCGCGGCAGCCGTATGTCTCTATGCCTCGGCGCGTGCCCAGCGCGCAGGCAGTGCTCGCTGACCAGCAGTACTCGCTCAGGGGGTCCGCTCCGTCACTTCCAGCTAGTAGGGTGACGGGCTCGGGGGCCCACTGCACCGTCGGAGAGGTGGGGTACGGGGATGGCTGTCGGGACAAGCAGGCCCGCGGGGACACACGGGGCGTTGCTGTGCCATTCCGACGGCTCCGACACGTACGGGATCGACCCCGACGACCTTCCCGACGGACTGGTCGTCGCCGACGAGACCGGCCGGGTGATCTGCTTCAACGACGCGGCCGTACGGATCACGGCCGTGTCCAAGGCCGATGCGCTGGGCCTGCCGCTGGAGCGTGTGCTGCCCCTGGAGGACCTCAAGGGCTGCCGCTGGTGGACGCTGACCGATCCGTACGGCGGACTCGCCACTCGTGTCGGTCAGCCCGAGCGCAATCTCCTGCTGCCCGGCGGCCGTGAAGTCCTCGTCTCCGCCCGCTATGTGCGCGAGCGCCCCACCGGCCCCCTGCGCAGGCTGGTCATCAGCCTGCGCGGCACCGAGGCCCGGCGCCGTACCGAACGCAGCCATGCCGAGCTGATCGCCACCGTCGCCCATGAACTGCGCTCCCCGCTCACCTCCGTCAAGGGGTTCACAGCGACGCTGCTCGCCAAGTGGGAACGCTTCACCGACGACCAGAAGCGGCTGATGCTCGAGACCGTCGACGCCGACGCGAACCGTGTCACCCGGCTGATCGCGGAGCTGCTCGACATCTCCCGTATCGACTCCGGACGGCTCGAAGTGCGCCGCCAGCCCGTCGATATCGCGGCGGCCGTCGGTCGGCACATCCAGGCCCACATAGCCAGCGGCCAGCGGCCGGACCGGTTCTTCGTACGCATCCAGCGGGAGCTGCCCGAGATGTGGGCCGATCCGGACAAGATCGACCAGGTACTCGGCAATCTGCTGGAAAATGCGGTGCGCCACGGCGAGGGAACCGTCACCATCGAGGTGGCACCGGCATCCGCGAAGGACGACGAGAAGGGAACGGCCGTCACCGTGAGCGACGAAGGCCCCGGCATCCCCGAGGAGTCGATGGGCCGTGTCTTCACCCGCTTCTGGCGGGGAAGCAAGCGCGGCGGTACGGGCCTGGGTCTCTACATCGTCAAGGGCATCGTCGAGGCGCACGGCGGGACGATCACCGTCGGCCGTGGACCCGGCGGCGGCGCCGAGTTCCGATTTATTCTGCCCGTCGGCGCCCCGGCCTATCTGGCCTGAGCAGCCCGCGGGCTCATTCGCCTCTCCACACCCCGTTAGACTCGTTCTTTGGCACCTTTGCGTCCTCGGTCGACGAGCGGGGGCCCCAGCCAGCCCATCGGAAGTACGGGAAGAGATGTCCGCACCCAATAAGTCGTACGACCCTGTTGAGGTCGAGGCACTGAAACCGGAAGAGATCGAGCGCATGCGGGACGAGGCGCTTGCCGCCTTCGCCGCCGTCGGCGACCTCGACGCTCTCGCCCACGCGAAGGTCGCGCACACCGGCGGTGCCTCACCGCTCGCGCTCGCCAACCGGGAGATCGGCGCGCTGCCGCCACAGGCCAAGGCCGAGGCCGGCAAGCGCGTGGGCCAGGCCCGCGGCGCCGTGAGCAAGGCCCTCGCCGCCCGCCAGGCCGAGCTGGAGGCCGAGCGCGACGCCCGGGTGCTCGTCGAGGAGGCAGTGGATGTCACGCTGCCCCACGACCGGATCCCGGCCGGCGCCCGCCACCCGCTCACCACGCTCATGGAGCGGCTCGAGGACGTCTTCGTATCCATGGGGTACGAGGTCGCCGAGGGCCCCGAGGTCGAGGCGGAGTGGTTCAACTTCGACGCCCTGAACTTCGTGCCCGACCACCCGGCGCGCCAGATGCAAGACACCTTCTTCGTCCAGGGCCCCCAGGGCACCACGGACGACGAGTCCGGCATCGTGCTGCGTACGCACACCTCGCCGGTCCAGGCCCGCACCCTGCTCGACCGCGAGCCGCCCGTCTATGTCGTCGTCCCCGGCCGCGTGTACCGCACCGACGAGCTGGACGCGACGCACACCCCGGTCTTCCACCAGATCGAGCTGCTCGCTGTCGACGAGGGCCTGACCATGGCCGACCTCAAGGGCACGCTGGACCATATGGTCCAGGCGCTCTTCGGCCCGGACATGAAGACCCGGCTTCGCCCGAACTTCTTCCCGTTCACCGAGCCGTCCGCCGAGATGGACATGGTCTGCTACGTGTGCCGCGGCGAGTCCGTGGGCAACCCGGACCGGCCCTGCCGCACCTGCGGCAGCGAGGGCTGGATCGAGCTCGGCGGCTGCGGCATGGTCAACCCGAAGGTGCTCATCGCCTGCGGCGTCGACCCCAACAAGTACAGCGGATTCGCCTTCGGGTTCGGCATCGAGCGGATGCTGATGTTCCGCCACAACGTCGAAGACATGCGAGACATGGTCGAGGGTGACGTCCGGTTCACTCGGCCGTTCGGGATGGAGATCTGATGCGGGTCCCGCTTTCCTGGCTGCGGGAGTACGTCGACCTGCCGGCGACGGAGACCGGCCGTGACGTCCAGGCCAAGCTCGTTTCCGCCGGCCTCGAGGTCGAGACCGTCGAGCAGCTCGGCGCCGGGCTCAAGGGCCCCCTCGTCGTCGGCCAGGTGCTGACCATCGAGGAGCTGACGGAGTTCAAGAAGCCCATCCGCTTCTGCACCGTCGACGTCGGCATGGCCAACGGCACCGGTGCGCCGCAGGAGATCGTCTGCGGTGCGCGCAACTTCTCCGTCGGCGACAAGGTCGTCGTGGTCCTGCCGGGCGCCGTCCTGCCCGGTGACTTCGCGATCGCCGCGCGTAATACGTACGGCAAGACCTCCCACGGCATGATCTGCTCCGGCGACGAGCTGGGCATGGGCGACGACGGCAGCGGCGGCATCATCGTGCTGCCGCCGGAGTACGAGGTCGGCACCGACGCGCTCGAGCTCCTGGAGCTCGTCGACGAGGTACTCGACATCGCCGTCACACCCGACCGCGGCTACTGCCTCTCGATGCGCGGCGTCGCCCGCGAGACCGCCATCGCGTACGGCCTGCCGCTGCGCGACCCGGCGCTGCTCGACGTCCCCGTCCCGAACTCCTTCGGCTACGTGGTGAGGGTCTCCGACCCGATGGGCTGCGACCGCTTCACCGCGCGTACGGTCGTCGGCCTGGAGCCCGAGGCCCGCTCCCCGATCTGGCTGCAGCGCCGGCTGCAGAAGGCCGGGATGCGCCCGATCTCGCTCGCTGTCGACGTCACCAACTATGTGATGCTCGAGCTCGGCCAGCCGCTGCACGCCTACGACCGCTCCCGTCTCGACGGGCCGATCGGGGTGCGGCGCGCCGAGCCCGGCGAGAAGCTCACCACCCTCGACGGAGTCAACCGCGTCCTGGACGCCGAAGACCTGGTCATCACCGACAACCGCGGGCCGATCGGCCTGGCGGGCGTCATGGGCGGCGCCAACACCGAGATCGCCGACTCCGAGACGGACGCCGAGACCGGCCAGGTCCGGGGCACCACCGAGGTCGTCATCGAGGCCGCGCACTTCGACGCGATCACCATCGCCCGTACCGCGCGCCGCCACAAGCTGGCCTCCGAGGCGTCCAAGCGCTTCGAGCGGGGCGTCGACCCGCATGCCGCGGCCGCAGCCGCGCAGCGGACCGTCGACCTGCTGGTGCTCCTCGCGGGTGGTACCGCCGAGGCCGGCGTCACCGAGATCGTCGCGCCGTCCGAGCCTCGTACGATCTCGATGCCGGCGGACCACCCCGACCGCGTCGCGGGCGTCGACTACGGCCGCGAGACCGTCGTACGCCGCCTCCAGGAGGTCGGCTGTGACGTCTACGGGCAGGACGAACTGGTCGTCACCGTCCCGTCCTGGCGTCCCGACCTGAGCGAGCCGAACGACCTCGCCGAAGAGGTCATCCGGCTCGAGGGCTACGAGAACCTGCCTTCGACGCTGCCCACCCCGCCGCCCGGCCGTGGGCTCACCGGACGGCAGCGGCTGCACCGCCGCGTCGGCCGCGCGCTGGCCGGCGCCGGCTATGTCGAGGCGCTGAACTACCCGTTCATCGGCGAGCAGATCCTCGATCAGCTGGACGTCCCGGCGGACGACACCTGCCGCCGGCTGGTCACGCTGGTCAACCCGCTCTCCGACGAGGAGCCCGCGCTGCGCACCACGCTGCTGCCGGGACTGCTCGGCGCGCTGCGCCGCAACGACGGCCGCGGCAGCCACGATCTGGCCCTCTTCGAGACCGGCCTGGTCTTCAAGGCTCCCACGGAGGAGGGCATCGCGGTGCGGCTGCCCGTCCACCGCCGCCCGACCGACGAGGAGATCGCCGGACTGACCGGTGTGCTGCCGGTGCAGCCGCGCCATGTCGCGGTCGTGCTCGCCGGTGCGCGTGAGCAGGCCGGCTGGTGGGGCAAGGGCCGGCCGGCCACCTGGGCCGACGCGGTCGAGTCCGCCCGCACGGTCGGGCGCGAGGCCGGGACCGAACTGATCGTCCGCCAGGGCCAGTACGGTCCGTGGCACCCGGGCAGGTGCGCCGAGCTCGCCGTGGTGATCGACGGGGTGGAGCAGACCGTCGGATACGCCGGTGAACTGCACCCGCGCGTGGTGAAGGCCCTGCATCTGCCCGCGCGCACCTGCGCGATGGAGCTGAACCTGGACCTGCTGGAGCAGGCGTCTCAGGGCCCTCTCCAGGCGCCGCGGATCTCCACCTTCCCGGTGGCGACCCAGGACGTCGCGCTCGTCGTCGACGAGCAGGTGCCGGCCGCGGAGGTCGAGAAGGTACTGACCGAGGGAGCGGGTGAACTGCTGGAGTCCATCCGGTTGTTCGATGTATTTGTCGGGTCGCAGATCGGCGAGGGCAAGAAGTCGCTGGCGTACGCGCTGCGGTTCCGTGCCGCCGACCGGACGCTGACGGTCGAGGAGGCCTCGGCCGCCCGCGACGCGGCGGTGGCGCTCGCCGCCGAGCGCACCGGGGCGGTACTGCGCGGAGCCTGACCGCTCCCTGCCTGTTGAGGGGCGCGCCCGGATCACCGGGCGCGCCCCTCACTCATTTGGGTGAGAACGTGGGGCGTTGTCCCTTCCGGGCCCGGTCGATCGACAGAATCGTCCCGGCCGTGGGGGCCTGCCTGCGTGCCGGACAGGGCCTATGAGGGGACCATCCGCATGATCCGTATCAGGTCCGGTGGAGGTCCCTTGCCCGCCTCGCGGTGGGCGAGGTCCGCGCGCGCCGACAATTCGCGGGTACGGCGAATGCTTCCTCTGGTGCTTCCCGCCGTATGGGGCGCCGCTGCGCTCACCTGGAAGATCGCCTGTCCGTCCACCCAGCCGGAGAGCCTCGGACAGCGGATCGTCACCGGCGTCGTCTTCTTCGCGGTCGGCACCGGTCTTGTCCTCGGTGTCCGGCACGGGCTGAACCGCGAGCTCGAACGGGTCCGCGAAATCGCCTACGCCGCCCAGCGGGTGCTGCTGCGGCCGCTGCCGCCCCGCCTCGCCGGACTCACCCTCGCCGCGGGCCAGCTCTCCGTCAGCCGCGGCGCCGCGGTCGGCGGTGATCTGTACGAGGCCGTGGCCACCCCGTACGGCGTGCGTATCGTCATCGGCGACGCCCGCGGGCACGGGCTGCCCGCGATCGGGGCGGTGGCCGCGGTTCTCGGCAGCTTCCGGGAGGCCGCCTACGACGAGCCCGAACTGGGCGGTGTGCTGCGGCGGTTGGACCGGGCGATCCATCGGCATTTGCGGGAGCGGGCGCGGGAGGAGCATCCGGCGGTCGGCGGGGGAGAGCCGGACTGCCCGGCGGCGGAGGATTTCGTCACCGTACTGCTGTTGGAGATCGGGCAGGACGGTGGCGTACTGGCGCTGAACTGCGGTCATCCATGGCCCTACCGGCTCTGCCGCCGGGCCGAACTGCTCGCCTGTGCGGACCCGCTGCCACCGCTCGGTCTGTTCCCGCTGCCGGCCGAGCTGCCGGTCCGCCGGTGTGCCCGGCTGCGGTCCGGCGAGGCGCTGTTCCTGCACACGGACGGGGCGGCGGACGCCCGTGACGCGGCGGGGAGGTTCTTCGGTCTGGAGGCCGTGCTCACCGAGGCCGCGCTCGCCCCGCCGGTGTCGCCCGCCGCCGTGATCGCCACCGTTCACTCGGAGTTGCTGCGTCACACCGGCGGTCGTCTCGCCGACGATGTGGCACTCCTGGTGCTGCGTAACGACCGCGCGCGGGTACCGGCGCAGTCCGGAGATGCCGCCCTGCGCCGTACCCGGCCGGAACCCTCCAATCGCTAGCCATCTGCAGCCATGTGCAGCGATCGGCAACCAAGGGATTGCCATGCGGCCGGCGCCGCCCGCCCTGCCGCGGAGTGTCGGGCAGATCAGCAGGGCAGACGACGCATTCTGGGGCCGTCGCACTGTACGAGGGGGAGCCGACGGCCCGGCCGCCTCTATGAGAGGCACCCCAGTCAACCGGTGCGGGCGACGTGGCGGCAGAGCGCGCGGGGCACGGATGAGGGCACTTGGTTCACACCCCGTGCGAATCGCCCTCCACTAGGCTGAGTCCAACGAGCCACCGGAGGGGCACATGCAGCCCAATACCCTGCTCGACGCCCTGCTTGACGAGGCGGGCATCTCCAATGCGGGCCTTGCTGCCCGGGTGAACCAGGCCGGCCGGGCAAGAGGTCTGGCACTGCGGTACGAACACACTGCCGTAGCACGCTGGTTGAAGGGCCAGCGTCCGCGCGGCCAGGTGCCCGACCTGATCTGCGAGGTGCTCGCCGGCCGGCTGCGCCGGGCGATCGTCCTCGGCGACATCGGCCTCGGAGTGCCGGGCGAGTCCGTCACACAACCGGGCTCGCCGCTCTCCGGCTTCGTGGAGCGGGCCACCGCGATGTGGCGCTCCGACGAACAGCAGCGGCGGCACATCATCGAGGCGCCCGCGGTCACCGGCACCCCCGCCGTCATGCCCGTATGGGAG
This sequence comes from Streptomyces sp. NBC_01210, assembly GCF_036010325.1. Lineage (GTDB taxonomy): Bacteria > Actinomycetota > Actinomycetes > Streptomycetales > Streptomycetaceae > Streptomyces. The sequence goes on along the minus strand of NZ_CP108549.1, from coordinate 1,733,119 downwards.
TGGGAGAACCCGCCGGAGGACTCGGACGTCTCACGATCGGGGCAGACACGCGTCAGCATGGCCGACATAAAGATGCTGCGCGCCGCCCGTGCGCACTACGAGCTGATGTACCGGAAGGCGGGCGGCATAGCCACCCGCGCCCGCATCGTCGGCTTCCTCAACGCCGAGACCGCGCCCCTGCTCCGTGGTGGCTACAGCGACGCTCTCGGCCGCCAACTGCACCGCGCGACAGGCGGTCTGGTGTCCGTGGCCGGCATCTGCGCCTACGACTCCAACGCGCACGGCCTCGCCCAGCGCTACTTCCACCAGGCGCTGCGGCTGGCAAAGGCCAGCGGGGACCGGGGGCTTGGCGCGTATGTGATCGCGCTGCTGGTCAACCAGTCGCTGTTCATGGCGGAGCACCGGCAGGCGGTGGCCTTCGCGGAGGCGGCGCTGCGAGCCGCAGGGCAGCAGCTCACTCCGGCACTGGCCGCCGATCTGTACGCGATGCAGGCGAAGGCGTACGCCCATCTCGGCGACGGCAGCAGCGCCTTGCGGTGCATCCGGCGAGCGGAGCTGGAGGCGGAGCGGATCCGTCCGGGGTACGAGCCGGACGAGACCGGTTATGTCCAGCCGGGCCTGGTGAATGTCCAGGTGGCGGAGGCTCTGCTCAGCCTCGGTGATCTGACGGCGGCACGGGAGCATGCCGCGGCGGCCGTCGACACCCCGGCGCACGACCGCGGCCGGGTGCACCGGCTCGCCATGCTCAGCCAGATCGAGCTGCGCCAGGGCGAGGTGGACCGGGCGGCGCAGACGGCGGCGGAGATGGTGGAGCGGGCCAAGGGGATGGAGTCGCAGCGGATCCGGGACCGGCTGCGGGCGGTACGCGAGCATCTCGTGGCGAGCGGTTGCACCAACGCCGACGAAGCTGCCGAACTCATCGACGGGGCACTGCGCGTTCCCCTCTGACCGAGCTCCTGCTGCGATATTGCCATCTACTTGTCGGAAGGTGGCAGAAACGTGCAGTGGACGAAATTAAGCGAACAAACTGTGTATGAAAACCGCTGGTTCAGGGTCAACCTGGCCGACGTCGAGCTCCCCGACGGCCGGCACCTGGACCACTTCCTCATCCGGCTCCGCCCGGTCGCCGTCGCGACCGCGGTCAACAGGGCAAACGAGGTGCTGATGCTCTGGCGGCACCGCTTCATCACCAACAGCTGGGGCTGGGAGCTCGCCGCCGGCGTCGTCGAGGACGGCGAGGACATCGCGGCCGCGGCCGCCAGAGAGATGGAGGAGGAGACCGGCTGGCGTCCGGGCCCCCTCCAGCACCTCCTGACCGTCGAGCCGTCCAACGGCCTCACCGACGCCAGGCACCACCTCTACTGGTCCGAGGACGCGACGTACATCGGGCATCCCGAGGACGACTTCGAGTCCTCGCGCCGCGAATGGATACCGCTGAAACTGGTACCCGACATGATCGCCCGCGGTGAGGTCCCGGCCGCCAATATGGCGGCCGGGCTGCTGATGCTTCACCATCTGCGGCTTGGCTGACGCCCGGCGGCTATCGGCCGATCGCCTGCCACACCGTTACCGCCAGCGCTCCGAGCGCGGTCAGCGCGGCAACGGCGGGCAACGGCCACCTGGACTGCTCAAGTGCCCCGACGCGCGCGGCCAGATCGGTCACCTCCCGGTCGATCTGGCCGTTGCGCTGCGCGAGCAGCGCCAGATGCCCGTCTATCCGGGCGAGGCCGACGTCGAGGCTGCGGCGTAACTCAGCGAACTCTTCGACGACCACTAAATGATCAGGGTCGTTGGTCACGGACTGGCTCCTCCTTCGGGAAAGTTGTGCAGCGGAACCTTGACTGAGCGGAACCGAGTCAACTCTCCCTGGTCGGAGGGCGGGAGCGTGTGCGCACGGCATATGCGGGCACGCCCCGCACACTCCGTGTGAATCAGGAGTACGACCCCATCACGGGTGTGGCGAGTCCGGTCCCGTCATGAGTACGGGTAGAAACCCGAACCCGTCTTGCGGCCGAGCCGCCCCGCGTCCACCATCCGCTGCAGCAGCGGGGGAGCGGCGTACAGCGGCTCCTTGAACTCGGCGTACATCGAGTCCGCGACCGAGGCGACGGTGTCCAGACCGATCAGGTCGGAGAGCTTCAGCGGACCCATCGGGTGGGCGCAGCCGAGCTCCATGCCGTTGTCGATGTCCTCGCGGCTCGCGATGCCCGACTCGAACATCCGGATCGCGGAGAGCAGATACGGGATGAGGAGGGCGTTCACCACGAAGCCCGAACGGTCCTGGGCGCGGATCGGGTGCTTGTCCAGCACGTTCTGGACCACGGCCTCGGAGCGCTTGATCGTCTCCTCGGAGGTGGTCAGCGCCGGGATCAGCTCGACGAGCTTCTGCACCGGGGCCGGGTTGAAGAAGTGGATGCCGATGACCTGGTCCGGCCGGGAGGTCGCGACGGCGAGCTTCACCAGCGGGATGGACGAGGTGTTGGAGGCGAGGATCGCGTCCTGGCGGGTCACCACCTGGTCGAGCACCTGGAAGATCTCGGTCTTGACCTGCTCGTTCTCCACGACGGCCTCGATGACGAGATCGCGGTCGGCGAACTCCCCGAGGTCGGTGGTGAAGCTCAGCCGCTCCAGCGTAGCGTCGCGCTCCTCCTCGGTGATCTTGCCGCGTTCGGCGGCCTTCGAGAGGGAGTTGTAGAGCCGGGTGCGACCGATCTCCAGAGCCTCGCCCGTGGTCTCGGCGACCTTCACCTCGAGGCCGCTGCGGGCGCACACCTCCGCGATGCCTGCGCCCATCTGGCCGCAGCCCACCACTCCGACGCGTGCAATGTCGGCCATTGAGTCCGTCACCTCGTGCCTTTCGCTGATCCTGTGTCTGGGGTCTCCCGGCGGGAGGCCGGCGGACGGGCCCCCCGTGTGATGCCCGGTGCCCGCCTCGACCCCACGACGTTACTCCGGATGCAGGTGTGCACGACCGTCAGGGGCGGGCATGCTGTGCGGAAACGGCGGCCGGCACCGATAACACAGGGGGCGTCAAATGGGGCAGATCGGAAGAAGAGGGTTTGTCGTGACAGCGGCCGGAGTGCTGGCCGCGCTGGCGACGGCGGGGGACGCGGCAGCCGCGCCGGCCGTCGGCCGGGCAGGTCGTCGACGGCACGGGCCGAGCCGGGAATTCCGCGGCATGTGGTTAGCGAGCGTGGCCAACCGCGACTGGCCCTCCCGGCCGGGTCTCACCGCCGCCGAGCAGTGCGCGGAACTCCTCGCCCACCTCGACGCGGCCGTAGCCCGCCGGCTGAACGTCGTGGTCTTCCAGGTCAGACCGACCGCTGACGCCCTGTGGCCCTCACCGTACGAGCCCTGGTCCCAGTACCTCACCGGCGTCCAGGGACAGCACCCCGGATGGGACCCGCTCGGCACCGCCGTGCGTGAGGCCCACCGGCGCGGTCTGGAGCTTCACGCCTGGTTCAACCCGTACCGCGTCGCGAACCACACCGACCCGTCCCGGCTGGTCGCGAACCACCCGGCCCGGGTCCACCCCGACTGGGTCCTTCCGTACGGCGGGAAGCTCTACTACAACCCCGGCATTCCGGAGGTCCGCAGCTTCGTCCAGCGCGCGATGATGGACGCCGTCCACCGCTACGACATCGACGCCGTCCACTTCGACGACTACTTCTATCCGTATCCGGTCGCCGGCCAGGTCTTCGACGACGACGCCGACTACGCCCGCTACGGCGCGGGCTTCCCGGACAAGGCCGCCTGGCGGCGCGACAACATCGACCGGCTGGTGCGCGAAATGGCCGAAAGAATCAAGAAGGCCAAGAAGAACGTCCGCTTCGGCATCAGCCCCTTCGGCGTATGGCGCAACGCCGCGACCGACCCGCTCGGCTCCGACACCCAGGCCGGCGTGCAGACCTATGACCATCTGCACGCCGATACCCGCAAGTGGGTGAAGCAGGGCTGGATCGACTACATCGCCCCCCAGATCTACTGGAACATCGGCTTCGCCGCCGCCGACTACGCCAAGCTGCTGCCCTGGTGGAACAGCGTCGTACGGGGCACAGGTGTCCATCTCTACGCCGGTGAGGCCCTCTACAAGGCGGGCGACCCCGCCCAGCCCGCACCCTGGCGGGACCCCGCTGAACTGTCCCGCCACCTCACGCTGGCGCGCGAATACACCGATGTACGCGGCCACTGCTTCTTCTCGGCCAAAGAAGTCATGACTGATCCGGTCGGCGCGATGGCCAGAGTGGTGGCCGATCACTATCCGACCAGGGTGCGTCCCCCGGGCTGAGTCAAGGCTGTTCGTGGTGGCGCACGACGCAGTCGGGGCCCGGAGACATCAGCGCCTCGTGCCCGTCGTCGAAGCGGACGCGGTACGGAGGAGTGCCTTTGGCCCCCAGCACCTCGACGACTTCGGCCTGCTTGTCGTGCTGCCCCACGACCCTGCCGTGCACCAGCAGTGTGTCGCCCACATTCGCTTGCATCAGGAGTGACCTCCTCGAAGGCGGTGGTCCGGTGGTGTTTCGAGTCTACGGCCGGGGGCGAGAGTTGCACCTTCAGCTGCGGGCGCGCTGGGTGACCGCGATGCACACCAGGACGGCGACCGCGGCCACCGGGGCGGCGGGCGAGAGCGGCTCGTCCAGCAGGGACACCGACCAGACCAGAGTGAGAAGCGGCTGCGCGAGCTGGAGCTGGCTGGCCTTGGCGATGCCGATCTAGGCCATGCCCCGGTACCAGACGTACAGGCCGAAGAAGGTCGAGCCGGCGGCGACCCAGAGGAGCCCGATCACGCCGTGGGCCGTCAGTCGCACCGGTTCGAACGCCAGGGCAACGGCCGATCCGGTGAGCGTCAGCGGCAGGCAGAGCATCAGCGCCCATCCGATCACCTGCCAGCCCGGCATCTCACGGGCAAGGCGGCCGCCCTCGGTGTAACCGGCCGCGCAGACCAGCAGGGCTCCGAAGAGGTACAGATCGCCGGTCTGGAGCGCACCACCGCTCTGCTGCACGGTGAACGCGATCACCACGGCGGCCCCGGCGAGCGCCGCAAGCCAGAAGGTGCGGGACGGGCGGCGGCCGGTGCGCACGGCCGCGAAGGCGGCGGTGGTCAGCGGCAGCAGTCCCACCACCACGGCGGCGTGCGAGGTGGTGGAGGTCTGCAGGGCGAGTGTGGTCAGCAGCGGAAAGCCCACGACCACACCGCCGGCCACCACCATGAGCCCCGCCCAGTGGCGGCGGTCGGGGAGCGGCACGCGCATCGCCCGCAGAAAACCCCCCGCGACCACGGCGGCGAGCACGCTCCGTACGGCGACGAGGGACCAGGGGCCGAAGCTCTCCAGGCCCCAGACCGTGGACGGAAAGGTGAGCGAGAAGGCGAGGACGCCCAGTGCGGCCTGGAGGGTGCCGCTGCTGACCGCTATCGAGGCGGTGGGAGTAGCGCTATCCTGTGCTGTCATGCACGAGCGTAGCAGTGTGAAGGAATTGGCGAATGCGCTGAAGCGTGAGCTCGACCGCTACTCACATGGTGGAAAGCTGCCGTCGAGTCGGGCGCTCGTGGAGCGCTTCCGGGTCTCTCCGGTGACCGTCTCGCGCGCGCTCGCCCAGCTTGCCGCCGAGGGCTTGGTCGTCACCCGGCCCGGCGCCGGAGCGTTCCGGGCGCAGCCCCGTACCGACCCCCCGCCACCCCAGGACACCTCCTGGCAGGAGGTCACCCTCAGCGCCGACGCGGCCACCGAACTGGTGCCGCGCGCCGTTGACGCCTCCGGGGTCCTGGCCACCCTCGCCGCGCCGGCGACCGGTGTCGTGGAGTTCAACGGCGGCTATCTGCATTCCAGCCTCCAGCCGGAGCAGGCGATGGCCGCGGCCCTGGCGCGGGCCGGGCGGCGGCCCGGGGCCTGGGGCCGGCCGCCCACCGACGGGCTGCCCGAACTGCGCGAGTGGTTCGCCCGCGGTCTCGGCGACACCACGGGAGCCGCCGACGTACTGATCACGGCAGGCGGCCAGTCCGCACTGACCACAGCCCTGCGCGCGCTCGCCCCGCCCGGAGCCCCCGTGCTTGTTGAGTCCCCCACCTATCCCGGCATGCTGGCGATCGCCCGCGCCGCCGGACTGCGGCCCGTGCCGGTCCCGATCGACGCCCGCGGCGTACGTACGGAACTGCTCGCCGCGGCCTTCCAAGCCACCGGTGCCCGGGTCTTCGTCTGCCAGCCGCTCTTCCAGAACCCGACCGGAGCGGTGCTCGCACCCGAGCGCCGTCCTGAAGTGCTCCGCATCGCGCGCGCGGCAGGCGCCTTCGTCGTCGAGGACGACTTCGCGCGCCGCCTGGTCCACGAGGACGCGGGCCCGCTGCCCAGGCCGCTCGCCGCGGACGACCACGACGGCGTCGTCGTCCATGTCAGCTCGCTCACCAAGGCGACTTCGCCGAGCCTGCGGGTGGGGATGCTGGCCGCCCGCGGACCCGTCCTGGAACGGCTGCGCGCCATCCAAGTCGTCGACAACTTCTTCGTACCCCGCCCGCTCCAGGAAGCAGCCCTCGAACTTGTCGGCGCACCCGCCTGGAACCGTCATCTCCGCGCGGTGGCCGCGGAGTTGAAGGCACGCAGGGACACCATGACCGCCGCCCTGCTGCGGCACCTGCCCGAACTGACCCTGCCCCACATCCCGTCCGGCGGCTACCACCTCTGGCTGCGGCTTCCCGACGGCGCGGACGAGGCCGCACTGTTCTCCGCGGCCCTGCGCGCGGGCGTCGCCGTCGCATCCGGCCGCCCCTACTTCTGCGCCGAAGCCCCTGCGGGACACGTGCGGTTGAGCTTCGCGGGCGTGGCGGGACCGGCCGAGATCGCCGAGGGCGTACGGCGGCTGCGGACCGCGTGCGACGAGGTGCTGGTGCCGGGCCGCGAGACGGTCAGCGGGCCGGTAGCGGCGCCGTCCCGCACACGAACTCCGCCGTCCTGAGGAGTTCCGGCGTCAGTAGTACCCCCGTGATCCGCTCGGCCAGCGCGAACGCGGCTTCCGTGTGCAACGCGTAGTCGCGGCCGTCTTCTTCGCTGAGGTCGAAGCCCACCTTCCGCATGGTGCCGACGAGGCCGTCGGGATCGCTGCCGTCGCGCCCGTAGGGGAACAGCGGCTCGAAGTGGAGGCGCAGTTCGCCGTCCTCGAACCAGTTGAAGTGGTCGACGGCATTGATGTTCCGGAAGTGCGAGACGACCGTCGTCCCGCGCGATATCGGTGCCACCGCCTCGTCGGTGATCCCTAGATAGCCGTTGGGCTCGACGATCAGCGCCCAGTCGCCGACGGCGGTCACCCCCACGAACAACCGGTCGCCGTCGTGGGTGTCCCAGGCGTCGTACGCGGGCTCGACCAGCCCCTGGACCCCGGCAACCCGCACTTCCTCCTCAGCCCCGAGGCGCGCGAGCAGAGTCTGTGGCGAGAGTCCGCGCACCAGCGTGATGCAGTACGCCTCGGCCAGGTCGTCGAAGTCTTCGCCGAACCACAGATAGTCGGCAGCAGTCGTCCCAGTCATGATCCGAGCATCGCAGCCGCCACTGACAACGCTCCTGCCTCGCCCGCGAAAAACAGCTCGACCGAACGGCCCCGGGCCTGCGAACCTCCCGCCATGAACGAGACGACCTTCGGCACGTACACGATCTCCACAGACCCCGCCCGCCTGGACGCCGCCCGCATCCACCATTGGCTTTCCACCGATGCTTACTGGGCGCTGGGCCGCAGCCGAGAGAAGCAGGACCGGGCCATCGCCGGTTCGCTCAACTTCGCGGCGTACGAGACGACTTCGGGTGAGCTCGTCGCGTACGCCCGTGTCGTCACCGACCACGCCACCTTCGCCTGGCTCTGCGATGTGTACGTCGACCGGGCCGCCCGCGGCAAGGGGCTCGGCACCGCGCTGGTCGCCGCCGCCCGCGATCACCTCGCCCCGTGCGGGCTGCGCCGTGTCCTCCTCGCCACCGAGGATGCCCACGGCGTCTACGAGAAGATCGGCTTCCAGGCCCTCCAGCACCCCGGGAACTGGATGTCGCTCGGCCATCAGTGACCTCTTGACCTGCGCGGCTTTCGCAACCACCATCACGCCATGAGTGTCCGGATCACGCTGGTCGCTGCCGCCCGCAGCTCCGCCCTGCTCGCCGAGCGCTTCGACGACGACCGGCCGCTCGATCAGGCCGGCTGGCACGAGATGCAGCTTGCCGCGCACGCCCTCGTGCCGCTGAACGTCGCCGAGCTGCGCTACTGCTCGCCGACCGCCCGCAGCCGGGCGACCGGCGACGCGCTCGGCTTCGCGCCGATCGCCCAGCCGGCACTGCGCGACTGCGACATGGGCCGCTGGCGCGGCTTCACCTTCGCGGAGGTGACCGCCAGGGAGCCGGACGCCGTCGACGCCTGGCTCGCCGACCCGCGCTCCGCGCCGCACGGCGGCGAGCCGCTGCTCGCGTTCATCTCGCGCGTAGGGAGCTGGCTGGACACCAGGCCCGCCGAGGACGTCGGTGCCATCGTCGCAGTCGCCGAGCCGGCCGTCGTACGGGCGGCGCTGGTGTACGCGCTGAGGATGCCGCCCTCTGCGTACTGGAACGTGGACGTCCGCCCGCTGTCGACTGTCACCCTGACCGGCCAGGCGGGCCGCTGGAGCCTGCGCCTGGAGGCGGCCGCCTGACCGTGCCTGCACCTCCGCCCGGTGCCTCGTTTGCCTCCGACACCTTCGCCCGATCCAGGATCTCCGCCATGCCGCAGAGCCAGCTGCTCGCGACCTGGGGCCGGTGGCGGCAGAGCGAGCTGCGCCGCGGGTTCCTCCGGCGAGCTGCGGCTCCTGCCCGGGGCACGGAGCACCCCGATCCCCGGGCACGGTGTGCTGCGTCCGATGGGGGACATCGACAACGCAGGGCTGAACATCGCCGTCCTCCGACCGGCCGCCGGGACCGCGGTGGTGACCGCGGGCATGCACCAAGCGGGTAGCTGACGGGGCAGTCCTCGGCCACGCTCGAGCGGTCAGGCGCGGTTCAGCGACTCGAGACCGCGCCGCAGGAAGTCACGCTCGGCCGAATTCTCGGTGCGGGCGATCGCTGCCTCGTACGCGAGTGCCGCCTCGCTGTCGCGGCCCAGGCGCCGCAGCAGATCGGCCCGGACGGCGTGGAAGAGATGAAAGCCGCCGAGGTCGAGACTGTCGACGAGGGCCAGTCCCGCCCCCGGGCCTTCGACCTCCGCCACCGCGACGGCGCGGTTGAGGGCTACGACCGGGCTCGGGGCGAGCGCGAGCAGCTGGTCGTACAGCCGCAGGATCTGCGACCAGTCCGTGGCGGCCGCGACCGGTGCGTCGCTGTGGACGGCGTTGATCGCCGCCTGGATCTGGTACGGACCTGGCTGACCGCGCCTCAGACACTGCCGGACCAGGGCCTGGCCCTCGGCGACGAGGTCGTGGTCCCACAGACCGCGGTCCTGGTCGGTCAGCAGCACCAGGCCGCCGTCCCGCGTGGTGCGGGCGGCCCGGCGCGACTCGGTGAGCAGCATGAGTGCGAGCAGCCCCTTGACCTCGGGCTCGTCGGGCATGAGCTCGGCAAGGAGGCGTCCGAGCCGGATGGCCTCCGCACAGAGGTCTTCCCGCACCAGCCGCTCGCCCGAGCTGGCTGTGTAGCCCTCGTTGAAGATGAGGTACACGACGGCCAGCACCGGCCGGAGTCGGTCCGGGAGATCGGCGTCCTTCGGGACCCGGTAGGGGATCCGAGCGTCGCGGATCTTGCCCTTGGCCCGGACGAGCCGCTGGGCCATGGTCGGCTCAGCCACCAGGAACGCGCCCGCGATCTCCGCGGTGGTCAGCCCGCCCAGCAGCCGAAGCGTCAGAGCGACCTGGGACGCGGGGGCGAGCGCGGGGTGGCAGCAGGTGAAGATCAGGCGCAGCCGGTCGTCGTGCACAGGATCCTCCTCGGCCGGTTCGTCGACGGCGTACAGCAGTGCGGCCTGGGCGTACCGGTCCTCGCGGGACGCTTCCCTGCGGAGGCGGTCGATCAGCCGGTTGCGGGCCGTCGTGATGATCCAGCCGGCCGGGCTCGGCGGCAGTCCGGTGGCCGGCCACCGCTCCACCGCCGCGGCGAACGCGTCCTGGACCGCCTCCTCGGCGATCTCGATGTCGCCGAAGCGGCGGACCAGGACGGCTACCGCGCGCCCGTACTCCGCACGGAACACGCGCTCGATCTCCCCGACGGTGCCGGCAGGCATATCGGGTGTCACTCCGCGGCTTCGCCCAGGAACGGCCGTACCTCGATCGGGAGCGTGGTCGCGCGGGCGGCCTTACGGCCCCATTCGAGCGCGGAGTCCAGATCGGGCGCCTTGACGATGCACAGCCCGCCGATGTGCTCCTTGCCTTCGGCGTACGGGCCGTCGGTCATCAGGGCGTCGCCGCCCTTGACCTGGACCACGGTGGCCGTGCTCGGGGCGTGCAGCCCTCCGGCAAAGACCCATGCGTCGGCGGCCTTCAGTTCCTGATGGAAGACGTCGAGCTCCCGCCTGATCTCTTCCAGCACCTCCGGCGCGGGCTTCTCTGCGGACGACGGCTGGATCACGCTGAGCAGGTAGTGCTTCATGGCGTCTCTCCTTGGAGGTCGAGGCCGGCTCCGTGCCGGTCTCCCACCCTCTATACGAACGGCTTCCGGCCGGATCGACACGGGCGCGGCCAAAGGTGGTCAGCTGGTGGAGGCGGGAGGCGGGAGGCGGGAGGCGGGAGGCGGGAGGCGTACGACGAGGCGCGCGCCGGGGGCGTTGTCCTCGACGTGGGGGCAGCCGTGGTGGGTGGTGACGATGTCATGGACGATGGCGAGGCCGAATCAGCTGCCGCCGGTGTCCGTGGCGTGTGCCTCGTCCAGGCGGGTGAGGCGGCCGAAGACGCGTTGCCGATCGGCTTGCGGGATGCCTCGCCCGTCGTCGGCGATGACGAGTTCCGCGATGCCGTCGAACGGACACCTCCGACCCGGGTGAGAACACCGACGGTCCGGACCGGGACAACATTCAGGAGGGCGACCGGAGCGCCCCCGACCAGGGGCAGTCCGCAGGGACTCAGGACAAGGAGCAGGAGCAGGAGCAGGAGCAGGAGCAGGAACAGTCCGGTGAGAGCGCCGTCTCCGACAGTCCCGGCACCCACAGTGCCGCCCAGGTCAAGTCGCCGCAGGCCCGGTGCACGTGCGGGACAGAACCGCAAACGGCCCCCTGGCGGTCTTCGGACCGGCGGGCCGGCGCGGAAGCCCACGAATGTGCGACGCCGGGGCTACGACCGGCGGCGAGGTTTGCCGCCCTTGGCGCCGCCGGAACCGCTCCGCGGGCTCTTGCCGGTCGAACCGGTCGACTTGCCGGCTGCGGGCTTCCGCCGTGCGCCGCCTGTAGCGGGACGCTTCGGCTTCGGCTTCGGTTGGGCCGGTGCCGGGGAGCGACCCCGTGAGCTGTTGACGGTCCGCCCGCGGACGATCCCGATGAAGTCCTCCACCAGTTCGGTGGTCTCGTCCTGTGGCCAGGAAAGCGCGATGCGCGACTCGGGGGCATCCGAGACCGGCCGATACGTGAGGTCCTTGCGGTGGTGCAGGCGGGCGAGTGACTGCGGGACGACGAGCAGCCCCACTCCTGCCGCCACCAGCTCGATCGCGTCCGCCGTCGTGGCGGGCCGTTCGTTCGCGGGCTGTCCCGGCAGACGTTCCCAGTCGAGGGAGTCGTCGAGGGGATGCAGCACGATGTCGTCGGCCAGATCCTCGACGGACACTTCGTCGACCGAGGCCACGACGTGGTCCTTCGGGACTACGACCACCGTGGTCTCGGTGTAGAGGGGGATCGCGCTGAGGTCCGTCCGGTCGACCGGCAACCGCACGAAACCCGCGTCGGCGCCACCGCCCCGCAACACCTCGGGTGCGTCGGCGGCGGACACCGCGACGAGGGTCAGTGGGATTTCGGGCAGTCGCTCGTTCCAGATCCGCACCCACTTGGTCGGCGTCACGCCCGGGACATAAGCGAGCCGGAATGAAGGGGGTACTTCCGAGCCTGTCACTCCGCCAGGTTACCGGTCGTGGTCGGAGGTAGCGCACACGCTCGATACTCTTGACACCATGACGTCGCACCAGACCACCCAGACGATGAAGCCCGCGACCGCGGCTAAGAAGCTGGGTGTGTACCTCCAGGCCACCCCCGCCGAGTTCCAGGAGGGTGTCATCTCGCGCAACGAGTTGAATGCGCTGCAGACCGATCCGCCCGAGTGGCTGGTGGAACTGCGACGCAACGGCCCGCATCCCCGGCCGGTGGTCGCGGCGAAGCTGGGCATCTCCATCGCGGGGCTCGCGCGTGGCGGAGTCACCGAGGCCCTCACCACCGAGCAGATCGACGCGTTGAAGAAGGACAGTCCCGAGTGGCTGCAGCGGGAACGTGCTACCCAGGCCGAGGTCCGGAAGGAAGCGGCGCGCATCAAGGAGAAGAACGCGGCGGAAGCCGATCAACCCGGCCGACCGCGTTCCTGACCTGTCTCCCTCGACGACGCCGAGGTCGTCAACAGCGTCGTTCCGCTCCGTGGAAGGCGCTCAGCCGCCCGAATGCCGGTGGGGATCGGGATCGGATCGGCGAGATGAGAAGTCGCTCAGGGGTGCATTCGCGCGCCCTTGAGGACCTTGTCCACCGCGCTGCGGGGTCGTAAACGGCCATCCCAAACAGATCGAGCTGGTCCTTGCGCACGGCCCGTACAGCCGCCGGGCGAGGTGGCGACCGCCGCCGGCTTCTACGACCAGTCCCACCTCACCCGGCACTTCAAGCGGGTCGTGGGCATCACCCGGCCGGTACGCCCGTACCGGAGCCGTCAGTTGAGCATGGGCCGCGCTTGCTGCCACCGCTGCTCCCCAGTAGTAGAAGCACACCAACGGCCCTGGCGCAGTCCTACGAAGATTCCCGCTGACCGGTGTCTGCCGGGGAGTCGGACGTCGCGCTCAGGGGCAGGAGCTGGGGGCGTTTTGCGGTGCGGCCGTCGCCGGAGGACCGACCGCGCAGACGGCGTCCGAGCCAGGGGCCGAGGAATGCGGCCGCCCAGCGCAGTTCGGCTCCTGCGGTTTGCCGGCCCGCGGGGATCGTATGGGGCGGTAGGGGGAGCGTCCAAGCGTCGTCGCTGCCGGGCAGGTGGAGAGCTTGGGCAACGGCTGCGGCGATCCGCTCGTGGCCCAGGGGGCTGGCATGGAGTCGGTCCGCGGCCCACAGCCGTGGGTCGGTGGAGATGGCCTGCCGGCCGGTTTCGGCTACGGCGACCCCGTGACGGGCGGCCGCAGCGCGGATGCGGGTGTTGAGGTCGAACACGCGGGACCTGATCGGCCGGGCAAGGGGCGCGATCTTCCCCACGTCGGGGAAGGTCACGGTCGCCACCTGAGCCCCGGCGGCCGTGAGCGCGGCGAACATCTCTTCCAGGTGCCCGGCCACGTCTGCGGCGTCGAACCGGGGCCGGAGCAGATCGTTGACCCCGGCGACGACGGTGGCCAGGTCGGGGTGCAAAGCCAGTGCGGGCCCCAGCTGTTCAGCGCGGACCTGGCCGGCGACACGTCCTCGTACGGCCAGATTGGCGTACCGAAGCCCGGGGTTGACCGCCGCGAGGTGCTCGGCGAGCCGGTCGGCCCAGCCGCGTAGGCCGACGATGTCGTCCCCGTCGCCGAGCCCTTCGGTCTGGCTGTCGCCCAGGGCGACGTAGCGCTGGTATTCACCGTTCGACATGAGTCGTCTGCCTTTCCCTCAGGACCGCCGCGATCCGCAGGCACCAGTCCCGGTGGCCCTGCTCGAAGGCCAGGCCGCGCAGGCACGTCAGGTACGGCCCGATCCGCTCGCCGCGGCGCAGGAACTCCTCCTCGTCCGCAGCGCCGCGCATCTGCCGCAGCAGCTTGCCCAGAAGCCCGATCTTGGCCTCGGCCGCGGACGCTCGCTCTTCGAGCTGTTCGATCACCGGCGCGGTGCCGATGCGGTCGGCGGCCTGGACCTTGACGAGCAGATCGTCGCGGATGAACGAGGGCTTCGATACGCCTGCGGCAAACCTCTCCAGCTCGGCGCGACCGGCGTCGGTGACCGTGAACAGGCGCTTGTTGGGCCGGGCCTCCTGGATCACTTGTCGACCAGCGACCAGCCCTTCCTTCTCCAGCTTGGTCAGCTCGGCGTACAGCTGCTGGGGCAGGGCGTGCCAGAAGTTCGCGACGCCGTCATCGAACGCTTTCGCCAGCTGGTATCCGCTGTACTCGCCGTCCAGCAGCGCCGCCAGCACGGCATGTCGCAAGGCCATCGAGCTGCCCTTCCCTTCCTCGTCCGCCACCGCATCATACTCAAGAATTTGACTAATCACATCCTTGAGTATGAGGCGTCGTGGAGAGTGCGGAACGCGTTTCCAGAGTTGGTTCAGTGGAGACTCCGGGCGTTGGGCTCCATGCCATGCCCGGTGGCGCCGGTGCGGCCCGGCAGAACCGGCGGACCTTTGCTCAGGAGTCCGCCGGGGGTATGAGGTGGTCGAGTCCCTCGGCGCAGCCCTTGGCGGCCTCGGCCGAGCGCGGCAGCATGACGCTCTCGTAGGCACGGACGGCGTCGTCGAGGCCGGGTTCGGTGACGAGGGCGTGGGCGAGGTCGGCGCCGTCGAGCATGGCGAGGTTGGCACCCAGCCCGAGAGGGGGCATCAGGTGTGCGGCGTCGCCCAGCAGGGTGACGCCGGGTATGTGCTCCCAGGTGTGTGGGACGGGCAGTGCGAACAGAGGCCGGTTGACGAACTCGCCGTCGTTGTACCGCAGGAGATGGAGCAGGCTCTCGTCCCAGCCCTCGTACACCGTCAGCAGGTGCTTGCGCACGGCCGCCGTGTCACCAAGGTCCAGGCCGGCGGTCACATGCCAGTTCTCCGGGGCACGGAACGCGATGTAGGCGCGGATGTGGCTATTGCTGTTGCGCTGGGCGAACAGGCCCTTGCCGCCGGCCTTCGCCATCATGGTGCCGTCGCCGACCAGCCGCGAGAGAGCGGCATGGCGGGTGTCGCAGTCGTCGAAGCCGATGTCGACGAAGGTGACACCGGTGTAGCCGGGCGTGGCGTCGGACAGGGCCGGGCGGACACGTGACCAGGCGCCGTCGGCGCCGACGATCAGGTCGAAGTCGTCAGTGGTGCCGTCGCTGAAGATCAGACGGCGTTTGCCGTCCCCGAGCAGGTCGACCCCGCTGACGGTGCGGTCCCACCGGACGGTGCCCGCCGTGAGGGATTCCAGGAGAAGACCGCGCAACTGGCCTCGGTCGATCTCCGGCCTGTCGTCGTCGGCGTCGCCGGGCTCCTCATGAGACACGACCGTGGCGGTCGCGGGGTCGAGCAGGCGCCACTCCTGGCCTTCAGGGCGGGCCAGGGCGCGGAATCGGTCGAGCAGGCCCGCCGCGCGCAGCGCGACCTGTCCGGTGCCGGCATGCATGTCGAGAGTGCCGCCCTGAAGGCGGGCGCCGGTGGACGCCTCGTGTTCGAAGACGGTGACGGAGCGGCCGTGGAGCTGCAGAACACGGGCGCAGGCAAGGCCGCCGAGGCCGGCGCCGACGATTGCGACGCGGGGGTCACTGGCGGATTTCATGGGGCTCTCCCTCGGGAGGTGGGCGAGTCGCCGGGAGGTCGGCGCGCTGCGACCAAGAAAGCACACTCGCTCAATAAGTGCAACGACTACACTTTCATAGTGGGTGCACTTCGGGGTACGGTGTGCCGGTGACCGAACCGACCGGGCGCCGCGAGCGCAAGAAGGCCCAGACCCGCAGGTCCCTGGCCGACGCCGCCCTCCAGCTCTTCCTCGACCGCGGCTACGACCAGGTCGGCGTCAAGGATGTCGCCGACGCCGCCGACGTGTCGGTGACCACGTTGTTCAAGTACTTCCCCAGCAAGGAGGCGCTGGTCTTCGACCAGGACGACGACCTCGAAGCGGCACTCGTCGCCGCGGTGCGCGAACGCGCCCCCGGCCAGTCGATCCCGCAAGCCCTGCGCGAGCGTGTCCTGCTGATGCAGGCTTCCGTCGCGGACCCGCGATCCGCCGCGTTCATGCGCATGGTGGAGGACACCCCGGTGCTGCGTGACTACGCCCACCGCATGTGGATGCGTCACGAAGAGGCCGTGGCGCGAGCCATCGCCGAGGAGGTCGGCGCCCCCGAAGCCGACGTCACCAGCGCTGCCCTTGCCCGTTTCGCGCTGGAAGCCCGGGGTCTCATTCGGCGGCACCCCGACCCGCGGCGTGCCGCCGACGAGGTCTTCGCCCTTCTCGAACACGGCTGGACAGCCGCCCACCCCGGCAACTGACCCGCTCCCTCCGGGGAAGTCGACAAGGATCGCCGCGCGGCCGCCGGCGGCGCCTCAGTCGCAACCCCCAGGTCGACTGCGAGCCCGCCAGCCGAACGCAACGTCTCACTGTGACTGAGCGCGCTACTTGGCCCTTGAGCGCGATAGTTGGCCCGTTGTGCATTCCACTTGGCCTCCCGCACCGCCGCTGGCCATGCCCGAGGCCATCTGAGCTGCGAAAACACCGCCAGTCGGAGTGAGGGCCAATGGATGGGAGCCAGCCGTCCGAGCGTCTATGGCGCTATGGGGGCGCGGACCTCGTTGCGGATGATCGCCGTCTTCGCGGCGAAGGCCTCAAGGTCGAACTCGGCCGGCGGCTTCTTGAAGTCCACGGTCTGGGACACGTGCGCCACGGCCGAACCGTCGGCCCAGGAACAGTCGGGTTCCCAGGTCGGCCGAACTGATCGACCTCTTGGACGATCCGGCAGGACACGGGCTCCGAGGAGCCCTGAGGGATGATCGTGCGAGGGCCGATGATCACGGTGGAGCGCCTGTCCGGGACGCTGGTCCGACGGTCGAGAATCTTCAGGAACTCGTCGCGGGCCGTGACTGGGTTCAGCACGGTTCCGTACACCCCGGTCACCGCGAGCACGGGCCCCGACGTTTCCGTGGTTCGGTCGGCCGGCTGATAGGCGGCGAAGGCGGAGACGCCGTGCTCGATCTGGCCCGAGAGCATCATCGGGATGTTCTGATCGGGCGCCGAATGGTCGGACTCCGTGAAGACGCCCTTGAGCACCGCCTTGGGCATCTTCAACCGGTAGGGGCCCGCTGGAACCGAGGCCTGACCCGGGCCGCTCGTCGGAGGGATCGCACTTCCCCCGCTCCCGCCACAGCCAGCCAGCACCGCCGTGAGCATGGCCGCTGCCGCCGTTCTGAGATGTCGCCTCATGTGTCTCCCCCACCACAGTCAGTCCAACATGATCACTTTGCCATGAGGTGGCGTGCCAGGCTACAAGGCCTCACGCCCGGCCAGATGGCCTCGGGCATGGCCAGCGGCGGTGCGGGAGGCCAAGTGGAATACACAACGGGCCAACTATCGCGCTCAAGGGCCAAGTAGCGCGCTCAGTCACACTCACGAGGTCGCCGCCCTCACCCTCCAGTCGTTGCATAAATCTGCAACGCTGCGTATAGTCATGCCATCGACGAGGAGGGTTCGATGGCGGTACGAGCAGCAGTGGCAGGAGCGAGCGGTTACGCGGGCGGAGAACTCCTCCGGCTGCTCCTCGCCCACCCTGAGATCGAGATCGGCGCCCTCACCGGCAACTCCAACGCGGGCCAGAAGCTCGGTGGCCTGCAGCCGCATCTGCTCCCGCTCGCCGGGCGGGTGCTCGAGCCGACCACCGCCGAGGTACTCACCGGGCACGAGGTCGTCTTTCTCGCGCTCCCGCACGGTCAGTCCGCCGCCGTCGCCGAGCAGCTCGGCGACGAGGTCCTCGTCGTCGACATGGGGGCCGACTTCCGGCTGGAGGACGCGGCCGACTGGGAGACGTTCTACGGCTCGCCGCACGCCGGGACCTGGCCCTACGGCCTCCCCGAACTGCCGGGCGCCCGTGCCGCGCTGCAAGGGACCAAGCGCATCGCCGTACCCGGTTGCTATCCCACCGCCGTCACGCTCGCCCTCTTCCCGGCGTACGCGGCCTCGCTCGCCGAGCCCGAAGCGGTGATCACCGCCGCCTCCGGCACCTCCGGCGCGGGCAAGGCGCCCAAGCCGCATCTGCTCGGCTCCGAGGTGATGGGCTCGATGAGCCCGTACGGCGTCGGCGGCAGCCACCGCCATACCCCCGAGATGATCCAGAACCTGAGCGCGGCGGCCGGCGAGCGGGTCACCGTCTCCTTCACGCCCACGCTCGCGCCCATGGCCCGCGGCATTCTCGCCACGTGCAGCGCGAAGGCGAAGCCGGGCACGACGGCTCAGGACGTACGGACCGCGTACGAGAAGGCGCTCCAGGACGAGCCGTTCGTCCACCTGCTCCCCGAGGGCCAGTGGCCCGCCACCGCTTCCGTTCACGGGTCGAACGCCGTCCAGATCCAGGTCGCGTACGACGAGGCCGCCGGCCGCATCATCGCGATCAGCGCCATCGACAACCTCACCAAGGGCACCGCGGGCGGCGCGGTGCAGAGCATGAACCTCGCCCTCGGGCTCCCCGAGGACACCGGACTTTCCACGGTCGGAGTCGCTCCGTGAGCGACGCACGCGCAGCCGCCGGGCTGCTGACAACGACGAAGGCCGCACCGCCGTGCCGCGCGGGCGGAGAAACGAACAAGGAGATGCAGTGAGCGTCACGGCAGCCAAGGGATTCACGGCGGCGGGCATCGCCGCCGGGATCAAGGAGAACGGCAATCCGGACCTGGCCCTCGTGGTCAACAACGGTCCCCGCCGCGCCGCCGCGGGCGTCTTCACCTCCAACCGCGTCAAGGCCGCGCCCGTCCTCTGGTCCGAGCAGGTCCTCCGCGGCGGCGAAGTCACCGCGGTCGTCCTCAACTCCGGTGGCGCCAACGCCTGTACGGGCCCGCAGGGTTTCCAGGACACCCACGCGACCGCAGAGAAGGCCGCCGAGGTGCTCGGCCAGAGTGCCGGCGAGGTCGCCGTCGCCTCCACCGGGCTGATCGGTCTGCTGCTGCCGATGAACAAGATCGTCGCCGGCATCGAGAAGGCCGCCACCGAGCTCTCCGCGCACGGCGGTGAGAAGGCCGCCATCGCCATCAAGACCACCGACACCGTCCACAAGACCGCTGTGGTCACCAAGGACGGCTGGACCGTCGGCGGTATGGCCAAGGGCGCTGGCATGCTCGCCCCCGGCCTCGCCACCATGCTCGTCGTCCTCACCACCGACGCCGACCTCGAGGCCGCGACGCTCGACAAGGCGCTGCGCGACGCCACCCGGCAGACCTTCGACCGGATCGACTCCGACGGCTGTATGTCCACCAACGACACCGTGCTGCTGCTCGCCTCCGGAGCCAGTGAGCTCACACCCCGGTACGAGGAGTTCGCCGAGGCCGTTCGGACCGTCTGCGACGATCTCGCCCGCCAGCTGATCGGTGACGCCGAGGGCGCCAGCAAGGACATCCGTATCGAGGTCATCAACGCCGCGACCGAGGACGACGCCGTCGAGGTGGGCCGCTCCATCGCCCGTAACAACCTCCTCAAGTGCGCCATCCACGGCGAGGACCCCAACTGGGGCCGGGTGCTCTCCGCCATCGGCACCACACAGGCCGCCTTCGAGCCCGACCGGCTGAACGTCGCCATCAACGACATCTGGGTCTGCAAGAACGGCAGCGTCGGCGAGGACCGGGACCTGGTCGACATGCGCTACCGCGAGGTGAAGATCACCGCCGACCTCTCCGCCGGGTCCGATTCCGCCGTGATCTGGGCCAACGACCTCACCGCCGACTACGTCCACGAGAACAGCGCGTACTCCTCATGAGCGCCCGTAAGCACACCGCGCTGCCCAAGGCCCAGATCCTCATCGAGGCGCTGCCCTGGCTGACCCGGCACAACGGAAAGACCGTCGTCATCAAGTTCGGCGGCAACGCCATGATCGACGAGGACCTCAAGGCGGCCTTCGCGCAGGATGTCGTCTTCCTGCGCCACGCCGGCCTCAAGCCGGTCGTGGTCCACGGCGGCGGTCCGCAGATCAGCGCCCAGCTCGACAAGCACGGCCTGGTCAGCGAGTTCAAGGCGGGCCTGAGGGTCACCACGCCCGAGGCCATGGACGTCGTACGGATGGTGCTGGCCGGTCAGGTCCAGCGTGAGCTCGTCGGGCTGCTCAACCAGCACGGCCCACTGGCCGTCGGGATGACCGGCGAGGACGCCCACACCATCACCGCCACCAAGCACCAGCCGCAGATCGACGGCGAGTTGGTCGACATCGGCCGCGTCGGTGAGATCACCAAGATCGACACGGGCGCCATCGAGGCGCTCCTGGAGGACGGCCGTATCCCGGTCATCTCCTCCATCGCGCGCTCCGCCGACGACAACCATGTATACAACGTCAACGCCGACACCGCGGCGGCCGCGCTCGCCGCCGCGCTGGGCGCCGAGACACTGATGGTCCTCACCGATGTCGAAGGCCTCTACGAGGACTGGCCGAACAGCGACGAAGTGATCAGCAGGCTCACCGCCACCCAGCTGGAGAAGCTGCTGCCCGACCTCTCCAGCGGCATGGTCCCCAAGATGGAGGGCTGTCTGCACGCCGTACGCAACGGGGTCAACACCGCGCGCGTGATCGACGGCCGGGTCCAGCACTCGATCCTGCTGGAGATCTTCACCGACGAGGGCATCGGCACGATGGTCGTGCCCGACGGACAGCTACCGCCACAGGGGGAGTCATGAGCAACGAGGAGCTCACACAGCGCTGGCAGGGCGTGATGACGGACAACTACGGCACGCCGAAGCTGTCCCTCGTACGCGGCGAGGGAGCCAAGGTCTGGGACGCGGACGGCACCGAGTACACCGACTTCGTCGGTGGCATCGCCGTGAACGCGCTCGGCCACGCCCACCCCGCCGTCGTCGACGCCGTCTCCCGGCAGATCGCCTCCCTCGGCCATGTCTCCAACCTCTACGTCGCCGAGCCCCCCGTCGCACTCGCCGAGCGGCTGATCCAGCTCTTCGGCCGCCCCGGCCGCGTCTTCTTCTGCAACTCCGGCGCGGAGGCCAACGAAGCCGCCTTCAAGATCGGCCGGCTGACTGGCCGCACGCACATGGTCGCCACCGACGGCGGCTTCCACGGCCGCACGATGGGCTCCCTCGCCCTCACCGGCCAGCCGGGCAAGCGGGAGCCGTTCCTGCCGCTGCCGGGAGACGTCACACACGTCCCGTACGGCGATGTCGAGGCGCTGCGGGCCGTGGTCACCGAAGAGACCGCGCTGGTCGTCATCGAGCCGATCCAGGGCGAGAACGGCGTGATCGTCCCGCCCAAGGGCTATCTGGAGGCCGCCCGGGAAATCACCCTGGCCACCGGCACGCTGCTCGTCCTCGACGAGGTCCAGACGGGTATCGGGCGGACCGGCCACTGGTTCGAGTACCAGGCACACCAGGGCGTGGAGCCCGATGTCGTCACGCTCGCCAAGGGTCTCGGCGGCGGGCTCCCGATCGGCGCGGCCGTCGCCTTCGGCCAGGCCGCGGACCTGCTCCGGCCCGGCCAGCACGGCACGACGTTCGGCGGCAACCCGGTCGCCTGCGCGGCCGGACTCGCCGTGCTCGACACCCTCGCGGCCGACGGAGTCCTCGACGAGGTGAAGCGCCTCGGCGAGAAGCTGCGCGACGGAATCGAGGGCGCCGACGGCAAGCATGGCCACCCGCTGGTCTCCCACGTCCGTGGCGAGGGCCTGCTGCTGGGTATCGTGCTCACCGAGCCCCTCGCACCGCAGGTGCAGCAGGCAGCTCAGGATGCCGGTTTCCTGGTGAACGCTCCCGCTCCCGATGTCGTGCGGCTCATGCCGCCACTGATCATCGGTGACGCGGAAGTGGACGCGTTCCTCCAGGCGCTGCCGGGCATCCTCGACGGTGCGTACGGGGAAGGACGATCCGGGGAATGAGACGACGACGATGACCGAGGCGCAGGACACCGAGCACGGCGGGCCCGCCGTACCGCAGACCCGCACGGCCCGCCACCGCCGGATCGTGGACATCCTCAACCGGCAGCCGGTGCGGTCGCAGAGCCAGCTGGCGAAGCTCCTGGCGGACAACGGACTGAGCGTCACCCAGGCGACGCTCTCCCGCGACCTCGACGAGCTGGGCGCGGTGAAGCTCCGCAACACCGGCGGTGAGCTGATCTACGCCGTGCCCAGCGAGGGTGGCTTCCGCACCCCGCAGGCCCCGCTCGGCGAGTCGGCCAAGGAGGAGCGCATGCGGCGCCTCTCGGCCGAACTGCTCATCTCCGCCGAGGCCTCCGCCAACCTCGTGGTGCTGCGTACGCCTCCGGGCGCGGCCCAGTTCCTCGCCTCGGCCATCGACCAGGCCGAACTGCACGACATCCTCGGCACGATCGCGGGCGACGACACACTGATGCTGATCAGCCGCGACCCGAACGGCGGCCAGGCGCTCGCGGACCATCTGCTGCGCCTGGCCCAGAACGACCGCTGAGGCCGCCGGCGGTCCGGTCGTCAGGCCGTCAACTTCGCCGTGTGGCGGGCGAATCCGCTGGTCCGCCAGGTGCTGCCGTCGGCATTGACCGCAAAGCCCTCGGTATCGGGCAGCTCCTCCAGCCAGTCGCGGGCCCGCCCGCCCATGGCGTACGCGGCAGTCGCCCGGGCGTCCGCGTGGGTCAGCCCCGGGCAGACGACGGTCATTGACGCCATCGCCTCGGCGGGTGGCCGGCGGGTGTGCGGGTCGAGGATGTGGCAGCCGCGCTCGGCCGGGCCCGATGTGGCGACGGCGAGGCTCTCGTCGGCCTCGATCACCGTGACGAGCTCGCCCGGGTGCAGCGGGTCACTGACGCCCACCCGCCAGGGGCCGCCGTACAGCTGGATGTCGCCGCCTCCGTTGAGGCAGACCGAATCCGCACCGGACGAGGCGAGCATGCGGACCGCGCACTCCACCGCCCAGCCCTTGACCAGACCGGTCGGATCGAGCTCGCCGGCGTGGCGGGCGGTGAACCAGCCGTCGCTCTCCCGCTCCGCGTCCGCGCACAGCTCGAGCACTTCGGCGACCTCGGTGACACAGTCCCCGAGCGAGAGTTCGCCGCGGGCGAGTCGGCTGAGCTGGCTGTCCCGACGGTATGTCGAGAAGATCTCGTCCACGCGGTGCAGACCGGCCACGGCGGCGGCGAGTCCGGCGCGCACCCTGGGAGAGTCGCTGCCGGTGGCGATACGGATGTCGAACGAGAAGACCGTGCCCATGGAGTGCTCGACATGGCGCAGGCGCTCCCCGGCGGGCATCACAGACCTGCCTTGTCGAGTGCGCTCTGCAGGGACTTGATGTAGCCCTGGCTGGTGTAGCTGGCCCCGGAGACCGCGTCGATCTGCGCGCTCTGCGCCGTGACCGCGGCCTGGTTCAGTCTGGGCACAGCCTTGGCGGCGATCTGCCGGCTGTTGGCGTCAGCGCTGGGCGCCTTGACGGCGTCGGCCGCGGTGACCTTGCCGCCGCTGACCGTGATCCGGACCTGCACGGGGCCGTACTGGGTGTCGGCCACGTCGCCGAGGACGGTTTTCGTCGCCTGGGCGCCACCGGAGCCGGAGCCCGAGCCGGAGCCCGCACCGGAACCCGAGTCCCCTCCGGGCTGCGTCCCTGCTCCGGGTTGTGCACCGGCCTGCGCGCCGGACCCGTCGCTGCCGGAATCCCCGGTGCCGGAGCCCGCCGCCGCCCCCGCAGCCCCCGCAGCCCCCGCAGTCCCGGCCTTGTCGAGTGCGCTCTGCAGGGACTTGATGTAGCCCTGGCTGGTGTAGCTGGCCCCGGAGACCGCGTCGATCTGCGCGCTCTGCGCCGTCATCACGGCCTGGTTGAGCTTGGGGATCGCGTCGGCGGCGACCTGCCGGCTCCTGGGGTCGGCGCTGGGCGCCTTCACCGCCTGTGCCCCGGTGATTCTGCCGCCGCTGAACGTGAGCTGGACCTGGACGTCGCCGTACTGCGTGCCGGCGACGGCACCGAGCACCGTCTGTCCCCCCGCGGCCCCGGCCCCGTTCCCGGCGGACGCCGAGCCGGCGGGCGGCACCTGAGCCCCGGCCTGCGACGAGGCCCCGGCCACGGTGTTGCCCGGTTGCTTCAGTGCGAGCAGCAGGACGACACCTGACACGGTGGCGGCGGCGCCGATCATGATCCGGCGAAGCGGATGTTTCCTCTTCAAGGACGGCCTCACATCTCGAAGGACTCGTGGTGGATCCGGCGGGACGGCACTCCTGCTTCGCG
Organism: Streptomyces sp. NBC_01210; assembly: GCF_036010325.1. GTDB lineage: Bacteria > Actinomycetota > Actinomycetes > Streptomycetales > Streptomycetaceae > Streptomyces. The sequence continues at coordinate 1,708,949 of NZ_CP108549.1, read as the reverse complement.
CAGTGCCTGGTACGACTCCTCGGCGAGACCGGGCGGCCCGCAGAGATAGACGTCGTGCTCGTCGATATCGGGCAGCACCTCCGTCAGCCGCTCGGCGGTGATCTCGGGCCGGGCCCCGTCGGGACCGTTCACCGCGTACATCAGCTGTGCGTCCCGGCGCTGAGCGATCTGCTCAAGCTCGTTCCAGAGCGCCAGGTCCTGCCTCTTGCTGGCCCGGTAGAGCAGCGTCAGATCGCCCGGGCCGCCGGGCAGCGTCTCGAACAGCGCGCGCAGCGGGGTGATCCCGGCGCCGCCCGCGATCAGCAGCACCTTGTTGCGGCTCCGGCGGCCGGCGGTCATGGCTCCGTAGGGGCCTTCTGCCCAGATCCGCGTCCCCGGCTCCAGCCGGGAGAGGGCCGTGCTGTGCTTCCCGACCGCCTTGACGGTGATTCGCATCAGGGTGGGGCGGGGCGGGGCGGAGAGCGAGTACGGATTGGCGCTCCAGCGCAGCCCCTTGGTGAGGAACCGCCAGCGGAAGAACTGACCCGCCTCGGCACCGAGCCGGTGCAGCCGTCGCCCGGTGATCAGCACGGAGACCACACCGGGTGCCTCGTCCACGGTCGACTCGACCCGCATCCGGTGCCAGAGATTGAGCCGGACGGGCGACAGGACGCGGTACCAGAGCAGCAGCGCGCCGACCGCTCCGTACAGCACGTACCAGACGGTGCGCACCATGGGGTTCGCCACGAACTCGGCACCCGTCGCCAGCTGGTGCCAGAAGGTCAGATACACCGCGACATAGGTGAGAAGGTGCAGGTAGTACCACGTCTCGTACGACATCCGTCGGCGTACCGCCCCGGCCGAGACGAAGCCGATGAGGAGCAGGAGCCCGGTGCCGATCGCCGCCTTGATCATTTCGGGGAAGTCGACGACGACGGTGACGGTCTGCTCCACGAGGCCGGTACGGGCCTGGACGGCGTACCCCCAGACGGTCAGTACGACATGCGCGACGATCAGACTGATCGCGTAGCGGCCGCTCATCGCGTGCCAGCGGGTCACCCGGTCGGAACCCACCCGCCGTTCCAGCGCCGGGACGCGTGCCATCAGCAGCACCACCAGCGCGATCATGTATCCGCCCAGCAGACCGGTGATCCTTCCGGCACCGATCAGCCACTCGGCGGTGGTCATATGCACCACCGCAGTGTTCTGCCACCACAGGGACAGCACGGCCACCGCCCCTGCCCAGGCGACGGCCAGCAGCGCCACCGCCGGGTCACGCTGGGGCCGGATCGCCCGCATGGTCTGGCGTCTTGCGGCCCGACCGCTCTGCAACATCGCCACGACTGCTCCTCGGCTGTACCTCTTCGCGTACGGGGATACGCATACGAGGCGCGTGGAGTTCAACTCGAGGGGCGGTTGTGCAATCTGTGACGTGGCCGAGCCCGGTCAGTAGCGCGTGACGGCCGTGCGTCCCGAAGCGGTGCCGATGGCGATGTGCGGGTCGCGGTGCTGGTCGGCCCAGGCCAGGATCCGGCGCATGGCCGCGTCCGGCACGGACACACAACCGGCCGTCGCGCCACGCCCGTTGACATGGAGGAAGATGCCGGCGCCCCGACCGCGCACCGGACGGTCGTAGTTGAAGCCGATGACCAGGGCCCGGGCGTACTGCGTCGCGTACGTGACCAGATGCTCGGACTCGGCAGCCCGGCAGTCGGCGGGCAGCCCCTCCACCCAGCGGTTGTACGCGCGGGATCCGTTGTCCTGGCACCACCAGGACTTCTCCGTCACCCGGCGGTAGGGGTAGTCGGTCGAGGCGGCAGCGGCCCTGGTCCCGAAGGCGTACGGCAGGCCGTACAGCCCGGTCGGGGTGGTGAAGGTGCTCTGTCTCCGGCTACCGCCCTCGACCAGGCCCTTCGCGCCGAACCGTGCCGCGGCCGAGCCCACCGTCACCCACCGCCCGTCGCGGCGCCGGTCCCACCAGGTGACCCTGCCCGTGGTGGAGCCGGCGCTCGGGGCCTCGGCGGTGATCAGCTGGGTGCCGCCGCCCGTGTCGGCCATCCGTTCGGGGAGCGTGGCCGCGCGGCCGGGCACGGCCGCGACCGTACCGGCGGCGAGCAGAAGGAGAACGGAGCCAAGTGCGAGTCCGGGGCGCATGGTTCATGACCGTACGCGCGGCACGGGGGGTGCGCCGCCCGGACTGCGCCGTACGCGCACCCGGACACTTCCCGGGGTCAGTCCGTACGCGCGGGGAGGGGGAGCGGCAGCGCCGGCAGCCCGTCCAGGCTCACCCCGACGTGGTCCTTCTTCTCGCAGTACGCGGCGAACTCCTCGTCCGACTTACGGCCGAAGTGCTCCGCGTGCTGCGTGCGCTCCTCCTGGTACTCCATGAAGGGCACGGCGAAACCGCAGGCGTCGCTGATCCGCTGCGCGTGGATGACGATGATCGCGCGGGCGCTCGGCCCGTCGACCTCCTTGAAGTGCGGGATGAAATCGGCCCAGCGCGGGTCGTCGCGGAAGATCGCCTCACCGCTGCCGTGCACCCGCAGCACCTTGGGCGGGCCGGTGAACGCGCACCACATCAGCGTGATGCGCCCATTCCCTTCCTCACGGAGGTGAGCGATGGTCTCGGCACCGCTGCCGCCGAAGTCGAGATAGGCCAGGGTCAGCTCGTCGATGACGACGAGCGTGCCGCTGCGGCCCTTGGGGGAGAGGTTGATATGCCCCTCGCCGCCGAGCGGGGCGGTGGCGGTGAAGAAGACGGGCTGTTGCTCGATGAAGCTGCGGATACGGCCTTCTATTCGTACGTAGCGCTGTCCCATACGAGGGATTATCCGCGGTGATCGATCACCGGGGCAGGCAGTTCGGGGCTCTTGTATCAGGCAGTTCCGGGCTCCGGTATTCGTCTCGCGCTCCTGGCGAGGCACGCTCCGCAGGGACCGTACGGACCGCGTTGACAAAACATACGGAGGACTGCATAGTTATACCCATCACCGAATGCATCGTAAGGAGAAACCAGTGACCGAGCGCGTCGTACTCGCCTACTCGGGCGGTCTGGACACCTCCGTCGCCATCGGCTGGATCGCCGAGGAGACGGGCGCCGAGGTCATCGCCGTTGCCGTGGACGTCGGCCAGGGCGGCGAGGACCTGGACGTCATCCGCAAGCGCGCGCTCGCCTGCGGTGCCGTCGAGGCCGAGGTGGCCGACGCCAAGGATGAATTCGCCGACGAGTACTGCCTCCCGGCGATCAAGGCCAACGCCCTCTACATGGACCGCTACCCGCTGGTCTCCGCCCTCTCCCGGCCGACGATCGTCAAGCACCTCGTCGCCGCCGCCAAGAAGCACAACGCCGGTATCGTCGCCCACGGCTGCACCGGCAAGGGCAATGACCAGGTGCGGTTCGAGGCCGGTATCTCCGCGCTCGGTCCCGATCTGAAGTGCATCGCCCCGGTCCGTGACTACGCCATGACCCGGGACAAGGCGATCGCCTTCTGCGAGGAGAAGCAGCTCCCCATCGCGACCACCAAGAAGTCGCCGTACTCCATCGACCAGAACGTCTTCGGGCGGGCCGTCGAGACCGGCTTCCTGGAGGACATCTGGAACGGGCCGATCGAGGACATTTACGAGTACACCTCGAACCCGGCCGTGCAGCGCGAGGCCGATGAGGTCGTCATCTCCTTCAAGGAAGGCGTCCCGGTCGCCATCGACGGCAAGCCCGTCACCGTCCTGCAGGCGATCCAGCAGCTCAACGAGCGGGCCGGCGCGCAGGGCATCGGCCGGATCGACATGGTCGAGGACCGGCTGGTCGGCATCAAATCCCGTGAGGTGTACGAGGCTCCGGGCGCGATCGCGCTGATCACCGCCCACCAGGAGCTGGAGAACGTCACGGTCGAGCGCGAGCTGGCCCGCTACAAGCGGCAGGTCGAGCAGCGCTGGGGCGAGATGGTCTACGACGGCCTGTGGTTCTCCCCGCTCAAGCGCGCCCTGGACGGCTTCATCAACGAGGCCAACCAGCATGTCACCGGTGACATCCGGATGACTCTGCAGGGCGGTCGCGCTGTCGTCACCGGCCGGAAGTCCGAGGAGTCGCTGTACGACTTCAACCTGGCGACGTACGACTCGGGCGACACGTTCGACCAGTCGAAGGCGCAGGGCTTCATCGAGATCTTCGGCCTGTCGTCGAAGATCGCGGCGCGGCGCGACCTCGCCTGATTCGATACGCGTACGACAGCCGCCCTCCCCGTTCCTCCGCGGCGGGGCGGGGGTCCCCCGGGCCCGCAGGGCCCAGGGGGAGGGCGCACATCCACCCTCTTGAGGAGCTTCAGCTGTGAGCAGCAACAACGGTGACGTACGGCTCTGGGGCGGCCGTTTCGCCGACGGTCCGGCCGAGGCGCTGGCGAAGCTGTCGGCGTCGGTCCACTTCGACTGGCGGCTCGCGCCGTACGACATCGCGGGCTCCCGCGCCCACGCGCGTGTGCTCCACAAGGCCGGCCTGCTCACCGAGGACGAGCTGACGCGGATGCTGGCCGGCCTCGACCGGCTCGAAGCCGATGTCACCGACGGCTCCTTCGTCGGCACGATCGCCGACGAGGACGTCCACACGGCGCTGGAGCGCGGTCTCCTGGAGCGCCTCGGCCCGGACCTCGGCGGCAAGCTGCGGGCAGGACGGTCCAGGAACGACCAGGTCGCGACGCTCTTCCGGATGTATCTGCGGGACCACGCCCGGATCATCGGCGGCTTGATCGCCGAGCTTCAGGACGCGCTGGTCGGCCTGGCCGAGGCGCACCCGGACGTCGCCATGCCGGGCCGTACGCACCTCCAGCACGCCCAGCCCGTGCTCTTCGCCCACCATGTCCTCGCCCATGTCCAGTCCCTCTCGCGGGACGCGGAGCGGCTGCGGCAGTGGGACGAGCGCACGGCGGTCTCTCCGTACGGATCGGGCGCCCTGGCCGGATCGTCACTGGGCCTCGACCCGGAGGCGGTCGCCGCGGACCTCGGCTTCGAACACGGCTCGTCCGCGAACTCCATCGACGGCACCGCCTCCCGTGACTTCGTCGCCGAGTTCGCCTTCATCACCGCGATGATCGGCGTGAACCTCTCCCGGATCGCGGAGGAGGTCATCATCTGGAATACGAAGGAGTTCTCCTTCGTGACCCTGCACGACGCCTTCTCGACCGGGTCGTCGATCATGCCGCAGAAGAAGAACCCGGACATCGCGGAGCTGGCGCGCGGCAAGTCCGGCCGGCTCATCGGAAATCTGACCGGTCTGCTGGCGACGCTGAAGGCGCTGCCGCTCGCGTACAACCGCGACCTCCAGGAGGACAAGGAGCCGGTCTTCGACTCCTGCGACCAGCTCGAGGTCCTGCTCCCGGCCTTCACCGGGATGATGGCGACGCTGACGGTCAACCGGGAGCGGATGGAGGAGCTGGCCCCGGCCGGTTTCTCGCTCGCGACGGACATCGCGGAGTGGCTGGTGAAGCAGGGCGTGCCGTTCCGGGTGGCGCACGAGGTCGCCGGCGAATGCGTCAAGGAGTGCGAGGTGCACGGCATCGAACTGGACCAGCTCACCGACGCCCAGTTCGCGAAGATCTCCGAGCACCTCACGCCCGAGGTGCGCACGGTCCTCAACGTCCGGGGCGCGCTGGCTTCCCGGAGCGGCCGCGGCGGCACGGCCCCTTCGGCAGTCGCCGTCCAACTGGCCGAGGTCAAGGCTGACTTGACCGTGCAGCACGCCTGGGCCACGGCGAAGAAGTAGGCGTCACCGCAGCGTCGCCGCCCAGTCCGCGAGCGCGTCGAAGTCCGGCCGGAGCAGTCCAACCCTGTCGTCGACGCGCAGCAACAGGGCGGCGGCCTGGTGCCGTTGTTCCACCCACTCGTGGTCCATGGCCGTGATCTCGTCGTCGATCCAGGCGAACGGCCGCCCCGCCGCGTACTCCAGGATGTACTGAGTCTTCCAGAAGGTCCCGCGAGGGGCCTTTCCGTGCATCTCGGGCCAGTCGATGTACGGCAGTTCGGGCAGCCCGAGATGCGGCCCGATCCACTCATTGGCCTCGCCCTTCCAGGTCGTGGCCCAGACGAGTTCGTACCACTCGGCCAGAGCCAGCAGCTCGACCCCGTGCTCCGGGTTGAGCCAGACGCGCAATGGCTTGGTCTCCGTCCAGCCCGAGGGCCGCATCCGGTGGGTGGCGTACCCCTCCGGTCTGCGTCGGGCTCGTGCCGCATACGGATTGAGCGGTCCATCGACGTCGATCAGCAGCAGCGGCTTCATACGCACACGATGCCCTCTGCGCCGCCGGGACGGCAGCGAATATCCAATGAGACAATGATGTCTCATGTGGGCTATGGTTGTCTCATGACAGTCGATCGTGAACAGGTTCTGCGCACCGCCGCCGCCCTGCTCTCCCGTAAAGCGACCGCCACCATGGACGAGGTCGCCCGGGCCGCGGGCATCGGGCGGGCCACCCTGCACCGGCATTTCGCCGGGCGGCACTCCCTCGTCAAGGCCCTCGAAGACCTCGGCATCCAGGAGTTCGAGGCGGCCCTCGACACCGCCCGGCTCGACGACGGCGCCGCCGAGGACGCGCTGCGGCGGCTCATCGCCGAAGTGGAGTCCGCCGCCCCGCTGCTCGCCTTCCTTGTCACCGAGAACCAGCTCTTCGAGGGCGACCAGGTGAACGAGGGCTGGAACCGCCTCGACGCTCGTGTCTCCGCGCTCTTCCGGCGTGGACAGGAGCAGGGCGAGTTCCGTATCGACCTCACGCCCGCCTGGCTGACCGAGGCCCTCTACGGGCTCGTCGGCGCCGGTGCCTGGTCGGTGCAGGAGGGGCGGGTCGCTGCCAAGGACTTCCAGTACATGATCGTCGAGTTGTTGCTCGGCGGCGCACGACGGAGCGTGAGGGAATGACCACTACCGACCGGCAGGCCACGGAGAGCGAAGCGATACGCAGTCCCGGCCGGTGGCTCGCGCTCGCCGTCCTCGTCCTTGCCGTGCTGCTGGTCGCCGTCGACGCGACCGTGCTCGGCCTCGCGACGCCCTTCCTCAGCGAGGACCTGCAGCCCTCCGGCACCCAGCTGCTCTGGATCGGCGACGTCTACTCGTTCGTCATCGCCGGTCTGCTCGTCTCGATGGGCAGCCTCGGTGACCGTATCGGCCGCAAGAAGCTGCTGCTGATCGGCGCGGTCGCGTTCGGTGCGGTCTCCGTGCTCAACGCATACGCCACGAGCCCGGAGTTGATGATTCTCGCACGCGCCCTGCTCGGTGTCGCGGGTGCCACCCTGATGCCGTCCACGCTCGCGCTGATCCGCAATATCTTCCACGACCCCAAGGAGCGCAGCCTCGCGGTCGGCGTCTGGGGCGCGGCGGCCTCCGCGGGCGCCGCGGTCGGACCTGTCGTCGGCGGCTTCCTGCTGGAGAACTTCTGGTGGGGCTCCGTCTTCCTGATCAACCTGCCCGTGATGGCGGTGCTGGTCCTGGTCGGCGTCAAACTGCTGCCGGAGTCCCGCGACCCCAACCCCGGCCCCTGGGACCTGATCAGTGTCGGCCTCTCGCTGATCGGCATGGTCAGCGTCGTCTACGCCGTCAAGGAGGCGGCGGTGCACGGCTTCCGCTGGGACAACGCGGCGGCCGCGATCATCGGACTGGCCGCTCTGTACTGGTTCGCCCGGCGGCAGCTGACGCTCGACTCGCCACTGCTGGACATGCGGCTCTTCCACCACCGCGGCTTCTCCGGTGCGGTCCTCGCCGATCTGCTGACCATTCTCGGCCTGTCCGGACTGGTCTTCTTCCTTTCGCAGTTCCTGCAACTGGTGCAGATGCGCTCGCCGTTGGAGGCGGGACTGATCGAACTGCCCGCCGCGATCGGCGCGGTGGGTGCCGGCCTGCTGGCCGGCCATCTCGCCCGCAGAGCCTCCGTACGCGGCGTGGTGGCCGGCGGACTGACAGCGGTCGGACTCGCACTCGCGGCCTGTACGGCGGTCAGCGCGTCCACCGGAGTCCTGGCGCTCGGTGTCGCGTTGTTCATCGGCGGTGTCGGAGCGGGTCTCGCCTTCACCGTGACCGCGGACGTCATCCTCTCCAGCGTGCCCAAGGAGCAGGCGGGCGCGGCCTCCGCAGTGTCGGAGACTGCATACGAACTGGGCGCGGCGCTCGGCATCGCGCTGCTCGGATCCATCGTGACCGGTATCTACCGCGGCTTCACCGCTCCGCCGGGCGTCCCCGCCGAGTCGGCCGCTTCGGCGCACGACTCACTCGGCGGCGCGGTCGAGTCGGCCAAGGACCTGCCGCAGGATCAGGGCGCGGCGATGCTGTCGGCAGCGCAGGACGCCTTCACCGACGGCTTCCAGTCGGCGGGGGCGATCGGCGCGGCCGTACTCTTCGCGACGGCCGTCGCGGCGTGGTTCATGCTGCGCGGCCAGAAGCTCGAGGAAGGCCTCGAGCACCCGTAGGCACCCGTAAGCCCCCGTAAGCACTCGTAAGGCATCGAACGGCAGTACTTCCCTGAGCGCCGTAAAGCCTCGAATATCCGTCAGGCCCCCAGCGGCCACAAGGGTGAGTGACGACGAAAGAAGGGCCGGACCCGCGTGGGGCCCGGCCCTTCTCACAACTTCGCGTCACCCCGGAGCGACCGGCTCAGGCCGCCTTCGCCTTCGTCGCGTACATGTCCACGTACTCCTGGCCCGACAACTCCATGACCTCGGTCATCACCGAGTCGGTCACCGCGCGCAGCACATAGCGGTCGCGGTCCATGCCGTCGTAGCGCGAGAACTCCATCGGCTCGCCGAAGCGGACCGTCACGCGGCCCGGCCGCGGCAGACCGGCGCCGCCCGGCTGCAGCTTGTCGGTGCCGATCATCGCGAACGGAACCACGGGCGCGCCGGTCATCAGCGTGAGCCGCGCGATGCCCGTACGGCCCCGGTAGAGCCGCCCGTCGGGGGAGCGGGTGCCCTCCGGGTAGATGCCGAACATCCTGCCCTCCTCCAGCACCCGGCGGCCGGTCATCAGCGCGGCGACACCGCCGTTGGCGCCGTCGCGGTCCACCGGGATCATGCCGCTGCCCGTGAAGAACCAGGCCATCAGCCGGCCCTTGACGCCCTTGCCGGTCACGTACTCGTCCTTGCCGATGAAGTGGACCGGACGGGCGCAGACCAGCGGAAGGATCATCGAGTCGATGAACGTGAGGTGGTTTCCGGCGAGGATGACCGGCCCCGTCCCCGGGATGTTCTCGGCACCTTCCACACGTGGGCGGAACATCAGGCGCAGGATCGGTCCTAGCACTGCCTTGATGAGCGACAAGCGGGACAACGGGTCCTCCGTGTCATGTGCGGGTGTCGTGGGGGCGGACGGTATGGCGGCGAAGTCTGTGCAGGTGAGGACGATACTCGTGGGTCACACCTGATCGCACATCGGTTCATCGATCGGATACGCAGTGTTGACGTGTGTTTCCACTGCGTTCGTCCAGGCTCTGCCGTATGGAAGGCGTAGCTGCCTACCATCGGGCATCGCTTGACAGGTGCGGGACATCACACGGAGGAACGTCGATGACACAAGGTGCGGACGGAAGTCCCGGGCGTCGGACCGTACTGGGAGCGGCGGTGCTCGGCACGGCCGCCCTCGGACTCGGCTCCACGGCGGCACGGGCCGACGAGCAGGACAGCGGACATGGTTCGTACCGGGACCTGCCCTCCCCGACGGTGATCGCCCACCGTGGCGCCAGTGGCTACCGGCCCGAGCACACTCTCGGCTCCTACCAGCTGGCCCTCGACATGGGCGCGCATGTTGTCGAGCAGGACCTGGTGCCGACCAAGGACGGCCACCTCGTATGCCGTCACGAGAACGACATCACCGGTACGACGGATGTCGCGGCACACCCGGAGTTCGCGTCCCGCAAGACCACCAAGTCCATCGACGGCGTCAGCCTCACCGGCTGGTTCACCGAGGACTTCACGCTCGCCGAGCTGAAGACGCTGCGCGCCAAGGAGCGGATCCCCGCCAACCGCCAGGAGAACACCCTCTACGACGGCCGCTGGGCGATACCCACCTTCGAGGAGGTGCTGCGCTGGGCCGAGAAGGAGGGCCACCGGCGCGGCCGTCCCGTCTGGCTCCATGTCGAGACCAAGCACCCCACCTACTTCCGGGGGATCGGACTCGGACTCGAGGAGCGACTGGCCAGGCTGCTGCGCCGGTACGGACGCGACCGCCGCAACTCGCCCGTGTTTCTCCAGTCGTTCGAGCCGAGCAGCATCCAGCGGCTGGCCGGGCTTGTCGACTCGCCGCGCGTCGTCCTGCTGTCGGCCGCGAACACCCGCCCCTGGGACTTCGTCCAGGCGGGCGACCCGCGCACGGTCGCCGATCTCGTCAAGCCCGAGGGCCTGAAGTGGATCGCGTCGTACGCGCAGGGCATCGGCCCGACCCTCGACCTGATCATCCCGAAGGACGCGAACGGCAAACTGGGCACGCAGACGACACTGGTGCGGGACGCGCACGCCAAGGGCCTGATCCTGCACCCGTACACGATGCGCAACGAGAACACCTTCCTGCCCGCCGACTTCCGGCGCGGCACGGACCCGAACGCCTACGGCGACGCCTTCGGCGCCTTCAAGGTCTACTTCGAGACCGGCATCGACGGGATCTTCACCGACAACTCGGACACGGGTCTGCTGGCCGCCGCCGACTTCCGCGGCTGACGCACAGACGCCCCCGACCTGCCCGAACGGGTGACTGTGCCGTCTCGCGGCAACCGCCGCCGCGCGACGGCACGTCCCGCCGGACATGACGCTTCTCGAAGACACCCCCGCCCGTGTGGTCCGCGCGCTGGGCCCGCTGGTGAGCGCCGAGGCCACGGCCGAGGCGCCGGGCACCGCGTTGGAGGCCGGCGACCTCGAACAGGCTGTCTGGGTGCGGCTGCTCGAGCGGCTCGACCGTGACGGGCCGCCGCCGGACGCAGCCCGCTGGGTCAAGTCGGCCGTACGGGCGGAGGCGCGCCGCGCCCGGCGGACGGCCGCCCGTGAACTGCCGTACGGCCAGGAGCCCTCAGCCGACCCGGCAGGCAGTCCAGAACGCACCGCGCTCCGGGCCGAGCGGCACCTCTCGCTGCGGGCCGCCGTCGCACGGACGCCCGGCAACTGCCCGCGGCTGCTCACCGCGATGCTGTCCCCGGACGACCCGACCTACCGGGAAATCGCAGGGGCGTTGGGAATCTCACAGGGCAGTCTGGGGCCGATGCGTTCCCGCTGCCTGGGATGCCTGCGCAGAATGCTGACGGCAGAGGTTGGCGCTCCTGAACGCGGGGGAAAGGAGCGGTAGACAACCGGCGGACAGGTGAGCGGGAGGCATGCACACATGGGCATGAGCGTGACCATCTCAGCGGCAGCGGCGCAGGACGCGGAGCACATCCTGAAGCTGCAGTATCTGTGCTACCAGACCGAGGCCGAACTCTACGGCGACTACGGAATCGAGCCCCTCACCCAGTCCCTCGAGAGTCTGCGGGCCGAAATAGCGCAGGGCCATGCCCTGGTGGCCCGGCTGGGTGACGAGGTGGTGGCTTCCGTACGCGGCAGGGTCGACGAGGGCGGGACGGCCCGTATCGCCAAGCTCATCGTCCATCCACGGATGCAGCGCCACGGCCTGGGCGGACGGCTGCTGGACGCGATCGAGGAGCGCTTCGCCGGGGAGCCGGCCGCCAAGCGGTTGCAGCTCTTCACCGGCCATCGCAGCGAGAGCAATCTGCGGTTGTACCGCAGCCGCGGCTATGTCCAGGTGTCCAGCGAGCAGGTCGGCCCGAGGCTCACACTCGTCACGCTGGAGAAGGAGTCCGAGGCGCGCGCGTATGTCGCCAGCGCCTAGCCGTTCTGGCCGTTCTGGCCGTTCTGGCCGTCCTGGCAGCCCTGGCCGTCGGGCTGCGCCGCGTCCGTACGGGACCGGCGCAGCCAGAGCATTCCGGTGACCGGCAGCAGGACCGGGATGAAGATGTAGCCCATGCCGTACTTCGACCAGACCGTCGCGTCCGGGAAGGCGGACGGCTCCACCACGGTCCAGGTCCCGACGATCAGTACGCCCGCGAGCTCGGCGGCGCAGCACACCAGCGCCGCCCTGCGGGCCGTCTCTCCGCCGCGGACGAGGGTGTACGTGATGAACGCGTACACCGCGGCCGCGACGGCGGAGAGCGTATGGGCGAGCGGCGCCGAGTCGTAGTCGGTGAGGATCTGGTAGACCGAGCGCGACACCGCGCCCACCGACATCACGCCGTACAGCCAGACCAGCAGCACTCCAGGTCCCTGGACCAGCTTGGTCCGCTGCTTCGTCTGCTGCGCCTGCTTCGCTCCGGTGACGGGCTCGGCCATCGTCAGCCTCCCCAGATGTCGTAGAGCCGTACTTCGAGCACTGCCAGTACCACCGCGCCGGCCGCGACGGTCGCCGAGCCCCAGCGGGTCCGCTCGGCCAGCGACAGGAAGCCCGCCGCCGGTACCGCGGCGAACGAGCCGATCAGATACGCGATGAAGATCGCGGTGCCCTCCTGCGCCTTCTCGCCGCCCGCCAGCTGCACGACCCCGACCACCAGTTGCGCGAGCGCCAGCACCGACACCACGGCCATGCCGATGAAGTGCCAGTCCTTGGTGGGCTGGTCGCGGTAGGCGGCGAAGCCGCACCAGGCGGCGAGGGCGAGCGCGGTCACGGCGACCGCGACCGTCAGGGCGTCAAGCATGGACCCGAGAGTATTACGGGCCAAAAGGCCCGATGCGCGCGGCCCCGTGCGCCCCGTAGGGTCGACGACCATGAAGATCCACGCCGAAGCCCTGCTGTTCGACAACGACGGAACGCTCGTCTCCTCGATGGAGTCCGTCGACCGCTGCTGGACCCTGTGGGCGCAGGAGTACGGAATCACGGCGGAGGACTTCGCCCGCGTCGAACGGCACGGCCGCCCTGCCGTGGAGATAGCCGCCGATCTGGTGCCCGCGGACATGGTGCCCGAGGCCCTGGCCCGTATCGAACAGCTCGAGGTCGAGGACGTGGCCGGCGGAGTCGTCCTGCTGCCCGGCACCGCCGAGCTGCTCGCGCAGCTGCCCGCGGACCGCTGGGCCGTGGTCACCTCCGCGACCCGGCGGCTTGCCGAGGCCAGGCTCGAAGAGGTCGGCATCCGGCCCAAGTACCTGATCGCCGCCGACGACATCAAGCGCGGCAAGCCCGACCCGGAGCCCTACCTGCTCGGGGCGCGCCGGCTCGGCCTGGATCCGGCGCGCTGCGTCGTCTTCGAGGACGCGCCGGCGGGGCTGACCGCAGGGCGCGCGGCCGGTATGCGGACCGTGGGTTTGGCCACAACACACCAGCGTTCCGAGCTCGTCGCCGATGTCGTCGTGCGTGACCTCTCGGCCGTGTCCGTGCAGGCCACCGTAGGGGGAGTGGAGATCACCGTGGCGGACTGAGCCAGTCCGAATGCTGTATCAAGGATGTCCGCTATTCGGACAACCGGAATCGCTCGGCAGGCATGTCTGCTTTACTTGCCGACATGACCAGGACGAGCAGCCGCACCCTTGCGACCGAGGCGATCACGACGCCCGGTGCTCGTTGTATGTGTCGAATGTGCGCCAACTGAGGGCCCCTGCCTGAGCCTCGCGCCCCGAAGCGAGACCGACAGCCGCGCCGGATCCGATCTTCCGCCTGGAACGCATCGGACCGAGCCTGCCCCCGCGCACGCGTTGCTTCCCGGCCACAAGCCGAATCAGCCGTACTGCGACTGACTGTCCAAACCCGAATGCCCCGTGCCCGGCGGACACCGCGCCGCGCACTCGACAGTGACGGAAACCCCTGTGATCACCACTACGGGCCTTACCAAGGTCTACCAGTCGCGAGGCCGCGAGGTCACCGCTCTGGACGGCGTCGACCTGCACGTCCGTGAAGGCGAAGTCTTCGGAGTCATCGGCCAGAGCGGCGCCGGCAAGTCCTCGCTCATCCGCTGCGTGAATCTGCTGGAGCGCCCCACCGCCGGCACCGTGACCGTCGCCGGCCAGGACCTGACCGCGCTGGCCGGACGCGGCCGCCGCGCCGGCAAGGAACTGCGCGAGGCGCGCAGCCGTATCGGCATGGTCTTCCAGCACTTCAACCTGCTGTCCTCGCGCACCGTCAAGGACAACATCGAACTGCCCCTGGAGATCCTTGGGATCTCCGGCGCCGAGCGCTCCCGCAAGGCACTCGAGCTGCTCGATCTGGTGGGCCTCGCCGACAAGGCGAAGGCATACCCCGGACAGCTCTCCGGCGGCCAGAAGCAGCGCGTCGGCATCGCCCGCGCACTCGCCGGCGACCCGAAGGTGCTGCTCTCCGACGAGGCGACCAGCGCACTGGACCCCGAGACCACCCGCTCGATCCTGCAACTGCTGCGGGACCTCAACCGGCAGCTCGGACTGACTGTGCTGCTCATCACGCACGAGATGGACGTCGTCAAGACGATCTGCGACTCGGCCGCCCTGATGAAGAAGGGGAAGATCATCGAATCCGGAACGGTGAGTGAACTGCTCGCGACGCCCGGCTCCGAGCTGGCCCAGGAGCTCTTCCCGGTCGGCGGCGAAGCCTCCGGACCCGAGAGCACGGTCATCGACGTCACTTTCCACGGCGAGGCCGCCACCCAGCCGGTGATTTCCCAGCTCTCGCGGACGTACAACATCGACATCTCGATCCTCGGCGCCGCGATGGACACCGTCGCAGGCAAGCAGATCGGCCGGATGCGTATCGAACTGCCCGGCCGCTACGAGGAGAACGTCGTCCCGGTCGGCTTCCTGCGCGAGCAGGGCCTGCAGGTCGATGTCGTCGACCCCGACGCGCCCGCCGAATCGGTGACCCTCCCTGCGCAGTCCTCGGCACTGGTCAAGGAAGGTGCCAAGTGAACTGGTCGGAGATGCAGCCGCTGCTGAGCCAGGGCACCGTCGACACCCTCTACATGGTGCTGTGGTCCACCCTCGTCACCGTCGCCGGCGGACTGCCGCTCGGTGTGCTGCTCGTCCTCACCGACAAGGGCGGACTGCTGCAGAACACCCCGGTGAACAAGGTCGTCGGCGTGATCGTGAACATCGGCCGCTCGCTGCCGTTCATCATTCTGCTGATCGCGCTGATCCCCTTCACCACCCTGGTCGTCGGCACCTTCATCGGCCCCACCGCGATGATCGTGCCGCTCGCCGTCGGCGCCATTCCGTTCTTCGCCAGGCTCGTCGAGACGGCGATCCGCGAGGTCGACCACGGCCTGGTCGAGGCCGTTCAGGCGATGGGTGGATCCATTCCGACGATCGTCCGCAAGGTGCTCCTGCCGCAGGCGCTGCCGTCGCTCGTCTCCTCCGTCACCACCACCGTGATCGTGCTCGTCGGCTACTCGGCGATGGCCGGCGCGGTCGGCGGCGAGGGTCTTGGCTCCAAGGCCGTGACCTACGGATTCCAGCGCTTCGAGACCCAGTTCATGCTCATCACGGTCGTCATCCTGATCGCCCTGGTGACCGTCGTACAGCTCATCGGTGACGGGGTCGTACGACTCCTGGCGCGCCGTGGCCGTACCGCCTGACCTGCCGCCTGACCCACCCCCAGACCTCATTCCAAGAAGCCCGCACTCCTTGTCCGGGCAACGTTCCGCACCACCAGAAAGAGGCACTTTTCGTGCGTAAGAACATCAAGCTCACCGCGGCTGCCGCCGCCACCGCCGCCCTCGCTCTCGGCCTCACCGCCTGCGGCACCGCCTCCGACCCGGGCGCCAAGTCAGGCTCCGGAGCAAAGGCCGACGAGTCCAAGGCGCTGGTCGTCGCCGCGTCCCCGACGCCGCACGCCGACATCCTCAACTTCGTCAAGGACAAGCTGGCGAAGAAGGCCGGACTCAACCTCGAGGTCAAGGAGTTCACGGACTACGTCCTGCCGAACACCGCCACCGAGAGCGGACAGGTCGACGCCAACTTCTTCCAGCACAAGCCATACCTGGACGACTTCAACAAGAAGAACAAGACCCACATCGTTCCGGTCGTCAACGTTCACCTGGAGCCGCTGGGCCTCTACTCCAAGAAGGTCAAGGACCTCAAGGAGATCAAGTCCGGCCAGACCGTTGCCGTACCGAACGACACCACCAACGAGGGCCGCGCGCTCAAGCTCCTCGCGGACAACGGTCTGATCACCCTCAAGTCCGGTGTCGGCTCGGGCGCGAAGCTCTCCGACATCCAGGACAAGAAGGGCCTGGAGTTCAAGGAGATCGAGGCCGCCACGCTGCCCCGTGCCCTGAACGACGTCGACGCCGCGGTCATCAACGGCAATTACGCCATCGAGGCCGACCTCAAGCCCGCCAAGGACTCCCTTGCGCTGGAGAAGGCGGAGGGCAACCCCTACGCCAACTTCCTCGCCGTCAAGGAGGGCAACGAGAAGGACGCCCGCGTGCAGAAGCTCGCGAAGCTCCTCAACTCCCCCGAGGTGAAGAAGTTCATCGAGGACACGTACGCCGGCTCGGTCGTCCCGGCCTTCGGCGCCGTCAAGTAACGCCCGCAGCAAGCCCTTTGGACGAGGCCCCGCGCACCGCGACAGGTGGGCGGGGCCTCGTGGTACTCATCACCCGGCCATGCACATCCGCCACCCGATGCTGCATGCTGTGCCTTTACGGCTACGGCCCTTACGACGGTCTTCGGCATGGAGCTGCGCATGACTACCACCTTCCCGGACGTGTCCATCAGCACGGAGCGGTTGGTGCTGCGCCCCTTCGAAGAAGCCGACATCCCGGCGCACACCGAGATGATGAACGACGAGCTGGTCACCGCCTGGACCTCGGTTCCGCACCCGTACACGGCGGCGGACGCCGAGGATTGGGTGCGCAGGATCGCTCCTGCGGAGCGCACCGAAGGACGCGGCATAGTCCTGGCCGTCACGGAGTTCCTCACCCAGCGGCTCGTGGGAACCATCCATCTGCAGAACACCAACTGGCGCACACTCGCCACCGAGGTCGCCTACGTGACCGCCCCCTGGGCGCGTGGCGAGGGCTACGCCACCGAATCGGTGCTGGCCGTCGCCCAGTGGCTCTTCCGCGTCCAGCAGTTCGAGCGCATCGAGCTGCGCACGGCCGCCGACAACACCGCGTCCCAGCAGGTCGCGCAGAAGATCGGCTGCATCAGTGAGGGAGTGCTGCGGAACGCCTGGATAGCGCGCACGCAGACGGAGGACGGCGGCTGGGCCGATATCCGCACCGATCTGATCGTCTGGAGTCTGCTGCCCGAGGACCTCGAGGGCGTCCCGGACCGGATGGCGGACGCGGGCTACGCCTCCTTCACCGACTGGAACTGACGGCTTCATCGACTGGAACCGACGCAGCTGTCACAGCCGATCATCGCCCGCTCCGGGTAGTCTCGCCATGCCCGCCCCTGCGGGCTGCCCCGACCTGCGACAACACCAGGAGACTGACGACGATGGCCGACCGCGTCACGGTGATCGGCTGGGACGGTTCGCCCCTCACCGCCGCGGCCAGGTCCGCCCTCTCCGCCGCCACATTGGTGGCCGGAGCCGCGCACCATCTGGCGCTGCCCGAGGTGCCGCGGGGCGCCGAGCGCATCCGGCTCGGCAGCGTCGACCTCGCCGCCCGCCGGATTGCCGGCCACCGCGGCAGCGCCGTCGTCCTCGCCGACGGCGACCCGGGCTTCTTCGGGGTCGTACGCACCCTGCGCGCGCCGGAGCACGGCCTCGAGGTCGAGGTCGTCCCCGCAGTCTCCTCCGTGGCCACCGCCTTCGCCCGGGCCGGAATGCCGTGGGACGACGCTCAGATCGTCGTCGCCCACCGCCGTACGCTGCGCCGCGCCGTCAATGTGTGCCGGGCGCACTCCAAAGTGGCCGTCCTCACCTCCCCGGGCGCCGGTCCCGCGGAACTCGCCCTGCTCCTCGAAGGCGTCCACCGCACCTTCGTCATCTGCGAGGAACTCGGCACCGACCGTGAGCAGGTCACCGTCCTCACCTCCGACAAGGCGGCCGACCACGTCTGGCGCGACCCCAATGTCGTCATCGTCATCGGCGGAGCCGCGAGCGCGGCCGTGCCGGGCAGCGGCTGGATCGCCGGCCGCGACCCCGGCTATCCGCCGGCGGTACGGGGCTGGGCGCTGCCGCCGGAGCCCGGGGCCGGTGCCATCGGTGAGGGCGAGTCGGTGCAGCTGCGCGCCGCACAGCTGGCCCGCCTGGGACCGCGTATCGGCGACCTGGTGTGGGACATCGGCTCCGGCAGCGGTGCTCTCGCGGCTGAGGCGGCCCGCTTCGGAGCAGCGGTGATCGCCGTCGACGCCGACCGGGCCGCCTGCGACCGTATCGCCGCCACGGCACGGAGCTCCGGAGTCCAGCTCCAGGTCGTCCAGGGCCGTGCGCCGCATGTGCTGGAGCGGCTGCCCGAGCCCGATGTCGTACGGATCGGGGGCGGGGGAGTGCCGGTGGTGACCGCCTGTGCCGACCGGCGGCCGCAGCGCATCGTGTCCCATGCCTCGACCCGGGACGAGGCCGAGGCGATCGGCGCGGCACTGGCGGCCGGTGGCTACGCCGTCGAGTGCGCGCTTCTGCAGTCCGTCGAACTGGACACCGTGGCATGGGCGGAGCGGGAGCGCTCCGTCGTCTTTCTGCTCTCCGGCCGCCAGCCGGACCGCGCCCCTTGACCCCGCCGCCGCACCGCGCGATGTAGGCTGGCCGATTGTTGTACCGCGCCCGGCCGTTCGTCGCTTCGTTCGTCAATGTCCGGAAAAGGGGGTCCCTTTGGCTCCCGTATGTGGTATGTCGGAACCGGGGGAAGCGCAACGTGGCGCAGCCCACATCGGACCGTGGCGGATCTCCCTGCCGCGGCGGCGAAACGGCCGCGAGAATGCTTGGTGTCCGTGGGCCGAACGTGCCGCGCGGCGCTCACGCTCGTTCTTGTTGACGGGCGTCAGGTGTGCCGTGGTCGGGTGCCCCGGACGATGGGCGAAGGAGCACAAGCGATGGGCGAGGGGTACGCATGACTGACACCGGCCAGGTCCCGGGCGAGGGGCTGCCGGAGAACGCAGGCATGGTGGAGCAGCCGGGTATCCCCGCTGCTGGCGCGTACACCTTCCTGGGCCCCTCCGAGAACGGTCCCGAAGAGGACGATCTGCTGCTGATGCCGGGTGCGCAGGGCGCGTGGAGCGACCCGCAGCCGGGCGCGGCGCCGGTGCCGCCGGGCATGGGGGCGCAGGGGCCGGTGGCTCAGGCGCCGGTCGCGCAGATGCCGATGGCTCCGGCACCCGGGCACGTTGTGGGTGGGCTCGCGCCTGTGGCTGTGCCGGTGGAGCAGACGCCGGTGCCTGAGCATATGGCTGCCGGGCATCAGGTTTTTGAGCATCAGGTCTTTGAGCAGCAGGTTTCCGAGCGCCTGGGTTCCGAGCAGCATGTTGAGGTGGCCGCGCCGGTGCAGATGCCTGCGGGTCAGGAGTTCGTGGGTCAGGAATTCGTCGCTCAGGATTTCGTGGCTCAGGATTTCGTGGCTCAGGAATTTGTGGCTCAGGAATTTGTGGCGCCGGGGCTTGCAGAGCCCGCGGCGATGGCGGAACCGGTCGCTCCGGCCTTCGCGGAGGAACAGCCCGTCCCCGTGGCCGAACCCTTCGTCCCGGTCGCACCGGTCGCACAGGTTCCGCCGCTGTCCGAGCCGGGCGCGCATGAGGCCGGTGGCCGTGACTCCGGTTCGGTCGATCTCAATGGCGTACGCATCCCGCCCACCTCCGCCACGCCGACTCCGCCGCCCGCGCGGCGGCCGCTGCACATGGGCCCGCCGGTGCCAGACACCTCGGGCGGCGTGGTGCGCTCTCTCGCCGACCGCGGACCGGCGGGTGCGACGCCGCCGCACGCCGTGTCCGTGCCCAACTCCGGGTCGCCCACGACGGGCGTGGAGTACCTCGACATCCCGCGCGACGGGTCGGCAATGCTGCCGGGGCCGCAGCTGGGCGAGATCCCCCCGCAGGCCGGAGCCCCTTGGGACCCTCGGCCTCCGCAGCCCCAAATGCCCTCTGTCGTCCCAGCAGAAACGGTCGTCCCGGAGCCTGCTCCGTTTGTCGCCGAGGCCGAGGCTGTTCCGGCGTCGGTCCCGGACCCTGTTCCGGCACCCGTCCCGGACCCTGCCCCGGTCGCCGAGCCGGAGCCGACGTCCGTCGGACAGTTCGTCCCGGTCGACGGATCGCTCCCCACCACGCCCCACCTGGCGCCCACGCCGGTCGACGTGCTTGTGCAGCCGGAGATGGTGCAGCAGGAGCCCGTGCCCGAGCCCGAGCCGGAGGTCGAACCGGCGGCCGAGCCCGAGCCCGAGCCCGTGCAGGAAGCGCAAGCCGTAGCGGAACCGGTATCGGTACCCGTACCGGAGCCGCAAGCCGTGGCGAAGGTGCCGGCGCCGCGTGACGGTGGCTGGGACGTGCCCCAGGAAGTGTCTGCGGAGACCGCTGCCCAGCCGGCTCCCGTGATCGAGCCCGAGCCCGAGTCGGCTCCCGAGGTGATCGAGGTGATCGACGTGGCTGAGGTCGTCGAGGCCGAGGAGCCCGCGCCCGCACCCGAGCCGGAGCCGGTCCCCGCAGCGGCCGCTGCCGGGACCGCGCCCGCACCCGGCTACGACGACGCCGAGCGCGAAGCCGTACTCCGCGTGATGCGTGAGCGCCGGGACATCCGCAACGGCTTCCGTTCCGACCCCATCCCGCACGAGGTGCTGCTGCGTGTGCTCGAGGCCGCGCACACAGCCCCCAGCGTCGGCCACTCGCAGCCCTGGGACTTCGTCGTCATCCGCTCGGCCGAGACCCGGCGGACGATGCACGAACTGGCGCAGCGCCAGCGGGAGGCGTACGCCAAGTCCCTGCCGAAGGGCCGGGCCAAGCAGTTCAAGGAACTGAAGATCGAGGCGATCCTCGACACCCCGGTGAACATCGTGGTCACCGCCGACCCGACGCGCGGCGGCCGCCACACCCTCGGCCGTCACACCCAGCCGCAGATGGCCCCGTACTCCTCGGCCCTCGCCGTCGAGAATCTCTGGCTCGCAGCCCGGGCCGAAGGCCTCGGCGTCGGCTGGGTCAGCTTCTTCGACGAGCGCGAGATGGTGCGCGCGCTGGGTCTGCCGGAGCACCTCGAAGTCGTGGCGTACCTCTGTGTCGGTTACGTCGACGAGTTCCCGGAGGAGCCCGAGCTGATGCAGGCGGGCTGGTCCAAGCGCCGGCCGCTGTCCTGGGTCGTGCACGAGGAGACGTACGGCCGCCGTGCCCTGCCCGGCGAGGAGCCGCACGATCTGCTCCAGGAGACCGTCTCCAACATCCGTCCGCTGGACGCGAAGGCGCTGGGCGAGGCGTGGGAGCGGCAGAAGCGGATGACCAAGCCGGCCGGAGCGCTCGGCATGCTGGAGATCATCTCCGCCCAGCTGAGCGGCCTGTCCCGGATGTGCCCGCCGCCGATCCCGGAGCCCGCGGCGGTCGCGATCTTCGCGGGTGACCACGGGGTGCACGCGCAGGGGGTCACCGCCTGGCCGCAGGAGGTGACGGCCCAGATGGTCGCCAACTTCCTTGGCGGCGGGGCGGTGTGCAACGCATTCGCCAACCAGGTCGGCGCCGAGGTCTGCGTCATCGACGTGGGTGTGGCCGGGGACCTTCCCGCCACGCCGGGTCTGCTGCCGCGCAAGGTCAGGCCGGGTACGGCCGACTTCACGACCGGTCTCGCGCTGAGCCGCGAGGAGGTCCTCTCGGCGGTCGAGGTCGGTATCGAGACGGCGCGGGACTTGGTGGCCGCGGGGAACAAGGCGCTGCTCACCGGTGAGATGGGCATCGCCAACACGACGGTCTCGGCGGCGCTGATCTCCGTGTACACGGAGATCGACCCGAGCGAGATCACGGGCCGCGGTACCGGCATCAACGACGAGATGCACGCGCGCAAGGTCGATGTCGTGCGCCGCGCGCTGGAACTGCACGCGCCGGACCCGGCGGACCCGATCGGCGTGCTTTCGGCAGTCGGCGGCCTGGAGCACGCGGCGCTGGTCGGCTTCATCCTGGGCGGCGCGTCGCTGCGTACGCCGGTGGTGCTGGACGGCGTCTCGGCGGGCGCGGCGGCACTGGTGGCCCGTGCGATCGCGCCGGAGGCCCTGGCGGCCTGCATCGCGGGCCACCGCAGCGCAGAGCCGGGCCACGTGGCGGCCCTCAACAAACTGGGCCTGCGCCCTCTGGTGGACCTGGACCTTCGCCTCGGCGAGGGCACGGGCGCGCTGCTGGCGCTCCCGGTGGTCCAGAGCGCGGCCAGGGCGATGCACGAGGTGGCAACGTTCGACTCGGCGGGCGTGACGGAGAAGTAACGGGTCGCGACGAAGTAACGGGTCGCGGCACGGGGTTGGGGGCGCCGGGAATCCGGGGCGCCGGCCTGCGCAACCGTCCGCCCCGCCCCTTCCGGCCCCGGGGCCCGTCCCCGGCTCCGGAAGGGGCGGGGCAGGGCGGGGTAAGGAAAGTCTCCCGGGCCCGCCCCCGCACCCCCCCGCCCCGTAAGCTGGTCCGCGGGCGCTGACACCCCGCCCACCAGCCGCTTCAGCGCCGCAGCGGACCCGTACCACGCACGCCCCGCCCGAGGAGCCCGTACCGTCATGGCCGAGCACGCCGCGCACCCCGCCTATCCCGTCGGACTCCGCCTCTCCGGGCGGCGCGTCGTCGTCATCGGCGGCGGTCAGGTCGCCCAGCGTCGGCTGCCCGCGCTTATCGCGGCCGGTGCCGACATCGTTCTCGTATCGCCGTCCGCGACGCCCTCCGTCGAGGCGATGGCCGACGCCGGCGAGATCCGCTGGATCAAGCGCGCCTACGCCGACGGCGACCTCGCCGACACCTGGTACGCCCTCGTCGCCACCTCCGACGCCGAAGCGAACAACGCCGCCTCCGCCGAGGCCGAGCGCACCCGCACCTGGTGCGTACGCTCCGACGACGCCGGCGCCGCCACCGCCTGGACCCCTGCAACCGGCCGATCCGAAGGAGTGACCGTCGCCGTCCTCACCACTGAGGTGTCCGGCCGCGACCCCCGCCGTTCCGCCGCGCTCCGCGACGCCATCGTCGAGGGCCTGCGCGACGGCACCCTCGCCGCCCCCCACCACCGCACCCGCACCCCGGGCGTCGCTCTCGTCGGCGGTGGTCCCGGTGATCCCGACCTGATCACCGTCCGCGGTCGCCGCCTCCTCGCCGAGGCCGACGTCGTCATCGCCGACCGCCTCGGCCCCCGTGACCTCCTCGACGAACTCCCGCCGCACGTCGAGGTGATCGACGCAGCGAAGATCCCGTACGGCCGCTACATGGCCCAGGAGGCCATCAACAAGGCCCTGATCGAGCATGCCAAGGCCGGCAAGGCGGTCGTACGCCTCAAGGGCGGGGACCCCTTCGTCTTCGGCCGCGGCATGGAAGAGGCCCAGGCCCTCGCCGAGGCCGGCATCGCCTGCACCGTCGTGCCCGGTATCTCCAGCTCGATCTCTGTCCCCGGCGCCGCCGGAATCCCGGTCACCCACCGCGGAGTGGCCCACGAGTTCACCGTCGTCAGTGGCCATGTCGCCCCCGACGACGAGCGTTCGCTCGTCGACTGGCCGTCCCTCGCCAAGCTCCGCGGCACGCTGGTCGTCCTCATGGGCGTCGACAAGATCGGCGCGATCGCGCAGACCCTTGTCGCCCACGGCAAGGCCCCCGAGACCCCCGTCGCCCTGGTCCAGGAAGGCACGACCGCCTCCCAGCGACGCGTCGACGCCACCCTCGGGACCGTCGCCGAGACGGCCAGGGCCGCGGACGTACGGCCCCCGGCCGTCATCGTCATCGGTGACGTGGTCACCGTAGGAACACAGTAACCAGCGGTAACCCAACTCCGCCCCAGCCGTTGGCACCGCACCCCGGAGAAGGCAGTATCACCCTGTGGCTGATCTCATCACTGTCGAGGATCCCGACGACCCGCGCCTGCGCGACTACACGGGCCTGACCGACGTCGAGCTCCGGCGCAAGCGCGAGCCCGCCGAAGGCCTGTTCATCGCCGAGGGCGAGAAGGTCATCAGACGGGCCAAGGACGCCGGTTACGAGATGCGCTCCATGCTGCTCTCCGCCAAGTGGGTCGATGTGATGCGCGACGTCATCGACGAACTCCCGGCCCCGGTCTACGCCGTCAGCCCGGAGGTCGCCGAGCGGGTCACCGGCTACCACGTGCACCGTGGCGCGCTCGCCTCCATGCAGCGCAAGCCGCTGCCGACCGCCGACGAGCTGCTTCGGACGACCCGCCGGGTGGTCGTGATGGAGTCGGTCAACGACCACACCAATATCGGGGCGATCTTCCGTAGCGCCGCCGCCCTCGGCATGGACGCCGTGCTGCTCTCCCCGGACTGCGCGGACCCGCTCTACCGCCGCTCGGTCAAGGTCTCCATGGGCGCGGTCTTCTCCGTCCCGTACGCCCGCCTCGAATCCTGGCCCAAGGGCCTGGAGTCCGTACGGGAAGCGGGCTTCAAGCTCCTCGCTCTCACCCCCGACGAGAAGGCCTCCGTCATCGACGAGGCGGCCCCGCACCGGCTGGAGCGCGTCGCGCTGATGCTCGGCGCGGAGGGCGACGGGCTCTCCACCCAGGCGCTGGTCGCCGCCGACGAGTGGGTACGCATCCCGATGGCGCACGGCGTCGACTCGCTCAATGTGGGCGCGGCCGCCGCAGTCGCGTTCTACGCCGTGGCGACGGGCCGCCCGCAGTCCTGAACCCGAGCAGCCACAACAGCCCGAGCGGCCAGAGCAGCCACAACAGCTAGAGCTGCTGGGCCGCGGCGATACCCAGCGCCACGATCAGCGTCACGACGAAGAACACGATGATCCGCTGCCGCAGCAGCCGCGGATTGGCGGGCCGCCGCCCGGCCGACGTCGGCCGGGTACCGGGCCTGGTGCCCTGACGGCCGTTTGTCCGGGAGGTGTTGCGGGACGGCTGGGGGCGCGTACCCCCGGTGCGCGAGGGCTGCGGACGCGGCACGGACGTGCCCGCCGTACGCCGCTCCATACGTTCGGTCCGCTCCGAACGCTCCGAACGCTCCGTGCGCTCCGTGCGCTCCGGGTAGCGCGAAGTCGTACGGTCCTCCTCGATACGCACGCGCTGGGCCGGCGGCCGGGCCTCCGGCAGCCCGTTGGCCTCCCGGGCCGCGATCTCCTTGAGCCGCATCGACAGCTGCAGCGTGCTGGGCCGCTCCTCGGGATCCTTCGCCAGACAGGCCTGTACGAGCGGAGCCAGCGCGTCCGGAACCCCGTACAGCTGCGGCTCCTCGTGCACCACCCGGTAGAGCATGACCTCCGAACTGCCGTGCCCGAACGGGGAGTCCGCGGTCGCGGCGTACGCAAGAGTGGCACCCAGCGCGAAGACGTCCGTGGCCGGAGTGACCGCCGCGCCGCGCACCTGCTCGGGCGCGAGGAACCCCGGGGAGCCCACCGCCGTGCCGACATGGGTGAGCGTGCTCGCGCCGGTCGCCCAGGCGATGCCGAAGTCGATGATCCTCGGGCCCTTGGGGGAGAGCAGGATGTTCGACGGCTTCAGGTCCCGGTGCACGACGCCGGCCTCGTGCACCGCGACCAGGCCTTCCGAGAGCGCCGCACCGATCGCGGCCACCTCGGCCGCCTGCAGCGGGCCTTCCTCGGCGACCTTGTCGTGCAGCGAAGGACCGGGGACGTACTGGGTGGCGAACCACGGGCGCTCCGCCTCGAGATCGGCCGCCACCAGCCGTGCCGTACAGCCGCCGCGGATCCGCCGCGCGGCCGAAACCTCGCGCGCGAACCGCGACCTGAACTCCTGGTCCTCGGCCAGATCCGGCCGGATCACCTTGAGGGCGACGCGCTGGCCGCGGCGGTCGGAGCCCAGGTAGACGACGCCCATGCCACCCGCACCGAGGCGCCGGTGAAGCCTGAACGAGCCGACGACACGCGGGTCCTCGCGCCGGAGCCGCATCATCGCCATGTCCATCCCCGCTGCCCGGTCGTCCGTTTGACGTGGCACAGCTTACGTACCCCTGCCCCGGTGTGCTCATAGGCCGCGCCCTCACGGCCCGATCGATTGTCAGTGCCGGGTGGGAAACTTGAAGAGTGGTCAGGGGCCTGCGGATACACCGCCCCTGACCCGTGCGAGATCTCAAAGGTCCGTCGCAGAAGGGGGATTGGATCGATGAAGGGTGACCGGGTGGAGATAGTCGTGGACGCGGGTGACACGACTCGTACGTACGAAGTGGTGGCAAGCCGGGCGGGCCGCCGGGTCGAGACGGCGGTGCGCAGAGGGGTGGTCGAAGTGAGCGAAGTCACCCGCAGTGGATCGGTGGTGCGGACGGCCCGCTTCATGGCCACCCGGGTGCTGGCTCTGGTCGAGCAGCCGGTGCCTCGGGAGGACGTCTCGGAGCGACCCCTCGGGGAAGACCCCAAGTCCTAGGGCCGCGTCTCCACCCTGGGGAGTACGTCGCCGGGTGGTGGCTCATCCTCCGGGAGGCCCGTCAATCGGTACGCGGGCATGACGCCCGGGCCTTGTCGCTTCCCTAATGTTGAAGTCAAGCGGCGGGTGCAGCACTCGTCCCCCGAGGTCAGACACCCGCCGCTGCCATATACGACAGGAGAGGGACCATGGCGGACACGGCTTCGCGGACGATGATCCGCATGCAGGGACGCAAGGCTTTCGCCGCGTTCGGCGGCCGCCCGTCCGGTACGCGCCACCCGCTGGTGGCGACGGCCATGGTTCTTCCTCTGGCGGCACTGCTGGTGGTCGTCTTCGGCGGCTGGGATGCGGTGGTCACACAAGCGTCGTCCGTGGGCGTGATGCTGGGGCGCTGAGCGGCGCCCCGGACCCGGAAGAGCGGTCCGGGTCGGGGACATCCGGCCAACAACCCCGTGGGGACGGGGGTGCGGCGGACGGCAGCGTTTGGCCGGTCAGCTGGGGAGCTGACCGGCCATCGCGCTGCCCGGGCTCAGCCGGGAGCCCCTACCTCCACCGTTACGCTCTTCAGCGACGACACCCGGTTCCGCGTAGGCTCCCGCCAGACCGCACCGCATCCGGGGGAGACCGTGACCGCATCCGTCGTACGCGCGCTCGCCGACGTCGCGCGTGACGCCGCGCATCTGCCCGCGCCGCGGCAGGCGTGCCGGGCCTGCGGGCGGGACGAGTCCGTCCTCGCCGACCGGGCCGACGGCGCCGTCGTACGGCACGGGGACGCCGTCGCCAAGGCCCACGCGCCCGGCACCGACCTGGACGGACACCGCGTCCGGCTCGCCGTCGCGGCCCACCCGCGCCTCGCCGGCATCCTGCTGCCCCCGCTCCCGCTCCACGTGCGGGACGTACGCGGCAGGCCCGTCACAGCCTGGCCCTACGGCGTCCCCGTCGATCCCGCGGACCCCGACGCCGCACCCTGGGAGGACGCCGCGGTCCTCCTCGCCCGGCTGCACTCCATCGAGCCCGCCGTACTCCCCGCGCCCCTCCCACCCATGCGCGGCCCTGCCAAGGCCGCCCTGGCCCATGCGCGGATGCGGACGGCGGCCGCGCATCATCCTGCGGCCGCCACCGTCCAGCGTGCCTGGGACCGGCTCCCCGCCTGGGCCCGCAACGAGGCTCCTTCGCCCCGGACCGGCACCCTCTGCCACGGCGACCTCCACCTCGGCCAGCTCGTACGCCACCCCGCCCCGGCCGGCCCCTGGCTGCTGATCGACGTCGACGATCTGGGCCTGGGCGATCCGGCCTGGGACCTGGCCCGTCCCGCCGCCTGGTACGCGGCCGGACTGCTGCCCCCGGAGATCTGGCAGCGATTCCTCGGCGCCTACACGGCGGCACACGGCCCGGCCGTCACCGGCGACGGCGACCCCTGGCCCCAACTCGATGTGCCGGCCCGCGCCCTGACCGTCCAGACCGCCGCCCTGGCCCTCGCGAAATCCGCAGCCGAGCACCGCGACCTGGACGAGGTCGAGCAGACCATGATCGACGCCTGTGCCCGAATTGCGGCTCTCCCGCCCGAGTTGGAGTTCGAGTCTCCGTCGTAGTCTGAACTCCTCATCACCGGGCATTCATCCCGGCGATGCCGACCGAACGGCGAGGAGCTGAGCAGACCATGCAGTGTCCCAAGTGCCATGCAGCGATGCATACGTACAACCGCAATGGCGTCCAGATCGAGCAGTGCAGCGGCTGCCGGGGGATATTCCTGGACTTCGGCGAGCTGGAGTCCCTGACCCGCCTCGAGTCGCAGTGGACGCAGCAGGCCCCGCCCCCGCCGGCGGCCCCGCAGGCCTACCCGGCCGCACCCGCCCCCGCCTGGGGCGCGCCGCACCACGGCGGACACCATGGCGGGCACTACCGCCAGAAGAGCTTCGGCCGGATGCTCTTCTCCTCCTGAGCGGCTCCTGAACCTGCTGCGGGCCCGGAGTCCGGATCGCCGGGCCCCGCATGATCACGGAAGGCCACTCGGCTCTTCACAGGGTGAGAGGCCCGCAGCGCAACGACAGAACCCCCGGCCGTCGAGACGGCCGGGGGTTCTGGCTGGTGCGCGATACTGGGATTGAACCAGTGACCTCTTCCGTGTCAGGGAAGCGCTCTCCCGCTGAGCTAATCGCGCGGGACGATCTTGCGTGGTACTGCGTGCGCGATACTGGGATTGAACCAGTGACCTCTTCCGTGTCAGGGAAGCGCTCTCCCGCTGAGCTAATCGCGCGAAGAATCCATACGGATCCAGTGGACGATACTGGGATTGAACCAGTGACCTCTTCCGTGTCAGGGAAGCGCTCTCCCGCTGAGCTAATCGTCCTTGGAGGTGGAGACGGGATTTGAACCCGTGTAGACGGCTTTGCAGGCCGTTGCCTCGCCTCTCGGCCACTCCACCCGGAGTGCAGGGGTTCGGGAAGATCCCCCTTCGAGCGGACGACGAGATTCGAACTCGCGACCCTCACCTTGGCAAGGTGATGCTCTACCAACTGAGCCACGTCCGCTTGTCGGTTCCGGTTCACCTGCGCGTCCCGGCGACGTGTTGAACTCTAGCGGATTCCTGGGCCAGCACAAAAACGCGTTTCCGCAGCGTGCTGAGGTGTGTTCACGCCGCAGCAGGTCATCGGTGTCCGCCCTAGACTCACAGACGTGCACGACCTTGCTCCTTTGGCCCGCTTCGGCTCCCTCGTCGCTTCCGACCTGCGGGATGTCACCAGCGACCCCGAAGCCCTCGACTCGGCCGGCTTCTGGGCCGTCGCCGCGGACTTCGAGGGCCGTCTGACCTGCGCCCGCTTCGGCGATGTGCGTACGGAGCCGGTGCCCGAGCCCGTGCCGGGGCAGTGGCGCGGCCCGGCCGCCGGCGACTGGACGTCCTCGCTGGACCGGGCCGCCTACGCCGCGGGCGTGCGCCGCATCCGCGAGTACATCGCGGCCGGCGAGGTCTACCAGGCGAACCTGTGCCGCGTCCTGTCCGCGCCGCTGCCCGGCCCGGCCTCCGCCGACGTCGACGCCCTCACCGCACTCCTGGCGCGCGGCAACCCCGCCCCGTACGCAGGAACGATCCGGCTGCCCGAGCACGGCGTGGAGATCGCCACCGCCTCGCCCGAGCTGTATCTGCGGCGCGACGGGCGCACCGTCGAGTCCGGGCCGATCAAGGGCACCGGCCGCACCGCCGCGGACCTGCTGGAGAAGGACCACGCGGAGAACGTGATGATCGTGGACCTGGTCCGCAACGACCTGGGGCGGGTCTGTGCCACGGGCACCGTGACCGTCCCCGCACTGTGCGCGGTCGAGCCGCACCCCGGGCTCGTCCATCTCGTCTCCACCGTGCGCGGCGAGCTGACCCCCAAGGCGGGCTGGCAGGAACTGCTGACGGCAACCTTCCCGCCGGGCTCGGTGACCGGGGCGCCCAAGTCCAGTGCGCTGAAGATCATCGAGGCGCTGGAGACAGCGCCCCGTGGCCCGTACTGTGGAGGTATCGGCTGGGTCGACGCCGACCGCGGAACGGGCGAGCTCGCCGTCGGCATACGTACCTTCTGGATCGACCGTCACGACCTCGCGGGACCGGTCCTCCGCTTCGGCACCGGTGCCGGTATCACCTGGGGATCCGACCCCGAGCGCGAGTGGGAGGAGACCGAGCTGAAGGCCTCCCGGCTGCTCAAGGTAGCGTCCGGGGTGTACGAGGCAAGCGGAAGGACAGCTCGATGAAGCTTTGGGTCAATGGCGGACTCACGGATGCCGAGGACGCCCGAGTGTCCGTGTTCGACCACGGGCTGACCGTCGGTGACGGCATATTCGAGACCGTCAAGACTGTCCACGGGCAGCCCTTCGCGCTCACCCTCCACCTCGACCGGATGACCCGCTCGGCCCGCGGCCTCGGCCTGCCGGAGCCTGACCACGACGAGGTGCGCCGCGCCTGCTCCGCTGTGCTGGAAGCCAATCCGATGGAGCTCGGCCGGCTGCGCATCACATACACCGGCGGAGTCTCGCCCCTCGGCTCCGACCGGGGCACGGCAGGACCGACCCTGGTCGTCGCGCTCGGCGAGACCAAGCGCCGCCCCGACGCCACCGCGGTGATCACCGTCCCCTGGACCCGCAATGAGCGCGGGGCTCTGACCGGCCTGAAGACGACGTCGTACGGGGAGAACGTCGTCGCCCTCGCCAGGGCGAGCGAGCAGGGCGCGTCCGAGGCGCTCTTCGCCAATACCGTCGGACAGCTCTGCGAGGGCACCGGCTCCAATGTCTTCGTCGTGGTCGACGGCGAGCTGCTCACCCCGCGCGTCTCCTCCGGCTGCCTTGCGGGCATCACCCGCGCACTGACCGTCGAGTGGGCGGGAGCCAAGGAGACCGACCTGCCCTTCGACGTACTGGACCGGGCCGAGGAGATCTTCCTGACCTCCACTCTCCGCGACGTTCAGGCGGTCCACGGAATCGACGGACGCCGGATCGCGGAAGCGCCGGGACCGGTGACCGCCAAGGCCATGCGGATCTTCGAGGAGCGTTCGGCCGCCGACCAGGATCCGAAGGCTCCGTAAAACCTCGTGACGGGTGGCCTCACAGGCGGGTAGAACACACCTGATGACCACCACCCTGCGGCCGACCGGGCCGATTCAGCACGAGGCCGACGGCGCGAAGTCACGCGTGTACGAGGTCTGCGTGAACGGCCGTCCCGTCGGCAGGACCGAGATCGCCACCTTCCCGGCGCTCAGCTCCAAGGCCGGCGCCATACGCTCGCTGCGGATCGACGAGGCGGACCGGCGACGCGGACGCGGGACCGTCGCCGCCCTCGCCGCCGAAGAGGTGCTGCGCGGCTGGGGGTGCACCCAGGTACTGACATCCGTACCGCCCGACGCCACCGCCGCGCGGCGGCTGACGAGCGCACTCGGCTACACCGAACGCAGCCGCAGTATGCGCAAGGTGCTTCCCGCGGAGCCGCCCGCTCTGCCCGCCCACGTCGAAGGCCGTCCGATGAGCGAGGCGGAGTTCGCCCAGTGGCGGGCTCAGGCCGTGGAGAGCTACGCACAGAGCTGGATCGACCGCGGCCTGCCGGCCGAGGAGGCGCGTGCCAAGTCCGAGGCCGACCACCGCGAGAGCCTGCCCGACGGCCTCGCCACCCCGGGGACCTCGCTCAGTCTCCTGGTCCATGACGGCGTGATCGTGGGCCACCTCTTCGTAGGGCGGCGCGAGGCGCGCTTCGGCGAGCAGGCGTCGTTCGTGTACGACGTCCAAGTCGTCGACGGACATCGTGGACAGGGCCACGGGCGGTCCCTGATGCTGCTCGCCGAGCGCGTCTCG
Organism: Streptomyces sp. NBC_01210; assembly: GCF_036010325.1. Taxonomy (GTDB): domain Bacteria; phylum Actinomycetota; class Actinomycetes; order Streptomycetales; family Streptomycetaceae; genus Streptomyces. Next base: position 1,677,259 of record NZ_CP108549.1, on the reverse strand, counting down.
CTCGACGCCGGGATGCGTCTGCTCGCACTGCATGTCTTCGCCGGCAACACGCCGGCGATCAGCCTCTACGAGTCGCTCGGCTACGAAACGACCGCTGTCAACCTCTTCAAGCCGCTGCTCTAGGAGTTGGACCCGGAGCCGGTGAGCAGCCGGTCGGTGATCTCCTCGATGCGTGTCCGCAGCCCCTCCTGGCTCTTGCCGCCGTCGAGACGCTCGCCGTCGATGACATACGTCGGAGTTCCCGTCACACCGATGGCCTTGCCCTCGGCCTGGTCGGCGTCGACGGTGAGGATGTGCCGGCCGTCGATCAGCGCCGTGTCGAACTCATCGGCGTCCAGACCCAGTTCGCGCGCCACCTCCAGCAGGAAGGGCTCGCCCTTCGCCGCGAGCTGGTCGGTGCGCTCCAGCACCGCCTCCACATACGGCCAGGTCGTACCCTGCTCGGCCGCCTCTTCCGCGGCCTGGGCGGCGGCGAAGGCGTGCTTGTGCTTCTCGAGCGGGAAATGGCGCAGCCGCAGCTCGAGCCGGTCGCCGTAGCGCTCGCGCAGGGCCCGCAGGTCCACCAGGGCGTTGCGGCAATCGGGGCACTGGAGCTCGCACCAGACGTCGAGCACGACGGGGCGGGCGGTGGTGGAATCGCTCATGGGACCAGTCTCCCAGCCCGTTCGTCGCCGCCCCAACCGGGACCTGGGGAGGAGGGCGTCCCGGAGATCTCCCTGAGCTCGTTCCCGGCCGTGGCCCGGACACCACCCGACGGTGCACGATGGGAAGGTACGTACCCGCACATGCCCGCCGAAGCCTGGAGGACCGGATGCTTGCCGAGACCATTTGTTCCGCGGTGTCCGCGGCGGGCCTGGGCATCGCCGCCGTTACGGCGTACCGCAAGCGTTTCCTCGCGGCGACCCGGATAGCTGCCTACTCCCTGATCCCCGTGGGTCTGGCGCTGACCGGCGTGGTCGCATGGGCCGTCGACACCGCCTTCAGCCCGTCGGCGTGGCTCGGCTTCGGTCTGCTCGGCGGCGCCTGGCTGCTCTTCATGACCACCCGGGCCGTCGAGCGGCGCGGCGGCGGGACCCGCAAGGAACGCAAGGCCGCCGCCAGGGCGGCACGGCAGGAAGCTGTCGCCCCCGCGGCGTCCGCGCCCACGCTCGGGACGGGCAGCCGTCCGGCGGCCCAGACCAAGGCGAAGCCGAAGGCCGCCGGTTCCGGCGAGGACTTCAGCGATATCGAGGCGATCCTGAAGAAGCACGGCATCTGACGTATCCGGCGCCATGGCCGGAAATGCGGATCTGATGAACTCCCGCAGTCGCGGGGCGTGTTGGTCGATCATGGCAGCCCGCTCTGCGCCATCATCACCCCGAGATGCTCGATACCTCCCGGGGCGAGGCCCCCGCACCGACCGAAGAGCCGCGTGGCTGCCTCTTCGCACTCTCCCAGCCGCCCCTGATGATCTTCCTCGCGGTGATCGGCTTCCTGCTGCTCATGGCCGCGGTACACGATCTGTTTCTGCTGTGAGGCTCAGCCGGCCGCTTCCTTGCGGCGCGCGCGGTACGCGGCGACATGCAGGCGGTTGCCGCAGGTGCGGCTGTCGCAGTAGCGACGCGAGCGATTGCGGGAAAGATCGACGAAGGCGCGCCCGCAGTCGGGCGCCTCGCAGCGCCTCAGCCGCTCCTGCTCGCCCGCCACGACGATGAAGGCCAGCGCCATCCCGCAGTCCGCCGCGAGATGGTCGGCGACCGAGGCGCCCGGCGCGAAGTAGTGGACATGCCAGTCGTAGCCGTCGTGGTCGGTGAGCTGCGGGGTGGTCCCCGCGGCCGCCACCAGCTCATTGACCAGTTCGGCTGCGCTACGACTGTCGGGCGCCGCGAAGATCTCCGCGAACCGCGCCCGTACCCCCCGTACGGCCTTCAGGTCCCGCTGGCCGAGGTCGCCCACGTCGCTGACGCTGTGGTTCCGCACGAAGTCGTACAGCGCCGCGACATCCGCGAGCCCGTCGTCCTGCTCGCCCTCCGAAGCGGTGTTCACCAGATCGACGACGGTGTCGAGGGCGATCCGGGTGTCGTGGGGGATCAGCACGATTCGCTCCCTGAGGTGCTGCGGGCCGGTGCCCGCCGAATTGCGCTGACTCTAGCGGTTGGTGCGGAGAGCGCACCGGCGCCGTCACCGCGTGGGAATCCGCGGTGACGGCGCCGGTGTCCGCCGTATGTGGCTGTCCGCGCGGCGCCGTCTCCCCGAGTAGGACGGCGCCGTGCAGCTCTCGGCCTGGCTCAGCTTTCCGCCAGGATGTGCGAGAGCTCCGTGTCGAGATCGAAGTGACGATGCTCGGTGCCCGGTGGCACCGCGGCGTCGGTCCGCTTCAGGAACGACTCCAGGGCCCGCGCCGGGGCCTCGAGCAGGGCTTCGCCCTCCGGGGAGCTCAACGCGATGCAGACGACGCCCTGGCCATGGCTGCGCGACGGCCAGACTCTGACGTCACCCGTGCCGGTGGGCCGGTGCAGGCCCTCGGCGAGAAGATCGCGGGCGAACACCCATTCGACCGTCTCTTCGGCTCCGGTGTGGAAGGTGGCGTGCACGGCATAGGGATCGGCCGTGTCATACCGCAGGCCCGCGGGTACAGGCAGTGAAGACTCGCTCGATACAACGAGGCGCAGGTGCAGCTCGCAGCTGACCGTGGTGTTCATAAGCGCCAGGGCCTTTCGCTCAGTGTGCGCTCGGGGATTCGCACGTCGGCGAAATCGACATGCCACCTACGGTGCCGTTGTAAACCCCTCTGACCGTTTTGTGATCCCTCATGCCGTTCCTGCAGCGGTGCGTCACTTTGTGTTATAGGGCCATTCCGGTGACGAGGCTCAATCCGGTAGGTTGGGCCCCATGAACGCGGAGAGTGACGAGCGGGAAGAGTCCGTCGCAGCGACGGCTCCGACCCCCGCGACGGGGGACGTGACGGAGAAGGTGGATGCGGGGCCGGTCCTCGGTTCGAAGGCGCCCCACTTCATCAAGAGGTCGAGGACGCTGCATCTGAGCTGGCAGGTCGGTGTCTTCGTGATCGGCCTAGCGGTGGTTGGCGCCGGCATCGTGATGCTGCCGCTGCCGGGCCCCGGCTGGCTGGTGATCTTCGGCGGTATGGCGATCTGGGCGACCGAGTTCGTCTGGGCGCAGCTCGTGCTGCGCTGGACCAAGCGCAAGGTCACCGAGGCGGCTCAGCGGGCGCTCGATCCGAAGGTGCGCCGACGGAACATCATCCTGACCACGATCGGTCTCGCGATCATCGCCGTGCTGGTCGGAATCTACGTCTGGAAGTTCGGGATCGTCATGCCGTGGAAGATCGAGGAGTGACCCGAAACTGGTCAGGGGGACGCGCTGACATGGGGTAATGTTTGCGGAGTGCCCGGGCGATTAGCTCAGTGGGAGAGCGCTTCGTTCACACCGAAGAGGTCACTGGTTCGAACCCAGTATCGCCCACCCGGACCGAAGGCCCCGGAGACGTGAAGTCTCCGGGGCCTTCGGCGTTTCTCCGTTCTCCGCCGCCGCTCAGCGCATCCGGCCGAGGGTGTCGCGGAGCTTGCGCGCGTCCCGCAACCGCTGCTCGTAGGTCGCGCCCACGGCGAGGAGCAGCAGACCGGCGAGCGCGGGTGGCAGCCAGCGGGGGAGCGCGCCGACGACCTGGACGACGTACGGCGCGAGCTCGTGCAGGGCGTCCAGCGCGAGCACCGTGCCTCCGAGCACCAGCAACGCCTGCAGGCGCAGCCGGGCACCGGCGAGCGTCAGGGCCAGGGCAGCGAGGCCCAGCAGCAGCGGACGCAGCCAGTGCCCGTCGCCCCAGGCCGCGAAGAGGCTCGGCAGCAGCGTCGCGGCGAGACCGGGACCGTACGCCGTCCAGGACGACGCCTCCCGGTCGCGGCGGCGGCGCAGTACGCCGACGACGAGCGCGGAGACGGTCACGGGCAGGGTGTACGCCTCGGGGGACGCGACGTCCGAGGCGGCCAGCCTCGCCCAGGTGGCCAGCACGAACAGCACCGCCGCGAGATAGCCGGCGGCGGGCCGGCGCTCGGCACGTACCGCGGTGCCCGCGGCGATCACGCCGCAGAGCGCGAGCACCAGGGAGAGGGTCGGCCGGTGCTCCGTGGCGAGGACGACCGCGAGCAGTCCGGCAGTGGCGCCGGTGAGCTCCATGGGGAGGGCGACGGGGTGGCGGCCCAGCCGGGCGGCGAGGAGCGCCACGGCGGCTGGGACGACGAGGATTGTCAACGCGGCCCGGTGGGGCGGGAGTTCGGCGGCAGCGGCGACGGCGCCCACAAAGGCGGTGGCGAAAGCGGTGGCGGCGCAGGCGAGTACCGCCTGCGCGGCGCGAGGTGCCCGGACCGCGGCCGCGGCCGCGAGAGCCGCGACCAGTGTGCCCAGCACCGCGAAAGTGGCGGGGCGGGTGGCCAGGGACAACAGGGCGACGCTCACAGCACCCGCGAGGCCGCAGGCGAGGGCGACGACGGGGCCGGCCGGGGCGTGCCGGGCGATCCTGCCGGGGCGCACGGCGAGCACCAGCGCGGCCACGCTGAGGACCAGGTGGAGCGCCACGGTGGCCGGGTGGGCCAGATCCAGCGCGGGCGGCATGACGAACAGACCTGCCCACGCGAGCGCGAGAGCCGCGCCGACGGCCGCGGCACGCCGATCAGGCTGTGGGGCCGCAGGGGCGGTTCCCCACGCGCCGGAGGCCGGGGGCCGGCCGGGCCAGGAGGCTCCTGCGGGCGGGCCGGAGGTGTTCGGGGGCGCGCCCGGGTGGGTGGCTGTTGGCCCGGAGGAGGACGGGGTGGTGCCGGTTGTTCGGCCGGGATGGTCTTTCGTGGTGGGCGCGTTCGCCGGGCGCGGCGCGGGGCCCGTGGCGCCGGGGGCCTGGGCAGGAGTGCCCGCGGGGTGCGGGCCGGTGCCTGCCGGGCCGGACTGGTGCGTCGTCCCCTTCGGGTCGCCGACTGCCGGTGCGGTGTACCCGGTTGTCGTCGACGGCAACCAGCGGGACGCCGTCGCGAGGACCGCTGCCACGACCAGCAGCACCACCGGTGCCGCGGTCAGGCCCGGCTCCGGGAGCCCGACGCCCAGCGCCCCGCGCGCATCCGTCGGGGTGCCCGACCAGATGTCGCGGAGGCCCGACAGTGGGTCCGCCAGAGCGAGAGCGACCAGCGGCAGCGTCGAGAGGGCCGCCAAGGCGTGCACCGCGCCGGCCGCACCCGTCAGGCCCGGTGCCAACCGCTTCGGCCCGCCCGCCCGTACGGCTCCCAACAGAGCGGCCGCGCACAGCAGATAGCCCAGTACCGACCACCCCTCCGGCACCGCCGCGCGCACCACGCCGCCGACGGCCCCGATCACCGCGAGACCCGCCACCGCGGAGGCGGCAACCGCGGCCGAGGAGGCGCGCCAGGCCGCGAACACCGCCACCGCGGCCGCTGTGAGCAGCAGCGCGGCAGGCGCGGCCGCGTCGAGCGGCGCATCCGCCGATACCGACTGCCAGCCGCCGATCAGCAGCGCCCAGCCGCCCGTCGTCGCGGCACCGGTGGCGGCGATGGCTCGCAGACCGGCCGGCTTCGCCCACACCGCGACCGCGACATCGAGCGCCGCGGTCGTCAGCAGCGCCCACTCCATCGGCGGCGCGCCCGCAGTGGCGGTCAGCGCCCAGAGCGGAAGCGGCAGTTGCGCGGTCAGTAGGGCGACCGGCAGCGGAATCCGCAGCCGGTCCAGCGACAGCCCGTACACCGTCCAGAGCGCGGCGAGCGAGGCCGATGCGAAGGCCGCATAGCCAAGGCCGTCGGTCCCGGCCAGCGCCACCTGGTGCACCGCGTAGGCGTCGAGCACCATCAGCACCAGGCCGAGCGCGGCCACCGACTCGGCGGTCGAGGCGAGCCGCCTGGGCAGCAGCGCGACCGGCGCCGCGAGCGCCGCGACCGTCACCGCGCCGAGCACCGCCGAGCGCCCGCCGATACCCAAGTCACCCCAGCTGACCAGTGTGAATGCGATGGCGGCGATGGTCAGCAGAATGCCGCCGAGGGTGAGCAGCAGATTCTGCACACTCGGCGGGGAGGCGTCGGGCGGCGGCGCGAGGAAGGGCTGCGCGACGGAAGGCCGCGCGGCAGAGGGCCGCGTGGCCGGTACGGCAGGCGCGATGGGCGGCCGGAGCGCAGCGATGAGCCAGGCCCTGCGAGCCAGCAACTGGGCCCGGCGAGCGTCCAGTCGGACCAGCTCGCGCTCGAGGATCGCCAGTTCCTCGGCGGGTGGCGGAACGTTCTCCATGGTCTGGAGTGTGGCCCCCGCCACATGACAGGGCATGGGTGCGGATACTCAGATCGCCCGTGAGTACGCCCCGGCAGGCGCAGACTTGCACCATGAACTGGTGTCACTACCGCTTCCGCAGCGTCTGGGATCTGCCTGCCGGACCGGGCGCCGTGTACATGGTCCTCGAGCGGGTCGGCGAGTACCCCTTGTGGTGGCCGCAGGTCCGCGAGGTGACCCGGCTCGACGAGGACACCGGCACCGCGCGCTTCCGCTCCTTCCTTCCGTACGAACTGCTCGTCACCGCTCGCGCACAGCGGCGCGACCCGACCGCGGGGTTGCTCGAAGTGGGCATGGAGGGGGACCTGGAGGGGTGGGCGCGGTGGACGCTGACGGAGGGCGGTGCCGGCACCCGGGCCGTGTACGAGCAGGAGGTGGAGGTGCGCAAGCCGCTGATGAGGCGGCTGGCGTTGCCGTGCCAGCCGGTCTTCCTCGCCAACCACGCGGCGATGATGCGCGGCGGGCGGCGTGGGCTGGCCGCATACCTCGGCAGGGTTTGAAGGAAACCCGCAGGGGCCTGTATGGTTCAGTGCGTTCCCGGGCGATTAGCTCAGTGGGAGAGCGCTTCGTTCACACCGAAGAGGTCACTGGTTCGAACCCAGTATCGCCCACCGGGAGAGGCCGGTCCGTCAGTCGACGGACCGGCCTCGACGTTTTTTAGGGCGCCGGTGTTCGCCGGTGCTACTGGAGCCCGCCGTGCAGCGCTCCGAGCAGGGTCCCGCCCGGTGTGTCACCGGACATCTCCCAGATCATCGCGCCCAGCAGCCCCTTCGACTTGATGTACGCAGCCTTCCGGGCGATGGACCAGGTGTCGTCGAAGGACCACCACTGGCCGCCCGCGCCCTGGTAGCCGTACGTGGCCACCGACTGAGTGTCGTGCTGGACCGTGAGATTCGGGACACCGGTGACGAGGTTCTGGTAGCCACGGGTGCCGGCCTCCTCCGCGAACTGGCCGGGGGCCGCGCCGTTCGCGGTCTGCCCTTCGCCGTTGACGCCGCCGGCAGTGACCTCTTTCCAGCCGCGGCCGTAGAAGGGGAAGCCGATGGTCACCTTTCGCGGCGGGACTCCGGCGCCGAGATACTTCTGCACCGCGCCGTCGATGCTGAAGTCGTCGGCGTACGGCGACTGGGCGTCGGGATACAGGTTTGCCTGGTGGCCGGTGCGGTTCGGTTCCCAGGAGTTGTCGCTGCCCGCGCCGTGGAAGTCGTACCCCTGGACGTTCGCGTAGTCGATGTCGCCGAAGATCTTCGAGAGGTCCCAGCCCGCGTCGATCTTCTTCGGGTCGGCCGGGGTGAAGGCGGTGAGCAGCTTGTGCTCGCCGCCGAGCGCGTCGAGCTGCTTGCGGAACTCGGAGATCAGAGCGGTGTTGTTGGCCTTGTCCGCGGCACTCCAGTGGTTTCCGGGATGGCCGTCGGGGGAGCCCGGCCACTCCCAGTCCAGGTCGATGCCGTCGAAGATTCCCGCGGCGACGCCCGCTCCGCCCGCGCCGTTGTACATGGGCAGGTCGCCCTTGATGTACAGGTCGGCGCAGGACTTCACGAACTTCTTCCGGGAGGCGTCGGTGGCGGCGACGTCGGAGAAGTACTTCGAATAGGTCCAGCCGCCGAGCGAGATGACGACCTTGAGGTTCGGGTGCTTGGCCTTGAGTTTCTTCAGCTGGTTGAAGTTGCCGCGCAACGTGCCCCAGCCGTCGTCGGCCACCCCGTCCACCGACTGTGAGGCGGCGAAGGCACGGCCGTAGTCGGCCTCGGCGTCACCTGCTCCGTCGCCCTCGTTGGGGTCCTGCGGATTTCCGGAGACGCCCTTGGTGACACCGCTCAGGCAGGTGAGGTTGGCCGGATCGATGTTGCCGAAGGCGTAGTTGACGACATCGAGCTTGGCCGCGGCGCCGGAGGTGTCGAGGTTCTTGACGAAGTACTGGCGGCCGTAGATGCCCCATTGGACGAAGTACCCGACGGTCGCGTGCCCGCCGGCGCCGACCGGGTCGGCGGTGGTGACGGCGAGAGTATTGCTCGCCGGGGAGGCGTTGTCGGCCGCGTCCCGTGCCTTGACGGTGAAGTCGTAGCGGGTGGCGGGGGCGAGGCCGGTGACCGTGGTGGCGAGAGCGGAGGCCGGGACGGTTGCGGCCGGCGACGTGCCCCGGTAGACGTCGTAGGCGGCGACCCGGTTGTTGTCGGTGGACGCGTTCCAGGCGAGAGCGACCGTGCTGGAAGTCACCGCGGTACTGCGCAGGTTGGCGGGTGCGGTGGGCGGGACGGTGTCGCTCGCCGGGTCGACGGTGGTCGCGGTGACGGCGGCGCCGACCGGTCCGAGGTTGCCGCGGGTGTCCTTGGCGCGGACCGTGAAGCTGTAGCTCGTGGCCGGGGTCAGATCACGGACGGTGGCCGAGGTGGTTGCGGTGGCCGCGACCACGGTGGTGCCGCGCAGCACCTCGTAGGAGGCGACGGGAAAGTCGCCGGGACCGGCGGTGTTCCACTTCAGGCTCACTGTGCGGGCCGTGGTGTCGGTGACGGCCAGGCCGCCCGGTGCGGACGGCGGTCTGGCGGGGCTGCCGTCGCATTTGTCGCCGTCGATCAGGCAGCCGGTCGGTGCGGTGATCGGTCCTGAGGCGACGAACCAGTAGCTGTACGGCTCGGTGGTGCCGTTCGCCGGGACCGTGGTGTTGTAGTAGGCGGGCGTCACGGTGACGTGCGAGCCGCTGACCGTCGCCGTCCCGTTGTAGTGCTGACTGATCGTCACTCCGGGCGGCAGATCGAATGCGAGGGTCCATCCGGTGACCGGGGCGCCGCTGGTGTTCTTGACGACGTATGAGCCCTTCCACCAGGAGCCGTTGTCGGCACTGGTGAACGAAGCGGTGAGTGGGCCTGCGGCCTGCGCCGGGGTGGCGGCAAGGCCGGTGAGCCCGGCCAGTGAGAGCACGATCGCGGTGAGTACGGCGAGGAGCCGGCGGCGGGGCGGCGGCATGGGTTCGATTCCTGTGGACACGGCTCTCCTAGGTGTGGGTGGGGCCTAGGTGTGGGTGGGGAGGGACGTCCCGTGTCTCTGTCTCAAGAAACTTAAGTGTTGCGATCGCGTCAACGGACTGGTGGGCGGGGAGGGCTGTACCAATGCCACGCCGGGAGCGGATCTGCCGCGCTCCCGCCCCCGGAAAGGCGTAGACCAATCTCCGGTGATTTTGCCTCCTCTTGACCTGATGGCGCAACTCCCCGGCGTGGGGTGGTGGTTGCCTCGCCGCACCTCTTGACGGGAGCACGGCATTTCGCTTCAATCCGCCTCGCAGGTCCAGACCAATCGTGGCGCCGCGTCAGGTCCGTCGACCCGCACCCGCCCCTCATTGGGAGGTCACGTGCGTATCCGAAATCGACTACTGGCCGGCCTCGGCGCGGCGCTGCTCGCCGCGGCAGCCTCGCTCGCCGTGCCCGGCACGGCCCAGGCAGCCAACCTGCTCTCCAATCCCGGCTTCGAAAGCGGCTCACTCTCCGGCTGGTCCTGTACAGGCGGACTCGGCTCGGTGGTGAGCAGCCCCGTACACAGTGGTACGAAGGCGCTGGCCGGCGCCGCGAGCAGCAGCGACAACGCCAAGTGCACCCAGACCGTCCCGGTGCAGCCCAACACCGCCTACACGCTCTCCGGCTGGGTGCGCGGCAACTACGTGTACCTCGGTGTGACCGGCGGCGCCTCCACCTGGACCCCGTCCGCGACCGGATACACCCAGCTCACCGTGTCCTTCACCACCGGTGCCTCGCAGACCAGCGCGGAGATCTACCTCAACGGCTGGTACGCGCAGGGCACTTACTACGCCGACGACATCAGCCTCGACGGCCCCGGCGGCGGAGGCGGCGGTGACACCCAGGCACCCACGGCGCCCACGAACCTGCGCTCCACCGCCAAGACGTCCTCCAGTGTCTCGCTGGCCTGGAACGCGTCGTCCGACAATGTCGGAGTCACGGGTTACGACGTCTACCAGGGCCCGACGAGGGCGCTCACGGTGACCGGCACCAGTGCCACGGTCAGCGGTCTGGCCGCGAGCACCTCGTACAGCTTCACGGTCCGCGCCCGTGACGCGGCCGGCAACCTCTCGGCGGCCTCGACCGCCGTCAGCGTGACGACCGACGCCGGCGGTGGCGGCGGTGGCGGCTTCAAGCAGGCAGCCCCGTACCTCTACCTGGGCTGGGGCGATCCGCCGAGCGCCACCTCCGTGATGAGCGCCACCGGCATCAAGTGGTTCACCATGGCCTTCATCCTCTCCTCCGGCGGCTGCAACCCCGCCTGGGACGGCACGCGTCCGCTCGCCGGCGGCGCCGACCAGTCCACCATCAACGCGATCCGTGGCGCGGGTGGTGACATCGTCCCGTCCATCGGCGGCTGGTCGGGCAACAAGCTCGGCCCGAACTGCTCCACCCCTGATGCACTGGCCGGCGCCTATCAGAAGGTGATCAGCGCATACGGACTGAAGGCGATCGACGTCGACATCGAGAACAGCGACGAGTTCGAGAACGAGGTCGTCCAGGACCGGATTCTGGGCGCCCTGAAGATCGTCAAGCAGAACAACCCCGGCCTGAGGACGATCCTCACCTTCGGTACGTCCACCACCGGGCCGACCTGGTGGGGCAGCCGCCTCATCGAGCGCGCCAACGCACTCCAGGCGGACATCGACGTCTTCACCATCATGCCGTTCGACTTCGGCGGCGGCGCCGACATGTACGGCAACACCGTCAACGCCACCGAAGGGCTGAAGACCAAGCTGATGAGCACCTTCGGCTGGCCGGACGCCACCGCCTACGCCCATATCGGCATCTCGGGCATGAACGGCCTCAGCGACCAGCAGGAGCAGACCAGCCCGGCGACCTGGACCCAGATCAAGGACTGGTCCAACTCCCACCACATCGCCCGCCTCGCGTTCTGGTCGGTCAACCGTGACCGGCCCTGCCCCGGCGGCGGTGTGGTCAGCAACTGCTCCGGCATCAGCCAGAGCAACTGGCAGTTCACCTCCATCACCGCGGGATTCACCGGCTGACGGACGCCTGACCGACAGCCGCCGCCCGACGTACCTTCGGGTGGCGCCCCCGAGCGGGGCGCCACCCGGAGTCAGGCCGCGGCGGCGAGATCCGGTCGCAGCGGCCAGTGCGGGTCCACCGGCTCCGGAGCACCGCTGCGGGCGAACCACGCCTGCAGACCGCGCGCCTGCGCCGCGTGCCACACAGCCTGCAGCGTGTGCAGCTCCGACGGTGACAGCCGCTCCATCCGCGAGGCGAAACGTCGCCCCACCGCCCGTACGACGTCGAGCGCGGCCATCGCGTCCGCGGCCGCGTCATGGGCGTCGTCCAGCACCACCTCGTACTGCGTGCACAGATCGGTGAGGGTGCGGCGGCCCTTGCGGTAGCGGTCAAGATGCTTGTCGAGGACTCGCGGGTCCAGCACGCACAACGGCACGTTCTCCAGATAGCGGCCCAGCGACGCGGCGCGGTGGCGGCGCAGTTCCCGGTCGAGGATGGTCAGGTCGAACGGCGCGTTCATCACGACGAGCGGGCGGGCCGCGGCGCACTGCTCGGCCAGCGCCCTGGCTATCTCCTCCATCGCAGGTGCCGGCCAGCGGCCGTTGCGCTGCAGGTGGTCGTCGGTGAGCCCGTGCACCTCGGTGGCGCCCGGCGGCACGGGCACCCCCGGATTGACCAGCCAGCGCGTGACGCGCGGCCGCCCGCCCGCCATGTCCTGGACGACGACCGCGGCCGAAACGATGCGGTCCTCCTCGACGTCAACTCCTGTGGTCTCGGTGTCAAATGCGGCCAGGGGGCCGTCATACCAGTGCGTCATCGCTGAACTCCTCGCACATGCCCGGCAGATGGCGTGATCCCCCTGCCCGAATCGGTGATACCCGGGCTGTTTGCGCTGTACGCAGGGCGGTGACAACACAGATGAGGGGTAGGGAAATTGACGCCCCGTCGTGGGGACACTGATCGGTACAGCCCGGAAGGCACGAAGAGCCATGGCGCTCGCGCAGCCCGAACCGGGCGGGCTGCTGCCCGAGCGGATCGCACCGCTGCGCGGCGGACTCGCCACCACCGCCTGCATGGAGACTCTCCAGGTGGGCTATCTGCACGCGGTCGCCGCCGCGGCCGGCTGTTCGCTCTCGCAGCCGTTTCCGGACAACGGCATCGACTGGCACGTCAGTCACAGCTCCGCCGCACACACGGTCGACGACGAGGTGACCATCAAAGTGCAGCTCAAGTGCACGTACCAGATCCCCCCGCACCCACCCGGTGCGGCGTTCTCGTTCACGCTCGACAACGACCACCTGGTGAAACTGGCCCGCACCCCCGTCTCGGTGCACAAGATCCTTGTCGTGATGCTCGCCCCCCGGACCCAGGGCGAGTGGCTGCGCGCCAGTCACGACCGGCTCGATCTGCGGCACTGCTGCTACTGGACCAATCTGGCCGGCCACCCGGTGACGGGCAGGCGCAGGACCACCGTGCGGATCCCGACCTCACGGATCTTCGACGACCGGGCGCTCTGCGAGATCATGACGAGGGTCGGGGCGGGAGGGAGACCCTGATGCAGGAGTCGATACGGCCCCACCTGACGGGCGATGTGCCGGGACCTTGGTACGGGAGCGGGGAGCCGGACCCCGCCCAGGTCGACCCTGTCGTCCTCGGCGCACTGCTCGACCGGCACGGCTGGCGGCGGCGCGGGGGAGCGGCGGGGCGCTATGCGCGCTGGACGCCGCCGGGGCCCGGTGCGGGCGGCACGAGTCTGCTCGTACCGGAGAGCAGGTCCTTCCCCGACAGCGAGGACCTGCTGGGCGAGGCGCTCACCGCGCTGGCCCGCAGTGCGGCACCCTCGGCCCGTGAGGTGCTCGTCGGGCTGACCGTGCCCAGCGACGAGATCCGGTGGTGGCGGGACGTGCCGCCGGGGCCGTCGGGCGCGACGTCGTGGACCGTACAGGAGCAACTGCGGGCGGCCGCCCGGCAGATGCTGATGGCCGGTGCGCTCGCGGCCCGTGAACGCGCGGGCTACTACGGCGCGCGGCACCGGCGGCAGGCACAGGCCTCGCTGGAAGGGGTACTGGTGGGTCCCGCGCAGGGCGGGCGCAGCCTCACCACGTTCGTGCCGGTGGACGAAGGCCGTGCGGTCACGGTCCGGCTCTATCACGCGCTGCACGCGGCCCGGGAGGCTGCCGACTACCAGCGGGCGACCGGAGGAATGGAAGCCTTCGACGCTGCCGTGCAGGTCGGCGTGAGCCGCGAGCTGACGGAGGCCGTGATCGCGCTGGTGCGCGGGTCGGAGGGCGCGCGGATCGCGGTGGAGTGGTCGCCGGCGGCGGGAGTGCCACGGGGGTGCGCGGCGCGCAACGACCCCGTGGAGTTCTCGCCCGGCGACCTGCCCGCGCTGCGCGAGGCGGGCGCGCGCTATCTCCGGGACGAGCCGTCCGTTCCGGTACGGATCACGGGCACGGTGGTCCGGATGCGGCGCTCGGGACCGCGCGGCGCGGGCACGGTACGGCTGCGGGTGCTGGCCGGGGCCGAGGTACCGCACGTACGGGTGGCGCTCGACGAGGAGTCGTACCGGACGGCGGGCCATGCGCATCTGGTCGGACTGCCGATCCGCGTCGTGGGCCGGCTGGAGCGACGCGGCGGCTTCCGACGCCTGACGGACGCGTCGAACGTGGTCCCTGTCCAGGTGGACGAGTCCGAGCGGGACCGTCTGATGAAGTCGCTGTACGAGAATCTGGACTACTTCGAGGAGGCGTGTCAGGGGGAGTGAGGGTGCGGCCCGCCTGCGGAGCCGCCCCTTGAGCTGGACTGGGGCTCCGCCCCGGACCCCGCGCCTCAATCGCCGGCGAGGCTGAAGATCCAGCCCGTCCGGCGATTGCGGACACGCCCGGAGGGCGTACGGGGGTCTGGGGGCCTGCCCCCGGTCAGGGGAAGGGGCGGGCAGGGGAGCAAACCGTTTCGCAAGGCACCCCGTCGGCTCGGTACGATTCGTATCGCGCACGCCATACGAATGCGGCGCACCCCTTCAGGTAGGAGAGACCGGTGTCAGACGTCCGTGTGATCATCCAACGCGATTCCGAGCGGGAAGAGCGCGTGGTGACGACGGGCACTACGGCGGCCGAGCTCTTCGCCGGCGAGCGCACCATCGTCGCCGCGCGCATCGCCGGTGAGCTGAAGGACCTGGCATACGAGATCAAGGACGGCGAGGAGGTCGAGCCCGTCGAGATCTCCTCCGAGGACGGCCTCAACATCCTGCGCCACTCCACCGCACACGTGATGGCACAGGCCGTGCAGGAGCTCTTCCCCGAGGCCAAGCTCGGCATCGGTCCTCCGGTCAAGGACGGCTTCTACTACGACTTCGATGTCGAGAAGCCCTTCCACCCCGATGACCTCAAGGCCATCGAGAAGAAGATGCAGGAGATCCAGAAGCGCGGCCAGCGCTTCTCGCGGCGCGTCGTCACCGACGAGGCCGCTCGCGCAGAGCTCGCCGACGAGCCGTACAAGCTCGAGCTCATCGGGATCAAGGGCTCCGCGTCCTCCGACGACGGCGCGGACGTCGAGGTCGGCGCGGGCGAGCTGACCATCTACGACAACCTCGACGCCAAGACCGGCGAGCTGTGCTGGAAGGACCTCTGCCGCGGTCCGCACCTGCCCACCACCCGCAACATCCCGGCGTTCAAGCTGATGCGCAACGCCGCCGCGTACTGGCGGGGCAGCGAGAAGAACCCGATGCTGCAGCGCATCTACGGCACCGCCTGGCCCTCCAAGGACGAGCTCAAGGCTCATCTGGAGTTCCTCGCCGAGGCCGAGAAGCGCGACCACCGCAAGCTCGGCAACGAGCTGGACCTGTTCTCCATCCCGGACCAGATCGGTTCCGGCCTCGCGGTCTTCCACCCCAAGGGCGGCGTCGTCCGCCGGGTCATGGAGGACTACTCCCGCAAGCGGCACGAGGAGGAGGGGTACGAGTTCGTCTACACCCCGCACGCCACCAAGGGGAAGCTCTTCGAGACCTCGGGCCACCTGGACTGGTACGCCGACGGCATGTACCCGCCCATGCAGCTCGACGAGGGCACGGACTACTACCTCAAGCCCATGAACTGCCCGATGCACAACCTGATCTTCGACGCCCGCGGCCGGTCCTACCGTGAACTGCCGCTGCGCCTCTTCGAGTTCGGGACCGTGTACCGGTACGAGAAGTCGGGCGTCGTGCACGGCCTGACCCGCGCCCGCGGCTTCACCCAGGACGACGCGCACATCTACTGCACCAAGGAGCAGATGGCGGACGAGCTCGACTCGACGCTGACCTTCGTGCTGAACCTGCTGCGTGACTACGGCCTCACCGACTTCTACCTGGAGCTGTCCACCAAGGACCCGGAGAAGTTCGTCGGCTCCGACGAGGTCTGGGAGGAGGCGACCGAGACACTGCGCAAGGTCGCCGAGAAGCAGGGCCTCCCGCTGGTCCCGGACCCGGGCGGCGCCGCGTTCTACGGCCCGAAGATCTCCGTCCAGGCGAAGGACGCCATTGGCCGTACCTGGCAGATGTCCACCGTCCAGCTGGACTTCAACCTGCCGGAGCGCTTCGACCTGGAGTACACCGGTCCCGACGGCACCAAGCAGCGCCCGGTCATGATCCACCGTGCGCTGTTCGGTTCGATCGAGCGCTTCTTCGCGGTGCTGCTCGAGCACTACGCGGGCGCGTTCCCGGCCTGGCTGGCGCCGGTGCAGGCGCTCGGCATCCCGATCGGCGACGCGCACATCCCGTACCTCCAGGAGTTCGCCGCCAAGGCGAAGGCCAAGGGGCTGCGGGTCGAGGTGGACGCCTCCTCGGACCGTATGCAGAAGAAGATCCGCAACGCCCAGAAGCAGAAGGTGCCGTTCATGGTCATCGCGGGCGACGAGGACATGGCCGCCGGTGCGGTCTCCTTCCGCTACCGCGACGGCTCGCAGGAGAACGGCATCCCGGTCGACGAGGCCATCGCGAAGATCGCGAAGGTCGTCGAGGACCGCGTCCAGCTCTGACACGAGACAGACCGGGCGTACGAGGCCCGGGCATGGAGTACGGGACCCCCGCAGTGCGATCGGCACTGCGGGGGTCTCCGGCCTGCGCGGCCGGGCGAAGTCATATGCTGCACAACATGACGAGTGAGCCGGAACAGCAGATCGGAGTCGGGACGCAGGACGCGTTTCAGCGCCTGTGGACGCCGCACCGGATGGCGTACATCCAGGGCGAGAACAAGCCGACCGGGCCAGGCGCCGACGACGGCTGTCCCTTCTGTTCAATCCCCTCCAAGTCGGATGAGGACGGACTCGTCATCGCCCGCGGCTCGCGGGTCTACGCGGTGCTCAACCTCTATCCGTACAACGGCGGGCATCTGATGGTGGTGCCGTTCCGCCATGTCGCCGACTACACCGAGCTGGACGAGGCGGAGACCGCCGAGCTCGCGGTGTTCACCAAGCGCGCGATGACCGCGCTGCGTACGGCGTCGGGGGCGCACGGCTTCAACATCGGGCTGAACCAGGGCGCGGTCGCCGGCGCCGGTATCGCCGCACATCTGCACCAGCACGTCGTTCCGCGCTGGGGCGGCGACACCAACTTCATGCCGGTCATCGGGCACACCAAGGTGCTGCCCCAGCTCCTCGGCGATACGCGCAAGATGCTGGCGGAGGCCTGGCCCGTCTGACCGACGCCAGCACGGCCGGGCCCAGCGCCTGACCGGGCCTAGCGAGGACCGGGCCCAGCGCTCGAGCCGCTAGGCGTCGTACAGGTCGGCCTGGCGCGGCGACGGGTCCTGGACCAGGCCGCTCACGATCATGGAGCGGTTGCCGAAGCGCTCGGTGTCCACGCCGTTCTCCTCGAGCACCTTCATCGCCGCGGCGTGCGTGACGCGCAGTACGGGGGTGGCAGCGCGCATCGCGTCGTCCGCCATGAACCGGTGCCGCCAGGGCTTGTCCGCCCAGGCGTGGCGCAGCCCGAAAGGCTCGGGAAGGACCAGCTTGCCGCCGAGGAAGTCCAGCATCGGCGGGTACCAGGTGAAGGGCGCGCGCACCGCGAGGCGTACCACCTCGGGCGTCTCCACCAGCGGAAGCTGCCGGTCGGTCGTCTCCCAGAAGCGGACCGTCTTGGCGACCGTGACGGTCTTGGGCGCGGGCTTGGTGGTGAACAGGGAGTGCACCGGGCCGAGCGCGTGCCCGGTCACCTCGATGCGCAGTGTCTCGTGGAGCACGGTGACAGTGATCATCATGGTGATCACCAACTGACCGTCCCAGAGCGTGAACTGGACGCCCAGATAGTGGCGATTGCCGCCGCCGAACTGCTGGTGGTTGCAGATCCGCTGTATCTCGTGGCCCTTGACCTGGAAGGTCTCCACGTCCTGGCCCTCCGGCCGGGCCACCTCTTCGGCGTTCTCGCCGACCGGCGCCACGATCCAGTGCTTGACCGAGGGGGTGGGGAAGCCGCCGGAGTTCAGCGGACCCCGCTCCAGCATCTTCAGCCGATCGTGGATCGCGCGGATGACGTCCCAGCTGCGGAACTGGTTGATGTCCTTGCCCGGCTCCTTGGACACCAGCTCCTCGGCGAGCTGCCAGCTGCCCCAGCGGGTGCCCATGCCCAGTATTCCCTTGGGGCCCGCGTAGAAGACCGCGTTGGACTGCTGTTCGGCGGTGAGCTTCTCCAGCCCCTGGCGCAGCTGCTCGCGCGCGGTCTCGTTGGGGTGGCCCGGCACGGCCTCGGGCACCTTGGCCCCGATGCCGCCGCCCGCGAGCAGGGTCTCCCAGCGGGCGCGCATGTCCTTCGCCGTGGACTCGCAGATCCGCTTGGCCAGCAGCCAGCCGACGACCGGCGCGACGATCATGCCGCGGATGTAGTACCCCAGGAGTCCGCTGAAGGGCAGCCGCACCAGGAAGATCACGGCGAGAATGCCGAAGGCGGCGAGCAGCGCGGTGCCGAGCGCCCCGGCACGCTTGTTCTGCGCGCCCGCTATCGTCCGGCGGAGCTGGAAAACCGCCAGCCAGAGCAGCAGTCCGGGCAGGAAGAGCAGTCCGAAGACCGCCATCACACCGGTGAGCCTGATGTCCCGCTCCTTGCGGATACGGGTGGCGGCCAGACAGTGCTCGACCACCGCCTGCGGCTCGGTGCCGAAGGACTGGATCAGCGCCTTTCGGGCACCGCCCAGCATCCGGATCTGCACGGCCCGCGAGAACGCCTCGCCCAGATTCGGCTCGAAGAGCGAGAACTTGCCCTTCTTCACCTCGGACTTGTGCCACTCGCTGTTCGCCTTGAGGAGGTCCGCGACGGGACTGTCGCGGTACGCGGCCGAGGCGAGCGCATGTGTCGCCGCCGTCTGCCCGGCCGAGCCGAGGAGCGGGACCTGTGCCCCCGGAGTGAAATCGAAAACGTCGTTCGCCACTACCGCCCCCATCGCCGCAAGCATCCGCACTGCGGCCTGTTCCCAACTACCGTGCCCCGCACACCTTCTGAGCTGGGCGCCCCAGCGTATCCGGGGTGTGCCGCCTTCGTCAGAGGACACTGAAATGCCGCCCGCCGCAAGGGCGCACAACGGGCGGCATCATCAACTACGAGCCATTTTCCGCCTGTTGACGGAGCTTCTCGGCCAACTGCGGCGGCATCGCCTCATGACGCGCGTACGAGCGGCTGAACTGCCCGGTCCCATGCGAGATCGACCGCAGATCCACCGCGTACCGCCCGATCTCGATCTCCGGCACCTCGGCCCGTACGAGCGTCCGCGACCCGACGGCCTGCTCGGTGCCGACCACCCGGCCGCGCCGCCCCGACAGATCGCTCATCACCGGACCCACATACTCGTCCGAGACCAGCACCCGCACCTCGGCGACCGGCTCCAGCAGATGGATGGGCGCATCCGCCGCCGCCTCCCGCAGCGCCAGCGCGCCCGCCGTCTGGAAGGCGGCGTCGGAGGAGTCCACCGAGTGCGCCTTGCCGTCCAGCAGCGTGATCCGTACGTCGACGAGCGGGTAACCGGCCGCCACGCCGCGCGCCGCCTGCGCACGTACGCCCTTCTCCACGGACGGGATGAACTGTCGCGGAACCGCGCCGCCCACGACCTTGTCGACGAACTCGATCCCGGACCCCGGCGGCAGCGGATCCACGTCGATCTCGCAGATCGCGTACTGGCCGTGCCCGCCGGACTGCTTCACATGCCGTCCGCGGCCCGCCGACTTCTCACCGAAGGTCTCCCGCAGCGACACCTTGTGCGGCACCACGTCGACCTGGACGCCGTACCGGCTGCGCAGCCGCTCCAGCGCGACATCCGCATGCGCCTCGCCGAGGCACCACAGCACCACCTGGTGCGTGGCCTGGTTCTGCTCGAGCCGCATCGTCGGATCCTCGGCGACCAGCCGCGAAAGCCCCTGGGAGAGCTTGTCCTCGTCCGCCTTGCTGTGCGCCTGGATGGCCAGCGGCAGCAGCGGATCGGGCATCGTCCAGGGCTCCATCAGCAGCGGGTCGTCCTTCGAGGAGAGCGTGTCCCCGGTCTCCGCGCGGGACAGCTTCGCGACACAGGCGAGGTCTCCGGCGATGACCTGCGGGAGCGGGCGCTGCTGCTTGCCGAAGGGCGCGGAGAGCGCGCCGACCCGTTCGTCGACGTCATGGTCCTCGTGGCCGCGGTCGGCGAGCCCGTGCCCCGACACATGCACCGTCTCGTCCGGACGCAGGGTGCCGGAGAAGACGCGTACGAGAGAGATCCGGCCGACATAGGGGTCGGACGCGGTCTTGACCACCTCGGCCACCAGCGGCCCCTGCGGATCGCAGCTGATCTGCGGGCGCGCTGCGCCCTGCGGGGTGGTGACGGAGGGAGCCGCAGGCTCCAGCGGGGTCGGGAAACCGCCCGTGATCAGCTCCAGCAGCTCGACCGTACCGAGACCCTGCTTGGCGCCATCGAGCGCCGGGGCGGCCGCGAGCACCGGATGGAAGATGCCGCGCGCGACGGCCTTCTCCAGATCCTGGATCAGCGTGTCGAGGCCGATCTCCGCGCCGCCGAGATAGCGGTCCATGAGGGTCTCGTCCTCGCTCTCGGCGATGATTCCTTCGATCAGCCGGTTGCGGGCCTCCTCGAGCAGCGGGGTCTGTTCCGGATCCGGCGGGGTCTCCTTACGCTCGCCGGAGGAGTAGTCGAAGATCTTCTGGGACAGCAGTCCGACCAGGCCGGTGACCGGGGCGTGGCCGTCGGGGGTCTGCGCCCCGTACTGCGGCAGATACAACGGCAGTACGGCATCGGGGTCGTCCCCGCCGAAGATCCGCCCGCAGACGCGGGTCAGCTCCTCGAAATCGGTGCGCGCGGTCTCCAGGTGCGTGACGACGATCGCGCGCGGCATTCCGACCGCCGCGCACTCCTCCCACACCGTCCGGGTCGCGCCCGCGATCGCATCGGCCTCCTGTGCCGCCGACACAACGAAGAGGGCCGCGTCCGCTGCTCGCAGACCGGCCCTCAGCTCCCCGACGAAGTCGGCATATCCGGGAGTGTCCAGCAGATTGATCTTGTACCCGCCCCATTCGACAGGGACGAGCGAGAGCTGTACGGAACGTTGCTGCCGGTGCTCGATCTCGTCGTAGTCGGAGACCGTGCCGCCGTCCTCGACGCGGCCCGCCCGGTTGACCGCGCCCGCGGTCAGCGCGAGGGCCTCGATCAACGTCGTCTTTCCCGATCCGCTGTGGCCGACCAGCACCACGTTCCGTACGGATGAGGGCTGGTCGGCCGTAGCCGCCCTGCCGGCGGCTCCGGGGTGTGCATTCGCCTTGTCGCCCATGATTCATGCCTCCCGATCGATTGCCCGGTGAGGAGAGGGGCCGCGGGTGCGGGGAGCCAGGAGGGAGGTCCCGGAGACGTCCGGGGCAGCTCCGGCGATGCCCGCGGTGGTCTTTCGAGCTTTCCACTCACGTCACGGTGCGTCCATACGTCGTACGCGACCGCGGGAGGCGGGTACCCGACGGTGGAGCGCGTCGGTCCTGGCTACGATGGGCCAGCCGGTGGCCGATGGGGCCATGCGGCCCACCGACCCTCCGGGAAGGCCATGCTGAACAAGTACGCGCGTGCATTCTTCACGCGTGTCCTCACACCGTTCGCCGCATTTCTGCTCCGACGTGGGGTGAGCCCCGACGCGGTCACCCTGATCGGCACGGCCGGAGTGATGGCGGGTGCGCTGGTCTTCTTCCCCCGGGGAGAGTTCTTCTGGGGCACGATCGTCATCACGCTTTTCGTCTTCTCCGACCTCGTCGACGGCAATATGGCGCGGCAGGCCGGGGTTTCGAGCCGCTGGGGCGCATTCCTGGACTCGACGCTCGACCGGGTCGCCGACGGCGCGATCTTCGCCGGGTTCGCGCTTTGGTACGCGGGCACGGGAAACGACAATGTGCTGTGCGCCGTCGCCATCTTCTGCCTCGCCAGCGGCCAGGTCGTCTCGTACACCAAGGCACGTGGTGAATCGATTGGCCTGCCGGTGGCGGTCAACGGTCTGATCGAGCGCGCCGAGCGGCTGGTGATCTCACTGGTCGCCGCCGGCCTCGCCGGACTGCACGCCTTCGGGGTGCCGGGAATCGACATTCTGCTGCCGATCGCGCTGTGGATCGTCGCCGTCGGCAGCCTGGTGACGCTGGGGCAGCGGGTGGTAACCGTACGACGGGAGTCCGCGGAGGCCGACGCCGCCGCGGCACAGGGGAACGAGGCTGAGGCGACGTGATGCGGGAGCGTCTGACCGACGGGCTGTACGGACTCGGCTGGAGCACCGTCAAGATGCTGCCCGAGCCGGCGGCCGCCGCGCTCGGCCGCACCATCGCGGACACCGCGTGGAAGCGGCGCGGCAAGAGCGTGCTGCGGCTCGAGTCCAACCTCGCCAGGGTGGTGCCCGACGCGAGCCCCGAGCGCCTCGCCGAGCTGTCGAAGGCCGGCATGCGCTCGTACATGCGCTACTGGATGGAGTCCTTCCGGCTGCCCACCTGGAGCGCCGAGCGCGTCACGAACAGCGTGGAGATCAAGGACGTCCACCATCTGAAGGAGGGACTCGCGTCGGGACGCGGCGTGATTCTCGCGCTGCCGCACCTGGCGAACTGGGACCTTGCGGGTGTCTGGGTCACCAGGTCCCTGGGCATCCCCTTCACGACCGTCGCCGAGCGCCTCAAGCCCGAGTCGCTGTACGACCGGTTCGTGGCGTACCGCGAGAGCCTGGGCATGGAGGTCCTGCCGCACACGGGCGGTTCGGCCTTTGGGACGCTGGCGCGGCGGCTGCGCGCAGGCGGCCTTGTGTGTCTTGTCGCCGACCGCGATCTGTCGGCCTCCGGCGTCGAGGTGAAGTACTTCGGCGAGACGGCGCGGATGCCGGCCGGGCCTGCGATGCTGGCCCAGCAGACCGGCGCGGTGCTGCTGCCGGTCAACCTCTGGTACGAGGACGCGCCGTTGATGAAGGGCCGGATCCATTCACCTGTCGAGGTGCCGGAGACAGGTACCAAGGACGAGAAGACGTCCTCCATGACACAGGCGCTGGCCGACGCCTACGCCACGGGAATCACCGAGCACCCGGAGGACTGGCACATGCTGCAGCGGCTGTGGCTCGCCGACCTCGCTGTGACGGATCAAGAGCGCCGGGAGGAACGGGCGTGAGGATCGGCATCGTCTGCCCGTACTCCTGGGACGTACCGGGCGGCGTCCAATTCCATATCAGGGACCTGGCAGAGCATCTGATCAGGCTCGGCCACGAGGTGTCGGTACTGGCGCCGGCGGACGACGAGACGCCACTGCCGCCGTACGTCGTCTCGGCGGGCCGGGCCGTACCCGTCCCGTACAACGGCTCGGTCGCCCGGCTGAACTTCGGCTTCCTGTCGGCGGCGCGGGTGCGGCGCTGGCTGCACGACGGCACGTTCGACGTCATCCACATTCATGAGCCCGCTTCGCCGTCTCTGGGGCTGCTGAGCTGCTGGGCGGCGCAGGGGCCGATCGTCGCGACGTTCCACACCTCCAATCCGCGCTCGCGCGCCATGATCGCGGCCTACCCGATCCTGCAGCCGGCGCTGGAGAAGATCAGCGCCCGGATCGCGGTCAGCGAGTACGCCCGCCGGACGCTGGTCGAGCACCTGGGCGGGGACGCGGTCGTCATCCCGAACGGCGTCGATGTCGGCTTCTTCGAAAGGGCCGAGCCGAAGGCGGAGTGGCAGGGCAACACGATCGGCTTCATAGGGCGCATCGACGAGCCCCGGAAGGGCCTGCCGGTGCTGATGAAGGCGCTGCCGAAGATCCTCGCGGAATGCCCGGAGACCCGACTGCTGGTGGCGGGCCGGGGCGACGAGGAGGAGGCAGTCGCGGTACTCCCGAAGGAAATGCGCTCGCGGGTCGAGTTCCTCGGCATGGTCAGCGACGAGGACAAGGCGCGGCTGCTGCAGAGCGTCGATGTGTACGTCGCGCCCAACACGGGCGGCGAGAGCTTCGGCATCATCCTCGTCGAGGCGATGTCGGCGGGCGCGCCGGTGCTGGCGAGCGACCTGGACGCGTTCGCGCAGGTCCTGGACCAGGGCGCGGCGGGCGAGCTCTTCGCGAACGAGGACGCGGACGCGCTGGCGGACGCGGCGGTAGGGCTGCTGCGGGACCCGGCGAGGCGGGCGGAGCTGCGGGCGCGGGGCAGTGCGCATGTGCGGCGTTTCGACTGGTCGACGGTCGGGGCGGACATCTTGGCGGTGTACGAGACGGTGACGGACGGCGCGGCGTCGGTGGCGGCGGACGAGCGCACGCCGGGGCTGCGGTCGAGATTCGGTCTGGCGCGGGACTGAGGGGGCGGCCGCGCTGCGGTGGGCTGCCCCGGGGGTGCGGGCGCGCTGCGGGGTGCGGGCGCCTTGCGGGGGTGCAGGGGCTGGGGGTGCGGGCGCCGTGCGGGGTGCGGGCCCTTGGTCGCTCGGGGCAGCCCGGTCCGCTCGGGCGCGGGATCGGGCCCTTGGTTGCTGGACGGCAGCCGGGTCCGGCCGGGCGCGCCCTGTGTCTGTCGTCTGTGGCGCGAAGCTGCCGCTCCGGGGTGTGGGGGCGCCAGCCCCCACGTACCCCACCCAAGGGGGCCTGGGGCCTGCCCCAGTTTCGGGAAGGGGCGGGTAGGGGAACAAACCTCCCCCGCCGCCACAGGTAGCCTTGCGGCCCGTGACCGTAACCCTCATCTGGATCGTCCTCGCCCTCGTCGCGATCGGCCTGTATCTGAGCTGGACCGCCGGGCGGCTCGACCGGCTGCACACCCGTATCGACGCCGCCCGCGCCGCGCTCGACGCCCAACTCCTGCGCCGGGCCTCGGTCACCCAGGAACTGGCCACCTCCGGCGTGCTCGATCCGGCCGCGTCGATCGTGCTGTACGAGGCCGCGCACGCGGCCAGGCAGGCGGAGGAGGAGCAGCGCGAGGTCGCGGAGAGCGAGCTCAGCGCGGCGCTGCGGGCCGTCTTCGGGGAGGCGGCGCAGGTCGAAGCGGTACGCGAGGTCCCCGGCGGTGAGGATGCGGCGGGCGAGCTTGCGCAAGCCGTACGCCGGGTCCCCATGGCGCGGCGGTTCCACAACGACGCGGTGCGCGCGGCACGGGCGCTGCGTCGGCACCGCAAGGTCCGCTGGTTCCGGCTGGCCGGACACGCGCCGTTTCCGCTGGCCTTCGAGATGGACGACGAGCCCCCCGTCGCGCTGGCCGACCGCCCGGGCACCTGACCGCCGCTCCTTCGATTCCAAAACGATCCACCGGCTGTGCATTGGCCCTTGCTGTGGACTGGTGCTCGGAGGTTGCATCTGTGAGGCATCAACCTTCTTTCACCGAGTGAGGTCCCTCCGTGTCCAGCACCCTCCCCACCACCCCGCAGGCCCCCGAGACCGGCACCGCGCGCGTCAAGCGCGGTATGGCTGAGCAGCTCAAGGGCGGCGTGATCATGGACGTGGTCAACGCCGAGCAGGCGAAGATCGCCGAGGACGCGGGCGCGGTCGCCGTCATGGCACTGGAGCGGGTCCCCGCCGACATCCGCAAGGACGGCGGCGTGGCCCGGATGTCCGACCCGAACATGATCGAAGAGATCATCGACGCGGTCTCGATCCCGGTCATGGCCAAGTCCCGGATCGGTCACTTCGTCGAGGCCCAGGTGCTGCAGTCCCTCGGCGTCGACTACATCGACGAGTCCGAGGTGCTGACCCCGGCCGACGAGGTCAACCACTCCGACAAGTTCGCTTTCACCACCCCGTTCGTCTGCGGCGCCACCAACCTGGGTGAGGCCCTGCGCCGGATCGCCGAGGGCGCGGCCATGATCCGCTCCAAGGGCGAGGCCGGCACCGGCAATGTCGTCGAGGCCGTCCGTCACCTGCGCCAGATCAAGAACGAGATCGCCCGCCTGCGCGGCTACGACAACAACGAGCTGTACGCCGCGGCCAAGGAGCTGCGAGCCCCGTACGAGCTGGTCAAGGAGGTCTCCGAGCTGGGCAAGCTGCCGGTGGTCCTCTTCTCCGCGGGCGGTGTGGCCACCCCCGCCGACGCCGCGCTGATGCGCCAGCTCGGCGCCGAGGGCGTCTTCGTCGGCTCCGGCATCTTCAAGTCGGGCGACCCCGCCAAGCGCGCTGCCGCCATCGTGAAGGCCACCACCTTCTACGACGACCCCAAGATCATCGCGGACGCGTCCCGCAACCTCGGCGAGGCCATGGTCGGCATCAACTGCGACACCCTCCCCGAGACCGAGCGCTACGCGAACCGAGGCTGGTAATGACCACTCCCGTGATCGGTGTCCTGGCTCTCCAGGGCGACGTACGGGAGCACCTGATCGCCCTGGCCGCGGCGGACGCCGTGGCCAGGCCGGTCCGGCGCCCCGAGGAGCTCGCCGAGGTCGACGGCCTTGTCGTCCCCGGCGGCGAGTCCACCACGATGTCCAAGCTCGCGGTGCTGTTCGGCATGCTCGAGCCGCTGCGTGAGCGGATCGCGGCGGGGCTGCCCGTCTACGGCACCTGCGCCGGCCTGATCATGGTCGCCGACAAGATCCTCGACCCGCGCTCGGGCCAGGAGACACTCGGCGGCATCGACATGATCGTCCGTCGTAATGCCTTCGGGCGTCAGAACGAGTCCTTCGAGGCGGCCGTCGAGGTCGCCGGCGTGGACGACGGCCCGGTCGAGGGAGTCTTCATCCGCGCCCCGTGGGTCGAGTCGGTCGGGGCCGAGGTCGAGGTGCTCGCCGAGCACGGTGGTCACATCGTCGCCGTACGGCAGGGCAATGTCCTGGCCACGTCCTTCCACCCCGAACTGACGGGTGACCACCGGGTGCACGCCCTGTTCGTCGACATGGTGCGCGCAGCAGTTCAGTAGGTTCGCGCTTCAGCGCCCCAACTGGGGGTGGTGGTCGGGAGACGGGCGGGCCGATCCCGGTAGGATCTCTGGGGTTCGTTCAGAAATTGGTTACGCGAAGGAGACAGGCAGATGTCCGGCCACTCTAAATGGGCTACGACGAAGCACAAGAAGGCCGTGATTGACGCCAAGCGCGGCAAGCTCTTCGCGAAGCTGATCAAGAACATCGAGGTCGCGGCCCGCACCGGCGGAGTCGACCCCGAGGGCAACCCGACGCTCGTCGACGCCATCCAGAAGGCGAAGAAGAGCTCCGTCCCGAACAAGAACATCGACTCCGCGGTCAAGCGCGGCGGCGGTCTCGAGGCGGGCGGCGTCGACTACCAGACGATCATGTACGAGGGCTACGGCCCGAACGGCGTCGCCGTGCTCATCGAGTGCCTCACCGACAACCGCAACCGCGCCGCCTCCGACGTACGCGTCGCGATGACGCGCAACGGCGGCTCGATGGCCGACCCGGGCTCCGTCTCGTACCTCTTCAACCGCAAGGGCGTCGTGATCGTCCCCAAGGGTGAGCTGAGCGAGGACGACGTCCTGGGCGCGGTCCTGGACGCCGGCGCCGAAGAGGTCAATGACCTCGGTGAGTCGTACGAGGTCGTCAGCGAGGCCACCGACATGGTCGCGGTCCGCACGGCGCTCCAGGAGGCGGGCATCGACTACGACTCCGCCGAGGCCAACTTCCTGCCGACCATGCAGGTCGAGCTCGACGAAGAGGGCGCGCGCAAGATCTTCAAGCTGATCGACGCGCTCGAGGACAGCGACGACGTGCAGAACGTCTTCGCCAACTTCGATGTCTCGGACGAGGTCATGGAGAAGGTCGACGCCTGACGGACGCTCAACTACGCGTACGAGGACGGGCCGACAGGGACACGCCCCTGTCGGCCCGTCCTCGTTGTCGGCCCGTTGTCAGTACGAGCGGATAGCCTGCAGCAACGCAGGAACACATGGTCGAAAGTGTGAGGGGAGGGGTAGCGTGCGAGTACTGGGCGTGGACCCGGGGCTGACCCGGTGCGGCATCGGTGTGGTCGAAGGCGTCGCGGGCCGCCCCTTGACGATGCTCGGCGTCGGAGTCGTGCGTACGCCCGCGGACGCCGAGCTCGGCAGCCGACTGGTCGGCATCGAGCAGGGCATCGAGCAGTGGCTGGACGAGCACCGCCCCGAATTCGTCGCCGTCGAGCGGGTGTTCAGCCAGCACAACGTCCGTACGGTCATGGGCACCGCACAGGCCAGCGCGATCGCCATGCTCTGCGCCGCCCGCCGCGGCATCCCCGTCGCCCTGCACACACCCAGCGAGGTCAAGGCGGCCGTCACCGGCAGCGGCCGGGCCGACAAGGCGCAGGTGGGAGCGATGGTGACACGTCTGCTGCGGCTCGACGCCCCGCCCAGGCCCGCCGACGCCGCCGACGCTCTCGCCCTCGCCATCTGCCACATCTGGCGCTCACCCGCGCAGAATCGCCTCCAGCAAGCCGTCGCTCTGCACGCATCGAAAGGCCGTACCGCATGATCGCCTTTGTGAGCGGCCCGGTCGCCGCCCTCGCCCCCACCACCGCGGTCATCGAGGTCGGCGGTATCGGCATGGCAGTCCAGTGCACGCCGAACACCCTCTCCGAGCTGCGCATCGGCAAGGAGGCCAAGCTCGCCACCTCCCTCGTCGTACGGGAGGACTCGCTCACGCTCTACGGCTTCGTGGACGACGACGAGCGTCAGGTCTTCGAGCTGCTGCAGACCGCGAGCGGTGTCGGCCCACGCCTGGCCCAGGCGATGCTCGCCGTGCACACCCCGGACGCCCTGCGGATCGCCGTGGCGACCGGCGACGAGAAGGCACTCATCGCTGTCCCGGGCATCGGCAAGAAGGGCGCCCAGAAACTGCTGCTCGAGCTGAAGGATCGCCTCGGCGAGCCGGTCGGCGCACATATCGGCAGGCAGGGCGTCGCTACCGCCGCCGCGGCCCCGATGGCCTGGCGCGACCAGCTGCACGGCGCGCTGATCGGCCTCGGCTACGCCACCCGGGAGGCCGACGAGGCGGTTGCCGCCGTCACGCCGCAGGCTGAGGCCGCCGTCGCCGCGGGCGGCACACCCCAGGTCGGCCAGCTGCTGAAGGCCGCCCTGCAGACCCTGAACCGCACCCGCTGACCCCACGAGGCCTACCACTGTGAACTGGGACGACACCGCACCGCCGACCGACGACACCGCAACCGAGCGGCTCGTCGGCGCGTCCGCCGACGGCGAGGACCAGGCCGTCGAGGCGGCGCTGCGGCCGAAGTCGCTGGCCGAGTTCGTCGGTCAGGAGCGCGTCCGCGAGCAGCTGGACCTTGTCCTGAAAGCGGCCCTCGCACGCGGCGCCACCGCAGACCATGTCCTGCTCTCCGGCGCCCCCGGCCTCGGCAAGACCACCCTCTCCATGATCATCGCGGCCGAGATGAACGCCCCGATCCGGATCACCTCGGGTCCAGCCATCCAGCACGCCGGCGATCTGGCCGCGATCCTCTCCTCCCTCCAGGAGGGCGAGGTTCTCTTCCTCGACGAGATCCACCGGATGTCGCGGCCGGCCGAAGAGCTGCTCTACATGGCCATGGAGGACTTCCGGGTCGATGTGATCGTCGGGAAGGGACCGGGAGCCACCGCCATTCCGATCGAGCTCCCGCCCTTCACCCTGGTCGGTGCCACCACGCGGGCCGGGCTGCTGCCGCCCCCGCTGCGCGACCGCTTCGGCTTCACCGCTCACATGGAGTTCTACGACCCCGCCGAGCTGGAGCGGGTCATCCACCGCTCCGCCCAGCTTCTCGACGTCGACATAGAGGCCGACGGCGCCGCCGAGATCGCAGGCCGCTCCCGCGGCACGCCCCGTATCGCCAACCGGCTGCTGCGCCGCGTCCGTGACTACGCCCAGGTCAAGGTGGACGGCCGGATCACCCGCGAGGTGGCAGCCGCGGCCCTGCGGGTGTACGAGGTCGACGCCCGCGGACTCGACCGCCTCGACCGTGCCGTGCTCCAGGCACTGCTCAAGCTCTTCGGCGGCGGCCCGGTGGGTCTGTCGACGCTCGCGGTGGCCGTGGGGGAGGAGCGCGAGACGGTCGAGGAGGTGGCCGAACCCTTCCTGGTACGGGAGGGGCTCCTTGCCCGGACCCCCCGCGGACGGGTCGCCACCCCTGCGGCATGGGCGCATCTCGGCCTCGTACCACCGCAGCAGGCGCCGGGCGCAAG
Source organism: Streptomyces sp. NBC_01210 (assembly GCF_036010325.1). GTDB lineage: Bacteria > Actinomycetota > Actinomycetes > Streptomycetales > Streptomycetaceae > Streptomyces. The sequence goes on along the minus strand of NZ_CP108549.1, from coordinate 1,647,395 downwards.
CGGACAACCGGGGCTGTTCAGGGCGTGACGGCGCGGAGACTCGCACGGCCAGGAACCAGGGTGGGATGCTGGGCGTTGTTCCATCGATGCGGACTCGCTTAGACTCCGCCGATGCCGCCCTTCCAGGTCGGCGTGCCCACCCCCGTAGATAAGGCCGCCTCACCAGCGCGGTCGTGCGAAGGAAGTTCCGTCCCGTGAGTCTCGTGACCCTCCTCCCCTTCATCGTGCTCATCGGGGCCATGTTCCTGATGACCCGGTCCGCCAAGAAGAAGCAGCAGGCGGCTGCGCAGATGCGCAACGAAATGCAGCCCGGCACCGGTGTCCGGACGATCGGGGGCATGTACGCCACCGTCAAGGAACTGCACGACGACACGGTCCTCCTCGAGGTGGCCCCCGGCGTCCACGCCGTCTACGCCAAGAACGCCATCGGCGCGGTCCTCGACGACGAGGAGTACAACCGCATCGTGCACGGCGACGGCGACCTCAAGGTCGACGGCCAGATCGTGCCGGACGACGCTTCCTCGCTGACGGAGACCACGGACTCCGACGCCAAGGACTCCGACTCGTCGGACGCCGCCAAGATCGACCTCGGCAAGAAGCCCGAGGACGAGATCGAGGCGAAGGACGAGGTCACGCCGAAGGACGACGAGGTCACGCCGAAGGACGATGCCACGCCGAAGGACGGCAAGGCCGAGGGCGAGACCGACGCGAAGTAGTCACGATCGGGGACCGCGGCGGCGCCCACCGGCGTCCGGCGGTCCCCGGGCCGTGCTGACTTCTGCGCGGGCAGGTCCCCACAACACTTCGTGGCCGCCCCGGCGCACACCCGGCACGGGACGGTTGGACAGGGAGAAACGAGAAGGTGGCAGCACCGAATAGGGGCCGAAGGCCCGCGGGGGCTCAGAGCAAGCCGGGGCGTGCCCTGGCCTTGATTCTGATCGCCATGGTCGCGCTCACAGGCGGAATGTTCCTGGCGGGTCAGCTCACACCGCGTCTGGGTATCGACCTGGCGGGCGGTACGTCCATCACGCTCGAGGCGAAGAACACCGTCGGCAACAAGAACGCCATCAACGAGACCAACATGAACACCGCGGTCGGCATCATCGAGCGCCGTGTCAATGGTCTGGGCGTCACCGAGGCCGAGGTTCAGACCCAGGGCCAGAAGAACATCATCGTCAACATCCCCAAGGGGACGAATTCTCAGCAGGCCCGTGAGCAGGTCGGCACCACCGCCCAGCTCTACTTCCGGCCGGTGCTGACCGTCGCCGCCGGGACCCCCACGGCTCCGCAGCCCACCCCGAGCGCCTCGCCGTCCGGCAAGGCAAAGGACGGCAAGGACAAGGCCGGCAACAAGGAGACGGTCAACCCGCCGGCCTCCGCCACGCCCTCGGCCACTGCGACCACGCAGGGCCGCGCCGTCACCGACGCACTGAAGGCCGCGACCCCGACTCCGAACCCCTCGGACGCCGGCAAGCCCAAGACCGCCGAGACGCCGAAGCCCACCCCCTCGGGTGCCGCGGCGGGCGCGGACAAGCTGCAGAAGCAGTTCCTGGCTCTCGACTGCACGAAGGAGAAGGCCCGCGTCGCGGCCGGCGAAAACGTCCTGCCCACCGCTCCGACGGTCGGCTGTGGCAAGAACTCCGAAGGCGTGTGGGAGAAGTACCTGCTGGGCCCGGCCGAGGTCAACGGCAAGGACGTCGACGACGCCAAGGCCACGATCGACCAGCGGACCGGTCAGTGGATCGTGCAGATGGACTTCACCGACGGCGGCTCCAAGAAGTTCCAGAAGATCACGAGCCGGTTGTCGCAGCAGCAGCCCCCGATGAACCAGTTCGCCATCGTCCTGGACGGCGAGGTCGTCTCGGCCCCCTCGGTCCGCGAGACACTGAGCGCCAACGCCGAGATCTCCGGCAGCTTCACCCAGCAGTCCGCACAGGACCTGGGCAACATCCTGTCGTACGGTGCGCTCCCGCTCTCCTTCCATGAGCAGAGCGTCCAGACCGTCACCGCGGCGCTGGGCGGCGAGCAGCTGCAGGCCGGCCTCATCGCCGGTGCGATCGGCCTCGCGCTGGTCATCATCTACCTGGTGGCGTACTACCGCGGCCTGGCTCTGATCGCGATCCTGAGCCTCATCGTCTCGGCGATCCTGACGTACACGATCATGGCTCTGCTCGGCCCCGGCATCGGCTTCGCCCTGAATCTGCCCGCGGTGTGTGGTGCGATCGTTGCGATCGGTATCACCGCGGACTCGTTCATCGTGTACTTCGAACGCATCCGGGACGAGATCCGCGAGGGCCGTACGCTCCGGCCCGCCGTCGAGCGTGCCTGGCCGCGTGCCCGGCGCACCATCCTGGTCTCCGACTTCGTGTCGTTCCTCGCCGCCGCGGTGCTCTTCATCGTCACCGTCGGCAAGGTCCAGGGCTTCGCGTTCACGCTCGGTCTGACCACCGTGCTCGACGTGGTCGTGGTGTTCCTCTTCACCAAGCCGGTCATGACGCTCCTCGCCCGCAAGAAGTTCTTCGCGAGCGGTCACCCGTGGTCCGGTCTGGACCCGAAGCGGCTCGGCGCCAAGCCCCCGCTGCGCCGCTCCCGCCGCGGCTCCGTCCCCACCGACCCGAAGGAGGCGTGAGATGTCGCGACTCGGCAGCCTCGGCGCCCGGCTCTACCGCGGCGAGGTCGGCTATGACTTCGTCGCCAAGCGGAAGATCTGGTACGGGATCTCGATCCTGATCACCATCACGGCGATCGTCGGCCTGGCGGTGCGGGGTCTCAACCTTGGCATCGAGTTCAAGGGTGGCGCCGTCTTCACCACCCCGAGCACGAGCGTCTCCGTCAGCCAGGCCCAGTCCTACGCCAAGGAGATCTCGGGCCATGAGGCGATCGTCCAGAAGCTCGGCAACGGCGGGCTGCGGATCCAGGTCAGCGAGCTCGACCAGGCCCAGGCCAACAAGGTCAACGAGACGCTTTCCGGCAAGCTGAACATCCCGAAGGACAAGATCAACGCCGAGATCGTCGGCCCCAGCTGGGGTGAGCAGATCGCCAACAAGGCATGGACCGGTCTCGCGGTCTTCATGCTCCTGGTGGTGATCTATCTCGCGATCGCCTTCGAGTGGCGGATGGCCATCGCCGCCCTGATCGCGCTGATCCACGACCTCACGATCACCATCGGTGTGTACGCGCTCGTCGGCTTCGAGGTCACGCCGGGCACCGTGATCGGTCTGCTGACCATCCTCGGTTACTCCCTCTACGACACCGTCGTCGTCTTCGACGGTCTCAAGGAGGGCTCGAAGGACATCACCAAGCAGACCCGCTACACCTACAGCGAGATCGCCAACCGCAGCCTCAACGGCACGCTGGTGCGTTCCATCAACACCACCGTCGTCGCGCTGCTGCCGGTGGCCGGCCTGCTCTTCATCGGTGGCGGCTTCCTCGGCGCGGGCATGCTCAACGACATCTCGCTGTCGCTGTTCGTCGGTCTCGCCGCAGGTGCGTACTCCTCGATCTTCATCGCCACGCCGCTCGTCGCCGACCTCAAGGAGCGCGAGCCCCAGATGAAGGCGCTGAAGAAGCGGGTGCTCGCCAAGCGCGCGCAGGCCGCGGCCAAGGGCGAGTCGGCGGAGGACTCCGACGACGAGTCGGGCGAGCCGCAGAACGAGGTGGTCGGCGGCACCGCCGCGGCGGGTGCCGTGGTGGGCCCGCGCAACCGGGGTCGCGGCCGTCCTTCGGGCAAGCGCCGATGACCGTCGGTACGCAGGAGTTCCTGCTCAGCCGTATTCGTGATGTCCCCGACTATCCGAAGCCGGGGGTGATGTTCAAGGACATCACGCCTCTGCTCGCGGATCCCGAGGCCTTCACCGCCATGACCGACGCGCTCGCCGGGTTCTGTGTACGTCACGGGGCCACGAAGATCGTCGGTCTGGAGGCGCGCGGCTTCATCCTGGCCGCGCCGGTCGCGGTCCGCGCCGGGCTGGGGTTCATTCCCGTACGCAAGGCGGGCAAGCTCCCCGGAGCGACGCTCTCCCAGGCGTACGAGCTGGAGTACGGCACTGCCGAGATCGAGGTGCATGCCGAGGACCTTCAGTCGGGCGACCGTGTCATGGTCATCGACGATGTCCTCGCCACCGGCGGCACGGCCGAGGCCTCGCTGGAGCTGATCCGCCGGGCCGGCGCCGACGTGGCGGGCGTCGCGGTCCTCATGGAGCTCGGTTTCCTCGACGGCCGGGCCCGCCTGGAGCCGGCGCTGCGCGGGGCTCCGCTGGAGACTCTGATCACGATCTGACGCATCGCATCGCATCGCATCGCAACGCAAACGCAATGCTTCGCTTCGGCAGTGGGCACCCCGGGATCTTCCCGGGGCGCCCATTGTTCTGTCCGCCGGCCGGCGTGCTCGGCTCCTCGCTGCAACAGTGCGGAGACAGGAAGTGACGACGGGCAGACGGCGGGTATCCGGATGCCCTCTTCCGTCAAGTGCGGACCTGCAGCCTCGTGAGCACCGTGACTCCTGGGTCGATACCATGGCCTCTCCGGACCTGACCGGGGGACCCGGAACCGCACGAGGAGCGCTCTTGCCAGACGAGGCCCAGCCCGCCGCCGCGCAGCCCGACCAGCAGGCCGAAAAGGCCGCGGCAGCCCCTGTCACGCCCGAGAAGAAGCCGGCGGAGAAGTCAATGCCGGCAGTGCCCGAGCGTGCGAACGGTGCGGCCCCGGTCTCTGCCGCCAAGTCCACGCCTGCCGCCAAGTCCACGCCTGCGGACAAGTCCATGCCCGCCGTCAGGCCCACGCCTGCGGGCAAGTCCACACCAGCGGCCAAGCCCACGCCCGCCTCCGTGCCCCGGACCGGCGGCTCCTCGAACCGCGTACGCGCCCGCCTCGCCCGCCTGGGCGTGCAGCGCTCCTCGCCGTACAACCCCGTCCTGGAACCGCTGCTGCGGATAGTGCGCAGCAACGACCCCAAGATCGAGACTTCGACGCTCCGCCAGGTCGAGCGTGCCTACCAGGTGGCCGAGCGCTGGCACCGCGGCCAGAAGCGCAAGAGCGGCGACCCGTACATCACGCACCCGCTCGCCGTCACCACCATCCTCGCCGAGCTCGGCATGGACCCGGCGACCCTGATGGCCGGGCTGCTGCACGACACCGTCGAGGACACCGAGTACGGCCTGGACACACTGCGCCGCGACTTCGGCGACCAGGTCGCCCTCCTCGTCGACGGCGTCACCAAGCTCGACAAGGTCAAGTTCGGCGAGGCCGCACAGGCCGAGACCGTACGCAAGATGGTCGTCGCCATGGCCAAGGACCCGCGCGTCCTGGTCATCAAGCTCGCCGACCGGCTGCACAACATGCGCACCATGCGCTATCTCAAGCGGGAGAAGCAGGAGAAGAAGGCCCGCGAGACCCTTGAGATCTACGCGCCCCTGGCCCACCGCCTGGGCATGAACACCATCAAGTGGGAGCTGGAGGACCTCGCCTTCGCGATCCTCTACCCCAAGATGTACGACGAGATCGTGCGGCTGGTCGCCGAGCGCGCGCCCAAGCGTGACGAGTACCTCGCCATAGTGACCGACGAGGTCCAGTCCGATCTGCGCGCCGCCCGCATCAAGGCGACCGTCACAGGCAGGCCGAAGCACTACTACAGCGTCTACCAGAAGATGATCGTCCGCGGCCGTGACTTCGCGGAGATCTACGACCTGGTGGGCATCCGCGTCCTCGTCGACAGCGTCCGCGACTGCTACGCCGCACTCGGCACCGTCCATGCGCGATGGAACCCGGTCCCCGGCCGGTTCAAGGACTACATCGCGATGCCGAAGTTCAACATGTACCAGTCGCTGCACACCACGGTGATCGGCCCCAACGGCAAGCCAGTCGAGCTGCAGATCCGTACCTTCGACATGCACCGCCGTGCCGAGTACGGCATCGCGGCGCACTGGAAGTACAAGCAGGAGCCCTCCGCCGGCGCCTCCAAGGTGCGTTCCGACGTACCGAAGAAGGCCGGCAAGGACGACAACATCAACGACATGGCGTGGCTGCGCCAGCTCCTCGACTGGCAGAAGGAGACCGAGGACCCCAGCGAGTTCCTCGAGTCCCTGCGCTTCGACCTCTCCCGCAACGAGGTCTTCGTCTTCACGCCGAAGGGCGACGTCATAGCGCTGCCGGCCGGCGCCACGCCCGTCGACTTCGCGTACGCCGTGCACACCGAGGTCGGCCACCGGACCATAGGGGCGCGGGTCAACGGACGGCTCGTCCCGCTCGAATCGACCCTCGACAACGGCGACCTGGTGGAGGTCTTCACCTCCAAGGCCGAAGGCGCCGGACCCTCCCGCGACTGGCTGGGCTTCGTCAAGTCGCCCCGGGCGCGCAACAAGATCCGCGCGTGGTTCTCCAAGGAGCGTCGCGACGAGGCCATCGAGCACGGCAAGGACGCCATCGCGCGGGCCATGCGCAAGCAGAACCTGCCGATCCAGCGCATTCTCACCGGCGACTCGCTCGTCACACTGGCGCACGAGATGCGCTACCCGGACATCTCGTCCCTGTACGCGGCGATCGGCGAGGGCCATGTGGCCGCGCAGGGCGTCGTACAGAAACTGGTGCAGGCCCTCGGCGGCGAGGAGGCCGCGAGCGAGGACATCGCCGAGAGCACACCGCCCACGCACGGCGGCCGCAGCAAGCGCCGCGCCAACGCCGACCCCGGCGTGGTCGTCAAGGGCGTCGAGGATGTCTGGGTCAAGCTCGCCCGCTGTTGTACGCCCGTCCCCGGCGACCCCATCATCGGCTTCGTCACGCGCGGCTCCGGCGTATCGGTTCACCGGGCCGACTGCGTCAACGTCGACTCGCTCTCGCAGCAGCCGGAGCGCATCCTCGAGGTCGAATGGGCCCCGACCCAGTCGTCCGTCTTCCTGGTCGCCATCCAGGTCGAGGCGCTCGACCGGTCCAGGCTTCTCTCGGACGTCACCCGCGTCCTGTCGGACCAGCACGTCAATATCCTGTCTGCGGCCGTCCAGACCTCCCGCGACCGGGTGGCCACCTCGCGCTTCACCTTCGAGATGGGCGACCCGAAGCACCTCGGGCACGTACTGAAGGCGGTACGGGGCGTGGAGGGCGTCTACGACGTGTACCGGGTGACCTCGGCCCGCAGCAGCGGGGCATGAGCCGCAGGCCGTAGCCGGGCAGTGGCCGCAGCCCCCAGCCGGACATCCCGGCAGTGGCCGCAGCCCCCAGCCGGACATCCCGGCAGTGGCCGCAGCCCCCAGCCGGACATCCCGGCAGTGGCCGCCCCCAGCCGGACATGAGGCGGCCCCGGTACGCATCCCGTACCGGGGCCGCCTGCGGGGCCTCTCAGCCGCCGAACTCCTCCAGGCCCTTCAGGGCCTGGTCGAGCAGTGCCTGCCGGCCCTCGAGCTCCTTGGCGAGCTTGTCGGCCTTGGTGTTGTTGCCCGCCGCGCGCGCCGCGTCGATCTGTCCGCGCAGCTTGTCCACGGCCGCCTGGAGCTGACCCGTCAGACCCGCGGCACGCGCACGCGCCTCAGGGTTCGTCCGGCGCCACTCGTTCTCCTCGGACTCCTGCAGGGCACGCTCCACCGCGTGCATCCGGCCCTCGACCTTGGGCCGGGCGTCACGCGGTACGTGGCCGATGGCCTCCCAGCGCTCGTTGATGGACCGGAAGGCGGCACGCGCGGCCTTGAGGTCCGTCACCGGCATCAGCTTTTCGGCCTCGACGGCGAGCTCCTCCTTGAGCTTGAGGTTCTCGCCCTGCTCGGCGTCCCGCTCGGCGAAGACCCCGCTGCGCGCGGCGAAGAAGACGTCCTGGGCGCCGCGGAAACGGTTCCACAGGTCGTCCTCGGCCTCGCGCTGGGCGCGGCCTGCTGCCTTCCACTCCGCCATCAGCTCGCGGTAGCGGGCGGCCGTCACACCCCAGTCGGTCGAGCCGGAGAGCGACTCGGCCTCGGCGACCAGCTTCTCCTTGGCCTTACGGGCCTCCTCGCGCTGCGCGTCCAGCGAGGCGAAGTGCGCCTTGCGGCGCTTGGAGAACGCGGACCGCGCGTGCGAGAAACGGTGCCACAGCTCGTCGTCGGACTTCCGGTCGAGCCGGGGAAGGCCCTTCCAGGTGTCCACCAGCGCGCGCAGCCGCTCGCCCGCGGAGCGCCACTGCTCGCTCTGCGCCAGCTCCTCGGCCTCGGCGACCAGCGCCTCCTTGGAGTGCCGCGCCTCGTCGTTCTGCTTCGCCTTCTGGACCTTGCGCTCCTCGCGGCGCTTGTCCACCGTCGCGACGAGAGCGTCGAGGCGGACACGCAGCGCGCCGAGGTCACCCACGGCGTGATGCTCGTCCACCTGCTGACGCAGATGATCGATGGCGGTCTGGGCGTCCTTGGCCGAGAGATCGGTGGTCTTCACCCGCCGCTCGAGGAGGCCGATCTCGACCACCAAGCCCTCGTACTTGCGCTCGAAGTAGGCCAGGGCCTCCTCGGGAGTGCCCGCCTGCCACGATCCGACGACCTGCTCGCCATCGGCAGTACGCACGTACACGGTGCCCGTCTCATCGACACGGCCCCACGGGTCGCTGCTCACAGCGCCTCCTCCACCTGATGCCCGCAAGAGGGTGTTGCCCCCGGGCATCGTCCACAGTTTCCTGGGGGCGGGCTGCTCGCCCGCCCTGCACAACGCCAATCTAGGCGACCGGCCGCCCGGCTGTCCGCACTCAGCGCGGCCGAAATTGCCCGGCTCACACCTTCGTGACAGCCGCCTTCTCGATGGTGACGGCCTTCTTCGGGCCGCCGTCCTGGGCCCCGCCCGCGACTCCGGCCTTCGCCACGTCCTGGACGACCTTCAGGCCCGCCTCGTCCATCATTCCGAACGGCGTGTAGCTGGGCGGCAGCTTTGTCTCCTTGTAGACGAGGAAGAACTGACTGCCTCCGGAGTGCGGCTGGCCGGTATTGGCCATCGCCACCGTCCCGGCCGGATACGTCACCGTGCCGTCGGCGGCCGCCTTACCCAGCGCGGTCAGATTCTCGTCGGGGATCGTGTAGCCGGGCCCGCCCGTGCCGTCGCCCTTCGGGTCGCCGCACTGCAGCACGAAAATGCCCTGCGTGGTCAGCCGATGACACTTTGTGCCGTTGAAGTACCCCTTGTCCGCGAGGGACTTGAAGGAGTTCGCGGTGTGCGGGGTCTTCGCCGCGTCCATCGCGATCTTGATGTCGCCCTCGTTCGTCTTGAGCGACATCGAGTACTTCGCCGCTTTGTCGATCGCCATGGCGGGCTCGGGGCTGGTGCTCTCGCTCTTGGACGGGGTGGCGCTGGGGGACTGGCTGTCGTCCGCCGACTCCTTGACCTTGGCGTCCCCGTCGGAGAGCCCGACCGAGGCGTACGCGGCGCCCCCGGCGAGCACCAACACGACCGCAGCCGCGATGATCGTATTCCGCTGCTTCGCCTTCCGGGACTTCTGCCGACGCTGCTGCTGGCGCTCGAACTTCTCCCTGGCGAGCTGACGCCGCCGCTGATCGCTGCTGACCACCGGGTCTTCTCCTTGTATGTCGCGTGATGCCGACCGGCCGAGTGTGCCCCGTACCGTATACGGGTTGGCTGTGGGACGAGCAGCGCCGGTAGGCTCTGATCTGCTGCAATTCAATACAGCTTTATCCCTCTCGACGACCACACCGAGGACGAACGTGCTTATTGCCGGGTTCCCCGCAGGGGCCTGGGGGACCAACTGTTACCTGGTCGCCCCGGCCGCAGGCGAGGAGTGCGTGATCATCGACCCCGGCCACCAGGCCGCTCAGGGAGTCGAAGAAGCGCTTGCGAAGCATCGGCTCAAGCCTGTCGCCGTCGTGCTGACTCATGGCCACATCGACCATGTCGCCTCGGTCGTGCCGGTGTGCGGAGCCCATGACGTACCCGCGTGGATCCACCCCGCGGACCGGTACATGATGAGCGACCCGGAGAAGGCGCTGGGCCGGTCGATCGGGATGCCGCTGATGGGCGAGCTGACCGTGGGAGAGCCGGACGACGTCAAGGAACTGACCGACGGCGCCGAGCTGCGCCTCGCCGGTCTCGACTTCTCGGTCGCGCATGCGCCCGGCCATACCAAGGGGTCGGTGACGTTTCAGATGCCCGAGGCCGATGACATCCCGTCGGTCTTCTTCTCGGGAGATCTGCTCTTCGCCGGCTCCATCGGACGCACGGACCTGCCCGGCGGCGACCACGCCGAGATGCTCGAGTCACTGGCGCGTGTGTGCCTGCCGCTCGACGACTCGACCGTGGTGCTGTCCGGCCACGGCCCCCAGACGACCATCGGCCGCGAGCGTGCCGCCAATCCGTACTTGCGGGATGTGGCCGCCGGCCTCGGGAGCGCCGAAGCTCCCCGACGAGGAATGTGACGAGAGTTTCCCGTGAGCACCTTTCAGGCCCCCAAGGGCACGTACGACCTGATTCCGCCGAAGTCCGCGGTGACCCTCGCTGTGCGTGAGGCGATCGCCGCGCCGCTGAAGAACTCCGGCTACGGCTATATCGAGACGCCCGGATTCGAGAACGTCGAGCTGTTCTCGCGCGGTGTCGGCGAGTCCACCGACATCGTGTCCAAGGAGATGTACGCCTTCGAGACCAAGGGCGGCGACAAGCTGGCGCTGCGTCCCGAAGGCACCGCGTCCGTGCTGCGCGCGGCGCTGGAGGCCAACCTCCACAAGGCCGGCAACCTGCCGGTGAAGCTCTGGTACTCGGGCTCGTACTACCGCTACGAGCGCCCGCAGAAGGGCCGCTACAGGCACTTCTCGCAGGTCGGCGCCGAGGCGATCGGCGCTGAGGACCCGGCGCTCGACGCCGAACTGATCATCCTGGCCCACCAGGCGTACCGCTCGCTCGGACTGCGCGATTTCCGCATCCTGCTGAACTCGCTGGGCGACAAGGAGTGCCGCCCCGTCTACCGGGACGCGCTGCAGAGCTTCCTGCGCGCGCTCGAGCTGGACGAGGACACCCGGCGCCGGATCGAGATCAACCCCCTGCGGGTCCTCGACGACAAGCGCGCCGAGGTGCAGAAGCAGCTGGTGGGCGCGCCGATGCTGCGCGACTATCTGTGCGACGCGTGCAAGGCGTACCACGAGGAGGTGCGTGAGCTGCTGACCGCGGCGGGTGTCGGGTACGAGGACGACGAGAAGCTGGTGCGCGGCCTCGACTACTACACGCGCACGACGTTCGAGTTCGTCCACGACGGTCTCGGCTCGCAGTCCGCAGTGGGCGGCGGCGGCCGCTACGACGGCCTCTCCGAGATGATCGGCGGCCCGGCGCTCCCGTCGGTCGGCTGGGCACTCGGCGTGGACCGTACGATCCTGGCGCTGGAGGCGGAGGGCATCGAGCTCGAACTCCCCTCCACCACCAGCGTGTTCGCGGTCCCGCTCGGCGAGGAGGCGCGGCGCGTACTCTTCGGCCTGGTGACCGAGCTGCGCCGGGCGGGAGTGGCGGCCGACTTCTCGTACGGAGCGAAGGGCCTGAAGGGCGCGATGAAGAGTGCGAACCGCTCGGGCGCGCGGTACACGGTCGTGGCCGGTGAGCGCGACCTCGCGGAGGGCGTCGTCCAGTTGAAGGACATGCAGTCCGGCGAGCAGTCGCCGGTGCCGCTGGCGGACGCGGCGAACACGATCCGCGAACGCCTGGCCTGATACCCGGGCCGGTTGCGGGGCTCCGCCCCGGACCACGCGCCTCAAACGCCGACGGGCTTGCGGATCAGGCCCGTCGGCGTTTGAGGACACGTCCGAAGGGCGTACGGGGGCCTGGGAGGAGCTTGCTCCCGTAGGTGAGCAGTCCGGGACGACCGTCCGTACATCCTTATGTCCATCGAACGGTGGACGCGGGGGCGAGTGCGGCAGAATGACCCTGCCCCAGCTGGCTACTGAGCGATGGATCGGCGATATGAAGACTGCACCTGTTGACGACGTGTCCTCCGGCCGGCAGGCCGACGGCTCCAAGGGCACGATCGGTGGCAGTCGTGCCTTCGCCTGGCTGCTGGTGATCACGGGTGCGGCGGGGCTGCTGGCCTCGTGGGTGATCACGATCGACAAGATCAAGCTGGCGGAGGACCCGTCGTTCACCCCGGGCTGCAGCCTGAACCCGGTCGTCTCCTGCGGCAACATCATGAAGAGCGATCAGGCCTCGGCGTTCGGGTTCCCGAATCCGATGATGGGTCTGGTGGCGTACTCGATGGTGATCGCCATCGGGGTCGCGCTGCTGGCCGGGGCGCGCTACCGCCGCTGGTACTGGCTCGGTCTCAACGCCGGCTGTCTCTTCGGCGTCGGTTTCTGCACCTGGCTGCAGTACCAGTCGCTGTACAACATCAACTCGCTGTGCCTGTGGTGCTCGCTGGCCTGGGTCGCCACGATCGTGATGTTCTGCTACGTCACTCTGCACAACATCAGGCACTACGTCATCAAGGTCCCGGAGGGGCTGCGGAAGGGCCTGCTGGAGTTCCACTGGATGCCGCCGGTGCTGTGGATCGGGATCATCGGCATGCTGATCCTGACCCGCTGGTGGGACTTCTGGACCAGCTGACCCGGCCGGGCGGGGCTGTCAGTGGCCTACTGCATCCTCCCGGGGGACACCCCCGGACCCCCCAGTAGGCTTCACAGCGTGGAGCCCGACCTCTTTACCGCCGCAGCCGAAGAACGCCAGGAGAAGGATCCGTCCAGCAGCCCCCTGGCCGTTCGGATGCGTCCGCGCACCCTCGATGAAGTCGTCGGCCAGCAGCATCTGCTGAAGCCGGGATCGCCGCTGCGCCGACTCGTCGGCGAAGGCGGCGGCGGCCCCGCAGGCCCCTCGTCCGTGATCCTCTGGGGCCCGCCCGGCATCGGCAAGACGACCCTCGCGTACGTCGTCTCCAAGGCCACCAACAAGCGCTTTGTGGAGCTCTCCGCGATCACCGCGGGTGTCAAAGAGGTCCGGGCGGTCATCGACGGCGCCCGCCGCGCTGTCGGCGGCTTCGGCAAGGAGACCGTCCTTTTCCTCGACGAGATCCACCGCTTCTCCAAGGCGCAGCAGGATTCTCTGCTGCCTGCCGTGGAGAACCGCTGGGTCACGCTGATCGCCGCCACCACCGAGAACCCGTATTTCTCGATCATCTCCCCGCTGCTCTCCCGCTCCCTGCTGCTCACACTGGAATCGCTCACCGACGAGGATCTGAGCGGACTGCTGCACCGGGCGCTCACCGCGGAACGCGGACTGGGCGGCGTGGTCGCACTTCCCGAGGACTCCGAGGCGCATCTGCTGCGTATCGCGGGCGGCGACGCCCGCCGGGCGCTGACCGCGCTCGAGGCCGCGGCCGGCGCGGCGATCGACAAGAGCGAGAAGGCGATCAGCCTCCAGACGCTGGAGGAGACTGTCGACCGCGCTGCGGTGAAGTACGACCGCGACGGCGACCAGCACTACGACGTGGCGAGCGCTCTCATCAAGTCCATCCGCGGCTCCGATGTGGACGCGGCGCTGCACTATCTGGCGCGCATGATCGAGGCGGGGGAGGACCCGCGGTTCATCGCCCGCCGGCTGATGATCTCGGCGAGCGAGGACATCGGCCTCGCGGACCCGACGGCTCTGCCGACCGCGGTTGCCGCCGCTCAGGCCGTGGCCATGATCGGTTTCCCCGAGGCGGCCCTCACCCTCAGCCACGCCACCATCGCGCTGGCGCTGGCCCCCAAGTCGAACGCCGCCACCACCGCCATCGGCGCCGCGCTCGCGGACGTACGGAACGGACTGGCCGGAGCGGTCCCGCCGCATCTGCGCGACGGCCACTACAAGGGTGCGGCCAAGCTCGGCCATGCCCAGGGCTATGTCTATCCGCACGATGTGCCGGGCGCGATCGCGCCCCAGCAGTACGCCCCGGACGCGGTGCACGGCAAGCGCTACTACGAGCCCACGCGGTACGGCGCGGAGGCGCGCTACGCCGATGTGGTCGAGAAGGTGCGCGAGCGGCTGCGCGTGGAGGGCCAGGCCGAAGGGCGGTGAAGGGCGGTGAATCCGGCGAACCTACGCCGCCCCACGCCGACCCACGCCGGTCTACGCCGACCCACGCCGACCCGCGCCGGTCTACGCCGACCCACGCCGACCCGCGCCGGTCAGTGCGAAGCCGCCTCGAAGAGCGTGTGCATCGCCCGGCGCAGCTCGGTGACATCGCGTACCGGCGTGGGAAAGTCGAAGCGCGCGTCGAAGCACTGCTCGCCCACGAACCGCACCCGCAGCCCGAACCGGTCCAGCGCCAGTGGCACCGCGCGCTGCCGGTTCACCGTCCCGTCCGTTCGCTCCCCGAGCAGCCCGCACAGCCGCTGCACCTGCTCGCCGTGCGCGGAGTGCAGGTGCTGCAGCAGGCCGGCCTCGTGCGCCACGAGAGGATCGACGGACGCCTGCGCGAACTCCTCCGGCTCCACGCTCTCCGCGCCCCACAGATCGTCGACGTACGCCTCACCCACCTCGAGCCGCAGCATCGTGCAGCCGGGCTCTGCCAGGCCGGGTACGCAGGTGAGCCAGCCGGAGATCCAGGCGCGGCCGCGGATGCGATGGGGCACGGAGACCGGCGCGACGTCGGTGATCTCCAGCACAGCGGACAGCTCGTCGTCCTGCGCGTGCGTGGCGGCCCGCACGGCCGGTGAGTCGGCCGGAAACAGCAGGAACACCTCGCCGTCCTGCCCCACGACCCGTGCTCGAGGTGTCAGCTGCTCAGAACGTGTCAGCTGCTCAGGACGTGCTCCGTCCAGCCCCGCGATGAGCACCACCGCGGAGCATGTACTCTGTACGAGAGTTCGTGTGCGCTCGGCTGCTGACGGCATTCGAGTGATTTCAAGCCCGCTGGGACGCGGCTGACCATGAGCTGATCGGACCTCCGTCGCCTCGATGCTCTGTGAAGCGTCGACGTTCTTTGTGCTGTCCGTGATGCGTTTGGTGTTCCCAGGGCGAGACATGCGATCTCCTTGAGTAAGGTGAGCCTAACCTAACCTACAACGGAGGTCTGGAGAACGTGCCTAACCAGTCGCGTCCCAAGGTCAAGAAGTCACGCGCGCTCGGTATTGCGCTGACGCCGAAGGCTGTCAAGTACTTCGAAGCCCGCCCCTACCCGCCGGGCGAGCACGGCCGTGGCCGCAAGCAGAACTCTGACTACAAGGTGCGTCTGCTCGAGAAGCAGCGTCTGCGCGCCCAGTACGACATCAGCGAGCGCCAGATGGCGCGTGCCTACGACCGCGCCAAGAAGGCCGAGGGCAAGACCGGCGACGCGCTGGTCATCGAGCTCGAGCGCCGCCTCGACGCCCTGGTCCTGCGTTCGGGCATCGCCCGCACCATCTACCAGGCCCGTCAGATGGTCGTCCACGGCCACATCGAGGTCAACGGTGGCAAGGTCGACAAGCCGTCGTTCCGCGTCCGTCCCGACGACGTCGTGATGGTCCGCGAGCGCAGCCGCGAGAAGTCGCTCTTCCAGGTCGCGCGTGAGGGTGGCTTCGCCGCCGACGGCGAGACCCCCCGCTACCTGCAGGTCAACCTGAAGGCCCTGGCGTTCCGCCTGGACCGCGACCCGCAGCGCAAGGAAGTTCCGGTCATCTGCGACGAGCAGCTGGTCGTCGAGTACTACGCCCGCTGATCAAGGCGTAGCTCACAGCGCTTCAGCCCGCCGCTTCCCCGCCCTTACCGGTGGGGGAGCCGGCGGGCTCTCGCGTTCCCAGGGCCGCCGGACGGACCGCAGGCTGCCGACCCAAGCTGCGGGCGCGGTCGATCCGGCGCCGCCGGTCGGGATTCGCGGAGCGTGGCGAGTTCGGCGAGCCAGACGCCGTCGCCGTACCGATTCTGCAGTGCTGCGGCGCCCTGCACGGCGAACCGCGACTTCCCGACGCCGCCCGTTCCGGCCACGGTGACGAGCCGGGAGTTGTCGAGGAGGCGGCGTAGCTCGGCCAGTTCTTCGGCCCGGCCGACGAACCGGTTCAGCTCTGCGGGGAGATTGCCCTGGGCCGGACGATGATTTGTCGGCGGAGGCGCAGGAGCGATGGTCGCGTCGTATGGAACACCGTGCGTACCGACATGTGTGCACTCCGTACAATCGGCTTGTGCAACCCCCTTCCCCCGCCCGGAATGCGGTAGGGGGTGCGACCCTGGGCGCGATAGGGTCGGAGGACGATTTTCGAGGACCCATCGACGAGCAGAGAGCGGTGCAGAGTGACCGGTGGAGAGGTTGCCGGGATCCTGGTGGCCGTCTTCTGGGCGATCCTGGTCTCCTTCCTCGCCGTGGTGCTGGTGAGGCTGGCCCAGACGCTCAGGGCGACCACCAAACTCGTGGCGGAAGTGACCGAGCAGGCGGTGCCGCTGCTCGCCGACGCCTCCGCGACGGTGCGCTCCGCGCAGACCCAGCTCGACCGGGTCGACGCCATCGCGACGGACGTCCAGGAAGTCACCTCCAACGCATCGGCGCTCTCGACGACCGTCGCCTCGACCTTCGGCGGCCCGCTGGTCAAGGTCGCCGCCTTCGGCTATGGCGTACGCCGGGCCATGAGCCGCAGGAGCGATGACACGCCAGCCGCGGCGCCGTCCCGTCGTGCGGTGATCGCCGGCCGCACCGTGCCGGCCGCCCGGCGCAAGAAGCGGAAAGGCTGACGCTCGATGTTCCGCCGTACTTTCTGGTTCACCGCGGGCGCCGCAGCCGGCGTCTGGGCCACCACCAAGGTCAACCGCAAGCTCAAGCAGCTGACCCCCGAGAGCCTCGCGGCGCAGGCCGCGAACAAGGCGATCGACGCGGGCCACAAGCTCAAGGACTTCGCACTCGACGTCAGGGCCGGCATGGTCCAGCGCGAGGCCGAACTGGGCGAGGCGCTGGGCCTGGAGGCACCCGCCGAGCCCGAACTCCCCGCGCAGCGACGCTTCGCTGCCATCGACCGACCGAAGCACACGTACAACTCGTACCCCTCGCACAACCGGAATGAGGACCACTGATGGAGTCGGCTGAAATCCGCCGCCGCTGGCTGAGCTTCTTCGAGGAGCGCGGGCACACCGTCGTGCCTTCGGCGTCGCTCATCGCGGACGACCCGACTCTGCTGCTGGTCCCCGCGGGCATGGTGCCGTTCAAGCCGTACTTCCTCGGTGAGGCCAAGCCGCCCGCCCCGCGCGCCACCAGCGTGCAGAAGTGCGTCCGTACGCCGGACATCGAAGAGGTCGGCAAGACCACCCGCCACGGCACGTTCTTCCAGATGTGCGGCAACTTCTCCTTCGGCGACTACTTCAAGGAAGGCGCCATCACCTACGCCTGGGAGCTGCTGACCAGCTCTGTGGCCGACGGTGGCTACGGACTGGACCCCGAGCGGCTCTGGATCACGGTCTACCTCGACGACGACGAGGCCGAGCAGATCTGGCGCGACAAGATCGGCGTACCGGCCGAGCGCATCCAGCGCCTGGGCAAGAAGGACAACTTCTGGTCCATGGGCGTCCCCGGACCCTGTGGCCCCTGCTCCGAGATCAACTACGACCGTGGCCCGGAGTTCGGCGAAGAGGGCGGCCCGGCCGTCAACGACGAGCGCTATGTGGAGATCTGGAACCTGGTCTTCATGCAGTACGAGCGCGGCGCCGGCGACGGCAAGGAGGACTTCCCGATCCTCGGCGACCTGCCGTCGAAGAACATCGACACCGGCCTCGGCCTCGAGCGTCTCGCCATGATCCTGCAGGGCGTACAGAACATGTACGAGACCGACACCCTGCGCGTCGTCATGGACAAGGCCACCGAGCTCACCGGCGTGCGCTACGGCGCCGACCACGGCTCGGACGTCTCGCTGCGCGTGGTCGCCGACCACATCCGTACGTCCGTGATGCTCATCGGCGACGGCGTCACCCCCGGCAACGAGGGTCGCGGCTATGTGCTGCGACGCATCATGCGCCGCGCCATCCGCAATATGCGGCTGATGGGCGCCACCGGACCGGTCGTCGCCGAACTCGCCGACACGGTCATCAAGACCATGGGCGAGCAGTACCCGGAACTGATCACCGACCGCAAGCGCATCGAGGCCGTGGCCCTCGCCGAGGAGGCCGCGTTCCTCAAGGCCCTCAAGGGCGGCACCAACATCCTCGACACCGCCGTCACCGAGACCAAGGCTTCGGGCGGCAAGGTCCTCTCCGGCGACAAGGCGTTCCTGCTCCACGACACCTGGGGCTTCCCGATCGACCTCACCCTGGAAATGGCTGCCGAACAGGGGCTCTCCGTGGACGAGGACGGCTTCCGCCGTCTGATGAAGGAGCAGCGGGAGCGCGCCAAGGCCGACGCCAAGGCCAAGAAGACCGGTCACGCCGATCTGTCCGCCTACCGCGCGGTCGCCGACAACTCCGGCTCCACCGAGTTCACCGGCTACTCCGCCACCGAGGGCGAGTCGACGATCGTCGGCCTGCTGGTCGACGGTGTTCCGTCGCCCGCCGCCACCGAGGGCGACGAGGTCGAGGTCGTACTCGACCGCACGCCTTTCTACGCCGAGGGCGGCGGCCAGCTGGCCGACCAAGGGCGGATCAAGCTCGACACCGGCGCCGTCATCGAGATCCGCGATGTGCAGCAGCCGGTCCCGGGTGTCAGCGTGCACAAGGGTTCGGTGCAGGTGGGCGAGGTGACGGTCGGCGCCTCCGCCTACGCTGCCATCGACATCAAGCGTCGCCGTGCCATCGCCCGCGCCCACAGCGCCACGCACCTCACGCACCAGGCGCTGCGCGACGCCCTCGGCCCGACTGCCGCCCAGGCCGGTTCGGAGAACTCGCCGGGCCGCTTCCGCTTCGACTTCGGTTCGCCCGCCGCCGTACCCGGCACGGTGCTCACCGACGTCGAGCAGAAGATCAACGAAGTCCTCGCCCGTGAACTCGACGTCCAGGCCGAGGTCATGAGCATCGACGAGGCCAAGAAGCAGGGCGCCATCGCCGAGTTCGGCGAGAAGTACGGCGAGCGCGTGCGTGTTGTCACCATCGGTGACTTCTCCAAGGAGCTCTGCGGCGGTACGCACGTGCACAACACCGCCCAGCTGGGCCTGGTGAAGCTGCTCGGCGAGTCGTCGATCGGTTCCGGGGTGCGCCGTATCGAGGCTCTCGTCGGCGTCGACGCCTACAACTTCCTCGCCAAGGAGCACACGGTCGTCGCCCAGCTCCAGGAGCTGGTCAAGGGCCGTTCCGAGGAGCTCCCCGAGAAGATCTCCGCCATGCTCGGCAAGCTGAAGGACGCCGAGAAGGAGATCGAGAAGTTCCGCGCGGAGAAGGTTCTGCAGGCCGCCGCCGGTCTTGCCTCGGGTGCCAAGGACGTACGTGGCGTGGCTGTCGTCACCGGCCAGGTGCCGGACGGCACCGGCGCCGACGATCTGCGCAAGCTGGTCCTCGACGTCCGCGGCCGGCTGAATCAGTCGTCGGGGGCCGGCGACCGCCCGGCCGTGGTCGCCCTGTTCACCACGGCCAACGGCCGCCCGCTCACGGTCATCGCCACCAACGAGGCCGCCCGTGAGCGCGGTCTCAAGGCCGGTGACCTGGTCCGTACCGCCGCCAAGACCCTCGGCGGCGGCGGTGGCGGCAAGCCGGACGTCGCCCAGGGCGGCGGCCAGAACCCGGATGCCATCGGCGACGCCGTGGCGGCCGTCGAGCGCCTCGTCGCCGAGACGGCCTGACGCTGATGCGCAGAGGACGCCGTCTCGCGATCGACGTCGGGGACGCCCGGATCGGGGTCGCCTCGTGCGACCCCGACGGGGTCCTCGCCACGCCGGTGGAGACCGTGCCGGGACGCGATGTCCCGGCCGCCCACCGGCGGCTGCGGCAGATCGTCGAGGAGTACGAACCGATCGAGGTCGTCGTGGGCCTGCCCCGCTCGCTCAGCGGCGGTGAGGGCCCGGCCGCGGTCAAGGTCCGCGGCTTCGCGCAGGAGCTCGCACGCGGCATCGCTCCCATTCCGGTCCGACTGGTCGACGAGAGGATGACCACAGTGACGGCCAGTCAGGGGCTTCGCGCTTCGGGCGTGAAGTCCAAAAAGGGCCGGTCCGTCATCGACCAGGCTGCCGCTGTGGTGATCCTTCAGAACGCTCTGGAGTCCGAACGGGCGTCCGGTGAGGCACCCGGCGAGGGCGTCGAAGTGGTTGTCTGATCGCGATACGGTAACGTTCCGCGCGATGCGGCGGTGTTCGAACAGCTGCCGCACAGCAAAGAGGCGGGACGGCTCAATGCCCGCCTCGCGGCCCTAGGGGATCGATGACTGAGTATGGCCGGAGCTCCGGCTCCGAACCGTGGCATCCCGAGGACCCCTTGTACGGGGACCAGGGATGGGGAGGACAGCAGGCTGCAGCCAGCCAGCCTCCGTACGGCGGCCAGCCGCAGCAGCAGTACCCGCAGCAGCCGCAGCAGTACGGCAACCAGCAGGACCCGTACCAGCAGGACCCGTACCAGCAGCAGTACGACCAGCAACAGCAACAGCAGTACGACCAGCAACAACAGCGGTACGGTCAGCAACAACAGCAGCAGTACAACGGCCAGCAGCAACAGCAGTACAACGACCAGCAGCAGTACAACGGTGCCTGGGACACCGGCCAGCACCCCGCCATGCCGTACGGAGTGGACCCCGCCGACACATACGGCGGCCGGCAGCCCGGCTATGGCAGCCAGCAGGAGGCCGACTACTACGCCACTCCTGAGGCCTACCCGCCGCCGCAGCCCCCCGGCCGACGTCAGGCCGAGCCGGAGCCGCCCACGTCCGACTGGGATGCGGAGGCGCCGCAGGAGGAGACCCACCCCTTCTTCACCGGCGACGACGGCCGGGACGACGACGGTGAGTACGACGACGAGCCGCGCCGGGGCGGCGGCCGCGACGGCCGCGGCAAGACCAAGAAGAAGAGCCGCAACGGCGTCGCCTGTCTGGTTGTCTCGCTGATTCTCGTCGGCGGCCTCGGCGGTGCCGGCTACTTCGGTTACCAGTTCTGGCAGGGCCAGTTCGGCGCGCCCGAGGACTACACCGGCGCCGGAAGCGGCTCGGCCCAGATCGACATCCCCAAGGGGGCGGGCCTCGGAGAGATCGGCACCATCCTCAGGGAGGCCGGTGTCGTCAAGAGCTCGGGCGCCTTCGTCTCCGCCGCCGACGGAAAGAGCATCGAAGCCGGCGTCTATACGCTCGCCAAGGGCATGTCCGGCAAGAACGCGGTAGCCGCCATGCTCAACCCGGCCAGCCGCAACAACCTGATCGTCCCCCCGGGCAAGCGCAATTCCTGGGTCTACGAGCAGATCGACAAGCGCCTCGGAGTCAAGGCGGGAACCACCAAGGCCGTGGCGACGGCCAAGGTGAAGACCCTGGGCCTGCCCGACTGGGCCGATGACAACCGGGACATCAAGGACCCGCTGGAGGGTTTCCTCTACCCCGATACGTATCCGGTCGCCAAGGGTATGAAGCCGGAAGCTGTCCTTCAGAAGATGGTCGCCCAGGCGAACGAGGCATTCGGCAAGAGGGACCTCAAGGCCGAGGCCGCGAGGCTGGGCCTGAAGTCGCCGCTCGAGGTTCTCACTGTCGCGAGCCTCGTCCAGGCCGAAGGCAAGTACAAGCAGGACTTCGACAAGGTCTCGCGAGTCGTCTACAACCGCCTCAAGCCGAACAACGCCGAGACGGTCGGGCGCCTCGAGTTCGACTCGACGATCAACTTCATCAAGAGCGAGAGCACTCTCGACGTCGGTTCCGTGGACAACCTGCGGAAGATAAAAGATCCGTACAACACGTACGACATCAAGGGTCTGCCGCCGGGCCCGATCAGCAACCCGGGCCTGGACGCCTTCGGCTCGGCGCTCAACCCGACGCCCGGCCCCTGGTACTACTTCGTGTCGATCACCGAGGACGAGACGCTCTTCGCGGTCACCAACGCGGAGCACGAGCGGAACCGTAAGAAGTACGAAGAGCAGCAGGAGAAGAACAGGCAGTGAGCACTCCGAAGCGGGCGGCGGTCCTCGGATCGCCGATCGCCCACTCCCTCTCTCCGGTCCTGCACCGGGCGGCCTACGCGGAACTCGGCCTCGCCCACTGGTCGTACGACCGTTTCGAGGTGGACGAGGCGGGGCTGCCGGAGTTCGTGGAGAGGCTCGACGACTCCTGGGCCGGGCTGTCGCTGACCATGCCGCTCAAGCGCGCGATCATTCCGCTGCTCGACGGCATCAGTGACACCGCGGCCTCGGTTGAAGCCGTCAACACGGTGGTCCTCACCGAGGACGGCCGCCGTCTCGGCGACAACACCGATATCCCCGGCATGGTCGCCGCACTGCGCGAGCGGGGCGTCGACAAGGTCGAATCGGCCGCGGTGCTGGGCGCGGGCGCGACCGCGTCGTCCGCTGTCGCCGCGCTCTCGCGGGTCTGTACAGGACCGGTCACCGCCTATGTACGCAGTGCCGCCCGGGCGGACGAGATGCGCGGCTGGGGCGAGCGGCTCGGTGTCGAGGTGCGTATCGCCGACTGGGCCGAGGCCACCGCGGCGCTGCGTGCGCCGCTGGTCATCGCCACCACGCCGGCCGGTGCCACCGACGAGCTGGCGCACGCCGTACCGGCCCGCCCCGGGACGCTCTTCGACGTGCTGTACGACCCCTGGCCGACCGCACTCGCCGCCGCCTGGTCGCGGCACGACGGAGACGTCGTCGGCGGCCTCGACCTCCTGGTCCACCAGGCGGTGCTTCAGGTCGAGCAGATGACGGGGCGGACCCCCGCCCCGCTCGCGGCCATGCGGGCCGCCGGAGAGAAGGCGCTGACCAGCGGCGGAACTGCGTGAATCTCGCAGGGCGCGTCCCGGAGATCACCGTCAGGTTCCTTCTGCACATGGTGCCTCCCCAGGCGTACGCCGGACTGGCCGTCGGTATCGCCGTGATCGTGCTGCTGGTGAGGCTGAGGCGGGCCCGGGCGTCCGGTTGATGGACCGGAGACCAGGTCACGGCTCCGGACGTGGGAGGATCGGAGGAGGCGGGCCAGGGCCGCGCACCCGGTCGCGCCGTCGCAGTTCCAGGCGCGAGCAGGAGGAGCACCGTTGAGCAGGTTGCGTTGGCTGACGGCGGGGGAGTCGCACGGACCCGCACTGGTGGCGACGCTGGAGGGTCTTCCCGCCGGTGTGCCCATCACCACCGAGATGGTGGCGGACCACCTTGCCCGGCGGCGCCTCGGCTATGGACGCGGTGCGCGGATGAAGTTCGAGCGTGACGAGGTCACCTTCCTCGGTGGCGTACGGCACGGACTGACCATGGGCTCGCCGGTGGCAGTCATGGTGGGCAACACCGAGTGGCCGAAGTGGGAGCAGGTCATGTCGGCCGACCCGGTCGACCCCAATGAACTCGCGAAGCTGGCCCGCAACGCCCCGCTGACCCGCCCGCGCCCCGGCCACGCCGACCTGGCCGGCATGCAGAAGTACGCGCTCGAAGAGGCCCGGCCGATCCTGGAGCGGGCCAGCGCCCGCGAGACCGCGGCGCGTGTCGCGCTCGGCGCGGTCGCCCGCTCGTACCTCAAGGAGACGACGGGCATCGAGATCGTCTCCCACGTCGTCGAGCTGGCCGCCGCCAAGGCTCCGTACGGCGTGGTTCCCGTCCCCGCCGACGAGGCGAAGCTCGACGCGGATCCGGTGCGCTGCCTGGACGCGGACGCGTCGAAGGCGATGGTCGCGGAGATCGACCAGGCCCACAAGGACGGTGACACCCTCGGCGGCGTTGTCGAGGTGCTGGCCTACGGCGTGCCGGTCGGTCTCGGCTCGCATGTGCACTGGGACCGGCGCCTCGACGCCCGTCTCGCGGCCGCCCTGATGGGCATCCAGGCCATCAAGGGTGTCGAGGTCGGAGACGGCTTCGAGCTGGCGCGGGTACCGGGGTCGAAGGCGCACGACGAGATCGTGCCGACCGAGGACGGCATCCGCCGCACATCCGGCCGCTCCGGCGGTACGGAGGGCGGCATGTCCACCGGTGAACTGCTGCGCGTACGGGCCGCGATGAAGCCGATCGCGACCGTGCCGCGTGCGCTGGCCACGGTCGACGTCGCCACCGGCGAGGTCGCGGCCGCCCACCACCAGCGTTCCGACGTCTGTGCCGTACCGGCCGCCGGGATCGTGGCCGAGGCGATGGTGGCGCTCGTCCTCGCGGACGCCGTCGCCGAGAAGTTCGGCGGAGACAGCGTCTCCGAGACCCGCCGCAACGTGCAGTCCTACCTCGACAACCTGCACATCCGGTGAACGCCCCGCTGATCGTCCTGGTCGGGCCCATGGGCTCGGGAAAGTCCACCGTGGGTGAGCTGCTCGCCGAGCGGCTCGGCGTGGCCTACCGGGACACCGACGCCGATATCGTCGCGGCCCAGGGCCGGGAGATCTCGGACATCTTCGTCGACGAGGGCGAACCGTACTTCCGTGACCTCGAGCGCAAGGCCGTACGGGCCGCCGTGACCGAGCACCCCGGAGTGCTCGCACTCGGCGGCGGCGCGATCCTCGACGACTCGACCCGTGAACTGCTGGCGGGCCTGCCCGTCGCCTATCTCTCGATGGACGTGGAGGAGGCGGTCCGGCGGGTCGGCCTCAACCAGGCGCGCCCGCTGCTCGCGGTCAATCCGCGCCGGCAGTGGCGGGAGCTGATGGACGCCCGCCGCCATCTCTACACCGAAGTGGCACGCGTCGTCGTGGCCACCGACGACCGCACCCCCGAAGAGGTCGCCCAGGCGGTCCTCGACGCACTGGAGCTGAAGGACGTATGACCGATCAGGCAGTGACCCGTATCCAGGTCGGCGGCACGGAAGGCTCCGATCCGTACGAGGTGCTCGTCGGCCGGCAACTCCTGGGCGAGCTGCCCGGGCTGATCGGCCCGCGCGCCCAGCGGGTGGCGGTACTGCACCCCGAGGCGCTCGCCGGCACCGGAGACGCGATCCGCGAGGATCTCGCCTCCCAGGGCTACGAAGCCATCGCCGTCCAGCTGCCGAACGCCGAGGAGGCCAAGACCGTCGAGGTCGCGGCGTACTGCTGGAAGGCGCTCGGCCAGACCGGATTCACCCGCAGCGACGTCATCATCGGCGTCGGCGGCGGAGCCACCACCGACGTCGCCGGCTTTGTCGCGGCGACCTGGCTGCGCGGGGTGCGCTGGATCGCCGTCCCGACGACCGTGCTCGGCATGGTCGACGCGGCGGTCGGCGGGAAGACCGGCATCAATACCGCCGAGGGCAAGAATCTCGTCGGGGCCTTCCATCCACCGGCCGGAGTGCTGTGCGATCTGGCCGCCCTGGACTCGCTGCCGGTCAACGACTACGTCAGCGGCATGGCCGAGATCATCAAGGCCGGCTTCATCGCCGACCCCGCCATCCTCGACCTGGTCGAGGCCGATCCGCAGGGTGCGCGTACGCCGGCGGGGCCGCACACCGCCGAGCTGATCGAGCGCTCGATCCGGGTCAAGGCCGAGGTCGTCTCCAACGACCTCAAGGAATCCGGACTGCGCGAGATCCTCAACTACGGCCACACCCTCGCGCATGCGATCGAGAAGAACGAGCGCTACAAGTGGCGGCACGGCGCGGCCGTGTCGGTCGGTATGGTCTTCGCCGCCGAACTGGGCCGGCTGGCAGGGCGTCTTGACGACGCGACCGCCGACCGGCACCGCTCCGTCCTGGAGTCCGTCGGACTGCCGCTGACCTACCGCGGCGACCAGTGGCCCAAGCTCCTGGAGACCATGAAGGTCGACAAGAAGTCCCGCGGCAACCTGCTGCGCTTCATCGTCCTCGACGGTCTCGCCAAGCCGACCGTGCTGGAAGGCCCGGACCCGGCGGTACTGCTCGCAGCCTACGGAGAGGTGTCCGCGTGACCCGTCGGGTGCTGGTCCTCAACGGCCCCAACCTCGGGCGGCTCGGCTCCCGCGAGCCCGACGTCTACGGCGCGACCTCCTACGCCGGGCTGGTGGAGACCTGCCAGGCGCTCGGCAAGGAGCTCGGCTTCGATGTCGACGTACGCGAGACGAACGACGAGGGCGAGATGATCCGTTGGCTGCACGAGGCCGCGGACGGTTCAATTCCGGTCGTTCTCAACCCCGGTGCCTTCACGCACTATTCGTACGGGATGCGCGACGCGGCCGCTCAGCGGACCGCCCCGCTCATCGAGGTGCACATCTCCAATCCGTATACGCGCGAGGCATTTCGGCACACCTCGGTGGTCGCGGCCGTGGCCAGCGGCACGATCGCCGGCTTCGGCGTCGGCTCGTACCGCCTCGCCCTGCGCGCGCTGGCCGAAGAATTGACCGGCTGACAGGGCACTTTGGGCCTGCCCCGGCCGTTCCCACTGTGGCGGCCGGGGGAGGTACCGTTCGGTAGCAAGGCGGCCCAGCTGCCGCCTGACCAGCGACAGTCGTACGAGACGGAGTGGCACCGGATGCAGCAAGCAGTGGGGGCTCCGCTGCCGCCGCCCCACGGACCGGGGCACGGACCGGCCGGATGGACACACAGCGCCCAGCACCCGGGGCCTGTGCAGGGGGCTCCCGCCGGACCGCCGCCGCCCGTCGGCCCTCCGCCGCCGCACGGTGTGCCGCAGGGCGGCCGTCCCGCGGCTCCCGCCGGACCTCCGCCCGCGACCCCTGCCGGGCCCCCGCCCCCGCAGGGACGGCCGCACGGCGGGCATCCCGCGGCTCCCGTCGGACCTCCGCAGCCGCAAGGCGGCCATTCCGCCCCCGGCTGGACGAGCCCCGCCCCTCAGCACGACTCCGCGCCGCCGTCCCGCGACACCACGGGGCACATCCAGTTGCCGCCGGGCGGGCCGGTTCCCATACCCGCCCCGCCACCCGCCGAGATCGGCACCGGCGCGACCACCCTCGCCGTCCTGCTGATCGGCCCGGCCGGTGCCGGGAAGACGACCGTGGCGCGCCACTGGGCCGCCGGACGCCGCGTCCCCACCGCGCACATCAGCCTCGACGACGTACGCGAATGGGTCTGCTCCGGCTTCGCGGACCCGCAGTCCGGCTGGAACGACCACTCCGAGGCCCAGTACCGCCTCGCCCGCCGCACCTGCGGCTTCGCCGCCCGCAACTTCCTGGCCAACGGGATCTCCTGCATCCTCGACGACGCGGTCTTCCCCGACCGGCCCGTCGTCGGCCTGGGCGGCTGGAAGCGCCATGTCGGCCCCGGTCTGCTGCCCGTGGTCCTCCTGCCGGGCCTCGAGATCGTCCTGGAACGCAACGCCGAGCGCAGCGGAAACCGCCGCCTCTCGGACGAGGAAGTCGCGAGCATCCACGGCCGGATGGCCGGCTGGTACGGATCGGGGCTGCCGATCATCGACAACTCCAAGTACGACGTGGAGACCACGGCACGGGTCCTCGACGACGTACTCGCCCGTTCCATCGCCAGCCCGCCGAACTGGTAGGCCGCGCACTCGCGTGCCCACCCCCGGTCGGACGCGCTGATCAGGCCGGGCCGGGCCCACGCTCGTAGGCTCGTGGCATGTCAGAGGTCTATGGGATCCGCCGCGGCAGGCTGCGCGACCGGTGCGCGGCGACCGGCAGCGCAGGGGCCCTGGTCTCCCGCCCCGCCAACGTCCGCTATCTCGCGGGCGGAGCGCCGCCCGGCGCCGTACTGCTGGTCGGCCCGGGCGAAGACGTCCTGCTCTGCCCTCGTACGCCCACCGGCGATCCCGCCGACGGCCGTCCCGACGAACAGCTGCGGCTGACCGTCCTGCCGACCTCGGCCGGCGATCCGGCGGTCGCGGCCGCAGAGCTGGCGAGGACGGTGGGGGTGGAGTCGCTCGCCGTCGAGGAACACCATCTGACCGTCGCCAGGCACCGGGCGGTGGGTTCGGTGGCGCCCCGGCTGCGCCTCACCGACCTCGGTCTCGCCGTCGAGCAGCAGCGCCTCGTCAAGGACGAGGAGGAGATCGCCTGCCTGCGGATCGCGGCGGAGATCACCGACCAGGCCCTCGGCGAGCTGCTGGAGTCGATCCTGGTGGGCCGCACCGAGCGGCATCTCGCGCTGGAGCTGGAACGCCGACTCGTCGACCACGGCGCCGACGGCCCCGCCTTCGCGACCTCGGTCGCCACCGGACCCAACTCCGGGCAAGGCGGCCACCGGCCCTCCGACCGCCGGGTCGAGGAGGGCGATTTCCTCTCCGTCTGCGTCGGCGCCAACTACCGCGGCTACCGGTGCGAGATCGGCCGTACGTTTGTGATCGGGGCGACCCCGGCGGACTGGCAGATCGAGCTGTACGACCTTGTCTTCGCCGCTCAGCGGGCCGGCCGGGAGTCTCTCGTGCCGGGCGCCGCGTACCGCGACGTGGACCATGCGACCCGGCAGATCCTGGACGCCGCGGGCCATGGAGAGGGCCTCGCGCCGCTCACCGGGCACGGTGTAGGGCTCGAAATCGACGAGGACCCGCAGCTGGCACCTGCGGCCATGGGTAAACTGGACGCTTGTGTGCCGGTCACCGTCGAACCGGGGGTCCACCTCCCGGGCCGGGGCGGTGTCCGGATCGATGACACGCTCGTCGTACGCCAGGAGGCGGACGGCGGACCCGAGCTACTCACCATCACGACCAAGGAGCTGCTCGCGCTCTAGCTTCGCTGCAGCGCGCTTCCCCGGTCGTCCACCAGCGTCAGTCCAGGAGATTCCGCAACCGTGGCTTCCACGAACGACCTCAAGAACGGCATGGTGCTCAAGCTCGACGGAGGCCAGCTCTGGTCCGTCGTCGAGTTCCAGCACGTCAAGCCCGGCAAGGGCCCTGCTTTCGTGCGCACCAAGCTCAAGAACGTGCTCTCCGGCAAGGTCGTCGACAAGACGTTCAACGCCGGCCTGAAGGTCGAGACGGCCACTGTCGACCGCCGCGACATGCAGTTCTCGTACATGGACGGCGAGTACTTCGTCTTCATGGACATGCAGACGTACGACCAGCTGATGGTCGACCGCAAGTCCGTCGGCGACGCCGCCAACTATCTGATCGAGGGCTTCACGGCCAGCGTCGCCACGCACGAGGGCGAGGTGCTCTACGTCGAGCTGCCGGCCTCCGTCGAGCTGGTCATCCAGCACACCGAGCCGGGCGTCCAGGGCGACCGCTCCACCGGTGGCTCCAAGCCGGCCACGCTGGAGACCGGTTTCGAGATCGGCGTCCCGCTCTTCATCACCACCGGTGAGAAGATCAAGGTCGACACCCGCTCCGGTGAGTACCTCGGCCGGGTGAACAGGTAACCGTGGCTGCCCGGAACAAGGCCCGTAAGCGCGCCTTCCAGATCCTCTTCGAGGCCGACCAGCGCGGTACCTCCGTGCAGACGGTCCTCGCGGACTGGGTGCGGCACGCGCGGACCGACGACCGGCAGCCGCCGGTCGGCGAATACACGATGGAGCTGGTCGAGGGGTACGCGGAGTACGCGGACCGGATCGACGACCTCATCGCCACCTACTCGGTCGGCTGGACGCTCGACCGGATGCCGGTCGTCGACCGGAACATCATCCGGCTCGGTGCGTACGAGCTGGTGTGGGTGGACGAGACCCCGGACGCGGTGGTGATCGACGAGGCGGTGCAACTCGCCAAGGAGTTCTCCACCGACGAGTCCCCGTCGTTCGTGAACGGCCTGCTGGGCCGCTTCAAGGACCTCAAGCCGAGCCTGCGCCGAGACTAGGGCGCGATCGGCTCCACCGGGCCCGTGGCGGAAGACGAACAGTCTTCCGCCACGGGCCCGGTGCATGTTCGGCTTCCACGGCCGACGTCGGCCGGGGACCAACCCCCGAACGCACCGGAGGGCGAACCCGGAACAACCGGGTTCGCCCTCCGACGTGACGTTTCTCCTGAAGTGGCGTCAGCCTTCGTCATGCGCGACCGCGCGCCGCGCGTCCGCGTCGAGCACACCCCAGCTGATGAGCTGCTCGGTCAGGACCGACGGCGACTGGTCGTAGATGACGGCGAGGGTGCGCAGGTCGTCCTGGCGGATCGACAGCACCTTGCCGTTGTAGTCGCCGCGCTGGGACTGGATCGTGGCGGCATACCGCTGGAGAGGGCCGGCCTTCTCCTGCGGGACGTGGGCCAGGCGCTCCAGATCCAGGACGAGCTTCGGCGGCGGCTCGGCGGCCCCGCCCGGCGTGGTGCCAGGAAGCAGTTCCTGCACCGGGACGCCGTAGAAGTCCGCCAGCTCGGCAAGGCGCTGCACGGTCACGGCACGGTCGCCACGCTCGTACGAGCCGACCACGACGGCCTTCCAGCGGCCCTGGGACTTCTCTTCCACGCCGTGGAGGGAAAGCCCCTGCTGGGTGCGGATGGCGCGGAGCTTGGCCCCGAGCTGCTTTGCGTATTCGCTGGACATATAGCTCCCCGGACACTGTGTCGACGTGCGGCTCCGCCGCGCGGCTGGTCACTCACTGTGAGGTTACGCAGCGTTACTTGGACTCGTCAAGCCGAATGGTCCGTAGCGGGTGCTGCCGGGGGCGGGACGAGGGGCGGGAGCCGGGGCCGCGCAAGGCCCTGGTACCGTTGATGGCGTAATTCCGACGTCCTTTAAGATCCGTCCCGTGAGGCGGAGAAGGAGGTCCGTTTCATATGGACTCGCACGACAGTTCCGATGTGGCGCGCCCCGTTCTCGAGGCTCCCGACATCGCGCGGGTACTGACCCGCATCGCCCACGAGATCGTCGAACGCGCGAAAGGCGCCGACGACGTGGTGCTTCTCGGCATTCCGACCCGCGGTGTGTTCCTTGCCCGCCGGCTGGCCGACAAGCTCGAAGAGATCACCGGCCGAAAGATTCCGGTCGGCTCCCTCGACATCACCATGTACCGCGACGACCTGCGTATGCGGCCCGCCCGCACGCTGGCGCGCACCGAGATCCCCGGTGACGGCGTCGACGGCCGGCTGGTCGTCCTCGTCGACGACGTGCTCTTCTCCGGCCGCACCATCCGCGCCGCGCTCGACGCACTGGGCGACATCGGCCGACCGCGCGCCGTACAGCTCGCGGTCCTGGTCGACCGCGGCCACCGCGAACTCCCCATCCGCGCCGACTATGTCGGCAAGAACCTCCCCACGTCGCTGCGGGAGACGGTCAAGGTTCAGCTCGCCGAGGAGGACGGTCGCGACACCGTGCTGCTCGGTGTGCGCGAGACCGCCCCGGCCGGCGAGCAGTAGCACCTCCGTACGCCCTCCGGACCCTCGTACGGACGTGCCGCCCGCGCGCCCGCATGCCGCTGTGTGTCCGGGGCCGCATCCCGATGGCGGCTCCGCCGCAGGCCCCCGGACCCACGACTTCCAGACAACGGAGCACACCCAGATGAAGCGTCACCTCATCTCGGCCGCCGACCTCACCCGCGACGACGCCGTTCTCATCCTCGACACCGCCGAGGAGATGGCCCGGGTCGCGGACCGGCCGATCAAGAAGCTGCCGACCCTGCGCGGCCGTACCGTCGTCAACCTCTTCTTCGAGGACTCGACCCGGACCCGGATCTCCTTCGAGGCGGCCGCCAAGCGGCTCTCCGCCGACGTGATCAACTTCTCCGCCAAGGGATCCTCGGTCTCCAAGGGCGAGTCCCTCAAGGACACCGCGCTGACCCTGGAGGCGATGGGCGCGGACGCCGTCGTCATCCGGCACGGCGCCTCCGGAGCCCCCTACCGGCTCGCCACCTCCGGCTGGATCGACGGCGCGGTCGTCAACGCCGGCGACGGCACCCACGAACACCCCACCCAGGCGCTGCTCGACGCCTTCACCATGCGCCGCCGCCTGGTCGGCCCGGATGCCGGGATAGGGCGTGACCTCGCAGGACGCCGCATCACGATCGTCGGCGACGTGCTGCACAGCCGGGTGGCCCGCTCCAACGTCCTGCTGCTGAACACCCTCGGCGCCCAGGTCACCCTCGTCGCCCCGCCCACCCTGGTGCCGATCGGTGTCGAGAACTGGCCGTGCGAGGTCTCGTACGACCTGGACGAGGTGCTGCCGAAGTCCGATGCCGTGATGATGCTGCGTGTGCAGCGCGAGCGCATGAACGCCGCCTTCTTCCCGACCGAGCGCGAATACTCACGCCGCTACGGCCTGGACGGCGACCGCATGGCCCGGATGCCCGAGCACGCCATCGTGATGCACCCCGGACCGATGAACCGCGGCATGGAGATCACGGCGCAGGTCGCCGACTCCGACCGCTGCACGGCGGTCGAGCAGGTCGCCAACGGCGTCTCGACCCGCATGGCCGTCCTGTATCTGCTTCTGGGCGGCAATGAGCCCGCCGTCAGCCCCACCCACGCGCGCACCGAGGAGAGCAAGTAACCATGAGCAAGATTCTTATCCGTGGCGCGAAGGTGCTGGGCGGCGAGGCGCAGGACGTCCTGTTCGACGGCGAGACCATCGCACAGGTCGGCACCGGGCTGAGCGCGGACGACGCGACCGTGGTCGAGGCCGAGGGGCAGATCCTGCTGCCGGGCCTCGTCGACCTGCACACCCATCTGCGTGAGCCGGGCCGTGAGGACTCCGAGACCGTCCTCACCGGCACCAAGGCGGCCGCTGTCGGCGGATTCACCGCCGTGCACGCCATGGCCAACACCTTCCCGGTCGCCGATACCGCCGGCGTCGTCGAGCAGGTCTACCGCCTCGGCAAGGAGTCCGGCTACTGCGACGTGCAGCCCATCGGCGCCGTCACCGTCGGCCTCGAGGGCAAGAAGCTCGCCGAACTCGGCGCGATGCACGACTCCGCCGCCGGCGTGAAGGTCTTCTCCGACGACGGAAAATGCGTCGACGACGCGGTGATCATGCGCCGCGCGCTGGAGTACGTGAAGGCCTTCGACGGCGTCGTGGCCCAGCACGCCCAGGAGCCCCGTCTCACCGAGGGCGCCCAGATGAACGAGGGCATCGTCTCCGCCGAGCTCGGCCTCGGCGGCTGGCCGGCCGTTGCCGAGGAGTCGATCATCGCCCGCGATGTCCTCCTCGCCGCCCACGTCGGCTCCCGGGTGCACATCTGCCACCTCTCCACGGCCGGCTCCGTCGAGATCGTCCGCTGGGCCAAGTCCAAGGGCTGGAACGTCACCGCCGAGGTGACCCCGCACCACCTGCTGCTCACGGACGAGCTCGTACGCTCGTACAACCCTGTCTACAAGGTGAACCCGCCACTGCGCACCGAGACCGATGTGCTGGCGCTGCGCGAGGCTCTCGCCGACGGCACCATCGACTGCGTCGCCACCGACCACGCCCCGCACCCGCACGAGGACAAGGACTGCGAGTGGGCCGCGGCCGCCATGGGCATGGTGGGCCTGGAGACCGCGCTCTCCGTCGTCCAGCAGACGATGGTCGACCCCGGCCTCATCGACTGGGCCGGCGTCGCGGACCGGATGTCCTTCCGGCCCGCGCAGATCGGCCGGCTGGAGGGCCATGGAAGGCCCGTCTCGGCAGGTGAGCCCGCGAACCTCACGCTCGTCGATCCGGCATACCGTGGAGTGGTGGACCCCGCGGGCTTCGCATCCCGCAGCCGCAACACCCCCTACGAGGGGCGTGAGCTGCCGGGACGCGTCACCCACACCTTCCTGCGGGGCCGGGCAACGGTCGTGGACGGGAAGCTGGCGTGACAACTCTGATCGACATCGCCGCCGAGCAGAAGTCGGCGGAGGTCACCGACTGGGCGGCCCGCATCGGCTGGGTCGTCGGACTGCTGCTCTTCATCGCCTTCGTCTACTGGCTGATGCGCCAGGGATGGAAATGGCGCGGCAGCCTCCAGTCCGACCTCCCCGAGCTGCTCGCCGCGCCCGACGCGCCCGGCGAGGCGAAGCTTGAGCTGACCGGCCGCTACCACGGCTCCACGACCGCCGGACAGTGGCTCGACCGGATCGTGGCCCACGGCCTGGGCAGCCGCAGCCGCGTGGAGCTCACGCTCACCGACGCGGGCCTGGAGGTCGTACGCCCCGGTGCGACCGACTTCTTCATCCCGGCAGCGCAGCTGCGCGAGGCCAGGCTCGACAAGGGCATCGCCGGCAAGGTCCTCGCCGAGGGCGGACTCCTCGTCGTCACCTGGGCGCACGGCGACAAGCTGATCGACTCCGGGTTCCGCGCCGACCACGCGGCCGAGCACGCCGCCTGGGTCGAATCCATCAACAGCATGATCAACACGACGGAAGGCACCGCACGATGACGACCTCCAATCCGGGGCACGCCTCGAAGAGGCCAGGGGTGTCTCCCGCCGTACTCGTCCTGGAGGACGGCCGCACGTTCCGCGGCCGCGCCTACGGGGCCGTGGGGGAGACCTTCGGCGAGGCGGTGTTCAACACCGGCATGACCGGCTACCAGGAGACCCTCACCGACCCGTCGTACCACCGCCAGGTCGTCGTGATGACCGCTCCGCACGTCGGCAACACCGGCGTCAACGACGAGGACGACGAGTCGCAGCGGATCTGGGTCGCGGGCTATGTCGTACGCGACCCCGCGCGCGTGCCCTCCAACTGGCGCTCCCAGCGCTCCCTGGACGACCAGCTCGTCGCCCAGGGCGTGGTCGGTATCAGCGGCATCGACACCCGCGCGCTCACCCGCCATCTGCGCGAGCGCGGCGCAATGCGCGTCGGCATCTTCTCGGGTGACTCTCTCGCCGACGAGGCCACACTGCTGGCCCGGGTGCAGGAAGCCCCCCAGATGAAGGGCGCGAACCTTTCCGCCGAGGTCGCGACGGAGCGGACGTACGTCGTCCCGGCGATCGGCACCAAGAAGTTCACCGTCGCCGCCATAGACCTCGGCATCAAGGGCATGACCCCGCACCGCATGGCCGAGCGCGGCATCGAGGTGCACGTCCTGCCCGCCACCGCCACGGTCGAGGACGTGTACGCGGTCAACCCCGACGGCGTGTTCCTCTCCAACGGCCCCGGCGACCCCGCCACCGCCGATCTGACCGTCGTCAAGGGCGTCCTCGAGCGCAAGACGCCGCTCTTCGGTATCTGCTTCGGCAACCAGCTGCTCGGCCGCTCGCTCGGCTTCGGCACGTACAAGCTGAAGTACGGCCACCGGGGCATCAACCAGCCCGTCCAGGACCGCTCCACGGGCAAGGTCGAGGTCACCGCGCACAACCACGGATTCGCCGTCGACGCGCCCCTCGACAAGATCTCCGACACCCCCTACGGCCGCGCCGAGGTCTCCCACGTCTGCCTCAACGACAACGTGGTCGAAGGCCTGCAACTGCTCGACCAGCCGGCCTTCAGCGTCCAGTACCACCCCGAGGCGGCCGCGGGCCCGCACGACGCCGCGTACCTCTTCGACCGCTTCGTATCCCTGATGGAGGGCCAGCGTGCCTAAGCGCTCCGATATCCAGTCCGTCCTGGTCATCGGCTCCGGCCCGATCGTCATCGGTCAGGCCGCCGAGTTCGACTACTCCGGCACCCAGGCCTGCCGCGTCCTCAAGTCCGAGGGCCTGCGGGTCATCCTGGTGAACTCCAACCCGGCGACGATCATGACCGACCCGGAGATCGCCGACGCCACCTACGTCGAGCCGATCACCCCGGAGTTCGTCGAGAAGATCATCGCCAAGGAGCGCCCCGACGCGCTGCTGCCCACCCTCGGTGGCCAGACCGCGCTCAACACCGCGATCTCCATGCATGAGCAGGGTGTGCTGGAGAAGTACGGCGTCGAGCTCATCGGCGCCAATGTCGAGGCGATCAACAAGGGCGAGGACCGCGAGCTGTTCAAGGGCGTCGTCGAGGCCGTCAACGCCAAGATCGGCCACGGCGAGTCCGCCCGCTCGGTCATCTGCCACTCCATGGACGATGTGCTGAAGGGCGTCGGGACGCTCGGCGGCTACCCCGTCGTCGTCCGCCCCTCGTTCACGATGGGCGGCGCCGGCTCCGGCTTCGCGCACAACGAGGACGAGCTGCGCCGTATCGCCGGTCAGGGCCTCACGCTCTCGCCGACCACCGAGGTGCTCCTGGAGGAGTCCATCCTCGGCTGGAAGGAGTACGAGCTGGAGCTGATGCGCGACAAGCACGACAATGTCGTGGTCGTCTGCTCCATCGAGAACTTCGACCCGATGGGCGTGCACACCGGCGACTCGATCACCGTCGCTCCGGCGATGACGCTGACCGACCGCGAGTACCAGCGGCTGCGCGACGTCGGTATCGCGATCATCCGCGAGGTCGGCGTCGACACCGGCGGCTGCAACATCCAGTTCGCCGTCAACCCCGACGACGGCCGGATCATCGTCATCGAGATGAACCCGCGTGTCTCCCGCTCCTCGGCGCTCGCCTCCAAGGCCACCGGCTTCCCGATCGCCAAGATCGCCGCCCGTCTCGCCGTCGGCTACACGCTCGACGAGATCCCCAACGACATCACCGAGAAGACCCCGGCGTCCTTCGAGCCCACGCTCGACTACGTCGTCGTCAAGGTGCCGCGCTTCGCCTTCGAGAAGTTTCCGTCCGCCGACGCCACCCTCACCACCACCATGAAGTCGGTGGGCGAGGCCATGGCGATCGGCCGGAACTTCACCGAGGCGCTCAACAAGGCGTTGCGCTCGCTGGAGAAGAAGGGCTCGCAGTTCTCCTTCACCGGTGAGCCGGGCGACAAGGCGCAGCTGCTGCTCACCGCCAAGGTCCCCACCGACGGCCGGATCAACACCGTCATGCAGGCCATCCGCGCGGGCGCCACGCCCGAGGAGGTCTTCGAGGCGACGAAGATCGACCCGTGGTTCGTCGACCAGCTCTTCCTGATCAAGGAGTACGCGGACGAGCTCACCGCCGCAGAGAAGCTCGACCCCGAGCTGCTCGCCGACGCCAAGCGCCACGGTTTCTCCGACGCCCAGATCGCCGAGATCCGCGGGCTGCGCGAGGACGTCGTCCGCGAGGTCCGGCACGCGCTCGGCATCCGCCCGGTCTACAAGACGGTCGACACCTGCGCCGCCGAATTCGCCGCCAAAACGCCGTACTTCTACTCCTCGTACGACGAGGAGAGCGAGGTCGCGCCGCGCGAGAAGCCCGCTGTGATCATCCTCGGCTCGGGACCGAACCGTATCGGCCAGGGCATCGAGTTCGACTACTCCTGTGTCCATGCCTCCTTCGCGCTGAGCGACGCCGGCTACGAGACCGTGATGGTCAACTGCAACCCCGAGACCGTCTCCACCGACTACGACACCTCCGACCGGCTCTACTTCGAGCCGCTCACGCTGGAGGACGTCCTGGAGATCGTCCACGCCGAGTCGCTGGCCGGGCCCATCGCCGGCGTCATCGTCCAGCTCGGCGGCCAGACCCCGCTGGGTCTCGCGCAGGCGCTCAAGGACAACGGCGTGCCGATCGTCGGCACCTCGCCCGAGGCCATCCACTCGGCCGAGGACCGGGGCGCCTTCGGCCAGGTGCTCGCCGAGGCCGGTCTCCCGGCCCCCAAGCACGGCACCGCGACCACCTTCGCCGGGGCCAAGGCCATCGCCGACGAGATCGGCTACCCCGTCCTCGTACGCCCGTCGTACGTGCTCGGCGGGCGCGGCATGGAGATCGTGTACGACGAGGCCCGCCTCGAGTCGTACATCGCCGAGTCCACCGAGATCAGCCCCACCCGTCCCGTGCTGGTCGACCGCTTCCTCGACGACGCGATCGAGATCGACGTCGACGCGCTCTACGACGGCACCGAGCTCTACCTCGGCGGCGTGATGGAGCACATCGAGGAGGCCGGGATCCACTCCGGCGACTCGGCGTGCGCGCTGCCCCCGATCACGCTCGGCGGCTTCGACATCAAGCGGCTGCGGGCCTCGACCGAGGCCATCGCCAAGGGCGTCGGCGTCCGCGGACTGATCAACATCCAGTTCGCGTTGGCCGGCGACATCCTGTACGTCCTCGAGGCCAACCCGCGTGCCTCGCGCACCGTCCCCTTCACCTCGAAGGCGACCGCAGTGCCGCTGGCGAAGGCCGCCGCCCGTATCTCGCTCGGCGCGACCGTCGCCGAACTGCGCGCGGAGGGCCTGCTGCCCGCGAACGGCGACGGCGGCACGCTCCCCATGGACGCGCCGATCTCCGTCAAGGAGGCCGTGATGCCGTGGTCGCGCTTCCGCGACATCCACGGCCGCGGCGTCGACACCGTCCTCGGCCCGGAGATGCGCTCCACCGGCGAGGTCATGGGCATCGACTCGGTCTTCGGCACCGCGTATGCCAAGTCGCAGGCCGGCGCCTACGGCCCGCTGCCCACCAAGGGCCGCGCCTTCATCTCCGTCGCCAACCGCGACAAGCGCTCGATGATCTTCCCGGCGCGTGAGCTGGTCGCCCACGGCTTCGAGCTGCTCGCCACATCCGGCACGGCCGAGGTGCTCAAGCGCAACGGCATCAACGCCACCATCGTGCGCAAGCAGAGCGAGGGCGAGGGCCCCAACGGCGAGCGGACCATCGTCCAGCTGATCCACGACGGCGATGTCGACCTCATCGTCAACACCCCGTACGGCACCGGCGGTCGCCTCGACGGCTACGAGATCCGTACGGCGGCCGTGGCGCGCTCCGTGCCGTGCCTGACGACGGTCCAGGCACTCGCCGCCGCCGTCCAGGGCATCGACGCGCTCAACCGCGGTGATGTGGGCGTCCGTTCACTCCAGGAACACGCGGAACACCTGACCGCGGCCCGCGACTAGCAATCGGGGAGGGGACACCGGAAACGGTGTCCCCTCTCGGGGGTCTGGGGGTGTCCCCCAGAAAACACAGCGTGAGGACGCCTTCATGTACAAGTTCTTCTTCAACCTGGTCTTCCAGCGGATGGACCCGGAGGAGGCCCACTATCTGGCCTTCCGCTGGATCCGCCTCGCCGTCCGCATCCCCGTACTGCGTACGTTCGTCGCCGCGGCTCTCGCGCCCCGGTACAAGGAGCTGCGCACCGAGGCGCTCGGCCTGCGGATGCACGGTCCCTTCGGCCTCGCCGCAGGCTTCGACAAGAACGCCGTCGCCATCGACGGAATGTCGATGCTCGGCTTCGACCACATCGAGATCGGCACGGTCACCGCGCAGCCGCAGCCCGGCAACCCCAGGAAGCGGCTCTTCCGGCTCGTACCGGACCGTGCGCTGATCAACCGCATGGGCTTCAACAACGAGGGCTCGGCGGCCGTGGCGGAGCGCCTGGGCGCCCGCAAGGCGGTCTTCGCGACCACGGTCGGCGTTAACATCGGCAAGACCAAGGTCGTGCCGGAGGTGGAGGCCGTGGGCGACTACGTCACCTCCACCGAGCGACTCGCGCGCCACGCCGACTACCTGGTCGTCAACGTCTCGTCGCCGAACACGCCCGGTCTGCGCAACCTCCAGGCGACCGAGTCGCTGCGCCCGCTGCTCACCGCCGTACGCGAGGCCGCCGACCGGAGTGTGCAGGACCGCCGCGTCCCGCTCCTCGTCAAGATCGCGCCGGACCTCGCGGACGAGGACGTCGACGCGGTCGCGGACCTCGCCCTCGAGCTGGGCCTCGACGGAATCATCGCCACCAACACGACGATCGCGCGGGACGGCCTGGGCCTGAAGTCCGACCCGGACCTGGTCAAGGAGACGGGCGGCCTGTCCGGCGCGCCCGTGAAGGACCGCTCGCTTGAGGTCCTGCGGCGGCTGTACGCGCGCGTGGGCGACCGGATCACGCTCGTGGGCGTCGGGGGCATCGAGAACGCCGAGGACGCCTGGCAGCGGATCCTGGCGGGCGCCACGCTGGTCCAGGGCTACAGCGCGTTCATCTACGAGGGCCCCTTCTACGCCCGCGCCATCCACAAGGGCCTGGCGGCGCGGCTCGCGGCCGGCCCGTACGACACGCTCGCCGATGCTGTCGGCGCCGAGACCCGAAAGGCCACCGCATGACCCCCCTCCGGACCACGGCGCCCTTCGGCGCACGCCTGCGCCACGCCATGGACACCCGTGGACCGCTCTGCGTCGGTATCGACCCGCACGCGTCCCTGCTGACCGCGTGGGGCCTGAACGACGACATCGCCGGCCTGGAGCGCTTCACACGCACGGTCGTGGAGGCGCTGGCCGACCGGGTCGCCGTGCTCAAGCCGCAGTCGGCGTTCTTCGAGCGCTTCGGCTCTCGGGGCATCGCCGTACTGGAGAAGGCGGTGGAGGAGGCGCGTGCGGCGGGTGCGCTGGTCCTGATGGACGCCAAACGCGGCGACATCGGCTCGACGATGGGCGCGTACGCGGCGACCTACCTCGACAAGGACTCGCCGCTCTTCTCGGACGCGGTGACCGTCTCCCCGTATCTCGGCTTCGGCTCGCTGCGCCCGGCGCTGGACGCGGCCGCTGTGTCGGGTGCGGGCGTCTTCGTGCTGGCCCTCACCTCCAATCCGGAGGGCGCGGAGGTCCAGCGCTCCACGACCGCGGACGGCCGCTCCCTGGCCCAGCTGATGCTCGACCACATGGCGGCCGAGAACGCGGGCGCCGAGCCGCTCGGCTCGGTCGGCGCGGTGGTCGGCGCGACGCTGGGCGACGCCGGTGTGAACCTTGACATCAACGGCCCGCTGCTCGCCCCCGGCATCGGCGCTCAGGGCGCGACGCCCGCGGACCTTCCGGGTGTCTTCGGCGCGGCGGTCGGCAATGTGGTCCCGAGCGTGAGCCGTGGCGTGCTGCGGCACGGCCCGGATATGGCGGCCCTGCGCGAGTCGGCGACGCGCTTCGCGGACGAGGTGCGGTCGGCGGTCGCCGGGCCCTGAGCCTGGGCCAAGGGGCGCGGGGGTCCTGTTCGCTGCGGGCGCAGGCGCGACCACAGCTGTGGTCCCAGGTGGGGCAGAGGCCCTGCCTGGGCAGCTTCGGAATCCTCCGCGGCCGGCCCAATGACAGAATCTCGGCCCAAAAGTCGGTCGTTTCGCCAGAAATGTCCCAGTCGGTCGATGCTGACCAGGACTTTTCGTCTGTTCTCGCTGACTGGAGCGGTCCTGGCCGCTAGTCTCCGTCGAAGAGTAAACGTGCAGCGCAGGTGCATTGCGTTGCTCGTTGCTCGCCTGGTGTGGGGCGACCAGCTTCCGCACCGGTCCGTATCCGACAGTTCGACATCCGAGGTGACGTAGGCGTGGCTCTTCCGCCCCTTACCCCTGAACAGCGCGCAGCCGCGCTCGAAAAGGCCGCCGCGGCTCGCCGGGAGCGGGCCGAGGTCAAGAATCGACTCAAGCACTCCGGCGCCTCGCTCCACGAGGTCATCAAGCAGGGCCAGGAGAACGACGTCATCGGCAAGATGAAGGTCTCCGCTCTTCTTGAGTCCCTGCCGGGCGTGGGCAAGGTCCGCGCCAAGCAGATCATGGAGCGGCTCGGCATCTCCGAGAGTCGCCGTGTGCGCGGTCTCGGCTCCAACCAGATCGCGTCACTTGAGCGCGAGTTCGGCGGCGGTGCCGCCTGACGTTCTCGGGCACTCCCGGGAACCTGGATAATCGCTGCATGGCAGCAGAGGTACGTCCGCGGCTGACCGTGCTCTCCGGCCCCTCCGGGGTCGGTAAGAGCACGGTCGTCGCCCATATGCGCAAGGTCCACCCCGAGGTATGGCTCTCGGTGTCGGCCACCACAAGAAAGCCGCGCCCCGGCGAGCGCCACGGCGTTCAGTACTTCTTCGTCACCGACGAAGAGTTCGACAAGCTGATCGCCAATGGCGAGCTGCTGGAATGGGCCGAGTTCGCGGGCAATCGCTACGGCACACCGCGCCGTGCGGTCCTCGAACGCCTGGAGGCGGGCGAGCCCGTGCTGCTGGAGATCGATCTCCAGGGCGCACGGCAGGTCAAGGAGTCCATGCCGGACTCGCAGCTGGTCTTCCTGGCCCCGCCGAGCTGGGAGGAACTGGTCCGTCGGCTCACCGGCCGCGGCACCGAGTCTCCCGAGGTCATCGAGCGCCGGCTGGCGGCCGCGAAGGTCGAGCTGGCCGCCGAGTCGGAGTTCGATATCCCCCTGGTCAACACCTCCGTCGAGGACGTGGCCCGTGAGCTGCTAGCCTTGATGCAGCTGTCTCCTGGGGACTGAAACATCAGCGGCTGACACCGCGGGCCCCCGGACCCCCAGTTGTTTGATCTTTGTCCGAACATTTTGCACGTTCTTCGGAAGGCTTAGCGTGTCCTCTTCCATCACTGCGCCCGAGGGCATCATCAACCCGCCGATCGACGAGCTGCTCGAGGCCACTGACTCGAAGTACAGCCTCGTGATCTACGCGGCCAAGCGCGCGCGCCAGATCAACGCGTACTACTCGCAGCTCGGTGAGGGTCTGCTCGAGTACGTCGGTCCGCTGGTGGACACCCACGTCCACGAGAAGCCGCTCTCGATCGCCCTGCGTGAGATCAACGCGGGTCTGCTGACCTCGGAGGCCATTGAGGGCCCGGCTCAGTAGGCACATTCTGTTCCTTCACCACAGGCCCGGCGGAGCGTCCGCCGGGCCTGTGGTGTGTCATGGGGATGTACGCATCCGAATGCGGGGAGACGCAGCAGTGACACTGGACAAGCCGAAGGTCGTTCTGGGGGTCAGCGGAGGCATCGCCGCGTACAAGGCGTGCGAGCTGCTGCGGAGGCTGACCGAGTCGGGTCACGACGTACGGGTGGTGCCGACCGCGTCGGCACTGCACTTCGTCGGCGCGGCGACCTGGTCGGCGCTTTCCGGCCACCCCGTCTCGACCGAGGTCTGGTCCGACGTCCACGAGGTGCCGCACGTACGGATCGGACAGGACGCCGATCTGGTCGTCGTCGCGCCCGCCACCGCCGACATGCTCGCCAAGGCGGCCCACGGCCTCGCCGACGACCTGCTCACCAATACGCTCCTGACCGCCCGCTGTCCGGTGGTCTTCGCGCCCGCGATGCACACCGAGATGTGGGAGCACCAGGCCACCCAGGAGAATGTGGCGACGCTGCGCCGCCGTGGAGCCGTTGTGATCGAGCCGGCCGTGGGGCGGCTCACCGGTGTGGACACCGGCAAGGGCCGGCTTCCGGATCCGGGCGAGATCTTCGAGGTCTGCCGCCGGGTGCTCGCCCGTGGTGTCGCCGCGCCGGATCTCGCCGGCCGCCATGTCGTCGTCAGCGCGGGCGGCACGCGCGAGCCGCTCGACCCGGTCCGCTACCTGGGGAACCGCTCCTCCGGCAAGCAGGGGTACGCGCTGGCGCGCACCGCGGCGGCCCGCGGCGCCAGGGTCACGCTCATCGAGGCGAACACCGGGATACCGGACCCTGCGGGCGTCGACGTGGTCCACGTCGGCACGGCGGTCCAGCTGCGCGAGGCCGTGCTCAAGGCGGCGGCGGCCGCCGATGCCGTGGTGATGGCCGCGGCCGTCGCGGACTTCCGCCCCGTCGCGTACGCCGAAGGCAAGATCAAGAAGAAGGACGGCCAGGAGCCCGCGCCCGTCGCACTGGTCCGCAACCCGGACATACTCGCGGAGATCTCCAGCGAACGGGCCCGCCCCGCCCAGGTCATCGTCGGTTTCGCCGCGGAGACCGACGACGTTCTCGCCAACGGCCGTGACAAGCTGCGCCGCAAGGGCTGCGACCTGCTCGTGGTCAATGAGGTGGGGGAGCGCAAGACCTTCGGCTCCGAGGAGAACGAAGCCGTGGTGCTCGCCGCGGACGGC
The DNA here is from genome assembly GCF_036010325.1 of Streptomyces sp. NBC_01210. GTDB lineage: Bacteria > Actinomycetota > Actinomycetes > Streptomycetales > Streptomycetaceae > Streptomyces. The sequence goes on along the minus strand of NZ_CP108549.1, from coordinate 1,603,999 downwards.
GGCGAGACGCCGGTGCCTCACGGACCCAAGGAATCTCTCGCGGACACCGTGTGGGACCTTGTTGTCCCGCGACTCGGGTGAATTCTTGGATTCGCCCAGTGGATGTATGAAACCCCACGAAAACCGGCGAAACGCTCGTGGATTGGGGCCGATCGGCCTACAGTTTTCAGTCGCGTCACAGGTCACAGAGCTCCCACGGAGCGAGACGGGTGGTCCGGCGGGGGAGGGCGACCGATAAACTGCTCGTGGAACGTCGCGGGGCGCAGCCCCCGGCCGGTCCAAAAATGATCAGCCAGCAGCCGCTGCAACCCCAGGGAGCGATGTGTCCCGCCGTCTCTTCACCTCGGAGTCCGTGACCGAGGGTCACCCCGACAAGATCGCTGACCAGATCAGCGACACCATTCTCGACGCCCTTCTGCAGGAGGACCCGACCTCCCGCGTTGCCGTGGAGACCTTGATCACCACCGGCCTGGTGCATGTGGCCGGCGAGGTGACCACCAAGGCGTACGCCGACATCCCCACGCTCGTGCGGAACAAGATCCTTGAGATCGGTTACGACTCCTCGAAGAAGGGCTTCGACGGCGCGTCCTGCGGCGTCTCGGTCTCCATCGGCGCGCAGTCGCCGGACATCGCGCAGGGCGTCGACACCGCGTACGAGAAGCGCGTCGAGGGCGACGAGGACGAGCTCGACAAGCAGGGCGCCGGCGACCAGGGCCTGATGTTCGGCTACGCCTGCGACGAGACGCCCGCGTTGATGCCGCTGCCGATCCACCTGGCGCACCGGCTCTCCCGCCGCCTCTCCGAGGTACGCAAGAACGGGACCATCCCCTACCTGCGCCCCGACGGCAAGACCCAGGTCACCATCGAGTACGACGGTGACAAGGCCGCGCGTCTGGACACCGTGGTCGTCTCCTCGCAGCACGCGTCCGACATCGACCTGGACTCGCTGCTCGCCCCCGACATCCGCGAGTTCGTCGTCGAGCATGTGCTGAAGCAGCTCGTCGAGGACGGCATCAAGCTGGACACCGACGGCTACCGGCTGCTGGTCAACCCGACGGGCCGGTTCGAGATCGGTGGCCCGATGGGCGACGCGGGTCTGACCGGCCGGAAGATCATCATCGACACGTACGGCGGCATGGCCCGGCACGGCGGCGGCGCGTTCTCGGGCAAGGACCCGTCGAAGGTGGACCGCTCGGCCGCGTACGCGATGCGCTGGGTCGCCAAGAACGTGGTGGCCGCCGGCCTCGCGGCACGCTGCGAGGTCCAGGTCGCGTACGCCATCGGCAAGGCCGAGCCGGTCGGACTCTTCGTCGAGACCTTCGGCACGGCCACACTCGAGGTCGACAAGATCGAGCAGGCCATCGCCGAGGTCTTCGACCTCCGCCCGGCCGCGATCATTCGCGACCTGGACCTGCTGCGCCCGATCTACGCACAGACCGCGGCGTACGGCCACTTCGGCCGCGAACTCGCGGACTTCACGTGGGAGCGCACGGACCGCGTGGACGCGCTGCGCAAGGCCGCGGGGCTGTAAGGCTCCGTAAGCCACAACGCCCGTGTGACGGCCCCGGACCGCAAAGGTCCGGGGCCGTCGCGCGTACCGGGGTTCGGGCGGGTGGCCGTGTCAGTGGCGTCTGGTAGGAATTTGGCTGTGAGCAGCGACAACAAGCAGCCCGAAGAGCCCGCCGCCGGTGGGCCGGAGCAGCTTGCGCTCATCCGGGAGACCGTGCGCAAGGCCAAGGTGCCCAAGGCCAAGCCGCGGACCTGGCGTGGGGCCGCGCTGGCCAAGGAGCTGCCCGTGGCGCGGGTCATGGTCAACAAGGGCGTGCTCCATCTCGACCAGTACTTCGACTACGCCGTGCCCGAGGAGCTCGACGCGGACGCGCAGCCCGGAGTGCGGGTGCGGGTGCGGTTCGGGGCCGGGGCGCACCGGGTGCGGGATGGCCGGCGTGAAGGCGGCGGGCTGATCGACGGGTTTCTCATCGAGCGGCGCGCGGAGTCCGACTACGCGGGAGCGCTCGCGGCGCTCGCCTACGTGGTCTCGCCCGAGCCGGTGCTCAGCCCCGAGATGCTTGCCCTCGCGCGCGCGGTCGCCGACCGGTACGCCGGGAGCCTGGCGGATGTGCTGCAGCTCGCCGTCCCGCCCAGGAACGGGCGGGCCGAGTCGAAGCCCTCACCGGAGCCGCTGCCGCCGCCGGCCGCGCCGGAGGCAGGGAGCTGGGGGCGGTACGGGCGTGGGGCGGCGTTTCTGGAGGCGCTCGCGAGTGGTGGCGCGCCGCGGGCCGTGTGGACCGCGCTCCCCGGGCCGCAGTGGCCGGACGAGCTGGCGCGGGCCGTCGCGGCAACGCTGGCCTCCGGGCGGGGCGCGCTGGTGGTCGTGCCCGACGGGCGGCGCGCGGCGCGGGTCGATACCGCGCTGACCGCGCTGCTGGGGGAGGGGCGACATGCGGTGCTGACCGCCGAGTCCGGGCCCGAGAAGCGGTACCGGCAGTGGCTCGCCGTGCGCCGGGGGTCGGTGCGGGCCGTCGTCGGCACCCGGGCCGCGATGTTCGCGCCCGTCCAGGATCTCGGCCTCGTCGCGATCTGGGACGACGGCGACTCGAGCCACAGCGATGAGAACGCACCGTTCCCGCATGTGCGCGAGGTACTCGAGCTGAGGGCCACGCACGACTCGTGCGGCTTTCTGCTGGGGAGTACGAGCTGCACGGTGGAGGCCGCCCAGCTGGTGGCGAGCGGGTGGGCCCTGCCGCTGATCGCCGACCGGGAGCAGGTGCGCAGCGCCGCGCCCCTGGTGCGTACCGTCGGGGACGGCGAGCTGGCGCGGGACGAGGCGGCGCGGGCGGCGCGGCTGCCCAGTCTGGCTTGGCGGACCGTACGGGACGGGCTGAAGAACGGGCCGGTGCTGGTGCAGGTGCCGAGGCGGGGCTATGTGCCGAGACTGGCGTGCGAGCGATGCCGGACGCCCGCCCGGTGCCGGCACTGCTCGGGACCCCTGGAAGCGCCGGACGCGCACGATCTGAAGTGCGGATGGTGCGGGCGCGGTGCGCCGGACTGGCACTGCGTCGCGTGCGGGAGTACGAAGCTGCGCGCCCAGATCGTCGGCGCACGGCGCACGGCGGAGGAGCTCGGCCGGGCCTTCCCCGCCGTCCAGGTACGTACATCGGGCCGGGACCATGTGCTGGACACTGTGCCGGGGCGCCCCGCGCTGGTGGTGAGCACGCCCGGCGCGGAGCCCGTCGCGGACGGCGGATACGCGGCGGCGCTGCTGCTCGACGGCTGGGCGATGCTCGGACGGCCCGATCTACGGGCGGGCGAGGATGCGCTGCGGCGCTGGATGGACGCCGCCTCGCTGGTGCGCGGGCAGAGCGAGGGCGGCACTGTGGTGATCGTCGCCGAGCCGACGCTGCGGCCCGTGCAGGCGCTGGTGCGCTGGGACCCGGTGGGACACGCGCAGCGCGAGCTCGGCGAGCGGGCCGAGCTGGGATTCCCGCCGGTGTCGCGGATGGCCGCGGTGACCGGCCGGGCGGAGGCGATCGCCGCCTTCGTGGCGACGGCCGAGCTCCCGGTCGACGCCGAGGTGCTTGGCCCTGTCCCCGTGCCGGCCACCGACCCCGGCAGGCCCCGCAGGCCGGGCGATCCCCCGCTGGGTGAGGTGTGGGAGCGGGTGCTGCTGAGGGTTCCGCCGGGCAGCGGTTCGGCGCTCGCCGCCGCACTGAAGACCGCACAGGCGGCCAGGACGGCACGCGGCGGCGGCGAGCCGGTACGGATCAGAATCGACCCACCGGACATCGGCTGAGGCTGACGGCGGGAAGTACCCGGCAACGGAGGCAGGACCCCGTACAAGAAGCGGCTGCCCCCGCCCGAAGGGGGCAGGGGCAGCCGGCGGAAGGTCAGCCGTTGCGCGGGCCGGGGAAGGCGCTCGGGCGGGCCTCCTCGCGGAGGGAATGGCTGCTGACCGTCGGCTGCGGCGGCATCGCACGGGCGGCGGGCACGGCAGGCAGTCCCGGGCCGACCGCCAGGGCACGGGTGGTGGCCGTCTCCGCGCCGTGGTCCAGATCGGCCGGACCCGCCTGCTGCGCGGCCCGCCGCGCGCCGTAACGGCGGTGCACCGCCTGCTTGGTGACCCCGAGTGCCGAGCCCACCGCGTCCCACGAGAAGCCCAGCGAACGGTCGAAGTCCACCGCGGCGGTCACCAGGGTCTCGACGCTGTCCCGCAGCTCCTGCGCGAGACGGACGGTCGGAGCCGGGGCCCTGCCGTAGACGACAAAGCCCGTGGAAGGGCCTGAGCGGCGCGGGCGGTAGACATTGCCCAGCTGGGCGGTGAGCGTGCGCAGAGCATCCACCTGCCGGCGGACCCGCTCGATGTCCCGCACCAACAGATGCAGGCTTGCCCGGGCTTGGGCGTCGTGGGTTGCGTGGTCGGCCATGGACAAGCCTCTCGAACCGGCGTTGAAAAGGGGTCGGGCAGCATCGTGGCGGCCCGCTTTCGGTCAATCTCTCTTGACCAACGCTCAACCCGGCGATGTGGTCACGCTGCGGGGGCGTATGCGTATGTGCGCGGGGCGCACAGTCCTCCGTACGCCCCCTGCTGCCCCGCGCATAGACTGGTGCGCTGCTCGTCACCGCACGCATGCACGCCAGTTACCTGCACGTACCAGCCTGAGAGGCAGTCAGCCACCGATGAAGCTCGTCTTCGCAGGCACCCCCGAGGTCGCCGTACCCGCCCTGGACGCACTGATCGCCTCCGACCGGCATGAAGTGGCCGCCGTCGTCACCAGGCCGGACGCTCCCGCCGGGCGCGGCCGCCATCTGGTCGCCAGCCCGGTCGCCCAGCGGGCCGAGGAGGCCGGGATCGAGGTGCTCAAGCCGGTCAAGCCGCGGGACGAGGAATTCCTGGCGCGGCTGCGCGAGATCGCGCCCGACTGCTGCCCGGTCGTCGCCTACGGTGCGCTGCTGCCGAAGGTGGCGCTGGACGTGCCGGCCCGCGGCTGGGTCAATCTGCACTTCTCGCTGCTGCCCGCCTGGCGTGGCGCCGCACCTGTCCAGCACGCCATCATCGCCGGTGACGAGGTGACCGGCGCCTCGACCTTCCTGATCGAGGAAGGGCTGGACTCGGGCCCGGTCTACGGGGTGATCACCGAGCAGGTGCGGTCCACCGACACCAGCGGCGATCTGCTCACCCGGCTCGCTTTCGCCGGCGCCGGGCTGCTTGTCGCGACCATGGACGGCATCGAGGACGGCAACCTGCAGGCCGTGCCGCAGCCGGCCGAGGGCATCTCGCTCGCGCCGAAGATCAACGTCGAGGACGCCCACCTGGACTGGACAGCTCCGGCGCTGCGCCTCGACCGCCTCGTACGCGGCTGCACGCCCGCTCCCGGTGCCTGGACGGTCTTCCGCGGCGAGCGGCTCAAGCTGATCCAGGCGGCGCTGCTGCCCGACCGCACGGACCTCGCGCCCGGGCAGCTCTCGGCCGGCAAGAACAATGTGTACGTCGGCACCGGATCGCACGCCCTCGAGCTGCTCTGGGTCCAGCCGCAGGGCAAGAAGCCGATGCGGGCAGCCGACTGGGCGCGCGGAGTGCGGATCGCCCCGGGCGAGCGGGTGGGAGCCGCGGACGTAGGCTGAGGGGGTTCGACCCTTTCAATCGCGGAGCACCTTTGAACGAGCAGGCACATCGCCGTCCCCCGAAGCCGTACCGCCGCCCCAAGAAGGATCCCGTGCGGATCCTCGCCTTCGAGGCACTGCGGGCCGTCGACGAGCGGGACGCGTACGCGAACCTCGTCCTGCCGCCCCTGCTCAAGAAGGCCAGGGAGAAGGACGATTTCGACGGGCGGGACGCGGCGCTCGCCACCGAGCTCGTGTACGGGACGCTGCGCCGCCAGGGTACGTACGACGCGATCATCGCGACCTGCATCGACCGGCCGCTGCGCGAGGTCGATCCGCCGGTGCTCGATGTGCTCGCGCTCGGTGCGCACCAGCTGCTCGGGACGCGGATCCCCTCGCATGCCGCGGTCTCGGCGAGCGTGGAGCTGGCCCGGGTGGTGCTCGGCGACGGGCGGGCGAGGTTCGTCAACGCCGTACTGCGGAAGATCGCCCAGGACGACCTCGACGCCTGGCTGGAGCGGGTCGCGCCGCCGTACGACAAGGACGCCGAGGACTATCTGGCCGTGGTGCACTCGCATCCGCGGTGGATCGTCTCCGCGCTGTGGGACTCACTCGGCGGCGGGCGCGCCGGGATCGAGGACCTGCTGGAGGCCGACAACGAGCGGCCCGAGGTGACGCTCGTCGCCCGGCCAGGACGTTCCACGGCCGATGAGCTGCTCGAGGTGCTGGGGGAGGAGTCGGGGCTGCCGGGACGCTGGTCGCCGTACGCCGTGCGGCTGGCCGAGGGCGGCGAGCCCGGCGCCATCGACGCCGTACGGGAGGGGCGGGCCGGAGTCCAGGACGAGGGCAGCCAGCTTGTCGCGATCGCCCTGGCCAACGCGCCGCTGGACGGTCCCGACGAGCGCTGGCTCGACGGCTGCGCGGGACCCGGCGGCAAGGCGGCGCTGCTGGCCGCGCTCGCCGCGCAGCGGGGTGCGTCGCTGCTGGCTTCCGAGAAGCAGCCGCACCGGGCCCGGCTGGTGGAGCGGGCGCTGGCCGGGAACCCCGGCCCGTACCAGGTCATCACGGCCGACGGCACCCGGCCGCCGTGGCTGCCCGGCTCGTTCGACCGCGTACTGATGGACGTGCCGTGCACCGGACTCGGCGCGCTGCGGCGCAGGCCCGAAGCCCGCTGGCGCAGGCGCCCCGAGGACCTCGAGGGCTTCGCGCCGCTCCAACGTGCGCTGCTGCGCGAGGCGTTGAGTGCCGTACGGGTCGGGGGAGTAGTCGGATACGCGACCTGCTCGCCGCATCTCGCGGAGACCCGGGTGGTCGTGGACGACGTGCTCAGGGGCCGAGGGGGCCCGGCCGTGGAAGCCGAACTGCTCGACGCGCGGCCTCTGATCCCGGGCGTTCCCGCGCTGGGCGAGGGACCCGACATACAGCTGTGGCCCCATCTGCACGGCACGGACGCGATGTATCTCGCGCTGCTGCGCCGCACGGCCTGAGGTGTACTTCAATTCGCTGCCCCACGGACGCGAACGCGTCCGCCATGACGCCCCCAATTACCCCTGGTGCCGGGCCGAATCGCCGGGATTGCGTGGACTGTGCTGATCCGGGGAGCCTCTGGTCCATACCGGGAGCCCTACTGGGGAGGGGAAGCGTCCCGGAACGTGGCAGGCTTGGCCCATGGCCGTTCAGATCAGTCCCAGCATCCTCTCCGCCGACTTCTCCCGCCTGGCGGAGGAAGCCAGAGCCGTCGAGGGCGCCGACTGGCTCCATGTCGATGTCATGGACAACCACTTCGTGCCCAACCTCACCCTGGGCGTGCCCATCGTGGAATCCCTCAGCCGCGCGACGGACACACCGCTGGACTGCCATCTGATGATCGAGGACCCCGATCGGTGGGCCCCGCAGTACGTCGAAGCGGGGGCCGGATCCGTCACCTTCCATGTCGAGGCAGCCGCCGCCCCGGTGCGGCTGGCGCGCGAGATCCGGGCCAAGGGTGCCCGCGCGTCGATGGCGCTCAAGCCCGCCACCCCCATCGAGCCGTACGAGGACCTGCTCCCCGAGCTCGACATGCTGCTGATCATGACCGTGGAGCCCGGCTTCGGCGGCCAGGCCTTCCTGGACATCATGCTGCCCAAGATCCGCCGCACCCGGGAGCTGATCTCCAAGCACGGCCTCGAGCTGTGGCTGCAGGTCGACGGCGGGGTTTCGGACGCGACGATCGAGCGCTGTGCCGAGGCGGGCGCGGACGTTTTCGTCGCCGGTTCTGCGGTGTACGGGGCGCAGGACCCGGCGCAGGCGGTGCGGGCACTGCGCGGCAAGGCGCAGCAGACCATCGCCTCGGCGCCCTGGGCTTGCAACCACTGAGCCACAAGCAAGTGAACTCGGCCCATCAGGGCCGATCAAGGACCGGCGGATCTGACAGGATGACGGATCCGGAGTGTGTACAGCAGTGAGGAGAACGCGGTGTCGACGGGCCGGTCAGCCATGCGGATGGGACCCGCTGAGCTGGTGCAGGCGGCGGCCATGGCCCGCCGCTTCTATCTCGAGGGCAAATCCAAGATCCAGATCGCGGAGGAGTTCGGCGTCAGCCGCTTCAAGGTCGCGCGGGTTCTGGAGACGGCGCTCGAGCGTGATCTCGTACGGATCGAGATCCGCGTACCCGCCGAGCTGGACGCAGAGCGCTCCGACGCGCTCCGCGCCCGCTACGGCCTGCGGCACGCGGTCGTGGTGGAGTCCCCGGCGGAGGGCGAGGACGAGTCGCCCGACCCGGAGAACCTGGGCGAGGTGGCCGCCGACCTGCTCGGCGAGCTGGTGAACGAGGGCGATGTGCTCGGTCTGGCCTGGGGCCGGTCCACCATCCATATGGCGGCCGCGCTCGACCGGCTGCCGCCGTGCACGGTCGTCCAGCTCACCGGCGTGTACGACGCCGGGACTGCCGAGCGCGGCTCCGTCGAGGCGGTGCGGCGTGCCGCGCAGGTCTCCGGCGGCGAGGCCCACCCCATCTATGCCCCGATGCTGCTGCCCGACCCGGCGACCGCCGCGGCGCTGCGCAACCAGACCGGGATCGCCCGCGCCTTCGAGTACTTCGACAAGGTCACCGTCGCTGCGGTCTCCATCGGCTCCTGGGAGCCGGGTATCTCGACCGTGCACGACATGCTCACCGACGAGGAGCGCGCGCACTACGCCTCGCTCGGTGTCGCAGCCGAGATGTCCGCCCACCTCTTCGACGCGGAGGGCCGTCGGGTCGGCCGCGACCTGGGCGAGCGGTGCATCACGGTCGAGGCCGACCGGCTGCGCCGTATCCCCGAGGTGGTGGCGATCGCGGGCGGCCAGCGCAAGGCGGAGGCGATCGGTGCCGTGCTGCGCTCCGGCCTGGTCACCAGCCTGGTGACGGACACGGCGGCAGCCGACCAGCTGCTGCTGGCCCCGCCGGGACCGCGGCCGGCACTCGACCGGGCTGACCCGGACGACTGACGGGACGGTTCGCAGGACGACTGCCGGCCCCGCCGTCGGGGCCGGCAGCCCGAGTCACGGCCGGGCTTCGTGCACCGGGTTGAACGGTGTCTCCGACCGGTCCAGTGCACAACCACCGGGCTGCGAGAGGGCGTTGGGCAGACAGCGGCACGCCACAAACGAGAGTGACGCGGCCGACCGGGGCACCCATGCCGTGCAGAGCACAGTCCTGGGCTCATTGTCCGATCCGCCTGTGCCCATGCACGCCTCCCACGGCCTTGGCGCACGCCGTTCGGCCGCGGCGGAGGCGTTCGGCACCGCGCCCGGACACCCACGGCGGACGCGTTTGGAGGATCCGCTCGACCGCACGGCCGTGAGCTGGACTTTTCTCCCAGGCCACACATACGCATGGGCATGGGACAATGAAGTACGTGCGATTTCCCCGGCTGAAATGACCGGGGGCCAACTCCGATCGACTGGGATGATCAGCACGTGCGTTTCCTCAATGACCTGAAGCCGCCGTACGACCTCACGTACGATGCTAAAGGACATAGGGCTTCAGGAGGGGGAGACGTGGACCGGTACGCGCTCTACGAGCGGCTGTCGCGGATGACGGACGCCAGCACATCCATTCAGCGTCAGGACGAGACATGCCGCGCGGAAGTGGTCCAGCGCCGGGGCCGCGTCGTGGGGGATGCCTACGTCGACGAGGGAGTCTCCGGAGCTAAGCCTCCCTTGGAACGTCCGGCAATGAAGCGTCTTCTGGAGAACCTGGCAGGCGTCGACGTCGTCATGGTCTGGAAGATCGACCGTATCGCCCGCTCCTTCGTCGGCTTCGCGGACATTGTGAGAGAGCTCGACAAGGGCGGCGTAGCGCTCGTGTCCGCCACAGAGCCGATCGACATGACGGGCCCGCAGGGACGCGCCATGGCGCAGATGATCGCCATCTTCGCGGAGCTGGAGCGCGAAATGATCAAAGCGCGCGTTCAGGACTCCATGCGAAAGGCGAAGGAGGACAAGCGATTCCACGGCGGACGCGCGCCGTACGGTCTGACGCCGGCTCCGCACCCCAGCGGGAAGGGCCGCATCCTCGTCCGTGACGCGCACGCCGTAGGCGTCATGCGGGAAGTCCTCCTGTGGATCCTGGAAGGCGAGAACCTGGCCGAATGCGCACGGCGGCTGAACGAGCGCGGAGAGCCCACCAGCCGTCAGCGTGGAGCCACGTCGAAAGGTGACCGGGCGCAGACGTCGCAGTGGCGCACGAGGGCGCTCCGGTTCATTCTCGAATCCCCGACGATGCTGGGGCACCGTCCCATTGCCGGCGGGGGAGTGGAGGTCGACGACGACGGGCTTCCCGTAGTTGCGTGGGCGCCAGTATTCAGCCGCGACGAATTCGACGCACTGCACAGCCAGTTGGACGGTCAGAAGCAAGCGCCCCGAAAGGCTCCTGCCGCGTCGCACTGGCTTTCCGGCGCTGCCAGGTGCCACGAATGCGGCGGGAATTTGAAGCAGCGGATCTCACCTGACGGCGTACGGGCATTCACGTGCGGGGGAGTGTCGGAAATCGGTCGTCACAAGCCTGGCGTGTACGTCAACATGGCGAAACTCGTCGAATGGGCGCGGGACGAGTTTCCGAAGGCTTACGGCATCCTGCCGGAGGTGGACCGCGTATGGCACCCGGGCAGCGACGCGACACGGGACCTGGCGCAGGTGAACCGCGCTATCCGCGGGCTCCGTGACGACCGTGACGCAGGCCTTTACCAGGGCGCGGAAGACGAGGCGGAATACCGCGATCGCATGGCGCGCCTCATTGCCCGTCGGAAGGCGCTTCAGGATATCCCGCAGGAAGAGCCGCACTGGGAGGAGCGGAAGACCGGGCGGACGCTCGCTGACGTCTGGGCTGCAGCCAGCGACACGGAGCGCGGGAAGCTCCTCCTGGAGTACGGCCTCCACGTATGGGTGAAGCCGGCTGAGTCGCGGACATCGACCGTCGCAGAGCGTGCGGAGTTTGGTCCTGCAGAGCCTGTGGCGGATGCGCTCGAAGACGCGCGTTATCAAGCGGAGTTGTGACCCGCTGACGTCGGACGCACAGAGGGCCCACCGATGCACGGTGGGCCCTCTGTGTGTTGCTCAGCCCTCGGGAGGCGTCGACCACGGGCCAGCCGGCGGACGCTGCGGCAGTTCGCTGCCTGGCCTGCGGCAGTAGTAGGCCACGAAGCGGCGGAGGACGTCGGAGCGGTCGGTGTCGTCGGGGACGGCTTCACCGAACGCGCTCCATAGTTCGGCGTCGATGCGGAAGCGGCTGGCAGGCGTCTTCGGTTGGTTGGGCATGAGACGACCGTAGCAGAGGTGTGGACACACCCTCGGAGTGTGCGTAAGGTGTGGACACACCCCGGGGAACCTTCCCGGGAACAGCACAACCCCGCGTCGACTTGGCGGAAGAGCGGGGTTGTGTCCTACATGAGGAGACTCCAGTGTACGCAACCATCACCATCCCCGGTTCCGACATCGCCCCCACCGACATCCTGAAGCGTCTCCCGGGTGTCCCCGTCGTCTCGAAGGCCGACATCGACCCGCGGTTCCCGCACTCCCAGACGCTCGCCATGGCGGACGGCTCGCTGTACTTCATCGACCCTGAGCAGCTGTACGCCGTGATCCGCGAGACTGCACCTTCCTGCGTCCTTGACGTCGGCACCCTCACTCCTGCGCAGCTTGACGGCATTGCCTGCGTCGTCTGCGAAGGGGAGGACGGCGCGATGGTCCCCGTCGGCACGGTCGACGGCTGCCAGGTGTTCGCTCACGTCGGGTGCGCGGAGAGGCCGACGACGAACGCGGGCCCCGTCCTCATCGTCGGCGCCTGCCAGAGCGACGCGGAGCGTTCGGACCTCCACGCCTTCGCCTTCGACGTCACGGATCAGCTCTGCCGGCCGACCGTCGTCGCCACGCATGACCGCATCGACGTCCGGCAGTTCGCTGCAGTTGTCGTCTACGGGCCGTCGCTGGAGGACGAGCAGCCCGCCCCCATGGACCCGTACGCGGTCGTCCTGGAGGCGGAGGCGCACGCCTACGGCGTTCCCGTCGTTGCACTGCAGAGCGTCCACCTGACGGCCGCGTGCGATGCCTGCGCGCAGGTGCAGACGATCGCCACGGTTCGCAGCGAGTGCGGAGAGGTGTTCTGCGCCGACTGCCGCGGAGAGTCGGCAGGGTGCGCATGGTGCTTCGAGGATGAGCCGACGGAGCCTCTCGCGGTCGACGGGGGTTGGGTGCCGATGTGCTCCGGCTGCGCGGTGACGGCGCACGCGACGTCGACGAGCCGGATCCTCGCTGCCGCGTAACTCACTCGCTGTAACGAAAGGGCCGTCGCCCCCGCTGGGGTGTCGGCCCTTCGGCGTCTCTCGCGTCCCCGTCGACGTCCTCCGCTGCGCTCGCTGACGTGCCTCCGTGAGGGGCCGCATCATAGGTGGAAGCTGCGATTCCAGCCCATTGCAGACCATTAGTCTCATTAGTCCGCTTCGGAAGCGCGTCGGATTCCGTCCGACCTCGTCAAGTTTGCATCGCGCTGACCTGCGGATATGCCTGGACCGTCAAACTAGACCCTATTTCTGGAAACCCCTTAACGCGTTAACCACTTAGTGAAAAAGGGGTCTAAGTTTGACACTTTGACACCTCCGCCCTGGAAGTCTGCCCGTCGACGTCGAGAGGGCGCAGCGTGGAGGATGTGGAGGTGTGTCGACGTAGAGAGCCCGAGAAAGCCACTGGGCGGACCTGTGGGCGCCTGGAGGCGCGATCGGACCTCCAGGGTCACGGGGCTGCTTCTAGGCGCTCAGGAGGGCGTTTATGCGACTCGGGTCTGTGATCTCGCCAAAAGGTTACGCTGCGTGAGCCTACGCTGAGGGGGCGCCCGTCGGAGCACGTTCGGGCGGGCGCGCGAGCTGCGGATTCCTGGATTGTCTCTCATTCTGAGATGAACGTAATGGTTTCGTAAAAGGATGGGACGCAAAAGCCGCATCTTCGCGATTCCGCGTCACCCCCGCCCCATAAGAGTAAAGAGAGCGATTTACGGACGCCGACGAATGGCGCGGCGCCGACGCACTCGACAGCTGCGCCGGCCCCTCCTCTCACCGGCGCATGCCTCGCGGCGTAGAGCCGACGATGTTGAGCGGCGTCCCTCCTCTGCGCCCCTCCGTCGACGTGCTCCGCCGCGAGGCAACAATCTTCAGGCCGTCCCTCGGGATGGCCTTTTTCATTTGCCGTACTCAGTCAGGACGACGGAACGACAGAACACTCAGGAGAACTAGATGCGACTCATTGACGTGCCGAGCATGCCCCGGAGGAAGTGCCCTGGGTGCGAGCGGGACCTCCCCGTGACGGAGGAGCACTTTCACCGCGACAGCCTGTGCGCCGACGGATTCACGCGACGCTGTGCAGACTGCCGGAACGAGGCGGAGCGGAGGCGGTACGCCCTGGAGGCGCCCGAGCGTGCCAGGCGCGTTCGTGAGCGCCGCAAAGCACGTTCCGCGCACTTCGATTCCGTCGGCCGATACGAAGCCGCCTAACGGCCGTACAGAGCTTTCATCTAGGCCCTTGCCAACACGGCAGGGGCCTTCGTCATGTCCGAGAGGAAAACAATGAACAGCAACAACCCTGAATTCAAGGCTGCGTGGGCAGCCGCCCCTGACGTCGCGCACGCCGAAAGGCAGCTGGCGAAGGTGGAGGCGCGCAGGAAGGCGCTGGGCGACGTCCAGAGCCGAGACCAGGCACGCCGGGCGGTCATCGACGAGGCGACGGCATCCGTCCGCGCCGGCGGCGACTTTCCCGACGACGTGGGGAAGCGCGCGGCCGACGCCTACCGCGACACCCTGGAGCTCGAGTCGGAGCACATCGCACTCAACGAAGCGGCGACGAGCATCCGCAACCACCTGGACTTCCTCCGAATGACGGACGGCGCGGAGATGGCGCTCGAAGCGCTCGGGAAGCGCCTGAAGGACTTCCTGGAGGATGTGAAGAAGACGGCCGTCGACCTCAAGGACGCGCGGTCCGCGGAACAGGCCATCGAAGTCGGCGGCAAGGCTCCGGAGGCATGGCGGCTGCTGACGTCGATGGTCGGCACGCTGCGGAACATCAGGCAGGCGCAGTACGACATCCTTCGTCCTCTGGCCGACGGACAGCGCCTTCGAGCGCTTCGCGAGGCAGGGCACTTCGAGGTGGCTGGCCTGGACCGCGACGGAGTCCCGGCGGACATCCTGCGCTCCATGACGTCGGGCCACTACGACATTCCATACATGGTCTACATCGCCAACCTTGGTACCGCATGGGTCCCCTCGTCCTTCGACGAGCTGGAGGCGGAAGACGCCGTTGACGTCGGCGAGCCGGACACGGCCGTCTACGACTTCAATCCGATCGTCACGCATATCCCTGCACCGCCAGCGCCGAAGCGCCACGGCTTCGAGAGCAATCCCGATATCTCCCTGAAGTAGAGAGGCCATAGACATGGCAGAACCAACCACCGAGCAGCTTGCGGCCGGCCAGGCGAAGGGCCTGACGCCCGCTCAGTGCTCGTACCTCCGCGGCGAGACGCCCGACGAACTGAGCGCGGACGCGGATGCCCTCCTGACGGAGTTCGCTCCACCGCCCCCGCCGGCGATCCGTTCCGGCGGACCTCGTGGCGGCGACGTTGCATCGACGTCGCCGGGCACCGTTTCCGCTGGCGTCGCGATGTACCGCCAGAAGCACGGCCTGGACGAGGACGGCAACCGGCCAGAGAAGAAGGCCGTACCGACGAGCGACCGCAATCCGTTTGCGGTCCGCACCTACACCATGGATGGAAGGTAAGGGCAGATGAGCTACGAAAGCACTCTTCACGAGCAGGAGATCAAGAACCGGGCGGTGGAGCTGAACGGCACGACCGTCGTCGTCAGCCTCGTCGGAGGCCAGAGCGTCACAGGGACGCTGGCGTACGCGACGGTGGCTAAGTACGGCGGGACGGCTTACCCCGACGTCCTCACCGTGACGGCGACCAGCAAGGCCACGACGGTGCGCATCGACCACGTGTCCGCCATCGGTCAGGGCTGACGTCACCTTCTACGTCAGAACCTCAGCACACTCGCCCACGCACGTACAACGTGCGCACCTGCCCGCAGGATGGGCGAGCACGCTGACGGTGATCGTCGCGAGCCACGCGCCGGCTTCGCAGCGAAGATTAGTTAGCCAAACGAAACGATACGGTTAGTTAGGCGAGCTAATGACCAGGGGGGTGACCCCCAGCCGGCCACCTTGCCGATCGTAGAGGTGCTGGGCCTCGCGCTCTGTACGGGTCTGGAGGTCCCGAGAGGCGCTCGCGGACCCGCTCCGCCGGCAGGCCCGGAGGCGCCCACGCAGCCCCCTCTAGGGGCATCCGGGGGACGAGGCAGGCTTGAAAACGTGACGCGCCGGCATGACTTACCGATTGCATCTGTGCAGGTGGGAGGCTTGAAAGTGTGACCGCCCTCCATTACGATAGAGGCATGACCCGAACTTGCGAGCACTGCGCCGGCCCTCTCGCCATCATGGCGCGAGCCCACACGCGCTCGTGTTCGCCACGGTGCCGGAAGGCACTGTCCCGCGCAGCCGCGAAGGCTGCCACATCGCTCCCCGCGGAGCTGACGACCTGCGACAGGTGGGTCCGACGAGCCGCGGACAAGCGACCGTTGACGACAACCGGCATGGCTGCCTCGTCGACGAACGCACGCACCTGGAGCAGCTACAAAACCGCCACGGAGTCCGTGGCCGGCGTCGGACTGGGCTTCGTGCTCTCCGACGTCGACGACGTGGTCTGCATCGACCTGGACCACTGCCTTAACCCGCTCACCGGCCGTCTGGCTCCGTGGGCCGCAGCCATCATCCGCGACGCGGGCGCCACCTACGTAGAGGTGTCCCCGTCCGGCGACGGTCTGCACGTCTTCGGATTCGCCAACGTCCGGCAGGGACGGCGGATTCGACGAGAGGGCGGATACGCAGTGGAGGTGTACGGTTCCGGCCGTTACATCGCAATGACCGGTCAGCGATTCCGCGGCGCCCCGTCGACGCTGACAGACATATCTGCGCTCGTCACTGAGCTGACGTAAGCGGGCACAACTACGACGCAGGGCCTTCGTCTTCGGACGGGGGCCCTATCGCATTTCTAGGAGGAGCAATGCCACTCGACAACACCCCCCAGCCGTGTAAGCGCCCCGGGTGCGAATTCCCCCGGCGTTACACGCAGTCCGCGACGCAGGGATACCGACGTCGTCAGCATTGCGGCGGCCCGTGCTGGGTCTGGTGCGCTCGTGCGCGGAAGGTGGAGGTGAGCGACGCCCCTGACGCCGGCGCGCAAGCGGCCGAACTTCTGCGCCTGAGTGACCTATTGGACGCGCGCAGAAGCCCGAACGAGGCCGTTCCCGGCCTCTACCTCGACGACGAATCGCGTCGCTTCTAACTACCCCTGAAGGCCCGTCACGGACGCGTGACGGGCCTTTTGCATGCCCTGGAGGCATTCATGAGACCTACTGATGACGAGTGCGAGAGGGAAGGGTGCTCCTTCTTTCCTGAGCTCGTCCTGATTGGCGGTGCTGCATTGCCGGCCCGCTACTGCGGAGACGCCTGCGCCGACTTCGAATGGCTTCGGCTGACGCTGGCGGACGCTGAACCCTCGAAGGAAATCGCTGACGCGCTGCAGACGCTCAACGGATTGAGGCGGCTGCTCGACGGCCGTAACGAGCCGTCTGACATTGGTCCTCTTCTCGGGAGGATCGATGCCTGAGCTGGATATCGTCGGTAGCGCCGGCGTTGACGTTGTTCCGGTCGCACCGCAATTCCACACGAAGCTGAAGGCAATCGTGTTGCCTGCAGCGGATCGCGTTGGGGAGGAAGCCGGACGGCGTTTGGGCGACGAGATTAGCCGCCACATCGTCGTTGCGCTGCCCAACGCCATCAATCAGGGCGGCAACGCTGCACAACGAGCCGCAACTCGACAGGGATCGGACACCGGCGGGTCGTTTGCCCGGTCGTTGAAGGCGAAGCTAGAAGCGGCGTTCAAGGCAATGCCGAAGCTGGACGTCCGGCTCTCGGATACAGGAGTCGACGCTGAACTCACGCGCCTTCGGGCGAAGCTGGAGACACTCTCTAAGAAGAGAATCGGCATCGATGTCGACGCTGCAACGGCTGAGGCGGAGATAGTCCGCATTGAGGCCGAACTCGCTCGACTCGGAGCGTCACACCCGAATGTCGCGGTACGGGCCGACACGGCAGCCGCGCGGGCAGCGCTCGCGGAGATCCGTGCGGAGATCGCAGCCGTCGACGCTGCAGAGCCGAGTGTCCGCGTCGACGTCGACACGACGGGCGCACGGTCGGCGCTCATGGGTCTCGGTATCCAGATGGCAATCCTGACGGCCATCCCGCTCGGCCCTGTCATTGCCGCAGGGCTCGGAGCTGTGGTGTCCGCAGCGACGGCAGCCGGAGCGTGTCTGTAAGCACTTGTTTTGGCTCCAGTGCACGGACTTCTTTTGGCTCCACTCACCGGCTGGAGGGGGCGTGTATTGGTGTGATTCACGCCCCTGTAGCAAGGTGATTTGGCCCCACTTCGAACGAGTGGTTCCGCTGGCCGTGACCGGGGGTCGGCGCGGTAGTTTTGAAGCCTCGGTCAGACCTCCGCAAACGCGCCCCCGACAGGCGCGTGGAGGCTGCCGACCCGACTCGACTCAGGTTGCGGGCCGCCCAGTGCCCGTGGCGGCTGGACGAGAACGGGCGATGGTCTGGTCGGCACTGGGACTTGGCGGCCGGGCCCAACGCGGCTGCGGCCGGCCTCCCGTGAGGGAGCCCGGCCGCAGTTGTCGTTCGAGGTCAGCGGCGCCGTTTCTTCTGACTCTGGGCGAAGCGGTAGGAGTCGGTGCCGGTCTCGACGATGTGCGCGTTGAAGGTGACGCGGTCGACGATTGCCGTGCAGAGCCGGGGGTCAGTGAAGGTCTGCTTCCACTCGGAGAACGGAGCGTTCGACGCGATGGCGATAGCCCTCCGTTCTTCGCGCTCGGTGAAGATCTGGAACAGCAGTTTGGCTCCGGCCTTGTCCAGATCGAGATAGCCGAACTCGTCCAGACAGAGCAGGTCAACGCGGCCGTAGCGCGCGATGGTGCGGGCCAGCTTCTTCTCGTCGGCGGCTTCCGCGAGCTCGTTGACCAGGTTGACCGTGGTCGTGTAGCGGACCTTGAGCCCAGCCTCGGCCATGGCGGTGCCGATCCCGATGAGCAGGTGGGACTTGCCGGTGCCGGAGTCGCCGATCAGACAGAGCGGCTGCCCGGCCTTGACCCAGGCCGGGTCCGCCAGGGTGCCGACAAGCTCCGGCGTGACGTTCGGGTTCTCGGTGAAGTCGAAGTCCTCCAGCCGCTTGGGCCGGGGGAAATTGGCGTCTCTGACCAGCCGCTGTTTGCGCCGTTCCTCGCGTTCGGCGCACTCGGCTTCCAGCAGGTCGGCGAGGAAGTCCTTATAGCTGGACCGCTGGCGCATCGCCTCATCGGCCATCTCCCCGACCCGGCTGCGGATGGTGGGTAGGTGCAGGCTGCGGCATGCCTCGTCGATGGCCGTGTCCACGGCCTCCTCCGGTCCGACATCCCGACGGGGCGGCGGGACGTGCTGGCGGGTCGGTGCAGCGGTCGTGCTCATGCAGTGCCTTTCGGTTGGCGGGTCAGGAGCTGGTCGTAGTGGCTCACGGTCGGCAACGGGCGCTTGTCCTCGGGAAGCTGGGCCCTGCGGGCTGTCAGTGACACCACCCCGCTGGGCTCGGCCCACGGCGGCGGATCGTCCCCGTCGTCCACCTCCTCAGCCGGATCAGGTGCCTGCGCGGCTGCCTTGCGGGCCTCGACGGCCACCACGTCCGCGGTGACGGCGCCCGCCCGGATCGCGGCTGCCATGCCCAGCTGGACCGCCTCAGCTGGCATCCGCCGGTGCAGCAGCAGAATCTCGATCAGGGCCCTGGTCCCGGCCGCGTCTCCATGCGCGGTGCGGGCCGCGGCCCAGAACGCCTCGTGGACCTCGGTGAACGAGCCGTTCTGCCGGGCAGTTGCCAGCGCGGTGGAGCCGGCCATGGCGCCCGGCTTGGCCAGCAGGATCTCCAGGTAGTGATCGAGTTCGTCGCGGAACTCGCCCCGCCGGGTCAGCCGCGGGTGACGGGCCACGATCGTCCGCCGCTCGAACACCAGCAGTTCATTGCCCCGCAGCAGCACGCGCACGTTCTGCCCGATGAACCGGGCAGGCACCGAGTAGTGGCACTGGCGGACCGTAATCCGGCTGCTGCGGTCGACCTTCGGGGTCAGCGTGATGCCGCACTCGAATTCCTCGAACGGCAGCGGCACCAACTGGTCCGTCTCAGCAGCGAAGTTGAAGCCGATGGTGGTCAGCCTGCCCGACAGGATCCGTGCGTCCTCAGCTGCGTCGATCGCGGCGATCTTCTCGTTCAGTTCGCCCAGCGAGGCAACCTCGGGGACCGGGACGAGGTGCGTGCGGCGGAAGCGTCCGCCCTCGTGTTCGACTCCGCCCTTCTCGTGGGCGCCTTCCTGGCCGGGGATGCAGTAGAAGGCGTCGAAGCCGTAGTGGGCGCGGAAGTTGAGCCACCGCTCCGACTCCACCCGGCTGCGGCCGGTGCAGATCCGGTTGACCGCCGGCTTCAGATTGTCGTAACGGATGTGCCGGGCCGGCACCCCGCCCAGCACGTTGAACGCCTCGACATGCCCCTCCATGAAGGACTCCTGGGCCTGCGAGGCATAGACCCGGTGGACGGCCTTGCCCGAGTACGACATCCGCAGCGTGAACAGGTGGCACCTGACCACCTCGCCCGCCAGCCGGACCCACACGTCAGCGAAGTCAACTTCCGCCTCCTCGCCGGGAAGATGCACCTGAGGGACCATCCCGTCCAAATGCCGGTGCCCCTCCCGGGCCTCGGCCTCGATCTGCGGCCGCCGGACCAGGAGGTAGTCGCAGACCGTCGAGTACGACGCCTGGTCGAAGCCGTATTCCTGCGCGAGCCGCTGATGGATCCGCCGGGCGGTGTGCTTCTGCTTGCGCGGTGCAGTGAGGTCCTCCCGCAGCATCGCGTCGATCCAGCCCTTGGCCGGGTCCAGGACCGTCGCCCGCGGCACCGGTTTCTTCCTGGGCGGCGGAACCGCCGAATTCAAAGCCTGCCGCACCGTCCGCCGGTGCACTCCGTACTTCTCCCCGAGAGCCCGCTGCGACAGCTCCGGATCGAGACGTCTGTCCCTCCGGATCGCGGCGAACAACTCAGCCCGCGACAAACCCACCCCGGCCTCCCGACACGACCGCGATCAACACACACGGCCTCCGACAAGACCGTGATCGACGCACACACCCTGCCGCCGCCGGGCGGACGGAGCAGTGCATTCACTCCAAAGAGGGCACGTCGCAGCACGTGCTCGCCAAGTGGAGCCAGATCAACTTCGTACGCCACGGAGCCACTTCAGATCCGTGCACTGGGGCCCAAAGAAGTGCTTACAAACACGGAGCGGCAGTCGGAGCCTTCGGACTTGCCTCCGTCCCCGCCATCAAGGGCGTGGGGGAGGCACTGAAGGCGCAGAGCGCCGCGCAGAAGGACACCACGCAGGCGACGAACGCGGGAGCCAACGCCGGCGTTCAGGCGTCGCAGCGAGCGCTTCAGATGGCCTCCGCCCAACAGGCACTCGCCTCCGCCCACCGTCAGGCGGCTACCTCCATAGCCAACGCCAACGACGGCGTGGCACGCGCAGAACGCAGCCTCGCTGACGCGCAGCGCGCGGAGCTCCAGGCACAGGAGCAGCTGACGACGGCTCGGAAGACGGCTGCTCAGCAGCTGCGGGACCTGAACGCCCAGCTGGAGGAAGGTGCACTCTCCCAGAGGGAGGCTGCACTCCGCGTCAGGGAAGCAGAGCAGCGCCTCCAGGAGGTCCGTAAGGATCCGAAGGCATCGCAGCTTCAGCGTGACGAAGCGCAACTGACGTACGACCAGGCCAAGCTTCACGCGAAGCAGCAGTCGCAGGACTACAAGGATCTGCAGAAGTCGGCCGCGGAGCAGCGGAAGGCCGGCGTCGAAGGCTCTGACGTCGTCCGCCGGGCGCAGGAACGCGTAGCCGCCGCGCATCGCAATACCGCGGATCAGGCTGCAGCCCTCGTCAAGGCGACGAAGGCCGTAGCGACCGCGCAGGTACAGGCGGCCGACGCCATCAAGTCCGCGGAGCGCGGCATAGCCGCTGCCCGGCTGTCCGCGTCGAAGGTGACCGCCACGGCGACGACGAAGCAGGACGAGTATCAGCGGGCACTCGCGAAGCTGACACCATCACAGCGCGAGCTGTACGACTCCATAGCCGGGCCGCGTGGCATCAAGAGCGCGTTCGATGCGTGGCAGAAGAGCCTTCAGCCGGCGACGCTCCCCATCTTCACGAGGGCCGTCGACGGAGCGAAAGCCTCGCTGCCCGGACTGACGCCGCTCGTCCTGGCAGCATCGTCGGCAATCAAGACGCTGATGGACAAGGCTTCCGCAGAGCTCAAGACGCCGTTCTGGCAGGGCTTCAAGAAGGACATAGCCGAGAGCGCTAAGCCTGCCATTGTCGGGCTTGGAGTCGCCTTCGGGAACGTGCTGAAGGGCATGGCAGGCGTCATCGACGCCTTCCTACCGCACATGGATGGCATCTCGTCGACGATGCAGCGGATCACGGGACGATTCGCGGACTGGGCTAAGAACCTGAAGGGCTCTCCGGAGTTCGAGGGATTCCTTCAGTACGTGAAGGATAACGGGCCCCCGCTCGCGGAGTTCCTGGGCAAGATCCTCACGGCCATGCTCGACTTCTCGAAGGCCGTTGCGCCACTTTCGACGGCGTTGTTCAAGGTCGTTGGACCGTTGTTCGACGCCATTTCGTGGTTGGCGACGGAAATGCCTGGCCTCGTCCAAACTCTTTGGGTGTTGTACGCGGTAAACAAGGCCATCACCCTCGGAATGGCTGCGTTTGGCATCGCGATGGGCATCTACAACACAGCCGTTGCGCTTGCCGCACTGGAAACGTGGAGTTGGTCCGCGGCGTTGGCTGCTACGGGAATTGTCCCGCTGATCATGGCGATTGTGGTAGCTGTCGCTGCGCTCGTCGCGGGGATCATCTGGGCGTACCACAACGTCGGTTGGTTTCGCACTGCAGTCGATACGACGTGGGCGGCTATCAAGACGTCGACAGAGTTCCTCTGGACGAAGGTGCTGCAGCCCGTATTCTCCGGAATATGGACGGCACTTAAGGCCATCGGTGACATTGCCGTGTGGCTGTGGGAAAACGCACTCCGCCCGTCCTTCGACTTCATCGGCAAGGCCGCTCAGTTCCTGTTCACCGCTCTGGTAACGCTCGTCCTTCTGCCTGCGTACCTGGCGTTCAAGGCTCTCGGCGTAATCGGAATGTGGCTGTGGGATAACGCGCTAGGCCCGGCGTTCCGTGGCATCGGCGACGCGGCAATGTGGCTGTGGAACAACGCGCTCAGTCCCGCCTTCACCTGGATCGGTGACAAGGCAAAGTGGCTGTACGACAAGGCTATCGGGCCTGCGCTGAAGGAAGCCAAGAAGACTTTCGACGCCCTCGGCGCCGCTGGAAAGTGGCTGTGGGAGAAAGTCCTCAGCCCGGTATTCGGGTGGATTGGCGACAAGGCGGGATGGCTGTACAACAAGGCCATCAAGCCGGCATTCGACAACATCAAAAAGGCCGTACAGGTCGTCAGTGATTCCTTCGAAGATGGCAGGAAGGCCATCAAGAAGGCGTGGGATCAGATCCAGGGCATTGCCAAGGAGCCAGTTAGGTTCATCCTCAAGTACGTTTACAACGGCGGAATTGTGCCGTTGTGGAACAAGGTTGCGGATATTACCGGTGCCAAGCAACTGAAGCCACTGAACCTAGACAAGTTCGCAACGGGCGGCATCATGTCCGGGTACTCCCCGGGACGAGATGACCGTGTCATCGCCGTGGGTGGCGGTGAGGCCATCATGCGCCCGGAGTGGACGCGCGCAGTTGGCGCGGACCGAATCAACGAGTGGAACGCAGCTGCCCGTTCCGGCGGAATCAGCGGCGTTCAGCGAGCCATCTCCGCGGGCATGCCGGCCTTCAAGGACGGCGGAGTTGTCGGGTGGCTGAAGAACAAGGGAAGCGCGGTCGGAGACTTCTTCTCCGGTGCCGCGGACTTCCTGGATCCGACGAAGGTTTTCGGCAACGCGAAGAGCTACGTCAAGGATCAGCTGAAGCCGATTCTAGCGAATCCGTGGGCACGCTCACTGGCAGAGATGCCCGGGAAAATGCTGACGGCCCTGAAGGATAAGGCGCTCGACTTCCTGGGCTTCGGCGGAGGCGACGGCGGGGGACTGTGGACGAAGCCCGTCAACGTCCCCTACGGCACGCCGTTCGGTAAGGCCGGTTCGATGTGGAGCTCCGGTCATCACACGGGCCTGGACTTCCCTGCAGCCGTCGGGACGATCATCAAGGCCGTGGCCGACGGAAAGGTCAGCCAGGCGACGGGCGGAGGCCCGTACGGCAATCACGTCATGATCAACCATGGCGGGGGACTGGCCTCCCTGTACGCGCACATGTCGCAGATGCTGACGTCGGTTGGTAAGTCCGTGAAGCAAGGACAGGCCATCGGACGAGTCGGCGCAACCGGCAACGTCACCGGGCCACACCTCCACCTGGAGGCGCGCCGGAACGGCAAGGCCGTCGATCCCATGCAGTTCCTGACGGGTGGCGGGGGAACCGCGTTCAACGCGAAGGCTGCGGGCTCTGCTCAGGCTTACGCGAAGAACATCCTCGGCAACTACGGATGGGGGCCATCGCAGTTCGGTCCACTGAAGGAATTGTGGATGCACGAATCGGGATGGCGTTGGAACGCGCTCAACCCGACGTCCGGCGCCTACGGCATCCCGCAGGCTCTGCCCGCGGAGAAGATGGCATCCGAGGGCGCTGACTGGCGGAAGAACCCTGCCACGCAGATCCGTTGGGGCCTGGACTACATCAAACACCGCCCGGACTACGGCAGCCCCGCAGCCGCGTGGGCGAAGTGGCAGTCCAGGTCACCGCATTGGTACGACGAAGGCGGCATGCTCCCCACGGGGCTCTCTCTCGTCGTCAACGGAACCGGAAAGCCGGAGCCCGTATTCACCTCCGCTCAGTGGGACACCCTGCGTGCGAACGCCGGCCAGGGCGGCACTGCGCCGAACATCACGGTCGAAAACCACGTGTGGGTTGGAGACCGTGAGATCACGGAAATCGTCGATCACCGCATCGTCGTCCACACGGACGCTGTAGCCGGTGCGATCGACGTCGGCCGCAACCTCTGACGCACATCCTGACGCACGCTCAGGGGCCGCTTCCGACAGGGAGGCGGTCCCCTACGCACCAGCTCATCACGCCCCGCGCGCCGACATGGACGCGGGGCGTTCCCGTTCCTGAGAGGACAACAGACATGGACTTCACTGCGCCGGCCAAGACTCAGCCCTCCACCTGCTTGCACTGTGGCGATCCCATTGAGCAGAAGGCGGGAGCCGGACGCGTCAAGCGGTTCTGCACCCCGTGGCACGGTCGGCTCTTCCGTCGCGCTACGGGCTTCGCGCTCTGACGACCGGCACCCTTGACGTGCTTCCGTCGTGAGGTGACGCTCGTAGAACATTGCGCAACGAACGCGACCATGGAGGAGCCATGACGTTACGGTTCATCGCGAAGGATCCGAACACGAACGGCGACAACTGCCCGACGGTATGGGTCGACGAGGAGAAGCAGGAGTTCGTGATCCAGGGTTGGAAGGCCGACGAGGTGACGCAGGCTGAGTGCCTGGCAGCCGGGCCCATCCCTGACACGGAGACTGTCCTCCGTCTGCCAGTCCGCATGGCAGCTGTCTTGAGGGAGGCATGCGATGCCGCAGAAGGTTCCGTCCTTCGCTGAGTTGCTGGCCAACTGCCAGCGCTCCGCCGTGCACCTGGAGATGCGAGACGTCTACGGGGTCGCGGACGAAGACGCGGACTTCGCGGCATGGAAGGCAGGACACCGCTATGACCTGGACGACCGGTCGACGTGGTGGAACGGCTTCCATGACGTCGTGGCCGAAGCGGTAGGGCGCGGCGCCGTTGTACGTCGTGCCCGCATCGTCTCGGAGCCAGTCACCGACTACATCCGGTACGAGCATGCATGCACCGCGCAGAACATCGCGGCCGGCGAGCAAGTGCGCTGGCTGCCACGTCGGATGGCGTCGGACTTGATGCTGCCTGGCAACGATCTGTGGATCTTTGACGACCGACTGATCCGGTTCGGTCTGTTCTCTGGCGACGGCGCGTTCATCGGGCACGAGCTGGAAGAGGCGCCGGACGTCGTCAAGCAATGTGCAGCGTCCTTCGAGGCAGTGTGGGGCCGCGCGGTCCCGCACGAGGACTACCGGGTCTGACTAACACACACCATGGCCCCGTTCCCGTCGTCCAGCGTCCAGGCTGCCCGTAGCGCGCTCGCTGCGCGCCTGCGGGATCTCCGGCTAGATGCTGGGCTGACGGGTCGGGAGCTGGCAGCACAAGCCGTCTGGCAGCCGTCGAAGGTGTCGCGGCTGGAGAACGCTAAGACGCCTCCGTCGGACGCCGACATTCGCATGTGGTGCCGCGTGTGCGGAGCAGAGGATCAGGCGCCCGACCTGATTGCCGCGAGCCGGACGGCTGAGTCGATGTACGTCCAGTGGCGACGGCTGCAGCGCTCCGGCCTGCGCCGGCTCCAGGAGTCCCGCGTCCCGCTGTATGAGCGCACCCGCGTGTTTCGCGTCTACTGCGCCAGCGTCGTCCCCGGACTGCTCCAGACTGACGAGTATGCAACGTCGCTCCTGACGAACATCACGGAGTTTCACGGAACGCCGGACGACGTCGGGGAGGCGGTTGCGGCACGGCTCGCACGGTCGCGCGTGATCAGGGAAGGCGATCACCGGTTCGCCTTCCTACTCGAAGAGTCCGTCCTCCGACACGTGGTCGGGGGAGTGGAGACCATGGCGGGACAACTGGGCTATCTGCTCGCGTCCATGGCGTTCCCTGCCGTATCGCTCGGGATCATCCCTGCGGGCGCCCCGCGGAAGATGTGGACGTTGGAGACGTTCAACGTCTTCGACGAGGACAGAGTTCACGTGGAGCTGCTGACGGCAGCCGTCAGTGTGACAGCCCCGGGAGAAGTCGCTCAGTACGTCGGCGCCTTCGCGGCGATGGCTGAGCTGGCCGTGTACGGGTCTGCGGCTCGGGCACGCATCACTGCCGCGATTGACTCGCTCGGGTGACCTGCGTGCAATTCCGTAGAACTTCGTAGAAGGTGCGCTGTGCCCTTTCGTAGCGTCGTGCATAGGACGACGAGACGAGGTGCGGAAATGAGCTTCCCGTGGGCGACGACGCCGCCGGTACGTCTGATGGACCCGACAGATTTCGGGCCCCCTACGCCGAGTCCAGGCTGTGACGTCTGCGCGGCCCTGGAGAAGCAATGGCGCCAGGCGACGGAGGTAGGCAGCCCCGCCCATGACCCGTCGCACGCCACGGATTTGGCCGTAGAGATCAGGCGTCACCCGCACGCGGGCCGTCAATGAGTCCCCGGACCATCATCCGCAGCGTGACGCACCGAATCACGCCGCATCCGGACACTGACGTCACCTTCGAAGCGGAGTGCCTCGCATGCTCCTGGAAGGCCACGCCGTCGACGGACGGCAAGGCGGTCGACGTGGAGCTTATGAGCCACGCTGGCCGGAGCAACCACAGAGGCTTCCGACGGGTAGTCACAGGGTTCGCCTTCGTCGTCCGTGACGGGGAGGATCCCGCGCCCACGGGCGCCACCTAGACGCCGCTCCGGATGCTGGCCCCCGTCCCGCATCCGGAGCGGTACAGACCCGTGTGACGGTCGGCTCGCCGGCTGCCGCACGGTGGGGCGGCAGGGTCGCGGGAACCGGTGAGGTCGGCCTCCCCGCGGCTCTGTCCGCTCACCCTCGACGACGTGGCAGCGAAGCTAGTCCCTATATGCGGCCCCGGCAGCCCTCTTCCCCCGTGGAGGGTTGCCGGGGCTTCTTCGTGCCTTGACACAGGAGGGCGGAGACCGCTCCGGAGGTTCCTACGGCCGGTTTGAGCAGCCCGTATCCTGGAAGACATGCGTTTCCTTAACCAGCGGACCGGCCAGGCTGACCTATGTCCTTCAGTGCCGTACGACCTCACGTACGACGACGTTTTCATGGTGCCGAGCCGCTCCGCCGTCGGCTCCCGCCAGGCCGTCGACCTCTCCGCTCCCGACGGCACCGGCACGACCATCCCGCTGGTCGTCGCGAACATGACCGCCATCGCGGGCCGCCGTATGGCAGAGACGCTCGCCCGCCGCGGTGGCCTCGTCGTCATCCCCCAGGACATCCCTATCGACGTCGTCACCGACGTCATCTCCTGGGTCAAGACGCGCCACCTCGTGCTCGACACCCCGATCGTGCTCGCCCCCGGCCAGACCGTCGCCGACGCGCTGTCCCTGCTGCCGAAGCGCGCTCATGACGCGGGCGTCGTCGTCGACGCGGACCACCGGCCGATCGGCGTCGTCACCGACGCCGACCTGTCCGGCGTGGACCGCTTCACACAGCTGTCCGAGATCATGTCCAGGGACCTGCTGCTGCTCGACGCGGACATCGACCCGCGCGACGCCTTCAACAAGCTCGACGCCGCCAACCGTCGCTACGCCCCTGCCGTGGACAAGGACGGCCGGCTGGCCGGCATCCTCACCCGCAAGGGCGCGCTGCGCGCGACCCTCTACAGCCCCGCCGTCGACAAGGACGGCAAGCTGCGCATCGCCGCCGCTGTCGGCATCAACGGCGATGTGGCGGGCAAGGCCAAGCAGCTCCTCGACGCGGGCGTCGACACGCTCGTCGTCGACACCGCGCACGGCCACCAGGAGTCGATGATCACCGCGATCAAGGCGGTCCGGGCGCTCGACCCGCAGGTGCCGATCGTCGCGGGCAACATCGTCGCCGCCGAGGGTGTACGCGACCTCATCGAGGCAGGCGCGGACATCATCAAGGTCGGTGTGGGCCCCGGCGCCATGTGCACCACCCGCATGATGACCGGCGTGGGCCGGCCGCAGTTCTCGGCCGTGCTGGAGTGCGCCGCCGAGGCGAAGAAGTTCGGCAAGCACGTCTGGGCCGACGGCGGTGTGCGCCACCCGCGCGACGTCGCCATGGCGCTCGCCGCCGGCGCGTCCAATGTCATGGTCGGCTCCTGGTTCGCCGGTACGTACGAGTCGCCGGGCGACCTCCAGCAGGCCGCCGACGGGCGTCTGTACAAGGAGTCCTTCGGCATGGCGTCCGCCCGCGCCGTCCGTAACCGTACGAGCGAGGAGTCGGCGTACGACCGGGCCCGCAAGGGACTGTTCGAGGAGGGCATCTCCACCTCGCGAATGTTCCTCGACCCGACCCGGCCCGGTGTAGAGGACCTGATCGACTCGATCATCGCGGGCGTCCGCTCCTCCTGCACCTACGCCGGCGCCGGCTCGCTCGAGGAGTTCGCCGAGAAGGCGATTGTCGGCATTCAGAGCGCCGCCGGCTATGCCGAGGGCCAGCCCCTGCACGCCAGCTGGAACTAGCAACTTCCATCCGTGTCCGGCCCGTGCGCTCGCCGCGCGGGCCGGACACGGTGTTTTGGCATCAACTCGCTTTCCCCAGGCATGTGTGGAGCAAGCCGGGGTATACGCGCTCTGCACTGACCACGGAGCAGGGGAGGACCAAGTGTCCACGGCGAGCACGGTCCCGGCCGAACGCACGCAGCCTGGAACACAGCGCCCGAACATGGCGGAGCTGGATCTTCCGGACGTGGCGAACCCGGGGGAGGTGGCACCCAAGGACGCACGTGAGATCTCGAGGCTCTTCTTCGTTCGGCTCGCCTCGCTGGAGGAGGGCACGCACGAGCATCAATACGTACGGAACACACTCATCGAACTCAACCTGGCGCTCGTCAGGTACGCGGCCGGCCGGTTCCGTAACCGCGCGGAGCAGATGGAGGACATCGTCCAGGTCGGCACCATCGGCCTGATCAAGGCGATCGACCGGTTCGAGCTGAGCCGTGAGGTGGAGTTCGCGACCTTCGCCGTCCCGTACATCGTCGGTGAGATCAAGCGGTTCTTCCGCGACACGAGCTGGGCCGTGCATGTGCCGCGCCGGCTGCAGGAGTTGCGGATCGATCTGGCGAAGGCCACCGACGAACTCTCCCAGCAGCTCGACCGCGCGCCGAGCACCGCCGAACTGGCCGTGCGCCTCGGGCTCGACGAGGAAGAGATCATCGAAGGCGTGGTCGCCAGCAACGGCTACACGGCCGGCTCGATCGACATGCCCATGGACGACGCGTCCGACCACGCGTCGACGCCACTGTCCGACCGGCTCGGCGCGCCCGACGCCGATCTGGAGATCGCGGAGAACGTCCAGGCGCTCAAGCCCCTCATCGAGGAACTCGACGACCGCGACAAGAGGATCCTGCAGATGCGCTTCGGCGAGGAGATGACCCAGTCGGAGATCGGTGCGGAACTGGGCGTTTCCCAGATGCATGTGTCCAGGCTGCTGACGCGCATCACCTCACGGCTTCGTGAGGGCCTGCTTGGGGTGGAGTGAGACTCCACCCCACGCAGCACCATTCCCCCCAGGGGAGAAGCGGCGTCCCGACCACCGGGACGCCGCTTTCGCCTGCTGTCTTCGGCGTGCGCGATTCCGCGTGCTCCAGTCCGCGTGCTCCAGGTCCATGTGCTCCAGGTCCATGTGCTCCAGGTCCATGTGCTCCGGGTCCGGGAATCAGCAGCGTGGTCTCTGCTGGGCCGGCGGCGGGATCAGCAGCTGGACTGAGCCGACGCCGGCCGCATCCAGGTCGCCTGCACCCGCTTGCCGTACGGCAGCGGGCGGACCTCCACCCGGCCCGCGAGCTGGAGCACCATGTGCCAGCCGAATCCGCCGCCCCCGGTGAAGTCGGGCTCGCGCGGTACGGGAGGCAGCGGGCTGGAGTCGTCCATCTCCACCACCAGCGTGTCCTGCCCCGCTGTCAGATGCAGCCGCCACCAGCCGGCGGTGTGCCGCAGCGCGTTGGCGACCAGCTCGGAGACGACGAGCAGCACTGCGTCCCCGTCGGCCCAGGGGCAGTAATGCAGCAGGAAGTCCGCGGTCGCGCGGCGGGCTCCCGAGCTGTCTCTGTGTGGCGAATCCTCGATCACCACATGCGGCTGTGCGTTCATCACCGCTCGCATACCCCAGATGTCGCTCTTCAGCCCATGTTTCTTAACTACCGGACGGCCGGGTTGACGGGAACGCCGCCCGGAGCGCGTCGGCGACCGCTGCGGCCAGCACGGCATGGCCCTCGTCATTGGGGTGCACCCCGTCGGCCAGCTGCCCGGGACCGAGCAGATCGCGTCCTGGCAGCAGCGCGAGCCGCCGGTCGCCGGACCCGTCGCCGATGCGGTCGCGGACGGCCTCCTCCATTGCCGTACGCAGCTCGGCGAGAGTGGCGCCGAGCGGGTTCGGGGTCTGCTCGGCGTCGGGGCGCAGTACGGGGGAGACCAGCAGGAGCGGGATGTCCGGGTGTCCCTGGCGTACGAGCTCGATGAACGCGCGCGTCGTCTCGTACAGCAGCGGGACCGAACAGGGGATGCCGGTCCAGCAGTTGGTGCCGAAGGCGAGGGTGATCACATCGGCGGGCGCTGCCGCCAGCTGCTGCGCCGTGGCCAGTTCGCCCCGGGCCGCGCCCGCGTATCCGAGGTTGACCGTGTCCAGGCCGAGGGTGCGGCCGGCGACCGCGGGCCAGGAGTGAGCGGGGCGGGTGGACCACCAGCCCTCGGTGATGGAGTCGCCGTGGACGAGCCAGCGCGGGCGTGGCGCGGCGGGCGCGACCGTGCCACCGATCGCTCGTACTCCAAGGATCACAGGGGACTGGGCCTCGGGCGGATGGACGGTGAAGGGGCCACTGGTGCCGCCGGGCAGGCTGATCGTGACGACCGCCTCCTCGGCGGGGTCGGTGAAGGTCTCGGACACACAGTCGCCGCCCTGCCAGAGCGCGAAGCAGTGCGCGAGATCCCGCAGCGCGTCGGTCGGACCCGGCACGGTGGCGCGGTAGCGGATCTCGACCGCGTCCGCGCCGTCTGCCGTGAACTCCAGCCGTACGCCGATGGGCAGTGCGGCCCGCTCGCCGGCGTCCCACGCCAGCCGGGCAAGATCGGCCGGGTCCGCGCGCACCGCGCGCCCACGGTCCAGCCAGGCCACGCCTCGCAGAAAGGGGCCGGGTTCGAGCCAGGTCACGCGGGCCTCCCAAGGTCGGGTGCGGAAACCGCACGATCACTGTGCGGTCCAACGCTGTGCAGTCCAACGCTGTCCACTCCGGTGCGGCACCATGCGGCAGACACGACGAGGTGTCCATCGAGTCCGGCATCGGACCGCTCCGGCGTCCCCGCCGTTACCTGCAGGAACATTGCGTTGCGCATGCCAAATCGCGTAGCTTGACTGCGCTTACCGGGGGGTAACCACTGCCGATCAGTTGCCCCCGATCCGTTGTTCTATGTGCTCTGGGGAGACCATGCGCCGGCGATTCCGCCGCCCCACGATCCGCGGCCGGATCGTGACCCTGACGGTCATACCCGTCATCGCTCTGATGGGGCTGTGGACCTTCGCCATGGTCTCGGTCACCGGCGACCTCAGGGCTCTGATCCGGGTCCAGAGTGTGTACGAGGACTTCGGCACCCCGGTCGACACCGCTGTGGGGCAGATCCAGATCGAACGCAGGCTCACCGCCGCGTATCTGGGAGCGGGGCGGAAGGACGGCTCGGCCGCAGTCTCGGCCCTGACCGCGCAGCAGCGTTCGACCGACCGGGCCGTCGGCGCCATGCGTGACGCGATCGGCGACCGGGAGCGGCGTGCGGACCTCTCCGAACGCCAGCGCCAGTCCCTCGACGCGATGGCGGGCGCCGTCGACGGCCTGGAGGACCTGCGTGAGCGGGTGCTGGCCCGGACGATCTCCTGGGACGACGCCGTCGACGCGTACACCGTCCTCGTGCAGCCGACTTTCGACGTGCAGTCCACGCTCACCGCCCTGCAGGCCGGCCAGCTCGCCCGCGAGGCGCAGGTCGTCGTCGAGCTGGTGCGCGTGCGGGAGTTCGTCTCCCGTGAGGACGCTCTGGTCGCCGGGGCGCGTGCCGCGGGCAGTCTGACCGACGGCCAGTACGACGCGCTCACCGCCACCATCGAGGACCGGCGGGTCTTTCACCGTACGTACGTCCCCGACCTCCCGGGCGACTCCAGGAAGCTGTTCACGGACTTCGAGGCGAGCGACGAGTACCGGGCGCTGACGGCCGGTGAGGACGCTCTGCTGCGGGCCGGCGCGTCCGATGCCGGCAGGGCCATGGCCGCCGACTCCTGGCGGACCACGACGGACCGCGCGGTCAAGCGGTACATGCTGCTGTGCACCGATTCGGCGCTGAACACCGCCGACCGCGGCCGGGCTTTCGCCTACCGGGAGATGGTCAAGGCCGCGGTCGTGGGTCTGCTCGGACTGATCGCGGTCGGCCTGTCGATCTGGTTCTCGGTCGCCAGCGGCCGGCGCATCTCGCGCCGCCTGGAGGAGCTGCGCGACGCCGCCGACGTGCTCGCCACTCAGCAGCTGCCCGATGTGATGGAACGGCTCGGCGCGGGCGAGGAGGTGGATGCGGCCGCTGCCGCACCGCCGCTGGACTTCGGCGACGAGGAGAAGGGTCCTGACGAGATCGGTCAGGTCGGCCGGGCACTCAACACCGCCCGGCTGGCGGCCGTCGAGGCCGCCGTCAAACAGGCGACCCTGCGCCGCGGCGTCTTCGCCGTACTGCTCAACATCGCCCGCCGCAACCAGGCGCTGGTGCACCGGCAGTCGAAGCTTGTCGACACTCTGGAACGCCGCACCACCGACCCGGACACGCTCGAGGACCTGTTCCGGATCGACCATCTGACGACCCGGATGCGACGCCATGCGGAGGGGCTCATCATCCTCTCCGGCGCCACACCGGGACGACGCTGGCGCAAGCCGGTACCCGTGGTGGACATCGTGGCTGCCGCGGTCGGCGAGATCGAGGACTACACCCGGGTCGTGGTGCCGCCGATGCCGGCCGTGGGCATCAGCGCGGAGGCGGTCGCCGACGTGGTGCACCTCGTCGCCGAGCTTGTCGAGAACGCCGCCGTGTTCTCCCCGCCGCACACCCAGGTCACCATGCGCACCGGCCAGGCCCGCAACGGATTCGTGCTGGAGATCGACGACCGCGGCCTCGGTATGGACGCGGACGAACTGGACCAGGCGCACCAGACGCTGGCGAGGCCCCGCGACTTCGACCCGGCACAGGACGAGCGCCTCGGCCTGTACGTCGTCGGCCGGCTCGCCGAGCGGCACGGTATCGGGGTCACCCTCACCCGCTCGCCGTACGGCGGCACCACGGCCGTAGTGCTGCTGCCCCACCCGATCCTCGCCCCCGTCGAGCCGGTCCCGCCCGCCCAGGGCAAGGAACCGGGCCCGCCCGCCCAGGCGACCAAGGAGCCGGTGGGCAGGCCGCAGCCCGCCCCGGTCCGGGCCCTGCCGACGGCCGCCCCCCGGGCGCTGGAGGTCGTGCAGCCGGCACACGACCGCGCCAAGGAGGAGCCGCAGGCGCAGCCCGCCGCGCAGCCGCCCGAGCCCGGCCCGCCGCTGCTCGGACTGCCGACCCGGGTGCGGCAGGCATCGCTCGCCGCCCCGCTGCGCGACGCACCCTCCGCAGCGGCCGAGGACCCCGACCGTGAGGTGTCCCCGGAAGAGATGCGCTCGATCTTCGGAGCCTTCCAGCGCGGTCTCGACCGCGGCCGCAAGGGCGATCCCGCAGGACCCGCGTCGCCGGGGGCCGAGCCGCGCTCCCGTACGACCGATGAAGGGACGGACGATGATGGCTGACGAACCCACGGGGGACCCGGCGGGCCTCGGCTGGCTGCTCGACGATCTACTGGCCAGGACCGACCATGTACTCCAGGCGGTGCTGCTGACCGCGGACGGTCTGGTCAGCAGCGCCTCCAAAGGCATGGCCAGGAAGGACATCGAACATCTCTCCGCCGTCTGCGCGGGCTTCCACAGCCTCGCCAAGGAGGCCGGCGACCGCTTCGAGGCCGGGTCCGTGCGGCAGACG
This sequence comes from Streptomyces sp. NBC_01210, assembly GCF_036010325.1. Taxonomy (GTDB): domain Bacteria; phylum Actinomycetota; class Actinomycetes; order Streptomycetales; family Streptomycetaceae; genus Streptomyces. The sequence goes on along the minus strand of NZ_CP108549.1, from coordinate 1,569,770 downwards.
ATGGTGATGCTCGACCACGCCTTCCTCTTCATCACTCCCGCCGGCGACGGCAGCCGTCTTGCGGTGCTCTCCGACCCCGAGACCGACGTCGGACAGCTGGCCCACGAAATGTCGCTGCTGGTCAGGCGGGTGGGCCGACATATGGCCGTCCCCACGCGCTCGGCCCCCGAGGCCACCGACACCTAAACCGTGAGCGACCACTGGTACGAGGACGAGACCGGCCCTCTGGTGCGGCCGTACACCGCGACCGGCGGCCGGACCCGTCCCGCCGCCGAGCACAGCATCGATCTGATGTCGCAGGTCACGGCCGTGGACCCGACCGGATCCGAGCCGCGGCTCGACCATGCCCGCAGCTCGCTGCTCGAGCTGGTGCGCCGCGAGCCGCGCCCGGTTGCCGAGATCGCCGCCGACGCGGATCTGCCCCTCACCGTCGTACGCGTCCTGCTGGCCGACCTGGTCGAGGCCGGACTGATCCGGGTCTCCGCGCCGGTCAGCCACGAGGGTCTGAACGACCCGGAGCTGCTGCGCGAAATCGTCGACCGCCTTCGGGAGCTGTGAGGCATTCGTTCACCGGTGCGCAATGTTTCCCCGTGCCGTCCGTCATCGCGCAATGATCGTTCGCAGATGCGCAACAACCCTGCATTACGGGCATGAGCGAGAGCCTCGTAGGCTCACTCCCCGTACCAGGAGTGGCGGTGACCGTCTGCTCGGCGGTTCCTCCCCTCATGCGCGGGCTTCTCCGCCATGCCCGCGGGCCGCCGGTCACCCCGCCGCCGACCCGCAGCCATGAAGGAGCCCCGGAGTGCTTGACCACGGCGAAGCCCCACCCGCGACCGCGCCGTCCCCCGCCCGGAGCCAGGGCCTGGGCGCCCGGCTGATGCGGCGCAAGCCCGTCGAGCAGCTGGTCGCCGAAGGCGGCCAGGGCGAGGGAGGCTCGCTGCGTCGCTCGCTCACGATGTGGCAACTGACCATGATCAGCATCGGTGCGACGCTCGGCACCGGCATCTTCGTCGTGCTCGGCGAGGCCACGCCGCTGGCCGGCCCGGCCGTCGCGATCTCGTTCGTCATCGCCGGTCTGACCGCGCTGTTCTCGGCCCTCTCCTATGCCGAGCTGGCCGGGTCCATCCCGGTTTCCGGCTCCTCGTACTCGTACTCGTACGCCACCATGGGCGAGATCGTCGCCTGGATCTGCGGCTGGTGTCTGATCCTGGAGTACGGAGTCTCGGTCGCGGCCGTGGCCGTCGGCTGGGGGGAATATCTCAACGAGTTGCTCGACGGCACGATCGGGGTGACCATCCCCGAAGCGATCTCCGCCCCGTTGGGCGAGGGCGGCTTGATCAACCTGCCGGCGCTGGTCGTCGTGCTGCTCGCCATGTCTTTCCTGATGGGCGGCGCCAAGGAGAGCGCCCGGGTCAACACGATCATGGTCGGCGTGAAGATCGTGACGCTGCTGCTCTTCATCGGCATCGGCTTCATGGGCATCAAGGCCGGTAACTACACCCCGCTCGCCCCGCTCGGCGTGACCGGGATCAGCGCCGCCGCGGCCAGCCTCTTCTTCTCGTACATCGGCTTCGACGCGGCCTCCACCGCCGGCGAAGAGGCCAAGAACCCCAAGCGGGACCTCCCGCGCGCGATCATGCTGTCGCTGCTGATCGTCACCGTGCTCTACTGCCTGGTTGCGCTCGTCGCCGTCGGCGCCATGCCGTGGCAGGACTTCGAGGGCACCGAGGCCGCCCTGGCCCAGATCATGAAGGACGTCACGGGCCAGAGCGTCTGGGGTGTGGTGCTCGCCGCGGGCGCGGTCGTCGCCATCGCCTCCGTGGTCTTCGCGGTGCTCTACGGCCAGACCCGCATCCTGTTCGCGATGTCCCGCGACGGCCTGGTTCCCAAGCTGTTCGCCAAGGTGAACCCGCGTACGGGTGCCCCGCGCGCCAACACCGTCATCGTCTCGCTCTTCTGCGGGGCCCTTGCGGCCTTCATCCCGCTGGGCGAGCTGGCCAATGCCACCAGCATCGGCACGCTCTTCGCCTTTGCGCTGGTCAACGTCGCCGTGGTGATCCTGCGCTACAAGCGCCCCGACATGAACCGCACGTTCACGGTGATGCTGTTCCCGGTCACCCCGATCCTCGGCTTCATCTTCTGCGGCTACCTGATGTACACGATGCCGGGCACCACCTGGATGGTCTTCGGTGGCTGGATGATCGTCGGCCTCGTGTTCTACTTCGGATACGGCATGCGCCGCTCCCGACTTGCCACAGCAGAGAAGTGATCCACCCGCAGTGCGACTGAACGATCTCGACGAACGCATCGTCCACGCCCTCGCCGAGGACGCCCGCCGCTCCTACGCGGACATCGGCTCCGAGGTCGGCCTCTCCGCGCCCGCCGTCAAGCGGCGGGTCGACCGGCTGCGCGCCGAAGGGGCCATCACCGGATTCACCGTTCGGGTGGACCCGGCGGCGCTCGGCTGGGAGACCGAGGGCTACGTCGAGATCTACTGCCGCCACAACACCTCGCCCGACGCCATCCGCCGGGGCATGGAGCGCTACCCAGAGGTCGTGTCCGCCTCCACCGTCACCGGTGAGGCGGACGCGATCGTCCAGGTATTCGCCTCCGACATGCGCCACTTCGAGCGGGTGCTCGAGCGGATCGCGGGCGAGCCGTTCGTGGTGCGCACCAAGTCGGTGCTGGTGCTCTCCCCGCTGCTGCGGCGGTTCTCGTCGGGCGCGCCCGCCTGAGCCGTCAGAGCTTGGGGTGCCAGGGCTGTACCTTGAAGTCGCCCGTCCCGGCCTTGACCTTCTCGAACGGCGCCGAGCCCACGCACTTGGGCAGGTCCTCAGTCTCCACGGGACTGCCCGTGGCGGCCCAGCTGTAGCCGAGCCGGTCGTTCCTGCCCAGGTCGTGGACCGTGATGCCGACCCGCTTGCCCTTCGCGCCCTTCAGGTCGGACTTGGTGATGACACCGCTCACCACGGCCACCTTGCCGCCGGTCAACAGGCAGTCGACCCTGGCCTCGGCGAAGGCGCCCTTGCCGTTCAGGTAGTGGCTGAAGCGAAAGGTGCCGGTCGCCTTCGTCGGGTCGTCGTTGTCCTTCGCCGCCAGATGTGCGTCGAAGGTGAAGGTGATGTCGTCGCCGAGCGACCGGTACAGCTTCGCGGAGCCGGTGAGTACGGCTGCCTCGCGGGTCCCGCCGTCGCCATCCCCCGAGGCGACGGCGGAGCCCGCGGCTCCGGCAGTGATCAGCAGCGCCGCCCCGATGGCGGCGATCTTCGTACGACGGTGAGCGATGCGGCTCATGACAGGCCCTTTCGGCAGGTGATCCAACGCCCACCACTCTTCCGGCGGCGGCTCCCCGGCACATCGAGCCAGAGGCTGCACCGGTGCTCCGCCGCCCGGCGGGGGAGAGCCCCGTTCCTCTCCGACCGTGGTCTGATCCCGGCGCACGCAACGAATCACCGCCGCGGGTACACATCGCGCAATGGATCGACCAGCGACGCGCAACGGTCCCGCCTTGTCCGGGCGGGAGTCCGGACCGTACCGTTTTAACGTCTTCTTCACCCCGCATACATCGCCCCGAGGTTGCTCATGCCCCCGCTGCGCACCGCACTGCTCCAGAGTTCCGGCATACCGGGCTCCGTCGCCGAGAACCTCAAGGTGCTCGACGATGCCGCGAGCAATGCCGCTGCCACCGGCGCCCGGCTGCTGATCTGCCCCGAGATGTTTCTGACCGGGTACGCGATCGGTGACCAGGTCCCGGTGCTGGCCGAGCCCGCCGACGGCCCCGGCGCCCGGTCCGTCGCGGAGATCGCCGCGCGCCACGGCATCGCGGTGATGTACGGATACCCCGAGCGGGACGGCGAGCGGATCTTCAACTCCGCGCAGCTGATCGGCCCCGGCGGCGAAAGCCTTGCGAACTACCGCAAGACCCATCTCTTCGGCTGCTTCGAGCAGCAGTGGTTCACTCCGGGCGAGCAGCCGGTCGTCCAGGCGGAACTCGGCGGGATCCGGATCGGCATGCTGATCTGCTACGACGTGGAGTTCCCGGAGAACGTCCGGGCGCATGCTCTCGCCGGCACCGATCTGCTGCTGGTGCCCACCGCCCAGATGCACCCCTTCCAGTTCGTCGCCGAGTCCCTCGTCCCGGTGCGGGCCTTCGAGAGCCAGATGTACATCGCGTACGTCAACAGGACCGGACCGGAGGGCGAGTTCGAGTTCGTCGGACTCAGCTGCCTCGCGAGCCCCGACGGCGCCGTGAGGACCCGTGCGGGCCGCGGCGAGGAGCTCGTCATCGGCGAGGTGGACCCCGGTCTGCTGAGCGCCTCGCGTGAGACCAATCCGTATCTGCGCGACCGCCGCCCCGGCCTGTACACCTCCCTGGTCTGAACCCCTTCCCGCTTGCCGCTCACGCTTTCCCCGCAAGGAGTCCGTACCCCATGACGTCCACGGTGCCCACCACTGCTGTCCAGCACACCGACGAGCAGCCGCCGATCACCATGTTCGGTCCGGACTTTCCGTACGCGTACGACGACTTCCTCGCCCACCCGGCCGGCCTGGGCCAGATACCGGCGACCGAGCACGGCACCGAGGTCGCGGTCATCGGCGGCGGCCTCTCCGGCATCGTCGCCGCGTACGAGCTGATGAAGATGGGCCTCAAGCCCGTCGTCTACGAGGCTGACCAGATCGGCGGCCGACTGCGCACCGTCGGCTTCGACGGCTGCGATGACGAGCTGAGCGCCGAGATGGGCGCCATGCGCTTCCCGCCCTCCTCCACCGCGCTGCAGCACTACATCGACCTGGTCGGCCTGACCACGCAGTCCTTCCCCAACCCGCTCGCCCCCGTCACCCCGTCGACCGTCGTCGACCTCAAGGGCGAGTCGCACTACGCGGAGACCATCGACGACCTGCCGCAGGTCTATCGCGATGTGATGGACGCCTGGAACGCCTGCCTCGAAGAGGGCGCCGACTTCTCCGACATGAACCGCGCCATGCGCGAGCGCGATGTGCCGCGCATCCGCGAGATCTGGGCGAAGCTGGTGGAGAAGCTCGACAACCAGACGTTCTACGGCTTCCTCTGCGAGTCCGAGGCCTTCAAGTCCTTCCGGCACCGCGAGATCTTCGGCCAGGTCGGCTTCGGCACCGGCGGCTGGGACACCGACTTCCCCAACTCCATTCTGGAGATCCTGCGCGTCGTCTACTCCGAGGCCGACGACCACCACCGCGGCATCGTCGAGGGCAGCCAGCAGCTGCCGCTGCGGCTCTGGGAACGCGAGCCGGAGAAGATCGTGCACTGGGCACAGGGCACCTCGCTGTCCTCGCTGCACGACGGCGAGCCGAAGCCGGCCGTGACCCGGCTGCACCGCACCGCGGGCAACCGGATCACCGTCACCGACGCCTCCGGCGACATCCGCACTTACCAGGCGGCCGTCTTCACCGCGCAGTCCTGGATGCTGCTCTCCAAGATCGCCTGTGACGACTCGCTCTTCCCCATCGACCACTGGACGGCGATGGAGCGGACGCACTACATGGAGTCGTCCAAGCTCTTCGTCCCGGTCGACCGGCCCTTCTGGCTGGACAAGGACGAGCAGACCGGCCGGGACGTCATGTCGATGACGCTGACCGACCGGATGACGCGTGGCACGTATCTGCTGGACAACGGTCCCGACAAGCCGGCCGTCATCTGTCTCTCGTACACCTGGTGCGACGACAGCCTCAAGTGGCTGCCGCTGTCCGCGAACGAGCGGATGGAGGTCATGCTCAAGTCGCTCGGCGAGATCTACCCGAACGTCGACATCCGCAGCCACATCATCGGCAACCCGGTCACCGTGTCCTGGGAGAACGAGCCGTACTTCATGGGCGCGTTCAAGGCGAACCTGCCCGGCCACTACCGCTACCAGCGCCGTCTGTTCACGCACTTCATGCAGGACCGGCTGCCCGAGGACAAGCGCGGCATCTTCCTCGCGGGCGACGACATCTCCTGGACGGCGGGCTGGGCCGAGGGCGCCGTGCAGACCGCGCTGAACGCGGTGTGGGGCGTGATGCACCAGCTCGGCGGGTCGACGGACGCGTCCAACCCGGGCCCCGGCGACCTCTACGACGAAATCGCTCCGGTCGAACTGCCGGAGGACTGAGACCAGCCGTCCGGGGCCGGCCGCGATCCGGCCGGCCTCGGACGGTGATCAACCGATCAGCCCTGGCCGGTCAGCGCCAGGGCGTGAGCAGACAGCGCCCGACGAGACCGACGCCCGTGTCCAGTCGCTCGGTGAACTCCTCGGCCAGGCCAGGGAGTTCCCGTACTCCCCACAGCAGCCGGGCTGCCGACCAGGCGCCGTCCCTCGCCCGCTCCAGGCTCCACGAACCCAGCAGATGTGTCAGCGGATCGGCGATCTCCAGCAGATCGGGGCCCGGCATCAGTTCCTCACGGATGCGCTCCTCGAGCAGGATGAGGATGTCACCGACGCGATCGAACTCGCCCTCCAGATCCGCCGGTTCGCAGCCGAGCGTCCGACAGGTGTCCACCACCGCGAGCGCCAGATCGTGCCCGATGTGCGCATTGATGCCGGCGAGGGCGAACTGCAGCGGCCGTACGCCGGGATGGCGCCGGTACTGGAACAGCGGCCGCCAGCAGGCCGGCGCCCGGCGGCCCGCGGCCGCCGCGTCCACGGCAGTCAGATAGCGCTGGGCGAAGAGCACGTCCAGTGTGACGGCAGCCCGCCGGTCGGGGAATTCACCGTCGTCGATACGTCGTTCGATCTCCTCCGTCACCGACAGATAGACCCGGTTGAAGACGGCGACCCCGTCCGTGGCCGGCCAGTCGTCGCGCAGCGCGTGCATCCGCTCCACCACCGAATCGACCGGGGACGTGCGGAGAGCGGCCCGGGTCGCGAAGTGTTCCGTCTGCGCCATGCAGGCAGCGTCCCAGCCGACGGCCGGATGGCACGGTGACGGGCCGGGGCTTCCCCAGAACGGAGGACCTACGGCTGGGTGTCGTACGTAGACGTGCCCGAGTCCAGCAGGGGCTCCTGTCGCTACCGCCGCGCTCGAAGCAGGAAGATCGCCCCCGACGCCGGACATCATGATCGCGAGGTCGGGTCCAGGCCCATCAGGACCGGCGCTACGAAGGACGCGCCGAACACGGCCACCATATGTTGGGCGTCGCCCTGCCGTGCGGGGCCAGGACAGCTGCTCGCCGGGGCGTACGACGGCGCCGGGAGCGGGAGTCCGCCCGTCGCCGCGCAGGGGCCGGCGCACGCCGAGGTGCACGGGCCCGCTCCACTTCGACGGGCCTTCGATGATCGGCGCCATCGTCATGCGCCGGCCGGGCCCGAGTCCCATCCGTGAATCGTGCGCTCGGCATTGTCACTTGTACCTGGCGGCCCTACGCTCACACGGTCCCGTTCATGAACTTCGTTCACGTATCTGATGGGAGCGCTCGATGACCGGAAGACCCCGACGGCGCCTGGGAGTTGTGCTCACTGCCGTCGCCGCCTGCGTCACCGTGCTCGTACCGATCGCGTCGTCCCAGGCCGCGGCCACGACCGGCTCGCATCGGGTGCCGAAGACGGTGGTGATTGACGGCAAGCGGCTCAAGGAGGCCAAGTCGCGTCTCGACCACGGCGACCCGGCACTGCGCAAGGCGGCCCAGGCCCTTGTCGCACGCGCCGACGGCTGGCTCGGGCAGGGGCCCTGGACCGTCGTGGACAAGCCCAAGCCCGCACCGGGCGGCGATGTCCACGACTATCTGAGCCAGGCGCCCTACTGGTGGCCCTCGCAGCCCAAGACGCCCGAGAATCCCTGGGGTTGCCCCTACGTCCAGCGCGACGGGGAGCGCAATCCCGAGGTCGACACCGGCACCGACCGCCCCGACATCGGCAAGGTCGTGAACTCGGTCAGCACGCTGAGCCTGGCCTGGTACTACACGGGCAAGAAGCAGTACGCCGAGCATGCGTCGACGATCCTGCGCACCTGGTTCGTGGACCCGGCGACCCGGATGAACCCCAATCTGAACCACGGGCAGTTCATCCCCTGCAAGTACGACGGCCGGGCGATCGGCATCATCGACTTCTCCCAGCAGTACACCAGCGTCCTGGACGCCGTCGCGATCCTCGACACCGGGGCGCCCGGCTGGTCGACGAGCGACCGGACGGCGGTGCGGGCGTGGAACACGACCTTCCTGGACTGGCTGGTGAACTCTCCCTTCGGCAAGGAGGAGTCGGCGGCCAAGAACAACCACGGCACGTTCCATGACATGCAGGTGGCCGCCCTGGCCCTCGCCGCCGGCGACAAGGACCTCGCGCGCAAGGTCGTCCTCGACGCCCGCGGCAAGCGGATCGACCCCCAGATAGCCGCCGACGGCAGTCAGCCGCAGGAGCTTGCCCGGACCCGCAGCTGGCACTACTCGACCTTCGACCTGGTCGCGTACACCCGGCTCGCGGCCATCGGCAAGCATGTGGGTGTGAACCTCTGGGCCTATCAGGGGCCGCAGGCGCAGAGCCTGTTCAAGGCGGTCGACTATCTGCTGCCCGCCGCGACCGGGGCGGCCGCCTGGCCGCACCCCGAGCTCGAGTTCTACCGGTACGCGGCGAGTGATGTGGTGCATGCGGCCGCCGACGCCGGTGACCGGCAGGCCAAGGCCGCGGTCCCGCGCCTGGAGACTCCGCCGGGCGGGGACCTCTGGGTGCTGCGGCCCGCGGCGGAACAGCTCGACTCCATCGCGGGCTGAGCGGCGCGCGCTCCGCGCCGGCGGGGTTCCGCGCCGGCGGGGTTTCGCGCCGTACCCCGCTCCTCAATCGCCGGAGGGGCTGCAATCAGCCCGCGTCACCGTGTCCGAGACGCCCGACCTCGCGCTCTCCCGACCGGCCGAGCGCAGCACCCCCGCGCCCGCGACCAGCCCGCACGCCAGCGCCGTCACGAGGCCGAAGGAGACCACCAGACTCGTCGCGTCGGCGACCGCGCCGATCGCCGAGGGAGCGATGAGTCCCGAGGTGTACGTGATGGTGGCGACGCCTGCGATGGCCTGACTGGGATTGGGGCCGCTGCGCCCGGCCGCCGCGAAGGCGAGCGGCACGACCACAGCCACACCGAGCCCGATGAACGCGAAGCCGGTCATCGCCACGGCCGGATGGGGCGCCACGACCACCAGCAGCCCGCCCGCGGTCGCGAGCACACCGCCCACCCGCACCGTGCGCACCGGGCCGAAGCGGTCCACGATCCGGTCACCCGCGAGCCGCGCCACCGTCATGGTCAGCGCGAAGGCCGTGGTGGAGGCGGCCGCGAGACCGGCCGAGGTGTCCAGTACGTCCCGCAGGAAGACCGCGGACCAGTCAAGGCTGGCGCCCTCCGCGAACACCGCGCAGAACCCGACCGCGCCGATGACGATCGCCGACCCGGGCGGCAGCGCGAAACGCGGCGGCGGCTCCTCGTGGGGCGCGCTGCGCAGGTCCAGTACGCCCTGACAGGCGATCAGCCCGAGCGCGGTCAGGACCGCGGCGGCGAGGGCGTGGTGCAGCCGGGCGTCGCTGCCGAGATGTGCGGCGAGTGTCCCGCCCGCGGAGCCGATCAGCGCACCGGCGCTCCACATGCCGTGCAGTCCGGACATGATCGAGCGGTCGAGGCGGTTCTCGATCTCGACACCCAGGGCGTTCATCGCCACGTCCGACATGCCCGCCGTGGCGCCGAACACGAACAGCGCCGTACAGAGGGAGAGCAGATTCGGGGCGAGGGACGGCATGGTCAGCGAGAGCGTCCACAGCGTGATCAGGCCGCGCAGCGCGTTGCGCGCGCCGAAGCGGTGGCTGATCGCGCCGGCCAGCGGCATGGCCACGGAGGCGCCGAGCGCCGGAAAGGCGAGCGCGAGACCGAGCTGCCCCGCGCCGACCGCCGCATGCTCCTGGATCCAGGGAATGCGGGTGGCGAAGCTGCCGGTGACCGCGCCGTGTACACAGAAGACGGCGGCTACGGCGAACCGCGCGCGCTTCAACTGGCTCCGTCCGAAGACCACTTCGCCGGCCATGTCTATGCCCCTCCCCACAGGAGTCCCGCGTAAACTATCAGGAACCCTGCCTGATAAATAGTGGCGCGGCAGCGATCTGGAAGGATTCCGGCATGCCCGCATCTCCGAGCACCGCCCGGGCCATCAACGACCGGCTCGCCCTCCGACTACTGCAGCAGGAAGGCCCGTTGACGGCAGGGCAGCTGAAGACCATGACCGGACTCTCCCGTCCCACCGTCGCCGATCTGGTGGAGCGGCTGCAGCTGTCCGGTCTGATACAGGTTGTCGGCGAGGCGGGCGCCGAGCGCCGCGGCCCCAATGCCCGGCTGTACGGGATCGTCGCCGACCGCGCGCACCTGGCCGCCCTCGACGTACGCACCCAGAGCGTGACCGTGGTCGTCGCCGATCTGCTCGGCGTCACCCTCGCCGAGGCTTCGCTGCCCGTCGGCAGCGACACCGGCACCGGGCCCGCCGTCGAGCGGGCGGTCGCACTCCTGGAGCGGACGGCCAGGGAGGCGGGAGCGGCCCGGCTGCACAGCGTCGGGATCGGCGCGCCCGGCCTGATCGACCCGGTCACCGGCGAACTGCGCGACACCTCCGGCCTGCCCGCCTGGCACCGCCGCCTGGTCGCCGCGCTCCAGGAGCGGCTGCCTGCCGGAGTCCTCGTCGAGAACGAGACCAATCTGGCCGCCGTGGCCGAACAGCGCCTCGGCGCGGCCCGCGATCGCGACACCTTCGCTCTGCTGTGGCTCGGCCACGGGATCGGCGCGGCCCTCTTCCTCGACGGCAGACTCCGCCGAGGCGCGTCGGGCGGCGCGGGTGAGATCGGCTTCCTGCCGGTACCCGGCACGGCGGGACTCCCGAGCGGGGTCGACTGCGAGGGCGGCTTCCACTCGCTGGCCGCGTCCGCCGCGATCTGCGCGCTCGCCGGCCGGCACGGGATCGAGGTGCCGCAGTCCCAGGAACCGAGGGCCGCGGCGGTCGTCCGGACAGCCGTGACGGCCGGTCGGGACGATTTCCTCGATGCCCTCGCCGACCGTCTCGCGCTCGGCGCGGCCGCGGTCGCCGCCGTCCTCGACCCGGGCTGTGTGGTCCTGGGCGGCGAGGTCGGGCATGCGGGCGGCGCGGAACTGGCCGCCCGGGTCGAGGCCCGGCTGGCCGAGATCTCTCCGCTGCGTACGGAGGTACGGGCGGGAAGGCTCGGCGGCGCCGCGGTCCTGAGCGGAGCGCTGCTGGCGGCGCGCGAGGCGGCCCAGGACGAACTCTTCGCACCGGGCGCACAAGTGCACGGCGGGCCGCGATCGTTGTGACCGGGTCCGGGCGGCGGGGTTCGTCCTCAATCGCCGGAAAGGCTTGAAATCAACCCAGTCGCTGCGCTAGGAACCGCTCGAACGGGACCTTGCCGACAGCCCGTTCGGGCGTCAGCTGCTCACCTCTGCGGTACCCGCGTACGCCTTACCGGCCGGCCGCACCGGCAGTACGGGGCGGTGCCTGCCACGCGCGCGGAGACAGGCCCGCGCCGGATCCGGCAGCGGACGCATCTCCGGACCGCCCATGTCCGCCACCCGACCGGTTGGCTCGCCGACGGCCAACTCGGCCGGCCGGCCGGCGACTTCGCCCGTGTCGATGGGCTGGAGGCTCACCCCGGACGGCAGCGGCATCACCGGGAACGGGGCCGCGCCCGCCGGAAGGCGCAGCACCAGGTCGTGGAACTGGATCGTCCGCAGGTTTGTCCAGCCGGACCCGGACTCGGACCAGCCGGCTTCCTCGATCATCCGCTCGACCTTGTGCTTCATGCGGTAGTAGCCCAGCGGCAGCGGGTCCATGTCGGCCCGGCGTGCGGCGTCCAGAAGTCGCGCGGCCGCCTGTCGTCGCCGCCTCGCGGAGCAGTCCGGTCCCGTCCCGCAGATCGGCGCCGTACGGCCGGGAACGACGGCTGAGCACCCGTACCTCGTGGCCGGTCGCACGCGGCCGCTCGGACACCAGTGCCCAGCGTTCCCGTACCGCCCGTCACCAGGATGGAGGTCATGGGGCCGGCGTGTCGGACCGGCCGGGAGCCCGGCGGCGGCAAGGGCCTGGACTCCGCCGCCGGGCGGTCGACACCCCACGGTCCGCGGAGGTGCCGCAGAGATTAAATGGACTAGACCAGGGCGGTCAATAGGTTGGAATCAGCCATTCGACACGACCTTGTGAGTCAGCCCACAGCTGTTCACTCGCATGGCCCATCACCGGGCGTGGCACACTGGCCCTGTATCAGCAGCAGCGCACTCCGGGGTCGGTGTAATTCCGAACCGGCGGTTATAGTCCGCGACCCGTCCGCATCCAGCGGCCGGTTGACCAGGTGAAATTCCTGGACCGACGGTGAAAGTCCGGATGGGAGGCAGTGCGCGGCGGGCGACCTTTCCGGTACGCCGGCCGTAGTGGCTGATCGCCGTACTCGGCGATCGGTGCGCTCGGCCTCGGCGTCGCTGTGAATCATTGTCCCGCTCTCTGTCGTCATCGACAGGCCCCGGAGTCCGTGCCCGAAGAGGCAGGAGGACCCGGTGGCCACCGCAGCCGACGCAGACGCCATGGGCCGAGCGATCCAGCTCGCCGCCCGCGGACTCGGCTCCACCAGCCCCAACCCGGTCGTCGGTTGCGTCATCCTCGACGCCTCCGGACAGCCTGCCGGTGCCGGTTTTCACCAGCGCGCCGGCGGCCCGCACGCCGAGGTCCACGCACTGCGCGAGGCCGGAGAGCGCGCACGTGGCGGCACCGCGTACGTCACCCTCGAGCCCTGTAACCACACCGGCCGCACCGGCCCGTGCGCCCAAGCGCTGGTCGAGGCCGGGATCGGACGGGTCGTATACGCGGTCGGCGACCCGAACGCGCAGGCCACTGGTGGCGCGGACACGCTGTGCGCTGCCGGAGTCCAGGTCGAGCAGGGCCTCCTCGCCGAACAGGCCGAGGCGGGCAACATCGCCTGGCTCACCTCCGTACGCCTCGGCCGCCCCCACGTCCTGTGGAAGTACGCCGCGACCCTCGACGGCCGTATCGCCGCGCAGGACGGCACCAGCCGCTGGATCACCTCGCCCGAGTCCCGCGCCGACGTCCACCGGCTGCGCGCCGAGGCCGACGCGGTGATCGTCGGCTCCGGCACGGTCCGCGCAGACGACCCGCACCTCGCGGTCCGCGGCGTCGAAGGCGCCGTCCAGCCGCTGCGCGTCGTCGTCGACACCGAGGGCGCCGCCGTCAAGCCCGGCGCCCGCGTTCTCGACGACGCCGCGCCCACGCTGATCGCGGTCGCCGAGGACGCCGAGACCGAACTGCTCGATGTCGTACGGCTGCCTCGCGCGGCGCACGGCCTGTCCGTACCGGCCCTGTTGGAAGCCCTGTACCAGCGCGGCGTCCGCTCCGTGCTCCTCGAGGGCGGCCCGACGCTCGCCGGAGCCTTCGTCGCCGCGGGCGCCGTCGACAAGGTCGTCGGTTATCTCGCCCCCGTACTCCTCGGCGCCGGCCGCACCGCCCTCGCCGACGCCGGAATCTCCACGATCACCGAAGCGTTGCGGCTCGACATGACGGAGACCGTCCGCGTCGGCCCCGATCTGCGTGTTACTGCCACCCCCGCCAAAGCCCCGAAGGAGCGCTGAGTGTTCACCGGAATCGTTGAAGAGCTGGGTGAGGTCACCGCCGTCGAGAATCTCGGCGACTCCTCCCGCTTCCGACTGCGCGGCCCCGTCGTCACCGAAGGTGCGAAGCATGGCGACTCGATCGCCGTCAACGGCGTCTGCCTCACCGTCGTGGACTTCGGCGACGGCGAGTTCACCGCCGATGTGATGGCCGAGACCCTCAAGCGCTCCAGCCTCGGAGCCCTCGAGGAAGGCTCCCGCGTCAACCTGGAGCGGCCGATGGCCGTCGGTGGCCGGCTCGGCGGCCACATCGTCCAGGGCCATGTGGACGGTACCGGCACCATCGTCGAGCGGAAGCCCTCGGAGAACTGGGAGATCGTGAAGATCTCGCTCCCCGCCGACCTCACCCGCTATGTCGTCGAGAAGGGCTCGATCACCGTCGACGGCGTCAGCCTGACCGTCGTCGACGCGGGCCCCGACTACTTCACCATCAGCCTCATCCCCACCACCCTCGCGCTGACCACGCTCGGCATCAAGCAGAGCGGTGATCTCGTCAACCTCGAGGTGGACGTCATCGCCAAGTACGTCGAGCGACTGCTCGGCGCCGGGGCTGCGAACGCCGCAGACGCCGCAGACGCCGCGGACGCCGCAGAAACCAAGGAGACCGCCAAGTGAGCGCCCTGTCCTGGCTCAACGGAGAGGCCTTCACGGCCTTCGGCCAGCACATCATGTGGTCCGACATGATCGGCAACTCCATCGGTCTGATCGCACTCGCGCTCGGCTGGCGGCGCTCGATATGGACCTGGCCCGCCCAGTTCGCCTCCGGCGTCATCCTGGTCGGCGCGTACGCCTCCGCCCAGCTCAGCGGTGGCGTCGGTAAGCAGCTGCTGGTCATCGGCGTCGCCCTGTGGGGCTGGCGGCAGTGGACCAGCGGCAGCCGGCAGGCCCAGGACGGCTCGATCGCGGTCCGCTTCGCCGACTGGCGCGAGCGCGGAGTGCTGCTGGCCGGTGCGGTCGTCGGCACCCTGGCCGTCGGCGGGCTGTTCACCCTCTACCCGTCGCTGTCCTGGAGCCCGTGGGCCGACGCGTACATCTTCGTCGGGACCCTGGTCGCGATGGTCGCCCAGGCCCGTGGTCTGGTCGAGTTCTGGTTCGCCTGGCTGCTCGTCGACATCGTCGGCGTTCCGCTGGCCTTCAACAGTGGCCTGGCCTTCTCCGGCCTGGTCTACGTGGTCTACTTCGCGCTCGTCCTGTGGGGCATGCGCGACTGGTGGCTGCGCTCCCGCGGGAGCGTCAAGCCTGCTCTGGAAGGAGTGGCAGCATGACCTCCCGCCCGTCACCCACACCCGCCCCGGCCGACGTGCTTCGCGCCGCCTCGCCGACACTCACCTGGTACTCCACCGACAACGTCGAGGACTTCGCCCTCGACCCGGTGGAGCAGGCCATTCGTGACATTGCCGCAGGACGGCCCGTCGTGGTCGTCGACGACGAGGACCGCGAGAACGAGGGCGACCTCGTCATCGCCGCCGAGAAGGCCACGCCCGAGATCATCGCCTTCATGATGAGCGAGTGCCGCGGCCTGATCTGCGCTCCCATGGAGGGCGAGGAGCTGGAGCGGCTGGACCTGCCGCAGATGGTCGAGCGCAACACCGAGTCGATGCGGACGGCGTTCACCGTCTCCGTCGACGCGGGCCCCGCGTTCGGCGTGACCACCGGCATCTCCGCGGCCGACCGCGCCACCACCCTCCAACTGCTGGCCGGCGGCCGGGCCGAGGCGTCCGACTTCGTACGCCCCGGCCATGTCTTCCCGCTCCGCGCCAAGCCCGGCGGGGTGCTGGTCCGCAACGGCCACACCGAGGCCGCCGTCGACCTGGCCCGCCTCGCCGGACTGCGCCCGGCCGGCGCGATCGTCGAGATCGCGGGCGAGGACGGCGTGATGCTGCGACTGCCCGAGCTGATCCCGTTCGCCCGCAAGCACGGACTGACGATCATCTCCATCGAGGACCTGATCGCGTACCGCCGCACCTCCGAGCCGACCGTCAAGCGCGAGGCCGAGGTCAATCTGCCCACCTCCTTCGGCCAGTTCACCGCCTACGGCTACCGGTCCACCGTGGACGGCGTCGAGCATGTCGCGCTCGTCCACGGCGAGATCGGCGACGGCGAGGACGTCCTCGTACGGGTCCACTCCGAGTGCCTGACCGGCGACATCTTCCACTCGCTGCGCTGCGACTGCGGCCCCCAGCTGCAGGCCTCCATGGAGCACATCACCGAGGCCGGCCGCGGCGTCGTCGTCTATCTGCGTGGCCACGAGGGCCGAGGCATCGGCCTGCTGTCCAAGCTTCGTGCGTACGAACTCCAGGAGCGCGGCCGTGACACGCTCGACGCCAACCTCGAACTCGGCCTGCCCGCCGACGCCCGCGACTACGCCGCGGGCGCGCAGATCCTGGAGGACCTCGGCGTACGCAGCCTCCGGCTGATGACCAACAACCCCGACAAGATCACGGCGCTCGTCCGCCACGGCCTCACGGTCCACGGCCGCGAGCCGATGCCCGTCCAGGCGGGCGAGCACAACCTCCGGTATCTGCGCACCAAGCGGGACCGGATGGGACACGACCTGCCCTGGCTCGACGCCTCCAGCGCGTCCGCCTGCGGCAACCAGTAAGTCAGTAAGCGTCAAGGGAGAAACATGAGCGGCAAGGGTGCACCCGAACTGTCCGTACGCAACTGCGGCGACCTGCGGGTGGCGGTGATCGCGGCCCAGTGGCACGAGAAGGTCATGGACGGCCTCGTCGACGGCGCTCTGCGCGCACTGCACGAGCTGGGCATCGACGAGCCGACACTGCTGCGTGTCCCCGGCAGCTTCGAGCTTCCGGTGGTCGCCAAGGTGCTGGCGGGCCGCGGCTACGACGCGGTCGTCGCGCTCGGCGTCGTCATCCGCGGCGGCACCCCGCACTTCGAGTATGTGTGCCAGGGCGTCACCCAGGGCCTCACCCAGGTCTCCATCGACACCGGCGTCCCGATCGGGTTCGGCGTCCTGACCTGCGACACCGAGGAGCAGGCGCTGGACCGGGCCGGACTTGACGGATCGAACGAGGACAAGGGCCACGAGGCGGTCACCGCCGCCGTTGCCACCGCCACCACGCTGCGTACCGTCAGCGAACCCTGGCGCTGAGTGTTCCAACCGTCGCCCAGCACCTCTTCCATGGAGGTGCTGCGCGTCCGCCTTTCTCCACCCCTTACGCTTGGGACCATCATGGCGAACAAAACCTTCGAAGAGCTCTTCGCCGAGCTGCAGCTCAAGGCGAAGAACGGCGACCCGGCCACCTCCCGTACCGCCGAGCTGGTGGACAAGGGAGTGCATGCCATCGGCAAGAAGGTCGTCGAGGAGGCCGCCGAGGTGTGGATGGCCGCCGAGTACGAGGGCAAGGAAGCCGCCGCCGAGGAGATTTCGCAGCTGCTGTACCACGTCCAGGTGATGATGGTCGCGCGCGGGATCTCCCTCGACGACGTCTACGCCCACCTCTGAGCACCGCCCCCGACTCCGTACGGAACACGCGAACAAAGGAAGCCCGTCTCATGCTGCGCATCGCCGTCCCCAACAAGGGTTCACTGTCCGGACCTGCGTCGGCGATGCTCCATGAGGCCGGCTACCAGCAGCGCAAGGAGTCCAAGGAGCTCGTCCTCGTCGACCCCGAGAACGAGGTCGAGTTCTTCTACCTGCGCCCGCGCGACATCGCGATCTATGTCAGCTCCGGCAAGCTCGACATCGGCATCACCGGCCGCGATCTGCTGCTGGACTCCGGCGCCAACGCCGAGGAGATCCTCCAGCTCGGCTTCGCCCGCTCCACCTTCCGCTACGCGACCAAGCCCGGCACCGCCACCGGAGTCGGCGACTTCGGCGGAATGACGGTCGCCACCTCCTACGAGGGCATCGTCGCCAAGCACCTCGCCGACGAGGGCATCGACGCCTCCGTCGTCCACCTCGACGGGGCCGTGGAGACGGCGATCCAGCTGGGCGTCGCGCAGATCATCGCGGATGTCGTGGAGACCGGCACCAGCCTGCGCAACGCCGGTCTGGAGGTCATCGGCGAGCCGATCATGAAGTCCGAGGCGGTCGTCATCCGCCGCACCGGCGCGCCCGCCGACGACCCCAAGGTGCAGCAGTTCCTGCGCCGCCTCCAGGGCGTCCTGGTCGCCCGCAGCTACGTGATGATGGACTACGACTGCCGGGTCGAGCACCTCGAGCAGGCCGTCGCCCTCACCCCGGGTCTCGAGTCGCCGACCATCTCGCCGCTGCACCACGAAGGCTGGGTCGCCGTCCGCTCCATGGTCGCGGCCAAGGAAGCGCAGCGGATCATGGACGATCTGTACGACCTCGGCGCACGGGCGATCCTCACCACGGCCATCCACGCCTGCCGCCTCTGAAGGATGCCGGAAACCATGCCCGCCGCCGCATCTCAAGTCCCCGCGCTCCCGGTCACCTTCAGGCCGACCCGTACCCGGGTCGTTCTGCTGACCGTGGGCGTGGTGATGTTCGCCGTGATCACCGCCATCGCCCTGCTGCTGGAGAAGCTGAGCGCGGGGGAGCGGAGCAGCTTCATCTTCACCGCTCTGGTCTTCTTCGGCGTACTGGCCCTGCTGAGCCGACCGAAGGTCGTCGCCGACGAGAACGGCGTCACTGTCGTCAATCTCACCCGTACGCGCCAACTGGAGTGGGCCGAGATCCTGCGGGTGAATCTCCGCCCCGGCGACCCCTGGGTCTTCCTCGACCTCAGCGACGGCACCAGCCTGCCCGTACTGGGCATTCAGCCGGGTATCGCCAAGGCGCACGCCATCAGTGACGCGCGCGCCCTGCGGGCCCTCGCGGAGAGCCGAGGCACCCGCCCGGACGAGGACTGAGCGGCGATGCCCCTGCCGCGTCGGCGGCTCACCTGTCTACTCTGGTGACGGTGGCGACAAGCGCGCCCCGCCCCGCACCACCCGGCCCCCAGCGGCCCGCGGGGCACCTGCGACCCGAGGAGTGACTCCCTCCAGCAATGGACGGATCGTCCGGTAGTACCTGCGCCGCCCCCTCCCAGGAGGCGGCGGCATGATCATCTCTCTTCTGCTGCTCGCGGCAGCGTTCCTCCTGATCCTCGCCAACGGCTTCTTCGTGGCGGCCGAGTTCGGCCTGGTCACGGTGGAGCGGCCCGATGCCGAGCGCGCCGCCGCCGAGGGCGACCGCCGCGCCCGCCGCGTCGTCAAGGCGCTGCGGGAGCTTTCCTTCCAGCTCTCCGGCACCCAGCTCGGCATCACCATCACCTCGCTCGTCGTCGGCATGCTCGCCGAGCCCGCGCTTGCCGGGCTGCTCCGCGGGCCGCTTTCCGCGACCGGGCTGCCCGAAGGAGCCGTCTCCGGGATCGCGGTGGTGATCGGGATGCTGCTCGCCTCCGCCGTCCAGATGGTGATCGGTGAGCTCGTCCCCAAGAACTGGGCGGTTTCCCGGCCGTTGCAGGTCGCGCGCTTCGTCGCCGGCCCGCAGCATCTCTTCTCGACCGTCTTCCGCCCGGTCATCACCCTGCTCAACACCGTCGCCAACCGTCTGGTGCGGATGCTCGGCGTCGAGCCCGCAGCGGAGCTGGCGTCCGCCCGCACGCCCGGTGAGCTGGTCTCGCTGGCCCGCCACTCGGCACGCGCCGGAGCGCTGGAGCAGGATACGGCCGACCTGTTCGTACGGACCCTCTCGCTCGGACATCTCACCGCGCAGCATGTGATGACCCCGCGGGTGAAGATGAGCGCGCTGCAGAGCGACGCCACCGCGGCCGATGTCCTCAATCTCACCCGCGCGACCGGTCTTTCGCGCTTTCCCGTCTACCGGGAGCGCATCGACGAGATCGTCGGCATGGTGCACCTCAAGGGCGCCCTGGCGGTACCGGTGGACGAACGGCAGCGCACCCGGGTGGACCGGGTCGCCGTCCCGCCGCTCCTCGTGCCCGAGACGCTGCCCGTGCAGCAGCTGCTGGAGCGGCTGCGCAGCGAGCAGCCCATCGCCGTCGTGGTCGACGAGTACGGCGGCACCGCCGGAGTCGTCACCCTCGAGGACATCATCGAGGAACTCGTCGGCGAGGTCCGCGACGAGCACGACGACGAGGCGGACGCCCAGCCCGAACTGGCCTCCGTGGCCTCGGAGGACGGCAACCCCGCCTGGGAGGCCGACGGCAGCTGCCGCGTCCTCACGCTGCGCCGGATAGGCCTCGATGTGCCCGACGGCCCGTATGAGACGGTGGCGGGCCTCGTCGCCGATCTGCTGGGGCGCATCCCCGCCCCCGGCGACCGGGCAGAACTCCCCGGCTGGCGGCTCTCGGTGCGCCAGGTGGACCGCTACCGGGCCGAGCGGGTGCGCCTGGTGCGCACCGCCGATGCCCCGGCCGTGCCGGAGGCCGTGCGATGAGCGTCCTCCAACTCCTTTTCGCCATAATCCTGGTCCTGGCCAACGGCTTCTTCGTCGGCGCGGAGTTCGCGCTCGTCTCCGTACGCCGCAGCCAGATCGAACCGCTGGCCGCGGAGGGCTCCTCGCGGGCCAGGCAGGTGCTGTACGGACTGGAGAATCTGCCGCAGATGATGGCCGCCGCGCAGTTCGGCATCACCATCTGCTCACTGACCCTCGGCGCGGTCGCCGAGCCGACCGTGGCGCATCTGCTGGAGCCGGTCTTCCAGGCCGCGCATCTGCCCGAGGGGCTGATCCATCCGCTGGGTTACGTCATCGCGCTGGCCGTTGTCGTGTTCCTGCACCTCGTCATCGGCGAGATGGTCCCGAAGAACCTGGCGATGGCCGCTCCCGAGAAGACCGCGCTCTGGTTCAGCCCGGGCCTGGTCACCTTCGCCCGGCTGTGCCGACCGGTCACGGCGGCGCTCGGCGCCTGCGCCCGGCTGGTGCTGCGGGCCTTCCGTGTCGAACCCAAGGACGAGGTGGAGGCGGTCTTCACCAGCGAGCAGCTGAACCGTCTGGTGGAGGACTCGGGCCAGGCGGGGCTGCTGGAGCCCGCGGAGCAGGAGCGGCTCGAGGACGCGCTGGAGCTGGGCAGCCGCCCGGTGTCGGATGTGCTGATCACCCGCTCCGCCCTGGTGACGGTCGCCCCGTCGGTCACCCCGCGCCAGGTCGAGGAGCTGACGGTATGTACCGGTTACTCCCGATTCCCGGTCTGCGGGGAGGGCGAAGGCCCGTTCATGGGCTATCTCCATGTCAAGGACGTCCTCGACCTGGAGGAGAGGGAACGGGCCGTGCCCCAGCAGATCTGGCGCCCCATGGCGACCCTGCGGGCCGAACTCCCGCTGGACGACGCCCTCACCGTGATGCGCCGTGCGGCCACCCACCTCGCCCAGGTGGCGGACCCTTCGGGGCGGGTGCTGGGACTGGTCGCTCTGGAGGACGTCCTGGAAATGCTGGTCGGCGAGGTCCGCGACCCGTCCCACCGGGTGACGGTGCCCCGTGCGCCTGAGGCTGCCCTGGACACCGCCCTGGTCGGCTGAGGCCGAGGCGTGTTTCAGAAGTAGTCGGCTCAGAGCGGCGGATCCTGCGGGTCGCGGTCCACCGGACCGCGGCCCGACAGGACCTCGCCGTACGCCTGCATCAGATCGGGCAGCCGCAGCGTGGCGAGATCCTCGCGGGTCGGCGTGCCCGGATATCCGGACAGCCGTAGATCCCGGTAGGCGCAGCTCTTCTCGTACAGCGTGCGCAGAAAACGGCCGTTGCCGAGCTCGTCGATCCAGCCCTGGTCGACCACATGGCCGCTGATGGAGCGCAGCTCCTCACGCACCTCGTCGTCCCACACATCGCCATTCTCGGCGGCGAGCACTTCGCCGATGGCGGTCAGTTCGAGAGGGCGGTACGAGGGGAAGTCGACCCGGGTGGTGAAGCGTGAGGACAGCCCGGGGTTGGTGGCGAGCAGCCGGTCCATGCCCTCGGGGTAGCCGGCCAGGATGACCACCAGATGGTCGCGGTTGTCCTCGGCCCGCTTGAGGAGCACCTGGAGGGCCTCGTCGCCGTAGGCGTCACCCTTGGTGTAGCCGGAGTTGAAGAGGCTGTACGCCTCGTCCACGAACAGCACTCCGCCGATCGCCGAGTCGATCAGCTCATTGGCCTTCACCGCCGTCTGGCCCAGGAACTCACCCACAAGATCGGCCCGTTGTGCCTCGACCAGATGGTCGCCGCCGAGCAGGCCCAGCGCGTAGAAGACCCGGCCGAGGATGCGCGCGACGGTGGTCTTGCCGGTGCCGGACGGGCCGGAGAAGACAAAATGACGTTTCGGCGGCTGCACCGGCAGCCCCTGGTCGGCGCGCAACCGAGCCATCTTCAGCTGCGCTGACAACGCCTTCACCTGCCGTTTCACCGGCTCCAGGCCCACCATCCGCTCCAGCTCCGCGAGCGCCTCGGCGAGCAGCACCGGATCGGTGGAGCCCGCCGGGAACGGCGGCGGAGTGGGGGGCGCGGGGACGACTGCCTTCGGCCTTATGCCGCCGGGCGGGACGATCGGCACAGCGCCCGGGAGCTGGGTCTGCGGATCTGGGCCGAGCCGCGCCTCGGCCGTGAGCGGGCCGTCCCCCTCTGCCTGCGCGTCCGCGGTGTCCTGCCCAAAGCCGGCCAGCGACACCGCCGCCAGTCCGGCCGACTCGTCGTACCCGTCGATCCCGTCGTACTCCGCGATTGCGGCCAGCCGCGCCGAGGTGTCCATGAAGGCCGGATCGATCCGGTGCACTGCCCGGTACAGCGGCAGGGCGGCGGCGCTGCGGCCGGTGCCCTCGTGGGCCCGCGCCAGCCAGTACCGCAGCTCCTTGCGCTGCGGCTGCTCGCTGCGGCAGCGCATCAGAGCGGCGGACAGCAGCGGCTCGGCCTGCCCGTACATCTCCAGACGCACCCGGGCCATCCCGCCGAAGAGCCCGGCCTCGATACCCAGCAGCGGATCGTTGATCAGCGGTTCGGTATGGCGTACGAGCTGCTCCCAGTCCTTGACCAGATACGCGCGGCAGGCGTGCAGAAAGCGCACCTGGGGGTCGGCGTCGACCGGCGGCAGACCCGCGAGCGCCCGGTCCAGCTCCGGCACATGACGGCCGTCGAGCCAGTGGGAGGCGTGGGCGAGCAGCAGATCACGCGGGCTCTCGAGTACCGGCTGGACCCACCAGCCCAGCCAGTACCAGGAGTTGAGGGTGCGGCGATGGCGGGCGCGCTGCTCGCCGAAGCGCTCGCGGCTGCGGTACATGCGCAGCAGCGCGGTGGTGGTGTCGACGCGCAGGGCGTGCAGTCCGAGCCAGCCGTCGGCCATCCCGGGATCGATCCGGACCGCGGCCCGGAACTCCTCCTCCGCCTGCGGATAGGCACCCATGGTGTAGGCGTCCACGCCCCGCACCCAGGCGAGGTCGGCCGGGGCCGGTGCGCCCTGCGTGCCGATGTCCATCAGGTCCCCCACAAAAAGTGCACCTGTGATGTCCCGCCGGGCGGGCGCCCGTCGGCAGCGTACTGAACCACCTTGCCGTGGACGGGAATTGACCCCACCGAGGTGCATCGTACCTGCGCAAAGGGTGTGCGACTAAGGGCACCACAAGCGCCCCGGTGACGGTGACCCAGGGTGAGCGGGGAGTGGGGTGCGGCGCCGGGGAAGAGGGCAGAACGAAGCCCCCGATCACGGGGGAACAACCGGGGGCTTCGCGTCTGCGGCGGCTCCGGAAAGCCGCACATTGAGAACGTAAGACCTGTACGCCCCCTCGGTCAAGCAGAGTTGAGGCACTCTTGAGGGCGATTTCCGACCGCTCGGTATGCCAGGTAAAAGCAGTAACTGTACGTGATGATCCGGTTCGGTCATGCTGTCACAGGAGGTCCCTGGAGCCACTCGTACCCCTCCTGGCACTCGCGTACCAGGGCATCCGCGAACGGACGAGAAGGGTCCGCCAAGAAATGGCGTGTCTCCGCCATCGTCCAGCCGTCCCAGAATGCGGACAGCTCGCTCCCGTCCCGGTCCCGGCCTCGCTCCCAGGACTCCTGCGCGCTGCGCTCCATCCACAACAGCCTCGCGAGAAACGGGCGCAACGCCCGCCGCCCCGCCCCCACTCCCTCGATCAGCACGACAGGAGCCGCCTCCAGGGGGCGTGGGGACCCGAAGCGGCGCAGATTCCAGTCGTACGGGTCGTAGTGCGCGGTCCTGCCGCGCGAGAGTGGACCGATCACCTGGGTCAGCATCCGGTCCGTCCAGGCGAAGAACTCCTCGTGGGTGGCCAGGTCGTCGAGATGCAGCACCGGCACGCCGTCGCCGAGCGCCGCCGCGAGCCGGGCCGCGAACGTGCTCTTCCCCGAGCCCGCGTGGCCGTCGACAGCGATCAGCCGCACCGGTCCGCACGAGGGTGAAAGTGCGCGCAGCGCCGTGGCCTGCCGATCGAGGTCGTCCATCCCGCCAGCCTAGGAGGCCCGCTGTCCAAGAGGCCCGCCACCCTGTGAGTGCGGCGCACCCGCCGCAGGTCACGCCAGTGGACCAGACCAATATTGGTGGAGCGACGCGGTCCGAAGTGCTGGCAGAAGTCCGCCCGGACCCGCGATAGTTGCCCCACTGTCGCGCACCTGACTTGGGGGGTCCCATGCCCAGACCTACTTCGCGCAGATCCGTGCTGAGCGCCGCGATCGCGGCAGCGGCGGGTGCGGGGGCGCTGTCCTCCGCCGCGCCGGCGGCCGCCGCGCCGGCCTCGGAGGACGGCCGCACCGGCTCCGTCCCGCTGGTCGACAACCGGTTCTGGACCTCGTACACCGACTGGCGCTGCGGCACCGCGTCCGGCACCCGGGCCGTCGCCGGCCGCCGCCCCGGACTCGTCATCGCCGCTCCCGCCGGCCGCACCGACTACACCGATCCGCACACCGGCACCACCGCGATCTGGGAGTACGCCACCTGGACCTCGCCCGTCCACCGCTCGCGGGTGCCCGCGACCGAGGCCATCGCCTCCTGGAACGCACACGCCCCGGCCGGAACCTGGCTCCAGGTCGAGCTGCGCGGCAAATACTCCGACACCGCCTGGTCCCCCTGGTTCGTGATGGGCCGCTGGGCGGCGGGCGACGGGGACATCCGCCGGACGTCCCTCGACGACCAGAGCGACGGCAAGGCCAGCATCTGGACCGACACCTTCTCCATCGACGATGCGGCCGGCGGGCTGCGGCTGGTCTCGTACCAACTGCGGCTGACCCTCTACCGCAAGCCCGGCACCCGGCTCACGCCCACCGTGTGGCGGCTCGGCGCAATGGCCTCGGACATCCCGGACCGGTTCACCGTCCCCGCCTCCACGCCGGGACTCGCCCGCGAGCTGTCCGTACCGCGCTACTCGCAGAACACCCACGTCGGCCAGTACCCGGAGTACGACAACGGCGGCGAGGCCTGGTGCAGCCCCACCTCCTCGCAGATGATCATCGAGTACTGGGGCCGGAAGCCGTCGGCCGCCGACCTGGCCTGGGTGAACCCCGCGTTCGCCGACCCGCAGGTCTGCCACGCGGCCCGCTTCACCTTCGACTACCAGTACAACGGCTGCGGTAACTGGCCCTTCAACGCCGCCTACGCGGCCACCTTCAAGGACATGAGCTCGGTCGTCACCCGGCTCTCCTCGCTCACCGACCTGGAGACGCTCATCCGGGCGGGAATCCCGGCCATAACGTCTCAGTCCTTCCTCAAGGAGGAGCTGACCGGCGCGGGCTACGGCACCTCCGGGCATCTGATGACCGTGATCGGCTTCACGGCCGACGGCGATGTGATCGCCAACGACCCCGCATCGCCCAGCAACGGCGCCGTACGCCGTGTCTACCGGCGCGCCGAGTGGGAGAAGATCTGGCTCCGCACCAAGCGCTACAACGCGAGCGGCAAAGTGGTCTCCGGCACAGGTGGCGTCTGCTATCTGTACTGGCCTGCCCATCCGACCCCCGCCCAGCGCCGGGCTCTGGAGGCCGTCGGTATCCGATGAGGTACCTGCCGCCCCGGGCGCTGTGACGCACGTCGCTGCCCCGGGGCCGGTATCGCTGGCACTGTGGTCAGGTCACGGGGGGACGTCCATCCGCCAGACGACTGAACGGGACGCACCATGACTTCGACCGCCGCTGCCGTCACCGCTGCCCGCGCCGAGCCCCGCACCCGCACCGGCGGCCCCGAGGACTCCAAGGTCCTCGAGCACATCCTCGGCTGGACCCTTGTCGTCGTCCTCGCCATGCTTGTCACCCAGCTCGGACTGGTCTGACAGCCGCCCGGCATGACGCAAGGGCGGGGAGCCCGCCGGCTCCCCGCCCTGCGGGCGGACGGCGCTACTTCTCAAACACGCCCTAGTTGATGGCCTTGATCAGCTCTCCGCCCGTGGTGTCACCGCTGAGCTCCCAGAAGAAGGTGCCGCCCAGACTCTGCTGGTTCTTGTAGGTCATCTTCCCGGCGATGGTGGCAGGGGTGTCGTAGCTCCACCACTGGCTGCCGCAGTGCGCGTACGCGGTCCCGGCGACGGTCCCGTTGGCCGGGCACTTGGACTTGAGCTCCTTGTAGTCGTCGATGCCCGGTTCGTACTTGCCGGGCGCCGCTCCGGTCGCCGTGCCACCGGGCGCCTTCTGTGTCACGCCCGTCCAGCCGCGTCCGTAGAAGCCGATCCCGAGCAGCAGCTTCGACGAGGGGATGCCGAGCCCCTTGAGCTTGGTGATCGCGGCGCTGGTGTTGAAGCCCTGCTGCGGGATGCCGGTGTAGGAGGTGAGCGGTGAGTGCGGGGCGGTGGGGCCCTGCGCCGCCCAGGCGCCGAAGAAGTCGTACGTCATCGGGTTGTACCAGTCGACGTACTGGGCCGCGCCCGCGTAGTTCGCCTTCTCGATCTTGCCTCCGGACGAGGCGTCCGCGGTGATCGCCGCGGTCACCAGGTTGGAGCTGCCGAACTTCGAACGCAGTGCGGACATCACGTTCTTGAAGGCATCGCGACCGCTGGTGTCGCAGCTCAGACCGCAGGCGTTGGGGTATTCCCAGTCGATGTCGATGCCGTCGAAGACATCCTTCCAGCGGGGATCCTCGACCAGGTTGTAGCAGGACTGGGCGAAGGCGGCCGGGTTGGCCGCGGCCTGGCCGAAGCCACCGGACCAGGTCCAGCCGCCGAACGACCACAGCACCTTGAGGTTCGGGTGCAGCTTCTTCAGCTTGCGCAACTGGTTGAAGCTGCCGCGCAGCGGCTGGTCCCAGGTGTCGGCGACGCCGTCCACGCTCTGGCCGGCGGTGTAGGTCTTCTCGTAGTCGGCGAACGAGTCACCGATGGCGCACTTGCCTCCGGTGACGTTTCCGAAGGCGTAGTTGATGTGGGTGAGCTTGTTCGCGGACCCGGAGGTCTGGATGTTCTTGACGTGGTAGTTGCGGTCGTAGACGCCCCATTCGGTGAAGTAGCCGACCACCTTGCTCCCGGCGGCTGCTGCCGCGGGAGCGGATACGGGCTTCGCGGCGGGGGCGGACTCGCCCGCGGAGGCGATATGGGCGCCGGTGATCAGGGTCGCGCCGAGCACGGCGGTACAGGCGGCGGCGATGAGCGCCCTCAGGCGGGCGCGGGGGCGGTGTGGTCCGAGCATCATGTCTCCTCGTGGGGGAGGGAGAGCGAGTGGGGGAGTGCTGCCGAGCTGCGGGCCTATATGGCATGAACACGGTCATGCACTGTGGGGAACGGTAGAAGGACTAGACCAGTGGGGTCAATGGTTCGGACCAATTCCACCGGTCGGTCGGGCGGTATGGGAACGAGGCCTTGCAGCCCGTGACGCACGCCCGCTGATCGGGCATACTCAACGCGCCACAGCCGCCGTCCAGCCACTTTCGTGATCCGGAAGGGCAGCATCGGCTTGGCAGAAAGACCGGCGGCGCGCCCACACCCTTCGCGCGCGACCGCCGCAGCGCCCGACAGGGAGGAGAGCGCCGTAATGCCCGATCGCGCCCCGCAGCCGGTGGATCGTCAACTGCCCACCGAGGAGTCCAGGGATCTGATCGCCCTGGTACGCGACATCATCCAGCGGGAGATCGCTCCCCGGGCGGCCGAGGAGGAGGATTCCGGGCACTTCCCGCGCGAGGTCTTCTCTCTTCTGTCCGAGTCCGGACTGCTCGGCCTTCCGTACGACTCCGAGTACGGCGGCGGAGATCAGCCGTACGAGGTCTACCTCCAGGTCCTCGAAGAGCTCGCCGCCGCCCGCCTCACCGTCGGCCTCGGTGTCAGCGTCCACTCCCTCGCCTGCCATGCACTGGCCGGCTACGGCACCAAGGAGCAGCAGGCCGAGCATCTGCCCGCCATGCTCGGCGGCGGCCTCCTCGGCGCGTACTGCCTCTCCGAACCCGCCTCCGGGTCGGATGCCGCGTCGCTGCGCACCAAGGCGGTGCGCGACGGGGACAGCTGGGTGATCACCGGTACCAAGTCCTGGATCACGCACGGCGGCATCGCCGACTTCTACACCGTTCTGGCCCGCACCGGCGGTGAGGGTGCCCGTGGCATCACGGCCTTCCTCGTCCCCGGCGACGCGCAGGGCCTGAACCCCGCCGCACCCGAGAAGAAGATGGGGATGAAGGGCTCGCCCACCGCCCAGCTGAACTTCGACGCCGTACGGGTCCCCGACTCCCGCAGGATCGGTGAGGAGGGCCAGGGCTTCGCGATCGCGCTCTCAGCGCTCGACTCGGGCCGGCTCGGTATCGCCGCCTGCGCCATCGGGCTCGCGCAGGCGGCCCTGGACGAGGCCATCGCCTACGCCACCGGGCGACAGCAGTTCGGCCGGCCCATCGCCGACTTCCAGGGGCTGCGCTTCATGCTCGCCGACATGGCCACCCGGATCGAGGCGGGCCGTGCGCTCTACCTCGCCGCCGCGCGGCTGCGCGACGCGGGACGGCCCTTCTCCCGGCAGGCAGCCATGGCCAAGCTGTTCTGTACGGACACGGCGATGAGCGTCACCACCGACGCGGTCCAGGTGCTCGGCGGCTATGGCTACACGCTGGACTTCCCGGTCGAGCGCTATATGCGTGAGGCCAAGGTGCTGCAGATCGTCGAGGGCACCAACCAGATCCAGCGCATGGTCATCGCCCGTCACCTCGCCGGACCCGAGACGCGCTGATCCTGTGACGCGCTGAACCGCCCGTTCCACACCGGCGGCGCCGCGAGCCTGCTCCACTCCGGGTCCCGGCGCCCCGGCACGGTCCGGCCCTTGCTCGCCCACTGACGGAGCAGCTCTCGGTAGATGGGCGGATCGGCCGGATGCGGAACCGATTCTTCCGGAGCGGGTGTCGCAAGGCGGCGCCGGCCGTGACTGGTCGTGGCGTACTGCAGGGTCATGACTGGCCAACGCCCTGCGTCCCGGCCGGGTTACCGCCGAGAAGAATCGAGCGCGAGTTCGCGCCATGCCCGCACGTGGTCCGCGGTGATACGAGTACGGCGCCGGGCTCTGGCCTCCCGCAAGGTTTCTGACGTACCGTCAACTTTCTTGCCGTCCAGGAGGTCAGCTGCCGCCCAGGAGGTCTGCCGTGTCAGACGACCGCCCCATCGCCCTCGACGAATACCCCGTACACCAGGCGCCGCTGTCGATGAAGCATCTCGTCACCGGCGACCGCAACGCCTACGACCGGTGCATCTTCCAGGTCTTCGACCACCGGGGCCGAGCGCTGCTCATCGCCGGCCTCGGCGTCTACCCCAACACCGGCGTCATCGACGCCTACGCCACACTCCGCCTCGACAACCGGATACACGCCGTACGCGCCTCCGACGCACTCACCGACGACCGGATGAACCTCACTGTCGGCCCGCTGCGGATCAGCGTCGACGAGCCGCTGCGTCGTCTCACCCTGCACTGCGACGCCGACCCGGACGACCCCGGCTCGCTCTCGTACGACATCACCTGGCACGCGGACTTCCCTGCCGTGTGGGAACCGCACCACACTCAGCGCCGCGGCGACCGGCTCATGCTCGAAGGCCGCCGCTTCGTCCAGGCCGGCAGCTGCACCGGTATCATCCGTGCGGCCGGCGAGGAGATTCCGGTGACGGCGGGGGAGTGGACCGGCACCCGCGACCGCAGTTGGGGTGTACGGCCCATCCCCGGCGAAGAAGGCGGCCGCGCTGCAGAGGAGCTGCGCACCGAAGGTTTCCACTGGCTCTGGATCCCCGTCCGCTTCGATGACCGCTTCCTGATGGTGATCGCCCAGGAGGACGCCGACGGCTACCGCACGCTCAGCGAAGCCGTCCTCGTCCGCGACGGACACCACGACATCCAACTCGGCTGGCCCCACACCGACATCACCTACCGCCCCGGCACCCGCCACCCCGAACGTGCCGTCGTCCACCTCACCGACCCGGCCCGTAAACTCCTTGAGCTCGGCGTGGAGATCCTCGCCTCCTCACCGCTCGCCATCGGCGCCGGCTATCCGCCCGCCACCGACTGGCAGCACGGCACCTGGCAGGGCCGCGGCTGGAGGGACCGGCGCAGCTACGACCTCTCCGACCCCGCCGTCCATCCGATGGCCACCTACGGCGTCACGGACCACTCGGCCCGCTTCACCCTCGACGGGCGGACCGGCCACGGCATCTTCGAACACGGCACCTTCGGCCGCCACGACCCGAGCGGCTTCAGCGGCTATGACTCGGTGGCCGGTTAGCCGCCCGGGCGGATGCCGGCATCGGTGGATGAAGAGGGCGTGCGGAAGCGACGGCCACCGCCGAACGCGCTGTTCACCACGGCACAGCCGCAAATGGACGCACCGACAGTGAGGAGTACCGCCATGGCAACGGCACCGCGCCCTCGCACGACCACGCGCGACCCCGAAGAGCTCGCCCGCCGTCTCACCGCCTGGCTGGATGGCCGGCTGCCCGGCGCCAAGGTCTCGGGCGTACGGGTCCCCGAGTCCAACGGCATGTCCAGCGAGACACTGCTCTTCGACATCGAGCACCCCGAACCACCCGTGCGCGCCTGCGCGTTGCGGCTCGCCGCCGACCCGGCCGCGTACACGATCTTCCCGGTGTACGACATGGCGCTGCAGTACCGCACCATGCGGGACGTGGCCGAGCACACCGACGTACCTGTGCCGCGCGTGCTGTGGCTGGAGGAGGATCCCGGGGCGCTGGGAGCGCCGTTCTTCGTGATGGAGCGCGTCGAGGGCCGGGTTCCGCCCGACGTCATGCCCTATACGTACGAGGGCAACTGGCTGCATGCCGCGAGCGACGCCGAGCGCGCCCAGTTGGAAGAGGCCACGATCTCGCTGATCGCCCGACTGCACGACCAGCACCCGGTCCCACGACAGGAGAGCAGCGCGCTGCGCCGCCATGTCGATGCCCAACGGGCGTACTACGCCTGGGTGGTGGAGGGGCTGCCACGCTCACCACTCATCGAGGGCGCCTTCGACCGGCTCGAGGCGCACTGGCCCGAGGACGAGGGCGAGGCGGTCCGCAACTGGGGCGACGCCCGCATCGGCAACATCATCTACGACGGGTTCGAGCCCGCTGCCGTACTCGACTGGGAGATGGCCGCCTACGCCCCGCGCGAGGTCGACCTCGGCTGGACCGTCTACCTCCACCGGTTCTTCCAGGACCTCACTGTCGGCTTCGGTCAACCGGGCCTGCCCGACTTCCTGCGCCGCGAGGCCGTAGAGCGCCGTTACGAACAGCTCACCGGCCACCGCCCGCGCGACATGGAGTTCCACACTCTCTATGCCGCGCTGCGGCACGCGATCGTCATGCTCCGGGTGGCCTACCGGCAGATCCACTTCGGTGAGGTACAGGTGCCCGAAGACCCGGACAGCCTGATCCTGCACCACGCCGGCCTTGCCGCCATGGTGCAGGGAAGCTACTGGTGACCTACTGGGGCCTCGCCCTTGGACCGCTCAGGCCGCACGCCGCATATGCGGCATCTTGACCGGACGCGAGCCCGGACCGCCGACGTGGGAGAAGGGCTGGGTCCGCCAGTCGAGCCCCTGAGGGAGCGTCAACAGCAGTGCGGTGTCCTGCTCCTGGACTTCGAACGTCTCGTCCGCGGGACGTGCCTCGGCGGCCGTACGCCCCGTACCGGCGCACACGGTCAGCCCGAAGGGATTCCACGGGGTGGGGCACAGTGCATGCTCCGGCAGGACGTCCTCGTCCGCCAGCAGAGCGATCGGCTGCGCGCAGTCCGGGCAGATCACCCGGTACATCTCGAAGGTGTCGTACGCGTCGAGCTCGTCGATCTCAGCCGGGTCGGCCGAATCAACAGGCTCCGGTTCGGTACGTCCGCTGTTCTTCAGGTTCTGCATGGAGATTCTCCCCCTCAGGTGGGCCGACCAGGCACTTGCGGCCTCGACCAAAGCAAGCAATTCCCCACGCGCCAGTCAGGCAACCGCGTGATCACGACGGACCGGTCGGCAAACCTGTGGCATTCGTCACATGCCCGCCGCAGGTGCCACTCCGTGTGGCCGCCGACTGTGCCGGAAGGGACCTGGGGCAATAGGTTGATCCGCATGGAGGAGCTGGATCGTCAGATCGTGGAATTGCTCGTCACGGACGGGCGGATGAGCTACACCGACCTGGGCAAGGCCACGGGCCTGTCCACATCGGCGGTGCATCAGCGCGTCCGCCGCCTCGAGCAGCGCGGCGTCATCCGCGGCTATGCCGCCGTCGTCGACCCCGAGGCGGTCGGGCTGCCGCTCACCGCCTTCATCTCGGTCAAGCCGTTTGACCCCAGTGCCCCCGACGACATCGCGGAACGCCTCGCCGACGTGCCGGAGATCGAGGCCTGCCACAGCGTCGCGGGCGAGGAGAACTACATCCTCAAGGTGCGCGTCGCGACCCCGCTCGAGCTCGAGCACCTGCTCACCCGCATCCGCTCGCTGTCCGGTGTCTCCACCCGTACGACCGTCGTCCTCTCCACCCCGTACGAGGCACGCCCGCCGCGTATCTAGGCTGTTCCCATGACCGACAGCACCGCCCCCCAGGCCGAACACCGCACCGTGCTGCTGCGCGGTGGAGAAGTCCACAGCCCCGCCGACCCCTTCGCCACCGCGATGGTCGTCGAGCGAGGACATATCGGCTGGGTGGGCTCGGAAGGCGCCGCCGACGCCTTCGCCGCCGGAGTCGACGAGGTGATCGACCTGGAAGGGGCTCTGGTCACTCCGGCGTTCACCGACGCACACGTACACACCACGGCGACCGGCCTCGCCCTCACCGGCCTCGACCTGTCCGGCGCCCGCACCCTGGTCGAAGCGCTCGATCTCGTACGGGAGCACAGCGCCGCACACTCCGCCGACAAGGTCCTCCTCGGTCACGGCTGGGACGCCACGCGCTGGCCCGAGCAGCGTCCGCCGTCCCGCACCGAACTCGACCAGGCGGCCGGCGGCCGTGCTCTCTATCTGCCCCGGATCGACGTCCACTCGGCCGTGGTCACCACCGCCCTGCTCGACTTCGTCCCCGGCATCACCGACTTCGGCGGTTACCACCCGGACGCGCCGCTGACCGCTGCCGCCCACCACGCCGTACGCGCCGCCGCCCACGCAGCGATCACCCCCGGCCAGCGCGCCGCCGCCCAGCGCGCCGCACTCGCCAGGGCCGGCTCGCTCGGCATCGGCACCGTCCACGAGTGCGCCGGCCCCGACATCTCCGACGAGGACGACTTCACCTCCCTGCTGAAACTGGCCGAGGCGGAGCCGGGCCCGCGCGTCGTCGGCTACTGGGCCGAACAGGTCGCGAGCGCAAAGGACGCACAGCGCATCCGCGAACTCGGCGCCATCGGCGCGGCCGGTGACCTCTTCGTCGACGGCTCCCTCGGCTCGCACACCGCCTGCCTGCACGCCCCGTACGCCGACGCCCCGCACGCCGGCGCCGCCCACCTCGACACCGCGGCCGTCGCCGCCCATGTCACCGCCTGCACCGAAGCCGGGCTCCAGGCCGGGTTCCACGCCATCGGCGATGCCGCCCTCACCGCCGTCACGGACGGCGTCAGGGCCGCCGCCGACACGCTCGGCCTCGCCCGCGTACGCGCAGCCCGCCACCGTGTCGAACACGCCGAGATGCTCA
The DNA here is from genome assembly GCF_036010325.1 of Streptomyces sp. NBC_01210. GTDB lineage: Bacteria > Actinomycetota > Actinomycetes > Streptomycetales > Streptomycetaceae > Streptomyces. The sequence goes on along the minus strand of NZ_CP108549.1, from coordinate 1,536,170 downwards.
CATCCGAAACCATCGCCGCCTTCGCCGAATTCGGCCTCACCGCCTCCGTCCAGCCCGCCTTCGACGCGGCCTGGGGCGGCTCGGAGGGCATGTACGCCCAGCGCCTCGGCGCCGAGCGGGCCCGCACCCTCAATCCGTATGCCGCACTGCTGCGCGCCGGAGTGCCCCTCGCCTTCGGCTCGGACAGTCCCGTGACCCCGCTCGACCCCTGGGGCACGGTCCGGGCCGCTGCCTTCCACCGCACGCCGGAACACCGGGTCTCCGCCCGCGCCGCCTTCACCGCCCACACACGCGGCGGCTGGCGTGCCATCGGCCGCGACGACGCCGGCGTCCTGGTTCCCGGCGCGCCCGCCGACTACGCCGTCTGGCGCACCGAGGAACTCGTCGTCCAGGCCCCCGACGACCGCGTCGCCCGCTGGTCCACCGACCCGCGCTCCGGCACCCCGGGCCTGCCCGATCTCACCCCCGGCACCGAACTGCCCCGCTGCCTGCGGACGGTGGTCTTCGGACAAACGGTCTATGAGAGGCTGAACGAGTGACGTGCGGACATTTCGTACCGCCGATCGATGCCCGCCGCGCTCCGGCGCGACCTGCGCATCTTCCGCGCTGACCTGGTGAATTGGGCAAGGATCGCAGATCAGGGGAGTGTTGACAGCGAGCGCCCACCGGCCGGTAGGTTCGGCCGAGTCCACCACGGGACGTCCGACCGGCAGACCTTCACGCAGTCGTCGAACGCCGCTGGGTCATGGGGTGGTGCGTCGCACCGGCGCACTGCCACTGGGAGCCAGGTTCAGCGCCCGCGCCTCGGGGGCGAGGGAAGGTCTCAGCCGGTCGGCAGGTGTGACCCGGGTGGGGCCCGGCGTTCAGTAGACAACGGCTCTCGGTAGATCCGCAGCCAGCGGGTCCCAGGTCGGCCCGAAGGACGCCGGGCCCCGATCCGCAGCCCCTTGTCACACTTCCGCGCCGAAGACACGACTCCCCAGGTCCGTGCCGCCGCAGCGGCGCGGCGAGCGCTCGCTATGGTGGGGCTCTGCGTACGGACATTAAGGGGCAGTAGTGAACGACGGCGGTCAGCGGCGGTACGGCCCGCTCGGCAGAGCCTTGGTGATCATCCCGACCTACAACGAGGCCGAGAACATCAAGCCGATCGTCTCCCGGGTGCGCGTTGCCGTGCCCGAGGCGGACATCCTCGTCGCCGACGACAACAGCCCCGACGGCACCGGCAAATTCGCCGATGAACTCGCGGCCCACGACGACAAGGTGCATGTACTGCACCGCAAGGGCAAGGAAGGCCTCGGCGCCGCGTACCTGGCGGGCTTTGCCTGGGGCATCGAGCACGGCTACGGCGTACTCGTCGAAATGGACGCCGACGGCTCCCACCAGCCCGAGGAACTGCCCCGGCTGCTCACCGCCCTCAAGGGCGCCGACCTGGTCCTCGGCTCGCGCTGGGTCCCCGGCGGCCGCGTGGTCAACTGGCCGAAGCACCGTCAGTTCATCTCGCGCGGCGGCAGCACGTACTCCCGGCTGCTCCTCGGCCTGCCGCTCCGTGACATCACGGGCGGCTTCCGGGCCTTTCGCAAGGAGACCCTCGAAGGGCTCGGCCTCGCGGACGTCGCCTCGCAGGGCTACTGCTTCCAGGTCGACCTCGCTCGCCGGGCCGTCGCCGCCGGCTACCACGTTGTCGAGGTCCCGATCACCTTCGTGGAGCGCGAGGTCGGCGACTCGAAGATGAGCCGCGACATCCTTGTCGAGGCGCTGTGGCGGGTCACCGCCTGGGGCGTCGGCGACCGGGCCAATCGTCTCCTCGGCCGCAAGTCCTCCTGAACCGCCTCCCGGTGTCTTCCGCTCGCGTCAGCCGGGCGATCTTCCTGATCGCACCCTTACGCCGCTTCGGCGGGCTTCCAGGCACACTGGGGGCATGACGACCGGCACTCCGCCCCCGACAGCCCCCAGGCGCTCGCGCGCCCGCAATCTCGTGCCGCTCGGCATCGCCACCTGGCTGGTGCTCGAGATCTGGCTGCTGACCCTGGTGGCCGGAGCGGCCGGCGGACTCACTGTCCTTGCCCTGCTCGTCGGCGGCGGCATCCTCGGCGCCGTCGTCATCAAGCGGGCCGGTCGGCGGGCCTTCCGCAATTTGACCGAGACCCTCCAGCAGGCGCAGGCCGGCAACAGCCCGGCGCCCGGGACCGGCAGCACCGGCAACGGGTTCCTGATGCTCGGTGGCCTTCTTCTGATTCTGCCGGGACTGATCTCCGACGTGGCGGGCCTGCTGCTTCTGCTGCAGCCCGTCCGCTCGGCGCTCGGGCGGTACACGGAGAGCTCCCTGGAGCACCGGATGCGCGTCGCCGCCCCCGGCAGCCTGGGCGATGCCTTCCAGCAGGCCCGCATCCACCGCCCGGACGGCAAGGTCGTCCAGGGTGAGGTCATCCGGCAGGACGCCACGCAGCCCTCGCGGGGCTACGAGGACGGCGGCCCGAGGCCCCCGCTGACCCCCTGACCCGGCCGTCCCTCTTTACGACCGGGCCGTTCCTTTTTGCGAGGGGGCACGCGCGTTCTACGAGGGGGCACGCGGGCGTCCCGAGAGGGACGCGAGCGTATCCAAGGCACAGCAGAGCCGCGGGCCGTGTCACACACTCGGTGTGACACGGCCCGCGGCTCTTGATCTTGCGTGGTGCTTGTAGTGCGGTGTTGTTACGGGGTCAGGCGGACTTCCGGCTGTCCCGCGGATGCACAGCGATGTTCATGGCGCCGGAGCGCAGAACCGCCAGCCTCTCGGCCAGCACCTCCTCCAGCTCCTCGCGGGTACGCCGCTCCATGAGCATGTCCCAGTGCGTTCGCGCCGGCTTGCCCTTCTTCTCCTCGGGGCCATCGCCGTCCACCAGGAGTGCCTGGGCGCCACACGCCTTGCACTCCCACTCCGGCGGAATGTCCGCCTCAACGGAGAACGGCATCTCAAATCGATGGCCGTTCTCACATGCGTACTCCACCGCCTGGCGCGGGGCCAGATCGATGCCGCGGTCCGTCTCGTAGCTGGTCACCACGAGTCGCGTACCGCGGAGAGCTCGCTCACTCATGAATCGTGCCTCCCGGGCTTGTCGCCCACAGGACAGGTGTCGCTGTCGTCGTCATCCGGTCAACGTCCGGTCGGCGGTAAAGATTCCCGTTCCGGGTCATGCGTCGCCCGTCGTGCCGCCCCTTGTTGTACCCACCAGTGCCCGCTTTGTCACATCTGACAGAAAGTGTCACCCAGTGAATTCACTTCTTCAGCACGCAGTAACGGTCCGTCTGGCAGGCCAAAGGCGTACACTACCGGCCTTTCACTTCAACGTCTAAATCCGCTCCGGCACAGGGTTGCCCGCGGCCGCCACGGCACGCCTCACCGGTACCCGTGCCAGCAGCACGAATCCCAGCGCGAAGAAGACCACCAAAGAGATGATCGCGTCCCGATAACTGCCGGTCAGCTGGTATGCAAGCCCGAACACCAGCGGCCCCAGCCAGCTCAGCCCGCGGTCGCTCATCTCATAGGCCGAGAAATACTCGGCCTCCTTGCCGCGCGGAACCAGATGTGAGAACAACGACCGCGACAACGCCTGGCTTCCGCCCAGAACCAGCCCGATCGCCCCGGCGAGACCGAAGAACCACACCGGCGCCCCGGCCGGCAGGAAGTACCCCGCCGCCAGAATCAGCGTCCAGACCGCCAGTGAACCCAGAATCGTCCGCTTGGCCCCATGTGTCCTGGCCAGCCGCCCCATGCCCAGCGCACCCGCCACCGCGAGCACCTGCACCAGCAGCACTGCCGTGATCAACGTTGTCTGATCAAGACCCAGCTCCTCCGACCCGTAGATCGAAGCCTGTGAGATGACTGTCTGCACGCCGTCGTTGTAGATCAGATAGGCCAGCAGGAACGACAGCGTCAACGGATGCCGGCGCATGTCCCGCAACGTGGCCATCAGCTGCCGCCACCCCGAACCGACCGCCCCCTCGCCACTCGGCGCCAGCCGCCGGTCCCGCAGCCGCCGCAGCGGCACCAGTGTGAAGGCGCCCCACCACAGCCCCGCCGACGCCAGACAGATCCGCACCGCCTCGGACTCCGAAAGCCCGAACGTCTCGTGACCCGAGTACACGACCAGATTCAGTACCAGTACCAGCGCGCCTGACGTATAGCCGAACGCCCAGCCGCGCGACGACACCGCATCACGTTCGTCCGGCTCCGAGATTTGCGGCAGATACGCGTTGTACAACACCATCGACACCGACAGCGACGCATTGGCGACGATCAGCAGAAACGCGCCCAGCAGATACCGGTCGCCGTCCAGGAAGAACATCCCCGCCGTCGCGGTCGCACCCACGTACGCCGCCACCGCCAACAGCGGCTTCTTCCGGCCGGTACGGTCCGCCGCCGCGCCCGCCAGCGGCATCAGCAGCACCGCCACCACCACCGACACGGACACCGAGTACGCGAAAACGGAACCCGCCCGCACCGGCACACCCAGCGGATGCACAAAACCGTCGGCGTCCGCCGCGGCTTTCGCCACCGACGTCAGATACGGCCCCAGGAAGACCGTCAGCACACTCGTCGAATAGACCGAGCACGCGAAGTCATAGAAATACCAGCCGCGTTGCTCGCGTCTGCGCTCACTCGCCCCGGTCGTTCCGGTTGTCCGGTCCGCGGTGTCGGCCGTCATCCCGCGCCCCCTCGCTCGTCCCGTAGTGCAGACGCGCGGGGTTTCAGACCCAGACTCCCCGGTCGGTCAGTACCGTGCGCAACGTCTCCAGATGATCGGTCATGATGCCATCCACACCGAGATCGAGGAGCGCCGCCATCCGATCCGCCTCATTCACGGTCCAGACATGCACCTGCAGACCCCGATCGTGCGCCGCCCGCACAAAACGCCGGTCCACCACGCGGATGCCGCCCTGCGACTCCGGGACCTGAGCGCACACCGCACCCGCCCGCAGCGCCGCCGGAATCCCGTACGAACGCAGCCGTAGACCCACCACGCCCCGCACCCCGTACGACGTCGCCAGCCGCGGCCCCGCGAGACGCATCGCCCTGGCCACCCGGCCCTCCGAGAAGGAACCGACACACACCCGGTCCCAGGCACCCGCCCTGCGAATCAGATCCACCAGCGGAACCAGCGCTGGCTCCGCTTTGACGTCCACATTCCAGCGCGCCCGGGGGAACTCCTCCAGCAGCTCCTCGAACAGCGCCAACGGTTCCCTGCCCGCCACCCTCGCCTGCCGCACCTCGCTCCACGGCAGCGCCGCTATCCGACCGCGCGCATCCGTCACCCGGTCCAGCGTCGCGTCATGAAAGGCGACCAGCTGCCCGTCCGCGGTGGTGTGGACATCGGTCTCGAAATAGCGGTAGCCGACATCGGCGGCCCGCCGGAAAGCGGCCGCGGTGTTCTCTATCCCGTCGGCCGCCCCGCCACGATGGGCGAAGGCGAGTACCGACGGATGGTCCAGGTAAGGGTGGCGTACGCGAGTCACTGCCGCAGTATCGCCTGCTTCGGTGTCGCGCCGGCGACCACCGTGCTGCCACCGTCCCGCTCCGAGATGGCGAAGACACGCAGGAACAACTGCGCCAGCGGCCCGATGGCCAACGCATACGCGACCGTGCCGACACCCACCGAGCCGCCCAGCACAAAGCCGGTCGCCACCACAGCCAGCTCGATCGCCGTACGGACCAGCCGGATCGAACGCCCCGTGAGCCGGTGCAGCCCCGTCATCAGACCGTCCCGCGGACCCGGCCCGAACCGCGCCGAGAGATACAGGCCCGTTGCCACCCCATTGAGCACGATGCCCCCGGCCATCACCGGAATCTGCGCCCCGAGCCCGGACACATCGGGCACCAGCGCCAGCGTGCCGTCCATCGTGATTCCGATCACAAAGACATTCGAAACCGTGCCAAGACCCGGCCGCTGCCTGATCGGAATCCACAGCAGCAGAACAGCCGCGCCGACGATGATCGACACCACGCCGATCGTCAGTCCCGTGCGCTCGGCCAGACCCTGATGAAGCACACCCCACGGCTCGAGCCCCAGCCCGCCGCGCACAAGGAGCGCCGAATTCACCCCGCACAGCGCCAGACCGATGTACAGATGCAGCAGCCTGCGGGTGAGATGCGCGGACACGATGGAGCCCCCTCTGGCGGTTGTGGACTGACGCATGACACTCTGTGGCTACGGAACAGACGGCAACCATGGCCAATTCGAGGAAGGTGGACTGACTTCCATGACGCAGTGGACCTCAGCGGTAGGCGCGGCTCAGCTCGCCAGGCAGCTCACCTCCCAGCAATCCCGCCCGGCCGGACCAGGCACCCGCAAGCCCCCCGCCTACCGCGCACTCGCCGACGGCATCCGGCTCCTCGTCCTCGAAGGCCGCGTCCCTGTCGCCGCACGGCTCCCCGCCGAACGCGAACTCGCCCTCGCCCTCTCCGTCAGCCGCACCACCGTCGCGGCGGCCTACGAAGCGCTGCGCGCCGAAGGCTTCCTCGAGTCCCGCAGGGGAGCGGGCAGCTGGACCGCCGTACCCGCCGGGAACCCACTGCCCGCCCGCGGACTGGAACCCCTGCCGCCGGAATCGCTCGGCTCGATGATCGACCTCGGCTGCGCCGCCCTGCCCGCGCCCGAACCCTGGCTCACCCGAGCCGTCCAGGGAGCGCTCGAAGAACTGCCCCCGTACGCACACACCCACGGCGACTACCCGGCCGGCCTGCCCGCCCTGCGCCAGATGCTTGCCGACCGCTACACCCGGCGCGGCATCCCCACCATGCCCGAGCAGATCATGGTCACCACCGGCGCGATGGGCGCCATCGACGCCATCTGCCACCTCTTCGCGGGGCGCGGCGAACGCATCGCCGTCGAATCCCCCTCCTACGCCAACATCCTCCAGCTGATGCGCGAGGCCGGGGCCCGCCTCGTGCCGGTGGCCATGGCCGAAGGGCTGACCGGCTGGGACCTGTCCCGGTGGCGGCAGGTACTGCGCGACGCCGCGCCCCGGCTCGCCTACGTCGTCGCCGACTTCCACAACCCCACCGGCGCGCTTGCCGACGAGGACCAGCGGCGCCGCCTCGTGGACGCCGCACGCTCGGCCGGCACCGTCCTGGTCGTCGACGAGACCATGTCCGAGCTGCACCTGGACGACGACATCGACATGCCGCGGCCCGTCTGCGCCTTCGACCCGGCGGGCAGTACGGTCCTCACCGTCGGCTCGGCCAGCAAGGCCTTCTGGGCCGGCATGCGGATCGGATGGGTGCGCGCGGCACCCGACGTGATCCGTTCCCTGGTCGCGGCACGCGCATACGCGGACCTGGGCACGCCGGTGCTGGAACAGCTCGCGGTCAACTGGCTGATGCAGACCGGGGGCTGGGAGGAAGCCGTGTCCATTCGGCGTACCCAGGCACGCGAGAACCGTGACGCGCTGGTCGCGGCGGTCCGCCGGGAGCTGCCGGACTGGGAGTTCGATGTGCCGAGCGGTGGGCTGACGCTCTGGGTACGCACCGGAGGGCTGTCGGGATCCCGGCTCGCCGAGGTCGGTGAGCGCGTGGGGGTGCGGGTGCCTTCGGGGCCGCGATTCGGTGTCGACGGGGCCTTCGAGGGCTACGTACGGCTGCCGTTCACGGTCGGCGGGGTGGTCGCGGAGGAGGCGGCGGCGCGGCTGGCGGCGGCGGCGCGGCTCGTCGAGACGGGCGCGAGCACCGGCACGGAGGCGCCGCGGACGTTTGTTGCCTGACGGATTCCGAAATCCGTCAGCTGTCAGTTGTCGTCCTTTGCATCGTCAGGCGAAATCTGTCATCTGTCGGTCGATGAACGTCAGCCCTCGGCCGGTACGGGGTCCGGGGCCGCCGCCTCGACTCGCTCCGGCCTCTCCGGCAGCAGGTCCAGCACAGCCTGCCGGTGCGCCTCGCTCGTCGTTTCGTCGTACGGGTCCGGGGTCGCCGGCACCTGCAGCCTGAGCACCGAACCCGTACCAAGCCGTGCGTAGCCCCGGCCGGACGGCACTTCGGTCGTCGGCGTGGTGTGCGGCTCCACGCCGAGCACGGACTCCACCTGCTCGAAGGTAGCAGGACCCAGCACCACGCGGGCACGCGTATGCGTCCGTACGGCCTCGGTGAGCGCGTCCAGGCTGTCGAACTGCTCGGCCACGACCACCGTCACGTGGGCCGCCCGGCCATGACGCAGTGGTACCTGCAGTAGCTGCTGCGGATCGGGGTGCCCGTCGGCCGCCGCCAGATGGCCGAGGATGCTCGGGCGGTCCAGCAGGATCCACAACGGCCGTTTGGTGTCCTCGGGTGCGGGGTGCCCGGCCTGCCGGGCCCGGTTGGCGGAGATCAGCCTGCGCTCGGTCTCGTGCGCCGCCCACTCCAGGGCCGCCAGCGCTCCGGCCAGCCCGCACTCCAGAGCCAGTACGCCTGTCCGCCCCGTCAGACAGGCGTACTCACCGGTGCCGCTGCCCTCGATGATCAGTACGTCTCCGTGCTGCAGGGCCTGCAGAGCGATCGAGCGCAGCAGGGTGGTGGCGCCGCTGCCGGGCTCGCCGACGACCAGCAGATGCGGCTCCGTCGAACGCGGACCCGTACGCCAGACGACGGGTGGCGCGTCCCTGGTCTCCTCGCCCTCCTTCACCGGCACGGTGCGCTGCACCGCGTCGGCGTCGGTGAAGCCCAGCACGGTTTCGCCGGGGACGGTGACGAAACGCTGGGCGGCGATGGAGGTGGGCAGTGCGGGGAGCACGCTCATCACGAGCTGGTTGCCCTCCTCGTCCCAGTTGAAGAGATACTCGCGGCCGCGTCCGGACTTGGCATGCAGCAGCTTCTCGATCCGGGCCCGGGACTCGGACTCGCCGTCGGTGAAGTAGGCGGGGTACTTCACCGACAGCCGGGTGAGGCGTCCGTTGCCGTCGAATTCGTAGCCGCTGAAGGCCTTGCTCCATTCGCCGCCGTGGGCGAACAGCGGAGCCGGGTCCTCGGCGACGGAGAAGTACGGCACGAGCGCCTCGTAGAGGGCCTGGAGCCGCCCGGTCTCCGCTTCGTCAGGCCCGGTCCTCACCGGCGTACGCACCCGGCCCTTCCAGGCGGCCGCGGCCATCACCGAGATCAGGGCGACCAGTGGCCCGTACGGGATGAGCACGACCACCAGGCCGCAGCCCACGATCAGGAACAGCGCGGGACCACGCCGTTCCTTGGGGGTGGCGGCCCACCTGCGCGCTGCCGTGGCGGCCAGCTGCCGCAGACCACGGGTGATCGTGATCAGCGGATGAAGGACGTCCGTGGCGCTGTCGGCGGCCGTGCGCGCGATCTCGCGGCTCCGGGCGAGCTGTGCGCTGCCGCTGCTGAGAATGCGGGGGAGTGGGCGCCGGGCCACATCGGTCTCCTGAAGGTGCTGATGGTGCTGATGGAGCTGGAGGTGCTGGAGGTGCTGAGCGGGGCGGGGGCGTCAGAATTTGATCCCGCCCAGGAGACTGGCGAGGCTCGCTGTGCCGGCCTTGACGCTGGGCGCGATGGCGGTGCCCGCCAGGAAGAAGCCGAAGAGGGCGCACGTGAATCCGTGGGACGTCTTGAGCCCGTCCTTCCTGACGAAGAGGAAGACGACGATTCCGAGCAGCACGACACCTGAGCATGAAAGGATCATGAGAGTTCTCCTGGTCGAGGGACGGTCACCATGAGTTCTTCCATGCTCACAGGAAGTACTCATGTGATAAAAGGTGCAAATGGGTGAAATGTTCCATATTTCACTGCACTGGAGGACGTTGGAGAACCGTTCGGGGGGCACACTGCTCGGTTGCGCGGCACAGTGCCTCGCATGCGGTGATCCTTGCCTCCGGCCTGCCGCGTCATGTCGCTGCGCGGGCAGTAGCCTGTCGATTCACTCGTACGGCCGCTCTTGCCGTGCGCTCCAGGTCAACGCGGTGAAAGGTGGTCCGTCCGATGAGCGAAGCCCCGGATCCCGAGGTGATCGAGCTCGCGACCAAGGTCTTCGATCTGGCCCGTCAGGGAGAGACCGAGGCGCTCGCCGCGTACATCGACGCAGGCGTCCCGGCGAACCTCACCAACGACCGCGGGGACACCCTCGTCATGCTGGCCGCCTACCACGGGCACGCCTCCGCGGTGGAGGCGCTCATCGCCCGCGGCGCGGAGCCGGACCGGGCCAACGACCGCGGCCAGACGCCGCTCGCCGGAGCCGTCTTCAAGGGTGAGGACGCCGTCATCCGCGCCCTGCTGGCCGGCGGAGCAGATCCGGAAGCCGGAACTCCATCCGCGATGGATACCGCGCGGATGTTTGGGAAGACAGACCTCCTGGAGCTGTTCGGCGGCCATTGAGCGGCTGCCGAGGGGCCGTTGGGAAGCCTCTGGGAGGGACGCCGTAAATGTGGTCGCGGTGGCGAAATGGGTGGGTCATCATGACGTCGGGCCCTACCCCGGACTTCATCCGGGAGTTCCCCTGGGGCCACAGACGAGAGGCAGACAAAGATGGTCTACACCAAGCGGAAGACGACGGGCGCTCCTACATGTTGCTGCGCGGCCTAGGCACCTCCACCCCCCGGTTGCGTCGACAGCTTGATGTGAGGCTTTCCCCATGTTCGATCCAGTCATAGCGCCGAGCGGTACGCTGCTCGGCCTGCTGCAGAGAGGCCGCGGTGACGGCACGCTGCACGCGCTCGCCGCGCCGCGCGCCGAAGCGCTCGCGGCCCTCAACCACTGCGTACTGAGCGATCCCCGCCACGACTGGCAGGTCGAGAACCGCTCGCTGTACTACGCACGCCTCTACCTGGATCTCCACGGCAGTCTCGAGGAGATCGAGCGGCACCTCTGGGACACCGACGACCACCTCGACACCGACGAGGCCAGGACCGGCCTCGCGCTCGCGGTGCTCGGGCACCTCGCCTCGTACGGCAGGGGCGACGCCCTCGCCCTGCTGCGCAGATACGCCGCGAGCGGAGCCAACTGGGCCTGGGCCCTCGACGAGCTCGCCCTGCGCGACAACGACTCGGGTCTGCGGGCGCTGGCCACCTCGGTTCTCGCCCGTTTCCCGGCCACTCCGGAGGGTGACGCCGAACTTGCCGTCGCTGTACGGGACGCCTTCGAACCGCGTCCGTGGCGGCTGTGGGCGGAGGACCAGCGGGACGCCGTCGGCACCCGCGTGCGGGCAGCACAGGAGGCAGGCTCCTTCGACCGCTGGCAGCGCCAGATGCGGCCCACCGGGCCCCGGCCCGGATGGAGCGTCCAGGCAGTCTTCGACTGGGCCGAGCAGGGCCTGGAGCGCGGCAGCGCCCTCCATGTGCCCGCCGCCCGCTGCCTGTCCGCCGTTGCCGGACCCGACGACCGGCCGCTCATCGTCGAAGCCGCACGTCAGGGGCCCGACGGCGCGCGCTGTGCCGCCCTGCACTATCTCGCCGAATCACGGGACCCGGTCGTCCTCAATCTGATCGAGGCCGCGACGCTCAGCGGCTCTCGTGCCGTCGCCGACGCCGCTGTCTCCGCATTCGAGCGGATGTGCGGCGACGAGGCGGTCGACCGGGCGCGCGGCTGGGTGCACCGGCCCGACGCGCTCGGGGCGTCAGCGGCGGGTGTGCTCGCCTGCCGGGGCAGCGCCAAGGACGCCAAGCTGGTACTGGGCGCCCTGCGCGAGACCGTACGCGCCGACGGTCCTGACGCACCGCCGCTGTGGACACTCGTCGACGGGGCGGGACGGCTCGGTATCGCCTGCGCCGCACCCGTACTGCGCCATGTGTACCGGGAGACCGCTTCTTCCCAGCTCCGCGGGCGCGCGGCCCGCGCGCTCGCCGCCACCGACTCCTCCTTCCCCACCGGATTCGCCGTCGAATGTCTGTGGGACTGCGAGGAGACCACGAGAGAAGTCGCCGCGCTGCACGCCGAGACCGGCGATGTGCGGGTCGCCGAGCGACTGCGCAGGCTGGCCGCGGACCCGGCCGAGGAGGCCGAGGTACAGACCGCGGTACGGAGCAGAATCGGCCCGGATATGCCCGCCGTGTGACTGTCTGCCCTGTGATGACGGGGCCGCTGTCACAAACGCTCACGGGACGTTTCACGGGCGGAAAGATCCACGTTGGCCGCTCCACCCCGAGCACGACGACAACACGGGTATGCGTGTCGTCATCGTCACCGAATCCTTCCCGCCCGACGTCAATGGTGTGGCGCACTGCGCCCTGCAGACCGCCCGGCATCTCGCCGCACGCGGTCATGACCCGCTCGTCATAGCCCCGGCAGTCGCCGGGGCCGACAGCTCCGAATCGAACGCGCCCTGCCCCGTGGTGCGCGTCCCCTCCCTGCCGCTGCCCGGATACCCGCAGGTGCGGGTGGCTCTGCCGAGCCGCCGGGTGGCGGCGGCCATCACCGCCCACCGGGCCGACCTCGTCCACCTCGCCAGCCCCTTCGTACTCGGCGTGCGCGGCATGGCGGCCGCGGCGCGGCTGGGCCTGCCGGCCGTCGCCGTCTACCAGACCGACCTGGCGGGCTACGCCCGTACCTATGTCGGCGCGGGAGAGGGCGCCGCCTGGCGGCGCATCCGCGCCGTGCACAGCGCCGCGGACCGCACACTCGCGCCGTCCACCGCCGCCCTCCGCGATCTGGAGGGACATGGCGTCGAGCGGGTCCGGCTGTGGCCGCGCGGCGTCGACACCGCACGATTCCGGCCGGAGCTGCGGGACGAGGAGCTACGGCGCAGCCTCGCCCCCAACGGTGAACTGATCGTCGGCTATGTCGGCCGGCTCGCTCCCGAGAAGCATGTCGAGCTCCTCGCCGGCGTCTGCGGTATGCCGGGCGTACGGGTCGTGGTCGTCGGCGACGGGCCAAGCGAGCCATCGCTGCGCGGCGAGCTGCCCGGGGCCGTCTTCCTCGGCCGCAGGACCGGCGACGAACTCGCCCGGATCTTCGCCTCGCTCGACGTCTTCGCACACACCGGTCCGTACGAGACCTTCTGCCAGACCGTGCAGGAAGCCATGGCGAGCGGGATACCGGTCATCGCGCCCGCCGCCGGCGGACCGCTCGATCTGGTCGACCACGGCCGTACCGGGCTGCTGGTGGAACCGCGGGACGTGGACGCGGTACGGACCGCGGTCGCGACCCTGGTGGCCGACGCCGGGGTGCGTGCCGCGTACGGCCACGCGGGACGGGCCGCCGTCGAGGGCAGGACCTGGGCCGTCATCGGGGACCTGCTGCTCGACCACTACGCCGAGGTGCTGGGCGCGCGTACGGCGGTGGCGGCATGAACGCGCTGCGAATCGTACGGCTGGCGAATTTCGTCACCCAGTCCTCCGGCGGCCTGCGCACCGCGCTCGGCGAGCTCGGCAAGGGCTATCTCGCGGCGGGGCACGAGCCTGTGCTGATCGTTCCCGGCGATCTGGAGAGCGATCGGCTCACCCCGCAGGGCCGGGTGATCACCCTGCCGGGACCAGAGCTTCCCGGCACCGGCGGTTACCGGGTGCTGGCCGGCCGGCGGCGGCTGCGGCAGGTCCTGGAAACCATCGAGCCCGACCGGCTCGAGGTCTCCGACCGCACGACGCTTCGGTGGACGGGGGAGTGGGCGCGGCGCAACCGCGTCCCCTCGGTGATGGTCTCGCACGAGACGGCCGACGGGGTGCTGAGGACCTGGGGGCTGTCGGAGGGAGCCGCCGGGCGCACCGCGGACCGGCTCAACCGCCGTACCGCATGGGCGTATTCGCGGATCGTGTGCACGACGGAGTGGGCGGAGCGGGAATTCGTCCGCATCGGAGCGCGCAATGTGGTGCGCGCCCCGCTCGGCGTGGACCTGCTCCGCTGCCGGCCGGGCAGGCGCAGCACGGTCCTGCGCGCGAAGTACGCCGCGGGGGCCGAGGTGCTTCTGCTGCTCTGCTCCCGGCTGTCGGTGGAGAAGCGCCCGGGAATGGCCCTGGACGCGCTCGCCGAGCTGCGGAAGCGGGGCGTACGGGCCGCGCTGGTGGTCGCGGGCGACGGTCCGCTGCGGACCGCGCTGGCGCGCCGGGCCCGTGCGGAACGGCTGCCCGCCGTCTTCCTCGGCCATGTCGGCGACCGCGAAACGGTGTCCGACCTGCAGGCTGCGGCGGACCTCTGCCTGGCACCGGGGCCCGCGGAGACGTTCGGCCTGTCGGCCCTGGAAGCGCTGGCCTGCGGCACCCCGGTGGTCGCGAGCGCGTCGTCGGCGCTGCCTGAGGTCATCGGGGACGCGGGAGCGGCTGCCGCGGACACCCCGGAAGACTTCGCGGATGCCGTACAGGGGCTGCTGTACCGCACGGAAACCGACCGCCGCGCGGCGGCCAGGGCGCGGGCCGAACTCTTCGACTGGCAACGGTCGGTGTCGGCGTTCCTGTCGGCACACGACGCCCCGCCGGTACGTGAGCGGGCACGCGGAGAGGGCGTGGCGGCGTGACGGCCGGCCCGGGCACCGCGGTCGTGGACGAGCCGGTTCCGGAGAACACCGCCGAGAGCGCGCGCGACGCCCCGGGCGCTTCCGGGCTCGATGCCGTCGCCTCGGACGCCTCCGGGCCCCCGCGTGCCCCCCGCTTCGTCGCGCTCGGGGACTCGCTCACCGAAGGCGTCGGCGATCGCGTCGGCGACAGCTGGCGAGGGTGGGCCGCTCTGCTCGCCGGCGGGCTCTCCGTGGCCGGCGCGCCCGCCCACTTCCGTAACCTCGCCGTCAGCGGTGCCCTCACTCAGGACGTCGCCGAGCGCCAGGCGCCCGAGGCACTCGCTTACGACCCCGACATCGCCTCCGTCGTCGTCGGGGTCAACGACACCCTGCGTTGCACCTTCGACATCGAGGCCCTCACCCTGCGGCTGGACGAGGTCTGCGCGGCGCTCTCGGCGCGCGGCACCGTACTGCTGACCGCCTGTCTGCCCGACCCCGGCACCATGCTCGGGCTGCCCGTGCCGCTCGCGCGCCCCCTTGCCAGACGCCAGCGGGCGGTCAACGCCGTCGTCCACGCCCTGTCCGCCCGTTACGGCGCCGTACATCTGCATGTCGCCGACGGCTCCTGGGTCGCCGACCGGTCCATGTGGAGCGCGGACCGGTTGCATCCGGGCGAGCGCGGGCACCGGATGATCGCGGCCCGCTTCCATGAACTGCTGGCCGCGCGGGGACTCGCGCACGGCGCCGCGCCCGGAAGCGAGCCCGATCAGCCCTCGCCGACCCGCTCCGCGTCGCTCCTCTGGCTCGCCACGGCCGGTACCGGATGGGTGGCGCGCCGGTGTACCGATCTGCTGCCGCAGCTGCTGCGGATGGCCGGAGCGGAGGTACGGCACTGGGCGCGTGGCACCAGCGCACGCCTGGACCACAGCGCCGAGCATGCGCTCTCCTCCGCGCTGGCTGCCGTGTCACTGGACGTTCCCCTGGCGGGAATGGGGGAATGAGCGGGCCCTGGGAGTTCTGGATCGACCGTGGCGGCACCTTCACCGACATCGTGGGCCGACTCCCGGACGGACGGCTCGTGACCCGCAAACTGCTCTCGCACAACCCGGGGCGGTACCGGGACGCGGCCGTCGCCGGGTCAGGCTGCTGCTCGGCGTCGGCACGGACGAGACCGTCCCGGTACCTTCGGCAACGACCGTGTGCAGTACTACGAGACGGTCGCCAGCGGCTCGTGCGCGGGCGACGGCTTCGACGGGGCCGACGCCGTACAGACCCATATGACCAACTCCCGCCTCACCGATCCCGAAGTGCTGGAGTGGCGCTGTCCGGTGCGCGTGAACGCCTTTGCCGTACGGAAAGGCAGCGGTGGCCGCGGCCGCTGGAGCGGCGGCCGCGGAGTCGTCCGCAGAATCCGTTTCCTCGAGCCGATGACGGTGGCGTTGCTCACGGGGGCACCGCCGCATCCCGCCGTATGGGATCGCGGGCGGCGGGCCGGGCGCGCTGGGCAGCAACCCTGTCGAGCGGGCCGACGGCAGCGTGACGAGGTTGGACGGCGTCGACGCGGTGGATGTCGGCCCTGGGGGACGTGCTGGTGATGAGCACACCGGGGGCGGGAGGTACGGTGCTCCCTCGCCGTAGCTCCGGGCTCCGCCCCCGGACCCCCGCGCCTCAATCGCCGGCGAGGCTGAGCTTTCCAGTCAGCGAACCATTAGCGCACGGGGACGAAACGCACACGAACGCCCGGCACCGCCTGCGCCGCCGCAGCGAGATCCCGTTTGTCGGCGACCGCCACCACCGGATAGCCGCCGGTGGTGGGATGGTCGGCGAGAAAGACCACCGGGCGGCCGTCCGGCGGCACCTGCACGGCTCCCAGCACCATGCCCTCGCTGGGGAGTTCACCGGTCACCGCCCGCTCCAGCGAAGGCCCCTCGGTACGCAGCCCGATGCGATTGCTCGCCGACGACACCCGGTACGCGCCACGGGCCAGCGTGCGCGGGGCCGCGTCCGTGAACCAGTCGGCGCGCGGCCCGAGCCGCACCCGCAGCACCAGCTCGGCCGGTGGGGCGGGCCACGGCACGCCGCCGTCGACCCGCGCCGGCGGACCGGCCGGCTTACCGAGCGGCAGTACGGCGCCGTCCGTGAGCGGTGCGGGACCGAGCCCGGAGAGCAGATCGGTGGAGCGGCTGCCCAGCACCGGATCGACCGCGATCCCGCCGGCGAAGGCCACATAGGTGCGTACGCCGCAAAGCGCCGGGCCGGTCTCCAGCACCGAGCCCGCGGCTACCCGCACCGGCGCGCCCCAGGCCACCGGCCGCCGGTCGACTGTGACCTGGCAGTGTGCGCCGCCGACGGCCACGGTCACCGCGCAACGCGGCCGCACCGCACACCCGTTGAGGGTGGTCTCCAGGACCGCGGCACTCTCCGCATTGCCCACCAGCCGGTTGACGAGGCGGCCGGAGTACGGATCGAGCGCACCGGAGCGTGGCACTCCGAGGTGGGCGTGCCCGGGTCGCCCCAGGTCCTGCACGGTGGTCAGCGCCCCGGCTCGTACGACCGCGAAGGCCCTGTCGGTCATCGGCGGATCCCGGCGCGCTCCGGCACGAACCGCACCCGCGTCCCCGGCGAGAGCAGCGCGGCGGGCTCCCGCGCCGGGTCCCACAGCACCGTGTCCGTCGTCCCGATCAACTGCCAGCCGCCGGGAGAGGAGCGCGGATACACGCCGGTGTACGGCCCGGCCAGCGCGACTGCCCCGGCCGGTACGGAGGTGCGCGGGGTGGCTCTGCGCGGCACCGCGTACGGCTGCGGAAGCCCGGTCAGATAGCCGAAGCCGGGTGCGAACCCGCAGAAGGCGACCCGGTATTCAGCCGTCGAGTGGATGTCCGCGACGTCCTCCTCCGCCACCTGCCACAGCGCCGCGACATCCGCCAGATCGGGCCCGTCGTAGCGGAGGGGAATCTCGATCGCGTCCTGCACGCGCGCGTGGAGCGCCGGAATCTGCCACTCCGCGAGCTCGCGCGCGAAGCTGCCCGGCTCGTCGAGCCCGTCGAGCAGCACGGTCCGGGCCGCGGGCACGATCTCCTGGATCGCCGGAAGGGTGCCGGCGGCGCGGCGGCGCAGCAGTTCGGCATGGAGCGCCCCGGCTTCGTCCCCGTCGTTCAGCTCGACGAGGAGCGCCCGGTCGCCGACCGGCAGGGCCCTCATACGAAAGCCTCCACACGGACGCCCACGGTTTCCAGTTGCCGCCGCACCCGGCGGGCAAGAGCGACGGCCCCCTCGGTGTCGCCGTGCAGACAGAGCGAGCGGGCACGTACCGATACCGACTGTCCGCACCGCGAGGTGACCACGCCGAACCTGGCCATGCTGACGGACCGTGCGACGACCGCGGCCGGATCGCTGAGGACCGCACCGTCCTGTCCACGCGGCACCAGCGTGCCCTCCGCGGTGTACGCGCGGTCGGCGAACGCCTCGGAGACGGCGGGCAGTCCGGCCTTCTCCGCCATGGTGTGCAGTTTCGAGCCGGGCAGTCCGAGCAGCGGCAGCCGCTCGCCGGACAGCAGCACGCCTTCGACGACGGCTGCTGCCTGCTCCTCGTCGTGCACGACACGGTTGTAGAGAGCGCCGTGCGGTTTGACGTACGAGACACGGGACCCGGCAGCCTTGGCGAAGATCTCCAACGCCCCTATCTGGTACGCGATCTCGGCGGCCAGCTCGTCCGGCGGGACGTCCATGGAGCGCCGTCCGAAGCCGGCCAGATCGCGGTACGAGACCTGGGCGCCGATCCGCACCGAGCGGCCGGCGGCGAGTTCGCAGACGCGCCGCATGGTGACCGCGTCCCCGGCGTGGAAGCCGCAGGCGACATTGGCGCTGGTGACGACGGACAGCAGCTGTTCGTCGTCGGTCAGCCGCCAGCGGCCGAAGCCCTCGCCGAGGTCGGCGTTGAGATCGATCGACGCCCAGGTCATGTGCTCCTCATTCCTGCTCGTCAGGCCACGCGGTACTGCGCGTCGCGGGCATCCGTGATGAACATCTGCCCCGGCGCGTGGGTGATCGCGAACGGCGGCCGCGAGGCCATCACCGCCGCCTGCGGCGTGACCCCGCACGCCCAGAACACCGGGATGTCGCCGGGCTCCGCGTCCACCGGATCGCCGAAGTCGGGGCGGCCGAGGTCCTCGATGCCGAGTCCCGCCGGGTCGCCTTGGTGCACCGGACCACCGTGCACCGCGGGCATCATGGCGCTCTCTCTGACCGCCGTGTCGATGTGCTCGGGCGGCACGGGGCGCATCGACACCACCATGGGCCCGTGCAGCCGCCCCGCGGCGCGGCATGGGCGATCGGTGACGTACATCGGGACATTGCGGCCCTGCTCGACATGGCGCATCGGAACCCCGGACTCGGAGAGCATCCACTCGAAGGTGAAACTGCAGCCGATGAGGAACGACACCAGGTCATCGCGCCAGCGCTCCACAACGTCCGTGGGTTCGTCGACGAGTTCGCCGTGCTCCCACACGCGGTAGCCGGGGAGATCGGTGCGCAGATCGGCGTCCGGCGCGAGCTGCGTCGACCAGGCACCGGCTTCGGTGACGTCGAGTACCGGACAGGGCTTCGGGTTGCGCTGACAGAACAGCAGCATGTCGTAGGCCCAGTCGGCGGGGACCGAGATCAGGTTCGCCTGTGTGTGGCCGGGTGCCAGGCCCGCGGTCGGCCCGCCCACTCCGGAACGGAATTGCTCACGGGCCTCAACCGGGCTCCATGCGTGCCCGTCGACGCGCTCCAGGTTGCGGATCACACCAGCTCCTTCCCGCGGGTCTCGGGCAGGCCGAGCAGAGCCACCACTGCCAGGCCGTAGCCGACGGCGCCGAGGACGAGCGCGCCGCCCACTCCCCAGCTGTCGGACAGGAAGCCGACCAGGGTGGGCAGGAACGCGCCCACGGCACGGCCACTGTTGTACGTGAAGCCCTGGCCAGTGCCTCGTACGGCCGTCGGATACAGCTCGCTGAGGAACGACCCGAAGCCGCTGAAGATCGCGGACATGCAGAATCCGAGCGGGAAGCCGAGGACCAGCAGCAGACCGTTCGCTCCGGAAGGGATGCTCGTGTAGGCGAGGATCCCGATGGCGGACAGCACGGCGAAGAGCGTGATGTTCTTCTTCCGGCCGATCCGGTCGGTGAGATAGCCGCCCGTGAGATAGCCGATGAAGGACCCGGAGATCAGAAAGGTCAGATAGCCGCCGGTGCCGACGACGGTGAGCCCCCGCTCGGTCTTGAGATACGTGGGTACCCAGGTGGCGAGCGTGTAGTAGCCGCCCTGGACGCCGGTGGAGAGCAGCGTCGCGAAGAACGTCGTACGCAGCAGATCCTTCTTGAAGATGGTGGAGAAGGTCCCGCGCTCGGTGCTGGCACGGCGTCGCTCGGCCGCTGTGGGGGCGTCACTGACACTCCGCCGTACATAGATGACCAACAGGGCGGGCAGGGCGCCCGTCCAGAACATCACGCGCCAGGCGGTGTCCGCGTCGAGGAACTGGAAGACCAGGGTGTAGACGATGACGGCGAGCGCCCAGCCGGCCGCCCACGCGCTCTGGACGGCGCCGAGTGTGCGGCCGCGGTGCTTGGCGGAGGCGTACTCGGCGACCAGGATCGCGCCGACCGCCCACTCGCCGCCGAAGCCGAGACCCTGCAGGGCGCGGAAGACCAGCAGCGTCTCGTAGTTGGGGGCGAAGCCGCACAGGACGGTGAACACCGCATAGGTGATCACCGTGATCATCAGGGCCTTCACCCGGCCGATCCGGTCGGCGAGGATGCCGGCGAGCGCGCCGCCCACCGCGGAGACGACCAGGGTGACGGTGGTGAGAAGTCCGGTTTGTCCGTTGTCGAGACCGAAGTACGCGGAGATCGCCACCATGCTCAGCGGCAGTGTGAAGTAGTCGTAGGAGTCGAGGGCGTAGCCGCCGAACGCGCCGCCGAAGGCGCGGCGGCCGCGCGGCCCGAGTGCCCGCAGCCATGCGAACGCGCCGGTGTCCTCGGGGAGTTCGCCCTGCTTCGGCTGGGTCTGGGTCGTGCTCATCTGCACCTCGCAGAGGGGGAGGAGAGTGCTGTCGAGACTGTACGGTGATGTCAAGGTAGAGGATTGTTGAACGATCCGACAAGAGTTATGTGGGGTCGTTCTTCCTTCTACGATGGAGCTCGCGCGGCGGCCGGAGCGGCCGGCGAGGGAGAGAGGGCGTTGTGGGGACGACGGAGCCCGAGATCGGTGGACTGGCGGACGACCGCCCGCTGTTGGGCCGCACCAGCACGGCGGAGCGGGTCGCGGACATCCTGCGCACCCGCATCGCGGAGGGCTACTTCCCGCCGGGGGAACGGCTCTCCGAGGACAGCATCGGAAAGGCGCTCGGCGTTTCGCGCAACACACTTCGCGAAGCGTTCCGGCTGCTCACCCATGAGCGGCTGCTCGAGCACCAGCTCAACCGCGGGGTGTTCGTGCGGATGCTCGCCGTCCAGGACGTCGTGGACATCTGCCGCACCCGGCAGCTCGTCGAATGCGCCGTCGTGCACGGGCTCGGTGAGCCACCGTACGCACTGGACACGCTCGAAACGGCGGTCGCGGGCGGCGAGCGGTCGGAGCGCGAGCACGACTGGCAAGGCGTCTCCACGGCCAATATCCACTTCCATCGCGAACTCGTCGCGCTGGCCGGCAGCGCCCGCACCGACGAGCTGATGCGCAGCGTGCTGGCCGAACTGCGGCTCGCGTTCCATGTGGTGGACGATCCACGGCGGCTGCACCAGCCCTATCTCGTACGCAACCGGGCCATCCTCGAAGCGCTGCGGGCCGGCGACCGGTCGGGCGCCGAACGGCTGCTCGCCGACTACCTCGACGACTCACGCACGCAGATGGTGGAGACATACGCGCATCTGGTCGACGAACCGGACGAGGACGGAGCGTAGCCGGACGGTCGCTTCTGCGCCGTTTCGACCGTTGTCAGTGCGAGGACCTAATCTGTGCAGCGTGACTTCGCCTGCCTCGACGGACTTCGTTCCGCCCCAGCTCAGCGCGGGGCCGAGGCCCGCACAGGGCCCGGCCGCCGACGAAGGGCTCGCGCGGCGGCTGCGCGCGCTCGCGTGTACCGCGCCGCTGCACGATCTCGACGTGCGCAAGGCCAATCTCGCGGGCGAGTACTCGGTCTACGCGATGGCGGAGGTCGCCCTCGCGGCCATCGACCTCGTCACACTGAACATGGACTTCGACACCGGCGCCGACCATGACCAGATAGTGGCCAGGCTGCTGCTGCGCGTCGCGGCCCAGGCCCCGCGGCGCCCGGTCGCCGAGCATGAGCGCGTCGCCCGCTGGGTGCTGGAGAACCTGATCAACGTCGGCAGCGTGGACCGCGGATTCCGCGCGGTGTACGGCACCTTCGGACCCGACGGCGTTTACACCCGCCGTGACTACGACTTCAAGCTCATCGAGGAAGTCCCGGGATACGGCGGCAGCGTCTATCTCCGTACGACCGACGAAGCGGTCAACGTCCTGGTCGGCGCGCTCGACACGGACGTCACCAGCGCGCAGATCGCGGCCGAGGTGAAGCTGGAGGTCCTGATCAGCCGCGGCAGGCTCGCCGACGCCCAGCTCGCCGCCGAGCAGGCCAGGTACCGCACCGTGCAGTACGCCGAGACACTGCGCAGGACCCTGGAAGCGACCCGCCGCAATGTGCGGGCCGTCGACTGGCTGAACGCCGTCCCCGACATGATCGCCGAGGCGCTCGACCATGTCGCCGACCGCTACCGCCATGAGAACGCGATCCTCACCAACATCCGCAAGGCACGCGACGAGGCCGAGGACCCGGAGCACAAGCGGCGCGCCGCCGAGCTGGTCGACATAGTCAAGGACTGCATCCGCCGCCACACCCAGCTGCAGTCCCGGCTGCTGGAGGCCGGCCCGCTGTTCCGCGCCGAGCAGGACCGCCAGGCCTTCGCCCGGCCCACCGCGCGCTCCGGACTCGATCTGTACGGGCAGCTCGTTGCCCCGCTGCTGCCGCTGCCCCTGGAAGCGGCGATCCGCGTCACGGACGCATTCTTCGCGCGCGGCACCGGGCTGCGCACGCCGTCGTCCGTACGGGTCGGTGATCTGGTCGACATGCTGCTGACCCCGCCGGTGGAGCGCGAGCATCTGGGCGCGGAGATGCCCGAGCCCGATCTGATCGCCACCCCGGACGACAGCCGGTTCAGCGACGAGCAGCTCGCGAGCGCGATGGAGCTGCTCGACCTGGAGCACGACGCACCGCGCCGGCTCTCCGGCCTGCTCGCCGAGGCCCGCCGCCGCGACCCCGAACTGCCGTATCTGGTCGCGCTGCTGGCCGTGCACGCGGCGAGCCCACCGGTCGGTACCGCCTACCGGCAGGGCGAGGAGCGCCTGCTGTTCGCCGTCGACGACGGCACCGAGCTGGACGACCCGGAGTTCGGCGGCGCCGACCTGATCGTGGGCACGGCACTGCTGGACGCGGCGGGCATGGCGGCGGACCGCACGGAGGCCGCGTGAATACCAGTACCGGGGCTCCGCCCCGGACCCCGCTCCTCAACCGCCGGAGAGGCACCTGTTGGGGCTCCGCCCCAAGCCCCGCTCCTCAAACGCCGGAGGGGCTGATCCTCCAGCCCGTCCGGCGACTGAGGACAGGCCCGAAGGGCCCCTGGCCACCCCTTCACCTCTTCCGCAGCAAGGAGCACCAGTGACCGACCACCACGCCGAACAGCACGAGTGGCGTGAGGCGGACGTCCATGAGGAGTCGGGCCCGGCCACCCCGACCGCGGTCACGCCCGCCGACGCGGCCGACGCCGCCCGACTCGTCTCCTTCGGGCTGCAGCCCAAGCTGCTGCCCGCACGCGACGCCGAGTACGCCGAACTGCTGCGCCGCTACCGCGAAGACGCCGCCTTCGCCCGGCTCGCCGACGCTGTCGCCACCGGCCTCGGCCTCGTCGTCCTCGAAGTCTCCACGCGCGCCGGCATGGCCGTGGCCGCAGGTGAGGACTCGGTCTTCGCCGTCCGCATGGGCGACTACGCCCGGCGCGCGTCCGCCGACTCCGCCGACCGCTTCCTGCACGGCCTGGCACATCTCGCCGTCGCCGCCATGGCGTTCCCGCGCCCCGAAGACCTCGCCGACGACGGATACATCGGCCGGATCACCGTCAACGGCGTCGATGCCTTCGTCCGCCAGGCCTGCCGCCGCCTCGAGGAGCGCGCCGAGGAGCAGGGCGAGAACACCGACCCCGCCACCGAAGCCCCAGGCCTGGAAGCGGCCTGGCGGATCTACGCACGGCGCAGCGCCACCGGCGCCACCAAGGACGCGCGCCGTCTCGCCGGATCCACCACCGGCATCGTCGGCAAGGCCGTCGCCTTCCTCACCGACTCGGGCTTCCTGCAGCGCACCGGTGACGACGCCGGAGGCGCATACCGCACCACCGCCCGCTACCAGTTGCAGGTACGCGACATGGCGGGCAGCTCGGCCATGGCCGAACTGCTCGAGCTCGGCGTCGTACCGGTCAGCGACGGGACCGCCACGCTCGTGCCGCCCACCGACGCGGACGACCTGGAGCTGACCGCCGACGCCGGTCTGCCCTTCCACGCCTGACCCTGCCACCTGCCGAAGACGAGAGTCCGCCGCCATGTACGAGTTGTCCCGGGTACGCCTCTACTCCATCGGGCCCGCCGGTGCGCGCTATGCCGACACCGTGCTGGACCTGCGCGGGGTCGGCGAGCCCGTGCCCCACCCCGCCCCTGCCCAGGCGGAGTTCTTCGAGGAGGAGCCGGTCGGCCCGCCGCGCCGCCCCGCCCCCGCGGGTGTGCTCTTCCTGGAGAACGGCGGCGGCAAGTCCGTACTGCTGAAGCTGATCTTCTCGGTGATGCTGCCCGGCCACCGCAACACCCTTGGCGGTGCCAGCTCCGGTGTACTGCGCAAATTCCTGCTCGCCGACGACTGCGGGCATGTCGCCCTGGAGTGGCAGCACACCCTCACCGGCGAGCTGGTGGTGGTCGGCAAGGTCAGCGAGTGGCGGGGTCGCCAGGTCTCCAACGACCCACGGAAGTTCGCGGAAGCCTGGTACTCCTTCCGGCCGGGCCCCGGACTCAGCCTCGACTCGCTCCCGGTCGCCGAGGCCACCACCGTCCGCCCACCCGTCGAGGGCGCATCGGGCGCGCGTGGCCGCCGCCGCACCATGAAGGGCTTCCGGGACGCCATCACCGAGGCCGGCAAGGCGTATCCGCACCTCGATGTGCACTGGGAGGAGATCCACGACCGCTGGAACGAGCACCTCGGCGACATCGGCCTCGACCCCGAACTGTTCCGCTACCAGCGGGAGATGAACGCCGACGAGGGCGAGGCGGCCGGACTCTTCGCGGTCAAGAAGGACTCCGACTTCACCGACCTGCTGCTGCGCGCCGTCACCGACACCCGTGACACGGACGGCCTTGCCGACCTCGTCAGCAGCTTCGGCAACAAACTCGGCCGCCGCGCGGAGCTCACCGCCGAACGCGACTTCACTGCGGGATCGGCGGATCTGCTCGGCCGGATCGTGGAGGCGGCCGAGACCCGCGCCAGGGCCCGCGAGATCCACGCGGGCGCCGAACGCCGCACCCGTACGCTCGCGCGTCGGCTCTCCGCGCGCGCCGCGGAGGAGCGCGGGCGTACGAGCGACCTCGCCCAGCAGGTCACCTCCGCCGCCCACACGGTCACCGAGGCCGAGCAGGCGCGCAGCCGCAGCTCTCTCATCGCCGCGGAACTCGCCTACCGGCACGCCTCGTTGGCGCTCACCGTCGCGGAGAAGGGCGCCGCGGCACAGCGCCGCGAGCTGACCGACGCGCGCACACTGCACTCCGCCTGGCAGGCCGCCGAAGCCGTACTGCGCCACCGGGCCGCCGGCGACCGCTCCTCGCGCGTCGCCGCGGCGATCCGTGAGGCCGAACGGGACGCGGCCCCGGCGCTCGCCGCCCGCGCCACGGCCGCCGCCGATCTCGTCCGCGCGCTGCACGCCGCGGCCGAGGGCGGGGAGCGCGTGGCCAACGAGGAGGAGGAGCGGTCCGCGGCGCTCCAGGAGGCGGGCGAGGCCGCCCACCGCGACGCCACGGTCGCCGCCACCGAGGCGCAGCGCGCCCGCAGCGAGATCGGTCATCTGCGCCAGCGGCTCAGCGAGGTGGAGCAGGAGACGGCCGAGGCGGTACGGGCCGGCTGGCTCGACGACACCGCACCCGACGCCGACCCGGCGCGAGCGGCGCTCGCGGCGAGCGACGCGGAGAAGTCGGCGGTCGCGGCCTGGGACGCGGCCCGCGAGGCCGGGCGTACGACGGCGGACCGGGCGAAGGAGGCGGCCGCGGCGGAGGCGCGCGCGGAACTGGCCGCGGCCCGCGCGGCCGACGCGGCGCTGGCCGCGGAGAACGCGTACGAGGCCGAGCGCCGCGCGGCGGACTCGATCGCCGAGGACGAGCGTCTGGCGGAGCTGCTCAGCCTGCCGCCATCGGCTCCGGCGGCGGTGCCCTCCCCGCGGCGGTACTCGGGCGCGGCGGGCTTGGGTGACCTTCCTGCCGGGGGTACGCCGGAGGCCGCGGGTGGCGTCGGGCGACTCTCCGCTACCGGGCATGGGGCGACGGCCTCCCAGACGGCGGGCCACTCGGCCGACGGGCTGCGAGCCGAGCCCGCGGGCCAGGAACCGTCGGTCCCGGCGCCGGGCGGTGGCGTTGCCGGTACGGACGGAGGGTCGTTCGCCGATGGGCGCGGGGACTCAGCCCACGCCCAGGCCGGAGCCGTTGCGGGCCAGGGCCCCACGGCGGCCGATTACGGTGACGGCGTTGCCCGTACGGACCAGGAGCCCGCCGTCTCCGAGGCACCCGGTGGAGCGGTCGGCCACGGGCAGGCGGGAGCCGGTGGCGGGCGAGCGGCCACCCACGGCGCGGACCACGGGCACGCGAGCCTCCGTCCGTCTCACGCGCTCGCCGACGCGCGAGCCGAGGGACATATGGCTCACGCGCTCGCCGGGCCCGACGGGTCGGGTCACCCGGCCGCCGGTCGCATTCCCGCCGCAGCCCATCCCACCCGCACCGTCGTCACCGCCCCCCTCCGTGCCGACGAAGGCCCTCTCACCGCAGACGAGTTGGACCGGTTCGCCGACGAGCTGCGCGAGCTCCTCGACCAGTCCGTCGCCTCCGCCGAACGGAATCTCTTCGATCTGCGTACCGCCGCAGCCGACGACGCCCGCATCCTCGGCGCGCTGGGCGACGGCGGGCTGCTGCCCCCCGGACCCGACGTCCTCGCCACTGTCGAGTACCTCGGTGAGCACGGCATCCCCGCCCTCCCCGGCTGGCGCTACCTCGCGCAGGCCGTCGACCCGGCCGATCATGCCGCCGTGCTCGCCGCCCGGCCCGAGCTGGTAGACGGTGTGGTGATCACCGACCCGGCGTCGCACGCCCGCGCGCGCGAAGTCCTGGCCGGAGCCGCGCTGTTGCCCCGCTCCGCCGTGGCCGTCGGAACCGCCGCCGCGCTGCTCGCGCCCGTGCCGAGCCCCGGCCCCGGCACCGGTGGCGAGAACGGCGAGGTGTTCCTCGTACCGCCGAACCCCGCCATGCACGACGAGCACGCCGCCGACGAGGAGCGGCAGGCCCTGCGGGCCCGGGCCGCCGCCCGGGACGAGGAGATCCGCACGCTGGCGGCCCGGCTCGCCGGAGACCGTTCGATCGCCGCCCGCCTCGGCTCCTGGCGCGACGACTGCCCCGCCGGCATGCTCGCCGAGCTCGCGCAGGGCGCGCAGACGGCCCGCGAAGCCGCCGAGGAGGCAGAGGCGACGCTCAGCGAGGCCCGTACGGTGCGCGCGGAGGCGGACGAGGCCGCGGCGGACGCGGCCCGTGTCCGGGACGAGCGCCAGGACGCGGCCCAGCGCGCCCGCCGTGCCGCCGACGCGCTCGCGGGCCTCGCCTTCCGGCTCCGGGAGCGGGCCGGCTGGCAGCTGAAACTGCGTGAACTGGCCGACGAGGCCGTCGAGTCCGAGGCCCGGGCCGCGACCTGCCTGGAGCGGGCGAAGGCCGCCGACGAGGACCGCCGTGCCGCCCAGCGTGCCGGTGACGACGCCCGCCGTACCGCTCGCGCGCTCCGCGCCGAGCGGGCCGAGGTCGCCGGTGCCCCCGAAAACCTCCCCGACGCGGACCCGGACGCGCCGCGCACCGCGCTGCCCGCCCTGCGCGAGGCGTACCGCGCTGCCTCCCAGCTGTACGAGAAGGTGGGCGTCGGCGCCGACCTGCGCGCCGAGCAGGCCCGCGCCGAGAGCGACGAGAGCGCGGCCCTCGCCGAGCTGGACCGGCTCACCAACAAGGTCCGCACCCGCGCCGCGCAGCTCCTGGAGGGTACGGACGGTGCCGACGGGCCCTCTCGCCAGGCAGCCGCCGCCCGCGCCGAGTCGCTCGTACAGATGCTGGAGTCGCGCGCTGCGGAAGCCAGCGAGAAGCTCGGCCGGCTGCGCGGCGAGTCCGAGCGGCTGGCCCCCGCCGACGGCGAGGCGCACACCGAACTCCCCGAGGATCTGGTCCCCGCCGACGCCGAGCAGGCCCAGGCCCGGCTGCGTACCGCCACCGCCGAACTGACCTCCCGTACCGACGCGTTGGAGACGGCCCGCGCAGCTCACACCAGCCTGCTGCACGCGCACCGGGTGGCCGAGGACGCGGCGGGCGGCTTCGACGAGACCGCCGCGCTTCTGCGCGACCTGCTGCGGGACCACAGCCAGGACGAGGAGACCGCACAGGATCCCTACCCGGGCAGCCTGGAGGAGGCGCGGCACTCCGCCGCCGAAGCCCGGCGTTCGCTGCGCGGGTGCGCCACCGACCTTTCGGCCGCCGAGGCAGCCGTACGGGAGGCGAGCGACATCCTCGTACGGCACGCCAACTCCACCCGGTACGAGCAGGTGCGCACCCCCGCGCGCCAGCAGATCCGGGAGCTGCCCGCGGCGTCTCTTCCCGAGCACGCCGCGAAGTGGGCGGAGGCCTTCGCGCCCCGGCTGCGCGTACTGACCGACGAGCTGGAGCAGTTGGAGCGCAACCGCGACACCATCGTCGACCGGCTGCGCGGTCTGGTGGAGTCGGCGCTGACGACGCTGCGTTCGGCGCAGCGGCTCTCGCGCCTTCCCGAGGGGCTGGGTGAGTGGTCGGGGCAGGAGTTCCTGCGGATCCGCTTCGACGAGCCGGACCAGACGACGCTCGCCGAGCGGCTCGGCGAGGTCATCGACGAGGCGACCCGCGCCGCCGTGAAGAAGAACTCCACCGCGGTCTACGGGGAGGGCCGCAGGGACGGAATGTCCCTGCTCCTGCGCGGGGTTCAGGCTGCCCTCCAGCCGAAGGGTGTAGCCGTGGAGATCCTCAAGCCCGACGCCGTGCTGCGCGCCGAGCGGGTCCCGGTGGGTCAGATGGGAGATGTCTTCTCCGGCGGCCAGCTGCTCACCGCGGCGATCGCCCTGTACTGCACGATGGCCGCCCTGCGCAGCAACGACCGCGGCAGGGACAAGCACCGGCACGCCGGCACGCTCTTCCTCGACAATCCGATCGGCCGGGCCAACGCGACGTATCTGCTGGAGCTCCAGCGCGCCGTCTCCAATGCCCTGGGCGTCCAGCTGCTCTATACGACCGGGCTCTTCGACACCACGGCCCTCGCTGAATTCCCGCTGGTCATCCGGCTGCGCAATGACGCCGATCTGCGCGCGGGCCTGAAGTACATCAGCGTGGAGGAACATCTGCGGCCCGGACTGCCGCAGCAGGACCCGTCAGGTGAGTCGGTGCACGGCGAGATCACCGCGACCCGGATGTTCAAGCGGACCCCGCCCCCGGCGGAGCCCGCCACGGACCCGGTTGCCAACGACCGGCCGAGCGTGGACGCGGCCGTCACCGACCAACCCGCCACGGACCCGGAAGATGCCGCCCCGGCCGCCACGGACCCCGTCGGCCAGGGCGTGTTTTAGCGCCCTGGGCGGCGCCGCCCGCTCCGCATCACCCACGAGGCGCGGCCGTTCAGGCTTGCGAGAGCCTGCCCGAGCCGCCTCGCCGTATCCGCTCGGCCTGGCGGGCGGCCGCCCTGGCCGTCCGCCGCACCCTGCGGCGCTCACGTCGCAGCTGCCGTGCGGTGCTGCTCGGTATGGACACCACACCATTGCGCTGGTTCCACACCTGGCGGGTCACCCACACGTCCAGCACCGCCCACGTCGCCACCACCGTGCTGCCCACGCTGCTGAGCACCATCGGGAAGGCCAGCCAGGCCCCGGTGAGCGTGCAGAGAAAGGCGATCATTCCCTGAATCATCGTCAGTGAGGCGATGATCACCGCGCGGACCGCTGCCGTACGGACCGGATCGGCCATGCGCCGGCTCACCGCCGGCTCCTCCACCCAGAGCTGCCGTGGGACATTCGCATAACTCGTCGCCTGCACCCCGCTGCGACGCTCGTCCGTGTCCATGGACCCTGTCACTCCCACCTCTGTCCGACTTCAGGGTGGCTGCCCGGATTCCGCTGCTCTACTCCGGCCGCCGAATCCAAAGCCGGGGCGAAGTCGAGCCGAATGTGATGTGCGTGGCGCCTGCGGATCCCCGAGCCCCCGTACAGATTGACGATTGACCAGGCAGGAAGATTCCCGCAGAGCGAAGAATTCCAGCCATCTGTGACGGTCCGAAAGATGACGTGCCGCCAGGTGTGGTCCGCCAACGCCGGAATGCCATCTCCCCGAATACCAGGACAACCCATGATCAACGCGCCTGTCGTCGGCCGAAAAACATCCGGACGAGCCTTCGAGTTGTCCGTGTGACAGTAGTAGGCTCACGCCGTTTGTTGACGGAACACCACCCGCACCGTGCGGGGGTTGAGCAGGGGGAGGCCATGCGCTTTCGCGGGAAGTCCATCCGCCGGAAGATCGTGGCGTTGTTGCTGGTGCCGCTCGTCTCCCTCACCGCGCTCTGGGGCTTCGCCACCGTACTGACCGGTCGGGAGGCCAGTCAGCTTCTGGATGTCAATTCCGTGGTGAAGAAGGTCGGCTATCCGGTCGCGGACACCGCCATCGTCATCCAGAAGGAGCGCCGTCAGACGCTCATCTACCTTGCCGACCGCCGGGCTTCCGACGCTCTGCCCTCCCTGCGCGATCGGCGTGAGGCTACCGACCGGGCCGTGGCCAAGATCAAATCGAATATTGAGAATTCCGGAATCCGCGAGGACATGCGGTCCGACACCTCGCAGAAGCTGAGCTCTCTCCTCGACGCGCTCGACGGCCTCGGCGCCCTGCGCCGCTCCGTGGAGGCGGGCACGGTCTCCCGCAGCCAGGCCCTGGAGTTCTACAACCGGCTCGTCGACCCCTGCTACGGCTTCCTGCTGACACTCCACGCCCTCGACGACGTCGACATGGAGCGCCAGGGCCGCGCACTCGTCGGCCTCGTCCGCGCCGCCGAAATGCTGTCCCGCGAGGACGCGTTGATCGCCTCCTCGCTGACCACCCGCAAGATCACCGCCGATGAGATCCGTTCGCTCTCCGACTTCGTGGCGAAGCGCGAGCTGTACTACGAGACCAACCTCGAAGTCCTGCCCGCCAAGGAACGCGAGATCTACGAGCAGTACTGGCGCAGCCCCAAGACCGCGCCCCTGCGCGACACCGAGGAACGCCTCATCCAGGCCGGCCCGGTCGGCGACGCGGGCGCGTCCGAAGCCGGACGCTGGCAGGCCGCGGCCACACCCGTCCTCGACGACCTCGTCCGCGAGGCCAAAGAAGCGGACGTCCGCTACCGGCACCGGGTCGAGCCCTCGGCATACAGCGTCTTCGTCAAGGCGGGTATCGCCGGCGTACTGGGCTTCCTCGCCCTCCTCGTCTCGGTGATCGTCTCCGTACGCATCGGCCGGGACCTGGTCCGCGACCTCTCCCGGCTGCGCAAGGAGGCCCACGAGGTCTCCGGCGTCCGCCTCCCCAGCGTGATGCGCCGCCTCGCGGCCGGCGAGCATGTCGACGTCGAGACCGAGGCCCCGCGCCTCGACTACGACAAGGACGAGATAGGCCAGGCGGGCCAGGCGCTCAACACCCTGCAGCGGGCCGCCGTCGAGGCCGCCGTCCGCCAGGCCGAGATGCGCCGCGGAGTCTCCGAGGTCTTCGTCAATCTCGCCCGCCGCAACCAGGTCCTCCTGCACCGCCAGCTCACGCTCCTCGACACCATGGAGCGGCGCACCGAGGACACCGAGGAACTCGCTGACCTGTTCCGCCTCGACCACCTCACCACCCGTATGCGCCGGCACGCCGAGGGCCTGGTGATCCTCTCCGGCGCGGCACCGTCCCGCCAGTGGCGCAAGCCGATCCAGCTGATGGACGTCGTACGGGCCGCGGTCGCCGAGGTCGAGGACTACGAGCGCATCGAGGTGCGCCGGCTGCCGCGTATCGGTGTCGGCGGTCCGGCGGTCGCCGACCTCACTCACCTCATCGCCGAACTCCTCGAGAACGCCACGGTGTTCTCGCCCCCGCACACCGCCGTCCAGGTGCACGGTGAGCGGGTGGCCAACGGCTTCACGCTCGAAATCCACGACCGCGGCCTGGGCATGGCCCCGGAAGGGCTGCTGGACGCGAATCTGCGGCTCGCCGAGACCCCCGAGTTCGAGCTCTCCGACACCGACCGGCTCGGCCTCTTCGTCGTCAGCCGGCTCGCCCAGCGCCAGAATGTCCGGGTCTCGTTGCAGCCCTCCCCGTACGGCGGGACCACCGCGGTCGTCTTCATCCCCGCGGCCCTGCTCACCGAGGCTCCGGAGACCCAGGGCACCGGCTTCCGTCTCGACCGCAAGAGCGAGAGCGCGGCCGGACGCCGCGGCAGCGACGGCAGGCTCGCGACGCTCGCCCAGGTCCCCACCGGTCTGGGCGGCTCCACGCTCCTGGACGGACCCGTCGAACTGGAGGCGCCCGTGGGCGCGTTGGGCTTCGACGACCGGCCGGTGCTCGGCGGAGGCGACTCCATCGCCGACATCGAGGACACGGAGAGCGAACGCGGCGCAATCTTCCGTGCCCGCGCCAGGGACCGTCGTCGCGAAACCCCGGACGAGCAGCACCAGCAGGCGCGGGACCAGTCGCCCGGGCAGATCGGCGGCCCGGTGCCACTGCCCCGCCGCAAGCCTCCGACCCTGGTCTCCGACCACGGCCGCAGGGTGGACGAGCGGGGCCGGGCCCACCCCGCCCCGGCTCCCGGCCCCGGGCGCAGCCCGGAGCCTCCATTCGCTTCGGCCCCCGATCCACGCCCCGCGGCCTGGCCGGCACCCACCCCGCTACCCGCGCCCACACCCGTACCCACTCCGGAACCGGCACCGACACCGGCACCGCGCCCCGCTGCGGAACCGGCCCCGGCCACGCTCGACGGCCTGCCCCGTCGGGTCCGCCAGGCCAGCCTCGCCCCCCAGCTCAGGGAGACGTCCGGCGCCGCCGGGCAGCCGCCCGCACCGGCAACCGAGCAGGACATCGAGCGGGACGCGGAACAAGTACGCTCCCGCATGGCTTCAATGCAGCGAGGCTGGCAGCGCGGCCGCCTGCAGAACGCCGAAGATGCCGAGGCCACCGACCAGGCCGCCGGCCCCGGCGAGACCGCACCAGGAACGACATCTGAGGGGGACGGTCGATGACCGCACCGCACGCCGCAGCACCCAACGCCCACGGCGCCCATCCCACCACCAACGGCTCCGGCGAGCTCAACTGGCTCCTCGACGAGCTGGTCGACCGCGTCGCCAGCATCCGCAAGGCACTGGTGCTCTCCGGCGACGGACTGGCCACCGGCACCTCCCGGGACCTCACCCGCGAGGACAGCGAGCATCTCGCCGCCGTCGCCTCGGGATTCCACAGCCTCGCCAAAGGCGTCGGCCGCCACTTCGAGGCAGGCAGGGTCCGGCAGACCGTCGTGGAGCTGGACGAGGCCTTCCTGTTCGTCACGGCGGCGGGCGACGGCAGCTGTCTGGCCGTGCTCGCCGACTCCGACTCCGACGTCGGCCAGGTCGCGTACGAGATGACACTCATGGTCAAGCGGGTCGGCGTCCACCTCACCACCGCGCCCCGCTCCGGTCTGCGCACCGGAGGGTGAGTGGATGGCATGAGTGAGTCAGCTCAGTACGCTCCGCAGCCCCACCACTTCTTCGATGCCGAAGCGGGCCCCGTAGTCCGTCCGTACGCGATGACCCGCGGACGGACCAGCAGCGCGACCCGTCACCGCCTCGACCTGATCGCTCTGGTCGTCCCGGAGCTCGCGGCCGACGACCCCGGCCGCGACCAGTTGCTCTCCCCGGAGCAAGTCGAAATAGTCGAGCGCTGTGGCGACACCCCTCAGTCGATAGCCGAACTCGCGGCCATCCTGGACCTTCCCGTCGGAGTGGTCCGCGTCCTGGTCGGCGATCTCGTCGAGGACGCACTGGTGCATGTAACCCGTCCCGTTCCGCCGGCCGAACTGCCGGACGTGAGCATTCTCCGCGAGGTGATCAATGGTCTTCGGGCGCTCTAGCCGCCGAAAGCCACCCGTCGAACCGGTGACGCTGAAGATCCTGGTGGCAGGCGGATTCGGCGTGGGCAAAACAACCTTGGTGGGCGCGGTCAGCGAGATCAGACCGCTGCGCACCGAGGAGACGCTGAGCGAGGCCGGCCGGCCCGTCGACGACATCGTAGGCGTCGAGAACAAGACGACCACCACGGTCGCCATGGACTTCGGACGCATCACGCTCCGCGAGGACCTGGTGCTGTATCTCTTCGGCACACCGGGGCAGGACCGTTTCTGGTTCCTCTGGGACGAGCTGGCGCAGGGCGCGCTGGGCGCGGTCGTCCTAGCCGACACCCGCCGCCTGGAGGACTCCTTCGCGGCGATCGACTACTTCGAACGCCGTGGCATCCCGTTCACCGTGGCCGTCAACTGCTTCGAAGGGGCAGGCCGTTTCCCCGGCGAGAGCGTGCGTGCCGCGCTGGACCTCGACTCCGAGGTGCCGCTGCTGATGACCGACGCGCGTGAACGCGAGTCGGTCAAGGAGGTGCTGGTGGCAGTGGTGGAGCACGCCCTGACCCGAGCCGACCGGCAGCGCGAGCACGCCACCACCTGAGCACGCCACCTCCTGAGCACGCCACCTCCTGAGCACGCCACCACCTGAGCCCGGCGGACCCGGCAGAGACACGGCCCGTACCCCCACCGACTGGGGTACGGGCCGTGAGCTCGTTGCGGCCGGCTCAGGATCGCCTGCTCAAGAGCGCCGAGTCGCCAACGCGCCGCCTCAGGACTGGCCGCCGTTCTCCTCCCAGCCGAAGCTCCGCTCCACCGCCTTGCGCCAGTTGTGGTACTCGCGCTCGCGGATCTGCGCCTCCATCCGCGGCGACCACTCCACATCGCGCTTCCAGTGCGCCTTGAGCTCGTCGAGGTCGGACCAGACGCCGGTCGCCAGCCCCGCCGCGTACGCCGCCCCCAGACAGGTCGTCTCGGAGACCTTCGGCCGGATCACCGGCACCCCCAGCACATCCGCCTGATGCTGCATCAGCAGATTGTTGGACGTCATGCCACCGTCCACCTTGAGTGTGGTGATCTGCACCCCGGAGTCCTGGTACATCGCGTCGACGACCTCACGTGTCTGCCAGCTGGTCGCCTCCAGCACCGCCCGCGCCAGGTGCGCCTTGGTGACATACCTGGTCAGGCCGGTGATCACACCACGCGCGTCGGAGCGCCAGTACGGGGCGAAGAGCCCGGAGAACGCCGGGACGATGTACGCCCCGCCGTTGTCGTCCACACTCGCCGCCAGCGTCTCGATCTCGTCCGCGCTGCGGATGATGCCGAGCTGGTCCCGGAACCACTGCACCAGAGCGCCGGTGATCGCGATCGACCCCTCCAGGCAGTACACCGGCGCCTCTTCGCCGATCTTGTAGCCCAGGGTGGTGATCAGCCCGCTCTTCGAGGCCACGGGCCGGTTGCCGGTGTTGAGCAGCAGGAAGCTGCCGGTGCCGTAGGTGTTCTTGGCCGTGCCGGTGTCGTAGCAGGCCTGCCCGAAGATCGCGGCCTGCTGGTCGCCGAGCGCGGATGCCACCGGCACGCCCGAGAGCTGGCCGACAGCCGTCCCGTACACCTCCGCCGAGGACTTGATCTCGGGAAGGATCGCCTGCGGTACATTCATCGCCGACAGGATCGCCGGATCCCACTCGAGGCTCTGCAGGTTCATCAGCATGGTGCGCGAAGCGTTGGTCACATCGGTGACATGGACGCCGCCGTCCGTACCGCCGGTGAGGTTCCAGATCAGCCAGGAGTCGATGGTGCCGAAGGCGATCTCACCGCGCTCGGCCCGGCCGCGCAGCCCGGGCACATTGTCCAGCAGCCAGGCCGCTTTCGGCCCGGAGAAGTAGCTGGCGAGCGGCAGTCCCGTCGTGTCGCGGAAACGGTCCTGCCCGTCCGTGCCGCCCAGTTCATGGCAGAGCGCGGCGGTACGGGTGTCCTGCCAGACGATCGCGTTGTGCACCGGCTTGCCGGTCGCCCGGTCCCACAGGACCGTCGTCTCCCGCTGGTTGGTGATGCCGAGCGCGCTGAGCTGGTCGGCGCGCAGCCCGGCCTTGGCGATGGCCCCCGCCACCACGGCCTGGACCTTGGACCAGATTTCGGTGGCGTCGTGCTCCACCCAGCCTGGCTTGGGGAAGATCTGGCGGTGCTCACGCTGGTCGACGGCGACGATCGCGCCGTCCTGGTTGAAGATGATGCAGCGGCTGGACGTGGTGCCCTGGTCGATTGCGGCGACGAACCTGTCCGTCATGACGTCCCCTTGTCGATGAGGCCGGAAGGCCTAGAAGGCTGCGTTGAAGATGAGGCCGGCCAGCAGCCCGCCGATCACGGGTCCGGCCACCGGCACCCAGGCGTAACCCCAGTCGGATGATCCCTTGTTGGGGATCGGCAGCAGTGCGTGGGTGATGCGAGGCCCCAGGTCGCGAGCCGGGTTGATGGCGTAGCCGGTCGGCCCGCCGAGCGACAGACCGATGCCGACGACCAGCAGCGAGACCAGCAGGATGGAGATTCCGGAGCCGTAGATCCCGGCGTTCTGCCCGGGGATCTGGCCGATGCCGATGCCGTCGTTCTTGCCGAAGGCCAGTATCGGGAGCACCAGACCGATCGTCGCGATGATCTCGGTGATCAGGTTGGCGGCAGGATTGCGGATCTCCGGACCGGTCGAGAAGATCCCGAGCGTGGGCTGCGCGTTCCTCTCGTCCGCGTTGGCCTGGAACTGTGCGAAGTAGACGAGATAGGCGAGTACGGCGCCGAGGATCGCGCCGACCATCTGTCCGAGGATGTACAGCGGAACCTTGCTCCACTCCCCGGTGTCCACGGCGACGCCCAGTGTCACGGCCGGATTGAGATGACCGCCCGACAGCGGAGCGGCGGTGTACGCGCCCGCCAGCACACCGAAACCCCAGCCGAAGGCGATGACGACCCAGCCTGCGGCCTTCGCCTTGGAGTGATGGAGGGTGACGGCGGCGCAGACGCCCGCGCCGAAGAGGATGAGTATCGCGGTGCCGATGACTTCACCGACGAAAATGTCTCCATTGCTCATGGCAACTCCTAGGCCCTCGCCCGGGGGCCCTGCCACGGTCCTCCGTGCAGGGTGCGTGCTCCATGGCGTTCGTGCTCCATGGCGTTCCATGGCTACGGATCCGAAGGCAGGGGGAGTCCATACCCCGCCCGGCGTCCGTGACGAGCGTGGTGAGCGTGCCGAAGTGCGGCGATGCCGACGATGAGGCAGTGTTCACCGGCCGTGATGGGTCGTCAAGGTCGTTGACAGCAAGTGCAGTTCACGAACGGTGCGTTGACACGCTAGCGGGGAACGTAAGGCAGCGGGAGTACGCCTGGCAGGTCCGCTCAGCGAACAGCTACGACCGCCGAACCATGGCCGAACAGCCCCTGGTTCGCGGTGATCCCGGCGCGGGCACCGGTCACCTGGCGCTCTCCGGCCGCACCGCGCAGCTGCCAGGTCAGCTCGCAGACCTGCGCGATGGCCTGGGCGGGCACGGCTTCGCCGAAGGACGCCAGCCCGCCGCTGACGTTCACCGGGATGCGCCCGCCGAGTGCTGTGGCACCTTCGCGTACGAGCTTGGCTCCTTCACCCGCGCGGCACAGACCGATGTCCTCGTACCACTCCAGCTCCAGCGCGGTGGACAGGTCGTACACCTCGGCGAGCGAGAGGTCGTCGGGCCCGATGCCCGCCTCCTCGTACGCGGCCAGCGCGATCGAGGCGCGGAAGGAGTGCGGGCAGGGTTCCACGGCGGCCGCCGAGTCGGTCGCGATGTCCGGAAGGTCGAGTACGGCCTTCGGATAGGTCGGCGTGACGGTGGAGACGGCGCGGATACGGACCGGGTCGGCGGCCCCGTGCCGACGCGCGAAGTCCATACTGGTCAGCACCAGCGCGGCCGCGCCGTCGGAGGTTGCGCAGATGTCGAGCAGCCGCAGCGGATCGGCGACCACAGCGGAGGCGGCGACGTCCTCGGCCGAAACGGTCTTGCGGTAGCGGGCGTTGGGGTTGAGCGCGCCCGCCGCCGCGTTCTTGACCTTGACCAGCGCGAAGTCTTCGGGAGTGTCCCCGTACAGGGCCATACGGCGGCGGGCGTAGAGCCCGAAGTACGCGGGGTTGGTCGCGCCGAGGACCCGGAAGCGCAGCCAGTCCGGATCGTCCGGCCGATCGCCCCGGGCGGGTGCGAAGAAACCCTTCGGCGCCGAGTCCGCGCCCACCACCAGCACCACGTCGGCCATCCCGGCCAGGATCTGGGAGCGTGCGGTGTTGATCGCCTGCGCGCCCGAGGCGCACGCCGCGTAGACGCTGGTGACGCGTGCCCCCTGCCAGCCCAGCGCCTGTGCGAACGTCGCCCCCGCCACATACCCGGGATAGCCGCAGCGCATCGTGTCCGCGCCGACCACCGACCGAACCTGCCGCCAGTCGATCCCGGCGTCGGCCAGCGCCGCCCTGGCCGCTGCCGTGCCGTACTCGACGAAGCTGCGGCCCCATTTGCCCCAGGGGTGCATTCCGGCCCCGAGGACCGCCACGTCGCCGGTCATGACGCCACCCCCACGGGCCGCCAGTGCCAGGTCGTCCAGACGGTCTCCGCGTCCTCGTTGAGCACACCCGGTACGACCTCGACCTCCATGCCGACCGCCAGCTCCGCGACGGTCACCCCCGGCACGGCCTGACCGAGGACGACCATCCGCTCGGCCTCGAGCTCGACGGCGATCAGCGCGTACGGCTCCCACTCCGCTTCCGGGTCGGACACATACGGCGCCGGCGGGCGGTAGCGCCCGTCCGTGTACGACCACACCCGTCCCCGCTTGGAGAGCGGCACCTCCGCCAGCTCCCCGCCCGCGCAGGCCGGGTTGCGGCAGTAGGAGTCCTCGCGCGGGAAGAAGACCGACGAGCAGGCCGTACAGCGGGTGCCCAGCAGGCGGAAGTCCTCCTCACCGCTGTCCTGTGTGAACCATCCGGCCACCACGGGCGTGCGCGTCAAGGTTCCTCCCCGGCACCGCAATCTGACGAAACGTCAGAAGTGTGCCACGGTCAGCGGTTCTCGGCGAGCCACTTGGCGGCGATCTCGGCCAGTTCGCCGTCCCGGCCCGCCAGCATCATCCGGATCATCTGCACGTCGCCCCGCAGCGACCAGGCGGGATGCCCGAAGGTGGCGGGGTTGTTCTTCTCGATGAAGAAATGGGCCGGCCAGGCCGTCCCGTAACCGATCAGCGGCAGGGCGGCCGCATATCGCTTCCGCCCGCGCGCCAGCCCGTACGCGCTCACCGCGAGGCCGGTCAGCGTGCCGGTCAGATGGACCCAGCGGGTCGCGGACCTGGAATGCATCGCGACGTAGTAGGGCCAGAACTCCTCGTACGAATCAAACGTCTGCTGCGCCATATCGGCACCGTAATCCCTCGGCGGAGAACCGTCAGTGCCCGGCGACCGATCGCCACGCCACGGGGAAGTCGAAGAAGGTGTCGGGGAAGGGCTCCGGCTTGAAGGTGAAGTGCCACCACTCCTCGGGAAGGTTCACAAAGCCGACCGCGCTCAGGGTGCTCTTCAGCAACTGCCGGTTGGCGCGCTGCTTGCCCTGAATCCTGGAGTCATCGGTGTGCGACAACGTGTCGAAGCAGTCGAAGCCGGTCCCCATATCGACGGAATTATCCGGGAAACGCTCCGACTTCGGCGAGTAGCACGGGACGAGACGCTCGCCGGGGACGTAGGGCCTGGTGGGCAGGGCCGGCAGCTTCACGATGGTGAGATCGACCGTGCTGCCCCGGCTGTGCCCCGACTTCTCCGCAATGTAACCGTCCTCGAACAGCCGCGACTTGTCGACTTGAGGATAGAACTCCTTTTTCATCGCCTCGTCCTCGAGGTCCTTCGCCCACCGCACGAAGTGGTCGACGGCCCGCTGGGGCCGGTAGCAGTCGTACACCTTGAGTGAGTAGCCCTGCCGCAGCAGCTTCGACTGCGCCCGGTGCAACGCCTGCGCGGTGGGCCGGGTGACGATGCAGAGCGGCTGGCGGTAGCCGTCCACCGGCTCGCCCACGAAGTTGTGCACGGTCTTGTAACGCATCTCCTGGATGATCGTCGGGTCCACGGTACGCAGCGCCACGAACTCCTTCGGAGCTTTCGGTTCAGGATGGGCCTGCGCCATGGGGGTGGTGCCCGCGGTGATGGCGAGGAGCGCGGCGGCCGTCGCCCCGAGGGCGCGGAACGCGGAAGCAAGTCCAGTCATGCGCCCACCGTTTACCACTTCCCGGCCCGGCGGGAAAGGGTGATCGGATACAGTCCGCGCGTGCCCAAGGACTCCCACTGCGGCAACTGCGGAGCGCCGTACGGCCCGGTCGTCGGCTGGCCCCGTACCTGCCCGGCCTGCGGCGAGACCGCGTACCGCAATCCGCTGCCCGTCGCCATCGCGCTGCTTCCGGCCCATGACGCCGACGGCACCGGACTCGTCGTCATCACCCGCACCATCGAACCCCAGCGCGGCGGCATCGCCCTGCCCGGCGGCTTCATCGACCACGGCGAGGACTGGCAGCAGGCGGTCGTACGGGAGCTGAGGGAGGAAACCGGCATCGAGGCTGCGCGCGCGGACGTCCGGCTCGCCGACGCGCTGAGCTCGCCGGACGGCCATCTCCTCCTCTTCGGCCTGCTGCCGGAACGTACCGCGGCGGACCTCCCCGACCCGGCGCCCACGGACGAGACGTACGGCTGGCATCTGCTGCGCGGCCCCGCCGAGCTGGCGTTCCCGCTGCACACCATTGCCGTACGGAACTGGTTCGCAGGCCACTACGGCTGAGTGCGGACCGGAAGCCGCCTGTGGGTGCGGATCGAAAGCCGCCTGTGGGTGCGGATCGGAAGCCGCATGCCCTTACGGCTGACCACCCAGCCCGCGCACCCTCACCCGCCACCGAGGCGGAGCGGACCCGTCCCCCTTGATCTGCTGCACCACGACCCGACCGTCCACCAGCCGCGTCGTATACCGCTCCACCTCCGCCTGCTCCCAGCCGTCACCCAAGTCCGGGACCACCAGACCGCCGCCCTTGCGCCCCTCGGCCGGCGCCCATACGTCCAGCTCCATCCCGCCGTCCGCGCCCCGTACCGGGATCACCGCACCACCCCGCGCCAGCACCGGGATACGCGACAGAGGCGCGTCCACCAGCACCTGCCCCGGCCCGTCGTACGCCTGCCCGGTCGCCGTGTCGTACCACCGGCCGCGCGGCAGCCGCACCGCCCGCCGGTCCGTCCCGCGCTCCAGCACCGGCGCCACGAGCAGCGCGTCGCCGAGCAGAAAGGCGTCCTCACAGTCGCGCAGCCCCCGGTCCTCCGGAGACGCCCACCACAGCGGCCGCGCATACGGCGCCCCGGTCCGCCTCGCCAGGTGCGCCAGCGTGACGAAGTAGGGGCGCAGCCGCTCCCGTTCGGCGAGCGCCGCCTTCGCACCGGCGAGCACCTGCGGGCCGAACTCCCAAGGCTCCCTGCGTCCCGCGTCGATCGCCGCATGCGTACGGAACAACGGCAGTTGCGCCCCCAGCTGGAACCAGCGCAGATACAGCTCTGGCGACGGACTGCCGTCGAAGCCGCCCACATCCGGACCGGAGTACGGGACTCCGCACAGCCCGAGCCCCAGCACCAGGGAGAGCGAGGCGCGCAGCCCGGGCCAGCCGGTGGACACATCTCCTGACCAGGTGCCTCCGTACCGCTGCATACCCGCCCAGCCGGAGCGCGAGAAGAGGAAAGGCCGCTCCTGCGGGCGCAGCTGCCGCAGCCCCTCGTACCCGGCGCGCGCCATCGCGAGGCCGTACACATTGTGGGCCTCCCGGTGGTCGCCCCCACGCCCCTCCAGTGCGTGCCGGGCGGAGCGCGGCAGCGTCATATCGCCGAACGGCGTGAAGGACACCGGTTCGTTCATGTCGTGCCACACTCCGGAGAACCCCTGCGCCAGCCGCTCCTCGTACAGCTCTCCCCACCACCGGCGGACCGCCGGATCGGTGAAGTCCGGATAGACACAGTCGCCGGGCCAGACGACGCCCCGCACCTCCTTGCCCCGTGCGTCCCGCACGAAGGCTCCCGCCGTTTTCCCGCCGTCGTACACCGCGTTCCCGGCTTCCGCCTTCACCGCCGGATCGACGATGGAGACCAGCCGGACCCCGTCCTCGCGCAGCTCCCCGGCCATCGCCGGCAGATCGGGAAAACGTTCCCGGTCGACGGTGAAGACCTGATGCGCGTCGTAGTGGTCGATATCGAGATGGACCGCGGACAGCGGAAGTTCCCGCTCCCGGTAGCCGGCGACGATCCGGCGCACCTCCTGCTCGCTGCCGAAACCCCACCGCGCATGCTGCGGGCCCAGCGCCCAGGACGGCGGTAGCGCGGGCGCGCCCGTCAGCTGCGTCCAGCCGGCCAGTACGCGCGCGGGCGTGCCCACCACCACCCAGCAGCGCAAGGGCCCGCCGCCCATCCGCACCTCACTGGTGCCCGGCCGGTCGTGCCCGGAGCCCGCGCCCTCCTCGCCCTCCCGCAGGGTGACCCGGCCCTCCCAGGAGTTGTCGTGGAAGGCGAGATGGGTACCCGCGTCGGCGACCACCAGCTGCACCGGCATGGTGATGTACAGCGGATCGTCGTCGGGACCGAAGCTCCCCCTGGGGTCGGTGTTCCACAGCCGGTACGTGCCGTCGCGCAGCCGCGGTCCGGACGCCCGGCCGCCGAGCCCGAAGAAACGCGCGTCCGCAGGCACTTCGGTCCGCTGCACCCACCGCGCCGGACCGCCCTGCACCGGCTCCCACCAGCGCGGCGGCAGATCCCGGCGCAGTACGACACCGCCGGGCGTCCGGATCTCGACGGCGCCGTGCCGGGAGACCTCGACCGTCACCCGCTCCGACACCACGCGCCAGCCGCCGTCCTTGTCGGGTTCCAGCACGGCGCGCGGATCCGGCTCGGGAGGCGTGCCGTCGAGCGCGTACGACGGCTCGGGCTCCGCGCCGTCCCAGCCCCAGAAGACCGCCCCACCGGCCGCGACCCGGATGCGCAGCTCC
Source organism: Streptomyces sp. NBC_01210 (assembly GCF_036010325.1). Lineage (GTDB taxonomy): Bacteria > Actinomycetota > Actinomycetes > Streptomycetales > Streptomycetaceae > Streptomyces. The sequence continues at coordinate 1,493,267 of NZ_CP108549.1, read as the reverse complement.
GAACGGGCGAACCGTATGATCCCGCCACCGGGCAGCGGCTCGGCGCCGCTCACCTGTCCGGGCACCCTGGCCCGTTCCGCTCCCCGGGCGGGCAGCCCCCGGGCGTCGGTCCGTCGTTGTCGCCATGCCGAGCGTGCCGCGCGCAGCCCCCGCACCGTTCCGAAGATCTTCACCGAGCGCACCAGCCCACGACCGTCCATGCAGCTCACCCTGCCATCCGGCGGGGCGTACGTGGGGTTTGTTCAACTCCCGTTCACCCGTGGTCAGAGCACATATACCCTCGTCCGACCATGGGTGGTGAGCCCTGGTGCGAATGACGATCACATGGCATCGTCCCTGTCAGCCGCGTCACGCGCACACCCCGCTCGTGCGCGTGACACACGCAGACACCGCGTAGAGCCACCCGGGAGCCGCACCATGACCTCAGCAGCGAACCCTGCCCCTCTCTGGCAGCCGGACCCCGACCGCATCGCAGCCGCCCGGATCACCCGTTTCCAGACCTGGGCCGCCGAGCGCCACGGAGCCCCGGCCGAGGGCGGCTACGCGGCGCTGCACCGCTGGTCCGTCGACGAGCTCGAGACCTTCTGGCGGGCGGTCGCCGACTGGTTCGATGTCCGGTTCTCCACTCCGTACGAGCGTGTCCTCGCCGATCCCGCCATGCCCGGCGCCCAGTGGTTCCCGGGTGCCACCCTCAACTACGCGGAGCATGCGCTGCGCACCGCCGAGGACCCGGCCCGCTCCCATGACGCGGCGCTGCTGCATGTGGACGAAACACATGAGCCGACGCCGATCAGCTGGTCGGAGCTGCGCCGCCAGGTCGGGGCGCTCGCCGCCGAACTGCGTGCCCTCGGCGTACGCCCCGGAGACCGCGTCAGCGGCTACCTCCCGAACATCCCGCAGGCGGTCACCGCCCTGCTCGCCACCGCGGCCGTCGGCGCGGTCTGGACCTCCTGCGCGCCCGACTTCGGCGCCCGCAGCGTCCTCGACCGCTTCCAGCAGGTCGAGCCCGTCGTCCTGTTCACCGTCGACGGCTACCGCTACGGCGGCAAGGCACACGACCGCACCGAGGCCGTCGCCGAGCTGCGCCGCGAACTGCCCACCCTGCGCGCCGTGATCCACATCCCGCTGCTCGGCACCGAAGCCCCCGAAGGCGCCCACGACTGGTCCGCGGTCACCGCCGGTGATGCTGAACCCGTCTTCGAACAGGTCCCCTTCGACCACCCGCTCTGGGTGCTGTACTCCTCCGGCACGACGGGCCTGCCGAAGGCCATCGTCCAGTCGCAGGGCGGCATCCTGCTGGAGCACTTCAAGCAGCTCGGCCTGCACTGCGACCTCGGCCCCGAGGACCGCTTCTTCTGGTACACCTCCACCGGCTGGATGATGTGGAACTTCCTCGTCTCCGGCCTGCTCACCGGCACCACGGTGGTCCTGTACGACGGCAGCCCCGGCTATCCCGACACCGGCGCACAGTGGCGCATCGCCGAGCGCACCCGGGCCACCCTCTTCGGCACCTCCGCCGCATACGTGATGGCCTGCCGCAAGGCGGACGTCCACCCTGCGCGCGACCACGACCTCTCCCGTATCAAATGCGTCGCCACCACCGGCTCCCCGCTCCCGCCCGACGGCTTCCGCTGGCTGCATGACGAGGTGGCCGAGGACCTGTGGATCGCCTCGGTCAGCGGTGGCACGGACGTGTGCAGCTGCTTCGCCGGCGCCGTGCCCACGCTGCCCGTGCACATCGGCGAACTCCAGGCCGCCTGTCTCGGCACCGACCTCCAGTCCTGGGACCCTCAGGGCAAGCCGCTCATCGGCGAGGTCGGCGAACTGATCGTCACCAATCCCATGCCGTCCATGCCGATCCGGTTCTGGAACGATCCCGACGGCAGCCGCTACCGCGAGAGCTACTTCGAGATGTTCCCCGGCGCCTGGCGGCACGGCGACTGGATCACCATCACCGACCGGGGCTCCGTCGTCATCCACGGCCGCTCGGACTCGACGCTGAACCGTCAGGGTGTCAGGATGGGCTCGGCCGACATCTACGAAGCCGTCGAACGCCTCCCGGAGATCCGCGAGTCGCTGGTCATCGGCCTGGAGGAACCGGACGGCGGCTACTGGATGCCGCTCTTCGTCCACCTCGCCGAAGGCGCCACCCTCGACGACGGCCTGCGGGCGCGCATCAAGCAGACGATCCGCGAACAGCTCTCCCCGCGGCATGTCCCGGACGACATCATCGAGGTCCCCGGCGTCCCGCACACCCTCACCGGCAAGCGCATCGAGGTGCCGGTGAAGCGCCTCCTGCAGGGCACAGAACTGGCGAAGGCGGTCAACCCCGGCTCGGTAGACAATCTCGAACTGCTGCGATTCTACGAAGACATCGCCCGCAAACGCGGCTAGCAACGAGCCCCAGATCAAGCCCGTCCGGTTTCCGGGGCGGGGGGGCCGGAATCCAGCCCGTCCGGTTTCCGGGGCGGGGGGGCCGGAATCCAGCCCGTCCGGTCTCCGGGGCGCGGGGGCCGGAATCCAGCCCGTCCGGTCTCCGGGGCGCGGGGCCGGAAACCAGCCCGCCCGGCTTCCGAGGCGGGGGTGCCGGAATCCAAGCCCGTCCGGCGATTGAGGACAAAACGGCAGCCGGACGGCCCCGGCAGAAAACCGCACTACCCCCCGTACGTGGCCTCGGACTCACCCAGCACCGCCGCGAAGTCCGAGGCCAGCCTCCCCGCCTCCGCCGGCTCCAGCTCCGCCGTCGTGATCCTTACGCCCGGCCCCGAGGCGATCCGGAACCTCGCCCCTGCCGCGACCCACCAGCCCCTGGACCGCAGCCCGTTGACGACTGCGGACTCGTCGCGCACCGGCACCCACACATTCATACCGCTCACACCATGTGCGTCGACACCATGTGAGTCCAGCGCGGCCACCAGGGCCGCTCGCCGCTCCCCGTAGGCCGTCCGCGCCCGTCCCACCTGTGTCATCGTGTCCCGATCGGTCATCAGCCCGAGCACGGTCCGCTGCAGCAGATGACTGATCCAGCCGGATGTCAGCAGCAGCCGGCCGTCGTGCCGCGCCAGCGTCGTCGGATCGCAGGCGGCCGCGGCCCACCGCAGATCAGTCCCCAGATACTTGGTGACGGTCCGGACATGCGCCCAGCGTGAAAGGTCTCCCGCGGTAAGAGAGTTGAGCGGCGCGCCCGAGATGTCCGAGGCGTGGTCGTTCTCGATCACCAGTACCTTGGGCGAGTCCCGCAGTACGTCCACGAGCGCGTCGCGCCGCCCGGCCGAGAAGCAGCCACCGTACGGATTCTGTGCCCGCGGACTGGATACGACGGCCCGTGCCCCCGCCCGCAGCGCCGCGTCCAGCGCCTCCGGCCGCATGCCCTCGTCATCCACCGCCACCGCCACCGACCGCAGCCCCAACGCCTGTAGCAGATCGAGCAGATGGTGGTAGCCCGGATCCTCCATCGCCACCGCATCGCCCGGCCGCAGCTCGGTGGAGAGCAGCCGCGCCACACAGTCGAGCGCCCCGTGCGCGAAGGTGATGTCCTCGACCGGCACCCCTTCGTCGCCGATCCAGGCCCGGACCGCGTGCTCCAGCTCCGGCAGCCTGGGGGCCGAACGGTGCGAACGGGCCCCGGGGGAGAGGCGCGCGGGCGGCATCAGGTCCGGCAGGAAGGCCGGATCGGGGTGCCCGCCGGCCAGATCCCGCAGCCCCTCGGGCACCTTCGGCGGCCGCCGGGAAGCCACTGCCGGCGCCGCGGCGACCACCGTCCCGCCCCGTCCGCGCGTCACCACGACGCCGCGTCGACGGAGCTCCTTGTACGCCGTCGCGACCGTCCCGGCACTGACCCCGAGATCGTCGGCGAGCCGCCGGACAGGCGGCAGGGCGTCCCCGGGCCCCAAACCCCCGTCCGCCACGGCCCGTTCGACGGACGCGGCAATCCCCTTGGCGGTCGTACCCTCGATCGAATATTGTGCTGCCACGTAACTAACTATGTATCAATACATAACTCACGTCAAGGGGGAACCGGTGAGCCTGCTCCACCGCCGGGCCGCACTCAAAGACCGCATCCCAGGAGGCCGCGACGGTCGTCGCATGCTTGGCATCACCCTGGTCGACAAGACGGGCAACGGCCTCTGGACCGCCACACAGGCGCTCTACTTCACCTACGTCACCGGCCTGTCCATCGCTGAGGTGGGTCTCCTCATCTCGGTCTCCGCCGGTATCGGCATCGCCGGCGCGCCGATCGCAGGCCGTATCGCCGACCGGCTGCCCATCACCCGCGTCCTCATCGCCGCCCAACTCCTGCGCGCCACCGCGGGCCTCGCCCTGCTCACCACCGGCCACTTCGCACTGCTGCTGGTCATCGCAGCCTTCGGCAGTCTCGGCGACCGCGCGGCCAACGTCCTCACCAAGCTCTACGCCGCCCGCATCGCCGGCTCCGAGCGCGTCCGCTACCAGGCCGTGAACCGCACCGTCGGCAACACCGGCTTCGCCATCGGCGGCCTTGCCGCTGCGGCCGCCCTCGGCATCGGCACCACCGCCGCGTACCAGTCACTCCTCGTGGGCAACGCGCTCACCTCCCTGTGCGCCGCCCTCCTGACCCTGCGCTGCGGCGAGCCCCCCGCCCCGTCGCGCGTCGTCACGGGATCCGGCAACACGACCGCCGCCGCAAAGCCCGCCAACCCCTGGCGCGACCGCACCTATCTCCTCTACGTGGCCAGTGAAGCGGTGCTCTTCCTCGACGACGCGGTCTTCATGGTCGGGCTGCCGCTCTGGATCGTGCACGCCACCGAAGCCCCGCACGGCCTGGCCCCACTGCTGCTCGTCCTGAACAACGTGATGGTGGTGGCCCTCCAGATCCCCCTCGCCCGATTCGGCGCCACCACACAGGCCGCCCGGCGGCTGCTCGGACCGCTCGCGGTCGCCTTCGCGGCCGGCACCCTTGCCATGAGTGTGTCCGTGGCGGACAGCCGCTGGCTCGCGATCACCGCACTTGTGATCGCCGCCGCCGCACTCACGCTGGCGGAGATCCTCCACGCCACCATCTCCTGGGAACTCTCCGTCGCTCTCGCCCCCGACGAGGCACAGGGCGCCTACCTCGGAGTGCACGGAGTGGCCGCATCGGCCCAGCGCAGCGCCGGCCCGCTGATCGTCACCGGAGCCATCGCGGCAGGCCCCGCAGGCTGGGCACTGCTGGGTGCCGGACTGGTGGCCACCTGCTTCGCCCAGAGCCGGCTCGTACGGAACCACCTGCCCGACCCCGCATTGTCAGTGCCGCCAGTTACGGTGAGTCACCAGTAGTCAACAGTGCTCAGGGGGAGAGATGGCGAACATCAAGCAGTCCAAGCAGTCCAGGCAGTCCAGGCAGTCCAGGCGGCCCAAGCGGTCAACGCGGTCCACACATCAGCGGTCCAGGAACAACGCATCCATGCGGCGCACCCTGCGCCGCGAAGTCCCCGGCACCGTAGGCCTGCTGGCCGACGAGCAGGACTTCACCGCGATGCGCCGCTACCGCACCTTCACCTTCGACGACCACGCGAGCTACCTCCGGCAGGTCGACGACCTGCTCAGAACCCTCGCCTCCCGGCAACTGCACACCACCGTCGCCCTCTTCGACCCCGAGGACTTCACGGAGTACTGCGCGGAAGCGGGCCTCGATCCCGACGCGGCCATGAGCCGCTCCCGCTACACCGCGGAAATCGCCGGCCGCGGCGCCACCGTCCCGTACACCGGCCAGCCCCTCGACAGCCTGCTGCCCCAGCTCATCAACAAGGCAGTCCGCCAGGCCACTTGGGAGTACGCCACGATGCTCCTCGCCGACCTCGGAGAGTGCGCCGACTGTGGCCAGGACATCGGCCGGGCCGCCTTCGACCGGGCCTCCCGCATCCTGATGCGACTGCTCGAGGAGGCCGGACCCGGCACACACCACCTCGTCTGCAGCGTCCCCGCTCCCAACGAACAACTCCTCGCCGTCCTGCACGCCGAAGGAGCCACAGCGGCCCCCGCCCACCTGGACGCCTCCGAGGGCGCGGAGTTCGTCACCGTCCTCGCGGCAGGCATCGCCCTCGAGAGCCCTGGCGGAGTAGTCCTTCGTACAAGTGCGCCCGGTGCCCCGGACCACCTCCACGGCTGGCGGCTCCACCAGGGCCGACTCCTCCCGCTCACCGCCGGCGAGGTCTTCAGCGCCTACTGCACCGACGCCACCACCGGCGAACCACTGTCCCCGGAGCCCGGGGTGGAGTACTGCGCGGGCTTCGACATCACCACCGACGACCCGGGGAACCATCACTGAACGCGCAAGGGGCTCCCTGCCGTCCCCGGCAGGAAGCCCCTTCGGCATCCGTCTGCTGAAACCTGCCTACTGATCCACCGACTACTCGCCGGAGAGCACCGCCCGGGCGGCCACGCGGGCCTCCTCGGCGGTGTCCGTGGCACGGGCCGCGGCGGCAGCCCGCTCGCACTGGGCGAGCGTGTACTTCGCCAGCGTCGCCCGCACATACGGAATCGACGCCGCACCCATGGACAGCGAGGTCACACCGAGACCGGTGAGCACACACGCGAGCAGCGGATCGGAGGCGGCTTCACCACACACACCACAGCTCTTGCCCTCGGCCTTCGCGGCCTCGGCCGACAGCGCCACCAGATCCAGCAGCGCCGGCTGCCACGGATCCTGCAGCCGTGACACCGCACCCACCTGACGGTCGGCGGCGAAGGTGTACTGCGCGAGGTCATTGGTCCCCAGCGAAAGGAACTCGACCTCCTGCAGGATCGAACGCGCCCGCAGCGCGGCGGACGGAATCTCCACCATCGCACCGAACTTCGCCCGCAGCCCGGCCTCGCGGCACGCGTCCGCGAACGCCTTGGCGTCCGTGCGATCGGCCACCATCGGCGCCATCACCTCGAGGTACACCGGCAGCCCCTCGGCGGCCTTGGCCAGCGCCGTCAGCTGCGTCCGCAGAACCTCCGGGTGGTCCAGCAGACTGCGCAGCCCGCGCACACCCAACGCCGGGTTCGGCTCGTCGGCCGGAGTCAGGAAGTCGAGCGGCTTGTCCGCACCGGCGTCCAGTACGCGCACGACCACCCGGCCCTCGGGGAATGCCTCGAGCACCTTGCGGTACGCCTCGACCTGCTTCTCCTCGGACGGCGCCTGCTTGCTGTCGTCGAGGAAGAGGAACTCCGTACGGAACAACCCGACACCCTCGGCACCGGCCTCCACTGCGGCCGGCACATCGGCGGGTCCGACGACATTGGCCAGCAGCGGCACCTTGTGCCCGTCCGATGTCGCCCCCGGCCCGCTGGTAGCGGCAAGGGCGGCCTTCCGCTCCGCCGCGGCCCGCTCCATCTCGGCGCGCTTCTCGTCGCTCGGCTCGACGAAGATCTCGCCCGTGCTGCCGTCGACCGCGATCAACGTGCCCTCGGCCAGCTCACAGGCGCCCGGCAGCGCCACCACGGCGGGAACTCCGAGCGCCCGCGCCAGAATGGCGCTGTGACTCGTCGGTCCGCCCTCTTCGGTCACGAACCCGAGCACCAACGCCGGGTCGAGCAGCGCGGTGTCCGCCGGCGCGAGATCCCGCGCGATCAGTACATACGGCTCGTCGCTGTCCGGCACACCCGGCATCGGCACGCCGAGCAGCCGAGCGACGATCCGGTTCCGTACGTCATCGAGGTCCGCGACCCGTCCGGCCAGGTACTCACCAGCACCCGCCAGCAGCGCGCGGTACGCGGCGAGCGCGTCGTACACCGCGCGCTCGGCAGTGCTGCCGACGGCGATGCGCCGATCCACGTCTGCCATGAGCTCCGGGTCCTGCGCCATCATGGCCTGCGCCTCGAGCACAGCCTGCGCCTCGCCACCTGCCAGATTGCCCCGAGCAATCAGGTCGGCGGCCACAGCTTCCACGGCCTTGCGAGCGCGCCCCTGTTCGCGCTCCGCGTCCTCCGCCGGAATCTGCTTGGCCGGCGGTTCCAGGACCGCCGTGCCCATGTGCCGAACCTCGCCGATCGCCACACCGTGGCTCACGCCGACGCCTCGCAGCGTTGTCTGCATTTCACCCGTCTCCGATTGAGCGACGGCAGCTGCCGTCGCGATGGATGTCCAACTGACGCCGCCACCGCGGCGTCGGCGTCACTGCCAGCCGAAGAGGGTGTCGCCGGCCTTCACGTCGCCGTCCTCGCGGACGTCGGAGAGGGAGTCGGCCGTGGCCTCGAGCGCCACGATCGGACAGATGGCGGACTTCCCGGCAGCCTCGACGGCCGACGGGTCCCAGCGCACCACGGACTGTCCGCGCTGAACAGTGTCGCCCTTGTTGACGAGCAGCTCGAAGCCCTGGCCGTTGAGCTGAACAGTGTCGATGCCGAGGTGCGTCAGCACTCCGTGACCCTGATCGTCGACGACGACGAAGGCGTGCGGGTGCAGGGAGATGATGACGCCGTCAACGGGGGCGACGACCTCCGACGGCTCACGCACGGGGTCAATAGCAGTACCGGGGCCGACCATCGCACCGGAGAACACCGGGTCAGGCACAGCCGCGAGTCCGATGGCACGTCCAGCAAGAGGGGACGTCACTGTGGTCATGGAGCCTCCCAGGGGCGGAGATTCGTACGGCGTCGTCACTGCCTGTCCTGGACGACGCACTGTTCAGAAGGGTAAGTCACAAGAAGTCCTAGTTCCGCGTGAGAGCTACCAGTTGGCGGACCTAGGTGCGCACCGGAAACGATTTGCCTCGTCTCCCGGCGACCGGTAGTGTCGAACCCCTGCCTGACCCCAACGCGACGTTGAGTCGGGGGTCGGCAGCAGCTATCAAGCCGAGATTCTAACTGGTCTAAACCTCTGCATGTCCGCAGGGCGGTGGTCAGGAAGAGCGAAAGAGCCTGATAGAGTTTGGAAACACCGAAGGGAAGCGCCCGGAGGACCCCATGAAAAGGGTCTGAAGGAAGCGTCCGTTCCTTGAGAACTCAACAGCGTGCCAAAAGTCAACGCCAGATATGTTGATACCCCGGCCTGTTTCGGCAGGTTCGAGGTTCCTTTGAAAGTCCTGCTGCTGCTCTGCAGTGGCAGGCAATGACACAGCGAGGACGCTGTGAACAGTCGGTCTTATTCCGACCGGCTGTTCCGCTCTAAGTGGTGTTGATCCCGCGCTTTTAATTAAGCACAGTCGGGAAGACATTCATGGAGAGTTTGATCCTGGCTCAGGACGAACGCTGGCGGCGTGCTTAACACATGCAAGTCGAACGATGAAGCCCTTCGGGGTGGATTAGTGGCGAACGGGTGAGTAACACGTGGGCAATCTGCCCTTCACTCTGGGACAAGCCCTGGAAACGGGGTCTAATACCGGATAACACTCCTCCCTGCATGGGGAGGGGTTGAAAGCTCCGGCGGTGAAGGATGAGCCCGCGGCCTATCAGCTTGTTGGTGGGGTGATGGCCTACCAAGGCGACGACGGGTAGCCGGCCTGAGAGGGCGACCGGCCACACTGGGACTGAGACACGGCCCAGACTCCTACGGGAGGCAGCAGTGGGGAATATTGCACAATGGGCGAAAGCCTGATGCAGCGACGCCGCGTGAGGGATGACGGCCTTCGGGTTGTAAACCTCTTTCAGCAGGGAAGAAGCGAAAGTGACGGTACCTGCAGAAGAAGCGCCGGCTAACTACGTGCCAGCAGCCGCGGTAATACGTAGGGCGCAAGCGTTGTCCGGAATTATTGGGCGTAAAGAGCTCGTAGGCGGCTTGTCACGTCGGATGTGAAAGCCCGGGGCTTAACCCCGGGTCTGCATTCGATACGGGCTAGCTAGAGTGTGGTAGGGGAGATCGGAATTCCTGGTGTAGCGGTGAAATGCGCAGATATCAGGAGGAACACCGGTGGCGAAGGCGGATCTCTGGGCCATTACTGACGCTGAGGAGCGAAAGCGTGGGGAGCGAACAGGATTAGATACCCTGGTAGTCCACGCCGTAAACGTTGGGAACTAGGTGTTGGCGACATTCCACGTCGTCGGTGCCGCAGCTAACGCATTAAGTTCCCCGCCTGGGGAGTACGGCCGCAAGGCTAAAACTCAAAGGAATTGACGGGGGCCCGCACAAGCAGCGGAGCATGTGGCTTAATTCGACGCAACGCGAAGAACCTTACCAAGGCTTGACATATACCGGAAAGCATCAGAGATGGTGCCCCCCTTGTGGTCGGTATACAGGTGGTGCATGGCTGTCGTCAGCTCGTGTCGTGAGATGTTGGGTTAAGTCCCGCAACGAGCGCAACCCTTGTTCTGTGTTGCCAGCATGCCCTTCGGGGTGATGGGGACTCACAGGAGACTGCCGGGGTCAACTCGGAGGAAGGTGGGGACGACGTCAAGTCATCATGCCCCTTATGTCTTGGGCTGCACACGTGCTACAATGGCCGGTACAATGAGCTGCGATGCCGCGAGGCGGAGCGAATCTCAAAAAGCCGGTCTCAGTTCGGATTGGGGTCTGCAACTCGACCCCATGAAGTCGGAGTTGCTAGTAATCGCAGATCAGCATTGCTGCGGTGAATACGTTCCCGGGCCTTGTACACACCGCCCGTCACGTCACGAAAGTCGGTAACACCCGAAGCCGGTGGCCCAACCCCTTGTGGGAGGGAGCTGTCGAAGGTGGGACTGGCGATTGGGACGAAGTCGTAACAAGGTAGCCGTACCGGAAGGTGCGGCTGGATCACCTCCTTTCTAAGGAGCATCTAGATTCCGCAAGGAATCCAGAGCCACTACGTCGGCAAATGTCCGACGGTGGTCAGCTCATGGGTGGAACGTTGACTATTCGGCACGGTTTGCTGGCTTCACTAGTACTGCTTCGGCGTGGAACGTGAGAGTTGGTGGGTCGTGCCGGGCGCGCTGTTGGGTATCTGAGGGTGCGAGCGTGAGCTCGCCCTTCGCGATGCCGGCCCCAGTGAACTCGCTCGTGAGAGCGGGGTGGTGGGTGGCTGGTCGTTGTTTGAGAACTGCACAGTGGACGCGAGCATCTGTGGCCAAGTTTTTAAGGGCGCACGGTGGATGCCTTGGCACCAGGAACCGATGAAGGACGTGGGAGGCCACGATAGTCCCCGGGGAGCCGTCAACCAGGCTTTGATCCGGGGGTTTCCGAATGGGGAAACCCGGCAGTCGTCATGGGCTGTCACCCACTGCTGAACACATAGGCAGTGTGGAGGGAACGAGGGGAAGTGAAACATCTCAGTACCCTCAGGAAGAGAAAACAACCGTGATTCCGGGAGTAGTGGCGAGCGAAACCGGATGAGGCTAAACCGTATGCGTGTGATACCCGGCAGGGGTTGCGCATACGGGGTTGTGGGATCGCACTTCAACAGTCTGCCGGCTGTTGGGCGAGTCAGAAACCGTTGATGTAGGCGAAGGACATGCGAAAGGTCCGGCGTAGAGGGTAAGACCCCCGTAGCTGAAACATCAGCGGCTTGCTTGTGCGACACCCAAGTAGCACGGGGCCCGAGAAATCCCGTGTGAATCTGGCGGGACCACCCGCTAAGCCTAAATATTCCCTGGTGACCGATAGCGGATAGTACCGTGAGGGAATGGTGAAAAGTACCGCGGGAGCGGAGTGAAATAGTACCTGAAACCGTGTGCCTACAAGCCGTGGGAGCGTCGCTGTGTGTGCTTGCACATGCAGTCGTGACTGCGTGCCTTTTGAAGAATGAGCCTGCGAGTTTGCGGTGTGTTGCGAGGTTAACCCGTGTGGGGAAGCCGTAGCGAAAGCGAGTCCGAACAGGGCGATTCAGTAGCGCGCTCAAGACCCGAAGCGGAGTGATCTAGCCATGGGCAGGTTGAAGCGGAGGTAAGACTTCGTGGAGGACCGAACCCACCAGGGTTGAAAACCTGGGGGATGACCTGTGGTTAGGGGTGAAAGGCCAATCAAACTCCGTGATAGCTGGTTCTCCCCGAAATGCATTTAGGTGCAGCGTCGTGTGTTTCTTGCCGGAGGTAGAGCACTGGATAGGCGATGGGCCCTACCGGGTTACTGACCTTAGCCAAACTCCGAATGCCGGTAAGTGAGAGCGCGGCAGTGAGACTGTGGGGGATAAGCTCCATGGTCGAGAGGGAAACAGCCCAGAGCATCGACTAAGGCCCCTAAGCGTACGCTAAGTGGGAAAGGATGTGGAGTCGCAGAGACAACCAGGAGGTTGGCTTAGAAGCAGCCACCCTTGAAAGAGTGCGTAATAGCTCACTGGTCAAGTGATTCCGCGCCGACAATGTAGCGGGGCTCAAGCGTACCGCCGAAGTCGTGTCATTGCAGCAATAGGGCCAACGCCCGCTGTGATGGGTAGGGGAGCGTCGTGTGCCGGGTGAAGCCGCCGCGTAAGCGAGTGGTGGACGGTTCACGAGTGAGAATGCAGGCATGAGTAGCGATACACACGTGAGAAACGTGTGCGCCGATTGACTAAGGGTTCCTGGGTCAAGCTGATCTGCCCAGGGTAAGTCGGGACCTAAGGCGAGGCCGACAGGCGTAGTCGATGGACAACCGGTTGATATTCCGGTACCCGCTTTGAAACGCCCAGTATCGAGCCCATTAATGCTAAGGCCGTGAAGCCGCCCTGATCTCTTCGGAGTTGAGGGGAGTGGTGGAGCCGCCGGCCCAAGGTGGTAGTAGGTAAGCGATGGGGTGACGCAGGAAGGTAGTCCAGCCCGGGCGGTGGTTGTCCCGGGGTAAGGGTGTAGGCCGTGTGATAGGCAAATCCGTCACACGTTAAGGCTGAGACCTGATGCCGAGCCGATTGTGGTGAAGTGGATGATCCTATGCTGTCGAGAAAAGCCTCTAGCGAGTTTCATGGCGGCCCGTACCCTAAACCGACTCAGGTGGTCAGGTAGAGAATACCGAGGCGTTCGGGTGAACTATGGTTAAGGAACTCGGCAAAATGCCCCCGTAACTTCGGGAGAAGGGGGGCCATCACCGGTGACGGCATTTACTGCCAGAGCTGGGGGTGGCCGCAGAGACCAGCGAGAAGCGACTGTTTACTAAAAACACAGGTCCGTGCGAAGCCGTAAGGCGATGTATACGGACTGACGCCTGCCCGGTGCTGGAACGTTAAGGGGACCGGTTAGTCACATTTCGGTGTGGCGAAGCTGAGAACTTAAGCGCCAGTAAACGGCGGTGGTAACTATAACCATCCTAAGGTAGCGAAATTCCTTGTCGGGTAAGTTCCGACCTGCACGAATGGCGTAACGACTTCTCGACTGTCTCAACCATAGGCCCGGTGAAATTGCACTACGAGTAAAGATGCTCGTTTCGCGCAGCAGGACGGAAAGACCCCGGGACCTTTACTACAGTTTGATATTGGTGTTCGGTTCGGCTTGTGTAGGATAGGTGGGAGACTGTGAACTCTGGACGCCAGTTCAGGGGGAGTCATCGTTGAAATACCACTCTGGTCGTGCTGGATGTCTAACCTGGGTCCGTGATCCGGATCAGGGACAGTGTCTGATGGGTAGTTTAACTGGGGCGGTTGCCTCCCAAAGGGTAACGGAGGCGCCCAAAGGTTCCCTCAGCCTGGTTGGCAATCAGGTGTTGAGTGTAAGTGCACAAGGGAGCTTGACTGTGAGACCGACGGGTCGAGCAGGGACGAAAGTCGGGACTAGTGATCCGGCGGTGGCTTGTGGAAGCGCCGTCGCTCAACGGATAAAAGGTACCCCGGGGATAACAGGCTGATCTTCCCCAAGAGTCCATATCGACGGGATGGTTTGGCACCTCGATGTCGGCTCGTCGCATCCTGGGGCTGGAGTCGGTCCCAAGGGTTGGGCTGTTCGCCCATTAAAGCGGTACGCGAGCTGGGTTTAGAACGTCGTGAGACAGTTCGGTCCCTATCCGCTGCGCGCGCAGGAGTCTTGAGAAGGGCTGTCCCTAGTACGAGAGGACCGGGACGGACGAACCTCTGGTGTGCCAGTTGTCCTGCCAAGGGCATGGCTGGTTGGCTACGTTCGGAAAGGATAACCGCTGAAAGCATCTAAGCGGGAAGCCTGCTTCGAGATGAGGACTCCCACCCCCTTGAGGGGTTAAGGCTCCCAGTAGACGACTGGGTTGATAGGCCAGATGTGGAAGCCGGGCAACCGGTGAAGCTGACTGGTACTAATAGGCCGAGGGCTTGTCCTCAGTTGCTCGCGTCCACTGTGTTAGTTCTGAAGCAACGAACTGTCGAGTCCCCTGTGGGGATTCCGGGTCGTACATCTTCATAGAGTTTCGGTGGTCATAGCGTTAGGGAAACGCCCGGTTACATTCCGAACCCGGAAGCTAAGCCTTTCAGCGCCGATGGTACTGCAGGGGGGACCCTGTGGGAGAGTAGGAAGCCGCCGAACAATCATTGTGGGAAAGCCCCGCACCGTTATGGTGCGGGGCTTTTCTGCGTTCAGGGACAGCGGTCCCACCCCCTGTGTACGAGCAGGCCCGTGGCTGAGGGTAGGGTCAGGGGGCATCGTTGGCACATTCCGCACAGGAGGCCCCCGGGTGGAGGTCCAGGAGACCCGCGTTCAGACGGACCGGGTACTCACCATCCCCAACATCCTCAGCATGGCGCGTCTCCTTGGCGTGCCACTCTTCCTGTGGCTGATTCTTCGCCCCGAGTTCGGGGGCCCCAAGAGTGATGGCTGGGCATTGCTGGTGCTGATGCTCAGTGGCGTCAGCGACTATCTCGACGGCAAGCTTGCCCGCCGATGGAACCAGATCAGCACCCTCGGTCGGATTCTGGATCCGGCCGCTGACCGTCTCTACATCCTCTCCACCCTCGTCGGGCTGACCTGGCGGGAGATCCTGCCCATCTGGCTCACCGCGGCCCTAGTGGCGCGGGAACTGATGCTGCTCGTGATGGTGGGTATCCTCCGCCGGCACGGCTATCCGCCCCCCCAGGTGAACTTCCTGGGCAAAGCAGCTACCTTCAACCTGATGTACGCCTTCCCGTTGCTGCTCCTCAGCGACGACAAGGGGTGGCTTGCGTCACTGGCTGCTATTTTCGGATGGGCGTTCGCGGGATGGGGTACAACTCTGTATTGGTGGGCAGGGATCCTGTATGTGGTCCAGGTCCGCCGCCTCGTCAAGGCGGATGCAGTGGCCGATTGACCTCGTCGATGCGGTGCCGTGCAGTGTTGCTGGCCGCGCATGACGCCAGAAGCGCCTATTTGGACGGGTGAAGTCGGCTAGACCGTCGTCTCTTCAAGGAGGACGCTTCCGACATGAAGGCCGTCGTGATGGCCGGTGGCGAAGGAACTCGACTTCGCCCTATGACCTCGAGTATGCCCAAGCCGCTCCTGCCAGTGGTCAATCGGCCGATCATGGAGCATGTGCTGCGGTTGCTCAAGCGGCATGGGCTCAATGAGACCGTCGTAACCGTGCAGTTTCTCGCCTCACTCGTCAAGAACTACTTCGGCGACGGCGAAGAACTCGGGATGGAGCTCACCTATGCCAATGAGGAGAAGCCACTCGGCACTGCGGGGAGCGTGAAGAACGCCGAGGAGGCGCTGAAGGACGATACGTTCCTCGTCATCTCCGGTGATGCGCTGACCGACTTCGACCTCACCGATCTGATCTCCTTCCACAAGGAGAAGGGCGGACTGGTCACGGTGTGTCTGACCCGGGTGCCGAACCCCCTGGAATTCGGTATCACCATCGTGGACGAAGGGGGAAAGGTCGAGCGCTTTCTGGAGAAGCCGACCTGGGGACAGGTTTTCTCGGACACCGTCAACACGGGCATCTACGTCATGGAGCCCGAGGTATTCGACTACGTCGAGGCCGATGTTTCCGTGGACTGGTCCGGCGATGTGTTCCCACAGCTCATGAAGGAAGGCAAGCCGATCTACGGCTATATCGCCGAGGGCTACTGGGAGGACGTGGGCACGCACGAAAGCTATGTAAAGGCACAGGCCGATGTCCTCGAGGGCAAGGTCGATGTGGAGATCGACGGGTTCGAGATCTCGCCGGGTGTCTGGGTCGCGGAAGGCGCGGAAGTGCACCCGGACGCCGTGCTGCGCGGTCCGCTGTACATCGGTGACTACGCCAAGGTCGAAGCCGAAGCGGAGATCCGCGAGCACACCGTGGTCGGGTCCAACGTGGTCGTCAAGAGTGGCGCCTTTCTCCATAGGGCCGTGATCCACGACAACGTGTACATCGGGGAGCACTGCAACCTTCGGGGCTGCGTGATCGGCAAGAACACCGACATCATGCGTGCCGCGCGCATCGAGGACGGTGCCGTGATCGGTGATGAGTGCCTCGTGGGCGAAGAATCGATCATCCAGGGCAATGTGCGGGTCTACCCGTTCAAGACCATCGAGGCGGGCGCGTTCGTCAACACCTCGGTCATCTGGGAGTCGCGAGGTCAGGCGCATCTCTTCGGGGCTCGTGGCGTCACCGGAATCCTCAATGTGGAAATCACCCCCGAGCTGGCGGTGCGGCTGGCAGGTGCGTACGCCACCACCCTCAAGAAGGGGGCGACCGTCACCACGGCGCGTGACCACTCCCGAGGTGCCCGCGCGCTGAAGCGGGCCGTGATCTCGGCGCTGCAGACCAGCGCCATCGACGTACGAGATCTGGAGAACGTGCCACTGCCGGTCGCGCGTCAGCAGACCGCGCGCGGCAGCGCCGGCGGCATCATGATCCGTACCTCGCCGGGCGTGCCGGACTCCGTGGACATCATGTTCATCGACGAGCGCGGGGCGGACCTCTCACAGGCCGGGCAGCGGAAGCTGGACCGCGTGTACGCGCGCCAGGAGTACCGGCGTGCGTTCCCTGGCGAGATCGGGGATCTGCACTTCCCGTCCAGTGTCTTCGACTCGTACACCGGCTCACTGCTGCGCAATGTCGACACCTCGGGCATCGCCGAATCGGGGCTCAAGGTCGTCATTGACGCGTCCAACGGCAGCGCCGGACTTGTGCTGCCCAACCTGCTCGGACGGCTCGGCGTGGACGCCCTGACGATCAACCCCGGGCTCGACGAGTCCCGGCCCACCGAAACGGCGGACACCCGCCGGTCCGGGTTGGTACGGCTGGGCGAGATCGTGGCCTCCGCACGGGCAGCCTTCGGAGTGCGCTTCGACCCCGTGGGCGAGCGTCTGTCCCTCGTCGACGAACGCGGAAAGATCGTCGAGGACGATCGGGCACTGCTGGTGCTGCTCGACCTGGTCGCGGCCGAACGGCGCAGCGGGCGGGTGGCTCTGCCGGTGACGACCACCAGGATCGCCGAGCAGGTGGCGGCCTACCACGGCACACAGGTGGAGTGGACGACCACATCGCCCGACGATCTGACGCGTGTGTGCCGGGAAGAGACCACCATCTTCGGCGGAGACGGCCGCGGTGGCTTCATCGTTCCGGAGTTCAGCAGTGTCTTCGACGGCTTCGCGGCCTTCGTACGGCTGGTCGGCCTGGTGGCTCGTACACAGCTCACGCTGAGCCAGATCGATGCCCGGATTCCGCGGGCGCATGTGCTGCGGCGCGATCTGGCGACACCGTGGGCGGTCAAGGGGCTGGTGATGCGACGCGTCGTCGAGGCGGCCGGCGACCGGGACGTCGATACGACCGACGGGGTGCGGGTCGTCGAGCCCGATGGCCGCTGGGTCATGGTGCTTCCCGACCCCGCGGAGGCCGTCACTCATTTGTGGGCCGAGGGCCCGGACGACGCCTCGGCGCAGGCGCTGCTCGACGAGTGGGCCACTGTCGTGGACAGCGCGGGTCTCTAACGTGGGGCTGGTGTGTCGGAGGTTGCCTGTGGACGGCTTCCGGCACACCGGTGGGGCCATTCGGCGGTAGCGGCTGCGACGTGCGACGATGTGCGGCATGTCGCAGCAGCCCCCCGTTCGGAGCACCGGCTCTCCACCTCCGCGTCCCGATGCGTCCATGTCGCTGCTGACCAACGTGATGGAGCACAGCCTCGACGACGGATATGCGGAGGCGACGGCCCGCCGGGCGGAGGAAGGCGGCGGACTGCCCCGTACGCTGCGTGCGAAGCTCGGTCTCGCTGCCGGCCTCGTACTGGCGGCCGTGGTCGTCACCGTCGGAGCCGCGCAGGCGCGGATATCTGCACCGGTCGTGGCGAAGGAACGCGAGGAGCTCATCAGCCGTATCGATGCGGAGACCACCACGGCGGACGAGCTCGAGCACAGTGTCGACAAGCTCCGTGACCAGGTGGTGGACCGGCAGCGGAAGGCGCTCAAGACCGGGGGCGGGGGCCAGGGGGAACTTGTCGCGCTGCTCTCCGGTGCCACTGAGGTCGAGGGGCCGGGCGTGAAGCTCGTCGTCGACGATGCGAAGGACACCCAGCAGGGCGGTGACGGACCGCGGGAGAGCAGCGGTTTCAATGACACGGGCCGGGTACGGGACCGCGATATGCAGCGGATCGTCAACGGCCTGTGGGAGTCCGGTGCGGAAGCCGTCGCCATCAATGGGCAGCGGCTGACGGCCCTGTCTGCGATCCGTGCGGCGGGCGACGCCATACTGGTCGACAACAAACCGCTGGTGCCGCCGTACACGGTGCTTGCGGTGGGGGACGGGAAGAAGCTGAGCACCGCCTTCCAGGACAGTGCCGACGGACAGTATCTGCACGCGTTGCAGGAGAACTTCGGTATCCGCACGAGCATTTCCAACGAGGAAAAGCTGCGCCTGCCGGCGGCGCCGAGCTTGATCGTACGTACAGCAGAGCCGAAGACCGCCGACGCCGGGACGGGCAACGGGCAGGGCACGGCTGACACAGGGAAGGGCACATCGTGATCGCCGTACTGGGCCTCGTCGTGGGAGTCGTGGTCGGACTGTTGGTCCGACCCGAGGTACCGGCGGTGGTCGAGCCCTATCTGCCGATCGCTGTCGTCGCGGCTCTCGACGCGGTATTCGGTGGCCTGCGAGCCATGCTCGACGGCATCTTCGTCGACAAGGTCTTCGTCGTCTCCTTCCTGTCGAACGTGGTGGTGGCCGCGCTGATCGTGTTCCTGGGCGACAAGTTGGGCGTCGGTGCCCAGCTGTCCACGGGTGTGGTGGTGGTGCTCGGTATCCGGATCTTCTCCAACGCTGCCGCGATCCGTCGGCATGTCTTCCGGGCGTGAGGCCGATGAACAGCGAAGAGAACCCGAAGGGCGAGGAGCCGCAGGCGGAGGCGCCGCCTGCCGAGGAGCCCGAGCAGCTGACCGGCCGGCAGCGGCTCGTTGCGGTGTTGTGGCCGCCCCGGGTCACGCGCGCGCAACTCATTGTCGCTTTGCTGCTGTTCGTCCTCGGCCTTGGGCTCGCCATCCAGGTCCGTTCGAACAGCGACAACAGCGCGCTGCGTGGCGCCCGCCAGGAGGACCTGGTGCGCATCCTCGACGAGCTCGACAACCGCACCCAGCGGCTCGAGGACGAGAAGCAGCGCCTGGAGGACCAGCGCACCGAGCTGGAGACCAGCTCGGACCAGGCCGAAGAGGCGCGCAAGCAGACGCTGCAGAAGGAACAGCAGCTGGGCATTCTGGCCGGCACGGTCGCGGCGCAGGGACCGGGCATCACGCTGACCATCGAGGACCCGTCCGGCACCGTCGAGTCGGACATGCTGCTCGACACGATTCAGGAACTGCGCGCCGCGGGTGCGGAAGCGATCCAGGTCAACAACATCAGGGTCGTCGCGGACACTCACTTCACCGGCACCGGCGGCCATATCGAGGTGGACGGCAAGCCGATCACCGCGCCGTACACCTTCAAGGTCATCGGCAAGCCGCAGGATCTTGAGCCCGCCCTGAACATCCCGGGCGGTGTGGTGCAGACGCTGGAGAAGGAGCAGGCCACGGCCACGGTGACGCGGTCGGAGAAGATCGTTGTGGATGCCGTGCGGCCCGCGAAGCGGCCTCACTACGCTCGGTCGTCATCGCGGTGAGGCGGCGGCGCATGAGGTCCGGTGGACGAGGGCATGAGGGTTCGGGGGGTCGGCACACAACAAGCGTGGCGCGTGGTGGAAACTGTCTGGTGGTTACGGACGTTGTGAGGATGTCCGGGTCGGCAGGTGTGATCATTCAGGGTTCGTCCTGCCCCACGGGCGGGTCTATTTGGGTCAAGGGGAATCGCCCGTGAAGTTGTTTGCGAAGTTGTTCGGCAAGAGCGCACGCGAGGACGGCGGCAACGCCCGGCACCGCGCGCCGCGCCATGGCCAGAGTGAGGAGCAGGGCGCGGAGCGGCCGCTCTTCCGGGATGAGGTCGCTGGTCCGGGCGGTGACATTTCGGGCGGTCAGGGCGCGTCATCTGTTGACCCTGCCGGTCCCGGCCGCATAGGTTTCGGGGAACCATCAACCTCAAGTACGGGTGGAGGGTTTGCCTCCGACCCGTATGCGACCAATCCCCACGCGGGGCAGCCGCGGCAGGAGGATCCGTCCATGTCGGCCTTGGTTTGTACGAGGTGTGGGCACCGCAATGCCGAGGCCAGTCGGTTCTGCTCCAACTGCGGTGCGCCGCTGCGGGGCGGAGCGCCGGCGGAGCGCGCCTCGGAGACGACCTCGACGATCTCCATTTCCGGCATCGAGGCCTACGACGCCGAGGTGACGGGGCAGACCGCCGTTCCTTCGCTCTCGCCCGAGGCCCAGGCGGCCGTCGACGCCCTGCCGCTCGGCTCGGCGCTCCTCGTGGTGCGCCGCGGTCCGAACTCCGGCAGCCGCTTCCTGCTGGACGGTGAGCTGACCACGGCCGGCCGCCACCCGCAGAGCGACATCTTCCTCGACGACGTGACTGTCTCGCGGCGTCATGTGGAGTTCCGCAGGGGTCCTGACGGCCGCTTCAGCGTCGGCGACGTCGGCAGTCTGAACGGGACGTACGTCAACCGAGAGCGGATCGACTCGGTCCTGCTGTCGAACGGCGACGAGGTCCAGATCGGCAAGTACCGGCTGGTCTTCTACGCAAGCCAGCGGGGCGTGTGACCCTCCCCCAGACTCCGTCCGGGGGGACCCCCAGGAAGGTACATGCTGCGAACACCGACGGGCGGTGCCGGTCACGGCACCGCCACCGCGGGCAACCGGCTGATGAGTATCGGTACGGTGCTCAGTCAGCTGCGCGACGAGTTTCCCGAAGTCACGATCTCCAAGATCCGCTTTCTGGAGGCCGAAGGGCTGGTCGAGCCGCGGCGGACGCCGTCCGGGTATCGCAAGTTCAGCCCGGAGGACGTGGAGAGGCTGGCACAGGTGCTGCGGATGCAGCGGGACCACTATCTTCCGCTGAAGGTCATCCGGGAGCATCTGGACGCCCTGGGGCGCGGTGAGCAGGTGCAGCTGCCCGCGCAGGGCGCGCAGCGGGAACTGCTCGACGGCGCCTGGGGTTCCGATTCCGATTCCGGGCGTCCGACCGCTGCCCGGGTGGGTCGGGCTGAACTTCTCGCCTCCGCCGAGGTGAGCGAGGAGGAGGTGGCCGAGTGGGAGTCGTACGGCCTTCTCGCGCCGGACGAGGACGGCGCCTATGACGCCGAGTCGGTGACCGTGGCCAGGCTTGTCGCGGATCTGGGGAGATTCGGACTCGAGCCGCGGCATCTGCGTGCCATGAAAGCCGCTGCCGAGCGTGAGGCCGGGCTCGTCGAACAGGTGGTGGCACCTTTGCGGCGGCACCGTAATCCGCAGACCAGGGCCCATGCCGAGGCGACCACGAAGGAGCTTGCGGCCCTCTCCGTACGGCTCCATGCGGCCCTGGTGCAGACGGCACTCGGAGTACGGCTTCACTGATCATGGGGGAGCCCGACTACCCAAACCGGTCGGGCACGTCCTAGGGTTGCTGTGTGAACGAGCTCGACGTTGTGGGTGTCCGGGTCGAAATGCCCTCGAACCAACCGATCGTGCTCCTGCGTGAAGTGGGAGGCGACCGGTACCTCCCCATTTGGATCGGTCCCGGGGAGGCGACCGCCATTGCCTTTGCCCAGCAGGGCATGGCTCCCGCCAGGCCGCTGACCCATGACCTCTTCAAGGATGTGCTGGAGGCGGTGGGCCAGGAGCTCACCGAAGTCCGCATCACTGACCTGCGTGAAGGGGTCTTCTACGCGGAGCTGGTCTTCGCCAGCGGAGTCGAGGTGAGCGCCAGGCCGTCCGACGCCATAGCGCTGGCCCTGCGCACCGGTACGCCGATCTACGGCAGTGACGGGGTGCTCGACGACGCGGGAATCGCCATCCCGGACGAGCAGGAGGACGAGGTGGAGAAGTTCCGCGAGTTCCTCGATCAGATCTCGCCGGAGGACTTCGGCACCAACAGTCAGTGACCGCTGATCCGGGCTCCGTTGGCAGATTCGAGTAGCCTTTCCCCGAATGGGGGCACGAGAAACCACTCTCAGGGTGATTATCACTCGGCGTGCCGAGTGTGGCGATCGTTGACGCACCCCGGGCGACTGCCTACCGTCGAGATGGCAGGTCAAGGACGGAGGTCGGCGTGAGAAGCAGCGGCGACGGTACGGCGGCGGGCGGGCCGTATCCGCTTCACGACAGTGCGGCCGACCTCTCTGCGGAGACGATCGGCTACCGCGGGCCTACCGCGTGTGCGGCGGCAGGCATCACCTATCGGCAGCTCGACTACTGGGCGCGTACCGGCCTGGTCGAGCCCAGTGTGCGCTCGGCATACGGCTCCGGAACGCAGCGGCTCTACAGCTTCCGCGATGTGGTCGTCCTCAAGATCGTCAAGCGTTTCCTGGACACCGGCGTCGCGCTGCAGAATATTCGCGCCGCCGTGCAGCATCTGAGAGCCCGCGGCTTCACGGATCTCGAACGTATGACGCTCATGAGCGACGGCGCGACGGTCTACGAATGCTCCTCGCCCGACGAGGTGGTCGATCTGCTCCAGGGCGGCCAGGGGGTCTTCGGGATCGCCGTGGGCGTGGTGTGGCGGGATGTCGAGGCCGCGCTCTCGCAGCTGCATGGCGAGCGGGTCGACACCGGCGAGACCCTGGTCGGGAACAATCCCGCCGATGAGCTGGCCAGACGCAGGCGCGACCGGGCCGTCTGAACACCCCGTTGTCAGTGGCGTAGGGCAGCATCGGAGATGTGAGAACCGCGCCGACGATTCTGCATCTGGACATGGATGCCTTCTTCGCCGCCGCCGAACAGGCGGCGAAGCCGAGTCTGCGTGGGAAGCCAGTGGTGGTCGGCGGGCTCGGGCCGCGCGGAGTCGTCGCCACCGCCTCGTACGAGGCCAGACGCTTCGGTGTGCACTCGGCGATGCCGATGGCACAGGCCAGGCGGCTGGCGCCGAATGCCGCGTATCTCGTGCCGCGCTTCTCCCTCTACCGGGCCGTCAGCGAACAGGTGATGGAGCTGCTGGGCAGACTCTCGCCGCTGGTGGAGCCGCTGAGCCTGGACGAAGCCTTTGTGGACCTGGAGGCGGGCGGCTCGGCCGACGACTCGGAGTCGGCCAGGAGGACCGGTGAGCGACTGCGCGCCGATATCCGAGCGGTCACAGGGCTCACCGGTTCGGTCGGGCTGGCGGGCTCCAAGATGCTCGCCAAAATCGCCTCCGAGCAGGCAAAACCCGACGGTCTGGTGCTCATAGAGCCCGGCACGGAGCGCGAGCTGCTCGGGCCGATGTCCGTGCGGACGCTGCCCGGGGTGGGGCCGGCGACCGGGGAGCATCTGCGGCGGGCCGGAATGACGACCGTGGCCGATCTGGCGGAGGCGGGCGAGGACGAGCTCGTACGGCTGCTGGGCAAGGCGCACGGAGCCTCGCTGTTCCGGATGGCCGTGGGGCACGACGACAGGCCGGTGGTGGCCGAGCGGGACGCGAAGTCGGTATCGGTGGAGGACACCTTCGACGTGGATCTGCACGACCGGGTGCGGGTGCGGATCGAGGTGGAGCGGCTCGCCGAGCGGTGTGTGCAGCGGCTGCGGTCGTCCGGGCACTCGGGGCGGACCATCGTGCTGAAGGTGCGGCGGTACGACTTTTCGACGCTGACGCGCTCGGAGACGCTGCGCGGACCGACGGACGACCCCGGGGTGGTGCGGGAGGCCGCCGGGCGGCTGCTGGAGGCCGTGGACACCACGGGTGGGGTGCGGCTGCTGGGGGTGGGCGTGACCGGGCTCGCGGACTACACGCAGGAGGATCTGTTCGCCCAGGCCGCCGCCGGTGAGCGGGCCGAGGCCGCGGATGCGGACGGCGATCCGGAGTCGCACGAGGCCGACGAGGCGGCCGGCGCAGCGGGTGTGGAGTCGGAGGCGCCCGCCGAGCGGCGCTGGCTGGCCGGGCACGACGTACGGCATGCCGAGTACGGGGCGGGGTGGGTGCAGGGCAGCGGGGTGGGGCGGGTCACGGTGCGGTTCGAGGAGCCGGGGTCGCGGCGGCCGGGGCGGGTGCGCACGTTCATGGTGGACGACCCGGATCTGCGGCCGGGCGATCCGCTGCCGCTGGTGGCGCTGCCACCGGCAGCGGACGCCGTGGGTCAGTCCTCCCGGCCCGCCAGTCGGCCGAAGTCCCGGTCGGGACGGGAGCCGGGGCCGCGGCGGGAGCCGGACTCCCCGTCGGCGGGGGCGGAGGGGTCTGACGGGGCCGAGGGGTCTGAGGGGGCGGAGGGATCGGAGGAGGCAGCGGGCGTCTCGGGAGGCTCGGAGAGTTCGAGTCCGTAGTGGTGGTAGAGCTGGAGCTCCTGCTCGGGAGAGAGATGGCGGCCCACGCCGAAGTCGGGGGCATCCTTGATCAGCGCGCGCTCGTACGGGACGTGCAGGGTGTCGTCGACGACCTTGCTGGGCTCGAGCGGGACGAAGGCGTCCCGGCTGAAGAGGCCTGTGCGCACAGCCGCCCACTCGGGCGCCCCTGTCGCATCGTCCAGATACACCTCGTCCACAGTCCCGATCTTGGTGCCACTGCGGTCGAACGCCTTGCGGCCGATCAGGCTGCGCGGATCGATATCGGTCTGCACGGTCCCTCCAATAGGTCGCAACTGCTGTTTAAATACTACAAAAGTGCACATTGGTGGTATCGGCCACTCGAGCGATCGGCGAGGGGGCGCGCTGGTACGCTGGCAAACGGCTGCTGACCCCGTGCGGGAGAGTCCTCCGGTGAAAGTACCGGTGGCGCCGAAGGAGCAAATCCTCCCCGGAATCTCTCAGGCCCCTGTACCGCACGGACGAGGTCACTCTGGAAAGCAGGGCGGGCGTCGGACGGCATCCGCTCTCACCGACGGTGAAAGCCGGCGTGCCTTTGTGCGCGCCGGTGAAGCTCTCAGGTTGAGATGACAGAGGGGGAGGCCGTCCGGGCATCCGCGCCGTGGTGCCCCTCGTAGGTCGTGTCTGACCAGGAGGCCTCCTTAATGACCGCCAACCGCATTCCGCTCTCCCAGCTGGAGCGAGGCACCCCCTTCGAGCAGCGCCACATCGGGCCCGATGTCGAGGCCCAGGCCAAGATGCTCGCGCAGGTGGGCTACGGCTCGCTCGACGAGCTGACCGCTGCCGCGGTGCCCGATGTGATCAAGAGCGCCGAGGCGCTGAACCTCCCGGGCGCTCGCACCGAAGCCGACGTTCTCGCCGAGCTGCGCACCCTCGCCGACCGCAACCAGGTGCTGGCGCCGATGATCGGCCTCGGGTACTACGGCACCTTCACGCCGCCGGTCATCCTGCGCAATGTCATGGAGAACCCGGCCTGGTACACCGCGTACACGCCGTACCAGCCGGAGATCTCGCAGGGCCGGCTCGAGGCTCTGCTGAACTTCCAGACGATGGTGGCCGAACTGACCGGCCTGCCCACCTCCGGCGCTTCGCTGCTCGACGAGGGCACCGCCGCCGCCGAGGCCATGTCGCTCGCCCGCCGGGTCGGCAAGGTCAAGGACGGCGTCTTCCTGGTCGACGCCGACGCCCTGCCGCAGACCCTCGCGGTGATCCAGACCCGCGCCGAGCCGACCGGCGTCGAGGTCGTCACCGCGGATCTGAGCGAGGGCATTCCGGCCGAGATCGCCGAGCGCGGCGTCTTCGGCGTGCTGCTGCAGTACCCGGGCGCTTCCGGTGCCGTTCGGGACATCAAGCCCGTCGTCGAGCAGGCGCACGAGCTCGGTGCGATCGTCACCGTCGCCGCCGATCTGCTGGCGCTGACCCTGCTCACCTCGCCCGGCGAGCTGGGCGCCGACATCGCCGTCGGCACCACTCAGCGCTTCGGTGTCCCGATGGGCTTCGGCGGTCCGCACGCCGGCTACATGGCCGTACGCGACAAGTTCGCCCGCAGCCTGCCTGGCCGACTCGTCGGCGTCTCCGTGGACGCGGACGGCAACAAGGCCTACCGACTCGCGCTGCAGACCCGTGAGCAGCACATCCGCCGGGAGAAGGCCACCAGCAACATCTGCACCGCCCAGGTGCTGCTCGCCGTCATGGCGGGGATGTACGCGGTCTACCACGGTCCGGAGGGCCTGCGGTCGATCGCACAGCGCACCCACCGCTATGCGGCGCTGCTCGAGGCGGGACTGCGGGACGGCGGTGTGGAGGTCGTGCACGGTTCCTACTTCGACACGGTGACCGTCCGGGTGCCGGGCAAGGCTGCCGAGGTCGTCGCCGCCGCACGCGAGGGCGGGGTCAACCTCCACCTCGTCGACGGTGACCAGGTCTCCATCTCCTGCGACGAGACCACCGGACGTGCACAGCTGTCCGCCGTCTGGTCCGCCTTCGGCGTCGACGGCGACATCGAGGCGCTCGACGCGACCACTGCGGAAACGTTGCCCCAGGCTCTGCTGCGGACCGACGACTACCTCACGCACCCCGTCTTCCACGAGCACCGTTCCGAGACCGCGATGCTGCGCTACCTGCGCAGGCTCGCCGACCGTGACTACGCGCTGGACCGCGGCATGATCCCGCTCGGCTCCTGCACCATGAAGCTGAACGCGACCACCGAGATGGAGCCGGTGACCTGGCCGGAGTTCGCGCAGATGCACCCCTTCGCGCCGGTCGAGCAGGCCGCCGGGTACCTCACGCTCATCCGCGAGCTGGAGGAGCGCCTCGCCGAGGTCACCGGGTACGACGCGGTGTCCATCCAGCCCAACGCCGGTTCGCAGGGCGAGCTCGCGGGCCTGCTCGCCGTACGCGCGTACCACCGTGCCAACGGCGACACCCAGCGCACCATCTGCCTGATCCCGTCTTCCGCGCACGGCACCAACGCCGCCAGCGCCGTGATGGCGGGCATGAAGGTCGTCGTGGTGAAGACCGCCGACGACGGCGAGGTGGACATCGAGGACCTCCGCGCCAAGATCGAGCAGTACCGCGACGAACTGTCCGTGCTGATGATCACCTACCCGTCCACGCACGGTGTGTTCGAGGAGCACGTCGCCGACATCTGCGCGCAGGTGCATGACGCCGGCGGCCAGGTGTACGTCGACGGCGCCAACCTCAACGCGCTGGTGGGCCTCGCCAAGCCGGGCAAGTTCGGCGGCGACGTCTCGCACCTCAATCTGCACAAGACCTTCTGCATCCCGCACGGCGGCGGCGGTCCGGGCGTCGGCCCGGTCGGCGTACGGGCGCACCTCGCCCCGTACCTCCCGAACCACCCGCTCCAGCCGACCGCGGGACCGGAGACGGGCGTAGGACCGATCTCGGCCGCCCCGTGGGGCTCGGCAGGGATCCTGCCGATCTCCTGGGCGTACGTACGTCTGATGGGTGGCGAGGGCCTCAAGCGCGCGACGCAGGTCGCCGTGCTCGCGGCGAACTACATCGCCAAGCGCCTGGAGCCGCACTACCCGGTGCTCTACACGGGCCCGGCCGGACTGGTCGCGCACGAGTGCATCGTGGACCTGCGGCCGCTGTCGAAGGCCACCGGCGTCAGCGTCGACGACATCGCCAAGCGTCTGATCGACTACGGCTTCCACGCGCCGACGATGTCCTTCCCGGTGGCCGGCACGCTGATGATCGAGCCCACCGAGAGCGAGGACCTGAACGAGATCGACCGCTTCTGCGACACGATGATCGCGATCCGCGGCGAGATCGAGAAGGTCGCCTCGGGCGAGTGGCCCGCGGAGGACAACCCGCTGCGCAACGCCCCGCACACGGCGGCCGCGCTCGGCGGGGAGTGGGAGCACGCGTACAGCCGGGACGAGGCCGTCTTCCCGGCCGGGGTGAGCGCCGCGGACAAGTACTGGCCGCCGGTGCGCAGGATCGACGGTGCGTTCGGCGACCGTAACCTCGTCTGCTCCTGCCCGCCGCTGGACGAGTACGACAACTGACGCGCGGAGCACAAGCGTCGGGGCCGGTACTGAGAGAAGTCTCCGGCCGGCCCCCTTGTCGTACCGACGGCGCCTCAGGCGGCCGTCATCACCTGCCCGGTCTCCCGCGCCCGGTGCGGAGCGATGATCTGCCCGTCCGGCAGCAGCTCACCGGTGTCCTCGAAGAGCAGGACGCCGTTGCACAGCAGGCTCCAGCCCTGTTCCGGGTGGTGCGCCACGAGACGGGCTGCTTCCCGGTCGGCTGAGTCGGATGTAGGGCAGAGTGGCTGGTGCTGGCACATGGGTGGGTTCTCTCGCTGCGTTGTAGTGAGTGTCCTGCGGCTTGATGAGGTGTTCATGGCCGCCCCCCGTATCTGTCGGTCCGCTCCCAGTGTTGCCCCACGGGCGTCATTCCGCAGGGATTTCGCGGCAGCTCTTCTTACTGGTTAATGACGTATCACCCGGGCGGACGGTTCAGCTCAACTCCATTGTCCTTTCGGGTGGTTCGAGGGGGCCGGTATGGGCTAGTCCGGATGGGGCAGGAGTGCGCCCCGCGACCGGGTGGTCACGGGGCGCGACGTGCGGTTTTTCAGGCGGGTGAGCCGAGCAGCGGGGCAGGGGCAAGCCGCAGCGTCATCACCGGCAGCAGATCGGCGACGCGGTGCGGACGGTGCGCCGCGATGCCGGGTGGCGCGGGGGCCAGCGGCACCAGTACGTCCGTGGGCAGGGGTGTGCCGGATGAGGCGTCGGCGTCCGTGTCCCCGTGCAGCCAGAGCGTGAGCATGTAGAGCTCGGGAATGGAGAGCAGGCGCGGCTGGAAGGGAGTGTGCATCGACTCGGCCTGGCGCAGCGCCCGTTCGGTGGAGCTGAGGTAGGGGCCTTCGAAGA
Source organism: Streptomyces sp. NBC_01210 (assembly GCF_036010325.1). Classification (GTDB taxonomy): domain Bacteria; phylum Actinomycetota; class Actinomycetes; order Streptomycetales; family Streptomycetaceae; genus Streptomyces. The sequence goes on along the minus strand of NZ_CP108549.1, from coordinate 1,464,309 downwards.
AGTGCGAGAAGGTCCAGCCGTCGGCGGTGAGCATCGTCTCCGCCGCGGCCACGGCGCGTTCGCCGCTGCGGATCAGGAAGCGCCAGCCGGCGAGGCGGGTGTAGGGGGCACCACCGCTCGGTGCGATCTGGTCCAGTACGTGGACGGGTAGCGGCAGTTCGGGGCTCAGCGGGCCCTGGACGGACCTGAGAGCTGGTGTGCGAGCCTCGCGGACGGCTGTGGGAGAACCGAGTGCCATGAGGACGGTGCGCAGGGCAGGCGCGGGAGCCGTGGGGACATGCAGCGGCATGGTGGGTCGCCTCTCACTTCGGAGACACGTTGGAGCGTGGGCAGGTGCGGACGGCACTGTCAGCGTGCGGGGCCAGAGGGGGGCCGGAAAGGCCACCGGGCGCCAACTCTCTACCTCGTTTGCAGAGTTTATACGACACGTGTTCTCACAGTGTTTCTGCTAGCGGTCCCACGTATTTCCGGCAAGGCGGTATCAGGTCCTTCTCCGGCGGCCTTTCTGTCGACATTTCATGAAGACAGGGCTGCGGCCTGGGATTCTACCTGCGGCGCGGACGGCTGAAACCAGTCGGTGTTTTTTACGAGGCATCGGGCAGTGGTAACTGCGTACTGCACCATGCCTAAGGAATGTGCCACTGGAGTCTCTGACCACACTACCGGTCGCGCGCTGTGCGTGGGGCGTTATGGATCAGTCGGTCTGGGCATTATCGTCCGAGACGCGAGCGGTCGATGCTGCGTGGTGCCCACTCGAGGAAGGACGCTTCGATGGGGGAGAAGGTCGTGGCAGGCGGAACCGACCTGTCCGATCGGCAAAGGTACCGGAGGAAGTTGCAGCAGTGCCTCGCGGGACTGGGCCGACTGCTGGCCGAGAAGAGGTTCGACCGGCCCAAAAATCTCATGGGGCTGGAGATCGAGCTGAATCTCGCAGGTGCCGACGGGCTGCCGCGGATGATGAATAAGGAAGTGCTGGAGCGTATCGCGAGCCATGATTTCCAGACCGAGCTCGGCATGTTCAATCTGGAAGTAAATATCGTTCCGCACCGGCTGGGCGGGCGCGTACTCGATCAACTTGCCGAGGAGTTGCGCACGGGCCTCGGATATGCCCACCGCAAAGCGAACGAGGTCGGCACGGGGATCGTGATGATCGGAATTCTTCCGACGCTCGCCCAGCACGACCTGGTCTCCGCGAACCTCTCGGACGTCGACCGGTACAAGCTGCTCAACGAGCAGATCGTCGCCGCACGGGGCGAGGACTTCGCGCTCGACATCGAGGGCGTGGAGCGGCTGAGCTGCACCTCGTCGTCGATCGTTCCCGAAGCCGCCTGCACCTCCGTGCAGTTGCACCTCCAGGTGACGCCCGAACGCTTCGCGGATGTGTGGAACGCCGCGCAGATGGTGGCCGCCGTACAGATCGCGGTCGGCGCCAACTCGCCCTTCCTGTTCGGCAAGGAGCTGTGGCGCGAATCGCGGCCACCCCTGTTCCAGCAGGCCACCGACACCCGCCCGCCCGAGCTCCAGGCCCAGGGCGTACGGCCGCGGACCTGGTTCGGCGAGCGGTGGGTGGAATCGGCGTACGACCTCTTCGCGGAGAACCTGCGCTACTTTCCGGCCCTGCTGCCGATCTGCGGCGACGAGGACCCGCTGCGGGTGCTCGACGACGGCGGTGTGCCCGGACTGCAGGAGCTCGTCCTGCACAACGGCACGGTCTACCGCTGGAACCGGCCGGTGTACGGAGTCGCCGACGGCGTACCGCATCTGCGGGTGGAGAACCGCGTGCTGCCCGCCGGCCCCACGGTCACCGATGTGATCGCCAATGTCGCCTTCTACTACGGGCTCGTGCGTGCGCTCGCCGAGGAGGCCAGGCCGGTGTGGACCCGGCTGCCCTTCGCCGCCGCGGCCGAGAACTTCGACACCGCGTGCCGACACGGCATCGACGCAGAGCTTCTGTGGCCGCGGCCCGGCCGGGCCGGCGGTATCACGCAGGTGCCGGCCGTCAAACTCGTACGCGACGAACTGCTGCCGCTGGCCGCGGCGGGGCTCGATGCCTGGCATGTCGAGCCCGCGGACCGCGACTTCTACCTCGGCGTGATCGAGGAGCGGTGCAGACGGCGTGTGAACGGGGCTTCGTGGCAGGCGGAGACCTACCACCGGGCGTTGGAGGCCGGACTGGAGCGGGACGCCGCCCTCGCGGCCACCACCCGCCGCTACTGCGAGCTGATGCACGAGGGCGAGCCGGTGCACACCTGGCCCGTCGGATTCCCCGGCCCTCACTCCTGAGCGGCTTGCCCCGTCTGCCCGTCTGCCCGACCGCCATGATCGCTTCGAGGATCACGGCCCGGATCTCGGCGGGGTCGTTCACCTGGTACCCGGCGCCGCCCGTGGCCTTGGCGATCCGGCCGACCTCCTGGTGGTCGGCGTCCGGGGGTCGCTCTGCGCGGCGATTCCCGTTTCCCCGCGGCTGCCGCGAGGACGAGCATCGTGGCGATGGCGACCGTGCGACGGCGCACGCGCGGCCGGGACCTGCCTGCGTCCGTCGGGTCGTCGTCGGGCAAGCTGTGACGTCACATGCGGTGGTGCCCCTCGTTGAACGATGAGTAAGGAAAAGGGGACCGGCGTCATCGCAGTGACGCTCGTCGCCGGCCTGTCGCGCGCGATTTTCGTACCTGTATTCGAGACCCTGGCGGGGCGAGGATGGGGATGAGGCGGATTACTCAACTGGAGGCAGGTGTGCAGGCGGAGGCGGGACGCGTGGCTGATTCTCTTCCTCGAGAGGTCATGTCGCGAAGGATCTTGCGGTCCGAGACGCTTCTCGTACTGGCGCTCTCGCTGGGCGCAAGCGGAGTGTCGGCGCTGATCAGCTTTGTCGGTTCGGTGACGAAACCGGGTGGTCTCAAGGACCAGGCGGCGACGCTCAACAAGTCGTACGCCCCCGGGCGGCCGTGGCTCGATCTCGCCTGGCAGCTCTTCGATATCGCGACGGCGCTGGTGCCCGTCCTGCTCGTCGCGCATCTGCTGCTGCGGGAGGGCGCCGGTCTGCGGTCGATCGGCTTCGACCGGACCAGACCCTGGTCCGATCTGGGGCGGGGCGCGCTGATCGCGGCAGGCATCGGCGGCGCCGGGCTGGCCTTCTACCTCGTGGCGCGGGCCGCCGGATTCAACCTCACCGTGGTGCCCGAAGCGCTGCCCGAGGTGTGGTGGAAGTACCCGGTGCTGATCCTCTCGGCGATCCAGAACTCCGTACTGGAGGAGGTGATCGTCGTCGGGTATCTGCTGCGCAGACTCGGGCAGTTGGGCTGGACGCCGATGGCCGCACTGGTGGCGAGTTCGGTGCTGCGCGGCTCGTACCACCTCTACCAGGGCATCGGCGGCTTCGTCGGCAACATGGTGATGGGTGTGGTGTTTGTGCTGCTCTACCGGCGGTGGGGCCGGGTCGGGCCACTGGTGGTGGCGCATGCGCTGCTCGACATCGTGGCATTCGTCGGCTACGCGCTGCTGGCCGGGAAGGTGGGGTGGCTGCCCACTCCGTGACCGGCGGTGGGCATAGAGGGGCGTGCGGCGAGTGCCGTACGCCCCTTGCTGTGTGCGGCCTGGCGTTTCCCGTTGTCAGGGTGTGGTGAGCAGTTCGCCGTCGATGACGGTCACGGCTCGGCCGTTCAGCAGGGTGCGCTCGCCGCGCAGGGAGGTGCGGACCAGGCCGGAGCGGGCGGAGGCCTGAAGCCCGGTCAGTTCGCTGCGGCCGATGCGCGCCGACCAGAAAGGCGCGAGGGCAGTGTGCGCGCTGCCCGTCACCGGGTCCTCGTCGATGCCGACCCGCGGGAAGAAGCCGCGCGAGACATAGTCGTAGCCGGAGACCGGGTCCTCGGCGGCGGCCGTGACGATGATGCCGCGCTCCGAGTGCGCCACGAGGGCGGGGAAGTCCGGCGTCAGCGCGCGTACGGTCCGCTCGTCGGCCAGCTCGACCAGCAGATCGCCGATGTGCGCGCCCGTGTCATGGACCGAGACCACCTTCGCGCCCAGTGCGTCGGCGACGCCGTCCGGGATGTCGGCCGCGGTGAGCGGGGACGTGGGGAAGCCGAGGGTGAGCGTGTCGTCCTCGTGGGCGGTGGCGGTCAGGATGCCGCAGCGTGCGGCGAAGCGAACCGTGCCGCTCGCGGTGCCCGTGGTGTGCAGGACGTGTGCGGTGGCCAGCGTGGCGTGGCCGCACATGTCGACCTCGGTGGTCGGTGTGAACCAGCGCAGCGCCCAGTCGGCCTCGCCGCCGGAGGGGAGGGGATGGGCGAAGGCGGTCTCCGAAAGGTTCACCTCCGTCGCCACCTGCTGGAGCCAGGAGTCGTCGGGGAAGCGGTCGGAGTCCAGCAGCAGGACCCCGGCGGGGTTGCCGGCGAAGGGACGGTCGGTGAAGGCGTCGACGATTCGAATCCGCATGCCGTGACCGTACGGGCGGGGCAAAGCCGCAGGCCAAGGCCAATTCGGGGTCGCTGGACCGATTGGGGGTGTTGTCAGGCGATGCATTCCGATATATCGTTGACGCATCGCGACAGATCAACGATGGAAGGAGCGTAGCGATGCGTTCACATGGACACGGTCAAGGACACGGGCATGGGCACTGCGGGCCCGGCCATCAGGGTCGGGGCGACTTCGAGGGGCGGCGCGCGGCATTCGGTCCGTTCGGACCGCCGTTCGGTGGGCCTTTCGGGGGCGGGCGCGGTCGTGGCGGTGGCAGGGGGAGGGCGCGGCGTGGTGATGTGCGTGCCTCGATCCTGGCGCTGCTGAAGGACCGGCCGATGCACGGTTACGAGATGATCCAGGAGATCGGCGAGCGCAGCGGCGGGGCCTGGCGGCCCAGCCCCGGCTCGGTCTACCCGACGCTCCAGCTGCTCGAGGACGAAGGCCTGATCACCAGTGAGAGCGAGGGCGGCAAGAAGCTGTTCACGCTCACCGACTCGGGGCGTACCGAGGCCGAATCGGGGCCGGAGGCCCCGTGGGAAGAGGCCGGGCGTGGAGTTGACTGGGAGACGGTCAACGAGATCCGGCAGGCCGGGTTCGGCCTGATGGAGGCGTTCGGCCAGGTCTGGAAGACCGGTACCACCGAGCAGCGGCAGAAGGCCGTCGCCGTCATCAATGAAGCCCGTAAGAAGCTCTATCTGATCCTCGCCGACGAGCACTGACTCGTGGCGCGATGAGGGCCCCGCACAGCCGTGCGGGGCCCTCATCGCGCGTCTGGCGTCAGGCGATCAGCCCGCCCAGCTTGCGCAGCGATTCGTTCAGCGCGGCGGTCGCCGAGTCCTTGAGCTTGCCGGCCATCAGTGACACGGCGGCGCCGGTGAACTCTCCGTCGATCCGGACCTGCGTCGCGTCACCGTCAGGGGTGAGCGTGTAGCGGTTGCCGACGCTGACGCCCATCGGGCCCTTGCCCTTGATTCCCAGCACCCGGCCGGCCTCGAACTCGTCCACGGTCCAGGCCACTTCGGCGGGAAAGCCCATGAGCTTCATGTTCTCCTCGTACGTGGCTCCCAGTTCCAGCGTTCCCGGGCCGCCCATGGGGAAGCTGGTGTGGGTGGCGTTCCACTGGCCGTAGGTGGTGAAGTCCGTCAGCTGGGCCCAGACCTTCTCGGCCGGCGCTTCGATACGGGCCTCGGCACTGACTTCGGCCATACGACCACCCCTTCTCGTCGGGTTACGGTGTCGCGGAACGTAGCCGTACCAGTCCGAACATTCAATACTGATGAACAGTCAGATTCGGTCGATGCGGTGACTGTGGAATCGGATGGCAAGGCGGCGCGCTCCCCTCAGGGAGAACTGGCGGGATCTCATCCGTAGGGAGGAGAAACCGGTCGTGCGTGCCCAACTTCCGCGGGATGCGGAAATGGGACCAGGCGGGGACGCTCGGGCCTTGGCGAACTGATGGGGTGGGAGATGTGCAAAGCCCTACCCCGCGGGTGCCTCAGCAGCCCGCCGCCACCCGTACAGAGCTCGACGCCAGGCTCACCGTGGAGCTGGCTTCGGTGGTCGCGGGTGCGCGCAGAAGGGCGCTGCGTGACGGCGACCGGCAGACCGACACGGCTCATCTGCTGCACTCGCTGATCGAGTCGGACCCCGAGGTGCGGACCGTCGTCGGCGACGCGCCTCAGGTCGCGCGGGTGCTCGGCTATCTCGTGCAGCGCAGCATCGGATACGGCCTGCGCTGGCAGGGTTCGGTGGAGGATTCCGGCACGGTTCCCGTTGTGCGGGGGGCGGATGCGGATGTCTCGCGGTGGTCGCCGTCGGCGGTCACCGCCATGGAGGGCGCGCTGCAGCGGGCCGATCTGCGCGGCGACGCACGGGTCCGCGGCATTGATCTGCTCGCCTGCCTCGCCGTGGATCGCGAGAGCCGGGCGGTGGAGGTCCTCGGGCGGGCCGGGGTGGACGCGGCGCTGCTGGCCGGGCGGATAGCCGAGATGTCTCGACATGTGTCACAGGGGTGACGGTCCTGACTCCCGCTGACATGATGTGCCGATGCACGCGTCTCAGGGAAGGAGCGCCGGCCTGGGACTCGCCCTGGGCTCGGCGTTCGCATTCGGTGGATCAGGTGTCGCGGCCAAGCCGCTGATCGAAGCGGGTCTCGACCCGCTGCATGTGGTGTGGCTGCGAGTGGCCGGTTCCGCGCTGGTCATGCTGCCGGTTGCCTGGCGCCACCGTGACCTGGTGCTGCGCAGGCCCGCACTGCTGGTCGGCTTCGGGCTTCTCGCCGTCGCGGGCGTACAGGCCTGCTACTTCGCGGCGATCTCCCGGATCCCGGTCGGTGTCGCGCTGCTCGTCGAATACCTCGGGCCCGCGCTTCTCCTCGGCTGGGTCCGCTTCGTCCAGCGCAGGCCCGTCACCCGGGCCGCGGCCGTCGGTGTGGTGCTCGCCGTCGGCGGTCTCGCCTGCGTTGTGGAGGTGTGGGCGGGGCTCACCTTCGACGCCTTCGGGCTGATGCTCGCACTGGCCGCAGCATGCTGCCAGGTCGGCTATTTCGTCCTGGCCGACCAGGGCAGCGACGGGGACGACCCGGCGGATCCGCTGGGTGTGATCGCGTACGGACTGCTCATCGGCACGGTGGTGCTGACCGTGGTGGCGCGCCCGTGGGGCATGGACTGGTCCCTGCTGGGCGGCAGTGCGGACCTGGGTGGTACGCAGTTGCCCGCGGCGCTGCTGCTCGGCTGGGTCGTACTGATCGCCACGGTGGTCGCGTATGTCACTGGAGTTCTCTCGGTGCGCAAGCTGTCGCCACAGGTGGCGGGCGTGGTGGCGTGCCTGGAGGCAGTCATCGCGACCGTACTGGCGTGGGTGCTGCTGCGGGAGCATCTGTCGGCGCCGCAGATCTTCGGCGGCGCGATGGTTCTGGTGGGAGCGTTCATCGCGCAGTCGCAGGCACCGAAGGCGCCGTCCGGGCCGGTGGCGGGCGGTGGGCCGGAGGGCGGGCCGGCCGAGTCGGCCGGGGCCCGGGCGGAGTTGTCGGTCCCGCAGACGGCGCCGTAAGGTGGCGATCATGCATTCGACCGTACTTCCGCCTCCTGCCGCCTAGCGCGGGCGGCAGTTCTCTGACGAAGACCGGGCTCGGGGTGTCCCCGAGCGGTTTGTCGCTGCCCGCGTGACGGAGCGAAGCGGCCACCATCCCGTTCTTCACATGGAGAAGTCACGTGTCGGATCTTTCCACCCCTCTTTCTTCCGCTCCCGCTGTCGGCGTGCCATTGCCCGTCGGGCGGAGCCTCCTGTATCTGATCGTCGCCGGAGTGGCGTGGGGGACCGCGGGCGCGGCCGCCTCGCTGGTCTTCCGGGTGAGCGACATGGGTCCGCTGGCGCTGTCGTTCTGGCGCTGCGCGGGCGGACTCGTACTACTGCTGGGCGCGCTGGTCTGGCGGGCGCGGCAGGCCACGGCGGATGGCGCTCCCGGGAGTCCTGCGGAACCGCGGCGCCGGCGGCTGCTGCGGATTCTCGCTACGGGGATCGGGCTCACCGTCTTCCAGAGCGCCTACTTCGCGGCCGTCCAGGCCACCGGCCTCGCGGTGGGCACGGTCGTCACGCTGGGCGCGGGCCCTGTGCTCATCGCGGTGGGCGCGCGGCTGACGATGGGGGAGCGGCTCGGGCGGGGCGGCGTCATCGCCGTGACCGGGGCGCTGGTGGGTCTGATGGTCCTGGTGCTGGGCGGCGGGGGCGGGACGGTGCGACCGGTCGGGATCGCGCTCGCGGTGCTCTCCGCGGCCGGGTATGCGGCGATCACTCTGCTGACGCGTTGGCTCGGTCGTGACGGCGGTGGCGATTCGCTCTCCACGACGGCGTGGGCGTTCGCGATCGGGTCGGTGGGGCTGCTGCCGATGGCGATCGGCGAGGGGCTGCTGCCGCACACGGCCGAACTAGGGCGTGTGATCTGGCTGCTGGTGTATGTGGCGGCGGTGCCGACGGCTCTCGCCTACGCGCTCTACTTCGCGGGGGCGGCCGTCGTCCGGGCCGCGACGGTCTCGGTGATCATGCTGCTGGAGCCGGTGAGCGCGGCCGCCATCGCGGTGACGGCGCTGGACGAGCAGCTGACGGCGGCGACAGTGGTGGGGACGTTGTTGCTGCTGGCGGCGGTGGCGGGGCTCGCGGTGGCGGAGGCGCGGGTCGCGGCGGTACGGAGAAGGGCGGCGGCGCCGGCGTAGCGGCCGGTGCAGGGTGCGGGGGGCAAAGGCCCCGCACCCTGCACCGCGCTCGCCGACCGGGCGTGCCCGTCAGCGTGCCGAAAGGTACTCCGGGACCGCGATCGAGCCGTCGAGATCCTGCGCCGGGATCGGGGTGCCGTACGCGGTGAGCAGTGGGACCACCCCCGTCCAGTAAGGGAGTGTCGCGTCCTCCGGGTCGTCGTTCGGGCCGCCGGTGCGGATCTTGGCGGAGACCTCCGTCAGGTCCAGGCGCAGGACCGCCGTCGCCGCCAGCTCCTTCGCGTTCGCCGGGCGCGAGTCACGTGAGCGGCCCGCCACGACGTGGTCCACCAGGGCGTCCAGAGCCGCGCGCTTCTCCTCGGGGTCGGTGACCTGGTGAGCCGTACCGTGGACGACGACCGAGCGGTAGTTGAGCGAGTGGTGGAAGGCGGAGCGGGCCAGGACCAGGCCGTCGACATGGGTGACCGTGAGGCAGACGGCGAGGCCCGGGTCGGCCTCGCCCGCCATGCGCAGCGGGCGCGAACCCGTCGAGCCGTGCACATACAGGTGATCGTCGACCCGGGCATAGAGCGTCGGCAGGACGACGGGCGCGCCGTCGCGTACGAAGCCGAGATGGCAGACGTACGCCTCGTCGAGTATCGAGTGGACCTGCTCGCGGTCGTACGCGGCGCGCTCCCGGGCGCGTGTGGGGACGGTGCGATCGGTCGGCTCGTAGGCGTCCGGCATTGCGTACTCCATTGCACTAGTGCATAATCCTGTTTGTGCTAGGAGAGTATCGGATCGCCGGACGGCGTGCATCGGAGATTGCCGCGAGCGTTGAGCGCGCGGTCGGCGCGGGTGAGCTGGAACCAGGTCAACTGCTGCCACCCATGAGGGAGTTGGCGACCGAGCTTGGTGTCAACCCGAACACCGTCGCGTCCGCGTATCGGACTCTGCGCGACCGCGGAGTGATCGAGACCTCGGGGCGCAAGGGCAGTCGGGTGCGCCCGCGGCCGGCCAGCACCGCGCGCGGAACCATCCGGGTCGAGGCGCCACCGGGCGTACGGGACCTGGGTCAGGGGAATCCGGACCCCGCGCTGCTGCCACCGCTGCACGATGCGCTCGCCGCCGCGGCCCGGCGCAATGCGGAGGAGCCCGGACTGTACGGACAGGCGCCCGTCGACGCGGAGTTCGCTCGGCTCGCGCGCGCCGGAATGGACGACGACGGCGTGCCCGACGGCCCGGTCGCCGTCACCTCCGGATCGCTGGACGCCATCGAGCGTGTCCTCGCCGCACATCTCAAGCCCGGTGACGCGGTCGCCGTCGAGGACCCCGGCTGGGGAAGCCTGCTGGACCTGGTGCCGGCGCTCGGGCTGAAGCCCGTGCCGGTGGCACTCGACGACGACGGGCCGCTGGCGAGCGAGGTGGAGAAGGCGCTGACCGCAGGTGCCAGGGCGCTGATCGTCACCGGCCGGGCGCAGAACCCGACCGGCGCCGTGGTGAGCGAGGCGCGGGCGCGTGAACTGCGGGCCGTACTCGCCCGGTTCCCCCATATTCTGCTCATCGAGGACGACCACGGTCACGCCATTGTCGATCTGCCGCTGCACCCCCTTGGCGGAGTGACGGACAGCTGGGCCCTCGTACGCTCCACGGCCAAGGCCTACGGCCCTGACCTGCGCGTCGCCGTGCTGACCGGGGATGCAGTCACCGTCGACCGGGTCATGGGACGCCAGCGGCTCGGACCAGGCTGGGTCAGCAGGCTGCTGCAGCGCGCGGTCGTGCACCTGTGGGCGTCGGACGCCGTGGATCCGCGGGCCGTCGCGCGCTCGTACGGGGAACGGCGCGACGCGCTCGTACGGGCGCTGGCGGAGCGGGGGATCGAGGCTCATGGACGCAGCGGGATGAATGTCTGGGTGCCTGTCCCGGACGAGACGGGGGCGGTGGCGCGTCTGTTGCACGCCGGCTGGGCCGTCGCGCCGGGGGCGCGGTTCAGGATGGCGGCGCCTCCCGCTGTGCGGATCACCGTCTCGGACCTGGCGATGGACGACATCGGGCCGGTCGCCGACGCGGTGGCGTCGGCGACCGGTCCGGCGCCCGCACGCAGTTACGGCTGAACAGCAGGTGCGGGCGCCTTCGGGCGGCTCTGGGTGAGCGCCGCGCCCGCGAGGACTATCAGCGCGCCCACCGGGGTGTTCCAGCCCAGTTGCTCGTCCAGGACCGCGACGCCGGCCGCGGTGGCGATGACCGGGATGAAGTACGTGACCATCTGCGCGGTCGTCGGGCCGACCTCGGCGACCAGGCCGTACTGGAGGAGCAGCGCGAAGCCGGTGCCCAGCGCACCAAGTGCGATCACCGCGAGCAGCGGGACGAACGGGATGGACGTCGGCAATGTGGTGAACAGCGGCGTGACCACCGCGAGTTGGACCGTCGCGAGGAACAGCTGGGCGCCGGTCAGGGAGAGGTTGGAGTTGCTGCTGCCGGCCAGGGTGCGGCGCACATAGATCCAGCCGATCGGATAGCTCAGCGAGGCGAGCAGGGCCATCGCCGTGCCGGTGAGGTCGAGCCCGGAGAAGCCCTGCCAGGCGCCGAGTACGGTCAGCACGCCGAGGAAGCCGATGCCGAGTCCGGCGACCCGGCGGCGCGTGGGCCGGTCCTCGGAGAGCGCGACCATGGACAGGGCCATGCCCCACAGCGGTGAGGTGGCGTTGCAGATGCCGGCCAGCGTCGAGGGGATCGTCAGCTCGGAGTAGGCGAAGAGTGAGAACGGCAGGGCGTTGAGGAGGAACGCCGCGACGGCGAGATGCATCCAGGTGCGGATCCCGCGCGGCAGCCGCTCCCGTCGCACGGCCATGGCGACGGCCAGCACCGCCGTACCGAAGAGGAGCCGGCCGAAGGTGACCTGAAAGGGTGCGTACGCCCCGGTGCCGACCTTGATGAGCAGGAAGCTGAAGCCCCAGACGGTCGAGAGCACCGCGAACCTGATGCGCCAGTCGAGGGTTCGTCGGCTGCGTACGGGGCCGACGGGTGTGCGCGCGGGGGCCGAGGAGGTCCGGGAGGGGACGGCGGTGCTCATGCCGTCCACCATCGCGGCTTCAACCTCGTAGGACAAGCGAGAATTGTTTGAGCTGTTCACGTAGCATCGCTTACATGTTGAATCTGGAGCGCCTGCGGACCCTCGATGCGCTGGCCCGCCACGGCTCGGTGAGCGGAGCGGCCGACGGCTTGCATGTGACGACCTCGGCGGTCTCCCAGCAGATGGCGAAGCTCGAGCGGGAGGTGGGCCAGCAGCTGCTGGCGAAGAACGGCCGCGGCGTTCGCCTCACCGACGCCGGCCGGCTGCTCGCCGACCATGCCGCGCGCATCCTGTCCCAGGTCGAGCTTGCGCAGTCCGATATCGAGGCGCAGCGAGGAGAGGCGGTCGGAGAGGTGAGAGTGGGCGCCTTCCCGACCGCCGCCCGCGGGCTCTTCCCGGCGGCAATGACGTCTTTGCGCGCAGCCCACCCCGAACTGCGCGTCCGCTCACGCGAGTTGGAGCCCGAGCGGGCGATCAGAGAGGTGATCAGGGGTGACCTCGACCTCGCGGTCGTGCTCGACTGGAGCAATAGGCGGCTGCCCGTGTCGGGCGGGCTCGCGCAGGTCCATCTCCTCGATGACGTCCCTGATGTGGCCATGCCCGCGGATCATCCTCTTGCGGGCCGGGCGGAGGTGGATCTCGAGGAGTTCGCCGACGACGACTGGGTGTCCTGGCCGGAAGGCGAATTCTGTTACGACTGGCTGATGTTCACGCTGCGCTCGAAGGGCTTCGAACCGCGGATCGCGCATATGGCGGAGGAGCACCATACGCAGCTGGCGCTCATCGAGGCGGGGCTCGGGGTGTGCGTCACGCCCAGGCTCGGGCGGGGCTGGGTGCCTGAGGGTGTGCGGCTGGTACCCGTGCGACAGCGGATGCGCAGGCATATCTACGCGGTGTGGCGGGCCGACGCGGACCGCCGCCCGTCGATCCGGGCGGCGGTCGAGGCGCTGCGCGAGGCTGCCGTTTCGGCTGCGGAGGGATCCGACGGTGCGGCTGGATCCGGCGGGTCTGCCTGATCGGCCCGATCGGGCGGATCAGGCAGACCCGAGGGACCCGAGGCATCCGACGAGTCGGCTGCGTGAGGCAGATCAGAGGGCCGACAGCTTCCTGAAGTCCCAGGACGCGATCGCGTCGGGAGTCAGCTGCAGCCAGGCGTGCCTGCCGTCATGCGGCATCTCGTCCATGTCGAAGTTCTTCCGTGCGAACAGTCTTTCCGGCACGTCCAGTTCGGGGCACGGCTCACCCGTACGCGGGGCCTCGCCGACGAAGACGGCGGTGCCGGAGAGCTCGACGCCGCGCAGCTCGCTGTACTCCTCGCCGTCGTCGACCACGACAGCGAGCCTTGGGTTGTGCCGTAGTTCGGCCCAGCGGCGGCTGCGCGTGATGGAGTACAGCCACAGTGAGGTCCCGTCCCAGGCGAACCACAATGCGCCCACATGCGGACGGCCGTCCGCGGAAACGGTGGCCACCCGGCAGGTGCGCTGCTCGGCCAGGAACTCGTCAAGCTCGCCGGGCGTCATCATGATGCGACGGCCCCGGCGCTGTGTGACGGCCATGAGCGGCCCCCTCCCTTTGGCTGACCAAGTGTCAGAAATCATGGGGGCTCTTCCTCCATCACGCAATGGCCGTTACTGTCGCGCGCCCAGTCCCAGTCCCAGTCCCAGTCCCGGTCCCAGTGAGATGAGGAGGAACTGTGCCGTCCTTCGAACAGCTGGCGGAACAGCTCGACCCGACCAGCACGGTGCTGCTCACGGTCGAGTGCCAGCAGGGTGTCGTCGGCAAGGACAGCGCCCTGCCCGAACTCGCCGCCGTGGCCCGTTCGTCCGGCGCGCTCCTCAACGTGTCACGTCTGGTCGCGGGCGCTCATGAAGCCGGTGTGCAGGTGCTGCACGCCGTCGCCGAGCGGCGGCCCGACGGGCGAGGCGCCAACCACAACGCCCGGCTTTTCCGGGCTGCCGGGCGGCTGCCCGTCCAGCAGCACTCCGGCACGACGGCCGTCCGTATCGCGGCGCCGATAGAGGTCGCGGACGAGGATCTCGTCGTACGGAGACTGCACGGCCTGTCGCCCCTCGCCGGCACCGACGTCGACGCCCTGCTGCGCAACCTCGGCTGCCGCAGCCTGCTGATCACCGGAGTCTCGGCGAACATCGCCATCCCCAACGCCGTCTTCGACGCCGTCAACCTCGGCTATACGGCGGTCGTTCCGGGCGACGCCATTGCGGGGGTCCCCTCCGACTACACCCTCGCGATGATCCGCAACACGCTCGCGCTGGTTGCCACGATCACCACCACCGCCGATGTGCTCGCCTGCTGGAAACGGTCTCGCCGCATCACACGAGCTTGATCGAGCCTCCGTCGACGGTGATCGACGCGGCGGGCAGCGGGGAAGTGGCCGGCCCGGTCTTGACGCTGCCGTCCGCCGCGTCGAACTTGCTGCCGTGGCACGGGCAGTGGATAGCGCCGTTGGAGACGTCCTTCACCGCGCAGCCCTGATGGGTGCACTTGGACGAGAACGCCTTGAACTCGCCCGGCTTCGGCTGAGTGACCACCACATCGCCGATGACCTTGCCGCCGCCCTCGGGGATGTCCGTGGTTTTGGCGAGAACCTTGCCGGCGACGTCCCCGCCTGCTTCGCCGCCGGCCGGCTTCTGGCCAACCGTCTGCCCGCCGTCGTCTGAGCCGCCGCACGCGGTCAGCGCGACGGCGAGACCGGCTCCGCCCACCGCGGCGACGACGGTACGGCGGGCGACGGTCAGCGCGGGCCCCTGCGATCCGGTCATGCTGGCTCCCTTTCAACGGCCGGCTTCGTCGGCCGGTTCGTGACGTGGTACGGGGAGCGGAGGCGAGATGTTCAAATTCTCAAGGATTTCTTGAGGAAGTCGACCTCGAGTGACAGAAGATTGCTGGCTGTGTCTTCCTGGGTGACCAGATGGGTCGCTCCGGAGAGCGGGAGCACACTGTGCGGGCGGCCCGCGGCGAGCAGCGCGGAGGAGAAGCGCAGCATATGGGCGACAGTCACATTGTCGTCGGCGATGCCGTGCACCAGCAGCAGCGGGCGGGTCAACGTGTGGGCGTGTGCGACGAGTGAGCAGCGTTCGTAGGTCTCGGGTGTCACGTCCGGGTGGCCGAGGAACCGCTCCTCCCAGTGCGTGTCGTAGAGCCGGCGGTCGGTCGGGGCACCGCCCGCGATCGCCGTGTGGAAGACCTCGGGGTGGCGCAGCACGGCACCGGCTGCGAGATAGCCGCCGTACGACCAGCCGCGGATCGCCACCGCGTCCAGATTCAGCTCGGAGTGGTGGGCGGCGGCCTCGCGCAGCGCGTCGATCTGGTCCTCGAGGACGGGCGTCAGCCGGTCGCCGTACACGGACTTCTCCCACTCCCGGCCGCGGCCGGGAGTGCCGCGGCCGTCCGTGACCAGCACGGCGAAGCCCTGCTCGGCGAACCACTGGGAGACGGCCGTCCACCAGCCGCGTGCCCGCACCACCAGCTGGATCCCGTGCCCGGAGTACGGATTGAGGAGTACCGGCAGCTTGCCGGAGCCGGGCTCGTACCAGGACGGGAGATACAGCTGGCTGCGCAACTGACGCTCGCCGAGCGTGAGGAAGACCGGGCGCGGCACGATCCGGGGCTCCTCGGCGAGCACGGCGATCTGCCCGGCCGGCACTCCGCCGTGCAGCACGGTCACGGTCTGCCCGTCGTCCGTCCTGCTGTTCAGCACGACCGTGTCGCCGCCGACCGCGGCGGTGTGGACGCCCGGCCCCTCGCTGACACGGACGAAGCCGGCGGCGGAGTCGTACGACCAGACGTGGGTCTCGGTCGGCTCCTCGCCGGCGGCGAAGAAGACCCGCTCCCCGACCGCGCCGAGGACCTCACGGACCTGGAGTCCGGCGGGGGTGGGGGTGCTCCCGATACGCAGGCCCTGCGTATCGTCCCGGCACCACGGGATGACGGGCGTGCCCGACGGGAGGCGAACCGGGGTGCCGGGCAGCAGCGACAGCCAGAAGTGGTCGCGGGCGTGGTGCTGCAGTTCCGTCGCCCCGGTTCCGGGGTCCACGGTCAGGATGTACTCGGAGCGCTGGTCGCGGGTCTGCACGGAGATCAGGGGGCCGTGGCTGTCCCAGCCTGCTGTGGTGACGTACTCGAAGGCGGGGTCGGTCCACGCCGCGGGGTAGTGGTGCTCGTTCGCGGCGGCCGGGATCTCTACCCCAACCCGCTCGCCGTCCAGCCGGACGATATGCAGTGACACCTTCGCGTTCGCCGTCCCCGCCGCCGGATACGGCATCGACCTCGGCGGCTTCGTCGGATTCGCCGGGTCTGCGATGTACCGGCGCTGCACCGGCGAGTTGTCGATCCGCGCGACCAGCAACGCGTCGCTGTCCGGCGACCACCAGTAGCCTCGCGACCGTCCGATCGACTCCGCCGAGACATGGTCGGAGAGCCCATAGGTCACCTCGGGCCCCTCCGGCGCGATCAGCAGCCGGTCGTCGGTCCCGTCGATCCGTACGACATGGAGGGCGCCGCCGGTGACGTAAGCGATCGAGGCACCGTCCGGGGCGGGGCGCGGGTCCACCACCGGTCCGGCGGCCGTGATGCTGCGCGGTTCTCCGCCGTCCGTGCGGACGACCCAGAGTTGACCGCCCAGCGCGAAGGCAACGACCCGGGCCTCCCGGTCGGTCGAGTACGCCACCACACCCGACGACATCTCCCTGGCGCGTTCCCTGCGGACCTTCTCCGCCTCCGGAATCTCCTCCTCCGTGGAGCCGCCGAGCGTTGGCGGGTCAGCGAGTATCCGCTCCTCGCCCGCCTCGTACAGCCACAGCCGGCTCACCGGGTCCGTGCCGCCCGTGCTGCGTACGAACAGCACGCGCGCACCGTCCGGCGAAACCGTGAACCGCTGCGGGACACCGAGCGAGAAGCGCCTGGTGCGGGCGAATTGGCGGGGGAATCCTTGGGCGTTTAGGTGGTCATCCATGGGGCATCCTTGCCATCCCCGCAAAGGCCATGACAAGCGAATTTTCTCCCCACGCCGGCCGGAGAACTGACCCGAGGGCTGAGCTGCGGGGGCCGCTGGTCCATGCTGCCGACACGGGCGCTTGCCCTGCCCTCCCGCGCGGACCGCTCGCGGACGGAGCCGGCACGGGTCGGGTCATGCTTGGTGACCTAACGGCGCCTCCATGGATGACGGTCGGCGGGGCCGGTTCGAGGTGGGCGTGCAAGCGTCGCAGCAGGGATCCGAGTTGGGCGCCTGTGAATGGTTGCTGGGCTGACGCAGCCGCCGCCAAGAAAATATCGCCGCCGCGTGGATCGGATGATCCATGCGGCGGCGATGATCGGTCGGCCCCGGGGACCGTTGCGGGGCCGACCGGCGGACTAGTCGGCCGAACGCAGCTCCAGCGTGCAGCACTTCACGCTTCCGCCGGCCTTGAGAAGCTCCGAAAGATCGACGCCGATCGGGTCCACGTCGAAGTGGGTGGGCCGGCACATGAGGTGGTGGCGCGGCCGTGCCGTACGCACTTTATGCATGGGTGTTGATCCCCTGGTCTCAAGAACGGCTGGTGAGGTACCCACCCATGGAGCGGAAGTAGTCGGTCGCGGGTATCTCCTCGCCGTCCTCGGTGCGCACGCGTGTGATGGCCAGGCCGTGGTTGCGGCCGTTGCGGGCGTCGGCTCCGGCGACGATCACCACGCCGTTGCCCTCGCGGTAGAAGATGCGGCCGGGCGTGCCGCCGTAGCGGCCTTCGGACACAACCGCCGCCAGGATCTCGAGGCGCTTGCCCTTGTGGTGGGTGAAGGCGCTCGGATACGGAGCGGACTGGGCGCGCACGAGACGTTCGAGGTCTGCGGCCGGCCAGCTCCAGTCGATGCGGATGTCCTCGGCGGACCGCTTGTGGAAGAAGCTGGCCTGCGACCGGTCCTGCTTGGTGAACTCGGTCTCGCCGGCGGCGATGCGGCCGAGTGCGCCGACCGTGACCGGGGCGATGAGGTCGACGGTCTTGTGGAACAGGTCGGTGGCCGTGTCCGTCGGTTCGACCGCCACAGCGCGCTGAACCACGATGTCGCCGGCGTCCAGCTCGTCGTCCATCATGTGCGCGGTGACGCCCACTTCACGCTCGCCGTTGATCAGAGCCCAGATCAGCGGGGAGAAGCCCGCGTACTTGGGCAGCAGCGAATCGTGCACGTTCAGCGTGCCGTGGCGGGGGAGGTCGAAGATGCGCGGAGGGATCCACGTCCGCCAGTTGTTCGCCACGATGATGTCGGGGGCGGCCTCCTTGAGGGCGGCGAACAGCTCCTCGTCATCAGGGCGGTTGCGGATCAGTACGGGAACGCCGTGCTGTTCGGCGAGGTCGGCGACGGAGTCGCTCCAGATCTTCTCGTACGCGTGCTCACTCTTGGGGTGCGTCACGACCATCACCACGTCGTGCTCGGAGTCCAGGAGAGCTTGCAGGGTGCGGTGCCCCCAGGTCTGATAACCGAACATGACGACCCGCATGGGTTCCTCCTCAGAGTGGCGATGGACCGGCGCATAAGTAAAGCAAGCCTTACCTAAGCGTGCAACGAGCCAAGATTTTGGGCTGTGTTTGCATCCATGACCCACCGCTTGTCCGTTTTGCCCTGTCGACAGGCTCGTTAGATGAGGTTAGCTTTACCTAAGTTCCGCTCGGCCGCCGCCCCGTCGGTGTGCCCTGCTCCCACTTTCCCCAAACGCCTGACAAGCGGCTGCCCCGCACGATGGGAGTGACATGTCACAGGCTCTTCCTGACGACGCACCACCGATCCACGACCTCATAGGAATCGGCTTCGGGCCGTCCAATGTGGCCATGGCGATAGCGCTCAGCGAGCACAACGCACGCGTCGGCAGGCAGGAGGCGGTCACGGCTCACTTCTTCGAGCGGCAACCGCGCTTCGGCTGGCACCGCGGCATGCTGATCGACGACGCGACCATGCAAGTGTCCTTCCTCAAGGACCTGGTGACGCTTCGGAATCCGTCGAGTGAGTTCAGCTTCCTGTGCTACCTGCAGAGCAAGGGGCGGCTGGTCGACTTCGTCAACGGCAAGAGCCTCTTCCCGCTGCGGGTCGAGTTCCACGACTACTTCGAGTGGGCGGCGGCCCAGGTGGACGACATGGTGTCCTATGGGCACGAGGTCGTCGCCGTGCGGCCCGTCGTACGCGACGGAGTGGTGGAGTACGTCGATGTGACGGCCCGTTCGGGGTCGGAGCTGGTGGTCCACCGGGCACGCAACCTCGTGATCGGCACAGGTCTGCGGCCGCAGATGCCTCAGGGCGTCGACCGGACGGACCGGATCTGGCACAACTCCGATCTGCTGGCACGGGTGGATAGCCTGGATGACGCCCAGCCGTCCCGCTTCATCGTGGTCGGGGCCGGCCAGAGCGCCGCGGAGAACGTGGCCTTCCTGCACCGCCGCTTCCCCGAGGCGGAGGTCTGCGCCGTCTTCTCCCGCTATGGCTACAGCCCCGCCGACGACAGCAGCTTCGCCAACCGGATCTTCGACCCCGAAGCGGTCGACGAGTACTTCACGGCCCCTGACGAGATCAAGCACAAGCTGATGAACTACCACGGCAACACCAACTACGCCGTGGTGGACATCGACCTGATCGACGACCTGTACCGCCAGGCGTATCAGGAGAAGGTCCTGGGCACCGAGCGTCTTCGGTTCCTCAACGTGTCCCGTCTCACCGACGTCGTCGAGACCCCGGACAAGGTCCGTACGACGGTCGAGTCGCTGGTCACCGGAGAGAAGACTCCACTGGACGCCGATGTGGTGGTCTACGCCACCGGTTACCGGCCCGCCGACGCCCTTGGGCTCCTCGGCGAGGTCGGGGAGCACTGCCACCGTGACGACGACGGACGCGTCCGCGTCGAGCGCGACTACCGCGTCGCGACCGATGCCGAACTGCGGTGCGGAATCTACCTCCAGGGCGGCACCGAGCACACGCATGGCATCACGTCGTCCCTGCTGTCGAACACCGCGATCAGGGTCGGCGAGATCCTGGAGTCGATCGTGGACCGGAGCCAGGAGCCCGCCTCCGGCCACGCCCGGCGGACCGCCGACGAGATCGGCACACCCCTCTAGGGCGTGTTTTAGAAGTCCCGCCTGCCCCGCGACCCCTGGCACGCACACTCGCGATGTTGTCGGAGTCACCCAAGTACGTCCAGTACGAGGGCGATCCTCCGCCTTGCGATTGCACGCACCAGACGCCGCGAGGCCCGCCCTGCGGGCGGACGGCGCTACTTCTAAAACACGCCCTGGTCCTGCCTCCCCCCACAGTCGAGCCTGCCCGGTGGCCGAATCGTGCCGGGCGGGTGTGGCACGCCCTGTGAAACCCCGTGAAAGGAAACACCGTGTCCACTGGTACACGCCCCGCGCTGACGAGGATCGTCAGAAACATCCCCCGCGTGGCCGTCGCCGCTGTCGCCGCGTTCGCCCTGACCGCCTGTGGGGGCGGGGCCGAGAAGACCGAGTCCAAGTCGTCCGAGGGGGCGAGCGCCAAGTCCGCGGCATTCCCGGTCACCATCGAGCACAAGTACGGCAGCACGACCATCGATGCGGAGCCGAAGAAGGTCGTCACTCTCGGCCTGTCCGACCAGGACGCGGTGCTGGCGCTCGGTGTCAAGCCGGTCGGTTCGGTCGACTGGTTCAAGGAGAAGCCGTACGGCAAGTGGCCGTGGGCCAAGCAGCTGTGGGGTTCCACGCCGCCGCAGATCGTGGGTGAGCGTGATGAGTACAACATGGAGAAGATCGCGGCGCTCAAGCCGGATCTGATCGTCGCTCAGTACTCGGGCATGAAGAAGGAGCAGTACGAGACGCTGTCCAAGATCGCCAAGGTGGTCGCCCAGCCCAAGGGCCACGAGGACTACCAGGCGCCATGGCAGGACATGACCAAGCAGATCGGCAAGGCGCTGGGCAAGGACGCCGAGACCGAGAAGCTGATCGCCGGCATCGACGCGCGCTTCAAGGCCGTCCGCGACAAGCACCCCGAGTGGAAGGGCAAGACGGTCACCGTCGGCGAGCCCTACGAGCCGGGCAAGTTCTCCGCGTTCTCGCCCAAGGACCCGAAGGTCATCTTCCTGTCCGGGATGGGCTTCACCACTTCCGAGACGTACCGCAAGTCGCTGGGCAAGGAGAACATCGCCGACCTCAGCTCGGAGCGCCTCGACGTCATGGAGGCCGACCGGACGGTGTGGCTGGGCACCCCTGAGACGGAGAAGGCCATGAAGGCCGATCCGCTCTACAAGAAGACCAAGGTCCATCAGGAGAAGCGGGATCTGTTCCTGCCGTACGACAGCCCGGACATCGGCGCCGCGCTGTCCTTCAACACTGTGCTGAGCATCCCGTACGCCATTGACCAGGTCGTGCCGATGCTTGAGGCCATCAAGTAGAAGCGGAGAGCGCATCTCCTTAGTGCGGCGACCTCTCACGGTCGCGCCTGCCCGGTGGCCGTCCCCGCCGGGCGGGCGTGACGCGCACGGTGCCGGAAAAGCCGTACGCCGTCGACGTGATCGTGCCGCTTCCGGCCGACGCCACGTAACCACTCATCACTGACGCACAACCAGGGAAAGGCCCTTCGACGATGTTTGACGCCGAGTCGGACCGGACATCCACTGCCGGGATACCCGTCACTGGTGGGCAATCCGGCATCTGGCTTGCCCAGCAGATCGAGCCGGACAGCTCGGCCTACAACATCTCGTTCGTCCTGGAACTGCTCGGCGACATCGACCTCGACCGCCTGGCCGTCTCGGTGCAGCACGCCGTCGAGGAGGCCGAGTGCCTGCACGTGAGCGTCAGCCCCGAGGACGGGCAACCACGCCAGACGCCCACGCGGTTCCCCGTCGACATCCCCACCGTCGACCTGCGGCACGAACCGGATCCCGAAGGCGCTGCCGCGGAGTGGACGGAAGCCGACCGTGACCGGCCCGCCGACCTCGAGCGCGGTCCGCTGTTCGCCCAGGTACTGCTCCGGCTCGCCGACGACCGCGTTCTCTGGTACCAGCGCTACCACCACATCGTCATCGACGGCACAGGCATCGCGTTGATCACCCACCGGGCCGGTGAGCTCTACACCGCCGGTGAGGCGGCCGGTGACACCGACTGGGCGCTGTCCCGGCTGGTGGACTCCGACCGTGCGTACCGTGCGTCCGAGCAGTACCGGACGGATCGCGCGTACTGGCTGAGCCGACTGGCCGACCGGCCGGAGCCCGTACGCCTCGTCGAGCGCGCGTCGGCGCAGATGACGCGGCGCCTGCGGCGCACGGCGGAGCTGTCACCGCAGGACACCGCCCGGCTGCGGGCCGCCGCGGCGGGCGCGGGCATTCGCCTGTCGCGCCTGCTGGTGGCGGCCGTGGCCGCCTACCTTCACCGTGCCACCGGCGAGCAGGACCTGGTGCTCGGCCTGCCGGTCACCGCCCGGCAAGGCGCCGAGTCGGGGGTTGTCCCCGGCATGGTGTCCAATGTGCTCCCGCTGCGCGTCGCCGTCCGCGGGGGCATGACCGGCTCCGAGCTCGTGGAGGCGGTGCGATGCGCGATCGCCGGGACGGTCGAGCACGGTCGTTACCGTGCCGAGGACCTGGCGAGGGACCTGGGGCTGGTCGACGGCGTACCGGAGCTCGTCGGTCCCACGGTCAACATCCTGCCCGGCGGCGAGGGGCTGCGCTTCGGCGATCACGCGGCCGACCTCAAGCCCGGTTGGCTCGGCCCGGTCAGCGACCTGGCGGTCACCGTCGACGAGTCCCGGGCGGGCGAGAGCATCCGTATCCACTTCGACGCGGACGCGGACGTGTGCGACCAGCGGACGCTGGACGACCACGAGCGCCGCTTCCTCATGCTGCTGGATGCCCTTGTCGAGGGGATGGACCGCCCCATCGGCTACATCGAGCTGACCTCCGGTGCGGAGCGGGCCCAGCTGCTCAACGCGTTCGGAGCCGCGCCACGCGAGGTGCCCGAACTGTCCTGGCCCGCCGCGTTCGAGGGGCAGGTGCACCGCTCGCCGGATGCCGTCGCGCTCGTGTACGAGGACCGGGAACTGTCCTACGCCGAGCTCAACGCCGCCGCGAACCGCCTCGCCCGCCTCCTGATCGCCCGGGGCGTGCGCGAGGAGCACGTCGTCGCCGTGGCCGTGCCGCGCTCGCCCGAGCTGGTGGTCTCCCTGCTGGCGGTGATGAAGGCGGGAGCGGCATATCTGCCGCTGGACGCCGACCACCCCCAGGACCGGATTGCCTACATGCTGTCCGACGCCGGCGCGCGGACCGTCGTCACCACGCGCGAGCTGGCCGGCGAACTCCCGGAGGCACCCGGCGTCGAGCACGTCCTGCTCGACGACCCGTCCGTGGCCGCCGAGTACGCCGCGTTGGACGACTCGGACCCCGGCCTGCCGATCGCCCTGGACCAGGCCGCGTACGTCATCTACACATCGGGCTCCACCGGCCGCCCGAAGGGCGTTGTGGTCTCGCACGACGGGGTCGGCAGCCTGGTCGCCACCGCCACGGACCGCATCGGTGTCGACGCGGACAGCCGCGTCGTGCAGTTCGCCTCGGTCGGCTTCGATGTGACGGTCTGGGACCTGATCATGTCGCTGTGCGTCGGCGGCCGGATCATCATCGTCCCCACCGAGCGTCGGGTTGCCGGGCCCGCCCTGACGGATTACATCGAGGAGCACCTGGCCACCCATATGATCCTGCCGCCGTCGCTCGTCTCGGCGCTGCCGCAGGACTGTGAGCTGCCCGAGGGCGCGGTGCTCGTGGTCGGCACCGAGGCGGTGCCGAGCGAGCTCATCGCCCGCTGGGGCGGGCGGCTGCGGGTCGTCGTCGCCTACGGCCTGACAGAGGCGACGGTCAACTCGACGCTGTGGCTTGCCGAGCCGGACCGGCAGGGCCCGGCACCGATCGGCCGACCCGACCCCAATACCCGTGCCTACGTGCTCGATTCGGCGCTGCGTCCGGTTCCTGCCGGTGTCGAGGGCGAGTTGTACGTCGGCGGGCGCGGCCTGGCCCGCGGCTACCTGGGCAGGCACGGGCTGACCTCGGAGCGGTTTGTCGCCGACCCGTTCGGGCCGTCGGGTGCGCGGATGTATCGCACGGGCGACCGGGTGCGCTGGAGTGCCGACGGCAACCTGGAGTTCCTCGGCCGCGCGGACGGACAGCTCAAGATCCGCGGTCACAGGATCGAGCCGGGCGAGATCGAGAGCGCGTTCATGGCCTGCCCGGGCATCGCTCAGGCCGCCGTCCTCGTACGGGAGGACCACCGGGGTGTGAAGCGCCTCGTCGCCTATCTGGTGGGTGACGGCGGCGCGGATGCCGACGCCTGCGTTGCGGCGGCGCGGGTGCAGGTGGCGGAGGCGCTGCCGGACTACATGGTGCCGTCGGCCCTCGTCGTACTGGACGGACCCCTGCCGCTCACCCCCAACGGAAAGCTCGACACCCGGGCGCTGCCCGAGCCGCAGTGGACGGCGATGACCGGTGACGCCAAGCCGACGACGCCGGCCGAGGCGGCTCTCGCCGCGCTGTTCGCCGAGCTCCTCGACCTTCCGTCGGTGGGCGTCCACGACAGCTTCTTCGAACTCGGCGGAGACAGCATCGTCGCCATCCAGCTGGTATCCCGCGCCCGTGCCGGCGGACTGGCGATCACCCCGCGCGACGTGTTCCGGCACCGTACGGTGGCGGCCCTCGCGCGCATCACCGACGGTGCGGACACGCCGCCACGTGAATCCGGTGCGGTGCCCGAGCCGTTCTCCCTGGTCCCGCTGACCGATGCCGAGCGTGCCGAGTTCGAATCCGCCGTCCCGGAACTCCTCGACGTCGTACCGGCCACTCCGCTGCAGGAAGGCTTCTTCTTCCATGCCGCCGTCGACGAGGGCGGGTCGGACGGCTACGCCGTGCAGGACACCCTCGAACTCGCCGGTGACGTGGACGCCGAGGCCCTGCGGGCAGCCACGCAGCGGCTGCTCGACCGCCATCCACTGCTGAGCGCCGCCTTCCGCCAGCGCTCGGACGGTCAGATCGTGCAGCTCATCGGCGAGCGTGTCGAGCTGCCGTGGCGCTACGCCGACCTGTCGGAACTCGACGCGGCAGAGCAGTCCACGGCCGCCGACGAGGTCACGGGCGCGGAGCGGGCGGAGCGATTCGACCTCGGAGTCCCGCCGCTGATGCGGGCCGCGCTGATCCGGCTCAGCGCTGAGCGGTCCCTGCTGGTGCTGACCATGCATCACATCGTCGTGGACGGCTGGTCGGTTTCGCTCATCATGCGTGAACTACTGGACGGCTACCGCCCCGGCGTCTCGGCTGAGCCGTCCGCGCCGGTCACGTCGATGGCGACCTACCGGGCGTACGCGGGGTGGCTCGCCGGCCGTGACCGGGCGCCGGCGCTCGGCGCGTGGCGCGACGCGTTGGCGGGCCTCGACGCCCCGGCCGGGCTGCCCGTCCGTGCCGGGGACGCGAGCCCTGCCGAGGCAGGCGGGATCACTTTTGAGCTCTCCGCGGAGGCCACGACGGCGCTCACGGCTCGGGCCCGGCAGCTCGGGCTGACCCTGAGCACCATCGTGCAGGGCGGGTTCGGCCTGGTGCTCGGTGATGTGGTCGGCTCCCAGGACCTGGTCTTCGGGGCCACGGTCTCCGGACGGCAGGCCGCCGTCGAGGGCATCGAAGCGCTGGTCGGCCTGCTGATCAACACCGTGCCCACCCGGCTGCGGTGGCGTCCGGAGCAACCGGTCGCCGAAGTCCTGGCGGGTTTCCAGGACGCCCAGGCCGACCTGCTGGACCACCAGCACCTCGGACTCGCCGACATCCAGCGGGCCGTCGGCCGGGGCGAACTGTTCGACGCGCTGGTCGTGGTGGAGAACCTGCCCGACGCGGGCGAGCCGACCGATCCGGCGGGCCAGGTCCGCATCGTCGGATCGCACATCCGCGACGCGGTGCACTACCCGCTCTCGCTCACCGTGCTCCCCGGTGAGCGACTTGAGCTGCGGCTCGAACACGACCCCTCCCGGCTGGACGCCACGGCCGCAGAGCGGTTCGTCACCCGGCTGCGGGCGCTGCTCGACCAGGTGATCGCCGACCCCCGGCTCCCGGCCGCGCAGCTGGCCGCGCAGTCGGCCGAAGAGCGGCGGAGCACGCTCGACCGCCTCACCGGAGCGGAACACGCGTTGCCCACCGGCACGGTGCACGGAGCATTCGCCGAACAGGTCCGCCGCACCCCTGACGCGACCGCTCTGATCCACGACGGCGAGCGGACGACCTATGGCCGACTGGACGAGCGGGCCGAGGCACTGGCCCACCGGCTGTCGGCCCAAGGCGTGGGCCCCGAGTCCATCGTGGCCGTCGCTGTTCCCCGCTCGGCCGAGGCGCTGGTCGCCCTGCTCGGTGTACTCAAGACGGGTGCGGCCTATCTGCCGGTCGACGTCGACTACCCGACCGACCGGGTTCGCTGCATGCTCGCCGACTCCGGGGCGCGAACGGTCGTCGCCACCGAGGAGTCCTGGGCGCGCCTGCCCGAACTGGCGGACGTGACACCGGTCCTCCTCGGCGAGGGCCACGACGGGGCAGCTGATCCAGCTCCGGCCGCGCCCGGCACCGTACTCGTCCATCCGGACAACGCCGCGTATCTGATGTACACCTCGGGGTCGACCGGTCGGCCCAAGGGCGTCGTGGTGACGCATCGAGCGGTCGTCGGCCAGTTGGCCTGGACGACCGAGCAGTTCGGATTCGGTCCGGGCGAGCGAGTGCTGCACCAGTACTCGACCAGCTTCGACCCGTCGGTGCAGGAGATCTTCGCTCCGCTGCTGACTGGTGGGACCGTCGTGATCGCCAGGCCGGACGGCCACCGCGATCCGGCGTATCTTGCCGAGCTCATCCGCCACGAGCAGGTCACCAACGTCGATCTGGTGCC
The DNA here is from genome assembly GCF_036010325.1 of Streptomyces sp. NBC_01210. Taxonomy (GTDB): domain Bacteria; phylum Actinomycetota; class Actinomycetes; order Streptomycetales; family Streptomycetaceae; genus Streptomyces. The sequence goes on along the minus strand of NZ_CP108549.1, from coordinate 1,437,694 downwards.
CTCCCTGTACGGCGCGCTGCTCGCGGAGGAGGAAGCCGGCCAGTGGTGGGCGAGCCTGCGCAGGGCGTTCAGCGGGGGAGAGGCGCTGCCGGTTCCGCTCGCGCGGCGCTGGCGGGAGCGCACCGGGGTGCCTCTGTTCAACGTGTACGGGCCGACCGAGGCCGTCATCCAGGTCACCAGCTGGGATTCGGGCTCCGAACCGGGTGAGCAGGGCACCGTACCCATCGGGCGTCCGGTGTGGAACACCCGGCTCTACGTACTCGACCGGTACCTCCGCCCCGTCGCGGAGGGGGAGTCCGGCGAGCTCTACATCGCGGGCGCGCAACTGGCCCGCGGTTACCACGGACGCACCGCGCTGAGCGCGGAGCGCTTCGTCGCCGATCCGTACGGCGGGCCGGGGGAGCGGATGTACCGCACCGGAGACATGGTTCAGTTCAGTGGAGACGGTGTGCTCACCTACCTCGGGCGCACCGACCACCAGGTCAAGATCAGGGGAAACCGGGTGGAACTCGGGGAAATCGAAGCACGGTTGCGCGATGAGCCGGCCATCGGTGACGTGGTGGTCGTGGCCCGCGACGACGACCGTGGAGTCAAGCAGCTGGTGGCCTACCTGGTCCCCGATACCGGAGCGGCTCTGGATGTCGCCGCCGTACGGAGCACGCTCAGCGGTTCGCTGCCCGCGCCCATGGTTCCCAGCCACTTCGTGGAACTCGACGCGCTGCCGTTGACCCCGGGCGGGAAGATCGACCACAAGGCCCTTCCCGCCCCCGAGGTCCGGAGCAGGCGACAGGGACGTACGGCGCGCGAGGGCCGCGAGCGGCAGCTCTGCGCGATCTTCGCCGACGTGCTCGGGATCGACGCGGTCGACGCGGACGAGGACTTCTTCGTGCTCGGCGGGGACAGCATCCTGTCCATGTCGGTCTCCAGCCGCGCCCGCAAGGCCGGCCTGGCGATCAGCCCGCGCGACGTATTCGAACACCGCACGCCGGCCGCGCTGGCGGCCACCGTCGTCGGCACGGAGGATGCCGCACCCGCGGCCGTCGCCGATTCCGACGGTGTGGGCGACGTGTCGCTGCTGCCCATCGTCCACCAGCTCCGCGAGGACGGCGGAACGGTCAACCGCTTCAACCTGTCGATGCTGCTCCAGGCACCCGCCGCAGCCGACACCGACTCTCTGACGCGGGTTCTGCAAGCGATCCTGGACCACCACGACGGTCTGCGGCTCACGCTCTCCCGCATGGATCTCGGCCCGGCGATTCCCGCGCTGTGGTCGGCCCGGACGCTTGCCGTGGGCTCGGTGGACGCGGCTGCGCTGCTGCGGCGCGTCGATGTACGTGAGCTCGACGACGTCGGACTCCGCACGGTGATCGCCGAGGAGTCCGACGGTGCGGCCTCCCGGCTCGATCCTGATGGCGGCACCATGCTGCAGGCGGTCTGGTTCGACGCGGGCGGCGACCGGCCGGGCCGACTGCTGCTCGTCGTCCACCATCTGGCGATCGACGGCGTGTCCTGGCGTGTGCTGCTCGGTGACCTCGCCGCCGCGTGGGACGCCGTCTCGCACGGGGAGCGGCCTGTCCTGGAGCCGGTGCCCTCGTCACTGCGGCGGTTCGCACGGGACGTCGCCGAGCAGGCGACCTCACCGCAGCGGCAGGCCGAACTGCCGTACTGGGCAAAGACCCTGGCGCCGGGAGCCGAGCTGGTCGCCGGTGCCACCCGTACCGGAACAGCCGGTTCGGCGCGGGAACACGTCGTGTCCCTGTCCGCCGAGGACACCCAGGCGCTGCTCACGGCGGTACCCGCCGCAGCCGGAGCCGATGTCACCGAAGTCCTGCTCACCGCACTGCGCCTCGCAGTGTCGCGCTGGCGCGGCGAGCGGGACAGCGAGCAGGACGGCGACCTGCTGGTGGATCTCGAACGGCACGGACGCGACGGGGCCGACCTGGACCTGTCGCGCACCGTGGGCTGGTTCACCAGCCTGCATCCCGTACGGCTCCCCGCCGCCGACGGCGCACTTGACGTGCTCAAGTTGGTCAAGGAGTCCGTGCGGTCGGCACCGGATTCGGGCGCTGGGTACGGCATGCTGCGCTACCTCAACCCGCAGCTCGCGCCCGTCTTCACCCAACTGTCCAGCGCCCAGGTGCTGTTCAACTACTTCGGCCGGCTTCCCGCCGAGCAGATCCGTGACTGGGCGCCCGCGGTCGAGGCCGACGCACTGTCCGTGGAACCCGACGCCGACCTGGCCATGCCGTATCCGCTTCAGGTCAACGCGGTGTGCGCCGATACCCCCCACGGCCCCGAGCTGCGCGCCACCTGGACCTGGGCCGCGGGCGACGCGCTGACCGAGGAGGACGTACAGGCGCTCGGCCGCGAGTGGGCGGTGGCACTGTGCGAACTCATCGCGCAGGCGTCGCAGTCCGGCCCGGCGGCACGGGCTCTCACGCCGTCGGACGTGCCCCTGGCCCAGCTCACCCAGGCCGACATCGACCTGGTCGAGCGCGTCAGCCCGGTGACCGTCGCCGACATCTGGCCGCTGTCACCGCTGCAGGAAGGCATCCACTTCCACGCCAGCTACGACACGTCCGCGCTGGACGTCTACACGGCGCAGGACACCTTCGACTTCGACCACCGGCTTGACGCCGAGCGGCTCCGCGCGGCCTGCGCGACGCTGCTGCGCAGGCACCCGAGCCTGTGCGTGGGTATCACCAGTGACGGCCTGCCCAGGCCTGTGCAGTTCGTCTGTTCCGCGGCCGAGGTGCCGGTGCCACTGACCGAGGTGGATCTGACCGGCCTGAGCGAGCAGCAGCGGCAGGTACGCCTCGCCGAGATCGCCGAGGCCGGCCGGCGGGAGCGGTTCGACCTGGCCGCGCCCCCGCTGTTCCGGCTCAAGCTGATCCGGCTCACCGAGAACACCGACCGTCTGATGCTCAGCCACCACCTGGTGGCCTGGGACGGCTGGTCGCAGTCCGTGTTCCTCGACGAACTGCTGGGGCTCTACGCCGCGGCGGGCGACGACACCGCGCTGCCCGTACCCGGCAGCTACCGTGACTATCTGAGCTGGCTCGCGGAGCAGGACTTCGACGCGGCCCGTGAAACGTGGCGCCACGCCCTGGCCGGACTCGACGAGCCCACGCTGGTGGCGCGGAACCGGGGGGACGAGCCGACGATCCCGCGGCGGCGTACCTTCGATCTGTCCCCGGAGCTCAGTGACCGCCTGCGGGCATCCGCCCGTGAGCACGGACTGACGATCAACGCGGTGTTGTCCGCCGCGTGGGCGCTCGTCCTGTCCGCGACGGTGGGCCGTGACGACGTGGTATTCGGCGCCACGGTCGCCGGACGGCCCGCGGACGTGTCCGGTGTGGACACGGCGATCGGCATGTTCCTCAACACGGTGCCCCTGCGTGTCACGTTCGACCCCGACGAGCCGGTCGCGGAGCTGCTGCGCCGTATGCAGTCCGAGCGGGTCGCGCTGATGGACCACGAGTACCTCGGCCTGGCCGAGCTGCAGCGGGCCGGCGGCCACAACACCCTCTTCGACACCCTGTACGTACTCCAGAACTTCGCCGACGAAGGCGCGTTCCGGCAACTGACCGAGCGTCACGGCATCACCGGCGTGGGCAGCGTGGACGCCACCCACTACCCCATGACGCTGATCGTCAACCCGGCCGAGGTCGTTCAGGCGAAGCTGGAGTACCGCCCGGACCTGGTCGACGACGAGCAGGCCGCAGCCACGCTGGAGCGCTTCGGCACCCTCGTGGAACGCCTGATCGGCGATCTGTCGGCGCGCGTCGGTTCCCTGGACCTGCTGCTGACCGGCGAGCGGGAAGCTCTCGCCGCCGAGTGGGCGGGCAGCCGTGACTCCGTGCCGAACGAGACCGTCGCCGACATGCTCGCGGCACAGGTCGCCCGCACCCCGGACGCCGTGGCGCTGGTGTTCGGCGAGCGCGCACTCACCTACGCGGAGCTGGACGCGCAGATCAACCGGCTCGCCCGGCTGCTGCTCGCCCGTGGCGCGGGACCCGAGCAGGCGGTGGCACTGGCGCTGCCGCGCTCGATCGAGATGGTCGTGGCGCTGTTCGCCGTGCTGCGCACCGGCGCCGCCTACCTGCCCCTCGACCTCGACCACCCCGCCGACCGGCTGCGCCTGATGGTCGAGGACACCGGGCCCCTGTGCCTGCTGTCCACGACGGCCGTCGCCCCGACGCTGCGAGGGGAGGAGGGAGCCCTCGCCCCCGAACTCCTGCTGGACGACCCGGGTGTGGCAGCAGAGCTCGCCGGTCTCCCGTCGGGGGAGGTCACGGACGCCGAGCGGCCCGCGTTCGCGCACGGTGTGGAGAACCGGCTGGAGTACCCCGCCTACGTCATCTACACCTCCGGCTCGACCGGCAAGCCCAAGGGCGTCGTCACCCCGTACCGCGGGTTGACGAACATGCAGCTCAATCACCAGAAGGAAATCTTCGACCCGGCGATCGCCTCGGCGGGTGGACGACGGCTGCGCATCGCACACACCGTCTCCTTCGCCTTCGACATGTCCTGGGAGGAACTGCTCTGGCTCGTCGAGGGGCACGAGGTCCATGTCTGCGACGAGGAGCTGCGCCGCGACGCCGAAGCCCTTGTGGCGTACTGCGACGAGCACCGCGTCGACGTGGTCAACGTGACGCCCACCTACGCCCAGCTGCTGATCGAGGAGGGCCTGCTCGACCAGGACGAGACCGCAGGCAAGCACCGGCCCGCACTCGTCCTGCTCGGCGGCGAGGCCGTGTCCGACACGGTGTGGCCGCGACTGCGCCGCACCGAGGGCACGTACGGCTACAACCTGTACGGGCCGACCGAGTACACGATCAACACGCTCGGCGGATCCACCACGGACAGCCCGACCCCGACGGTCGGCATGCCCATCCGCAACACCCGGGCCTATGTGCTCGACGCGATGCTGCGCCCCGTCCCGCCGGGCTGCCCCGGCGAGCTGTACATCGCCGGAACCGGCCTCGCCCGTGGCTACCACAACCGGCCCGGCCTGACGGCGGAGCGGTTCGTCGCCGACCCGTTCGGTGCCCCCGGCGAGCGGATGTACCGCACCGGCGACCTCGTCCGGCAGCGCCCGGACGGCCTCATCGACTTCCTCGGCCGTACCGACGACCAGGTCAAGATCCGCGGATACCGGATCGAACTGGGCGAGATCTCCTCGGTCCTGGCCGCGCACCCCGAGGTCGCGCACGCCGCGGTCGTCGTGGCGGAGACCGCCGGGACGAAGCGCCTGGTCGGCTATGTCGTACTCGAGGAGGGTGAAGCACAGGACGACGCGCTGCTCCAGCGGCTGCGCGAGCACCTGAAGGCCGGCCTGCCCGACTACATGCTCCCCGCCGCGCTGGTGGCGGTGGAGACACTTCCGCTGACCGTCAACGGCAAGCTCGATGTCAAGGCCCTGCCCGCCCCGGACTTCGCAGGGCCGAGCACCAGCCGCCCGCCCAGGTCGCCGCAGGAGGAGACGCTCTGCGCGCTCTTCGCCGAAGTCCTCGGACTCGCCGAGGGCAGCGTAGGAATCGACAGCAACTTCTTCGAGCTCGGCGGCCACTCGCTGCTGGCCACCAGGCTGATCAGCCGCGCGCGCACCGCGCTGAAGGCGGAGCTGGCGATCCGCGACCTGTTCGAGGCGCCGACCGTCGCCGAGCTGGTGGAGCGTGCGACCGGCTCGCCCACCGCCGACCGACCGACGCTGACGGCCGGCGAGCGGCCCGCCGAGCTGCCGCTGTCCCACGCCCAGCAGCGGTTGTGGGTCATCCAGCAGATCGAGTGCACCTCGGCCGCCTATAACTTCCCGCTGGTGATGCGGCTGCGCGGCCCCCTCGATGTGGACGCGTGGCGGGCGGCGCTGGCCGATGTGACGGTACGTCACGAAGCGCTGCGCACGGTCTTCAGCGAGCGCGACGGACAGGCGTTCCAGCGCGTTCTGCCCATCGGCCAGGCGCACCCGGTGGTGGAGTGCGTCCGCGCCGGCGAGGACGAGGTGGCCGGCATCGTCGACGCCGCCATCAACCGTCCGTTCGATCTCGCCGCAGAGCTGCCGCTGCGGGCGACCATCGTCGAGGTGGCGCCCGAGGACCACGTCGTGGTCCTGCTGCTGCACCACATCACCACCGACGAGTGGTCGGACCGGCCCTTCCTGCGCGACCTGGCCACCGCCTACGCCGCCCGCCGGTCCTGCTCGGCGCCGGAGTGGGAGCCGCTGCCCGTTCAGTACGCCGACTACGCGCTGTGGCAGCAGCGGCTGCTCGGTGACCCGGCCGACCAGCAGAGCCTGGCCGCCCGTCAGCTGGAGTACTGGCGTACGACGCTTCAGGGGGCTCCCGAGGAGATCGAGTTGCCGGCCGACCGGCCCCGGCCCGCCCGGCCGGCCTTCTCCGGAGCCGAGCTCGACATCGACTTCGACACCGCGGCCTACCAGGGGCTGAAGCGGCTGTCCCGGGAGAGCGGCGCCAGTATGTTCATGGTGGTGCACGCGGCAGTCGCCGCGCTGCTCCACCGCATGGGCGCCGGTACGGACGTCCCCCTCGGCTCGCCCATCGCCGGGCGGAGTGACGAGGCGCTCGACGATCTGGTCGGCTTCTTCGTCAACACACTCGTACTGCGGACCGACCTCAGCGGCGATCCGAGCTTCACCGAACTGTTGGCGCGGGTCCGCGACACCGACCTGGCCGCGTTCTCCCACGCGGACGTGCCGTTCGAGTCCGTCGTCGAGAAGCTGAACCCGACGCGCTCGCTCGCCCGCAACCCGCTGTTCCAGGTGATGGTCGGCTACCACAACCGCACGGGCGACGAGCTGGAGCTGCCCGGGCTCGGTGTGGAGTACGTGCCGTTCCGGATCAAGTCGGCCAAGTTCGACCTCGTGTTCAGCTTCAGCGAGCAGGTCGGCGTCGGCGGGGACGAGGGCGCGCTCAGCTGCCGCCTGGAGTTCGCCACCGAGTTGTTCGACCAGGCGGTCGCCGAGCGGCTCGGCGACCGCCTGAGGCGACTGGTCACGGCGGTGGTCACCGAACCGGAAGCCCCGGTCTCCCGGGCGGATGTACTCGCTGCCGACGAGCGGCAGCTGGTCCTGGAAGGCTTCAACGCCACCGAGCGGGTGGTCGACGAGTCCTCGCTGCCGGCCCTGTTCGCCCAGCGTCTTGCCGAGCGGCCCGACGCTGTGGCCGTCGTAGAGCGGTCCAGGTCGGTGAGCTACGCACAGCTGGACGCCCGATCCAACCGGATCGCGCGGCTGCTGGCCGCGCGCGGGGTGGGCGCCGAGAGCGTGGTCGGCGTGGCCATGCCCCGGTCGGCCGACATGGTCGCGACCGTGCTCGCCGCGCTCAAGCTCGGCGCAGCGTTCCTGCCGCTCGACCTGGTCCACCCGGCCGACCGGCTCGCCTACATGATCGAGGACTCGAGGGCGGCCCTCGTCGTCGGCACCGAGCAGGTGGCAGGGAAGATCCCCGAAGTGGCGGGCGTACCGACGGTGCTGCTCGACGCACCGCAGGCCACGGAAGAACTGGACCGGCCGGCAGAGTCCGCGGTCGATGGTCTGCCGGTGAGCCTGGACCAGGCGGCGTACGTGATCTACACGTCCGGTTCGACCGGCCGGCCCAAGGGCGTGGTCGTCCCGCACGAGGGCATCTCCAGTCTGGTCGCCACCGCGGTCGACCGGATGGGCCTGGAACGCGACAGCCGCGTACTTCAGTTCGCCTCGATCGGCTTCGACGTCTTCGTGTTCGAACTGTCGATGGCGCTGTGCCACGGCGGCCGGCTCGTGCTCATATCCGACGAGGCGCGCGTCGCGGGGCCGGCGCTCACCGACTTCCTCGCGGACCAGCGGATCACTCACATGATTCTTCCGCCGTCCCTCGTATCGGCGCTGCCGGCGGGCTGCGAGCTGCCCGAAGGGTCGACCATCCTGGTGGGCACCGAGACCGTGCCGCCGGACCTGTTCGACCGCTTCGGCGCCACGGCCAACCTGATCTGCGCGTACGGGCTCACCGAGGCGACGGTCAACTCCACGCTGTGGCACGCCCGGCAGGCTGGGGGTTCCCCCGGCCGAAGGCCAGGGGGAGGACGGCCCACCGGGCGCGTGCCGATCGGCCGGCCGGACCCCAACACGGTCTGCTACGTGCTGGACGCCAATCTGCGCCCGGTCCCGCAGGGCGTGGTGGGCGAGCTGTACGTGTCCGGACGCGGACTCGCCCGCGGCTACCTCGGCAAGTCCGCGCTGACCTCCGAGCGGTTCGTCGCCGACCCGTTCGGCCCGCCCGGCAGCCGGATGTACCGCACCGGTGACCGCGCCCGCTGGCGCACCGACGGCAACATCGACTTCCTCGGCCGGGTCGACAACCAGGTGAAGATCCGCGGTTTCCGCATCGAGCTCGGCGAGATCGAGGCGGCACTCGCCGGCCACCCGGCGGTCAGCCAGGCCGCCGTGGTGCCCGACCGTGTGGGCGACATCGTGCGTCTTGTGGCCTACGCCGTCCCGGAGGGCGGCCCCCAGAGCGGGGAGCTCGACCCGCAGGCGCTGCGTACGCATGTCGCCGGGCTGTTGCCCGAGTACATGGTGCCCGCCCTTGTGGTGCCGCTGGACGGTCCGCTGCCGCTGACCCCCAACGGCAAGCTGGACCGGAAGGCGCTGCCCGCACCGGACTGGTCCGGGATGACCGGTGACGCCCGCCCGGCCACCGAAACGCAGGCCCGCCTGGCCGAGCTGTTCGGCGAGATCCTGAAGCTGGAAGACGTGGGTATCCACGACAACTTCTTCGCGCTGGGCGGCCATTCGATGGCCTCGATGCGGCTGCTCGGCCGGATCCGCTCCGAGTTCGGGGTCGAACTGAGCATCCGGGACGTCTTCGACGCGCTGACCGTCGCCGGTATCTCCGCCAAGCTCGGGGGAGCGTCGGCCGCCCGGCCGCCGCTGCGCCCGGTCGAGCACGTGGAGGGTGCTCCGCTGCCGGTCGCCCCCGTACAGCGGTGGCAGTGGTCGTCATACCGACGGCACTCCGGCTTCGACCACGCACTTGTGCTGCGCTCGCCCGGAGGGCTGGAAGGCGACGCGCTCGCGGCCGCGCTCGGCGACGTGGTGGCACGGCACGAGCCGCTGCGCACCGTCTTCACCGAACGGGACGGAGCCGTGCACCAGCAGGCCGCGCAGCCCCCGGCCCTGGAGCGGGAGCAGTGCGTCGACCTGGACGCACGGCTCGCCGAACTCGCCGCGCAGGCCCCGGACCTGTCGCAGGAACCGCCCCTGCGGGCCCGGCTGCTCACCGGCGCGGACGGCACGCAAGCGGTACTGCTGACGATGCACTACCTCGCCGTGGACGAATGGTCGGTGGTGCCCCTGTTCCGCGACCTCACCACGGCGTACCGGGCCAGGACGGTCGGCCGGGAGCCCGGGTGGGAGCCACTGCCGGTCACATACGCCGACTACACCCACTGGGCACACGAGGTGCTCGGCGATGTCGCCGACCCCGACAGCCTGGGCGGGCGGCAGCTCGCGTACTGGCGGCAGACGCTGAAGGACCTGCCGCGGGAGCTGGCGCTGCCGACGGACAGGCCGCGTCCGGCCGCACCCGGCCTGCCCGGCAGTGGTGGTGACTACGTCGGATTCGTGCTCGACGAGCAGCTCCACGCCGACGTGGACAAGCTCGCCCGGGCGACCGGCACCAGCATGTTCATGGTCCTGCACTCGGCGCTGTCGGCACTGCTCACCGCCCACGGTGCGGGCACCGACCTGCCCATCGGCACCATGGTCGCCGGCCGCGCCGACGACCAACTGGCCGACCTGGTCGGCTGCTTCTTCAACACCGTGGTGCTGCGCACCGACACCGCGGGGGACCCGACCTTCGCGGAGCTGCTGACCCGGGTGCGGGAGACGACGCTCGGCGCCCTGGACCGGCAGGACGTGCCGTTCGACGAGGTCGAACGGGTGACCGGACTGCCCCCGGAGGGACCGCAGGTCATGGTGATCCACCATGAGCAGGCCGACCTCGACGAACTCGAGGGCGGCATGGGCTCGTTCCACGCCGTGCCCACCGGCTCGGCGAGGGCGGAGCTGACGCTCAGCTTCTACGAGCCGCGCGGCGACGGGCCCGTGCACTGCGAGCTGATCCACGCCACCGAGCTGCTCGGCCGCGCCAAAGCGCGCCGACTCGCCGACGAACTTCAGGTGCTGTTGCGGAAGGTGGCAGCCGACCCGGAACAGCCGCTCTCGGAGCTGTTCACCGTAATGTCCATGAGGAGTGAGAACGCATGACCACCAACCCGTTCGAGGACCCGCAGGGCCGCTTCAAGGTCCTGACCAACGACGAGAACCAGCACTCGCTGTGGCCGTCCTTCGCCGAGGTGCCGGCGGGGTGGCGGACCGTCTTCGGAGAGGACACCCGGGACGCCTGCCTTGCCTACGTGGAGGCCAACTGGACCGATTTGCGGCCCACGAGCCTGATCGCGCAGCAGGGCTGACCCTCCTGGAACCACGTCGCCGCCTGCGGTGAGGACGTCTCCTCACCGCAGGCGGCGACGCGCGTTTCACCCACGCGACGGTGTTGGCCGTGCTTGGATCTCGGGAGCCTGCGGCGAGATCTCCCCCACGCCGCCCCTTCCCGCTGTGCCGATGTGCGGCTCCGCCGCGTGGGGGGGCTCCGCCCCAGACCCCGCGCCTCAATCGCCGGCGGGGCTGCATGGCAGCCCCGCCGGCGATTGAGGACGCTCCCCCTTGGGCGTCCGGGGGTCTGGGGGCTGCCCCCAGTTACGGGAAGAGGCGGGTGGGGAAAGGCCCACCGCGGACGACCAAGATCCGCTGGACACGCCCTGGGCATGCGCGACCGGTACATCACCGTGGGCATGACCCACTCATTGCGTAGGCCCCCGGGTACCGGCGAATTCGAGGGGTCGTTGCAACACTGCTGGTCAGCTGGCTAGGTCCAGTAGCTTAGCGAGGCGCTCGGCTGGGGTTTCCCAGCCGAGCGTTTTGCGTGGGCGGCTGTTGAGTTCGGCGGCCACCGTTTCCAGGTGGTCGGGGGTATGGGCGCTCAGGTCGGTGCCCTTGGGGAAGTACTGCCGCAGCAGGCCGTTCGTGTTCTCGTTCGACCCGCGCTGCCAGGGGCTGGCTGGGTCGCAGAAGTAGACCGGGATGTCGGTGGCGACGGTGAAGGCGCGGTGGGCTGCCATCTCTGAGCCCTGGTCCCAGGTCAGGGACCGCCACAGATGCGGCGGGAGGGTCTGGACGGTAGTGGCGAGCGCGTTGCGGGTGGCGATGGCGCTGTGGCCGGTCGGCAGGTGCACGAGCATCACGTAGCGGGTGGACCGTTCGACCAGGGTGCCGATGGCCGAGCGTCCGTCCTTGCCGATGATGAGGTCGCCCTCCCAGTGGCCGGGGACGGCCCGGTCGGCGGCTTCGGCGGGGCGTTCGCTGATCAGGACCATGTCCTTGATGGCGCGGGAGATGCGCTTGTGGGCCTGGCGCTGCGGGCGCCGGCGGGCCCGGCCGGTGCGCAGGGAGCGGGCCAGTTCCCGGCGGAGTTCGCCGCGGCCCTGGACGTAGAGGGCCTGGTAGACGGTCTCGTGGGTCACGTGCATCTCCGGCCGGTCAGGGAAGCGTGCCCGCAGAGCCTGGCAGATCTGCTCAGGGCTCCACCGCATCGTGAGGTGGTCCTGGATGAAGTCCCGCAGTTCGGGGTTCTGGCCGATCTTGCCGGTCTTGGGGCGGGGCCGGCGGGCGTCGGCCCGGGCCTGGGCGGTGTGCGGCCGGTAGTACCAGCCCCCTTTGGGCATGGTCCGCCGGTTGCGGCGTATCTCGCGGCTGATGGTGGACGGGCTGCGGCCCAGCTCGGCGGCGATCTGCCGGACGGACGCCTTCTCACGCAGCCGGTCGGCGATGTGAATGCGGTCGTGCTCCTGGAGATACCGCGACGGAGCAGGAGGCGGTCCCTCCGGCCCCGGCGGCCCGGGCGTCTGCCCGGGTTCCTGGTAGATCGGAGGGACCGCCTTGCGGCCCCTTTGGTGACCGTTACGCCACTTCTTGCCCGTACGGCGGTCGATGCCGACGATCCGGGCCGCTTCCCGGGTGCTGTAGCCCTGCTCCATGAGCTGGAAGTATGCGGCCCGCTCACGGAGCAACGGCTTGCGCCCCTGCGACTTCCTGTTCTTGCGAATCTCGAAGTCCATCGCACCCCTTGAACTGGGGTGTTGCAACGACCGCTAGAACTGAAGACCCCCGGGGGCCTCACATCCTTGACGCCTGCGGGAGGCCTCCGCAGCCACCAGCGGCACCGCGTCCCCGGGCTGTTGCCGGGTGTCGGACCACGCGGTCCACAGAGCGGCGTAGCGTCCACCCGCGGCTACCAACTCCTCGTGCGTGCCGGTCTCGACGACCCGGCCCTGGTCGAGGACGACGATGCGGTCCGCGGTCGCGGCCTGGGGCAGCCGGTGGGCCACCATCAGACCTGTTCGCCCTTCCAGTGCCTGAAGGGCAGCTGTCTCCAGGGTGCGGGCGCCTGCGCTTCCGGCGTCCGCGGTTGCCTCGTCCAGGATCGCGACCGGAGGGTCTGCGAGGACGAGGCGGGCCAGGGCCAGGTGCTGGGCCTGGGGCACCGTGAGCCGGTGCCCGCCCTCGCCGACCACCGTGTCGAGCCCGGCGGGCAGCGCCTCAACCCAGGCCAGGGCACCGACCCGGGCGAGCGTGCCGCGCAGCTCCTCGTCGGTGGCCTCCGGCCGGGCCAGCCGCAGATCCTCGGCCAGCGGCCCGGCGAACACATGGACTTCCTGGCTGATCAGCGTCACCGCCCGCCGGATGCCGGCGGGTCCGAGCTCCCGGGCGTCGACACCGCCGAGCGTGATGACACCGTCGGACGGCTGGTGGACGCCGGCGATCAGCTTCGCCAGGGTGGTCTTGCCGGCCCCGCTCGCGCCGACCAGGGCGACCCGTTCCCCGCTGTGCACCTCCAGGTCGACCTCGCGCAGTACGGGGTGACCGGACACGTACGCGTGGCTGAGGGAGGCGACTTTGACGGAACCGTCCACCGGCACGGAGGGCCGATCCGGCTCGCGCTCACCGGGCAGGTTCGTCACGCCGACCAGGCGGGCGAGGCTGGCGCCGGCGGACTGCGCGTCGTCGATGAGGAAGAGCGCGGCGTTGATGGGATTGAACAGGCTGTGGAAGTAGAGCGCCGCCGCGGTCGCCGTACCGATACTCACGGAACCGTTGTCCACCAGCACGAATCCGGTGACCAGCACCGCCGCCAGACCGACGAACTCGGCGAGGTTGAGCCGCGAGAAGAACCCCGAAACGAGCCGGATGCCGCGCAGCGCGAGGTCGACGGATTCCTGCGACCGTCGCTCCAGCAGATCCGCGTGCCGGCTGTTCAGCCGGAACGCGCGTACCGTCCGGACTCCGCCGAAGCTGTCGAGCAGCTGGTGCTGCAAGGCTCCGGTCGCCACCCGGTGCTTGGCATACACGGGGGTGGCGCGCGGCATGTACCACCGCACGGTCAGGACATGGATCGGCATGGCCAGCAGAACGGCGAGCAGGAAGCGCCAGTCCAGCACGGCGAGCCCGACCAGCGTCAGCGCGATGGTCAGGAGGGCGCTGCTGAACTCGGGCAGTGCCTGGCGTACCGCCTTCGCTATACGGGTCACATCGCCGGTCACGCGGGAGGTCAGATCGCCCGAGCCGGCGTGTTCGACGCGTTCGAGCGGGAGTCGCAGTGCCCGCTCGATGAACCGCTCGCGCAGGCTCGCGAGGACGGTCTCGCCGAGTCGCGCGACGAGGGAGGTGCCGGCCGCGGTCGCGACGCCCCGTGCTACCGCCACTGCGAGGAGCAGGACCATCGGCAGCGTCAGCGAGCCGGGGCCCCGTTGCTCGACGACCAGGTCGACGATACGGCCGAGCAGCGGGGCGGTCAGCAGACCGATGCCCGTTCCGATGACCAGTACGGTCACCGCCGACACGGCCTGCAGCCGGTGGCGGCGCAGCAACGCGCCGACGACGGCGAGCGTCTGGGCGCCGGTGGCGATGGGCAGGAGTTCGCGATCCGGCGCGCTGGTTCCGCTCATCGTCCGTCCTTCGTCGTTCATGTCATGGGCGTGCGCGCCTTCGTCGGTCCCAGCCGTCATGTCAGTACCACCGAGCGGTACGCCTCGTCGGTGGCGACGAGGTCCGGATGGCGGCCGTCAGCGGTCACGGCTCCGTCGTCGAGCACGACCACGCGGTCGGTCACGGCCAGCAGGGCGGGGCTGGTGCTGACCAGGATCGTGGTGCGGCCACGGCGGAGATCCCTCAGGCGGGCGGCGATCCGGGACTCGGTGACCGTGTCGACGGCAGTGGTCGGGTCGTGGAGGACCAGTACCGACTGATCCGCGGCGAGCGCCCGGGCCAGCGCGACCCGCTGACGCTGCCCGCCGGACAGCGAACGCCCGCGCTCGGTGAGCATGGTGTCCACCCCCTGGGGCAGGGCACGCGCGACGTCGTCCGCCGCCGAGGCTGTCAGCGCCGGCTCAACATCCGCCACACCGCTGTCCGTTCCGGCCAGTACGTTGTCGAGCAGGCTGCTCTCGAACAGGGCCGCGTCGTGATGGGCGACCAGGATCACGCGGCGGACGCGGTCGGGTTCGAGCTCGGCCAGAGATACGCCGTCGAGCTCGATCGCCCCTTCGGCGGGGTCGAGTTCCCTGCCCAGGCAGAGCAGCAGGTCGGCCGCCGCAGCCGGGTCCTTGGCGACGACGCCGACCAGACTTCCGGGGGCGATGTCCAGGTCGACCCCGCGCAGTGCGCCGTGTGTGACGCCGCGCAGACGGAGCCGTCCGGCGACCTCATCGGGCGGCGCGGCCGATCCCGCCGCCACGGCGGGGGAGGACGCCAGTACCTCCGCAATGCGGTCGGCGGACGCGCGGCCCTGGGCGAATTCGCCATTGACGTAGGTGAGGAGCTGGAAGGGCCCGAGCAGGAACTGTGCGAGTCCGACCGCAGCCACCAGGTCGCCGACGCTGATCGCGCCGCGCATCGCCAAATGGGCCCCGACCAGCCCGATGACCGCGATGAAGATCCCCGTCAGGGCGAGGATCGCGCCATCGTGCCAGGCCCGGCTACGGGCGGCCCGCAGCGCCGCCGCCAGCGAGTCCTGACTGGTCCGCCGGTACCGGGACACTGCGGCCGACTCGGCTCCGATCCCCTTGAGCACCCGTAGGCCCGCGACCAGGTCGGCGGCGACGCCGGAGGCGTGCGCGGCGCGCTCCTGCTCGATCTCACTGCGCCGTTCGAGGGGTTGGCTGATCCGGTGACCGAGCCACAGCAGGGGCGGGATTCCGAACAGTACGAGCAGGCCGAGCGGTACCGAGATCCGGAGCAGTACCACCGCGCTGATGGCCAGTCCGGCGAGTGCCGATATCCCGTACGGCAGTGCGGCCGCGACCGCGCCGACCCGGCTGGCGTCGCCGGTGGCGATGGCGGTCAGCTCGCCCGGGAGCCGGCCCGCGTCGGCTCCGCCGCCGGGGTGGAGCACCCTGCGGCCGAGGTCGAGCCGCAGCCGGTGCGCGGCCTGTTCGCCGGCCCCGTCGGTGATCCTCGCAGAGGTGCGGTAGCACGTGGACAGCACGAAGAAGAGTGCGGCGAGTACCAGCAGCCGGCGCAGCAGTGCGCCGGAGGAGCCGGTCGCCACCGCTTCGTCGATGATCAGGCCGATGACGACGGGAACCATCGCCTCGCAACCCTGGTGGGCCATGCCGAGGAGTGATGCCCCGGCGACGTGGCGGCGCTGGCCCCCGATCGCCCTGCGGAGGACGTGGCCCCCCGTCGGTCCTCCATCGAGCATGCGGTACCTCCGCGAAGACGGTGGGATAGTTAGGTAAGGCTACTCTAACCAAGGCTCGCGCCAAGGTCCCACGTCGGCCTGTGTGTGGGCCCGGACTGGGCGGGATGTGGGCGGCGTTGACCCTGCGCCGCGCATTCGGTTAGCCTCACCTAAGTTAGATTCTGTGTGTACGTCATATTTCTTGCGCGAAGCGCGATCTGCCGCCGGGGGGTAGTCCTTGTTGTCGGTCGAGGCCCAGGCGGCATCCAAGAGCGGTGTCGACGGGCCGGCCGTGCCCTCGACGCGCCGGGCCGCAGCGGCGGCACTGCGCGGCCTGGGACTCCTCGTGGCACTCGGCGCGCTCGTCCTGATCGCCCTGCTCGGCGTGTGGTTGGGCACCAGGGACATCCCGTTCACCTCGACGTGGAACGTGCTGTGGCACAACGACGGGTCGGACACCGCGGTCATCATCCACGACTACCGGATACCCCGGACCCTGCTCGGCCTTCTGGTGGGCATGGCGCTGGGACTCTCGGGCGCTCTGATGCAGGCGCTGACCCGCAACCCGCTCGCCGATCCCGGTCTGCTCGGCGTGAGCCTGGGCGCCTCCACCGGCGTGGTCGTGGCCATCGCGTTCCTCGGCGTGGGCTCGGCCCTCGGCTATGTGTGGTTCGCCTTCCTCGGCGCGGCGATCGCGTCCGTCGTGGTCTATCTGCTCGGCTCGTCCGGACGGACACTGGCCACGCCCGACCGGCTGGTCGTCGCGGGGGCGGCGGTGACGGCAGTGCTGTACGCCTTCAACTCGGCGGTGCTGCTGCTCAATCCGCGGGCGTTCGACCAGTTCCGGTTCTGGACCGTGGGTGCGCTCTCCGGCCGGAACCTCGACATCGTGTACGTGATCCTGCCCTTCGTCGTGGTGGGGCTGGTGATCGCCCTCGGGCTGGCCCCCTCGCTGAACGCGCTGGCCATGGGCGACCAGGTGGGACGCGCGCTGGGTGTCAACGTCGGCCGGACCCGGGTGCTCGGCGTCGTCGCGGTGATGCTGCTCTGCGGCGCCGCCACCGCCGCGGCAGGGCCGATCGGCTTCGTCGGCCTCGCGGTGCCGCACGTGGCCCGCCTCGTGGTGGGCCCCGACCAGCGGTGGGTGCTGGCGTACTCGATGCTGCTCGCGCCGATTCTGCTGATCGGCGCGGACGTCCTTGGCCGGGTGCTCGGTGCCCCCGGTGAGGTCCAGGTCGGCATCATCACCGCGTTCCTCGGTGCACCGCTGTTCATCGCGCTGTGCCGCCGTCGAAAGCTGGTCATGCTGTGAGCCCTGTACGGGAGGCCGGAACCTCCGCGAGCCAGGCCGCCCGCGCGGCCGATTCCGTGGACGCCCAGAAGCCCCGCGTGGTCAGCGGTCGGGTCATCCGCACCCGGAACGGGCGTCTCTCGCTACGGGTTCACGGCCGTGCCGTGGCTGTGACGGTGGCCCTGCTGGTCGCGCTCACAACGGTCATGGGGATCACCCTCACCACCGGGGACTTCGAGCTGTCGGTCGCCGAGGTGCTCCAGGCGCTGGCCGGGAAGGGCTCGGGGGGCGCCGACTTCATCGTCAACACCATTCGCATGCCACGACTGCTGACGGCGCTGTGCGTCGGCGCGGCGCTGGCGGTCAGCGGGGCGATCCTGCAGAGCCTGACCGGCAACTCGCTCGGCAGCCCGGACATCATCGGCTTCACGAGCGGGTCGGCGACCGGAGCGCTTGTGGTCATCGTCGTGCTGCGCGGAAGCATGACCCAGATCGCGTTCGGGGCACTGGTCGGCGGGCTGGCCACGGCCGCCGTGATCTACCTGCTGGTGTTCAGCGGCGGCCTGCAGGGGTTCCGGCTCGTCGTCATCGGGATCGGTGTGAGCGCCCTGCTGCTCGCCGTCAACTCGTACCTGATCACCCGGGCGAGCTGGCAGGAGGCGCTGGAGGCGCAGGCGTGGCTGATCGGCAGCCTTGGCAACCGGAGCTGGGACCACGCGTCCGCGGTCGGCATCCCGGTCGCGATCCTGCTCCCCCTCGCCTTCTTCCTCGCTCGCAGACTGTCCATGGTGGAAATGGGCGACGACACGGCGATGGCACTCGGCGTCGACGTGGCGCGCAGCCGACTGGTCCTGCTCGGTATCAGCGTCGCGCTGGCCGCGTTCGCCACCGCGGTAACCGGTCCGATCTGGTTCATCGCACTGGCGGCGCCGCAGATCGCCCGGAGGCTGACCCGGTCGTCCGGCCCCGCGCTGGTCCCGGCCGCCCTCATGGGCGCCGTACTGCTGGCCGGGAGCGATCTCGCGGTGCAGCGGATCTTCTCACCCGCTCTCCTTCCGGTGGGTACGGCGACCGGCACCATCGGCGGGTTGTATCTCATCTGGCTGCTGGTCATCGAGTCGCGAAAGAGCCGCGCATGACAGGAACGATCCCCCCGACAGCCCGGCTGCGGGCCGAAGACCTGACGCTCTCCTACGATCAGCGGACCGTGGCCACCTCCCTCGGTGTCGTCATACCCGACCACTCGTTCACGGTGATCGTCGGACCGAACGCCTGCGGCAAGTCCACCCTGCTCAAGGCGTTGGCACGCATGCTCAAGCCCAAGGCGGGAGAGGTCTATCTCGACGGGGCCGCCATCTCGTCCTATCGCTCCCGCGAAGTCGCGCGCAGGCTCGGGCTGCTCCCGCAGACGTCGACCGCGCCGGGTGGCATCACGGTGGGAGACCTGGTGGCCCGTGGCCGCTATCCGCACCAGCGGATGCTGAAGCAGTGGTCCGCGGAGGACGAGGCCGCCGTTGCCGAAGCGATGCGGCAGACCGGTGTACTCGAACTCGCCGACCGGCCCGTCGATGACCTCTCCGGCGGCCAGCGGCAACGGGTATGGCTGTCCATGGTGCTGGCGCAGCAGACGCACATCCTCCTGCTGGACGAACCGACCACCTACCTGGACATCGCACACCAGGTCGAGGTGCTGAACCTGTGCGCCGATCTGCATGAGCACAAGGGGCACACGATCGTCGCTGTGCTGCACGACCTCAACCAGGCATGCCGCTATGCCAGCCATCTGGTGGTGATGAGGGCAGGCGGCACGGTCGCTGCCGAAGGCGACCCGGCCACGGTCATGACCGCCGAGCTGATCGAGGACGTGTTCGGCCTGCCCTGCCGGATCATCGACGACCCGGAGACCGGTACTCCGCTGATGGTGCCCACGGCCCGCAAGCGCCCTGCCATGGCAGGCGACGCCCGTGCAGAAACCCCCTAGGGACGGACTGCCCATGCTCTGTACGAGGCTGACGAACGCTCACATCGTCACCATGGACCCGGACCACCCCGTCGCCCACGACCTGGGCATCTGGCGCGGCCGGATCGTGGGCCTGGACGACGCGGTGACCTCGCTTCCCGCACGCGAGGTGATCGACCTCCAGGGCGCGACCGTGCTGCCCGGCTTCATCGACAGCCATGTGCACCTGGCCTGGACCGGTTTGAGGGCGAGTACCCCGAGCATCGCACCCTGCCGGCGGATCCAGGACGTGCTCGCGGTCGTGGAAGAGGCCGTCTCCCGGAAGTGTTCGCCGGGCGCCTGGGTGGACATCGCCGGGTACGACCAGCGGGCTCTGGGGCGCCATCTGACCGCTGCCGAGCTCGACCAGGTCAGCCATGGGCGCAAGGTGTTCTTGATGCACGACTCGGGACACGCCTGCGTGGTCAACAGCGCCGTCCTGGACCTGCTCCCCGCCGACGTCCCACATCAGGACGGCTTTCTGGCCGAGAGCGCCATGACCGCCGCACGACGACTGCGTCTGCCGTACTCCCAGGGGGAGCTCGCGGACGCGATCGAGCGTGCGGCCCAGACCTGTCTCGCGGAGGGGGTGACGGCCTGCGCCGAGGCGGGCATCGGCGGCGGCCTGCTGGGCCACAGCCCGGTCGAGCTCGGGGCCTATCAACTCCTCAGGGACCAGGGCCGGCTGCCCCTGCGGGTGCAGCTCATGGCGGCCGCGGACACGCTGCGCCCCGTCGCCTCGCACGACGCCGACGGCATACCCCGCGCTCTCGATCTCGGCCTGCGCACGGGGTTCGGCGACGACTGGCTCTCCATGGGCGCGCTCAAGATCTACACCGACGGCGGCATGATGGCCCGTACCGCCGCGCTCAGCAGCCCGTACCACGGGATGGACCAGACCGGACAGTTCCAGGACGACCCGGAGCGCATCGCGGACACCATCGTGGACGGCCATCTCGCCGGATGGCAGCTCGCCGTCCACGCCATCGGGGACCGCGCCGCCGACCTCGCGCTGGACGCGCTGGAGCGGGCACAGCACATCCGGCCGCGCCCGGACGCACGGCACCGCATCGAACATGCCGGCCTGATCCGGCCCGACCAGCTCCCCCGCTTCGCGCGACTCGGCGCGATCGCGGTGATCCAGCCGAACTTTCTGCGCTACTTCGGCGACGACTACGCGTCGATCATGGGCGAGGACAGAGCCCCTTGGCTGTACCGGGGCAAGGGGTTCCTGGACCACGGCATCACGCTGGTGGGCAGTTCCGACCGTCCCGTCACGGACGGCTCGCCGCTGCGGGCCATCCAGTTCATGGTCGAGCGTGCCTCCGAGTCGGGCCAGGTGATCGGCCCGGACGAGGGCATCACGGTCGACGACGCCCTGCGCTCCTACACCGTCGGCGGAGCCTTCGCCTGCCACTGGGACGACAGCGCGGGCAGTCTCGCCCCGGGAAAGCGCGCCGATCTGGTGGTGCTGGGAGATGACCCGCGGCGCGTCAGCACCTCGCACATCGGTGATATCGAAGTCGTCGCGGCGTTCGTCGATGGCCGCGAGAACGAGAAGTCGGCACTGTGAGTACGAAGGCGGACGGCGCCGAGCGCTACGCCCACCTGTGGCAAGCATCCTCGTACCCGCATCAGTGGGCCATCTGGAACACCGCCGGAGAAAGCATGGTCTTCGACAGGGAGATCAACTGCCCGGTGTACATCGACGACGACGCGACCTTGCGTGAGGTCCTGCGCAGAATGCGTGAGGCAGGAGTACCGGAGAGCGACGACTATCCGGGCCGGCCCTGCGCGTAGCACGATTCCGGCCGCGCCTGACTCTGTTCCACGTGCGTGTGGGTCGGACCGTCACGGAGATGTCGAGCCCGGCCGACGAGAAGCACGAGGCCGGACGGAGGCGGCGATCCGGCAGTGGGCCGTGGGTCCTGCGGGGATCGGCTCGGGCAGCGGTCGTGACGCACCCACAATGAGGGTGGGGCGTACTCGTTTTGGCAGGAGACTTAGGTGAGGCTAACCTTAGTCGATCTGTTGTTCCCGGGTGCCGCGGTGGCCGAGCCGCCCTCCGTGCACGGTGGGACCGAAGGAAGGGAATCCCTTGATCACGGCCACCCCGCGCCCCGGCACAGTGCCGTCACGAACCACCCTGCCTGCCCCGCTCCGTGTACGGTCCGCGCGCCGCGGGGATGCCGCCGCCCTCGCGGCACTGTCCCGGCCGTTCGTACGCTCGGGAGCGCTGCGTGAGCGATCCCTTTCCCTCTACGCTTCGGACGCGACCGACTTCCTGGTGGTGGAGGCCCACGGCGGAACCCTCGACGGCTGTCTGGGCCTGCGTGTTCACCCCGCCGATCCGGCCCGCGGCCGCGGGCCCACGGGCGTTCTGTACAACTTCTGCGTCTCGCCCCGCAGGCAGGGCTGTGGGGCGGGAGCTCAGCTCCTGCGCGCGGCGCTGGCCCAAGCGACCGCCCAATCGCTGTATGCCCTGTTCACCGCGACGACCGGTGGTGGCGACCTTTTCATCCGGTTCGGCTTCGCGCCCGCCTCCGCGGGTCTCGCGCCAGCGGCCTGGGCGAACTCCCTGGACCCCCGCCGTAATTCGCGGGTTTTTGCCCGCATGCTCTGACCGCGCCGTGGCCCGGCGGGCCGGTCCGGAAACCTGCGTCCGGACCAGCCCGCCGACCGATGCGCTCTCAGGCGTCGAGGATGCCCGGCAGCGCCGCGATCAGCTCGTCCACCTGCGTCTCGCGGACGGTCAGCGCCGGAGCCAGCCGCACCGTCGTGGGGCCGGTGGCATTGACGAGGAAGCCGGCGTCCTGCGCTGCCTTCTGTACGCGTGGTGCGACCGGTTCGGTGAGGACAACGCCGAGCAGCAGCCCAGCGCCCCGGACATGGCTCACCAGGGGATGCGTCAGACCCTCGACGCCGCACCGCAGCCGCTCACCCACGCGTGCGACATGGGCGAGGAGCCCCTCGGTCTCGATGGTCTCCAGTACGGCGATCCCGGCCGCGCACGCCACCGGGTTGCCGCCGAAGGTCGAGCCGTGCTGACCCGGTGTCAGCAGGTCGGCCGCCGCGCCGAACGCCACCGTGGCGCCGATCGGCAGCCCCCCGCCCAGCCCCTTGGCCAGCGTCACCACATCCGGGTCCGCGCCCTCCACCGCCTGATGTGCGAACCAGCGACCGGTGCGACCGATCCCGGTCTGGACCTCGTCCAGTACGAGCAGCGTGCCGGTGGCCCGGGTGATCTCACGGGCCGCGCGCAGATACCCCTCGGGTGCCGGGAGCACACCGGCCTCACCCTGCACCGGCTCGATGAAGACGGCCGCCGTCTCCTCCGTGACCGCCGCCCGCAGCATCGCCGCGTCACCGAACGGCACATGGGACACCTCGCCCGGCAGCGGCAGGAACGGTCCACGTTTCGCGGGCTGCCCCGTGAGGGCAAGCGCGCCCATGGTGCGGCCGTGGAAGCCGCCCTGGGTCGCGACGAGACGCGGCCGCCCCGTCCGTCGGGCGATCTTGAACGCCGCTTCGACCGCTTCCGTCCCGGAGTTCGAGAAGAACACCCGTCCCGCCCTTCCCATCAGCCGCAACAGCTGTTCGGCCAGCGCGACCGGAGGCTCGGCGACGTACAGATTGGAGATGTGACCCAGCCGGGCGATCTGGGCGCTCACTGCCGACACCACGCCGGGGTGGGCGTGCCCCAGTGTGTTCACGGCGATCCCGCCGGTGAAATCGAGGTACGCGCGCCCGGATTCGTCCCATACGGTGCTGCCCTCGCCCCTGACCAGAGCCAGCGGCGGAGTGCCGTAGTTGTCCATCATCACGGCACGCCAGCGATCCGTGAGAACTGGGCGGTCCGCTGTCTCGGCGGTCATGCGTCGCCTTCCTCGTCCGGAACCACGGTGGTACCGGAGTGGTCGTCGCCGGTGAAGACCCTCCGCAGCAGCGTGTGCGGCACCCGGCCGTCCAGCACGTGTGCCATGGGCACGCCCGCCCGAACGGCCTGCAGGCATCCCTCCATCTTGGGGAGCATCCCGCCCGCCAGCTCCGGCAACATTTTCTCCAGCTCATCCGCCGTCAGACGGTCGATCACCTCGGTGCTGTGCGGCCAGTTCGCGTACAGCCCCTCGACATCGGTGAGCATCAGCAGCTTCTCTGCGTCGAGGGCCACCGCCATGGCCGCCGCCGCGAGATCGGCGTTGACGTTGTAGACCTCGCCGTCCGCGCCCCGCGCAACGGGGGAGACCACCGGGATACGGCCCTGCTCCAGCAGCGCCCGCACGGTGTGCGGGTTCACCTCGACGATGTCGCCGACCAGCCCGATGTCCACCGGCTCGCCGTCCACCCAGGCGGGCCGCCGCACGGCCGTCATGGTGTGCGCGTCCTCGCCCGACATCCCCACCGCGAACGGCCCATGGCTGTTGATGAGTCCGACCAGCTCGCGCTGGACCTGACCCGTCAACACCATCCGGACCACGTCCATGATTTCCGGAGTGGTCACCCGCAGCCCCGCCTCGAAGCGGACCTCCAGGTCGAGCCGGCCCAGCAGCGCACTGATCTGCGGCCCGCCGCCGTGTACGACGACAGGGCGCAGCCCCGCGTGCCACAGTGCCACCACGTCCTGGGCGAAGGTCCGCTTCAGCTCCTCGTCCACCATGGCGTTGCCGCCGAACTTGATCACGACCGTCCGGCCCCGGAACTCCGCCGGCGCGTGGGGTGCGACGCGTGGCTTCACCTGTGCTGCGACCTCTGCCGCGACCCCGCTCACGAGCTGTACGCGCTGTTCTCGTGGACGTACTCGGCGGTGAGATCATTGGTCCAGATCACCGCTGATGCCTCACCGGAGCGCAGATCGATCGCGATCGTGATCCGACGCCCCGACAAGTCGACCTTGTCGCGGGACTCGCCCGCCGCGCCGTCCCGGCACACCCAGACGCCGTTGATGGCCACATCCAGGCGGTCGGGGTCGAACACGGCGGACGTCGTACCGATCGCCGACAGCACCCGGCCCCAGTTCGGGTCCTCGCCGTGCAGCGCGCACTTGAGCAGATTGTTCCTGGCCACGGACCGGCCCACCGTCACGGCATCCGCCTCCGACGCCGCGCCGATGACCTCCACCTCGATCTCCTTGGAGGCGCCCTCCGCGTCCGCGACCAACTGCCGTGCCAGATCCAGGCATACGCTGTGCACCGCCTCGGCGAAGGCGTCCGGATCGGGCGCGACCCCGGAGGCGCCCGACGCGAGCAGCAGCACGGTGTCGTTGGTGGACATGCAGCCGTCCGAGTCCACCCGGTCGAATGTGGTACGGACCGCCTCCCGCAGCGCGGAGTCGAGCGCCGCCCCGGTCACATCGGCGTCCGTCGTGAGCACCACGAGCATGGTGGCCAGCCCGGGCGCGAGCATGCCGGCACCCTTCGCCATACCGCCAACCGTCCATCCGGGTCCGGCGACCACCGCCGTCTTGTGCACCGAATCCGTCGTCCTGATCGCGACGGCCGCCTCCACGCCCCGCTCGGGCGACAGCCGCCCCGCGGCAGCGTCAATTCCCGCCGTGACCCGGTCCATCGGCAGCGGGACGCCGATGAGTCCGGTGGAACACACCGCGATCTCGTCCGGACCCACCCCCACGGCCCGCGCTGTGTGTTCGGCCATCACGCGCGTGTCCTCGGCGCCCGCAGGCCCCGTACACGCGTTGGCCCCACCGGAGTTGAGTACGACCCCGGAGATCCGGCCGTCGGCCAGCACCCGCCGGGACCAGGTGACCGGAGCGGCCTGGACCCGGTTGGAGGTGAACACCCCGGCAGCCGTGCGCGACGGACCTCGGTTCACCACCAGGGCCAGGTCGGGATCACCGGACTCCTTGATCCCGGCGGCCACACCGCTCGCGAGGAATCCCTGTGCAGCAGTCACGGTCACGGAGCCACTCCATTCGTCGGCAGGCCCAGCCCTTCCGGCAGGCCGAGGGCGACATTCATGCTCTGCACCGCGCCACCCGCCGTGCCCTTGGTAAGGTTGTCGATCGCGCTCACGGAGATCAGGCGACCGGTCTGCTCGTCCACCGCCACCTGCACCTGCGTGGTGTTGGAGCCGAGTACGGCGGCGGTCGACGGCCACTGCCCGGACGGCAGCAGCCGGACGAACGGCTCGTCGGCGTAGGCGGCTTCGTACGCCGCCCGCACCTCGCGGGTACCGGCGCCGGCTCCCGGACGCAGGCGCGCCGAGCAGGTGGCGAGGATGCCTCGGGCCATCGGTGCCAGGGTCGGCGTGAACGACACGGCCACCCGCTCGCCCGCAACTCGCGACAGGTTCTGCGTCAGCTCCGGTGTGTGCCGGTGGCCGCCGCCGACTCCGTACGGGCTCATCGAGCCCATCACTTCGGAGCCGAGCAGATGGGGTTTGGCCGCGCGGCCCGCTCCCGAGGCTCCGCTAGCCGCGACGATCACCGCCTCCGGCTCCACGAGGCTGGCGGCGAAGGCCGGGTACAGCGCCAGGGTCACCGCGGTCGGATAGCAGCCGGGTACGGCAACCCGGGTCGCGCCCTTCAGCTCTTCTCGCGCCCCTGGGAGTTCGGGCAGTCCGTAAGGCCAGGTGCCGGCATGAGTGGAGCCGTAGAACCGCTCCCAGTCGACCGGGTCGCGCAGCCGGAAGTCCGCGCCGCAGTCCACGATCAGCCTTTCGGCGCCCAACTGATCCGCGAGCGCCGCCGACTGGCCGTGAGGCAGGGCCAGGAAGACCACGTCGTGCCCGCCGAGCGACGCGGCCGAGGTCTCCACGAGTACCCGGTCCGCGAGCGCGGCCAGGTGCGGCTGTACCTCTCCGAGCGTGCGGCCCGCGCTGCTGTGCGCGGCCACCACCCCGATCTCCACGCCGGGATGTGACACCAGCAGACGCAGGATCTCCCCTCCTGCGTAGCCGCTCGCTCCGGCCACCGCGACCCGTACCGTCATGTTCTCCGTCTCTCCTCGTGCCTGCTCGACGCCTGGCCGATTCCCGGCCGTGAATTCTGATGCACCGTCATGCGCCGTGTGCCGCCCTGCCGATCAGGAGGTCGCGCAGCAGTCCGTCGGTGGTGGACACCACGCCACTGCGCGAGGCCCACCGCAGCGCCATGGCGTGTTCCTCGGCGGAGATGTCGGCCACCGCGTCGGCGACGACGAAGGGCTGTATGTCGTTCATGAAGGCATCCGCCGCCGTCAGCAGGACGCCGAGATGCGCATACACACCACAGACGATCAGCTGGTCGCGGCTCGTGGATCGCAGCAATCGGCCGAGATGGCTGCGGAGAAAGGCGTTGTGGCGCACGTTGGCCAGCAGATGTTCTCCGGGCCGGGGAGTCAGCGCCGGGACGATCGCGGCGGCGTCGGGCTCAGGGCCGATTCCCGGACCCCAGATGTCGCTCAGCAGTCCGCGTTGGTCGGGAGGCTGCGCAGCCGGTTCGGCGCTGAAGACGACCGGCATGCCGAGCGTGCCCGCGAGTTCGCGCAGGGCGGCGATGTTGTCGACGAGCTCCACCACGGGGGAGCGTTCCGCCGGAAACGCCCGGACGAAGTGGTTCTGCATGTCATGGACCAACAGCGCGGCCCGTGCCGGATCGATCGTCCAGGGAACGCACGACGGAGGGATCGCGGAGCGGTCGGGCATGGGATAGGAGCCGATGACCGGCAAGCCCATGGGCAATCTCCTCCCTGATGACATGTGCGCCTGGTCCGGCCACGGGCGCGCGTCGCCTCGGTGCCGTGCGAACCCCTGAATCGGGGAGCCTGGCGTGGGCAGGACGCGGCGGCCCAGGCAGGACCCCACCCACCCGATCGGGCACTTAGCTTAGCCTAACCTAAGCATTCATGGGCTGGCCTTGGCTGCCCGGTCAAGCCGCGCATCAGTAACCCAGCGCGCGCAACCGCTCCTTGTCAGGGAGGCGGCGCCGACGGTCGCAGTTGACAGGCGCCGTTGCCGGAGCGGAGGTGGCGACCGATGTGTCGTCGGTGATCCTGCCGCGCCCGGTGCGGATGGCTCCGGGTGCGAGATCGGGACCCGCCTTGCAGTACCGGGCGTTCAGTCGTGCTGCGTGATCCTCGGGAGCGCTGCCGGGGGTGCCGGTCATCGAACGTCCGCTGGGCAGCAGGGGAGTGAGGTTCGGAGCCGAAACTCCCCCGATTCTTCCCCTTGTTCATCCCAGGTCCTGGTGGAGGAGTGGGCTTCGGCCCGCACCGTTGCCCGTGAAGGTCGGGCGCTGGACCCGATAGCCTGGGAAAATGCTCACGGAAGTCACCGCGACCCGCTACGTCACACCCCTACGGGAGGGCGGATCGCTGCCTGGAATTGTCGAGGCCGACGATTTGGGCACCTACGTCATGAAGTTCACCGGCGCGGGACAGGGCCGCAAGACGCTGGTCGCCGAGGTCATCTGCGGACAGCTGGGGCGTCGGCTCGGGCTGCGGGTGCCCGAGCTGGTCAGCATCCAACTGGACCCGGTCATCGGTCTCGGCGAGCCCGACCAGGAGGTGCAGGAGCTGTTGAAGGCGAGCGGCGGGCTGAACCTCGGGATGGACTTCCTGCCCGGTTCGCTCGGGTTCGATCCCCTCGCCTACGAGGTGGACGCGGCCGAGGCCGGCAGAGTCGTCTGGTTCGACGCGCTGATCAACAACGTCGACCGCTCCTGGCGCAATCCCAACATGCTGGTGTGGCACGGCGACCTGTGGCTCATCGACCACGGCGCCACCATGATCTGGCATCACAACTGGCCGGGTGCCCAGGCCTCCGCCGCCAAGCCGTACGACGCCTCGGACCATGCCCTCGCTCCCTTCCGCCCCGATATCGCATCGGCCGCCGCCGAGCTCGCTCCGCTCGTCACCGAGCAGCTGCTGACCGAGGTCGCCGCCGACGTCCCCGACGAGTGGCTGGTCGACGAGCCGGGCTTCGAGTCCACCGATGAGGTGCGCCGTGCCTATGTCGAGGCGCTGCTGCCGCGCGCCGCGACGATCCATACGCGCATCAGCCTGGATGCTCGGACCAAGGACAGGCCCTCGCAGGCCCCGGGCTGGCTGACCGATCACCTCACACCGTGGCCGCACGCCACCAAGCAGGACCGGGGCGGCGCCAAGTGAGTGAACGCGATGTCTTCGAGTACGCGCTGCTGCGCGTGGTGCCGCGCGTCGAGCGCGGCGAATGCTTCAACGCGGGGGTGGTGGTCTACTGCCGCGCCAAGTCCTTCGTGGCCGCGCGTACCCATCTGGACGAGGTGAAACTCAAGGCGCTGGACCCCCGCGCCGATGTCACCGGTGTGCGTGCCGCGCTGCACGCCGTCGAGGGCGTCTGCCGCGGCGGCGAGGACGCGGGCCAGGCCGCGCGGGACGATGCCGGACGCCGCTTCCGGTGGCTGATCGCACCGCGCTCCACCGTCGTACAGCCGGGCCCGGTCCACACCGGACTCACGGCCGATCCAGAGGCCGAGGTGGAGCGGCTGCTCGACCTGCTGGTGCGCTGACGGTGCGCCAGTGGTGTGCTGAGGGACGGCTCGCCAGGATGTGACATGCGCCGTTGGCCCCCCGGTGCCGTTGACACCGCGTGCCAGGGCTTCTAGCGTCTCGACTGCTGAAGGTACTAAGCGGTCGCTCAGCGATCGAGAGCTGACGGCAGAGGGTTTCCAGAGTTTCCAGGGCGAGGAGAACCAGCATGTCCACCACCGAGCAGCGCGTCGCCGTCGTGACCGGGGGCGCGCGCGGGATTGGCGCCGCCACCGGGGTACGGCTGGCGGCGGAAGGCCGCGCTGTAGCCGTGCTCGACCTCGACGAGGCGGCCTGCAAGGACACCGTCGAGAAGATCACCGCGGCGGGCGGCAAGGCCCTCGCGGTCGGCTGCGACGTGTCCGACAGCGCCCAGGTGGAGGCCGCCGTGGCGCGCGTCGCCGCCGAGCTCGGCGCGCCCACGATCCTCGTCAACAACGCGGGGGTGCTGCGCGACAACCTGCTCTTCAAGATGAGCGAGTCCGACTGGGACATCGTGATGAACGTGCACCTCAAGGGCGCGTTCCTGATGGCCAAGGCCTGCCAGAAGCACATGGTGGACGCCGGATTCGGCCGTATCGTCTCGCTCTCCTCCAGCTCGGCGCTCGGCAACCGCGGCCAGGCGAACTACTCCGCGGTCAAGGCCGGTCTGCAGGGCCTCACCAAGACCCTCGCCAAGGAGCTCGGCAAGTTCGGCATCACCGCCAACGCCGTCGCCCCCGGATTCATCGTCACCGAGATGACGGGTCAGACGGCCGCCCGCATCGGCATGGGCTTCGAGGAGTTCCAGGCCGCCGCCGCCACCCAGATCCCGGTCCAGCGCGTCGGATGGCCCGAGGACATCGCCAACGCCATCGCCTTCTTCACGGGCGAGGAGGCCGGCTTTGTCTCCGGCCAGGTCATGTACGTGGCCGGCGGACCGCTCAACTGAATCGGGAGACGACGAACATGACCGCAGAGGTACAGGACAGCGGAAAGGTCGCCCTGGTCACGGGCGC
Source organism: Streptomyces sp. NBC_01210 (assembly GCF_036010325.1). GTDB lineage: Bacteria > Actinomycetota > Actinomycetes > Streptomycetales > Streptomycetaceae > Streptomyces. The sequence goes on along the minus strand of NZ_CP108549.1, from coordinate 1,408,106 downwards.
GAGCCGCGGTATCGGTTACGGCATCGCGGAGGCGCTCGTCGCCCGCGGCGACCGGGTGTGCATCACCGGCCGCGGTGAGGACGCGCTCAAGGAGGCCGTGGAGCAGCTCGGCTCGGACCGGGTGATCGCCGTCGCGGGCAAGGCTCATGACGAGGCCCACCAGGCGGCCGCCGTCGCGCGCACCATGGAGGCGTTCGGCCGCGTCGACTTCCTGGTCAACAACGCCGGCACGAATCCGGTCTTCGGTCCGATCGCCGAGCTCGACCTGAATGTGGCGCGCAAGGTCTTCGAGACCAATGTGATCTCGGCGCTCGGCTTCGCGCAGCAGACCTGGAAGGCCTGGCAGAAGGAGAACGGCGGTGCGATCGTGAACATCGCCTCGGTCGCCGGCATCTCCGCCTCGCCCTTCATCGGCGCGTACGGGATGAGCAAGGCGGCCATGGTCAATCTGACCCTGCAGCTCGCGCACGAGTTCGCCCCGGTCGTACGGGTCAACGCGATCGCACCCGCGGTGATCAAGACCAAGTTCGCCCAGGCGCTCTACGAGGGCCGTGAGGCGGAGGCGGCCGCGGCCTACCCGCTGGGCCGGCTCGGAGTGCCGGAGGACATCGGCGGAGCGGCCGCTTTCCTCACCTCCGACCAGTCGGACTGGATTACAGGGCAGACACTGGTGGTCGATGGAGGTATCTTCCTGAATGCCGGTGTGCACTGACGCGCACTGAGGCGCACTGAGCCGGTTTGTTCCTGATTGAGCCAAGTGCCCCGCCGGGCCACCAGGTTGATCCGGCGGGGTGCTGCGGTATGGTCGGCCGACCCATGGCTGAACGAGGAGCGTGCACGTGTTCTACCGGACCTGTCTGCAGGCCGCTGCAGCCCTAGCGTCCATATCTCTGCTGGCCGGATGCAGCCTGTTTTCGGGTGAGAGCACCGAGCGCGAGCAGAAGATTACGGTCGGTACGATGAGTGAGCCCACCACCCTCGACCCGGCCGCAGCCTGGGACGGCTCATGGGAATTGCTGAGTAATGTCTTCCAGACGCTGGTCAGCTTCCCGTCCGGCGTCACAACGCCGCAGCCCGACGCCGCGCAATCCTGCCGCTTCACCAACCCCAGCAACAAGGTCTTCGAGTGCGAGCTGAAGCCCGGCCTTGCCTTCTCTAACGGTGACAAGCTCGACGCGGCGGCGGTCAAGTATTCCATCGAGCGGATCCAGAAGATCGATGCGAAGGGTGGCCCCAACGGATTGCTCGGCTCTCTCGGCAAGGTCGAGACCGCCGGCGACCGCATCGTGAAGTTCAGCCTCAAGACGGCGGACGCCACGTTCCCGTTCATCCTGGCCACGCCCGCCATGTCGATCGTCCCGCCCAAGGAGTACCCGGCGGACAAGCTCCGCGAGGACGGCGGGCTGACCGGTTCGGGGCCGTACGTCCTGAAGTCGTACAAGAAGGGCGACCGGGCAGAGCTGACCAAGAACTCCGAGTACAAAGGGTTCGCCAAGCTCGAGAACGACGCCGTCGACATCCGCTACTTCCAGGACTCCGACGTGATGGTCGGAGCCCTCAAGAAGAAGGAGATCGACGCGATCTACCGTGGTCTGACCGCGGCGGAGGTCGTCAAGTTTCAGTCGAAGCAGCCGGAGTACGACAGCCTCCAGCTCGTCGAGACGGTCGGCGCCGACATCCGCTACCTCGTCTTCAATTCCAAGGACCCCATGGCGGGCAAGATCGCCGTACGCCGTGCGATCGCCCAGGTCATCGACCGCGACGCGCTGGTCGCCAAGGTCTACCAGGGCACGGCCGAGCCGCTGTACTCCATGGTCCCCAAGGGTATTTTCGGCCACACCACCGAGTTGTTCGACCGCTATGGCGAGCCGGATGTGAACAAGGCGCGGGTCATCCTCAGGGGCGCTGGCATCACCAAGCCGGTGCCGCTGACGTTCGGGTACTCCTCCGACCGTTACGGCTCCGCCTCCAAGCCCGAGTTCGCCGAGCTCAAGCGGCAGCTCGACGCCTCCGGCCTGTTCAAGATCACGGTGGAGGGCAGGCCCGAGAAGGACTTCCAGAAGGCCTACAAGGCCGGCGAGTACCCCGTCTTCGGACGCGGCTGGTTCCCCGACTTCCCGGACCCGGACAACTTTGTCGCGCCGTTCGTCGGCGAGAAGAACGCGCTCAGTATTCCGTACCAGAGCCCCGAGATCACCGACCAGCTGCTGCCCGCGTCCCGGCGCGAGAGTGACCGCGGTGCGGTGACCAAGGAGTTCGAGCGGGCGCAGGAGATCTTCGGCGACGATGTTCGGCTGCTGCCGCTGTGGCAGGGCAAGATGTACGTCGCCTCCAGCGAGGAGATCGGCGGCGGCGAACTCGCGATCAACCCGCAGACATTCATGCAGATGTGGCAGCTGTACCGCAAGGCCAGCTGGTAGACCCCGTTGTCAGTGGCCCCCGGTAGGTTCTGTGGTCGAGAACTGATCGCATTCCGGAGGTTGTTGACGTGACCGACACCGACATGCTGCCCGAGTCCTGGCGCGGCGTCCTCGGCGAAGAGCTGCAGAAGCCGTACTTCAAGGAGCTCACCGAGTTCGTCGAGGAGGAGCGGGCCAAGGGGCCGGTCTATCCGCCGCGCGAGGAGGTCTTCGCCGCCCTCGACGCGACGCCGTACGACCGCGTCAAGGTCCTGATCCTCGGCCAGGATCCGTATCACGGAGAAGGGCAGGGGCACGGCCTCTGCTTCTCCGTGCGGCCGGGCGTCAAGACCCCGCCCTCCCTGCGGAACATCTACAAGGAGATGAAGGAGGAGCTGGGCCACCCCGTCCCGGACAACGGCTATCTGATGCCGTGGGCCGAGCAGGGTGTTCTGCTGCTCAACGCGGTGCTGACGGTGCGGGCCGGCGAGGCCAACTCCCACAAGGGCAAGGGGTGGGAGAAGGTGACGGACGCGGTGATCAGCGCCGTTGCCTCCCGGCCCGACCCGGCCGTGTTCGTCCTCTGGGGCAACTACGCGCAGAAGAAGCTGCCGCTGATCGACGAGGAGCGGCATGTGGTGGTGAAGGGTGCGCACCCCTCGCCTCTGTCCGCGAAGAAGTTCTTCGGCTCCCGTCCGTTCACGCAGATCAATGAGGCGGTCGCGGCCCAGGGGCACGAGCCCATCGACTGGCGGATCCCGGACCTCGGCTGAGCGTTCGGGCACCCGGCTGACAGGCTCGGGCAGGTGCCCGAGCCTGTGCGGCAATGTCAGTGGCGGCGGCTAGCGTCGTGATCTGTGGCGTCAGCACAAGCGGCTGACGCCGCGGGTCGCAATTCGCCGCACGGACGTGGGAGGTCGCAGTGATGGAGCAGCAGGAGGCGTCGGGGGACGCCGTCATGACCCGGATCGGGCAAGCGATCATGCTGCTGCACGGCGGGGACCGCGAGGAGGCGCGCAATCGTTTCGGCGCGCTCTGGTCGGAGATCGGCGAGGTCGGTGATCCACTCCACCGCTGCACGCTCGCGCACTACATGGCGGACACCCAGGACGACCCCGGCGACGAGCTCGCCTGGGACCTGCGGGCGCTGTCGGCGGTCGAGGGTCTGAGCGACGAGCGGCTGGCCCAGCACCAGGAGGCGCTCGCGGTGCGGGCCTTCTTTCCCTCGCTGCATCTCAGTCTCGCGGCCGACTATGTGAAGCTGCAGCGCCCCGAGGCCGCGCGGGTCCATCTCGACCGGGCGCGCGCGGCGACGGATGCCCTGGGGGACGACGGTTACGAAAACGGCGTCCGTGCCGCTATCGACCGGCTGGAGCGCGGACTGCGCGGCGAGTGAGGCTCAATTCCCGTAGATCTCGCGGCAGATCCGGGCCTGCGGGCTGTCGGGCGGCAACCGGCCGTACTCCTCGCCCAAGGCGCAGATGTCGGGCCGGGCGGCCGGCAGGACCGGTGGTCCAGGCGCCGGGGCGGGCGGCTTCACGGTCCGGGGTTTCGGCGGCCGCGGCCTTGGCCGCACGCGCGGCGCATGTCCGATGGCGGGCGGCGACGGGGGAGCGGTGGTCCCGGCCGGAGGCGACCCGGCCGCAGAAGGGGGCTCAAGGACCTCGCGGGCCGGGCCCTGCACAATCTGCGGCTCCCCCGCCTGCGCCGGGCGGCCGGCCGGCGCAGGCGGGGGTACGGGCGCGCGCGGCGGCTCGACGGCAACACAGCCGGTGACGGCCCAGGCGGCCACTCCTACCAGGACCTTTGCGGCGGTTCTTGTTCGGTGCACCCGCGCAACTCTGCTGTGCACGGGGGCACGTTCACCGGCGTACCGGCACATAATGGCCCGCACGGGTGACGCCGGTCAGTTGCCGGTGGTGTGCCGTCGGCCGGCGTTATTCGCTGTCATTCGCCGGTCGCGCCGTCGATCCGCTCGCGGAGGAGGTCGGCGTGGCCGTTGTGGCGCGCGTACTCCTCGATCATGTGCGTCATGATCCACCGCAGGTTGAAGGTCTCCCCGCTGCGGTGCTTGCCCGTACCCACATCGTCGAGCGTCCGGGAGGCGGCGAGCTCACGGGCCCGTACGATCTCGGCCTGCCAGGCCGCGTACGCCTCGGCATAGGTGTCCTGCTCCGTGGCGTGGAAGTCGCCGTCGCGGTCGTCGTTGGAGTAGAGGTACTCGACGCCTTCTCCGGCCAGGATGTTGCGGAACCAGCTCCGCTCGACCTCAGCCATGTGCCGTACGAGTCCGAGCAGCGAGATCTCGGAGGGCGGCACGGACAGCTGCCGCAGCTGCTCGTCGTTCAGGCCGGCGCACTTCATTTCCAGGGTCTCGCGGTGGTATTCGAGCCAGCCCTCCAACATGTCGCGCTCGCCCGCGGTGGTGGACGGTTCGGTGCGTTCAGGTGTCGTCATGGCGATCATCCTGAACCACGCGACGCGGTGCCGCCAGGGCTTATCCGCCGAGCATCCCCCGCAGTTGCTCACGGAATCCGGTGCGCAGCTCCGCCGGTTCCGGGACGGCCGCGTGGTACGACCCCGCCGCACAGGAGAACATCAACCCCTCGCACCAGGCCGCCAACGACAGTGCGTGGCGCTCCGGTTCGGTGGAGCCTGCCGCGGCCATCAGCGCTTTGAGCGGCTCGCGGAACTGGCTGCCGGTCGCGTCGTAGAACTCTCGCAGCTCCGGCCGGCGGGTGGCCTCCAGGGCCAGTTCGTAGCGGGCGACGAGCAGTTCGCGATGGCGGGTCAGATAACGGTGCAGTGCGAGCGCGAGTGCGTCGACCAGGCCGTCCATGCCGCCGTCCGGTACAGGCAAGCCGTCCGGGGTCAGGACGGCCGCCTCACGCTCCGCCAGCCGCCGTACCGCGGTCTCAAGGAGCGCCTGCCGGGTGCGCGCGTAGTTGGACGTCGAGCCCTGCGGAAGCCCGGCGGCCTCGTCCACCGCCCGGTGGGTGAGCCCGCGCATCCCGCGCTCGGCGAGCAGTCTCAGCGCGGCGTCGGCGATCAGTTCGGCACGGGAGGTGCTCGTGGGGGTGCGTGCGGCCATGCGCTCAACCTACCGCTTCAACTACAGCTGTAGTACGGTGAGCGTGTCACTACAGATGTAGTTACCGCATCAGGCATCACGTGCAGCAGTGCTTCAACGCATCGAGGAGGCGTCATGCCCGAACCACGAGCCGTTGTCATCGGAAGCGGAATCGGCGGACTGACCGCCGCCGTGGCCCTGCGCCTGTCCGGCTGGCAGGTCACCGTCCTGGAGCGCGCCGCATCCCTTGAACCGGTCGGCGCCGGCATCGGCCTCGCCCCCAACGCCCAGCGCGCCCTCGACGTCATCGGCCTCGGCGACGACATCCGCGACATGGCCGCCTGGCAGGGCGACGGAGGCATGCGCGATCCGGGCGGCCGCTGGCTCTCGCGTACGAACAGCGCCGCCGCGGCCGAGCGCTTCGGCGGACCACTGGTCCTGGTCCACCGCGCCACCCTGATCGACCGGATCGCCTCCCGGTTGCCCGCCGACGCCGTGCGCACCGGCAGTCCCGCCGCGCTCGCCGACCCGGGAGTCGTCGGCGGCCGCCCGGCCCGGGTCACCACGCCAGGTGGAGAGATCGAGGCCGACCTGGTCGTCGTTGCCGAGGGCATCAACTCCGTCGTACGCCGGGTCCTCTTCCCCGAGCACCCCGGACCTTCCTACTCCGGATTCACCACCTGGCGCGTGGTCGTCCCCGCGCCCGACCTGCCCTTCGCACCCCACGAGACCTGGGGATCCGGCGCACTCTGGGGCACCCAGCCGCTCAAGGACGGCCGGATCTACGCGTACGCGGCTGCTGTCGCCCCTGCCGGAGCCCGCGCGGCGGACGACGAGAAGGCCGAGCTGCTGCGCCGCTTCGGCTCCTGGCACGACCCGATCCCCGCGATCATCAAGGCCGCCGAACCCGGCCTCGTACTGCGCAACGATGTCCACCACCTCATCGAGCCGTTGCCGGCCTTCCACGGGGGGGCGCACCGTGCTCCTGGGCGACGCCGCCCACGCCATGGCCCCCACCCTCGGTCAGGGCGGCAACCAGGCCATCGAGGACGGCATCGTCCTCGCCCACCACGCGGCGCCCGGCGGCGACCTGGCCGCCGGCCTCGCCGCATACAGCGCCGAGCGGCTGCCGCGCACCGCCGTCGTCGTCCGCAAGTCCGCGCAGATCGCCAGGCTGATGTCCCTGACCAGCACTCCGGCCGTCGCGGTGCGCAACACCCTGATGTCCGCGGTTTCCCGGCTCGGCCCCGGCCTTGTCCTGCGGACTTTCGACGGCATCGCCGACTGGCAGCCGCCGCAGCGCACGTATGCTGCCGGAGCACAGGACGTACCAGAAGCACAATCGGCACAGCGCCAAGGGAGGCCCCTGTGAAGGTCGGCTGCATCGGGCTCGGCGACATCGCGCAGAAGGCCTATCTGCCGGTGCTCACCACCCTGCCCGGGGTGGAACTGCATCTGCAGACCCGCACTCCGGCCACCCTGTCACGGGTCGCCGAGATCCATCACATCCCCGCCGAGCGGTGCCACACGGACCTCGGCGCCCTCCTCGCCGAGGACCTGGACGCCGCCTTCGTGCACGCTCCGACCTCCACCCACGCCGAGATCGTCACCCGGCTCCTGGAGGCTGGAGTGGCGACGTACGTCGACAAGCCGCTCGCGTACGAACTGGCCGACTCCGAGCGGCTGGTGGGCCTCGCCGAGGAGCGCGGCACCAGCCTGGCCGTCGGCTTCAACCGCCGTCTCGCGCCCGGCTACGCCCAGTGCCTGGAGCACCCGCGCGAGCTGATTCTGATGCAGAAGAACCGTGTCGGCCTCGCCGAGGACCCGCGCACCCTCGTCCTCGACGACTTCATCCATGTGGTCGACACATTGCGCTTCCTGGTCCCGGGACCGGTCGAACACACCGACGTACGGGCGCGGATCGTCGACGGACTGATGCACCATGTCGTACTGCAGCTGTCCGGCGACGGATTCACCGCCATCGGAACGATGAACCGTAAGAGCGGCTCCACCGAGGAGATCCTCGAGGTGTCGGGACAGGACAGCAAGCGGGAGGTCCGCAACCTCGCGGAGATCGTCGACCACAAGGGGCAGCCGAGCGTACGGCGGCGCGGCGACTGGGTGTCCGTCGCCAGGCAGCGAGGCATCGAGCAGTCGGTGTTCTCCTTCCTCGACGCCGTACGGGCCGGGAAACTGCTCACCGCGCAGGATGCGCTGCGGACTCATGAGCTGTGTGAACGGGTGGTGCGGCTAGCCCTGGAGCAGGCCGCCTGAGGGCCCGCGTACCCTCGGTGGCGCACACGGCCGCGAGGACGGCGAGCGCTGCGTAGACCGGCCAGTCGCCGAACCTGACATACAGCGTCGTGCCGCCGGCCAGCGGGACGTCGTAGAAGGCGCTGGTGCTGCTGTCCGTACCGAGGAGGCCGCCGACCCGGTCGCCGCCGGGACCGTACACCGCACTGACGCCGGTGAGCGTCGCATGGACCATCGGACGCCCGCTCTCCGCCGCCCGCAGCGCCGCCAGCGAGGCGTGCTGTTCCGGCGCCCAGCTCCCCTGGAACGACGAGGTCGCCGACTGTGCGATCAGCAGCTGCGCGCCGTCCCGGGTGAGCCGCCGGCTCATATCGGGGAACGCCGACTCGAAGCAGACCAGCGGCCCGAGCCGCAGTCCGCCCTCCGCGGCGCCCGGCAGCACCATCACCACCGGGCGGCTGCCCCGCAGCCGGTCCTCGCCCGCGGCCTTGCCCACCGAGGTGGCCCAGCCCAGCAGCGTACGGGCCGGTATGTACTCACCGAAGGGCACCAGCCGCATCTTGTCGTAGCGGTCGCCCGTCGGACCCTGCGGACCGACCAGGACAGAGCTCTTGAAGATTCCGGCGCGGCCCGAGGGGTCCTCGCGCCGGGCGTCCACATTGACCAGCACATCGGCGCCGACGGCGCGCGAGAGCACGGCGATCCGGGCCGCGAGATCGGGGCGTTCGCGCAGATCCGCGCCCACACTGCTCTCGCCCCAGACCACCAGATCGACGTCCTGGCCCGCCAGTTGACGGGTGAGCTCTTCGCTGCGGGCGAAGCGTCGGTCGACGCTGCCGATGCCGTCGACGACCCCCGGCTGCACGATCGCGATCCGGGCCCGGCCCGACTGCTGCGGGTGCGGGGCCCACATCCAGACCGCGGTTGTGGTGAGCGCGCAGACGACGCCTCCGCCCACCGCCGCCGTACGGGCATTCGGCACCGCCACCAGCACGGTGAACGCCGTATTCACCGCGAGCACCAACAGGCTCACCAGCCACACGCCACCCACCGACGCGAGCCGTAGAGCAGGAGATACCTCCCACTGACTGGCTCCGAGCAGACCCCAGGGGCCGCCCAAACCCTCCCAGGACCGGGCCAGTTCGATCATGAGCCAGCCCGAGGGGACAGCGGCGAGGGCAGCGGCTGCGCGGGCCGGCGACGGCGTCCCGCCGAGGAGCCACCGCACCAGCCACCCCCACGGCGCCCACATCAGCCCGAGCAGCGCCGCCAGCACCACGAGGAACACATGCAGGCTCGGCACCAGCCAGTGGTGCACGGCAATCATGAAACCGATGCCGCCCAGCCAGCCGTCGACCGCCGCACGGCGAGCTGTGGGCGCGGACCGGACGAGGAGCATCCACGGCACCAGCGCGATATACGCGAACCACCACAGGGACGGCTCCGGGAAGGCGAGCACCGGCAGTGCCCCGGCCGCCACCGCGGCTGCGCCGCGCCACCAGCGAGACGACAGCTTCTGCCGCGAGCGCTCCCACCGATCGCGCCCGTCGCCCAGCTCCCGCCGGGCGCCCGGAATCCGCATGCCGCGCCTCCTCGTCCTGCCTCGAAGGGCCCGCGGGCAGTGTCCCCTCCAGTGTGCGGGAGCGGGACCGGCACCGACAGTGCGCCCCGGTGTGTCAGCTCCCGGCGAGTGCCCCGACGGCCCGCCGCCACTTCTCGTGGATCACCACGGTGCGCAGCCGCCAGCCTGCGTCCGTGCGCAGCAGGCTGAAGGCATACCGTCCGCCGGAGACGAAGTCGTCGCCCGACTCCAGCCGCATCGGGTTCACATAGTCGGCCTGCACCTCGGCACGGTCGCCCGGATAGCCGCCCAGGTCCTGGATGTGCAGCCGCCGGTTGACGATGAGGTGCTGGCGTACGGGAAAGAGCCGCATTGTCTCCGCCATCCAGTCGGCGACCTCGGCGGCCGGGCCCTCGATGCCGCCCGAGCTGCGGTAGTCCGCGCGCCCTTCGTGCGTGAACAGAGCCCGGTAGGCACCCCAGTCGGCATCGTCCACGGCCACCGCGTAACTGGTGATCAATTCATCGATGGTCAGCCGGTCCATCACGGTCGCGAGATCCACGCGCTGCGTCATCCGGTCAGTTTCGGGCAGCGCGGGCCTTACGCCAAGGGCTGTGCACGCCAGTCACCCGCTCTTGGTCAGCAAACGGTCGATCTCCGTCAGTTCGGCGGAACCTCGCGGACCCACGGATCCGCGCGTCGGCCGCCATACTGCCCCCATGCGCATCGATTACGACCCCGCCCAGTGCGACCGCGACACCTTCTACCGGCTGCTCACCGCCACCGTCGTCCCGAGGCCGATCGCCTGGGTCTCCACCACGTCCGCGGAGGGAACCGACAACCTCGCCCCGCACTCGTTCTTCACCATCTCCTGCGTATCGCCGCCGGTGGTGCAGTTCACCTCGGTCGGCCGTAAGGACTCGCTGCGCAATATCGAGGACACCGGCGCCTTCGTGGTCAACTTCGCGCCCGAACCGCTCTTCGAGCAGATCAATGCGACGGCCACCGACTTCCCGCGCGGTATCAGCGAGTTCGACGCGGTCGGCGTCGCCCGGGAGGCGAGCCTGCGCGTGAAGCCGCCGCGCGTCGCGGCCTCACCGGTGGCGCTCGAGTGCGAGCTGCACAGCACCGTACTGCTGGGCGACACGACCGTCGTCTTCGGCCGGGTGGTGCACGCGGCGATCAGCGAGGAGGTCATGGCGCACGGGCACCCGGAGGTGACGAGGCTTGCGCCGCTCACCCGGCTGGGCAAGAACGAGTGGGGCACGTTCGGCGGCGTACGCGAGATCGCCCGTGTCCCCTACGAGCAGTGGCAGGAGGACGCGGCCCGATGACCGGGCCGACCGCGTCCGTCAGCGTTTGACCGCTCGCAGGACGACGAACTTCGGGTCGCTCGCGATGACTTCGCAGTTGCCGAAGAGGCGGCGCAGCTTCGCGTGGTAGCCGAGGTGGCGGTTGCCGATGACCCACAGCTCCCCTCCGGGACGCAGCACACGGCGCGATCCGCCGAACATCCGGCGGGCCGTCGCGTCCGTCGTCGCCTGGTGCGAGTGGAACGGCGGATTGTTCAGCACCAGGTCCACGGACCCGTCCGGCACGCCGGAGAGTCCGTCGCCCACCATGAACTCCGCCCTGGCGTCCGAAGCGACGTTCTCCCGGTAGGTGGCCTCGGCCGAGGCCACCGCGGAGAACGACTCGTCGACGAACGTCACCGCGGCCTCCGGATTGGCCAGCGCGGCGGCCGTGCCGATCACCCCGTTGCCGCAGCCCAGATCCACAACCCGCTCGGCGCCGCGGCGCTCCGGCAGGCTGCGGAGGAAGAATCTCGTACCGATGTCGAGACGCTCGGCGCAGAAGATGCCCGCGTGGTTGGTGACCTTCCGGCCCGCGAGCGCGCCGACATCGGCGGGCAGCGCGTACTGCAGCGGCCAGGGGCTGGGGACCCGGGCGAGCTGCGGATCGGGCGTACAGAAGATCAGCCGCGCCTTCTTCACCGCCAGTGAGGTCCGGGTCGGACCGAGGATCCGCTCGAAGAGCTTCAGCGTGGAGGTGTGGATCTCGGCGACCATCCCCGTACCGATGACGACGGTGTCCGGGTGGACGGCGGGCGCGAGACGGTGCAGCTGGTCCTCCAGCAGCGCGAGACTCTTGGGCACCCGGATCAGCAGTACGTCGATCCGCTCCGGCGGCAGCTCCCTGACCGACAGCAGCCGCACCGAGTCCGGGTCGATCCCGTTGCGCACAAGATTCGCCCGGGTCGCCTGCTGGCCGAGGAAGGAGTCGGTGATCTGTACGGGACGGTGCTCCGCGAGCGAGGTGACCAGGGCGCCCCACCGGTCGCCGACGACGACCACGGTGCCGGAGAGGTCCGTGGGCCCGGCGTCGTCGATCCCCTTGAGCCGCCGGAGAAGGTACTCGTCGGCCGCGGACCAGGCCCGGAGCTGGTCGCGAGGATCCTCGGGGAAGCGGGCGAGGTCGAACTCGCCCCATGACGTCGTCAAACGGTTCATTGTGCGCTCAGGCTAGCCGAGTGATTCCTCAAGCCGCGTACCCCTGGTGCGCGCGGCCGCCGCGCCATTCGACGAGGTGGGGGTCGTCGAGGATCATGTCCGCGTCCTCGAGCCCGGCCCGCCGCAGGAACTCGATGAGGTCCTCGTCGCTGTGCGCGAGGCCGACGATCTCTCCGCGCACGGTGACACGCCGCCCGCCTCCGGGAGAGGGCGGATCCACGACGATCGGTGCCTGCCAGGCCATGTCCCCAGAGTGCCCCGGTGCGGCCGGGACCGCAGGTCGAGGGGTACGGGTCCGCATTCAGGCGGCGGGCTGGACGTCCTCGAGCGCCGCCGCGGCCCACTCCACCACGAGCGCCTCGTACTCCTGCCGCCGGTCGTCGGGGAGCTCCCCGTCCGCCCACAGCTCACGGATCCGGGTGTTCAGCTCGGTGGCGGACAACGCGGTTTCCGACTCGCGGGGAGAGGGGGACATGCCCACCAAGGTACGGCCTCGGTATGTCAGCCGTCTTCACCGCGGCCGGAAGCGTCAACCGGCCGACTCACCCGCGTGCGGGCTCAGCGTATCCGTGCCGACCAGGATGAACAGCGCGATTCCCAGCAGGATCCGGTAGATCACGAACGGCATGAAACTCTTCGTAGTGATGAACTTCATGAACATCTTCAGCGTCGCTCAACAACCCACCGGCTCCCGCCTACTCGATACCCGAGCCTGACACACCATCAGGACCAATAGAGGGGGGGAGAAGCGGGGTTCCAACAGTCCCAACCGGCCTGCTGGCCCCAGACCATCCGAGCCGTCCGTGGCTGGCTGACGCCCTTGGCCATGCTGCAACGCTACTGGCGGGCATGGTCGACGAAGCCCTCGCCCACCGAGCTCCAAGCCCTGCTCAACGCCGTCGGCACCGGCAGACCTCTTGATCTCTACTGCCCGGTCGAACAAACCACCGCTAGCGACCGGTGCACTGGTCGTCCCAGTGCTGCTCCATCGCCTCCAGCATCGCCTTCGGCTTCTGCCAGATGTCGCGCTCCTTGTGTGCCCAGCCGGACGCCGCCCGGCCGAGGGCCCGGGCCTCGTCGCGATGGGTCGCCACCCACCGCAGATGCTCCGCCACCTCCGCCACGTCCGGGACGCCCCGCACACCGCAGTGCCCCAGATGCGGTTCGTACACGTCCTTCCAACGCGATGGGGCCACTGGCAGGACGAGGTCGCCGGCGTCCTGGCAGACGTCGCCCTGGCCTTCGGAGGACAGGGCGACGACGGGCAGTCCGGTGGCCATGCCCTCGACGAGCGGCAGGCCGAAGCCCTCGCTGCCCAGGGCGAGGAGGACGTCGGCCTGCTCGTACCAGTGCAGGATGCCGCGTGTCGGCTCGTTCTCGTCCACGATGGTGATCCGGGGGTCCGGCGAGGTCAGGCCGCCGCGCCCGTACGCGCCGAAGCGCGCCTTGATCACCAGCCGGGCGGCGGGGTCGTCCGCGAAGGCCAGCTGCCAGGCCTCGACGGCCTGGGAGACGTGCTTGCGCGGCACCACCGTGCCGACGACCAGTGTGGTGACTCCCTCGCGCTCGGGCCGCTCCACGTATGGGTACACGTCGGCGTCGACGCCGTCCGGCGTGACCTCGATGGGCACGGTGATCCCGCTGTCCCGGAACATGCGGGCGACGAAGCGGGTCGGCACCATCAGGAACCGGGCGCGGTTCAGCGGACCGACCCAACTCGCGGGCAGCCGGCTCGACTCCCACATCGTGTGGATCAGGTGCGGGCGCGCCGCGAAGCGCTCCAGCTCCGGGCGGACCCACGAGTTGAACAGCAGCGGGCCGGGTTCGATCGGGCCGGAGGCCGCCACGACGTCGAGCATCTCCGGGGAGAGCCCGGGCTTCTCCAATTTGAACGGGACCAGGTTGACCCGTACTCCGAGCCTGCTCAGGCCGACGACGATGTACTCGGAGATGCCCGCGTAGCCGTCGTGGACGTAGAACTCCCCAGCCAGGTTGACCGACCTGATCACTGGTCCGCCGCCGCAAACTCGGTCTCGCGCACCCACGCGACCACCTCGTCCACCATGACGTCGAGCGGAGTGTCGGCCACGAAGCCCAGCACCTCGGAGGCCTTGCGGGTGTCGGGCTTGCGGATCCGCACGTCGTTCGGGAAGGCCTGCTCGTACTGGATCGAGATCGGCTCCCCGGGGTTGACCCGGTCCCAGACGAAGCGGGCGAGTTCGGCGATGGTGCAGCCGTGGCGGCCCGAGAGGTTGAAGTCCTCGTTGAACGCGGCCTCGGATTCCATGGCGAGGACGATGCCGCGGGCCATGTCCCTGGCGTAGGTGAAGGTGCGGTACTGCTGGCCGTCGCCCAGGACGCGGAACGGGTTCTCACGCCGCAGCGCCCGTTCGACGAAGTCGGGGATGACGTGCCCGCGCACCATGCGCTGCTGCTCGTCGGAGGAGGTGCTCACGTGCGGGGCATGCCGTTCACCGGCGCCCACGCAGTTGAAAGGGCGGACGATGGTGTACCGGAGGCCGTACTGGGACCAGGCGGCCTTGGCGTAGTACTCGACGGCTAGCTTCTGGAAGCCGTACGCGGTGGAGGGCGGCGCGACCTCAAGCTCGTTCCCCTCGCGGAAACCCGTTCCCGGGTGGCCCTCGTACACCATGGAGGAGCTGACGTAGGTGACCTTGCGGAGCTTCTCGCCGTGCCGCCTCATGCCCACCTCGGCTGCCGCGCTGACCAGCCGGTTGTTGGTGGCCAGGATGTCGTAGGCGAGGTCCTTCATGTACCGGACGCCGCCGATCAGTGCGGCGTTGGCGATGAAGTGGTCGCAGTCCGCCGCCAGTTCGTACAGCAGGTCCTTGTCCGCCGCGTCGCCCACCACGCTGGTCCAGCGCTCGTGCGCGGGCAGCGTCCGAGCCGGCTGCCCGTACTTGGAGTGGTTGTCGAGGCCGACGACCGTGTACCCGCGCGCCAGCAGTTCCTCGACGACGTACCCGCCGAGGAAGCCGGCCGCCCCCGTCACCAGGACCTTCACGTTGTTTCCCTCCTCATGGCCACCCATTCCGTCCTGACCGGCGGCTCCCGTCACGTCGACCACGCCAACCGGCCCTCGCCGAAGGCGAGATACTCCAGGTTGCCGTTGAGTGCCTGGGCGTCCCCGGCGTGCAGGGACCAGGCGTCGTACACCAGGCCCGGGTTCGCCATGCGGTTGGTGAGCCAGTGCAGTGAGAGGTCGGCGTACGACTGGTGATTGGTTCCGATGATGACCAGGTTCGCGCCCTCGACGGCCTCCTTGGCCTCGGCGCACGGCTCGTACCCCAGAGCCCGCTGCCTGGTCGGCGGCACCAGCGGGTCGTGCGAACGCACTGTCAACGCATCGAATCTGGCGCGGAGTTCCGCCACGATCTGCACGGCGGGGGAGGACCGCTCGTCGTCGGTCTCGGGACGCCCCTTGAACGCGACGCCGAGGAGCGCGACGGTCGGCGGTCCGAACCCTGCCACGTGCGCGACTCGGTCCGCCAGCCGATCGGCGACCTGAGCCGGCGTCGCGCGATGGGCCGCGGAGACCCCCTCGAGGAGGGCGGAGGCCGACGATCCATGGTCCCGGAAGGCTCGGGAGAGGATCGCTGTGTCCTTGGGGAGGCAGGAACCGCCGACCGGCCCCGCGCCCGGGAAGCCCCCGCGCGGGTAACCCGCCGCGGCGGCGTCGCGCACCTCGCGGGAGCTCACCCCCACGTACTCGCACAACCGGGCGAGTTCGTTGGCGAAGGCGAAGGTCGTGTAGCGGTACGCGTTGCAGGCGAGCTTGGCGATCTCCGCCGTCTCCAGGTCTGAGACCTCGACGATGTCGGGGGTGAGTGCGCGGAACAGCGCGGCGGCCCGCTCGGCCGCGAGAGGCGAGCCGGCGGCCACGATCTGCGGCAGGCTGCGCAACTCCTGTACGGCGATGCCCTGGACGGTACGCTCCGGGCAGAACGCCAGCTCGACGTCCCGGCGGGAGCGGAGTTCGGCCAGGAGCCTGCGGGAGGTCCCCACCGGCACGGTGGAACGGAGGATCACCAAGTCTCCGTCAGCGGCCTGCTCGGCCACCGAGTGGACCGCGCCTTCCACCTGGGACAGGTCGGGGGCGCCGCTCTCGTCCACCGGCGTGCCGACGCACACGATGTACGTCTCGACCGCCTGGTCCGAAGGCACGGTATCGCTCACCGTGAACATGCCGCTTTCGATGGCTCCGGCGAGGTCCAGGCCGACTTCGTGGACGTGGGGCCGCTTACGGGACAACTGCTCGCAGATCGCTTGGTTCCGCTCCACGCCGATCACTCTGCGGCCCTGTGCGGCGAGGGTGACGGCGAGGGTGAGCCCGACGTACCCGAGGCCGATCACGCAGACCGCGCCGGTTGGCTGTTCGTTCTTGTCCATGAGGTCCCCCTCCTCTTCGATCGGCAACGTGCCGGTGGTCACCGCGCCCGCAGCGCGCGCGGCGGCCGCATATGGGTCTCCATGGCGTCGAGCAGGGCTGGGCCCTTGCGCCACAGGTTGCGGTTGCGGTGCACCCACTCCGACGCGGCCACGCCCAACTGGGCCGCCTCCTCGCGGTGGCGTGCCACCCAGGTCAGCCGCTTCGCGACCTCCCGAACGTCGGGGACGCCGCGCACCCCGCAGCGTCCGTAGCCCGGTTCGTCCGCCACTTCCCAACTGCCGGGCGGTACTGGCAGGACGAGGTCGCCGGCGTCCTGGCAGACGTCGCCCTGGCCTTCGGAGGACAGGGCGACGACGGGCAGTCCGGTGGCCATGCCCTCGACGAGCGGCAGGCCGAAGCCCTCGCTGCCCAGGGCGAGGAGGACGTCGGCCTGCTCGTACCAGTGCAGGATGCCGCGCACCATCTCCTGGTCGTCGATCACCGTGATGCGCGGGTCGTCGACGGTCAGGCCGTGTGACTGGGCCGTCTGGAACCGGGACTTGATGATCAGACGGGCGTCCGGGGCGTCGTCGAAGGCCAGCTGCCACGCCTCGATCGCCTGGGCGACGTGCTTGCGCGGCAGCACCGTGCCCACGACCAAGGTGGTCACGCCCTCGCGGGCCGGGCGCTCGATCCACGGGTACAGCTCCGGGTCGACACCCTCGGGAATCACCTCAATGGGCGCGGTCACACCGCTCGACCGGCACACGTCGGCCACGAAGCGGGTCGGCACTATCACGGCCCGGGTGCGGTTCAGTTTGGCCGCCCAGACGGCGGGTAGCTCGCTCGCCTCCCACATCGTGTGGACGAAGTGCTCGGTATTGGCGTAAAGCTCCAGCTCGGGTTCGAGTGCCGCCGAGAAGAGTACCGGTCCCTCTCGGTACGGCGTGGATTCCTTGAGTAGGTCGAGCATTCTCGGGGACAGCCCCTCAGGAAATACCTTGATGGGAATGATGTTGACCCGGGCGCCTTCCCTGGACATTCCCACAGCCGCATACTCGGCGAGGCTTCCGTATCCATCCGCCACGAGAAAGTGTGCCACGAGATTAACGGGCACGGGGGCGTTCTGATTCACGATGTGACCGGCCTGCTTTCCTCTGGTGACTGCCCGACGCGTAGCCGTGACCGCCCGCTGGATGCCGAAAAAGGCCAGCTCGGCAGCGTGCACCGGCGCACGGTGGCCAAGCGGCACGGGCATGCCTCAGGGTTGCCTACCCCTCGCCGATGCTCAAGCGAGATTGGAACTTAAGCAACTAATGCGTATTAGTCAAGTGCCTTTGAGGTGCTTATTTTGCGGTACTTTGCCCCGTCGCTTCCCCGGCCGATAGTGATCCTTGACGGTGCGAGCGGAGGTGCGCTAGCGTGACGGGTCAATTCGGGGGAGCGTGGATCGATTCGCGGGAACGGTGTCCCGTTGTTTCGATTTAACCGGTTATTCGTGACCGGATTCCGTCGGATATCCGAAAGCCGGCCCGAATAACAGGGGGCCGTCAAGGAAGGAGGCAGAGCGTTTGTGAACGAGCGAATAGCCGTGGTGACGGGGGCCGCCGGAGGAATCGGGGCGGCCACGGCCCGCCGTATGGCTCGCGAGGGCCTCGGAGTGGCCCTCGCCGACATCGATGTCGCGGGCGTGGACCGACTCGCTGCGGAGATCACCGCCGAGGGCGGCAGGGCGCTGGCCATGGCGTGCGACGTCGCGGACCCACGCCAGGTGAAGGCGATGGTGAAGGCCGTGGCCGGGGAGTTCGGCGGGGTGCACGTCCTCGTCAACATCGCGGGCGTCATCCGGGACAGCACCCTGCACACCATGTCCGAGCTGGACTGGGACGTGGTCCACTCGGTGAACCTGCGCGGGGCCTTCCTCTGCGCCCGCGCCGTGCAGAAGCACATGGTGCGCGCCCGCTGGGGGCGGATCCTCAACCTGTCCAGCGTCTCCGCGCTCGGCAGCCACGGCCAGGCCAACTACGCGGCTGCGAAGGCCGGTCTGGAGGGGCTGACCCGCGCGCTCGCCGTGGAGCTCGGCCCGTTCGGCATCACGGTGAACGCAGTGGCCCCCGGATTCATCGAGACTCCGATGACCACGGGCACTCCGGGCCCCCGAGGCGACGGCACTCGTCGGGCGGCGTCCGTCGCCGCGGCCACCCCGGTACGCCGGACCGGACGCCCGGACGACGCAGCCGCGGCCCTCGCGTTTCTCGCCGGGGACGGCGCCTCGTACATCACCGGCCAGACGATCCACGTGGACGGCGGGTTGCCCCTGGGGCTGCTGTCGGTCGGCGGCGGACCGGCGGCACCGCCGGAGAACGGCGCCCACACAAGGGGACTTGAGGTGCTCGACTGATGCATCGGCAGGTGGAACGGCACGCGGCCACCCGCCCGGACGCCCCGTCCGTACGGGTGCTCACCAACGGCCGGTGGGACAGCACGAACTGGCGCCGACTGCGTGACATGGCGGCCGGGGTGGCCGACCGGGCCGGTCGCCTCTGCAAGCGGAACGCGCCCGCCGTCCTGGTGCTCGACAACTCCGCCGAGAGCCTCGCGGTGTTCCTGGGGCTCACGGCCGCGTCGGTGGACCTGCTGTGTCTGGAGGCGGGCAGCTCCCATCTGGACGAGGAGCGGTCCGTCGCGCGGCGGATCGGTGCGCGGCAGGTGATCGGGCCCGACCGGGGCAGCGGCGTCCTGGCGTACGCCGACGTGCTCTCGGACGGTGGCGGCCCCCTCCGCGCGCCGGAGCGGAACCCCGCGATCCTCGGGATGACCTCCGGCTCCACCGGCGAACCCCGGATCGTTCGCCAGGACCTCGGCAACATCGAGCACGGCGGCCGCATCTACCGCGAGACCTACGGCTACACGGCGGACGACATCCTCGGCCCGATCCCCATGTCCCACTCCTTCGGCATGATGGGCCTGCTCGCCGGTGCCCTCGTGAGCGGGGCGCAGATCGTCACCATGCCCCGTTTCAGCGTGAGCGCGGTGCACACGGCCATCGACGAGGGCGCGACGGTGCTGCTCGGCACACCCATGATCTACCGCATCCTCGGCATGGCTCCCCGGCCCGCCGGGAGCGCATCGGCGCTGCGCGCCCTGCTGTCGTCGGGCGGGCCGCTGCCGCAGGAGACGCGAGCACGGGCGGAGCGGGCGTTCGGCAGGGCCGTCCACCAGATCTACGGCAGTACGGAAGCCGGGGTGATCGCGTGCCAGTACGACCGCGCCACCCCGTGGCCCGAGGGCTCAGCGGGCCGGATTCACCGCTCCGTTACCTGGAAGGTCGAGTCCGCCGACGGCGACGGGGACCCGGGTGCCGGCAGGCTCCTCGTCCGCACCTCGACGCTGTTCTCCGGCTACCTGGGAGGCGGTGACGTACTGGACGAGGACGGTCTGTACGACACCGGCGACCTGGTCAGGATCGACGCCGGGGGCGACCTCACGGTCCTGGCACGCAAGAGCACGTTCATCAACGTCGGCGGCCGCAAGGTCAATCCCGGCCTGGTGAGCGGCGTCCTCGGCGAGCACGACGATGTGGCGGAGGCGCATGTCTTCGGCCATGAGGAGGACGGCGAGGAGTCGGTGCATGCGGCCGTCGTCCTCCGCGATCCGCGGACGGGGGTGGCGGACCTGCTGGCGCACTGCCGCGGCAGACTCACGGCTTACGAGGTGCCGCACCGCGTCCATGTCCTGCCCGAGCTGCCGCGTACGGCGCTGGGGAAACCGGACCTCATGGCGGTGAAGCGGGTGTGCAGGCTGCCGCCCGCCGGCACGCCGGCCGAGGGCCAGCCGTGACCGGCCAGCCCCGTCCCGGTCAGGGGGCGAGGGGGGTACCTCCGGCCACGATCACCGCCGCGAGACGGCCCGGGCTCGGGTCGTCGAAGACAGCGGTCACCAAGGCCGCCTGCAGGCGGTCGGCGGCATCCCCCTCGGCCGGCTGCCAGCGTGCCACGAGCCGCGAGACCAGTTCGACGGCGTGCAGGGAGTCGCCGCCAGCCGCGAGGAAATCCTCGTCCGGTGCCAAGGGCGGGCAGGTGAGAATGTCTCCCATTTCCTCGCCGACCAGGCGGCATATGCGACCGACGCTGTTGACTGCTTCGTGGGCTGCTCCGTTGACCATGTCCGCAATACTAGGCGATCCGGTCCGGGAGGAACAGCAAGTCCCGAGTGGGCGGCGCCAATATGCCGAGCCGGTAAGCAGATTCCGTTGACAGCGCTTAGAGAAGTCGCGGGTTACTGGCCCGACCGGCGTGTTCCCGTACGGGAGTTTCTCCAGCAGAACCAGGTCCCCGAGCCGCGCATCAACTTGTACGAGCGGTATTTCGGATTCAGGGAGGTGCGGGTCACGGAGAAGGATGATCCGGCCCTCCAACTTCTTGGTGCGGCCGAGCGGCTGGAGTCGCTGAAGGGTAATGAACACCGCGTACGGTACGTCCTCCAGGCCCGTACGATGCCGGTGGCCGCCCCCTATCCTGTGAGCACCGTGCACGAGGTCCGGGACGAGCTGGGGCTGCGTCACGCGCAGGCCTTCTGTGTGACCCAGCACGCCTGTGCGTCCGGCCTCCTCGCCGTTGACCTCGCCGGTCGGCTGCTTGCCGCGGACGGTGATCCGGACGGCCTCGCCCTCGTCCTGATGGGCGAGAAGGTGTTCACCGCCAGCGCCCGAGTGATTCCCGACACCGGGGTGATGGGGGAGTCCGCCGCGGCCGCCCTGGTCGGCCTCGGCGGCCCGCGCGACCGCGTCCTGGGATATGCCACGCAGATCCGAGGCGAATTCGAGGACGGTATGTACATGTCCCCCGAATCGGCGGTCGAGTTCCAGGAAACCTATCCGGCGGCACTGGCGGATGTGGTGCGCGCCGCTGTGGACAGTGCAGGACTTCAGGTACGGGACATCGACCTCGTCCTGCCGCACAACGTCAATCGGATGTCCTGGCTGCCGGTGCTGAACAAATTGGGTATCCGGGGAAAGGACCGGCTCTTCCTGGACAACCTCCCGGAGATCGGTCACTGCTTCGGTGCCGACGCATTCCTCAACTATCTGACTGCGCGCGAGAAGGGCATTCTGCGGCCCGGGCAGCGATATCTGATGACTTCCGTCGGGCTCGGCGCCACGTTCTCGGCAATGGTCCTCGAGCATTGAAAGCGAGCATGATGCAACCGTCATCCACGCCGGCCTGGTCTACCCACATCCGATCCGTTCTCGCCGGGGCACTCGACACGCCCATGGTTTTGCTCGGGAATTTCGAGGTGGAGAACCAGTGGGGGGAGAACGAGCCGGGGCTGCCCCGGATCGCGGTGAGCGCAACCAGGGAGATCGCGAACCGCATGGACGAGTTCTGCCTGCTGCTCGCCGGTGCGCGGGACCGGGTGATCCTCAAGTCCGCCCCGGACGCCGACCATTTGGCGCATCTCGTGGCACTGGGCTTCGAGCTTCCGCACATCCTCACGCCCGTCGCCCAGGATCCGCAGCTGACGGTCACCGAGGACGTGCTCGCGGACCCCGGTCTCCTCAAGGAGCTCGGCACGCTCGTGCCGAGTCCCGTCCTGTGGCCGCACGGGGTATCGGAGCGCGAGGAGCGCGTCGCCGAACTCGCCGGACTGCGGCTCGCGGGGCCATCCGCGCAGGTGTGCAAGACGGTCAACGGGAAGACGTACAGCCGTGAGGTCGCCAGCACCCTCGGACTGCGCCAGCCCCGCGGCTGGATCTGCCGGTCGGTGGACGAGCTCCACAGCGCCGTGGCGGAGGCCGGTGAACTGCTCGACCGGGGTGGGACGGTCGTTGCGAAGGACTCGTACGGCGTCTCCGGCAAGGGCCTGCTCGTCCTGTCCGAACGGACCTCCCTGGAGCGTGTCGCCAGGAAGATCGCCCGTCGCGCGGAGCGCAGCGGGGACGACCGGGTGAACATGGTCATCGAGACGTGGGTGGCCAAGCAGACCAATCTGAACTACCAGTTCACCGTCGACCAGGACAGCGCTGTCACCTTCGACTTCGTCCGGGAGGCCGTCACCGACGCCGGAGTGCACAAGGGTCACCGCATCCCGGCCCGCCTCGACGACGCCCAGCGGGCCGAACTCGCCGAAGCGTCGCGCCTGATCGGTGCCCGGCTCCACAGCGACGGGTACTTCGGACCGGTCGGTGTCGACGCGATGGTGGATCCGGACGGCGGGCTCTACCCGATCGTCGAGATCAACGCACGCAACAACATGTCGACGTACCAGGAACGCGTCCGGGAACGGTGGATTCAGCAAGGCCGCGTCGCGCTGGCCACCCAGTACCCCGTCACCCTGCGCGGCCGTCTGCCGTTCGCCCGGCTCGCGGACCTCCTCCAGGACCTGCTGCTGGCCCCCGGCACCCCCGCCGGTCTCATCGTCAACAACTACGCCACCGTCAACGCCGCCGAGCACCGGCTCCAGGACGACGGGCCGCGGACCTTCGACGGCCGCCTCTACGGGATTGTCGTGGCCGACAGCGACGACCGTCTCGCCTCGCTCGACCAGCAGATCGCCGCCCGCGTCGCGGCCCTCACGGAGGAGAACCGCCATGGCCGCTGAATTCCACATCCAGGGCGTGCCCGTATCGGATCTGGCGGCGGAGTTCGGAACCCCGCTGTATGTCTACGACGCCGAGACCGTCACCCGGCAGTACAGCGGCCTGCGGGACCTGCTGCACCCCGCCGTGGAGATCTTCTACTCCCTGAAGGCCAACCCCAACATCGCGATCTGCGCGCTGCTGCATTCTCTGGGAGCGCGCGCGGAGGTCTCCTCGCTGGCCGAGCTGACCACGGCCGGCCGGGCCGGGGTCGCGGCCGAGGACATCGTCTTCCCCGGGCCCGGCAAGAGCGAGGAGGAGCTCACGGCCTGCCTCGACGCGGGGATCGCGGCCATCGTATGCGAGTCCCTGGACGAACTGGCGCTGGTGGACCGGCTCGCCGCCGAACGCGGGGTCACCGCGAGGGTGGCGCTCCGGGTCAACCCGAGCTTCTCGGTCAAGGGCGCGAAGCTCGTGATGAGCGGCACCGGCAGGCAGTTCGGCATCGACCAGGAAACGCTGCTCGCGCAGCCCGACCTGGCGGAGCGCTTCCTCTCGGTGCGCCTGGTCGGCATCCATATCTACATGGGCACCCGCGTGCTTGACGAACAGGTCGTCGCCGAGCACACTGAGCGGATCTTCGAGGCCGCCGAGCAGATCGCTGATGCCCTCGGCTTTCCTCTCGAACTCGTCGACATCGGCGGCGGGTTGGGCGTGCCGTACTTCGAGGGCGAGCGTGACCTGGATCCCTCCGTCCTCACCGCGCTCCTCAACCCGCTGATCGAGAAGTTCACCGCGGGCCGTCCCAAGACGCGCATCATCATGGAGCTGGGCCGGTACCTCACGGCGCCGGCCGGCGTGTACGTCACGCGGGTCCGCTATCTCAAGGAGTCCCGGGGCGAGAGGTTCGCCATCGTCGACGGCGGTACGCATCACCACATGGCGGCCGTCGGCGTCGGCTCCTTCGTCAAGCGCAACTTCCCCATCCAGCTACTGAGCCGCACCGGCGCGGAGGCGGACGAGGTGTGGAACATCGCCGGTCCGCTGTGCACCCCCAACGACACGCTCGGCAAGAAGGTCCGGCTCCCGTCCCTGGAGACCGGCGACCTGGTCGGCGTGCTCCAGTCCGGCGCGTACGGACCGAGCGCCTCCCCCGTCCACTTCCTCAGCCACGGCCACCCGGCCGAGGTACTGGTGTACGAGGGACGGCCCCTCCTGGTACGGGAGCGGGACCGGCCGGAGGACCTGCTCGTACGCCAGCGAAGCTACGACTTCACCGGAGCGTCCGGTGATACGGCCGGAGCGGCGACATAACCGGCACGGCGGCCGAGCGGCCGTCGGACAACGACGTCGCCGTCCAGCGACCGATTCAGAGACACAGAGATCCAAAGGAGCGCACGCCACCATGGGTACCCACGCAGAGCCCTTCACCGCCCCGGCTCGCATCACGCAGACCGTGATCGCGGCACTCGCCGAGATGCGCAACCGCGAGGCGGACTCCATCACGGCGGACACCAGGCTCTTCGACGACCTGGGCTTTGACTCGACCAGCATCCTCGAACTGCTCATGAAGCTGGAGGACGAGCTGGGGTTCGAGTTTGACCCCGAGACACTGGAGCCGAGCGACTTCGCGACGGTCAGGTCGCTCGCGGACTACGCGGCCAGGCAGCTCGAGTCCGAACAGTGATCCACACGTCCGTACCCCCGCGAACGGCCGGCTCGACGGGCCCGATCTCCACACCCTTGCGCCTCGCCCACGTGCACGGGCGGGAGTTCGACCGGATCGAGAGCTTCGAGGACCGGGACCGGGAGTTCTTCTCGGACCTGGTCGCCTCCTACGGGCTCCCGGTGGACGAGGAGGGCTTCGACGCGGGTCGTACGACATACGCGGCGATGGTCTCGGCCCTGCTGCCCGCGCTCGCACCGTACGACGACGGCTTCGACCTGGCTTTGCTGGCCCACGCGACCCCGGACGCGGCGCCCGGCTGGCCCATGAGCCGCCTCGTGCGGTCCACGTCCCGGACGGGGCTGGCGTTCGCGGTCTCCGACCAGGGGGTCACGTCGCCGTTCACCGCCCTGCGCCTGGCCAGAGACGGCGTCGCCGTCGAGGACGGCCGCCGAGCCCTGGTCCTTGTCGCCGAGCAGAGCGCCGTGTTCCACCGCGGGCCGGTGCCCGAACCGCTGCGGGCCCGGCGCGACGCGGCCGTCGCGCTGGTCCTCGACACCTCCGGGGAACTGGGCACCCTGGTGCCCGAGCAGCGGTCCGGGATCGCGCCCGGTGAGGTGGCCTCGTTGCTAGCCGCCTACCTGGCGGGAGCCACAGGCCGGACAGGCCGGCCCGTGGTGATCGCCGGCGCGGGCCTGACCGGGCACCGGGACGGCCCACCCGGCGGTGCCGACCTGCTCACCGCCCCGCCGGGCATGCCCTGCGCCGGCATCTGGTCGGTGCTCGCCGACGAACTCCCGCGCCTGCGCCGGGAGGGCCGGACCGTCGTCCTCGCCGACTACGACGCGCGACTGGGCTACTTGGGGCTCTGCCGTGTGGACCTCGCCGTCCAGGAGGGACAAGCCCATGACGCTTCAGAGTGACGCGGCGCGAGCGGATCTCGCGTACGCGGGGTTCCACCGAGGGCTCGGCGAGACGGCACGTGCCTCGGGCGCGCTGCGGGCCGTCGAGGAACTGTACTGTGCCGTCCCCGACGCCACACTGATCAGCGGCCCGACGGGCCACGCCGTGGTCCCGGTGGCACAGCTGCCCGAGGCCCCGCCGCCCCTGGCGCCGCTGGAAGGATGCGGCCTGGCCTTCGTCCGAGCCGACCCGGTCCGTGCCTCACAGAACCCGGACGATCAACGTGCTCTGGTCGCCGCCCTCGCGTGGCTGCGCCTGGGCCTGTCCCGGCGGCTGCTCGACGCCTGCTTCGGCCACCTGGGGAAGCGCACCGCGCACGACGAGCCCCTGATGCACCAGCAGTTGATCAAGGGTGCGCTCGCCGACGTGGCCACCGCGCAGATGGAGGCCGAGACCGTGCTGCTCGCCGCCGGGCTCGACACGGCCATGCTCGGCGACCTGCACCACCAGATCACCGGCGCCGACCGGATGCTGCTGCGTCTCCTCGGGGCGTTCGGCTTCACCGTCGACGGCCCGGGCCGGGAGGCCCTGCTCTCCGAGCTGATCGCCGACGCGTACATCTGCTACTCCCACGCGGAAACAGGGGCCACCTCGTGATCGAACTCGACCGGCGTCATCGGCTGCTCCAGGGCCAGGCCCGTGAGTGGTGGGCCGAGGTGCGGCCCCACGCCCTGGAGGTGGACCGCGACCCGACCACCCCGACGCGCCTGCTGCACCACGCGGGCCTCGGCTGCCTCGGCACCCTGCAGATACCGCCCGAGTACAACCCGGACCCCCTTGAGATCTCCGGACACCGTTTCCACCTGATGACCGCCCTGGAACGGATCGTGTACTACGAGGAGGCGGCCTGGGGGGACCTCGCCACGGCCCTCGCTGCCCCCGGCGCACCCATGACCGGCGTTCTGGTCGACGCGCTCGGGGACCGTGAGCAGAAGGAGTGGTTCTACGGCCGGGTCCTCGCCGAACCCACCTGGACATTCTTCGCGTTGACCGAGTCCGAGCGCGGCTCCGACGCCGCAGGCATGACCACCACGCTCACCCGAGACGATCAGGACGGCCCCTGGCGGCTCAACGGCGCCAAGCGCTATGTGGGCAACGCGGTCAGAGGCCAGCTGGGCGTGGTGTTCGCCCGTACGCGGAGCGGGCCGCTCGGCGTCAACACGGTGCTCCTGGAGGCGGACGCGCTCGGCTTCACGGCGGAACCCGTCGCCACGCTGGGTCTGCGAGGAGCGCAACTCGGCGCCATCACCCTGGAGTCCGTGGAGATAGCCCCCGAGCGAGTCCTGGGCAGGCACCTGTCACCCACCCGCCGCGGCATGGCCGGCTGGCTGCGCACCTTCAACCTGCTGCGGCCTGTCGTGGCCAGTATGAGTGTGGGCCTGGCCCGGGCCGCGCACGAGTACGTACGCGACCACCGCGCCCGGTTGACGCGAGCCGAACACGACCGACTCGACGCCATGGCGCGCCGGATCGAGGCCGTGCGCCGGCTGACCCGGCGGGCCGCGGCGGCGGTCGATGCCGATGTCTCCGCCGGGGAGCTCGCGTGTATGGCCAAGCTCCGCGGGGCAAGGCTCGTGGAGAACGTGACATTGCGGGCCCTGGACTTCTTCGGGCCGGGTGCCCGCTTCGAGCACCCCTTCCTGGAGAAGCTGGCCCGGGACGCCCGCGGCGTCGAGTACATGGAAGGTACGGAGAACATCCAGCGACTCAGCGTGTTCAACGGGCTCGGCGAGGGCAGGGCTCATGGCTGACGACCAGCGGGAGACTACGAAGGCGGGGGAAAGCACGGCGGACCCGGGCACCGGCGACGCGCGCCCGGTCCGGGGCTCGACACAGATCGGGCGTCTCGCCGTCCCCATGGTCATGGGGGAGATCGTCGGCTACCTCACCATGCTGATCCTGGTCGCGATGGTCGGGCGCATGGGTGGTCAGGCCCTGTACGTGCGCTCGCTCTTCCTCCCCCTGGGCATGGTGTTCAGCGCGGTCAACGCGGCTCTCGCAGTCAGTGCCCAGGTCGCCTGCTCGCTCAGCAAGGGCCGCGAGACACCGGAAGACGTCTTCCCGATCACCGTGAGCATGGTGAAGGTCTGGGTGATCCTCGGTGTGGCGCTCACCGCGGTGCTCTCCTTGGGCGCGTCCGGCTTCGCCGACCTCTTCAACGTGCCCGGTTCCGCCCGGCAGGACTTCGTCTGGTTCCTGCGCTGGATGTCCGTGGTCAGCCTGCTGGGCTTCGGCCCCGCGCTGTGCGCGTCCGCGCTGCGCGGCTTCGGGTTCGCCCGGCAGGCGCTCGTCCTGACCCTGGTCAGCTCCGCCATCGAGATCGTCCTGGTGGCCTGGCTCGGCCTGGGCACCGGACTTGGGATGCACAGCCTGCCGATCGCGGCCGCCGCCTGCGCCGCCGCCGGCACGCTAGCGGGCCTGTGGCTGCTGCGCCGCGCCGGGCTCTGGCAGCAGGGACAGCGCGCGCCCTGGCGCCGCGACGTGCTCGGACACATCAAGTCCGTGGGCCTTCCAGTGGGCGCGACTCTCGCCATCATCTCCCTCTACAGTCTCGCCCTGATCTGGGTGCTGGGGCCTTTTGGCGAGGCGACCGTCGCGGGGTTCGCCACCGCGTCGGCCGTGCAGACCCTCATCATCATGCCCGCGCTCGTATTGGGCTCGGCCACCGGGATCATCGTCAACCAGCAGCGTGGCGCGGGCTCGTACGAACGCTTGGTGCCGACGTACCGCAGCGGAATCGCGCTGTCCTTCGCCGTCTTCGCGGTCATCGCCGTCGTGACGTTCTTCGGCCGGGACGCCATCGCCCACGTCATGATCGGCGACGCCGAAGCCGACGCGGCAGTGGCGGCCAGCAGGTACCTGGCCATCGTGGGGTTGACCTACGCGGTCGAGGGCCCCGTCCTGGTCGCCCTGACACTCCTCGAACACATTGGCGGAGGCCGCCGCGCGGTCGTGCTGAACCTCGTCTACTTCGGCGGGAACGTCGTCGCGGGCAGCTGGGCCTGCGCTGTGCTCGACACCCCTGACGGGCTCTATTGGACCGTGGCCATCTCCAACCTGGTAAGCGCCATCGCGCTGGCGGCCGCGGCAGGCTTCGTACGCAAGCTCGTCGCCGACCACAAGTCGACGCAGGCGGCCGCGTGTTGAGCGCCGTGGTGAGGGCCGACACCGTGCACGTCTGGCAGCTCGACCTCGACGCAGCCACAGCCCGGGCGGGTAGCCGGCTACGGGCGGCTCTGAGCGAGGAGGAGCGGAGCCGGTCGGTACGTATCACCGATCCGGTCCTCCGCAGCCGCTTCGAGACCGCGCGCGCCGCGGCGCGCCGCGTCCTCGGCCGGTACCTGGCAGAGGACGCTGCGCGCCTCATCTGGCGGACCGGACGCTGGGGGAAGCCGTATATCGCCGGACACGAATCCGCCCTGCGGTTCAGCCTGTCCCACTCCGGCGGGGTGGCACTGCTCGCCGTGACGGGCCCCCGGGACATCGGCGTGGACCTCGACCGGCCGCGGGAGGGCAGGGACTTCCTGGCACTGAGCCGGCGGTTCTTCACGGCCGATGAGAGCGCCCTGGTGGCGGCGGCTCCGGCCGCCGACCGGGCTGGCGTGTTCCTGTCCATGTGGACGCGGAAGGAGGCGTGCACCAAGGCGGCGGGGACGCACATGCTCGGGCGCGGCCTCGGGTTCTCCGTCTCAGGGGCACCGGGAGCCTCCGGTGCCGTCCGGGCGTACGACCCGAGTGGCGGCGTGGCGGGCGACTGGGCGGTACGGGACGTGCCCGCACCGCCGGGTTACCGGGCGGCCTTGGCCCTGCACGGCACGGCACCGGCACATATGACGGTTCGACAATGGGAGCCGCAGTGAACAGCGAGACCATGCCAGCGGAGAACTCCGAGACCATCTGGGCGCCGATGCTCTGGGGCCAGGAACACTACTGGTTCCTCTACTTCGACGTTCCGGCCTATGGTGCCACCCGGGACTGTGTGAAGATCACCCGGCCCTGGCGGCTTGACGCCGACGTTGCCGACGAGGCCGTCCTCTCGGCGCTCTCCGCGCTGGTACACCGGTACGAGTCGCTACGCACCAACTTCCTCCTCGCCGAGACGGGCACCCCCGGCCAGGCGGTCCGCCCGCCGTGGCCGGTCACCTTCGACCTGCGCACGGAGGGCGACGCCTCGGACATCTCCTCAGTGACGGAGCGCCTCGCCGCGCGCCCCTTCGACCCCGCCTGGGACCGGCCGGCCCGGTTCGCCCTGATCAGGGAGCCGGGCGGGGCCGCCTGGGTGGTGGCGGCGGCGATCCACAGCGCCATCGACGGGCAGAGCTGGCTGGTCCTGGAGCGCTCGTTCCACGCCCTGATCGAGGCGGGTCACGACGACGTACCGCTGCCCGATGCTCGACAGCCTCGTGAACAGGCCGAGTTGGACCACTCCGCCGAGCGGGCCCGCTACCGGGAACGTGTCCGTACGTACTGGCGCGACCGCTACCGGTCGATCCCACAGGGCATGTTCCCCGACTTCCGGCCCGCGCCCGTGGGCCACTTCGAGGGCTTCACGCCGCCGAGCCCGTACGAGCGCGTGACGCTCAAGTCCCTGCGCCTCGCGCTCGCCGCCGAACGCCTCGCCGCCGAGCGCAGGATCGCCCCGGGCATGGTCTACCTCGCCGCGTTCGGCACCGCCCTCGCGGCGCTGTCGGGCAGCGACCGGTGCGTCGTGTCCATGGACACGGCCAACAGGGCGGACCCGATGCTGTCGTCGGCGGTCGGCTGCTTCTTCCAGCCCGCGCTCGTCGTCTTCGACGTGGCGGCGGCGGACACCTCGGAATCCCTGCTGACCAAGGTCTTCCGGTCCGTGGTCGCGGCGCAGCGCTTCGCGCGCTATTCCTCGCTGGAGATGATCGAGGAACGGGCCCGCGCGGGCCACGAACGCGGCATGAGCCTGAGGATCGGCGTCACTTACAACTACTTCGCCGTGGCCAGACCGGAGATCGACACCGAAGCGCCGGCCCTCGTCGGGAGCGTCACGGATGACTTCGTCATCGAGAAGATCCCCATCGACTGGCAGGACAACAGCGCCGACCTGTACCTCGCGGTGGAGACCGGCGAGGACGGCGTCACCCTGTCGATGCACGGTCACACCTCCGTGACGGACGGCGACCGCATCGTGCGGGCCTTGCACGGCATCGGAACGCTGGTCTCCGGCTGGGCCGACGGCACTGTCCCCATGATGGCCCCCCTGGGTCAGGTCCAGGACCGACTCGCTCTGCCACGACGGCAGTTCGGCCGCGGCTGGGTCCAGGTCGACCACGCGTGGGCCGATACCGAGGCGTGTACCGCGCTGCTCGCCGGGCTCCCCGGCGTCACGGCGGCCGGGGTCTTCGCCGAGGCGGGCGAGGACGGCCGCCCCCGGCTCGTCGCCTACGCGGCCGGTGAGGTTACGCCGACGGGGCTCCGGACCCAGCTGGCGGCCGCCCTGGTCAGCAACCCGTCCCTGGTCCTGCCGCACCGGTTCGTGGTGTGCTCGGACGCGCCCGTACACCCCACCCCACAAGCCTGGGCCGAGGCCGGGGTGACGGCCGAGGGCGACGGTTTCCCCCGCCGGCCCACGCCCCCGGGCACCCCGCGGGAGGAGGCGCTGGCCGCCGCCGTCACCGCGCGGTGCCCCGGCCTCACGGCCGACATGGCCACTCCCTACCTCCCGGCGGGCGGCAGGGCGGCCCTCGCGCCTGCGGTGATCGACCACCTCGACGAAGCCGGGTTCACCGGGATCATCCCGGCCGACCTGCTGGGGCCGCTGCCGCTGCGGGCCGTGGCCGCGAAACTCTCGCCGACCGCCCCTTCCAGGAAGTGACGATGGACAACGCCGATCAGGAAACCCCCGTCCAGGACACCGCTCTGCCCGGTCTCCCACTGACCCGGGAGTGCCCGTACCACCCGCCCCGAGCCTACGAGGACCTGCGGGACCGCGGTTCCGTGACGAGGATCCGGCTCTACGACGGGCGGGAGATCTGGGCGGTGACCGGCCACGGCGTCGTTCGCTCCTTGCTCGCCGACGAACGGCTCACCGTCGACCGGGACAAGGCCGAGTTCCCCAAGCTTGCACGGCTCCTGGTGCTCGGCCGCCCGGACCGCCACCCCTCGATGAGGGCCCTCCTGCGCACTGACCCGCCGCTGCACACCGAGCAGCGCCGCGCCCTGTCACCCAGCCTCTCGCTCAAGCGGATCCAGACCTGGCGGCCCGCGCTCGAAGCGGTCGCGGACGAGCGGCTGGAAGCGCTGGCGGCGGGGCCGCGCGGTGCGGCCGCCGACCTGGTCGGCTCGTACGTCCGTCCCCTGGTCACCGCGAGCATGACGGAAATGCTCGGCATCCCGGAGGACGACCGGAGCCGGCTGGACGACGCCCTCTACGGGCACTTCGACCGCGTGCCGGTCCTCGAGGACTATCTGCGGTCCGTCTACGAGCGCAAGCTGGACCAGCCCGCCGACGGCAGCGGTCTCCTCGACGACCTGATCGCTCAGGTGCGGGCCGGGACGCTGACGCCCGAGCAGTTCGTGCACTACGGCACGGTCCTCATCGTCGCGGGGCAGGACGTCACCGTCAGCACCATCGCGCTCGCCGTCCTGACCCTGCTTACGCACGAGGACGAACTGGCCCGACTGCTCGGCGGCGAGGTGCCGTGGTCCGACGCGGTCGAGGAGCTCCTGCGATTCCTGTCCTTGACCGGGGGCATCGTCCGCGTCGCCACCACCGACATCGAGACGTCGGGCGTCGTCATCCGGGCCGGGGACGGAGTCGTCCTCCTCAACGCCGCGGCCAACCGCGACCCCGGCGTCTACGAGCTGCCCCGCGAACTCGACCTCCGGCGGCGCGTCCGCAACCACCTCGCCTTCGGTTTCGGCGTCCACCAGTGCGTCGGACAGAACCTCGCGCGCCTGGACGTCGAGGTCGCGCTCCGCAAGCTCTTCGACCGGTTCCCGAAACTGCGGCTCGCCGTCCCGCTGGACGAGGTGCCGGTGCGCCAGGGGCTGGTCTTCGGCGTCAGTGCCCTCCCCGTGGAGTGGTGACATGCGGATCACCGTGGACCGCGAGCGCTGTGTGGGCTCGGGCAACTGCGTCCGGATCGCGCCGGACCTCTTCGAGCAGGGCGATGACGGCCTGGTGTGCCTCGTCCCCGGCGCAGCCCCGGACATGGACGACCAGGAGGCCGCCGAGGCCGCCGACCTCTGCCCTGCAGCAGCCATCGCATACCTGGGGGAGTGAGCACGTGACTGTAGTGACAGGGGCTGTGGGTCTGGGGGCCGTGGTGATGGGGGTCGGTCCGCTGTCCGCCGCCGACGTCGTGTCCGTGGCACGTGACGGCACCCCGGTCGTCCTGTCGCCCGAGGCGCTGAAAGAGATCACACGCGGCCGCGAGGTGATCGAGGGCCTCCTCAGCGACTCCGAGCCGCATTACGGCGTCTCGACCGGATTCGGCGCCTTGGCGGGGCGGCACGTCCCGGCCGACGCCCGTACCGTCCTGCAGCGCAGCCTGGTCCGCTCACACGCCGCCGGGTCGGGTCCGGAGGTCGAACGCGAGGTCGTCCGCGCCCTGATGCTGCTGCGGCTCTCGACCCTGGCCACCGGCCGCACCGGGGTACGCCCGCAGACCGCGCAGGCCTACGCCGGGCTCCTCAACGCGGGCATCACACCGGTCGTCCGCGAATACGGTTCGCTGGGCTGTTCCGGCGACCTCGCCCCGTTGGCGCACTGCGCCCTCGCGGTGATGGGCGAGGGTGAGGCACGGGACGCCGACGGCACGCTCGTGCCGACCGCCGTGGCGCTCGCCGCCGCCGGCATCGCGCCCGTCGCCCTCGCGGAGAAGGAAGGGCTCGCCCTCATCAACGGCACCGACGGCATGCTCGGCATGCTGGTGCTCGCTCTGCACGACCTGCGCCTGCTGCTGCGCAGCGCCGACGTGGCCGCCGCGATGAGCGTCGAGGCCCAGCTCGGCACGGACGCCGTCTTCGCGGGCGACCTCCAGGCGCTCCGCCCGCACCCGGGACAGGCCGAGAGCGCCGCCAACCTGCGGGCGCTGCTTGCCGGTTCGGAGGTGATCGCGAGCCATCGGCGGCAGGAGTGCGGCTGCGTGCAGGACGCGTACTCGCTGCGCTGTACGCCCCAGGTGCACGGGGCCGCGCGAGACACCCTGGCGCACGCCGAACTGGTCGCAGCCCGGGAGCTGGCCAGCGCGATAGACAACCCCGTCGTGACGCTGGACGGGAGACTGGCGAGCAACGGCAACTTCCACGGGGCTCCCCTCGCCTGCGTCCTGGACTTCCTGGCTATTTCCGTCGCGGACGTCGCCTCGATCGCCGAGCGCCGCACTGACCGGTCCCTCGATCCGGCCCGCAGCCACGACCTGCCCGCCTTCCTGGCGGCCGACCCCGGTGTCGACTCTGGCCACATGATCGCCCAGTACACGCAGGCCGCGGTCGTCTCCGAGCTGAAGCGGCTCGCCACCCCGGCCTCCGTCGACTCCATCCCCTCCAGCGCGATGCAGGAGGACCACGTCTCCATGGGCTGGTCAGCAGCCCGCAAGCTGCGCCGCGCCCTCGACGGGCTCGGCCGGGTCCTCGCCGTGGAGCTGTACACCGCCGCCCGGGCCCTGGATCTGCGTGCGCCGCTGAGCCCGGCGCCGGTGACGGCCGCGGTCCGGGACGGTCTGCGCGAGACGGTGCCGGGCCCGGGCCCGGACCGGTACCTCGCCCCGGAGATGGAGGGGGCCGTCCAGTACGTGGTCTCCGGCCGGGCGCTGGGCGCGGCGGAGTCGGCGGTGGGCAGGGCGCTGTCGTGAGGGAGAGAGGAGAGTGGCGCAGGGCACCGCCGGTGACGGTAGAGGGCAGCGAGGGCGTTGCCTTCGTCGAGTTGTTCGCCGAGTTCTCGAGAGAGCGAGGGCCTGTTCCAGCGGTGGCGTCGCGTCGGCGAAGTCGCAGTGGAAGCGGGCGGTGCTCAGATCGAATAGTGCGTTGGCCTCCCGAGGCAGTCGTCGTCACGGCGAGCGGCGGCAAGGCGCACCTGCTCCAGGGCCGCGGCGTCATGCCAAGCGTCCTCGTGAAGGAGAAGGGCGGCGGTGAGGCGGACGATGCGACGGTGGAGGGCGCGCTCAGTGGCATGGTCTGCGCAGGCCATGAGGTTGGGGTGTTCGGTGCGCAGCCATTCCAGGGCATCCTCCCTGGTGGACAGGCAGAATGCGACGTCTGGCGCGAACGTGGGCGGGGTGAGGACGGGGCGGCTTGCCGTGGCGCTGGTCCGACGGGCAAGCTGAACGAACATCTCGGCGGGCTGAGCGGGCGGGAGCGTGTCCAGGGGCAGCGGCTTCGCCCCCTCCAAGGTGATCAGACGCGCGCCGCCGCGGACTTCGACGCCGACTGCACCATCGGCGTCGCGCCCAACCCGCTGCTCACCCAGATGGCGGCCACCCGCGGCGCATCCGGTGCCATCCGCGTCGTCCCCGACACTCCCAAGGTCATCGCGGCTTTCCCCGCCGGTCTGCCGGCCGCGGCCCTGCCGGGCACGGGTCCGGCGTTGGTACGTAACCTGGCCTCCTACGGCCTGACCGCCTTCGACACGATCACCCAGCGCATCCTGGGCGCATCGGGACCCAGCTCCGCCGTGAGCGACAGGTGGCCGGCCCCTGGCACTGATCGTCCGGTACGCCGATCACTCGACGACCACGCGGGAACCGCACCCTGCCCGAACTCACCGGGCACACAGTCCACAACTGCGCTCGGTCACCTACGCGTTGCACGCCGCTCTCGGCCTGCAGCGCGCCAGGGTCCGCGGAATCACGCTGCGGGCGAAGGCTCTGTTCGACGCGGGCTCGGCCACCCGGCAGCTCACCTTCGGGGCAAGTGACGACAAAGCACGCCGGATCGAGGCTGCAGCCGACAGAGCTCGGGCACGCTTCGGACCCGATGCGGTCCGACTGCCAGCACGGCGGGACTGAGCTGACCTTCTTTCGGATGCCTGAGGGTGTGTCAATTTAACGGCCCTGTCTCACTTTCGGTGGTGACGGAGCGTATTGATTCGTCGTTGACGTGACGTGCGGAATGTCAACGAGCTTGTAGATGTGGTGTTTTCAGGGCTATCGCCCCTGGTCATCGAGGACGTGACCGACGAGGGCGAGCGGATTCTGGTGCGGGCGAGGACGCCGGAGGAGCCGGGTGGCGTGTCCGGGTTGCGGGGCGCCGTCCGGGCGGGTGCACGGCTTTCACCTGCGGACGGTGGCCGATGTGTCGGTGGACGGGCGGCGGGTAGTGGTCCGTGTCCGGGCGCGGCGTCTGGTGTGTCCCACGCGCGGGTGCCGTCATACCTTCCGCGAGCAGGTGCCGGGGGTGCCGGAGCGTTACCAGCGGCGCACCGCCCGACTGACCAGGCAAGTCAAGGCCGTGGCCAAGGAGTTAGCGGGCCGGGCAGGGGCACGTTTGCTGGCGATACTCGCCGTAGGCTTGTCGCGTCACACGGCCCTGCGCGCCCTGCTGCGCATCCCGTTGCCCACCGGACGGGTGCCCCGCGTGATCGGCGTCGATGACTTCGCTCTGCGTCGGCGGCACCGCTATGCCACCGTCGTGATCGACGCCGAGACCCACGAGCGGATCGACGTGCTGCCCGACCGCACGGCCGACACCCTGGAGGCATGGCTGCGCGAGCACCCGGGCATCGAGGTCGTGTGCCGGGACGGCTCCGCGACGTACGCCGAGGCCATCCGCCGTGCCCTGCCCGACGCGGTGCAGGTCGGTGACCGCTGGCATCTGTGGCACAACCTGTGCGAAGCCGCCCTGAGCGAGGTCAAGGCGCACAGCAGCTGCTGGGCCACCGTGCTGGACGCGCCCCTGTACGACGGGCCCCGCGCACAGACCACCCTTCAGCGCTGGCACCAGGTCCACGGCCTGCTCGACCAGGGCGTGGGCCTGCTCGAATGCGCCCGCCGGCTGCAACTGGCCCTGAACACCGTCAAACGCTACGCCCGGGCCGATCAGCCCGAACGGATGCTCCGCGTTCCCAAGTACCGTTCCAGCCTTGTCGATCCCTACCGCGAGCACCTGCGTAAACGCCGGGCCGAGGACCCTGCCGTCCCCGTCCTGCATCTCTTCGAAGAGATCAAGGCCCTCGGGTTCACGGGCTGCCTCAACCTCCTGCACAAGTACATCAACCAAGGCCGCGCGGACGCCGACCGCAGCCACATCTCCCCGCGCCGGCTCGCCCGGATGCTGCTCAGCCGGCCCGGCAACCTCAAGGCCGAGCACCACGACCTCCTGGCCCGCCTCACCGCCGCCTGCCCCGAGATGACCCAACTGGCCACCCACATCAGGACCTTCGCCCCGCTCCTGAAGCCCGCCCCGGGAAACGCCGACGTGCTCGAGCTCTGGATCACCCAGGTCCGCGCAGCCGATCTGCCGCATCTGCACGCCTTCACCCGAGGCCTGGAGCGAGACCGCGACGCTGTGATCGCCGCGCTCACCCTTCCGTACAGCAATGGCCCCACCGAGGGCGTCAACACCAAGACCAAACGGATCGCACGCCAAATGCACGGACGAGCAGGCTTCGCCCTCCTTCGCCACCGCATCCTCCTCGGATAGCAGCACGCTCCGTCACCACCGAAAGTGAGACAGGGCCGATGACCGTACAGACCCCCCACTGGCGGTTCGGCCTCAAGCCTGATGGCTGGGCGATGGGAGCCGTGTGAGCCGAGAGGCTCCCGCACGGTTCTGCGAGCGGCGGCGGGTGCGATTCCCGCCGCCGACTCACCTCATTGTGCTCGTGCACGGGACGAAGCCCGAGGCAGAAGCGCTCAAGGCAGAGATCGGCGAGCTGCTGGCCAGCCGCCGAACCACGCGGGTGCAGCGGCGGGGATCAGATCTTCTCGGCGGTCACACGGATGTGGTCGGTGGTGAGCATGGTGATGTCCTCGACGTCGGACGTCAGGATGGTGACGCGGCCCGGCTGGGCGATTGCGGTGGCGCAGAGCATGGCGTCGATGGCGTACTTATGACCGTGCAGCCCGGCCGTGCGCAGCAGGCCGACGGCGGACTGGGCGAGGGCCTGGGCGACCGGCTCGACTCGCAGCCGGGACAGCGTCCACTTCAGCGCGGCGTCGTTGATGCGGGGATGGATCACCTCGACGAGGACCGCGGCCGAGGTGATCACCGGAAGGTCGGCGTCGCGGGCGGCGGTGAGCCACTCGTGGACTTCGCGGTCGCGCTGCACGGCCTTGGTCAGGCCCTCACTGTCCAGGATCAGAGTGCCGCTCACGCGGCCGCCCCGGCATCGGAGGAGGTGCCGCTGGTGAGCTTCGCCCGCTTGGCGGCTACTGCCTCCGGGGCGGCGGGGCCGAGGTTCTTGTCAAAGTCGGCGATCAGCTCGTCCAGGTTGTCCCGCTCGATCTGCCGCTGCGCGGCTTTCTCCAAGAACGCGGACACACCCCGCTTGCCGACCCGCTCACGGATCGCTTGCAGGGTGCCGGCCGTGAGGGAGACGGAGATGCCGCTGGTGGGGCCGTCGCCGGGCGGAAAGTCGGTGTCGTCGTCAGCCATGGGACATGTATAGCATTTCAAATGCCATACGGCGAGCTCTTTGCCGGTCGATCCCGGAGCCCCCTGCGGGGGGCCTGGCGTGCGTCGAGAGTGTGCACGTAGCCCGCGCTGCGCACGCAATGCGCATTGATCTTGAATCCGATTTGCGTCGCACGCGTCGCTGACCTGCTGTTTTCCTCGACCTGTTTTCTGTTGACATGTTTGCGATGACGCATCACGTGGAGTGGTGGCGATCTTGGAGTCGGCCGCAAAGGGCTCCTGGCCTGCGATTTTGCCCCTGCACATTATGTGCGGTATGGGCGTTACAGGCGATATCCTCACGCTGAAATGACGCTCGTGACGCTCGTTCTGATGGCGTGTCGGGTGCGCCGGCGGGCTGGCTGGTCAGGCCACTGGAAGAGCAGTGTTGGCGAGCGAGGAGCTCTTCTTTTCGCCACCTCAGCGGCGGTCGTCCGCGCTGATAGAACGTCGTCAGACTGCGGGCTTGAGGGAAGTCAGTTCCTCAGAGCGTGGACGCCCGAAGTGCTTGCCGAGCTCTACCTTCGAGGCGTGGCCTGGCTGCCCGGAGGAGTCGGACGTTGGCCGTATCGCCCGTGAGAGGCCAGTTTGCCCAGTGCCGTGGGGATATTTCCACGGCACCGTACTTGCCCCTCGCTCGGCTTCCCCGGGCTCCCGTTTCCGGTGGTCGGCCAGATGTGATCAGTCGATGTCCGGATCATCCGACTCTTCGAGGAGTCGGGCCGCGAGGTCGTCGGCCCACTCCACGGCCCAGGCACGAAGAGCGGTGATGGTGGCCTGGTCCAGGCCGTAGGCGGCGAAGGCTTCGTCGTCGGTCCACTCGGATCCGGCGAGGTTTGCCTGCAGGTCTTCGCGCTCGAAGCGGCCGCGGGCGTGGCGACGGCCGAATTCCTCGAGATCGGCGGTGTTCCAACGGCGGGAGGCTGCGAACACGTCGATCAGGTCACGGGGCGCTCCGCGGTCGGCGAGGGCGCGGACCTTGGTCCCGATCACGTCCTCCTCCGCGAGGACGGGCCCGTACGGGCTCTGGGCGACCGGCCGCCAGAAGATCTCCTTGAGGATGTCGACCTCGCAGTCCTGCCCGGTGGCCGGGTCGGTCACGGTGAAGCGGGCGGACAGCGGGGCGGTCTCCAGCGCGTGCACCTTCCAGCCGCGGGCTTCCAGGCCGGCGCGGAGCGTGGCCGCGATGTCGGCCATGGGCGCCGGGTTCTCGGTGGCGACATCGAGGTCCTGGCTGGGGCGGTTCACGAGGCGGTGCGCCCGCACGGCATACCCGCCAGTGAGGACCAGGGGATACGGGGAGCCGAGGGCGATCACATCCGCCAGGAGCCGCGCGTGCAGCTCCGGCATGTCCGTCACGCGGCTGCCTGGGTGCGGGAGGCGAGCTGAGCGAAGGCGTCCTCCCACACGGTGCGCACGGTGCGGCCGACGAGAGTGCGCAGCACCGGCCACAGCTGGAGGAGCAGGTCCTGGTTGAGGTAGCGGGGCAGGTCGTCGTGCAGACCCTCATGCAAGACAGTGCGGTACAGGCCCATGCGCTGGCGCGGCTTGCCCAGGTCGTACGAGGTCATCCCGGACCAGGCCATGTGCAGCGGCAGCTCGACGATCCCCTGGGTCGGGCCGTGCAACTCGTCCAGCGACTCCGGCAGACGGCACCGGAACTTCTCCCGGTACAGCGCGAGGTCCTCGGCGTCCGTGCCCGAGAGGTTCTCCGACGCGGGTGCGGGGTGGTGCGGGCTGGAGGGCATGCCTCCCATTATGGCGGCAGCTTCCCGCTCGCCGAGCAGCGGGACGCGGCCGATCACCGGCCGACATCCACCGGCAGGAAAGTCGGAACGGTCCGCCGCCGCGGCAAACTCGTTGGCGCGGGCGTCTCTGGACATGCGGACGAGG
Organism: Streptomyces sp. NBC_01210; assembly: GCF_036010325.1. Taxonomy (GTDB): domain Bacteria; phylum Actinomycetota; class Actinomycetes; order Streptomycetales; family Streptomycetaceae; genus Streptomyces. The sequence continues at coordinate 1,368,239 of NZ_CP108549.1, read as the reverse complement.
GCAATGCGGTAGAGGGCTGAGTTGGCTCCGCGATTGCCGCTGCGCGGGACGGCAACCAAGGCCCAGATCCGCGCCTTGGTTGCCGGGAAGGAGGCCGGCTGCACCGACGTACTCACCGTGGCCGGGCTCCCTGTCCCGGCCACGGCATGGGACTCGCCGAGGTGATGGTCGCGCTCGGCATCGCCTCCCAGACCAGCGGTGTGTGGTCCATGCCCTCACGCTCCCGACCCCCGAAGACGAACTGCCACTTGCTCGCACGCGGATCTCCGGTCTGCCCGCCTGCGGGCAGCACAGGGCCGCCCGCTCGAAGGCTGACGAGCGACCCAGTCGCTGGATTGTATGCAGCAGGCGTACAGGCGCATGTGCGCCCTCGTGCATCGCGGGCCTCCGCTTCTGCAGTGGAGAACCCAGGCCTTGAGGAGGCTGCTGTGGCAAGGATCGTGGAGGGGAAACACCGGTCGCCGATCGGGGACGACGGGCACCAGCCGAATCGGCCCGTACCGCCGCCCCCTCCTCCCCCTTTGCCTCCACCCCTCCGCCTGCCTGGTCATCGACGGGAAGGTGGTCGCCTTCGCCGAGGAGGAGCGCTTCTCCCGCCGCAAGCACCACAAGGACTCCCGCTCCTGCGCGGTGGCCGCGGCCTACTGCCTGTCCGAGGCCGGCATCACCCTGGCCGACGTTGACGAGATCGCCATCGCCTTCAACCCGGCCTGGCCTACGCCGAGCAACATCTGCACGGACGCCGAGCTGATCGCCGAACTCCTCGCCCCCGCCCTGTTCGGCCACCACCGGCCCCGGCAGGTCACCGTGGTCGAGCACCACCTCGCGCACGCCGCCTCCGCCTTCCACCCCAGCGGCTTCGACGAGGCCGCCGTCCTGGTGGTCGACGGCTCCGGCGACGGCGTCTCCGCCACCCTCGCCCACGGCACCGCCGACGGACTGAAGGTCCTGCGCCAGTTCCCGTTCAGCCAGTCGCTGGGCTGGTTCTACGAGACCGTCGCCGAACACCTCGGACTCGGCAACTGGACCAGCTCCGGCAAGCTCATGGGCCTGGCCGGCTACGGCAACCCCGACCGCTACACCCTCGACTTCCTCACCGCCCGCGCTGGCGGCTCGTCGAGAAGGAGCTGAGCGACGTCATCGTGACGGCCGCAGTGGCACTTGCCACCATCAGCCCGGACCCGGAGAAGGCGCTCGCCGGCCGTGTCCAGGGCCTGCTGGCGCGCCTCAGCCTCGACTGACCCGGGCCGGCCGCCAAGCGGAAGGGCCCGCACGGACGTGCGGGCCCTTCCGCGTCATCCCCTACTTTGCGGACGCACACGTCCTAGTGGGGTGTATCCCGCCTCCCCGGTGGGAGATGAGTGGGAGATGATCATGGCGCGGTGCTGCAATCAGGCGCTAGGAAATGCTAGATAGCGCTACCTGTACGGCCCTGGTTCAGCCGCCGGATTCGCCCGCGTGCGGGCTGAGCACACCGGCTCCCACCAGCACGAACAGCAGGATTCCGAGCAGGATTCGATAGATCACGAACGGCATGAAGCTCTTCGTAGTGATGAACTTCATGAACCACGCGATCACCGCGTAGCCCACCGCGAAGGCAATGATCGTCGCGAAGATCGTCTGCGGCCAGGACACATGCCCGCTCTGGCTCGCATCCTTCAGCTCGAAGACACCGGAGGCCAGGACGGCCGGGATGGCCAGCAGGAACGAATAGCGTGCCGCCGCCTCACGGGTGTAGCCCATCAGCAGACCACCGCTGATCGTGGCGCCCGAGCGGGAGACGCCGGGAATCAGGGCCATCGCCTGGCAGACGCCGTAGATCAGACCGTCCTTGACGCTCAGTTCCTGGAGGGTCTTGCGCTCCTTGCTGGCGCGGTGCTTGCCGCCCGCCTCGTCACGGGCGGCCAGACGGTCGGCGATGCCGAGGACGATGCCCATCACGATCAGGGTCGTTGCGATCAGCCGCAGATCACGGAACGGGCCCTCGATCTGGTCCTTGAATGTGACGCCGAGCACACCGATCGGGATCGAGCCGACGATGACGAGCCAGCCCATCTGGGCGTCGTGATCGCTGCGCATCTCTTTGTTCATCAGCGAACGGGACCAGGCGGAGATGATCCGGACGATGTCCTTGCGGAAGTAGATGAGGACAGCGGTCTCCGTGCCGATCTGGGTGATAGCCGTGAATGCCGCGCCCGGGTCGTGCCAGCCGGCGAACGCGGCCGTGAGCCGCAGATGCGCGCTGGAGGAGATCGGAAGGAACTCGGTCAGCCCCTGGACGAGCCCGAGGATGAATGATTCGAACCAAGACATCGAAAACTACGCCACCCAAGAAATGATCACGGTCTGACGGCGCGTAGCGTTCCCGATCATGCGCCAGTTGTGAGGCAGCGTAGCGTCCTTGGGTGAACCGGAATGCCGCAGCCCCTGTGGGACCCCATGGGGGCACCCTCAGTTGGCGCCCGGCCCCGTCCGCCGCGAAGCTTCGGGGGCGGCTGCGCCCGTGGCTCGGTGGTCTTCAGCGGTAACCGCACCGCGCAGCCCGTGACGCTTGCGCCAGGCGACCACGGCCGCGCCCGCCCCAGTCAGCACGATGAAACCCATCGCGATCAGAAACGCGGGTGACGTCGGCGAACCCGCCCGGCTGCCCGCCACCACATACGCCGCTGTGTTCGGGACCGAGCCCAGGCCCGTCGCCAGTAGGAAGGGCATGTAGCCCATGCGGGACACGGCCGCGCAGTAGTTGGCCGCGGCGAACGGCACACCCGGGAAGAGCCTCAGCGCCAGCATCGAACGGAAGCCGTGCCGGCTCAGCTGACTGTCCGCGGCCTTCAGCCAGCGGCCCCGCAGCAGCGGCCGCAGCGCGTCCTGGCCCAGCACTCGGCCGAGCGTGAACGCGATACCTGCCCCCAGCACCGTCCCGGCCAGCGCCGAGACGAAACCGGCCTGCGAGCCGAAGAGCGCTCCCGCCGCCAGGTTCAGCAACGGCCTCGGTACGAACGCCGCCGTGCACGCCCCGTACGCGACACCGAACATCACGACCGCGGCGCCGCCGCTCAACTGCGGCGGCCAGCCCGCCGAGAGCAGCCGCTGCGGCTCGTACAGCACCACCGTCACCGCCGCCGCGGCCAGCACGGCCACGAGCAGCGACAGCCGCGACCACGGCGAGAACAGCACCCTGGTACAGCGGATGGCGAGGCCGGCGGACGGCCTGGGGACGGGGTCGAGCATCCGGGGAGACTAACCGACACAGGGATGTGATCGCCGTAATGTGAGCCTGATGATCCCGGGCTGCTCTTCCGGCTTGCTGCCGGTCGTCCACCGGGCCCGTCGTCACAGTCACCCGGTGGGACACCGTCGACGCGCTCGCCACGCACGTTGTCGGCCCGCTGGTGATCCGGACGCGGTGAGTTACTTCGTCGACGGCGCCCGCGACCGGCTCTCGCCACTGCCCGTCCGAGAAGCCACGAAGCACCTGTGACCTGCTGAACTCCCGTACGCGGAAAACCATTCGACGCGGCCACGGCCGTAGGCGAATATCAACGACATGTTCCGGTACGCCTTCCTCGCAGCGCCGTCCGCAGTCGCGGACGCGCCGAAGGCTGCCGCATTCCCCGCAGCGGTCGCAGCCGCTGCCGCAGCGCCCCTCGACGGCGCCCGAAGCTGACCCTTCCCGGATCGTCCGGCGGACCCCACAGGGGGAGGGTCGGCAAGGCCCAGGGGTCCCATCACGCTTCGAGTTCCGAGGAAGACCGAGGGAATCAGCCATGCCCAAGACGGCATACGTACGCACCAAGCCGCACCTCAACATCGGCACCATGGGCCACGTCGACCACGGCAAGACCACGCTGACCGCCGCCATCACCAAGGTCCTCGCCGAGCGCGGGACCGGCACCTTCGTGCCCTTCGACCGGATAGACCGGGCCCCCGAGGAGGCCCTGCGCGGCATCACCATCAACATCGCGCACGTCGAGTACGAGACCGACACCCGGCACTACGCGCATGTGGACATGCCCGGCCATGCCGACTACGTCAAGAACATGGTGACGGGAGCCGCCCAGCTGGACGGGGCGATCCTCGTCGTCTCCGCGCTCGACGGCGTCATGCCGCAGACCGCCGAGCATGTCCTGCTCGCCCGCCAGGTGGGCGTCGACCACATCGTCGTCGCCCTCAACAAGGCGGACGCGGGCGACGACGAGCTCACCGACCTGGTGGAGCTGGAGGTCCGCGAGCTGCTGACGGCCAATGGCTACGGAGGTGACGCCGCACCGGTCGTCAGGGTCTCCGGGCTGAAGGCGCTGGAGGGCGACCCCCGCTGGACCGCCGCCGTCGAGGCGCTGCTCGACGCCGTCGACACCTATGTGCCGATGCCCGTCAGGTACACGGACGCGCCGTTCCTGCTCCCGGTGGAGAACGTCCTCACCATCACCGGGCGAGGCACGGTCGTCACCGGAGCCGTCGAGCGCGGCACCGTCCGCGTCGGCGACCGGGTTCAGGTACTCGGCGCGGACACGGAGACGGTGGTCACCGGGCTCGAGACCTTCGGCAAGCCGATGGAGGCGGCGGAGGCGGGCGACAACGTCGCGCTGCTGCTGCGCGGGATGCCACGGGACGCGGTGCGCCGCGGCCATGTGGTGGCCGCGCCCGGCAGCGTCGTACCGAGCCGCCGCTTCACCGCGCAGGTGTACGTCCTGTCGGCGCGGGAAGGCGGCCGCACCACACCGGTCTCCACCGGCTACCGGCCGCAGTTCTACATCCGCACGGCGGACGTCGTCGGCGATGTCGACCTCGGCGAGACGGCCGTCGCGCGCCCCGGCGACACGGTCACCATGACCGTCGAGCTGGGCCGTGACGTGCCGCTGGAGGCCGGGCTCGGCTTCGCGATCCGCGAGGGCGGCCGCACTGTCGGCGCCGGCACGGTGACCGAGCTGGTCTGACCTGCCGTGCCCGCCTCCCGTGACCCACGGGAGGCGGGCACGGTGCTGTGCGCCAGACTGACCGGATGGCAGACACGGCACTGGTACTCGGAGCGGGCGGAATCACCGGCGTGGGCTGGGAGTTCGGGATTCTGCACGGACTCGCCGAGGCGGGAGTGGACCTCTCCACCGCCGACCTCGTCATCGGCAGCTCGGCCGGTTCGGTCGTCGGCGCGCAGCTCATGTCCGGGAAACTGGGCATCGCCGAGCTGTACGAGCGTCAACTCGCCGCCCCTGACGAGGAGATCGGCGGCCGGCTCGCTCTGCCGCTGCTCAAGTACGTCCTGGCCATCCTCACCTCCCGTACGCCCGAGGCGTACGGCCGAAAGCTCGGCCGGATGGCGCTCGCCGCGGACACCGTCGACGAAGCCGCGCGGCGCCAGGTGATCGCCGGGCGGCTCGTCTCGCACACATGGCCCGAGCGCCGACTGCTCGTGACCGCGGTCGATGCCGTCACGGGCGAGCTGAAGGCCTATGACAAGGAGAGCGGTGTGCCGCTGGTGGACGCTGTTGCCGCCAGCTGCGCCATCCCCGGTGTCTGGCCGCCCGTGACCATCGACGGCCGCAAGTGGATCGACGGGGGAGTGCATTCCACGGCGAACGCGCATCTCGCCTCCGGATACGAGCGGGTCGTCGTCATCGCGCCCATCGCCTCCGGTAACAAGGTGGTCGTCTCGCCGCGCGCCCAGGCCGCCCGTCTCGCCGCCGGCGCCCGTGTCGAGGTCATCACCCCGGACGCCGCTGCCAGGAAGGTCTTCGGCCGTCACCTGAGCGACCCCGCTCTCCGGGCGCCCGCCGCCCGCGCGGGGCTGGCCCAGGCCACCGCGCACGTCGAGGCCGTCGCCGCACTCTGGGCACAATGAGAGGGTGAACGAGCAGATACCCGTCATCCGCGATGTCGACGGAGGCACCGCCAAGCTCATGCCCGATGTGGACCGGGAACGGGCCTGGCTGTTGACCGTCGACGGCGCGCCCCAGTCCTACGTCGACCTGGACGCGCCCACGCATCTGGAGTTCGAGTACGTACGGCGGCTCGCCCATGTCGTCGACTCCGTCGCGGACGACGGCGCTCCGCTCGATCTGCTCCACCTGGGAGGCGGGGCACTGACCCTGCCCCGCTATGTGGCCGGGGCCCGGCCCGGCTCGCGCCAGCACGTGGTGGAGGCCGACCATGGGCTGCTGGCGCTGGTCGCGGAGAGGCTTCCGCTGCCGGAAGGATCGGGCATCGAGGTGCACGGCGCGGACGCACGCACCTGGGTCGAAGCGGCTCCTGAGGACTCGGCGGACGTGCTGATCGCCGATGTCTTCGGCGGTTCCCGGGTGCCTGCCCATCTCACCTCGGTCGAGTACGCGCGCGCGGCGGAACGGGTGCTGCGGCCCGACGGTATCTACGCCGCCAACCTCGCCGACGGCGCGCCCTTTGCCTTCCTCCGCTCCCAACTGGCCACTTTCGCGGCCGTGTTCGAGGAGCTCGCGCTGATCGCCGAACCGGCCGTACTTCGCGGCCGCCGCTTCGGCAACGCTGTGCTGCTCGCCTCGCACGCCCCCATCGACACGGCGGAACTGGCGCGCCGCACCGCCTCCGACGCCTTCCCGGCCCGGGTCGAGCACGGCCAGTCGCTGAAGCGGCTCATCGGGGACGCGGCGGCGGTACGGGACGCCGACGCGGTGGCCTCACCCGAGCCGCCCGACGGCGCCTTCAGTATCGGCTGAGGGCGTCGGGGCTGCCGCTGCGGCCATGCTTCGACGCTGAGGCATGCCGGGGCATGAAGCCCCCAAGGGCCGTCCAGGAGCCGCACCCGGGCACGGCGCGGCCGGGCCCGCGGCGACGATCAATTAAATCACTCAAGGTCGAATGGCACGGGGCTGACGAAAGGCCGCGCGATGCCTTAATCAGTCCGCCGGAAAAGTGTCTCGCTTTCCGGCGGAGATGCGGAAACTTTCTGCGTCCAGCCGGCCGCGGCGCCCTGGCGGCTCATCACAGGAATGCCCCGCACGGCTGCCGTATTTCACAAGGTGCGGCGAAGGCGGACGAGTTCGCCCGCCCCGGCTGCTGATGCCGTGTCAAGGCGCCATACGGCACCTGCACTCGTCAACACCCCGCACACAAGTATTCGGCAAACAAGCAGTGGACCCGGACTGACTGAAATACGCGGCACGGATACGAATAGCGGAGGGACTGATTTCTGACTATCCCTTGGGTACTTGCCAGACCTACGGTCGCTACTGCTCCGCGCGTTGACTGGCGAATTCCGGCAATGTGCGTCCGAATCGACCATTGGGGGTATCACTCGTGCGCAGTCTGAGACACGCACTTCTACCGCTGGCCACTGCCGCATTGCTGGCATTGGCCGGGGCTGGTCCCACCATGGCGGAACCCGTCCCCACCGGGCCCGGATCCGCCGCCGTCCCCGCCGCAGCCGCGACGACCGCCACCGCCACCGCGCGGATCGCCGGCGGTGCGCCGGTCGACTCGCCGGCCGCCGCCGCCGCGCTGGCCCGCTACTGGACACCGGAGCGGATGAGGACAGCCATCTCGCTCGACCGGGTGGCCGGGTCGCCACACGCCGCCCAGAGCAAGGCCGGAACCACCGGCCGGCCGGGATCGACCCCGCCCGCCCGGGGAAGGTCGGACACGGTCAGGCCGCTGATCAACGAATCCGCCGCGGTGGGCAAGGTGTTCTTCACCAACCCCAGCAACGGACTCAACTACACCTGCTCAGCCAGTGCCCTCAACAGCGCCTCCAAGCAGATGCTGATCACCGCCGGGCACTGTGTACACGGGGGCAGCGGTGGCACGTGGATGACAAACTGGACCTATGCGCCGCGCTACCGCTCCGGTGCCCGTCCCTTCGGCACCTTCGCCGCCAAGCAGTTCCGCACCTTCAACACCTGGATCAGCAGCAGCGACCTCGGCCGGGACGTGGCGATGGTGACCACCTGGCCGCTCAACGGCAACAAGATCGTCAATGTCACCGGCGGTCACGGACTGAGCTGGAACTTCTCGCGCGCCCAGGCCGTGACTGTGATGGGCTACCCGGGCAACCGCGACAACGGCGAGCTTCAGTGGGCCTGCCAGGGCACCACGCGAGCGGTCAGCGACGGCCGTATTGAAATCCAGTGTGACTTCGGCGGCGGATCGAGTGGCGGGCCGTGGCTGCGGGAGTTCAACGATGCCAACGGCCTGGGGTCCGTCAACGGGGCGATGAGCACGCTCGCCGCAGGCGGCTGGAACCGGAGCTCGTACTTCGATGACGCGGTCAAGGCGATGTTCGACGCCCAGGGCGGCGTCACCTGACAACCCGACAGGAGCAGTCCGATGCGTCGCAGTAGCTTGACCCGATGGGGAACCGCCGCTGCTCTGCTCGCCGTTGTCGTGGTGGTGGCCGCATGGCGTACCGCCCCGGCCGCCCCGGACCCCGAGCCGCAGCCGGACTCCGGGACCACCGGCAGCGATGTGCGGCAGAGCCCCGACGAGGTACGTGACTACTGGACGCCGGAACGGACGAAGGAGGCCCGGCCGGCACCCATGCCGGAAGACGACTGAAGGCGGAGAGCCGGACCGGTCGGGACTGACCGGCCGGGTCGGGCAGGGCCGTGGCGGGCGCGGGTGGTGCGGGCAAGTCCCGCGACCCCCGCGCCCGTTCGGACCTCAGGCCGACACCGGCTCCGGACGACTTACCCGGTAGGAGTACCCGCCAGCCGCACGGTGCTCAGGATCTGCGCGATGGTCGCGTCCGGTACCTCGTCCGGGACGCCCTTGTTGGCGTAGAGGACCCAGCTGGTGAAGTCACCCTTGCTGTTCTTGAAGCTGAAGGCGATCGACTTGCCGTCCGTCTCGCACTTGTTGTCCTTCTTGACGCCCAGGGCGGTGGCCGTCGCGACACTGCCGGAGAGACCGGACTTGGAGGTGTAGGGCTTGGCCTTGGTGATCTTGACCGTGCCCTTGGGCTCCGTCTGCGCATAGCCGGCCCACACCCAGTTGCCGGCCTCGTTGTAGGCAGCCGTGGCGCTGTCGGTGGCACCCTTGCCGCCCTTGGTGCCGACGGAACCCAGGCCCCACTGCTCGAGCTTGCCGTCCTTGTCCGTGTCGAACGTGCACCACTTGCTCTTGTAGTGCGCCGGGGACGACATGACGACGACGGGAGAGCCGTCCTTCTTCTTCTCGTCCTCGAAGAACGTGCTCGTGCCCGACCCGGCGACCTCCCAGGTGGGCGGGACGTCGAACTGCGTACCGCGCGTCGGGTTGGTGACGACCTTCCAGCCCGCGATGGTGGGCTTGGCGTCCTCACCGCCGCGCGGATTCTCGGTCGGCGAAGCGGGAGCCTGGCTGGGCTTCTGCGACCCCGGCGTCTTGGAGGCGCCGGCCTCCTTGCCGCTCTCGTCGGTCGTGCCCTTGTCCTCGTCGTTCAGCACGACGACACCGGTGATCACTGCGGCCGCGACCACGGCGGTGGCCGCGACGATCGCAACGATCGTCGTCGTCTTCTTGTTGTCCTGCGGCGGCTGCGGCCCACCGGGCGGCTGCCCGGGCACGGCGTACTGCGGCGCGGTCGGCTGCTGATACGGGTTGGGCTGTTGGTACCCCGGCTGCTGGTACCCCGGCTGCTGATACGGATTCGGCTGTTGGTACCCCGGCTGCTGGTACGGGTTCTGGTCCTGCGGGTTCTGCTCGCCCCCGGGCGGCTGCTGTCCTGGCCACATGGCGAGCAACGATAGAGGTGCCGCCGCACCGCTGCCACGTCCACCCCCGACAGGGATGGCCAAGCCGCGCTACTCGTGGGTAACATCGCGTTCCATGAGCACTGATCAGATGTCCGTCGGCGAGATGCTCGCCGCCACGGTTCCCATGGCCAGGACCCTGAACCTGGAGTTCCTCGAGACCACCGCCGAGCGTGCCGTCGTCCGTATGCCGGACCAGGCCGACTTCCACAACCACGTCGGCGGACCGCACGCCGGAGCGATGTTCACGCTCGCCGAGACCGCGAGCGGAGCCATCGTCATCGCCGCCTTCGGCGACCAGATGACCCGCGCCGTACCGCTCGCTGTCAAAGCGGAGATCGGCTACAAGAAGCTGGCGATGGGCGTCGTCACGGCGACCGCAACCCTCGGCCGCCCCATCGCGGACGTCGTCGCGGAACTGGACGCGGGCGAACGCCCCGAGTTCCCGGTCGTCATCGCCATCCAGCGCGAGGACGGCGCGGTGACCGGTGAGATGACCATTGTCTGGACGCTGCGCCCCAACGCCTGAAACCGGTCACGGGCTGACCAGGTAGGCTGCCCGGCGTGCGCCGACGGGGCGCGCGCCGGGCAGCTGATGCCCCGCGAACTCGGGAGGAACCGGCGTTGCACGTCCAGGAGTGGCTGGAGACCGTCCCTGCGGTGAGCGTCTATCTCCTGGTGGGGGTGGTCATCGGCCTCGAGAGCCTGGGCATCCCGCTGCCGGGCGAGATCGTCCTTGTCAGCTCGGCACTGCTCGCTTCCCAGCACGGCCACATCAATCCGTACATCCTCGGCGCCTGCGCGTCGGCCGGCGCGATCATCGGTGACTCCATCGGGTACGCCATCGGCCGTAAGGGCGGAAGGCCCCTGCTGGCCTGGCTCGGCGGGAAGTTCCCCAAGCACTTCGGCGAGGCCCAGATCGCCATGGCGGAGCGCTCGTTCGAGAAGTGGGGCATGTGGGCCGTCTTCTTCGGCCGCTTCGTCGCGCTGCTGCGCATCTTCGCGGGGCCGCTCGCGGGCGTACTGCGCATGCCGTACTGGAAATTCCTGATCGCCAATGTCCTCGGCGGGATCCTCTGGGCCGGCGGCACGACCGCTGTCATCTACTCCGTCGGCGTCGTCGCGGAAGCCTGGCTCAAGCGGTTCTCCTGGCTGGGCCTGGTCCTCGCGGTCCTGATCGGGCTCACTTCGATGCTCGTCCTGAAGAGCCGCGCCAAGAAGGCCGCCGCACAGTCGCAGACCCAGCCGGCGGGGACCGAGCCGGAGCCCGTCCCCACTGCCGACTGAGCTGCTCTCACGGCCCGACCGGTCAGGCCTCGTGCGCCGCGCGGTGCTCCTTGGCGAGATCCACATAGACCGCGGCGTTGAGTTTGATGCCCTCGAGCTCTTCCTCGGTCAGCTCCCGCCTGACCTTCGCGGGTACGCCCGCGACCAGCGATCCTGGTGGGACGCGCATCCCCTGCGGGACCAGCGCCTGAGCCGCGATCAGCGAACCTGCACCGATGTGCGCGCCGTTCAGGACGGTGGCGCCCATGCCGACCAGTACGTCGTCCTCGACGGTGCAGCCGTGCAGTACGGCGTTGTGGCCGACCGAGACGCGCTCGCCGACGGTGACGGGGAAGCCAGGGTCGACATGCACGGTGCAGTTGTCCTGAATGTTGCTGTCGGCGCCGATGACGATCGGCCCGCAGTCGGCGCGGAGCACGGTCTGGTACCAGACGCTCGCCCCGGCAGCCAGGGTGACATCGCCGACGACCACGGACGTCGGCGCGGTGAACGACCCCGGGTCGACCTTCGGGGTCCTGCCGCCCACGCCTGAAATCAAAGCCCGCTCCGCCATGCCTTCTCCTCGGTGCTCACCGGTCGCGCGTAGGTGAACCGTAGGCGACCGGCCGGGCGGGACTCGCGGGAGGGGTGCTCGGCCGGTGCTCGGCCGGCACTCGCGTACGCCTTGGCACGAGGGCACCCGTTTCGGCCGTCCGCCACGTCGGACGACGGCTGGGGCGAACATCACAGCACACCGCGATGATCAACCCAGGTGCGGCCGACTACCGTATGCGGGTGCCGAAGAACAGAAACACGTTCTCATCGCTCACCGCCTGGCGGCGGCGCGTCCTCGCGTCCGCCGTCCACCGAGGCTGGCGCTGGGTGCAGGAGGCGGGCGCCGTCACCGCCGAGCACCCCGGACGGCTGCGTTTCCGCCGGCTCGGCTCCGGCACCCGGCTCGCCTTCCCGCAGGGCACCGTCTTCGGTGAGGCCTGGATCGAACTCGGCGAGCACTGCATCATCGGCGAGCAGGTCACCCTCACCGCCGGGATGATGCCGGGCCTGGACCTGGGGTCCGACCCGATTCTGACCCTGGGCAACGGTGTGGTCCTGGGCCGCGGCAGCCATGTCATCGCCGACACCAGGGTGACCATCGGCTCGGACACGTACTGCGGTCCGTACGTCTACATCACCTCGACCAACCACAGCTACGACGACCCGCACCAGCCGGTCGGCAAGCAGTGGCCCCGCACCGAGCCGGTGGAGATCGGTCCCGGATGTTGGCTGGGGACCGGCGCGGTGGTCCTGCCCGGCGCGCGGCTCGGCCGCAATGTGGTGGTGGCCGCAGGCGCGGTGGTACGAGGAGAGGTGCCCGACCACTCGGTGGTGGCCGGGGCCCCCGCCCGGGTGGTACGGAGCTGGGATCCGGTCCGCGGCTGGGAGCCTCCGCTGCGTACGCCCGCTCCCGTACCGATTCCGGAAGGCGTCACTCCGGAGCAGCTGGTGGCGCTCGCAGACCTGGAGCCGGACTCCTAGGGCCAGTTTCAGCCGCTCGCGAGCAGCACCGTGCCCACCAGTGCGAGACCGGCGCCGGTCGCCTGGACCAGGCGCAGCCGCTCCTTGAGGATCACGAGTGCGGCGAGCACCGTGACCACCGGGTAGAGGTTCGCGAGTACGGCGGCGATGGTGACGGGGCCGTGCTGCGCGGCGATGGAGTAGGTGCCGTTGGCCGCGACGTCGGCGAGTCCCACAAAGGCGAGAGCGGGCAGCGAGGACCGGATGACCCGCATCCCGCCGTCCTCCGGCAGTGCCCGGGCGCCGCGCTTCACCGATACGTACAGTGCCGCGCCGCCGACCGTGACATTGGTGACGCGCTGGACGAAGAGCGCGAGGAAGAGCCCGGTGATGGTGGTCGAGGCCTCGGCGATCAGGGACATCACCGCGCCGAAACCGAAGGCGGCGAGCAGCGTCAGCAGGATCGCCTGCCGTTGCACCGGCGCACCGCGCAGCTGGGGTCCGCCCGCCAGCACGATGCCGGCCACGGCCACCGCGATACCGGCGAACTGGAGCAGTCCCGGCCGCTCGCCGATGATCAGCCCGAGGCTGACGGGCACGGCGACGCCCAGCGATCCGAGCGGCGAGACCACGCCCATCGGGCCCAGCGCGAGTGCCTTGTAGAAGCTCAGCATCGCCACCGGGCCGACCGTGCCCGCCGCGACGGCGTACCAGAGCTGTGGACCTGCCTCCTGCCAGCCGCCGGTCGCGAGGACGATCGAACCCAGCACCACGACCGCGATCGACTGCGAGGCGACGACGACCGTGAGTGCCGGGGTACGTCGCGTCAGCAGTCCGCCGCCGAAGTCGGCCAGCCCCCAGAGGAAGCTGGTGGCCAGGGCGAACAGTGCGGTCATGACGAGCCTCGCAGTACAGTGCAGTGAACGTTTGGGTGCACCACACGGTAGTGCAGTCTATTGAACTCTGTCATCCAGAATATTGGACGGAATGTGTCGGACCTCGACCAGCTCACGCAGTCGCTCGCCCGAAATCTCAAACGCTGGCGCGGCGAGCGGGGGTTCACGCTCGACGCTCTCGCCGCTCGGGCGGGGGTCAGTCGCGGCATGATCATTCAGATCGAGCAGGCACGTACAAATCCGAGTGTCGGGACGACAGTGAAACTCGCCGACGCTCTCGGCGTCAGCATCACCACGCTCCTCGACTACGAGCAGGGTCCGCAGGTCCGCCTCGTACCTCCGGAGCAGGCCGTACGCATGTGGTCCACCTCGACCGGCAGCTACACCACTCTGCTGGTCGGCACCGAGCGCCGTGGGCCGCTCGAACTGTGGGGCTGGCGGCTGATGCCGGGCGACGAAAGCGCCTCCGACCCGCACCCCGACGGGACGGTCGAGCTGCTTCATGTCACCGCGGGCGAGCTCACCCTCGTCGTCGACGGCGAGCCCCACTCCGTACCGGCCGGGACCTCCGCGACCTTCGAGGCGAACGTCCCGCACGCCTATCGCAACGACGGCGACGAGACGGTCGACATGACCATGGCGGTCTCCATCCCACCCGTACGCTGAGACGATCAATCGCGGGCGAGGGCACGGCTGTTAGCGTTGCGCGCATGCGCGCCCCCATCGGGAACCTCGACGACGCCCGGCCCGCCGCCGACTGCCTCGGCCTACTGCCCCCGCCGGTCGCCGACGCGGTCCGCGGCCGGTGCGGCGATGTCCCCGTCGAGCAACTGATCTACGTCGACACCGACCCGGAGATCGCGGACACCGCGGTCTTCGTGGAGCACTACGGGCAGGAGCTGCTCGACGAGTCGGTGAACTGTGTGGTCGTCGCGGGCAAGCGGGGAGGCGAGGCCACGCTGGCCGCCTGCGTCGTCCTCTCCAGCACGCGGATCGACGTCAACGGCGTCGTACGCCGGCAACTGGGCGCGCGCAAAGCCTCGTTCGCCTCCATGGACACCGCGACCGGCGAGACCGGTATGGAGTACGGCGGGATCACGCCGATCGGGCTGCCGGCCGACTGGCCGCTCCTGGTGGACTCCGCCGTCGTCGACACGGAGTGGGTCCTGATCGGCAGTGGGCGACGGCGCGGAAAGCTGATCCTTCCGGGCAAGGCCTTCGCCGGGCTGCCGAACGCCGTCCTCGTCGAGGGACTGGGAGTCGGGCCCTCTTGAAGCCCCGGCGCGGCGGTGCTCACTCCGGCACCGCCCGCGCCGTCCGGTGCTCCCGCAGCCACCCCTGCGAGAAGTCGACCGCGTCGACCAGCCCCAGCAGTCGGCTGTGCGCCGAACCCACCGGACCCGTCCGTAAACCTGCGCCGCTCGCGCCGCGTTCGAAGTCCGTCCCGAGAGCGGCGAAATCGCTGTCGTCCAGATCCGCGTCCTCGTACTCACCGTGCGCAGCGCCGCGTGCACCATCAGGACGCCGCCGGGCTCGAGGCCCAGCCCGGCCAGTTGCGCGGCCGGCCGCCGGTCGCTGTGGATCGTGCTCAATGCGGCTCCACCCCGCTGGTGGGCTCTCAGCCGAGCCGTGGGATCTCGATGGCCGGGCAGCGGTCCATGACCATGTCGAGACCGGCCGCGCGGGTGCGCTCGTAGGCATCCTCGTCTACCACACCCAGCTGGAACCAGACCGCCTTCGCGCCGATCGCGGCGGCCTCGTCCGCCACCGGACCCGCCAGGCCGGAATTGACGAAGACATCGACCACATCGACCTCGAAGGGGATGTCGGCGAGCGTGGCGTAACCCTGCTCACCATGGACCGTCTCGGCCTTGGGGTGCACCGGTACGATGCGCTTGCCATAGCGCTGGAGGACATCGGCGACGCCGTGCGCGGCCCGCGTCTCGTTGCTGGACAGGCCGACCACCGCCCAGGTGTCACCCGTCGAGGTCAGGATCCTGCGGATCGTCTCTGCGTCTGCGTACATGCCCGGGTCAACGGGCGGCCGGCGCGGAGCATTCCCCTCCGGGCGGCGCATAGGGTGGCGGAATGCAGGAGCAGTACCGGACGGTCGCCCGCGAGGGCGTGCACGAGACCGAGATCAACAGATCGCGCTTCATCTGCGCGCTCGCCCCGGCCGCCACCGAGGAGGAGGCGCAGGCCTTCGTCGCACGCATCCGCAAGGAGCACCCGACCGCCACCCACAACTGTTTCGCGTACGTCATCGGTGCCGAAGCCGCCGTGCAGAAGGCGAGCGACGACGGTGAACCGGGCGGCACGGCGGGTGTACCCATGCTGCAGATGCTGATGCGGCGAGAAGTCCGTTATGTCGTCGCTGTCGTCACCCGCTACTACGGCGGTGTGAAACTCGGTGCGGGCGGGCTGATCAGGGCGTACGGGGGAGCGGTCGGCGAAGCCCTGGACGCGCTCGGCACTCTCACCAGGCAGCGCTTCCGGCTGGCCACCGTCACCGTCGACCACCAGCGGGCGGGCAAGCTGGAGAACGATCTGCGGGCGACCGGGCGGGATGTGCGCGAGGTCCGGTACGCGGAGGCCGTCACCATGGAGATCGGGCTGCCGGACGCCGACATCGACGGTTTCCGTTCCTGGCTGGCCGACGCGACGGCGGGGACGGCGGGACTGGAACTCGGCGGTGAAGCGTACGGAGATGCCTGAAGCCGCCTGTGATGTCCGACCCCACCGTTACTCTCGAGGATCATGAGATTCCTGCATACGTCGGACTGGCATCTGGGACGGTCGTTCCACCGGGTGAGCTTGCTCGACGCCCAGGCCGCGTTCCTCGACCGCCTGGTGGCGACGGTGCGCGAGCGCGACGTGGACGCGGTGCTGGTCGCGGGAGATGTCTATGACCGGGCCGTGCCGCCGCTGGCGGCAGTTGAGCTCTTCGACGAGGCGCTGCACCGGCTGGCCGCCGCGGGCGTGCCGACCGTGATGATCTCCGGGAACCACGACTCGGCGCGCAGGCTCGGCGTCGGCGCGGGGCTGATCGAGCGCGCCGGCATACATCTGCGCACCGATCCGGCGGGGTGCGGCACGCCCGTGCTGCTGAGCGACGCGCACGGCGCGGTGGCCTGCTACGGGCTGCCGTATCTCGAACCCTCCCTGGTGAAGGGCGAGTTCAAGACGGAGAAGGCGCGCCACGAAGCCGTACTCGGCGCGGCGATGGAGCGCGTACGGGCCGATCTCGCGACGCGTGAGGAGGGCACCCGGTCCGTGGTCCTCGCGCATGCGTTCGTCGCGGGCGGCGAAGAGAGCGACAGCGAGCGGGACATCACCGTCGGAGGAGTCTCCGCCGTGCCCTCCGCCGTGTTCCGCGGTGTCGACTATGCCGCACTCGGACATCTGCACGGCTGCCAGACCATCACGGAGCGCGTGCGCTACTCCGGATCACCGCTCGCCTACTCCTTCTCGGAGGCCCATCACCGCAAGACGATGTGGCTCATCGACCTCGGGGCGCGGGGCGAACTCACCGCCGAGCGCATCGACTGCCCGGTGCCGCGCGGCCTCGCCCGGCTGCGCGGCACGCTCGAAGCACTGCTCGACGATCCGGCGTTGGTCCGGCACGAGCAGTCGTTCGTCGAGGCGACCCTCACCGATCCGGTGCGCCCGGCAGAACCGATGGCGCGCCTCACCGAGCGGTTCCCGCACACCCTGAGCCTCGTCTTCGAGCCGGAGCGCCCCGGCGGGGACGCCGCCACTTCGTACGCACAGCGGCTGAAGGGACGCAGCGACCAGCAGATCGCGGAGGACTTCGTGGCTCATGTGCGCGGCGGCAGCGGGCCCGACGACCGGGAACGCACCGTGCTGCGCGGAGCCTTCGACGACGTACGGGTGGACGAGGGTGTGCGCGAGGTGGCCCGGTGAGACTGCATCAGCTGACTGTCACCGCTTTCGGCCCCTTCGGCTCCAGCCAGCAGATCGACTTCGACGCGCTGTCCACCGCCGGGATCTTCCTCCTGCACGGACCGACCGGCGCCGGCAAGACCTCCGTCCTCGACGCGGTCTGCTTCGCGCTGTACGGGGCGGTGCCGGGCGCACGACAGAGCCCTGGTGCCTCGCTGCGCAGCGACCACGCCCCGGCCGGCACCCCCACCGAGGTGTGCGTCGAACTGACCGTGGGCGGACGGCGACTGGAGATCAAACGCCGTCCGGCCCAGCCGCGTCGCAAGAAGAACGGCAAGGGCTTCACCACCGAACGGGCCCAGAGCTGGCTGCGCGAGTACGACGCCGGGATCGGCGAGTGGCAGTCGCTGAGCCGCTCCCACCAGGAGATCGGCGAGGAGATCAACCAGCTGGTCGGGATGAGCCGCGACCAGTTCTGCCAGGTGGTGCTGCTGCCCCAGGGAGACTTCGCGCGCTTCCTGCGCGCCGACGCCGAGGCGCGCGGCAAGCTACTTGGACGGCTCTTCGACACCCGCCGCTTCGCCGCCGTCGAGGAACGCCTCGCCGAACAGCGGCGCGTGGCCGAGCAGCAGGTACGCGCCGGTGACGAGCGGCTGCTCGCGATCGCCCACCGGATGGAACAGGCGGCGGGCGCGGCGGCCGGCGACTGGCCGCCGCCGCAACAGCAGCCGGGCGACCCCGGGCTCGCCGCGGCCGTCCTCGCCTGGGCGGCCGTCGCCCGCGCGGGCGCGCGGGAAATGCTGGACATCGCCGACTGGGCGCTGGCCGCGACGGAAAGCCGGCAGGCTGCCGCCCGGCACGCCCTGGACGCCGAGCGTGAACTCGCCCGGCTGCAGCAGCGGTACGAGGACGCACGGCAGCGGGCCGAGGCGCTCGAAACGCGGCGCCCCGAACGCGAAGAACTTCGGGCCCGGCTGGAGCGGGCCCGCAAGGCGGAGCTGGTGGGGCCCGCGCTGAGGCTGCGCGACGACGCCGAACGGGAACACCGCAGCGCCGACGCCGAACGGGAGCGTGCGCGGTCCGTACTTCCGCCGGACCTCGCGGAGGCCGGCGCGGAACAGCTGGCGGGGCTCGAACGAAAGCTGCGCCAGGACCTGGGCGGCCTCGAAGCCGCCCGGCGCGCGGAGCGCCGGAGCGCGGAGATTGCCCGCGAACGCGCGGACCTGGACCGCCAGGCCCGGGCGGACGACGACATCATCCAGGACGCGGCGGGCTGGCTGTCCGGCTGGGAGGGCGTCCGGCGAAGCCACCAGGAGCGGATCGTGGCGTCGCAGGAGGCGGCCACCCGCGCAGAGAACCTGACCGGACAGCTCGAACCGGCCCGCCGAAGGCTGCGGGCGGCATGTGAACGGGACCGGCTCAGGGCGCGCACCGAGCAGGCCGAGGAGCAGCTGCGTACTGCCCGCGACCGCGCGAACAGCGCGCGAGAGAGCTGGCTCGACCTGAAGGAGCGCCGACTGCGGGGCATCGCGGCGGAGTTGGCAGCCGGGCTGGTGACGGGCCGGCCGTGCGCGGTCTGCGGCTCGGCGGAACACCCTGCGCCGGCCCGCGCCGGGGACGGGCATGTCGACCGTACGGCGGAGGAAGCGGCGTACGAGGACTCAGCACGGGCGGACGGGGCGAAGGCGGATGCCGAACGTGAACTGGCGGTGGTACGCGAGGCGTTCACGACGGCACGGGAGGCGGCGCGGCTCACGCCGACGGGGGCTGGAACGCGGGGCGACGCGGGCAGCCGGGCTGTCGAGGCCGGGGAGCCGGAGGGCCCGGAGGTGAGGTCCGGCGACGCGCTCGACCGGGCGAAGGCCGAACCAAGCTCCGGCGACGTGGAACTCGATGCGACGAGCGGCGGGGTGGGGCGTGCCGAGGCCGCGACCGCTGATGGGCGGGACACGGTCGGCAGCTCTGTGCGGCGTTCCGGCGTGGCGGCCGATGGCGACGACCCCGACGCCGGTGAACTCCGCGTATTCGTCGAGCAGTTGGAGCGCAAACACACCGACGCGCACAGCCTCGCCTCCGGTATGCACGCCGCCCGCGAGGCGCTCGACCGGGCCGAGCGGGAGCGTGAGGAGCGGCTTGGCGCGCAGCAGCAGGCCGAGCGGCGCGCCGCCGCGCGGACTTCGCAGCGGGAAGCCCTCGACCGCGAACAGACCGCGCTGGAAAGCGAACTGGCCCGGGCCAGAGGCGGCACGGGCAGCGTCGCCGAGCACTCCGCGCTGCTGGAGCGCCGGGTGCGGCTGCTCGTCGAGGCGGCCGAGGCCGTACGGTCTGCCGACGCCACCGAGCAGCGACTGAAGGAGGCCGACGACCGGCTGGCCGACGCGGCGTTCCGGGCCGGGTTCGACACACCGAGCGCCGCGGCCGCCGCGCTGCTCGGCGACGCGCAGCAGCGTGACCTCCAACATCGGATCGACGCCTGGCAGACCGAGGCCGCCGCGGTCGCCGACCGGCTGGCCGAAGCGGACACCCGGAGCGCCGCCGAGCACGGCGCCGCCGACCCCGAAGCCGCTCGGGCCGCCCATGACGCCGCCGAGCGTGCTCTGCGCGACGCCGCGTCCGGGCTCGCCGCGGCCCGCGACCGGTGCGCGGAGCTCGCCCGGCTCTCCCGGCAGGCCGTGCTGGAAGTCCGCAGGCTCGGCCCGCTGCGCGAGGAGTACGACCGGGTGGCCCGCCTCGCCGGACTCACCGCGGGTACCTCCGCAGACAATGAGCGCAAGATGCGCCTCGAGTCGTACGTCCTGGCGGCCCGCCTCGAACAGGTCGCGGCCGCCGCCACCGTACGGCTGCAGCGCATGTCGTCCGGCCGCTACACCCTGGTGCACTCAGACGCCCGGGCCGGCGGCAAGCGTTCCGGACTCGGACTGCATGTCGTCGACGCCTGGACCGGCAGTGAGCGTGACACGTCGACCCTCTCCGGCGGCGAGACTTTCTTCGCCTCGCTCGCGCTCGCGCTCGGTCTCGCCGACGTCGTCACCGGCGAGGCCGGCGGCGTACAGCTGGACACCCTCTTCATCGACGAGGGCTTCGGCAGCCTGGACGACCAGACCCTGGACGAGGTGCTCGACGTGCTCGACTCGCTGCGCGAGCGGGATCGCAGCGTCGGCATCGTCAGCCATGTCGCCGATCTGCGCCGACGGATCCCCGCCCAGCTGGAGGTCGTCAAGGAACGGCACGGCTCGGCGGTGCGGCTGCGTGCCGCGCCGCTCAGCGGCTGATCGCCCGGCGCGGCAGTGGAGAGGAATAGACGACGCTCGTCGTCACCGAGCCGAGTGCGCCGATCTTTCCGGAGACCTCCTCGAGGTGGTTCATCGAGCGGGTGGCGACCTTGAGTACGAAGCAGTCGTCGCCCGTCACATGGTGGGCCTCGAGGATCTCGGGCGTGGTCTCCAGCAGATCGTGGAACGGCTTGTAATTGCCGTTCGGGTAGCGGAGTCGTACGAACGCGAGGATGGGGAGCCCGAGCCGCTCCTGCTCCACCACCGCGGTGTATCCGGATATCACCCCGGCCTCCTCCAGCCTGCGGATCCGCTCGGTCACGGCGCTCGACGACATGGAGACGACCCTGGCCAGCTCGGCGAAGCTGGCCCGGCCCCGGCTCTGCAGGGCTTCGAGGATGCGCCAATCCGTGGCGTCCGGTGAAAATCCGGTCATGCTCGAGAAATAGCAGGGAAATCCCCGGCCGATCAAGACATGTTCCGGGAGATCTCACTTCAGGGAAACGGTCCCCGACCGTAGATTTTCGGTCATGACTACGACGCAGCTCGCCACGAACCCCGTCCTCCGCGTGCCGCCGGCCTCGCCCGCGGCAGCCGCCGCCTACTTCGCGGCCGGCCTGGCCTTTCACGCCGATGTCTCCGATGTCGCCTCGGCGCTGGCGGCCGGCGGCGACCCGGGTTTCGTGGTCCTCGACTCCCGCTCCACCGAGTCCTGGGACCAGGGGCACGTGCCCGGTGCGGTCCATCTGCCGACCGCCCTGATCGCCGAGCAGGCCGAGCAGCTGCTGGACAAGTCGGTGCCGGTCGTCACGTACTGCTGGGGCCCCGGCTGCAACGGAGCGACGCGCGCGGCTCTGGCCCTCGCCGAACTCGGCTACCAGGTGAAGGAGATGCTCGGTGGTTTCGAGTACTGGGCCCGTGAGGGCTTCGAGTTCGAGACCTGGGAGGGCAGCCGCAAGCGCGACGCCGACCCGCTGACCGCGCCTCTCGACTCGGACAACTGCGGCTGCTGATCCGGACCCGCGACCCGAAATCTCCCACCGCACGACGGACGGGTACGGGAGCGGGAACAGGGCGTCCGATGCGCTGGAGTCGGCACCGGACGTGCCGCCCGCAGGACGACATCGAGTACGGCGTCGTTGTCGCACGCGTAATGCCCGCTCGCCCGGGCCGTATCGCCCTCGACGACCGCCCAGCCGTCACCGCCGATGTCGCCCGCTCGCACGCCCCCGCGACGCCGACCACGATCGCGCTCGGCAGGTCCGCCGCCTCCAGACGCGCGGCGAACTCCAGCACCTCGTCCTGGCGCGGGGCGTCCGCCGGCGGCGCCACGTCCAGCGATGCGCCCACCGCGTACCGGCTCCCCGTCGCCGCCGCACGGGCCGACGGTGGCCGGGCTCATGCCATTCGGCTGAGCCCGGCCGACGCGGCGGGCCGTACGCGACTTCGGCCGTCCGCTGTCAGAGCTTCGACAGCTCGTCGACCAGATCGTCCAGGCCCAGCGAGCCCTGCGACAGAGCCGCCATGTGCCAGGCCTTCGCGTCGAACGCGTCGCCGTGTGCCTTGCGCGCGTTCTCCCGGCCCAGCAGCCACGCCCGCTCACCCAGCTTGTAGCCGATCGCCTGTGCCGGAACGGACAGATACCGCGTCAGCTCGCTCTCCACGAAGTCCGCCGGCCGTCCGCTGTGGCTGCCGAAGAACTCCTGCCCCAGAGCCGGTGTCCAGCGCTCGCCCGGGTGGAACGGCGAGTCCGCCGGGATCTCCAGCTCCAGATGCATGCCGATGTCCACGATCACCCGGCATGCCCGCATCATCTGCGCGTCCAGATAGCCCAGCCTGCGCTCCGGGTCGGGCAGGAAGCCCAGTTCGTCCATCAGCCGCTCCGCGTACAGCGCCCAGCCCTCGGCGTTGGCGCTGACCCCGCCGATCGTCGCCTGGTAGCGGGAGAGCTGGTCCGCGACATGCACCCATTGCGCGATCTGCAGATGGTGGCCGGGAACGCCCTCGTGGTACCAGGTCGACACCAGGTCGTACACGGGGAAACGCGTGGCGCCCATGGTC
Organism: Streptomyces sp. NBC_01210; assembly: GCF_036010325.1. Taxonomy (GTDB): domain Bacteria; phylum Actinomycetota; class Actinomycetes; order Streptomycetales; family Streptomycetaceae; genus Streptomyces. The sequence goes on along the minus strand of NZ_CP108549.1, from coordinate 1,345,628 downwards.
GGCAGCCAGGTACAGCCGGGGCGGCTGAAGTCTTCGGACGGGCCGGTGTAGTACGGCGCCGCCGCGCCGCCCGACGGAGCGATCCGGGACTCCACCTTCCGTACCCGTTCGGCCAGTTCGAAGTGCGTGCCGTCCAGCGCCTCGATCGCCTCGTCCATGATCTTCTGCAGCCAGGCCCGCACCTCCTCGACACCCTCGATGTGCTCACCGTGCTCGTCGAGGTGCGCAAGCGCCTCCCAGGGCCCCGCGCCCGGAAGGATCTTGTCCGCCTCGGTCTTCATCTCGGCCAGCAGCCGGTGATACTCGGACCAGCCGTATGCGTAGGCCTCGTCGAGGTCGAGGTCGGTGCCGTTGAAGTAGCGCGACCAGCGGGCGTAGCGCTCGCGGCCCACCGTGTCGGGCGCGTCCGCCACGGCGGGGGCGTAGACATCGCGCATCCAGTCGCGCAGATCCGCAAGTGCCCCGGTCGCACTGCGGGCCGCCTCGTCGAGCTCGGTGCGGAGCGTGAGGGGGCCGCCCGCCGCGAACTCCTCGAACCAGCTGCGATCCGTGCCGAGCCACTCGGTCATCTGGTCGATATTGGTCCGGGTTGCGCGGGGGCCGCCCAGCAGCTTCCGCTCGAGTCCCAGCGCCAGCGAGGCGCGGTAGCCCTCCAGGGCGCGCGGCACCGCCCGCAGCCGCTGCGCCACGGCCGCCCAGTCCTCATCGGTCTGCGTCGGCGTCACGGTGAACACCTCGCGCACCGTGTGCACCGGCGAGCGCATATTGCTCACCGTGCGCAGACCTTCATCGGTTTCGTGCACGGCGAGTTCCGCTGTCAGCCGCTCTCGCAACAGCCGGCCGCAGCGCCGTTCCGCATCGCTCTCCGCGGCCGGCAGCTTCTCGGCATCGTCCAGCCTGGCGAGTGTCTCGCGAGCGAGTTCGGCGAAAGCCTCCTGACCGGCTGGTGAGTAGTCGGGAAGGAGGCCCGAGCTCTCCTTGAGTCCCAGATACGTGCCGATGGTCGGGTCGAGTTCGATGAGTGCGTCGACGTAGGAGTCGGCGACCTGTCGTGGCAGCGCGCTGCTGGAAGTGACTGGCATGCGCACATCCTCATACGACTGAGGCCTCCGCGTCACCATCATTGGATCTCAGTCGCCTGTCGGTGGCCTGTCAGTGCCCTGTCAATGATCCTGGGCGCCGACCGGCATCGGAGGCAGCAGCGGGCCGCAGTCCCACTGCTGGAAGATCAGTCGCGTCTCGACCCTGGCGACTTCTCGCCGTGAGGTGAACTCGTCCACCACCAGACGTTGCAGATCGGCCGTGTCCATCACGGCCACATGCACCAGATAGTCGTCGGGGCCGGTGAGATGGAACAGCGCCCGGGATTCGGGCAGCGCGCGGATCCGTTCCACGAACGGACCGATCAGTTCCCGCCGGTGCGGCCGGACCTGCACGGAGAGGAGCGCCTGCAGCCCGCGCCCCAGCCGGGCGGGATCCAGGGCCAGCCGATGCCCGAGGATCACGCCGGAGCGGCGCAGCCTGGTCACCCGGTCCAGGCAGGTGGACGGCGCCACTCCGACCTCCGCAGCCAGCTCGCGATAGGTGGTCCGGGCGTCGTTCTGCAGCAGGCGGAGTATGTGCAGATCCACCGGGTCGAGTGCGACAGATTCAGCCATTCGCCGAACGTAACACGACCCTTGGCCATTACCTCCCGGTAGGTGTTCAGAGTGCGGGCATGGAGAACGCAGCCTCGGTCACCCCCGCACCCCGGGCCCTGGCCACCGAAGCAGTACACGCCGGACGCGAGGACCTCGCAGAGCTCGGCGTGCACGCCCCGCCGCTGGACCTGTCCACCACCTACCCGTCGTACGACGCCGCAGGTGAGGCCGAGCGTATCGACGGCTTCGCCGCCACCGGCGCGCGACTGGAGGGACCGCCGGTCTACGCCCGGCTCGACAACCCGACCACGGCCCGTTTCGAGACAGCGCTCGCCAGGCTGGAAGGAGCCGAGAGCGCGGTCGCCTTCGCCAGCGGGATGGCCGCGCTCACCGCCGTACTGCTGGTACGGGCGAGCATGGGGCTGCGTCACGTGGTCGCGGTCCGGCCGTTGTACGGGTGCAGCGACCATCTGCTGAACGCGGGGCTGCTCGGGACCGAGGTGACCTGGACCGACCCCGCGGGCATCGCGGAGGCGATCCGGCCGGAAACCGGCCTTGTGATGGTGGAGACGCCCGCCAACCCGACGCTCGCCGAGGTCGATCTGCGAGCCGTTCGGCACGCCTGCGGCTCCGTGCCGCTGCTCGTCGACAACACCTTCGCCACGCCTGTGCTGCAGCGGCCGGTGGAGCACGGGGCGCGGATCGTGCTGCACAGCGCGACCAAGTACCTGGGCGGGCACGGCGATGTGATGGGCGGAGTGGTGGCCTGCGACGAGGAGTTCGCCCGAAGCCTCCGGCAGGTGCGGTTCGCGACCGGCGGCGTCCTGCATCCGATGGCCGGATATCTGCTGCTGCGTGGACTGTCCACGCTGCCGGTACGGGTACGGGCCGCATCCACCACGGCGGCCGACCTGGCCCGCCGGCTGGCCGCCGACCCGCGGATCGCCCGAGTCCACTATCCGAGCGTGGGCGGGGCGATGGTCTCCTTCGAGGTGTACGGGGACCCGCGGAGCGTGATCTCGGCCGTGCGGCTGATCACGCCGGCGGTCAGTCTCGGCAGCGTCGACAGCCTGATCCAGCACCCGGCCTCCATCAGCCACCGCATCGTGGCTGAGGGAGACCGGCACTCGGCGGGCGTCAGCGACCGGCTGCTGCGGATGTCGGTCGGTCTTGAGGACGTGGAGGATCTATGGCGTGATCTGACCGAGGCCCTCAGCGCTCAGCCTGTTCGTACGGAAACAGCGCGCGTACGGGAGTCGCGTCAAGTCGGGCGGTGATGACCAGCGTGCCCTCCTCGATCTGGTAGTCGAGCGGCAGGTTCAGGGCGCGCATGGCAGCCACCATCGCGGTGTTGGAGGAACGGGTGACGGCGTAGACGCTGCCGCAGCCCGCCTCGACAGCGAGGGCGACCAGTCGGCCGAGCAGCTCCGATCCGATGCCGCGGCCCTGCCATTCGTCCTCGACGAGCAGCGCGACCTCGGTCTCGTCCCCGTCCCAGAGGAGATGTCCGAGGGCGACGAGACGGCCGGAGGCGGTCTGGACGGCGAGGGTGCGGCCGAAACGCGGGCTGAGCAGGTGGTTGAGGTAGCGGTCGGCGTCGCCGACCGGGCCGTGGTAGCGCATGCTCAGGGTGCGCTCGGAGCAGCGGTCGTGCATCGCCACGGCGGCTTCGACGTCGCCCTGGTCGACGCGGCGCACGGTGATCTCGTTGCCCTCGGGGAGGGTGAGGACGTCCTGGCTGCGCGGGATACGGGGACCGAGGCGCGCGTCCAGTTCCACCAGGGCGCGGGCCCGTGCGAACTCGGTGGGCGTGAACGGAAGATAGGGCCGTTCGACGGTGATGGCTCCACCGTTCGGGTCGCGCAGCCGCATCACCGTCTCCTCCAGCACGCCTTCCACCGGCGGAATCTCTCCGGTGGGCCGGCCTGTCAGCGAGACCGGAGGCAGCGAATGGATCGTGCAGCGGCCGAGCAACTGGCGCAGTGCCAGCGGCAGTTCGGCCGCGTCAAGGGCGGTACGGGTGGCGAGGCCCAGCACCCGGGTGGGGGTGTCGACGAGATCGTGGGCGTCGGCCCGCTCGATCCAGGTGTTGCTGCCGCCCGCCCCGGAGATCTCCCGGGTGAGCTGCTGCGCCTGCAGGGACGCGGGGGCGCGCAGCAGGAACTCGTCCACCGTGCCCTCGGCCAGCGGATGGGTCTGGAGGGTGAGGATGTCGACCCGGTATTGTGCGAGGGCGATGCACAGTGCGGCCAGGCTGCCGGGTGTGTCCCGCACAGTGGTCCGCATCCGCCAAAGCGCCGTCTCGTTCAGCTCGCCCCGTGCCGCGGCCCCGGTCGCGGAGGACACCGCCACCCCGGCATCTCCCATGACGTCGATGCTGTCCGTACTGTCCGTCGGAGGGGCATGACTGTGGTGTCGTGCCCACCATGTGTGGAAGGCGGCCGTGGCGACGAGGGCCACGGCTGAGGCGATGAGCAGGAACGGGCCGTCCGGCCCGTGCCCGATCATGTTCGCGATGGCGTCGGCGACCGCGACGGCGGTGAACATGGCTGCCAGTTCGACGAGATCCCGCCGCCAGTGGTGTGGGCGGCGGGCACTCTTCGCAGAAGTCACATCTGTCATGCCATCACTGTGACCGAACGGTGTTGCGTGATCACGAACGCTTTGTGACTGACGGGTTAAGCATCAATCTGGACTGCTATAGGCCGATTTTCGCCGTTCCTGGCGTGGAGTGATCGCTTCCCTGTCGCGGCGCGGCCATCAGCCGGGATGCGCCGGTGACCAGCTGGGATGAGCCACCGCGACCGGCGAGGCCGCGAGCCCAGGTGTGTCCGCCGTTCCGCCGCCGGCCGGCCCCGCTGTCGTTGTGACGGCCGCGCCGCAGCGCTCGACGCGGTCTGCGGCCACCGCACGTATCTCTGCCGACCCGCGCGAGGGTGCCCCGGCGGTCCGCAGTCCCGGCAGCGCGGCGGCGAGAACGGACCAGGTCGTCGCGTACGCACCGGTCGCGGCGGTCGTACGGGCGGACTCGGCCGGCCGGTTGGACATCACCGTGCCGAGCCGGACCGGCACGGCCACCTCCTTGGGCCGGGGCGATCGGTCAGGTGCCGGCTATGGCCCGTAGCGCGTCCAGATGCCGCCGGTATACGGCGCGCCCCTCGTGCGTCAGAGACAGCCAGGTCCGCGCCCGCCGCCCCACCCTGCCCTTGTCCACCCCGACCCAGCCGGCTTCCTCGAGAGCCGCGACCTGCTTGGACAGCGTCGAGTCGGTGACCTCGACCAGGTCGCGCACAAACCCGAACTCGGCCTTGTCCAGCGGTGCCAGGGCCGCCACGATCGACAGCCGGACGGGCGAGGTGAGCAGCGGGGCGAGCGCGTGGCGCGGATGCGTACGCGTCTCTTTCCCGGCGTTCTCGGCCTTCCCGTCGTTCCCGGTCTGCTGCGTTCTCTTCGTCATGCCGACCGTCGATTCTCCTGCCAGGCACCGACCGCCGGCGGCAGCGCGCACCACAGGGCTCCGATCACCGCGAAGACCACGCTGCCCTCGAAGGCGGAGACGCTGAGCGCGACGGTGAGGGAGTAGGCCACCGCCCAGGAGCCGATCAGCGTGCCGTGCCGGGCGCCGAACCCCCGGCGGATGACGCGCTGCCGGGCTGCGTACATGCTGAGCCCCCCGACGAGCACGGCATTGATGACCGCGAAGACGAGTGCCGCGGACCGCCCTTGCCACAGCACCGCCATCGGTACCAGCACCAGTTGGCCGGCGGCGAAGACGACGAGATACCGCGCGTACCAACCGCTTCCGCGGCGGCGTGTGGCGCTCTCCGCGAGCTTCGCGCGCTTCAACGCCGCCGCGGCATCCGTCTGTTCACTCATACTTGCGAGAATGGCATTTACTTTCCATAGTGGCAAGTAAGTGCCGGGCGCGTGTCCTACTGCCCCACACGCCCGGGCTGAAGCACCTTGCTGAACAGGACCGTTCCGCCCTCTGCCCGCAGCGTCTCCACGATCATCCGGGCGGGCCGGTCGGAGCGCACCCACACCAGACCGGAGGAGGAGGTCACATCGCCGGTCTGCACACCCCATGCGGCGCGCGGGCGGCCGGACAGCGGGAGCGCGGGCGCCGCTCCCATCGCGGGCAGAGCCAGTGCCGCCGAGGCGGCGACCGTGCCGCGCAGAACGGAACGGCGGTCGGGGGAGGGTATCCGCGGGCTGTGTGACATCGCTGTGCCTCCAGGGCAGCTCGGGCCGGTGTGCCGTGCCATGCCTACTGCCCGGCTGCGGCCGCCACGCGAACCCCGGGTGAACAACCCGCCCTGCGCGGCGTACGAGGACCGTCCAACGGCCCGCAGGACCGAGGCACTTCACAGCGCCTTCCGCACCGCCTCCGCCATCAGCCGCACGCCGCGCTCGATATCGGTCGGCGCCAGATGCGCGTACCCGAGGACCAGCCGCACTCCGGCGTCCCCCTCGTCGGCCGCCATGTAGTCGGCCAGCGGGCGTACCGCCACCCCGGACCGTGCCGCAAGGTCCAGGAATCGCGGCTCGGGGCCGTACCGCTCGGGCAGCCGCGCGATGATGTGCAGACCGGCGGCGATACCGCTGACCTCGGTGCCGGGGAAGTGGTCCGTGAGGGCGCCGACGAGCGCGTCGCGCCGCTCCCGGTAGGCACGCTGGCAGCGACGGAGCTGCCGGTCGTAACCGCCGTGGCCGATGAAGTCGGCAAGGAGCGCCTGGTCCAGGGCCGGGTTGCCGAGATCCATGGTGCGTTTGCGTTCGACGACCTCGTCCGCCAGACGGGAGGGTACGAGCAGCCAGCCCAGCCGCAGCCCCGGTGCCAGCGACTTGCTCACCGACCCGGTGTACGCGACGCGCTCCGGGTCGAGACCCTGCAGCGCTCCGACGGGAGCCCGGTCGTAGCGGAAGTCGCCGTCGTAGTCGTCCTCCACGATCAGACCGTCCACGGCGCGCGCCCAGTCGAGGAGTTCGGTGCGACGCTGCGCGGAGTAGGCGATTCCGGTCGGGAACTGGTGGGCAGGTGTCGTCACCACCGCACGTACACCGGAGCCCTCGAGCGGCCCGGTCGCCAGCCCCTCGCCGTCGAGCGACAACGCGGTCATGTCCAGACCGGCCGCCGAGAACAGCGCTCCGTGCTCGTGGCTCCCGGGGTCCTCGACCCCCACCGTTCGCAGTCCGTGTCCATGCAGTACGAATCCGAGCAGCGTCATCGCCTGCGCCACGCCCGAACACACCACCAGGCATTCCGGATCGGCCACGACGCCGCGCCGCCGGGTGAGCAACGAGGCCAGCGCGGTGCGCAGCTCCGGCAGCCCGCGCGGATCGGGATAGCCCAGCGCGCGATGCGGCAGCCGCGCGAGCACGGACTTGTGCGCGGCGGCCCACGCGGCGCGCGGGAAGAGCGAGAGATCGGGCGTCCCGGGGCGGAAGTCCACGCGCGCACCGGGAGCGCGTGGCGCCAGGTCCCGCACTCCGCGCACGGCGGGCCGCGCCGCGCCCCCGACCCAGGTTCCTGCGCCCCGGCCGCTGCGCAGGTAGCCCTCCGCCGTCAGCTGCTCGTACGCCTCGGTGACCAGTACCGCGCGAGACGCCCAGATCGGTGGCGAGCTCACGGCTGGAGGGCAGCCGCGTTCCCGCGCCCAGCCGTCCCGACCTGACCGCCTCGCGCAGCGCCGACTGCAACGCGCGTCCGCGCTGCCGGGCCGGAGCGGCGGCCGCGGGCAGCAACAGTTCCCAGGCGGCGTTCCACGACTCGCCTCGGGACGGCTCGCCCGTCGCCGGATTGGTCCCCGATGGCGTCATGAAAGTGGACCTTAAACCGGACCGCCTCGCTCCCTAGCGTCGCCCCCATGAACGTGAACTCCCTGCGCGCGGCGCTGCTCGTCACCGTGGCCTACCTCCTCGTCGGCGCCTCCTTCACCGCCAACAGCGTGCTCGGCGACTATCCCTACGCGGGCGGCCAGGCGCTGCGCTACGCCCTCGCCTGCCTGCTCCTGCTGCCGTTGCTCGGCGGCCGGGCGGTGGTGTTGCCGCTGCGTGCCCTCCGCCTGCCGCAGTGGGGACGGCTCGCACTGCTCGCCGCCGTCGGCATGGTCGGTTTCAACCTGGCGATCCTGGCGGCGGAACGCACCTCGGAACCCGCCGTTCCCGGTGTGTTCGTCGGCTGCGCCCCCGTCATCGTCGCCGTACTCGTACCGCTCCTGGACGGCCGTCGGCCCGCTCGCCCCGTGCTGTACGGAGCCCTGTTCGTCGCGGCCGGCGCCTTCGCCGTCCAGGGGTGGGGCCGTACAGGACCGGCGGGAATCGCCTGGTCGGCAGGTGCGCTGGCCGGCGAGGTCGGCTTCGCCGTGCTGGCCGGACCCGTGCTGCGAACGCTCGGCCCCAAACTGCTCACCGCCACCGTCTGTGGCATCGCTGCCGTCGAGTCCACGGTCTTCGGCCTCGTCCTCGACGGCTCGGGCTTTCTGCGCACGCCCACTCAGGCGGAGACCCTGGCGCTGCTGTGGCAGGCGGCCGTCGTCACCGTCGTCGGCTTTGTCTGGTGGTACATGGGCGTCCAGCGCATCGGCGCCGAACGCGCCACGCTCTTCTCCGGACTGATCCCCGTATCCGCCGCGCTGACCGCGCCCCTGGTCGGTACGGGGACGTTCGGCCCGGCCCAGGCGGCGGGCGGTGTGCTGGTCGGAGCGGGCGCGGCCCTCGGCTCGGGCGTGTTCAGGGGGCGGTCAGCGGCTGCCGTCCAGGATGACGCGCGCGACAAGTGCGGGGTCGTCGTTCATGGGGACATGGCCGCAGCCGGGCAGCCGCACGAGCCGCGCCCCCGGGATGGCCTGCTTGGCCCTGATGCCCTGGCGGCGCAGCAGCAGCCGGTCCTTCGTTCCCCAGCCGATGGTGACCGGCACGTCGGGCACATCGTCGGTGAACAGGACGTAGCGGCCGGCGGCGAGTGTCTGATGAAAGCCGGTGGCGTCGCGGAGCGCGAGAGTCTCGGCGACGGCCGCCTCGGGTGAGCGCCGGCCGGGCCGGGCATAGATGCTGCTGATCAGCGCCGCCCGCCCGGCGGCCGTCCGGGACAGCCGCTCGATCAGCGGCAGCGGCATCGACCGGGCGCCGAGCCGCATCGCGCGCAGCGTCATGAAGGCGTAGCGCCGCTCGGCCTCGGTCCAGAAGCCGGCGGGCGAGAGCGCCGTAACCGACCGTACGAGCTTCTCGCGTCCCAACTCCAGGGCGAGCAGTCCGCCGAGGGAGTTTCCCACGACATGCGGGCGCTCGATCTTCAGCTCCTCGCAGAGCGAGCCGAGCACCGAGCCCACGGTGGTGAGGTCGTAGGACACGCCGTCGGGCAGCGCCGGTGAGGTGCCGAAGCCGGGCAGGTCGACGGCGATGACATCGCGTTCGGCCGCCAGGATCCCCAGCACCGGCTCCCATGCCTGCCAGTGGTGCCCGATGCCGTGGAGCAGCAGCAGCGGCTCACCCGCCCCGGAGCGCTCGTACGCGACGGACAGCGTGCGGCTGCCCCGCGGGGACTTGATGGAGAATGAGATCTCTGCGGCCATGCTGCTGCTCCCTGTTGTCGCCCGGTCGCCTGTTTTAGACAGCCCGTCAGTAACAATTACCGCTCAGTAGCTTCGAGTTCAAGTGGGCAGGCTGGGCCGGCCGCGGACTGTGCCGTGCGACGCACCCGAAACGCCTGGACAGCCGGTGCGAGGTCGGTTGGGATGGACGGGTGGCAGCAGACATCGTGACTGACGTATTCGAAGAGCACCGGCCCGTTCTGACCGGCGTGGCGTACCGCATGCTCGGCCGGGTGGCCGACGCCGAGGATGTGGTGCAGGAGGCCTGGCTGCGCTGGTCGGCCGACGAGCGCGGCGACGTCCTGGAGCCACGCGGCTATCTCGTGAGGATCACCACCCGCCTCGCCATCGACCGGCTGCGGCACGTCCAGTCGCGGCGGGAGGCGTACGTCGGCCCCTGGCTGCCGGAGCCGATCGCCACCGACTTCGGGCACACGGTCCCCGACACCGCCGAGCGGGCCGTCCTCGCCGAATCCGTATCACTCGCCGTCCTGGTCGTCCTGGAGGCGCTGTCGCCGCTGGAGCGCGCGGTCTTCGTGCTGCGCGAGGCCTTCGGATTCCCTTACGGCGAGATTGCGACCACCCTCGACCGGACCGAGGCGGCGGTACGGCAGCTCGCCGGCCGGGCGCGCAAGCATGTCGATGAGCGCAAGCCCCGCTACGACGTCGACCCCACCGAACGCCGCGATCTCACCGAGCGCTTCCTGGACGCCGCGTCAGGCGGTGACCTGAAGGCGCTGCTGTCCCTGCTGGCGCCCGATGTGCGGCTGGTCGGCGACAGCGGCGGCAAGTCCAAGGCGCCGCTGCGCGTCATGCAGAGCGTGGACAAGGTCGGACGCTTCCTCTTCGCCGTCGCGCAGCAGCCGATCCAGGATATGGAGCTCCGCTTCGTCGAGCTCAACGGAGGCCCGGCGCTTCTCGTCCTGTCCGCCGGAAAGCCGGACACCGTCCTCCAGTTGGAAGTTCTGGAGGGACGGATTCAATGCGTCTACATCCAGCGCAACCCTGACAAACTCGTCTCGCTCGTTTCTGCGTAGAACCGTCGCGTCGCACGTCAGACCCCGTGTCCGTATCGGACGCGGGGTCTTTGTGCTGCCTGCGTTTCACAGGGCGACGAACGTCCTGTGAACGCTCTGCGAATCCGGTTCGTTCCACTGCGTAACCGGCGCAGGATTGGTCTTGACCAAGGGGGTGCGCCGTCCTATGGTCGCAGGGATAGTGCAGGAACCTTTAATAAACAAGGGCGCGGAATAGCCGCTGCTGACACAGCGATTGCGGAGGATCAGGGTGGGGACCACGCAGCTGGAAACAGTGCCGGAGCCTAAGTACTGGCACCTCAAGACCGTGCTCGGCGAAGCGCTCGACTCGGACTTCGAGGTCGGTGAGATCCTTCCGAACGAGCGTGATCTCGCCGCTCGCTTCGGAGTCGCCCGCGCCACACTCCGGCAGGCGCTCGAACAGCTCGAGCTGGAAGGCCGGTTGCAGCGACGCCGCGGCGTCGGCACGACCGTCGCACCGCCGCGCATGGGCGTCGACGTCTCCACCACCGAGCCCGCCTGGCCCAGCACCGGCCAGGACGCCTGGCAGTCCGTCGACTGCACGACAGTGGTGCCGCCCCAGGCGGTGGCGCGTCTGCTCGAGACGGACACCGGCGAAGAGACGTACACGGTGCGCAGGCTGCGCGTCAGCCGTGGCCAGTCCGTCGCGGCCGAGCTGCTGTATGTGCCGGTCTCGTCCGTGCCCGAGCTCTCGGCGATCGACGCGCCGTCCGGCCCCGCCCGCGCCCGTGGCGTACTGCGTGAACTCCAGCGCCTCGAGCTCGAGGGCCAGGACCGCGCGGTGGAACTGGGCTCGGCGCGCGCCGACGACGCCAAGGAGCTCGACCGGCTGCCGGGCGCGCCCGTCCTGGTCGTCACCACCCGCTACTTCTCCGAGGGCAGGACCGCGGCCGTCTCGGTGGCCACTTACCGGGCCGACACCTGCCGGCTCACCTTCGGGGACTCCGGCGATCTGGAGATCAGCCACCACGAGCAGGAACGCCGCGCATCCTGAGTCCCGCCTCTGCATACGGCCCGTCGCCCGAGCTCGCGCTCAGCGGCGGGCCGTCACCGTTCCCTCGACGGCGAAGAGCTGCTCCTCCACATGGTCCAGCGCCAGGCGCAGCGCGCCGGTCGCCACGGCCGCCTCGCCGAGCAGTGAGAGCGTCACCCGCGGCGGGCGCAGACAGTAGCGGGACAGCTCGTCGCGCAGTGGATCGAGTACGCCGTCGAGTCCGGCCGCCCAGCCGCCGATCACCACCAGCTCCGGATCGAGCGCCAGCACCAGCGCCGCCACATCGTGCACCAGACGCTGGATGAACCGCTGGACCGCGGCCTGCGCGCGGGGATCGCCCCGCTTGGCCAGGGCGAAGACATCGGCCACGGCCTGCTCGTCGAGGGGATGCAGCGGCTCGTCCGTTGTGGACAGGAGTTTCTCCGGGGTCACTTCGCGCCCCAGCAGATGCAGCGCCCCGATCTCGCCGGCCGCGCCGCCGAAGCCGCGGTGCAGCCGTCCGCCGATCAGCGAACCGGCGCCCGGGCTGAGCCCCGCCAGCACGAAGACGATGTCGTCGGACTCGGTGGCGGCTCCCTTCCAGTGCTCGGCGACCGCGGCGGCATTGGCGTCGTTCTCCACCAGCACCGGGCAGCGGAACGACCTGCGCAGCCGCTCGCCCAGCGCCAGGCCGGTCCAGCCCGGCAGCGCGGTCCCCAGCCGTACGGTGCCGTCGGCCTCCACGATGCCCGGGGAACCGACCCCGACCGCGCGCAGGCTGCTGCGTGCGACACCGGCACGCCGCAGTACATCGGCGACGACCTGCCGCACCCGTTCCAGCCGTTCGTCCTCGGAGGCCGTCTCGGACACATCCCGGGACCCGGCGCCGATGACGCGTCCGTCCAGACCCGACAGCAGTGCCGCCACCCGATGCGATCCGATTTCGACGCCCAGCAGATGACCGGCCTCGGCCCGGAACCTGAACCGCCGGGCCGGACGTCCCTGACGGCGCGCGCCACCCTCCTCGAGGACGCTCTCGACGACCAGTCCGGTCTCCATGAGGCCCTCGACGACGCCTTCGACCGTTGGCCGGGAAAGCCCTGTGATGCGGGTCAGATCTGTGAGCGTGGGGCAGTCAGCGCCCCGCAGTGCATGGAGTACCACCGCGGAGTTGATTCGCCGCAGCAGCGACGGATCTCCGCCGGTCAGCCGCCCCACCGTGTGTCCTCCCAGCCCGAGCACGTGTCTGGCCGGATCGTACTCGTTGACAGCAGAGGCGGCGAGTGGTGTACGGGGCGGCTGACTCGCCTCAGAACCGGGCGTGGGCGCTGATGTCGTCGCCGAACTGCTCGATCATCGCGGGCGTCACGGTCGGCCGGCACTGGGCGATGGCCGCCAGATAGTCCTCTGTGCTCGCGCCGAGCGCCCGTTGATCGCCCGGAACCCTGCCGATCGTCTCCAGATCCCGCTCGAACGCGCACTGGGCGGCGATCCGGGCCGCATGCTCGATGTCCGCCGGAGTGAACAGGTCGGTCGCCGCCACCAGTACCGTCACATCCACGTCGGACCGGCCGTCCGTGTACCGGGACCAGATCGCCGCCCGCGCCGCCTCGTCCGGGGTGCCGATCGGGATCAGATAGTCGAACCTGCCGGGCCGCAGGAAGGCCGGGTCGAGCGAGCGGATGGAGTTGGTGGCGCACACCAGCAGCCGCTCGTCCCGTTCCCGGAAGCCCGGTATGAGCTTGAGCAGTTCATTGGTCACACCGTGCATCCCGCCGGGCTGTGCGGGCTCCGTGCGGACCGGTGCGATCTCCTCGACCTCGTCGATGAAGACGAGTACCCGCTCGAGCTCGGCGATCCGGGCGAACGCGCTGCGCAGCGCCGCCGCGAGATTGCCCTCGTCGGCCAGCCGGGAAGGCAGCAGTTCCACGAACGGCCAGCCGAGCTTGGAGGCGATGCCTCTGGCGAACGTGGTCTTCCCGGTCCCGGGCGGACCGAACAGCGCGATGGCCCGCGGCGGCCGCACCCCGTGCCGCGCGGCTCGCTCCGGCTCCGCCAGCGGCAGGACGACGCGTCGCTCGATCAGGTCCTTCTCCGCCTCCATGCCGGCCACCTTGGCCCAGAGGTCGTTCGGCAGGAACCGTCCGCCGAGGTCCTCCAGCAGACTGGCAGCGGGGCGTGCAGCGGCTCCACCTTCTCGAAGTAGGCCACGGCGGGCTGCCGCGTGTAGCCCGCGTTGAGCAGCCCCTCGCCGAGGAGCTCCTCCTCGGGCAGCACATAGGCGATACGGCCCACCCGGGCGGCGACGAGCCGCCGCTCCAGCTCCACCAGGAGTGCGCTGGCCAGTCCCCGGCCGCGCCAGGCCGAGGAAATGGCGATGCGCATCACCCAGGCACGCTCACCGGCCACACAGGCGAGCGCCGCCCCGATGGGGACGCCCTGGTGAACGGCGACGACGGCGGGCTGCCGGGAGGTGAGCGCACCGATGCACTCGGCGAGTGAGAAGACGGACTCCTGGCCGAGTTCGGCCGTGGTGTCGATCAGGTGGACCACTGCCGCGAGATCGCTCTCGCGGTAGTCGTGGATGAGCCAGTTCATCGGTACCGCCCCTCGTTCGTGCTGTTCCGGTGAGGCTAGGGGCGACGATGCGACGGGTCCTGCGCCACTGTGCACAAACCCGGGCGGGAAACTCGACGTTCCGTCTCTGGCCGGGGCCAAGCCTGTTGGTGGCCGGATCCTGCGCCGCAGGCCCGTTGCGGCTGCTGACGGACTGCCAGTTGTCAGTGCCTGCCGGTTTACTGGAGGCATGACCACGGCACAGCACCTCGACACGATCGACTTGCTGCGCTCCCGGGGGTTCCCCGCGGAGCCCGGCCCGTCGGACGTCGGCACCGAAGGTCCGGGATTCCATATCGCGGAGCTGAACGGGCATGTCGGACACGGCGCGGACAGTGACGCGGATGGGGACACGGGCGCGGAGACGGACGCGGAGCAGCGCGCGGCCGAACACGAGGCCTTGCTGGACGCGCTGACGGAACGCTGGGGCGAGCCCGACTACTTCAGTCTCATCGGTACCGGGTTGCGCGCCGACGCGGACGAAGATGTGCCGGAACCATGGCTCCGGCTGAGTGCTCTGCTGTCGTATCTGCATCTGTGGCGGATCGACGACCGCTGGATAGCGATAGGCGCCTCCGGGACACAACTGCTGGCGGTCGTGACCGCGACAGATCCGCGCTAGGGCGCCTCGGCGGCAGACCGCAGCCTGCCGAACTCCTCAGCCATCGTCTGCGCGGTCCAGTGGGCATTGAGCCCGCTCGGGTTGGGCAGCGCCCAGATCCTCGTCTCACCGATCGTGCGCTCCTGCCGCCCGATCTGTGCCTTCTTGTCGCCGAAAGCCGTGCGGTAGGCCGTGACGCCGACGACCGCCAGCCACCGCGGCCGCAGCCGCTCCACCTTGGCGGTGAGCAGCCGCCCGCCCTCGCGGAACTCCTCGTCGCTCAGCTCGTCGGCGCGCGCCGTGGCCCGCGCGACGACATTGGTGATGCCGAGACGGTGGTCGAGCAGCTTCTCCTGCTCCGCGGGCCTGAACTGATACGGCGTGAACCCCGACAGATGCAGCACGGGCCAGAACCGGTTGCCGGGCCGGGCGAAGTGATGGCCCGTCGCCGCCGTCATCAGGCCGGGGTTGATGCCGCAGAAGAGCACGGAAAGGCCGCCCGCGACCACATCCGGAACGATGCGGTTGCGGGCGGCCTCGAGCTCGTCGGGGGTCAGAGGATCGACCCCGGGGTGTAACCGGCGGCCTCCGGGTGCTGCTTGACGATCTCCTCGATACGGGAGACCACCGCCGCCACCTGATCGCCGGCCGCGCCGGTGAACGACAGCTTGTCGGCCATCAGCTCGTCCAGCTGCGCGCGGTCCAGCGGGATCCGCTCGTCAGCGGCGAGCTTGTCGAGCAGCTCGTTGCGCTCGGCGCCCTGCTCGCGCATCGCCAGCGCCGAGGCGACCGCGTTCTCCTTGATGGCCTCGTGTGCCACCTCACGGCCCACCCCGGCCCGCACCGCGGCCATCAGGACCTTGGTCGTGGCGAGGAACGGGAGGTACCGGTCCAGCTCACGGGCGACGACGGCGGGGAACGCGCCGAACTCGTCGAGCACGGTCAGGAACGTCTCCAGCAGCCCGTCGAAGGCGAAGAACGCGTCGGGCAGCGCCACCCGGCGCACCACCGAGCAGGAGACGTCGCCCTCGTTCCACTGGTCGCCCGCCAGCTCGCCCGTCATCGACGCGTAGCCGCGCAGGATGACCATCAGGCCGTTGACGCGCTCGCAGGAGCGGGTGTTCATCTTGTGCGGCATCGCGGAGGAGCCGACCTGGCCGGGCTTGAAGCCCTCGGTGACCAGCTCGTGCCCGGCCATCAGCCGGATCGTCTTGGCGATGGAGGACGGCGCGGCGGCCAGCTGCACCAGTGCGGAGACGACGTCGTAGTCGAGCGAGCGGGGGTAGACCTGGCCGACCGAGGTGAAGGCGTGCGCGAAGCCCAGATGCCCGGCGATGCGCTGCTCCAGCTCCGCGAGCTTCGCGGCGTCCCCGCCCAGCAGGTCGAGCATGTCCTGCGCGGTGCCGACCGGGCCCTTGATGCCGCGCAGCGGGTAGCGGCCGAGCAGGTCCTCGAGCCGTCCGTACGCCACCAACAGCTCGTCGGCCGCGGTCGCGAAGCGCTTTCCGAGCGTCGTGGCCTGCGCGGCGACATTGTGCGAGCGCCCGGCCATGACCAGCTCGGCGTACTCACCGGCAAGCTTGCCCAGGCGCGCCAGCACCGCGACGGTGCGGTCGCGCATCAGCTCCAGCGAGAGCCGGATCTGCAGCTGCTCGACGTTCTCGGTCAGATCGCGGGAGGTCATGCCCTTGTGGACCTGCTCATGGCCCGCGAGCGCGTTGAACTCCTCGATCCGCGCCTTCACATCGTGGCGGGTGACCTTCTCGCGCTCGGCGATCGACGCCAGGTCGACCTGGTCGAGCACACGCTCGTAGTCGGCGAGCGCGGCCTCGGGCACCTCGATGCCGAGGTCCTTCTGGGCGCGCAGCACCGCGAGCCAGAGCTGACGCTCCAGCTTCACCTTCTGCTCGGGGGACCACAGGACGGCCAGCTCCGCAGAGGCGTAGCGGCCGGCCAGGACATTGGGGATGCGAGGCTTCGCAGACACAGCAGTCACGTAACCAGATTCTACTGGCGGTTTCTGCAGGCCAGCGCCGCGGCCCCGGTTGTAGGTTGCTACGAGAGCGGCGGCTCGTACGGCAGCAGCTCGGGCCGCTTCGCGGGCCGGCCGTCACCCGAGGAGCGCCCTGTCAGCCGTCGCCCGATCCACGGCCCCAAGTACTGGCGCGCGAACCGAAGATCGCCGACCCGCCGCGAGGCCCAGCCGGTCCGCACCACGGGCGGCAGCAGAGCCTGCCAGTCGTCCTCCGCCTCCAGGCCCAGCTTCTGCCAGACGGCCTCGGCGACCCGCCGGTGCCCCTCGGCCGTCAGGTGCAGCCGGTCCACGTCCCACAGCCGCTGATCGCCGAGCACGTCGGACCCGTACAGATCCACCACCAGCGCACCGTGCCGGGCGGCCAGCTCGTCGACGTACGCGAACAGCTCCTCCATGCGGGGGCGGAACCGTTCCATCACCGGCCCGTTGCGGCCGGGGCTGCGCATCAGCACCAGCTGCTTGCAGGAGGGTGCGAGCTTGTCCACAGCCTCCTCCAGGAGCCCGTGCACCTGTCCCATGTCGTACTTGGGCCGCAGCGTGTCATTGAGCCCGCCGACCAGCGTGACCACGTCCGCCTGCATCGCGGCCGCCACGTCGACCTGCTCGTCGACGATCTGCCCGATGAGCTTTCCGCGCACGGCGAGATTCGCGTAGCGGAAACCCGGGCCGCGTGCCGCAAGCCGGCCCGCGAGGAGATCCGCCCAGCCACGGTACGAGCCGTCGGGCAACAGGTCGGACATGCCCTCGGTAAAGGAATCGCCTACCGCGACAAAACTGGTGTAGTTGGCATTCATCTCCATGGCGGAGTGATCCTACCGCGCGGTAAGGTCCCCCGGTTCCGTACCAGGAGGGAGCCCCGTGAGTGACGCGCTGCTGAACGCGCTGGCCGAGGCGCTGGCCGACGTTGTGACCACGATCGACACCTGCGACGAGGATGTGCTCGACCCGGACATCGCGGTGAAATGGCTGGAGACGACCGGGTATCTGCTCGACCGGCTGTCGCCCGCCGACCGCCGTGCCCTCTCCGCACTCCTGCGCCGCGCGGCAGCGCGGCAGCCCGACGGGGTCTGGCGGGAGGATCTGCTGCGGATACCCGAGGGATTCGGCCTCGACGACGATCAGCACGAGCTGTACTGCGACGCCGTGGAACAGCTGGCGCGCCGGTTCGTCGAGACCGTACGGGACGTGGACCCCGCCACGCTCGTGCCCAGCTGTCCCGGCTGGACCTTCGCCGACCTCGTCAGGCACCACGGCACCACGCACCGCTGGATGGAACATCTCGTACGGACCCGGGCCGCCGAGCGCGTCTGGTCGCGGGATGTGCCACTCGAGCTTCCCGACGACCCGAAGGCGTACCCGCAGTGGCTGGCCCGCAGCGCCGAGGCCACGCTGCGCACCCTGCGTACCGTCGATCCCGAGACGCCGATGTGGTCCCACGGCGCCGACCAGCGTGTGCGCTTCTTCCCGCGCCGACTGCACTTCGAGGCTGTCGTCCATCTCGCCGACGCCGAACTGGCCCTGGGTCTCGAACCCCGCATCCCGGCGGGCACGGCGGCCGACGGCATAGAAGAGTTCCTGGAGAATCTGCCGTACTTCTCCTGGCTCGCCGGGCCCGTCGGTGTCCTGGCGGACGGCTCGGTCCGGCTGTCGGCCACGGACGCCGGCGCCAGCTGGACGATCACCTTCGGGCAGGCCGGTTTCGGCTGGACGAAGAACGCGGCGGAGGCCGCCGTCGGCGTCGAGGCGGCGGCGGGCGATCTTCTGCTGCTCGTGTACGGGCGCCTCCGCGCGGACGACGAGCGCTTCGGTGTCCTGGGCGATCGAGCGGTTCTGGACGCCTGGCTGGGCGCGACCGCGCTCTAGATCTGACGCGAGGGCTGTCGGTACGGTGCGTTCCGCAGTATGTCCAGAGCATGTTCACTGCAGACTTCTGGAAGGCCACGGCGGAACGCGCCGTCCGCACCTTCGCCCAGTCCCTTGTCGCCGTTCTGACGGCCGGTGCGACGAACCTCTTCGACGTCGACTGGCTCGCCGCCCTCGCCACCGCGGGCCTGGCCACCCTCCTCGCTGTCCTCACCGCCATCGGCGCCGCCACAGCAGGACGACCCGGCCCGGGTCTCACCGAGACCACGGAGCGGGCCGTCAAGGCCACAGAGGCGCGCTAGCGAGGCCGGCCGACCAGCTCGCGCAGTACGTCCTCCATCGTCACCAGCCCCACGGGTGTGCCGTTGTCGTCCACGACGGCCGCCAGGTGGGTACGGCTGCGCCGCATCGCGGTCAGCACATCGTCGAGCGGCGTCGTCGCCCGCACCCGCGCGATCGGACGCATCGCCGTGACCGGAAACGGCTGGTCGCGCGGAGTCGCGTCCAGCGCGTCCTTCACATGGAGATAGCCGAGGATCCGGTTGTTCGAGTCCACCACAGGGAAACGGGAGAACCCGGACTCCGTCGCCAGCCGCTCCAGCTGCTCGGGCGTGGTCCCGACCCGGGCGTACACCACCCGCTCCACCGGTACCACGACGTCCCGCACCGGCCTGCGCCCCAGCTCCAGCGCATCGCGCAGCCGTTCGGCCGAGCGGTCGTCGAGCAGCCCGGCATCGCCGGCGTCGCGCACCAGCCGTGCCAGCTCGGCGTCCGAGTAGGTGGCGGCCACCTCGCCCTTCGCCTCGACCCGCAGCAGCTTCAGCAGACCGTTGGCGAAGGCGTTGATGGTGAAGATCACCGGGCGCAGTGTCCGGGCCAGCGTGACCAGCGGCGGGCCGAGCAGCAGCGCGGACCGCGTGGGCTCCGCCAGTGCGATGTTCTTCGGCACCATCTCGCCCAGGAGCATGTGCAGATACGTCGCCACGGTCAGCGCGATCACGAACGAGATGGGGTGGACCAGGCCGTGCGGCACACCCACCGCGTTGAACACCGGCTCCAGCAGATTCGCGATGGCGGGCTCGGCGACGATGCCGAGCACCAGGGTGCAGAGCGTGATGCCGAGCTGGGCCGCCGCCAGCAGCGCCGAGACATGCTCCAGGCCCCAGATGACGCTGCGCGCCCGCCGGTCCCCGGTCTCCGCCGCCGGCTCGATCTGGCTGCGGCGCACCGAGATCAGGGCGAACTCGGCGCCGACGAAGAAGGCGTTGACCACCAGGGTCAGCAGGCCGATGAGGAGCTGGATCGCGGTCATCGTCCGGCCTCCTCGGGCTCGTCGGCCGACGGGAGCGGCGCGTGCAGCAGCACGCGTGCTGCCCGCCGCCCGGAGGCGTCGACGACGTCGAGCCGCCAGCCCTCCAGATCGATGCGGTCGCCCTCGGCGGGGATGCGCCCCAGCTCGGTGGCGATCAGACCGGCGAGCGTCTCGTACGGTCCTTCCGGCACCCGGAGTCCGATCCGCTCCAGCTGGTCGGTCCGGGCCGCTCCGTCCGCCGACCAGAGGGAGCGTCCGTCAGCGTCCTCGCCCGCCGGAACCAGGTCCGGAGTCTCGTGCGGATCGTGTTCGTCGCGCACCTCGCCGACGACCTCCTCCACGATGTCCTCCAGCGTCACGACACCGGCCGTACCGCCGTACTCGTCGATGACGACGGCCATCGTGTTCTTGCCGGAAAGCCGGTCCAGCAGCCGGTCCACCGTCAGCGTCTCGGGCACCAGCAGCGGCTCGCGCATCAGCTTGGAGACCGGGTGACGCGGACGGCGTTCGGCCGGCACCGCAAGGACGTCCTTGATGTGCGCTATGCCGACGACGCTGTCCAGGTTGCCCCGGTAGACCGGGAAGCGGGACAGCCCGGTCGCGCGCGTGGCGTTGGCGACGTCCTCGGCGGTGGCCTGCACTTCGAGGGCCGTGACCTGGACCCTGGGGGTCATCACGTTCTCGGCGGTCAGCTCGGCCAGCTTGAGGGTGCGTACGAACAGCTCCGCGGTGTCCGCCTCCAGCGCGCCCTCCTTCGCGGAGTGGCGGGCCAGGGCGACCAGTTCCTGCGGGCTGCGGGCGGAGGCCAGCTCTTCGGTCGGCTCCATGCCGAGCCGGCGCAGGATGCGGTTGGCGGTGTTGTTGAGATGGCTGATGAAGGGCTTGAAGGCGGCGGTGAAGACTCGCTGTGGAGGGGCCACCACTTTCGCGACGGCGAGCGGCGACGAGATGGCCCAGTTCTTCGGGACCAGCTCGCCGACGACCATCAGTACGACGGTGGACAGCGCGGTACCGATGACCAGGGCCGCCGACGAGGCCACGGAGGGGGAGACGCCGAGTGCCTCCAGCGGTCCGCGGATCAGCTTGGCGATCGACGGCTCGGAGAGCATGCCGACGACCAGGTTGGTCACGGTGATGCCGAGCTGGGCCCCGGAGAGCTGGAAGGTGAGGCTGCGTACGGCCTTGAGCGCGCTCGCCGCCCCGCGCTCGCCGCGCTCGGCGGCCCGTTCGAGGTCGCCGCGTTCGACCGTGGTGAGGGAGAACTCCGCCGCGACGAAGGCTCCGCAGGCGACCGAGAGCAGTACCGCCACGAGGAGCAAGAGCACTTCGGTCATCGGTTCACCTCCGTCCCATGATCGGGCAGGGGCAGGAGGAATGCGCGATGTCGGCTACTGGGAGGCTCGCCCATGGACGGACGCTCACACCTTTCGTACGGGGGTGAATGGTTCACCCATGGTAAAGGACCGGCAAAGTGGGTCGGTATGGCGGCGGCCGCCTACGCGAACGGCTTCACCCAGCGGCGCCAGTGGTCCTCGCGGTGGTAGCCGGCCGCGGCCCACGCCCCTTGGGCCCGCTCGTTCGCCTCCAGCACCATGGCGTCGCCGCGCCTGCCGCCCACGGCCAGAAATCGCTTCTCGGCTGCTTCGAGCAGTGCCGTCGAGATCCCCCGGCGGCGGTGGGAGGGCAGTACGGCCAGCCGGTACAGCGAACAGCGCCAGCCGTCGTACCCGGCGATCACCGAGCCGACCACCACGCCGTCGGACTCGGCGAGGATCAGCGCCTCCGGGTCACGCTCGATGAGCCTGGTGACCCCGTCCACGTCGTCCGTGATGCTCGTGCCCTCCGCCGCTTCCTTCCAGAAGGCGAGGATGGTCTCCGCCTCGTCCGCCGCCGCGGTGCGTATATACAGGTCGGTCATGATCCGGAGCCAAGCACGGCCGGGGTGGGCCTGTCACCGACTTTCAGCGTTCGGGACACCCCGCGCGATGCCGCCGGTCAGATGCCGCGGGTCACCCTCCCGCAGCTGCCTATTCGTGCGCGATGGCGGCCAGCACATTCATCCGCGAGGCGCGCAGAGCCGGCAGTACCGCTGCCGCGAGCCCGACCACCACCGAGCCGATCACGACCGCGACGATCGTGCCCCACGGCACGGCGAACGCCTTCAGCCCTTCCAGTGCCAGCACTTGCTGCACCGCCACGCCCCACACCATGCCCAGCGCCAGCCCGAGCAGTGCTCCGAAGACCGCGATCACGACGGACTCCAGCCGGATCATGCGTCGCAGCTGGACCCGGGAGAGCCCGATGGCGCGCAGCAGTCCGATCTCGCGGGTCCGCTCCACCACCGACAGAGCAAGGGTGTTGACCACACCCAGCACCGCGATGACGATCGCCAGACCCAGCAGCGCGTACACCAGATAGAGCATCACGGCGATCTGCTGCCGGATCAGTTCCTTGTAGTCGGCCTGATCCCTGACCTGCACCTGCGGATAGCGGTCGAGCGCCGTTTCCAGGCCCTTGCGGAGCTCCTTCACATCGCTGCCGCTCGCGGCGTTGACGTACAGCGCGGCGTCCTGCCCGCCCGGCAGATACTTCTCCACGGTGGAGAGGCCCATGAACAGGCCGCCCTCCATCCCGGGGCCGCCGCTCTGGTCCATGTCGGTGAGCGCCCCGACCGTCAGCCGGGCCTTCTGCCCGCCGGGGAACTCGGCCGGCAGTACGGAGCCGATCCGCACCGTGTGGTCCGCCGCGTACTTCCGGTCCATGGCGACGCTGTCCGGTGCCAGCGCCGCCGCCGTGTCCCCGCTCGCGTAGGTGATCCTGGCAGCCTCGTCCAGCTGCGGGTCGTAGCCCGAAGCCGTCGACTCCACCCGCTTCCCGTCCGGAAGGTTCAGCGCGACCGGCGCGAAACGCTGCCGAACGACTGTGCCCGCGCTCTCGACGCCCTGCACCTTTTCCGTGATCTCCTGCGGAAACGGCATGAAGTTGCTGTTCTGTACGACGAAGTCGGCACCCAGTGTCTTGTCGATCTGGTCGTCGAAGGACTTGGTCATCGAGGCGCTGGCGATCGAGAGCCCGCCCACCAGCGCCAGGCCCACCATCAGCGCGGCGGCGGTGGCGCCGGTGCGCCGCGGATTGCGCAGCGCGTTGCGCTGGCTCATCCGGCCGACCGATCCGAAGATCTTGGGGAACGCCCCGCCCAGCACCCGGATCACCGGCCGTACCAGCAGCGGCCCCGCCACCACCGTGGCGATCAGGGTCAGCACCACGCCGAGACCCAGCAGCGAGGACGCGGTGGCGGTCTTCTCGCTCACCGCGCATCCGGCGAGCGCGGCCGCGCCCGCCGCGGCGACCACCGTCCCCACGATCGCACGGACCCTCAACGGCCGCCCCACACCGGCGACTTCGGAATCCGCGAGCGCGGCCATCGGGGAGACCCGGGCCGCTCGCCGGGCCGGCAGATACGCGGCCACGAAGGTGACACCCACGCCGACCGCGTACGCGGACGCCGGCGTCCCCACGCCGACCACCATCTCGGCGGCGCTCAGGTTCATCCCGAGCAGGCCCATCAGCCCGATCAGCCCGGCCGCGAGTCCGATCCCGGCGGTCAGCCCGAGCGTCGAGCCGACCAGGCCGAGCAGCAGCGCCTCGGTGAGGACCGACCTGCGCACCTGGCGGCGGTCGGCGCCGAGTGCCCGCAGCAGACCCAGCTCACGGGTGCGCTGCGCGATCAGCATGGAGAAGGTGTTGACGATCAGGAAGATGCCGACGAGGACCGCGACACCGGCGAAGCCGAGCATCACCCACTTGATGACATCGAGGAATCCGCCGAGTTGGGCGGCGGCCGACTCGGCCTGCTCGTCGGCGGTCTTGAGCTCGTACGCATCACCCAGCTCGGCGGCGATCCGCTGCTTGAGCGTCGCATCGCTCACCCCCTCCTCGGCGTCCACCGAGATCGAGGAGGCCACGCCGGGCCGGCCCAGCAACTTGGTCTGGGCCGTCGGAGTGTCCAGGAAGACCAGCGCGGCACCGGGGTTGGTGGTGGTGAAGGTCGCGATGCCGACGATCTCGACCTTGAACGAGCCGGGCTGTGCGAGCACGGTGAGTGTGTCCCCGATGCGCACGTTCTTCTTGTCGGCGGTGTCCTTGTCGAGCAGCGCCTCGCCAGGCCTCTTCGGTTCGCGCCCGCTGGTCAGCTTCACCGGACTGCGTTCGGTGACATACCAGTTGGTGGCGATGGTGGGTGCGCCGGTCGTCGGCCCGACCGCCTTGTTCGTGGAGTCGACGACGGTGATGTTCTCCACGGCCGCGTCGATGTGGGTGGCCTTGACCCCGTCGACCGAGCCGATACGGTCCGCGAGACCGGCCGGGACCGTCTGTACCACTCCGGTCGGCAGACGCTCGTCGATGCCCTCCTTCGCCGCGACGGTCACATCCGCCGATGTGGACGCGAAGAGCCGGTCGAAGGTACGGGAGACGGTGTCCGAGAAGATCAGACTGCCGCTGACGAAGGCCACCGACAGAAGCACCGCCAGCGCCGACAGCAGCAGCCGTCCCTTGTGCGCGAAGAAACTCCGCAGCGTCGCCTTCAGCATCGTGGCCTCAGCTCCTGCGCAGGGCGTCGGAGCCCGGGGTCTGGGGCGATGCCCCGGAGAAGAGGCGCATGCGCTCCAGCACGGCCTCGGCGGTCGGGTCCGGCATGACATCCACGATCCGTCCGTCCGCGAGGAACAGCACCACGTCCGAATGGGCGGCCGCGCCGGGGTCGTGCGTCACCATCACCACCGTCTGCTCCAGCCGGTCGACGGCCTCGCGCAGGAAGGCGAGTACCTCCGCGCCCGCGCGCGAGTCGAGATTGCCGGTCGGTTCGTCGGCGAAGATCAGCTCGGGGCGGGAGGCAAGCGCACGGGCACAGGCGACCCGCTGCTGCTGCCCGCCGGAGAGCTCGGCCGGCCGGTGTTTGAGCCGGTCCCGCAGCCCGAGCGTGTCGATGACCTGATCCACCCACTGTCGGTCGGGTTTACGCCCGGCGATGTCCATGGGGAGCGTGATGTTCTCAGCGGCGGTGAGTGTGGGCAGCAGATTGAACGCCTGGAACATAAAGCCGATCCGGTCCCTGCGCAGCCGGGTGAGCTCACGCTCCTTCAGGCCGGTGATCTCCGTGTCGCCCAGCCAGACCTGGCCGGCGGAGACGGTGTCGAGGCCGGCGAGGCAGTGCATCAGCGTGGACTTCCCCGAACCTGACGGGCCCATGACCGCGGTGAACCGGCCGCGCGCGATGTCGACATTGACCGCGTCCAGGGCGCGCACGGTCGTCTCGCCCGTGCCGTACGCCTTGGTCAGGGCCCGCGCCCGGGCGGCGAGCGGCACATCCGCGGCGTGGTCGTGGGTGGGTGCAGTGGCAGGTGTGGACAAGGCTGCCTCCCGGGTCGTGGCCGCTCCAACTCCCGTACAGGAGGCGAGCGTAGAGGGGGTGTGCGGGTGTCGGTATCCCCCGGAGGTTCGGTCCTCGGGGTCGATGTAAGGGGCACTTGACGGACCCCTTGCCGGTGCTAGCGTTCTGGCGCTAGCGTGATGGTGTGGCGAAGACTCAGTTGAATGTACGCGTGGACGAGACCACCGCCGAGGCAGCGCGCCAGCGGGCCCTTCAGCGCGGGATGAGCGTGAACCGCTACATCGAGGAACTCGTCAAGCAGGACGCGGGTGAGGTGGGACGTACTTTTGTCGAGGCGGCGTCCGACTTCATGAAGCAGTACGAGTCCGTGTTCGCGGAGGAGTTCGGCGAGTTCGGCGCGAGTGACGGCGCGAGTGACGGCGCGGGTAAAGGCGCGGGCAAGGACAAGGACACAGGCACCGGCCGCGCAGGCAAGCGTTGAACCTCTCGATCGACCTCGCCTGGCTGCTCATGGTCGCCGAGCACAAGACCCCCGGCGATCCGCAGGTCACCGACTGGGGCGCGCTCGTCGCCGCCGTCAGCCGTCATGAGGCGGAGATATTCGGCATCGCCGTCTACAGCGACCCGCATGCCAGGGCCGCCGCGCTGCTCCAGCTGCTGCTCCATGTGCCCGCGCTCGAGCACTCCAACGCCATGTTCGCCTCGGCCGTCGCCTACGGCTATCTCGTCGCCAGCGGGCTGAGGGTGGTCACCTCGCCGGAGCAGGTGCGGGACCTGGCACGGCTGGTCAAGCAGGGCAAGGCGGACGTCAGGGCCATCGCCGACGAGCTGCGGCAGTGGCGCGGGTGAGCGCCTGATCAGGCCTGGCTCAATCACCGACGGGCCGCCGTGCCACGCCGAGGACGCAGGAGGACGCGGGCGTCCTCGGCCCCTTCTCCGGCACCCGCAGCCTGCGGTACATCCCGAGATCGAAGCCGGCGGCCTCGATCTCGGCGACGGTGTCCCGCGCGGTGTGACAGCCGCCGAAGAGCAGCGGCCAGACCGTACGGTCCAGGACGCGCTGGGTCTTCGCCATGGTCCGGCCATCGGCCAGCCCGTGCTCGAAGAACCGCAGTTCACCACCGGGCCGCAGGACTCGTCTGATCTCGGAGAGCGCCCGCCGCACATCCCGTACGGAGCACAGCACCAGGGACACCACGGCCGCGTCGAACGCCTCGCTCTTGACCGGCAGCGCCTCGGCCGCGCCCGGCACCACGTCCACCGGGACATCGGAGCGCTGCGCGGCGTCCACCGCCAACTTCCGCAGGGTGCGCTCGGGTTCGATCGCCACCACCTCGGAGACCGCCGACGGATAGTGCGCGAAGTTCAGACCGTTGCCCGCGCCGATCTCGATCACCCGGCCCGAGAGACCGGACAGCAGCTCATGGCGGTAGGTCGCGATTCCCGCTCTGACGTCCGCCGGCCCACTGAATTTGGCGTAGACGCGCGAGAAGACGGGATGGTGGACGGCGTCCCGGGGCACTTTGGTGCTGCGCACAGGCATCGCGGGCCTCCTTGGGACGGACGAGCCGGTCACACCGCCATTCTCCCCCTGTACGGCGCCAGTCAGCCGCTCGAGCCGCCGACGAAACAGAACTCGTTTCCCTCCGGGTCCCGCAGAACCTGGAACCGTCCCTGGTCGTCGGTCACGACCGCCCCCACCCGTACGGCGCCGAGCCGTACCGCCTCGACGGCCGCGGCGTCGACGTCGCCCGCGTCGAGATCCAGGTGAAGCCGGTTCTTGACGGACTTGCCCTCGGGTACGCGCTGGAAGGCGACCCGTACGAAACCGGGCGGTTCGATGTACGACCAGTCGGCGCTGCGGTCCACCGGTTCCCCGCCCAGGAGCTCCGCCCAGAAGCGGACAAGCCGTGCGGGGTCGTGGCAGTCGAAGACGATCTCGTCGATCCGTGCGCGCATGGGGTCAGCGTACGGCGGCGCTGAACGCGTCGGCGTTCCAGTCGCCGCCGAGGGTGGGCGCGAGCCAACTGGCGGCCCGCGCCCGGAACTCGGCCGGAGCCAGCGCTGCGGCCCCTTGCGGCACGGCCCCGAGGAGCGGCGCCCCGGCCGCCTCGGGCAGCTCCGCGAGATTGCATCGCGCGGCCAGATCCGGCTCGGCGGGCCAGCTGCCGACGACCACCCCGAGCTGCTCCAACTCCCGTGCGCGCAGGGCCTCCCCGGTCAGTGTGGTGGTATTGAGCGTCCCCAGCCCGGCGGGTACGACGACCAGCAGCGGCGCGCGGAGCAGCCCCGCGACATCGGCGAGCGTCGCCCCCTCCTCGTCGAGCCGCACGAGCAGGCCGCCGGCCCCTTCGAGCAGGACCAGGTCGTGCTCCGTGGTCAGCTTCTCCACGACCTGGACGATGTCCCGCGGCCGGACGGCGTCCATCCCGGCGCGCAGCGCGGCGGTCGCGGGAGCGAGAGGCTCGGGATAACGCGCGATCTCAACCCCGCTGACACGCCCGGCGAGCCGCACCACCTCGTCCACGTCGCCCGCCTCGCCGGGAGCCACCCCGGTCTGCGCGGGTTTCACCACGGCCACGGACGCGCCTCGCCCCCGCGCGACCGCGGCAACGGCGGCGGTGACGACGGTTTTACCGATCTCGGTCCCGGTCCCGGTAACGACGATGACTGCCATTGCTACGCCTCTGTCTCTCTGTTCACCTGCACGCCCTGCGGCTCGGGCCCCGCGCCGCGAGCCCGGGGCTGCCGCGGCCGGCGCCGCAGAGGTTGCGGGGCGCCGGCCCTCGCAACCCTTTCCCGGGGTCCGGGGCTGAGCCCCGGCTCTGGTCAGCCCGCGGACGCCGCCGCGGTCACGGCCCGGCAGACCCGGGCCAAGTCCTCGTCCCCCGTCACATACGGCGGCATCACATAGACCAGGTCCCGGAAGGGCCGCAGCCACACGCCCTCGCGTACTGCCGCCTCCGTCGCCGCCTCCATGTCCACCTCGTGGTCCAGCTGAACGACACCGATCGCGCCCAGCACACGCACTTCCTTCACGCCCGGCAGCGCCTCGACCCCGGCCAGCCCGTCCCGCAGGCCCGCCTCAAGCCGTTTGACCTCCTGCTGCCAGTCCTGGCCGAGCAGCAGGTCGATCGACGCGCACGCGACCGCCGAAGCCAGCGGGTTCCCCATGAACGTCGGGCCGTGCGCCAGGACCGGGACCTCGCCGCGCGAGATGCCCTCGGCCACCCGTGAGGAGCACAGCGTGGCCGCCATCGTGAGGTAGCCGCCGGTCAGCGACTTGCCCAGGCACATCACATCCGGCGAGACACCGGCGTGCTCCGCCGCGAAGAGCGCACCCGTACGTCCGAACCCGGTCGCGATCTCGTCGAAGATCAGCAGCACTCCGTGCTCGTCGCAGGCCTTCCGCAGCACCCTCAGATACTCGGAGGAGTGGAACCGCATCCCGCCGGCGCCCTGCACCACCGGCTCCACGATCACCGCGGCGAGTTCGTCCGCGTGCCGCGCGACAAGCTCCCGAAGGCCCGCCGCGTACGACTCCTCGAACTCCGCCGGCGGCGCCTCCGCGAAGATCTGGCGCGGCAGCACCCCCGACCACAGCCCGTGCATCCCACCCTCGGGGTCGCACACGGACATCGGCTGCCAGGTGTCCCCGTGATAGCCGCCGCGCCAGGTCAGCAGCCGCTGCTTGGCCGGACGGCCCACCGAGCGCCAGTACTGCAGGCACATCTTGACCGCGACCTCGACCGACACGGAGCCGGAGTCGCAGAGGAAGACATGCCGCAGCGGCTCGGGCGTGATCTCGACCAGCCGGGTGGCCAGCCGCACGGCGGGCTCATGGGTGAGCCCGCCGAACATCACATGACTCATCCGCTCCAGCTGGCCGTGCGCCGCCTCGTTGAGGACCGGGTGGTTGTAGCCGTGGATCGCCGACCACCAGGACGACATGCCGTCGATCAACTCGCGCTGCCCGTGCACCGGTTCGGCCAGCCGCAGCCGTACGCCGGACGCGGACTCCACGATCAACGGGTCCGTACGGCCCGGCATGGGGCCGTACGGATGCCAGACATGGGCCCGGTCCAGCGCCAGCAGCTCGCGGGGGCCGTAACCGGACTCAGGCATTGGGCGCGAGATCCGTACCGGCGCCCCGGCGGCGTACCGCCACCAGGTCCGTACGCGCTGCCGGGACCTCGGACGAGGTCTGCGCCGGAGTCTCGGCGGCAGCAGCGTCACCGCCGCCGCACACCGACGCGCAGCCCCCGCCCCGGTGCTCGGGCAGCGTCGTCGTGTCCGTGCCCTCCACCTCGAAGCCCGCGTCCGTGATCATGTCGAGGTCGGCCTTGCCCGCCTGACCCTCGCTGGTCAGATAGTCGCCGAGGAAGATCGAGTTGACCAGGTTCAGCGCGAGCGGCTGCATCGAGCGCAGATGCACCTCGCGGCCGCCGGCGAGCCGCACTTCGACGTCGGGGCAGACGAACCGCGTCATCGCGAGAATCCGCAGGCAGCGCTGCGGGGTGAGGTTCCACTCCTTGGCCAGCGGCGTGCCCTCGAAGGGGATCAGGAAGTTCACCGGTACCGAGTCCGGGTCGAGCTCGCGGAGCGAGAAGACGACGTCAACCAGGTCCGCGTCGCTCTCGCCCATGCCCGCGATCAGCCCGGAGCACGCGGAGAGACCCGCGGCCTGCGCCTGGTGCACCGTGTCCACCCGGTCGGCGTAGGTGTGGGTGGTGGTGATGTCCCCGTATGTCCCTTCGGACGTATTGAGGTTGTGGTTGTACGCGTCGGCGCCCGCGTCCCGCAGCCGCTCCGCCTGCCCGTCGGAGAGCAGCCCGAGACAGGCACAGACCTCGACGCCCTCGTTCTGCTCCTTGATCGCCTCGATGGTCTTCGAGACCCGGTCGACATCCCGGTCCGTCGGGCCGCGGCCGCTCGCGACCAGGCAGACCCGCTTCGCGCCCCCGGCCACACCGGCGGCCGCCGCCTGCGAGGCCTCATCGGGCTTCAGCCAGGTGTACTTGAGGATCTCCGCCTTGGACCCCAGCCGCTGGGAGCAGTACGAGCAGTCCTCGGGGCACAGTCCCGACTTCAGATTGACGAGATAGTTCAGCTTCACCCGCCGTCCGAACCACTGTCGGCGCACCTTGCCGGCCGCGGCCACCACTTCGAGCAGATCGTCGTCGGAGGTCGCCAGCACGGCGAGCGCTTCTTCACGGGTCGGCAGCTCGCGCCGCAACCCCTTCTCCACCAGCGTGTTCAGCAGGTCCATGGTCCAGATCCTGACGTATGGCACATGCCGCGGCCAAGGAGGAACTCCACAACAGAGCATGTTTGAGGTGTGTGCATGGCCACATCCGTTCCTCGAGCCGGTCCGGCTAGGGTCTGTGCGCTGCCTACAAAAGGACCGGACCACCATGCCCCAGGATCCTTTCGAGTGGATCGACGACGAGTCGCGCCGCCGTGAGCGCGCGGGCCTCGTGCGTACACTCCGGCCGCGCGCCGCGGACTCCGAGCTGCTGGATCTCGCCAGCAATGACTATCTGGGCCTGACCCGCCGCCCGGAGGTCACCGAGGCGGCGGCCGAGGCGGCCCGCCGCTGGGGCGCGGGGGCCACCGGCTCCCGGCTTGTCACGGGCAGCACCGCACTCCACGCCGAGCTGGAGCGGGAACTGGCCGCCTTCTGCGGATTCGAGGCCGCCCTCGTCCTGTCGTCCGGGTATGCCGCCAACCTCGCCGCCGTGACCGCGCTGAGCGGCCGCGGCTCACTGATCGTCTCCGACGCGGGCAATCACGCCTCGATCGTCGACGGCTGCCGGCTTTCGCGTGCGGAGACCGCGGTTGTCACGCACGCCGATGTCGATGCCGTACGCAAGACACTCGACGCGCACTCCGGGCAGCGGGCCCTCGCGGTCACCGACTCGGTCTTCTCGGTGGACGGCGACGCCGCGCCCCTGCCCGGCCTCGCCGACGCCTGCCGCGAGCACGGCGCCGCGCTGCTCGTCGACGACGCGCACGGTCTCGGTGTACTCGGCGATGGCGGCCGCGGAGCGCTGGACGCCGCGGGCATCGCGGGTCACGACGGCGTCGTCGCCACGCTGACCCTGTCCAAATCCCTCGGCAGCCAGGGCGGAGCGGTCCTCGGCCCGGCGCGGGTCATCGACCACCTGGTCAACACCGCGCGCACCTTTATCTTCGACACGGGCCTGGCTCCCGCCGCGGCGGGAGCCGCCCTGGCGAGCCTGCGGCTGCTGGGCCGCGAGCCCGAGCTGGCCGGCCGGGCCCGCGCGGTCGCCGGGATGCTTCACCGCAGGCTGACGGAGGCCGGTCTGACCGCCGCACGTCCGGACGCGGCCGTGGTCTCCGTGCGGGCGCCGTCACCGGAGGCCGCTCTGCGCTGGGCCGCCGACTGCCGTACCGCCGGGCTTGTCGTGGGCTGCTTCCGGCCGCCGTCGGTGCCCGACGGCATCTCCCGGATCAGGCTCACGGCACGGGCGGATCTGACGGATCAGCAGGTCGAGTCGGCGATCGCCACGATCACCGGGACCGCGCCGGTCAGTTGACGCTCCCTTCGTGGAGCGCGCCGAGGAAGCGCGACCAGGCCGCCGGGGAGAAGCACACCGCTTGACGCGCGATGTTCTTCGAGTCCCGTACGGCGAGAGTGTCGTCGGGCAGCAGGGCCGCCTCGACGCAGTTGTTCATTCCCGTGCTGCGGCTGCTGCGCCGCCACGCTGAGCCGTCCTGTGCGAGGCAGTCGGACATGGGGGGTGCCTCCCTACGAGCCGTCACTGATCCGGGCGATGAGATCCAATGAGTCCTCGGGTGCAAGGGCCCGCGCCTGCATCGCGTGGAAGGCGGCGCAGTACACCTCGAGGTCTTCCTTCCGCTCGAGGTAGAGGCTACTCGTCAAGTGGTCGAGAACAACCACGTCCAGATCAGAAGTGTTCGGAAAAGAGAAAATTACGAAAGGGCCCGTGAGGCCGGCATAGCCGCCGACCGAGAACGGCAGTACCTGCAGCCGCACATGGGGCAGTTGTGCCGTCTCCGCCAGCCCTCGCAATTGTTCGCGCATCACCCGCCGACCCCCCACCTCGCGCCGCAGCACCGCCTCGTCGAGCACCGCGCTCAGCTCCAACGGCTTCTCCGCGCGGAGTACCGACTGGCGGGCCAGCCTCACCTCCACCAGCGAGTTCACCGTCGTGGCGGGCAGATCCGCCAGCGCCGCCCGGGTCACCGCGCGCGCATAGTCCGGGGTCTGCAGCAGCCCGGGCACCACCGAGGTCTCCAGCGTCCGTGCGGCGCAGGCCTGGTCCTCCAAACTGATGAAGTCCCGGTACTCGGGCGGGAGCAGCCCGCGGTACGCATGCCACCAGCCGCTGCCCATGCCGTCGGCCGCACCGGCCAAGGTCTCGAGCAGCGTGCGCAGTTGAGGATCAGCCACTGTGTACACATCCAGCAGCAGGGTCACATCCGACGCCTTGACCCCGCTTATACCGGTCTCGATCCGGCTCACCTTCGACTGGTGCCAGCCGGCGAGCCGTGCGGCATCCCGGCTGGTGAGGCCCGCGGCCAGGCGCAGCCTCCGCAACTCCTCGCCGAGCTTGCGGCGGCGTACCGCGGGACCGTGCTGCATCGCCCGCTCCTTCCCGTCCTTCCGGCTTTTCCGTCCTTCCGGCTGCTCTTCCGTCGCACTGACCTTCCGGCCGGGACCAAAGTGCGAGTCTCTGCCCAAATACGGTCTCGCGTAGCAGAGTTCACTGCTTCGAGCGACAGATATATGCATATCTTGGTGGATCGCCGCCCTCGACGGCACGATCAGTGGCACTCTGGCGCGAAGCGCAATCCGTGGCCGCCCTCGCATTTCATCCGCTACGAGTCGGAGCCGGCCCGGTGGGAAAGGGACAGCGTCGCCATGGCAGACCATCAGGAAGCCTCCGTCACCCTGCCGAGCGATCCAGCCTCGGTCTCCGCCGCCCGGAAATACGCCACAGACGTCATCGCCGAATGGGGTCTGCCCATCGAGACCGAGGCCGTCGACACGGTGCGGCTGATCGTGTCCGAACTCGCCACCAATGCCGTCCAGCACACCTTCGGCCAGTCGCCGACCTTCACCGTGGACCTCCGTCTCGATCGGGACGAGCAGCTTCGCATCGGCGTCACCGACAGCCACCCGCGCTGGCCGCAGCGGCTGCCCGCAGCCGTACGCCAGGACAACGGCCGCGGCATGGTGATCATCCGCAGCCTGACCGCCGAGTGCGGTGGAGAGCTCTCCGTCGCACCGACCCCCGAGGGCGGCAAGACCGTGTGGATCGCCCTGCCGTGGATCGTCCCGGTCCAGAACTGACCACCGCTGTCCGGCCGTCAGCTCCCCGCGCGGCCGAACGCGCCGCGCAGCAGAGCCCGCAGTGAATCGGCCGCGGGGGACGATTCATCGCCCCGGTGCGCGACCGAGATCGTCCGTCGGAAGTCCGCCGGTTCCAACTGCCGTACACCGAGCGGCGTCGCGGCCATCGCGGCGACCATTTCCGGCACCACCGCCACGCCGAGCCCCGCACTGACCAGTGCGCACACCAGCGCATAGCCGGGTGACTCGACCACCACAGCGGGAGTCGCCCCGGCCCGCGCCAACGCTCCTTCCACGCCCTTGCGCGGCGGATGCGAGGGTGCGCTGCTGATCAGCGGCTGTCCTGCGAGATCGGCCACCGGCAGCCTGCCCGAGCCGCCCGCCAGCGCATGACCGGGGGCCGTCACCAGCACCAACTCCTCCACGAGCAGTGGTTCCAGAACCACCCCCGACGGCGGTGGAGCCGGCTCGGCCGGTTCGTACGCATGCGTCAGCGCAAGATCGACCTCGCCGGCCGCCACGGCCAGGACCCCGCCCGGCGGCTCGTATTCCGCGACGGTCAGTTCCACATCCGGATGGGCCCGGCGGAAGGCGCTCAGAACCGGCGGCAGCAGATGGATGCCGACCGTGGTGAAGGTGCCGACGCGTAGGCGTCCGCCGGAGAGAACGGCCAGCCGCGCCAGCTCGTGCCGTGCCCGGTCCATCTCGTCCAGCACTCGGCGGGCCCGTGCTGCCAGCAGCTCGCCCGCGGCCGTCAATCGTGCCCCGCGATGGTGCCGCACCAGCAGGGTCACCCCCGCCTCCCGCTCCAGCTTGGCCAGCTGCTGGGAGAGCGCGGGTGCGGTGTAGCCCAGTCGGGCGGCGGCGCGGGTGATCGAACCGGCCTCCGCGACCGCCACCAGCGCCGCCAGCCGCGTCGGGTCGTACATGCCACCTCTTAAGCATTGCTTTAGGCAGACCATGAAGATTGCAAGTACACGTTAAGGCCTGTGCGGGTCCAGGATGGCGGGCATGGACGCACAACTGGTTGCTTTCACCGGGGTCGCCGCGGGCATGGTCGCCATGCCGGGAGCGGATTTCACCGTCGTCGTACGCAACGCCCTCGCCTCCCGGCGTGCGGGTGTGGCCTGCGCCGTCGGTGTCGCGGGGGGACTGCTGGTGCACACCGCGCTGGCGGTCGCGGGACTCGCGGCTGTGCTGGTCGCCGTGCCGGTGCTGTACCGGACGCTGCAGATCGCGGGCGGGGCCTATGTGCTCTATCTGGGTGTACGGGCGGTGCGCGGCGCACTGCGTCCGCAGCTCGCCGTGCAGGACCCGGAGGCGCAGCCGGCCGGCGGCACGGGGCGCAGTCTGCGGCAGGGCTTCCTCACCAACGTCCTCAATCCAAAGGCCCCGGTGCTCTTTCTCAGCCTGCTCCCGCAGTTCGTGCCGGACGGCGTTCCGGTGCTGACGCGCACCTTCCTGCTCGCCGCCGTCGTCGTCGTACTGGCTCTGCTCTGGTTCCCGCTGGTGGCACTGCTGGTGGACCGCCTCGGTCAATGGCTGCGCCGCCCGCGCACGACCCGGGCCGTGGAAGGCGTCACCGGTGGGGCCCTCACTGCGCTGGGCGTGACGCTGCTGGCCGAGCCGCTGGCGCACTGAGCCTTTGGCCGGCCCGGTACGCCGGTCGCCGACAACCGTCGACGACCGGCGGACCGTGAGCGATCAGCCGAGAGCGGCGAGACGTGAGCGGTGAGACGTGAGCGGTGAGCCGCCGGTCGTCAGCGCACCCGGCCGTACCAGACGCGCTTCGTCCAGATCTTCTCCAGCCGCACCACGCTGCCGGTCTTGGGCGAGTGCCAGATCTTGCCGCCGCCGGCGTAGATCCCCACGTGGTAGACGGAGCTTCCGGAGTGGAAGAAGACCAGGTCCCCGCGCTGCCGGGAGGCGGCCGAGACATGCTTGGTCCTGTTGTACTGCTGCTGGGCGGTGCGTGGCAGCTTCTTGCCGACGTTCTTGTACGAGTAGAACGTCAGGCCCGAGCAGTCGAACCGGTGCGGGCCCGAGGCGCCGTACCTGTACGGCGATCCCCTCTTCGACGCGGCCACTTTGAGAGCTTTGCTCGCATAGGCCGTGGCCGCGTTGGCTTCGGTAGTGGCGCCCGGCGCCACCAGGGTGCCGCCGACGGCGGCAAGAGTCAGGGCCGATACGGCACCCGCCCGGGACATCATGGTCAGAGACGGGACATGAATCTGCGCAGTCATGCGCAACCCTTCGTCAACCGCCTGTGAAGGATGACCTGTCGGGTTCGGACGGACGAAGATGCCCGGCCGCTGATGCGGCTTCACCCCTAGGGACGACCGGACTGCCCGGCCACCCCGTCCTGCTTGGGTCCTCCACTCCTGCCGATGCACTCCTGTCGACCAGACATCCGGAGCGGCGGCAGGACTCAGCGTCCGCCCGGACCGCCCCGCCGAGGTGGCGGGGGCTTGTCGTCCCAGGGATCTTGACTCATGCCATGCCGGATTTCCGTGCGAAACGACGGTATGTGAGTCTCGTCACCCCTGACCTGTTCGGGTGGACAGGGCCGTTTCGGTGATCGGTCCGCGACGCCTGACGAACGCCTTACCAGCAGCGGAACGGCTTATTCCGCTAGATCGGTAGTCGGGTTGCGCAAGTTGTGCGGTACCGCCGTTTGGATCGCGACTACACCGAATGAGGGAGGCCGCGCGGTACCCCGATGGCGGTAGACGGGAGTGGAGGACCCGTCAACTCATGGAAGCGGGCGGCATCGTCACCCGGCCCGCCCTGCGCTCACCGTCGAGCACCCTGAGCGCTTCGGCGAGCGTCGCCGCATGCACTTCGCTCTCGCCGCGCATATGCATCAGCGTCAGCGCGTCCTTGAGCGCGGCGGCCCGGCCGAGAAGGGCCTGTGCCGCGCGCAGTGCGCCGTAGGTGTGCGTGGCGCGGGCCGGGTTGATCCGCCCCAGCAGATCGACGACCTCGAGATAGCTGTCGATGAAGTCGGCCTCGGCGCGGGTCAGTGCGGGCAGCGGCGGCAGTTCGGGTGGCAGCATCGGGCGCTCACCGCGCACCGGGGTTGATGAGCGAGGTCTTGCGGTTCTTGATGACGTGGTCCACCAGTCCGTACGCCTTGGCGTCCTCGGCGTCGAAGATCTTGTCGCGCTCCAGGTCGGCGGCGATCCGCTCCGGGGTCTGGCCGGTGTGGCGTACGAGCATCTCGGCGAGTTGGGCACGCAGCCGCAGCAACTCCTGTGCCTGGATCTCCAGATCGGACGGCCGGCCCCACAACTGCTCCTCGGTGGCGGGCTGCTGGACGACGATCCGGGCGCCGGGCAGCGCCATCCGCTTGCCCGGGGCACCGGCGGCGAGCAGCAGTGCGGCGGTTGAGGCGGCCTGGCCCAGGCAGGTCGTCTCCACGTCACAGGTGACCACCTGCATCGTGTCGTAGATCGCGGACATGGCGCTGAGCGAGCCGCCGGGGGAGTTGATGTACAGGCTGATGTCCCGGTCGGGGGCGGCGTACTCGAGATGCAGAAACTGCGCGATCACGTCGTTGGCGGAGGTGTCGTCGACGGCGGTCCCGAGGAAGATGATCCGCTCCTCGAGCAGCTTCGAGTACGGGTCGCGGGTGCGGGATCCCGCACTGGTGCGCTCGGTGAACTCGGGCAGGACGTAGCGGGCGGCAGGGCGGCTCATGGCGTACCTCTCCTCGGATGCGGCCTCTGTAAAAAATGTACAGGACGTACAGGCCGTTATGATGGGGAGCATGGCCTACGAGATTCCGGTGACGCAAGCCCGCGCAGAGCTCGCCGAACTGATCAACCGCGTTGTCTACGGCGGGGAGCGTGTCGTCGTGACCCGGCACGGAAAGCCGCTCGTGGCGCTGGTGTCCGCCGCTGACCTGGAACGACTCGAGAAGGACCAGGAGGCCGCCGAGGAGCAGGTGATCAGCTCGGTCTCCTCGCTCGGCTCGGTCGCGTCCGCTTCCGGCGAACGGGGGCGCTTCGGTCTGGGCGCCGAGCACCGCTGTCCCGAGCGGCGCGGCTGACCGCACGTCACCGCGCGAAGAGGCCGCGCGCCCCCGTCCGCTACAGCGGGGGCACGCGGCCGGTCGATGGGCCTCGATGGGCCTCGAAGAGCTCAGCCGACAGGTACCGGTACGGCCTCGCGGTCTCCCGCGGCGGTGACCGGTCGTCCGCCACGGCGCCCGGCCAGAACCGCGGCCAGTCCGAGTGCGGCCCAGAGTGAGAGGGTGAGGACCGCGGCCCCGGCGGCGTTGCCGTCGAAGTACGCAACCGACCGGAGCAGCGTCCCGCCCGCGCCCGGCGGCAGCCACTGGCCGATCAGTCCGACAGGCTCCGGCAGCAGTTCGGGCGCGCTCGCGGCACCCGAGAACGGGTTGCCGATGAGCACCATCAGAAGTCCTCCGAGGGCGAGCCCCGGCGTACCGATCAGGGCGGCGAGTCCGGCCACGGCCGCGCCGATGGCCAGGACGGTCAGGCCCAGTACCCCCGCCTCGGTCCACCAGGAGCCGGTGAGCACGCCGAGCCAGCTGTCGGCGAGGGCAGCGGCGGTGATGCCGACCAGGACCGCGATGCCGATCAGTGCGGTCGCCGCGCGGGCCCCGCGCAGCCCCAGCAGGGTCACGGCGGCGCCGGCCGCGACACCGGCCAGGGCCAGCGGAAGGATGCTCGCCGCCAGTGCGCTGCCGCGCGGATCGCCGGAGGATGTGGGCGCGACGTCCGTGACCTGCACCTGCGTACCGGCCGGAGCCTGTGCGGTGACGGCCTCCTTGAGGAGCTGGGCGACGACCGGACTGGCCGCCGAAGCGGTCAGCAGTCGCGGTCCTTCGGCGGTGACGACCACCGCTCCGTATACGACCCGGCCCTCGATCGCGGAGCGGGCGGCGGCCTCGTCGTCGTAGCGGTGTACGTCGAAGGCTCCCTCGCGCTGCTCGAATCGCTGCTCCAGCTGTGCGGTCGCGGCCACCGGTCCGGCGATGCCGATGGGTACGTCGCGGGGCGCGGTGCGAGCGGCCGGCCAGGCGAAGGCCTAGAGGGCCAGCGCCACCAGGGCGGGGATCAGGACCATCGCCGCGACCGTGCGGCGGGTGAACGCAGCGGACATGATGGCCCTCGATTCAAAGAGAAGGATCGTTCGTTTTTGGTTCTGGCCCCACTTTCCCGCCGAGTCGCCTCCTTGTCAAGAATGAATGTTCGTTTTAGGTTGGGGTCATGGCCCGCGTATCCCAGGAACACCTCGACGCCCGCCGCCGTCAGATCCTCGACGGCGCCGCCCGCTGCTTCGCCCACAACGGCTTCCACGCCACATCGATGCAGGACATCCTGCGTGAGGCAGGTCTGTCGGCCGGCGCGGTCTACCGGTACTTCCGCAGCAAGGAGGAGCTGATCGCGGCCATCGCCGACGAGGCGTTCAGTGCGATCCGCGGAGCTTTCGACGACGCCGCGAGGACCACCCCGCCGCCCACCCCCGACGTGCTCCTCGGCCGTGTGCTGCGCGGCATGTTGGGGGAGCAGGTGCCCGGCGGAGACCGGCAGGCCTTTGCGCGGCTGATCGTGCAGGTGTGGACCGAGACCCTGCGCAACGAGCAGCTCGCTGCCACGCTGGACGAGGGATACAGCGCCATGCGCCAGGCCTGGGCGAAGGTCGTGGACGCCTACCGCGACAACGGTCTGATGGCCGCCGACGTACCCGCCGACCATGTCGCCCGCACCCTCATCGCCACCGCCCAGGGCTTCATCGCCCAGCAGGCGCTCTTCGGCGATGTGCAGGTCGAGGTCCTGGAGGACGGACTCCGGGCGCTGATGTCCATGGGAGATCCCAAGACCAGTTAACGCGCCGGAAAAACTTGCGCCTTACCGTTCACCCCCAGGTCGGGAGACTCCCGCACACAGCTCAGCAGAGTGTGAAGTGAGCTGCGTTCCCGCTGCGTCCAGGCGGGGCCGGACGACAGTGAGGTGGGCCCATGCAACTCTCCCCGCACGAGCAGGAACGACTGCTCATTCATGTGGCCGCCGACGTCGCGGAGAAGCGCCGCGAGCGCGGGGTGCTGCTGAATCATCCCGAGTCCGTCGCGCTGATCACCTCGCACATACTCGAAGGCGCGAGGGACGGCCGTACCGTCGCCGAACTCATGGCCTCGGGACGCAAGGTCCTCACCCGCGCCGACGTCATGGAGGGCATCCCCGAGATGATCCACGACGTCCAGGTCGAGGCGACCTTCCCGGATGGCACCAAGCTCGTCACCGTCCATGACCCGATCGTCTGAGGGGACGCAGATGATCCCGGGAGAGATCCTTTTCGCCGACGGCTCCATCGCACTCAACAAGGGCCGTGAGGTCACCCGCCTCGCTGTCGTCAACACTGCCGACCGGCCCGTCCAGGTCGGCTCCCACTACCACTTCGCCGAGGCGAACCCCGGTCTGGACTTCGACCGCGCGGCCGCCCGCGGCAAGCGGCTGAACATCGCCGCGGGAACCGCCGTGCGCTTCGAGCCCGGCATCCCCGTCGACGTCGAACTCGTCCCCTTCACCGGAGCGCGTGTCGTCCCGGGGCTGCGCGGCGAGACCGGAGGACCCCTCGATGCCTGAGCTGAACCGCGCCGTCTACACCGATCTCTTCGGCCCCACCACCGGCGACCGTATCCGGCTCGCCGACACCGACCTGCTCGTCGAGATCGAGGAGGACCGGTCCGGCGGGCCCGGACTCGCGGGCGACGAGGCCGTGTTCGGCGGCGGCAAGGTGATCCGCGAGTCGATGGGCCAGTCCCGTACGACACGGGCCGAAGGCGCACCCGACACGGTCGTCACCGGTGTCGTCATCATCGACCACTGGGGCATCGTCAAGGCCGACATCGGCATCCGCGACGGCCGGATCACCGGCATCGGCAAGGCCGGCAACCCGGACACGATGGACGGCGTACACGCCGATCTCGTCATCGGTCCCGAGACCGAAGTCATCGCCGGCAACGGGAAGATCGTCACCGCCGGCGCCATCGACGCGCACGTCCACTTCATCTCGCCGACCCTCATCGACCAGGCCCTGGCGACCGGCGTCACCACTCTCGTCGGCGGTGGCACCGGACCGGCCGAGGGCACCAAGGCCACCACCATCACCCCGGGCCCCTGGCACCTTGCCCGGATGTTCGAGGCGCTGGACACCCTCCCCGTCAATATCGGGCTGCTCGGCAAGGGCAACACGATGTCCCGCGAGGCCATGCACTCCCAACTGCGCGGCGGAGCGCTCGGATTCAAGATCCACGAGGACTGGGGGTCGACCCCTGCTGTCATCGACGCCTGTCTGAGCGTGTGTGAGGAGACCGGCGCGCAGCTCGCCATCCACACGGACACGCTGAACGAGGCGGGCTTCGTCGGGGACACACTCGCCGCCATCGCCGGACGCACCATCCACGCGTACCACACCGAAGGTGCGGGCGGAGGGCATGCACCGGACATCATCACCGTGGTCTCCGAGCCGTACGTCCTGCCCAGCTCCACCAACCCCACCCGGCCGCACACCGTCAACACCATCGAGGAACACCTCGACATGCTGATGGTCTGCCACCACCTCAATTCGGCCGTTCCCGAGGACCTTGCCTTCGCCGAGTCCCGGATCCGGCCCTCCACCATCGCGGCCGAGGACATCCTGCACGACCTCGGCGCCATCTCGATCATCTCCTCCGACTCCCAGGCCATGGGGCGCATCGGCGAGGTGGTGATGCGTACCTGGCAGACCGCACACGTCATGAAGAAGCGCCGCGGAGCACTGCCCGGCGACGGCCGCGCCGACAACCACCGCGCACGTCGCTATGTCGCCAAATACACGATCAACCCGGCGGTCGCTCAGGGCCTCGACCACGAGATCGGCTCGGTCGAGACGGGAAAACTCGCCGACCTGGTGCTCTGGGAGCCGGCGTTCTTCGGCGTCAAGCCGCAGCTCGTCATCAAGGGCGGCCAGATCGCGTACGCGCAGATGGGCGACGCCAACGCCTCCATTCCCACTCCGCAGCCGGTGCTGCCGCGGCCGATGTTCGGCGCGCTGGGCCGGGCGGCGTCGGTGAGCTCGTTCAACTTCGTCGCCGAGGCGGCGATCGAGGACGGACTGCCCGAACGCCTGGGCCTGGGCAAGCAGTTCGTGCCCATCAAGAACACCCGGCGGATCACCAAGGCCGACATGCGTGAGAACGACGCGCTGCCTCGTGTCGAGGTCGACGCCGACACCTTCACGGTGACCATCGACGGCGATGTGGTCGAGCCCGCACCGGCGGCGGAACTGCCCATGGCACAGCGCTACTTCCTTTTCTGATGAGTACGCGATGAGCCGCGCCGCACTCCTCGTCCTCGCCGACGGCCGGTTCCCCGCCGGTGGCCACGCCCACTCCGGCGGTGCCGAACCGGCCGTCAAGGCAGGACGCATACGCGATGCCCGGGACCTGGCGGACTTCTGCCGGGGCCGGCTGCACACCACCGGCCTCACCGCGGCGGCGCTCGCCGCCGCGGCCGCCCTGGGCCTCGACGCGCTGGCGCTCGACGAGGCCGCCGACGCCCGTACCCCCTCGCCCGCCCTGCGGGCCACCGCCCGCAAACTCGGCCGGCAGATGATGCGGGCCGCCCGTTCCACCTGGCCGAGCCAGGAGCTCGACGCGCTCGCAGCGGCCCGCCCGCGCGGCGCACACCAGCCGATCGTGCTGGGGCTCGCCGCCCGCTCCGCAGCCCTCGGCCCCGAGGACGCGGCACACTGCGCCGTGTACGAGGCGGTCAGTGGCCCGGCCACCGCGGCCGTACGCCTCCTCAGCCTCGACCCCTTCGAGGCGACGGCGGTACTGGCCCGGCTGGCGCCCGAACTCGACGCGGTCGCCCAGCAGGCCGCGCGGGCAGCGGCCGAGGCGGCCGTCGAAGGACTCGACGCGCTGCCCGCCGCCTCCGCCCCGCTGCTCGACCTCACCGCGGAGGCACACGCAGCCTGGCCCGTACGCCTCTTCGCCTCGTAGGACCAACAGGAGCCGCACCATGCACCTCGACCACTCCCACCACGGCCCGGCCGCTGTCAGTGCCGACGCCGCACGCCCCGACGGCACCCGGCGCGCCCTGCGCATCGGTCTCGGCGGCCCCGTCGGTTCCGGCAAGACCGCGACCGTCGCCGCGCTCTGCCGCGCCCTGCGCGACCAGCTGTCCATCGCCGTCGTCACCAACGACATCTACACCCGCGAGGACGCCGAATTCCTGCTCCGCAACGCGGTACTGCCGCCCGAGCGCATCCAGGCCGTCGAGACCGGCGCCTGCCCGCACACCGCGATCCGCGACGACATCTCCGCCAACCTCGAAGCAGTCGAGGACCTGGAGGAGAGTGTCGGCCCGCTCGATCTGATCCTCGTCGAGTCCGGCGGCGACAATCTCACCGCGACCTTCTCCAAGGGCCTTGTCGACGCCCAGGTCTTCGTCATCGACGTGGCGGGCGGCGACGACATCCCGCGCAAGGGCGGGCCGGGCGTCACCACCGCCGATCTGCTCGTGATCAACAAGACCGACCTGGCGCCGCATGTCGGCTCCGACCTCGGCCGGATGGCGCGCGACGCCAAGGAGCAGCGCGGTGAACTTCCCGTCGCCTTCACCTCGTTGAAGGGCGAGGGAGGGGTGGCGCCGGTCGCCGACTGGGTGCGCGCGCGGCTCGCCGCCTGGACCGCATGAGCATCCAGGCCACGGCCCGTATCGTCGCCACCCGGGACGGCCTGCCCGTACTGGAGAGCGACGGGCCGCTCGCACTGCGCCGCACCCGGGCCACGGGTCCATACACCCGGGTTACTGTCGTCGGCGCGATGAGCGCACCGCTCGGCGGTGACCGGCTCGCCATCGACGTGCAGGTGGAGGACGGCACACGGCTTGCCGTCGACTCCGCCGCAGCGACCATCGCCCTGCCCGGACGCATCCCCGAACAGGCCCGCTACGACGTCCGGTTGAAGGTGGGTGACGACGCCGAACTGCGCTGGCTTCCGGAACCCCTCGTCTCCGCGCGCGGCAGCGATCTGCGGATGCGCACCCGTGTCGAACTCGCCGCCACCGCACGGCT
This sequence comes from Streptomyces sp. NBC_01210, assembly GCF_036010325.1. Taxonomy (GTDB): domain Bacteria; phylum Actinomycetota; class Actinomycetes; order Streptomycetales; family Streptomycetaceae; genus Streptomyces. Next base: position 1,302,116 of record NZ_CP108549.1, on the reverse strand, counting down.
GGTGCTCCGCGAGGAGCAGATCCTCGGCCGGTACGGCGAGCAGCCGGGCACCCTCGCGAGCCGCCTCACCGTCCACCGGGCCGGACGCCCTCTCCTGGACCAGGAGCTCAGCTGCGGACCCGGCGCGCCCGGCGGCTGGGACGGCGGGGCGGTGCTGGGCGGCCACCGGGCCGTGGGCCAGCTCCTCATCGTGGACCCCGCGTTCGAGGAGAAGCCCGTGGAGCCCCGGCTGCTGGGCCCGAGCGCTGCTCTCACACCGCTCGCCGGACCTGCCGTACTGGTCAATGCCGTGGCGCCCGACGCGCGTCAACTACGCCGCGTACTCGACGAGGTGCTGCAGGCGGAACTGCCCGAGTGAGGTAATGGGGCGAACCCGGGCAATTCCCTGCACCGCTCAGCGGGACACTACTCACCGGTTATTGGTTCGGTAAAGAAACACCAGTCCGACCTGTTCCCAGCAGCCCCGAAGACGAAAGGATTCCCCGGAGAACTCGACTAGAGAAGGGGGAGTTCTACGTGAGACGCACAGCAGTGCTCGGCTCGGCCGGCACTCTGATCGCGGGCACCCTCATAACGGGCGCGATCGCGGCTCCGGCGGCCAACGCCGAGACCCGCAACAGCGGTTGGTCCGAGGCCCGCGGCGTTCAGGTGGCCGCGGAGCGGGCCGCCAAGCAGGGCATCGACTGGGCGGACTGCCCGGCGGACTGGGGTTTTGCCAAGCCCATCCAGTGCGGCTGGGTGAGCGTGCCGCTCAACTACGCGCGGCCGAACGGCAAGCAGATCAAGATAGCCGTCGACCGGATCGGCAACACCGGCACCAAGGCGGAGCGCCAGGGCGCCCTGGTCTACAACCCGGGCGGCCCCGGCGGCTCGGGCATGCGCTTCCCGACCCGGGTCACGAACAAGAACCCGCTGTGGGCCAACACCGCGAAGGCATACGACTTCGTGGGCTTCGACCCGCGGGGTGTCGGTCACTCGACGCCCATCTCCTGTGTCGACCCACAGGAGTTCGTCAAGGCGCCGAAGGCCGACCCGGTGCCGGACAGCGAGGCCGACAAGCGCGCCCAGCGCAAGCTCGCCGCGGAGTACGCGGACGGGTGCGCCGAGCGCAGCGGCTGGATGCTGCCGTACATGACGACGCCGAACACCGTGCGCGACCTGGACGTCATCCGGGCCGCCCTCGGTGAGAAGAAGCTCAACTTCCTGGGCGTCTCCTACGGCACGTACATGGGCGCGGTCTACGCGACGCTCTTCCCGGGCCATGTGCGCCGGATGATCGTCGACAGCGTGGTCAACCCCTCGCGCGAGAAGGTCTGGTACGAGGCCAACCTCGACCAGGACGTCGCCTTCCAGATGCGCTGGAACGACTGGAAGGCCTGGGTCGCCAAGAACGACGCGACCTTCCACATCGGGAACACTCCCGAGAAGGTCGAGCAGCAGTGGCTGAAGCTGCGGGCCACCGCCAAGAAGAGCCCCCTCGGCGGGGTCCTCGGACCGGCGGAGCTCATCAGCTACTTCCAGAGCGCGCCGTACTACGACTCCTCCTGGGCGCCCATCGCCCAGACCTGGAGCAAGTACATCGCCGGTGACACCCAGGCACTGGTCGACGCCGCGGCGCCCGACCTGTCCGACACCGCGGGCAATATCGCCTCGGAGAACGGCAACGCCGTCTACACGGCTGTCGAGTGCGCGGACGCCAAGTGGCCGACCAGCTGGAAGAAGTGGGACCGGGACAACACCCGGCTCCACAAGGACTACCCCTTCATGACGTGGGCCAACGCCTGGATGAACCTCCCGTGCGCCACCTGGTCGTCCAAGCAGCAGACCCCGGTCAACGTCAAGACCGGCAAGGGCCTGCCGCAGGTGCTCATCGTGCAGTCCACGCGTGACGCCGCCACTCCCTTCGACGGCGCCGTCGAGCTGCACAAGCGGCTCAAGGGCTCGCGTCTGATCATCGAGAAGGACGCCGGCTCGCACGGTGTGACCGGCCTGGTCAACCCGTGCATCAACGAGCGGGTGGACGCCTACCTGCTCAGCGGCAAGCTGGACAGCAGCGATGTGACGTGCGCTCCGCACGCCACGCCGAAGCCGTAAGGCTCAGTGGTACGGGGGAGGGGCGGCCGGTCACGGCCGCCCCTCCTTTCATCCCTCCAGCCAGGAGTCCTCCGCCGCGTAGTCGAACCAGTCGTCCTCGTACTTCACGAGGTTGCTGAAGATCTCGCGCCAGTCGCGGCCGTCGAGCTGCCGGGCGAGCCACTCCACGGTCGCCGGCAGCGAATCGGCATAGCTCGTGGTGGCTCGGTAGCCCAACTCCCGCTCCGCCGCCGTCATGTCGTACACGATCGGATGTTCCGCCCCCCACGGCGTGAGACCCACCGTGCCCACCGGCGCCGGTCCGTCGATGAGGACGGTCTCGCTCGTCACGCCGAGCGCCGCGTCCACTCCCGCGCTGATCTCCGCGACCGTCGGTACGTCCGGATCACCGGCGTTGAACACCCGTGAGCCCGGCTTCGCCGCCGCCAGCCGGATCAATTCGGCGAGATTGCCGACATGGACGGGGTGGAAGCGGGACTGCCCGTTGTACGCGAGGATGCGCACCGGCCGCCGGTCCAGTGCCCGCCGCACGAAGAACAGTTCGCGCGGGCCACGGCAGTGCAGTCCGTGGATCGCGCCCGCGCGCAGCAGGGTCACCGGCAACTCGTCGCCCGCCGCCAGCAGTTCCCGCTCCAGCGCCACCTTGCGAGTGCCGTACGTCGCCTCCCCGGGCGCCACGGTCCGCTGCGACTCCGGGATCGGCACCGGATAGCGCGGAAAGCCGCCGGGCTTGTCCTGGGTGTCGAAGCTGCGGCCCTTGTCGTCCTCGTACACCGCGCCGCTGGAGACCACGACCGCCGAGCCGATCCGGTCCGCGAGCGCCCTCAACTGCCGTGCGTGGCCCCGTCCGTAAGCGACCATGTCCACCAGCACATCACAGCCGTCGCCGAGCGCGGCGGCCAGAGCCGCGTCGTCCTCCCGGTCGACCCGGACCGCCCGGACGTCCTCGGGCCAGCGCTCGTCCCGGCCGCCGCCGCGCGAGGCCGCCCGTATCTCCCATCCGTCCGCGGCGAGCGCGGCCACCGCGGCCCGTCCCACCTGTCCTGTCGCACCGAGCACGAACACGCTTCCTTTGGTCATGGAAGGCACGCTAGGTGTGCGGTGGACGCCGAGCCCAGGCTGCTTGGCCGAGCGCAGATTCGCTCTCAGCTTCTTCGCCGCGGGAACTTCTTCGGCTGCTCCAACTCCGCCTTCACCTCGGCGGCGTAGCGGTCCACATACTCCTGGCCGGACAGCTCGAGGATCGCGTACATGATCTCGTCGGTGATGGCGCGGATGGCCGCCTTCTCGTTCTCCATGCCCGCGTACCGCGAGAAGTCCATCGGCTCGCCGAAGCGGACGGTGACCCGCTTGATCTTCGGCATGACCTGTCCGGGCGGCTGGATCTCGAACGTCCCCACCATCGCGCAGGGCACCACCGGCGCCTGCGCCCTGAGCGCCATCACCGCGACACCGACCTTGCCCTTGTAGAGCCGGCCGTCGTGCGATCGGGTGCCCTCGGGGTAGATCCCCAGCAGCTCGCCCTTGCTCAGCACTCCGAGACCCTCGCGGATGGCCGCCTGGCCGGCCTCCTTGCCGGAGCGGTCCACCGGGATCTGCCCGGCGCTGCGGAAGAACGCGGCGGTCAGCCGCCCCTTCAGGCCGGGGCCGGTGAAGTACTCGGCCTTGGCGAGGAAGGTGATACGCCGCTTGATGATGGCCGGCATCAGGAAGTGGTCCGAGAACGACAGATGGTTGCCCGCGACGATCGCCGCGCCCTCCGCGGGGATGTGCTCGAGACCCTCGATCCTGGGGCGGAACAGCAACCGCAACAGCGGCCCCAGAATGACGTATTTGAGCACGTAGTAGAACACGGGGGTCGCTCCCAACTGTACCGGTTCGGCTCCGGGGCCGCGTTCTGCCAGGTCATGGGGTATTTCGACGGGGGTCAGTGTATGTGCATGTCTCGTCCGCTGTAACCACCTCTGATCGGACTCATGATGGCTCGTTGCCGACCTCCGTGACGATCTGTCAGGTCTCGTGTCCGGTGGCTGACGGCGGTAAACAGCCCATCGGGGCGGTTGGCGTGATCCACTTCGGGTGGTGTCCGGCGGTACGTACGGGGGCGCCGGCGTCATAGCGGGGCGTAGCCGGAGAGTTTCAGTGCCGGTACCTGGCCTCCGGGCGGGCCGCCCCGCAGCCCGGTCCCGGCCCCGTGACGCCGTGCCAGATCTGTCGTGCGGGCTATTCGCCGCGCCCGTACGCGCTACCCGGCGGCGCGGCCCCTTGCCCGCGCCGCCGCCGAAAGGTGCTCTGGCCCTGTCCCCGACCCGCCGTGCGTCGGGCCCGAGCCCCTGGAGTACCGATGCGCCGCAGCGCCACCTTTGCCGCAGCCGCCCTGATCGCCCTCGCGGCCGCTGCCCCTGCAGCGGCTTCACCCGCGCACACCGCCGGTGAGGTGCCCACGCGTGCCGGGGGCCTGTTCCTGACCGTGTCGGGTTCAGAGGACACGTGGATTCGCGGGGTCCTGCTGCGGTGCCCGACGCAGACCGAAGGCCCGCATCCGCATGCCCGCGCCGCCTGCAGGGCGCTCTCCGCGGTCAACGGCGACCTGGACGTGCTGCCCGGCGACCCGCGGCCGTGCAACAGAAAGTACGACCCGGTCACGGTCAGTGCCACCGGCTCCTGGCGCGGCTTCCCCATCGCCTGGCACAAGACCTATCCGAACGCGTGTGCGCTCGACGTGGCGACCGGAGTCGTCTTCCGCTTCTGAGGCCTCCTGGTCAGCTGGTGCGCGACGTGACCACCCCGATCGTCACCAGACCGAGCACCACCCAGCCGAACCAGAGCCAGCCATTGCTTCCGAGTGCCGCCGTGTAGGCCGTCACGACCACCAGAGTCCCGACGGTGAGCACTCCCATCGCCTTCGCGGATCCGGACATGCGCGCCCTCCTCCGACGGCCGCGGCCGTCGGAATCATCGTCACCCGGGAGAGGGGTCGCGCGCTACTGCCCGCGCGCCTGGAGCGAAGCGAGATACGCGTTGTACGCCTCGAGCTCCTTGTCCCCGTTCCGGTCCGCGGCGCGGTCCGACCGCTTGGCCTGCCGCTGCTCGGAGCGGTACCACTGGAAGACCAGAGCGATCAGTACCAGTACCGAGGGGATCTCGCTGAACGCCCAGGCGATGCCGCCCGCCGCGTTCTGGTCACTGAGCGCGTCGATACCGAGCGAGACAGGTGGATTCTTGTACGCCTTGATCATCGGCTCGGTCGCCATCATCAGCGCGATGCCGAAGAAGGCGTGGAACGGCATGCCCGCGAAGAGCTCCAGCATCCGCATCACATAGCCGGGCCGGTGCGGCCCCGGGTCCACGCCCATGATCGGCCAGAAGAAGACCAGGCCCACGGCGAGGAAGTGCACCATCATCGCCGCATGCCCCGTCCTGGACTCCATCAGGAAGTCGAAGAGGGGGGTGAAATAGAGCGCGTACAGGCTCGCGATGAAGAGCGGGATGGTGAAGGCGGGGTGCGTGACAATCCGCAGGTAACGGCTGTGCAGCAGGGCCAGCAGCAGCTCGCGCGGACCCTTGCGCCCGCGGCCCGCGACCGGCAGCGCGCGCAGGGCCAGCGTCACCGGCGCGCCCAGCAGCAGCACGATCGGCGAGAGCATGCTGATCACCATGTGCTGCACCATGTGCACGCTGAACATGACCATGCCGTAGTCATTGAGCTTGGTGCACATCACCAGCGCCACGCTCAGCACGCCGACGGTGAAGAAGACGGTGCGGCTGACCGGCCAGCTGTCGCCGCGCCTGCGCAGTCGCAGCACACCCCAGCCGTACAGAGCGAGCCCCAGCAGACAGCCGGCCAGGAAGAACGGATCCGGTGAGTACTCGAGCCCTCGCCCCAGCGTGAACGGCGGCAGATCCATCGTCATGCCGTGCCCGCTGTGATCCATCTGCGCACTCCTGCCGGAACGATCCTTGATGCCGACCGGACCTGTTTCGTACCGGTTGTCCGCACCAGAGTAGAACTGCCCCCGGACGCAGCTGCGACCGGGGGCAGTTCATTCATATATGTACCAAATCAGAGCACGCACTCCGCCTCGGCGTACCGCTCGGCCGGGACGGTCTTCAGCGTCTCCACGGCCTGCGCCAGCGGCACCATGGCGATGTCCGTGCCGCGCAGCGCGGTCATCATGCCGAACTCACCGCGGTGCGCCGCCTCCACGGCATGCCAGCCGAAGCGGGTCGCGAGCACGCGGTCGTACGCGGTCGGGGTGCCGCCGCGCTGCACATGCCCGAGGATCACCGCGCGGGCCTCCTTGCCGAGCCGCTGCTCCAGCTCGACGGAGAGCTGCTGGGCCACGCCCGCGAAGCGCTCGTGACCGTAGACGTCCTTGCCGCCCTCGTTGAACTCCATCGAGCCCTCGCGCGGCTTGGCGCCCTCCGCGACCACGACGATCGCGAACTTCTTGCCCGCCGAGAACCGGTCGCCGACCCGCTCGGTCAGCTCGCCGATGTCGAAAGGCCGCTCCGGGACGACGATGGCGTGAGCGCCCGCCGCCATGCCGGAGTGCAGCGCGATCCAGCCGGTGTGCCGGCCCATGACCTCGACGATCAGCACCCGCTGATGCGACTCGGCGGTGGTCTTCAGCCGGTCCAGCGCCTCGGTCGCCACACCGACGGCGGTGTCGAACCCGAACGTGACATCGGTCGAGGCGATGTCGTTGTCGATGGTCTTCGGCACGCCGACGATCGGGAGCCCGCTCTCGGAGAGGAGGTTCGCCGCCTTGAGGGTGCCTTCGCCGCCGATCGGAATGATCGCGTCGAGGCCGAGCTCGGCAACATGCCCCTTGGCCCGCTCCACGCCGTCGCGCAGATGCGCGGGCTGGACCCGGGACGAGCCGAGAATGGTGCCGCCGCGGGCCAGGATGCCGCCCACCGCGTCAAGGTCGAGCTTGCGGTAATCGCACTCCAGAAGGCCCTTCCAGCCGTCGTGGAAGCCGATGACCTCGTCGCCGTGATCGACGACGGCGCGGTGCACGACGGAACGGATGACGGCGTTCAGACCGGGGCAGTCGCCACCGGAGGTGAGCACACCAATGCGCATAGCCCGAAATACCTTTGCAACGTGGGCCGATTCCCGGACCACGTCGTCCGGCAGGATCCCCGCCACCCTACCGGCGCAAGGTGGCGGGGCCGAACCGGGCGTCCGACTGATGGACGGCAGCCGGCTGTCGGGCGGGTGTCAGGCAGGCTGCGTCGCGGACGCGATGCGCTCGGCGCGCAGCGCCTCGTACCACCGCTCGTCGATCGGCGGCAGCGCGTTCACATCGAGGGCAAGCTTCAGCAGCATGTCCGCGATCTGCGGATTGCGGGCCATCACCGGGCCGTGCATATAGGTGCCGAAGACGGTGTCGTTGTACGCGCCCTCGGTTCCGTCGCCCGTGCCGTTGCCCCGGCCGAGGATCGTGCGGGCGAACGGGCGAGCCGTCGGGCCGAGGTGGGTGATGCCCTGGTGGTTCTCGAAGCCGGTCAGCTGCGGCAGGCCCAGCCGCGGGTCGATGTCCGCCAGTACGTCGCCGACGCACCGCTCGCCCTCGCCGCGCGTGGAGACCACGTCGATCAGGCCGAGTCCCGCCTCGCGCTCACCGAGGTCGTTGATGAACTCATGGCCGAGGATCTGGTAGCCGGCGCAGACGGAGAAGATGATCGCGCCGTTGGAGGCGGCCCGGCTGAGTCCGCCGTCGCGGCGCAGCCGCTCGGCGGCGAGCCGCTGCGGCCGGTCCTCGCCGCCGCCGATGAGATAGATGTCTCCGGACGTCGGGATCGGCTGGTCGCTGCGCACGTCGATACGCATCACGTCCAGGCGGCGCTGGCGGGCCCGGCGCTCCACCACGAGGGCGTTGCCCTGGTCGCCGTAGGTGCTGAGCAGGTCCGGGTAGACCCAGACCAGACGCAGGCTGTTGTCGCTCATGCTCATAAGTCCTTTTCGGGGTCCGCGGGTCAGTTGCCGACGCGGCGGCGCAGGTCCTGGAAGGCCGTGTAGTTGGCGATCGCCTCGATCCGTCCGGGCGGGGCCAGCTGTACCGCCTCGTCTGCGGACTCGCACACCCGGAAGTCCAGGCCCGCCACCTCGAGACGCACGGCGAGGTCCAGCTTGCGGTCGCCGATGACGAAGATCGGATGGCCGGCGAGCCGGGTGTAGTCGACGTCCCAGAGCCACGAGGTGTCCGTGCCGTCGGCGCCGCGGGCGTTCACGGCGAGGATGACCGGGGTCGGCGGCGGGTCGATCAGCGAGAACGTCTCCAGCCAACCGGCCGGGTTCTTCGCGAGCAGCAGTCGCAGATCGCGGCCCAGGAAGTTGACGACGTCGTACCGGCCGGCGACGGCCTGCACGGAGTACATGCGCTCCAGCGCGACCTGCGGCGGCACGCCGAAGCAGGCGGCGACCGCGGCGGAGGTGGCGGCGTTCGCCTTGTTGGCGCGGCCGGGCAGCTGGAGGTGGATCGGCCAGGCCGAGCCGTGCGGGTCCAGGACATGGTCGCCGCTGAGTACCCAGCTCGGCGCGGGACGGCGGAAGCCGCACTCGCCGCAGAACCAGTCGTCGCCGGGGCGCTGCATCACACCGCCGCAGGACGGGCAGGACCAGGCGTCGTCCTTCCACTCCTGGCCGGCGGCCACCCACACCACGTTGGTGGAGGAGGACGCGGCCCATACGATCAGCGGGTCGTCGGCGTTGGCGATGACCATGGCCTTCGTACCGGACAGGCCCTCGCGCCACTTCTCGGCGAGCATCCGGGTCTCGGCCGCGCGGTCCAGCTGGTCGCGCGAGAGGTTGAGCAGCGCGATCGCCTTGGGCGTCACATCGCGGGCGACGCCGGCGAGGTACTTCTCGTCGACCTCGATCACACCGAATTTGGCGTCCGAACCGCCGGCCAGCGCCGAGGTGATGCCCGCGGGCATATTGGCGCCTAGCGCGTTGGAGACGACCGGGCCGCTGGCCCGCAGCGCCTCGGCGATCAGCCGGGTCGTGGTGGTCTTGCCGTTGGTCGCCGACACGAGGACGACGTCCAGGTGCTGCGCCAGCCGCCCCAGCAGATCGGGGTCGAGCTTGAGCGCGACCCGGCCGCCGATCACCGATCCGCTGCCGCGTCCGGCGGCGCGCGACACCGCTGCTGCGGCCTTGCCTGCCGTCACGGCCAGCTTGGCGCGCGGCGTCAGGGGCTCCGAGTTGCCTGACATCGTCCTTGATCCTCCTTGCATCGGTCGGGCTCAGCCTATCGAGGTCCGGTCTGCCGCCCGCACCTCGGCACCGTCGGAAAAAGTGGAGGTCCAGGCGGAACGTACGCTTACGGACATGCGAAACCGGCCGATCCCCGGCAGTTCCGGACTCGTGAAGGCCATGAGCCTGCTCGGAGATCCGCTGCTGCACGCCCCCTGCGAGACCGTCACCGACTTCTCTCCCGCGCTGTCGAGGCTCATCGAGGACATGTTCGCGACGATGTACGCGGCCCAGGGAGTGGGCCTCGCGGCGAACCAGGTGGGGATACCGTTGCGGGTGTTCGTCTACGACTGCCCCGACGACGAGGACGTCCGCCACCTCGGACATATCGTCAACCCGCGTCTGGTGGAGGCGGACGGTGTCACGGTGCGCGGCGCGGAGGGCTGTCTGTCGCTGCCGGGCCTCGAGGCCGGTACGGAGCGTTTCGACCGCGCGGTGGTGGAGGGCGTGACGGCGGACGGGAAACCGATACGGGTCGACGGCACCGGGTTCTTCGCTCGGTGCCTGCAGCACGAGTGCGACCACCTGGAGGGGATGGTCTACACGGACCGCCTCAAGGGCTGGCGCCGGGCCAAGGCGCTGCGCGCGGCGCGGCGGGCGAGCTGGGGAACCACGACCTGACCAGCCGTCAACGGCCAACGACCGGTGCTCAACGGCCGGCCGTCGACGACCGGCCGTCAGAAGACCGGCGCTCCATGACCGGCCGTCGACGCCCCGCCGCCCGTCAGAAGACCGGACCGCCCGCGCGGTCGCCGGCCGCGGCCAGCCGGCCCCAGAGCAGATCGGCGAGGCTGTGCACCAACTCGGCGCGGGAGCACGGGCGTTCACCCAGCCACCAGTCCCCGGCCGCGTGCATCATGCCGACGATGCCATGGCCCCACACCCGGGCCAGCTGTTCGCTGTTGGGCCCCAGGTCGACCCGGTCGTAGATCACCTTAGCCAGCTCCTCGCCGAGCCGGCGCAGCAGTGGCGCCGAGTGGCGGCCGACGTCGAAGCCCGCCTCCGACGGCTGGGTGTCCTCGGCCGGATGCATCAGGAAGCGGTAGACCTGCGGCCGTGCTTCGATCGCGGCGAGGTAGGTGTCGAGTGTTGCCTCGACCCGCTCACGGCGGTCGGCGGGAGCGTCCACCGCTGCCCGCAACGCGTCCAGCAGGGCGTCGGTGTGGCGCTTGGCGAGCGCACGGTAGAGGCCGCCCTTGTCGCCGAAGTGCCGGTACAGGATGGGCTTGGTGATGCCCGCCTCGGCGGCGATGGCGTTCATGGAGGCCTGCGGACCGTCCCGGAGCACCACCCGGTCGGCGGCTTCGAGCAGTTCCCGGCGCCGCTGGTCGGCCGACCGCTGTTGGCCGGCTGCGTGCTGTGTGGTCTCCATGGTTTGTTTCTCCCCGCCCGAGCGATTGCGTGACGCCTGCGCAACGTAACACCATGCCCGCCCGTACAGGGGATCGGGCAGTGGCCGGTTGACATGGGCTACTTGCCGGTAACAGACTGTTGTTACCGCAAGTAACATGCAGGAAGTCACCGCAGTGCTGGAGGGGAACATGGCTGAGTTCACGCTCGAACTCAACGACGACCAGAAGCAGGTCCGTGATTGGCTGAACGGTTTCGCCAAGGACGTGATGCGCCCGGCCGCCGCCGAGTGGGACGAGCGTGAGGAGACCCCCTGGCCTGTCATCCAGGAAGCGGCCAAGGTGGGAATCTACTCCCTCGACTTCTACGCCCAGCAATTCTTCGACCCGACCGGTCTTGGCATCCCGATGGCGATGGAGGAGCTCTTCTGGGGTGACGCCGGCATCGGCCTTTCCATTGTCGGTACGGGACTTGCGGCAGTCGGTGTCCTCGCCAACGGAACCGAGGAACAGATCGGCACCTGGATTCCGCAGATGTACGGCGACGTGGACGATGTGAAGGTCGCGGCCTTCTGCTCCTCCGAGCCGGACGCAGGCTCCGACGTCGGCGCGATGCGTACGCGCGCGGTGTACGACGAGGCCAAGGACGAGTGGGTACTCAACGGCACCAAGACCTGGGCGACCAACGGTGGTATCGCCAACGTCCACGTCGTGGTCGCGGTCGTCGACCCGGAGATCGGCTCCAAGGGCCACGCCTCGTTCATCGTGCCGCCGAACACCCCCGGTCTCTCTCAGGGCCAGAAGTTCAAGAAGCACGGGATCCGCGCCTCCCACACCGCAGAGGTGGTGCTGGAGAACGTACGCGTCCCCGGACACTGCCTGCTCGGCGGCAAGGAGAAGCTGGACGAGCGCCTGGCCCGGGCGCGTGAGCGCGCCAAGTCCGGCGGCGAGCGTGTGAAGAACGCGGCCATGGCCACCTTCGAGGCGTCCCGCCCCGCGGTCGGCGCGATGGCGGTGGGCACTGCCCGCGCCGCGTACGAAGTCGCACTCGACTACGCCATGACCCGCAGCCAGTTCGGCCGCCCGATCATCGACAACCAGGGCATCGCCTTCCAGCTGGCCGACATGCGCACCCAGATCGACGCGGCGCGGCTGCTGGTGTGGCGCGCCTCCTGGATGGCGGTGGCGGGCAAGCCCTTCCTCTCCGCCGAGGGCTCCATGTCCAAGCTGTACGCCAGTGAGACCGCCAAGAAGGTCACGGCGCAGGCCATCCAGATCCTGGGCGGCAACGGCTTCACCCGGGAGTACCCCGTGGAGCGTATGCACCGCGACGCCGCGATCTACACGATTTTCGAGGGCACGAGCGAGATCCAGCGCCTGGTGATCGCCAGAACCCTCTCGGGCATGCCGATCCGCTAGCGCGGCCGGTTCGGCCTCGATCGCCGGGGGGCTTGACCAAGCCCCCCGGCGATCGAGGCCGCCCGACGTCAGGCGGAGAGCAGCGCCTCGATCGCGGCGACGACCTCGGGGGCCTCGGGCTCGGTGCGCGGGCGGATCCGGGACACGACCGCGCCGTCCTTGCCGATCAGGAACTTCTCGAAGTTCCACTGCACGTCGCCGGACTCGCCCTCGCCGTCCGCGACCTTCGTCAGCTCCGTGTACAGCGGGTGCCGGTCCGCGCCGTTCACATCGGTCTTCTCCAACATGGGGAAGGTCACACCGTAAGTCGCCGAGCAGAAGGACTCGATCTCCTCCGCGCTGCCCGGCTCCTGGCCCGCGAACTGGTTGCACGGCACACCGAGGACCGTGAAGCCCTGCTCGCCGTACTGCTTCTGCAGCCGCTCCAGGCCGGCGTACTGCGGGGTCAGACCGCACTTGGAGGCGACGTTCACCAGCAGGACCGCCTGGCCACGGTAGTCGGCCAGGGAGGTGGGCTCGCCGGTCAGCGTGCGCAGCGGGATGTCGTACAGGGTCATCGGATTCTCCTCGGTGGCAGGCATTCGATGTTCATTGTGGACCCCGAGGACGCGCTGCCACGAAGCCGGTCGCCTCGGGGAGCGGTCGACGGTGACTCCGGTGCGGAGCACGACCAGGGACGCCGCGGCTGCTCGCCGACGCCGCCTCAGCGGCCATGGACCGCTGTCAGCGGCTGAGCGGCCTGAAGAGCCCCTCCTGCACCACCGACACCAGCAGCCTGCCCTCGCGGTCGTAGATACGGCCACGAGCCAGTCCCCGGCCGCCGGTCGAGATCGGCGACTCCTGGTCGTACAGGAACCACTCGTCCGCGCGGAACGGCCGGTGGAACCACATCGCGTGGTCCAGTGAGGCCATGTCGAAGCCGCGCGGGCCCCACAGCGGCTCCACCGGGATACGGACCGCGTCCAAAAGCGTCATGTCGCTCGCATACGTCAGTGCGCAGGTGTGCACCAGCGGGTCGTCGCCCAGCGGGCCCACCGCGCGCATCCACACCGCGCTGCGCGGGTCCGCCTCCTTGATTTCCTCCGGAGTCCAGCGCAGCCGTTCGGCATAGCGGATGTCGAAGGGCTGGCGGCGGGCCATCCGCTCCAGCGCCTCGGGGAGTTCGCCCAGATGCTCGCGGATCTCCGTGGTGACCGAGGGGAGGGTCTCGGGGTCCGGGAACTCCAGCCGCGGCGGCAGCTGATGCTCGATGCTGCCCTCCTCCGGCCGGTGGAAGGAAGCGGTCAGATTGAAGATGGTCTTGCCCTGCTGGACGGCGGTGACCCGGCGAGTGGTGAACGAGCGGCCGTCCCTTACCCGTTCGACCTGGTAGACGATCGGCACGCCGGGGATTCCCGGCCGCAGGAAGTACGCGTGCAGCGAGTGGACCGGCCGCTCGCCGTCGGTGGTGCGGCCGGCCGCGACCAGCGCTTGGCCCGCCACCTGCCCGCCGAAGACCCGCTGCAGGGACTCGTTCGGGCTGAGGCCGCGGAAGATGTTGACCTCGATCTGCTCCAGGTCGAGCAGATCGACCAGGCGCTCGGCCGGATTCGTCATCGGGTGGTCTCCTGTGTTCCCAGTGTCAGAGCTGGCCGACGGATGTGACCCGCAAGACGGCCCGGCCTTCTTCGTCGGAGGCCGCCAGATCGACCTCCGCGCTGATACCCCAGTCATGGTCGCCGTTCGGGTCGGCGAAGATCTGCCGGACGCGCCACAGGCCGTGCTCCGGATCCTCCTCGATCAGCAGCAGCTTGGGGCCGCGCGCGTCGGGTCCGGTGCCCAGGTCCTCGTACTCGTCCCAGTACTTGTCCATCGCCTCGCCCCAGGCGTCCTCGTCCCAGCCGGAGTCGGCGTCCAGCTCGCCGAGCTCGCGGACATGGTCCAGCGCGGCCAGTTCCACCCGGCGGAACATGGCGTTGCGTACGAGCACACGGAAGGCGCGGGCGTTCGCGGTGACCGGCTTGACCTGGTCGGCCTTCTCCTGGGCCTGCTCGGCCGTCTCGATCTCCGGGTTGGCGAGCTGCTCCCACTCGTCGAGCAGACTGGAGTCGACCTGCCGCACCATCTCGCCGAGCCAGGCGATCAGGTCCTGAAGGTCCTCGGTCTTGAGGTCGTCGGGGATCGTGTGGTCAAGAGCCTTGTACGCGCTCGCGAGATAGCGCAGCACGATGCCCTCGGTGCGCGCGAGCTCGTACCAGGAGGTGAACTCCGTGAAGGTGAGGGCCCGTTCGTACATGTCACGGATGACGGACTTCGGCGAGACCGGGTGGTCACCGACCCACGGGTGCGACTTCTTGTAGACGTTGTACGCGTGCCAGAGCAGCTCTTCCAGCGGCTTGGGGTACGAGATGTCCTGGAGCCGCTCCATGCGCTCCTCGTACTCGACGCCGTCCGCCTTCATCTGGCCGACCGCCTCACCGCGCGCCTTGTTCTGCATGGCGGCGAGGATCTGGCGAGGGTCGTCGAGCGTCGACTCGACGACAGAGACCATGTCCAGGGCGTAGGACGGGGACTCCGGGTCGAGCAGGTCGAAGGCGGCGAGTGCGAACGTCGACAGCGGCTGGTTCAGCGCGAAGTCCTGCTGGAGGTCGACGGTGAGCCGGATGGTGCGGCCCTCGGCATCGGGCTTGTCCAGCTGTTCCACCACCCCGCCGTCGAGCAGCGAGCGGTAGATGGCGATGGCCCGGCGGATATGGCGCAGCTGCGCCTTGCGCGGCTCGTGGTTGTCCTCGAGGAGGCGGCGCATCGCCTCGAAGGCGTTCCCGGGGCGGGCGATCACCGAGAGCAGCATGATGTTGGTGACCCGGAAGCGCGAGGTCAGCGGCTCCGGCTCGGAGCCGATCAGCTTCTCGAATGTGGTGTCCGACCAGGCGACAAAGCCCTCGGGAGCCTTCTTCCTGACCACCTTGCGGCGCTTCTTCGGGTCGTCGCCGGCCTTCGCGAGCGCCTTCTCGTTCTCGATGACGTGCTCGGGGGCCTGGGCGACCACAAATCCGGCGGTGTCGAATCCGGCCCGCCCGGCGCGACCGGCGATCTGATGGAACTCGCGGGCGCGGAGAGTACGTACGCGATTGCCGTCGTACTTGGTGAGAGCGGTGAACAGCACCGTGCGGATGGGGACGTTGACACCGACCCCGAGCGTGTCGGTACCGCAGATCACCTTCAACAGGCCCGCCTGCGCCAGCTTTTCGACAAGACGGCGGTACTTGGGCAGCATGCCGGCGTGGTGCACCCCGATGCCATGACGCACGTAACGGGACAGGTTCTGCCCGAACTTGGTGGTGAAGCGGAAGCTGCCGATCAGTTCGGCGATCTTGTCCTTCTCCTCGCGCGTGCACATGTTGATGCTCATCAGCGACTGCGCGCGCTCGACCGCTTGGGCCTGCGTGAAGTGCACGATGTAGACCGGCGCCTGCCTGGTTTCGAGCAGCTCGGTCAGGGTCTCCGTGATGGGCGTCGTGACGTACTCGTACGAGAGCGGGACGGGCCGGGTCGCGGACCGCACGACCGAGGTCTCGCGGCCGGTGCGGCGGGTCAGGTCCTTCTCGAACATGGCGACGTCGCCGAGCGTCGCCGACATCAGGATGAACTGCGCCTGCGGCAGTTCGAGAAGCGGGATCTGCCAGGCCCAGCCGCGGTCCGGCTCGGCGTAGAAGTGGAACTCGTCCATCACGACCTGGCCGATATCGGCGTACTTGCCGTCGCGCAGTGCGATGGAGGCCAGCACCTCGGCGGTGCAGCAGATGACAGGGGCGTCGGCATTGACGGACGCGTCGCCCGTCAGCATCCCGACGTTCTCGGTGCCGAAGAGCTTGCAGAGGTCGAAGAACTTCTCGGAGACCAGCGCCTTGATCGGCGCCGTGTAGAACGTGACCTTGTCCTGAGCCAGCGCCGTGAAGTGCGCACCCGCCGCGACCAGGCTCTTTCCCGAGCCGGTGGGCGTGGAAAGGATCACATTGGCCCCGGAGACCACCTCGATCAGCGCCTCCTCCTGAGCCGGATAGAGCGTGATGCCCTGGCCTTCGGCCCACGAGGAGAAGGCTTCGAAGAGGGCATCGGGGTCGGCATCCGGCGGCAGCTGATCAATAAGGGTCACGCCCCCATCTTGCCTGCCTTCCGCCCGGATCAGGGAACCGGGCGACGGCGACAAGATCACGGGCGATACGCTGCCCTGTCAACTGGGCTTCACCACAAGAGCAATGGGGCGGGAACGCACATGATGGGACCGGCGCACTCTCTCTCCGGGGCGGCTGCCTGGCTGGGGGTGGGCGCGGCGACCGCCGCCGCCGACCACCCGATGCCGTGGCCTGTCCTCGTCGTCGGAGCGCTGATCTGCGCGGGCGCGGCACTCGCCCCCGACCTCGACCACAAGGCGGCGACGATCTCGCGGGCCTTCGGGCCCGTCTCGCGCGGACTGTGCGAGGTCGTCGACAAGCTGTCGTACGCCGTCTACAAGGCGACGAAGAAGCCCGGCGACAAGCGCAGGACCGGCGGCCACCGCACACTCACCCACACCTGGCTGTGGGCGGTACTGATCGGCGCCGGCACCTCGGCGCTGGCGATCACCGGGGGCCGGTGGGCGGTCCTCGCGATCCTCTTCATCCACCTGGTGCTCGCGGTGGAGGGCCTGCTGTGGCGGGCCGCACGGGTCTCCAGCGATGTATTGGTGTGGCTGCTGGGCGCGACGAGCGCGTGGATCCTGGCCGGAGTGCTGGACAAGCCGGGCAACGGCTCGGACTGGCTGTTCACGGCCCCGGGCCAGGAGTACCTGTGGCTGGGTCTGCCGATCGTGCTGGGCGCCCTGGTGCATGACATCGGCGATGCGCTGACTGTTTCTGGCTGTCCGGTCCTGTGGCCGATACCGGTGGGCCGCAAGCGCTGGTACCCGATCGGCCCGCCGAAGGCGATGCGGTTCAGGGCGGGCAGCTGGGTGGAGCTGAAGGTGCTGATGCCGGTGTTCATGCTGCTCGGGGGAGTGGGCGGCGCGGCTGCGCTGGGCTACATCTAGGGCTCCGCGGCGCTCAGCGGGCCCCGGTTGCGGCTACCGACAGCCGTCCGCGGCGCTCAGCGGGCCCCGGTTGCGGCTACCGACCCGGCCCGCGGCGCTCACCCGTGCCAGGAACGCCACAGTGCCGCGTACGCCCCGTCCGCCGCCGCCAGTTCGTCGTGGCTGCCCAGCTCGCTGATCCGGCCCTCCTCCACCACCGCGATCACATCCGCGTCGTGCGCGGTGTGCAGGCGGTGAGCGATCGCCACCACCGTGCGGCCGTCCAGGACCCGCGACAGCGAGCGTTCCAGGTGCCGTGCCGCCCTCGGGTCGAGGAGCGAGGTCGCCTCGTCCAGGACCAGGGTGTGCGGGTCCGCGAGGACCAGGCGCGCCAATGCGATCTGCTGGGCCTGGGCCGGGGTCAGGGCGAGGCCGCCCGAGCCGACCTCGGTGTCCAGGCCGTCGTCCAGACTCCGTGACCAGGAGTCCGCGTCGACCGCGCCGAGCGCCGCCCACAGCTCCGCGTCGGACGCGCCGGTACGCGCCAGCAGCAGGTTGTCGCGCAGCGAGCCCACGAAGACGTGGTGCTCCTGGTTGACGAGCGCTACATGTTCGCGGACGCGCTCCGCCGGCATCCGGGACAGCTCGGCCTCGCCGAGGGTGATCCGTCCCGCCCGCGGCGCGTAGATACCCGCGAGCAGCCGGCCCAGCGTCGACTTGCCCGCGCCGGACGGGCCGACCAGGGCCAGCCGGGTGCCCGGCGCCACGGCCAGGGACACCTGGCGCACCACGTCCACGCCCTCGCGGTAGCCGAAGTGCACCCCGTCCGCGCGCACATCGCGTCCGTCCGGGCTGACCTTGCCGTCGCCCGCGTCCGGCTCGATCTCCCGGACGCCCACCAGCCTGGCCAGCGACACCTGGGCCACCTGCAGCTCGTCGTACCAGCGAAGGATGATTCCGACCGGGTCGACGAGCATCTGGGCCAGCAGCGCCCCCGTTGTCAGCTGACCGACGTCGATCCAGCCCCGCAGGACGAACCAGCCGCCGATCATCAGCACCGAGCCGAGCACCGTGACATGCGTGATGTTGATGACGGGGAAGAGGACCGAGCGCAGATAGAGCGTGTAGCGCTCCCACGACGTCCATTCCTTGACCCGCTGGTCGGAGAGCGCGATGCGGCGATCGCCGAGGCGGTGCGCCTCGATGGTCCGGCCCGCGTCGACCGTCTCGGCGAGGACGGCAGCGACCGCCGCATACCCGGCCGCCTCCGAGCGGTACGCGGAAGGGGCCCGCTTGAAGTACCAGCGGCAGCCCACCACCAGCAGCGGTGCGGCCACCAGCACCGCCAGTGCGAGCGGCGGTGCCGTCACCGCGAGACCGCCCAGCAGCAGCGCCGCCCACACCACGCCGATGGCGAGCTGCGGCACGGCCTCGCGCATGGCGTTGGCCAGCCGGTCGATGTCGGTGGTGATACGGGAGAGCAGATCGCCGGTACCGGCCCGCTCCAGCACGCCCGGCGGCAGGCCGACCGACCGCACGAGGAAGTCCTCGCGCAGATCGGCCAGCATCTCCTCGCCGAGCATCGCGCCGCGCAGCCGCACCAGCCGTACGAACACGGTCTGAAGGACGAGCGCGAGCGCGAACACCGCGATGGTGCGCTCCAGATGGAGCTCGCGCGCCCCGTCCGTCAGCCGCTCCACCACCGAGCCGAGCAGATACGGGCCCGTCATGGAAGCGATAACGGCGATCGCGTTGACGGCGATCAGCGCGACAAAGGCGCGCCGGTGCCGCTGCAGCAGCTCGCGCACATAGGACCGTACGGTCGCGGCACTGCCGACGGGCAACGTCGTCGCCGACTCCGGTGCCGCCGGGTCGTACTCCGGCGGCGCGATGCCGATCATGCCGACTCCTCGATCTCTGCGAATGCTTCCGGTTCAGCCCCTTCGGCCGTCTTCAGCCGCTCCTCGGCCTCGTCGTCCGTCTCACGGGTGACGACGGCCCGGTAGCGCGGCTCGGTGTGCAGCAGCTCGCGGTGTACACCGACGGCCACCACCTCGTGGTTGTCGACCAGCACCACCCGGTCCGCGAGGTCCAGCAGGAGCGGCGACGAGGCGAAGACCACGGTCGTACGGTCGGCGCGCAGGCGCTTGACGCCCGCCGCGACCCGCGCCTCCGTGTGCGAGTCGACGGCCGATGTCGGCTCGTCCAGGACCAGCACCTCGGGGTCGGTCACCAGCGAACGTGCCAGCGCGAGGCGCTGCCGCTGGCCACCCGACAGGGACCGGCCGCGCTCGGTGATCCGCGTCCGCATCGGATCGCCGTCGGTGTCCACGGACGCCTGGGCGAGCGCGTCCAGCACATCCCCGCACTGCGCCGCATCGAGCGCGTCCTCGGCGGACACCTGACCGGACGAGGGGACGTCGAGAAGCTCCCGCAGTGTGCCGGAGAGCAGCACCGGATCCTTGTCCTGTACGAGGACGGCGGCACGGGACTCGTCCAGCGTCAGCTCGTCCAGCGGCACGCCGCCGAGCAGTACGGACGCGGCGTTGTCCGCCTCGGCGGCCGGATGCCCGCCGAGGCGTTCGGCCAGCAGTCCGGCAGCGTCCGGGTCGCCGCACACCACGGCGGTGAACCGGCCTGCCGGAGCGAGAACTCCGGTGACCGGGTCGTACAGATCACCGCTCGGGCGGCCGTACTCGACCCCGGACGGCTCCGTCGTGCGGCGCAGTGCCAGCACCCGTGCCGCCCGCTTCGCGGAGGGCCGGGAGAAGGAGAAGGCCATGGCGATCTCCTCGACGTTTCTCAACGGGTAGTGCGTCAGCAGCACCGCGCTGTAGACGGTGACGAGCTGGCCCACCTCGATCCGGCCGTCGAGCGTGAGCTTCGCGCCGTACCCGACCACGGCGGTCATCAGCAGACCGGGCAGCAGCACCTGGATCGCGGAGATCAGCGCCCACATACGGGCGCTGCGGACGGCTGCCCGGCGCACCTCCTGCGATGCCCGGCGGTAGCGGCCGAGGAACAGCTCCTCTCCGCCGATACCGCGCAGCACCCGCAGGCCGGCGACCGTGTCGGAGGCCAGCTCGGTGGCCTTGCCGGCTTTCTCGCGCTGGATGTCCGCGCGCCGGGTGGCGCGGGGCAGCAACGGCAGTACGGCCAGGGCCAGTACCGGTACCCCGATCGCGACCATGAAGCCGAGCGCGGGCTCGTAGATCACCAGACCGACGCAGACCACGACCAGCGTGGTGGCGGCCGCCGCGAACCGCGACAGCGCTTCGACGAACCAGCCGATCTTCTCCACGTCACCGGTCGAGACCGCGATGACCTCGCCGGCGGCGACCCGGCGGGTCAGGACCGCCCCGAGCTCTGCGGTCCTGCGGGCCAGCAACTGCTGGACACGGGCCGCTGCGGTGATCCAGTTGGTGACGGCGGCGCGGTGCAGCATCGTGTCGCCCAGCGAGATGGCCGTGCCGAGCAGCACGATCAGCCCGCCCGCGTACGCCAGCCGCTCGCCGGAGCGGTCCACCACGGCCTGGACGGCCAGGCCCACGCCGAGCGGCAGCCCGGCGATGCCGAGCTGGTGCATCAACCCCCAGAACAAGGCCTTGAACTGACCGCCCAGCTGATTCCGACCGAGCCACAGCAGAAAGTGCGTGCCGGACCGGACGTCGGGATCACCTGGATCGGGATACGGAAGATCGCGAATCTGCATGATGTCCCAGGGCTCGAAAGTGTGGATCAAATCGTGCAAGGTTCGCATTTCGGGACCCTCTGCGGCAATCGAATTTTGCGCCGGGGACACAGAACGCGCCAAGGTCTGACACCTCGCTCTGGCGCACCTGACCTGCCGCACGCTTCACTCCTGACGCATGAAGAGACAGATCATGTCCATGCTCGCCGGACTGACGCTGGCCGCGGGGTCGTTGCTCGGCGCCGGACCCGCCGCGGCGGCCGATACACCGCCCGTGGAGTTCGGCACCGACTGGCACGACCCGGTCACGGCCGTGCCTCCCGTCACCCGCCCCCCTGCGAAGTCCTGCCAAGTGACCGTCGCCGAGGCGCAGTTCCGTGATTTCACGCCGTACAAGGGGAGTTACGCACCGCCGAAGGGATGCGGCGGCCGCTGGAGCAAGGTGGTGCTGCGGCTCGACGGGAGCGTCAAGGGGCGGCAGTACGACCGGCTCGGGCATCTCGCCGTCGGCGGCGTGGAGATCCTGCGCACCTCAACGCCGCAGCCCTCGCCGGACGGCATCGCCTGGTCGGTGGAGAAGGACGTCACGCGCTACAGCGACATCCTGCGCCGTACCCAGCCGGTCGAGATGCTCATCGGCAATGTCGTCAATGAGACGTACACCGGCGTCTTCGACGTGAAGGTCACACTGACCTTCTACGCGGCCGAGCGCGCCGCGAAGCCGGCAGCGCTGCCCGACGAGGCGCCGGCCAGGGTGCCGGACAAGGTGCTTGCCCTCGACGGCACTTCGCTCACCACTCCGCGCAACTCCGAGCGGATCCTTGCCGAGGTGTACGCCACCGGATCGGGCGGCGGCTGCGAGGAGTACTGGTATCTGACCGTCCCGGACACCGCCCCGTACTCGTGCAAAGCCGCGGGTGGTCCGTACCGCGAGGTGCAGATCAAGGTGGACGGACGGCTCGCGGGAATCGCCGCGCCGTTCCCGACGGTCTGGACGGGCGGCTGGTCCAACCCCTTCCTCTGGTACGTGACGCCGGGGCCGCGCGCGTTCGACATCAAGCCGATCCAGTACGACCTCACGCCCTTCGCCGCGCGGCTCAACGACGGCCGGCCGCACAGCGTCGAGGTGTCCGTCGTCGGAGTCCCGGCCGGCCGGACCGGCTGGAGCACGCCCACCAATGTGCTGGTGTGGCAGGACAACGGGAGTGATGTCGTCACCGGCGCGCTGACCCGCCACGAGGAGAGCGCGCCCGTCAACTCGGTGACATACACGCCCGGTTCCGAGCACCGGCTCGACACCAAGGGCGGTCATCGGCTCACCGTCGCCGGTCACCTCAACACCTCGCACGGTCGCGTCGCGACAACCGTGACCCGAGTGCTGGGCAACACCTCCGTACACCGCTGGACCGAGGGCGAGAACCTGGACGCGCTCAAGGGCACCTGGACGGACGACGGGACGGTGACCAGCGGACGCCGGATCTCGGCCACGCACCGGACGTACACCATGGACGGAGTCACAACGCTGGGCGCGGGCGACCGCCTGCGTACCGTCCTCACCCTCGGGGACAAGGCCGAAGCGGTCGTCGCACAGGGCGGGAAGCGCCTGACCTGGTCGCGGCTCGACGACACGTACAGCGGCGATGCGACCTACACCGCCAATGTGCCGCGCGACCAGCGGCACGCGGTCGGGACGACGGTGGAGCGCTACCGGCTGTACGGCTCCGGGGGCTGCTACGACCGCAGTCTGCGGACCGTCCAGGGGACGCTGACCGAAGACCGGCTGCGCTGCTGAAGCGGGCACGGGCACTGGGTCGCAGGCGCGCGTCGACCGCGTCGACCGCAGGGGCCGAAGGTGAGTTGCCGCGGTAGGCGGCGTGGACCGCGACGGGTCGTACGCTCCCGCTCCAGCAGTGCGGAGTGGGCGCTGCGTCCCGTCGCCCGGTCCTTCAGCAGCGTGGTCCCGGTCCGTCGACCAGGGTGGACAGCAGCCCGCCGAACACCTCGCGCTGTTCGGCGGTCAGCGGAGCCAGGATGTCCTCCGCGGCCGCGCGGCGGGCGCTGCGCAGCGCCCGGAGCGTGGCGCGGCCGGTGTCGGTGAGCTCGATCCGGGTCACTCTGCGATTGCTCGGATCGGGGATGCGGCGGACGCAGTCGCTCGTCTCCAGGCCGTCGACCAGGCTGGTCACGGCGCGAGGTACCACTTCCAGGCGCGCGGCGAGATCGGCCATGCGCGGCGGCTGGTCGTAATGCGCGACGGTGCGCAGCAGCCGGGACTGCGCGGGTGTGATCGCGATGTCGGCCGACTCCAGCTGCCGCTTCTGACTGCGGTGGAGTCGTCGCGTCAGCCGCAGCAGTTGCTCGGCCAGCAGGCCGTCGGCGTCGGATGCCCCGGAAGATGAGTACAGCATGCCGGAACAATATCAGGAGCAGGCTCATTGTGAATATAGGTAACAGTGAGCTAAGCTCTCCAAAACTTTGCTGAACCGCCCCTGTCCCACCCCCGACTCAGCCCCTGTCGAAGGAGCCCATGCACCCCGAAGCCGTCACTTGGACACCCCCGCCCAAGGACCCGGAGCAGCCGCCCGCAGAGGTGCGGCGCATCCTCCGGCTCTTCCATCCCTACCGCGGCCGGCTCGCGATCGTCGGGCTGCTCGTCGCAGCCGCGTCGCTCGTCTCGGTCGCCTCGCCGTTCCTGCTGCGCGAGATCCTCGACACCGCCATCCCGCAGGGCCGGACCGGGCTGCTCAGCCTGCTCGCCCTCGGCATGATCCTCACGGCGGTGATGAACAGCGTCTTCGGTGTGCTCCAGACGCTGATATCCACCACCGTCGGCCAGCGCGTCATGCACGACCTGCGCACCGCCGTCTACGCCCAGCTGCAGCGCATGCCGCTCGCCTTCTTCACCAGGACCCGCACCGGAGAGGTCCAGTCGCGCATCGCCAATGACATCGGCGGGATGCAGGCGACCGTGACCTCCACCGCGACCTCCCTGGTCTCCAACCTCACGGCCGTGGTCGCCACCGTCGTCGCGATGCTCGCGCTGGACTGGCGGCTCACCGCCGTCTCGCTGCTCCTGCTGCCGCTGTTCGTCTGGATCAGCCGCCGGGTCGGCCGCGAGCGCAAGAAGATCACCACGCAGCGGCAGAAGCAGATGGCCGCCATGGCAGCCACCGTCACCGAGTCGCTCTCCGTCAGCGGCATCCTGCTCGGCCGCACAATGGGCCGGGCCGACTCGCTCACCAGGTCCTTCGCCGAGGAGTCCGAGCGCCTCGTCGACCTCGAAGTGCGCTCCAGCATGGCCGGCCGGTGGCGGATGTCGACCATAGGCATCGTCATGGCCGCCATGCCCGCCCTCATCTACTGGGCCGCGGGCCTGGCGCTCCAGTCCGGCGGACCCGCGATCTCCATCGGCACGCTCGTCGCCTTTGTCTCGCTCCAGCAGGGCCTGTTCCGGCCCGCCGTGAGCCTGCTCTCCACCGGAGTGCAGATGCAGACCTCGCTCGCTCTCTTCCAGCGGATCTTCGAGTATCTGGACCTGCCGGTCGACATCACCGAGCCTGTCGAACCGATCCGGCTCGAAAAGGTCCGCGGCGAAGTGCGCTTCGAGGACGTCGACTTCGCTTACGAGGCGAAGCAGGCCCGGCCGACCCTCGACGGGATAGATGTCACGGTGCCGGCGGGTGGCAGCCTCGCCGTCGTCGGGCCCACCGGTTCCGGAAAGTCCACGCTCAGCTATCTGGTGCCCCGGCTGTACGACGTCACCGGCGGCCGGGTCACGGTCGACGGCATCGATGTGCGCGACCTCGACTTCGACACTCTCGCCCGGGCCGTGGGCGTCGTCTCCCAGGAGACGTACCTCTTCCATGCCTCCGTCGCCGACAATCTGCGCTTCGCCAAACCGGACGCCACCGACGCGGAGATAGCGGCGGCTGCCCGCGCCGCGCAGATCCACGACCACATCGCGTCCCTGCCCGACGGCTACGACACCCTGGTCGGCGAGCGCGGCTACCGCTTCTCCGGCGGTGAGAAGCAGCGGCTCGCCATCGCCCGCACCATCCTGCGCGATCCGCCCGTCCTCATCCTCGACGAGGCGACCAGCGCCCTCGACACCCGTACGGAGCACGCCGTGCAGCAGGCCATCGACGCACTCTCCGCAGGCCGTACGACCATCACCATCGCCCACCGCCTCTCCACGGTCCGGGACGCCGACCAGATCGTCGTTCTCGACGCGGGGCGCATAGCCGAGCGAGGCAGCCATGAGGAGCTGCTCGAGCGGGACGGCCGCTATGCCGCTCTGGTGCGCAGGGACGCGCAGTTGGCCCCCGTCGCACCCTGACACGGACCGCCCTCGTCCGGTACGGCATGATCACCGCCCATGAGAGCTCTTCTTGGGGTGGAGGAACTGCCCGGATACCGGCCCGTCGACAACGACGTATGGGCGAACGACCAGGGCGATGTGCTGTCGCTGCACTTCTTCGGGCTGCCGCCCGACCTGCCCGCCTCGCTCGACGACGGTCCCGCGCTGCGTGCCGCACTCACCCGCCACACGGCCGACGCGGGCGGCGGTCTGATCGAGGCCTCGGTGAAGAGTCTGGGGCAGCTGCCCGCGCTGAAGCAGATACTCAAGCTGCCGCTGCCGGGACAGACCGCGGGCCAGGCGTTCATCGGCAGTTTCACCGTGCCGCGCGCCACATGCAGCACCGTGGTGAAGATCCAGGCGCCCGAGCGCGGCATGACGGGAATGCGGGAGGCCATGGTGATGGCCCAGGTCGGCACCGACAAGTACTTCAGGCCGCACCCGTACGCGCCGGAGGTCCAGGGCGGTCTGCCCTTCCACGCCGCCGACCATGCCCAGTGGGACGCGCAGTTCCCCGACCACCCGCTGACCAGGGTCAGGCGCACCCTCGACACCCTTGCCGAGGCGGTCCAGGTGGTACCGGAGTTCGCCGCGCTGCCGCCCTTCGTGCGGTAGACCTGCGCGGTAGACATCACGACCTCCCGACGTACGGCGCACCCGGCGGAGCCTGTCTCGCGCCTCGCCGGGTGCCGTGATCGGCGCGGGCTCCGGGTTAGCGTGCCCGTATGAGGAACGAACCGTCGTCGGCACAGCCCGGTCGCAGGCTCCGCCTGACCCGCCGTGGCCGGCTGGTCCTGATCGTGGTGAGCGCGGTCGTCGTCGCGGCTGCCGCGGTACTGGTGCCGCTCCTGCTGCCGAAGGAGACCACGGAGAAGAAGGCGACACTGGTCGTGCCCGAGGGCTGGCGCGCCTCGCAGGTGTACGCGGCGGTCGACAAGGCCCTCGACGTGGCACCCGGCACCACCCGGAAGGCGGCAGGCGCGGCGAAACTGAAACTGCCCGCCGACGCCAGGGGCAATCCCGAGGGTTACCTCTTCCCGGCCACGTATCCGGTCGACTCCAAGACCACGCCCACGACCCTGCTCAGTTATATGGTCAACACGGCCGGGCAGCGGTTCGGGGCCATGCACATCAGCAGCGGCGCCCAGCGCAGCGGAGCGACGGCCTATCAGACCGTGAACGTCGCCAGCATTGTGCAGGCCGAGGCCGATACGCCCCAGGACATGGGGAAGGTGGCGCGGGTCATCTACAACCGGCTCGCCCAGGGGATGCCGCTGCAGATGGACTCGACGCTGAACTACGCGCTGAACCGCAGCACCCTGGACACCACAGCGAGCGACATCAAGCTCGACAGTCCGTACAACAGCTATGAACGCCGGGGGCTGCCGCCCACTCCGATCGACAATCCGGGGGAGGAGGCGATGAACGCGGCGGTCAATCCGGCGCCCGGGGGGTGGCTCTACTTCGTCACCGTGGCGCCCGGGGACACCCGTTTCACCGCCAGTTACGAGGATCACCGGCGCAATGTCGAGGAGTTCAACGCCAAGCGCAGGAGCGCGGGCAACGGCGGCTGACGGCCGTCAGACCAGGGCCGGTTCGATCTCGCCCTCGCGCTCCAGCAGCCGCTTGATCTCACGGACCGCCGCCCGGCCCGCCCGGTTGGCGCCGATCGTCGAGGCCGAAGGCCCGTATCCGACCAGATGGATGCGGGCGTCCCGGACGGCGCGGGTGCCCTCCACCTGAATGCCGCCGCCCGGCTCGCGCAGCCGCAGCGGTGCGAGGTGGTCGATCGCCGCGCGGAAACCGGTCGCCCAGAGGATCACATCCGCCTCCACCGTCCGCCCGTCGTCCCAGGCGGCCCCGGTCGGAGTGATCCGGTCGAACATCGGCAGCCGGTCCAGAACCCCGTTCGCGCGGGCGCGGCGTACGGCGTCGTTGACCGGCAGCCCGGTGACGGAGACCACGCTCATCGGCGGCAGTCCGCGCCGAACCCGCTCCTCCACCATGGCCACCGCCGCCCGGCCGGCGCCCTCGTCGAACGGCCCCTCGCGGAAGACGGGCGGCCGGCGCGTCACCCAGGTCGTGTCCGCGGCCACCTCCGCGATCTCCATCAGATGCTGCGTCCCCGAGGCGCCACCGCCCACCACGATCACGCGCTGCCCGGTGAACTCCTGGGGCCCCGGGTAGTTCGCGGTGTGCAACTGCCGCCCGCGGAAGGTCTCCTGGCCGGGGTAGCGCGGCCAGAACGGACGGTCCCAGGTGCCCGTCGCATTGATCAGCGCCCGCGCCGACCAGCTCCCCTCCGAGGTCTCGACGACCAGCCGCCCGTCCTCGCCCTCGCGCACCGCCGTGACATCGACGGGCCGGTGAACCTTCAGGTCGAAGCGCTCCTCGTACGCCGAGAAGTACTCGCCGATCACCGCGGAGGAGGGCCGCCCGTCATCGGCCCCGGTCAGCTCCATGCCAGGCAGAGCATGCATGCCGTGCACCTTGCCGTACGTCAGCGAGGGCCAGCGGAACTGCCAGGCTCCGCCGGCCCGCGGGGCATGGTCGAGCACCACGAAATCGCGGTCCGGCTCCAGTCCGGCGCGTCGCAGATGGTAGGCGCCGGACAGTCCCGCCTGTCCGGCGCCGATGACGACCACGTCCACGTCCCGCACCCCGAAGTTGTTCACGGTTCTACCAACCGCGCCGGGGTCGTGGATCTTCCCGCTCCGCTCCGCTCCGCTGAGCGGAATCGGAAGGATCAGAGGAAGTTGACCCCCTGAGCCAGCGGCAGGCTGTCCGAGTAGTTCACCGTGTTGGTGGCCCGGCGCATATACGCCTTCCAGGCGTCCGAGCCGGACTCGCGGCCGCCGCCGGTCTCCTTCTCCCCGCCGAATGCTCCGCCGATTTCCGCACCGGACGTGCCGATGTTGACATTGGCGATACCGCAGTCGGAGCCGTCGGCGGCCAGGAAGCGCTCCGCCTCCCGCTGGTCCTGCGTGAAGATGCTGGAGGACAGGCCCTGCGGGACCCCGTTCTGCAGCGCGACCGCCTCTTCCAGCGTCCGGTAGCTGAGCACATACAGAATCGGGGCGAACGTCTCCCGGCGGACCACGGCGGTCTGCGCGGGCATCCGCACGACCGCGGGCCGTACATACGCCGCCTCCGGCGCCTGCTCCGCCGGCTGCCGGTCGCCGCCGGTCAGGATCTTCCCGCCGTCGGCCTCGGCCGCCGCCAGCGCCTCGGCCATACTCCGGTGCGCCGTGCCGGAGATCAGCGGGCCCACCAGGGTGGTCTCCTGGAACGGGTCGCCGACCGGCAGCTGGCCGTAGGCGTGGACGATCTTCTCCACCAGCCGGTCCGCGATGTCCTCGTGGACGATCAGGCGGCGCAGGCTGGTGCAGCGCTGGCCCGCGGTGCCCGCGGCGGAGAAGACGATCCCGCGCACGGCGAGGTCGAGATCGGCCGACGGAGTGACGATCGCCGCGTTGTTCCCGCCCAGCTCGAGCAGACAGCGGCCGAATCGGGTGGCGACACGGGGGGCGACCTCGCGTCCCATACGGACCGATCCCGTCGCGCTCACCAGGGCCACCCGCGCGTCGTCGACCAGCCGCTCACCCGCTTCGCGCCCGCCGAGCAGCAGCCGGTGCACACCCGCGGGCGCACCGGTGTCGGCGGCTGCGCGGGCGAGCAGGGCGTCGCAGGCGAGAGCGGTCAGCGGGGTCAGCTCCGAGGGCTTCCAGACGACCGTGTCGCCGCAGGCCAGTGCGAGCGCGGTGTTCCACGACCAGACGGCGACCGGGAAGTTGAAGGCGGAGATCACACCGACAACACCCAGCGGGTGCCAGTTCTCCGAGAGCCGGTGACCCGGCCGCTCGGAGGCCATGGTCCGGCCGTACAGCTGACGCGAGAGCCCGACCGCGAACTCACAGATGTCGATCATTTCCTGTACTTCGCCGAGCGCCTCGGAACGGATCTTGCCGGCCTCGATGGTGACGAGGTCCGCCAGGTGCTCCTTGTGCTCGGTCAGCAGCTCGCCCAGCCGCTTGACCAGCGCGCCACGCTGCGGCGCGGGAACGGTACGCCACTGCCTGAACGCCTCTTCGGCCACGCCGATCTCCGCGTCGGCCTGCTCGGGCGGCGTGGCGGGCAGCGTGAAGAGAGCCTCGCCGGTCAGCGGTGTGCGGGCGACGAGATCGCCACCGCCCGGGGGAAGTTGCGCACCGCAACGGAGCAGGCTCTCCTCCGCCCGGGTGCGCAGGGAATCGTTGTCGGGGAGCGTGATGCCGTTGGTGGTCAAGACGTGTCCTTGGAGAGTGCGAGGGCCCGGCGGGCCTGCCGAAGTGAGCTGTCCTGCTGAGCGGCGTAGAGGTCGAAGGGGTCGTGGACCGGGCGCTCCAGTACGCCGGAGAGCCACTGCTGGTCGTAGTGGGCGCCGGTGGCGGTGGTGTCCCGGGTGCCCTCGTCGGTGAGGTTCGACTGGAAGATGCCGGCGGCAGACGCGGGCAGGAAGTCCTCGTAGACGATGGGGTGGGCGCTCACCCAGCCCCCGTCGAGGAGGCCTGCGAGATCCTCCGGCGGGCGGCGGCCGTCGCCGGGTCGGCCCGCTACCGGCTCGTAGCGGAAGAACGCCTTGTCCTGGACGGCCAGTTGGTGTTCGGTACGCGGGAAGCGGCCGGCCCAGACCTCGGCCGGTTCGCCGATCAGCTCGTCGTAGAGGGCGCGGCCCGAACGGGTGAGCGCGATGCCGCGCGCCTCGACCTCGCCGAACCTGACCCGCAGGGAACCGGCGGCGACACTGCCGTCGGGTTCACGGAAGCGGCGGGGCTCGGCCAGGGCCCGGAACGATGTCTGGCGCAGCAGCACGTCAGGGCCGTCCCAGCGCGGCGGGCCCTGGATCCGGTCGATCATCGTGATGCCGCGGTCCGCCATCCGCCGGTAGAGCTCGTCGATGTCGAGTACGCGGGGGGTGAGGTGGTTGATATGGGTGCTGGTGACGCCGCCGATGTCGGCGGCGACGGCGGAGATCCGCTCCAGTTCCGCGTACCAGGCGCGGTCCACGGGCTGTGACGAGAGCTCGAAAGCAGCGACCGCCAGCGTCAGGAATTGCTCTGCCGCTGCCTCGTCGAGGCCCTGCTCCCGCTCGGCCCGCGCGGCCAGGTCGAGGAGCTCCGGCGGGAACAGCTCGCGCCGGCCGAGGAAGGACTCCAGCCGGGCCTCGAGTCCGGCGTCGAAGAAGCGCCGGTCGGCCGTGGTGAGCATGGAGGTGAAGACCCGGAAGGGATTGCGTTCCAGCTCCTCGGCCTCGATGGGCCTGAAGGCGGTGGACACGACCGGGACGGCGCTGGCCGCGGCTTCGCGCAGATCGTAGAAGCCCACCGGCTCCATGCCCAGCGCGGCGAAGACCTGGGCGGCCTGGCGCATCTCGCGCGCGGTACCGACCCGGATGGCGCCGTGCCGCTCCGCCGTGACCCGCTCGATACCGCCGAGCCGTCCCGTGTCGCCGCCCTTGCTGATCACCTCGTCGTTGACCTGCGCCGACACCTCCAGAAGCGTGGTGTACGCGGGGACTTCCATGCCGTACATGTCGGAGAGACGGCGGGCGAACGCGGCGCGCAGCCGCCACAGGGGAATCATGCGGTCCTCCATACCTTCCGGTGTACTGCGGGATCAGATGATGTGGGCCTCGGGGCGGACGGCCGCGGCGTGTCCCTCGAAGCGGGTCGCGGCGAGCGGCCCGACATCGATGAACGGCGTCCTGTCGAGGTAGAGGTCACGGACGGTCTCGCCGACCGCGGGCGCCTGCAGAAAGCCGTGCCCGGAGAATCCGGTGGCATACAGAAAGCCGTTCACCTCGCCCGCCCGGCCGATCAGTGCATTGCGGTCCGGAGTCATCTCGTACAGCCCGGCCCAACCGCTCCGGGCCTGAAGGCCGGCCAGTGCAGGTGCCCGCCGGGCCGCCGCCTCGCGGAACGGCTCCAGCCACTCCTGGCTGAACTCGCGCCCGAATCCCGGCTCCTGGCGCGGGTCGGACAGGCCGAGGACCAGCCCGCCCGCTCCGTCGTTGTGGAAGTAGAGCGTGGAGTCGAAGTCGAGGGTGAAGGGGACCCTCGGCGGCGCGGGACTCAGCGGCCCGGTCAGCGCGATCTGCCGGCGCAGCGGGGTGACGGGCAGCTCCACACCGGCCATCGCGCCGACGGCCGCGGACCAGGGACCCGCGGCGCAGACCACCGTCGAGGTGCGCACCGTCCCCGACGTCGTACGCACCGCCCGCACCCGCCCGCCGCCGACATCGATGCCGGTGACGGTGCAGTGCGTACGGAGGGTCGCGCCGAGGCGCCGGGCGGCGCGCAGATAGCCGTGCACGGCCGCCTTCGGCAGCGCATAGCCGTCATCGGGGGAGTACGCGGCGGCGACGACGGAATGCGGATCCACGTAGGGGCACAGCTCGTGCGCCTCGCGGGGCGTGATGATCCTGCTGCGGACACCGAGCTCGTTCTGTACGTCGACGGCCTGCTGGAACGTCGCCTCCTCGGCCTTGCTGCCGAGGAGGAAGAGGTAGCCGACGCTCTCCATGCCGATGTCGGCCCCGGGGCGGGCGTTGAAGGCCCGCCAGGCCTCCAGACTGCGCTGCCCCAGCCTGATGTTGAGCGGATCCGAGAACTGGGCGCGAATCCCGCCGATCGGCTTGCCCGACGAGCCCGACGCCGGTTCGTCGCGCTCCAGAACCAGGACGTCCCGCACCCCGGCCTCTGCCAGATGGAAGGCGATGCTCGCCCCGACGACGCCACCGCCGATGATGACGACCTCAGCGCTGTGAACCATGAATAGAGCCGTCCCGTCTGCTCGACACATCGCGGTGGATCGCGGCATGAGGCGGAGTCCGTCCGGTGACAGCCATGGTGGACGCCACCGACTCTTCGCGTCCATTGACAGTTTCAGCAGTCGATCTTTTAGATCCTCTCCATGGAACTGGGTGGAGTACATCTGCGCGCACTGGCCGAACTGGACCGCTACGGCACCATGACGGCCGCCGCTGCGGCCCTTGGCTACACCCCTGGCGCGATCTCCCAGCAGATTGCCCAGCTGGAGCGGACCGCGGGCGCGCGGCTGATACGGAGAGTCGGGCGACGGGTCGAGCTCACGGACGCCGGGCACACGCTGGTCGTCCACGCCGGCCGCATCCTGCGGGCCCAGGCCGAGGCGGCGGCCGCCATCGAGCGCACCCGCACGGAGGTCTCGGCGCGGCTGCGGCTCGGCGTGTTCGGCACAGCGGCAGCGGCCTTCCTTCCGCCGGCCCTGCGCTGGCTCGGCGAACACCACCCGGGGGTCGAGGTGGTGAGCCAGGAGGTGGACGTCGACCAAGCCCACGCGGAGGTCTCCGCCGGTCGGGTGGACCTGGCGCTCGGGCTCGACTATCCGGACGCTCCGCTCGCCCGGGACGAGGCCTCTGAGCTGGTACGACTCCACTCGGAGCGCTTCGCAGTGGCTGTGCCGGCCGATCAGGCGCCGCCCGACGCGACGTCCTGGCGGCTGACCCAGCTGGCCGGCCGGGACTGGATCCTGCCCGCGCCGCATACGTACTACGGACGTGCGGTGCGTACCGCCTGCCGCCGGTCCGGATTCGAACCGCGCGTCGCCCATGAGGTCACCGACACCGCGACCTCCCTGGCCATGGTCGGGGCGGGTCTCGGCGTGGCACCGCTGACCGGGCTGATGCTGAGGCTGCGCTCGGAGGGCATCGCCTCGGTGCCCCTCGACGACCTGGTGGAGCGGCATGTCGTGGTGGCCGTACGCGCCGCCTCGCGGGGGCGGCCGTCGGTGGAGGTGCTCATCGAGGCACTGCGGCGGGCGGCGACGGCTGAGCCCTGACGCCGTGCGCGCCGACACCCGGTCACCGCGCCTTCGTAGGTGCGCTGTCGAACGAGGTCCCGCGCGAGTGCGTCCTCGGTCCGGGCATGGGCGATCTTGCCGAATGGACGAGAAGATGGACCCATGCCCGGA
This sequence comes from Streptomyces sp. NBC_01210, assembly GCF_036010325.1. GTDB lineage: Bacteria > Actinomycetota > Actinomycetes > Streptomycetales > Streptomycetaceae > Streptomyces. The sequence goes on along the minus strand of NZ_CP108549.1, from coordinate 1,268,927 downwards.
CAGTTCACCACCAGGATCCTGACCATCACCACCGGCTCCGTCGAGACGGTGACCGATCTGACCCACGCCTGCGAACTATTCCTCCAGGAGACCGCGAGCGGCCGGGACGGCCTGCTCAACATCTTCGTCCCGCATGCGACGGCGGGCGTCGCGGTCATCGAGACCGGCGCGGGCAGCGACGACGATCTGCTCGCCGCGCTGCACACCCTGCTGCCTGCAGACGACCGCTGGCAGCACCGGCACGGCAGCCCGGGCCACGGCAGGGACCACGTACTGCCCGCCCTGGTGCCGCCGCACGCCACGCTGCCGGTGATCGGCGGCCGGCTGGAGCTCGGCACCTGGCAGTCGGTCTGCCTGGTGGATACCAATAAAGACAATGCCAACCGTCAAGTGCGGTTGACTTTCCTTGGGTAGTGGTCGCGAGCGCGGCCTTACCCGGCATCCCCGGCCCCACCAAGTGGCCTTCTTGTCTGCCGTTTCAGCGGATTCTTCGTCTGCTGGTGGTACAGGAACCACACCGCGGCTGACCAGTTGACCCGCGTCGACAGCCCGGATCGCGGAAACATCCAGCACAGGTGGGCCTGAGTGACAGCGGACGAGGACTCGTGACGCGACGCGATCGACCCTGGAGGTTCACCCGGGCTGCAGAACGCGGCGTGAACGTCCACTCGGCGCGGCTTTCCGTCCTGCTCAAATGGTACGGGTTCCGGTACAAACGCACCCGTACCAGCGTGCGGCACAAGGCCGAGGAAGCCCTCCAGCAGATCGCCCGGGATCAGCTGGAGGGCCTGCGGCTGTACGGCTGAGGGCAGCCCGCCGACCAAGCTGCGAACCGCAAATGTCTGGGCAGCCACGGCGGCCGTCCGCCAGCCTTCGACCGCGAGGCATACAAGCGACGCAACACCGTCGAACGCTGCATCAACAAGCTCAAACAGTGGCGCGGCCTGGCCACCCGCTACGACAAGACCGTCACCATCTACCTCGCCGGACTCCACATCGCAGCCATCTTCATCTGGTCAGCGAGGTGATCCGAAAAACGGCCTAGAGCTTTGCGATGTCCTTGTGGACCAGTTCGGAACCGTGGTAGGCAGCCAAGCGCACCTTGAGCTGATGGCCCTTGGGTGCCTTGATGATCCGGTTGAGCGTCTCCCCCATGCTGCCGCCGTAACACGGGGGCTCGGAGTTGAGGGCGGTCCAACCGTCCCCCACGTCCTTCGGGTCGTTCCACTCCACCCAGACGCAGTCGGGCTCGCCGGAGAAGGCCTGCAGCGAGATGATCTTGACCGAGTTCACCGCGCCGTCGACGTGCTCATAGATCACCGTCGCGGAATTGTGGTGGAGGCCGGCACCGGCATCCAGGTTGACCGTGCTGGCCGCGGTGTCGGCAGCGGCTGGAGCCGCTCCTCCCGCAATCGTCGCGGCCACGACCGCGACGGTGACACACAGGGCAGGTAAGCGCATGATCCGTCTCCACGAAGCTAGTTGAGGAAGTCATCTTGTGAGATTGACTTCCGTGGGAAACGCGAAGCCTTCGGCTCCGCCGTCACACGACGAGAGCCTCGGAATTATCCCGCTTCCCGGAACGCCCTGACCCTCTCGCAGAGTAACGGCCGAGCGCATCGGTGAAACCACTTATTTCGACTACGTAAGCGCGCGTTAACCTCGGTATTTCATGACAGTCCGTCGGGTGTTCGGCGGGCCGTTTCGGCTGTTCAGGCAGAGTGTGGGCAGGTTGGGGAGCCGGCTGACGCGCGGTGGGCCGATCCGTCGCAGGGTGAGGAAGGCCCGGGCGGCGGTGACGAGGGTGACGTGGTGGTGCCGGCCGCGCCAGGTGCGGCCTTCAAAGTGGTCCAGGCCCAGGCCGTGTTTGAGTTCGCGGTAGTCGTGCTCGATGCGCCAGCGCATCTTCGCCCACCGCACCAGATCGGCGATCGGGGTAGTGGCAGGCAGGTTGGTCATCCAGTAGCCGGTCGGCTCGGCCGCTGTTTCGGGCTCTTCGACCAGCAGGGTCCGCAGCGGCAGCACCCCGTCCCACCGGTTGCGCCCGCCGGCCTGTTCCTGGGCGGTGCGACAAGCTTCCTTGCCTGGCGGCCGCACCTCAAGCACAGCGAAGAGGGAGGTCATCGCGCCCTTGCTGCGCTCACGCCAGATGACTTCCTCAAACCGCGTCTTGGTATCGATCAGCTGGGGCAAGGGCTGAGCCGATTCGCGACAGCGGGGCAGAGTGGGTGGTCCCAGCCCGCCGTAGGCGGGCTGACAGGGCTCGGCCGAAGCCGGGCGGTCGATCTCCTTGGGATCGACCGCTACCACGTATGACCAGCCGTGTTCCTCCAGGGCGAGCCGGCAGGAGACACTGCGGCCGTAGCCGGCGTCGGCCACGGTCACCGGAACCGTCGGCAACCAGGTGGCCGGCCGGTTCAACAAGCCCAGGGCCAATCGGGTCTTGGAGACATGCTCGACGTCGCTGGGCACCCTGGCTGCTGCCGTCGGTGTCGTCGTTCGCCCACTCCTGGGGCAAAAACAACTCCCACTCCAGCGGGCAGGAGGCGGTGTCGGTGGCCGCGTGCACGCCGACTGCGACCTGGCAGTTGGCCCGCTTGCCCAGAGCACCGCAGTACTGGCGGGCCACTCCGACTGAAGCGGTGCCGCACTTGGGAAACGACACGTCGTCGACCACCCACACCTCGGCCCGGACCGCCTCGCACGGCTTCTGGGCGATCTGTCGCCGCACTGGCGTCCACTGCCATGGTGACTGGTTCACGAACTGCTGCAGGGCCTGTATGTTCCCATCCGGCAGCCGCTCGGCCGTCGGCTGGATCGACTTGCGCCGACCGTCCAGCATCAGACCCCGCAGATAACACTCGCCCCACCGACGCGGATCCCGCCGCGGTAGGGACCCAAACACATCGGCAACGAACTCCGATACTCACCCTGGAGCCGTTCCACCTCCCCGAGCCTCATACCCACCACCATGCCGGTGACCAGGCAAGATCGGCAGAAGTGACGAAGCACTACTAGGGGTGTTGTGGATCTTGCCGGGTCGCGCGGTCTGGCACGCCCTCCCCTGACACCCCCAGGGTCTGTCGCGGGCGCCGATCGGTCATGTGTTGTCCGCCTCGTCCTCCCGGGCGGCGTCCCGGGCGAGCGCGGCGAGGTCCGGAAGCAGCCCGGCCAGTTCCTCCAGCAGCTTCTCCATGTCCACAACCTCGGGCAGCGGGTACACGAAGCACGCCCCGTCCTCCCTGAACGAGACCGCCGGTCCGGCGAACCTCACCAGGCGCTTCGGCAGATCCGAGGCGTAGAACCGCTCGGCCGTCCCCGCGGAGTCGTCGCTCATCGTCAGGTACGGCAGATCCTTGGAGAAGGTGAGATTGAGCTCCGCCGCACTCCAGTGGCGCTCCAGACGTAGGTTCGGTCCGCTGCCCCGAAGGTCGAAGCACACGATCAGCCAGTGCTGGTCGTCCCTGCGCGAAATCTGCTCGTAACGCCTGGCGACGGTGACCTGGTGGTCGCCGAGTTGGCCGGTAACGGTGCTTCCGTGCCACGTTCGCAACAGCCAGGGGAAGTGGCCCGCGTACCCGGCCCACTCCTCTCCGTCCTTGCCGCGCTCGATTCGCTGCCAGCCGGGACGGGCGGCCAGGACGCGCATCGCCCGCTCCGCCTTGCCGACCCGACGAGCGGTACGGACCGCGAAGGTGAGTCCGATCAGAAACGGGGCCAAGATGACGGCGAAACCAATGATCCAGCCCACCACGTACCTCCTTTCGCTCCACCCCGGGAAGTCCGTTCGCCCCCCATCTTCACGCACCGGGTCGCCGCAAAACATCGGTGAAACTACGTAAAGGGCTACGGAGACCGCGTGTTCACACCCTGCCGTCGAAGAGGACCTGAACCTCCCGGATGAGGCCGTCCTGGACGGTGATCGCCTCGACGTCGTGGAGCGCGGCATGTGCGATGGGGCGGCCGGCGCAGACACGTCCGACCAGCAGCTCCTTGCCGCGAACCGTCAGCCGGGCATTACGGTGGGGCACGGAGGCCAGTCCGGAATCTACCTGGTCGAATGGCGCCCCCAGGGACTGTGCAGTCGGCTCCCGCCGGGGATGATGACGTTCTGTGAAGGTATCGGCTGGTTGTGCAGGCAGGGTTGCGGAGGAGCGACCACTCGGGAATGAACACGCGGACGTGGTGGGGAATGGGGACGCGGTGGAACCGGCGGGGGACGAGACGGCGACGATGCTGGTCGGCAGAGCTGACGAACTGAAGCGGCTCATCTCGGTGATCGGCAGTCTGGGGCAGGATGGTGTTCCCGCTGTCGTAGACATCGCCGGAGACGCCGGCATGGGGAAGAGCCGGCTGCTGAGCGAGCTCTGTGCGCGGGCGCGGCAGGATGGGCTGACCGTGCTGCGGGGCAGGGCCACGGAGTACGAGCAGCACACTCCGTTCCAGACGTTCACGGACGCGTTCGCCGACGTCGATCGTGCCTTTCTCGACTCGGATGCCGTGCCCGAGGTGGCGGCAACGGTGCTGCGCGGAGCCGACAGTGTGCAGGGCTCGGATTCGGGTTCGGGTTCGGGCAACCGTGACCGGTTCGGCCTCTATCGCGCCGTCGCGGAAGTGCTGACCAGGCTCGGGGAGCGCAGCGGGTTGGTGATGGCCCTGGATGACCTGCACTGGGCGGATCCCGCGTCTTTGGAGTTGTTGGACCATGTGATCCGGCACCCGGTGGGCGGCCGGGTGCTTCTGGTCGTGGCCCGACGAGAACGGCAGACGCCGCACTCCCTTGCCGCTGCTCTGAGACGCGGCGTCGACAGTGGGGCCGTACTGCGCATGGCGCTGCGACCGCTGCCCGAGCAGGCGTCTGTCGAGGCGCTCGCCTCCGACCTGCCACCCGGCGACGCGAAGCAGATCTATGAATCCAGCGAGGGCAACCCGCTGTACCTCCACTGCCTTCTGCACGCCTACCGGCATGGCGCGTCGTCGCGCGGCACGACCGTCCGGGCCCACGACGACACCGCGTCCGCAGTGCCGAGCGGACTGGGATCCCTGCTCCTGGACGAACTGACTGCGCTGACCGCGACGCAGCGCCGTACCGCCGAAGCAGTGGCGGTCCTCGGCGACCATGCCACGCCCACAATGCTGAGCCTGACGACCGGACACACCACGCCGGAGGAACTCGACGACTGCATCGGTGCACTGGAGCGGCGCGATCTGCTGCGCATGGGGTCCGACGGCCGCTGGACACTGCGCCACCCGTTGCTGCGGGCACTGGTCTACGAGAACACCGCCGCACCACGCCGTGCCGAGATCCACCGCGGCGCGGCGGACGAACTGGCCCGGGCAGGTGCCTCCGCCGCCGAGCGTGCTCATCACGTCGAGCGGTCGCTGGTCGGCTGGGATCCCGTGTCGGCGGCCGTGTTGAGTGAGGCGGCCGCCCAGTGCGCCCACACGGCGCCCGCGACGGCCGCTCATCTGCTGGACGTCGTCCTCCGGCTCATGCCGGACACGCCCGCCTGCGCACAACAGCGTGGAGAGTTGACGCTGGCGCGCGCCAGAGCACTCGCTGTGGGCGGCAGCCTGCGGGAAAGCCGTGACCTGCTCCACACGCTGATCAGTAGGTCCGGGCCGGACGACGCATCGCTGCGCAGGGATGCGATAGCGCTGTGCGCCATGATGGAACGGCATCTCGGACACTCCCCGGAAGCGACAGCCCTGCTGCAGCGGGAACTGGCCCGCAGTCCCGGCCCCGAGCCCCGCCAGGCGGTCTCCTTGGGACTCGCGCTGGGCATGGCCGCCCTGAACACCGTCTCCTACCCCGACGTACGTGACGAGATCGAGCGGACGCTCTCGGTGGCCCGCTCCCACGGCGACCTCATGGGAGAGATGGGGGCCTTGGCGCTGGGGTCGTTGGGAGAGGCATACGAAGGGGAGACGGCGGCGGCCCGCCGGCTCGCCGATGTCGCCGCCGGGCTCGCAGACGGTCTGACCGACCCCAACCTCACGGAACTGTGCGAGTCGCTGGTGTGGCTGGCCTGGGCGGAAGCCCTGCTCGAGCGCTATGCCGACGCGGAACGCCACGCCGACCGGGGTCTGGACATCGCCCGCCGCAGCGGTCAGGTCCACGTCCTGCCACACCTGCTGAGCAGCAAGGCCTTTGTGCACCTCAACACCTGTCGGCTGCCGTCCGCCCTGGAGTCGGCCGAGGAGGCGGAATCCATCGCACGAGCCATTGGCAGCAGTGATCTCCTGGCCTTCACTCTGTGCTTCAAGGCGCTGATCCTTCTCCTGCGCTGCCCCCTGGGCGACACCACGGCCTTGACGACCGCAGAGGAGGCCGTGGCTGCGGCCGGCGGAAGCAGACACTGGTGGGCGTCGTTGGCCAGGTGCGTGCTCGGCCACACGGCGCACGTGAGCGGCGACCCGCACCGTGCGCAGGACGCCATCCTGAAGGCCGGCGGTCCCGAACTGCTGGGGCTGCAGCCCTCCATACGCCCTGGCCAGCTGGAAACCCTCGTCGGCACCGCCATCGCGGTCGGCGACGCCGATCAGGCCGCGCGCTGGGCCGCACAAGCCGTCGAGGAAGCCGACCGGATGGGTCTTCACGGTCAGCGCGGGGCGGCACTGCGTGCCGAGGCGGCGCTCGCCCAACATCACGGTGACACCCGCGCGGCCGCAGACCTCTTCGAGCGCGCCGCGCAGGCGTACGCCCCCTCCGGTGCGGCGGTGTGGGAGGCGTACTCCCTGCTGCTGGCGACTGTCCAGGCGCAGGCAGCGGGCGACGGTCCGCGCGCCGTCGCGATGTGGGAGCGGGCCCGCCGTCTCGCCGACGACGGCGGCGCGCGCCTGCTGTCCGACCTGGCCTCGATCGTGCGCCCCCAGGCCGAGGAAACCTTGCGCGCACCCACGGAGCTCGACCAACTGACCACACGTGAACGGGAGATTGCCGAACTCGTTGCCGAAGGACTGAGCAACCAGGCCATCGCGACGAAGCTGTACCTCAGCCGCCGCACGGTCGAAACCCACCTGTCGGCCATCTACCGGAAGACCTCCGTGTCGTCCCGCTCGGCGCTGGCAGGCCTCATGACGCGTGCCGCCCTCGACCGGCGCGGGTGACGAACGTGTTGTGGTACGACGCGTGGCTCAGGCTGTGGCGTCCCGGTAGTCGCCGAGGCAGCGGAAGGCGCCCCCGGTCGCCCGGAACAGGTACATCGCGTCCGTGTAGCGGTAGGTGGACGAGTCGTAGCGCAGCCGTTTGGTGATCCCCCGGTAGTCGGTCTCGCGCAACCGGCCCACGATCGCGCCACGCTCCGCACGGGACGCGCCCAGGGTCGTCATGGCGCGGGCCACGAAGAGCGTCGCGTCGTAGGCCTCGGCGGAGTACCAGGGCGGGGCGGTGGCGAAGCGTGCGCGGTAGGCGGTGACGAACGACTTCGCGGCCGTCACCCGGGTCGGATCGAGGAAGGCAGTGGCGAACACCCAGCCGTCGGCGGCGTCGCCCGCCGAGGCGAGGAAGCGGGAGTCAAGGGCGCGCTGGGTGGCCAGCCGCGCACCGGAGTAGCCGGCGGAGCGCAGCGCGCGGGCCAGCCGCGCCGCCCGCGCGTACCCGCCGGCGAACACCACCGCGTCCGCACCGGCATCCGTCACCGACTCCGCGAGGGCACGGAAGTCGTCGGCCGAGTCGTCCTCGGCGGCGAGGGTGCGCCGGACCGTGGTGCGCTGCCCGGATCGCACGGCCTCGTCGACGCCGGCGCACAGACGCCAGCTGAAGTCGCCCTCGGCGGCGTCGTCGATCAGCACCGCTCTGCGGGCCCCGGCGGTGCGGACGAGGTACGCGACGACCGGCGCCGCCAGGGTCCCGTCATTGGGGCGGGTGGCCGCGTACACCCGGTAGTCGGTGGGGGACACCTCGTCGAGCCCGACCGACACGGTGACCATCGGGAGCCGTGCCTGCTGGTAGAGGCCGAGAGTGGCCTTCGCACAGGCGTCGGTGGTCGGTCCGAGCACCGCGCGGACCCGGTCGTCGGCCGCGAGCCGCCGGGCGACCTGCGGTGCCCGGGCCGCCCTGCCTTCGTCGTCGTGCACCTGGAGTGCCAGGTCGAAGCCGCGGCCGGCGCGGGAGTTGAGGTGGTCGACGGCGAGCCGGACTCCGTTCTCCTGGGCATGGCCCGTCGTACGGCCACTGCCGCTCAGGTCGGCGTGCAGGGCGACGACCAGCTGCGGGAGCCGGGTTCCGCTTCCCTGGGCCGAGGTGCCGCCGGGACTTCGCGCCGTCCACCAGGCCGCCGTTCCGCCGGCCGCCAGGACCCCGGCGGCCGATCCCAGTACCAGGAAGCGGCGGCGCGTGGCGCCCCCCGGGCCGACGGCCGTCTCGTCGCCGGGCGGTGCGTCGGCCGCCGTCGCCCCGGACACCTCGGTCGCCTCGACGGCGGGCAGGGCGAGCACGGCGGTCGAACGGCGCGCGATCAGCTGGATCAGGGACTCCGGCAACCAGCACCCGCCCTCGCCCGCACCGTCCAGTGCCCACCGTACCTCGGCCACGGCCGGCCGGGAGCCGGGCTCCTTCAGCAGGCACGCCCGCAGCAGCGGCAGCAACGGCTCCGGTACGCCGTCCAGGTCCGGCTCGTCGTGGACCGTGCGCACCAACATCTCGGCCGCGGAGCTCCGCCCGAAGGGGCGCTCCCCCGTCACGACGTACGCCAGCAGACATCCGAGTGAGAAGACGTCACTGGCCGGCCCGATCTCCCGGCCCCTGCCCTGGGCCTGTTCGGGGGAGAGGAATCCGGGGGAGCCGACCACCATCCCGCTGGCGGTGAGCGCGGTGTCCTCCGGCATCCGGGCGATACCGAAGTCGATCAGCCGTGGTCCGTCGACCGCGAGCAGCACATTGCCGGGCTTGACGTCCCGGTGCACAAGACCCGCCCCGTGCACCGCGTCCAGCGCCTCGGCCAGCCGCGCCCCCAGGACGCGGACGGTCCCGTACGGCAACGGGCCGCACTCCTCCACCGCCTCCGCCAGCGAGGGCCCTGGCACGAACGCCGTGGCGAGCCACGGAGATTCGGCGTCCGGGTCCGCGTCGAGCAGCGGCACCACCCAGGGGTTGATGACCCTGCCCGCCGTCTCCACCTCCCGGCGGAAACGCGCCCGGAATCCCGCGTCGTCCGCGTGCGCCGCGCGGATCACCTTCACCGCGGCGAGCGCACCTCCGGGGGAGCGGGCCAGGTACACCACGCCCATGCCGCCCGCGCCCAGCCGACGCAGCAACCGGTATCCCGCGATCCTGGCCGGGTCGGCGCCGCGCAACGAATCCATCAGCGTCCCATCAGCTGGCCACCTGGAAGGACGCCACGCCCTGGTAGGCGAACCGGCCGCCGTCGACCTTCCACAGGTAGACCCCGCTGCCGTCGACGACCAGGGCCCCGGTCGCCTTGTTGAACGCGAGGTTCCTGGAGATCCCCTTGTACGTGGCCGAGCGCAGGGCCGTCGTCAGGTTCTGCCGGGTGCGGTGCCCGGCGGTCAGTGAGCCCAGACTCTTCACGGCGAGCTGCGCCACGTCGTACGTCTCGACGGCGTACCGCTCCGGCTCCGCGTCGAAACGCTTGCGGTAAGCGGCCGTGAACGCCTTCGCCTCGGGCGCCACGGTGGCGTCCATGACCGGGGCGACGATCACCCAGCCGTCGGCCGCGTCCCCCGCGGCGGACAGGAACCGGGCGTCGAGCACCCCCTGCGCGGCGGCCCTGGCCCCCGGAAAGTCACGGCTGCTCAGTTCCCGGGCCAGCAGCGCGGCGCGGTCGTGATGGCCGGCGAAGACCACCGAGTCGGCGCCCCCGTCCAGCAGGGCGTCCAGGGTCGGCCCGAAATCGGTGCGCAACGCGCTGACCACCTTCGGCACGGCCGGCTGCCGTTCGTCCCGACGGATCTTGGCGAGGGCGCTGCTGATCTCCCAGGCGTAGGCGTCCGCCGCCCGGTCGTCGACGATCCCGACCGTGCGCGACTTCGCGGTGCCGCGCAGATACGCGTCGAGGTAGAACGGCAGGATCGTGTCCGTCACCCGGGCGTGCAGGAAGGACCGGCTGCGCATCGCCCCCAGCACGGTGGCGCCGGGCGACACCGCGATCAGGGGCAGCGAGGCGGCGTCGTACGTCGCCAGCGAGGCCAGGGCGGTGGCGTCCGTGGTGGGACCGATCACGGCCAGCACGGAACGGTCGGCGACGAGCTTCTTGGCCGCTTCGGGTGCCCGGGCCGGATCGCCGCCGTCGTCCACTGTCTTCACGGCGAGTGTGAAGGGCCTGTTCGCACGGGAGTTGAACTCGTCGACCGCGAGCCGCAGCCCCCGCTCCTGCGCCCGGCCGCCCGCTTTCTGATCGCCGGTCAGGTCAGCGTGCAGACCGATGGTGTGCACGGGACCGGTGGCCGTCGGGGCGGGGCCGTCGTCCTTGCCGTCACGGGAGAGCGCCCACCACGCGGCCAGTCCGCCCCCGGCCGTGACAGCCGCCGCGCCCCCGGTCAGGAGCAGGAAACGGCGCCTGCCGACGGCACGGGCCGGAGGCTGAGTGGCTGTGGTGTCCGTCGGCGCGGTGCCGGCGGACGCGGGGTCGACCTCGGTGTCGTCGACGGCGGGCAGCGCGAGCCCGGCGGCCGACCGTTCCGCGATCAGCCGGACCAACGGCTCGGGGAGCCAGGCCTCGTCGCCGGGGGCCCGCTCCTCTTCGCCGGGAATTTGATCCTCGGGCGCTTGAGGACGTACCGCCCGCAGGGCCTCCCGCGGGTCGGAGTGCGCGGCGGGCGACGAGGGCGTGGCGTCCGTGAGGGCCTCGGACAGCGCCTCGGCCGTGGGCCGCACCTCCGGGTCCTTGTCCAGACAGCCGCCCACCACCTCGGCGAGCTCCGCCGGAACACCCTCCACGTCCGGCGCGTCGTGCACGGTGCGGTACAGCAGCGCGTCGAGCGACCCGGTACCGAACGGAGGGCGGCCGATCGCCGCTAAGGCCAGCACGCAGCCCAACGAGAAGACGTCTCCGGCCGGTCCCGGATCACGCCCGCCCCGCGCCTGTTCCGGTGGCAGGAACCCGGGCGTGCCGACCACGACACCGGTCGAGGTGAGCGCGGTGTCCTCGGGATCACGGGCCACACCAAAGTCGATCAGCCGTGGTCCGTCGAGTGCCAGGAGCACATTGCCGGGCTTGACGTCCCGATGCACGAGACCTACCGCGTGGAGCTCCCGCAGCGCCTCGGCGAGCCGCGCCCCCAGCACCCGCAGGCTCCGCACCGGCAGCGGCCCGTGCGCGGCGACGGCCTCGCCGAGCGAAGGGCCGGGGATGAACTCGGTCGCCAGCCAGGGCTGCGCCGCCTCGGGGTCCGCGTCCACGAGGGACGCCACCCACGGGCTGGTCATCCGGCGGGCGGTGTCCGCCTCGCGCCGGAACCGCTCCCGGAAATCGGCGTCCTCGGCGTACTCGGCCTGGATCACCTTCAGGGCGACCAGGGTTCCGCCGGCCGAGCGGGCCAGGTACACCACACCCATGCCACCCGCGCCGAGCCGTCCGAGCAGCCGGTGGCCCGCCAGCTTGTCAGGGTCGGAAGTACGCAGCGGTTCCATCACTTCCCCTTCAGCCGCTGCCCGATGCGCGTCAGCATCTGAGCCAGGGCCTTGCTGCCCAGTTGTTGGAGTTCCTGCGCGGTGTTCCCCTTCGCGCCCGTTACGGAGACGGCCACGACGACCGAGCCCATCCGGGCGACCATCCACCGGTACGGCTGTGCGGCACCGCCGTTCCCGACGTACTCACCGGCCTCGAGGACGGAGTCGTCGGCGTACTCCTGCTCGCGGGCGCCGAAGGGGATGCCGAGCGACATCAGACCCGTGATCCGCTCGTCGGACCGGGGCCGCTGTTCCGGGCAGCGCAGCACCTCTTCGAGGGTGGTGCTCAGCTGTTCGTCGGCGCCGAGGACGGCGGCGTGCACGGTGGCTACGGCCGTCACTTTGACCGCGCCCTTGCCTCCGCCGGCAGGCAGCCTGCTGTAGCGGGACGCGCTCGCCAGCACCCCGTGCGGGAGCTTCTCACGCTGCCAGCGACAGCTCTCGTTCAGCACGGCCCAGGTGCCCGGGGTGCTCTCGCCTGGATCCTGGGCGACGAAACCCCGGCCCCAGTCGCGCGGGGCGAGCACGACGGACTCGGCCAGGCGGCGCCCGTCCTTCGAGGTCCGGGGGACGAGGGAGGCATCCGGCGTGAAGACGGAAGTGGCGGCGGACGAGTCGCCCGACGGGGTCGCCCCGGCGCTCGGCGAGGCACTGGTGGATGTGCTCGGCGACGTCCTGGCCGAGGGCGAACCGCTCTGCCGCGAAGCCCCGTCGTCCGTCTGGGCCGAACACCCGGCCAGCAGACTCCCCGCCACCAGCAAGGTCATCCAACTGCCCCGCATTCCATGGGTGTTGTCTCTCACGCAGTCCCCTCAACACCGTTCGCGCCGTCCGACTCGTCGAACGTAGACGGCTGGGAGGGAAGAGACCTCAGTGGAACCACGTATCCGGCTACGTATTCCGCAGGTGTGCCGCCCGGGGCAGGCCGGCCTGTTCCCGTCCCGGGTGGGCCCTGGGCACGGTGGTCAACGACGCCCTGGACTGTTTGACCAAGGGCACGGGCTGCGGCTCCTTCAAGCCGTTGAAGACGTATCCAGCCTGCGGGCGCGACGACCTGGTCGACGAACTGGGACGCGGCTGCGGGCAACGCGTGGTCGGGGCGCGGTGGGACCGCACGTACTCGCGCTGCCGTGATGCTCCGGCGGCTTGGAGGACCCGGTACGGGCGCTGAACCTACGTACTCGATTACGTAGTTCCCCTGAAGCCTCCAGGAGATGCCGCGGAGGAGACTCACGCGACGGACGACGACGGGGGCAGCCCTCGCACGGCGTCGCGCATCCGCCGCCGCGGCTCGACGCGCGAGAACCTGCCGCCGACCCGGAGGAACAGATCTTCAAGTTCCGCCGCCCAACCCAGTTCCATGAGCAGGGTGGCGACAACGCTCAAGGGGACTCCCGACAGGGCGAGTCCGGCCAGGTGTGTCCGTACGTCAACAAGGGCGCGCCCACCGCGTAGGGAAGATCCGGCGCGGTGGACTCGACCTACCACTCGCGCGATGCCGTCGAACGAGTCAGGCCGCCGTATCTTCAACGGCGTCACGGCGGCGGCATGAGACGGAAAGGTCAGCGGCACAATTCGTTACCTGCCTCTCACCGTTTTCAGACGCCAGTGCGAGCTGCCTCAAACATCAAGCAGACCGATGGCGACATCGCTGTTTCCCTTCGGCGCGTTGCGTGATGCCGTGGCGGCGCTCAGAGGGTCGGGAAGAGCACTGCGAAGAAGAGCCACAGCAGCACGGCCCAGAAGACCGCCGCCGCCAGCGACACGAGCAGGGAGCTGCGCCACCTCAGCACCAGGAACGGGAAGAGCACCAGGGCTGCCCAATGACCGGCCACGTCGATCGACATGCGGGCGGCCTGGCCAAGGGTTCCCGCGCGCCCCGCGGCGATATGGCGCAGCAGCCGCTGGGAGACGAAACCGTACAGGCCGAAGACGATCGGGAAGAGCCACAGTGGGGTGATCGTGACCAGTTCGGACTCGGAGAACTCGTTGAACATGACCAGGTAGACGAGGGCGGCGCCCAGCACACCGGCCATCAGCGCGGTCAAGTAGAGGGCGGTCAGGGCGGTCGGCTCCGCCGCCCCGGCCGGCGCGGGATCGGGGGCGAGCACGGGCGAGGCGTATGGAACATCGGCCGACGGGGCCCGGACCACCTGGTGGCAGTGGGGGCAACGGACGTCCTGCTCGGCGCGGTCGGCCGGAGCCGAGATCAGGTGCCCGCACGAGGCGTGGAATTCCACTTGCTGACGCTGGTTCATGCGTTGCCTTCCCTGTACCGCTCCCATATTGCTCGACGCCGGTGACGCGTCGGTCGACAGAAACAGCTCCGACCTAAGGGAGAAGAACGCCAGAGAGCATCCAGTCCGCCCCGACGCACGGCTCGTGGAGCGATCTTCACAGCGGCGAGCCTCCCCGGCATCCGGGAAACTGCGTACTCGCACACGTAGTCGCGCGGACCCGTGGCCGGTACGGCTGGGCGAAGAGTCCGCGGTTGCCGTTCCGCGACGGCTTTGGAGGGCCGACCCCCATCTCCGTGCCGGCTCAGCCGTCATGAACTCCGCCCCCCGCGCCGTGTTCATGCTGAGCGAAGCCTTCGCCCGGGCGGTCCACGCGTCCGCCTAAGCTGCCGTCCGGCACCGGCCTCGACCCAGGAGCGCGCATCATGTACGACCCCGCCCAGAAGCCCCCGTATCCCGACGCCCTGCGATCGGACGAGGCACCCGCACCGCACGCACTGCTCGATCCGGTGATCGGGCTGCTGGGTACCTGGGCCGGCCGGGGCCGGGGCGGATATCCGACGCTCGACGAGGAGTTCACGTACGCGCAGGAGGTCACCTTCAGCCACGACGGGCGGCCCTTTCTCCACTACGAGGCGCGCGCCTGGCTGCTCGGCGCGGACGGTACCCCGCTGCGGCCGTCGGCCCGGGAGAGCGGCTGGTGGCGGCTCCAACCCGATGGACGTGTGGAGGCGTTGATCACCCAGCCCACCGGCATCGCGGAGATCCTGGTCGGCAGCGCCGACGCCGGCACGGTCGACCTCACCACCCACGAGGTGGCTCTCACTCCCACGGCCAAGGAGGTGAACGCCACCCGCCGCCGCTACACCGTGACGGACGAGGACACGCTCGCCTTCGTCCATGACCTCGCGGCGGTCGGTCAACCCCTGCAGCACCACCTTTCGGCACGGCTTCGACGAAACCCCTGACCAGGCGTCAGGCGTGCGGTGCTCGCGGTTCGATCCGGAAGTCGCAGGCGAGCGTGCCGGGGGCGAGGGCGGTCACGCCGCCGTCGACGGTGAAGACGGCTTCCGTTGACGAAGGAGGAGGCGGGCGAGAGCAGCCAGGCGACGGCCTCGGCGACCTCGCGCGGCTCACCGGGACGCCCGGCGGGCAGGACGCGGGTCACCTCCTGAGCGTCGGCCCGCCCGACCCGTTGTCATCTGCCGTGGCCGCGAACGAGTGCGTCGTCCAGGAAGTCGACCGACAGATCGATGAGGGCTCCGATGTCGTCGCATCCCTCGAAACCGTGCTTGGCGTCGGGTACGGCCACGAGTTCTGCCCGGTTTCCCAGTGCGCGCAATCCATCCACCAGCGCCTGGCTGTGACTCAGTGGCACGTTCTGGTCGGCGGTGCCGTGCACGCAGAGGAGCGGTGGTGCCGTGCTGCGGATCTGATGGACCGGGCTGCCGAGCCGGGCCACCTCGGGGACATCGGCGGGCATCCCGCCGAAGAGCGGGATCGCCGGGTCATCCGGCTCCGGTGGACCGTCGGCGAAGGTGAGATCGGTCGGTGGGTACCAGGCGATCGCAGCTTGCAGGGCCGCAGATCCGTCGGGTGGGGTGGTGGCGAGGGCTGCCAGGGTGGCAAGGTGCCCGCCTGCGGACTCTCCGAAGATCGCACAGCGCGTGGGGTCGATGTTCAGGTCGGCGGCGAAGGCACGCGTCCACCGGATCGCCGACTGAAGGTCGTGGAGTTGGCAGGGGTAGACCGCTTCGTGGCTGAGCCGGTAACTGAGGTCCGCCACGGCGTATCCGCGGCCGAGCAGGCGCTCATGCATGCCGAACTCCGGTCCCGCCGGGGGCCGGTCCCGGCGGCCGCCTGTGCGCCAGGCCCCTCCGTGCACCCAGAACACCACCGGCCACGGGCCGGCCCCGGCCGGCGTGCGCAGGTCGTACTCGAGTGGCCGGTAGCCCGGGATCCGCGCCACAGCGACGTCGATGAGGACGCGCCCGCCGTCCTCGGTCGCCCTGCCGGCCGGAGGGCGATCGTGCTCGTACATAAGTGGCACGGGGCCTCTCTTCCGTTGTGGGATTCTGCAGCCGGGAAGTACCGTCTCACCGTTCCGCCCGGCTTTCGCAGTCCATACTTGTATCGGTCCGCAGTCGGGTGCCATCGGATGAATCGACGATTCGTCACGTCATCGAAGAACGCACACGTGCGCGAGGGGGCGGAATGGCGGGGGATGGCACGCGGGCATCCGGTGGTGATCCGTGCGTCGGTGACGCGAGGGTTGCGGTCTACGATCACAGCTCCTGGCGGGGCTATCTGCTGCAGCGACTCCTCCCGTCGAGCATCCGATTGCACGCACTTCCAGATGATTCACCCGAAGACATCATCGCCAGGATTCCCACCTCTGTCTCAACTTTCATCTTTCACATCGACCTGACGTGCGCCGAGCACCTGCCCGCGCAACGCGAGGTGCTCGGCATACGGCTGCGCGACCGGGGAATCGATGTGATGAACCAAGGTGTCGTCGACATCTCGAAACGGCGGCTGCAGCAGTCCTGCGCCCTGATCGGCATACCGACCACGACGGCCGTCCCCCATGGGGCACCCGATGATCTCCTGATCATCAAGACCAATCGCAATTACGGAGGCCTTCCCGAACTGCTGTCCCGATCAAGGCTCGCAGGCCACGCGGAGGTGGCCGGCGGCCATTCGTCCGGTCCCCCGGACTACCTCGTGGCCAGGCGTGCCGAGATCGGCGCCGAAGTGTGGACGACGCCGGATTTCGTCGTCGAGAACTACATCTCGAATGCCGAGGGCCGCATGTTCCGGGCCGTCATTTATGGGAGCACGGTCGCGTTCCTGGCTTTCGAAAGCCACCGGTCCGTGGACAGGGTGCCAGCGGACTGCACGCTGGTGTCGGCCCCGGCGCAGGTGCCCGTATCCGTCAGGGCCGTGGTCTCCGCGTACACCGGTCACTGCCGGATCGGCTACGGGGCCCTCGATGTGCTGATAGACGATGCCGGGCGGGCATACATCATCGACTTCAACTCCACCCCGTTCTGGGGCACGGGTCTGTTGGGCCCACTGCGGTCGTTGATCCGCCGGGCATCAGACGAGGCTCGTCAGTAGTTCCACGAACGATGTGTCATACGCGCGGCCCATTCTGTGCGTGTTCGGGGGCTCGGCGCTGGTGTCACCGTCCAGGCTCTCGCTGACCAGCAGCGCCAGACGCTCCGGTGCGACGGCGTCGACGATTCTGGTCGTGGTGGGGAAGTCGCTCAGGCGCGGGCTGGTCGGCCGCATGACGAAGCACGGCTTGCGGACCAGCGCGCAGTCATCCTGGACCGTGGAGGAGTCGGTGAGGACGAAGGAGGCGCGGCTCAACTCCCGGACGTAGTCGGTGTACCGCAGTGTGGTCCGCAGTCGTACGGTGCTGAAGCGGTCGGCGAGTGCGTCGAGGCGGTCGCGGAGACGGAACCGCTGGAGCTGGATCTCGGTCCGGCGGAACAGCACGACCGACAGCGTGAAGTGCGCTGCGAGTGCTTCGAGACAGCCGATGATCCATGCCATCCGCAGCGGGTCGAGGAGGTTCTCCTCGCGGTGAAAGGTAACGAGCCCCGGCGGTCGGGATTCGGGACGGCCCACGGCCGGCCGCATCACGACCAGGCGCCGGTGAAGCGTCTGCAGCGCCGGGTTGCCGAACCGGGACACCGTTGCGGCGGCGATGCCCTCTTCCTGCAGGTTGCGTTCCATGGACCGGGTGAAGGCGATGCGATGGTGCGCCCCATGGGCAACGGCGATCCGTATGAGCTCCTCACGATCGGTGAGATCGCCACTGCGGTATCCGGATTCCACGTGAACCGCGGGTACCGACAACTGCTGGGTGACACTCAGCCCGACGAGCGTCGTTTCCAGGTCGCCGTACAGCAGTGCCAAGGATGGCCGGGCCACCGTCAGCACGGCGCGCAGCCGTCGGACGAGTTGGCCCGCGTCCTGCTCACGTATGGTTTCCAGGGGCTTTGGCAGCTCGAAGTCGGCGCTCGCCCCCGGGTAGTCGCTGACGGCGCCGAGCCAGCACTCGACGGAGTCGTGCCGCGCTGGAGTACCGGTGAATGCCCGGTGGATCGTCTCGCACTTGATCAGGTGAGGACGCCCTCCCAGCACCGAGATGACCCGCATTTGTCCACCGTCTTCCTGGAAGCGTCACATGGCGCGGAAGCCGAACGGTCGTTAGGGCTGAACGAGGTTGTCCGACACCTTCTCCCATCGACGGGCGACCGCATGGGGTGCGGCACCGACAGCGTTCAACGTGACACCGTCGGGTGAATCGACGATGAGTCGTCCCGCACGTCGGCGTGTTCCCAGCGGCACATCCACCCACGTGCCCTGCACGGACGTGCCGGTGCCGTTCGATGTGACCACTCCGCTGAACACGTTTGTGAAGGTTGCGCCTTGGTCGTGGCTCATGCCGAGCCACCAGACAATGTTGCCGATCTGGCGGACGTAGTAGGTGCCCAGGTCGTCCGCGGTCCAGATCCCGGTGAGCGTTCCCCGGGCAACCGGCGTCACGGCGTGGACCGAATACACCGGACACACCTCGATCCGTGGCTCGGTGACGCCGGTTTCGGAGGTCCGGGGGGCGCCATCATCGGTGAGCGCCAGAAATCCACGGACCTGCACGGGCGTGCCAGGGGGCAGGTCCCGGCCGGACATCAGCACGATGCCGTTCTGCTGCACCCGGACGGATCCGTTGACCGGTCGCCCGTTGACGAACAGGACACTGTTGGCGTCCCGCTGTCTCCATCCGGGGAGCACGGGACCGGATTCACCGGCCCGGTCGGAACCGTCCCTGGTCCCCTGGACCAGAATCCTGCACACAACCATGCGGTTCTGCTTGTCGAGCATGGCCGTGAGAGGTTCCGGCACGGGAAGTATCCGGTCGGCCCTCATGACAAAGCCGACCTGCTGGTCGCTGACGGATGAACCGCCCTGTGGAGCCACCGGGTCGGACAGCGTCACGAGATTTTGAACCACGGTACCTTCGACGACGGTGTTCTCCTGGTATGCGGTGAGAGATCCGGAGTATGCGGGCCCCGGAGGCGGCGGTGTGGGATCGCAAGGGTGGAAGAGCCGCCGGAATGCAGAGGCGATGTCCGGCCGTGAGGGAGTTTCCGTCCGTCGCCAGACCGAGCCGCCGAATCCGCCGGTTTCACGCAATCTTCTGATCTCATCACCGGACACCACGGTGAGGTCCATGGTGCCGTTCTGCGGCACGTCACCGCGTGGTGTATCCACCCATTCACCGATGATCGAGGAACCGACGAGTCGCCCCCTGAAGACGTTGGCGAACCTGAGCCCCAGATGGAAATCGCTAACGCCCAGTGGTGAATCCGCACTCAATCCCGCCCACCACAGGGAGCTGTCCACTTGACGCATGTAGTACAGGGCGCCGTCGTCGCCCACCCATGGTCCACTCAGTGCGGTATCGGCCACGCAACAACAGCTACCCTGGCCACTCTTCAGGCCACAAGAGTGCGTTTCTCGCCATGCCTCACAAGTGACCTGACTCCGTAGTACATGAGTGCGAGAACGTATCCGATCGTCCCACTCTCATTGTCACGCAGGGGTGTTCTATGGTAATTCAACGCTATAGGTATCCTGCAAAGGACGGTGAGTCGTGGCCGGTGAATTACTCATTCCGCTGGCGTCATCCGGTGCCGCGGCTCTGGTGGCCGCGGCAGCGACCGACGCGTGGCAGACCGCGCGCACCGGCTTCCTGCGGTTGCTCGGCCAGGGCGACCCGCGACGCGAACGCCTCGCGGCATCACGGCTGGACGAGGCGGCGGCCCGGATCGAGGGTGCCGCCGACGGCGGGTCCGGCCGTATACGCGAGGAACTGTTTCCGGTGTGGCGTACGCGTCTGACCGACCTCATGCAGGAGCACCCCGAGGTGGTCGACCAACTACGCGCCCTGACCCACGAGTTACGGGCCACGCTGCCGGCCGACCACAACCGCTGGGCCGAAGCGGTCGGTACCGGTCAGGTCTTCACGGCCAACAGCGGCGGTGTCAACGTCGCCAACACCGGCGTCATGGGCGACATCCGGCTTCCCGACACGGATCAGTGAACCGATGACACCGCAGGAGGACGACGCGCCGCTGCCCTCCTCGTTGCGCAGCGGCGATGTCACCCAGCTCAACAGCGGCGGTGTCAACGTCGCCAACACCGGCGTCATCGGCAAAGTCGTCATCAGCCAGCAGCCGCCACCGCTCCCGGTCGAACGCCCATGGATGGTGCCGGCCCCCACCGGTCCGGTAGTCGAACGCCCCGCACTGGTTCGGCTGCTGGCGAGTGCGCTGATCGGGTCGGACACCGACGTGGTCGGCGTCACCACGGCGCTGGAAGGGGCGGGGGGATTCGGAAAGACCACTCTGGCCGCACACGTGTGCCGTACGGATCCCGCCGTCCGCGAACGGTTTCCCGGCGGGCTGCTCTGGGTGACGATCGGTCAGCACGTGGCCGACAGTGAACTGGCCGCCAAGGCCAACGGATTGTTCGAGGTTCTGTCAGGACAGCCGTCGACGGTGTCCGATCCCGAACTGGCCGGGGCCCGCCTTGGCGAACTTCTCAACCAGCGGCCCGCCAGCCTGCTGGTCATCGACGACGTCTGGAGCGCTGCTCAGCTCAGGCCCTTCCTGATCGGTGCACCGCGCTGCCGCAGACTGCTCACCACACGCAACAGCACCGTACTGCCACGCGGGGCGTCGTCGATCCTGGTCGACGTCATGGAGAACTCCGAGGCGACGCAGGCCCTGACAGCGGGGCTGGCCGACCTTCCCAAGGCGGCGCTGGACCGGCTGTCGGCCCTGACCGGGAGGTGGCCCGTGCTGCTCTCCCTCGTCAACGCGGCCTTGGTGGACAGCCGGCGGCAAGGCGCCACGGCCGAGGCAGCCGCCGCGTGGGTCATCGGCCAACTGGAAGGCCAGGGCCCGGCCGCTCTCGACATCGACGACTTACAGAGCCGGGAGCGCGCCGTGGAAGCGAGCATGCGGGCAAGCGTCAGCCTGCTGACCCCGGCAGAGCGAGAACGCTACTTCGAACTGGGAGTGTTCCCCGAGGACGTCGATGTGCCGACCGAGGTGGCGGCGCTGCTCTGGGCCGCAACCGGCGGAATGGACCATGCCGCGGCGCAACGCCTTCGGGCGAGACTCGTCTCCCTGCGACTGGTCATCGGCACCTGGCGGGACGGTCCGGCAATGCGGTTGCACGATGTCATCCGCAGCTACATACGCCATCGGCAGGGCGCGGCACGGCTGGTCGAGCACAACCGGACACTCGTGACCGCGGCCCGGACGCTGGTGAACGCCGCGTCGCCGGGCGGCGCCTACACCGCCTGGTGGTCACTGCCGGACGAAGTGGACTACCTGTGGCGGCATCTGGGCTACCACCTCCTCGAAGCCGGACGCCAGCAGGAGCTCGCAGAGCTCGTCTGCGACCTGCGGTGGCTGTTGGCCAGGATTGAGCGGTACGGCCCGGTCGCCGCGGACGCCGACCTGGCATTGACCGACTCGCCGACGGCCGTGGCCCTTCGCAAGGTCGTCGGGCAGGCAGCGCATCTGCTGGTCCCACTGCGGCCGAGCCTGGCCGACACCCTGTTGTCCCGGATCGACGGTGTGGAGGAACTCCGGTCGCTGGTTGCCCGGTCGGAGCTGCAGCTGGACGCGCCTCGGCTCACCGCGCTGTGGGCGCTTCCCGACCGTCCCGACCCTGCCCTGATCCGGACCCTCGAGGGCCACATCGGGTCCCTGCGCGGCTGCGCCGTCTCACCCGACGGCGCGTGGCTCGCTTCCGGGGGCTTCGACCGCACCGTACGGATCTGGCATCCGGCGTCCGGTTCACTGCGCGCTGCTCTTCGGGGGCACACCGGGTGGGTGTGGAAATGCGCCGTCGCCCCGGACGGCACCTGGCTGGCGTCCGCCGGCGACGACGGGACGGTGCGCTTGTGGGACGTGCCCGCCGGTACGGTGCGTGCGGTGCTGGAGGGCCACGAGGGCGCTGTCCACGGCTGTGCCATCTCCGGTGACGGTGTGTGGCTGGCCTCGGCGGGTTCCGACGGCACCGTGCGCGTCTGGGACCCGGTCACCGGCGCCCTCCGCACACGGTGGGACAGCGGCCAAGGAGCGGTCACTGCGTGTGCTGTCTCGCCGGACGGCACCTGGCTGGCCACTTCCGGCACGGACGGGACGGTGCGTCTGTGGGAGGTGCCCGGGGGTACGTTGCGTGCGGTGCTGGAGGGCCACGAGGGCGCTGTCAACGGCTGCGCCGTCTCCGGTGACGGTGTGTGGCTGGCCTCGGCGGGTTCCGACAGGACCGTGCGCGTCTGGGACCCGCTCAACGGCGCCCTGCGAATGACCCTCGTCGGCCACACCGACTGGGTGAACGACTGCGTCATCTCCCCGGACGGCACCTGGCTGGCCTCGGCGGGCTCCGACCGGACCATACACGTATGGGACATGGCCACCGGAACCCCGCGCACCGTGTACTCCGGCGCCACCGGTGGGGCGAACGGCTGTGCCGTCGCTCCTGACGGCGCTTGGGTCGCCGCGGCGACCACGGACGGCACAGTACGCATCTGGCGGGCCCGGGAATCCCCCATGCTTTGGTCTCCCACCGGACCGTCCCCCGCCGTGGCGCCCGTACGCGACTGCGCGGCCTCACCCGACGGCACGTGGCTCGCCTCCGCGAGCACCGACGGCGCGGTGCGCCTGTGGGACGTGGGCACGGCGTCGCTGCGAGCCACCCTGGAGGGTCACACCGGCTGGGTGCGGTGCTGCGCCGCCGCCCCGAACGGAGCGTGGCTGGCCTCCGGCGGCGCCGACGGGCTGGTCACCGTCTGGGACGTCGCCACGGCCTCCCCGCGCCTCGTCCTGGAAGGCCACACCGGCTGGGTGAACCGCTGCAGCATCGCCCCGGACGGCACGTGGCTGGCCTCTGCCGGCTCCGACGGCACCGTACGGATCTGGGACACGGCCACCGGTGACCTCCGCACCACGCTCACTGGTGACCTCGGCCAGTTGTTCGGGTGTGTGGTCTCCCCGGACGGCACGTGGCTGGCCTCCGCCGGGTCGGATCAGATCCTGCGGATCTGGGACACGGCCACCGGCGCCCTGCGCAGCACTCTGACCGGGCATACCGGTCGCATCAACGACTGCGCGGTCTCCCCGGACGGAACCGTTCTCGTCTCCGCCGGCTTTGACCGGACACTGCGCATCTGGGACCCCGGCACCGGCGTGCTGAGGGATACGCTGACCGGAGACGACGGGCCGCTATGGGGGTGTGCCCTGTCACCTGACGGCGCGTGGGCCGCCACCACGAGTACCAACGGCACCGTGCGCGTCTGGGACTTGGTCACTGGCAGTTGCCGTACGGCCATGCGGGTCGAGCAGCCGGTCCGAGCCTGCACCTGGCTGTCGAAGGGCTCCGGTCTCGGCGTGGCCGGTGATGCCGGCCTCTACCTGTTCACCCTTCGGTACCCGCCGAGCCGGCCGGCGCCCGCACCGCATTGAGATGACCTGTCAACCGATGAGGAGCCAGGCCGCCGCTGCACCCGGAAGGCG
This sequence comes from Streptomyces sp. NBC_01210, assembly GCF_036010325.1. GTDB lineage: Bacteria > Actinomycetota > Actinomycetes > Streptomycetales > Streptomycetaceae > Streptomyces. The sequence continues at coordinate 1,245,450 of NZ_CP108549.1, read as the reverse complement.
GCCGTCGACCACCGGGGCGGAGGAACAGATCACACGGCCCCATCCGGCCGGCAGGTCCAAGGCCGCGTCGCCGAACGTCGTCACGCAGATGACCCCTCCGCGCCGGTACACCAGCACATCGGGGCGGTCCGGCACGGCCATCCACTCAAGGGCTTCCCCGGCAAGACGATCGCGCAGTGCGCGACGATTCGACAGGGCGCGGGCATACAGCCACAGCGTGGAATCCACGTCGAGCCACTGCTGCTCTACGGCGTAGTCGCCGAACCAGTCGGGCTGCGGCAGCCATGAACCGCCGGCCCCGAATCCGAAGCTGCTCCCTGTCTTGCGCCAGGGCAGCGGGACCCGGCACCCGTCACGCCCGTGTTCGGTGTGTCCCGACCGGGACCATATCGGGTCCTGTCGGGCGTGGTCGGGCAGATCCTGGACCTCCGGCAGTCCCAGTTCCTCACCCTGGTAGAGATAGATCGAACCGGGAAGCGCGAGCAGGAACAGCAGTGCGGCGCGTGCCCGTTGCTCACCGAGACGGACATCGACCGCGCCACGCGACCGGGCAGGGCTGCCGCCTGCCCCGGTGTCCGGGCCGACGCGCCCGTAGCGGGTCACCACTCGGTGCACATCGTGGTTTCCCAGGGTCCAGCTGACGATGGTGCCTGCCGAGGCGATCCCGTCGAGACCCCGGTCGACGGCCTCCCGGAACGCGGCGGCATCCCAGGGGCTGTAGAGAAGGTCGAAGTAGAACGCCTGGTGCAGCTCGTCCGGCTGCACATACTTCGCCAGGTCGCTCACCGTGGGCACCCATACCTCGCCGACGTAGGTCAGCTCACGGTCGTACGAATCAGCAATGCGGCGCCAGCGGCGGTAGACGTCATGGATGCCGGGCTGGTTCTGCTGGTGCGCGTTGTACATGGTCAGATCGGGCCAGTCGGGCAGGTCGGGGTGTTTGAGCAGCAGGTGGGCCACGTCAATGCGGAAGCCGTCGATCCCACGGTCGAACCACCGGCGCAGAACGTGGTCGAAGTGGTCGGCCACCTTGGGGTTCCGCCAGTTGAAGTCCGGTTGCCCCGGGTCGAACGTGTGCAGGTACCACTGGCCGTCGTCGACACGGGTCCACGCAGAGCCGCCGAAGCCTCCGGGCCAGTTGTTGGGCGGAAGGGAGCGGTCGGGCCCCCGTCCGTCACGGAAAATGAACCGTTCGCGCTCCGGCGAGCCGGGCGGGGCGGCGAGCGCCTTGAGGAACCATGGATGGGCGGCCGAACAGTGGTTGGGCACGATGTCCATGAGCACCTTGAGGCCCCTCGCATGGGCCTGATCCAGGAACTCCTGGAACGCCGGCATCCCTCCGTATCGCGCGTCGATGTCCGTGTAGTCGACGACGTCATAGCCATGGTCGAGATCGGGCGAAGGATGGCATGGGCTCAGCCAGATCCCGTCGACACCCAGACGCGTCAGATTATCGAGGCGGGAGGAGAGGCCGGGAATGTCACCTACTCCATCCCCGTCGGAGTCGGCGAACGACCGCAGGTACACCTGATAGATGACCGCATCGTGCCACCAGGCCTCCTCGGACGCCTGTTTTCCGGACCCTGCCGCGTCGCCAGTCGCCATGGCAAACCCCCTCCGCTCGGGCACAGCGCGGTGTCACGGACTGTAGGAACCCGCTGCGGGACGCGCAGCGGCGCACAGACGGCGCATTGGCGTGCCCGGCCGGCCACCCCTGGTTCCGGCTGGATTTTGGGCTGTCAGAGTGTGCGGGGACCAACCGTGCGGCCGCTGCCGCGTCGTACAGAGCGAGTTCCGTCGTCGGGTCGTGTGCCACGACGGATCCCACGCTGCCGCGCCAGTCGGTGGTGCAGTGACAAGCTCTACTACGGCGTCAACCTGTCATATGGCACCGCGTGGACCTTCGGGGGAGAATGTTGACTCAAGGGGCTACAGCAATGACATCGCCGGGGCTGCAGGTCTGTACGAAGGACTGGTCCTGAACCCGGGACGGCTGTCACAACTGGGCGGCACAGGGCTTCGGACGAATGTGCCGCGCCGATCGGGCGATGGACGTCCGCGCCGCGCACATCCGGCGTCCCAGCGCCGCGCACATCCGGCGTCCCATGGGGTGCATACCTGACCCCGTGGGGTGGAGACCGCCGAGACGAACGGGGGCGTGCTGTGGTGCGAGGAGAGAATCCAGGGTCCTTTCGGCGTCGCATTGTCGCCGGATGCTGCGCATTGATGCTCGGAGCCCTGGCTTCGGGCACGGCTGTCCAGGCGGCGTCGCCGCCCGACGACAGCGGTTCCGACCGGCTCGACCCGCGGATTACGGAGATCATGCGGAAGCCGGACTACCCCAACGCCCAGTGGGGCCTGCTCCAGCGCGACCCGGACAGCGGGCGCGTGGTCCACAGCCGGTTCGCCGAGCAGTTCTTCATACCCGGGTCGACGGCCAAGCTGTTCAGCGTGTCCGGGACATGGAAGACCCTCGGCGGCGACCACCGCTTCAGGACGCCGGTCTACGCGGTCGGCGAGCGGCGCGGGAGCACCCTGGAGGGCAATCTCGACCTGGTCGCCCAGGGCGACCTCACCATGGGTGGCAGAACCCGCCCCGACGGCACGGTCGCCTATACCGACCTCGACCACACGTACGCCAACAGCTTCCCCGGCGCCACGCTCACCCCGGAGAACCCACTTGCCGGGATCGACCTGATCGCGCAACAGGTACGGCGGTCCGGCATCACCCAGGTCGACGGGAATGTGATCGTCGACGACCGGCTCTTCCTGCCCGAGCCCGTCTTCGACCCCACCCCGACCCCGCTGATCATCAACGACAATCTCATCGACCTGCTCACCACACCCGGCGACCGCCCCGGCGCGCCCGCGCAGCTGGACTGGCGGCCGAAAGTCGCCCCGTACCGCGTCACGTCGACAGTGAAGACCGTCGCAGCGGGGCAGCCGACCGACATCGAGGTGACAACCTCCGCCAACGGCACCCGGATCCAGCTGTCCGGCACCGTCGCAGCCGACGCCGAGCCGGCGCTGAAGGTGTCCGACATCGCCGACCCGGCGGCCTTCGGACGCACCGCGCTGATCGAGGCGCTCGAACGAGCCGGGGTGGAGGTCACCGCCAACCCGACGGGCCCCAACCCGGCCGACCGGCTCCCCAGCTCATACGAGGGCCGGCCGCGCGTGGCCACGTACACATCCCCGTCCTACGCCGAGTACGCCAAGCTCATCTTCAAGGTCAGCCACAACCTTGGCGCCAACCTCGGCATGTGCCTGATGGCTGTCACGACAGGCAGCCAGGACTGCATGGACGGCTTCCCGGTCCTGGCCGGCTTCTTGGACCGCGCGGGCGTCGACCGCAAGCAGGTGCAGCTCGCGGACGGCCGGGGCGGCAATCCCGTCGACCGGGCCACGCCGAAGGCCCTGGTGCAGATGCTGACGTACTGGCTGCGCACCCCCGAGGCGGAGCGTTTCCGGAATTCGCTTCCCATCCTCGGGGTCGACGGCCTGCTGGCCGACAACTGCCGCGACTGCCCCGCGCGTGGAAAGGTGTTCGCCAAGACCGGCGCCGCCGTTGGGCTGGACGCGCTCAACAACCGTCTGGGCGTCGGCGCCATCACGCTCGCCGGCTACCTGGACAAGGGCAACGGCCGCTTCGACGTCTTCTACGCCGGCGTCAACGGCGCCTCCACCCCGACGACCGACGTCAACGGCGTACTGGACATTGCCAACGACCTCGCCATGATCTCCGCGTATCTGCAGGAGGCGGCGGCGCGACGGGAAGACTGAGGAGCACTGAAACGCGGCCGATCGAGGGCATCCGCACGCCGTGCGGCTGTCGGGGAAATAGCCAACGGCCTCTCGCCCTCCCGTCGTTGCAGTAGTTCCTGAGGAGCCACGATCGAGAGCGCTCCAGGCAGGCCGCGTACCGGCGGCCCCTGCGGTGACCGGCCCTCATGTCCTTCGGGTGCGCGAGACGGCCCGCGGCTGGGGGCGGGAGCCCGATCAGGCCTGCACCAGCAGGCGTGCAGCGGCCCACCGAGCTCAGAGCCCGGTGACTTTGGCGCTCGCCGACAGTTCGTAGACCAGGGTGACCGTGCGGCGGCTGCCGGGCGGGAGGGGGACGTCCCAGCGGGCGATGCCCTCGGCATCGACCACGTCGGGCGCCGGGGAGCATGAATCCTTGTGCAGGCGTATCTCCACCGCCGAGACCTCGGAGACCGGGATCCGCTCCCGAAGGACGACCACCCGCTCGCCGTGCTCCCCGGGGGCGGAGAACCGGGACAGGTGCAGCCGGACCGTGCGGGTGACCACGGTCCGCTGGGTGATTCCGGCCAAGTCGCGGGACTCCTCGGCATGCCGGACCACCCTGTAGTCGTCGCAGCTGCCGAAGGCGAGCTCGACGGGGGCGCCGGGGGCGGTGAAGTCCAGCGTGCCGCGGCCGCTGAATCCGCTGCCGCGGACCAGGTCCACGGGCCCGGCGAGCAGCGCGTGGCCGGACAGGTTGTCGAACCGCACCACCTGGGTGACCAGGGGGGACAACTCCGGTGAGCAGGCGTACTCACTGCCCGCGGCCGTGGTGAATGCGGAGAGCTGCACTCGGTGGGCGCGGCCGTCACCGGGCACCGAGACCGGCGAGGCGGATCTCAACACCCGCGCCTCGCCGCCGTCGTCCACACCCGGCAGGCCGAGCACCGGGGCCGGGCCGAGGGCCCCGATCTCCTCCTCGCGCAGTTCGACGTCGACCGTGCGGCGCTCCGCTGCGGAGCGGTCCTTGAGCGTCAGCCGGTCCTCGCCCAGCCGTGGCGGATCGGTGGCCAGCGCCGAGCGGGCCGTCGACAATGTCAGCCGTACGTCCGACCAGTCCTCACCGGTGCGCTGCCAGACCATCGCGTCGGTCTCCAGTGTCAGGGAGTCCCCGTCGAGCACGGCCCGGTAGGCGGGCCGCCACAGCGCACACGGGGTGAGGTGGCTCAGGCGCAGCCCGACCGGACCGGCGACCGCGGCCTCCACGGTCAACTCGATATGGCCGACCAGCTCGGCGGGCTCCTCCTCGGAGAGGTGTATGGCCCGCTGGGCTTCCCCGAGTTCGGCAGCGAGGGCGGCCAGCCGGGCCTCCACGGTGCGGAGTTGTTCGCCGTGCGCGTCGCGCTCGTCGTCCACCCGGTCCAGTTCGCGGGCCCAGCGGGGCCGTTCGGTCTCCCCGGAGCCGGCGCCTTCGCCGATCTCCCGCAGCAGATCGGCGGCGAGGCGGCCGAGCAGGTCAAGGCGGGCATGCAGCCGGTCGCGTCGCTGCCCCAGGGCAAGCCGCTCCTCTTCGAGGGCGTGTACGCGGTGGCGCAGGGCGGAGTCGTCGTCGGTGGACGGCAGCGGCCCGCGCGGCGTCCAGCTGCGGACGATCCGCACGTCGAGCACGGTCGCGGGGTGATCGGCGGTCAGCTCGGCATGGAGGGTCCGGTCGACGGCCAGCGCACTGACCGGCCCGAGACGCAGCCGCTGGACCCCGGCCTCCAGGTCGAGCACGACGGCGCGCTCGATGTGGGCGCGATCCTCAAGGCATGTGACGGCGGTGACGGGGAGGGCGATCGGCTTCGGGGCCGTGGACATGGCGTGTGTCAGCTCCTGCGGTTGCCGCCGACCAGGGCCTTGCCGGTCGGGATGCGGATCTCGTAGCCGCCGTCGAGGACGGCAGTGGCGCCTGCGGGCAGGTCCAGTCGCCAGACGCGGGTGCCCGGCGCGTGTCGATCGGGCCCCGTGCCTTCCTCGGGTGCCGTCCAGTCGGCCCGTTCCTCGATCCGGACGTCCGGTTCGGAGGTGACCGGCACTCGCTCGCGGACTTCGACAGTGACGGGTCTCGCGAGCCGGTTGGCCAGCTCCACGTGGACGCGGTGGTCGAGCACGGTGGTGTTGTTGCGCAGGCCCGAGGTCGACTCGTGCAGGTTCGTACGGCGGGTGACCCGGATGCCCTCGGCCGGCCCGAGCCCCACGCGGCGGACACCGCCGGGGGCGAGCGTGGGCAATGCGGCGGTCAGCAGGAAGTCGTCGTCGACGGTGACCTCCACCGGGCCGGCCAGTAGTGCCTGGTCGGTGGCGTTGGAGAGCACCAACGTCGCGTACACGGTCTGCTCCACGGAAGGCACGCAGAGGTACTCGGTACGCAGGCCGACCGGGATCTCGCCGACGGTGACGGAGTGCCAGGTGCCGTCCGACGGAATGTCGGCGCGGGCGGTGGCATCGAAGCGGTGGTCGAAGGAACCCGCCGACTCGCGAGGCCGCACGGCCTGTCCGGGCAACGGCAGCGCGGCCACCGCTTCGGCGCGGCGGCGATACTCGGCCGCCACCGGGTCGATGGGAGAGTCGGGAAACAGCCGGCCTCTGCGACCGCCCTGCTCGTCGGGGCCGCACAGGACAAGGGCGGCATAGTCGAGCTCGGCGCCGCTCGGCTGCGGCGGACCGGCTACCGGTGCCGGAGGGGGTGGCGGCGCAGCCCGGCCAGGAGCCGCGGGCGCCATGGCGGCGGGGGCACCCGCGAAGGACCTGCCGCCGGTACGCGGCCTGCGCGCAGCCGGTCGCGACCCGGCCGGCTGCGCGAGGGCGGGCATCGCGCCGCCGAAGACTTCCGGCGGAGCGCCGTAGCCCTGCGGTGCCGGCGCCGGCGCCGGTGCCGACGGCGGTGGCGGAACGGGACCGGACGCGGAGCCGCCCGCGGCACCCACGGGCGCGGAGCCGGCCCCGACAGCCGCGGGTGCGGCGGTCGTGGCTGGGCCAGGGCCTGCCGCGTCGTACCCGGAGAACAGGTCGACGAGCCCGGCCGGGGGCTCGCGCCAGCCAGAAGGCGCGGGGGCGGGCTGACTGCGTCCGATCCGGATCGAGCGGAGCCTCGGCAGGTCGGTGCGGCGCCGAAGATCGGCGGTGGCCAGGGCGATGCGCACGCCGGTCCAGTCCTCGCCGGTCCGCTGGGCGACCGAGGCGCGCAGCACCAGACGGCCGCTGCCGTCGCCCTGACGGTGAGTGAGACGGTAGGCCGGCACCCAGACGGCGCCCGGCACACCGTATTCCAGCTCCACCTCCACCTCCGCGTCACCGGTGCCGTCGAGGGTCAGGACCGCGCAGACCGTGGTCTCCACGTGCGCTGACGGCACGTCGGTGGAGGCGCGGGCGAGCCTGTCGGCGGCGACGGTGAGCTCGTGCTCGACGTTGCGCAGCGCCTCCTCCAGCTCGATGAGGCGGTTGTGCAGTCCCGTCAGCCGCTGGTCGACGAAGTCGGCGAGCTCCAGCAACGCCTCGACCGGGGTGCGACGGTGCGGGTCCTCGCGCCTGCGGGCAGGTGGGACCGGGTGGAGAGCCCTGACCTCCTCGATCAGGCTCAGCTGTCGGTCCCGGCGTCCCTGCGCCGCCGCGCACCCGTCGCTCAGCCGCTCGACCTCGCGCCGCAACTCGTCGGGCGTGCCCGTGCCGAGCGGCTCGGCCTCGACTTCCACCCGGGCCTCGGTGACGCGTACCCCGGGGGCGCCCAGGACACGGGCCCGCAGCGAGCCCGGGTCCAGCGAGCGGGGCAGTCCCGTCACCCGCACCCGGCCGTCCGGCGACACGCTGCCCCGGGCCAGGCGGCGGCAGACCGCGCCCTGCGCGTACACCACGACCGAATCGAGGGTCGACCTCCACCTCTGTGTTGACGTTGACTCAGCCGTCATGTGCTCCGCCCCCCGCCGCGTCCATGCTGAGCGAAGCCTACGCCCGGGCGGTCTGCGCGTCCGCGTCGCATCAGGAGGATGGCGTCCCTCTCGGGCCCGTGGTCGGAGCTGTTCGGTATGCCCGTGCCGGGGAGTAGGGCCGGGGTTGTCTTGGCGCAGGTTGGTGAACACCAACCGCGACAACCCGGACCGTCAGGTGCGGCCCGGTTTCCTCGGTAGCGCACCAGCGGGCCATGGACGAACCGCGGGAGCGGCCAAGGCCCTCTCCGAGGCCACGGCCGCCCGGTTCGAGCAGATCAAGCGCGATGCGGAGGGGGTGTGAAGGGCGGAGGTCAGCCGAGTTTGAGGAGGCCGGCTTCGACGACGGCGCGGCCGAAGGGGCTCGCGAGTTCGGCGAGACGTTCGCAGTCGGCGTCACCCAGGGCAGCGTAGGCGGGAAGGGCCAGGCGGTCGGTACGGTCCTCGATGTGCCGGCGCAGGCGTACGCCTTCCGGGCTCAGGGAGTCGCCGTCGAGGAGGCCTCGCGTGCGCAGGCGCTCCTCGGTGTCGGCCCACTCCTCCTCGGGCCACGCGCGGCTTCCCTTGAGGAAGTCGACGGGAACCTCACCGGTGGCAGCGTGCAGAACCAGGGCCTCCAAACCCCCCATGCCCTCGCTCAGCAAGCACGCGACATGGCCGTCTCCACGGAACTCCCGGAGCAGCGTCTGAGCGTGCCACAGCTGCAGTACCGGTTCCTGTGGCCAGGGCAGCGCAGCATGCGCGGCGAACAGCGGGCGGCCCTGCGGGTGTTCGCAGGCCGCGTCGGCGGCCCTGCGGGCCAGCGCCAGGACCTCGTCGAAAGCGGGGAGTTCGTGGACGCCGGCCCGTCGCAGGGCCTCGCTCGCGGCGGCGTGCCGCGCGTCCAGCACCTGCTGCGGCGTCACCGCGTCCCAGACCCCTCGACCGCTTTCCGTACGAGACCGGGGTTGAAGTTGTAGAAGGTCGAGATGACCAGCTCAGCGGATGCTCGGCCGAAGGCGGCGCTCCGGGAGGCGAAGTACCCGGCGCGTCCGCTCAGTCCGAGGTCCGCGTACCGTCGCCTTCCCTCGGGGGCGAAGTAGATCATGCCGTGTACGGGCTCGAGTCGGCGCCAGGCCGTTCGCGATGTCGTCATGGGGTCACCTCTTCTGAGAGTCGACAGAGGGGGGATTCGCTGTGGTTCCGGACTCGCCGTGCGCCCCCAGATGTTCGAGCAGCTGGCGGCTCAGCGTTTCGGGCGCCTCCTCGGGGACCCAGTGGCTGACGCCCTGAAGGGTCTCGAACCGGTACGGCCCGTTGACCCACTGCCCGGTCTCCCGCGCGGCCGCCGGGCCGAACGCGCTGTCCTGCGTGCTCCAGACGTACAGCGTGGGCACCTCGATGACGCCGATCGCGCCGTCGGGGCGGCCGGCCCGGTACCAGTTCAGCGCCGCGGTGAGAGCACCCGGCTGGGAGAGGTGACGCACGTAGGCCTCAGCACTGGCCTGCGGGACCTTTCCGGCGAAAGTGGCGCGAAGCGCCTCGGCATCGCCTGCCAGCATGCGCTCTTCGGTCGCGGGCGTTTCACGCCAGGCGATCATGTACTGCGATCGTTCGCGCTGGTCCTTGTCGGTACGCAGGGTGGTGGCCAGAGCGCCGGGGTGCGGGGTCGAGATCACCGTCAGGGTACGTACGCGGTCGGGGTGGGCATGGGCGGTCCACCACGCCACCGCGCCTCCCCAGTCATGGCCGACCAGGTCGAACGACCCCCAGCCCAATTCCTCCGTGATCGCGAGCACATCGTCGACCAGGACGTTCATGCGGTAGTCCGCGGGCCGCTCGGGGCGGGCCCCGGGGGAGTACCCACGCTGGTCGGGTGCCACCACCCGGTAGCCGTGCGCGGCCAACTCCGTGATCTGCCGTTGCCACACCAGCCGCGTCTGCGGGAAGCCGTGGAGCAGCAGCACCGGTCGGCCCTCGGGCGGACCCGCCACGGTCGCGTCGAACACGCCCGCAGCGGTGGAGATGCTCAGTTCGGTCACGATCCGCCCCTTCATACCGACTGGTCGGTCACCATAGGCGGTGGAAGGGGATTGTCAAGGTCGAGAACACGCGCAGTTCCTGCAACGGCAGCCGCGTGCAGCCCTCCCTCAGAGGTGTTGAACTTGACGTCGAATTCAACTATAACGGTCGCGAGGCCGGCTCCCGTCACCCTGCGGCCGCCCGGACGAACCGGACCGACAGGAAGCAGTGAGGCGACATGAGGGAAGCAGTCATCGTTTCGACGGCACGGACGCCGATCGGGAAGGCGTACCGCGGCGCGTTCAATGACACCCAGGCGCAGGAACTTGCCGCCCATGCCCTCTCGCACGCGGTGCAGCGCGCCGGGCTCGAGGGAGGCGAGGTCGAGGATGCGATCTTCGGCTGCGCCGTGCAGCAGGGGTCGTCCGGTGGCAACGTCGCCCGCCAGGCCGCTCTCCGTGCCGGACTTCCGGACTCCGTGTCGGGCATGACGATCGACCGGCAGTGCTCGTCGGGCCTGATGGCGATTGCGACGGCCGCCAAGCAGATCGTCGGCGACGGCATGCAGGTCGCTGTCGGCGGCGGTGTCGAGTCGATCTCCCTGGTGCAGAACGAGCACATGAACACCCACCGCATGACGGATCCCTGGCTGGTCGAGCACAAGCCGAGTGCCTACATGCCGATGTTGCAGACGGCGGAGATCGTCGCCGAACGCTACGGCGTGAGCCGGGAACAACAGGACGAGTTTGCGCTGGTGTCGCAGCAGCGCACTGCGGCGGCACAAGAGGCCGGGCGGTTCGACCAGGAGATCGTCGCGCTCGACAGCGTCAAGAAGGTCCTGGACAAGCAGTCCGGGGAGGTGCGGGACGAGGCCGTGACCCTGACCCGGGACGAGGGCAACCGCGCGTCGACCACACTCGAGGGCCTGGCCGGGTTGGCGCCCGTGCTGCCGGACGGTCGGGTGGCCGCGCATTCCAGCGTGACGGCGGGCAACTCCTCGCAATTGTCGGACGGGGCTTCGGCGTCGGTGTTGATGGAGTCGAAGGAAGCCGAGCGCCGCGGACTGGAGCCGCTGGGCGTATACCGGGGTATGACCGTTGCCGGTTGCGGGCCGGACGAGATGGGGATCGGTCCTGTGTTCGCCATTCCGAAACTGCTGAAGCAGCACGACCTCACCATCGACGACATCGGTCTGTGGGAACTCAACGAGGCGTTCGCTTCCCAAGCGCTGTACTGCCGTGACGAACTGAACATCGACCCGGAGCGGTTCAACGTCAATGGCGGCGGAATATCGGTCGGCCATCCGTACGGAATGACCGGTGCCCGCCTGGTGGGGCACGCCCTGATCGAGGGCAAGCGCCGTGGCGTCCGATATGTAGTGATCTCGATGTGTGTCGGCGGCGGAATGGGCGCAGCCGGGCTGTTCGAGGTCGCTTAGTTCTCATGAGAATCGGCGGACCGTGGCTGCCTCGCAACGGCCGGTGGGAAGCCGGTCGCGGTCGCATCGGCCGGTGGAAGCCGGCCGCGAGAGGGTGTGGATACTGTGTCGAGCGTGGTGGAAAAGGCCCGAACCGCCGTCCTCGTGGACTTCGGCGGGGTCATCACCTCCAGTGTGTTGCGGGCGTTCACCGACTTCGGCGCCTCACTCGGTGGCGACCCGCGCCTGCCGCTGGACCTCCTCAGCCGGGACCAGCCATCACGAGCCCTCCTGGCAGACCACGAGTGCGGCCGTATCGACGCCGAAGCCTTTGAGCGAGGATTCGCCGAACGTCTCCGTGCCCACGGCGCCGACGTGCCCGCCGAGGGGCTCACGGCCCGGATGCAAGCCGGAATGTCGATCGACCAGGACATGCTCGCCCTGCTCGGTGATCTTCGCGCCGCCGGGTATCCCGTTGCGCTGGTATCCAATTCTTTCGGGACCGGAACCTACGATGGCGTCGACCTCGCCGCTGTGGCCGACGCGGTCGTCATCTCCGCCGAGGTCGGGATCCGCAAGCCTTCCCGGCGGATTTACGCGATCGCATGTGAACGACTCGGCGTCTCCCCCGAGGAGGCAGTCATGATCGACGATCTGCGGCAGAACCTCGACGGAGCGGCGCGGATCGGAATCGGGGGTGTGCTTCACACCGGCGCCGCCGACACCCGCCGCCAACTCGCCGAACGCTTCAGGATCACCACCTGACCGATCGATCGAACTACGGGAGGTCGATCGACGGGGGACCGGTCGCGGGGGACCGGTCATACCCGGGATCGACACCGCCCGCGGGCCGAGCGGCGGTACTCGCGCCCGCCCAGTGCGGGGCTCATGGAGCGTCGCGCGTACCTGGCCAATTCATGACTCTGGCGTCGGATTCAAGTACCCTTTTGGCGATGGACACCACTGCGCCCGAGGAGAATTACAGCGAGAAGGCACCGCCGATGGCGCCCCTCTCGTCACTTCGCGAGCTGCCGACGACAAAGCGCGGAGCGCGGACACGCGCCGCTTTGGTGAAGGCCGCGCGGAAGGTGTTCGAGCGGGACGGCTACCTCGACACCCGCCTGGCCGACATCGCCAAAGAGGCCCAATGCGCGGCGGGATCCTTCTACACCTACTTCGCCAACAAGGAAGAGGTGCTTGCCGCCGTCCTGCTGGAGGCGCAGGAGGACATGATGCACCCCGGCATGGGCCGGGTGCAGGGTACCGACGATCCGTATGCGGTACTCGAGGCGAGCAATCGCGCGTATCTCGAGGCGTATAAACGGAACGCGAAGCTGATGGCGCTGCTTGAGCAGGTCGCACAAGTGGAGCCGGAGTTCCGTGAGTTCCGAAGCCGGCGCGCGGATGCGTTCATCCACCGCAACGCCCGTGGCATCGCCGACCTGCAGGCGCGGGGTGTCGCAGACCGTGAGGTCGATCCGATGATGGCCTCCCGTGCACTGTCGGGCATGGTCAGCGTCATGGCCTACAGCGCCTTCGTGCGCGGCGAAGGGCAAGAGGAAGGTACCCCGGCGGACTTCGAGGAGCTCGTCTCCACGGTCACCCGGCTCTGGGCGAACGCCCTGCGGTTCCCCGGCCACCGCTGATCCGGCAGTAGCGCCGGCCGGGGCGGAGCCCGCTGTCCACGACCGTTCGACGATCCTGGACTCCGGCGCCCGCAGCGGTGAGGGATCAGGTTGCGTGAGCGTCACGCTCAGGCCACCTCACTCACCACGCGGATGGGTAAGCCGACAGGTCAGGGGCGGGGAACGGCACCTGGCCGTAGCCGTCGTCGAGGCTGCGCAGCCGTCGAGCGTCAGCCGTTGCGACGGCACGGCCGCCGGGCCGGGCCGTGCTCGGTGAGCTGCTCGTACCCCTGGGACAGGCGAAAGGCAGCGATGCCTGCCTTGAATTCTTTGTCCGCAGTCCAGTGGGGCGGGGCGGCCTGCTCCGCGTGGTGATGCGCTCCCAATAGTTGAACTTGACGTCGGATTCAATTATGCAGAGGACGGAGACCACGGTCGCCTCATCTCGGGGGTCGTGGCCCGGCACCGCACGCCCCGCCATGGAGAGGTTCGCTGTGAACGTTGCACAAAGAGTTGCCATCGTCACCGGTGGCGGAGGCGGCATCGGCGGCGCTCTGGTCGCACGGCTCGCTCGCGAGGGTGCCCGGGTCGTCGCGCTGACCTTGACGCGGACACCGCGCGGGCGGTATCGGCGTCAGTCAACGCCGACCATCCGGGAAGCACCGTGAGCGTGGGCGCGGACGTGTCGGACACCCCCCAGATCGAGCAGTTGATCGCTCTGGCGGAAAGCGCGTTCGGTCCGGTCGACCTCTACTTCGCGAACGCGGGCATCGCCGGGGCACCCGGCCTGGATGCGAATGAGCAGGACTGGGACCTCTCGATCGACGTGAACCTGCGCGCCCACATCCGTGCGGCGACGCTGCTGGTGCCGCGGTGGCTCGAGCGCGGCGAGGGCTACTTCGTCAGCACCGCCTCGGCGGCCGGCTGCTCACCCAGATCGGCTCCGCCACGTACGCCGTCACCAAGCACGCGGCCGTCGGCTTCGCCGAATGGCTGAGTGTCACCTATGGCGATCGCGGGGTCCATGTCAGCTGTCTGTGCCCGATGGGGGTGAACACCAACATGCTGTCCCTCGGGAAGGACTCCGGGGACGCCCTGGGGAGAGCCGCCACGCAGGCCGTCACGTCCGCGGGTGACGTCCTCGAGCCGGCCGAGGTCGCCAACGCAGTCCTGGCCGCGATCGCGGACGAGCGCTTCCTGATCCTGCCGCACGAAGAGGTTCTGGACATGTACCGGCACAAGGGCTCGGACTACGACCGGTGGCTGCGCGGGATGCGCCGCTACCAGAACTCCTTGCTGGCGCAGTCATGACCGGCGCGCCCGACGAACTCGTCCTCGCCGAACACCGCGGGCCCGTGCTGGTGCTCACGAACCGGCACGCCAAGCTGAACGCCTGGACCGACGAGCTCGAAAACCGCTACTTCACACTGCTCGACGCCGCCGAGGACGACCCGGACGTACGCGCCGTCGAAGTCACCGGCACGGGACGCGGATTCTGCGCCGGCGCCGACCTCCAGCGGCTGCAGGCGGCCGACGAGCACAAGCGCTCACCGATATTTCCCTCCCTACCTGTCAGGAGTTCAGATGTCCCTGTTTGAGACGTCCGACCGCGCCAAGCAGTACCAAGCGGATCTGCTCGAGTTCATGGATTCGCACATCTACCCCGCTGAGGCGGTGTACCACGAGCAGATGCGCGCGTCGGGCGACCCGCACTTCCATCCGCCGATCATCGAGGAACTCAAGGCGGAGGCGCGGGGACGCGGACTGTGGAACCTCTTCCACCCGCACCCCGAGTGGGGCCCCGGGCTGACGAATCTCGAGTACGCGCCGCTGGCGGAGATCATGGGGCGCAGTCACATCGCCTCCGAGGCGTGCAACTGCAACGCTCCCGACACCGGCAACATGGAGGTACTCACGCTGTTCGGCAGCGACGAGCACAAGGAGAAGTATCTGGGGCCCCTGCTCGACGGGACGATGGCCTCGGCCTTCGCGATGACCGAGCCGCGTGTCGCCAGTTCGGACGCCACCAACATCGAGCTGCGGATGGAGCGCGACGGCGACGAGTACGTGCTCAACGGCCGTAAGTGGTTCGCGTCCAATGCCCTGCACCGCAACTGCAAGGTGCTCATCGTCATGGGGAAGACGGATCCCACCGCTGCCCCGCACCGGCAGCAGTCGATGATGGTCGTCCCGATCGACGCCCCCGGGATCACGGTGATGCGCGGGCTGCCGGTGTTCGGCTACCAGGACCGTGAGGGGCACGCCGAAATCGACTTCACCGACGTACGGGTGCCGGCCAAGGACGTACTCAAGGGCGAGGGTGAGGGTTTCGCGATCAGCCAGGCCCGGCTCGGGCCCGGTCGTATCCACCACTGCATGCGGGCGATCGGCGCGGCCGAGCGGGCGCTCGAGCTGATGTGCCGGCGCGCGCAGTCACGGGTGACATTCGGTAGTCCGGTTGCCGAACGGTCCAATGTCCAGGACTGGATAGCGGAAGCACGTATCGACATCGAGATGATTCGCCTCCTCACGCTCAAGGCCGCGTATCTGATGGACACGGTCGGGAACAAGGAAGCGCGCACCGAGATCGCGGCCATCAAGGTGGCCGCCCCGAACATCGCGTTGAAGATCGTCGACCGCGCGATCCAGGTGCACGGGGGAGCAGGAGTGACCGACGACTTCCCGTTGGCGATGATGTATGCGGGTCTGCGGACGTTGCGGCTGGCGGACGGTCCCGACGAGGTCCACAAGAGGGCCATCGCCAGACAGGAACTGCGGAAGTACCGCGACGCGGCCACGGCAGCGGTGAGCTGAGATGGCAGGACTCGATCTCGGTTGCGTGAGCCGCTGGCTCGAGACCCTCGGCGTCGACTTCGCAGGGCCACTGACCTTCGACCGGATCGGGCTCGGTCAGTCGAATCTGACCTACTTGGTACGGGACCAGGACGGCCGCAGGTGGGTGCTGCGGCGCCCACCGCTGGGTCGCCTGTTGGCGTCGGCGCACGACGTGGCTCGCGAGGCGCGGATTCTGACCGCGCTGGAGGGCACCGCCGTCCCGATCCCGCGGGTGCTCGGGCTCACCGCTGATCCCGCCGTGACCGACGTCCCGCTGCTGCTCATGGAGTTCGTTGACGGCCAGGTCGTCGACACGATGCCGATCGCGCAGTCGTTGACGCCGGAGCGCCGCCGGGCGATAGGGATGTCCTTGCCGCGGACGCTGGCGAAGATCCACGCGGTCGATCTCGAGGCGACCGGGCTGACCGGACTGGCCAGCCACACGCCGTATGCGCGGCGTCAGCTCAAGCGGTGGACGAGCCAGTGGGAGAAGTCCAGGACCCGCGAGCTGCCCGCCCTCGAGGACCTCACCCGGCGCCTTGTCGCCGCCGTCCCGGAGCAGTGCGAACTGACGCTCGTACACGGCGATTTCCATCTGCGCAACGTCATCACCTCTTACGACAGCGGGGAGGTGACCGCGGCGCTCGACTGGGAGTTGTCGACGCTGGGGGATCCGTTGGCGGACATGGGCAGCCTGCTGGCGTACTGGCCGGAACCGGGAGAGGAGGAGACCGGGGGCGATTTCGCCGCCTCCGTCCTCGACGGCTTCCCGGACCGTGCCGAGCTCGCTCAGGTGTACCTGACCGAAACAGGCCGGGACGCGGCGGCACTGAAATTCTGGCATGTGCTGGGCCTGTGGAAGGTGGCTGTGATTGGCGAGGGCGTGATGAGGCGAGCGATCGATGAACCGAAGAACAGGAGCGCGACAGGCACGCCCACCGTGGAACGCATCGACGCGCTCGTGGACAACGCATGTCGAATCGCTGACGAAGCCGGGATCTGAGCAGAAGTAACCATGGGCTCGTCCGCCCAGAGCTCGGCGGTGCTGTTCGAGCGACGCGAACACAACGGCATCATCACGTTGAACCGGCCGGAGGCGATGAATGCGGTGAACGCTCGACCGCATGGCACCTGTTGGTGGCGCGGGGGTGCGGTGGCCCACGGGCGTGCTGCGGGAGGATTGTGGCATGAGGCAACGACAGGCGGTGACGGTCGGGGTCGACCTTGCTGCGAGTGCACGGCGTACGGCTGTGTGCCGGGTGGTCTGGGGCGGCGTGGACGGCTTGGCGGCGGAGTTCGTCGTGCCCGAGGGGGATGAGGATCTGCTGGCGGTTGTCCGGGCGGCCGACAAGACCGGCCTCGACTGCCCTCTTGGCTGGCCGTCGAGCTTCGTGGCAACGGTCCTGGCCCACCACCGCGGCCGGCGGCTGCCGCCTCGCGTCCGGTTCGAGGAGCGTGCGGACGGGAGGCCCGGACTGGATGCGCTGCGATTCAGGTTCACCGACGACCTCACATGGAAGGCGACCTCGATGCGGCCTCCGCTGTCGGTGTCCACCGATCTTCTGGGCGTCGTGGCGCTGCGAGCGGCTCATCTGCTGGATGCCCTCGCGGCGATCGGTGCCCCTGTGCCCCGGGACGGGTCGGGACCAGTTGCCGAGGTCTACCCTGCTGCCGCACTGCGGCGGTGGGGGATCCGCCTTCCTGGTAGCTACAAGAGCGCCACGTCCGAAGCGCGTGCCGTCCGAGAGCACATCGTCGGCTCGGTCGAGGCGGGCTTGGGGTTGGCCCTCCCCGAGGCGGTGCGCGGGCAGTGTGTCGACAGCCACGACCATCTCGACGCGTTGGTCTGTGCCCTGGTTGCTCGCGCCGTCCTGGTCGGGGACACCCTGTGGCCGCGTTCTCCGGACGAGCGCGCGGCCGCAGGGCAGGAGGGCTGGATCCACCTGCCCGGTACGGATCTGGCGGCCCTCCGCCACTGACGGCTGAATGGGGGTTGCCCTGACGGAGCTCGGCGGACACCAACCGTGACAACGGCGCATCTCGCCGGACTGCGGGTTCGAAGTCCGGCCGCACCCAGCGGTCCCTGTTCCGGGCTGATGGCGCCGCCGCGCCGGCCTCAGGCGGAGCTGAGCGGATGGGTGGCCGTGGCGGAACGCGGTGGCCAGGTCTGGGGAGAGAGGATGCCCAGGACGTACGCCCGGGCGACCAGCGCGGGTCTGGTCGCGGCGCCCAGTAGATCCCGCAGTCGGCTGAGGTGGTAGTCGACGGTCTGCCGGGACAGGCGCAGCGAGGTGGCGATCTCCCCGTTGCTGCTGCCCATGGCCAGCAGGGACAGGATGCGGATCTGGCTGGCGGTGAGCGGAGGATGTGCCTCGTGGGCGAGCCCCTGGTGGGTGACGACCGCCCAGACCTCCGCGGCGCGGGTCGAGGAACGGCCCACTGTCGTCAGATGCAGCCGGGCCCGGCGCTGCCGGCCGCGGGCGTCGACCAACACGGCGGACGTCTCGAACCTCCTGCGACGGCGGGCTATCAGGTCATTCCATCTGCGGTGCAGCAGGTCGAGTTCCGGCGCCGGAGCCAGCACCGTGTGGGCACGGCGGCCGACGAGATCCGACGGCCGGGTCTGCAGGAGTTCGGCGGCCGCGGCGCTCGCCTGCTGGATCCGTCCGCCCGCCGAGATCAGGGCGCAGGGCAGCCCGCTGTGGTCGCGCAGCGCGTGCAGGCTTTCCTCCGCCTCCCGGCGTTGGTCCAGCGCGCGCGTGTAGTCGGTGATGTCCACGTAGATCCCTGCCACGCAGGTCTGTGAGCCCTCCCGGACGGGGAACCGGTGGCCCGCCGCGTATGCGCTGGTGCCGTCGGACCGGTGGTAGGTGAGGGTGTGCCGCACCGATCTGCCGTGGGAGAGGATCTCCCGGTCGAGCGCGAGGAACTGCGCGGCGTCGGCGAGGGAGTCGAAGTCCTGCACATGCTTCCCGATGACGTTCCCCGGCGTGGTGCCGTAGAGGTGCGCGTAGGCGTGGTTGGTCCAGAGGTAGCGCCCGTCCTCGTCCCGGATGAAGGCAGCGGCGGGGGCGAAGTCCGCGAATGCGTCGAAGCGGCGCGCGGCGGCGGTCCCGGCGCTGACCTCCACGGCCAGTCCGCGGGCCCGGCCCCCGCAAGCCACTTCGTCGAGGGGCCAGCTCACATCGAAGACCCGCCCGTCGAACCGCGCCTGCCAGTGACTGACTTCGGGGGAGTGCCAGGACGCCGCGAAGTCCTGCCGCATGGCCTCGAGGAACCGCTGTGGCGTCCGCGAGTCAATGAAGGCACCGCCGCCGCTGTCGATGACGCGCAGCTGCCCGTCGGCCTCCCACCAGTACACGGGCAGATGCTCGAGCAGCGCTTTGAGAGTGGTCTCGTCCACGACGACCTTTCCATCAAGTTTCAACCGGATTGCGCGGTGTGACATCGCGATGTGTATCCCGCTCTGTTTCCGCGCATGCTCGGTTCTCGGCCGACCTGGACGGCGTCGGGCCGCGATGCCGGCCGTCACTTCCGCCATACGTCATCACGGGCCCTCCCCGCCGGTTCAACGGCGCCTGCAACTCAGGCATTTGCCTGATCGGCCGGCGCCCGATGCGGCGATTCGGGTGCCCGTCGGCTGATTTGCTGGAGCGGTGGTGGGCACCCGTCATGTCGCTCGCCCTCCATCGTTCTGACGGACCATCATCATCCAGAGGAGTTGGGTTTCTGTGAGCAAGGTGCTGTTCGTGCATGCCAAGGGCGGCCCGCCCCTCGGCCATGCCCTGACACGGGTCGCCGCGAAGTCGGCAGTGCACCTGCTGGCGCTCAGCGCACTTCCTCCCAGCGTGGCCGCGACCGCCGAGCGCCTGTGCGCCTCGGTCCTGGTCCCCACCGAGTCGGAGCGGCGCGACCTGGTGTCCCTGATCGTTGCCCGGGCCCAGGCCATCGGTGCGGACGCGGTCGTCACATTCTCCGAGTACGCGGTCGTGGCTGTCGCCGAAGCCTGCGAGAAGCTCGGCCTCGCCGGGGCGGGCAGCTCCTGCGCCCTCGCCCGCGACAAGCGGATGATGCGGCGTACCTGGCAGGAACACGGCATATCCCAGCCCCGGTTCCGCCCGGTCGCCTCGGAGCAGGAGCTGCATGACGCGGCTGCGGCCCTTCCCTTACCCCTGCTGCTGAAGGCGGCATGGAGCGCCGGTTCCACCGCACACCAGGTCATCCGCTCTTCGCGGGAGGTGGCGGAGGCCTGGGAGCGGTCGCGGGAAGTGATGGCCGAATCCGCGCAACTGGGATACGCCGAACTCCACGTGGCCGACGCCGACGCGGACTTCCTGGTCGAGCAGATCGTGGCGGGATCGGCCGAGGACTGGTTCGACGAGCCGGGGTGGGGCGACTACGTGAGCGTCGAAGGTGTCGTCATCGACGGCGACTTCCGACCCGTCTGTCTCAGCGGACGCATGCCGACGGTGGAACCGTTCACCGAGCGCGCCGGCATCACCCCCGCCTCGCTGTCGCACGACGCCCAGGAGCGCGTCGTGGCCCTCGCGCGGGATGCCGTCGACGCGCTGGGTCTCGCGAACTGCGGAACGCACACCGAGATCAAGCTCGGGGCCGAAGGCCAGATGTGGGTGATCGAGACCGCGGCCCGGTTCGGTGGCGCGATGACCGTCCCGCAGATCGAGGAGGTCTTCGGCCTGGACCTCATCGGGATGCTCGTCGACCACCTTCTGGGACGCCCGGTCACCTGGCCTACGCGCGCCCGTACGCCGGGGGAGGCGCGAGGCGCGGCGGGTTCGCTCGTCGTACTTGCCGTCGACGGTGCCGGTGACGCCTGGCCGGACCGGCGCGTCTGGGACTTCCCGACGGTGACGGAAGCCGTCCCGGTCAGCGACGGCAGCCGGCTGTCGGTGGTGGCCGAGAATTCACTTCCCGACGGTGCTTTGGTGCCGGTCTACGACCCGGCCGCCGGCGCGAACACCATGGCGGCACTCTGCCTGCTCTCCGCTGTCGACCCGCAGACCGTCATCCGTGACTTCCGGACACTGGTGGATGTCCTGCCGCACGTCCTACCGGTGGCTTCGGACGAGGAGGCCCGCTCATGACCACCCACCTCCTTCCCCCGGGCGCGCCGGACCCTGCCGTGGACCGCACGGTCGTCGGCGAGAATCTGTCCCTGCCGTTGTTCCGCACCCTCTCCGGCGTGCTGGCCGGTCACCCCTACCTGAAGGTCGTCGTCGACCGCGCCGAGGACACCTGGCACCTGCTCGACACGGCCGTCCACCCCTTCCACGTCAACTATGTCGCCACCCGCGTCCTCGACATGGAGCTGGAGGCCCTGGACGCGTGCCTGGACGCCTTCAACGCCTCGGTGTACCGGGATCCCGGGCGTCGCTTCCTCCTGGGTGTGCTCTCCCTGCACACCGACGAGGACTCCGACGGCCGCGAGCGACCGTTCCTGGTCCTGGAGACGACCGAATCCGACACCATGCACGGCGCCTTGCTCGACGCGTTCTACGCGTTCGTCCGCGGCCGGGTCGACGGCCGACTGCCGCTGCTGCTGAAGCCGGCGAACCATGGACAGGAACAGGAGCTGACCGCGATCAGCGAGGTCCGGGTGCCGCGGATACCCAGCCACGAACTCTTCGGCAACCGGACGCGGACACCGCTCAACGCCGCCGAGGCCATCGGCAGGCTGCGCTACTTCCGGACGGCCGAGGAGTACGAGGCAGCCGCCGACGGGCTCGGCTGGTCGGACATCGTGGCCATGGCCTGCCTGCCGGACGACGTGCCGCGCGTCGCGGGATTCCTCAACACCGCGCCCACCACGCCGCTCTCGCACACCAACGTCCTCGCCTCCGGCTGGGGCATCCCCAATGCGATCGTCCGCGACCTGGAACAGATCGTCGAGAAGGACGACCTCAACGGTGCCTGGGTCCGCTACCTGGTGCGGGACGACGAGATCACCCTCGTGCCGCTGGCGACCGCCCCGGCCCTGGAAGCGCCGACGTGGCACCAGCAGCGGATCCGGATGGAACCGCCGCTGCTCGAGGACGCACCGGCCCTGGCTCTGCACCGGCTGCGCCGCGCGGACCGGGACCGCTACGGCACCAAGGCGGCCAACCTCGGCGAGCTTCACCACGTTCTCGACAGCCGCACGGCCGATCTCACCGCGTTCTACGGGCAGTCGCGGCCGCCCCGCACGGATCTCTACGGCCATCTCGCGGCCCGACTCGGTGTCACGGATGCCACCACCGGCGGGCTGCGGCAGGCGGCGGCCGAATTCACCGCACGTACCGTCGCGGCCCCCGACGGAGTCGCCCTCCCGTTCGCCCTGCAGCAACGCTTCCTCGCCTCCTCACCAGCCCTGCAACAGGGCATCGGAAAGCTCAAGATGGCGCTCGAACTCGACGCGGTCGAGGTGCTGGACTCGCTCTGTCTGCACCTGCAACACGTCGTCCGGAACACCCCGATGCCGGAAGAGGTGACCCGGCAGATCACCCAGGCGTTCCCCGCCCCACTCGCCGCAGGAAGCCGCCTGGTGGTGCGCTCCTCCTCCAATGCCGAAGACCTTCCCGGGTTCTCTGCGGCCGGGGTCTACGACTCGGTCACCACCGTCCGCGGGGCCGGCGAACTCCTCGACGCGGTGCGCCAGGTGTGGGCCTCCCTGCTGTCGCCGCGCAGCGTGCGCCTGCGCCATCAGGTCGGCATCTCCCTGGACGACACATACATGGGAGTGATCATCCAGCAGTACGTCCCCGCGGACCTCGGGGGCGTACTGGTGACCTGCAACCCGACGAAGCGCGAGGACTTCCGCAACGTCTACCTCAACTGCTCGCCGGGATCCCCCGAGACGGTGGTGGACGGGACGACCCTGCCGCAGCAGTACCTCTACAACACCGTTGAGGGCGGCGGCCGTACGGTGGCTCTCGGCTCGTCCGGCGAGGACCTGCCCACCGCGACCAGGAGCCGGCTGATGGACCTGGCCCTCACCGGTCGGCTGCTGCAGTCCCACTTCAGCGAAGGCGACGCGGACCATCCGCTCGACATCGAGTGGCTGATGACCGACCAGGGGGACTTCCGACTGGTTCAGATCCGCCCCTACGCCCTGTGATCCGCCGTCCTGACCGGCCGCGGCCGACCTCCCGGGCCCGTCCGGCGGGCCCGCCCCCGACCCCCGCGGCTCGCCGGATCATCCGACTCAACAACGGCTTCCAACTGCTGTTCAACCTGCTGTGGTGGATGCCGGTGTTCTACGCCTACCAGCGGGAGGCGGGACTGTCGGACGGGCAGATCTTCGGGATCCAGAGCATCTACTATGTCGCGTTCTGTCTGTTCGAGATCCCGACCGGGATCGTGGCCGACCGCATCGGCGCACGCAACTGCCTGCGGGCGGGGGCAGTCGTGATGACCGCCGCGAACCTGGCCCCGGTCCTCACCCCCTCGTACGCGGGCTTCCTCGTCCACTTCCTGGCCATCGCCGCCGGCCGTTCCCTGACATCGGGCGCAGCCAGCGCCTACCTGTACGACGGCCTGCGGGCCGAGGGTGGCGGCGAGCACTATCTGAGGGCCGAGGGCACGGCTCGCGCCCTCGGCCTGGCCGCGAAGGTGATGTGCTGGCCGCTGGTCGGCCCCCTGATGGCCGTCGCTCACGCGGCGCCGTACGTGCTGAGCGCCGCGAGTGCGGCGGGCTCCCTGGCATGCGCCCTCGCGCTGCCCCGACTTGCCCCGCCCCACGGGGACGGCCGGTCGGGTCGGGCGCCCGGGAGAGGCGGGACGAACCGGAGCCGTGGAGCGTTCCTGCACGACGCGGGCGCCGCCCTGCGCTGCGTACGAGCCACACCCTGGCTCGCCCTGGTCATGGTGCAGGGCGTGGCCGTGTTCACCCTCTCCCGCATCTGCCAGGTCAACCTTTTCCAGCCCATGCTGTTGGCCCACGGCATCGGCGAGACCTCGCACGGCGGGGTGCTGGCGGCCATGACCGTGGCGGAGGCCGTGGCCTCGGCGCGTCCCCAATGGCTCGGCCGCCGTCTGTCACCGGTGGCCATGGTGTCCCTGCTCAGCCTGGCGCTGGCGGGCACGCTGGCGAGCGTCACCCTCGGCGGGCCCTGGACCGTGGTCGCACTGTTGTGCCTGTTCGCCGCGGTCACCGGCTTCGCCTACCCGATCCAGCGGAAGTTGGTCAACGATGCCATCCCGGCACACGCCCCTCGTGCCACGCTCCTCTCGGTCGAGAGCATTGTGGACCGAGGCGTGTGCGCGCTGGCAGCCGTGGCTGCGGGAGCCTATCTGTCGGCGGGCCGGCTGGATGCGCTGCTGTGGCACAGTGCGATCGTGACCTGCGTAGTGATGATCGCTCTCCAACTGGTCTTGCGGAGCGATGCGGTGGGACGGCGCGATTCGACGCCGACTGTGACTACGCAGGGAACCAAGCGCGGATCAACGACGGCGAGCTGATCCGTACGCTCGCCGAGGCGGCACGACCGCGCGGGATGGTCAGTCGGCAGGCGGCCGCATCGCAGGGTTGTCTGCGATGCGATTCACGGCTTGCCCGATGAGATCCAGATCTTGATGGTGCTGCCCGGGTCGATGTGGGTACCGCTCTCCGGTTCCTGTTCGACGACTTCTCCTGCGGGCCACAGTTCGTCGGGGACGGTGTGTTCTTCCAGCTTCACACGGGCGATGGCCGCGCAAGCGCGTGCGTTGGCGGTGGTCATGTGCTCGAGGGACGGGGGGTAGGGCTGGTCGCTGGTCGCGTACGTGTCGCAGTTGGACAGCGTTCCCGTGGCGCGGGGATCTCCCCCGGTCGAGATCCATATTCTGACCGTGCTGCCCGTCGTTATCTGTTCCGATCCGGGCTCCTGCTTCGCGACCTGTCCGGCGGGCGTGAGCTTGTCCTGGATGGTCCCGGCTTCCTGCAGCTTCAGATGGGCGATGTCCGCACAGACGCGTGCCTTGGCACGGCTCTTGCCCTTGAACCACGGGTTGGAGACCTTGCCATGGGTCTCCTCCACCTCGCAGTCCGCGAGGTCGCCCTTGGCCCGGGGATCACCGCCCGTCGACACCCAGATGGTGACGGTGCTGCCGGACTTCAGCTTCTTGGTTGCCGGCTCCTGCTTCACCACGGTGTCCTTGTCGTACTTCTTCCCCGTGGTGGTTTTCTGTGCAAGCTTCAGCCCGGCGATCTCGGCACACGTTTTCGCCTCCGCCGGTGACATACCGGTGAAGTCAGGGGGCGTGAACTCGTTGTCGCACAGAATGAATGCTCCGGTGGCCCGGGGATCCGGATCCCGGGTGTGTGAGATACCTGAAATCAGGTACTGCGCGACGTACGCGGCCGCGAGCCCCATACCCACGACCATGGCTGCCGTCAGCCAGATGAGCCTCCGCATGCCATGCGTCCGCAGTGACATGCGGGGGAGGTGCGTGGCCTGCCGGAAGGTCACGGAGATGGTGTCGGCCGTGAGGGTGGGGGGCACATGCGGGGGCAGCTGCCGAGTGGGTGTCCCGCCGGCGGCGATCTTGCGTATGTCGTCCGCCATGGCCTGGGCGCTCGGGTACCGCTGCTCGGGGTCCTTGCTCAGGGCGCGGGCGACGACCGCGTCCACTGCCGGGGGCAGTGACGGATTGATCGAGGACGGGACCGGCGCGGGGTGCTGCACATGCTGGTAGAGCACGCTCATCGTGGACTCGCCGTCGAACGGCAGCGTGCCGGTGGCCAGTTCGAACAGCATGCAGCCGACCGAGTAGAGGTCCGACCGGGCATCGGCGGGCTTGCCCAGCGCCTGCTCGGGGGAGAGGTACTGCGGTGTGCCCAGCACGGTGCCCGTCCGGGTCATCGAGGTGGCATCCGACTGCAGGGCGCGGGCAATACCGAAGTCCATCACTTTGACGGTGCCGTCGTCGGTCACCATCACGTTGGCGGGCTTGATGTCCCGGTGAATCAGCCCGCGCCCGTGGCTGCAGGCCAGCGCGTCCAGGACGGCAGCGGTCATCGTCAGTGCCTTGTTCAGCGGAATCGCACCGTCCGCGGCAGCCCTTTCCCGGGTCAGCTCGCGCAACGAGCGGCCCGAAACGTACTCCATGACGATGTACTGCACGACGCCTGCTTCACCCGCGTCCTCACCACTGTCGTGGACCGCCACGATATTGGCGTGACTGAGCCCGGCGACCGCCTGGGCCTCGCGGCGGAACCGCTCGCGGAAGGACGGATCACGGGCCAGTTCGGAATGCAGGGTCTTCACCGCGACGGTGCGTCCCAGCACAGAGTCGTGGGCGCGGTGCACGGATGCCATGCCGCCCTCGCCGAGCGGAGCCTGCAGAACGTAGCGTCCCTGCCCCACCGCACGGATCGGCGCCCCCGCGTACGCCTGCCCGCTTTCCCCCACGCCCATCGCCCTTGCCCTCCCCCGGCCGCGCACCCCCGCGCGGCGACGCCGAACCCGCCAAGGACCGGCCATGTCAAA
This sequence comes from Streptomyces sp. NBC_01210, assembly GCF_036010325.1. Classification (GTDB taxonomy): domain Bacteria; phylum Actinomycetota; class Actinomycetes; order Streptomycetales; family Streptomycetaceae; genus Streptomyces. Next base: position 1,219,400 of record NZ_CP108549.1, on the reverse strand, counting down.
TGTTTTGAGCTCCGCAGCCCGGAAGTCGCACGGGTATCCCGGGAGTTCAACAGCAGAGCCACATGTCGCCTGTGCCACTCCGCCCGGCCGAGTGGTGGCACCCCGTGAGCGGTTCCGCCCCCGGGGCCGCCGGTTTGCCCGGGTGCACCGGCCTTCGTCAGCAGGAGAGTCCATGGCTGATGGTCATCGACGGTCCGCACACCCGTCTGTGTGTCAGAGGGGTGATCATACTTCACGCAGTCAGGCGAGTTCGGTCTCCCATTCGGCGAAGGGCGGCTGCTCCTCGTAGCCGGGGTCGCAGTACCCCCGGATCCACTCGGCGGCGCGATGCTTGGCCTGGTCGTAGTTGGTCACCTTGCCCTCCTGGTCCACCTCGAGGACGTTGGTGAAGATCGTGAAGACCATCTCCAGCTCCGAGCCCATGGTGACCAGGTCCGGGCGGTAATCGATGTCTCCCAAGAGCGGGATGTCCACGGTGCCGTTGGCGAGAGTGAAGGCGAAGTGACGGATCGAGGCTCGAACATCCCTGGGAATCCTGGACATTCGAAGATCCTGCCAGCCAAGGGTGCCTGACGGAAGGTGATTCCACGACCTGGCGCGGTCGGACGGGTCGGCGCTCAGCGCAGGGGCAGAACCAGTTCGGACGGGTCGTCCTCCGGCGAGCCGAACGACACCTTGCTGTTCAGCGGTGTGCGACCGCCGTACAGCAGGTCCTTGGTATCGAGGACCAGAGCCAGCCGGTGTCCTGCGGGCAGGTCGTAGGCGGTGGCGAAGAGCGGGATGTTGAGGGGGAAGGCCTGCCCCGGCTTCCTGCCGGACCAGCTCTGCGGGGCGTGGGAGATCAGCTTCCCCACGCCGAGGGCGTTCACGTCGTAGAGATAGCCGATCGCCGTGTCCTCCGGCGCGCAGGCGGTGACGGTCGTGTGCAGCTTGACGGCTCCGCGGATGTGCTGCGCGGCCGTGTACGGCGCCGACTGCCATACGGCTCCGGCCCGGCGGGGCAGCAACGGGACCACAACGACGGGAGGCAGTTCGAGGACCTGGTCGAGCAGCCCGGACAGTTCGGTGATGCCGCCGTCGGCGCCCGAGTTCGTACCGCCGACGACCGTCGTCCGCCATCCCGTCCCAGCCGTGCCGCTGCTCCCGGGCGTGCCGCCGTCGAGCGAGCCGGTGCCGAAGACGTCCGCTCTGCCGAGCCGCAGCCGCTCGGTCCGCGAACTGACGGCCTGCCAGGACGGATAGGTCTCGTGTGCGCCGCCGGGCCGTACTTCCAGCTCCACCGGCGGCCGAGGTGTGCCGCCGCTGCCCTTGAGGTGCTCGTCGAACCAGCTGAGCGCGCTCGCCCAGGTGGCATTGTCCAGCCCGAGCAGGCCGGTGACCTCCTGCGTGGCATGGTCGCCGGGGCGCAGCTCGATCCGCTTGGGGCCGGTCAGCTTCTGATAGAAGGCAGTGATCTGGCTGGAGTTGAAGATGCTCTCCCCCCATGCACTGGCGAGGAAGACGGCTGTGCCGTTGGCATTGATGCGGTCCACATAAGCGCCCGGGGACCTGGTCCGCGCCCATCTGATGACTTCGGGGGTATTGCGGTCGCCGAAGAGGTCGGCCAGCATCCCCCGGAACTCGGCGCTTTCGCGACCGGCGGGCGCCCCAACGCCGGCGAGCACAGCGGCGGCCTGCAGGTGCCGGGTCCCGCCGCTGTAGAGCGAGTCGACCAGGTCCCCCCAACCGCTCATCGCAGCCACCGCTTTGATCCGCGGGTCGGTGGCGGCTCCCATCAGGGTCAGGCCGCCGCCCAGGGAGAGACCGGTCATCCCGATCCGCTGCGGATCGGCCGGAGTCCGGGCGATGACCCAGTCGATGACCGACGAGATGTCCGCCACGTCCTTGGGCCCCGCAACATCGACCTCGCCTCCGGAGAGCCAGAAGCCGCGGACGGTGTAGGTGACCACGACATAGCCGCTTGCGGCGAGTTTCCTGCCCTGGAGGACGTACTCGATGTCGTTCTGCCCCCAACTGGCCGGCTGCACGATCACCGGGTATCGGCCGTGTGCGTCGGCGCCGGGTGTGCTGGGGGCGGGGGTGAACACGTTCGCCTTGAGGACGACACCGTCCTTCATCGGGATGTCGGCGAGGCGGAAGAAGGGCCCCGCCGTGGCTTGGGCTGCCGCGCGCGCCGGCCCCGGGGCCGCTGAGGTGGATGCCGCCTGTGCTGCGGGTGCCGCGGCGACTGTGCCGAGGAGGGCGAGTGCCGCGGCGACGGCGGCACTGGTCGTCCGGACCCTGGCGCGGTGTCCGCCGTGGTCTTGCGTTCGTCTCACTCGTGCTCCATCTGACGCGGGCCGTTGTGCCACGGAGGCACTGCCACCGGCGCGGTGATCGGAGCGTAGAGGTGCGGAACAGCCGAGGGGAGACGATGATCAGCCAAATTACCCACGGGTAAGGGTGGGGGCCGAGGCCCGACCAGGTGCGCAGCTGTCGACGCGGCGCGGTACCTGAGACATTGAGTCAGCGCGGCTCCCCGTCGGAATCGGTGGATCGGCCCGCGGCTCTGTCGAGGCCGGGAACCAAGCTGAAATGAGGCGCCGGCAGCGGATGAGCGGGCCGGCGATGGACGAAACCTCACCTCGGCGTGGCGTGCCGTCCAACGGGTGATTATCGGCCTGCACTCACTCGAAGAGCCCATGGTGTAGCTCGAATGCGGCGCTCTCCGCTGGTGCGGAGGGGAAAAGAGGCTGACGGTGAATCAAGTCGCCCCTGCGATCCGGTGACCGATGAAGTGTCGGTCTTCGCAGACGCGGCGAAAGGAATGTGCCCCATGCGCTCTGCCCGCACACTATTCGCGTCAGCCGCTACCACTGCGGTCCTCATGATCTCCGTTCCTGCCGCGTTTGCCGTGACCTCGGCCGACGACTGGGACAAGGACAGCGGCTCGTCTTCCAGCAGCGACAGCCAGGAGAAGTCTGAGAAGGGTGACTCCGAGAAGTCTGAGAAGGGCGACTCCGAGAAGTCTGAGAAGGGCGACTCGGAGAAGTCCGAGAAGGGCGACTCCGAGAAGTCCGAGAAGGGCGACTCCGAGAAGTCCGAGAAGGGCGACTCCGAGAAGTCTGAGAAGGGCGACTCGGAGAAGTCTGAGAAGGGTGATTACGAGAAGTCTGAGAAGGGCGACCACGAGAAGTCCGACAAGGGCGACTACGACAAGGGTGACCACGGCAAGGGTGACCACGGCAAGGGTGACCACGACAAGGGTGACCACGACAAGGGTGACAAGCCGGAGGGTGGCGTTCACACCGGTGGTGGCGCTCTGGCCATGGTCGTGGCCGAGGACTGGGGGCAGGACAAGTCCGACAAGGACGACTCCGACAAGTCCGAGAAGGGCGACTCCGACAAGTCCGAGAAGGGCGACTCCGACAAGTCCGAGAAGGGCGATTACGACAAGGGCGACAAGGGCGACCACGACAAGGGTGACCACGGGAAGGGTGACAAGCCGGAGGGTGGCGTTCACACCGGTGGTGGTGCTCTGGCCATGGTCGTGGCCGAGGACTGGGGGCAGGACAAGTCCGACAAGGACGACTCCGACAAGTCCGAGAAGGGCGACTACGACAAGGGCGACCACGGGTCCTGGAAGAAGGACAAGCCGAACGGTGGTGTCCACGCCGGTGGTGGCGCTCTGGCCATGTCCGGCAACAGCCTGGCTGCCGGCTCGGTGCTGATGCTCGTTGGTCTCGGCGCAGGGGCGTACCGGCTGCGCCGGAGCGCCTCGGGTGCTGCGGCCTGATGGGGCCGAACCACTAGTAGTTCGCTGGCTGCCGCGGCCGCCGTCCTTCCCGGGCGGTGGCCGCGGCGATTGCCCTTTCCGCTCCCCGGACTCTTCCGTCGCCCGCCCGCGCCTCACTGGCCCCCGTACGCGAAAGGCCCGCTCGCATGGCCGCCCTGCAGCCGCCCGGCACAGCCCCCGCCTCCCGTCCCTTCGGCCGCGCCCTGATGTGGCCCGCTGTGGCGGTTGGGCTGGGCTTCCTCCTTGTGTACAACTCCATCACCAACCCGGCAGAAGTCGCTCCGCCGGCCCGCGCTGTGGCTTCGGCTCCCTCCAGGCCCGCCCCTGCCGCCCCTGCGGCCCCTGGTGCCGGTCTGGCGCTGCCCCGTTCCGCCCCGGAGCGGCTCTCGATCACGGAGATCGCCGTCGACGCGCCCTTCACGCCGCTGTCCGTCGGCCCTTCGGGACAGCTGAACGCGCCACCCGGAGACGACGACAATCTGGTCGGCTGGTTCCAGGAGGGCCCCGCACCTGGCGAGCGCGGCACCTCAATCGTCGCGGGCCACGTCGACACCAAGACCGGCCCGGCCGTATTTGTGGAGCTCAGCTCCCTCAAGCCGGGAAGCAAGATCGACATCACCCGCGCAGACGACACCGTCGCCACGTTCAAGGTCGACTCCGTCGAGACCTTCAGCAAGGCGCACTTCCCCAATGAGCGGGTGTACGCCGACACCCCCTCCGCGCAGCTGCGTCTGATCACTTGCGGAGGCGAGTACGACAGGAAGGTGAAGGACTACACGGACAACGTGGTCGTGTTCGCCCACCTCGATTCCAGCAAACGCGCGTGAACCGCTGCCAGGAAAACCGAGACCTCAGCCGCACGGCACGCGCAGCGGCAGGATACTGGCGGTTGGGCATGGACCATCGACGGCGGGAGTTCTTGTGACAGCACTGCGTCGGCTGATCGTCCTGCGGCACGCCAAGTCCGCCCGGCCACCGGATATGGCGGACTTCGACCGTCCGCTCACCGGGCGGGGCCGTAGGGACGCCTCCGCTGCCGGTCGCTGGCTGCGGGACGCCCGTTACACCCCGGACCTTGTGATCTGCTCCACCGCTGTCCGTGCCCGAGAGACCTGGGAACTGGCGGTCGAACAGCTTGAAACCCAGTCACCGGTGCAGCACGAGGCCCGCGTCTACGATGCCGACCTCCACACACTGCTCGCTGTCGTACGTGAAACACCCGCATCCGTAGATACGTTGCTGCTGGGCGGTCACAATCCTGGAGTCCAGGAGCTGGTGCTGTCACTGGCTGCCGAGGCGCTCGGCGACGCCCTGAAGCGTACCCGCGAGAAGTTCCCCACCAGCGCCATCGCCGTTCTCACCTGGCACGGCGACTGGTCCGAGCTCGCCCCCGGCGCGGCTCTGCTCACCGACATGGCGGTCCCTCGAGGGACTTGACCGGTACGGCGGCCGCTGGGCACTCGGAGAGCAGGCGTCAGTCGTCCTTGCCGGCCTTGAGCTTGTGCCACACCGTGCTGAGCGCTTCGAGATCCTCCGTGTCGAGGAGGTCGGTGAAGACCGGAGCCAGGCAGGAGCGTCGCGTGGCGTCGGCCTCTTCGAAAAGCTGGTGGCCCTCCGGTGTCAGGGCCACTTCGACAGAGCGCGCGTCACGCGGGGACGGGGTGCGGGTGACAAGACCGCGGCTCTGGAGGGCGTCGATGACGCGGGACACCTGGCTGCGGCTGAGCATGGTGCTGTTGCCGAGTACGGAGGCCGGAACAGGATCAGGGTTCGAGGCGAGCCAGAGCATTACCTCGAACCAGGAGACCGGCAGGTCGTGGGCCTTGCTCAGGGCGCGGTCCACGCGTTCGGTCAGGACGGTTCCGGCCCAGACCAGTCCGTAGAAGGCGTGGTCGGCCACGGGCATCTCTGCCTGGGTGAGCTTCCTTTTTGCCATGGGCCCGATCCTACCTGTTGCGTGTGCACGCACAGAATAGTTATGGTGTGTGTACACGCACTGAATTGCTCAGTGTCCATGCACGAAAGGCACACCATGTCTTCCAAGGTTGTTCTGATCACCGGCACCTCCTCGGGTATCGGCCTGGCCGCCGCCGTCGAAGCCGCGCGGGCCGGCTGGCAGACCGTGGCCACCCTGCGCGACACCAGCCGCGCCGACGCGCTGCGCAAGGCGGCCGCGGACGCCGGGGTCGAGCTCGACATCCGGCAGCTCGACGTCACCGACGAGGCCTCTGTCGCCGCCGCGATCGAGGGCGTCATCAGTGACCACGGCCGCCTCGACGCCGTGATCAACAATGCGGGTGCCGGGCACCTCGGCACGCTCGAGAACGAGACGGTTGGCGATGTGCGCAAGGTCATGGAGGTCAACTTCTTCGGAGTGCTCCATGTCTCCAAGGCGGCCCTGCCCCACCTTCGAGCCTCCGGTGGCCGTCTGATCACCGTCACCAGCGTCGGTGGGGTCATCGGGCAGCCGTTCAATGAGGCTTACTGCGCTGCGAAGTTCGCCGTCGAGGGTTACATGGAGAGCCTGGCGCCGGTGGCTGCCAAGCTCGGTGTGACCGTCTCCGTCGTCGAACCCGGCGCTGTGGCGACCGAGTTCGTCAGCAACATCGGTGTCGACCCGGAGGCCGCGATCGCCACGGCCGGTCCGTACGCCGATGCGCTGCGGTCCTACGTGGAACGCACCGTCTCGCAGTTCCTCAGCGGCGCACAGACCCCGGTCGAGGCTGCCGAGTCGGTACTGCAGGCGCTGACCGCGGACCGGCCCGCGTTCCGTATCCAGACGTCCGACTGGGCCCGCGCCTTCACCGGCACCAAGCTCAGCGACCTGGACGGTTCGGCGGTGCTCGACCTCACCGGCGGCTGGGTCGGCTGATCCTGCGCGACGGACGCCGACCGCAGGACGCGGTGGCTACCAGGTGTCGACGTACGGCCGCCGCGCCGCGCCGCGCCGCCCCGTCCGGCTCCGGCGACCAGGCGTCCAGCGCTGCCGGGATCCAGCGCCGCGGAGGCAGGTCCCGATCCGGGCAACGGCACTGCCACGCCGGCCAGTTGGACATGCGGTGATCCCGCGTCGTCCTCGGTACACGGCCACGGTCCGCATTCCGGCCTCAGCGGGGGCGCGCAGCAGCCGTACGGCGATCTCCCCGCGATTGGCGACGAGGACGGCGGCAGAACCCATGAGTTCCTCCAGAGCAGGCGGCGCCGCCATGCTCATCGGCCGATTCCACCGGCGCAAGGTCCCCGACGTCCAAGATCAGACAGAGGGAGCCTGCGGAACGAGCCAGTCGTAGGCGGCCTGCGCCGTGAACTCGCTCTGTCCGCCCGCGAAGAGCAGCCCCGCGGACTGGAACGCCGGGTCGCCGGCCGTCGCCGGGACATAGGGGACGGCGACGCAGCGCATACCTGCGGCGTGCGCCGCCGCCGCACCCGGCGCGGCGTCCTCAAGCACCACACAGTCGGCAGGACCGACGCCGAGACGGCGCGCGGCCTCCAGGAAGATGTCGGGCTCGGGCTTGCCCTGTGCGACCTCCTCGGCGGAGACGATCGTGGGGATGAACGCGTCGAGACCGGTGCCGGCGAGCACCGCCTCGATGGCGGCGCGGGACGAGCCGGATGCCACCGCCATCGGCACCCCCTCCGTGTGGAGCCGCTCCACGAACTTCCACATCTCCGGGAAGACATCCGTCGAAGCGCGCGCCAGCTCCAGATAGTGGCGGTTCTTCGCGGCGAGCAGCTCCTCGACCGGCACCTCGATCCCGTACTCCCCACGCAGGATCTCCAGCGTCTCCCGCGTCCCGATCCCGATGAACCGGGTGTGGTGCTCCCAGCTGAAGTCCGCCACGCCGTGCTGGGCCAGTAGCCGGCGCCCCGCCTCGTAGTAGTTCGGTTCGCTGTCCACCAGTGTGCCGTCGAGATCGAAGATGACCGAAGTGGTGCGCGAAGTGCTCATGCGCACCAGCATGCCAAGACTCGGTTCGACCGTGCCGAGCCGGTGCTCATCCTTGCCGAGCGGATGCTCAGCGTGACGTGCCGGCGGCCCGGCCCACCGACTCGACCAGCGGCAGCAGCCGGTGCGGCACGCGCTCGCGCAGTGCCATCTCGGTGCGCGTACGCACCACGCCCGGCAGCTGGATCAGCCGCTGGATGACGTCCTCGAGATGCCCGTTGTCCCGCGCTGCGACGCGCGTGAGCAGATCACCGCCGCCGGTGATCGAGAACGCCTCGATGATCTCGGGCACGGCGGCGAGCGCGTCGCCGACCTCGTCCAGATGCCCCTGCGTGACCTCGATATGGACGAAGGCGAGCACCGGATGCCCAAGGGCGGCGGGGGAGAGGTACGGACCCGTGCCGGTGATCACGCCGTCCCGTTCCAGCCTGTCGATCCTGGCCTGCAGGGTGCCGCGCGCGATGCCGAGGATCCGGGCGTACTCACGCACGCTGGTGCGCGGCTGTTCGATCAGCAGCCGCAGGATGCGGGTGTCGAGTGTGTCCACCGTCATGCGCCCGTTGGCCTCCCTCCGGCCCGAGCTCCGCCCTGGACAGCGCCAATGGCCCAGTCTATCGCGATCGAGTTGAGCCACTGGGCGCGGTGAGGCCTTCCTCTGCGGAGAGGGCGCGTCACTGCTCGCGCATGCCCCACGGTGAGCCGTACTCGGTCAGCAGGTCCAGGAAGGGCCGGGCGGGGAGGGCTTCGGGACCGAGGACGCCACTTCCGGACCAGGTGTCGGCGGCGATCAGTTCCAGGGCCACGACGGGGTTGATGGCGGTCTGCCACACGACGGCCTGGCAGCCGTACTCACGCATGGACCACTGATTGTCGACCACGTGGTACAGGTAGACCTCGCGCGGGCGGCCGTCCTTGGTGCCCTTGACCCAGGTGCCCGCGCAGGTCTTGCCGTGCATGCGCTCCCCGAGGGCCGCCGGGTCCGGCAGACAGGCGGCGACCATGTCCCGCGGGGAGACGTGGACCGTGCCCGATCCGTCCGCCGCGGGCACCGGCACCGGATCGGTGCGGTCGAGGCCCAGCAGGTGCAGCGTCTGCAGCGTACGGATGAAGTCCTCGCCGAGGCCGTACTTGAAGGTGACGCGTCCCGCGTCCACCCAGCGTGGGACCAGCAGGACCTCCTCGTGCTCGACGTTGACGCACTCGACGGGGCCGATCCCCTCGGGGAAGTCGAAGACCTCGGGCTCGCTGAAGGGTGCGGTGGTGAACCAGCCGCGGTCGGCCTCGTAGACGACGGGCGCATTGAGGCATTCCTCGATGGTGGTCCAGATGCTGAACGAGGGCGCGAAGTCGTAGCCGTCGACCGTGAGGTTCGCTCCGTCGCGGATGCCGATCTCCTCGATCTCGTCGAAGAGTTCCTCGGCGGCGTGGCGGGCGAAGACATCGGACAGTCCCGGCTCGACACCGATGCCGACCAGGGCGAGCAGTCCGGCCTTCTCCCAGTCCGCGGCCCGTTCGAACTGGGTGTCGCCGAGCTTGACGCCGGTCAGTTCGTAGGGGCGCTCCGGGTGCGGGCGGGACAGCGACATCGCCATGTCCAGGTAGTGCGCCCCGGCGCCCAGGGCCGCCTGGAACAGCGGCATCACGAAGCGGGGGTCGGTGGCATTGAGCAGGACGTCGCAGCGCTGCCGGTGCAGCAGCGAGGTGACGGCTGCCTCGTCGCTCGCGTCGATCCGTTCGGCGCTGAAGCGGCCGTCCGGTTCCAGGGCCGCGACCGCGGCCTGGGCGCGGGAGAGGTCGTAGTCGGCAACGACCATGTGGTCGAAGAAGGACCGGCGGGCGGCGATCCGGGTAATGGCGGTGCCGACGCCGCCGGCTCCCACGAGAAGAACACGCATGGCCAAACTCCGTTTCCCGGACACGGTGTGCAGGCGCCGATTGTGGGGCGCGCCGCTTGTCGGATCCGATCCAACGCGCCCGCCGCTGTTAACGTCAACTGTGTTGGCATAAGCTGGGTCGAGTCATGGTGCTGGTGATGGAGGGAGCGTGCTGTGCCCAAGCCTGTGGTGCCGGAGGAGGCCCGGAGGCGGCGACGTCCCACGAAGAACGGCGCGGTGCTGTCGGAGCAGCTGATCGTGGAGACGGCGCTGCGCATGCTGCGGGAGCACGGGAGCGCGGGCCTGACCGTCCGCCGCCTCGGCACCGCCCTGGGGGCGGACCCCAGCACGCTGTACCGGTACTTCAGCGGCATCGACGACCTGACGCTGGCCATCGGGAACATGCTCGTCGGCCGTGCCCTGGCGTGCTGGGAGGGCACCGGCGACTGGCGCGCCGACCTGCGGGAGCTGGGGCTGCGCATCCATGCCGCGTATCTCGAGCATCCGCAGGCGGCAGTGCTGACCGCCAGCCGCGTGACCGGCAAGGGTTACGAAGTGGCGGCTGACGAGACGATCCTTGGGCTGCTGCGCACAGCCGGCTTCCCGGACGCCGAGGCGGTCCGGATCTATCACGCGTTCATCGACCAGAGCCTGGCGTTCGCCGCGCTGGACGCGGCCTCGCTGGCGCTGCCGGCGGCGGCACGCGCGGGGGACGAGGAGGTCTGGCAGGCCACGTACGCCCGGCTGCCCGCCGCGACTCATCCGCACATCGCAGCGACCGCGCATCTGCTGGTCGCCCGGATGAACCACAGTGCGTATCCCACCGCGCTGGAGATGCTGCTGGACAGCGCATCAACTCGGCTTCGCGAAGAACGACGCGGGGACGGCGGCGGGAGCGGGAGCGGCTGAGCCTGCTCGGCTCTTCGCCTTCGCCGGCCGCCATATCGTCCAGGGGCTCACCTCGGGTGCGCTCAAAGGGTAGTTGGCCGCGGAGCCGGTTCACGGTGCCTTCGGCGGGTCACGGCCCGCCCTGGGGGGCGCGCTCGTCCCCGTCGGCTGCGCGGTCGTGCTCGAAGACCCAGACAGCCACCTGGGCTCGGGAGGTGAAGCCGAGTTTGCTCAGTATGTGCTCGATATGGCCCTCCGCCGTGCGCTGGGCGATCACCAGCGTGGCCGCGATCTCCTTGTTGCTCAGCCCCTGCGCGACCAGACGGGCGATCTCGGTCTCCCGACGGGTGAGCGGTGACGGTCGCTCGTCCTCTCCGCTGGGTTCCGCCGCCAGGTGCTCCTCGAGCGCGTAGCCGAGCGCTTCGCCGTAGGAGAGCCTGGAACCCTTCCTGACGGCAGCACGGAAGGCCGTGGCCCCAAGGGCCTGGCTGGTGCGCGACTCGCATTCGTCGTGGTACTTGACGAGGTGTCCGTACCCGGACAGCGGCGCGCCGATCGCCTGCCAGACGGTCTGCAGGACGCCCAGGAGCCGGGCGGCGCGCTCGTACTGCTCCTCCGTGGCGGCGATCCAGGCCAGCACCTCAAGGTTGACGCCGACCCCCAGCGGATCGTCGAGCGAACGGTTGAAGATCAGGCTCGCCTTCTCGAGCTCGGCGGCGCGACGGGCGTCGCCCTGGCGCCAGACCTCGATTCCGAGCGCCATCGTCGTGTAGGCCCTGTGCCAGCCCTCTCCGTACGTGTCGCACACCCTCAGCGACTCCTCTCCGAAGGCGATGGCGCGCGGCGAGTCACCGAGGAACGAGTGGACGAGGGAGAGCCGGATCAGCGCCAGCGCGAGTCCCACGGGGTCGTTGACGGCCTGGTGCCGGGCCACCGCGTCCTCGTAGAGCCCGATCGCGGATTCGGCGTCCCCCCGATACATGGCGATCATGCCGGAGTACAGCGCGGTGTAGGCGACTACGGACTCGTCCGCGAGCTGTTTCCCGAGTTTCCCGCTCTCCTCGAGCATGGCCGCCGCAGCGGCGGTCTCCGACTGGATGACGGCCAGCCAGCTGTTGGTCCACAGCGCTCGGGCGCGTACCTGGTTCGGTTCGGTGCAGACGGCGAGCCCCTCGTCCAGCCAGCGCCGTCCCTCGCCGAGGTAGTAGCTGGTGATCCAGTGGTAGAGCAGGTCCGAGGCCATGCTCAGGCCGGTCTCGGCCTCCCCGGGTTCGGCGAAGCTCTGCTCCAGGGCAGTGCGCAGATTGGTGTGCTCCAGGTGGAGCCGTGCGAACCAGGCCACTTGGGACGGGCCGAACAACTCGGCACGCGCTTCGGCCGCCAGCCGCCGGTAGTAGTCACGGTGGCGGCGTTGCAAAGGTGCCGTCTGCCCAGCTGCGACGAGCTGCTCCCGGCCGTACTGCCGCAGTGTGTCCAACAGTCGGTAGCGCACCGTCGAATGGGGCTCCTCCCTGAGAAGGACCGACTTGTCGACGAGTCCAGTCACCACATCGAGGACCTCTTCACGGCTGATGCCGTCGCCGGAGCAGATCTCCTCGGCCGCCTCCAGATCGAAGCCGCCGGTGAACACCGAGGCGCGAGCCCAGAGCAGCCGCTCTTGACCGGTGCACAGAACGTAACTCCAGTCGATCAGCGCGCGCAGTGTCTGGTGGCGCGGGAGCACCGCCCGTGAACCCGCGGTCAGCAGCTGGAAACGGTCGTCCAGCCGCTCCAGCAACTGCTGTACGGACAGGGCCCGCAGCCGGACGACGGCAAGCTCGATTCCCAGAGGGATGCCGTCCAGCTGCCGGCAGATCCGTTCCACTGCTTCACGGTTGGCCTCGGTGACGGAGAACCCGGGCAGGACGGCGCCCGCCCTCTCGGTGAACAGCCGTACGGCGTCGCACCGGGCCAGCGACTTGAGGGACAGCCGGGGTTTCCCGGTGCTCGGCAGGCCCAGCGTCGGCACGGCCAGGGTGTGCTCGTAAGGGAGGCCCAACACCTGCCGACTGGTGGCCAGGATCTTCAGATCGGGGGCGGAGCGAAGCAGGGAATCGGCCAGCACCGCGCACTGCGGCAGCAGGTGCTCGCAGTTGTCCAGGATCACCAGTGTGCGCTTGTCCCGGAGATGTTCGGTGAGGATGTCCAGTGGCCCGCGGGAGGAGTGGTCACGGATCTCCAGCGCTTCGGCGACGGTCTGGGTGAGCAGCTCGGAATTCTCCAGGCCCGCGAGTTCGACGAGCCACACACCGTCCGCAAACGCCGATCGGACCTCGGCTGCGACATGTGACGCCAGCCGCGTCTTGCCGACTCCCCCCACACCCGTGAGCGTCACCAGACGCGATCCGGACAGCCTGTTGCGGACCTCGGCCACCTCGTGCCGACGTCCCACGAAGCTCGTCACCTCGGCAGGCAGCCTGCCCTCCTGCCGACGCGTCGAGACGCTTGGTGCCACGACAGCCATCGATTCCTCGGATCGGTCCGATCCACGGAGCCACAGGCCGTTCGTGAACCGGGCCGACCCGTCCAGCCTATTCCTCTGCGGCTCCGGCCGTCCCCGCGCGGCGGCTCCGGACGCCTCCGCCCGGCGGAGGGGCGGGAGAGGAAATCCGGTGCTCCCGCCGCAGGTGCAACCATGGTGTTATGTCCGCCCACGGCGCCAATGGCACCGGTCCCCACCTACGGCGGGGCGCTTCCTTCGGCGACGAGTCCTACCTGATCGGCCGCCGACAGCAGCTCGCCGAGGCCAAAAAGATGCTGCGGCATTCCCGCCTGGTGACCCTCACGGGTGTGGGTGGCGTGGGCAAGACCAAGCTGGCAACGGGAGTTGCCGACGAGGTGCGAAGGGCGTTCCCGGACGGCGATTGGCTGGTCGAGCTCGGCGCACTGGAGGACGAAGGGCTGCTCGCGCAGACCGTCGCGACCGGAATCGGCCTGCGGGACCAGTCGGCCCGGCACCCGTCGGACCTGCTCTGCGACCGCCTTCGTGACACGCGTTCCCTGCTGGTCCTGGACAACTGCGAGCACATCCTGGACGGCTGCGCGGCGCTCACCGACCGCCTGCTGCGCGCGGCTCCCCGGCTGCGCGTGCTGGCCACCAGCCGCCAGCCCCTGGGGGTGTACGGCGAGTCCGTCCTCTCGGTGCCGGCACTGGCCGTGCCTGAGCCCCATCGAACGCTCCGCCCCGAGGCAGCCGCTCACTATGCAGCGGTCAGACTGTTCCAGCGGCGGGCGGCGGAGGCGTCGCCGGAGTTCACCCTCGGCCCCGAAAACCTGGAGACGGTCGTCCGGCTCTGCCGGCGTCTGGACGGCATCCCGCTCGCCATCGAACTGGCCGCGGCGCAACTCAAGACGTTCACGCCCCAAGAGATCCTCCGGCGTCTGGACGAGCGACTCGAACTGTCCCCTGACAACACCACGGCGGACCTGCCCCGCCACGAGACCCTGCGCGCCTCGATCGACTGGAGCTTTGATCTGTGTTCCCCCGGTGAGCAGCGGGTGTGGGCGCGCACATCGGTCTTCGCCGGGAGCTGCGGGCTGGACGCGGTCGAAGCGGTCTGTTCCGGTGACGGCATACCCGAGGAGAGCATCCTCGACCTGGTGGCCGGGCTGGTCGACAAGTCGGTTCTGATCCGGGAGGAGCAGGGTGCCGAGGTGCGGTACCGCCTGCTGGAAACGATCCGGCAGTACGGCGCGGAGCGCCTGGCCGAGGCCGGGCAGAAGCCGGCCCTGCAGCAACGCCACCGGGACTGGTACCGCCGGCTGGTGGACCGCGCGGAGGCGGAGTGGCTGAGCCCGCGCCAGGAGACCTGGCTCGCCCGGCTGCAGAGTGAGCACGCCAACCTCCGCACCGCCCTGGAGTTCTGCCTCAGCGAGCCCGGCCAGGTGCAGGAGGGGCTGGATATCGCCGCCTCGCTGTGGTTCCACTGGCTGTGCAGCGGGTTCCTCAGCGAGGGCCGCCACTGGCTCGGCAGGGCGCTGGCGCTCGCACCCCAGGACACGGTGGCCCGCGGCAAGGCGCTGTGGGTGGACGGCTGGCTGTCGGTGCTCCGTGGCGACACGTCCTCCGCGCTGCCGCAGCTGGAGGAGTGCCGGGCCCTCGCTCTCCGGCTTCGCGATACAACCACCCTGGTCCACGCCGAGCAGTTCCTGGGCGGCTGTGCGCTCTACGAAGGCGACTTCCGCCAGGCGATCGGCCTTCTGGAGAAAGCCGTGGAAGGCCACCGCGCGGCCGGTGATCGCAACGGCTTGATGACCGCCCTGTATCAGCTCACCGTGGCGTGTGCCATGTCCGACGATCCTCGTGCGGCGGATGTCGGGAAGGAGTGCCTGGACCTGTGCGATGAGGCACACGCGCCCTGGTCCCGCTCCTACGCCCTGTGGGCGCTCGGGCTTTACCGCTGGCGCCAGGGTGAGCCACGCCATGCGGCAGAACTCCTGCGCGACGCCCTGAAGACCCGCCGGGTCGTAGGGGACGGATGGGGAATCGCCCTCTGCCTGGAGGCGCTTGCCTGGGCCGCCGCCTCAGCCGGCGAGGCGGAAGACGGTGCCCGGCTGCTGGGCGCGGCGGAGGTCGTGGGGCGTTCCGTAGGGATCTCGCAGTCGGGGTTCCAGCACCTGGCCGCGGGACACGAGAGGACCGAAATCCGTCTACGCACCGAGCTCGGCGAGCGCAGATACACCGCGGCAGTCCGGCGCGGAGCGAGGATGGGACGCGACAGGGCGGCGGAATGGGCCCTGTACGGCTCCTCGGCCCCGGCTTCGTGGCCCCCTCGGGAGGTGGCGGCCAGCCAGTGATGAGGCGCCGGCCGGTCAGTGAAGGGGGCGGGTGAAACGCGGGGATCCGCAGTAGCGGCGCACACGGAGCGATTGCGCCGTCACCCTACGATGCCCACCAGGCCCGCTTCGGGCGGCTCAGGTATCGATACGGGGATTTATCCCCTCCCGACACACTGGTCGTCGGCACATGATGGTCGCGTCATCCGAGATCCGCCCCAGTCGGGCGGAGAATCGAAGGTCCGAGCAATGTGCCAGCACCAGCCACCCTGCCCATCCTCAACCGCGCCCGACCATGACGCCGCCCGCCTCGTGGCCTACCACCCTGAGCAGGGTTGGGGCCTCCTCTGCAACGGTGTGACGGTGTTCGAGGACATGGGTGAGCTCCTGCCCGACGTCAGGTCCGCTCCCACCGCTCAGGCCATGGAGGTCGGGGCGGCATGAAACCGTTCACGGCACCCATGCCTGAGTTTGCGGCCGGTCCGACACGGCAGGCCGGGCTCGGCGTTCCTCCGGACGAGAGCCCCCGTAGAAGGTCCTGGCTCCTGCCACCCGAACCGTCCTCGGTGCGAGAAGCACGGCGAATCGTCCGCACCCAGCTGGCTCAATGGGCGCTCCACGAGCAGATCGACGACACGGAGCTGCTCGTCAGCGAACTGGTCACCAACGCCCTGTGCCATGCGTGGGGGCCGGTCCGGCTCACCTTCTGCCGGCCTTCCCGGCACCCCGGGATACGTTGCGAGATCGAGGATGCGAACCCTTCCGGACCCACGAGGCGCCAGGCCCGCGAGCACGAGGAGGAGGGGCGCGGACTGTACATGCTGACCCTGCTGTCCCGCTCCTGGGGCAGCGACCGGACAAGCGCCGGGAAGGTGGTGTGGTTCGAGCTGCATGCCCGCGTCGGCTCCGGATAGAGGGCCGCGCCCTACGGCGGAAGGAGGAACCTGTCGACGACACCAAGAGAAGCAAACAGCCCGATAGTCATCGAAACGGGCCCAGGGGTCCGGGAGACGAGTTCCGTCGCAGTCTTGCACCCCTGGGCCTCACGATCGCTCGCCCCGAGCGGTCGACTGCCTTCTGCCCGCGGAGGCCGCAGAGGTGGCCCGGCTGCACGAGTCCGCCAAAGGCGCGGGGGACTGGTTCGACGTCATTCCGCTGTCCTCATCACGGGTTGCCCTGGCAGTGGGCCACATGAGCACGACCCCGGTGGCGACCCCGCGAGGAGGGTCGACCGGCCAGTGGACGACCGAGTCGACTGTGCCGATCCCGTTGTGACCAGGACGTACACCGTCAGGCCGCGCTCCGCGACCGTGCCGAACAGCCGCGCGCGGCTCGCATCGGCCACGTCGCAGGCGATGGCCTCGACCCGGACGGTGCCGGCGAGCTCGGCGGCGAGGTGGCGCAGCCGGTCCTCGCGCCGGCCACCAGGGTGATGCCGTGGCCTCGGTGAGCCACCTCGCGGGCGATGTCGGCGCCGATGCCCGACGAGGCGCCGGTCCCGCGGTGGTGGCCGGCGTTGGCTTCGGGAGAGTCATGCGCCGACCTATTCGTCGTTGAGTGTGGTGGGCTGAGGACGAGGACCAGGATTCTCAGACGAAGGCGGAGTCCTCCTCGCCCGCGCTGGCTGCCGCCGCCGGCGGTTCTTCCCGCCGGTGCTTTCGTGTGGCCCGGCGGCCGGGGAGAACGGCGAGGACGATTATCGTCCCGGCGGCCATGATGATTCCCCCGACGAGGCTGGTCTGGGCGATGCTGTGGGCGAAGGCTTCGTGGACGGCGTCGACCAGGGCCTGTGCCTGCTGAGCCCCGCCTGCGGGGTTCTTGGCGATCTGCTCCGCGACCGCGAGGCCGCCGCCCACCGAGTCCTTGGCCGTCTCCATCGCCGCGGTCGGCAGCCGGCCGCCGACCAGGTCGGCCAGCTCGTCCCGGTAGGCCGTACCGAGAAGCGAGCCCAGCAACGCGATGCCGAGAGAGCCACCCAGTTCCAGCGAGGTGTCGTTGGCGCCGCCGCCGACGCCGAGTTCCGACTCGGGGAAGGAGTCCATGATGGTGTCGGTGGCCGGGGAGACGCTCAGGCCGATCGCGAAACCGAGCATCATCATCGGGGCCAGGAAGTCGGTGTACGTCGAGCCCTTGTCGATCTGCGTGAGCAAGAAGACGCCGACCGTACCGATGACCATGCCGGTCACCACCATCGGCTTCACGCCCAGCTTCGGGGTCAGGCGCCCGGTCACCGCGGCGCCCACGAAGACGGCTCCGGCCAGCGGCAGCAGTCGTACACCCGTCTCCAGCGGGTCGTAGCCGAGGATGAACTGCAGGTACTGCGTGGAGTAGTAGATCGCGCCGAAGGTGCCGAAGAAGAAGAAGAACACCGCGATCATCGAGCCGGTGAACGGGCGCAGTCGGAACTTGCGCACGTCCAGCATGGGGTGCGGGTGGCGCAGCTCCCAGGCCACGAAGGCCACGAGACCGACTCCGGCCACCACGGCCGCGGTGACGGGGCCGGCGCCCCAGCCGAAGTGCGGGCCCTCGATGGTCGCGTAGACCAGGGAGCCGATGGAGACGATGGAGAGCAGACCGCCGACGTAGTCGATCCGGCCCATGCCTTCCGCCTTGGACGGCGGAATCAGCACCAGCGCGCCGATAATGGCGACGACGGCGATCGGCACGTTGATCAGGAAGGTCGAGCCCCAGGAGTGGTCCTCCAGCAGCCATCCGGCCACCAGCGGGCCGACGGCGATGGCGAGGCCGGAGGTGGCACTCCAAGCGGTGATGGCCTTGACGCGCTCGGCCTTCGGGAAGGTGGCGACGAGCAGGGACAGCGTGGCCGGCATGACCACGGCGGCGCCGACGCCCATGATCGCGCGGGCCGTGATGACGAGCGCGGTCTGGTCGACGAGGCTGCCCATCACCGAACCGCCCGCGAAGATCAGCAGGCCGGTGATGAGGGCGCCTCGGCGGCTGTACTTGTCGCCGATCGCGCCGAGGACCAGCATCAGCGCGGCGTACGGGACGGTGTAGCCGTCAATGACCCACTGCAGCTCGCTGCTGCTCAGGTTCAGATCCTGAGTCATGTCGGGCGCGGCCACGATCAGCGACGTGTTCGCCATGACGACGATCAGCAGGCTCAGGCAGAGCACGATCAGCGCCCACCAGCGCCGTACGTACGGCCCGGTCATCTTCTCGACGGGTGTGTTGGCAAGGAAGGGCACGGGGGGCTCCCAAGGCAGCGAGTTATTTGCACATCCATGAGCAGATTAGCTTCTTGCTCGTGGATGTGCAATTAACTCGCCGCCTTCGCCTCGCCGTCAGTACTCCGACCCTGATCCCGCGAGCGCCCTGGCCCGCTTCGTCCTCACCCTGTGGCCGGTCGGCGACTGCTACGCACGCCGGTCCGCCTCGCCCACCACCCGCCCACGGCTCCGGACCGCATCGGAGGTCGCATGTCAGAATGGAGATTCTGTTCGTTCCGCTCTGCCGTTCGCCGAATCGATCCACCGAGGTTTTCGTGACCAAGAAGGTTGCCCGCGAGCCGCAGCGACGCAATTCGCGGTCCAACCGGGCGCGCATCCTGACGACGGCGCGTCGGGAGTTGGGGCGGAACCCGGACGTCACCCTGGAGGAACTGGCTCGGGCTTCCGGTGTCGTGCGGCGCACTCTCTTCGGTCACTTCCCGGGACGGGCGGCGCTTCTGGAGGCGCTGGCCGAGGAAGCTTCCGAGACCCTCCGGGCCGCGGTGGTGGCGGGAGTGAAGCCGGAGGAGCCGGCGGAGCGGGCACTCGCGCACTTCTTGTTGTCGACGTGGCCGGTGGGGGACCGCTACCGGATGCTCCAGGCTCTGGCCCGGCACGACCTGGGCGCGGAACGGGTGACCGAGATCCTCAAGCCGGCCCGTGACGCGGCCACTGCCATCCTGGAGCGAGGGCAGAGGGACGGCGCCTTCCACACCCTTCTGTCGGCCGCCGTGCTGAGCGCCGGGCTGGAAGCGATCACGGTCGCTCTCTTGGAGGAGGTCAACACCGGGGCGCTCGAGGACGACGGGACCCGGGTCGCGGTCGCCGTGCTCATTGCGGCCGGTGTGCCAGAGAAGCAGGCGCGTGTCGTGGTCGGCGACGTCGTCTCCGCGGTTGCCGCGACGGCTGCTGACGAAGACTGAGCCGTGTACGGGCACGGCAGTCGATAACGCTTCGACAGGACCCCGGCGCGCCGCTCGTGTGCGCCCCGCAAGCTTCCACCCAGTCCTGGGCGCTTCCGGTCGCAGCCGCCGGGAGCCCCGGAAGTCGGGAAAGCCCGCCCTGCCGCCCGCCCCGCCGCAGGCAGCGGAAAAGGCGAGGACGGGCAGCGCGACGAGCGCCGCCAGGCGCGGTCGGGCGGGGAGTCTTCTGAATGCTCATGCGGCCAGACTCGGCCGGTCTCATGATGAGCCCTTCATTGCCGGATGATGAGAACGTAGCGATGACGACCTGTCATGACCCGGGCGCCGAACGGACGTTGAGTGGGACGCACGGCCACCCATAATCGAGGGCATGCCCCATGTGCTGCTCATTGAGGACGACGCCTCCGTGCGTGACGGAATGGAGCTCGTCCTGCGCCGGCACCAGTACGAGGTGGACGTGGCCTCCACCGGTGAGGAGGCCCTCGACCTGCTCGACAGTCCCGAGGGAGAACGGATCGAGCTCGTCGTACTCGACCTGATGCTGCCCGGTATCAGTGGATTTGAGGTCTGCCGCCGTATCCGGGCTCGCAGCACCATCCCGGTGATCATGCTCACGGCGCGCGGCGCCGACCACGATGTCGTGGTCGGCCTCGAGTCGGGTGCCGACGACTATGTGGTCAAGCCCGTGACGGCTCCGGTCCTCGAAGCCCGGATCCGGGCGGCGCTCCGCCGTGCCGAGCCGACGACCGGCTCCGGGCCGGGGGAGAACCACGCCGGGCTCGCCATCGACCGCGCCGGGCTGACCGTCACCAAGCACGGCACTCCGATCGCCCTGCCCCGCAGCGAGTTGCGGCTGCTCCTGGAACTCTCCGTCTCCCCCGGCCGGGTCTTCAGCCGCGAACAGCTCCTCGAGTCGGTCTGGGACCACGGCTTCCTGGGAGACCCGCGGCTGGTGGACGCCGCTGTGGCGCGGCTGCGCGCAAAGATCGAGGACGTGCCGGCCCGGCCCCGCTTCATCCAGACCGTGCGCGGCTTCGGCTACCGGTTCGGCCCGCTGTGAGCCGGCCGGTGTACCGCCGCAGGCTGCGCTACGGCGGGCTGCGCACCCGCCTCGTCGTCACCTTCGTCATCGTGGCCCTGATCAGCGCCGCGACCGCGACCGGGCTCGCCTACCGCGAATCCCGCACCGCCGTGCTCAAGCGCGCCCAGCAGGCGGCCATGACGGACTTCCGCAACCGGGTGAGCGAGGTTGCCGCGGACTTCGACATACCGCCGGACCAGCGCGGCCTCACCCGCTTTACCACGAACGTCTCGCACAGACTCGGCGGCGGGGCCATCGTGGTCACCCGCTACCGGGATCTGACGGCCACGTCCGACACGCTGGCGGACCAGACCCGCATTACGCCCGAACTGCGCGCCACGGTCAGAACCACCGGCCGGATGAACTTCCAGCGCGTCGAGTGGGGCGGGGAGCCCTACCTGATCGTCGGTACGCCCGTCACCTTCGACGACGGGCATACGTCCGGACTGGAGGTCTTCACCATCGTCGCGCTCAGCGCGGAGCAGGAGGACATAGCGGGTCTGCTGGACGCGGTCCAAGAGGGGACCGCCCTGGTGGTACTGCTGTCCATGGCGATGGCCCTGCTCGCCGCCCTCACCGTGCTCCGTCCGGTACGGGACCTGGGCCGGGCCACCCGCGACCTCGCTTCGGGAGATCTCTCCACCCGCGTCGCGGTCAAGGGCCGGGACGAACTGGCAGAGCTCGCGGAGACCTTCAACGAAACCGCCGACGCTCTTGAGGCATCCGTCGCCGAACTGCACGAACAGAGAGAGCAGGCGCGGCGCTTCGTCGCCGACGTCTCGCACGAACTGCGCACCCCGCTCGCCGCGATGACCATGGTGTCGACCGTGCTGGACGAGGACGCCGCCGGACTGCCGCCGGACACGGCAAAGGCTGCCCGTACGATCAGTGAGGAGACGGCCAGGCTGTCGCGGCTCGTCGGGGACCTCATCGAGATATCCCGCTTCGACGCCAACGCCATCGAGCTCAACTCCGCCGAAGCGGACGTCGGGGAGATCATCCGCTCCACGCTGGCGCTGCGCGGGTGGACCGGGGAAGTACGGGCGGATCTGCCTGAGGGGGCGAGGACAGGGGTCGACCAGCGCCGGATCGACGTCGTCGTGGCCAACCTGGTCGGCAACGCACTACGGCACGGGGCGCAGCCCGTCGCGATTGTGCTGCGGTCCTCGGACGACGAGATCACCGTCGAGGTCACGGACTGCGGCCCGGGGCTGCCGCCCGAGGTGCTGCCGCGTATCTTCGACCGCTTCTACAAGTCCGACACCGCCCGCACCCGGTCCGAGGGCAGCGGCCTCGGCATGGCGATCGCCCTGGAGAACGCCCGGCTGCACGACGGCACGATTGAGGCCGCCAACCGGGCGGGAGGCGGCGCCGTCTTCACCCTGCGGCTGCCGCGCCCCTGTCCCGGGAGCGGACGATGAACCGTCCGCGCAGGTCAGTCCGCGCAGCCGTGGCCGCACTGCTCGCTGCCGCGGCCGTTGCGGGTTGCGGGGTCAGGCGAACCGGAGTGATCGACGCAGGTGAGCCCTCGGCCGGCCTCAACAAGGGAATGCGGATCTACTTCGCCTCCGATACGGGACTGCGCGGGGTCCCGCGGCCCGACGTGGAAGTGCGCGAGCTCAGCTCTGTCGTCAAGCTACTCATCGGAGGCCCGAGTGAGGCGGAGCAGCAGAGCGGCCTTTCCACCCTCGTCGAGTCCACCGGGGAGTATCACGCCACCGGAACCGGGAACCGGGTCGTGCTCGAGGCGCCGGAGTTGTATCTCTGGCCCGAGGAACGTCTGCTCATAGGGCAGTTGGTGTGCAGCCTGGCCCGCGCGCAGTCCGTCCTGCACCCGGAGATGAGCCCGGACGACGTCCAGGTCACGCTGAAGCCCAGGGACGAGGAGCTCGGCCCGTACCACTGCTCGCCGTTCCTCAGCGGCTGACGCACCGTCATCGCGGCAACGGGCACGATGCCGAGCGTCGTCCGAGCACGGCGCCTGGCCTCTTTACCCAAGGACCGCTTGAGGATGACCCGGCGTTGTCGCCCGAGCAGCTGTCGCGCACTGTGACGTGCGCGCCGACAGCTCCTGACGCGTTCAGCGCAGCAGTAGATTCGCCCACACTACTTTGCCGGATGCATCAGGAGTTGGGCGGTATCCCCAAACGCTACTCAGCGCGGCCACGATGAAGATTCCCCGTCCGCTGGTGGCATCCGTCCCGACGTCCATCAGGGTGGGAGGAGTCGGGTCCTGGTCCCACACGGAGATCTCCAGCGATCCGCCGGCCAGGGTCAGTACGACGGTGAAGGTGCGTGGTGCATCAGATGGCGAGTAGTGGCGAGTTGTCTCCTCCGCCTTCCTGTTCGTGTGTCGGATTGCATTGGTGGCCAGTTCGGAGACGATGAGGCGGGCCGTTTCTATGGCATCTTCGGGTACTGCCCACTGCTGCAGAATGTCCACCACGTGCCGCCGGGCCCATCCCACACCACTGGGAAGTTCGGCCAGCATCACGTGGCTGCGGAGAAGAGTGGGCTGCGTCATGTGTCTGGCCTCCCGGCCGGAGAGATGGATCAAGACGAAATCCGCTGGAGCGGTGACCGGGCGCACCGCGGGAAAGACCAACAAGGCTGGTGCGCTCATGGGCCGTTCTGCTCCAGAACGAGGGTGGTGGTGAGGATGGCGTCGGGTCTTCGATGGCGTGGGAGTTGAAGGTGGGCAGCCAGTCCGGGTCGGTGAGGATGTCGCGGTGGCCTACCACCTTGATGCCGGGCCGTGAGGTGTCCAGCCACGAGGGCGTCTGGTCGTCGGTGACGATGTAGATGGTGCGGATCCACGGCGCGTACATGTCCAGCGACCGCAAGGAGTGCCGGAGTTCACCATGGTCGGCGTAGCGCGCGGCGTTGGCCGCTTCCTGGTGACATCCGGTGCAGCTGAAGGCGGAGCGGCGGCGCGGCCGCTGCGGGTCGGAGCCGTCCACCCAGGTGTAGACAGCGTCGATGGGAAAGCGGATTTCCTCCGGGAGGACGAGGGCGAACATCTCGCCCGTGCGCACTGGTACGGGGGATGGCCGTGGGAGCCGAGATAGCCGGGCAGGGCACGGCACAGCTCCTCCAGGGCACGAAGGGTGCGGTCCCGGTCGCTTGGAGAGACGGCGACCGCGGTTGCGTGGCGGTCCCGGCTCCGTATGCAGAAGTAGTCGATGCCCGCGGTTTCCCGGGCTTCGGTGACCGTGCCGAGGTTGGCGCGCCGGGCTGACTCCGGGGAGAGCTGTTCGTCCACGAAGGCGATGCGCGGGCGGGCGCCCACAGTCGCTACCACGCCGCCACAGGCGGCGAGGACATAGCGGTGCAGAGCGGCAAGGCCGATGCGGCTCGCCTGGTGGACGATGTGGCCCACGGCGGCACCGCTGAGTGCCCTCATGATGCGTCGGCGTTGTTCGGGCGAGTACCGGCCGGCTAACGCGCGGCGCAGGCGGTGCGGCATCACCCTGCGCTGGATCCGGACAATGGGCGATCCCTCTGCATTGCCGGCGCGTTTACTTACGGGCGATGCAACATCGGGACCTGACTTCGCCGACACCTGCGTGATGTCGGCCTTGCTGCACTCGTATCGGCCGATGACCACTCGCTGTCTCATTTCCTACCCCTCTCCTGCTTTTCGAGAGAGAGAAGGAATGCGCGAGAAATGGTTCCCTTTTCACGCCCGTGAGGTAAATCACACGCGGTTGCGGGAGTGCGTGCCGGGCCGGTAAAGGTCCTCGTGAATGCGATATGCGAGCGAAGATCAGAAAGGGCTATTCCGAAACGTCATGAGTAAGACCTTGTTATTCCACGCGGCAGGTACATTCACCTGCTCATCTGTCGGTACTCGGCGGCCGCACCCTGAACGTGGCAGTGCCCTCCCCGATCCGACCAGGGGATCTCGGCAGCGCCAAGCTGATGCTGGGGCAACGGGGCCGCATGCGCACCGTCGCCCTGCATCCGGAACCACAGTCGGACGGCACATTGCTGCTCACCGCGACCACGCCGTTGCGTCACCACAGGCATGACGGCCCGGCAGAGGCGGGTCCCCGCCTCCTGGACGGGGTGTGGAGGCTCGCCGTCGAGGCCACCGACACCGCAGGCCGCGTCACCCGCTTCGCACTGGCAGCCCCTTCGGTGCGCGCCATGGGTGGCCCTACGCTGCTCTCTTCGCCCAGCGTCGCCTCGGGCACCACGTTCCGGATCGTGCGAAGCGTCGACCAGCACGCGATGCTCAAGGTCACCCCTCCCCGGCAGCAGGCAGAGCTGAGTGGATTCGAGCTGCGCTGGGACCGGATCACTGCGCATGGACGGCTGATTGCCGCCACGTCCACCTGGTCGACCGCACCGGCCCCTACGGCCGGCCAACACGGCCCCGGCGCGGGCGGCGCCGTCTTGACGGCGATGGTCGTGCGCTTCGTCCGCCGCAGGTGATGGCCGGTGATGCGGTTGACCGCATCAGCCGTGTGACGCGCTTGCGGTTGGTCTTCCGCGCGCGGCCCTTCAACTCGGCATGGCAGCGAGCCCCATGGGCACCGCGATGATCGACGTGGGTCTCGTGGATCTCGGCCACCCTGCGCTCTTCCTCGGTCCGGCGATCGGCACGGACCTGGGCGGTGGCAAGATGCCGGTAGTAGCCGGAGCGGGAGACGCCTACCACCCGGCAGATCCGCTTGACGCCGAAACCGACGCGGTTCTCGAGATGAAGTCCCAGCGGCAGGGGCTCACTTCACTTCCCGAGCGAAGCAGGCGGCTGCCCGGCGCAGGATCTCGCGCTCCAACTGCCACTCCGCCTCGGCCTGGCGCAGTCGCATGTTCTCCTCACGCAGCCGGGTCACCTCCTGCGCCGCGCTGACGTCGGCGTCGTGGCCTTCCGTACCGCCTCGGGCCCGTCCTTGCGACCCACATCCGCAAGGATTCAGCGGTGATACCGAGACCCGCGGTCGCCGCGACGCCGGCGCGGCCGACGGGGCATCCAGAGCCCGCGGCAGGTGCTCTGCTGGTGCGGGCCGGGCCGCTCAAGAATGTCCCAGCCCGGCGCGGTCCTGGAGCTCATCCGTACCGCCGCCCGATCGGTGAGATGCCGAAAGGTCACGTGCGGCCCGGAGATGGTGGCGGACTTTTCGTACGGCACAACCGGACCGACGGCCAAATGGCCGAACAGAAAGGCCTTGTCGGCGGCCCGGCTATGAAAAGTAGGCGCATGCACGGTCGACGGGAGTTCGTGGGGGATGACACCACTCCGCCTCATGGCGGTGGGCCTGCCGGCTCGCCGGCAGGCCCACCGTACTACGGACGCGTCAGGCCGATGCGGGGTCGGTGTCCCTGCAGAGCTGCTGCTCACTGTCCGACGTGCACAGGACGACATCGCTTCGTCGGTTGTCGGTATTTTCCGCCACGGGGACCGTGGCGGTTCCGAGGCCGGTCCAACTCGTTCCGAGGTCGTTTTGCACTGTCCATGTCCCCCGCACCGTCTTGGTGAGTTGGGCACGTAGGACCCAGCCGTGCTCACCAGGATTGATGCGGAGGACTCGGGTGCCTGTCTCGGTGGCGGACGTCGAGTCCGCCCTTGCGCTGCTGTAGGTTTGTGTTATGGAAGTCTTGAGGGTGACGTCGGTTAGGCGCCCTGGGACAGGCGAAAACTTGAAATCGACCCCGATCATGGTGCTGAAGCCGTTGGTGATCGTGACGGTGGTCCCCGTTGTTTGGCTCCAGCTCACCGAGTGGTCGGCGATGAGTGTCGAGTAGTTCGTCGTCGATCCGCCGTCTTGCGTCACGTTCTGGTACGCGGCGAGGACCGCCCTGTCGCTCCTGTCTGCGTCCACGACATAGGTCGCTGACCTGATGATGTCGGATCGGTCCTCGTACTGCTTGAGTGCGTACGAGAGAGCCATATTGTCCAGTGCGGCTCCGGCGTTATCCGAGTTGCCCTGGATCTCCCATGCCTGGTTGGTGTTCCGGTTCCCGCAGCCGTAGAGGCCGACCGTGACACCTGAAAGGTTGCTGTAGCCATTGAGGCGGTCCATGCACTTGTTGTTGCGGTAGTTTCGGATGATGTATGTGTTGGGCCTCAGGTCCGACGGCTGGATGTACCAGTTCTGCTTGGGGTTGTTCGGGTCACAGGTGGGGTTCTTGTTCAGATGATCGTTGTCGGAGTTGAAGTCGATGCATCCCCCAGTCCTGTCGTTCCTAATCTGGAAACGGCCGTTGCTGTCCGGAACCGGAACGAAGCTCCACTCATCCGCCACCACGTCGGAGTAAAGCTTCGCGACAACGCTCACTCCCGCTTCCGATGAATCCCGATCAAGGTCCAGGTAGCGGCGTTCGTCGGCCAGCTTCAGCGTCAATCCCTCGAGGTCCGAACTGTCGGCGTTGGCGATTCCCGTCGTGAGCGGTGACACCGCGACGCTGAGTGCCGAGAGCGCCAGCGTCAGCAGACCAGCGGTCATACGCGACGCCGATCTGCGGGAAGGTGGTTTATCCATCACGGTGTATCTCCCTTTCGTTCAGTGTGCACGCCGGCCGGACATCAAACCCTCGATGCGTGCCTCCACGGCGGGTGGAATCCCGGTACTCGACCTGGACTGCGTCTGTCTCCCGCCAAGGTGAAAGTACTTTGGCGCAAAACGTCGTACATCCGTCAACTGACGTAGGCTTTCCTGCCACGGTCCGTGGGAATGCCGCTCATTGCCCACCAAGGGAGGCGGCGGTTTTGACTCCTGCCTGCGGATCGCCTCGGCGGTGATTTCAACAGGTGAGGTCATCCCCGGTTTCCTGAGGATGTTGGACACGTGCGTACTGACCGTGCGGGGAGAAATACCCATGCGGGCCGCGGCCTTGGGGTTGGATTGTCCTTTGGTGACGTGGTCGGCGATGAGGCGCTCCGTGGTGGTGAACCAGGCGTCCGCTCCGGGTCGGCAGTTCCGCCGCATCCGTGCAGGCGTGCGCCCCGTTCGTCGGTCGCGGCGCCTCGTGATAGCAGCGGGCGGCGCCGAGAAGCATGTCAGGTCCTGCAGCCACAGCCCTTGGCATCGGCGGGCGTCCCCGAGGTGGTGAGGGGCGCCGCTGGTCTCGCTCCTGGCCTGGGGCGGCTTCGGCGTATCGCCGCGCGTTGGCGGTGTCGTTCCCGGCCAGGGCGAGGCGGACGAGATCGGGTGTCAGGAAGCCGAGGACCAGACGGCCCGCAGGTGACCGATGCGCCACGGTCGAAGCCGAGCGCGAGCCGCGTGTACGCGCGAACGGGTTCGCCGCGCGCTGAGGTTGACCACCGGGAGTGGACATGGGTTTCATACGGGAGTCACAACGTATGTGATGCGGTCAGTTGCTGCTCGAACTCGGCTGGTGTGAGGTAGCCGAGCGCGGTCGTTTACTCCGAGCGCCCCGAGGGCCGGTCACGGTTCTGCCTGCGGATCACCTCGGCGGCGAGTTCAACGCGTGAGGTCATCCCCAGTTTCCTGAGGATGTTGGACACGTGCGTACTGACCGTGCGGGGAGAAATGCCCATGCATGCCGCGGCCTTGGGGTTGGATTGTCCCTTGGCGACGTGGTCGGCGATGAGTCGCTCCGTGGTGGTGAGTGCGTTCCACCCGTGACGGACGGCGTTTGGGGGCGTGCGCCCGCCACGCCCCGTGCGGGCTGCGCGCAGCCGTGTGGTGGCGCGAGCGGCGTCCCAGTCGGCACCCAGGCGTGCGTGCAGAGCCAGCGCACGATCCAGCGCGGCACGGGCTTCGGCCAGGCGTCCGCTCCGGGCCAGCAGTTCCGCCGCATCCGTGCAGGCGCGCGCCTCGTTCAACGGTCGCGGCGCCTCCTGATAGCAGCGGGCAGCGTCGAGAAGCAGATCCGGATCCTGCAGCAGCAGCCCTTGGCATCGGCGTGCGTCACCGACGTGGTGGGGGGCGCCGCTGATCTCGCTCCTGGCCCGGGCGGCATCGGCGAATCGCCGCGCGTTGGCGGTGTCGTTCCCGGCCAGGGCGAGGCGGACGAGATCGGGTGTCAGGAAGCCGAGGATCAGTCGGCCGGGCAGATGACCGATGCCGCGGTCGAACGCGAGGGCGAGCCGCCTGTACGCGCGCTCGGGTTCATTGCGCGCCTCGTCGATGAGAGCGCTCGCGCACAGCGGCAGGTACTCATAGAACCACGCGAACGTCCCGCTGTCCGAAGCCCCGTCCGAGGCGGTCAAGTGGGCTTCGGCGACAGCGGTTTGATCCCGGTGGACCGCGATGAGTGCTGCCACCGCATGCAATGCCCGGCTCATTCCGAAAGCCTTGCCCGAACCGAGCCCCGCCTCGACGTCGGCCAGCGCATCGTCCCAGTCGCCTGCGTGGAACGCCAGGAGCGCGCAGGAAAGGTGGTACCACGGGAGGAAGACTCCGCCTGTGTGCTCGACGGCATCGCGGACTGCGGCCAGGGTGCGTAAGGCGTCCTGGCAATGGTCAAGATCCGCATAACAGTTGGCCATGGCGAGTTTCCCCCCGAGCCACTGCGCGGGATGCATGGTCTCCGGCATGAGGCTGGAGGCCTGCCGTGCCAGTTCCAGGGCTTCGTCGTCTGGTGCCTCGACGAACCGCTTGGCGGCCAGGACGTGCAGCGCATGGGCGAGGGCGGGGTTGTCGCCGAGTTCGCCGGCACTGCGCCGCGCTGCCGCCGCGGTCGCCCCGGTCTGCGCGAGGTCGCCCGAGGCGAGCAGGCAGATGCTGCCAAACGCCTGGAACCGTACGGAGTCCACCGTGGGCACGTGAGGACTCGCGCACGCTGTTCGTGCCTCGTCGAGCGCACGGTCGGGCCGACCCCGGGCGAATGACGCCTGCACGGTGATCCAGCGCAGCGTTGACTCCAGTCTGGGATCGCGCAGACTCGAGAGGGCGACCCGGTCGCCCTCTTCCGCCTCCCCCACGTCGCGAGTCAGCTGGGCGACGGCATGGTGCAGATGCAGCAGTTCGCGACGCGGGTCGCCGGGGTCGCCGAGCGCGAGGGCTCTCCGGAGCAGGCCCAAGGCGAGTGCCGGTGCCCGCGTCGTCAGTCGCGCCGCAGACTGAACGAGCCAGGCGGTCAGGAACTCCCCGCCCTCCGGCGCACCTTGCAGCAGGTGCTCCGCCACTCGTTCAGGGGCGGTTGCGGCGTGTGCCAGGGCCTGCGCTGCCCTCAGGTGCAGCATCTCCCTGGCCGAGCCTGTCACGGCGTCATACAGCGAGCGCCGTATGAGGTCGTGGCGGAAGACCAGCCTGTCGCCGTCGTCCCGGAGCACTCCGGCCGCTACGACCTCGGCGACGATACGCAGCAATTCATGGGTCGGCTTCTCCAGGACCGCCGCGAGTCGGGTGACGGTGCAGTCGGAGCCGAGCACGGCAGCGACACGCAGGACATGCAGTACGTCGTCGCGCAGATACGCCAGCCGGTGGGTTATCAGCCCAGGCAATGACGGAAGCTCGCAGTCGACTGAGACGTCCGCGGTCCCGGCGCGGACCTCGATCGCCTCCTCCCGATGGAGGGCGGCGACCAGCTCTTCGAGATACAACGGGTTTCCGGCCGCCCCCTCGGCCACACGCCGCAGCCGTGGACCGGGCTCGCCCCCGCACTGGTCCGCCAGCAACGCCGAAACGGCCGATGGAGTCAGCGACTCCAGCTCCAGCAGCGTGATCACGCCGACCGCCAGTGTCCGGGAGAGCAGGTTCACCTCCCGGGCCCTGGGCACCGGACGCCATGCCGCGGCAATCAGCAAGGGCAACTGCTGGGCTGACAGCATGAGTCTGTGCAGCGCCTGCACACTCGCCGGGTCCGCCCACTGCAGGTCATCGAGTACCAGTGCCAGCGGCCCCTGGGCGCACATGTCCTCGACCAGACCGAGCATGGCGCCGACGGCGGGGAGGGCCGCCGTCGCCGTCGCACCCGGGAGGCCGTACCGAGCCTCATCACGTAGGAACTCGGCGGCCCGAGCCCGTGCGGGATCGGCCGAGTCGCTGTCCATTCCCAAGCAAGCAGACATCAAGGTGAACGGACGCTGGTGCTCCAACTCCTGCGCTGCTGCGTAGAGCACCCGCATCCCTAAACGCTCCGCTGTTGCCGCCGCCGACCTCAGAAGGGCCGTCTTGCCGATGCCTGCCTCACCGGAAACCAATGCCGTCCGGCCGGCCCCCGCCGCCGCAGAGGCTGCCAGCTCGGCCAACACCTGCGTCTCGGCCTCGCGACCCAACAGGCAACCCCCGCTATACACCACGCCGTCATCTCTCCAACCACGCAGGCTCAGCTCCAACGCCCACCGACTGTTGCAATCCGAACAGGTGAGCTGGTGGAAGTGTCCCCTCGTGGCGAGGCCTTGCAACAGCGGAAAAATACCTGCATCAGTACCTATCGGGAGGTCCCTGAGGGGGCGTGCCAGGTCATGTCCGCCGAAGTGGTGTATCGACGGCCACTCGGTCATCTTCTTTGAGGTATGGGCTGAGTTCGGTGGGCAGGACGGGTCTCGCCGGTCCATGACTCGTTCGCATGGAGTCGGGTCTTGCCGAGGAGTTCGCGGCCCATGCAGCTGCGGGCCTCGGTCCATTTGGCGTTCTGCTCGGCGAGGACGGCGCCGACCAGGCGGATCAGCGCAGTGTGGTCGGGAAAGATGCCGACCACGTCGGTGCGACGCCTGATTTCCTTGTTCAGCCTCTCCTGCGGGTTGTTGGACCGGATCTGGCTCCAGGTCTCGCGGGGGAAGGCGGTGAAGGCCAGCAGTTCGTGCTGGGCGGCATCGAGGTTTCGGCGGCCTTGGGGAACTTGGCCTCGACGGCGTCCAGGACGTGTCGCATCCTCCTTGCACGGCTGGCCGATGGCGATTGGGACCGGGCAGACGCCGCTTTCCATACCTTGCTCGACCGGCTGGAGCCTGGCCGGCGAGCTGCGGAGTGACACAGGATCGACCGCACCGCCGGCCGAGGAGCTCGGGGTCGAGGAGCGCGGGCCCGGATCCCGCCACGCCTTCGGTACGGCGGGGCGGAGCCGACGGGCCTGGTCGACGGCCAGGTGAGACCGCAGCCGCTGGATGACCGGCACGCAGTCGCAGGTGAGCAGCCGAAGAGCGGCGCAAGCTGCCGCTTGGTCAGGCTCGTGCAGTGGTCGACGGCCACCAGCAGTACCCGGTCCGCCTGCGGCAGGACCGCCCCTGGTGGGAACCCGACGCGACGAGCGGGTCACGATCGTGTGGAACTGATCACCGCTGCCACCAGGGATGCGTCGCATGCCCTGCCTTGTGGAGGGTGGTGTGCGACGGCACACTTCGCATGTGAGGACGCTGAAGCCGACAGCACGAACCTTCGAGCTTGCCGCCGTGATCGCGGACCGACTGGCCCTCGATTTCGACGAGACCATTGCCGATATGGACGCCACCGCGATCGAGGCGGTCCCGGCGTTCGGGGCCGACGCCGCGATCGTGGCCGAACTAACCGCCAACAACCGCGGCCACCTTCAGCGCTTTCTCACGTTCGCGCGGCACGCGGAGGCACCCCTGTCGACCCCGATCCCGCCCGAAGTACTCGACGGTGCCCGCACTGTCGCGCGTCGGGGTATCGACCTCGACGCGATCTATGAGGGCTATCGGCGCGGCCAGCAGGTGGTGCTCGAACGCTGGATGGCCTGCGCGTACGAGGTCGTGGGCCCCGGGCCCGAACTGATGGGTGTCACCGAGCTCTCGCTCTCGCTCACCTTCCGCTATGTCGACCAGACGCTGCGTGTCGTTCTCGCCGAGGCCCAGCGCGAGCGCGAGGAGGTGATCGGCGGCGCGCTCGCCCGGCGCACCGAGACCGTCCGGTTGATCCTCGACGGCGCGCCCGTCGACCCTGCGGTCGCCGGTCAGCGGATGGCTTACGCGCTCGAGCGGAGCCACACCGCAGTCGTCGTCTGGGCTGAGCCGCCCGGTGCGCCTCACGGAGCGTTGGAGTCGGCGGCATTCGTGCTCGCCCGCGCCGCAGGCGCACGCAAGCGTCTTACGCTGCCCGCAGGGACGACCACGCTGTGGGCCTGGATCGGTACCAACGGGGAACCGCCCCTCGAGGATCTGCGCTCGGCGATGGCGCGGACGCATGACAGTCTGCGTGCCGCGATCGGCCCCACTCGTCAGGGCATAGCCGGCTTTCGCGCCAGCCACGAGGCCGCTCTGACCGTGCACCGTCTGCTCCTCGGCAACCCCGACAGCGAACGGCTCGCTTCCTACCGGGAACTCGAGGTCACCGTGCTCGCCGCGCAGGATCCACGCCATGCCGCCGAGTTCGTCGCGACCACACTCGGACCACTTGCCGAGGAGGAACCCACGGCGGCACGACTGCGCGAGACGCTCCGCGTCTATCTCGAGGAGGCCGAGAACGCGCCGCGCACCGCCGCCCGCCTGTACACCCACCGCAACACGGTTCTCAAACGCATCGTGCGGGCGAGCGAGCTGCTCGGTTATGAGCCGGGCGAGCGACGCCTCGCAGTCGAGCTGGCGCTCGAGCTCAGGCGGCGTCTCGGACCGCCCGCCGGCTGAGCACGCCAGGGTCGGCCATGGCGGCAAGGACTCGCTCCCCGGCCCTGGTCGGCGGCACGACGACGGTGGCTGCTCGCGCGACGGGCGTGCTGCTCAGCGCGCTCCGGGGACCAAGGCTCCGCAGTCTTCGTACCGACACCTCCGGGGCAGTCAATGTGCCGTCGACCAGGGGAGGTTGGCATCGGCTCCGTGAGAACTGCAGACGTAGGACTCGCCCCGGGCGCACCGGTCGGCGCCCGGGGCGAGTCCTGGCCCGCGCGGTTCAGAGCCGCTTGAGCAGCGCGTCAGGACCCAGGTCGGCAATCGTCGGGTAGCCGTCGATCGCCATCAGCAGATCCGCCTCGGCCAGCAGCGATCGCCGGACGTGCACGATGCCGTCATCGCCGCCGAGTGCGAGCCCTGGGTGTACTCGTTGCCGGCCCCGCCCGCGACGTAGGACACGATGTCCGGCGGCAGCGCCGCGTGCGCGCGGGCCTCGAGCTCCGTATAGGTGAACGGCAGGTTCTCGCGCACACCCGACAGACCGCGCATATAGACCTCGAGCTGGAAATCACCGAAACCCGGCGTCGCGTTCGTCATGATCAGTCGAACATGTGGGTCACGCGGCCGCTGATCCAGCGGGCAAGGGGCGGCGCGAGGCGGTTGAGCGCGTACATGGCGTGGGCGTCGGGCCCGACCGGCGCGATCGCGCGGTTGCGCCCCACCGCACGCAGGACCTTCTCCGCGGCGCGCTCGGGCGGATAGCCACGACGCATGTACATGCTCCGGACCCGGTCGGCCTGCCCGCCGGCGTCGGCCCCGCGGACGATGCTGGTACGAATGATCGGAGTGTTCATGACGCCAGGGCAGATGGCGGTCACGCCGATCTTGTGCGGGCGCAGCTCGATGCGCAGGTTCAGGGTGAGGCCGAACACCGCGAACTTCGTGACGGAGTATGCGGACATGACCGCGGAGGGGAAGTATCCGGCGCCCGACGACACGTTGACGACGTGCCCTCCGGTGCCGCGCTCGATCATGCGGGGGATGAAGCGCTCGCAGCCGTGCACGACTCCCTTGAGGTTGACCGCGATCTGCCGGTCCCAGTCCTCGGGCTTGGTGTCAAAGAACTTGGCGAGGACGCCGATGCCGGCATTGTTGATGAGCACGTCGACCGCGTCGAACCGGGCGTGCACGGCGTCGGCGAAGGCGTCCATCGCCGCGGGGTCGGTGACATCGACGGTGTGCGCCAGCACCTCGCTGCCGAGAGCGCGGACAGCCTCCGCGGTCTCCTTCAGCCCGGCTTCATCGCGGTCGCAGATGACGAGTGTGGCGCCACGCCGGGCGCTGAGCAGCGCCGTTTCGCGACCCATGCCACTGCCGGCGCCGGTGATGAGGACAACACGGTTCTTGAGGTTCTTGAATTTCATTGCTGGCTCCGGCCTCTAGTGGTGAACGCGGATGGGTGGGACATACCGGGGTACGGCGTTCCGGCGGGGGAACGGCTGGTCGGCAGTGGCTGGTCTGGTGCTTCGGCGTGGTGACCGTGCGGCAGGGGTTGACGCTCCCGCCGAGCGGTTCGTCAGAGGGCGGCGCAGGAAGTCGAGCTGGTCGGCCAGCGCCTGCTCCTGCCCGGGGCCGACATAGACCTCGCCGGGAGATGCCAGGCGGAGCACTGGTCGTTGCCGCTGGTGAAAGTGATCTCGTCCATGGTGTGGGTTCCTGGTCGGTCTGCGGTTTGGGCGGAGGCATTCGGGGGCCGCTGGTCGTGGCGCGCTGTGGCTATGCTGCCGTTCCGTCGTGGCTGCCGAGGGCCCAACGTAGGGCGGTGGCGCGCCGCATGGAATCGCCGAACACACACCCTTGGGCTTCCGAGGTGTGCCGTGGCACACCCAGAGGTTGCAGGAGCCCGACCGTCTCGTCTGCGCGACGGGGACGGGCCCGGCGCTGGGGGTCAGTGCGGACCTGAATCGGTCGAGTGCCCGGCCCGGTGTCACGTAGGGGCCCGGCAATCCGGAGGCGGGCTGCTCGCGGGACGGGCAGCCCGCCGTCCTACGTCAATGACGTCCCGTCACTGCCGGGTCATGGCGATCCGCCAGCGCTCGTCGATCGGGATCAGGTGGTCCTGGTCGGCCGCGGCGGCGTCCACGTCGATCTGCACCCCCCGGATCTCGCCGGTGAAGTCGTTGCCGCGCGCCGGGTATTCCGGCGTGACGGGCGAGCCCGACTCGCGGCCCACGTCGGTCGTCTCGTCGCCCGAGAACACGATGGCCTGGGTCACCGGCACCTGCCCGCGGCCCACCTCGGCACCATCGACCCAGAGCGTGACGGTGCCGCCTTTGCCCAGGCCCGGGCCGTCGTAGTCGAACTCCATCCGCACCTGGTGCTCGCCGGCCGGGAGCTTGTGGTCCGAGCCGACGTAGAAGTACTGCAGGCCCACCAGGTTGTAGCAGTAGCGCAGTCGGCCGTTGCGGACGTAGAAGCTCCAACCGCCCGCTGTGCCGCCCTGGGACAGGATGACGCCCTCGGCGCCGCCCTTCGGGATCACGACCTGTGCGGTGACGGCGTGGCTCTTGTTCTTGATGTTGATGACGCAGCTCTCGTTGAGGTGGCCCATGCCCGGGAAGAGCACCTGGGTGTTCCCGCGGATGAGCTCCGGCCGGCCGGCCAGGTCGGAGTTGAACCGCTCGGCACCGCGGTCGTCCAGCGGCAGCACGCCGTGCTTGGTCGCCTCGATCAGCCACAGCCGCTGCAGCTTGTGGAGCATCTCGGGCTGCTCGGCTGCCAGGTTGCGGGACTGGGTCCAGTCGTCGGGGCCGTACAGCTCCCACACGTCGTCGTCGAAGGCCACCAGCTTCTCTCCCTGCAGCTCCCAGGGTGTGCGGTGCTTGGTGACCGCGGTCCAGCCGCGGTGGTAGACGCCGCGGTTGCCGGCGATCTCGAAGTACTGCGTCTGGTGCCGCTCGGGCGCACTCACGTCGTCGAAGGAGTAGCCCATGCTCACGCCTTCGATGGGGGCCTGGGTGACACCGTGCACCGTGGTGGGCTCGGGCAGGCCGGCCGCCTCCAGGACGGTCGGTGCGATGTCGATGACGTGGGAGAACTGCTCGCGGATCTCGCCCCGGGCGGTGATGCCGACGGGCCAGTGCACGATGGTGCCGTTGCGGGTGCCGCCCCAGTGCGAGGCCGCCTGCTTGGTCCACTGGTACGGCGTGCACATCGCGTGTGCCCAGCCCACCGCGTAGTGGTTGTAGGCGCTGGGCGTACCGAACTCGTCCACCTTGGAGCGCAGGAAGTCCGTGGTCTCCAGCGCGCTCAGGCCGTTGAAGTTGATCGCCTCGTTGAAGCTGCCGTGATGGGTGCCCTCGGCCGAGGCGCCGTTGTCGCCGATGATGTAGTAGATCAGCGTGTTGTCGATCAGTTCCAGGTCGTCCAGGGTCTGCACCAGCCGGCCGATCTGGGCGTCGGTGTGGGCCAGGAATCCGGCGTAGACCTCCATCTGACGGGTCAGCACCGGCTTGAGGTCGTCGGGCATCTCGTCCCAGTGCGGGATCTCCGCGTTGAACGCGGTCAGTTCGGCGTCGGCCGGGATCACGCCGAGCTGCTTCTGCCGTTCGAAGATCTCCTCGCGTAACGCGTCCCAGCCCGCGTCGAAACGGCCGGCATAGCGGTCGGACCACTCCTTGGGGGCATGGTGCGGGGCGTGGGTCGCGCCGGGCGCGAAGTACAGGAAGAACGGGCGGTCGGGCTGCAGCGCGTGCTGGCGGCGGACCCAGTCCACGCTGCGGTCGGCGAGGTCCTCGGTGAGGTGGTAGCCCTCTTCCGGGGTGCGCTCGGGCTCCATCGGGGTGGTGCCCTCGTACAGCGCGGGGTAGTACTGGCTGGTCTCCCCGCCGACGAAGCCGTAGAAGTAGTCGAAGCCGCTGCCGGTCGGCCAGCGGTCGAACGGGCCGGCCGGGCTGGTCTCCCACACCGGCACCTCGTGGCACTTGCCGAACTGCCCGGTGGCGTAGCCGTTGAGCCGCAGCGTCTCGGCCAGCGTCGCCTTGGAGTTGGGCCGGATCGTGTTGTATCCCGGCGCTGAGGTGGCTATTTCGGTGATCCCGCCCATGCCGACCGAGTGGTGGTTGCGGCCGGTCAGCAGCGCCTGCCGGGTCGGCGAGCACAACGCGGTGGTGTGGAACCGGTTGTAGCGCAGCCCGCCGTCGGCCAGTCGCTGCGCCGCCGGGGTGTCGATCGGGCCGCCGAAAACGCTGGACGCGCCGAAGCCCACGTCGTCGAGCAGGATCACCACTACGTTCGGCGCGTCCGCCGGCGGCCGTAGCGGCGTGATCGGCGCGAACGACGTCTCCGGCTCCCGGGCGTCGTACGTGGTCAGCCCGGGCCGGGGGCGGTCGGGCATGGGCAGGGTGGTGCGGGGGAGTTCGTCTTGTAAGGACATAGAGCCCTCCTGTCTGGGATCGGTGACGGCACCGGCGTCGTCGGGCACTCGGGTGGGGTGACCGGCGGCGCTTGGCGTCAGGTGGTGCCGATGGCGCGATGCCTGCTGTCCGCGTCTGCGTCGGGCGGTGGGCCCTACTGCGGTAGCGCGGCTTCCAGGTAGGCGGTGAGTGCGATGCGGCCGTGGCGGATCACGTCGGTGTCGGGTTCGCGGCCCTCCCGGAACGCCAGGTCCAGGATTCGGTCGCCGAGTTCGACCAGCATCACGAAGACCAGCAGGTCGGTCTGTGGGGCGAGCAGGCCTGCCGCGACGGCCACGTCGTGCAGGCGCTGGGCGGTGCGGCGGTGGTAGCGCCGCACCTCGGCCCGCACCGTCGGCGAGACGCGCCCGTCCAGCCACAGCCGGGCGGCGTTGGGGTTGGCCTGGAAGTAGGCGACGACGGAGTCGAGTTCGCGCCCCACGAACTCCGTCGGTGACGAGGGCGACCAGCCCGCCTCGGTCTCGGCGAGGAAGGCGCCGAGCCGTTCGAGGTGCTGTTCCATCAGCGCGTCGAGGACCTGATCACGGTCGGCGAAGAAGCGGTAGAGCGAGGGCGCGGTGATGCCGGCGCGCTCGGCGATGGCACGGGTGGTGACGGCGTCGACGCCACCTTCCTCAAGGAGGGCGGCCGCGGCGTCGAGGATCCGCTCGACGGTCTCGCGACTGCGGGCCTGGACCGGCTGCCGGCGGCGCGGGCGGCCGGGTTCGGCCGGGTCCGGCCCGGAGCTGGACGGTTCGGGTTCTGGGCTCTTGACGACTGCTGCCATGGGTGGGAGGTTAACGCGACTCACGTTAGCTTTTCTAGAGGGGCTACCCGCATGACCGCTGAGTTCGAGCCGCAGCATCTGCGCGTTGTCGTCGTCGGGGCCGGATTCGGCGGGCTGGCCGCGGCCCACGCGCTCAAAACCCAAGGGGAGAATTTCGCCCTGCTGGAGCGGGAGCAGGAGGTCGGCGGCGTCTGGCGGGACAACACCTACCCGGGCTGCGCCTGCGACATCCCGTCGAATCTGTACTCCCTGTCCTTCGCGCCCAACCCGCACTGGACCCGGGCCTTCTCCCAGCAGTCCGAGATCCGCGACTACCTGCGCCGGGTCGCCCGCGACCACGGGCTGATACCGCACATCCGCTTCGGCTGCCGCCTGCTGGAGGCGGCCTGGGACGACGCCGCGCAGCGCTGGCGGATCGAGACCAGCACCGGACCGCTCACCGCCGACATGCTCATCGACGCCAGCGGCCCCATCGCCGAACCGTCGACCCCGCAACTGAAGGGCCTGGACGGATTCACCGGTGAGGTGTTCCACTCCGCCCGCTGGAACCACGACCTCGATCTGACCGGCCGCACAGTGGTCGTCGTCGGCACCGGCGCCTCGGCGATCCAGTTCGTACCCGCGATCCAGCCACAGGTCGGGCGGATGACGGTGGTTCAGCGGACCGCACCGTGGGTCACCCCCCGGATGGACCGAGCGACGACCCGGACCGAACGACGGCTCTACACCGCCGCGCCATGGCTGCAGCGACTGGTACGCCACCGCCAGTACTGGATGCGTGAGCTGGTGACATGGAAGATCATGGTCTCGCCCCAGGTACGGCGGATCGCGACCAGGATGGCCCTGCACCACCTGCGCCGCCAGGTCGCCGACCCCGCGCTGCGCAAGCGCCTGACCCCGGACTGGGAGCTGGGCTGCAAGCGCATCCTGATCTCCAACAACTGGTATCCGGCCCTGTCGGCACCCAATGTCGAGGTGGTCAGCGCCGGCGTCCACGAGGTACGGGCGGACTCGGTGGTCACCACCGACGGCCGCGAGCACCCCGCCGACGTGATCATCTTCGGCACCGGCTTCCACGTCAGCGACCCGCCGATCGCGGAACACCTGCGCGGACGCGACGGCCGGACCCTGGCCGAATGCTGGAACGGCAACCCGCACACCTACCTCGGCATCACCGTGACCAACTTCCCCAACCTGTTCCGCCTCGGCGGCGCGGGCAGCGCCACCGGCCACAACTCCCATGTGTTCCAGGAGGAGTGCCAGGTGGCGTATGCAATGGACGCGCTGCGCCTGATGCGCGCACGCGGCATCACCAGCATCGAGGTCCGCGCCACGGACCAAAACACCTACATCGAACAGCAAACAGCACGGCTGGCAGGCACGGTCTGGTCGGTCGGCGGCTGCACGAGCTTCTACCAGGGCGCAGACGGCCTGGCCTCGGCCAACTGGCCAGACGCGACCTGGAAATACCGCCGCACGACACGCCGCTTCGACCCCACCCCCTACGAACTGCGCACCGCAGCCTCTGCCGCGCCCGCAGCGCACTGAACCAAGGAGAAATCACCATGTCAGCCGCAACCACCCCCGCCAGGCACCCCACCGCCGAGCCGCTCCCGCCCGCCGGGCTGACCCTCATGACTTCACCTCCACAACGCCGGGCGGATCGCCTCTATCACGAACTCCTCGCCACCCAGGAGACCCAGGACGTGCGAGCAGCGGTGCGTGCGTTCGCCGAGAAGCGCGTCGCCCCGCACGCCGCGGCCATCGCCGGCGGAGACGAACGCACAGATGGCTTCCCGCGGCACGTGTTCGACGCGCTCGCCGAAGAAGGCATCCTCGGCATTCCTCTGCCCGCCGATGTCGGCGGCCACGGACTGACTCACCCGGCGACCGCCGCGGCCGCTGTCATCGAGGAACTGGCCTACTACTCCAGCAGCGTCGCGGCCATCTTCGACGTGCAGAGCGTCCTGGTGGGCAACGCGCTCAACCAGGGCACCGACGCGCAGCGCAAGCGCTGGCTGCCCAAGGTGGTCGACGGAACGCTGGTCGGCGCGTTCGCCACGACCGAGCCGGACGCCTCCAGCGACCTGTCTCCGCAGGCCGTACAGACCGTGGCGACCCGCTCGGAACCGGGGTGGGTGCTGAACGGCCACAAGTGCTGGATCTCCAACGCCCCGGTCGCCGGGTTCGTCCTGGTTCTGGCCCGCACTGGCGAGCGGCTGAGCATGTTCATCGTCGACACCGGCCTGCCCGGCGTCGAGGTCGGCGTGCCCGACCGCAAGATGGGCAACCGCGGACAGGTCACCGCCGACGTGCACTTCACCGATGTCGAGCTCTCCGACGACGCACTGCTCGGCGGTGTTGAAGGGCGTGGCCTGCGGCATGCGCTGGCCACGCTGACGTACGGCAGGATCGCCATCGCAGCCGCCGGTGTCGGCATGGCCCAGGCGGCCTTCGACCACACAGTGGCCCATCTGTCGACGCGCCGCACATTCGGCCGGCCAGTCGCCTCCAACCAGCACTGGCAGTTCCTGCTCGCCGACCGTGCCACGGAGATCGAGAACGCCCGCTCGCTCTACACCAAGGCCGCACTGCGACTGGACGCGGGGAATCCCTCTCCCGAGCCGGAGGCCGCGATGGCCAAGCACTACGCCACCCGACTGTCGGTCGACATGGCACGCGATGCCGTCCAAGCCTTCGGTGGTCTCGGCTTCGCCCGCGAACGTGGCGCAGACGGCCGGCCGGGGCCCGTCGAGGCGATCTACCGAGACAGCAAGATCGGTGAGATCTACGAAGGGACCAACGAAATCCAGAAGTGGTCCATCGCCCGCCAGATCTTCGGCCGCGACATCACCGGCTGAACAGCCCGCAGTATCGCCATGGCAACGTCACTGGTGAACGAAGTGGTTGCGGCGGGATCGGGACAGGTGGTTCCGCTGTATTCGCCGGCCCTGCGGCCGTCCACCTGGACCTCCGCATGGGGAATCCGAGCGGGGTGCCCGTCCGGTATCCCGATCTCCCTTGACTGTCCATCGCCCAGACCACAGG
Source organism: Streptomyces sp. NBC_01210 (assembly GCF_036010325.1). Lineage (GTDB taxonomy): Bacteria > Actinomycetota > Actinomycetes > Streptomycetales > Streptomycetaceae > Streptomyces. Next base: position 1,178,098 of record NZ_CP108549.1, on the reverse strand, counting down.
GCCGTTGCGGAGTGCCTGGATGACTCTGAACCTCGACCAGCTGGTGATCTTTACCCAGGTCATCGACTGCGGCGGCTTCTCGGCGGCCGCCCAGAAGCTCTTTATGAGTCAGTCGACGGTGTCCAAGCAGATCAGGAAGCTGGAGGCCTCGCTCCGGACGACGCTTGTGGACCGGTCCGGCCCCACCGCACGTGCGACGCCGGCCGGTGAGGTGCTGCTCACACAGGCCCGGGAGATCCTGGCCATGGCGGAACGGGCGGTAGGCGCCGTGCATGAAGCATCGAGCCTGCGGCAATCCCGTCTTGTGGTCGGGGGGACCTGCTCGGTGGGCACATACGTGCTGCCGTCGTTGATCCTGCAGTTCCGGCAACGCTTCCCCGCCCTGGATTGCGAGCTAGTGGTCACTAATGCCGGCGACCTGGCAGAAAGACTCACGACAGGGGAGGTCGGTATCGGGGTGTCCAGCGGAGTGCCGCCTGTCGGCGAGTACGTCATGGAGGATCTCGTGCCGGACCCCTTGGTCGTGGTGGGGCGCGCCGATCATCCGCTGTCCGGGCGGCCCCTCACAGCCGACGAATTGTCATCGGAGACGTTTCTGCTCCGGGAACCGGGGTCCAGTACCCGTACGCATACGCAGGAGATGCTGCGCCGATGGGGCCTGGGCTCGGCGCCGCAGATCGACATCTGGGGTACGGAAACGATCAAGCAGGCGGTCCGTGTCGGCCTCGGCATATCCCTGATGTCGCGGTACGCCGTGGCCCAGGACCTGCAGGATGGACCTTTCTGCGTACTGGATGTGCGGCCGAGCCCCCTGTCCAGGCGTGTGGTCGTCGTCTATTGCCGCGACCGGTCACTCTCCGCAGCCGAACTTCTCATGCTCCTGCTGGTGCGGGCGTCACGCTGGTGAGCGCCTCGCCACGATGGCCGTCAAGAAGGTCACCGACGACGAGGCCGAGCTGCTGGCGCTTCTACGACTTCCCCGCCGACTGGATCTACCTGCGGACCACGAATCCCATCGAGTCGACCACTGGCCCATCGACGTCAGCCGCAGTTCCGGGGCGTCGTGCGGGTGATCAAGCAGCCTCGACTTCATCGTGATCGGCCAGGGGGAGGGCCTGCTCGGCCCAGATCGTCTTGCCCCGTGCGGCGTATCGGGTGCCCCAGCGGCGAGTGAGCTGGGCAATGAGGAAGAGACCCCGGCCGCCCTCGTCGGTGTCGTACGCATGGCGCAGATGTGGGGCGGTGCTGCTGCCGTCGGTGACCTCGCAGATGAGGGTGAGGTCGCGGACGAGGCGCAGATGGATGGGGCCGCCGGCGTAGCGGATGGCGTTGGTGACCAGCTCGCTGACGATCAGTTCGGTGGTGGGCTCCAACTCTTCCAGGCTCCAGTTGGCGAGTTGCCGACGGGCCAGCGTGCGGGCGGTGGTGACGACTGCGGGGTCGTTCGGCAGGGTCCAGGCCGCCACCTGGTCCTCGCCGAGGTCCTTGGTGCGTGCCAGCAGCAACGTGATGCTGTCCTGCCCGCTGTCCCGGTGTGCGCGGACCACGGCGTCACAGGTGTCTTCCATGGGCCGGTGGGGGTTGGCCAGGATCTGCCGCAGGCCGGCCGGTACCGTCTGCGGGTCCCCGCCCGGGACGAGACTGCTGGTGGACAGGACGATGGCGCTTCCCACCGGTAGTTCCACTTCGACGGTCTCGTAGGGCGGACGGCCGCTGCCCAGCGGTGGGCCGAACGGGACGTCGGGCAATTCCACCGCGCCTTCGGGCTTGATGATCACAGGGGACAAGCCGCCGGCCCGGGCGAAGGTGCAGCGTCGGGAGATGGGGTCGTAGACCGCGTACACACAGGTGGCCCGTGCCAGAGGCGTCCCTGCCGAGGTGCCGTCGGGAGGTTGGGCATCGGCCTGGCCGGTCACCAGGTCGTTGAGCTGGGCGAGCAGTTCGTCGGGGGCCAGATCCTGTGCGGCCAGGGTGTTGATGGCGCTGCGCAGTTGGCCCATTTCCGCCGCTGCCTGCATGCTCTGCCCGACCAGGCGCCCCACCACGAGAGCCACCCGCGCGCCGGAGAGCGGGATGACATCGAACCAGTCCCCGACGTTACTGGAGGGCTCGTGGCGCCAGGCCACCTCCACCGCGTTCTGGGCCGGGACGCGCCGCGGCAGCAGGCTGCGTTGCAGGATGAGCGCGGCGTTGCGCTCGCGCGTGTACTGCCGCGCATTGTCGATGCACACGGCCGCCCGGGCGGCGAGTTCGGTGGCGAGGGCGAGGTCGTCCTCATCGAACGGATCGGTGGTCCTCGTCCGGTAGAAGCTGGCGATGCCGAGCATCACACCGCGGGCGGTGAGTGGTACGACCATCATGGAGTGCATGCCGGCCCTGCGCACGATTTCGGCTCGGTGAGGCTCAAGGGTGGACCACTGGCGGTCGGCCTTCAGGTCAGGCAGCAGGCGGGGCTGCAGGTCTGTCAGGCACGCGGTGAAGAACGGCGGGTAGGTCGGGACCAGCTCGTCCGGAGCGTATGCCGGCTGAACGTCCAGCCCTTCGGCAGCGCGGCAAGCGGCGCGCCGCACGAGCGCCTCGGCGCTCACCGGCCCGGGCGGGGACGCCTCACCGTGGAACACGTCGTCCAGGACGTCGACAGCCACGACGTCGGCAAGGGCCGGCACGGAGACCACGGCCAGCTCGTCCGCCGTCGTCGTCACTTCCAGCGTCGTACCGATCCGGGTGGCCGCCTCCACCAGCAGGGCCAGGCGCGTCTGTGCCCGGTGCCGCTCGGACACGTCCTGCGAAGTGATGCACACCCCGAGAACGCTTCCGTTCTCATCCTTCAGCGGCAGGAGCGTCACCAAGTACATGTGATCGTGATCAGGGTCGGTCGGGGGGCGGCCGCCGTATTCGAAGTCGATCACCGGCTCACCGGTCTCCAGCACCGATCGGATTATTTGCTCCGCAGCGTCGTCAATCACGCCCGGAGCCACCTCACGAGCGAGGCGCCCGATGGCCTCCACGCCCACCACTCCCCGTGCTCCCGGCGCGGACAAGTTCATCCGGACGACCCGCAGCTCAGGGTCGAGGACCTGCACTCCCAGCGGGGAATCGGTCAGCAGCGCCCTCAGCAGTGCCGTATCGAGCTCCTGCTCATCGGTGCCGTCTGCGGCTTTCAGGACCACTGCCCAGCGCACGGTGCCGTCTGCCACCAGGAGGCGCACCTGCGCGCGGACATCGAGGAGGTGCCCGTCACGATGCCGGGCGGCCAACCGTTCACCAGGGGGCGGCGTCTCCTCCGTGAGGCCTGCGGAGGCCGACCGCTCCCCGGCGGACAGCAGTGCCGTCACAGGGCGGCCCAGGACCTCATCCGCCGGATAGCCGAGCAGCTCCTGCGCCTGCGCACTCCACTCGGCAACGGCACCCTGCTCGTCCACCACCAACCGGGCATCACGTGCGGCGGACCGTTCTCGGGGCTCAGAGGTGCCCTGTCGCGCGTCCATGGTCGCCTCCTCCAGGCCGCTTCCCCTCGCCGTCCGAGGCGTGAGGTCCCCACATGCCCCATTGCACCGCAGACGGCGATCAGGCGCCGCTCAGGACAGCCGATCATGCCCACTGGCCGGTGCCGGAGGACCGCGGGTCCCCCCGCACCTCGGCGAGTACGCCCCGCATCCGTAGACGGACCACCTCGGGCCGCGGTGCGGGAGGGGGGTCGTCGGCGGCCGGGGCACTCGTTCTACTTCATGGGGGGCATGCAGGTCCGAGTGGCCCGGGTGCTCTCCACACCAAACTGCATGCGTGCGCCACCTACCGGGTGGACAGCCAGCCCTGGACAGACCGCGTCCGTCCAGCCGGCATCGCGGTCTCGTCGCCTCCGGACATAGCACACACCCACTCGCCGGCCGGGCACACCACGGGACGGACGACCGAGGTCGGGCAGGTGGCATTCCGGATTGCCGAGGATGGCCTCGGCGGTCACGGACTGCGGGTGCCACTACAGCGTGTTGCGGGCGTTGGCCGACAACGGCCCCATGTCACAGCTGGCACTCGGCAGGTTCCTGCGCATCGACCCGGCCAATGGTCACCGGTCTGGGCGACTTGGAACGGGCTGGACAAGCCGCACGGGAGAGGGATCCCCGCCCGCGACCGGCGCCGCTACGTGGTGAGGACCACGGACGCCGGCCGCTAGATCCTGCCGGCGGCAAACAGGGGAGGGCCGCCCGGAGGGGCAGTCCCGGGCGGCCCGACACCGTCTTCACGCCCCCTGGGAGGAAGGGAATTCGCAGGGGTTTTCCAACGGGTGGAGGCGAGGCTATCGCCGAGCGTGTCCTGAGTGCGGAAATCCCGCCGGATATGCCAATCCGTCATGGCATGCACAGCCCCACGATCTGCACTGCACGCAGTTCGTCGGCCAGCCGCGAATCCTCATTCAGGGGCAGACCAGGTAAGACGACCGCTCTGCATCTGCGGAACACCTCACAGAATCGCGAAACGCGGTTTCGGCGACAGTCAGCTCGCGGATGCCCGCCAGGACCTCCGAAAAGGGCGCTGGCAAGGAGCATGAGACGTGCTACGCGACGGCGGACACGACTGGGACCGCCGTACCTTCCGCGTACGTGTGCCGGCCCAGACCGCGGCTTCCACCCGTTGTCCGGCAGTCAGGCCTGGTCAAGCTCCTCGCCGGCGGGTCCGGCCGTGGAGATCCTGGCCGACGCCGGCGCCGACGCAGGGCTCACTCCTCACGCCGCATCCGGGTCGAGCGTGGAATTGCACACCTGAAGAGATCTCGAAGGGTTACCCGCCGGGTATGAGGATCCTTGTCACCGGGGCACTTGTCACAGCCGTGCAAGACCGTCCCTCACTCTGTGCAGCAGGGCGAGCCCTCCGTCCTCCGACGCGCTGACTGGTGCATGAGCGGTGATCAGACCCTCGTCGAGCAGGTCGGACAACAAAATGGTGGCCACCGAAACCGGCAGGTCGAGAAGGGCCGCGACCTCGGCTACAGCCTTCGGCATGGTGCACATCTGCACTATCTGCCGGTGTTCCGGAGGAAGTGCGCGAGTACGGCGAGGTCCCGGGTCCCTGGCCGTGGTGATGAGGGTGATGAGCGTGAAGATGTCCCGTGTGGGCTCTGTACGTCCGCCGACGAGGGTGAAAGGGCGCACCAGGCGGCCGACGGCGTCGTGCGATGTCCCGTTCCCGGGCTGATCGGTGTGTTGGCTCATGGCTCTGGAAAGTTAGGGAACGCGCGTCACGAAGCTGGTTCGATGCGCGGCGATGCGCTGAGCAGACCGCCGATTTTCCTGACGAGCATATTCATCTCGAAGGCCACCACGCCGACGTCTGCTTGTGCGGAGGCAAGCACCGTCAGATACGCGCCCTCCCCGGCCGAGGTAAGAAGGACGAACCCATGCTGCATCTCGATCAGCGTCTGGACCACAGCGCCGCCTGCGAAATCGGCGCAGATGCCGTTGCCGAGGCTCACCAGTCCGGACGTCGTGGCCGCGAGGCGTTCCGAACTGGCGCGGTCGACCGAGCTGGACCTACTGACGACCAGTCCGTCGTAGGAGACGACGACGGCGTGGCGCACATGGGCGACTCGCTCCACCAGACTGGTCAGCAAAAGGCCGACCTGGGTGTCGTTCGCTGGGAGGTTTTCAGGACGGGGCGTCATCAGGGGCCCTTCGAGGGAGCGATGTGGGTCGAGAGCGAGGACCGCCGAAATCGCGTGCATGTACCGATCCGCGTTGGAACGCGGCCATGGTCGTGGCGAGGCGCTCGGGCGTAGGCAGCGGTCCCGGACGCGGGTCCGGTCCTGACACGGGAGCGCAGGGGCGGCGCGGCTCCTTGACCCCGGAAGCCTGTGGAACACGCTGGGGCAAGCATGGGGGAGGCTGAGGAGAGCCAGGGAATGGCGCCGCTGTCGGACGTTCCGCCGGTTCTTGCTGCGGAGACAGTGGGGGCAGGGGGATGGAGCGGGGCGTTCCACTGTCTGAGGTCGCCGTCGGCCCGGAGCCGAGAGCGCTGGGTCTGGGAAAGGCGGTCACTACTGCCTTGAGGCTGGTGCCGCCGGGGCGGTCGACATCTGCCGTAGCCCCCTTCAGTGAGGGAGCGTTGATCACCAGCTTTGCCGGAATGAGGACAATGGCGGACGTGCCGCCGAACGGCGAGGCGCGCAGTGTGATCTCTATGTGGTGCCTGGCAGCGAGCCAGGCGACCACGAACAGGCCCACACGAGCGTCCTCAGCCAGGGCGAAGACGTCAAAGGGGGGCGGCTCTGCCAGCCTCCTGTTCGACTCGGCGTAGCCGTCCTCACTCATCCCGAAGCCACGATCCTCGATCTGGATCACGAGGCCCTTGCTCGCCTGCTCGACATTGACCGCGACAGGGAACTCCGGCGGGGAGAAGCTCGCTGCGTTGTCGATGAGTTCGGTCAGCAGATGGATGAGGTCGGCGACCGCGTGCGCAGCGAACCGGAGCGTTTCATCGGCGTAAATGGCGATGCGCTGGTAGTCGGCAACCTCCCCGACCGCGCTGCGCAGCACGTCGACGACGGAGACCGGTTCGGTGAAACGGCGCCCTGGCTGGGAACCAGCCGTGATCACAAGGTTCTCCTGGTATCGACGTATCTGGCTCGCCTGGGAGTCCAGCTCGTAGAGACCCTGCAGAACTTTGGGCTCCTGGTGCTCGCTCTCCAGCCGGTCCAGCAGGGTGAGTTGTCGGTTCACCAGGTTCTGCGTGCGGCGGGCGATCCCCAGGATCACATTCTCCAACCCATGGCGGACGTCGGCCAAGGCCACGGCGCTGCGGACGGCGGTCCGCTGCACCGTGTTGAACGCCTTGACGACTTGCCCCAACTCATCGTGTCCGTAGTCCAGTTCTGGCGCCTCTTCGCTGACGTCTATCGTCTCATTGCGGTTCAGTCGATCGACCAGCGTGGGCAGACGACCCTCGGCAAGCTCAAGGGTAGCCTCGCGCAGGCCTGCCATTCTCCGCAGCAGGGACTGGGCAATGCGCCACGACAGGACCGCCACGACAGCTACTACAGCGAGTCCTGCGGCACTGATGGCGATCGACTTCCGTATGATCTGGCTCGCCCGTTCCGTCTGAAGTGCCCGCAAGTTCCCACTACTTTGCTGGATGAACTGATCGAGATCATTGCTCACCTGGCGCAGAGCGCCATCCCACCGACTCGCCGACGGCGGCGGGGCATTAGCCGCACTCGCCACGGAGCCGCTGCCGTCAGCGACCTCCGGCTGGCCCAAGACCGCATTCTCGATCGAGACCATGGTCTTCCAGGCAGCACTACTTGTGATCTTCTGGAATGCCGGCCGACTCCGGTCGGAGAGCTGGGCGGACAGTGCGGCCAGAAGAAACCGCTGGGTACCCGTGGCCATGATGAACTCTGCCCGTGCCCGATGGGTGAGCAGACCGGTCGCCATGGCCGGTGCGAGCACAGTGTCCTCACGCGCGATCTGTTCCGCAGCGTTCACCACCAGCCCCAGGGGCGCCGCCGCGGCCACCAGGGACCCGTCATCGACCTGGGCGCTGATCTCACTCGTCACCTTGATCTCGAGGTTGATGAGTTGAGTGAACGCGCTGAGGGCTTGTTCACCGCTGATGGACTGCGTGTCGATCCCCTTCCGCAGGACTTGGAGGGGGAATCGCTGGATTGCGTCGGCGAGCGGCCGGAAGGAGACCCTGGAACGCAGAGGGGCGTCCTTCAGGGCCTCCGCCAGACCACCCATCGTCGCCAGGGCGGCATCGGTCTTCGGACGCTGGGAGTCCAGCGCCTCGTGCGAGGAAGGAGTGTCAGTGAGCCAGACCGCGGTCAGGGCACGCTCCCGCTGCAGGTTGCGGAACATCTCTAAGGCCGGCAGCTGGAGCATGCGGCCAGCCTGGACTCTGCTACGGAGGTCAGCTCCCTGTCCCAGCATCTGACTGGTTGTTGCGGCCCACAAGCCGACGAGCGCGATGCAGGGGACCAGGGACAGAAGCATGAGAGAAGTCCGGATCGACCGGTGCCGTCGCCGCGCGTGTGTGCCGGGCATACGTCTCGCTTGAGACGGAAACGGGCGCATACGCGAGGCAGTCCCCTGTGAGGTCCTCCTGGTCGCTCCGCTCGCAGGCATGTACGCCACTCCTCGGGGTTGCCGCTGCTGTAGGGCTCAGGATCAGGTGTTGCTCCGGTGTGCCCCTGGCAACCCGTCATCGCCGACACACCTGCGTCGACTCATCAAGCTTCCCCAGCTACTCGTCGTTTCCCTTGGGGTAGCCGCCGCACCGTTTTCACCGCGCACCGCTGTCGCGTCATCGGTGAGAGCGACCGTTCCCCGACCAGCCGGACGAACTTTCGAGCGAATTGTCGCCGGTGACTCACCGTAGACGGCCACGACTGCCATTGCGCGATATTTCCCATGGCATGCCAATGCATCATAGGTTTCTGGTTTCCGAACCACGGCAACGACCTACTCAGGCAAGGGTCCGCACTCCGGTGAATCAGGGCCTGAACTGCCCACTCGGGCAGGATGTCCAGATTCCTGGGGTGCGAGCAACCGCGGCTTGGACGGAGCGGGATTCCCTACATTTTGGAATAGCTGCTGAGATGACAGACGTCCATGTCCAGGCTGCCGTGCCACGTGAAAAAGACGCTGAGCCAGGCCCCGGATCCTTCGAGGACCAGTTCAACAGCCCAGGCCCGAACGGGATTTACTCAGAGGGGCTCACAGGGGTACATACCTGGCTGGGTTGGGTGGTCTCGGTCTCGGGACGGCGAAGGATTGGTGCTGTCGACCCCTGGTCGTTGAGTGGGCATGGCTTGGGCCCGACGCTCGGGCCGGGGTCTCCATCGGGTTCCTCGGTGGTGGGCGGGCAGGGCGCGGATCGCGCGGCGGACCGGCTCGGTGACGGGATGTCCGACCGAGAAGATGTGTGGACGCCTTGGGTGCGCAGGGTGCACAGGTGGGCCAGGAACGCTCTGGCTCCGCCGGCGCTGTCGGTGCAGACGAGGATGGGGGTGCCGTGGCGGCGGTCGTCGGGGATCTGGGCGAGCGCCGCATCGAGGACGGTGATGTGGTCGGCGGCGGTGTTGGCGCCGGCCCTGCCCGGCCGCAGCAGTCAGCCCAGGGCTTCGCCGGTGTTGTCCAGGAAGCACAACAGCGGGTGGTAGCCGAAGCCCCGCTTGTACGTGGCTGCGGCCTGGTCGCGCAGTAGGGCCAAGTCGGCGATGGCTTCGCCGCCGTCGGCGAGTATCACCGCCAAGTCCACCGCGATCCTGCCCGGGTTGTGTCCGGTGCCGCGTGGCGGCAGGCGGCGCAGCGCGTCGGTCAACCCGGCGGTCAGGCCCGTGGCGTCGGCGAGATCGGCCAACAGACGGGACCCGGCATGCCTGACCACCCCCGTGGCCGTCGGCCGAGACGACGAGCTTGGGGCGCGACCCGGTCGTGTGCACGCAGAAAGTGCCCTCCTGCTGGGATGGCAGAGACCTTCGACAAGCCTCATCTTCCCAACTCAGAGGGCACTTTCGCGTTTCCGATCAAGATCCGGAAACCGCGGCAAGAGAAACGCGCAGGTTAGTGGTCCTCCTGGTGCAGCTTTCGGCTACGCGGCATGTCCGACCGCCCAGCCGCCTGCGAGTCAAGCGCGCGCGGGCGGGACGGAGTCCGGTCAGCGCAGGATCTTCTCCTTGGCGCGCCGGAACTCCGCGTCCGTGAGGTCGCCCCTGGCCTTGATTTCCGAGAGCCTCGCAAGTTCCTCGGTCGCGCTCAGCCTGGCGGTGCCGGCGGTCTCGCGCACATAGCTGTCGAACGCCTTCTGCTGGGCTCGGGCCTGATTCAGTTCGCGCTGACCCATGCCTCTGCCACGAGCTACGAGGTATACGAAGACTCCGAGGAAGGGGAGGGCGATCACGAAGATGCACCACCCTGCCTTGGCCCACCCGTTGAGGGAGTCGTCACGGAAGAGGTCAATGAAGACCCGGAGGAGCAGGAAGATCCAAATGCCCCACAGGCATATCCACAGTACGGTCCAGAATGCGCCCAGGAGCGGATAGTCGTAGGCCAAGTTCACTTGCCCAGTCATGTGTTTTTTCCTCTAGTAGTGCTTCGTTGGGTTGGACTGCGGGAGGGCTGTTGTCTGTTTGTTCGGGGTGGTAACTGGCGTTGGCAGATGGAGCATGCGCCGGTCCAGCACAGCAGCAGGTCCTGCAGGGTGTGGGGGGACTTCACAGAAGATCAGGCCGACGCTGTTGCTTTTGGGTCGAGGCGGCGGCCAGGGGAGCGTGGTGGTTTCACACGCGCCATGTCAATCCCCTCGATCTGTGGAGATCTTCCATGCGGCCAGCCGCAGGGCGGTATTGGCTCGGTGGTTGCGATCGTAACAGCGTCTGGAAGATCGCCTCCTGTGAGATCCCGGGTGTCACCCCTGGTCGAGAGGCACACAGGAACGCGTATGACAATTCGTCATACCAACGCTCCTTGCCACTCCCCTTTATCTGAATCTTCACCACCGCCCCGAAGGGACAAACGGCTCAGACAAGTCCCCCACCACCACCCCGGAGTGCGGGTTTCCACCAACTTGAGCGTTCTTCAGGAACGGTTGCCTGGATTCGACATCCGACAAGTACGCAGAAGGAGGTCGGCGATCCGCTTGACTCAGGAGTGGAGAACGCGCAGCATTCCCGGCAAATGCACACATGTGCTCGGGGGATTGCGTTCCGTCTCCCGCAGGACGGTGGCACAGCGGCGAGTGAGAGGTGAACAGTGTCCGAGCCAATGGCGGCCCAGCTCTTGGATGCCGAACTTGCCCAACGTATACGCGGCGAAGACGAGGTACTGCGGTCGGAGGCCGCATCCGAGATCGTCCGCCGGCACAAGGCGGCCGTACTGGCCTACGCCCACTTGTGCTTCGGGGAACCGCAGGCTGCAGAAGACGTTGCGGATGAAGCGCTTGCACAGACCCTTCGAAGCGTCCGCTCGGGTAATGGGCCCACCGAGGCCTGGCGACCCCACCTGGTGACGGAAGTGAGACGAACCGCTGTCCGGTGGGCGGCGACCGGCCGTGAATCCGGGCTCGCATCCAGCCTCACCTCGTGGCTTCGGGCGCTGCCCGGGGCGGACCGTCCCGAGTCTGCCGCCAGGGCAGCCGAGGAGAACTCCGCTTTACTGAGGGCCTTTCGCAGCCTGCCGGGGCTGTGGCAGGCGGTGCTGTGGAACGCCCTCGTGGAGACCGCCGAACATGCCGGGCCTCTGCCGGGCCTGTCGCCCAACTACATGGCTTCCCGGACCAGGCTCGCCCAGCAGGGTTTCTTCAGCGCGTACTTGCGGGGGTACGCCAACGGTGCCTCCAGCCGTGAGTGCCGTCACCTCGCCGCCGTGCTCGGTGAGATCGTGCGAGGGAGTCTTTCCCACTGCTCCGAGGACCTGGAACCGCATGAATCGAGCTGTGAGAGCTGCTTGCAGGCCCGGACCGACCTCAGCATCATCCATTCCGGCCAGCGTGCTGCTCTGTCAGGCGCGCTGTACTGGCCGGTGCCCTCACCCTCTCCTGCGTCCGCGTCGGATGGCATCGAAGACACGGCAGAACGGTCACCGGGTACCGAGGGCGCGGACCGGCCCACCCCTCCGGCAGGCGGCCCGCGCCGGTTCTACGCCGCCCACCGCTTCATATCGAACTCCCCTCTGCGTGCCGCAGCAATGGTGGCCGCGATCGCCACAGTGATCGCCATCGCGGGAGTCGGCCTGATCCAGGGGGGAAGCGACGACGCCCAGACGCCTCTGGCACAGGTAACCACCGTCCAGGTCACGACCGAGCGCGACGCGGTGAAAACCGCTGCGGCAACCGCGCCAACGCCTCATACCTCTGCCGTGACGGTGACCGCCAAGACCTCAACGGCGCCCACCAGACCCAAGCCCACTCGCGCGAAGCCTGCCCTCCCGTCCGCTGTCCCGGTGGGCGCCCCTCATCCAGCCGGCTTCCAGCTCGTGAACAAGCAGTCTGGGCTGTGTGTGGGCATCAAGGGCGACAGCGCCGGCAACGATGCCGTGGTGCAGCTCCAGAGCTGCACCAGCAGTGCCTACCAGCGCTGGCAGCGCATCGCGGCCGGCAATAACGCCTACCTGCTGCGCAACACAGGATCCGACAAGTGTCTTGACGGCACTCATGGCAGCGGAAACGACGTCAGAGTCGTCCAATGGGAGTGCCATTACGATGCCGACGGGGACCAGGACGTACAACTGTGGGTGTTCGCACCCGAAACGGGCGCTTCCTCCTACCGCCTGTGGTTCGTCCCCGAGGTTCAAGGGAGCGACTACTCATCGCACCTGCTCGGACCGGCGGACTGGTGGCCAGGAGACGGTCCTGCGGGGGACGGAACCTATCTCATGCACATGCCCAACTACTACAACGAGGTGAGTTTCGTCTTCACGATGAACGTCGGTCCATGAACGGCAGGACGCCTTCCCAGCGGACACGAGGATGCATCTCGCGTGAGCCCGGTGCCGGACGGCCCGGTCTCGCCACGCAGATGCATCCGGCCGCAAGCAGCGGTCCGCGCCGCCGGCCGCATCGGCCGGTGGTGCCATCAGCGGAGCGGGGGCGTACTGTCCGGGGGAAAGGTCGGTCCAGCACATGGCTGTGAGGAGAAGAGGAACCGCAAACCTGCCGGCGGAGGCGACGAGATTCATCGGGCGGCGCCACGAGCTGTCGGTGGCCCGGCGCATGCTGTCCCAGACCCGGCTGCTGACCCTGACCGGCCCAGGCGGCGTGGGCAAGACCCGCCTTGCCTTGCGACTCGCGGCCCATGCGCAGCGTTCCTACCCTTCAGGGGTGTTTCTGGTGGACCTGGCTGCGGTCGAGACAGAGCAGGCACTGACGAACGCAGTCCTGGAAGTTCTCGGCCTGAACCACGGCCTGGGACGTCTCACTCCTGCAGACCTGAGCGAGCGAATGCGCAGCAAGCGGATCCTGATCGTGCTCGACAACTGCGAGCATCTGCTCCGTCCGTGCGCCGTCCTCGCGCATACGTTGCTGGAGGCCTCCCCGGAGCTGCAGATCATCGCCACCAGTCGGCAGGCCCTGGGTGTCGACGGCGAGCATCTGCTGAACGTGGCACCGCTGAAGGCTCCGGATCCGGACGACGCCTCTTGCGATGCCGCGGCCGGGCACAACGAAGCGCTCGACCTGTTCACCGACCGAGCCGCCCATGTCCGTGGGGAGTTCGCACTGACGGAAGCGGACCGCAGGGTGGCAGCTCGGATCTGTCACCGTCTGGAGGGCGTTCCGCTGGCCATCGAACTGGCCGCCGCCCGTCTGCGGGTGCTCAACTGCGAGCAGATCCTCCGGCGTCTGGACGACCGTTTCTCACTCCTGACAGGCGGAAACAACGTCAGGTTGCCCCGCCAGCAGACCCTGCGGGCCACCATGGACTGGAGCTTCGACCTGTGCGGTCCCCAGGAACAACTGCTGTGGGCCCGTCTGTCCGTCTTCTGCGGCGGGTTCGACCTGGAGGCCGTGGAAGCGGTGTGCTCCGGCGACGGCCTCTGCCGCGAGGAGATCCTCGACGTGCTGGCGGGCCTGACGGACAAGTCCGTACTGATCCGGGACGAGTGCCCCTCGCAGGTGCGTTACTCCATGTTGGAGACACTTCGGCAGTACGGCCACCGACGGCTCTGTGACAGTGATGAGCTCGAGATCCTGTACCGGCGCCATCGCGACTACTACCGGGCCCTGGTCCTGCAGGCCGAGGCCGAGTGGTTAACCAAGCAGCAGGCTGCTTGGGGCGTCCGGCTCCGCCGAGAGCGGTCCAACCTCCGCGTTGCCATGAAGTTCTGCCTCGATGAGCCGGGAGAGTCGGAGGTCGGTCTTGAGCTGGCCGCATCTCTATGGAGTCACCGCGTCGGCGCGGGTGGCCTTGCCGAGGAACGCCAGTGGTTGGCCCGGACTCTCGCATCCGAAACAGCGCCCAGCCGCGCCCGTGCCAAGGCCCTGTGGGCTGACGGCTGGCTCGCCCTGCTGTGCGGGGACACCGCTGCCGCGCAGGGTCGCGTGACCGAGTGCCGCGCTCTGGCGCAGTCCTTGGGCGACCCGCAGACGAACGCCCGCGCCGATCAGCTTGTCGGGCTTGCCGCCCTCTTCCAGGACGACTTCTCCCGCGCTGTTCCCCTGCTGGACGCCGCCCTCGCCCAGTACCGCGACCACGGGGACGCCGGGGACTCGTGGGCCACACTCTTCCTTCTCAGCCTGGCCAGCTGCCTGGGCGGTGACCCACGTGCCGCCGCACTGGCCCAGGAATGCCTGGACGAGTGCGAGGCCAGCGGCGCCCAGTGGTCCCATGCCTATGCCTTGTGGGTCGTCGGGCTGCACCACTGGCTCCGAGGGGAAGTCCGGTCCGCGGTGAGAGTTCTGCGCAAGGGTCTGAGTATCGGCCAGCCGTCGCACAACCGGCTGGCTGCGGCCCAGTGCCTCGAGGTGCTGGCCTGGGCCAGGGCAAAGGGCGGTCATGGTGAGGAGGCCGCGCAGCTGCTCGGCGCAGCACAAGGCGCCTGGGAGCAGGTGGGCGGCACCCTGCCAGGCGTTGGGCAGCTGCTGCACCATCACGCCCAGTGCGAAAGGCAGCTGCGGGAGAGCCTGGGCGACGAGGATTTCACCGCCCGGGTGAGCGCTGGAACCGCACTGGGCATGGAGCCCGCTGTTGCCCGAGCGCTGGGCCGGGCGTCAGATCGCGCCGCCGCTCCGGACGTGGCCTCCAAACCGGTTCTCACTCCCCGGGAACATGAGGTGGCGCTCCTTCTGCACCAGGGGCTGACGGACAAGGAGATCGCCGCTCGGCTGGTGATCTCACCCCGCACCGCGCAAGGACACGTCCAACGCATTCTGCACAAACTCGGATTCACCCGCCGCGCCCAGGTAGTGGCCTGGATACAGGAACGCACGAAGCACCATCCCGCGGCACCGGGCTGATCACTGGTCCGACCGGACGGCTCGTCGCCGCGTGCATCGGCACCGGCATCTGGACCATGCATGTCCTCGGGATGCTCGGGATGCTGGGGGTGCGATGTCGTCGGTACGGAGATCAGGTACGACGTGCCGGTGGAACCTCACCGGCTTCTTCGCCGAAGCAGCCCTCACGCCCCGTGAGTGTTTCGTCTCCGGGATCTTCACCAGCGTCTGGTCGCCACTGGGCAGGTACACGGCACTAGATGCGGATGGAGCGGAGTCCACTGAGAACCCTCTCTAGGAGCTGGGCCCTTCGTGGTGATCGGCACGGGCGGCGCCACGGCCTGGGACTGTGCCGGACTGGAAGGCGCTCCACGTTGCCTTCGTCTCCTCCGGCGTCCGCCTCTCCTCGGCCCGGACAGCAGGACGTGACGTGTCGGCGGGCTGCGGCTGGCGACGGTGGCGCTGTGGCAGGTCACCCACAGGTGTGGCGCCGGTCTCCAGGGCCGAAGGCCGTGGCGCCAGCCGCAGGATGGGGGCCATGGCCGACATGGGACGGGCCGCGTCGGCCGGGAGCGTGAGCAGATGAGCCGGGATGAACACGACCGCGCGCACACCGCCGTACGGGGCGGGCTTGTCGATGGACACGGCGAAGCCGTACTGCCGCACCAGACGCCCAATCGTGGCGAACCCGGCCCGTGGCGGGTCGCCGAGCTCGGTCAGCAGGACCGGCTGCTGGCCGGACAGCCACCGGGTGGCGCACTCCACCTCGTCCTGGTTCATCCCCGCGCCGGCGTCGTCGATGACGATGCAGGCCCCGGACTCGGCCTGGTGGAGGCTGACATCGACGGAAAGCGTGCCGTGCGAGTGGTGCACCGCGTTGGCGAGCAGCTCGGCGACGGCGATGGCGACCGGTTCGACCGCCCGGGCGACCACCGCAACCGGAGGGTCCAGTTGACTGGTGACCTGGATGCGGTGATTGCCCCGTACCCGGTACTGCGCACCGACCACGACGTCACCGAGATGGGTGTCGCTGCGGGTCGGACCCGGCCAGGCCCCGCACAGCACGCCTGTGGCCTGGATGCGTCGCAGGTTCTGCTCGTTGAGCTGGTCCAGCTCAAGAAGGTCCCTGGTTGTTTCCGGGTCCTCGTAGCGGTGCCGCATCTCGTCGATCTTGGACTGGAGCTGGTAACTCTGCGCCTGGATGACGGCCACTGCCTCGCGCATCACCGCCTGAGCAGCTTCATCGACACGCTCACGCTCAGCAGCCACAGCCTGGGCGACCTGCTTCAGAGCAGCCGTGTGCATCTGCGCGACCTCGGTCACGGCGAACGCGGGATGCGCAAGCCCAGGAACCGGGACGTGCCGGTTGTTGAGGTGGGCGATCAAGGCCGGGAGCCGGACGGCGACCAGCTGCTGTGTCTCCTCTTCCAGAGCCTCCCGCCGGGCGGCCAGCTCTGCCTGGTACTGGACGGCAGTGTCCCGCTCTGACCGCAGGGCCTTCAGCAGACGGCGCGTACGCACGAGAAGTGGTGGAACGATCAAGGCAGCGGCAGCTCCCGTCGCGGCCAGGATTCCGGGAAGAGCCTCCGGTATGTGCGTCATCAAGGGTCCTCAGTAGAAGGGGCTGGAGGAAGATCCCGGGAGACGAAAGGGAATGGTTCCTCGTTCGTCTGGGTCCGGGGCTGGGCTGGAACTCGATCCAACTGGGCAGCTGAGCCACTCTCGTTACGGCTTTCGAGATCGCCGGCGCCACGGAAGAGTCAGCCAGGTAGTAACCACCATGGCGGACCTGCCGGCGATACGCAGTGCCCGGAGTTACGGGGGGATTGCTGAGCGGTGGAGGAGGGATCGGATGTTCCAGGGCAGAACAGTACGGTGGTGGAAAGCATCAACAGCTCCGGGGAAAGGGGGCGTAGGGAAGGTTGACGGGGTACAGACCGACCGCTATTCGAGGTCCCTCCAGAGCGACAAAGCATGTTCATTGAATGGCCGCCACGCATAGCGGTGCGGCTATATGGCGCTGAGACCGTCCACGGGTACTGGCCCACGCGCCAAGGGTCGTGCCGGGGCGGGTAGATGAGTTGTCCTTGAGTGAGCGCAATGTATTCGCGGTGGTTGGCTCCGTACCACCCCTGACCTATGCCGTTCCGTCATAGGTCAGGAGTTTCCGGCCACACGCGGAGCCCCTGCGATGACGACAACCGTGGTCTCCACTGAGGCTGCCGCCGTAAAGCATGCCGAATAGGCGGACTCCTGCTTCTGGGCCTGTGGCCAGACCAGAGACATTGTCTGTAAGTACCTGCCAGAACGCGTCGAAAACCCGTCGCACCCCAAGGCCACCTGACGTATACGCAGAACGAGGCGAGAGCCCAGTACGGCTCGAGGTGGCCCACCGTTCACTGAACGGGGGAATTTCTCTCGGTTCGCAACATGCCGCCCGGCGGCGTGATCTGCGGGCTATTGTGGCGGCTCTTCAAACTGCTGACCGGGTGCGAGAAGGGTTTCGTCGGTGTCCGATCCTGGGCGTCTAGTGGCCGGCCGTTACCGGCTTGCCGAGCGTGTGGGCCGGGGCGGAATGGGCGCGGTGTGGCGTGCCAAGGACGAGTTCCTGGGCCGGGATGTCGCCATCAAGCAGTTGCGCGTCCCCCCAGACCTGGACGACATCGAGGTCGAGACCCTCTGCGGCGGGCCTCCGAGACGAAGCCGAGCACGGCGTGCATGACGGCGAGCGTCAGTAACTCGGCGTCGGTCAGCTTCGGCGGTCGACCCGCTCGGGGCGTTCCTGTGCCAGAGAGCCATCGATCTTCACTCGCTTCATACGCCCGACGACTTCGGACTTACTCGTCTGCGCCCTGTCCCGTGGCTGGGGCGTATCCTGCGGCGCTTCGGCCTCGCCCGCCGACGGCGTCGCGGTCCAGGCGGCGCAGTACAGCAGCAGTTTGGCCGTGAGGTTGATCCACAGCAGCAGCGCGACCGGCACGCCGAACGCCCCGTACATCGACTTCGCGGCGACGCCCGAGATGTAGCCGCTGAGCAGCACCTTCAGCAGCTCGAGGCCGGCGGCGCCGAGCAGAGCCGCCACGATCAGCCTGCGGCGCGGCGGTTGCACCCCGGGCAGCAGCGTCAGTAGGTAGAGAAGCGTCAGGAAGTCGGCGAGCACCGCGACGGCGAGGGCGGCGATCTGCAGCAGGACGCCGCCCGCCCCGTCCCGTTCGATGCCCAGCCGGTCCCCGCCCCAGCCGACGGCACTGGAGCCGAGCGACGAGGCGGCGAACGACGCCAGCGCGACCGCGCCGAGCCCGAGTAGGACGACAGTGTCCTTGCCCTTGCGCACGAACGGGTTGTCCCCGCCCTCCTCGTCGAGGTCCCAGACGACGCGCAGGCACTCCCGCATTGATCCGATCCAGCCGATGCCGGTGAGTAGCAGCAGCGCACCGGCGATCAGCCCGACCTTCCCGGCGTTGTCGACGAGGGCCCCGATGTCGAGCTGGTCGGAAATCCCGGGCACCTTCTCGGCGAGCTTGTCCTCGATAGTGCGCAGCTGCTCCGGGCTGAGCAGCGCCGCACCGATCGCCGCGGCGACCGTGATCAGCGGGAAGAGCGCGAGAAAGCTGAAGAAGGTGATGGCCGCCGCGAGCCGGGTCCAGCGCACCCGTTCCAGCCGTTGGTACGAGCGCCACGCGTGGGTCCGTATCAGCCGCTGCGCGAGAGGGCCGATGACGGGGAGCCGGGTGAGCCAGTCCATGAGTTGCTTCTTCCGAGAGCCCGGAGACCCAAGGTCAACGTCGTTGTATTAGAGGTTGAAGCCGCAGGTCAAGGTGGTTGGTTGAGGGCACGGGACCCTTGATGATCAACGATCGGACCGGCCTTGCGGTGGCCATCCTGGACCCGGAGCCCGACTTCCGCCACCTCGCACGACGACCGCTGCACACCGCCGGCTGATCGCCGCCGACAGCGCGTCCTGGACGTCCTCGCCGCAGACCCCAACCGCCACTGCGCACAAATGACCTCGCCCGCCACCTCGGCGACATCACTCTCGGAACCATGTACCGGCAACTCGCCAGATGGGCGGCACAAGGACCTATCGACAAGACCGGACCAGCCACCTACGCCAGCTCCAGGCCTCGAACAAGCCCCTTGCCGCCAGCAGGAATACGTCAACTACCCGGCCTTGGGTCAAGGTCCCATGGGGAGGGAACGCCAAAGGAGGACGGCGGACTCGCTTCCGGCCAAGCCCACCAGTACCGCGGTGGTGGCGGCGAGTGAATACGCCGGTGCGCTCCGGGCCACTGCCATGACCACTGCGTCCGCCGGCCCCAGGACATCCGCTCGCAGTTCGCCACTTGGGCTGCGCCTGCGGCCGCATTTGCTCATGTTGCTCTCCCCAGTGGTTCATCGTCGAGCCTGCCTGATCCCCCGTCAGCCAAACCGTTGTCGGCGGTCCGCACCCGTCATGGCCCGTTCTGGAAAACCTGATCTCCGGGGCATGCTCGCCGACCGCGGCGAATCAGCCCTCAGAGCGGGGCACATACGCTGCCCGACGGCGGCGGACATGCGCAATACGTTCCGGGTTATCCAGCGCAGAGCGGTGTTCGACAATTCCGTTTCGGAATAGCGTGCGGGTGCTTCGAAGAGAGTCGCATGCACCGCGTTTCGCGATGCGATGAGGCGTTCCCCGGACACAGACTGGATCATCTTGCCTGGTCGGCCCCTGAATGAGATTTCGTGGGCTTGCCGACGAACTGTGTGCAGTGCAGATCGTGCAGCTATGCAGGCCATGACGGATTGGCATAATCGAACCGCTCGGCCGCTTGAAGTCGTAACTGCTCGCGGACTTGTTGCCGTTCGGCGGTCTGCCCGCCGGCTTTTGGATACCGCATGCCTCGGTGATACGAGCAGGACCCAGGAGCCGTCAGCCCCTACGCCACCGCGAGTTCAACCTCAGTAACACCAGGCACCTGGAGGAGATCCGCCGTCCGCGGGGATCCGGGCAGTGCCCGCGCATAGCGGACAGATGTCGATTTTGGTACCTGGCTCCGAAATAGAGCCCTTCATTCATTACAACTCCCTTAAAATCTTGTTACGATCCCCTTAACATTCGCGGGTATGACTCAACAGGTTAGTGCGGTATTCGTCGACGCCTCGGGGTCCAGGCGTCGCCTCCTGAGCTATGTGTCCGTCGCCATCGGCGCGGCGTGTGTCTGCTTTGTCGTCATGGTTCTCGTCGGATGCTTCGGCGCCAGGCCGGTCGGCGGGCCGCTGCCCTGGCCGGCCACCACCGAGGCCAACCCGGCGGCCACTTCTGTGGCGAATGCCCTGTCCGGGAACTCCGGCAACGCGCCCCGACGCGGCCCCGCCGCGGACGGCAAGGGGCCGAAGTGACCCGGCACGCCCTGCGCAGGGACCCCCGCGCTCACTGGGTGCTGCTGATTCTCGCCATGGCTGTCGCCGCCACCGCCCTGATCTTCAGCGGCTACGGGCGGCACGAGATAGCCCCGACCGCCGCGCCCGCCGTCCGGTGCCCGGCCACCGCGGCGTCCGAGTTCGCCGACGGGCCCGTCCTGCGGCAGGCCCCGAAGAGCGGCGAGGCCGCCGGCGCCCGGATGCCTCCCGGCAGGGTCGCCCTCACCTACGACGGCGGCCCCGACCCGGCCTGGACCCCGCACCTGCTCGACCAGTTGAAGCGGTACGACGCCAAGGCCACCTTCTTCCTCACCGGCACCCAGGCCGCAGCCCACCCCGACCTCGTCCGCCGGATCGAGGACGAGGGCCACGAGATCGGCTCGCACACCTACACGGACGCCAATCTCGCCGGTCTCTCCGAGCCGCTCTTCCGTCTTGAGCTCGCCCTCACCCAGAACGTCCTGGCCGGCACCGCGGGCATCGGCACCCATCTGCTGCGCCTCCCGCACACCGCGGACGTCGCCACCCTCTGCGGCGACATGGGCGAGGCGGCGCGGCGCGCCATGGCCGACGGCTATGTCGTCGTCGCCGCCGACCCGCCCGGCCGGGACGCCGCACAGGGCGCCGTCCGGCAGTTCACCGGCTCGACCGATGCCATCGCCGAGACCGAGCGGCTGCTGACCGCCACCCGCGGCGACCGGGTCACGTACACGACCGTCGGGGCCGGTCTCGGACTTCAGGGCACCACCTACGGCGTCTCCACGTCCGCCGAGTGGAGGGGTGCCGCGGTCGTCCGCGCCCAACAGGCGTCCCGGGCACTCGCCGACGGCTTGACCTACTCCCTGCTCGTGGGCGGGGTGATCACCGTGGCCCGGCTGGTGATGCTGTTCGCCGTCGCCCGTGTGCATGTGAAGCGCGTACGGGCCAAGCACTCCCGGCGCCGCGGCGGCCCGCGCTTCCCGCCGCTCACCGACCCGGTCTCGGTGATCGTCCCCGCGTACAACGAGGAAGCGGGCATCGAGGCGACCGTGCGTTCGCTGCTCGCCTCCAGCCACCAGGCCGTCCAGATCATCGTCGTCGACGACGGTTCCACCGACCGGACCTTCGAGATCGCCGAGGCGATCGACGACCGCCGGGTCATGGTGATCCGCCAGACCAACTCCGGAAAGGCCGCCGCCCTCAACACCGGGCTCGCCCGGGCCCACTTCGGCATCGTCGTCATGATCGACGGTGACACGGTCTTCGACCCCGACGCGGTCTTCAACCTGATCCAGCCGCTCGCCGACCCGCGCGTCGGCGCGGTCAGCGGCAACACCAAGGTCGGCAATCGGCAGGGCATCCTCGGCCGCTGGCAGCACCTCGAGTACGTCATCGGTTTCAACCTCGACCGCCGCATGTTCGACGTCATGGAGTGCATGCCGACCGTTCCGGGCGCGATCGGGGCGTTCCGCCGTGACGCGCTCGTGGGGGTGGGCGGCGTCAGCGAGGACACCCTGGCCGAGGACACCGACCTCACCATGGCCCTGTGCCGGGCCGGCTGGCGCGTGGTCTACGAGGAGTCGGCCATCGCCTGGACCGAGGCCCCCTCGACGGTGCGGCAGTTGTGGAAGCAGCGCTACCGCTGGTGCTACGGCACGCTGCAGGCCATGTGGAAGCACCGCGGCGCGCTGCTGGAGCGGGGTGCCGGGGGCAAGCTCGGCCGCCGTGGTCTGACCTATCTGCTGCTGTTCCAGACGGTCCTGCCGCTGGTCTGCCCGATCGCCGATGTCCTCATCCTGTACGGACTGCTGTTCGTGGGCGCGGGTCAGGCGGCGGCGGTCTGGCTGGCCTTCGCCTCGGTCCAGCTTTTCACGGCGGTGTACGCGCTGCGTCTGGACCGGGAGAAGTTCGAGCCCCTGTGGACGCTGCCGTTTCAGATCCTTGTCCACCAGCGGCTGATGTACCTGGTCGTCATCCAGTCGGTGGTCACGGCCCTGGTGGGCAACCGCCTGCGGTGGCAGCGGATGCAGCGCACGGGCTCGGCGACGGACACCCTGGAGGACCGCCGCGGGATGAACGCCTGACATCTCGCCAGTCGGGCGGACGGCGACAGTCGTGGAGGTGACCGAAAGGGATGTCCGGTCGACTTCGCCGGACCGTCGCAAGGTGGTCTCCGGCTACTGGAACCGGACGCCTTCGCGGACGAGATCTCGCTCGTAGGACCACGTGAACGGGTCGCCGAACGGCTGGAGTTATGGTGCACTGGCCAGGTCCCCGATCTGCTGGTGACGGCGCCGGATCCGCACACCCTGCGCGTGCTGGCGGAGTTGAACGGCTAGTGCTCCGCATTGGCTGGGTATATGTCCTGGTGGCGGGGTAGTTCGCGTGCTCGGGGGCGGGCGGCTGCACGTGGCGTTACGGGCACGGCTGAGCCGTGACAGTGCAGCCAGCACCGCATCGTCTTCTGACTGCCGGCGATCGCCTCGGTCGGAACTGGGCTGCTGCGGCCCTGCCCGCCCAGATCCTCCAAGCGGGATCTGGTGATGCGGGCTCGGATGATCACCGCTTCAACCGCGTTGGTCTGGAAGGCTCGAGGGTCATCGGGCTGGTCAAACAGCCACCCACCGGGTCGGCTGACGCTGCAGGCAGGCGGGGACGTCCACTCCGCGGGGTCAACCTCAGAATGCTACGACGACACGGCAGCGGCACCGCCAGTGTGTGACTCGTCGGTATCCGGCTCGTGCGGCGATTCGCTGAACTGCTCGCGGAGATAGTTCCAGACCACCGCGATCACTGCGGCCACCGGCACCGCGAGGAGGCTGCCGACGATGCCAGCCAGACTGCCGCCCAGCGTCACCGCCAGCAAGACCACCGCCGCATGCAGGCCAAGCCCACGACTCTGGATCATTGGCTGGAACACGTTGCCCTCGAGCTGCTGCACCACGACGATGATCGCCAGCACGATCAGCGCGTCCGTCAGGCCGTTCGATACCAACGCGATGAGCACCGCAATAAGACCGGCGAAGAGGGCACCCACGATCGGCACGAACGCGGATACGAAGGTCAGTACCGCCAGAGGGAGCACCAGCGGTACTCCCACAATCCACAGGCCCAGGCCAATGAGAACGGCGTCGAGAAGACCGACGAATGCCTGGGCCCGCACGAACGCGCCCAGGGCGTCCCAACCGCGCGCGGCCACGATCGGAACGTGGATGGCGAGAGGACCGGGCAGTTGGCGAGTGAGCCACGGCAGGAACCGCGGGCCGTCCTTGAGGAAGAAGAACATGAGGAAGAGCGCCAGGACGGCCGTGACCACACCGTTGACCACAGCGCTCACCCCCGTGACGACAGTGGTGACCATACTGCTGGCGCTGTCCTGGATACGGGCGACTGCTGCGTCGAAGGCACCTGTGATCTGATCATTCCCGATGTTCAGCGGCGGTCCGACAGCCCACTCGCGCAGCTTCTGGATTCCTTGGACCACGCCGTCCGACAGCTCACCGGACTGGGATGCCACCGGCGCCGCGATCAACGCCACGACGCCCGCAGCGACCAGTAGAAACAGCACGGTCACGGCCGACGCGGCAAGGGCAGGACGCCATCCGCGCCGACGCAGGAACCGAGTCAGGGGCCAGGTCAGCGTGGTGAGGAACAGGCCCGATATCAGCGGCCAGACGACCGACCACATCCGGCCCAGCGCCCACAGGGCAACCGTGACCATGACGAGCACCAACAACAACTCGGCGGAGACACGTGCCGATGCGCGGAGCGCTCCGCGGGCACTCGTGGAACTCAACTTGGCAGACATGGGATCACCCTATTGGCCCTCCCGTCACATGTTGATGTCCCGCCAGGCCAGAGGTGGATGCCCGTCTGCGAGGGCCTCCGAGCTGGGTTCTCATCCGTCCCCAGTGGCCGACAGCCACACCGTGATCACGCCACCGTCGAGGGTGACGTGCCGCCCCGGGAAGCGGCGGCGCACCGGGGCGAACCAGTTATCTCGTCACCTGAGAACGCATCTGCCCGGGTGCGGGGGCATCGCAGGGGCGCGGCCAGCCGCAGGGGCGAACGCCTTCTGCCCGGCAGGGGAGACGTACGCCGCGGCCTTCCGCAACTCAAAGGGTTCTGTTCGCAGCTCGAGCCGGTCGGGGTGGGCGGCGAGCCAGGCACGGACCTCAGGCTGATCGCGGACATCGCATTCACGGAGAACCGGTTGCCCGTGCGGCGCACGACGGGGGTGCACCCTCTTGGCGCGCCAGGTGCGGCCGGTGACCCGGCGACATCCTCGCGGGTCCGGCCCGCCACCAACGCGGCCACCGCCCGCATCCGCAACACCGCCTGCACCGACGGCGACAACCGCCGTGCGTCCCCCACCAGTTCATTCACGCCAGGATCGACGACCCGGAACACTCACCGATTCGGACCAATAACAGCATTCGATATCAGCCGGATATGAAGCCGGTTGTCGAGCCTTCAGCGAGTCGGCGGAGGGTGAGGGCAGCGCCGAAGAGCTGTACGCCCCGGGTGGTCTGCGGGTACAGGCCGGTTAGTTCGGCAGTGCGGGCGAGGCGGTTGTCGACGGTGTTGGGGTGGACCTTCAGCGCTCGGGCGGTGCGGCGCCGGTCGAGGTCGCAGTCGAGGAACGCGGCGACGGTCTCGATCAGACCGACGTGGCGGTCCAAGGGGTCCAGGAGCGCGGCCAGTTCGGCGGCGCTGTCCTGGGATCCGGCCAGATGGTAGTCGAGCAGCACATCCTGGAGCCGGTGCACGCCGGGTGTGCGGGCGACGGCAGCGATCCGGCGCGCCTGCTCGGCGGCGGCAGGGACGTCCCCTGGGGTGGCCGCGAGGGCGGCCCCCGCGATCACCGGCCGGGGCAGGCCGGTGGACAGGTGCCGGACGAGGTCGGCGTGCGGTGTGCCGAGGGGGAGCAGGATGTGGCCGCCTTGGTCGTCCGGCAGGCTGAGCTCTCGGCCTTCTGCAGATGGCGCCAGCCGGCTCAGGACCTGATGGAGCAGTCGTCGCGCGGCCACCGGCTCCTGGAGCACAGGGGCGCGGACGCTGAGCACGAGGTAGCCGGGTTCGAGAGGCAAGCCGCAACGGGCGGCCACCTCCTGCGGCGCATCACCGCGGACCAGCGCTGCGGCCAGCTCCCGCCCAGCCCTCTGGTGATCGGCCATCTCCATCAGGTACGCCTCGGTGACCTGCTCGACCATGGCATTGACTGTCCTGAACTGGTGGCGGACGAGCCACAGCAGGGCGGCCTCCTCTCCGGGGCGGGCGGCGGCGCAGAGCGCGTCTGTCAACGCCTCGGCGCCGACGTGGTACGACCTGAGCAGCCCGACCAGGGCGACGCCTTCCGCGGCACGCTGGGCGGCGCGTTCCCGGAACACCTCGGCTTCGGAGTCCGCGAGGCTCTGCGTGCAGCGGAGGACGCTGCGGATCGCTTGGCGGGCGGTCGAGGCGACCTCCAGGTCCTGCATATCGCCGGGGAGGCGGTCGAAGCCGGGGACCTTGGCCCGCTGGCGCTCGATGACCAGCCTGGCCAACTGGTTGATCCGGGGCTCGAGGCGCGCGGCCAGTCGCATCGCCTGCTCGCGAATGTCATCGCTGGCCTCTGGGGCCTCATGTCCCGGCGCGCTTCGTTGTGACATATCACAACGATACGCGATCTGGAGTGTCCACCCCGCCGATTGCCCTGCCCCGCCGGTGAGGCGACAGTAAAGCCCGGACGAGGCGATCTTCGTCCTACGGAGTCATCAAGGTCATGAATGCCGGGACAAGCCGTTGGGTCACCGGGTACGCCGCAGAGCGTCCAGTCACACGAAGTGTCCAGCGGTGCAGGCGCGCTTTCCTGTCGGCCAGGCGAAACGTTGCCGCTGCAGCCACGGGTGCAGTCAGCTCTGAAAACAGCCTTGAAAGGAACAACCGTTATGAACGTAATACATAAGTGGCGCGGTTGGCGTGCCGCCGTCTGTACGGCGGTGGCGGCATTTACGCTGGCCGCCATGCCGGGGACCGCTGCCCAGGCGAGCGTGACAAAGCCCAAGCCCGACGTCACCGCCGACGCGGTCAACGCGTATATCTACGGCTACTCACTGCTCATGATGCGGGCCACCGAGCAGGCATCCACCAACGTCGTCGAGCCCGATCCGGCGACCGTTCGAGCGCCGGTGAACCAGTTCGCCAATGCGGACACCATCAACACCCCAGCCCAACGCACCATTGCAGCCGGCAATGTGGACACCCTGTACTCCTTGGCGTGGCTGGACCTGAAAAAGCAGCCCATGGTGCTCCATCTGCCGGACACCCACGGCCGGCTCGTCATGATGCCCATGCTCGACGCCTGGATGAACGTCTTCGCCTCACCAGGAACCCGCACCACCGGCAGCGCGGCCGGTGACTTCGCCGTCACCGGTCCCGGCTGGAAGGGCGTGCTGCCCGCCGGAGTCACGCAGATCAAGTCCCCGACCGAGACCGTGTGGATCGTTGGCCGAACCCAGCTCGACGGCCCCTCCGACCTCCCCGCCGTCAAAGACCTGGTGGGCAAGTACTCCCTCAAACCACTGAGCGCCTACGGCCGCCCCTACACTCCGCCGGCAGGCCAAATCGACCCGACCGTCCCTGCCACAAACCCGGTTGACCGCGTCGCCGGAATGGACGCGGAGACCTACTACTCCCAGCTCTCCTCGCTCATGGCCACCAACCCGCCCGCGAAGGAAGACGCCCCCATGGTGGCCACCCTGGCCCGCCTGGGCATCGTCCCGGGCAAGCCGTTCAACATCAACGCCAGGGGCCCTGCCACAGCAGAAGCCCTTCGCCAGTCCGTATCCGAGGGCAATAAGCAGATCCAGAACGGGATCGCCGGGGTCACAGACCAGATCAACGGCTGGAGCGTCAACCTCCACCTGGGCACGTACGGCACCGACTACCTACTGCGCGCGGTCGTAGCCCTGGTCGGAATCGGCCCCAACATCCCCGAGGACGCGGTCTACATGCAGGCCTTCCGTGACGGCCAGGGGAATCCGCTGAACGGAGCGAACAAGTACGTCATCCACTTCGCCCCCGGCCAGACCCCGCCGGTGAACGCTTTCTGGTCCCTCACGATGTACGACCCGACCGGCTTCCTGGTCGACAACCCGATCAACCGCTATGAGGTCGGACACAACGCCAAGCCGACCCCAAACGCCGACGGTTCCGTGGACATCTACATCCAGCACGACGCCCCGGCAGGCATGGAGTCCAACTGGCTACCCGCACCAAGCAGCGGGTTCTGGGTGTGTCTGCGCATGTACTCGCCCCAGACCAGTGTCACCGACGGCACCTGGACGCCGCCCGCGATCACCATGACCAGCTGAGAAACCGCGGGTGATCTTCCGGCTTTGCGCGCATGAATAGCAGGGCCTCCCGGTAGCTCGGGGATGCGAATCGAACCGAGCGATGCCGGGAGGCCCTGTTGTCGTTGTTGTACGCGTCGGCGCCTGTTGACTTCAACTCGGCCGGCCTGTCGTGCGATTGTCTCTCGCACGTGTACGGGAATGCGGCCGATCACCCGGACCGGGCCTTGCAGAGCACGACCTGACGGGGGATTCGGTGAGGTCGGGGACTCCAGGGCGGTGGGTGGTCCCGCAGTGGGTCCCCTTCGGCTACAGCGACACCGACGCGTTCGTGGTCGGTGTCCTGCGGCGGTGTCATCGACGTATTGGTGCGGCGGATCGTCGACGAGACCTCCCGGGGCGTGCTCCGGCAGGTCCTGCTGGACATCGGCGCGAACTCGCCCGAGGAGAGGGCCGTGTCCGTGGCCGCCGAGATCATCGCCGGTCCGCACCGGAGCCCCGTGTGGCCCGCTGCGGACGACGGACGGTCCGATCCACCGACAACAGGGGGCGGTCGCCTGAACAGGGGTCGGCCGCCTGAGACGCAACGAGCTGACTCCTGGTGTCGGCCATGCTGGAGACGGCCGTCGCCGGCAGACGTATCCCGCACAATCCCGCGAAGGGGGCCGGATCGGTCGGGCCGGGCCGCGTGCCGTGGACGCGGACGGGATTCCCTGCCGGCTGAAGTGGACCTGACTTTGCTCCGCAGTACCGGCTCACCGTCCATCTCCAGGCGGGCGTCGGTCTGCGGCGCACGTTGCCGTGAGATCGCAGATGGGCGTGGGCGCGTGGCGATCGACTGCCGGAGTCCGGCGGAGCAGGCCACGTGCGGCCCAGGGCCAGGGTGTGATCCGTCGGCCTCCCGCCGGCCGACATCGAGGCTGATCAGGTGTGCCATCAGCACAGCCGATGACGCGACTGTTGAGCCAGTGGGCCCGGAGTGGGTTATCTTTCTCGTATCCATGTACTTGCGGCGCCGCGCAGCGCCGGACGGCGACGAGGCCGGAATCCGGACCGCGGTGCCTTCGTTGTGCCTGCTTGCTGTCCACCACCCCGGACTGCCGCGGGAGCGGCGCGTACCACTGCAAGGGGGGCGGCCGACCGCCGTGAAGAAGATGTTCGTGGCTCCGGACCCGGGGCGCCTGCGGCTGCGGAACTCGACCCGTGCCGTCATCGGTGTCGCCGTAGCCGTCGCCGTATCCGAGCTGTGCGGGCTCTCGCTCACCGCGTCGATCACCGGGGGGCTCGCGGCAATGCTCGCCCTCTTCACTGTCACCGACGCGACCGTCCGTGACCAGCGGATCACCACCGCCCTGCTGCCCGCTGCCGGATTCCCGCTGCTGGCGCTCGCCACCACCTTGCACGGCATCACCCTGGCCCGCGACGCCGCGTTCCTGGCCGTCGTCTTCTGCGGGGTCTACGCTCGCCGCTGGGGCCCGCGCGGCCACGCGCTCGGGATCTTCGCGTTCATGAACTTCTTCATCACGCAGTTCCTGCACGCCATCCCCGCCCAGCTGCCCGAGCTGTACGCCGCCGTGGGCCTGGCCCTCCTGGCGGCCGGCGCCGTGCGCTTCGTGCTCTGGCCCATCGAGCGCCGTACCCCGCCCACCGCAGCCCCGCCGGCCCTGCCCGGCACCGGCCTGGCGCGGCCCACCACCCGGCAGGCCTTCCAGGCCACTGCTGCCTGCGCGCTCGCGCTTTCCGTCGGGCAGGTGCTCTCCGAAGGCCGCTGGTACTGGGCCGTCGGCACCGCATGGTGGATTTTCGTCAACACGGCCTCCCGCGGCGAGACCCTGGTCCGCGGCTTCCGCCGTGTCCTTGGCACGTTGATCGGTATAGCCGTCGGTCTGCTGGTCGCCATCCCGCTGAACGGCGCGCCCGCGCCGACGGCCGGACTGGTCGCCATCTGTGTCTTCGGGATCTTCTACACCGCCGCCGTCTCGTATTCCTGGATGATGCTGGCGGTGACGGTCATGGCCGGCCTGCTCTACGGTCTGCTGGGCGTGCTGGACCCCAGCCTGCTCGTGCTCCGTCTGGCAGAGACAGGCGTGGGCGCGGTGTGTGCCGCGCTGGCCGTGGTTCTCGTGCTGCCGGTCACCACGCACGCCACGAACGATGCCTGGATCCAGCGGGCACTGCACTGCGTGCACGCCGCTACGGCCGAGGCGGCGGCTCGCCTTGCCGGCGACCCTCAGGCCGACCCGGCCCCGCACGCCGCCGAGTTGGAGCTGCTGCTCGGCCGGGTACGGATGTCAGTCGCCCCGCTGGTGCACCCGTTGAGCCCGTTCCGTGCTCGGAAGGCGCGCGCCCGTCACGTCATCGAACTGCTCGACGACTGCGCCTGCGAGGTGCGGGGCCTGGTCTCCGTTGCCGCCGATCCGACCGCGTCGCATGACGCCCGGCTGGCCGCTGCCTGCTGGCGGGTCGAGGCCGCCGTGGAGGCCCTCACTGTCGGCGAGATGCGGAGCAGTCGGGTGACGACCGCCACCCGCGAGACGTCCCATCAGGCGGAAACCGAGTCGGCCCTCGTCCATCTGCACGGCCTGGAGAAGGCCTTGTCGGAACTGGCGATGCCGCTTGGGACCTCTCCGCGCTCTCCATTGGTCGGTTCCTGAACCGCGGGGAAAGCGCCCCACGCGACTCAGGTGCGACGCTCTCTGACGGGCAGGCGCTCAAAGTCGCTCGTTGAGGATCTTGGTCCGGCGCCGCTCGCCGCCGAACTGGAGCTGCTGCTCGGCCGGGTACGGCTCTCGCTCGCCCTGCTCGTCCATCCGCTCGTCCATCCGCTCAGCCCGCTGCGTGCCCGCAAAGCGCGCGCCCGCCAGGTGATCGCGCTGCTCGACGACTGCGCCCGCGAAGTGCGCTGCCTCGCCACCGTCGCCGCCGACCCGGACGCCTCCCACGACGCCCGGCCGGCCACCGCCTGCCGGCGCGTCGAGGCCGCCGTACACGCGCTGGTGCCGCCTGCCACCCGGCAGACGAAGGCCTCCGTCGACTCCGTGCGGGCGCCGCAGCACCACCCCGGGGCCGAGGCCGCCCTCACCCATCTGCACGGGCTGGAGCGGGCGCTCGCGGAACTCGACGCGCCCCTGCGCACCTCTCCCCGCGCTCCCCTCGTACCTGCCTGACCTGCCACAACGACACAAGGCGCGGAATGAGGCAAATTCACCTGGCACACACAGGGTGGATCAGTCTGTTCAAGGGGTAACCAGAGCGGCATCCA
The DNA here is from genome assembly GCF_036010325.1 of Streptomyces sp. NBC_01210. Classification (GTDB taxonomy): domain Bacteria; phylum Actinomycetota; class Actinomycetes; order Streptomycetales; family Streptomycetaceae; genus Streptomyces. Next base: position 1,147,198 of record NZ_CP108549.1, on the reverse strand, counting down.
CGTACGTCCCCTCCAGGACCGGGGGTACGCGCCATGCGGAAGTCTCTGCTCAGAGCCCTGCGCCGGACCGGTGCACGGGTGTCAGCGCACGAATCGGCGGACGCTCCGGCGCCGGAAGTCCGCTGCCCGATGGGCCACTCCGAGCAGCCGGCGGGCGGCCCGCCCGCCACCCGCGGTGAGCTGGTCGAAGAGGCCGAGGAGTTCATCCGGCTCCATCATCGCGAGGAGCCGTCGGCCGGCGACCCGGCGGGCCGGATCGCCGCCGTACGCGCGGAGATCGAGGCGACCGGCACCTACCGCCACACCCCGGCCGAACTCGTCTACGGCGCACGCGTCGCCTGGCGCAACAGCAACCGCTGCATCGGTCGGCTCTACTGGCGCTCCCTGCGCATACGCGACCGTCGGCACATCGACGACGCCGACTCCGTGGCGCGCGAGGCGGCCGACCATCTTCGCGAAGCCAACAACGGCGGCCGGATCCGCCCGCTCATCACCGTCTTCGCCCCGGACGCGCCGGACCGTCCAGGACCGCGGATCTGGAACGAGCAGCTCGTGCGGTACGCGGGCTATGCCGGCGACTACGGGCCCGCCGTCGGCGACCCGCGCAACGCCGGGATCACCGAGCTCGCCCTCAGGCTCGGCTGGCAGGGCGGCCCGGGCACACACTTCGATCTGCTGCCACTGGTGATCGAGGACGGGGACGGCAAACCGCGCTGGTTCGAGCTGCCGCGCGACGCCGTACTCGAAGTCGAGCTGCACCACCCGGAGCAGAGCTGGTATGCGGGCCTCGGCCTGCGCTGGCACGCCGTACCCGCGATCGCGAACATGTGCCTGGAGATCGGCGGGATCTGCTACCCCGCAGCTCCCTTCAACGGCTGGTACATGGGCACGGAGATCGGCGCCCGCAACCTCGCGGACACCGACCGCTACGACCTGCTGCCGCGTATCGCCGAGCAGTTGGGCCTGGACACGACGAACGACCGCACGCTCTGGAAGGACCGCGCGCTGGTCGAGCTGAACCGCGCGGTCCTGCACTCCTTCGACCTCGCGGGAGTCACGGTCACCGACCACCACACCGAGTCGCGCCGCTTCCTCACACACCTGGACCGGGAGCAGAGCCGGGGCCGTGTTGTGGGCGCGGACTGGTCGTGGATCGTGCCGCCGATCTCGGGCTCCGCGACACCCGTCTTCCACCGGACGTATGACACGACCCAATGGCGTCCCGCCTATGTCCACCACCCTGAGGCGACCGCGCGCGCCCGCGGCGAAGGAGACGCGTAGCCGGAGTTGGTCTAGACCGCCTGCTACCGTCGGCCGGGCAGCAGGCGAATCAGTGGCGGAGAGGGGAATGCTGTGGGCGACAAGAGCGCCGGACGGGCTTTCATCGGGTCGTTCACCTCGGCCGGAGGCCGCGGGATCATCACGGCCGCCGTGGACGGGGAGACCGGGGCCCTGACGGAGACGGGGGCGAGCGACGCCGTCGCGGACCCGTCGTATCTCGCGCTCGCGCTCGCGTCCGGCGGCACGGTCCTCTACGCCGTCTCCGAGACGGCGGAGGGCGCGGTGGGGGCTTTCGAGGCGGACGGGCCGTCGCTGCGGCCGATCGGCGCGCGCGTGCCGGTGTGCGGCGCGGGACCCACGCATCTCGCGATCGCCTCGGGCCATCTGGTGACCGCCAACTACGGTTCCGGCAGCGTCAGCGTGCTCCCGGTCGGGGCCGACGGCGAACCGGTCGCCGCCAGCGGCGTATTGCAGCACGAAGGCTCAGGGCCGCACCCCGACCGGCAACGCGGCCCGCACGCGCACCAGGTACTGCCCGATCCGACCGGGCGCTGGGTGCTCAGCGTCGACCTCGGCACCGACTCCGTACGGGTATGCGTGCTGGACCCCGAGTCGGGCGAGCTGACGGAGCACGGCGAGACCGCGCTGCGCCCCGGCACAGGACCGCGCCATCTCGCCTTCCACCCCGCCGGCGGCCACGCCTATGTGCTGAACGAGCTCGAGCCGACCCTCACCGTCTGCCGCTGGGACGCGGACTCGGGCGTCCTCGAACCGCTCGGCGAGACACCGGTGCTGCCGGACGGCGCGGCCGGGCCCAGCTACCCGTCCGCGGTGGTTGTCTCGCACGACGGCCGCCATGTCTGGGCGGCCAACCGCGGCCATGACAGCATCGCCGTCCTCGCGCTCGACAAGACGCACGAGAAGGCGGAGCTGATCACGACGGTGCCGTGCGGCGGGCACTGGCCGCGCGACCTGGCCCTGGACCCCACAGGACGCAGGCTGTACGCCGCCAATGAGCGCTCCGGAGACGTCACCTGGTTCGACATCGACCCGGAAACGGGGGTTCCACGCAGGTCGGGCTCCCTCGACGTCCCCGCCGCCTCCTGCGTGATCTTCGCCTGACCGTCGTCGGGGTGTTGCGCAAGGGCCCGCACCGTTCGCGTGGTGCGGGCCCTTCTGCGTACGTACGGCGGAGCCGTCAGAGACTCGGCGGGCCCTGAGGCTGCGGCGCGATGCCCAACGCGGTCGCGTACTGCGACAGCACCAGCTTTCCGATCGCCGGGTAGGCCCCGAGCGCCTCGGAGGCGGCGCAGCCCGCCTCCTTCACGGCCGAGTCGAGCAGGCCCTCGGGCAGCTCCGGGCCCACGAGGTACGGCGCCAGGGCGAGCTGCACCGAGCCGGAGCCGCGCAACTGCTCGGCTATCGCGCCGACCGCGCCCTCGTGGTCGAGCGCGGCGGCCATCACCGGCACCGCGAGACGCGCGGCCAGCAGCATGCCGGTGATCCCGGCGGCCTGGACAGCCTCCTCGCCGCCGACTGTGGCCAGGATGATGCCGTCGGCCGCCGTGGCCACGGTGAACAGCCGGGCGCGGTCGGCACGCGCCAGACCGGCCTCCGAGAGCCGGACGTGCAGGGCTTCGGCGAGCAGCGGGTGCGGGCCGAGGACATCGGTCAGCTCGGCGCTCGCGCGGCTGTCCATGACGGCCTGGCGGATCCGGCGCATCAGGACGTTGTCCGGGCCGGCGAGAAGGGGCACCACAACGGCGGCGGGTCCCTCGGGTGCGGCCACTTCACGGCCGGCGGCCTGCGCGATCTCGTACCGCTCGGTGCGCCGGGCGGCGGTGTGCGCGAGGACGCCTTCGAGCGTGGGGTACTCGGCATTGTCCCCGTCGAGATAACCGATGCCGACCTCGAGGCCCGGCAGCTCGGAGCGAGCGATGCTTATGACCTCTTCGGCCAGGCTGCGCGTGGCGGGCGCGGGAGCGCCGGGCACGGCGAGCACGAGCGCGGGCGCGCCCTCAGGAGCCGCTACGGGCTCCGGGCGGCGGTGCCGCCCGGTCTGTCGGGGTCGCGGCATTCGTACAGGCAGGCCGGATGCAGGCCCAGTGGGGGAGCTCATGGCGCCGCATGCTACTGGTTTTGGGGGCGCGACTGTTCGGGGAGGGGGCGGTCAAGCGTCATCTGTCCGCATTTATCCGATGAATGGTGTACGCCTCAGCTGTCCTGCTCTGTCGGTACGTGCAGCAGAGTCGGATGGCGCGGCAGCCGCAGTGAATCGGTGGCGAGCGCGGACGCGATGAGCAACGAGCCGGTGAGCGGATCGCCGGCCGCGGACACCGTCCGTGCGTACGGCAGTTGTCCGGCAAGCTCCGCCCTCAGCGGTACGAGAAGAGGAGCACCCATCCTGAACAGCCCACCGGTGAGGGCGACTTCGCATCCGTCGGGCACATCAGTGGCCGACGGGCAGACGGCCGCGGCCGACTCGGCGATATGCCGGGCGGCCGCCGCGAGGATGTCCGCCGACACCTCGTCGCCGTCCGCAGCGCACCGGCCGACCTCCGGCGCGAAGGAGGCGAGCACCGCGGGACGGTCGGAGCGCGGGTACAGCAAACCCGGCAGCTCCTGCGCCGGACCGAACACCGACTCCATCCTGGCCAGCAGGGCTGCCGAACCGCCACGCCGTCCGTCGTGGGCGCGCAGCGCGGCCTCCAGCCCGGCCCGGCCGATCCACGCGCCGCCGCCGCAGTCGCCCAGCAGATGACCCCAGCCGTCGGCCCGGTGCCAGTCGGACAGGTCGGTGCCCAGCGCGATCAGGCCAGTGCCCGCCGCGACGACCGCCCCGGGCCGCTGGCCGAGCGCACCGGCGTAGGCCGTGACCGCGTCGGCCGCGAGCGCCAGGCGCCGTACACCCAGCGACTCGGCCAGTGCCGCCGGGAGTTCGGCGCGCAGCCGGTCGCCGAGCGTCGCCATCCCGGCGGCGCCGATCGCGACCGCGGACACGGTGCGGCCCCCCGCCCGATCGAGCAGGGTGTGCGCCATCGGCAGCAGTTGCTCCAGCAGATGCTCCGCGTCGATGCCCGCGGCACCGGTGCGCACCGGATCGCGCGACACCTCGGTCCCGGCCTTCCCCGGGTTCCCGGCTTCGGCCAGCGCGACACGCAGCCCGGAACCCCCGGAGTCGACCCCGAGTACCCGGCTCACGCTCACGGAAGCTGCCAGTCCACCGGCTGCGCCCCCTGGCGTTGAAGGAGCTCATTGGTCCGGCTGAACGGACGCGAGCCGAAGAAGCCGCGGTCCGCGGACATCGGGGAGGGATGCGAGGACTCGATCGCCGGAAGGTCGCCGAGCAGCGGGCGGAGATTGCGGGCGTCACGCCCCCACAGCACGGACACCAGGGGCTTGCCGCGTGCGGCAAGGGCCCGGATGGCCTGCTCGGTCACTTCCTCCCAGCCCTTGCCGCGGTGTGCGGCGGGCTTGCGGGGCGCGGTGGTGAGCGCCCGGTTCAGCAGCAGTACCCCTTGCCGGGTCCACGGTGTGAGATCCCCGTTGGAGGGACGGGGATGCCCCAGGTCCGCGTGCATTTCCCGGAAGATGTTGTCCAGGCTGCCGGGCACCGGCCGCACCTCGGGTGCCACCGAGAAGCTCAGGCCCACGGCATGCCCGGGCGTGGGGTACGGATCCTGACCCACGATCAGGACACGCACCTCGTCGAAGGGCTGCTGGAAGGCGCGCAGCACATTCGGTCCGGCCGGCAAGTAGGTGCGCCCCGCGGCGATCTCCGCGCGCAGGAAGTCGCCCATCGCGGCGACGCGTTCAGCCACTGGAGCGAGCGCATCGGCCCACCCGGGCTCGATGATTTCTTTCAACGGTCGTGCTGCCACGGGGCGTCACTCTACTGGTGCGGCGGCGGTGCGTTTCACCCCATGGCCGCCGCCCGCACACAGAGCACATCCGGCAGATGGGAGGCGAGCAGCTGCCAACTGTCGCCGTCGTCCGCGCTCGCGTACACCTCGCCGTTGCGATTGCCGAAGTAGACACCCGCCGGATCCGCGTCGTCCGTGCACAGCGCGTCCCGCAGCACCGTCCCGAAGTGATCCCCTTCGGGCAGCCCGGCCGACAGGGCCTCCCAGCTGCCGCCCGCGTCGTTCGTACGGTAGACGCGGCAGCGACGCCCGGCAGGCACCCGGTCCGCGTCCGCCGTGATCGGGAAGACATAGGCCGTGTCGGGACGGTGCGGATGCGCGGCGACCGCGAAACCGAAGTCGGACGGCAGACCCGCGCCGATGTCCGTCCACTTGGCACCCGCGTCGTCGCTGCGGTACACGCCCCAGTGATTCTGCAGATACAGGCGGTCCAGATCGCCGGCGTCCTGCGCGATCTTGTGGACGCACTGCCCGAACTCCGGATGGGGGTCGGGCAGGAAGACCGCCGACACTCCCTGGTTGGACGGCGCCCAGCTGCCCCCGCCGTCCTTGGAGCGGAACACCCCGGCCGTCGACACGGCGACCGTCACGGCCTCCGGGTCACGGCGGTCGGTGACCACTGTGTGCACCGCCTCACCGCCGCCGCCCGGCACCCATTGCGAGCGGGTCGGGTGCTCCCACAGGGGCCGTACGAGCTCGAAGGTCTCGCCGGCGTCGTCCGAGCGGAACAGGGCGGCGGGCTCCGTGCCCGCGTACACCACGTCAGGCGTGGCGGGACCGGCCGGATGCAGCTGCCAGACCCGTTCCAGGGACGCTCCGGTGTCCTTGGGGAACTTCACCGCCGGCTTCGTCGGCTCGATCCAGGTCTTGCCGAGGTCGTCGGAGTGGAACACCGAAGGACCCCAGTGCGCGCTGTCGCCGCCGACCAGCAGCCGGGGCACGGATCGGCGCGTATCGATCCCGATCGAGTACACGGCCTGCGCATTGAAGTGCGGGCCGTCGAACTCCCACGTGCCACCGCGCCTGCGGCCGATGAAGAGCCCTTTTCGAGTGCCTACAGTCAGAAGTACATCGGTCATGGCCGATACCTCCAGGACGCCGTTGTCTCGGATAGGGGCCAGTCTGCACCCGCCCACTGACAGTGGCCCGTGGGCGGCTCTCGCGCAGGTAGGCCCGGAGGGAAAGCGCGGGACGGCTCGGTCGACGACAGAACCGACTCACGTCCTCAGTGCAGACCGGCCGGGGCCCCGGGACTCATCGGTGCCGCCGGGGCGAATCTGCCGGAGCCGTGCAGTCCGCGCAGAGCGTCGGCGCAGGCGAGGCCGAGCGCGAGGAGTGCCGGCCAGGGCAACGCGGACAGACCCGCCTTGCGCGAGGCATTGAGCGCGGCGCCCGTCAGCAGGTTCCCGAGGGTGATGCCGACGCCGCAGAGGGTGTTGTAGAGCCCGTAGTGGGTGGCGATGAGGCGGTCTCCGGAGAGACGGACGATGGTCTCCATCTCGAACGGGTACGCGATCATCGTGCCGATGGCCGGCAGGGAGCCAACCGCGCCGTGCACCAGGCGGTGACGCGACTCTGGCTGGAACAATCACTGACGCGGTTCGTGACCAATGGCGGGCCGGGATACCTGTGCGCGCGGTTCCCGGCACCTATGTGTGCTTGCCGTTGCAACTCGACAAAAGGGTGCCGGGGTTGGAGTCGCGCCCGCATCCCAGACACAGCGAACGGGTGGCTCCGGGCTGACGTAGGTCACGCGCGCCCGTGCCCTAACCGGAATGGGGTCCCGAGTGCGAATGTCCGGCAGCATCTGTCGCGGGCGGGATGCTCTGCTCGTACTGGAAGACGTTGTGGGGGTCGTACTCCGCCTTGACCTTGCGCAGCCGGTCGAAGTTGGATCCCCAGTAGGCGGTTTCCCAATCAGCCGTTCCGATGTTCGGAACGTTGACGTAGGCGCCGTTCACATAGGGCCGCAGCGCCTGGCTGAACTCAGCGATCCAGGCCTGGGCCTTCGGGGTGATCGCGTCGCCGCTGCCTGATTGTCCCCGAGTCCCCCAGCCGGCGCCGGGCTCGGAATAGAAAAGCGCGTCGCGATGCGGGAACGCCGTGCCGCCGCGGGGCTCGCTCCTCTTGACCGCCCCGCCGAAGGCCTGGGTGAAGAAGTTGCTGTCATCCGAGGGGGCGTCTTGCATGAATGAGGCGATCAGACTGATCGCTTCCTTCGGGAACGGCTCGGTGGTGAACTGCGAGAAGAACTTCCAGTTCGCGGGCTCATCCTCGGTCGGAATCTGGAATCCCGCATATACGTCACCCCAGTTACCGACCTGTCCCGAGACACTGGGCGTGCCGACCGAAAGGATCGGAGCCAGCAGCTCTTCCGCCTCTGCCACCGACCCTTCCGCGAGAACCCCGAACAGCAGGATCACGCCTTTGTGGATCTCAAGCTGGGTTCCGAGGCGGTTATCGGTCCTCGGTGCCGTACGCTGCCACGCGTCAAAGACCCCATGCAGGTCCTCGAGGCCGTTCCATGTCGCTTGCACATAAGCGACGCTCTTCAGTGGAGCCACCTTGTACGTGAGTGAGGTAACGATCCCGAAGTTGCCGTTTCCCGCCCCACGGAGCGCCCAGAGCAGATCCGAGTGGTTCCTCCCGTCCGCCCTGATCACCTCGGCGCACTCGTCACCCGACGCGACGACGATCTCAGCCGCCTTCAGGCTGTCGCAGGCCATGCCGAGGTAGCGGGTGAGGAAGCCGAAGCCGCCGCCGAGCGTCGCACCGGACAGGCCTACGGTGCCCTCCGTTCCGGTCGTAACCGCAAGGTCCTTCTCTGCGAGCGTGGTCACCGCTTCCAACTGGCTGAGGCCGGCGCCGACTGTCGCGATACGGGCATCAGTGTCGATGTGGACCGACTTCAACTCGCTGACATCGATCACGATGCCGTTGTCCACGTTCGACCAGCCTTCCAGGCTGTGGCCGCCGCTCCGCACCCGCAGCGCGACGTCATGCTGCCGCGCCCACGTGAGGGCGTTGACCACGTCCTGGGTCTCCTGGGCGTAGACGATGACCAGCGGATAATGAACGAAGAGCTCGTCCCAGCCGAGGCTCGCGCTTGCGTACGCGGGGTCGTTGGGACGGACGATGCGGCCGGTCAGCACCGCCGGCTTACATTTCCCGCCTCTGGGCTTTTTACTCGCGGCGCTCGCGCCCGCTGCGCCTGCGGCCGTAATTCCCGGAATAGCGACCGCGCCGGCGCCTGCGGCCGCCGTCGCCTTCAGCAGGCCGCGACGAGAAAAATCGTGCATGGTCATGGTCCGTATCCTCTCGACCGGACTACGCCAGTATTTGGCTAAGGCAAATCTTGTCCGCCAGCCGGCGCGTGAAATCCTTTGTGGACAATCCCTGGGGCCCGCAGAGTAACAGCGGTGACCCTGGGCGGTTTTACCCGACACGCTAATTGGGGGCGATATCCTGAAGGCGGATGTATCTGTCCTGCTGCGCGACGGCGACCGCGGAGGTCATCGTCGCGGGAGAGATGTGCCCGGAGCCGTCTTCCACACCGATGCCGTGCGTTCAGAAGACGCCGAGAAGGATGCCGAGCCACCACGGACGCGACGTGCCTGCCCCGAGGCGGCTGCGTCGTACGCCGAAGGGCGACCGGGCCGAGATCATGACGCGATGCCAACTCTTCGTGCCCAACTCGCAACGCATGCCGACCCGGTGCTTTCCGTGCATCACCCGGGGGCGCCCCAGGTGACAGGTGCCATGTGAGTGCACGCGGCAACAGGGTCGCGAGAGCCGGCGGGATGCGGCCGCCGGCTCTCGGGTGCACACGTCAGACGGACCGGTGGTACTGCTTGGGGACGCGGATGTCGCCGCCGAGCTCCCGGGCGGCGTTCCTGGCCCAGGACGGGTTGCGCAGCAGCTCGCGGCCGAGCAGGACCGCGTCCGCCTCGCCGTTCGCCAGGATCTTCTCGGCCTGCCCGGCCTCAGTGATCATGCCCACCGCGGCGACCGGGAGACCGGCCTCTCTCTTGACCCGGGCGGCGAACGGCACCTGGTAGCCGGGGCCGGTCGGGATGCGGACCCGCGCGGCGTTGCCGCCGGTCGAGACATCGAGCAGATCGACGCCGTGCTCTTTCAGCAGCGAGGCGAAGTGCACCGTGTCGTCGGCCGTCCAGCCGGCCTCCTCCAGCCAGTCGGTGGCGGAGATACGGAAGAACAGCGGCAGCTCGTCGGGCCATACGGCGCGCACCGCGTCGACGACCTCGAGCGCGAAGCGGACCCGGTTCTCGAAGGAGCCGCCGTACTCGTCGTCACGGTGATTGCTGTGCGGGGAGAGGAACTCGCCGATCAGATAGCCGTGTGCGCCATGGATCTCGGCGATCTCGAACCCGGCGTCCAGGGCGCGGCGGGCCGCGTCAGCGAACTGCCCGGCGATCTCCCGTATCTGAACAAGCGTCAGCTCCTCGGGGACGGGGTGCCCCTCGTCGAACGGGAGCGGACTGGGTCCGAGTGGCTGCCAGCCGTGCTCATCGGCCCCCACCGGCGCGCCGCCCTTCCAGGGGCGGTCCGTCGACGCCTTGCGGCCGGCGTGCGCCAACTGGATTCCGGGAACGGTGCCCTGGCTCTTGAGGAAGGAGGTGATCCGGCGGAACGCCTGGACCTGGGTCTCGTTCCAGATGCCGAGGTCGGCGGGGCTGATCCGGCCCTCGGGGCTGACGGCGGTCGCCTCGGTCAGGATCAGTCCCGTGCCACCGGTGGCGCGGGCGGCGTAGTGGGCAAAGTGCCAGTCGTTCGCCACGCCGGCGTTCGGCCCGAACACCTCGGCCGAGTACTGGCACATCGGCGCCATCCAGGCACGGTTGGGGATGGTCAGCGATCGCAGGGTGTAGGGCTGGAACAGCGCGCTCACGACGGACTCCATTCGGGGCGGGACCGGTGTACGACTCGTACGATACCCATCGTAGTACGGAGGGTGTCAAACTACGAGAGGTGTCGTACAAGATGCGGTCCCGTCGCGCACGGGGGCACTACTCGCGGATCTCCTGGGTGCAGCACTTCGCTCCACCGCCCGCCTTGCGGAACTCCGAGAGGTCCACCGGGGCGGGGACGTAGCCGCGCGCCGCGATGCTCTCCATGAGGCCCGTCGCGTCCTGGGCGATCACCACATTGCGTCCGTCGGAGAGGGAGTTGAGCCCAAAGGCGAGTGCGTCCTCCCGCGTGGAGATGACCGCGTGCGGGAAGAGAGCCTTGAGTACCTTCTGACTTCCCTCCGAGAAAGCCGCCGGATAGTAGGCGATATTCTCGGCGTCAAGCGCGAACAGTGCCGTGTCCAGGTGATAGAAATGCGGGTCGACAAGGTGAAGACTCACCGTCGGCGCGCCGAAGAATTCCTGTACCTCGTGATGGGCCGCAGGAAGGGTGCGGAATCCGGTGCCGGCGAGGATGTATCCGCCGACCGGGGTGAAGTCGCCTTCTCCTTCGCAGGTGTGGGACGGGACGCGCGTCTCGAATCCGGCGTTTTCGAACCATTTCCGGTAGTGGGCGGCCTCTGGCTGTCGCTCGGGTGCGTGGAACTGCGCGCCGAACACCTTGCCGCCGAGTACGAGTGCCGAATTGGCCGCGAACACCATGTCCGGGAGGTCGGTGACCGGATCCACCGTCTCCACGGTGTGGCCCAGTTCGCGGTAAAGGGATGTCAGTGCGTTCCACTGCTTTCGGGCCGTGCCGACATCGACCGGCTCCTCCGATGTCATCCACGGGTTGATGGCGTACCGGACGTCGAAGTACTCCGGCGGGCAGACAAGGTAGCGGCGCTTCGTCGCTGTACGGATGGGCGGCATCCTCGATTTCCTTTCGCCGTGTTGCCGGGGCACCGACCACGCTATTGATGTGTGACGCACAGTGACAAGATGAATGAGTTGCGTACATCCGCAACTATGTTGCGCGTACGAGGCTTTGAGCCACCACTTGTTAAGCGGTGTCGGGTGCGAGGCGTCCCGATCCGGCCTCCGGGCTGCCCGGCAGGAGGTGATTGAGCACGATGAAGCTGTTCGTGGCCTTCACGAAGGACTCCGAGCGGATCCGCTCCAGGATGTCTTCGAAGTGCGCGACATCGAGTGCTCTGATGTGCAGGATCGCGTCGGCGCGCCCGGTGACGGTCACGGCCGACTGGATCTCGGGATGGTTGCGAACGACCTCCGCCAGCCTCCTCGGCGGGGCGGCGTCGTCGCAGAACACCTCCACATACGCCTCGGTGTGCCAGCCCAGCGCTGAGGGCTTCACCACCGTGGTGAAGCCCGTGATCACCTCTTGCTCCCGCAGTCGGTCCACCCGGCGCTTCACGGCGGGTGCCGACAGGCCGATCGACACGCCGATCTCCCTCAGGCTCGCCCGCGCGTCCGCCATCAGCGCCGCGATGATCTTGCGGTCGAGTTCGTCGAGCTCAGCTCCGCGCCGGGACATGGAGTCATCTCCTCCTTCGGGGTGCACCGCGCGTCACGGCAGAGCGCACAGTAACCCGTCGGTGCAGCTCAGGGTGCGAGAGCGGCTCGATGTGGCGTCGGGCGGCGCTCTGTGCCGACTTATACGAGATTCATCGTATTACGATAAATATCAAACTACGAGAGGCCTCGTACAATGGAGTTCCTTCAATGAAGTGGAGCCGCCGTGACCACCGCGACAAGCCCCCGCGTGCTCGCCCACCCCACGCGTGAGGAGATCCGCTTGGAGAACGTGCTCCACGCGCTCTCCGACCCGATGCGGATGCGCGTGGTACGTGACCTTGCGACGGCAGAGGTGAGCCTGTCGTGTTCGCACTTCGATCTGCCCGTCACCAAGTCCACGACCACCCACCACTTCCGCGTGCTGCGCGAGAACGGCGTGATCCAGCAGACCTACCACGGCACCTCCAAGATGAACGAACTGCGCCGCGGCGATCTGGAAGCGCTCTTCCCCGGACTGCTCGACTGCATCCTCGGCGCGGCGGCACACCAGGCGGACCGTCTCGGCGTCGGCGACAAGTAGGCCGTGTCCGGAGCGGGTTGACATCGAGCGCACTCCAATTGGGCGGTGACCGGCCTCGCCGAGAACACCCGCCGCATGGTCACCGAGCACGGCATCGGCGTGACCCTGATCGCTCCGGGACGGGTGGAGACTCCTTTCTGGGACGGCATGGGCAGCCTTCCTCCCGGGATTCTGCTGACCGCCGACCAGCTCGCCGAGTCCCTTGTGTGGGCCATCGGGCAGCCGAGCGGAGTCGACGTCAACACCGTCGTCGTCAGGCCGATCGGGCAGCCAGTGTGACCGGGCGGGCCCCGCGCGCAGCCTTCTGCGACAGGCTTCAGACGTGCGTGGCGCCACCCGCCGCACTCAACAGACCTGGCCAGTCGGCGATTTTCACGGACCGTCGGCCGAGCGTCAGTCCCAGTGCCGACTCCGCCGCCTCGATCGCCATCCAGCCCGGCCACGGGACCGGCTGGTGCCCCGACTCCCGCAGTGCGGCCAGCGGGTCGGCGGCGACGGGGCGCAGCGTGAGCATCGCGGCGTCGTCGAGCAGTGATGCCACCGTCTCCTTGGCGCACGGCCGGTTGGTGCCGATCACTCCGGTCGGACCGCGTTTGATCCACCCAGCCACATACTCCCCGGGCGACGGCACACCGTCCCGCAGTACCCGTCCGCCGGTGTGCGGCACCGTGCCGTGCTCGGCGTCGAACGGCAGACCCGCCGGCGGCACTCCGCGGTAACCGACCGCCCGCAGCACCAGCTGCGCCTCGATCTCCTCGTACCTGCCGGTGCCCTGTACGCCTCCGCCGCCGTCCGGAACGGTGCGCTCGAACCGTACGCCCGCCACCCGCCCGCCGTGCTCCAGCAGCTCCACCGGACGCAGGAAGAACCGCAGATGGATCCGGCGGTCCTGCCCTTGCGGCGGCTGCCCGGCCCAGCCGCGTACGACGTCGAGATTGCGGCGGTTGACCGCCGGCAGGGTGGTGGGTGCGCTGCCCGATGGATCGGCGTACGCCGGGTCGAGCGCGAGGTCCTCGGGCTCGACCACCACTTCCGCCGCGGGCAGCGAACCGAGCTCGCGCAGCTCCTTGGTGGTGAACTTCGCCTGCGAGGGACCGCGCCTGCCCACCATGTGCACCTCGCGCACCCGGCTGACCGCGAGCGCACCGAGCGCCGCCTGGGGCACATCGGTGGCGCGGAGCTCCTCCGCGCCCCGGGCGAGGATACGGGCCACGTCGACGGCCACATTGCCGACGCCGATCACCACGGCCGAACGGGCACCGAGCACAAAGCCGTTGCCCGACGCATCGGGATGTGCGCTGTACCAGGAGACGAATTCGGTGGCCGAGTGGCTGCCGGGCAGATCCTCGCCCGGCACGCCGAGCCGGCGGTCCTTGGCGGCGCCGACGCAGTACACGACCGCGTGGTAGAGCTCCAGCAGCCGCCCGGGGTCCAGCCCGTGCGTGCCCACCTCGACATTGCCGATGAAGTCGATCCGCTCGTGTTCGAGCACAGTGCGCAGATTGTTCTGGAGGGACTTGATCTTCTCGTGGTCGGGCGCGACCCCGTAGCGCACGAGTCCGTACGGGCAGGGGAGCCGGTCCAGGACGTGCACACGCACATCCGGCACCCGACTCTGCTGGACAAGGGACTGCGCGGCGTAGACCCCACTGGGTCCCGATCCGACGACGGCGACGCGAAGCACAGCTGCGCTCCTTCCCGCAGGGGGATTCCAGCATCGCACCGGTGGGCGGAGATGGGGGAGATGCGCTAACGGGGTGTGTTGTGGCGCCGTGGCGCGCGTGCCGCCACAAAGAGTGATGATTTGCCTGGTTGCGTGCTAATTGTGCAAGAAACTACGTTTCTTAACGTTAGTGATCGGTACGAACCGATTGAGGCGTTGCCGTACCCGCCGGTGTGGGAGCTGCAGGGGCGCGGCACGGTCACCTGTGGCACGGACTCGCTCCAGGAGGCGTGCGAGGTCGCCCCGCCCTGGTTCAATGTCCGGCTGACCTTTGCCGACGGTGCCCGGCTCGATGTTCTCGCCGTCGTCGCCGACGGGCGGATCGCCATCGAAGAATTGCGGGCCGACCCGCCCCTGCCGCTGGAGGGCTTCGCGGTGCTCGCCGACCGGCTCAGGGATCCACTCGAGGACGCCTGCCGGGTGGCCATGGAGCAGCCCGGGGCGGAGGAGGCGGCTCCGGTCGCGCCCGGCGACACCGGGCGGGCTGACGCGCCATCGCCCGACCGCCGTCGGGCTCGCTCCGCCGTGCCGCGCGGCAGCGCCCTCCGACGGATCGCGGCCGACGTCTACCGGGCCGCGCAGCAGGACGGGCGCGACCCCGTGCTCGCGGTGATGGGTGCCACCGGGCGAAGCCGCCGTAGGTCGCTCCGGCTCATCGCGGGCGCCCGGGACGAGGGGTATCTCGCGCCGCGCCACAACCGCCGCAGGGCCGACCCGGCGCCCACGCCCGACCCGGTGCGTGCGTCCGAGCCGCAGGCCGTGTCCGACTCGCAGGGTGTGTCCGACCCGGAGGGCGGGCCCGACGCGGTGGACGGGCCGGACGGGGTCGAGGTGCCCCTCACATCGAACGCATCCGGTTGATCTCGCTCGTCTGCTGCGCGATCACATCGTTCGCCATCTCCTCGACGAGGACGTTGTTCCCGCCCGAGAGGACATTGGTGGCCATCGTGATCGCACCCTGATGGTGGGTGATCATCAGCGCCAGGAAGAGTTCGTCGAACGCCTTGCCCTTCGCCGCGCGCAGCTGGGCCAGTTGGGCCGGGGTGGCCATTCCGGGCATTGCGCCCGGACCGTGGTCATGACCGCCCTTCCCCTTCGCCCCGCCGTTGCTTTTGAGCCACCCCTGCATCGCGGCCAGTTCCGGCTTCTGTGCGGCGGCTATGCGCTCCGCCAGCCGCTTGACCTGCGTCGATCCAGCGCGATCCGGTGCCAGTGCGGTCATCTGCAGTGCCTGGCCGTGGTGCGTGATCATCATCTGTGCGTAGGAGAAGTCCGCCGCGTTGGGAGTGTCGTCCGGGGCGGCCTTCGCGGCTTCCTCCGCCGAGAGTGTCTTGGCCGGCTCGCCCGGCTTCCCGGGTGCCACCACGGACGGCCCCGCTGCCCCTTTGGCCTTGGCGGGAGCGTCGGAGTCCGACTCGCAGGCGCCCAGGGCGAGTGCGGCGGCAGTGACCGCTGCCGCGACGACGGACCTGCGGACACGCGCGGTCCTACGGCGGTTCAACACGGTGACCTCCTGGGGCACTTGGGGTTTTTGGGGACCGTCCTAGCACTCTTCCGCACACCGTTGATCAAGAACTTTCATTACGTCTCTGTTGCCATCTATTGAGATGTACATGGAAAGGAAGATACTGCCGAGGGTCCGTGAACCGTTCAACCGCGAACGGATACAAGGGAGGACGCAGTGACCCTGTTGCACACCACCCGAGTGCGGCGCAGACGTCTGGGCGTGGCTGCAGCCGCGGCCGGGCTCCTTGCCACGCTGCTGGCGGCCGGACCCGCGGTCGCCACACCAGACCCCGGGGACGCGCCCGCCCAGGAGAAGGTCTCCTCGGAGCAGGCCGCCGAAGCCAGATCGGCCATCGCAAGCGGCGAGATACCCCCTGTCGACGCAGTCGTCCACAGCGACAATGTCGAGCACCTCACCAACATCCCCAAGGACGCCCTCAAGGGGACCAATTCAGACCTGGCCTTCCAGGGCAAGTACGCCTTCGCGGGCAACTACGACGGCTTCCGGATCTTCGACATCAGCAACCCGAGGGCCCCGAAGACCGTTGCGCAGGTCCTGTGTCCCGGATCGCAGAACGACGTCTCGGTCTCCGGTGACCTGCTCTTCCTCTCCACCGACTCCTCGCGCAACGACAACTCCTGCAACAGCGTTTCGCAGCCCGCGACGGAGAAGTCGTCCTGGGAGGGCATGAAGATCTTCGACATCAGCGACAAGGCCAACCCCAAGTACGTCGCCGCCGTCGAGACCGCGTGCGGATCGCACACGCACACCATCGTGCCGGAGCGTCGCAACGTCTACATCTACGTCTCCTCGTACTCGCCGAGCGCGACCTTCCCGGACTGCCAGCCGCCGCACGACGGAATCTCCGTCATCAAGGTGCCGCGCAAGGCCCCCGAGAAGTCGGCGATCGTGAACTTCCCGGTGCTCTTCCCGGGCGAGGGCCCCGACGGCGGTGGCAACCCCGGCTCGCCCACCAACCCGGGCGTCGCCAAGACCACCGGCTGCCACGACATCACGGTGCTGCCGTCCAGGGACCTGGCCGCCGGCGCCTGCATGGGTGACGGCATCCTGTTCGACATCGAGGACCCGGAGCACCCGAAGGTCATCGACCGCGTCCAGGACAACGTGAACTTCGCGTTCTGGCACTCGGCGACCTTCAACCAGCGGGCCAACAAGGTCGTCTTCACCGACGAGCTCGGTGGCGGCGGCGCGGCCACCTGCAACGCCCAGATCGGGCCGAACCGCGGCGCCGACGGCATCTACGACATCGTTGGCAGGGGCGACCATCGCAAGCTGGTCTTCCGCAGCTACTACAAGATCGGCCGCTACCAGGCGGACACCGAGAACTGCGTGGCCCACAACGGCTCACTCATCCCGGTCAAGGGCCGCGACATCATGGTCCAGGCCTGGTACCAGGGCGGGGTCTCGGTCTGGGACTTCACCAACTCCTCGAAGCCCAAGGAGATCGCCTACTTCGAGCGCGGCCCGCTCAGCGCGGACACGATATCGACCGGCGGTGCCTGGTCGGCGTACTACTACAACGGCTACATCTACGCCAATGACATCGCCAAGGGCTTCGATGTGCTGAAGCTCGACGACCGTCGGACGGACCCGGCGAAGCGGGTGCGGATGCACGAGCTCAATGTGCAGACCCAGCCCGACTACTTCGACGACTTCGACCACTGATCCCGGGTCTCCTGACGCGTTCCGCCGGGCGGCCTGCCGCCCGGCGGAACGCCGAGTTCCCAGTCCAGCCCGTACCGCTGGAACAGCTCCGCGCGCAGCCGTGCCCGCGGCATCGGTGCGCCGGGCAGCAGCATCGCGAAGACCGCGCCCATCAGCAGGGCACGCAGCAGCGGGTAGTCGGCGTCGACATCGGGTGATCCGTACCGCTCCATCGTGTCCCGCAGCAGGAACGCGAGGCGTTGCTGCTCCGGGCCCTGCACAAAACCATCGGCCTGCAGTACCCCCGACATATGGGTCCGCATCAGAAGGGGATGGTCGACCGCCAGCCCCAGAATCGCGTCGATCGCCCGTGCCAGCCGCTCCCGCCCGTCATCGGCGCGCGGCTCGCGCTCGAGCGCCGCCTCGAGCGTCAGGTGCATCAAGCGGTGCACGGCCGCCTGCAGGAGCTGACGCTTTCCGGGGAAGTAGTACGAGACCAGTCCGCGTGCCGAGCCCGCCCGGTCGGCGATGTCGGCCAGCGTGGTCGCCTCGTATCCGCGCTCTCCGACGAGCTCCACCGTCGCCTGCAGAAGCCGCTCCCGGGAACGCCGACGAAGCTCTTCATTGACCGATGCGCTCCGCGGGGACATGCTTGACTCCTGCGTTGACTGGCTCCGAGCCAATATACTCAGGGCGTCCCACTGCGAGGCCCTCAGGGCCTGGTCAGCAGGGTGCTGCCCGAACCGGGCGACGCGGGGGATCGTCCGGTTCGGGTGGTTTTGTCATGCTTTCAGTGTGCCTCCGTCGCTGGGAAGCTCAGTCGAGGGCTCAGTCGATGAGCCCGATCACCGGCCGCAGTCCCGTCGGCCGTTCCGCCACCGGAAGGTGGTCCACGAAGTGGACCGCGCAGCCCAGATCCGCGGCCCCGCCGTCCGCTGCCGGGTGGTCGCCCACCATCAATACATCGCGCGGGTCCTGGCCCAGCGCCTCGCAGGCGGTGCGGAACAGGCGCACATCGGGCTTCTGCACCCCGTGCTCGTACGACAGGACGTAGGCGTCCACCCAGGCGTCCAGGCCATGGGCACGGAAGACCGGCCGCAGGTCCCAGCCGATATTGCTGACCACCGCGACGCCCATGCCCCGCTCCCGCAGCGCGCGCAGCACCTCGGCGGCGTCCGGATACGGGCGCCAGGCCGCGGGCTTCATATGGCGGTCGTAGAGCGCGTCGTACAGGCCGGCGTCCGGCAGCTCCACCTGCCGGGCGAGACCGGTGTACGCGGCCCGGTGCCGCTCCATGCTTTCGTCGCGGGTTGCCCACAACTCGGTGAGATGCGGCGGCAGCCGTTGTGGGAAGGACCCGCCGGGGAGTGCTCCGGCCGCCTCCAACTCATCCGCGTACCGGGCGAGTTCGGCCTCGGGGACCGTGCTGCCCCGCGCCTGGAGGACCGCGCTCAGCCAGTCCCGCGCGGACTCGATACGGAAGAGCGTTCCGGAGAAGTCGAAGAGCACACCTTTGATCGCCATGACCGCGATCCTCTCCGCCTCAGCGCTTCCGGGACAAGACCACACGCTCGTACGCGGCGACCGACAGGGCGACCAGAGAGGCCCCCAACAGCCAGCCGCCCAGCACGTCCGAGGGCCAGTGCACGCCGAGATAGAGCCGGGTCAGGCCCACTCCGGCGACCGATACGACCGCGGCCGCGACGCTCCAGTGCCACAGCGGTCCGTCCACGCCGTGCCGCCTGAGCAGCCACAGCAGCAGACCGCAGGTGACCATGGCCGTCATCGCATGACCGGAGGGGAAGGCCGCGTAGTGGGCCGAGTCGGCCGGATCCGGCCACTGTGGCCGCTCCCGTCCCACGGCGTACTTCAGACCCTGCTGTACGAACGTGCCCACCGCGCTCGTTACCGCGACCCACAGTGCCGACAGCCGCTCTCCCCGCCACCACAGCCACGCGGCGGCCGCGGCGATCAGGGCGCGCATCGCCCACGGGTCCCACACCCAGTCGGTGAGCACCCGGTTCACCCCGGTGAGCCCCGGCTCGGTCACCGCCCAGTGGTGCAGCCCGTCGGCGACGGTGCGGTCGAAGGAGACGAGAGGCGCCCAGGAGACCGCGACCAGAACCACCAGCACCACGGACACGACGGCGAGCACTGCACCCGTACGGGCCGGTACGGCGACCGGGTCGTGTGCCGGGGGAGTCGAGTGCGGCGGGCGACGGGAGTACATGGGGTGATCCTCGCGGCTGACCGGCCCGTCGGGCTAACCCAGCGCGCGCAGGGCCGGCACGAATGCCACCAGCAGCGGAACCAGCGGCACCAGTGCGGCGGCCGCGGTCAGCCGCAGTTTGCGGCCTGCGGTGAGCCGCGGCGCCGGCGTCAGCAGCCGGTTGACGCGGTGCGGCAGCTGGGCGTCCGGCGTGGGGCAGGGCCCGAACACCCCGCGGTCCTCGTTGAGTTCGACCAGGGCCAGCGCGATGGTGAGACGGCCGAAGCGCTTCGACGCGACATCGTCGGCAGCCAGTTCGACCAGCCGGTGCATCTCGTCGCGGAACGCCGCGAACACCGGGATCTGCGGAAAGCCGTTGGCCAGCGCGGCCGAACAGTGCAGCAGCCAGTCGTGCCGCGCCTGCGCGTGGCCCTGCTCGTGCGCCAGTACGGCGTCGAGCTGACGGCCCTTCAGCCGGCGCAACGCTGCTGTGGTGATGACCAGTTGGGGCGCGGTGCCGGGCAGCCACCAGGCGTCGGGCCGTTCGCCCTCCAGGACGACCAGGGGTTCACCGCCCGGCTCCTCGCCCGGCAGCAGCGGGGAGCGCACAAGAAGTTCCATGCGCCGCCGCTTGCGCCGCACCTGGGTCCGGTGGATCTCCCGGGTGAGCATCGCGCCCGTCCAGAGGCCACCGCAGGCGAGGGCCACGGCGAGCAGGGCGGACCACGGTTCGTTCGCGCCGAGGGCGTACGCCTCGACCACGCCGTGCGGTGCGGCCGCGAAGACTTGACCCCGTACGAACTGCCAGGCTGCGGCCGCGCTCAAAGTCATGGAGAGCGCGAAGCACAGCAGCACGGCCGCCACTACGCACTGCCACACCCACAGCGCCACCACAGGCTCGCGCTCCGGCCAGTCGGCACGCGACACAAGTCGCGGGGCCACGACGGCGGCCAGTGCGCCGAGCAGCAGCAGCACGAGGGAGACCAACATGGGCGACAGCCTATGAGCGAGCGGCTACTCACGGGTATGGCCGCGCAAGCCAAGTGATGTACGACACGGTTTCGGCGCCCGCGGTTCGGCGGGCCGCGCCGCCGGTTCAGAGGGCGAGCAGCATCGCCAGCATGGCGATACCCATGGTGAGCCTGCAGGCGAGCGCCAGCTCGGGGCGGGCACCCCAGGTGATGGTCGCCGTCGCCGCGCCGCCCGCAGGGGACGGCACGGGCATCAGCCGGACGCCCGAGCGCAGTACGTACACGGTGTAGTACACGAGCAGCGCGCCGGTCAGCAACGGCGCACCGGCGGAGGAATGACCGGTGTGCCCGCCGCCCGGCGCCATCGCCACCGCCATGTAGACCATCGCGAGCGAGCCGACGCGATGGTGCAGATGGTGCGTGCCGCGCCGGGCCGGCCACAGGGCGTGCAGCGCGGCCGCGCCGAAGACCGCGGCGTACACCGTCCAGGCCCACTCCGGCACCGTGAGCACGGCGGCGGACACGGCCATCGCGGCCATCCCGAAGCCCATCAGGGCCTCGCCGCCGGCCGCCTTGCGTGCCTCGCCGGAGCAACTGCGCATCCGCGCAAGGCAGTACGCGCCGGTTGCCCCGCACAGCGCGACGAGCAACCAGTCGGACATCGCAGGTCCGTGCACTGCGCACCTCCCCCTTCGACGGTGTCGAGTGGTCGATGCCCGGCCCTGCGTGACCTACGCGAGCGCACGGGGGTACGCGGGGAGCACACCCGGAAAGCGCGCCCGCCCTCCGGCGCCCCAACACGCCTCTACTGCCGGCCGCGGTGCTCACGGGCGGTACCGCGCTCACGGGCGGAACCGCAGCGGATGGTCGGCCGGCACCTCGACCAGCGCGATGCGGTGGCCGTCCGGGTCGGCGATCCACATCTCGATCAGCCCCCACGGCTCGCGCCGCGGCGGCCGCAGCACCTCGACACCGCGCCCCGACAGCTCTTCGTACGCCGCCGTGACGTCCGCGACCTGGAGCCACAGCTGTACGGAGGGCGAAGGCGCCGCCGCCGCACGCCCCGAGACCTCCAGATAGCCGCCGCCCAGGAAGTACACCGTGCCCCGCTCGGGGCCCGTGCCGAACTCCCGGTAGACCGGCAGGGCCAGCGTCTGGCCGTAGAAGCGGCGCGACCGCTGGGGATCGGCCGGGCGAAGCAGGATCCGGCTGCTCAGCACATGCACCATGCCCCGGACCCTAGGCCGAACGGCCGGGTTAGTCTCGTCCGACACCTGCACGCAGCGGAAGGGGACGGCCAGCCCATGGACACCGCACCACCCCGGAACACCGGCGAGCTCACCTACCGTGACGCGATCGAGGCCGATGTGCCGGTACTCGTTCCACTGATCGAGTCCTCCTACCGCGGCGACTCGAGCCGGAGCGGCTGGACCACTGAGGCGGACATCCTGGACGGGCCGCGGACCGACCCGGAAGCCGTGCGCGAGATAGTGATCGCTCCTGACGGCACCCTCCTCGCGGTGGAGCGCGACGGCGAGCTGATCGCCTGCTGCCAGCTCGAACACCGCGGTGAGGCCGCGTACTTCGGCATGTTCGCGGTCCGTCCCGGGCTGCAGGGCGCGGGCCTCGGCCGCCAGATCATCGCCGAGGCGGAGCGCATCGCCCGCGAGCGCTGGACTGTGCGCGAGATGCAGATGACCGTGATCTCGGTCCGGCACGAGCTGATCGCCTGGTACGTGCGCCGGGGCTACCGCCGTACGGGAAGGCTGAGCCCCTTCCCGTACGGCGACGAGCGCGTCGGCATCCCGCAGCGCGACGATCTCGCGTTCGAGCTGCTGGTGAAGGACCTGTCCTAGGGCAGCCCCAGGGGGACCGGCGCGGGAACGCTAGGCCGTGAACCGGCCGGTGCGCCGGATCTCGGGGAAGTCGGTGGTCGCGCCGTCCAGCTCGAGGGCGCGCACCAGCCGCAGATGGTCCTGGGTGTTCACCACCCAGCCGATCACCTGAAGCCCTTCGCCGTGGGCGTGCTCGACGGTCTCCAGGGTCAGCCTGCGGATGTTCAGCGCGAGGGAGGCGGCGCCCACCGCCTTCGCGCGGTCCACGACGTCGGCGCCCCAGCGGCTGGCGATGAGCACGGTCCGTACACCCGGCACCAGGGTGGCGATCTCGGCGATCGCGTCGTCGTGGAAGGACGACACTTCGACGCGTTGGACGAGATCGCGGCGGCGCATCACCTCGGCGAGTGCCCGGGCCGCGGCCACGTCCTTGATCTCCGCCTGGAGCGGTGCCCGTACGGCGTCGAGCACCTCCTCGAAGACCGGTACCCGTTCGCCGTCGCCCGCGTCGAGCTCCCGCAGCTCGGCGAGGGTCTTGTCGGCGATCGGTCCGTTTCCGCCGGTCGTACGGTCCACGTCGGCGTCGTGCATGACGACGAGGGCGCCGTCCTTGCTGAGATGCAGATCCAGTTCGATGGCGTCCATACCGGCCTGCTCGGCACGGATGAAGGAGCGCAGGGTGTTCTCCGGCTCGACGCCCATGACCCCGCGATGACCGATGGTGAGGAAAGTCAAGATTCTCTCGCTTCCGTCGACGGCGGCTCCCGCGCGCGACGCATCCCGGCACCGGCGCGGCAAGTTCGCAGCCTAACGGGCCGCCTGCGCGATGGAACCGGTCTCGCGCGGCGGAGTGGAGGGGGCCGCTCTGGCCTCGGCGATCCCCAGGACGAAGCCGGTGATGAGGGCTGCGACAAGGACGGCTCGGGCGCTCACGCGGTACGGCTTCGGGGGCGAGGCGGGTCGGGCGGACGCGTCCGTCCTACCGGCAGTCGGCTGTGTGCCGCGAGCCGCTTCACCCGCGCGTGGGCGCGTCTCTCCGTGGCTTGACGCGGTACCGCGCGCGACCAGCCGGCCGGGGCGCGGCAGGCTCCGAGGCGATTGATAGAAGCCATCGCATCAATCCTGGGTTGACCGCAAAACTTTCGGTGACCATGGGGTCGGGCAGGATAATTTCCCAAGTCTCCACTTGTACAGGGGAACCTCGCACGGATACGGTGTCTTGACGCGAGGTTCTCCCGTAGAGGAAGTGACATGACGGAAATTCTTGTGCAGGACATTGCCGCAGGGGGCATATCCTCCGCTGCCCGGGTGATCGAGCACGCGGCCTGGCCGACGCTCAAGAGTGCCGTCGAACAGATCCGGCCCTGGCAGTCCAAGGACGGCTCGATCGATTTCGACGCCGAGGGCGCCCCGACCCGTGTTGTCGTCGAGGCCGCACTCGACCGGGTGATCGACGCCGTGGAGGAGCTCTCGCCGCTCCTCCCGCACGACGCCGCGTACCACCGTGCGCTCGTCGCCGATCTGCACAAGTGGGCCGACAGCGCCTTCGACGTCCCCGACTTTCTGGACTCGCTGCTCGCCTTCCAGCCCGCCGCGGGCCGCGTGGACGGACTGCAGCACCTGGCCGTCTTCCCGATGTACACGCAGAACGGCAACCCGGACCGCAATCTCGAAGCGGTCGTGCTGCGCATGGTCTGGCCCGACTGGCTCTCCGAGCTGGAGCGCACCCGCTACGACAACCCCCTCTTCTGCGGCATCACCTTCGAGGACTTCACCGCCGGATACGACACCAACTCCGCGGTGCTCTTCCCGGAGACCATCGCCGTGCGTGAAGCTCCCGAGCGCTTCACCTGGGGCGGCATCTTCTGCGACCGCGAGGCCGCGCGCTTCCGCCGCGTCACCGACGAGGCCGTACGCGTCCTCGGCCTCGAACTCCCCGAGGACATCCAGGAGATGGTCGGCGACCAGGCCCGCTGCGAGCAGGCTTTCGTGCTCTGGGACATGGTCCACGACCGCACCCACAGCCATGGCGACCTGCCCTTCGACCCCTTCATGATCAAGCAGCGCCAGCCGTTCTGGATGTACGGCCTGGAGGAGCTGCGCTGCGACCTCACCGCCTTCAAGGAGGCCGTGAAGCTCGAGGCCGAGGGCAACGCGCACGGCCGCGATGTGCAGTACGCCGTGCTCTTCGACCGGATGTTCCGCTTCCCGGTCAGCGGTGACCGCGTGCGCAACTACGACGGGCTCGGCGGCCAGCTGCTCTTCTCGTACCTCCACAAGCACGATGTGGTGCGCTGGACCGACAACACTCTGAAGATCGACTGGGACCGGGCCCCGCAGGTCACCAATGATCTCTGTGCCGAGATCGAGAAGCTCTACCGCGACGGTATCGACCGGCCCAAGCTGGTCCACTGGTTCGCCGCGTACGACCTGGTCTCGACCTATCTCGCACCGCACCCCGGTTCCCGCTGGGCCAAGGGCCCCGATGCCCTCGATCTGTCACAGCCGCCCCGTAAACTTGTCGACGACGTGCTCCCGGACGAGTTTCCGCTCAGCATGTTCTATGAGGCGCTGTCGAAGAAGCTGAAGGCCGTGATCGCCTCCACCAAGGGGATCACCGCCGCGAGCGCCGAGCGGGTGGCCGCGTGAACGCTCGCATGGAGGAGGCGACGACCATGATGGAAAACGGCAGAGGTTCGCTGGAAGGCGCCGTGGTCGCGGTGGCCGGAGCGGCAGGCCCGGCCGGCCGGGCCTGCCTGCTGCGCCTGGCCGAGGCCGGTGCGACAGTCGTCGCCTCCGACGCTGACCCCGGGCGTCTCGCCGAGGCGGTCGATGCCGCCCGGTACGCGCACGGCGGTGCGACCGTCACCGGGGACACCGTCGACCTCCTCGACCTGAACGCCACGCGGGAGTGGGCGGACAGGACCGAGAAGGAGTTCGGCCGGATCGACGGACTGGTCCATCTCGTCGGCGGCTGGCGCGGCAGCGCCTCCTTCGCCGAGACCAACCTCGCCGACTGGGAGCTTCTCGAGAAGCTGCTGATCCGTACCGTCCAGCACACCTCGCTCGCCTTCCACGACGGCTTGCTGCGCAGCGACCGCGGCCGCTACGTGCTGATCAGCGCGGCCGGCGCCAGCCAGCCGACCGCGGGCAATGCCGCATACGCCGCCTCCAAGGCCGCGGCCGAGGCCTGGACGCTCGCGCTCGCCGACGCCTTCCGCAAGGCAGGGGGCGAGGAGGGGCCGAAGACCGCGGCTGCCATCCTGGTGGTCAAGGCACTCGTGCACGACGCCATGCGTGCCGAGCGCCCGAATGCCAAATTCGCGGGCTTCACGGACGTGACGGAACTGGCCGAAGCCATCGCCGGAGTCTGGGACCGGCCCGCCCGGGAAGCGAATGGACAGCGCCTGTGGCTGACCCCCAAGCCGTGACACCGACGAAGACCGACGCACGGCGCCACCATGATCCGTCCGTAAGAGGCTTTGCGAGCGACAACTACGCGGGCGCTCACCCCGAGGTTCTCGCGGCGCTCTCGCTCGCCAACGGCGGTCACCAGATCGCCTACGGCGAGGACGAGTACACCGAGCACCTCCAGCGGGTCATGCACAGTCACTTCGGCCCGACGGCGGAAGCCTTTCCGGTATTCAACGGCACCGGCGCCAATGTGACGGCTCTTCAGGCGCTCACCGACCGCTGGGGCGCGGTGATCTGCGCCGAGTCCGCGCACATCAACGTCGACGAGGGCGGCGCGCCGGAGCGGATGGGCGGGCTGAAGCTGCTGACCGTACCGACTCCGGACGGCAAGCTGACGCCCGAGCTCATCGACCGCCAGGCGTTCGGATGGGACGACGAGCACCGGGCGATGCCGCAGGTCGTCGCGATCACCCAGAACACCGAGCTGGGCACGGTCTACACGCCCGACGAGATCCGGGCCATCTGCGAGCACTCGCACGAGCGCGGGATGAAGGTCTATCTCGACGGAGCCCGGATAGCCAACGCCGCCGCGTCGCTGAACGTCCCGATGCGGACGTTCACCAACGCCGTCGGCGTCGACGTCATCTCCTTCGGTGGCACCAAGAACGGCATGCTCTTCGGCGAGGCCGTCGTCGTCCTCAATCCGGACGCCGTCAGCCATATGAAGCACCTGCGCAAGCTGTCGATGCAGCTCGCCTCCAAGATGCGCTTCGTTTCGGTGCAGTTGGAGGCGCTACTGACGCGCGATCTGTGGCTGCGCAACGCCAGGCACGCCAACAGCATGGCCCAGCGGCTGGCCCAGGGCGTGGGTGGGGTCGACGGCGTGGAGATCCTCCACCCCGTACAGGCCAACGCGGTCTTCGCGCGTCTGCCGCACGATGTGAGCGCGCGTCTGCAGAAGCGTTTCCGCTTCTACTTCTGGGACGAGGCGGCGGGAGACGTCCGCTGGATGTGCTCCTTCGACACCACCGAAGAGGACGTCGACGCCTTCGTTCAGGCGCTGAAGGAAGAGATGGCGAAGTAGACATCGCTGTATAAATATGTGGCCGACCGGAAACTGATTGACGTCCGGTCGGTCACTTCCTTAGGGTCGGCGGACATGGAGCTGATCCAGCAGAACCCTGAACTGTCTGCGTATCTCGCCGCTGACGAGGTCATCGACCATGAACACCCGCTGGTGCGGCAGACGGCCGCTCGTCTCCGTAGCGATGGTGTCGATGCATACGCATACGCCAAGGCGGCCTTTGAATTCGTCCGCGACACCATCCCGCACTCCAGTGACACGGGGGACGTGCGGGTCCCCTGGCGTGCTTCCGACGTCCTCGCGCAGCGCACCGGCATCTGCAGCGCCAAGTCCCACGCGCTTGTCGCCCTGCTGCGCGCCGGGTCCATCCCTGCCGCCTTCTGTTACCAGCGACTGAATGTCGTCCATGGACTGGCGGCGCTGAAGCTTCCCGGCGGCAGCGGGGAGTGGGCGCGGCTGGATCCGCGCGGCAACAAGTCCGGAATCGACGCGCAGTTCTCGCTCGCGAAGGAGCGCCTCGCTTACGAGGTACGACCGGAGTCCAATGAGATGGACTATCCAGTACTCTATGATGTACCCCATCCGGCCGTGCTCGACGCTCTCCGGGCGGCGCCCGACCTGGAGACCCTCTGGACCCTGTACCCGGCCGAACTGTGAGGCACGACGAACCATGACGCTCACGCTCACCGTCTCCGACGAGGTCCTGGACCTCGCGCCCGGCTTCATCCATCTGGCCGTCGAGGCCCGCGGACTGGTCAACGGGGAGAGCAATGCCGACAGTTCGGCCCTGCTGGACGATGCCGCGCGGAGGCTCGCCGAGCGCCTGGACGGGCGCGCCCCGCACGAGGACCAGCACATGGTGGAATGGCGTGCGGCGTACTCCGCCTTCGGTGCGAAGCCGTCCCGTACTCGTAATTCCGCCGAGGCGCTGGCCAAGCGGGCGCTCGCCGACGGCGGGCTGCCGCGCATCAACCGGCTGGTCGATCTCTACAACGCGATCAGCGTGGCCCATCTGATCCCGGTCGGCGGTGAGGACACCGACCACATCCAGGGAGGGATGCGGCTCGTACGGGCCACGGGCGAGGAGCCGTTCGTCACCGTCGCCGGGGGCCAGGAGACGGTCGAGCATCCGGACGCCGGCGAGGTCGTCTGGTGCGACGACGAAGGCGTCACCTGCCGGCGCTGGAACTGGCGCCAGGGCGTACGCACCCGGCTCACCGAGGAGTCGGTGAACGCACTCTTCCTGCTGGAGGGCATGGCCCCCATGACGAACGGCGAGCTCGAGGCCGCAGCCGCCGAACTCGCCGAGTCGCTGGAGAAGCTGAGCCCCGGAGCGCGGATCACCGTCCGCCCGCCCCGATAACGGCTCGTGTGGTCTCAGCCCGCCTCGCGGACCTCGGCCGGAGTCGGCGCCGTACCCCCGAGGTGGGCGGGCACCCACCAGGTGTCGCCCGCGTCCTTGGGGCGTACGGGATAGGCGCGCTGGGCCGCTTCCAGGAGCTCCTGGCAACGCTCGCGCAGGCGCCGGGTGATCGCGCCCGCGTACTGGTCGGCGGGGGCCTCGACCGGCTCGCCGACGCGGATGGTGACGGGGATGTGGCTGCGCCTGAAGTTGCGCGGCCGGCCCTTGGTCCAGATCCGCTGGGTGCCCCACAGGGCCATCGGGATCAGCGGCACGCCGGCCTCCTGGGCCAGCCGGGCCGCACCCGACTTGAAGCTCTTGAGCGTGAACGACTGCGAGATCGTCGCCTCCGGGAAGACCCCGATGATCTCGCCCGAGCGCAGCGACTCGAGCGCGTGCGCGTACGCCGTCTCACCCTGCTTGCGGTCCACCGGGATGTGCTTCATTCCGCGCATCAGCGGGCCGGAGATCTTGTGCCGGAAGACGGATTCCTTCGCCATGAAGCGCACCAGGCGCTTCTGGGGGAGCGCCGCGAGTCCGGTGAAGATGAAGTCCAGGTAGCTGATGTGGTTGCTGACGAGCACAGCGCCGCCCGAGCGCGGGATGTTCTCCGAACCCTGAGTGTCGATCTTCAGGTCCCACGCCTTGAACAGGGTTCGAGCGGCGCCGACGACCGGCCGATAGACGAGCTCTGCCATCTGGAGAGGGCCCTTCTGTTGTGCCCGGGGAGGGTTCTCCCAGCGGAAGTTACGCAGCCGTAGGTTTTCGGCATTGGGCAGATCGTGCCCCATACGCAGCCTACTGACCAGTCCTGGCGGCTCGGGCGGGCGAGATTCTTGTCACGTGTTTACTTGTCCGTCATGACCGTGCCGTGGTGGCGCGGCGGAAGAGCAGGTACAGCTCGCATCCCAAGCAGTACCCGAATACGGCGTTGAGGAACGCGGCGGCCAGAGCGCATCCGGTGGCGGTGAGGGCGAGCCACGACGGACCCCAGAAATAGCCGACCAGGCCGAGCAGGGCGAAGGCCAGGCCCACGGCCTGCGCGAAGCGCGGCGGAGCCGGCGACTCGAACTCGGCCGGCGGCCCGATGCGCGGCCGTACCGCGGTGCGGAACAGCCATCCGTACGGAGAACGCGGCACGCCGAACACCGCTCCCGCGGCGAAGCAGAGAGCCTGCCAGGCGAGCAGGATGCCGCTGCCCGTGACGAGAACCGCGGCGAGTACGAGCGTGGTGACGGCGGCTCCGAAGCGCGGGCCCCTGACGTCGATGTCCATGCCCGACAGCATCGCGCAGAAGATCCGCCGTGCCGGGCCGGGAATCTTTGCGGTCCTGTGAACGCTGCAGCGGTGGATGACAGGACTCGTGGTGTGTGCGGTGGTGCTCGCCGGGGCGAGCGTCTTTGGGCTCTGGCAGCGGCGGAGCGGTGGGAGGCTGAAGGTGCGCGGGCGGGACGCGGAGAGACGGCTCGGTGCGGCCGAGTTGGGCGTGGAGCTGGGCCGGCGGGCGACGCTCGTTCAGTTCTCGAGCGCGTTCTGCCAGCCCTGCCGAGCCACCCGGCGCACCCTCGCCGAAGTCTCGGACATGATCGACGGCGTGTCGCATGTGGAGATCGACGCGGAGGAGCGGCTCGCTCTGGTCCGTGACCTCAACATCCTCAAGACGCCCACCGTGCTGGTGCTCGACGCGAGCGGCCGCATCGTCACCAGGGCCTCCGGCCAGCCCCGCAAGGCGGATGTGATCGCCGCGCTCGGACAGGCGGTCTGACGCCCCGTGACTCGTGTCGCACATTCTGGAACACGCTTGACTGCACCCGCCATCCATCGTCACGCTGACGCTGTGCCTCAAGAACTCCTTCTCTACGGGCGGCCCCTTGTGGACCTCGTCCGAAACGCGAGTGCGCGCTGTCCGGCTGTCTGAGCAGCCACGGCCGCCCCGTTCGCATCCCCTGCAGAAGGACAACTCCATGACGGCTTCGCCCGATCTCGGCACCGCTCAGCTGGCCTCTCCCGACCTGCTCCGCTCCGTCTTCCGGCAGCACGCCGCGGGCGTCGCGGTGATCACCGCCCAGGGCGACCATCCCGTCGGATTCACCGCCACCTCCCTCAACTCCGTGGCCGCCGAACCTCCGTTGATCTCGTTCGGTGTGGGTACGTCCTCGTCCAGCTGGCCGGTCATCGCCAGGGCCGAGCACATCGGAGTACACATACTCGGCGAGCACCAGCAGGAGCTGGCCGAGACCTTTTCGCGCAGCGGCGCCGACCGTTTCGGGCAGCCCACCCGATGGAGTACCGGTCCGGAGGGCGTCCCGGTCCTCGATGGCGTACTGGCCTGGCTGGTGTGCCGTGTCGTCGGCCGCGTCCAAGCGGGGGACCATCGCATCGTGATCGCCGAGGCTGTCGTCGGCGACCCCGCGGGAGCCGGCCGTCCGTTGCTCTACCACCAGGGACGCTTCAACGCTCTGCGGGACTGAGAGTTCCCGGAGCCTGCCGGTTACGGAGCGTTGGCAAGGTCACAGTACTAAGCGCTTGCATATGTGGAAAGAGCTGGCTGTACTGACAAGTAATATTTCGGTCGGAGCGCGGGCCGCCCCGACCGGGATCCGCCCAGTAAGGCGCCTATGCTGCCAACAGAAGGCAGCTCAGTAGAGACGATGCAGTAGGAGAGCCGGCGTGAGCTTGAGGATCGTTGTCTGTGTGAAGTACGTGCCCGACGCCACCGGCGACCGGCACTTCGCCGATGACCTGACCGTGGACCGCGAAGACGTCGACGGCCTGCTGTCGGAGCTCGACGAGTACGCGGTCGAGCAGGCGCTGCAGATCGCCGACGAGGCGGACGACGCGGAGATCACCGTGCTGACCGTCGGCCCCGAGGATGCCAAGGACGCGCTGCGCAAGGCGCTCTCCATGGGCGCCGACAAGGCCGTCCACGTCGAGGACGACGATCTGCACGGCACCGACGTCATGGGCACCTCGCTGGTGCTCGCCAAGGCCATCGAGAAGACCGGCTACGACCTGGTCATCGCCGGCATGGCTTCGACGGACGGCACCATGGGCGTGCTCCCGGCGATCCTCGCCGAGCGCCTGGGCGTTCCGCAGGTCACGCTGCTCTCCGAGGTCTCGGTCGAGGACGGCGTCGTCAAGGGCCGCCGTGACGGCGACACCGCGAGCGAGCAGCTCGAGGCGTCCCTGCCGGCCGTCGTCTCCGTGACGGACCAGTCGGGCGAGGCCCGCTACCCGTCCTTCAAGGGCATCATGGCGGCCAAGAAGAAGCCGGTGGCGTCCCTGGACCTGGAGGACCTCGAGATCGACGCCGACGAGGTCGGCCTCGAGGGCGCCTGGACCGCGGTCGACTCGGCCGCCGAGCGTCCGGCCCGTACCGCCGGCACGATCGTCAAGGACGAGGGCGAGGGCGGCAAGCAGCTGGCCGAGTTCCTTGCGAGCCAGAAGTTCATTTAGCTGCCGGGGGTCCGGGGGTTGCCCCCCGGGTCAACACAGCATCTGAGGCTCGCTGAGCCCCCAACTGCCCCCAGATACTTCGCATTCGCAGGAGAGCAATCCCATGGCTGAAGTTCTCGTCTATGTCGACCACGTGGACGGCGCCGTCCGCAAGCCCACCCTTGAGCTGCTGACGCTGGCCCGCCGCATCGGCGAGCCCGTCGCCGTCGCCCTCGGCTCCGGCGCCGAGGCCACCGCGCCCGCGCTCGCCGAGCACGGTGCGGTCAAGGTCCTCACCGCCGACGCGCCCGAGTTCGCCGACTACCTCGTCGTACCGAAGGTGGACGCGCTGCAGGCGGCGTACGAGGCCGTCTCCCCGGCCGCCGTGCTCGTCCCGTCCTCCGCCGAGGGCAAGGAGATCGCGGCCCGCCTGGCGGTCCGTATCGGCTCCGGCATCATCACCGACGCCGTCGACCTCGAGGCCGGCGACGAGGGTCCGGTGGCCACGCAGTCCGCGTTCGCCGCCTCCTTCACCACCAAGTCCCGTGTCTCCAAGGGCACTCCGGTCATCACCGTGAAGCCGAACTCGGCCGCCGTGGAGGCCGCTCCGGCCGCGGGCGCCGTCGAGGCCCTGACCGTCACCTTCTCCGAGAAGGCCACCGGCACCAAGGTCGTCGCGCGCACCCCGCGTGAGTCGACCGGCCGTCCCGAGCTGACCGAGGCCGCGATCGTGGTCTCCGGCGGCCGTGGCGTCAACGGCGCCGAGAACTTCCACATCATCGAGGCGCTGGCCGACTCGCTCGGTGCCGCTGTCGGTGCCTCGCGCGCCGCCGTGGACGCCGGCTGGTACCCGCACTCCAACCAGGTCGGCCAGACCGGCAAGTCGGTCTCCCCGCAGCTGTACATCGCCTCCGGTATCTCCGGCGCGATCCAGCACCGGGCCGGCATGCAGACCTCGAAGACCATCGTTGCCATCAACAAGGACGCAGAGGCCCCGATCTTCGACCTGGTCGACTACGGCGTCGTCGGCGACCTCTTCGAGGTCGTCCCGCAGCTGACCGCGGAGGTTCAGACCCGCAAGGGCTGATCCGCGGAAGTCTTGTACGGCCCCGGGGCCGCGCGGTGATCTTCACCGCGCGGCCCCGCACGCTTTCGGGTGACCATTGACGCAGGTCGCGACCGCCTATTAACTTCGCTATACGGATTGTTGATTCCGTGGAGCGGAAAACAGGAGGGTGCAGGATGGGCCAGCAGGAGAAGGTGGCAACGAGCCTCGCCGGAGCGGTCAGCGAGGGCATCAGCGCCTCCCTCGCACCGGTGGACGCGGAACTCGCCCGCCGCTACCCGGGAGACCCCGGCACCCGCCAGCCCGTCCACACCGTCTACGTACCCGGTGATGTCTTCGCCGCCGACACCATCCGCTGCTGGGGCGACCAGGCGCTGGCGGCGCTCGACGAGCACGCACCGGACGCCGCATCCTTCGCCGCCGTCCTCGGCCTCTCCGGCAAGCTCGCGGGACCGGTCTACGACCGCGTACGGGCCAAGCTGGAGCGCGAGCCCGTCGAGGACCTGCGCATCGACTTCGAGGACGGCTACGGCGGCCGCGGTGACGCCGACGAGGACGCCCACGCGGCCCGCGCCGCCCGCCTGATCACCGATGCGTATGCCAAAGGCACCGCCGCCCCGTACATGGGCATCCGCATGAAGTGCATGGAAGCAGCCGTACGCGACCGCGGCATCCGTACCCTCGACATCTTCCTCACCGGGCTGATGGAGGCCGGCGGTCTGCCTGACGGACTCGTGCTCACGCTGCCCAAGGTCACGTACCCCGAGCAGGTCACCGCGTTCGTTCGGCTGCTCGAAGCCTTCGAGAAGGCCCGTGGCCTGGCGGCCGACCGGATCGGCTTCGAGATCCAGATCGAGACCAGCCAGTCCATCCTCGCCGCCGACGGCACCGCCGCCGTGGCCCGGATGATCGACGCCGCCGAGGGGCGGGCCACCGGACTGCACTACGGCACCTTCGACTACAGCGCCTGCCTCGGCGTCAGCGCCGCCTACCAGGCGAGCGACCACCCGGCCGCCGACCACGCCAAGGCCGTCATGCAGGTCGCGGCCGCGGGCACCGGCGTACGTGTCTCCGACGGCTCCACCAACGTGCTGCCCGTTGGCACGACCGAGAAGGTGCACGACGCCTGGCGGCTGCACTACGGACTCACCCGCCGCGCGCTGGCCCGCGCCTACTACCAGGGCTGGGACATGCACCCGGGCCACCTTCCGACCCGTTACGCCGCCGTGTTCGCCTTCTACCGCGAGGGCTTGGAGCAGGCCGCCGCGCGGCTGTCCGCGTACGCCAACCACGCAGGTGGCGACGTCATGGACGAGCCCGCCACCGCCAAGGCGCTCAGCGGCTATCTGCTGCGCGGCATCGACTGCGGCGCCCTGGACACCGCCGAGGTCGCCCGGCTCACCGGTCTCACCCGCGCGGATCTCGACGGGTTCGCCGCGCCGCGCCGCGGGGACCTCACGGCCACAGCCACGTAGCCGCGCGGACCTCATGGGCGTAGTCCGGCGCGCCGTCGACGAGATGCTCCGCCGCGAGGACCGGGCGGAATCGGCAGATCCGACGCTGGGCTCCTGGCCGTCCTCGTCCGCCTCCGGCGCCTCGCCCGCTTCAACAAGGCGGCTGTGGCCGTCTCCACATCGCCCCGGTACTCCGCCGGCGCGCCCTGAACCGCATCGTGGATCACGTCGACCAGACCCGCTGGTTTCCTGGAACGCCCGCCGCGCCGGCGACGTGGAACCTCCGCCGCCCCGTCGTCCGCGACGACGGCTGCGGGTGCTCCCGCACGGACCGTTCGACGACGGGAGCGGGCTCAACCGCCGGCGCGTCCGCCCCGGAACCATCAGCGGCAACTTCCCGCACGAGGCGGTTGGTTAACACCGCTGATGGTTCTTCACATCCCGGCCCGACTGCCCGCGTATCAGACCCGACGCACCCGAACGGAAAGCCACTGCCCTCATTCAAGATCACGATTCGCTACCTCGGGTGATCTTTGATGACACGCGCGATCTCACGCCATCATGTCGGTGCCTGGCAGCAGAGAGCGGTTCCGTTCCTAGCTATGGGGCCCGCGGAGTGTCGTTGTGGTCGATGGCACGGTCCGGCTCCGGGGCAGCTCCCCGGGTCGTCCAGTCGCGGTGGCATCGGCCTGGCGGTGAGCCGAGGTGCCCGGGCCGGCAGCCGGCCTGCCTTCGCCGACCTGCCCGTCATCCCGCTCTCCCGTGCATCACAGGCAGTTGTAGGAGGACACCGATGACGGATACGTCCCGGCTCCGGGCCCGGAGTGCCCCGTCCACGTCCCGCCGGGCATGGCTGCGCGCTGCGCTCCTCGGCGGCGCGACGCTCGCGGTCGCCGCGCCTCCGGTCGGTGCGGCCCTGATGCGCAGGGCCGTGGTGCCGGCGCCGTTCCGTCCGACGTTTCCGAACAGCGGGCTGGTGACCAACGAGTTCGCCCACTGGAACCCGACCAAGCCCGGGGCAAAGCTGTCCACCGTCTGGGACATGACCAGCGGCTCCGTCTTCGGCCTCAACGAGGCCGGGTGGTCAGGCGTGCCGGACAGCATCTCCCCGAACGCCGGCTCCACAAACGGCAACAATTCAACCTCGCTACCCGGTACCTCCCGGCGGCGACCGGGTCGGTGGCCGGAGTGGGCAGCGGTGCTCGCGTACAGGCCGGGGGTTTCGGCAGCTCGAACCACTTGGTGGTCCTGATTGCCGGGGCAGGCCCCAGGGTTAGCGGTATGTGTAGAACTTGGTGTGGTCGAGCATGTCCTGCGGCGTGACGTCGTTCCACGGTTTCATCGTGTCGCGCAACCCGGGGACGTTGCGCGGGGCGGTGGAAGGAAGGTATCCGGAGGTCGGGTGCAGCCTTTGCCAGTCGGCCCACAGTTTGTCGATGAAGCAGACGGCTCCAACCGGACCTTGGTGTTGTGTCCGCCCGGTTCACAGTGGGTGGCGTGGCTGGGGGTGTGTGGTCGTCACGGGGGTGGGCGTGGTGGTGGCCGGGCGGAGCGTTTGGCCGGCGGCCAGTTTGCGGTAGGTGGGGCTGTGGGTGAGTAGTTCTTCGTGGCGTCCGCTGGCGACGGCTCTGCCTTCGTCCAGCACGATGATCCGGTCGGCGTGCTGGACGGTGGACAGCCGGTGCGCGATTACCAGGACGGCGCATTCTCGGGCGATGTCCCGCATCGCGGCGGTGAGCGCGGCTTCGTTGACGGCGTCGAGGTGGGAGGTGGGCTCGTCGAGCAGGAGGATCGAGGGGCGTGCGAGCAGGGCGCGGGCGAGGGCGACCCGTTGTCGCTCGCCGCCGGAGAGTGTGCCGCCGCGTTCGCCGAGCATGCCGGGCAGGCCGCCGGGCAGCCGTTCGACGACGCCTGTGAGCTGGGCGAGTTCGACTACGCGCTGGACTTCGGCCTCGGTGGCGTCGGGTGCGGCATAGGTGATGTTGTCCCAGAGTGAGCCATGGACGACGTGGGTGTTCTGGTCGACGACCGCGATGCGTGAGCGGCACTCCCCGCGGCTCAGTTCGGTGGCGGGCAGACCGTCGAACAGCAGGGCCCCGGAGTCCGGTTCATAAAATCTGGCGATGAGGGCGAAGATCGTGCTCTTTCCGGCACCCGACAGGCCGACCAGGGCTGTCTGTCGCCGGTGGGGGGCGGTGAAAGAGATGCTGCGCAGCACGGGCCGGGTCGGGTCGTAGCCGAAGGTGAGGTCCTGCAGGGCGAGGGCGGGTTTCTCGTACGGGATGGTCTGCCGGGCTGCCTCGCGTGTATGTGCCCGGACAGCCGGCGTCTGTTGGGAGGGTTCCGCCGGCAGGGAAAGTGCCTGCTCGATGCGCTGGTAGGCGCCCATGCCGCGCTGGATCAGGCCGACTGCCCGGAAGACCGAGGACAGTGGAAGGACCAGGTAGGAGGCGTACAGCAGGAAGGCGACCAGGTCGCCGAGGGAGTGGGTGTGGCCGTTGACCCGCAGGCCGCCGATGACCAGGACGATCAGGAAGGAGCCCTGTACCGCGAGTTCGACTGCGGGGCTCATCACGGAGGCGAGTTTCGCGGTCCGTACGCCGGCGCTGTACGCCGATTCGACGCATTCTCCGATGCGGCCCGCTTCACGGTCCTCGGCTCGGTGAATCCGGACCATCGGCAGGGCGCCGAGCGCGCGTTCGAGGTCGGCGGCGATCGCGCCGACGGAGGTCTGCATGCGTTCGGAGGCAGCCCGGATGCCCTTGAGGAGCGAGGTGACGATCACGGCGGCGGTAGCTACGGTCGCTGTGACCAGGAGCAGCAGCAGGGGGTCGATCCACACCATGAGGACGATCGCCCCCGCCGCGACGAGGGCACCCGTCACCAGATCGACCAGTGCCTGGGAGACGACTTCTCTGAGCAGGGTGGTGTCGGTGGTGACCCGGGAGATCAGGTCGCCGGTGCGGTGCCGGTCGTACTCCCGCATCTCCAGCCGGAGCAGTTGTCCGACCAGGCTGTGGCGCAGCCCTCGTACGATGCTTTCGCCCATGCGCTCCAGAACGAAGCGGCCTGCTGCGCTGGTCGCCGCTTCGGTGACGAACAGTACGGCCAGGAGCAGCAGCAAGGGCCACAACAGCTGTCCCCGTCCGCTCGCGTCCACGGCCTGTTTGGCGACGAGCGGCTGGGCAAGCCCGAGCGCCGAGCCGACGAGGGTGAGTACGGTGGCGACGGTGATGGTGGCCCGGTGGCCGGTGGTGAGCCGGTACATGGTGGCGACCGCGGCCCGGGTGGAGCGGTCGCCCTCGGCCGCCGGCTGTGCCTGATCCACGGCGGTGTCGGTCATCGGCCTGATCGGCTCCCGGGAGCGACCGTGATGAGCCGGGTGAAGTAGTCGTCGGGTACGCCCTCGTCCACGGGGCGGCCGTCCGCCTCGATCCAGGCGTGCGCCGTGAACGGCGGCACCACGCGCACCCCGGTGCACCAGGTCGGCCAGCTCCCTCCCAGGCGGCACAGCAGCGCGGCTCCCAGAGACCGGGGCAGGCAGCCTTTCGGCCCGGCGCAGCGCAGGCTCACCGCGCACATCGCGTCCCGTGCGTTCTTTGCCTGTGCGGCGGTGGCCGGCGTGGCTCCGCGACATGCGAGGTGGAGCACGGCGCGGATCCGGCGGGGCGGCAGGAGTGAGAGCGCGAGGGCGGGGATCAGGACGAGACGGGCGGCCAGGCGCCCGGTGAAGGGCACGCCGGTGGGCCGCTGCAGGGCGCTGGGGGTCGTCATTCGGCCAGCCCCGAGGTCCGCAGTTGCTGTACGAGGGCGTCGACGTCCTGCTTCGCCTGGACGAGGTCGATGTCGAACTCGTCGACGAGCGCGGCGACCGCGGCGGCTTCGTCACCGCCCGCCATCAGCGTGTTGACCACCAGGGTGCCGGTGGGATTCAGCTC
This sequence comes from Streptomyces sp. NBC_01210, assembly GCF_036010325.1. Taxonomy (GTDB): domain Bacteria; phylum Actinomycetota; class Actinomycetes; order Streptomycetales; family Streptomycetaceae; genus Streptomyces. The sequence continues at coordinate 1,109,268 of NZ_CP108549.1, read as the reverse complement.
CCAGTAGTCCCCGGCGCGTTCGTCCAGGAGGACCGTGCCGTAGTCCGTCTCGGCAGTGGAGACATTGGCGCCGAACTTCAATGCCATGCGTGTGCCTTTCTGCGGAGCAACGGTGGTCATGAGGAGGCGGGAGCCTTGGGCCCGGTGGTTCGGTTCAGGCCGCGCAGCCACACCTCGGCGGCGATGGTCGAGTAGAGGATCGCGTCGCGCAGTTCGGGTGTGGCCGGCCGCTGGGCGAGCCGGCGCAGGGCTGCGCCGTCGACCAGTCCGAGCTGTTCCAGCCGGGAGTCCTCCCAGAGCGCCAGCAGATCGGCGCGGTGTTCGCGCAGTCCGTTGGATGCGTCCATGGAAGCGGCGGCCTTGTTGGTGCGCCGCAGGCACGCATCGGGCACGATCCCGCTCATGGCGGCGGTCAGGAGGGGTTTGTACTGCCAGGGCGTGACGCGCTCGCTCGGGCGCACGGCGAGGCATGCCTGGATGACGCGGTCGTCGAGGAACGGCGAGGCCATCGGTACGCCTGCCCGGGCCGCCATCCCGTCCCACTGACGGATGATGCGGGTGCAGGAAAGGATCTGTTCGAGGTCGGTGTGCAGGCCGCGGTCCGGGTGCAGCGGTACGGCGGTCAGGGCGGCCTCGCGCAGCGCCCGTTGGGCCATCCGTTCGGCGTCGGGGGTGACCCAGTCGAAGAGGCGAGGGGGCATGCCCCAGCCGAGGCTGGTGCTGACGGTGGCGGGTAGTGGGTCTCGCAGGCGGCCGCTGGAGTCGGCCAGCCACTTCCCGTACGGCCGCGAGTCGGCCAGCGCGCGTGCCGTGCCGCCAAGTGGCCACTGCCACAGGGCCCTGAAGCCGCGCAGCTGGCGCAGCGCGAACAGCGGGCGGGTGCGGAGCAGTCGGTGGTAGTACGCCTCGGAACACCAGGCCACGTGGTCGCCGCCGATGCCGGTCAGGTGCAACCGGCTGCCCCGCTCCGCCAGGCCGGGCAGGTGGTGCAGGACCCGCGAGCGGTCCATGACGCCGATGGTCGGTTCGTCCAGCAGGTCATCGATGCCGAGCAGGCCCGTGTAGACCAGCGGTGAAGCGTCGGCGTCCCAGACCACATGGTCAATGTCCGGCAACGAGCGGGCGGCCTGTTCTGCCCAGTACAGATCGGTGTCGGCGGGGTCACGACCAGGCCAGGTGCTGGCCACTACCCGGGCCGGTGAGCGGTCCGCCAGGAAACAGATGGAGGTGGAATCCAGGCCGCCTGACAGGTCGCAGCTGACCACGCCACCCTGCCGGGTACGGGCGCCGACCGCCGCGGCCAGGGCTTCGCGGACAAGAGGGGCGCCATCGGCGAGAGTACGTACCGGTTCCGGCGGTGCCCACCAGCGCGAGTGGCGCACGCTCCGGCCATCCGGCGAAACGATCAGCGCGTACTGGGGAGACACGGAAGTGACGCCTCGCCACATGGGTGCCTCGGCGAGTGGATGGGGAACCGGCCACAGCAGCCGGACGGCCAGTTGCTCCTCGTCCGGGTCGGCACCGAGCGCCGCGGCGAGTACGTCGGCGCGGCTGGCAGCCACCTGTGTTCCGTCAACGGGGGCATGGAAGACCAGCCGGAGCCCGGAGGCGGTGCCCTGCACCCTGAGCCGCCCGCCGAGCGCGGCGACGAGATGGAAGCTCCCTGGAAGGGAGCGGGCCAGTGCGTCGAGTTCGGCAAGATCCCGCAGCCTCCCGGCGTGGCGCTCAAGCTCTACGGCGTCGATCCGACAGCAGCCGATGACGGCGAGGACCGTGTGGCCGGCGCGCGCGGTGACGATCTCCTCATCGTGCCACTGCCCCACCAGCCAGGGCCGGCCCGAAGCGTGCTGCAGGATTCGCGTTCCGGGGCGGGCGAAGGAGCGGGCCACGGCGGCCGCGTCCTCCCGGTCGGTGAAGACCGTGAAGTGCGCGTCGCCGGGGCCCGTCCCCGCACTCTCGTGCAGTTCAGTCATGACGTCGGGTCAGGAACCGTCGCCCGTCAGTTCTTGCTCAGGATGAGACGGTCGTTGCCGGAGCTCTGCAGGAGCCCGGTCTTCTTCCGGAACGTCCCGAGCCGGACCAGCGTCGGCGCCTCGTAAGCCTTCTTCATGACTTCTCCTCACGTACAGGTGTCACGACCGCCCCTCCTGGCCGGCCGGGAACCGGAGACCGGTTCACTGCCGTCCCGTCCAGGCTCATCGGGAGCCGGAACAAGGAAGCGGGTGTACGCAATAGCTACGTGCACAGGTGGATGCCGAGGCAAGGTCGCTAGAGAAAATGGGATCATATGTAAAGTTCTGAAGTGGCCAGAGAGCTGCACTGCGGCTCACGAGGTTCGTCAAAAACCAAACATGCGGCGAGCGGGATGCGCGCAAGGACGGAAAACCGTTTCGACCTGCACATCGAGAAGCACACGGTGAGTGTGGCGAAGAGCGCGCACCAACCGGAACCGACCAGAGCCGCCGGGGCGCACTCCGACCTCGCCGCCGTGCTCCCTTCCCCGCTTCTTCCGCCTGAATGGCTCGATGCTGCCGCCGCGTATCGAGGTCACTCCCGGAAGATCGCTGTTACACCACTCGGCAGGACACCATCGCCGTTTCGCGAACGGCTCACCCTTTCCGCCGCCCGTGTCGCACGGCGTTGACCTGTGGCAAACAGGCTCGGGAACAGATTGTTAGGGTGGACAAATGACCATCGCTGATCTTGATGCTTTGTGCATTGACGTGAGCCGCACCCTGGGACGCGCCGGCTTCGACATAGCGCCCAGCAGCACGGGCACCGCCGGCGGACTGCGCATCCAGCCCGCCCGCGACGACGTCCTGGTCACCTGGCACCCGGATGCCGAACTCCACGCCGCCACCCGGCACCTTCACAGCAGGGACCCCGGCGCCGACGACGACCGCGGCATCCGCAAAGCCCACACCACCGCCCTGGTCGCCAGCCTCACCCAGGCCGGATTCACCGCCGCCGCCGACGAAGACAGCGGAGCCATCCACATCCCCGCCGCAGCCTAATGAGCCTCATCGGGTCGTGAGTGAGAGTCGATGAGTGGCCGCCAGCAGGTGAGTACTGCCCTCACCGGAGCCGTTCGAGCTCTGCTGTCAGACCATGCCCCTGCTGGTCGGCCGGGAGGCCGGACTGCTCATTAGACGGCTCGCAGCCGGCTACCAGGTCTACGCGGTCAACCCCCGGCAGGCGGCCAGGTTCAAGGAGCGATACGGCACCTCCGGCGCGAAGAGCGACAAGGGCGACAAGGGCGACGCACATGCGCTGGCCGACATGGCCGGGCCTTCGGTGCGCTCACGCGGCAGGTTCATGTGGCGTTGCCCCGACGTCACCGAGTCGACATCCCAGTCGGCAGAGGCAGCTATCGAGGGTGTCGACCGGGGCGCCGACCGCGACGGGAACCAAGGAAGGAGAAGCCGCCGCGGGCAAGCATCGCACCAGGCCGGCCCGTCCGACACCAAGATGCCGGCCGACACGCCAACCGAGGTGCCGCGACCATCGACGAGGCAGACAGCGACACACCGCAGCGGCAGTCGACTCAGCAGGCTCGCAGGGCAACACCGATGGCCTTGGACCTTGGGGCCCGACAGAGTCTTGCTATCCGACTCTCGGTTGCCTGCCATGCGTCGCCGGGTGTCCCTCGTGCATGTGCGTGGACCGCGGTCCGCGCACCCAAGAAGAGTGCGCGGACCGTCCCCTCCTGTTGCCACCCTGCTCGTGCCGTCGCCGACGGCACGGCAGCGTGAGTCCTCGGGGCACGCCCCAGGGTTAGCGGTATGTGTAGAACTTGGTGTGGTCGAGCATGTCCTGGGGCGTGACGTCGTTCCACGGTTTCATCGTGTCGCGCAACCCGATGACGTTGCGCGGGGCGGTGGAAGGAAGGTATCCGGAGGTCGGGTGCAGCCTTTGCCAGTCGGCCCACAGTTTGTCGATGAAGCAGTGGTGAAGCCAGAAGACCGGATCGTTGTTTGTAAGCACTTCTTTGGGCCCCAGTGCACGGATCTGAAGTGGCTCCGTGGCGTACGAAGTTGATCTGGCTCCACTTGGCGAGCACGTGCTGCGACGTGCCCTCTTTGGAGTGAATGCACTGCTCCGTCCGCCCGGCGGCGGCAGGGTGTGTGCGTCGATCACGGTCTTGTCGGAGGCCGTGTGTGTTGATCGCGGTCGTGTCGGGAGGCCGGGGTGGGTTTGTCGCGGGCTGAGTTGTTCGCCGCGATCCGGAGGGACAGACGTCTCGATCCGGAGCTGTCGCAGCGGGCTCTCGGGGAGAAGTACGGAGTGCACCGGCGGACGGTGCGGCAGGCTTTGAATTCGGCGGTTCCGCCGCCCAGGAAGAAACCGGTGCCGCGGGCGACGGTCCTGGACCCGGCCAAGGGCTGGATCGACGCGATGCTGCGGGAGGACCTCACTGCACCGCGCAAGCAGAAGCACACCGCCCGGCGGATCCATCAGCGGCTCGCGCAGGAATACGGCTTCGACCAGGCGTCGTACTCGACGGTCTGCGACTACCTCCTGGTCCGGCGGCCGCAGATCGAGGCCGAGGCCCGGGAGGGGCACCGGCATTTGGACGGGATGGTCCCTCAGGTGCATCTTCCCGGCGAGGAGGCGGAAGTTGACTTCGCTGACGTGTGGGTCCGGCTGGCGGGCGAGGTGGTCAGGTGCCACCTGTTCACGCTGCGGATGTCGTACTCGGGCAAGGCCGTCCACCGGGTCTATGCCTCGCAGGCCCAGGAGTCCTTCATGGAGGGGCATGTCGAGGCGTTCAACGTGCTGGGCGGGGTGCCGGCCCGGCACATCCGTTACGACAATCTGAAGCCGGCGGTCAACCGGATCTGCACCGGCCGCAGCCGGGTGGAGTCGGAGCGGTGGCTCAACTTCCGCGCCCACTACGGCTTCGACGCCTTCTACTGCATCCCCGGCCAGGAAGGCGCCCACGAGAAGGGCGGAGTCGAACACGAGGGCGGACGCTTCCGCCGCACGCACCTCGTCCCGGTCCCCGAGGTTGCCTCGCTGGGCGAACTGAACGAGAAGATCGCCGCGATCGACGCAGCTGAGGACGCACGGATCCTGTCGGGCAGGCTGACCACCATCGGCTTCAACTTCGCTGCTGAGACGGACCAGTTGGTGCCGCTGCCGTTCGAGGAATTCGAGTGCGGCATCACGCTGACCCCGAAGGTCGACCGCAGCAGCCGGATTACGGTCCGCCAGTGCCACTACTCGGTGCCTGCCCGGTTCATCGGGCAGAACGTGCGCGTGCTGCTGCGGGGCAATGAACTGCTGGTGTTCGAGCGGCGGACGATCGTGGCCCGTCACCCGCGGCTGACCCGGCGGGGCGAGTTCCGCGACGAACTCGATCACTACCTGGAGATCCTGCTGGCCAAGCCGGGCGCCATGGCCGGCTCCACCGCGCTGGCAACTGCCCGGCAGAACGGCTCGTTCACCGAGGTCCACGAGGCGTTCTGGGCCGCGGCCCGCACCGCGCATGGAGACGCGGCCGGGACCAGGGCCCTGATCGAGATTCTGCTGCTGCACCGGCGGATGCCAGCTGAGGCGGTCCAGCTGGGCATGGCAGCCGCGATCCGGGCGGGCGCCGTCACCGCGGACGTGGTGGCCGTCGAGGCCCGCAAGGCAGCCGCGCAGGCACCTGATCCGGCTGAGGAGGTGGACGACGGGGACGATCCGCCGCCGTGGGCCGAGCCCAGCGGGGTGGTGTCACTGACAGCCCGCAGGGCCCAGCTTCCCGAGGACAAGCGCCCGTTGCCGACCGTGAGCCACTACGACCAGCTCCTGACCCGCCAACCGAAAGGCACTGCATGAGCACGACCGCTGCACCGACCCGCCAGCACGTCCCGCCGCCCCGTCGGGATGTCGGACCGGAGGAGGCCGTGGACACGGCCATCGACGAGGCATGCCGCAGCCTGCACCTACCCACCATCCGCAGCCGGGTCGGGGAGATGGCCGATGAGGCGATGCGCCAGCGGTCCAGCTATAAGGACTTCCTCGCCGACCTGCTGGAAGCCGAGTGCGCCGAACGCGAGGAACGGCGCAAACAGCGGCTGGTCAGAGACGCCAATTTCCCCCGGCCCAAGCGGCTGGAGGACTTCGACTTCACCGAGAACCCGAACGTCACGCCGGAGCTTGTCGGCACCCTGGCGGACCCGGCCTGGGTCAAGGCCGGGCAGCCGCTCTGTCTGATCGGCGACTCCGGCACCGGCAAGTCCCACCTGCTCATCGGGATCGGCACCGCCATGGCCGAGGCTGGGCTCAAGGTCCGCTACACGACCACGGTCAACCTGGTCAACGAGCTCGCGGAAGCCGCCGACGAGAAGAAGCTGGCCCGCACCATCGCGCGCTACGGCCGCGTTGACCTGCTCTGTCTGGACGAGTTCGGCTATCTCGATCTGGACAAGGCCGGAGCCAAACTGCTGTTCCAGATCTTCACCGAGCGCGAAGAACGGAGGGCTATCGCCATCGCGTCGAACGCTCCGTTCTCCGAGTGGAAGCAGACCTTCACTGACCCCCGGCTCTGCACGGCAATCGTCGACCGCGTCACCTTCAACGCGCACATCGTCGAGACCGGCACCGACTCCTACCGCTTCGCCCAGAGTCAGAAGAAACGGCGCCGCTGACCTCGAACGACAACTGCGGCCGGGCTCCCTCACGGGAGGCCGGCCGCAGCCGCGTTGGGCCCGGCCGCCAAGTCCCAGTGCCGACCAGACCATCGCCCGTTCTCGTCCAGCCGCCACGGGCACTGGGCGGCCCGCAACCTGAGTCGAGTCGGGTCGGCAGCCTCCACGCGCCTGTCGGGGGCGCGTTTGCGGAGGTCTGACCGAGGCTTCAAAACTACCGCGCCGACCCCCGGTCACGGCCAGCGGAACCACTCGTTCGAAGTGGGGCCAAATCACCTTGCTACAGGGGCGTGAATCACACCAATACACGCCCCCTCCAGCCGGTGAGTGGAGCCAAAAGAAGTCCGTGCACTGGAGCCAAAACAAGTGCTTACAGACAGGATCGTTCGGCGAGGCTCCGGTGGTCATCTGACCGCCGACCCAAACGTGCACCCGGTTGTGGAGGTTCGGGCCCCGCCATCCTTCGACGTGGTTGCGGAAGCTGTTGGACCTGCTGTTCCACGGGGCGGCGTCGTAGGTGGACATGGCCAGTACGGCGTCAACTTCGGCCCTGGTGGGCAGTTCCCCGACGCCGACTCCCAGTGCTCGCCGCAGAAACGTCCTGCCGTCGACGCGTATGTTCAGGGGCCAGTTTCCGCTTGTGAAGGCGAAGGCGCCGGAGGTGACCCGGCCGTCTCCGGTACGGCCGTCGCCGCCGAGGAAGTTGTCCGCCCACAGGGAGCTGCGGGGTGTGCGGTCGACGGTCCAGTCCCAGTAGGGAAGGGTGACGGAGGGGGTGATGCTCTGCAGTGCCTGCTCGAACTGCAGCAGGAACCGGCGGTGCCAGGGGAGGAACGACGGTGAGCGGTGTCCTGTTCGTTCGCCGTCGTCGGTGTCGCTCATGATGAAGGCGTTGTGCGTGGTGATGAATTCGTCGTAGCGGCCCTGACGCTTCAGCTCGAGGAGGGCGTCGACGAAGTCCCGGCGTTCGGTGGCGGTCAGATCTGCCTGGTTCTTACGGTCTGCCATACGATGATCCTTTGCTGGGAGGCTCGTACGCACTGTCAGACGGTCACCGGCACCAGCGTGGCGCCATGTAATTCCCTCACTGCGGCGCGGGCGGCATCACGCGGCGTGTGGTGCGTCTCGTAGTGGTTGATGACGCTGATCCAGGTGCCGTCGGCGTTCTGCATGATGTGCAGATCGTCGTCGTCCACGCGGACGACGAACCCGATCGATGCCTGACCGTCCTCGGGAGGCCGCGTGCCCCCGTGGGAGCCATGGGAGGCGTGGGTACCGCGATCCTCGTCGTCCGGCCAGCCCTCTATATGCCGGCCCAGATAGATCTCGTTGAAAGGCTCCGGCACCAGTGCAGCGCTCGCTGCGAGTGAATGGCTGGCATCGGTCCGCGGTCCATGGGGTGTCCCGGAGCGTGCTGCGTTCGCTGTAGCGACGGCGGCCGGGTCGGCGAGCACGGCTCCGGCAAGCACCACCATCGACCCTCGAACAACGTCACGGCGGGTGAGACCTTGCACGTTTCTCTCCTCTCGTCCGTTGAGCGCAGGCGGCGAACACGCACAGCAGGAACGTTTCGCCGCGAGAGGGCGTGGCCGTCCTCCATCGCCACATGCTGGCAGCGGCGCTCGAACTTGGGAGAGGCGCAAGAACAGCGCGGTCAAGAACGAGACAAGATGGCGTGGAAAGTTCACCGTTCAAAAACGAAGATCTTCCGGCGCCGCCCCCGAGCCGCTCGGTTCGGGCAGAAATGCACGCTGCCACATCGCTTGCATGCGGAAATCTTGCAGCTGTCACTCTCCGTCCGGTGCCGAGTCGGTCGGGACAACTTGACGGGATTGCACAGCTAGCGATGCACCGGCGGGGTAAAAGCATGGGCTTGCCCGCCGACCTGAAGCGGTACCGAGGTGCGCGGGAGATGCGGAGGATGTTGACAGCGGGTCAGGTGGGATTCATGAGAAACGTCCGTGGTGTTGGGGAAGCCCGCCTCCTCCCCGCGCAGGGAGGAGACCCCGATCATCGGGCCGTTGCGGCCGCCCTCGCGCCACGCTGTTGATGCTTCCTGAAGTCCCGATCGCGAGCACGAGTAACCACTCGCCCTACGGGCTACGACCGCGGTCCACGACGGAAGATCTTCCGGACGCATGAACAACCACATCACCCCCGCGGCCGGTGACGGAAGGACACGACCGCGGACAAGATCATCCCGGACCGACGCCGCCCCCCCGCCACGCATTCAGCAACGGAGTTGGGAACCACTGAAAACCGCCCTGGCTGCCCGGCCTTCGGTCCGCTCATGCGGCAGGTCCGTGTGGCGTTGTGCCCGACGTCACCGAGTCGGCATCCCAGTCGGCGGAGGCAGCTATCGAGGGTGTCGACCGCGACGGGAACCATGGAAGGAGAGGCCGTCGCGGGTAAGCATCGCACCGGGCAGGCCCGGCCGACACCAAGATGCCGATGACGCGACGACCGGGGTGCCGACCAGGGCCGGACGAAGAAGCCGCTGCCCGCACAGCTCACCTGAGCGTTCGTCCTTCAGGCAGCTCGCCGCGTCAACAGCAGCGGCTCTACCTCCGCCATCTGAAGCAGCCTCGCGACCACGGGCGCGACCGGTCCGCTCACGCCGAAGCAGACACCTGCTTCCTGGGCATGCGCGCGGGCGCTGAGCAGGGCGTTCAGTCCAGAGCAGTCGCAGAAGGACACCCGGCGAAAGTCCACCTCGATGCATTGAGCACCGCTGGTCACAGCGAGCGCCAGTTCGCCCTCCAGCTGGGCCGAGGTCGTGTGATCCACCTCGCCCGCCACCGGCACCGTCGTCAGGCCGTCAGCCGTCGTGCTGGACACGTGCAACGGCCGGCCGGATCTCTTCTCCAGCTTGCTGTCCATGGAATCAGCGTCTCCGCTACGCAGCCGGCAGTCAAAGAGCGCAGGCAAATCAGAACACAACCTCCAGAAACCCGCTCTGCCCAGAACGGCTCTCGATGACCGTGGCTCACCGACGACTAGTCAAGATCATTAATGAAAATGGTCAACTGCACCGCGTCGGTGTTGCACGAGAAGGGACACCATCCCCCGAGTACGCCAGCGGCCGGATCTCCTACCAAGTCACTGTGGACCTGGACGCGTCGACCAACGGTCGTGCCCCGTTCGTACTGGTGACCGCAGGAAGGCCTGCGGGTCGCACACCGCGGCGGCGCCGAGCCGACCGACAGCCAGACCAGTACGAATTCGACCGCCGGCGGCTCTACCGGCACGACCGGCGGCGGGTCGACCGCTGGGTCGACCGGTGGGTCGAGCACCTCGGGCGGCGGGCAGCACATCCACCCATCGCGGTTCGACGACCGGCGGCGGTGCGGACCCGGCCCCGGCGCCTTCCACTCCATCGGCGGCGGCACGTACATCTGCCAGGTCCGGGCCCGTATACGTCCAGGGTGGGTACAGCGACAAGCGCCGGGCCCGGCCTACCCGTCTGCCGGCGGCGGGAGCTCGCCCGAGCCGCGCGGGATCAGCACCGTCTCCAGCGCCACCTGCGCGGGCTCGTCGTCCACGCCGTCGAGACGGCGGAACAGCCGCTCGGCGGCGGTACGCCCGAGAGTCGCGGCGTCCTGGGCGATGACCGTGATGCCCAGCAGGTCGGCGAGTTCGATGTCGTCGAACCCGACCAGCGCGACCGGCCGGTCGCGCTCCGCCAGGACCCGTACGGCCGTCACCGTCACCCGGTTGTTGCCCGCGAACAGCGCTGTGACCGGCTCGGGGCCCGCCAGCATCGCCTCGACCGCCGCCCGCACCGGTTCCGCAGCGGTGGAGCCCAGCGACACCCAGCTGTCGTCCACCGCGAGCCCGGCGTCCTCCATGGCGGCGCGGTAGCCACGCACGCGCTCGGCAGCGGTGTGGATACGCGGCTGGTCGCCGATGAATCCGATACGGCGGTGGCCGTGCGCGATCAGATGCGCCACGCCCTTGCGGGCGCCGCCGAAGCTGTCGGAGAGCACCACGTCCGCGTCGATCCGACCGGCCGGGCGGTCCACGAACACCGTGGCGACGCCCGCCTTTATCTCCGGCTCCAGATAGCGGTGGTCGTGGCCGGCCGGGATCACGATCAGCCCGTCCACCCGGCGGGCGCAGAGCGCGAGCACCAACTCCTGCTCGCGCTCCGGGTCCTCGGCGCTCGAACCGTTGATGAGCAGGGCGCCGTGGGCGCGGGCGACCTCTTCGACCGCGCGGTTCAGCGGCCCGTAGAAGGGGTCGGCGAGATCTTCGAGCACCAGCCCGATCGAGGCGGTGCGGCCCTTGCGCAGCACCCGTGCGCTGTCGTTGCGGCGGAAGCCGAGGGACTCGATGGCCTCGTGCACCCGGCGTTCGGTGTCGGGCGTGACGCCGGGTTCGCCGTTGACCACCCGGGAGACGGTTTTCAGGCCGACGCCGGCCCGCGCGGCGACATCTTTCATGGTGGGCCGGTTGCCGTAGCGGGGCTCGGGGCCTCGGGTGCGGCCCGCCGTCGGCGGGTGACGGTCGGTCTCGGCCACGGTGCGCTGTCCTGTCGTTGTCCGGTGTGCGAGGGTGTGGCGTCGAGCATAGGCCCTGGACAACGTTGTCAGGGGAATGGAGACTGTTACTGAATCCGCAGGTCCGACAGCTCCCCGGGGGATCCCACACCGATGCATACCGACCTCGTCGCCGCGCTCGATATCGGCGGCACCAAGATCGCCGGCGCGTTGGTGGACGGCAGCGGCGGGATTGTGCTGCGGGCGCAGCGCCCGACACCCGCCCGTGAGGACGGCGACACCGTGATGCGCGCCGTCGAGGCGGTCCTGGCCGAGCTCGCCGCCTCCCCGCTCTGGGTGCGGGCCTCGGCCGTCGGCATCGGCAGCGCTGGTCCGGTGGACGCCTCCGCCGGTACGGTCAGCCCGGTCAATGTCCCAGGCTGGCGCGACTTTCCGCTGGTCGCGCGGGTGCGCCGGGTCGCCGACGGGCTGCCCGTCGCGCTGGTCGGCGACGGCGTCGCGATGACCGCGGCCGAGCACTGGCAAGGCGCGGCCCGCGGCTACGACAACGCCCTGTGCATGGTGGTCTCGACCGGTGTCGGCGGTGGACTCGTCCTTGGCGGGAAGCTCCATCCGGGACCCACCGGCAACGCCGGGCACATCGGCCACATCAGCGTCGACCTGGACGGCGATCTCTGCCCGTGCGGCGCGCGCGGCTGCGTGGAGCGGATCGCCAGCGGCCCGAACATCGCGCGCCGGGCGCTGGAGAACGGCTGGCAGCCCGGTGCCGACGGCGACACCTCGGCCGCCGCCGTGGCCGTCGCCGCCAGGGCCGGACACCCGGTCGCGGTCGCCTCCTTCGAGCGGGCGGCCCAGGCTCTCGCCGCCGGGATCGCCGCCACGGCGACCCTCGTCGAGATCGAGATTGCCGTCATCGGCGGAGGAGTGGCGGGCGCGGGCGATGTGCTCTTCGCGCCGCTGCGCCGTGCCCTGCACGACTACGCCACGCTCTCCTTCGTACAGCGGCTGACGGTGGCTCCGGCCCTGACGGGCACGGACGCCGGTCTGGTGGGTGCGGCCGCTGCCGCCTCGCTCGGCCGTGACGGCGAGGCGGCAGCGGTTGTCAGCAGCCGATCCTGAGGTCGGCCCAGTCGGCGTGGTCGGAGTCGACCCCGTCACCGCCGTCGGTGACCACCAGACGTACGACCTTCGCACCACTGACATCCGCCGAAATCGGCTGTGCGGGCATGGCGTTGGTCAGTACGTCCGTCGAGGCGGCCTTCTTCCCGTCCGCCCAGATCTCGAAGGCGACCGTGCCCTTCGCCCCCTTCTCGTCGTCCAGGCCGACCTGCGCGGTGACGGTGGTGCACCTACGGCCCGCGTAGTACGCCACGGCGCTCGCGGCGTGCACACCGAGGCCCTTGGCGAAGACCTGGCCGCCGATGGTGATCGGCTTGCCGTCGCCGGCCTTGCTCTCGCCGTTGCTGGTGTCCTTCTCCATGGGACCCCAGCCGTTCTCCGCGCTCAGTGCGCCGAGATCACTGAGATACGTCCGGCCCGCGGGCGGCGCCACGACCACATGCACGCTCGCCGGTGCCGAGGTGGTGAGCCGCTGTCCGGTCAGCGAGTGGTACTTGGTCGTCAGTGTCAGTCCGTACGAGCCGGTCGGGGTGGTCCGCGGCACGACGACCTCCCAGCCGGTCGTGAGTCTGCTGCCGCCGGCGAGCGCCGGAGTGGCGGACCTGGAGGTGGCCTTGATCCGCCAGCCTTCGGGTCCGGTCAGGGATACGGAGACGGCGAGCGCGGGCGTACGGCCCAGATCGGTGACGGTCGAGGTGAGCTCCGCGGTCTCGCCGGCCTCGGCCATCAGGCCCTCGTCGGCGTTCACTTCGAGGGCGGGCGGCAGCAGCGCCCACTTCCGGTCCGTCGAGACGCGCACCAGCACCGTGCCGTGCGCGGGCACCGTCGCCGAGATCGTGCCCGCGGTGTTGGCGTCGGTGTGCTGCCACAGATCGCGCAGCCGGTAGCCGGCGGCGTCGGGCAGGCCGGCGGCCTCGGCCGTGGTGGCGATCCGCTGCGGGCTGCTGTTCTCGTTGAAGAGCGCGACCGTGCGGCTGCCGTCCGCCATCTCCTTGGCCACCACCCAGCGGCCGCCTTCGGAGCTGATCACGGTGCCCTGCTTGCCGAGCGGGTCCTGGTCGACCGCGATGACCTCGCGGTTGCCGAGGATCTCGAAGGCCGCTGCGGGCGCCTTGCGCAGATCGGAGCCGATGAGCAGCGGCGACGCCATGATCGACCACATGGAGAAGTGGGAGCGGTACTCGGTGCCCGTCATCCCGCCGTTGCCGACCTCCAGCATGTCGGGGTCGTTCCAGTGACCGGGTCCCGCGTACTGAGCCAGCGGCAGGTTCTTCTTCATGATCGACAGCATGGAGCCCCAGTTGTCGCTGATGTCGCCGGTGGTGCGCCACAGTTGACCTACTCCGGTGGCCCACTCCCAGGGCTTGTTCTGTCCCCACTCGCAGATGTTGTAGACGATGGGACGTCCCGTTGTCTCAGCGGCGGCCTTCACCGCGTCCCGCATCGTGTTGTAGCGGAGTTCGGCGTCCACACCCTGGTTGTTGCAGTTGTCGTACTTGAGGTAGTCGACGCCCCAGTCGGCGAACTGCTGCGCGTCGCTGTACTCGTGGCCGAGTCCGCCGGGAAAGCCCGCGGTGTTGCAGGTCTTGGTCCCGGCGCTGGTGTAGATGCCGAACTTCAGCCCCTTGGAGTGGACATAGTCGGCCACGGCCTTGATCCCGTTGGGGAAGCGCACCGGGTCGGGCACCAGCTTGCCGTTCGTGTCGCGCTGCGGCAGCACCCAGCAGTCGTCGAGATTGACGTACTGATAGCCGGCGGCCTTGAGGCCCCTCTCGACGAAGATACCGGCGATTCCCTTGACCATCGCCTCGTTGAACTCCGCCCTGCAGTGGGTCGAGTTCCAGTTGTTGAACCCCATCGGAGGGGTCAGGGCGAGCCCTTCGTCGAGCTGTGGGGCCGCGGCCGGGGCCGCGGCCGGGGGAGCGGCCGGGGCGGCCGGGGCACCGGCGGCGAGAGCCGGTGTGCCCAGCCCCGCCGCGCCGAGCAGCGCGGCGGCCAGCGCTCCGACGACTCTGTGGCGGGTACTGCGGGTGGGAAGGTGACGCATCGTAACGTTCCTCCGTACTCGCGCATTTTGGGATGGCGGCATGTACGTGTCAGTCGCGAGCGTTTACGGTAGGCCGTGTTGGAGTCTGTTGGAAGAGATGCGGTAACGGTTGTTCGATGTCTCGCCAAAACCCTTGACGACACCCCTTTCTGGGAGTGAGATCCAATTCTCGCGTTGGGTTGTGTTGAGTTGCACCCCGGAGGAGGGGACATGGCGCAGTCATCGTTCAACGGTTCCGCCGCGCCCGGGAGCGTGGCAGGACATCGGATGTCCCGGCGGAATCTGCTGCGTGGCGCAGCGGCGGGTGCAGGTGCGGTCGCGCTGCCCTCGCTGCTCGCCGCGTGCGGCAGTGGGCCCGGCGGGGACGGCAAGACCATCACTTTGGGGTCCAACTCGTCCGACCCGGTGCCGAAGAAGGCTTTCGCCGACGCGTTCTCCGCATACGGCAAGCAGTCGAAGGACGGACGGAAGATCAAGGTCAACACCGTTGACCACAACACCTTCCAGGAGAACATCAACCGCTACCTGCAGGGCAAGCCGGACTCCGTCTTCATGTGGTTCGCGGGCTACCGCATGCAGTTCTTCGCCAAGAAGGGCCTGTTGCACGACATCAGCGACAACTGGGCGGGCTACCAGGGCTTCTCGCCGGCGCTGAAGGCCCAGTCCACGGGTGAGGACGGCAAGCAGTACCTCACGCCGTACTACTACTACCCATGGGCCGTCTTCCACCGGAAGAGCGTCTTCGAGCAGCACGGCTACCAGGCTCCCAAGACGCTCGACGAGTACATAGCGCTCGCCAAGCAGATGCAGAAGGACAAGCTCGTCCCCATCGCGTTCTGCGACAAGGACGGCTGGCCGGCGATGGGCACGTTCGACTACATCAACATGCGCAGCAACGGATACGAGTTCCACAAGAACCTGATGGCGGGCAAGGAGGCGTGGACCGACAAGCGCGTCAAGGACGTCTTCGACACCTGGCGCAGCATCCTCCCGTACTGCCAGCCCGGAGCCAACGGCCGCACCTGGCAGGAGGCCGCGACCAGTCTGCAGAAGAAGCAGGCGGGCATGGCGGTCTTCGGACTCCCGCACCCCGGCGCCCAGTTCCCCAAGGGCGAGCAGGCCGACATCGACTTCTTCCCGTTCCCGGTGATCAATCCCGAGCACGGCCAGGACGCGGTCGAGGCGCCCATCGACGGGTTCCTGCTCGCGAAGAAGTCGAAGGACCTCAAGAACGACAAGAGCCTGGAGAGCGCCAAGGACCTGCTCAAGTGGCTGGCCACGGGCAAGGCGGAGGACATCTATCTCGCCAGTGACCCCAACAACATCGCCGTGAGCGACCAGGCCGACATCTCGAAGTACTCCCCGCTGCAGAAGAAGGCCGTCGAACTCGTCTCGGGCGCCAAGCAGATCTCGCAGTTCCTGGACCGGGACACGAGGCCGGACTTCTCCTCGACCGTGATGATCCCGGCCATTCAGACCTTCATCAACAAGCCGAAGGACGTGGATGGGTTGGTCAACAGCATCGAGCGGCAGAAGAAGACCATCTTTGCCTCCGAAGACTGACTGACACCGGCCGAAACCGACTTGGAGCCACCACCCGTGCCGCTGCTGCAATCTCCCGGGGGACAGCCCCCGGACCCCCGGCCGGAACCGCAGGCCGACCGGGGCACCCCGAACGACACCGCGGGGCGAACGAGAGTGAGCACCCCGCGGCGCGCCGCTCGACGAGGTCCGCGGCGGTTCACCCGCCGCGACCTCGCCGTACTCGGCGTGCTGCTGGGCATACCGATCCTGCTCGACGTGGCCATCGTGTGGGGGCCGACCCTCGCCTCCATCGTGCTCTCCTTCACCAGCTGGGACGGCATCGGAGACATCCACTGGGTCGGCACGAAGAACTACGAGAACCTCTTCACCAACTATCCGCAGTTCTGGCCCGCCGCCCGCCACAACCTGCTCTGGCTGGCCTTCCTCGGACTGATCGCGACCCCGTTCGGACTGCTGCTGGCCGTCCTCATCGACCGGGGCGTACGGTTCAGCCGCTTCTACCAGTCGACGCTCTACATGCCGGTGGTGCTCTCGCTCGCCGTCGTCGGCTTCATCGCCCAACTGGTCTTCTCCCGCGACCAGGGCGCGCTCAACGCGATCCTCGCGGACACCGAGAACCCCACCGACTGGCTCGGCGATCCCGACCTCAACATCTGGATGATCCTGCTGGCCGCGGCCTGGCGGCACACCGGCTATGTCATGATCCTCTACCTGGCCGGCCTCAAAGCCGTCGACCCCTCGCTGAAGGAAGCCGCCGCCATCGACGGTGCGAGCGAGCGGCAGACCTTCTTCCGTGTCGTCTTCCCGACCTTGCGGCCCGTCAATGTCATCGTCGGCGTCATCACTGTCATCGAGGCGCTGCGCGCCTTCGACATCGTCTACGCCGTCAACAAAGGCAGAAACGGCCTGGAGCTGCTCTCGGTCCTCGTCACCGACAACATCATCGGCGAGGCCAGCCGGATCGGCTTCGGTTCCGCGATCGCCGTGGTGCTGCTGCTTGTCTCCATGGGATTCGTCGTGACGTATCTGGTCCAGGAGATCCGTGGGGAGAAGAACCGATGACGATCGACACCGCCCCGGCGCCCGCCACCACACCGGCCGCGGCCCCACCGCCCCGCAGGCGCGCCCTGCGCCCCGGCCGGCTCGGGGTGCACGCGTTTCTGATGACTGTCTCGCTGGCCTTCCTGGCGCCCCTGCTGCTCGCGGTGTACGCCTCGCTGCGGCCGTACGACGAGACCTCCGAGCACGGCTACTTCTCGCTGCCGAAGAAGCTCTCCTTCGACTACTACCAACAGGCCTTCAGCGACTCGGGGATGATGAAGTACTTCATCAACACCCTGATCATCGCCGTGCCGGGAGTGCTGCTCGCGCTCTTCTTCGCCTCCTTCGTCGCCTTCGCCGTGTCGCGGCTGAGGATGCGCGGCTCGATCGTGCTGCTGATGCTCTTCACCGCCGGCAATCTGCTGCCCCAGCAGGTGATCGTCACTCCGCTGTACGTCCTGTTCAACCGCATCCCGTTGCCGTACTGGATGTCCGACTCGATGACGATGTTCGACTCGTACTGGGCCGTCATCTCCGTCCAGGTCGGCTTCCAGATCGGGTTCTGTGTCTTCGTCCTCGCCAACTTCATGCGCACCCTGCCGCAGGAGATCCTGGAGGCGGCGATCGTGGACGGCGCGAGTGTGTGGACGCAGTACTGGCGCATCACGCTGCCGCTCTGCCGCCCCGCCCTCGCGGCGCTCGGCACGCTGCAGTTCACCTGGATGTACAACGACTTCCTCTGGGCTCTCGTCTTCATCTCCGACGGCGACAAGCTGCCCATCACGTCGGCGCTGAACAACCTCCGCGGTCAGTTCTTCACCGACTACAACCTGCTGGCGGCGGGTTCGGTGATCGTGGCACTGCCGACGCTGCTGGTCTTCCTGCTGCTCCAGCGCCACTTCATCGCCGGGCTCACCCTCGGCTCCACCAAGGGCTGAGTCGGACGGCAGGCCGGCTTCCGTCCCGGCCCGGGGCGGAAGCCGTGGCGCTAGACCATCGCATCCGCGGTCCGCTGCGGAACGACCACCAGGAAGGCATCCGATTCGAGGTCCATCACGACCTCCGCCGCCAGCCCCTCGTCCCGGCGTGCCCGTGCGAACTCCTCGGCCGGCCAGCTTCCGCGCGGACCCCCGGCGGGAAACTGCTCCAACACCGTACGGCGCATCCCGCACCCCCTTGTCTCTCCCGCTCCAACGACGCTCCGCGCCCGGGTGTCACGGCCCGGCGGGGGCATCCGTTCGTATGGTGAGACGCGTCAGGGCGCGGGACGGTGGTGGTGAACCGGCAACAGCACGGCCACAGTTGTGTACGTGATCAACCGGCCGGTTCCTGCAACGGGTTTCCGTGGCAGGGTGTTGCGGGCAATCCACTGGGGGCTACGGCAGAGGGGGAACCGTGATCGTCTGGATCAACGGTGCGTTCGGAGCGGGCAAGACCAGTACCGCACGCGAACTGATCGATCTGATCCCGAACAGCACGTTCTACGACCCCGAACTGATCGGCGGCTCTCTCGGCCACCAGCTGCCCCAGAAGCGGCTCGCCGAGGTGAGCGACTATCAGGATCTGCCGATCTGGCGGCGGCTCGTGGTGGACACCGCCGCGGCGCTGCTCGCCGAGCTGGGCGGGGTGCTGGTGGTGCCGATGACGCTGCTGCGCCAGGAGTACCGCGACGAGATCTTCGGCGGGCTCGCCTCCCGCAGGATCTCGGTGCGCCATGTGCTGCTGTCCCCGGGTGAAACGATCCTGCGCGAGCGGATAGCCAACCGCGAGGAGCCGGACATCCCCGACGCCGAACAGCGCGTCAGACAGTGGGCGTACGAACACATCGAGCCCTATCTCGCGGCCCTCGACTGGATCAGCGCGGACGCGCACGTCATCGACACCAGCCGGCTGGATCCGCAGGAGACGGCGCAGCGGATCGCCGAAGCGGTACGGACCGGGGCCGCCGCGGCCTGCGAGATCGTCCAGACGCCCGAGCCGAGCGCCGAAACTCTCGCCGCCGGAGTGCTGCTCTTCGACGAGGCGGACCGGGTGCTGCTCGTCGACCCCACCTACAAGCCGGGCTGGGAGTTCCCCGGCGGGGTGGTGGAGCGCGGCGAGGCACCGGCACGCGCGGGGATGCGCGAGGTCACCGAAGAGCTCGGCATCGAACTCGGGGAGGTGCCCAGGCTGTTGGTGGTCGACTGGGAGCCGCCGCGGCCGCCGGGATTCGGCGGACTGCGGCTGCTCTTCGACGGCGGCCGGCTGCCGAGCGGTGAGGCGCGGCGGGTGCTGCTGCCCGGATCGGAGCTGCGCGGCTGGCGGTTCGTCGGCGAGGAGGAGGCGGCGGAACTGCTGCCGCCGCCCCGTTACGAACGCCTGCGCTGGGCACTGCGCGCGCGCGAGCGCGGGACCGTGCTCAACCTGGAGGCCGGCGTCCCCGTCGGCTGACGCGCAACATCCCCGCGTCCGGAGTCAACTGGTCACCGTCGTGCCGGACCCGCACGGATCTACCTTCTCCGCGATCGCCGCCGAGCGCTCAAGCCTTCTTGGACTCGGCGTAGTTGACCAGGAAGAGGGCCTCGGCGACGGACAGCCGCTCCAGCTCCTCGGGCGACACCGACTCGTTCACCGCATGGATCTGTGCCTCGGGCTCGCTCAGGCCGATCAGCAGGATCTCCGCCTGGGGGTAGAGCGCGGCGAGCGTGTTGCACAGCGGGATCGAGCCGCCCATGCCGGCGGACTGCATCTCCTCGCCCGGGTACGCGATGCGCATCGCGTCGGCCATCGAGGTGTACGCCGGGCTGGAGACGTCCGCCCGGAACGGCTGGCCCTGGCCCACCTGCTCGAGCGTGACGCGGGCGTTCCACGGAGTGTGCTTCTCGATGTGTGCGAACAGCAGCTTGGTCGCCTCGGCCGCGTCCTGGCCGGGCGGCACCCGCAGGCTGATCTGCGCCCGGGCGGTCGCCGGGATGGAGGGGGTCGCACCGGCCACCGGGTGGCAGTCGATGCCGATCACGGTGACGGCGGGGCGCGCCCAGATACGGTCGGCGACCGTGCCGCTGCCGATCAGGCCGACACCGTCGAGGACCTTGGCGTCCTTGCGGAACTCGCCCTCCGGGTACTGCAGCCCCTCCCAGGCCGAGTCCGCGGTGAGCCCGTCGACCACCGTGGAACCGTCCTCGGCGCGCAGCGAATCGAGTACGCGGATGAGCGCGGCCAGCGCGTCGGGCGCGGCGCCGCCGAACTGGCCCGAGTGCAGATTGCCCTCGAGAGTGTCGACCTGGACCCGGATCATCGTCATACCGCGCAGCGTCGCCGTCACCGTCGGCAGGCCCACCCGGAAGTTCCCGGTGTCGCCGATCACGACGGCGTCGGCCGTCAGCAGCTCCGGGTGCGCCTCGGCGTACTGCTCAAGACCACCCGTGCCCTGCTCCTCAGAGCCCTCCACGATCACCTTGATGCTCACCGGTACGCCGCCGTTCGCCTTGAGGCCGCGCAGGGCGAGCAGGTGCATGATGAAGCCGCCCTTGCAGTCGGCGGCGCCACGCCCGTACCAGCGGCTGTCCCGCTCGGTCAGCTCGAACGGCGGGGTCACCCACGCGGACTCGTCCAGCTTCGGCTGCACGTCGTAATGCGCGTACAGCAGCACCGTCGGCGCACCCTCCGGGCCGGGCAGCAGCCCGTACACCGACTGCGAACCGTCAGGGGTGTCCAGGAGCGCGACATCCTGGAATCCCTCGGCGCGCAGCGCACCGGCCACCCAGTTCGCGGCGGCCTCGCACTCGCTCTTCGGCGCCACGGCCTCGTCCGCCACCGATTGGAAGGCCACCAGCTCCGTGAGCTCCGCCTGGGCGCGGGGCATAAAGGAGGCAATGGTCTCGGCGATCGGATTGACGGTCATGGGCACGCTCCTCGTGGGTGCGACGTTGTGCGGTGTGTGTACGGCGAATGTGTGGTTGATCCTCGCACAGGGGCGGGAAGCGACCGCGCCGTAGGATGCCGTCGAGAGCGTGGATCATGCGTCGGATCGGGAGCAGAAGCAGATCGTGAGCAGCGAGAACGCAGATGCCGTAGGTGAGTACGGCGAGCCGGTGTGGGATGTCGTCGTGGTCGGCGGCGGGCCCGCGGGCGCTTCGGCGGCCTATGCGGCGGCGGTCGCGGGCCGCCAGGTGCTCCTGTTGGAGAAGTCGGAATTGCCCCGCTACAAGACATGCGGCGGAGGGATCATCGGCCCCTCGCGCGACAGCCTCCCGCCAGGCTTCGAACTGCCGCTGCAGGACAGGGTGCACGCCGTCACCTTCTCTCTGAACGGCAAGCTGGCCCGTACCCGCCGCTCCAAGCGGATGCTCTTCGGGCTCATCAACCGACCCGAGTTCGACGCCGCTCTTGTGGAGCAGGCGCAGAAGGCCGGCGTCGTGCTGCGTACCGGCGCGACCGTCTCCCGCGTCGAGCAGCACGGCCCTGCCGTCCCGGACCGGCGCACGGTCGCCGTGGTGCTCGCCGACGGCGAGACCGTGCTGGCGCGTGCGGTCGTGGGCGCGGACGGCAGCGCCAGCCGGATAGGCGCGCATGTCGGGGTGAAGCTCGACCAGGTCGATCTCGGCCTCGAGGCGGAGATCCCGGTGCCGGCGACGGTGGCCGAGGACTGGGCGGGCCGGGTGCTCATCGACTGGGGGCCGATGCCCGGGAGTTACGGCTGGGTGTTCCCCAAGGGGCGGACGCTGACGGTCGGAGTGATCTCGGCCCGAGGCGAGGGCACGGCGACCAAGCGCTATCTGGAGGACTTCATCGCTCGCCTGGGGCTCGCGGGATTCGAGCCGGCGATCTCCTCGGGGCATCTGACCCGGTGCCGCAGCGACGACTCGCCGCTGTCGCGCGGGCGGGTGCTGGTGTGCGGGGACGCCGCCGGGCTGCTCGAGCCGTGGACCCGGGAGGGCATCTCCTTCGCGCTGCGGTCGGGGCGGCTCGCGGGGGAGTGGGCCGTACGGATCTCTGAGGCCCACGATGCCGTGGACGCCCGTCGGCAGGCGCTGAACTACGCGTTCGCGATCAAGGCCGGGCTGGGTGTGGAGATGGGGGTCGGGCGGCGGATGCTCGCGATCTTCGAGCGGCGTCCGGGGCTGCTGCATGCGGCGATCACCGGTTTGCGGCCGGCGTGGAAGGCGTTCGCGGACATTACGCGGGGATCGACGACGCTGGCCGGTCTGGTGCGTACGCATGCGGTGGCGCGGCGGGCACTGGAAATGATGGACCGGCGCGCCTGACGGGCTGCCCGGGCTGCCCCGAACCGTTCGGGCCGTCCGGGCCCGTCCCACCCCGGCCGCCCTGAGCCGGGTATCGCCCGGCGCCTGTGTCACGCTGTCGCCCGGTGACAGGGTGTTGCCCTGTCTCACGGTGTTGCACTGTGTCACGGTGTCGCCCGGCCCGGTGTCACTTGGTCACGGTGATCCGGAAGACGGGGTGCTTGTGCGCCGCGGCGAGCAGCTCCTCGTCCGTGGACTTGGCGTTGACGTCGCCGAAGAACCGGCCGACCTCCCAGCCCCAGCGCTCGAGGTAGGTGCGCAGCAGCACGGGCTTCTCCTCGTCGGCCAGCTCCACCGCGGTGAACTGCTGGGTCTTGCGGCCGACTTGGAGCTGCCCGCCGCCCGCGGCGCGCAGATTGCGGACCCACTGGGAGTGGCCGCGGGCGGAGATCAGATACGGGCCGCCCTCGTAGGGGAGCGGGTTGACCGGGATGCGTCGCCATTCGCCGCTGGTGCGGCCGCGTACGGAGAGCTCCGCGGTGCCCATCAGGCTGACGCCGCGTCGGGTCAGCCAGCCGATGGTGCCGTTGACGATGTTGTCGAAGCGGCCGGGCTTGATGTAGTGCGCCTGCGACATGGTGATCTCCAGTGGTGTCGAGAGAATCATAGAGAGAGCACTGCTCTCGCTTGAGAGCAGTGTGCACCTGATCGGTGATCCAAAGCAAGAGCAGTGCTCTCGTTGTTGGTCAGTGCTCCGAAACGTGAAAGACTGCACCTCATGTCCACGATCCGTGGGGCCAGGGAACGGGCCCGTATCGAAGTCACCGCAGCCATCAAGGACGAGGCTCGCAAACAGCTCGCGGCCGAGGGAGCGGCGAAGCTCTCCCTGCGTGCTGTCGCCCGCGAGCTGGGCATGGTGTCCTCCGCTCTCTACCGCTACTTCCCGAGCCGTGACGATCTGCTGACCGCCCTCATCGTCGACGCCTACGATGCGGTCGGCGCCGCGGCCGCGACCGCCCTCGCCGCTGCCCCGGACCCGGACGACCACCCCGCCCGCTGGATCGCGATCTGTTCGGCCGTACGCGCCTGGGCCCTCGCCCACCCTCATGAGTACGCCCTGATCTACGGCTCTCCGGTCCCCGGCTACACCGCGCCCCAGGACACTGTCGGACCCGCCTCCCGCGTCGGCCTCGCGCTGATCTCCGTCGCCCGCGACGCCCACCGCTCGGGCGGCATCGCGCTGCCGCCGCTCGCCGAGGAACTGCGCCCCGAAGCGCACCGGCTCACCGCCGCTATCGCCCCCGACCTGCCGCCCGCCGTCGTGGTGGCCCTGGTGGCCGCGTGGTCCCAGCTCTTCGGCCTCATCTCCTTCGAGCTCTTCGGCCAGTTCAACCGGGTCGTCGAGGAGCGGGCCGTCTTCTTCGGCCAGGCCGCGGCCCGCCTCGCGCACGAGGTCGGACTGCGGCACCGGTAGGGACCCGTCGGGCTCCAGGAGGCGTCGGCCCCCGTCGCCGTACTGCGCAGGGAGTATGTGTGATCGCCACGCCTGGCTGACGCCCGCCGCCCCGGCCCCGGTCTAGCGTTGCCGGTATGGAAGAGCAGCGCACCCGGAACTGCGGTGGTTCCCCCTGGGCACAGGGCGGACCACCGCCGTTGCGTCACTGGGAGGCACGGCGGAACAACGCAAGGGTGCCCTGGCCATCGACCCTCGTGCTGGCCGTGTTCGTGCTGATGGGGTCGAATTTCGCCGCCCAGGGCCAGCACCGTGAGGCGCTCGACGCCTTCGCGCGGGTGTTGCTGCTCGCGGGACCGGCGTTCCTGCTGCTGCGCAACCGGTGGCCCGTCGTCGCCGTCTTCGGCGCGGCCGCGACAGCGCTGGCCTACTTCGCCGCGGGCTATCCGAACGGCCCGGTCTTCCTCACCGTCGCGGTCGGCGCTTTCGCCGCCGTCACCTCCGGGCACCGGCGTGCCGCCTGGTGGGCCGTCGGCGGCCTCTGGGTCGGTCATCTGCTGATTGCCCACTGGCTGTACGCCGATCTGCCGCCGCACGGCGACAAGGCCGCGCCCTGGGCGCAGGAGCTGGTCATCGCGGCCTGGGTGGTGGCCGTCCTCGCGGCCTCGGAGCTCGTACGTGTCCGACGCGAGGTCTGGGCCCGTGAGCGTATCGAGCGCGCCGCCGCCGAGAAACGCCGCGCCGACGAGGAGCGGCTGCGGATAGCCCGCGAGTTGCACGACGTCCTGGCGCACTCCATCTCGGTCATCAATGTCCAGGCGGGGGTGGGCCTCGCGCTGCTCGACACCAACCCCGAGCAGGCCCGCACCGCGCTCACCACCATCAAGGCGGCCAGCAAGGAGGCGCTGGGCGAGGTGCGGCAGGTCCTCGACACACTGCGTACGCCGGGAGATGCCCCACGCGCACCCGCGCCCGGCCTCGACCGGCTGCCCGAACTCGTCGAACAGGCCGCGAGTGCCGGACTGAGCGTCGAGGTCGAGACGGACGGCGACCGGACCGCCCTCCCGCCCGGCACGGATCTCGCCGCCTTCCGGATCGTCCAGGAAGCGCTCACCAACGTCGTACGTCACTCGGGCTCGCGCACCGCGCGGGTACGGATCGGCTATGCGCCCGGCCGCCTCGACCTCCGGATCGACGACGAAGGACCGGCCACCGGCTCGGACGCGGGCGGCAGCGGCAACGGCCTTGTCGGAATGCGGGAGCGTGCCGCCACCCTCGGTGGCACGATCGATGCGGGCCCGCGCCCGGGCGGCGGCTTCCGGGTACGGGCGGAGCTTCCTGTGCGGCCGAAGGAGACGATGTGATCCGCGTACTGCTCGCCGACGACCAGCTGCTGGTCAGGGCAGGATTCCGGGCGTTGCTCGACGCCCAGCAGGACATCGGGGTGGCGGGCGAGGCCGGTGACGGCGAGGAGGCGGTGCGGCTGGTGCGTGAACTGCGCCCCGACGTGGTGCTGATGGACATCCGCATGCCGCTGCTCGACGGTCTCGCCGCCACCCGCCGGATCACCGAGGACGAGCGGCTGAACGGGGTGAAGGTGGTCATGCTCACCACCTTCGAGCTCGACGAGTACGTCTTCGAGGCGATCCGCTCCGGTGCTTCGGGCTTTCTGGTCAAGGACACCGAGCCGGAGGAATTGCTGCGTGCGGTACGGGCGGTGGTGCACGGGGACGCGCTGCTGTCGCCGGGAGTGACGCGGCGTCTGATCGCGGAGTTCGCTGCCCGCTCCAAAGCACCCACGGACGCCGAGGGCCTCGCCGAACTCACCGAACGGGAGCGGGAGGTGATGGCCCTGGTCGGCATCGGCCTCTCCAATGAGGAGATCGCCCGCCGGCTTGTCGTCAGCCCGCTCACCGCCAAGACTCATGTGAGCCGCACGATGGTGAAGCTCGGCGCCCGCGACCGGGCCCAACTCGTCGTGCTGGCCTATGAGTCGGGGCTGGTGCGGCCCGGCTGGCTCGGCTGAGGCGGCGTACGCGGAAAACGCCACAGCACCGTCACGACGCGCACCACGAAGGCGACCGCGGCCGCCGCGCCGCCCGCGATGAGCAGCCCGCGCTCGGCGGTGTACGGCATGGCGAACATCAGCTTCGGTCCCGCGATCACTCCGAAGACGACCGCCGCGACCAGGACCGCGCTGAGGAGCGCGTATCCGGTCTCGATGGTCAAGGCGTCCCGCTCCGCCTGTGTACGTCGCCCCATGTCCGAAGTGTCACAGGGCGGTGGCCGACGGGCAAGGAGTCCGTCGGCCGCCGCCCCCTCGGGAGAGCTGAGTGTGGGTCAGTCGCCGACCGCCACCCGCTCGGGCTCTTCCTGAACCGGCTGTCCGGAGGACTTCGCGACCAGGACACTCGGCACGGCACGGCGGGTCCGCAGCCCGGTCAGCGTGATCAGTAGTCCGGCTGCCGCGATCGCGGTCACCACCACCAGGCCGGGCCGGAAGCTGTCGAGCACCTCCTGCGGAGAGCGGCCCTTGTCACCGCCCGCCGTGATCACCGCGGTGACGACGGCCAGGAAGATGGCGCCGCCGACCTGGATCGAGGTGTTCAGCAGGCCGGAGACCATGCCCTGCTCATGGTCCTCCACCCCGTTGGTGGCCTGGATGTTGAGTGAGGGGAAGACCAGCGCGCAGGCCGCGCCGAGCAGCAGCATCGACGGCAGGATCACGGCGGCGTAGCTCGGCGTGAGGTCGATCTGGACGAAGAGCGCGTACGCGATCACCAGCAGCGTGAAGCCGGCGGCTATCACGCGCGGTGTGCCGAACCGGTCCACGACCGAGCCGATCTTTGTCGAGGAGAGCGCCACCAGAGCGCCCGCCGGAAGGAAGGCCAGCGCCGTCTGCAGCGCCGACCAGCCGAGCAGGGACTGCATGTACTGAGTGACGAGGAACTGGAAACCGACGTACGAGCCGAAGAAGAAGGCCGCGCCGAGGTTGGCGCGGATCTGGCTCCCCGAGCGCAGCACACCCAACCGGATCAGCGGGTGCGAGCTGCGCCGTTCGATGGTGACGAACACGGTGAGCAGCACGGCGACGGCGAGGAAGGACAGCAGGGTGCGCGCCGAGGCCCAGCCCACCTCGGGGGCCTGGACGACGGTGAAGACGAGCAGCAGCATCGAGGCCGTGCCGGTGACGGCGCCCGGGAGGTCGTAACCCTTCCCGGAGTCCTCACGGCTGCTCTGCGGGATCAGCTTGATGCCGGCCAGCAGCGCGATCAGGGCGATGGGCGCGGGCAGCAGCATGGTCAGCCGCCAGCTCACCTCGGTGAGCAGTCCGGAGAGGACCAGGCCCATCGAGAAGCCGGTGGCGGCGCAGGTGGTGTAGATGGCCAGCGCGCGGTTGCGCTGAGGGCCTTCCCTGAAGGTTGTGGTGATGATGGAGAGCCCGGCGGGGGCGGTGAACGCGGCGCTCAGACCCTTGATGAAGCGGCTGGCGATCAGCAGCGGACCGGAGTCGACCAGTCCGCCGAGCAGCGAGGCGAGCGCGAAGACGGCGAGCGCGATCAGGAAGACCCGACGCCGGCCCAGGAGGTCGGCCGCGCGGCCGCCGAGCAGCAGCAGACCGCCGTATCCAAGGATGTAGCCGCTGACGACCCATTGCAGGGCAGAGGTGGTCAGATGGAGATCTGTCGCGATCGAGGGCAGGGCGACGCCGACCATCGAGACGTCGAGGGCGTCGAGGAACATCGCGGCGCAGAGCACAAGGAGAGTGCCCCACAGCCGCGGGCTCCAGCGCTCCTGCGCTACGGGGACGTTGAGCGGAGAGGTCATGAGGAGGACAGTACATGCACATGCATTGAGTGCAAGTGCATTTAATTCCGATGCAACAAAGTGCGTCTTTTCTGCTAACGTGCGGTCATGGCGGCAAAGAAGTCCGAGCGAGTGCTCGTCGAGGAGTGGCGGGACGTCCTTGCGCTGCACGCCCGTACGATCTGCGAGCTCGACCGCGAGCTGCATCAGCACGGGCTCGGCGCCAGTGACTTCGAGGTCCTCGACGTACTCGCCGAAGAGACGTCGGACGGCGGCGACTGTTCCTTCCGTGTTCAGGAGCTGGCATCCCGGGTCCACCTGAGCCAGAGCGCGCTGTCGCGCCTGGTGGCGCGGCTGGAGAAGGACGGGCTTGTCACCCGCGGGATGTGCAGCGAGGACCGGCGGGGAGTGCGGGTCGCGCTCACCGACGCCGGACGGGCCCGCCATGCCGAGGTGCAGCCGCTGCAGCGCGCGGTGCTCTCCAGGATGCTGTCGGGCCCTTCCACGTAAGGCCGAGCCCTTTCATGTGAAGCCGGGCTGTCCACGTAGACCCGGGCTGTCCACGTGAAGCCGGGCCCGTCCACGTAAATCTCCGTGGGCTTCCGTACGAGGGGCTGGGGACCGCTAGGACCAGGTGATGGCGGACAGCTCGCGCCACAGCCCCGCGAGCTCCGCGTCGCCGGTGACGGACACGGTGGTGAGCGGCAACCGGTTCCACAGCGTCAGATAGAGCTGCTCCGCCGTCCCCCTCAACTCGCAGTCCGCGGGCCCCTTTTCGGTGCGCTCCGTGCGCGGAGCCCCGGCCGACAGCCGTACCGTCCACACGTCGTCCGTGTCGCTGGTATGTACGCGCAGGACACGCGGCTCCTCGGTGCGCACCCGGCTCCGGGAGCGGGCGTGAAAGGCGCCGAGCAGCTCGTCGATCCCGTCCAACGCGAGGTCCGCGGCGACCGGCCCCGGCTTCCCGCCGAGCGCCGACTCGGCGTCCGTGCGGTGGACGGCCGTCTCGTGCGCCTGCCGCCTGGCCCAGAACGCCAACGGTGAGGGTGCGGGCAGAAAGCTCCAGCACTCCACATCCGCGGGCGCCTCGCTCAGCGCGGCCACCAGGAGACCGTGCCCCTCCCGGAACCACTCCAGCAACTCGTCGCCGTCGAGCTCGGGCTGGTCGTCGGCGGGCTGGAAGCTTGTGTAGCCCTCGGTGATGAAGGCGGTCGCCCAGCGGTGGACCATGCTGATGTGCCGGAGCAGATCCCGCACCTGCCAGCCGGGGCAGGTCGGCACACTCGCTTCGGGGCCTGCCTCGGCTGCGGCCGCGGCCAGCAGTTGGCCCTCCCGGACAAGGGACTTGATCAGCTCAGCGGTCTCCATGCGGGAGATTGTGCCAGCGCGGCCCGACCGGCGGCAGGGCCGTCGTACGGATACCGCGGCGCATCAAAGCCACAGGAACCCCAGCAGGAACTCCTGTCAGGGCCAGCACGGCGACAACGCCGAGGTGGACCAGTGAGACGGCGTTGCCCAAAGCCGATCGCGCGAGGTCACCCGGGCGGCGAGAGGTCATGCCTTGCTGATCGGCTCCCGGGCGGCGGATCCGCCTGAGCAGGCAGCAGGAGTACTCAGTCGGCTCGGGGTGCGGACGCGTTCCGGGCCGAGTACCCGATGAGCGCCGCGCCACCCGCCAGCGCCGCCACCGTCGTCATCGCCACCGGCAGTGAGAACCAGTCGGCGAGGAACCCGATCGCC
This sequence comes from Streptomyces sp. NBC_01210, assembly GCF_036010325.1. Taxonomy (GTDB): domain Bacteria; phylum Actinomycetota; class Actinomycetes; order Streptomycetales; family Streptomycetaceae; genus Streptomyces. Next base: position 1,080,157 of record NZ_CP108549.1, on the reverse strand, counting down.
GGCGGTCCCAGCAGCATCCCGCCATAGCCGAGCGTCGACGCGGCCGCGACCCCGCCTGGACCGGCGAGCGCGCCCGCCCTGGCCACCGCCACCGGGAAGATGTTCGCGAGCCCCAGACCGGTCACGGCGAAACCGAGCAATGCCAGCCACACCGTCGGCGCGAGCGCGCCCAGCACCATGCCGGCCGCCGCCGTCGTGCCGCCCGCGACGAGCGTGCGGGTCTGGCCGAGCCGCTCCAGCAGGGCCGTGCCGGAGAGCCGGCCGGCCGTCATGGCCAGGGCGAAGAAGGAGTATCCGGCGGCGGCGACGCCCGGGTGGGCGTGCAGATCCTGCTCGAGATGGAGCGCTCCCCAGTCGGCCATCGCCCCTTCCCCGTACGCCGTGCAGAGCGCGATCACGCCGAAGAGTACGACGAGTTGGCGCGTACGGCCCTGGAGGCGGCGCGGGCCCGGCACCGCCGTGGTGCGCTCGGTGACGGGTGCGGGACGGCGCAGCAGCACGCGCCCGGCGGCTGCCGTGACCAACAGACCGATGCCGGTGAGGCCGAGCAGATGAGCGGTGGGGGAGAGGCCGCCGGCGACCAGGCCGCCGAGGCCCGCGCCGATCATCCCGCCGAGGCTGAACGCGGCGTGGAAGCTGGGCATCACGGGCCGCCGCATCGCCGCGACCAGATCGACCGCGGCGCTGTTCATGGCGACATTGATCCCGCCGTACGCCGCACCGAAGACCAGCAGCACAAGACCGAGGGCAAGCGCGGAATGCGTCAGTGGCGGGAGCGCGATGCTCAGCGCCAGCAGTGCGCCACTGACGACCGTCACCGGATGGCTGCCGAAGCGGCGGCAGAGCCGCCCGGTGAGCGTCATCGTCACCACCGCGCCCGCCGACACTCCGAGCAGGGCGAGGCCCAGATCGCTCGCGGACGAGCCGGTCTGCTGCTTGATGGCGGGGATACGGACCACCCAGCCGGCGAAGATGAAGCCGTCGAGGGCGAAGAACACGGTCAGCGCGGTACGGAGGGGTGACAGGGAGGGTGGGGCGGTGTTTCCGCCAGGTCCCCCCGGTACGGCCGTCCGTAGTTTGTTTAGAAGCGGCACAAACTCAGGATAGGGGTCGGGCCCGATCCGTACAAGGCGGCTGCTCAGCCTCCGGATCATGGGAGACTCGCCTGCATGAACGGCAAGGCGATGACCACCAGGACGAGGCTGGAGAGAGGCCGCAGCGCGCTCGGCCCCGCGCTGGAACTGGTTCATACGGGCCGGGCGCCCACCCGCGCCGTGCTCACCGCTGAGCTCGGAGTCACCCGCGCCACCGCCGGCGCGGTGGCCGCCGAACTCGAAGCGCTCGGGCTGATCCGGGTCGACTCGCGCCCGGGCGCCGCCGCCGGCTCGCAGGGCCGGCCCTCGCACCGCCTCGCTGTCGACGACGCGGGCCCGGTCGTTCTCGCCGCGCAGGTGCACGCCGACGGATTCCGCGCCGCGCTCGTGGGGCTCGGCGGCCGTACGGTCGCGACCGCGCCCGGCTGCGTCACCGTCTCCGAAGACCCGGCGCAGGTGCTCGGCGAAGTCGTCGAAGCAGGCGCGGCCCTGCTGCGCGAGAGCGGTCGGCGGTGCGTGGGCGCGGGCCTCGCCGTGCCCTCCGCCGTCGCCGAACCGGAAGGCACCGCCCTCAACCCGCTGCACCTCGCCTGGCCGGCCGGGGCTCCCGTCCGCGACATCTTCGCCGAACGCGTCCGCGCGGCGGGCATCCAGGGCCCCGCCTTCACCGGCAACGATGTCAACCTCGCGGCGCTCGCCGAGCACCGCCACGGCGCGGGCCGTGGCGCCCAGCATCTGCTCTGCGTCGCCACCGGCCATCGCGGCGTCGGTGGCGCGCTCGTCCTCGACGGTCGTCTGCACACCGGCAGTTCGGGTCTCGCCCTCGAGGTCGGGCACCTCACGGTCAACCCCGAGGGCCGCCCCTGCCACTGCGGCAGCCGCGGCTGCCTCGACGTCGAGGCCGACCCGCTCGCCTTCCTCACCGCCGCGGGCCGCCGCCCGGGCCCCGAGGTCTCGCTGCTGCAGCAGTCCCGGGATCTGCTGCGCACGGAGTACGACGACCCGGCCGTACGGAACGCGGCCGAGGAGCTCATCGACCGGCTCGGCCTCGGGCTCGCCGGGCTCGTCAACATCCTCAACCCCGATCGCATCATCCTCGGCGGACTGCACCGCGAGCTGCTCGACGCCGATCCCGAACGGCTGCGCGCCGTGGTCGCCGACCGCAGCCTGTGGGGGCGCAGCGGCGGTGTGCCGATCCTCGCCTGCACGCTCGACCACAACAGCCTGGTGGGGGCGGCCGAGTTGGCGTGGCAGCCGGTACTCGACGACCCGCTGGGTGCGATCGGCTGACGGCGGCCGGCGTATGGCCCGGCGGACTGTGCGTCGGCGTACCCGGCTCATACACGACGGCGGGCGGGGACGGGGGCGGGCGTCGACCGGTCGGCACGGACGGCCTCCGCCGTTCGGCAGGGCCGGCTCAACGACCGGTCGACGGCGCAGGCGCCACCACCCGTCCGGGGGCACAATGGACACCTCTCACTGCACTTTCGGGTAATCGACAACCTATGACCCACAAGCCCTCCGGCCCGGATCACCATGCGCACCGGCTTCAGGACCTGCGCCGCAGGTTTTACGCGTCTCCCATCGGCCTGGCCTGGGAGCGCGGCCGTGAGCTGGAGCTGATGCACCGCGCCATGGGCTTCGCCGCACTGGGCTTTCTGACACTCGTCCCCCTTCTGGTCGTCGTCGCGGCGGCGGACCCGGCGAGTGGACAGGGCTTCGCCCGCTGGCTGGGCCAGGCACTGGGGGTCTCGGAGTCGTCCCTGGACGAGGTCGAGCGGCTGTTCGGCGTGCCTGGGCAGGCGCTGCAGCGCACGACCGCGTTCGGTCTCGCCGCCCTCACCGTCTTCGGTCTGACCTTCGGGTCGGCCGTTCAGACCGGCTACGAGAAGGTGTGGGATCTGCCGACGGCCCGCTGGCACACCATGTGGCGGCATGTCGTCTGGCTGGCCCTGCTCGTCGCCGCCAGCCTGGCCTTCGTCAGTGCGCCGCTGCCGGCCGACTCCGCCCCGGCCACGGTGTTCGGCGGCCTGGGAGACCTGATCGGCACGGTTCTGTTCTTCTGGCTTTCCCAGCGCGTGCTGCTCGGCGGCCGGGTCCGCTGGCGCGCCCTGCTGCCCGGGGCGGTGGCCACGGCGGTGGGGATGCTCGGCCTGCGGGTCTTCTCACAGCTTGTCTTCTCGCCGCTGATCGCCTCCAACGCCGTCACCTACGGCCCGTTCGGGACCGTGCTCGTCATCCAGTCCTGGCTCGTGGGTGTCGGCTTCGTCGTCTACGGGGGCGCGCTCGTGGGACGCCTCATTCACGAAGCGCGTGTACGCCGACGGATGGAACACGAGCTGGAAGACCTGATCTAGGACCGGTGGAGGGCGAAGGCGCGGGCCGGATTCCGTACGAGGATCCGGTCCATCACGTCCTTGCCGAGGGCCGGTTCGAGCCGCGGCCGCAGTCTGTGCAGCAGATACGGCATACCGGGGGTTTCCGGAGTCGTCATGTCGCCGCCCAGCAACAGCTGGCCGGCGTAACCCGCGTCCGCGAGCGCCGCCAGATCGTCGGGCAGGCGCCAGTCCGTGCCGTGATGGGCCCGCGAGGGGCCGTCAAAGGCGAGATAGGCACCCGTCGCTGCCGCGTCCCGCTGGCCGGCCATGTCCGGAGAGCGGCCGAGATGACCGAGGATCACATGCTGCGGCAGAACCTCCAACGCGCCGCAGAGCCGATCGAGTACCTCCAGCGCTGCCGTGCCCAGTTCCAGATGGACTGCGATGGGCGCGCCCGTACGGTGATGGGCCAGGGCCGCGGCCGTCATGGTGAGCCGGGCATGCGCGTCGATGCCGTGGAAGGCGCCCGCCACCTTGATCAGACCGGCCCGGATCCCGGTACCGCCGATACCCTCGGTCACTTCGGCCGTGAACAGTTCGGCAAGGTCCTCCGGGAGGCGGCCGAGCATCTCAGGGGCGTAGTGCACGGCCTGATGGAGACCGGTGGCGGCCACCACATGGGCGCCGGTCGCGCGGGAGAGCGCTGCCAGCTCCTCGGGCCTGCGTCCCAGGCCGTACGGAGTCCACTGCACGACCGACCGGCCGCCGAGCTCGCGGAAGGCGCGCAGGCGCACGGCCGCGTCCGCCGGATCGTCCAGCTCCTGTCCCGGCAGCCGCGGGCTGCGCAGGAACAGATGGTCGTGGGCGTCGCAGATCCCCAACCCGCCGGCCGGGATGTCGCCGAGCACGGTACGGACGAGGCTCACCACTGCTGCCCCCGCGGCAGCTCCGTACGGTGCGGGGCGGAGAGATGCAGCACCTGGAAGACGTCACCGATCGCCTCGGGCGCGTCCTCGGCCCACAGTGCGAAGTGCAGCAGCTCCCAGTGCCGCGGATCGATGGCGACGGCGGCCGCGACCACGTTGTCCGCGCGCGCCAGCTGTTGATGCGCGGCGAGCGCCTTCTCCACGGCGAAGGCGGGCCGCTCGTCCTCGCGTATCCGCACCCGACGACGCGTGGCGGACCGGGGCACGGCCCCGGCCGCCGGGCCCTCCTCGTACGCCAGTCCTGTCCAGTGCTGGACCACGGGACGTCCGAAGTCGTTGACGATGCCCTGGAATCCGGGGCCCCAGAGGAAGGAGTTCATGCCTTCCGGCGCGATCCACAGGTAGAGCGGTGCGTACTGATTGACCGGCGAGCCGTCGACGCGTTCGCGCATCAGATAGGCCTTCAGACCGAGGCCGGGAAAGTCGTCGAGCAGATGGCCCTTCGTCGCCACCCGCTTACGGATGATCTCCATGTCATAGTCGGCGGGCAGCGTGATCTCGTACTGCATGGCATGCATGAAGGGCTCCTCGGTGCGTGGGGTCGGGCGGGGCGCTCGTCGGCGCGGACTTCCCTTAGGCGTCAGTGGTGTTACGAGGGGTGAGCAGCGCGAGCAGTCCGCCGACCGCCGTGTCGAAGGCGGCCGGAGAGCCGGATGCACGCGCCAGCACATAGCCGCCCTGCACCGTCGCGACGATCACCGCCGCCGTCCCGGCCGGATCTACCGGGGCCGTGAACTCGCCCGCGTCCAGGCCCTCCTGGACGATCCCGGTGAGGCGTCCGCGCAGCCAGTCGAGCGTCTCCTCGACCGGGGCGCGCAGCTCGTCGTTGGCGATGACGTCCGGGTCCATCGTGAGACGGCCGACCGGGCAGCCGCGCAGTACATCGCGCTCTCGCTGCAGATACGCGCTGATCCGCTCGTATGTTGTGCCGTCGCCGCCGAGCGTCACTTCGGCGATCGCGCGCATCTCCTGCGCGGTACGCCGGATCGCGGCCAGCGCCAGGTCGGGCTTGCCCGTGAAGTGGTGGTACATGCTGCCCTGGCCGGCGCCCGCCTGCTGCTGGATCGCCTTGGGGCTGGTGCCCACATAGCCGCGCTCCCACAGCAGCTCGCGGGTGGCCTCGATCAGCCGTTCAGGAGTGCTCATCAGCCCACTGTACATACTAGTAGGTACAGAAACCGGAGCGGCCCGGAGCAGCCGCGAAGGCCCCGCGTACTCCCCGGGTGGTACGTGCACTGCCGCTGGCCGTACGACGACGTGAGACCCGGTCGGCGGGAGCCTCGGAAGCGACGAGGAAACACGCACCACCATCGCCACTGAGGAGCTGAGCCGAGATGAACACGCTGGCCTACGACGGGCCCGGCCCGTGGATTCTGTTCTTCCCGCTGATCTGGGCGGCCGTCTTCATCGGCGTCGTCACCGTCCTGCGCCGCACCGTATGGCGCGGCCGTCGCGGCCCCTGGCATCCGACCCGCGCGACGCACGGCGAGAGCTCGCCGATCGCGATGCTCGGTCGTCGCTTCGCCGCCGGCGAGATCGACGAAGAGGAGTACTGGCGGCGGCTGTCCGTCCTGGACGAGCAGTTCGGCCGCATCGGCAAGGACGGTGCGGCATGACGACAGTCAAGCCCTCTTCACGGCCTTTCTGTCGAGCTGTCGTCTCGCGGGCGTGAGCTGTAGACCTGGCGGCCCCTGGATGCAGCCTTGTCGCCCGCCCGAGGCGTTTCTTCCGGATCTGCAACCAGGAGGCCGGCGGCGCTCGCCTGCCGACAAGAGTGGACCCTGCACGGAATGCCGCGTGCATCCGACGTCCGGTCCGCGCAGCGATGATCTTCAAGGCAACGGCGGCTCGATACCCCCAACTTGAGGCCCATCTGCTGGAGCACCGCCCGTGGAGGAACCCCGGGATGTGGCCGCGCGGTCCACTGGTTCGGCGACGGGCGTGATCGTCCGGTGCGGCTGTGGCCCCCTGTCGCCCGCACGTCGAAGCTGTGCCCATCCCCTGCCGCGCCAGGTCACGTCAGGCGGCCTGGCGCTCGGCGGACTGCTCGGCCGGGTGCTCGTCAAGGCGTCCGAGGGTGCGGGCGACACCGCCTTCGCCGTACCGGCGGTGCAGCTCCTGGCGGTCGCGCCGGCCGTGTGCTGCCCGGCGGCCCGCGCGCCGCCCCGCACGACTGGGCGTACTGCGCGCCATCGCCACCGAGGAGCGATTCCGAAGCGCCCGCCCCGGTCAGCGCGCAACAGCCGACCGGGCGGAAGCGCGTTGACGCGTCCCGTTCTGCGAACCCGCCGAACTCGCCGTACTCGGGAAGGGCTCGTCGGCCGTCGCCCCGTACACCACCGGATACGGCGGCAGAGCCACTGCGGGCGAAGGTGTGGAGAGCGTGAACCAGACGATTTTGCCCGTCTCGCCCTCGGGCCGTACGCCCCAGCTGTCACTCACCGCCGCTATCAGCCCGAGCCCGCGCCCGGAAGTGGCGAAGAGATCTGTGTCCCCTACGGTCGGAAGACGTGGATCGTTGTCATGGACGGAGACCGTGAGCCGGTCGAGCAGCAACTCGATCTCCACCGTGCACATCTTGTCCGGCTCGGCGTGCCGGTGAACATTGGTCAGCAACTCGGTGACGCCCAGCGCTGCCTGGTCGATCAAGGGATCGAGATGCCAGTAGCGCAATTGCGCCGAGAGAATTCTGCGGACCTGACCGATCCGCGACGGCAGGGCCTGGAGCTCCACCGTGCAGTGCCTGCTTGGCTCGCTGATCACGGCTGCGACTCCCCGAATGAGGTCCGGAAGAAGACGAGGATCGGATCCAGCAGTTGGCTGGCTGCTGATTTGTCCGGCGGGCTGGATCACAGCGTTACCGCCGGTGCACCCTGAGTGATGTGAGACAAGCGTGAACCACTGACCACGGCTCCGCAACTCGCAGCACCCGGGTGAGTACTCTCAGCTCCGACGGCCGCCGGCCCCGCGCACCGCTTCCAGGAAGCGCCCCGCCAGTGCCCGGCCCTCCGGCCTGCGGCTGCGCTGCCCCATCGTCAGCCGGTAGCGCTTGCCATTGAGCGTCGCCACCGTGCTCGCATCGTCGGCGAACCAGGGCTTACCGGCCCTGACCCCGCGGACGGGAGCGCTCTCGATCACCCGGCCGTAGCTGGTCAGGAGCGCCAGCCTGCCGTCCTTGATCAGCACTTGTCCGGCCCTCGTGAGCGAGCGCGGCCAGCGCTCGATCCGTACGCCTGTGGCGCTGAATTCGGTCTCTGTCATCCCCATCGTGCCTCTGCCCCCTTCGCACCGTTTCCTGTTGGCAGTCTGCACAACTACGGGCGCATGCACCAGTACGTGCGGTCGCACCGGCACAAGTCCCGGCCCACAAGTGACTCCTATGGACCCCCAAAGTGAACGTTTGTGCAGGTGGGGGGCTTACTGTTGCCAGTGGGGGCCGCATTTCGACAGGACGAGGAACGGCGCGCATGAGCACGAGTGAGAAGCCAGTGGCGGGAGAGGCGATCGCCACCATAGATGTGGATCGAAGCGATCCGGACTACCGGGCATGGCTGAAGGAGGCAGTGCGCAAGGTCCAGGCCGACGCCAACCGCTCCGCCGACACCCACCTGCTGCGATTTCCGCTGCCCGAGGAGTGGGGCATCGACCTCTACCTCAAGGACGAGTCCACCCATCCGACAGGCAGCCTCAAGCACCGGCTCGCCAGGTCGCTGTTCCTCTACGGACTGTGCAATGGCTGGATCCGGCCGGGCAAACCGGTCATCGAGGCGTCCAGCGGCTCGACCGCAGTCTCCGAGGCGTACTTCGCCAAGCTGATCGGCGTCCCGTTCATCGCCGTGATGCCGCGCACCACGAGCGCCGAGAAGTGCCGGCTGATCGAATTCCACGGCGGGCAGTGCCACTTCGTGGACGACTCGCGGAAGATGTACCAGGAGTCGGCCGCACTCGCGGAACGGACCGGCGGCCACTACATGGACCAGTTCACCTACGCGGAGCGGGCCACCGACTGGCGCGGCAACAACAACATCGCCGAATCGATGTACCAGCAGCTGCAGTTGGAGCGCTACCCGGAGCCCGCCTGGATCGTCGCGACGGCCGGCACCGGCGGCACCTCGGCGACCATCGCCCGCTACGTCCACTACATGCAGCACGACACCCGCGTCTGTGTCCCCGACCCGGAGAACTCCTGCTTCTTCGACGGCTGGACCCAGGGCGACCCGCTCGCCAGCAGCGACTGCGGCTCCCGTATCGAGGGCATCGGCCGACCGCGTATGGAACCGAGCTTTGTGCCCGGAGCCATCGACCGGATGATGAAGGTGCCCGACGCGGCGAGCATCGCCGCCGTACGCGCCCTGGACATGGCCATCGGCCGCAAGGCGGGCGGCTCCACCGGAACCGGCCTGTGGAGCGCGCTGAAGATCATCGCCGAGATGGTGGCCAACGGGCAGAAGGGCAGCGTGGTCACCCTGATATGCGACCCGGGCGACCGCTACCTCGACAAGTACTACTCCGACGCCTGGCTGGACGAACAGGGTCTCGACATCGCCCCGTACAGCGCGACGATCGAGGAGTTCCTCGCCACCGGCGTCTGGCCCGGCTGACCGCCGGGACCACTTCGCGGCTGACCACCCGGACTACTGCGCGGCGGACCGGGCGAGCCTTCGGTCCAGTCGGCGCACCGCGCCCCGGAACGAGGCGCCCAGGCCCGCCCGGCCCAGCCGCAGCACGATACGCATGAGTGCGGGGGCGTCCGCCGCGAAGGTCCACTGCACCCGGGTGCCGGTCGCGCTGGGCGTCAGCCGCCACTCCTCCAACAGGGCTCGCAGACCTGGGGCGTTGGTCTCGTCGACGCGGTACGCGAAGCGCTCGTCCGGCTCGGTCGCCATGATCTTCTCGGCGAAGAAGGTGCCGCCCCTGAGCCTGATCTCGCGGCCCGCGCCCCCGTCGGTGGGCGCGGCCGAGGTGACGGCGGAGAACCAGGACGGCCAGCCCGTCACATCCTCGGCGAGCGCCCGGTACACCGCTCCCGGCGAGGCCTTCACCTCGGCCGAGAAGACCAGACGCAGCGGGGCGGACTCGACGAAGTCGAGCTCCACGGGGCTCAGTCGGCGTGCCATGGGACCGTACCTCCAGCTGGGAGGGGTGGAGCGGGGCCCGCACACCATAGCTGTCGGGCCGGCAGTTGTCCGTAGCCGCTGCCGGTTCCACCGGCTTCCCGTGAGGCCCGCGAGCAGCCCGTCCAGCGCACGGCCGAACACCAGCCGGCCCACCCGGCGGACAAGCGGATCCAACAGCCGCGGCACCAGGCGGATCCGCAGCTCCTCCACCCAGACCACCACGGCGCCCGAACCCTGCGGGCGCACCTCGATCTCGGCCCAGCCGGTGATCACCCGGCCGCGCTTCTCCAGTCGAAGGCGTCCGGTCCCGCGCTCCCCGGGCGGCTCCCAGCGGACCACCTCCATCGGATCGTCGAAGCCGACGCGGCCCAGCCCGGTCCGCGCGACGAACACCGTCCCCACGCCCGAGCGATACGGCGAGACCACAGTGATCGACGTCAGCGGCACCTGAGCGGTATGCGCGGGCCAGTCGGTGACGCGCGCCCAGACCTCCTCGGCGGGCCGCGGGACCGCCCGCGCGATCCGGAAGACGGCCACCCGGCGTCAGCCGTCCTGTCCGTCGGCGCTCTCCGGACCGCCCGCCACGACCAGCCCCGGCAGATGCTCCGCGATCTGCTCGCGTGCCTCGGCCGACAGCCCCGCGTCCGTCACCAGAGAGTCGACCTCGGCCAGCCGCGCGAAGGAACTGAGGCCCACTGTCCCCCACTTGGTGTGGTCCGCGACCACCACCACGCGGCGCGCGGCCTGCACAAACCGGCGGTTCGTCTCGGCCTCCGCCAGATTCGGTGTGGAGAGCCCGGCCTCCACCGAGATACCGTGCACGCCGAGGAAGAGCACATCGAAGTGGAGCGAGCGGATCGCCTGGTCGGCCACCGGCCCGACCAGCGAGTCGGAGGGCGTACGCACCCCGCCGGTGAGGACCACGGTGGCCGCACCGGGACGCTGATTGTCCGCCGCTCCCGCCCGCTGCGCCGCGTGGAACACATCCGCGACCCGCACCGAGTTGGTGACCACCGTCAGATCCGGCACCTCCAGCAGATGGTGCGCCAGGGCATAGGTCGTGGTCCCGCCGGAGAGCGCGATCGCGCTGCCGGGCACCGCCATCTTCGCCGCCGCCCGCGCGATGTCCTCCTTGGCGCTCAGCTCCAGCGCCGACTTGGCCTCGAACCCCGGCTCGTGCGTGCTCGCCTCGACCACCGGCACCGCGCCGCCGTGGACCTTCTCGATGACCCCCTGCCGGGCCAGGGCGTCCAGATCCCGGCGCACCGTCATATCGGAGACATTGAGCTTGCGGGTGAGCTCATTGACCCGCACTCCGCCGCGCCTGCGCACCTCGTCGAGGATCAGGGCACGCCGCTGCTCCGCGAGCAGGTTCTGGTTGTCGCTCACTGCCGGGGCCGGTCCTTCCATGTCGTCGTCCACCGTGTCGTACACCGCCTGTGGCCAAGGGTTTCTCATCCTCGCACGGGCTCGGCGGAACGGGCTCGGGGAGATTCCGTGAGAGCCGTGCGGCGAGCAGCCACGATCCGGGACTCTGGTACCGAACCGCCGCGCGACCGCGCGCTGACCGATCCTCCCATCGAGAGAGCGAGTCACAGAAGTGTCCCCTGGCACACCGGTCCCGCAGAGCGGAGGACCCGCGCTCGAGCTGCTCGTCCACGGCGTCGGCGGAGCCACCCCGCAGGACATGCTCGGCGACCCCAGAACGGTCCGGATCACCGGTGACGAGAAGGCCGCGGTGTTCCGGCGCACCGAAGACGCGGAGGCGGAACTCCACCCCGAGCGCTACCAGGACCGGCCCATCCCGGAGGCGTACTGCTGGTCCAACCTCACCTCGGGCAACGGCGCACGGGCCCTGTGGCTGTTGCTGCTCCCCTTCATGGTCGTCAACCTCGCGCACTGGATGCGTCCCCGGGCCAAGGGCCGCCGAGGGACCACACGGCTGTACGGAGTGCTGGTTCGGTTCGTCGCACTCAGCCTCACCGTGCTCCTGACGGCTGCCGCCTGCGAGGTCGCACTCGACCTGGTGGCATGGCAGTGCGCGGGCTCGCCCGCATGTACCCGGGACAGGTCCTGGCTCGGCTTTCTGTCGAGCGCTCAGCACGGCTGGTGGTCGCAGCCCGGCCGACGCCTCTCGCTCGCCGCGGTGGTGCCGGCCGCACTCGTCGGCCTGCTCTGGTATCTCTCCAACCGCACCTGGAGCGCGTACGAGTCCCAGCGGCCGCCGACCGGCGAGGACGCGCTGGAAGGTGACGACGCCACCGAGGAGGACGAGGAGGAGACCGAGGGGCCGAAGGAGCAGACCGAGGGGCCGAAGAAGGAGACCGTGCGGCCCGCCCTCGGCAGGCCGGGCTTCTGGTACGGCCGCCGGCTCGTCGCCCGGCTCCGCGCCGCGCACACCGCCGCCGGTTTTCTGACCGTGGCCGCCGCGGTCGCCGGGGCCGCCGCCCGCCACGACCGCGGCGCCACCAGCACCCTGCTGGAGATCTGCGGCCGGCTCCTCGAGGCAACTCTCTTCGTGGGCGGATTGGCTGTGGTGTGGGTGGTCTTCCGCAGAGGCCGCAGCGAGAAGCGGCTCGACGCCCGCCTCGACCGTGCGGCTGTCCGCTATCTGCCCGGCGCCGCACTCGCGCTGCTCGGCCTCTCGGTGCTGTACGCCTCCTGGTCCCGCCCCGGCTGGATCTCCACCGCCGCCCTCCCCGGCGATGTCACCTTCCGCGTCATCGCACTCGCCCAGGGCGCCCTGGTCATCGCACTCGCCGTTGCCGCCTGCTTACTCCACCGCCGTGCGCGCCATGTGCGTGCGGCCCTGGCCGGCCTCGGCGGGCCCGCCGTCGCGATGCTCGCCTGCGCCCTGGGCGGGGTGATGACCGGCGGTGTGGCCCAGCGCGTCGCGGACTGGCTGGACGGGCCCGGCACTCCGGGCATGGGCGGCGAAGGCTCCATCCCAGGGCCCCCGGTACTGCTCAGCTGGCAGGCCTCCGTCATCCCGGTGCTGCTGGTCGCCCTCTTGGTCCCGGCCGTCATCCTCGCCGTACGGACCTGGCTGGCCGCCCGCCGGCTCGCGGAGCCGGTCGAGGCGGACTACGCGGAAGGGCGCCCGGACGCCGTCCGTACGCGGCGGATAGCGGGCACTCGGGCCCGCGCCGCGCTCACCGACGTCGCTCCCTGGATCGTCGGCATCGTCTCCGGCGCCACCCTGCTTCTCGGCGCGGGCGCGGTCGCCGGCGCATGGGTGAGTGGCGAGGTGCCGGGCAAGGCGTTCGGCGACAGCCACGACTTCGTCGAATCCGCGGCGGAGGCGGCGCAGGCGATCGGCTCCTGGCTGATCGGCTTCGGCTTCATACTCTTCGTCACCTGGGGCCGCCGCGCCTACCGCGACGCCTCGGCCCGGCGCACCATCGGCATCCTCTGGGACGTCGGCACCTTCTGGCCGCGCGCCGCACACCCCTTCGCGCCCCCCTGCTACGCGGAGCGTGCCGTCCCCGATCTGACCTGGCGGATGTGCACCTGGACCGCGGAGACCGGCGGACGGCGCCTCGTCATCTCAGGTCACTCGCAAGGCAGTGTGCTGGCCGCGGCAGCCGTCTGGCAGCTGCCGGCGGCCACCCGCCGCCGCGTGGCGCTGCTGACGTACGGATCCCCGCTGGAGCGGCTGTACGGGCGCTGGTTCCCCGCGTACTTCGGACCTGTCGCCCTCAGCGAGCTCCGCAGCGAGGTGCACTGCTGGCGCAATCTGTGGCGGCGCACCGACCCGATCGGCGGGCCGGTGATGATCCCTGCCGAGGGCGACCATCCCGAGGTGGACCGGGATGCGCTCAAAGACCCTGTGGTGTACGGACGTTCGGCGCGCCATCCGCTGCCGGAACCGATCCTCGGGCACTCCGAGTACCAGGCAGACCCGGCCTTCGCCGCGGAACGCGGGGAGCTCCTCGACCGGCTCAGCCCGGGCGTTCCCCGGCAGGCGCGGGGCGGTTCGGGGTAGCGCAGGGCATCACCCAGCAGTTCGGCGCGGCTCAGGGCTGTTCGGATGGCACCCAGAAGTTCGGTGCGGCTCAGGGCAGTTCCGGCAGATCCTCCGGGTAGAGCAGGGTCAGGTCGTCGGTGTTCGCCTCGGCGAGCGCCGCGACCCGGCCCGCATGCCGCTCGACCATCGACTCGAAGGTCTGGCGCGCGGTACGGCCGTTGCCGAACGCGGGCCCCTTGGGCAGCGCGGTGAAGTACTTCAGCAGCGCCTCTCCCGTGCCCGTGCCCAACCGGTACTCGTGGTCGTCGGCCTGCTGCTCCACGATCCGCAGCAGCTCCTCGGGCACATAGTCGCTGAAGGTGATGGTCCGTGAGAAGCGGGACGCCACACCGGGGTTGACCGAGAGGAACCGCTCCATCTCCGCGGTGTAACCGGCGACGATCACCACCACCGCCTCCCGGTGGTCCTCCATCAGTTTCACCAGCGTGTCGATGGCCTCCTTGCCGAAGTCCCGACCGGAGTCCTCGGGGGACAGGGCGTAGGCCTCGTCGATGAAGAGCACCCCGCCGCGCGCCCGGTCGAATGCCTCCTGGGTACGGATCGCGGTGGAGCCGATGTGCTCGCCGACCAGGTCCACCCGGGAGACCTCGACGAGATGGCCGCGCTCCAGCACTCCGAGCGAGGCCAGGATCTCGCCGTACAGCCGGGCCACGGTCGTCTTCCCGGTGCCGGGTGAGCCGGTGAAGACCAGATGGCGGCGGACGGAGGCGGCCTTCAGGCCCGCTTCCTGGCGGCGCCTGCCGACCTCGATCATGTTGGTGAGCGTGCGGACCTCGCGCTTGACGCTGTCCAGGCCGACCAGCGCGTCCAGTTCACCGAGGACGGCGCCGGAGGTGCGTACGGGCTCCGCGGTCGAGACCGGCTCGGCCTCGGCGGGGCGCTGTCCGGGGACCGCGGAGAGCAGCCCGGGGGTCTGGGGCGCCGTCAGCACGGCCGTGGTCTGCTCGTCCTTGGACCGCACGCCGCTCTCGTCACTGGTGCAGTCCTCGACGACCGGGCCGTCGTCCTCGCCCAGCTCGTAACCGCCGCGCGCACAGCGCTCGGTCCGGCAGCGGCTCAGTGTCGTACGGCAGCCGTCCATCACATGGAAGCCGTAGCCTCCGCTGCCCGTGACCCGGCAGCCGCGGAAGGTGCCCCGGCCCTCCGCCGAGACATAGAAACCGGCCTCGGCGGGCGAGGTGACCGTGCAGCGCTCGATCACCGGATCGGCGCCCTTGGTGACGATCACGCCGGTCTGCGCGGTGTCGATCGTGCAGCCGCTCAACGTGCCGCCACTGCCGTGGTCGCGGAACCAGGCGCCGGTGGACGCTTCCCGGATCCGGCAGTCGTCGAGCTGCGCCGTAGCGCCGTCGCTCACCGACACCGCGGTGTTGCGGACCTGGGAGAGATCGCTGTCGACGACATCGACGCGTGAGCCGCGGTCGAGGACGAAGAGCGCGTCCGGGACGTCGTGGACGCGGCACGAGTCGAGGACGGCGGTCGCTCCGTCACTGACCCATACGGCCGGATAGTCGCCCGTACTGTCGTGGATCTCGCACTGGTTGGCGTCCACGCGCGTGCCCGGGTCCCAGACGGACAGGCCATTGCGCCCGAATCGGCGCACCGTGGACCGGGTGAGTGTGAGTACGGACCGCGAGCGCAGATCGACCGCGTTCTCGGGGATCTCGTAGATGTCGCAGTCGGAAAGGGTCAGCACGGCGTCGGTGTCGAGGGTGATGCCGTCGGCCGAGGTGCGGTGCACGGTGGAGTCGGTGAGATGCGCCGAGGCGCGCGACGCGATCTGCACGCCGGTGCCCTTCACCTCGTACACCTCGCAGCCGACAGCCTCGAGGCCACTGCCCTCGCCGGTGACGGACAGGCCCGCGCCCGAGGCGTGGTGCACCCGGCAGCGCTCCAGCCGCGGATGGGCGCCGCCGCGCACGGAGACGCCCGACTGGCCCGCCGCCACCACCTCACACTCCTCGAACACGCCGCCCGCGCCGTCCAGTACGGCGATTCCGACGCCCGCTGGATTGTCGACGGTGCAGCGGCGGACGGTGGGACGGGCCGCGCCGCGCACCTCCAGACCGGCCGCGGAGCGGGTGACGATCCGCAGATCGATCAGCTCGGGAGTGCCGTCCTCGACCAGGAGAGCGGGGGCGGCCGTGTCCTGCCCCTCCACATGGAGGTCCTGGACGGTGGCGGAGGCGCGCACGGTGAGCGGCACACCGTCGGCGGGCGCGATGCGCACCGAGCCGACCGCGCCCTCCGTGCCGCGCAGGGTGACCGCCCGCTGGACGATGAGGTTCTCGCGGTACGTCCCCGGGGCGACCGTGAGGATGTCGCCGTCGCCTGCGGCCTCCAGGGCTGCGGCGAGGGAGGGGTACTCGCCTGTGCGGCGCCGCCACCGCGATGTGCCGGTGTGCGTCACCTGGACCGTGCCCTGTGCCATCGTGCTGCTCTGCCCCCACCTCGTGATCCTGCTCCGCCGCGCCTCTGAGGGGGCGCCCCCTGACCCCCGAGGGGGTCGCACCACCGTAGCGCGCGCGAGGCTCGGGAGTTGCCGGGACGAGAACGGTCAGCTGCCCGCGCCCGTACGTCCCCAGTCGGGACCGGCTGCGGCCCAGGCCTGGTCCAGACGTGCGTATCTGCGTCGGACGAGCCGCCGGACGATCAGACGTCTGGCGCACGCGATGAGGCCCGCCGCGGTGAGTGCGGCGCCGATGCCCGCGAGCACGGCGTGCACCCGGGCGGTCGCCGCGTCCATGGGGCGGCTGACGACCCGGCCGGCACGGTCGGTCCAGATGGTGAAGGTGTCGCCGGCACGCGCGGTCCGCAGCACGGTGGAGACCGTGCCGGTGTGCCGACTGCCGTCCACCGCCGTCCATTTCGCGATGATCGGCCGCCGTTTCTCATGGCCGGCCGAGGACTCGGGATCGTATGCGGCGGGCTTCGGCGCCGGAGCCGGTTTCAGCACCGTCGCGGTGACCGGATGACGCTGCTGGCGCTGGTTGCGCACCGCCTGCCGCAACGACTCGTCGGTCAGGCTGCCGGTGGCCCAGCCCGCGGCCGGCGCGGCGGTGAGGAGGAGGAGCGCGGCGATCAGCGCCACCCAGGCCTCGAAGAGATCGGTGGCACGGCGCAGGGGATTGTGCCGCCAGCGCCAGACTCCTTTGGCTGCTCGCACTTTCCCGCACCCCCTTCCGCGTCCGTCATAGCCCTGTACGGCACGGCATAAGCGCGGCTGGCACAAAGAGAGAGGAACCTCACCCCGGCCATCGCTCCCGCCCCTCGCCTCGCCCTTCACCCCCGTCGTCTGTCCAACGCGCCCGCGGGCACGCCGGGTTCCCGCGGGGAGGGCCGAACCGGCGGATCCAGTCCGGTCCGGGCTACTCGACGACGGTCACGGCGTCGCCGACCCGGATGAAGCCGGTCCGCTCCGGCACGAGGCACTGTCCGAACACCAGCCGGTCGCCGAAGCGGCGGTGGCGGGCGAGAGTGCGCAGCGGCTCCTTGCCTCGCTCGGCGGTGTGCTGGTCGGTGGTGGTGATGACACACCGGCCGCAGGGCCTGGCCACCCGGAAGGTGGCTTCGCCGATCGCGATCCGCTTCCAGTCGTCCTCGGCCCAGGGCGCCGCGCCGTCCACGACGACATTCGGCCGGAACCGGTTCATGGGCAGCGGGCCCTCGTCGGCATGATCACCCTGTGCGATGAGGGAGTTGAGTGCGTGGAGCGAGGCGAGGGTGGTGACGAGCAACGGATAGCCGTCGCCGAGATTGACCGTCTCTCCGGGGCGTGCGTACTCAGGGTCGATGGGGCGCCGGCGAGCCGGGTCGTCGAGATGGGCAAGCCGCACCTCGGTGCCGAGGTAGTCGCTGAACCAGGCGTCCACCTGCCCGTCGACGGGCACCATCTCGACCTTGTCCTGGAAGATCTCCACCGTCGTGGTGCCCACCGGCTCCGGGACGGCGACACTCAGCGGCTTTCGCCCGGGTGCGGACAGCCGGATCCCGCCGTCCGGCAGTGTCTCGGCGCGGGCCAACGCCAGCCGTGGCTGCTGGCGTTGCGTGACCACCTTGGCCGAGGAGTCGATCAGTGTCCACCGACGGTCCCCGGCAAGCCCCCACGGCTCCACAGCCGCCTCGCCGGGTTCATACCCCGCCACCGATTTGACCGGGTGGACATGGATGGAACGGAGAACTGGGTTCGGCATAAAGCCATAGTGCCAGCCACCACTGACCTCCGGCCGGTCAGTAGCCCCGGCCCTGGTACGGGCGGTTGTACGGGTCCTCGTACGCAGCGGGTGCCGGCGCGGGACGTGCAGCCGCGGGGCGCATCGCTTCGTAGCCGGTGGCCACCGGACGCTGCTGCGGCTGGGCCTGGGGCTGAGGGCCCGGGTAGCCGCGCGGCACGGCGGTCTGCTGCGGGATGTACGGCGCGGGCGCGTGCTGCAGCGGTACGGGCTGCTGCATCTGCTGCGGATAGCCGTAGGAGGGAGTGCCGTAGGAAGGGCCGGACTGCGAGGGAGCTGCCGGCAGTGCGGGCAGCGCCGCGGGGAGCGCCGGCAGATAGCTGTTGGCGGTGTAGCTGCTGCCGGTGTCATACGCGGAAGGCACTCGGATCGGGGCGATCTGAGGCGTGCCCCGCTCCGCGACCAGGGAGTCGTAGATGGGGGTGTCGGGGAACGACGGAGCGGAGTAGTAACCGCCGCCGTAGGTGGCGCGGGGGGAGGTCATGGCACATAAGTTAAGCCCACGATGTGCTGGTTGGGGAGCCCGATAAGAGGGTTGTTTCGGGAGATGCGAGTGACCACGGATCCCCAATGTGAGCGAATCTGGGGAAAACGGTCGCCGCGAAGCGTTCAGATCCGGTAAAGGGCAAGCTGAGAAGGGGTTACCGACGGGTCGGCCGGGGCGCCGGAGGCTCCCGGAGGATTAGGTTGGCCGCACGGTGAACTTTTAGGGCACCCCGACTCGCGATGGGGGCGAGCATGTCCATGCTTAAAGGAGCCAATACTCCGGTGCCGGCGCGGCAGGTGCGCGTCGAGTTGGGATGGCGTTCAGGCCCCGGGGTGCCGGATGTCGACGCCTCGGCGCTCCTCCTGGCATCAGGAAAGGTCCGCTCCGACGCGGACTTCGTCTTCTACAACCAGCCGGCGCACGCCTCGGGCGCGGTACGCCACGAAGGGAAGCGGACCGCGGCAGGCGGCGTGACGGACGAGGTTTCGGTCGACCTCGCGCGCGTAGAGCCCGCGATCGAGCGGATCGTGCTGGCCGCGTCGGCGGACGGAGGCAGCTTCGGGCAGGTACCGGGGCTGTACATCAGGGTGCTCGACGCGGCGTCCGGGGCGGAGATCACCCGGTACGAGAGCCAGGACGCGACGGTCGAGACGGCCTTCGTCCTCGGCGAGCTCTACCGGCGACAGGGCGCCTGGAAGTTCCGGGCAGTGGGGCAGGGCTACAGCACCGGACTCGGGGGCCTCGCGACGGACTTCGGCATCACGGTCGACGAACCGCAGCAGCCGGTCCCGGTACCGGCCGCCCCACAGGCCCCCGTAGCCGCTCCGGCACCCGCCGCGCCCGTGACGCCCGCTGCGCCCTCGCTGCCGCCTCGTCCCGCTGCCGCGCCGTCCGCTCCCGTACGTCTCACCAAGGTGACGCTGACGAAGGACACCCCGTCCGTCTCCCTCAGCAAGCAGGGCGGCACCTCCGGTGCCATGCGGGTCAACCTCAGCTGGCAGGTGCGCAAACAATTCCAGGGCTGGGGCGCCAAACTGGGTCGCGCCGTCGCCATGCACGGGGACCTCGACCTGGACCTGTGCGCGCTCTACGAACTCACCGACGGCCGTAAGGGGGTCGTCCAGGCGCTCGGCAACGCCTTCGGCGCGCTCCAGCAGCCCCCGTACATCCACCTCGACGGCGACGACCGCACCGGTGGCACGTCCGGCGAGAACCTCACCATCAACCTGGACCACAAGGACCGGCTTCGCCGGGTCGTCATCTTTGTCACCATCTACGAAGGTGCGCGCAGTTTCGCCGACCTGGATGCGACCGTCACTCTCCAGCCGCAGAACGGCGCCGCCATCGACTTCTCGCTCGGTGAGTGCACTGTGCCGTCGACCGTCTGCGCGCTGGCGCTGATCACCAATACCGGCTCCGATCTCGTCGTCCAGCGCGAGGCCCGTTTCCTCGTGCCCGAGCGTGGCGTGAGCCCGCAGCGCACCATCGACTACGCCTACGGCTGGGGCATGAACTGGACACCCGGCAGGAAGTGACGTCTCCGGGCGACATCCCTGGCCGGCCCCCCCGGTGGACGTCCCCGGTGGAGGTCCCCGGTGATGATGTCAGCGGTCCGGCGCGGCCTCCGGACGGGCGTACGTACGCCCCTTCCAGGCCGCGCCGCGACCGCGGTAGTGCTGCACCGCCGAATCAACCGTCATCAGCAGATAGAGCAGTGCGGTGAACGGCAACAGGGGAGCGAGGAGCAGCGGCTGCCGGTAGTAGCGCAGCATCGGCAGATACGTCCCGGTCATCACCGCCCATGCCAGACCTCCGGCCCAGCCGGCGGCCGGGTCATGGGTCAACACGCCGGCGCACAGCGCGGCGGGCGGCGCGAGATACACCAGCGCGAGCCCCACCACCGTTCCGGCAAGCAGCAGCGGACTGTGCAGCAGCTGTGCGTACGCGCTGCGCGACACCATCCGCCACAGGTCCGCCAGCCGCGGATACGGACGCACACTGTCCACCCGCTCCGCCAGCCCCAGCCAGATCCTGCCGCCGGTCCGCTGCACCGCCCGCGCCAGCGACACATCGTCGATCACCGCCTGCCGGATCGACTCCGGTACGCCCGCCCGCTCGGCGGCCTCCATGCGCAGCAGCGCACAGCCGCCCGCCGCGGCCGCCGTGCGTGCCGCCTGCCGGTTGACCCACCGGAAGGGATAGAGCTGCGCGAAGAAGTAGACGAACGCCGGCACGACCAGCCGCTCCCAGCCGCCGACTACCCGCAGCCGGGCCATCTGCGAGACAAGGTCCAGCTCGTTGGTACGGGCTGCGGCCACCAACTCACGCAGGCTGTCCGGCTCGTGTGCGATGTCGGCGTCGGTCAGCAGCAGATATTCGGGCTCGCGCGCCCGGGCGACCGCGATGCCGTGCCGCAGAGCCCACAGCTTCCCGGTCCAGCCGGGCTCCGGCTCGCCGGGGGAGACGACCCGCACCGGCAGCCCGCCGTGCCGTTCGGCCAGTGCACGCGCCAGTTCCGGCGTGCCGTCCGTACTGCCGTCATCGACGAGCAGGATCTCCGCCCGGCCGGGATAGTCCTGCGCAAGCAGCGAGGGCAGGCTGACCGGCAGCACCTCGGCCTCGTCCCTGGCGGGCACGACAATGGCCACATCCGGCCAGAGCGACGGGGCCGCGCGCCGGGGCAGCCGCTGGTCCGTACGCCAGAAGAAGCCCTGGCCCAGCAGCAGCCATCCCCATGCGGCCAGCGATCCGAAGGCGATCCAGGAAAGGGCGCTCATTGGCCGCAGTCTGCCCCACCATGCCAGTACCGCAAGGGCAGTCGACTATGGTGACCGGGTGAAGATCGCGCTCATGGACTCCGGAATCGGCCTGCTGGCGGCCGCCGCCGCGGTACGTCGGCTGCGGCCGGACGCGGATCTCGTTCTCTCCTCCGACCCCGACGGCATGCCGTGGGGCCCGCGTACGCCGGAGGATGTCGCCGCCCGCGCGCTCGCCGCCGCCCGCGCGGCTGCCGCACACCGCCCCGAGGCGCTGATCGTCGCCTGCAACACCGCATCGGTGCATGCCCTGCCCACGCTGCGCGCGGAGCTGGAGCCCGGTATACCCGTCATCGGCACGGTCCCCGCGATCAAACCGGCCTCGGCCGGCGGCGGCCCCGTCGCTATCTGGGCCACCCCTGCCACCACCGGCAGCCCCTACCAGCGCGGCCTCATCCGGGACTTCGCCGACTCGGTCGCCGTCACCGAGGTGCCCTGCCCCGGTCTCGCGGACGCCGTTCAGCAGGCTGACGAGGCTGCCATCGATCATGCCGTGGCCGCCGCGGCCGCCCTCACACCGCGCGATGTAAGGGCCGTCGTCCTCGGCTGCACCCATTACGAGCTGGTCGCCGAACGTATCCGCGCCGCAGTGCAGCCGCCCGGTCTGCCACCGGTGGTGCTGCACGGCTCGGCCGGGGCGGTCGCCGCCCAGGCGTTGCGCCGTATCGGCGAGCTCCCCGCCCCCGACGCCGAGCCGAGCTCCCGGCTCACGGTGCTGCTCAGCGGCCGTGATTCCGCCCTGCCCGACCAAGCCCTCAGCTATGCCGAGGGCCGCCTGCTCCAGGCCGTCAGCCCGGCGCTCTGACGCTTTCGGGGTGGTCCTCTGACGATCCCCGGGCCCGGCCGTTCCGACGAACCCGGGCCCTGCGCACGCCGGGTGCTGAGGCCCGGCCGCAGGCCCGATCCGTGCGGTTGATCCTTGTGGCCGAGACCATGCCCGGCAGACGGAACCTGAGTACGCTGCTAGCCATGAGGGACCACTTCCGCGACGAGGGGCACGCCGCAGAGCCCCTTCCCACCGTCTGGACCGGCCGTGCGACCAACCGTGCCCAGTGGCTGCTCGCCGCGGCAGGCGCCGCCTGCATCGCGCTCGGCATCGAACTCGCCGTCGACTCCGCCTGGACCTCGGGCATCGCCCCACTGCTGATGTCCGTGATCGGCTGTGTGGCAGTGGGTCTGCTGATCCTCTTCGGGACCCTCGCCTTTGTCCATGTGGCGGTCAAGGTCGACAGCGACGCGGTCGAGGTGCGCTGCGGTCATATCGGTCTGCCGCGTCGGCGCATCCCGCTCGACCATGTGGTGGGCGCGGAGTTCGCTCCGAAGGTGACCCCGAGGCAGTGGGGCGGCTGGGGCTACCGCTGGCGTCCGGAGCAGGGCACTGCCGTTGTCGTACGCCGCGGCGAGGGCGTCGTCGTCACGCTGGGCGACGGCAGGACCTTCACGGTGACCGTGGACGACGCGGAGGCCGCCGTACGAGCCATCCGCGACCGGCTCCTGCTCGCGGGGGCCAACAAGACCGTCGAGGTCTGAGCCACCGTTCCCTCCGCGTTCCCTCCGTGCTCCCTCCGCGGGACGGCTAGAGCGTCCGGCTGTCCGCCGCCGCGTCCGCCCACCGGGCGGTGTGCGTACCGCGCTCCGCCGAGCCCTCGCCCGCCGTGTGTGCCGTCGCCAGCCCCGCGAGCAGCCCGGCGCCCGCCGTCACCGGCGTGAAGCTCAGCGCGTTGCCGACGCTCGCCAGGACCGCCAGCGCCGTGAGCGCGGCTCCCGCGCTCAGCACGACCGGGGTGGAGCGCGGCGAGCGCCACAAGCCGTACAGCATCCAGCCGAACGCCGCACCCAGCAGCGCCACGCCCACCACACCCTGCTCGGCCGCCTGTTGCAGCGAGGCCGAGTGCGGCTTGCCGTCGGAGCCCAGCGACTGCTGTGCGGTGGTGCTGAGCTTGCCGAAGCGGTCGGGACCCACCCCCCGTACCGGATCGTCCTTGGCGAGAGTGATCGCATCCCGCCACAGAGCCACCCGGTTCTGGGTGAGCTGGCCCTGCAGCGAGACCGTCAGCCCGTCCGGCAGGGTGTCCTCGGCCACGCCCCACGAGGCGGCCACCACCAGACCGGTGGCGACGGCGAGGCCGACGAGCGCCACCGTCCGATGGCGCATCCGGACCGCCGCCAGCGAGCAGAGCAGTATGCCGAGGGCCGCCGCGCACCCGGCGACGGAACCGAGCGCCAGTGCGGTGCAGGCGACGGCGAGAGCGAGCATCCGCAGCGCGAGGCGCAACGCGGCCGGACGGGCCGCAGAGGCGGCGCAGCAGGCTGCACCCGCACCGAGGACCAGCAGCGCCGCAGCCGCACCCGTGTGCCCCGGCTGGATGGGAGTCCCGGCGATCGCACCGGGCACACCCTGGCGTGAGGCGATCGCCAGGCCGAGTGCGGCGAGTGCGGCGGCCGAGGCGGCCGCGACCGGCAGGAGCGTGCCGCAGATACGGCCGCAGGCATATCCGGCGGCGACGGCGAACACGGCGAGCAGCACGCCCTCGGGCCGTGCCTCGCGTCCGGCCGCGCTGATCAGCGACCACACGGCGCAGCCGCTGAGGACGACAACGCCGGCGATATCGGTCGCGCTGCCGCGCTCCCGCGTGGCGGACCGGCCGTCCGGTGCAGCCATCCCGTCGACCCCCCGACCTGTGACGGGCCCTGCCGCAGCAGCCGAATCGAGTCGGGTGGCAGGGCTGGCGCACACGGTAACGGCAGAGGCAGGGGTTTGTGGATGGGTTGCGCAGGAACGTTCGGCAGTCGGTGGCGGGGCCCGTGGGGGAGCCCGTGCGGCAGTCGGTGGCGGGTGCCCGTGGCGAGCCGCTGCGGCAGTCGGTCCGCCGGTCGGTGCGAGAGCCGGCACACCGGTGTCGGTGCGTCGGCCGACGAGGACCGGACTGCCGGGGCACAGCCCAGCGCCGTAGACTCCGCCGGGTGAGCGCCACCATCACCACCGTCGACACCCGACAGCCCGCCCCCGCCGCCGGCCGACCGCTACTGCGGCGCCTTCTGCGGCCGGGTGCCGCCGCGCTGTCAGGAGTGCTGCTCTTCGCGAGCTTCCCGCCACGTCCCCTGTGGTGGCTGGCGCTGCCCGGCCTCGCGCTGCTCGGCTGGACGCTGTACGGACGCCGGCTGCGGCCCGCGTTCGGCCTGGGCTACCTCACCGGCCTCGGCTTTCTGCTGCCGCTGCTCATCTGGACGGGCGAGGAGGTCGGCCCCGTGCCGTGGGTGGCGCTGGCAGCGGTGGAGGCAGTGTTCGTCGCCCTCGCCTGCATGGGGATCGCCGCGGTCTCCCGGCTCCCGGTGTGGCCGGTGTGGGGTGCGGCCGTGTGGATCGTGAGCGAGGCCGCACGCGCGCGTGTGCCGTTCGGCGGCTTCCCCTGGGGCAAGATCGCCTTCGGACAGGCGGACGGCGTCTTCCTGCCGCTCGCGGCGCTGGGCGGGACACCAGTGCTGAGTTTCGCCGTCGTACTGTGCGGCTTCGGGCTGTACGAGACCGTCCGCCGGGTCCGTGCCCACCGGCGTACCGGCGAGCTGCCGCGCGGCGCCGCGGCCGCAGCGCTGCTCACCGTGCTCGTCCCGGTCACGGCGGCCCTCGCCGCCCTGCCGCTCGTCGACGACTCCGCCGAGGACGGCACCGCGAACGTTGCCGCGGTCCAGGGCAATGTGCCGCGGCTGGGGCTCGACTTCAACTCCCAGCGCCGCGCGGTCCTCGACAACCACGCCCGCCGCACCGAGGAACTCGCCGCCGATGTGAAGGCGGGCAAGGTGGCCAAGCCGGACTTCGTCCTGTGGCCGGAGAACTCCTCGGACCTCGACCCGTACCGCAACGCCGACGCCAAGCTGGTCATCGACGAAGCGGTGAAGGCGATCGGCGTGCCGACCGTCGTCGGCGCGGTCGTCACACCCGACACGGGCAATCTGCGCAACACCCTGATCGAATGGGACCCCACGCGCGGCCCTGTCGACACATACGACAAGCGGCATGTCCAGCCGTTCGGTGAGTACATCCCGATGCGGTCCTTCGTACGCCTCTTCAGCTCCGACGTCGACCGGGTGCGGCGCGACTTCGGACCCGGGCACAAGGTGGGTGTCTTCGACCTGGCGGGCACCAAGGTCGGCATGGTCACCTGCTTCGAGGCGGCGTTCGACGACGCGGTGCGTGACACCGTCACCAGCGGGGCCCAGCTCATCTCCGTGCCGAGCAACAACGCCACCTTCGGCCGCAGCGAGATGACGTATCAGCAACTGGCGATGTCGCGGGTGCGGGCCGTCGAGCACGGGCGCTCCGTCGTCGTCCCCGTGACCAGCGGTGTCAGCGCCGTGATCATGCCGGACGGGAAGATCGTCCAGAAGACGAAGATGTTCACGGCGGGTGCGCTGGTCGCCGAGGTGCCGCTGCGCTCCTCGCTCACGCCGGCGACTCGGCTCGGGACCTGGCCGGAAGGCATCCTGGTGCTGGTCGCGGCGGGCGGTGTGGGCTGGGTCGTGGCACGGGCGGTGCAGGCCGGGCGGCGGCGGAAGGCCGTACAGGACACGGCCGTGCTGGGCACCGTCGAGCGGGGCACGGTCGACGCCGGTTAGGGTCGAGGCCATGGCAACCCCCGACTTCATCCGTGAGCTCCGGGCCACCGCAGGCCACCAGCTCCTCCTCCTGCCGGGCGTCAGCGCGGTCGTCTTCGACGACCAGGGGCGGGTGCTGCTGGGGAGGCGTGCCGACACCGGCAAATGGTCGCTCATCGGCGGGATTCCGGAGCCGGGGGAGCAGCCTGCGGTGACGGCCGTGCGCGAGGTGTACGAGGAGACCGCGGTGCGCTGTGTCGCGGAGCGAGTCGTGTTGGTCCAGGCCCTGCGGAAGCCGGTCACCTACCCCAACGGCGACCAGTGCCAGTTCATGGACATCAGTTTCCGCTGTCGCGCGGTGGGCGGCCGGGCACGCGTCAATGACGATGAGTCGCTCGAGGTGGGGTGGTTCTCCGTGGACGCGCTGCCGGAGCTCAAAGAGTTCTCGCTCTTCCGGATCAAGCAGGCGCTCACCGAGGGACCTGCATGGTTCCAAACCACCATCGAGCAGTGAAGTGTGGGCGCTGACCACATCGGTCGGGGGATGATCACTGCCTAGGGTGCGAAGCATGACCGCGCCCACCACACCAGGTCCCGCACCTCACCCCGACGCTCGTCCCGTCACCCTCGACCTCGGCGGCCGAACCGCGCTCGTCACCGGCGCGGCGGGCGGCCTCGGCCGTGCGTGTGCGCTGCGGCTCGCGGCCGCCGGCGCGAAGGTCAGGGCCGTCGACCGCGACGCCGAGGGTCTCGACGCACTCGCCGCACACTCGCCGGGGCTGGCCGGCGTCGTCGAACCGGAGCTGCTGGACCTCACCGATCTCGACGCGGCGGAGGCGGCGGCCGCCGGGGCGGACATCCTCGTCAACAACGCCGGGCTGCAATTGGTCCGGCCCATCGAGGAATTCCCGCCGGACGTCTTCCACACCGTGCTCACGGTGATGCTGGAAGCGCCCTTCCGGCTGATACGGGGCGCGTTGCCACATATGTACGCGCAGGGCTGGGGCCGTATCGTCAATATCTCGTCCGTGCATGGGCTGCGCGCCTCTGCCTTCAAGTCCGCGTATGTGGCCGCCAAACACGGTCTCGAGGGGCTCTCGAAGACCGCGGCCCTCGAGGGCGCTCCGCACGGGGTGACCTCCGTCTGCGTCAATCCCGGCTATGTGCGTACGCCACTGGTCGAGAAGCAGATAGCGGACCAGGCGGCGGCCCACTCGGTGGCCGAGGACCGGGTCCTCACCGATGTACTGCTCAAGGACTCCGCGATCAAGAGGCTGATCGAGCCGGAGGAGGTCGCCGAAGCGGTGCTGTATCTGTGCACGCCGCAGGCATCCTTCATCACCGGCACTTCGCTCACCCTCGACGGCGGCTGGACCGCCCACTAGGGCAACACGCCCTGGGGTCCTCCGCTTGTCCACAACGGCTTCGTTGTCCACAGGGCTGGTGCGAACGCCCGTACGGCAGGAATCCTGTGTTCATGTCCCACGATCAAGCCTCCTACCTGGAGCTCCTCGCACGCGGTGCCGACGCGGAGGCGTACGACCGGCCGGCGCTGCTCGCCCGTGCGAGCGGCGCCGGGGCCGAGGCGCTCGCCTCCCTCGAGCACGCCAAACAGCTCGCGCTGCGGGTGCGTGCCGAGCTGGAGGGGCGGCGCCGCCGCGAGGCCGAGCTCTCCGCGCTCTTCGAGACCGCGCACGACCTGGCAGGTCTGCGTGATCTCGACGCCGTGCTGAGAGCAATCGTGCAGCGTGCCCGCTCGCTGCTGGGCACGGAAGTCGCCTATCTGAGCCTCAACGACCCGGCAGCGGGGGACACCTATATGCGGGTCACCGAGGGGTCGGTGTCGGCGCGCTTCCAGCAGCTGCGGCTGGGCATGGGGGAGGGGCTCGGCGGTCTCGTCGCCCAGACAGCCCGTCCGTATGTCACCGACAGCTATTTCGACGACGCGCGGTTCGAGCACACAAGGACGATCGACACGGCCGTGAGCGACGAGGGCCTGGTCGCCATCCTTGGAGTGCCGCTGATGCTCGGCAGCCAGGTCATAGGCGTGCTCTTCGCCGCCGACCGCCGCGCCAGGGTCTTCGAACGGGAACAGGTCGCGCTGCTCGGCTCCTTCGCCGCTCATGCCGCCGTCGCCATCGACACCGCGAACCTGCTGGCGGAGACCCGCTCGGCGCTCGCCGAGCTGGAGCGGGCCAACGAGATCATCCGCGACCACAGCGGCGTCATCGAGCGTGCCTCGGAGGTCCACGACCGGCTGACCGAGGTGGTGCTGCGAGGCGGAGGTGTCCATGATGTGGCCGCCGCGCTCTCCGAAGTCCTGGACGGAACGGTTGAGTTCACGGACACCGACCTCGAAGCCACCGGCACCGACGGCCGGGCCGTGCGGCACGGGCAGGACTGGGTGGCCGCGGTGTCGGCGGGCGGCGAGCTGCTGGGTGCCCTGGTGCTCCGCAACCATCCCGAGCTCGACCCAGTCGACCAGCGCACCATGGAGCGTGCGGCCATGGTCACCTCTCTGCTGCTGCTCGCACGGCGTTCCGCCCACGACGCCGAACAGCGAGTACGGGGCGAACTGCTCGACGATCTCCTCGACGCACCGGACCGGGACCCCCGACTGCTGCGGGAAAGGGCGGCGCGGCTGCGGGCCGACCTCGACGCACCGCATGTGGTGCTGGCCGCCCGGATCGACGGACCCGACGCGGGCACCTCGGGCACCTCGGGCACCTCCGACCGGGAGACCGCAGACCGCCGGACCGCGGACCGGCAGCGACTGTGGTCCGCCGCCTCTCACCTGGCCGCGACCCGCTCGGGCCTGGCCGCAGCCCGTGACGGCGGCACCGTACTGCTGCTTCCGCTCGGCCCCGACGACAGCGCGGCCGATCTCGCCCGCCAGACCTCCAGACAACTGAGCGGAACGGTACGGGAGTCGGTCACCGTCGGCGCGTCCGCGCCCGTTCTGGCGCCCGCCGGTGATCCGAGCCCGATAGCCGGGGCGTACGCACAGGCGCGGCGCTGCCTGGACGCCCTGCGGCTGCTCGGCCGCTCAGGCCAGGGTGCGGCCGCGCAGGACCTGGGATTCCTCGGCCTGCTGCTGGCCGACCCCGGCGACATCGACGGTTTCGTACGGCGCACGATGGGCGAGGTCGTCGACTACGACCGGCGGCGTGGCACCGACCTGGTTCGTACGCTCGACGCGTACTTCGCGAGCGGTATGAGCCCGGCCCGTACCAAGGACGATCTGCATGTTCATGTGAACACCGTCGCTCAGCGACTGGAACGCATAGGCCGGCTGCTCGGCCCCGACTGGCAGTCTCCGGCCAGGTCGCTGGAGATCCAGCTCGCGCTGCGCCTGCATGCGATGTCCGCGGCCGTCGCCCACTGAACGCGCCACGGCGCGGACCCCTCCTCGGGGCCCGCGCGGTGTGTTCGATGCGTGCATCCTTCGCCCGTCAGGCAGTCTGCGCATCCGCCGGCCGGGTCGCCGGGGCGCTCTCCACCGGCTCGTCCTCGACAGCGGCCAGATCGCGGTGCCGGGTCTCCCGCGCGCAGCCGATGGCCACCACGGTGAGCAGTGCCGCGGCGATGACGTACAAGGCAATGGGCGTCGACGAGTCGTAGTCGGCGAGCAGCGCGGTCGCGATCAACGGCGCGGGCGCACCGGCCGCGACGGAGGAGAACTGCGCACCGATGGAGGCCCCCGAGTAGCGCATCCGCGTCGCGAACATCTCGGCGAAGAACGCCGCCTGCGGCGCGTACATCGCCCCGTGCAGGACGAGTCCCACCGTGACGGCGAGCAGCAGACTGCCGAAGCTGCCCCGGTCGATGAGCGCGAAGAAGGGGAACATCCAGGCACCGACCCCGATCGCGCCGATGAGATACACCGGCCTGCGCCCGATGCGGTCCGACAGAGCGCCCCACACCGGGATCACCACGAAGTGCACGGCAGAGGCGATGAGTACGGCATTGAGTGCGGTCTGCTTGCTCAGCTCCACAGCGGTCGTCGCGTACACCAGGATGAACGCGGTGATCACGTAGTAACTGATGTTCTCCGCCATCCGCGCCCCCATGGCCACCAGCACATCGCGCCAGTGATGCCGCAGCACAGAGACGAGCGGCATCTTCTCGACCTGGCCCGCTGCCGCCTTGCGCTCCTCGGCCTGCGCCAACGCCGCCTTGAAGACCGGTGATTCATCGACAGAGAGACGAATCCACAAACCGACGACCACCAGAACACCGGAGAGCAGGAACGGTATGCGCCAGCCCCACGAGGTGAACGCGGCGTCCGACAGCAGTGCGGTGAGCGCGGAGAGCACCCCAGTGGCGAGCAACTGCCCGGCAGGCGCGCCCGTCTGCGGCCACGAGGCCCAGAACCCGCGTCGCTTGGCGTCACCGTGCTCCGACACCAGCAGCACGGCTCCACCCCACTCACCACCGAGTGCGAATCCCTGCACCAGCCGCAGCACCGTGAGCAGTACGGGCGCGGCGGTACCGACGGTTGCGTGTGTCGGCAGCAGCCCGATGGCGAAGGTCGCCCCGCCCATCAGCAGCAGACTCAGCACCAGCAGCTTCTTGCGGCCGAGCCGGTCGCCGTAGTGCCCGAAGACGAGCGCACCGAGCGGGCGGGCGGCGAACCCGACGGCGTACGTCAGGAACGACAGCAGGGTTCCGACGAGCGGGTCGGAGCCAGGAAAGAACAGCTTGTTGAAGACCAGCGCGGCGGCCGATCCGTAGAGGAAGAAGTCGTACCACTCGATGGTGGTGCCGATGAGGCTCGCGGCGACGATGCGCTTGAGTGAACTGGGAGCTGGTGGAGCGGTTGCGGGGGCGGCCATGGACACCACTTCCGGACAGTTGGCGGGGACGTTTCCGTGTCGCCACACCGTAGGAAGACGCAGGTCAGGGGCACATGTGGTGGGACACCACAGTTCGGAGGGTCAGTGTGCGCGCGACCACCATGACGGGAGCATGGGGGGCTGGGTCAGGGGGCGAATTGGAGTGAGGAAGGGGCCTATCGGAGGTTTGTGATTCGCCACGGTTTGGTGGACCCGTGCTGATTCCCGTGCTGGTTCGGTGCTGACCTGAAACCCCACGTCAGCACCCCTGAGGACCGGCGGACCGCCTCCACCTCGGACCCGTGCCGGACGGCACGTGAACAGGGAGGTCGTGGGTGATCGGGGCCGGGCTGTCGTGTGATGGGAGAGCATCGGCTTTCACGATGCGGGCGGCAGTATTGCCGACTTCGGGGCGAACACCCGCTGGTGGCGCGTGCGGGTCACGCACGGCGGAGCGCTTAACAGACGAGACCACACCCACCTGGCGAAGAACCCACTGGAGCACAGGGCGATTCACTTACGTCACACGCCCCTCTGACTGCACATCAGTCCAACAAGTATCTCCCAACCCCTTTCTGTGCAACGTGAAGTGTGCAATGTTACATGTCACGTCGTATCGAGGGGGGATGGCAGCGCTCCATAAGCTCGTCGGCACGGCATGGGCAGGTGACGAGCTGGCCGTAGACTTCATTACTTCAGTGGGCGCCTCCACCCTGTTCACGACCTCTCCGCTGTTCTACCTCCAGGAATACACGTACGGGGCTCCCGGCTGCGCCACGCGATGGACCGCACAACGCCTCTACGAGAGCGATCCGGACTTCGGGCCCGGCTCACATCCCTTCTGTTTCTACGGCGAGGTGTCCTTCCCGTGGATGTTCCAACAGATCGCACTGCTCCAGCCGTTCGCGGGCGTTGCCGACGAACTCGCCCGTTTTGCGCAATGGGGAAGCCTCTACGACCTTGAGCTTCTGTTGCACAACACCGTGCCGATCTACGCGGTAGCCGTCGCTGACGATCTGTACGTCCCGCTCAGCGAGCAGATCCGAACAGCGCGAGGCATCGGATCCTGTTGGCTCATGATCTCGTCGGCCCCAGACCACACCAGCCTGATGAACGACCGGGCGGCGTTCTCAAGGCTGCTCGCGTTCGCATCAGCCCGCGACGATGTGGGGGGACAGTGATCCTGACGCGTTCGATCTTTCATCAGCTGCGCGCCGTGGCTCTAGAATTCCCTTCCCGACAGGCCGTCCTGGACACCACCCGTGCGCTGACCTATGGCGAGCTGGTGACGCGTGCAGAGGCCCTGGGCCGCAACCTGGTGGCGCGCGGTATCGGCCCCGGACACAGGGTCGGGGTGGTGGTCGAGCGGGGCGTGGACCTCGCGGTAGCTCTGCTGGGTGTCTCTGCGGCGGGTGCGGCCTACGTCCCCCTCGACCCGGGACACCCGAGCGAGCGACTGCGCACTGTCATCGAGGACGCAGAGCTTTCCGCCCTCATCACGCATACGAGCGGATCGGCGTTTGCCGTGCGGATGGTCCAGGTACCGCCCGATGCCAGTGTCTCGTCCGAACTCGCATGCAGTTACCTGCCCACGCCACGGCCGCAGGACCCTGCGTATGTCATCTATACCTCCGGCTCCACAGGGCGCCCCAAAGGAGTAGTGGTCACGAACGCAAACGTCGCGGCATTCTTCGAGGCTCTCGACGTGGCGTACGGGGTGCCTGTCGAGGACCGCTTTCTCGCCGTGACGAGCGTGTCGTTCGACATCGCACTGATGGAGCTGATCTGGCCGGTCACCCGCGGCGGAGCCAGCATTGTCAGCCCCTCGGGGATGGTCAACCGGCTGGACGCGCGGAGCGAGGACAGCCTGCCGGAACTGATGGCGCGGTTCCGACCTACCCTGATGCAGGCCACACCCTCCCTGCTGACGGCGATCACCTCCTACGAGGAGTCGTTGCAGTCGCTCCGAGGGCTACGGGCGCTGGCCGTCGGGGGAGAGGTATTTCCTCTTGGACTTGCTCGACGGTTGGTGGACGCTCTTAATGGCGTTCGTATCGTGAACATGTACGGCCCCACCGAGGCAACGGTCTGGTGCTCGACGCACGACGTGACCATTGAAGATGTACGCAGTGAGTCGATTCCCATCGGAAGGCCTCTCAGGCATGCCCTGCTGCGGATTGTCGACGCGGACGGGATCGACGTCGGGCCGGGTGAGGCGGGAGAGCTCTGGGCCGGCGGTCCCTGTGTCGCTGACAGCTATTTCCGTCTACCCGAACTCACCCATCAGAAGTTCGTCGTAGATACCAGAACTGGGCAGCAGCGACGCTGGTATAGGACCGGTGACCGGGCGAGGATCAGACCCGACGGTGTAATCGAGTTCATCGGGCGCTTCGACCGTCAAGTGAAGGTTTCGGGAGTCCGGATCGAGCTTGACGAAGTCGAGTCGGTGCTCTCTATGTCGCCCGATGTCCGGGCTGCCGCCGTCATCGCGCATCGAGGGCCGAATGGCGTACCCAGATTGGTGGGCTACGTTGAGTGGCAGGGCCCGCTTGGAGCGGCCGACCCGTAAACCCGAAGCGGCCGGCGCCCTTAATCCCATTCACTCCTCAATGGAGTCTGATACAGGGACCAAGGGCACCGGCCGCTCCTGCGGTCCGGTCAGGAACGCAGATTGCGGACTTGCTTGTTGAGGAGGGGGAACAGGCAGGCTGCCATGTATGCAATGCCGCAGATGATGCAGATCTCTCTTGCTCCATATGCCTGTGAGAGCGGACCCACGGCAATTTGCGAGAGGGGGATCGCGAGAAAGGAAAGCAGGTCGTCATACGCGGCGACCCGCGACAAGCTCTCCTGCGGGACCGACGCCTGCAGTGTGCTTTCCCATGTGATGGCGGCAACCGAGAAACCGAGGCCCCCGATGAAGGCGGCAACAGCCACTACCCAGGCCTCGCCTGACAGCCCGAGAGCCAGGAGGGGCAATCCCGCGAGCGTGCCCCAGATCCGGCCGTCGCGAAGAGGGCGACGGAGCACGATCTTGACGGCGACGATGCTCATGACCAGCAGTCCAACAGCTCGTATGGACTGCACCGCACCCCACCCCACGGCGCCGTCCTCGTCCGAGACCACCTGCGGCCCCAGCACATTCCATGGGCCGACATTGAACGCGTTGATGAGGGCGAACGAGATGGCCATGACCACAATCCAGTGCAAGGACCGGAAGACGGACCAGCCGTCGACAAGGTCGCGCCACAACGGCTGACCCGCAGCCGGTGGCCGCGTCGCACCGGGTATTCGTGTGAATGCCAGCGCGGCCAGCACGAAGGTGATCGCGTC
The DNA here is from genome assembly GCF_036010325.1 of Streptomyces sp. NBC_01210. Taxonomy (GTDB): domain Bacteria; phylum Actinomycetota; class Actinomycetes; order Streptomycetales; family Streptomycetaceae; genus Streptomyces. The sequence goes on along the minus strand of NZ_CP108549.1, from coordinate 1,046,319 downwards.
GACCGCCAGGGCCCACCCGCCCCCGATGGTGGTGACCAGGATGCTCGCCAGGGCGGGGCCCAGAATACGCACGGTGTTCTGAATGCTCGAAAGGAGCGCGTTGACGCGCTGAAGATCGTGCTGCTCGACGAGTTCGGGGACGATGCCGCGCAGAGCCGGTGAACTGAATGCGCCCACAACGCCGTTGACGAATGCAAGGCTGGCGATGAGCAACAGACTGTAAGTGTTTGTGATCAAGGTCGCGGCCATCGCCGCCATGAGGGACCCTGAGGCAATGTTGGTTGAAATCAGCAGCACGCGCCGACTCATGCGGTCGGCGACCGCGCCCCCCACAAGAAGGAGCACGAGGGTCGGAATCATGTCTGCCGCGAGGACAATTCCCAGGTCGCTCGCTCGGCCGGATTCTTGTAGCACGGCGAGGGCCAAGGCCACGGTCGTCATGGACGAGCCCGCCAGGTCCACGGTCCTACCGACAAAAAACCACCCGAAACGCCCTCTCAGTAATTGGCGTACGGGTGTGGGTGTTGTTTTCAAGGTGTCAGCCACGCGCCAATTATCGGGCACTTTCGAGAGTGACGGAAGAGGGAGAACTTAACAAGGTTGCCAGGATTGATCAGAGACTCGAAGAGTTCTCGTTGAAGGTGTAGCGGACGTGGGGGCCGTGGAAGTAGCCGGAACGATGTGGGGCTGGCGTTGGCGTCTGCGGAAGAACCGGCGGGTATCTGCTGCGAGTTCGGCCTGATTCCGTGCCCGGTGGCCTTTGGGGAGGCTGTGCTTGAGTTCGGCGTTGACGAGTTCGTCAGGGTTGAGCTCGGGCAAGTACGGCGGCAGGAAGCGCAGCCGACCGGCTGGTCACCACCACCCACGGCACCACCACGGCCACGGCCGCTACGACGCCTTCGGGCGCCGCACCACCGGCCTCGACGGCAGCAGCGTCGGCTACTACACCGGCGACCTCGTCCGGCAGATCACCAAGGGCGACACCCGTCAGACGTACGGCCTCGACGTGGCGAACCGCCAGGCGACGGTCACGGCCGAGATCACGTGACGCCCTTTGCTGCTGGGCGGCGGAGCCGCCAAGAGGGCGCTGGCTTGCATTGAGGGCGCGCACAGCACGTCGTAGATCCGGTGCTGGTTTCGTGCTGACTCACACGGCCGATTCGATGGATAACCGAAGGTCGGAGCTCTGTTCGGATGAGTTGTCGTACCACTCGATGGTGGTGCCGATGAGGCTCGCGGCGACGATGCGCTTGAGTGAACTGGGAGCTGGTGGAGCGGTTGCGGGGGCGGCCATGGACACCACTTCCGGACAGTTGGCGGGGACGTTTCCGTGTCGCCACACCGTAGGAAGACGCAGGTCAGGGGCACATGTGGTGGGACACCACAGTTCGGAGGGTCAGTGTGCGCGCGACCACCATGACGGGAGCATGGGGGGCTGGGTCAGGGGGCGAATTGGAGTGAGGAAAGGGCCTATCGGAGTTGCGTGATTCGCCACGGGTTGGTGGCCTGGTGCTGATTCCCGTGCTGGTTCGGTGCTGACCTGAAACCCCACGTCAACACCCCTGATCACCTCTCCCGTGCTGACTTGGCGCTGACTGCGCAGCCGACCGCGGACACTCCCAGGCGGCGCGCCGCCTCCAGGAAGGCGTCCGGCGCGGGCTTGCCGTGCGCAACCTCGCCGGCCGAGACGGTATCCCGAGACTGGGCAGATGCTCACCGGCATCGTCACCAAGTGGCTGCCGGACGACCGGGCCGACATGCACCGTCGTGCCGTGATCTCTTCGGGGGCGGTGAGCTGGTTGTGATGGAGCTCAAGCCTGGGCGAAGCCGTCTGTCAGCCCTCCCGGATGAAGCCCTCCCGCACCAGCCAGCCCTTCGCCACCTCGTGCGGGTCCTCCCCGTCCACGTCCACCCGCGCGTTCAGCCGCTGGGCCTCCGCCCCCGTCAGCCGCTTGGTGATCGGGGCGAGGACGTCGGCGATGGCGGGGTACTTCCTCATCGTGGCGCTGTTCATCTCGGGTGCCGCGTTGTAGTTGGGGAAGAAGTGCCGGTCGTCCTCCAGCACCTTCAGCTCGAGTTCCGGAATGCGGCCGTCGGTGGTGGCCGCCACGCCGAGGGTGCAGGCCGCGCCCTTGGCGACCTGGGTGTAGACGACGCCGTCGTCCATCTTTTTGAAGTTCCCGCGCCGGAGGGCGAATCCGTACGTCCTCGCCACGCCCGGCAGGCCGTCCTCGCGCACCGAGAACTCGCTTCCGCCGCAGATCGTCGCCGCGCCCGGGTCCTCCTTCGTCAGACGTGCCACGTCGGAGAGAGTGCGCAGCCGGTACTTCTGCGCATTCGCCCGGTTCGCGACCAGCGCGTAGGTGTTGTTGAGCGGGGCGGCGGGCAGCCAGGCGATGCCGTTGCGGCGGTCCTCGTCGCGTACTGCCTCCCACTGCTCGTACGGGTCGACGACCGGCTTGGTGTGACCGAGGTAGGTGATCCAGGCCGTGCCCGTGTACTCGTACATCCCGTCCGCCGCACCGGACTTGACCGCCTCGCGGGCACCGATCGAGCCCTGGATGTTCGTCCGGTCCAGGACTTCCGCGCCGGCCGCTTTGAATACCAGCCCCATGATCTGGCCCAGGATGATCTGCTCGGTGAACTCCTTGGAGGTCACGGTCAGTTGGGCGCCCTCCAGCGGTCGCCCCTTCCCGATGGAGCCGGGCTGCACCGAGTCGGCCAGCGGGCTGCCGCTGGTCAGTCCGCAGCCGCTCAGCCCTGCGGCGGCGAGCAGCAGGGCGCCCGCGCCCGCGACGGCCGTCCTTACCCGGGTCAGGCGCATCAGTCCACCTCCAGGCCGCGTGGGCGCAGCAGCAACTCGACGAGCATCCCCAGCCAGTCCACGATCAGCGCCATGGCGACCGTCAGTACGGAGCCGAGCACCAGCACCGGCATGCGCTGGTTGGTGATGCCGGAGGAGATCAGGTCCCCGAGTCCTCCTCCGCCGCCGAAGGTGGCCAGCGTCGCGGTGCCGACGTTCAGCACGAGCGCGGTCCGTACGCCCGCCAGGATCAGCGGTACGGCCAGGGGCAGTTCGACCCGGAACAGCACCAGCAGCGGCGACATCCCGATGCCGCGCGCCGCCTCCACGAGTGCCGGGTCGATGGCCCTCAGGCCGGCCACGGTGTTGCTCAGCACCGGCAGCACCGCGAATGCCACGATGCCGACCAGGGCGGCTCGTTGGCCGATGCCGAGCCAGATCACCAGCAGCGCCAGCAGGCCCAGGGCCGGGGTCGCCTGGCCGATGTTGGCCACCGCGACGAACAGCGGTGCGGCCCGGCGCAGGACCCCGCGCGTCAGCGCGATGCCCAGCGGGATCGCGATGATGAGCACGAAGAAGGTGGAGATCGCGACGAGTTCGGTCTGCTGGAGGAGTGCGGTGCGCACGGCGCCGTCTGCGAGGGCGTTCCTGGCGATCGAGTCCAGCTCGGTGGTGCGGAGATACAGCGCGGTGGCGCCGAGGACGACCAGGACGAAGGCCGGCAGCGTCACCAGCTTCTGCCAGGTGATACGGGGCGGGACCCGGTCCAGTGCGGCGAGCCGGGTCACGGGCTCGTCATGCCCTGGCCCTGGAGCCGGCCCCGGGGCCGGGAACCCGTAACCGGCCTCGGGAGCGGCTCCACCACCGGCCCCGACATCGACCTCGCTCCGGCTCACGCGGGCTCACCCCGGCCGGTCGGCCGAGCCTCCTCGGCTCCCCGCTCGTCCGGCGCCCTGTGCATTGCGTTCAGCAGTGTCGGCATGTCCACCACGCCGGCGTACGCGCCGTCCCGTCCCGTGACCGCGACGCGGCCCGCACCGTCGGCCAGCAGCGCCTCCAGCGCGTCCCGCAGCGTCATGTCCACCCCGATCCGGCTCCGTACGGGGGTGCCCGCCGACAACGGCAGCGGCTCTCCGGCGGGTTGCGCACTCCGGGCGCGCGTCAGGTCCTCGCGTCGCAGCCAGGAGTGCGGGCGCCGCTCCCGGTCCAGTAGCAGCAGGTGGTCGGCCGAGGCGGAGCCCGCGTACAGCAGCTCCAGGACGGTCTCGAGCGGGTCGTCGACGGTGGCGGTCGGGACGTCGGCGAGCTCCACCTCCCGTACGCGCTTGAGGTGCAGCCGCTTCAGCCCGGCTCCCGCGCCCACGAAACCGGCGACGAAGTCGTCCGCCGGACTGGCCAGGATCGCTTCCGGAGTGTCGAACTGGACGATCTGCGACCGGTCGCGCAGCACCGCGATCCGGTCGCCGACCTTGATGGCCTCGTCGAAGTCGTGCGTGACGAAGACGATCGTCTTGCGCAACTCGCGCTGCAACCTGATGAGTTGGTCCTGCAGGCGCTCGCGGGTGATGGGGTCGACGGCCCCGAACGGCTCGTCCATCAGCAGCACGGGCGGGTCGGCGGCCAGCGCCCGCGCCACCCCGACCCGCTGCTGCTGGCCGCCGGAGAGCCGGCGCGGATAGCGGCCGCGGAACTCCCCGGAATCCAGCCCGACCAGTTCGAGCATCTCCTCGACCCGGTCCCGCACCTTCGCGCGGGGCCAGCCGGCCATCTTCGGTACGAGCGCGATGTTCTCGGCGACGGTCATGTGCGGGAAGAGGCCCGTGGCCTGGATGGCGTAGCCGATGGTGCGGCGGAGCGCCACGGGGTTGATGCCGGTGACGTCCTCGCCGCCGATGGTGATCCGCCCCGACGTCGGCTCGATCAGCCGGTTGATCATCTTGAGGGTGGTGCTCTTGCCGCAGCCAGAGGGCCCCACAAGGATCACGGTTTCGCCGGCCGCGACGTCCAGGGTCACGTCCTCCACGGCCGGGGCTTGGCTGTCCGGATAGCGCTTGGTGAGGTTGTCCAGCCGGATACTCGCGCCGGCGGCGGCCGGCCGGTCGGGCCCGGCGGATCGGGCGGATCCGCCGGGGCCTGCGGCGCCTGACGTCGGGGAGGTCGGTTCGACGATTTCGGCAGAGTCAGCCACGTATCCCCCGTGAGATGGTGAGCCGTCCGATCAGCACATACCCGGCGTCGAACAGCAGGGCCAGGACGACGATTCCGAGCGTCCCCGACAGCACGTCGTTGAGCGCGTTCGCACTGCCCAGGCTGGAGATCCCGCGGAAGATCTGGTTGCCGAGCCCGGGCCCCGAGGCGAAGGCCGCGATCGCCGCGATGCCCATCAGCATCTGGGTCGACACCCGGACACCGGTGAGGATCGGCGGCCAGGCGAGGGGCAGTTCGACCCTGAGCAGCTGGGCGAACCGTGACATCCCCATGCCCTTGGCGGCCTCGACGAGGGCCGGGTCGACTCCGCGCAACCCGACGACCGCGTTACGGACCACGGGCAGCAGTCCGTACAGCGTCAGCGCGATGACGGTCGGCGCGACGCCGAGGCCGACGACCGGGACGAGCAGGCCGAGGAGAGCCAGGGAGGGGACGGTGAGGATGCTTGCGGTCGTGGTGATCGCGAGGTTTCCCGCCCACTCGGTGCGGTAGGTGAGGACGCCGGTCAAGACCCCGAGCACCGTGGCGACGACCATGCACTGGAAGACGGCGCTGGCGTGCTGATAGGCGTCCACCAGCAACTGCTGGTAGCGGGTGCCCAGGTACTCCCAGAAGCTCACTTCTCGGTCCCTCCCTCAAGGCCGGTCCTCCAGCGGTCAGCGGTCCATACGGCGCCTGCCGCGAGGCCTGGCGCACCAGCGGAGTGATCCGGAGCGCACCGGATTCTCCGACGTGATCGCTGTCGAGGCCTGCACGATGCCATCGAATCCCACCATCCGGTCGATCACGCGCTGCAAGTCGGCATTCGAGCGTGCCACCAAACGGCACAGCATGTCACCACCCCGCCGGCGGCGAGGAGTACTTGGGCCGCGCCCGACGGGAGCCGCATCACCGGCTCAGCAAACTCGCACTGCTCGCCCCGCTGACCCACCCGGGCATCCGACACGACTCTCCACGGTGGTGGGGGAGTAGGAGCAGCTGTCGGACTACCTGCCATGGCAGTCATGGGGGGTTGTGCGCGGTTGAATCACCGCTTGCGGTTGGGCCGAGTTGGGGGGAGGCGCGGCGGCTGGGCGGGAGCGGGGGGTTGGGCGGACAGCCGCGCTTCGGCGCGTGCAGTGGCGGGCACGTGGCGGGTTCCTTGACCTTCGGCGAGTTCGAAGGTGACGTCCTGCGGCAGCCCTACGGGTGGCGGCGCTGCCTCTGACCGGTCTGGCCATCCAGGACCACTTGCAGGGGCGGTACGACACGGTGGCGGCCACCATGGACGAGGTGCTGCCGGTCCTGGAACGGGCCGACGACCAGTGGGGAGGCTCGCTGGTGTTGGCGCTGCGGTCGATGAGCCGGTTCATGCAGGGTGAGGTGCACACATCGTTCGCCGACGCGCGTGAGGTGGTCGCCGCGGCAGAGCGCAACGGCCGCCCGATACCGGTCAGCCGGCGCCTGGTCCCCCTTGCGGACGGGCATGCGGCAATCGGCGAACGGGCAGAGGCGCGGTCGGTGCTGCTGCGCGGTGAGGTATTACTGCGGGAGGCCGGCGACCCGCTGCTGCTGGCGTTGACGTTGATACGGCTGGGGTCGGTCGCTGAGGACTTCGCGGAGGCGGAACGCCGCCATCGCCAGGCGTTGGCGCTGCACGCAGGCATCTCGCGGCGTTCGGAGCCGCACCGCACGCGACTCGAGATGGCGATCCGGCGCCGCCTGGGCCAGTCGTACGCGGCGGCAGGAGCGCGGGCACGGGCCCGACGGGAGTTCCGTGTGGCACTGGCCGTGGAGCGAGCGGCGGAACACCCGGAGCTGCAGGAGGAGTTGCGGGTTTCGCCGGCGGAGGTGGACAGGGAGTGAGTCGGAGTCACCGGCGGGGCGCCGGGCGTCACCAACCGGGAACTTCGACGGTGCACAGCAGGTCGCGGTCGTCGTGCACGGTGTACGAGTACCAGTACTCGCCGTTCTTCCTGTGGTCGGCACGGTGAGCCGAAGGAGAAGCCCTAGGGTCGGAGAATGCGCATTGTCTCGCTGCTTCCCGCCGCCACCGACATCGTGGCCGAACTGGGCCTGATCGATGACCTGGTGGGCCGGACGCACGAGTGCGACTGGCCGCCCGCGGCGATGGAGTCCGTACCGGTTGTCACTGCCGCGGAGTTCTCCGCTGATGCGCTCAGCAGCCGCGAAATCTCCGACGCGGTGGGCGGAGCGGCGCATTCGGGATCCTCGCTCTACACCTTGGACACCGAAGCACTTGCCGCTCTTGCCCCCGAGGTGGTCCTCACTCAGGACCTGTGTGACGTGTGCGCGGTGTCGTACAGCGGGGTGTCCCGGGCGGTGCGGGTGCTGGACGGCGGGCCCAGGGTGCTGAGTCTGGAGCCCCGGACCCTGGACGACGTGCTCGACTGTCTGGTCCGGGTGGGGGAGTTGCTGGGCGTACGCGAGCGTGCCGAGCGGCGGCGATCGGAGCTGCGCGAGCGGCTGGCGGCGGTGGAACGGCTGACCGCCCAGCTGCCGCGGCCCCGTGTGGTGGCCATCGAATGGCTCGATCCGCTCTGGCCTGCCGGGCACTGGGTTCCCGAGCAGATTGCCTGCGCCGGAGGGGAGCCGCTGCTGGCGTCGCCGGGCGAGCACACCAAGCCGATGGAGTGGTACGCCGTACGCGCCGCACGACCGGACGTCGTCCTCGTCCTGCCCTGCGGCTTCGCGCCCGAGCGCACCCTGCGGGGTGGGACGAGCTACCCGCCGTGCGCAACGGCGAAGTGTGGGTCCTCGATGGCCCGGCGTACTTCAACCGGCCGGGGCCCAGAGTGGTCCGCGGTGCGGAAGTCCTGGCCCATGTCCTGCACTCCGTGCGGGCGGGAGAGCCCGTGACACCGTTGGAAGCCCGACGACTGTGTGCTTCCGGGGAATGACCGGGCGGGACTACCAGGATTGTCGGTCCGGCCCGTCTGCGACGGGATAGGGCACGAAGGTGCTGCTGTTCTCGTCGATGGTGAGCGGTCGGCCAAGAGGTGGCACGGCGCGTTGCGGGCAGTCGAGGCGTTCGCAGATCCGGCAGCCCATGCCGATGGGGGTGGCCGCGGAGGTGTTGTCGAGGTCGAGTCCGTCGGAGTAGACGAGCCGGGAGGCATGGCGGACCTCGCAGCCGAGGCCGATGGCGAACGTCTTGCCGGGCTCGCCCCATCCACCGCGGTGGCGGGTGACGGCGCGGGCGGTCCACAGGTAGCGCTGTCCGTCCGGCATGGCAGCGATCTGGACGTGGATCCGGCCGGGTGCGGCGAACGCCTCGTACACATTCCACAGCGGGCAGGTGCCGCCGGCACGGGAGAAGTGGAAGCCGGTGGCGGACTGGCGCTTGGACATGTTGCCTGCCCGGTCGACCCGGACGAAGGAGAAGGGCACACCGCGCAGGCGTGGCCGCTGAAGGGTACTGAGGCGATGGCAGACGGTCTCGTAGCCGAGGCCGAAGCGGTCGGTGAGCCGTTCGATGTCGTAACGGACCTCCTCAGCGGCACTGTGGAAGGCGCTGTACGGCAGGATCAGTGCGGCGGCGAAGTAGTTCGCGACACCGATCCGGGCGAGCGACCAGGTCGCGGAGCCCTCCGCGTAGTCCTCCGATGCGAGCGCGGACAGCTGGTCTCCGAACTCCAGCAGGGCGAGCTGGGTGGCCATGCGGAACGCCTGCTGGCCGGGGCGCAGTCGGTTGGACAGATGTAGCACCCGGGCGGCGGGGTCGAAGTGGTGCAGCCGGTCGGAATCCGTGGCCAAACGCACTCCATGCCGCTCGACGAGACGCGCGGAGAGCGCTTGCACCACCTCACCGGGGCGGACGCCGACACCACGGGCCAGTTCTTCGGCTGCGAGGTCGGCGTCATGGAGGTAGTTCTGCCGCCGGTAGAAGAACTCACGAATCTCCTCGTGCGGGGAGCGCGGCAGGGCCGGGTCCTCATTGCCGCGACCGTCGGCCGCCTCGGCCACCCGCTCGGCCAGGGCGTGGCTGCGCCGGCCGAGATCGAGCAGGACCGAGGCCACGGCCGGCATCCGGGATGCCAGTTCGGCGAGATCGGACGGCGACACCCGGGCAGCGGTGACCTCGTTCGCGAGCACTTCTCGCAGGTCCGCCACAAGTCGGCTGGTGTCACGCTCCGAGAAGAACCCCGGGTCGACGCCGAACGCCTCGGTCAGCCTCAGCAGCACCGGCACGGTGAGGGGCCGGGAGTCGTGCTCCATCTGGTTGAGGTAGCTGGGCGAGATTGCCAGGACGCGGGCCAGCTCTGCCTGGCTCATGCGCCGCTCCTCGCGCAGCCGCCGCAGCCGCGCTCCCGCGTACGTCTTGCTCATCCCGGCCCCTTCCGCCGCCCACAGAGTAAGCGCACAAGGCACCTCGCAGATCTTTGCAACCTTGGCAAAACAGCCAGTAAAGATTCGCAGAAGTTAGCAGACGGCCACGCTTGATGGCACTCAGTGCCACTGTCAGAGTCTGAGTGCGGCCCGCCGGACCCGGCGACCAAGCTGGCACTCCGAGCACGATTTCACGCCCTGACGTCGTGCATCTCGGCTCCCGGCTCGCTCGCCCGGACGCATTGCTCGCCGCTTCACCCACCGGGAGGGGCGGCGGGTCGCACCAAGGCCACGTCACTCAGTGACATGCCTTACATGCTTCACAAGAACGATCTGATTTCACGCGACCCCGGGAGACGGTCATGGCGCAGGCAGGGACGACGACGGCGACGGCCGAGCAGCTGGCACAGCGATGGGCGACAGACCCGCGGTGGAAGGGCATCGAGCGCACCTACACCGCCGAGGAGGTCGTCCGGCTCAGCGGCAGCGTCCGTGAGGAGCACACCCTGGCCCGGCGCGGCGCCGAGCGGCTCTGGCGGCAGCTGCACGAGCAGGACTACATCCACGCGCTCGGCGCCCTGACCGGCGGCCAGGCTGTGCAGCAGGTGAAGGCCGGTCTGCAGGCCATCTATCTGTCGGGCTGGCAGGTCGCCGCCGACGCCAACCAGGCCGGTCACACCTACCCCGACCAGAGCCTGTACCCGGTCAACTCGGTGCCCCAGGTGGTGCGCCGGATCAACAACGCGCTGCTGCGCGCCGACCAGATCGCGACCGCCGAGGGCGGCGCGGACACCACGGACTGGCTTGCGCCGATCGTCGCCGACGCCGAGGCCGGCTTCGGCGGCCCGCTCAATGCCTTCGAGCTGACCAAGGCCATGATTGCCGCCGGTGCGGCCGGAATCCACTATGAGGACCAGCTGGCCTCCGAGAAGAAGTGCGGCCACCTCGGCGGCAAGGTCCTCGTGCCGACGGCCCAGCACATCCGCACGCTCAACGCCGCCCGGCTGGCCGCGGACATCGCCGATGTGCCGACGCTGATCGTGGCTCGTACGGACGCGCTCGCCGCCAATCTGCTGACCAGCGATGTCGACGAGCGCGACGCGCAGTTCGTGACAGGGGAGCGCACCGCCGAGGGCTTCTACCGGGTGCAGAACGGCATGGCGCCGGTCATCGCTCGTGGTCTCGCCTACGCCCCGTACGCGGACCTCATCTGGGTCGAGACCGGCACCCCGGACCTGAAGCAGGCCCGCGAGTTCGCCGAGGCCATCCACGCCGAGCACCCCGACCAGATGCTGGCGTACAACTGCTCGCCGTCCTTCAACTGGAAGGCCGCCCTGGACGACGACCAGATCGCCAAGTTCCAGCGGGAGCTGGGCGCGATGGGCTACCGCTTCCAGTTCATCACCCTGGCCGGCTTCCACTCGCTCAACCACGGAATGTTCGACCTGGCCCGCGGCTACGCCGAGCACGGCATGACCGCCTATGTCGATCTGCAGGAGCGCGAGTTCGCCGCGCAACAGCAGGGCTTCACCGCGGTCAGGCACCAGCGCGAGGTCGGCACCGGCTACTTCGACCTGGTCTCCACCGCCGTCAACCCCGCCTCCTCGACGACGGCGCTGAGCGGCTCCACCGAGGAAGAGCAGTTCCACTAAGCATCACAGGGAGGGCCGGCCGAGCCGGACCTCAGCTCCCGGCTCGGCCCTCCCCGTCCAGTCAGCCCGTGTCCAGGTGAGCGCCGCACGGCCCTTCCGTCCGGCCCTCCCCGCTCCGCTGAGGAGACCTGCATGTCAACCACTGCTCTGACCAGCACAGTCCAGGTTCTCGGTGCACCGGGTGACCGTCACGACGAGATCCTCACTCCCGCCGCGCTGGAGTTCATCGGCCGCCTCGACGCTGCCTTTGCGGGCCGGCGTTTCGAACTGCTCGCCGAGCGCCGCCGCCGCACCGAGCGGATCGCCTCCGGTACCCCGCTCGACTTCTCGCGCGCCACCCCGGCCATCCGCACCGCCCCCGACTGGCGGGTCGCCCCGCCCGCGCCGGGCCTGACCGATCGCCGGGTGGAGATCACCGGCCCGCCCGAGCGGCGAATGACCGTCAACGCCCTCAACTCCGGCGCGAAGGTGTGGATGGCGGACTTCGAGGACGCCACCTCGCCCACCTGGGACAACATCATCGGCGGTCAGCTGAACCTGCTCGACGCCATCGAGCGCCGCATCGACTTCACCACACCGGAGGGCAAGGAGTACCGGCTCGGTGACGACCTGGCGACGATCATGGTCCGCCCACGGGGCTGGCACCTCACGGAGAAGCACCTCGTCGTCGACGGCCGCCCCGTCGCCGCGTCGCTCGTCGACTTCGGGCTGTATTTCTTCCACTGCGCACAGCGGCAGATCGAGGCCGGCCACGGCCCGTACTTCTACCTGCCCAAGCTGGAGAACCACTACGAAGCCCGCCTGTGGAACGACGTCTTCGTCCTCGCGCAGGAACTGCTCGACATCCCCCGCGGCACCGTCCGCGCCACCGTCCTCATCGAGACAATCACCGCCGCGTTCGAGATGGAAGAGATCCTCCACGAGCTGCGCGAACACAGCGCCGGGCTCAACGCGGGCCGCTGGGACTACCTCTTCAGCCTGATCAAGAACCTTGGCCACCGCGCCGACTTCGTCCTCCCGGACCGGGCCAAGGTCACCATGACCGCGCCATTCATGCGCGCCTACACCGAACTCCTCGTACGCACCTGCCACAAGCGCGGCGCCCACGCCATCGGCGGCATGGCAGCCCACGTCCCCAGCCGCGACGCCCAGACCAACGAGGCGGCGCTCGCCAAGGTCCGGCTCGACAAGGAACGCGAGGCGGAGGACGGCTTCGACGGCTCCTGGGTAGCCCACCCCGGACTCGTGCCCGTCTGCCGTGACGTCTTCGACAGCATCCTGGGCGACCGGCCCCACCAGATCGAGCGTACCCGCGACGACGTCGAGGTGACCGCCGACGACCTCGTTGCGGTCCGGCGCACCGCCGGACCGCCCACCTCCGAAGGGGTCCGCTCGAACATCGCCATCGCCCTGCGCTACTTCGACGCCTGGCTGCGCGGCAGCGGCGCCGTCGCGCTGTACGGGCTGATGGAGGACGCGGCCACGGCAGAGATCGCCCGCTGCCAGATCTGGCAGTGGATACGCCACGGCCTTGTCGAGCGTGACACGGTGGTCGCGCTGCTGGACGACGAGATCGCCGCTCTCGGGGCGGAGTACCCCTGGGCCCGAGTGGACGAAGTCCGCGCGATCTTCGAACGCACCGCCCTGGCCAGGGACTTGCCGGCATTCTTCACCGCCGACGCATACGCCCGCCACCTCGTTCGACGATCGGAAGTGCAGTCATGAACGGATCCCTCACCAGGGTCGGCGTGGTCGGCGGCGGCCAGATGGGGGCCGGCATAGCCGAGGTCTGCGCTCGCGCCGGGCTTGACACGGTGGTCTGCGAGGCGGATGCCACAGCGGCCCGCGGGGCCCGGGAACGTGTGGCACTGTCCCTCGAACGCGCCGTCCAGCGCGGCAAGCTGGACCGGATCTCCGCCGAAGACGCTCTGGCACGCCTTGTGTTCACCGGCAGCCTCGACGATCTGGCCGACCGGCAGCTCGTCGTCGAGGCCGTCGTCGAGAACGCCGACGCGAAGACCGAGGTCTTCGCGGCCCTGGACAAGGTCGTCGAGGATCCGGAGGCGATTCTGGCCACCAACACCTCGTCCATCCCGGTCATGCGCCTGGGCATGGCCACGCACCGCGCCGACCGCGTCCTGGGACTGCACTTCTTCAACCCGGTGCCTGTCCTGCCGCTGGTGGAGGTCGTGGCATCTCTGCACACCGCGCCCGAGGCGGTGACGGCCGTCGAGGAGTTCGCGACCGGCAGGCTGGGCAAGACGGTGGTCCGCTCCCAGGACCGGGCCGGCTTCGTCGTCAACGCCCTGCTCATCCCCTATCTCCTCTCGGCGGTCCGCATGGCCGAGTCCGGCTTCGCCACCGCCGCCGACGTCGACGCGGGGATGGAGCTCGGCTGCGCCCATCCCATGGGGCCGCTCAAGCTGGTGGACCTGATCGGCCTGGACACTGTCGCGGCCATCGCGGAGTCGTTGTACGACGAGTTCAGGGAACCTCTCTACGCCCCGCCGCCGCTGCTCCAGCGGATGGTCGAGGCGGGGCTGCTCGGCCGCAAGTCGGGCCGGGGGTTCCACACCTACGACCGGGGCTGAGGGGCCCGGGTTCGCCGCCGGGGCTGAGGGGCCCCGCGGCTGCTGTGGAGCGGGGCGCGGAGCGGTTTGACTGAGCTGCCCCGCGCCCTGCTGTGCTGCTCGTGCCTGAGCCACATGGCTCAGATCACCGTCCGGAATGTGAACAGCTGTATTCGTACTCAAGGGCTGCCCTCTAGGCTGGCCGTCGCAGCTGGTTCGCCCTGTCAGCCAGGCAGGAGCGTCGTAAGAGGGAACCCGGTGAAAATCCGGGACTGCCCCGCAGCGGTGAGCGGGAACGACCGCCGTCATACGCACTGGACCCGATCGGGTCTGGGAAGCGACGGCCAGTAGGAGTCCGCCGGGAGACCGGCAGACGTGCCCGCGAGTCCGAAGACCTGCCCGTTGCCCGTGCGCGACTCGATCGCGTGCGGAGATCCCGGTGACCTCGAGGGCGGGTCGGCGTACCTACCAGACGGACGGCCGCGCGCACGGCGCGAGACCGTGCCGTCCGGTTCGTCACCCCTTCGCGTTCTCTGCCCGTCGCCGGGTTCCACAGGAGACATACTCGCGAAGGAGAGTTCCGTGACCAGCTTGTCCACAGCCGCGGCAGCACGGGCCACCGTGTACGGCTACCCCCGGCAGGGCCAGAACCGTGAACTGAAGAAGGCCATCGAGGGCTACTGGAAGGGCCGCGTCACCGCTGCAGCCCTCCGGGAGACCGCCGCCGAGCTGCGCCGTGCCAACTGGCAGCAGCTCACCGAAGCCGGCATCCACGAGGTCCCGACCGGCGACTTCTCGTACTACGACCACGTCCTGGACACCAGCGTCATGGTCGGCGCGATCCCTGCCCGCCACCGTGCCGCCGTCGAGGCAGGCTCCCTGGACGGCTGCTTCGCGATGGCACGCGGCACCCAGGACGTCGCGCCGCTGGAAATGACCAAGTGGTTCGACACCAACTACCACTACCTGGTCCCCGAACTCGGCCCCGACACCGTTTTCACCGCCGACTCCACCAAGCAGGTCGCCGAGCTCAAGGAAGCAATTGCGCTCGGTCACACCGCCCGGCCGGTGCTGGTCGGACCGGTCACCTATCTGCTGCTGGCCAAGCCCGCCCCCGGCGTTGCCGCCGACTTCGAGCCGATCACTCTGCTGGACCGACTGCTGCCGGTGTACGCCGAGGTGCTGTCCGACCTGCGGGCCGCCGGCGCCGAGTGGGTGCAGCTGGACGAGCCCGCCCTTGTGCAGGACCGCACCCGCGCGGACCTGAACGCCGCGGCCCGTGCCTACCGCGACCTCGGTGGTCTCGACGACCGGCCCAAGCTGCTCGTCGCCTCCTACTTCGACCGGCTCGGTGAGGCACTGCCCATCCTCGCCAAGGCCCCCGTCGACGGTCTCGCGCTGGACTTCACCGAAGCCGCCGCGGCCAATCTCGAGGACCTGGCCGCGGTCGGCGGGCTGCCCGGCAAACGCCTGGTCGCCGGAGTCGTCAACGGCCGCAACATCTGGATCAACGACTTCGAGAAGTCCCTGTCCACGCTGGGCACCCTCCTCGGCCTGGCCGGCCAGGTCGACGTCGCCGCCTCCTGCTCGCTGCTGCATGTCCCGCTCGACAGCTCCGCCGAGCGGGACATCGACCCGCAGATCGCCCGCTGGCTCGCCTTCGCCCGGCAGAAGACCGCCGAGATCGTCGCCCTCGCCCGCGGTCTCGCCCAGGGCACCGACACCATCGCGGCCGAACTCGCCGCCAACCGCGCCGATCTCAACTCCAGGGCGGGCTCGGCGATCACACGTGACCCGGCGGTGCGTGCCCGGGCAGCCGCGGTCACTGACACGGACGGCCGCCGCTCTCAGCCGTACCCCGAGCGGGCCGCCGCCCAGCGTGCCCACCTCGGCCTGCCGCTGCTGCCCACGACGACCATCGGCTCCTTCCCTCAGACGACCGAACTGCGCACCGCCCGGTCCGATCTGCGTGCGGGAAGGATCGACACCGCCGGCTACGAGGGGCGCATCGAGGCGGAGATCCGCGAGGTCATCTCCTTCCAGGAGAAGACCGGTATCGACGTCCTGGTGCACGGCGAGCCCGAACGCAACGACATGGTGCAGTATTTCGCCGAGCAGCTGACGGGGTATCTCGCCACTGAGCACGGCTGGGTCCAGTCGTACGGCACCCGCTACGTCCGCCCGCCGATCCTGGCCGGCGACATCTCACGCCCCGAACCGATGTCGATCCGCTGGACGTCGTACGCCCAATCGCTCACCGACCGCCCCGTCAAGGGCATGCTCACCGGCCCGGTCACCATGCTCGCCTGGTCCTTCGTCCGCGACGATCAGCCGCTCGGCGACACGGCACGCCAGGTCGCCCTCGCCCTGCGCGACGAGGTCAACGACCTGGAGGCAGCGGGCAGTTCGGTGATCCAGGTCGACGAGCCCGCGCTGCGCGAAACCCTCCCGCTTCGGGCCGCCGACCACGGCGTGTACCTGGCCTGGGCGACGGAGGCGTTCCGCCTCGCCACAAGTGGCGTGCGCCCGGACACCCAGATCCACACCCATATGTGCTACGCCGAGTTCGGCGACATCGTCCAGGCCATCGACGACCTCGACGCCGACGTCATCAGCTTGGAGGCAGCCCGCTCCCACATGCAGGTCGCACGCGAACTCGCCGCTCACGGCTACCCGCGCGAGGCCGGCCCCGGCGTCTACGACATCCACTCCCCGCGCGTGCCCAGCGCTGACGAAGCAGCAGCCCTGCTCCGCAAAGGACTCGAAGCGATTCCGGCCGAGCGTCTGTGGGTCAACCCGGACTGCGGCCTGAAGACCCGCGGCTGGGCGGAGACCAAGGCGTCCCTCGAGCACCTGGTTGCGGCGGCTCACGAGGTCAGGGCTGAGCTTCGGACCGAGGCTTCCTGACTTAAGGCGGGTGCCGGAGCGGGGGACCGATGTACCCCGCTCCGGCACCCGGACAGGGGGGTGACCGCCCAGGCGCCCCGCGCACGCCGCACGACGAGCGATTGGGTGACACTCGTCCTGGGTCCATCCTTCGGGTGCCGCCGCGGTCGCCGACCTGTTGTGACTTCTCCCACCTGCTCTTGCCGGAGCGAGGATGGCTTACCTACGTTCGGTCGCATGTCCTCCCATGGCCCCACCCTTCCTGGCGAACCGGACGAACCCGCCTCAGCGAGCAGGCCCGCGGCGGACCGACCTGGCACCCCCGCACCGGTCGACTTCGCCGTCGACCTGGGCACACACGAAATGCTCCGGCGGACTCACGTCCTGGCCGCTCTCGGCCCCGACTGGGACCCCGTCGCAGCACTGCGCGGCGAGGAGGAGGCGGATGAGCTGCTGTACTCCGGCCTCAGCGCGGAGCAGCAGCGCCTGTACGACGAGCTGGTCTCGGCCGGTGTGCTCCCGCGGAGAGGGGGCGGCCATGCTGCCGCTTGACCCGCAGGCCGACATCGGGCGCCGCGCCTGGGTGGCCTGTCCGAACTGCGACGACCGCCGCGGGTGCGCCACATGCGAGCAGGGGCGTACATGCTCCGAGCACTGGCGCTACCTGCTCTCCAACACCGGCAGCCTGCTCCACCTACAGTGCCCGGCGTGCACCCACATCTGGACACATGAGACCCATTTCGGCGCCACCCGCTCCCCTTGGGAGCGCATCGCCCGCGGCCTGTGGCGACAGTGATCATTTAGGGCTGCCGGCGGAGCGGCGAGGTCAGCGTGTTCAGGGGTGCTGCACGCCTCGCCGGGGGCGCAGCTCCGCTTGTCCGCATGACGTGGCCACTGCCATCGCCCGGCGCCGGCCATGCTCCGTGACCGTTCTTGACATGTGGGCCGCGCGTCGAGCGCCTGCCGACGCTGCGCGAGCCGGAGACGGTCGCCGGGCTGGTGTTGGGGCCGTGCGACAGCGTGCGTTGACGCGATCGTGAACAACTGACGAATAGTCAGATGTCATGCCGACTGGTCCTCTTGGCCACCATCACCGACCAACGTCGCACCCGCCTGGAGTTTCCGGGTCCCGTTCCCGGCGTCCGGTTACTGGGAGTCCGGGCTGTCCGGGCTGTCCTCCTACGCTGCGAGGAGATCCGCCCAGCAGGTGATCCCGCCGGTATGGGCGCGTATGCCATGGCGTGCCGACAGAGCGGTGACAATGGCGATTCCACGGCCGTGCTCGTCCGGGACAGCCCACTGCCTGGCCGGGAGCGCGCTTCCCGCGTCGGTGACTTCGACGCGCAGGGCTCTGTGTTCGTCGACGCGGACCCACGACAGACGCACCGTCGCCGGTGGCAGAGCGTGGACGAGCGCATTGGTCAGCAGCTCCGAGACCACCACCAGCGCATCCATGGTGACGTCCGGGGAGAGGCCCCACTCCGTGAGCACCGCGCGGACACGTCCGCGTACGACCGAGACAGCCCCCGGGGAATGCGGCACGGGACAGAAATGTTCGACAGCCTCGCGGGCCACCGTGCTGAGCTGAGCCGCCATGTGCCCTCCTCGGCGTAGCGCTGCCGGCGGGACGCCGACCTCAACGCACGCTAAGGAGCGATATGAGGCCGGTCAATAAACAGCGGTCGGCATTACCGAACGGTCTACCTGGATCCTGAAAAATCCCCCCATCATGCGCCACCGTAGACCGGCAAAGGCGGGCATAGAATCGCTTGTATGGCCGGTCCGGTCCAGTCCATCGAACGGGCGGCGGCAATTCTGCGCCTGCTCGCGGGCGGCCCGCGTCGGCTCGGACTGGGCGAGGTGGCCGCGTCGCTGGGGCTGGCGAAGGGCACCGCCCACGGCATTCTGCGCACCTTGCAGCACGTAGATTTTGTGGAGCAGGACGCGGCCACGGGAAAGTACCAGCTCGGGGCGGCGCTGCTCCACCTCGGCACCAGTTACCTCGACGTCAACGAGTTGCGGTCGCGCTCCATCAACTGGGCCGACGCCCTGGCCGCCCGCAGCGGGGAGGCAGTCCGCCTGGGCACCCCCCTGGAGGGCAGGGTGCTCATCGTCCACCACGTCTTCCGGCCGGACGACACGCTCCAGACCCTGGACGTGGGCGCGCTGCTGCCGCTGCACGCCTCCTCGCTCGGCAAGGTCCTGCTGGCCTTCGGCACCGCGACCGTGGAGTCGGCGCTCGACGCCGGGCTGGATGCGTACACCCGGCACACCCTGGTCGTCCCGGAGGAGCTCAGCCGAGCACTCGCCGAGATCCGGGAGATCGGATGGGCGGCCGAGGTTCAGGAGATGAGCATGGGTGAGGCCGGCGTCGCCGCGCCCATCCGGGGGCACGGGGGTCTCGTGGTGGGCTCCATCGGTGTGTCCGGCCCGATCGAGCGGGTCTGTGATGCCCAGGGCCGGCCTCAGCTGGCCCTGATCACCCTGCTCCGTGAGGCCGCACGGGCGATCTCCAGAGACCTGGGGGCGGCCCGCTGGTAGGTCCCACCACCGAATCCTCGACGCATCGGAAGGCGGTCCGGATCATGGTTGAACGGTATGTGATGTCGATTGACCAGGGCACCACCTCCACCCGTTGCATCCTGTTCGACCACCGTGGGCGGTTGGTGTCGGTGGCCCAGCGCGAGCACCAGCAGTATTTTCCGAGGCCCGGCTGGGTCGAGCACGACGCCGTCGAGATCTGGCGCAATCTGCGGCGCGTCGTGCCCGAGGCCCTGTCCGGCGTCGGCGCCGCCGGTGGAGAGGTCTCCGCCCTGGGTATCGCGAACCAGCGCGAGACCACGGTGCTCTGGGACCGGCGGACAGGCACCCCGCTGGGGAGAGCGATCGTCTGGCAGGACACCCGCACCGCTCCGCTCGTCGAGGACCTGAGAAACGACCCCGGCGACGACTTCTTCCTGGACCGCTGCTGCCTGCCGCCCTCGACCTATTTCTCCGCGCCACGGATCCGCTGGCTGTTCGACCACGTCGCGGGGCTGGAACGGCGAGCCCAGGACGGCGAGGTGCTGTTCGGCACGATGGAGACCTGGCTGATCTGGAACCTCACCGGCGGGACGGCCGGCGGTCAGCACATCACCGACGCCACCAACGCCAGTCGCACGATGCTCATGAACATGCGCACGCTCACCTGGGACGAGGAACTGCTGGGATTCTTCGGGGTCCCCCGCGCCATGCTGCCCGAGATCCGGTCCTCGGCGGAAAGCTACGGTGAGGACCGCTCGGTCCTACCGGGCATCCGCATCGCGAGCGCGCTCGGCGATCAGCAGGCTGCACTCTTCGGGCAGACGTGCTTCTCCCCGGGCGAGGCGAAGTGCACGTACGGGACCGGCAGCTTCCTGATGCAGAACACCGGCACTGACGTTGTACGGTCCCGGAACGGGCTCCTCACCACCGTCGCGTACAAGATCGCCGACCAGCCCGCGGTCTACGCGCTGGAAGGCCCGATCGCCGTCACCGGCTCGCTGGTCCAGTGGTTCCGTGACCGTCTGGGACTGATCAGCAGCGCGCCGGAGATCGAGACCCTCGCGCGCACCGTCGAGGACAACGGCGGCTGCTACATCGTCCCGGCGTTCTCCGGTCTCTTCGCGCCCCACTGGCGCAGCGACGCACGCGGTGTCATCGTCGGCCTCACCTCGTACATCACCAAGGGGCACCTGGCCCGAGCCGCGCTGGAAGCCACCGGCTGGCAGACGCGAGAGGTCGTCGACGCCATGAACGCCGACTCCTCGCTGACCCTGAATGAGCTCAAGGTCGACGGCGGCATGACATCCGACAACCTGCTCATGCAGATCCTGGCCGACGTCCTCGACGTGCCCGTGGTGCGGCCCATGGTCGCCGAGACCGTCTCGCTGGGCGCCGCCTACGCCGCCGGGCTGGCCGTCGGCTACTGGTCGGACCTGGAAGTCCTGCGCCGCAACTGGCACCGGGCGGGCCAGTGGCTGCCCGACATGGACTCCGGGCGGCGCGAATCGGAATACGACAACTGGCAGCGGGCCGTCGAGCGATCGCTGGGGTGGATCCAACCGTCGAACCGCCCTTGATGCGCAAACCATTACGCATTGTGACCGAGGCTCAGTCGTGCAGCGCCCCCGCTCCGATGGCTCGCGCGGAGCGCAGAAGGCGCCGGTGCCTGCGTGGTCAGGCCCTGCCGTGTGCCTTCTGCGAGAGGTGCGACAGCGAGTCGAGGGCCACGGCGGCGAGCAGCACACCACCGGTGATCACGGATTGCATCGGCGTCGGGATGCCCAGAAGAACCATTCCCGACGCGATGGACTGGATGACGAGTATGCCGAGCAGGACAGACCAGGTTGTACCGCGGCCGCCGAACAGGCTGACGCCGCCGATGACGGCTGCGGCGACGGCGTTGATCAGCAGGATGCTGGAGCCCGAGGTCTGGCCCACCGCGGCGACGCGTGAGGCCAGGAAGAGCCCGCCGACAGCGGCCAGCGTCCCGGACACCATGAACGCCGAGATCCGCAACCACACCACGCTGATGCCGGCGCGGCGGGCCGCCTCGGCACCCCCGCCGATGGAGAAGATCTTCCGCCCGTAGAACGTGCGGCGAAGGACGAAGTCAAGGCCGACGACGAAGGCCAGGAAGATCAGAAGAGCGAGCGGCAGGCCCTGGAAGCGGTTCAGGATGTAGGCGGCGGCGAACGCGACCAGTGCCACCGCGCCCGTGCGCACGGCGATGACACTGAGCGGCCGGGACCGCACGCCGGCGGCCCTGCGGCGGCGTGCGTCCCGGTAGGACGCGAGGAAGAACGCGGCCACGCTGAGCGCCGCCAGCCCGTACGCGACTGCCGCGTCGTGGAAGTAGTAGCTGGTCAGCGCGTGGATCAGGCCCTGCTCCTGGAGGTTGATGGTGCCGCTCGAGCCGAGGATGTAGAGCATGAGGCCGTTCCAGGCCAGCAGCCCCGCCAGGGTGACGACGAACGCCGGTATGCCGATCCTGGCCGAGAAGAATCCCTGAACGGCTCCGATCGCCGCCCCGACGAGCAGGGCGGCGACGATCGCCAGCCCCTCCGGCAGGCCATTGCGCACGTTGAGCACGGCGAACACCGCCGCCGTGAGCCCGCTGACGGAGGCGACCGACAGGTCCACCTCGCCGAGCAGCAGCACGAAGGCGATGCCGAGGGCGATCATGCCCGTGCCGACGATGTCCACGCTGAGGTTGGACAGGTTGCGGGGTGACAGGAACTGCTGGTGAAGGCTCTGGAAAACGGTCCAGAGCACGACGACGCAGATGACGCCGGGCAGCGATCCGAGTTCGCCGCTGCGCAGCTTGCGGGTGAAATCGCCGACATAGCTCCTGAAACCGCTCTCGCCGCCCGCTGCCCGGCGCTCGTCGACGGCTGTGGGCACGGTACCGGCCGAATCGCCGCCCGCCCCGGTGGGACCGAGATTCTCGGATGCCCGTGTCCTGTTCACATCGCTCCCTCCCACGCCCGGTCGCGATGGGTTACGGCGTTGTCCGTCGCGCCGGTGATGGAGGAGACGATCTGCTCCTGGGACGTGGTCGGCACGCTGAAGAAACCATTGTTGCGACCGAGGTGCAGCACCGCGACCCGGTCCGCGACGGCCTTGACGTCACCCAGGTTGTGGCTGACGAGGAGAACGCCGACCCCGCGTTCCCGCAGCCGGTCGATCAGGTCGAGGAAATGGATGGTCTGCCGGACGCCCAGCGCAGCGGTTGGTTCATCGAGGATCAGCATCTTGGGTTCGCTGAGAAGAGCGCGCGCGATCGCGACCGTCTGGCGTTGGCCCGCGGAGAGGGAGGCGACGGGGACGCGGACGCTGGGGATACGTATGGAGAGGGTGTCCAGCAGGTCCAGTTCCCCGGCCCGGCGCTCCATGGACACCTCGTCGAGGACTCCGGTCCTGCCGATCTCGTGGCCGAGGAAGAGGTTGCCGACCACATCGAGGGTTTCGCACAACGCGAGGTCCTGGTAGACGCCGGCGATGCCCAGGTCTTGGGCATCGCGGGGGCGATTGATCCGGACGGGACGGCCGTTCCACTCGATGACACCCTCGTCGGCGGGGGCGACGCCGGTGATCACCTTGATGAGGGTGGACTTGCCCGCGCCGTTGTCGCCCACCAGGGCGACGACTTCTCCGGCATGGATCTCCAGCTCGACGTCTGTGAGTGCCCAGACAGCGCCGAACCGTTTGCTGACTCCGCGCAGCGCCAGCAGGGGTGTGCTCCGCATATGACCCACATCCTTTGTCCGTCCCGTCTCTCCCGGCCGGTTGATGCCGCACGACGTGCGGGAGGTGCGGCGTCGGGCGGCCTATTCGGTGAGTCCGGCTTTCCGGCAGGCGGCTTCGATCGGCGGAGTGCAGATCTGGCTGACCGTGTAGAGGCCGCTTTTGACGACCGTGTCCTTGATCGTGCCGACGGTTACGGGGACGAGGGGGCCCAGGACGGCCGGAATCTCCTTGCTTGTGTCATTGCTGACACGGTCCGTCGCGATGGTGTCGAGCTTCTCGCCACGGCCCAGGGCGACGGCCATCTCGGCGGCGGCGTTGGCCTCTGCTTCGAAGGACTTGTAGACCGTGACGTACTGCTCGCCCTTGACGATCCGCCGCACGGCCGAGAGGTCGGCGTCCTGGCCGGTGACGGGCGGCAGCGGCCTGATACCGGCGGCCTTGAGCGCGGTGATCGCGCCACCCGCGAGCCCGTCGTTGGCGGACAGAACGCCGTCGATCCTGTCCGCGCCCAGCTCGGCGATGGCGGCCGACATGTTCCTGAACGCGTTCTCCGGAATCCACTCGGCGGTGTAGTACGACCTGCCGATCTTCGTCTTGCCCTTGAGCGCGGAGAGCGCGCCCCTCATCAGGTCTCTCGTGTTCGGGTCGGTGGGATCACCGTTCATCATCACGATCTGGCCGTCGCGCGCCTTGGGGCCCATCGCTTTGAGGAGCTCCTCGGCCTGGATCCTGCCGATCTCCTCCGAGTCGTAGCCGGAGTAGGCCGAGATGGGGCCCTCGGCGAGGCGGTCGTAGGAGACCACCGGGACGTGCGCGTCGCGGGCCCTGGTGATCGAGGAGCGGAGCGCCTTGTCGTCGACGGGATCCAGGATCAGGATCTTGGCACCGTCCGCGATCATGGATTCGATCTGCTGCTGCTGAGTGGCCACGTCCGCCGAGGCGTAGGCGTGGGTCACCCTGCAGTCGGGACACAGCGCCTTGACCTTCTCCACGATCAGGGGCTTGTCGGCGGTCGCCCAGCGAGCGGTGTGAGTGTCCGGGAGCAGCAGCCCGATCGTGAAGCCGCCCCTGCCGGAGGTTCTCCCGCCCGCGTCCTCGCCTGCCTCGCCGACCGTCCCGCAGGCGGCGAGACCGGCGAGCGTGCACGCCGCTGTCACGGCGACGACAGCACGACGTCTTATGAGGCTGGGCACCGTCCGGTGCGGAACCGACATAACCCCCAATGTATGAGAAAACCTGAAACAGTGACGGCCGGACGATGCGGCAGGCCCCGCGCGGTGGCAGAGCGATCACGACCCGCAGGTCGTGCGGATCGAAGTACGTCGTGTCCGAGACGCTGGGCGACGACGAGCCGAGGTGGGACAGCACCGCGCGCCGCCGACAGCCTGTGGCCCGAGGACGCACACCCGATTTTCCGAGGAGAGCCGTGACAGCCCGGTAGTATCTTCCGGCCTTGGCCCGCAGACCGATGTACGGACACCGGAGTCGGTCCGGTCGGTCCTGCCGTAGCTCCGGCCCGACGCCCGACGGAGCCCCGGGCCGGCAGCCGGGCCCATGCCGCTGAGGGACGGCCGGGTCGAGATGCGGTGGATCCCCGGCAGCGCGTAGCTTATTTAGGTAAGGCTTACCTCGCCCACTGTCGCTCGGCCAGTCCCTGCGCAGCCCTACCTGGAACGGCCATGTCCGATTCGCAGATCGCTCTGCTCGGTGCTGTCGCCGGGTTCACCATTTATCTCGGCTTGCCCATCGGCCGCCTGCGCAGTCCCGCACCCCGACTGAGGGCGGGGCTCAACGCGGTTGCCATCGGCATTCTGCTCTTCCTGCTCTGGGACGTCCTCAGCGCAGCCTGGGAGCCCACCGACGCCGCGCTGAGCGAGAATCACTGGGCAACAGCGGCCACGGGCGGCTTGGTGCTCACCGCCGGCCTCGCCGTCGGCCTGTGCGGCCTTGTGTACTACGACCGCTGGAGTGTGCGCCGCCGGGCCTCCGCCGCGGCTTCGTCCCGGGGCCCGGGGGCGGCAACCGCAAGCGAACTGGTCCCCACGGCCCGCTCGCGAGCCGCAAGCCTGGCCTTCATGATCGCCACCGGCATCGGCCTGCACAACTTCGCGGAAGGCCTGGCCATCGGCAACTCCGCCGCGCGGGGCGAGATCTCACTGGCCGTCCTGCTGGTCATCGGTTTCGGCCTGCACAACGCGACCGAGGGCTTCGGCATTGTCGCCCCGCTGGCCGCCGAGGGCGAGCGACCCTCGTGGGGCACCCTTGCACTGCTCGGCCTGATTGGCGGCGGTCCCACCTTCGTGGGCACCCTGGTCGGCCAGCAGGTGGTCAACGAAACGCTCGGCATCGCCTTCATGGGCCTGGCCGCCGGATCCATCCTCTACGTGGTCATCGAGCTGCTCGCCGTGGTTCGTCGAGCCGCTATGAAGGAGCTGACCACCTGGATGATCCTGCTGGGCCTGCTGCTCGGCTTCGCCACCGACGCCGTGGTCACCGCCGCAGGCGTGTGAACCCCGGCGGCTCAGCTCTCCGGCTGCTCGATCAACTGGGCGAGGTAGAGCGGCTCACCCAGCTTCTCGATCAGCTCCAGCTGGGTGTCGAGGTAGTCGATGTGCTGTTCCTCGTCGGCAAGAATCGTCTCGAAGAGGTTCGCCGAGGTGATGTCGCCCTTGGCCCGCATGACCTCGGTGCCGCGCTTGAGGCGGTCGATCGCTTCGACCTCGACTTCGCGGTCCGCCCGGAACATCTCGGTGACCGTCTGTCCCACTCGCACATGAAAGAGCCGCTGGTAGTTCGGCAGGCCGTCCAACAGGAGGATCCGGTCGGTCAGGACCTCCGCGTGGTTCATCTCTTCGAACGACTCGCGCCGGGTATGTGCGGCAAGCTTGGTCCAGCCGAAGTTCTCCTGCATCTTGGCGTGCAGGAAGTACTGATTGATCGCGGTCAGCTCGGCGGTCAGCTGCTCGTTGAGGAACTCCATGATCTCGGGGTCACCCTGCATGGCTCGCCTCCCTGCTCCTGGCCGGGTGGGCACGGAGAGACGCCGCACCGCGGCCACCTGCATACGGACATCGTTTCACCGGACAAGTCCGACTTCCAGGAAGGGCACACTTACCCGGGACCCCGCGCGCAACGGCCATCAGATGGTTTCACATGTGGCCGGGGGGGGTGGGAGGCGTCGGCGATGCCGGCGGGGTCTCGGCGGGGGATGGTGTCGCTGACGGGACTTCCTTCGTCTCAAGGCATGGGAGCGGCGTGAACTACCGCCGGCTCCTTCAGAGAGTGACGAGGCCGAGCCCGCTGTTCCAGCGGCCACGGCGTGATGTACCGGACGTTCCAGCGGCCACCGCGCGATGTAAAGGAGAACGCGGACAGGGGCGGCACATCGAGATGCCAGAAGGCCTTTGCCGGCGCGGACAAGGCATGGACGAGCAAGGCCCGGACAACGGCTGGTTCGGTGATGGCCAATGCGCGGCCCGTGTCGGGCGGCACACTGCTCAGCCAGTTCGCGATTCGGTGGCAGAGCTGGCGTACGGACTCGCCGCCGTGCGGCGCGGCATCCGGGTCGGTGAGCCAGGCGGTAAACCCGTGGGGGTCGGTGGTGGCGACCTCGTCGATTGTGCAGCCGCGCCACGTGCCGTAGTCGAAGTCGCGCAGCGCGGGCTCGAGTGTTGACTCCAGGCCGAGGGCGTTCGCGATCTGCGCGCAGCGGGAGGAAGGCGCACGGATGGCCAGCGGGTACGGAGGGAGCGCTGCTCCGGCGGCGGCTGCCTCGCGCAGACTGCGCTGACTCAAGGGGCCGTCACCGAAGAGTGCGTCCCTGCCGGTGTCCCCGGTTGTTGCAGACAGAAATGTCAGTCGGACTGTCATGCGGCTGACCTCCTTCATGACCCGGCATGACGCCGGATGGGTGTGAGACCTTCGAAAACCTGGGACCGAGGGGGTCGGTGGAGGTTGTGTCCGGTTGAGGCTCTTGGAGGTTTCGTTGTCCGCCGCGGTTAGTTGATGAGGCGGGCGGGTGTGGTGGCGGCGTGCAGCATGTATTCGAGCGGTCCGCGCCGGAAGAACCGGGTCCAGACGAGGGCCAGCAGCATGGCGGCTGCGACGAAGCCGAGGAGGACTGGTAGGGCAGCGGAGTCCGGCAGGTCGTCGGTGCCCAGGGCCTTGATGGTGAGGATGTGGCCGACGTAAGCGGTCAGGGACATCGAGCCGAGCGCGATGACGGGCGGGGCCGGCCACCACAGGCGCGTCGACCGGTCCGCGGCGATGAGGCAGGCGGCCAGGACCACGAGGGCGACGCCGGTGTTGCCCAGGATGGACCATGTCGTCTGGCTGTGCGGCGCGGCCACGAGCAGCCAGTCAGGAGAGCTGGTGGTGGGGTCGCCGACGGTGTCGGACCACCAGGCCGATGCGGCCGACCCGCCGTCCGTGGTCGCGCTCACCGTGGCCTGCGCGCCCGGGACCAGGTGCAGGGCCAGCCATGAGCCTCCGTAGCCGAGCACGGCCAGCGCGCCGCCGGACAGGGCGACATTGGCGCGTACGTCGGGCCGGGTGAGGTCGAGCTTGGCCACCGCCATTCCGGCGATGATGAAGGGCAGCCAGGTCAATACCGGGTACTCGCCGGTGATGAACAGCTCGACGATCCCGTCCGAGCCGGTGATGCGGGCCAGCGGATCCTGGGCGATGACGGCATCGGTCCAGCTTCCGCCTTCGGCCGCTGCCCGAAGCGGGTACAGGACCTGGGGCATGACGAGAGCGGTCGACGCGGCGATGACGGCCAGAGTGACCGCCCGCAGCCGGTACAGCGGAAGGGCGAGGACGAAGAGCAGTCCGTAGCAGGCAAGGATCACGTCGACCGGGGTGTCCAGTGCGGTCAAGGCGTATCCCAGGACGATCAGGACGGCGGAGCGGATCAGTACCCGGCCCACGGCCTGCCGTCCCGCCCGCCCGGTCCGCGGCTGCGGCCGGCCGGTGAGAAGGACCAGGGAGAACCCGGCAAGCAGAGCGAACAGGGCAGCGGACCTGCCACGGGCCACCTCCATCACCCAGCCCAGCGGGCCGCCCACTGACGGCTCGGGACCGACGTGGGCCGCGTACATGCCGAGGATCGCCAGACCGCGCGCCAGGTCGAGGCCGATCAGCCGCCCTGTTGACGGCGTAACGAAGGGGGAGCGGCCTGCGCTGGCCGCGGGTGCCGTCTCGGACGCCGCTACATGGTGCGTCATGTGCTCAAGAGTCGGAGAAGCTCCCGGTCATAACCATCCCGCAGGTGTCCGGACCGCCCCCGCCGACTGGCTGGCGCACCCCTGCCGCCCAGCCGGATTCGGTGTCGGGCACCCGCAGGGCGTCCCTCGGCATGGTACGAATCGGACAGTGGTCCGATGGCGACTGGAGCACGTGTGATCCGGGTAATGGTGGTCGACGACGAGGCCCTGATCCGTACGGGCTTTCAGCACATCCTCGACGCGGCGGACGGCATCGAGGTCGTGGCGACGGTTCCTGGCGGCCAGGCGGTCCGGACGGCGCAGCGGGTACGTCCCGACCTCGTGCTGCTGGACGTCCGGATGCCGGACGTGGACGGACTCACCGTCCTGTCCGCCCTCCGTCGGCTGCCGCGCCCTCCGGTGGTGGCCATGCTCACGACGTTCGACATGGACGAGTACGTGGCAACGGCACTTCGCTCGGGCGCCGCCGGCTTCCTGCTCAAGGACACCGACCCCGAGGAGCTGCCGTTCCTGGTGCGGACCCTGGCCGAGGGCGGCACCGTGCTGTCGTCCAAGGTCACCCGGACGGTCGTGGACGGCTACCTCGAGGCCGGCTCCCAGGACCCCGCCGCCCGCAGTCTTGACCGGCTGACCGACCGCGAGCGCGCCGTACTCGTCCTCATCGCCGAAGGACTGTCCAACACCGACATCGCCACGCGGATGCACCTGAGCACCGGCACGGTCAAGGACCATGTGAGCGCCATCCTCACCAAGCTGGAGGTGGGCGGCCGCGTCCAGGCCGCCCTGCTCGCCGAACGGGCCGGCCTTCTCAAGCCGCCGCGGGAGCAGGAGGGGGGATGATCCCCCGCCGCGTGACCGCCCCGATGCTGGACGCCGCCCTCGTCGCGGTCGCGCTGCTCGATGTCTGGGTCAATGTCCACATCGACGAGCCGCTACGCCTGGCCTGCGCCCTGGCCGCGGCCTTCTCGCTGCTGTTGCGCCATCGCCTGCCGCTGCTCACCTTCCTGCTCACCCTGCCCGCCGTCCTGCTCTCCGACGCGACCTTCGCGGCGCTGGCCGCGCTGTACACACTTGCCTCGCTCACCCGAAGCCGCACCCTGCTGGCCATCTGCGCCATGGCGTTCACGATCGGCGACATTTCCTCGTGGCCGTCACCGAACTTCGACCTGTCGAACACCTCGACCTGGATCACGCTGGGCTACACCGCGGCGACGGCGGCCGCTCCCGTCTTCCTCGGCCAGCTCGTCCAGACCCGGCGTGATCTGTCGCTGCGGCTCGCCGAAATTTCCGAGGCGCGTGACCACGAGCGGCTGCTGACAGCCCAGACCGCGCTGGCCAAGGAGCGCGCGCAGCTCGCCCGGGAGATGCATGACGTGGTCTCTCACCAGGTCAGCCTGATTGCGGTGCGGGCCGGAGCGCTCCAGGTCGGTACCCGGGACGCCGAAGTCAAAGAGGCCGCAGCCACGATCCGGCGGCTGAGCGTACAGACCCTGGACGAACTGCGGCACATGGTCAGCGTCCTGCGCGCCTCCGGGGGCCGCCCCACCGAGCTCACCCCCCAGCCGTCCCTGGCCGACCTCCAGCAACTGGTCGACAGCAGCGGCATCGAGGCCGAGCTGCAGACGGATCTGCCCGACGGCCTTCCGCCGACCGTCCAGCGCGCCATCTATCGCACCGTCCAGGAAGCGCTGACCAACGTACGTAAGCACGCCCCCGGCGCCACCGCGAGTGTTCGCATGGGCCACGAGGGCGGCGCCGTCCGTGTCACGGTCACCAATACCGCACCGACCCGGCCCGCTCTCCCTCTGCCCAGTGCGCACTACGGACTGGTCGGCCTGGGGCAGCGCGCCGCGCTCCTCGGTGGCACTGTCACCTTCGGCCCGACGGCCGACGGCGGCTACGAACTCCGCCTGGAGCTTCCGGCCGAAGGCACATCGTGACCAGGTGAGTGCAAGACGTATGAGTCGATTCAGGTGGGGCATGGTGGTGGAACGGCCCCGGGTGCGGCCGGTCGGACTTCGTCGCGGACGAGGTCGACGACCTGGTCGGCGATCATGTCGAGGATGCCCGCCGCGGCTGTGTCATCGCCGAGAACGAGGAAGTTCAGGGTGAGTCCGTCGGTCATGACGGCCAGATAGCGGGCCAACACGGGGACGGGTACGCGGAGTTCGAACTTCATGCTGTGGCGGAGCTCTTCAATGAGTTCGGTGTAGGTGTCGGAGTACAGCTCGTACTGCCGCCGTGCCAGATGTTCGAATCCCGGCTGACGCAGGGCGTACTGCGTGAGTTCGTAAGTGAGCATGTGCTCCCCGGGGTTGGCGGACACATGCTCCCAGTAGGCATGGAATCCCGCCCGGATGGTCTCCCGAAGGGTTGCCTTCGGCCGGATCGCCTCCTTCACCACCGTGACGTAGTGATCGGTGATCGCCGCGATGACTGACTCGAGCAGGGCCTGCTTGGAGTCGAAGCAGTAGTGGAAGACGCTCAGCGAGACGCCCGCCTCGGCGGCGATGGACCGGGTCGTCGTCCTGGAGACACCGTCGCGCGTCATCGCGCGGATCGCTGCCTCGATCAGCTGTCGGCGCCGCTCGGCCGACGGCATCCGTGCCATGTGGTTCCCTTCGCTCTTGTGACGCGGCGAGGCACGCGGCCGGGGCCGGCCGGATCAGGAGAGCTGATCCGGCCGACCCCGGCCCCGGGTACTCCATCGGTGTCGTCAGCTGCTGTAGACGCCGACTTCGTGGAGGGAGTAGCCCCATTTGGTGCCGCGCTCCAGCCCGTGGATGCGTACGTAGCGGGCTGTCGTTCCGGTGAACTGTGCCGTGTCCAGGCCGCCGTCGCCGGCGGTCGTGGACCATACGGACTGCCAGTTCGTGCCGTCGGTGGAGACCTCGATGCGGTACGCCTTCCCGTAGGCGCGCTCCCAGTTGAGGGTGACGCGCTTGATCAGGCTCGGTGCCCCGAGGTCGATCCGGAGCCACTGGTCGTCGCTCCAGTCGCTCGCCCAGCGGGTGTCCGCGTTGGCGTCCACCGCCCTGTCGGGGGCGTAACTCGTGAACAGGCTCCACTCCGACGAACTGGCCGAGGCGGACGAGCCTGCGGCAAGGTTCACCCCGGCCTTGTGGTTCTCGGACGCCTTCCAGGTGTCGAGGTAGGACTCGGCGCCACGGAAGAGGTCGTCCACGACACCCTTGCCGCCGACGATCCGTATGTCCTCCAGCCAGTCCGGGACGAGACCGTAGTGCGCGGCGCCGTCGGTGTTGATGTCCCAGGTGCGCTCGCCGGTGGTCTGCTTGTCGATGACGGCGCTTCCGTCGGCGCTGCGGAAGGGATACCGCACTGGGTTCGGGGTGTCCGCACCGCGGGGCCCCGGCCAGCCGCCGACACCGTTCATGTCGGTGCCGTAGCCATAGCCGACGTGGTACTTGTCGCGCAGCGCCTTCGTCCGGTTCGCCTCTGCGGTGAACCCCTCGGCGCCGTGCATGTACTGGGCGATGAAGCCGCCGAGACCGTAGACCCGCTCGGTCCAGTTGAGGTCCATCCAGCTGTGCGAGGAGATCACGCCGGGGTACGACTCGGACTCGAAGATGTCCAAGGCCCGGCCCGCGGCCTTGACGCTCATATGGTCGATCTCCAGCATCATCTTGCGTTTCATCATGCCGCGCACGGCGTACTCACCGAGCTCGGTGAGACCGCGGGTGTTGCACTGTGCGTCCGCGGCGTACGACGGGACCTTCACACCCTGCGGAAGTTTCTTCTCCGCCCCGGGCGCCGACGCGATGCCGATGGGGTTGTCGTGCTGCGGACCTCTGCACTTCTCCGTCTTCCAGAAGGTGCCGGTCGACAGGAACTGCCCGACATTGATCGCCGTGCCGAGGGTGCCCTCGTCGAAACGGACCCCGCACAGGGCGTTGTCGAATTTGTGACACAGGAACATGCTGCGTACGCCCAGCTTGTGCAGCTCGTCCAGACCGCGGTCGATGTCGTCCTTGCCGCACTGCGCGATGTCCAGTATCTGCTTGCATCCGAACGGCTCTGAGGTCTCGACCCCCAGAACGACGGCCAGCTTGCCCTGCTGGATGACCTGGCGGGCCTGCGCGGTGTCGGTGACGATCCTGAACCAGCCCTTGCCCGGGCCGCCGTACATCTTGTCGATGTAGGCCTGCATGTCGTACGTCTTCTGCGCCTGCAGGCGGATGGAGGTCATCTCGTCGCAGCTGCGGTCCTTGAAGAAGTAGACCGAGCAGATCACGCCGTTGGTGACGAGGTCGTTGACGAGCACTCGCTGACCGCCGCGCCAGGCCCGCTCGATCCAGGCGTAGTAGTTCTGCTGGTGGGTCAACGAGTCATGGGCCGGCCAGTCCTTGAACGTCGGCCATCCATTGGGGTCGTGCTTGCCGTCACCACCCTTGGTGATGAAGTCGAAGATCGCGAGCGAGCCGTCGGGGTAGTGCTCGGGGCAGTCCTTGAGCGCGTCCGCGACCCCCAGTTCGGAGAACGGTTTGCCGCAGATGAGCCGGCCGCCGAAGGCCTCGTTGGACATCAGGTGGTTGTGTGCGTCGACGAAGCCCCGTACCTGCCCCTGGGAGTCGGTCCCTTTGAAGGGCTCGCCCGTGACATTGATCTGGGAGTCGGGCGCGGGCCGCGCGGCCGGGGTCCACCAGCCGGACTCGGCCGAGGAACTGGGCGCTGTGCCGAGGACCATGGCCACCACGGTGAGGAGCAGCGACAGAACCGCGATGGGCCTGCGTTTGCGGTGCGAGTGTCGAGTCATGGGCATCACTCATGCCTTCGGTAAGCGGATGGTGGGGGGTGAGGAGCCGATGCCGTCCGGGGTCACGTCCGTCCCTGGGGTGGGTTGTCATGGCCCGCGTAAGCGGTGCGACGAGAATCGCGACTATCACACTCGGAGTCAATAGTCCGGGACGGCCGACCTGATGGCTCCGCCGATCCGCCGAACTCGTCGGGTGGGCAGGGGGGATGGCGGTCGAACAGGCCGTCAGGACCAACCGCGACCGTGGGCGACGGCCTTTCTCCCGCAACACATCTCACGGATGGCCGTCGCCGATCGGTCCCGTGGACCGATGCACAGTGCTGCTCCGAGACCGGCAAAAAGCGCGGCCCTCAGGGCGCCCGGCTACACCCCCGTCGGCGGCCTGCGCGCAGCGTATGTTCCCGCGCCCGCCGCCAGCAGCATCACGCAGCCCGTGAAAATCAGCCCGGCTTGGCGCAGCCCGAGCCATGTGGCCATGGCACCGACACCGACCACCGGCACCGAGATCCCGGTGTAGGCGACCACGAAGAACGTCGAAATGGTGCCGCCTCGTTGCTGTGCCGGGGCCGCGCCGCTGACCAGGGTGAGTGCCGCGCGAAAGGCCAGTCCCTGGCCGGTGCCGCCGCACAGGGCGCCCAGGACGAGCAGGAGCATGGATTCTGCGATCAGTGATGACGCCACGAACAGCAGGCCCACAACGAGGATGCCGCACCCCACGGGGAGCGCGAGCCGCGCGCCGATCCGTTGTGTCAGGGACTGTCCGACGGTCGAACCGAGGAACACGGAGAACACCACCGCGCCCGAAACGGCCAGGTTGTGCACGCCCAGATTCTGCGAGGCAAAGCTCGGCGCGACCGCCGTGAACAGCCCGAGAAGCGCGAAGCCGGCGAACGCCGCCAGCGCGGCGGGCGCGAAGACACCCTTCACCTCCGGCGGCACGGTGACTCCCTGCGGCTTCAGCGGCGGCCATCGCTTCGGCTCTGTCACGGTCTCCGGCAGGAACCAGGTGATCCCACTGGCCACAGCCACCAGCCCCAGGTGGACCCAGAACGGCAACATCAGCGGCCAGGGCGTGTACTGCGCGAGGAGGCCGGAGAACAGTGGCCCGCAGCCCAGGCCACCCATGTTCGCCGCGGTGGCGGCGAACCCGGCCCGCGCCTTCTGTCCAGGACCGGCCAGCTCGATGACGGCCGCTGTCGCCGCGCCGCTCAGCAGGCCGGCCGCGCCGCCGGACAGCAGTCGCCCCGCGAAGAGCAGAGGCAGGCCGCTCTGCAGGAGGAAACATCCAGCACTCGCGGCCGACAAAGCCATGGCGCACAGGAGCACAGGTCTGCGGCCGACCTCGTCGGAGTAGTTTCCCGCCACCAGCAGCACGGTGATGACGGCAACGGCATACACGGCGAAGACAACGGTCACCATCAGCTCGGAGAAGCCGATCTGTTCCTGGTAGAGCCCGTACAACGGTGTCGGCAGGGTGGTCCCGGCCATCCCGATGGCGAACACCGCTGCCGCAGCCGGATAGCCCGGTCGCCAACCACCGCCTGCGTTCACTGCGCCCTCGCGAACCATCACGCAGGTCACCCTATGAGCGCCCCCTCGCTGCCGCGGCCCGGCACGAGGCGGCGCGCTGCCCCGAACGTGAGCTGGCGCAGGCCTCACCCGGCGCGGAACCGTTTGCTGTGCTGAGGTGACCGAGGGACTTGGTAATCCGGGAGATCCCGCCGGCGACGGTGCGGGCGGCACGGGCGGCGATCGGCCTCCTCTGTGGGAAGAGGGTATTGGAGGGGTGACTTCCCGTCAGTACGATGCGCCTTAGTTGATCACTCAGCGTGTGGTTTCGGCCATGGTCCGTGAATGCCGCGCTGAGTGCTCGCGCGCCGACAACTGAGAGGGAATCAAGAGTGACTCACGCACTTGCAGTTCCGCCGACGTACGCTCCCATCCCGTCCGCCGTGCACCCGAACCACGCGGCCATCGATGCACGGACGGCAGCCTGGGCCGACACATTCGATATCGGATCACAGGAGTGGCGCAGCCGCCTCGTCACACAGGACATCGGCGTGTTCGCCGCTCGAATCCTTCCTGAGGGGCAGGAAGAGGTCGTCGCGCTTCTCTCCGACTTCGTCATTTGGCTCTTCGGCGTGGACGACGGCTACTGCGAGGAAGGCGATCTTGGCGACAAACCGGGCGAGTTGGCGGCGGCGCTGCACCGTCTGCTGCGCATTGCGCAGAACCCTGAGTCGCCCATGCTCACGGACGACCCCCTCGCCGAGGGGCTGCGCGATCTGACACTGCGGGTGTCCCGTTGCGGAACGGCCCTGCAGGCCGGGCGGTGGGTGGACACCCTGCGCGAGTACTTCTTCGCCGTGGTGTGGGAGGCGGAGCACCGCGCCGCGAGCCGGGTTCCCGGTCTGAACGACTACACCTTGATGCGCCTCTACGACGGCGCGACCTCCGTGGTGCAGCCGTTTTTGGAGATGGGGCACGGTTTTGAACTCCAGCCCCATGAACGGGACAGCAAAGCGGTGCGGGCCGCCTCCGAGATGACCTCGTTCATCACCACGTGGGACAACGACATCTACTCGCACCACAAGGAAAGCCGCGGGACGGGCTACTACCTGAACGTCATCCGGGTGCTGGAGCACGAGTACGCGCTGACTCCGGACGAGGCGCTGACCAAGGCGATAGCCCAGCGCGACCGCGTGATGTGTCTCTTCCTGAGCCTGCGTGCGAAATTGGATGACGAGGGCAGCCCGCAGGTACGGAAGTATCTGCGCGGCCTCTCCTCTTTCATCCGGGCGACCCAGGACTGGAGCATCAGCTCCCTGCGTTACACCACGCCCGACGACCCGGCCGCCCTTCCCTCGTCGTTCACCGACAGTCCGACCGACGACAGCACCGACCCGCTGGACATCCCCTCGATCTCCTGGTGGTGGGATCTGGTGCCCGTCTCCCGAACGGCGCCACTGGACCAGTCCAGGGTTCCGTCCGGAGCGCGCCGGTACACCCCTGGTCCCGCCTGATCCCGCTTCGGGACACCGTGGAGGCATGACCGAGAGCTTCGGGGTTGTGCCTCCACCCAAAGCAGAGGCACAGGGTGGTCATCTGTGACGAGTTCGCCGCGGTCGTCCTCCACAACGACCGGAAGCATCGAATTCCTTCGCCAACGCCCCCTGCTCGGAGGGGACTTACGCGAAGGGGCGTCCGGTTCCGAGATGGTTCCGGACGCCCCATTTCGAGCAGTGCCGCAGCGCCTTTGCAGGTCGCGGCGGGGAGTGATCAGACGCAGGAGAACGAACACGCCGATCGCTCGAATGATGGCCGGGGCTGCCACAACCACAGCCGTGACCATGACTGCGAGCATCCCGACGAGGGCGATGCCGAGCGGGCTCGTGATCCTCCACAGTGCTGAAGTAGGCGCAGCACAGAACCGGTTCGTGCCCGGCCGTCGTCGCCTGGGAGCAGGGCGATCACGGACAACGCAAGCGATTCTTCCGCAGATACGGAACGTTGGCCATGAGGCCGATCACCGAGACGTGTCTCGAGCACGCCGGGTAACGGTCATCGGAATGCTGTCGGCATGGGGCACGGCTGAGGCCACTTCCTTGGGCGTGTGTCCGGGAACCGGGGTGAACTGCCACTGGGAGAGCAGCGTCGCGAGGGCGATGGTTGCCTCGGTCCAGGCGTACTGCTCGCCGATGCATTTGTGGTTGCCCGCGCCGAAGGGGGTGAACGCTCCGCGGGGGATGTTGTCCCGGTTCCCGGGCAGCCACCGGTCGGGGTTGAAGGTGCCGGCGTCGTCGAAGACGTTGGGATCGCGGTGGATGGCGTACAGGCTGAATGCGACCTCCGTGCCGGCCGGGAGGGTGACACCGCCGAGCTCCACGGCCGTCGTGGTTCGGCGCATCAGGATCGTGACGCCGTGGAGGCGCACAGCTTCGTCCAGTGCGCGGCGTATCCCCGTGAGCTTCGGTATGTCCTGGATGGTGACCTGCCGGTCTCCGACGACTTCGTGGATCTCCGCGACGATCTTCTTCTCGACGTCGGGGTGGGAGGCCAGTTCATGGAAGGTCCAGGCGAGAGCGGCCGCGGTGGTCTCCGCACCGGCGAAGAGGATCGTGCTGAGCTCGTCCCGGACTTCGGTGTCGGACAGGGCCTTCTCTTTGAGGAGGAGGGAAAGCAGGTCGTTACGGTCGGAGGTGCCTTCGCGGCGTGCTGCGACGATCACATCGTCGATGACGCTCTTCAGGCTGGCTGCGGCGGCGTCGAACTCCCGGTTGGCCCGGATGGGTAGCCGGTCCAAGGCCTTGGGGGACATGGCGCGTTTGAGGAGGTTCGCCAGTACGACGGGGAGGTTGTCGCGTACGGCCTTCACTGCCGGGCGTCCGATGTCGGTCGAGAACAGGGTCTCGGCCAGCGTCTCGATGCTGTACTCGGCCATCGCCAGTTCCAGGTCCACCGTCTGGCCCGGTTGCCAGGCGTCGGCGAGAGCGCGCGCACTCCGGTTCATGATGTCGGAGTAGTCGGCGATCCGGTCTTTGGTGAACATGGGTTGCAGCAGTCGCCGGTTCCTGTGGTGCATTTCGCCGCTGGCGGTGGCGATGCCGTTGCCGACCAGGAGTTTCAGCTGGTCGAAGAAGCGGCCCTTCTCGAAGCTGCGCGCCTGTCGGACCATCACTTCCTGCGCCAGGTCGGCAGAGGTGACGAAGTAGACAGGCAACGTGCCGAGGTTGACCCGCACGACGTCACCGTGCCGGCGCAGCGATGACAAAAAGGTGAAGGGATCGCGTACGAGCTGGAGGACGTGGCCGAGGAGCGGAACGGCTCCAGGGGCACGCGGCACAGACGGGGAACTGGCCGATTGCAACCCAAGTGACACTTATTCAGTCCTTTGCTCGGTATGGTGCGCCGACCTGTCGGCCTCGAGGCGGAGGTGTACTGCCGTGGTCCGGCAGTCGCGATCGTCCGGCGTGCGCCACTTCGACTCAGTGCTCTACCTTCTCGGAACGCGGCAGCGGATCACAGCGCTCTGCTGGTTGCGTTCAGCGTCCGTCGTCGCAGATGAGCAGTGCTGAGTGAGTGTGCTGAGCCACCGGCAAGCATTGTGTCCTCCCTTCTCCATCATGGTCTGTTCGTGGCCAGATGCCAGAGTGAGGAAGTCTTCTTGCCGCTTTCTCTGGGTGAGGCATGAGGCCTGTGGGTCTGGGGGAGTAACAAGGGTTATGGCTATGCGGCGCGGGCTCTCGCCGTTGCCTCAGTGAGCTCGATCGGGCGCACAGTCCGCGGAGGCCTGTGGCGCGACGGGGAATTGGCACGGACCTCGAGGCTTCGTTCGCGCTTGCGTTTGGCATGATGCCAGTAGAGGAGCGCAGGGTGTAGGCACAGGCGGGCAGCGTGGCCTTCGACGCAGCTGACGCAGCTGACGCAGCTGTCCCCGCGGCTTCACCACCCCAACTGGGCGGCCCCACAGGCATGTTCCGTGCCAGACCCGTAGCAGAGAGCTGAGCGGACCATGGATATGCTGCGCTGCGCTGCGCTCCTGCTCCGTCCTCAGCCCCGAGGAGACCCTCGTTCCGTGTTCAGCGCTCCCGTCCTTGTGGTGTGCCCTCTGCGCTTCTCGCTGCCCATTGGTGTGCTCGCCTGCCGGCCATCAGCCGGCAGCGCCCGCGATGTGATCAGGGATGGCGGCGGCGAACTCCCGAATGTGGCCGAGGTCGACGAGCCGGGCAGTCTGCGCTCTTTACGTCATCGCTGCTTCCCGGAGGCCTTGTGACCACCTCGTATCCAGAATCAAACGGTTTCTCGGCCGCGTCCGCGCCGCCTCCCGGCTGCCCCGCCCACGGCCTCGGGTCGACGGGCCCGCAGCGGTTGTACGGGCCGGAGGCGGGCGACGCTCCCCGTGCCCTGTACGCCAAGCTCCGCGAAGCGCACGGTCCGGTGGCACCGGTCCTGCTGCCGGGAGACGTACCAGCCTGGCTCGTCCTCGGGCACCGGGAGAATCTGGACGTGATGCGCACTCCGTCGCTGTTCTCCTGCGACTCCCGCATATGGAACGTCCAGCTGACGGCGGACTCACCTCTGCTGCCCCTCACGGCCTGGCAACGCCTGATCGTCTTCGCGGACGGTGAGGAGCATGCCCGGCTCCGCAGCGCGGTCACCGACAGTCTCGACGAGTTGAACCGTCACGGCATCCGCCGGCACGTCGTCCGCTACACCCATCAGTTGATCGACGGCTTCGCCCCTACGGGACGGGTCGACCTGGTTGCCGACTTTGCAGAGCAGCTGTCGAGCCTGGTCCTGGCCCGCCAGTTCGGTATCCGGGAGCAGGACGCCCTCATCCTGGGCACAGCGGTCCGGGACATGGTGAAGGGCAGCCCATCCGCGCTGCAGAGCAACCAGTTCGTCGTCACCGTCATGACGGACCTTGTGAAGCGGAAGAAGGACAAGCCCGGCAAGGACTTCGCCAGCTCCCTGCTGCATCACCAGTCGCAGCTCACCGACGACGAAGTGACCGAGCACCTGCGGCACGCAATCGTCGCCGCACACGAGAACACCACCAACCTGATCGGCAACACCCTCCGGGTCGTGCTGACCGACCGGCGGTTCCGCTCGAATCTTTCCGGCGGGTCGATGACACTGCCGGATGCCCTCGAGCAGGTGATGTGGGAC
Source organism: Streptomyces sp. NBC_01210 (assembly GCF_036010325.1). GTDB lineage: Bacteria > Actinomycetota > Actinomycetes > Streptomycetales > Streptomycetaceae > Streptomyces. Next base: position 1,006,933 of record NZ_CP108549.1, on the reverse strand, counting down.
GCCCCGCCGCTCGCGGTGGTGCCCAACCGGTGGGCGACCGGCGACACCCTCCTCGGAGGCCAGCAGATCAGGAAGGGTGACATGGTGATGCTGGGCTTGGCCGCAGGGAACGTGGACCCCGAGATCCGGCCCGACCTCACCACCCCCGTGCACGGCAACCGTTCGCACCTCGCTTTCAGCGGCGGGCCCCATGAATGCCCTGGGCAGGACATCGGCCGCGCAATCTCCGACACCGGCATCGACACCCTGCTCGCACGCGTCCCCGACCTCGAACTCGCCGTTGCTGAGCCCGAGCTGACGGAGACGGCGTCACTGGTATCCAGCCGCCTCGACGGCCTTCCGGCAACATTCAAACCGCAGCGGCCGCATACCAGCGACGAGAAGACCGCTGGCACCGGCACGGCTGCGTCGCAGGCACAGCCGCTCCCCGCCGCCACGCTGCCCGCGGCCGCAGGCGAACCCGCCACCAGCGGTCCGCGCAGGCCGTGGTGGAGGAGGTTCCTCAAGGGCCGCGCGCGCTGACAGCACGGAACACCAAAGGGGCCCGGACCGTATGTCCGGGCCCCTTCGTGCGGATGGGCACCGCGCTTCATCAGTGGCTGCGATGCATGGGCTTCGGGTGCCTCAGCCGGCCGAGGCTGCCTTCAGGGCCTGCGGGACCTTCATTCTCCCCAGCCGATTACCCTCGCCGCGGAACGCTCCTCGCGGAACTCGCTGTGCACTGCAGGCGCCAGGGACCGCAACGAGATCGGCCCGAGGCCAAGGCTGCTCGAGCGCCCCCTCGCTGCCGCCGCCCGGCACGAAACGGCGCGCTGCCCCGAAGGTGAGCCGGCGCAGGCCTCACCCGGCGCGGAACCGTTTGTTGTGCAGAGGTGACCGACGGACTTGGCAATCGTCAGTCCCAGAGTTTGTAAGTCATTTCCCGCTGTGCCTGCGGTGGCTTGCTGTCGGTGTAGATGAGTCGCAGCCGGGTGAAATGCCGTAGCTCAGGATGCTTCTGCCAGGTCTCCGGGCGGTCGAACCTCACGGTGACAGGGTAGGAGTGGAACTTGCCTGCCGCGCAGTAGGGCTGACAGTCATTCACCACATCGCGTCCGCTGCCCACAGCGGACGTCGGTCCCCAATGGGACCATCGGAGTGTGATGAGGCGGTTGTTGCCATCCCCGCAGGCGAGCAAGAAGTCGCCGGGGCGTATCTGTGAATTCGAGAAACAGTCGACGGCCACAACCTGAGCGGGCGAGGGCGCCCTTGCGGAAGCGGATGCCGGTACTACCGCTGCTGCGAGCGCTGTGGCAGCACACAGCATGACCGTTGTCTTGAGCTTGTGTCTCTGCATGTCGGCTCCCAGCTGCCTCTTTTCGAGCCTACGCGGCCCTCCGTGTACACCTGACTCCCCCGCGCGCTGCGATCTGCCCGTCAGGAGCAGTCGTCGGTGGTGATGGCGCCCCTTTCTTCCAACGGTTGTTCCTGAATCGACGCTACGACCGTGCCCAGGGATGCACCACCCGTACAGGCACTCACCATGCAAAGCAGGAAATGTCAATTTGCCTTCGGTGGATCACGATGCGTCTGCCGAACCCAATGCCGGAGGGGGCCCCGGCAGAGCTGCGAAATTCTGCGTGCGGCACCGATGGGGGTCACCTTGTCGAAGCCGGGCTGGTCGCTCGGGAAGGGAACCTGCGGTGTTCCCCCGATGAGCACCGTCCCAGGAAGAAGGTTCCAGCCCGCGCTCTCATAGAACGCCTGGAGCCGGCGGTCGCAAGTGAAAAACCCCAGGTCCAGACCCTGGGAGAGCATCCGCGACCACGAGCCTCCCGGCGCGTCACCACAGTGCTCAGCCCACCAGCGGCATAGCGCCGACCCGTATGGGCGATCTCCTTGGACAGGATGTCCAGCGCGGCCAGCACCGTGCCCTCCTCCATGAGAAGCATCGACCACGGCCGCAGTACAGGATCGTGGGTCGGCGCATCGGCAGGGGTGAGCGAGACGCGCGTGGACGGCCACGCCTGCTCCTGGATCTCCCGCACCTGCACGCGGAGCTCGGACGGGGTGGCTTCTTCGGGGAAGGACAGGATCTGCACGCGCTGGTTCTGCTCACACACCACACGAGTGCAACCGACTTTCCCGGCGGTGAGACCGGCTGGACCGACGGCGGTGGCGGTAGCCGGAAGGCCCTCACCCCTTTCAAGATCCCTCACGCGAGACCTGCGTCACCGACCTCCTTGGACAGAGTTTCTAGGTCTTACGATCCTGGAGCTGATGGCGCCGCTTGCCACTGAGGTCGCCGTTCTGGAGGTCCGGCCGGTTGCCCGACCGCGTCGGTGGGGTGGGGGAGCCTGCCCTGGAACCGGTGGCCACCTTGTCGGGGTTGAGCACGTCCTTGCCGTACAGGTCCTGCAGCCAGTTGGTCTGGTAGATGGTGTCGAGGTAGCGCTCGCCGAGGTCCGGGGCGATGGCCACGGCGGTGAGTTCGCGCGCGTCGTGCCGGGCCAGCCAGCCCATGGCGCCGCTGACCACCGTGCCGGTGGATCCGCCGAAGAGGAAGCCCGCTCTGGCCAGACGATGGCAGGCGCGGATGGTGTCCGCCTCCTCGACGCGTATCACCTCGTCCACATAGGACTCGTCGAGCAGCGGTGGACGGATGCTCATGCCCAGACCGGGAATCATCCGGCGTCCCGGGGTACCGCCGAAGGCCACCGAGCCGACGCTGTCCAGTGCGACGACATGCACCGGCCGGTGCCACTCCCGGAAGTAGCGTGCACAGCCCATCAGGGTCCCGGTGGTGCCGGCACCGACGAACAGCACGTCCAGGTGCGGGAACTGGCGGGCGATCTCCGGCGCTGTCTTGCGGTAGTGGGCCTTCCAGTTGCTCGGGTTGGTGTACTGGCTGAGCCATACGTAACGGTCGTCGGAGGCGCACAGCGCGCGGACGTACTCGATCCGCGCGCCGAGGAAGCCGCCATTGGCCTCCTGTCCGGCGATGATGTGCACCTGGCTGCCCAGGGCCTCCATCATCATCCTGGTCGACAGGTTGCAGCGGGAGTCCGTCACGCACAGGAACCGGTAGCCCTTGCTCGCCGCGATCATGCTCAGCGCCACGCCGAGGTTTCCGGACGAGGACTCGACCAGGATCGAATTCGGCGTCAGGACTCCATCCCGCTCGGCGGTCTCCACCATCTCGGTCGCGGCTTTCAGCTTGATCGAGCCGGCGAAGTTGAAGCCCTCACACTTCAGGAAGAGCGACTGCCCGAAGATCGACCGAAGGTCGACATAGAGCGCCTCTTCGTTGAAGGCGTAGGGAACGGAAATGACGGGCACGATGGTCTCCTCATCTGCAGCAGAGCACTTTCGGAACGTCCATCCGACCGTGGGCGGGCTTCTCGGTCTTGCGGGCGGGAGCCTGTGTCCAACCGAGCCGGACGGGGGCCCTGCGTCAGCGGCCGCGGTCTCGTGCGCCCTGACGTGCGGCGACTTGACCGGTGATCTCTCCTGGGATTAGTCCTGCGTATGCCTCCTGGGCTCTCGGTCGGCTCATCCGTACCGGCTCAGTTCGTGGAAGAAGTCGTCGATGATCTGCAGTTCTCCGGAGCGGACCACCTCGTCGTAGACGTACTTGCCGACGGCGAGGTCGAGCACTCCGAGGCCGAACGGCGAGAACACCAGCGGCCGGTGCACCGGCACGGTCACCCGCCCGGCCATCACGTCGCCCAAGGTGCCGTGCAGGAAGTCCCGGTTGCCCGTGAGCTGCTCGGCCAGATGCGGCGAGGTGTTGGCCTTCAGGCAGTGCTCGATGTCATCGACGATGTTGGCCGATGCCAGCAGGATCTCCGGCGCGAGGTCGCGCAGCGACACATGCAGCACCAGCGGATTGTGCGCGAACCACGACGGATCGCTGACGTGCGGCTGGGCGGCGACGGTGGCGAAGACCACCAGGTCGCTGTTCCGGATCAGCTGCTCGGCGCTGTCGTGCACGGTGATCCGGCCGGCGGTGCCCGACTGCTCCAGGTAGGTGCGGAAGCCTGCCGCGCTCTCGGGGGACAGGTCGTGCACGCCGATCTCGTCGAACGACCAGCCGGTGCCGGCCAGGAAGGCGTGGATGTAGCGGGCGATCAAGCCCACCCCGAAGAACCCGACGCGCGTCGGGCGCCGCCGGTCGCGGCTGAGCCAGTCGGCCGCTGACGCGGCTGACGCGGCCGTCCTGGTGGCGCTGATGATCGAGCTTTCCAGACAGGCGAACGGGTAGCCGGTGTCATGGTCGTTGAGGATGAGCACGGCCGAGGCACGAGGGATGCCTGCCGTCACGTTCTGCGGGAAGCTGGAGATCCACTTCAGGCCGTCCACCCGCACCGCCCCGCCGATCGAGGCGGGCAGCGCGATGATCCGGGAGGACGGGCGGTCGGGGAAACGCAGGAAGTAGGACGGCGGGTTCACCGAATCACCGGCGCCGTGCAGCCGGTAGGTGGCCTCGACCAACTCCACGATCTCCTTCTCGCGCCCCTGCAGCACGCGCTGAACCTGGGCACCGGGGATCACCGCAAACGGCGGCACAGCCATCGGCTCGGACATTGCGGACTCCATAGCGGTGGGACGGATGGTGGTCATCCTGCGGGCACTTTGACGGTCGGCGAGCAGTCGGCCAGGTGAGTTGGATCGGCCATCGCGACGAGCACTTCCCGCGGTCCTTCGAAGGGTTCCCTGCTGTGTGCGGTGCGGATGTTGTCGACGAGCAGCAGGTCGCCGGCCTGCCACGGCTCGCGTGCGGTGTTCTCCTCGTAGATCTTGTTGAGCAGTTGTACGACGTCGTCGCCGATCGGGTCGCCTTCGCCGAAGCGGGTGTTGAACGGCAGTCCGTCGGCGCCGTACTCGTCGATGAGGTACTCGCGCACCTCGGGGGCCAGCGTCCATTCGTTGAGGAAGGCGATCTGGTTGAACCAGCAGCGCCGGCCGGTGACCGGGTGCCGCACCACGGCGCTGCGGCGTTGTCTGGTGCGCAGTCCACCGTCGGGCTGCCACGCGAACTCGATCGCGTTGGCACGGCAGTAGCTCTCGACGGCGCCCCGCTCATCTGTTCCGAACGCCTCGGCCAGGGACGCCCCGATCTCGTCGTTGTAGCTGCGGGTGAGCAGCCAGCCCTCCCGCTCGAACCGTTCGGTCAACTCGGTGGGCAGCGCGTCGAGCACGGTCGGTGAGTCGGCCACCGCGGTCGCCCCGCCCTCGGTGGGCGCACCGATGCATGCGAACAGCATCAGGCCGGGGAACTCGAGCCGGTAGCTCAGTTCGTGGTGCATGCACATGGGCTGGTTCGGTGGCCACTGCGATGAGGAGTAGACGCCTTCGGAGTAGGTCTGGCGGGGGGCGAAGGCCTCCTTCTCGGTCATCGGAGCGGTGGCCAGCCGCTGAAGGATCCCGTCGACTCCGGCCGCGTCGCGCAGCCCCAGGCCGCGGACCAGGACCGAACCGTGCTCGGCGACGACGGCGCGCAGCGCGTCCCGTTGCCCGGCCGCCCAGCTCGCCGCGTCGACGGTGGCTTCGACCCGCAGCATGGGAGGTTTGCCGGGTTTCGTCTCCACGTCGAGCAGTGATGTCGGGGATGAGGACGACATCTCGTTTTCCTTTCAGTCGCGGCTCAGTAAGAAGTCGGCCACTCGGCGGCGCTCAGCACGGCCTTGGCCACCTCGGTCGGACGGGTGCGCAGGAAGTAGTGGCCGCCGTCGGCGAGCTCGTGCAGGTCGACGTGCTCGGCGAGGAGTTGCCAGTCTCGGTACCGGCGTGGGAACTGCGCCGTGCTCGGGTCGTCGGCGGCGACGACGACGGTGACCGGCGCGGACAGCTTCACCGCCGGCGGCGTGTCAAGGACATCGGCGAAATAGCGGTGCGCGGACACACAGTCGTGCCGGTATGCCGCACCGACATGCTCGGCGCGCTGCGCATCCAGCTCACCGAGCCCGGTGTAGCTGCTGTCCGCGCTCAGCGCCGCGGCGATCTCGGCGTTGCTCCGCCCGGTCAGCTCGGTGACGATCTCGGTGTTGCTCCGCCCGGTCAGCTCGGTGATGGCGGCGCGCCGGTCGGTGGCGTCACCGAGCAGTTGCGCGCCGAGGAACACCCGCTGGACGTCCACCCCGCGCTCCTGCAGCTGCCTGGCCGTCTCCACGGCCAACGCCGTGCCCGAGGAGTGGCCCCACAGCAGGACCCTGGTCAGGCCACGCCCGGTGATCTCGGCGACGACCTGTTCAACCACCTCTGCGATCGACGCGAACGGCTCACTCTCGGCGGCCACGTCGTGACCGGGCAGCTCGACGGCGTAGACCGCCAGACCGCCGGCCGGCAGTGCCCTGGCCAGCGGCTGGAAGTTCACCGCGTTGCCGCCGGCGTGGGGGAAGCACAGCAGGGCACCGGCCTGGGCGCGGTCCGATTCCGACAGCGACTGCAGCAGCCCGGAGCTCCGGTCGGACCGACCGTCGACCAGTTCGGCCAGATCGGCGAGGACCGGGTGACGGGTGACGTCCTTCAGGGTCACCGCACGGTCGAGGGTGATTGCCAGCTTCACTGCCGACAGCGACGTGCCGCCCCGGTCGAAGAAGTGGTCCCGCCGACCGATCCGGTCCTGCGGAATGCCGAGTACGTTCGCCCATGCGGCCGCCAGCCACTGTTCTGTGGGCGTACTCGGCGCGCTGTAGTCGTCCTCGACGACGTCGAGCTCCTCGGCGAGCGCCGTCAGCGTCTTCCTGTCGATCTTGCTATTGGCCGTCAGCGGCAGACTGTCCCGCCAGTGGAAGGCCGACGGGACCATGTACTCGGGCAGTGACGCACTCAGCCGGTCCAGCAGGACGTCGGCCTCGAGTGGCTCCCGGGCGGAGTAGAAGGCCACCAGGTACTTGCTCTGGTCGGCCCGCTCGGCGACCACCACCGCGCCGTCGCGGACACTGGGGAGGCGCAGCAGGGTGTTCTCGATCTCGCCGATCTCGATCCGGAAGCCGCGGATCTTGACCTGGGCATCGCGGCGGCCGAGGAACTCCAGCTTCCCCGACGGGTGCCAGCGGCCGAAGTCACCGCCCCGGTAGAGCCGCTGGCCCTTTCGGTGCGGATCCGCCATGAAGGCCAGCCGGGTCCGCTCAGGGTCGTTGACATACCCGCGGCCGACACAGACTCCGGAGAAGACAATCTCGCCGGGGGCGCCGAGCGGTACGGGTGTGAGGTGTTCGTCGACGACGTACACGTGCACGTTGTTGACCGGACGGCCGAGCAGGATCCGGTCCGGCACCCGGTCCATCACCTCGTGGTTGGTGTCGTCCGAGGTCTCCGTCAGCCCGTAGGCGTTGACCAGCCCGATCCCGGGCTGGGCGGTGAACCAGCGCTCGGCGAGCTCCTTCTTCAGCGCCTCACCGGTCACCGAGACGCACCGCAGGTCCGGCAGTTCGCGGGGGCGTTGCTCCAGACTGGACAGGACGACTTCAAGGTAGGACGGCACCACTTGGAGCACGCCGACCCGGCCGTCGACGATCGTGTCGAGGAACTGTTGGGCATCCAGGATGACTTCCTGCTCGACCAGCAGGGTCCGCCCGCCGACCAGGAGCGCGGAGAGCAGCTGCCACAGCGAGATGTCGAAGCACTGGGGTGCGGTCTGGGCCACCACCTGCCCCTCGCCGATCCCCAGATCGTCGATCTTGGCGTAGAGGTGGTTGAGCATGCCCGCGTGCTCACACATCGCCCCCTTCGGCTCGCCCGTGGAGCCGGAGGTGAAGTAGATGTAGGCGAGCTGGTCCGCGGCTACGGCGATACCGGGATCATCGTCGGCATGGTCTTCTTCGTAGGCCGTGTCGACGAAGAGCGTCTGCATGGCGGGCAGCGTGGTCAGGGCCTGGTCGAGGGTGGTGGTGCTGCCGGGTTCGGTCAGCACGAGGCCGCATTCGGCGCGGGCCAGTGTGGTCGCGATGCGCCCGGCCGGGAAATGCGGCTCGACGGGAAGGTATGCGCCGCCGGCCTTGAAGACCGCGAGGACGGCGGCCAGCCAGTTGAGGTTGCGCTCGGTCACCACCGCCACGACGCCTTCGCGGGCAAGGCCGCGGGCATGCAGGGCGCGTGCCAGCCGGTTCGCCCGGGCGTTGAGTTCCCGGTAGGTCCACTGCCTCTCGCCGTGCACGGCTGCGACGGCGTCCGGATGCGCCCGCACCCGCTCCTCGAACAGCTCGTGCACCCGGCGGTCCGGCAACTCCCGGCGCGGTCCGGCCAGCCCCTCGAGCTGGAAGCGGAGTTCCTCGTCGGACAGCAGGCTCTGCCGCCCGTGCCCGGCATCGGGGTCGGCGGCGATCAGGGCGAGTGCGGTGAGGTGGTAGCCGGCGATCCTGGCGGCGCAGTCCGCGTCCAGGACGTCGGTGCGGTAGCGCAGCCGCAGCACGAGTTGGTCGCCGTCCTGTGCGACTCCCACCTCCAGCACGGTGTCCTCGGCGAGATTGCCGCCGCCTCCGGTCGGATCGAACGCGGTCTCGAACGGCGCTTGGGTCAGGCCCAGTTCGCGCCTGAGGTCATCGACCGGGAAGTCCTTGTGTGCCAGCAGTTCTGACTCGACTTGATGGGTGTTCAGCAGCAGCGCCCGCCACGAGTCGGGTTCGGTCGTCAGCCGGCAGGGCAACGGCGGGCCGCCCTCCACGGCGATGTAGCCGGTCGCGACCTCATGCTCGCCCGACAGCGCCGCGAGCACCTTGGCGTGCGCGGCCAGCAGCACCGAACCGAGCGGCACCTCCAGCTCCTCCGCCAGCCGGCACAACGCTCCCACGACGTCGTCCGGGATCGCTGCCTCGTACTCGACGACGCCCGGCACCGGATTGAGCGTCCACCGCGGGATCTCGGTGAATCCACCGGCGACGAGCACACCGCGCCAGAACTCCCGGTCGGCTTCCACTTGCACTCCCATCGTCTTCGCGCCTCACTCACCGTGGCCAAGTTGTTCAGCCAGTTGAGCGCGCTGACGGAGATGGTCCTGCTGCCCCTGCCGCACGAGTGCCTCAGGCTGATAGTGGTCTCGCATCTCCGTGGCTGGGTTTCCCCCCCACCGCGCGTGCTGGGGCATTTCCTCGCCTTTCATGAGAAAGGAGTCGGGGGCGAGCACTGCGGCGTCGCCCATGGTCACGCCGTAGTGGACGTGGGCGCCGACACCGAGGGTGCAGCCGACACCGATCGTGCTGCGGTCGGACTTGAAGGTGCCGTCCTCCTGCGAATGGCACTGGATTTTGCTCCCCGCGTTGAGCGTGCAGTCGTTCCCGATGGTGGTGAGCGTCCGCTCCGTCAGATAGCAGCCGTCATCGAAGACCCTGCTGCCGATCCGAACACCCAGCATTCGCCAGATCACGTTCTTGAAAGGGGTGCCGTTGAAGACGTTGAGGTATTCGTCAGGCACCTTCCAAAGACGCTCGTGCCACCAGAAATACGGTTCGTAGATGGAGCACAACTGCGGCCGCAGCGCGCGGAATGCCGCGATGCCACGCTCCACCAGTACGAAGTAGACAGCGGTGAACCCAAGGGTGAGCGCCAGGGACGCGGCGATAATCACCTGCCCGAAAACACCGTACAGATCGACGGTCGCGAGGCCGAACACCGTGAGAACGAAGAAGTGCAGCCACCGCACGAACAGGAAGAATCCCATCGTGCGGATGTTGTAGCGGTTCTTTGCGGCGAGATTGCGGCGTTTCTCGTCCCCGGTCCTTAGATGGTCGAACCGGCTGTCGCGTTCCACCGACCGGGGAATCTCGAAGCACGGCGATCCGAGCAGGCCCACCCCCTCGCGGACCTCACCGTCGAGCGGAATCATCACCTTCGTCGCGAGGAGACAGTTCTCGCCCGTCCTGGCCCCCGAGGGAAAGGCAATGTTGTTCCCAAGGAAGTTGTGTGGCCCGATCGACGCTCGGGATACGAGGAAGGACGTGCTCGAGAAGTCGGCATTGACGATGGAGAGCCCGTCGGCGATCATCGTTCCGCTGCCGACAGAGCTCAGATACGGCGTCTCATGCTGCACTTCCGTGCCGAAGTTCGACCCGGTCTGCTCGACATGGGACAAGTCGTATCCGAGGCCGCGCAAATAGTGGACGATGTAGGAGCTGTCGCCGAAGAGCCATTTGAAGAACTTTACGTTGGTCATGCGCGTGATCGCCCGGTGGGCCGAGTAATGGAGGCCATACAGCGGATAGACCTTGTCCGGCTCGATCACCAGGTTCAGCAGGCGCGGAACGGTGAACATCATGGCGAGGCCCACGAAGACGAAGCCGAGGAACAGCACGAGGGAAAGGGCCAGCGCGTCGATGTAGAGCCTCGGCGATGTGAACCCCACCGTGCCCGGGCCCAGCAGGTTGCCCACCGCCGGAACCTCGGTCACCAGCATGTACGCGCCCCCGACGGTCAGCGGCACGTACAGGAAGAACAGCTGGAGCACGCTGAGGAGGCCGAAGCCGGCCCGGCGCAATGTGCTGCAATCCGCCGGCGCGATTCTCACGTAGTCAAGCTCCGTGCGCTGTGCCGGGGATCCGTGCCACCGCTGGCCACCCGGGACCACCTGGCCGCTTTGCAGCGCGGACGTGTGGCCGAGCTGCGCCCCGTCGCCCATCGACGTGTCGATGTCGAGCACGGTCTTCTCGCCGATGAAAACGTCCCGGCCGAGGGTGACCCGGCCGGTCTGGATACGGCCGGCGTGCGCCCGGTAGCAGAGGAAAAACGAGTCTTTGCGGATTACCGTGCCGGCGCCGATCGTGAGGAGGTCGGTACAGACCGGAACGGTGTGGGAGAGGATCGTGACGCCCTTTCCGATCCGCGCGCCGAGGGCACGCAGGTACAGCACGTACAGCGGATTGCCGATGAAGAAAATCATCGGGTTGGCGTGGACCAGCGCCTTGACGGTCCAGAAGCGCAGATAGGTCAGGCCCCACACCGGGAACTCGCGGGGCTTCCATCGACCGATGAGGATCCATTTGGCCACGATCGGCAATGTGCACAGGCCGATGAAGGCGGAGCCGCCGAAGAGGACCGACCGCACGTAGATGCCGCGCAAACCGGAGCCGGCCGAGACCCACTCGTAGCCTCGGGCGGTGACAAGTCCCGCGAGGAAGCAGTACCCGAGGAAAATGAGGAACTGCAGCATTCCGCAGAGGACGTACTGCAGCGTGCCCGCAGGTGTCGCCACCTCGGTCGATGCCGGGACCGACGACTCGACAGGGGTGGGCGAGGCTTCCGCGAGCGCCGTCGCCAGACCACGGATCGTTGGGTACCGGTAGATATCCTTCATCGAGGCTGACGGCAGGTCCGTCCGCTTCCTGACCCGGGCGCAGAAATGGGCCATGACCAGCGAGTTGGCACCGAGGTCATCGAAGAAGTGGCTGTCGACCGACACCTGCTCGACGCACACGACGTCAGCCAGCACCTCGGCGAGGTCTCTTTCGATGCCGGTCTTCGGGCCGGTGTACCTGCGCTTGGGGATTGCAGATTCATCCGGCCCGGGCGTCAGGACTTCGACGGATTTCTCCTCCATGCGAGCTCCTTGAGGCGTTTTCGACCACCATCGGTCATTACGGTCGGCACCCTGTCCTCGCGCTTGCCGATGGCCGGAGCGAGTAATCCGGAAGCCACGAGGTCGTGACCTCTTGTCCGGTTACAAAACCGTGCCCTCAGTCTCCGCCGTTCACCGTCGGGTTGCCACTCGAACTCGATCGCGTCGGCGCGGCAGCGGCACTCGACGACGCTACAGGTCCTAGGCGCCGGATGCTTGGAGGAAGCCCCGATCGCGCCGTTGTGGTGGGCCGCGGTCGCCCAGCCGTCGGTGCTCACGGGTCTTACTGCATGCGAGTGGCGTGCGCCTGAAGTGAGCCGCGCTTGGGGCGTGCAACAGCCACCAAACGAAGTTCCTCTGACACCGAGAAGGCATTCCGCACCGCTAACCAGATCAATAGGAAATTGCATATCAAGATAGAAAGCCCCAGCGGTGCAATGGTTAATGAACCAACAGCCGCCCTTGAGGAACCCCGCGGCCACCCTTGAGGAACAAGGACGGTCATTCCCGGCCGTCTGGGCAGCAATGACCGCATCCGCAGACTTGCGGCCGCACGGTCGCCTTGATGAATGCGTCGTCGGCCGCCCTGCCCACCCATCGCACAGCGGTCAGACAGTGCGGTCCGTGCAGGTCATGGCCGACAGCGGTCGGCCCGGCAAGCGCGCGCACGCTTGGGCGAGGACCTCGTGGACGGAGCGCTGGTGCCCCAGCGCGGAGACTGATGCGGTCAGCCGGACGTTCACGGCCGCACGGTCCTCGTTGAGCTGCCGCAGCTCCCCGGCCTGGTTGCGTTCCCTCCGCCGGGCCGTTCGCCAGGGCCGCCGCGGTCTCTGGGCGAGGACATGAATCAAGAAGAAGTCGTCGCTGGTCGGCCGCGACGGCGCGCTGACCACCAGGTAGCCGATGCCGCCGCCTCTGCCGTGCAGCGCGAAGGCCCAGCCCCATTCCCGGCCCGGCACCGGGACCGGCCCTTCCTGTCCGCGCAGGTGCTGGAGCTGGTCGTCGAGATGAGAGCACGGACAGGCTGTAGAGGTTGGCCCACGTGTTCCCCGCCCCAGGTCTTCCGGTGAGACCGGTCACCCTCGGCAACCTGCTCGGCATGAGGCTCCCTCCGGGCCACGGCTACTGCGTGCCGATCACCTCCGTCATGGTGATGCGGCCGGACTTCCACCAGACCCACGCCCGTGCCGTGGCCCGCTTCGCCGGCACCCTGGTGGGCGTCGCACTGGCCACCGCAGTGGTGCAGCCGGCCCACCCGGACGCGTACCTGTCCGGCGGGCTGTCCGTGGTCTCGGCCGCGCTGACGTACCTGCTGATGCGCACCGGTTACGCGGCCCCGCAGGTCTTCACGGCGGCGTTGTCGTCTTTCTGCTCGGGATGGGCGGCGAGGAAGAGGAAGAAGAGGAATCCCGGCGGGAACGCGACACGGGCCCGGCCCCGCCGCCGAAGGACGAAGGCTCAGCATCGGCCATTCCTTGCGGTCCTGCTGAGCCGAGAGACCCTGAATCCCCCACGGGAGGGGCGGCGGTGTCCCTCCCGTGGGGGATGGCGTCATTGCCGGCTGGAGGGACGACCGCGTGCGGGACAGGCTGCCACAATGACCTTCGTGGACCGTGTGGCTGCCTGGTGTGACGAATGGGCCAAAGAGGGACGGCGGATCGCGGGACGCCCGCGTGTGACTGTCGTGGCCGGTACGTTGCTCGGGCTGCTCGCGGTGGCGGAGTCGGTCACGGAGTTCGTCCGTGACCACGGGTCGATCCCGCGCATGGCGGCGGAAGCCTCCATGGCCGGCAGCGGAAGCGGCAGCGGCAGTGTCGTTGGAGTGCAATTCGTCTTACTCGTCGGCCTGTTGTGTCTGCTGACCGCGCTGCCGTTGTCTCTCTTGCGCCCGGTGGCGGCGGGGATCACCGTCTCGGTGGCGAGCGTATGGTCGCTCACCCTCTTCCAGACGGTGACGTGGGCGGGCTTCGCCGCACAGCTGATCGCCGGGTACCGGCTCGGCCGCTACGGCTCCCAACTCCTGGCCGTGGTTCTCGGTTTGCCGTTCCTGGTGTTCGCGCTGGCGGGCCCGGCAGATTCCGAGTTCCGGGTGCGCACGGTGTTGCTGGCTTCGCTGGCCCCGGTAGCGGTCCTGGCCGGGCTCACGCAACGGGCGCGCAAACAGGCCCTGGAGAACTCCGCCACCCGGCAGGTCATGGCCGGCACCCTGATGGAGAACACCGCACGCGAGGAACGCGCCCGCATCGCCCATGAGTTGCACGATGTCGTCGCCCATCACATCTCCATGGTCGCTGTGCAGGCCGAGACGGCCCGGCTGGCCACCGCCGGCATGCCCCCCGAAGGGGCCAAGCGGCTGCTGGCCATCGGCGACACCGCCCGGGCCGCACTGACCGAGATGCGCCGCCTGCTCGGTGTGCTGCGTGAGGACACCCAGTCCGGCACGGGCGCCGGCACCGCCGACCGGCGGCCGCAGCCGGGCCTGCGACAGCTCAACGACCTGCTCGACGAGGCCCGCGACGCCTCAGGCTCGGCCGCCCGCCTCATCGTCCGCGGCTTCCCGAGAGAACTCGATCCCGGTGTCGAACTCGCCGCCTACCGCATCGTCCAGGAATCCCTCACCAACGCCCGTCGGCACGCGAGCGGAGCCGCCATCGACGTAGAGCTGAACTACACGTACGACGCCCTGCGGTTGTGCATCCGGGACAACGGGCCCGGCCTGTCGCCCGCGGCGCCGGCCGGCGGTCATGGGCTGCGGGGGATGCGTGAACGCGCCGCCGCCGTAGGCGGTGAATTCCGTACCGGATCGGCGGTCGGCAGTGGTTTTGTGATCGAGGCCAGCTTTCCCGCCAAGACAGAAGAGTCTCTATGAGCATCGCGTCCGAAACGGTCCGGATCGTCGTTGCCGATGACCACCTGGTCGTTCGCACCGGCTTCGCCGCGCTGCTCGACACTCAGCCGGACTTCACGGTCGTCCAGACCGCCTCGGACGGAGCCGAGGCGATACGGATCTGCCGCGAACTCACTCCGCACGTCATCCTCATGGACATCCGCATGCCAGGTATGGACGGCATCGAGGCCACGAGACAGCTCGTCGCCGCGGGCTCTTCCGGCTCTCCCGGATCGGACGCGCCGCGCATCCTCATTCTGACGACCTTCGACCTGGACGAGTACGTCTACGATGCGCTGCGGGCCGGCGCCAGCGGCTTTCTCCTCAAGGACGTCAACGCGGAACGGCTCTTCGACGCCGTGAGGGTCGTCGCCGCGGGTGACGCCCTTCTCGCCCCCGGGGTAACCCGCCGTCTCATCAGTGAGTTCGCCCTGATGCCGGCCAAGGCCGCGGCCCCGCCCACATCCAAGCTCAAGTCGCTGACGCCGCGGGAGACGCAGGTGCTGCGGCTCGTCGCCGAGGGCCTGTCCAATCCGGAGATCGCCGCCCGGTTGGTCGTCGCCGAAGAGACCGTGAAGACACACGTCAGCCGCATACTGACGAAACTGGCGCTACGCGACCGTACACAAGCCGTCATCACCGCGTACGAAACAGGTCTGGTTGTGCCGCGCTTCCGCCGATCCGAATAAGCTGCGGAGCGGTTCGTCGCGGATCCGTTCGCTGCTGAGGTTCGCGGTTGTACCGGTCCGGGGGACCGCGTGCCGTGGTTGCCGGAAGGGTAGTTGGAGCTCCTTGGCCGCGCCGATGACCGCACGTCCCCCACGTGAGGGACGGGCGGTCTCCGCTGTCCCCCACGTCAGGGGCAGTGAAGGTCGCTCGCCGCCGTGACGACAGCCCCAGGCCCTCGTTCCTAGCCTTCTCGCATGGAGAAGACCATCGAAAACAGGGAAGCGACGATCGAGGTCACCAGCCTGCGCAAACGCTTCGGGCAGACCCAGGCGCTGGATGGTATGACGTTCACCGTCGTACCTCGGCAGGTCACTGGCTTTGTCGGTCCGAACGGCGCGGGGAAGTCCACCACGATGCGGGTGATCATGGGCCTGGACAAGCCCGATCAGGGCACCGCGTTGGTCGGCGGACGGCCGTATCGGAGCCTGCGGAGTCCGCTGAACCACATCGGGGCCCTGCTGGACGCCGCAGCTGTGCAGCCGAGCAGGACCGCCCGTAATCACCTGCTGTGGCTGGCCCATTCACAAGGTCTGAGCGCCAAGCGGGTCGACGAGGTGATGAGCCAGGCCGGTCTGCACGACGTTGCCGGACGGAAGACGGGCGGCTTCTCCCTGGGCATGCGGCAGCGGCTGGGAATCGCGGCGGCGCTGCTCGGGGACCCGCCGGTGCTCATGCTGGACGAGCCGTTCAACGGCCTCGATCCCGAAGGCATCATGTGGATGCGCGGCTTTCTGTCATCGCTGGCCCAGCAGGGCCGCGCCGTGCTGGTGTCCAGTCACCTGATGAGCGAACTGCAGGAAACCGCCGACCATCTGGTGGTCGTCGGACGCGGCAAGGTCATCGTGGACATGAGCGTGCGCGACCTGCTCGCGTCCGCGTCCCAGGGACGGGTCACCCTGCGTACCTCCGCACGCTCGCAGGCAATGACGGTGCTGGCGCGCGAAGGCGCCACCGTCAGCTCCAGCGGGCCCGGCACGGTCACCATTTCCGGACTGCCGGCCGAAAGGATCGTGGCGCTCCTCGGCGAGAACGCGGTGCCGTTCTCGGAGGTGTCGTCGCATTGCGCGTCACTGGAGGAGGCCTATATGGAACTCACCCGGGACGCGGTGCAGTATCGCGGCACCGTGCCCGAGGAGGCCGCACGATGACTTCCACGATGACGCCGCAACGCGCCGCGAGCACGAAGGCTGGGCGGGGCGGCTTCGGGCAACTGCTGCACGCGGAATGGACCAAGTTCAGAACGGTGCGCGGCTGGGTACGCGGCATGATCGGCGCGGTACTGGCGATCTTGTTGGTCGGCCTGGTCGGCACAGCCGCCAGTAACCAGTCGGAGCACGATGACAAGCCCGCACTGCCGGTCGGTCCGGGCGGCGGGGCGGTGAACGACAACTTCTACTTCGTGCACCAGCCGCTGCAGGGAAACGGCAGCATCACCGTTTCCGTGTCCTCGCTGACCGGAGTGGTCGCAACGGAGCCGAAGGCCACCAAGTCCGGCCTCTCCCCGTGGGCGAAGGCCGGGATCATCGTGAAGGACAACCTCAAGCAGGGTTCGGCCTACGCGGCGATGATGGTCACCGGCGCCCACGGGGTGCGGATGCAGCACAACTACACCGAGGACACGGCCGGCAGGTCCGGCAATGTCTCCCAAGAATCTCCGCGCTGGCTGCGGTTGAACCGTTCCGGTGACAGGATCACTGGCTACGACTCCGCCGACGGCACCCACTGGACCGAGGTCGGCACCGCTCATCTGCCCGGGCTTTCGCCGACGGCGCAGGTCGGACTGTTCGTCACCTCCCCGTCGGCCATGGAGCAGACCACCACCGGCGCGGGGTTCGGCCCCGCCGTGGCCACCGGCTCCTTCGGCCAGGTCGCGCTGGGCGGCGAGTGGGGTCAGGGCTCGTGGCAGGACGAGCAAGTGGGAGGCGACGCGGGAACCTCCGGCAGCTATACGCAGACGACCAGGGGCCAGTACACCAAGTCGGGCAGTGGATTCACCGTGACCGGGGCCGGCGACATCGCGCCGGTCGTGGGCGGAGGGGCCATGGGGCCTGGCCACACCATCGAGAATTTCCTGGTGGGCGCGTTCGCCGGGTTGATCGTGGTGATCGTCGTGGGCACGGGGTTCATCACCGTCGAGTACCGGCGGGGCCTGATCGGCCTCACCATGGCCGCGAGCCCGCGGCGGGGCAGGGTGCTGGTCGCGAAGGCCATCGTGCTCGGATCCCTCGCCTTCGTCGCCGGGCTGGTTGCCGCCGCTGTCATGATCCCGCTCGGCGAGCAGCGAGCGCAGGCCAACGGTTTCTACGTGCTCACGGTGCCGACGCCGACGGAACTGCGCGTCATGGTCGGCACAGGGCTGCTGCTCGCCGTCGCCGGCGTGCTCGCCCTCGCTGTCGGCACCATTCTGCGGCGCAGCGCGGTGGCGATCACCGTTGTCGTCGTCGGCATGGTCCTGCCCTACATTCTTGCGACCGCCTCCGTCCTGCCCACAGGGGCCTCGCAGTGGCTGCTGCGGGTCACGCCGGCCGCAGGGTTCGCCATCCAACAGAGCGTCCGGAACTACGAACAGGTGATCACGACCTACACGCCGGCGTCCGGCTACTTTCCGCTGGCGCCGTGGGCAGGCTTCGCCGTGTTGTGCGGCTACACCGCGCTCGCCTTGGGCACGGCCGTCGTCCTGCTTCGCCGGAGGGACGTATGAGGCGAGCACTGCGTGCGGAGTGGACGAAGCTGCGCACGGAGGGGGGCATCGGCTGGCTGATGCTCGGCATCATCGCGACGACCGTGGCGGTCAGCGCCGGAGTAGCCTCGAACTCCAGGTGTTCGGAGCTGGGTTGTGGCGGGGACGCGACCAGGCTCAGCCTCACGGGGGTCATGGTCGGCCAGGTGGTCGTCGCCATCGTGGCTGTGCTGACGATGGGCAACGAGTACAACACCGGCATGATCCGCACCACCGTCACGGCGATGCCGCGCCGGTCCACCGTACTGGCCGCGAAAGCCACCGTCCTCACCGGCGTGATGTTCGTGGCAGGGAGCGTTTCCGTCCTCGCGTCCGTGCTGGCCGGGCGAATCCTTCTGCCCGGCCAGGGCTTCAACACGGAGCACGGCTACGCGGCGCTGTCCCTGACGGACGGGCCGACACTGCGCGCCGCCGTGGGATCGGTCCTCTACCTCGTCCTGATCGCCCTGCTCGGCCTCGGCATCGCGACGACCGTCCGGAGCTCCGCAACTGCCATCGGCATCGTCCTGGCCCTGCTCTTCATCTTCCCGATCCTCACCCGCGTGGTCTCCGACCCGGACTGGCAGCGGCACCTCGAGCAGATCGCGCCGATGACAGCCGGCCTCGCCGTCCAGACGACCATCGGTGTCGGCGAACTGCCCATCGGCCCATGGCAAGGCCTCGGTGTGCCGGCCCTGTGGGCGGTCGCCGCGCTGCTCGGCGGTGGGTTGCTGTTCCGCTCGCGCGACGTATGACGAAGAGTTTCGCGCATCAGCCGGGCCGGCTGCCGACGCTCGCGATGGCGGCGCGCTTGCACTCCGCGGCGACCCTCGGGGACACGTTGCGCTCGAGGACCGCGCCCTGGGCGCTGATCAGGTCGCACAGCACCGGGTGGGCCGCCGGCGACGTCACGAGCGTGGCGGCCACTTGGTTGCCGCGCTCGGACGGTGCCGCACCGGCGTCGACGGCCGTCGTGAGCGCGTGGTCGAGCTGTTCCAGCCACTCGCGCAACGCGGCGTCCAGGAGTTCGAGCAGTACGGCCTCGCGGGTCTCGAAGTAGCGCAGCACATTCGACTTCGCCAGACCGACGCGGCGACGCAGCTCGTTGAGACTCACCCGCGCCACGGGCGTCTCGGAGCCCGAGGGCGGGTCGTGACGGCGGTCCGTACGGTCGTCAAGGCTCGCGGGACTTCTTCACGGCGTACTCCGTGAAGAAGTCCCGCGAGGACCTGATGGACCTCAGGAACACCTGGTTCTACGGCAAGCGGAAGCCGGTTACTTCACGTTGACCGCGCCCCAGGCGGCGGCGACTGTCTTCGCCTCCGCGCCGTCTGCTCCGTACAGGTCGTTTGCTGCCTTCACGGTCGCCTCACGGGCGGCCTTGTAGTCGGTCGTCGAGGTCATGTAGGTGGTGAGGGCCTTGTACCAGATCTTGTAGGCCTTCTCCCGGCCGATCCCGGTGACCGTCGAGCTGTCCGAGGTCGGGGAGTCGTAGTCGACCCCGTTGATCGTCTTCTTGCCGCTGCCCTCGGACAGCAGGTAGAAGAAGTGGTTCGCGATGCCGGAGGAGTGGTGGACGTCCACGTCGCCGGCGCCGGCCTTCCACGCGTCCAGGGACTGCCCGTCCTTGCTGGGCTTGTCCATGTAACGCAGGGGCTTGCCGTCGCCGTTGATGTCGATCTCTTCGCCGATGAGGTAGTCGCCGACGTCCTTCTTGTTGTTGGCGAAGAACTCGACCGAGGTGCCGAAGATGTCGCTGGTCGCCTCGTTGAGCCCGCCCGACTCACCGCTGTACTCCAGCTTGGCGGTGCGGGAGGTGAGACCGTGGCTCATCTCGTGGCCCGCCACGTCGAGCTCGGTGAGGGACTTCTTGTCGCCCTCGCCGTCGCCGTATGTCATGCAGAAGCAGTCGTCGTCCCAGAAGGCGTTGACGTACGACTGGCCGTAGTGGACCCGGGAGTACGCGGCCTTGCCGTCGTCGGCGATGCCATTGCGGCCGAGCTCGGTCTTGTAGAAGTCCCAGGTCATGGCGGCGCCGTAGGCGGCGTCGACGCCGGCGGTCTGCCGGTCGTCGTTGGTGCCGCTGCCCCACTTGTCGTCGTCGTCAGTGAGCAGCTTGCCGGTGCCGCTCTGGCCCTGGTTCAGGTCGTAGGTCTTGTGGCCACCGCGCTCGCCGTCGGTGAGCTCGAAGCCGGAGCCGCTCTTGGTGGTGGAGAGGGGGACCTCGCCGCTGTACTGGCTGGCGCCGGTGCCGGTCTCGACAGCTTCGTACTGGTGCAGCTTCTTGCCGGTCGCGGCGTCGGTGACGATGTGCAGCTTGCTGGGCGTACCGTCCTTCTGCACGCCGGTCCTGACCGTCTCGAAGGCGAGGACCGGCGTGCCGTTGCCCGCCCAGATCACCTTGCGGGCACCGGCCGCGGCCTTACGCACCGCGTCGGTGGTCGCCACCGATATGCGGGCGTCGTTCGCCTTGTCCACGCCCTTGAACCTGCCGTTCTTGGCGGTGTGCGTGACGAGGTCGCCGCCCAGGACAGGCAGTCCGTCGTACGTGCGTTCGTAGCGGGTGTGCACCGTGCCGTCCGCGTCCTTGATGACGTCACGGACGACCAGCTTCTCCTTGGCGCCGAGGCCGAGCGCGCCGGCGGCCGAAGTAGCGTCGGCCTGGGCGGACTTGATGGCCACGTCGCGCGCGGAAACGCCCGTCGGGGCGGGGGTGGGGCCGTCCGCCCGGCCTGGTGCGCCGCTCGCGGATCCGGCCTGTACGCCGACGACGACCATGGCGGCCGTGGCCACGAGGGCAGCGGCGCGCCGGGTGTTCTTGTGGGGGGTCATGCGATCTCCATCGCTCGGTCTGTGGGGGGTTGATCAATCGCCGAGCGTGCCACCGAACGAACGAATTTGACGGAGTTTCGACAATTACCTCACAAATTTTTGACCAGTTCTTGTCCGACTGGGCGCCTCCGGTGTCCGTTATCCGGTGGACTCCAGCGACTTGTGCCAACTCTCCGCAGGGACAGCCGAGTTGACGGTCATCGCGGGCGCGGCGTCGCGCGCACCCGGCGTCGCGGGCGGCCCGGGCCTTCTGAGCGATCCGAATGTGTGGGTCATGGGTATCGGCTGCAGAATTCAAGGAGGGTGAGCGAAAGAAGGAAGCCTCGGTCTGAATTCAGCATGGTGTGAGCCCGGGAAACGTCAACACTTTTGCAGGCAGCATCGGTTGCACGGCCCTGGACAAGAATGACAGCGCCCGGTTACGCCCTGAGTAACTGACTCATGCGGCACGGACGGGAGGGCGAGCCGGCGAGGAGCGCATAGTCGTTCATCGCGAAGTGGTCGATGGCCATGCGATCCTCCGATCTGTCAGGCGGCTGCCCGGACCGTGGTGCTGTGCAATTGGGGGGCGTCGTTGCGGCGGGGCGGAAAACGCGGTGGAGCGAATTCCAGAGGGCGCAAGAAAGGGGATCCGGGACCGTGTGACGTCGGACCCAGGTTGGTGCGGGGCGGAGCGTGCGGGGGCGGTGCCGCACGGCCTGCGTGGGGGTCGCCCGGGGCCGCGAACGGTCGACTGCCGTCTCGCGGTACGAAACCTAGGGCCGGGCACCAGCGGCCCGGAAGTGTACGTTCCATCCACTGGACGGCCATTCAGTGGATGTCCCGCACATGAGGAAAGGGTGCGTAAACGGTCCAGGTCGCCCGAAAAGGTCGGCCGTTCTGTACCCACCACCTTCTCCGGTGGCGTGGCCGGCCCGCGCCCAAGGCCGCGGCCGGGACCGCGGCCCGGATGCGCGGATCCGCTGCGGAGACGGCTGCCGCCCGGGCCCCCGCGGAGACCGCGGTCCGTTGCTGATCGGCGCAGGCGACGGTTCTTCCGCGAAGGGGAACGCCTCCACCTCTACTGCGGGTTCGTGCCTGGCACACTCCGGCGTCGTCCGAGTGTGATTGCCGGAAAACAATCGTTGACGGCCGGACAACCGAACCCTATGGTTTGCGGCACGCGGTCGGCGGTGTGACGCAGCCATCGCGACGAATCATGGATTGTTCGAGATCCATAGGTTCTCGACGCGCCAAGGCATAAGCGGAACCCGCAAAGCCACAGCGATTCGTCGACGGCCCCAGAGTTGCGGCCGTACTCTCCACTCCGCCATGAGACGGCGTAGATCCCCCTTTGCTCAGCCTGAAGTTGTCATCGTCCGATTCCCGCATGCGTGGAAATTCCAAGAGAGGCCGTGCCGAAAATGACGCAGCCAACGACACCCATCAGCCGGCGGTCGATTCTGAGGACGGGAGCAGGTGCTGCGCTGGCGGTCCCGTTCGCAGGAAGCCTGCTCACCTCCTGCAGCACCAAGTCGACCAACACCGCGCCGGCGAACAAGACCGTGACGGTCACCTCGTACGGCGGCTCCTACAACGACCAGCTGACGAAGACCATCCTGAAGCCGTTCGAGAAGAAGACGGGCATCCGCTCGACGCTGCTCGCCAACACCAGCCTGGCGGCCCTCAAGACGCAGGTGCACTCCGGCGACGTGCAGTGGGACCTGGTGGAGTTGACGGCTCCGGAGTACGTCCAGGCCGTCAACGAAGACCTGCTCGAGAAGTTCGACTACGACATCATCAGCGACAAGGGGCTGCCTTCCTACGCGAAGGCGGAGTACGGCATCAAGTACCTGAGCTTCCTGTTCGTGATGGCCTGGGACCAGAAGCACATCCCCGACGGGCAAGCACCCAAGAACTGGGCCCAGTTCTTCGACCAGAGCAGATACCCCACCAAGCGCTCGGTGTACGGACAGCTGTCGGACAGCTCCGTGCTGGAAGCGGCGCGGCTGGCCGAGGGCATCCCGTTCGACAAGATCTATCCGCTGGATGTGGACGCCGCGCTGCGTTACCTGGCGAAGCACCCCGGACGCGACAGGCTGATCTACCACACGGCCAATCAGGAGCCCGTCCAGCAGTTGACGTCGGGCGAGGTCACGCTGTCCACCAGCTTCAACAACCGGATCAACGCCGCTCGCAAGGACGGCGCCAGGCTGAACTTCTCCTCGTCCAACGGTGTCCTCGCCGGCGACTACTTCGTCGTCCCCAAGGGATCGAGGAACAAGGAAGCGGCGTTCCGGCTGATGAACTTCATGAGCAACGACGCAGATGCCGGAGCCGACTTCGACCGGACGACAAACCTGACGCTGGCCAACACCCCCGCGCTCGCGAAGCTGCCCGCTGCTGTCGCCGACACTCTTCCCACCAGTCCGAAGCTGGCGGAGACCATTCTCGTACGCGACGACGAGTGGTGGGCGAAGAACCTCAAGGCGACGGAGCAGAGGTTCAAGCTGTGGCAGGCGGGAAGCTGACAATGCCCCTCGCCGCCGTAGCGCCCGCGCAGGCCTGCGACACGTCCCGCGGACGCCGGTTCCGCGTCCGCGGGACGTGGTTGCTGCTCCTCGCTCCGATCGCCGCTTTCGACGCCATCCTGTTTCTCACCCCGCTGGGGACGCTCGTCTCCTCCAGCATGGAAGACCAGGCCTACCAGCGGGTGCTCGAAGACCCGCTGGTGATCAAGTCGTTGATCAATACGTTCGAGATCAGCGCGGTCTCCACCCTCGCGACCATCGTGATCGGCTACCTGCTGGCCTGGGCGATCTGGCGCAGTGGCGCCCTCACGCGGGTCGTCCTGTTCGCCCTGGTCCTGCTGCCTTTCTGGACCGGAGTCCTGGTGAAGAACTTCGCCTGGGCGGTCCTCCTGCAGGACAACGGTCTGGTGAACGGCGCCCTGCAGGGACTCGGGCTCACCGACCATCCGCTGACGCTGCTGCACAATCGGTTCGCGGTCGTGCTGGGGATGGTGCACTACCTCCTGCCCTACGCCGTGTTCCCGATCTTCGCCGCGCTTTCCGCGATCGACAACCGGCTGGAGCTGGCCGCGCGTTCCCTGGGCGCGGGCGAGCTGTCGGTCTTCCGCCGGGTCATCCTTCCGCTCACTGTGCCGGGCGTCTCGGCCGCCGGGCTGCTGGTGTTCATCATCAGCACCGGCTTCTTCATCACACCTGTCGTGCTCGGTGGCCCGGGAGATCAGATGATTGCCAATCAAATCGACTTCTACGCCATGGAGTTGACCGACTTCGCCGGCGCCTCCGCGCTCGCGCTTGTGCTGACCGCCATCGTGAGCGTGCTCGTGGCGGTCTACCAGCGGATCCTCCGCGCGGGAGGTGCCCATGAGGTCGGCTAGTTCTCGGCTCTCCCCGGCGCTGCTCGCCGCCGTCCCGGTTTTCGTGTTCCTCGTCGTACCCACCGCGATCGTGGTGCCGATGGCGTTCAACCACAGCCGGTACATCACCTTCCCGCCGGATCGGTTCTCCACCGACGCGGTCACCGGATTCTTCGGCGACACGGCCTGGATCTCGGCCGTTCTGGCGAGCCTGCAGGCCGCGGGTATCGCCGTGGTACTCGCGGTGCTGCTGGGGGGAGCTGCGGCGGTAGCCCTGCACGGGCGGCAGTTCCCGGGGCGGTCCGCGGTGACCGGGGTGATCCTCGCTCCGATGATCGTCCCCGCCGTGGTGCTGGCGCTGGCGTTCTACCAGTTCTTCAACTCCGTCGGACTCGTCGGCACGATTCTTCCGATCGGCCTCGCCCACGCCGTGATCGCCACGCCGTACGCGTTCCTCACCGTGCGCGCCAGCCTCTCCGGCCTCAATCCGGCCCTGGTGCGCTCCGCGCAGAGTCTGGGAGCCGGCACACCGTCCGTGGCACGGTTCGTTTATCTGCCGGTCATCCGGCCCGGTCTTGTCGCGGGCGCGCTGTTCGCCTTTTCCGTCTCCATCGACGAGACGGTGATCGCGCTGTTCCTGCAGTCGCCGAGTGCGACCACGCTGCCGGTGAAGATGTTCACCGACATTCAGTACAACCTGACGCCGAAGATCGCTGTCTCCTCGGCCATGTTGGTCACCGTCGCCACTCTCGGACTGCTCGTGCAGGTCCTCTTCATGCTCCGCCGCCGTTCCATCGCCCGGATGCTGCCGTTGACGACGGTGGCCGCCGACCAGACAGGGTGAGCTCCATGACAACCTCCGCTACGCTCCCGACCGCTGCCTCGCCGGTCGTCGGGACTCAGGAAATCGGTTCCATCGAACTGCGCCGGGTGCGTAAGACCTATGGCGACGTCGCCGCGGTCGACGACCTCGATCTGACCGTGCAGCCCGGCGAGTTCGTCACCCTGCTCGGCCCCAGCGGTTCGGGCAAGACCACCACCATGATGATGGTTGCCGGCTTCGAGGAACTCACCTCCGGCACGGTGCTGATCAACGGCGAACCGGTCGACAAGCTGCCGCCGAAGGACCGCAATCTCGGTGTCGTGTTCCAGAGTTACGCGCTGTTTCCCCACATGAGCGCAAGGGAGAACGTCGAGTTCGCCCTGCGTATGCGTAAAATCCGGCCGACGGAGCGGCGCCAACGGGCCGAGGAGGCCCTTGAACGCGTCGGTCTGGCCAAGCTGGGCGACCGCCGCCCGCGCCAGCTGTCCGGAGGACAGCAGCAGCGGGTCGCGCTGGCCCGCGCCCTGGTCTTCAATCCGTCGGCACTGCTCCTGGACGAGCCGATGGCAGCGCTGGACAAACGGCTGCGGGAGCAGATGCAGGAAGAGATCAAGACCATCCAACGGTCGCTGGGGATCTCCGTACTGTTCGTCACCCACGACCAGGACGAAGCCATGTCCATGTCGGACAGAATCGTCGTGATGCGCGACGGCCGAATCGTGCAGCAGGGTGCTCCCGAGGACGTGTACGCGCATCCCGCGACCGACTGGGTGGCCAACTTCCTCGGCGACACCAATCTCCTGCCGTGCAGCATCGTGGAACGCTCGGGCGACACGGCCGTTGTCGACCTCGGCCGGCTCGGGATCTGCCGGGTACAGGACCGCGGGGCCAAGGGTGATCGGTACGCGGTGTCCATCCGGCCGGAACATCTGGCGTTCATTCCCGCCGAACGGGACGAGAACAGCGCGAAGGGCCGAGTGGTGTCCTCCACCAACCTCGGCGCCACCATCCGCCACCGGCTGCTTGTGGGGGAGCAGGAGCTGTTGATGCGGGAAATGTCCCCGAGCTCGCGCACCGCCGCCGAACTCGACGCGGATGTGTGCGTCGGCTGGGACCAGGACCACGCCCAGTTGCTCGTCCTCGACGCCTGACCGGACACGTCCGTTGGGAGCGACGGGCCTGCCGGCACACACCCGCACGAGGCAGGACCGCCTCGGGTTCTTCCGAGTCGCCCGGTCGGGCGGCGGGCAACCCCGCCGTCCGCCGGGCCGTCCGCTGTTCGCTGTATGCCACCGTCATATGAAGGTGGTTGGCGGCACTCCCCGGCCGGGAAATTGAGGGTCGGCTCGGACCCGGATCGCCCGGCTCCGGGCCCGGTTGCTGCCACGGCTTCGCCGCACCGGAGATAGCCGGACTTGAGGCGAGTCGTCAACTGGCGGAAGAACTCAGGGTGACCATCCTCCTGGCAGTGGGCGAGGCGGAGGCGACAAGGAGGAGACTTCATGTCCGAACAGCAGTCCGCCGGGGAAGTGTCGAGTACGCGGAGTGGACAGCCACGGGGGAACCTCCTGGTGAGAGCGGATGGATCAGGGGTGGTGGCGGGCGAGCGCCCTACGAGTCGCCGGCGTCCCCGCCGCCCTGGTTGCCGCCCAGGTCGTCCGCGGTGTCCTCGAAGATGTTGACGCAAGACCTGCCAACGCCCCCGGTGGGCATCGTGGGCTGAGCGGTCTGCTCACACCCGGATGACCTGGGGGCCCAGCAGCGCATAGCGCTGGGCCTCCACAGCGGTGAGCGAGGTGTTGGTGATGATGGCCTCGAAGTCCGGTACCTCGGCGAACCGGCAGAAACTCACTGCGCCGAACTTGGTGTGGATCCCCGAGAAGATCCGGCGCCGGGCCGACTTCATGGCCTGCGCCTTGACATGGCCGACTGCCGGATCGGGGGTGGTCAGCCCGTATTCACGGGAGATGCCGTTGGCTCCGACATACGCCAGGTCGATCACCAGGCCGGCCAGCATGTCGGTCACCCAGTGATCCACGGTGGCCATCGTGTTGCCCCGCAGCCGACCGCCCAGCAGCAGTACCTGCGTGTTCCCCCGCCGGCGAGCGAGCCCGCGGTGGTGAGCGACGCCGTGACGACGGTCAGCGGCCGCTCCTGGGGCAGCGCCTCGGCGATCAGCTGCGGGGTGAAGCCCTCGTCGATGAACACGGTCTCCGCCTCCCCGAGCAACTCAACTGCTGCCGCGGCGATTCGGGCCTTCTGTGGCACGTGCCGGGTGGTGCGGGCTGCGAGTGTTGTCTCGAATCCGGCGCTCTCGACGGGGTAGGCCCCACCGTGCGTACGGCGGACCAGGCCGCTCTCCTCCAGCATCCGCAGATCCCGCCGCACGGTCTCCAGGGAAACGGCCAACTCCCCCGAGAGGGCGGCGACTTCCACCGATCCATTGCGTCGCGCGACCGTCAGAATGGCACGCCGACGTTCGTCGCCGTCCAGGGTCATCTCCTCTTCTGTGTGTCGAAGGGCCCTGGTCTCCCCTGTGAGCCTCCATGAATTCTCCACATGATCCATCGGCATTGACCAGGATGGCTGTACTGGGCATGAGTGTAATGAGCGGCACTGCTCAGCCGGCCTCAGGCCGTCGGCGTCGCCCCGGTCGCGGGCCAGGGCCGGACCCTGGCGATGAGCAGGGCCACGTCGTCGTGGTCTCCGGGGTGGCGCAGAGAGTGCAGAAGAACGTCACAGGTCTCTTCCAGAGACCGGGGAGGGGCGGCGAGGAGGGCCAGGAGGGTCTGCAGACGTTCATCGATGGCCTGGTCGCGCGTTTCGACCAGGCCATCGGTGTAGAGGACCAGATCATCGTGGGGGCGCAGATCGAGCGCAGTGGTCTGGAAGTTGACGTCGCCAACGCCGAGCGGGGCGCCAGTGGGCACCTCGAGCAGTTCGGGGGGCAGGCCAGGGCGTACCAGGGCCGGCGGCAGGTGCCCGGCGTTGGAGATGAGGCACTGGGACTGGTGGGGATCGTAGACGGCGTAGATGCATGTGGTAATGGTCTGCACCATGCGGTCGGCGATGCGATCGAGGTGGCGCAGCACCTGGGCGGGGTCGAGGTCGAGTTCGGCCAGCGTGCGGGTGGCGGTGCGGAGCTGGCCCATCGTGGCGGCGGCGCTGATGCCGCTGCCCATGACATCGCCGACGACGAGGGCGGTCTTGTCGCCCGTGAGCGGGATGACGTCGAACCAGTCGCCGCCGACCTCGCTGGCGGCCTGGGCCGGCTCATAGCGGTACGCAATCTCCAGACCGGGTTGGTCCGGTGGCTGCTGAGGCAGAAGGCTGCGCTGGAGAGTGAGTGCGGTATTGCGCACCTGCTGGTACCAGCGGGCGTTGTCGATGCACACGGCCGCTCGCGCGGCCAGCTCGCCGGCCAGGATCTCATCGTCGGTGTTGAACGGTTCAGGGTTGCGGGTTCGCTTGAGGTCGAGGGCGCCGAGGACTTCGCCGCGCGCGATCAGTGGCACGGCGAGGTAGGAGTGCACCCCCGCCGTGGCCAGCAGCCTCGCGGCTTCGGGACTGCGGGCGATACGCAACAGGTCGTCGGTCTCCACGTGGGGCACCCGGACCGGGCGGCCGGTGATCACGCACTGGGTGACCAGCCGGTCGGTCTCATACCTGGCGACCTCACCGGGCGGATCAGCGGCGCGTACGGCATCGGTGGGGTGCGCGGCGGCCACGGCGAGAGCCCGGAACACCGCGGGGCCTTCATGGATCGCGATGGCCCCGCGGGCGTTCAGCACACTGTCGAGCACGTCCACGGCGGCCACGTCGGCCAGCTCCGGTACGGACACTCCGGCGAGTTCACGGGCGGTCTGGTCGAGGTCGAGCGTGGTGCCGATGCGTATGGTGGCGTCAGCAACGAGCGCGAGGCGTTTCCGGGCCTGAACGACCTCGGCGGTGGCGCGATACCGCTCGGTGACGTCCACGACTGAGGTGGCCACCCCGAGCACTTCCCCGTTGGAGGACTCCAGCCGGTAGAACGAGACCGACCAGGCGTGCTCGCGGTCCGGATCGGCCGGGGTGCGCCCGACCGACTCCTGGTCAAGCAGCGGAACGCCCGTGGCGAGAACCTCGCGCATCGCGGACTCGATTGCCTCGGTGTCCAAAAAAGGCACGGCATCCCGGACGTGACGTCCAACATGCTCGGCGGCCGGCAGGCCATTGATGCGTTCGAGTGCCGGGTTGACGCTGACGTACCGCAGATCAGTGTCCACCACCGCCAGCCCGATCGGGGACTGGGAGACCAACCGGGTGGACAGGGCCAGGTCCCGCTCCACCTGCAGCAACGTCGCCTGGTCGGTGGCGAGGCCCAGTGCGTAGAGCTCCTTCCGGTGGTCCTCCAGCCGCATATTGCGGAACTCCACCAGCAGCGTGCTGCCGTCCTTGCGCCGTACGGGGAAGGCACCCGCCCAGTTCCCGTCGCCCACCATCACCTCGGCGAACAGCTGGCGCACCAGTTCCATGTGCTGCTCATGGACCAGCAACCGATCTGCGAAGCGGCCGAGCGCCTGCTCGGCGGTGTACCCGAACAACTCCTCGGCCTGCGGGCTCCACAGCGCGATCCGGCCGTACGCGTCCAGTACCACGGCGGCGACGCTCAGCAGATCAAAGAGCCCCCCGGGCTCGGATGCGCCGCCTCTCGGCCGGGCGGGTTCGGCAGGGAAGGCATCGGCTGCACACATCCCAGGATCTCCTTCCGCCCGCCGCCACTCGATCCGGTGCCGACTCCGGCCCGCAGCGTCGCCGTGCGCAGGGTCCGGTGCCTCCTATCGTCTCTCGCCCTCGGCTGATCTTGCACCCGTGTTCCCGATTCAAAACTCGCACGGTCAACCCGCATCGGCGCCCGGCAGTCAGCGTGCGACCGGCTCGAGGAAGTCGGACTATGAAGCCGAAGAGCGGAGTAACGGTGACCCAGGAAACTGCCACCCGCGGCACGGGCGACGCGCTGGTCGTGCTGCGCGACGTCAATAAGCACTTCGGCGCGCTCCATGTCCTCCAGGACATCGACCTGACCATCGCCCAGGGCGAGGTTGTCGTCGTCATTGGGCCGTCCGGGGGCGGTAAGTCCACACTGTGCCGCGCCATCAACCGCCTGGAGACCATCGACTCCGGCGAGATCGCCATCGACGGCAAGCCCCTGCCCGCCGAGGGCCGCGAGCTGGCCGCACTGCGTGCCGATGTGGGCATGGTCTTCCAGTCCTTCAACCTCTTCGCGCACAAGACCGTGCTGCAGAACGTGACGCTCGGCCAGATCAAGGTCCGCAAGAAGGACAAGAAGGCCGCCGAGGAGCGGGCGCGCCGGCTGCTCGACCGGGTGGGAGTCGCCTCCCAGGCGGACAAGTACCCCGCGCAGCTCTCCGGTGGCCAGCAGCAGCGGGTGGCGATCGCCAGAGCGCTGGCCATGGACCCGAAGATCATGCTCTTCGACGAGCCGACATCCGCGCTCGACCCGGAGATGATCAATGAGGTGCTGGAGGTCATGCAGCAGCTCGCCCGGGACGGTATGACGATGGTCGTCGTCACCCATGAGATGGGGTTCGCCCGTTCGGCCGCCAACCGCGTGGTCTTCATGGCGGACGGCCGGATCGTGGAAGAGACGACACCCGATCAGTTCTTCAGCAACCCGCGCAGCAACCGCGCCAAGGACTTTCTTTCGAAGATTCTTCACCACTGAGCCGGCCCCTTGAGCACTCCGGATCCTTGAGCACTAGGGATGATCACCATGAAGCTTCGTATGGTCTCTGCCGCAGCAGCCGCTGCGCTCACGCTGTCCCTCACCGCCACGGCCTGCGGATCCGGCGACGGCGACAAGAGCAGTGCGGGCAGCGGTGACAAAAAGATCACCGTCGGCATCAAATTCGACCAGCCAGGCATCGGCCTGAAGACCCCGGACGGCAAGTACACGGGTCTCGACGTCGACGTGGCGGCGTACGTGGCCAAGCAGCTCGGCTACAAGCCCACCGACATCGAATGGAAGGAAGCCAAGAGCGCCGACCGCGAGACGCTGCTCCAGAGAGGTGATGTCGACTACATCGTGGCCTCCTACTCGATCACGCCCGAGCGTCAGAAGAAGGTCGACTTCGCCGGCCCCTACCTGCTGGCGCACCAGGACGTCCTGATCCGGGCGGACGACAACTCCATCAAGAAGCCCGAGGACCTGAACAACAAGAAGCTCTGCTCGGTCACCGGGTCCACCTCCGCGCAGAACGTCAAGACAAAGATCGCGCCGAAGGCTCAGCTGCAGGAGTACGGCGGCTACTCCGAGTGCCTCACCGGTCTGGAGAACAAGGTCATCGACGCCCTGACCACCGATGACGCGATCCTCGCCGGCTACGCCGCGCAGCCCGAGTTCAAGGGCAAGTTCAAGCTGGGCGGCTTCAAGCTGAGCAACGAGAACTACGGCATCGGTGTCCAGAAGGGCAGCGAGCTCAAGGCCAAGATCAACACCGCCCTGGAGAAGATGGTCAGCGACGGTTCCTGGCAGGCCTACGTCAACAAGAACCTGGGACCGGCCGGCTACAAGAACGAGCCTGCACCGAAGATCGGCGTCATCGTCAGCTGAAGCGGGTGCCTGACCGGCGCGCCGCCCATCGCTGCGGCGCGCCTCGCCCTTCTCACACGCGGAAGGCCGGGAGATCGTGTTCGACTTTCTTGAGGGTTACGACGTGCTGGGGGCCTTCTGGGTGACGGTGCAGCTCGCCTTCTATTCCGCAGTCGGCTCTCTGATCTGGGGAACGCTCCTGGCGGCCATGCGGGTCAGCCCGGTGCCCCTGATGCGCGGCTTCGGCACCTCCTACGTCAACGTGGTGCGGAACATCCCGCTGACGGTGATCATCGTCTTCACCTCGCTGGGCCTCTTCCAGACACTCGGCGTCAATCTCGGCGCGGACGACTTCAACACCATCAATTTCAGGCTCGCCGTGCTCGGCCTGACCGCCTACACGTCCGCCTTCGTGTGTGAGGCGCTGCGGTCCGGCATCAACACCGTGCCCCTCGGCCAGACGGAGGCAGCGCGTGCCATCGGCCTGAGCTTCACCCAGGTCCTGCGGCTGATCGTCCTCCCGCAGGCATTCCGCTCTGTGGTGGGTCCGCTGGCGAACGTGCTGATCGCCCTCATCAAGAACACCACGGTGGCCGCCGCGATCGGTGTCGCCGAGGCCGCGGCGCTGATGCGGCAAATGATCGAGAACGAGGCTCAGCTCATTCTCATCTCCGGCATCTTCGCGTTCGGATTCATCTGCCTCACCCTCCCGACCGGACTGTTCCTCGGCTGGGTCAGCAAGAAGGTGGCGGTGAAGCGGTGACCTCCGTCCTGTACGACGCCCCGGGACCGCGCGCCAAGCGGCGCAATGTCCTGTTCACGGTGGTGTTCGTGATCGCGCTGGCAGCGCTGATCTGGTGGGTGGTCCAGAGCCTCGTCGACAAGAACCAGCTCGAATGGGCCAAGTGGAAGCCGTTCTTCACCGATTCCCGTGCCTGGTCGACGTACCTCCTGCCGGGGCTCAAGAACACGCTCAAAGGCGCCGCCCTGGCCATGGTCATCGCGCTGCCGCTCGGAGCGTTCTTCGGTATCGCGCGGCTCTCCGACCACTGGTGGGTACGGGGCGCGGCCGGCGCCGTCGTGGAGTTCTTCCGTGCCATCCCGGTGCTGATCCTGATGCTATTCGCCAACGCGGCGTACGCCGAGTACACCGACATCAGTCCCGACAACCGGCCGCTGTACGCCGTGGTCACGGGCCTGGTGCTCTACAACGCCTCGGTGCTCGCCGAGATCGTACGGGCGGGCATTCTCTCCCTTCCCCAGGGGCAGTCCGACGCGGCCAAGGCGATCGGTATGCGCAAGAGCCAGACCATGCTGTACGTGCTGCTGCCGCAGTCGGTCACCGCGATGCTCCCCGCCATCGTCAGCCAGCTGGTGGTCATCGTGAAGGACACCGCGCTCGGTGGCGCGTTGCTCGGCTTCTCCGAACTGCTGGCATCGGTCCGCCCGATGAGCGCGAACTACGGGGCGAACACCATCGCCAGCTTCACCGTCGTCGCCGTGATCTTCGTCGTGCTCAACTTCGCGCTCACCACCTTTGCGAGCCGGCTGGAAGGCCGGCTGCGCCGTGGCAAGAGGTCCACCGGCGCGGTGGTCGGCGTCGACGCGGTCGAGGAGCTCTCGACGCCCGGCGAGCACGTCGGCCCAGGAGAGCTGGACGGCGGAGGGGGACGGGCCGGGGGCGGGCCGGCCGATCGGACGAAGTGACAGGACGAACTGACGACAGGTGAGTGAGTGACTCTGCGGCCTCTCACCTCGGGGAAACCGATGCGAAGAAGCCAAACCCTCTTCCGGGCGAGGACGGGGCGATGGGAGGGCAACCATGAGGGGGATGCCGCTCGTCCCCACCTATGGTCGCGCCGATGCCGGGGCGGCCATGGCCCACACAGGGCCTGTGAGCGAAGGAGGCGGTGTGCTCCGCATTCACTTCACCCCCCACGACCTGCAGAACATCCGAATCGCTCCGCAGCCCGACCCATTGTGGGAACTGGTCTGCAGTGTGTGCCGATTACAGACCGGACAGGGACGGCTCGAGTTCGGCGATTGGCGTAGCTCGGCCCACCACAGGCTCCGCACGGATCCGCTGGTGAATCGTGCCCTGCATCTGCTGCGGACAGTGATTCCCCCTTCCGGCTACATCCCGGACTTCCTCACCCCGCCGGTCCCCGGCGCCGATCTGCCCGCGGGCCTCGAGCAGGTGCGCCTCACCCCGCACAGACAGCTGGTCCGCGAGATGTCGAGACTGGCCGAGTCCCGCCCGATCCCGAGCTGGACCTCGCTCGGCGGTCCTGGTCGCGATGCGCTTGCCTCGCTGACAGGCGCACTGGCGACGTATCACGGGGCACTGCTGCGGCCGTACTGGTCCCGCATCCGTACCGCTGTCGGCAACGATGTCAGCCAGCGAGCGCGCACCCTGCTGGAAGGCGGCACACAGACGTTGCTGGACGGATTGCACCCGCTGGCGCGGTGGAACTCCCCGGTGCTGGAGGTGGATTACCCCGTCGATCGCGACCTGTACCTGGAGGGCCGCGGACTGCTTCTCGTTCCCTCGTACTTCTGCTGGCGTCGGCCGACCGCCCTCGCGGATCCGGCCCTGGCCCCGGTGCTCGTCTATCCGGTGGCGAAAGCGCCGCTCGACCTCGTGCGGGGGACGGAGGACGGACTCGAGCGGCTGCTCGGCCGCACCCGGGCTGCGGTGCTCACCGAGGTGGCCGACAGAAGCACCCGGACCACTTCCGAGGTGGCCGAGGCCGTGGGGGTCTCACTGCCCAGCGTGAGCTATCAGATCAGCGTCCTGCGCGACGGGGGTCTCGTGACCAGCCGCCGCGAAGGCAAGTACGTCCTGCATGCGGTGACCCCGTTGGGGCTCCAACTGCTCGGCGCCGGCATGCCGGTCCGGGCGGAGTCGCTGGGCGGCGATGTCGCTGCTGGAGCCGGGAACACCGAGGCGGCCCGCTCGCTGCTCGCCCCCGCCGGCCTGGACCGTGATCAGGAGATCGTGCGGCGCTGAGCCGGCTCCCCGCGCATCTTCTGCCCCATCGACGAAGTGGACATATGGTTCATAGTGTCGATCTGGTGGCCACGCAGGCACGGCTGTCCGGACTCGTCGCCATCGGCTGCGACGACCCCTCCCGTCGCGAACGACGCCTGCGCGTTCTGAAAGGGTTCCGATGCACCCGGCTCTCAGCTCTGCTGCCCTCTTCCAGCTGCGACAGCAGCGTTCCTATCCGGCAGTGACGGTTCTGATGCCCACTCATCGCCGCGAACCGGACAACGCGCAGGACCCTGTGCGTCTGCGCAATCTGATGGCCGAGGCCAAGGGCCAGCTTCAGGCCGATCCGGCCGTCACCCGGGACAGGCGGATCGATGTCACCGAGCAGTTGGACATGGCTCTGGCGGAGGTCGATCTGGTACATGCCGAGGACGGGCTGGCGGTCTTCGCCGCGCCGGGAGAGCACCAGGTGTGGTCGCTGGGCCGTACGGTGCCCGAGCGAGTGGTGCTCTCGGACACCTTCCTGACCCGCAACCTCGTTTCGGCGCAGGCCGCCGAGCACCCCTTCTGGGTGCTGGCCGTCTCCTCCGACCGCGTCTCTCTGTGGAGCGGCGGAGCGGAGCGCGTCGTCGAGGAGGCAAGGGGGGCGTTCCCACTGACCCGGAGCCTTGAGGACCCCGACGCCGAGCGCCAGGAGCGGATCGGGGATGTGCCCAGCACCTTCAGCGACGAGCAGACCCGCCAGTTCCTGCGGGAGGCGGACGCTGCGATGGGTGCCGTACTCAAGTCCGATCCGCGGCCCCTGTATGTGGCCGGTGAAGCGGTGGCGCTCGCTCTTCTCGACGGTGTCGGAACGGTGGCCAAGGGGACGGCCACCCACATCCCGCAGGGAGGGCTGGCAACGGGACCCGCCGACGCCGTGTGGCAGGCCGTACGGCCGTTCGTCGAGGCCCGGGCCGAGAAGGAAGTCGCCCATGTCCTTGAGGAACTGGACAAGGCCCGAGGACGACGGGCGTTCGCCGCCGGGGTCGACGAGATCCGGCAGAACGTGACATCCGGCCGGGTCGCGCTGCTGGCCGTTGAGGAGAACTACCGGGAAACCGTCCGCGAGTCCGGCGGCCACCTGATGCCGGCCGAACCCGGTGATCTGGATGCCCTCGACGACATCGTCGACGAGATCGTCGAGCGGTCCCTGGA
Organism: Streptomyces sp. NBC_01210; assembly: GCF_036010325.1. Taxonomy (GTDB): domain Bacteria; phylum Actinomycetota; class Actinomycetes; order Streptomycetales; family Streptomycetaceae; genus Streptomyces. The sequence continues at coordinate 971,268 of NZ_CP108549.1, read as the reverse complement.
CACGGGCGCGGAGGTGCGCTTCGTGCCTGACGGCACGCTTGCCGACATGGGCGGAATCGCGAGCGCCCTGCGCTACTGAGCTCACGACACGGGTGGGCAACCGGGGGGGGTGACCCGCAGTCACCGACAGTGAAAGGGAACCCCGATGACGGCATGCGTGAAGGGCCGGGCGAGCACGAGGCGTTTGGCCATTGTTGCGTTGACGCTGATCACTGCCGCCTCGAGCGCGTCCGTCCTCGTTTCGTGCAGCACCGGCAACGGCGACACCGGCAGCAGTTCGCCGTTCAGTCCCCGCCCGACGCCTCCCAACATGTCCGCGTTCTCAGGTACGCCGCCCTCCGCCCTGGCTTCGGCGGCCGCCTCGGCCCGCGCCAGAGCGTCCGCCGCGGCGGCGTCCGCGTCTGCTGCCGCCTCCGCCTTCGAGTCTTCCGTCTCGGCCGAGGTGGCCCGTGCGAACGCAGCGGCCGCTGCCGAACTCAAGAAGGTGCAGGGAAGCGGCAACGCGACGTCCGACGTCTCACTGACGGGGAAGCCGCGGGCCCAGACCGGTGGTCTGGTCGCCGCGGTGGTCAGCATCACCAACCGCACCGACCAGAAGGCGTCGTACGCCGTGCAGGTCGACTTCACCGACCCCTCCGGCAAGGTGGTGGAGAGCAGAATTGTTGGCGCGGAGGACCTCGATCCGGGCGAGAAGGAGCAGTCCATCGCCATCAGCCGCAAGCCCGCCGACCTGAATCTGACCCCCAGGATCGCCAAGGCCCAGCGGTACTGACGGTTGGGGGACCCTCGGCGATGTGACGCCCGTCACGCCACTTTGGGCCGGATGTGACGGTACGTAGTGAGACCGTCTGCGCCTTCGGTACGTACTGTTACGTGTGGCGCAGGACCACGCCAGGGGAACTCGAGGAGACTCATGAGACCGTTTGTGTTGAACTACGCCCGTCCGGCCGAGAATTCAGCAGTCACCGATCCCTACACGTACGACTCCGCCCTGCAGTTGAACGTCCTGTCCGACGGACGCCCCGCCATCGCGGACCGGGCGGTGCTCCTGGCGGCCGGTACGACGACCTCCACTGCCGGTTCGCAGACGCACTTCGACGACTGACCGGACCGGCGCGTCGATGACTGTGCTGATTCTGACCTGTCAGCAGGATGTGACAACGGACATGGTGGTGGCCGGTCTGCACGAACGGGGGATTCCGCTGGTGCGATTCGATCCCGCTGACCTCCCCGGCGAGGCCGCACTGTCGGCGGAGTTCGTCAGCGGCGACTTTCGGGGCTATCTGTCGTACGACGGGCGCTTGGTGAGCATGAGCGGCCTGCGTTCCATATGGGTGCGCAGGCCGGGGGAGGCCGCGGCACACGCCTCCGAGCCGTCGGAGTGGCTCACCGCCGAGTCCGGGCAGGCGCTGTACGGGATGCTCAACTCCACCACGGCACGCTGGATGAACCATCCCTGCGTGGCCGCACAAGCCCGCTGCAAACCATGGCAGTTGCGCGTTGCCCATCGCAGCGGTTTCGCCGTGCCGCCCACGCTCATCACCACCTTTCCGCGCGTGGCCCGCCAGTTCGCGGCGCAGTACCGGGAGATCGTGGTGAAGTCCACCTCCGGTCCGCCGCGCAGCGATCCACCGGTCACGCTGCCCACCACCCGCATCGGGCCCGAGACGGATTTCTCCGGCGTCGCGGCCGCCCCCACCCTGCTGCAGAAGTACATTCCCAAACGGGCCGACATCCGGCTGACCTGCGTCGGTGGGCGGCTGTTCGCTGCCCGGAAGATCTCGGCGTCCGGCCAGGTGGACGGGCGCTACGGCACCACCGGTCAGGCCTGGGAGCCCGCCGACGTGCCCCACCGCATCGCCAGGGCCGTCCACGACTTCACAGGCCTTGCCGGTCTCGCCTACGGGGCTTTCGATTTCGCCGAGGACGCCGAGGGTGTCTGGTGGTTCCTGGAGTGCAACCAGGGCGGCCAGTTCGGCTTTGTCGAGCTGGAGACGGGGCAGCCCATCGCCGAGGCGGTTGCGTCGTGGCTGGCGTACACAGCCGCGTAGGCGGAGGTGGGAGGGGATGCGCCGCGTCAGCTTGCGATGCGCCTCCGGACCGTGCGATGCGCGTCCAGCGCGTCGGCTATGGCCCCAGACTTTCGGCCTTGTCGAGTTCCACGTCCAGTGCCACGGCTGCTGTGATGAGGGACAGATGGGTGAACGCCTGTGGGAAGTTGCCCAGTTGCTCTCCCGTCGGGCCGATCTCCTCGGCGAATAGGCCGACATGGTTGGCGTAGGTGAGCATCTTCTCGAAGGCATAGCGTGCCTCTTCGACCCGCCCCGCGCGGGCGAGCGCCTGCACGTAGTGGAAGGTGCACAGCGTGAATGTGCCCTCGGAGCCCCGGAGTCCGTCGGGAGAGGCGGACGGGTTGTAGCGGTAGACGAGGCTGTCGGAGACCAGCTCGCGCTCCATCGCGTCGAGAGTGGCGAGCCAGCGCGGGTCCTTGGGCGCGATGAACCCGACGAGCGGCATGAGCAGCAGTGAGGCGTCCAGGACGTCGGTGTCGTAGTGCTGGACGAAGGCCTGGCGCTGCTCGCTCCAGCCGCGCTCCATCACCTGCATAAAGATCGCGTCGCGGGTGGCGGTCCAGCGCTCCAGGTCGGCGGGTCGGGCGTTGTCGCGCGCGATACGGATGCCGCGGTCGAAGGCCACCCAGGACATCAGCCGACTGTAGGTGAAGTCGTGGCGGCCGCCGCGGGTCTCCCAGATGCCTTCGTCGGGCCGGTCCCAGTTGTCGGCGAGCCAGTCCAGGACACCTGCGAGAGCCAGCCAGCCCTGGTAGCCGGCGGTCTCCGTGATGGCTCCCAACTCCAGCATGGCGAATGCAGCCTCGCCGTAGATGTCCAACTGGAGCTGGTCGGCCGCTCCGTTCCCGATGCGTACCGGGAACGATCCGAGATAGCCCTCCAGGTGGTCGAGCAGCTCCTCGCTCAGGTGCGGGTCGCCGTCCACCCGGTACATGATCTGCAGCGGCTCGCCGGAGACGGTCGCGCCCGCGGCCACCCGCTGGCCGAGCCATCGGCGGAAGGCGTCCGCCTCCTCGGTGAAACCCAGGTCGATCAGCGATCGTACGGACAGCGAGGCGTCCCGGATCCAGGTGTATCGGTAGTCCCAGTTGCGCTCGCCGCCCACCTGCTCGGGCAGTCCCGCGGTCGCGGCGGCGATCGGGGCGCCCGTGGGCGCGTACGTGAGCAGCTTGAGCGTGATGGCCGAGCGGTTCACGGTCTGCCGCCAGCGGCCGCGGTACCGGGACGTCCGGAGCCACCCGTGCCAGTACTGTACGGTCGCCCGCCAAGTGGCCCATGCCATATCGGCGTTGAGAGGCTCCGGCGGCGCGTCGCCGCCGGCGCAGGTGGTCAGTACGACGACGGCGATTTCACCGGCCTGCAGTGTGACGACGCCCTGGACGTCGCGGTCATTGTCGGCGCTCAGCCGTGCGGTGCTCTGGAGGTGAACGTCGACGCCGGGGCCGGTGAAGACAGCGGCGTCGCCCGCCTCGGTCAGGCTCAGTTTGTGCGTGGCACGGCCGTAGTCGAAGCGAGGTCTGCACTCCACGGTGAACGTCATGCTGCCGCGCACGACGCGCATCGCCCGGAAGATCCGGTGCCGGTCCGTGGGTGTTTCCGGGGTGTCCACCGGCATGAAGTCCAGGACCTCGCCCACCCCGTCGGTGGTGAGGTAACGGGTGACCAGGACTGCGGTGTCGGGCAGGTAGAGCTGGGTGATCCTGGCATCCGGGTGGTCGGCTGCGATCCGGAAACTGCCGCCACGGTCCTGGTCGAGCAGAGCGGCGAAGATGCTGGGCGAGTCGAATCGCGGCGCGCAGAACCAGTCGATCGCTCCGTCGGACGCCACCAGAGCAGCGGTCTGCAGGTCACCGATCATCCCGTGGTCGGCGATGGGCGGGTACTGGCGCATCCAGGGGTCCCCTCGTCAGGAGCCGGTGACCCCCGTCGGTGGACCCGCCGGTGGCGAACTCCATCGTGCGGTGCCCAGGCCGGGCCCGCACGTCAGGCGTTCGCGCTCCGGTGTCCGCTCGACCGGTTTGGCCGGCCGGGACGCCCCGCTCCTAGACGTGCGTCCGCCTGCGGTGCGCATCGGTGCCCGCGAGGAGTGCCTCGGTGATCAGCCGGACGCCGCGGGCCAGGCGGTTCAGCTGCTCCAGTTCGATGGCGTACAGCCTGATGGTGCTCTCGATGATGACCTCGGACACGCCCAGGGTGGGCAGTTCCGCCCGGCAGGTCTGCAGTGCGACCCGCACGGCACGTATCTCGTGCTGCACCTGGAGGTGCGCATGGCGGGCGAGCAGGATGTGGTGGCGGGTGAGCGTCGAATAGCCCGCATAGCGGGCCGGCAGGAGGTCTCGCAGCCACCGGGCCGCCGTGCGCTCCCAATCGTGGCTACCGGGGGCCTTGACCTGACAAGGCCAGTCGGAGTCGATCGGTGAGAAGGTCTGGGACATCGTCGTCGCTTCCGGATGTGAGGCGGATGGGCTCTGATCGCGGGGGTGGTCGCGGAGGTTGGTGGCGGCCCCGGCCCAGGGGTTGACCGGGGCCGCCAAGGGCATCCGCGCGAAAAAGGCGCAGCGCCCGGGTTGAACACCATGGGCCGACGCGAGGAGGAGGGGCGTCGTCCCTGGGTGTTCGGTCACGTGGCCCGTAGGGGCTCGATGCGGTACACCGCGCGTACCTGAGTGGCATTCACTGTCGTGGTGCTGTCCACCGACTGCGCGAGTCGGCAGACGATGCCGAGTCCGCGTCCGCTTACGTTCGCGGGAGACCAGAGAACCGACCGTCGTACCGGCCCCAGCTGCTTCCTGCGGGCTGCGCCGCGTGCGGCGGGGCGAGGCGTGAGGTGCATGGTGCGGACCGCCGGCTTTCCTTCGGTGAGGGCTGAGGTCTGGCTCGCGACTTCGGGGCACCCGGGGGTCGCAGATGCAGTAAATATATATACCGTCGAGTAAGCAAGGGTATGAAAAAATTCATGCACAAAATGTGATGACTGATCCATGATCAAGTCTTCGGTGCGCGAACCGGCAGGCAGGGCGGCCCGTCGCCGAGGTCGACGCAAGCGGGTACCCGCTCGTGTCGGTCCGGGAGGAGGAACCCGCTTCAGTCCTCGAGGAAGAAGTCGTGCTGTTCCGCGGCATGCTCGTAGCCCTCCAGTCGCACCTGCGTGCGCTCGGGATCGGCATCGGCCATGGCTTGGAGGACGGCGGCGGACATGACCACCGGCGCCGCGTAGGAGTCGAAGACGAGACGTGATCCGGTGCCGGCGGTGAGTACCACATCGGCCTCGTCCACAAGCGGCCCGAGTGTCAGGTCGGTGATCAGCGCGACATGCAGCCCCGTCCTACGGGCGGCCCGCATCGCTGCCAGGGTCTCGTTGGCGTGCCTGGGCATCGCGAACGCCAGCATCCAGGTCCCGCCTGCCTCCCGCGACTGGAGCAGCGCGTCGTAGGCGACGCTGCCGCCGCGGGTCACCAGGCGCACGTCGGGATGGATCCGTCTGGCGGCATAGGCGAAGTATTCCGCCAGCGACACGGAGATCCGCAGGCCCAGAACGGTCAGGGGCGTCGAAAGGGCGAGGTCGCGGCCGATCTCGAGCACCTGGTTGGGGTCGGCCAGAACACGGCGCAAACTCTCCAGGTTCTCGATCTCGGCGTCGACGGCCGCCTGTAGTTCATTGCGGCGGATCTCTTCCCGCGTGTCGGGGGACTGGGTGCCCGCGCTCAGCGCGATCGGCTGGAGGGCTTCTCGGAGCGCGGGAAATCCGCTGAAACCCAAGGAGGAGGCGAAGCGGGTCACCGACGGCTGGCTCACACCCACGCGTTCCGCGAGATCCGTGATCGACAGGAACGCGGCCTCGGTGAGGTGGTCGACCATGTACTGGGCGATGCGTCGCTGCGCGGGAGACAGCCGGTGGCCGCCGAACAGTGCGAGAACCCTGTCCGTGGGAGCTGCTTCCACGTCCGGAGACTGCTTTCCCGGCGTGATCGCAGACGCCTGTGCGCGTGCCTGCTGCCCTGATGGCACCGGTGTGCCTCCTTGTCGTCCCACTCGTGCAACATAGCTCACGCACCGTGGCCGCACGGTGGAACTGTTGCGTGGAACAAGGCGGAACGAGGCGGAACAAGGCGGAGCGTGGCGGCTCGCGCGCGGGATCGTCCGATCGCGTACCGCGTCCGGGGAGAGCGTGAAGCAGGGGTCACATCGTCGGCGGAGGACGGTGCCGGGAGGTGATGGCGACCGCGGCCGCGACGGCGAGGACGACGGCGGCCACGAGGAGCAAAACTCCCGTCGGTGACCAGTGCAGGTGGAGCAGCCACGCGCCGAGGATGCCGCCCGTGAACATCGCGAGGACGGCGACGCCCCTGCGGGCCGAGGCGCCGCTGCCGTAGCCCAACGCCGTGTCGTGCCCGAGAGGCGAACCGCTGACCAGCGCGGTGATGGTCCGCGTGACCAGGGTGGTGGGCAGGTCCGGCACATGAGCGCGCATCGCGGTCACATTGCGCATGCCCATGGCGAGCGCCACCAAGGCCACCACCGCGATGTGGCGGGCGGACGGCGTACTGCCCACCCGTACGAGCCCCCAAGCCGTGAACGCCGCCACAGCGAGCAGCGCCGACTCCATGATCAGCGCGAGAACGAGCCACCGGCGCTTGCGGGCTTCCATCGCCGACTCCAGCCGGGCACCGAGGAGGGCTCCAGCGGCGAACGACGCGAGCGACACGGACGTCGCCACTGCGGAAGCGCTGCCCTCGCCCACGAGCGCGAATCCGAAGAAAAGCACATTGCCGGTCTGCATGGCGGTGAACACGGACCCCAGAGCGAGCAGGCTCACGGCTTCGACCATGCCCGTTGTCAGCGTCAGCGCCTCCATGAGCGATGTGAGGGGTGTGGACGTGAGGTCGGGCCCGGGCTTCGTCTCCAAGCCGGCTCCTCGGCTGCGGCGGCGGTGTCCGGCAAGTGTGCGTACCCGCCGGGCACCGCCCGCACCATTGCGCCAACCGTGGGCCGAACCCCGGCAGTGAAGCCGGGTTCAGGACCCGGCTTTCACGTCGGCTATGCGTACGTCGGCCACTTGTACGCCGGCTATTTGACGGAGCCCGCCATCACTCCCTGGACGAAGTGCCGCTGGAAGGCGAAGAAGACGACCAGCGGCACCACCAGCGAGAGGAAGGCGCCCGGCGCCAATACCTCGATATTGCTGCCGAACTGCCGCATCTCGGACTGGAGGGCGACCGTGAGCGGCTGGGACTCGCTGTCCGCGAAGAGCAGTGCGACCAGCATGTCGTTCCAGACCCAGAGGAACTGGAAGATGGCCAGGCTGGCCAGCGCCGGCCGTCCGAGTGGAAGGATCAGCCGGGAGAAGATCCGCCATTCGCTGCCGCCGTCCATCCGCGCGGCCTCCAGCATTTCGCGCGGGATCTCGGCGAAGTAGTTACGCAGCAGGAAGATCGCGAAGGGCAGTCCGTACGCGACATGGAAGAGGATCACACCCGGAATCGTGCCGAACAGCCCGACGGCGCCGAACAGTTTGGCCACCGGCAGCAGCCCGATCTGGACGGGCACCACGAGGAGGCCCACGACCACCAGGAAGATCGCATCGCGGCCAGGGAACTCCAGCCAGGCGAAGGCGTATCCGGCCAGCGCCGCGATTCCGACGACCAGCGCGGTGGCCGGCACCGAGATCAGCACGGTGTTCCAGAAGGCCTGCGTGATACCGGAGTTCTCGAACAGGGCGGTGTAGTTGTCGAGGGACAGCTGCCCGGGGTCGGTCAGCGCCGTCCACCAGCCCTCGGTCGCGTTGTCCTGCTCGGAGCGCATCGAGGAGAGGAACAGCCCGGCCAGCGGGGTGATCCAGACAAGTGCGACCACGATCAGGACGGCCTGGACCAGTCCGTTGCCGAACCAGGTGCTCAGCCGGCTCAGCGGACGCGGGCGCGGGCGCCGCGGCAGAGTGGCGAGGTGGGCGGAGGTCGCGGCCGTTCGCGGGGACGAATTGCGCTCGATGGTGCTGTGGCCGCTCATTTTCCGCTCCTTCGGAAGCGCCGGACATTGAAGATCATGGCGGGCACGACCAGAAGCAGCAGCAGCACGCTCAAGGCGCTGCCGAGTCCCTGGTTGTTGCCGCCGCCGAAGGACACCAGCCACATCCGGGTCGCCAGCACATTGGCCTCTTCCTGGACCGGTCCCGGCGCGATGATGTAGACGAGGTCGAAGACCTTCATCACATTGATCACCAGGGTCACGAAGACCACCGTCAGAACCGGAGTGAGCAGTGGCACCGTGATCTTCCGGAAAATCTGCCACTCGTTGGCGCCGTCCATCCGGGCCGCCTCCAGCGAGTCCCGGGGGAGAGCAGCGAGCCCTGCTGCGATCAGCACCATCGAGAATCCGGTCCAGATCCACAGATAGGCGCCGATGATGGCCGGGGTCACCAGCGCCGGGCCGAGCCAGGAAATGCCTTGGTAGGGTGCCGCGAAGTTCTCCGCCGGAAGCCGGACGGTGTACGAACCGGCTTCCAGGCCGCGGAAGTTGAACGAGCCGTCCGCAGCGGTGGTGGCCGTGGCCGCCACCTTTCCGTCCCGTACCGCCTCCACCGACATCCCCGGCAGGCCCTTCTCGGCCGGGTCGACCTTGCCCGGCGTACCGCCGCCGCCGGGGGTGAAGTCGAGGTAGACGACGCCCCTGACCTCGTCCGCGGCGGCCGCGGCCAAGGACGCGGCATGTGCGGGCCGGGCCTCTGCCGGCATCTTGTCCGGTGCCACTCCGACGAAGCCGAGACTGATCGACTTCCCGGAGCCGACCGCGTCGGCCGTGCGGTACGTTCCGCCCGGGTCCCTGGCCAGGCCCTGGTTCTCGCGGGCCCTGGCGGTGGGGTAGGCGGAGCGGTCGTCGAAGGCGTCGTGTACGCCGACGGCCACGGCGTTGAGCACGCCCCGGTCCGGGTCCTCCTCGTAGACGAGCCGGAAGATGATGCCGGCGGCGAGGAACGACACGGCCATGGGCAGGAAGAGCACCAGCTTGAAGGCGGTGGCCCAGCGCACCTTCTCGGTGAGCACGGCGAGTACCAGGCCGAGACCGGTCAGCAGAACCGGAGCCACGACCACCCAGATGGTGCTGTTGCGGATCGCTTTGAGCGTCGCGGGGTCGCTGAATATCTCGGCGTAGTTGTCGCCGCCGACGAAGCGATCACCGCTCGCGTCGAAGAGACTGCGGCCGGCGGAGAACAGCACCGGGTAGACGACCAGCGCGCCGAGCAGCAGCAGGGCGGGCAGGACGAACACCACCGCGATGTTCCGCTTCCTGCGCTGGGCACGCCGCCGCGGGGTGGCGGCGTGCCCGGATTTGGTGACAGTGACAGCCATGGAGTGCGACCTCAGTTCCGGTACGCCTTGGCGGCCGCGGCTTCGAGCTTGGCCGCGGTGCCCTTCGGGTCCGAGGGGTCGCGCAGGAAGTCCTGGAGGAGCTTCCACTCGCCCACACCCTTGGTTCCGCCGAATGCGGCCGGAGCCTGGTCGGACATGTCGAAGCGGACCGAGTCACCTGCCTCGACCAGTGACTTGGCCGTGGCACGGGTGGTGTCGTCGGCGTACGAGGCGGGCTTCACGTCCTTGTTGGGGGAGACGAAGCCGCCCGCGCCGGCCCAGACCGCAGCCGCTTCCGGAGTGGCCAGGAACTCCAGCAGCCGCTGCGCCCCCTTCTGGTTCTTGCCGTCCTTGAGCACCACGGCTGCGTCGCCGCCGCTCACCACCGGTGCTTTGCCGCTGTCGACCCCGGGGAAGGGGAAGAACTTGGCGTCCTCGCCGAGCTTGCGGCCGAAGTTGTCCTTGGCCATACCGCCGACGAAGTCGCCCTCGTAGACCATGCCGGCCTTGGGCTCGGGTCCGAAGACCTGCTCGATCGAGCCCGGGAAGTCGGTGCGCAGCGCTCCTGCGGAGCCGCCCGCGACGAGCTGCTTGTCCTTGAAGACCTCGCCGAGCGTGGTGAGTGCCTTGACCACGCTGGCGTCGGTCCACGGCAGACTGTGGGCGGCCAGCTGGTCGTACTTCGCAGGGCCCGCCTGCGAGAGGTAGATGTTCTCGAACCAGTCGGTGAGGGTCCAGCCGTCCTCACCGGCGACGGAGAAGCCCGGGAGTCCCGAGTCGGCGAGCGTACGGCCCGCCTTGAGCATGTCCGGGTAGCTCTTGGGCTCCGTGACTCCGGCCTGCTCGAACGCGCTCGGGCTGTACCAGACGGTCGACTTGTGGGCCGCCTTGAAGTAGAGGCCGTAGTAGGTCTTGTTGACGGTGCCGTAGTTCTTCCACACCTCGGCGAGGTTGGCGCCGGCGGTCGTCGCGGTCTTCTGCGACAGGGGTGCGAGCCAGCCCTCCTTGGCGAACTGCTGGAGTACGCCGACCTGAGGCACCATGGCCACGTCCGGGGCGTTGCCGCCCTCGATCTTGCTGCCGACGAAGGTGGAGACATTGTCACCGGTGGGCACGAAGACCGTCTTGGCGCCGGTCTGTTCGGTGAACGCGTCCAGCACCTTGCGGAAGTTCTTCTGCTCGCTGCCGGTCCAGACACCGGCCACGGTCACGGTCTGGCCGCTGAGCTCCTTGCCGCTCGCCGGGCCGGTCGAGCCGCCGCAGGCCGTCGCACCGAGGGCGAGGGCGAGTGCCGTGGAGGCGGCCGCAGCTGTCCGCCGGTTCGTTGAGAGTCGTCGCATGGTGACAGTCCTTCCAAGAGGGTGGGGATCGGGGAGTTCAGGGGGTGGGGCAGTCGCCCGTCCACCACGCGGCGGTCGCTCCGGGGAGCACACCGTCCGGGCAGGGGCCGCTGGAGAGGAGAGGAGTACCGGCGACCGGCGCGGCGACGGGTTCGGTGCCGAAGTTGACCGCGCAGATCAGGCCGTCGCCCCGGACCATGGCGAGGACCTGTGGCGGCGACTCCAGCCAGCGCAGGCTGCCCTCGCCCAGCTGGGGAAGACTGCGACGGAGCTGGAGCCCTTCGCGGTAGAGGTGCCAGAAGGAGCGGGTGTCGGCCAGCGCCCGGTCGGTGGCGTGTTCGGCGAACCACTCGGGCTGTGGCAGCCAGGGCCTGGCTCCGGCCGCGCCCTGGCTGAAGCCGAACGGGGAGGCGTGACCTGACCACGGCAGCGGTACCCGGCAGCCGTCCCTGATGCGCTTACGGCTGCCCGTGCGGTGGAAGATGGGGTCGGTGAGCACATCGTCCGGCAGGTCCAGGACCTCCGGGAGGCCGAGCTCCTCGCCCTGATAGACGTACGCGGCACCGGGCAGCGCCAGCATCAGCAGTGCGGCGGCGCGGGCACGAGCCGCACCCAGCCCACTGGCCTCCACGCCGGGCTCACCCGCGTAACGGGTGACCGTGCGGACCTGGTCGTGGTTGTTGAGCACCCAGGTGACGGTGGAGCCGGTTCCCGCGATGTCGCGTATCGCCTCCGTGATGGTGGTCCGGAAGGCGTCGGCATCCCAGGGGGCGCTGAGCAGATCGAAGAAAAAGGCCTGGTGCAGCTCGTCGGGCCGTACATACTCCGCGTGTTCGCGCGCGGTCGGTACGGAGACCTCGCCGACCAGCAGCCGCTCGTTGCCGTCCCGCGCCGTGTACTCCTCGCAGACCGAGCGCCAGCGCCGCCACACCTCGTGGACCTCGGGCTGGTTCCAGGCCAGCGGGTTCACCGAGTCCCGGGAGCGCTCGTCGGCGGCGGGGTCGGCCGAGTCGGGCAGCTCCGGGTGCTTGAAGAGGCCGGCGGCGACATCGATACGGAAGCCGTCCACGCCCCGGTCCAGCCAGAAGCGGAGCACCTGCTCGAAGGAGTCGCCGACCTCGGGGTTGCGCCAGTTCAGGTCGGGCTGCTGCGGAGTGAACAGGTGCAGATACCACTGCCCGGGGGTGCCGTCGGCTTCGGTGATCCGGCTCCAGGCGGGGCCGCCGAACATCGCCCGCCAGTTGTTGGGCGGCTCCGCGCCGTCCGGGCCGCGGCCGTCGGCGAAGTGGAACCGGGTGCGGGCGGCGCTGCCGGGACCGGCGGCGAGCGCCTCACCGAACCACGGGTGCTCGCTGGAGCAGTGGTTGGGGACGATGTCGAGCAGCAGCTTGAGCCCCAGTCGGCGGGCGTCGGCCATCAGCAGGTCGAATTCGGCCAGGTCGCCGTAGACGGGGTCGACATCGCGGTAGTCGGCGACGTCATAGCCGTGGTCGTGCTGGGGCGACGGATAGAACGGGCTGAGCCAGATGCCGTCGACACCGAGCTTCCTCAAGTACGGAAGCCCGGCCCGTACGCCGGCCAGGTCACCGATGCCGTCCCCGGTGCTGTCGAGGAAGCTGCGGACGTAGACCTGGTAGATCACCGCGTCGCGCCACCAGGCGGGGGCGGTGGTGGTGCGGGAGGGCTGGCCGAGGGCGGCCGGAAGAGCTGTGAACATCTCGCGTTGACCTGTTCCTGCTGGATGCGAGAGCGCCCCAGAGCGGGTGCGCTGTTATGCATGCATGTTAAGTAGCGGTGACGGGAAGGTGTCAACGATGCGGTGAAAATCTGCCGGATATGCCCGAGAATTTGGGGGTATGCAAAAATCGGTCAGTACTTAACATGTAAGTAGTGACCGGTGTGAAGGAGTGCGCAGATTCAGCCCTTGCGGGAGATCGATCCCAGCTCGCGGGACAGCCGGGCCACGGCCTGCTGCGGCGTCTGCCGCAGCGCCATGACGTCCTGTACGACGGCCTGCACGGCGAGACTCACCTGGTCGTACCGGGGGCTCTTGGGGCGCGGCTCGGCCGCCAGCACGCTCTGCCGAAGCGTCGGCAGATACGGGTAGGCCCGGATCAGAGCCGGGTCCTCGTACAACGAGGCGCGCACCGGCGGCAGCGAGCCCTTGGTGAGCACCTGCCGCTGGACGCGCTCGCTGGTGAGATAGGCGATCAGATCGGCGGCCGACTCCGGATGCCGGGAGTGGCTGCTGACCGCGAGATTGGAGCCGCCCAGCACACTGGTGCCCGGCCCGGACGGTCCCGGCAGCGGCACGGCGCCGAACTTGCCGGCCACCTTCGACCCCTTGGCGTTGGCCATCGCATACACATAGGGCCAGTTCCGCAGGAAGAGCAGCCGGCCGTCCTGGAACGCCTGCCGGGACTCCTCCTCCTTGTACCCGCGGGCCTTGGGGGAGATCCAGCCCTCCCGCACTCCGCCCGCCAGGAACTCGAGTCCGGCACGGGCCGCGGCCGAGTCCACGGTCACCAGCGCGCCGTCGTCCCGCAGGATCGAGCCGCCCGCCGAGTGCACGGCTTCGGTGGCGTTGACCGTCAGTCCTTCGTACGGCAGGAACTGACCGGCGTAGCCGTCCATGCCGTACTGGGGAGCGATCGTCCGGGCAAGCCGGGCCAGCTCCGCCCAGGTGCGCGGCGGCCGTTCGCCCGCCCGCTCCAGGATGTCCTTGCGGTAGTACAGCAAGCCGGCGTTGGTGACATACGGAACCGCGTACAGGCGGCCGTCGAAAGTTGCGGTGTCCACCACGGGCGCCAGGAAGGTGTTCAGCGGGAACCGGCCCGGCCGCAGCGGCGAGATCATGCCGGCCGCCGCGAACTCGGAGGTCCAGGCCACATCGATGTTCAGTACATCGAACCGGTCGCTGCCGGACCGCAGTTCGCTGATCATCTGGGCCCGGGTCTCGTCCGCCGAGTCGGGCAGCTCGACGAGCGTGACCTTCTCCTTCGGACGGCTGCGATTCCAGTCGTCCAGCAGCGGACCGAGATAGTCGGTGAGATCGCCCGCGGTCACCAGCGTCATGGGGCCGCGGCCCTTGGGGTCGCCGGCACCGGGCTGGGTGGCGAAGCCCGCGTAACCCGCGAGCAGCACCGCGACAACCAGAAGCCCCCTACCCGCGGCGTGCATCCACCGCATAGGTTCCTCCCAGTGCACCGATCCGGCTGCGCCGCCGTCCCATGTGGCCTATGTATACCCGTTAGGCATGGGCGATACTAGATGTCCAGGCGGAGAAGGCGGGTGGCGCGAACCACAGCCCGTATCCGAGCCAACAAGAAACTACGGAGCGGGAGGGAGGGGAGCGCGTGCGGCTGCCGCTCCTGGCACTCCTCTCCCGTGGCCCGGCGCACGGTTACGAGCTCAAGCAGGACCTTGAGAAGCTCCTGGGCGCCGCGTACCCTCAGCCGAACGTCGGCCAGATCTACGTCACCCTCGGGCGGCTGGAAAAGGTCGGTCTGATCGCCGGCGAGGACGTCGAGCAGTCGGGCAGGCCCAACAAGCGTACGTACCGGCTCACCGATGCCGGGCGTGAGGCCGTGCTCGCCTGGTTCGACGAGACCACGGACGAGCCGCGGGTAAGGGACGAGTTCTTCATGAAGATCGCCCTCGCCCCGGAGTCCGGGCTGGCCGACCCGGTCACCCTGATCAACAAACAGCGGCGGCAGTATCTGAACACCATGCGTGATCTGTCGAAGCTGGCCGCATCCGAGGACCGGAACAACAGGGTCTCCCAGCTACTGATCGAAGGCGCGATGCTGCATCTGCAGGCCGACCTCGACTGGCTGGAACGCTGTCAGGAGGAGCTGGAATGAGCGACGACGCCGCTCCTGCCGTGCTGGGCGAGTCCGGACCCGCAACCGGTCGGGGAGACACGGTGCCGATCGTGCGCGCCGAGGGCCTGACCAAGACCCATCGCGGCGAAGGGTCACCCGTGGAAGCCGTACGCGGAGTGGATCTCACCGTCCAGCCCGGGGAATTCGTCGCCGTCACCGGGCCCTCCGGCGCCGGCAAGTCCACACTGCTGCATCTGATCGGCGGACTCCAGCGGCCCGACAGCGGCCGTCTCTGGCTCGACGGCCGCCGGGTGGACGAGTATCGCGAGGCCCGCTGGGCGGTGCTGCGCCGCCGGAGCATCGGCATCGTGTTCCAGTTCTTCAACCTGGTCTCCGATCTCACCGTCGCCGACAACGTCGAACTGCCCGCGCTGCTCGCCGGCGCCTCACCCAGGGCAGCCCGGGACAGCCGGGCCGAACTGCTCGCCGAACTCGGCCTCGAAGGCAGGGAGCGGTCCATGCCGGGCGAGCTCTCCGGCGGCGAGCAGCAGCGCGTTGCCCTGGCCAGGGCGCTGGTGAACCATCCCGCGCTGCTGCTCGCCGATGAACCGGCCGGCAGTCTGGACAGCAGGGGCACCCGGGAAGTGCTCCGGCTGCTCTCCCGATTCCACCAGCGCGGACAGACCATCCTGCTGGTCACCCATGACGCCCGGATGGCCAGCGCTGCCGACCGGGTCATCAGCTTCTTCGACGGACGCATAGCCGACGACGCCGCGCTCGGGGCGGGGCGCCGCGGCCCGGGCGGCGGAGTCTCCGGCGTACTCGAACTGAAGGAGTGACCGTGCGGGCCACTCTGCGCTGGGCGCACGCCGATCTGAGGGCACACCGCGGACAGTCGCTCTTCGTCGTCCTGGCCAGCGCCGGGATCATCGCCTCGCTGCTGCTCGCCGTGGCCCTGTTCAGCTACGCCGCCAACCCCTGGCAGCGGATCTTCACCCAGTCCAAGGGCGCCCACGTCTGGCTGCACACCCGCGTCGCCGCGGACACGGACGCGCTGTCCGGGCTGGACGGTGTCGCCGGTGTCTCGGGGCCGTACCGCACCGGTCGGGCGACCCTGGAGTCCCGTGGCGTCAGGGCGAGCGTGTCCCTGCGCGCGGCCGGCACCGAGCCGCCGCAGATCGCCAGGCCGCTCGTCACCGCGGGCCACTGGCTCAATACACAGACAGCGGGCGTCGTGCTGGAGAGCTCGGTCGCGCGTGTGCTGTGGGCGGAGCCGGGCGACACCCTCACCGTCGCGGGATCGGACGGCACGGCCCGCACCCTCCGGGTGGCCGGTGTCGCCGAAGCCGCGGAACCCCGCTACCGACCGGGCGGCGAGCCCGGCATCGGCTGGGTGCTGCCGGGCACGCTCGACGCCGTGGCGCCACACAGCACCGGGCAGAGCGTCGGGCTGCGGCTGGACGATCCGGCCGATATCGACTTCACCGTCCAGCAGGCCGTCACCCTGCTCGGCGCCGACCGGGTCGCCCAGGTGACCAAGTGGCAGCAGGCGCGCGCCGAGGCCGGGAGCGACGACCGGCTTCTCGGGCAGCTGTTCGCCGTGTTCGGTCTTGGCGCGCTGCTGGCCGCCGCGCTCGCCGCATCCGGGGCGATCAGCGCCCGTATCCGCGGACAGCTGAGGGATATCTCGATCCTCAAAGCGATCGGGTTCACCCCGGGCCAGGTGGTACGCGGCTTCCTCGTCCAGCACCTCGCCTTCGCGCTGCTCGGGGTCACGCTGGGCACGGCGGCGATCGCCCTTCTGGGTGCCCGGATACCGGGCCGGATCGGGGATGCGGCCGGGGTGTGGCAGGAGCTGCCCGGGCACACCGCCGTGATGCTCGGCGTCCCGAGCGGCGCGGTGCTGCTGATCGCGACCGCCACAGGACTGGCCGCCTGGCGGGCCGGACGAGTACCGCCGGTACCCGTCGCCCGGGCGGCCCTGCCCTCGGCCGCACCGATGACCGGGCTGGGGCGCCGGGCACTGGGAATGCGGGTGCCGCCGGCGCTGGTGCTCGGCTGGCGGGCGGCCTTCCCCAGGCGGACTCGCACCCTGATCACGGTGGCCCGCCTTGCGCTGCCGCTGCTCATGATCACGGTTGCGCTGGTCGCCTGGTCCACTCTGGACATGTTCCGCAGCCGCCCCGCGGAGATGGGCGTGCCCGCAGCGCTGACCGTACGGGCCGAGCAGCCCGGCAGTCTGACCGGCCAGGAACTCGACCGCGCGCTGACCGCGCCGCCGGACGTCGCCGCGGTCCACCCCGGCGTGGAGGTCGCCGCCCTGGTACCCGGCCAGACCGGCACCATCACCCTGCGCGGGCTCGGCACCGCCCGCGCCCCCTATCCGTTCACCGTCGTCGAGGGGCGCACCGCCGATGGCCTCGACGAGGCGGTCGCCGGTCAAGGGCTGCTCGATCTGCTGGATGTACGGGTCGGCGACTGGGTGCGGATGACGGTGGAAGGACGGCCGCAGATTCTGCACATCGTCGGCCGCAGCATCGAACCGGAAGCCGGCGGCCGGGTGATCTCCACGACGGTCGACACGCTCCAGGAACGCGATCCCGCACTGCGGCCGGACTTCCACCTGCTCGTCCTGCGGCCCGGCGCGGATCCCCGGGCGGTGAGCAGCGCTCTCGCCGAGAGGGCCGGGGGCGCGCTGGAGATCCGCGAGACGGCCAATCCGGCGGACCGGCTGGAACCGGCGCGGGGCGTGATCGCGGCGCTGGTCGGGGTGCTGGCCCTGATCGGGTTCCTCGAGCTGCTGACACTGATCAGTACGGGGGTCCGTGACCGCGGCCGCGATCTGCTCGCGCTCAAAGCGATCGGTCTGACACCGCGGCAGATCAGCTCGGCGATCGTGGCGGCCGCCGGCTTCACGGCACTGGTGGCCGCCGCGCTGGGCACCGGGCTCGGGGTGCTGTCCGGCAGCTGGCTGGTGGACACCCAGGGTCGTTCCAGCGGTATGGGAGCCGGGATCGCCCATGTCCCGCCTGCCGTCCTGCTGGTGTCGGTGGTGGTCGGGGCAGTTCTGGGCGCGGTCGCGGCCGCGGCGGTACCGGCCGCCCGGACCGCGCGTCGGCGGCTGGCGGATTCGCTGTCCGAGACGCTCTGAGGCCGAGACGCTCTGAGACCGAGACGTTCCGAGAGGCTCTGACCACCCGAAGGCGGAGATTGCCGGAGCTGCCTCCTCAAGGCTTCACCGTCTTCGGCGCTACGCCCCGGGTGCGCACAGCACGGAAATCCGCTGGACGAGGTTGTTCGCGAACCCGCCGCGGTTCCACGGCTGGCTGAGCGGCTGGCTGTGGCCCTCGGCGTCAGTGGCCCGCACGCTCAGCACATGGCTGCCCGGCGTGGCGGTCCAGGACGCCTGCCAGTGGCGCCAGGCCCAGCCATGTCCGTCCGGCGGGGCGAGCTCGGCATCGCTCCAGGAGCGCCCGTCGTCGGTACTCACCTCGACCGTTGTCACCGGGGCACGGCCGGACCACGCCCGGCCCTCCAGTCGCACCCGGCCAGGACGTACGACACGGGTGCGGGACATGAAGTCCGGGAACCCGGGCGGGATCATGAGGGCACGCGGAGCAATCCGCGTGACCGGCTCGCCGGGATCTTCGGGCGACTGGCGGTAGCGGTAGGCCACCGCCTGCTGGAATCCGGTGAACGGGACGTCGGTGAGGGCGATGTCGCGCAGCCACTTCACGTGCGCCATGCCGTACCACCCGGGGACGATCAGCCGCAGTGGATGGCCGTGTTGCGGCGGCAAGGGCCGGCCGTTCATCTCGTACGCCACCAGCACCTCGGGATCGCGGCCCGTGGCCATGGGCAACGGGAGACTGCGCTGATAGTCCTGCTCGATGCCGCGCTCCACGCCATGATCGGCTCCGGTGAACACGGCCTCGACGGCATCCGCCTCCACCCCCGCCTCGGCGAGGAGTGTGCGCAGCGGCACGCCGGTCCACTCGGCTGTTCCCACCGCCTCGACCAGCCATGGCTGGCTCACCGGCCGTGGTGAGAGCCGGGCCCGGCCGTTGCCCGCGCACTCCATCGTCACGCGCTGAGTGACGGCCGGAAAGGACAGCAGTGTGCGCATGTCCAGGGTCAGCGGGGTGCGCACCCGGCCGCCGACGGTGAGCTTCCACGCGTCGGCATCGGCGGCGGGGATGTCGTAGTGGACCAGTACGTAGTGCAGTCCGGCCGGGGTGAGGTCGTAGCGCAAAGCCTCCAGCGGCAGCCCGTGGTTGCGGGCCGCGAGCGCCAGTTCCTCGATGGTGATGCCTTCGTCGGGTTCGGCGATGCGCCCCGGTGCGCTGATGTCACCGATGCTTCCGTCCATGGCCCCATGGTGCTCCCCGAGCCGGGCCCGGGCACCTGGCGATGCGGCGGGATTGCGCCGCTCGCCGACCGGCGGGACGCTGGTCATGTCAGCTCTTCGGCGTCCGGCTGCGCTTGCGGCCCATGACGGTGCCGGACCGCTGGCACGCACTGTTGCTCAGCAACAGCCCAGCAGGAGAGGCGACATCCGTCCCTGCCCCTGTTCCGCTCGGCCGCTGTTCCGCTCAGCCGCCGAGCGAGTTGGTCGGCTGTCTGAGAGAGCCCGGGCTTCCAGACGACCCGGGCCGGGGCCCGCCGTCGGCGAATACCACGGCGGCGAGGCCGGGATGCTGCGGCCGGAATGGCCGAAAGGCCTGGCGGGTTGCGGTCTGCACCTCGTCGAGGAGATCACGATGGACGGCACCACTCTGGAAGGAATGCGGACTGCCCTGCGCGGTCCGGTCATCGGCCCCAAGGACCCGGAGTACCACCAGGCCCGCAAGATCTACAACGCAATGATCGACCGTGAGCCGGCTGCCATGGTGCGGTGCACGGACGCGGCGGATGTGATGGATGCGGTCGATTTCATCCGCGACCACGGTCTCGAACTCGCCGTACGGGGCGGCGGACACAGCGGCCCGGGCCTGTGTCTGGTGGACGACGGCGTCACCATCGACCTGTCGCCGATGCGCTGGGTGCGCGTCGACCCCGCCGCGAAGACCGCCAGGGTGGGCGGCGGCAGTGTTCTCGGCGATCTCGACCATGCCGCACACGCCTTCGGCCTCGCCACCCCCGCCGGCATCATGTCGACAACGGGCGTCGGAGGCCTCACCCTCGGCGGCGGTCACGGCTACCTGACCCGCAAGTACGGTCTGACGGTGGACAATCTGCTGTCCGCGGACGTCGTGCTCGCCGACGGCAGTTTCGTCACCGCGAGCGAGACCGAGAACCCGGACCTGTTCTGGGCGCTGCGCGGCGGTGGCGGGAACTTCGGCATCGTCACCTCGTTCGACTTCCGGCTGAACCCGGTGCACACCGTGGGTGTCGCAATCACCGTCTGGCCGGTCGACAGCACCCGCGAGGTGCTGCGGTGGTACCGCGACTTCCTGCCGCAGGCACCCGAGGACCTCTACGGCTTCTTCGCGCTGCTCACAGTTCCGCCGGGTCCGCCGTTCCCGGAAGAGATCCATGGGCACAAGATGTGCGGCGTCGTGTGGTGCTGGACAGGAGACCTGGCCCGCCTAGAGGAGACTCTCGCGCCCGTGACCGAGCCCGGCCGGCCGGCCTTCCACTTCACGGCACCGATGCCGTACCCCGCGCTGCAGACCATGTTCGACGAACTGATCCCCGCCGGCCTGCAGTGGTACTGGCGCGGGTCCTTCTTCGACCGGATCACGGACGAAGCCATCGATGTGCACCTCAAGTACGGCGAGAACCTCCCCACCGACCTGTCGACCATGCATCTCTACCCGGTCGACGGGGCGGCCCACAAGGTCGGCACGGACGACACCGCGTGGGCCTACCGGGACGCCGTCTGGTCCGGTGTCATCGCCGGTATGGACCCCGACCCGGCCAACGCGCAGACGATCAAGCAGTGGGCCGTCGACTACTGGGATGAGCTGCAGCCGTACTCCATGGGCGGCTCGTACGTGAACTTCCTCGGCGCGGGCGAGGGCCAGGACCGGGTCAAGGCCACCTACCGCGACCACTACGACCGGCTCGCGGAGATCAAACGGATCTACGATCCGCACAATCTGTTCCACGCCAACCAGAACATCGAGCCCGCCAAGTAGCGGTGAACCCGCAGGCGGAGCATTGGCCAAAGGTGCTTCTGTGCCGCCTGTTGACCGGCATGCCGGGTAAGCGTTTCATGGAGTTAAAGGGCAGATAAAGGCTTCTATAGGAGGCGGCCCGCATGACCACCCATCCGAGCATTGAGCAACACCCCGACCTGGCCGAGATGCGATCTCGGTTCGAACGGGCGACCACCACTCCCCGTGCCCAGGCGATCGAGACCCTCGCCCTGCTCACGGGCCTGTACCTGGCCGCCTCACCGTGGATAGTCGGCTTCAACGGCCTCACCACTCTGGCCGTCTGCAATCTGATCACCGGCGTTGCCTACGCCATATGCATGGGCGGGTTCGGCTCGGCATACGAGCGGACCCACGCCATGGCCTGGTGCGCCATAGCCATCGGAGCATGGACGATCATTTCTCCGTGGGTCGTGTCCGGCAACGTGGATACGGTGCGCACCATGGTCAACAACATCATCGTCGGCCTCGTGGCCCTGCTGCTCGGCCTGGCCATGGCCGCCATGGACGACCGTCGAACCGGTCTCGCTCCCAGTCGCCTGCGCACTCGCGCCCGTTCCGCCCCCGGCTCCGGTGGCCCGAACATCGACCCGATGCGCTGACGGCCCTCAGCGCCCGAACGGGCCCCGCCGCCTCGGCGGCGGGGCCTCGCTGTGGTCAGACATATCAGGTGCACTGAGATGCGCGGCACGGCTGCCGGGGAGCATGCTGGCTGTGTGACCTGGTACGGCGCGGCCGGGTACACCCCGCAGAGCCAGAGTGGGGCAATGCCCGGGCGACTGAACGGCAGCGGCCGAGTTCCGGACGAGCTGTCCCTGGTGCTCGCACAAGCCGCGGTGGGCGCGACCGAAGCTGTCGGCGGGTACGCCGGCGGCGTCTATTTGCGCTCCCGCACGCGGGGGCTGCTGCGGTTGGCTGTGCTCGCCGGGCTGCCCGTCCGGCTGTTCCGCCCCTGGTGGCGTATGCATGTGAACCGCCCGTTCCCGGTGGCCGAGGCCTACCGCTCCGGTCAGGCTGTCCTCCTCGGCGACGCCGAGGAGGCCATGCGCCGGTTCCCGCAGCTTATGGCGGGCCTGCCGTACCCTTTCGGCTCGCTGTACGCGCCTGTCGTCGGCGGCGACGAGAAGTTCGGCGTGCTGGTGGTGCTGCGGCCCGCCACGCCCGGACACCCGGTCGACCACCCCGACCGCCGCCGGATGCAAACTGCCGCAAGGCGCCTCGGAACCGCTCTGGCGGAGCTGGGCGAGGACGGAGGGCTCGTCGAGTGGGACGGTGAACCGACGCCCGTCCAGTTGCCCACCGCCTCCGCCCCACCGGTGCGGATCTGTTACTTCGACTGGGACCTCGACAGCGGCGCCGTAACCGCCGACGACGAGCTGTGCGCGATCCTCGGCACCGACCCGGCGGGCTTCGCCGGCACCATCGAGGCTCTGGCGGAGCGTCTGGCGCCGGAGGACGCGTACGGACTGTGGGCCGTCGCCGCCCAGGCGGCCAGGTCGGGCGGGCCGGTGTCGCGCAGGATGTGGCTACGGGGACCGGACGGACGGTTGCATCTGCTCGAACTCTCGGGCCGTCGCACACAGCCGCCCGGCGACGGTCCGGGCAGCCACCTGACCGGTTACCTGGTGGACCTCGGCACCGGGCCGGCCGTCGCCGAGGCGACCGACCGGCTCCCGCGCGGCATCCTCTCGCTCGACCGCCTCGGGCGGATCACCCACATCAACCGCAATGCGGAGACTCTGCTCGGTCACGCACGGTCCGAGCTGGCCGGACGCGTTCTGTGGGACGTCCTGCCGTGGTTCGGGCACCCCGCCTACGAGGACCACTACCGGGCGGCACTGTTCGGGTACGACCCCGTCCACTTCATGGCCCGCCGCGGGCCCAAGGAATGGCTGACGGTCTCCCTCTACCCCAGCCACGACGGCCTGACCGCCACACTGACCCCGGCAGAGGAACCGGCCTATGCGTCAGGGTCCATCGTCAGGCCGGGCCCCGGGTTCGGCTCCCCGACCGACCGCGCGTCGTCGCTGTACCGCCCGGTCGCCCTGGCCATCGCGCTGACGGAGGCCGTCACAGCCCGTCAGGTGTCCGCCGTGGTCACGGAGGAACTGCTGCCCGCCTTCGGCGGCCGTCAACTGGCGATCTACCTGCTGAACGAGAGACATCTCTATCTGGCCTGGGAGACCGGTTTCCCGAAGGGTTTCCTCGACCGCTTCGACGGCGTCGCGCTCGACGCCCGGCTGCCCGGCGTCGAGACGCTCACCTCCGGCCGCCCCATCTTCTTCGAGTCCATGGAGCGACTGGCCGCCGCCTACCCCGGCATCCCCATCGACGCGGACGTCGGCGCCCGGGCCTTCCTGCCACTGATCGCCTCCGGCCGCCCCGTCGGCTCCTGCATCCTCGGCTTCGACCATCCGCGCGGCTTCAGCCCGGAAGAGCGCACCGTCCTCACCGCACTCGCCGGACTCATCGCGCAGGCCCTCCAGCGAGCCCAGCGTTACGACTCCGAAGCCGCACTCGCCCGTGGTCTGCAGGATGCTCTTCTGCCGCACCGGCTGCCGGTACTCGAGTTTGTCGACACTGTCGGGCGGTACCTCCCCGGCACCCAGGGCTTGGAAGTCGGGGGCGACTGGTACGACGTCGTGGAGACCGGCTGCGGGGAGCTGGCCCTGGTCATCGGCGATGTACAGGGACACGGTGTCTCCGCCGCCGCCACCATGGGTCAACTGCGCAGCGCCGTACGTGCCTTCGCGCTCAGCGGGCATGACCCGCAGGAGGTGATGAGTGGCACCAACCGGCTCCTCATCGACCTCGATCCGGGCCAGTTCGCCAGCTGCTGCTATATCGTCCTCGACCGGGAATCCGGCTCCACGCAGGCCGTACGGGCCGGGCACCCCCAGCCTCTGCTGCGCCATCCCGACGGCAGGACCGAGGTCCTGGACATCCCTGGTGGCGTCGTGCTCGGCGTCGACGTGGAGGCGTCCTACCCCGTCACCGAAATGTTGCTCGAGCCGGGCGCCGTCCTGGCTCTCTACACCGACGGACTGGTGGAGCAGCCGGGAATCGACATCGACCTCGGCGTCGAGCGGCTGCGCAGCGCACTCGCCAAAGTCGGCTCGAACCCTCTCGCCGACGCGGCGGACCGACTGATCCTCGAGGCCAGACAGGCCACCGACAGGCCCGACGACATCGCGCTGCTGCTCGCCGCCCGCTGGGCCGACGTCCCACGGCAGGCGCCATGAGCGTAGTGAACTCAGCCGAGGATGCCGGCTTCCGTGGCCCCCTGGATGTCACCAGGGCAGCCACGGCTGTGCTGGATGCCGAGGGCAGGGTCGTCGGATGGAGTCCGAAGGCGCAGGGGCTGCTGGGATACCCGCCCCAGGAGGTGCTTCAGCGCCCGATCGGTGCTCTGGTGGTGGAGCCCGTCGACGACATCCACCCGGCGGCAGACCTGGCGGGCGCGGCACATGGCGGCCGTCAGGTGCTCCATATGCGTCACCGGGACGGCCATATCGTCCGCGTTGTGACGGCAACGCATGCGCTGACCCACGAGGGCGCCGGGCCCGCCTGGCTCCTGGCGGTGGCCGATGCGGAGGAAACGGAGGAGTGGGAGTCCCTGCAGTCGATGCTCCGGGGGCTGGCCACCGAGTCACCCGTCGGTCTGGCCGTCTACGACACGGATCTGCGGGTGGTGTGGACTAACTCCGCCCTGCGTCAGGAGATGGGTACTTCGCAGTACGTCGGCCTGGGCCCGGACGAGATGGTGACCCATGGCAAGGTCCTGTCCCCGGGGTATCCGCCGACTCTGGAGGAGATGATGCGGCGGGTCCTCGCCAACGGCGAGCCTGTCATCGGGCTGCACTACAGCGGCCACCCGCCCGTGGACCCGGAGCACGACCACGTCTGGTCCTGTTCGTACTACCGGCTGCAGGACGCCGGGGGTGTCTCGCTGGGTGTGTGCGAGGAGACCGTGGACATCACCGACGCCTACCTCGCACAGCAGCGGCTGGATCTCCTGGTGCGGGCCGGCGGACAGGTGGGTACGACCCTGGACATATTCCGTACGGCGCAGGAGCTCTGCGTGGTCACCGTCCCGCAGTTCGCCGACGCGGTCACGGTCGACCTCCTGGAGGTCGTGCTGGCAGGTGATCAGCCCACGCAGGGATCCGCGCACGCGCGGGACATGGTCCGAGTGTGGGAGGAGCCGGAATCCAAGCGGGCGGGCCCGGGAGGGGCGCGGCCGGCGGGACGGGAGCGAGTCGACTACCCGCCGGATTCGCCCCAGGCACGCAGCCTGTCCTCCGGCCGTCCGGTGCTGGATGCCCCGGCGGATACGGAGCGCGGTAATGGGCAACTGCCGCCGCGCTCGCGGCTGGTCGTTCCGCTGCGTGCCGAGGGAGCCACCTTGGGGCTGGTCACCTTCTCGCGGGACCGCCACCCCGCGCCGTTCGACGACGGAGAGCGGGCCGTGGCCGACGAGCTTGTCTCGCGGACCGCCGTATGTATCGACAACGCCCGCCGTTTCACCCGTGAGCACGCCGCGTCCCTCATGCTCCAGCGCAGTCTGCTGCCGCAGAATCTGGCGCAGCTGACGGCAGTTGAGCTGGCGTACCGCTATCTGCCGGCGGACAGCAGGGCCGGGGTGGGCGGCGACTGGTTCGACGTCATCGCCCTGTCGGGCACGCGGGTGGGCCTGGTCGTGGGAGACGTGGTCGGTCACGGGCTGCGCGCTGCCGCCACCATGGGCCGTCTGCGTACGAGCGTACGGGTGCTGGCCCGGCTGGACCTCGCGCCGGAGGAGCTTCTCGCGCGCCTCGACGACCTCGTCGGGGAGGGCGCCAACGAGCAGGCGGCCGTCCTTGACGCGGGCGAGCAGGTGCCCCACGACGAAGCGCTCGGGGTGACGTGCCTGTACGCCGTGTACGACCCGGTGTCCGGAGTGTGCCGCATGGCGCGGGCCGGGCATCCGCCTCCCGCGGTCGTCCACTCCGGTTCCGGCACCGTCACCTTCCCCGACCTTCCCGCGGGGCCTCCCCTCGGCCTGGGC
The DNA here is from genome assembly GCF_036010325.1 of Streptomyces sp. NBC_01210. GTDB lineage: Bacteria > Actinomycetota > Actinomycetes > Streptomycetales > Streptomycetaceae > Streptomyces. The sequence goes on along the minus strand of NZ_CP108549.1, from coordinate 945,481 downwards.
GCCGTGCCCTTCGAGAGCGTGGAGATGAAACTGCCGGAAGGCAGCCTCATCGCCCTGTTCACCGATGGCCTCGTCCGGAGTCGCGACCGGGACGTCGACGTCCAGCTCGAAACGCTCGGCGCAGTGCTCACCGAGCATCGACGCCCGCTGGACGAGCTGTGCGACCAGGCAGTGGCCGCGCTGCTGCCGGGCCCCGTGGACGACGACGCCGCGCTGCTGCTCGTACGTACACAGAAGCTGGACCGCCATCAGGTGGCCGAGTGGGAACTGGCCGCCGATCCGGAGGAGGTCGGCCGCGCCCGGGCCGTGGCCACCGAGCAGGTCGGCGCCTGGGGACTGGACGACCTCGTCTTCATCACCGAACTGGTGGTGAGCGAGCTCGTCACCAACGCCCTCCGGTATGCCGACGGCCCGATCCAACTGCGGCTCATCCGCGACCAGACGCTGATCTGCGAGGTCTCCGACACCGGACACACCTCACCCAATCTGCGTCATGCCGGCAGTGAGGACGAAGGCGGCCGTGGTCTCTTCCTCGTCGCACGGATGACCCAGCATTGGGGAACGCGCTACACATCGACCGGCAAGACGATCTGGGCCGAGCAGACTGCTCTCCGTGCAAACCCCGACCATCTCCGGTGACACTCCGCGCCAGATCTAAGAGACGCCCGTGGCCAGGTCGTCTCCGGTGGGCGCCGTACTCTCCCGCTCGATCAGCCGGGGGAGCGGCACTGGTACCGACCGGGCCGCGCCGCCGTCGAGCAGAGCGGTCAGTTCCTGTGCGGCGATCCGCCCGAAGGCGACCGTGTCCCGGGAGAGTGCCGTCAGCCAGGGATGGACCATGCGGCACAGCACGGAGTCCTCCCACGAAACGATCGACACGTCGCCGGGAACGGAGAGGCCAAGGCCCGCCGTGACGGCCGCTCCGGCCGCTGCCATCACGTCGTTGTCGTAGATGAGTGCGGTGGGCGGTGTGCTCCCTTCCAGCACCCGGCGGGTCACCGCAGCGCCCTCGGCGTCGGAGTAGTCCGTGGCCAGCGACCGGACCTCGGTCAGCCCGCGCCGGCCGGCCTCGGCGCGCAGGGAGCGGATGCGACGGTCGGTGTGGGCGAGTGACGGCAGGCCCGCGATATGCACGATCCGCCGGTGCCCCAGCTCGTACAGCCGGCCCACGACGGAAGCCATCGCTCCGGTGTCGTCGGCGCGTACCTGCGACAGGTTGGGATGCTGGTCCGGCAGTCCGCCGATGACGACACCGGGCAGGCCCAGCTCGTCGAGGAGCTCCGGACGCGGGTCGTCGGTCCGCGGGTCGACCACCAGGACACCGTCGACCCGGTGCTCGGCCCACCAGCGGCGGTAGACCGCGCACTCGGTCGGTACATCCTCCACCACCTGGAAGAGCAGACCGAGTTGACGTTCCGCCAGGATCTCCTGGATACCCGAGATCAGCTGGAGGAAGAAGGAGTCCACGCCCAGCGTCGCGGCCGGCCGTGCCAGCACGAGGCCGACCGTCGCCGAGCCCTCGCCGGACAGTGCGCGAGCCGCCGTGCTCGGCCGCCAGCCCAGCTGTTCGGCGACGCGCCGGATCCGGTCACGGGTGATCTCCGAGACGCCGGGCCGGTCGTTGAGCGCGAAGGACACGGCGCTCTCCGAGACCCCGGCACGCTGAGCGATGTCCTTCATCGTCGGGCGCCGCGCGGGAGCGCGCCTGGTCGGCGAGGTGTCCTTGTCGGACGGGGTATTCGCTGCCATCCGCGCCTCTTTCCCCCTGCGTACTAATGCGCTTGAGCACATGCACTCTAAAGCGTATTAGCCGATCACTGCAAGTCGTTCCTTGCACGCTTCTGACCTGGACTAATGTTCGCCATTACGCATTAGTTCCACCGAATGTATTGACTTCATCGACGGTTCACTTGCAAGGTCTGCACGTCTGGTCCGAGCAAAGGAGTCGTTCACCGTGCGCATCCCCCGCAGGGCACTCGCTGCTGCCGCCGTCCTCGCCACCGTTCTGCCGCTCAGTGCCTGCGGCGGCGGATCCGACGCCGGTTCGTCCGACGCATCCGGCAAGGTCGAAGGCAAGATCACCTTCCAGACCTGGAACCTGCAGGCCAACTTCAAGGACTACTTCAACGGAGTCATCGCGGCCTTCGAGAAGAACTACCCGGGCACTGAGGTGAAGTGGGTCGACCGGCCCGCGGAGGGCTACGCCGACAAGATCAGCGCCGATGCCGCAGGCAATACGCTGCCCGACGTCGTCAATGTCTCCCCGGACCTGGTGGCCCCGCTGGCCAAGGCCGGGCTCGCGCTCGACCTCGACAAGGCGGCCTCGAAGTACCGCAAGGAGTATCTGCAGGGCGCCTGGCAGAGCCACCGGATACCGGGCGCGGACGGCACGTACGCCTTTCCCTGGTACCTCAACACCGGCCCGCTCTTCTACAACAAGCGTCTCTTCAAGGATGCCGGACTCGATGCCGAGAAGCCCCCGAAGACCTATGACGAGGTCTTCGATGCCGGGCTGAGGATGGCAGGGAAGAGCAAGGGGAGGATCGCGACCCTCGCGAATGTGCCCACCATCGAGGACTTCGGCCGCTACGACGTCCCGCTGATGAACAAGGAAGGCACCGGCTTCGCCTTCAATGACGCCAAGGGAGTGGAACTCCTCACCCGCTACAAGGAGTTGTACGACGCCAAGGCGCTCGACCCGCAGGCGTTGACGGCGACCCCCGAGTCGTCGGGCCACAAGTTTCTGACCGAGTCCGTCGCCATGAACCCCGGCAGCGCGCTGGACCTGGAGAACTTCAAGAAGCAGGCCCCGAGCCTCTACAGGAACATCGGGATCACCGACCAGGTCAGCAGCACGGGCAAGGTCAATATGTATGTCATGGGCGTCATGGTGAACTCCCGGGCCAAGCAGAAGCCCGCCGCCGTCGCCTTCGCCCACTTCGTGACTGACGCGACCCGTCAGATGGAGTTCGCCAAGAAGGTCGCCATCTTCCCGAGCACCGCAGGATCGCTCGACGACCCGTACTTCACCAAGGAGGACGGCACTGATGTGACCCGGGTGCGCATCGCGGCCGCCAAGTCCCTGAAGACCGCGGTCAATTACACACCGGTGCTGTTCAGTGAGCAGATGAAGACGGAGCTGCGCAACGCGGTGGCCCGGGCGCTGCAGGGCAAGGAGAGCCCCAAGGAAGCGCTTGATAACGCTGTCAAGGCCTGCGACCGGCTGCTGCGGCAGAGCTGAGCCGAGTCCGCGATGAAGACCCCCACCGCCTCCGAGGCGATCTCGCCCGATCCCATCACGGCGGGCCCGGCCGTCCGGAACCCCGGCTCCGACGGCCGCCGGCCCGCCCGTGGGATCAGGCGCCAACTGCCTTCCAGCCCCTGGCTGTTCGCGGCGCCAGGTCTCCTGGTCGTCGGTACCTTCAGCCTGTATCCGTTCCTCAGTACCCTGGTCAACGCTTTCACCGACCGCCGCACCCTGGTCCCCGGTCAGTACGTGGGCCTCGCCAACTTCCGGGAACTGCTCGACGACGAGATGTTCTGGATCGGGCTGCGCAACAGCACCCTGTACGTCCTCGGTGTCGTCCCCGCCCTGGTGATCCTGCCGCTGCTGCTGGCGATGCTCGTACAGCGGCACATCCCCGGCATCACCTTCTTCCGCTCGGCCTTCTACACCCCGGTCGTCGCCTCCATCGTCGTGGTCGGCCTGATCTGGGTGTGGATGCTCGACGACCGAGGACTGATCAACTCGGTGCTCGAGGCGGTCGGCGTCGGCAAGGTCGGCTTCCTCAGCGACCAGTGGCTGCTGCTCGGCAGCGCGATGGCGGTCACGGTCTGGAAGGGCCTCGGCTACTACATGATCATTTATCTGGCGGCGCTGGCCAATGTCCCGCGCGAGCTGCACGAGGCCGCCGCCGTCGACGGAGCGGGGGCCGTACGCCGCTTCTGCACCGTCACCGTCCCCGCGGTCCGCTCCACCATGGTCCTCGTCGGTGCGCTCTCCTCCGTCGCCTCTTTCAAGGTCTTCTCCGAGGTCTATCTGATGGCAGGTCCCAGCGGCGGCCCGGCAGGCGAGGACACCACGCTCGTGATGCTCGTCCAGCGCGTCGGCACCGGACTGACCGGCCGTGTCGGCTACGCCTCGGCCATCTCGGTGGTCGTCTTCGTCGTCACCGTCGCCCTGATGCTGCTGGTCCTCCGCGCCGACCGCAAGGAGGACGCATGAGCCTCATGAAGATCACGGACGCCGACGGCAGGCGCATCCCCGGCTGGCAGCTCGTACTCCGCTACAGCCTGCTGATCGCCGTACTGGCGCTGACCGTCGGGCCTTTCTTGTGGCAGCTGTCCACCTCGCTCAAAGGCCCGCACGAGGACATCTTCAGCTCACCGCCCACATTCCTGCCGGGCGAGCCGACGCTCGACAACTACGCGCGCGTCTCCCGGACCATCCCGGTCTGGGACTACGCGCTGAACTCGCTGAAGGTCGCCACCGCCAATGTGCTGACCAACTGCATCGGCTCCGCACTGGCAGGCTATGCCCTCGCCCGGATGCGCTACCGCGGACGCAGGGTCGCGACCCTGGTGTTCATCCTCGCGATGCTCGTCCCCGTCGAGGGCATCATCATCGCCCAGTTCACCACCATGCGTGACCTCGGTCTGAACAACACCCTGATCGCCGTACTGCTGCCCGGCTGCATCGCGGCGATGAACGTCCTGCTGATGCGCAATGCCTTCCTGAATCTCCCGCACGAGGTGGAGGAAGCGGCATTCGTCGACGGGGCCACCGCATGGCAGCGATTCCTGCGCATATCCCTGCCCTCGGTCAAGGGCACCCTCGCCGTCGTCGCCATCTTCGCCTTCATGGGCGCCTGGGACGACTTCCTGTGGCCCCTGATCGTACTCAGCGACCCGGAGAACTTCACCCTGACCATCGGCCTGAACTATCTGCACGGCACCTTCGCCAACGATGAACGCCTCGTCGCCGCGGGCACGGTCATCGCCGTACTCCCGTTGATCGTTCTCTTCGCCTGTCTGCAGCGCTTCTTCTTCCGCGGTGTCGGCGAGGGCGCCGTCAAGGGCTGACCTGCCCGGCTCCGATCCGAGTGCCGCACCACAGAACCAGGACACCCCTTCCCCATGAGCTCTTCCGTGCCGCGCTTCGGCGCCAACTACACGCCCAGCCAGGGCTGGTTCCACCACTGGCTGGACTTCGACCTCGACGCCGTACGCGCCGACCTGGACTCGATCGCCGGCCTCGGCCTCGACCACATCCGGGTTTTCCCGCTCTGGCCGCTCTTCCAGCCCAACCGGACCCTCATCCGCCCGCGCGCCGTCGAACAGCTCGTACAGCTCGCCGACGCGGCGGCCGAACGCGGTCTGGACGTCAACGTCGACGGCCTGCAAGGGCACTTGTCGAGCTTCGACTTCCTGCCCGCATGGACCCGGACCTGGCACCGGCGGAACATGTTCACCGACCCCGATGTCGTATCGGGACAGGCCGAGTACCTGCGTACGCTCGCGGCCGCGCTCGGCGACCGGCCGAACTTCATCGGCATGACCGTCGGCAACGAGATCAACCAGTTCTCCAGCGGCCCGCACCCCGATCCCGACCGCATCTCGGCCGAACAGGCCGGGAGTTGGCTGCGGCGGCTGCTCGACGCCTGTGAGGCCGGGGCGCCCGGCAGGCTCCATCTGCACGCCGAGTACGACGCGGTCTGGTACCAGGACGACCACCCGTTCACCCCCGCCCACTCGGCACGCATCGGCGCCGCGACCGCCGTGCACTCCTGGGTCTTCAACGGCACCGCCCAGCGGCACGGGCGTACGGGAGTTGCGACCGAGCACCATGCCGCCTATCTGATCGAGCTCTCCAAAGCCTGGGCTCTCGATCCGCGCCGGCCCGTATGGCTGCAGGAGGTCGGAGCACCCGCGCCGCTCGTCCCGGCCGAGCACGCCGCCCACTTCGCCGAGGCGACCGTGGCGAACGCGCTGGACTGCCAGGACGTCTGGGGAGTCACCTGGTGGTGCTCCCACGATGTGTCCCGCTCGCTCGCGGACTTCCCCGAACTCGAGTACAACCTCGGTCTGTTGACCAACGACGGGCAGGCCAAACCGGTCGGCCGCACGATCGCGCGCATCGTCGAGGAGTGGCGGGGGAAGGAACACAGTCCCGCGCCGCGCGCCACCGCGCTCGTCGTCGACACCGGTGACGAGGAGTCGGCGCCCCGGCGATCCAGGTGCGCACCCGGTGGCGCCTTCTTCGAGGCCTTCGCCCGGCTCACGATGGAGGGCGTCCGGCCCACGGCCGTCCTCGCGGGCTGCGCGGAGGACAAGGAGCACCTTGCTGCACGAGGCATCACCGAAGTGGTAACCCCGGGGCAGGTCGGCGCATGACCTTTCCCCACCCCGCCCCTACCCGTAACTGGGGCTCCGCCCCAGACCCCGCTCCTCAATCGCCGGAGGGGCTGAACACCGGCCCTCCGGCGATTGGGGACAGGCCATGAAACGGAGCGACACCATGACCCCCCACCTCAGCCGACGCGCCCTCCTGTTGGCATCGGCGGCGGCAGCCGTGACCCCGGCCCTCGTGCCCGGCATCGCGTCCGCCGCGACGAAGACAACGCCCGGCACGCCGTACGCCTCCTACTGGTACCCCGACTCGTTCCCCTCCGGCACCCCGGGCCAGGGCATCACCTGGCGCAGCCTCAAGGCCTGGCGCGCCGAGGACGACACTGATCTGGCGTTCAACAAGTCGGCCGTGCCGCTCGCCCGGCGGTTCACGCCCACGCCGGTCAACGCCACCGCCCGCAGCGGGCAGGCGCGCGTCCAGTCCCTCGTCTCCTTCGGCCCCACCGCCGGCAACCCCTCCCAGGGCGCGGCCACCGCCGACTACTACGCCCTGACCCACTGGTCCTACCTGGACGAGCTGGTCTTCTGGGGCGGCTCGTCGGGGGAGGGCCTGATCCTCGCGCCCAACGCCCCGATCGTGGACGCCGCACACCGCCACGGTGTGCCCGTCCTCGGCAATGTCTTCCTGCCGCCCGTGGACTACAGCGGCGATCTGCGCTGGACCCGGGACCTCGTCCAGAAGGACTCCTTCGGCAGATTCCCGCTCGCCGAGCGGCTCGTCGCGGTAGCCACGGCGTACGGTTTCGACGGCTGGTTCATCAACGCGGAGACCGGAGGCGGCAACAGCGCACTCGCGGCCGACATGCTCGGTTTCGTGAAGGAGCTGAAGAGTCTGGGCGCGCCGAAGGGACTGCGCGTCTGCTGGTACGACTCGATGACCGTGAACGGTTCGGTGAGCTGGCAGGGCGCGCTGAACGACCTTAACAAGGCGTTCTTCCAGGCCGCCGACTCCATGTTCATCGACTTCCGCTGGTCGCGGTCCTCGCTGGCGTCCTCCGGTCAGGTCGCTCAGCAACCAGGGCGCAGCCGCTACGAGTTGTGGGCGGGAGTCGATGTCGAGGCGAACGGCTGGAACAGGTCCGTCGACTGGGACGCCATCATCCCCGAGAACACGGCGGACATCGTCTCGCTGGGCTTCTACCGGCCCGAGTGGACCCGTAACCACCTGCCCGCGGACCGCACCCCGGCCCAGTTCCACGCCGCCGACGACCGGTTCTGGAGCGGGCAGTCGCTCGACCCGTCGCGGCCCGCCCCCGGCGAGTCCTGGCGGGCTCCCGCGCGTGCCGTCGCCGACCGCTCGACCGTCGACACCGTGCCCTTCGCGACCACCTTCAACACCGGCCACGGACTGCGCTGGTACGAGGGCGGCAAGGTGACGTCGGACGCGCAGTGGAACCATCTCGGCGTTCAGGACCGCCTCCCGTCCCGCCAATGGGTCGTGCGCACGAACGGTCAACGCCCCTCGGTCTCCCATGACTTCGCCGATGCCTGGCACGGAGGCAGCAGCCTCCTCGTCGACGGCTCGCTCGATGCGCCCACCACGGTGGACCTGTACGCGACCAGGCTCCCGCTCAGCGCGGAGACGGTCGTCGAGCTCACCCACCGCGCCGACGCGGGCCGGGTCGTGGTCGAGCTCGCGGTGGCCGTGGCCGAGCCCTCGACGCCCGGTGCACCCATTCCGTACACCTACCTCCCCGTGGGCACCGCGGGCCCGGGCAGCGGCTGGACCACCTCGACCGTGCGGCTGAACAGCCCGACCGGGACCGTGCGCGCGCTCGGTGTCCGACTCACCGCGAGCAGCGGACCCGTGAAATGGCGGCTCGGCGCCCTGGCTGTGCGCGACAAGGCCGCACAGAGCCCCGCCGCCCCGGCCGACCTGAGGATCACCGCCACCACGGGCGGCGACTTACGCTTCGGATGGCAGGCCGCCCCGGGGGCGGTTCGTCACTACACACTGCACCGCGTCCTGCCCGACGGGAAACGGCGCTTCCTCGGGGCAACCTGCCAGCGAGCATTCTTCGTCCCCGGCCTGAAGCCCGAACAGGGTGAGCGGTCGGCGCGGTTCGAACTGCGCGCGGTCGGGGAGCTCTACACCACATCGGCACCATCGACCGCAGCCCACCCCTGGTAACCACCACCCGAACCCACGGAGCAGCCCCGCATGCATGACGACCGCAGCCTTGTCGAAGCCCGCCTCAGGCGCGTCCTCGACGAGCGCATCCGCCCCGCCGTGTACCCCGAGTCCGTACCGCTGGAGGTGGCCGTCTGGAACGCGCCGGGCGAACCCGTCCCGGTCGCAGAAGGGCTCGCCGCCTCGCCAGGGCCGATCGCGGTCGGCGACATGTGGGGCGCTCCGTGGGGGACCAGCTGGTTCCGGGTCACCGGGACCGTACCGGCCGCGTGGGCCGGCAAGACCGTGGAAGCGATCCTCGACCTCGGCTTCGACGAGAACATGCCTGGCTTCCAGTGCGAGGGCCTCGTCCACCGCCCCGACGGCACCCCGGTGAAGGGACTCAATCCGCGCAACCAGTGGGTGCGCATCGGCGCGCCCGTCGAAGGCGGCGAGGAAGTGCGCCTCCACATCGAGGCCGCCTCCAACCCCGTGATCCTCGACTACCACCCGTTCCTGCCGACGCAGCTCGGAGAGAAGGAGACCGCGGGCACCGACCCGCAGTACACCCTGACCCGCATGGATCTCGCCGTCTTCGACGAGACCGTGTGGCAGCTCGTGCTCGACCTGGAGGTCCTGGGCGAACTGATGCAGGAGCTGCCTGTGGAGGGCGCCCGCCGTTGGGACATCCTGCGGGCCGTGGGCCACGCCCTCGACGCGATCGACCTCCAGGACGTGAACGGCACTGCTGCCGCGGCCCGTTCCTGCCTCGAGGGAGTCCTCTCCACCCCCGCCGGTCCCTCGGCGCACCGGATCAGCGCGATCGGCCACGCCCATATCGACTCCGCCTGGCTGTGGCCGCTGCGCGAGACGGTACGCAAGGTCGCCCGTACGACGTCCAATATGACGGCGCTCCTCGAGGATGAGCCGGAGTTCATCTTCACCATGTCGCAGGCGCAGCAGTTCGCCTGGATCAAGGAACACCGGCCCGAGGTGTACGCGAAGGTCAAGAAGGCCGTGGCGCAGGGGCGGTTCGTGCCTGCGGGCGGCATGTGGGTCGAGTCCGACACGAACATGCCGGGCTCGGAGGCGATGGCCCGTCAGTTCGTGCACGGCAAGCGGTTCTTCCTGGACGAGTTCGGCATCGAGAACGACGAGGCCTGGCTGCCCGACACCTTCGGCTTCGCGGCCGGACTCCCGCAGATCATCAAGGCGGCCGGGTCCAAGTGGCTGCTGACACAGAAGATCTCGTGGTCGCAGACGAACAAGTTCCCGCACCACACCTTCCAGTGGGAGGGCATCGACGGCACCCGGATCTTCACGCACTTCCCGCCCGTCGACACCTACAACTGCTCGATGAGGGGCAGCGAAATCGCCCACGCGGCAAAGAACTTCAAGGACAAGGGCGTCGCCAGGCACTCCCTCGCACCGACCGGCTGGGGCGACGGAGGTGGCGGCACCACCCGCGAGATGGTCGCCAAGGCGGCCCGGCTGCGCGACCTCGACGGCTCGGCGACCGTCCGGTGGGAGACCCCCACGGAGTTCTTCACCAAGGCGGAGGCCGAATACCCCAACGCGCCCGTCTGGGTCGGCGAGCTCTATCTGGAGCTGCACCGCGCCACGCTCACCAGCCAGGCGAAGACCAAGCAGGGCAACCGCCGCAGCGAGCATCTGCTGCGCGAGGCCGAACTGTGGGCGGCCACCGCCGCAGTGCGGACCGGATTCCCTTACCCGTACGAGGAGTTGGACCGCATCTGGAAGACGGTGCTGCTGCACCAGTTCCATGACATCCTGCCCGGCTCGTCCATCGCCTGGGTGCACCGGGAGGCCGAGAAGACATACCGGGCCGTCGCCGAGGAGCTGAACGGCATCATCGACGGGGCGCAGCACGCGCTCGCAGGCGACGGATCCGGAACCCTTGTCTTCAACTCCGCACCACACGAGCGGCACGGTGTGGCGGCAGGCGGTGCCGCGGTGGCGGCCGTCGGCGGCAGCGCCCAGCTCTCCCCGCGCGAGGACGGCGGCTTCGTCCTCGACAACGGCCTGCTTCAGGTCGAGATCGACGGACGAGGCCTGGTGACGTCCGCGTACGACATCGGCGCGGAGCGCGAGACCGTGGCCCCCGGCCGGGTGGCGAACCTGCTGCAGATCCACCCCGACTTCCCGAACATGTGGGACGCGTGGGACGTCGACGCGTTCTACCGCAACACCGTCACCGACCTGACGGACGCCGACGAGATCACCCCTGTTGTGACCGGCACATCGGCGGCGGTGCGCGTCGTCCGCAGCTTCGGCGACTCGAAGGTCACCCAGCTGCTGACCCTGCCCGCCGGCGCCAAACGCCTCGACATCGACACCGAGGTCGACTGGCACGAGACGGAGAAGTTCCTCAAGGCGTCCTTCCCGCTGGACATTCACGCCGAGCGGTATGCGTCGGAGACCCAGTTCGGCCATTTCCACCGGGCCACGCATACCAACACCAGCTGGGAGGCGGCCAAGTTCGAGGCATGCAACCACCGCTTCGTGCATCTGGAGGAGCCCGGCTGGGGCATCGCGCTCGTCAACGACTCGACGTACGGCCATGACGTCACCCGTACCGTCCGCGCAGCCGACTCCGGAACGACGACCACACTCCGCGTCTCGCTGCTGCGAGCCCCGCGCTTTCCCGACCCGGAGACAGACCAGGGCGTGCACCGATTCCGCCATGCCCTCGTGCCCGGCGCGGCGATCGGCGACGCGGTCCGCGAGGGCTTCCGCATCAACCTCCCGGAGCGACGGGTCGCGGGCGACGCGGCGGTGACCCCGCTGGTGACGGTGGACAACGACGCGGTCGTGATCTCCGCGGTGAAGCTGGCGGACGATGCGAGCGGCGATGTCGTCGTACGCCTGTACGAGTCGCGGGGCGGCCGCGCCCGGGTCGGCGTCACCGCCGGATTCGAAGCCGTCGAGGCAGCCGCGACCGACCTGCTGGAGCGACCGTCCGCGGACGAACCGAGGCTGGAACTGGCCGACGGTGCGGTGAAGTTGACCCTCCGCCCCTTCCAGCTGGTCACCCTGCGCCTGACGCGCTCCCGGACCTGACCGGCTGACCTGGAAGCCTAGAGCGGCAGTGCGCAGACGGCGACCGGGGAGCTGAACGGGCTTCCCGCGGGCCGGAGTTCACCACTGTCGTGATCGACCTGGAAGACGCTGACCGAACTGGACCGCTGGTTCGCCGCGAAGAGCAGGTTCTCGCTGGGGGAGAGGGCGATGTGCCGGGGGAAGTCACCGCCCACCGGTACCGTCCCCAGCAGCCGCAGCCGGGACCCGCCGCCCTCGATCGCGTAGCGGGTCAGGCTGTTGTGGCCGCGGTTGGCGAGGAAGGCGTACCGGCCGTTGTCGGTCACGACCAGTTGCGCCGGATAGCTCGTGCCCGGTCCCGTGCCGGTCGGCTGAGGCGTGCCGGGCGTGAGCCTTCCGGTGGCGGGGTCGTAGGCACAGACGACGACGGTGTTGTCCACCTCGTTGGCCAGATAGGCGAACCGGCCGGCGGGGTGGAAGGTGAGATGCCGGGGTCCCGCACCCGGCCTCAGGCTCGCGTACGAGACCAGGGCGAGCTCTCCTCGCGAGGTGTCCAGCCGGTAGGTGTAGACCGTGTCATTGCCCAGGTCGACAGCGAGTACGTGACCGCCGTCCGGGCTGGTGACGATCTGGTGGGCGTGCGGTCCTTCCTGGCCGGGGCCGGGCGGCGGCGTGGAGTGAGTGACGAGGGCGGTACGTGCGCCCAGCGCGCCGGAGGTGTCGATCGGGTGCACGGCCACGCTGCCGGAGAGGTAGTTGGCGCTGAGCAGCCAGCGCCCGCCGGGGTGCACGGACAGATGGCAGGGGCCGGCGCCGCCGGTGCTTCGGGTGCCGAGCACCTGGTGCTGACCGTCGGGTGAGAGCCGGACGGCACTCACCCCGCCCTGCTGCTGTTCGTTCACGCAGTACAGCGTGCGACCCGAGGGGTGGAGGGCCAGGAAGGAAGGGTCACTGACACCGGAGACCGTACCGGTGGCGGTGATCCGCCCCGTCGCCTCGTCGTAGTTGGCGAGACCGATCCCGGCGCCGCCACCCGGGACCGAGGTGTACGTGCCCAGGAACAGCGAGCGCGAGCCACGGGCGCATGCCCGAGCACTCGGACTGGGGCTCGCGCTCGGGGTCGGGCTCGCGTTCGCCGGGGCCGCGGAGCCCACGGCCGTTGCGCCGACCGCGGCGACCGCGACCGCGCCGAGGAACCGGCGGCGGCTGGCGCCGGGAGCCGATGCCGTCTCCGTCCGTCCTGCCCTGCTGCTCATGCGGTGCACCTCGCGCGTGGGTCTGTCGCTTCGGATGTGGCAAACACAGTGCCGCGTGTCGCCCTGATAAGCAATAAGCGCAACTCTGATTGCATCCTGCGCAACGCGAGTTCGGGGGGTGAGGGTTGAGGAACATCCGTGTCGGATCGTGCGCTCTGCTCGGAAGGGGGCCGCTAGCGTGAGCCCATGCCACATGCCTCCGCGCTCCTCGTCATCGACATGCAGAACGCCCTGGTGGCCATCGCGCACCGGGCCGCCGAGACTGTCGCCGCGATCACCGGGCTCCGCGAACGAGCCAAAGCCGCGGGCGTGCCGATTGTGACGATCCAGCATCAGGGTGACGGGGTGGAGGCGGGTACCGAGGGCTGGCGGATCGTGCCCGAACTCGCGCCGGGCGCCCACGAGGCGGTCGTCCACAAGACGAGCGCGGACAGCTTCCTCGGCACCGATCTCGACAAGACCCTGAAGGCGCTGGGAGTCACCGAGGTGGTCGTCACCGGGTTCGCGACCGAGATCTGCGTGGACACCACGGCGCGGCAGGCGCTGAGCCACCGGTACGACCTGGTGCTGGTCGCCGACGGGCACACCACGTCCCACCGGCCCGACACCGGCGAGTACGCCTCGCCGAAGCAGTCGATCGCGCACCACAACGAGATCTTCCGGCACATCGACTTTCCCGGGCGGAGTATCCGGGTGCTGCCCGCGTCCGAAGTGGACTTCGCTGCGGCTTGGAAGCCGCGCAGGTAGGCGCGGTTCGGCTCACGCGCTGCGGGCGCGGGCGGCGAGCAGGGCGGCCAGGATGCACGGTGCGAGCAGCAGGCCGAAGGCGGCGCCGTAGCCGACGGCTTCGGTCGAGCCGGCGCCCAGGCAGGCGTTGAACAGGGCAGAGGACACGCCCAACACCGTTATCTGGCCCAGGTTCTGGGTGGTCTGCATCGCGCTGCTGGCATAGCCCTGCCGACCGGGCGGGCTGTGGGTGAGTGACAGCACGGTGAGGGAAGGGGCGTACATACCCATGCCGACGGCCGCGACGATCATGGCCGATGCGGCGGTGTACGCAGGCGTCACTGGAAGCGTCCCGGCGACCGCGAGCGCGATCGCCGCCGCCTGCACCACTGCACCGGCCACGACCAAGCGGTGGCGGGGGCAGTGCTCAAGCAGACGGCCCTGCATCCAGGAGGAGCCGGCCCAGGCCATGGCGGCGCCTGTGAATGCCAGGCCGATCACCACGGGAGGCGCGTCCCGGTCGGTGACCAGCAGCAGGGGCACGTAGGCCTCCAGGGTGAAGAACACGCCTGAGCCCAGGCCGCGCAGCAGGACCGTGGCCGGCAGGCCGCGCGCGGCACGCCACGTGCCCGGCGGCAGCAGCCGCGGCGTGAACGCCGCCAGCAGGGCGAGCCCGCCCGCCGCGAACAGCAGGTGGCGCCTGTCCCAGCCGGAGACGCCGTACTGCCCCAACGCCGCACCCAGGCTTACCGCTGTCGCGACCATCGGTGCCGGGCGCGGCGGCATGCCCCCCGACGGCGCGGGCGCGGCCGCCCAGGAAGGACCGCGCAGCATGGCCACCACTACCAGCGCGGGCAGCACGGTGAGGGCTGCCAGACCGAAGAACACCGCGCGCCAGGACCACCACTCGGCCACCAGCCCCGCCAGCGGAGGACCGACCAGCGACGGGACGATCCAGCAGGCACTCATCAACGCCAGAACGCGCGGGCGCAGGCGGTCGGGGTAGGCCTGGCCGATAGCGGTGTTGACCGACACCGCGACCATCCCGCCCGCCAGCCCGTCCAGGAAGCGCCCGGCCGCCAGTTGCCAGATCGAGGTGCTGGCGCCCGAGACCAGCAGGGTGACTACCGCCAGCACCATGCCCGCCGCCAGTGGACGCTGCGCCCCGACACGGTCTGCCCAATGACCGCCGAGCACCCCGCCGAGCAGACTCGCGGCCACGAAGCATCCTGCCACCAGCGGGTAGAGCGACAATCCGTCCAAGTCCCGCGCAGCCGCCGGCAATGTGGGGACCACTGCCAGGGCGGCGAGCCCGGTCAGGAACATCACCGCGGTGAAGCAGGATGTGGCTGCAACGTAGGTTCCGGAGAACAATCGCTCAGCCGTTACGGATTGCGTCGGCGGGCGATCAGCTGTCGCTGTCCATTTGTCGGAGACCGGCACGGTCCGTTCTGTGGAAGCGGCCGAGCCACTCGACGAGCGCTCCGGATCATCAGTCACGAGCGCACAAGCTATGCGGAGCACGCGACCGCGTGCCACCCGTTTCCGCGCTGCCCCGCGCTCCGGACGCAGAGTTCGTCAGGTCATGTCAGATTAATCGCGTACAACTCGACGCGGGGGTCGTCCGGCAGTGCCACCGAGCGCACCTGCTTCGCGCTGTCGAGCGCCGCCGTATCGCCGAACAGCCGTACCGAGGGGCCGTCGACACCCTGCCCGTCCTTGATGCGGTGCGGCATGTCGAGGACGACCGAGCTGCCGGACGGCGTCGAACCGGCCCAGTCGCCGATGCTGACCGGCACATCCGCACTGCTGCCGTCCGTGTAGCGCACGGTCAGCGTGGTGGTCACCGGGCCGTTGTGCGAGGCGGCGACCAGGTGGAGTGCGGAGCGGGCGCCGGCGGGAAGGAGCAGTACCTGGCCACGGGCCTCCACGAAGTTCGGCGACGTTCCGGAGGGGTCGGGCGCGTGGTACGGCACGCCGTTGAAGGTGACCGGCCCCGCCTTCGGCAGCAGATCGGCGTCATAACTCCACCCGAGACCGTCGAAGTTGCCCTGGCCGGACTCGCCCTTCGTGGCACTGCCGTCGTGGTTCCAGGCACCCGTCAGATCCACGGCGCACCCGTCCTTGTCGCTGCCCGCACAGCTCACCGCGGACCGCACGTCGACGGTGGCCGTGCGGACGACCGCCGGAATGCCCTTCGCTGCGACCGTGATCCGGACCGGGTACGAGCCGACCGCGGTTGCCGCCGGCACCGTGACCGCGAGCGGGACTGTCGTCTGCACCGGCAGACCACGGGACTTCGCCGTCACCTGTGCGGGCGCCTTCACCGCCCAGCCGGAGGGAGCCTTCGCCGCCACGGACACGCGTACATCGCCCGGCGACTGGGCCAGTACGTCCACCGCGAGATGCGCGGTCTGCCCCGTGTCGCTCGAAGGTACGGTGTCCGAGGCGGGCCGCAGCGAAGCGTCGAGGTGCCGGCGCCCGTCGGCGGCCGCTGCTCCGCCGACCGACGGGGGTTCGGCGTTCCGGCCCGTGCCCCACGCGGACGGTTCGGTGCCCAGCCGGTGGGTCAGCCGCCCGCCGTGCGCGATCGCGTCCCAGCCCAGCCAGGTGGTGCGGATGTCCTTGCCGTTCAGGGCCACCTTCTGGACGTACCTCCGGTCGTCGCTCGCGCCGGGCGCCGTGAGCGTCAGAGTGCCGCCCTGCTTGCGGCCGTACTGTCCGATCCTGATGGTCGCCGACTCGAACTGCGGGCTGGAGAGCGCCAGGAAGTCGGCGCCGCTCATCGTCGGGTAGAGACCGAGCGACGAGAAGACGTACCAGGCCGACATCGTGCCCAGATCGTCGTTGCCGGTCATGCCGTCCGGACCGTTGGTGAAGAGCGTCATCGCCGCCCGTGTGACGGTCGCGGTCTTCGCGGGCGCGCCCGCCCACAGATACATGTACGGGGCGTGCAGATCGGGCTCGTTGTTGGGGTTGTAGGTGGGCTTGCCGTAGTAGTCGTAGGGCTGGGAGATCCAGTCCTTGCGTGCGGTGCCCGCGGGGTCGGTGAGCAGCTTGTCGTGGACGAAGAATGCGTCGAGCCGCTTCTCGGCGGCCTTCCTGCCGCCCATCAACTCCACCAGACCGGCCGGGTCCTGGGGAACCAGCCACTGGTACTGGTAGGCGCCGCCCTCGTGGAACTGGTGGCCCGCCTCGACCGGGTCGTACGGCGTCATCCAGGTGCCCTGTGTCGTACGCGGACGGAACTGGCCGATGGAGGAGTCCCACAGGTTGCGGTACCACCGGCCGCGCGCCGCGAACATCCCGGCGTCGGCCCGGTGACCCAGCCCGCCGGCCATCAGGGCGAGCGAGGCATCCGCGGCCGCGTACTCGAGAGTGGCCGATGCGGGGTGGTTGCAGTCGTTGTCGCCGCCCTTGTCGGCGCAGTCCTTGCCGAGGCCGAGACCCGAGGGGATATAGCCGCGCTCGCGGTAGAAGTCCACGCCCGAGCGGCCGTTGTACGCGGAATCGGCGGGCGGAGTGCTGGTGGCGTTCTTCCTCAGCAGCGCGTACGCCTCCTCCTCGTGGCCGGCCAGCAGGCCCTTCGACCAGGCCTCGACGAGGAACGGAGTCACCGGGTCACCGGTCATGATGTTGGTCTCGCTGTTGGCCAGCGCCCAGCGCGGCAGCCAGCCGCCGTCCTTGCCGATCGCGACGACGGACAACGCGACATCGCGGGCGACCCCGGGCTCCAGGAGTTCCAGGAGCTGGTTCTGCGGGCGGTAGGTGTCCCACAGGGAGAGGTTCTGGTACGGCGTGAATCCGTCGGCCGTATGGGTTTTGCGGTCGAAGCCGGTGTAGCGGCCGTCCACATCGCCGGCCAGGTTCGGGTGCAGCTGTGCGTGATAGAGCGCCGTGTAGAAGGCGCTCTGCCGGTCGTGCGAACCGCCGCCGATGCCGATGGAGCCGAGCTGCTCCTCCCAAGTGCGGTGCAGGGCGGCACGGGTGGCGTCGAAGTCGTACGAGTCCTTCGTCTCCGCCGCCAGGTTCTGCCGGGCGCCTTCGACTCCGGTGTAGGACAGGCCGACCTTCATCACGACGTCCTTGTCGGCGCTCGCGTCGAAGGTCACCCAGGCGCCGTTGCCACCCTCGCCGGCGGCATCCCGGCTGCCCGGTTCCGGGGTCGAACCGCGCCAGGTGCCCCGGGTCTTGAAGGACCGGTCGAAGGTGGCGGTGAAGTAGACGGTGTGATCGTCCTTGCCGGCGCAGAAGTTGCCCGCGTGTACCCGGCCCTCGACGGTGCGGTCGCCGACGACGTGCACTTCGGAGTCGTACACCTTCTGGTTGGCCTTGCCGGTGTTGAACAGGACGTTGGCGGCGCCGGTGGCCGGGAAGGTGTAGCGCTGCCAGCCGGTGCGCCGCGTCGCGGTGAGCTCGGCATTGATGCCGTACGACTTCAGGTTGACCCGGTAGTAGCCGGGCTCGGCCTTCTCGTCGTCGTGCGAGTACACCGAGCGGTAGTCGTCGGGGCTGACCCGGTCGACCGCGCCGGTGGTCGGCATGATCGGCAGCTCGCCCGCGACGCCGCAGCCGACGCCGGAGAGATGCGTCTGGCTGAAGCCGTGGATCTTGCCCTGCTGATAGTCGTAGCCGCCCTGGCCGCCGGTGTCCGGGCTCACCTGGACCATGCCGAAGGGGGCGCTCGCACCGGGGAAGGTGTTGCCGAAGTTCTGTGTGCCGACGAACGGGTTGACCAGGCCGGCCGGGTCGGCCACGGGTGCTGGGGAGGGCGCCGGCGCGGCGACGGCGGTCGCGGTGGCCGGTCCGCTCAGACCGCCGGCCAGCAAGGTGGCGACCATCATCCGGACCGCTCTCGTACGCATCCAGCCGGCTGACCGTCGCATGGGCGTATCCCTTCTTGACAACGTTGTCTAATCGGCCCGGGAAAGATGTCATGGTCGTGCAAAGCCTGTCAACGGCTCGGTCACGAGCTGTTTTCGGCGACCTGGCGGCCTCGAATTCGAAGCGCCAACAGCCGAAAGAGCACGCCCGTCCCGGCCCCCGCGTACGCGGCGGCATGCGCCGCAGCCCGCCGCAGCGTCACCTTGCCGTCCACTGGACGACGATCCCGGGATCGAGATCCTGCGCGATGCGCCGCGTGTAGTCGGTCCTGGACGTTCCCCAGTACTGGGTCGGCATCATCCGCAGCGGCTCGGCTTCGGGGCGCACCGCGATGAACGTCTTCTGCACGGCGTTGGCCAGGTGCGCCTGGGCGCCGGCGACGGCCGCCGGTCCTGTGCCGAAAGCCGCCCGGTCCTCGGCGCAGTTCCACCGCTGGTCGTCGATGTCGTCGAAGGCCACGACGAAGCTGCGTACGCCAAGCTCCCACAGCGACTCGAACTTCGCGGTCAGCGCCGCGGCCTCGGACGGCTGCGAGTAGCGGACCGACAGGCCGGGGGAGAGGACGTAGCCGAACGAGACATGGTTCTCCCGGGCCCGCCGTACCAGCTCACCGATCCGGGCGAGTTCGTCCGCCGGGTAGGGCTTGCGCCATTCTGTCCGCCGATAGGGGTCGTCCTTCGGCGCGTAGACATAGGAGTTCAGCTTGTGCCGGCCGAACCAGTCGAGATCGGCGAGGCGTTGCTGATGCGAGGATGACGGTCCGTAGAAACCCTCCATCACCCCGCGCCACCGCAGCGAGGGCCAGTCACGGATCACCACGCCCTGCAGCCGTAAGCCGTGCACCAGCTGACGCAGCGTCTGGGCGGCGTAGTACGTACCGGCGCCGTCCGCGCCGCTCAGCACGATCCGGTCGCGGCCGTCCCTGCCCTCGCCGACCGCGAGCACGTACCCCTCGGCGGCCATGGTCTCGGCGCCCTGCACACCCAGCGCGCGCAGCGCGCCGGCGGTGGCGGCGTTCTCCTTGTGCCCGCCCACATGGACGGTGAGCCGGGCGCCGCGTACGGGAGTGTGGTCGTCGACCTGATGGATGGTGCGCACTCAGGCGTCGCGCAGCACCTCCCGGACCACGGCGAGTGCGGAGGCGTCGGTCGACGGGCCTTTCACGAGTGTCACGGCCGGAGGAATGCGCACCTCTTCCGGTCGGCCCTTCGCCGACCGGGGCTTCGGGTACACGGGCAGGGGGCCGTTCGCCTTGGCGGCGGAGGCTTCTCCGGCGTCCGCGGCGGGGACGTCGGTCGGGGCCAGCAGGGTCAGCATCAGCGCGACGACATGAGCGCCGCGTGAACGCCAACTGGGCCGGAGCGCCGTGGGTGTTGATCCGATAGCCATCGCAGAGCCGCCTCCTCGTCGATATCCCGGTAAGGCAGGACTGGACCACTGACTGACATCGTTGTCAAGATTGGCCGGCAACGGTGCTGTGCATGCCCTTCTCGTCCAGGCCCTCCTGACGTGCCTTGGTGTCGCTCATGGAGGAGATGACGACATCGTGGCGGCCGGAGTTCAGCGCGGTGATCAGACTGTCGAAGGAGCCCGAGGTGAACTCGAACGTCACGCCGAGCTGCTTGCCCAGTTCCGCGGCGATGTCGGGGTCCACTCCGACGATCCGGCCGCCCTCCTCGTACTCCATCGGCGCGTACTGGGCGTCCGTGCCGACCTTGATGACACCTGCCTGCCGGATGTCCGCCGGCAGCTTGTCGAAGAGCGGCGCGCTGCTCTTCCTGCCGCCGGCCTTCTCCTTCTCCGCGTCGGCGGTCTGGTTGCCGCAGGCGGTCAGCAGCAGGCCGGCCGAACACGCGGCGGCGACGGCCGTGAGCGCACGGCGGCTCGGTATGCGGGCAGTCATGATCGGGTTCTCCATCGGTGAAGGGGTGAGGCGGAGTGTCAGTCGGCCCGCGCGGTGGCAGCGGCATCGACGACGCGCGACGGGTCGACGACGCGCATGTGCGAGACGCCCGGATCGACCGCGCCGCGTACATGGTCGCTCGGGGCTGACGCGGTGCGCTGCAGGAAACGGACCGTCTCGGCGGTGATGACCTCCCCGGGCAGCACATTGGGGATGCCCGGCGGGTACGCGGCCAGTGTGTCGGCGGAAATGAGACCGACGGCCTTTGCCGCGGGGACCACGCGGGTGGGGCTCATAAAGGCTTCACGGGCAGTGAGCCGGGAGGGTCCGGGCTGCGGCAGCGACAGCCGTAGCCGCTCGTCGGCGCTTCCAAGGCCGGTGCTTCCAAGACTGTCGCCCGTGCCGGTGTTCCCCGTGCCGGTGTTCCCCGTGCCGGTGTTCCCCGTGCCGGTGTTCCCCGTGCCGGTGCCTTCGGGACCGGTGCCTGCAAGAGGTGACGGCAAGGCGTGCAGGGCCTCGATGAAGCGGTCGGTGCCGGGGGCCGAACCGGCGCCGACCACCGCGACGATCGCCGAGTCGGTGGCCACCTCCACCATGATCCGGTGGTCGCGCGACAGCCGACGGCGTGCCTCGTGGCCCGGGATCCCCCCGGCGCGCGTGTCGATGGCGATCCGCAGCGGATCGGCCGTCACGATGTCGGGGAAGCGTCCGAAGCCGTCGCTGACCACGGCGAACCGGCCGACGGAGCGGATCACTTGGCGTATCGCGTCCGCTGCCTCGACGGAGGCGCCGATGGCGTCGCGGCCTGCCATCAGCGTCATCCGGGCCAGGTCGAGGGAGGCCAGCAGCAGCGCGCTCGAGCTCGTGGACTGCACCAGCCGGAACGCCCGGTCGATCAAGGGCTCGAGCACGTCGGCGAACGGTCCGTGCCCGAGGTGCAGCATCGCGGACTGGGTGAGGCTGCCGGCGAGCTTGTGCGTACTGGAGGTCACCAGGTCGGCGCCCTGCGAGAGCGCGTTACCGGGAAGGCGCGGATGGAATCCGAAGTGTGCACCCCAGGCCTCGTCCACGATCAGCGGGATGCCCGCGCAATGGGCCACCTCGGCGAGCGCGCGTACGTCGGCGACCGCACCGAAGTAGCTGGGCGAGACAACATAGGCGGCCGCGGCATCGGGGTGCCGCGCGATGGCCGCGGCGAGATCCTCGGCCGTCACACCATGGGCGATGCCCTGCTCCTTGTCGACGGACGGCTGGACGAAGGCGGCTTTCAGCCCGGACAGCACCAACCCGTCGATCACGCCGGAGTGCACGCTGCGCTGGACGACGAGGGTACGTCCCAGGGCCGGGGCCACCAGGGACGCGATGTGGTTGCCCTGCGAGGCGCCGTTCGTCAGGAACCAGGTGCGTCGTGCTCCCCACGCTTCCGCCGCCAGGGCCAGCGCCTCGTCCATGGGGGTAGCCGTACCGAGGTCGAGGCCTTCGAGCAGCGGAGGGAAGTCGAGGCGCAGCGGCTCGGGCCCGAAAGTCCCGGCGAGTGGGCCGAAGCTGTCGGGCTCGGCGGCGTGACCCGGGACGTTGAGGCGGAGCCAGCCCCGGCCGGCGTGTGTCCTGAGGGCCTCGGCAAATGGAGCGCGGCACTGTGCGGACACCGGCGGCGAGAGGTCGGGTACTGCTGTGGTTCTGGTGTTCACGCCGGTCAGCGTGCCAGCGCGAGGCTTATAGAGGAATGCTGCAGTTCTCTGGGTACCTCCATAGAATATCTATATGCTCGAGCTTCGTCACCTCCAGGTACTCAAGGCCATCGCGCAAGAGGGCTCGCTCGCGGGCGCCGCCCGCGCGCTGCACTACGCACAGCCCACCGTCACGCACCATCTGACCGTCCTCGAAGCCCACTTCGACGCTCCGCTGGTGCAGCGCGGGCCCCGCGGCGCCGTGCTCACCGAACTCGGCGAGACGCTGCTGCCGCATGCGGAAGCGGTCCTCGAGCGCCTGCAGCTCGCCGAATGGGAAGTCCGCGGCCTGGCCGAGCGCGGCACCCGCACGCTGCGTATCGGCACTTTTCCCACGGCCGGTGCGCTGCTGCTGCCACCTGCCGTAAAAGCCTTGAACCAGAAGGGGGTTCACATCTCCCTCGCCGAAGGAGAACTGCCCAGCCTGCTGCGCGGACTGCGGTCCCGCGAGCTGCAGGCCGCGCTCGTGTTCTCCCAGCCGGGCGACCGACTCGACCTGGACGAGGACTTCGAACTGCACCCGCTGCTGACCGACCCGCTGCTGCTGGTCATGCCCGACAACCACAGATGCGCGGCGCTGGACCGGGTGCCGCTGCAAGAGCTGCGCGACGACGACTGGGTCGGTGCCGCGGATCCCCGCGATCCGTGCGACCGCGTCCTGTCCTGGGCCTGCGCGCAGCACGGCTTCGAACCGGTGCATGTGATGCGGACCGACGACTACGCCATGGTGCAGGGCTTCGTCGCGGCCGGCACCGGCGTGGCCCTGGTGCCCCGCCTCGCACTCGGCGCCCCGCGCGACGACCTCGCCGTACGGCCGCTGGAGGGGCCACCGCTGGTCCGCGAGATCAGCGTCGCGATCCTCCGCTCGACCGTCGCACCCAGCGCACAGGAACTGGTGGCCGCGCTCACCCGGCAGGCCGGGCACATCACGAGGCAGTGGGAGTCACACGTCAAGGACGCAGGCTGAGCAGAAGCTGAGCACAACCGGAGCGTGTCTGCCCTCGGGCGCCTTTCACCCCTCCGTCGTCGGTGGGGCGCCCGCGTCCGGCCCGGTGAGCCGCAGTTGCAGCCAGCAGGAGAACCGGACGTCGCGGTGGTCGAGGTCGATCCCGAACAGCCGCCTCGGCGGGACGGGCCTGCGGCAGCAAGATGTAGAGGGTACGGCCGACGGTGGCCACCGCTGCCTCGTCGTGCACGGCGGCCCAGTGCCGGGCGGCCGCGGCGCCCAGCCGGACGACCGCCGGGCCCACGAGGTCGTGGGCCGGTGAGGCCCTGTGCTCACGTTCGGCGTGCGACCACGACAACGCAGCGAGGACTGCCGTCCGGCAGTCGGCCGATCTCCGGCAGTGGCAGCACCTCCACGGTGAACCCTGCCTGCGCCAGTTCGTCCAGCACGTCCGGCAGCCGGAACGTGCGGTAGTACATGATGAAGCGCGGGTGCCACAGCAGATTCCGTACGCGCATCGCCGCGTCGAAGCCCCACAGCGCCCAGTAGTGCCTCGAGCCCACTCGAGGCGGTGCCGGAACGGGAAAGACGAACCGGCCGCCGGGCTTCAGCGCCGCGTGCACCTGCGCGAAGAGCGTGGGTCGTTCGCGGGGCAGAAAGTGACCGAACGCTCCGAAGCTCACGGCCAGGTCGAAGACCCGCCGGAAGGGGAGTGCGCGGGCGTCGGCCCGCACCCAGTTCACCGGCGGTGCCCCGGGGACATCCGGCAGAGTGGATCCGGCGGTGGCGAGCATGCCCGCGCTGAAGTCGACGCCGGTGACGCGTCCCTGGCACAACTGACGCAGGACACCGACTCCGGCGCCGGTGCCGCAGCAGATGTCGAGTCCGGCCGCGAACGGCCCGAGCGGCCGGACGGCACGTACCACCGCGTCCAGCAGACGATCCGATGTCCGGAACGACGTCTGGTCGAACTTCGGAGCCAGCAGGTCGTAGCCGTGCTCGGTGGACGAGAGCGCCTGCACGGCCAGTTCGCGGAAGGTGGGGCTCGTGGGGGTGAACATCACTGATGAGAATATCTGGGCAGGGCGCGTTTGCGCCCGGGCGTCGACCGAACTGCGTGCCGCGGTCCGGCTCGGGGTAATGTTGCCGTCTCCAGCAGGAAACGTACCGAGGAGGTGAGACCCATTACCGCTGTACCAGGCTGGGTGCTCTCATCTCACGGCTGTGCGGTCCGTCAGGCATAGGTGACCGCGGGAGCGCCCATAGGCATCCCGAAAGGTTGGCATGTCGGTTTCACCGTCACTTCTTCCTCTTTCCGTCATCGTCACCAGGCTTCGTGCCGCCGGCTGTGTCTTCGCCGAGGACGAGGCACAGTTGCTCGTCTCCGCGGCACGCGACTCCGAACACCTCGCTGCCCTGGTGGAGCGGCGAGTTGTCGGCCTGCCCCTCGAACACGTCCTTGGCTGGGCGGAGTTCTGCGGCCTGCGGATCGCCGTGGACCCCGGCGTCTTCGTACCACGCCGCCGCACCGAGTTCCTCGTCGGCAGGGCCGCCGCGCTGGCCGGGCCGCGAGCTGTCGTCGTCGACCTGTGCTGCGGCTCGGGCGCGTTGGGCGCGGCGGTGGTCGCCGGCCTGGACCGGGCCGAACTGCACGCCGCCGACATCGATCCCGCCGCGGTGCGGTGCGCCCGCCGCAATGTCACCGCCGCCGGAGGCCAGGTCTACGAAGGTGACCTCTACGAGCCCTTGCCCGGCACGCTGCGGGGCCGCGTCGACGTCCTGCTCGCCAATGTGCCCTATGTGCCCACCGAAGAGATCGAGCTGCTCCCCGCGGAGGCCCGTGTCCACGAGGCGCGGGTGGCGCTCGACGGTGGCGCGGACGGGCTCGACGTCCTGCGGCGGGTGACCGCCGCGGCGTCACTCTGGCTGGCGCCGGGCGGCCATCTGCTGTTCGAGACGAGCGAGCGCCAGGCCCCGCGGGCCGTCGAAACCGTCGCCCGTGACGGGCTGATCCCGCAGGTGGTCAGCTCCGAGGAGCTGTACGCCACCGTTGTCATCGGAACCAGGCCTGCTCCCTAGACGCCCGGTTCCGTACGGGTGGTCGCCGCCGGAAGCGTTGTCACCGGCGGCGGCCGGCCATCCGGAGACGGTGACGCGGGCACGCACGTGGTCGCGTACTGCGCCGGTGTTCACCGCTCGGCAGGAGTGCTCTGCCTCTTCCGCAGGACGGCCGCGATCCGCAAGCACCAGTCCCGGTTGTCCTGTTCGAAGGCCAGACCGCGCAGGCAGGTCAGGTACGGCCCGATCCGCTCGCCGCGGAGCAGGAACTCCTCCTCGTCCGCATCGCCGCGCATCTGCCGCAGAAGTTTGCCGAAGAGCTCGACCTTGGCCTGCGCGACAGCGGCTCGCTCCTCGAGCTGTTCGATCACGGGACCGGTGCCGATGCGGTCGGCGGCCTGGACCTTGACCAGCAGGTCGTCGCGGATGAACGAGGGTTTCGACGAGCCTGCCGCGAACTGCTCGAGCTCGGCGAGACCGGCCCGGGTGACCTGGAACAGCCGTTTGTTGGGCCGGGTCTCCTGTACCACCTGCCGTCCCGCGACCAGGCCCTCCTTCTCCAGCTTGGTCAGCTCGGCGTACAGCTGCTGCGGCAGTGCGTGCCAGAAGTTCGCGACGCCGACGTCGAACGCCTTGGCCAGCTGGTATCCGCTGTACTCACCGTCCAGGAGCGCCGCCAGTACGGCGTGCCGCAAGGCCATCGAAGCAGCCCCTTCCCATTGCTTGTCCGTCCCTGCATCATACTCAAGGAACTGACTAGTCATATTCTTGAGTATGAGAAGAATCAGGATCAGGAGGAGTCATGGAGACTGCTGAACGTTTCCGCGCCGCCGTGGAGGCGGGGGATCTCGCCGCGCTCGACGAGCTGTTCACCGACGATGTCCGCTTCTACAGCCCGGTGAAGTTCAGGCCCTTCGAGGGCAGGCCGATGGTGCTGGGCCTCTTCGGTGTCCTGCTGCGGACCTTCGAGGACTTCCGCTACATCGGACAGTTCGACGGCGCGGCCGAGACCAGTACGGACGGTGCGGAGGCTCCGTCGGAGATCCTGCTCTTCCGGGCAGCCGTGAACGGCATGCAGATCCACGGCATCGATCTGCTCCAGTTCGACGAGACGGGCCGGATCAAGGAGTTCACCGTGATGGTCCGCCCGCAGTCCGCGGTCCATGCGTTGAGCGAGGCGGTACTCGCCGGCCTCGTCGCGGACGGACTCGTCCCCGCGCCCGCCGATCACTGAGCGGCTCGCCTTCGCCACTGCAGCCCGCCTGCCCATGTCAGCGCTGTCTCCGCCGCCCTCGTGCTGAGGGCGGCGGAGGCGTACGTGTGGGGGAGTGGCTCGACGTGGTCAGGGCTGGGGCGGGTTGTCCCGGTCCCGGTCCGTGCCGAACTGCTCCCTCATCGTGTCCTGGGCGGTGTCGACCTGGCGTCGGTGCTTGCCCTTTGTCTTGTCGTCGACGAAGTCGCCCGTCTTTTCGATGCCCTGGTCGGCCTGGGACTCATGGCCCTTGAGCATGTGCTTGATCTTGTCCATTACGGACATCGGTCATCCTCCTCGCCGCATGGCCCCCACTCCTCCAGGGTCACCGCACGTGGGCCGCTTCGCATCCGCACGGGCCCGCCACCAGGGCGCATCTTTTCCGGCGCAGCGGAGAAGTGCTCGTCGTCGACCTGCGCCGCGGTCGCCTCGTCCTGGAACGCCTCCACCAATGCAGGCGCAGGAGAGGATCCCGCGAGAAAGGCATATGCCAAACCATCCTCCGCGACATGGATCGCATCCGACTTGAATGCCATAGCGCCAATCGATTTGACGCCAGATATTCCGGGGGATCAGTTTCGAGGCGACTTGATGTTTGAGTAGGGTGTTGACGCTGCCGGCGGATCTGTCGGATCCGGCTGAATTCGGCAGTGGCCGGAAACGTGTGTGTTGTGAGTGGTGTCCTGTGCGGGATGGGGAGGGGATCGTGGCTGCTGGCTCCTTTGAGGGGCAGTACGTGTGGCATCCGGCGGCCGACGATCGCCAGTTGGCGCGAGCATGCATTGATGTGAAGGCCGGCAGGTACCTCGGCGCACACGACGTCCTCAGGGAGGCACGCGGCGATTTCGATGTGCGGGCCCACCGGTCACTGGTGCTGGCTTCCGAGGCTGCGGACTCCGATCTGGCCGAGCGCTGGCTGGCCGAGGAGCCGAGTGCGGAGGCGGCACTGCTCTGGGCGCGCGTGGCGATGCTCCGGGCGTTACGTATGGCGGATGCCGGTGACCGACGGGCGGGCACCCTCGTGGGCATCGCACAGACGGCGTGTGATCGAGCGGCGCAGATGCTGCCCGAGGACCCGACCCCATGGGTGGCTCAACTGGCCATGGCCCGCCTCCGCCGACCCCGCGATCCCGCTCCGCAAGGGCTGCTGACAGCACCGCCGGGCCCCTGGTATCTGTTCTCCCGCATTCTCCGGCTCGACCCCTGGAACCGCGAAGCGCACCACCGGTTCCTGGCCTTCTTCTTCACCCGTCACGGCGGGTCGGCGAGCGCGAGATGGGACGTCGCCTCGTTCCTCAGCCACCGGGCGCCGGCCACCTCGGCCCTTCGGCTGCTCCCGCTGGTGGCGCTCGTCGAGGACTACGACCCCTCCGCTCTGCTGGCTGACAGCACGTGGGAGCAGTCCCAGTGGATCGCCACGGCGACGGGAAGCTACAACCACTGGTTTCCGCAGGTGGCCGACTACCGGTTCACTCCGGTGCTGGACCTGGCGTACCTCGCGCACGCGCTGTACATGGCGAAGCGCGAATTCGAGGCACGGGAAGTCTTCACGGCGATGGGCCCGTATGCCTCTCGCATGCCCTGGAGCGCGTTCGGTGAACCCGCGGAGCAGCTCACCAGAGCGAGACGCTCATGCGGACTGCCGATCCCCAATGCCGCCTGAAACTCCCTGGCGAGTTTACGGACTTCCAGGGCGCACGATGAAATATTCCTTTCAGCGCAATCACCCCCCATCAGCCCTATCGGAAAGGCTGCGATTGTGTCCGAGCGCACATATCTCTCTCGCTCGAAAACCCGTCACGACGAAACGTCTGTCACCCTCGACGATGACGCGACGCTGCATGCCATGGGATATCCGCGGAAACTTACCCGCCGATTCCGTGCATTCGACAATTTCGCGATCTCCTTCACGATCATCAACATCATCTCCGGGATCTTTTCCGCATTCGGGTTCGGAATGGGTGCCGGTGGGCCGCGGATTCTCGTCTTCGGCTGGATCGGCGTGTCGATCATGGTGCTGTTCGTCGGTGCGGCCATGGGTGAGATCGCCTCCGCCTACCCGACCAGCGGCGCGTTGTACTTCTCCGCAGGCAAGCTCGCCAAGCGTCATCGCGGCGCCTGGTCCTGGTACACGGGCTGGCTGAACTTCGTCGGTCAGGTGGGCGGCACGGCCGCCACCAACTACGCCGCCGCCACCTTCATCCAGGCGTTCATCGCGATGCAGTGGCCCTCCTACGAGGCGACAGCGCAGCAGACGGTCGGCATCGCAGCGGTGATCCTGCTGCTCCAGGCGCTGGCCAATACGTATACGGTGCAGCTCGTCGCCCTGGTGAACCGGATCTCCGTATGGTGGCTGCTGATCGGCATGGTGGTGATCGTCACCTCGCTGATCGTGATACCCACGCACCATCAGCCGGCGTCGTTCATGACCCACTTCGTCAACAACACCGGTTTCAGTAATGGCATGTACGCGGCAATGCTTGGTCTGCTCGTCACCAGCTGGACGTTCACCGGCTTCGACGGCAGCTTCCATATGTCCGAAGAGACCGTGAAGGCAACTGTCAACGCGCCGAAGGGCATTATGCGTGCGATCGCCTACTCGGCGATCACCGGACTGATCCTCATGCTCGCACTGGTGTACGCGATCCGTGATTATGCCGATACGGCGAGTGCGTCAGCGCCGCCGGTGCAGATTCTCATCGACGCACTCGGCACGGGCACGGCCAAGCTGCTCCTGTTGATCGTGATCGGCGCCATGCTGTTTTGCGGGCTGGCCAACATGACCAGCAATACCCGCCAGATCTTCGCGTTCTCCCGCGACGGGGCGATGCCCGGCTCCCGTTGGTGGCATTCGGTGTCCTCCCGTACGCGCACACCGGTCAAGGCCGTATGGCTCGCCGCAGTCTGCCCCATGGTGCTGGTACTGCCCGGCTGGTGGTCCCACACCGCCTTCACCGCCATCGTGAGCGTCAATGTCGTCGGGCTCTTCCTTGCCTACGGCGTGCCGATCTTCCTCCGGCTGCGACTGGACGACTTCGAGCCCGGCCCGTGGAACCTGGGTCGTTACGGCAAGCTCGTCGCGGGTATCGCCGTGACCTGGATCGTGATCAGTAGTGTGCTGTTCATGCTGCCGCAGGTCTCACCGATCACCGCCGACTCGTTCAACTACGCACCGATCGCACTGGGAGTGGTGCTGCTCATCGCCACCGTGTGGTGGTTCGCCACCGCCCGCCGGCGGTTCCACGGGCCTGTCAGCTACGGCAGCCCCGACGAAGTGGCTGCCATGGACCTGATCTGACCCGCAACGCACCAGTCACAGCACCGGCAGACCGCCCGCGGCGGCCGCGCCGGCCCCATCGGAAGGGACGAACAGCAGGTATGCACCCCCTCGGCGAAACCCCTCAGCCGCGCTCCACCAGCGAGGCCCCGACTCCCGCCGCCCCGGGCGCCGACGGACTCACCGTCGCCGACGCCTCGCTGGACGAATGGCATCAGGTGGTTGAGTGGGCCGCCGAGGAAGGGTGGAATCCCGGCCGCGACGACGTGACTTCCTTCCACCCCACCGATCCCGCCGGGTTCTTCATCGGCCGCCTGGGCACCCGGCCGGTCTCGGCGATCTCGATCGTCAACTACTCGGAGCAGTTCGCCTTCCTCGGTTACTACCTGGTCCACCCCGACCACCGCCGTCAGGGGTTGGGCCTGGCCACCTGGCAGGCCGCCTTCCCGCACGCCGGAACCCGAATCATCGGCCTGGACGCCGTACCCGCCCAGACCGCCACCTATCAACGTGCCGGGTTCACCGCCGCCAACGACACCGTCCGCTACGGCGGCCGCCCCGAGCGGTCCGGCACCCCGGCAGCGGGAGCCGTGCCCGTCACCTCGGCCCATCTCGACGCGATCGCCGCCTATGACCGGCAGTGCTTCCCGGCCGAACGGCGCCCCTTCCTCACCCGCTGGCTGACCGCCGACGGCCACACCGCGTACGCATACCTGCGCGACGGCCGGATCGCCGGTTACGGAGTGATCAGGCCCGCCCGTGACGGCCATCGCATCGGCCCCCTCTTCGCCGACACCCCTCAGGTTGCCGAAGCGCTCTTCGACACCCTCATCGGGCACCTCGGCCCGGACGAGGAGGTCTCCATCGACATTCCCGAACCGCAGCAGGCCGCCGGTGCTCTGGCCAAGGCCCGCGGCCTCACACCCCGCTTCCAGACCGTGCGGATGTACACCGGCCACGTATCTGACACCTGGGTGGCGCGTACCTATGGCGTCACCAGTCTCGAACTGGGATAGCACCGCGTCCGGACGACGGCCGGAGGTCCCGGTGGGCGCCACACCGGGACCTCGCGCCGCTTTCGTGGGCGGCATCCCGCAACGACTTGATCGTTGTTGTGGCCCTACAGCCACTTGTCCGTGTAGCGTCGCGTTCAGCTGTCATGGTTCCGAAGTACCGGTCGCCCGTGAGCGCGAGTTCACGGGCGTTTTGCTGTTCAGAGTCTCTGAGGGCCAGGGCGATCACCTCCGGATCCCGCACGGTGCGGGAACCGACTACGAGTCCCCTTGGAGGACAAATGGCCAGCGGAACCGTCAAGTGGTTCAACTCGGAAAAGGGCTTCGGCTTCATCGAGCAGGACGGTGGAGGCCCGGACGTCTTCGCCCACTACTCGAACATCGCCACCTCGGGCTTCCGTGAGCTCCAGGAGGGCCAGAAGGTGACGTTCGACGTCACGCAGGGCCAGAAGGGCCCGCAGGCGGAGAACATCCTCCCCGCCTAGTTCAACCGGACGATGCGCCCGCACCCGCGACAGGGTGCGGGCGCATCGTGCCTGCCGCCATGAGCAGAGCCCTCAGGGCAGCGCGGAGCCCTCAGGACGGCGCAGGGTCGCTTCAGGGCAGGGCAGGGGCCGATACCCGGCGGGCAGCCGTCCCGGTCGGCTCTACCTCGCGGGCTCCTGCACAGGCGCGTTGTGGCGTGCGTGCGAGAGGAAGGCGCGGGCGGCGCGGCTGAGTGGGCCGCGCGGATGCACTATGCCGACGGCGCGCAGCAGCGGCGGAGTGAAGGAACGGACCTCCACGCGGTGGCCGAAGGCCCGTAACACCATGTCCCGGTACCAGATCAGCGAGCCGCGCCCGTCCGTCACGCTGGTCACCCAGGCCAGCCGTTCATCCACTTCCACCACGGTCACGGGGCGCACGCCGAGGCGGCCGAACATTGCCTCGAGCTCCGTGCGCCGGCCTGTGCCCGGGGTCGGCAGCACCATCCGCAGTCCACCCAGCATCCGGAACGGCATCGGGTCGGGCAGCCCTGATCCCGGCGGGGAGATGAGTACGACCTCGCGGTCCTGGAGGTGGTGCGTGGAGAGTTCCTTGTCGACGGGGAGATCGACCAGGCCGAGCTCCGCCGAGCCGTCGATCAGTGCCCGCACGAGAGCCTCGCGGCTGTCGTGCTGGCGGAGGCGTACGTCGATGCCGTGGTGGCTTTCGGTGAAGGACGGCACCAGATCGGCGGCCAGGTCGAGGGAGAGGGTCGGAGTGGCGGCCAGGGTCAGCGTGCCGCGTGAACTGCCCGCGTGCGCCGGACCGATGTCCTCGATCGCCTCCACCGAGTCGAGGACTGTCCGGGCCAGGCGCACGACACGCGAGCCCTCGGGGGTGAGGGTCGCCGCTCTGCCCCTGCGGTCCAGCAGTGCCACACCCAGATCGCGTTCCAAGGACTGGATGGAGCGGGAGAGGGCCGGCTGGGCGATATAGACGGAGCAGGCCGCGGCGGTGATGGAGCGGCAGTCCGCGACGGCTATGAGATAGCGCAGCTGTTGCAGTGTGGGGGTCATGAGCGGACGTTAGCGGCCGGGCCTTGCGGGTGTAAGGGGCACCAGGGGGAACAAGTGTCCATTCGGCCAAGGGAGTTGAGCCGTGGCCGACAGCAGCCCATACCTCTGTGGCATGGGTGGCTGATGTGCGTTGACAGTGCCCGCCGACCGCCGCACCATTCAACGCGGCATGGCGGTTACTGACGGGTTATTCCTCCTGCGACACCCGTACACCCTGCTCGGAACCCAAGGAGAGCCCGTGACCTCTCAGCACACCCGGCACTCCCGCCGGGATCTCGTCGTGGTGGTCAGCCCGTTCGAGGAGCCCCGTCCCCGGATGGTCGCGGCCGCGGAACGTGCCGGCGCGCTGGGCCTGCTCGACCTCGGCAGGGACCGCGACCGGGCGCGCAGCGCGCTTGCCGGGCTTCACGGGTCGTACGGAGTGCGGGTGCCGGCCGGATGCCCGCTCACGCCGGACGAACTGCCCGACGCCGTGGACACCGTGCTGCTCACCGAAGCCTGGTGGCGGACCGGAACGGGCGACTGGGCGGCCGGCGGCCGGCGCCGGGTGTGGGCCGAGGTCGTCAGCCCCGCCGAAGCCGCTGCCGCGGTCGCCGCCGGAGCGGCCGGAATCGTCGCCAAAGGACATGAGGCCGGCGGCCGGGTCGGCGAACTGACCACATTCGTACTGCTGCAACGTCTGCTCGCCGATCCGGGGTTGACGGTCCCGGTCCACGCGGCCGGCGGCATCGGGCCCCACACGGCCGCCGCCGCGGTCGCCGGCGGCGCCGCCGGCGTCGTACTCGACACGCAGCTCGCACTCACCACCGAGGGCGCGGGCGGTCTGCCCCGCGCGGTCGCGGCCGCGATCCGTGCCATGGACGGCAGCGAGACCACCCTCGTCGCGGGTCACCGTGTCTACACCCGCCCGGATCTCGCACCACCGGAAGGGGACATCGCCGAGGTGCTCGGCGCCGGGGATCTGCGCACCCAGCCGCTGCCCATCGGCCAGGACGGGGCGAGCGCCGCCCGGCTCGCCGCGTGCCACCGTACGACCGGTGCTGTCGTGCAGGCCGTACGGGCGGCCATCACCGACCACCTCGAAGCGGCCGTACGGGCCCGTCCTCTCCAGCCGCGCCCCGGCGTAGACCGGTTGCCGGCGGAAGAGCGCGTGACAGAGCGCCCGCCGGTGGGCGAGCGCCCACCCGGGGACGAGCGTCCGCCCGGGGACGAGCGTCCGCCCGTGGTCCAAGGACCCATGACCCGGGTCAGCGACCGGCCCGCGTTCGCCTCCGCCGTGGCCGACGCCGGTGGACTGCCCTTTCTCGCCCTGGCCGTGATGGACGGCCGCGAGGTACGCGAACTGCTCACCGAAACCGCCGAGCGCCTGGCCGGCCGGCCCTGGGGCGTCGGACTGCTCGGTTTCGCCCCGGACGAACTGCGCCGCGAACAGCTCGCGGCCGTCGCCGAAGTGCGCCCGCCGTACGCGATCATCGCCGGTGGCCGCCCCGCCCAGGCCGCCCCGCTCGAAGCCGCCGGAACCAGGACCTATCTGCACGTACCCTCGCCGGGACTGCTGGAGCAATTCCTCGCCGAGGGAGCGCGGCGGTTCGTCTTCGAAGGGCTCGAGTGCGGCGGCCACATCGGCCCGCGTGCCGCCTTCCCGCTCTGGGAGGAGCAGATCGAGCGGCTGCTCTCCTGCCCCCACCCCGCCGAACTCGACGTGCTCTTCGCCGGCGGTATCCACGACGAGCGCTCGGCGGCGATGGCAGCTGCCGCCGCCGGGCCGCTGGCCGAGCGCGGCGCCCGGACCGGCGTACTCATGGGCACCGCCTACCTGTTCACCGAGGAGGCCGTCGCCGCCGGAGCCGTACTGCCGGGCTTTCAGCGGGCAGCGCTCGACTGCGACACCACCACACTGCTCCGCACCGCGCCCGGGCACGCGACACGCTGCGCCGCCACACCGTACGCCGATACGTTCACCGCCACCGCGCAGCGGCTGCGGCAGGACGGCGCGAGCCCGAACGAGGTCTGGGAGGAGCTGGAGAAACTCAACCTCGGGCGGCTGCGTATCGCCAGCAAGGGCCTGCGCCACACCGCTGCGGGACCCGTTCCGGTGGACGAGGGCGAGCAGCGCGGCGAGGGACTGTACATGCTCGGCCAGATCGCCACCGCACGCACTGACACGACCACGGTCGCCGCCCTGCACGCCCAGGTGACCGATGGCGCGACGGCACTGCTCGCCGAGCGCGCCGAACAGCTCCGGGGTCTTTCGGCCGAGCCCGCTCCGCACGAAGAGGCCCCGCTCGACATCGCGGTCGTCGGCATGGCATGCCGCTACCCCGGCGCCGGCGACCTCGCCGGGTACTGGGCGAACATCGTTGCCGGGACCGACTCCGTGCGCGAAGTGCCCGCCGACCGCTGGGACCCGGCCGCCCACTACGACCCCGACCCGGCACGGGCAGGGGAGCGGACTCCGTCCCGGTGGGGCGGCTTCCTGCCGCCCGCACCGTTCGACGCGCTCAGCCACGGCATCGCCCCGGCCTCGCTCGGCAGCATCGAACCGGTACAGCTGCTCGCCCTCGACGTCTCCGCCCGGGCCCTCGCGGACGCCGGTTACGCCAGGGAGCGGCAGTTCGATCGCTCCCGGACTTCAGTCGTCTTCGGCGCCGAAGCCGGCACCGACCTCGCCGGCGCCTACGGCTTCCGTGCCCTCCACTCCGGCTACCTGGGTGAGCTGCCGCCCGAACTGGACGCCCAACTGCCGCGGTTGACCGAGGACTCCTTCCCAGGAGTCCTCGCGAATGTCATCGCCGGACGCGTCGCCAACCGCCTCGACCTCGGCGGCGCCAACTGCACGATCGACGCCGCCTGCGCCTCCTCGCTCGCCGCCCTCGACCTGGCCTGCAAGCAACTGCGTGACGGCGACAGCGACATGGTGCTGTGCGGCGGCGCCGATGTGCACAACGGCATCAACGACTACCTGATGTTCGCCTCGGTACGCGCACTGTCGCCCACCGGCCGGTGCCGGCCCTTCGACGCGGCCGCCGACGGCATCGCACTCGGCGAGGGCGTCGCCTGCCTCGTCCTCAAGCGCCTCGCCGACGCCGAACGCGACGGCGACCGTATCTACGCCGTCGTCAAGGCCGTTGGCGCATCCAGTGACGGACGCTCGCTCGGCCTCACCGCACCACGACCCGAAGGACAGCGGCGCGCCCTGGAACGTGCCTACCGGCGGGCCGGGATCGCGCCCGCCGAGATCGGTCTCGTGGAGGCACACGGCACGGGCACCGTCGTGGGCGACAGCACCGAACTGACCGTCCTCACCGAGGTCTTCGGCGGCGATGGCGGCCCGGGCTTCTGCTCGCTCGGCTCGGTCAAGTCGCAGCTCGGCCATACGAAGTGTGCGGCGGGCCTGGCCGGGCTCATCAAGGCGGTCCGGGCCGTGCACTCCGGCGTACGGCCGCCGACTCTGCATCTGACCAGCCCCAACCCCGACTGGCGGCCGGACAGCAGCCCCTTCTTCTTCGACACGGAGGCCAGACCATGGGCCGCGCCCGCCGGGCGGCGGCTCGCCGCGGTCAGCGCCTTCGGCTTCGGCGGCACCAACTACCACGCAGTTCTCGCCGGGTACGCGGATGGGGGCGAGCCCGTGCACGGGCTGGACTCCTGGCCCGCCGAGCTGTTCTGCTTCCGCGGCGCCGGCCGCAAGGCCGCGCTGCGCGCCATCGACCGCCTCGCCGCCCGGCTGGAACAGAATGACGCGGCGGGACGTCCCTGGCCGCTGCGCGACCTCGCTGCCGAGGCTGCCGACGCTTCCGGGTACTCCGCGGGCTCCGCGGATGAGGGCCAGGCCCAGGTCCCCGTCCAGGTCGCGGTCGTCGCCACCAGCCTGGACGACCTGGCCGAAAAGCTGGGCCGGGCCCGGGAGTTCGTCTCCGGCGACGGTGTTCACGCAGCCGATGACACGGGCGCCCCCGGCCGGATGGCCTTCCTCTTCCCGGGTCAGGGCAGTCAGCGCCCGGGCATGCTGAGTGATCTCTTCATTGCGTTCCCGCGTCTGCGGACGCTGCTGTACGACGCGGATCCGCGCCGTGTCGCCGCGATGTTCCCGCCCGCCGCCTTCACCCCGGAGGAACGAGCCGCCCAGCGCGCCGCCGTCACCGACACGCGGACCGCCCAGCCCGCCCTCGGCCTCGCCGGCGCCGCCGCGCACATGCTGCTCACCTCGCTGGGAGTACGCCCTGACTGCACGGCCGGGCATTCCTACGGCGAACTGGTCGCCCTCTGGGCGGCCGGTGCGTACGACACCGAGACCCTCCTGCGGCTCAGCGACCGCCGTGCCGAGGCGATTCTGGCCGCCGCCGGGGACGACCCCGGAGCGATGGCCGCAGTGCCGTCGGCCCCGGACGGCATACGCGAGTTGCCGGCCGGATGTGTCGTCGCCAACCACAACGCGCCCCGGCAGAGCGTCATATCGGGCCCGACCCCGGCGGTCGAGGCCGCGATTGCCGCGTTGCGCGAGGCGGGTATGGCGGCCGAACGCATCCCGGTCGCCTGCGCCTTCCACAGCGAAGTCGTCGCCGGTGGAGCCGGTGCGCTGGCCGCCGAACTGGCAGGTGCGGCCGTGGCCGCGCCCGCCGTCCCTGTCTGGTCCAACACCACCGCGCGCCCGTACCCCGCCGACCCGGCGGCCGTCCGGGAACTGCTGGCCCGTCAGCTTGCCGAGCCCGTGCGCTTCGTCGAACAGATCGAGGCCATGTACACGGCCGGTGTGCGCACCTTCGTCGAGGCCGGCCCCGGCCGGGTGCTCACCGGCCTGGTCGGCCGCATCCTGGGCGACCGGCCGCACAACGCCGTCCCCCTCGACGTCCAGGGTGAGAACGGTCTGACCCGCCTGGTGACCGCGCTCGCCGAACTCGCCGTGGCGGGCGTGCCGATCGACCTCGAGCCACTGTTCACGGGCCGTACGGTGGCGCTGCCCGCCGAGCCGCCGCGGCGCGCCGGATGGCTGGTGGACGGCCATCTCGTACGGACGGCGGACGGCGAGCCCGTGGCGGGCGGGCTGCGCCCGGCCCGGCGGGTGGCGGTGGCCCGTTCGGTGGCGGCGGTGGACCGGCGGGAGGACGCCGTACTGGAGTATCTGCGCGGAGCGCGGGAACTGGTGGCCGCGCAACGAGACGTTCTGCTGGGCTACTTGGGGGCGGGCGGGCCATCGGCACCGCCGACCGCGCCGGAGCCCGAGTCGTACGCCACTGTGCCGACCGAATACTCCGGGCCGACCGAGCGCGGGGGGCCCCAGCCCGTGGCCGACCCGGCCGTCACAGATCCTCTGACGCCCGATCAACTCATGGACGCGGTACTGGAGATCGTCCACGTCCGCACCGGCTACCCGCGGGAGATGCTCGACCCCGGCCTCGACCTGGAGGCCGACCTTTCGGTGGACTCCATCAAGCGGGTGGAGATCATCGGTGCGCTCGCCGACCGGATCGGGCTGCCGCAGGGTGCGGACGGCCCGGCGGAATCGGCGGTGGAGGAACTCGCGCGGCTGAAGACCATCAGCGGAATCGTCGACTGGATCGTCGCGCGTGGCACGACCACGGATCCGGCGGTGGATGCGAGGACGGACCTGGTCCCGGGCCTGGTCCCGGGTGCGGGCCTTGGCGCAGGATGGGCTGCGGGCGGCGACCGGCCCCCGAACGTGGTCCAGGATCCGGCCACGGGCCCGGCGCCGAGCCCGGTCGCCGAACGGAGCCCCGCCCGGCCCGCGCGGCTCCTGGTCGAGGTCACGCCCGTGGGTCCGCCCGCGACCCGCGACCCCGCCGACGTACTGCCCGGCCGGCGGTTCGCCGTCGTCGACGACGGACTCGGGGTCGCCGTCGCTCTCGCCGCGGCGCTCGAGGCCCAGGGCGCCGAGGTACGTACCGTCCACCAGGACCGCCTGGCCGACGCCGCCGGGTCCGACGCCGACGGTGTCGTGGACCTCAGCGCGCTGCGGCCCGCCCCTGCCCCCGTGCTTCCGGAAGCCTTCGCCGCACTGCGCGAGACCCTGATCGCGGGAACCCGCCGACTGCTGCTCGTCACCGGCTGCGGCGGAGCGTTCGGCCGAACCGCGCAGTCACCGGACGCGCCCGACGCACCGGGCTCCCCGGGTTCCGCCGACCCGGACCCGATCCCCGGCGCCGGACTCTACGGATTCGCCCGTACCGCCGCGATCGAATACCCCGGCACCCAGATACGCGCCGTGGACGTCGATCCCAAGGACCGTCCCGAGCGGATCGCCGCACATCTGATCGCCGAACTGTGCGCGCCCGAGGAGCCGGTGGCCGTCGGGTACACCAACGGCACCCGCAACACGCTGCGTACCGTCCCCGCCCCCCTCACCGACACCGCACCGGCGCCACAGTTCCCGTTCGGCCGCGAAGCTGTCGTACTGCTCACCGGCGGAGCCCGCGGCATCACCGCTCGTACGGCCATCGCCCTCGCAGCTGCCACCGGCTGCCACATCGAACTCATCGGCCGCACTCCGCCCCCCGACGCCGGCGAGGACCCGGCCGTCGCCCACGCCCACGACCGGGTCGCGCTGCGCGCGGCTCTCGTCAGCCAGGGCCTGCGAACCCCCGCCGAGATCGAGGCGGCAGCGTCCCGCATCCTGGCCGCACGCGAGATCCGCGCGACCCTCGCCGCCCTCAACGGCGTTGCCGCCTCCGTGCGCTACCAGGCGGCCGACGTCACCGACTCCGATGGCGTACGAGCCGTCATGGATGACATACGCACACGTCACGGCCGCCTCGACGGGATCGTGCACGGCGCCGGAACCATCCAGGACAAGCTGCTCAGCGACAAGGACCCGGCCTCCTTCGCGCGGGTGTTCGCCACCAAGGTCGACGGCGCCCGGCACCTCGCCGACGCCGCCGCCGACCACGGCGACGCCCCCGCACCGGCCTTCCTCGCCCTCTTCGGCAGCGTCGCCGGTGTCTTCGGCAACCGCGGTCAGGCCGACTACGCGGCCGCCAACGACGCCCTGGACACGCTCGCCGCCACCCCCGCCTGGTCGCGCCGTTTCCCCGGCCGCGTCCTCGCCGTCGACTGGGGCCCGTGGGCGGCCGAGGCCGGCGGAATGGTGACGCCGGAGCTGGAACGGATGTACGCGAGCCGCGGCATCCCGCTCATCGACCCGGCCGAAGGCACGGCCGCGTTCCTCGCCGAGCTGGCGGGCGGCACCGGGGGCCAGGTCGTACTCCTCGCGGAAGAGAGCTCTGTTCCGGGCGAGGCCCGCCGTGGCTGACGCGCGGGGCGGCCCACGCCCGGCCGACGCCGCCATCGTCGGCATGGGCGCCGTCTTCCCCGGCGCCGCCGACCTGGCCGCCTACCGGACCAACCTGTTCGCGGGCACGGACGCCATCACCGACGTACCGCCCGGTCGCTGGGACCCCGAGGTCTACTACGACCCGCACGGCGCCGAAGGAACTGCCCGCAGCGACCGCTTCTACTGCCGGCGCGGCGGTTTCATCGACGGCCTCGCCGCCTTCGACCCGACCCGATTCGGGATCATGCCCGCCGCCGTGGCCGGGGCAGAGCCCGACCAGCTGCTCGCGCTGCGCGTCATCGCCGAGGCCGTGGCCGATGCCGGAGGCGAGGAGCGGCTGCCCGCCGACCGCTCCAGGATCGGGGTCATCCTCGGCCGCGGCGGGTTCATGGGCGTCGCCACCGCCCGCCTCGACCAGCGCGTGCGCACCGCCCACCAACTCGCGGCGACCCTGCGCGAACTCGCCCCCGAGCTGGGCGAGGACCGGATCACAGCCGTCCGTGAGGCCTTCCAGGCCGGCCTCGGCCCGGAACGGCCGGAGGCATCCATCGGCCTCGTCCCCAGCTTCACCGCCGCGCGTACCGCCAATCGCCTCGACTTCCGCGGCCCCGCCTACACCCTCGACGCCGCCTGTGCCTCCTCCCTGCTGGCCGTCGAGCAGGCGGCCGGCCTGCTGGCGGGCGGCAGCTGCGATCTGGTGGTGGCCGGGGCGGTGCACCACTGCCATATCGCCACGCTGTGGAGCGTCTTCACCCAACTGCGAGCGCTGAGCCCGAGCCAGCACATCCGCCCCTTCGACCGGCGCGCCGACGGCACGCTGCTGTCCGAAGGCACCGGCGTCGTCCTCCTCAAGCGCCTGGCCGACGCCGAACGCGACGGCGACCGCGTCTACGCCGTCGTACGAGGAGTCGGCGTGGCCTGTGACGGCCGGGCGGCGAGCCTGATGAGCCCCTTGGTGGACGGCCAGGTGCGTGCCCTGGCCCAGGCCTGGGCGCGGTCCGGTCTCGACCCGGCCGCGCCCGACGCGCTCGGCCTGCTGGAGGCGCACGGCACCGGGACGCCGGTCGGCGACGAGGCGGAACTCGCGACCCTGGCCCGGGTCTTCGGCCCTCCCGCGGCGGGCGTCGAACCGATCGCGATGGGCTCGGTGAAGTCGATGCTCGGCCACACCATGCAGGCCTCCGGGATGGCCGGGCTGATCAAGGCCGCGCTCGCCGTGCACGACGGGATCCTGCCGCCGACCCTCCATCTCGACGACCCGCACGAGGACTTCGCCCGTACGCGTATGCGCCCGGTGACGGAGGCGGAGCCCTGGGAGCGGGGGAGGGCACCGCGACGGGCGGGCGTGAATGCGTTCGGCTTCGGCGGGATCAACGCGCATGTGGTGCTGGAGGAGGCGCCCGGGGCCCCGGCGTCGGCTGCTGCCCCCGGACGACGGCGCGACCGGGATGCGGCGCACCGTGTCGCCGAGCCGGTTTCCCGGGGCTCCGGGAGGTCCGGGGTCCGGGCCGGCCAGGAGAGGGTCCCGCCGGCCCCGGACGAGCAGCGCGCCCCGGCGGCGGCCGCCGCCGAGGCAGGGGAGGCCACGATGACTCTCCTTGCCGCCGCGTCCTCAGGTGAACTCGCCCGCCTGGTCGAGGAGTTGTCGGCCTCCGGCCAGGTCCCTGCGACGCCCCGGTCCGACGGCCCCTGCCGCCTCGCCGTCCTCGGACTCACACCCAAGCGCCGGGCTCTTGCAGCGGCGGTCGTCGCCAGAGGGAAGCCGTGGCGCGGCCGCGGCGGCGTCTGGTTCACCCCACGTCCGCTCCTCGGGCGCGGTGCCGGCCGACTGGCGTTCCTCTTCCCGGGCCTGGAACCGGACTTCACCCCCCGCGTCGAGGACGTCGCCGACCGCTTCGGACTGCCGAGGCCCGCCCTGACAGGCGGCGGCACGCTGGTGGAGCGGGCGGTCGACGCCATAGCCGTCGGACGGCTCTTCGCCCGAGTCCTCCCCGAACTCGGCATCGAGGCGGACCTCCTGGCCGGGCACAGCCTCGGCGAGTGGACCGCCATGGTGGTCGCCGGGATGTACCCGCAGCGCGCCGTCGACACCTTCCTCGACTCGCTGCGGCCGGGCGATCTCGACGTCCCCGATCTGGTGTACGCGGCACTCGGCTGCGGTGCGCGCCAGGCCGCCGACGCGCTGCGCGGGCTGGACCGCGTCGCCGTCAGCCATGACAACTGCCCGCACCAGTCGGTGCTGTGCGGCGAGCCCGGTCCGGTGGCCGAAGCGCTGACCCGGTTGGCCGCCGAGGGTGTGCTCGCCCAGGAGCTGCCCTTTCGATCGGGCTTCCATACGCCGATGTGGGCGCCGTATCTCGACCAGGTGCGCGCCGCGTTCGCCGCGCTGCCACTGCGTCCCCAGACCGTGCCCGTCTGGTCGGCGACCACGGGCACCACGTATCCGGAGCCCGAGCACGAAGTCCGGGAGGTGGTGCTGCGCCACCTGCTGGAGCCGGTGCGCTTCCGGGAGCTGACGGCGCGGCTGTACGCGGAGGGCGTACGGGCCTTCGTCCAGATGGGTCCGGGCAGCCTCCCCGGTTTCGTGGGGGACACGTTGCACGGCCGGGCGCACCTCGCGGTCTCGGCGGGCGCGGGCCGCGGCGGCAGCGGCCTTGACCAACTGCGGCGGCTGGCTGCGGCGTTGTGGACGGAGGGGCTGAATCCGCGCTGGGAGCGGCTGACGGAGCATGAGCCGCCTTCGCCCGCGGTGCCGGCCTCCGCGGTTCCCGAGACGTCCGCCGCTCCGGCTTCTGCTGATGCCGCCCCCGTCCCGCCGGCCGCGCTCGCACCACCCGACAGGCCCACGGCCGACGCGCAGAGCCTCGTACGGCTCGACGGTGCCGCAACCGTCGAGCCGGCGGCGCACGCCGCGCCTGTCGCCTCCGCGCACGGTCCGGTACGGCTCGATCTCGGCTCCCCGCTGGTGAGCATGGGTGCCGCCGCGCCCGCGCTGCACCTGGGCGGGCCGACCCGGCCGACCCGGTCACCCGTCGCCGGCCATCCTGCGCTGCTGTCGGCCCTGGACGCCGTACTGGAGGAGAC
The DNA here is from genome assembly GCF_036010325.1 of Streptomyces sp. NBC_01210. Classification (GTDB taxonomy): domain Bacteria; phylum Actinomycetota; class Actinomycetes; order Streptomycetales; family Streptomycetaceae; genus Streptomyces. The sequence goes on along the minus strand of NZ_CP108549.1, from coordinate 902,945 downwards.
AGAGGGCGCGGCACGCACCGTTGTCGAAGCCAGCCGGGCGGCGGCCCCCGCCGTGGCACCGAGTGCAGGCCAGTCCTCGGCGGCGTATGCGCCCGGGGTCGCCGCCCCGCCCGCTGTCGGTGTCCCCGCCCCGCCCGCCGCGAGAACCAGCGCTCGGCAGCAAGCCGCACCGGCCGTCTCCCGCGTCCCGGCCGCCCCCGCACCGCCCCCTCCCCACCGCACCCGGCGTCGGCTCTCTCTCGAGACCATGCCGTACGTCCTTGACCACTGCGTCTATCTCCAGCCCGACACCTGGCCCGAGCCCTCCGACCGCTTCCCGGTCGTCCCCATGACCACGCTGCTCGAGCTGGCCGCCGACGCCGCACGCCAATCCGAGCCCGGACGCGTGGTGGCCGGCTTCGACGACGTAAGGGCCCTGCGCTGGCTGCCCGTCGCTCCGCCCGTTGATGCGGAGATCACCACGACACCCGCCACCGACGGCAGCGACCGGGTACGCGTCGAGATAGGCGGGTGCGCGACCGTCACCGTCGTGCTCGCCGACCGGCACACCGCCCGCCCCGCTCCCGACCCCGCCCCACTCACCGGCGAAGGGCCACCGCCCGTCAGCGCCGAAGCCCTCTACCGCGACCGATGGATGTTCCACGGGCCGGGATTCGCCGGTGTGCACGAAGTGACCGCCGTCGCCGAGGACGGTATCCGCGGGCTGCTGCGCTCCCTGCCCGCGCCGGGCGCGCTGCTGGATGCCGCCGGGCAACTGCTCGGCCACTGGATGCAGTTGCGCCTCACCGCCGACCGACTGGTCTTCCCGGCGTCGCTGGAGCGGGTCCGCCTGTACGGACCAGCCCCCCGCGACGGCGAACTCCTGCGCGCCACCGCCCGTATCCGGGCCGTGCGGCCGGACTCCGTACGGGGCGACGTGGAGCTCACCTCCGCCGACGGCACACTCTGGGCCCGCCTGGAAGGCTGGACCTACCGGCGCTTCGCCGCCGACGAGCGGGTGTGGCCGATGAAGTTCACCCCCGAGATCTGCGGTATCGGCGAGCCTCAGCCGGGCGGCTGGTGCCTGGCGCGGCGCCGCTGGACCGACCCCGCCTCGCAGGAGCTGGTGATGCGGCGCTATCTGGGCGCCGCCGAGCGCGCGGTGTACGAGCAGCGCCCGCCGCGGGCCCGCGCGGCCTGGCTGCTCGGGCGGATCGCCGCGAAGGACGCGGTGCGCCAGCTCCTCTGGGACGACGGCGCGGGGCCGCTCTTCCCCGTGGAGATCCCGGTCGGCAACGACGAACACGGCCGCCCCCGCACGGAAGGCCCGCTCGCCGCCGGACTCCGGCTCTCCCTCGCCCACAAGGACCGGCTGGCTGTCGCGTACGCCCATACCGCCCAGGCTGTCGGCATCGACATCGAGGCCGTCACCGACGACCCCGGCGCACTGAGCCGTATCGCGCTCACCTCCGACGAGCGGCGACTCGCCGGGCAACTCGCCGCGCGGGAAGGGGCCGGCCTCGCGCAGGCCCTCACCGCACTCTGGTGCGCCAAGGAAGCCGCCGCCAAGGCGGAGGGCGCGGGCCTGGGCGGACGCCTGCGGCAGTGGACCGTCACCGACGGATCCACCGGGCTCCGTGTGACCTCTCCCGAGGGCCGTAGCCACACCGTTCGGATCAGCACGGTCCACGACCGGCCGGGCCCGGACACCCCACCCGAGGTCTTCGTCGTCGCGTGGACCGTCCCGGCCCGCACTCCCGCCCGCTCAGTCACCCCCACCCCGACGGAGGCCAGCCATGGCATCTGACCCCACGGCCGAACGCATACTCGCCGAGATCACCGCCATGCTCGTCGAGACGGTCGGCGACGAGTTTCTCCTCGCGGAGGAGGTCACGTTGGAGACCACGTTCAACGAGGACCTGGCGCTGGAGAGCATTGAGTTCGTCGCGCTCGCCGAGCTGCTCCAGCAGCGGTACGGCACAGCGGTGGACCTGATCGCGTTCCTGGCCGAGAAGGACATGGAGGAGATCCTGGCCATGACGGTCGGCGACCTGGTGTCCCATATCGCCGACACACCGACGCCGGCTCCCACGCCCACGCCCGCCCCGACGGCCGCTCCCGCTCCGGCCCCGGCCCCCGCCGCCTGAACCCGCCATGGCCGAAGTCCTCGCCAACTCCCTCCGCTTCCACGTCCACCGGCTGCCCGGCGGTGACGTGAGCCGTACCGCGGGCACGACCGTCGTCTTCCTCCACGGTCTGGTCGTCGACAACCTCTCCAGCTTCTACGCCACCCTCGCCGTCCCCGCCGCGCGAGCCGGCCACGACGTCGTCCTCTACGACCTGCGCGGCCACGGCCGCACCGAGCGACCCCCCACCGGTTACGACATCGGCACCGCCGTACGGGACCTGACCGCCCTGCTCACCGCCCTGGGCCTCGACGAACGCCCCGTAACCCTCGTAGGCAACAGCTACGGCGGCACGATCGCGCTGCACACCGCACTCGCGCGCCCCGACCTCGTCGCCGGGCTCGTCCTGGTCGAGGCCCCGCTGAACGGTCCCTGGATCGAGAACATGCTCGACACACTGTCCGTCGCAGCCCTCGCCCTCGAAGGCAGCCAGGTGCCGCAGGAACTCTCCTCACTCGGTGCGCGCAAGGCCGCCCGGCTGACCGCCACGGCCGACGAGCTCCTCAACCGCACCACCCTGATCGACGACATCGCGGCGAGCCGGCCGTTCACGCCGGCGGACTTCGCCCGGGTGCGCTGCCCGGTGCTGGCCGTCTGCGGCGAGCACTCCGAACTCGTCCCGGGTGCCCGCGAACTGTCCCACCACGCACCCAACTGCGCCGTCCGTATCATCCCGGGCCTGGGTCACGACGTGCTCCAGGGCGGCACCGACGAGCTCCGGCGTGCGGTGCTCGACCGACTGGCCGAAGCCGCACGGCCGCGCTCTGAAAGCGCCGAGCTCGCCCAGCGCTCCGGATGCTCCGAGCGCGCCCAGGCGGTGGTCGTATGAAGGCCCTGTTCGTCGTCCCGCCGCTCGCCGGGCACATCAACCCCACCGTCGCCGTCGCCGCCGAGCTGGCCGCGCGCGGTCATCGGGTGGCCTGGACGGGCCCCGCCGAAGTGCTGCCCCGACTCCTGCCGGCGGGCGCCGCGCTGTTTCCTTCCGGCGACCGAGCCGGGCCCGCGGCCTACGGTTCGCTGCACGCGCACTGGCGCGATCTGCGCGGCGTCGCCGCCCTGCGCTTCCTTTGGGAGGAGGCGCTCATCCCGCTCGCCCACGCGATGCTGTCGGGTGTCGATGCGGCGGTCGACGCGTACGCCCCCGATCTGCTCGTCGTCGACCAGCAGGCCCTCGCAGGCGCGGTGATCGCGCAGCGGCGCGGGCTGCCGTGGGTGACGTCGGCGACGACCTCGGCCGAATTCACCCGGCCCTTCGCCGGCTTCCCCAGAGTGGGGGAGTGGGTGGCGGAGCGGATCGCCGGACTGCTCGCCGACTCCGGCGCACCGGGCGGCTGGGACCCGCGTTACTCGGACCGCCTGGTCCTGGTCTTCTCCACGCTCGAACTGGTCGGCGCGGACGAGCCCTACCCCGGGCACTATGCCTTCGTCGGCCCCGCAATGAGCCCCCGCCCGTCCGACGGCTCGGCCTTTCCGTGGCGGCGGCTCGATCCCGTACGGCGGCGGGTCCTGGTATCGCTCGGCACGCTCAACCGCGAGGCCGGCGGCCGTTTCTACGCCGCGGTGCTGCAGGCCGCCGAACGGCTCGCCGACCGTGTGCAGCTGATCCTGGCCGCGCCCAGGGACGTGGTCGGCGAAGTACCGGATCATGTCCTGCTGCTGGAACACGTTCCCCAGCTCCAGCTGTTGCCCCACCTCGACGCCGTCGTCTGCCACGGCGGCCACAACACGGTCTGCGAGGCACTCGCGCACGGCCTGCCCCTGGTCGTCGCCCCGATCCGCGACGACCAGCCGATCGTCGCCCAGCAGGTCGCTGCGGCAGGTGCCGGGATCCGGGTCCGCTTCGGCCGGGCCCGCGCGGACGAACTCCATGCCGCACTCGACGCCGCACTCGACGACCCCGCCCACCGCCGGGCCGCCCGCCGCATCCAGGCCTCGTTCGCCGCGGCCGGCGGTGCCGCGGCCGCGGCCGACCAGTTGGAGAAACTGATATGACGCCGTTCCCGACTGACCTCCCATGGGCCGCGATCGTCGCACTGGTCGGGCTCACCGCGGGCACCGTGCGCGCTCGCCGCAGACTGCGCGCCCTACCCGTCCTGGAACCGGCCTCCCCCACCCACACCGCACCGACTCCGGGCCGCTGGCACCTGATCAGCGCCCGCGGAGTCGAGGTCGACGACGCCACGGTGCGCGCCGCCGTCGCCCACGCCGAACGGACCGGCCTTCAGGTACTCGACCTGGTTCCCGCCCGCCTCGACACGGAGCGCGCTCTGAGCCTGCTCCGGATCCTCGACCTCAGCGCCGCCCGCTACAACCGCACGGCCGACGGCCGCGGCGCGGGACACGCCCTGCTGATCGCCGAGGACGTCCGGCACCGGGCCGGCGTGGAGTGCGACACCGGTCCCGACTCGTGTCCCGGCCCCGCCGAACTTCACACCCTCCTGAGGCGGTTGAAGCCGTACGCCCCCGCCGCCACCGGCGTCGCCATCGCACCCGGCCTGGCCGCGCCGGCTCCCGACCCCGCCCGCCGTGCCGCGGAACTGCGCGCCCAAGGGCTGCCCCCGGGCCTGCTGACCGTTGCTCAACTGGCCGGTCTCGCCCTGCTCGTCCGGGCGGCCGTCGCGGACGGTGGCTGGGGGGCGGCGGCCGCCGCGCTGTACTGGCTGCAGCCGGCCCTGATCCTCGGCGGCCCGCGCACCCCGCTGCGCCCGGCCGACCTGATCCGCGCCACCGCAGCGCGGCCCCTGTACTCGCTCGGCGCCGCTCTGCGTACGGCCTCGAGCGACCGCTCAGGACCGGCCGGAACGTCTCCCGAGCTGGAGGCGCTGCGCCCCGCCTATGCCGCCGAACTCAAGGCCGGAACCGACCGGTTCTTCGAGCCCCGTCGCGACGACTGCCCCTGGTGCGGATCCATCCGGCTCTCGGTGCGTATCCGCGTACCCGATCTGCTCCAGGGCAAGCCGGGCCGTTTCACCCTCGAACAGTGCGCCGAGTGCGGACACGTCTTCCAGAACCCCCGCCTCTCCCTGGACGGCCTCGACTTCTACTACCGCGACTTCTACGAGGGCCTGGGCGTCGGAGGCGCGGCCCAGGTGTTCGGCACGATGGGCCGCTCGTACCGTGCCCGCGCCGCCATGCTCAAGCCGTTCGGGACGCCCACCGCCTGGCTCGACGTGGGCACCGGGCACGGTCACTTCTGCGACAGCGCGCGCGATATCTGGCCAGGCACCCGCTTCGACGGTCTGGACATGAGCGCCGCCGTACGTGAGGCGGAGGCACGCGGCTGGGTCGGCACCGCCCACCAGGGGCAGTTCCCCGATCTCGCCGCCGGGCTCGTCCACCGCTACGACACCGTCAGCATGTACCACTATCTGGAGCACACCCGCGAGCCGCTCGCCGAACTCGACGCGGCCGCCGCCGTGCTGGCCCCCGGCGGGCATCTGCTCATCGAGCTGCCGGACCCCGAATCACGGCTCGCCCGCCTCCTCGGCCCGCACTGGCTGCCCTGGTTCCAGCCCCAGCACCAGCACCTCATCCCGATCGCCAACCTCCGGCAGGCACTGGCCGACCGCGGATTCACCGTCCTGGCGGAGGAGCACGGCGCGGCCCACCAGTCCTGCGACTTCGTCGGTGCCGTCCTCCTCACCGCGAACCGGCTCGCCCCTCACCCGTACGCCCCTTGGGGACCGGGCACCGCGACCCGCACCCGGCGGGTGGTCCGCACCGTCGTGCACACCGCGGCGCTGCCGTGCTTCGCCGTCGCGGCAGCCCTCGACCAAGTGCGTGCGGCAGTGGCCCGCGCCACCGAAGGGGGCAATGCCTACCGCCTGCTGGCCCGCAGGACGCCGGCGGCTCACGAGACGGGGTGACGAAGATGAGTACGACCATGAGCACGGCCACGAGCGCGGACATGAGCACGGCCACGAGCACGTTGGACATCGCCCGCCGCCACACCGCCGACCCGCTCTTCCGGCTGGTCGCCTATGCCCTCGAATCGGCGCACGACCGTCCCCCGGCCACGGTGTGGAGCGCCCCGCACGCTTTCCATCTGGGCTCCCCCCGCGTCGTCGCCGCGGCCGGCTGGCCCGTGGCAGCGGCCGCGGCCCCGCGCGAGGACGGCCTGGCACGGCTGAGCTCCCTCGCCCACCCCGCGCAGAGCTGCGAACTCCCGCTCACCGGACCGCCATTGCCCCACCCCGACTGGGCCGCCCGCAGCTACGCCCTGCTGCGTACCATGGCCCGCGCCGGATACGGCCGTGGCGGCATCGACCTGCACATCCACTCCACGCTGACCGCGGCGGCCGGACTCTCGAGCACGGAGCCGCTGGAGTGCGCCGTGGCCCTCGCAGTCGCCGATCTGCACGCCGACGGCACCAGACCGCGACCGCCGCGTGGCCGACTCGCCGCCCTCGCCCGGGCAGCGGCGCCCGCCGGTGACGAGGCCCTGAGGCAGGCCGTGCTCTTCGCACGCCCCGGCAGGGCTCTGCTGCTCGACAACGGCCGCCGACGGCGTATCCCCTTCGACCCGCCCGAACACGGGGCGAAGCTGATGCTCTTGGTGACACGCGGCGAGGGACCCGGCGCCGCTGACATCCGGCGCGCGCTGGACGCCGCTCGGCGCGCAGGTGCGTTCGCCGCCTGGCGGCCCGGACGAGAGCCGGGGCGCAGTGCCCTGGTGCTGTTGCCGCAGGACCGGCTGACGACCCTCCGTACCACCGTGGCCGAGGAGTTCCGCAGCCGCGGACGGCCCGTACCGCGCTTCCTGAACATCGCCGTGGCGGGCGCGGCCCGCCGCGAGGAGTGAGAGGACAAGGAGGAACACCCTCATGGAGCCAAGAGCCCTACCGGAACGGTCACCGGACGGCAGCAGCACCAGCAGGTGGCGCACTACTGCCGCCGGGATCTTCAGCACGCTCTGTCTGGTCGCCACCCTCGGCGCGGCCGACTCGCATGCCGCAGCGCCGAAGGCGGATGCCGCGCTGCCCGGTTACGACCACGTCATCGTCGTCGTCTTCGAGAACAAGCAGTACGGCGAGATCATCGGCAGCTCCAACGCGCCCTACATCAACCAGCTCGCGAACGCCGGCGCCAGTCTGACCGGCATGAAGGCGCTGACCCACCCCAGCCAGCCGAACTACTTCAACCTCTTCTCCGGCAGCACCCAGGGCATCACGGGCGACGGCTGCTACACACCGCAGTCCATGAGCGCCGCCAACCTCGGACAGGAGCTGACCGCCGCCGGCAAGACCTTCGCCACCTACAACGAGGACCTGCCGAGCGAGGGCTCCACCGCCTGCACGAACGGCCAGTACGCGCAGAAGCACAACCCCTGGTTCGCCTTCAAGAACGTGCCTCTCAACACCGGCAAGACCTGGGCGCAGTTCCCGAAGAGCGACTTCACCCAGCTGCCGCACCTGTCGTTCGTCGTCCCGAACCAGTGCAGTGACATGCACTCCTGCTCCGTCGGCACCGGAGACACATGGGTGAAGAACAACCTCGATGCCTATGCCCAGTGGGCCAGGGTCAACAACAGTCTGCTGGTGCTCACTTGGGACGAGGACAACTACCTCGGCTCCAACCGGATCGCCACAGTCTTCTCCGGGGCCAAGGTCAAGCAGGGCACGTTCAGCGGCGCGTACAACCACTACGACCTGCTGCGCACTTTCGAGGACCTGTTCGGCACCACCCACGCCGGCAACGCGGCGAGCGCGACCCCCGTCACCGAGGTCTTCGGCGACGGCACTCCGCCGCCCGGCGGGGATCTGAGCGTGGCCAACCCCGGTGCGCAGACGTGCAAGTTCAACCAGAGCTGCACCATCCAGATCACCGCGACCGGCGGCAGGACGCCGCTCAAGTACAGCGCCGCGGGACTCCCGTTCGGCCTGTCCATCGACACCTCGACCGGCCGTATCTCCGGAAAACCCTGGCAGACCGGCACCGTCCGGATCACCGCCACCGCCACCGACTCCACCGCGGCCTCTGCCGGCACCACCTTCCCCCTGACCGTCAACTGGTTCTGAACCCCGGTCTTCTGGCGAGTCATCAGTGACTGAAGGGAGACACCCGTGTACCTGTCGGCCGGTCGGGCCGCCGACACCACGGCGGGCGTACGCCGCACCCGGCCGAGCCCGGCGCGCGGTACCGGAGCCCGCCGCGCGGTCGCCGGCAACGTCATCGCACTCGGCGCGGTCAGCCTGGTGACGGATGTCTCGGCCGAGATGGTCACCGCCGTACTGCCGCTCTATCTCGTCGTCGGCCTCGGTATGTCCCCGCTCGCCTTCGGCGCCCTGGACGGCCTCTACCAGGGTGCGACCGTGCTGTCCCGGCTGGTCGGCGGTCACCTCGCCGACCGCGCCCAGCGCCGCAAACTCGTCGCCGGCACCGGCTATGCCCTGTCCACCTGCTGCAAGCTCGCCCTGCTCGCCGCCACGACACCCTGGGCGGTCGGCGCCGTCCTCGCCGCCGACCGCACCGGCAAGGGGCTCCGCACCGCCCCACGCGACGCGCTGATCTCTCTGTCCTGCCCGCCCGAGGAGCAGGGCAGAGCCTTCGGAGTGCACAGGGCGATGGACACCGCGGGCGCGCTGCTCGGGCCGCTCGCCGCATTCGCCGTGCTGTGGGCCGCGCGCGACGGCTACGACGCGGTGTTCGTGGTCAGCTTCTGCGCCGCCGCGTTCGGTGTCCTGCTGCTTGCGCTCTTCGTACGGGACGCCTCGACACGAAGTCCCGCCGCGGCGAACCGAAAGCGACGCTGCCCGAGGTCGCTGCGCACTCTCGCCCGCACCCCCGGCCTGCCGCGGCTGTGTCTGATCGCCGCGCTGCTCGGCGTGGTCACGGTGAGCGACTCGTTCCTCTATCTGCTGCTCCAGCGCCGCCTCGACCTGCCCACTCCGTACTTCCCGCTGCTGCCCGTCGGCGCCGCCGCCGGATTTCTGCTGCTGGCAGTGCCGCTCGGCCGGCTGGCCGACCGGATCGGCCGCAGCGCGGTCTTCCTCGCGGGCCATGGGGCGCTGCTCATCGTGTACGGGCTGCTCCTCGCATCCTGGGCGGGCGGACCGGCCGCGGCCGGGTGCGTACTGGTGCTGCTCGGTGTCTTCTACGCGGCCACCGACGGTGTGCTGATGGCCGCCGCGGGCCCGCTTCTGCCGCCGTACCTGAAGGCGAGCGGCCTCGGCCTCGTCCAGACGGCCGGGGCCCTCGCCCGCTTCGTGGGCTCACTGCTCTTCGGCGCGGCCTGGATGTACCTCGGTCCTGAAGGGGCTCTGACCGTGGCCGCCACCGGTCTGGCCGTCGCCATGGCTGTGGCCGTCGTCCTCCACCGAGGGAGTCACCCATGAGCATGCGGGCCAGGCTGCTCATCCTTGCCCTCGCCAGCGCGGTCCTGGCCTCGGTCGCCGCCGTCGCCACGCTGCGGGCCGCCGACCGCGCGGCCCAGCGCGAGCGGGCCAGGCCCGGCGAACCGGTCGCCCGGACCGGTACGGTGACCTTGCGTCAGCCCGGTCGGCTCCTCTTCCGCAACCTTGCCTGGGGCCCGCAGCGCGACCACATCTCCTCCGTCCCGCTGACCACCCCGGCCGCCCCGCGCACCGCCGCGCCCGGCAACTGCCTGCGCTTCCACGCGGCCGCCGGCACAGGCATCTGCCTCCGAGCCACCGGCGGAGTCATCCCGGGCCACGAAGCCGTGCTCCTCGACGAGCGGTTGCGGCCCGTCCGTACGTTTCCGGCACCCGGCATGCCCACCCGCGCCCGGGTGTCGCCGAGCGGACGACTGGCGGCGTGGACGGTCTTCGTCAGCGGCGATTCCTACGCGGGCGGCGCCTTCTCCACCCGTACCGCCATCTACGACACCCGTACCGGCACCCTCCACGCCGACCTCGAGAAGTTCGCCGTGATCAAGGACGGGCATCGAGACCGGGCCGCCGACCACAACTTCTGGGGCGTCACCTTCGCCGCCGACGACAACCGCTTCTATGCGACCCTCGCCACCGGCGGACATACCTATCTGGTCGAGGGCGACCTGACCCTGCGTACTCTGCACACCGTGCGCGAGAACGTCGAGTGCCCCTCCCTCTCCCCGGACGGCACCCGCGTCGCCTTCAAGAAGCGAGTCCCCGGTGCCCCCGCAGCCACCCCTTGGCGGCTGTATGTGCTGGACTTGCGCACAGGCAGGGAGTCTGCGCTCGCCGAGCGGAGAAGCGTCGACGACCAACCCCTCTGGCTGACCGGCGACACGCTCCTCTACGCAGTGCCCGGCGACTTCGGTGCCGACCTCTGGTCGATTCCGGCGGACGGTGGCGGAACACCCCGGCTGACCGTGAAGTCCGGTACGTCTCCGGCCGTCATCACCTGAGCCGAGGTTGAGTACGGTGCCTCAGGACACGGGTGAGTCCGCTGCGGATTCGGGGGGAGGTTCCGGGACGGCGGGAGGCGGTGGCGCAGGCAGCGAGGCGTCCGACGGCGGGGCTTCCTCGGGTGGCGAGTATGCCGGGGGCTCGGAGGACTGCGGCTGCGGGTTCTCCTCTCCCGGGGACGGCGGCGAGGGTGCTGGGGGCTCGGAGGACTCCGGCTGCAGGTTCTGCCTGTCGGGGGACGGCGACGAACTGCCGGGAGAGGGTGCGGGCGTGTCCGGGGACGGCGACGAGCTGCCCGGAGAGGGCGATGACTTGCCCGGGGACGGCGACGACTTGCCCGGGGACGGTGACGACGTGTCCGGGAAGCGTGGCAGCTCTATTCTCGCCGGCGGTGGGGTCCGCTTGTCGTAGCGGCCGTCGGTGTCGCCCCTGTCGCGGCCGAACCAGTCATTCTTGTGCGGGTCGAACACGATGAACACGTTCACCACCGTGACGGAGGGCGCCACGACCACGACGTTCGAGGGCCGGTACGCGGGCCAGGGGTCACCCTTCCGTTGGGGTGTGCCCTTCGTCGGGACCAGAGGCCGCAGCGGATTGCCGCAGCCGCAGCGCACCTGCGGCACGCCGCGGGCGTCGACGAGCACGGCCGTACCGGCCTGCAGCACCGCCTGGTAGCTGGTGGAGGCGCCGTTCTTGTAGCCGTGGTTGGTGACCCGGGTGTCCATCCCCAGCTGTACGGGCGTCAATGACCGCAGAAACCCGGGAACGGCGGCGGGCGCGATGCCATGGACCGAGGCAAACGCCCTGTTCTTGGCCGGATCGGCCGTGAGAGAGCTGATCTGCTTCTCCACGTCGCAGCTGGCGACCTTACGGGTCCCGTTGTACAGGCCGGGGGTCGATCCCCGCACGCTGCGGGTGGCGTTGGCCGGGGTCTCGGAGCTGCTCGGCAGTCTGGGGAGCGTCGGTGGAGGGGAGCTCTCCCGCGCCGTCGATTCGGTGTACGGATCCGGCCCGGTCGAGCCGGCGGGCTCGAGGACCACCTCGCCGGCCTTGGCCGACTCGGGACGGGTGAAGACGATGGTCAGCACCACCGCGGCCACGAGCGCGGCGGCGACCGCCGCAATACGTGGCGCGGACCGCCACCAGGGGTGGCCGGGGCCCTCGCCCGGGCCCTTCGCCGGTCCGCCTGGCCCGCCTGTGCCGCCGGGTCCGCCCGCCCCTCCGGGACCGCCCGTGCCGCCGAAGCCCCCGCCGCTCGGTGGGGGCTCGGGCGGCACCGGACCGGGCGGAGGCGTCGAACCCGGCTGTGACGGGCCCGAGAGTGGGCCGGAGGGAGGCCCGGTGGGGCGTTCGGAGGGTGGTGGTTGGGCACTCACGGGCTCTTCTTCCCAGCGTAGGAATCGTGCAGCGCAGGAAACTCGGCACAGGAATGTCAGTGAATGTCAGAGAAAGTGAAGTACTTTCACTTTCTTCCTTGACCATCACCATTGTGTGCGCCGCACCCGTCCGGCTCGCAAGCTGACGCGGTCGGCCCTCCCAGGGGGCGGAGCGCCGGACGCCTGCTTAGCGTGGCTGCGTGAGCCAGCAGCGATCCAGCGAACGGGCGGATACGGGACGCGCCGCGCACTACTGGCGTGACGCCCTTGCAGCGGTGCTCGCCGGGCTGGCCGTCATGATCGTCACGGCCGCTCTCGGCCTCTGGGCGGCGGGCGCGGCAGGCCTCCCCGGGAACGCGTTTCCGCGGGTCGTCGCGGCCGTCGTCGTGCTGGCCGTCGGCGGCTCTGTCGATCTCTCGGGAGACGCCGGGGTGATCGCCGAGACGAAGGTGGGCCTCACGGTGATGCCTCTCTCGGTGACCCTCGCCGGGGCCCTGGTCATCGCCACCGGCTTTCTCCGGCCGCTGCGGCACCGAGCCGTCGCCAGTACCCGTGAACTGGCCGGATGGGCCGCCCGGATGGCGGCGGTGTGGGTGCTCGCGCTCATCGCCCTCGCGGCCCTGGCCCGCCACAGCTTCGCCGTCCGGCTCGGGGACCGGACGATCGCGGACATCGGCGAAGTGCTGGACGCATCGCCCGAGGTCGGGTTCCGGGCCGACATCGCCCTCACTCTGGTTTTCGGCCTGCTGTGGCTGGCGGGCCTCCTGGTGCTGGCCCTTCTCGTCTCGCGCAAGGCGCCGCTGCCCGCTCGCCTGGTGCGCTTCCAGGAGTCGGTGCGCCCAGCAGCGTTCGCCATGGTGGCGCTGCTGCTGGCGTACGTCGTGCTGGGACTGGTCGCCGGACTTGTCGTACTGGTCACCCGAGGTCACCCGGCCGAGACGCTCGCCGTGCTCCTCCTCGGACTGCCGAACCTCGTCTGGCTCGCCCTCACGCTCGGCCTCGGCGTTTCCTGGGAGGGGAAGGTGCAAGGCCCTTTCGGGCTGCCGGTGCCGCACGTACTGGACTCGGTACTGCGCACCTCGGACGTCTCCACCCTCAACCTGAGTTCCCTCTCCGAACACGACGGACGGGCCTGGTGGCTGCTGGTCGTGGCCGCGCTCCTGCTGTCGGCCGCCGCGTTCCTCATGGCGGCCCGCTCACCCGCCCGGATGCGGTCCTGGCAGCACGCAGTGCACATGGCGGTGGCGCTCGCCCTCACGGTGCTCACCATCTGCCTCGTCGCCCGGCTCTCGGCCCATTACGGCCTGTCGCTGCTGGGCGTCGGAGACGTCGGCGGCGGCCTCGACGGAGAGGTGTTCCTGCGTCCGAACCTGTGGACGGCGCTCGGCCTGGCCGTGGTCTGGGGGCTGGGCGCCGGATTCGTCGGGAGCCTGCTCGCCGCGCGGGTCCACCGTCGCGGAGAAGTGGAGCCGACGGCGAACTGAGGTCCGGACTCGTCTACTCGGGGTAACCGGGGAACACCGGCACCGCCCAGCGGGGCGGCTGCGGCGGCGGCCCCGGATCGGCGGCCGGCGCGCGGAGGTCCACCTCTGTCGGCGGATGGCCCCCTTGCTCGGCGCCCGCCGCCGCCGCGCGCAGTGCGGTCACGAACTGCAGGCACGAGTCGTACCGGTCGTCGGGACTCTTGGCGAGGGCCTTCGCCAGCACGCCGTCGACAGCGGTGGGGAGTTCGTGACGCTGCGCGGTGACGGGCGGCGGCGGGTCGTACTGGTGGGCCCACAGCAGCGCCATATCGTCGTCCCGTTGGAAGGGCGGTGCTCCGGCCAGAGTCTCGTGGACGACGCATGCGAGGCTGTAGACATCGCACCTGCCGTCCACCGGGAGCCCCGAAATCTGCTCCGGCGCCACATAGTCCAGCGTCCCGACGAACTGGCCCACGGTGGTGAACCCGGTCAGCGACAGCGACTTCTTCGTCAGGCCGAAGTCCGTGAGGTAGACGTGCTCGGGATGGTCGCTGTCCGTGCCCGCCGCGACCAGGATGTTGCCGGGTTTGACGTCCCGGTGCACCAGGTCGTGGTCGTGGGCGGCGTCGAGAGCGGACGCCACCTGAGCGGCGATCCGTCCCGCGTCCGCCGACGACAGTGGTCCCCTGTCGTCGAGCAGCGCGCGCAGATCCTGTCCGGCGACGTAGCGCATGGCGATGTAGAGGATGCCGTCGGTCTCGCCGGCCTCGAAGACCGGCACGATGTGCGGGTGGTCGATCGCGGCAGCCACCCTCGACTCATGGGTGAACCGCTGCCGGAAGGTGTCGTTGCGGGCGAGTTCGGGAGCGAGCAGTTTGAGCGCGACGGTGCGGTCCAGCCGTAGGTCCTTGGCGCGGTAGACGACGGCCATGCCGCCGCGGCCGATCTCGCTCTCGACCAGGTACCCGGCGATCTGTTTCCCGAGCAGGTCGGAGGGCCGTCCGACCTGCAGGCTCGAGTCGTGCGGAGCGCGGGTCATCAGGCGTCACCGGGCCGGGCGGGCCGCTGCGGGTCGGGGGAGTGGGTGTCGTCGTCCGATCCGACGGGTCGCCCGGGTCCGGGGCCGCCGCCCGCCCGTGCGGGGTTGACGACCTCCGTCGCCGGCGCCGCCTGCCGTTTCGGGTCCGGAACCTCCGCCCGCGCGTCCGTCGTCGTCCCGCCCGGGCCCGGCGAGGCCGCGTATGTGCTGAGCCGCGTCCCGTCGCAGTACACCCACCGCTCGTGCTCCGCCTCGTACAGCCACACCGACTCACCGTCGACGACCATCCCGACCCGCAGCCCCTGCGTACGGTGGCGGAAGGTCTCTCCGTCCGTCTGGCCGGACGTCAGCTCCTCCGCCGCGCGCCGGTACTGGCTCAGGGACTCCTCGACCTGCGCCAGCAGCGGTCGCGGGTCCGCAGTCCTGGCAAGCGGCTGACCGGCCGCCGGCGGCTCATGCGGTACGGCGACCAGCAGCCGGCCGTCGACCCACGCCGACCAGCCGTTCGCGCACAGGATCCGCCCCCAGTCCCCACGCCGGTCGACGAGCCGTACCGGGAGCAGCGGGTCGAGCGGTTCGGTCGGCCGGGACACGTCCGGGGCCTCCCACGCGGGCAGCCCGCCCTGGGGGACGACATGTGTCGGGCTGAAGTCCTCGATCGTCATGGATCCCGCCTCTACTTCCGCATGATGGCGGGTTCATGTCGGCGCAGCAGTCTCGCGACTGCGTATCCGAAGACGACCGAGAGCACCGCAAGTTTCCCCATGTTCAGCAGCCACACGGACTGGGAGTGCCGGAACAGCGGATCCGCGGTCAGATCGCCCGGGACGATCCGGGTGAGCTCGATGGTCCCTGCCATCGCCCCCAGCGCCCATCTCGAGGGGACCAGCCACGCAAGCTGCTCAATCCCGGGAACTCCGTTGAGTTGCAGCAGCGCGCCGCTGAAGATGACCTGGACAATGGTGAGGAGCACCAGCAGCGGCATGGTGACTTCCTCCTTGCGCACCAGCGAGGAGACGAACAGGCCGAGCATCATCGCGGTGAAGGACAGCAGGGCCACGGCCAGGGTGATCTCCAGCAGGGGCGGCATCAGCACTCCTTCGCCGCCCGGGGCGTTGAGGTCGACGCCGGCCAGACCGACGAGGGTCAGTACGACGGCCTGCAGCACCGTGACGGTGCCCAGCACCACGACCTTGGACATCAGATAGGCGGATCTGGACAGCCCGACGGCCCGCTCCCGCTGATAGATGACCCGTTCCTTGACCAGCTCCCGTACGGCATTGGCGGCGCCGATCAGCACACCGCCCACGCACAGGATGAACAGGGCGTTCAACGCCGTCTCGGCGGTCAGTCGGCTCCCGGCCAGGGCGCGGGTCATCGCGCCCATCACGAACGGCAGCGCAATCATGGTGATCATGAAGGTCCGGTCGGCGCTCAGTACGGCGGCGTACCGCCGCACCAGGGTCCCGAGCTGTGCCCCCCAGCTCCGGGTCCGCGGCGGCGGCGTGACGGCTGCGGTCCCTGCGGGGTGCGGGAGGGGTGGCTGTGCGGTCGAGTTCGCGATGTACTGCTGGTGGAACGGGGACTCGCGGTACTCACCCGCCCACTCGCGGGAATCGTCGTTCTCGAAGGCCTCGAACGCCTCCGGCCAGTGCTCGAAGCCGAAGAAGGCGAGCGCGTCGTCGGGCGGCCCGTAATAGGCGATCTTCCCGCCCGGGGCGAGCACCAGCAGCCGGTCGCACACGTCCAGACTGAGCACGCTGTGGGTGACCACGATGACCGTACGTCCGTCGTCGGCGAGGCCACGGAGCATATGCATGACCGACCGGTCCATGCCGGGGTCGAGCCCGGAGGTCGGCTCGTCGAGGAAGAGCAGCGACGGCTTGGTCAGCAGTTCCAGAGCCACACTCACCCGTTTGCGCTGACCGCCCGACAGACTGTGGATCGGCTGCCCGGCCCGCTGCCCCAGCCCCAGCTCGTGGACGACCTCGGTGACCCTGGCCTGACGTTCGGTCTTCGCGGCGTCATGCGGAAACCGCAGCTCGGCGGCGTATCCGAGGGCCCGCTGGACCGTCAGCTGGGAGTGCAGGATGTCGTCCTGCGGTACGAGACCGATGCGCTGACGCAGCTCCGCGTAGTCGTGGTAGAGGTCGCGGCCGTCGTAGAGGACGGTGCCCTGATCGGCGGGACGGAGCCCGGTCAGGGCGTTGAGGAGCGTCGACTTGCCCGCTCCGCTGGGCCCGATGACGGCGAGCAGGCACTTCTCGCCGACCGGGAAGGAGACATGGTCGAGGAGCGTCTTGCGGCCCCGGTCCACCGTGACCGTCAGGTCCTGGACGCCGAGCGACACCTCACCGGTGTCGACGAATTCCTGCAGCTGGTCGCCGACGAGGCAGAACGCCGAGTGCCCGATACCGACGATGTCACCGGGGGAGACCTGGGCCCGTTCAATCGGCTGGCCGTTGAGAAAGGTGCCGTTGTGACTGCCGAGATCGACGATCTCGTATGTGCCGCCCGACTGCGCCCGTAGCTCGGCATGCAGGCGTGAGACGGTGAGGTCGTCGATGACCAGGTCGTTGTCGGCGCCACGTCCGATGCGCACGGTGCGGACGGGCAGCGGCCGTACGCTGGTCGGCTGCCGGAAGGTGTGGGTGGCGGCCGGCATGGAGACGGCGGACGGACGGACGGGCGCCTGCTTCGCCGACGCGGTAGGCGCACGGCCGACGAGTACGGCGCGCGGGCCGTCGGCGGGGTTGCCGAACCGGATGACGCTGCCGGGGCCGACTCCCCACTCGTGGATGCGCTTGCCGTCGGCGTATGTGCCGTTCGTGCTGTGCTCGTCCTCGAGTGTCCAGTGGCCGTCGTTGGGCCGGAGCACCGCGTGGTGCCAGGAGACCCGGGCATCGTCGATGACGATGTCGCTCCTGGGGTCGCGCCCGACGTGGTAGTCCCGGCTCGGACTCATCACCGTGGAGCCCGCGTCGGTTTCGATGACGAGCTCGGGCGCAGTCGACGCGACAGGCCGCTCTCCCATGCCCGAATTCTAGCGATTAGCGCCTGTATGTGCCCGGTCGGCGCGGCATACCCCCGGGGCCGGTCGGGCGGACCGGCCCGGCGGGAATGCCGCGGGGGCCCGCCGGGTTGCAGCACCAGGCACCGAAGTGAATATGACATTCACCCCCACTAGGGGCCCGTGCTGGGGCCCGTACTGAGGAAGGACTACGCATGAAGCCTCGTATCCACCCCGTTTCGCGCCCGGTCGTCTTCCGCGACCGCGCCGCGGACATCGCCTTCCTGACCCGCTCGACCGCCGACTCCGCGCAGCGTGTGGAGTGGCAGGACGGCAACACCTACCCGGTGATCGACGTCGAGGTCTCCTCGGCGAGCCACCCGTTCTACACCGGAAAATCGCGGGTCCTGGACTCGGCCGGCCGTGTGGAGCGCTTCGAGCGCCGCTACGGCACCGCCGCGTCGGCTCGGAGCTGACCGGACCAGCCCGGCGCGGCCGCCCCGTCCCGGGCGGTAGCGTCGGGTATCTCCGGGCCAGGCGCATGACGACGGCGAGAGGTGACCCTAGTGGCAACACCGGCAACGCACGATGACGCGGCCCGTCCCACGGTGGCGGTGCTCGGCACCGGCCTCATGGGCGGGGCGATGGCGCGCAACCTGCTGCGCGCGGGCCTGCCCGTCCGGGTGTGGAACCGTACGCGAGCGAAGGCCGAAGCCCTGGCGGCTGAGGGAGCACACTGTGCCGTGTCGCCCGCCGACGCCGTCACCGGCGCGGGCGTGGTGCTGACCATGCTCAACGACGGACCACGGGTGCTCGCCGCGATGCGTGAGGCAAGCCCCGGCCTCGCCCCCGGAACGGTCTGGGCCCAGACGGCCACCGTCGGCGACGCCGCCACGGCGGAGCTGGCCGATTTCGCGCGGGAGCAGGGCCTCGTCTTTGTCGACGCTCCCGTTCTCGGTACGAGGCAGCCCGCCGAAGCCGGGGAGTTGCTGGTACTGGCCGCGGGTCCGGACAGTGCCCGCGCCGTTCTCACGCCCGTCTTCGAAGCCGTGGGCCGGCACACCACCTGGCTGGACGACGACGGCTCCACCGGGGCTGCCAGCAGACTCAAACTGGTACTGAACAGCTGGGTCGGCGCCCTGACGCACGCCACGGCCGAGGCGATCGCCCTGGCACAGGGGCTCGGTGTCGATCCGCAGTCCTTCCTCGACAGTGTCTCCGGCGGGCCGTTGGACAACGGGTACCTCCGGGTCAAGGCGAAGGCGATCCTCGCCGACGACTACACGCCCAGCTTCTCGGTCGACAACGCCCTCAAGGACACCCGGCTCATCGTTGACGCGGGCGAGCGCTCCGGCGTGCGGCTGGATGTGGCACGGGCCGGAGTGGCGCGCTTCGAAAGGCTGGTGGACCGGGGCCTGGGCGAGAGCGACATGGCCGCCAGCTATCTCGCCTCCTTCGACGAAGGCTGAGAGCCTGACCGGCCCCGGGTCAACTACCTGTACCGCGCCCGGCACACGTACCGCCTCCGCATATCGCCGGCAGCTTCAACCACAATCCGGGCTGTTCTCCCCACACATACCGGTGGGGAGAACAGCCGGGGTTTGGACCAGCGGGCGATCTTCAATACGATCCGGCGATGATCACAAGAAAACGGCTGGCGGCCGCGTCGTGCGGCCTGCTCGCCGCACTGGCTGTCGCGCTCTTCCCGGTGGGCGCCGCCGCCGATGAACCGGTGGCGAAGGCTTCCCCCAAGGTCGAGTTGGTGCTCGACGTCAGCGGATCGATGCGGGCGCGAGACATCGACGGCCAGACCCGGATGGCAGCGGCGAAGCAGGCCTTCAACGAGGTACTGGACGCAGTGCCGAAAGAGGTGCAGCTCGGCATACGCACCCTCGGCGCCGACTACGCCGGTGACGACAAGAAGCTCGGCTGCAAGGACACCCGGCCGCTCTATCCGGTAGGCCCGCTCGACCGGACCGAGGCGAAGACCGCCGTGGCGACGCTCGCTCCCACCGGCTGGACGCCGATCGGGCCGGCTCTGTTGGGCGCTGCCGAGGATCTCAAGGGCGGCGACGCCACCCGGCGGATCGTACTCATCACCGACGGCGAGGACACCTGTGCTCCGCTCGACCCGTGTGTCGTCGCGCGTGACATCGCCGCCAAGGGAATCCACCTCGTCGTCGACACGCTGGGGCTGGTTCCGGATGCCAAGACCCGTGACCAGCTGAGGTGCATCGCCGAGGCCACCGGCGGTACCTACACCTCGGTACAGCACACCGATGAACTCTCCGGCCGCGTCAGCCAATTGGTGGACCGTGCCGCAGCGCCGGTCGTCACCCCGGTGGCGACCGAGGGCGGACAGCAGTGCACGGACGCACCACAGCTCAAGGCGGGCCTGTTCACCGACCGTGAGAAGTTCGGCGAGCACCGCTGGTACCGGGTGGATGTCCTGCCCGGCCAGGAGCTGCGCGCCTCGGTGAGCGTCGCCGCCGACCGGGCGGTCAACAACGACTACGGCGTCATGCTGCGGGCGGTGACCGTACACGGCCGGGAAATCGTCCGCGGCGCGGAGGCGGGCAACGGACGCACCGACATGATCTCGGCCGGTCTGCGCTATCCGAAGGCTCCGCCGGCCGACGCGGACGAGGTCAAACCCGCTGCGGAGACCGTCTGCCTGCAGGTCAGCAACTCCTTCTCGGCGCCCGCGTCGGTCAAGACCGCCCCGGGCCTGCCCGTCGAGCTGACCATCGACGTGGTCGACGCGTCCGACGACGCGTCCGACGTGGCCTCCTTCGGTCTCGGCCGGGGCTGGTGGCTCCTCGCCGTCCTGGTGCTCACCGGCCTGGTGGCCGGTCTGCTGTGGGGCTGGGTCTCACGCTGGCGCGTCGCTGTCTGGAGGACCAACTGATGCGTACCGCACACATACTGACGACAGCTCTGCTGGCCGCTGCCGCACTGTTCGGCACGGCGGGCGCGGCCGCCGCGGACGATCCGTCGGCGAGTCCGAGCGAGAGCACGGCCGGCCCGACCGAGGCCGGTACCACCTTCCGTACCGCGACCGCGTTCGAGCAGGGCCAGCGGGCCACGGCCGGCGCGTCCACCGGCGACTACCTGTACTGGGTGTTTCCCGCGGACGCGGGGGAGCGGCCCACGGTGAAGGCCAAGGTCACGCTGCCCGAGTCCACCGGTCGGCACGGAGCCTCGACATGGCAGCTCGACGTGTACGACGGTCTGCGCCGTCGCCAGGCCTGTATGTACGGCATGCAGACCCGGGCGGCGGCGAAGGACGCCGCATCGGTCGAGCTGTCCTGCACGCTGCGTACGGTCCGTTCCTGGGCGGAGCCGTGGGCCAACGATCCGCTGCCGGGCAGCTACTACGTACGCCTGACGGTCGTCGATCTTCCTGAGCAGGACCTCGGCCAGCCGGTACGGGCCGAGGTCGAGGCCCAGTCGGCCGACGCCGGCGGCGCGCACGCGGGTGACGGCTCACTCTCCACTCCGCTGGTACCCGGCGCCACGGCCCGGTCGGCGAAGGACGACGAGAACGCACCGAAGCAGGCGGCATCCTTCGCCGAGCCGGACGGCGGCTGGGCCTCCGGCTGGTGGTCCGACCGCTGGATCTGGACCGTGGCGGGCGGCCTGCTCGGTGCCCTGGCGGGCATCGCCGGCTACTCCCTCACCCGGGGGTCCGGCCGTCCTGCGCGAGTGCCACCGGGCAGCTGAACAACCGAGCGGCCACGGCGCTTCGCCGTGGCCGCTCCTGCATGTGTCACCACCACCGAACGCGTCCGCCGCGCCGGTCAGCGGTGGCCGTCATGCTTCTCGTGGCTCTCGCCGTGGCCTTCGTGAGCATGACTGTTGCCGGGTGCGCCGCCCATCATGCGCAGCATCGCCATCCCGCCGGTGCGGAAGAACCGCACCAGGAGGGCGGCCGCCAGGACGAGGAAGGCGATGTTGAGCCAGGTGGTGTAGTTCCAAGTGACGCCCTCCATGGGGACCTTGGCGTCGGCCTGGTCGGGGATCAGGCCGAGGCCACCGAAGATGAACTCCACGATGTAGCCGGCGATGACCGTGGCGACGTAAAAGGTGCCCAGCAGGAAGAGGGCCGTCTTCGCGCCGTAGTACTTCCGGTAGATGTTGAGGATCGGCAGGATCAGCAGGTCGGCGAAGATGAACGCGACCACGCCGCCGAAGCTGATGCCGCCCTTCCACAGCACGACCGCGAGCGGGACGTTGCCGATCGAGCAGACGAACGAGGCGATGGCGACCAGCGGGCCGATGACCGGCCCCCACAACTTGGCTGCCAGCGGGTGGCCTTCGAAGAAGCGGGTGGCCTTCGAAGAAGAACGTGCTCCAGAAGGAGTCCGGTACCCAGGCGGCGATGGCGCCGGCGATGAGCAGGCCGAGCACCAAGTCACGCAGGATCGCCGCCCACTCCATGACGAACACGTGCGCGGTCGAGGTGAAGCCCTCGCCGGACAGCAGTCGCCGGGCGAAGGAGCCCTCGCGCTGCACGGACATGTCCATCGCAGCATGGCCCTCCATCGAACCGGCGAGCCCGCGTTCGGCCTGCTCGCGGGCCTGGCGAAGGAGTTTGTCGCGCAGGAACAGCCGGAAGAGCACCGCAAGCACGGTGATCATGATGGGGCCGCCGACGAACTCCGCCGCGGTGAACTGCCAGCCCATCAGCAGCGCGAGGATGACACCGAGTTCGACGACGAGGTTGGTCGACGCGATCTCGAAGGCCATCGCGGCGGTGAAGTTCGCGCCCTTACGGAACAGCGAGCGGGCCAGCGCCACCGCGGCGTAGGAGCACGAGGACGAGGCCGCGCCGAGACCGGCGGCGATGGCCAGAGTACGAGGGCGGTCATCGCCCAGCAGCGAGACGACGGTGGACTTGCGCACGACCGCCTGGACCACGGCGGACAGGGCGAATCCCAGGATCAGCGCCCAGGTGATCTCCCAGGTCATGGAACCGGCGATCGACAGTGCGTGCAGTACGGCGTGGATCATCCCTGAAGCATTCCTCCGGGAGTGCGACCCCGGGCCCACCGACGCGGGGCACCTGCGAGGTGTCACGCGGGGGTGAGGTGTCACGCGGGGGTGGGGCTACGGGGGCGCCGCCGCATGGGCGGCGCCCCGCGGGGACGGTCAGCCGACGCGCAAGGTCAGCGCGGCGGTGTGCAGCTTGCCGCCGGTGCGGAACTGCAGGAACAGCCGCCAGTTTCCGGACGTCGGCAGTTCGGCGTGGAAGGACAGCTCGGGGCCGCCGTGAGCGCCGTTCACCTTCGTCTCGGGGTGAAGGTGCGCGAACGCGGTGTCTCCCTCGTGGAAGGCGGTCAGGTGGGCGTAGGTGTCCAGGTAGGGCTGCAGGTCGGTGGCGGGCTTGCCGCCCTTGGTGATGGTGACAGTGAGCGGGTGCGCCATGCCGGCCATCAGCTCGGCCTTGACGTTGACGGTGTACCCGTCGGCCTCGGTGGAGCCGGCTGCCGCCGGCAACGGGGTCTTCGTCTGCGTGCCGGGGACGGTGAGGGTGCGGCTGAGCACGAAGTCCTTGCCCTTACCGGTCCCGGAGTTCGGGGTGAACGAGGCGAACATGCGCCAGGAACCGCGAGCGAGTGTGGCCAGGTCGGCGGTCCAGGCGCCGTCGGCGGCCATGGTCGGGTGGATGTGCTGGAAGCCTGTCAGGTCCGAGCGGATGGCGTAGAAGTGCATCCGCTTGGTCTGGTCGACCTCGAAATCGGTGACCGGCTTGCCGTCCGGGCCGGTGACGCCGAACCGGTAGCCGGCCCGCTTGCCCGCCTGGAGCGACGTGTCCCGCGAAGTGAGGCGGTAACCGTCCTTCGCGTCGGCCAGGCCGCTGCCGCCTGCCATGTGGTCCATGCCGGGCATGCCGCTCACCGAGGGCGTCACGCTTGCCGAGGAGGAAGCGGACGGTTTGGCGCCGTGGTCCATGCCGGGCATCGAGGAGCCGCTGGAGGAACCGCAGGCGGCCAGGGTCATGGCCAGGGCTGCTGCTCCGACCGACGCCGGGGCAGGGCGGCGCACGGCGGAACGGGAAGAACTGAACATCACTGTGGTCTTTCCGGGTGGGCGCACCACGCCGGGTGGCGCGCCAATGTGAGCAGGACTCGCTGCCGGGCCCGTTCATGGCGGGGTCCCGGCGTGGTCCTGTCACGCTCGCGCGATACACACCTGGAGCAGCAGGCTCCGTCCACCGGTCGGCGGCCCACGCCGCCCCGTCCGGCCGAGGGCCGCAGGCCGACCTGTCAGGGACCACGCCGCCGCGAGGGCGATGACGGTCACCAGGCCGGTCATCGGCAGCGGGGTCCGGTCGCGTGCGGGAGTCGAGGCGCAGAGCGCCCCGTGCGTCACCGACGCGTCCGACGCCTGGGCGGCGCCGGGGTGTGCCATGGCCGTCGTGGCCGCGGACGTCATCGAAGCGACGGCATGGTCCTTGTGCATCGGGACAGGCGCGGACATCGCACCGTGGCAGCCGGCTGTGGTGGTGGCCGGGGCGCCGTGCATGAGGAACAGGCCGAGCAGGACCGCGCAGACCGCCGGCAGCAGGGCGATGCCCGGCCTCCGCGGTTGTCCGCTGTCCACCACTGCCGGTTCCTTCCGACGCTTCATCCCCGCGCGGCCCCGTGGGGCGCGGCCTGCCCCGACGATACCCCGGCCGGGTACCCAGTGCGGGGTCGGGGTGGGCCCGGAACACAGCCAGGTGCTCCATGCCTGGCGGCCGTGCGGAACGGCAGCGTCAGGTCACGCCGGACGGGGGCGGGACTGGTACAGCTGCGTGTAGTAGCGGCCGTCGGCCTCCAGCCCGGCGGGGTCGCGGCCGAGGAGGAGCACCTGCTCGATGGCGTTGCGCTGCTCTGCCGGGTCGGAGAACAACCGCTGCGGGTAGGTCTGCGACGGGTCCGTCTCCGTGACCAGGCCATAGTCGGCCAGGCTCGAGATCACCGGCTCGTACGGGACGGTACGCAGGACGAAAGCGGTTACCCAGACGGGGATGCGCGCACTGTCCAGGAGGGATTCGAAGGTGCGGCGGGAGATGTAGCCAATGCCTCCGGTGACCGTGATCAGTCCGGTGGCTGCGACGGCGCGCCGCAGTTGGGGGCCGGCCGGCCGCTCTTCCAGGTTCTCGGCGTAGGCCTCGTCGAGCAGGCCGACCGCCAGGGCGTAGTCGACGGCGCGGTCGGCCGAGTCGAGTCCGATGACCGGGCTCGCGTCCGCGCGGCGCCTTGAGGCGTAGAACTCCTTGTCGTGCTCGATGAGTTCAGCCGGGGTGAGCGCCGCTGCCTCCGCGCCCGTGTAGTGCGCGTACAGCTCGGCCAGCGTGAGGTCATGATTGAGGAGGGCGGCGTTGATGCCGTACGAGCAGCACAGATCGAGGACTGTGACAGGGCCGCCCGTGCCCGACGCCGCGGCACGGTCGGCACGAGTGCGGCGGAAAATGTCTTGGGCCTGGTGCGGAATCTCGTATTCCAGTGGGGCGAGCCGACGGAAGTAGGCACGAGGATCCGGCTCGTTGTAGATGTCGTCGAACCGGGTCTTGCCCGGTGTGGCGCTGGTCCGGTCTCCGGTCATGGGGGGCACCTCCGCGGGATGGGGACAGGACTACCGCGTATGAACCTCTATCGGACCTGCTCCATTCGACGGTAGGTCGCACGGCGGGAACCGGCCAGCCGACCGGCTCCCGCCACGGGCCTGCGGCCGCTCCTGGCCGCAGGCCACAACCGCTTGCTCTTCAGAACTCGGAGTTGCTGAACCAGAGCGTCAGCAGATCCTCGTTCCCGGAACTCTCGAAGGCATCCGCGCCGCGGTCGAGGCGGCCGTACATGAGCAGCAGCAGATCCGCGGCGGCTCCCTGGACGGTGGCGTCGGCCGATGTGGCTGTCCCGGTGGCCGCGGGCTCGGGGTCGACCCCGAAGCCATCGGGCCGCAGGCGGACCAGCCACTCGCCGTCCCTGTCGGTACACCGGAAGCGAATGGTCTCTCCGTCGCCACGCAGATTGGCCACCTTGGGGGCGAAGGACGTGGCGAAGGGCAGATTGACCAAGAACTCGTCCACGCCGTCGGCCGCGAGGTCGCGGTCGATCACGGGCCGCAGGCCGACGGCGAGTTCCGCGTCGGCGCGGTGCACCAGAGTCTCGAACAGCATCCGCCGCACCCAGAACCTGGCATGGCGATCGGCGCCCCACACCCACATCGGGGCATTCGGATCGGTGACTGCGAAGGCGCTCGCGGCCTCCGCCGCACTCGCCGTCAGCCAGTCGGCAAAGTCGTCCTCGTCCGCCGGCAGCCGCAGTTCCACATCACGGCTTCGCGGTGGTTCCTGTACGAGCTGACGCAGCAGGACGGAGAACCACCGCTGCACGCTGCCGGTGTGCCTGATCAGGTCGACGAGCGTCCAGCCCGGGCAGCTGGGCACCGGGGTCGCCGGCTGTGCGCCCTTGACGACCGCCACGAACCTGGCGGTCTCCGCGGCGACGGCGTTGCGGTGGGCTGCAGGGCTGGAAGCCCAGCGCGAAGGATCCGGTATGTCCATGGTGCCGTGCTCTCCCGAAGTCTCCGGCCCGGCGACCTGACTGGCCGCGGGCACCTCCACGCAGCCTGTCACAGTGCCCTGTCCAGCCTCCAACGCCGCTCTGCCGTGAGCTCCAGGTCGAGCGTTGCCAGGGCAAGGTGCGGAGCAGGCCCGTACGGCGGAGCCTGAGAAGGTACGGCGTTCAGCGTTGCGGAGCCCGGCCGCCGGCCTTCGCACGAGGGAGGTGAGGTGATGGTGTCCGGCCCGTTCCACGTCCGGCGTGTGTACGATCCGCCGCACCCCGACGACGGGTGCCGGGTACTGGTGGACCGGCTCTGGCCGCGGGGCGTCTCCAAGGAGCGCGCCGCCGTCGACGAGTGGCTGAAGGACATCGCGCCCTCGGCCGAGCTGCGGCACTGGTACCACGAAGACCGCAGCCGCTACGAGGAGTTCGCCCGGCGCTACACGCGAGAACTGGCCGACTCCGACCACGCCCCGGCCGTCGACCGGGTTCTCGCTCTGTCCGCCACGCAGGCCGTGACCGTCCTCACCTCGGTCAAGGACATCGAGCGCAGCCATGTCCCGGTACTCCTCGCCCACTTGGCGGGACGGTCCGACCCTTGAGCCCCCAGGCCGGCAGCGTCAGACTTCGCCGCCGTACCGACAGAATGCGCATCGTCCAGCGTGGGAGCCGCCGTTGTCTCGGGAGGGAGACAAGCCGCTGAAGCCGGCAGTGCCGACGCGGCGAACGACCTGGACCACCTCGCGGGGCGAGGGAGGAACCTGAGGGAAGCGGAAGCCTGGTTCGAACGAGCCGCCGACGCAGGCATCTCCGTCGCGACCGAGAACCTCGAGCTGCTGCGCCGCTCACACCCGATACGTCTCGGGTGGCGCCGCCGCCGTCCGTGAAACCAGAATGGCAGGACACCAGCCTGGCGCGGGCCGCCAGTCGCGAGCCTGCCGGAGGTCTCCCGGGCCGTCCGGGACGATGTCGGCACGCCGCCGCCCGGGCGCGAGCGATCAGTGGAGGAGCCATGGCCGGTCAGTTCGAGGCAACGGTCGAGATCGGCCGCCCCGTCGAGGAGGTCTTCGCCTTCCTCGCCGACGGTGAGAACGATCCCAAGTTCAGCCCCAGGGTGCAGGAGATGGCCAAGGTGACGGCCGGCCCGACCACGGTGGGCACTGTCTACAGGAGCACGGTCAAGGACGCCGGCATGACGACCAAGCGGGAGTTCCGGATCAGTGAGTTCCAGGCGCCCAACAGGATCCGCTGGACCGAGCTCTCGAAGAACCTCGTGACGGCCACCGAGGGCGGCTACGACCTCGAGTCCACCCCACAGGGCAACACCCGTCTGCGCGTCTTCAACAGGCTCGAAGGCCATGGCATCGGCAAGCTCATCGCGGGCCTCGCTCTGAGCGCGGCACGCAAGGACGCCGATGCGTTCGCAGGCCGGATCAAGGCGGCTGTCGAGGCACCTTGAGCCAGCCGTCCGCGATCCGCGGCATGCGGCGCCGCGACGACCGGGACGGTCGCCTTCCACCGCCCCACGGCGGTGGACACCTCACTCCGGCGGCACGCCCGCTACGCCCGTGAGAGCCGCAGCGTCAGGATCTGGAAGGGGCGCAGCCGCAGCGACACCGCGTCCTTCCCGACCGTCACGGACTCGCCCGGCACCGGACGCTCGAGGAGGTCGGTGACCTTGGCGCCGGCCAGCGGGAAGCCGGTGCGCAGCGTTGCCTTCGCCCGGCCGCCGAGGGACTCGTAGAGCCGAACCACCACATCGCCGGACCGGTCGTCGGCCAGTTTCACCGCCTCGATCGTCATGGCCGGGTTGTCACTGCTCACCAGCGGCTCGACATCGCGAGCCGCGCCTGCCACGCGCAGCGGCAGATTGAGGGCGTACCCCTCCATGATCGCGTCCTCCACCGTCGCACCGGGCAGCAGGGCGTAGGTGAAGCGGTGGATGCCCTGGTCGGCCCCGGGGTCCGGGACGCGGGGGGCGCGGACCAGGCTGAGACGGACCGTGGTCGTGGTACCGCCGTCCTCGCGAGTGGTACGGGCGACGTCGTGCCCGTACGTCGAGTCGTTGATCACCGCCACGCCGTAGCCCGGCTCGGCGACATGGACCCAGCGGTGGCCATACACCTCGAAACGGGCCGCCTCCCAGCTGGTGTTGGTGTGCGTGGGGCGGTGGACATGCCCGAACTGGATCTCCGCGGTGGAGCGGTCGGCGCGCACGTCGATCGGGAACGCCGCCTTGAGGATCTTCTCGGCCTCGTGCCAGTCGATCTCCGTCTCCAGGTCGATACGGCGGCTGCCGGCCCGGACCGTGATGGTCTGGACGATCCTCGAACCCTTGCCGAAGGCGCGCTCGACACGGACGGCGCCGAGCAACGGGCCCGATTCGGTGACGGTGACCGACTTGGCACCGAGCAGGTCGGTGAAGCGGTTCCGGTAGTGCTTGTCGATGTCCCAGGCGTCCCAGTAGTTGGGCAGGTCGCTGTGGAGCCGGAGAAGGTTGCCGGCGGCGGCGAGGACCTCGCGGTCGGCGGCCAGGTCGCGTACGGAGGCGAGGGTGCCGTCCTCGGCCAACTCCACGCGGACCAGGCCGTTGTCCAGTACGCGGCCGGTGGCGCTGACGGGCGCCGGCGTCGGTACCACCGCCGGGATCGGTGCGCTGCCGGAGGCCGGGACCGCGGCATACACGGCGAGCGAGCCGTCGGACAGCTGCTGACCTGCTGCCGCAGTGCCGGCGGGGACCTTCACCACCTCCGCGCGGTCACGGGGACTGGTGTTGAAGACCCTTGGGGCTCCGTCGCCGAGTGCGGAGACCGCCTCCGCGGTGATCTCCTCGAGCTCCGCCGCCACTCGCGTGTACTCCGCCTCCGCCTCCTGATGGACCCAGGCGATCGACGAACCCGGCAGGATGTCGTGGAACTGGTGCAGCAGCACCGTCTTCCAGAGACGGTCGAGCCTTTCGTACGGGTAGGAGTGGCCCGGCGCGTGCAGCGCGGCCGTGGCGGACCACAACTCGGCCTCACGCAGACGGTGTTCGCTGCGCCGGTTGCCCTGCTTCGTGCGGGCCTGGGAGGTGTACGTGGCGCGGTGCAGCTCCAGGTACAGCTCGCCGGAGCGTCCGGGTACTCGGCCTGCGCCGCGGCGAAGAAGGCGTCCGGGTGCTCGACCTTGACCTTGGCCGAACCCTCCAGGTCGGCCAGCCGCCGCGCCCGCTCCATCATTTCGCGGGTGGGGCCGCCACCGCCGTCACCGTGGCCGAACGGAGCCAGCGAGCGCGTGCCGCGCCCCTTGTCCTGGTAGTTGCGGACCGCGTGCGCCATCTCCTGCCCGGAGAACTCCACGTTGTACGTGTCCACCGGCGGGAAGTGCGTGAAGACCCGCGTCCCGTCGATGCCCTCCCACCAGAACGTGTGATGGGGCAGCTTGTTGGTCTGGTTCCAGGAGAGCTTCTGAGTGAGGAACCACTCGTTGCCCGCCAGCTTGGCCAGCTGCGGATAGCAGGCGTTGTAGCCGAAGGAGTCCGGCAGCCACACGCCCTTGGTCTCGATGCCGAACTCGTCGAGGAAGAAGCGCTTGCCGTGGACGAGTTGGCGTGCGAGCGCCTCCCCGCCGGGCAGGTTGCCGTCCGCCTCCACCCACATGCCGCCGACCGGTGCCCACTGGCCGTTCCGCACGGCCTCCTGGATACGGGCCCAGACCTGCGGATGGTTGTCGCGCACCCACGCGTACTGCTGCGCCTGCGAGCAGGCGAAGATGAACTCCGGGTACTCCTGCGCCAGCGCCGTCACATTGGAGAAGGTCCGCGAGGTCTTGCGCTTCGTCTCGCGGATCGGCCAGAGCCACGCGCTGTCGATATGGGCATGGCCGACGGCCGACATGGTGTGCGCGCTGGCGTGCGCGGGACGCTCCAGGACCGGCCTGAGCAGCTTCCGTACATCTGCCGCCGTACCGGAGATGTCGTCCAGTGCCAGGGCGTCGAGCGCATGGTCGAGGGCGTGCATGATCTCGTGTCGGCGCGGGTCGTGCTCGCCGAGCTCCAGCATCAGTTCGCGCAGCACCTGCAGGTCGAGGGAGAGGTGCCACACGTCCTCGTCGAGTACGGCGAGATCGGCGCGGGCGAAGTTGTAGAGCGGCTTGCGGCCCGCCGTGGCCTTGTCGCCGAGCGGGGTCGGACCGCGGAAGTCGTTGGCCAGGATGTCCGGGTTGGAGGCGGCCTCGATGAGGTAGTCGATCCGCTCTCCGCCGACTGCGGGGTTGGCGACCGGGACGTACTGGTTCTGCGGGTTGACGGCCTTGAGCGGGCTGCCGTCCGGCGTGTGCACGAGCGCCTCGGCCTGATTGCCTGGCCAGTCGCCGACGAAGCCGAGATCGAAGACGGCCTCGACGCGCCGGCCCGCCCACTGGGCGGGGACCTCGCCCCGCGCTTTGAACCAGGTAGTGCCCCAGGGCGGGCCCCATGGCGTCCCCATCGCGAACGGCTTGTACGTCTGGGACTCGGCCTCGGCGAAGGGCACCGGCTCGTCGGGAACCTCCCATGCCTCGACCTCGAGGGGGAGCGATACGGCGTGGACGGCGGGCTGGATGCGCTGCTGCAGGATGCGCTCGACGCGCTCCTCGATGCGGCGGCGTTCGTCGTGCATGTGCGGACTCCTACCTCAGATACGCGAGAGCGGGGTGGGCGCTGGTGTAGCCGTCGACGAGTCGGCCGGCGACGGTCACGGAGTCGACGAGGGGGTGCAGGGCGAAGGCCTTGACGGCGGTGGTGCGTGAGCCGCTGTCGGCCGCGGCGAGGATCTCGCGCTCGACGGCCTTGACGGCGGTCACCAGTCCGGTGGCGTGGAGGGGCAGAGGAGCCACGGAGACGGGATGGGCGCCGTTCGCATCCACGAAGCACGGGACCTCGATGACCGCGTCCGTATCGAGCACGGAGAGCGTGGTGCGGTTGCGGACGTTGAGGATCAGGGTGGTGCGCTGGTTGTGTGCGATGGCTCGCATCAGGGCGAGGGCGACCTTCTCGTACCCGCCGGACTCCAGGTCACAGGCGTCGCGCTCGCCGGCTCCGGCCGCCTCGCGGTTGTGTGCCATGTACGTCGCTTCGCGCTCTGCGCGGGTGCGGTCCCAGGTCGCCAGCGCTGGGGCGTCCGGCTGCTTCATCTCCTCGTAGAACCGGGCCTGTTGGTCGTGCAGGAAGGCGCCGCGGGTCTGTTTCGCCTCCTGGTAGGCGCGGACCGCCTCGCGGTTGAAGTAGTAGTAGTGCAGGTATTCGTTGGGGATCGCGCCGAGCGACTGGAGCCAGTCGGCGCCGAAGAGTTTGCCCTCCTCGAACGAGCCGAGCAGTGCGGGATCGGCAAGCAACCGGGGGAGTGCGTCCCGGCCTTCGATGTGGAGCCCGCGGAGCCAGCCGAGGTGGTTGAGGCCGATGTAGTCGATCCAGGCGGTGTCGGGATCGGCCCCCAGCGCCCGGGCGACGCGTCGGCCGAGGCCCACCGGCGAGTCGCAGATGCCGATGACCCGGTCGCCGAGGTGGCGGGACATGGCTTCGGTGACCAGGCCGGCCGGATTGGTGAAGTTGATGACCCAGGCGTCGGGGGCGAGCCGGGCGATACGACGGGCGATGTCCACCGCCACCGGGACGGTACGCAGGCCGTAGGCGATGCCGCCCGCGCCGACCGTCTCCTGGCCCAGTACACCCTCGGCGAGCGCGATGCGCTCATCGGCCGCACGGCCTTCCAGGCCGCCGACCCGGATCGCGGAGAACACGAAGTCGGCGCCGCGCAGTGCCTCGTCGAGGTCGGTGGTGACGGTGACCTCCGGCGCGTCCGGCACACCCGCCGCCTGGTCGGTCAGCACCCGCGCGATCGCGGCCAGCCGGCCGGCGTCCACGTCGTGCAGCGTGACCTCGGTGATCCGGCCATCGGCGTGATCGCCGAGCAGCGCGCCGTACACCAACGGCAGCCTGAATCCGCCGCCGCCGAGGATCGTGAGCCTCATACCTCAACCACCTTCACTCCGGCCTCGTCGAACGCCGAACTGGTCGCCGGGTCCGCCGGGGCGTTGGTCACCACCGTGTCGAGGGATTCGGGGCCGCAGACCCTGGCCATGCCGGTGCCGGGGAACTTGCCCGCGTCGGCGAGCAGCACCACTGTGTCGGCGGCCGCGATCATCGCCCGCTTGACCGGGACCTCGACCACCGTGGTGTCCATGACCTGGCCGCTCGGACGGATGCCGCTCGTGCCGAGGAACAGCCAGTCCGCGTGCAGCTGGCGCAGATTGTCCTCGGTGAGGAAGCCGACCAGGGAGCGGTACTCCCGCCGGAGCATCCCGCCGAGCAGGATCAGCTCGATCCCGGTGTCGTCCGCCAGCTCCTCGTACACCACCAGATTGCTGGTGATCACGGTCAGTCTGCGGCCGTGCAGCTGCCGGGCGAGGCGGTAGGCGGTGGTGCCGATGTCGAGGAGCACGGACTGCCCGTCCTCGACCATGGCGGCCGCCTGGACCGCTATGGCGTCCTTCTCCGGGACCCGGATCTCGGCGACCTCCGCGAAAGGCTG
The DNA here is from genome assembly GCF_036010325.1 of Streptomyces sp. NBC_01210. Classification (GTDB taxonomy): domain Bacteria; phylum Actinomycetota; class Actinomycetes; order Streptomycetales; family Streptomycetaceae; genus Streptomyces. The sequence goes on along the minus strand of NZ_CP108549.1, from coordinate 870,441 downwards.
ATCGCCTTCCTCGACCGCGGCTCCCCCGTGGACCCGCGTGAGCAGGCCCTCTTCCTCCAGTTTGACCAGGTCGCGCCGGATGGTCGCGGGGCTGACGCCGAGCCGTTCGGACAGGTCGGTCACGGCAGCGGGGCCGCCTGATCGCAGAGCCCGCAGGATGAGTTGATGTCGTCGCTCAGCCAGCACACCGTGAACGCTACTCGTCAATCTCAATCATTTCTATGCGCCTTCGCGCTCAAGAATTGCCAATTCTGAGCGCCGGGCGCACGATCCTGTCCACGCCTTGCAGGTCTTTGACGAGAGGACGCCCGTGGACGAGGAGACCGGAGCCGATGTCCTGCTGACCGGGCTGCTCTTCTACGACCTTGTGCTCACCGGCCTCGGCAAGCCGCCGACACCGGGCGAGAAGATCTGGACCCGCGGGATGGGCTGCGGTCCCGGCGGAATCGCCAACCTCGCCGTGGCGGCGGCCCGGTACGGTCTGGACACCTCACTGGCCACGGTTTTCGGCGACGACCACTACGGCACGCACTGCCGGGAGATCCTCACCGGGCAGGAGGGCATCGACCTGTCCCTCTCCCGGACGGCAGCGGGCTGGAACACCCCGGTCACGGTCTCCCTCGCCCATGACCACGACCGCGCGCTGATCACCCGCGGCCAGGCACCCGTACACACCCAGGACGAGTTGCTCCACGATCCGCCGCCCGCCCGTACCGCGCTGGTACACATCGGTGCCGAGCATCAGGAGTGGCTGGGCAAAGCCGCGGCCGCCGGCACCCTGATTTTCGCCGACGTCGGCTGGGACCCCACCGAGCAGTGGTCCGGCGAGGTGCTCGACCAGCTCTCGCTGTGCCATGCCTTCCTGCCCAACGACGCCGAGGCGATGGGCTACACCGGCACCGGTAGTCCGGCCGCCGCACTTGCCAGGCTCGCCGAACTGACACCCGTCGCCGTGATCACACGTGGTCGCGCGGGCGCCGTCGCCGTCGACCAGACGACCGGCGAGCACGCAGAGGTCTCGGCCCACGACATGGCCGCTCTTGATATCGATGCCGTGGACGCGACCGGCGCCGGAGACGTCTTCGGTGCGAGCTTCGTCGCCGCCACGCTCGGCGGCTGGCCGCTCGCCGACCGGCTGCGCTTCTCCTGCCTCGCCGCCGGCCTCTCCGCACAGCGGCACACCGGCGCGCTCGCCGCGCCGGGCTGGTACGGCATCGACCAGTGGTGGCGTACGACGGGCTCGAACGACCCCGGACTGTCCCGCACCTACGGCTTCCTGACCGACCGTATCCCCGCCGACCCCGGCCCTGCCCCGCACCACCCACCCGTCACCCCCCCCGGTGAACTCCCCTCGCCGAACTCCTCCCGCTCAACTCCCTTCGCCGACCACCCATCCGAAAACACCGAAAGGCGGTGTGAGCAGTGCACCTCTCCCGAAGAGGGCTGCTGCGCGCAGGCCTGGCCACATCGGCCGTCGCGGCACTCGGCTCCACTGCGGCAGGCTCCAGGCGTCCCAGCTGATACCGCCCCAGCCCGGCCACGAGTACGACACCTCGTTTTTCAAGCACGAGTTCTTCTTCGAGAAGCTGCAGGACGCGGCCTGACCTTGCCGGGTACTGTCACCGTCCGGTCGCTACGGCTGCGGCCAGCCCGCGCCGGCTGAAAACCGGTGGGCCAGGCCCGGGTAGTCGACGACCAGCCCTTCCGCGTCGAACTCCACATCGCTGCGGAAGTCGCCAGACGCGAACCGGACGAGCGCACCCCGTTCGGTTCGCACGAGGTGGGTGTAGGTCTGCTGTGACGCGTGCACCGTCAGGTCCGGCACCGAGACCCAGGCCATCAGGAAATCCTGTCGGCCGGGCGCCAGGTGGAGTCCGTGCCGGAGTACCGGCATGGTGTTGGTGAGCGGGCTCAGGCTCAGGTCGCAGTCGAGCGCGCCGTCGACGTCGGGGGCGTGCTTCCCGTTGGCGGTCCACCGGCCGTCATCGTCGTGCCGCAGACGGAGTTCGTGTGAACCGGTGGCGGTCGCGGCGTGCACCCGCAGCTCACGGGTGACGTAGTCGTCCCCTGTTTCGAGGTCGTACGAGATCCAGTACGGATCCGGCCTGGTCCCTACCGCGCGTCCATGGGCCCGTAGGGTCGTGCCGCGGAGTTCGATCCAGGAGGTCTCGTACCCCCGGCTCTCCGTGACTTCCCAGGTGAGGACGTGAGAAGCGACCATGTCCTCACCCTAACCAGCCGGCGGCGGACTCGCCGGAACCGTGACCACGACGGGCCGGTCCCTCGGTTTTCCCGGCCTGCTGGTCATCCGGGTCCGCGTACGGACCGCCCCGGGCACCGGAGTGGCGCTGGTGTCCAGGGCGGTCCTTCCGGGCTGCGCAGGCGTCGGCCTGCGCGTCGCGCTCAGGTCAGCGCATCAGAAAATGCTCACTCCGTAGGCGCTCAGCGGCTCGGTGACCGGCTGGAAGAACGTGGTGCCGCCGGAGGAGCAGTCGCCGCTGCCGCCCGAGGTCAGGCCGAGAGCGGTGCTGCCGGAGAACAGCGGGCCGCCGCTGTCGCCGGGCTCTGCGCAGACATTGGTCTGGATCAGCCCGTAGACGATGTCTCCACCGCCGTAGTTGACGGTCGCGTTGAGAGCGGTGACCGTGCCGCTGTGCAGGCCGGAGGTGCTGCCGCTGCGCTGTACGGACTGACCGACGGAGGCATTGCCGGCAGCCGTGATGTCACGGTAAGTGCCGTTGTAGAGATAGACCCTGCCGTCGGCGGCCGACGCACTGGAGTGCCGGATGATGCCGTAGTCGTTGGTCGGGAAGCTGGAACCGGCGGTGGAACCCAGCACGGTGGTGTTGGCGGAGTTGGTGTACCAGGTGCTGCCGATATTGGTGCAGTGGCCCGCGGTGAGGGCATAGTACGTGCTTCCGCTGCGGACATTGAAGCCGAGCGAGCAGCGTCCGCCGCCGGTGTAGATGGCCTGGCCGCCCGCGATCAGCTTGTTGAACCTGCCGGTGGTGCGCTCGATCTCAAGGGCCCCGGCACGTGTGCCCGCAGCTTCCTTGATCTTGGCTATCTCGGCGGCGGAGACGGTGCTGTCCGCCGTGACGACGAGCCTGCCCGTGGCCTTGTCCGTGTACCAGGCGGTGCCGGGTACGTCCGCCTGGAGCACGGCGTCGCTCGCCTGGGCGAGCTGGGCGGTGGTGGCCCGTGCGCTGTCGGCCGATTCGGCAACGGCGGTCGGGGCGGCAAGCGCGGAGACGGTGAGCAGACTGGATGCGACGGCGATCAGCCGCGCACGTCTCGCGACGCCGCGGAGGGGGGAGAAGCGCTTGATGTTCACTACATCCTCCGGTGGGGGAATCCAGGGCCCGCTGGGTGGGCGGGCCCGTCAACACGCCGGGCCGGGGCCATGACCACTGAGTCACCGTCATGGCCCTGACAACCTGCGCCGGTTGGAATCCTCGGCTCCGGATGGGCTTGGGGCAAGATCGCCTTTCGGCCGCTCTACGCGCGTCCAACGGCCGCAAATGCGGTACGGATGGGCGTGGTTCGAGTGTGATCCAAAGCGGTGCGTCCGTCAGGGTCGTACGGGTGGGCCTGCGGGTGCGCTTTGGGTGACGGAGTGAAGGGCGGGCACCGTTTGCTGAAGTGCAGTCAGCTGACTTCCGGGTCAGGAGTGACGGAGTGCCGCGCCAGGGGCTTGTGGTGCCCGTACCGGAATGCGCCCCGCCGTTTTTCGCTGCTCAGATAGGGAGTGAGCCGAAGGGCGCGTCAAGCGGTGCGCTGCGCCACCCCAGTGCGTCCCCGTGCGCTCCGCTCCACCCGGCGCCGCATTTGCAGCAGTGGCTCCCGCACACATGACTCACGCGACGCCGGACCGTCCGGTGGACGGCTTCCGCGTGTGCGATCCCGCTCCGTGACGGCGAAACGCTCCGGTCGATCGCTGCCTTGCCGTCGGCACCGGCCGACGGCGGCTCGTGCCGCGCTTCGATATGCGCGGATCGCCACCGTTCGCCCGACGAGCCGCCGTGTCCGGTTCTCGTCGGGAGGGTGCGTGCCGGATCGTGCTGCGCGTACGTGCTGCCTGTACGTGCTGCGCGTACTGGCCTGAGCGCGCGGTGCCGGACCCCTCACCACGTGCGGGCCTCTCGCAGCAGACGGTCGCGGACCAGAGCAAGGTGCGGGTTGTCCGGGATGCCGGGGCGCTGGACCAGATAGCCGGTGTTGATCGGCGGGTCGTCGGGCGTCAGCAGCGACACCAGCGTGCCGGTGGCGAGCTCGCCCTCGCAGAGATAGCGGGGGAGCACGGTGATCCCGGCCCCGGCGGCGACCGCCGAGAGCACACCGCGCAGATCAGGGACCGTCACGGCGGCCTGCCCGGTCAGGCGGGTGCCGAAAACATGGCGCCAGTAGCGGCGGGCTATCGGCAGGTCCTCGGCGTATGTCACGAGAGGGACGCCGCGCAGGGCGGCAGAGCCCTCCGTCGCGACCCTGTCCGGGCCGATCCGCACCGCCCACTGCGGTGAGGCGACCAGGACGAACTCCTCGTCCATCAGCGGTACGGCGGTGAGGGAGCGGCCGCGCGGGCGGATGGTGGAGAGCACCAGGTCGTAATGGCCGACGCGCAGGCCGTCGAGCAGTTCGTCGGTGAGACCGGTGCCGACCCGAAGCCGTACACCCTGCTCCACCAAGGGCGCCAGAGCGGGCAGCGCGCGTACGCAGAGGAGCTCGGCGGGGCCGGCCAGATGGACCGGACCGGCGGAGGTCTCCTCTCCGATGCGACCGCGGTCGGCGACGGCGGCGAGGGCGTCCAGCGGGGCGGCGATCTGGGCTGCGAGGTCGTCGGCGACCGGGGTGGGGGCAACTCCACGCGGCAGCCGCTCGAAGAGTTCACGGCCCAGCTGCCCCTCCAGGGAGCGGATCTGGGTGGTGACGGTCGGCTGGGACAGACCGAGCAGACGAGCGGCCGCGGTGAACGAGCCGGCCCGGTGTACGGCGAGGAAGGTCCGCAGCAGTGTCAGATCGAGCGGACCCTCGGAGGCATGCTCCCGTATTCCCGACAATCCATTGGATTCCCTATGGCTCATGGCGGAAAGCCTATTGGATCCCAATGATCGGGGGGTCTACGTTCGAGGACATCAGCGAGATGACGCGCTGCGTGGAGAAGGCAGGCGTCAGCGGATGGAGAGATGCGAGATGGCGAAGATCCTGTTTGTGATCACCGGCGTGGACTACTGGACGCTGGCCGACGGCACCCGGCACCCGACCGGCTTCTGGGCGGAGGAGGCCGTGGCCCCGTACAAGCTCTTCACCGGGGCGGGTCACGAGGTCGTCGTCGCCACGCCGGGCGGCGTCGTACCCACCGTGGACAAGGCGAGCCTCGCGCCCGAGGTGAACGGCGGCCAGGAGAACGCCGACGCGATCGTCGCCGACCTCGCGTCGATCACCGCTCTGCGGCAGCCGCTCAAACTGGAGGACGTCGACCTGGCCGACTACGCCGTGGTCTTCTACCCCGGCGGCCACGGCCCGATGGAGGACCTGGCAGTCAACGCCGACTCCGGCGAGCTCCTCACCGCCGCCCTGGACTCCGGCAAGCCCCTCGGTGTGGTCTGCCACGCCCCGGCCGCGTTGCTCGCCGCGAAGCGCGAGGACGGCAGCTCACCGTTCGCCGGCTACCGGCTGACCGGTTTCACCAACGCGGAGGAGACCCAGGCGGGCCTCGCGGACAAGGCGAAGTGGCTGCTGCAGGACCGCCTGGTCCAGATCGGCGTGGACTTCCAGGAGGGCGAGCCGTGGGCCCCGAACCTGGCCGTGGACCGCAACCTGTTCACCGGCCAGAACCCGGCCTCCGCCGCCCCGCTCGCCGCCGAGATCCTCAAGACGCTGGGCTGACCGCACCATCGGCGCGTCAGCGCCGGCCGTCCACCCGTACGTCCGCACCAAGGACCACTCCTTCCGTCGGCTCGCCGAGCGCCCCCACGCCCGGGCGCTCGAGCGGGTCCGGGCGGGCCGCGAGCGCGGACGTCCCTCCGCGGACAGCCGGCTCTTCGGTGAGGTCTGTCACGCCGTCGACCGTGCGCGCGGCGTTGGCCGCCGCAGAGTCGACGGATCTTTGACACAAACCGTTACGTACGCCCGGTGCGACTTGCGTTCGAGGGTGGCCCGCGTGGTGGGATGAGGCGATGCGACCCCCCACACGCATAGCAGCGCATTCACGAAATCCGTACGAGGAACTCGCTCAACTGTCAGATCCGGAAACTGACTTCAGCGTCTACGACCCGCTCGACCCTCTCGAACTCGGGCTCACCCCGGACCCGGACGACGACGACTGGACGCCGCCCAACCATCGTGGCAAGAGCCGGCTCTCGGCTCTGCCCGCGGTGGTGAAGCTGGCCGCCGCCGTCCTCATATGCACCGTTTGTCTGCTGCTCGCCGACCGTCTCGCCGAGGTGTACGCCCAGAGCAAGGCGGCGGACAAGCTCCAGAAGTCGCTCGGGCTTGCCACCAGGCCGGACGTCGACATCCACGGCTTCCCGTTCCTCACCCAGCTTCTCGACAAGCGGATCGACCAGGTCGACGTCACCGTCCCCGACGTCTCCGCCGATCGGGTCTCACTGGCCGAAGTGCGGGCCACCGCCAAGGACGTACGCATCGTCGGCGACGCGCCGACCTCGATCAAGGGCGCCGTCATCGGCAGACTGGACGGTGAGGTGCTGCTCTCCTTCGACGACCTCAACCGCGAACTGGGTGCCTCGCAGCTCCGCTTCACCGGCAGTGGCGCCGACGGAGTGCGCGTGAACGGTGAACTCGCTGTCGCCGGGCAGGATCTGCGGGTACAGGCATACGCCCGCATCCAGCGCGACAATGAACGGGCTCTCACCACCACTCTCGACGGCATGCAGCTCGACATTCCCGCTGTGGCCACCTACCGGCCGGGCAAGGACCCGGTCCACTCCGGCCTACGGCTGCACCGTGAGGCGGCCGAGCGGATCAGCCGCGAAGGAGCCCGCGTGAAGGCGCTGCTGACAGTGCCCGCGGTGGTCGACCGGCTCGGAGTGTCCAAGAAGCAGATCCGCCAGGCGCTGCGGAGCGAGGAGGAGCTCCACCGCCTCACCAACGCGCCGAAGTTCATCGAGCGTCTGATGAAGGTCAATCTCGTCGATGTCGTCCTCGACCATCCGCAGCTGCTGCGGAAGGCGGGCATCGACCCCGGACTGGTCGAGGCGCTGCTCGCCCTCAAGCCCCCGGAGCTCTCGGAGCGGCTCTCCCTCTCGTTCGAACTGCCGGACTCGCTGAAGGAGTTGCGGCTGCAGAACATCACCGTGGAGCGCGATGGCATCAAGGCCCGCGTGAGGGGATCCGGTCTGCGCCTCGGGCAGGGTGCGTCCAGCGGTTCATAACACGTCCCCGTACGGCCTTCGGCCGTGTCCTCAATCGCCGGACGGGCTGAATTTCAGCCCCTCCGGCGTTTGAGGAGCGGGGTCTGGGGCGGAGCCCCGGTTCTGGAAGGCGTCGAGGATACGCTCCGCCGCGAGTGTCGCCGTCAACTCCCCGTCCCGTACCTGCTGTTCGAGGCCCGGAGCGAGCGTGCGCACCTCGGGATGGTTGCGCAACCGGTCCCGCAGTTCGTCGTGGACCATTGTCCAGGCCCAGTCGATCTGCTGGTCGCGGCGCTTGGCCGTGAGCCGGCCGGTCGAGTCCAGCAGCGCCCGGTGCTGCTCCAGCCGCTCCCAGACGGTGTCGAGACCGCTGCCCTCCCGGGCACTGCAGGAAAGGACCGGGGGAGTCCATGCCGCGTCGGCGGAGTGCATCAGCCGCAGTGCACCGGCGAGTTCACGCGCTGCGGAGCGGGCATCGCGTTCGTGCGGGCCGTCCGCCTTGTTGACCGCGATCACGTCGGCCAGCTCCAGCACACCCTTCTTGATGCCCTGGAGCTGATCTCCGGTACGGGCGAGAGAGAGCAGCAGGAAGGAGTCCACCATGTTGGCCACAGCGGTCTCCGACTGGCCGACGCCGACGGTCTCCACGAGCACCGCGTCGTAGCCCGCGGCCTCCATGACGATCATGGTTTCGCGCGTCGCCTTGGCCACGCCGCCCAGCGTGCCCGAGCTGGGGGAGGGGCGTACGAACGCCGCCGGATCCACGGCGAGCCGCTCCATCCGGGTCTTGTCGCCCAGGATGGAGCCGCCGGTACGGGTCGACGACGGGTCGACGGCAAGTACCGCGACCCGGTGGCCGAGGCCTGTGAGCATCGTGCCGAGCGCGTCGATGAAGGTGGACTTGCCGACACCGGGAACGCCGCTGATCCCCACCCGCCGTGCCGTCCCCGAGAACGGCAGCAGCTCGGTCAGCAGCTGCTGGGCGAGAGCACGGTGATCGGCACGGGTGGACTCGACGAGAGTGATGGCGCGGGCGATGTACGCCCGCGACCCGTCACGTACGCCCTTGACATAGGTGTCGATGTCGATCGAGGGAGGCATCCGGGGCACAGTCTCACAACTCGTGGCCGAGCGAGGCGGCCAGCGTCTTCACCAGGTCCCTGGCAGCGTCCGGGATCACCGTGCCGGGCGGGAAGACGGCGGCCGCTCCGGCCTCGTGGAGCGTCTGGACGTCCTGGGGCGGAATCACCCCGCCCACGACGATCATGATGTCTTCCCGTCCCTCGGCGGCCAGTTGCTCCCGCAGGGCGGGTACCAGCGTGAGATGCCCGGCTGCCAGCGAGGAGACACCGACGATGTGCACATCCGCCTCGACCGCCTGACGGGCCACCTCTTCGGGCGTCTGGAACAGCGGGCCGACATCCACGTCGAAGCCGAGGTCGGCGAAGGCGGTGGCGATCACCTTCTGGCCGCGGTCGTGACCGTCCTGACCCATCTTGGCGACCAGGATGCGCGGCCGGCGTCCCTCCGCCTCCTCGAACTCCTCGACCAGCGTGCGGGTGGCGTCCACTGCCGGGGAGGTGCCGGCTTCGTTTCGGTACACACCGGAGATCGTACGGATCTGGCCCGAATGCCGTCCGTACACCTTCTCCAGAGCGTCGGAGATCTCGCCGACGGTCGCCATGGCCCGCGCTGCGTTCACCGCCAGCGCGAGCAGATTGCCCTCCAGACCGCCGCCCTGGCTCGCGCCCGCCTCCGCGGAGGCGGTCAGCGCACGCAGCGCGTCCTGGCAGGCAGCCTCGTCGCGCTCGGCGCGCAGCCGCCGGAGCTTCTCGATCTGCTGTGTGCGCACCGAGGAGTTGTCGACCTTGAGCACGTCGATCTGCTCGTCGGTCTCGACCCGGTACTTGTTCACGCCGATGACGGGCTGCCGTCCGGAGTCGATGCGTGCCTGCGTACGGGCCGCGGCCTCCTCGACGCGCAGCTTGGGGATGCCGGCGTCGATGGCCTGCGCCATGCCGCCGGCCGCCTCGACCTCCTCGATGTGCTGCCAGGCGCGGCGGGCGAGGTCGTACGTCAGCTTCTCGATGTAGGCGCTGCCGCCCCAGGGGTCGATGACCCTGGACGTCCCGGACTCCTGCTGCAGCAGCAACTGGGTGTTGCGGGCGATACGCGCGGAGAAGTCGGTGGGCAGGGCCAGCGCCTCGTCCAGGGCGTTGGTGTGCAGCGACTGCGTGTGTCCCTGGGTGGCGGCCATGGCCTCCACGCAGGTACGGGTGACGTTGTTGAAGACGTCCTGGGCCGTCAGCGACCAGCCCGAGGTCTGGCAATGGGTGCGCAACGACAGCGACTTGGCGTTCTGCGGCTCGAACTTCTTCACCAGCTTGGCCCACAGCAGCCGCGCGGCCCGAAGCTTCGCGATCTCCATGAAGAAGTTCATGCCGATCGCCCAGAAGAACGACAGCCGCGGCGCGAAGGCATCCACGTCGAGTCCCGCGCCGATGCCCGCCCGCAGATACTCCATACCGTCGGCGAGGGTGTACGCCAGCTCCAGGTCGGCCGTGGCTCCGGCCTCCTGGATGTGATAGCCGGAGATGGAGATGGAGTTGTAGCGCGGCATCTTCTGCGAGGTGTAGGCGAAGATGTCCGAGATGATCCGCATCGAGGGCCGGGGCGGATAGATATAGGTGTTGCGGACCATGAACTCTTTGAGGATGTCGTTCTGGATGGTCCCGGCCAGCTTCTCGGGCGGTACGCCCTGCTCCTCGGCGGCCACGATGTACAGCGCGAGAACGGGCAGCACGGCGCCGTTCATCGTCATCGACACGCTCATCCGGTCCAGCGGAATGCCGTCGAAGAGCTGGCGCATGTCGTAGATCGAGTCGATGGCCACACCGGCCATGCCGACGTCGCCCGTCACCCGCGGGTGGTCACTGTCGTAGCCGCGGTGGGTCGGCAGGTCGAAGGCGACCGACAGACCCTTCTGTCCGGCGGCGAGGTTGCGCCGGTAGAAGGCGTTGGACTCCTCGGCGGTGGAGAATCCGGCGTACTGACGGATCGTCCACGGCTGGTTGACGTACATCGTCGGGTACGGGCCGCGCAGATACGGAGCGATACCGGGGTACGTGCCGAGGAAGTCGAGACCGGCCAGGTCTTCCCCGGTGTACAGCGGCTTGACCGGAATACCCTCGGGGGTGTCCCACACCAGGTCGGCATCGCCCTTGCCGGTGTTCTCCTTGACGGCCGTACGCCACTGGTCCTCGGTGGCCCCGCGCGCTTCGCCGGGCCCGAGCTCGATTCCTGAGAAGTCCGGGATCCCCATCACGCCACTCCGATTTGGTCGAGGACGGAGGTGAGGACGGCGACCGCGTCGCCGCCCGCGACGACGAACTCGTCGACCCCGGCCCGTTCATACATCTCACGCTGCTCACCCGGACGGCCCGCGAGATACACCCGCAGCGCACCGGCTGACTTGAGCGCTTCGGCCACCGGCCCGGCCTGCTCGGCGTAGAGGGCATCGCTGGAGCAGATGCACGCCACCGCGGCGCCACTGCGGACGAACGCCTCGGCGGCCGAGGCCGCGTCGACGGACACCGGATCGTGGACCGCTTCGATACCGCCTGCCTGGAAGAGGTTGGCGGCGAACGACGCGCGCGCCGTGTGCGCGGCGGCCGGGCCCAGCGCCGCCAGGAAGACCCGCGGCCGGGCGCCGGTGGCGGCGAGGTGCGCGTCCGAGCGGGCGCGCAGCGCTTCGTACGCCTCGTCGCGGCGCACCTTCGGCAGACCGCCGGCCGGCGCGGCCGGTGCGGCGTCGCGCTCCACCGGCGCCTGGGCGAGCAGCGGGAACTCGCTCACACCGGTGACCGGTTCGCGCCGCCTGGCCAGGTTCTTTTTACGGCTCTCCCAGGTGGCGCCGAGCCGCTCGGAGACCAGACCGCTGCGCAGCGCGGCCTCCTGGCCGCCGGCACGCTCGATCTCCTGGAACCAGGCCCAGGCCGCCTGCGCGAGTTCGTCGGTGAGCTGCTCCACGTACCAGGAGCCGCCCGCCGGGTCGATGACCCGGCCCACATGCGACTCCTCGAGCAGAATCGTCGAGGTGTTGCGGGCGATCCTGCGGGCGAAGCCGTCCGGCAGTCCGAGTGCGTGGTCGAAGGGCAGTACGGTCACGGCGTCGGCGCCGCCCACGCCCGCGGCGAGCGAGGCGACCGTGGTGCGCAGCATGTTCACCCACGGGTCGCGCCGGGTCATCATCACCGAAGAGGTCACCGCGTGCTGGCGCTGTGCCCCGGCGGCGGGATCGGCCCCGCAGGCCTCGGCGACGCGGGCCCACACCCGGCGGGCAGCGCGCAGTTTCGCGATCGTCAGGAACTGGTCGGCGGTGGCCGCGTACCGGAACTCCAGCTGGCCGCAGGCCGCTTCCACGGACAGTCCGGCAGCGGTGAGGTCGCGCAGCAGCGTGACGCCGGTGGCCAGCGAACAGCCCAGCTCCTGCGCGGCCGAGGCGCCGGCCTCGTGGTACGGCAGTGCGTCGACGGTCAGCGCCCGCAGTCCGGGGTACGCGCCATGGCAGAGCCGGCCGAGTTCGGTCGCGGCCACCGTGAGTGGGGCGATGTCCTCGTACTGCCCGGTGCGCGCGGCATGCCCCAGCGGGTCCGCGCCGAGGTTGCCGAGCGCCGCCTCGGGGGCAACTCCCCGCTCCTCGTACAACCGCAGCAACTCCCGTGCGGCAGCGTCGAATTCGGCACCGGCATCGAGTACGACGGGAGCCAGGTCGAGATAGACGCCGTCCAGAGCCGCGCCGAGCCCGGAGACCGGCACTCCGGCCGGGCCGACGGCCAGCCACACCGAGCCGACCCCGTTCTCCAGGTCCGCGAGCACGGCTTCGTTCGTACGTACTGGATCGGGCCGGTCATGGCGCTGGCGTACGTCCCAGCCGGAGACCGCGCCCCCCTCCGGCCTGCCGCCCCGGGTGAAGGGCGCGAAGCCCGGATATCCGGCACTGTCGGCGCCGTTGCGTGCGGTGTACAGCGGACGGGTGGTGAGCCCGTCCTCGAGTGCCGTGGACAGCACGTCCTCGGCCGCCGTGTCCGGGATGTCCTTGCCAGCCTTGCGCAGCACGCCGGCCACCAGGCCCTGCCACTGCTCGTGGGTTGCATCCGGGAATTCGGCGGCCAGCGAAAACCCGTCGTCGGGGAGGACCGTCATGCTCAGATGTTAGGTCAAGCCCGCAAAGGTGCAGCAGGGGAAAAGGCTGTGACCTTGCACTCTCCGGCCCGCTCTTGATCCGTTGCGTGCGATGCCCTATCCAGGTCTCCACCCGTGCCGGGCGGTGTCACACCGCTCCAAACCGAGGCCCAAGGCAGCGCCGTACCGCTTCGGCCGGTTCGCCAATCGATTCAGGTTCGCGCACATCCGTCCGGACGTATGCGGTCACGCCCTCCGGAGCGGCCGACCGGGGGACCCGGCCCAGTCGTACACCCGGGCCGGATGCTGCTTGCTGCTGGAGCCCGGGCTCGTGCCCCTGCGGGGCCGGCTCAGTGGGTGGGGCGACGCGTCGCGGGGAAGGCGTGGCCGCGTGCCGCGGCGACCGTGGCCAGGGCCAGGGGGCCGCCGGGCTGCTACGGGGCGAGGTGGAACGGATTCAGCAGCGCATCGACTGTCTGGCCCGTAACCGCGACGCCGTCCTCGCCCACCTGGCCGCAGTACAGCCGGCCTCCGCGTCCGGGCCCGACAGGGACCCGAGCGGGACCGACCGGCCGGGTGCAGCGGACCGAAGCCCGCCCTACGGTGGGACTCACAGTCTCCGCGCGGACGACGGGAGCCCTTGATGGCCGGTGAGATCTCCTTCTTCGAACTGGGTGTGGGCGATTCCGAACAGGCCCGGACCTTTTACAGCGGCCTGTTCGGCTGGACCTTCGATCCGGGCACGACCGACGGCGGCGGGTATGCGATCCGTACGCCCAATGTCCCCGGCGGAGTGCACGGCGGCGACTCCGGCGCCCGCCCGTATCTGTTCTTCAGGGTCGACGGCATGAAGGCCGCGCTGGAACGCGTCCGCGAACTGGGCGGCACGGTCGACGACTTCGACGGGGGAAGCGACGAGGAGACGGTCGCCCGGTTCGGCCGATTCAAGCTGTGCCACGACGACCAGGGCTCGCCCTTCGGACTGCACGAGCCGCCGGCCGGTGCCTAGATCTCGTACGGACGGCCAAAGGTGAGCAGGAGACGGTGAAGCCGGTCCGGTGGTGCTTGTGCCGCCGCCAGGCGGCGGGCAATGCGGGATCGTCCATGACGGTGCCCCCGCACGTGCCGGGCGGTTGACGCCATGTGCTGGAGTGCAACTGCCGACCTCGTGGTGGGCACCGGCATCGCCGCGATCGGGGTGGCCTGCGTCGCACAGGTGCACCGGGTCCGCGATCTGCCGCTCGCCGCGCTGCCGTTGCTCCTCGGCGCCCACCAGATCATCGAGTCCCTCGTCTGGCGCTCCGGCGGGGGTACGGGCCCGGCGACCGTCACCTGGGCCGTCATCGCGCTGCCTCTGCTGCCGGTATGGGTGCCGCTCGGTGTGCTGCTCGCCGCGCCGCCGCGCGCCCGTCGCACGCTGGTGATCCCGGTTGTCGTCGGGCTCGCCACCGCCGCCGTCCTCGCGTACCGTCTCGCCACCCGGCACGTGAGCGCGGACATCCGCGGGCACACCCTCGGCTACGTCCTGGACCTGCCGCACTCGCCACTGATCATCACGGGATATCTCCTGGCCACCGTCGGTTCCCTGCTGCTCGCCGGTGATCCGGTGCTGCGCCTGCTCGGTCTGCTGGCCGCGGCCGGGGCGGTGGCCTGCGCCGTGCTGTGGCGGCTGGAGTTCGTCTCCACTTGGTGCGCGCTCGCAGCGGTGGCCTCTGTCGTCGTACTCCGCTGGGCACGGCGGCGTCCAGCCGGCCAGGAACCCGGCTGACTACGACAACACCGCGCCCCGGTGAGCCGGCGAGTGCGCCGTCAGGACCAGATCCGCCTCGGCCGTCAGTCCGCCCCCGTCGTACGCGACCGGACAGGCGCACGGCGCATGACCGGTCGCCGAGCCGGCCGGCACATAGCTGCCCTCCGCCGGCGCCGTCAGCGTGTAGTGACCGTCCTGGTCCGCCGCGGTCAGTCCCGCCTGCTTGCCCCGCCGGTCGATGAGCGTCACGTTCGCCCCCGGTACGGGAGCGCCTTCGGCGTCCCGCACCCCGCCCCGGAACCCGGCGGGCCCGGCGGACCCGGCAGTTCCGGACCCGGCGGGCCCGGCCGACTCGGCCACGGATGCCGGCTCCCGGCTGCTCTCGTCCTCGCTGCTCGCCCGCAGCCGCGGCCGCATCGCGTCCTTCTGCGAGGGCAGGAACGCGGCCAGTACGAGACCGATGACCACTCTGCGGCATGCGTGCGGCCTCCGGGAGGGACGTGTGGGAGCGCGTCGGAATCGGGTCCGGCGGACAGCGGCGGCCGCCAATTTGCATGCACCTTCAATGAATTCTCACGCCGGGCTTATTCCGGCGCGGCTGATTGACCATGTGCCGTTCGGGTACCCGTCGCCGCAGAGAGCGCTGATGCCCCGTACGAAGCTCCTGCCACAGGGCTCCCGCCGAGGAGGACTCCCAATGATGTTGTCAAGCGAGGCTGGTGACGCATCGTGAGTGAGTCATGCCGCTGCGGCATCCTGTCCGGGTGGGCTGATCTCGAAGGTCCGGTTGTCGCGTATGAGGGCCCACAGCACGTTGAGACGGCGGCGCGCGAGGGCCAGGATGGCCTGCTTGTGGTTCTTTCCCTCGGCTCGCTTCCGTTGGTAGAACGCCTTCGAGACGGGGCAGTGGTAGGCCGCGACCTGGGCGGCGAGGTAGCACATGCGCAGGAGCCGCCGACTGTAGCGGCGCGGGCGGCGAAGGTTCCCCTTGACGTTCCCGGAGTCCCTGGGGACAGGGGCCAGTCCCGCGACGCCGGCCAGGCGGTCGGCGCTGCCGAAAGCGTCCATGTTGCCACCGGTCAGGGCGATGAACTCGGCGCCCAGCAGGGTGCCGATGCCGGGCAGGCTCGTGATCATTTCGGCGTGCTGGTGCTCGCGAAACCGGCCCTCAATGAGTTTGTCGATCTCCGCGATTTCCTCGTCGAGGGCAATCACCTCCCTGGCCAGCCGGGCGACCATGGCCGCCGCGGTCTTTTCGCCCGGGACGGCGGTGTGCTGGGCCTCGGCGGCCTCGATCGCCTTGGCGGCGATGGCGGGAGCGTTGCGGACCTTGCGGTTCTTCAGCCAGGTGGCGAGGCGGTTCTTGCCGATGCGCCGCAGGGCGGCCGGAGTCTGGTAGCCGGTCAGAAGGAGGAGCGCGGCCTTGGAGACGTTGTACTCGTAGGCCCGTTCCAGGGCCGGGAAGTACTCCAGCATCTGGGCCCGCATCCGGTTGATCGCCCGGGTGCGGTCGGCGGTCAGGTCGTAGCGGCGGGCGGTCAGGATCCGCAGGTCAACCGCTATCTCGTCCTCCGCCGCCAAGGGTTGCAGGTCCCGGCGCATCCTCGCCTGGTCGGCGATGACGAAGGCGTCTTTCGCATCCGTCTTCCCACTGCCGCGGTAGGCGCCGGAGGCGTGATGGACAGCGCTGCCGGGGATGTAGAGCAGCTTCTGCCCGTGGTTGACCAGCAGCGTGATCAGCAGACCCGCACCACCAGCGTTCAGGTCAACCGCCCAGGTCACCTCGTCGCTGATGTCGAGGACATCCGCGATGAGCTCCAGCAGCTCGGGCTCGTTGTTCGTCACCCGGCGCGAGAGCACCACCGTGGCGTCTGCATCGATCACCGTGCAGTGATGCTCGGCCTTGCCCGCGTCCGTACCGGCCCAGAGGTCAGGCACGGTCACCTCCCAAGTCGTTCCGTTCCAAGTCCCAGCAGACGACCTCGCCGACGTGTCCATACACAGCGATTCAGTTCGCGCATCCCAATGAGTGGCCGAGTCGTCGCGGGGCTCCGGGCGGCCAGTCCTCCTGAGCCACAAGCGGCAGCCACATGACAGCCACACCCAGAGCCCCCTGGGCTTCCCGATCTTACGAATGACCGGAAACGAACCCACCAAGAAAGGTATGGACCACCATGACCGACCGCCGACCTGAAGGTCCCGAAGAGACCGGGACGGACCCGGACACGCAGGTGCCGAAGGACCTGCCCGACCAGCAGGCGCACGACGGCGACGATCCGCTGGATCTACCCCGCCCCGATGCGCCGGACGACGGCACGCCCGATCCCGACCCGGGTCTGCCGGATGTGGACCAGACGGGTGCCGGGCCCCGCGGGTCGCCGCGAAGCGGCTCCGTACATCCCGAGCAGCCGGTCCCGGACGAACCCTCCGGGTGAGGTCCGGTCGGCCTCGCCCTGCTCGCCGGCCCTGCCCGCACGCGTTTCGGTGTCCTCGCCGCGGGCATCGCCTCCGCCGAGGATCCGCGGTACACCGTCGGACCTCAGCCGGCGGCCCAGGAGCAGCGCCCGGCGGTACCCGGCCAATGAGGTTTACGTACTTCCGGCCGGGGGACTCGAAGCGTTCGAGCGGCCAGCGTGCCGTCAGGTGGCCGGCGTGTCCACGGTGCTTCGATGGCGGACAGCTGCAGGTGCGGACAGCCGCAGGTTCGGAAGAGGTGAGGGCATGTCGGGCAGGGCCGTGACCGCCGCCGAGCTGGTGGTGTGGTGGGTCGCGCTGTTCGTGCTCTGGCTCATGCTCATCAGCACCATCGACGTACTGGAGCTCGTCGTCGGTACGGCTGCGGCCCTCGTGGGAGCCGTCGCCGCGTGCGCCGCCCGCCGGGCGGTGCAGGACCGGTGAACATGTGGCTGACCGCTGCGGCGGTCCTGCTGGTGTGCGGCGTCGGTCCGGCGGTCCGGGGCGCGGCCGCCGGCCCGATGGGACGCCGAGTGATCGTGCAGAACCTGGCCACCTTGCTGGTCTGCCTCATCGTGCTGCTTCTGGCCCAGGGATACGAGCGGCCGTCGTACGTCGACATCGGACTCGTCCTCGCTCTGCTGGGACCGGCCGGCACGCTGGTGTACGCCCGGCTGCTCGGGCCGGACATCCATGACGACCCGTCATGGAGGCGTGCCACCGACCGGCTTGCAATGATCGCCACACCTCTGGTCGTGCTGCCCTTGTGCGTGGCCGCGGGGCCGGGACGGGCAGCGGTGAAACTGCTCGTCGTCGGAGCGCTCCTGATGGCGGGGAACCGGGTGGCGTCCCGGGCGCTCGGCGGTCCATCGCCGGAGGCCGCATCGCATGGATGACGTACTGATCGTGATCGCACTGCTGCTCGTGGCGGCGGCCGCCACCACCGCAGTCCTCGTGCGCGATCCGGCCCAGCAGGCGCTGACGCTCTCGCTGCTCGGCCTCACCCTCGCCGTGCTGTTCACCGTCCTGCAGGCCCCCGACGTGGCGATGTCGCAGCTCGCCGTCGGATCGGCGCTGACGCCCTTGCTGGTGTTGCTGTCCGTACACAAGGTACGCAGACGATCCAGGGCCGAGGAGCCCACCGGGAGCAAAGGCGAGAAGCGGTGAGCCGACGGCTGCGCCTGGGCGTGCTGGCCCTGGGTGCGGCAGGAATTGCGGCCCTGCTCGTCGCTGCCTGCTTCCAGCTGCCGGGTTTCGGCGGTGAGTCGCATCCCTACGGCGACCGCGCGGTCCGCGCCGCTCTGGCCCGTCGCACGTCGAACGTCATCGCCTCGGTCAACTTCGACCAGCGGGCCTTCGACACCCTCGGCGAGGAGAGCGTTCTGTTCGCCGCTGTCCTCGGAACGGTCGTCCTGCTGCGTCAGACGCGTGATGAGCGCCAGGTCGAGCCCGCCCCGGCGCGAGTCGCTCCGTTCGTACGGCGCTACGCGCTCATCCTCCTGCCCGTCACTCTGTTGATCGGGCTGTATGTCGTCGCGCACGGTCAGCTCAGCCCCGGGGGCGGGTTCCAGGGCGGTGTGGTCGCGGCAACGGCACTCCATCTCCTCTACATCGCAGTGGACTACCGCGCGCTCGAGCGAATCCGCCCGGTCGGTGTGTACGAAGTGGCCGACGCGGCCGGAGAAGGCGCCTATCTGGTGGTGGGCGTGGCGGGGCTGCTCGCCGGGTCGGCGTTTCTCGCCAACACCCTTCTGCCGTACGGGACGTTCAACACGCTCGCGTCGGGAGGAACGGTGCCACTGCTGAACGCGGCCATCGGGATGGAGGTCGCCTGTGCGGTGATCGTGCTGCTCGCCCGCTTCCTCGACCAGGCGGTCGAAATCGAGGAGGAGAACGGGAAGTGAGCCACGAGTGATGTCCGTCCTGCCGTATCTGATCGCTGTGTGGATCTTCCTGGTCGGCTGCTACGGGCTGGCCACCAGCCGGAACCTCATCCATGCCGTCGGCTGCCTTGTCGTCTGCCAGTCCGCCACGTATGTGCTGCTGCTGGCCGTCGGATACCGCGACGGTGGCACTGCACCCGTCCACTCCGACCTCCGGCCGGGATCCCGGCCGCTCGTGGACCCGGTCGTCCAGGCCCTGGCCCTGACCGATGTCGTTGTCGGCGCGACCGTCACCGCGCTGCTGCTCGCCCTCGTCATCCAGGTCGCCAAACGCCACGGAACGCTCAACCCGGACGAGCTCTCCGAGTTGCGCGGATGAACCATCTGCTGCCCATGGTCGTGGCCGTGCCACTGCTCGGCTCGGCGTTGCTGGTCGCCGCCGGACGCCGGCTTCCCCGGCTCGTGGCCGAGGCCACAGGAGCCGCCTTCGCCGCCGCGACAGCAGGCCTGGTGCTCCATCTCCTGTTCTTCTCGTCGGCACCGGCGCCCGAATGGGTCGGGGGCTGGGAGCCACGCGACGGACACAGCGTGGGAATCGTGCTGGTCGGCGACCCTACGGCGCTCGGGCTGGCAGCAGCCGTGTCGCTGCTCGTGGTGGCCGTACTGGTCTATTCCTGGCGCTACTTCGCCGAGCCGCCGCAGCGGCACGCCGGTTCCTTTCCCGCGCTGGTCCTCCTCTTCCAGTCGGGCATGTGCGGCTTCGTGCTGACCGGGGACCTGTTCAACGCCTTCGTCTTCTTCGAGCTGATGAGCGTCGTGGCGTACGCCCTGACGGGCTACCGGGTGGAGGAGGCCAAGGCCGTCCAGGGCGCTCTCACCTTCGGCATCGTCAACTCCGTCGGCGCCTACGCGACCTTGACGGGCATCGTGCTGCTGTATGCGCGGACGGGCGAGCTCGGGATGCGGCAGATCGGGCATCAGCTCGATGCGCAGGGCGCGCCGGATCTGCTGGTGCTGGCGGCCTTCGTCCTCGTCCTGACCGGAATGCTGGTCAAGGCGGCCGCTGTTCCTTTCCACTTCTGGCTGCCGGATGCCCACGCGGTGGCGCCCACGCCGGTGTGCATGCTGCTCTCCGGTGTGATGGTGGAGCTCGGCGTCTACGGAGTGGCACGGGTGTACTGGACCGTCTTCAGCGGCACGGGCGGCATCCCCGCGGCCGACGCGGAACGGGCGCTGGTTGTCCTCGGCACGGCTTCAGCGGTCGTCGGCGCGGTCATGTGCTGGAAGCAGCGGCACCTGAAGCGGCTGCTGGCCTATTCGACGGTCGCCCATACGGGACTGTTCCTGACCGGCCTCGGGCTGCTCACGCCGGAAGCGGCGGGCGGTGTTGCCGTGTACGTGCTGGGACACGTGGGCGTGAAGGCGGCGCTGTTCGCCTGCGTGGGCATCCTGCTGGACCGCTACGGGAGTGTCGACGAGCACGAACTGTACGGCCGGGCGGGCGGGTTGCGGCTGGTGGCCGCGATGTTCGTGACGGGAGGCCTGGCGCTCGCAGGTCTGCCTCCCTTCGGTACGGGACTGGGCAAGGCGGCGACGGAGGAGGCGGCCGGCGGTCTGTTGATCGTGCTCTTCGTCGTGGTGTCGGCGGTGACCGGGGGAGCGGTGCTCCGGGTGGCGGCGCGGGTCTTCGCCGGACTGGGGCCGCGGCCGTCGGAGGACACGACGTACGAAACGAGTGGCGAGCACGAGGAACCCGAGACGAAGGGAAAGCTGGGACGGGTCCCTGACACCATGCTGGCGGTCCCGGCCGTGCTGCTGTGCACCGCTCTCGCGGTCGGCCTTGTGCCGGGAGCGGCCGCCGGAGTGGGCCACGCCGTCGACGAAGCGGTGGCGGGAACGGCAACGGTTACGGTGCACTGGTCCGTGGCCGCTGCGGCGCTGGGGCTGCTTTCGGCGGCTCTGGCGGTGGGCCTCGCCGCGTACGCCGTGCTGCGGCCGGGGCACATGACGTCGCACGACTGGACGGAACCTCTGCGCCGTCTGCACTCAGGACACATCGGCGACTACGTCGCCTGGCTGCTCGCAGGCATGACTCTCGTGGCGGCCCTGGCTCTCCCCGGAGTCCTCACGGGCTGAACGCCGACGTCCTCACGGGCCTCTTCGGGCGTGCACGTTTCGCAGGCGGAGTCGGGCGTACCCGGCTCTGCTGCCACGGCGCGGTCCACGTAGTTCATTGATGGCAGGCACGGCGCACCGGATCGCCGAGCTCCTTGCCGCGCCCGGACAGGTGTGGCTGACGGCTGGTCATATCGCGCGGACACAGTCGTTGGCACCGGCATTCACAACACGCGTCTCGGCGACCCCATGTCGGGTAAGTTCCCTCTGTGCACGGGGAGTTGATCGAATGAACCTGCATGTAATCACGGGAGGCGGGGGAGCGCCGTGGGCGGGAGACTGTACGGTCAGGGGGCGCTGCACGAGAGCTTTGTGCCCAGACTTGTCGGCCTGCATCAGAGTGGCGGGTACCGGGTCGATTTCGCCTATCCCAGGGGTGCGCCACTCATCCATGTCGTCGGCGGGCGCGGCAGCGGCAAGAGCGCGTTGCTGAAGGCGGTGCACGACGCCTACAACGGGCGGGTTCCGCTGGCCCGCGTGGACCTCGCGGCCCCCGGATTCGGTGAGCCGGGTGTCGCCGGGCTCAGTGACGACGAGGTCCCGAACGCCTCACACATCACCCATCTGCTGTATCTGCTGGCGTACAAACTCGGCCTGGACGTACAGCATTTCGGAAAGGCGATGGCGTTCCCGAGGCTCTCACTAGGCCTTCTGGTGGTGACCGCCTGGCGGCCGCTGAACAGCGACGAGGTAGATGTCCGGCCGCCCGACCTGCGGCGCGCCGAGGCGGATCTGCGGGCCTTCATCATCGCCGAGGACCCGGACGTGAAGCGCCGACGCGAAAGCCTGGGCAGGTGGATCGACATCGTCTCGGAGAACCTGCCGCAGGTGCTGTCCGGCGTGCCGGGGCTCGACGCCATAGCAGGAATCGTCCTGGACACCGCGCGGACCCAGCTCCTCAAGGGCAGGCCGGACCGGGGCGCGCTCGCATGGTGGGGCGGCCGACTGCATCGGTCACAGGGATACCAGGGCGATTCACTGCAGCGGCTGTTCCAGTTCGTACGCGGCTTCCGGCGGCTGGACGACCGGCGGCGTACCGCCGAGGAACACCTTGTCGCAGCCTTTCTCGCCGACATCGACGGGAACTACGGGCGCCTGCGCCGGCTCAACAGACAGCCCCGGCCGCTGATTCTCCTCGACAACGCGCACACCGACGTCGGCCATACGTTTGTCGGGCTGCTCGCATCCGGCGACGCGGCCGGCGAGGGGGACCCCACCCGGCCGGTCGTCATCGCGACATCCCTCGGCAGAGGGGAGCAGTTCGCGCCGCTTAGTGAGGTCGCCGGGGACGCCGCACCGCAACGCCGGCCCCTTGTGCTCCGTATCCCCTCCGTCGAACACGGCCACATCGGCGAGATGCTCAGCGCCGTCGACTACCCCGACCATCTGCCGCGGCTCGTCGCCCGCTACAGCGGGGGCCGCGCGGCCAGTGCCCGTACGCTCGCCGACACCGCCATCCGCCGGGTGCGGGAAGCGGGCACCATACGCAGCCGTGAGCTGCTGGACGCCGCCACTCCAGAGCTCCTCGACAAGCTGCTGCCGCAGTCGGCGATGCGCGACCGCCTCGTACTGCTGTCGGCCGCGGTCGACGCCGGCACCCGACGCGGGCTGTGGACCTTCGCCCACCCGGAGGACCACTCCGAAGACCTCGTCGCCGCCCGGGTCCGCGAGGCCGACGACTACCGCATCCGCGCCTGCCTGGACGGCGACCGCGCACTCGACCTGCTGCTGCGGCACCGGCTCGCGTCGACCACGTCCCACGAGACGTGGCGGGACACGCATCTGCGCCTGCGCTCGCTCTGCGATCCACGAGGCGATACGTACCTGTACCACACCCTCGCCCTGGGGCGGCTGGACGAAGTCGTGTGCGGACTCCACCACCGGTTCACCGGCACGTCCCCCGCGCTGTGGCTCGCCGCGTTGAACCTGATCTGCTCCGCACCGCATCCGCGCGAGGGCTACGAACCACCGGACAGCGCCGGCCCGTTCTCCTGCACGGCCTGTGGCAGCGAAGGAGCAGGCCCGCAGCACGACGCGGTCAGCAGCCTTGTCCCCATTCTGTGGCAGCTGTCCGATCCGCTCACCCTGGCGCCGTGCGAGGAGGATCTGACCAGCGTCCGTATCGCGCTGGAGACGCTGTACGGCAACAAAGCCGCGAACGGCCCCTACCGCGAGGCATCCGCCGCCTGGCCGGCCCGCCTGAGGGCCGGCGTTCAAGCCCCCGACTTGCCGATCTCGGAAGGGTCCCCGTCATGACGTCCTTCATCAGGAGACTTCCCGGCGGCCCGCTCACCAAGGCAGCTGTCCTCTTGGCGGTACTGGCGATGCTCGGCGGCGCCGCCTGGACCGGTCTGGCGTTTTTCGGCCCCGACCCCGGCTGCGCGAAAGGCGTCGAGAAACGCGGATCCGAAGGCACGGAGGAGTGCACCGGAGTGACCGACGGCAGTTATGTGTTCGCCCCCAACCTCAAGGAGGTCAGCGCCCGGATCAAGGCCGAGAACGACAACATCAAGGGCGACTACGTCTCCATCGCCGTCATGCTGCCGATGGCGCCCACCCAGGCCTTCGAGCAGGACAAGACACTCCACGAGGTGCAGGGCGCCTATCTGGCCCAGTACCGGGCCAACCACGACTCCAACAGCAAGAAGCCCGCGATCCGGCTGCTGCTCGCCAACCCGGGCCGCAGCCACACCTACTGGCGGCCCGTGGCCGAGCAGCTCGGCACCCTCTCCCGGAGCGGAAGCGCGAATCTGCGTGCGGTGATCGGCTTCGACGTCAGCACCACCAGTACGCAACAGGCCATCGCCTATCTCACCAACGAACGTCATATCCCCGTCGTCGGCGGCCCCATCACCGCCGACGACTCCGGCAACAGCGCGAAGACCCCCAACGCCTATCGAGGGCTGGCCCGCGTCGTCCCCACCACCAGCGATCAGGCCGCCGCGCTGTCCCACTTCAACAAGGGCATCGATCCCCGGAACACCCTGGTTGTCGAGGACATCCGCACCGGCGACAACTACGTCGACGCCCTCAAGCGCGCATTCGCCGAGCGGACCAAGGGCTCACCGCGCGCCCCCGAGCAGTACCGGGCGCCGGAGGAGTTCCACGAGGAAGGCGCCACGGCCAACGCCTTCGACCAGATGGTCGACACCATCTGCACCTCGTCCGCCAAGGTCGTCTACTTCGCCGGACGGCCCGTACAGCTGCGGCAGTTCATCAATGAACTCGGCAATCGAGGCTGCACCGAGAAGAAGTACAAGGTCATCACCGGATCCGGTGCTTCCACGCTCTCCTCCGACAAGCGCCTCGAATGGAGCGCCTTCCGCAAGGGTGTGACCCTGCAGTACGCCGCGGTCGCCCACCCCGAGGCCTGGACCGGCCCCAAGGCGCCCGCCACAGGCGGATCCCCGGCCGCCTACCGTACGCTCGCCACGCTCTCCACCAGCCCGGCGGTCGGCAACATCGGTCCGGTGGACCTCATCGACTCCCGCACCATCACCTTCTACGACGCCGGCCTCACCGCGATCACCGCCATCCGGATGCGTGACGACGGCGATCCGGTCATCCCCGCGCTGGGACGGATCAGCGACTCCTGGCTGCGATTGCACGGCATGGGCAAGGTCGACGGCGCGAGCGGCTGGATCTGCCTCGACAACTACGGAAACCCGTTCAACAAGGCCGTCTCCGTGGTCGAGCTGGCCCCGGACGTCCCGGGTCGTATCCGCTTCGTCGGCCTCGCCTGGCCGACCGGCAAACCGACACCCAAGGACTGCACGGCACGCAACGACAGCCTCCCGAAGCCGTAGGCTCCACAGGGAACTGACTTGGGATCAATTTCGTGGCCGAACCGCTGATCGAAGGTGCCGGTCTGGCTACGATGAACCCCTGAATTCGCGGTGCGCGACAGGAGGATCACCTGTGCCCGACATCGACTTATTGCGCGGCCAAGTCGTGCCGGCAGTTAGGGACACCCCGGAGCTCGCCGCTGAACTGTCGGAGCTGCTGCGGGAGCGTCCGGCCGTCCAGGCCGGCGGTGCTCGCAGCGTCGCCGTCGGCGGAGACAACTCCGGGATCATCTCGACCGACGAGGGCGCGACGAACACCCTGCACCAGTGAGCGCCGGGCCCGGTCCCCAGGAGCCGGATGCCGGTGCGCATACCCCTGACCAGCCGGGCGGGGACCGGTCGATCAGGATTGAAGGTGCCAACTCGGGCATCGCGAGCACCGGCGACAACACGGTCAACGTGCTCATCAGCGCCGGAGGGATATCCGCCGAGGACACGCTGGCCGAGATGGCCGATCGGCTTGTGAAGGCGGTCCGCGCCAGGCGTAGCCCTGTCGAGGATGCGCTGGTCGACAAGGCCTGTCTGCTCGCGCAGAAGGTCAGCGACCGCCTGCAGCGTGAGGAGGAACAACAGCGGCTACGGGATCCACGCCCGCTGCCTGTGCACTGGCAACTGGCACTACCGAAGACGCCCGGCCGCCGGGACAGCATCGGCAACGCCCCGGCCGAGGCGACGGATGCTCCCCCGCTGGACCTGGCCGGTCAGCTGGATGAGATCGCGGCCGTCCACGAGCGGGCAGAGTCCGGCTGGCTGATGGTGCTGGGCAGGGCGGGCTCGGGGAAGAGTATCCTGATCCTCCGTTTCGCACTGGCCCGGCTGAAAGCGCGCACTCCAACCGACACAGCACCGGTACCGGTGATCTTCAGCTTCGGATCGTGGAATCCCACCACCACCCCACTGCGGGACTGGTTGATCAGCCAGTTGGAGCGGGACCAGCCCTTTCTGGCCGGACCCAGCCCGAACGGATCGACGTGGGCCGCCGCGCTGGTCGGTGCCGGCTACGTCCTACCGATCCTGGACGGGTTCGACGAGATCGCCAACGGCCTGGGCGGACCCGCGCTGAGAGCACTCAACGCCACCACCCTGCCGCTGCTGGTGACCAGTCGCCACGCCGAACTCGAAGCCGCCGTGAAGGCAACCAAGGTTGTTCCCTCCGCCGTCGGTATCGAATTGAGCGACCTCACCCTGGACGACTCCGTCAACTACCTCCAGTGCGCCACCCATACGACCCTCTCCGACGGCACGGACACCACCACCCCGACCGGGTGGCAGTACGTCCTGAGCGAGTTGCGCTGCCATCCCCACACACCGGCCAGCGCGAATCTCGCCGCCGTGCTGACAACCCCTCTGATGGTCACTCTTACCCGCACCGTCTACGAATCCGAGCGCAACCCGTCGGAGCTGCTGGACATCGAGCTGGGCACCCGAAAAGCCCTTGAAGACCATCTCCTGGACAACTTCATCCCCACCGTATACGCGCGCTTTCTCAGCAACCGAACCGCGGCGGAACAGCGGCGCTGGGACCCTGAACTCGCCCGGCACTGGCTCGGCTACCTCGCCGCGCACCTGAGACAACTCAAGACACATGACATGGAATGGTGGCGGCTGGGAACCAGCATGAATCTCTCCTCACAGATGCTCGTGGTCGGGGTCACCATCGGAATTCTGTCCGGGCTCATGATCGGGATCGTGTACGGGGCCACGGTCGGGCTCGTGTACGGGCCCGCGTGGTGGCTCAGTGAGGGAGTCGTGGACATTCCTGTGAACGCGCTCGGGATCGGGCTGACTTTCGGGTTCATACAGGGATTCGCCGCGAAGCTCAAGGTCGGCGGCCCGGTGTTCGAGCCGTCGCGCATGCACATCCAGATCCGCGGCGGGACAAAGAAGGTGCGGGAGAGCTTCCTCCCCAGAGTTCGGGGCGGGCTCGCGGGTGGCCTGGTATTCGGAGTCGTGTTCGGCATCGGACTCGCGGCCTATTGGGTTCTTCTGGGTTATCCCCGGCTCGCGATCGCGCTGGTATTCGGGCATGGGTTCCTGATCGGGATCGGGCTCGGGCTCGCGGTCGGACTCACGCTCGCGCTCATGGCCGCGCTCGAGGCTGTCATCGAGAGAAAAACCTCCGTCAGCCCGTCGGCGCTGTTGCACACCAACCGCACCACCGTGCTCACCCAACTGCTCGCGGTCGGGCTCGTGATCGGGCTCGGGTACGGGATCACGATCGGGCTCGTCAACGGATTCGTATTCGGGCTCTCGACCGGGATCGCGGCCGGGCTTGCGGTCCCGCTCGGGGTCGGCACTTTGACAGCTTGGGGCCGATGGGTGCTCCTGGCCCGCATCTGGCTGCCCCTGACGGGGCGACTGCCGTGGGCAGTGAACGCTTTCCTGGACGACGCCTACCAGCGAGGCGTGCTGCGCCAGGCCGGCGCGGTCCACCAGTTCCGCCATGCGCGGCTCCGGGATCGCCTGGGCGAGGTCTATGAGGAACAGCGCAACCAACACCCCGTTTGAACCGCGGTCTGCCGATGTGCAGCGTGACGGCGAGCCGGGGGCATTGCCGGCCGCGGCAGCCCGAAGCGGAGTTGGTCTGCTGGCGGGCTGTCGGCGCGACGGGCTCTTCGACCGGACCTGCTCATGGAGGTCCTGCCCGGCGTGAAAACCCCAGTTTGGGCCGACCCGCACCCGCAACCGCACCGGACAGCAGCGTCAGCCCGGATCCAACGCAACGGCATGGGTCCTAGCCGATGTGCGCCTCGTAGGCGACACCGGCGACAACCAGATCCTCCCAGGCCATGCCGACGCTCTTGAAGAGCCGGGGGCGGGACGCTTCGGTCGTGACAGTGCCGCGGGCGAGGTCCGCGAGGCCGACGAGGGAATCGGCTTCCAGCGCTCCGGAGCCGATGGCCAGAATGACGTCGCCCGCCTCGTGCAGTGCCGCGCCCCGCGCCTCGACGACCACCGTCGAGCGGCACACCGTCTCGTCATCGACCTCGCGGGCATCAGGTTCGTGGGAGCCGACAGCGACGACGGTCGCGTGCGCGGACAGGGCCGACCCGTCGAACAGCGGAGTGCGCGCGGTGGTGCAGCAGGCGACCAGATCCGCCTGCGACACCGCGTCCGCCGTGCCCGCTTCCACCACAGGATCCGAATCCCCGTACTGCTGAAGGAAGCCGGCGAGCCGGTCGAGGTCGCGGCCGACCACTGTGATGTGCCGGACCGGACGGACAGCACGCAGCGCCTCGATATGACTGTGCGCCTGCGGTCCGGTGCCGAAGACGACGAGACGCTCGGCGTCCGGTACGGCGAGAAGATCGGCGGCGGCCGCCGAGACTGCCGCGGTACGGACGGCGGTCAGCGCGACTCCGTCGAGAACGGCCAGCGGGCCGAGCGTCGCTGCGTCCAGCAGCAGGTAGTTGCCCTGGATGCGAGGCAGCCCGATGGCGGGGTTGCCCGGCGCCACCGTGGCGATCTTGACGCCGGCGTAGCGGCGGGAGTGCGACGGCATCAGCAGCAGCTGCCCATGCTCGACCGGGACCACGGTGCGGGCGGGATCGGCCTCCGGGTCGAGCCCGTTGCGCAGCGCGTCCTGGAGCGCGGTGATCGCCGCTGCCATGGGCAGGGCCGCACGCACCTCGCCGGCTCCGATGACCACGATCGCGTCCTTGCCCATATGCCCTCCAGCCGGAAGCCGATCATCCTCGCGCGAAACGCTACAGGGCACGCAGCGGCCGGGCGGCCCTCGTCCAAGGAGAGCCGTCCGGCCGACGTCGTACAGGGCGCGGTCAGACGTTGGGCACCTTGAGTCTGTCCCAGCTCGACTTTCCCGGGATGCCGTCGGCGTCGCTCCCCGAGAAGCCCAGCTTGCGCTGCCATGCGGCGTACGACTTGCGGTCCGCTTCCGACCAGTCCGGGCTCGGGCCCACTTCGTACCGCCCGCAGCCCTCGGCCACCAGTCTCTTTCCCATCGCCGTGATGATGGGACTGTGCCGTCCGGCCTGGAAGAACGCGGCGCCCGGGAACGGCTCGAACGTCGCCGGGGGCTTCGGCGCCGGCGGCTTGGTCGGGCCGCCCGGCTTACCGGCCAGACGCGCCTTGATCCGGCCGCGCATCGAGTCCATCGTGAAGCCGCGGGGGTCGATCTTCCCCGGCTGCCACTCCTTGTGCCCGATCACCGACCGGTACGTCCAGCCGTGCGCGCGGCAGATCGCGGCCGCCGCCTTCTCGATGGCCTCCAGCTGGGCCGCAGGCCACGGGTCCGTGCCATTGCCGAGGTTGACGCACTCGAAGCCGTAGAAGTAGCGATTGCCGTCGGTGTTGGCCTCGTTGTCGCCGGGCAGCGCCGTTTCGTTGATCACCGCGCGCAGGACGTCGTCGTCGCCGAGCCCGGCGTGGTTGGCGCGCCCGTTGCCGACCATGTGGATGGTGCCGTCCTTGGCTATCACCCCGTGGCACAGCGGCCCCGGCAGACTCGAGTGGCCGTCGTAGCAGATGTCCACGGAGTTCTGGGTGCCAGCGGTCACGGTGTGATGGATCATCACCCCGTGCATGGGCCCCCACGGACCCTTGTGGTTGCGGTTGTGTGTGCGCCAGCTACGGTGCTCGACGACCTGAAGCCCTTCGTTGCGAAGGGCCTTGAGCAGTTTGTCGGCGGACAGAGGCGTTGCCATCGTGGTGCTCCTTCCCGGTTGGTACGTCAGTTCTCGGGCTGTCCCTCGTCGTCCTGCCCCGCCGTCTGCGCGCCCGAACCGGCCGCCGCAGCAGTCTCGGCCGCCGCGGCCTCCGCCTCGGCCGAGGCCTCCGCCGCCAGTGCCTCCTCGTCCGCGGCCGGGATCACGGCCGCCAGCGGCCCGAACGTCATCCGCAGATCGGCGACCGAACCTTCGCCCAGCACCCAGGCCAACGGCGCGTAGTGCACCTGAATCCCGGCCGGGGCCCTCAGCAGCGGCCGGCGCGCCGCATCCGTGGGCCACTCGACATCGCCCGTCGCCGTACGCGCCGGAACGGTCCAGAAGTCACCGGGCCGATACGTCCTGCCCGGCTCGAAGTAGACGAGAACCCCGTCCTCCAGCGGCAGCCAGCCGCCCTCCTCGATCCGGACCGCGCCGTTGCGCAGTTTCGATGCGCCCTGCTTCGTACGCCCGGCGCCACTCGTGTGCCGGGACGAACCTGACCGGTGGTCCCAGCGCCGCAGGAACGGGTGGAGTCCGGGGCGCCTGCCGACCGAAGGATCCGGCTCGCCGGAGAGCCGCACCCGGCGGCCCGGCAGGTCGACCTCCTCCACCCGCAGCAGCGGCAGCGGCTCACCGCGGCTGGTGTAGGCGGTGTCCACGAACTCGACCAGGTCGCCTACGTTCAGATCGAGCTTGTCGTCACTGCCGAGTGAGGCCAACTCCACCCATGTGCCGTCGAGTTCGTCGACAGGGAAGGTCACCGAGCCGTTCTCCCGGGACCATTTGAAGGTCGCGTCCTTCGCCGCACCGCCCTCGTGGATCTCCACCCGGTACATCTGGTTCTCCTGGCCCCGGTACCGGGCGTCCGGCTTCACCAGGCACGGGTCCTCGTCCGCGTGCTC
The DNA here is from genome assembly GCF_036010325.1 of Streptomyces sp. NBC_01210. Lineage (GTDB taxonomy): Bacteria > Actinomycetota > Actinomycetes > Streptomycetales > Streptomycetaceae > Streptomyces. The sequence goes on along the minus strand of NZ_CP108549.1, from coordinate 840,208 downwards.
GGGACGCTCGCTGCGCACCGCCATCCGAGCGGTCGGCGCCTGGGCCGCGGCCCACTTCGCGAACGCCGCGCGGGCCTGGTCCTTGGTCGCCCCGTCCTCGAGCTCCAGCTGCGAGCCGGCCAGCGGCAGCACCTGCCAGACGACCTTCAGCCGGGCCGCCGTGTCGGGCATCGCGGAACCCAGCGCCACCTCCCGCAGCAGCGGGTCCTCTGCCGCGGTGACCGAGCGCTCCCACACCTTCAGATAGGCGAGATACGGAAACTGGGTCGGCAGCCGGTCACCGGGGCGCTCCGGGTCCCGGTGACCGTCCGGCTGGTCCCAGTACGTCCAGGTGGCCGGCGGCTGTGCCTCGGCGGGCGCGTCCGTGTCGCCATCCTCGGCCGTGTGCCCGTCGTCGACGACCCGCGCTCCGGGCTGCGGACGTGCCGCATCCAGCAGGATGCCGTCCACGTAGTAACGGCCGCCGCCGATGGACAGATCGTCAAGTTCCCGGCCGCCGCCCACGAAACCCAGCGCGAAGCCGGTGGCGCCGCGCGGGCCGCCGTGCTGCCCGATCAGGTCGGCAGCGGTCGTACGAGCCTGGACCAGCTGGATCGCGGCCTGCTCATTGGCATCCGCGTCCAGCTGTACTCGGCCCTGCTGTGCGATCACCGCCGAGTAGTGCCGGTCCGGCCGGAAGGTGATGCGGGAGATGTCTGCGTGCATGGGAAGGGGTCCCCCTCGGAAGTTCGGCAGTCGTCGTTCGGCAGTCGGTGAAAAGTCGTGTCAGGTGACGGGGATGATCCCGGCGTCGGTACCGGCCGGGGTGTACTCGGCGAGCCGGGCCCGCAGGCTGTCCTCGCGCTGCGGCTGGTAGAGATCGTGGAAGGCGCCCATCTCGGAGCCGTCCTCGGCACCGCGCCCGCAGCAGCAACTATCTGAGGGACAACCCTCAGACCTCCGGGCTTGCGCGCACCCCGCGGCCAACTGCCCGTACGCGGGGGTGCCGTACCGCTCACTGGTGAACAGCGGCCGGACCATCTGCGCGTTCTCACGGCCCACCAGATCCGGCAGGCAGCGGTGACGGCGCGGAGTGCGCGAGAGGGGCGGCACATACGAGAACCGCATACAGCCGATGCCCCGCCGGACGACCTGCATCCGCCCGGTGAAGACGCTGTTCTCGGCGATCTCCACCGCATGGGTGTGGACCTCGCCGATGACGGTGGTGCGGTGCGCGTGCAGCACGGCGTGCGCATGGCGGCAGTCCGGCGCCGACAACGCCGGCAGCTCGTGTCCTGTGGCGTCCAGAATGCTGTCCCGGATGTGGATGGGCAGCGGATCGTGGTTGACCTCGTCGCCGATCACCTCGATGGTGCCGAGGATGCTGCGCTCGATGGACACGCACGCGGTGGTCCGGTCCAGGACCAGGCTCGGCTCCTCGGGGGAGTGCGGCTCGCACTGGGGCTCCAGCGACCAGCCCGGTACGAGCGTGCAGTGCCGCAGCACCACAGCACCGACCGGCCCGGTGACATTGAGTCCGCGTCCGGTGATCAGCAGACCGTCCAGCACGATGCGCGGTGCGTCACCCTCGCATTCCTCCTGCGCACGGATGTTGAGCGCGTCGGGCCGGTTGCTGTACCAGTCGAGCAGCCGGATCACCGGCCGCGTGCCCTCGGCCGCGCGCACTTCCAGACGGTCGCCGGGATCCAGGTCGAAGTCCAGCTGCTCCTGGTAGGCGCCGCTGTGGGTGATCTCGATGATGCCGTCGGGCCCGCAGCGCCCCGCCCGCCGGTCGGTGCGCCAGTCGTTGTACGCGTCCATGATCCGCTGATACGTATGTCCCGGACCGACCTGATACAGCTTCGCCGCCACCGGCGTCTCACGGTCGCGCGGGTACTCGCCGCCGCCCGAGTCGTCCCCGAACGCGTAGTGGTAGGTGACCCAGACGCCCTGCCGCGGCGCCGAGCGCGAGCCGAAGGCGATGCGACCCAGCGCCGGGTCGACGGCCACCTGCCCGCGCTTGGGGCGGTAGCGCCAGTCCGTCAGATCCGCCACCACGATGTCCGACAGCGGCATCGGCTCGTCCTGCCCGTCGCGCAGGATCGTGAAGCTCTTGCCGGGCCCGTAGTAGTCCGCGAGCCGGTCGGCGAGCTGCCTGCGCCGGATGTACGCGGGGACATTGTCGATCGTCGCGATGTGGGTCGCCGACGGCTCCGGCACCGGCTTGGTCACCAGCGGCGAGTCATTGCCCAGAATCGAGAAGGTGTAGAGGTTACGGGCCCGGTCGACGCAGTACGCGGGCGCTCCGGTCACGTGATACGGCTTCAGCCGCCATACGAACAGCCCCACCCCGGCCGGGGAGTAGCCGCCCTGCGTACGCGCCGAACCGGCCCGCCGTACATTCACCGTCTGCGCGACCGTACCGAAGGGACCGCCTGCCAGATCCAGCGCCGCCCCTTCCCGCACGTCGACGAGCCGTCCGCGCTCGAGCCGGCGCGCGTTGACGGCCTCGGTCCCCGATCCGTACAGCTTGACCGGCTGCTGGTGGGAGACGAGCCGGGAGAACTCCACGGCCCGCGAAGGCCACCCGGAGACCTCCTCGGCCAGCTCCTCCAGCAGCGCGAGAGTGCCCTTGCGCCGCCGGTTGGCGACGGTCGCGGCGACATCGCGACGCGGCGCGAGAGCCTCGGCGAGACGGCCGCGCGATTCGTCTCCGTCCTCACCCTGAAGCCCCTTCGCCTGCACGCGTTCGTAGCCCGGCAGTGGTTTGTAGCCGACCAGATCGCCGAGATACGGCAGCACCCAGGGCGCCGCGGTTTCCACGAACCAGTCCTCGTAGTTCTGCTCGACGCCGTCCCGCACCAGGTCGGCCTGCTCGGCGATCACCGCCAGCAGTGCGCGCAGCGGCTCACCGCCATCGGCGTCCCGCAGACGGTGCCACTGCGGGAGCAGCTTCGCGAGCCCGTCCGGTTCCCTGCTCATGCGGTGACCTCCGTGAGAATCAGCGTGTCCGCGACATGCGGTGACAACAGGGCGAGCTGGGCCGGCCGGATGCCTCGGAAGACGCACACCGCCCGTCCCTTCCCGAGCCGCCGGGTATCGGTGATGTCCGGGTTCAGACGCAGCAGTTCGGCGAGCGAAATGCCGTATCCGGCGGCGATCTCGGTGAGCGTCTCGCCGGCCTCGGCGGTGACCCGGTGCACGTCCTCGTCGTACTCGGCGAGCCGGGCCCCGACCGCGGTCCGCGGCTCGGTGAGGGCTTCCGCGAGCCCGGTCAGCCCGTCAGCAGTGACGGACGCCGGCACCCCCGTGAAGACGTCCACGTCGACATAGTCCACACCGGGCACCGAGTGGGCCGTCGCCAGGACGTCGGACAGCAGTGCGGGACGGCCCAACTCCCGTCGCCCGCTGCCGAATTCACGCAGCAGCGCCTGCCGCAGCCTCGGCTCGACCACCGCCCAGGTGTGGTCGCGGGCGACCTTCACCTTCGCCGCGAGCAGCAGCAGCACCAGCTCGCGCACATCGACCCGGACCGGAAGCCGCGAGTCTCCGTACTCGGCGAGCGAGGAGCGCAGCGCACGCAGCACCTCGGAGTCGTCGGCAATCGCGATGTCGTCCACTCCGGCGACGGTCACATGCAGCACGCGCCGCCTTCCGTCGAATATCTCGCGTGCCGCTGCCCGGCCGATGCCCGCCCGCGAACGAGCGAAGTCCTCGTAGTCCGTGACGGACACGAGCCGGTCGAGCGCGGACACCGCGAGCGGGATCGTGCGCCGGGTCAGGCCGGGACCGTCGGCGTCCGCACCGCCCGTGGCGGGCTGCGGATTGGTGACCGCGGTGACGCCCAGCGGCCTGGTGATCGCCTGAGTGATGCGCTCCGCCCGGACGTTGGCTGCCTTTCCGGTGCCGAAGCGGTACCGGGCCCGGACGTTCTCGTGTCCGGTGGGCAGCCGCGCGCCGTGCACACCGTCGCCGAAGACCACCGTGGTACGCCCGTCCCCGGCCGTCCCGGAGACATAGACCCGCTCACGCGGTCGGTGTCCGGCCAGGCTGTCCACCGCATGCCACAACAGCCCGTCCACGCGCACCTCCAGGGTCGGAGTCGCCCCCAGCGGGTTGTCGGCAGGCAGCCAAGTCAGCGGCGACTGCCACAGCGTGAACGTCTGGTTGGTCCGGTCGGCGTCGCCGCTGCCGATCGGCTCGTCCCGGCTCTCGCCGTGCGTCGCGGGCACCACATTGCCCTGGATGCGGACCGTGTCACGGCGGTAGCGATAGGCCAGGTCCGTGGTGAGCGTCAGCTTCGTATGGACATGGTCGCCGGGCAACTGCGGGTCGAGCTGCTGCTCCACCGAAGCGATCACCGCCAGTTCCGTGCCACGCAGGCCGGCCGTGTTCGGGATGTGGGTGCGCTCGCCCGACACCACCAGATGGCGTCCGGGCCGCAACCCGTCGTACAGCTCGGCCAGTTCGAGCTCATTGCCGTGCACATCCTCGCCCAGCGGCTCGTCGGCCGGGCGCAGCGCCACACCGCCCGCGTGCACGGTGGTGTCACGGATCGCCGAGAGCAGGACGTCGTGCTCGTCGAGCCACGGATCGGCGAGCGTGAGCTCGCTGCCGCGCCCCGTGATGCCGTAGTTGGTGTACGCGGCGGTGCGCACCGAGGTGACCCGGGTGGTCACGAAGGCGAGCTTGCTGTCACCCGGGATCCCGTCCGGATCAGCCGCGCCCTTACGGGGGCGCTCGATCGCGACCCAGCTGCCGACGGTGATCCCGTCCTGCACGGAGTCGAGCGGCAGGACACGACGGTTCGCCTGCTCCGGTACGGTCGCAATGCCGACCTCGACATTCGCCGGCTCGGTGCCGACCGTGTACCGCACGGTCACCTCGAACCCGCCGTGGGTGACCTGCTTGTGCTCGCCGGGCGACAGCAGCCAGTTGACCGGTTCGCCGTTGTGCACGGCCACATGCACTCGCCCGTCCTCGGCAGGGCGGGACACGAAGACGGTCCGCTCGGGAAGCCCGGAGAAGAACTGGGCGGTCACACCAGGCTCCTGGGAGTCCGCAGGGCGCCTGGTCAGCCAGCTCAGATCGTGGTCCTGACCCGCACGGGTCTGCAGCGAGACCCGGCCGGGCCCGAGGCCGAACGTGATCCCGCCGGGCAGATTCTCCGACCGCTGCACCGAGTCGCCCGTCTCGGTGTGCTGGAACTCCGCGCGCACCGGCACCCGGCCCGCCGTGTCGAACACGACCCGCATGGTGGTCAGTGCGGAGCCGGTGAGCGGCCAGTCCACCTGCCGGATGACCCGGCCACGCTCGTCCTGTACGGGCTTGAGCGGCGCCGTCGCCCCGAAGGGCGCCGCGGTCACGCGCATCGACTGCAGTTCGCGCAGCAGGGCGGGCACGGCCGGAGCGGCCTGCCGCCACGCCGCGTACATCCCGTCGGCGACCCTCGGATCCAGCGCGGACAGCAGCTGCGCGCCGAGGTCGGAGCCGGGCGTGAAGTACCGGCCCGGATCGTGCGACAGCGCGCGGGCGCCGGACGGCGGACGTACGACCCGGGTGCGCAGCGCCGGCAGGACGGCGCCGAGCGCCCGCATGGCCGGAGAGTGCGCCACAGCGGCCGATGTGGGAGTGACAGGCTGCGAGGGCTCCAGATCGGCTGCCCGCTCCCTCAGCTCACCGACCACCGCCTCCAACTGCTCGAACCAGGCGGCGACTTCCTCGTACGGAGCGGCGACGGCCTGCGCCTCCGCGAGGCGGTCATGCGGATCGGCAAGCCGCCGGGTGAACTGTGCCGGGGTCTTGATCCCGTCCAGATCGGCGCGCAGCGGCGCCAGCACCTGGGCGTCGAACTCCGCGATGATCATGCTGACTGGACGCGGGTTGGGGTTGTCGGGCGTCGCCTCGCCCTCCTCGACCTCCCGTTCGTCCTCGGTGATCCACTCGCGGAGCTCCGCCACCAGCTCGGTCAGCGACGCCGGCGCGGACTGCGGCAGCCCGATGGCCGTCACCTCGTCGTCCCGGTCGATCCGGATACGCGCCACCGGCAGCAACAGCCGCTGCCCGCCCGCCTCTTGGTCCCCGCCGAAGACGAACAGCAGCTTGTCCCCGGTCTGCAGCGAGGTGTCGGTGCCGGAGACGAAGATCTCGGACCGCTTGCGCAGATCGTCGGGCGTGAGCAGGGCAGGCCGGCGCCGACGCACCGCCGGCTCGTTCCACGCCCAGCGGGCGATCAGGTCCTCACTGGTCTCGAAGGCCTGCGACTCCTCGTCGGAGGTGGTGGGCACGCTGTTGCTGCGCGCACCGCGCGGAATCAGCACCGGTACGTCCTCGGCCCGCGGATCCCGGTCCAGCGTGTACGCGAGATGCGTGTCGGCCGCGATACCGGGCCGTGGCCGGTGTCCCACCAGCCGCCCGAGCAGCGCCAGTGAGCGGTGTTCGTTGGCGGTACGCAGATAGCCCTCGTCGGCGATGCGCTCGGAGTGGAAGGTGAGCAGGTCGCCGACGACCGCCCACGAGTCCAGCAGGCCGATCGACGGGTCGTCCGGGGTGCGGACGGTCAGCCCGCGCAGCGCCGGATAGGCGGGGGAGGCGAGACGGTCGAGCATGGCCGCCAGGAACGAGCCGTACTCGCCCACCCGGTGGTTCAGGGCAGTGTGGCCCGGCGCGTTGTACAGGGCCTTGGGTGCGTAGCGTTCGTCATGTCCGGCGCAGCCGCAGCCGCAGGTGCCACTCATCGCGCACCTCCGCCGAGCTCGATGGTCAGCCGGCCGTTCTCGGGCCGGTCCGGGTCGTTGTCGCATCGCGCGATCTCCAGCGGGCCGAGCCGCAGCACGCCTGCCTCCAGTGCCGTGTGGTCGAGTGGGTCCTCGTGGAAAAGCCGGCTCAGCCGGGTCACTCGTACGCTCTCCACGCCCTGTACGCCGGCGGCAGCGGCCACCAGACGGCTGAGCCGTACCGGTCCGCCGAAGCTCAGCGCGTCGGGGTGGAAGAAGCCGATCCGTCCGCCGGACAGCCGCCGACTGCCCAGCAGCCGGTACAGCTCGGCGAGGATCTGGCCGTGCTGATGGCCGGGTGCGGCGCACACCGTGAGCGCGATGTCCAGCGGCACCGACCTGGCCGGTCCCACGACCAGGTCGTGCCCGATCCGGCGGTAGCTCTCCAGGGCGTACGACACCGAGTCGAGCAGTTCGGGAGAGGGATCACCGGATCCCAGCGCGTCGACGGCGACATGCGCCTCCCGCACGCTGCCGGTCCAGCGGATCTCGGCGGCCGCGCGCTGCACGCCCGGGAGCTTCGACGCCAGCGCCGCGTAGTCCTCGGCGGTGACGGCGCGCAGCCGAGTGCGCTTCAGGTCGAGCGGGGCCAACTGGCGTACCTGCTCGACGGGTTCGGGCTCGGTTCCGCCGACTGCGGGCAGCGGATTGCGCACCCCCGCCACCGGCATCGGGTCCCCGGCGTCCGACTCCTGCGGATCGCGGCACAGCACCAGATGGTTGATGGCCTCCGCGCCGACGTTGCCCGCCGTGCCGCCGCCGAGGCGGTAGTGCAGCTCCAGCCTGGCGCCGGGGTGCGGGCGCGCGCCGTGCCGTCCGTCGCCGAAGCGCAGCGCGATCCGGCCGTCGTCCTCCAGCTCGCCGACGAAGTGCCGCTCCCGCGGACCGCTGCCCAGCAGATCCCGCTTCGGGGTCCACCGCTCGTCGTCGTCCGTCAAGGTCACCGCGGGCAGCGCGGCCCGCGGGTCCTGTACGAGCGCTGCGGCAGGACCGCGCAGCACCGGCTCGTCCGGGTGCAGCCCGGCCGCGTACTCAGGGCCCCAGGTGTGCGCGATCTCCCAGGCGATGCCCGCGTCGAGTACCGCGCCCGCGCGCGCCCGCGCCGACAGTACGTCGAGCCGCCGCAGCTTCGCGGTCAGCAGCCGCTCACTGCGGTGCAGCAGCTCGCGCAGCGCGCGCACCGGGTGGCGTCGCAGCTCAAGACGCTCGAGCACCCGCAGCCCGAACAGCACCGTCAGCTCGGCGATCTCCGGCTCGGTGAGCCCGTCGCAATCGCGGGCGCTGCGCCACAGCTCCACCAGACGCTGCCGGACACGGTCCCGGACGGCCGCCAGTCGCGTGGCCTGCCCGGCCGAGACGTGTCGCGGGTCGGGGAACGGCACGGACTGGACCACGGGGGAGCGCTGCAACACCGGCCGGAAGCGCGCCGGGATGCCCGGGTAGACGACCTGCGCCAGCAGCGTCGCCAGCGCCTCGGCCTGCGCATAGGCGGTGCCGGGCACGACCTTCTCGCGCCGTCGGCCCGCGAGTTCCAGGCCGAGACCGGCGCGTTCGGTTGCGTCCTCGCCGACGACGGTGAACAGCTCGCGTATCTGATCGGCGGTCAACAGACCGCCCGAACGGGTCTGGTGGAGACGAGTGTTGATCAGATCGGCCGTCTCATTTCCCTCGTCGCGGTCCCAGCAGCCGAAGCCCGACGGATCGCAGGACCCGAGGACGGCCGGCGCGGGCGGCACGGTGACCGTCTCGGGCGCAGAGCCGCAGAAGGTCAGCGACCGGCCGTGGTCGACGAGCGCGACATTGCCGCGCGCCACGCTCACATCCTCGACCGGCTCGCAGTCCGGGCCGCCGCGTGTGGAAAGACAGACCGGGAAGGCGAGCGCATCCTCCGGCGCCCAGCTGACCTCGAGGACGGGCTGGTCCGCCAGCCGGTCCACGGCCGGGGTGACGGAGATGAGGCGTACGGCCTGGCGGTGGGCCGGGTCGGCGTCGCCAGGCGTACCGGAACGCGCCCCCCGCACCTCCTCGATCAGCAGCAGATCACCGGCCGACAGCCCGAGCGCCCTGCCCGTGCACTCCTCGTCCGCCCACTCGTCCCGCAGCGTCGCGGAGACTGCGCCCTTGGGCAGCGAACACACCTCGTCGCCCCAGGTCCAGAAGCGGATCGTGTTGTGCTCGGGGCGCAGCACCAGCGGATCGTGGCCGACGACCGGCTCGAACACCTCCACCGATCCGCGCTCGTCCAGCACGGCCAGATCCCGGTCGTCGATGACGGTACCGATCTCGGGCCGGTCGCGCGGCCCGAGCGTACGGACGTCGACCGCGGCGAAGCGGAACGTGCCCGGCAGCAGAGTCAGTTCCCCCGCGACCTCGACCGCCACGAACGCGCGGGCGTTGACGCCGTCGTGCATCGGATAGTCGATGAGCCGCACATGACGGCGCACGGACACCCGCCTGCGGGCGGTGTCGAGGTACGCCTCCGTCGCGACCGCGTCCTGCTGGTAGCTGATCTGGTCGGCGGTGTAGGCAAGCAGTTCGACGAGCGTCGTCCCCAAGTCGGCGGCGTTGCGCTCGACCCAGTCCGGGGTGGTCAGTGCCAGCCGGTCCAGGATCAGCCGGCGGATCGTGTCGTAGTCGCGCGCCGTGTAGTCGATGACGGGCGCCGGCGCGAGGACGGGCGGGCAGTCCGGCTGCTCGTCCTTGCAGTCGAAGGGGGTGGGGCAGTCCGGCCGGAACTCGAACTCGGCCCAGAAGTACCGCTGGTCGAAGCCGGGGAACGGCTCGGTGCCGGGCCTTCCGTACGGATCCGTGTCGACCACCGAGAGCCTGTAGCGAGAGGTGTCACCGGTCCGGTCGACCGTGACGAACAGCCGGTCGTCGAGCTCCGGGTCCTCCTCGCGTTCGACCGACACCTCGACGGCCGCTATCTCCGTGATCCGGCGTCCGCCGTCGATGCGTATGTTCTCCGGGCACAGCCCGTGGGGCGCCTTGCCGAGGAAGGTGACGGTGAGCGTCAGCCCGTCGTCACCGACCTCGACCGCGTCCACGCCGCCGAGCTGTACAGCCCGTATCTTCGCGCGCCTGCCGTCCGTACGGCAGACCACGTCGCTGTTCGTACCGCTCATGCCGGGCCGCTCCCCTCGAAGACCTCGTCGCGCCGGCTGGCGGTGGAGCGCACCACGTAGCGCAGATACACCCGCACCACGTTCTCTTCGCTCACCACATCCAGGGCCTCCACCTCGATCAGTTCGCCCAGCCAGCGCTGCAGCGAGGCCTGCACCGACAACTCCAGCGCGGAGGCCAGCTCGGGGCTGTTGGGCGTGAAGACCAGATCGAGCAGGCCGCAGCCGAAGTCGGGGCGCATCACGCGCTCGCCGGGACTGGTGAACAGCAACTGCTCGATCAGATCTCGCACATGGTCGTCGTACGCCGCTTGTGCGGTACGGCCCCGCCGGTCGGTCCGGAAGGGGAAGGCGATATTGCTCCTCGTCCGCCTCATCGGGAGGACACCCCCCGTGTCGTCGCGCCGACGACCGGCGGACCTTGCGGCAGCAGCGCCGCGCTGAAGCAGAGCGCGGAGGTGCTGTCGAGCAGCACGGGTTCCCCGTCGATCAGCACGCTGTCGCGGTCCGGGGTCCAGCGGACCGTGGCGCACGGATGCGGTACGCCCTCGATCGTGTGGCGGCAGCCGCTGACGGTGAAGACGGCGGCGGCGGAGGGCACTTGATGGCCGTCGATCCGGATGCCGGACGACAGGGCGGAGGCGGGCCCGACCCGGCCGCCGTGCGGGCAGCTGATCGCGGACCCGCCGTTCACGAGATTCCCGGACAAGACGTTTCTCCCCGTTTCCCTGGTCCCTGTGCTCATCGCTTCTTCGGCACGATCAGCCGGCCCTCGTTGATGTTGACCTCGTCCCCGATCAGCACGATGGACGCGCCCTTGCCGTTGCCGATGGTCACGCCCTTCTCGTCGATCTGGATGTACGCCCCGCCCTTGGCCTCCAGCAGAATCCCCGTACCGCCGGGCACGTCCGACATCACCAGCTTGTGATCGCCGGGAGTCTGGATCACGACCGGCTGGGAGGCGGGCAGTTCGGCGCGCGCACGGGGTGGCAGCTCGGTCTCATCGCCGTACCAACACCCCGTCCAGATCGGGAAGCTGGGATCCCCCTGCTCGAACTCCATCCACACGCCCGCACCGATCTGCGGCACGACGTACTGGCCGGCCTGGCGCCCGGTGAAGGGCAGGCAGGGCAGCGCCCAGGTGGAGGCCTCGTCGCCCAGCACGTCCGGCACCTGGGCCGTGATCCTGCCGATCTTGAGCGGATCCCTGTTGTCGATCACCCGCCCCCGGAACTTGCCGAGAAACCGGTTATTCGGTCCTGCAGCCATGCGAAGTTCTCCTGGTCCTCACGTCTTTACGGACGCACCGTGGTGCTGCGGGCGATCAGGCCCTCGCGGGAGAGCGTGAAGTTCTGCTGGTACGAACCGGGGCGGAGGTTGTGGGTGACGGATTTGACGTAGTAATCGCCGTCGTACGTCACGCCGGAACCCCGAACCCCCACCAACTCCCGCGGCCGCAGCACATATCCATGCCGATTGACATCCAGCGAGCCGGACCCGGAAATCGCATCAGCGGAGGTCGCCGCCCGGGCCAGCGTCTCGGCCTCTGCCTGTCCGAGTTCCTTCTTCGCCGTTCCGGAAAGAGTTTTGCGCTTGAGGGCGGGCGAGGCGCGGCGGCCGAGGGGTGGCCGCAGCGGGCTGATATCGGGCTGCGCCAGCAACCGGGTGTCGCGCGTCCTCGGGTCCTGCACTCGCGCCTGCGGCTCTTCGCGGGCGGTCCCGTCGTAGGAGAAGGTCAGCTGGTCGACGGTGGAGTTGTTGTCCATGTTGACGTTGAGCGCATGCTGGCGCTGCCCCAGCCGCCGCTCAGGCCCCCAGAAGGCGGTGGACCGGCCCGGCCGGGGGCCGGGGTCGAGGTAGAAGGTGTAACCGTTCGCCCTGGCCAGCTCATTGAGATACTGCAGATCGGTGCCGGTCTGGTAGTCGACGCGAAGCTGCTCGCGGGGTGGCTGATGGATCTGCTCACGGATGATCCGGGGATCGATGCCGTAATCGGCGTACCTCCGCAGAATCCGGTCAACTCGCTGGGCCGGGGCCAGATTCGGATACCGGTCGGTCCGCTCTTCGAGATCCATCAGCAGGGTCAGATCCTCCCCGGTGACGGTCAGCGTGGTCTGCCCCGGCAGATTGCTGGCACCGACCTCCTGCCGCACGATGAGCCCGTCCAGGATCACGGTCGGCGTTCCCTTGACCGAGGTCGTGACGATCACCCGGGTCTTCGGATCGAAAAACCCCTCGGGCAGCAGCCGCTGTGTGATCAGCCCTCTCTTGGTCAGGTCGAAGGCGAGCTGGAACCCGCTTCGTTCCCCGGCGGTCATGGTGATCTGCGCGGACAGCAACGCCTCGGTCACTTCGGCCGGCACGGGACGGGTGAGCTTGGGCCCCATCTGGAGGTTGAGATATACCGGCCCGCTCCCGATGGGCTCATCAGCCATGGAACCCACCCGGCAGCGGAATGTCGATCTGCTGTCCCGGCTCGTCGGTCAGCTCGCGCGGATCGAGAACGGGATTCGCGTCCGCGATCTGCCACCACTGGCCGGGGTCGCCGAAATAACGCTGCCCGAGCTGGTCCGGGCGCTCGCCGCTGCTGACCGTGTGGGGCGCGGTCTCGTCGACGGCCGCGCTGAGCGGTGGCAGCAACCGCCGCTTCGTGTAGCGCACTTCGGTGCCGTCGGGCTGCTGGTGAACCCCGATCTCCGCGTCGTGATACCGGCTGGTCCGGGGATACGGATGTGTCCCCGGGATCGCGTCCAGTGCACTCTCATAAGGATCAATCACGTCTTACAGCCCCCTTCCCAGCCCAAGTTCCGCCAGCCGCCCGCCTCTTGCCGCTCTGGCCAGCCGTTCCTTCTGCGCCAGATGCGCCAGATACAGATCGGCACCCCGATGCCCGGCCGGCAGATCACTCACGCTGAGGACCTTCATGCCGATGCCGAGGCTTGCCCGTATGGGGTTGAGATTGACGTCGAACGCGGACTCATTGATCGACAGTTCGGTGAGCCGCACGGGCATGACGCGCTTGCTCCCCCAGGTGAAGAGGGTCAGGGGCATCTCGATCGGGCTGATCTCGATGGTCCCCTTCTTGGTGAGCCGCGCGGCCTCGCGGAGCTGGGCGGTGGTGGGATGCACGAGCATCTCGAGGGTGGCCAGCTCGGGATGGATCCCCTCGGGAGCGGCGACCTCGAACTGATCGGTGGCATCGATCTCGGCAGTGAACTTCCAACTCTCCTCGGCGGGTCCCTTGAGCCGGAGGGCCTCGTTACGGTCTCCTCCGCTGCCGCCTCCGCCGGCATCACCACCTCCTCCGGCGGCTTGGGGGGCGAGGGAGCGTTCGAGGGTGTCGGGGTTGAACTGGAGGACGATGATGCGCTGGGGGGTGCCGCGTTCGGGGTCGACGATGACGATGCCGGAGCGGATGGGCTTGGGTATGTCTGCGTAGCGGGTCATGGAGATCCAATCCGGGGGAGCGCTACCAGGGGGCGACTGAGCTCTGCTCGTGAGGCAGATAGAGGGGAGCGAACGCGAGCTCGACCTGCTGCTTGTCGATGATGTCGAGGACGCGGCCACCAAATACGGGAATGGCCGGATGCGCAAGAATTCTGCCCTGGACCACTTTCCTTGTGGTCCAGGCAATCCCATGCACACGCAAGTGACTCAGGCTGGAGTCCGTGATGATGGACCGGCCGTCATCCAGCACCATCCACAGTCCGTTTCCGCCTTGAACAGTGGCGAACGCGTGAGGCGTGTGGATGGGCTCGGGCAGCTCGCTCGCCAATGTGAGCGACCACAGGTCATGGATAGTTTCGTCATGTCGCTGCCATTCCAGGTCGGAGGTCACTGGTTCCAGGAGATCGACCATGGTTGTGTTGGCAATCAGGGAGTCTCCCTCCGGGGCCTTGGCGAGAATGGGGTGGGAAGAAGTGATGCGGGACGTTGTGAGTATGTCGATGCCCAGGTAGGCGGCCAACTCGTCCACGTGGTCGGTCGACTCGGCCGAGAATTCGTAGCGGAGACGAAACCCGACGCCTGTCCGATGCAGTTCCTCCTTCACCGAACCCCGGGAGCCGGTTGGCACACGCCACTCACCGAACCGTGATTCTGGTTCTGCTCCTTGACTGACAAGGAACGAATGGAGCTGGCGGTCTGCTTCCTCGTCCAGGGTCACCAGATAGCTGGTCTTCATCATCACCTCCGCTCGTGGTCCTGGAGCACGATGCAATCACTCACAGTCGGGCCTCCAGACGCCGGGCGAGCTCGGTGTAATCCCGGGCGGGAAAGAGAACGGGGAACACATCCAGCATGGTCGTCAGTTGTGTTCGCACAGCCTTGAAATCCGGTTCGCCGAGAGAGACTTCATCGGTGAACAAGTACTGCCAGCCGAAGGTGCCTTTCGTGAGGGCCAGTTGCTGGATGTACTCGGTGTAGGTGAGGTCCAGACGTACGTACTGCCTGTCCCAGCCCTCGGCTCTGTTGAGGTCCATGTCGAAGTACCAGATCTCCAGAGGGTCGACTTTGGGCTGGATCCGGATGGCCGCGAATTGCCCGGTGGCGGCGACCGGGGTGTCGTCGATGACGCGCAGCTGGGCGAACAACTGACGTTCCACATCGGTCGACCCCGACCAGGAGAGATCCGGCGGATGCTTGAGCACTGCCGTGAAGAGATCCGTCACACGGAACTCCCCATGGAATTCGGGAAGTTCGGAAGCGGAGCTGGTGCGCCACCGGTTGCCAATCTCGGTGATCCGGGGGCTGTGGATGCAGAGCTCGCGGCTCAGGACCACTCCTTGCCAGTCGGGGAGATAGCTGAACAGAGCGGGCGCCTGTTCGTACGTACTGCCCAGCTCACCGGTGATCGACCGGTCCACGGTGAAGTGAGGGCATTCCAGTATTTCCTCCTGTGTGTCCAGAAGTTGCTGCTCGATGGGTGTCAGACTGCGCATCGCTGTCGGTCTCCGGAGGACGGATGTGGAAGGGGCGACTTCACAATCGCTCCGCCAGCCTTGCCGCGAGCGAGGTGTAGTCGTGGCTCGGAAAGATCCGGGGGAAAATATCAAGCATGTTCCTGATGCTTTCCGCCGTGTGATGAAAAAGGTCATCCGCCAGGGATACGTCAGTGAACAGATACTGCCATCCGTAAGCGCCCTTGGTCAGCGCCAGCATCTCCAGATAGGTGCTGTAGTCGAGGCCCATCTTCTTGGGTCCGACGCGCGGATCCCACACCCACATCTCGAGCGGCGTTGAATCTGGCTGGAGCCTGACCGTCGTGAGCAAGTCGCTGCCGGAATTCGGTTGGCTGTCAATCACCCGGAATTCAGAGTACAACTGACGTTCGTCGTCCGTGGAGCCGGTCCACGCCAAATCAGGGGCGGAGGAGAACAGGCTGTCGTAGAACATGGGCAGGAAGAACTCGCCGGTCACCCTCGGAAGAGGTTTCCGGGTTCGCCAGTGACTACCGATCTGGTAGAACCGCAGCCCACGTTCCTCGATCTCTTGATCAATGATCACCCCGTCCCATTCGGGCCGCTCCTGGGTGATGCCCCTGATCTCCTCCGCGCGCTGCCTCAGCGGAATCCCCAAGGAGTTGCTCTCCTCGTCGTCGATCTCGATCAGGTCGCTGAAGACCTCGATCTCATCGGCGTTTTGTAGGTCGCTCACCACCCTGAGGTAAAGATCTTCCTGTGGAGTTGCGTCTTGCCATGTCATCCTTGCGTCACTCCTTTGTGAAGACGATCAGGTCGGCGTCTATGAGTTGGGATATTGCCTTCAGCCGCTGGTCCAGTTTCTTAAACTTCTGAATCTCCGGCTTTCCCCTCTCGTGTCGCTCGAACGCCTTCTTGATGCCGTTGAAGTCACGATAGGAGCGATTGTTCACGATGACCCGGGCAAACTCGGGTGTTTCCCTGAGTCGCCGCCTTATCTTGTCGATGCTGTCGTGGTTGATGCGGAGCTTCTTGGACGGGTCTGGTGGTGCCGGCTTCGCCTCGAATGAATTCCAGGCAGGCCTTCTGTTCTTCTCCCAGCGCCTTTCCTTGCGGTTTTCGAAGTACCCGGCCCAGGTTGCCTTGATGTAGCTCGGGAATCCTCGGGTCGGCGATTGGGGTGGCTTGTGGAACCTCACTTCGACCCGGTACCAGATCATCTCCTCCTTGTCGTGGTGCAGGGCCTCCCATGCCCCTTGCTCCACTCCGTGGAGGAAGGGGGTGTTGACCCCGGGGCCGCTGGCCGGGACGAGGTTGGACCCCTTGGCCTTGCCACCGATGCGATCGGGCAGGAGATGCATTCTGACCCACCTGTCGCTGGGATCGTCGTTTATCTTCTGTGCGTAGTCCCAGCCGATGGGCTGCCCCGGATTGGCATCGGGGGCCGGGGTTCCCTTGACGGACTTGTTGAGGTACTCCGCCGTGAAGTTGGTCGCCAGTCTGTTGTCCGTGAAGTTGGGGATCTTCGGTTTCGGCTTGGGCACCTCGTCCTGGCGCTCGTCGTAGTCGTCCGTGCGTCCCGTCTGCTGATCCTGAGTCGGATAGACGTCTTCGAAGTCTTCGCCGGGATTCACCGTGGCCCGCAGTACGGTGCGTGGCTTGCCCGTGGCGGTGAGACTGCTGAGCCGGTACCACCTGCGCATTGCGCCCAGCATCGCGCGGAACGCGGTGTCAGGCATGCCCTTCTTCGTTTTCTTCTTGATGAGCGGCCGCATACGAAGAATTGCTTTGTCGAGGCGTTTCTGCTTGGAGTCCTTCTGATCCTTCTTCTTCTCATTGCGTCGAGCGTTCCGCGCCCGGTAGTTGTCCAGCTTGGTGCGCAGTTTGTTCCGCATGCTCTTGAAGGCGTTGCGCAGCTTCGCTGCGCTGTTCTTGAGTGCCTTGCCCACCTTGCTCTTCTTGAGCTTCTTGCCCAGCGTCTTCGCCGCGTTGCGGACCTTCTTCAAGGCTGACTTGACGGCCGTTTTCGCCTTGCCGAGGGCCTTGCCCACCGGGGACTTCGGCTTCTGAGGCTTGGTGGGCTTCGGGCCCTCGATCTCTTTCTTCTTCTTGGGGGTTTGGGGCGTGCTGTCCTTCTGGCCGCCCCGGGTCTTGTCCTTCGACGGACCCGGTGTCGTGTCCTTCGGCTTCGCCGGTGTCGGCTCCGGCTTTGCAGGAGACTTCGGTGTCGCCGTGTCCTTCGGCTTGGGCGGGGCCTTCGGGTTCGGGGAAGGCTTCGCCTTCGGTTTGGGGGCCGCGGCCGGCTTGCGCAGGGTCTGGGTGGCGTTCCGGATCGCGCCCCGCGCCTTGTTGACCGCCTCGCCGGCCGCCTTCTTGGCGCCCTTGCCCGTCTTCTTCAGGCCCTTCATGATCGTCTCGGCCATCGCCTTGAGGCGCTTGCCGACACCCTTGGTCGCAGAACCGAGGCGTTGGAGAAGGAAGTTGGCGATGAAGTCCAGCAGTGCGACAACACCCGCGGCCACCGCCTCCGCGAACAGGCACGCCGCCGGACCCGCCTTGACCGCCTTCAAGTAGGCCCAGAACTTGCTGAAGGCCGAGAGAATCGAGCTGATGCTCTGCCAGGCGGCCATCAGGCCCTGGACGATCGTGAGGATCGCGCCCGCCGCGGGGACGATCATTGAGACGACCTTCTCGATGACGAGCGAGGCGATCATCATCGGGAGCGAGGCGATGATCGCGTCCCACGCCATCTTCCCGATCTGCTTGATCGAGACGCAGCCCTTCACCAGGACGTTGATCACGGCCTTGCCGAGACCGAGGATGCCCTCGACCTTGGTGTCGAACCACCGCTTCACGCCCGTCTTGATGGCGCCCCAGAGGTGATCGCTGATGCCCGCCTTCGCCGAGCTGCCGGCCTTGCTGATCCAGCCACCCGGGTCCGGCGCGATGTCCGCGATCAGCGCCGCGAACTTGCCCAGCGCCTCGATCGCCGCCTGGGCGAACTTGATCGCGCCGAGAATGACCGCCTGGTAGATCTTGATGACGGCCTTGATGCCCGCTTCCAGCACGTCGAGTAGCGCGTTCAGGCCTGCCGCCAGGGCGTCGAGCAGGGCGTTGACCGCCTTCTTCAGGCCGTCCGCCAGCGCGTTGACCGCGGCGATCGCCTTGTCGCGCAAGCCCTCGATCGCCTTGCGGAACTTGTCCCGTAATTCAGGGAAGGCCGCGAGCAGCACGTCCCCGATGGCGATCAGCGCGTCCGCCAGCACGTTGATCGCCTTGATGGCGAGGTCACGTACGAAGTCGATGGCCTTGTTGGCCCACTCCTTGAATGTGTCGATGATGCCGTTGACGACCTTGCGCGCCGCGTCGAGGATCGCGTTGAACGCGCTCTTCACCGCGTCGGCGACCCAGCCGAAGAAGCCCCCGGAGGGCTTCTCGTCCTCCTTCTTCTTCTCGGCCTCCTTCTCCGCGTTCTCCCGCTCCCTGTCGATCTGCTGGTTGTCCTTGTCCTTCCTGTCGCCGACCTCCTTGTCCTTGTCGTCGCGGGCCTTGACGATCTCCTTGTTCTTGGACGTGTGTTCCTTCTCGGACTCCTTGTCCGCGTCCTCGATCTTCTGGTCCTGCTCGTTGCGCCAGCCCTCGCGCTCGCGCTGCGCCTCGTCGGCGGCCCGGCCGCGCTCGGCCGTCTGCTTCTCCGCGTTCTGGGTGACCTCGCGGTCGATCTCGGTCTGCTTCTCCTGCTTGGCCTGCTGCTCGCCCTGCTGCTGTTCCTTCTCCTTGGCGACCAGATCGCCCTGCGCCTGGCCCGCCGCACCTTGAATCTCCGAGCCGCGCTCCTGCTTGGCGACCGCGCCGACGCCGGGCTTGGGCATGGGCGAGGCAGCCAGATTGCCGCCCTTGCCGCCCTTGCCGCCGGCGCGGCCCACGGCCTTGCCGACCAGCTGCTCCTGGGGCGCGTTGGGGAAGATCCGGTCCTCACCCATCGGCTTGGCCGCGTCCTCACGGCCCGTGCTCTGGATGTCGGACTGCTTCTCCTTCAGCGCCTTGGCCTGGTCGTCCGTGCGCTTCGGGTCGCTCTCGCCCTCAAGCCTGATCTTGGGGGCGGGGCCCACCGTCTTGTTCTGGAGTTCCGGGTCGACGGTCGGCACCGCGTCGGCCGCGGCGTCGACGTTCTTCGCCTCTTCCGCGGTCAGCTTGTCCGCCACGGGTGGCGGCGGCGGGGGAGTGTTGTCGGTCGGCTTCGCGCCTTCCGCCTTCTCGCTGCCCTTCGCCTTCTGCTTCTCGGCCTGGTCCTCGGGCCCGAGCTTCTCGACCTTGCCCGTCACCTCGGCGGCAGGCGCGGCCGCCTCCGGGGGGCCCGACTGGGTCTGGGGTGCGCCCGAAGGACGTTCCCGCTTCGGCGGGTTGGCGTCCAGGCGCTGCTGCTCCTCGCCGACCTTCTTGTCAGCGGCGGCGTCCACACCGGGCATCGCGGCGGCGGCCTGGTCCGGGGCGAGCTTGCTGACCGTACTGATCGCGGACTTCGGGTCCTGGGCCGAGACGTCCGGCGGCTCCTCCTGCTTCTCCTCGGGGGCCGCACCGCCGCCTCCGCCGCAGCTACCGCCGCCTTCTTCCTTCTCCGCCGCGGGTTCCGGCGGGGCGCAGCCGCCGCCGTCCTTCTCCAGCGACGCCTCGGGGGCGGCCTGGGCGCCTTCCGGTGCCGGCGCGCCCATCCTGCCGGGGCTCGAGGCCTGTTCGCCCGCCGGGCTGACGGCAGCCTGTGCTGCGGAAGGCGCTGCTCCGGGGCCCGCTGCCGTGGTCGGACCGGCCTGTTCGGCGGCGCCGACCGAGCCGTGGGGAGCCGCACCGGGACCGCTCTCCTTGGGGATCCGGCTCTTGGGCCCGGCCGCTTCCCGCTCGGACTTGGGCGGCTCGGCGTCACGCCGCGCGGCGGGGGAGGGGTTACGGTCCTCGGTGGCCGCCTTCTGCGTCTGCGCACCCGCAGGGCGCATCGCCGCAGGGCCGGGTGAGGCGTCCGGACCCGAAGCAACGGCAGCGGTCTTGTCCGCGGCAGCGCCCTGCCCCTGCCCGCCCCGCTCCTCCTGCTGCCCGCGCTCCTGCAGCTCCCGCTGCTCGTCCTGCGCATCCTTGGCGTCCGGCCTCTCCTCGCCGTCACCGGAATCCTCGTCCTTGGCGGCCCCGTCTTCCTGCTGTTGCGCGGGGTCCGTCTTCTCGGCCTCGGGCTCCTGCTGGTCCTTCTCGGTGGTCTCCGGGTCGCGGCCGACCTCCTGGTCGGTCGGCTTGTCCGGCTGGAGATCCTTGGCGCTGCGGTCCTGGGCCTGGGCCGCGGGTCCGCCCTCGGGCTGCGGCGCCTCGCCCTCGACCGGACCCACGTCCTCGCCCGGCGCCTTCGCCTCGGGCCCGGCGGACTCCTCGTCCTCCTCGTTGGCCTCGTTCTCCCGCTGCTGCTCGACCCGCTCTGCCTTGGTCGGCGGCGGTGAAGGGAAGGACGGGACGGACGGTTCCGCGGCGCCGGGGGTCATCCGGTCGGCGGTCGGTACGGAGGAAAGGTCCAGGTCGGCGTCGGGCAGATAGTCCTCGGGCTTCAGCTCCGGCCCGCCCTTGGCCGCACCGCCCTTGTCCCGGCTGCCGTCCTGCTCACCGCCGATTTCACTGTCCGCGCCCGCCTCAAGCCCGAGCGGCTTCTCCTCCTCGCGCGGTTCGTCCTCGTCCTCGTCCTTCTCGTGGAGGCCGTGCTCGGACAGCGCGCTGTCCCGCTGCTCCGCCCGCTCGTCCACCTTCTCCGGGCGTACGGCACCGGGCTGCCCCTTCGCCCTCGGGTCGAGGTTCTCCTGCTTCGACCCGTCCGCCGGCTTCTTCGCGTCGTCCTTGCGCTTGCGCTTGTCGGCGCCAGGAGCGTTCGCCTGCTCCGGGTCCTGCTCCTCCCGGTCGCGCTGCTCCTTGCGCTCCTCCTTGACCTTCTCGGCGCCATCCGCCTGGCCCTGCGCACGCGCGTCGGCGGCCTCGTCGACCCGCTGCCGGTCCTGGCCCTGCTGCTCCTCTTCCTGCAGCTGCTCCTGCGCGGCCTGCTGCCTGGCCTGGGCACGCTCGTCCTCCTGCTCCGTGCGCCGGGCGGCTTCCGTCTCCTCGGCCGCGGCGTCCGACTGCGCCCTGCTCCGGTCACCGCCGCGCTTCTCGTCGCGCGCCTTGGCGTCCTTCCGCTCCTGGCGGGCGTCCTCGTCCCGCCTTCCCTTGGCCTCGCGCCCGCTCTCTTCCTTGCGCTTCCACTGCGTGCGCTCGACACCCAGCAGCTCGAAGAGGTCCGCCTCCGGCGCGGGCACCTCGGCCGGCTGGAGTTCCACGGGCAGGACCTCGGCCTGCTCGGTGAGGTCCAGCAGCCGGTCGTACTCGTTCGAGAGAAGGCGCCCCTCCAGCCGGTCCAGCACCGAGTCCTGCAAGTCCGGTGACATCCGGGCAAGTTGGAGGCGTACGCGGTGGGAGAGGTCCGCCGGGTCGCCGCGCAGCGAACGCAGTACGCCGTTCGCGAGCCGGTCCACCAGCGTCGCCGGATCCAGCTTCTCCATCCGATTGCGGTCGGCGTCGACCGTTGCGTAGCGCAGCCAGCCGGGCGTGGACTGATCCGGCTCCACTTCGGGGGCCTGCTCCTCGTCCCGTACGAGGGCCTGCGCCGCCGACTCGGCCTCGCGCTCCATCGCCTGCTGCGGCAGGCTCACCGCACCCGGATCGCGGCCCGCCCGCAGAGCGCCCAGACCGTCCGGGTTCTGCACGGTGTGCAGCAACTCATGGGCCAGCAGCCGCTGTCCGTCCGCCGTGCCCGGCCGGTACGTTCCCTCGCGGAAGAAGATGTCCTGGCCGACCGCGACCGCGTCCGCGCCCAGCAGCTCCGTGAGCGTGCCCGCGTCCCGGTCGGTGTGCAGCCGCACTCGGCTGAAGTCGTGCCCGAGCTGCTCCTCCAGCTCCCGCCGTACGCTCAGGTCCAGCGGCTGTCCGGCTCCGCTGACGATGTTCTTCGGCTCCGGCGTACGGGACTTGGCCCGCTCCTTGCGCTTGCGCCGCCGTTCGGCCTGCGCCGCCTGCGCGTCCTGGGCGTGTGACGTACTCATTGCGCCTCACCCCGCCCCGAAAGGCCCGCGTGCACCGCACGCGCCAGCGCCTCGCCGAGCCGCCCCGGCGACGTGGTGGCCGGCAGCGGCGGCAGCCCGGACAAGGAGTCGAGGGCCTGGCCGCCGTCAGCAGCCAGCGGTACACCCCTCTCTCGTACGAGACGGGCCAGCTCAGCCTCGAAGGCGGCCGACACCCGGTCGGGGTCGAGCCGCTCGAACCCGTCGAGCACCAGCTCGCCGATGTCCACACGGATTGTGCGCTCCGCAGGGCGCGGTGCCTCGTTCAGACCCATCCGTGGACCTCCGAAGGCGTCAAGGAGCGGTCCAGCTTGAGGTATTCGGTACGCGCCGCCTCCAGCATGTGACGCATCTGGAGCCGGTCGCCCTCCTCCGCGGCGAGGAAGGCGCCCGACAGCGCGATATTGCGGATCGAGCCGCCCGCCACGGTCAGCCGGGCGAGCAGCTCCGGATCGACGCCCTTCATCGGCACCCGCGCGGGCAGCACCCGCCGCCAGATCTCGGCGCGCTCGCTCTCCCCGGGGAAGGGGAAGTCGACGACGAAGCGGATACGGCGCATAAAGGCTGTGTCCAGAGCCTGCTTCATATTCGTCGTGAGGATCGCCAGACCGCGATACGCCTCCATACGCATGAGCAGATAGCTGACCTCGAGGTTGGCGTACCGGTCATGGCTGTCCTTGACCTCGCTGCGCTTGCCGAAGAGGGCGTCCGCCTCGTCGAAGAGCAGCAGCGCGCCGCCGCGCTCGGCCGCGTCGAAGACCTTGCGCAGGTTCTTCTCGGTCTCACCGATGTACTTACTGACCACCTGGGACAGATCGATGATGAACAGATCCAGGCCCAGCTCTTTCGCCATCACCTCGGCGGCGAGCGTCTTGCCGGTACCGGAGCCGCCCGCGAACAGCGCGGTGACGCCGAGGCCGCGGCGCAGCGTCGCGGCGAAGCCCCACTCCTGGTAGACGGTCGCCCGCTGACGCACATGCGCGACGACCTCGCGCAGGATTCTCAACTGCCGTTCCGCCAGTACCAGATCGCCCCACGCCGCCTGCGGCTCGATCCGCCGGCCCAGCTCGTCCATGCCCATCCGCGCCTCGGTGAGCCCGGCCTTCCAGGCCAGCCCGGTGGCGTCCAGTTCGTCCTCACCGGGCAGATCCCGTACGACGGTCGCGCCGGCGGACCTGATCAGATGCGGCGGCAGCGAGAACTGCTCGACGAGATCCTTCAGGTCCTCCTCGGACACCTCGGGCACGTCCTCGAAGGCGTCCGCCCACACGCCGAGTTGCTCCTCGGTGTCGAGAGCGGGGACGGTGACCCGTTCACCGCGCGGCCGGGCGGTCTGCCGCGGGTCCGGGCTGGAGACGACGAGCGGTACGGCAGCGCTCTCGATGAACGCGTCCGTGGCCGCGGCCTGTTCGCGTTCCAGGTCGCCGACCTCGACAAGCAACGCGGCGGGCAGCAGGATCGCCTCGCGCTGCCAGAGGCGCGCCAGCCGGTCGCGGTCGGCCGGGTCGGTCGGCATGTCGTCGGCGGCCATCGCGTACAGGCCGAGACCGGAACGGCGGGCGGCCGCGGCGGCGATGTCGGTGCGGCTGCGCAGATCGCCGCCGACGAGCTCGACGCGGAGTGGTGCGTAGGGGCCCGCGACCGCCCAGCCCGCGGCGACCCGGCTCGCCGCGAGATCGTACGAAGCCGGCAGGGACTCCGGCACAGTCGTACGGCGCAACAGCCCGTGCAGCCGGGAGTCCAGATACGGCGAGCCGACCAGGAAGTGCAGAATGCGCTCGTCGAGGCGGAGCCGCGAGGTGGTCAACCGGGTCTCGTCGTCCAGCTCGACGAGCCGCCAGCGGCGCAGCGGGGCGACGGGCGTGAGGGCGCTCCAGTGCGGGTCGGCGAGCGCGGCGAGGGCGAGCGAGAAGGTGGGATGCGCGCGGTCCGGATCGCCGCTCGCGGCGGCGCAACGACCGCCGGTGGTGGGGTCCAGCTCCGCGGCGGCGGCGAGCAGGACGATGTCGCGCTCGAAGGGGCTCAGCCCGAAGCAGGCGACGAGCGCGTCCAGGGTGGCGGGGCCGGAGGCAGCGAGTGCGGAGGTGCGGGGTGCGGTGAGTTCGGGTGCGGCGGCGGGCCGCGACTGGTCCGGCGTGGCAGCGGTGGTGTTCGCGCGCCGGTCGTTCCCCGGCGGCACGTCGGTTTCGCGTACGGGTACGGGTACGGCCGCGTCCGCTGCGGGGCCCCCGGCCGCTGCACTGGATCCAGCAGATGCGTCGCCCTCCGCCGTCCGGGTCCGGTGCTGCGCGCGCTGTGCATGGGCGTCGATGCGCGCGAGGACGGACCGCACGGCCGCAGCCAGCGCGCGGCCGTCCGCACCGGCGTCCGCCGTGCCCGGACCGGTTCCCTGGTACGTACCCATGCCCTCACCCGCCCCCGTGTCCCGCACCGTGTCTCAGCTCTCCTTGCCGTCTGCGCTCGCGCCGGAGTCCTTGCCGGTACGGGAGTCGGGCGCGGCGCGCTTGGCCACTGGCCTGGAGACGGTGGACTTGGACGCCGCGGCCTTGCTCGCACCGGCCTTGCTCTGGACGTTCTTGGACGGCGCGGTCCTGGAGGGCGCTGCCTTTGACGGTGCCGTCCTGGTCGCGGCCCGCTTCTTCCCGGCGCCCGGTTCAGCGGTTGCGCTCTCCGCCCCGGCGGCCTCGGTCTCGTCCTGGGCACGCGCCGGCTCCTCGGCCGGCGGCGTGGTTCCCGGCGGCACCGGCGCTCCCGGTGCCCCGAACGGCAGCACCCGTACCGTCCGCTGCTCCACCGGCTTCGCCGGGACCGGCTTCTCGCGGCCCTCGATCAGGACCAGCGACGCCTGATAGGCCACCGACAGCGTGTACGGAGTCTGGT
Organism: Streptomyces sp. NBC_01210; assembly: GCF_036010325.1. Lineage (GTDB taxonomy): Bacteria > Actinomycetota > Actinomycetes > Streptomycetales > Streptomycetaceae > Streptomyces. The sequence continues at coordinate 815,411 of NZ_CP108549.1, read as the reverse complement.
GCAGCATCCCCCACAGTTTGGACGTCTCGTCGATGTCCATCACCGTCGGCGTGAAGCGCACCTTCTGCGCAGACGCCGCAAGGTCGCTGCCCGCCAGATACGGTCGTTCCGCGGCGAGTTCGATCAACTCCTGTGGCAGGACCGGGATTTCGTGCAGGGTCCGGATCACGCAGCCGATCAGTCGCTGCCCGACCAGTTCCGCCTCCTCCCCGTACGCACTGATCAGAAAGTGCAGATCCAGCGCGGCGGCGGGTCGCTTGAGCAGCGTGCCGTCCGAGGCGCGCGTCGGCAGGTCGGTGTTGCGCATCGAGGGGTTCGGCGTGACCTGGTAGAGGAAGACGTGGATGGTCGGGTCGGTCGGCGGCTCGGCCGGTGGCTTACGGGTCTCGACCTTGACCGCGATGTCCATCTCGGGGCTCAGGTTGTTCGCGATCAGCAGAGCCAGTGCCTGGGTGACCGTCGCGATGGCGAGTGCGTTGCTCATGACCTCAGTCCCTCTTCTCGCCGCGTGACAGATAGTCGTCCAGCGTCAGCGCGGGCGCGCGCCGTCCGGTGTGCTCGGGGCGGCCGGTGTCGGGGCGGTTCGCGCCGGGTGGCGGTGCCGCGCTCACTTCCAGTCGGCCGATCTGTACGTGTACGACGCGTTCGGCCGGCCGGGGCGCGCGCCGTCCCACTCCGTTCAGCGTGGCGCCACGGGCGGTGGCGGTGTCGGCGCCGCGGGGCCGGGCCGGCGCCGCAACCACCGGGAGAGCGGGGTCCGCGGCGCGCGCCACCGACCCGGGCGGGTGGCGCGGTGCGTCGGACTCCGCGGGCTCCGCCGCCCGCCGGACCGAGCGCGGGATGTCGGCTGCGGACGGACGCGTTGCCGGCGACGCGGGCACCGCCGGCCGCAGCAGCGGTTCCGTACGCGGTACGGCCTGGACCGCGGGCCACTCGGGCTCACCGGGCCGGGCCGCCTCGGTCCGTACGACCGTGTGCCTGTCGGTCCGCACCTCCCGCTCCTGACGGACCAACTCGGCCGGTCCGAAGGCGGGCCCCGGCGCGGACGGGATCAGGGCGGCCGGCGCGTCGGGCTCCGGCGGGCCGCTCCGCAGCGCCTCGACGCGCTCGAACGGGCCGGGCAGCCGGGGCCGGACCCGCGCCGTGCCGGCACCATCACCGGCCACCGGCACCGGCGTGTACCGGGCGAGCAGCCGGTCGAAATAGTCAGGCATCTGTGCACAGCTCCAGGTAGTAACGACGCCGCAGCGGGCTGAGCGCCAGAATCTCCGGCTCGTTCCACCCGTAGGCGGTGGCGAGCAGATGGACATCGAGCATCAAGTCCCGTGCCCAGGTGTCCAGTTCGGTCCACAGATAGGAGGTGATGTCCAGCTCGGCCGGGGTGGCCTCACCGCACTCGGGGCAGGCGACGTTCAGCGTCACATCGGCCGCCGGGTCGGCGTCCGCCGCCGTTTCGGCGAGCCGCTGCTGTACGCGCTCCGGCAGAAGAGAGGCCAGCCGCTCCGAAGGGACGGCCTCTCCGCCCCGTACGGCCGAAACCGTGCAGCGCGCCACGAGCAGCCGACGGGCCGCCGCCGGATCCGGCACCGCACCGGCCGCCGCGAGGTCGGCGACGGTGGGCAGCCGGAACTCCACCACCCATTCGTCCTCCTCCACTCGCAGCGGCCCGTCCGGTGTCCGCGTCCGGGCGCCCAGCAATGTCGCGTCGAGGTCGAACTCCATGGCCTCGCCGCACGACGCACACTCGACACGCACCTGCATGCGCTCGCCGAACAGCGCCCGGCGCAACGCGAACAGGTCCGCTTCCCGCTCGCCGACCGGCATCGACAGCAACTCGTCGGTGCCGGCCCCCGGGCGGGCCGCCCGGTGCAGCAGCAGGGACCTCCCGGATTCGTGCTGTGCCAGCCCGGCCTCCCAGGTGGCGAGCAGCTCGGCCGGCCCCGTCGGCGTCATCCCTCACTCCTCCGGTGCATTCCCCCGGGGCTCAGGCCGGATGGGTGAAGGAGGGCTCGACCGGCTCCTCCACCTCGTAGTCCCGTTCCCAGCCCTCGCACTCGAGCTTGACGCTCTGGATGGCGACCGCGTTGGCGTTGGCGTCCAGCTCACCGAGCACCTGGTACTCGCTGACCCAGGCCCGGTAGAGCTTGTGCGAGACGGCGACCTGTCCGGCCTCGTTGAGGACCTGGATGATGATGTCCTTGCGGAAGTCCCGCAGCGAGACCTCCGAGCCGAGCCCGGCGCCGACCTGCCACACCTTGTTGGCCCAGCGGTCGAACTCCGGGTCGTGGGTGACACCGCGCTCGAGCGTGACGCCCTCGAACTCGGAGCGGCCCGGCGACTTGCGCGGCGAGCTGGGGTCACCGCCGTGGCGGTGCTTGACCACCTCCGTGGTGCGCTTCAGAGGACTGATCTTGCTGATGCCCGCGACCGTTCGACCGTCCCAGAGGACCAGGAACTTGAAATTCTTGTACGGGTCGAAGCGATGGGCGTTTATCTGGAACTCAGCCATCGGTTTCCTTCGTGTTCCTTTTCCTAGGGTTACGAGAGGTCGAACTGCCCGGCGACCTGCTGGATCTTGACGATCACGAACTCCGCGGGCTTGACCGGCGCGATGCCGATCACGACATTGACCACTCCGGCGTCGATATCGGCGTCGGTGGTGGTGTCCTTGTCGCATTTGACGAAGTACGCCTCACGCGGTGTGCCGCCCTTGAACGCACCCTGCCGGAACAGGTCGTTGAGGTATGCCGAGGCCTTCAGCCGGATCTGCTGCCAGAGCTGCTCGTTGTTGGGCTCGAAGACGACCCACTGCAGACCGCGGTAGAGGCTCTCCTCGACATGCAGGGCGAGCCGGCGCACCGGCACGTACTTCCACTCGCTGTCGAGCGCGTCCGCGCCCTCGAGCGTGCGCGCGCCCCACACCAGCGGACCCACCACGGGGAAAGTGCGCAGGCAGTTCACGCCCAGCGGGTTGAGCAGCCCGTTCTCCCGGTCGGTCAGCTTGACGGTCAGCGACCGGACACCGGCCAGCCGCGCCTCGGTTCCGGCCGGTGCCTTCCACACGCCGCGCTCGCCGTCGGTGCGGGCGACGACGCCGGCGATGGCACCCGACGGCGGGAAGGAGCGAAGTCGTCCGGTGAGCGGGTCGGTGAGCTGCAGATGCGGGAAGTACAGGGCCGCGTGGTTGCTGCGTACGGGTTCGAAAGCGCCGATCCCGGCCCGTGCGGCGTCCACGCTGCCCCAGGTCGAGGGCGAGTCGACGAGGAGGAAGATCCGCCGCTCCCGGCAGAGCTGCTCGGCCGCCGACAGTACGGTGACCATGTCCTCGGTGGACTCGTACGCCGAAAGCTCGGGCAGAGCCAGCAGGTTGACGTCGTCCACGTCGCGCAGCGCCTGGACGCCCGTCTTGCGGGCCTCGCTGCCGATGAGGTCGCGCGGACCGGGCGGGTCGCCGTCCTTGCCGCCCTCCAGCGGGAAGACGGGCGGGTTGACCGAGGCCTCCAGGCCCAGGTCGTTGGCGCATTCGCCGACGAAGCGGACCACGTCGTCGGGGTCGACGGATCCGGCGACGACCTGGATGCGCCGGCCGAAGGCGGTGACCTCGGCGCCGGAGAAGGCGTGCTTGCCGGGAGCGTCCGGCAGCGCGCGCAGCTTGCGCTCCAGCAGGAGGGCGAGTTCGGTGACATTGCTCGGCGGCTCGTCGTCGTGGTCGGGGTCGTAGAGCGTGAACTCACGCTCCACATCGCCGATCTTGACCTTCAACTCGACGTTCAGATTGGGCAGTTCGGCCGCGAAGGGCTTGGAGACAGTGCCGGAGGGGTCGGGCCGGCCCTCGTCCAGAGCCTTCACGCGGACGAGCGAGGAGCCCGCGTTGACGACGGTCTCCACGAAGCGGCCGTGGCCGGAGTTCATCGACAGACCCGTGAAGGACTCGCGGGCCCCGCCGCGCGCGTCGAGGATCTGGAGATTGAACGTCCTGTCCGGAGTCGGGGTGTCGTGGTCGACGGCCACCCGCAGGCCCGAGCCCCAGACGCCGGGCTCCTTGGCGTGCACCTCCAGCACGGGGCACTCGCTGTGCCCCTCGGTGGAGTTGAGCGTGACGCAGGCTTCCTCGCCGGTGCCGGCCTTGGCCACGCGGACGATCACCGCGACCGTGCCGCCGTTGCCGAAGAACTGGTGCACTGCGTAGCTGACAGCGCTCTGTGAGGTGAGTCCGCCGAAGCGACGCTCGAAGTCCGCGAAGCTGGTGATCCGCACGGGTTGGTTGAGCGGACCCCGGCGGGTGTGCCCCACGAACGCGGTCACCGAGGTGGTGACCGAGGCGACGGTACGGATGCTGCTGGGAAGTTCCTCGATGTAAACGCCGGGATAGCCCATGTGCGTCGGCATTCCCCCTCCATTCCCTTCGCGCACCAAGAGATGAGGAGGGGATGTGAAGGATGCGCGTATGTACTGAGCACGCATACGCGCTCTCCACTGCATTCCCCCGTCGCACACCCCGTGCGATATCGGTCTCGCAGGGCCATCGGCATGTGCCGGCGCTTGTGGCTCCTGATGCATGAGTGCCTCTGGGGAGTCTGGTTTGCATCTCAACGGTGGGTCAAGAGACCGATCCGGTCATCCGGCCATCACCGGCTCCGGGGGCAATGGGGGGTGATTTGACGCACTGAGAGGGATATCGCTGATCGAATATGAAGAGGAATTCACGAGCGCTTCACAGGAAAATTCGATCCACGGTGGGAAACAAGCCGAATGGACGCGGCATCGGCGCGCCGCCTTGTGTCCTGTTGATGAGGAATAGCCGCTTTGTTCCACTGCGGGCCGGGCTGCGACAGCGGTCGTCACCGGAAGGAAGTGGCCTACTGGGGCGAGGACTTGGACGCGACGCTGACGGGTACGTCCGGGTTACAGAACCATGTGCCCTGCACTGCCCGCTGAATGAGCATCAGGACAACGCCCAGCGCCAGGGCGCCTATGCCGATGACGGACACGCCGCCGGTCCTGCCGAGCAACGGCAGGTCGATGACGGTGGTTCCGTACGCCGGGTCGGAGTAGACGTGGAAGGCCGCGTAACAGAACAGGCCGAGCAGCATCAGGGCGCCCAGTGCGGGGAGGAGGCCCTTCATGAAGAAGTCGGCGGCGCTGCGGGTGAGGACCTTGCGGAAGTACCAGACGCAGGCGAAGCCGGTCAGTCCGTAGTAGAACGCGATACCCAGACCGACCGAGGCGATGGAGTCCTCCAGGACATTGCCACTGATGGCCGTCAGCCCGGCGTAGAAGACGATCGACGCCAGGCCCATGGCGACGGTCGACCACGTCGGTGTCAGGAAGCGAGGGTGGACGCGGGCGAAGACCGCCGGCAGCGCCTTGTGCGTGGCCATCGAGAAGCTGGTGCGGGCGGTCGGCAGGATCGTGGTCTGCGTGGAGGCGGCGGCCGACGTCAGCACCATCAGGACCAGCATTTTCGCCAGGAACCCGCCGAATCCTTCCGTGCCGAACACTTCGTCACCGAAGCTGCCCAGGACGTCGCCCGCGTTGTCGGGGTTGGCCAGCCCGATGCCCTTGTCGCCGATCCCGGCGAAGGCCTGCGCCGAGGTGGTCACCAGGATGTAGATGAGGAGGAGGAGAACGGTGGAGATGACGGCGGCGCGGCCGGGGGTGCGTTCGCGGTCGGCGGTCTCCTCGTTGACGGAGACCGCGGTGTCCCAGCCCCAGTAGATGAAGACGGCCAACAGGACGCCCTGCGTCAGGGAGCTGGCGGAGCCGATCTCGAAGGGGTTGAACCAGGCCGCGTCCACGTGCAGCGATTCCGGCGGCGCGTTGCTGCCGTACACCTTCACCAATGCCATGACGGAGAGGATGGCGAGAAGCAGCAGCTCGATGCTGAGCAGCCATTTCTGCAGGGCCGCGGAGATCTCGATGCCGATATAGCAGATGGCCGTCATCACGATGATCCAGATGACGCCCGCGAGAGCAGTCCAGCTGCGGCTGTCGGCCAGGCCGCCTGCTCCGGCCAGCTGGAATCCGTACTGGCCCGCGATCTGCGCCAGGTTCGCCATCACGATGATGTCGGCGATGATGATGCCCCAGCCGCCCATCCACGCGGTATGCGGTCCGAAGGCCCGCGCGGACCAGGTGAAAGTGGTGCCGCAGTCGGGGTCCACGGCGTTCATCGCCTTGTAGGCGTAGGCGATGAAGTACATCGGGATGAATCCCAGGATCACCACGACCGGTGACTGGAGCCCGACGGCGAGGACGATGAAGCCGAGTGTGGCGGCCAGGCTGTAGGCGGGGGCGGTCGAGGCGAGGCCGATGGCCACGGAGGAGACGAGACCCAGCGCGCTGCCCTTGAGCCCCTTCTCGCCGACCGCGGACGACTGCGGAAGCGGAGGGCTGGGGGATCCGCCGGGCGCTGTTTGCATGAGGCGGCCTTTCGCCGTCGGCCACGGGCAGCCCGGTGCCGGAGCGTGTACGAGCATGCACCGCTATGTATCCGGGATACACCCATTTGCTCCTGATCGAAAGCCGAAAAGTGTTTCCCTGTGGGGCTTCGGGGGCCCAGGAACTCCGCCGGTGTTGACGGCGGACGGTGCAACCCGTTGACAGGCGTGCGGCGCAGCGGGACGGCAGCGGCAGCACCCTCCCCGGTGGTGCCGCTGCTCCGTGTTCCGTTCGGAGTTCCGCGACGGGGAGTGAGGGTGGAGCGGGCAGTCAGACCCGTCCGACCGCGCCGTGCGGCTCGAACCAGCCGCCGCTGCTGTCCGGTGGCGCGGGCCGGTGCAGGGGCTGAGGTTCGGGATGGGGCTGCGGCGCCGGGAGGTCGAGCGGGCGCGTACGGGCGTCCGGATCGATCCAGGTCACGGGCGGTGGATCGAGGAACTGCTCCGCGTGGGAGACGTATCCGCGCGGTTGCACCGACGCGGGCAGTGGATCGCGGATAAGCGATTCTGCAGGCAGACCGCAGTCGTGGAGCAGTTCGGCCGTCTCCTGCACGAACATCACGGGACCGCAGAGGTAGACGGTTTCGCCGGGCCACCCGCGGCGCGCGCTCAGATTGCTGTGCAGACGTTCCGCGGCCCTCATCCGGCCCTTGCCGCGCTCCTCGTACCACCAGTACGCGCTCAGATAGGGGTGGGCGCGCAGGATGTCGACAAGAGCGCCGCCGTCGTAGAAGTCGGCCTCGCCGCGGGCGACGACGTCGATACGGATACGAGGCGCCGGCCTGCGGGCGAGTAACTCGTCCAGGACCGCCTTGACCGGGGCCCAGCCCGTGCCGGCGGCGATCAGTGTGACGGCCGGGGTGCCGGGCGGCGGGGTCAGCGCGGATCCCGAGGCGGCGCCCAGCCGCAGTGTGCGGCCGGGCGTCGTGCCGTCGCACAGGACATTGCTGAGCAGGCCTTCGGCGACCCGGCCGATATGGAACTCGAGCACACCGCCGCGGCCGGGGCGGCCGGCCAGGGAGTAGGGCCGCCACACGCCCGGCAGATCCGGGTGCTCGATCGTGGCGTACTGGCCGGGCAGCCACGGGTAGTGGGCGGAAGGGGCGACGCGGATGACGGCCGTGTGACCGCCGTGCAGGCGGTGCGAGACGACAGTGCCGTCCCACCACGCCGGCTCGTTCGCGGCGAGCGAGCTGTGCGCTCCGCCGGTCATGGCCGCGGCGACGAATCCGTACACCCGCAGCCATGCCCTCTCGGTCCGGTCGTCCCAGGTGTGTGTGCTGTGGTAGCGGATGGCGGCGACGAGGCTCTCGCCCACGGCGGTGTAGTCCTCGTCGGATATCCCGAACTTGCGGTGATCCCGGCCGAGTCGGTTCAGGTGTGCGGGGAGCGCGGGGTGGCCGAGATGCTCCACGACCTGTACCAGCGCGGCGAACAGCCGCTCGTACTGGTCGTCCATCGCGGCGGGGAACAGGGGGCGCAGCCGCGGATGGTGGGTGAAGAGATGCGCGTAGAAGTAGCGCACCACATGGCCGGCCCGGAGTCTGACTCGTTCCAGGCTTGCTGTGACCACATCGATGTCGTCCATGAAATCCCCCGCGCTCCCGCGATGCACTGGCCTGGCCGCGCAGGGTCCGGGGGCGGCAGGGCGGCGCGTCAGCTGAACGCGCGTGAAAAGTGCTGAGCGAGCAGCACCGTATCAACTCATGGGCACTGTCGAGCCGTTGTGGCGCGAATTATGTCTCGACTGGAACATTCCTCTTCCAGCCGGGACAGCGACGGCGGCCGCGTCCTATATGCCCTGCCAGTCGGGCTTGGCGGCATAGGTGGCGCGGAAGTAGTCGGCGAGCTTGAGGCTGGAGGCCGCCGCCTCGTCGACCACGACGGTGGCGTGCGGATGGAGCTGCAGGGCCGAGGCGGGCACCAGTGCCGACAGTGGGCCTTCGACGGCGAGCGCCACGGCCTCGGCCTTCGCCTCACCGGTCGCCAGCAGGACCAGATGACGGGCTTCCAGGATGGTGCCGATGCCCTGGGTGATGACGTGGTGCGGGACCTCGTCGAGGCCACTGAAGAACCGGGCGTTGTCCTGCCGGGTCTGCTGGGTCAGCGTCTTGATCCGGGTGCGGGAGGCGAGTGAGGAGCAGGGCTCGTTGAAGCCGATGTGTCCGTCGGTGCCGATGCCGAGCAACTGGAGGTCGACGCCGCCGGCTTCGGCCAGCGCACGGTCGTAGGCGAGGCAGGCGGCCGCGACGTCCTCGGCGGTGCCGTCGGGGCCCATGAAGGAGGCGTCGGTCAGGCCGAGCGGCTCGACGACCTCACGGAGGACCACCGAGCGGTACGACTCGGGGTGGCCGGAAGGCAGTCCTACGTACTCGTCGAGCTGGCAGATCCGGCCGCGGGAAGCATCCACCTGCGCGGCGCGCACCTTGGCTGCGAGGGCTTCGTAGATCGGCAGCGGAGTCGAGCCGGTGGCTACGCCCAGGAGTGCGTCGGGCTTGCGTCGCAGCAGTTCGGCCATGGCTTCGGCGATGAGCTCGCCGCCGACGGCGGAGTCGGGAACGATGACAACTTCCACGGAGATCCCTGTCTCTGAAGGCGCAAGTGGTGTAGACCAATCTACCTGGTGGGCGGCGGTTCTGTCGCGCGAAGGGCTCGCGTACCCATGAGCGCGCCCGCCCCTGGCGACTGCACACGGCGCGTATGAGCGCGCGGCCTCGAAAGCCGTACCCGGAGTGAAACCTGGCGGAAATCCCCGGTGCGGCGGCGGTTCTACGCTCGGATGAGGAACCGCAGGGGACAGGGGAGGGGTGAGCGCGATGGCCGCCGGCCTCGGGCCGCACGCAATGGACCGGAGCAGGCTGCGCTCCGTGAGCGAAGGCGACGCGCAGCTGCGCCACCATGTGGTGCACGGCTACCGCCGCGCGTACCGGATCGCCGGCGAAGGCCCGGCCGTCCTGCTCATTCACGGCATCGGTGACTCCTCCGCCACCTGGGTCGACCTCATACCGGGACTGGCTCAGAGATACACGGTCATCGCACCTGATCTGCTGGGCCACGGAGCGTCGGACAAGCCCCGTGCCGACTACTCGGTGGCGGCCTACGCGAACGGAATGCGCGATCTGCTCGGCGTGCTCGGTATCGACCGGGCCACGCTCGTCGGCCATTCGCTCGGCGGCGGAGTGGCCATGCAGTTCGCGTACCAGTTCCCCGAGCGCACCGAACGACTGGTCCTGGTGAGCGCCGGCGGTGTGGGCGGGGAGGTCAATCCCGTCCTGCGGGCCGTCTCGCTGCCCGGGGTAAACCTCCTCCTCTCGATACTCACCCTGCCCGGTATGCGGCGGGGAACCGGCCTCTTCACGGAACTGATCAGGCGGCTGGACACCGACCTCGGACAGGACGCGCCGGAGCTGCTCAACCTTGTGGACGCGCTGCCCGACGCGACCTCGCGCAGCGCCTTCATCCGCACACTGCGGGCGGTCGTCGACTGGCGCGGCCAGGTGGTGACCATGCTCGACCGCTGCTATCTGACGCAGGGCATGCCGACCATGCTGCTGTGGGGATCGCGCGACGGCGTGGTGCCGATGGAGCACGCGTACGGGGCGCACGACGCGATGCCGGGGAGCCGCCTGGAGATCTTCGAGGGGGCGGGCCACTTTCCCTTCCATGCCGACCCGGCGCGCTTTCTGGCGCTGGTCGAGGACTTCATCGAGACCACGCGGCCGGCCGACTGGAGTACGGAGCGCTGGCGTGAGCTGCTGCGGTCCGGGCGCGAGATCGAGGACGTCCTGCAGTTGGCGAGCGAGCGCAGCGCGACCTGATCGGCAGGGACATCGGGCCAGCACAGTCGGCAGGGACAATGGGCCGGTGATCTACCGATACCGCGTACTCGGCACCACTCAGGCGCTCCGCCCGGACGGTACCGAGGCACCGCTCAGCGGGGCCCGACTGCGGGCGCTGCTGGCCGCGTTGGCCGCGGGCGGCGGCCGGACGGTGGCCGCCGAGGAACTGGTCGCCCAGGTGTGGGGCGAGGGCGAGGAGTGGCCCGCCGACGAGACGGCTGCCCTGCAGGCGCTGGTGGGACGCCTGCGGCGAACCCTCGGCAGGACGGCGGTGGAGTCCGTGCCGGGCGGCTATCGGCTGGCGGCGGACCGGGACGACATCGATCTCTTCCGCTTCGAGCGGCTGGCGTCGCAAGGAACCGCCGCGCTCGATGCCGGGGACGCAGCAGCGGCAGCCGGTCTGCTGGACGAGGCGCTTGCGCTCTGGCACGGCCGTGCGCTCACCGATCTGCCCGGCAGGGACGGTGATCCACTGGCCGTGCGCGTGGAGCAGCGCCACACCGAGGCGCGCCGCACCCGGCTCGCGGCCGAGGTGGAGCTGGGCCGGGCGCACGGCGTGCTCGCCGAGATCACGGCGTTCGCCGCCGCGGCTCCACTGGACGAACCGCTCCAGGCGCTCCGGATCAGGGCCCTGCGGACGGCGGGACGGCAGGCCGAGGCGCTGCAGGCGTACGAGAACATACGGGTGCGCCTCGCCGAGCAGCTCGGAACGGACCCCGGCGCCGAACTGCGCGCTCTGCATGCGGAGTTGCTGGCACATGACCCGGAAAAGCCCGTCGCGCGAGGCAATCTGCGCGTCAGGCTCACCTCCTTCGTGGGCCGCGAGGTCGAACTGACCGACCTGGCGGAGCAGTTGCGCTCCCACCGGCTGGTGACCCTGCTCGGCCCCGGCGGCGCGGGCAAGACCCGGCTGGCGATGGAGGCCGCAGAAGCCGCGGCCGGGACATGGCCCGACGGGGTCTGGATGGCTGAACTCGCACCCGTACGCGACGAAGAGACCGTTCCCGAAGCGGTCCTGACCGCGCTCGGGGCCCGGCAGACCCAAGCGCGCGGACCGGCCGCCGCGGAGGCCGCCACGCGCGACCCGCTGGCCCAGCTGGTCGAGTACTGCGGACGGCGGCGAATGCTGCTCGTCCTGGACAACTGCGAGCATGTGATCGACGCGGCGGCCCGGCTGACGGAGGCGGTGCTCACCGGCTGCCCGGGTGTGCGGGTGCTGGCCACCAGCCGCGCGCCGCTCGGTGTCCCGGGCGAATCCGTACGCGGCGTCGGACCCCTGCCGCAGGACGTGGCGCTGCGGCTGCTCGCCGAGCGCGGCGCGGCCGCCCGGCCCGGATTCCGTACGGACGACGACACGGAGGCGTGCGCCGAGATCTGCCGCAGACTCGACGGACTGCCGCTCGCCGTCGAACTGGCCGCCGCCCGGTTGCGCGCCCTTACGCCGCGGCAGATCGCGGACCGGCTGGACGACCGTTTCCGGCTGCTCAGCAGCGGCAGTAGGACCGTACTGCCCAGGCAGCGGACGCTGCGGGCGGTGGTCGACTGGTCCTGGGGCCTGCTCGATGAGGACGAGCGGATCGTACTGCGCCGTCTTGCCGTCTTCTCCGGCGGCTGTGCACTGGCCCAGGCGGAGGCAGTGTGCGGGGCGGGCGCCCTCGATCCCCTCGACCCCCTCGCCTCTCTTGTCGACAAGTCGCTGGTGGTCGCCGTCCCGGACGGTCCCGGCCGTCCGGACGGCATGCGCTACCGGCTGCTGGAAACAGTCGCCGAGTACGCGGCGGAGCGGCTCGACGAGGCCGGTGAGCGGCCCGAGGCCGAACGACGGCATATGAGCGCCTACCGAGAGCTGGTCCGCACCGGCGATCCGCAGCTGCGCGGCCCGCGCCGGGCCGAGTGGTTGGAGCGGCTCGAGACGGAGCACGACAATGTACGGACCGCGCTGCGCACCGCCGTCCGCCTGGCGGAGGAGCAGGAGGCGCTCAGTCTGGTGCTGTCCATGAACTGGTTCTGGCAGCAGCGCGGTCACCAGGTGGACGCCCGCACCTGGTCGTCGGCGGCCGCCGGGCTCGGCGTCGACCCCTTCCGGCCGCCGGTACGGATCGCGGTGCCGCTGCCCGCGCGCTGCACCGACACTCCGCCGCCCTGGCCCGAGGAACAGCTGTGGGAGGCGCGGCGCGGGGTGCGGCTGATGGTGCTTGCGAGCACCGCGGACGAGGGCACGGCGCTGAGCGAGCCGCAGACGCAGGCGTATCTGCGCGGAATCGTCGCCGCCTACCGCCCGGGGCTGCCGCAGATCTGCCGGCAGCCGGGCTCCATGTGGTTCTTCGCCCGGCTGATGACGGGCGAGTTCGACGGGCTTGCCGAGACCATGGACGCCATTGTCGCGAGCTGCGAAGAGCCGGATCGGGCGAGCGACCTGAGCCAGGGATGGGATCTGGGGTTCGCGTTGCTGCTGCGCGCCAAGCTGCTCGGCCACCGCACCGGCGGACTCGAACAGTGCACGAGCGATGCCGACCGGGCGCTCGCGCTGTTCGAGACCGCGGGCGATCTGTGGGGTATTGCCGAGTCGCTGTCCGCCCGCGGTGAGGCGTTCGAGCGGCGCGGCCTGTACGAGGAGGCCGCCGCGGACTTCGAGCGGGCCATGCGGAACTCCGCCCGCGTCGGCACGCACGCCCAAGTGCCGGTCTTCAAAGCCCGGTTGGCATCGGTGCGACTGCGGACGGCCACAACCCCGGCGGACAGGGAGCGCGCCGAACGGCAGCTGCTCGAGGCGGTGGCCGAGTCCGGCGAGTTCGTGGCAGAGGCGCTCAGTACGGCCCGGATGCTGCTGACCCAGTACTACGGCCGCACCGGCCGCACCGGCCCCGCCCGGGAACAACTCGTAGAGGTGGAAGGCGCGTTGGCTGCCGACTCGCCGGGACTGTTCGGTGGCATCGTGGCGGGGGTGTACGGCTGGCTGGACTGCATCGACGGGGAGTACGGACGGGCCCGCGGCCGGATCGAGGAGGCGGTGCGGCGGCTGGACAGCCTGGCCCATCTCGTCGACCCGCAGCTGGTTGTCGATCAATTCCTTTGTGCTGCTTGGGCGATGGCGCATCTGGGGGCGGCGCGGGACGGGGCACGGCTGCTCGGGGCGTACGACCGGGGCAGTCGGCAGCCCGGCGGTCTCGGGTTCCGGCCGTTCGCCGAGGAGAAGGAGCTCCGGCAGCGGGCCGAGTCCGACCTGCGTGCGGTGCTGCCGGGGGAGACGTATGAGCGCGCGTACGCCGAGGGCGGCGGCCTGTCCGCACGGGAAGCCGCCGCCCTGATCTGACCGATCTCAGCCGTCCGCCCGTGCCTGCGCGTCGGCCGGCCGCTCCCGCGCCTCCGCGAGGTCCTCCTCGGTCGGCGCGTCGTCCTGGGTCAGCCTCAGCCGCCAGTACCCGGCGAAGTCGATGTCGCGCTTGCCGATACCGCGTTCCTCGATCAGATGGCGGCGCAGTGTACGTACCGCGCCGGCCTCGCCGCCGAGCCAGGCGAACACCGACCCCGGCGGGAACCGCCCCGCGCGCACGGCCTCGATGAGCAGCTCGCCGTGACCGGCCCGTGCCGCGGCCCGGTGCAGCCAGTGCACGGTCACCTCGCCCTCCGTCTCGAAGCGCTGCTCCTCGGCCGCGTCGGCGACCTCGATGTACGCCACGGCCCTCGCCCCCTTGGGCAGCGCCTCCAACAGCGTGCCGATCGCCGGCAGCGCCGCCTCGTCCCCGGCCAGCAGCATCCAGTCGGTGGCGCCGAGCGGTACGGCCTTGGCGAAGTACGCCGACGGGCCGTACATGCCGAGCGTGTCTCCGGGCCCGGCCGACAGCGCCCAGCGTGTCGCGGGCCCTGCGTCGTCGTGCAGGACGAAGTCGATGTCGACCGTGGTGTGCCCCGGGTGATGGGCGCGGATGGTGTAGCTGCGCATCCAGGGCCGCTCGTCCTCGGGGATCGCGTGGTACGCCTCGTACCACCGCATCACATCGCCGTCGCCGTCCTCCGGCCCCGGCAGGCGCGGGCCGCTCTGGCCCGGCCGGGGGAAGTACAGCTTCACCTGCTGGTCGGGGGCGTCGAGAGCGAAGCCTTCGAGATCGGGGCTGCCGAAGGTGATACGCGCCATGTGCGGGGTCAGCCGGGTGACCTCGGTGACCTGGATGAACCGGACCGGCAGCCGCTGCGCCATCGAATCTCCTGACGGTGTGGGTGGGAGGGGTGTGCTGATCACCGTCACAGAGGGCACCTACATGCGACCGACAGGCCGCCTGCACGGGGCCGCGGGCTCGCCTGCACGCGGGCCGCGGGCGAGCCGTCAGCGGAGCTCGACCAGGCGGGCGAAGACCACGACGTTCCCCTCGTACCCGGTCTTCTTCGCATAGTCGCCGCCGCAGGTGAGGACCCGCAGCTCCGGCTCCCGGCCGTCCGCGTACACGCGTGCCGCGGGGAACTCCTTCTTGGCGAACACCTCGACGTCGTACACAGCGAACACCGCCCTACGTCCGTCCTCGCGCGGGATCTCGATACGGCTGCCCCGCTCGAGGGCGCCGAGCTCATAGAAGACGGCCGGTCCCGCCGTGTTGTCGACATGGCCGACGATGACGGACGTGCCCCGTTCGCCGGGGGTGACCGACCCCCGGTACCAGCCGGCGAGGTTGCTGTCCTCCAGCGGCGGGGGTTCCACCCAGCCGTCGGCGTCGAGGCCGACCTCGGTCAGCGGGGCGTCCACCTTGACGGACGGGACGGTGATCCGTTGCGGCGCGGAGTGGGGCACCGGAGCGGGTGCGGGTGGCAGTGGATCGGCCGTGCCGTGCGGGGCCGCGACGGCGGAGCCGGGTTGGGGCGGGCCGTCGGCGACCTGCGTGGATCCGTTACGCAGGAGGAACAGTGCGAGCAGCAGGACGCAGACGACCGTGAACCAGGCGCCGCGCCTGTTGTACGTAGGCATAACCCTTCCCTTGTGCTTTCCCAGGCCCTCCGTTGGCGCTCCGCCGCGCCTGACCGTCGGGGGTCCGGCGCGGCGGAGCCGCTCTGTGCCCGTCAGACGCTGTCAGCGGCGCGGTGGCGCAGCAGAAAGACGCCGGCGCCGAGCGCGCCCGCGAGGAGCGCGGAACCGACGGCGATCTGCGCGGGGCTCAGATCGGAGACGCTGCCGCCGGCGCCGCCTTTGACACCTCCGTCGGGCTTCGCCATCCCGGTACCTCGGTCAGGCTTGGCCGTGTCGTTGCCGCGTTCGGGCTTCGCCGTGTCGTTACCTCGGTCGGGCTTGGCCATCCCGGTACCTGTGTCTCTGCCGCTGCCCAGCTCGGTACTGGCGTCGGCGCCCGTTTCCGTCCCGGTACCTGTCTCGCTGCTGCCGGTGCCCAGCTCGGTACTCGCGTCGCCCCCCGTTTCCGTCCCGGTATCTGCGTCGCTGTCGGTGTTCATCTCGGTGCCGGCGTCGGCTCCCGTTTCCGTCCCGGCGCCGGCGTCGGTCCCCGCTTCCGTACCGGTACCAACGTCAGCGACTGTTCCCGTGTCGGTGCGCGAGCCGGAGCCACTGGTGATGGTGAGGGGGGCGGTGCCCTTTTCGCCCTTGCAGTCGAAGGTGACGTCGTACTTGGCATCGGGCTTGGCGTCCGCGGCGATCTTCGTCGTGGCGGATTGGCCTTCGTTGAGGGTGACGGTCTCGAAGACGCCCGAGGAGGCCGTCACGGTCGGCGCCTCGCACTCGGTGGCGTTGAGCGTCACGGTGCCGCCGGGCGCGACGGTCGCAGGGGTGGCGGTGAAGCCGAACGACGTGGCGCTGTTCCCGTCGTCGTCGGCGGCGACGGCGGCCGGGGCGCCGAGGGCCAGCGCGGCGGTGCCGATCAGTGCGAGGGAGGCGACACGTATCGCACGCATGGTGAATTCTCCGAATTCCCGAGGCGCAGCCACGGATGTATTCCGCGAAACGTAAGAAATGCACCTCGATGGAGAAGACGCTATGAGGGCCCATGGGGGCGCCGCATGTGGCGCGGGCTGCCCGGCCCCGGTGTGTCACCACCGTCTGCCGCCGTGGTCGTGTTGGTCGTGCCAGGTCACGCGGTATGGCCGGGCGCCCGGCCGATCCGCCGGGTACGCGACCCCAACGCAACTCCAAAAGAGTGACGGGGTCACTCCGGCGGCCTCTACGGTCGAGAGCCCGCCGGAGCGGCACCCGGTACACCGAGCCGTCGATCGTGACAGGCACGAGCTGCGGCGT
The DNA here is from genome assembly GCF_036010325.1 of Streptomyces sp. NBC_01210. Taxonomy (GTDB): domain Bacteria; phylum Actinomycetota; class Actinomycetes; order Streptomycetales; family Streptomycetaceae; genus Streptomyces. The sequence continues at coordinate 798,900 of NZ_CP108549.1, read as the reverse complement.
GGTGGGTCACCTGTCGGCTTCCCCGGGCGCCACACCGTCCGGTCGCGGGCGTCACACCTTCCGGTAGTCGTACGCCTCCGAGGCCGCCGCTTGCACCGCGTCCAGGTCGCCGCCCGCCGACGCGGTCACCACCGCGGCCACCGCGCCCTCCAGGAACGGCGCGTCCACCAGCCGTGTTCCTTCCGGGAGTTCGTCGCCCTCGGCCAGCAGCGCCTTCACCGTCAGCACGGCGCTGCCCAGGTCGACGAGCACGGCCACCCCCGTACCCTGGTCGACCGAGGCGGCCGCCGCCGCGATCAGCTCCGAGCTGGTGCCCAGGCCGCCGTCCGTAGTGCCGCCCGCCGACGCCACGGGCGCCGTCGTGCCGCCGCCCGCGAGCCCCGTCGCCAGCTCGGCGACAGCCGCGGCCACCTCCCTGCTGTGCGAGACCAGCACGATCCCGACCGGCTTGGCATCACTCATCCCGCCACCTCCGCCAGCGCGGCGATCAGCAGGGCCGACGAGGTCGCCCCCGGATCCTGGTGCCCGATGCTGCGCTCGCCCAGATAGCTGGCCCTGCCCTTGCGCGCCTGCAGTGGCACGGTCGCGAGCGCGCCCTGCTCGGCCGCTTCGCGGGCCGCCGTGAACGACGCGGTGGTGTCGCCGAGTGCCGCGACCGCCGGCTCGAGCGCGTCCAGCATCGTCTTGTCCCCGGCTTTGGCGCCGCCGAGCTGCGCCACCGCCGCCACCCCCACGCCCAGCGCCTCGGCGAACTGTCCGGGCGTGACCTCGGCGTCCTCGCCGAGCGCCTTGCCGGTACGCCGCAGCAGCGTCCCGTACAGCGGACCCGATGCGCCGCCCACCGTAGAGATCAACTGCCGTCCCGCCAGCGTGAGTACGGCCCCGGGTGTCTGCGGCGCCTCCTTCTCCAGGACCGCCGTCACCGCCGTGAACCCGCGCTGGAGATTGCTGCCGTGGTCGGCGTCACCGATCGCCGAGTCCAGCTCGGTGAGACGGTCCGCCTCGCGGTCCACGTAGACTGCCGCGGCCGTCAGCCAGCGGCGGAAGAAATCGGCGTCGAGCACATGAACTCCCTGTGGTGAGTCGGGCCTGGACGGCGGGTCAGCGACCCCAGCGGAGCGCGGGGGTCTGCACCGGCGCGTCCCACAGCCGCAGCAGCTCCTCGTCGACCTGGCACAGCGTCACCGAGCAGCCGGCCATGTCGAGCGAGGTCACATAGTTCCCGACGAGGGTACGGGCCACGACCACGCGACGCTCGGTGAGCACGCGCTGCACCTCGGCATTGAAGCCGTACAGCTCGAGCAGCGGCGTCGCCCCCATGCCGTTGACGAGCACCAGCACCGGGCTTGTCGGCGGCAGATCCTCCAGCACCGCATTGACCGCGAAGTCCGCGATCTCCCGCGACGTCATCATGGCGCGCCGCTCACGCCCCGGCTCACCATGAATGCCGATGCCCAACTCCAGCTCGCCCGACGGCAGATCGAAGGTTGGACTGCCCTTGGCGGGTGTGGTGCTGGCGCTCAGCGCGACACCGAAGCTCCGGGAGCTCTCGTTCACCTGGCGGGCGATCGCCTCGACCCGCTCCAGCGGCGCGCCCTCCTCGGCGGCCGCGCCCGCGATCTTCTCGACGAACAGGGTCGCGCCGGTGCCGCGGCGGCCCGCCGTGTAGAGGCTGTCGGTCACCGCCACATCGTCATTGACCAGAACCTTGGCGACACGGACCCCTTCGTCCTCGGCGAGCTCGGCCGCCATGTCGAAATTGAGGACGTCGCCCGTGTAGTTCTTGACGATGAACAGCACCCCCTCGCCGCTGTTCACGGCGGCGGCCGCCCGCGCCATCTGATCGGGAACGGGAGAGGTGAAGACCTCTCCGGGGCAGGCGGCGGCGAGCATTCCGGTCCCGACGAATCCGCCGTGCAGCGGCTCGTGCCCCGAGCCGCCCCCGGACACCAGCCCCACCTTCCCGGCGACGGGCGCATCGCCCCGTACGATCACCCGGTTCTCCACGTCCACGGACAACTCGGGGTGCGCCGCCGCCATGCCACGGAGCGCGTCCGCGACAACGGTCTCCGGCACATTGATGAGCATCCTCATGACTACCTCCAGGTGAGATTGGCAGGTCGGCCGCGGCCAGTGGCTTCGCTGTCGTACTGGGGAACTGTCGGCTCATACCCAGTATCGAGGGAATTCCGTCCCGGGGCACGGACGACGACGCCGGGTCCGCTCGCCGCCTCGCAGTCCGGGGAGAAGCCGCGCAGTCTGGGGAGAGGGAGAGACACCATCCCGGGCCCCCGCTGCGGCCCCTGAGGGACGGAGACAGCGATGACCACGGTGGCCCCACTGCTGAACGTCCTGCCGCCCGAAGGCCGCGACAGGATGATGGAACTCGCCACGGAATCAGCCTTCCCGTCCGGCGCCCGCATCTTCGAGGAGGGCTCACGCGCGGATCGCTTCTGGATCATCCGGTCCGGAGCCGTCGAGCTCGACCTGCACGTTCCGGGACGGCGCGCCGTCGTCGTCGAGCAGCTCGGCCCCGGAGATCTGCTGGGCTGGTCCTGGCTCTTCCCGCCGCGCAGCTGGCATCTGGGCGCCGCGGCGGCCACCCCCGTCCGAGCGCTCGAATTCGACGCCGCGAAGGTGCGCGCCCTGTTCGATGAGGAGCCGGAGCTCAGCCAGGCGCTCACGTTCCGTATCGCCGAGGTGATCGCACACCGGCTCCAGTCCGCCCGCAGCCGCCTGCTCGATCTGTACGGACCCGCCGGCGACGGAAGCCTGCGTCGATGACGGCCGCACCGTGCCGGCCGATCTCAGCTTCAGCTGCAGCCTCCGGACATCAGTCGAGGAGGCCCGCCGCATGATCCGGTACGTACGACTGGAGATCCCGCGGTGGTCGCTGATAGCCCGTGGCGGGCGGACGCGGCGGGAGCTCCAGCTCCGGTGGCGGCACATCGCGGTACGGCACGGTCGACAGCAGGTGCGCGATCATGTTGAGCCGCGCTCTGCGCTTGTCGTCGCTCTCGACGACATTCCACGGCGCCTCCGCGATGTCGGTATGGACGAACATCTCGTCCTTCGCCCGGGAGTACGCCTCCCAGTGGGTGATCGACTCCAGGTCCATGGGTGAAAGCTTCCAGCGCCGCGTGGGATCTTCCAGCCGACGCCGGAACCGCTGCTCCTGTACGGCGTCGCTCACCGAGAACCAGTACTTGCGCAGCAGGACCCCTTCCTCGACCAGCATCCGCTCGAAGATCGGGCACTGGTGGAGAAAGCGCTGGTGCTCCTCCTTGGTGCAGAAGCCCATGACGTGCTCGACGCCGGCCCGGTTGTACCAACTTCGGTCGAAGAGGACTATTTCCCCTGCGGCGGGAAGGTGCTCGGTGTAGCGCTGGAAGTACCACTGGGTGCGTTCGCGCTCGGTGGGCTTGGGGAGCGCGACGATACGCGCGACCCGAGGATTGAGATGTTCCGTCACCCGCTTGATCGTGCTGCCCTTGCCGGCCGCGTCCCGTCCTTCGAAGACGACGACAAGGCGGGCACCCTCGGCGCGAACCCACTCCTGAAGTTTCACCAGCTCCGTCTGCAGCCGGTACAGCTCACGTTCGTACAGCGCACGCGGCATTTTCACGGGCTGCTTCGGCCCCTTCTTGACTGCCATGCAATGACGTTATGGAGGAAACCATGCGCAAGGTCAAGCGTCAGGACCGCACTGTGCTGGACGTCTTGGAACTGAGGGCGCTCGACGCGCACTGGCGGGCCGCGAACTACCTCGCGGTCGGGCAGATCTACCTGATGGGCAATCCGCTGCTGACCCAGGAGCTGCGGCCGGAGCACATCAAACCGCGGCTGCTGGGCCACTGGGGCACCTCTCCCGGCCTCAACCTGGTCCATACCCATCTCAACCGGGTCATCAAGGCCCGCGACCTGTCCGCAGTGTGCATCTGGGGTCCGGGCCACGGAGGTCCCGCCGTGCTCGCCAACTCCTGGCTGGAGGGCAGCTACTCGCAGACGTACCCGGACGTGAGCCGGGACAGGGCCGGCATGGAGCAGCTCTTCCGGCAGTTCTCGTTCCCCGGCGGAGTGCCGAGCCATGTCGCACCGGAGACTCCCGGCTCCATCCACGAAGGAGGAGAGCTGGGCTACTCCCTCGCGCACGCCTATGGCGCCGCGCTCGACAACCCCGGCCTGCTGGTCGCCTGCGTGATCGGCGACGGCGAGGCCGAAACCGGACCGCTCGCCGCCTCCTGGCACTCCAACAAGTTTCTCGACCCGGTGGGCGACGGCGCGGTGCTGCCCATCCTCCACCTCAACGGTTACAAGATCGCCAATCCGACGCTCCTCGCGCGGCTGCCCGAGGCAGATCTCGCCGAATTGCTGCGCGGATACGGCCATGAGCCACTCCAGGTCACCGGCGACGAACCGGACCAGGTGCACCGGGCGATGGCCGCGGCGATGGACGAGGCGCTGGACCGGATCGCCCGTATCCAGCACGACGCCCGCAGTGGTGGAAAGGCCGAACTGCCGCGCTGGCCGGTGATCGTGCTCCGTACGCCGAAGGGGTGGACCGGGCCCGCCGAGGTCGACGGCGTCCCGGTCGAAGGGACCTGGCGCTCCCACCAGGTCCCTCTCGCCGGTGTACGGGAAAACCCCGCGCACCTCGCCCAACTGGAGGCATGGCTGCGCTCGTACCGCCCCGAGGAGCTCTTCGACGAGTCCGGCAGCCCCCGCCCCGAGGTGCTGGCCTGCGTTCCCGAAGGCGAACGTCGGCTGGGCGCCACACCGCACGCCAACGGCGGGCTCCTCGTCAGGGACCTGCCCGTACCACCGCTGGAACACTTCGCCGTCGCCGTCGACAAGCCGGGTGTCACCCTGCACGAACCCACCGGTGTGCTGGGTGGCCTCCTCGCGCAGCTCATGGCGGACACGGCCGAGCGCCGGGACTTCCGCGTCGTGGGACCGGACGAGACCGCCTCCAACCGGCTGCAGGCCCTCTTCGACGTCACCGGCAAGGCCTGGCAGGCACAGACCACTGCCACCGACGAGCACCTTTCGCGGCAGGGCCGGGTGATGGAGGTGCTCTCCGAGCATCTGTGCCAGGGCTGGCTGGAGGGCTATCTCCTCACCGGCCGGCACGGACTGTTCTCCTGCTACGAGGCGTTCGTCCATATCGTCGACTCGATGGTCAACCAGCACATCAAGTGGCTCAAGACCTCCCGGTCCCTGCCCTGGCGTGCCCCTGTCGCCTCTCTCAACTACCTGCTCACGTCGCATGTCTGGCGGCAGGACCACAACGGCTTCTCGCACCAGGACCCCGGCTTCGTCGACCACGTCCTGAACAAGAGCCCCGAGGTCGTACGGGTCTATCTGCCGCCGGACGCCAACACCCTGCTCTCCGTCGCCGACCACGCACTGCGCAGCCGCGACTATGTCAATGTGATCGTCGCCGGGAAGCAGCCGACTTTCGACTGGCTCTCCCTCGACGAGGCCCGCGCCCATTGCGCGCGCGGCGCGGGTGTGTGGGAGTGGGCCGGAACGGAGAACGGAGAAGGCGAACCGGATGTCGTCCTCGCCTGCGCCGGCGACGTACCCACTCAAGAGGTCCTCGCCGCGGCAGGACTGCTGCGCCGCCATCTGCCGCAGCTTGTGGTGCGCGTCGTCAACGTCGTCGACATGGCCAGGCTGATGCCCCAGGGAGAACACCCGCACGGGATGGCGGACTTTGAGTACGACGCCCTGTTCACCCGAAACAAGCCGGTCGTCTTCGCCTATCACGGCTACCCGTGGCTCATCCACCGCCTGGCCTATCGACGGGCCGGCCACCCTAACCTGCACGTCCGCGGCTACAAGGAGATGGGCACGACGACGACGCCCTTCGACATGGTGGTACGCAACGATCTCGACCGGTACCGGCTCGTCATGGACGTCATCGACCGGGTTCCCGGGCTCGGCGTGCGGGCCGTGGCCGTACGGCAGGCAATGGCCGATGTACGCACCCGCCACCACGCCTGGATCCGCAAGCACGGCGTCGACCTGCCGGAGGTCGCCGACTGGACCTGGGCCGGCTGATCAAGGACGCGGCGAGCGTCCCGCAGCCTGCCCGCTGCGGGACGCAGGGCCGCGGCACCGTGCGGTCGGCGCACGGTGCGCACCGCACTAGGGAAGCGGCTGAGCCGGGTCGAAGTGCAGCCTGGTCCGTACCGTCTCGGGCCCCCGGACCCGCGAGGCGAAGGCGACCAGCTCACAGCTGTTCCTGGGGCGGCAGTCGACCGTACGACCGTCGATGCTCGTGAACGAGACCGACACCGCGATTTCCCGGTCCATACGGCCCTGGTCGGTGGTGCCCGGCGGCCGGCTGCCGGGGCGGCAGCCGAAGGTACTGGTGGAGCCGGTGACACACTCCAGCACGGAGACGTGGTACTGCGGCTCGTAACCTCGACCGGTCACATGCACCACCTGCCCGTGGAGCAAGTCCCGGTTGGGGTCGGCCCACAGGGTGGGCGCCGCCTCAAGAGGACCGTGCGGCCGGAAGCTCAGTGGCACCGTCGTCAGCAGCGCGCCGGCGTTGTCGGTCAGCGCCAGTGAGCACGGGTTGGTCCGAGCCACGGTGCGGCAGTCCACATCGCCGGACTCGGTGCTCAACCGGGCGTAGAGCTTCTTCGGCGAGACGTCGTACGTCCCGTCGGGCAGCACCCGGAACTGCCGTCGGGTGTCGTCGTCGCATGTGGTCACGCTCGCGGAGGGACCGCATTCCTTGACCCACACATACTGTTTCGGCGGCCCGCCGGTGATGCGGAAGTTGACGATGTCGCCGTCGAGCAGTCCCGTCGTCCGGTCCACCGTCAGCGCGGGTCCCACAGGCGCGGGCTCGGCCCATCCCGGCTGGGCGCCCATCTGCGAGAGCAACAGCGCGCCGCAGCCCAGGCCTGCGCCCAGGGCCGCCGCGCGTGCTTTCGCCGTCCGTCCTATTGCTGTCATTGCCATCATTGCTGTCGGCCTCCCAGCCTCTGCGAGAACAGTGATCACGCGCACCGCGGAGTGACACACAGCTGCCAGGGGCCCCAGGCTCCGCGCGGAGCCAGCTGAGTGACCTGCCAGAACCGGGTGTCACGGTTCCACTCATGGACCGTCACATGCAGTCGGCCGTCGGGGAGTTCGGTGACCGTGCTCGGATGGCTGAGCCCGATATTCGCCTCAGGCACCTTGCCCATCGACTGCACGGGTCCCCAGACGTCCCCCGGGCTCCGCTGGGTGCGGACCTCCATCGAGCGGCCGGCCGCCGTGGTCGACGCGAAGGCGTCGAGGCTGCCGTCCCGCGCCTTGAGGAGGACGACCCCTCCCATGTACGGGCCGGGGGCCAGACCGAAGGGCTCCGGCGCGGTCCACTCCAGGTCGTTGACGTCCTGCACGGAGTGGCAGAACTGGCCGTAGGTGGAGAACAGCAGCTCCACCCGGCCGTCGGCGTTCTCGGCCGCGGTGACGTAGTAGCTCTTCGGACCGACGGTGGCGGCGCTCACCCGCTCCCAGGAGCCGTACGTGCCCCCGGGGCGGGCCTGCTCCCGATGCCAGACGAACGGCAGACCCCCGGTCGCGGTGGTGTCATGGAACAGCTGGAACTGGTCGACCCGGCCGTCCGCCCGGGAGACCGGGACCAGGCTGCCCGCCACCGGGCTGCTCGCCAGCCCCAGGGCCGCATTGTCCGTCCTGCACAACGAGGTGGAGACGGAGGCGGCCTGGGCGCCGGATGGTGCCATGAAACCGCCCGTACACGCGAGGACCAGCGCGATCACACGGGATACCACGGGTCTTAACGGTCTTCGCTTCATGAGTAACTTCCCCCTGCTTCCTCTGCTCGGCCACATGGATCACCACGGGGCAATCCGTGAGGACTGCCCGAGCATCCTCCGTGGTCGGCAGGCCGACCGGCCAGGGCGCGATTCGGTCACCGAGCGGACCGGAACCCCCGGCGGCGGCCCAGCTCTTGGGGGGCGAGCAGCTCAGTCGGACCGGGGGACAAGCACCTCAGTCGGACCGGGGGACAAGCACCTCAGGACGTCCCGCACCGCAGTCGGTCGCCGGAGGTCGGCGCGCCTTCGACGCTGCTGCGGTCATGGACGACCTTGACGACCGCGGCCGCCTCGGATCCGACGGTGACGTCGAAGACCTGGCCGTGCCCGGTGACGGGATCCAGCCGGGCGCCGGGGAGCGCGGCGGCGAGGGTGGGCGCGTAGCGGGCCCAGTACGGGTCGTAGGTGATGACGGTCGGGCCCTGCGGCCGTGGCGCACCAGGCAGACCCGAGGTGCCCTCCACCGCGAACCCATTCGCACGAAGCGACTGGGCGACCTCGGGCTCGGTGACGTGAAGCCGAATGGTGGACGGCGGAAACTCGACCGGGACGTCCTTGGTGGGCTGGATGCGCGAGTCGTTGATGATCGACCGGTCGGCACGCAGGGCCGCCCACAGTGCGGCGGAGCGTTCCTTGTGCCACAGAAGTGTGGAGCCCCACTGCGGCACGCGGTGGTCGAAGTCCGAAATGGGCACGGTCGCGAACTCCGTCTGCTGTGCGTTCAGCCCGCTCACTACCCACCCCAGGCCGATGAGGTCACTGAGGCCGGTGTCCGCGTCGGTGTGTACGGACTTCAGCAGCGTGCGGGCCGTGCGGGCGGCGGCAGCCGGGTCGGTAAAGGCTCCTCCGTCCCTCAGGCGGGACATCATCTCGATGAGTACGCGCTGCTGGCGGCGGACCCGGCCCAGATCACCCGGCGGGGAGACATGCCGGGCGCGTACGTAGCGCAGGGTGTGTTTGCCATTCAGCTGGTGCGTGCCTGCAGCCAGTTGAAGCCCCGAATTGAGGTCTGTCAGAGGCTGGTCCGTGCACACCTTCGCTCCGCCGAGGCGGTCCACGGTGTCGGCAAAGCCTTTGAAGCCCGTTTCCAGATAGTGATCGATCCGTAGGCCGGTCGCCTGCTCCACGGTCCGTACGGCCAGATCTCCACCGCCGTGCGCAAAGGCGCCATTGATCTTCCCGGAGTGGCGGGGGTGTGCGTGTTCGGCGAATTCCACATAGGAGTCGCGGGGGATGGAGACCACGCTCATCCGCCGTCCGTTCTCGGCAAGGTGCACGAGCATCATCACGTCTGTGCAGTTGCACTCCCGGCCGTTGACGTGCAGGCGGTTCCGGTCCTTGGCGGAAATGCCGGTACGCCGGTCGATTCCTACGACAAGGATGTTGGTGCCGTTGCCCTGCTGCGTGACCCGGGAGGGCCCGCCGGGGCTGTTCGCCGCCCAGATGGAACCACCCGAAGCGAGCGTGGCGACCACAACTGCCGAGACAGCGAAACTACGCACAGAGGGCTCCTACGACAAGGATATCGGCCAATTCAATGACGAAATCATGAATTCTGCGCCAAGTCGTGTATTTCACGGCGAGTCCGTGTCGAGGTGTCGGACGACGGCCGCCCGCGGTTCGGCGGGCGGCCGTAGCCGGCCGACAGGTCAGACGGTGATGATGGCGGGGTCGCTCACGCCGGGCTGACCGTTCTCGACGTGTCCGGCGAACCGGCGAAGGAATGTGCCGTCCTTGTCGGACACCACGGTCAGGTCGTACCAGCGGCTACTCGCACGCAGGTCCACCGTGTGCACCACGCGTCCGCCCTTGCGCACGGTGAACGTCTCACGCTTTCCGCCGTACGCATGGGTGACCTTCAGCTGGCAGTCGACGCTGCCCGCATTGGTCATCGTCAGCTCGATGCAGCCTCCCGGGACATGGCGGGCCGTCACCTCGGGGCCTGCGGTTTTGCCCGGGCCCCTGAAAGTGCGCAGGAAGCCGTTCGGGCCGAACACCGAGAGGTCGTACACATCCTTCGAGTAGGCCGTGTTCCAGGTGTCGGAGATCTTCTTGCCGGCTTCGGCGGTGTAGGTCCACGGTCCGTCGGTGCGGTTCGCCGACGTGACGGAGAAGCACGCTCCCGCCGCTGCGCCGCCGCTGAAGGTGAGCGTGAAGCGCCCCGTCGCCGGCGTCGCGGCCCCGTCCACCAGCGGTGCGTACTGCAGCGGGCGGGCGGGCCTCGAACCCCGCTCCTGCTTGGGCAGGACCGGGTTGGCAGGCGGCTTCGGCACGTAGCTGGGGTGCCGCTCGCGGTCCGGAGGCTCGTATCCGTCGGTGTCCGGGAGCGAGGCGGGCCTGGTGTCCTTGAGCCCGAAGTCGAAGGCCGAGGCGAGGTCGCCGCAGACGGCGCGCCGCCACGGCGAGATGTTCGGCTCGCCAACGCCGAATCGGCGTTCCATGAACCGGATGATCGAGGTGTGGTCGAAGACCTCCGAGCACACGTAGCCGCCGGTGCTCCAGGGCGATACGACGAGCATGGGCACACGCTGGCCGAGGCCGTAGGGTCCGGCGGCGTAGGTGCTGTTCCCGCCGAACTGGTCGAGTTTGGCGTCCACGGTGGACAGGCCCTGGGCGGCGGAGGCCGGCGGGTAGGGCGGGGTGATGTGGTCGAAGTAGCCGTCGTTCTCGTCGTACGTGATGAACAGCGCGGTCCTGCTCCACACCTCCGGGTTGGACGTGAGCGCCTCCAGCACCTGCGAGATGTACCAGGCGCCGTAGTTGGCGGGCCAGTTGGGGTGCTCGCTGAAGGCCTCGGGCGCGGCGATCCAGGAGACCTGGGGGAGCTTCCCGGCCTTCACATCGGCCTTGAGGATGTCGAAGTAGCCGTCGCCGCTCTTCGCGTTGGTGCCGGTGCGCGCCTTGTCGTGGAGCGGATCGCCGGGCTTGGCATTGCGGTACTTGTTGAAGTACAGCAGGGAGTTGTCGCCGTAGTTGCCGCGGTAGGCGTCCTCGATCCAGCCCCAGGAGCCGCCCGCGTCCAGGCCGTCGCCGATGTCCTGGTAGATCTTCCACGAGATCCCGGCCTGCTCCAGCCGCTCGGGGTACGTCGTCCAGTCGTATCCGGCCTCGTCGTTGCCGAGAACGGGCCCGCCGCCCTTGCCGTCGTTTCCGGTGTGCCCGGTCCACATGTAGTAGCGGTTGGGGTCGGTGGCTCCGATGAACGAACAGTGGTAGGCGTCGCACACGGTGAACTTGTCCGCGAGCGCGTAGTGGAACGGGATGTCCTCGCGCGTCAGATACGCCATTGTCCCCGCGGATTTGGCGGGAATCCACTGGTCGTACTTGCCCTGGTTCCAGGCCTTGTGGCCGCCCTGCCAGTCGTGGTTGAGGCCCTCGATGAACTGCATGCCGAGGTCCTTGGCGTCCGGGTGGTAGGGCAGCACGTCCTTGGTGCCGTCCGACTGGTGCCAGACCGACTTGCCGCCGGGCAGCGTGACGGGACGCGGGTCACCGAATCCGCGTACGCCCTTCAGCGCGCCGAAGTAGTGGTCGAACGAACGGTTCTCCTGCATCAGCACGACGATGTGGTCGACGTCCTTGATGGTGCCGGAGCGGCGGCTGGCGGGGATGGCGGCGGCGCGGTCGATGCTGCTCGACAGGGCCGCGAAGCCGGCGGTCGCGCCGGCGATCTGGAGGAAGCGGCGCCGATTGAGTTCAGGCATGAGAGTGGGCACCTCTTGGAGTGAGGAAACAGGAGTGAGCGGAGTTTCCAAGAGGAGCGACTGGAAGGGAAGGGGCGGTGTCGTCCGTGTGAAAGCAGGAGGTACGCGCCGCGAACAGCGCAGCCGGGCCCGCGCTGAGGCCTGCTGAGGTCTGAGGCGCCGTGGCCGGGGATTGGAGCGGCGCGGGAGCGGGAAGGTCGGCGTACGCAGAGGGATCTACTCGAAGGCACTCCTCAACTACTTTGGGCTGCTGGTGACTTGCGCATACCCTCCGTCTTCACACAGACGGACCACACCCTCGGGCTGTGGTCCGCCGCGAAACCCTGTTGGGCGCGGATGTTCAGTGCGCTCACTGACGTGGCAGCCGAGAGCCGGCGTTCCGGCCCCGTGGAGACACGGCCAGCGAGAAGGAGTGCCCGGCCGGGTCGGCATAGACACGTACGTCACGCGGGCCGCCGTTGTCCTTGGTGTCCACCGGCCGGGCGCCGAGGCTGATTGCCTCGCGTTCGGCTTCGTCCATGTCGCCGAGGTCCACCAGGATGCGCAGATGCGCCTGCTGGGAGTCCTCGGGCCGCGGCCAGCTGGGTGGCGCGTAACCGTGATCCCTGCGAATCGCCAGATGTACGCCGTTATGGCCGATGACTTCCACGAAGTCGGGGTCGCGCCCGATCCGCAGCTCTGCGTGCAAAAGGCCGGCGTAGAACGCCGCCAGCTCTGTGGGCTCGGCACAGTCCAGGACGAGGACACTCGTTTTTTCGACCGTCATACGGTGCCGGGTACCCGTCGCCTTCAAGAGCACACAGCGTTGATTACCGGGGCGTTCAGCGCCGCTCGACGGGGTCCTGCTGGACCGGGACACTCCGTCCCAGTGCTTGGTCCGCGTACTGATGGGCCAGTGCGGCGATGGTTCGGGCTTCGGCGAGAACGTCGCCGCGCTCGCGAACCATCTGGTCGTAGATCGGCGAACCCGGGGTAGAGGAGTGGGAGGACACGCGTCGGGATCTCTTTCCGTGTCGGGCGGTGAACAGACGAGGCGCTCCTGCCCGCAAGGGCGCCGATCATGCCGAGTGAATGGTGTAGCAGTCCCTTGATTGCTGAAAGTAATCACACGAATGGCGGGTGTGAATGCTCCGGGCGAGAATGAACGGCCGGGTGACGCTCTTTCGAGCGGGAGCCCGCTCTGATCATCCGCCCTTGCGGCCCGACTCCCGCTGGTGCTTTCAGTCAAGGAGGGCACTGATGTTGATGCCGGATGCAGGTGTGATCGCCGGCCTTATGGCCCGTTATCGGGCGCAGGAACGACGCGTTCTTGTCGCCCCGCACGACCCCCGTGCCCGTAGCCGCTTCGAAGACACCGTGTACACCCTGTGCGTGCTGATGGGCAGGCGCACGGCGGCCGAGGCCGTCATCGCGGCGGAACGCTACATCGCGCAGGCACGGCCGGATCAGCGGCCCGGGGAGCGACACATCACGCCCCGGCGGTTCTAGGGCGGGTTTGGGAAGTCCCGCCCGCCCTGCGGGCAGCCTGCGCTACTTCCACAACACGCCTCGCCCCTCGCCGGGCTGGCCGCGTCGGCCCAGTCGGGCAATAGTCGAACTGACCGGATGTACGTCAAGGAGGCGGGAGGACCCCCCCATGGTGTCGGGAGCCGCCGGGCAGCCACAGCGGGAGGGTGTCGCCGGCAGAGGGCGCCTCAGTGTCGAAGTGAGAGCGGAGGCCGACGCCGTCGTACTCCTACTCGCCGGCGAACTCGATCACGACACTGCCGATCCGTTGCGTGAGGGACTCGCTGAAGCCGTGGAGGCCGGCGAGCGGATTGTGGTCGACTGCGCCGAACTGCGGTTCTGCGACTCCACCGGCCTGAACGTGCTGCTGCGTGCGCGGCTCGCCGCGAGCGAAGCGGGTGGCCGCCTGGAGCTCGCCGCGCTGCGCCCGCCGGTGGCACGCATGTTCGACATCACGGGTGCGCGCGCGGTGTTCCGGGTGTACGCCAGTCTCGACGAGGCGCTGGCGGACCAGCGGCCGAAGTAGCGGAGGAGTCGATGGGCGTGAGCCTCCGCGGACAGGGGCAGACCCGCCGTCTGGCGCTGTTCGGGACCAAGGGGGTGGTGAGCCGCTGCCGTGACTTCACCAGGGAGGCGCTGGAGGACTGGGGATGGATCCCCGCCGGGGCGGCGGCGGAGGTGGAGCCGGAGGTGGGCGAGGCGGAACTCGTCGAGGACGTGCTGCTCCTCGTCTCCGAGGTGGTCACCAACGCCTGTCTGCATGCCGGCGGGCCGACGGAACTGGTGTTGATCCACGACGGCGAACGGCTACGGATCGAGGTCGCCGACGCCAGCCCGGAGTCTCCGAGGCGCCGGCCGCCCCAAGACGCGTCGCAGCCCGGCGGCCACGGTCTGATCGTGCTGGAGCGGCTCGCGCGGAGCTGGGGCTGGGCCCCGCGGGGCGACGGCAAGGTCGTCTGGCTCGAGGTCGGCTCTCCCTCAGGCGCCGAGCGGGCTCGTCCTACCCGGAACCGGTAGCGGCTCTGGGCTGCGCATCGTCCAGCAGCGCGGTACGAAGCGTCGAGCATATGCGCGCCAGCAGCCGCGAGACATGCATCTGGGAGAGGCCCAGACGGGCCGCGATCTCGGACTGCGTGAGTTCCCCGCCGAAGCGCAGCGACAGTATGAGACGGTCCCTGTCCCCGAGGCCGGCGATCAGCGGCTTGAGGGATTCCACGGATTCCACGATGTCGAACGCCGGGTCTTCCTCGCCAAGAGTGCGGGTGACCGCGTTGAGCGAACCCTCGTCGTCGTCGAGCGGCCAGTCCAGGGATCGCGCCACGTACCCATTGGCCGCCTGTTCGCCCTCAACCACCTCGGCCTCGGTGATGCCGAGGTGTTCGGCCAGCTCGGGCGCGGTCGGCAGGCGTCCCAGGTGCTGCTCCATGGCGTCCCGGGCCTTGGCCAGGTCGATCCGCAGCTCCTGGAGCCTGCGCGGTACCTGGACGGCCCAGCTGGTGTCCCGGAAGGACCGCTTGATCTCGCCGACAATGGTCGGAAGAGCGAAGCTGGCGAATTCCACTCCCCGGTACACGTCGAATCGGTTGATCGCCTTGATGAGACCGATCGTCCCGACCTGGACGATGTCCTCCATGGGCTCGGCGCGGTTGCGGAACCGCTGCGCGGCGAATTTCACCAGACTCAGATTGAGTTCGACCAGCGTGTTGCGGACGTATGAGTACCCCGGAGTGCCCTCGTCGAGCGCGCCCAGACGCTTGAACAACGACGTTGACAAAGTCCGTGCGTCCACAGGGCTGACCGACAAGGGATCGGTGATCTCCGGCAGGCCGTCCAGCGCGGTACGGCGCACCTCGTGCCCCGGTGGCGGCGGCGCGACAGCCGCGGCGATCTGGGCAGTACGAATCCCGCTGGAGGCGGTATGAATCCCGCTGGACATGAGGCTCCTTCGACGGGGCGGAGGTCGGCGCTGTCGGGCACAGCGTGACCGTCGTACGAGCTTCCTGTCCTTAAAGATGCCCACTTCTGATGCTTTGATGTCGGTTTACGGGGCACCGGCATGATATGGAGTGGGCACAGAAAGAGCGGAGAGTGACCTACAGCCGCCGTTTTTCTCTGAAGGGCGGCCCGGGGGTGGTGGGCCAGTGCCGAGACCTGACGCGGCGGGTGCTCGACGAGTGGTTCAGCCTCTCCGGCCCGGCCGGGAACGTCGTAAGAGGCGACGTGCTGCTGCTCGTATCCGAGGTCGTCACCAATTCGTGCCTGCATGGTGGGACTCCGTGCGAGCTGAGGCTCGACCGGTCCCCCGGGCGTCTGTGGGTCCAGGTCAGCGACACCAGTCCGGTACGGCCGCGGCCTCATGGCCCGCATCGCGCGGCACGGTCCTCGGGGCACGGCCTCTATCTGCTCGAGCGGCTGTCCGCCGGCTGGGGATGGGTGCCGCGCGGAACGGGCAAGGCGGTCTGGTTCGTGGTGGCCGTCCCCGAATAGCCGGGCCGTCCGGGGCGAGGGGGGCCGTCCCCGAGGAGCGGGCGATGCCTGTGTGACGGGTGATGCCTGCGTACCGCCCCGGGTGTCCGGACCGATACCGCATGCCACAGTGGGAAGAGCCGTTGAGGCCGCCACGCTGCGGGTTCTCGCAGCACGGCGTCGCGAGTCACGACAGCGCGAGGTCAGCGATGGATGTGCCTGCCCACACGCCTGATCCCCATCAGGCCCGGCTGCCCGCAGAGCTGAGCGAGGAAGGGCTCAGGAAACTGTTGGCCGGGCTGACGGCCGTACGGGACGGCGACCTCTCGGCCCGGCTTCCCGACGCCGAAGGGCTGCTCGGCGAGATCGCGACCATCTACAACGGCATGGTGGACCAGCTGTCGGTGGTCACCTCCGAGGTCACCCGGGTCGCCCGGGAGGTCGGCGGACAGGGCCTGCTCGGCGGTCACGCGCAGGAACCGCGAGTGAGCGGCGTGTGGCAGGAGCTCACCACCGGCGTCAACACCATGGCGGACAACCTGACGTCCCAGGTCCGGTCCATCGCCCAGGTCGCTACGGCCGTGGCCCGCGGCGACCTCACCCAGAAGATCAGGGTGGACGCGCGCGGGGAGATCCTGGAGCTCAAGGAGACCATCAACACGATGGTGGACCGGCTGTCCTCGTTCGCCGAGGAGGTCAGCCGGGTCGCCCGCGAGGTGGGAACGGACGGAAAGCTCGGCGGTCAGGCCACCGTCCGAGGAGTGTCGGGCACCTGGAAGGATCTGACCGACAACGTCAACTCCATGGCGACCAATCTCACCAACCAGGTCCGCAACATCGCCCAGGTCACCACGGCCGTCGCCGGTGGCGATCTGACGCGCAAGATCGATGTCGACGCGCGCGGGGAGATCCTGGAACTCAAGACCACGATCAACACCATGGTCGACCAGCTGTCCTCCTTCGCCGCCGAAGTCACGCGGGTGGCCCGCGAGGTCGGCAGCGAGGGGCGGCTGGGCGGCCAGGCCGAGGTGGAGGGTGTTTCCGGCACCTGGAAGCGGCTCACCGAGAACGTCAACGAACTGGCCGGCAATCTGACCCGCCAGGTGCGTGCCATCGCCAAAGTGACCAGCGCGGTCGCGGAAGGCGATCTCACCCGGTCCATCACGGTGGAGGCTCCCGGCGAGGTCGGAGATCTCAAGGACAACATCAACGCGATGGTGGAGTCGCTGCGCGCGACGGTCCGGGCCAATGAGGAACAGGACTGGCTCAAGACCCATCTGGCCCGTATATCGAGCCTCATGCAGGGCACCCGAAGCCTCTCCGCGGTCGCCGAGCTGATCATGACAGAGGTGCCCCCGCTCGTCTCCGCCCAGTACGGTGGCTTCTTCCTGGCCGGGGACGAGGGCCGTGGAACAGAGCTGGTCATGATCGCCGCCTACGGCGCGCCCGACGACCCGGCCGCAGAACCGCGCCGTTTCCGGCTGGGACAGTCGCTGGTCGGCCAGGCCGCGCAGAGCCGCCACACCATCACCGTGGACGACTTGCCGCCCGGCTACGCGACCATCGTGTCCGGCACCGGCCGCATGGATCCCAGCAACTTGATCGTGCTGCCGATCGTCGTGGAGGAGCAGGCGCTCGGCGTCATCGAACTGGCGGCCCTGCGCCCGCTGACCGCCATCCACCGGGACTTCCTCGACCAGTTCATCGAGACGGTCGGCGTGAACGTCAGCTCGCTGATCGCCAATGTGCGTACGGACGAACTCCTGGACCAGTCGCAGCGGCTGACGGCGGAACTCAGCACCCGTTCCCGGGAGTTGCAGGCACGTCAGGAGGAGCTGCAGCGTTCCAACGCCGAACTCCAGGAGAAGGCGGCGCTGCTGGCGGACCGCAACCGGGACATCGAGCGCAAGAACCTGGAGATCGAGCAGGCCCGCCAGGAGCTGGAGGCCCGCGCCCAGCAGCTCTCCCGTACCTCGATGTACAAGTCCGAGTTCCTGGCCAATATGAGCCACGAACTGCGTACGCCGCTGAACAGCCTGCTGATCCTTGCCCAGTTGCTCGCCCAGAACATCGAGGGCAACCTGACGCAGAAACAGGTCGACTATGCCGAGGTGATCCACTCCGCGGGGTCCGACCTGCTCCAGCTGATCAACGACATCCTGGACCTGTCGAAGGTCGAAGCCGGAAAGATGGACATCCACGCCGAGCCGTTCGCGCTGCACCAGCTCCTGGAGTACGTCGAGGCGACTTTCCGCCCGGTGGCGAGCGAACGCGAGCTGGAGTTCCGTGTGATCGCCACGCCGGGGCTCCCCGACGAACTCATCACCGACGAGTCCCGGCTCCGGCAGGTGCTGCGCAATCTCGTCTCCAACGCGCTGAAGTTCACCGAGCAGGGCCGCGTCGAACTCCGCGTCCACCACGCCGCCGGCGACGAGCTGCCTCCTGCCCTGCACGACCGCGGTCCGATTGTCGCCTTCCGTGTCTCCGACACCGGAATCGGCATCCCGGCCGACCGTCTGCAGAGCGTGTTCGGAGCTTTTCAGCAGGGCGACGGGACCACATCCCGCCGCTACGGTGGCACCGGACTCGGGCTGTCCATCAGCCGGGAGGTGGCTCAGCTCCTCGGCGGTGCCATCGTCGCGGAGAGCGCTGTGGGCCGGGGCAGCTCCTTCACGCTCTACCTGCCCGTGCGGGCCCCGGCGCTCCAGCAGCAGTCGCACGACGGCACTGAGGAGTACGCGGAAGTCGTGCCTCGCGGGGGCGAACCAGCCACCGGGCACACGGTGTTGGTGGTGGACGACGACACCCGGAACATCTTCGCGCTGACTCAGGTCCTGGAACGCGAGGGGATGCTGGTGCTTCAGGCGGACAACGGCAGAGCGGGGATCGATCTGCTCATGGCGCACGACGAGGTGGATCTCGTCGTGATGGACGTGATGATGGCCGGTATGGACGGCACCGCCACCATGGCGGCGATCAGGGAAATGCCCCGCTTCGCCGATGTGCCGATCATCGCGGTCACCGCCAAGGCCATGCCGGGGGACCGTGCCAAGGCTCTGGCCGCCGGAGCCAATGACTATGTGGCCAAACCGGTGGACGCGGACGATCTGATGGCGAGAATCCGTATGTGGCTGGCGCCCGACGGCTGAACGGGGACGAGTGGCGCGCTGCCCGGCACCGACTCGTCAGCGTTCTGGGCAGACGCGGACCGCGATAAGACTTGTGTCGTCGTCCGTGTCACCCGTGGCGCCGCTCAGCAGCCGGTCGGCCTGTTCCTCGACCTCAAGGGAGCTCAGTTTCTCCGCCGCCCGCAGGAGTGTGGTCAGGCCCTCGTCCAGTCCGTCATGGCGGCGCTCGATGAGTCCGTCGGTGTACAGCAGCAGTGTGTCGCCAGGGAGTAGTTGGGTGGTTCTCTCCTGGTAGACGAAGGACGGCACGGCCCCCAGCAGGATGTCCCGTGGCGGATCGAGCAGCCGCGCTCTGCCGTCACGTATCAGCAGGAGCGGCAGATGCCCGGCGCTCGCCCAGCACAGGGTCCGGTCGGCCGGGTCGTAGAGTGCACAGACCGCGGTGGCGGTCGGGTGGCCCTGCGTGTTCACTGTGACGTCGTTCAGCCATTCCATGAGCCGTCCAGGGGTGCGCCCCGTGAAGGCCAGTCCCCGCAGCGCGTTCCGCAGGGCGACCATTCCGGTGGCGGCGTCGATACCGTGCCCCGCTATGTCGCCGACCGCCACCAGCACCTTGCCGCTGGGCAGCGGGATGACGTCGTACCAGTCACCGCCCACGCGGTACTCCTGGGCCGCGGGCCGGTAGCGGGCCGTGGCCTGCAGTCCGGGCAGTCGCTGAAGGGCGGGCATCTCGGGGACGATCGCCTGCTGAAGCTGGAGAACCAGCCGGTGCCGGAGGGTTGCCTGCGCCTGGACGGCGGTGAGCTGGTCGAACGTGGCGGTGAGGGCGACCTCCGTGTGGAATCCCGTGGAGACGTCCTGGTAGACGCCGGTGATGCCGGTGATTCCGGTGAGGGCGCCCTCCTCCATGAGGGGCTCTGCGGCGATGCGTACATGTCGCATTCCGCCGTCGTCACGGATGACGCGGACGACCGCGACCGCGCCCTTCCGCCGCTCGGTCAGCGTCATCAGGAGTTCGGTCAGATCGTCGCGATCCTCCGGGTGCACGCGGAGCCGCAGGGCTGTGAGAGGGATCGGTTCCGACTCCCGGTCGATGCCGAGAATTCCGTACGCCTGTTCACTCCACTTCGACGTGCCCCTGGTGAGATCGTCCTCGAACGGCGCGACGCCCTGCAGCTGGCCCACCGCGCGGGTGGCGGACAACCGCCGGTCGCTGCTGGTGTGCCACAGCACGACGGTGCGTTCGGCGCCGACCGGCAGGACCCGTACGTCGAGAAGAGGCGCGGGGGAGCCCGCGCCGTGCTCCGGTGGCAGCCTGGCCGCGCGCTGAAGGGAGGTGCCGGAGTGCGCGCGCCGGGAGAGCAGCGCGAGATCGGAATGGTGTCGGGGGAGCGCGACTTCGAGGGGCTGCCCCGTCTGGTGTGTCCCGCCGAGAGCTTCGGACGCCGGCCCGTTGAGGTGTTCCACCGACAGACTCGAGGTGGCCGGATCGCGGCGCAAGGTCATCGCGGGATGGGCCAGCGCGTCGACCAGGTCGTCGAGGAGCGGCGACTGGGACGGTTCGGTGTCCGTGGCATTGAGGACCCTCGCCGCCACTTCGATCACATCGGTGAGCGCTCGCCGGACGCTTTCGTCAAGATCCGCGCGGCCCGGCCAGACGGCGAGAGCCAGCCCCACGGTCGAGCCTCTCAGCCGCAGTGGGAGGAGGGCGCGGGCAGCTTCGGGGCCGGGGCCCGGGAGCGCCACATCCGGCGGAGGCCCGGAGGCCAGCCAGACCGGGGAACCTTCGGTGACCACCTGCTGGAACGGCGCCGGGGCCGCCGGCGGGATCCACTGCCACCGTGTTGCTTCCCCGGCGCTCACCCCGGCGTGTCCGGCGAGGCGGAGACAGTCGGATTCTGTGAGCCGCCACAGCCAGAGGCTCTCCACCCCGAGCGGGCTCATGCCGCCCTGCAGCAGGGTGGCCGCGGCCTCGCTGACGGTGTCATTCGCCTCTGCGGCGGTGGCGACACGGCGTATCCGGCGGGCCTCGGCAACGGCGCCCTCGTCACCGACGGGCGAAGTGGGTGAGGTGACGGCGATGGTTCCCGCCGCGCTGTTCACGATGTCCGCGGCGAGATCTTCGGCGCTCAGGCCGGTTGCCTCGGCGAGCAGTACGAGGTGTTCGGCGGCCTCGGCGGGCGACGCCTCCAGCTGGGTCACCAGGATCCCGGTGGCCAGGTCGGTCAGGTGCCGTCGCGTGAGTCGCTCGCGGAGAGTGGCGTTCTCGGCGGTCAGGCTGGCGACCGCTGCGGACAGCTCTTCGTGCCCGCCGCCTGAAGCCGGAGGCTCCTGCGCAGGCATGGTCACGACTACTCCCATTCCGAGCAGACAACGCGAAGTGTGTGATCGCGCCCGATCTGGATTCTACGCGGGCATTCCTTGCACGGCAGATGTCCGGGCCCGGCCTTCCTGCTGCTTCCCGCTGCGCCGAAGGTCGCGCCGGTCGGTACCCGGATTGCGGTGGTATGCGGCGCGGCACAGGGTAGTGGGGAAAACGTCCGGACAGTTGCGGGCAACAGTCTCAGACAGGAGTTGTCATGCCTCGCGGTTCAAGTCCCAAGCGGGAACGGCAGTACGAACACATCAAGGAGAGCGCTGAGGAGCGCGGCGAGAGCAAGAAGCGC
This sequence comes from Streptomyces sp. NBC_01210, assembly GCF_036010325.1. Taxonomy (GTDB): domain Bacteria; phylum Actinomycetota; class Actinomycetes; order Streptomycetales; family Streptomycetaceae; genus Streptomyces. The sequence goes on along the minus strand of NZ_CP108549.1, from coordinate 777,589 downwards.
GCGGAGGAGATCGCTGCCAGGACGGTCAACAAGGAACGTGCCCGCTCGGGCGAGTCCAGGACGGCGAGCAAGAGTTCCACGCAGGACATGTCTTCGTCCCGGCGTGGCGGCAAGCGCTCCCACAGTGGATCCGAAGGGCCGACCTACGACCAGCTGTACGCCGAGGCGCAGCGCCGCAATATCCATGGCAGGTCCTCGATGAACAAGGCGGAACTGAAGCGCTCACTCGGGAGCTGAAGGGCCTCGGGGCTGCGGCGCACGCCCCGACCTCACCGACCGCGGTGGGGCAGGTCCGAGAGCGCGGAGCTCAGTGCGGCCCGGACCGGCTTGGCGGGCGGCGGACCTTCGATGCTGTCCACGATGTGCTGCGCGATCTCGCGGAGCTTGATGTTCGTGTGCTGGGAGACGTTCACCAGCACTTGCCAAGCCTGGTCCGGCGTGCATGAGGCGGTCGCCATGATGACCCCGCGCGCCATGTCGATCACCGGGTGCGTGCTGAGCGCGTGGCGCAGCCCGGCCACTTCCTCCCGCAGCGCCTGCGCTTCGAGCTCCGCGCTGACGACGCGGTACTGCGTCTCGTCCGAGGCCGCCCACGCCGCGGCGGAAGTTCTCCCGAGGGCCGATCCGGTGTTGTCCATCCGCGTCATGCTCCTGCTCCCCTTCCGGCTCTACGGGCCGGTTGGCACGCCCTGCGCCTCCCTCACGTTGTTGCCCCGAGTGCCGGGCAGGACACGTGCCCGCAGGGTTCCTGGCCGAAGCTGAAACTCCTCCGTGCGGCGTTTTGAGCGCCGTGATCGCGGTACTGGATCTGGACGTTCCCTGCGTACGAGGGAACGGAGGCGCCGGTCCGGTTGGGCTCATCAGCTGCCGGCGCCGACCTGTGCCGTGGTGGCCGATTGTCCCCGCGCGTTGCGGTTTGCGGTATTCCGGGTGCAGTCTGATAGTGACCCAGAAGCGACAAAGGCTCACTCTTCGTACTCGGGGTTCCGCATGCGAATGGGTGAAGCCGTCGCGGTGAGGAGCCACGGTCATGAACGTTCCGGTCGCCTGCCGCTACAGCATCGAAGTGTCGGCATCACCCGAGCGGATCCCGCAGATCCGGCGCATTCTCGCAGCGCACCTTCGGTACTGGAGCCTCGAGCCCCATATCGTGCCCGTCTGTCGTGCCGTCGACGAGCTCGTCGGCAACGTCGTGGAGCACGTGCCGGGCGACAAGACGTGTGTCGTGGAGCTGCGTTGGACCGGGAGGCACGTGATCGCGTCCGTGGCCGACAAGGACCGCCGGATGCCCCGGATCCACAGTTCCTCCCCGTCGAAGGGCGGACTGGCCACGGTTGCCGTCCTCAGCGACAGCTGGGGGACATGCGGCACCGCCACGGGCAAGGTCATCTGGTTCAGCAGGCGTGCGAAGGCGGCGCAACGCGTGGCTGCGAAGCCGTCTGCACCGATGCCGCTGTTGCGCGAGTTCAGGCCGCTGTCTTCGAGCTCGCCGGTTGCGAGGGGCGGTGTCCCGGCCGGCAGCGAACCTGCTGTGGCCGCGCGCGTCTGAAGCGCAGGTCTGAAGGACCGATGCCGCGATGCATGAGGCTCGTCGACGCATGGCTGGTCCCGGCGCGGGTACTCGGCCGCGACCAGCACTTCGAACCGGAAGGTGAGTCACATGGGTCTCGGTGGGTGCATCATCCTCATTGCCGCAGGGGCGATTCTCACGTTCGCCACCGACTGGAAGGTGCAGGGCGCCAACCTCGACGTGGTCGGCCTGATTCTGATGGTCGTCGGGATCATCGGCGTCGTCACGTTCACCAGCATCGCCAAACGTCGTCGCGTCGTCGTGCCGCCGGCAACCCCGGTGGTCGATGAGGAGCGAGGTCGCCGCTACGAGTGACGGTGCCGGTTTGGCGCGGTGCCCCGGGGGCACCCGCCGGGCCGGTTGCCGCACCGCACCCCTCCAGCACCACATCCTCGCCCTCTCCCGCACCACACCCTCTCCCGCACCGGAGTTGATTGTGAGTCGTTCCCGTGTCGTTGTCGTCGGAGCCGGTTTCGCCGGGTTCCAGGCCGCTCGCGCGCTGTCCCGGACCGTCCGGGACCGGGCCGAGATCGTCCTGCTCAACCCCACCGACTACTTCCTCTATCTGCCGCTGCTGCCACAGGTCGCAGCGGGGATCCTGGAACCCCGCCGGGTGACAGTCTCGGTCCCCAATGCCCTGCCGCGGGTACGTCTGGTGCTCGGGGAGGCCACCGGTATCGACCTGGCGGACCGGCGGGTTCACTACACCGATCCCGAAGGCGGTTCCGGAGCGCTTGCGTACGACCGCCTCGTACTCGCCGTGGGCAGCGTCAACAAGCTGCTTCCCGTGCCCGGGATCGTCGACCACGCGCACGGCTTCCGCGGTCTGCCGGAGGCGCTGTACCTGCGCGACCACATCACCCGACAGATCGAGATGGCCGCCGGTGCCGCGACCGCCGGGGAGAGCACCTCCCGCCGCACCTTCGTGGTCGTCGGCGCCGGCTACACCGGCACCGAAGTCGCCGCCCAGGGAAAACTGTTCACGGACGCACTGACACGTAAGCAGCGCACCGGGAAACACCACGGCCGGGCGCGCTGGCTGCTGCTGGACGTCGCGGACCGGGTGCTGCCCGGGCTGGACCGCAGGCTGTCCTCGACGGCCGACCGGGTACTGCGCCGTCGCGGCGTCGACGTGCGCACCGGGACCTCCGTCAAGGAGGCCACCCAGGCAGGAGTCCTGCTGGACGACGGGGAGTTCATCGACACGAGGACGCTGGTCTGGTGCGTGGGCGTGCGTCCCGACCCGCTGGTTTCCGAGGTCGGACTGCCTCTCGAGCACGGCCGTCTCGTCGTCGACTCCCGGCTGAACGTACCCGGTTGTCCCGAGGTCTTCGCCTGCGGCGACGCGGCGGCAGTACCCGATCCGACCCGGCCGGGGGAGTACACGCCGATGACGGCCCAGCACGCCTCCCGGCAGGGAAAGCTGGCCGGACTCAATATCGCCGCCACTCTCGGCCACGGCGAGCAGCGCAGCTATGAACACCACGATCTGGGCTTCGCCGTGGACCTCGGCGGGATCCAGGCCGCCGCGAATCCGCTGGGCGTCCCGCTGTCGGGACCGCTCGCGGGCGCCGTCACCCGCGGCTACCACCTGGCCGCCATGCCGGGAAACCGGGTACGCGTCACCGCCGACTGGCTGCTGGACGCAGTGCTGCCGCGCCAGAGCGTCCAGCTGGGCCTCGTCCGCTCCCCGCAGGTTCCTCTGGACAGCGCCTCGCCGGAAGTCCCCCGGCTCGAGGGAGCCCCTCACAAGGAGCAGTGAGATGTCATACAAGGTGCGGGCAGGCCGGCGCACCGTTGAGATCCACCGGCCCGACAAGGTCATGTTTCCCGACGACGGACTCACCAAGGCAGACCTCGTCGACTACTACCGCCGCATCGCGCCGTTCATGCTGCCGCATCTGCGCGGCAGGCCGTTGATGCTGGAACGGCATCCGGACGGCATCGGCGGCCCCGGCTTCATGCAGAAACAGACCCCGGACAACTGTCCGGACTGGGTGCGCAGGGTCGAGGTGGCCAAGGCGAACGGCACTGTGACCCACACGGTGTGCGACAACACCGCGACCCTGATTCATCTGGTCGACCAGGCGTGCATCACCTTCCACCGTTGGCTGTCGCGCGCGAACCGGCCGGAGCAGCCCGACCGGCTGGTCTTCGACCTCGATCCGGCGGAGGACGACTTCGAACCCGTACGCCGGGCGGCGGAGCAGCTCGGTGAGCTGCTCGACCAACTCCAGCTGCCGTCCGTCCTGCTGACCACCGGCTCCAAGGGCCTGCACGTCATCGTGCAGCTGGCACGCGGGGCGGGCTTCGACGAGGCGCGTGAATTCGCCAGGGAGGTCGCGCAGACGCTCGCCGATCGCGACCCGGACCGGCTGACCACCGAGGTACGCAAACAGGCGAGAGGCGGTCGCCTCTATCTGGACGTCCAGCGCAACGGATATGGGCAGACGGCCGTGGCGCCGTTCTCCGTGCGGCCGAAGCCGGGCGCGCCGGTGGCCACCCCCGTCAGCTGGGATCAGCTGAAGGACCCCGAACTCACCGCTCGCCGTTGGACGGTGACCGATGCGCTCGACCAGGCGCGTACCAAGCCATGGGCCGGCGTGATCGGTGGCGGTCGAGCGATCGGCCCCGCCCGCCGACGTCTCGCCGCCCTGCGCTGACGGTGCCGAGGCGATTCACCGAGGCGATTCACCGTGCATAACGGGGGCACCGCCGAAAATGATGAACGGCGGCCCCAGGGCCGCCGTTCATCATTCGCTTCTCGCCTACCACTGGTCTGCATCCACCTGGCGGGTTCCCATTACCCGTCCGCCTACACGTCGGTTTTGGGCGGTCCGCGATTGGCGCTGATTTATCTGCCCGTGTTTCGTCGCCAACGCTCTGGGCAGACGCGTTTCGTGCTTCGGACCGGAGGCACGTCCGTGGGAGTGGCACGGCGCGCCCTGGTGCGGCTGCGTGTGTATCCGTAATTCCCGCGGTGGCAATCATCCGTTCCGTACCGCTGAGGGAGTGGCAGCGCATCATGCGCACACACGCGAGCAGGAAGCATTCGCACGACGACGCCCCCGACACCGCAGCCGACTTCGACCGACTGGCGCACCTGCCCGAGGGGGCCCAACGCGAGGCCGTACGCCAGCAGCTGGTCAATGCCTGGCTGCCCATGGCGGAGCGGATCGCCGGCCGGTTCAGGAACCGCGGGGAGTCCCTCGAAGACCTGTGCCAGGTGGCGGCTCTGGGTCTGGTCAAGGCCGTCGACCGGTACGACCCCGAGCGCGGTACCGCGTTCGCCGGCTTCGCCGTCCCCACCATCACCGGTGAGGTCAAACGACACTTCCGTGACCACATGTGGACCCTCCATGTGCCACGTCGGGTCCAGGACCAGCGCAATCGGGTCCGTACGGCCCAGCGCGAGCTCCTCCAGACCGTCTCGGGCCGGGCGCCGACCCTTGCGGAGATCGCCACGCAGGCCGGGCTGACGCCGGAGGAGGCGAGGGCCGGGCTGGAGGCCGCCGACTCCTTCGGCGCCCTGTCCCTGGACGCCGAACTCCCGGGCGGCGAGGGCGGATACACACTGTGCGACGGCCTGGGCGGCCCGGATCCCGCGCTCGATGTCGTCATCGACCGGGAGGCAGTCAAGCCCCGGCTGCGGCGCTTACCGGCGCGGGAACGGAAAATCCTCTACATGCGGTTCTTCCGCGACATGACACAGCGCAGCATTGCCGAGGACCTCGGCATCTCCCAGATGCATGTGTCACGCCTGATCAGCAACTCCTGCGAGCGACTTCGCCGCGAGATCATGCAGGACGCCGCATAAGGAGTGCGATATAAGAGGAAAGCGCCACACGGACATGAGGGAGGCGCCCGGTGATGGAGCAAGGCAGAAGCGGTCGTGAGCGCGGTCGGGACGAGACACCGGAGGAACGGGCGGACCGGCTGTGGGTTGAACTGCTGCAGGAATTGCGAGTTGCCCAGACAGGTGTGCAAGTCCTGTTTGGATTCCTGCTCACGGTGGCGTTCCAGGCCCGTTTCGCCGGCCTGTCCGACACCGACCGCGATATCTATACGGTCACCATTCTGCTGGGGGCGGCGACGACCGGAGCTCTCATCGGTCCCGTGTCCATCCATCGGCTCCTCACCGGCCGGCGGCTCAAACCGGAGACCGTCCAATGGGCCTCCCGCCTCACGCTTGTCGGACTGTTTCTGCTGCTGTGCACGATGGCGTCGTCGCTGCTGCTGATCCTGCGACTGGTCGTGGACGACGCGCTCGCCCTGTTGCTGGTGGCCGCAATGGTCGTCTGGTTCGTCATCTGCTGGGTCGCCCTGCCGCTCTGGGCCCACGCCACGAACCCGCCCGGGAAGTGACGGCGACGCATCAGTCCGCCGGCGCCTCCGTAGAAATAGCGCTCCTTGCCGTAACCGAACGGATGCCGGACATCCGGCGACCGCCTTCGCCACCGCGATCACCAGATTCGCGGCGAGCGCGACCAGGACAGTGACGCGGGTTTTTACGTCGGAATTGTTGCTGTTCATTTCGGTCACCGTGTGCCTGTGGTCCTGAACGCCCCTAGGAGTGACGCGAGTCAGTCGTGGGGGAGGTGGGGTGGGTGCCGACCTCTGTGAGCGTGGCGGTACTCTGCGCCCACCGCCAGATGGGTGGCGTGGCAACCGTGGAGGAATTTGTGACAACAATAAACAGATCGTGGCGGCGCGCAGGCGCCTTCGCAGCGGTCGCGACGGCCGGTGTGTTCGGCGTCGGCCTGGCGGCCGGAACCGCTCAGGCGCACACCCCGGAGTGGAAGGTGACCTGCACCGACGTCAGCGTCCACCTCACCGCCTACAGCTCCAAGGACGACAACACCGTGACCGTCACGGTGGACGGCAAGGACCTGCTGCCCACCGAGACGTTCAGGGGGAGCTTCGACAAGAAGCTCGAGCTCCCCAAGCATGACAAGGAGCTCTCCGTTCGCCTCGTGGTGAAGGCGGGCGACAACGACAAGTTCTCGCGCGACCTGACCGAGACGGCGCCGGTGTGCGAGAACAACACCCCCAGTCCGACCCCGTCGGAGACCCCGAGTTCCACTCCCTCGCCGAGTGAGACTCCGAGTGAGACGCCGAGCGACACGCCGAGCACGGCCACCAGCTCTGCTGAGGTGCCCCCGGCTTCGACCAAGCCCAGCTCCCCCTCGGGCGACCTGGCCGAGACGGGCTCCTCCAGCTCCACACCGCTGATCGGCGGCGCGGCCGCTCTGGTCATCGTCGCGGGCGGCGGCATCATGTGGGCCGCGCGGAAGCGCCGTAGCGCGCAGCACTGACGCCGGCACGGAAGACGCGAGGCGGGTGGGCCGTCGGGGACGGCCCACCCGCCTTGTTGCGTTCTGCGGCTTTGTCTCGTAATCAGGCCGCGGCAGGCGTGTAGTGAGCCGCCTCGTCTCCTTCGACGACCCGGCTGAGCCCGCCGTCGACACCGACCGGGACATCGCCCGCGACCGTCACCCGGTGCAGCAGTCGAGGCAGGTCGCCGTAGTCGTCGGGCGCGTAGTGCTGGGTGCTGCGGTTGTCGAAGAGGACCAGATCCCCCGGGGCCCAGGTCCAGCGGACGACATTCTCCGGGCGGGTCACGTACGACTGCAGGATCCGCAGGATGTCGCGTGACTCGGACGGCGAAAGGCCCACCAGACTCTGTGCGAAGCCGCCGATGAACAGACCGCGCTCGCCCGACTCCGGGTGGACGCGGACCACCGGGTGCTCGGTGCGATACCTCGTGGAGACGAACTGCCTGCGGTGCTCGGCCGCCTTCTCCGACTTCGGCTCGGCGTAGTCGTACGCGTTGGTGTGGACGGCCCACAGCCGGTCCGCCAGCTCGCGGAGCGCGTCCGGCAGATCCTGGTAGGCGGTGACGGAGTTCGCGATGAGGGTGTTGCCACCGTACGGCGGGACCACCAGGCTGCGCAGCGTGGACGCCTTCGGCGGCGTGCGCAGGAACGTGACGTCCGTGTGCCACTGGTTCGCGCGGATGCCCTCGTCACCGTCCACCGGGAGGATGTGCGGCTGGCCCTCCACGGAAGGCACTGTGGGGTGCGCGGTCGTGAGCTCGCCGAAGAGCGAGGCGAAGCGTATCTGCGCGGTGTCGTCGAGCTGTTGGCCGCGGAAGAAGAGCGCCTTGTGCTCCACGAGCGCCGCGCTGATCTCGGTGACGATGGCGGGGTCGAGGTCGGTGGAGATGTCGACGCCGAGGATCTCGGCGCCGATGCGGCCGCCGATCCGGCGAATGTCGAAACCGGTGCTGGTCATGCGGGTGCTGCCTTTCTCTGGGCGGTGAGTGAACGGGGTCAGTGGGTGAGTGCAGGCCGGCCTGCGGGCCGCTCCAGGCCGTAGTGGTCGCGCAGGGTGCGACCGCTGTACTCCGTACGGAACAGGCCGCGCGCCTGCAGCAGCGGCACCACCTGGTCGACGAAGTCCTCCAGTCCGCCGGGCAGATACGGCGGCATGATGTTGAATCCGTCCGCCGCGCCGGCGGTGAACCACTGCTCGAGCTGGTCCGCGATCTGCTCGGGCGTACCGGCGAAGACCCGGTGGCCGCGGCCGCCGCCGAGCCGGGCGATCAGCTGCCGGATGGTGAGCTGCTCGCGCCGGGCGAGATCCGCCACCAGCGTGAAACGGGACTTGTTGCCGTTGATGTCCTGCTCCTCGGGGAGCTCGGGCAGCGGACCGTCGAGCGGCAGACCGCTCAGATCCGTGCCGAGCATCCCGGAGAGCTGCTGCAGCCCGTACTCCGGGACCTGCAGGCCCGTCAGTTCGTCCTCCAGCGCCAGGGCCTCGGCCTCGGTCGCGCCGATGATGGGGCAGATTCCCGGGAGGATCTTCAACTGGTCGGGCGTACGGCCGTACTTCGCGAGCCGTGACTTGAGGTCCTTGTAGAAGGTCTGGCCGTCGGCGAGGGTCTGCTGGGCGGTAAACACCGCCTCCGCGTACCGGGCGGCGAACTCCTTGCCGTCCTCCGAGGAGCCGGCCTGCACCAGCAGTGGATGGCCCTGCGGCGAACGCTGTACGTTGAGCGGCCCGTCGACGCGGAAATGCTTGCCGCGGTGCTCGATCGGCCGTACCGCGCCGTCCTCCGTGTAGACCCCGCGCTCGCGGTCGATGACCGTCGCGTCATCGCGCCAGCTGTCCCACAGCTCCTTGGTCACGTCGAGGAACTCGGCGGCGCGCTCGTAGCGCAGAGCGTGCTCCAGATGCTCCTCGCGACCGAAGTTCCTGGCCTCGGCCTCATTCCCGGAGGTGACGATGTTCCAGCCGGCGCGCCCGCCGCTGAGGTGGTCGAGCGAGGCGAACTTCCGTGCCACGTGGAAGGGCTCGTTGAACGTCGTGGAGACGGTGGCGACAAGACCGATGTGCTCGGTGGCAACGGCCAGTGCGGACAGCAGCGTGAGCGGCTCGAAACCGCCGACCGCGTTGTAGCGGGCATTGCCCCACAGGGCGACGCCGTCCGCGAGGAACAGCGAGTCGAGTCTGCCGCGCTCGGCGGTACGGGCCAGCTCCTGGAAGTACGAGAGATCAGTGATCCGGTCGGGCTGGGTGCGCGGATGGCGCCAGGCGGCGTCGTGGTGGCCGGCGTTCATGAGGAACGCGTTGAGATGGAACTGGCGTGGGGTGTCGGCGGACATGGTCGGATCCTCAGTTTCCGGTCGGGGTGCGCCAGGACGTGAAGCGACGTTCAAGAGCCACGAGGAGCTGGTTGAAGGCCACGCCGATGGCGGAGATGGTGATGATCCCGGCGTACATCTCGGGGATCGCGAAGTTGAACTGTGAGGCGTTGACGAGATAGCCGAGCCCGGCCTTGGCGCCCACCATCTCGGCGGCGACGAGGACCAGGATGGCGACCGCGCCGGCCAGCCGGATGCCGGTGAAGACGGTCGGCACGGAGGCGGGCAGAATCACCTTCTGGAAGATCCTCGGAGCGGGCAGGTCCATCGACCTGGCCAGCCGGAGCAGGGTCGGGTCGACGCTGCTCACGGCGCTGATGGTGTTCAGCAGGATCGGCCAGGTGCAGGCGTACAGCACGATGGAGATCTTCGAGGTCTCGCCGATGCCCAGCAGCAGGACGAAGACCGGCAGCAGGGCGAGCGCGGCGGTGTTGCGGAAGACCTCGAGGAGCGGCCCGAGGAGATCCGCGAGCGGCCGGTACCAGCCGATCAGCAGGCCGAGCGGTACGGCGATGACGACCGCGAGACCGAAGCCGGTGAACGAACGCTGGAGGCTGGCCTGAGTGTGTTCGGCGAGCTGGCCGTCCAGGAGCAGCTGCCACCAGGCGACGGCGACCTCCGAGAACGGCGGCAGGAACGTCCGGTCGACGAGTCCGAGCCGGGGCGCCGCCTCCCACACCGCGAGCAGCACGGCGATGGCGACGCTTCGGGTGACCACAGTCAGCAGGATCCGGCCGGCGCGGCGGACCGGGGCGGGCAGTGCGCGGGTACGGACTGGTGGGGCGGCGAGTGCGGGGTCGGTGCGCTGAGCGGCGCCGTTCACATCGACGGCTGTCGCGAGCGCCTTCTCGGTGGCGATGCTCATAGCGTTGCGACCTCCCTCTCCTCTTGCTGGGCCCGGCTGACCTCGTCGCGCAGCAGGTTCCAGATCTGATGGCGGTGGTGCGCGAACTCGGGGCTGGAGCGCGGATCGGTGTCGGCGCCGCGGTTGCCGAGGCCGATCGGCACCACCTCCTTGATCCGGCCGGGACGGGAGGTGAGGACGGCGACCCGCTGCCCGAGATGGACCGCCTCGTCGATGCCGTGCGTGATGAAGACGATCGTCTTGCCGGTGCGCTGCCAGATCCGCAGCAGCTCGTCCTGGAGGGACTCGCGGGTCTGCGCGTCGAGCGCGGCGAACGGCTCGTCCATGAGCAGCACATCGGGGTCGTAGGCAAGGCTCCTGGCGATCGCCACGCGCTGGCGCATGCCACCGGAGAGCTCGTGCGGATGCCGGTCCTCGAAGCCGTTGAGACCGACGAGCGCCAGATACTCCCTGGCGCGCTCGGCCCGCTCGCGGCGGGGCACCCGGGTGGCTTCCAGGCCGAACTCCACATTGCCCTGCGCGGTGCGCCAGGGCAGCAGGGCGTACTGCTGGAAGACGATGCCCCGGTCCAGACCCGGTCCGGTGACGGGCTCGCCGTCCAGCAGGATCTGACCGCTGGTGGGTTCGGAGAGTCCGCCGAGGAGATCGAGCAGGGTGGATTTTCCGCAGCCGCTCGGGCCGACGACGACCACGAACTCACCGGCGGCGATATCGAGATCGATCCCGTCCAGCGCGGTGACGTGCTGCTGTTTTCCGCGTACGGGGAAGGTCTTGCCCACCCCTCGGAAGCTGATCTTGGCGGTCACGGGGTCAACTCGCCTTCTTGGTACGGTTGTTGAACTCGTTGGTGTAGAGGTCGGAGACGCTGACCTGGCCGGACTTGAGGTCGCCGCGCTCGGTGAGCCAGTCGGCCCAGACCGACAGCTCCTTCTCCTCGATCCGGCCGCCCGGCGCCGAGACGCCGTAGGAACGCCAGTACTTGAGCGCGGCGGCGCTTTCGTTGCGCTTGCGTTTGGCGACGATCTCGGTCATGCGCGCGACGACCTCGTCGCGCTGCGTGGTGCGGGCCCAGTCCAGGGCCTTGCCCACTCCGGTGACAAAGGTCCGCGCGGTCTCCGGGTTCTGCTTGATGAAGCGCTCGGTCAGGACATACGTACCGGCGCTGAAAGCCCCGCGCAGGTCGTAGTCGCTGAAGAGCTTGCGTACGCCTCCGTTCTCCAGCGCCTTGTCGCGCAGAATGCCGCCGAGTACGGCCACATCGATCTGGCGCTGGCGCAGGGACTGTTCGGTGTTGACGGGTGGGATGACGATCCGCTCGACCTGCTCGGCCTCGGCCCGGCTCAGCCCGTTCTTCTTGAGGTAGATGTCGAGCATCGCCTCGTGGTGGGCGCCGAGGGTGTTCATGCCGACCTTCTTGCCGATGAGGTCGCGGGCCGTACGTATGGCGCTCTTCTCGGTCACGTAGAAGCCGCTGTACGCGTATTTGTCGGAGCCGTAGTAGCTGACGACGGCCTTGATGGGGGCCTTGCGGGCGGCGAGCTTGACCACGGCTCCGTTGAAGGCGCCGCCGAAGTCGGTCTGGCCGGACGCGGCGGTCTGGATGTCCTGCGGACCGCTGATCGTGTTACCCACCCACTTGAGCTTCAGATCCTCCAAGTAGCCGAGGGAAGCGGCGAGTTCGGGCGGGCTGACCTGGCCGACCGAACCCTGGTAGCGGAGCGTGGTGGTGTTCCGCGTGCCGCTGCCGACCGCCGTGCCGCAGCCGGCCGCCGCCAGCGCGGAGATGCCGGTGAGGACGAGGAAGTTACGTCTGGTTGTGGTGTGCACGTCGGGTTCCTTCAGTGGCTGCGGGAGGCGGAGGTCGCCGCACCGGGGGCTGGGGACTGGGCGGGGGAGAGGATTCGGGTGGGGAGCGACTGGATGAACTCGTCGACGACGTCGAAGAGCCGGAGCTCGGCCTCGGGGCTCAACTGCGCCCCGCCTTCGGGCAGCCGCTCGACATGGCTGTCGAGGAGGAAGGAGCCGCCGACGACATGCCGGGCCCCGAGCGCCGAAAGAACCGGGCGCAGGGCGTAGTCGATGGTGAGTACGTGTGCCAGGCTGCCGCCCGTGGCCAGCGGCAGAACCGTCTTTCCGGCCAGGCCGGACTGCGGCAGCAGATCGAGGAAGGCCTTGAGCAGTCCGGTGTAGGAGGCCTTGTAGACGGGTGTGGCCACTATCAGACCGTCCGCCGCGGCGACCTGCTCGGCCGCCGCACGCAGGGCGGGCGAGTCGGACCGGCCGGCCAGCAGTTCGGCCGCGGGCAGCTCACGTACCTTCAGATGGCCCGCGTCAAAGCCGGTGACGGACAGTCGCTGGACCGCGTGCTCGACCAGCAATTCGGTGCGCGAGTTCACGGACGGGCTTCCGGAAACAGCCAGGATGGAGGTCATCAGTCATTCCGTTTCGGGGTATGCGAAGATGCCTGAAACATCGCGCTGAAAAGGCGCGCGACAGGTTCAGGAAAAGGGTTGAAGAGAATCGGAAGGCTCTTTTAAGGGCCTTGCCGTGAGAATTGCTGCCTCGGTGGGGCGGAGGTGCTCAGCCTGGCCGGAACCCTCTGGAGAGAGGGCTCGACACCGGAAGAGAAGTCAGCTGTGCGTGTTTCAGCGGCCGGCGGCACAGAGTGCGCTGGCGTGCCGTCGAAGATCGACGTGCAGGCGCGATACGAGAATGTCAGCTTGACTCACACCGGAGAGAATGACAGCGACTTCCGGTCACGTCAATGTCCACCGGAAATCGTCTCGCATGGTGAATTGTTACAGCTTTCTTTCGTGAATGTGGCTCGCACGCGGAGCTACCGGCGGGCCGGTGAGACGGAGAACGGCCGGCGCCCGGGCACCCGGGCCCAGTGGAATGATCACTTGATCTCCCGGGCGCCAATGGTCGTGCCATTGCCTGTGCTCCCCGACTGTTCCTCCCATCGTTCCCACTGCCCCCTGGTGTGTCGGTCCGAGCGCCGCGATGCTGTCCGCCGACAGCATTACGCGCTCAACCAGCTGGATTCCTGGAGTAGTTGTGGGCCTTGGCAGAGCAAGACGGTCCGTCGTGCTGTTCGCGACGGTGTCCGCACTGACGGCTGGGGCGACTTCCCCGGCCGTCGCCGATTCCACCCCCGACCCCCGTCCCCGAGACTCCGCCGAAGTGCTGCGGCCCGTCGCGCCGCCGCCCGCGAGCGGTCCGGCCGGACGGCCGAGATCCGTCGCGGACGGCGATGGCATCGAGACCGCGCGCAGCTCCCGGCCGATCGCTCCGGGCATCAGCCTCACCTCGTACGACCGGCTCGAATCGGACAAGTGGCTGCGCGTCGACGCGCTCTCCGTCGACCTCGACGGCAGCGGCGTACAGGCCGACTACCTCTCCTCCGGGAAGGTCGCCGACCGCCGCGCCGTCTCCGAACTCGCCGCACAGCATGACCCCGGCAAGGGCCGGCGCACGGTCGCCGCGATCAACGCGGACTTCTTCGACATCAACCAGACCGGCGCACCGCAGGGCCCCGGCATCAAGGACGGCAAGGTCACCCACTCGCCGGCCACCGGCGCCAACCGGGCCGTCGGCATCGGGCCGGAGAACGCCGGACGTGTCCTGCAGTTGTACTTCGACGGCACTCTCACGCTGCCGTCCGGTGCGCACCCCCTGACCGCGTACAACGCCGCGAACGTCCCGGCCGGCGGGATCGGCGCGTACACCGCCGCCTGGGGAACCGCCGACCGCGCGCTGACCGTCGACGCCGCGACTCCCGTCGCCGAAGCGGTGTTACGGGACGGCAAGGTCGTCGCCGTCACCGATCGGCCCGGCACCGGGCCGATCGCCGCGGACACCACTGTCCTGGTCGGCCGGGAGGCCGGAGTGGGGCTGCTGGCGGCGCTGCGCCCGGGCGACGCCGTCTCCCTGGAGTACCGGCCGCGTACCGACAGCGGGCCTGTCCCGCGTACCGCCGTCGGCGGCCGCGAACTCCTCGTTGTCGACGGCGTACCGCTGAACCACGAGGGCGAAGGCAACAACACCGCCGCTCCCCGTACCGCCGTCGGATTCTCCAAGGACGGCCGCGCGATGCAGGTCATCACGGTCGACGGCCGCCAGGCCGACAGCGGCGGAGTCACCCTCACCGAACTCGGCCTGATGATGAAGAAGGCCGGCGCGCACAGCGCGCTCAACCTCGACGGAGGGGGCTCCTCGACACTCGTCGCCCGCGAACCCGGCAGCGACGCCCTCCAGGTGGAGAACAGTCCCTCCGACGGCAGCGAACGCACCGTCCCCAACGGCCTCGCGCTCACCGCGCCCGACGGCAGCGGCCGGTTGCGCGGCTTCTGGGTCGAGACCCGCACGCCCGCCGGGAGCGCCCCCACTGCCGACCCGGTCAAGGGCGGCCACCCGGAGCGGGTGTTCCCCGGCCTGACCCGCCGGCTCACCGCCGCCGGCTACGACGAGACATACGGACCGGCCGCCGGAGCACCGCACTGGCGGGCCGTCCAGCCCTCGGTGGGCCGGGTCGACGACCACGGGACGTTCCGGGCGAGGCACAGCGGCACGACCGAGGTACGCGCGGAACGTGCGGGTGCCCATGGCAGCACCGAGCTGACCGTGCTCGACGACCTGGCCGGAATCGAGCCGACCACCGAGCGGGTCGGCCTCGCGGACGCGAGCGCCACCGGCACCTTCGGCATCCTCGGGCTCGACGCCCAGGGCAACAGCGCGCCCGTGGAACCGGCCGATGTGCAACTCGGCTACGACCACACGCTCTTCGACATCCGCGACGACGGCCGGGGCTCGTTCACCGTCACGTCCCGCACGGGCAGCGGGGCCGGACAGATCACGGCGACGGCCGCGGGCGTCACCACCGTGTTCGCCGTCAGCGTCGGCCTCGCCGAGCAGCCGGTCTCCGGCTTCGACGACGCCGCGTCCTGGACCTTCAGCCAGGCCCGCGCGAGTGGCTCGGTCGCGGCGACACCCGAAGGACAGAGTGGGACGGGCCTGGAGCTCACCTACGACTTCACGCAGTCGACCGCGACCAGGGCCGCGTACGCCAACCCGCCACGGCAGATCGTCGTTCCGGGCCAGCCGCAGTCCTTCACGCTCTGGATCAAGGGCGACGGGAAGGGCGCGTGGCCGACACTGCATCTCAAGGATGCGGCCGGCTCCGACCAGTTGCTGCGCGGACCGTATGTCACCTGGACGGGCTGGCGGCAGGTGACCTTCGCCGTGCCGCCGGGGGCCGCGATGCCGCTGTCGGTGCACCGCTTCTATCTGGCCGAGACCGCGGCCGCCAAGCAGTACACCGGGAAGATCGTGATCGACGGCCTGACCGCGCAGGTGCCACCGACGGTCGTGCTGCCTCAACAGCCCCGTACGGCCGACCCGTTGATCGACCCGGCGGCCGAGACCGAGGACAGGGACTGGCAGTTCGCGGTCATGTCCGACGCGCAGTTCGTCGCCCGCGACCCCGACAGCGCGATCGTGGCGCAGGCGCGCCGGACCCTGCGCGAGATCAAGGCCGCGCGGCCCGACTTCCTCATCGTCAACGGCGACCTCGTCGACGAGGGCTCTCCGGCGGATCTGGCCTTCGCGCGCCGCGTCCTGACCGAGGAACTGGGGGACGAGCTGCCCTGGTACTACGTGCCGGGCAACCATGAGGTGATGGGCGGCAAGATCGACAACTTCATCGCCGAATTCGGGCCCGCGCACCGCACGTTCGACCATCGCGGTACCCGGTTCCTGACCCTGGACACCTCGAGCCTGAGCCTGCGGGGCGGCGGCTTCGACCAGATCAAGGCGGTGCGCGCGCAGCTCGACGCGGCGGCGAGGGACGCGAGCATCTCGGCGGTGATGCTCGTCGAGCACGTCCCGCCGCGGGACCCGACCGTGCAGAAGGGCAGCCGGCTCGGCGACCGCAAGGAGGCGGCGCTGATCGAGCAGTGGCTCGCGGAGTTCCGCCGTACGACCGGAAAGGGGGCGGGTCTCGTGGGCAGCCATGTCGGCGTCTTCCACGCCGAGCATGTGGACGGCGTGCCGTATCTGATCAACGGCAACTCGGGCAAGGCCCCGGCGGGCCCGGCGGACGAGGGCGGCTTCACGGGCTGGTCGCTGGTCGGCGTCGACAAGGTGTCGCGCGGGGAGCAACTGGCGGGACGGCTTCGCCCGTGGGAGGGCCGCCCGGACTGGGTCTCCGTCCAGACCCGGGCGCATGTCGACGGCCTGACCCTGGACGCGCCCGCTGTGCTGAAGCCCGGCCACGCCGCGGACGCCCGGGCGACGGTCACGCAGGGTGCACGGCGGGTCCCGGTGGTGTTCCCGCTGAGCGCGGACTGGACGGGCTCGCCGAACCTGTACATCGGCGCGCCTGAGGACGCTCGCCACCGCCATGCGGCGGCGTTCGACCCGGTTACGGGCCGGCTCACCGCGCTGCGGCCGGGGACGGTCACCCTGGCGGTGACGGTGGGCGGCGTCACGGAACGTACAGAGATTCGCATCGCGGCGGAGGGGGTGGCATCGCGCCGGGCGGCGTAAGGCCCGTCGTGGCCGGGGAGCGCGTAGGCCCGTCGTGGCCGGGGAGGGGCCCTGCGCCCGGTGGCCCCGTGTCCCGCGCCCGGCGCCCCGCGAGCCGGCCCGGGCGAGGCGGCCGTTCTCCGGGCCGAGCGTGCGGTGCGCCGCCCGGACGGTGTGCCGGCCCGGGCGGCACGCGCCCGCGGTGAGCTGCCGCGCGCGCGGCTCCGCGACAGGGTCGCTGCGCAAGCGCCTCAGGGGCATCGTCGCTCCGCAGCCGCGCGTGCGGCCTCCGGGCAGGTCCGGCTCGCGCGCGCCCGCCGACCGGCCCGCCGGCAGTCGTGCCGCCCCCGATGGGCACACCGCACCGCACGGCGAGCGGACCGCACCGCCGCTCGCCGTGCGGGAAGCCCCCGCAACCGGCAGCCTTGGTCGTGAGCATTGCGGCGGGAGGAGGTGGTTTCCCTTGCCGGACCCGCTTGCCACCGGGCCCACCCCGCCGGACAGCGCAAGCGAGGGTTCCCACCCCCTCCTGTCTCTGGCCCTGGCCGGGATGATGGACGATGTCCACGCCCACTCCGGCGCCGTGTACTTGCTGTCGCCCGATGAGCAGGTGCTCGAGATGGCCGTCATGGCCGGACTGCCCCGAGCCTTCGCCGCGCCCTGGGAGCGGATCTCGCTCAGCTCACCCATCCCTGTCGCCGACGCCCTGCGCGAACGGCGGCTGATCTGGGTCCCCGGCGAGGAGGAAATGGCGAGCCGCTATCAACGGATCGCGGTGGTCCTGCCGTATCCGTTCGCCCTCGCCGCCCTGCCCATCGCGACCGACGACACCGCGTACGGAGCGGTGTTCGTCACCTGGCCAGGCTCCCATCCGTCGGTCATCTCCGACGACGAACGCGGCCGTCTCACTGCTGCCTGCGACCGCCTCGCCCTGCGGCTGCGCCGGGCCGCGGAGGCAGGCCGCCCCCTCGTCCCCGAGCCCGACTTCCTGGGACCGACCGCCATGGCGGGTACGTCCGGCGCGGTCGAGGCCGTGCACCTGCTGGCGCGGATTCCGGACGGTATGTGCTCGCTGGACGTGGACGGTCGCGTCACCTACGCGAATCCCGCCGCCGGCGAGCTGGTCGGTGCGCCGGTGGGCGAGCTGCTGGGAGGCCAGCTGTGGTCCGCGCTGCCCTGGCTGAACGATCCGGTGTACGAGGACCGCTACCGGGCGGCCCTGATCAGCCAGCACGCCACCTCGTTCGTCGCGCTGCGCCCGCCCCAGGACTGGCTGATGTTCCGGCTCCACCCCAGCCGGAACGGGATCAGCGTGCGCATCACCCCGGCCCGCGGAACGGTCCGGGAAATGCCCTCCGACGTGCCGTCCGAGCACCCCGCACGGCTGGTCGCCATTTCTCACATCCTCAACCTGGCCAGTGCGCTGACGGAGGCCGTGGGCGTGTCCGACGTGATCGAGCTGGTGGCCGACGAGATCATGCCGGCTGTCGGGAGCCGGTCGCTGGTCATGCTCGCGTCCGAGTCGGGCCGGCTGCGCGTCCTGGGACACCGCGGGTACGAGGACGCGTCGATCGTGGAGCAGTTCGACGGCATGCCCCTGGTCGCCCAGACCCCCGGTGCCCAGGCGCTCTCGAGCGGAGTGCCGTCCTTCTTCGAGACGCGTGCGCAGCTGGAGCGCATCTATCCCGCCCGCTTCGTGACTCCGGACGGCATGGCTGCCTGGGCCTATCTGCCGCTGATCGCCTCCGGACGCCCCGTCGGCACCTGCGTCCTCGGCTACTCGCAGCCGCACCACTTCTCCAGCGACGAGCGTGCCGTGCTCACCAGCCTCAGCGGTCTCATCGCCCAGGCCCTGGAGCGGGCCCGGCTCTACGACGCCAAGAACCGGCTGGCCCACGGACTCCAGTCAGCACTGCTCCCGAACTCGCTGCCCAAGCTGCCCGGTCTGGAGGTCGCCGCGCGGTATCTTCCCGGCACCCAGGGCATGGACATCGGCGGCGACTTCTACGACCTGATGCGCACCCGCGACGCGGCGGCCGCCGTCATCGGCGATGTGCAGGGCCACAATGTCACCGCCGCAGGACTGATGGGCCAGGTCCGCACTGCGGTCCGCGCCTACACGGCGGTGGGCCAGCCGCCCGGTCGGGTCATGGAATCCACCAACCGGTTGCTGATCGACCTCGAAGGAGACCTGCTGGCCAGCTGCGTATATCTGCACCTGGACCTGTTGCGCCACCGTGCCCTGCTGGCCCGTGCCGGACACCCCCAGCCGCTGCTCCGCGATCCGGAGGGCCGGGTCCACATCCTGGACCTGGCCGGCGGCCCGCTGCTCGGTGTCGATCCGTCGGCCGGCTACCCGACCACATTGGTGTCGATGCTCCCGGGATCCCTGCTGGTCCTGTACACGGACGGACTGATCGAGGTCCCAGGGGTCGACATGGACGAGGCGCTGGCGGATCTGGCGGAGGAACTGGGACACGCCACCGACCAGCCGCTGGAAGCCGTGGCCGACCGTCTCATCGCCAAGGCGACGGGCAACCGTGAGCGCGGCGACGACACAGCGCTGTTGCTGCTCCGTCCCGAGCGCTGAGCAGGACCGCTGCCGACCGCACTCGAGCCGTCTGATACGAAGGCCGGGCGATTGATACGAAGGCCGGGCGATTGATACGAAGGCCGGGCGATCACGCCCGACCATGCACGCCGAGTACCGGGAGCACCATGACCGCCGCACGCCCGAGCATCCTCTATGTCACGGATCTCGGCTATGAGGCGAAGGGCCGCCGCTACTGCGACGAGGACATCCGCCTCTCCGGGCGGCTGCGCGAGGACTTCGATGTCGCTCTGTGCCATCCGCTGGACGCGGCGCGTCTGATGGGCTCCTTCCACGGCGTCCTCGTACGCAACAGCGGTCCCGTGCTGCACTACCAGCGGGAGTACGACGCCTTCCGTGCCCCTCGCCCGCAAGACCGGCGCCCGCCTCTACAATCCGCCGACGGGCCGCGCGGACATGGCGGGCAAGCAGTATCTGGTGGAGCTGAGCGCGGCCGGGTTTCCGGTGATACCGACCGTGGACCGCGGTGAGGACCTCGGACGGCTGCCGCAGGCCGTGGAGTACGTCGTCAAACCGAAGATCGGGGCGGACTCGATCGGGATGGAGTTTCTCCACCCCGACCGCCTCACCGAGGTCATGCACGGCGACGTCCTGGTGCAGCCCAGGATCCCGTTCCGCTACGAGGTGTCGTTCTACTTCGTCGACCGGGACTTCCAGTACGCCCTGTACGCCCCACGCCCGGAGCGCCGCTGGGAGCTGGAGCGGTACGAACCGGACCCGGCGGACCTGGAGTTCGCCCAGCGGTTCATCGACTGGAACACCCTGGACCACGGCATCCAGCGCGTCGACGCCTGCCGGACTCCCCACGGTGAGCTGCTGCTCGTCGAGCTGGAGGATCTCAATCCGTATCTTTCGCTGGACCTTGTGGAGGAGGCCGTCCGCGAGGCCTTCGTCGCCCGGATGAAGGCCTCGCTGCGCGATCTGCTCGGCTGAGCTCAGGCGCCGGGGCCGCGTCCGGTGCCCCGCCCGGGTCCGAGGTCGCGCACGAGTCCGAGTCCGAGTTCGCGCTCGCCGAGCGGTGCGAAGTACCGGGCCACGTCCGCGTCCGTCACCTGCGCAAGATCCGCGGGCGACCAGCGCGGGCTGCGGTCCTTGTCGATGACCTGCGCCCGGACGCCTTCCACCAGATCGGGCGAGGAGAAGGCCGCGCACGAGACGCGGTACTCCTGGTCCAGGACCGGCTCCAGCGCGCCGAGTTCACGGGCTCGGCGCAGCGCGGCGAGAGTCACCTTGAGGGAGGTGGGCGACCTGCTGAAGATCGTCTCGGCTGTCTCCTTCGCCGCCGGATCGCCCCGGCCGAGCAGCCGGTCGAGGATCTCCTCCACGGAGTCGGCGGCGTAGCAGTCGTCGATCCACTCACGGTGCCTGGCCAGTTCGCCCTCGGGGGCGGGCCCGGCACACCGCCTCACGGCCTCGGTCACGTCCGACTCGGCGAGTGACGCGGTGAGTTCCGCCAGCCGCTGCGACGGTACGAAGTGATCGGCGAGTCCGCACAGCAGCGCATCGGCCGCGCCCACCGCCGAGCCGGTGAGCGCCAGATGTGTGCCGAGCTCGCCGGGCGCCTGCGCCAGCAGATGCGTACCGCCCACATCCGGTACGAAGCCGATACCCGTCTCCGGCATGGCGACCTTCGACCGCTCGGTGACGATTCGTACGTCGCCGTGCGCGGACACGCCGACACCGCCACCCATCACGATGCCGTCCATGACGGCGACATACGGCTTGGAGTAGCGGGCTATACGGGCATTGAGGCGGTACTCGTCCCGCCAGAAGTCCAGCGACGCGCTGCCGCCCGCCAGGGCGTCCGCGCGGACGGCGCGGATGTCGCCCCCCGCGCAGAGCCCACGCTCACCGGCTCCGGTGATGACCACGACCTCGACGGCAGGGTCCTGTTCCCATGTGGCCAGCGCCGTATCGACGGTGCGGACCATGGCGTGGTTGAGGGCGTTGAGGGCGCGGGGACGGTTGAGGGTGATGTACCCCGCGTGGCCCTCGGTGCGCAGCAGTACGGAGTCGTCGAGGACCATCGGGTTCCTTCCGGGGTGTGGATCTTCTCCCTCCATCCTCGCTCACCCCGGCGACGGCCCGGGCTTGAGGGGCATGGGCGGACGAGGGGCCGTGCCGCCCGGCGTCCTTCTGCTCGCACTCTTCCCGCCAGTCCGACCAGTCGGTACGTTCTGGGGAGCCGGGTACCGGCAGGCCGCAAGACCGGCCCGAGGCGACGGAGGACCCCATGTCAGAGCGCGAAGCCCAGATCGACGGCCACTGCGACGAACGGTTCCGGGCCGTCCGGGCCGCCTTCGAGAAGAACCTCCGCGAACGCGGCGAACTGGGCGCGGCCGTGAGTGTTCTGATCGACGGGGAGCCCGTGGTCGACCTGTGGGGCGGCTGGGCAGACTCCGCGCGCAGCGTTCCATGGGGGCGCGACACCCTCGTCAATGTGTGGTCGACGACCAAGGGTCCTACGGCGCTGTGCGCCCATCTGCTGGCCGACCGGGGGCAGCTCGATCTGGACGCTCCGGTCGCCACCTACTGGCCGGACTTCGCCGCAGCCGGCAAGGAGGCCGTTCTCGTCCGCCATCTGCTCTCGCACCGCGCGGGCCTGGCCGGACTGCGCGAACCGCACACGGTCGCCGAGCTCTACGACTGGGAGCTGACCACGTCGCGGCTGGCGGCAGCCGAGCCCTGGTGGGAGCCGGGCACGCAGTCCGGGTACCACGCCATGACCTACGGCTTCCTGGTCGGCGAGGTCATCAGGCGCATCACCGGACAGCTGCCGGGAGAGTTCCTGCTCCAGGAGGTGACCGGACCCCTCGGCATCGACTTCACCATCGGACTGCCGGAGAAGGAGGCCGGGCGCGCCGCCGAGCTGGTGCATCCGCGGGCCGCGTCGAGCAGCGAACAGGCCGCCGTCTTCGCCCAGTTGCAGCCCGCCGCGCTGGCGGCCCTGGTCAACCCCATCGTCGGAGCCGCCGACGCCAACACCCCCGAGTGGCGCGCCGCCGAGATCCCCGCGGCCAACGGCCACGGAACGGCCCGTGCGGTCGCGGCCCTGTACGGAATCTTCGTCGGGCGCGGAGAGTTCGGGGGCCGGCGCCTGCTGTCGCCCGATGCGGCCGAGCGCGTCCGCGAAGGCCAGGGCCGCTGCAGGGACCTGGTGCTGGGCGCGGGCTTCGAGCACGAGACGGAGGTGGGGCTGGGCCTCTGGCTGAGCGGTGAGAACGGTTCGTACGGCCCCAACCCCCGGGCGTTCGGTCACGACGGCTTCGGTGGCTCCTGCGGACTCGCCGACCCGGAGGCGGGCATCAGCCTGGGATATGTGATGAACCGCATGGGCCCCAACATCGCCGACGACCCGCGCAAGATGGCGTTGATCGACGCCCTCTACAAGTCGGTGGAGCTGCCTGGCCAGTAGCTCCCCCTCTCCGTGGTCCGGCCCTTCCGGATTCTTGCAACACGTTCTACTGTGTGCGCCGCGCCCGGGGACGGACCGCGAGACTCCTGGAGGGGCTGTGCACCTCGAATACACGCCTGAGCAGCAGCAGTTGCGCGCCGAACTGCGCACCTACTTCACCGACCTGGTGCCGGACAACGTCCACGCCCGCTACGCCGAGCCCGGCGCGCAGAAGCGCTTCTACCGTGAGACGATCCGCCGCCTCGGCACGGACGGCTGGCTCGGTGTCGGCTGGCCCAAGGAGTACGGCGGCCGCGGCCTCAGCCCCATGGAGCAGTTCGTCTTCTTCGACGAGGCCGCCCAGGCAGGCGTACCGCTGCCGCTGATGGCGCTGAACACCGTTGGCCCGACGATCATGCAGTTCGGCACGGACGAGCAGAAGGCGTACTTCCTGCCGAAGATCCTTTCCGGCGAGATCGACTTCGCGATCGGGTACAGCGAGCCCGACGCGGGCACCGACCTCGCGGCTCTCAAGACCCGCGCGGTACGCGAGGGCGACGAGGTCACCGGCCACTACACGGTCAACGGCCAGAAGATCTGGACCACCAACGGCGACACCGCCGACTGGGTCTGGCTCGCCGTGCGCACCGACCCCGACGCACCGCCCCACAAGGGCATCACCATGCTGCTGGTCCCGACCTCCGACCCCGGCTACTCCTGCACCATCATCAACACCCTCGCCTCGCACGACACCACCGCCAGCTACTACGAGAACATCCGGGTACCCGCCTCCCGCCGCGTCGGCCAGGAGAACAAGGGCTGGCGTCTGATCACCAACCAGCTCAACCACGAACGCGTCACCCTCGCCGCCCACGGCACCATGGCCATCCGCGCGCTCCACGACGTCCAGCGCTGGGCCGCCGAGACCAAGCTCGCCGACGGCCGCCGCGTCATCGACCTCGGCTGGGTGCGCAAGCGGCTCGCGCAGACCCACACCAAGCTCGACGCGATGAAGCTGCTCAACTGGCAGATGGTGGGCGCCGTCGAGCAGGGCAGCCTCACCCCCCAGGACGCGTCCGCCGTCAAGGTGTACGGCTCCGAGGCGCGCCGTGACGCGTACGCCTGGCTGATGGAGGTCGTCGGCGCGGCAGGCGCCCTCAAGGAGGGCTCGGCCGGGGCGGTCCTGCACGGCGAGCTGGAGCGCGGCTACCGATCAGCCGTGATCTTCACCTTCGGCGGCGGCAACAACGAGATCCAGCGCGAGATCATCTCCTGGATCGGACTGGGGATGGCGCGGGTACGACGCTGATACCGGGTGTGGTCGGGTAGCCGGATCACGTTGCCGTGACCCGGCCCCCTCAGAACTGGACGTGGCGCCCGATCCCGCCCCGAGCAGGGCCTGCTGTCTGCCGCCGCGATGTGGCAGGGAGCGTCAGCGGGACCGATCCTGCTGATCAACGCAACCGCTACCGAGGCGACGCACTGATCGTTACCAAGACCGGACCCCGGCGGGGGTTGCTGAGCAGGCCGTCGCCGGTGACGGTCCAGGTCGGGTAGTCGGCCGTTTCCAGCGCGGCGTCCGCTCGGGCGGTGACCCAAGGGTTCGATCTCGACGAGGTTGTCCGCGCCGAGGCCGTGGCACATCAGCGTGGCGGAGTGTGCCGTGCCGGTGCCGATCACGGCCTGGAGGTCCGTACGGGCACCTCGGTGCGGGATGGCACCGGGGAGGGCACCTGGCCGACGGCGAGTTCGTCTCCACCCGCACCCTGGTCTGGTGCGTGGGCGTACGCCCCGCCCCGCTCGTGGCCGGCCTCGGCCTGCCGACCGACAGGGGACGGCTGCGCGTGGACGAGTACCTGACCGTGCCCGGCCACTGCGAGGTCTTCGCGCGCGGTGACGCCGCTGCCGTGCCCGATCCCGCCCGGCCCGGAGAGCTCACGCCGATGACGCTCAGCACGCCGTCCGTCAGGGCAGGACCGCCGCGCACAACGTCGCCGCCTCCTGCGGCCACGGCGACCGCCGCCCCGGAACCATTGCATGATGGACGGGCAGGACCGTCAGCAGCTCCTGCCCGAATATCAAGCGGAAGTCGGCCGGCCATGAGTCAGCATGTTCACGTCCGCTTCACCCACGGCCTGGCCGTGTCCGAGGACGGCGATCTGATCGAGCAGTCCGCTGCCGGTGCGGCGCCACCTGGACCGGGACGTTCCAGGCAGCGGAGGGCGATCCCGAGCGTTGACTCTCCGAGGCGGGCATCCGTACCCGGGAGGAGGCGGCCATGAGTGCCGGACTGCTGGACCGGCTGCCCGTGGAACAACGAGACCGCCTGCGGTGCCCGCCACCGGACGGGCACGCGGTGGACCGGCCGATGCTGGCCGTGCTCAGCGACCGGCGGACCTTCGACGGCGGCTGGCTCTTCGAACGCAAACTGGACGGCGAACGTGCCCTCGGACTGCGCGGCCATGACCGCGTTCAGCTCCTCTCCCGCAATGGCCTGCCCCTCAATGCCACTTACCCCGAGCTCGCGGCCGCCCTGGCGGAGCAGGAGTGCTCCGACTTCACCGTGGACGGCGAGATCGTCGCACTCCGTGACGGCCGCACCGACTTCTCCCTCCTGCAACGAAGGATGCAGCTCACCGACCCGCGAACGGCCCTGGCCAGCGGGGTCCCCGTCGTCTACTTCCTGTTCGACCTGCTCCGGCTGGACGGCTGCGACACCACCCGGCTGCCGCTGCGCACCCGGAAACAGCTGCTGCGCAGCGCCTTCGAGTTCCGCGGACCGCTGCGCTTCACGCCGCACCGCAACCATGGCGGGCAGGAGCTACTGGACCAGGCGTGCGCCCGCGGCTGGGAGGGGCTGGTCGCCAAGCGCGCCGACTCGGTCTACGTCGCCAGACGGTCGTCCGACTGGCTCAAGCTCAAGTGTGCCGCCGGGCAGGAGTTCGTCATCGGCGGCTTCACCGAGCCAACCGGCAGCCGGGCCGGCTTCGGCGCGCTGCTGCTGGGCTACTACGACGGCGGGCGCCTGCGCTACGCAGGCAAGGTCGGTACCGGCTTCGACCGGTCCACCCTGCTCGATCTGCGCCGCCGCCTGGAGGCTCTGCGGCAGTCGCGTTCCCCGTTCGAGGCGGGGCCCGAGATACGGGAACGGGGCGCGCACTGGGTGCGTCCGGAGCTGGTCGCCCAGATCGGCTTCACCGAGTGGACCCGAGACGGCAGGCTGCGGCACCCCCGCTTTCTCGGCCTCCGATTCGACAAGAAGCCCACCGACGTGGTGCGCGAGGTGCCCGCCTCCGGCTGACGGCCGAGAGGGACGATCGACGACACAGCGACCCAGGAGTCGCGCGCGAAGAGGCTGTCCCACGACGTCTACGCGCCGTCCAACGTATCCGGTGCACCGCACAACGCAACACACCGCACAACGGAGGTGAAAGGCGATCACCGCACCCGTTCGCCGGGCACGAGAGACCGGAACCACGATGGCGCGACCGATCGAAGGACCTCAGGGCCCGTGTGCCCTCGTCCATGGCCCCGTTGCTGCCCCTAGGGACCGTGGTCCGCGGTTTCTTCGGAGACGTCAGAGGAGCTGGTCGAAGACGGCCCGGACCTCGTTCCAGTGGCGGGTCTGCGGATTCTTCAGATCCGGGTGGAGAATCTTGAACGTCTGGGCGAGGGCCAGGCTCAGCCCGCCGATGATCTCCGGGTACGCCGCCTCCGTCTCCTCGTCGGGCGCGCGGTCCAGGAGGGGATGCGTGGCGAGCTGATCGAGGATCGGCTTCAGCTCGATCTCGTGGTCGAGCTTCCTGAAGCCGTGGATGCTTTCCTGCAATCCCTTGGTGATCGGCAGATCGTGCTTCTGTACGACGTCCCGGCCGTTCGCCTTGGCAGTCGCCTGGGCGACGAGCAGGAGATCGTAGAGCTTGGCGTCGACGAACTCGCCGTAGCGCTTGAGATCGTTCTTGTCGACATCGAGTCCAGCCGCCATGCGGAAGAACCTCTCGAACCGGGACACGGACATCACAGGCATGACTCGAACCTCCACGATCGGAACGGCGCCGGATGCGGCGCTCCCCCTCCTCACCAGCCTCGCCGATGGGGCACGGCGCAATATGCCCATGTGGTGACGAAAGGACCCCGTCGATCTGTGCTGCCGGGGTGAGACTCAGCTCGCGCTTCTCGTCCCGGATTCCGCCCGGCGCTTGCGCAGCGCTCTCAGCAGCCTCAGCCGGAACCGTCCGATGAGCGGCGCGCGACGGCCCAGGTCCTCGCTGTCCTCGCGGTCGAAGGCGTGGGCGTAGCGCTTGGCGTCCTCCGCGGACGCGTACTGCTTGGAGCCGTGGGCCCCGCAGCCCCGGCCGCACCGCCAGGTCATCGTCTCCGCTTCACTGGTGAAGCGGTATCGATGCCCCGATAAGGCGACAGCGCACTATTCGCTCCCATTCCGTTAGGGGGGTGGAGGCCTCCTCGCCGTTGACCGCGCCCGGTGGAGCGCGCAGCCCCCGGCGTCAGTCCCCGGGCCGGCCGGGCGGGAGCTTTAGCCGGGCGAATCGTCGGGATGCGTCGCGCGCCGCCAGACCCACACGGACACCGTGGCCACCAGGATCAGGCAGATCAGGATGAGCAGCTCGATCCCCTGGGAGCTCCATGTGAAGGACTTGTCCGGCTCGGCGGTCACGATCAGCACCTTCCGGATGCCCGCGATCACGCCCACGACGAGGAAGGGCTCGGCATCCAGGGGCCGGTTCCTGATGGTGAGGCGAACAGTGTGGAGCAGCTCGGCCACGATGAAGAGCACCAGACTGTTGTCGAGCGCGGTACCGCCGTGTCAAAAGCGCCCCGTGCCGATGTGCCGCAGTGGTGGAGCTATTGTTCAGCCGCTGCGATCTTGACCGTCGGTGCGGTGCCGCCGGAACGGCGCCAGATGTAAATGGCCAGCGCCATGACGAGAATCAGCCCGATCAGGATCAGAAGCTCAACACCCTGCACATTCCACTGGAACGACTCGTCGGCCTCGGCGGTGACAATGAGCACCTTACGAACCCCCGCGATCATACCGACCACGAGGAACGGCTCGGCGTCCAGCGTGCGGTTTCTGATGGTGAGCCGCACGGTGTGCAGAAGTTCGGCCACAATGAACAGGATCAAGCTGTTGTCCAACGCGGACAGCACCACCACTTCCTCGCGGTACGGGCCCTGGATCGCTTGTACGACATCGCCCACCACCCCGATCGTGAGCAGGATCGAAAGCAGCACGAGAAGCGCCGCGACGATCAGGTGAATGCCGTCCTCAGCGTTCTTCAGAAGATTTTGGACGCGTTTTTCGAAGGTGCGGGCGAACTCTGACACACACGCAATCTATGCCCCCGCGTCGATCGCTCCGCATTGCCGGCCCGTCACGGCGAGCCGTCAATGACCGGACGGCCACCGGCCTCACGGGGACGGGCCACCGGCCTCACGGCGGGCCCCGGGTCAGCTCGTTCCGGCCGCGCCGCCGGGGCTCCCGAGGTAATGGTGGGCCAGGTGGATGGCCATCGCTCCCTCGCCGACGGCCGAGGCGACCCGTTTCACCGATCCGCTGCGGACGTCGCCCGCCGCGAACACCCCTGGCAGGCTGGTCTCCAGAGGCAGGCAGCCCCGGCCACGGGATTCCCACACCCCCGGGACCGCGCACGCCTCCGCCTCGCGGCCGGTGAGGACGAAACCCCGGCTGTCCAGGGCCGGCCCACCCACGAGCCAGGCCGTGCAGGGCTGTGCCCCGATGAAGACGAAGAGGGCGCGGGCGTCCAGCGAACGGCGTTCCCCCGTACGGTTGTCCTCCACCACGAGCGCCTCGAGCGTCTCCTTGCCGATGACCTCACGGACCTCGGTGTTGAGCAACACCCGGACACCCGGATGGCGTTCGACCTGGTCGACCAGGTATCGCGACATGTTCGCCCCGAGGTCGTCGCCCCGGACGACCAGATACACGCGGGGCGAGTAGTCCGAGAGGAAGAGGACGGCCTGGCCGGCCGAGTTGCCGCCCCCCACGACGGCGACCGGGTCCATGCGGCACTCCAGGGCCTCGTAGACGGTCGCAGCGTAGTAGACGCCGGTTCCTTCCAGGCGTTCGATCCCCGGGACGGGGAGCCTGCCGTAGCGGGCACCGGTGGCGAGGATGACGCTGTGCCCGGCGGCCTGGCTGCCGTCGGCGAAGGTGACCCGGTAGTGGCCGTCGTGGCTCTCCAGCGCGGTCGCGTCCGCCGGGACGGTGATCCGTGCGCCGAACTTGTGCGCCTGGATCACGGCGCGGTCGGCGAGTTCGGCTCCGGAGATCCCCGAGGGGAACCCCAGGTAGTTCTCGATCCGGGAGGACGTGCCCGCCTGGCCGCCGGTGGCGATCGCGTCGACGACGGTGGTGTCCAGCCCCTCCGACGCCCCGTAGACGGCGGCCGCCAGCCCCGCGGGCCCCGAGCCGATGATGAGCAGGTCTCCGACACTCTCGTCGAACGCGGGGGTGGGCAGGCCGATGAGCCGGGCGAGTTCGGCGTTGCTGGGATTGCGCAGCAGCTGCTCCTCACGCCAGATGACGATCGGGGTCTCCTCCGGGGTGATGCCGAAGCGGCGCAGCAGCGCCTCGGCCTCCCGGTCGGTCTCCAGGTCGACCCAGCGGTGCGGGAGCCGGTTGCGGGCGGCGAACTCCCGGAGCCTGCGGGTGTCGGGCGAGTAGCGCGATCCGAGGATGCGGAAGCCCGCGCCCTGGCCGACGAGCAGGCTCCGGCGGGCCAGATAGGCGCGGAGAATGACATCGCCGATGACGGGATCTTCGACCACGAGCCGCCGGAGCCGGTCGACCGGGACGGCCAGCACCTCTCCGGAGTCACGTACCCGTGCGGTGGAGAAGGCCGCCTGCCCCTGCAGGAGTCCGAGTTCGCCGAGGAAGCGGCCGGGCCCGTGCACCCTGATGATGTGCTCGTCGGGAGTGCCGTAGGAGTCCAGGATGACGACGGAGCCACTGAGGATGACCAGGAACTCCCCGCAGGGCCGGCCCTCTTGGAACAGGACCTCACCGGCCTCAACGGGGCGCCGCTCCCCGTGCCGGGCGAGGAATTCGATCTGTTCGGGCGTCAGCCGGGGGAAGGCCCCGTGGAGATCGGGGGTCTCGAAGGGTACGGCCTCGGGTTCCGGGGCGGTGTCGTGATCCGTCATCAGACCAGCGCCTCATGGACGAAGCACCACCGCCAGTCCTCTCCCGGTTCCATGGAGGCCACGATGGGGTGGGCCACAGTTCCGGCGTGGGCGCGGGCGTGCTTGAGGGGCGAGGAGTCGCAGCAGCCGACGTGGCCGCAGGTGAGGCAGACCCGCAGATGCACCCACGGGGAGCCGATGCGCAGACATTCCTCGCAGCCCTCGGGGGTACGAGGGGTGACCGGGCGCACCATGGCCAGATGCGGGTCGGCGTGGGTTGCCATGGTCATCCTCCTTTCGCGATGGTGCGGCCGGCTGTGGCCTCTTCGACCCAGGAGCGCAGCGCGGGGGCGGGTGCGGCGCCGGTCTTCCGGTCGGCCACGACCCCCTTGTCCATGATCAGCAGGGTGGGGACGGCCTGGATCTGGAACCGCTGCGAAAGATGGGGGTTCTGATCGATGTCGACCTTGACGAGCTTGATCGTGCCTGCGAGGTCCTTGGCGACCTGTTCGAGTGCCGGGCTGACCATCCGGCAGGGGGCGCACCAGGTGGCCCAGAAGTCGACGAGTACGTACGGTGTGGCCTTCTCCGCGATCTCGGCGAAGCTGTCGTCGCCCGCGTCCACGATCCAGGGCAGAGGCGCGCCGCAGTTGCCGCACTTGGGCAGGCCCTCCCCCGCCGCGGGCACACGGTTCTTTCGCCCGCACTTCTCGCACGCGACGATCTTGCTCTCCATCCTTCTCACGCGGCCTTTCCGACCTGGGTCTGCTGCTGGGGCTGTTCGTAGGTGACCACCAGCTCGCCGTGCTGGTCGTCCACACGGATCGTCGAGCCGTCCTCGACCTCGCCGCGCAGCAGCATCCGGCCGACCATGGTCTCGATCTCATGGGAGATGTAGCGGCGCAGTGGCCGGGCTCCGTAGACGGGGTCGAAACCCTGCTTGGCGATGTGCTGACGGGCCGCGTCGGTGAGTTCGACCGTGATGCGGCGATCCGCGAGCCGCTCGCGCAACTCATTGAACTGGAGCTCCACGATCCGCTCGATCTGGACCTCGCCGAGGGGCTTGAACAGCACGATGTCGTCCACCCGGTTGAGGAACTCGGGGCGGAAGTGCCCGCGCAGTTCGCCCATCACCAGAGCGCGGGCGTCCGGCTTGATCTCCCCTTCGGCGGTGACGCCGTCGAGAAGGTGCTCGGAGCCGATATTGGACGTCATGATGATCACGGTGTTGCGGAAGTCGACGGTGCGGCCCTGAGCATCGGTGATCCGGCCGTCATCGAGGATCTGCAGCAGGGTGTTGAAGACATCGGTGTGCGCCTTCTCGATCTCGTCGAACAGCACAACGGAGTACGGCTTGCGGCGTACGGCCTCGGTGAGCTGGCCGCCTTCCTCGTAGCCGACGTATCCGGGCGGTGCGCCCATGAGCCGGCTGACGGTGTGCCGCTCCTGGTACTCGCTCATGTCGAGGCGGACCATGTTCTCCTCGGAGTCGAACAGGGCCCGGGCGAGGGTCTTGGCCAGCTCGGTCTTCCCGACGCCGGTAGGGCCTAGGAAGATGAACGAGCCGATGGGGCGGCGAGGGTCGCGGATGCCGGAGCGGGCGCGGATGATGGCGTCGGCGACGAGCTTGACGGCCTCGTCCTGGCCGATGACGCGCTCGCGCAGGATCTCGTCGAGGCGCAGGAGTTTTTCGCGTTCGCCCTCCTGGAGGCGGGTGACGGGGATGCCGGTCCATGCGGCGACGATGTCGGCGATCTCCTCCTCGGTGACGACCTCGCGCAGCAGCCGGTTCTGCCCTTGTTTGGCGGCCAGTTGATCCTCCTCTGCGGCGAGTCGGCGCTCCAGGTCCTGGAGGCGGCCGTAGCGGAGTTCGGCGGCGCGGTTGAGGTCGTAGGCGCGTTCGGCCTCCTCCGCCTCGTGGCGGACCTGCTCCAGTTCCTGGCGCAGTTCCTGGACGCGGCGGATGGCCTGGCGTTCGGCGTCCCACTGGGCGTGTTTGGCGTCGGCCTCGCCGCGCAGGTCGGCCAGTTCCTTGCGCAGTTCCTCCAGGCGGGCTTTGCTGGCGGGGTCGGTCTCCTTGGACAGGGCGGCTTCCTCGATCTCCAGGCGGGTGACGCGGCGGGTGATCTCGTCGAGTTCGGCGGGCATGGAGTCGATCTCGGTACGCAGCCGGGCGCAGGCTTCGTCGACGAGGTCGATGGCCTTGTCGGGCAGGAACCGATCGGTGATGTAGCGGTGGCTGAGGGTGGCCGCGGAGACCAGCGCGGTGTCCTGGATCTTCACGCCGTGGAAGACCTCCAGACGCTCGCGCAGTCCGCGCAGGATGGAGATGGTGTCCTCCACGCTCGGCTCGTCGACCAGCACCTGCTGGAAGCGGCGTTCGAGGGCGGCGTCCTTCTCGATGTGCTTGCGGTACTCGTCGAGGGTGGTCGCGCCGATCATGTGCAGTTCGCCGCGGGCGAGCATCGGCTTGAGCATGTTGCCCGCGTCCATGGCCCCTTCGGCGGCGCCCGCGCCGACGACGGTGTGCAGCTCGTCGACGAAGAGCAGGATGCGCCCCTGGGCGGCCTTGACCTCGCTGAGCACCGCCTTGAGGCGTTCCTCGAACTCACCGCGGTACTTGGCTCCGGCGACGAGTGAGCCCATGTCGAGGGCGAACACCGTCTTGTCCCGGAGCCCTTCGGGTACGTCGCCACGCACGATGCGCTGGGCGAGGCCTTCGACGATGGCGGTCTTGCCGACGCCGGGGTCGCCGATGAGCACCGGGTTGTTCTTCGTCTTGCGGCTGAGGATCTGGGTGACACGGCGGATCTCGGCATCACGGCCGATGACCGGGTCGAGCTTGCCGTCGCGGGCCTCGGCGACCAGATCGCGGCCGTACTTCTCCAGGGCCTCGTATGCCACCTCGGGGTTGGCCGAGGTGACCCGCTGGTTGCCCCGGACCTGGGTGAGGGCGTTCAGGAACGCCTCCTTGGTGACGCCGTGCTCCTTCAGCACCCGCCCCGCGGCCGTGGACGACCCCTCGTCCGCCAGGGCGAGCACCAGGTGCTCCACCGACACGTACTCGTCCTTGAGCCGCTTCGCCTCCTTCTCGGCCGTGTCCAGCAGCTGCGCCAGACGCTGAGTGACGAACACCTGCCCGGGAGAGGCCCCGGGACCGGTGACCTTCGGCTTACGGGCCAGCTCGGCCTCGAGTGCGGTGCGCAGCGCGCCGGTGTCGGCACCCGTCTGTTCGAACAGCCGCGGTACCAGCCCCTCCTCCTGGTCGACGAGGGCCAGCAACAGATGCTCTCCGTCGACCTCGGTCTGCCCGCGCCGTACGGCGGTGGTCTGGGCGTTCTGCAGGGCTTCCTGCGACTTCTGGGTGAGGCGGTTCATATCCATGGAAGTTGATCACTCCTCGTGCCGCTGCGCCGCAGCGCGGCTTCGAGCAGGCTGATGCGCTCGAGCAGGTCGAGCACCAGGCCGATGGAGGCATAGTTGAGGTTGAGTCCGGTACGGAGCCGCTGGATACGGGCGAGGGTCGCCGGTGCGGACGGCGGGAACACCAACTGCCCCGAGGCGTCGCGATGGGCGTCGACCAGGCCGAGCGCGACGAGCCGGCGGATCAGTTCGGGGTGGAGCCCGGAGCGGCGTGCGACGCCGTCCAGGCCGAGCGCCGGGACGGGCACCATGGCGTAACGGACGACCGTCGTGTTCCGGGCCGCTGCGGAGTTACGCGGCGGATGATGGGTGCTCATCGTTGCTTCCTCGGGTCGAAGGAGGAGGTGGCGGCGAGCTCCTCGAAGAGCTCCCGCTCGCGGTCGGTGAGCTGGGGCGGCACCATGATGCGGAGCTCCGCGTACAGGTCGCCGTCGGCGCCACGGGGGTTCGGCAAGCCCTCACCGCGCAGCCGGAGGCGGCGGCCGCTGGAGGAGCCCGCGGGGACGGTGACCTTCGCGGTGCCGCCGGGGGTGGGGACGGGGACCGTGGCGCCGAGCGCGGCCTCCCAAGGGGCGACGGGAAGCCGGACGTTGACGTCCCGGCCCTCGAGCCGGAACTGCGGGTGGGGCTGGATCCGTACGCGCAGATACAGGTCGCCGCGCGGGGCTTCGCCGCTGCCATGGCCGCCCTGCCCCGACAGACGGATGCGCTGCCCGTCGACGACACCGCGGGGGACGTTGACATCGAAGGTGCGCTGTCCCCCGGGACCGGCGAGGGTGATGCTGCGCTTGCCTCCGCGATAGGCGTCCTCGACGGTGAGGGGGAGTTCGGCCTCCTGGTCGGCGCCGGGGACGGGGCCGCGGGCACCGCCGGCTCCGAAGAGCCCGCCGAACAGGTCCTCGAAGTCGATGCCGCCTCCGGCGTCGCCGCCCCGGACGTACCGGACGCGGGGTCCGCCTTCTCCGCCGGCCGCACCTCCCCAGCCGCCGAATCCGGCGCCCGCGCCGGCGGCCACCCGTTCGTCGTAGTCCTCGGGGATCTGCCGGAAGTCCTCGCCGAAGCGGTCGTAGCGGGCACGGGTCTCGGGGTCGGAGAGCACGGAGTACGCCTCGTTGAGGTCCTTGAAGCGCTCCTCGGCCCCGGGGTCCTTGTTCACATCGGGGTGGTACTTACGGGCCAGCGTGCGGAAGGCCTGCTGGATCTCGTCCTGGCTCGCGCCCCGCGACACTCCCAACACCTCGTAGTAGTCCCGTGCCATGGACGTTCACTCCCGCCGTTTGCCCACGGTCACCGCGACGGGCCGCAACTGGCGTTCCGCCTCCCCGTATCCGGGGCGCATGACCTTCGCGACCGTCCCGGGCTCGACGTCCGGGTCGTCCACCACGCCGACCACCTCATGCCGGGAGGGGTCGAAGGGCACACCCGTCTCGGCATGCCGCTCGTACCCCAGCCGCCCGAGGATGGCCACGGCCTGGTCGTGGACGGCCTTTATGCCCTCCACGATGGCTCCGGGATCGGAGTCGGCGTGGGACAGGGCCAGTTCGAGGCCGTCCACGATGGGCAGCAGCGCGGCGGCGGTGCGGGCCCGCTCCGAGGCCCGCTCCCGGTCGAGTTCCCTGGCGTGGCGCTTGCGCAGATTCTCGATGTCGGCGAGGGCACGCCGCCAGCGGTCCTGGAGCTCGTCCAGGGCCGCCGCGTGGTCGTCCGTGGCCGGGGGCTCAGGCCCGGTGGACGCCGCCTCCGCCGTAGCCGCCTGCTGTTCCTGCTGCGGCGAGGCGCCGGCGCCCTCCGGCTCGGGGTACTGGGGGTGGGTGGTCACGGGACCGCCTCAGCTCTTGTCGAACTCGGCGTCGACGACATCCTCGTCGTCGGAGCCGCCCGCGCTCGTGGGGCCGGCCTCCCCCGCGACGGGTCCGTCGGCCGAGGTTCCGCCCCGCTGGGCCGCGGCCAGCCCGGCGTAGATCTGCTGGAGCTCGGACGTGAGCGGCCGGACCTTGTCGGGTCCCGCTTCGTCCTTGACCAACTGGCGGGCTTCGGTGATCAGCAACTCGGCACGGGAGCGCTCGTGCGACGGCGCGGCTTCGCCGAGTTCGTCCAGCCGACGCTCGACCTGGTACGCGACGGCGTCCAGCTCGTTGCGGGCGTCCACCGCCTCACGCAGTGCCTGGTCCTCACCACGGTTGCGCTCGGCCTCCGCGACCATCCGCTCGACCTCGGCGGGGTCGAGGTTCGAGCCCTCGGAGATGGTGATGCCCTGCTCCTTGCCGGTGTCCTTGTCGCGTGCGGTGACATTGAGAATGCCGTTGGCGTCGATGTCGAAGATGACCTCGACCTGCGGTTCGCCACGGGGGGCGGGGCGGATGTCGGTCAGCTGGAAGCGGCCGAGGACGCGGTTGTCCGCGGCACGCTCACGCTCGCCCTGGAGGACGACGACATCGACGGCGGGCTGATTGTCCTCTGCGGTGGTGAAGGTCTCGCTGCGGCGGACGGGAATGGTCGTATTGCGCTCGATGATCTTCGTCATCAGACCGCCCCGGGTCTCCACACCCAGCGACAGCGGCGTGACGTCGAGCAGCAGAACGTCCTTGACCTCGCCCTTGAGCACCCCGGCCTGGATCCCGGCGCCCATGGCCACGACCTCGTCGGGGTTGACACTCATATTGGGGTCCTTGCCGCCGGTGAGCTTGCGGACGAGGTTCTGCACGGCGGGGATCCGGGTGGAACCGCCGACGAGGATGACCTCGTCGATATCGTTCTCGCTGACCTTGGCGTCGCCCATCGCCTGCTTCACCGGGTCCATGGTCCGTTCGACGAGATCGGCGGTGATCTGCTCGAACGTGGACCGCATGACCGACATGGTCAGATGCTTGGGCCCGGAGGCGTCGGCGGTGATGAACGGCAGGCTGACCTGCGTCTGCGTCACCGAGCTCAGTTCGACCTTGGCCTTCTCCGCGGCCTCGAAGAGCCGCTGCAGCGCCTGTGGGTCATTGCGCAGGTCGATACCGTTCTCCTGCTTGAAGTTGTCGGCCAGATGGTCGACGAGCCGGCGGTCGAAATCGTCACCGCCGAGGTGGCTGTCGCCCGCGGTGGAGCGCACCTCGACCACGCCGTCACCGACGTCCAGGATGCTCACGTCGAAGGTGCCGCCGCCGAGGTCGAATACGAGCACGGTCTCGTGCCCCTTCTTGTCCATCCCGTAGGCCAGCGCCGCCGCGGTGGGCTCGTTGATGATCCTGAGCACTTCGAGCCCGGCGATACGCCCGGCGTCCTTGGTCGCGGTGCGCTGGGCGTCGTTGAAGTACGCGGGCACGGTGATGACCGCTTCCGTCACGCGCTCGCCGAGCTGCTTGCCCGCGTCGTCGGCGAGCTTGCGCAGGATCTGTGCGCTGATCTCCTCCGGCGAGTACAGCTTGTCGCCCACCTTGAACCGCGCGACACCGCCCTCGCCCTCGACCACGTCGAACGAGACAGCCTTGGCCTCGTCGGAGATCTCGTCGTAGTGCCGGCCGATGAACCGCTTGGCCGAGTAGATGGTGCCCTTGGGGTTGAGGATGGCCTGGCGGCGGGCCAGCTGCCCCACCAGGCGTTCCCCGCTGTCGGTGAAGGCGACGACGGAGGGGGTCGTGCGGGTCCCCTCGGCATTCGGTATGACCGTGGGTTCACCGCCCTCCCATACGGCGATCACCGAGTTGGTGGTGCCAAGGTCGATTCCGACTGCCTTGCCCATGGAGAACTCCTTCCCGGGCTGCCGCCCGGCATCTGCCGATGCCGGGCGGCAACGGTTCTGTCAGGTGATGGCCCCTTTGTCGGGGGCGCCCGTCACACTCCGCAGGCCGGCGATGAGCTGCTCGGCCTCCTCGGCCACCTCCGTGTCCACCTCGATGTCGTACCGGGCGGGCTGCATCGTGCTGATCGAAGCGAAATCACGGCGTCCGCCCTGCAGGGCGTACAGCAGCAGCCCCAGCAGGGCGCCCACGATCGCTCCGAAGATCAGCCCGTAGAGAGCGAGCAGCAGCCCGGCGACCACCGGGTCGAGCCAGTTGAGAAGGCCGAAGATCCACCCGATGAGCGCACCCGGGAGCGCGCCGGCGGCGGCGCCGTGCAGTGCCGCCCTGCCGTAGTCCATCCGGCCGACGACCTGCTCC
The DNA here is from genome assembly GCF_036010325.1 of Streptomyces sp. NBC_01210. GTDB lineage: Bacteria > Actinomycetota > Actinomycetes > Streptomycetales > Streptomycetaceae > Streptomyces. Next base: position 740,186 of record NZ_CP108549.1, on the reverse strand, counting down.
ACCAAGCGCACGTCCTGCCCGACGATCGCGGTGCGCTCCACGGGGAATCCCTGGTCGGACAGGTGATCGACGGCGCGTTCCGCTTCGGCGTACGTCCCATAGGAAGCAACTGTCCGGCGAGGCTGATCAGTCATCGGCCTCTCCTTCGGTGTCGGTGCACGAAAGCGTCGGCGCCCGTGAGGGTTCGCAGCTACTGTTCCGTCCAGCCTGTCTCCCGAGGGGCCCTCGGTGCCTGCTCCTGCTGGGGCGAAATTCCCTCCGGCGGTCCGCCTGCGGGCACGGGGGCTACTGGGTCGCGGCCTTGTGAAGGCCTTCCGAGGGGTCGGCCCGACGGGCGTCCGGCGGTGGCTCCTGGCGGCGCCGGCCTGCGGAACGCGGGGCCGCTCGACCGCTCCCCGCCTGTGCTTCTTGGCCGGGCTCCGGCCACGGCACAGCTCGTCGGCCACCTCACAGCTCGCCAGCCGGACCGGAAGAGCGGTCATCGATCACACAGCCGGCCATGGTCGGCGAGGCTGCCGTGCCACACGCTGCCGGACCGGAGCCGACCCGCATCCGCACCCGCGCGCCCACGAAGGCGCGGGGGGCATGGCCGTCAGGATGCCGGCCCCCCCGGTCTCAGGCGGCGCTGTTCACAGCGTCGCAAGCGGGCGGCCCCGGCGCCTGCCCCTGGCAGAGCCAAGATGCGTCCGGCACTCCACCCGCGGGCGCAGGGCACGGCGCCGGAGCGGGCACGTACGGGGACCTCCTGCGCCCAGCCGGGAGTCCCGGGTACGGCCGCAGCACCCGTACCCGGGACGGTGCGCGGCTCCCTCGGAGAGATCCGCGCGACCGAGAACCCAACTCTCAGCGGGTACCGGACTCCTCGAAGTGGCTTAAAGTGTGAAAAGGCCGTCATCTCACTGCAGCCGCCTCTCGCTGCGGCTCTATGGGGATGTGAGGTGAGGGCGTGCCCCCGGACCGGCCCGCCCGGGATCGCCGTCGACGCGCCGATCTCGGTGAAAACCGCCTGGTGGAAGGCCTGAAGGCTGCCGAGGGCGCCATCGCGACGCACGACGAGCACGACGCGTCAGCGCGTCGGCCCCGAAGCTCGCTTGTGGCGGCGCATGCGCAGAGCCCGGTACAGCCGCAGCGGAAAGAGCCCCACCAGCGGGGCGCGGCGGCCGAGATCCTCACTGTCCTCATGATCGAAGGCGCGAGCGTAGCGCTGTGCGTCCTCCGCGGACGGATAACTCTTGGTTCCTCCCGCGCCGCAGCCGCGTACGCACTGCCAGCGCATGGTGTCGCCGTCGCTGGAGAAGCGAAAGCGATGGCCGAGAAGGCGGCAGCGCAGCATGGCTCACCAGCCTATTCGGAGCGAGGCATTCCGGCGTGTCCGGCCGCGCTCCGCCCCATGACCGCGAACACATGTGGGGGTTGAGAGCATGACCACCACCTCGGAGCCCCGCACCGTCACCACGCGTCTCCCGGCCCGTCTCGACCGGCTGCCCTGGTCCCGCTTCCACTGGAGAATCGTGATCGGCCTGGGCACCGTCTGGATCCTCGACGGGCTGGAAGTCACCATTGTGGGAGCCGTCGCCTCCCGCATGACGGAGCCGGGCAGCGGAATTTCCCTCACCACGGCCGACATCGGATCCGCCGCCGCCATCTACGTGGCGGGGGCGTGTATCGGCGCTCTGCTCTTCGGTCGCCTCACGGACCGGTTCGGGCGGAAGAAACTCTTCATGGTCACACTGGGCGTCTACATCCTGGCGACAGTCGCGACCGCGTTCGCCCAGCAGCCCTGGTACTTCTTCCTCTTCCGGTTCCTCACCGGCATGGGTATCGGCGGGGAGTACGCAGCGATCAACTCGGCCATCGACGAGCTGATTCCCGCCCGTAACCGGGGCCAGGTCGACCTGGCCATCAACGGCAGTTACTGGGTCGGCGCGGCGATCGGCAGCCTCGCCGCTCTGGCCTTCCTCGACACCAGCCTCTTCGCCGCCGACCTGGGCTGGCGTCTGGCCTTCGGCATCGGCGGCATCCTCGGACTGGGGATCATGCTGGTGCGCCGCCATGTCCCCGAGAGTCCACGCTGGCTGTTCATCCACGGACGGGAGAAAGAAGCCGAGCGCATCGTCGACGAGATCGAAGCGGAAGTACGGAGGGAGACCGGGCAGGAGCTTCCCGAGCCCAACGAGGCCATCACCATCCGTCAGCGTGAGGCGATCCCGTTCCGGGAGATCGCTCGAACCGCCTTCCAACGGTATCCGCGCCGGGCGATCCTCGGGCTGGCGCTGTTCGTCGGGCAGGCGTTCCTGTACAACGCGATCGTCTTCGACCTGGGAACGATGTTGAGCAACTACTTCGGCGTCGCGTCGGGCTCGGTCCCGTACTTCATGGCCATCTTCGCCGGCGCCAACTTCCTCGGCCCCCTCCTCCTCGGCCGCCTCTTCGACACGGTCGGCCGGAAACCGATGATCACCGGCACCTACATCGGCTCGGCGGCCGCGGCCGTCGTGCTCGCGATTCTGCTGATCAACGGTTCGCTGACGGCCTGGTGGTTCTTCGTCCTGGTCGCGGTGACATTCTTCGTCGCTTCCGCAGGAGCCAGTTCGGCGTATCTGACGGTGAGCGAGGTCTTCCCGATGGAGACCCGCGCCCTGTCGATCTCGCTGTTCTTCGCTGTCGGTACCGCGGTCGGCGGCATCACGGGCCCGGTGCTGTTCGGCCAGTTCATCCACAGCGGTAACGCCGATCTGGTGGCACTCGGATTCATCATCGGCGCCGCGGCCATGGTCCTCGGAGGCCTGGCGGAGGTCTTCTTCGGCGTCCGCGCCGAGCAGCAGTCCCTCGAGCACATCGCCAAGCCGCTCACCGCGGAGGAGGCCGAGGCGGACTACCTGCACCAGCCCTCCCCGCAGGCGGAACGGGAGCGGATGCGGCCGGAGGAGAGAAGGCGAGCCGATCCCGAACGCGCCGAGCGCATCGCGCGGCGCAACGCCCGCCGCCGCTCGTACGAGCGTGAGGGCCTTCGGCGGTACCGCCCCGGGACCGGCAGCTCCTTCTACTCGCCCGGCATGGTCGGCACCACCGGCCCGGCAAGCCGCACCTCGGCGATGGCCGACCAGTCCCTCGACGACGAGATCGAGCAGGTGGGCCATGCCCTGGAAGACCACAGCCCGACCAGGGAGGACGCTCTCGAGCGAGCTGTCGGCGGACGCTTCTGGGGCCCCGGCCGCTTCCGGAAAGCCCTGCACGAAGCAGTCAGGGAGTCACGTGCCGAACAACTGCCCGACGGAAGCTACCGGGCGCCCCGGCAGACGCCTGCGGGGACACAGCCCCACGGCGGGGAGAGGTGAGACCTGGCCCGGCCGGAACCCCAATGATCAATCAGACCGAATAGGCGAAGCGGGCCAACCGCAGAAGAGCATAGAAACAGCGCAAAAGGTAGGCTGTGAGTTATGCATGGCGCACAGAGCGGCGCCCGCGGGTTGGCGCGCCCGACTCGCCGTAACAGGGGGACGAGCAGCGTCCAGGGCCAGGCGCCCGTCACCGCTCCGGCCACATGGAGCCGGGAGCAGCTGGCGCATCTGTACAGACTTTTCGTTCTGGCCATGGTGATGTTCGATGGGCGTGAAGAGGCCGAGATCCTGCGCCTTGCCATGGCCACGGTGCCCCGGCTCGGACCGTGCCGGCCCGAGGCCTGCTACCTCTTGAAGGACGGACGCTTCCAGCTGGCTGCGGTCACCGACCCGAACGCCGACGGCGGGCACGCCCGGCGGGACATGGCCCGGGCGGATGAGCAGTTCACGGTACTGGGCGGGGAGGACGGGCCGGTCCGGTTCCGGGAGGACGACTGGGGGTGGGCGGTCGCGCTGCGCTGCGCCAGCGGGCTGATCGGCTACCTCGTCGTCAGTGCGGAGAGGCCGCCGTCCGACGACCAACGCTTCCTGGTTTACGCGCTTGCCCAGCCCACCGGAGCCGCCCTTTACAACGCCGACTCCCGCCGCCGCGACCGGGAGTACGCCTGGCAGACGCTCCGGGTGAAGGAGGAGCGCGAAGCTACCAACGAACGGCTCACGGCGCTGGTGGCGGAACTGGAGCAACAACGCACCGTCCATGAGGTCCTCGCCCGGACCAGCGTGGCCGAAGACGGGGAGGACGGCATCGCCCGTGCGGTGTTCCAGCTGACCGGCCTGCCGGCATGCGTCGAGGACCGCTTCGGGAACCTGCTGGCCTGGGCTGGGCCCGGCGCCCCCGCCTGCGGCAAGCCCGAACCGCTGCGGCGGGAGCAGCTCCTCCAGGAGGCCATGCGCGCGCTGAGCCCCGTCCGCGACAAGGACCGGCTCGTCGGACTGGCCCGCCACCATGGTGAGATCCTCGGAACGATCGCCCTCATCGACCCCGCCACCGAGGCAGGGGAAGCCGAGGAGTTCACTCTCGAGCACGCGTGCACCGCTCTGGCCCTCGAACTCGCCCACCGCCGCAACCTCGCGGACGTCGAACTGCGGCTGCGGCGCGAGCTGGTGAACGATCTCATCACCGGCACCGACGACAGCGCTACGTATACCCGCGCGGAAGCGGTCGGCCATGACCTGCACGGCATGCACCATGTGGCCGTCGTGCAGTGGCAGGACACGCCCGCGGACGAGCGGTTCATGCGGGCGGTCTCCCGTGCCGCCCAGGCGCTGGGCATGCGGTCGCTGCTGGCCAGACGCTCGGAGACGGCCGTTCTGATCGTCCAGGGGGAGCCGCACGGCGCGGCGCTGTACGAGGCCGTGGCCGGCGAGTTGGACTCCCGGCGGGGTGCCGTGGGCATCGGCGGTCCATGTGAGGTGACGGACGGCCTCCCCCGGTCCTTCGACCAGGCCACCCGGGCGCTGAGTGTCCGCCGGCGCTCCCAGCCACCGTACGGTGCCACCGACTTCGACCAGCTGGGCCTCTACCGCATCCTCGCCCGGGGCGACGATGGCCGCGAGGTGGAACAGTTCGTCCGCGAATGGCTCGGCCATCTCCTGGACTACGACGTCGCGCACGGAACCGATCTCGTGCCCACCCTCACCCAGTACTTCGACTGCGGTGGCAACTACGACAAGACGGCCCGCGCTCTCGCCATCCACCGCAGTACCCTGCGCTACCGGCTGCAACGCATCCATGAGGTCAGCGGCCGGAGGCTGAACGACGTCGAGAGCCGCCTCAACCTCCAAGTGGCGACCCGAATCTGGAAGGTCAGCGGATCGGCGACCCTGTGAACCGGGCTTGCGCCGGCGATCGCGGCCGGGCCCACGCCGGTCCGGCGCCATGGTGTGGTCGAGTGCGGCCAGCAGGTGGATCTTGCGGCCACCGGACCGGGCGGCGCCGCGCAGGCTCTTGCCGTCCACCGCCACCGCCCGCCGGTTCTTCGGGCCAGGTTGAGAGCACGGCGGTCGGCCAGCCAGGCGCCAACCGCCCGGTCGAGTGCATCGGCATCGAGGCGGGCCGTCACGCTCTTGCGCAGCACGTGAACGATGCCGCGCAAGGCTGCACGGTCGTCCACCGGCAGCGCCCCGGAACCGATTGAGCGGTAGCTGAGACTGGGCTCGAAGCAGTGCCCGCCACTTCACTGAAGCAGCTCTCGCCACACGGCCCGGACTGCGCTCACGGTCCGCTGCCACCATGAACGCGGAGAGGCGGCAATCGGGTTGGCCAATGCAGCTTGGACAAGCTCGCTGTCACGGATTCTTCGCATGCAATGAGGACCTGCGAGCGTGCGCCCCCTTCTCCAGCAGTGGCTCCAGCAGTACGCCAGGCCAGGAAAAACCCGGGTGCCATCACCAACCGCAGACCGGACGGCCTGTGAGGGACTGGGCGTTCGCTGTCCCGCAACGAGCGCCGAGTGTGCTGTACCAAAGTGCCAAGAAGAGTTCTTTTGTCCGGTCGCGGACGGCGAGAAGTGGTTGGCACCACTGCAGGTCAGGTGCGTTGGGCGATGCCAACTATCGATCCTGGTCACATACCGGGGAGCTCCAGGCGCCGCTCGCCTGGACGGTGGGATGACGAGCGGCCGAGGCGCTGATAGGCGTACGCGGCGGACACCAGGCTCATGTGATGGTGCCAGCCGGGAAAGGAACGCCCCTCGAAGTCGAGCAGCCCGAACCACTGAGCCATCGCGTTCACGGCGACGGCGGGGCCGGTCGCGTACGACGCCAACTTGACGGCATCCGGCAGCCGCTGAGGCGGAAGGTTCGTGATCCAGATCGCACCGGGACGGTTGTCCGTCCGCATCTCGGTGAAGAGCTGGTACGGCCGTTCCGAGGGCGAACCTGACTGCGGAGCCTGCACGTGCACCCTCATGGACTGAACGCGGGTGGGACGGCGCCCCCCGCCCGGGGCGGTGACCGTCAACGTTTCCAGCGGTTTCGCCGGGAACATGAAGCGCGCGGCAGCAGGGAGGGGTTGGCGAGCCCCAAAATTCTGACTCATCGTCACCGCCAGATTGTGTGGCACTCGGATGACGAAGGGCTGGCCACGCTGGTTGAGTCCGTTGACGAGGAGATTGACGTCCTGATCATCGCTCAAGTCCGCTACCAGGGGGGCCGACTTGACACGCGTCGCGAGAGTGTCCACCAGGCCAAGGACGTGGGCCCACGGCGGACGGTAGAGCTGCGTATCGGGAACGCGGGCGTGTTGGCGTAGGTGCGGGTCGTCGGTCCACGGCCCGGGCAGCGACAGTTCCCAGGCGACGGGTATGTACGCGGTGTCGATGCACAGGAACGCGCCATATCCAAGTTGGCAGTTCAGCGTGTGGTTGGAAGACGGGTCGTAATGACGGTGCACGCCGACCGAGCGCTCACCGCGTTTGGGCAGGAAGGCGCGACCGATGGACCACGCGTGGGCGGGGCTGTATCCTGCGGCCCAGGTGGCGAGTTCGTGCAGGACGGGCTCCCAGTTCCATGGGCTCGCGTTGACGAACTGGCGCAGTGACTGCGCTGCGGCGGGGGAGGCCGAGATGGCGCGGGCGAGGCGACGAATGGACTTCTTGCCGGGCGTGGTGAGGAGGGCTTCCACGTAGGCGTGGGCGCAGCGGCGCTGGTCGACGCGTGAGAGGTACCTGAAGATCTGCGTGCAGAACGCCCTGAGATCCGGCTCCTCAGTCAGTGGAACATGGGCGTCTAAGAGCGCGTCCAGCGTATTGAGTCCGCAGCGGTTCGCCATGCTTTCCCCGTTTTCTCGTACGTCAGGCTTCTCGTTGAGCTATATCGCGCGCGCGGTGCCCGGGAGCGCGCTCGCCAGTCGCGCGAGCCGCTCGGAGGCCGGCCATCCGGCAGGTGTCGAAGTGGCGTTGTGTCCAAGCCGATGAGGGGGAGGGGACGGACTGCCCTTCCCCGAGGATCGGCAACGAGTGGTTACTCGGAGGTCAGTTCCATGAGCTGATCGGCAGCTGTGCTGTTGCCTTGGTCGGCGAGGCGGCGGAGTTCGTCGAGGTTGCCCTGTTCAGTGGCGAGTTCGATGAGTTGGTCGGTGGCTGTGCTGTTGCCTTGGTCGGCGAGGCGGCGGAGTTTGTCGAGGTTGCCCTGTTCAGTAGCGAGCTCGATGAGCTGGTCGGTCGCGTCGGCATCGCCTTTCGCGGCTCGTTCTCGCAGCGTGGACATGTCGGAGTCGGTCATGACGCAATCTCTTCCCATGGGTCTTGCCCTGGGCTGGTCGGCCCGGGCCTGGCGTCCCCCAGCACGGGGGCCGTCTATTCGGTCGGAGCGGGCCGACTCGTCGACGCGCGAAGCTCGTCGCGATACGTGTGCCACTCTTCCAGGAGTGCGGGCAGGCGCTCGGCGAGGAATTCGGCCAGTGCGATCATCTCCTCCAGGGGCGCACGACGCTCCGGCGGGGCATCGGCGAGCAACCTCAACCCCTCGCGAAACAGCGCCGCGTGTTCCTCGTGTACGGCGGAGTCGAAGTGCCGTGGCTGCTGACTCACCGGGTTCAGGCTCACCCGGTCCACCCGCTCGCCCGCGACGCGCGTTCGCCGTGCCATCCGATAGCCCTCGAGGAGCTTGACCGCGCCGGTGATGGCACTGCGGCTGGCCAGCAGTGCTTCGCTCAGCTCGTCGATCGATCTCCTCGCGTGAGTGATGGGGTGGTGCGTCGGTCAGGTGTTCCTGGGGTCGCGCCTGTACAACTTCCTCGACCACAGGTATCCGACCAGCGCGATGCCGAGGCACCAGGCGACGCCGATGATCCAGTCGTTGCCGACCGGCCTGTCGAGGAGCAGATTGCGCAACGTGTCGGTGATCGGCGTGAAGGGCTCGTTCTCGGAGAACCAACGGAGACCGGAGGCCATCGACTCGGCCGGTACGAACGTGCTGGACAGGAACGGCAGGACCTGCAGGATCATCGGCATGTTGCTCGCCGAGTCGACGGTCTTCGCCAGCAGACCGAAGCCGACCGCCACCCAGGTGAGCGCGAAGCTCACCAGGGCCATCAGGCCGATGGCCCCGAGCCAGCCCAGAACTCCAGCGGTGGGCCGGAAGCCGACCAGCAGCGCGATGGCGATGACCACGACCATGCTGACCATCGACTGGATCACACTGCCCACGACGTGGCCGGTCAGAACCGAGGCGCGGGAGATGGCCATGGTGCGGAACCGGTTGATGATCCCCTTGGTCATGTCGACCGCGACCGCGATCGAGGTGCCCATCGCCCCCACCGTCAGGGCCAGCAGGAAGATACCGGGGGCGAGGTAGTCGACGTAGTCGATCCCCTCCGCGGCGCCGCCCAGTCCGTTGCCCATAGTGCCGCCGAAGGCGAAGACGAACAACAGCAGGAGCACGCACGGCATGACCACCGACCCGAGCAGCGTCGACGGGTTGCGGGTGGCGTGCCGCAGGTTGCGGCGCAGCATCGTGGAGGAGTCGTGCAGGGCGAGGGAGAGCGTGCTCATCGGACTGCCTCCTGCTTTCCGTTGTCCGTGGCGGGCTGAGAGGTCAGGGTGAGGAACACGTCGTCGAGGTCGGGGCTGTGCATCGACAGGCTGGATGCCGTCACGGAGACCCCGTCGAGCCTGTCGATGACGCGTCGCATCGAGCCCAGGTCGCCCTCGCTCGGCACGCGTAGGCTCAACGCCTCTTCGTCGATGTCCGAGGTCCCCAACGCCTCGGAGGCCAGGGTGAGTTGCTCCATGGTGTCGAAGGTGAGCCGGATGTCGCCGCCGGGGACGAGGCGCTTGAGCTCGGCAGGTGTGCCTTCGGCAACGAAGTTGCCGTGGTGCAGTACCGCGATCCGGTCGGCCAGTTCGTCCGCCTCTTCCAGGTACTGCGTGGTGAGGAAGACCGTGACGCCGCCGGCGACAAGGTCCCGGATGATGTCCCACATGGTGCGCCGACTGCGCGGGTCGAGACCGGTGGTCGGCTCGTCGAGGAAGATGATCCGGGGGCTGCCGACGAGGGTCATCGCCAGGTCGAGCTTGCGCCGCATGCCGCCGGAGTAGGCGCCGGCGAGCTTCTTCGCATCCTTGCCCGCCAGCTCGAAGCGCTCCAACAGTTGAGCGGTACGCTGCCGGCTCTCCTGTGGGGACAGCCGGTGCAGTTGGCACATCAGCTGTAAGTTCTCCTCGCCGGTGAGCAGCTCGTCAATCGCCGCGAACTGCCCGGTGACCCCGATCGCCCGGCGCACCGCTTCGGGCTCGCGCAGCAGGTCGTGACCGGCGACCCGCACGGTCCCGGCGTCCGGCCGGATGAGCGTGGACAGGATCTGCACCAGGGTCGTCTTGCCGGCGCCGTTCGGTCCCAGGAGCGACCAGATGCGCCCCGAGGGAACCTCGAGGTCGATTCCGTCGAGAACCAGCTTGTCACCGTACGACTTGCGCAGTCCGGTGGCCGTGATTGCGGGTGGACTGGTGGATGCCATATCTCTCTCCATTTCAAGGATGGAATGGTGCACGCGGCGCGTTCTGCTGGGTGGTTCGGGCGCCGCGAAAGGGGCGGGAGGCGTGACCGGGTCTTTGTTTCGACGACGATTCCGGAGTTCGCGCTCCGCGCGGCGACGGGGCGTCCTGTCGCCGGGACGGCATGAGCGGTGATCGCTCATTGACGCCATCATGGCGCAACCATGGCGCCATGACAATGAAGGCGCGAGGCTCTTGGCGCCATATTGGCGGGGTGTCAGGGGCTTGGCGCAGGGTGTGCCGAGCTGGCGGCCGGGCCGAAGGGAACTGGCCGATGGGTGCCTACGCGAGGCGGTCCAGGGGTTCGACCGAGGGGCGCAGGGGGATCGACGGCGGCCGCCGCGCGCGGATGACGCGGCGGCACGGGAACTGCGCCAGGTGCCTCGGCTAGCCGATCTCCGAAGGGCCGGGCCGCTGCGAGCGATGGATCATGATGTCGCCGTGTCGCGTCCTGGCCAGCGCCTTGACCATGTCCGCTTGCTGCGTGGGGCCGTCCTGGGCCTGTAGGGAGTTGCGCACGGTCCCGGTCGCGCTCCGGGCGTCGATCCAGGCCGTCGAGCCCTCGCCGATGCCGATCTCGATTTCTCCCGAGCCGGTCAGCAGGTCGACTTCGCCTGCCTTCAGGTGGCCGATCCGGATGCTGCCGCTCGAGGTCCTGGCCGTGACGCCCGGTCCGGCGCTGTCCACGAAGATGTTGCCGTCGACCGCGCTGAGGTGCAGGTCGCTGCCCGCATCGCCGATCCAGGTGTCGCCGTTGACGCCCTTGACGACGGCGCTGCCCCGGGCCCTGCGCACCCGCACCTTGCCGGACACGCCGTTGACGCTGGCGTACCCGCTCACGTCTTCGACGGTGATGTGTCCGGAGACGGTGTCGGCGTGGAGCGTGCCCACGCAGTCGAGGCGGATGTGGCCCGAAACGCTCTCGAGGCGGACCTCCTCGAGGCGGCCTTCGGCATGGACCTGCACCTTCGTCAGTTCGGCTTGCAGGTTGGAGCCGGCCGGCACTTCGATCGTCACATCGATCGAGGGGCTGTTGCCCATGATGCCGCTCAGCCAGGACGGGTCCGGCGCCTTGATCAGCAACTGGCCTGCGGTGTAGTCGACTTCGGTCTGCTCGGCCACCTTGGCGTCGGGTGCGGACGCTTCGTCGGTCGGCCGGACCTGCACGACTGTGTCGGTCCGGTCCCCGGCGATGATGGACACCTTGCCGCTGCTCATGGTGAGCGCGACGGTGATGGGTTCGGGCGTGGTGAACTCGGGCATGGTGAGCCGTCCTGTCTCGTGGTGGGTGGCGCTCAGCCGACCCAGCCGACGTAGTGGCGCGTGGGTCCCGAGCCGCGGCGGCCCGAGCGGGACGGGGTGGCGTCGGCGTCCAGCGCGGCCGTGGTGATGCGGACCAAGTAGGCGTTCAGCGAGAGCCCCTCCTTGGCGGCGGCGGCTTCGATGCGGGCCTTGAGCTGCTCGGGCGGGCGGAAATTGATGCGGCCCACGGCCCCCTCGGTGCCGCTCGGGGGAGCCTCCTCCGGGGCCGGGGCGACGTGCGGCGCGGGACCGTCCTGCGGTGGGGCGAAGTCGTTGTCGAGCGGTTCATGGAGGGTGGCGGGCGTGACCACGAAGTAGGGGTTGCGTCCGCGCAGCCGGACTTCCACCGAGCCGGGCACGAGGTCCCGGGTGATCTCGTCCGCCGCGGCCGACAGCACGTCCAGCATGGTGAGCCGGGTCGCGGACGTGACCGACGCGGTCAGCCGCTCGGCCAGCGCCATGGCGTCGCCGTCGTTGGCCCCCGCGGAGGCCAGGAGTTCTCGGTGGAGGCCGTCGACGTAGGGTGTGAGATCCATGGCGCAAGTATGGCGCCTTAGTGGCGCCATCGCAAGGCGCCGGGCGGCCGGGCGGTCGTCTGCCGGCCGGAGGCCTGGTCAGCGGGTGCCGGGTTCCAGGCTCACCCGGTGGGTTGCGATGCTCGACGGCCGGTCTGGTCCGCCCGGAATGCCGCCCGGATACCGCGGTGCTTCGGCGCGGTGCCCATCGGCTGCTCGGTGTCCTGGCGACAGGACGCCTCCGATTGCCGCACCGTCGACAGGCGCAACACCCATCTGAAAGACTCGGCCCGTATTAATTCCGGTGCGGGAATTACAGAATGAAATCCCCGGAATTCCGATTGCCTGTTGTTGACGAATCAGTTATGACGGGAGTGTCATGTCTGCGCTGGCCGAAAAGTGGGACCTGGACCGACAGCGATACTTCTGGATGTATGGCGAGGACAGGTCGTCCCGGAGAGTCGTCTTCGACGAGGCGAGCGGCATCTGGAACGTCTACGGCCATGTTGAGGCAGTGCACGTGGCGAACAACCCGCACGTCTTCTCGTCGGACACCGGACGGTTGATCCCGCAGCGGCGCGAGTTCGACGAAGGATCCATCACCCAGCTGGATCCGCCCAGGCACACCGCTTTGCGCAAGCTCATCACGCACGCCTTCACCCCCCGCGCGATCGACGAGCTCGAACCCCGGGTCCACGCCATCGTGGAGGACCTGCTGGCCAAGGTGGCCGACCGGAAGAGTTTCGACCTCATCGCCGAGCTGGCGTACCCACTGCCCATCACCGTGATAGCCGAGCTGATCGGCATACCCGCGAGCGACCACGCCTTGCTCAACGGGTGGGTCGACAAAATGATGAGCGGCACCTCGGAGTTCTCGCTCGGAGAGCGCGACGAAACCGTCGAGAACGAGGTGGAGTACGCGATGGAGCAGGTGCGCCACATCACCGAATACCTGCGGGGGCACGTCAAGGACCGGCGCTCGAATCCGCGGGAGGACCTGCTCACCAGGCTCGTCGAGGCGGAGGTCGACGGCGAGCGGTTGACCGAGAGCGAGGTGGCCAACTTCGCCAACGTGATGCTCGTCGCGGGCCACGTCACCACCACCCTGTTGCTCAGCGGAACCGTTCTCTGTCTCGACGCCCACCCGGAGGCGGATCGGAGGGTCCGTCAGGACCGGTCCCTGGTCCCTCCGCTGTTGGAGGAGTCGCTGCGCTACGTAAGCCCCATCGCGTCCATGGTGCGGGTGACCACCACCGAGACCGAAGTGGGCGGTGTGAGGATCGGGCCGGACCAAATGGTCAGCCTGTCGATCGCGACCGCCAACCGCGACGCGCGGGTCTTCGCCGATCCGCACACCTTCGACCCCGCCCGCGGGCACAACCCGCACCTGGCCTTCGGCCGGGGTGTGCACTTCTGCATCGGGGCGGCGCTGGCGAGGCGGGAGGGCCGCATTGCGATGAACGCGCTGTTCGACCGCTTTCCGGAGCTGCGATGCGACCCGGACAGCCCACCGACGTTCATGTCCAACCCCAACCTCAACGGTGCGGCCCGGCTTCCCGTCGTCGTCGGCTGACCGGCTGCTCTGGAGGACAACCCGATGAACCCGATCAGGCTCGACGCATCCTCGTACCGGACCGCGGAGCAGCTGCTGCGGCACAACCGGGGCGAGCTCGTGCTCAATGGGAGCGTCCGGCCGAGGTGGCTCGAGGACGGGGTTCGCTTCTGGTACCCGACGGACACCGTGGGCGGCCCCCGCTTCCACCTCGTCGACCCCGTGAAGGGCAGCCGGAAACCCGCCTTCGACCATGCCCGGCTCGCCACGGCACTCGCGGCGGCGTCAGGCAGCGAGGTCGATGCGGCCGAGTTGCCGTTCGGCGCGTTCGATGTGACCGGTGAGGCGGTCGAGTTCGACGCGTTCGGTGCCCGCTGGCGATGCGCGCTGGACGACTACACCTGCGTCGCCGTCGAGGGAGCGCCGCCCCGCGAACTCCTCGACGTCGTCGCGCAGGACGGCCGCCACGCGGTGTTCCGGCAGGCGTACAACATCAGGGCCCGATCGCTGGCGGACCGGCGGGAGTGGGCGCTGACCGACGACGGCTCGGTGGACCGTGACTACGGCGCCAACCCGGACTACTTCATGTACTCGACGCTGCTGGGCAAGCTCGGCATCCCGCACCTGCCGCCCGCGGTGCTGTGGTCGCCGGACTCCAGGCGCGTACTCACTCACCGGACCGACATGCGCGGTGTCCGCGAGACGCACCTCGTCGATGCCCTGCCGGCGGACGGCGGGCCGCCCATGCTGCGGTCCCAGCGGTTCGCCCACCCCGGCGACGAGCGGATGCCGCTGGCCGAGTTCGTCGTGCTGGACGTCGAATCCGGCAAGGCGGTACCTGCGCTGGCCGAACCGGTGGCGATGCCGATGATGTCACCGATCTCCCGCCGCTGGGCATGGTGGGCCGAGGACGGCTCGGCGGCGTACTACCTGAGTTCCACGCGCGACATGAAGACGCTCAGCCTGCACCGGCTGGACCCGACATCCGGCGAGGTCCGCACGGTCCTGAACGAATCGGGGCCGACCCGGGTGGAGCCGGCCCAACTGCTCGGGCAGGCACCGATGGTCAAGGTCCTCTCCGGCGGGGCGGAGGTGCTGTGGTACTCCCAGCGAGACAACTGGGGTCACCTGTACCTCTACGGGACGCGGGACGGCGAACTGCGTGCACAGGTCACGTCGGGGCAGTGGGCGGTACAGGAAGTCCTGCACGTCGACGAGGAGCGGCGTGTGGTCTACTTTCTGGCCGCCGGTCTGGTCGAGGACGACCCCTACCGCCGGACGGTCTGCCGGGCGGGCTTGGACGGTACGGGCTTCGCCACGGTCACCGACGACGACCTGGACCACGTCGTGACGGTGGCGCCGGGCGGGGACCACTTCATCGACTCGGCCTCGACCAACGCGGCCCCGCCAGTGATCACCGTGCGCGGCTGGGACGGGCGCGAACGCGTCGCGTTGGAGCGCACGGACGCGTCGCGGCTGCGCGCGACGGGGTGGAACCCGCCGGAGCGGTTCCGGGTGACGGCGGCGGACGGAGAGACCGAGATCCACGGGATGCTCTACCTTCCGCACGGCTTCGATCCGGATGAACGGTACCCGGTCGTGGACCACCCGTACGGCTTCCCGAGCGCCACCCGCGTCGTGCCCTGCTTCGACCCCGGCTATTACGGCTACGACGCCGAGGCCCTGGCTGCGCTGGGCTTCGTCGTGGTCGCCATCGACGGGCGCGGTGCGCCGGGGCGGGACAAGGCGTTCCACGACCACTCCTACGGAAGGCTCGGGGACGCGGCCGGCCTCGCCGATCACGTGGCGGCTCTGCGTGAGCTGAGTCGCAGCCGCCCGTGGATGGACCTCGACCGGGTCGGGGTGTTCGGGATGTCCTCCGGCGGGTTCGCCACCGTCCGGGCGATGCTGGACTTCCCCGAGGTGTTCAAGGCGGGCGTCGCCGAGTGCGGGGTGCACGACCTGCGCTGTGCCGAGCAGGGCGTCGCGGAGATGTACAACGGCCCGTTCGACGCGGAGAAGTACGCCGCCGCCTCGAACGTCGACATCGCGCACCGGCTCGACGGCAAGCTGCTGCTGGTCCACGGCGGCCTCGACGACAGCTTCGCGCCGCATCTGACGATGCGCCTGGTGGAGCGCCTGATCGCGGCGGACAAGGACTTCGAACTGCTCGTCGTGCCCAGCTCCGACCACGCCTTCGTCGGTTACGACCACTATCTCAACCGGCGTCGGTGGGACTTCCTGGTCCGCCACGTGAGGGGCGCCGAACCGCCACAGGGGTACCGGCTCACCCCCGTCCCGATGGACGCGGAAGCGATCGCCGGCCTGTTCGGATGAGAGGGAGACCCGTGCACACCAGGAAAGCGACGAGGGCCGACCTCTGGCTCCGCCCGTGCGGCGATGCCGTGACGCACCCCCGCCGACGGCTCGTCTGCCTGCCCCACGCCGGCGGCACCGCGAACACATACAGCTCGTGGCCCGCGTTCCTGCCGCCGGACACGGGCGTGTACGCGGCGCAGTACCCCGGCCGGCAGGACCGCTTCGGCGAGCCTCCCGCGGGCGGGATCGATGACATGGCCGAGGAGATCGCGTCGGCGGTCGAGCCATTCACCGGCGAGCCATTGGTGATCTTCGGGCACAGCATGGGTGCCTACGTCGCCTACGAGGTCGCCGCCGAACTGGAACGTCGGCATGGTCCGGTCGTCGACCTCCTCGTCGTCTCCGGTGTCACCGCTCCGCACCGCAAGCAGCCTGGCGAGGTGCACAAGCTCCCGGACGCCGAGTTCGCCGCCGAGGTCGCCCGCGACAACGAGTCGTTCGCGGCCTTGCTGGCCAACCCGGACCTGGTCGAGGTGCTGCTGCCGATGATCCGCGACGACTACCGGCTCTTCGAGATCTACCAGCCGGGCGCCCCCACCGCGGTGCGCGCACCGGTGCTCGCGACGGGCGGCGTCGAGGACCCGGACGTCGACCACGCCGGTCTCGCCTCGTGGGGCGAACTGGCCACTGGCGGGTTCGACGTCCTGAGCTTCCCGGGTGGGCACTTCTACCTGGTCCAGGACGAGGCGGCGCTGGTCGCCGCGGTCGCCGACCGGCTGCCGTCCCCGTGACCGCCGATGCGCGGGGCGAGCGCATGAGCGAGGGCCCCGACCCGGGAGGGTGCGCGGCGGCCCCCGACGACGAGGTCGTGCACCTCCCGGTCGCCGAGCTCGTGATCGAGGGCTCCCCGCGCGCGTCGGGCGAAGACGAGGAGCACGTACGGTCGTTGGTCGCCGTCGACCAGGAGCTGCCGCCGATCATCGTGCACCGCGCGACCATGCGGGTGATCGACGGAGCGCACCGCGTACGCGCCGCACGGCTGAGCGAGAAGAAGCGCATCAGGGCACGCTTTTTCGACGGCAGTGCGGAGGACGCCTTCGTGCTGGCCGTTCAGGCGAATGTCAGACACGGGCTTCCGCTGTCGTTGAAGGACCGGATCTCGGCCGCCGAACGCATTGTCGCCACACACCCGCAATGGTCGGACCGGATGATTTCGACAGCCGCCGGAATTTCCGCCCGAACCATCGCGGAAATACGTCGCAGGAGTGCGGAATCCGAGCCGTCCGGAGTCCGTATCGGACAGGACGGCCGAGCCCGGCCGGTCGACGCCGCGCGGCGGCGGAGCCTCGCGACCGCGCTGCTGACCGAGAATCCGGACCTGTCCCTGCGGCAGGTGGCCCAGGTCGCGGGGATATCGCCGGAGACCGTGCGGGCGGTCCGCAACCGGCTGCTCTACGGGCGCCGTCCGGCGCCCGCGCGCACCCTCAAACCCCCACGTCAAGAGGAAGATTGGGCGCCAAATGAGCTAGATGCTGTCCTGCGGCGGCTGGCGTCGGACCCCGCGGTCCGGCAGACCGACACCGGCCGCGTGCTGCTCCGCATCCTGCGTACGCAGGCGATGACGGCCGAGGAGTGGCAGAAGACCGTCGACAACGTGCCCCTGCACTGCGCCCAGTTGGTGGAGCAGGCGGCACGGGAATCGGCGCGAATGTGGGCCGAGGTCGCCGCGCGCATGGCGCGGAATTCTTCCCTGGCTGAGTAATCCTGCCGTCCAAATGCGGAAGTGTGGCGGTTGGACACCCCCCATCGGCCTTCTGTATCCCGGTTCCCTGCAGCTAGCATCTGGTTATTCCGCGATTCTCGACCCGCTCTCGAGGTTGGTCGCCATTCGTCGCTCTCATGCCATACGAACGGACTGCGTGATGCCGGTGGAATGCCTCCACACAATTTTCTCCGAACGTGTCCGAGCAGCACCCGACCGGATAGCCCTCTCCACCCCGGAGGGACCGGTGTCGTACGGCGAACTCGCCGCGCGGAGCGACCGGTTGGCCGGACGGTTGGCCGGGCTCGGCGTCCGGCCGGGCGTCCTCGTCGGGCTGTGCGAGCGCCGGGGCGCGGAAGCCATCGTCGCCATGCTGGGCATCCTCAAGGCCGGTGGCGCGTACGTGCCGATCGACCCGGGATATCCGGTGGCGCGGATCGACTACCTGCTCACCGACAGCGGGGTACCGATCGTGGTGGCCGCGGCGGACACCGCGGAAGTGCTGCGCGGACGCCACCCCGCCATCGTGTGGGTCGACGGGACCGAAGCCTCCGCCCAGCCCACTTCGGCGGTGCCCGTGCCGGAGGGGGAGCGGAGCGAGCCATCGGGGAGCGACCTGGCGTACGTCATCTACACCTCCGGTTCCACCGGGGCGCCGAAGGGGGTGACCGTCGAACACCGCAACGTCGTGCGGCTCTTCGAGCAGACCCGCTCCTGGTTCCACTTCGACCACCGCGACACCTGGTCGCTGTTCCACTCCATCAGCTTCGACTTCTCGGTCTGGGAGATCTGGGGCGCCCTCCTGCACGGCGGGCGGCTGGTACTCCTGCCGGAGACCGTCTCCCGCTCGCCCGAGTACCTGGTCTCGCTGCTGCGCGCGGAGCGGGTGACCGTACTGAACCAAACCCCCTCGGCCTTCCACCAGTTGCTCAGCGTGCTCTTCTCCCTCCGCAGCGGCGCTCCGGGCACGGAGGGCCTCTCCCTGCGGCTGATCATCTTCGGCGGGGAGCGGTTGGACCCGCGGATGCTCGGCCCCTGGCTCAGCCGGCACGGCGACCGCACGCCCGAACTGGTGAACATGTACGGCATCACCGAGACCACCGTGCACTGCACGTACCGTCGGATCACCGCGGCGGACGTCGCCCACGGCGACGGAACGAGCCCGATCGGTGTGCCGCTGCCCGACCTGCGCCTGTATGTGCTCGACGAGCACGGCAAACCGCTGCCGGACGGCGAGCCGGGAGAGATGCACGTCGCCGGTGCAGGGCTCGCCCGCGGCTACCTGAACCGGCCCCAACTCACCGCGGAACGGTTCGTGCCCGCGATGGCCGGGATGGACGAGGAACGCCTCTATCGCACAGGCGACCGCGCGGTGCGGCTGGCCGACGACCTGTTCTACCTCGGCCGGACGGACGACCAGTTGAAGATCCGGGGGTACCGGATCGAACCCGGCGAGATCGAGGAATGCCTCGCCCGCCTGCCGGACGTCGCGCGGGCTGTCGCCGCGCCCCGCGACTTCGGGGACGGCGACGTGCGTCTGGTCGCCTATCTGCTGCCCGTGCGCCCGGTCGACCCGGACAGGCGGGAGGCGTCCCGGCTCATCGCGGCGGCGGAACAGCACGCAAGGAACGAGCTGCCCAGACACCTGAGGCCGTCCCGCTACGAGGTCGTCCCGGAGTTCCCCATGACCCTGCAAGGAAAGGTGAACCGCAATGCGCTTGGCAAATGAATCCATCGGTGGAAAGGAGCCGACGTCATGACCGTGTCGCCCGATGCGCCCGCGACAGGAATCCGCAGGTCGGTGGAGGACACCGTCCACGCGGTGCTGGGATGGGACGCCGTCGATCCCGCCGTCGACCTGTTCGACCAGGGGATTACCTCGCTGGCCTTTATCCGCATCGTCGCCCAGCTCAACGAGAAGTACGACATCACGCTCGATGTCGCGGAACTGGAGGAGGTCAGCATCGAAGCGCTGTCCGCGCTCGTCGACACACAGACCGCCGCCAAAGACCACTGACGCAGGAGGACTTCACGATGACGAATGTGGTTCAGCAGACCTTCACGCCGACCCCGGAAGAGGTCGCCCAGTTCCACGAACGCGGCTACCTGGGCCCGTTCAAGGTCTACGAAGAGGACGAGATGCGGCGGCTGTGGCGGCGTGAGCGGCTGCGGTTGATGGACCGCAGCGGCGCCGTCTACGACGAGGGCGACGCCCAGGCCGGCAACACCAACATCGCGAACTACGACCGGCACCTCGACTCCGCCTTCCTGGCCGACCACATATGCCGGCCGGAGATCGTGGACCGGGTGGCCGGGGTGCTCGGGCCGAACGTGCTGTGCTGGCGCTCGGAGTTCTTCCCGAAGTACCCGGGTGACGAGGGCACCGACTGGCACCAGGCGGACACCTTCGCCTTCGCCTCGGGCAAGCCGCAGATCGTGTGGCCGAAGTCGGAGAAGGACTTCGGCGGCACCATCACCGTGTGGACGGCGTTCACCGAAGCCACTGAGGAGACCGGCTGCCTGCAGTTCATCCCCGGTACCCAAAGCACCATGCACTACGACGAGTCCAAGGAGATGCACTACCAGCCGGGCAAGATCAACCAGCAGGACAAGCAAGGGGTCGCCCGGGGCTTCTACGGCTACGACTACCGCCAGTTGCAGAAGGACCCCAACTGGCGCCCTCCGCAGGAGCGGGCGGTCTCCATGGTGATGCGCCCCGGCGAGGCGGTCATGTTCTGGTCCACGATGATGCACGCCTCCAAGCCGCACTCCGCGCCCGACAAGGAGATGCGGCTCGGTTTCGCCGGCCGGTACGTGCCGACGTCGGTGGCGGTGTACCCGGACACCGACGAAGTCGACGAGTACGGCGGCCGGGTGAGCCTGAGCGAGTACGGCACGGTCCTGGTCTCGGGCACCGACACGTACACCCACAACCGGCGGGTCAGCCGGACGACCAAGGGGCACGCGTTCCCCAAGCGGTGACGCCCGTCCGCCTGAGGAGGCGATCGCATGCTGGGAGCGGAAACGAGAACGGCGGTGGCCTGCCTGGTCGGGGCCGTGCTGTCGGTGAAACCGCTCGTTGAGGGGATGGCCGCGCCGGTGCGCGTGGTTCCGGTCGCCCGCAGCGCGGTCGCCTCCTCCGGCGACCTGGCCCCTGGCCAGTGGCGCGCCCTGCGGGCGCTGCTTGACAGGGTCGCCCGCAGGGCCGGAGTGACCGGACTGGTCCTCTCCGGCGAGGAGGGCTTCCACGATCTGCAGGTGTTCGAACGGGTGGTGAGTGAACGCCTGGCACTCGCCGATGTGTTGGACTCCGTGGGAGTGGTGCCGGTGGACCGACTCGCCGAGGTGGACCGGGTGGTCGCCGACGTCCTGGCGGACACCTTCGAGGCGTACGCTCCCAGGGAGACCGTCACCTCGTCGGACGGCACGCCGCTGAACGTGTACGCGGCGGGCGAGGGCGAGGAGACGGTGGTCCTGGTTCCCGCCTGCGGCATGCCGGCCGCCCTCGCGGAGAACTGGGTGCGGTTCTTCGCCCGCGACCGTCGGGTGCTCACTTGGGAGAGCCGAGGGCTGTTCGGCATCGCCGGTGACGGCAACGAGTACCCGACGGACATCCGTTCTCAGGCGGCCGACCTGTTCGCGGTGATGGACCATGACGACGCGGTGGACGCGCACGTGATCGGGCTGTGCGGAGGCGCGGCGATCGCACTGGTTGCCGCGGCCGAGCAGCCGTCGAGAATGCGCTCGCTCAGCCTGTGGCACGGCGCCTACGGGTTCGCCGAGGATTACCCGAAGACGACGCACCAGCAGGGACTGATCGAGCTCATGACCGCGGCGGCGCGCAGCAGGACCGCCGCGCAGGCCGTGCACGCCGCGTTCTGCCATGCGATACTCACCAGTACACCCGCCGACGTGGCGCACCTCGTGCTGTACCCCTACGCCAGTGCCGAACTGCTGTACCGGTACTGCCGGCTCAACCTCGAGATCACCGGCGCCGATGTGGAGCCCTACCTCGCGAAGGTGGGACCGCCCACCCTCGTGGTCACGAGCCGGGACGACGACATCGCCCACCCCGAGGGGTCGAAGCGAGTGGCCGGCGGCCTGCCCCATGGGCAGCTCAGGGTGGAGCCGCACGGCGACCACATCTCGCTGTTCACCGCGGACGATTCGCTGCTGCGCGTGGCGGAGGAGTTCATGCTCAGCGAACGTCCGGACGCCTGACAGAAGGGCTCACGGCTTGGCGGCGCGGTGGTGCGCGGCCGATTGCGGATACAGGGCCGCGGGGTCCTTGCCGAGCCGGTGCCTTCCACTGCGCCGTCTGCTCGTCGGTCAGGACATCCAGCGCACCGGCCTGGACGCCGTCCAGCCCTGCCCGGGGCGATGACGGCCGGGTCCCACAGGGCGGCCGTCGCTGCTCCACACTCGGCGGCGGCCGCCACCGATCGCCTTGTTCCGGGCGGATGTTGAGACGGGACGGCACTGCCGCACGGCACTACAGTGAAACGGTGACCCCCTTGTCGGAAGACCCCTCGCCGCTGATCGGCGAAGACGACCGTGACACGGCCGTGCAGCGCCTGCAGGAGGCGTACGCCGAAGGGCACATCTCGCACGAGGAGATGGACGAATGCCTCCACCAGGTGCTCACCGCCAAGACGCACAGCGAGCTCGTGTCGGCTCTGGCCTCGCTCCCGGAGGAGAATGCGGGCGCCACGTCCACGATTGCCGCCCAGAGCGGACGGATCCAGCGGCGCGGCGCATGGCGGGTACCTCGGATCCTCAAGGTCGAGTCCGCCTTCGGAAGGGTGCACCTGGACCTGTCCCGGGCGGTCATTGAGCATCCGGTAGTCGACATCGAGTTGCAACTGGGCACCGGCAGGGCCAAGATCACGGTGCCTCGCGACGCGATCGTCGACGCCGAGGGTCTGCGCACGGTGTGGAAGGACCCGCACTACAAGACCCGGAGGCGCCCCCGCCCCGGCGGGCCGAGGATCCGGATCTCCGGGGCCATGGGGTTCGGACGGTTGAAGATACGCCACGCGCGGCGTTGAGGCCCTATCCGGTACCGGGCGACCAGTTGCGGGGGACCAGGAAGATGCGGTCTCCAGAGACGTGGAACAGGCGCAGCCCGGCGTATTCGTACGCGTACTTGCTTCGCTGGTCGGTGATCCGGCGGATGCAGCTGCCGATGACCGTGTCGTACTCGATGACGGTGTTCTGGCAGCACTTCCAGTGCTGCCACTTCTTCGTACCGCCCTCGTTGGGGAAGCCGATCGACTGCCCGCGGGTCCGGTCGCACGACATCCGGCTCACAGCGGTCGCCGTCTCAGCCTGAGTCACTTCCCCCAGACCGCGACGACCACCGCCGGCTGAAGCCCGCACCTGGCGGACGTCCCGCGACTCATGCCCGCGAACTGTCCAGCCGGTACGCACCGCCCCGGCGGCAGCGGATGCCGCCGGGGAGGCCAAGCTGCTGCCAATCTTCTGACGCCCCGTCACTGACAGCTCGACGGTCTGGCGGACACGCGCCGGATCTTCTCCGTCCGCGGTTCAGCCCAGCGCCAGCTGTTTGACAACCATCATGGGGAATCAGTCACAGCGGCCTGCCATTCCCCGACAGGACACCGGATCGGACAGTCCGCCGGGATCAGACCACCGGGACCGGGAAGGTCGGGTACTCCACCCCGGATACGTGCTGGACGACGCGGATGACCTGGCAGGAGTAGCCGAACTCGTTGTCGTACCACAGGTAGAGGATCGCGTCGTCGCCCTCGACCTTGGTTGCGCCGGCGTCGATGATCGAGGCGTGGCGCGAGCCGATGAAGTCGCTCGAGACCGCGTCAGGGGCGCTGATGAAGTCGATCTGGCGCTTGAGCGGCGAGGTCAGCGACACGTTGCGGAGGTGGTCGAGGACCTCCTCGCGGGTGGTCTCGCGCGCGAGCCGCAGGTTGAGGATCGCGATCGAGACGTTCGGCACCGGGACACGGATCGAGCTGCCGGTGATCCTTGCCTTGAGGTCGGGCAGCGCCTTGGCGACGGCGGAGGCGGCACCCGTCTCGGTGATGACCATGTTGAGCGGCGCCGAGCGGCCGCGGCGGTCGGCCGCGTGGTAGTTGTCCAGCAGGTTCTGGTCGTTGGTGAACGAGTGGACGGTCTCCACGTGGCCGCGCAGGACGCCGTACTCGTCCGCCATCGCCTTCAGCGGCGGGACGATGGCGTTGGTGGTGCAGGACGCGCAGGACAGGATCTGCTCGTCCGGCTTGATCATGTCGTGGTTGACGCCGTGCACGATGTTGGGGACGTCGCCCTTCCCCGGCGCGGTCAGGACGACCTTCTCGACGCCGGGGCGGAGGTGCTTCGACAGGCCCTCGCGGTCGCGCCACTTGCCGGTGTTGTCGATGAGGATGGCGTCCTTGATGCCGTACGCCGTGTAGTCGACCTCCGACGGGTCGTTGGCGTAGATCACCTTGATCTCGTTGCCGTTGGCGATGATCGTGCTGTTCGCCTCGTCGACGGTGATCGTGCCCTGGAACTGACCGTGGATGGAGTCGCGGCGCAGCAGCGAGGCGCGCTTGACGATGTCCTGGTCGCCGCCCTGGCGGACGACGATGGCACGCAGTCGCAGTCCGTTGCCGGAGCCGGCCTTCTCGATGAGCAGGCGGGCGACGAGACGACCGATGCGGCCGAATCCGTAGAGGACGACGTCGCGCGGCTCGCGGCGCTCGATCTTGTTGGTACCCGTGGCTCCGGCGACGGCCCCGGCGGTGAACTCCTCCACCGAGAGACCGCGGTCGTCGGCCTTGTACGTCGCGGCGAGCATGCCGATGTCGATCTGGGAAGGGCCGAGATCGAGCGTGGTGAGGGCCTGCAGGAAGGGCAGCGTCTCGGTGACCGAGAGTTCCCCACCGGCGATCTGCCGGGCGAATCGGTGGGTCTTGAGGATGCTGACCACCGACTTGTTCACCAAGGAGCGGCTGTGAAGCAGGACTGTGACGTCCCGCTCCCTGTGCAGCTTCCCGATGATGGGGATCATCGACTCCGCGATCTCCTCGCGGTTTTTCCAGTTGGTGAACGAGTCGTCATTGACAGTCACAGGTTTATCTTTCGAGCTAGGCGGTGCTCATATGCTAACCCCCCGCCACTTTGATCATTCAATCGGCTCCACCTGAGCGGGATGCCGCGATCGGGCCCCATGGCCACACCGGGACCCGCTCGACGGGGGCGCGGAGAGATGGCGCGGACCGGCCGGTGCCCGGCGATGACGGCCCTGTCAGCCAAGGGCGCGGTCGAGGTTGAAAGCGGCGCTGATCAGTGAGAGGTGGGTGAACGCCTGGGGGAAGTTGCCGAGTTGTTCGCCGGTCAGTCCGATTTCCTCGGCGTACAGGCCGACGTGGTTGGCGTAGGTGAGCATCTTCTCGAAAGCCAGCCGGGCCTCCTCCAGCCGTCCGGCGCGGGCGAGCGCCTCGACGTACCAGAAGGAGCAGATCGAGAATGTGCCCTCGGCCCCCCGGAGGCCGTCCGGGCTGGCTTCCGGGTCGTAGCGGTAGACCAGCGAGTCGGACACCAGGTCCGCGGTGAGCGCGTCCAGGGTCGCGAGCCATTTGGGGTCGGTGGGTGCGATGAATTTGGCCATCGGCATCATCAGCACAGAGGCATCGAGTACGTGGTCGTCGAGGTGCTGCACGAACGCCCCTCGTTCGGGGGACCAGCCGCGTTGCATGATCTGCCGGTAGATCGCATCACGGCTCTGCCGCCACCGGCGGTGGTCCGCGGGCAGGCCGCGGCGGTTCGCCATCCGGATGGCTCGTTCTATTGCCACCCAGGACATCAGCCGCGAATACAGATAGTTCCTGCGTCCCCCGCGCGTTTCCCACACGCCGTCGTCGGGTTGGTCCCAGTGTTCGCAGAGCCAGTCCACCAGAACACCGAGCTCCTCCCACCGATCGCTGCTGATGGGTTGTCCCCACTTGTCGTACAGATACACGGAGTCGATGAGTGCTCCGTAGATGTCCAGCTGGAGCTGGCCGGTGGCGGCATTTCCCACCCGCACCGGGGCGGACCCCAGGTAGCCCTCGAGGTGGGGCAGCTCACGCTCGGGCAGCTCGCCGCGCCCGTCGATTCCGTACATGATCTGCAGCGGCCCCGTGGGACCGCTGCCACGCATGATGCCCCGCTCGGACAGGAAGCCCATGAACGCCTCGGCCTCTCCGGTGAAGCCCAACCTGAGCATGGCGTAGACACAGAAGGCGGCGTCACGGACCCATACGAACCGGTAGTCCCAATTGCGCTCGCCGCCGATCAGCTCGGGCAGGCTGGTCGTCGGGGCAGCCACGATCGCACCCGTCGGCGCGTAGGTGAGCAGCTTCAGCACGAGCGCGGAGCGGTGCACCATCTCCCGCCAGCGTCCGTGGTAGCGCGAGCCGGCCAGCCAGTTGCGCCAGAACCTGACCGTTGTCTCGAACTGGTCCTCCGCCTCGGCCTGGGGACAGGCTCGCGGGATGACGTCGTCACTGATCTGGTCGAGGGCGAACACCGCGGACTCGCCTTCGAGGAGCTTGAAGTGCGACCACACGTCCAGGCCGTCGCACTCCAGCGGCGTGGTGGCGGTCAGCGCCAACGACAGGTTCTCGGACCGGAAAAGTGCGTCGTTGCCCTGCAGTCGCGCGGAATGCGGTTCGGCCCCGTAGCCGAAGCGGGGAGCCACCCGCGCTGTGAACGGGAGCGTTCCCCGAACGCAGATCACCCGCCGGATCAGCCGGTGCCGGGCCGCCGCGCCGGAGTCGTCGGTGACCGGCATGAAGTCCTGGATCTCAGCCACCCCGTCGGAGGCGAAGAACCGCGTGATAAGAACGTTTGTGTCGGGAAAGTAGAACTGCCGGGTTCTCGTCGGCACCTCGGCGGCCAGCTCGAACGATCCGCCCCGGTTCGCGTCCAGAATGGAGGCGAACACGCTCGGTGAGTCAAAGCGCGGGCAGCAATACCAATCGATGGTGCCGTTGGTGCCTACGAGCGCCGCACTGTGAAGATCGCCGATAAGGCCGTGCTCGGCGATCGGCAGGTAGGGCGAGAGGCCCACTTGTCCGAATCCGGCATCCGCCATATCGGCCTCCCTACGACCGCAGGGGCGCATAGTGCCTACACGTGATGGTAGATCTCCACGGCTGCGGATGCCATCGCAGCCCGGTAGCGCTCCACCATGACATACCAAGTCTGACCTGGCATGACGCCGGTCAGGACCGGGCCTGCAGCAGGGATCGCCCCAAACCGTGGCCCGCAAGATCGCGGAGACGCTCAAAGACCTCAACGCGACCCGTTTCGATCTGAAGTACGGGATGAACGGAATGTCTCACCACGCGCTCATGACCAACATCGAGCTGTTCGGCACCAAGGTGGCACCGCCGGTACGCGGGATGATGGACTCCTGGCGCCCCGGCGTCAGGTCCTCGCGGTTGCACAGCAGGCGTCGTCTGCACGTCAGCACTCCGGGCAGATGACATGTATCTCAAGGAGTCGCACATGAGCGAAGCCGACGACCTGAGCGAAGCCGACCCGGGGCTCTTCGGACCCCATTCCGTCACCTGGCAGATGCACGGTGACCCGATGATGTGGGTCGCCGGGGTGCGCGCCCTGTACCTCCAGGCGCTGCACCCCCGTGCCGTACGCGGAGTCATGCAGAATTCCGACTTCCGCAAGGACGCCTGGGGCAGGCTGATGCGTACGGCCAACTTCGTCGGCACCATCACCTACGGCACCGCCGCGGCCGCCGAGCGGGCGGGCGCCCGGGTCCGCCGCATCCACACCCGCATCAAGGCGACCGATCCCGCGACGGGCGAGCGCTACGGCGTCGACGAGCCGGAGCTGCTGCTGTGGGTGCACTGCGCCGAGGTCGGCTCCTACATCGATGTCGCACGCCGCTCCGGTCTCCCGATCAGCGACGCACAGGCCGACCGTTACCTTGCCGAACAACGTGAAGGCGCCCGCCTGGTCGGCCTCGACCCGGCCGGCGTGCCCGCCTCCACCGCTCAGCTCGCGAAGTACTTCGACGTGGTCCGCCCCGAGCTCGCCGCCGGCCCCGAGGCGCACGACGTGGACGACTTTCTCCAGCGGCCACCCATCCACGCCCTGCTCGTCCCGGCGCGCGAACTGCTGTGGCGGCGTGTGGCCGCACTCGCGTACAACGCGTTGCCCCCTTACGCCCATCAGCTCTACGGCAGACCAGCCCCCGCCGCTGAGCGCGTCACGCATCAGCTCAGCGCCACCGGCAACCTGCTGCGCTGCATTCCCTCCCGTCTCCGCTGGCAACTGCCGCCAGGTCACATCTTGAAAGCGATGGCGCGACTCGGCCCCGGCGCGCGCCCGGCCCCGTACAAACTCCGCAGACAGGAGGCCATACTGGACGGGCCGGGGAGGGCGCAGCGAAGCGACGGGGGCGATAGCACGCGATGGCGGAATCCAGGCTGATCCAAGGCCGGTACCGGCTGCTCGATGTCATCGGGCGCGGTGGCATGGGCGAGGTGTGGCGGGCCCGCGACGAATCGCTCGGGCGGCGTGTCGCGGTCAAATGCCTCAAGCCGATGGGACCCCAGCACGACCAGTCCTTCACCCGGGTCCTGCGGGAGCGCTTCCGCCGCGAGGCGCGGGTTGCCGCCGCGCTCCAGCACCGCGGGGTGACCGTGGTCCATGACTTCGGCGAGTACGAGGGGGTGCTGTACCTGGTCATGGAGCTGCTGGAGGGGAGCAACCTCAGCCAGCTGCTCGAGGAGAACAAACAGCATCCGCTGCCGGTGCCCGACGTCGTCGACATCGCCGAGCAGGTCGCCGACGCCCTCGCCTACACCCATGAACAGGGCATCGTCCACCGCGACCTGAAGCCCGCCAACATCATGCGGCTCACCGACGGCACGGTGAAGATCTGCGACTTCGGCATCGCCCGCCTCGGCGCGGACATCGGCTTCACCTCCCGGCTCACCGGCACCGGCATCGCCATGGGAACCCCGCATTACATGTCGCCCGAGCAGATCAGCGGCGACCATGTCGACCACCGCAGCGACCTCTACTCGCTGGGCTGTGTGCTGTACGAGATCGCCACCGGTGTCCCGCCCTTCGACCACGACGACGCCTGGGCGGTGCTCGTCGGGCACCGCGACACGCCACCGGAACCGCTCCGCACCCACCGGGCCGAGATCCCGGAGTTCTTCCAGCAAATCGTCCTCGACCTGCTCGCCAAGACACCCGAAGAGCGGCCCACCGACGCCAAGGACGTCCGCCGCCGGTTCGGCGCCTCCCCGCACCGGGGCCGGCCGCACCAGGGCCACGCGCACACCGAGGAGCCCTTGCAACGCCCCGAGCAGCCGCCATCCCGCGAGCCGCGGCTCCCGTCCTGGACCCGCGGTATGACCACCGGCCACAAGGCGAGCGGCACCGCGACCGTGCGGCCCGATCTGCCCGACCACACCGCCGGCCTGACCGGTGAGTGGACCACGTACACCGATCAGCGCGGCGGCACCGCGCTGCCGGTCCAGGCCCGGCCCGAGCGGCCCACCCCGCCGCCAGAGCTGCTCGCCGTCCTGGCCAGCCGGCACAACGCGGGCCTCAGCCTCGGCCGGCTGAGCCGCTGGGAGGAGGCCGGCGAGGTGCACCGATCGGTCGCCGTCGAGCGCGAGCACCTGCTGGGCCCCGACCACCCGGACACCCTCGCGAGCCGGTACGAGGTCGGTTTCACGCTGAGCAGGACCGGTCGTGCCGCGGACGCGCTGCGGGAGTTCGGCCGGGTCGCGGACGGACGCGAGCGGACCATGGGCGCCGACCATCCCGAGACCCTCGCCGCCCGACAGGAGATGGCGTACGTCCTCGGTCAGCTCGGGCGGCACTTCGAGGCCCATCAGGTCTACGCGGCGGTCCTCGACTCCCGCGAGCGCACCATCGGCCACGAGCATCCCGACACGCTGCGCTGCAGGCACAACCTCGCCTTCAACCTCAGCAGGCTGGGACGGCTGGAGGACTCGTACCGGATGGCGTACGACGTCGCCGCCGCCCGCGGCCGCGTGCTCGGCGCGGGCCACCCCGACACCCTGGTAACGAGATATGAAGTCGCCTATGCGCTCGGCCAGTTGGGCCGCTGGACGGAGGCCCTGCAGACCTACCGCGAGGTGGCCGTCGCGCGCGCCCAGGCGCTGGGAGCCGATCACCCCGACACTCTCGCCGCCCGCTACGAGGTCGGCATCAGCCTCGGACGGCTCGGCCGCAGCGCGGAGGCCCTGGAGCTCTACCGTGACCTCGTCGACGACCGCACCCGCGTGCACGGTCCCGCCGATCCCGAGACCCTGCGCGCCCGCCACGGTCTGGGGGTGAACCTCGGCCGGCTCGCCCGCTGGGAAGAGGCCCTCACCGAGTCGCGCGACGTGTGCGCGCAGCGGGAACGGATCCTGGGCACCGACCACCCCGACACCCTCATCAGCCGCCGCGAAGTCGCCGTGGGGCTCGGCTGGCTGGGACGCTGGGCGGACGCCCTCGCTGTCTACGGGCAGGTGGCCGAGGCCCGGGAGCGGGTGCTGGGAATGGACCATCCCGACGCGCTGGCCAGCCGCAACGACGAAGCCCACTGCCTGGAGCAGCTCGGTCGCCACGCCGAGGCGGTCGACCTGTACCGGCGGGTGGCGGCCCTGCGACAGCAGCGCGGCGCGCAGGGGGTCTGACCGCTGCGGGCGATCAGACGTTAGGGTCCGGCCATGCCCGCACACACCTCGTACGACGCAGTGATCGTCGGAGGCGGCCACAACGGCCTGGTCGCCGCCGCCTACCTCGCCCGTGCCGGACGCTCCGTCCTCATCCTGGAGCGCCGCGGAAACACCGGCGGAGCGGCCGTCTCCACCCGGCCCTTCGCCGGGGTCGACGCCCGGCTCTCCCGCTACTCCTACCTGGTCTCGCTGCTGCCGGACAAGATCGTGCGTGAGCTGGGTCTGAACTTCGCCGTACGCAAACGCACCGTCTCCTCCTACACGCCGAAGGGCGGCGGCGGCCTCCTCGTGGGCGGGGACCGTACGCGGGAGTCGTTCGCCGCACTCACCGGCGGCGACAGCGAGTACGCGGCCTGGCAGGAGTTCTACGGGATGACCGGCAAAGTCGCCGAACGGGTCTTCCCGACCCTCACCGAGCCGCTGCCCACGCGTGAGGCACTGCGCGCGCGCATCGACGACGAGACTGCCTGGCGGACTCTCTTCGAGGAGCCCATCGGCGTCGCGATCGAGAAGCGGTTCGCCGACGATCTCGTCCGGGGTGTGGTGCTGACCGACGCCCTGATCGGCACCTTCGCCGACGCCCATGACCCCTCGCTGCTCCAGAACCGCTGCTTCCTCTACCACGTGATCGGCGGCGGGACGGGGGACTGGGACGTGCCGGTGGGCGGCATGGGCGCGCTGACCGACGCGCTGGCGGGCGCGGCCACGGCGGCCGGCGCGGAGATCGCCACCCTGCACGAGGTGTCCCGTATCGAGACCGACGGCGAACGGGCCGAGATCACCTTCCGCTCCAAGGACGCCGAGGGCACCGTCGCGGCCCGGCAGGTCCTGGTGAACGCCTCGCCGCAGGAGCTTGCCTCGCTGCTCGGCGATGAGCCGCCCGCCGCCGCCGAGGGTGCCCAGCTCAAGGTCAATATGCTGCTGCGCCGGCTGCCGCGGCTGCGGGACCGCTCCGTCGACCCGCGCGAGGCGTTCTCCGGGACCTTCCATGTCTCCGAGGGCTACGGCCAGTTGGCGACCGCGTACCGGGAGGCCGCGGACGGCCGGCTGCCGGGCGCGCCGCCGTCCGAGATCTACTGCCACTCACTGACCGACCCGTCGATCCTCGGCCCCGAGCTCGCGGCCGAGGGCTACCAGACCCTGACCCTCTTCGGGCTGCACACCCCCGCCAGGCTCTTCGCGGCGGACAACGACGGGACGCGTGACCAGCTGCTGACGGCCACCCTCGCCGAGCTCGACGCCTATCTGGAGGAGCCGATCGCCGACTGCCTCGCGCTCGACGAGAACGGCGAGCCCTGTATCGAGGCGAAGACCCCGCTCGACCTCGAACGGGAACTGCGGCTGCCCGGCGGTCACATCTTCCACCGCGACCTCGCCTTCCCGTACGCCACCGAGTCCACCGGGCGCTGGGGGGTCGAGACGGCGCACGCCAATGTGCTGCTGTGCGGGGCGGGCGCCGTCCGCGGCGGCGGGGTCAGCGGTGTGCCGGGACACAACGCCGCGATGGCGGCACTGGGCCGGTGACATCCAGCTGATAGCTCGTCAGTCCCGGGACGTCGTCCAGCCGTTCGCCTCGATCAGGGCGGCGTCCGCGGGTCTGCCCTCGTCGAATACCGGGCGTCCGCGGTCCTCGACGCGGATCGAGTCCACATAGACGCCGCGGCCGACATGGAGCTGGTCGGTCGCATACCGCCAGCGCAGCCGGACCTTGGAACCGCGCCAGGCCGACAGGTCCGCGGTCAGCCAGTGCCAGACACGACCGGACCAGCCGGATACCGAGCCCGTCGGGTGCGGCTGCGGCTCGGCCCCCTTGTGTACGGTCGTGAACGGCACCGGCCGCCACGTCGCTCCTTGGTCCGCCGACGCCTCCAGGAACAGCACGTCCGAGCCCGGCTCGGTGTCCCACCACAGCGAACACCGAAGCCGCGCCCGCTCGGACGCGAGGGCGAGCGGGGGCAGGGTCAGCGTGGCGGCGGTGGAGCCCGCCATGCCGGAGAACCAGGCGGTGCGTCCGTGCTCCGGGCGGACGGCGACCGCACGGGCCATGTTGTTGGCGGCGGCGACCCGCGGGGCGCTGCCGGAGCGCCAACCACGCACCGGGTGCACGGAGTTGCCCAGCACGATCAGGAACGAGTCGGTGCTCGGATCGAGGACCAGACTGGTGCCCGTGAAGCCGGTGTGGCCCGCGGTGCGTGGCGTGGCCATCGCTCCCATGTACCAGTGCTGGTAGAGCTCGAAGCCGAGGCCGTGCTCGTCGCCGGGGAAGGCGGTGTTGAAGTCGGTGAACATCAGCTCCACCGACGACGGGCGCAGAATGCGGGAGCGTCCGTAGACACCGCCGTTGAGGAGGGTGCGGGCGAGGATCGCGAGGTCCCAGGCGCAGGAGAAGACTCCGGCGTGGCCCGCAACGCCGCCGAAGCTGTATGCGTTCTCGTCGTGCACCTCGCCCCAGACCAGACCGCGGTCGAGCCCCGACCAGGGCAGCCGGGCGTCCTCGGTGGCGGCGATCCTCGGCTTCCATGAGGCGGGCGGGTTGTAGCGCGTGCGCTGCATCCCGAGTGGAGCGGTGATCTCCTTTCGGAGCAGTACATCCAGAGTGTGACCGGTGATCCCCTCGAGGATCAGCTGCAGCGAGATCAGATTGAGGTCGGAGTAGAGGTACTTGGTGCCGGGCTGACTGGCCGGCGCCTCGTTCCACAGCAGCCGGAGTCTCCCTTCCCGGGTCGGCTCCTTGTACAGCGGAATCCAGGCGCGGAATCCGGATGTGTGTGTCAACAGCTGGCGCACGGTGATGTCCTGCTTGCCCGCGCCCGCGAAATCCGGGAGGTAGGAGGCGACTTTGGCCTCAAGGCCGAGCGTGCCCCGCTCGATCTGTTGAACGGTGAGGATTGAGGTGAACAGCTTCGAGACGGACGCCAGATCGAAGACGGTGTCCTCGGCCATCGAGATCTGCCGGTCCGCCGGGAACTCCACGGCCGTGTCGGTCTTCTCGTCGTAAGCCGAGTAGCGCACCGCCTTGCCGATCGGCTCGTGCAACGCCACCGTGCCGCCGCGCCCCGCGAGCAGTACGGCACCCGCGTACCAGGGGTACTTGGGGGAGGGGCCGAGGAACTTCTTCGCGTCGGTGACTAGTTGGTCCAGTCGGCCGGGGAGCAGCCCGGCCCGCTCGGCGGAACCGCGCCGCAGCGTCGGCCGCGCCGAACCGTGACCGGAGCGCGAGCCGCCACCGTGACCGGAGCGCGAGCCGCCACCGGGGCCGGAGCCCGAGCCGCCACCCGGGCCCGACGCCCCCGCCGCCTCAGCGAAGGGAATCGGCGCCAGCGCGAGCGCCCCGCCCAGCGCCAGAGCCCCGCTGCCCAGCCTCCGCCGGCTGATCCCTCTGCCCGCTGCGTCCTCTGTCATACGGAACCCTCTCCTGAAAGTATCTTTCGGGATCTCGATCAGCAGTGAAACTTTCTTGCGAGGCCTTGATGCTGTCAACCACCCCAAAGAATCTGACACGGCATCAGAAAATCTCTTCCTTCGTCTGCCGGGCTGCGGCATCCTGCCGCCCATGGAGACGGAGCTGAGCAAGAGACTGGGGATCGAGCACGCCATCTTCGGCTTCACGCCGTTCCCCGCGGTGGCCGCCGCCATCACCCGGGCGGGCGGTTTCGGCGTGCTCGGCGCGGTCCGCTACACCGCGCCCGACGATCTCAAACGCGATCTCGACTGGCTGCACGAGCACACCGACGGCAAGCCCTACGGCCTCGATGTCGTCATGCCCGCCAAGAAGGTCGAGGGCGTGAGCGAGGCCGACGTCGAGGCGATGATCCCTGAAGGGCATCGGCAGTTCGTCAGAGACACCCTCGCCAAGCACGGCGTCCCCGAACTCCCCGAGGGCGAGGCCTCCGGCTGGCGCATCACCGGCTGGATGGAGCAGGTCGCCCGCAACCAGCTCGACGTCGCCTTCGACTATCCGATCAAGCTGCTCGCCAACGCGCTCGGCTCACCGCCCGCCGATGTCGTACAGCGCGCCCACGACCACCGCGTCCTGGTCGCGGCCCTCGCCGGGAGCGCCAGGCACGCCAGGCACCACGCCGACGCGGGTATCGACATCGTCGTCGCGCAGGGCTACGAAGCGGGCGGACACACCGGCGAAATCGCCTCCATGGTGCTCGTCCCCGAGGTCGTCGACGCCGTGAACCCCCTCCCCGTACTGGCCGCCGGCGGCATCGGCAGTGGCGAACAGATCGCCGCCGGACTCGCACTCGGCGCGCAGGGCGCCTGGCTGGGCTCGCTCTGGCTCACCACCACGGAGGCGGACCTCCACTCCCGCGCACTGACGGCCAAACTCCTCGCGGCGGGCTCCGGCGACACCGTCCGCTCCCGCGCCCTGACCGGCAAACCCGCCCGCCAGCTGCGCACCGAGTGGACCGATGCCTGGGACGACCCGAGTGGTCCCGGCACCCTCCCCATGCCGTTGCAGGGGCTGCTCGTCGCCGACGCCGTCTCCCGTATCCAGAAGTACGAAGTGGCCCCGCTGCTCGGCACACCCGTGGGCCAGATCGTCGGCCGGATGAACTCCGAGCGCACCGTCCAGCAGGTCTTCGACGAGCTGACCAGCGGCTTCGAGCGCGCCGTCGACCGCATCAACCGCATCGCCGGAAGGAGCCAGTCATGACCGAACGGGCAGGGGGGTCCCCCCGGACGGAGTCCGGGGGAGGGTTCTGGGCCCTGGCGGCCGCGGACCCGGAGCGTACGATCCTGATCGCACCGGACGGCGAGGCATGGACCGCCGGCCGGCTGCACGCAGCCGTCAACCAGCTCGTCCACGGACTGCGCGCGGCCGGACTGGAGAAGGGCGACGCCTTCGCCGTCGTCCTGCCCAACGGCGTCGAGCTCCTCACCGCGTATCTCGCCGCGTGCGAGGCCGGCCTGTATCTGGTGCCCGTCAACCACCATCTCGTCGGACCCGAGATCGCCTGGATCGTCTCCGACTCCGGTGCCAAGGTGCTCATCGGGCACGAGCGGTTCGCGGCCGCCGCGTCGGCCGCCGCCGACGAGGCGAAGCTGCCCGCGAGCCACCGCTACGCCGTGGGCGGCATCGGTGGCATCAGTGGCATCAGTGGCATCGGCGGCATCGGCGGCTTCCGCCCGTACGCCGAACTCCTCGACGGACAGCCCGACTCCGTGCCCGAGGACCGTACGCTCGGCTGGGTCATGAACTACACCTCCGGCACCACCGGCAGGCCGCGCGGTATCCGTCGGCCACTGTCGGGAAAGCTCCCCGAGGAGACGTATCTCGGCGGCTTCCTCGGGATCTTCGGCATCAAGCCGTTCGACGACAATGTGCACCTCGTCTGTTCGCCGCTCTACCACACCGCCGTACTCCAGTTCGCGGGCGCCGCCCTGCACATCGGCCATCAGCTCGTACTGATGGACAAGTGGACGCCCGAGGAGATGCTGCGCCTCATCGACGCCCACCGGTGCACCCACACCCACATGGTCCCGACGCAGTTCCACCGGCTGCTCGCGCTGCCGGACGCGGTGAAGGAGCGCTATGACGTGAGCTCCATGCGGCACGCCATCCATGGCGCTGCCCCCTGCCCCGACCACGTCAAGCGGGCGATGATCGACTGGTGGGGCAACTGCGTCGAGGAGTACTACGCGGCCAGCGAGGGCGGCGGCGCGTTCGCGACCGCCGAGGACTGGCTGAAGAAGCCCGGCACCGTCGGCAGGGCCTGGCCCATCAGCGAACTCGCCGTCTTCGACGACGACGGCAACAGGCTCCCGCCCGGCGAACTGGGCACCGTCTACATGAAGATGAGCACCGGGAGCTTCAGCTACCACAAGGACGAGGCCAAGACGCGGAAGAGCCGTATCGGCGACTTCTTCACCGTCGGGGACCTCGGGATCCTCGACGAGGACGGCTATCTCTTTCTCCGCGACCGCAAGATCGACATGATCATCTCGGGCGGTGTCAACATCTATCCGGCCGAGATCGAGTCCGCGCTGCTCACCCATCCCGCCGTCGCCGACGCGGCCGCCTTCGGTATCCCGCACGCCGACTGGGGCGAGGAGGTCAAGGCGGTCGTCGAGGCCGCCGACGGCCGGCAGCCCGGCGACGCACTGGCGGCCGACATCCTCGCCCACTGCGAGCGGCAACTGGCGGCCTACAAGCGTCCCAAGACGGTGGACTTCATCGAGGCCATGCCGCGCGACCCGAACGGCAAGCTCTACAAACGACGCCTGCGCGCCCCTTACTGGGAGGGCCACGAACGGGCCGTATGAGGCGGAGGGAGGACAGCAATCACCTCAAGGCCGTGCTGGGCCGGCCGGGTCACGGTGCTCCGGGCGGGACACATCCGACGCTTTCCGCCTTCGTGTTCCTCGCCGTGAGCCCGCGGCCCGGCCCGTCGAATCAGTCGGTCATCTGCGCTCCCGCGCCCACACCACCCGCAGCTCCGGCGAGCCCAGGATGTCCCGCTCGCAGAACCTCGATCTCACCCAGCGCTCGCCCGAGAACAGCTCGGTCTGATCGCTGTAGTAGGGGGAGGCGGGGTTCGACGACTGGGAGTACGTCAGCAGGGTGCGGGCCACCGGGCAGCGCCCGCCGTCCCAGCCGACCGTCTGGATATGGCTCGAACCGGTCACCACTTCGGTGTAGCCACCGCCCGCCGGATTCCACACCGGCTCGACCTTGTTCCAGACGCCGAGACCTTCCGTACCGCCCGGCACCGGGATCCGCTTCCCGTTCCGTACGACGAACTGGTGCTCACCCAGTGGCGCGTCCAGCGGAATACCGGCCGTACGCAGCTCGGCGACCGCCGCTGTCAGGGCCTGTGCGAAGCCGGGCGATGCGGTGTTGAGCGTGTTCGGCGTACGCACCGGATCCGCCGCCGAGAACGGCACCTTCCACAACTGCGCCGTCGGCACCCTCGCCGTGAGCCCCCGCCAGAACCGGTCGAAGAGCAGTGCGCCCCGGCTGCCGGTGTTCATGGTCCGGTCCCACGCCGCCAGCACATCGCAGGCCTGCGCGAGATCGGCGCCCTTGCCGGGCAGCGCCGCGCACGCCTTCGCCGTGTCGGCCGCGGCCAGATCTCCGGCGGGCGCGCGGTTCGCGAACTGCTGCTTCTGCAGGTCGGAGACGGTCAGTCGACCCTTGTCCGCCATCGCCGCCACATCCTCGATGCCGCCGCGGGTGCGCAGCGAACGGGGCGTGCCGATGGAGCCGAAGACCCGCTCGTAACCGGTCAGCGGGTGGTCGGCATTGGCCAGCCAGGCGCTGTCGTTGGAGTTTTCCGCATACGGCGCGTCCTTCAGCGTCGGCATCTTCGACGGACCGAAGATGCCCGGCTGCACAGCGTCCTTGTCGGCGCCGAGTGCGCAGTCGCCGCGCGAGCCGTCCAGCACGGCAACCCCCGACGCCGGATAGGTCACTTTGCCGAGCGGTGTGGAGCAGCGCTGCGCCAGCTCGTCGGTGATCCGCGGCAGCACCTGCGACTGGGAGAAGAGCGTGTGTCCCTTCGAGTCGGCGGCGATCGTGTTCACCCACGGCAGACCCTGGGTGCGCTTCAGCGCCTTCACCATGTCGTCCGTGGAGCGCGCCTTGCCGAAGGCCAGGGCGGTGTCGGAGCCGCGCAGATTGGTGGCGTTGGGGTCGTTGAGCGCGTACGCGGTCGTGGCGGACCAGGGCAGCGGCAGCGTCGGACCGAGCGAGGTGACGACCGGTCCGTACCGCGTCCACCACTGCGTACGGGTCACGGGTGCGCCGTCCTTGACCGGGACGGTCACGGTCCGCTTCGTCATCCGCTCGGGCTTCGCGTCCACCAGATACGCGGTCGGATCGGCCGGATCCAGCGTCAACTGATGAAGATTCAGCGTGACACCGGTCGCGACAGTATGGCTCCAGGCCACCTTGTCGTTGAAGCCGATGTTGACCACGGCGGTGCCGAGCAGTGAGCTGCCGGAGACATTCAGCTCACCGGGGATGGTCTGCTGCGACTGCCAGAAGCGGCGGCCGCCCTGCCACGGGTAGTGCGGATTGCCGATCAGCAGTCCTCGACCGTTGGCGGTCGTACTGCCGCTGAACGCGACGGCGTTGGAGCCCATGTCGGCGTTCCCGGCGGCGAACAGCTCCCGCGCGGCCTTGGCCGTCCCGGCCGCGTCGGGTGCGCCGACCGGGGTCGTACCGGGCGGCTGCGCCGCGGTGATGCCGTCGATGCCGCGCCCCTGCCCGCCGAGTACCGATACGGCGAAGCCGCGCCGGGCCACGTCGAGCGTGGTCACCGGCCCGACCCAGTCGGCGTTCCTGCAGGCCGGATCGGTGATGCGATTCTGCTTCAGCCAGGCGTTGTAACCGGCCGCCCAGCCCCGCATCAGTTCCTTGACCTGTCTGCCGGCACCGGCCGGAGCCGGAGTGGCGAGCAGCTTCTCGACGGTGCCCGCGTCCCGTACACCGCGGAAGTAGAGATCGCTGGAGAGGTTCTTCGTCGCCGAGGAGAGCGAGCCGTCCGGGGCCGCGTCCGGGCCGAAGTAGCGCGAGCGCTCGCCTCGTACGGTGAGGAAGCCGTCGGCGAGTACGCACACCTGGTCGGCGG
The DNA here is from genome assembly GCF_036010325.1 of Streptomyces sp. NBC_01210. Classification (GTDB taxonomy): domain Bacteria; phylum Actinomycetota; class Actinomycetes; order Streptomycetales; family Streptomycetaceae; genus Streptomyces. The sequence continues at coordinate 701,522 of NZ_CP108549.1, read as the reverse complement.
CCTGCGCCCAGCCGCTGCCGAAGCCGAGACTCGCGTAGTCCCTGGCGACAATGTGCGGAATACCGTGCTCGGTGTAGCGGATGACGGCGGAAAGACCGCCGCCGGAAGGATGCCGGTCGGGCCGGTCACGGGAATCGGCGGCCGCGGCCGGCGGCAGCGCGGCGGCTGCGGTCACCAGGACCGTGCAGGTGAGTATGAGCCGTCTCAGGCGGGTGCGGAAGAGCAACGTGCCTCCCAACGTGACTGCGGTGAAAGCTGGTTGGTCCATGCAGTCAGCCGGGGGCGGGCGGTGTCAACATCCCGTTCGGTATCCAGCACTTGACCGGCCGGTCGCCGCCGCCCAGGATCGCGCCATGACAGCTGTACGCAGCAACACAGTCGACGCCGGTGTGCGAAGCAGCGCACGGCGCACCCCCGACCGCACCGCCGTGCGCTACGCGGACCGGACCTGGAGCTATGCCGAACTCGACGCCGCCGTCACCACGGCGGCGGCCGTCCTCACCGGCCATGGCCTGCGCCCGGGGGAGCGGGTCGCCTCCTACGGCCACAACTCCGACGCGTATCTCATCGGCTTCCTCGGCTGCGCCCGTGCGGGACTCGTCCATGTCCCGGTCAACCAGAACCTCACCGGCGACGACCTCGCGTACATCATCGAGCAGTCGGGCAGCGCTCTCGTCCTCGCCGACCCCGACCTCGCGCCGCGGCTGCCGGCCGGACTGCCCGTCAGGCCGCTGCGCGACGCGGACGACTCGCTGCTGACCGAGCTGCGTACGTCCCGCAGTTTCACACCCGAGCGCGAGCTGGGGACCGAGGACCTGGTCCAGCTGCTCTACACCTCCGGCACCACCGCCCTGCCCAAGGGCGCGATGATGACCCACCGGGCGCTCGTCCACGAGTACGTCAGCGCCGTTGCCGCCCTCGATCTGCGGGAGACCGACCGGCCCGTCCACGCGCTGCCGCTCTACCACTCCGCCCAGATGCATGTCTTTCTGCTGCCGTACCTCGCGGTCGGCGCGGAGAACACCATCCTGGACGCGCCCGACGCGACGCGGATCTTCGACCTCGTCGAAGCAGGCCGTGCCGACAGTCTCTTCGCACCGCCCACCGTATGGATCGGCCTGTCGAACCACCCGGAGTTCGCCACCCGCGACCTCGGCGCCCTGCGCAAGGCGTACTACGGCGCGTCGATCATGCCTGTGCCCGTGCTCGAGAGGCTCCGTGAGCGGCTGCCCGGTCTCGGCTTCTACAACTGCTTCGGGCAGAGCGAGATCGGCCCGCTCGCCACCGTTCTCGGCCCGGACGAGCACGAGGGCCGGATGGACTCCTGCGGACGGACCGTCCTTTTCGTCGAGGCGAAGGTCGTCGACAAGAGCGGCAAGGAGGTCGCCGACGGCACGGCCGGTGAGATCGTCTACCGCTCCCCGCAGCTCTGTGAGGGGTACTGGGACAAGCCGGAGGAGACCGAAGAGGCCTTCCGTGACGGCTGGTTCCACTCCGGCGACCTCGCGGTCCGGGACGCCGAGGGGTACTTCACGGTCGTCGACCGGGTGAAGGACGTCATCAACTCCGGGGGAGTACTGGTCGCTTCGCGACAGGTCGAGGACGTCCTCTACACCCATCCCGCCGTCGCGGAGACCGCGGTCATCGGCCTGCCCGACGAACGCTGGATCGAGGCCGTCACCGCCGTTGTCGTCGCGCGCGGTGAGGTGACGGATGCCGAACTCATCGACCACGCACGCGAGAAGCTCGCCCACTTCAAGGCCCCGAAGAAGGTCCTGTTCGTCGACGAGCTGCCGCGCAACGCCAGCGGAAAGATCCTCAAGCGCGAGCTGAGGGACCGCTTCACTTCGTCCTGAGATCCACGATCCGCTTGATCTTGCCCACCGAACGCTCCAGCGTCCCGGGGTCGAGCACCTCGACGTCGACCGACACCCCGATGCCGTCCTTCACGGCCGCCGCGACCGCCCGCGCGGCGGCCGCGCGCTGCTCGGACGTCGCCTCCGGCCGCGCCTCGGCCCGTACGGTCAGCGCGTCGAGACGGCCCTCACGAGTCAGCCGCAGCTGGAAATGTGGGGCGACATGCGGCGTACGCAGCACGATCTCCTCGATCTGGGTCGGGAAGAGGTTCACTCCGCGCAGGATCACCATGTCGTCGCTGCGCCCGGTCACCTTCTCCATCCGCCGGAAGACCCGGGCCGTACCCGGCAGCAGCCGCGTCAGGTCCCGCGTCCGGTACCGGATCACCGGCATGGCCTCCTTGGTGAGCGAGGTGAAGACCAGCTCACCGGAGTCTCCGTCCGGCAGCACCTCACCGGTGAAGGGATCGACGACCTCCGGGTAGAAATGGTCCTCCCAGATGTGCAGCCCGTCCTTGGTCTCCACACACTCCTGCGCCACGCCCGGCCCCATCACCTCCGACAGGCCGTATATGTCGACGGCGTCGATCGCAAACCGCTCCTCGATCTCGCGCCGCATCTCCTCCGTCCACGGCTCCGCGCCGAAGATCCCGACCTTGAGAGAGGTGGTACGCGGATCGACGCCCTGCCGCTCGAACTCGTCGAGGATCGTGAGCATGTACGAAGGGGTGACCATGATGATCTCGGGCCGGAAGTCCTGGATCAGCTGCACCTGGCGCGAGGTCATGCCGCCGGAGGCCGGGATGACCGTGCAGCCGAGGCGCTCGGCGCCGTAGTGCGCGCCGAGGCCGCCGGTGAACAGCCCGTATCCGTACGCCACATGGACCTTGTGGCCGGGCCGGCCACCTGCGGCGCGGATCGAACGGGCCACCACGTCCGCCCAGGTGTCCAGATCGCGCTCGGTGTAACCGACGACCGTCGGACGGCCCGTCGTCCCGCTGGAGGCATGGATCCGCCGCACCTCGGACTGCTCCACCGCGAACATCCCGAACGGATAGTTGTCCCGCAGATCGGTCTTGGCGGTGAAGGGGAAGCGGGACAGATCGGCGAGCGTGCGGCAGTCCTCGGGACGAAGCCCTGCCTTGTCGAAGGCCGACCGGTAGAAGCCGACGTTTTCGTAGGCATGGCGCAAGGTCGCCCGCAGCCGCTCGAGCTGCAGCGCCTCGAGCTCCTCGCGACTGAGCCGCTCCGCCGCATCCAGCAGGTCCGTCATTCGGATACTCCCGTCCCAAACCGGACGACCGATCATTCGGTCGTGCTGTTCCGGGATCAGTAATCCAGCCCGTCCCATCTCCTGGCAAGGGGTTGATTCCCAGAAATCTCGGGCCCGCACGATGCGCTCCGGGTGCAGGTCCATCGCTGGGGCGTCGATCCAGGTCGTCGTTCAGCCGGTGGCGGCCGCTTCCCCCGGCTCGACGATCCGGACTGGTGCGTACGGACGGTTGTCTGCTGCCTGTCGCGGTGAGCCGCTGGTGAGGGGGGAAGATGCCGGGGTAGTAGTTGAAACCCGCAAACAACCGCCGAGAAGGAGACCAGGATGCCTCAGCCCGAGGGCGCCGAGCTCGACGCCGTACTCGCCCGCAGGGAGAAGCTGCGGCAGCGCTATCTGCGCCCGATCACCGACCGGCCCCCGACCACCGCCCGCGGCATCCACCACGTGGCCTTCATCTGTCGCGACGTCGAGAAGACCATCCGCTTCTACCAGGAGTTCCTGGGCTTCCCGCTGGTCGAGATCGTGGAGAATCGCGACTACCGCGGCTCCACCCATTTCTTCTTCGACATCGGCCATGGAAATCTGCTGGGCTTCTTCGACTTCCCCGGCCACGCACACCCGCCCCTCAAGGAGACCATCGGCGGGGTGCAGCATCTCGCCCTGTCGGTGAGCGCGGCGCAGTACGACGCGGCCCGCAAGGCGATGGACGGGGCGGGCATCGAGTATCTCGGCCCCGACCGCGGGGTCGAGGACAGCCTGTACATCCGCGACCCCAACGGGGTGCCGCTGGAGCTGTACCGGGAGCAGCTCGGCATCTTCAACGGCGAGCGCATCCTCGGCCCGGCCGACGACGAGAGCTGACGCCGAGGGCCGGCTCGGATCAGGATCCGTACAGAACGGTCCGGAGGCGGGCGATGCGATGTCCGCCCGCGGCGGGCTGCGATTGCTTGTCAGGGCGCGATGTTGTGGTTCAGGCGGAACAGGTTGCCCGGGTCGTAGCGCCGTTTGATTGCCGTCAGACGGTCGTAATTCTGCCGGTAGTTGGTCCGGACGCGGTCCTGGTCGTCGTGGTCCATGAAGTTCACGTAGCCGCCCTCCGCGGAGTACGGCTGGAGCGCCGTGAAGAAGCCGCGTACCCAGTCCTTCTGCGCCTCGCAGTCCTCGCGGGTGGTGAGGGTCGGGCTGAGCGTGGTGGAGAAGTCGACGTCCCGGTAGGAGAACGCGGTCTCCTCGGGTCCGACCCTGTGGCAGGCGCCGTCGATGGGGAACACCACCGTCGCGCTCTGGATGGACGGGGTCGTGGCGCCGTGCTCGACGTACGCGTCGATGGCCCCGTCCGGCAGGCCGTGACTGAAGGTGCCCTTCCAGTAGTGGAAGAGACCCGCGGGCACCAGTTCGTCGGGGCGCCATACACGTCGGCCCACGCCTCGCGGGCGGCGGCGTCCCTCGCCTGCTTGATCGCTTGATCGTTACCGGTGATCTGTTCAGCCACGCGGCGGCTCCCTTCCCGCTCTCCGCGAGCCGGACCACCCCCTCACCAGGATAGGAGCGAGCGGCTCCGGTGGGCGCGGCAGATATGCCGCATCGATTGACGGCCCGGCTTCGGCACGGCGGGGCACCTTTGGGCGCGCCTGCCCGGCAGCCGGCCCCGCCGCGTACGATCAACCCCGATTCATCGATCCGAGAAGGGGAGCGCGTGCAACTGAGTGTGTCCACAAGGTGTTTGATGGCCGCAGGTGCCGCCATGACCGTGCTGTTCACGGGGGCGGGCACGGCCTCCGCCGCCCCGGCCGCGCCCCGGGCGTCGGCCTCGGTCCCTGCGGCCGCTGTACGTTCCGGCTCGTACGCAGGCCTGCACACGATCGCTGATCTCTCCGCCCAGCGGCTCACCACCGCCGATCTGGTCGCAGCGGCCAAATACGGCACAGGCAGTCCCATCGACGACCCGGCCCGGGAGAAGCAGGTGCTCGACAGCGTGGCGCAGCAGGCCCGCGATCTCGGTGCGGACCCCGAGGCGACAGTCCGGATCTTCCGCGACCAGATCGAGGCCAACAAGCTTGTCCAGCGCGCCCTGTTCCACCGCTGGGACGCGGATTCTTCGCAGGCCCCGACGGAACGGCCCGACCTCGAGGAGGTACGCAAGGAGATCAACCGCGTCAATGCCGCTCTCGTCCGGAGCATCGCCGACTCCGCATCGGCCCGGCCGGCTCCGTACTGCGACGGCCTGCTGATCGCCTCGGCAGCACACGTACGGCACGAGCGGCAGCTCGACGCGCTCCATTCCATCGCGCTGGCCCGCTCGCTGCGGTCCGTCTGCGGCGACTGACCCTGGGTTCGCGCGTCCGGCAGCCCCGGGCGCGCGAGGCAGGCCGGAAGGTCATTGCGCGGCCGACTCCACCGCGACCGTCCGGGCCCAGCGGTAGTCCGCCTTGCCGCTCGGTGAACGCTGAATCTCCGGTGCGATCACCAGCTGACGCGGGATCTTGTAGCCGGCGAGCCGGGTGCGGCAGTGCGACTGGATGTCCTCCAGCGTCGGCGTGAGCGCGCCGTCGCGGACCTGCACCACGGCCGCGACATGGTTGCCCCACCTGGTGTCCGGCACCCCGGCGACCAGCGCGTCGTACACGTCCGGATGCGACTTGAGCGCCTGCTCGACCTCCTCCGGATACACCTTCTCGCCACCGGTGTTGATGCACTGCGAGCCGCGTCCGAGAACGGTGACGACGCCCTCTTCGTCGACCGTCGCCATGTCGCCGAGCAGCACCCACCGCTCGTCGCCGCGCTGGAAGAAGGTCTCGGCGGTCTTCTTCGGGTCGTTGTAGTAGCCGAGCGGGACGTGTCCGCGCTGGGCGACGCGGCCCGGCTGACCCGGCTTCACCGGTTCGTACGTGGCCGGGTCGACCACCGCCGTACGGGCGTTGACCCGCAGTCTGAAGCCCTTCTCCGGTCCTGAGTCGTCGGTCGCGGTGCCGTTGAAACCGGACTCCGACGAGCCGAAGTTGTTCAGCAGCATCACATGCGGCACCAGCGCAGCGAACTGCGCGCGCACGGTGTCCGACATGATCGCGCCGGAGCTCGAGACGCTGAACACCGAGGAGCAGTCGGTGCCCTTGAGCGGCCCCGAAAGCGCGTCGATCAACGGCCGCAGCATCGCGTCGCCGACCAGCGACACGCTGGTGACCTTCTCCTTCTCGATCGTGCGGAGCACTTCTTCCGGCGCGAACTTGCGGTGGATGACGATCCGTTGGCCGAAGTTGAAGGCGATGAACGCGGTGAGGGTGGAGGTGCCGTGCATCAGCGGCGGAGTGGGAAAGAAGGTGATGCCGTCACCGCCCGCGGCCACCCGCTCGGCTAGCTCCTCGGGTGCGGCAACCGGCTCGCCTGTCGGTGCGCCGCCGCCGAGCCCGGCGAAGAACAGGTCCTCCTGGCGCCACATCACGCCCTTGGGCATACCGGTGGTGCCGCCGGTGTAGATGATGAACTGGTCGTCCGCGGAGCGTGCCCCAAAGCCGCGCTCGGGTGAGGCGGCAGCCTCGGCCTCCGTGAAGGCGACGGTGGACAGCCGCGGCGAGCCGTCCGGCGGCGTACCCACGCGCACCACATGCCTCAGCTTCCCCGTCTGCGGCAACGTGGCCGCGACCCGCTCGGTGAACTCCGCGTCGAAGACGAGCGCGGCGAGATCGGCGTCGCGGTAGAGGTAGACCAGCTCCTCCTCCACATACCGGTAGTTGACGTTGACCGGCACGATCCGTGCCTTGAGGCAGCCGAGGACGGTCTGCAGATACTCGATGCCGTTGTAGAGATGCAGGCCGAGATGCTCGCCGGGCTCGATGCCCGCATCGATCAGATGGTGTGCGACGCGATTGGCCGCCGCGTCGAGTTCCGCGTAGCTGAGCCTGCGCTCGGCGCCCGTACCGGGATGGTCGATGTACACGAGCGCCTCGCGGTCCGGCACCACATCGACGACCGATTCGAACAGGTCGGCAAGGTTGTACTCCACCGTTCCTCCTGACCCCCGGCGACACCCGGCGAACTTCGGCTCGGCGGTCATTAGAGCGCCGGTCGGCACAACTGGGAAGGGGTGCCGCAGAAGAAATCTGACTGTCTGTCAGAAAACTATTGAACTGGACCCCGGCCTACTGCAACCTGTTCTAGGTCTCGAGACGGGAGGTCTGCACATGGGACAACACGGTGGTACCGAACACGGTGGTACCGAACACCTCACCGTGCAGCGCGAAGGCGCCACGCTGGTGCTCACCTTGAACAGGCCCGAGGCGAAGAACGCGCTCTCGATGCCGATGCTGGTCGGGCTGCACGACGGCTGGCTGGAGGCGGACGAGGACGACGCGATCCGCTCCATCGTGCTGACGGGCGCGGGCGGCTCCTTCTGCGCCGGCATGGATCTGAAGGCCCTCGCGGGCAAGGGGATGGAAGGAGAGCACTACCGGGACCGGATGAACGCCGACCCGGATCTGCACTGGAAGGCGATGCTGCGCCACCACCGTCCCCGTAAACCGGTGATCGCCGCCGTCGAGGGGTACTGCGTCGCCGGCGGCACAGAGATCCTCCAGGGCACCGACATCCGGGTCGCGGGCGAGAGCGCCACCTTCGGCCTCTTCGAGGTCAAGCGGGGCCTTTTCCCGATCGGCGGCTCGACCGTACGGCTTCAGCGCCAGATCCCACGGACACACGCCCTGGAAATGCTGCTCACCGGCCGCCCGTACAGCGCGCAAGAGGCGCAGCGGATCGGGCTCATCGGCCACGTCGTCCCCGACGGCACCGCGCTGGAGAAGGCCCTCGCCATCGCCGAGCAGATCAACGCCTGCGGACCGCTCGCCGTCGAGGCCGTGAAGGCATCGGTCTACGAGACCGCCGAGCTGACCGAGACCGAGGGCCTGGCCACCGAGCTGAAACGCGGCTGGCCGATTTTCGACACCGCCGACGCCAAGGAAGGCTCCCGCGCCTTCGCCGAGAAGCGCCCGCCGGTCTTCCGGCGCGCCTGACCGAGGGAGATGCCAGATGCCCGAGCTCCTCAGTGCACCGCTGGTCGTCGAGTTCCCGTTCACCCGCTCCCTCGGCCCCGTACAGAGCGCTTTCCTCACCGGACTGCGCGAGCGCACCGTACTCGGTGTGCGGACCGGTGACGGCAAGGTCCTCGTACCACCCGTCGAGTACGACCCCGCCACCGCCGAGGAGATCCGCGATCTGGTCGAGGTCGGCGCCACCGGAACCGTCACCACCTGGGCCTGGAACCCCAGCCCGCGCCGCGACCAACCGCTGACGACGCCCTTCGCCTGGGTGCTGGTGAAGCTCGACGGCGCCGACACCTCGCTCCTCCATGTCCTCGACGCGCCGGGCCCCGACGACATACGCAGCGGAATGCGCGTCCGTATCCGCTGGGCCCAGGAGCGCACAGGAGCCATCACCGACATCGCCTGCTTCGAGCCGGCCGACAGCGAGCCGGCCACTCACGTCACCGGGCACAGCGGCGTGTTCGACGACGCGGTCACCGCCATCGTGACTCCCGCCCGGCTCGACTACACCTACTCGCCGGGCCGCGCCCAGTCCGGCTACATCAACGCCCTCGCGGGACGCAGGACCGTCGGCGAGCGCTGCCCGTCCTGCCGGAAGGTGTACGTCCCGCCCCGTGGCGCCTGCCCCACCTGCGGCGTCGCCACCACCGAGCAGGTCGAGGTCGGGCCGCGCGGCACCGTCACCACCTACTGCATCGTCAACATCAAGGCTGCGCATACGGCCAATCTCGACATCGAAGTGCCGTACGTCTACGCGCACATCGCCCTCGACGGCGCCGACCTCGCCCTGCACGGACGCATCGGCGGCATCCCGTACGACCAGGTGCGCATGGGCCTGCGCGTCGAACCGGTGTGGACGTCAAGCAGCCGCCACCCCGACCACTACCGGCCCACCGGCGAGCCGGACGCCGACTACGACCAGTACAAGGAGCTGCTCTGATGCGATACGCCAGGGACGTGGCCATCGTCGCCTTCGCGCAGACGGACACGCTGCGGCGCACCGACGAGCTCTCCGAGGTCGAGATGGTGATGCCGGTGCTGCACGACGTGCTGCGGCAGACCGGACTGCAGACCAGCGACATCGGCTTCACCTGCTCCGGCTCCACCGACTATCTCGCCGGCCGGGCCTTCTCCTTCACCATGGCCCTCGACGGCGTCGGCGCCTGGCCGCCGATCTCGGAGTCCCATGTGGAGATGGACGGCGCCTGGGCGCTCTACGAGGCCTGGGTGAAGATCCTCACCGGCGAGGCGAACACCGCCCTCGTCTACGCCTACGGCAAGTCCTCGCCGGGCGAGGTGCGCGATGTACTGACCCGTCAGCTCGACCCGTACTACGTCGCGCCGCTCTGGCCCGACTCGGTTGCGCTCGCCGCACTCCAGGCACAGGCGCTGATCGACGCCGGCGCGGCGGACGAGCCCGCGCTCGCCGCCGTCGCGGCCCGCAGCCGCACCGACGCCTCGGACAACCCGCACGCTCAACTGAAGGGTCCGGTTCCGTCGGGCGATTACCTCGTCCGGCCGTTGCGGACCGGGGACTGCCCGCCCATCGGCGACGGCGCGGCCGCGGTGATCCTCGCGGCCGGGGACCGCGCCCGCGAGCTGTGCGAGCGCCCCGCCTGGATCCGTGGCATGGACCACCGCATCGAGCCGCACAGCCTCGGCGTACGCGACCTCACCGACTCGCCGTCCACCCGCATCGCCGCCGAACACGCCGGAGCCTTCGAACGGCCGGTGGACACCGCCGAGCTGCACGCCCCCTTCAGCTCCCAGGAAGTAGTCCTGCGCCGCACCCTCAAGCTCAACGACAGCGTGAGGGTCAACCCGTCCGGCGGAGCGCTCGCCGCCAACCCGATCATGGCCGCGGGCCTGATCCGCCTCGGCGAGGCCGCCGCCGGTATTCACCGCGGCGAGTCCGGCCGGGCGCTCGCCCACGCCACCTCCGGCCCCTGCCTCCAGCAGAATCTGGTCGCCGTACTCGAGGGAGAGTCATGAGCAAGGCTGCGACATCCAAAGAGTGCGTGGCCGTCGTCGGTATCGGTCAGACCAAGCACGTCGCCGCCCGCCGGGACGTCTCCATCGCCGGTCTCGTACGCGAAGCGGCCCGGCAGGCCCTGGATGACGCCCAGCTGACCTGGGCGGACATCGACGCCGTCGTCATCGGCAAGGCCCCCGACTTCTTCGAGGGCCTGATGATGCCGGAGCTCTATCTCGCCGATGCGCTCGGCGCGGTCGGCAAGCCCATGCTGCGCGTGCACACCGCGGGCTCGGTCGGCGGCTCCACCGCGCTCGTCGCCTCCAATCTGGTGGCCTCCCGCGTGCACAGCACCGTGCTCACCCTCGCCTTCGAGAAGCAGTCCGAGTCCAACGCCATGTGGGGCCTGTCCCTGCCGATCCCCTTCCAGCAGCCGCTGCTGGCGGGCGCGGGCGGCTTCTTCGCCCCGCACGTACGGGCGTACATGCGCCGCACCGGTGCCCCCGACACGGTCGGCTCCCTCGTCGCGTACAAGGATCGCCGCAACGCCCTGAAGAATCCGTACGCCCATCTCCATGAGCACGACATCACGCTGGAGAAGGTCCAGGCGTCGCCGATGCTCTGGGACCCGATCCGTTACTCCGAGACCTGCCCGTCCTCCGACGGCGCGTGCGCGATGATCCTCACCGATCGCGCGGGCGCGGCCCGTTCACCGCGGCCGCCCGCGTGGATGCACGGCGGCGCGATGCGCAGCGAACCCACGATGTTCGCGGGCAAGGACTTCGTGTCGCCGCAGGCAGGCAAGGACTGCGCGGCCGATGTCTACCGGCAGGCAGGGATCGCCGACCCGCGCCGTGAGATCGACGCCGTCGAGATGTACGTCCCCTTCTCCTGGTACGAGCCGATGTGGCTGGAGAACCTGGGCTTCGCCGATGAGGGCGAGGGCTGGAAACTCACCGAGTCCGGCGTCACCGAACTCGACGGCGATCTGCCTGTCAACCCGTCGGGCGGGGTGCTGTCCACCAACCCCATCGGTGCCTCCGGCATGATCCGTTTCGCCGAGGCAGCCCTCCAGGTGCGCGGCCGGGCCGGCGAGCACCAGGTCGAGGGAGCCCGTAAAGCACTGGGGCACGCCTACGGCGGCGGAGCACAGTTCTTCTCCATGTGGCTGGTCGGCGCCGAACCGCCCACGACATGATCCGTCCCCCTGCGGCGGCGCGTCACGTCGGACAGGCCGCGGTCCTTCTTCCGTGGCCTGTCCGTGACCGGAGACGGTCGCTAGTCTGAGGCCCGGACGACGAACCGGGAGGAGCACGGACGTGGCCGAGAGCATGACCACCACGCAGATGTTTTCGGGCTGGGACAAGCCCGAACTCGACCTCAGCAATGCCGACTGGCAGTCGAGCAGCCAGGGAACGGGGGACGTCCAGATCGCCTTCGTCGAGGGATTCATCGCCATGCGCAACGGTGCCAGGCCGGAGAGCCCGTCGCTGATCTTCAGCCCCGCCGAGTGGCGCGCCTTTGTCATCAACGCCCGCGAGGGGGAGTTCGACCTCACGTGACGGTCATGTGACCGTCTGAGCCGCCTTCTCCGTCCTCTTTGCGCGGGCGTCGACGACGGCGTACGGCAGACCGGGCAGCAAAAGCACAAGCGTGCCCCACAGAGGCAGGTCGAACAGCGGCTGGTCGCCGGCCAGCCGGTCGGTGATCACCATGACCGGCAGGCCGACCACGAAGGCGAGCAGCCAGCCCTTGCGTATGCCGAGGCTGCCGCGGCGCAGCTCCCAGGCGACGGTCACCGCCGCGACGGCGGCGTAGAAGGCGATACGGCTCGGGAGCACGGGCAGCACCGTGCTCCACCGGAGCAGGTGCCCGAGCAGCAGCACCACGCCGAGAACGAAGGAAACCGTCGCGGCCATCCGCAGCAGCCGGTACGGCAGCGGGCGGTGAACCCGGGCCCGGGACGCGGCGAACGCCGTGATGTCCTGGCCGACGACGTCCTTCGGGGTGCGCCCGGCCGCCTCGGCGTCCGCGAGTTCCTTGGAGAGATTTTTGAGCAACTCCCGTACGGAAGCCGTCGAGGCCCCGGTACTCCCAGTTGCTGCGGCACACCGCCAGCACATCGTCGTTCGTCATTCCGCGATTCCCCCCATGGTCCGGTGTCGAGCATCCCGACGATACTTGTGCGGTCCGTACTGCTTCAGTGCGGCGCTGCTGTTTCGCCATGACCGCGCGGGCTGTACGCCAGGACTGCCCAGGCCCGCCGACGGGTTCGGCGCCGCGGCTCGCGGCACGCGCGCCGGGCATTGAACGCGGCGACGGAGTTTCCCGTATCTCTCTGCGCACACCGGAACCGGGGTGCGCAGCTTTCCCACGAGGATTCCGTTCCGAGACTGTGAGGGATCAGCCCATGAATGAGCCCACCAATCCTCCTCTTCAAGCTCTTCCGGACGGCGAGGCCGAACTCCGCCTGGTGGTCCGTCTGCAGTGGGAGGACGTTGCGGCGCTGGGGCAGGAGGCCGGCCGGCTGGCTGCTCAGATGCAGCGTCCGGTGGGTCTCGACGAGGCCGCCAGCCATCGGCTGCGTACGCGGTCGGCATCCCACGCACGCCCCGCACCGGAGCGGACTCAGCCCGGTGCGCCCTCCACGGTGTCGTCGCTCACGGCTCGCACACCCGGTGAGCACGCCCGGCAGGCCATAGAGAAGATCAACGGGTCTGTCGCCCCCGGGCTCGGCCCCACTCAGACGGCCTGACGAGCCTGCGGAGCACTCCGCACAACCGCGTTTCGCAAGGCCGGTCCGCGCACGGCCTCGCGGGCGTACTCTGAGGTGCCTCGAGGACGTACGTCCGGCAGCCCCCTTGCCGCGCCGGACGCACGCCCCGGCCGTGGGGGTGCACCATGACGCGACGCGCCGGCAGAAACAGGCGTCGGCTCTTCGAGCGCGAAGCCGAACTGGCCGCTGTTGACGAAGCATTGAGCGAGCTGGTCGGCCTCCATCCGGAGGACGCGGAACCTCCCGAGCGCCCGCGCGGCGCACTGCTCGCCTTTGCCGGCCACGCGGGCCTCGGTAAGACAACCCTCCTGACCGAGGTCCGCCGCCGCGCTGCCGCAAAGGGCTGCACCGTGCTCTCCGCGCGAGGCGGCGACCAGGAACAGCGCGTCGCCTTCCATGTCGCCCGTCAGCTCATCCAGCCGCAGCTCGCCGGCTCCTCCGACACCGCACTCCGTCTGCGGCTCGGAAGTTGGTACGCCATCGTCGGCCCCGCACTCGGCCTGTGCACCGCGGAGGCGGGCGCCCCGCCCGACCCGCAGGGTCTGCGCGACGGCCTTGACTGGGTTCTCACGCATCTCGCCGTCCAGCGCGCCCCGCTCGTCCTCGTCCTCGACGACGCACACTGGGCCGACCCGGAGTCGCTGAGCTGGCTCGCCGCCTTCGCGCCACGCGCCGAAGAACTGCCGATGCTGCTCGTCGTCGCCTACCGACCCGAGGAACTCCCCGACCACGCCCAGCAGTTCCGCGGACTCCCCGGCCGGGCCGGACACCGTCCCATCGACCTCGAACCCCTCACGGCACCGGCCGTCGGCCGGCTCGTACGCGACCGGCTCGGCGCCCACGCCGACGACGCGTTCTGCCGCGAATGCTGGGCCGTCACCGCGGGCAACCCCTTCGAAGCCGTCGAACTCACGGCCAAAGTCCACGACCGGGGACTCGAACCCAACGAGGCCGGCGCCCACCTCCTGCGCGACCTCGCCGCCGCCGTCAAAGGAAGCGGACTCGTCACCCGCCTGGACCGTCTCGGCACCTCCACCGTGCGTCTCGCCTGGGCCGGCGCCGTACTCGGCACCGAAATCCCGCCCGCCCTCGCCGCCGCCGTCGCGGGCCTCGGCAGCGAAACGGCCGCCGACGCCGCCGACCGGCTGCGCGACGCCCGCATCCTCACCGGCTCCGACACCCTCGAATTCGTCCACCCTCTGATCGCCACCGCCGTCTACCGCGCCATCCCCGATGCCGTGCGTGTCGCCCTGCACGGCCAGGCCGCCTGGTCCGTCGTCGACGCCGGACTCGGCTCCACCGCAGCAGCCCGGCACCTCATGGAGACCCATCCCGAAGGCGACCCCTGGGTCGTCCACCAGCTGCGCCAGGCCGCCCGCGAGACCCTGCGCGCCGGAGCCCCCGACGCCGCCCGCCGCCATCTCGCCCGCGCCCTGCGCGAACCCCCGCCCTTCGAGGACCGGGCCGCCGTCCTCTACGAACTCGGCTGCGCCTCCCTGCTCACCGAACCCGCCACCACCGTCAACCATCTGCGCGCGGCCCTCGAAGAGCCCATCGCCGATCCCGCCCTGCGCCAGGGCATCGTCTACCGCCTCTCCCAGGTCCTCGCCCACAGCGACCGTCTCGGCGAGGCCTCAGACACCCTGGCCCGCGAAGCCCGCCTCACCACCGACCCGCGCGCCCGGCTGCGTATGCAGGCAGAGAAATTCATGTGGGACGCCTTCCGCGCCGACGAGCCCGACTCGCCCGCCCGCTCCAGGCGGCTGGCCCGACTCGCCGACCGGCTCACCGGACGAGACCTCACCGAGCGCTACATCATCGGCCTCCGCGGCTGGGACGCCATGCTGCGCGCCGAACCCGCCTCCGTCGCCCTCCGCCACGCCGAACGCGCCCTCGACGGCGGACTGGGCTGGGCCGCCGAGGACCGTGGCTTCGAAGTTCCCGTCCTGGTCGCCCTCACCTTTCTCTACGCCGACCGCCCGGGCCGTGCCGAGGAGTTGTTCGCGGTCGGCACCGCGGAGTTCGAACGCCAGGGCTGGCGCGGCGCGCACCTCTCGTTCGCGTACACCCTCCTCGCCTACATCCGCTTCCGGCGCGGACGTTTGGCGGAGGCGGAGGACTTCGTACGGGCCGGGCTGCGGCTCGCCGAACGGGTTGGTCCCCGTACACCCGTCGAGTGGTATGCGCTCGGCACGCTCGTCGAGGTCCTGCTCGCCCGGGGACGTACCGACGAGGCCGTACGGGTCGCACAGGACCACGGCTTCGGCGAACCCTTCCCCGCGGCTGTGACCTTCCCCGACTCCCAGACCGTGTACGGCGAACTACTGCTCGCCTGCGGCCGCCCGAAGGAGGCGGCCGTGGAACTCGCCGCGGCCGGCCGACGGCTCGACCCGCGTGGAATGCGCAACCCCGCCTGGTGCCCCTGGCAGCTCCACCTCGCCCTCGCGGAGGCGCACGACACTCCGGAACGTGCCCGGGAGACCGCCCTCGAAGCGGTGGACCGCGCCCGCAGGTTCGCCACGGCCTCGGCGATCGGCCAGGCGTTGCGCGTCGCCGCCGAAGTCTCCGGCGGCACCGAACGCACCGCCTTCCTCGAAGAGGCCGTGTTCCGGCTGGAGCGCTCACCCGCCGCGTACGAACTTGCCCGCGCCCTCGTCGACCTCGGTACGCATCTGCGCCGTACCGGTCGTCCGCAGGAAGCCGCCGAGCACCTCTACCGGGGTCTCGACGCGGCCGGGCAGTGCGGCGCGGACGGGCTCGCGGACACGGCCCGTGACGAACTCGCCGCCGCCGGGTTGCGGCCGCGGCAGCTGCGTGCCATCGAGACCGACGCCCTCACCGCCCGCGAACGGACCGCGGCCGTGCTGACGGTCAAGGGACGCGACACCGCCGCCGTGGCGGCCACCCTCCACGTCGACGAGCAGGCCGTGATCAGGTTGCTCTCCGCCGTCTACCGCAAGGTGGGCACCGATGCGGCGGGCCTGGCGGAGGCCCTCGGCGACGGTCTCGCCGACACCCTGGACGGCTCTCGTGCACGGTGACAGACGGCGTCCAAGAGGCACCGGGCCCCGGCTCGGCCGGGCCCGCCCGGACACGTACCATGGCGGTATGTCCTTCCTCCGCCGCCGCAGCGCCGCCACCCCCGCGGGCCCGGACTTCGATGTCCTGGCCATGGACCCGGGGGACTGGCCCGGCAATCTCGGCGCCGGGCTCCTTCCCGCTCCCGACGGCACCTGCCAGGGCGTCTTCCTGCGGTACGACCTGTTCGGCGGCCGCGGCCCCGCGATGATCATCGGCAATCTGCCGGAGGGCTCGCCGGCCCGCGACATCGAAGAGGGCGAGATTCCCTTCGAGGTGGCGCAGCTGCTGCTCGCGCTGGAGAACGACGAGCCCGTCGATGTGGTGGACGTCGAGGACATGCCGGTGATGCAGGGCGACAACCTGCTGATCGTGCGGCGTCTCAAGCTCTCCGAAAGCCGTATCTCCTGCGTCCAGTTCGACCGCAGCGACAATGTCCTGGTCACCATCGCCAGCTGGGACCGGCCGATCACGGACGATCTGTACGCACTGCTCAAGCCGCTGCCCGCAGAGC
The DNA here is from genome assembly GCF_036010325.1 of Streptomyces sp. NBC_01210. Classification (GTDB taxonomy): domain Bacteria; phylum Actinomycetota; class Actinomycetes; order Streptomycetales; family Streptomycetaceae; genus Streptomyces. The sequence continues at coordinate 685,020 of NZ_CP108549.1, read as the reverse complement.
TGTTCCAGCAGGGCTGAGAACCCCAGGCCGCCCCCGGTCCGGCGGCACGGCCCGCCGCGATCGTGTGCACGGTGGGCCGCAACGGCCGGTGCTGTGTTCTGACGGTGCCGTGTTCTGGTCATGCTGTGTTCCGACCGTGCTCTGTGCTGTACGCGCTACGTCCTGACGGCAGGCATCCGGGCGAACAGCGTCAGGGCACGGGCCGCCGAAGTGCCCGGTCCGGAGGGGCCGTTCAGCCGCCACGGAGCGGCATGTCCGGCCCGTAGATCCTCCTCGCGATAGCGCCTGCAGCCGCGGTGCCAGGTCAGGATCCCGGACATCCAGTTCTCCAGCTCGTGGACATAGCCGTCCAGGATCCCCCGGGTCTCGTCGTCCAGGCCGAGGTCGTCGTAGAGCTGCGGCAGCTCATGCGTGGCGACGTGCTGGAACTGCCGCATCCGCGAGTTCATCAGATCGCCGACGATCGACACTCCCGTCGGGTAGTCGACGCCGAAGAAGTTCTGCACGACCAGGACCGCGTTGTGCACCTCGCCCTCGTACTCGATCTCTTTCTGGTAGGAGAAGAGATCGTTGAGGAGCGTGGCCTGGTCCATGGCGGCGTTCTCCAGAGAGCGGACGGGACCGCTGAGATAGATCTCCTCGGGCACCCGTTCGCCGTGCCGGATCCGGCACAGCCTCGTCGTCATCTCGGCGCCGAAGGTGTGACGTCGCATCTCGATGTAGTCCACCGGATCCGGGATGCGGTGCTGTGCCTGATTGGCCAGCTCCCACAGCCAGGATGCCGTCATGATCTCCACGGACTCGCGGAAGGTGCGGCGGTCCTTCGCGGACATCGGGCCCGCCGTGCGCTGCCACAGATCGTCCAGACCGCGTTCCATCGCGCTGGAGGGGTCCGGTGCCGGAGAGCCGTCCACCGGCATGAACAACGAGAGCCGCTCGTTGGTGGCCCGCGCCCCGGCCAGATCGCGGGAGCGTCCGTACGCCGCGGGGAAGAGATCGTCCCCGTACGTGCCCCAGGTCAGCCAGGCCGACGACAGATCGAGCTCTTCGGGCGTCGCTTCCGGGTGGAGCCCCGCCGCGCAGAGCGGGAAGTCGAAGCCCGCCACCTTCCGCTCGTCCCAGACATGCGATCCGGGCAGCCCCGGCTGAGCTTCCAGCATGCCCATCCGGCGGGCCCACTCGACCGTCCGGACCCGCGAGCCCTCCAGATGAGGACTGAGCGTCGTCTTGAACGGCATAAGGAATTCCGGCAGTTGGGACGGACCCACCCGCTGGTGCGGCAGATGGGTGAGGCTGCGCCACCTGGCGGCCTCCGCGCGCGGAGTGAGCCGGATGGAAGCCGCGGCCATCCCGGAGGCGCCCCCCGGGAGCTGTGGGCCGGTGGGTGCGTCCTCGTTCATATAGCGGCTGGAGCGCATGTGCCACTCATGGCCGCCGGACTGCCAGTCCTGCAGACCCTTCACATAGGCCAGCACAGCGGCGGTCCCCGCCGGATCGAGGCCCATCTCGGCGCAGAGCGGCCCCAGTTCGGTGAAGAATGTGTTCTCGAACTGCTGCAGCCGTGAGGTCAGCAGATCATTGACCGCCTCGGCCGCCTCCTGGGTCGTACAGCCCAGAAAGGTCTCCAGTACCAGTACGCCATTGCTGTTCTCGCCCTCGGCCTCGACCTCGCGCTGGTACGAGAAGAGGTCGTTGCGCAGATGCACACCGTCCGAGAAGGCGTCCCGCAGGACCCGCAGCGGCCGGGAGTCCGCGACGGACTTCGGGACCTCGGCCCGCGCCACGTACTCCACAAGACATGCCGACCAGGGAGCGCCACCCACCTTGCGGCGCATCTCGATGTACTCGACGGGGTTGGCGATGCGCCCCTCGTTGATGTTGGACAGTTCCCAGAGGGACTCGTTCAGCAGATTCTCGGTGGCCTCGGCGAACCGGACCCGCCAGCCGTCGGACATGCCGGGCACGGTCCGCGCCCACAGATCGGCGAGACCCGCCTCGACCGGGTTGGTGGGCTCGGGCGTATCCGCCGAAAGATCCATCGGCATGAAGGCCGGCAGCCGGTCCAGATATGCCTTCCCACCGTCGCGGTCCTGGCTGCGCTTGAAGATCTCCAGGAAGTGGTCGTCGAAGAAGAAGACCCACACATACCAGTCGGTCACCAGGGAGAGCGCGTCGGCGTCGCAGTCGGGATGGGTGTACGAGCACAGCAGGGCGTAGTCGTGCGCGTCGAGGTCGCTCTCCTCCCAGATGCCGGAACCCTCCAGCATCTTCATCCGATGCGCCCACTCCTTGGTGTGCCGTCGTGCCGCCTCGAGATGCGGATTGAGCCGCGCCGGATACGGAACGTAGAAGTCCGGCAGTACGAAGGGCTGTGCCATGTGCGCCAGGGCCTTTCGGTGAGCATCCGCGCGCGAGAGCGCGGACCGGAGGTGGACGGCCCAGCCCTACCCGTCGCCCGTACGGCCCACGCTCCACGGCGATTAGTCACACAAGCCCGCAAAAGAGAGGACGGTGCGCCACCGGACCCCACGAACGGTGGCGCACCGCGGCTACTTCAGTACGCGCACGTCGGACGCCTTCACAAAGGCGACCCGGTGCCCGAACTGGATCTCGTAGTACGCCTCCGTGCCGCGCACCACCCGGTGTCCGGCGGTGTCGAACGTCGTCGCGTACAGGTACTCGCCCAAAGTCCGGTCACCGACCACGTACCGCTGGCCGGCGAGAAGCTTGTACGGCAGCGGGGAGATCGGCTGCACCGGCACATCGGTGGGGTACGCCGCCGGCTCCGGATAGGCCCGCCCGTACACCGGAATCTCCGCCACGCCCTCCTTCGGCGTGAGCACCCAGCCCCGGGCGCCGACCGCCGTCGGCTGCTTGCGCGGGTTGTGGAACCAGGCCTGCTGGCCCAGGTACCAGATCGCCGTCCAGTCGCCCTGGCGCCCGGCGACCGCGTACTGCTGGCCGGTCGAGGCACGGGCGCCGGTGTCATTGACGTCGATCGTGGAGTCCTGTCCGCCCGGACGCAGACCGATGTCCTTGACGAGCGGGGCGTCCTCGGCGGGCGCAATGTGCAGCCGGACCGCGCCCGACCCGTGCGGCACACACGCCTGTCCGGCAGTCGCGCAGCCCGTGTACACCGGCTGGTTGCCCAGGTAGTCGGGGCGGATGGTCACCACACCACTCGCCGGTCCGGCGGTCCGCCTGAGGGGGTTGCCGAGCAGCTGGAAGTAGTGGGACCAGTCCCAGTACGGGCCCGGGTCGGTGTGCATCCCACGGATGGTCGCGGCGGTCGTGCCCGGCACATTGTCGTGACCGAGGATGTGCTGGCGGTCCAGCGGGATGTCGTACCGCTTCGACAGATACCTCACCAGCCGGGCGGACGAGCGGTACATCGCCTCCGTGTACCAGGCGTCCGGCGAAACCAGGAAGCCCTCGTGCTCCAGACCCACCGACTTGGCGTTCACGTACCAGTTGCCGGCGTGCCAGGCCACGTCCTTGAGCGGCACGTGCTGCGCGACGTGCCCGTCCGAGGAGCGCAGGGTGTACTGCCAGGAGACATACGTCGGGTCCTGCACCAGCTTCAGAGTGGTGTCCCAGGAGCCCTCGGTGTCATGGATGACGATGTACTTCACCGACTGGGACGCGGGCCGGTCCGCCAGATCGTGGTTGCCGTAGTCGCCGTCGCCGAACTCCTCGTACGGCGCGGGGATCCACTCGCAGGCCACCGTCCGAGGGCACTCGGTCTTCTTCGCGTCAGCTGTGCGCAGCCCGAGCCGTGCCGCCTGCGCAGGGTCGGGGGCCGCGGCCGGGTCGGCCGCGAGCGCGACCCGCTGCCCACTGTCGGTGACGCGCGTCTGGCCCGTGTGGATCACGTCGAAGACATCGTTGGCGTACGTCGTGGCGGTCGCAGTGTCGTCCGCGCCGGAGAACCGCGCCACCGCGCCGAACCAGTCGGCAGGGTTCTCGCTCAACGGCAGGCCCAGCTTCTTCTGTGCGTCGGCGAGCAGAGCCGCACCGCCGCGCACATTGGCGGCCGGACTGTCGCGCAGCTGCTCGGCGGAGATCCCGGAGAGCTCGACCGCACGGTCCAAGGTCCTCAGCCGGGCCGGGAGTTCGGACGCCCTGGGCGGAGCGGCCTCGGTGACCGTCCGGGCCGTACGCGCCTCGTCGCCGCGCGCGTCCTCGGTGCCGTGCGAATGGTGCGGCGCCTCGGCGAGCGCCGTCCTGGCGTCGGTCAGATGCATCGGCCCGTAACCACCGGTGACGCTCGCCGCACCGTCGTGCGTATCCCAGCGGGACTGCAGATAGGAAACGCCGAGCAGCACGCTCTGCGGCACACCGTACTGGGCGGCCGCCGCGGCGAAGTCGTGCTGCAGAGCGCCGGACGAGGGCCGCTCCGCCGTGGCGGACGGGCCGGCCGAGACCAGTGGCAGCAGCAGGGCCGCGGAGGCCACCGCGCCCCCTGCCCTCAGCATGCGGCGACGGGCGCCACTCAGTCGTGCGGGGGCGGATCCTTGCAAGGCAGCCTCCAGGGACGAATGGTGCGCGACGGGCCTGCGGGGTCGGACCCGACTACAGGGGTATCGGCTCTCGGACGATCCGTCAATCATGCTCAGCCGCAAGGATTTCGCACGTCAGCGCGGGTGCCGCGAAGTTTCGCGGTGAGGGGCCGCGGGCCTGCGGGGCGTCAGTGGCCTGGACCAATATCCGTATACGGAAGGAGAGTTCGACCATCCCGGCGTGGGAGTCACGAGGTCGGGCAGACACCTGACGATTGCCACACCCTCTGGCCATGTTCCACAACCACCCGAGCACCACAGTGCGCTACGCGCCCAGTGTGTCGGCACTGGGCGCGTAGCGCACTTCCCCCTTGTGGTGGCCGGTCAGCGGGTGCCGACCGCAGCGCGCACAGCCCGCCGTGCCAGCGCGCAGTCATCGTGCAGCCGCCGCAGCAGCAGCCGCTGTTCCTCACCGGCCGACAGTCCACCGGGCGGCACATGACCGGCACCCGCAGGTGCCGCCTCGCGCATCGTCCGCTGCACAGCCGTCTCGTAGGTACGGATCTCCCGTGTCAGCACCAGCATCAGATTCACCAGGAACGCGTCCCGCGCAGCCGTTCCCGCCTGCTGCGCCAGCTGGCTGATCTGCCGACGCGCTACCGGTGCATCACCCAGCACCGACCACAGCGTCGCCAGGTCGTAGCCGGGCAGATACCAGCCGGCGTGCTCCCAGTCGACCAGCACGGGACCCGCAGGCGACAGCAGGATGTTGGAGAGCAGCGCATCACCGTGACAGAACTGCCCCATCCCCTGCCGTCCGCCCGCGTGCGCGAGACCGTGCAGGAGCTTCTGCAGATCGCCGAGGTCACGGTCGGTGAACAGGCCCAGCTCGTGATAGCGCGAGATCCGGGGCGCGTAGTCGAGCGGGGCGTCGAACATCCCGGCCGGCGGCCGCCAGGCGTTGAGGCGGGCGATCGCGCCGAGGGCGGCCCGTACATCGGCACGGGGCGGAGCCTCGGCCGGGTGCCGTGCAAGGGCCGCCGCCCGGCCCGGCATCCGCTCGATCACCAGTGTGCAGTTGTCGGGATCCGCGGCGATCAGCCGCGGGGCCCGCACCGGTGGGCGGTGCCGGACGAAGGCGCGATAGGCAGCTATTTCGTAACGGAACCGCTCGGCCCAGACGGGCGAGTGGTCCAGTAAGCATTTGGCAACGGCCGTGGTGCGTCCTGTGGTTCCGACGAGCAGTACGGAACGTCCGCTCCGGCGCAGCACCTGAACCGGATTGAACTCCGGGCAGATCCGGTGCACCGCCGCGATCGCCATCCGCAGCTGCGCGCCCTGAGGGCCGGACAAGTCGATTCTCCCGCTGAGGGGTTGGCTGACCATCCCCGCCGGCCGTTGAACCCGGCCGGCGTGAGTGGGGTCGAGATACGGTCCGGTGCCGGCCGGGACAGCGGAGGAGCGCTGCGGCCGGGGCGGAGCGGACACGGAGGACGATGCTGTGTACATGCGGGTTACAGATCCCTTCGCGTGCCGACAAGTTGCGTACGCGGCCCCGCCCCGGCAACCGATCGGCACCCTGGGGAATGCGTCCGGCTGCCGGGCCGAGGTGGCGCGTTCCTACGTGACACCCGGTCGCGGGTGGCACACCATCTGGCGCACCCTGGCGAACCCTGGCGAATAGTCGCCAGGCATCTGACAGGGGGTTACTGTCAACTCAGCCGAGAACCTGGGGGCTTGACGTGACCGGAGAACCCAACACCCGCCTCTACGACTTGTTCGGCCTGGCCGGCTGGTCGAAGGGGGAGCTCGCGAGACTCGTGAACCGGCAGGCGGCGGCCATGGGCCACCCTCAGCTGGCGACCGACACCTCGCGGGTGCGGCGTTGGATCGACATGGGGGAGTCCCCGCGCGATCCCGTGCCGCGAGTGCTGGCAGCTCTGTTCACCGAGCGACTCGGTCGTGTCGTGACCATCGAGGACCTCGGGTTCGTACGGATCGGGCGAGCGGGTAGACGGCGGGACGTCCAGGGAGCTGACAACCCTGACGGCCTTCCGTGGGCGCCGGAACGGACGGCGGCGGTCCTCACCGAATTCACGGGAATGGACCTCATGCTCAACCGACGCGGCCTGGTGGGCGCGGGCGCCGCGCTCGCCGCAGGCTCCGCACTCAGCAGCGCCATGCACGACTGGCTGCACACCGACCCCGCACTCGCTCAGGACGCACCCCGTATCGACAGTCCCCTGCACGCCGACCCCGCTGGGTTCGACCGCTATGAGGCCGCCCCCATCGGGTCGCAGGAGATCGAGGCACTGGAGCGTTCCGTCGAAGTGTTCCGCGCCTGGGATGCCGCCCGTGGCGGCGGGCTCCAGCGCAAGGCCGTTGTGGGGCAGCTCAACGAAGTGGGCGGCATGCTCGCCTACCGACACCCCGACCATCTCCAGCGGCGCCTGTGGGGCGTTGCCGCCAACCTTGCCGTACTCGCCGGCTGGATGTCCCACGACGTCGGCCTCGAACCCACCGCCCAGAAGTACTTCGTCATCGCCGCCCACGCGGCGCGCGAGGGCGGCGACCGCCCGCGCGCCGGCGAAGCGCTCTCCAGGGCCGCCCGCCAGATGGTCCACCTGGGCCGTCCTGACGACGCCCTGGACCTGATGAAGCTCGCCAAGTCCGGCTCCGGGGAACAGACCCTGCCGCGCACCCGGGCGATGCTGCACACCATCGAAGCCTGGGCACAGGCCTCCATGGGCCGCGGTCAAGCCATGCGCCGCACCCTCGGCGAGGCCGAGGACCTGTTCGTATCCGACAAGGGCGATGTACCGCCCCCCAGTTGGATGCAGATGTTCGACGAGGCGGATCTGCACGGCATGGAGGCACTGGCGTACCGCACCCTCGCCGAGCACGATCCGACTGCGGCGAACACCGCGCAGAACCACGCCAAACAGGCGCTGGAGCTGCGCGAGGGCGGCCGCCAGCGCTCAAAGATCTTCGACTACATCTCGTTGGCGTCGGCGTGCTTCATCGCCGACGACCCCGAACAGGCCGACCGCTACGCCAGGTTGGCGCTCGTCTCGATGGGGGAGACCTCCTCGCACCGGACATGGGACAGGCTGCGGGAGATGTATCGGCTGACCGGGCACTACGCGGGCTACCCGAGGATCCAGGACCTGCGCGAGGAAATCCAGCTGGCCCTGCCCAACAGCCCCTCGAAGAGGTCGAGGAGCGTCGAGATCTAGAGAACCACTTCCAGCGAACAACCATAGATCCAGCAGCCTGGGTCGGCTCAAACGATCCAAGCGATCCGGGCGCGCCCAACCACCAGGAAGCAGTTCTGCCGAGCGCCGGTAGGCGCGTTCTACGCGCCGATCCTCGCGACCATCACACAGGCGTCGTGCTCGCGGTCGTTCTCACCGAACTCCTCGACGACCGTCCGTACGCACTCCTGTGCGTCACGGGCCCCGCTGAACCGCGGTGCCAGCGCGAGCAGCCGGTCCGTGTCGCCCTCCTCGGCAGCGCTCGTGCGCGTCAGCCCGTCGGTGTGCAGGATCAGCAGATCGCCGGGGAGCAGCTGCACCTCGGCCTGCTCGTACGTGGCGGCGGACGTCGCTCCGAGCAGCACCCCGTCGGGCGGCGTCAGCGCACGCCCCGTCCCGTTGCGGAACAGCAGCGGGGCGGGGTGTCCTGCCTGCGCCCAGGTGAGGGTCCGTCCGGCCGGGTTGTAGCGGCAGCACACCGCACTGCCCAGGGCGGGCTGGACCGAGGTCTCCAGCAGGTGATTGAGATGCGCCATCAGCGGCCCGGGCCGGATCCCGGCCACGGCCATTCCGCGCAGGGCGCCGAGCAGCATCGCCGTCGTCGAGGTCGCGGTCACACCGTGCCCGGTGAGGTCGCCGACGCTCAACAGCGAATCGCCGCCAGGTAGTTGGATCGCGTCGTACCAGTCGCCGCCGATCAGCGCGCTGTTCGTGGACGGCAGATAGTGCGCGGAGACGTCCAGCGCGGTGGGTCCGTCGAGCGGGAACTGCAGGGAACCGCGCCAGGGCGGAAGTACAGCTTCCTGCAGTTCGACCGCGAGCCGGCGCTCGGTCTGTACGAAGTGCTGCCGGCGCTGCAGCGAGTCACGGGTCTCACTCACCGCGCGCTGGCTGCGGCGCAGCTCGCTCACGTCCCGGAGCACGGCCCACATGGAGGCGGTGGAGCCGTCGGCGTCCAGTACGGGCTCGCCCATCATGTGCACCGTACGGACCCGCCCGTCGGCCCGGACCATGCGGAATTCGCCGTCGATGGGCCGGCCGTCGACGAGGCAGTCCGTCACCAGCGCGGTCAGCAGCGCCTGGTCCTCCGCGAACACGATGGCCGGCAGTTCGTCCAGGGACATGGGTCCGCTCTCCGGGGCGCGGCCGAGGATCTGGTACAGCTCATCGGACCAGTTGACCTCGTCGGTCAGGAGATTCCACTCGGCGCTGCCGACGCGGCTGAGCAGCGAACCGGTGCGCTGGGCGTGGTCCGCCTCGTATGCGGCGAGCTCGTCCTCGAAGGCATCGACGGCTTCCTCCGGCAGCCCTTCCTTGAGCTGTCCCAGGTGAGTGCCGAGATCGTCGAGATGGTGCACCGCCAGGTCGCACAGGGCCCGCTGCCACCGCCCCTGCGGGTCGCCATCGTCCACCACGGCGTCCCGTCGCACGGCGTCCACGTCGCCACGCAGCCGGCGCGTCTGAGAGATCAGCGCGTCGACGGTGCCGCGCTCGGGCGGCTGCGGGGCGGGACGGTCCGCGAACACATGGGACGGCATGTCGTACTCCGATACAGGCGCGGCCACTGCCAGGTCCGAATTAGTGGACCTGTTACGACTGTTGCACAGGGAGCGAGGGCCCGTAAGGGATTTGGCAACACTCGATACGGTGGTGCCTCTGTCATATGTCACGGGCCGTCCGTTTGCCCCGAGCCGCCGCGCACACCGTTGTATCACCGTTGTATCCCGGCCCGAGCAAGGCTGGAGCCTGGTGTGCAACGCTGCGGCCTGAGAGGGTGAGTGCGATGGCCAAGGCTCCGCAGATCCGAATCCGCAAACCGGTGCGGAGCAAGCCTGCCCGCGATCTCGACCTGCGGACCCCCTCGGGGAGAGTGCTTCCGTTCTGAGAGGCGCCTGTACGGAGCAAAATCAGGTACGGGCGAGCGCGGCCGCGCCGAAGGAGACGTCGAACCGGTCGCACCAGATGCTGACGCTGGTGTACTGCTTCAGATCCAGATCGGCGGGCAGGGCGTAGTTCTGGTCCCCCTTGAGCTTGCCCAGGCTGACGTACTTCCCGTCGTCGAAGACGCGCCAGCCGGCGGTGCCGTCCTTCACCGCCGCATCGGTGATCAACACCCGCAGATCGGGGCCGTTGCTCGTATCGAGGTTCTCCAGCCTGAGCGTGCGCGTGCCATCGGCCAGCTGCAGTACTTTCACCGAGCCACGCGTACGGTGCTCATGGCTGATCAGGTCGCCGGAGGCCAGTGTCTGCGGCGTCGCAGGGGTCGTGGTCGCTCCGGCCGCGGGCTCGGCCGGGTCCGCCGGGCCCGGGGTGCCGGACGCCGTGGGGATCGCGTCCTTCACGGTCTCGTCCACCCACAGTTTCCACGGCTGGAACCAGTACAGCCCCACAGCGGCCACTGCCAGACCGACGACCAGCGTTGCCACACCCCACGGTCTGCCGAGCCACTTCCGTATGCGCCCCACTGTCGTCTCCTGTCATCGCTGGTCCCGACCGGGCCTGCCCCGGCCCCCGCCTCAATTCAACATCAGGACGAGTGGGCCCGAAGGGCCGAGCATGATGACGAATGTCTTACGTCGTCCGGACCGGGTTTGATGCGGCATCACCCCGCGTGACCAGGACCGCTGAGGGATGATCAGGCGCAGACCGTAATAGAGGGGGAGACTTCGATGACTGTTGCCCTGCGCGTGCCCGCCACGTCGTCCGCACCCGCCATGCTCATGCGCCCATGGCACGAAGAGGACTTGGCGGCACTGCTCGAGGCGTACCGCGATCCCGCCCTGCGGAGGTTCAACAGGGTGCCGGTGGAGAGCCACGATGACGCCTTGCGGTGGCTGGACGTCCGACAGCGGGGCTGGGACACGGGGGACTTTCTCGGCTTCGCCGTGCTCGAGGAACGGGACGACGGCGACAGCGGCGAAGGCAGGCTCGTGGCCAATGTGGCGGTCAAACGAACCGATCGCGCCGAGTCGTCCGGCGAAGTCGGCTACTGGACCGTGGCCGAAGCCCGGGGCCGCGGTGTTGCCCCGCGCGCCCTCGAGGCGGTCACGGTCTGGGCCTTCGACACCTTCGCCGACGACGGGCTCCAGCACCTGGAACTGCTCCACCAGGTGGACAACGCCGCCTCCTGCCGCGTCGCCGAGAAATGTGGATACGTCTATGAGTCGACGCTGCCGCCACACCCCCCGTTCCCCCTCGACGGGCATCTGCACATCCGGAAGGCGCGGTAATCCGCTTCAACGGGCGCGAAAGCAGAGGGCAGCTCAGCACGTTCAAGGGATCAATCGGAGTATTTCGGAGCATTCGACCCTAGGGTGGGCGGTTGTGAACGGCCACCAGCGAGTGCGGGACAACGAGGGGAGCGCGGCCCGACTCCTCGCGCTGTCGGACGGCGTGTTCGCCATCGCGATGACGCTGCTGGCGCTGGACATCACGCTGCCCGCCGGGCTGGACCCCGCTGGTTTCGCGCATGCGCTGGGGGATGCGATGCCCAACGTGTGGGCGTACGCCCTCAGCTTTCTGGTCATCTCGGCGTTCTGGCGGGGCCACCACCAGATCTTCCGGTACACGCGGGAAGTGGATGGGACGGTCATCAGGCTCGGGCTGCTGAGCCTGGGGCTGGTCGCTCTGATGCCCTTCCCCACCACCCTGCTGGCCGAGTACGGGGACCTGTCGCAGTCGGTGGCCGTCTACTCCGGAGCTGTCGCGGCCATGGGGGCCACACAGCTCGCGCTTGCCGTCGCAGTGTGGAAGCGCCCGTGGCTGGGCAGCGCGGCGCTGCCCGATCCCGTCGCGCGCAACGATGTGGCCGATCTGGCGTCGACGGTGCTGGTCTTCGCCGTCGCCGTGCCGCTCGCCTTCGTCTCGCCGGCGGGTGCGAAGCTGTGGTGGCTGGTGCTGATCCCGGTCAAGTCGGTGACGGGCAGGCGGGGCAAACGCCTGCGCGCGGCCGCCCAGCAGTTCGGCGCCCGGTAGGACTCCGTCAGGTCGGCGTGAGGCCGGGGCGCCTGCCTCCGCGCCGTTGAGGCACCCAGGGACTGTGTGAAGCGCCGTTCGGGGGAACGGCGGGTGTCGCGGAGAGTGGCCGGGAGGCGCGGGTCGTACGTTCGGCTGGCATGACGAACGTATCGAGTGATCGCGCATCCGGCCCCACCCGCCGCACCGCTCTTGCAGGGCTCGCCGGTGGGGCCGGGACCGTGCTTGCCGCTGGGTGCACCCCGTCGGGCGCGTCGCCCGCGAATGCGCGCACTCCAAGTCGCGCGGCTTCGGCCTCCGCCCCGGCGGGCGGTCCCACGCCCGGGGTGATGACGCTCTTCAAGGACCCGGCCCTCAACTTCAACGGGCTCCTCGCGCTCGGCGCGTCCGGTTACGGCGCCGGTGAGGTGGGCGAGGTGCTCACGGCCGTGAACGCGATCAACAAGGCCGGCCTCTCCGCACAGACGTACACCGAGACCTTCAAGAAACTCGGCGATCAGCTGATGGAGGCGCCCCAGGGCAGCAAGCCCGGGACGGAGACCACACGCTTCCGCGCGCTGCGGGCCGCGCAGTACTACGGCCAGGCACTGTTCTTCGTCCTCGGCTCCGACGACCCCGGCAGCGAGGAGCAGCTGTACAAAGCCGGACGCGGCGCCTGGGACAAGTTCTGCGAGCTGTGCGACCCGGCACCGGTGACGGCGAGCATCCCGTACGGGAAGACCCCGCTGCCTGTGTGGCTCTTCCGGCCGGACGACTCCGGCGGGCGGCGCCCCACCGTGATCCTCACGAACGGCAGCGACGGACCGAACGTCGACATGTGGACCTACGGCGTCGCGGCCGCTGTGGAGCGCGGCTGGAACGCACTCGTGTACGACGGTCCCGGCCAGGGGCAGTTGCTCTTCGTGGACCAGGTGGTCTTCACGCCGCGCTGGGAGACCGTGGTCACGCCGCTCGTCGACTGGCTGGCGGCCCGCTCGGACGTGGACACGGGCAGGATCGCCCTGACCGGGCTGAGCATGGCCGGGGATCTGGCCCCCCGGGCCGCGGCCTTCGAGAACAGGATCGCCGCTCTGGTGGCGATGCCCGGCGTGCTGGCGCCCTGGCTGGGCTTTCCTCCGGAGCTCCGCAAGATCCTCACCCCGGACAAGGAGGAGACCAACAACATCTGGAACAAGGAGGTCGTCCCCGAGCTGCCTCCGTCCGCGGCCGCGACGATGAAGAAGCGCATCGAGCCCTTCTCCGTGCCGGCGATGCTCGACGCCCGCAAGGGCAAGATGTTCACCGACTTCTACACCCCCGCCAAACTCATCGAGTCGCTGGACATCACGAACGTCGTGGCCCGCATCAAGATGCCCACGCTTGTCCTCGACTACGACTACGAGCAGTTCTATCCCGGCCAGCCGCGCCAGATGTTCGACAAGCTGACGGCTCCCAAGGACTACGTGAAGCTCACCACGGCCACCGGCGCGCAGCTGCACTGCTCCCCGATGGCCCCGCAGCAGCACTGCGAGGTCGTCTTCGACTGGCTGCAGGAGAAGCTGTCGGGCAGCTGACTTCTGCGGCATGACATCCATCGCCTCACACGGTGATGACGACCTTCGCGCGTGCGTGCTCCACTTCGAGGTACCGGATGGCTTCGGGTACCTGGCTCAACGGGTATGTCCGGTCGATGACCGGGGTGACCTTTCCCGATTCGGCGAGCTCCCTCAGCGCCGCCAGGTTCTCCTTGCCCGGCGACTCCGTGAGTGCGAGCAGCCGATGGCGGACGAAGGGCGACAGCGCCTGCCCCCTGATGAGGAGACCCATCGGCCCGACAGGACTGCCGCCGCCGGACACGCCTCCGCCGGACATGACGAGCGTCCCCGCGGGTGTCAGCGCGCGTCGGTATTCGGCCAGTGAACGGTTCCCCACCAGGTCGAACACGACGTCGTACCGCCGTCCGTTCCGGGCGAAGTCCTCCTGTGTGTAGTCGATGACGTGGTCCGCGCCGAGCGACCGGACCAGGTCCGCGTTTCTGGTGCTGCACACGCCGGTAACTTGCGTGCCGAACGACTTGGCGATCTGTACGGCGAACGTTCCCACGCCTCCTGACGCGCCGTTGACCAGGACGTGCTGTCCCGGTTGTACCCGCCCGACGTCGCGCAGGCCCATGAGGGCGGTGTTGCCCGCCAGCGGCACCGCAGCCGCCTGCTCGAAGGTCAGGTTGGCCGGTTTCGGCTCCACCATCTCGTCCGGGGCGCACACGTACTCGGCAAAGGCTCCGTCGGCGTTGCCGAGGTCGCCGTACACCTCATCACCAGGACGGAACCGTGTCACGTCTGCGCCGACCGCTTCCACCCGGCCCGCGAAGTCCCTGCCTCGTATCCGTCTCTTGGGTCCGCCGAACCCGAACACGGAGGGGAGCATCAGGCGCGCGATGTACGGGTCGCCGCGCATGACGTGCCAGTCGCGTGCGTTGACCGCCGCCGCGTGGACGCGTACGAGAACCTCTGTGGCGGCGGGCACCGGCTTGTCGAGCTCCCTGAGTTCCAAGACGTCAGGTGAGCCGTACCGGTCCTGGACGATTGCCTTCATCGGGTTCTCCGTAACGAACGAGTTCGGTGCGGAAGGGCCGGCCGGCCGGAAAGCTCCGCACTCTCGCGACCGTAGACGAACGCCCTCGGCGCGGGCATCAGGGACCATCCCTAGGTGACGCAGCGATCTCTCGAGGCGGCCGACAGCCGCGGAACCGCCTGAGGGCAATCGAGGCGAAGTCGCCCGGGCGCCGCCGCACGCGCGGGCCGGGGCCATTGTCAGTGGTGGGCGGCACTATGAGAGCCATGACGACTTCACCTGCCGTTCAGGCCGCTGCCGCCACTCTCGCCGACGCCGCCGCGTACACAGAGGCGGTCGGGACCGCCACCGCGGCCGCTGCCGCCTACTACGCGACAGGCGAGAGCACCCTGGACGACGACGCGTACGACCGTCTGGTGCGCGGGATCGCGGCCTACGAAGAGACTCATCCCGACGAGATGTCGGCGGCCTCGCCGACCGGGAAGGTCGCCGGCGGAGCGGTGGTCGGGGATGTGCCGCACACGGTGCCGATGCTGTCGCTGGACAACGTCTTCTCCGCCGAACAGCTGCTGTCCTGGACCGCCTCGGTGGAGCGCCGGATCGGCCGGCCGGTCGAGCAGTGGAGTGTCGAGGCCAAGCTGGACGGCCTCGCGATAGCCGCCCGCTATGAGAACGGCCGACTCGCCCGGCTGATCACCCGCGGCGACGGGAGCGCGGGAGAGGACGTCTCGCACGCGGTCGGCACCATCATCGGCCTGCCCGACCGGCTCGCCGAGCCGGTCACGCTCGAGGTGCGCGGCGAAGTCCTCATGACCACCGAGCAGTTCGAGCACGCCAATACCGTACGCACGGAGCACGGCGGAGCCCCGTTCGCCAATCCGCGCAACGGCGCGGCCGGCACACTGCGCGCCAAGGACCGCCAATACACAGTGGAGATGACCTTCTTCGGCTACGGCGTGCTGCCCCTGCCGACCTCTGACGCGGACCTCGCCGAGCGGATGGGGGAGTGGCCGCACAGCGAGCTCATGACCTACGTCGCGGGCCTCGGCGTGCACACCGCCGAGACCACCGCCGTAGCGCCCCGCACACTGAAGACGGTCGACGAGGTCCAGGCGCGCATCGACGAGATCGCCGCACTCCGCCCGGAGCTGCCGTTCGGTATCGATGGCATCGTCATCAAGGCGGACCGCGCCGCCGACCAGGCCGCGGCAGGCTCCGGCTCCCGGGCGCCGCGGTGGGCCATCGCGTACAAGCTGCCGGCGGTGGAGAAGGTCACCACCCTGCTCGGCGTTGAGTGGAATGTGGGGCGCACCGGGGTCATCGCGCCACGCGCCGTACTGCGGCCGGTGGAGATCGACGGATCGACCGTCAGCTACGCCACCCTTCACAACCCCGCCGACATCACCCGCCGCGGCCTGCGCATCGGCGACCAGGTGATGGTCTACAAGGCGGGCGACATCATCCCCCGCATCGAGGCGCCCGTCGCCCATCTGCGCACGGGTGACGAGCAGCCGATCGTCTTCCCCGAGGCGTGCCCGCAGTGCGGCTCCGACATTGACACCTCCGAGCAGCGCTGGCGGTGTGTGCGGGGCCGCAACTGCCGCCTGGTGGCCTCCGTCTCGTACGCCGCAGGACGCGACCAGCTCGATATCGAGGGCCTCGGCGCCACCCGCGTCGTCCAGCTCGTCGAGGCGGGTCTCGTCGCCGACTTCGCCGATCTGTTCACGCTGACCCGCGGTCAGCTGCTGGACCTGGACCGGATGGGGGAGACCAGCACCGACAATCTCCTGGCGGCCATCGACGGAGCGAGGACGCGACCGCTGTCGCGGGTGTTCTGCGCGCTCGGCGTACGCGGCACGGGCCGCTCCATGTCCCGCCGTATCTCCCGCCACTTCGCGACCATGGAACACATACGGGCCGCCGACGCGGAGGCCCTGCAGCAGGTCGAGGGCATCGGCGTGGAGAAGGCCAAGGTGGTCGTCGCCGAGCTCGCCGAACTGGCTCCGCTCATCGACCGCCTCACTGCCGCGGGCGTCAATATGACCGAACCCGGCGCGACTCCGCCTGCCGATGCCGATGCCGATGCCGATGCCGCCGATGCCGCTGACGCCGAAGGCGGGGAAGCCGGCGGTCAGGCCGCGCCCGCCGCGGACGCGGGCCCGCTGGACGGTATGACCGTCGTGGTCACCGGCGCCATGACCGGAGCCCTGGAGAAGCTCTCCCGCAACCAGATGAACGAACTCATCGAGCGAGCCGGCGGCAAGTCCTCCTCCAGCGTCTCCAAGCGCACCTCACTCCTCGTGGCCGGTGAGAACGCCGGATCCAAGCGGGAGAAGGCCGTGCAGCTGGGCACGAGGATCGTCGCTCCGGACGAGTTCGCCGACCTGGTGGCCGACTTCCTCGACGAGACCGGCTGACCGGCGGGCGGTGTGGAGGACTCAGCCGCGGCGCCCGACCGCGTCGCGGCTGAGAAAGGCCGGCTGCGCCCGCTTCTCCGGCTTGTTGATCTCGGGCCCGAGCACAAGACCTGCCCGGACCATCCGCTCGATGGCCTTCTCGTTGCGGGCGTCCGGCTCGACGACAGTCCGCCGGTGCTCGGGGTCGGCCAGCGCGAAGGCGAGTTCGGCCGCGTCCTCCGCCCGCAGACGCGGGATCCCCAGGGGGCCAGGTAGATCTTTGCGCTCACTCCGCCCCTCGACCCCATTAGGTTAGGCTGCCCTAATTTGATGGGGCGGATGTTCGGGAGGCAATCCCGGGCCTGTGGGGAGGAGTACGTGGTGGGTCATGGCTGGGAGGGCGTCGTCCTCAGGTTGATGCGCGGCAAGGACTTCGAGTTCACCGTGACCGGGGCAGTGGAGATCACTGAGCATTTCCGACGGGTGCACTTCAGCGACGGCGGAATGCTCGCGCTGACCGGCGTGCACCCCACCATGTGGGTCCGCGTCTGGTTCGACAACGGCGGCAAGCCGCATCAGCGCGCGTACACCCTGGTGGATCCCGACCCCGCCGCCGGGACCTTCAGCCTGGAGTTCGCCCTGCACGACGGTTGCGCGAGCGACTGGGCGCGCAAGGCCCAGCCGGGCAACACGATCGCAGCGACACTCCAGGGCACAGGCTTCGCCATGCCCGACCCGCAGCCGGCGCGTCTCCTCGTCGTTGGCGACCCGGCGTCGCTCCCCGCGATCAACTCCCTGCTCGACGCGCTTCCGCAGGTGCTCGCGACCATCTGGTTCGAGACGACGCACGAATCGGACCGCAACCTGCCGCTACGGCTGGACCCCGCCCACCACGAACTGCTCAGGATCCCCCGCCGCGACGCCGGCGCCCACCTGGTCGAAGAGGTGAAGACCGCTCTGCCGGGCCTGCTCCATGACACGGCCGGCGCTTACGTCTGGATCGCCTGCGACACCAGGACAACCCGGGCCCTCACCACGTATGTACGCAAGGACCTGGGCCTGCCGAAGGACCGTGTCAATGCCCTCGGATACTGGCGCACCGCCTGAGTGCCGGCTCAGCAGCGACTGCTGGGAGTCGTCAACTCCCCCCGGTGCCGGAGTACTTCGTCGGCCGACGCGCGCCGGCGGACATCCACACCCAGGAGGCCGCCGCCGCCGGTGAGACCGCGGTGCGGCTGAACCTGGTGGTGGCGTGGCGGGAGGCCACGGTCTTCACCGAGGCCGAGCGCGCCGCGCTGGAGCTGGCGGAGCAGGGGACCCGGATCGCGGATGCGGCCGGCGGGGTCACTGACGAGGTGTGGGCGTATGCCGCCAAGCACTACGACGAGGAGCAGCTCACCGCCCTGGTGGTCCTGGTCTCGTTCATGAACACGGTGAACCGGCTGAACGTCATCACCCAGCAGCCGGCCGGCAACTACGCACCCGGGCAGTTCCACTGAACGCCACGAGCACGAGCACGAGCACGAGCACGGGCACGAGCACGAGCACGAGCACGGGTACGAGCAGGGGGCAACTGGCCCGGTGGCCTGCGGCCCGTGCGTGATCCGGCTGCGGTCGATGAGGAGTAAGGCTCAGCCCAGGACCAGGCCGGCATCGGCGGACGGGTCAGCCGAGACGGAACCGCTGGTGACCCTGGTTCTCTTCGGCCGGCGGCCGAAGCCTCAACCGCGCTCGCGGAGGTACGCCTCCAGCTCGGCGGCCCCGGTCAGCATCGCGCGCCCGCGGGCGGACAGCCGGCCGCGCCAGTCGTACAGTGCGGCCTCCAGCGGCTCCAGCCCGCCGGCCGCCCGCACCTGGGCGATCAGCGGGGCGATCTGCTCCAGCAAGTAGCCGCCCCGCCTGAGCTGGTGGGCCAGCCGGGCGTCCCGTACATCGGCCTCGTCGTAGACGCGGTACCCGGTCAGCGGGTCGCGGCGCGGGCGCACCAGCCCGGCGCGCTCCCATTTGCGCAGCGTCGCGGGACGGATTCCGAGCCTCCCTGCCAGCGGCCCGATGAACGTGCCACCGGGCCCGGACACGTCGGGTTCGGACGCCGTGGTGGGCGCCAGGTCGCGGAGGGCGTTCTCCACGGCCTGGAGTGTCCGCCGGTCGTCGAGTAGCTGGACGTGGCTCTCGTCGATGAGGCGGAACGCCTCATCGACCGCGCCCTGGTTCACGGCCCGCATGATCGACGTCGCCGTCCGGTGGCTGTGGCCGGGCACCAGGGCGAGAAACGCGCCCAGTGCCCTCGCGTGCAGCGGGGTATAGGTGCGGTAACCGTGGGGTGTGCGACCGGCGGCCGGAAGGATACCGGCCTCCTCGTAGTTCCTGATGGCCTGCGTGGACAGACCGTGCCCGCGCGCCAGGTCGATCGGCCTGAGCTGCCCGCCGTCTTGAAGGTTTCGTCCCACGGTACTGAGGATATCGCGGGAAAGTTTCAACCGAAGGTTCAACGATACCGTTGAAGGCATGGCTACTGACATCAAGGACACCGCCCATACCGTCGAGGCCGCCGCCGTCATGAACCTTCTTCCGGCCCGGCCGCGGCTGCTCGCCCTGGGCGAGCCCACCCACGGCGAGGACGCTCTGCTCGACCTGCGCAACGAGCTCTTCCGGCAGCTTGTCGAGCAGGAGGGCTACCGGACGATCGCGATCGAGAGCGACTGCATGATGGGCCTGGTCGTCGACGACTACGTCACCTCGGGCACGGGCACCCTCGACGAAGTCATGGAGCAGGGAATCAGCCACGGCTGGGGCACCTTCGCGGCCAACCGCGAGCTCGTGCGCTGGATGCGCGCCTACAACGTCCGTGCCGACAACGTCCGTGCCGACAACGACGGCCGGCCCGCGTCCGAGCGGCTCCGCTTCGCCGGTTTCGACGGCCCGCTGGAGATCACCCACGCCGCGAGCCCCCGGCAGGCCCTCACCGCACTACACGGCTACCTCGCGGCCCGGGTGGACGCGGACCTGCTCCCCTGCACCGCGGACACACTGGACCGCCTGCTCGGCACCGACGACCGGTGGACCAATCCCGCCGCGATGATGGACCCGTCCCAGTCCACGGGGCAGTCGGCCGAGGTCGGCCAACTGCGGCTGCTCGCCGACGATCTGGTGGCCCTGCTCGACCAGCAGACGCCGCACCTGCTCGTGACGACCTTGCGGGACGACTGGGACCGGGCGCGCCTGTACGGGCGCACCGCGACCGGCCTGCTGCGCTACCACCACTGGATGGCCGACACCTCACCGGCCCGCATGACCCGGCTGGTGTGCGTCCGGGACCAGATGATGGCCCACAACCTTCTCGCCGTCGCCGAACGGGGCCCGGCACTGGTCCACGCCCAGAACGCCCATCTCCAACGGGCCAAGAGCTCGATGCGGATGGGCGGGATGCCGCTGGAGTGGTGGAGCGCCGGTGCGCTGGTGAGCGCCCAGCTCGGCGAGGAGTACGCCTTCGTGGCCACGGCCCTCGGCACGATCCGGCACCAGGGAGTGGACACGCCGCCGCCGGACACCGTCGAAGGACTCCTGTACGCGCTTCCGGAGGACCGCTGCGTCGTCGACGCCCCGCGGCTGGCCACCGCCCTCGGCGACACGCGGCCCGCGCCCCGCGTATCCCCCTGGTTCGGCTACGCCCCGCTTGACCCGGCCCACCTGGCGGACAGCGACGGCATCGTGTTCGTCAAGGACGTCCCGCAGAGCTAGGGCCACCATCAGCGGTCCGGCATGTCGGGGCGCCTCGGAGGCGCGGGCGGCGTCCCGGCCGTCAACGGCGAAAACGACCGCTCAGCGCCGGGCGCCCCGGGTGCCGGCAGGGTGGTGACCTCCGCGATGGCCTCCGGTGACGGCTTGAAGTACCGCTTCACGTTTCCGGCTTGCGTGCCTCGACTTGGCCATGAGCATCAGCAGGCTCGCTCCGGCCTCCCCGGGGTGGGTCAGGCCGGAGCGCCTCCACCCGTGCGGGTCCCAGCCGGTGCCGTGCCCGGCGGACGCGGTGCGCTGGTCCAGCAGCGCGCGGGCCTGCCCGTACGACACCCGGGCCGGCCCGGTGTCCGCGCACACATCGCGCGGCGGGACGACCTTGCCGCGGCCAGGGCGGCGGTGGGTGACGAACACCGGGGGCCGCGGCGGCGAGCCGGGCACTCTCCGCCGGCCCGCCGCCGCGAGGCAGGCCCCAGCGGCTGCTACCGCGCGACCGGCAAGGTCACGCTGCTGACCCCGGTCCGTACCGTCATCCGGGTCCCGGCCGGGTAGCGGAGCGTGTAGTCGTAGTCCGTCGAGATCAGCACCAAGCCCAGCCGGTGCCCCTTCTTGAAGACGTAGTCCTGCGGCTGCATTCCCCACTCCAGCCGGTACTCGCGTCCCTCCACCACCTTGTCCTGGCGTGCGATGGAGTCGCGGTTGCGGGCGTCCAGCCAGCCGCGCGACACGATCTTGAAATCGGCGGTCTCGGTACGGTGCTTCGTCCGGTACGCGCAGCCCGTGTCGCCTGGGATCCCCTCGCCGTAACAGACCTCCTGCGACGTGTCCGTGAGCGTCCCGGCCGTAGCGCGGGTGTCGGTGCCGTAGTCGACGAGCAGCGCCGTCACATAGGGCGATGTGCCGTCCAGCGAGGCGCGCACCGACACCTCGGGCACCCCGTTGACCCGCACATCCCTCGCCAGTGGGCCGGTGGCGTACGCGAGACGGTTCGCGTTCTTCCCGTCCGGATCGGTGACGAGTTGCTCCGCCGCGACCGTACGGCCCGCGTCCGACAACGACTGCTTCACCGGCCAACTCGGCAGCGGCGACAGGCCGTCCGCATTCAGCCGCAGGGGCACATCACGCGTGCCGCGCGCCGGCCAGTCGGACTGTTGGCGCCAGCTGAAGTCCGCCTGCTCGACGTCGACCGGCGGTGCGTCCAGCGCACCGTTGTCCAGGCCGTAGAGCCAGTAGTCGAACCACTGGTGCACCTGGCTCAGCCACTCCTCGATCCGCAGCGGCATCGGGTTGATGTGACCTCCTTGGTGCAGCCACAACTTGCGTGGCACATGGTTCTTCTTCAGCGCCTCCCACAGCTGCCCGGCGTTCTTGGTTTTCACATTCCAGTCGTTGAGGCCGTGCACGACGAAGACCCCGGCTTGGATTCTCCCGATGTCCTTGAGGTAGTCACGCTCTTGCCAGTACGGGCTCCAGTCACCGGTCACCCGGTCCTGTTCCGCCGTCAGCCGGTCCAGGACCGGCTTGCAGATTTCGCGGTCGGCGCGGCTGTACACGTACTTGGCGAGTACATCGGTGTCCTCTCCCTGGTAGCCGCCCGGCGCCACGACGCCGCCGTTGGCCCGGTAGTAGTCGTACCAGGAGGAGATCCCGGAGATCGGCACGATCGCCTTCAAACCTTCAACACCGGTGGTCGCCACGGCCGTTGGCAGAGTGCCGTTGTACGAGATGCCCATCATCGCCGCGTTGCCCGTCGACCAGGCCGCGCCGACCGGCTGTCCATTCAGGTCCCAGCCCTTCGCGCGGCCGTTCAGCCAGTCGACGGCAGATTTCGCGCCGAGCGTCTCGTTGCGTCCGCCGGAGGTCGGGCAGCCGGTCGAGCCGCCGGTGCCGACGCTGTCGAGCTGCGCGACCGCGTAGCCGCGCGGCAGGAAGTAGTTGTCGTAGTACCCGGCCCAGGGCACCGAGGGTCCGGTCAGCGCCGGCCGGTTCCGGTGCGGCCGCAGTGCTGCGGCGACCGGCAGCCCGTCCTCGTCGAGATCGACACCGTGATTGGGTACGTCGTTGCCGCCCGCCCAGTACGGGCTCGCCTCGATGATCGTGGCGACCTTGAGCCCCGCATCGGTCTCCTTGGGCCGCAGGATCCGCATCCGGACGGTGTCGCGCCTGCCGTCGCCGTCGCTGTCCGCCGCCGTCTCGATGTCCACCTGCTGTAACACCGCGTCGGCGCGGGAGAAGACGGGCTGCGTCCGGTTGTCGACGATCCTCAGCGCCGGATCGTCCGCCTGCGCGACGGGGGCGGGCAGTGCCGCCAGCAACGAGGCGGCGATGGCCGTGACGCCCAGCCTCCGTACCGTACGGACAACAACAGTGGGTCTCGCCATCGTGCCTCCAGGGCCCGGGAAGTGACGATCACGCGGGAAGCGCGCGCACATTCCACCGCGTGCGCGCGCTCGGCGCCAGACCCCCTCCCGTCACGCGCGGCCCGCGTGTCTCGCGGCACGCGAGGTCCTGGGTTCCAGGTCGCAGGCGATGCTGCGCAGTGTCCGTCCACCGGGGCAGCTGACACCGACGGCCGCGTGGGTCATCCCGGAGACTTCTCCCCCTGGGGGCCGTGCGCGTGGTGCGAGGCGGAGCCGTCGGTGAGGGTGGTGCTGACGTTGCCCTCCTCGCCCGGCTCGACGACCAGGAACTGGCCCATCATGCCCTGGTCTTCATGCCGCGGGACATGGCAGTGGTACATGTACGGCGTCTTGTCGTCGGTGAGGGTGTCGAACCGGACCGCGAGCTTGATCGTGCCCGTGACCGGCAGGAAGGCGGTGTCCTTGGGGCCCCGCATATGGGCGGGCGGTTCTCCGCCGTTCACCTCGAGTACGTTGAACGTGGCGCCGTGCAGGTGGAAGGCGTGCAACCAGCCGTCGCCGCGCTCGATCTCCCAGATCTCGGTGGCTCCGGCCGCCACCACTTCGTCGACCCGGTTCATGTCCATGGTCTTGCCGTTGATCTGGATACCGACGAACGTGAACTTCCTCTTCTTGGCGGAGCCGGTGACCTCGATCGCCGCCGGGGCACCGGCGATCCGCGTGGGCAGCGCGGGGGAGTCCTTCAGGGTGGCGGCGGCGCGCAACGCGATGATGTCGAAGGTGTCGTCCCCGCCCACGAAGCGCCTGTCGGGGAAGCCGATGCCCAGATCCGGCTTGAAGCTGTGCAGCACGGCCTCCTCACCGGGCTTGAACTCGACAACGATCTCGGCCCGTTCGCCGGGGGCGAGCCGCAGCCGGGTGAGCGCCTGCGGGCGTTTGAGTACGCCGTTGTCGGTGGCGACGAGATGGAAGCTCCGGTCGTCGGGGAAACCGAGCTGGTAGATCCGCGCATTGGAGCCGTTGAGCAGCCGGAGGCGTACGCGGCGTGTGGTGACCTCGAAGTACGGATCGTAGGTGCCGTTGACCAGGATGGTGTCCCCGAGCACGCCCATGTTGTCGACGGCGGCGATGTCGTCGCTGAGGCTGGTCTCGCTGAAGTCGAGTGATCCGTCGTCGTGGAAGTTCTTGTCCTGGATCACCAGAGGTATGTCGTCGACTCCGTACGCGGACGGCAGGCCGTTACGGTCCGACTCCTCGTCGTCGAGGATGATCAACCCGGCGACGCCGCGGTACACGTGCGAGCCGGTGGAGCCGTGCGGGTGCGGGTGGTACCAGAGGGTGCAGGCGGGCTGCCGCACGGTCCACTGAGGCCGCCAGGTCGCGCCGGCGTTGATCGTCTGGTGCGGGCCGCCGTCCGTCGAGGCGGGCAGATGCATGCCGTGCCAATGCAGGGTGGTGGGCTCGGGCAGGTTGTTGCGTACGTTCATGGTCACCTTGTCGCCGCGGCGAGCGCGCAAGGTGGGGGCGAGGTAACTGCCGTTCGCTCCCCAGGTGTCGGTCTTCTTCCCGGGGAGGAGTTCGGTGCGGCCCGGGGCGAGTGTGAGGTCGTACCGCTTGCTCCCGTCGCCGGACGGGGACGGGTCGAGGAGCGGGGGGATTTTCAGCCGGCGTGTGAAGTCGAGTGTGCCGGCATTGCTGAGTTCGTGTCTGTTGTACGCCACAAGCCAGTTGGTGGCCCAGCCCGCGCCGGCCAGCAGTGCCGCACCGCCCACGCTCAGCACCAGGCGACGACGACCGAAGCGTGCAGTGGACATGGTGAGCATTCCCCCGTATGGACAGCGTGGTGTGCAGGTCGGTGGAGCTCATGGGCATGCCGGTGGAGCCGGGGCGGCTTACTTGTCGCCCGCCATGGCGCTCAGGAGTCTGCAACAGGCCGGTCGGGGCGTCCTCGTGCGCCGCCTGCTGCTCGGCGCTCACTGCTGGGCAGCGGGCACGAGCCCGGGGGCGACCTTGAAGGAGATGTTCTCCATGAGCGGTTTGGACTTGGTGTTGTGGAAGGCGGCGATACGCCACTGGCCGTCTGCCTCACGGACCATGGTGTACGTCTGGACCTTGCTGAGCTTCTTCGGCTGCCTGCCCCTGTAGGTGTCGCCGCGGCCGGTGACCACGGCGGTGTCGGGCCCGAAGAAGCGGATGTCCAGGATCTCGTCGGCGAGCCGGGTGCCCTTGACGAAGCCGGAGAACAGGGTGCGGTGGCTTTCGGTGATGTCGCTGCGGCCCCGGTAGTGGGTGCCGAGGAAGGTGGTGTAGGTCGCGTCGGCGGTGAACAGCTCGCCGTAGGCGTCGGCGTCGTGCAGGCGCCAGGCCTCGACGAGGGCGGCGATGACGGTGGAGATCGCGTGCCGGCCGGTGGTGGTGTCCATCAGATACTCCAGGTGGTTGCGCTCCGCCGATGATTGCATGACTGCAATATATGCGTCCATGCATGTGTACGCAACGGGGTTGCGTGGACATGAGTGAATCTGCAGGTGGGCGGGGTGATCAGGGCCCCGCGAACCCTGGCAGTGGCAGGGTGAGGTTCACGCACGGCGGCCGATTACCGTGGTGGCATGACCACGAACAGCCGACCGGGCGACTGTCTGAGGGCCCGGCGCGACCTCGTGCGGCCCCAGGACATCCATGCGGCCGCCGCAGGCGCGAGCCCGGCCGAAGAGCAGCCGCAGGACGACGCGTGTGTTCTCCTGGACCCGGCCGGCCACCCCTTCCGCCTGTTCATCCAGGGGTGACCGGAATGGGCAGCCGGGCAGTCGGAGAGGTCGTACTGATCAGGCGGGCAACCGCCCGGGACGCGAAGCGGCTTACGCGGCTGGTGCGTAACTCCCGTGCGTACGAGGGCCCGTACGCGCCGATGATTGCCGGATACCGGGTGGGACCCGACTACATCGAGACCCACCGGGTATTCCTCGCCGTCGGCAATGACGAGAGAGTGCTCGGCTTCTACGCCCTCGTACTGTCCCCGCCGGAACTCGACCTGATGTTCGTCGCCGATGCCGCACAGGGACTGGGAATCGGCAGGCAGCTGATCGAGCACATGGTCGGCGAAGCGCGCAGCGCCGGGCTCTCCAGTGTCCGTATCGTCTCGCATCCGCCGGCGGAGGGCTTCTATCGCAGTGTGGGAGCGAACCGGATCGGCACGGTGAGCGCGAATCCACCCGCGGTGATGTGGGACCGGCCTGAAA
This sequence comes from Streptomyces sp. NBC_01210, assembly GCF_036010325.1. Lineage (GTDB taxonomy): Bacteria > Actinomycetota > Actinomycetes > Streptomycetales > Streptomycetaceae > Streptomyces. The sequence continues at coordinate 659,006 of NZ_CP108549.1, read as the reverse complement.
TGGTCCTGCCGATCTCCTGACCGGCGCCTGCGGGAACTGCCGTCCGTGGCACGCCCGGTGGGGTCACGCGCACGGCTGCCCGTACACGGCCATTGCCTCCTTCGGCTGCGAGCCGGGTGGGTGGAAGGCGACGTGAAGCCGCCAAGGACTTCCGACGCATGAACTGCCGGTTCTCCGGGCGCGGTACGTACCGGCCGGCCCCAGTCGTGCCTGAGCGGCTATCAGCTCTCGGTCGACCGACCGACTTTCGTTCTTTCAGGTGATCACGGCCTGTCACCGCATCCGATGGAGGCGCGGCTGACCACGATGCCAGCATGATCAACGGGATGTGCCATGTCGCGCTGAAGCGCCGCGCCTCAGTTCTGCTGCCCCTGGCGGCGGCCCTGCTCGCCGCACAGCCTGCGGCCGACGCTGCTGCTGACGCCACCGCTGTTGACGCCGGCGGGTACCCGTCCTCAGTGGCCGAGCGGCGCGTGTCGGTGTATCTGGACAGCATCCGTGACCGGCCGGAGGAGCTGGCTTCGTTCTTCCGTGCACTGCCCAAGGGCGGCGATCTGCACAGCCATCTGTCCGGTGCGGCATCGACCGAGCTGCTGATCGACCTGGCCGTGGCGGATGGTTTGTGTATCGAGAACGTCACTCAGCGGGCTCTGCCCCCGCCGTGTCCGGCAAACAGTCGGCCCGCCGCCGAGATGGGTACCGATGCGGGATTCCGGCAGCAGGTCCTGGGCGCCTGGTCGATGCAGGACTTCACGCCGGGCGAGGAGTCCGGGCACGACCATTTCTTCGCCACCTTCGGCAAGTTCGGCGAGGCGACCTGGCGGCATCCCGGGAAGCTGCTGGCCGAGGTCTCGAACACGGTGGCCAAGCAGAACCAGTTCTACCAAGAGCTGATGATCACTCCGAACAGTCAGGGCGTCAGGGAGCTCGCCGACCTGGTCGGCTACGACGCAAACCTGTCGCGGCTGCACGAGAAGCTGCTGGCCGACGGCGCCATGGAGCGGGTCGTGCGGCAGGCGCAGACCGAAGCCGATCAGGGCCTCGCGGAGTTCCGTGCCACCGCCCACTGCGACAGTGCGAAGCCGGATCCGGGCTGCGCGGTGCCGTTCCGGTTCATCTCCCAGGTCTCGCGGAACAGCGCTCCCGAGCGGGTTTTCACGCAGATGGTGCTGGCCATGGAACTGGCCGAACGCGACCCGCGGTTCGCCGCGGTGAACCTGGTGCAGCCGGAGGACGGGGCCGTATCGCTGCGGGACTACAGCCTGCACATGCGCATGCTCGGCCATCTGCACCGTGTCTATCCCCGGGCGCACATCACCCTGCACGCAGGTGAACTGGCGCCCGGTCTGGTCAAGCCCGAAGACCTGCGGTTCCATATCGCCGAGGCGGTGAACGTGGCCCATGCGGAGCGCATCGGCCACGGTGTCGACGTCCGGCACGAGGACAGGGCCGACGAACTGCTGCAGACGATGGCATCCCGTCGTGTCGCCGTGGAGGTCCCGCTCAGCAGCAACGACCAGATCCTCGGGGTCTCGGGTCCCGAACATCCCTTCCCGCTCTACCGGCAGCGCGGCGTCCCGGTCGTGCTGGCCACGGATGACGCGGGCGTCTCCCGGATCACCATCAGCGACGAGTACCTGCGCGCGGCCCACTCGTACGACCTGTCCTACAGGGAACTGAAGGACCTGGCGCGGGCCTCGCTCGACTATGCGTTCCTGCCGGGCCGCAGCCTGTGGCGCACCCCGGACGGCTACCGCCCCGTGCGCGAGTGCGTCGCGGATCGTCCCGGGCTGCGCGCACCGGGACCGCGCTGTGCGGCGTTCCTCGCGGCGAACGCGAAGGCAGCGGTGGAATGGCGGCAGGAGGCGGCGTTCAAGGCCTTCGAGCGCCGGATTCTCACGCCCGTCCGCAACTAAGTAATTCCGATCGACAACGCAGTTGGTCCGGCGACAGGTGCCGACGTCGGCGACGAGGGAGTGCGGGTTGGCGCCCGCGGCACTGCGGTCACTGTCGGGTGAGCCACTCGCTGTACCACGCGAGGGTGGCGTCCAGTGCCTCCGTGAGCGGTGTGTGGTGCACACCGAAGGTCCCCTCGAAGGCCGACGAGTCCACGATCTGGGGTTCGGTGTGCTGGTAGAACATCTCGGCGTACTCGGCCATGAACACCTCGTCGAAGGGGCCGAAGGGGCGGGCCTCTTCGAGGATCATGGCACTCAAGGGCCGCTCGACGCGCTCTTCGATCATGGCGTGGATCTGGCGGGTGGTGAGGGCGGGCGCGGTGGGCAGGTGCCAGACGCGGCCGTCGCCTTCCGGGCGTTCGCCCAGTGTGGCCAGGCCCGCGGCGACGTCATCGATGTACGTGTAGCTGTGCGGCAGATCGATGTCGCCCAGGCCCAGGATCTCGCCGCTGGTCAGCGCTCCGGGGAAGACGGCCCCGCCGAGGGTGGAGTTGACCACGCCGGGGCCCACGAAGTCGGCGGAGCGGCCCAGGACCGCACGGGCGCGGCCGGCGCGGTGGGCGGCGAGGTACTTCTCGTCGAGGTCGGCGCGCATACGGCCCTTGCGGGTCGTCGCCTTCCACGGAGTGTCCTCGGTCATCACCGCGCCGCCGGTCTCGCCGTACGGGTAGAGGGTGTCGAGCACGACCAGCCGCGCGCCGCCGGCTTCCACCGCGCCCAGGACGGCTTCCTGGATGCGGGGCATCACCTCGACCTGCAGGTGATAGCCGACATTGACGCAGTGGTAGACGACGGCGGCACCGGCGACGGCGGCGCTGGTTCCGTCGGCGGTGCTGACGTCGGCGTACCGCTCCACACCCGTGACTGCCGGTCCGTCGGCCTTGCGGTCGACGAGGCGAACCGCGTGACCGCGGCGCACCAGCTCCTGGGCGAGTGCGGTGCCCGCAGGCCCTGAGCCGAGTACTGCGTGGAGGTCGTATGCGGCAGCAGACATGGCGTCTTCCGTCTCTTCTGTAGGTTATGAACGCTTGCTCTAGTTAGAGACTGTAACTCTAATGATGGCCTCTAGCAAGTCGGTGTGTCGAGGCAGTCGGAAGGCTCGCGTCGTCACTGGAGAAACCGCCCGTGACCTACGGCGCCCCTGGCCTACGGCGCGCGGGAGCCTGAAGGGGCCGGTACCGGGGGAGGGCGTGCGCCGACGGGCGTGCAGGGGCAGGAGTGCGCGGAAATCGCGGAAAGGAGAGGCGGCGCGGCGTCCCGGTCCTGCCGCGCCGCGGCCTGTGGCGTACTGCCGGACGGCTACCGCCCGGCAGTGCGAGTGCGAGTGCGTCGCGGATCGTCCCGGGCTGCGCGAACCGGCCCCGACGGTGCGGGGTTTTGGTTGTGGTGAGGGCCCGTCGGGTGGTCGACGGGCCCTCATTTCCGGCCGGGGCGTCATAGCGCCACGTGAGGCACTCGGTGAACTTCTCGTGAGTGAACTGATCCTGGGGCTCTGCGTGCGCGCGGGCGACAGGATTCGCGGGCAGGGGTGGTGGCGGACTGCCGTTGAAGGCCGCGGCCGGCTCCGGCACCGGACAACCGGCGCTGCGGTCCTGGGAGTGCGGGCCGGACCGTCTCCCGACAGCCCGGGCCGGCGGTTGGGGCCGGCTGTTGGGACTATTCGGCGTCCGGGCCCTGCGCTCGCACCTGCTGAACGTGTTCGAGGGAGTCGCGCAGGTCGCTCAGCCACGTGTCCGCGTTGCGCTGCACCAGGCGGACGCACCAGGCGAGGGCTTCGCTGCGGCTTCGGGCCACGCCGCCGGCGATCAGGGTGTCGAGCGTCTGACGCTCGGGCTGGCGCAGTCGCGTCATCACCGGCGCGGACACCGTGGTGTACATGGCGCGCTTGCCGCCGCACTCCACGCCCCACGAGACCTTGCGCCCGAACCGGTGCTCGGCCTCGCGCGCGACCTTGATGCGTTCATCGCGGGTGCGTTCCCGGAACTCCGAGATGCGCCCGTCCAGGGAAGCCGCGCGTTCCACCTCGGATGCCTCCGCGGCGAGGTCGGGCTCCGGGATCCGGCCGATGACCGTGATCTCCTCACGGTCCACGGTGACGTCCAGGAGTTCGGCGAAGAGTCCTTCCGGCAGCCGCCCGGCGAACCAACCGCGCAGCGCCTGTTCCTGCTCGTTGGTAATCATGTAATTCAGATTACGCCGCTGCTTCCTTGAGGGAAGGGGGTCAGCCCACGGCGTAACGCAGTTACCGCCTCCGGCGTCCAGCGACGGCAGACCAGCAGCTCGCGCGTCGCCGGAGCCCGGCCTAGAGTTGCGTATATCAGAGCAGAACGGCAGATACCCCCTGCCTGCATCTCTGGGAGGGCAGGAGCGCGATGGAGCCGAGGGCCGTGGTCGCCACCCCGCCCGCCGGGTCCAACGAATACACCCCGTACTCATCGACCCAGGTTCCGCACATCGCGCGGGTGACGCTGTCGATGGTGACCGGAATCCCCGAGCACAGATTGCGGGTGATCGCCCCGGACGTCGGCGGAGGCTTCGGCTCCAAGCTCCAGGTGTACGGCGAGGAGGCAGCCGCCCTCGCCGTGGCCCAAGCGGCTCGGCCGGCCGGTGAAATGGACCGAATCCCGGTCGGAGGGCTACCAGGCCACCCCTCACGGCCGTGGCCAGATCCAGGACATCGAGATCGCGGCGACCCGGCGCTGCTCGCGGCTCAGATGCGGTGGCTGCACCGACTGGCGCACCGGGTGGTGTGGGCCAACCCGCTCAAGGCACGCCCGGGATACGCGCCGCTCGCGGCCGGTATGGCGGCGGCGCTGTCCAGCGTCGACGCGTTCGTCCAGGGGCACAGCCTGGGTGCGCCGGAGCGCCTGGCAGCAGTGGTGAGAGGTGCGTGCGATGCGTGAGATCCTCCCTGCGCTCAGCCGCTGGTACGAGGCCGGAACGCCCTTCGGGCTCGCCACCGTCGTCGCCGTCAGCCGCAGTGCGCCGCGCGGCCCCGGTGCGGCAATGGCGGTGGGGCCGGACGACGAAGTCGTGGGCAGCGTCTCCGGCGGCTGTGTGGAGGGGGCCGTTTTCGAACTTGCCAAGGAGGTCGTGGAGTCCGGTCAGGCACGGCTGCAGGCCTTCGGCTACAGCGACGAGGACGCGTTCGCCGTCGGGCTGACCTGTGGCGGTGAGATCACGCTCCTCGTACGCTCCGTGTCGGCCGCCGTCGACACCTCGTTCGGCGAGGTCGCAGCGTCCGTCGCTGAGCACCGCCCGGTGGTGGTCGCAACGGTGATCGACGGTCCTGTCCAGCGCGGCGCCACGCTCGCCGTGTGGCCCGAGTCGGTGTCCGGCTCGCTGGGATCGAGCGGCCTCGACGCGGCGGTCACCGCCGACGCGCGCGGAGAGCTGGCGCAAGGAGCGACGGGCCGGCGGCACTACGGCCCGCACGGCGAGCGGCGCGAGGACGACGTCACCGTGTTCCTGCAGTCCTTCGCGCCGCCACCGAGGATGCTGGTCTTCGGCGCGATCGACTTCGCCGCCGCGGTGGCCCGGATCGGCGCGTTCCTCGGCTACCGGGTCACGGTGTGCGACGCGCGCCCGGTCTTCGCCGACCCCCGCCGATTCCCGGACGGGGTGGAGGTGGTGGTCGACTGGCCGCACCGGTATCTGCGCGACACGGATGTCGACGGGCGGACCGTGATCTGTGTGCTCACCCACGACCCGAAGTTCGACGTTCCACTGCTCGAGGTCGCTCTTGACTCGCCGGCCTCCTACATCGGAGTGATGGGTAGCCGTCGCACGCACGAGGACCGACTGGCGCGGCTGCGGGAGAGGGGACTCGTCGAGACGGAGCTGGCGCGGCTGCGCTCGCCCATCGGCCTCGACCTCGGCGCCCGTACGCCCGCGGAAGTGGCCGTCTCGATCGCGGCGGAGATCGTTGCTCTGCGCTGGGGCGGCAGCGGCAGTCCGCTGGCGGAGACAGCCGGAGCTATCCACCGTCCGCGTCTGAGGCCGGTGTGAGGAGGAGACCATGGAACTGCAGAACTCGTTCACCGTCCCTGTCCCCGTCGACGCGGCGTGGCGGGTGCTCCTCGACATCGAGCGGGTCGCCCCGTGCATGCCTGGTGCCACCGTGGACAGCGTCGACGGCGAGACCGTCAACGGAGCCGTGAAGGTGAGGGTCGGCCCGATCACCGTGACCTACCGCGGCACTGCGACCTTCCAGGAGAAGGACGAGTCGGCACACCGGATCGTCCTTGCCGCTCAAGGCAAGGAAGTCCGGGGCCAGGGCACGGCACGGGCCACCGTGACCGGAACGCTGGCCGATCGTGACGGGGGGACGGCGGTCAGTGTCGTCACCGATCTGACGATCACCGGACGTCCCGCGCAGTTCGGCCGCGGAGTCATGGCCGAAGTCGGCGACAAGCTCATCGGTCGGTTCGCGGACTGCCTGTCGCAGCAGCTGGCCGGCGCGGAACCGGCTACCGACGCGCCCGCCGAGGCTGCCGCGGAGCCCAGCAGCAGAGAGCCCAGCGGCACGGAGCCTTCCGTGGTCGCGGGTGCCGGAACGCGCGAGGCGGAGCCGATCGATCTCCTGCGTACGGCGGGAATGCCGATCGCCAAGCGCGTCGCGGGAGCCCTCGTTGTTGCCGCTCTCGCCGCGCTGACGGTCATCCTCATCCGCAGAAAGCGATGACCGGCGCCGCCCTGCAGGCTGACACCGGGCCCCACGGAAATGGGTGGACACACAGCGCCCGGCGATGCCCTGGTGTGAGCCGGTCGGCGGATCAACAGCACCGGTATTGACGGGAGTTGGCCACCGGTTCCAGAATGACACGTCATTCCGTTGCAGGAAGGGACCCGGTCGTGGCGCAGGGCATGGCGGGCAAGCGGGAGGCGATACTGCGCGCGGCGGGCAAGGTGTTCGCCGAGCGTGGCTACCACGCGACCGGCATCTCCGACATCGCCCGGGAGCTCGGAGCTGGGCACGGCACCTTCTACCGGTACTTCAAGAACAAGGAGGACATCGCGCGCAGTGTGGTCTCGCGCGCGCTGGGCCAGGTCATGGATGCCCTCGCCGACGAGGACCCCGGCTCCTGCGAGTCGGTGGCGCAGTACCGCGAACAGGTCCGGCGCATCGGCCACAAGCTCTTCGACCTCGTGGTGGCGGAACCCGCACTGTGCCGCATTCTCTTCTACGACGCCATCGCGATCGACCGGGCCGAGCCGGATCTGGCGGGCAAGGCCATGGAAGCGGCGGCTCAGTACACGGCTGCCTTCATCCACAACGGGCAGGACCGCGGCTTCCTGCGGCGCGATCTCGACGCCCACGTGGTCGGCCTCGCGGTGAACGGAATGATCGTGACCGGGGCGGTTCGGCTGCTGCATGCACAGGATCCCGGCGCCATGCGTGATCCATGGATCCGCACGGTGGAGACGCTCATGTTCGACGGCCTCGGCTCCCGCTGAGCCGCAGGCCCGCAAGGACCGCTCATTTCTTCTGCCTTGAGAACGGAATGACGTGTCATTCCGGAAAGGGAGCGCGATGGTCCAGGTGGATGTCTTCTGGTCCTATGGGATAGGCGCGAGTTTCGCGACCGCCGCCGCCCATCAGCTCGGGGCCGGCAACGGCCGCGCGGGGCACGGCGGCCGGTGGTCCAACCCCTACCTGATGGGGACCGTCCTCTACTGCGCGGTGCTGTTCGCGCCCAGCGGCGCATGGCTCCTCTGGGGCTTTCCGGACTGGGAGACGATGCAGGTCGCAAGCGGCCACAGCTCGCTGCCGGCCTGGCTCGTCGCGCTGTTCGCCGCGACGAACGTGAGTCAGGGTGTGCTCGGCTTCTGGGTTGCGGAGCGGCTCATCGCCTCGGGCCGGGTGTACGCGGCTTTCCTGCAGGCGGGGGTCGGATACACCGGCGTGTTCTTCATCCTTGTCCACGGCTGGGACGGCCGTGGGTACCAGCGGTTCTTCTCCGCCGACCGGGAGACGTTCGCGGCGGCGTGGCCGGGGCAACCCGGAGCGGGAGAGGCCCTGTCGCGTGCGGGCGACTGGCTCACCTCGCCGGTCGCGCTGACGCTGTACGCCATGGGCGTCGTACTCGTCCCGGTCATGCTTGCGCTGATGGCCTTCTGGATCCGCTCCGGGCAGCGCGATACGGGCGCCGAAACAGTGACGGGCCGCTTCCGCATCCTCGGCGCCGTGCTGGGGGCGGTCTTCGGGGTGGCGCTCGGCACGGCTGTCGTTGCCTCGGTCCTGGTGCACGTGCTGGGCTGGTGGTTCGGCGTCCCGGTCGCGGTCCTTCTCGCGGCGCTCCTCGTCGTACGGCGGGGTGGTGCGGCCGATCGCGCCTTCGCGATGCTTGCGCTGCCGGACCGTCACGGCGGCCGGGGACAGAGGGTCCTCGCCACGGGGGACTGACCTGACCGTCATCGGCAGATCTGCACCGCGGCCGGTGTCGGGGTAGCGGCCCCTCGCCCAGGTCCGGCGCGCTGCCGGACCTGGGCCGCTCCCACGGGACCTCACCGGCTTCGTCCACCGGTGCCGAGCAGCGTCACCCCGCTCCGCAGTGGACCGTGGCCGCCGCCCAGTCCGCATGGTCGTGGGCGTTGCCGTCGCCGCCGTCGGTCACCCGCAGCCGGAGCTTCTGTGCGCCGGCCACATTGGTCTCGACGGCGACAGCCGCGTCCTCGTTGGTGAGCAGCCGGCTCGAGTGGACGCGCTCGCCATCGGCGTAGACCTCGAAGACGACGCTGCCGTACGGGTCCGCCTCGTCGTCGAGACCGGCCTTGGCGGTGAACGTCGAGCAGTTGCCGCCCAGGAAGACCTCCACGCTCGAGTCGGCGTGCACGCCCAAGCCGTGCTCGTACGTCGTACCGCCGATCGTGAGGGTCCGTCCGTCGCCGGGGGCTGATTCGCCGTTGCTGGTGTTGCGCTCGACCGGGCCCCAGCCGTTGTCGGCGGTGATGAAGTCCATCGTGGACACATGCACATCACCGCGCGGCGGGGGCGGGGTTCCGTCGACATCGACCGTTGCCCTGCTGTCCACCCGCGCCCCGCCGGTGGAGGAGGCGGAGACCTGGGCGGCGACGGGCCGCACGCCGTCCGGGGTCTCCCTGCCACGGGTGATCACGGCGGTCACGGTCGCCGACGTACCGGGGGCCAGATCGCCGATGGGGGAGGTGCCCGGGTCGGCGGTCCAGCCCGTCGGCGGGTCGAAGGTCGTGGCGACATCCTTCAGCGGTGTGTCGCAGCGGTTGGTTACGGTCAGCTTCGCCGGCGTCGACCGGCCCGTCGGCAAAGTGGCGTCATCGGCGGTGAGTTGCGCGTCCGGAGTGCAGACCACCGGTCCTCGCGGAGTCCCGGTACGGGCCTCCGCACCGGTCAGCGGGCGCAGTCGCAGTGTGTACGCGTACTCCTGGTCGGGCTGCACCTGGTACTGGGGCAGCACGGTGTGAAAGGTCTCGCTGACACCGCTGACGGCCTGGTTCAGGTGCAGCGTGTTGCCCTTCGGGTTCTTCCGCAGGGCGAACGGATAGGCGGCCCGGTCTATGCCGGTGTACGGAGTCACTCCCGCGGAGAAGTTCTGCGTCCCCGAGACCAGCAGGCCGCCTGTGCCGTCGGACAGGGAAGCCCAGCGGACGCCCTCGTGGTTGCCGTAGTCCTGCGGCTTGGTGTAGCCGGAGAACTGCCGGTCAACGTTGGTCGCGTACACACCGACGGGAGCGCCGTCCGTGCGGTCGTTGTAATTCTCCTGCGGCCCGCGCCCGTACCAGGTGAGGGTGTCGTAGCGGTCCGGAAGCGTCAGGGCCAGGCCGATGCGGGGAAGGTAGGGCACCGTTCGGGCTTTGCCCTGGGCCTCGACGCGGTGGTCGATGCGTATCTCTCCGGTGCCCGTGACCGTGTAGCGCAGGGTCTGTGTGAAGGAGGAGCCCTTGACGCCGGGGGCGGCGGCCGTGCTGGGGACGGTGACAGTGACCGCCCCGTCCCGTTCGGCGACCGTGACCTTCCCCGGCGCGGTCTTGAGCCGGTCCAGTCCGGCCTCGCGCCAGGGGCCCTCCTCCGAGCCGATCTCATTGCTGACCGGCGGCCGCCAGGCATCCAACTCAGGTCCCGTACCCAGCAGTTCGCGCCCTCCCGCCTTCATGGAGATCAGCTCGCCGCTTGTCCGGTCGAAGAGGTAGGAGAAGCCCTTCCCGGCGATCGTGATCCGGGTGCCGGTCTCGCTGGTCTTCACCTTGCCGGGCGCTTCGGCCTTCAGCACGCCGGCGAGCTGTCGACCGCCGATGTCGAACTGCTCGACGGCGACGCGGTGTCCGGCCTTCGCCCAGCCGGTGTCCTTGGCCTGCACCGCCTCCACGGTCAGCTGGCGGTCGGCGCCCTTCGGGTTGGCCGGCGGCTTCGGCAGCTGGATTCCCGCCCTCTCACCGGGCTTGAGGGAGAGGGCTCGGCCGCCGCGGGCGAGGGTCCTGTCTCCCTCGGTGATCTTCCACCGCAGCCGCAGATCGCCGGTGCCGGTGAAGGAGCGCTCGTTGAGCACGGTGATCTTGCCGACTCCGGCACCCGGGGCCGAGATGCGCACGGGTGCGTGGACGGCGGCCATGGCGCGAGCCTCGGGCTGAACGGTCCGGTCGGTGGAGACCACTCCGTCCACGCCGCCGGTGCCGGACCCGTACGAGTAGTAAGTCCCCTTCGTGGTAAGGGTGTCGAAGTCGAGCGCGAGGACCGCGTCGGTGGCGGGGTCGGTCTCCAGCTGCTGCGGGGTGAGCGCCGTGTGGTAGACGCGGACCTGGTCGACCGTGCCGTGCGTCATGCGGGTGGTGATGCCCTCCTGGCCGTTCTCGGGGTCACGGCCGATGTTCACTGGCTGGGCGGAGTACGCGATCGTGCCCTCCCAGCCGGTCGCGGCCACCTCCTTGCCGTCCATGAAGAGCTTGAGTGCGGCGCCGTCGAAGGTGGCCGAGATCCGGTGCCATTTCCCGTACCAGTCACCGGGGACCTTCGCCGCGGCCGCGTGCCAGGTGCCGCCGCCGTAGACGGAGAACTCCAGGGTGTCCTTGTCCTTCATCTTCAGCATGTAGCTGTGATTGCCCTTGGCGATCACGGTGAAGTCGCCGGTCCACTCGGCCGGCCGGACCCAGGAGTCAAGTGTGAGGCCGCCGGAGACCGCGTCGAGTTTCGGGTCCCGATAGACCTCCACAAAGTCGTCCAGGCCGGAGAGTGCGAGCGCCTTGCCGCGGTGCCCGGCGACATGGTCCGGCTTTCCGGTGATGTAGGAGAGAATGCCGTTCCCCGAGGAATCGGGGGTGGTGACCAGCGGCTGGGTGATGTTCTGCTCCGCCCAGTCCCAGATGTAGCCACCCTGCACCTGGGGGTATGTGCGGACCACGTCCCAGAATTCGCGGAAGTTGCCGAGCGAATTGCCCATGGCGTGGGCGTACTCGCCCATGATGATGGGCTTGGTGGTGGCCTTGGCCTTCTCCTCGAGGCCCGATGGTGACGGGTAGCGCGGCCCCCACACGTCGGCGAACGGGGCGTCGCCGTCGGGGGAGTTGGACTGGTGGTAGACCGGCCGGGACGGATCGTTCTTGTCGAGGAAGTCCGCCATCGCGTAGTGCGCCTTGCCGAGCCCTGCCTCGTTGCCGGTGTCCCACATCAGCACGCTGGGATGGTTCTTGTCCCGCTGGTACATCGCCGTGAAGCGGTCCATGAACGCTTTCTGCCACTCGGGCCGCTCGGCCAGGCAGTTGTCGGGGCAGGCGTCGTGGTGGTGGGTCTCGATGTCCACCTCGTCGTCGATCCACAGGCCCTGCGCGTCGGCCAGCTCGTACAGATACGGATCGGACGGATAGTGGGAGGTGCGTACCGAGTTGATGTTGAGCTGCTTCATCAGCGACACATCGGAGGCGGTGCGTTCGCGCGTCGCATGGCGGCCGGTTCTGGGGTCGGTCTCGGCTCGGTTGGTGCCCTTGATCAGGATCCGCTTGCCCTTGACGAGCAGCTGCTTGTCCTTGACCTCTGTCCTGCGGAAGCCGACCGGCTGGGCGGTGGTGTGCGTCACCTGGCCGTCAGCGCCCAGGAGTTGCACGACGAGGGTGTAGAGGTTGGGCGTCTCGTCGGTCCACTTCGCCGGAGCGACGACGTCGGCCCTGAGGGTGGCGGATGGCATGCTGCCGCCGGGATCAACCTGGCCCGACATCGTTGTTACCTTGCTTCCGTGCCGGTCGTAGAGCGTTCCGATGACCTTGTGCGCACCATCTGCCGCCGCGCCCTTGGCGGTCACATCGACCTTGGCGCTCAGCTGCGCGTCACGGTACTGGGCGTCCAGTTCGGTTTTGATGGTGACATCTCGTACGTAGGTGGCGGGTGTGGAGTACAGATCGACCGAGCGGAAGATGCCCGCGAAGCGCCACTGGTCGTAGTCCTCCAGGTGGGCTCCCGAACTCCAGCGGTGGACCTGGAGCGCGATGGTGTTCTTACCCGGGCGCAGATGCTCGCTGATGTCGAACTCGGCGGGTGTGTAGCCGCCTTGGTCGTATCCCGCGTACCCGCCGTTGACCCAGACCAGATAGCCGCTGGTGACACCCTCGAACCGCAGGAACGTCCGGCGCTTCTGCCAGCTGCCGGGCAGCTCGAAGTTACGGACGTACGCCCCGGTCGGGTTGACGTCGTGCGGGACCTTCGGCGGGTCGTCCGGATACATCTCGGTGGGGACGTTGCGGAAGACGGGGTGGTCGAGACCGTCCGTCTGCCAGGTGTGCGGGACCTCGACGCTCTTCCAGCCGCTCCCGGCGGTGTCGTACCCGGGTGAGAAGAAGCCCTTGGGGACATCCTCGGGACGCTTGGACATGTGCAGCTTCCAGGTTCCGTCGAGCGAGGCGGTCCACGGGCTGTCGGAGCCGCCTTCGAGCGCGCTCGCCGTGTTTGCGTACGGAGTCAACTCGGCGTGCGCCGACTCCTGTCCGATCCCGGTCACTTCCGGATCCTCGAGCAGTCGGTAGACGTCGGCGGGAGGGTCCGCGGCACCGGCTGCCGCGGCAGCCGCGGACGGCACGGGCGCGGCGAGCGCCCCGGCGAGGGCCAGCACGGCCAGTCCTCGGAACGTACGGCGGAGTCGGAGCATCAAGTGGACCATCCTCCTGGTGAGGTGTGAATCGCTCCTGAACCAACAGAACCGCACAGTAGCGAACGCGAACACGTGCGCCTAGAGGTGCTATGCGACAACTTCACGCCCAGGAGAGAGAGGCGAAATGACTGTGCCGACGCGTGGCGATGGTCGCCGACCGGCACCTGGCGGGGCGTGTAGCGTCGCTTCACTACTTCTGGTTCGGGGTGGGTGTTGGAGGGTTGCATGGCAACGTATGTGCTCATCCCCGGTGCTGACGGCCGTGCTTGGTACTGGCATCGCCTTGTGCCGGAGTTGCGTCGGCGGGGACACGACGTGGTGGCTGTCGACCTGCCTCGGGAAAGCTCCGCCGGGCTCGCCGAACACGCGGACGCTGTGGTGCGGGCGATCGGCGACCGAGCCGGCGTGGTGCTCGTGGCGCAGTCACTCGCCGGGTTCACCGCGCCTCTGGTCTGCGAACGGGTGGCGGTCGACCAGCTGATTCTCGTCAACGCCATGGTGCCGGCCTACGGCGAGACGGCAGGGCAGTGGTGGGAGAACACCGGCCAGGGCGCGGCGCGTTCGGCGTACGCGGTCGGGCAAGGACGCGGGCCGGCCCCCGAGTTCGATCTGCTGACCGACTTCTTCCACGACGTTCCGCAGGAAGTGACCGAGGAGGCGATGGCTCAGGGAGATTCCGAGCCGTCCGCGGCCCTGTTCACCCAGCCGTGGCCGCTGCGGGAGTGGCCGCATGTGCCGACACGGTTTGTGCAGGGCCGCGAGGACCGGTTCTTCCCGATCGAGTTCCAGCGCCGGATCGTCGGGGAACGGCTCGGCATCACCGTCGAGGACATGCCCGGGGGACACCTCAGCGCGCTCAGTCGGCCGGCGGAACTCGCCGACATGATCTGTCGCTCATGAACCGTCGGGCGCACAACGGTTGCCGCTCTGCTCGGGCGTGTCTCAGGGAGCGTCCGCACCTCGCCCTGGCTCGTCGGGGGCGACGATCGACTGGGTGAGCGGGATCCGGGAGAGCGTGAAGACACCCGAGGACCGCCTTCCCCCGCGATCGGGACCGCCGGGCTGCGGACCGGCGACCGTGAGCCGACAATGGGACAAGGGCGCCCGCCCGACCCACTCGCGACGTCGCGACGGAGTCGGCTGAGAGGAATGTGCGCATGCGCGCAGAGTCGTCATCGGCCGTGCGGAAAGGGTCCTTCACCGCGGTAGCGGTCGCGCTGTTCTGCATTCAGGTCGACTTCTTCGCGCTGAACCTGGCCATCCCCGGAATCGCGGACGAGCTCGGCGTATCGCCTTCGGCCGCCCAGTGGACGCTCTCCGCGTACATGCTCGCTCTCGGCTGCTTCTTCATCGTGGGCGGCAGACTGGGGGACGTCTTCGGGCGGCGGGGCATCCTGCTCGTCGGTATCGCGTTGTTCGCGGCCGGTTCCGTGGGGTGCGCGCTCGCTCCCCAACTGGCGCTGCTGGTGGCCGCCCGGATCGTCCAGGGCATTGGTGCCGCTCTTGTCTTCCCGGTGTCCGTCGCCGTGATCAGCAACGCCTTCCCCCAGGAGAGCCGGGCCCGTGCGCTGGGCGCTGCCTTCGGTATCGCCAACATCGGCACCGCACTGGGCCCGTTCGTGGGCGGCGGCTTCACCGAAGGCCCTGGCTGGCGCTGGATCTTCTGGCTGCTCGCGCTGCTCAGCACCCTGGGGCTCCTTATCGCGGTCGTGTACGTCCCCGACTCACGGGACACCTCGGCGCCCCGCCAGCTCGATCTGATCGGCTGCTGCACCGTCGTGTGCTGTCTGGCCGCTCTCACACTGGCCGTGGAACGCGGCAGCGCCTGGGGCTGGGACAGCGCTCGCACCCTCACGCTCTTCGGGGTTTCCGTGCTGGCGGGCGGGCTCTTTCTGCTGCGCGAACGGGTGGCCCGGCATCCGCTGGTCGATCTGCGCCTGTTCCGCAACATCCCGTACGTCCTGGTGACCGGTATGGGTACGGTCGCCAACATGGGCTACGCCGTCACGGTCTTCCTGGCGACCCTCTATCTCCAGGGCGTGCGTGGTCTGTCCCCGCTCGTGGCGGGCTTCGTTTTCCTGGCCCCTGCCGTGCTCGTGGCTCTGTCCGGGCCGCTGGGAGCGCGGCTGGCACCGCTGATGCGTCCCACGGCGGTCATGGCCCTCGCCGGAGCGATCGCCGGGACGGGGATGATCGCGCTCAGCAACGTCACGGCATGGTGGCTGTACGTACCCGTGTTCGCCTGGTGCGGGCTCGGCCTCGGGCTGGGCTGGACCTTCTCCAGCGTCGCCACCCAGCAGGTCGTACCGCCCGCCCGAGCGGGCGAGGCGTCCGGTGTTCTGCTGACCTTCCTGGTCACCCTGGGTGCCGTCGCCCTCGCCGGCGCGGCGGCCACGATCACGGCGATGACCCCGGAGCGGCCGCCCGAGGACGCCTACGACGCGATCCTGCGCGTGGGCGGAGCCGTGATCCTGCTGGCGTCCGTCGTCGTCATGGTCGTACGCCACCGGCTCGTCGTCCACGGCAAGGTCCCGGCGCTGTCCATGCACGCGCCCTGGCCGCCCGCGGACGCGGGCCGCAGTACCCGTGAGGCCCGGCCGTGACCGGCACACGCACCACCGAACCGCAGAAGGCACGCCACCGCTCCGCCTGGCGCAATCCAAAGCGGGCGTCGATCGTGCACCGGGCCGTCCGGGTGACCACTGCTGCCAGTGCCGGGTTCTATCCGTTCGTGTACGGGGTGGATCGGCCGGCGACGGCGCTGTACGCCCTCTTCGGGCCGGTGGCGCTCGGAATACTGTCACCGATCCCCGGGTCCGGGCGGCAGCGGGCCGCCGTGATGCTGCGCGCGCTGCCGGTAGGCCTGGTGCTGGTCGCGCTGGGGACGGTACTGGCCGTAAGCACCTGGGCGGCGGTCTTCGGGATGCTGGTCGTCGGATTCGTTCTCTCCTTCGCCGCGGTGGCGGGGCCCCGCCCGGCCGGAGCGGCCCCCGGGCTTCAGCTCTTCTACATCCTGGCCTGCTTCCCGCCCTACGATCCGGACGCTCTCGGGTCCCGGCTGGCGGGCCTCACCCTGGGTGTGCTGCTGCTTGTCGCCTGCGAGCGCTTCCTGCTGCCCGAGCCGCCGACCGTCTCCTACCGGGAAAGCCTCGCGGACGCTGTCGCGATCGCGGGCCGTGCCGCCGCCGCGGCAGTCACGGCCCAGCCCCCTGAGGCGGGCGCCGTTGCGGCGGACCGGCTGCGGGCGGCCGGCCGACAGTTGCGGCTTTCCCAACTTCCGCCCGCCGAACGGCCCGCCGGTGCCGGGCGTGTGGACCGGGCCCTGGCACAGGCGGGTGCCGCCGCCCGTCGACTGCTGGACCAACTGGCGCACTTGGGCGACACCCCAGCGACCGGCGGCACCGCCAACACCACCGCCACGACCGGCCGGGGCGCGGGCGCCGAATCGGGCGCCGACGCGGACGCTGCGTCGGCCGATCTCCTCGGCCGCATCGCGGCACTCTGCGCCGCCACCGCCACAGCCCTGCGCACCGGCCGGTCGCCTCCACAGCCCGGGCCCCCGGCCCTGGAATCGGCGATACGGGACTTCCAGGCGCTGCGTGTCACGCAGGCGACCGGACCGCCGGAGGCCGTGCCCCCCGTGCCGCTGCTGCGACGCCAGGCCTCGGTCCTGGCCACTGCCGAGTCGGCGAGGGTTCTCGAGGCCGCCGTACGGGTCGGCCTGGACGGCAGGCGCACGCCGCCGATCCAGCCGCGCGAATTCTTCTGGTACGCCGACGCGCGTACCCCCCTCCTGTGGTGGCGGCGCCTCGCCGGCAATATGACGCTGCGTTCGGTCCAGTTCCAGAACGCCGCCCGGACCGCTATCGGGCTGGGCGCTGCCCGGCTGGTGGCAGGCTCCCTGGATCTGTCCCACGGCTTCTGGGTGCTGCTCGCCGTGCTCACTCTCAGCCGCACCACTGCCGCGGGCACGTGGAAGGCCGTGCGGCCGGCGCTGATCGGCACCCTCGTCGGCGCGGTCGCGGCGGGCACCCTGCTGCTCGTCGTCGGTCGGCACACCGATGCGTACGCGCCGGTCCTCGCCCCCGCCATGCTGGCCGCGTTCGCGCTCGGGCCGCTGCTCGGGATCGCCTGGGCGCAGGGCCTGTTCACGCTGGTGGTCGCAGCGGCGTTCGCCCAGATCGCCCCCGCCTCCTGGCAGCTGGCCGAGAACAGGATCGTGGATGTCGTCACGGGCAGTGCGATCGGTCTGCTGTGCGGTCTGCTCGCCTGGCCGGCCGGAGCCCGGCGCGAGGTGCGAAAAACCATGGCAGCCCTGCTGCACTCTTCCGGCCCGCTGATCACCGGGACCGTCGGGGCGCTCCTGTCCACGCCGCCGGGAGCAGCGCCGTTGCCGCCCACGCTGCCCGTCCTGCACCGAATGCGACTCGCCGAGTCCGCGTACCTCCAGTACCGGAGCGAACCGAGTGATCCGTCGGCCGTGCCCATGGACTGGCAGGCCGTGCTCATCACGGCGAACCACATCCTGCTCGGCGCCCAATGGATGCCCCGATTCGATCTGCCCGCGGTCACCGTCACACCGGAGGCCGCCGCATGGGCTCGTACGGCGGCCGACCGGCTCGTCCTGGCCGTCGACCGGGTCGCGGCGCTCAGCGCCGGGGAGAGACCGGCGCCTGTGCTCCCGGCGTACCGCCCGCCTCCAGAGGTGACGGGCGGCCCACCCCTGCCCATGCTGATCGACCTCGAGCGCTGGCTCAGCAGCCTCACCGCACAACTCGACCGCATCGAGAGCTCGATGGGCGCCCCTGGCGAAAGCGGCGGTCAGACGAAGTTGGCCTTGGCGCGCCGCAGCAATGGAGGCCGAGGACGCGATGGTCGATGAGGTCGAAACGGGACTAGGAGTTCTTCCAGCAGCTCCAGCGCGAACTCGCCGCCGAGAGGGGCCCGCGAGCGGCCTGCTCGTCTCCGCCTGCCAGGACAACCAGGTGGCCTCCGACGGCCCGGTCAACGGCAGGTTCACCGAGGTCCTGCTGAAGGTCCGGGACAACGGGTCGTTCAGCGGCGGATACCGCGCGTTCGACCGCGACATCCTGCGTCGTATGCCGGCGGACCAGAGCCCGAGTGAGACTCAGGGCTGGGGCCGGGCGGCGCTGAAGTGGGAGCCTCAATCGGGGTATTCGGAAGGATGACAGCTGAAGCGACTCATTGACTTCGCCCGCCGACGCTGATTCAGTGGCTCATCCACTGAGCCACTGAATTGCGAAGGAGGGACGACATGGAGGCGCTGCCCCGCGAGACCATCGTCGATGTCCTCGAGACCCGGCTGCGCGAGGACATCCTCGCCGGGCGGCATCCGGCGGGAAGCTATCTGCCGCCGGAACGCCAACTCGCCGACGGATACGGCGTCACCCGTACCACCCTCAAGCACGCCTTCGGCCGGCTCGTCCAGGCCGGACTGCTGGAGACGCGGCACGGAGTGGGCACACGGGTACGCGACTATGCGCGGCTCGGCGGGGCCGATCTGCTGCCCATGCTGGTACGGCACAGTCCCGACTGGATAGGCGAGATCTTCGAAGTGCGGCGCAGCATCGGTGCGTTGATCGCCGAGCGGGCAGCAGTCCGCGCCACCGAAGAGCACCGGGCCGAGCTGCGTGCCCTGCTGGCGGCGGTGCGGATGGCCGACGGCGGGGACGCGGTGCAGCTCGCCGACGTCGAGGTGCACCGGGCGCTGGCCCGCGCCACCGGGAATCGCGTGTACGTGCTGCTGACCAACACTCTCTTCAACGCCTATCTGCCGGTGCGGGCCGCCCTCGTGGGCCCTTTCACCAGCCCCGATGCCGCACACGCCAGGCTGGAACCCGTGGTCGAAGCCGTGGCGGCAGGTGACGAGAGCGCCGCGCGGCGAGCCGCGGAGACCTATCTGACAGCAACGGAGCGGATCATGCTGGAGGGCCTCGTATGAGTACACGTACGCGCAGCGGAACCAGGGGCACCGCGTTCCGGGAGACCATGCTCGGCACGGTCAGGCTCGAGGGGGAGGAGCGGGCCCGCGCCGTCCGACTCGAACTGAGCGCCGCGGCGGATCGCGTGCTGCGCCCCCGTGGCACGACCGAGGCGCGGATCACCGGTCGGATACGCATCGCCGGATGGGCCGACGACCCTTGTGCCGAGGGCGAGTTGGAGATATCACCGCTGGCCGGACGGCGCATCCGCTACCGGATCTTCTTCACGGCCGGCGATCGCCGACTCACCTTCGACGGCTGGAAGTCCGTGACGCCGCGCAGGCCGCTGAGGTCGATGACCGTGCTGCCGTTCACGCTGTACGAGGAGGGAGAACAGGCCGGCGAAGGCACGCTTCGCTTCCCCGTGACGACGGGGCTCGTGCCCTTCCTCGCGAGCTTCCGTTTCCCGCGGCAGGAGGACGCGGGTGCGCACCTGGCGCCGCGCTGGAACGGCGAGCCGGGTCGCACCGAAGTCTGGTACACGACCTTGACCGACCCGGCGACCGGCACCGGGCTGTGGCTGCACCATGAGCTCACCGCGCCCGCGGACGGATCCGAGGCGTTCGCCCACGGCTGGGCCGCGGTGTTCCCCAAGGACGGTCCGGTACGGCACGCCCGCTTCGGCCCCGCGAAATGGACCGGGACCGGGGACGGGTTCACCGCGGACGGCGTGTCTGCCGGGCCCGGACGGCTCTCCGGCTCGGCGGGCGCATTGCGCTGGGATCTGGCCGAACACGCCGATGGAACACCGCTGTTCACCTTCCCTCGCTGGTCCTGGCGCCGACCTCTGCTGCCGGCCGTACAGATGCTGCCGGCCGCGCGGGCCTCGTACGGCGGGACATTCTCGTACGAGAACACGACCCTGACCCCGGTCGGCGCGCCCGGAGCCTCCGCCCGGATCTACGGCCACGGCAACGCGCGCCGCTGGGCCTGGCTGCACGCGGATCTCGGCGCGGGCGATGTGCTGGAGATCGTGGCCGCGGTCTCCATGCGGCCCGGACTGCGCAGGCTGCCACCGCTGGTCTTTCTGCGGCTGCGCAGGGGTGGCCGTACCTGGCCGCGGCGGGCCGAGCGCACGGCGGTCGGCTGGGCCGGATTCGGGCGGTTCCGCTCCGCCATCGGGTTGCCCACCTGGACGGTGGCCGGACGCGCGGGCCTGCGCCGCATCCGCGTCGAGGTCACTCAGCCCGAGGACCGCACGCTCGCGCTCGACTACACCGACCCCGACGGCTCTCACGCGATCTGCCGCAACAGTGAAAGCGCCGACGCGCACATCCTGTTGCAGCGCTGGTGGGGCGGCTGGCGCACCGAGGCCGAGTGGACCTTGGCGGGCACGGCGCACGCGGAGGTGGGCACGCGATGAGGCTCGACGGTCTCGTGGCCGCGCTCATCGCCGACGACGGCACCGAGGACTGGCCCGCCCGGGTCCCCGGCAGGCTGGAAGCCGTCATCGGCTCGATGCCCTCGCCGGCCCGTGCCGGGGTACGGGCGGCGGCGGGCGCCGTCGACGCGTATGCCGTGGTACGGACCGGACGCAGGCTCGCCGCTCTCACCGCCGCGGAGCGAGAGACGGTGCTCGGCGCCCTCGGTGCGCGCCCCGCACTCCTGCCCCTCCTCGACGTACTCAAGGTGCCGGTCCTGCTTGCTGCCGGAACCGAGCGCATGCTCGAACACGGCCCTCGCGCACCTGCGTCGGCGCGCGAGGATCCACCGCTCGACTGCACGCCGTCCCTCGACTGGCCGGCGCGCTCCACCGCCGACGCCGTGGTCATCGGCTCCGGCGCGGGCGGCGCCATGGCCGCACGGACCCTGGCCCGGGCGGGTCTCCGCGTCGTCGTACTCGAAGAAGGGCAGCACCACTCCACGGCGTCCTTCGGGCGGCGCACCCCGCTCGACCGATTCGCCGAGCTCTACCGGGACGGCGGGGCCACTGTCGCCGTGGGCAGTCCACCGCTGCTGCTTCCTGTGGGCCGGGCGGTCGGCGGTACGACGGTCGTCAACTCCGGGACCTGCTACCGCACTCCGGACCATGTCCTGGCGCGCTGGACGGGCGACTTCGGGTTCTCGCTCGCCGAGCGCTTCGGCCCGTACCTCGACGAGGTCGAACGCACGCTGCGGGTGGCCACCCAGCCGCTGGACGTACTCGGCAACAACGGCCGGCTCGCGCTCGCCGGGGCCGAACGCCTCGGCTGGCGGGCCGCGCCCCTGCGTCGCAACGCGACCGGCTGCAAGGGATCCTGCCAGTGCGTGGTGGGCTGCCCGACCGGCGCCAAACAGAGCGTGCAGCTGTCGGTCCTGCCCGATGCCTGCGCCGCAGGAGCCCGCATCGTCACCGGCGCGCAGGCCCGGCGCGTCCTGGTCGACGCCGGCCGTCCTGGCGGCCCGCGCGCGGCGGGCGTCCTCGTACGACGGGAGAACGGCGGCGAATTCGAGATCCTTGCCCCGCTGATCGTCGTCGCCGCAGGTGCCCTGCAGTCCCCGCCCCTGCTGCGCCGCTCGGGCCTCGGCCGGCATCCGAGGCTCGGCCGCAACCTCAGCGTCCACCCGGCGACCAGCGTCGCCGGCCGCTTCGCCGAGCCGGTCACCGCCTGGGAGGGAGTGCTGCAGAGCGTCGGTGTGGAGGAGCTGCACGGCGACGGTGTACTGATCGAGGCCACCGCGACCCCGCCGGGCATGGGCTCCTTCGTACTGCCGGGGCTGGGCAGCGAGTTGCGGCGCGAACTGGAGAGCGCCGACCGGCTCGCCACGCTCGGAGCGATGATCGCCGACCGTCCGTCCGGGCGCGTACTGGGCCGGGAGCGAACACTGCTCCGCTACGACCTGGACCGGCGCGACGGGGACCGTTTGATGCGTGCCGTACGCGCCATGGGGCAACTCCTCTTCGCGGCGGGCGCGGAGGAGGTCCTCACCGGCATCCCCACCGCGCCCCGCGTCCGCACCCTGTCCGAACTGGACGAGACCCTCGCACACGTGGGCCCGCGCCGGCTGCACCTCTCCGCGTACCACCCCACGGGCACGGTGTCCGCAGGCGCCGACGCGCAGCGCTTCCCGGCCGACCCCGCCGGGCGGCTGCGCGGCGTGCACGGAGTGCTGATCGCGGACGGCGCGGTGCTGCCGGGCTGCCCCGAGGTCAATCCGCAGCTGAGCATCATGGCCGCGGCGCTGGCGGTCGCCGAGGGCCACCTGGAGGGGTGACGGGCCGCCCCCGTCGTGCAGCTGCTTCGGGTCGCTTCTGCGAGCGTCGTGTGCCCTGACGGTTGCCCACCGCCGGCCTGCATCCCGCAGCAAGGGGCGGGACGGATGCCTGGAGATGCCCCTCCGCCGGGCCCACTGCGCTTGTGCCGGTGCCGGTCAGGGCGGATTCTGGAGGCAATGAACCGGGCTGGTGTGGCGCCATGAGCGCGTGGAGCGCGGCAAAAACTGCCGATTTCCGTGGCCCGCTCGACGTCGCGAGGGCTGCCACGGTGGTACTCGATGCCCAGGACGCGGTCATCGGATGGAGCCGCGCAGCCGAGGTTCTCCTCGGATACCCGCAGAACGAGATCGTCGGACGGCCGCTGGACACGTTCCTTTCGCCCCGGCAGGCCTCCGACAGCACTGCGGATCAGGAGTCCGCCCTGGCCTCGGGCACCCCGCTGAGCGGGAGTGAGGTCCGCGTCGCAAGGCACCGGGACGGCCGCAGTCTGCTGGTGGCAACCTTGGTCTGTCCCCTGCCCGGCGCCGGTGCGGCGGCTCGTGTGCTCGTCGCGGCCGAACTGGAGCAGCTACGGCTGTGGGAATCCCGGCTGGCCCTGCTGCACGGCCTGGCCACCCAGTCGCCCGTCGGGCTGGGCATCTATGACACCGATCTGCGCCTGACGTGGTGCAACGCCGCATACGAACGGGAGATCGGGCTGCCGTTCGCCGAGTTCCGCGGCCTGCGGGCCGATGAGATGTACTCCGAGGGCAGGTTTGTGACCAAGGGGTACCCGGACACTCTCGACGCCGTCATGCACCACGTACTCGACACCGGCGAGCCGATCGTCGACCTGCACTTCCGCGGTGAGCCGCCCAGCGACCCCGGAAAGGAACACCTCTGGTCATGCTCCTACTACCGGTTGCAGGACGCCGACGGGCATGTATTCGGATTGTGCGAGGACGCGTTCGACATCACCGACCGCTACGAGGCCCAGCGGCGGCTGGCCCTGCTTGTCGAGGCCGGCCGCGCAGTCGGCACGGCCCTCGATGTGATCGTCACTGCCGAGGAGATCACCGAGGTGGCGGTCCCGGAGTTCGCCGACAGCGTCACGGTCGACCTGGTGAGGGAGGTACTGGAGGGCGAGGTGCCGGCCGCCGGCAGCCGGGAGGCACCTGCTCTCGTACGGGCCGCCTCCCGCTCCGCCCCGGCGACGAGCGGGCCGGGCGGTTCCGGCGATCGGGGCGATCCGGAGGAGCCGCGTCAGTCTTCGCCTGTCGCCTACCCGCCTGGTTCGCCGCAGTACCGCGCCCTCTCCTCCGGCGGGCTCACGCTGGTGGACGACACCTTGGTTGTGCCGTTGCGGGCAGGGGGCGACACGCTGGGACTCATCACTTTCCTCCGCAGTGCCCCGTTGGCCACGTTCGAGAGCGGCGAGGTCGCACTCGCCGACGAGCTGGCGGCCCGTACGGCGGTGTGCATCGACAACGCCCGGCGCTTCACCCGTGAACGCACGGCCTCACTCGCCCTGCAGCGCCACCTTCTGCCGCAACATCTGCCGAAGCCGTCGGCGGTCGACCTGGCGCATCGCTATCTGCCTACGGACAACCTGACAGGGGTCGGCGGCGACTGGTTCGACGTCATCGCGCTTTCCGGAACCCGGGTGGGACTCGTCGTCGGGGATGTGGTCGGCCACGGCCTGCAGGCCGCGGCCACCATGGGACGGCTGCGCACCACCGTACGCGCGCTCGCACAGCTGGACCTGGCCCCGGACGAACTGCTCATGAGACTCGACAATCTGGTGGGCACGGCGGCGGAGGAACAGTCGGAAGCACTCGGCACGCCCGCCACTCATGAGGACGACGCCACCGGGGCGACCTGTCTCTACGTGGTCTACGATCCGGTCTCGCGGCGCTGCAGCATGGCCCGGGCGGGGCACCTGCCGCCGGTGGTGGTGGACCCCGACGGCCGCGTGTCCTTCCCGGATCTGCCGGCCGGGCCGCCGCTGGGGCTCGGCGGCCTGCCGTTCGAGTCCATGGAGATCGAGCTGCCGGTGGGCAGCCTGTTGGCCCTCTTCACCGACGGCCTGGTCGAAACCCGCGACCGCGACGTCGATCAGGGGCTCGACAACCTGGGACGGGTGCTCGGCGACCTCGGCGGGACACTGGATGAACTGTGCGACCGCGTAATGTCGGGACTCCTGCCGGACGGTACGACAGAAGACGACGCGGCACTGCTGATCGTCCGTACCCGTGAACTCGACGCCGGGCAGGTGGCCGAATGGGAGCTGCCCGCCGAACCGGTCGCAGTGGGCCATGCCCGGGAGCTGGCCACCGGACAACTTCACGAATGGGGCCTGGAAGAGCTGTCGTTCTCGACCGAGCTCGTCGTCAGCGAGCTGGTCACCAATGCGATCCGGCATGCGGAGGGCCCGTTGCGTCTGCGTCTCATCCGTGATCGCACGCTCGTATGCGAGGTCGCGGACACCGGCCACACCTCGCCACACCTGCGCCACAGTGCGGAGGACGACGAGGGCGGGCGGGGGCTGTTCATCGTCGCGCAGCTTGTTCACCGATGGGGCACGCGTTACACCGAGTCCGGGAAGACCATCTGGACGGAACAGACGTTTCCTTCGGAGGGATGAGGGGCCGGGCGGGGCTGTTGCACCGTACAGTCGCCCCGCCCGAGAAGGGGCGGGGCGACTGCTGTGTGGTTGCGCGGCCGGGCACCACGCCCGGTGGACAACGGCGGGCGGGCAGCCCTGTCAGGCATGTCAGCCCAGCGCCACCGTGAACACATGGATGTTCTGGTTGTCCGGCAGTGTCACGCTCCTGATGGTCTTGCCGGAGGGCGCGTGGAAGGGCTTGGTGGCAAAGATGTAGGCGTCCACCACGTCCTTGTCGCCGCCGCTGACATTGCGGTACGGGGTCCTGGCGATGGTCTCGTTACCGTACTGGACCGTGCCGCCCCCGCCGCCGACCGTCCAGTCGGTGAAGGACAGATCGGCTGTGCCCGAACTGCCGTCGGTGTACGTCACCTTCGCCGTCGCCGCCTGGTTGCCGTTGACCGCGCTGCCGACGAAGGAGAGCGCGGCCGGCGTGCCGGCGAGGTCGATCGTCTGGCCGGTGGCCGAGGCGTTGTCGGGGCGGGCCACTGGTGATGCGGGCCAGGTGAACTCAAGGCCCTGTGTGGTGCCCTTGGCGCCCGGCGCGAGTCCGGCGCCGGTGAGTGCCTGGCGCGAGTAGCTCCAGCCGCCGCCGTCGTAGTCGGCTTCGTCGTGCTCGCCCGCATCGTCGGAGGCGCCGGCGTTGTTGTACGCGGCGAGCAGACTGCCGGGCTTCGCGACAGTGAGCGTGACCGGCTGCCTCACCGCCAGGCCACCGTCACTCGTGACGGCCACCTCGGCATCGTAGAAGCCTTCCGCCGTCCGCTCTCCTGCCGTCAGCTTGATCTCGGCGGTTCCTTCCGGCCCCACCGTGCCGGAGGGGGGTGAGGCGGTGAGTCCGGCCGGCGCGGTGACCTTGAAGTCCACGTCCGGTCCCTCGCCCGAACTCACCTGTACAGCCGCGACCTTGACGGTCAGTGAGCCGCCGGGAGCGATGGTCCCGGTGGTCGGTCCGACGCCGATCTGGTAAGGCTGCTCGCCGGTGCGGAACGACGGCGGGGCGCTGTCGGCGGCCGAACCCCAGGAGCGGTTGGGCTCCTTGCCGAGGGTGTAGTCGAGGCTCCCGCCACGAGCGACGAGGGAGGCGGGCAGCCATGGCCTGTCGCTCGTCGCGCCGTTGAGCTTCAGCGACTGGACATACGGGGCGTCGGCGGCCGCGCCCGGTGCCCTCACAGTGATGTCACGATGGCCGCGCTCGATCTGGATGCGCGGGAACAGCGGTGACGACAGGACGAGTTCGGCGCGCGATGGCACCTGCGGGTACATGCCCATCGCGGAGAAGACATACCAGGAGGACATGGCGCCGAGGTCGTCGTTGCCTGGAATGCCCTCGGGCGCGGTGGACCACAGTTTCCGCATCGCGGCCCGTACGGTCTCCTGCGTCTTGTACGGCTGGCCTGCGTACGCGTACAGGTAGGGCACGTTGATGGACGGTTCGTTGTCCATCTCGGACTTGTCGCCGCCGCTGCCGGTGAAGGCCCAGCTGCCGTCGGAGTTGTGGAAGAAGGAGTCCAGGCGCTTTACGGCCTGTTCCTTGCCGCCCATCGCCGCGAAGAGACCCGCGGCATTGTGCGGGACCATCCAGGTGTACTGGGCCGCGGTGCCCTCGACGAAGCCATTGCCCGTGGCCGGTGTGAAGCCGGTGACCCAGCTGCCGTCGGACTTGCGGTTGGCGATGTATCCGCCGGTCGGGTCGGCGGCGGCGTTGAAGTTGTTCTGCCACCACTGGGCACGCTCGGCGAACGTCCTGGCCGTCTTCTTCCTGCCTGCTGCGGTGGCGAGCTGGGAGAGGGCGAAGTCGGCGCCGGAGATCTCCAGCGTCTCGGCCGCGCCGCCCCAGGCATTCGAGACGGACGGCATGTAGTGGCTGGCCAGGTACTTGTCGAGGGACGGCCGCTGCCCCACCGACAGGATCGGCTTTCCGGCCGGGCTGAGGTCCTTCTCGGTCGGTACGGTCGCCGCCTTGACCAGCGAGTCCAGTGCTCCTCCCAGGTCGAAGCCGTCGCCGCCGAAGGCGTGGATGCCGGCGAGGGCGGCGGGCGACGGGTCTCCGTTCATGACGTGCGTACCTCCGGTGTTGTGGATCCACCGGTCCCACAGGCCGCCGTTCTGGCGGGCGAGGTTGTACAGCGACTGGGCGATGTCCGAGCCGGTGTGCGGCTTGATGAGCGTCAGCAGCTGGAGCTGCGAGCGGTAGACGTCCCAGCCCGAGAAGGTGCCGTACTGGGCCTTCTGCCTGCCTCCTACCGTGTGGACCTTGCCGTCGCTGCCCGCGTACCGCCCGTCAAAGTCATTGACGACGTTGGGGTGCAGGAGGGCGTGGTAGAGCGCGGTGTAGAACGTCGTGCGGTCGGTGTCGGCGCCGCCACCGACGCGGATGGCGGAGAGTTCGCGACGCCAGGCGTCGTGCGCGGCACGCCGTACGTCGTCGAAGGAGCGGACCGGCGGGTTCTCGGCGGCGAGATTGGCCTCGGCGCCCTTCTGGTCGACATAGGAGATCGCCACCTTCACGCCGACGGGGTCCTTGCCGGGCGCGAACTGAACGTATCCGCCCGAGCTCTTGCCCGCGACAGGGCGGCCGTCGGTGCCGAAGCCGCCCGTCCCGCCGTCGGCCGTGGTGACGCCCGGCTTCAACTCGCCGTCCTTCCAGGTCCCGTGGGACGTGAAGGCGCGGTCGAAGGTGGCGGTGAAGTGGACCGTGTAGTAGCTGCGGCGCCCCTCGGGATCGAGGTATCCGCAGAAGTTGCCGCTGGTGACCGAGCCGGAGACGGTGCGGCGCTGCGGATCGATGTCGATCCGCGCGTCCGTGGAGCCGACCTCGGAGTTGGCGCTGCGGATGAGGAGCGAGGCCGCCTTGTCCTCGGGGAAGGTGAAGCGGCCGGAGCCGGTACGGGTGGTGGCGGTCAGGTCGGCGGTGACGCCGGACTTCAGCGCGACCTTGTAGTGGCCGGGTTCGGCGGTTTCGTCGGCGTGGCTGAAGTCGGATGCGTACACCGCGTCCTTGGTGTCCGCGGCCGGGGAGGAGGTGACCTCGCCCGCGTACGGGAAGAACGGGATGTCGCCGGAGCCGCCCGCGCAGCCGGTGCCGGACATATGGGTCAGGCTGAAGCCGCGGATGCGAGTGGCGTCGTACTGATAACCGCCCGGAGCGGCAGTGCGGTTGGCGTTTCCGCGGGTGTTCTCGGGACTCCAGGAGAGCATCCCCTGCGGGAGAACGGCGCCGGGAAAGGTGTTGCCGCCGTTCCTGCTGCCGATCAGCGGGTTGACGTAGGCGGTCGGATCACTGACGAGGGGCGATGCCGTGTCCGCCGCCGCGGGAGCGGCGAGCGCGGGCACGGTGAGCCCCACGGTCAGCGCCACGGCCGCGAAGGCGGCCGGGAGCTTCAAGGGCATGGCGGTCCTGCCTTGTCGGAAGGGCCACGCACGACGGGTCGAACAAGCCGGAGGGGACCGTACCGCACATCCCACGCATCCCGTAAGGGCACCCTCGCCCCGTGTACTCAACACGCTGAGCCCCCGCTTCCGAACACCCTTGACGACACTGTGCGGTTGGCGCTCTACTGATCGGCATCTCCCGATTGACAACGTTGTCGCGCTGCGGCGGGTCGAACAAGCCCAAGCCCGTCCAAGGTCGGCAACACAGAGGGGCGCGTCATGAAGTGGCCCTCACCCGCCACGACGCCGAGCGCTGACCGGGCGCTCGGCCGGTTGCTGGTGCCGTCGCTGGAACCGGAATCGCGATGGAGCAGAGAGCCCCTGCCGAATTCCTCGGCAGGGGCTCCCGGTTGCTGGTGCCGGACGTCAGGCCACTGCGCCCCCGCCGTGTGCCAGCGGCCACTCCCGGTGCAGGCTGCCCAGGGGGATGCGGTGCTGGAACACGGGCGTACCGAAGATGGACAACTGCAGCTGCAGCCATCCCGTCAGATCCACCCCGCCGTAGATCTTCCAGCTTCCCGCGACGGTTCCCGGTGTCGCGACAGCGGTGGCCTCGCCTCGCAGGTAGGGGGCGAGATCGGCGGTGACGCCGACCGCGCCGTACAGGCCGACCGTGGCCTCGGCGCCGAGGGCGGCCTTCACGTTGCCGGCCGCGGTCACCTTCGCCCGTACCGGGGTACCGGTCATGTCGGAGGTACTGACAGGCTTCCATCCGCCCGACTTCGAGTAGCTGCCGCCGATCCGGAATCCACCCTTGAGGTCCTGCTTGATGTCGACGGTGACGGTGCCGTCCGCGGCCACCTGGGCGTACGCCGTGAGGTCGAGATTCACCACCACCGGTACGGGCCCGACCTGGATCACGGGATCGGCGTGCAGCTTGGCGAACGGAATCCGTACCGGCTTGCCGCCCGCGACGGCTTTGCCCTTCAGCTGCCACTGCGACGTCCAGTCACCGCTCAGTCCCAGGAAGGCGGCGTCCGGTGTGAGGACGGAGGACCCGTCGTACGAGAACTCGACCGCGGGTGCCAGCTGCACATAGCCGGCGACCGACGCCGCGCCCGCCACGGGAACGCCTTCGGTGACCGGCAGCGGAACCGACGCGCCGACATCGATCCGCAGGCTTCCGAGCGGCAACTTCGCGCCCTGGGGGCCGACATGGATGTTCCCGGCCTTCGCCCAGGAGACCTTTACTCCCTGGACCAGCGGCTCGACGTCGACGGTCGCCGGATCGACCGGGACCGTGCCCTGCGCCTTGTCGTCACCGAGCAGCGCGCTGAGCTTCGCGGGCTCGGTCCTGACTTCGGTGCCCTTGTCGGTCTTTCCGGCCACGTCGGTGACCTTGGCGAGCAGCCCGTCGGGCGCTCCGGGTGCGGGACCGCTGGCGATGACGTCGCCGACGGCGGGAGTGTTCTTGGCGGGTGTTGCCCCTGAAGGGGCCTTCTCCGCACTGGATATGACAGCCCGTCGACTGACGCGGTCGTAGGAGGCGACCTTCAGCGGCGACTTCTTCGCCTTCCCGCTGCCGCCTGCCCGCGCGACGGCGGTCGGCTTCCCCTCGGGCACCCCGGCCACGGCAAGCTGCCGCGAGGGGCTGGGGTCAGGGTTCGCGATGCTGGTGGGGTGCTGGGCGCCGGCGGCCGCGGCGGGTGGTGTCCCGGTTCCGGCCGAACAGCCGGTTGCGAGCAGGGAAATGGAGGCCAGAGTCAGTAAAACGACATGTCTGGCAGGGAGCTTACGCACGTAGGAATCCTCGGAGCGTGTGTTGGGGGAGACGCGCAACAGGGGAAGGACTCGCCTGTACCGGCGGGTAGCAACTGGCCGTACGATCCCACACGCATCAGGGCCACAGCGGAGATTGCTGGGAATCCAGGGGATAAATTGGATCACATCGCTGCCCCGCGAACTGCCGTGCGCACGAAGGCCACTTCGGGCGGTGCGGGAACGACGACATCCCGCTCGATCGGCCGGAGAGCGAATGGAATCGCGTCATCTGCGGTCGCTAGAGTGGACAGGGTACATCCGTACCCCCCAACAACCCTTGATGTAACGGCAGTTGTGTAGTTCGCGCTTGCCGATGAGGATGCTGCCCGGGCTGACGAAGCGCCGGAAAACCTGTGGCGGACCCCGCCCGATCTCGATAACACCGATTCCAACCGCCAGGAGCCGATCTTGCTCCGCGAGGCCCCGGTGCACATGATCGAGGAGTACGCCCGGCACAACGGCCACGCCGACTTTCTGCGCGGGCGGATCGACGGAAGAGTGGGTCAGTGGGCGTCGGGCCGGTTCGGCGCCCCCGACGGGAACCAGCCACACCACGGAGACCGCCGCACCGTTCTCGAGCACGCTCGAGGCACAGTCGTCGTCGAAGCGGACCGGGTCCGCCGCCGGCGCCCGCTTCGCGCCAGTCTGCCACAAACCTGCTGCGGCCCTGGCGTCGGCCGGACCGCTGTGGAACAGGGCGGGCGCCCGGTCGCACGAGACCAGAGCTGCGGAACACACGTAGAAGCCCGCACGCGGCGCCCGCCTTCCCTAGGGTGGAAGTGACGGGTCCCAGATGCGTGACGAGGTGGGTGTGCCTCCTCGGAGGGCGGCTCGCTCTGCGAAGACCGGTCGGATGCGAGGGAAGATGAGACGTCCGGCGATGGAGCCACCGAGCCCACGGATGCACCTCGTGGGCGGGGCGAAGCGTGTCCGCTCCCGGCGACTGGGGCGCTGGGGACTGTGAGAGAGCGGATCCGGGTCTTCGGTGGGGCGGTGCTGGCCGCTGTCTATGTGCTGGGCAAGAGGAACGACAGTCTGGAGCTTGCGGAGTCGGCGGGAGGGTCCGGCGCCCTGTACGGGCTGTCGCCCAGCTATCCCCTCTCCGGTCGTTCTCCGGTGGCGGACGCCTTCCACACCGGCCGCCCCCTGTGGCTGAACGCGGCGGGGATCGCCGCCTACGGCGAGAACCCCCCGGAGATCCTGCCCGCCAACATCTCGCTGGGCGCACTACCGCTCGGTGCGAACGGCATTCCGCTGGGCTGTCTGGTTGTCGTGGACGACGTCGCGGACGGCTTCGACGCCGACCGGCGCAACTTTCTGGAGCTCTACGCCGACCAGGTCACCGCATGGCTCGAAGCAGGCGGTGAACCTGACCCCCGCGTCGGCCGCACGGGGCCCCGGCCGCTGCTGGGCCCCGCCCTGGACCGCTTCTGCGTCGGCTCGTTCACCCTGATCCTGAGTACGGGGCGGATCGACGTGGACGCCCGGGTGCTCAACCTGGTCGACATCCCGCGGGACGACTTCGACGGACGTCTGGAGACGCTGCTGGCGCACACCGTCCCCGACGATCTGCCCGCGCTGATGTCCGTCGTCGAGCCGGGCCACATAACCTCCGGTGGCCGGGAGCTCGAGTTCCGCATCCGCCGCCCCACCGGCGAGCTGCGCTGGCTGCGCCTGCGGTACCGGGTGCTGGCGGACAGCGAAGGCAAACCGGAGCGGGTGCTCGGAGTGGTCGCCGACGCCTCGCATCTGCGGCCCACCGCCGACGAGGTCTCCAGGGTGCAGCGACTGTCCGTCGCGCTGGCCGGTGCGATGACCGTCCGGGACGTCAGCAGGGCGGTGGTCGTCGCCCTGCGCGACCCGCTGGAAGCAGATCGGGTGGCTCTCGCCGAGCTGGAGGGCGACCGGTTGGTGGTCACAGTCCTCGATCCACCGGAACCCGATGCCTGGCCGGGGCTCTGGCGGTCCAATTGGCGGTCCGAGTGGCCCGATGCGCCCGCGGGCGCGCTGCCCACGCTGGAGGCCGCGGTGCGCGAGGGCCGCATGAGCCTGTGGACGGCGGGTTCCACCCTTGAACCGGGCCTCAGGGGCGTGGGCCCCGGTGGTCTCGCCGTTCTGCCGCTCCCGGCCGAAGGCCGGGTTGTCGGCGCGTGCCTGGTCGGATGGGACGAGCCGCACGCGTTCGGCCCCGAGGAGCGGTACCTGCTCACCGCGACCGCGGGCCTGGTGGGACAGGCCCTGGTGCGCGCCCGTGCGCTCGACGCCGAGCACGAGCTCGCCACGATGCTCCAGCGCAGCCTGCTGCCCCGCAAGCTCCCGCAGCTGTCCGGCGCGGTGGCCGTCGCCCGCTATCTGCCGGCGACGGTGGGACTGGCGGTGGGCGGCGACTGGTACGACGTGATCCCGCTCTCCGAGAACCATGTGGCGCTGGTCGTCGGGGATGTGCAGGGGCACAACGCGGGTGCCGCGACGATCATGGGCCAGATGCGCACGGCGATCAGGGCCTATGCCGTGGAGGGCCATCCGCCCGACGTGGTCGTCTCCCGCGCCAATCGCCTGCTCGTCGGCATGGAGACCGACCTCTTCGCCACCTGCTGCTATGTCGCCATCGACATGGAGGAGGGCACCGCCTGGTGCGTCCGGGCGGGGCATCTCCCGCCGTTGCTTCGTATCCCGGGCGGCGGTACGGGCGAGGTGGAGATCGAGGGTGGGCCGCCGCTGGGCGTGGTGGCGGAGGCAGAGTTCCCGATGACCACGGTCGCACTGGTCCCGGGCGCGGTTCTCGCGCTGCTGACGGACGGCCTGGTCGAGTCGTCGAGCCTTCACCTGGACGACGGCCTGCGCCGGGTCTGCGACGCACTCTCCACCGCCGATCCGTCCGATGCCGGGCGGATGGCCGACGAACTGCTCGGCGGCGTCAACCGGCGCGACGACGATGTGGCCCTGATGCTCCTGCGCTACGACGGGATAGGGGTTCGGCCGCTCCGGGCGACCTGGACGGTGTGGAGGCTGCCCGACGCCGTCGCGCACGCGCGCCGCTTCACCTCCCGCACACTGCGCTCCTGGGACGTGACGGAAGAGCGTGACGCGATCCTGCTGATCGCCTCCGAGCTGGTCACCAATGCCCTGGTGCACACCCAGGGTCAGGTACGCCTCGACCTCACATTCACGGGGGAGCGGCTGAGGGTGGCGGTGAGCGACTCGTCGCCGCGCGCGCCCGTCAAACCGGCGAGTATGGACTGGGAGGCGACCGGTGGCCGGGGGATCCTCCTCGTCGAGGCGGTGTCGGCGTCGTACGGCTCCGTGCCGCTCGGCGGCGGGAAGCAGGTGTGGGCGGAGGCCGTCCTGCCACGGCGCGAGCTCTGACCGGGGGTGTGCGGGTAGGCCAGGGCCCTGTCGAGAGGGGTGCGGTCACGAGATATCTTGATGTCGAGCAATGTTGCAGACGTGGAGCGGAGCACCCGGTGACTGACTCGACCATCATCTATACGCACACTGACGAGGCCCCGGCCCTGGCGACCCATTCGTTCTTGCCTGTGGTCCAGGCCTACGCCTCGACGGCCGGGGTCACTGTGGAGACGCGTGACATCTCGCTCGCGGGGCGCATTATCGCCAGCTTCCCCGAGCGCCTGGAAGAGGGCCAGCGGGTCGACGACGCCCTCGCCGAGCTCGGCGAGCTGGCCAAGACGCCCGGCGCGAACATCATCAAGCTGCCGAACATCTCGGCTTCGATCCCGCAGCTGAAGGCGGCGATCGCTGAGCTGCAGCAGCAGGGCTACGCGCTGCCGGACTACCCGGACGACCCGAAGTCCGACGAGGACCGCGACGTCCGCGCGCGTTACGACAAGGTCAAGGGCAGTGCCGTCAACCCGGTGCTGCGTGAGGGCAACTCCGACCGCCGTGCCCCGGCGTCGGTGAAGAACTACGCCAAGGCGCACCCGCACCGGATGGGTGCGTGGGTCTCCGACTCGAAGACGAACGTCGCGCACATGGACGCCGACGACTTCCGCTCCACCGAGAAGTCCGCGGTCATCGCCGAGGACGGCTCACTGCGCATCGAGCTGGCGGGGGACGACGGCACCACCACCGTCCTGCGCGAGTCGGTGCCCGTGCTGGCGGGCGAGGTCGTGGACGCGTCGGTGATGCGGGTGGCGGCGCTGCGTGAGTTCTTCACCGCGCAGGTCGCGCGAGCCAAGGCCGAGGGCGTCCTGTTCTCGGTGCACCTGAAGGCCACGATGATGAAGGTCTCCGACCCGATCATCTTCGGTCACGTAGTACGGGCCTTCTTCCCGAAGACGTTCGCCGAGCACGGCGCGGCGCTCGCCGCGGCCGGACTGAGCCCGAACGACGGGCTCGGTGGCATCCTCAAGGGCCTGGAGTCGCTGCCCGAGGGCGCGGCGATCAAGGCGTCCTTCGAGGCCGAGCTCGCTGAGGGCCCGGCCCTGGCGATGGTCGACTCCGACCGGGGCATCACCAATCTGCACGTACCGAGCGATGTCATCGTCGACGCCTCCATGCCGGCCATGATCCGCACCTCCGGTCACATGTGGGGCCCGGACGGCCAGGAGGCCGACACCCTCGCGGTTCTCCCCGACAGCAGCTACGCCGGCATCTACCAGGTCGTCATCGACGACTGCCGCGCGAACGGCGCCTTCGACCCGTCGACGATGGGCTCGGTGCCCAACGTCGGCCTCATGGCGCAGAAGGCCGAGGAGTACGGCAGCCACGACAAGACCTTCGAGATCCCCGCCACGGGAACGGTGCGGGTCGTCGACGGTGGTGGCAACGTCGTGCTCGAGCAGACCGTGGGCGCCGGCGACATCTTCCGCATGTGCCAGACCAAGGACCTGCCGATCCAGGACTGGGTCAAGCTCGCCGTCACCCGCGCCCGCGCGACCGGCGACCCGGCGGTGTTCTGGCTCGACGAGGGCCGCGCGCACGACGCGGTCCTCATTGAGAAGGTCAAGACCTACCTCGCCGAGCACGACACCGACGGGCTGCGGATCGAGATCTTGTCGCCGGTCGACGCGACCGCGTTCTCCCTGGAGCGCATCCGCCGCGGCGAGGACACGATCTCGGTCACCGGCAACGTGCTGCGCGACTATCTGACCGACCTGTTCCCGATCCTTGAGCTCGGCACGAGCGCGAAGATGCTCTCCGTCGTCCCGCTCATGAACGGTGGCGGACTGTTCGAGACCGGCGCCGGCGGCTCCGCGCCCAAGCACGTCCAGCAGCTCGTCAAGGAGAACTACCTGCGCTGGGACAGCCTGGGCGAGTTCCTCGCGCTCGCGGTCAGCTTCGAGCACCTCGCGCAGACGACGGGCAACGCGCGCGCTCAGGTGCTCGCCGACACGCTCGACCGTGCCACCGGCGCCTTCCTCAACGAGAACAAGTCGCCCAGCCGTCGGCTTGGTGGCATCGACAACCGCGGGAGCCACTTCTACCTGGCGCTCTACTGGGCGCAGGAGCTGGCGAAGCAGACCGACGACGCCCAGCTCGCGGAGGCGTTCGCCGCCCTCGCCAAGACGCTGGGCGAGCAGGAGCAGACCATCGTCGACGAGCTGATCGCGGTGCAGGGTTCGCCGGCCGACATCGGTGGCTACTACCAGCCCGACGCGTCCAAGGCCTCGGCGGTCATGCGTCCGTCGGCGACCTTCAACCAGGCCCTCGCGATCCTCGGCTGACGCGATGGCTGCGGACGGGTGAGGGTGCCCGGGTCTTGCCACTGCCCATGCGGCGATCGTTGGGCTGAAGCCCGACAAGAGCCTTCGCCGCGGAGGCACCCGTCCTCCGTCCGCACCTGTTCCGCCCCGGCCGGCACTTCTGTCCGGCCGGGGCGGTCCCGTCTGTCCGGCCCGTCGTCCGCATCGCGCCCTTCGCTTCCTCATCCGTGGGCCGCGCCAAGGAGCTCGCGCGGCCGGTCACCAGAACACCCACGACCGGCCGCCGAGTTGCTGATCCCCACGACCACCAGGTCGCGGACAGGGCGTCACTGCACCGAGGTCTGGGGCGGCAGACACGGAACGGTGGCAGCGCCACCGTCCCGCACGGCTTGCACCACGGCGTCATGGAGTGTGCGGCTGTCGCTCTCGGAAGGGCAGGACGTCGGACTGCCCGACATCGTGAACCAGTCCGATGCCCCGCTGAACTGCACAGCGACCCGTGCTTCACCATCCGCCCAGGTGGTATGCACGGTGAGGTCCCCGGTCACCACGCCGACCTCGTCCGTGAGCACCCCTCCGCGCCCTGAGAACACTCCGGTAGTCGTCCACGATGCCCAGCTCATCCTCCCAGCGTCACACTGCCGCCTCGCATGCGCGACTCGTTGCCGCGCTGGGCTGCGAGGGCGCGACGGCCCGGCAGCCGACCAATTCCGGAACTCCCGCAACTGCGGGGCTCTGGCTGGGCGCGGTCAGCGGCCGGCGGTGATGGCCGCCACGATGGCCTTGACGAGGCGTGCGACATAGCCGGCGTCCGTCG
The DNA here is from genome assembly GCF_036010325.1 of Streptomyces sp. NBC_01210. GTDB lineage: Bacteria > Actinomycetota > Actinomycetes > Streptomycetales > Streptomycetaceae > Streptomyces. The sequence continues at coordinate 622,419 of NZ_CP108549.1, read as the reverse complement.
GCCCGCCGACGGCCAGCATGCGGAAGTACAGCGGGGCGCCGAAGAGGTCGATGGCGAGGCTCGTGTCGATGTCGGGCGGCAGTTCGCCACGCTCCGTCGCCCGGCGCAGGAGCGTCGCGACGGCTGCGCGACGGGGCTCGAGGACCGCCTGATGAAGGGCCTCGTGCAAGGTACTTTTGCGAGCCGACTCGGCCAGCAGATCAGGGATGATCCGGCCCACCAGCGGATGCCGCAGCGCTTCCATGGTCTCCCTGACGAACCTCTCGACATCGCCACTCAGCGACCCCGAGTCCGTCGTGGTGGGGATGTGTTCGGCGGCCATCTCGGACACAAGGTCCACCACCATCGCCTCTTTGGAAGGCCAGCGGCGGTAGAGCGCGGCCTTGCCGACGCCCGCGCGGCGGGTCACGGCTTCCATGGACATACGGGCATACCCGGTCTCCGCCAGCTCCTCGAACATGGCCCGTCGGATCGTCTCGGTCACGGACTCCCGCAGGAGTGCGGCGCCGGTGGCAGGGCGGACGAGATCGCCGGCAGGGCTTGTGTCCATGATCGGAGATTAGCACGGAACGGAACGGTTGCGTTCCGCCAATTCCCGGTGTACGTTCCGCGCAATGCTCCGGAACGGTGCCGTTCCGTTCCGCTGGGAGGGGTTCTGATGACGTTCCTTTTCGACGACAAGGCGTTCTCCGACTGGCAGGACGAGCGACTGGCCGTGTGATGGGACTCGAAACCGAAGTGCACCCCGGCAGCACGGCCGACGGCACCCGCCGACGCGCCCGCACCGTCCTGGTCGTGCTGGCGCTCTTCATCGTGATCAACGCCGCGGACAAGGCCGTACTCGGCCTCACCGCGGACCCCATCAGGGACGATCTCGGTCTCACTGCAACCGAGTTCGGTACCGTCGCCAGCAGCTTCTACCTGCTGTTCAGTGTCTCGGCCGTCGCGGTCGGCTTCCTTGGCGACCGGATCCGTGCCCGGCCGCTGCTCGCCGCACTCGCGCTGATCTGGGCCGCCGCGCAGCTCCCGATCCTGCTGCCGGCGGCGGGCTTCGGCGCACTCGTCGCCACCCGTGTGGTGCTCGGCGCGGGCGAGGGGCCGGGGTATCCGCTGGCCAACTACACAGCGTTCACCTGGTTTCCGGGCAAGGAGCGGTCGCTGCCCTCCGCCGTGGTCGTCGCCGGGGGCGCGGGCGGCACCATTGTGGCCGCCCCCCTTGTCATCCTGGTCAGCAACACCCTCGGGTGGCGCGCCTCCTTCGGTCTGCTGGGCGGGATCGGGATCCTCTGGGTGATCGCCTGGCTGCGGCTCGGCGGAAGCGGACCGTACGCCGCACGGGTGGACGCCACCGCCCCGGTCGGGGATGCCTTGTCCGTTGCTGTACCGGGCGCGGCCGCCGGCGAGGCGCCCTTCCGGCGCATCGTCACCACTGGCACCTGGCTCGGGGCCACGTTCTCCGCCTTCACGGTGATGTGGACCCTGGCCCTCGGATTCGCCTGGCTGCCGCTGTTCCTGGAGGAACAGGCGGGATTCAGCGACGCGGAGATCAGCGGGATCCTCGGGCTGCCCGCACTGTCGATGGCCGTCCTTGTCCTCACAGCCGGAATCGCCGCCCAGCGGCTGCTGCGCCGGGGCACCACCGCCCGGGTCGCCCAGGGCCTGCTCGGCGCACTGCTGCCGCTGCTCGCCGGGGCCTGCCTGCTGCTGACCACCCGCGTGGGGCCCGGCGCCCTTCTGCTGCCGCTGGTGGTGGCCTTCTCCGCCGGCAACGGGCAGACACCGCTGACCAACTCGGCCATCGCGGACATCTGCCCGCCCGGACGACGCAGCGCCGCCCTGGGGCTGTCGTACGCGCTCGCCGCCCTCTCCAGTCTGCTCGCGCCGTACGTCACCGGCCGGATCATCGATGCGGCGCCGAGTGAAGCGCTCGGGTACGGCCGGGCCTTCGATGTCGCGGCCTGGCTGCTGATCGCCGGCGGTGTGATCTCGATGCTCCTGGTACGGCCCGACCGGGACGCCCTGTTGCTGGGTACCCAGCGAAGGAGTGATATCTGATGCTGTCCGACATCGCCGTTGTCCAGGGGGCCCGTACGCCGGTGGGGCGGTACCGGGGCGCGCTGCGTTCGGTCCCCGCGCACCGGCTCGGTGCCGTGGTGATCCAGGAAGCGATCGTGCGCGCCGGCGTCGAACTGTACGCCGTCGACGAAGTGGTCCTGGGCTGTGTGGGACAGGTGGGGCCGGACGCGTTCAACGCCCGGCGCGCGGCACTCGCCGCCGGACTGCCGGTCCACGTCCGCGCGTACAACGTCAACCGGCTGTGCGGGTCCGGCATCCAGGCCGTCTGGTCCGCCGCGCAGACTCTCGCCCTGGGCGAGGCCGAGATCATCGTGGCCGGTGGCAACGAGTCGATGACCCGCCAGCCGCTGCTCGACTACAGCGAGCGGGCCCCCGACGAACTCTTCGGGCAGCACCGGATCGACGGCACCGTCTCGCTGGTCACCGACCCGTTCGCGCATGCTCCGATGGGTATGACGGGTGAGCGCGTGGCGGGACTGTTCTCCATCTCCCGGGAGCGCCAGGACCGTTGGGCCGCCGAGAGTCAGCGCCGCGCCGCCGCGGCCCTTGCGGACGGGCGGTTCGCCGACCAGATCGTGCACGTGATCACTCCGGACGGCGCTGTCGAGCAGGACGAACACCCGCGCCCCGGCACCACCCTGCAGAAACTCGCGGCGCTCGCTCCCGCGTTCACCGATGACGGCACGGTCACTGCGGGGAACTCGGCGGGGCTCAACGACGGTGCCGCCGCCGTGGTGCTGATGCGCGGTGCCGATCTCCCCCATGGAACCGCCCCCTTGTGCTGGCTGCGCGACACGGTCGTCACTGCGCTCGAACCGGAGATCATGGGATTCGCGCCCGCCGAGGCCATCAGGAAACTGCTGCAGCGCACCGGCCTCCTCCTCGACGACGTCCAGGTGATCGAGCTCAACGAGGCCTTCGCCGCCCAGGTCCTTGCCGTGATGGACGACCTCAAGCTCGAGCCCGACCGGGTCAATCCGAACGGCGGGGCGATCGCGCTCGGACACCCCATCGGCGCCACGGGCACGATCCTGCTGCTCAAGGCCGCGCACGAACTGCGCCGCACCGGCGGGCGGTTCGCCGTGATCGCCATGTGCATCGGAGGTGGCCAGGGCATCGCCGCGCTGATCGAGAATCCGGGGAGTGTCTGATGGGCGAGTATGTCTGGTTCCCGGGCCGCGAGTTGACCGAGCACAGCAATGTTGCCGCGTTCTGCCGCGCCCACCGCATCGACGGATACCGTGAGCTGCACGGCCGTTCCGTCGCCGATCCGGAGTGGTACTGGTCCCACGCCGCGCGTGACATCGGCATCGTCTGGCACGAACCGCCGCTGCGCACCTGCGACGACCGCGGTGGTATCGCCGCCACCCGCTGGTTCCCGGGCGGCCGCACGAATCTCGTCGACTCCTGCCTCGAACGCCATGTGCGGGAGGGCCGTGGTGACGCCGTCGCGTTGCGCTGGGAGCGCGAGGACGGGTCCGGCGGCCGGCTCGGCTACGGCGAGGTGGCGCAGCTGAGCGCCCGGGTCGCCACCGGGCTGCGCGGTCTCGGGGTGGGGGTGGGGGACCGGGTGGCGGCATTTCTGCCGCCCGGTCCCGAGGCCTTCGTGCTGCTCTTCGCCTGCGCCCGCATCGGAGCCGTACTGGTGCCGATGTTCTCCGGCTTCGGCTCCGAGGCGCTCGCCGTACGGCTGGCCGACGCCGAGGCGCAGGTGCTCGTCACTGCTGCTGCCACGACCCGGCGCGGCACTCGGCACGACATGGAGTCGCTCGCCCGTGCAGCGGCGGAGAAGGTGCCCGCAGTACATCATCTCGTCGTCGTCACCGAGGAGTTGACGCGCGGGTCGACGGACGACACGTCATCGGCCCGTCCGGCGGCCACGAGCTGGGACCGGATGGTCGCGGCGGAGCCCGCCGCGACCGTCTCGCTCCCCGGCAGCGCCCCCTTCCTCCTCATGCACACCTCCGGCACCACCGGACGGCCCAAGGGTGCGGTCCATACCCACGGCGGCTTTCCGTTGCAGGTCGGCTCGGAAGTCCGCTACAACCTCGACGTCCGCCCGGACGATGTGGCCTTCTGGGTCACCGACCCCGGCTGGATCATGTTTCCGCTTGTCGCCGTCGGCTGCACCCTCGCGGGCGCCTGCGTCCTGGCGTACGAAGGCGCGATCGACCATCCGGACCCTGCCCGGCTGTGGCGGCTGCTGGACGATCACCGGGTCACGGTATTCGGGAGCTCGCCCAGTCTGTCGCGGACGCTGATGACGCGAGACCCCGCCCCGGCTGCCCCGCCCGCCCCCACCCGGCTGAGGATTCTCGGCTCCACCGGGGAACCCTGGACCGAGGATGCCTGGCAGTGGTATTTCGCGGAATTCGGCGGCCGGCGCTGCCCCGTGATCAATATCAGCGGAGGTACGGAGGTCGGTGGGTCGCTCCTGGCCTCCTCGCCCACCGTGCCCCAGTCGCCCTGCAGCTTCGCCGGCCCCTGCTTGGGCATCGATGCCGCCGTCGTCGACGCCGACGGCACCGAGGTCGCCGCGGGAGAACTGGGCGAGTTGATGGTCCGGCGAGCCTGGCCGGGGATGACCCGCGGACTGTGGCGGGCGCCGGAGCGTTTCGCCCATACGTACTTCAGCCGGCGGCCCGGCCGCTGGTCCCACGGCGACCTCGCCTCCCGCGTCGGCGAGGAGTGGTTCCTGCACGGCCGGCTGGACGACGTCATCAAGGTGGCAGGCAAGCGGCTCGGGCCGGCCGAGGTCGAAGAGGCCGTCCTCGGGGACCCGGCAGTGGCCGAGGCCGCAGCCGTCGGGGTGCCGCACCGCGTCAAGGGGGAAGTCCTCTGGTGCTTCGTGGTCCCCTCGCGCGGCCCGCTTGCCGCGGCGGACGCAGACCGGATCCGTGAGCGCGTGGCCGACGCGCTCGGGCACGCCTTCCGGCCCGGCCGAGTGATTGCACTTCCCGCCCTGCCCAGGACCCGTACCGGAAAGGTGATGCGGCGCCTGATCCGCGACTGTGTCACCGGCGATCCGCCCGGCGACCTGTCCACCCTCGGCAATCCCCGGAGCCTCGAAGCACTGCGCTCCGTCGTCCCCGACGCGCCGGACCAGTGACCCGGACCACTGCCCGACCACAGCCCGCAGACCACCGACAGCAGCCAGCGACAAGGGAGTTCCATGCCGACGATCGACATTCTCCTGCCCGGCTTCGCCATCGACACCGACCAGGGCTATCCCGCCTTCTGCGGAGTCTTCCTGGTCCGCGGAACCGACGCCGCGGGGCGGAACCGGAACATACTCGTCGACGCCGCGCATGTCGGACGGCGCCCCCACCTGTGGGACGCGCTCGCCGCCCGCGGGCTCACGGCGGCGGACATCGACACCGTGGTGCTCACGCACGCCCACTGGGACCACGTACAGAACATCGATCTGTTCCCACAGGCGACCCTGCTGATCCACAGCGACGAGCGGCGGTACGCCCACACGCCGCACACCAACGACTGGGCCACCCCCGCGTGGACCGGACTGCTGCTCGAACAACTACCCGTCCGCGAGGTCGCGGACGGGGAGGACATCATCCCCGGTGTCACCGCTGTCGGGCTGCCGGGGCATTCGCCCGGCAGCATCGGGGTGCTGGTGGACACCGATGCCGGGCGGAGCGCGATCACCGGCGACGCACTGCACTTCGCCTACGTTGCCCAGACGCGCCGCAACCCCCTCGTCTTCTGGGACGCCGAGCAGGCATCACGCAGCATCGAACGGGTCATCGATCTGGCGGATGTCATCTACCCCGGCCACGACCGCCCCTTCCGCCTCACCGCCGACAATGAGATCGACTACCTCGAGCCGTTCGCGCTGACGGTGACGGGGCTGCGGCCCGACGCCGACGGGCTCGTCTTCGCGGACGGTTCGGCACGCCCGCTGTGGGTCATGCCCGGCATCCACGACCAGCGCCCGAGGTACGAGAAGAACGCCGAGGAGATAACACGCCGGATTACACAGGTTCCCCGTGTCGTCCGCCCGGATCCGCGATGAGCTCGGTCAGCGAGCGGTTGAGTACGTCGAAGAACGGTCCGGGCTCCTCGCGCGGGAAGAAGTGGCCGCCCGGCACAGTGGACATCCGGAAGCGCTGGGCGTACCGCTCCCACAACCACACGGCGCCCGGGTCAACGAGCCGGTCGTCCTCACCCGCGAAGGCATGGATGTCGAGCGGCAGCCGCGCCTCCTCGTCGTCCGGATCAGGAAGCCCCGCCCGCCGGTGACTGGCACAGATCCGCAAGTCGTCCCGGATGATGGGCAGCAGGGCCCGCAGCCAGTCGTCCCGGCCGAGGAACTGTGGGCTGAGCCCTCCGATGTCCACCAGGAAACGGGCGAGTTCCACGTCCTCGTACCGGTCGGCCGGCGGCAGCGGCGGAGTGAGGTGCGGGGCACCGTAGGCGCCGACGAACAGCATCAGCGGCGCCCGGCCCCCGCCCCGCATCCGGGCTGCCGCCAGCGCGAAGGCCACCAGGGCGCCCATGCTGTGTCCGTAGACGGCGTACGGCCGGTCCAGCCAGGGGGCGAGTTCGCGCTCGAGGGCCTCGGCCAGCGTCCCGGCATCGCGGAAGCGGGGCTCGCGGAAGCGTGACTCGCGCCCGGGCAACTGCACCGGCAGGACGTCGATTTCGGGCGCCACCCGGGCAGGCCAGGGGGCGAAGAACGAGGCCCCGCCACCCGCGTGGTGGAAGCAGAACAGCCGCAGCCGGGCGTTCTCCCGGGGCGCCCGGACCAGGCAGGCCGTCGGCGTCGAGACGGTGGTCGTCATGCGCGGACCACCACGTCGTACATCTCCCGGAAGGTGATGGCCTCCAACAGCCCGGCCACCGGGACGGGCCGGCCCGTGAGGCTCTCCACGACGGTGACCAGGCGCAGCAGGTGCACCGAGTCCCATTCGGGAACGTCGTCCAGGGGGCGGTCGAGGTCCTCCGGCGTGATGTGCAGGCCGAGCTCCTCCTCCAGGAGGGTGCAGAACGCCGCGGTGTCAGCGATGGCGGTGGTCATGTCCGGTCTCCCTCGAAGGCAGTGTGCAGGCGCAGATGGGCGGGTACGGGGGCGATGTCGCGCAGGTCGTGGTGGAAGAAGGCGACTGCGGGGTTGTACGGGTCCGGCCCGGCGGGGGTGAAGCCGTGGTCGGTGTAGAAGGAGGCGAAGGCGGCGTTCCTGGGCGTGGGCAGATAGCGGCCCGTTGTGAGGCGGGCGCCGGTGGCGCGGGCATGATCGAGCACCGCACTCAGGCATCCGCTCTCGATGCCCCGGGAGAAGACCCTGCAACTCAGCACGAAGTTGTCGATGCGCAGCTGCTCCGCGTCGCGGCGCAGGAACACCGCACCGACGAGCCCGTGGTCGCCGAACCGGTCGCGGGCGGAGACCACGAGCGCGCTGTGGCCCGGGAGTCCGGCCCACTGAAGCACCTGCGGAACCTGCATGCGCGCGGTTGCGAGGTGGAACTGGTTGGTGCGCAGAGTGAGTTGGGAAACCCGCGGGGCCTCCGACGGGTCCGCCGGCCGCACGGTGACCTCGATTCCGAGCCCGTCCAGGTAGTCCTGGTAGGAGCCGATGTCCTCGCGGAACTCCTGCCGCCGGGCCTCCGTACGATAGCGGCCCGTCCGTTCGCGGTCCTCCTCGGTGAGCTGGGGCAGGTCGAACCAGCCGTCGGCGAGCAGCGCGGACGCATGCAGGGCCGGCTCCTGGTCGACGTGGACCACGGCGACCTCGGGCAGCTGCTCCCTGACCAGACCGCACTCGAAGAGGCTGTCGTCGACGAAGACGAAGCTGTCAAGGCCAAGGCCCAGCCGCTCGGAGATGTCCCGCAGGTTGTCGTGCTTGGCCGACCAGTTGGCGTTGACACAGACGAAGTCGTCCTCGCGCAGCAGCATCGAAGGATGGTCGCGCAGTACCTCGCGCACCGCGCCCGCGTCGTTCTTGCTGCTCACGGCGAGCAGCACGCCCTGCGAGCCGAGCTGGGCGAGCACCCGCTGGAACTCCAGGAAGGCCTCCCCGCGGAACCCGGCGCCGAGCTCGATGCCGTCCGGGCCCTCCTCACCGAGCACTCCGCCCCACAGTGTGCCGTCCAGGTCCAGCACCAGGCATTTACGAGTCCTGCCCAGGCGGCCCAGGACGAGATGGCCGACCTCCCTCGCGTAGCCCGAGAGCAGCCCCTCGGCCAGCCTGGCCTTGGCGTACAGGCCGGTGCGTGGCTCGTACGCGGGCGTGCCCAGGCTCACCAGCGGGTCGAGGTCGACGACGACCACGCCGGGATGCTCCTGGGCGAGGGCGAGCAGCCCGCTGTTGAACTCGCGCCACACGGCGCCCAGCCGGGCCCGGGAGCGCAGATCGACCAGTTGGTGGGCGTGGTGGTGCAGCAGCGGCACGGTGTTGAGTACCAAGAGCCCCCGGCCGCAGTCCTGGTGGGTGTTCACTGCCTTGCCGAGGAGAGCCAGTCTGTCCCGGGCCGCAGCCTCGACGTCCTCGACCCGCCAGGGCACGGGCACCTGCTCGAAGACCGTATGCGGGTCGAGGAGGCACAGGGTGAGCAGGGACTGCCGGGCGCCGTCGCCGGACCGTGCGGGCCCCAGCAGGTCCAGCAGATACGAGCCGTAGGGGGAGACCACCGGGTCGAGCAGCAGCCCGTGCCGGGCGAGTTGAGCGGTGAGCGGGCCGACGAGCGGTGCGACCGTGGACTGGCCGGTGACGGCGACGGTGACCACCGGCAGGTCCGGGTGGAGCCGTGCGACCGCCTCGCGGTCGAGACGGGCCAGCAGCTGGCCCGCCGCAGGCAGATCGCTCTCCGGCAAGCGGGTGAGCAGGGCACGGACCGATCCGTACTCGGCCTCCAGCCGGCCGGCGGCGTACGTGCTGCGCAGAGTGCGCAGCGCCCCGGGATCCCGCCAGGTGCCGCTGTCGCCCGCGGCGGTGACCGCGGTGCGAGGCGTGGTGTGGGTCGCGGTGCGGGCCGTGGTGTCTGCCGCGGTGCGTTCCGTGGTGGTCATGTGCGCTCCAGGGCGATGCCGGACTTGATCCACTTGCTGGACTCGACAGCGACCGCGACGGCGCGTCCGGGGCCCTGCCACTGCTCGGTCAGCTCGGCGAGCTGGAGGAACGGCAGGGCGTTGCCGTTGTTGCCGACGGTGCGTACGACGTTGATGCGCCGGGCGTCCGGGGCGGGCATCTCCGCGGAGATACGGTCGCTCATCCGGCCGGAGAGCTGGGGCGGGAGCAGGTAGTCCACCTGCTCGGCCGCCCAGCCCAGGTCGTCGAGGAGTTCCCAGAACATCTGCGATGCCAGGCCGGGCACGGCCGCTTCGATGGCCTTGTAGTCCTCGGAGATCACCGTCCGGTCGCTGTGCCGGTCTCCGAGGCCGAACCAGTCGATGACCTGACCCGGCTTCTTGCCGAGGCCCACCAGCCGATTGAGCACCTGGCGGATCTCGATGCCGTGGCCGAGGGGCTCTGCGCTGAGCACCGCGGCACCTGCTCCGTCGCCGAAGAGCACATAGTTGACGAGTTCGGCGGAGGTACGGGAGCCGGGGTCGAAGTCCGTCTCCAGGTGTTTGGCGCACACATCGCCGCCGATCACCAGCACGGTCGCGCAGCGCCCGGCGAGCAGCAGGGTGCGGGCCACGTCGAGTGCCTGAACTGCCCCGGCACAGCCGGACTGGAGCTGGTAGGTGGGGACGTTGTCGATGCCCAGACGGTCCGCCACGAGGTTCACGGTGGCGGGCATCAGCTGGTCCGGGGTGGCTGTGCCCATGACGATGCAGTCGATGTCCCCCGGTTCCAGCCCCGCTTCCGTCAGGGCCCGGTCCCCGGCGGTCGCCGCGATATCGGCGAGGCTGTGCCGGACGTGACCGGTCGCCAGGTCGACGGCGAAGTACCTGCTGGTGTTGCCGATGAACATCTCGGCCCACCCCTCGTCGACGCCGACGAGTTTTGCCAGTGTCGCGTTGTCCACCGGTTCGCCCGGCAGACAGGTGCCGACCGAGACCAGGTGCGCGGTGGGGACGGTCATGAGTGCCTTCCTTCCGGTATGGACGGTGTCAGCAGACGGTCGTGCAGATAGCGGGTGAGGTCGCCCACGGTCTCCAGACTGGCGAGCAGCTCCTCGATCGGGAGACTGCCGAGCCGGGGCAGCTCGTTCTCGATACGGGTCTTGAGCTCCATCACCTGGATCGAGTCGAAGCCGAGGTCTTCGTGCAGGCGTGAACGGCCGTGCACCTGGGGCGGTTCGTGCCCGCCGACCTGGCAGATCAGACGGTGCGTCACCTCGGAGACGAGGTGCGGGGGTTCACCGGCACGGGTCGGCGGGCACGATTCTCCACGGTCCGCCGTCGGCGGTACCGCGGCTGCCGCGTCCGTGGCGAGGGAAGTGGACACGGGCAGTTCTGGTGCGTCGGCGGAGCGCCAGGCGCGGAAGGTGTCGTCGAAGAGATACGGCGGCAGCCGGCGCGGCACCCGGTCCGCCTCCTGGTACAGCGCGTCCCAGTCGGGGGTGAGCCCGGCACACCACAGTTCCCCGAGCAGCTGGTACAGCCGGTGCCCCGGCGCGCGGTGCCCGGGGTGGGCGGCGTGGCAGCTCACCGGGCGGCCGGTGTCCGGCTTGAGGCGCGCGAGCAGCGGAGTGAGGGCGGCGCGCGGGCCGATCTCCACGATGTGGGTGGCTCCGGCGGCGAACAACCCGGTCGCGGCCTCGGCGAACCGTACCGGCGCGGTGATCTGTTCCGTCCAGTAGTCCGCGTCCAGGGTCTCGTCATCGGCCGTGCGGCGCCCGTACACGGTGGAGAAGTACGGCACTGTGGGCCGGCGCACCGGCACGTCTGCCGTGCGGCGGAACTCCGCCACGACGGGCCGCATCAGCGGCGAGTGGAAGGCGTGCGAGACGGCCAGCGGACGCGAGGCCATACCGCGGTCGGCCAACGCGGCGCGTAGCGCGTCCAGTTCGGCCACATCGCCGGCGACCACCGTGCTGTCCGGGCCGTTGAGCGCGGCAACACACAGCCGCGCATCCTCGCCCAGCAGCGCCTCTACACCGGTCGCGCCCAGCGGCACCGAGAGCATGCCGCCCCCGTCGGGGAGTGCTTCCATCAGGGCGCCCCGGCGCGCGACCAGCCTGGCGGCGTCCCCGGGATCGAGCGCGCCGGCCGTGCACGCGGCGGCGAACTCGCCGACGCTGTGTCCGATGACGAACGAGGGTCTGATCCCGGCCTCGACGAGGGTGCCGGCCATCGCGTACTCCACCGCGAACAGCGCGGGCTGGGCCAGGCCCGTACGGTCGATGCCCGGGTCGCCGTCGAGTACGGCGTCGCGCACCGACAGCCCGAGATGGCCGGCGAGAATCTTGTCGATCTCGTCCAGCAGCCGTGCGTAGACGGGGGACTCGGTGTACCAGGAGGCGGCCATACGGGGGTGCTGCGCGCCCTGACCGGTGAAGGCGAACGCCACCGCGGGTACCGTCCGCCGCGCGCCGCCGGCCGGCCCGCCGCCCTCGGAGCGCTCCGCCGCGTCGCGCAGCCCCGCCACCAGTTCGGTCAGGCCCGCCGCGGCGACGGCCACCCGGTGCGGCAGCCGGGACTTGACCCGGTTGCTGGTCCAGCACAGCTGCGCCAGCCGGTCCTCGGGGAGGCGCGCCAGAGCCTCGGCCTGGGCCAGCAGGTTGGGGCGCAGTTGCCGTGCGGAACGGGCGGACACGGTGAACACTCCCGGCGCCCTGTCGCCGGACCGGTGTACCGCTCGAGGCGCCGAGGACAGCACCGCGTGCGCGTTGGTGCCGCCGATGCCGAAGCTGCTGACGGCGGCGTGCACGGTGCCGGACGGAAGCCGCAGCGGGGACTTGAGCAGCGAAAGCCGCCGCTCGGCCAGCTGGAGTTCGGGGTTCTCGTCGTCGGCGAAGCGGCTGGGGGGCACAGTCCGGTGATGCAGAGCGAGCGCGGTCTTGAGGATCCCGGCGATCCCGGCCGCTCCCTCGGCATGCCCGAAGTTGCTCTTGACCGAACCCAGCGCGATGCTCCCGGCGCGGCGGTCACCGGCAAAGTGACCGAGCGCCTGCGCCTCCATCATGTCGCCGAGCAGGGTGCCGGTGCCGTGCGCCTCGATGAAGCGGATGTCGTCCGCGGTGACCCCGGCCGACTGCCAGACGCCCTCGATGAGTTGCTGCTGAGCCCAGCGATTGGGGGCGGTGATCCCATTGCTGCGCCCGTCCTGGTTGACCCCGCTCCCACTCAGCACGGCGTACACCGGCTGGCGGTCGGCCAAGGCGTCGCTGAGCCGGCGCAGCACCAGCACCGCGATGCCCTCGGCCCGTCCGATTCCGTCGGCCGATGCGCTGAAGGGCTTGCATCGTCCGTCCGGCGCGGAGAGGCCGGCCTGGGCGTAGAAGATGTTGATGACGGGCGTCATGATCAGGTTGGTGCCCGCTGCCAGGGCGTAGTCGCAGTCGCCCGCGCGCAGTGCGCCTGCCGCGAGATGGACGGCGACGAGCGACGAGGAGCAGGCCGTGTCCACCGCCAGGCTGGGGCCCTTGAGGTCGAGGTGGTACGAGACCCGGTTGGCGCCCATGAAGTAGCCGTTGCCGGAACCGTAGCGGGCGGTGATCCTGTCGTAGTCCGAGAGTTGCAGATACGCCCATTCGTTGGCCATGACTCCGACGAACACTCCGGTTCCGGTGCCGGCCAGGTCCTCGGGGGCGACCGCCGCATCCTCGATGGCGCGCCAGGAGCACTGCAGCAGCAGCCGCTGCTGCGGGTCCATGGCGGCCGCCTCGCGTGGTGAGATCCCGAAGAACTGTGGATCGAAGGCGTCCGGATCGTCGATGAAGCCACCGCGTACGGTGTTGCTGCGGCCGGGCGGCCGGGCCTCGGACGTACTGGCGGGACTGGTCGGGGGCGCCATGTGGTAGCGGTCGGCGTCCCAGCGCTGTTCCGGGACGCGGCGGGTACCGTCCCGGCCCCCCATCAGGAGCTCCCAGAACTCCTTCGGGTCGCGGGCACCCGGAAAGCGGCAGTCGAGGCCGACGACCGCGACCGGTTCGCGGTCGGTCATGACGCCCCTCCGCCGCTACCGTCGGCGAGGCGTTCGGCGAGATGCGTACTGATCGCGCGGACCGTGGGGAAGTCATAGGCGATGGTCGGGGAGACCGGCAGCCGATGCCGCTCCTCGATCTCGCCGCAGATGCCGATCGCCGCGACCGAGTCGATGCCGTAGTCGGCGAGCGGTGTGGTCGGGTCGATCTCATCGGCGGACCGGTGCAGATGGAAGGCAACGCGGTCGGTGAGCCACTGCTCGAGGTCCGGAGCGGTCAGGCCGGACAACGCGATGTCCAGATTCTCGGGGCGGGTTTCGGGGGCGATGTGCATGGCGTACCTCTCCCTTGGGGGTCCGGGTGGTCTCAGCGACCGGGGGCGGCCAGCGGGGCGGACTCCGGGGTGTTGTCGGCGCCGCCGTCGATCAGAGCCACGACCGGTCGTTCCAGGCGCTGGTGCAGGACGGGCAGGGCTCCGTCGAGGAAGAGCTGCCTCATGAGGGTGCGCTGTGTCTTGCCGCTGGTGGTCTTGCGGATCACACCGGGTCGCACCAGCACCACGCTCGCGGCGGGCAGCTGGAACTCGCGGCTCACCAACTCCCGTACCGACGCGGCGAGTCCCGGCAGGTCCGGCTCGTCGTAGGTGCGCGGGCGGATCTCCTGCACGACCACCACATGGGCGCGCTCGGCCTCTTCGTCCAAGACGGTGAACACGGCGCCGCCGCCACGGCGGAACGCGGGCCCCGAGTCCTGCACGGCATTCTCGATGTCCTGCGGGTAGAGGTTGCGGCCGTGGTGGATGAGCATCTCCTTGATCCGCCCGGTGACGTACAACTCCCCGCCGAGCAGGGCGCCGAGGTCGCCGGTGCGGAAGTACCCCGAGCGACCGTCCGCGGTCGACGCCTGGAAGGACTCGGCGGTCTCCTGGGGGCGGTTCCAGTAGCCGGCGGCCACCGAGGGGCCGTGCAGCCAGATCTCGCCGACCCGGCCGTCCGGCAGTGCCTCGAGGGTCATCGGGTCCACGATGAGGACCTCGGTGCCCTTCGGGCGGCCGCAGCCGACCAGGGTTCTGGTCGCCCGGCCGGGTTGTGCGGGCTGTAGCTCGTCCTTCTCCAGACCCTGGGCGTCCACGCTCAGTTCGATGTGCGGCCCGGCGGTGTCGCCGCCGGAGACCAGCAGTGTGTTCTCTGCCAGCCCATAGCAGGGGAGCATGGCCTGGGGGCGCAGTCTGTTGGTGGCGAAGCGCGCGCTGAAGGCGCGGATGGTGCCGGCGCGCACCGGCTCGGCCCCGTTGAGTGCCACGCGCAGGGTGGACAGGTCGAGCCCGGCGGACTGTTCCTCGGTGACCCGGCGGGTGCACAGCTCGTAGCCGAAGTTGGGTGAGGCGGTGCCCTCGACCCGGTAGTCGTGAATCATGCGCAGCCAGCGGTGCGGCTGCTTGATGAACGAGATGGGTGACATCTGGACGCTCGTGCCGCCCATCCACAGGGGGTGCAGGGTCATCCCGATGAGGCCCATGTCGTGGTAGAGCGGCAGCCAGCTGCCGGTGACGACGCCCTTTCTGGTGTCCATGGCCCGCTGGATGGCCTCCTGGTTGGCAGCCAGATTGGCGTGCGTGACCATGACTCCCTTGGGCTCACTGGTGGAGCCCGAGCTGTACTGCAGGAAGGCCACGTCCTCGTCCCGTACCTGCGGCGAGAACCAGGCGTCGGGCTCTGTGGGGTCGTCGCCGCCGGCCGCGAGGCACACCACATCGCGTTCTTCGGAGGCGGCCAGCCAGGCGGCGAGGGCCTGCCGGTGCTCGGGAAGCGTCAGTACCGCGCTCGCCGAGGCGTCCCGCAGGATGCCCGTCACCCGGGCGAGCCGCTCACCCGGCTCGTCGGGGAGCGGTGCGGGGATGGCCGTGCGCCCGGCATAGAAGCAGCCGAGGAACGCGGTGACGAAGTCCAGTGTGGGCGGGTAGAGCAGCAGTACCGGGCGTGAGTCGTCGCCCTGGGAAGCTTCGCGCAGCCGGCTGGCCACCAAGCGGGCCCGGCGGTCCAGTTCCCTGTATGTGAGCCGCTCGGGCCGCATCTTCCGGCCGTCTTCGTGCAGGTACACGAACGCGGCCCGCTCGGGGTGTTGTTCCACGCCGGCGCGTACGGCGTCCGTCAAGGTCCTGCGCATCTCTTCCCCTGTCGCTCGCCGGCGGTTGCTCCGCCGGTACGGGATACGGGCCAGGCGGCACCAAGTGCCACCCTGGTTCCTCCATCTTTGGTGGGCGGTGAAAAGGAGTCGTAAAGGCGCGCTTGATGTGCACGTCGCAGGTCCGGTGTTTCCAGGACTGCGTCGCCCGGAGGCGCTAGAACAGTGGGTACGCGCTTGTGTACGTCGTGTGGTGGCACGCGGTGCCGCACGGGTGTGATGCCGTCGAGGCGGAGACCGTGGGGAACGACAGGAGGACGCGGTTGTGGTGGAACCAGGTGCGGCGTCCTTCTCGGTCGGCCCTCTCCTCCCCGATTCAGGGCCCTGGGGTGCCGTCAGCGAGAACGTGCGGCGCGAGGGGTACGCGGTGTGTCACGGACGACTGGCCGACTGGGCGTCCGCTCCGTGCACACCGGCACGCGAACTGCTCGGTGCGGACTGGCCGAGGTATCAGGCGACGCGTGAACCCACGTTACGGGCACGGCTGTTCGGGTCCCGGTTGCTGCTGCGTCAGGCGATCGCCGCTGCGGGTGGCGTCGATCCTGCGGGTGTGGTGCTGGGGCGGGGCGCACGCGGGCGCCCCGGCGTCATCGAGCCGGCGGGCTTCGACGGGGGCATCAGCCACACCGCCGGTCTCCTGGTGGTCGGTGTCTCAGGCACGTTCCGGATCGGCGTGGACGTGGAGGCCCAGGACCGGTTGCTGCTCACGCCGGGGCTGCCGGAGAAGGTCTGCCACCCGGAGGAGCTCGCCGCGCTGCGGCTGCTCCCGTACGCCGAGCGCAATCGCATGCTCGTACGGCTGTGGACGCTCAAAGAGGCGTATGCGAAGGCCCTGGGCATCGGGTTGGGGCTGGACTTCTCGCGTGTGCATTTTCAGCCGCGCCGGGTCGGCCGGGACACAACTCTCTGGCGCTCTCGGGCGGCACCGGACTGGCACTTCCAAAGCGGTGTCGTCGCCCGGCACTTCGTTGTCGCATGTGCGGTCGGACCGGGGGCCGGTCTCTGATGGCCAGATACGAGTCAACGTTGTTTCGATACGGCATTGACTCGATGGAGAGTCGGGCCTAGCGTCGAACTGCAAGGAACCAGACGGCAGTTCACGCAGCACCCTCTTCTTGCGAGGAGCGGAAACCGTGACAACACAGCCCCGACTCCGTACCGCCGAGCAGGTCCCCGTCCCCGTCCCCGACGCCCGCCGCTGGTGGGTCCTGGGCGTGCTGCTCGTCAGCCTCCTGCTCGTGGTCCTCGACACATCAATACTGAGCGTGGCGCTGAAGACGCTGGCTCAGCCCGAATCCGTCGGCCTGGGCGCCTCGCAGAGCGAGCTGCAGTGGTTGGTCGACTCCTACACGCTCGTCTTCGCCGCGCTGCTCTTCACCACCGGTGTGCTCGCCGACCGCTGGGGCCGCAAGCGCACGCTGGTGGCCGGGCTCGTCGTCTTCGGTGCCTGCTCGCTGTGGTCCGCCTACGCGGGCAGCGCCGACGAGCTGATCGTCGCCCGGGCCGGACTCGGTGTAGGCGGCGCGCTGGCGATGCCCGCGACGCTGGCGATCATCATGAACGTCTTCCCACCCGCGGAGCACGCCAAGGCCGTCGGCATCTGGGCCGGCGCGGCCGGCCTCGCCGTCGCCATCGGGCCCATCGCCGGCGGCGCACTCCTCGAACACTTCTGGTGGGGCTCGGTCTTCCTGATCAACATCCCGATCGTCGCGGTAGGAACCGTCGCCGCCCTCGTCGTCGTACCCGAGTCCAGGGACCCGGGACGCGGCGGCTTCGACCCGGCCGGCGTCGCCCTGTCCGTCGTCGGCCTGACCCTGCTGGTGTACGGCGTCATCAAGGGCGGTGAATCGGACGACTGGGCGCAGGCCCAGGTGTGGGGGCCCGTGTTCGGCGGGCTCACCGTGCTGGCTGTCTTCGTCGCCTGGGAGCGGCGAACCCGGCGTCCCGCACTGGACATCGCCCTCTTCCGCGTCCCGCGTTTCTCGGCGGCCGTATCCGTCATCGGCCTTGTGTTCTTCGCACTGCTCGGTGCGACCTTCTTCCTCGTCTTCTATCTGCAGAGTGTGCGCGGATGGACACCGCTTGAGGCCGGATACTGCCTGCTGCCCCTGGCCGTGGCCCAGTTGGCGTTCTCCCCGCCGGCCAGTCTCGCGGCCGAGCGGATCGGGATCCGCCCGGTGTGCGTCACCGGCATGCTGTTGACCACACTCGCGTTTCTCACCGTCGCCACCATCGACGAGCACACCGAGCTGTGGCTGCTCGAATCCGTCTTCTTCGTCCTGGGCGTCGGTATCGCGTGCGTGATGCCACCCGCCACGACCGCCGTCATGTCCGCCCTGCCGCGGGAGAGAGCGGGTACCGGCTCGGCCGTCAACACCACGTTCCGCCAGGTCGGCGGCGCTCTCGGGGTCGCCGTGCTGGGCTCGGTGCTGTCCACTGTCTACCGCTCCGAGATGGCCGACCGGCTGGCGGACCTGCCCGCCGCAGTCCGCGACAAGGCCGAGGAGTCCGTCGAAAGCACGCTGACCGTCGCCGATTCGCTCGGCCCGCGCGGGTCCGGGCTTGCGGCCGGGGCCGTCGACTCGTTCGTGTCCGCCATGCATGTCACCGCTCTGGTCGCCGCTGGAGCCACCCTTCTCGGCGCCCTTGTCAGCCTGCTGTTCCTGCCTCCCCGCAGGAGTGCGGACCGCCCGACCATCCAGGAAGCGGTAAGAACCGACCACACCACGGAGGTCTGAATGGAGGCACACGTTCAGCCGGAGGCCGAGGGCGATATGCCCGACGGCCTCCGGCCCGCATCCGCGTCGGGGGACCGGCGCGAGCCGAATGCCGCTCCGGTGCGCACCGCCCGGGGCGGTCGCCAGCGCGATCCCGCCGCGGACCGGGCGATCCTGAAGAGCACACTCGGCCTGCTCGGCGAAGGGTGCAGCTTCAGCGCACTGTCCATGGACCTGGTGGCGCAGCGGGCCTCGGTCGCCCGCGCCACCATCTACCGCCGCTGGCGCAACAAGGAGGAATTGGTACTCGCCGCCCTGAGCAGCCTCGACCTTCCCATCCCCCCGCTGGACGGACTCTCGGTGCGGGACCAGCTGGTGAGCCTGGTCGACCAGATCCGGAACCGGGGTCAGGACACCAACCTGCACCGGCTGCTCGCCGGACTGCTCGGCGAGGCGGTGCGCCGCCCGCAGCTGGTGGAGCGGTTCGAGAACTCGGTCGTCGCCGCGCGGCGGGACGCTATGCGCCGGGCGTTGCGCGAAGGCATGGACAGCGGAGAGCTGCGTCCCGGCCTGGACGTGGACCAGGCCATCGAGCTGCTCACCGGACCGATGCTCTCCCGGCTGATCCTCCGGCAGCGGCCGGTGGAGTCCGCCGCGTTCGCCGAGTCGATCGTCGACACCTTCCTCAACGGGACGAGGACTCGCCCGGAACCCCGGTAGGCACCCGCCGCCGACACGAAGGACCAGCGCCACCCCGTACGCACAGATCGGTCACCCCACGCGCCCGATCCAGGGCTTTGGAGCACCACATTCGACCCAGGAGCCGCAGCCATGAAATTCCTCTTCGACGACCCGGCCTTCGATTATGAGGCATTGCGCGCCGCCGGTTACGCCGACCTCGGCGGTGCACAGCTCGGCGAGGTCATCGCCGTCGCCTCGCGCATCCAGGACGGCGACACCGACGCCTGGCGGCGTGAGTGGACCGCCATGGCCGAGCGCGTACACCGGCTGGGCACGGCGGCACTCGGTGAGAAGCGGCCCGTCGACGCCCGTGCCGCACTGCTGCGCGCGCACAACTACTACCGGACGGCCGAGTTCTTCCTGCGCGACGACCCCGCCCACGACCCCGAGGCCGGCCGGCTGATGCGGCTCTCCAAGGACACGTTCGCTCAGGCCGCCGAACTGATGGAACGCCCACCGCAGTTCGTCCGTATCCCGTACGAGAACGGATCGCTGCCGGGCCACTTCTACCGGGCCGACGACTCCGCCGGGCCACGGCCCACCATCATTCACCACGGCGGGATCGACTCCACACTCGAGGAGGGCTACTTCTTCGTCGCGGCGGCCGCCGTGGCACGCGGCTACCACTGTCTCTGCTTCGAAGGGCCGGGACAGGGGTCGGTGCTGCGCGAACAAGGCCTCACCTTCAGGCCCGAATGGGAGAACGTGGTCGCCCCGGCAGTGGACTTCGCGCTGGCTCAGCCGGGGGTGGATGCCGGACGTCTGGCGCTGATCGGCACCAGCCTCGGTGGACTGCTGGCCGTACGCGCCGCGGCGTTCGAGCACCGGCTGGCAGGCTGCGTGGCCCACGACGCGGTCTGGCAGCTCGGTGATGTCGTGGCGCTGCCCCCGTTCGTACTGGAGTGGGTCGAGCAGGGCTGCGACGACTTCGCCAATCCCGTGATGTACGGGATCGCCATCCAGCAGACGTTCACTCGCTGGCTGCTGCGCCAGGCACTGTGGACGTTCGGCGCCGAAACGCCCGCCGAACTGCTGCGCCGTATGCCCGCTTTCAACCTCTCGGAGGTCGTGGGACAGGTGCGCTGTCCCGTGCTGGTGCTCGACGCCGAGGAGGACATGTTCTTCTCCGGTCTTGAACACGCGAAGAAGGTGCACACGGGGCTGAACAGCGCCAAGACACTGCATGTCTTCACCGCGGACGAGGGCGGGGGCGCCCACTGCCACTCCGGAGCCATGAGTCTCTATCACGACCGGCTGTTCTCCTGGCTGGCCGAGACGCTGGCACCCGACCGGGTACCAGCCACCTGATCCGACACACATGCAAGGACGAGGGACGAAGGACGAGAGGCGGCCGGCGCAGGGGATTCCCCGAGCCGGCCGCCTCTGCCGCTCCATCAGTGCCGCTTCAACAATTGAATTCCAGCTGTTCAATGGCTGGAAATAGACATTCGGGCTTCATCTCAGCTGTTATCTTCCTTTTAATGACCACGTAACGACGGCCGCGCTAGGGTGTTTATCGGCAAGCGTGTACTCCATGCGACATCAGGGAGTAGACGGGGGATTCCGAACTATCGAATGCGTGGCACGCATTCAGGGGGTTTACGTGTCCCTGCACTCTGCGCAAAACGGCCAGCCGCTGCGCTATGAGGTGCTCGGTCGGCTGAGGGTGACCCGTGGCGATGTCGACCTGACGCCGGCGCCACCGAAGATCGCCAAACTGCTGGCCCTCCTGACCGTCCGGGCGGGGGAGACCGTACCGGGGGACAAGCTGGTCGCGGAGTTGTGGGAGCAGCAGCCGCCGCGCTCTGCGACCGCAAGCCTGCGCGTCTATGTGTCGCAATTACGGAAACTCCTGAGCGAACCCGGAAGGATCTCGCCGATTATTACGGTGTCGCCCGGTTACATTCTCAATGTCAGTACGGCGCAGCTCGACGTCCGGCTGTTCGACGAACTCTACGAAATCGGCAGATCCCAATACTTCGCGGCTGACCATCTGGCCGCATCAGAGCATCTCGGACAGGCCCTCGCCATGTGGCGGG
The DNA here is from genome assembly GCF_036010325.1 of Streptomyces sp. NBC_01210. Classification (GTDB taxonomy): domain Bacteria; phylum Actinomycetota; class Actinomycetes; order Streptomycetales; family Streptomycetaceae; genus Streptomyces. The sequence continues at coordinate 601,614 of NZ_CP108549.1, read as the reverse complement.
GGCCTGTCCTGGACGGTATTGCAGGATCTCTGGAGATCAACTCGTTTGCCGCCGTCGAGGAGGAAAAACGGCTCAATTGCATCGAGTTGAATATCGAATCCGCCCTGGCTCTCGGCCGCCACTACGCCGTGATCGAGGAACTCAAGGGCCTGGTGGTCCAGCATCCGCTGCGGGAGCCCTTCTACCGGCAGCTGATGGTGGCGCTCTACCGGGTGGGCAGGCAGGGCGATGCGCTGGGCGTGTACCGCAGGGTCCGGCAGATCATCAGGGAAGAACTGGGGATCGAGCCGGGCCCGCCGCTGCGCCTCGCACAGGAGGCCATCCTCCGGGCCGACCCCGCTGCGGGTATGACGCCTTCCCTTCGCTGACGGTGCGGTGTTTTGTGCATGGCGATCCCTGGTGAGCGGACCGTGACCTGCTTACCGGGGACCACTGGGTTGACGCGGCGAAGGCCGAATACCTCAGGGCCTGAGCAGGTCGAGGGCGTGAGCGGAGCAGACCGGGCCAGAGCGGACGAGGAGTGGGGTGGGACGCCGACAGCGCTGGGCAACTCCGGCGCGACGTGGCACGATCGAGCAGGTGACCAGCAGACCCGCCGCGGCGCAGCGCTTGAGCGACCTCGCGCGGCTGCGCCGCGTCCGCGACCGGATCGACCGGGAGTACGCGCAGCCGCTGAACGTCGAGGCGCTTGCCCGCGGCGTGCACATGTCGGCCGGGCACCTCAGCCGCCAGTTCCGGCTGGCCTACGGCGAGGCGCCGTACGCGTATCTGATGACGCGGCGTATCGAGCGCGCGACGGCGCTGCTGCGTCGTGGCGACCTCAGCGTCACCGAGGTCTGCTTCGCGGTCGGCTGCTCATCGCTGGGCACCTTCAGTACCCGCTTCACCGAGCTGGTGGGCATGTCGCCCAGCGCCTACCGGCGCCGCGCTACAGGCGCTGCGGCGGGGATGCCGCCGTGTGTGGCGAAAGCGGTGACCAGACCGATCAGGAATCGAGAAGCGCCGGTCACCTAGTCGCAGCTAGCGTGATCGTCATGGATATCACCATTCACACGAGCTTCCTCCCGCATGACGACCCGGACGCGTCCCTGGCTTTCTACCGCGACACCCTCGGCTTCGAGGTGCGCAGCGACGTCGGACAGGGCAAGATGCGCTGGATCACGGTCGGCCCCGTCGGCCAGCCCGGCACGTCCATCCTTCTGGCGCCGCCGGCCGTCGACCCAGGGGTCACCGAGGACGAGCGCCGCACCATCGCCGAGATGATGGCCAAGGGCACCTACGGCTGGATCATGCTGGCCACCCGGGACCTCGACGGCACTTTCGAGAAGGTGCAGGCCGGCGACGCCGAGGTCGTCCAGGAGCCGACCGAGCAGCCGTACGGCGTCCGCGACTGCGCCTTCCGCGATCCCGCGGGCAATCTGATCCGCATCCAGGAGCTGCGCTGAGTCGTCCGGCTATCGCAGCCATGACCTGCACGGACGGCACCGTGACGGAGCCCGCGCACGACGTCGGTGGGGGCCGCCTGGTGGCCACCGTCACCGACCCCGATGGCAACGTCCTCGGGCTGCTTCAGGACCGATCCGCCCCCCGCTCCCGCGCTCAGCGTCGTCGCGACACCGAGCATCGGCTCACCCACGACATCGATGTCCGGGTTGCCAGTGCCTCGGAGGGCGGTGCGCCGTATCCGGTGCCGCTGTCCTTCGACCGGGACGGCGAGGCGCTGCTGCTGGCCACGCCGACGGACCGCCCCACCGGCAGGAATCTCGCCACCACCCGAACCGTTCGGCTGGGGCTGGGCCCACCCGCGACGTGTCCATGATCGAGGGCGAAGACAAGGTCCTCGTCCTCGAGATCGACTCGCTGCCGCAGAAGCGGGTGACCGGTTCGCCGCGCGCACCGGCTTCGACCCGCGTGCGCCGGCCACCCCGTACCGCTGGTTAGATCGAGCCAGGCGACGCCGACGGAGACCGCGAAGGCGGCCCCGCCCAACAGATGGAGACATGATGAGCATGGCCACGAGGACGGACACGCAGTCGCCTGCGCTGCACGCTGCCGACAGCCACGACCTGATCCGCGTGCACGGCGCGCGCGTGAACAACCTCAAGGACGTCAGCATCGAGATCCCGAAGCGCCGGCTGACGGTGTTCACCGGTGTCTCCGGCTCGGGCAAGAGCTCTCTGGTGTTCGGCACCATCGCCGCGGAGTCACAGCGGCTGATCAACGAGACCTACAGCGCCTTCGTGCAGGGCTTCATGCCCACCCTGGCGCGGCCCGAGGTCGACGTACTCGATGGGCTGACGACCGCGATCATCGTCGACCAGCAGCGGATGGGCGCCGACCCCCGCTCCACGGTCGGCACCGCCACCGACGCCAACGCGATGCTGCGCATCCTGTTCAGCCGACTCGGGCAGCCGCACATCGGCTCGCCCCAGGCCTTCTCCTTCAACGTCGCCTCGATCAGTGGAGCGGGTGCGGTCACCCTGGAGCGCGCCGGACGGACCGTGAAGGAGCGTCGCGACTTCAGCATCACCGGCGGCATGTGTCCGTGCTGCGAAGGCCGGGGCACGGTCTCCGACATCGACCTCACCCAGCTCTTCGACGACTCCAAGTCGATCGCCGAGGGCGCGTTCACCATCCCCGGCTGGAAGTCGGACAGCTTCTGGACCGTGCGGACCTATGCCGAGTCGGGCTTCCTCGACCCCGACAAGCCGATCAGCAAGTACACCAAAAGAGAGATGCAGGACTTCCTCTACCGGGAGCCGACCAAGGTGAAGGTCGAGGGCGTCAACCTCACCTACGAGGGGCTGATCCCCAAGATCCAGAAGTCGTTCCTCTCCAAGGACCGGGAGGCGATGCAGCCGCACATCCGGGCGTTCGTGGACCGGGCCGTCACCTTCACCGCCTGCCCCGAGTGCGGCGGCACCCGGCTCAGTGAGGCCGCCCGGTCGTCGAAGATCAAGAAGATCAGCATCGCCGACGCCTGCGCGATGCAGATCAGCGACCTTGCCGAATGGGTCCGTGGCCTCGACGAGCCCTCGGTGGCGCCGCTGCTCACCGCGCTGCAGCAGACCCTCGACTCGTTCGTGGAGATCGGCCTCGGCTACCTCTCCCTCGACCGGCCCTCGGGCACGCTGTCGGGCGGCGAGGCACAGCGCGTCAAGATGATCCGCCACCTCGGCTCCTCGCTCACCGACGTCACCTACGTCTTCGACGAGCCCACCATCGGCCTGCACCCCCACGACATCCAGCGGATGAACGACCTGCTGCTGCGGCTGCGCGACAAGGGCAACACGGTGCTCGTGGTGGAGCACAAGCCGGAGACGATCGCGATCGCCGACCACATCGTCGACCTCGGCCCCGGCGCCGGCACCACGGGCGGCACCGTCTGCTTCGAGGGCACCGTCGAGGGACTGCGGGCAGGCGGCACCATCACCGGCCGCCACTTCGACGACCGGGCCACCCTCAAGGAGACGGTGCGCAAGCCCACCGGGGCGCTGGAGATCCGCGGCGCGTCGGCGCACAACCTGCGCGACGTCGATGTGGACATCCCGCTCGGGGTGCTCGCCGTCGTCACCGGCGTCGCCGGCTCCGGCAAGAGCTCGCTCGTGCACGGGTCGATCCCCGCCGGGGAGGGCGTGGTGTCCATCGACCAGGGCGCGATCCGCGGCTCCAGGCGGAGCAACCCGGCGACGTACACCGGACTGCTCGACCCGATCCGCAAGGCGTTCGCGAAGGCCAACGGCGTGAAACCGGCGCTGTTCAGCGCCAATTCCGAGGGTGCCTGCCCCAGCTGCAACGGCGCCGGCGTCATCTACACCGACCTGGCGATGATGGCCGGCGTCGCCACCATCTGCGAGGAGTGCGAGGGGAAGCGGTTCCAGGCATCGGTCCTGGACCACCACCTCGGCGGCCGCGACATCAGCGAGGTGCTCGCGATGTCGGTGACCGAGGCCGAGGAGTTCTTCGGCGCCGGCGAGGCACACACGCCGGCCGCACACAAGATCCTCGACCGGCTCGCCGACGTCGGGCTCGGCTACCTCAGCCTCGGCCAGCCGCTCACCACGCTGTCCGGCGGCGAGCGGCAACGGCTCAAGCTGGCCACCCATATGTCCGAGAAGGGCGGCGTCTACGTCCTCGACGAGCCGACCGCCGGCCTGCACCTCGCCGACGTCGAGCAGCTGCTCGGCCTCCTCGACCGGCTCGTCGACTCCGGCAAGTCGGTCATCGTCGTCGAACACCACCAGGCGGTCATGGCGCACGCCGACTGGATCATCGACCTCGGCCCCGGCGCCGGCCACGACGGCGGCCGGATCGTCTTCGAGGGCACACCCGCCGACCTCGTCGCCGCCCGATCCACCCTCACCGGCGAGCACCTCGCGGCCTACGTCGGCACCTGACCGAGGCCCTCGCGGAGACCGTGAGACGACCAGGCCCAACACGTCTTCCGCCTCTGGACCTCGGCCTTGCTGATGAGGCTGTTGAGACATCAGCGGCGGGGGAGGGGGACGACGCCCTTGGCGTCGTCCCCCTGTTCTTGGTCCGGGACCGGAGCGGGGAACGTACGGCTGAACGTGCTCAGCTCGCGGCGGAGGCGCTGGAGCTCGTCGTCCATGGCTGCCAGGGCTGACAGAGCCGGCTGGTGACGCTCGGCGACGCCTCGTCCGGCGGCGCGTACGGTCGGGCTCCTCGCTTGGGCGGGTCCGACCGAGTAGAAGAGAGGAGGGTGCTCACGTCCGGTGCCCCAGCCGCCGACCGCCGTGGGGCGGTGGCTTGCTCACCTCAGGGAGTCGCCCGTGAAAGCCCTCGTCGCCACCGACTACATGCCGCTGGACCAGATCACGATCACCGAGCTCCCCACACCCACCGTGGAACCCGGCCAGGTGCTGATCAAGGTCGAGGCCGCGGCACTCAACCCGCTCGACCTGAAGCTGATCACCGGCGGGGCGAAGGACCTCTTCCCGGTCGAGCACCCGCTGGTGATCGGGATGGACGCGGCGGGCACCGTTGCCGAAGTGGGGGAGGGCGTTTCCGGATACGCGCCGGGTGATCCGGTGCTCGCCTTCACCGGGCAAGCGGGCGCCGTGGCCGAGTACACGGTGGCGTCACCCGGTCCCTTGCTCGCCCGGCGGCCTGCGGGCTTGAACAGCCTGCACGGCGCCGCCATCCCCGAATCGGGGCTCACCGCGGTCTGCCTGGTGCGCGCCGTCCGGCTCACGGAGGGCGAGAGCGTGCTGGTGGTCGGGGCGACCGGCGGCATCGGAATGTACGCCGTGCAGCTGGCCCACGCACTCGGGGCCCGTGTGATCGCCACGGCCGTCGCGGACGACGAGGAGTATGTGCGCGGCCTCGGCGCCACCGACACCGTCGACTACAAGAACGCTGATGTGGTGGAGCAGACCCTGCGCCTGGTGCCCGGCGGCGTTGATGTCGTCATCGACCTGGTCAACTCGGGTGAAGGACTCACGAACACCGCGCGTGCGGTCCGCCCGGGCGGCCGGCTGGTGTCGCCGCTCTTCGGGCCCGACGACCTGGGCCGCGACGTTTCGCCGGTCTACATCGGCTCCTTCCAGGCGGAGCCGGGCGATCTCGACGATCTGGCAGCCCGGGCGGCCGACGGGCGGCTGAAGGTGGAAATCGGTGCACGCCACGGGTTCGCGGACGCTGTACAGGCCGTCGCCGACTTCGCCGGGAAGCACATCCGGGGCAAGGTTGTCGTCACCACCTCATGAATGACGATCTCTGAGCGGAACCGGCATCGGGGAAGCTCACTGCAGCCGACCTACGAAAGGCGTGGCTCTGATGAAGCGCAGGATCCTCGGTGGTACGGGTATCTCGGTGAGCGAATACGCGCTGGGCACCATGATGTTCGGCGCCTGGGGCAGTGGCGACCAGAACGAGTCCGTCCGTATGATCCACCGGGCGCTGGACGCAGACATCAACTTTGTGGACACCGCAGACGTCTACAGCCTGGGCGAATCGGAGGAGATCGTCGGGAAGGCGCTCAAGGGCCGCCGGGACGATGTCGTACTCGCCACCAAGGGCAGCAGCTCGATGGGCGACGATCCCAACCACAGCGGAAACTCACGGCGCTGGCTCACCCGCGCCGTGGAGAACAGCCTCCGCCGCCTGGGCACCGACTACATCGACCTGTACCAGGTGCACCGACCCGACGCGGACACCGACATCGACGAGACCCTTTCCGCCCTGTCCGATCTCGTACGCGCGGGCAAGGTACGCGCGATCGGCCACTCCACATTCCCCGCGGAACAGATCGTCGAGGCCCAGTGGACGGCCGAGCGGCGCGGCCACATCCGTTTCCGCACCGAGCAGCCGCCGTACTCGATCCTGGCCCGTGGCGTCGAGGCCGCAGTGCTGCCCACCGCCCAGCGCTATGGCATGGGTGTGCTGACCTGGGGCCCGCTCAGCGCGGGCTGGCTCTCCGGCAAGTACGCCAGGCCGACGGACATCAACCTCACGGCGGGCAGCGGCCGGGCGGCCCTTGAGCGGCACAAGTTCGACCCGTCGGTGCCGGGCAACGCCCGCAAGCTGGAAGTCCTCGGCGAGCTGACGACGCTGGCCGACGACGCGGGCCTGAAGCTCGCACACCTGGCGATCGCCTTCGTACGCGCCCACCCGGCCGTCACCTCGGTGATCATCGGCCCGCGGACGAGCGAGCACCTGGAGGACCTACTGGCGGGAGTGGACGTCGGGTTGAGCCCGGACATCATGGACCGGATCGACGACATCGTGCCTCCGGGCACGGACCTGAACCGGGACGATTTCTACTACACACCGCCGGCATTGTCCGACGCGTCCCTGCGGCGCCGCTGACGCCGGGGACGGCCCGTGCTGCCGGGGCACGTCGGAGGTCTCCCGGAGGGGGTCGGGGGCGGCCCCGCTGCCGTGACTCGGGGCATCGCCCCGTCCGATGCAGTGTGACACCGGAGTCAGGCAAGGGCGGTGCCCCGCACCAGGAGCAGCGTCACATCTGCCGCCGCCACGGCGACCGTCCCGGCGAATGCCGCCTTGCGCCAGTACCGGCCAAGTGCGAGCCCCGCGACTGCTGTCGGCGGCGCCGTCAACAGTGCCGCCGCTCCCCACACGCCCGGGGGTCCCGCGGGTCCCAGCACCAGTACCGCCGTTGCCGCCACCAGGGGGACCGGCAACAGCAGCCGGGTGCCGCTGACGCCCAGCCGCTGCGGCAGCCCGCGCATCCCGGTCCCCAGATCATCGCCGATGTCCGGGAGCACGTCGCCCAGATGGGCCGCGATGCCGAGCAGCGCTCCGGCCGTCACGGCCCACCACTGGGGCCAGGGGTGGCCGGGTTTGCTCAGGGTGACGACAGCCGGCAGGGTACCGAATCCGATCACGTACGGCAGCCAGGACAGCACCGTCGCCTTGAGCTTGAGGTTGTACATCCATGCCGCCGCCACCGCGGTCAGGTGCACCGTACCGGCGAAGAGACCACAGGCCAGCGACAGAGGCACACACAGCAGGAGGGCGGCGAACGCCGCCGCCCACACCGCGCTCAGGCCCACCGCGCCATCGGCCACCGGTTTGCCGCGGCGGCCGACCGCGGTGTCGCGCCGGGCGTCGAAGGCGTCGTTGCACCAGCCCACCGAGAGCTGGCCGGCCAGCACCGCCGCGCCGATCAGCGCGCAACGCGCCCCGCTGAGGTCGGCGCTGACGGCCAGTGCGGTAGCCAGGACAGTCACAGCGACCACAGGCCCCGGATGGCAGGACAGGGCCAGCCCCACCGCACGGCGGAGCGGCCACGCGGTCGTGCCGCATACCTGTGACGGATCCGTAGTGCCCATCGGGCGATGGTAGGCATTCCGGGACGGACGGGTGTGACAGCCGCACGGGCTACTTGAGGTGTCTTCCGCCTTTCTGCGGGCAAGGAATGGGGCCATGATGCCTCCGAAGCGGGAAGCGGGATGACCCGGATCGCGGCTGTTCACGGCTCCCTGGCACCGTACCGCCACACCCAGGGCGAGATCACCGACATGGTGGCCCGCACCTGCCTGCCACCGGGCGCCGATCGCCGTGCCCTCGATCGCCTTCACGAGAACGCGCAGGTACGCACGCGGCACATGGTGCTGCCGCTGGAGTGCTATTGCGAGCTGGATGGCCTCGGCGCGGCAAACGACGTCTTCATCGGCGCGGCTGCCGATCTGGGTGCCGAGGCCGTCCGCGGTGCGCTGCGGACGGCGGGGCTGCGGCCCGCTGATGTGGACCTGCTGATGTTCACATCCGTCACCGGAGTGGCCGCGCCCTCCATCGATGCCCGGCTCGTCGGGCGTCTCGGCCTGCGACCCGATGTGAAACGGCTGCCCATCTTCGGCCTGGGCTGCGTCGCCGGGGCGGCCGGTGTGGCTCGGCTGCACGACTACCTGCTCGGCTGGCCCGACCATGTCGCTGTGCTGCTCTCGGTCGAACTCTGCTCCCTCACCTTCCAGCGCAATGACGCGAGGCCCGCCAACCTGGTGGCGACCGGGCTGTTCGGCGACGGGGCGGCCGCTGTGGTCGCCGTCGGCGACCGCCGGTCGTCGACGGCCGGCCCGGAGGTAGTGGCCACCCGCAGCCGTATGTACCCGGACACCGAACGGGTGATGGGCTGGGACATCCGAAGCTCTGGCTTCAGGGTGGTGCTGGACGTGGCCGTCCCGGCGGTCGTCCGCCGGTATCTCGCCGACGACGTCCACGGATTCCTGGAGGAGCACGGGCTCAAGCCGAAGGATGTGGCCCACTGGGTGTGCCACCCCGGCGGCCCCAAGGTCCTGGAAGCCGTCTCCGAGGTTCTCTCCTTGCCCGAGGGCGCCCTCGACGTCACCTGGCGCTCGCTGGCCGAGGTGGGGAACCTGTCGTCGTCCTCGGTCCTGTATGTCCTTCGGGACACGCTGGAGCAGAGGCGGCCCGAACCGGGAACGCCCGGTCTGCTGATGGCCATGGGCCCCGGTTTCTGTTGCGAACTGGTACTGCTGCGCTGGTAGGTCGGAGGACGCATGATCTGGTACACCGCTCTGGTGCTGGCCGTCGCGGTCGAGCGCTGCGCCGAACTTGCCGTGGCGCTGCGCAATACCCGTTGGAGCCGGGCCCGCGGCGGCATCGAAGCCGGCAGCGGGCACTACCCGGCCATGGTCGCCCTGCACACCGCCCTGCTGGGGGGCTGCCTCGCCGAAGTCTGGCTGGCCGACCGCCCGTTCCTCCCGCTGTTCGGCTGGACCATGGTGGTCGTGGTCGTCGCCGCTCAGACGTTGCGCTGGTGGTGCATCCGTACGCTCGGACATCAGTGGAACACCCGCGTCATCGTCGTCCCGGGCCTGCCCCTGGTGACCGACGGACCTTATCGATGGCTGCGCCACCCCAACTACGTCGCGGTCGCCGCCGAGGGGCTGGCGCTGCCGCTGGTCCACAGTGCGTGGGTGACTGCCGTCGCCTTCACCGTGCTCAACGCGGTGCTCATGGCTGTCCGCATCCGGTGCGAGGACGGGGCGCTGGCCTCCGCGGCGGCAGCGGACGTACGGTCGTGATCGACCTCCTGGTGGCGGGCGGAGGCCCGGCCGGCCTGGCGGCGGCGATCCACGCCGCTCGGGTGGGTATGGAAGCCGTCGTGGTCGAGCCCCGCACCGCTCCCGTCGACAAGGCCTGCGGCGAGGGAATCATGCCCAGCGGTGTGGCGGCGCTGCGTTCGCTGGGTGTCGAGGTGTCCGGCCACGACCTGCGCGGGATCCGCTACCTCGCGGGCGCCCGTCGCGCGGAGGCAACGTTCCATGGCAGCCCCGGACTCGGCGTACGGCGGACCGAACTGCACGCCGCCCTGTATCAGCGGGCCGTGGAACTCGGGGTGCGGATCGTTCCGGGCAAGGTGGGGGAGATCCGCCAGGCCCACGACCGTGTCAGCGCGGCGGGGCTGACGGCGCGGTGGCTGATCGCCGCCGACGGCCTGCATTCTCCGCTACGCCGGGAGCTCGGCCTGGACCGTCCCGGGGGTGCATCGCGGCGATACGGCATGCGCCGCCACTACCGCATCGCCCCGTGGACCGACTTCGTGGAGGTCCACTGGTCCCGCCACAGCGAGGCGTATGTGACGCCGGTCGGGGACAACCTGGTGGGCGTCGCCGTACTCAGCCGCGACCGTTGTTCCTACGACGAGCACCTGACGGCGTTTCCCGCTCTCGCCGCTGTACTCGGGGGCCGCGGGGCGAATTCGGTGCGCGGCGCCGGGCCGTTGCGGCAGCGGGCGCGGAGTCAGCGGGCCGGACGTGCCCTGTTGGTCGGTGACGCGGCGGGCTATGTCGACGCTCTGACGGGCGAAGGCATCGCACTGGCCATGGCGACGGCCGCGGCGGCGGTCAGGTGCCTGGCCGCTGTCCGGCCTCAGGCGTATCCCGCGCAGTGGGCACGGCTGACGAGACGTCACCGGCTGCTGACCGAGGGCCTGCTGAGAGCGGCTCGGTACCCCGCCACAGCACGTCTGATCGTCCCTGCCGCTCACCGCGCGCCGGCGGCCTTCACAGCGGTGGTACACGCATTGCAGTAGGTACGGCAGCCGACGTCTGCCGTGCCATCTTGCCGTCCTCGGCGTCCTCGGCGTCCTCGCCCCCTCGTCCCGTACTCGGATCGAGGCCCCCTCCGCATGGCCGCGGAGTGGACTCTGCGATGCTGAAAGGGTGCCGCCCACGCCCCGTGCTCCCCAATCCATAACGGCCGACTCACCCCACCCCGGGGTAAGCCCCCTGCTGACCCAGTCCTGGCTGGACCTGGCATTCCTGCACTGGGCCGCCGATCCGGCAGACGTGGCACCGCTCCTGCCGGCCGAGACCGTTCCCGACACGCTCCATGGGGTCACCTACATCGGACTCGTCGCCTTCCGGATGCACCGGGTCGGCTGGTTCCGCCTCCCCGGCGTCCCTTATCTGGGTACCTTCCCCGAGACGAATGTCCGTCTCTACTCGAGGGATGCCCATGGGCGCCGAGGGGTGGTCTTCCGATCGCTCGATGCCTCCCGGCTGATCCCGGTGGCGGTCGCGCGTACGCTGTTCCGGCTGCCGTACCTGTGGTCCCGGATGGCGATCCGGCGCGACGGCGACACACTCACCTACACCAGCACGCGGCGCTGGCCAGGGCCGCGAGGCGCGCACAGCCGTATTGCTCTGCGGATCGGCGAGCGCGTCGAGACCCCCAGCGAGCTCGAACACTTCCTGACCGCACGCTGGGGCATGCACAACACGTTTTTCGGACGGTCGGTGTACCTGCCGAACACGCATCCGCGCTGGCCCCTGCACCGTGCCGATCTGATCGAGTGCGACCAGGACCTGGTGGCGGCCGCAGGACTGCCCGAACCGGCGGGGGAGCCGGTGAGCGTGCTGTATTCGCCGGGCGTCCCGGTACGCTTCGGCCTCCCGGCCCGCCCCGGCGGCATCCCTACCCCTTGAAGCGGCCGGCCGTGCGCTTGGCCCCGGCCGCTGCAGGCGGGGCCCTGTCCGCCGGATCATGAGTCTCATCGGTTCTCCGGGACACGGCGGCTGACGTCGGGGGTGCGGGTGGGCACGATGGCGCGAGCACGGGGCACGGTCGCTCGCCGCGCTCGTTTCCCCTCTTCGCTCAACCCGAGAGCCGCCTTGTCGGGAGTCGCGGTGCTGTGCCTGCTCCTGGTCGGCTCCCGCTCGGCCGCCGCGCGTCGGACGGTAAGGAGCGGCGACGTGTGAGCCATGTGGTGGCCGTTGCCGCTCGGGATCGCGGGTAGGTGCGCCCTTCCTGGAAGTCGGACTTGTCCGGTGAATCGATGTCCGTATGCGGGCGGCCGCCGGTGCGGCGTCTCTTCGTGCCCACCCGGCCAGGAGCAGGGAGGCGAGCCATGCAGGGAGACCCCGAGACAACGGAGTTCCTCGACGAGCAGTTGACCGCCGCGCTGACCGCGATCTCAGATACGCATCGTGCTCTCCGGAGGTGACGCCCGGTCCGTTGGGTGCCGCCCATTCGCTCACGTATCGCTCACGCAGATCAGGGCCGTCTCGGGCGGGACTTGGGCTGCGTGTCGCTGAGGACGCTGATGATGCTCCGGGCGCTACCGACGCGTGCGCAGGAGAATACGTCGATGGCCTCGGTCGCGGAGGAGTTCGTGAAGTTCATGCTGAACTCCTGGCGTACCAGGGCGACGTCGCCGGTGATCTCGATGCTGCGGCTGCCGGGCCCATCGGGCCCTGGGCCTTTCCGGCTGACACCGGTCAGGGCGCAGCTTTCACGCCGGGCAACGGGACACACCAGATCAGCCGCGTGCCTCCGCCCGGTGGTACCTCCTGCACGAAGGAACCGCCCAGGGCCGCAGCCCGTTCTTCGATGTTCTTCAGCCCGCTGCGAGCCACGCCGTCCGGAATGCCGACGCCGTCATCCGTCACGGTCAGAGTCAGTTCGCCGCCTGCCGCGACGAGATGCAGGTCGACGGATCCCGCTTCCGCGTGCCTGGCCGCATTGCTGAGCGCCTCGGCAACGACAGCGATCGCGTGGTCGGCGATCCGCCCGGGAACATCGGTGTCGACCAGTCCCTCCAGTCGCACCGAAGGTGTGAACCCCAGCGTCAGGGCAGCTGCCGCCACTTCCGCGGCAAGACGTCGGCGCACCCCTCGTCCACCGGGCTCCGCGTCATGGGTCCTGAGCCCGAAGATCGTCGACCGGATGATCTTGATGGTGTCGTCCAGGTCCCCCACCGCACGCCCAAGGCGTTCGACGGCCTCCGGATGCTCGACGAATCTCTGGGCGCTCTGGAGTGTCATACCCGTTGCGAACAGCCGTTGGATGGCCAGGTCGTGGAGGTCGCGTGCGATCCGGTCGCGATCCTCCAGGAGGGCGACCTGTTCGGCGTCGCTGCGTCGTTCCGCAAGCTCCATCGCCAGCGCCGCCTGGCCGGCGAACCCGAGCAGGAGCGCCGACTCCTCCCGGCCGAACGCCGTACTGCCGGAAGCGCGGGCCAGCAGCAGCACGCCACGTTCCCCTCCCCGAGTGCCCATCGGCACCGCCACGGCAGGACCAAGCCCCGCCCACCGGGGCCTCTCCTCGCCGCCGCGCGGATCGTGCTCGATGTCGCTGCTCAGGACTGGCTCGCCCCCACTGAACGCCTCTCCGACGAAGCCGTCTCGTCCGGGAAGGAGCGAGCCGTTGAGGGCCTGTGTCTCGTTGCCCGCGACCACGGCCGTACGCAGTCCGTCCGCGCCCTCCGCCGGCACCGCCACCAGGCACAGGTCCGCGGACACGAGCTGCCGCGCCCGCTCGACGATCAGCTCAAGGACCTCCGCCCTGGACGCCCCGGAAAGGAGGCGGCTCGTCACTTCCGCGCTCGCCGCCAGCCACTGCTCCCGGAGCCGCGCCTCCTCGTACAGCCGGGCGTTCTCGATCGCCACTCCAGCAGCGACAGCCAGGGTGGAGAGCACCGCCTCGTCCTCGGCGTCGAACTCCTTCGCACTGCGCTTCTCGGTGAGATACAGATTCCCGAAGACCTTGTCCCGCACCCTGATCGGCACCCCCAGGAACGAATGCATCGGCGGGTGATTCGCCGGAAAGCCGTAGGAGGACGGGTGGTGGGACAGCTCCGCCAGGCGCAGAGGCTCGGGGTGCCGGATCAACTCGCCGAGGATGCCATGACCACTCGGCAGATCACCGATCCGAGCCCTCAGCTCGTCATCGATGCCCTCCGTCAGGAATTCCGACAGTTTCCGATCGTGTCCGATCACGCCCAGCGCGCCGTACTCGGCGTCCACCAGGACCACCGCGGCTTCCACGATCCTCCGCAAAACCTGCGGGAGATCGAGTTCGCGTCCGACCGACAGTACGGCTTCCAGCAGGCCATGGACACGGTCGCGCGTGCCGCGTATCGCGTTGATGCGTACGTGCAGCTCCTGCAGCAGCTCGTCCAGCCGGAGCCGCGGAAGGTTTTCGGTCCCCAGGTCGTGCTCTCGCTCCACAGAGCCTCCGCCACAGTCGAGCCGACCGACGAGTCACAGCCCGCACACACCACGATAGGACGTGCCCCCGGTCATGCCATAGGAATACGGTGCGGCCGAGGGCGAGGCGGGGAGCAGTCACGGGTATTCGTCCGGCCCTCGGTCGTGGTGCCCGTGTGTCTCCGGTCCCGGGCGCCCATGCACCTGAGTGGCCATGACGGCCGCCTGAATGCGCCGCTCGACGCCGAGCTTGGACAGCAGCCGCGAGATGTGGTTCTTCACCGTCTTCTCGGAGAGGAAGAGTTGCGAGCCGATCTGGCGGTTGGTCATTCCTTCGCCGATCAGGTCCAGGATCTGGTGTTCGCGCGGGGAGAGCGCGGACAGCGCCGAATTCTCGGGCTCCTGAGCGGTCTCGTCGTGGCGCAGGGACTGCATGAGCCTCGTGGTGGTGGCCGGATCGAGCATGGACTGCCCGGCTGCGACGGTGCGGACAGCTGTGACGAGGTCCGAGCCCTGGATCTGTTTCAGGACGTACCCGGCGGCGCCCGCCATGATCGCGTCCAGCAGCGCGTCGTCGTCGTCGAACGACGTCAGCATGAGGCAGGCCAGCTCGGGCATGCGTGAGCGCAGTTCCCTGCACACTGTGATGCCGTCGCCGTCCGGCAGGCGTACGTCGAGAATGGCCACATCGGGCCGCAGGGCAGGCCCTCGAGCGAGGGCGTGGTCGACGGTGGCGGCTTCTCCGACCACGGTGATGTCCGGCTCTCCGCCAAGGAGATCGTGAAGGCCACGCCTGACGACTTCGTGGTCGTCCAGAAGGAACACCCTGATCGGTGTCTCGTTCGAGAACGTTCGTGACTCGGCCATTGTCTGATCCTTGCCGCGTTGTCCCCCCATGGATCCTGACTCACACGGGCCCCCCGTACCACTGCTGAACGAGCCGGCCGGGCGCGTGTGGCCTCAGCGCGCGAGGCGCGTGGTTGCGCCGCCGGCGGGCCCGTACAGGTCGAGCAGGCGACCGCGCGCGGACTGGAGCCGGTTGGCGATCACCTCGGCGATGCGGAGAGTGAGCGCCTGGCCGAGCTCCCAGTCCTCGTCGCACAGGGCACGCACCTTCACAGCGTCGAATTCCAGTGCCCGGACGGGGCTGCCCGCCGCGGCACCGAGATGCCAGCTGCGTGGGGGAAAGAGCCAGGACCAGCCCAGCAGATCGCCGGGGCCAAGGTGGTCCACGACGGCGGCGCGGCGTCCCGGAACGTGCAGGTCGAGGGCGACGGTTCCATTGAGAATGATCCAGAAGCGGTCCGCGCGGGCGCCCTCCTCGAAGATGCGGGCGCCTGCCGGGAAGTTTGTCTCCAGGGCGAGCTCCATCAGCCTGCCGCGGGCTTCGGGCGGCAGGACGTTCAGCAGTGGGGGCACCGTGGTCATTGCTGTCTCCGTCCCTCGGGGCCGTGTGCGCGGTCCGGGGTTCGTTCCTTGTCCACAGCGTGGACGGGAAGCGGGCCAGGCGGCAGAGGCCTGGCGGCCCTGCACCTGGGCCGGACGGCCCTGTTTCAGCACGCCAAGACGCGTTCTCCGGAGCGAGGCACGACCTTGTGCCGATCGGGCCGGTGAACCCCCACCGAGGGACCGATCGGCCCCTGTGCGTCTGTTGTCTCTCCACCACAGGCTGGGGGAGAGACAACAGGCACACATCGGACAGCTGAGGAGAGGAACGTCATGAAGGCACTCGTTTTCCACGGCCCCGGCCAGGCCTCTTGGGACAAGGTGGCAGATCCGGGCATCCAAGAGCCCACGGACATCGTCGTCCGCATCGACACCACGACCATCTGCGGAACAGACCTGCACATCCTCAAGGGCGACGTGCCCGAAGTGACCCCGGGGACCGTCCTCGGGCACGAGGCCGTCGGCGAGGTCGTCGAGGCGGGAAGCGATGTCGGCACGGTCCGCCCCGGCGACCGGGTGCTCGTCTCCTGCATCTCCCCCTGCGGCCGCTGCCGCTACTGCCGCGAGCAGATGTACGGGCAGTGCCGGGGCAACGGGGGATGGGTGCTCGGCCACTTGATCAACGGCACGCAGGCCGAGTACGTACGCGTTCCCTTCGCCGATTTCTCCGTCCATCCGCTGCCCGCAGCAGTGAGCAGCAGCGACGCCGTGTTGCTGTCCGACATCTTCCCCACTGCGTACGAGGTGGGCGTCCTCAACGGAGGAGTCCGGCCCGGCGACACCGTCGTGGTCGTGGGAGCCGGCCCCATCGGGCTCGCCACCATCGCCACGGCACGGCTGTTCTCGCCCGGCAGGATCATCGCGGTGGACCTGGCCAAGTCGCGGCTGGATGCCGCCCGCGAACTCGGTGCGGACGCCGTCGTCAACGCGGCGGAAGACCCTGAGCAGCTGGTCTCGGATCTGACCGAGGGGCTCGGGGCCGATGTGGCCATCGAGGCCGTCGGAGTACCGGAAAGCTTTGAACTCTGCACGCGTGTGGTACGGCCGGGAGGCCATGTGGCCAACGTGGGCGTACACGGCAAACCCGCCACGCTCCACCTGGAAGACCTCTGGATCAAGAACGTGACGATCAGGACCGGCCTGGTGGACACCTACTCCACACCGGTTCTGCTGGGCATGCTGGCTGCCGGTCGACTGCCCGCGGCTGCGATCGCGACCCATCGCTTCGAACTGGGACAGATCGAGGAGGCGTACGACGTGTTCTCACGCGCGGCCGACACGGGTGCGCTCAAGGTCGTGCTCGGTGGCCCGGAGCACAAGGACGTGGAGCGCACAAGCTGACGCCCTGCCGAGCCGGGCGCCTCGGTCGATGGCCCGTCACATCGGCATCAAGCGATCAGTCGTCCGTCCCCGATGTTTCATCCGCCATCACTGGTCTGTCCGCTGTCGCCGGGGCGTCGCCGCCCAGAGCCCACTCGACATCCACGACGCCCGCAACCGCCCTGACCAGGCGCGACGCCAGCGGAACCAGCCGCGTGTCGGTCAGGGTGCCGCTGAGTGTGACGATGCCGTTGTCGACTCGAACGTGCACAGCCTCGGCGCCGGGGAACAGTCGCCGGACGACTTCTCGTCGGATCTCGACGGCGAGATCCTCGTCCGGCCTCAGAAAGACCTTCAGCAGGTCGGACCGGCTGACAACGCCCTGAAGCCTTCCTTCTGCATCCACCACCGGCAGACGCTTGACATGGTCGACGGCCATTTTCCGTGCGGCCTGTGCCAGAGGTGCCTCTCCGTGGATGGTGACTGCGGGACTCGACATGAGCTGCGCAGCGGTCGTGGCACCTGCCTTGGCAAGGTCTGCCAAGCGGTGCATCTGCTCCACGCGAGACGGGTTGTTCCCCCGGAACTCCTCCTTCGGCAGCAGATCCGCTGCGGAGACGACGCCCACCACAACGCGCTCGGCGTCGAGAACCGGCAGGGCACTGACCTTCCACGTGGCCAGGGTCTCGACGATCTCTTTGAACGGCGCGCTTCGGTCGACGGCGACCACGCGGGAGGACATCACGTCACTCACGAAGTACGGGGTGCGGTTCATCGGACTCCTCACTTCGCTGCCTCATGGCGCGTCGATGCACCGGTTTCCACCATCGCCCCTCGGCGTGCTCGCCCGATTGGGCCAGTGAACCCCTTCCGGGGGCCGACAGGCCCCATGTGTACCGATGCCCTCCGGCTCCATCGTCCGGTTGACTTGCGCCGAGGACGACGAGGGTTTGAGATGTCTCCAGCCCTCGCAGGAAGGCGCCCATGAACACGTCGCACGGCACGGTCCCCTTGCTGCATCGGCTGATGCCGGGGCTGGCCCTTCTGGCCGGCTACCGGCGCGCCGATCTCCGGGGTGATCTGATCGCCGGGGTGACCGTGGCGGCCTATCTGATTCCGCAGGTCATGGCGTATGCGTCGCTGGCGGGCCTGCCTCCGATCAGCGGGCTGTGGGCGGCTCTGCCGTGTCTGGCGGTCTACGCGCTGCTGGGTTCGTCGCGGCAGCTCTCGGTGGGACCGGAATCAACCACGGCGCTGATGACCGCTGTCGTGGTCGGTCCGTTGGCCGCGGGCGACGCCGGCCGGTACGCCACGCTGGCATCCGCCCTCGCTGTCGTGGTCGGACTGCTCTGCCTCGCCGCGTTCGCGGCCCGCCTCGGCTTCGTCGCCGACCTGCTGTCCCGGCCGATTCTTGTCGGCTATATGGCGGGTGTGGGTCTCATCATGATTGTCGATCAGCTGCCGAAGCTCACCGGGGTCCCGGCCGGCGGAACCTCGTTCGCGGGACAGCTCGGCTCCTTCGTCACCAGGCTGTCGCAGTTCCATTCGGCAACGCTCACGCTCTCCGCAGTGGCTCTGGGACTTCTTCTGCTCATGCAATGGCGGGTTCCAAATGTCCCTGCTTCGTTGATTGTTGTCGTGCTCGCCACTGCTGCTGTGAGCGCTTTCGACCTGGAGCAACTCGGAATCCGGGTGATCGGTGACGTTCCCGCCGGACTCCCGAGTCCCGAACTGCCTGATTTCGGTGACCTCTCCGACCTCGCGCTTCCCGCTGCCGGTGTCCTGCTCGTGGGCTATACCGACGTCATTCTCACCGCGCGGGCGTTCGCCTCACGCAAGGGCGAGAGCATCGACACCAATCAGGAACTCCTCGCCCTCGGGGCTTCGAACATCGGCGCCGGTGTCCTGCATGGGTTCCCGGTAAGCAGCAGCGCGAGCCGCACAGCACTCGCCGACGCGGCAGGCGGCCGGACCCAGATCTACTCGCTCACGGCCCTGGCCGGACTGCTCGCGGTTCTCCTCTTCCTCAGCCCGGTCCTCGCGAACTTCCCGGTAGCCGTCCTGGCAGCCATCGTCGTCTACGCCGCGCTTCGCCTCATTGATCTGCGTGCATTCCAGCGGCTCGCCTCGTTCCGCCGCAGCGAACTCCTGCTGGCTGTCAGCTCACTTGCCGGGGTGCTCGCCTTCGACATCCTCTACGGCGTCCTGCTCGCGGTAGGGCTGTCCGTCGCCGAAATGCTTGCCCGAGTTGCCCGCCCGCACGACGCCGTCCAAGGGCTCGTCGCCGGCCTCGCCGGTATGCACGACGTCGACGACTATCCGGGGGCCCACACGATTCCCGGCTTGGTCGTCTACCGGTACGACTCCCCGTTGTTCTTCGCCAACGCCCAGGATTTCCAACGCCGGGCGCTGGCAGCTGTGGACGACCATCAAGGTCCGGTCGCTTGGTTCGTCCTCAACACCGAGGCAAATGTCGAAGTCGACATCACGGCCATGGACTCCATGGAGGAACTACGCCGCCGACTGGTCGCCCGCGGGATCGTCTTCGCACTCGCCCGGGTCAAGCAGGACCTGCGTGACGATCTTGACGCGTACGGGCTCACTGATTCCATCGGCGCGGATCTGATGTTCCCCACGCTGCCCACGGCCCTCGAGGCCTACCATGACTGGCTCCGCCACAACGCTCCGCCGACAGGGCCCGAAGTGGCTTGAACCTCGGGTGCCGAACGCCCCCCTGTCAAGGCTGGTTCGCCCCTAGTTTTCCGTAGTTCCCGGTGGAACCGTCCGCGGCAGAACATCACACCCTCCACGGGCCGCCCCGACGCACTCCTCCCTGCCACCCGAGGCTGGAAATCGTCGAGCTTCGGACATCAAGGGCCGCGGTGGTGACTAGCTCTGTCCCACCTTGCTGTCCGGACGGACGATGACCACCGGACAGGTGGCATGCAGTGCGCACTGCTGACTCACCGAGCCGAGGAGCAGGCTGGCGAAGCCGCCCCGGCCACGGTTGCCCACGACCAACGCCTCTGCCCCGTCCGCCGCAGCGATCAGTACCTCGGCCGGGTTGCCGCGCGTGAGGTGCTCCCGTACGTCGACGGGGCGAACCTCGCCGAGCACCTCTTGGATCTCGTCGGTGAATCGTTGGCGGGCAGACTCCCTGTCGAATTCGGTGTCCACCGCGGGTGCCGACCAAGCTTGTATCCCTGGCAGATCCCACGCGCAGACCGCGTCCACGACGCCTCCGACGAGGCTTGCGTGCCGTACCGCCCATTGAAGCGCCGCGTGCGACGACGGCGACCCGTCGACGCCGACCACAACTCGGGGTGCCGAATCACTGCTGCCCATGCCTGTCACCTCTCCCTTGGCGCGCCCCCGTATTCCACGCTGCGCTCCTCACGGGCAGTCCGCCAGGCGGGGCTATGTCCATCCGCGACTTGCCGTGCACGTACCGCAGGCAATCCTTACCCGTGTCGAACGGGCGCCGCCACGGCTTCCACGGGCCGCAGCGCGGCAATCACGGGCTCATACCCGCTGCGGTACGACGACAACGGGGCAGGCGGCGTGGTGGAGTGCTGTGTGGGCCAGCCGGCCGAGCTGGAGGCCGAAGTGTCCCGGACGGCGTTCGGCTCCGACGATCAGAAGGTCCGCGGTGGCCGAACGTTCGAGCAGCACCTTTCGGGCCGGGCCCTCCACTGTGGCGCGTCGCACCTGGACCGCGGGGTGATCGCCCGCAGCCCTGCCCAGCGCCTCGTCGAGCAAGGTGGCGGCCCGCATCTCGTGGAGTTTCGCGGTGTCGCCGGTGAGCAAGGGGTGGTCGGTCGTCTCGTGCGCAGGGCAGCGCCATGCGCGTACGGCATCGAGGGTGCAGCTACGGGCCTCGGCCTCGCGGAACGCGAAGCGGACGGCGCTGGAGCCTGCGGCGAGGTCACCGACACCCAGGAGGATCCGCTCGTGGGTGCCCGACAGGCCGGCCAGGTCGCCGCGCACGACGATCACCGGGCAATCGGCACGTGCCGCCACCGCCAGGCTCACCGAGCCGAGCAACAGACCTGCGAGGTCCCCGCGACCGCGTGATCCGGTGACGACTGCGAAGGCGTTGTGCCCCTCCCGCAGGAGTGCGGTCACCGCCTCCTCGGGCACCACCTCGGTGGACACCTTCACATCCGGACTGCACCTATGGGCACGCTCCGCGGCGGTACCGACGATGTTGTCCGCGAGCACCTGCTCGGCGGGGCGGTCAGCGCTGTACGAAGGCGTCTCCCCTTCGTAACGCTCCCACAGGGACGCGTACACCAACCGCAGGGGAATTCCATGGCGAGCAGCCTCCTCCGCCGCCCAGTCCACAGCCCCCAGGCTGGAATCCGATCCGTCCACACCCACGACGAGGGGCAACTCCATCGTCCCCACCACCTTTCATCCGGCTGGTCGGAGAGGTTGCTGATGTCACCGTCCCACCGTGCGCGGGGCGGTGAGGAGGGGCGCTTCGGCCCTCATCCGGGACGTTCGGCCCAAACTCCCTTCACGCGTCCCGCAGACGGTGTCCCCCAGTCGTGCGGGAAAACAGCCACAGGGCATCGGCTTCTCCCGCCATGGTTGGAGCACCATGGCCAGCCTTCGGCGTCCGCCTGCGACACGGACTGAATTCTGCCGTCCATGGACCGTCATAGCGGCAGGCCACGCCGCAGGGCCTCCCGGGCTGCCAAGTGCGCTGCGGCGACACTCTCGCGGGCGCCGTCCCCCTGGACCGGGCACAGGCCCCCGGTCCGCCCATGGGGCCGATGAACCTCACTTGAGGAACCAGCCGGCCCATGCGGCAGGCGCTCATTGGAGCTCACCGCCGACGAGTGCCGCGAACTGCTGTCGACGCACGGCGTGGGCAGGGTGGCGGTAACCACTGCGGACGGACTCGCCATCATTCCCGTCAACTACCTCGTCGTGGACGATGTCGTGGCGTACCGAACATCGCCCGATTCCGTTCCGTCTGCCGCGGCAAATTTGGAGGTCGCCTTCGAGGTGGATCACATCGACGATGCGTTGAGCCAGGGCTGGAGCGCTCTCGCTGTCGGCCCCGCACGTGCCGTCACCGACCCTGAAGCCGTGCGCCGGCTGGAGGAACAGGCGTACACCACTCCTTGGGCCCGACGCCCCCGACGCCCCCGACGACGCGGGTGGCCGATCTCCCACCACCCAGCCGTCAGCAGCCCATCATCACCAACGGAGTCCCGGTCCTGGGTCAAAGCCTCACGCCGGGCGATATCGGCGATCGGAGGAATTCACCATCCGGCGGAAAGATTGTCCGGGGTGATCGATTTTGACCGGGTAGAGGTTTATTTTTATAGCCGCGTGTGTCGATTCGGAAAATATTGATTCGACTAAGGGGCTGGGAGGGTCGCCGCACGGGACGAGTCGATACGCTCGCTCAACGCCGGAAGCCCGGGGGAGGGCATTGATGAGCGTCATTGAGAAGTGCACGGTGTACAGCCGATCCCGCGAACTCAAGAGAAGCGGGCTGTACCCCTATTACCTCAACTTCAGCGAGCGGGACCGGGGCGTGGCTCGGCTTCCGGACGGCCGCGAGGTCGTCATGTGCGGTTCCAACGACTACCTGGGACTGAGCACCGACCCACGCGTATGTGGAGCCGCCGCTGAAGCGTCGCGCCGATATGGCGCAGGCTGCACGGGTTCTCGTCTCCTGAACGGCAACCTCGACCTCCATGACCACTTGGAGAAGGAGCTCGCCGAGTTCTTCGGCAAGCCCGCCGCCCTGCTGCTGACCACGGGCTATCAGACCAACCTGGCCGCTGTCACCGGTCTCTGCGGTCCGGGCGATCATGTTCTCATCGACAAGCGGGCGCACGCCTCCCTCGTCGACGCCGCTCGGCTCAGTCGGGCCAGAGTCCAGTGGTTCACGCACAATGACACACAGGACCTGACCCGCAAGCTCGATCAGCTTCCCGAGAACGCGGGTCGGATGGTTGTGGTGGATGGCGTCTACAGCATGGAGGGCGATCTTTGTCCACTGCCTGAATTAGTGCGGGTGTGCCGGGAGTACGAAGCCACTCTCCTTGTCGACGACGCGCACGGCGTCGGTGTGTTGGCCGAGGGCAGGGGAACCTGCGCCCACTACGGGCTCATGGCGGAAGTGCCACTCGTCACGCTCGCCTTCTCCAAAGCTTTCGGATCAACTGGCGGAGCCATCCTCGGTGATGAGGACGTAATCGAGTACCTCCGCCACAACGCTCGCAGCCTGTTGTTCTCCGCGAGCTTGAGCCCGGCCAACACGGCAGCCGCATCCGAGTCGCTGCGCATCCTTCAGGAGGAGCCGTGGCGCTCCGAAGCGGTGATCTCCAAGGCGGATTTCATGCGAAGGGAACTGGCGTCGCTCGGTTATTCAATCGGCGCCGGCCAAGCGCCCATAGTCCCCATCGACACGGTGGATGAAAAGCGCACGCTCATGGCGTGGGATCTCCTGATCGAGCAAGGAGTGTATGTCAACGCGGTGCTTCCTCCCGCAGCGTCGCCGCGCCTGAGAAGCAGCTACATCTCGGTGCACACCGATGAGCATCTCGCGCGAGCACTCGAGGGCTTCGCCGCAGTCCGCGACCAAGTACTCAACGACTTTTTCAACTCGAACTGACCCGCAGTCAACAGCGCCACCGGCACTCTGCGCACCATCGCTCTTTTCTCACCCCGGTGAGATACAGGAATCCTCTCGGAGAATTGAAGAACTTGGACGCTCATTGTTGTGCGTCTGCGGCCGATACGCCTGAATGCGGCCCTTGCCCGCGGCCTTGGCGCCGTACATCGCCAGGTCGGCGTTGCGCATCAATTCGGCGGGGGTGATTCCCGGGGTTGCCACCGCGAGCCCGATCGAAGCCGCGACCACGGCCTCGGTACCGGCGAGGCGGTACGGCATTGTCAAGGCGGACAGCAGCCGCTCCGCCACCTCCCGCGTGCGGGACTCGCACGCTCCGGCGTGCCCCTCCAACAGTGCGGCGAACTCATCCCCACCGAGGCGGGCAACGGTGTCCTCCGCTCGTACCGCGGCCCGCAGCCGCCGCGCTGCCTGGATGAGCAGTTCATCACCCGCTGCATGCCCGGCCGAATCGTTCACTTTCTTGAAGCCGTCCAGGTCGAGGAAGAGCAGTGCGGGTGGGGCGCTGTCGGCCGACCGTTTGGCCAGAGCGTGCTTGATCCGGTCGGCGAACAGAGCACGATTGGGCAGGCCGGTCAGCGCATCGTGGAACGCCAAATGCTCCAGCCGTGCCTGCAGCGCAACTCGCTCGCTCGTATCCCGGCTGTTGACGATCAACCCGTTGGCGTGACGGCTGATCGTCGACTCGACGTGGCGCCACTGTCCGTCGGCCGACCGCATCCGGCAGGACACACGACGCCCAAGGCTGTGACTGCCGAGCTCGTATTCCTCCCGCAACTTACTGACGGCCTTTGTCAGCGGCGGCAAGTCGTCGGGGTGGATGAGCAGCGGCAAGTGGGTGCCGAGCAGATCCTCGGGCCGGTATCCGAAAACCTGTTGCACGGCTGGACTGATGTAGAGGAGGACGCAGTCTTCTCCAGCGACAGCGATTACGTCACTCGAACCCTGGACGAGCGTACGGAAGTGATCCTCGCGGGTGGCCACCTCTCTCGCGAGGCAGAGACTCTCGGCATGCACCACGCCCTGACGCGCGCTCAGCGCGAGCAGCACGGTGCCTCCGACGACCGGCGTGACCACATCAAGGCGGTCGCCGGACAAGGTGTGCAGCACCACGGCCACCGCGCAAACGACTACGGGGAGGAAGGCCGCCACCACCCCCGCCACGGGCAACTCCCGCCGGTCCACGCCCAGGACACTGTCGCCGCCGGGCAGCCACGGCGCTGCGGCGATGAGGAACATACCGGTCATCGAGCATGTCTCGGTGACCGGCAGGGCCGTTGGGACGACAGGATCTGCCGAGAAGATGCGGAGCGTGTCGCTCACCGCGAAGATCGCCAGACCGACTGCCGCCACGCTGACGGACGCGCGTTGCCCGCGTCGCATGGCGAAGCGCAGGACCAGCAGCAGTCCCAGAACGAGGATGTCCGCGACCACTCGGCCGAGATCGGACAGCGCTGCCAGGACGTCACCGCCCAGATCAGCCCGATGCAAGAGGAGTACCCAGCCAAGGGTGAACAATGATCCAGCGATCATCCACCCGTCCAAGAGCCGTCGCAACCAAGTGAGCACCGTGCCGCCGTCGCCGGTCGCGACCACCATCCCGGCCACGCCCAGACCGAGCGCGAGGGCGATGCCGGCCACTGCCAGCAGCTCGATCGCCGCATAGAGCATCCCCGTTGACCCCCTCAGTGCGGTCAACTGGCGCAGCACAAGCTCATGCACGCCGGCCGCGCCCGTCGATACGCCGAGCAGCAACAGGCGCAGTCGTACTCGCCCCGTGGCCGAACGTGCACGCGCGAGGATGGAGAGGACGGCCACACCGTGCGCAGTGGGCACCCCGATGTCTGCAACCAGCAGGCCCAACTGGGCGAACCGTCCGCCCACGGTCGCGGCGACCGCGGAGCCGATGCACACAGCCTGACCGACTCCGGCCACATACAGCCAGCGGTTGCGCAGCTCGCCCTGAGGCGGCCCGCCACCGTCACCGCGCTCAAGCACCCTGTGCAACACGAACTCCCCGATTGTGCCCAGCTCAGAACCCTCGCCCCTGAATCTCCACGTGGGATGGAAATAGGGACGGTAGAAACGTAGAAGATCCCCTTCTCTAATCGGCACGTATGATAGGGGGTTCACCTGAAATAATGACGGATATCTGTACTTCCGGGACTTTGGGTGGTAGTGGGGCCTCGGTGATCTCGACATCGCCGATTGCTTCTGTACGACGCCACCGGACAAACGTTTCACCGGAGAGGCAGTCCGGGCCGCGCTCGAGGGTCAGCTCCAGCTTTGGGAGTACCGCATGCGGTAGCGGCGGCGATCCTGAGCAGACCAGATCGAGCGGGTGGCAATCAGTCCGACAAGACTCACCGCGATGACCACCAGTCCCGGTGCGAGGGCCCGGGGGCTGACGATTCCGCTCACCGTCGCCGGACCGTTCGCCTGTCCCGGCACGAGTGGCGTATCGGCCCCGGCGGCAGCCGACGGCTCAGCGGCAGGGTTGAGGGGAGCCTGGCCCGCGCGGTTGCCGTCTGCGGGAGCGGCGGTTCCGGTCAGGCTCACGCCGAGGGCCGCCATCGCCTTGGTCACCGGCTGGAAGTACGTGGTCCCCCCGCTGGTGCAGTCGCCGTTGCCGCCCGAGGTCACCCCGAGCGCCAGCCCCTGCGCGAACAGCGGGCCTCCGCTGTCCCCGGGCTCGGCGCAGACCGTTGTCTCGACCAGTCCGGTGACGGTGCCCTCGGGGTAGTTCACCGTGGCGTTCAACCCGGTCACCCGGCCGGAGCGCAGCCCGGTGGTGCTGCCGCTGCGGAAGACCTGCTGCCCGACGAAGGGATCGGCGGCCGCAGTGATCTGCACACCCTGGCCATCACCGACGTTCACGATGTTGGTTCCGCCGGCGGCCTGGCCGCTCTGGTACTGGATGAGGGCGAAGTCAGTACCAGGGAAGCGGCTCTCAGTGGTGGCGCCGACTTGCTGGGCGCCCCGTGTGCCGGTGAACCAGGAGGTGCCGACGGGACCGCAGTGCCCGGCCGTCAGTATGAAGTTGTTCTGGCCGTTCGTCACGTTGAAGCCTGCGGAGCAGCGGCCGTCGCCGGAGAGAATCGGCTCGGCGGCGTTGACCCTGGTGGTGAAGGAGCCTGTGGTCCGATGCATCTGTACGAAGCCGCCGATCCCCTTGGCGACGTCGGACATGCGCGACCAGTCGGTGGCTGAGACGGTGCTGTCAGCCTGGACGACGACCTTGTTGGACGCGTAGTCCATGGCCCACGCGGTACCGGGCACGCGGGGTGCTTCGCTCAGCGTCTCGGTGGCCGTACGGAGTTGGCGCATGCTGTACCGGACGACCTTGGCGCGCGCCCCCGTCCGCTTGACCTCGGCCGCCGCGTCCGCGTCGGTCACCGCGACGACCTGGCGCCCGTCGGAGCCGATCCAACTGCCGGCGGTGCGTGATACTCCGAGCTCTGAGACGAGACGTGCGCCCACGTCGTTGTTGCCAGAGGTGCTGCCCGCGTCCCCTCGCGGGGCGGAGGGCTCACTCGCCACGGCGTCCGTGATCATCAGCCCGCCGCAGAGCAGTCCGCCGACGGCCGCCAGCCGCGCGATTCGCTGCAGCCTGCGTCGTGCGTGCGTCATCTCTGGCCCCTAAGTCGCTTCGAGGCGGCGCTACGAACGCCGGGGGCCCGGAATTCACGAGCCCTACTTCCATACGTGGCGTGTTGCCATGTGGTTCAGCGCCTACCGGACAAGCCGTTGGGGATGGAACTCGCCACCTGTCCGGCCACCCCGGCGAATTCACCATCAGGTCGCCAACCTCATGCCCTGGGCCAGTGCCCCGCCGGTCGCACAGTTGGGCCTGCTGAGCCAGCTCAGGGAGTCGACGCGTGCTGCCAGGGGGTGCGTACGGCGGTGATCACAAGCCGTCGGGTACGGTGGCCACGCCCCGGGCTCCGGAGGGCCGAGGCCGACAGCGTCGTCGGCCTTCACCGGAACGAGGCATTCATGCCCTACCAATGAGGAATGCACCCCTGCCGATCGGTATCGGCCGATGCGGTGCCCAGACCAACAGACTCATCGACACCTTCCACGAGGCAGCCGTATGCCCTTCTCGGCGCCGGTGACGACATCGCCGGTCCTCAGGCCGCCCCGTCCGCGACGCAACAGGGGAGTTTGATGTTCGGCAAGGTATTGGTCGCCAACCGTGGTGAGATCGCGATCCGCGCGTTCCGCGCAGCATTCGAGCTCGGCATCTCCACGGTGGCGGTGTTCCCCTATGAGGACCGCAACTCATTGCACCGGGCCAAGGCGGATGAGGCGTACCAGATCGGTGAACCCGGCCATCCCGTGCGGGCGTATCTGTCGGTCGATGAGGTGATCAAGGCCGCGCGCAGGGCCGGAGCCGAGGCGATCTATCCCGGCTACGGGTTCCTGTCGGAGAACCCGGACCTGGCCGCGGCCTGCGCGGATGCGGGGATCACCTTTGTCGGACCGCCCGCTTCGGTACTGAATCTGACGGGGAACAAGGCTCGTGCGGTCGCGGCGGCGCGGAAGGCCGGCGTCCCGGTACTCAAGTCGTCGGAGCCGTCCGCGGACGTGGACGCGCTCCTTGCGGCGGCCGACGACATCGGCTTCCCGCTGTTCGTCAAAGCCGTCGCCGGTGGCGGCGGGCGGGGCATGCGGCGGGTCGCCGAGCCCGGCGAGCTGCGGGAGGCGATCGACGCGGCGATGCGCGAGGCGCAGTCCTCGTTCGGCGACGCGACGGTTTTCCTCGAGCAGGCGGTGGTGAACCCGCGCCATATCGAAGTACAGATCCTCGCCGACGCCGACGGCAACGTCGTGCACCTGTACGAGCGGGACTGCTCGCTGCAGCGGCGCCACCAGAAGGTCGTCGAGATCGCGCCCGCACCGAACCTCGACCCGGTCCTGCGCGAACGGATCTGCGCAGACGCCGTCGCCTTCGCACGCCACATCGGCTATGTCAACGCCGGCACGGTCGAGTTCCTGGTCGATGAACGCGGCAATCACGTCTTCATCGAGATGAACCCGCGTATCCAGGTGGAGCACACGGTGACCGAACAGGTCACTGGCCGGGACCTGGTGATCGGGCAACTGCGCATCGCCGCGGGCATGACGCTGCCCGAACTGCACCTGACCCAGGACGACATCGTTCTGAACGGTTCGGCTCTGCAGTGCCGGATCACCACCGAGGACCCCGCCAACGGCTTCCGGCCCGACACGGGCACCATCTCCGCCTACCGCTCGCCGGGCGGACCCGGTGTACGGCTCGACGGCGGCACCGTGCACACCGGTGCCGAGGTGTCGGCTCACTTCGACTCGATGCTGGTCAAGCTCACCTGCCACGGGCACGACTTCGCCAATGCCGCCCGTCGCGCGCGCCGGGCCATCGCCGAGTTCCGTATCCGCGGAGTGGCCACCAACCTGCCCTTCCTCGGCGCGGTGCTCGACCACCCCGAGTTCCGCGCGGGCCGCATCACGACGAGCTTCATCGACGAGCACCCCGAGCTGGTCCGGGCCCGCCCGTCGGCCGACCGCGGCAGCCGCATGCTCACCTACCTCGCCGAGACGACGGTCAACCGCCCTCACGGGCCCCGCCCGGTCGTCATCGACCCCGTCGACAAGCTGCCGGCCACCTCCTTCACCGCGCCGCCGGCCGAGGGCTCCCGGCAGCGCCTCGCAGCGCTGGGGCCGGAGGCCTTCGCCGCCGCACTGCGCCGTCAGAAGGCGGTCGCAGTCACGGACACCACCTTCCGCGACGCACATCAGTCCCTGCTGGCCACCCGGGTGCGCACCCGCGATCTGCTCGCGGTCGCCCCGCACGTCGCGCACACCACACCGGAGCTGCTGAGCCTGGAGTGCTGGGGCGGCGCGACATACGACGTGGCGCTCCGCTTCCTCGCCGAGGACCCGTGGGAGCGCCTGGCGGGAATCCGTGAGGCGGTGCCCAACATCTGCACCCAGATGCTGCTGCGCGGGCGCAACACCGTGGGCTACACCCCTTATCCGACCGAGGTGACGGAGGCGTTCGTCGCCGAGGCCGCCGCCACCGGCATGGACATCTTCCGTATCTTCGACGCACTCAACGACGTCTCGCAGATGCGTCCCGCCATCGATGCGGTGCGGGCGACGGGAACGGCACTCGCGGAGGTCGCACTCTGCTACACCGCCGACCTCTCGGACCCGGGTGAGTCGCTCTACACCCTCGACTACTACCTCCGCCTCGCCGAGCAGATCGTGGACGCGGGCGCACATGTGCTCGCCATCAAGGACATGGCCGGGCTGCTGCGCCCACCCGCCGCCCGCACGCTGGTGACGGCCCTGCGGGAGCGGTTCGACCTGCCGGTGCATCTGCACACCCACGACACGGCGGGCGGCCAGCTCGCCACGCTCATCGCCGCGATCGACGCGGGCGTCGACGCTGTGGACGCCGCTGTGGCCTCGATGGCCGGCACCACGAGCCAGCCGCCGTTGTCGGCCCTGGTCGCCGCTACCGACCACAGCGAGCGTGAGACCGGCCTGTCGCTGCAGGCAGTCGGTGATCTGGAGCCGTACTGGGAGGCGACCAGGAAGGTCTACGCGCCCTTCGAGTCCGGTCTCGCCTCACCCACCGGCCGGATCTACCACCACGAGATTCCCGGAGGCCAGCTGTCGAACCTGCGCCAGCAGGCGATCGCGCTGGGCCTCGGTGACCGCTTCGAGCTGATCGAGGACTGCTACGCGGCGGCGGACCGGATGCTGGGCCGTCTGGTGAAGGTGACTCCCTCGTCGAAGGTCGTCGGCGACCTGGCGCTGCATCTCGTCGGAGCCGGGGTCGAGGCCGCGGACTTCGAGTCCGACCCGGGCAAGTTCGACGTACCCGACTCGGTTGTCGGATTCCTCCGCGGTGAACTGGGCGACCCGCCCGGCGGCTGGCCGGAGCCATTCCGCACCCGCGCTCTGCACGGCCGTCCGGAGAAGGCCGAGACGCCGACGCTGTCCGACGAGGACCGGCAGGGCCTTCGGGAATCGCGCCGGGCGACGCTCAACCGGCTGCTCTTCCCCGGCCCGACCAAGGAGTTCGACGCCCACCGAGAGGCATACGGCGACACCTCCGTCCTGCCCACCCGGGACTTCCTCTACGGTTTGGAACCTGAGACCGAGCACACCGTCACGCTCGAACCCGGAGTCACCCTGCTGATCGAACTGGAAGCCATCTCCGACGCCGACGAGCGGGGCTTCCGCACGGTGCTGGCCACCCTCAACGGACAACTGCGGCCGGTCCCGGTCCGGGACAAGTCCATCGCCACGGAGGTCAAGGCGGCGGAGAAGGCCGAGCGTGGCAACGAGCGCCATGTCGCGGCCCCCTTCGCCGGAGTGGTCACCCTTCAGGTGGAGGAGGGCGCCTCGGTGTCCGCCGGCCAGACCGTCGCCACCATCGAGGCAATGAAGATGGAGGCTTCCATCACCGCCCAGACCGCCGGCACGGTGAGTCGGCTCGCGATCGGCAAGATCCAGCAGGTAGAGGCGGGCGACCTGCTCATCGAGATCAACTGACGCCGTGGTGAAGGGGTGGCCTGGTGAAGGGATCTCCGGGCCACCCGTCAGCTTGACCATGAGACACCGTGGCGTGGCAGTCGCGCTGCTGGACTCGTACGTTCCGACGGGTGTGGGCAGCGGGGAAGCTGCCGACGAGCCCGGCGCTCCGACGCACTGCAGTCGGGCGGCGGGCGCGCGCCGCTCCGATCAGTCGGCTTCGCCTCAGATACTGGGCCATCTGGTCGAGCATCCGCGACATCAGGTGCGCGGCGTCGCCGGGGCGTCACGCCGGTATGCGGACCCGGCGGTGCCCCCTCCGCTGCGCGGGGGCGGGCCGGCGCCGGCCGGAGGGAGCGCGCCCCCTGCGTCGGCCGGGCCCCGGGCCGCTCAGGTGCCTCTCAGGCGTCCTGCTGGTCCGCCACTTCGAGGACGAGCTTGCCGTGGTTCTCGCCGCGGAAGAGCCGCAGCAGGGTGTCGTGGAACGTTTCGATCCCGCCCTGTACGACGTCCTCCCGCGTCTGCAGTTTCCCCTCCGCCAGCCACCCGGCCAGCTCGGCAGCGGCCTCGGCGTACCGGTCGGCGTAGTCGAACACCACCATGCCGGTCATGGTGGCGCGGTTCACCAGCAGGGACAGGTAGTTGGCGGGGCCCTTGACCGGCACCACACTGTTGTACTGGGAGATCGCGCCACAGATGACGATACGGGCGCCGCGCGCGAGCCGGGTCAGCACCGCGTCGAGGATGTCGCCGCCGACATTGTCGAAGTAGACGTCCACACCGTCGGGGGCCAGCTCGCGCAGCGACTTCTTCACATCGTCGGCCTGATAGTCGATGGCGGCGTCGAAGCCGAACTCCTCCACCAGCATCCGGCATTTGCGTTCGCCGCCGGCGATGCCGATGACCCGGCATCCCTTGATCTTGGCGATCTGGCCCACCACGCTGCCCACGGCCCCGGCTGCGCCGGACACCACGACCGTCTGGCCGGTCTCCGGGCGGCCGATGTCGAGCAGTCCGAAGTAGGCCGTCATACCCGTCATGCCCAGGGTGCCGAGGTATACCGGCAGCGGCGCCAACTTCGGGTCGATGCGTATGACGCCCCTGCCGTCCGAGACGCAGTACTCCTGCACGCCGAAACCGCCCGACACATAGTCGCCCTCGGCGAAGCCGGGGTGCCGGGAGGCGATGACCCGCCCGACCGCACCCGCGCGCATCACCTCGCCGAGCTTCACTGGCGGAATGTACGACTTGCCCTCATTCATCCAGCCGCGCATCGCCGGGTCGAGCGAGAGCTGCAGTACTCGCACCAGCAGCTCGCCCTCACCCGGCTCGCCGACCGGCTCCTCGGTCCGTTCCCAGTCGGTGGGCCGGGGCAGCCCCACCGGGCGAGCGGCCAGACGGACTTGGTGGTTCATGCGGCTCATGCGGGTTTCTCCTCGAAGCGGTGACCGACTGGTCGGTATGTCACTCACGAATCTAGCTCCCGCCACCCCGCCCGGCAACGCCCCCTGGCCCCGGATACCGGGGGCACGCTCACCGACGGCCACGCTCCCGCCGATCAGGGCAGCGACAGCTCCGCCCAGATGACCTTCCCCTGGGGGGTGTAGCGAGTGCCCCAGCGTTCGGCCATCTGCGCCACGAGGAACAGGCCGCGGCCTCCTTCATCCATCGTGGCCGCATACCGTAGATGGGGCGAGGTGCTGCTGCCGTCGGAGACCTCGCAGGTCAGGGTGCGGTCGCGCAGCAGTCGCACGGTGACCGGTGCCGAGCCGTAGCGGAGAGCGTTGGTGATCAGCTCGCTGAGCACCAGCTCCATGGCGAACGCGAGCTCGGACAGACCCCAGTCGTCCAGCTTCTCTGCCACGGCGGCGCGCATCCCTGCCACGGCGGCGGGATCGAACGGCACGTCCCAGTTGGCGACGTGATCGGGCGGGATCGCCCGTGTACGGGCGATGAGCAGCGCCACGTCGTCCTTCGGCCGGCCGGGCAGGAGCTCGTCGAGCACCGCCTGACAGCTCTCCTCCGGCGGCCGGTCGGGATGGGACGCCAGGGCCTGACGCAGCAGCTCGATCCCCACGTCGATGTCCCGGGTGCGGTCCTCGATGAGCCCGTCGGTGTAGAGGACGAGTTGTGTGCCTTCTGCCAGTTCCAGTTCGGCGGTCTCGAACGGCATACCGCCCAGGCCGAGGGGCGGCCCGGCCGGCAGATCGGGGAACGACACACTGCCGTCGGGGTGGACCAGAGCGGGCACGGGGTGCCCGGCCCGCGCCATGGCGCAGTGGCGGGAGACAGGATCGTAGATCGCGTACAGGCAGGTGGCGCCCGTGACCCCCGCACCGGCCGCCTCCACCTCCTCCTGGTCGATGCGCCCGACCAGGTCGTCGAGATGGCTGAGGATCTCGTCGGGCGGCAGGTCGAGCGTGGAGAAGTTGTGCACCGCCGTGCGCAGCCGTCCCATCGTGGCCGCCGCGTGCAGGCCGTGGCCGACGACATCCCCGACGACCAGCGCCACACGACTGCCCGGAAGCGGGATCACATCGAACCAGTCGCCGCTCACCCCGGACAGCGCGGGCAGGTAGCGGTGGGCGACCTCGAGGGCGCTCTGCTCGGGCAGGGCCCGCGGCAGCAGGCTGCGCTGCAGAGCCACGGCCAGGGTGTGCTCACGGGTGTAGCGGCGGGCGTTGTCGATGCAGACCGCCGCCCGGGCGACCAGCTCTTCGGCCAGGGACAGGTCGTCCTCCTCGAACGGCTGGGGCTTCTCCGAGCGCCAGAAGTTGGCCACGCCCAGGACGACGCCCCGCGCCTGGAGGGGCACGGTGATGAGCGAATGGATGCCGTACTCGACGATCATCTGTGTCCGCACCGGGTCCTGGGCACGCCAGCCGGGCGTGGCGGACAGGTCGGGCACCAGCTCCGGCCGGCCGCTCCCGAAGCCCCGTGCCTGCGGTGTGGAGGGGAGGAAGTCGATCAGGCGGTCGAGTTCGTAGAGGGGATGGTCATCCCGGATGCCGTGGACGGCGGTGCGGCGCATATCCGTGGCCGTACCGGCCGGCTCCTCCCCGCGCAGCACCGGATCGGCCAAATCGACGGTGACGAAGTCGGCGAATCGGGGGACGGCGACCTTCGCCAGTTCCTCGGCCGTACGCACCACGTCGAGGGTGGTCCCAATGCCCAGACCGGCGTCATACAGCAGTCTCAGCCGCTCGCGGGCCATCTCCGCCTTGCCGTACAGCGCCCGCAGCTCCGTGGAGTCACGCAAGGTCGCGACCGTCCCCTTGGGGCCACCGTGACGATCCGTGGGCCGCTGGTTCACCGCAAGCAACCGCTCGCCGGCCAGGTGCACCTCGTCCGTGGCCACGCGGCCCGAGGCCAGCAGCTCCACCGTGGGGGGATCAAGACTGGGCAGCTCCGAGATGTGCCGTCCCTCGGCATCGGGCGGCAGCTCCAGCAGCCGCCTGGCCTCGTCGTTCGCAAGCAGCAGCTGACCTTCGGTGCCGACGATGAGCACACCTTCGCGGACGGAGTGCAGCACGGCGTCGTGATGCTCGTACATGCGGGTCATCTCGGCCGGGCCCAGACGGTGGGTCTGCCGCCGCAGCCGCCTGGCCACCAGCGCCGTCCCGCCCGTGGCCAGGGCGAGCGCGGCCGCTCCGGCGCCGAAGATGATCGGCAGCTGTCGGTTCACCACGCTGGTCACGTTCTTGACCTTCAAACCGGCGGACACCAAGGCCACGACTTTGCTCTTGTTGTCGAAGATGGGGACGGTCGCCTGTACCTCGTGGCCGAGCGGGCCGTGGACGCTCTCTGTGTACACGTGGCCGGCCAGCGAGGGCTCGATGGTGCCGACGAATCTCTTCCCGATCCGGTCCGGCTTTGGATGCGTGTAGCGGATCCCCTTCGTGTCCATGACCACGATGAAGTCGACGCCGGCCGCCTTCCGCCCCGCCTCGGTGAGAGGCTGGAGCACCTTGGAGGGATCAGGGGTCTTCAGGGCGGCCAGAACGCCCGGAGAGTGCGCGAAGGTCTCCGCGACGGCAATGGAACGGTTCTTCGCCTCCCTGCTGCTGTCGAGCCGGGACTGCAGCACAAGCGCGAGCACCGCGGTCGCCACGAGCAGCACCACCACAGCCACCTGCAGGGCGAAGACCTGCCCGGCGACGCTCCGGGGATGCTTGTCGGTCAGTGACCGAACCGGTGAGCTCCGGAATCGGCCGAAAAGTTTGACCACGTTGACCTTTCTAGCACCGCACGGTGCTCTGCGGCCAAACATTGATGGTCTGCAGACGGGTCGAGGGCTGGCTCTTCACGGGGCACCGAAATCATTGCAGGGCGGCTGGGTCGGGGGCTGATCACATCAAGGTGCGTTCAGTGCCGGACGCCCCCTTCTGCAATTCCACCCGACAACCCCTCCGCCGCCCACGCAAGTCAGGCAGGCCGACCACACTCTGGCAGACCCGCATCTCAAGCACGGTTGCAGTACGGGTACTCCGGCAGCGCTTCGCCATTCCTGCTGGTCAAGGGCCTGATTTTGCGTGTAGGTCGTTCCTGGTGCCGCAGCCGAAATGATGGCCCAGCGCCCTGGTACGGGCCAAGCGCCGGCATTCCGGAGCGGCAGGACTGTACTCACGAGGCAAGGGGACGCCCGGCGGCGGGGGCGGCCAGTGCCCCCTCGACGCAGGGCCATGGACCTGGAGCTCTCCGAAGGGCTCGGCCTGCTCGACGCCGCCCCTGCGGCGCCGCAGGCCCGGCCCGTACCAGCTGCAGGCGGCCATCGTGGCCTGCCATGCCGCTGCGACCGACGCCGCTGCCACCGACTGGGCGCCGATCGCAGCCCTGTACGGGCAGCCGGCAATGCTGGTGCCCTCGGCCGATCCGACGGCCGGCGGAGATCACGGACTGCTCCCGGACCAGGCCAGGCCTCTTCGGGAGTTCCCCGGGCCCTGCTTCAGCGCTCCCCGTCGCTGGAGACCGTGGTCGACATCTGTTGCGGCGCGGTCGTCGACGTATAGAAGGCGCTGAAAGTGCCCGGTTCCGGCTGCGAGCAGAAGCCCGGCCCCGGGGCGGGGCCGGCGCCGGGCTTCGGTGGGGTCGCCAGCCGGGTCGAGCGAGAAGAACGGGCACGGGCAACGAGAGTCTGCCAACCAGCAATGCGGCAATGACTTCCCGCAGGCCCGGACAGCCATGGGGACGATCGACGGGCGGGAGTCAGCGAGCCTCGTACACGATCCAGATCTGTCCTGGGGCGAACGGCATGCGCCCGCCGTCCGGCGTCGTGAACGCGGTGCCGGACTCGGCTGTGTCCCGTTTCCAGTCGGCCTCGTACGCTGTGCCGTTGCGCAGGACCAGCGCGGCGCCGGAGCCCACGGTCTCGGTATACGGAGAGTTGTTGCCCCACCGGTCGTGGAAGCTCGACGGTCGCACCGTCACGTACTGCAAGATGACCGTGGCCGCACCCAGTTGCTCCCCTGACGCTGCCCGGAAAGGCGTGCCGTCCATGGTCAGCAGCCACTGCTGCCGGCCTGCCGACCAGGTGAAGCCGAAGCGTGCGGCTGGATAGCGGACGGTGTATGCGGCGGTCGGTTTCCCGCCCGGGGGCGGGGGGCCGAAGCTGAGCCCGGCGTATCCGGCGGCGTTTGTGCCAGGGGTGTCGCGCAGGGCCCGCTCGGGCCGCAGATACAGATTGTGCGGGGCGGCTCGATCCCGGCTGCGGAAGTACGCGGCCGGTGCCTTGTCGGGCGGAAGCGCGTTCAAGGGAGCTGCCTTGATGACCGGGAGGAGCTTGGTCTGTGCCCCGGAGAAGGCGAGGGTCGGCCGGTCGAACTGCCGGAGCAGTTCCAGGTCGGTTTCACGAGCGCTGCGCACCGGACCGACGACGGGCGGCACGTGGGAGGAGTAGAGAGCGAGTATCCGGCTGAGCCCGGACTCGACCTGCTCGACGTAGACGATGTCCGCCTTGTCGAGGCCGGTTTGGGGGCGGGCCGGGCCGACGTTGTCGATCTTCACCGCGAGTACGTGTGAGCCTGGCACGGGCGTGGCACGACCGCCCGGCGGCCTCGTACCCGCGCCGCCCTGGCAGCCCGACACCGCGAGGGCGAGCGTGGCCACCAGCATCGCGAGCGTGGCCACTGCTGATTTCCTCCGCGGCCCCCGCCCGGCACGCTTTCGGGCGGTCGTGGACTGACCACAGCACGATCTGTTCCGCATGTCTCCATTCTCGGACGACCGAGAGCGGGGAGGTTGGGCCGAACGTCTCAGATCGAGGCCGAACCACCCACCCCACCCCCTTCGGTGATCGGCCGCGTGACGATACCTCGGCTGTCACTCACAGCGTGGACCCCACGCAGGCGCCCTGGAGCACTCTGTCTGCGACCCGCGGTTCAGGCGTCGGGATCCTCGTGAAGCGCCCGGCGATGTGCAGGTCGGCGTCGATCCGGGCGGCTGTCGCCTGCAGTTCGGGCAGGACCTCGGGCAGACACTGTTCCACCGTGCGACGGCTGCTGTGCATGGCGACGTTCACGGCCGCGACCGCTCGTCCGTCGAGGTCGCGCACCGGTACGGCGAGTGAGCGAAGGCCCTCCTCGAGAACCTCGTCGACCAGCGCGTACCCGTCCTCCGCCACGTTCTCGAAGACCGCGTCGAGCTCCGGCAGGCGGGTGATGGTCCGGGGTGTCAGCGCCCGCAGTTCGGTGCGCTCCAGCCGGGCGGCGCGATCCCGCGGCGGCAGGTCGGCCAGCAGGACGCGGCCCATGGACGCCGCGTAGGCCGGAAAGCTGGTGCCGATCTGGATGTTGACGCTCATGATGCGGCTGGTGGCGACACGGGCCGTGTACTGGATCGCGTCGCCGTCGAGCACCGCCAGGGACGCCGAATCGTGCACCTGCTGGACGAGTGTGACCAGATGGGCGAGGCGAGTGGCTCGGCGCTGTGGCGACTGGTGTGGCTCACCACGCTCACCGCGCAGACCACTTCTCCGTCGGGGGCCCGGACCGGCAGCGCGAGGGCGATCAGGCCCGGTTCGATCAGCTGGTCGTCCACGGCCCAGCCCTGCCGACGGGCTGCGGCCGCACGCTCTTCGAAGGTGAGACCGTCCTCGGCCGCGTGAAGAGGTGGCAGGGCGGGCAGGACGGCGTGGCCGTCCGGGTCGGCGGCACGTCGCGCGCCAGTGCGCCCACTCCTCCTCGCTCCAGTACCCGGCAAACACCGTTCCCTGCGCGGTGCGTTCGGCGGGCAGCAGATCCCCGATGCGGGCCGAACGGTCCCGGCATCGATTGCGATGAGTGACGGGGCGAGGCGGGCGGGTGTCAATGCGCCGGTGGCGGGAGTTTGCCGTCCGACTGGGCGAAGGGAGCTGAACACACGGCGGGGGCCCCGAGTCCCGGGCTTCAGCCCGCGCGGGAGTGCTGGAAGCCTCGTAGATTGATCAGTGGGCAGGGCCATGGACCGCAGGAACGGGCAGGCGCGTGATGGCATGACTCTCGACTACGCAGCGCTGTTTGCCGCCACACCCAGCCCCTACCTGGTGCTCGACACAGATTTCTTCATCGTCGACGTCAACCACGCATATCTTCAGGCCACGCTCCGCACGAGAGAAGAACTGATCGGGCAGTACGTCTTCGATGCCTTTCCCGACAATCCCGCGGACCCCGAAGCCGACGGGGTGCCGAATCTCGAGTCGTCGCTCCACCGCGTACTGAACTCCCGTAAGCCCGACTCGATGGCCCTGCAGAGGTACGACATCCCACTCACCGACAGGCCCGGTCGGTTCGAGGAGCGGTGGTGGTCCACGATCAACACCCCGGTCCTGAAGCCGAACGGCACCGTCGGATGGGTCATTCACCGGGTCGAGGACGTAACCGCCTTCATCCACGCGCGTCGCCCGGGCACAACCCACAGCACGGGGGGCGAGGAGATGGAAGCCGAGCTCTACGCGCGGGCACGCGAACTGCAGCGACTCAACGAAGAACTGCGCCAGGCACACGCCCGTGAACGCCACGTCGCGCTCGCGCTGCAGGAGGCCATGCTCCATGTACCCGATCTGAGCAAGCACACGGACATTGCGGTGCGCTATCTACCCGCCATCGGATCGCTGAACGTGTGCGGCGATTGGTACGACATCGTCGATCTCCCCGACGGCTGCTTCGCCGTAGCGGTCGGTGACGTGGTGGGCCACGGGCTGCAAGCCGCCACCGTCATGGGAATGCTCCGCAGCGCGTTGAGCGCCGCGGCCCGGGCGGTCGAAGGCCCGGCCAAAGCACTGGAAGTGCTGGGTCTCTACGCCCGATCCGTCGACGGGGCACTGGCCGCCACCGCCGCCCAGGTACTGATCGACACCGGTCGCCGCCTGATCACCTACAGCAGCGCCGGGCACCCACCGCCCATCCTGCTGCATCCGGACGGTGCCTGCGAGCTTCTGGACCAGGCCACCGACCCGCCGCTGGGCGCCCGACCCGCACACGCTCCCCGCCCCGAGAGCAGCCGCGCCTACATCCCCGACGCCACCCTCGTGCTCTACACCGACGGACTTGTCGAGCGCCGAGGCGAAGATATCGACATCGGCCTCGCCCGCCTCACCGATGCCCTGACCCACCACCGGCGACTCGGAGCGGAAGGCCTCGCTGACGCCGTACTGGCCCGTCTCGACGTGAGTGGCGGGGCCCGCGACGACATCGCCCTCGTCATCGTCCGACTGTGACGCCGGCCGGCGTTGTGGCTGAGGGTGCCGTTCGCCAAGCTCCCTTCCGGAGCGCCGCGCTCCGGCCTCCGGAGATCGTTGCCGGAGCCGAACCCGGTGATGTTGGGTTTTCGCATCGCAATGGTTATCGGTGCGGCGCATGATGGTGGGCATGGCGAAGCCGACCATCCTGACCGTCGACGACGATCCGGGAGTGTCCCGAGCCATCGCCCGCGACCTCCGGCGCCGGTACGGCGAGCGGTATCGCGTGCTCCGCGCACCTTCGGGTGAAGAGGCATTGGAGGCTTTGCGGGAGGTCAAACTGCGAGGCGAGCCGCTCGCGGTCATGATCGCCGACTACCGCATGCCGACGATGAACGGGGTGCAGTTCCTGGAAGCGGCCATGGACCTCTTCCCGCTGGCCAGACGGGTGCTTCTGACGGCGTACGCCGACACCGGCGCAGCCATTGATGCGATCAACATCGTCGATCTCGATCACTACCTGCTCAAGCCGTGGAGCCCGCCGGAGGAGAATCTCTATCCGGTGCTGGATGCGCTGCTGGAGGTGTGGGCGAGCGCGCCCGACCCAGAGGTGGGGGAGACGCGGATCGTCGGCCACCGCTGGTCGGCGCCGTCTTTCGCGGTGCGGGAATTCCTTGCCCGCAATCTTGTGCCCTACATCTGGATCGCCGCGGACGACCCCGAAGGCGGGCGGCTCCTGGATGCGGCCGGGCTCAGCGCCGACGACGTGCCGCTGGTGATCACGGCCGACGGCAAAACCCTGCAGGCGCCGAGCGAGGCCGAGCTTGCCGCCCAGGTGGGGCTGAGCACCACCCCGGCCTCCGACTTCTACGACGTTGTTGTCATCGGCGCGGGCCCCGCAGGTCTCGGCGCCGCCGTATACGCGGCCTCCGAGGGGCTGCGCACCGTACTGGTGGAGCGGAGCGCAACCGGAGGGCAGGCCGGCCAGAGCAGCCGTATCGAGAACTACCTGGGTTTCCCCGACGGAGTGTCCGGGGCGCAGCTGACGGAACGCGCACGTCGGCAGGCCACCCGTTTCGGCGCCGAGATCCTCAGCGCGCGAGAAGTGGTGTCGCTCGAGGCGGCGGGGGCAGGCCGGGTGCTGCACTTCAGCGACGGGACCTCGATCGGGGCGCATACCGTCGTCCTGGCCACGGGGGTGTCGTACCGGCGGCTGGCGGGGCCGGGCCTTGATGAGTTCACCGGAGCGGGCGTCT
Organism: Streptomyces sp. NBC_01210; assembly: GCF_036010325.1. Lineage (GTDB taxonomy): Bacteria > Actinomycetota > Actinomycetes > Streptomycetales > Streptomycetaceae > Streptomyces. The sequence continues at coordinate 560,820 of NZ_CP108549.1, read as the reverse complement.
TCTACGGCTCGGCCTCCTTCGAAGCAGCCAGCTGCACGGGGGACGAGGTGTACATCGTCGGCGGGGCCAACTCCGCCGGCCAGGCCGCCGTCTACTTCTCCCGCTACGCCGACCGCGTCCATCTCCTGGTCCGGGGAACCGACTTGACCCGGTCGATGTCGCACTACCTGGTACAGCAGATCGACGACATCGCCAGTATCCAGGTTCACCCGCACACCGAAGTGGCGGGCGGCGAGGGCGACAGGCATCTGCAGCGCCTGACACTGCGTGACAACCGCACGGGTGCCGTCACCACGACCGATGCCTCATGGCTCTTCGTCTTCATCGGCGCGGAACCGCCCACGCAATGGCTCGACGGTGTCGTCGCCCGTGACGAACGGGGTTTCGTGCTGACCGGTCCCGACCTGCTGTCCGGGGGAGCGCGTCCCGCGCGCTGGCCGCTGTCACGGGACCCCTACCACCTCGAGACCAGCGTGCCCGGTGTCTTCGCCGCCGGCGACGTACGGGCCGAATCGGTCAAACGGGTCGCATCCGCGGTGGGGGAGGGCGCCATGGCCGTCTCCCTGGTGCACCGTTACCTGGAGGCGCAATGAATGCCGCGAGCCCGCGCGACAGGCTCAGCCCGGCCGAACTGCAGACCCTGTTCCTCTTCGAGGCCCTCGACGACGAGCAACTGGCCTGGCTCGCCGAGCGCGGCCGCGTCGAGGCGCGACCCGGTGGAGCGCCTGTCTACTCGCAGGGCGAGGCCGCCACCTGCTTCTTTGTACTTCTCGGTGGCACGGTCGCCCTCGTCCGCCGCCTCCACGGCGACGACATAGAGTTCGGCCGCACCGATCAGGTAGGCGTCTACAGCGGAGCCACTCAGGCCTACCTCGGGGACCGGGTGGACCAGGCCTACCCCAACACGCTGCGAGCCATCACGGACGTCGAACTCTTCGTGCTGCCCGCCGAAGAGTTCGCCTACGCGGTGCGCACCTGGTTCCCCATGGCCCTGCATCTGCTCGAAGGCCTCTTCTTCGGCACCCGTGCCAGTAACACCATCATCGGCGAACGCGAACGCCTGGAGGCCCTCGGCTCGCTCACCGCCGGACTCACCCACGAGCTCAACAACCCCGCGGCGGCAGCCGTACGCGCCACCGACTCTCTGCGCGACCGGGTCACCAAAATGCGCCACAAGCTCGCCCTCATCGCCGACGGCCGTGTGGACGGCACTCGACTGCACCACCTGGTCGAGATGCAGGACGCGGCCGTCCAGCGCGCCTCCAACGCCCCCAAGTTGTCGGCGATCGAGGCCTCCGACGCCGAGGACGAAGTCAGCGACTGGCTGGAGGACCACGACGTGGGCCGGCCCTGGGACATCGCCCCCACCCTGGTCGCCGGCGGCATCGACGCCTCATGGCTGTCCGAGGCGACCGACAGCCTGGGCGACGAGAACCGGCAGGCCGCGGTGGGATGGCTGACGTACACGATCGACACCGAGCTCCTGATGGGAGAGATCGAGGATGCCGTCAACCGCATCTCGGGTCTGGTGGATGCGGCACGCCAGTACTCCCAGCTCGACCGTGCCGCTCAGCAGCCCGTCGACGTCCATGAACTCCTCGACGCCACCCTGGTGATGCTGCAGGCCAAAATCCCCCCGGCCGTGCGGGTGGTGAAGGAGTACGACCGCAGCCTGCCGCCCGTTCCGGCGTACGGCGCGGAGCTCAACCAGGTCTGGACGAACCTCATTGACAACGCACTCGGCGCGATGAACGGCAGCGGTACCCTCACGATTGCCAGCTGGCGCGACGGCGACCGACTCTTCGTCGAGGTCCGCGACACCGGCTCCGGCATCCCGGCCGACATTCGCCCGCGGATCTTCGAGCCCTTCTTCACTACGAAGCCGGTGGGCGAGGGCACCGGTCTGGGCCTCGACATCTCCTACCGCATTGTGGTCAACAAGCACCATGGCGACATCAGAGTGGACTCGCAGCCGGGTGACACGAGATTCCGCGTCTGCCTGCCGATCACACCGCCCTCGAACCCCGAGGAACCGTCGCCCGGTGCTGCTGAGAACTCCCGAACCGAACCTGCCGTCCCGACAGGAGAGGTGCCCGCATGAGAGGTGCCCGCATCAGAGAGGAATCTCCTGCCGGAACGGTCCTGCCTCGGACGCCCCGTCGTGTCGCCGTACTTTGTTTCGGCGACGTGGCGGGTGCGGTGTGTCGGCGGGAGATCCGGAGTGGAGGTCGAGATGGCACGAGTTCTTTACACGGCGGAGGCAACCGTCACAGGCGGTCGCGCCAGCGGCCATGGGCGCACAAATGACGGGGTCCTGGACGTCCAGCTCCGTGTGCCGAAAGAGATGGGCGGCGATGGGGGTGGCACGAACCCGGAGCAGCTCTTCGCAGTGGGTTATGCGGCCTGCTTCGAGGGTGCACTCGGCGTGGTGGGGCGTCGCGAACGCGTCGAGACGGGCGACGTTTCGATCGACAGTCGGGTCAGCCTCCTTCCCACCGAGGATCATGGTTTCAAGATCGCGGTTGAGCTCCATGTAACCCTGCCGCAGATTCAGGATCCTGAGCAGTCAGCGCGGATCGTCGCTGCCGCACATCAGGTGTGTCCTTACTCGAATGCCACACGGGGCAACATCGACGTCACGCTGACCGCCAACGGTCACGATGTCGGCTCACTCGGGGGCGGGTGAGCCCAGCGGGGATCGGCGCGCCGTCAGATGGTCGCCAGGCGCACCGTGAGCGCGGCAATGGCGAGGACGAGAGGAATGGCCGCGTTCGTAGTGGGGTCCCGGACGCGCAGATGGGAGCCGACGGCGTCGATGAAACAGAGCGACTTAGGCAGTACCCGCACCCCGTCCGAGGGTGGAGTCGGGTCGGGTCCAGTCACCCGCGGCGTAGGCCACACGGCAGGGTCGCCCACTGGAAGCCACCCTCCAGCCTCCACATCGATGCTCTCCGGCCCGAGGTACGCCGTCCGCCGCGGCCACCGGAGGCACTCGCCCCGCCCCGCGCGCAACGGGGCGCGCTGGGGCAAGCCGATTGCACTCCCGGAGCAGGCCCCGGGCCTATGGTCGATTGCCGGAAGGCCAGCCCGGCCGATCGCACCGGTCCGAGCCGATCAGGCCTTGCTGAAGAGCTGTTCGAGGATGACAGCCACCCCGTCTTCCTCGTTCGACACGGTGTGCCGCCGCACCGCGGAGAGCACCGCAGGATGGGCGTTGGCCATGGCGAAGCCGGTGCCTGCCCATTGCAGGATGGCCAGGTCGTTCGGCATGTCGCCGAACGCGACCACCTCCGAGGAGTCGATTCCGCGCGCGGCGCACAGGGCAGCGAGGGTGCTTGCCTTACTGACACCCGGCGCGCTGATCTCCAGCAGACCCACTCCGCCCGAGTGGGTGAACTGCGCCACCCCGCCGGCCGACGCTTCCGCGGCTGCGAGCAGGAAGTCCGCATCGAGCTGCGCCGACCAGGCGAGCAGCTTGGTGATGGGTACATCGGTCAGCCACAGGTCCAGCAGGGACGCCACTGCCACCTCGGTGTCGGCGCCCCCCGGGGAACCGAAGCCCGAACCCCGGCTCGTACAGAACCTGATGGCCCGTCTCCACGGCGTAGCCCAGTCCGGGTGCGGCTTCCGAGAGCACGGTGGCCACCTGGCGGGCGGCGGCCACCGGCAGGGCCCGTGTTTCGACGACGGTGCGCACCGCGACGTCGTAGACGAGGGCACCGTTGCTGCACACCGCCGTTCCGACCAGGCCGGTCGCGGTGGTGAGCATGTCGACGAACCGGGGTGGCCGGGCGGTGACGAGGACGATCTCCGCACCGGCGTCGACGACGCTGCGCAGGGCGCGCGCGGTGCGCTCCGAGAGAACGCCGCCTCGGCGCAGGAGTGTGCCGTCGAGATCGGTGGCGATCAACCGAGGAGGTTTCATCGCCCGATGTTACTGAACCGCCCGGCGCCCGGCGCTCGGAACCGGGACCGGAACTGGGATAGAAAGATGGGTATGGAACTCACCCAGATACGCCTTCTGGTGGCCGACTTCCCCGCCGTCTATCGCTTTTACCGGGATGTGCTGGGACTCAAGCCGCAGTTCGAGGCCGAGAGCGGCCCGTACGCCAAGCTCAGTCCCGATACCGGACACGCCGCGATCGCGCTGCAGGACCGAGCGCAAATGGCCGGTGTGCTGCCGGGGTTGGAGAGTGATCCGAACGGATACCGGGCTCTGGTGGTGCTGCGGGTGGATGACCTGGACGCCGCGCACGCCGAGCTCGCCTCGCGGGGGGCGGAGTTCGTCCGGGACCCGGGACCGATGGGCGACCGGATGCGGGTCGCGTATCTGAAGGACCCGGAAGGAAATCTGATCGAGCTTCAGGAGTGGCTGGCGTTGCGTGAGCGGGCCCACAGCGCGCCGGCGTAGGAGAGGCAGCAGCTGGTGGTCACCTCAGGCGGCCCAGCACGCCGGGCGCGCCGTCGGCACAGTGGGCCGCACCGGGACGTATCGTGCTCTGCCGACAGGCCAAACGCCCCCGCAGGAGGCCGAAGTGGATCGAAGAGAAGTCGCCGAGGTCCTGAACAAGCCGCTCGCGCTCGAGCTCATGTCCTCGGACATCCCTGCTCGCGTGGCTTACACCGCTGGACGGAGGGCCACGCGTCGTCCCCCTCGGCTTCCTCTGGTCCGGCGCTGACATCGTCATCTGCACCCTGCCAAGTGCGTACGAGGTGCGGGCGCTCGCCGCCAACCCGAAGGTAGCGCTGACCACTGTTCGTCGGTGACGTTCGCCGGCTGAGAGATGAAGAGCGGGCAGGAGAGTGATGACGGTGCCCCCGAGTCCGGTGGTTACATCCGCCTGGGTTGTCGAGCACCCCGTGCCGATCGCGTCCGCCCCGCTGCGGTTTGTGGAGCGCGAGACTTCCGCGCCCGGCCCGAGTGAGCTGTTGCTGCGCGTGCGCACCTGCGGGGTGTGCCGGACCGACCTGCATCTGGCCGAGGGTGACCTGGCACCCCACCGGCCACGCTGCACGCCGGGCCACGAGGTCGTGGGCGAGGTGATCGCCGCGGGGTCCGCCGTTCAGAACTTCCGCGTCGGTGACCGGGCAGGGGCTGCCTGGCTGGCGGAAACCTGCGGGCAGTGCCACTACTGCCGTACCGGGCGGGAGAATCTGTGCCCCGACTCCCGCTATACCGGCTGGGACATCCACGGTGGCTTCGCCGACTACATGGTCGTGGATGCTCGATTTGCCTACGTCCTGCCGGATGGGTGGGGTGACGAGGAAGCCGCGCCACTGCTGTGCGCCGGAATCATCGGCTATCGGGCGCTTCAGCGGGCCGACCTGCCGCGCGGCGGTCGGCTCGGCATCTACGGGTTCGGAGCCTCCGCGCATCTGACCGCCCAGCTCGCCATCGCGCGGGGTGCTGAGGTCCATGTCGTCACTCGGTCGCCACCAGCGCAACGGCTGGCGCTGGAACTCGGGGCGGCGTCCGCCGGAGAGGGCGCACCCCCGCGGCCGCTGGATGCCGCGATCCTGTTCGCCCCGGCCGGGCGCCTTGTGCCGGCGGCGCTCGAGGCGCTGGACCGCGGCGGCACACTCGCGATCGCCGGTATCCACCTGAGTGCCATGCCTCCGCTCGACTACGACCAGCATCTCTTTCAGGAGCGGACCGTGCGCAGCGTCACGGCCAACACCCGCGAGGACGGCCGTGCCTTCCTCGCCGAAGCGGCGCGGCTGCGGCCTACGGTGCGGGTCACGCGCTATCCGATGCGCAGGGCCGACCAAGCCCTGGAAGATCTTGCGGTCGGTCGCGTCACCGGGGTCGCGGTACTCGTCACGTCATGATCCACTGCCGCGCGGCCCGCCCGCTCGGGCACCGCTCAGTGGTCAGTGCAGCGGCATCTCGTCCTACGGAGGAAAGGGGGCTCCCGAGTCGGGTCCGGAGTCGCACAGCCTGACGGGTCCTCACCGATGCTGCGAGATACTCCGGGTTGGCGCCGCCGGGGTGTGGCCGGGCTGTGGGCCGTAGGCGGTCAGGAACCGGTCGCGGAAGGAATCCATCCGCCAGACCGGGGCCTTCGGACCAGGTTTCAGGCCGTCCTGCCAGCCCCAGCCGGCAATCCGGTCCATGACGGCCGGGTCGTGGGCGACGATCGCGATGGGTACGTCCCGGCTGGCGTGGGCGCCGGTGACGATCGAGGCGGGCTGGTGGTCGCCGAGGAAGACGAGCACGGTGTTGTCGTTTCCGTACTTCTCCACGTAGGAGACGAGGCTGCTCACCGAGTATTCGATGGAACGCCGGTACTCGGTGCGCACCTGGTCGGCGTCCTTCCACACCTCCTTGGGGTCCTTGCCCTCCTTTTTGATGGTGTTGTAGACGGAGCCGTCGCCGAGCTTGTCCCAGCCGATCGTCTTGGGGATGGGCGCCCAGGGGTTGTGGCTGGAGACGAGGATGATCTCGCTCATCAACGGCTTGTTGCCCGGTTTGCCGTGCTCGAGGCGCTCGAAGGCCGAAAGGCTGTACTGGTCGGGGACGGGCGCCCAGCTGAACTTCGGGCCTTTGTACCCGAGCTCCCGGGAGTCGTACACGTTGTCGAGGCCGTAGAACTGCCCCTCCGGCCAGGACCGGGTGACGCCCGGCATGATGCCCACCGTTCGCCAGGCGTTGGCGCGCTGAAAGGCGCCGGTGAGGGTCAAATGGTCGCTCGAGGTGACGCTGCGGTAGCGCTGCTGGTTTTTGATCCACAGGCCTGACATGAAAGTGGAGTGCGCCAGCCAACTGCCACTGCCGAAGGTCGGCGAGGTGAGGAAGGCGCTTCGGGAGGAGAACCCTGCCGCGCGCAGCCGACTGGTCCCGTTGGCGAGCACCGTGCCGACCTGCGACGCCATTGCCGGGTCCTCGACCGCGCTGCGGCCGTAGCTCTCGATGAAGGCGAAGATGACGTCCTTGCCGCGCAGCCCGGTCAACAGCTGGTCGGCCGGGGTGTCGCTGAACTTGTCGACGCCGGCTTCCTTGGCGAACTCCCGCTCGTCCTTGATGCCGGCACGTACCGCCTGCGCGCGGTGCTGGGCGAGCTCGGCCGTGTTCCTGGAAGCGACCGGCACGCCGGCAATCTGCACGCCCAACGCCACACAGGTGATCCAGGCGGTCCCGAGTATCACGGTGGTGCGGGTCGCCATGGCACTGTGCCGGGCTATGAGGCGGCTCAGCCGGACGACCGCCAGCGTCATGAGGAGGAGCAGGGCGAGGACGAGGATCACGACCCCGATCACGGCACCGATTGCGCCGGCCGGGCCGACGGAGTCCTTGAGGAACGACTCGGCGTCGTCGAACAGGATCCAGTCGAGCACCAGGTCGAACGGTCGGTCGAGAACCCAGTAGAAGCCCATGTCGAGGAGGTTCAGGATGGTCACCAGGCCGAGGCCGACCCCGGCGATGACCGCTCCGACCCGCCTCGCTTTCGGCGGCAGGACGAGCAGCACGGCAGCGCCGAAGATCCCCTCCACCGGGATGCGCGCGAACGCGCCGGGCGTGAGGCGGCCGAGTTCGTTCGGTACGAGGAGGGCGAAGAGCACAAGCACGGCGGCCAGGGCGGTGGTCACCCACCCCACGGCCTGTGCCGCGGCCGGGTGCTTGCCCCGCCAGCCGCCGTCTGCGACAGCCTCGTCCGGGTCGGCCCGGTCGGCCGGGGCGTCACTGGCGGCGTCACCTGCGGTGGCGTCCTCACGATCGCCGGTGCCGTCACTCGCGGCGGCGTTCTGACCTGCGACGGCATCGTCCGGTGTCAGGCCCTCCGCCATCCTGTCCGTATTCGGACGCCGACGAGGGCGCGTGAAGAGTGACAACCCGAAGGTCCTTCCATGCGAAGCCCGGTGGTGGCACGGCGGACCAGGCCTGGGAGCTCGGGGCCGCCCTTATCTGTACGGCCTGCCGGCAGCTTTCGTTCAATCACCGGTTCGCCCAAGCGGGAAGCGTACGCACCGGTGAGGGTGAACTGGTTGGCGGGGGCGGCCTGCAGGCCGGGCAAAGCCCGGCAGGCGGTCGTGACCACCCTGGGCGACGATGGATCACCTTCGAGACCGCGGACGCGGACACATGGCTCGACACCTACAGTGGCTCTCGCCTCTCCCTCGCCTCTCCCTCGCGTACGTCGACTGCCGCCCGGGGGTGTTCCACCGCCTCATCGACCTGCCGGAGCCGGGCGGCCGGTAGGTCGCGTAGACCTGATGCCGCAGGCCATCCGGCCCGCCGGCCACCAGCCATGTGCCGATGCCCTCCTCGCACACCTGCCCGAGCAGCCCAACCCACCTGTCACACCGCCGAGATGGGCGCCCAAGCCGGTGGTACGCGCACGGATCTGACGGTCTATCGTGGGCGACATGTCCGCCCCTGAGCTGATCCGTATCGTCTCCCGCGACTCGCCCATGGCCCTGGCCCAGGTGGAGCGCGTCCGCACCGAGCTGGCCGCGCTCCACCCCGCCACCACGACCGAGGTGGTCCCGGTCAAGACAACTGGCGACAAGTGGATGGGCGACCTCTCCCTGGTCGAAGGGAAGGGGGCGTTCACCAAGGAGGTGGATGCCGCCCTCCTCGCAGGCGAGGCGGACCTCGCGGTGCACTGCGTCAAGGACGTCCCCGCCGACCGGCCCCTCCCCGCGGGCACGACCTTCGCCGCATTCCTCAAGCGCGACGACATCCGAGACGCCCTCATCCACCCCCACGGCCTCACGCTCGACGAACTCCCGGCCGGCGCAAGGATCGGCACCTCCTCCGTGCGCCGCGTCGCCCAACTCGCCGCTTCCCACCCGCACTTGGAGTGCGTGCCGTTCCGCGGCAACGCCAACCGACGTCTGGAGAAACTCGCCGCCGGCGAAGCCGACGCTCTCCTCCTCGCCGTTTCCGGCCTGGAGCGCATCGGCCGCACCGACGTGATCACGGAGGTCCTCTCGCCCGAGGTGATGTGTCCGCCGATCGGAGCCGGAGTCCTCGCCCTGCAATGCCGCGAGGGCGACACCACCCTCATCGACACCGTCAGCGCCCTCGGCGACGCTGACACCTACCGCGAGACCACCGCGGAACGTATGTTTCTTCACGTCCTCCAGGGCCACTGCAACAGCCCCATCGCCGGCTACGCCAAGTCTCATCGCAACGGAGACCTCTCCCTGCGCGCCTGCGTGTTCACCCCCGACGGCAAGACCGTCCTCAACGCCCACGAATGGGCCGGCCCCCTGGACCCCGCCACCCTGGGCACATCCGTCGCCGTCACCCTGCTGCGCCAGGGCGCACGGGAGCTGATCGACAGCATCGCCCACTGAAGATCCCCTTCAATTGCCATCAGCTGTGTGCCGGCTTGACCGTACGGGGCTGTGCGGCTCTTGGGGCGGCTCAGGTGGCGGTGGGCAGCTGGACGATCGACGCGGGTGGGACCGGAGCCGCAGGCAGTTCGAGGGGTGGCCGCGACTTCGGCGGGCCGGGGGCACCGGTGCCGGGAGCCGCGCTCCGGGTGCGGTAGGTCGCCAGCCCCCACTGCTGGTCCACGATCAGTGCCAGTCCGTGGTCGGCGAAGTCGGGCAGCAGCCGTTGGATACGTGCCTTGAGTGCCCGAAGCGTCATGGGCAGGCAGGTTGTTCCCAGGAGCAGTCTCAGATGATGGCAGCAGACGGGAGCCTGCGCTCTGGCGATCAGGTCGAACAGGAGGCGCTGGCTGGCGGTACTCCCCGCTGACCCACGCGGCTCCGGCGTGGGTGGGCGGCGTCTCAGGTCGGCATGGATGCGCCAGGCCAGCTCAGCGGCCGGTCTCTGCCGGTCGAGGACGTCGAATGCGCCGGCTGTGAACGCGGCGACGGCATCCCGCCCGTCGGGGCGCAGGACGGCGACGGGGGCGATCAAAGAGGCGGCCCGGACGAGCCTTGCCAGCCCGTCGGCCTCCGTCGTGGGCACGTCGAGCAGGATCATCGCCGGTCTTCGTTCCAGTACGGAGGCGCAGGCCGACTCGCTTCCCCAACGCACAGCGGCGCCGAGCGCGAGACCCGCTTGGCCCAGCCTCAGGGCCAACGTCGAACTCGTGGTCTCGTCGACCGACACCAACGTCGGCATGTGCGCGCGGACCGGTGGGCACGGATAGATGCGCCGTATTGTCTGGGTTTGCATCGATTAGGGCCTTGTCCTGGACGTGGTCGGTTTCTGCGGCACTCATTGCCGCTGCCGGAGAGGAATTCGGGTCATGCCATTGCGGACCGCTGACGGCGAAGGGCAGGTAGCGGCTCCCTCCCCAGCGGCAGGGAAGAGCCCGCCCGGTCAAACACCGCAAGGCTCGGCATGGGCCGCAACGAGAGTGTCGATCTCACGGGCGTGAACTACGGCGGTAGCGCACCGGGCGGGCGTGAACCGGCAGGAAGTCCGCACCGGGCCACCGGGCCACCTGTCTGGCTGTCTGACAGCTTCACGGGGCGATCCTGCGGGCCGTGAGGAGGCGCTGTCAAGGGCTACGGTCTGCGATTACGCACAGTGGTCCAGCCTCGGAGCCGGTGAGCCAACGAGCTTTCGCATGGTTGGGGTGGCGCGTCGACGAGCATGAAATCGCGTGGGCCTCACATTCGGTGTCCGGCTATCAGGGTGGTGACTTGCTGCAGTCACTTCCTGGCGACGCTGCCGGTCGTTGCTCACCCGGCAGAATCCCGCACACTATTCGGAGTTGGGCCAGGCCCTTGAGCACGGCGGCCCGAACTACCGCTTGTCGACGAGCCATTCGGCGCCCTGGACACACGACGGGGGACTGGGTGCCGGCGGCACTTCACTCGTGCCGGCAGCGCCGTACGAGATTTACCAGCTACTTCAGCGTTCTATAAACACGGTCAGTGTGGGTAGCATCCGGCATCAACACAGGTACGAGGAAAGAGAGCTGTCGTGCCGGAGAACAACCCCACCCTGAAATCCCAATATGCGAAGCAAGTTGCTACCGACATCGAGGCCAACGCGAGGGAACAAGAACGCCTCAAGTCCGAGGCTGCCGCACTGCATGACCAGCTTGAGGCGCTGCAACAGGATCACGAGCTGCTGGTGAGCATGCAGGCAACCCTCGGGGCCGCCCCTGCCAAGGACACCACAGCGGCAACGACCTCAGCGGTGCCCAGGGCGCGGCGCGCCAACGTGGTTGCCGGCACGGGCAAGCGCCCCAAGAATGGGCCGAAGAGAAAGGCCGATGCGAAGGCACAACCTGCCGGGCCGTCGCTGCGTGAACTCGTCGTCGCCCTGCTCGCCGAGCACCATGAACCGCGGTCGGCAGCCGAAGTTACCAAGGAGCTGGCGCAGGTGCACCCGGAGCGCACGGTGAACGTCACACTGGTGCGCAACGCCCTGGAAGCATCGGTCGCAAAGAACCAAAGCGAGCGCACCAAGCAGCAGAAATCCGTCTACTACAGCGCTCTCACCGGCAATCCCCCGGCGGAACAGCCGGCTCCTTCGTCCGGGTGAGACCTGGCTCGGCTTTTGACCTCCGGAGCTGACGGATTGCCCAGCGGGCTTGGGACATTGCGTTGGCTTCACGATGTGTCCCAAGGCGACGAAGCCGATGCCAATGGCCATAAAAGACGGGGAGCGGGCGCTCCGGCTGAGCACCATGAGAATGGCGCCTGCTCCCCAGAGCCGAGGGCAGATGACGAACCCGGTCAGCGCCGGCGTGGCTCCGCCGGGCTCACCGCCCCGCCGGCTGGGCGGGCAGTTTGAAGATGTGCTGCGGGGTCACGATGCTGGTGATCGCCTGGCCGAAGAGAGTGCTTGGTTCAGAGCCCTTGTAGCCGATGTCCGTGTTGAGGAGCACGACCAGGGTCGCCTTCGACTCCGGCAGGTAGACGACCAGGGACTCGTAGCCGGGCAGCGAGCCATTGTGGCCGATCCAGCCCGCGACGTTGAAGATGCCCAGGCCGTAACCGGTGTTCGGCAGGCCGCTCGGGCTCATCTTCAGGCGCTGGGCCTGCGTGGCGGGGCGGAGCAGAGTGCCGGTGGCGAGGGTGCCGGCCCACGTACGCATGTCGTTGAGGTCGGAGATCATGGCTCCGGCGGCCCAGGCCCAGGAGGGGTTCCAGTCCGTCGCGTCCTCGGTCTTGCCGGTCGCCGTCTGGTCGGTGTAGCCGTGGGCGTGCGGGGCCGGGAACTCCGCGGCCTTCGGGAAGAGCGTATGGTCCAGGCCCGCCGGTGCGAGGACGTTCCGGTTGATGTACTCCGCCAGGGGTTGACCGCTGACCTTCTCCACGGCGAGGCCGACCAGGATCAAGTTGGTGTTGCAGTACTCGAACTTCTCACCGGGCTGGAACTGCACGGGGTGCTTGAACGAGTACGCGAGCAACTCCTGCGGCGTGAACGGTCGTCGGGGGTCTGTTGTCAGTGCCTTGAAGAAGTCCGGATCCATGGAGTAGTTGAAGAGTCCGCTGCGCATACCCGCCAGCTCGCGCAGAGTGATCCGGTCTCCGTTGGGGACACCGTCCACGTACTTCCCGATCGGGTCGTCCAGGCTGATCTTGCCCTGGTCGACCAGCATGAGCAGAGCAGTCACGGTGAAGGTCTTGGTTTCGCTCCCGAGTCGCATGTTCAAGCCGGTGGACATGGGCGCGCCGGTCGCTTTGTCTGCGACCCCGAACGCGCGGACGTAACTGCCCTTGCCGGGAGCCCACAGGCCAACCGTCACGCCGGGCACGTGCGCTTCGCGCATGACTTGTGTGACTGCCTTGTCCAACTGCTTGGCCACAGCGGGAGTGAGTTGCGGGAAGTCGGACGAGGAAGTGGAGGATACGGTTGGTGCCGGGGCGGGTTGGGAGTACGCGGATTCCGCGGACACCGAGATCACCAGCAGCCCGGCCGCCACGGCGCCCGCCGCCCCTCTGCGCAGCCGTGTGTGCAAGCGCGTCATGAGCCGGCTCCCGTCACGAGAGGACAAAGCTCCAAAAGAATCGTAGGCCCTGGTCACAGGTCCAGCGACTTGAGCGATGTTCCGCGCGCACCGTGGGGAACTCCTGCCCTTCGTGCTCCCGACCCTGCGGTTGTCGCGGGCGTGGGTTCCGAAACTGTGGCTGTTGGACGAGCTACGGCTGTTGGACGGCCGCGCGCTGGCGGGCCGTTCGTACGGCGGCGGAGAGATGGTCGATGTCGTAGGCGCCGTGGTGGCGTACTCCGTTGATGAAGAAGGTCGGCGTCCCGGACACGCCGCTGTGGTCGGCGGATTCCACGTCCTCGGCCACCCGCGCGGCGCCCACCCGCTTCCGCAGGTCGCGCTCGAAACGCTGGACGTCCAGGCTGAGCTCCGCCGCGTAGCCGACCAGATCGGAGGTCTTCAGGGCGTCCTGGCGTTTGAGGAGGAGATCGTGCATCCGCCAGAAGGCACCCTGGGCGGCTGCGGCACCGGACGCTTCCGCGGCCAGTTGGGCATGGGGGTGGACATCGGTCAGGGGCAGATGCCGCCATACGTAGCGGACATCCCCGAAGTCGGCCAGGAGAGCGCGGATGACGGGTTCCGCCTTGCCGCAATAGGGGCATTCGAAGTCGCCGTACTCGACCACGGTCACCGGTGCGTCCCGGGGGCCACGGATGTGATCGCGTTCGTCGTCGACGGTCGCGGCCAGGTCGACGATGCCCTCCGTCGCGCCCAACAGTGCACGAATCTGCGTACGGCGCGGTAGCAGTCCGATCACGGCCGTGACCGCCCAGGTGAGGGCGAAACGACCGCTGCGAGGATGCCGATCTTCGCTTCTTCCAGCTGGTCGCCGGTGAAGGCGAGAGTCGCGATCAGCAGGGACACGGTGAACCCGACGCCCGCGATGGTGCCGCCGGCCGCCGTCGCGCCCCAGCCGACCGGCGGACGCACCCGTCCGTGGCTGAGCCGGCTCGCCAGCCACGACATACTGAGGACCGCAACCGGCTTGCCCAGGACGAAGGCGAGCAGGATGCCCATGGTGACCGGCGACCTCATCGCAGCCGACAGCTGCTCGGCGCCGATGGGGATGCCCGTGTTGGCCAGCGCGAACAGCGGCACGATCACATAGCTGGTCCACGGGTGGAACATCCGCTGCAGCCGTTCGTTCGGCGAGATGGCCGATGCCAGTCCCTGCCGTACCGAGCGCTCGAGCTCCGGTGTCGGCTGTTCACGGAACATCCGGAACAAGCCGCTCGCGCGCTCCAGGTCGCTACGGGCCGCCGGATACGCATACGTGAGCAGCCCGACGGCCAGACCGGTGACGACAGGGTCGACGCCGGACTTCAGCAGTGCCGTCCATGTCGCGACCGCGAGCAACGCGTACACCGGGCCTTGGCGTACACCGGCGGCCCGCACCAGCAGAACGACGCCGAAGAGGCCCAGTGCCACCACGAGGGCGGCCATGGCGATGCGGTCGCTGTAGGCGACGGCGATGACGCCGAGCGCGACGAAGTCGTCGACGACGGTGACCGTGAGGATGAAGGCACGCAGGCCCGTCGGCAGGCGCGAGCCGAGCAGGGCAAGCATGCCCAGGGCGAAGGCGGTGTCCGTGGACATCGCGGCGCCCCAGCCGTGCACCGAGGCGTGGCCGCTGTTGATGCCGAGGAAGATGGCCACCGGTACGAGCATGCCGGCGATGCCGACGAGCACGGGCAGTGTCACGCGTCGCCGCTCGCGCAGCTCCCCCATGTCGAACTCTCGGCGTGCTTCGAGTCCGACGACAAAGAAGAACAGCGTCATCAGACCGTTGTTGACCCAGTCGCGCAGGCTGAGCGACACGCCGTGGGAACCCAGCTCGATCGACAGGTGCGTGCCCCAGAAGGCTTCGTAGGAGGCCGGCCCGATATTTGCCCAGGCAAGCGCCGCCACCACCGCGACCAGCAGGAACGTGGCACTGCCCGTCTCGGTCCGCAGGAAATCGCGCCACGGCGTTCGCATGTCGTCGCCGCAAACGGTCTGCCCGGACAGGCCGGGAGCCGCTGAAGGTTCGGTCACTTCGTGATTCTCTCCCGCATCCAGCGGTTGGGCCTGCTGTCGCGCATTCGTCACCGTGTCGCACGCCGGGTCGCATTGGCCCGACACGCCTCATGTCTCAGGGTTCGATGACGAGCAGTTCGATGTGGCCGCCGCGGAGCGTGAACTGGTAGCGCAGATCGACGACCCCGCCCGGGAAGTTGCCTTCGAGGCGGTGAGTGGCGATGTAGCGGGTGCCGTTGACCTCTTGGGCACCGGTGAGCTCGATGGTGTACGTGTATTCGCCGGCGGAGCGAGTCAGCCACTTCTCGATCGCTGCGCTGCCGTTGTAGGTGTGGCCGTCGTCGATCACCGTCGCGTCAGCGGCGAACGAGGTGATCGCGGTGGCGGTGTCGTGGGCGCGATGGGCCTTGAGGTAGCGGGTGATCGCCTCGGGGAGTGCGGTCGGCTCGATGGGCCGGCCCTCGGCCTGGTTGGCGTTCATGGCTGTCCTGACTGTGGTTGTCGGCGTGTTTCAGACGGCGTGGTCTCAGGCCGCTTGGTTTCAGACGGCGGGGGTGGTGCCGCCGTCGATGACGTGTTCGGCGCCGACGATGGCGGAGGCGCGGTCGGAGACGAGGAAGGCAACCAACTCGGCGACTTCCTCGGGCCGGTTGGGGCGGCCGAGCGGAATGCCTCCGAGCGAGTCCATCAGCTGCTCCAGCGCCGCTTCGGGAGCGATGCCGGCGTTGCGCGCGATCCGGTCGACGAGGTCGTCGGCGGCGGTGGTCTGTACGAAGCCCGGAGAGACGGTGTTGACGCGCACTCCGTGCGGGGCGACCTGGTTGGCCAGGCCCTTGCTGTAAGTCGTCAGCGCGGCCTTGGCGGCGGCGTACGCAAGGGTGCCGTTCCACAGAGGCATGCGGCGCTGGATCGAGGAGACGTGCACGATCGCCCCCGTTCCGGCTTCGATCATGCCGGGCAGCAGGCCGCGGTCGAGGCGCACGGCGGCCAGCAGATTGGTGTTGAGTTCCTTGGCCCAGTCGTCCTCGCTCAGAGCGGCGAAGCCGCCGGACGGCGCGTCGGACCCGCCGAGATTGTGCACCAGGATGTCCACGCCGCCAAGGCGCTCGAGCGCAGCGCCGACGACGCCCGCGGCCCCTTCGGGGGTGGACAGATCTGCGCCGACAAAGAGCGTGGGGTCGAGGTCATCGGGCTTGCTGCGGGCCGTCACCAGCACGGTCGCGCCGGCCTGGCCGAGGCGCTCGGCGATGGCGGCGCCGACGCCCTTGGTGCCGCCTGTGACCAGAGCACGCCTGCCGCCGAGGGATTCACTGAGAGGGGACATCACACGGGATCCGATCCCGGGCACGGGCTTGCACAGCACCGCTCCCGTCGTAACTGCTAAAATAGAAGCTAGTAACTTCTACTTTAGCAGCAACTCATTGGGGATGGTCACCTTGGCGAGCCGGATCAGGCTGGAGGACCGCGAGTGCCCGCTGTCCACGACGGTGCAGCACGTCGGCGAGTGGTGGACGCTGCTGATCCTCCACGACGCATTCGACGGGTACACCCGCTTCGACCAGTTCCAGGACAGTCTGGGCATCTCTTCGAGCATGCTCACCGCCCGGCTCAAGACCCTGGTCGCCGACGGCCTGCTGGAACGCCGCCCGTACCGGACCAACCCCGTACGCCACGAGTACGTCCTCACCGAACTGGGCCGCTCCCTGCGCCCGGTGATCGTGGCGCTGGCCGCATGGGGCAATGCCCGCCTCGACCCGTCCCAGCGCAGCATGATCCTTGTGGACGCGAAGAGCGGCGAGGAGGTCGAACCCGTAGTGGTCGATGCCGTGACCGGCCACCGGCTCGATGACAGTGACGCATACAGCTTCACCGCGGGCCCCGCCGCCAGTGACGCAATGCGCGCCCGTTACGCCAACAACCCCGAAGGTCGCAGACGACCGGCGTAGCCGCGCGGGGGCGAGGCGTGCACCGGCGCCCCCGGCGCCGGTCGGTCAGCAGAGTCAGCTGCTCGCCGTGGGTTGCTCGGCGGGCTCGGGCACGATGCGGTGCAGCCCCTTGCGGTCGTAGTACGTGGTCATGGCGAAGCCGAAGAGCAGGGCGGCCACCAACCCGATGCCCATCATGGTCCAGCCCCGGGTGAGGCCGGCATCGGCGCGGGCGTCGAAGTACAGGATCGCCCGGACGCCGTCGGTGAGCTGGCGCATTGGCTCGAAGTAGGACAGCACGCGATAGAAGGTGGGCAGTGCCTGCAGCGGGATGGTGGCTCCGGAGGACGGCAGCGACAGGGCGATGAAGACAAACATGCTCATCAGCTGCCCGATCCCGCCGAACGCGGCGTTCAGGGCCTGGACGCCGACCCCCACCGTGGCTGAGGCACACACCGAGAAGAGCCAGAGCAGCGGGATGTGGGAGGCGTTCATCCCCAGGATCGCGACACTGGCGAGGAGGATCAGACTGGACGTCAGCAAGGACAGTGCGGCCGACATCGCGCAGGTGACCATGAGCGTCTGCGTGCGCGAGATGGGCACCGTGGGCCGCTGTCTGCGCAGGGGCCCGATCTCGCTGGCCGCGTAGCCGAGGCCGACGTCGACGCTGTTGCTGATCACGTTGCCGCCCAGGAAGCCGACCAGCACCAGCAGCAGCGTGTAGTAGAAGGCACTCAGCCCGAGGCCGCTGTGCGTGCCGATCGGATGACCGACCTTCACTGCGACCGAGACCGGATCAGCGAGCAAGAGCCGCTCGGCGTTGGTCACTTGACCGTCTCGGGTCTGGAGGCGCTCAGTGAGCG
The DNA here is from genome assembly GCF_036010325.1 of Streptomyces sp. NBC_01210. Lineage (GTDB taxonomy): Bacteria > Actinomycetota > Actinomycetes > Streptomycetales > Streptomycetaceae > Streptomyces. The sequence continues at coordinate 543,105 of NZ_CP108549.1, read as the reverse complement.
AGCGGCCCAGTTGCTTCGATGCGGCGTGTGCTGCCTGTTGGGCGATCGAGGTGGCCAACGACGCGCCCAGGCTGCCGGCGGAGGGATTGGTCAGCACGGTCATCGTCGGTCTGGCCGGGGCCTTTTGCCCGGTGGTCTCCAGCGCAGCCACCGAGGCGGAGAAGTTCTGTGGCACCTCGAGGACGCCGTACAGCTTGCCCGAGGCCAGACCGTCTCTGGCCTCGGCCGCGTCCAGCACTCGCCAGGAGACCTGGTCCCTGGGGTCGGGTGAGGTCCTGATGCCCGCGGTGATGCGCGCTCCCAGGTTCACCCGCTGTCCCATCACCGTGGCGCCCCGGTCGGCATTGACCAGCCCGATGGGCATGCGATGCAGATCGCTGCGCGGGTTGAGGATGCCGCCCAAGTAGATGAGGGAGAGCAACAGGGACACCACTCCGACAATGACCGTGGGCAGCACCCAGATCTTCGGGTTCCGCAGCACCCGCCCCGCGGTCGTCCCCGGCGGGTGTTGGTTCGAAGGCATGACTCTCCTCGGGAAAACAGCCGGTGTGCTGAATGTCCGCACACGGCCTTTTGCGACAGTTAAGTGAGGCCCGTCGGCGACGGCGAGACGCCTCGCCGGGTCGCTCGCGGGACGTTGTCGGCGGCGGAGTGCGGAGCCGAGGTCGCAGGCGCCGTTCCGGTTGCATGAGAGCCGACCAGTTGACGGTGGGCATGCGGCGGCAGATCGAGAACCTGCTCATCCTGGCGGGTGGTGAGATCCCGGAGCCTCACACCGAGCCCATGCGTGTCGCCGGCCTGCCGCGCGAGGCCGCCTGGGAAGTCGAGGAATTCCGGCGGATCGAGAGGCACGCTCTGGACGAGACCAGCGTGGAGCCCCGCGTGATCAGCCGGATCAGCCACTTCCCGGCGGAGCCGCTGGACAATGCCACTCGGCTCTCCCCGACGAGGTCGAAGGTCATCATCCGATCCGAGCTTGTCACTGACGGCCTGTTGGTGGAGATCGAGGACCGCGGACTGAGGTGGCCCCCGAGAGTTACGAGGAGAATCAGGGAAAGCCGCTCGACGCCCGCTCCCGCGAGGACGTCCACGGTGCCCAGCTGTCGCTCCTGGACGTGTTCATCGCCAATGCGGAGACGGTAACTTCCGGCTGACGGTCATGAGGTGCGGTGGCGGGTTCCGCGGGAGGAGCGGTCCGCGTCCCGGGCCCGCTCCCGCGCCTTGTTCAACGCCGGTGCGGGCAGTGCGCTGCGGCCCTCGGTCTCTCAAGGTGCCCGCTTGTTCATCCAGGACGTGTCTTCGCCGCTGACTCCTGCGCCGTCGTGCTTTCCAGTCGATCCAGGAGGCGAGCGCAATGAGCGATATAGGAGCACCAGGAAGAACCACATGACTTGATGGTGCAGCAGTCGGCCGGCGCAGGCCAGATCCGAACGTACCCGGACTCTGCAACGTGAGGCCGCGAACGGGGCGTGCATGCTGGGGAGTTGGTGCACGTCACCTGCGAGACGACCGCCTCACCCTCACGACGCCACCGCGGACGACGGGCGCTACACCTTTCGTTGGAGCAGAGCCACGGTCAGACCCGAGAGGCGTTCCGTCCCGTAGTTCTTGTACAAAGTGCGCAGCACCCATGCCTGACTTGCCGGGACCGCATCCAGCGGATCCGGCTTGTTGCCCGGAACCACCAGCCAGATCCGGCTCTCGTCCTTCAGACACCTGGCCGGCTCCAGGCAATAGACCGGAAACAGCTCGTCGTTGTCGGCAGCCGGCGTGGCCAGGAAGACTTCCCGCATCTTCACGTCCCGCGGAAGGTAGTAACGAACCCCCTGGTCGAGCATCCAGGCCGGGCCCTCCCTGTTGTAGACCACCGCGTCCCCAGGGCGGTGGTACTTCATGATGACTTCCGCGGCTCCCACGTAATCCGTTGGTACGTCGTCGTGGTGTGCGTACTCCTCTCTCAATTTGTGCTGGTCAGAGAGTACGAGCAGAGCGATTGCGGTCAGGGTTGCCGTGACGGCCACCCGGGACGTCGCCGCCGCGGCGAGCCCGGCCCCCGCCAGCACCGCCCAGGCCGGCAGGGTGAACAAGAGGTACTGGAAACGGAAGTAGGAGATGTCTCCGAGGGAGGCCACCCACACCACCAGTGGGGGCAGCACGGCCAGGGCGGCGCACAGCAGGAGGGCGTCGCGGCGCTTCTTGGGTGCCACCACCGCCAGCGCGATCACCGCTCCGGCACACAGGCCCGAGGCGAACACCTTCGGCCAGATATCGACCAGACCCCACGCGTCCGGCCGAGGGACGTACCAGAGCTGCTGGGACACCTGCGACCTGCCCGACAGCACCACCGGGATCACGCAGGCCGTACCAGCCAGGACCGCGAGGCAAAAGCCCCACAGTGCCCAGCGCTTGTGCCGAGCTCGCAGGACCGTTGCGACCAAGTGCGGCAGCAGGACGGTGAGCGCCACCAGATGCAGCAGTCCGATGACCGCCACACAGAGGGAATACCCTGCCCAGCGTCTCCAGCTTCGAGGCACGTCCAAGGCCCGGAGCAGCAGGAGTGTCGCCAGGCCGACTGCCAGGACCACCAGGGCATAACTGCGGGCCTCCTGGGCGAACCGGCTCACGGCAGGGATCAGGGCGAACAACAGTCCGCCGCACATCCCGGCACGTCGGCCGAACAGCCTATGCCCGATCAGTGCCACAAGAGCAGCTGTTCCGGCCATGGCGAGCGCAGAGGGCAGGCGAAGGGCCAGGGGTGAATCTCCGAAGACCGTCATCCACCCGTGCATCAGAACGTAGTACGTGCCGTGCACCGCGTCCACGTTGTGCAGGGTGGCCAGGATTTGCCCGAAGCTGCGCTTGGCCACGTCCCAGGTGACCAGCTCATCAGTCACCAACTGCGGGGCGTCGATGCGGAACCCGGCCACTGCCAGGGTGGCCAGCGTCGGCCACAGCCACAGCCACAGGCCGGCCGGCCACCTGGTGGGTGGTTGCTGCGCTTCGTTCGGCTGAACCTCTGCACCTTCAGTGGAACGGGTAAGAATCGCCATGGGACAGCCATATCGCCGCCGCGAAGCCTCCCGGGCCAGCCACAGGGCCGTGGAGCCGCATTTCGCCCGATCGAGTGCGCAGGCATGCCGACCGCGCGGCGGGACGTCGTACGGCGGCCGTTGCGATCACAGCGCAGGACATCCGCATGACGATGCCGTCGCAGGGCTGTTCCCGGCCTTCGGTCTACCACCGACGCTTTGAAGACGAGCGCCGTCGGACCGCCGTCGCGGCTCCGGCACGATGAGGCGCCGTACTCCAGCCTTCATCCCCGCCCTCCGCGCCAGCGGATGGCGACGGCACCGGCGAAGTCGCCTGCGTGGGCGAATCCCCCCAGCACCACCAGGTCGCCGTCCTCGAGGTGCTGTGAGCGGATGGCACGGTCCAAGGTGATCGGGATCGCCGCTCCGAATAGATTCCCGCATTGATCGAACGTGTGCAGGTGCCGTTCGGCCGGCAGTTGCAGGGCTTCGCGCCAGTTCCGCAGGAACGTTCGGTTGGGCTGGTTGGTGATGAACACGTCGATCTCGGTGGTGGCCACCCCGAGTCGCCCGCACAGGTCCGTGACCACCTCTGGCACGAGGCGGTTCCCGCGTGCCAGGACCTTGGCGACGCCGGCCTCGGTGAATCCGATCCGCAGCTGGGACTCCCCGGGCTCCCAGTACTTGCGGCCGTCGTCGAGCATCACGGTCATGTCGCCGGCGTAGGCACCGATGTGCCGGGTCTCCACATCCAGCACCGGGGCGCCGGCCGAGGTCGTCACGTATCCCACGCCGCAGCCGTCGCCCGGTATCGCGGCCTGGGCGAGCCTGCGCACCTCGGACTGGGTGAACCACTGGCCTGCGGCGCTTTGCGCATTGCAGATCAGGGCGGTTCTCGCATCGGTGGTGGTGAGCAGCCGACGGGCCAGCTTGAGCATGTACACGAATGACGCGCAGCCCGCGTTGGCCACGTCGATCAGCCATTCCGGGTGCAGTCCCAGTCGGCGTGCCACTTCGGTGCCCGCGCCCACGAACGGGAGGTCCGGCACCTGGCTGTGCACCAACAGCACATCCACGTCGCGGATCTCATCCCTGCCGTGCCGTTCGATCAGGGGCTGAACCGCGCGCTCGATCATGTCCGCGTTGGTCTCGTCCGCGGCCACGTGGTGACGTAACGGGGGGACCTTGAACATGGGGTGGTCGCGGAGCTTGTCCTCGGCTCCGGGGTACTCGGTGTAGAACTCCGCGGGCACCGGCTCACCGGGAAGGTAGCTTGCGACATCGGTGAGGCTGACCGTGTTCACTGCAGCACCGCCGTCGCAGGTGGCACGCTGACGGGCAGGCCGCCGCGGTGGCGGTGCTCCAGGATTGCCTTGAGGTTTCTCATCTCCACGGTGTGGCCCGCGTAGAACAGATCCCAGTAGTCGCCCACCCACGGCCGCTCCGGGCGGGGCGCCGTCTCGGGGTGGGGGTTGTCGTCGTAGTACGGGTGCCGGCAGTTGGTCCAGGTGATCACCGACCCCGGCTTGTTGAGCACCAGCGGGGCCGGGACGACGCGCATCAGGTAAATCATCCACAGCTTCTCGCCCTGGTCCCAGGAGCAGTGGTAGTCCACCGTCATCGCCTCGGGGTTGGCCACCACCTTGCAGTAGATCCTGGTGTCGTCCTCCAGCCGGTCGTGGCCGACCCACAGTCCCGGGGTGCCGGCGGGCGCGAAGTCCCGCAGGCTGCAGGTCCACTCCTCCAGGTGGTGACCCTGGCGCAGGTAGTCATAGGCCTGCTCCGGTGGACAGTCGACGTGCTCGTGGATGGTGCAGTACTGCCCGTAGACCTGGTGGTGCGGATAGACCGCGCGGGTGAGGTCCATGCAGTGGGCGGTCAGCTCCTCCTTGCCGGTGTTCTCGATCCGCATCAGGCCGGGGATGTCAGCCAACGTGGACGGGTCCGCGCTCATCGGAACTCTCCTCGCTCTCGGTGCTTTCAGTGCGTTGAGTGCTTTCGGTGAAGGACAGGAAGGGAAGGAAGGGCGGGATCTCCCGGGCGTCGCAGTCCAGCGAGATGAACGCCGGGCCGCTGCGCGCGTTGCTGCGCAGCAGCGCCTGGCACAGTTGCGCGGCGTCGCCGGCCCATGTGGCCCCAAGGGCCGGAAAGGCGGCGGCCACCCCGGCGGCGATGTCTGTCCGGGCGAACAGGTCGTCGCTGCGGACGCCGCCCTGGAAGAGCTCTTCGCGGATGGCGCACATGCCATGGGCGTTGTTGTTGAAGATCACGAAGGTCACGGGTGCGGCGTACTCAACGGCGGTGTGCACTTCCATCCCGTGCATGAAGAACGCTCCGTCGCCCGCGAGTACGTAGGTGCGTTGGCCCGTGGCCAGTGCGGCGCCGATGCCGGCACCGAAGGTGTAGCCCATGCCGCCCATGCCGACCGCCACCACGAAGCGGCCGTGGCGCGGTGCCGGAAGCAGATGGACCGCGCTGGCCCCTGCGTTGCCGGCGTCCACGAAGACGTGCGCGTCCTGGGGGAGTGCCGCCTCGACCGCGGCAACCGCCTCGGCGTAGGAGATGGTTCCACCACCGGCCTGCGCAACCGGCGTCGGTGGGGGCGTCGGTAGGGGACCGGCGTGCTCCGGGCAGGGAAGCGGGCGCGACGGAAGCTGCCGCGCCACTGCACGCAGCGTGTCCCGCAGGTTCCCGCCCAGCGCGATGCCGGCTACGAACGGCGGTTCGGGGTCGATGCAGACGACCGGGGTGGCGGCCAGGGCCTGGTCCAGTCCGCCGCGTGCCAGTACCGGCAGCCGGGTGCCAACCAGCACGCAGAAGTCGGCCCGCCGCAGACAGTCTTCGACATTTGCATGCCCCATCACCCCGGCTACACCTGCGAACCGGGGGTCCCGGTTGTCGAACACATCCTTGGCGTCCGGGGTGACCGCCACCCAGGCCCCGAGCCGCCGGGCCAGCTCCGCCAGCTCCGCGCACGCATTCGCGGCGGCCACCCCTTCACCGGCGATGACGAGGACACGGCTCGCGCCGCGAAGCGCGGTCGACGCAGCGTCCCGAGCCTCGGCTTCGAGCCCCGCAGCGGACGCGCGCGACGCGGTCGCTGCCGGCACGAGCGGCGTCGGCGTCACGCCGCGTACGGGCACCTCGATCCGTGCCTGCTGCACGTCCTTGGGCAGCAGCAGCACCGCCGGCCCCTTCGGATGGGTCTGTGCCGCCGCGACCGCCCGGGGCAGTAACTCCGCGAACGCGTCCGCGTCATCGACCCGGGCGCAGAACCGGGAGACGGGTGTGAACACCTCCATGGCGTCGAAGGAGCCTGCCTTGCCGCTGGAGTCCTGGAACGCCCCCCGGCCCTCCTGGCCGGTGGGCGGCTGTCCCACGAGAGCCAGCACCGGCACCCGTGAGGCGTATGCCTCCGCCAGACCCGGCACAAGATTCATCGCGCCGCCGCCCGAGGTGGCTGCGACAACGCCGAGGCGCCTCGTGGCGCGGGCGTATCCGTCGGCCATGGTGACGGCGGAGAACTCGTGCTTGGCGACAACGCCGCGGATGGTGCTGCTGCGGTGGACGGCGTCGTACAGGTCCTCGATGTTCGCACCGCCGACGCCGAAGAGGTGGGTGACGCCGGCCCTGGTCAACTCTGCTGCCAGGTAGTCGACAAGGCGTACCCCGCATCCCTCGCGAATCTCGCGTGGCGTGGCTGTCATACGGAGCTCCTGTCAGCTTGGTCGGGCTGGACCATGAGGCCGGACGGCGAGATGATCTGAAAGCGGTGTCGGTACTCGTTCGGGGTGAGTCCCAGGGCTCGTCCGAAGGAGCGGAAGAACGTCTCGGGGGCCGCGAATCCGCAGCGGCGCGCTACCTGGCCGACCGTCAGATCGGTGGTCTCCAGCAGCTCGCGGGCGCGGGCGATACGCGTCCGCTCGACGTATTGGCCGGGGGGCGTGCCCACCTCGCGCCGGAACACCCGGGCGAAATTGCGCAGGCTCATATTGGCCCGCTGGGCGATCTCGGCCACGGGCAGCGGTTCCTCCAGGTTGTCCAGGATCCACTCCTGTGCGGCCCGGATCGGCGCGTGATCGGCCAACTGGGCGTCGAGGACGGCACTGAACTGCGACTGTCCTCCGTGCCGCTTGAGGAACAGCACCAGAAAACGTGCTATCTGCAGCGCGAACGCCGCGCCGTGGTCGGCCTCCACCAGAGCGAGGGCCATGTCGATGCCGGTCGACACTCCCGCCGAGGTGACGAACCGGCCGTCCCAGATGAAGATCGGCTCGGGGTCCACCGTCACGTTCGGGTAGCGGTAGGCCATCTGCTCGCAGTACGCCCAGTGCGTGGTGGCGCGCCGCCCGTCGAGCAGGCCCGCCTCGGCGAGCAGAAAAGATCCGCCGCATACGGACGCGACTCTCCGCGACCGGGCGGCGGCCTGGCCGATCCACGAGACCAGCTCCCGGTTCCCGAGCGCGTCGTTCAGGCTCCATCCGCCCGGGACGAGGAGGGTGTCGATCGGGCCCTGACCCGCTTCCAGCGGGGCGGCTTCGATCACCACCCCTGAGCTGGTCCGCACCAGTGGCGCATCGGTGGAGACGAACTCGATCCGGTAGGGGGCACCCGACTTGGGGAGCAGCCGGTTGACGGTATCGAACACTTCAATGGGTCCGGTGATGTCCAGGGCCTGCGCACCGGAGTAAACAACCACCACAACACGTCGCTCTAACACGGTCACAGCCTGTATCCGGTGTCGAACTGGCCGCAATGACAGCTTGTTGACGAATCCGGCCAACGGGCAGTCAGTGACTGCCGGAGCGAGGCGCTGACCAGGCAGTTCGTGCACATGACTGGCAGGCGTAGGTGAGGTAGGTCACAGCAAGCCTCGCGGCCCGCGCAGGGGCGGTGAAGGGGCGGAGGCTGCCAGGGGGTGTTGCTGATCCGTTCGCGATCCGCCGCGCGTAGGGCCCCGAGTCGGTATTCGTCACCGGCAATAGGAGCCGGCAGAGCAACTGCCACCGGACACGCCACTGAAGGCACCGGAGGACACCTTCGATGAGTTGGTCGAACGCCGGGACGAATCCGCTGTACTCCTGAAGGGTGACGCAGAGCTTTTCCGACCTTTGTCGCGCATGGGCGGGGAAGGGATTCGGAGGCCCAAAAGATCGGCGGCATCCCGCGCGGGCGCCGCACGTCAGAAGTGGAGTCGGCCTTGGCGCCTGTACCGAACGGCCTCTACATGATCGCCCGTCCTGGCGAGCAACTGCTCACGCTGGGCGAAGAGGAGCCCAAGACACCCGTTGTCCTGCTGCCGCCCACCGGCAACCCCGGCGAGCAGGAATGGCAACTGGAGGAGCTCAGCAACGGCAACTGCACGATCCGCAATCTCAGGACCCAAACGTATCTGTCCTTCGACGGCGACCCGGAGATGAACAAGCCGGTCGTCGGGTACCCCGAGCCCCGCGAGTGGACGCTCTACCAGAGCGCGCAGCCGCACACCTTCCACGTCGTCGTCCCTGGAGGCCCCGTCGACGGCCAGGAGCTGGCCCTGGACCTCAGCCTGCTGAGGATCTTCCCTCCCCGAACCGCCCTGAGGTCACTCGACGTCAACGACCGACGCCAGGCGTGGGCCTTCCAGTTCACGGAGTAGAGGCGCGAACTGGGTGCCCGGGTCGGCGGCCGACCTGGGCACCGCCTCGAAGGTGCGGCCCTGCGACGACGTCCCGCCTGCGGTGATTCACCGGGAATCGCCACGACCCAGTACGGGATCCTCACGGGAAGCAGGCCGCGTTTCAGCAGTCAGCGGAGGCGGTGGTTGCCCCAGGAAGGTTTCCCCCGGCGCTGCCGGAACGGCTGGGGTCGGCACGGGTGAAGCGGTGGAAGACCTCGGGGACCGGCAGAGGGTAGTGACGCTCGCGCTTCGCGATCTCGGCGGTCAGGCCACGGAGCTGGTAATCACTCAGGAGCACTTCGCCACTGTGGAGCGCTACGCCCTGAAGGAGGAGGGCTGGACTCAGAGTGTCGACAAGCTGGAGAGGCTGATGTCGGCAGACGCGTCGGCATGACGATCCATGACGCGGCCGACTTGTGGGTGCCGTTCCCAAGGAGGACTGGCACGAGGCCGATGCGTACCGCGTCGACGAGTCCGGGCGTCCCGGGTGCCGGACCACCTCGCCGACGCCCGACGCCGACGGTCTTGTCGCCGACTTCCGCCTTGGCCAGGAAGCCCCGGAGAGGCCCGGCAGTTCGTCCGCGGAGGGTGCCTCCCGCCCACTCGGCGAGTTCGCCGTAACACGCCCTGGGACAGCCCTCAGGCCTTCGGCTGGGTGAAGCGAATGCTGTTGCCGAAGGGGTCGCGGAGGCCGCAGTCGGTTCCGTACGGACGATCGGTGGGTTCCTCGGTGAACTCCACGCCCCGGCCCAACAGCGTCTCGTACGTCTTGCGGCAGTCGTCCGTGCTGAAGATGAGATGGCCACCCATCACCCCCTTGGTCACCAGCTCGCGGACCTGCTGCGCCGTCTCCTCGGACATCGCCGGAGCGCCCGGCTTCTCCAGCAGGATCTGGCGCTCCGGGTGACCGGGGACGCTCACGGTCAGCCAGCGCATGAAGCCCAGGTCGACGTCGGCGTTGACCTCCAGGCCAAGCTTGCCGACGTAGAAGTCGAGGGCCTCGTCCTGGTCGAGGACGTAGATCTGTGAGTGCGTGATGGCGTTGACATTCGCATCACGCTACCGGGCAAGCCGGACGAAAACTTATCCGAAACTGCTCAGTCGACGGACGGGTAAGGGCAGTGCGGACGGTCAGGAGCTCGGCCGCATCCACGCCATCGTGAAGCACGTCGGTACGTCCGTGGCCGCCGCTTCCTTGCGGTACGTCCTCGGTGACCGGCCCACGATGTCGCGGAATGTTCGGCTGAAGGTTCCCGGGCTGCCGAAGCCGACTTGGAAGCAGATGTCCGTCACACTGCGGTCGGTCTCCCGCAGCAGGAACATCGCACGCTCGACACGGCGGCGCTGCAGGTAGCGGTGCGGCGTCTCGCCGAACGTGGCCCGGAAGGTGCGCGTGAAGTGCGCCTGCGACACATGGGCGATCCGGGCCAGGGCCGGGACGTCCAGCGGCTGCGCGTAGCCGCGGTCCATCGCATCCCGTGCCCGAAGCATGCGGCGGTTGGACTCTTCTGCAGCGCGGCTCACGGCGCCATCACACCACGGTTCTCCGCCGTCCGGTCAGATCCGGTGACCCATCCACTCCGCCTCTTCCCAGCGCAAGGTGGTGCACCACGACGGCCGCGCCCAGCAGTACTGCCGACCAGGTCGTCGTGCCCATGGCCGACACGCCTCCGCGGCTCACGGAAGCCTGTCGGCCATGGTGGCCAGTCGGTGCGTCACATCGTGATGCCCGGCTGGGACCTCGCCGGTTGACGGTGTCAGGCCCGTGCGTCCTCAGGGATGGAGACCAGCCACCTCGTGTCACGGCGCGGCCGCAGGTAGAAGACCCAGTACAAGGTGGCGACGGCCGTGATCCCTCCGGTCCACAGCAGGTAGGTCATTTCCTGCTGGCTGAGGATGTACGCGAGCACGGCGATCAGCAGGACCGGCATGGCGGGCCACAGAGGCATCCGCCAGGCGGGCTGGGCGGCGTGCGATCCACGGCGGGCGAGCAGTGCGGCTACGGCGACCAGGAGGTACATGCCGGTGACGGAGACCCCGGTGACGCCGTAGAGGGTGTCCAGGTTCACGAAGCACAAGAGCGCTCCGGGAACGCCCACGACGAGCGTGGCGACCCAGGGGGAGCCGAAGCGGCCGAGCTTTGAGAGCGCGTTGTTCACGGGCTGGGGCCAGGCCTTGTCGCGGGCCGAGGCGAACAGGACGCGGGAGTTCTGGATGACCATCACGATGCCCGCGTTGATGATCGCGAGGGCCACGCAGAGGCTGACGAAGGTGCCGACGGCAGAGTTGCTCCACGCGGTGACCATGCCGCTGATGTCGCCGCTCGTGAGGGCCGCGAGGTCAGGGGCGCCCATGGTGATGGCGATGACCGGCACCAGGATGATCACGGCGGAGATGGCGAGGGTGGTGAGGACGGTGCGGGCGACGTTGCGGCGCGGGTTGTCCAGTTCCTCGGAGAGGTAGACGGCGGTGGAGAAGCCCTGCGTGACGAAGAGGGCGATGGCCAGCCCGGAGACGATCAGCATCGCCGTGACGGGGTCGGTCTTCCCGTCGGAGCCGGCCACCGTCAGGTCGACGAGGCTGCCCGCGCCGCGCTGGGAGTGCGCGAAGCCGAGGACGGCGACGACGGCTGCGGCGATCACTTCGAGCACCAGGAAGACGCCGGTGATCCAGGCGTTGGCCCGCAGGTCGAGCAGGCCGGCCAGGGTGGCGAGCAGCATCACGCCGGCGCCGGCGTAGGAGGGGTTGAGGTGGACGATCGGGGCGAGGTAGTCCGCCGTGCCCATGGCGATCACCGGCGGCACGATCACCACGACGAGGAGGGACAGCACGAAGACGAGCCAGCCTGCGAGCCGGCCGGCCAGGGTCGACACCATGGCGTACTCGCCGCCGGCACTCGGGATGAGGGTGCCGAGTTCCGAGTAGCAGAAGGCGACGGCGATACAGAGCAGCGAGCCGATCGCGATGGTGAGCGCAGTCGCGGTACCGAGGCTGGAAAACAGGTCAGGGACAACGACGAAGAGCGTGGAGGCGGGCGTCACGCAGGACAGCGTGAGCAGAGTGCCGCCCACCACACCGATGGAGCGCTTGAGCTTCTGAGGAGTGCTGCCATCCGCCGCCTCGGGCACTTCAAGGACTGCGTCGGGGACGGGGGTGCGAAGCGTCTCGGTCATGGAGTGGTGGTTCCGATCGATTCGTGCGACGGGTGTCGAGCGGGAGCGCTATCGCCTCCGGGCGGCTGTGCAATGGGTAGAACCTGCTCCCGAGGCGCCATGGAACCTTGCGGAAACCGCAACGTCAACGCCCATTTGCCTACGGAATCCGTAGCAGCATCTCAATCGGATTTTCGCCACTTCCATGGCAGTCCGCTCCATTGGATTCGATTGAGCAGACCTGGATGGATCATGACCATGTAATCAAAGGCATTCATGATAACTGGCTTGCGTCACCCGTTTTATGTGGCTGTTGCGATATCCGAAGCAGCAGTCCATAAACTCGGCGTGATCTGTCCACTGTCCGGACCGCGCCCGCGGCCTGCCGGTCGCCGCGCTGCATGGCACTCACCGCGACGGTCGGCGCTGTGACGATGCCTCGGCGGTCCGGCCAGGGCCGGGCCCCTCGGCGCACAGCATCGGAAGCTGCCTGTCCAGCGGTATCGGAGCACCATGAAGATATGGTCCGAGCCAACGAGGAGGTCGAATCACTCCTGGAGGAGTACGCCGACCTGATCGCGATCAGCGGTGGGGATGCCTTCAAGGCGCGTGCCTACGAAAAGGCCGCCCGTGCCGTCGGCGGCTACCACGCGGACGTCTCGAAGCTCGACGCCAAGGGTCTGCGGGACATCCCCAACGTGGGCAGATCGATCGCCGACAAAATCGCCGAGTATCTGCAGTCCGGTCACGTCGCCACCATCGAGGAGACCAGGGCATCGATCCCCGTCGGCGTCCGCGAACTGATCACCATCCCCACGCTCGGGCCCAAGAAGGCCATGGTCCTGTACGAGGAGCTGGGCATCACCTCCGTGGACCAGCTGCTGGACGCCATCCGCGAGGAGACGCTGCGCGACCTGAAGGGCTTCGGTGAGAAGACCGAGGAGAACATCCTCCACGGCATCTCCCTGATGCAGGAGGCCGGCGGTGGCCGGATCCTCATCAGCGCCGCGATGGACATCGCGGAGCACATCGTCTCCGAACTGTCCGGGATCCCCGGATGTGAACGCTGCACCTACGCGGGATCGCTGCGCCGTATGAGGGAGACGATCGGGGACATCGACATCCTGGTGGCGGCGGAGCGGTCGGCGCCGTTCATGAAGGCCCTGAGCAACCTTCCGGACACGGCCGAGGTCATCGCGCACGGGGAGAAGAAGACGTCCATCCGTACCACCAAGGGCCTCCAGGTGGATCTGCGGGTCCTTCCGCCCGCATCCTGGGGAGCGGGACTGCAGTACTTCACCGGATCCAAGGCGCACAACATCCGCACCCGCGAGATCGCGGTACGCCACAAGCTCAAGCTCTCCGAGCACGGGCTCTTCCACGCCGAGAGCGGCGAGAGGATCACCGCGGACACCGAGGAGGACATCTACGTCAAGCTCGGCCTGCCCTGGATACCGCCGCCCCTGCGTGAGGACCGGGGGGAGATCGCGGCAGGGCTGCGCGGCGAACTCCCCGACCTCCTGGCCGAGAACGACATCAGGGGTGACCTGCACACCCACACCGACCTCACCGACGGCCTCGCCCCACTGGAGGACATGGTCGCCGCCGCTGCCGACCGCGGCTACGCGTACTACGCGATCACCGACCACGCTCCGAACCTCTATATGCAGCGCATGACCGACGAGAAAATCCTCGCGCAGCGCGAGCGCGTACGCGAACTCGACCGGAAGCACCACGGGATGCGGCTTCTGCACGGGACAGAACTCAACATCGGCCCGGAAGGGGAGGTCGACTGGCCGGACGACTTCCTGGAGGGCTTCGACCTGTGCGTGGCGTCTGTCCATTCACACTTCAACCAGAGCCGACAGGCGCTCACCCGTCGGCTCGTACGTGCCTGCGAGAACCCGAACGTTGCCATCATCGGCCACCCCACCACTCGCCGGATAGGTAAGCGCCCCGGCATGGACGCCGACTTCGACGCGGTCTTCGAAGCCTGTGCGAGAACGGGCACCGCCCTGGAGATCAACGCGCATCCGGAGCGTCTCGACCTCTGCGACGAGGACATTCTGCGCGCGAAGCGGTACGGCGTGAAGTTCGCGGTGAACTCGGACGCGCACTCCACCACGCATCTGCCGTACATGCGCTACGGAGTGGGCACGGCGCAGCGTGGATGGCTGACGAAGGACGACGTCATCAACACTTGGCCGCTTACCAAGCTGCGACGTTTCCTGCACAAGGTTGGCGCTCGGGCGTAGGGGTCTGGAGTCACGAGCGCCGCCGCCCTGCCGCTGCTGTCGGCCATGAATGCGGCGCTGGCTGCGCGGCTACGCGGGGCGCCGGGGCAGGGGGCGGGGCTTTGGACGGAAGGGGCTGGGGAGGGGCAGCGTCGCCCAGATGGTCTTTCCGTACGGCAGCGTCGGGGACCAGGACCACGTGTCGCTCAGCGCGTCGATCAGTGCAAGCCCTCTGCCCCCGAGCGCCAAGGTGTCGGGGTCGCGCGGGCGCGGCGGATCCGGGCTCGGATCGGCCACGGCGCAGACGAGATGTCCGGGATGCCGGAACAGGCCCAACCAGAGGGGGTACCCCTCGGCGTCCGCCGCAGTGTGGGTCAAGGCGTGCTGGACGGCGTTGGTGACGAGTTCGCTGACGACCAGCTCCGTATCGGGAACAAGCGGTTGCAACGCCCACCTGTTCAGGGTCATGGTGACGAACTGCCGTGACTGACGCGCGTTCTGGGGCCGGCCGTCCAGGCCGCAGGCGGCGAACAGGCCGGGGCCGGAGCATTCGTCGTGGCCGAGGTCCGTTGAGTCCGCACACAGGCCTTGGGGCAGCGGTGTCGCCTCGCGGCCGTCACACCGACGAGGCACCTCTTGCTCGAACCTCATCGTCGAAGAGGCTGACATGTGAGTCGTCACTGGTCATGTCCCCCTGCAGGCTTCGGTGTTCGATGCTGCGGCAGCCGATGAAGGACGAGTATTGTCGAGCGCGCCCTGAGAATGCAATTGCATCTGAGATTGCATGGCTGGTTCCGGGGCGAACTAATGTACGAGCGGGGAGGGTCTGGCGGGCATGGAGTTCTCCAACGGCATACAGGTGGGTGCGCTGAATTCGGTGACGTGGATCAAGAGCAGTTACAGCAACGCCACGGGAAACTGCGTGGAGATGGCGGCTCTGCCGGACGGGAACGTGGCCGTGCGCAACTCCCGTGATCCGCATGGGCCGACCCTCGTCTACACCAGGGAGGAGATCGCTGCCTTCCTGGCGGGAGCCCGAGCCGGCGATTTCGACTCCATGATTGGCTGAAAGGGAGTGGTGGCCGACCGGTTCCCCCTGGCTTGCTCCTGCTGTGCTCGATAATGTCGTGGTCTTCTCATAATCCGCAGGAGCGCGCGATGGCTGCAGCTGTACCGAGCCCGTCGTTGTTCGTCGAGTCACTGGGCGCGGTTGAGAGCAACCCGACCGCCCTGAAACTCATTCTGGGCGGCAAGTTGCGCCAGCTGCGCATGAGCGCTGGACTCGACCCGTCCGGCGTCGACACCAGGTTGGGCTTCTCCCGGTCGAAGACCAGCCGGATTGAGCTCGGTCGGCACGGTTGCAAGCCCGCTGACGCTCTGGCCCTGCTGAGCCTGTACGGGGTGAGCGATGAGGAGCGTGTCGCTGAGTTCCTGCGGCTGGTGGAGCAGTCACGTCGGCCGGACTGGTGGCGCTCGTTCAGCGATGTCCTGTCCGACTTCTTCGCTCCGCTGGTCGCCCTGGAAGGGGCGGCGGCCACCATCCGTACCTACGAGCCGTTCTATGTACCGGGCTTGCTGCAAACGCCCGCGTACGCGCGTGCGGTCATCAGCTCCGGCCCCGCCCACCTCTATCCGCACGACGTCGGGCGACGGGTGGACCTCAGGCTGGAACGGCAGAGGCAGCTCGAACAGCCGGACGCGCCCCGTCTGTGGGTGCTGATCGACGAGTCCGTGCTGATGCGCACGGTCGGCGGACCGGAGGTGATGCGCGGGCAGCTCGAGTATCTCGCCGCGATAATGGAGCAGCGCCGTGTGGTTCTGCAGATCGCTCCGCTGGATGTGACCGCCTCGGCCGGTGTCGGCACCGGCGTGACGTATCTGCGCTTCGCACTCGGCGAGCTCAAGGACGCCGTTTACATCGAGCACCTGACTGACAGCACGTTCAGCCAGAAACCGCAGGTCGTCGAGCAGTACCGCGACATGCTGGACCGGCTCGGGGCCTGCGCCCTCACTCCGAAGGAGTCGATCGAGCTGATCCGGGAGCGCCTGTCCGGCTCGTGACACAGCAGCGTTCCGGGTGGGATCCCGCGAGGCGCATCCCACCCGGAACTGTCGATGCGGAGGGCGAGTTGGACGCCGGTGCTAAGGGAGCCGAGCGACGCCGCCCCACTCGATCCATTCATCGGTCAGCTGGGCGGGCGCGAGGTCGGAGTCCGGTCGCCAGGTCGACACTTCCACCAGGCCCGGTTCCAAGATCTCCAGCCCGGTGAGGTACTCCGCCACCTCGTGTTCCTCGCGGACGCGCCCCCAGTGACCTCCGGTGGCTTCCGCCATGAAGTCGGTGACGAACTTCCGGATTTCCGGCCGGTCGCTGACGAGCTGGCAGACGACAAGGAAGCTTCCGGGCGCGAGACGTTCCGCAACCCGACGGACGAGGGCGCCCGGGTCGGACTCGTCCGGGATGCAGTGCATCACCGACACGAACAGAGCAGCGACCGGCTGGCTGAAGTCGATCAGCCGTGTCGTCTCCTCGTGACCGAAAATGACTTCCGTGTCCCGCATGTCGGCCTGGATGACGGCGGTGCGGTCGTTCTCTTCCAGCAGAGCTCGACCGTGTGCCAGCACGATCGGGTCGTTGTCGACGTACACCACTCGTGAGGCCGGATCGACCGCCTGGGCGACCTGATGGACATTGTCCTGGGTCGGGAGACCGGAGCCGTGGTCGATGAACTGGCGCACGCCGTACTCCGCGGCCAGCATACGTACCACACGCTGCAGAAAACGACGGTTGTTGACGGCCAGCGTCTTCGTGCTGGGAACCTGAACCAGCAACTGCTCGCAGGCCTCACGGTCGGACTGGTAGTTGTCGTCGCCCCCCAGGTAGTAGTCGTACATACGCGCCACGCTGGGCACCTTCGTGTCGATGGCGTCCGGGCGCCACGCCTCGCGTTTCATCCAGTCCTCACCCGCATCCTCGGCAATCTGGTCGTGTAAGGCGACCATGCTATGAGTGGCCGGGAGGGCGGTGCAGGCGATGCGCGGGACGAGCGAGATTGAGGCATGTTTTCGGCCACACCGGGGAGTTGAAGAGATGTAGCCGATCGTCCCCAAGGCCCCCATGTGCAGGTCTTGTGCGACTTGGTGCACGATCTGGAGGTGCGTGGCCACAGCGATGCGCTGATGGGCAGGGTCGTTCGGCGCTGTGAGCGTGAGGGGGGTTGGTCGGCAGATGTCCGGTGGGACGGGTGTTCGGCATGACGTTCTTGAGAGGGGCCGGGACGGCGGGGGCGAGGCTGTTGCCGACGAGGTGCCGGGCGTGGCGCGTGGGGGTGTCCGGGCGCGGTTGTACGGTGCGTTGAGCTGGCTGGTGCGTTTTGTGGGGGGCACGCTGCTGGGGGAGTGGCGTGGTGTTGTCGTGGAGCCGGTGCGGGGGCTTGTGCGCCGGGGGTTGGGCGGGGTCTCGTTGGCGTTGCTGGCGACGTTCGCAGTTATCTTCTTCCACGCGATTCACGTGACGCCGAGGGGTGCGGTGGTGGTGCGCCTGCTCGGCGAGGTGCGTGCTGACCTGCCGCTGCCTCTTGCCTTGTTGCGGACTCCTGTGTCGCTGTTTGTGCCTGCGCTGGATCTGCCGGTGTGGGCGGGCATTACGCAGTTGTTCCTCGCGTTCGCGCTTGCCGAGCTTTCGCTGGGCCGTACCCGGACTCTGGTGGTTGCGTACGCTACGACGCTGGCCGGCACGCTCAGCGTGCGGGTGATGATTGCGCTCGGTCCGGGGTGGTGGGGGCTGGGGCTGCCGCCTGAGATCGGGCAGGTGCTTGACACGGGGCCGTCTGCGGCGGTGGTGGGCCTGTTCACCTACCTCGCGGTGGTCCGGCGGGCGCCTGTTCTGTTCGCTTTCACCGGTGGCTCCATGGTGCTGGAGTCGGTCGTCAAACCCAATCTGGCCGCTCGTGAGCACCTGATTGCCATCGGGGCCGCAATCGTGTTGGGGCTGCTTCACGGACGCTTCCGAGTGCGTCCGCCCAGGGATGAGGCGGTGCTGCCGGACGGGGGACGGGTCGGACTTGGGCGACGTTTGATGCGTGGTTCTGGATCACCTTCCGCGCCGGAGCCACGGAAGGCCACCGAAAGCGCGACCGGGTCCCGCTCCCACCGCAGGGTGTGAGGCCGGTTCGGCGAACCCAGGGGTGCTCGCCGGGAGCGGGCGCTCGTGCAGGAGCAGACCGGCGGTCACCGCCACCGCGGCGGCGGTGAGGCCGTGGACCCCGTACGCGGTGCTGGGTGATCCGTCATTGCTCAGGACGATCATCATGTCGCCGGCCGGAGCGAAGGTTATCGCCAGCATCGCCCAGCCCAGCGCCCTGCGGTGCCCGGACAGGAGGAGCGCGAAAACGACCAGGCCGGTCGCGATGTCACGCACGCCCTTGACGATGAATGCGCCGCCCAAGGCGGCGAGGCCGGTGGCGAGGTGCTTCAGGTTCATTGCAGATCTCCGGGGAGAAGGAACGGAATGGTGTGAGCCGAGGTGATCGCCATGGGGCGCGCCAGCTCCGACTGGTACGCTCTGTAATGCCTCTTGTAGGGCCTTCAGCGGCGGACGTGGCGGATGCGGCGGATCTTGCGGGCAGTACTGAGGGCGGCCGACGGCGTACCAGAGCAGGCGGGCGGGGAGCGGCAGGGGGCCGAGGATCATCGAGCGCTCGGTCCGATCGGCTTCCTCGAGGACCATGCCGAGGAAGAACAGCAGCTTGGGTTTGGGTGTGCTCGCCATGAAGTGATCACCCAGCGCGTTCCACTCCCGCGCGGACAAGTGCCGTTCGGCGAGCGGGAGCAGCGACTCCTCCTCGTCGTCGAGGTGCTCCACAAGGACCGCGCGGTGCTCGGTGAGAGCGGCCACGAGCAGGTCGCGCTCTGTCTCTCCCGCCCCGGTTTCCCAGGCGGGCACGGCTGCCTCGGCCCTCGCCAGGGTCGCGGCGGCCTCGACGACGCGGTCGACGCCTGGCGTTTCGAGCGGCTGCTCCGCGACGCCCGCGAGATCCTCAAGCCCGAGCCGAGCACCGCCAGGCGCCTCCTCGAGGAGGCGCTGTCGCTCTGGCAGGGCCCGGCGTACGCGGAGACGGCCGACGAGTCGTGGGCCCGCGCCGAGACCGCGCGCCTGGAGGAGCTGCGGCAGGTCGCCCGGGAGCTCCACGTCGCCGCAGGGCTGCGCTCCGTCGACGTCTCCGGAACCGTTCCCGAGGCCGAACTGCTCACCCGCGACGAGCCGTTGCGTGAGGAAGGCTGGCGCCTCCACGCCCTGGCGCTCTGGGCCGTGGGCCGGCAGGCCGATGCGCTGGCCGCTCTCCGCCGGGCCCGTGCGGTCCTCGCCGACGAGGTCGGCCTCGACCCCGGCCCCGCCCTGACCGAACTCGAAGAGGCCATCCTCACCCAACGCGTAGCGGTCCTCCACGCCGCAACGGACACCCCACCGCATCAGTCGCCGAGCCCGTCGGTCTTTCCCGCGCAACCCGTTCCCAGCCAACCCGCCACACTCGCCCAACCCACCACCGACGCGGACCTGTTCGTCGGCCGTGAGTCCGAGCTGGCGCTCCTCACCACTGCCGCCGACCAGGTGCTCACGACAGGCCCGGGTGTCGCCCTGGTCACCGGAGAAGCGGGTCTGGGCAAGTCCGCGCTGCTGGAACGGCTGGCGCACCGCCTGCGCCGTGACGGATGGCTCGTCGCGATCGGCCGCAACACCGACACCGAGGGCGCCCCGCCCGCCTGGGCCTGGGCCGAAGCCCTCCGTACCGTCGCCGCCGCCCTCCCGCCCCCATCCGAGTCGGCCGCCGCCTTGGCCCCCCTCCTCTGCGACGGAACATCCGGCGCCGAACCCCTCGTCCACGAGGATGCGGTCGCGGGGCGGTTCCGATTGCATCGGGCTGTCTGGCAATGGCTCGCGACGCCTACGGCCCGCTGACCGAGGACCTGCTCGCCGCGGCTCTGGCCGCCGCCGGCCGGTTGGACGAGGCCCGGCAGGTCCTGGCACAGGCCGGGCCGATCCGAACGGACTACTTCTTCAAGGTCCTCGCGACCTTCCGCGCGATGGCGATGGTCGGGATCGGCGAGAAGAAGGGCGCCGAGGAGCTGTACGCGTCACTGCTGCCCTACCGCGACGCACCGCCGCCCTCCTCGGGTTTCACGTTGGCCATCCGGCCGGTCGCGTACACGCTCGGCGAACTCGCGAGGCTAGTCGGCCGCGACGACGAGGCTGCCACCCACTTCGCCCGTGCGGCCACCATCGCCGAACGGTGGAACAGCCCATTGGGGATCACGGGGTGATGGGCGTGAGGAGGCCGCCGAGGGCGTCAGGCGGAAGACCGGGCCTGACTCTTCTCATCAGGGGCTCGGTAGCCGGGAACGGAAGGCCAGCGGACTGTGATCACGACAGATTCTTCCTCCGCGTACCAGGAGTGCTCCACATCTCGGCCCCACACGACGTAGTCGCCTTGTTCGGTCAGGAGCACGCTGCGACCAGGCAGATCAACGCGGAACTGGCCACTGATCAGGACGAGCAGAGCCGTACGCGCCTCACCCGTCACCCACTGGGCACGCTCGTCACCGCGCGGGTGAACACCCCACTTGATCTCAACGGCCTCGCTGTGCCGTGGATCGCCCGTGTCCTTGAAGTGTCCCAGCAGCCATCCTCGGTCCATCGCCGCGTCTCGGCCTGCCTTGCCCACGTACACACTGTCGTTCATGCACGCGGACGGTAGCAGCCAACCACCTTGCTGCCTGCGATGGGCGTGACCAGTGCTTTCGCAGCAGACCCCAGTGCTGAGAAGAGCCGAGCTGCCGTTCAGGGTTCTGACGGAGCGTGAGGAGAAGAACAACGTGGCCATTGCCTCGAACGAGTCCTTCGCCACGCGCACTTGGGCCGGTGAACTCGTGCGGAATGCCGCCGAAGGATCACGGGTTCGGTGACGCCAGCGGCGGGGGTTGTGCCTGGTCCAGGGGGAGATGGGCATGAACGTGACCGTTGTGCTGGTCCGTGGTGAGCCTGGCGTCATTTCGGCGCAAGGCGGCGATTGCCCCGAGGTTGGTGGCGGTGGTTTCGGCGACCACGAGGCGTGCGTCTGCTCTCGCCGCTTCGTTGAGGAGCGCCCGGAGGGCGGCGGTGCCGATTCCGCGCCCGCGTGCGGAACGTGCAAGCCACATGCCTGTTTCGAGCACCTCTTGACTGTCGCGGCAGGCCAGCCGTGCTGATCCGACGATGTGCCCGTCGGTGAGGATCGCGAATGTGCTTTCTCGGAGCGGACCGGCCAGTCCTGGCCGGCGATCCCGATGCCAGGCCCGGAAGGCGTCCTGCCGTGCCGGCGTCCAGCCTGGCGGACCGGCCACGGGTGGCATGACCTCGCCGGGTGCCGCTTCGTTGACAGCCACCGCGAGGAGCCCTTGGAGCATCTCCTCGTCGACGTGACGCAATTCCACCGTCACGATCACAGCGATTCCTCTCCACTCTGTGAGCCAAGCCGATTCTCAGGCCGCTTGGTGCCGTCTTTCGATCATCGTGTTCTGCCGATCAGCGCGCCAGCGGTTTTAGGGGTCGGCGCAGGAAGCTCGGCCGAGGAACCGTGACCGACCTGCCGCGAGGCGTAGAAGTCGTCCCGGTGCATGCCATGCGCGCACCGCTACGACCAGGGACCCCGACACATGTCAGGTCCGTTCGGGCGGGGCCGGGTCAGCGTGTGTACTCCCGCTGCTTTCGCGTCAAGCAGCCTGCCCGAGACGCGGGCCCGCACCATCTTTTCGATGTGGTTGAGAATGACCACCAACCGGACTGTCCATCGCGGGGCTCTCGGAGACGTACACACGGCCGCTCTCGCGCCGACAGGAAGACCGGACTCACCTGCGAGCGGTGGCCTACCTGATGCTCGGCTCGCTCGGCGAGGTCGATGACGCCGTCCAGGAAGTCTGGCTGCGCATCAGTCGCGCCGGTACCAGCAATGTCGAGAACCTCACCGGGTACGTACTGCCAACGAATCCCTGGCACAGGTCACTAGCCCGTTCGCCGTCCTTCTGGTGTTTCCTCCGGCGTGACGGTCTCTGCTCCGGTGACCTGCGTAAACGATCAAGCGAGAGCAGCCACTACGCCTGCCTGGGTGACGGATATGGCGATGCGTCATGTTGCGGAGCTGACGGACTGTCGGTTGCCTCGGGAGCGGAGCACAGCAGAGGCGCCGCGCAGACAGGCCGGACACTGCTCCGTTGGAGGATCCTCGTGCGTAACACACATGTTGGTGTAGGTATCGGCCTGGTTCTCGGTGCCCTTTGCCTGTCGGTCCCGGCCGCTTTCGCCACCGGTGACTCAGGCCTTGACATCGGCCCGGGGAGCGTTTCCCCGGGCTCCAAGGTCACCGTCAGCACCACGGCCTGCGGCCCGGACGTGACCTATGGCAAGGGAGAGTCGGAGGCCGGAGGGGCGTTCCACCTCTTCGAAGGTGACGGTGAGGGTGTGCTCACCGGCGAGTTTCAGGTCCCGGAAGGGACTGAGCCCGGCAGCGACACAGTCACCGTGAAGTGCCCGCCGCGGACCAAGGTCACGGATACGTACCAGGTCACGGGCCGTCGGCCGAGCGGCTCGGTCGACGCCGGCTTCGAGCCGGCCAAAGACAGAAGTAGGCAGTACGCCCTGGGCGGTGTGCTGCTCGCCGGAGCCGCCGCCGCGGGTGTGGTCAGGAGACGCCGACGCCTGAGCGGCATCCGAACCTGACTGCCCAACTCCCACCGCATCGGCCCGGACCTGCATCGGCCCGGACCTGCATCGACCCAGATCGCATCGGCCCGGACCTGCATCGGCCCGGGGGCCGCGAGGACCCCACGCCACCCCGCCGCGAAGCAGAGGCTCAATCGCGATGGAAACAGGGCACAAGACCAGCGCTTGCCTGCACTCGTCCACCCCTTCAGTGAGGTTCCTGGCCTGCGCACTGATGGCCGGTACCGTGCTGGTGATCAGCGGGGCACGCGACGAGCAGCCACCGCAGCCGTCGGCGGCCCAGGCCTTCTCCACCTCTGTACGCCCCGCCCGCAGCGGCACCGCCTCAGCCGCGGGCCGCGCCGTCCTGCCGCTTCCTCCGTCGAATCCGGTCCGGCTTAGGGTCCCCGCCATCGGCGTGGACGCCCCCATGACAAGGCTGGCTCTCGACGCGGCAGGGAGGCTACGGCCGCCGCCGGCCGACCACCCCAGCCGTGCCGGCTGGTACGGCGACGGCACTGTTCCCGGCTCGGTAGGAACAGCCGTCACCGCCGGGCACGTGGACACGCCCACCGGCCCCGGCGTCTTCCACGGCCTCGGCGCCCTGTCCAAGGGCGACACCATCGAGATCAGCCGGGCGGACAGGCGTGTGGCCGTGTTCGCCGTCGACGCCGTGGAGGTTTACGACAAGAAGAAATTTCCGAACGAGAAGGTCTATGGCGGCTCCGACGTGCCTGAACTGCGGATGATCACCTGCGGCGGCAGTTACACCAAGCGCACTGGCTACCGGGGCAACGTCGTGGTCTACGCGACGCTGACGGCGGTGAAACAGCCCCCCGGAACATCAGGGTCCTCCGCGCTGAGGTGAGCGGCGGGTGATCGGGTTGGATTCGACGGCACCGGCCCGATGATTCTGCGCCGCGGCGAGAGTCCTGTCTCCGACCGCACAGTTGAGAGGGTGGACCATGACCGATCTGCGCGACACGCTGGAGACGCACGTCAGTAAGGGCTCGGTGCCGGGAGCGGTGGGCCTGGTGGCCCGCGGTGACCGGGTCGAGGTGCAGGCGGTGGGATCCGTCGACGTCGAGGGCACCGCCCCGATGGCCAGGGACTCGATCTTCCGCATCGCATCGATCACCAAGCCCATCGTTGCCGCGGCCGTCATGATGCTCGTCGAGGACGGCCGGATCGCGCTGGACGACCCGGTCGGGCAGTGGCTGCCGGAGCTGGCGTCACCGAGCGTCGTCCGTACGCCGGCCGGGCCGGTGGACGACGTTGTCCCGGCGGTCCGGCCGATCACCGTGTTCCACCTGCTCAGCTCCCGTGCCGGGTACGGATTCCCGTCCGACTTCTCGCTGCCCGCGGTCGCGCCCCTGTTCAGCGAGCTGAAGCAGGGACCTCCGCAGCCACAGACCGTCCCCGCGCCGGACGAGTGGATGGCGGCGCTGTCCCGTATTCCGCTGCTGCACCAGCCGGGCGACGGTTGGCTGTACAACATCAGCTCCGACCTTCAGGGCGTGCTGATCGCCAGGGTCACGGGACGACCGCTGCCCGAGTTCCTGGCCGAGCGGCTGTTCGAGCCGCTCGGGATGGCCGACACGGCATTCGCGGTACCGGCGGCCAAGCTCGACCGGTTCACCGGCTACTACCGGACCGATCCCGAGGGCGGTCTCGAGCTGGTGGACGCCGCCGACGGGCAGTGGAGCAGCCCGCCGGTGTTCCCGAGCGGCGCCGGCGGTCTGGTCTCGACCGCCGACGACTGGCTCGCCTTCGGCCGGATGCTGCTCGCCGAAGGGACGGCGGGCGGCCGCCGGCTGCTCACGCCCCAGTCGGTGCGGCAGATGACTGCCAATCACCTGACCCCGTCCGAGCGAGAGTCCGCCGGGTTGTTCCTCGAGGGCATGGGCTGGGGTTTCGGTGGTGCGGTTGATATCGAGGCCGTCGAACCGTGGAGTGTGCCGGGACGCTACGGCTGGGTCGGTGGCACCGGAACAACAGCGCACATCACACCGTCCACCGGCGGGGTCACCATCATGCTCAGCCAGCTGCAATTGGGCGGACCGAGCTTCCCCGCGCTGATGCGGGACTTCTGGCGGTACGCGGCCGACGTCTGAGGTGGAGCGTGGTGCCTGGCTGAATCCGGCGCCGATGATGGGTGTCCGGCACCCAGGCCTGTTCGGCTCGACATCGATCGGGGCCATGGCCGCGCGGGCCGGTGTCGGCAAGGACACGATCTACCGACGGTGGGCGGGCAAGCGCCAGTTGGTCTTCGAGGCCGTGTTCACCACCACCGACCATACGCCGAACCCGGACACCGGAAACCTGGCCGGGGACCTGACCGTACTGCCGCAGGGCCTGGTCGAGGAGTTCCACGCGCCTGCCGCCGCAGCGGCGCTCCCGGGGCTGCTCGCCGACTTCGCCGCCGACCCGGCTCCGACGGCGCGCATCCGCAGCGTCCTCACACTGTCGGTCGGCTCGTCGAAGCCGCTGTTCCGGCTGCCGCAGTGGCTCCTGCTCCTGCCAGTCGCGGCTGACAGTGGCGGGAGCCGCGTAACAACACCACAGGACTGAGCTGAAGCGCCGACCGCGTCTGGAACAAGGGGGGATCCCACCGAAGAGGCCACGCGGGGGCAGGGCTGTTCCTATGCTGCGGCAATGGACTGGACGGCTGTGGTCGCGGTGGCGTTGGGCGGGGCGATCGGAGTGGGCAGCACCCTGGCCACGGACCGGGTCCGCTGGCGCAGGGACAGCGTGGCTCAAGACCGAGAATCGCTGCGGTCGGTGTACGTCCAGTACCTGGAGGCATTGGCTCAGGCGCGGGATGTCATATCCCATGCGAGCCGGGAGGTGCACCGGTCGGCGGAGGAGCGGGCGCAGATGGCGTGGACGGTCACCCGGGACCACGGGGTGTATGCAAGGCAGTACGCGCTCGAACTGATCGCGCCCGTCGAGGTCGTGGAGAGGACCAAGGGTGTCGCCGACAAGCTCGTGACCTACCGGGACGCGGTGGTGCAAGGCGAGACGTGGAGCGATGCCGGCTGCACCGAGGCACGACGGGCACTGCGGGAAGCCCGGCACGCTTTGATGGACGCCATGCGCACCACCCTCGCCCGGCCGCAGTAAGCGCACAACAACGCGCCCCCCGTTACGGTGAGCAAGCCAACACCCGCCAACTTGGACCGCGGTGGCGCCGAACTCCCCGACGCGGACTTCTACGGCCAGTCCCGCCTCCATGGCGGACTCGCCTACACGCCGGAGTCGTTGCGCTGGATCTTTTCCGACCTGACGGAAGTCGAACTGCGCCGCATGCACGACGAACCGCCCGAGTCTCCGCTCTTCGGCGAATCCTTCCTCTGGACGGCCCTGTTCCGCCGAGCCACCCAGTTGTAGTCCATGTGCGCGAGGGCCGCTGTCCCCGGACCTCCTTGTCTCAGCAGCTCAGCAGCTCAGCACCAACCGTGCCGGCGGCGCTCACGGACCGCGCGCGGCCGACACGCGGCTCACGACGCGTGCCAGCCGCTCCAGCGCAGGACCGAGACTTCGACCACCGGTCCGTCGGGTGGCCGGTCGGCGTACTGCTGGTATTTCGCCGTGAGCAGGCCGATGCAGCGGGCGGCCTCGGGGGACCGGTCCGGTGCCGGAAGCAATCGGGCTTCGCCATCGGCCCGGGCCCACCACAGGCGGTCCCAGTCCTCCTCGTAGTGGTCGGTGAGCAGGCAGACCGACGGGTTGGCGGCGATGTTGGCCAGGCGTTTCAGCCGCGTCGTCCGCTTCGGTTTGTGGTCCACGGCCAGCATCACCGTGTCGCCGTCCAGGGCGAACACCACCGGCACCAGATGCGGGTGGGCCGCCGTGTCGGCCGTCGCGAGGTGGGCGAAGCGCGCCGCGGCGAACCGCTCCCGTGCCTCAGCGCTCGTCAGAGCGGGCATCCGCACCCCCTTTCCGGTAGTCATGGCATTCACGGCGGCTATGGCGGCTAGGGCGGTTGCGGATTCTCGGATCGGTCCCGCATCCCCGAGGCGCAGCGGTTTCCGGCTTCTCAGCGGTACCGGGCAGCGACTTCGGCCAGCCGGTCCAGGAACTCCAGCGTCTCCCGTTCGGGCATCGTCGGCACGTAGAACAGCAGCCGCTCGACCCCCAGACGGCTGTAGCCCTCGATCTGCTCGGGATCGTCGGGAGCCGCGTACACCGTCACCGGCACCTCTCGGTCGGCAAGGGCGCGCAGCCGTTCGATCTTCGGACCGAGTTCCTGCGGCGGCAGGCTGTTGGCCAGCCACGCGTCTCCGAGCTGCGCCACCCTCCGGAACGCGCCCTCGCCGCCGCCGACGTAGATCGGCGGATGGGGGCGCTGCACGGGCTTGGGCCAGGCGAAGACCGGATCGAAGTCCACGAACTCGCCGTGGAACTCGGCCTTCTCCGCGGTCCACAGCTCACGCATGGCGCGTAGCCGCTCGTCGGCGAGCCGACCGCGGGTGGAGGGGTCGGTGCCGTGGTTCCTCATCTCTTCACGGTTCCAGCCGACACCGACGCCGAGGATCACGCGGCCGCCGGAGATCAGGTCGAGCGAGGCCACCTCCTTCGCCGTGATGATCGGGTCGCGCTGCGGGATCAACGCGATACCGGTGGCCAGGAGCAGGCGTTCGGTCACGACACCGATCGCGGTCAGGGCGACGAAGGGGTCAAGGGTGCGGTAGTACATCTCCGGCAGCTCACCACCGCCCGGGTAGGGCGTCTGACGGTCCGCCGGGATATGGGTGTGCTCAGCGATGAACAACGAGTCGAACGCGCGTTCCTCCAGTGCGGTTCCGAGCGCGGTCGGGCTGATGCCCTGGTCGGTGATGAAGGTCGAGACTCCGAATTTCACGACGGCTCCGTCGAGGGTCGAGTACGGGAAAGGACAGGTGGCACAGATCTGCTGACTACCCGCCCCGGGCGATCCCGCTCCCATGACCACCCGGGAGAACCATCGCGGAGCACGGTTCCGGGCGCGCTGTCGCCAAAACGCGCTGGGGTGCCGGCGGACGCGGATGGGCGGTCCGCCAACCCAGAACCTCGGCGTGGCGTCCATCGCCGGCTGACCATCCCGGCGTGGCGTCCCCGCAGGGAGGAGCAGATAACTTCTCCCCCTGAATGGGGGAAATCTGTCGTGGCTGAGATAGACATTGCGTACTCGCGTGGCTAGTGTTCCTGTTGTAGCCAACGAAGTCAGCGATACGCGGCAGAGACGAACTGGCGCGAGCATTGCACGGCACGGCAGTGGAGTTCTGGGGCCAGGAAGTACGGGAAGGCCCCAGGGCTGGTTGCCGGGCCGGGCGGCCCCAGGGGTCGCCGAGCAGCACAGCGTGTTCAGAGAGCAGTACCGACCCAAAGAAGAGATGAGTGAGAGAGGAGCAGACGCCATCAGGATCGCCCGAGCGAGGTTTCAGTTCGCTCGGGTACCGCAGGCCCCGGATTGGAAGGTGGTCCCCGGTCAAGCATCCGCGATCCCCGTATCTCCGACCTCCCAGGCGGACATGCGGAAACCGAAAGTCGGCGCTCAGCGCCGGTAGATGGTGTTGAAACCCCTCGGGGCCCCGGTGCCGTACGGCACCGGGGCCCTCGACGCGTTCCGGAAGAGGTGCAAGTGCCCCCAGAAACTCCATCGCCCACCAGCGATCGATTCGACGATGACGACTTCCCCGCCTACACCATGGGCCGCGCGGCCGAGATGATCGGCGCCACGCCCGGCTTCCTCCGGGCCATCGGCGAAGCCCGCCTGATCACCCCACTGCGGTCGGACGGTGGCCACCGCCGCTACTCCCGCTACCAGTTGCGTATCGCGGCCCGCGCACGCGAACTGGTGGACGCCGGCACTCCCATCGACGCGGCCTGCCGCATCGTCATCCTGGAAGACCAGCTCGAAGAAGCCCTGAGACTCAACGAGGAGCTACGCAAGTCCACAGCAGACGCGGGCAGGGCTGCCGAGTCCTGACCGCCGCCGGAGCATCGGCGAACTCTCCCTCACCGGGCCACGAAGTACTCGGGCGGAGCACGGTGTTCGCCGGGCGGGGTCAACACGTGGGCCAGGGCGTCGTCGGCACGCGACGCCACTCGCCGGCTGGGCCGCTCCTGCTCCCGGCGCGATCTCCACGGCCAGGCAGCATGACTTTCTTCGGGAGACGAGACCGCCCGGCGCTCGGTAGGGGCACGGGTCAGGCCGCGGGCGAGGGGTCACATGGCCCGGACGGCTTTGCTGGCGCGTTCGATGAATTCGGTCATCGCGGGCCAGTAGGCGCGGGTTTCCTCAGTGAGCAGTTCTTCGGCGGCGGTGTCGCCGTCGGCCATGGCGCGCATCAGCCGGGCGGTGGACGGTGTGGCCTTGTCCAGGGCGGTGGCTGCTTCGGCGACATCGTCCGGGCCTTCCAGGGTGACCACTTGTACGCAGCGCAGGAGGGAGGCGTACACGTCCCGTATCTGTTCGCGCAGCCGCAGCAGCTCTGCGCGCCGGCTGTCGGGGTCAGCGATGTGAGCAGCCTCGGGGATCTTCCAGTACAACTCGCCGATGGCGACGGCCTTGTCGATGACGGCCGCATAGGCGGCTCGCCTGGCTTCACGCTGCCGGGCGAGGCGGTGAGACTCGGTTGCTGCCTCGGCCTGCAGCCGTGCCGCATTGGCGTTCCCTCGACTGGTAACCCAGCTGGCCAGCACGGCAGTTCCGGCCGTCAGCGCAGCCACCCACAGCGTGTTGTCCACGTCCGCCAGTGTGCCAGCGAGGACTGGAGAGCGACGCCGTCTCCCCGGGACGCGGCATTTGCTCGTCGTGAGGTGACTCCTTGGCGGCGCCTTCCTGGTCTGCCGGCTGCCGGTCATTCATACGGCTGATGGTCCTTGGCGCCGCCACCCGTGCGGAGACCGCTTGTCGAAGGGGTGTTGCTGTTGGTGGGCCCTGGCGACCTACGAGCGGCGCTGAGCTGTCCGCTGCACGGGGACAGACAGTTGGTAAGATCGCCCGCTTATGGACGCGAGCGCAGGAAACGAGATGACTGCCATCCCGCCGGGGCAGGTGACGCTGTCGGACCGGCGAACTCAGCGCAGCTGGTCGGTCGAGCTTGCGCCCTACCGGCTCGCTGCGTTCCCGATCACCCAGGCGCGGTACGCACAGGTCACCGGCCGGCGGCCGAGCACCGCGCAAGGCGACCACCTGCCCGTCGAGGGCGTTTCATGGTTGGACGCTGTCCGGTTCTGCAACGCCCTTTCCCAACGCGAGGGGTTGGCACCCGCGTATCGCCTCCATGCTGACGTCGAGGGTATCGAGTGGGACACATCCGCTGACGGGTACCGGCTACCGACCGAGGCCGAGTGGGAGCACGCATGTCGTGCCGGTACGGCCGACGCGCGGTACGGGCGGCTCGACGAGATTGCTTGGCATCGCGGCAACTCGCACGAGCGGATTCACGACGTGGGCCTCAAACAGCCCAACGCGTGGGGCCTGTACGACATGCTGGGCAACGTTTGGGAGTGGTGCTGGGACGTCTACGACGCCGAGGTCTACGGCACCTATCGGGTACTACGTGGCGGTGGGTGGTTTGACGAGCCCTGGAGCTGCCGGGCCTCGGTGCGGCGCCGCAGCCACCCGACCTTCCAGATCGACGACGTGGGATTCCGCATCGCGCGTTCCGTCTTGCGGTGAGGCGCGTCTCTTGTTGGCCGGATCGCCGTCTGCGCGGCCCTCCGCCCCAGCATGGCCCGCACCACCCCGGTGCGACTCCTGGCAGCTGCCGGGGAATGGCGGTAAGCGGCGGGCGGTGCCTGGTGGTTCACCAGGTCACGGGCAGTCGGTGCAGTCCGCGCAGGAGGCTGGGACGCCATTCGGGAGGGGTGGATGGGTCCGCCGGCGCGAGGTGGGGGAGGTGTTCGAGGAGGGTCCGGACTGCGATTGCGGCTTCCAGTCGTGCCAGTGGCGCGCCGAGGCAGTGGTGTATGCCGTGGCCGAATGACAGGTGGGTGCGGGTGTTGGCGGGGTCGCGGTGGATGTCGAATCGGTCCGGGTCGGGGAACAGTGCCGGGTCTCGGTTGGCGGCGGCCAGGCCGAGAATGACGGGGGCGCCCTTGGGGATGGTGGTGCCGGCGATCGTGACTGGTTCGACGGGGTAGCGGTAGGTGGTGGCCAGTGCGGGGGGCTCGTAGCGCATGGCTTCCTCCACGGTGCCTTCCAGGAGGGTCCAGTCCGCTTGCAGGGCTGCGAGCTGGGCAGGGTGGCGGAGCAGCAGGTGGACAGTGCTGGCGATCAGGTTGGCCGTGGTCTCGTGACCGGCCACCAGAAGCAGGAAGGCCATGCCGAGCAGCTCCGGCGGTGTCAGTGGCTCTTCCTGTGTGCTGTTGGCGTGGGCAAGGGCGTGCAGCAGATCACCCTTGGCTGAACCGTCCGCTTCGGTGTGCGCGGCGAGTGGCTGGCTTCGTTTGGTCTCGATGAGGTCGGTGAGGTAGCCGGTCATCGCCGAGGCGGCGGCTGAAGCTGTCTCGTGGTTGGTGGCAGCGACGATCTCGGCGGACCAGGCGCGAAAGGTGTCCCGGTCCGCGCCCGGTACTCCGAGCAGTTCACAGATCACGGTCACCGGCAGGGGAAAGGCGTAGGCGTCGACGAGGTCGGCCCGCCCCGCCGGTGCCATCGCGTCGACCAGTCCGTCGGCTATGTCCTGGACGCGCTGTCGCAGTGCCTGGATGCGGTGCCGCGTGAACTCACCTGCCACCAGCCGTCGTAGCCGGGGGTGATCCGGAGGGTCGACCTGCAGCAGGTTCCGCCCGATCGCGTACCCGCCGTCGTGGGTCCAGGAGGCGGAGTGCCGGATGTCGTTGCGCAGCCGCTCGTCGGCGAGCGCGGCTCGTACGGCGGCGGCGTCGGTCACCAGCCATGCCGCTTCCTTCGAAGGCAGCAGAACGTGGTGGACGGCGCCTTGTGCGCGCAGTTGTGCGTAGCGGCTGTGGGGATCGGTGGTGAAGCGGGCTTGGTCGGGGACCAGTTCGACGAGTGTCACGGTGTCTGTCCTCCGGGGTCATGGACGTGCGACGGATGGCTGCGGCAGCGACAACCAACGACGAACAAACAACAACCGGGGAGTGCTCCCCGTTTGCCGGTTCCTGACCGTAGCAGAAAGTGGGGAGTACTCCTCGTTTTGAGGTAGCGTGGAGACGTGAGACAAGACGCAGAGCGCAACCGCCGACGGATCCTGGACGCTGCTCGGGAGGTGTACGCGGAGCAGGGCGTGGAGGCACCCCTCGATGTGATCGCCCGCCGGGCAGGCGTCGGCAACGCCACGCTGTACCGGCGGTTCCCCGACCGCGCCGCCCTGATCGAGGCCGTGTTCCACGACCTGCTGGCAGCGACGCGGGAGGCGGGCGAGCGTGCCCGCGAAAGCGAAGATCCCTGGACGGGTCTGGTCGCCTACGTGATGCACATCTTCACCGGACTTGCCGAAGACCGGGGCGTCACCGACCTGATGACCACGACCATTCCCGGCATCCCCTCGCTGGAAGACCTGCACGCCCACAACGCTGAAACGTTCGGTCATCTCCTCGCACGCTGCCGCGAGAGGGGCGCCGTCGGCGACGACGTCACAGTGGAGGACCTGCTCTTCGTCCTCGCAGCCCTCGGCCGGGCCGTCCCCGCTGCTGAGGCCGCATCCCCCGGCGCATGGCTACGTCCACTGACTCTGTTCCTCAACGGCCTGCGTTCCCCCGGCGCGTCACTGCCCGGCACCCCGCTCGCCCCGCACCAACTGCAGCAGGCGCTGTCGAGACTTCACTCGCCCTGACCGCGGCAAGCCGCATTGGTCGGGCGGGACCGTCGCGTCACGATGAGTCCGGGCGAAGACCGGAGTAGGACGGCCACCCATCTGGGCCGGCAGCGGTGCCGAGGCCCGCCCCCAGCTGCTGGGTCGGTGCGGGCATCAGAAACGGCCGTTCCTTCGTGTGGGCCGCCCACCCCTCACCTCCGCCGCCAGAGCCCGGACCGCGTGGTGAGCGTCGTAGTTGGCCAAGCGGGACAACGGAAGCGCTCAAGTCGCAAGTGATGTGACTTAGAGGCAACGGCATTTCCTCTAAGCCTTGATTGGTGCGGCCGACCTGGCGGCCTGCTCGATCTTCGCGCAGTAGGCTGCACGGGCTTCCTCGTCGATCTGCTTCTCGTGTTCGGAGCGCACCCCGGTCCGGCCGTCGAGGCCCTCGCGCAGGATATCGGCGTGCCCGGCATGCCGGATGGACTCGCCGAGGACATGGACCAAGACGGCGAACAGATTTGTGTTGGGATAAGGCTCCGGCCACCACGGCACGTGGCCGGGGGCGTCGAGGGGAAGCTCGTTGATCGTCGCGTCCGAGTGTTCCCACGTGTGCCGGTAGAACCCGATGATCTGATCGCGGGTCTCGTCCTCGGTCGCCCACAGATCGTTGCCGTTGTAGTCCTGCCACCGGGACAGCGGTTCCGGGGAAGGGCGGTCGAAGACCTCGCCGAAGTACCTGGCCTCGACGGTAGCCACGTGTTTGACCAGGCCGAGGAGGTTGGTCCCGGTCGCTGTCAAAGGTCGGCGGGCGTCGTATTCGGACAAGCCGTCGAGTTTCCAGAGCAGCGTCTTGCGGTCCCGCCGCAGTCTCCCGTGCAGGTTGTCTTTCGCGAATTCATCGATCACGCGGCATGAGCCTGCCATGGGATGCTCGTGGTCTCAAGATCCCGTACGTGGTCCGCAACGACTGGCTGAGCCGAGGCCTGGCCATGGCCGCCGCCCTGACCTGCTACAAGAAGCTCGCGAAACTTGCCACGTGAGACAACCTCTTAGCGCTTCAGTTGGCCCTTTAGCGCTTGAGTTGGCCCCGCTGAACGCCAGGTTGGCCCGGCATGATGGCGATCATGCGCCGAGGATGCCGAGAACGAATAGGTGGTTCGTTAACGGCACCCGGACCTCAAGTGGTGTCGTGCCGACGTGCTCGGTGTCGTGCATGCGTTTGGCGAGCTCCGCCCAACGCTTGTGCGGCGCGGCGACGAACTCCATGAGAATGGCCGCGCTCTCGACGACGTTCGAGCCGGCCTGACTGGAGAGGGTGAAGATCCTCTCGTTCTTCCGCGGCTGCATCCGCAGCCCATGGGAAGTCCTTCTGGACCGCCGACGTCGCCGTGCGCGGCGCGTCACCGCTTCGGGAGGAGCTTGTCCGTCCACAGCGCACGACAAAGGGCAAGGAGATACCACTCCTTGCCACTCTCAACATATAGCGCACCGGGGGGCTTGCGGCAAGGCCCGGGTCGTGCTGCAGAATCGTCGGCCAAGGCCAGAACCTGCGGAAATAACAGATCCGCGAAGTGCGTGCGTTGTTGTCGACGTATGGGCCGCGCGGGAACGTCGAACCGCCCGTGGGACTCGCGGTGCGGTTGCGGGCACTCGGCGCGGAGGTGCGGGTGTGCCTGCCGTCGGACTGCGCGGAGCGGCTGGCCGAAATCCAATCTCGTTGAATGGGCGTTTTGATGATTGACGTGATCGTGGTCGGCGGCGGACCGACCGGCTTGATGCTGGCCGGCGAGCTGCGGCTGGCCGGAGTGCACGTGGTCGTGCTGGAGAAGTTGACCGAGCCGACCGAGCAGTCCCGCGGGCAGGGCCTGCACACGCGCAGCGTCGAGATGATGGACCAGCGCGGCCTGCTGGACCGGTTCCTCGCGGTCAGTGAGAAGTTCCAGGTCGGCGGTCTCTTCGGCGGCATCGTCAAGCCGTGGCCGGACCGGTTGGACACGGCTCACGCGTACGGCCTCGCCACCCCGCAGCCCGTCACCGAGCGGCTGCTCAACGAGCGCGCCGTCGAACTCGGTACCGAGATCCGGCGCGGCTGCGAAGTGGTCGGGCTGAGCCAGGACGAGGACGGGGTGACCGTCGAGCTGGCGGACGGCACGCACGTGCGCTCGCGCTACCTCGTCGGGTGTGACGGCGGCCGCAGTGCGGTGCGCAAGCTGCTCGGCGTCGGTTTCCCCGGCGAGCCCGCCAAAATCGAGACGCTGCTGGGTGAAATGGAGGTGACCGAGGATCCGGCGACGATTGCCGCCGTCGTCGAGGAAGTCCGCAAGACCCAACTGCGGTTCGGCGTCACCCCCGACGAGGACGGGGTGTGCCGCGTTGTCGTGCCGGCCGACGGGGTGGCCGAGGACCGTGTGACCGCGCCGACCCTCGAGGAGTTCAAGCAGCAGCTGCGGGCGTTCGCCGGTACCGACTTCGGCGTGCACTCGCCGCGCTGGCTGTCCCGGTTCGGCGACGCCACCCGGCAGGCCGAGCGCTACCGGGTCGGCCGGGTGCTGCTGGCCGGAGACGCAGCGCACATCCACCCGCCGACCGGCGGGCAGGGGCTGAACCTCGGCGTGCAGGACGCGTTCAACCTCGGCTGGAAACTGGCCGCCGCGGTCAACGGCTGGGCGCCGGAGGGGCTGCTGGACAGCTACCACGCCGAACGGCACCCGGTGGGCGCCCGCGTGCTGGACAACACCCGCGCGCAGATCACGCTGCTGGGGACCGATCCGGGTGCGACCGCGCTGCGGGAGCTGTTCTCGAAGCTGATGGACTTCGAGGAGGTGAACCGGTACGTGACCGGGATCATCACCGCGGTCGGGGTCCGCTACGACTTCGGCGAGGGGCATGAACTGCTCGGCCGGCGGATGCGGGACGTGAAGCTGAAGCAGGGTCGCCTCTACGAGATGATGCACGGCGGCCGCGGACTACTGCTCGACCAGACCGGCCTGCTTACGGTGGCAGGTTGGGCAGATCGAGTCGACCACGTCGTCGACATCAGCGAGGAACTGGACGCGCCCGCAGCGCTGCTGCGGCCGGACGGCCACGTGGCGTGGGTCGGTGAAGATCAGCAGGATCTGCTCAGCCAGCTGCCCAAGTGGTTCGGCGCTGCCGTCAGCTGAGCGCGCAGTTGTAGTTCGAAAGGGTGGGACCTTGGGCCGCGATCACGCTCATGACCAGACGACTCACCCGCAAGCGAGCCCGTCGAGCTGCCCCACGGACGACACGGCCGGACCAGCTGGCACAGGCCGTCTAGTGCCGCATCAGGCAACGTTCGCCCTGTTGTTGTTCCGTGCCATTGAACCGCAGCGGGAACGAGTCGCTGCTGTGCGGCTGTTAGAGTCCCGGACCGATGAAGGGGGCCGCTCGTGGCCAAGGTCAACATCAGTCTCGATGCCGAACTGGTGGTGGAAGTAATGGTCCTGGCCGGGGTCGGCTCGCCCCAGGACGCCGTCGAAGCGGTCGTGCGTGACTACATCGCCCGGGGACACCGAACCGAGGCACGCACCGAACTCAAAGACCAGAGCCTGAGCGAGGTCGAGGTCAAACCGCAGGAGCCTCAAGGCTGACCACTGTGATCGCGTGACGTCGCTCCTGCTCCGTTGGCACGCGTCCAAGGCTCGAGGACAGGGCAGTTGCAAGGGACGAGCCTCTCGGGATCCCGTTCCGGGAGGCATGGCTACCAGACTGACGGCCTGCCGTTTTCCACCTGGAGTCTGTCCAAGCTGGCGGATTTCCTGGTCGCCGAGGGGGTGGTCGACGACATCAGCCACGAGGGCCTGCGCATCCTGCTCCGCGAGGAAGGCGTCTCCTTTCAACGCCTGAAGACCTGGAAGACCTCCCGCGACCCCGACTACGCGGCCAAGAAGGCCCGTGTCGAACACCTCTACGCGATCGCTGACGGCGAGGTCATACCCGAGGAAGGCGAGCCCGAAGTCGTCTTCTGCATGGACGAGTTAGGCCCGCTCAACCTGATGCCCCACCCCGGCCAACAGTGGGCCGAACGCGGGGCAGGCACAAAGACCCTGGCCGCGAGCCCCGCCGCAGGCGCCGGGCGAAGCTCTACGGCCACATCAAAGAGTGCGCCCAGGCCTCGACCGCAGTCGCCACGAACGCGCGCGTTTGCTCTTCGGTGTTCGGTCCCCAGGCCTGGAAGCGGCAGACCTGGGCGAGGGAGGCCCAGGAGTAGACAGCTCGCCAGTCTGCGAGCTCGATTCTGCTCAAGGTCACCGAATGTCGAGCCACAAGCTGATCTTGTCATATGCAGTCGCGCCGACCTACCGGTTCAAGAACAGGCACTTAGCTTGTTCTTGAACCTTCGTCCGGCTCTGGCAGGGTGCCGGCGGGCCTGAGCGTGAGTGGTCGAATCGGGATGCGCTGATCTGTGGGGCAGCTGCATACTCAGCGCATGGCCTTGCTCTCCGGTCGGTTCCGGGATCCGCGCAGTACCGAGTACGACTTCATCAGCTCGATCATTGTGCGATGCCCCGGTTGTGCGAAGGCCGCTCGTGTCATTCCAGCGCCCGAAGACTCCGATCCCGGAGGTCGGATGCTGTTCAGGCCGCGACGTCTGGTCTGCCGTGGCTGCGGACTGTCACGGGTGTGGAGCGGCCGTCTTGTCACGCTCTCCCGTGGCACAGCTCAACCCGCGACGGATCCATACTTCGGTATGCCGCTGTGGTTCCAGGTTGAGACCAGGCATGGGTGGTTGTGGGCGTACAACCTCGAACATCTCGACCTGATCCGCCGTTTCGTCCAAGCGTCGCTGCGAGAACGAGCGCCCTGGTACGACACCGGACAAAAGATGACCTTGGTGGCCCGCCTTCCGGCATGGATCAAGCGAGCGAAGAACCGAGACGAGGTCCTGCGTGCCGTCAGTCGGATCCGCGCCTCACTGGTTGCCGCCTGAGTTACTCACCAGCGTCCGAACGTCACTCGAACTTGATTTCTGGTTGTGCTGTTCGGCAGACGTGCGGGCGGCCTTCGTCTGATCATGTGCTCCGACCAAGGTGCACTGATCATGACGAAGGCCGTGAGGGTGAGTCTGCTGCCTGATGCTGTCCGGGGAGAGGTGTGCGCGGAAGCGTCACGCTTCCGGGACGACTTATTCAACTGCTTGACGTGCGCGGGATTCGACCCGCCCCGGCGGGTTGGGGCCGGCCGTCACCGCGTCACGCGCTGCCTGCCAGGCGGAATCCCCGGGGTAGAGCTCGGTGCGGAGGTAGGCCCAGGTGA
The DNA here is from genome assembly GCF_036010325.1 of Streptomyces sp. NBC_01210. GTDB lineage: Bacteria > Actinomycetota > Actinomycetes > Streptomycetales > Streptomycetaceae > Streptomyces. Next base: position 505,268 of record NZ_CP108549.1, on the reverse strand, counting down.
GCCGCTGGACCGCAGACACTCGCTCGGGGTTCTCGTCCGTCGTCTCGGCGACGTCATATCCAGAGACCCCGCCGAGCCCGTGCTCTGCGTCAAACAGGGTGAGCAGGGACTTGGGGCCCGGGGAGAGGAAGTACGGATCGGTGTGCCAGTCCGGGCCCCGAACCGTCAGGTGGGTAGAGGTGTCTTTGTCGCCGGCGACCACGAGCGCGGGCGTCGTCATTTCGGAGAAGTCCGTGGTCAAGAAGAACGAGTAGTTCTCGGCTGCGGACTCGGTGAGGGCGTCGCCGCCTCTGCCGGGCGCGGCAAGCAGTACACCCGCCTTGATCCGGGGCTCGGCCAGGTTCACTTCCGTTCCGTCGTGCGGATCGGTGAGCCGGGCGCCCAGCAGCAGGCTCGCGGTGTGTCCGCCCATCGAGTGCCCGGCCACGGCGACCTTGCTTCGGTCCAGGCGCCCGAGGAGCTGCGGAACGGCGGCCTCGATCACGTCGAGCTGGTCGAGGATGCGCTTCATGTCCTCGGCCCGTGATCGCCAGTACAGAGGCGCCCCGGGGGTATCGGGATCCAGACTCAGCGTCTTCGAGCTCAGATGGGTGGGCTGGATCACGACGAAGCCGTGCGCCGCCCAGAAGTTGGCGAGTGGGGCGTAGCCGTTCAGTGAGGAGAGGTGGTTCGAGTAGCCCTGGCCGTGTGAGAGAAGGATGACCGGCAGCTCGCTCCCGGTCACGGGAGCGGAGACTCGCATCTGCAGGTCCACGGCTCGGCCGGGAGCTGACAGCACAACCGGACTGACCGAGAGGACGGGAGTGGGCGAGTTGACGGCGTCGGCTGTGTATGTCGATTCACTCATGATGCGTATTTGCCTTCCATGGCCTCTGCTGCCGGTCTTATTCGGCCGGCGGCGGGTGAGGCGGTCAGGAGCGTGCGGCTTCAGCTAGACTGAAAACCGGAGCGTTGTTCCGTTTAATATACGGAGCAGTGTTCCGCTTTGTCAACGGCCGTCGGAAGGAGAGCGTGGTGCCCACTACAAGCCAGTCCGGGGACGTGCCGGCCCGAAGCAAGCGGGCCGACGCGCTGCGCAACCAGCAGACGCTGCTTACCGCCGCCGCTGCGGTGTTCGTCACCTCCGGCGTCGACGCGCCGATCCGTGAGATCGCGGCCAGAGCCGGCGTTGGGATGGGGACGATCTACCGCCACTTCCCAAATCGGGCGGATCTCGTCGTCGCCGTCTACCGCCACCAGGTCGAGGCCTGCGCCGAGGCCGGTCCCACCCTGCTGGTCAGTGCCGACTCTCCGCTCGCAGCGCTCCGTCAGTGGGTCGACCTCTTCGTTGATTTCCTGGTCACGAAGCACGGACTCGCTAACGCGCTGCAATCGGACAGCAGCGGCTTCGATGCGCTGCACACCTACTTCCTCGACCGCTTGGTGCCCGTCTGCGCGCAGTTGCTCGACGCCGCAGTCAACGCCGGCGAGATCAGGCCCGGTACGCATGCCTACGAACTGATGCGCGGCATCGGCAACCTCTGCATCGGACGTGACAGCGATCCCCGCTATGACCCCCGCCGATTGGTCGAACTGCTCCTCCAGGGACTACAGCGACCGCAGTCATCCTGATGTCGACGGTCAGCCCGTATGCGGCGAGGGACCGTTCGGGCAGCGTTGTGTCGTCAGGCTGCCCGGGTGGCAGAACGAGTACGCGCCCGCGAGATCGATGACGACGAAGGGCGGCGCCTTGTGCGGATCGTCCGCCGGGGCAGCGGGTGGGTGGTGACATAGCGGCGGGCCCAGACGGTGCTGCTGTCCGCGCAGGGCATGCCCGTCGCGAGGATCGCCGAGGTGACGTTCACCAGCGCGGACCGGGTCCGGGACGTGATTCACGGCTTCAACGACGACGGCTTTGAGTCGCTCACGACCTGGAGCCTGGCCAGGCTGGCTGATTTCCTGGTCGCCGAGGGGGTGGTCGACGACATCAGCCACGAGGTTCTTCGGGTCCTGCTCCGCGAGGAGGGCATCTCGTTTCAACGCATGAAGACCTGGAAGACCTCCCGCGACCGCTGGGTCATACCCGAGGGCCGTGAGCCCGAAGTCGTCTTCTGCATGGACGAGTTCGGCCCGCTCAGCCTCCAGCCCCACCCCGGGCGGCAGCGCGCCGAGCGCGGCGGGAAGCACAAGGACCGAACGAGAACCCCTGGGCCCGGCGACGAGCGACTTACACCCGCCCGCACGGAGTCAGGCATGGGTTCCGGACGGAGCTGACGGCTACTGGACGGAGGGCCATCTCGGCCATCCGGTGTGGCCCTCCGATCAAGCGCCACAGTCCACACCCACCACGGGGCCAAACCATCGCCGGGCCCCGTCAACGGAACTCCTGCCCGATCAACGCTGAAGATGTTCAGAGCTGGGCATGAAGGGCTGCACGCGGGCGATGAGCAGGGCGACGTCATCGGGGTCGTCGGGACGCCGGAGTTCGTGAAGGAGCCGGTCGCAGGTTTCCTCCAGGGGGCGGTCGGGCCTGTCCAACAGGTGGAGGAGGGTTTCCAGGCGCTCGTCGATGGGGTGGTGGCGGGTTTCGACCAGTCCGTCGGTATACAGGACCAGCTGGTCACCGGGGCCGAGGTCGAAAGTGGTGGTCTCGAAGGCGACGCCGCCCACTCCCAACGGGGTGCCGGTGGGCAGGTCGAGCAGTTCGGGGCGCCTGCCGCTGCGCACGAGGGCGGGGGGCAGGTGGCCGGCGGTGGCGATGTGGCAGTCGGCGCGGTGTGGGTCGTAGACGGCGTACACGCAGGTGGCGATGTAGTGCTCCAGCCCCGAGGTGATCTTGTCGAGGTGCTGGAGGACCTGGGCGGGGTCGAGGTCGAGGTCGGCGAAGGCGCTGGTGGCGGTACGCAGGCGGCCCATGGTGGCGGCGGCGTCAATGCCGCTGCCCATGACGTCGCCCACGACGAGTGCGGTCTTGTCCCTGTCGAGCGGGAGGACGTCGTACCAGTCGCCGCCGATCTCGTAGGTGGCCTGTGCGGGCCGGTACCGGGAGGCGACCTCCAGGCCTGGAAGGTGCGGCGGGTGTTCCGGAAGGAGGCTGCGTTGCAGGGTCTCGGCGGCGTTGCGCACGCTCTGGTGCGTGCGGGCGTTGTCGATGCACACGGCGGCGCGGGAGGCCAGTTCAGTGGCGAGGGCGAGGTCGTCCTCGTCGAAGGGCAGGGGGTTGCGGGCGCGGGTGAGACTTACGAAGCCGAGGATCTGGCCGCGGGCGGTGAGCGGGGCCAGCATGTACGAGTGCACGCCGGCGCGGGCCAGCAGAGTGGCGGCGTGCCGGTCGCGGGCGAGGCGCGCCAGGTCGTTGTTGTCCGCGTGCGTGATCAGGATCGGGCGGCCGGTGCGTACGCATTGGGTGGCCAGCCGGTCGGTGTCGTAGGCGGCGAGGTGGCCGGGTGGGTCGGCGGCCTCAGCGGCTTCGGTCGGATAGGCGGCCTTCACCGCGAGGGCGCGAAAAAGGGTAGGGCCGTCGCGGGATGCTGGGTGGCCGTCTTCCAGGACGGAGTCGAGGACGTTGACCGCGACCACGTCGGCGAGCTCGGGAACGGTGACCTCGCCCAGCTCTTGGGCGGTCTGTTCCACTTCCAAGGTGGTGCCGATGCGAATGGAGCCGTCGGCGATCAGGGCCAGGCGCCGCCGGGCCTCGGCAGCCTCCATGGCTGCCTGATAACGGTCGGTGACATCCACCACCAGGTCGGCCACCCCGAGTACACGTCCCTGGGGGTCATCCAGCCGGTACAACGAGATTGACCAGGCATGCTTGTGGTCGTCCGCAGGCGTGTGGCCGACGATGGTGGACTGGTCGACCATGGGGATCCCGGTCTCGAGGACCTGCCGCATCGCGACCTCGGGTACCTCGAACTTCGCTGAGGTCATGATCTCGCGGTAGTGCCGGCCGAGGTGGTCTTTCGCGGGTATGCCGTGCATCTGCTCCAGGGCGGGGTTGACGGCCAGGTACCGCAGATCGGTGTCGAGGATCGCCAGCCCGATGGGGGACTGGGAGATCAGCCGGGTGGACAGTGCGACATCGCGCTCCACCTTTCGAAGCGTCGGTGAGTCGGTGGCGAGCCCGAGGGCGTAGAAGTCGCCGCGGTCGTCCAGCAGTCGCATGTTACGCAGCTCCACCAACCGGGTGCTGCCGTCCTTGTGCCGAATGGGGAACGCTCCGGCCCAGCTCTGGCCGGACTCCATGACCTCGGCGAACTGCTTGATCACCAGATCCCAGTGCTGTTCGTGCACGAGTAGCGGCGCCGCGTACTGCCCGAGCGCCTCTTGGGCGGTGTAGCCGTACAGGTCCTCGGCCTGCGGGCTCCACAAGACGATCCGCCCCTCGGCGTCCAGCAGCACGGCGGCGACACTGAGGAGGTCCAACAGCCCGCTCGGCTGCGATGATCTTTCCTCCGGCTTACCGGTGTCATCCGGATTACCTTCGGCTACGCTCACCCGGGCACTCCTTCCACCTGCCGGACCGCGTGGGCCGTCTTCCGCCGCGGTCCTCGGCCTGTCCACTTGTTTGCGGCCTGCCCTCTTGTCCAGTGAGTGCTTCGGCTTCCATGGTCCCCCTGGATCGCCGTACCGGACACCCGTCCGTACGGGGTTCGTCGTACGAAGGCCGTCCCATGCTGCACCTGACGTGATCATTCGGCGTGACCAATAGCTGGGGTCAGCGGCGCATCCGGCACGTCGAGGTCTGCCTCAGAGAGTCCGAGGTGTGCGCGGACGGCGGCGTTGTCCCCGGCCGCGTCGGCGAGACGGGCAGCGGCGTCGAAGGCAAAGCAGTTCGACGCGGTGCATCCGCACCTCCTTGCTCGGGACCGGGAGCCCACCAAAACCGTGGCCTGCGGCGTCAACCTCTTCGACAAGCAGCGGGAGGAGGCCGAGCCGAGAAGCGCATGGCCGTCCTTGTCGAGTGGCGGTTCCGGACCGCCCTCAACTGGCCATGCTCCGAGCAGACGGCTATCCGGCAGCCGGCCCTTTGCCTGCACCGAACGGCGGCGCGTCACCGGGAGTCATATCGGCGCGCAGAGTGGTACTCGCACGAATTCAGCACCACGGGTTGGGCCTGCGTCCCCGCCGGCGGAGGGCGACCAGAGTCGGGTCAGGCGGCGGCGGTTCGCGCCGCGGTGACCGCCACCGTCGCGTAACGCATCATGAAGCTGCCACCCATTACGTCGATAGCGGCCCCGACGCCCTCCAGTACCTCCGCCAGCTTGTCGGGCGGCAGCTGGGTGAGGGCGGCATGGGTAGGCATCTGGTCCAGCCACGCGTCCCGGGTGTAGGACCACTTCCAGTCGAATCGCCACTGCTCCGGGTGGCTGAACCCGCCCACCTCTCGGATCCCGTCGGCGGCCTTGGTGAACAGCACCTGGTATCCGTACAGGGCTTGCTTCGTCATCACTTGGAGGTTGAACGGCGAGTCGGGCATCACCCGCCGGTAGACCGCGGCGAAAGCTTCCGCCACGTCGGGCGGAAGCTGGAACACGTTCCAGAACGCTGCCAGTCGACCGCCGGGCCGCAGCACCTGCGCGGCCTTGGACGCTCCCGCCACCGGGTCTATCCAGTGCCAGGCCTGGCCGGCGACGACCGCATCGAATTCCCGGCCGGCCGGGTCCCAGCCTTCAAACGTCGCTACGTCAACCTCGACCCCGAGCTGCCGCGCCAGGTCGGTCATCCGCGCGTCGGGCTCCACCCCGAGCACCCTGGAGCCGGCCGCCTGGAACTGTCGGGCGGCGATTCCGGTACCACAGCCGACGTCGAGAACGTCGGGGCCGGGGCTGCAGGCGACGATCCGGTCCACCATGCCTTCGGGATAGCGGGGCCGGGCCCGGTCGTAGCGTTCGGCATCCGAGCCGAACGATTCCGCTGCCTGTCGGCGTTCATGAGGCTCGTGTTCGGAAAGAGGCACTCGCTCCGGCGGTATAGTGGGCATGTGCCCACTATGAATGGGCATGCGCCCACTCGTCAATCGAAACGGGCCCAGCCAGCGAAGGAGAGATGCACGGTGCCGACAGGGGTAGCCATCCGCGACGCGCGCGAGCAGCTGTTCGACGCCGCCGAGCGTGTCCTGCTCCGGGACGGGCCGAGCGCGCTGACCAGCCGCGCGGTCACCGCGGAGGCAGGCTGCGCCAAGGGCGTCCTGCACCGGCACTTCGCCGACTTCGACGCCTTCCTCGCCGAGCTCGTGCTGGACCGCGTCGGCCGGATCGACAACCAGGCCGCCGCCCTGCGCAACTCCGCCGGGACCGGCAGCGTCGCCGACAACCTCACCGGCGCTCTGACGGACCTGTTCGGGTCGGTCGCTGTGGCGATGGTCGGCCTCGTCACCTCCCGGGATGACCTGCGCGCCCGGCTCCGCCGGACCACGCCGACCGGCATCCCGGTACTGACGGAAGCTACGGCCATGATCGCCTCCTACCTCACCACCGAGCGCGAACTGGGCCGCATCGCGGCGGATGCCGACGTCGACACCCTCGCTCCCACGCTGATCGGGGCCGGACACATGCTTTTCGCCGACCGGAAAGGCGGCCCGCCGGAGGCTGGAGCCGTCCACAAGGTCGTGGCCACGGTCATCGTCGGCGTTGTTCAAGCACCACGGCCATGAACGGCCCAGCAGCAAGCCCGCACCCGGGCGCGAGCCGCGGCAGCGATCGCGCTCAGGCAAACAGAGAAGCCCTCGGGGCAGCTGACGGTGGTGTTCGCCGAGTTTCACCGCACGCCGACGCCCGGCGGCTACCTGCTGCTGGGGGTCTGTGTCGGCAATGAGCACTTGCCTCCGGCACAGAGGTATGGCCATCAGGTGTCGTACCAGTCCTACCTCCTGCCACTGAACCGCATCGCCGAACTACTGGGCCATGCCGGAGTCGTCGTCACCGCACGCTGGGAGCAGGAGCCAAGCGAGCGGGTGAGGAGGCAACACCGCTGCCTCCTGGCCCGCAAACCCGAACAGCCGTAACGCAGAGGCCAGCCGCCCCCCTTGCATCGGGGACCACAACGGACCGGTGGCGACGAGAGCGCGCGGCCCCAACATCGGTCCAGGAGGCGCACGAGTTCATCGCGCGCCCTCACTGGCTCAGCACCGTGCCGTAGGCCCCTGATACCGAGGGTCAGCACTTCTTGGCGCGATGAATGCTGCCCTACTTACATGCGGTGGACTTGCTCTGCCTGCGGCCCCTTGGGGCCTTGGGTGACGTCGTATTCGACCTTGTCACCCTCCTGCAGCTCTTTGAAGCCGGTGGACTGGATGGCGGAGAAGTGGACGAACACGTCCGGGCCGCCGTCGTCCTGTTGGATGAAGCCGAAGCCCTTGTCGGCGTTGAACCACTTCACGGTGCCTGTTGCCATCAGTCCACATCCTTTGTTCCATGCCGCGGCACGGCCTTGGCCGCGCCCCGTAGCCCATCGCGGCCACGGCTCCTGAACCTTGCCATCGCGAGCCGGCTTCCGTCGATGAACGCACCGCCCAAGTCGCCCGGACAGCAGGTTCTTCAACGGCATTCGGAGACCAGCCGGAGCCGGCATCGCCATTCTCGTGCTCCTTCGTCGGGCCCAACTGCGCCAACGGCGCCTCCCGACCTCCGTATGTCTCCCGGCTGCCTCCTTCCGGGCGGTGGCCCGGGCGTGGCGGACACGCGACGACCGCGCGAGAGATCACGACCCCCCGGTGCCGAATGCATCGGCGCGGAGGAGACCGGACTGCTGGCGGCGCAGAAAATGACCGAGCCGGGCGTGGTCGCACTGCCGATCTGTGGCAACGACACCAGGCCAAGGCATGCTGACCCGAAGGTCCGGACCTGCTTCAGGCCCTCTCCGCAGACTGACCCGACCAGAACTTGCTACAGACACAAATGACCGGCCGGCGGCCCGGTTCAGTACGCGAGGGTTCTCGCGAACCGAACCAGTGCCTCTCGCGCGCCTGGAGGGTCGCGGGGGCTGCCACCGGCCGGTGCTTGCGACGGGCCGTTACAGCATGGGGTCGATGTCCCGGCCGCCCATGCCGCTTTCCTGCTGGCTCTCTTCCTTGAGCCGACGGGCCTTGTCCTTCAGCCGCTGACGCTCCTCCGGATCCGTGGCACGCTCCGCGGCCTGCTCCATCTCTTGGGCCTTCTGACGCATCTGCTTGGAACGACCGCCAGACTCGCCTGCAACGCTCATGATCACTCCTTGGTGTGACGGGGAGAGCGGGCCGCACCAGCGAACCATCGCCCCCACGCTCGTGCATCTCGAACGGTCACCCACGGCTATCGACGCAGCTCGAACGCCGTGTCGGCTTCCAGATCTGCGCGACGAGACACTGGCAATGCAGAGCTTGCTCCCGGTCGAGGACTGGGCTGCGTCCGGTCCGGGTTTGTGGAGGATCCCCGGACGCGCACCACGTCCAGTTCGTGGCCGGTATCGGGGCATTCCCGTATCGGCCCCGGTCGACGGCGGACTCGCAGTCGGCGGCGTCGTTGCCGGTGTGATCCTCGTGCGGAGCCGCGGCGATCTCCACCTCGTAACGTAAAGGTGCTGATGCCGATCATGGCCGGGGCCCGGTCAGGTACTCGGCGATGCGTTCCCCCCAGGTCCGGATGTCGGCGCGAGCTCGGGACACATGCAGGTCGGCGTGCGGAAGCAAGTGGGCCAGCGTTTCCGCGGTCGACAGGGGGTGACCCAGGTCATCCGGCCAGGCCAGGATCAAGCCCGGCAGGCGCAGCGCCGCGACTGCCGTGGGGGAGGGCAGGTCGGACAGCGCCAGGCCGCGCAGAACGGACGGCAGTACCCGCTCGGCGGGCGTCGGTGGGAACTCGGGAACGTCGGCTACGGCTGCGGGGCGAGGCCGTTTCCCCTTGGCGGCGAGCCAATCGTCCACTCCCTCTCGTTCGATGGTGTCAGCGGATTCCCGGTTGACCTGAGCATGGGCCTCCCGCGTCGTCCAAGCCGTAGGTGGGATGAGCAGGACCAGTCGGGAGAACCGGTCGGGCGCCTGGACAGCGGCGTGCAGCACGCTGCCGCATCCCATGGACGCGCCCATGGCGTCGACGGGCTCGGCGGCGCCCAGGTGATCGAGCAGGGCCAGCAGATCGCCGGCAAGGGAGGGATAGGTGTAGTCGGTGTCCACGGGGTCGCCGGTGGATCGCCCGTGCCCCCGGGCGTCATAGCGGACCAGGCGTTGCCCCGCGGCCAGGACCGGCGCCCAGTCGAACAGGCCCATCCGGTCCTCGACGGCCTGACTGACGAACCCGCCGTGCGCATACACCGCGAGAGGGCCCTCACCGGCGTCGTCGTAGACCAGCTCGGCCCGTCGATGCCGGAAGCGGCCTTCCCTGACCGTGTGACTTCCCACTGCCCTCATAGCCGCGCGCCTTGTCTCGACACCTCTGCGTAAATTTTACGACTGCGAGATCAGAGCGGTCCGGCTTGAAACGCGCGCGGCGAGGCCGCGGTGGCCAGTCCGCAACGCTGCTTCGGCGGCAGGGTGTGCGGCTGAGGGTGCAACTGCGCACAACGCCCTTGTCGGGCGGGAGAATTGTGCGACCACCAGGAGCGTTGCCGCTGCCGGCACCCGGCCGTTCACCGCGATGACCGCGAGCACAGTCCGCATCCGTTCCACCGAGTGGATTCAGACGATCAGCGACGGAACATGGGTCGAACTCCGGCGTCAACCAGTTCTGTTGACTCGACAACGGCACTTGCAAGAGCCAATCACCGGTCAGAGAAGGCACTTGCGTGATCGGAACCTTTCCATCCGGGACCATTGTCTGACATCTTGCGTCCACCACTTCCCACAATCGGCCCGGTCGGCACCACCAGCGCCGCCGGGCTCTCGGAGGATGCATTGCTCACCCTCATATCAGGCCGTCTGAGACGCTCGGTCGTGGCCGCCGCTGCCCTCGGCGCGGCCGTCGCGTTGGTAACTCCCGTCGGGGCTGCCCAGGCAGCGACGACCACGTCGGGGACTTCTGGGGCCTCCGCGTCGCCCATGGCCTCGTGGGCCGCCGGTACCCGGGCCTACCTGGTCATCACCGCACCGGGCGACACCTCGGCCGTACAGACCGCTGTCACGGACAACGGTGGCACGGTGTTCGCACACTACGACGCAATCGGCGTGATCGTGGCGCACTCGGCGTCCACGACCTTCGCCGGCATCATGCGCGGCGTCAGCGGGGTCCAGCAGGTCGGCGCCACCCGGACCTCGGATGTTCCGGCCGACGCCTACAACCCCGCAATTCCCGCTGCTCCCACGCAGGCCACGACCACCCTCACCGAGTCCAACCGCTGGGACATGACCCAGATCAATGCCGACAAGGCATGGGCCGTGACCACCGGCTCCTCCGCGGTCAAGGTCGGTGTCCTCGACACCGGCGTCGACGACCTGCACCAGGACATCGCACCCAACTTCGACGCGGCGGACTCCGTCTCCTGCGCCTATGGCAAGGCGGACACGAGGACCGGCGCATGGCGCCCCGTCGGCGACCACGGCACGCATGTGGCGGGCACGATCGCGGCGGCCAAGAACGGCAAGGGTGTCATCGGTGTGGCCCCGGGCGTCAAGGTCTCCTCCGTCCGGATCGCCGAGCCGAACACCAGCATGTTCTTCGCCGAGAACACCGTCTGCGGGTTCATGTGGGCCGGCGACCACAGCTTCAAGGTCACCAACAACAGCTATTACACAGACCCGTGGATGTTCAACTGCCCGGACAACGTGGACCAGGCAGCGATCATCGAGGGCGTCAGGCGCGCCCAGGAGTACGCGGAGAGCAAGGGCTCGCTGCAGGTCGCGGCCGCGGGCAACTCCAACTACGACCTGGCGAACAAGCGGACCGACACATCGAGCCCGAACGACTCGACCCCCGTCACCCGCACCATCACCAACGCCTGCATCGACATCCCCACCGAGCTGCCGGGCGTGGTCACCGTCGCAGCCATGGGCAATGGCAACGTCAAGGCCTCGTACTCCAACCTCGGCCGGAACATCATCGACATCGCGGCCCCGGGCGGCGACGGCGCGTCCGGGGTCTACTCGACGCTGCCCGGCGGCAAGTACGGCACCATGAACGGCACGTCGATGGCTTCCCCGCACGTCGCCGGTGCGGCCGCACTGCTGGCGAGCACCAACCCCGGCTCCACGCCTGCGGACCTCCGGGCCAAGCTGGCCGCCCAGGCCACCGACACAGCCTGCCCCTCCGACAGCCGCTGCACGGGCACGACCGCCAACAACAGTTTCTTCGGCGAGGGCCAGGTCGACGCGCTGAAGGCCGTCGGTGGCACGCCGCCGCCCGGCGCGTACTTCGAGAACACTGTGGACGTGGCCATCGCCGACAACTCCACGGTGGAGTCTCCGCTCACCGTGACCGGGGTCAGCGGCAACGCCCCGGCCACGCTCAAGGTCGGCGTGGACATCAAGCACACCTACCGCGGCGACCTCGTGCTCTCTCTCGTGGCCCCCGACGGCACGGTCTATACGCTCGAGGACTTTCCGAACAATGACGGCACCGACAACGTCGCCAAGACGTACACCGTGAACGCCTCGTCGGAAGTGGCCGCGGGCACCTGGAAGCTGCGCGTCCGTGACGTCGCCTCCCAGGACACCGGCAAGATCGACGCCTGGAACCTGACCTTCTAGTGCGTCATCGGGTCCCGGTGGGAGCTGTGCGCAGCTCTCACCGGGACCTGAGCTCAGTGCGCAGCCAATGGGTCGTCCGACCTGCTCCGCTGCAGGTACGAGCGCGGGCATCACGCAGCCTGGGAGCCTGGGAAGCAAAGCCGTGCCTTGGCTACGTGGCGGCGGTGCTCACGTGCGGTATACGCGGATGTGCTGGTCAGGGCGAGCCCAGGGTTTGCCCCGAATAAGGGCGGGGAGCTGTAAGGAGAGAGGGGGGCCGCTCCTCTACCGGAGGACATCATGATCATCCTCGGAGTCATTCTGCTCATCATCGGCCTTTTGGCCGGCATCGGTATTCTCTGGACCATCGGGATCATCCTGGTCGCGATCGGGATTGTTCTGTGGATTCTTGGAGCGGTAGGACACGCGGTCGGCGGCCGACAGCACTACTGGTAGCGCCGCGGCACCTCATCAGGGTGTTCGGCCGACTCCGCCCCGCCGGGCATCGGACCGCCTACCGAACGCGGGGCGACCCGCACTGCTGCCTTGGGCACGTGACCGCGCAGGGGCCAGGCCCGCTTCGAGGCGGCTGTTCATGTCCAGCCCGAGCCTGGCGAGCGGGTTCAGGGACGTCCCGAACGGCGGGGAGTGCCAGGACCCGATGGTCCGGGCAGGCAGCAGCGAGACCGGCCGGGCGTCGTGTGCTCACGGCATGGCACGCCGAGCGTGTCTCCGGTGACGGCGCTTCAGTGTGGGGTCGCGAGCGAGATCGGCGAAGGCGGCCGTGGCGCGTTCGCCGTCGTGATCTGCCAGCGCGCGGACGGTCGCCAGACGCCAAGCGCTGTCCACCGTGGTGTCCTGCGCGAGGGCGACAAGCAGGTCCGTGCCGCACTCTTCCCCGGCGTCGGCCAGAATGACGGCAGACTGCAGGCGGATCCTGACGTTCAGACCGGCGTCATGGGCGAGGTGACGGAGTATGGCCGGGCCGCGATCGTCTCCGATGCTGGTCAGCTTCTCGGCCGACCTCAGACGGACGTCGGCTGGGGTGCTCGCGTCGTGGGCGAGGCTGCCGAGATCCTGGTTTTGGCGTTGCCCTCCTTGCGGACCTCGACGGAGAACTCCAACTCCACAGGCCCCGTACGGAACTTCAGCTTCCCTTCGCCCTCGCCCTCGTGGGCAGCTTGTTGCAACTGCCCCCGGACCGCACTGATTGTCTCGCCCAGCTCAGCCCACAATGGCGCCTCGGACATATACCCCCCTAGCCTTGCGGTGCGACGGGAGTCACCGTAGGGCTACCGCATCCCGCGGGTCCCCGAAATCGGTGAAGTGCCCGCGGATTCGTGAAGCACGGGGTCATGCCCAAACGTGCAACCCGCTGCCGATGCTGGTGCGTGGGGTGGGTGAGTGGTCTCCGGGCTGTTTCCGGCTTTGAAGCGTCTTCTGTACGCGAGACGCGCAGGGAGCCGTCAAGAAGGTGACTGGTGCCCCCATTCGGTGTGGCGCCGGATGATCCAGTCACCCTGAACAACGGAGCTGCTGTCTACGGTGACACTCGTCCTGCCTGCCGTCGGCCGGCGACGAGAAGCCGTACTTCGGTACGAAGCCGGATGGCTCCGCCGTTCCGCGTCTGGGGGAGCCGCTTCCGGACCCAACGCCCTCTGATGCGCCCTCCGTTGCATCAGCCATGTTCGTTAGAGGCGGGGGTCAGCCTGCAGCTAGGCTGACGGAACGTGGTCGCCTCTCCGCAGTGAGGTCACCTGCGACGTCGCCCGCGCCTTTCCTGGCTCTCGGTGAGAGTGTCCTGTCTGACCGAACGCAGTGATGCGTTGTTCGATATCACCGATGCAGCATCTGTGCCGGGATCTGGTCCCGTTTCCGCGGGAGTGGGGGCGCCCGGAGGCGGATGGACGGATCACGACGCTCAGCTCACCACGACCCGCCACGGGGTCGGTTGCCGGACGCGGCCTGGGCCTGGGTGTCGTGCTCGTGACGCTGAGGGCGCGGCTGCGGGCGCGGTGACCGCACTGGTGGTCCGGGGCGGGCTGCCGGGCAGCTGGCGGCGGTCACCTTGTCGGGGTTGAGCACGTCCTCGCCGTACAGGTCCTGCACCCAGTTGGTCTGGTAGATGGTGTCGAGGTAGCGCTCGCCGAGGTCCGGGGCGATGGCCACGGCGGTGAGTTCGCGCGCGTCGTGCCGGGCCAGCCAGCCCATGGCGCCGCTGACCACCGTGCCGGTGGATCCGCCGAACAGGAAGCCCGCTCTGGCCAGGTGACGGCAGGCGCGGATGGTGTCCGCCTCCTCAACGCGTATCACCTCGTCCACATAGGACTCGTCGAGCAGCGGTGGACGGATGCTCATGCCCAGACCGGGAATCATCCGGCGTCCCGGGGTACCGCCGAAGGCCACCGAGCCGACGCTGTCCAGTGCGACGACATGCACCGGCCGGTGCCACTCCCGGAAGTAGCGTGCACAGCCCATCAGGGTCCCGGTGGTGCCGGCCCCGACGAACAGCACGTCCAGGTGCGGGAACTGGCGGGCGATCTCCGGCGCTGTCTTGCGGTAGTGGGCCTTCCAGTTGCTCGGGTTGGTGTACTGGCTGAGCCATACGTAACGGTCGTCGGAGGCGCACAGCGCGCGGATGTACTCGAGTCGTGCGCCGAGGAAGCCGCCATTGGCCTCCTGTCCGGCGATGATGTGCACCTGGCTGCCCAGGGCCTCCATCATCAGCCTGGTCGACAGGTTGCAGCGGGAGTCCGTCACGCACAGGAACCGGTAGCCCTTGCTCGCCGCGATCATGCTCAGCGCCACGCCGAGGTTTCCGGACGAGGACTCGACCAGGATCGAATTCGGCGTCAGGACTCCATCCCGCTCGGCGGTCTCCACCATCTCGGTCGCGGCTTTCAGCTTGATCGAGCCGGCGAAGTTGAAGCCCTCACATTTGAGGAAGAGCGACTGCCCGAAGATCGACCGAAGGTCGACATAGAGCTCCTCTTCGTTGAAGGCGTAGGGAACGGAAATGACGGGCATGATGGCCTCCTCCTCTGCGGCATTGCGCCTCGGGAATGTCCATCCGACCGTGGTGGCGGGCTTCTCGCCTTACCTGTGTTCACCGAGTCGGACGGGGAGTTGGGCTAGGGGCCGCAGTGTGGTGCGCGTTGATCTGCGGCGATTTGGCCGCTGATTACTCGGGGGTCAGCTCCGCATAAGCCTCCTTGTTGTTGGTCAGCCGAGGTTTCGGTCGGCTCGTCCGTACCGGCTCAGTTCGTGGAAGAAGTCGTCGATGATCTGCAGTTCTCCGGAGCGGACCACCTCGTCGTAGACGTACTTGCCGACGGCGAGGTCGAGTACTCCGAGGCCGAACGGCGAGAACACCAGCGGTCGGTGCACCGGCACGGTCACCCGCCCGGCCATCACGTCGTCCAAGGTGCCGTGCAGGAAGTCCCGGTTGCCCGTGAGCTGCTCGGCCAGATGCGGCGAGGTGTTGGCCTTCAGGCAGTGCTCGATGTCATCGACGATGTTGGCCGATGCCAGCAGGATCTGCGGCGCGAGGTCGCGCAGCGACACATGCAGCACCAGCGGATTGTGCGCGAACCACGACGGATCGCTGACGTGCGGCTGGGCGGCGACGGTGGCGAAGACCACCAGGTCGCTGTTCCGGATCAGCTGCTCGGCGCTGTCGTGCACGGTGATCCGGCCGGCGGTGCCCGACTGCTCCAGGTAGGTGCGGAAGCCTGCCGCGCTCTCGGGGGACAGGTCGTGCACGCCGATCTCGTCGAACGACCAGCCGGTGCCGGCCAGGAAGGCGTGGATGTAGCGGGCGATCAAGCCCACCCCGAAGAACCCGACGCGCGTCGGGCGCCGCCGGTCGCGGCTGAGCCAGTCGGCCGCTGACGCGGCTGACGCGGCCGTCCTGGTGGCGCTGATGATCGAGCTTTCCAGACAGGCGAACGGGTAGCCGGTGTCATGGTCGTTGAGGATGAGCACGGCCGAGGCACGAGGGATGCCTGCCGTCACGTTCTGCGGGAAGCTGGAGATCCACTTCAGGCCGTCCACCCGCACCGCCCCGCCGATCGAGGCGGGCAGCGCGATGATCCGGGAGGACGGGCGGTCGGGGAAACGCAGGAAGTAGGACGGCGGGTTCACCGAATCACCGGCGCCGTGCAGCCGGTAGGTGGCCTCGACCAACTCCACGATCTCCTTCTCGCGCCCCTGCAGCACGCGCTGAACCTGGGCACCGGGGATCACCGCAAACGGCGGCACAGCCATCGGCTCGGACATTGCGGACTCCATAGCGGTGGGACGGATGGTGGTCATCCTGCGGGCACTTTGACGGTCGGCGAGCAGTCGGCCAGGTGAGTTGGATCGGCCATCGCGACGAGCACTTCCCGCGGTCCTTCGAAGGGTTCCCTGCTGTGTGCGGTGCGGATGTTGTCGACGAGCAGCAGGTCGCCGGCCTGCCACGGCTCGCGTGCGGTGTTCTCCTCGTAGATCTTGTTGAGCAGTTGTACGACGTCGTCGCCGATCGGGTCGCCTTCGCCGAAGCGGGTGTTGAACGGCAGTCCGTCGGCGCCGTACTCGTCGATGAGGTACTCGCGCACCTCGGGGGCCAGCGTCCATTCGTTGAGGAAGGCGATCTGGTTGAACCAGCAGCGCCGGCCGGTGACCGGGTGCCGCACCACGGCGCTGCGGCGTTGTCTGGTGCGCAGTCCACCGTCGGGCTGCCACGCGAACTCGATCGCGTTGGCACGGCAGTAGCTCTCGACGGCGCCCCGCTCATCTGTTCCGAACGCCTCGGCCAGGGACGCCCCGATCTCGTCGTTGTAGCTGCGGGTGAGCAGCCAGCCCTCCCGCTCGAACCGTTCGGTCAACTCGGTGGGCAGCGCGTCGAGCACGGTCGGTGAGTCGGCCACCGCGGTCGCCCCGCCCTCGGTGGGCGCACCGATGCATGCGAACAGCATCAGGCCGGGGAACTCGAGCCGGTAGCTCAGTTCGTGGTGCATGCACATGGGCTGGTTCGGTGGCCACTGCGATGAGGAGTAGACGCCTTCGGAGTAGGTCTGGCGGGGGGCGAAGGCCTCCTTCTCGGTCATCGGAGCGGTGGCCAGCCGCTGAAGGATCCCGTCGACTCCGGCCGCGTCGCGCAGCCCCAGGCCGCGGACCAGGACCGAACCGTGCTCGGCGACAACGGCGCGCAGCGCGTCCCGTTGCCCGGCCGCCCAGCTCGCCGCGTCGACGGTGGCTTCGACCCGCAGCATGGGAGGTTTGCCGGGTTTCGTCTCCACGTCGAGCAGTGATGTCGGGGATGAGGACGACATCTCGTTTTCCTTTCAGTCGCGGCTCAGTAAGAAGTCGGCCACTCGGCGGCGCTCAGCACGGCCTTGGCCACCTCGGTCGGACGGGTGCGCAGGAAGTAGTGGCCGCCGTCGGCGAGCTCGTGCAGGTCGACGTGCTCGGCGAGGAGTTGCCAGTCGCGGTACCGGCGTGGGAACTGCGCCGTGCTCGGGTCGTCGGCGGCGACGACGACGGTGACCGGCGCGGACAGCTTCACCGCCGGCGGCGTGTCAAGGACATCGGCGAAATAGCGGTGCGCGGACACACAGTCGTGCCGGTATGCCGCACCGACATGCTCGGCGCGCTGCGCATCCAGCTCACCGAGCCCGGTGTAGCTGCTGTCCGCGCTCAGCGCCGCGGCGATCTCGGCGTTGCTCCGCCCGGTCAGCTCGGTGACGATCTCGGTGTTGCTCCGCCCGGTCAGCTCGGTGATGGCGGCGCGCCGGTCGGTGGCGTCACCGAGCAGTTGCGCGCCGAGGAACACCCGCTGGACGTCCACCCCGCGCTCCTGCAGCTGCCTGGCCGTCTCCACGGCCAACGCCGTACCCGAGGAGTGGCCCCACAGCAGGACCCTGGTCAGGCCACGCCCGGTGATCTCGGCGACGACCTGTTCAACCACCTCTGCGATCGGCGCGAACGGCTCACTCCCGCCGGGAGTATCGGAATTGCGCACGTCGACGGCGTAGACCGCTGGTCCGCTGCCCCGCAGTGCATTGGCCAGCGCCTGGAAGTCCATCGCGTCGCCGCCGGCGCAGGGGAAGCCAACCAAAGCCCCTGCTTGAGCACCGTCACTTTCCGTCAGCGGCTGCAGTACGGAGCTCCGGTCGGACCGGCCGTCGACCAGTTCGGCCAGGTCGGCGAGCACCGGGTGACGGGTGACGTCCTTGAGGGAGACCATTCGGTCCAGCGAGATGGCCAGCCGCACTGCCGACAGCGATGTGCCGCCGCGGTCGAAGAAGTGGTCCCGTCTGCTGATCCGGTTCTGTGGGATGCCGAGGACCTTGGCCCACATGGCGGCGAGTCGCTGTTCGGTCGGCGTGCTGGGTGCCTGGTAGGCATCCCCGACCGTGTCGAGTTCTTCGGCGAGTGAGGCCAGTGCTCTCCTGTCGATCTTGCCATTGGCCGTCAGGGGCAGGCTGTCCCGCCAGTGGAAGACCGACGGGACCATGTACTTGGGCAGCGACCCGCTCAGCCGGTCCCGTAGGAAACCGGACTTCAGCAGGAGCGGACCCGAGTAGAAGGCCACCAAGTCCTTGCTGCGGCCGGTCCGTTCGGTGACGACTACCGCGCCGTCGCGGACACTGGGGAGGCGCAGCAGGGTGTTCTCGATCTCGCCGATCTCGATCCGGAAGCCGCGGATCTTGACCTGGGCATCGCGGCGGCCGAGGAACTCCAGCTTGCCTTCCGGGTGCCAGCGGCCGAAGTCGCCGCCCCGGTAGAGCCGCTGGCCCTTTCGGTGCGGATCCGCCATGAAGGCCAGCCGGGTCCGCTCAGGGTCGTTGACGTACCCGCGGCCGACGCAGACTCCGGAGAAGACAATCTCGCCGGGGGCGCCGAGCGGTACGGGTGTGAGGTGTTCGTCGACGACGTAGACGTGCACGTTGTTGACCGGGCGGCCGAGCAGGATCCGGTCCGGCACCCGGTCCATGACCTCGTGGTTGGTGTCGTCGGAGGTCTCGGTCAGCCCGTAGGCGTTGACCAGTCCGATCCCGGGCTGGGCGGTGAACCAGCGCTCGGCGAGCTCCTTCTTCAGCGCCTCACCGGTCACCGACACGTACCGCAGACCGGGCAGCGTGCGGGGGTGCCGTTCGAGATCGGACAGAACGGCATCGAGATACGACGGCACGACCTGCAGCACTGCGACCCCACCGTCGACGATCTTGTCGAGGAAGCGGGGGACGTCCAGGATGACTTCCTGCTCGACCAGCAGGGTTCGCCCGCCGACCAGGAGCGCGGAGAGCAGCTGCCACAGCGAGATGTCGAAGCACTGGGGTGCGGTCTGGGCCACCACCTGCCCCTCGCCGATCCCCAGATCGTCGATCTTGGCGTAGAGGTGGTTGAGCATGCCCGCGTGCTCACACATCGCCCCCTTCGGCTCGCCCGTGGAGCCGGAGGTGAAGTAGATGTAGGCGAGCTGGTCCGCGGCTACGGCGATACCGGGATCACCGTCGGCATGGTCTTCTTCGTAGGCCGTGTCGACGACCAGCGTCTGCATGGCGGGCAGCGTGGTCAGGGCCTGGTCGAGGGTGGTGGTGCTGCCGGGTTCGGTCAGCACGAGGCCGCATTCGGCGCGGGCCAGTGTGGTCGCGATGCGCCCGGCCGGGAAATGCGGCTCGACGGGAAGGTATGCGCCGCCGGCCTTGAAGACCGCGAGGACGGCGGCCAGCCAGTTGAGGTTGCGCTCGGTCACCACCGCCACGACGCCCTCGCGGGCAAGGCCGCGGGCCTGCAGGGCGTGTGCCAGCCGGTTCGCCCGGGCGTTGAGTTCCCGGTAGGTCCACTGCCTCTCGCCGTGCACGGCTGCGACGGCGTCCGGATGCGCCCGCACCCGCTCCTCGAACAGCTCGTGCACCCGGCGGTCCGGCAACTCCCGGCGCGGTCCGGCCAGCCCCTCGAGCTGGAAGCGGAGTTCCTCGTCGGACAGCAGGCTCTGCCGCCCGTGCCCGGCATCGGGGTCGGCGGCGATCAGGCCGAGTGCGGTGAGGTGGTAGCCGGCGATCCTGGCGGCGCAGTCCGCGTCCAGCACGTCGGTGCGGAAGCGCAGCCGCAGCACGAGTTGGTCGCCGCGGCGGGGGAATCCCACCTCCAGCACGGTGTCCTCGGCGAGATCGCCGCCGCCTCCGGTCGGATCGAACGCGGTCTCGAACGGCGCTTGGGTCAGCCCCAGTTCGCGCCACAGATCACCGACCGGGAAATCCTTGTGTGCCAGCAGTTCCGAGGCGACCCGATGGGAGTTCAGCAGCAGTGCCCGCCATGAGTCGGGTGCGGTGGTCAACCGACACGGCAGCGGTTGGCTGGCTTCGGCGACGACGTAGCCGGTGGTGATCTCCTGCTCGCCGGACAGCGCCGAGAGCACCTTGGCGTGCGCGGCCAGCAGCACCGAACCGAGCGGCACCTCCAGCTCCTCCGCCAGCCGGCACAACGCTCCCACGACGTCGTCCGGGATCGCCGCCTTGTACTCGACGACGCCCGGCACCGGATTGAGCGTCCACCGCGGCACAGTGGTGAACCCGCCGGCGACGAGCACACCGCGCCAGAACTCCACGTTGGCATTCACGGGCGTTCCCATGGTGGTCTACTTCCACTCCTCGCCGTTGTTCCGGCGGATCTGCCGGGCCGGATTGCCGCCCCACCGCGCGTGCTCCGGGACGACCTCGCCCTTCATGAGGAAGGAGTCGGGGGCGAGCACAGCGCCGTTGCCGATCGTCACGCCGTAGTGGACGAAAGCACCGACCCCGAGGGTGCAGCCGGAGCCGATCGTGCTGCGGTCGGACTTGAAAGTGCCGTCCTCCTGCGAGTGGCACTGGATGACGCTCCCCGCGTTGAGCGTGCAGCCGTCCCCGATGGCGACCATCGTCCGCTCCGTCAGATAGCAGCCGTCGTCGAAGACCCTGCGACCGAGCTGGACACCCAGCAGCCGCCAGATCACATTCTTGAAAGGGGTGCCGTTGAAGATCCGCAGATATGTCTCCGACGGCACCTTCCAGAAGCGCTCACGCCGCCAGAAGCGGAGGTCGTAGATCGAGCAGAAAAGCGGACCCAGGGGGTGGAACGCCGTGACGGCACGTTCGACCAGCACGAAGTACACGGCAGTGAACGG
This sequence comes from Streptomyces sp. NBC_01210, assembly GCF_036010325.1. Lineage (GTDB taxonomy): Bacteria > Actinomycetota > Actinomycetes > Streptomycetales > Streptomycetaceae > Streptomyces. The sequence goes on along the minus strand of NZ_CP108549.1, from coordinate 484,506 downwards.
AAGTACGAGGACGTAGGCCAGTGCGATCACCGACGCACCAAACGAGGCGTAGAGGTCCGCCGCGCCCGAGAGGAGCAGGGTGACACCGAACAAATGGATCCATCCCACCAGCAGGAACAGCCCCATGGTGGCGGCATTGTGTCTGTTCTTGGATGCGAGGCGGCTGCGCAGCTTCTCGCCGCTCTTCAACCCGTCGAACGTGCTGTCCCGCTGCACCGATCGCGGAATCTCGAAGCTGGGCGAGCCGAGAAGACCGACGCCCTCCCGGATCTCCCCGTCGACAGGGACCATGACCTTCGTGGCGAGAAGGCAGTTGTCGCCCGTCCTGCCCCGCGAGGGGTAGGCGATCCTGTTGCCGAGGAAGTTGCGCGCTCCGATCGACGCCCGGGACACGCGAAATGAGGTGCTCGAGAAGTCGGCGTTGATGATCGACAGGCCGTCGGCGACCATCGTTCCGCTCCCGACGGAACTCAGGTACGGGGTTTCGTGCCTCACCTCCGTACCGAAGTTCGACCCGGTCTGCTCGATCCTGGAGAGGTCGTACCCGAGGAAACGCAGGTAGTGGACGATGCAGGAGCTGTCGCCGAACAGGCGCGTCAGGAACCTCCTGTTGGTCACGAACGCGATCGCCCGGTGCACCCCGTAGTGGAAGCCGTACAGGGGATAGACCCTGCCAGGTGTGATGGCCCGGGCGAGCAGGCGGGGGACAGTGGCCAGGACGAGAAGAAGTAGGGGCACGGCGCCGAAAAAGAGCACGGCGGAGGCCGCCAGGGTGTCGAGGAAGAACGTCCAGTTCGTGAGGACCGCGGGCCCCGGTTCCAGGACCGCGCGGAGCTGCGGGGCCAGTGCGAGCAGCATGCCCGCGCCGCCGACCGCCAGCGGCACGTACAGGAGCAACACGGCCACAAGCTGCAGGACGCTGTGGGTCGCCCTTCTCAGAGCACCGCAGCCGGCCGGGCTCACCACCTGGTACTCCACCTGCGTGGGCTGCGCCGGTGACCCGTGCCAGTGCTCGCCGTCAGGCACCGCCTGACCACTGTGCAGGGAGGAGGCATGGCCGAGCTGAGCGCCGTTGCCCAGCGAGGTCTCGATGTCGAGCACGGTGGCCTCGCTGACGACCACGTCCTTCCCGAGGTTGACCGGGCCCACCTGGATCACGCCGGCGCGAGCCCGGTAGCAGTTGAAGAACGAGTCCTTGCGGATGACTGTGCCGTCGCCGATGACGAGCAGATCGGTGCACACGGGCATATTCCGGGAGAAGACCGCGACGCCCCGCCCGATTCTCGCGCCCAGCGCCTTGAGATAGAGCGCGTAGATCGGCGAACCAATGAACAGGACCAGCGGGTCCGACCGGACCAGCGTCTTGACGATCCAGAAGCGGACGTACCCCAGGCTCCAGATGCGGATCTCTCGGGGCTTCCACCGACCGATGAGGGTCCATTTCACCAGGATCGGAAGGACACACAGAACCAGAAGGCCTGCAGCGCCGAACATGATCGATCGCAGATAGACGTCGATCACGCCCGCCCCGGCGGAGATCCACTCGTAGCCCCGAGCGGTGACGAGCGCGAGGACGCAGGAGTATCCGAGGAAAGTCAGGAGCTGCAGCGCGCCGCACAAAACGTACTGGGGCATCCCCGCCGGGGCCGCTGACACCGAGTCCGACGGCTCGACCGGGGAGGCGGGCGCCGAGTCCGCCAGCGCCGTCGCCAGACTCCTGATCGTCGGATGCCGGTAGACGTCCTTCATCGATACCGACGGCAGGTCCGCGCGCTTCCTCACTCGCGCGCAGAAATGCGCCATCACCAACGAGTCGGCGCCCAGTTCGTCGAAGAAGTGACTGTCGACCGACACCTGTCCGACGCACACGACGTCAGCCAGCACCTCGGCGAGGATCCTCTCGGTATCAGCGGCCGGTTCGTCATACCCGCCCCGAAGGGGTGGGGACTCCTCCTGGCCGGAGGTCAATGCCTCGACCGGTTTTCCGACCATGTGAGCTCCCTGGAGAAGTTGCGGCCGCCACCGGCCGCCACGGGCCCATGTTCCGGGCCCCGGCGCTGCAGCCCGGCAGGGTCAGAGCGTGTGACCGTACGGCGGGTAGCCTTCCGGGCGCGGACGGTGAGCCGGTCGGGAGGCTCCCCAATACGGTTCCGTGCATGCTCGACGCGAGCCACAGACGGATGTCTCACTTGTTATTCGGCACACGTGGCTACAGGGATTGCATATTTCCGTACTTATCTCAAATGTCGGCCCCAATCTCGAGGAATGGACAACCCGCGAGCCCGGACGCGGCGACCGCTGGGGCATGTGCCACCGGGGAAGAGGGACCGGGAGGGCCGAGAAACAGGTGAGGATCGCCGCATCGGACGCGGCCACCAGAACCGCCAGGGCTGTGGGGTGTGAACCAAGGCCACGGACGAGTACGGCCTGATCGATCACTACTAGGTGTGACGACCCCATGCCGGTTCTGACACCGGTCCTCCCCGCGCCGGACTTCGGCACACTGACCGATGGAGCCACCCATTCCAGTCAGCCGGCCGGCTTGCGCGTCGGGAGGCCCCTGCGCGTCAGCGTGATGGAGCTGCTGGAACCGGTGGTTGAGGTCACGGTCACCGTTCCGGAAGACGCCGTATGCGGGGGGCTCAGGCGACCTGACGGCACGACACGGAGTCTTGTCCGGACCGACCCATGCTCGCGTGCCGGTGCCAGAGTTGACCAGTCTCGGGGTCGGCCTCCAGACCTGCGCAACCCCCTTTTGGCAATGAGCGCGGAGAACTGGGGCAGCAGCCTGCCGAAGATCAACGGGGTCAGCGCGTTGGCTCGCCCGTCGATCACTGACGACGTGCTGCGGGTGAGTGCGCGCAGCGTCGTATCCACGACGTCGCGCGGATCGCGCTTTCCGCGTGACGGTCGCGTGTTCATCGGCAGCGGATGGTCAGGGTTTGAATACCGAGCCGGACGGCAGCCCTGCTGTCAACAGGGCCCCGTAGCCGTGCCTCGCGTGCCTCGCGGCCCGCGTCAGCCGGAAACTGCGCGCAGCGCGCCCGGCAGGCGGCCGGTGAGGCGGTCGAGTGCGACGGATGTGGCGTCGTCGGCGGGGAGGTGGACGATGAGGCGCTGGTCGTCGTCTGCGGGCAGTTCGAGGGTTTCGTACGCCAGGCGCAGCTCGCCCACCTCGGGGTGGATCAGCCGTGCTACGCCGCTGGACTTCGGAAGGCCGGGCAGGGTGTCCACGCGCTCGGCGAAAGTCGCCCCGGCGGTAACGGTCAACTCGTCCGCGAGCGCCGCGACATGCCGATCCGCCCGGAACGGCCCTTGCTTGAGGGCGGCGACTTGTTCGTCGGCGATGCGGTCCCAGTCGGGGTAGGCGGTACGCGCCCGGTCGTCGGTGAACACGAAGCGGGCGAGGTTCGGCGGTCTGCCGTCCAGCAGACCCATCGGTCCTGCCAGCCGCTCGTAACCTGCGGTGCAGGCGAGAATTTCGCTCAGCCGGTTGATCAGCACGGCGGGGGCGGGCTCAAGGCGGTCGAGCAGCGCCCGCACGGTGGGGCGCACCTCGCGGGCCGGTGTCGCGCCGCCCATGCAAGTGAAGCCGCCCTCGGCCCCCTTGGCGAGGCGGTGCAGGTGGATGCGTTCGCTCGCGGTCAGCCGTAGCGCGTCGGCCAGGGCGGAGAGCACTTGCGCGGACGGGCGGCGGTCGCGTCCCTGCTCGAGCCGTGTCACGTATTCGACGCTGACTCCGGCGAGCGTGGCCAGCTCGGCCCGGCGCAGGCCCGGCGTACGGCGGCGGGGCCCAGTGGGCAGCCCCACCTCGGCGGGTGTGACGGCTTCACGGCGGATACGCAGGAACATGCCCAGCTCGTTGTCGCTCACGTTGCGAACGTAACAGGCGTGGCCGCCGGGATCGTGGCCCTGCCATTACCAGCCTCGGCCCGGCCTTCCTGGTCTCCGCCCCGCCCGGCAGGTTGAGAGTCGTGACCACCGAGGTCACCTGTCACTTACTGACTTGCGGAGAAGGAGCACAGCCATGCCCAGTGAGACCCTCAACCTCGCGGTGATCATCGGCAGTGTCAGGGAGGGCCGGTTCGGCCCAGTGGTCGCGCGATGGTTCGTCGAGCAGGCCGTGCAGCACGGCCAGTTCACGGTGGACCTGATCGATCTCGCGGATACGCCCCTGCCGCTCGAGCTGCCGCCCGTGCCGCCGGCGCTCGAGCCCGACATGGCCCGTCCCGCCGAGATGGCGGGCCTCACCCGGCGGATCGCGGCGGCCGACGCGATCGTCGTGGTGACGCCGGAGTACAACCGCAGCTTCCCGGCCTCACTGAAGGCCGCCATCGACTGGCACTACACCGAGTGGCAGGCCAAGGCGGTCGGTTTCGTCGGCTACAGCGGGGGGAGCGGCGGCATCCTGGCGATGGAGCAGCTGCGCCAGGTCTTCGGTGAGTTGCAGGCCCACACGGTCCGCGACTATGTCGCCTTCCCCCGGTACTACGAGCTCTTCAGCCCCGACGGCATCCTCAGGGACCCCGAGGGCCCCAATGGTGCCGCGAAGGTACTGCTCGACCAGCTCCTGTGGTGGGGCTCGGTCCTCCACGACGCCCGGCGCGACCGCCCGTACGCCACCGCGCATTAGGGAAGGACCGTCATGCGCGGTGCGAGGGTGCGGGCGCCTGCGGCGCGCTGTTGGGCGCGGCAGGAAGTCGAGTCCAACGCCCACCGCGCCCCACGTTCCTCGGGACGCGGGTTCTGTTGGCCCGATGCATCAGCCAGCACTGCGCCGCGCCATATGGCTATGTGTTTCCTCGGCTCCGCGGAGTGTGGAAGAACTCCACTAGCACTCGCCCCGCCACCTGACGCCGTAGATGACTTCGGTGTAGGGGGCAGTCCATTTGTATTCGCCTGGCCCCGGGTTGTAGTGAAGGCAACTGGTTACCGTGCCGTCTCCTTCGTACCAATAGGTCATGTCGACGTGGTCGGCCCCGGGCAGGCGGTACCCATTGTTGAATACGGACCGGAATGCCACGCTCCCGCTCCAGTTGCCTGCCGTTTTCAGAACCAGGGTGCCCGTCTGGTCCGGCCCGCTCCAGGCACAGAAGTACCCCTTGGGGCAGCCGGCCGGGTTCGGCTCGGCAGAGGCGGTGGGCGCTAACGCGATGACGCCGAACATAGCGGCGGACGCGGCAAGGGCCGCAGTAATCCCTTTGCGCATGTGTCTCTCCTTCACTCGTGGCTGCCTTCATTCTTCGGGCCCGGATCGAAGACGCGCAAACACTTCAACGAAGCTGGAAGTGTGGCCACGGCCGAGGCAGATGGTGCTGGCCCGTGCCGAGCGAGTGTGAGTTGGAGGAGTCGTGAAGTGGATTTGGCGGTGGAGAGAAGCACTGTTCGGATACACAGGTCTTCCTGCCGTACTCCGTATCGCGAGCAGTTGCTCGAAGCGCCGCGACGATAGACGGTCAGGCCGCCCGGTCTGGGCTTGATCCGCTTTGACGGACATTTGAGATCAGGGGTTCTGCCCCGGAAGGGCTCACGCCGCCATGTCCCTCACCGGCGACCAGGAGGACCCGGCGACCCGGCGCCTCACCTGGTGGTGCCGCATGCTGGGCTTCCGCAACCGACTGCCACCTGGGGCGGTGGCCAGGGACCTCGGGATCAGTAGGGAGACGCTGCGTACGCGGGACGCAACGACACCGTCGAGTCGGCGCCCGCGCGTCGTGACGGATGCAGCTGCCGTCCTCACTCCGTAAGCTCGTATACGGGAGTGCTCGTCGGCGGGTAGGTTCCGCTCGGCGCACGACGCCCCTCGCCTCCAGCTCCTCGAGGCGCTGATTCAGCACGTTCCGGCTCGCCTTCGGGCTCGAAGCGTAGATCCGTGAAGCGCTTCGAGCCGAACATCAACTCTTGCGGACGACCAGCAGGGTCCACCGCTCACCCATCAGGTCCACATGACCACATACCTGATCAATCAGTTACGCATTCCCGGCATACCGCAGGAGGAGACCCTGGCCTATCTGGAGCAGGTGGAGGCCACCACAGCGCCGTACGGAGGAAAGTGGCTTGCGATGGACGCCGAGGTGCAAATCCTCGAAGACGCTTGGCCTGGCTCGGTGGTGCTGCTCGAGTTCCACGACATGGCGAAGGCCAAGGAGTGGTACAACTCGCCCGAGTACCAGAAGATCCTGCCCTTGCGTACCGACCGCACGATCAGTGACCTGATCCTCGTTGACGGTGTCGGCCCGGACTTCACGCCCGCCGGCTACGCGCAGCAAATCCGTGCCGCGATCGGGGCGGCCTCCGACAACGGCAGCTGATCTTGCCGCTCGGCGTCATGCCGGGCGCCGGACACGCTGATCCGCGAGGCATCGCTACTGATGCCCCTGACGTGGAGCCATTCATGACCACACCGCGGGACCTGATGATCGCCGCTTTGGACATGGCGTCCAGTCGCACTGTTGAGCCGGGCGATCTGTCGCTTGCGCTGGCGGGCGCCGAATTGATCGACCTCCTGGGCGCTCAAGCCATCAGACTGGACGACGATCACATCGTGCCGAGCCATCGGCCAGCAATAGCTGATCGCCTGTTGGACGAGGCCGCGTCGTCACTTGACCGACAACCGCCGTACGAGTCGGTCGACGACTGGCTGTGGCGCAGAGGCCGCGGCCTGTCCGCGGCGTATCTGGCAGCCCTTGAGGCGGAAGGTCAGCTCACTCGGCAACGCCGCCACCGCTGGATACCCTCCCGGACGAGCCAGATGGTGCTGGTCGATTCGCCCGATCGCCGCCTGGCGGCGAACCGCATGACATCGGATGAGCCCATCCTCGCCGCTCTTGCAGCGGCTATCGGGATCCGAGACAAGCAGACTGGCGCCTCTCCGAGCGTGGCCGACGACACGGTGGCGACAGCGCTCGCCGCCGTCAATGACGCGTTGAGGGAACTGGAGGTCGAACGGCAGCGGCGAGCTATCGACGAGGCGGCCTTCAACAACATTTGGCGAGGCGACTGACGACGGCACGCGTGGCGATCCTGCCGGTGCCGGTGCCGGTGCCGGTGCCGGTGCCGGTGCCGGTGCGGGTGCCGGTGCCGGTTACTGGCGCTGGACGCCGACCGTGTGCGTCCCTTTACGTCCCGCCTCTCATCGACCACCAGCGCCGCCTGATTGTCGTGCAGATGCTCCACCATGTAGCCGCACACCTCGTAACGCACCAGATCGGCATTCCACTTGGCCCGGCCGAGCAGGTGCCGTACGCCATCCGGAGTCGCCTATGCGGGCGGCGGCGGGCAGCAGTCGGTAGCGGATCTACTTCGGCTCGGCAGTGGCCAACTCGCCATCCAGCAGGAGTGCCTGGGTCCAGACGATCAGGTCGATGGCTGCCAGGGTCAACTCCAGCCACGCTGCGTTGATCCCGAAGCTCAAGCGGCGCCGCCGCCACCGCAAGAGCGGTAAGACCACGTTCAAGACCGTGTACGCCGGTCACCAGCCTGCCCGCTGAGCCGGCCGACCCGGCCCGACTCGCGTCCATGATCCGCGGTCATTGGGCCGTGGATCCCTGCACCACATCCGCGATGTGACCTTCGGAGAGGACGGCTCCCAGCTTCGTACCGACAACGCGCCCCGCGCCCCGCGCCACGGCGACACCTTGCCATCGGCGCCCTGCGCGCCGTCGGATGCTGCCACACCGCAGCCGCCCTGCGCCGAAACGCCCGCGACGCCCTACGCCCACTGGCCCTACTCGGCATCGCGAGCACATGGCCACGAACGAGACATCACGACTTCACGGCGAAGCCCTGACTTGGCGAGGCCGGCCCGTTTCGCGATATGCTTGAAAGGAATCCATGCGCCCGCCGGTCCTTCCTCGAGTAGTTCGACCGCAGCGGCCCAAATTCGATTCTGTCGCTCGAGGTTGTACGGCTCCCAGCGCGCATCGTGACGCGTTTCGACATTCGACGAGTGTATCGAGCCGAATGTCCGCAATCGAAAAAAGTATGTTCGCAGCCCTACCTGCAACAATAAGATCGGGGAGATGCTAGCTGCGCCACGCGCTGGTTGATCGAGTTCGGTAGGCGGTCCGTCGCACGATTATCGTCGATAGGGAGATCAGTTCCCATGGACCTCAACACCATCACCGAAGTCATCCGGCGCCCGTCCGATCGGCCAGGCATGGACTGGCGCGAAGGCGACGCTTGGCTCGCAGGCGGATCGTGGCTGTTTTCCGCGGAGCAGCCAAGCCTGCGCCGCCTGATCGACCTGACGGCGTTGGGTTGGGATCCCCTCTTCCCGAGCGACGCGGGCCTCGAAATCGGCGCAACGTGCACCATCCGCGACCTGTATACCTTTGCGCCGCTAGGTGATTGGATCGCGGGCACCATTTTCGCGAAGAGCTGCGAGGCGTTCTTGTCCTCGTTCAAAGTCTGGAACTCGGCGACCGTCGGCGGCAATATCTGCATGTCTTTGCCTGCTGGCCCAATGATCACGCTGACGGTCGCACTCGAGGCAAAGTACGAGCTGTGGGCTCCTGACGGGTCCGCACGCATCGTCGATGCCCTCGACTTCGTGACCGGCAACAATCGGAACATTCTTACTCCCGGGGAAATCTTGCGGCGCATCGACATTCCAGCGCGTGCCCTGAGGAAACGCGCCGCGCACCGCCGCTTCACGCTGACCCACCTCGGCCGTTCGACGGTATTCCTCATCGGTACTGAAACACCAGGAATGAGCGACCTGCTGCTCACCGTCACAGCCGGAACTACACGGCCTGTGCGTATTGCTTTCGACACCATGCCCGATGCCCGAACTCTGCAGCAGAGCATCGACGTTGTCCCGGCCGACGTCTGGTTCGCCGATCCAAACGGTTCCCCCGACCACCGTCGCCACCTGACAAAGCACTTCGCGGAAGAGATTCGTCGCGAACTCATAGCTGGGGGCCTGGCATGACATACATCGTGAACGGCAGGAGCTTCGACGAAGAACCAGACCCCGGCCAGTGCCTGCGCACATTCCTCCGCTCACTCGGCCTCTATGGCGTCAAAAAGGGTTGCGACGCAGGCGATTGCGGCGCATGCACGGTGTGGTTGGACGGCAGTCCGGTGCACAGCTGCATCACCCCTGCTTTCCGCGCGGACGGTCGCGAGGTGACTACGATCGAGGGTCTCGGATCACCCGGCAACCTGCATCCAATGCAGCGACAGTTCCGCGACGCCCCGGGGTTCCAATGCGGTTTCTGCACCGCAGGGATGATCATGACGTCGGCAACGTTCACAGAGGCCCAGAAAGAGGACTTGCCGCAGGCGTTGAAGGGCAACCTCTGCCGCTGCACCGGCTATCGAGGGATCGAGGATGCCGTGAAGGGCGTCGCCGGCGTGGAGACAGCCGCGCCAGGAAAGGCCGTCGGGACGAGCGTCAGTGCGCCGGCAGCCAACGACGTGGTAACCGGTCGCGCCGAGTTCATGATGGACACCCACATCGAAGGCATGCTGCACCTCAAGGTGCTGCACTCGCCACACGCGCACGCCCGGATCGTCTCGATCGACAAGACAGCTGCACTCGCAGTTCCCGGCGTGCATCGGGTCTACACCTGGGAAGATGTGCCGCGCAAACCTTTTACTACGGCGATCCACAGCGACCATCTTGTCGATCCGGGCGACACGTTCATCCTCGACAACACGGTCCGCTTCGTCGGCCAACGCGTCGTTGCGGTCCTGGCCGACACGGTCGGGGCGGCAGAAGAGGGCTGCCGAAGGGTCGTCGTCGAATACGAGGTAATGCCGGCAGTATTCGACCCCGAAGAGGCAATGGCCGAGGGGGCGCCACAGCTGCACGGCGCGGACGATCCATTCGTCCGCGATCCCGTCCACAACATCTTGCTCGAGATCCATTCGCACATCGGCGATATCGATGCAGGGTTCGCCGAAGCAGACCTGATCCACGAAGGCACCTACTCGTCACCGCGAGTGCAACATGCGCATCTCGAGACCCACGGCTCCATTGCCTGGATGGAGAACGGCCGTCTGAACGTCCGCACCAGTTCGCAGTCACCGTCGATCGGGAAAGTCAAACTCGCCCATCTGTTCGCGCTGCGCCCGGACCAGCTCCGCGTGTTCTGCAAACGAGTTGGCGGCGGCTTCGGCGGAAAACAGGAAGTGATCTCGGAGGATCTGGTCGCGCTCGCCACTCTGGACACCGGGCGACCTGTCTGCTTCGAGTACACCCGCGAGGAGGAGTTCACAACGGCTTCACCACGGCATCCGATGACGTTGACGGTCAAGCTCGGCGCGAAGGCGGACGGAACACTCACGGCGTTCCAAGTCCGCAATGTGTCGAACACGGGCGCCTACGGCAACCACGGCGGCGAAACGCTGTATGCAGGCGGCGCTGCCGTCATGATCTACCGCTGCCCCAACAAGAAGTACGACGCGTTCTCCGTCTATACGAACACCGTTCCGAGCGGGGCACTGCGCGGTTACGGGATGACGCAACCGGCGTTCGCCGTGGAATCGGCGATGCATGAACTGGCACTCGCATTGCACATCGATCCGCTCGAACTGCGTCGACGCAATATCGTGCGACCGGGTGATCCGCTCGTCGCCATGCATGAAGGCCCCGACGACGTGGTGTTCACCGAGGACGGACTCGCGAAGTGCATCGATCTAGTGAATGACGCCATGGCCCGTACAGCCGATGAGCCGTCCCCCGGCCCCGGGTGGCTCGTCGGGGCCGGCGTCGCGAGTTCATTGCACGAGACTGCGCCCCCAACCGAACACACCTCCGAGGCCTGGGTCACGCTCGGCGACGACCTCATGTACGAGTTGGCCGTCGGAACAGTCGAATTCGGCGAGGGTACGTCGACCGCGCATGTCCAGATCGCGGCCAACCAACTGGGCACGACGCCGTCGCGGATTCGCCTGGTGCAATCCGACACCGACCGCACGGGATTCGACACCGGTGCCTTTGCGAGTGCAGGCCTTTTCGTTTCGGGCAACGCGGTACTTCGAGCGGCCAATGCTGTGCGCGACCGAATACTGGAATTTGCTGCCGCCCACACGGGTATCCATCTCGTGATGTGCTCGATGGACGACGAGGTTGTCGTCTGCGGCGACCAGCGCGTGTCGTTGGCCGAGCTCGTCGCATTGGCCCGAGCGCGCGGAATTCGATTCACCGCCGCCCGCAAGGCCTACGGCTCACCCCGAAGCGTCATTTCCAATACGCAGGGGTTCCGAATCGCTGTCCATCGGGTGACGGGTGAGATTCGTATCCTTTACAGCGTCCAGGCGACCGACGCCGGCGTAGTCATCAACCCCGCGCAAGTCCAGGGACAGGTAGAAGGCGGTGTCGCCCAGGGAATCGGCTTCACATTGACCGAGAATTACCACGTCGATGCGAACGGTGTCATGGTCAACCCGAACTTTCGCAACTACCGCATCCCCACCTACGCCGATATCCCCCGCACCGAGGTGCTCCTGGTGGACTCGGCGGATTCCGTTGGGCCCATGCGGTCGAAGGGAATGGCGGAAAGCTGTATCAACCCGGTGGCCCCCGCGTTGGCGAATGCGCTCCATGACGCCACGGGCGTCCGCTACCGCGCGCTGCCCCTGACTCCGGAACGAATTTACAGCCGACTCAGCGAAAACCAGTCGGTGCCTACGGCCTGAGCAGCTGAGCCGTGCCGGGGCGGCGGCGGGCAACTGTCCGACTACCTGGGCAGTTTCGCGGTCCCCTCCGGATGGGCGGCACAGACGCGTCGGCGAAGTGCGCTTGTGGCACTACGAACCGTGGGTATGGGTGGATTTCACCAGCGTCCAGACTGAGCGGCAAGGGAGCACATGGCCAGGGTCGGCCCAGCCTGTGCTTTGAGCAATGCTCAAGACCTGTGGATCAGGCGCGGGAGGACGTACCTTCCCGGGTGATCGATCGATAGGTCACCGAGCAAGGCCGACGTTGCACCGTCGGTCGGGAAGGCACGTCCGTGCTCACCGTAGTCAATGCCGACGGCACCACCAGGGGCGGGTCGTCGCTGATCGACGAGATCGTCCGGGAGGGAGCCCGCCGGATGCTCGCCGCCGCGTTGGAGGCCGAGGTCAACACCTACATAGCCGAGTTGGCGGACCAGTGTGACCAGCACGGCCGGCGCCTGGTGGTCCGTAACGGCTACCACCAGCCACGGGAGGTAACCACCGCGGCCGGGGCGGTCGAGGTGAAGGCCCCGCGGGTGAACGACAAGCGCGTGGACGAGGCCACGGGCGAGCGCCAGCGGTTCTCCTCCGCGATCCTGCCGCCGTGGTGCCGCAAGTCCCCGAAGATCAGTGAGGTGCTGCCCCTGCTCTACCTCCACGGTCTCTCCAGCGGGGACTTCGCGCCCGCCCTCGAACAGTTCCTCGGCTCGGCTGCCGGGCTCTCACCGGCCACGGTCACCCGGCTCACCCAGCAGTGGCAGGCCGACCACCAGGCGTTCGGCAAGCGGGACCTGTCCGCCACCGACTACGTCTACGTGTGGGCTGACGGCATCCACCTGCGCATACGCCTGGCCCAGGCGAAGTCCTGCGTGCTGGTGCTGATGGGCGTGCGGCCGATGGCACGAAAGAGCTGATCGCCATGAGCGACGGCTACCGCGAATCGGCCGAGTCATGGGCTGACCTCCTGCGCGACTGCCGGCTCCGGGGCATGCGATCCCCCGTCCTGGCCGTCGGGGACGGCGCCCTGGGCTTCTGGAAGGCCATCGCTGAGGTGTTCCCCGAGGCCCGACACCAGCGATGCTGGGTTCACAAGACCGCAAATGTTCTCAACGCCTTCCCGAAGTCGGCCCAGCCCGGCGCGAAGAAAGCCCTCAAGGAGATCTACAACGCCGAGGACCGCGAACACGCGCTGAAGGCCGTCGCGGCGTTCGAGAAGACGTACGGCATGAAGTTCCCCAAGGCCGTCAGGAAGGTCACCGACGACGTCGACGAGCTGCTCGCGTTCTACGACTTCCCCGCCGAGCACTGGATCCACCTGCGGACCACCAACCCGATCGAGTCGACCTTTGCCACGGTGAGGCTGAGGACGAAGGTCACCAAGGGGGCCGGCAGCGCGGCCGCCGCACTCGCCATGGTCTTCAAGCTCGTCGAGTCCGCCCAGGCTCGGTGGCGAGCCGTGAACGCACCCCACCTCGTCGCCCTGGTCCGGGCCGGAGCACGCTTCGAACGCGGCCACCTCGTCGAACGCCCCGAAGCTCAGGCAGCCTGACTCACGCCATCGCGGCTTGCGATGCTCACGACAGTTCCCACAGCAGCCGGTAGTACATGATCCGTTCCAGGTCCGGCTCGACTCCGTAGGCTTCGAGCAGTGGCTCTTCCCATCCCGGACCGTAGTTCCACTGCGTACTCCATGTGGCGACAGCGAGGTCGGCCCAGCGGTCGGCGACACCGAGCGTGCCGAGGTCGACGTGTCCGGTCCACGTGCCGTCGTCCCCGACCAGGGTGTTGGGAGCGCAGGCGTCGCCATGACAGACGACGAGCCGGTCGATGGGCGGGATGTCAGCGAGCACGCCGAGCGCGCGCTCGACAGTGCCGAAGTGCTGAAGGTCTCGAGGCCAGTCCGTCGGAATGGTCCGGCCTGCCGCCGCTCGTGACCGCGCCCTCTCCAGGCGCTTTTCGGCGGACCAGTCGAACGGGCAGTTCGCGACGGGCAGCGCGTCATGGAGCGCCCGCAGCCCGGAGCCGATCGCGCGTACTGCGGTGTCGGGGTCGCGCTTCCAGTGGTCGTCCACCGCCATGCGTCCGGGCAAGCCATGGGTGATGATCCAGGACCCTGTTTCGTCAGCGCCCTCGCCGAGTACCCGCGGCACCATGGTGAACCTCGCCGCCCACCGCAGGCGTGCCACCTCAGCTGCAAGGTCGATGCCGCTGCCAGTCGGCGTCCACTTCACAAACTGCCGTGTATCGCCCAAGCCGACTTGGAACGTCAACCCGCCGAGCACGTTCTTCCATACGGCCCGTACCGGCTGCCCCGCCGCGAGCTCGGTGACGATACGTGGAGGCTCGACAGGTCCTTGGGGCGAGGTGGCGATCATCCGCTCATTCTCACCAGAGCGGCTGGTAGCCAGCCAACCATTTTTGGACCCTTCGGTCAGCCGCCCATCCGACCACCCGCAATAGAGACCCGCGGATCCACAGAATTTGACAATTCCTCCTGTGCTCTTTTTTCGCGCGGCCTCCAGGGCCTGCACGACCTCTGGGTTCTCAACTGATGGACGATGCGCTGAAGTAGAGCCTGTTGCGAGCTGGTCAGCAGCCGCTGGCTGACGCATGACTGTATGTGTTGTTGTCGGCGATGTCGGTCAACAGGCCGCCGAGGTCCGGGTAGCGCCCATGGGCCTGGCTGATCGACTCAGCCTTCATCCATCGGCCGAGGCCGTGCCCGCGGTGTTCGGGCAGCACGCCAGTGCCGTAGTGCTGGCCATCGCCCTTGCCGTTGCCGGGCACGACCAGTTCTGTGAACCCGGCGATCGAGCCATCGGACTTGTCGATGGCGACGACAGTGTGCAGCAGATCGCCGCGCTCTTCGACGGCCTGCGCCACGGCCCGGACCCGGTCCACGTCCCAGGTCACGATGCCGTAGTCGGTGTCGTCCATCGGCATGTCGTCCATGGCGCGGCGTGAGGCGGCGAACATCTGGGCGATGTCGTCGGGAACGGTTCCCTGCCATGACGCAAGCCGGTAGCCGGGACGCGGACGCTCAATGATCTCGGCGAGCGTGGTGATGTCCACGTCGGCCAGTGACAAGCGGGTGAACCTCAGCGTGAGGACCTTGCGGAAGCCTCGGGCCGACAGAAACCGGTCCCCAGGCGATCCGGACTCGGTCTGTGCGATGACGCAGCGTCGGGCGTCGTCCCGGGCGGCCGCCACAGCGACGTCGAGAAGCCGGGAACCGACGTACTTGCGCCGCTCCGCCGGATGGACATGGATGGTCAGTTCGGCCAGGTGCTTCTGCCCGGCGTCGGCGAACAGGCGTAGGAAAGCTGTCCCGACGGGTATGGCATCGGCGTCGCTCGCCAGCCAAACAAGACGTCGGCTGTGCAGGCTGCCATCGGGGTCGGTCAGTGGGGTGATGTGAAGCGACAAGGTGTCTCCGCCGTGAGGAGGTGGCAAATTTCAGTACGCGGAATCAACCGCTGGGCACTCCTGCGCATGTGCTCCACACCTCCTTGTCGACGGCGCTGGTCCGGAACAGCAGGGACGTCCGGGAGAACGTAACTGCTCCGCAGCCTCTCTGCAAAGGGGTATCGGGGGTGTTGCGACCGCGTGGTCGCAGCCACTCGTGGCCACGGCCCGGTGGCGGTTGACGGGTTGATTCCGCACGCAGCTTCTGCGACTTTGCCCCCACGGCTCTCTGGAGTGAGGTCAAGGTCATTGAGGAGCGACGCCTGTGATCACACGGGCGTTGCGTTCCCTTGTGCGATAGCGTCGAACTGTTTCCCGCCTTGAACAGCCACCCCACATCCGGTGACAAGGAGACTGAGTGTCCCGCGCACTGCGGCAGTTGGCTCTGCCGGCCGCCGCCGTTCTGCTGGCCTGCTCGGCCTGTACTGGCTCGACGCCGACAGGCAAGCGCACCTCCCACACCACTGCCTCACCGGGCGCGGCCGGAGTCGGCGACACGCTCTTTCCCCGGCTGGGTAACGGTGGATACGACGTTGCCCACTACTCCCTCACTCTCACCTATCAGCCCGAAGAGAACATGCTGAAGGCCACAGCAGTGATCACTGCGCGGGCCACCCAGGCGCTGAGCTCCTTCAACCTGGATCTGCACGGCCTCTCCGTGCGCAAGGCCACGGTCAACAAGCATGCGGCACAGACCGTGCGCCGCGGTGACGAGCTGGTAGTGACGCCATCAGTCACAGTCGGCCGAGGCCAGAAGTTCACCACCGTGATCGTCTACGACGGTGTGCCGGAAACCATTGAGGACTCGAAAGGGGCGACGGAAGGCTGGATGGAGACCGACGACGGTGCGGTGGGGCTGGGAGAACCCACCGGATCCATGGCCTGGTTCCCCGGCAACCATCACCCCTCCGACAAGGCCGGCTACGACATCACCATCACTGTCCCCCGGCCATTGAAGGCCATCTCCAACGGCACGCTGAAACACCACACAGCGAAAGGAGGATGGGCGACCTATGCGTGGAGCAACCCCGAGCCCATGCCCAGCTATGCCGCAACCGTCGCGGTCGGCGACTTCGAGATCAGCGAGACCGAGAGCGGTGGCCTGCCCATGTACGTGGCGACAGACCCAGACGAAAAAGACAAGGCACAGCGCATACCTTCGCTGGTGAGCGAAGCGACCGCCTGGGCCGCCACGCGATTCGGCTTCTACCCGTTCGCATCCACCGGTGCCATCGTCGACCACTTCCCCGACCTGGACTACGACGCCCTCGAAACACAGACCAGGCCCTACTTCCGCCAGGCCCCGGACGACAAGCTGGTCATCCACGAGATTGCTCACCAGTGGTTCGGCAACTCGGTGACGCCCCGCTCATGGAAGGACATGTGGCTCAACGAAGGCTTCGCCACCTACGCAGAATGGCTGTGGGAAGAAGAACAGGACGGCAACACAGCCCAGGAGACCTTCGACGCCTTCTACAACGGCACTCACCCGGAGAGCGAAGGCATCTGGGACTTTCCCCCGGCAGCTCCGCCCGCTCCGGAACAGGTGTCCGACCCGCCGGTCTACGGCCGAGGAGCCATGACCCTGCATCAACTCCGCAAAGCAGTAGGCGACAAGACCTTCTTCTCCATTCTGCGAACGTGGACTCGGGAGCACCGGCATGGAAGCGCCCAGTCGGCGGACTTTATCGACCTGTGCCGGAAAGAGTCCGGGCTGGCCCTCGACGCTCTGTTCAACGATTGGCTCTACAAACCAGGAAAGCCGTCCCGGGCACGCCCTTGAACTGATCGTTTCCGCGGTGAATCCGACCACCCGCATCGGTGAGCGCTCTGCTCGACGGGCGGTCCGGTCCCTTCCTGATCGCCCGCCACCACTAACGGATGGACTGGATTCGTGCGGTCGCGGTCGCCACAGCCACCGGCTTGCCGTCGGTGCCGATGAGCTCGCCGGCGAGAAAGCACACGTCCTTGCCGCGCTGCACGATCCGTCCGCGCCCCAGAAGCCGTCCGGGGCGGGCTGGACGGAGGAACTGAACATGGAGATCGAGAGTCGGCGCGAACTGGTTTTCCGGCAATGTGGCGACCAGCGCCGGCCCCAGGGTGTCATCGAGCATTGCGGCCAAGAACCCGCCCTGGATCACACCGACAGGGTTCGCGAACTGGTCACCCGCCTCAAACGCCGCCTGAAGGGCTTGCCGACGGCCTGCGCTCGGTTCATTGATGAACCGCTGACGTGTGTCGGTCAGTCCGAGTGCTTCTGCAGCGGGGAGGTGCGGATGAGCTCTTGCCACTCCTCGATCGGCCGACCGTACTTCTTCTCGATCGAGGGGAAGTAACTCGCGGAACCCTTCACCGGTTCTGCCATCGCCGGGTCCTCCGTCCGTGCGGGTGCCATGCCGCGTATCCGCGTGGTGGCGGGATTCGGACCAGCCTACGAGGCCGCGGGGTGAAGCGGGCCGTGGGCCGGCGCGACCCGTTGTCGGTGCCGTCCGTCATGATCGGACGCATGAACGAGATCGACACGGCCGCACCCCGGACCCCCCGCACGTGGAGCGGATTCGCCGCATCCGCCGCCCTGCAGGGGCTCGTCGGGGCCTCGGGCTGCTGGAACGACGACTCCTTCGCCGACATCAGGCGCATCGGCCGCTACATCGAAGGCAGTTGGGCGCCCGAGCCGGGCGAACGGGAGGTCCGTCCGCCCGCGGCGGGCAGCTGGACGGAACTCATAGGGCGCACGGGCGCACTCGCGCTGCGCGCGGCCGCCCCCGCGACCAGGCCGGAGCGCCGCGAGGTGCTGCTCGACTTCCTGGAGATGTGGGCGCGGACGCCGTTCGCCGACCCGACCTACCGCTTCCGCCTGGGCCGGCTCGCCGGAACGACCTCGTTCACCGTCCGCGACCACCAGGGCGCCTCCTTCGGCCTGCACCTGCCGGCCGCGCGCGAGACTCGCTACTTCGAGGCCGTGCTCCCTGGCGGCGAGGCCGCCCCGCGCCCCGAGGAACCGCTCTACGTCGTGGACTGCCACCGCGGTTGGGGCACCCCGAGGCAGCTGCTGCGCCTGGTGGAGCTCGTCCGGGAGCGCGGCCCGGTCGCCTGGGACATGGACGCCGCCCTCGCCCTGAGCGAGGCGACCGGCCTGAGCCGCCCCGCTGCGGCCCTCGTCCTGGCGGGCAACCCCGGTGCAGGCGGCTACTACACGCCCTTCCTCGACGAGCACGAGCGCGCCGCGTTCGGCTTCAAGGCCGGCGAACTCGAATCGGCGCGCGCCGAGTTGTCGATGCTGCACGACGACGAGCGGCTCGCCCTGCTCGCCGACGTGATGCCCGCGGACCCCGTGGACCTGTGGGGGCCGGGCGGCCTCGCCCGCGTCGCGGAGCGCACCGCCGCGGCCTGGGCGGAGCAGCACGGCGCCCGTCCGCACGCGCCATGGAGCACCTGGCAGGCCGCGGTCGCCCTGGATACCCGGATGCCGGCGACCCACCTGTGCCATCTGTTCCTCGACCCGGCGAACGCCACCCTGCCGCCGGGCTTCTACCTGCGGGTCTGGCCCTGCCCGTCCGAGCACCGCCACCTGCGCACCGCGTGGGACGTCATGGGCGACTACGACGCCGAGACCGTCGCGGACGCCGTCTTCGCCGGCCTGCCGTGGGCGTACGCGGACCTCCCCGCCGGGGACCCCCTACGCACCGGGGCGCCGGAGGCCGTCCACCACCTGCGCAAGGTGCTGGCCGGCCGCGACTCACCGGCCCGGGTCCTCCGCTCGGGCGTGATCCGCGGCAATCGGGGGAGCCGGCGCTGGGACTGGCTCGCGGACGGCACCTGCGACCGCGTCATAGCCCGCATCACCGCCGACGACCTGCCTCCGGGCCGCTACGAGTCCGACCCGCGCGCCTGCGCCCCCGACCTGGTCGCCGACGTCGCCGCCACCCTCGACCTGCCCGAGGACGCCGCCGCCCTCCACCTCCAGCTCCTGCTGCTCCCCGTGCCGTCGGACCGCAACGTGCGGCGCTGGAACGCCTGGACACCGGCCCGCCACAAGGCGGCCGCGGCGGAGCTGGTGGCGCGCGGCCTGGTGGTGGAGGACCGCCGGGCCCGCGCGGGACGCACGCTCTTCCTGCCCGGCCCGTGGGCGCACGCCAAGAAGCCGCTGCCGCCGATGGAGTCCTGGAAAGCGCCCCTGATCGGCGCGCAGCTGAGCGCCGACGGGAGCGAGGTGAGGGCCTTCGAGCTGCTCCCGGGCACGCTCCCCGAGCTGTTCACCGAGGCCTGGCGGCTGGTCCGCAGGGGGGAGGGGCCGACGGCCTGACCGCTGGCGGTCTGGCAGAGCGACTCCAGCGGCCCGGAGTGCGGCCCGCGCCGCCCTCCGGGCCGGCCGCGCGGGCGATCTCCCCCCGACCGCCCCCATGGTGCACGCCCCGGGGCACCCGGGCCGTGGTCTGCTGTGCTTCGTAACGCTCTGACGTCACATCCAACCCGGCATGGGACCCACGAACACCAACCCCGCGAACCTTCACGGTCACAGCACTAGCCGGTCAGGGCGGCTCGCTGCGCTCGTCGAGCTGTGCAGGAGGCACTCACGCGCTCTGCGTGCGTTCCCGCCTTTTGCTCGGATGGACTTGAACACCCACGAGATGCGCAGGAGGCCTCTGTTCTCATGCCCGGCCAGCCAGGAGATCACCCGACCGGGAGGCCACACTCGATCCCACGCTCACCATGATCGAGAGAGCAATGGCTTGTCAGTGACGCATCGGAAGAGATGTGTCCGCGCCATCCTGAGGGGCTCACTGAGCAGTGGGAGCCGACCCGATGTCAACTACTCGTGCCCACGCGGGCGGCGAGTCCGGCTCGTAATCGGGATCGTCCTCGTCCCACGACCGGGCTGCATGCTGCCGAGGGAACAGACCCACCACCGTCCGGCACGGTGGTCGTGTGCCCGGCCAGGGCGTCTGGCCGTCGGTCAGGACCACGATGACATCGGGGCGGGGCTGGGCTCGGAGCGCCCTGGCGAAGCCCGTGCGCAGATCCGTACCCCCGCCGCCCACCAGCGGTATCCCCTCGGCACGGCACAGCGGGTGCACGACCCGGGCCGCTGCGTCGCACGACAGCACGGTGATCAGGTCGCGACGGCCGCCCACGGCACGGGAGATCGCGGCAACCTCGAGGAGCGCGCTGCCCAGTTCGGTGTCACTGACCGAGCCGGATGTGTCTATGACCACGGAGACCCGAGGCGGCCTGCGCCGCAGGCTCGGCAGAACAGCGCCGGGCACCCCGGCCGAGCGCCGCGACGGCCGGCCGTAGGTGTAGTCCTCGCCTGCGCCGGGGCCGGAGGCTGCCGAGCGGACCGCCGCGCCCAGCAACGCCCGCCACGGCTGCGGCGGATGGAACGCCTCCTCCGCCCACCGCTGCCACCCCTTCGGAGTGTTCCCCGGACGGGCGGTGATGCCCTGCGCCACCCGGAACCGGACCGCGTCCCGTTCCTGCTCGCTGAGGCCGTGCGCGCCGTCCGGTCCCAGCTCCCACTCCCGTTCCAGTCCGTCGGCGCCGCTGCCGCAGTCCAGCCAGGCCATGCTCTGCGTACGCGGCCCGAGCCGGAACTGGCGCAGGTAGTCCTCCATGAGCTCCCCTTCGGGCAGCCCCAAGGACACCGGTTCGACAGCACCTTCGGGCCGGACCAGCCCGTCGCCGAACACGTCGTCGTTGATCTCGCAGTCCGCGGCGATGTTCATCCGCAGCCGTTCCCCCGGGCCGGTCAGCCCGCGCTCCCGCGCGACCCGGTCACTGCGCCCGTGGTGGTCGCGCAGCAGGTGCGACACCTCGTGCACCCATACCCCGGCCAGTTCCTCCACCGGCGTGCGGTCCACGAACGCCGGTGAGACGTAGCACCGCCAGTGCCGGTCGACGGCCATCGTCGGTACCAGCCGCGACTCGACGGTGTGCAGGGCGAACAGGGCCGTCGCCAAGTAGGGCCGGACCCGTACGGCGTGCAGTCGGGCGGCGAAGAGCTTGTCGAGGTCCAGTCTCCCCGGTGCGTCCGGGATCATCGGCCGGCCTTCGCGGCGACCGCGGCCCGGGCCGCCGCGTGGTCTGCTCGCCGGGACAGGGACACAGCTCCGGCGAGCCGCTCGATCGATGCAGGAACGTCCCGGTCCTCCCGGCGCAGTGTGGCGAGTGTGGTCGCGGGGACGACCACCAGGTCCGGGGCTCCGGCCTCCACCGCCCGGACCAGGAGCGCCCACGCCGCGTCCCAGCGGGACTTCTCCGGGCGCTTGCGGACCGCGTCCACGACACCGTCGAGCACGGCTTGGCGCAGATCCCCCCGCTCGGGCAGGGCGGCACTCGCCGGGTCGGCGAGAAGCACCTCGGGGTCCGGGAGGTCCATCCGGTCCAGGCCGGCCAGCAGCTCCAGTCCCGGACCGTCCCCCACGGTGCCCCTGACCAGGAGGGAAAGTACTTCCCGGGAGGAGTCGGCCGCGGTCGCGAAGGCGATCAGGCACAGGGCCATCTCCCAGCTTCGGGGTGACGGCCAGGGGCCGCCCCGGCGCGTTTCATTGCTGGGCAGTTGGTGCACGAGTTTGGGGCGGGCGGTGAGGAGCCCGCACACCGCGCGCCGCGCGAAGTCCACGGCGTCCGGCAACTTCTCCGGGGCGAGCCGTGGCAGTGTTGCCCGGGGCCACGTCCCACCGAGGCCGCGTACGACGACCTCGTGATCGTGGGTCCACTGAAGATGAACGAACCGGTTGGCCAGCGGCGGGCTCAGCTCCCAGCCGTCGGCCGCCGAGGATCGCGGATTGGCGGCAGCCACGATCCTGACCCCGGGCGGCAGTTGCAGGGCGCCGATCCGCCGCTCCAGTACGAGCCGGAGCAGGGCGGCTTGAACGGCCGGTGGTGCGGTGGACAACTCGTCCAGGAACAGCAGCCCTCGGCCGGCCCGTACCAGGCGCACTGCCCAGTCGGGCGGGGCCATCGGGACACCCTGTTCCGCGGGATCGTCTCCGACGATGGGCAGGCCCGAGAAGTCGGACGGCTCATGAACACTGGCGATCACTGTAGTCAGCGGAAGGTCCAGGGCCGCGGCAAGCTGTGTAAGGGCCGCGGTCTTGCCGATCCCCGGCTCACCCCACAGGAGCACGGGCAAGTCGGCGGCCACGGCCAGAGTCAGGGCCTCCAGTTGTGTGTCGGGCCGCGGTTCGGTGGTTGCGTCGCGCAGCAGGGTCAGCAATTCGCCGGCGACGTCGAGCTGGGAGGCGTGGTGGGCTGGGTCGGAGAGGGAGCCGGTAGCAGCGAACGGGAAGCATGTGGGCATGTGTGATCACCTATGGGTTCGTCGTGAGCCGAGTGGGTGCAGGGGGACGGACGGAGGTCCCCGGTCAGCGAGAGGTCGCGTTGCGCGGGTGCGAGCGTTGGTCACGGGGACGGTGACGATCCGGGCGGATGCGGCCAGGTCCGGGTCCGATCAGACCTGACCTGTACAGCCCGTATGTGATCCGCCGTAGCGCGGCTGTCTCCAGTTCGTCCCGCAGAGCGCCGGTGCGCAGCAGTGCGTCGGGGCCCAGCAGGCCCTCGACGACGGCCAGCGCACCGGCTGTGTCGCCATGGTCCAGGCGTTCGCGGACGCCGGTGAGGCAGTCCGGATGACGGTGCGCCTCGTCGATTGCCTGTAGGCAGGGGAGCGGAGTACCGGTCAGTGCGGCGAGCAGTTCCTCCCGCCGGATCTCGGCCGGGTCGTGGTCCAGCGGGGCCAGTACCCCGTTGACCAGGCCGATCCGGTGCTGAGCTCCCCGGCACTCCACGAGGCGCGGTTGTCCTGCCCGGTACGGAGTCCGGGGCGGACCGGCCGGCGAGTGATCCGGTACCAGTGCCGAGGCGACCAGCGGGTGCAGCCGATCGGCCTCGATCGAACCGGTGCGGATCAGTTCCAGGTCGGGCAGCACCCAGGTTGCCGCGTCGGGCAGGACGGGCAGCGCGGAGGCCCTGCCATCTGTGGACGCCGCCGCGATCCGCAATGCGGGCGGCGCTACGCCGTCCCTGTCCGCGACCAGGTCCAAGACCAGCCGATGCCGGGCCCGGACCCGCACGGTGACGGTACCGGTGGACAGCCCTTCGGCGTGGAGCAGAATCCCCGCCTCGGCCGCCCACCGGTCAACGGCGCAGCGGTGCCCCTGCGGCACCGTCCCCAGCAGCTCCGGGTCCAGCAGCTCCGGGTCCAGCACAGGGCGGCCGTCGGCGGGCCGCCGATCGGCCCCGGACCGGATCCGCAGCTCATCGGTCCTGCGCCCGTCCCACAGGTGGCGGTGCAGGTCAAGGCGGAACCGCTGGTTGGGACGGGGGTGCGGATGACGGGAGGCGCCGGCTTCGGAGTCGGTTCCGTCCCACAGCGCGAGACTTATCCGCTGACCGGCATCCGCCCAAGCCGGCGGAGTCCGGGCCACGAGGTGCATCGGGCTTGCGCCGTCACGCCCCGCGGCGTCGTGCCGAGCCAGAGAGATGGTCAGACCTGGGCGCAGCAGGCCGTTGGGAGCGATCCTCGGCATATGCCAGCGCAACAGGTCGGGCGCCAGATGGCGGAGATCGGCCCGGACTTGGGCTGCGAGTTCCTGGCCGTGGGTGCGCGCCACGGAGCGCAGATTGAGATCGACATCGACGCCTGCGGCGGCGCACGCCCCTGCCCAGTCCCCGGCACAACGGCGGGCTGTCGCAGTCTCGATCATGGACGGCGGCACGGCGAACTCTCGCACGCGCAGCCAGAAGGAAAGGCGGGAATCCCCATTCGCGTTCTGAGTGAGCATCAGCACTCACCTTGCGCGGACGGGACCCCCGATCTGTTAACAGAATGAGTCATCGTCGCGGTGATCGTATCGCTCCTTACCTCGATCTGCCAGGTGCCCCCGGTCGGAGCGCCGTCCGGGCCCAGTTTGCGGACGCGGAGCGCACGGACTGCGAGTCGGTCATCACGGCGGCTGCAGGCTCCGCTGATCGGTCCTCAACGTGTCGCACCCGGCCGCACAGCCGATCGGGAAACCCGCCCGTAGACCATGGCGCAACCAGCGGCGGAAGAAGGCGCAGACCCGGTCCCATGTGGAGAAATCGGCAGGCAGGGCATGCCACTTGACGCCGTTGTCCACGTGGTCGCAGATGACGTCGAGCGTCTGGCGGCGGCAGTAGCCCTCCGGCTGCGGCCCCGGCCCCCCAGCCATGCCGGGACCGGAAGCAGCGGCCGGACGACCGCCCACTCGGCGTCCATCAGGTCCGACGGGTAGCGTCGCGTACGCTCGCCACGGTCGGCCGCGTCCCCGTATACGTGGGTGAAGCAACCGCAAGACCGAGCAGCGGAGTTGGACTGCGCCAACAGAAACACGGAAGACGTCGACTCTACGAGATCGCGCGGGTAGGCCAGGTCCATTCGCCGGCTCGATGCGGATGCGGCGGATGCGGCGGATGCGGCGGGCCGAGTCATAGGCGCACGAAGACCGGGGCGGTGTCCTCGGTGACGCCGTCGGGCGGGAGCAGGTCGGCCAGCAGGGCGTCGGCGAGGGTTGCGTGGTCGGCCGTCTGATGGCGGGCCAGTTGAGCCGGCCCCTTGCGTGACGGCCACACCGCCACGTGGTGCGCCGCCGACAGACCGCTGGGCTCGTGGGGCCTGACGGCACCACCCGGCTCGTGGTCGCCACCACCGACCCGGCGACTCTGCCCGGCAAGGCCACCTGGTACCTGTGGCATCCGGCACTGGATCGAGCAGAGCTACAAGCAGGTCAACAGAGATGGCGCAGCGGGCCGCAGCTGCCCACCGGCCTTTACTCCGGTGCGACATGGTGGTCCATGTGTTGAAGTTGACTCCACAAGCACCCGTGATCCCGCGGTGGCCACCCCTAATTAACCTCGGCAGAACCGCCGTTACCGAATATGGGCCGGTTCTCCGGCCGAAGGAGCCGACACATCCATGGAAGCCCAAGAGTCCACCGACATCTGGTTCCGGAGCCATCTGTCACTCGAAGAACTCGCGGCAGCGCTCGACGCGCGGGTTCACATCACCGACGTGGAGAACTACTGGGCGTGGGTCGAGGCCGACCTCGCGGGCATCGACATCAACATCTCACGCACCCACACCATGGCCCCCGGGAAGACGGATACCCGCATCTTCCGTAGCGGATATCCCTCATCAGCGTTTCCCGAGCGCACACTCCGCCACCTCGTCGCCCAGCTTCAGCACGTCGGTATAGACCCGATCTACCTGGGCAAGTGGAGATATCTGAGCGGCAACGAGTTCGACCGCGTGGTCCATGAGGAGGCTACGGCTCAGGCGACCAAGCTCGGGCAGTGATGCCGTTTCGCAGCTGCGGCCCGCCCCGTAACGCGCGAGCTTCCGTGCCGGCTGCTCATAGCCGGTCGCGGCGCTCCAAGGCGAAGCAGAGACTGACGCAGACGATTCCCATCAGACAGACGGCGAAGGGATATCCGAGCACCCAGTGCAACTCCGGCATGTGGTCGAAGTTCCGACGACAGAGGGTCGCAGCGAAGAGGATAGCCGCCTATGACGAGATCTTCTTGAAGTTGTCTACTGGGTGGCCCTGACCTGCGGTGATACGGCAGCATTCGTCTCCGACCCGCGTAGATGAGTTTTTCAGCGTCTTTGAGAATCGTGCGGCCCCGCGGTCCACGGTGCCGTGCCGCTCAAGGTGGCCCGCTGAGGCGCGGTGCGGTGCGGGCCGTACCGCCCCGCGGTTCGCATGTCACGCCCACCGTGAGCTCACGGCTGCCTCAGTCGGTGCAGGTGGTGCCCGATACGGGCAGCGAACGGGCGGTGGTGGGGTAGTGGTTGGTGGGGTTCCGGGCGCACTGGGAGGAGCAGGAAGGTGCTGTAGTCGTCGCCTTCGCGGCTGAGGACGACACTGCCGGGCAGCTGGGCCGCCACAGGCCGAGTGCGCGCGGTGCGGAGCCTGTGCCTGATCGGTTGTACGGCCGGCGTCCCGTCAGGCGCCGGCGGTGCGAAGCGACTGACGGGCGTACAGCGGACTTCCCGTTACGGCACCGGGTGGCTCACACGGCAGTGCTTCGGCAACGCCCTGGCCGTCGCCGGTCGCGACCACGAAGTGCGGATGTGGACCACGTTCGGGCATACCCGAGCCTTGCGGTGCAGCACCGCCAGGCTGTCGATGCCGCTGGCAACCACTGCTTGCGCAATCGACGCGCTGATACCGTCGTGGCGCCTCGAAGACGTCCACCGCCGCACGGCCGGCTCAGCCGCCCGCCTTGACCAGGACTTCTGCATGCTTGTCGGTTCATACTCGCCGGCCAGGGCGGATCCGACGCAGTCACGGGTCGGCAACACCATGCCGATCAGGGGCGATGCCGGGCATCGAGAGGGGTTGGGAACGGGTGATTCGCCGCCCGAGGCGTCTCTGTCACCCGCGGGCCACATGCCTCAAGCCGGTGATCGAGTGCCGGGTACTAGCGGGCACTGCCGATGTTGCGATCGGCGTCGGAGCCCTGGAGCATCAAGGTGGTCTCCTCGATGCGACTGAATCGGCCGTCGGGTGCAAGCTCGGCGAACACGTAAACCTCCATGCTCACTGTTGAGTCGTCCTTCTTCGTGATGTGCACGGTGTGCCGGTCGGCATACTTGCTGCCGTCATACAGCTCGTCGTGAACCTCGACGTGGCCGCCGGCGACGATGGTGCGCACGTGGGTGATGTGCTCGACGAACCCGGCGCGGTCGTCCCACTTCCCGTCGGTGCGCTGGCGGTACTCCGGGGTGAAGTGGCGGTCGGCAGCCTCCTGCACGGTGAGGTCGCTGCTGAAGATCAGATCGGTGAGGGCGGCCTTTATACCAGTACGGATCACGGGACTTCCCTTTCGAGGACGACAACGAAAAATGCGTGCGCCGCGCACGCTTCACCTTCACTGTAGCAGGCGATGCGTGCGCAGCGCACGCTATTCTTGGAGTGTGAAGAACGAAGTAGGACACGAGATCGCAGACGCGCTGGGCATCTTGCTGCGGCGCACCACTCGGGCACAGCTGCACAAGAAACTCACCACGGGCATGGGCGAGGCGGTGGACGAACTGACGTACCCGGTACTCAGCGCACTTGCCCGGACCGGACCCCGCAGCGCGGCCGACCTGGCCCCCGACGTCGGAGTCGACCGCTCCGGCGTCACCCGCCGCGCCTCCCGGCTGGAGGCCGCCGGCCTCATCCGTCGCGAGAGGGACCCCACCGACCGACGCGCACACCTACTCGTCCTCACCGAGCAGGGCGAACTCGCAGTGGCAGAACTGCGAACACGTCTGGCTGCCCACATCGTGGCGAGCCTGTCCTCGTGGCCGCCGGGCGAAGCCGAAACTTTCGCTCACCACCTGCGCCGCTTCACAAGCGATGGCCCGTTCACATGACTTGGCCGCGCTGGCGTTGTCGTCGTTCCGGCAAGCCGTCAGGGACAGCCCGCCACGAGCGCGACGGTGGCGGCGGGGGTACGGCCCTCGGATCGCGTCATGCCCCTACTTTCGGCACTTGACAGACGACAGCGGTCCGCGCGAGGCGAGACATGACCACTGGCCGAGATCGGGCACGACCTCCTGCTCGCTCGCGACCCGAGGAACCCTCAGCATCAGGCGGCGCCTATCCCTACCTGCGACGTTCCGTGGCCTGCCCGAAACGCAAGCTTCCCCGAATCCAAGCCCACTCCGCGTCTGTGACCACGAACGCATCGTCGCACCGTGGTCCGGACCGCGAGCAGTTGGGCTCAAGCTGAACTCATGCTCAAACCGACCTCACACGGGAGTAGGCAGCTGCATCCCTTCACGGACGGCGATCGACCTGTCCGCCTCGGAGACAACGAAACGGCGTCACTTCCCGTGGACAATCACGCGGTCCTTCGCTACGTCCACTATCGGCGCACCGGTTGAGTCACACGGTGGCAGGCCATCTGCACTCGCACGTGCGCATCCACCGGTGGACGGTCATGGAGAGAGCACATCGGCCAAGGTGCTGCGGTCCGGCCCACGGGTCCACGTCACCAATGCATGATCCGCCGTATCGGCCTACCCTCGGAACATGAGCGAGATCTTCGTGATGTACGAGCTCGATCAGCCGCCTGCAGCGCGATCATTCACCAGAAGGTCCCCGGTAGAGGAGCGGCCCGTCCTGCGCGTGCACGCGGCGAACGCCGCTCCCGGGTCTTCTGCCACTCCAGGGCCACGCACACTGTGCGGTCAGGACACGTTCGCCATGGAGGCGGCCTCCTGGAAGCCCTCGGAGCATCCCAGTTCATCGTGGTACACACCGAAGTACGCCCAGCTCGTCTGTGCCCAGTGCGCGACCGTAATGGAGACCTGATGAGCCCTTCAAACGGCTGTGCCTCCCTGCTGGCTGAACACCTTGGGCGGGCGGCCTCCTGTCGGATCAGCTGATCGGCTGACGTGTCTGAGCGTGGACCTTCGGACGGTGCGGCCGCCGAGTCCAACTGCACGCCCGCATCGGCGTCGACCTTCCCCGCCCTACCGCGACATCGATTCCTCATAGGAGCGAACGGACCTGGCGGGCCGATACCGAGGTGGCGTGATCGAGACTCGCGCGGATGTCCCATGGATCATGGCAGTGGGTGTGGGTTATGGGTTGGGGTGTGTCTGAACCGTTGGCGCGCCGGCGGCTTGTCTCTCACTCCGCTCGGCAGATTTCCCGTGAGATCCGACGGGAGGTCCTGGCGCTTTGCTCCGAGGGACGGTCGCCAGGCGCGGTAGTGGTCAACGACGAGGTAGGACCGGCTCGCCATCGGGATCCAGTGGAAGCTTGGAATTGCTCGTTGGCTGACGGGACGTCGGCAGGTCTCGGGACCGCCGGATCGGGGAGAAGAACAGGATCAGTGCGGCGAGCGGGACCCCCGCTGTCGTGATCGCCATTGCGGTGCGGATGCCGAGCGCGGTTCCGAGCGCGCCGCCGAGCAGTGCTCCGAGAGGGATCGTCCCGTAGCTGAGGAATGCTGTGCTTGCGGTGAGGCGACCGAGGAGATCCGGCGGGCAGTAGCGTTGGTGGAAGCTTGCCTTGATGACGTTGCCGGCCACGACGCCTGCGGAGACGCAGAAGCCGCCTGTCACGAAGAGCAGGATCCCGGCTCCGCCGACGGTCAGCGGGATGAGCAGAGCGAGCACGGGAAGTCCCAGTTCGAACAGCAGCGTGGCGCGGGCCGTGCCGATCCGGCCGGCGACCCGGCGTGCGACGAAGGCCCCGGCAACGCCTCCGGTGCTGGTAGCCGCGATGAGTACGCCGACCGGCCCGGGGGTCAGGCCGACGCTCCGGACCAGGAAGACCACCTGGATCGACTGGTATCCCATCAGAGCCAGGTTGGAGGCGGCCCCGAAGAGCGTCAGTGTGCGGAACCAGGGGTCGTCGGCGATCAGCCACAGCCCTTCGCGGACTTCACTGACCAATGATTTGGGGCGGTGATCGGTCCTGGTGACGCGTGGCTCGCGATGCCGGATGCCTGCCAGGCAGAGGAGGGAGACGAGGAATGTCGCGGCATTGGCGAACATCCCGTTCACGGCACCCGCCAACTGTGCGATCAGGCCGCCGGAGCCGACCCGGCGATCTGGGCGGCTGACGCGCTGCCGTGCAGTTTGGCGTTGCCCTCGGGCTGGTCATCGGGTTCCAGAATGCTGGGGAGGTAGGCGCTGTAGGCGGTCTGGAAGAACACCGCTGCCGTGCCCGTCAGCAGTGCGACGGCCAGCAGTAGTCCGATACTCAACCAGCCGAACCAGGCGGCGACGGGGATGCCGGCGAAGAGTAAAAGAGAGACCGCGGCGGCGGCCACCATGATCGGTCTGCGCCGCAGCCGGTCCACCCAGACACCGACCGGGAGACCGATGATCAACCAAGGGGCCCAGGCGGCGGCGCTCAGTAGACCGACTTCGAACATGCTGGCATGCAAGGTGGAGACGGCGACCAGCGGCATCGCCACCCCGGTGACGGACGCGCCGAACTTGCCGACGGTCTCGCCGCGCCACAGCAGGCGGAAATCGCGGTGGCGATGCAGGAGGCCACCGCCTATGCCCTGGCTCATGCGGTGCCACGCTCCTTGCGGGGGAAGGACTGGAGCTGCACAACGACAGGCAGCGCGTCCGGGGCAGGCTCGGCGTCCGAGGCAGGGGTATGGCGGGCGATGACGGCCATCAGCTCCGCGTTGAGCGCCTCCAGCTGATCCGGTGTCATCCGAAGGTCACGCCAGTCCGAGATGGTGCCGGCGCTCCGCCACCTGTCGTCCCAGTCCTCGCTGAGATAGTTCATGACCCGGCTGAAGTAATGCCGCACCAGTTCGTGCAGGTAGACCGACAGCGCGCCCCGGGTGTCGGGATCGTCGCGGAAATCGGCGGTGTTCAGCTCGTTCGTGATGCCGACCCTTCTCCACCAGCGCTCGCGCTTTGTGCCCCGTCCGGTTTCTTCCTCGATGAAGCCGTGCTCGGCGAGGTGGCGCAGGTGCCAGCTGATGGTGCCGGTGTTCTCCCCGAGGCGTTGGGCGAGCCCGGTGGCGGTGGCGGGGCCGTCCAGACTGAGCAGTTCAAAGATGTTCATCCGTAGCGGATGGGCCAGCCCCCGCAGGCTGCGCGCGTCGATGCGCCGGGTGGGCTTGGCGGACTTTGGTGTGCGTTCGGGTTGGTCGGACATGCCAACAGCGTATGTTGCAGAGTCTTCTCTGCATAGGATTCTCTGCAGATAAGACTCTGCAATATTTCGCTGCGACTTGGCGCGGGAATGCTGTCGGCTGGGCCTGAGGGGGCAAGCCAGTAGGACCGGTGAGGACGACAGCTTCGGGGTGGATGGCCGGCTCGACCCGGGCCCCGGACCGGGGAGGCGTCCCAAGCCCAAGACCATGAAGCTGGGGCTGGGCGGAGGGTTGGTTCGGTGGCCTGACGTGGGAACGGAGCCCGGCCGCTCCCCGTACCACGGGCAAGGAGGTAGTTGTTCGCAAGCCCGGCGAAAACACCCGCGGAAGATCATCCAGGACTGACGTCAAGCATCACCCGACGCCGAATCGTCAGCGGTCAGCCGAAGCTCGACGAATCCGAAGGGATGTGCCAGAGCGGGGCCGTGTACTGCTCCGGACGGCTGCTGAGCAGCAATGCCCTGACGTCCTGGCGCAGCTTGCCGCCGAGGCCAAGGGCCTCGGTGATGCGGCGAAACGTCGTGTGGGTGACGCCCCGACCGCGGGCTTCGTCCTCGAATCGGTCGAGTTGGTGGAGCGTGGTCTCGGGGTCGAGCTTCTGCTCCGGCTGGGTGCCGAGCCAACCAGCCTTGTTGCGTTCGTAGTCGATCTCGGAGAAGCCGCAGACTTCACGGCTGTGCTGCTCGGCCTCGTCGAGAGTCTCCGTGGCGAGGATGGCGCGGGCGAGTGCGTTGCGATTGAGGGCGTCGTCCAGGTCGGCTTCATGGACGGTGGGGCCCTCGTCGGTGAGGGGGACCGGTAGACCGGCGTCCCGAACTTCGCAGAGGCCTCGAACTCCTCCGGCGGTGGCCGCGAGCATTGCCGTTGCTTCGGAGGGGTGCCATTCCAGGACCGAGGTGACCGGCTCGACGTGCTCGGCCGTGAGAGTCATGACCGGTGGGCCCATGCGGTTGCGTAGGTCGTCGGCGGAAAGCTCGCCGTCCAGGCCGGGGCCGGCGACCAGGAGCCGTACGGGAGCGTTGACTTGGCAGCAAGCCGCGAGCGTGAGGGCGTCGGCGAGTGGGCTGCGGAGGGTTGGTTCTTCGCCCCGCGCGAGGATGTCGCCCCCGACGTCCAGGAGGTCGATCGACTCAGGTTCCAGGTACTGGATGAGCTCTTCGAGCTGGCGGGTGATGCCCTCGGCGCCGTGATGCGGGTCGATCAGGGCGAAGGTGTGCGGCAGCTCGGCGGCAAGCCGGGGGAGTGTCGATCCGGCGGGCGCGACGGGTGTCGCGTCGGCGGGCACGGCTTGGACGCTTCTGGTGAGGGGGCGCAGGCCGGTGAAGTTGGCCGGCCCTCGTGGACCGGGCACGGGGTCGATCAAGAGGCGGTCCCACGCATAGGTGAGGATCACCGCCGGGCTCTCTCCGCTGTAGAGGGCGGCGTCGAGCATTGCGGCGGCGACTGCGTCGCCCCCTCCACCTGCTGCCACGATCAAGCGCGTCACCCTCATCAGCGTACTGATCACCTCGGCCGGATGGCTGGAGGCTCCCAGCTACGTCGTCGAGGCGCTGCATCTGACGGCCGGCGCCCGCGCGATGCACCTGCACCGGATTACCAAGAATGAGTCCGGGCCCGATCACGTTGTCTCCGAGGGGGAGGCCGCCGATCTGAAGTTGGAGTCTGGTTCGGCGGTGCTAATTGTTCGTCACGTCGTCTACGACATGAAGGATCACCCGGTGGAGGTCGACGAGGCGACATACCTGCCCGGCCGTTGGGTGTTCGAGAAGCGGGACCCGATCGGCTGGAACGTCGCGTCTCTCTTCGTGAATCGCTTGCGGGTGCCATGGATGCCGGGGCGAGGTTGGACGTGTGTTGGCTCCAGCTCGGAGTGCGCGGGCTTCCTCGGCCGCTCCGTCACGTCGGCCTCAGAAGGTCTGGCAGAAACGCGGAGAAAGGTTGAAAGCTTGACCGGAGGGTAACCGCTACGAGAGATGGAACCGCAGATGCCTACAACCCCGTCCCGACCTGCTCGGGCCCGGCTACCGGTGGCAGGAGCGGCTCCTTCTCGGCCGGGCGGCTTTGCCGCAACAGGTGGTCGGCCGTGAGCCTCTGTGGTGACGCCGAAGGGCGCGACCCTG
The DNA here is from genome assembly GCF_036010325.1 of Streptomyces sp. NBC_01210. GTDB lineage: Bacteria > Actinomycetota > Actinomycetes > Streptomycetales > Streptomycetaceae > Streptomyces. Next base: position 451,606 of record NZ_CP108549.1, on the reverse strand, counting down.
GGCATCGTGCCGGCCATCGGCCGCCCGGGGCACCCGGCACGGAACTGGCCCGGGAACGTACCGATGGGTGGTCGAGCGAACCTTCGCCTGGCTTCACGGCTTCAGACGCCTCAGAATCCGCTGGGAACGACGAGCCGACATCCATGGAGCCTTCCGCGAAGTGGCCTGCTGCCTCATCACCCACCGCCAACTCACCTCATTGTGTGAGCCGATGTAAGAGGGTTGCGCGTGGTGATGAAGACTGTGGGCATGGAGTTCTTCTGCTACCACCGCGATCGGCCCGGCTCCATGGCGCTGCGCCACGAGCTGCTGGAAGAGCACTGGTCCTACATGGACCGGTACGCGACGGAGATGATCGCCCGCGGCCCGACCCTCACCAGCGACGGCGACGCGCCCACCGGCAGCGTGCACATCGTCGACCTGCCGGATCCCGCCGCCGCTCGCGCGTTCGCCTTCGACGAGCCTGGCTATCAGGCAGGCATGTACCGCGACGTGCTGCTGCGCCGTTGGCGCAACACGTTGGGGCGCACCATGTGGGATTTCCCCGGTGGCCGCACCGGTGGCAACCGGTACCTGGTGCTCGGCCTCGGCACGGGCCAGGCCGCAGACCTCGCCGTGCCGCCCGACCAGGACGAGTTGATCGCGTACGGGCCGCTGTTGTCTGACGACGGCGCCACCTGGCTGGGTACGGCGGTGCTGGTGCGGGCATCGGACCCGGACACTGCACGCGCCGTCCTGACCCCGGACCAATATGCCGACATTGAGGTTCACAACTGGCAGTTCGGCGGGCGGCCGTCATGAACCGAGGCGTCGCCAACCTTCCACGTCAGTGTGTTAGCCGTTGTTGGAGCTTCTGACGGAACGAGCTGCCCGGTTTCATCCTGATCGTGTCATCAGGCACGGCAAAGCCTGCCTGTCCGTGTGTCCGGCAGCTTGTGGTGGATCACGCCGGTCTCGACTCCGACATCGACTCCTCCTACAGGCGACACCCGGCCCGGCCGGCTTCGCCGACCGGGCTTGACCTTCTCCCGGACGGCTGAACACGTTGGCTCGGCAGGGTGGTCGAGAACCTGCTGCTGCCCCATCGTTGCTGATGAACGTGGTTGGTAGTGTCCGACCGTGACCTTGACGGACCTCAGCGAGGGTTTTCGTGACGACGCTCAGCGGCGACGTGTCCAGGCAGTGATCCATGACCGGCTCGCGGACGACCGGGAGCAGCAAGAGTGCCGCTATCTCATGCGGTTGTTGTGGCAGCTGAGCATGCCGTATCAGGAGGTGTCGATTGAGCAACTCAGGATGAACGTGCGCAAGTCGAAGCTGGAAGTCGTCGAGGAGCTGATCAGCGCCATCAGGACATCCCCTAATGAGGTCGATGCCTGGATCGTCATCACGCAACAAGCGTGTCCCGTGATTCACGACAGCGGCTTCGCGGCTAACTCGGACTAACAACGGCCAACACAGTGAGCTGAGTTGTGGGTGGTGATGAGGCAGCCGGCGAGTTTGAGAAACGCTTCGCGGATGTCGCAACGTCGTTCCCGGCGGACGCGCAGGCGCCGGAAGCCGTGCAACCAGGCGAGGGTCCGCTCGACCACTCAGCGATAGCACCCCTAGGTGGCAGCCCGCGTCACGGAACCCGCGCCGTGAGAAGAGGCTGGAAGAAGGCGCTGTCTTCGGGCAGCATCCACGCGGGCGCATCGAATCCCGCCTGAGTCACGAAACCGGTCAGCTGCTCCTGGGTGAGGGCCCAGTACGTGGTACGCCGTACCTCGACACGCCAGTCACGGCCGTCGGGGATCAACTGGAAGTGCTCCAAGTCGTAGCGCTCGCCATCCTCGTGCCAGTCCCACAGCTGGAAGGTGACAGTCCGACCGCTTCCCGTCCCATGGAGCTGCGGGGCCGTCGAGGCGGGATGGGGCTGCCGGATCTGGTCGTAAGGCCGGGTGCTGATCAGCAGCAGGCCCCCGCTGCGCAGTACGCGGCGCATCTCGCCCAGCGCCGTGCGCAGATCTTCCGCGGTCAGCAGGTGAGGCAGGGAGTTGTCGGCGCACACTACAACGTCGAAGGCGGCGTCTTCGAATGGGAGCGATCGCATGTCGGCTGCCTGCGTGGGCATCTCCAGGCCGCGCTGAGCCGCCTCCCGCCCCGCACGCTCGGCGGCGGCCGGGCTGATGTCGGTACCCGTGACCCGGTGTCCCCGCAGCGCGAGGCCAACGGCCTGGGTACCGATCCCACATGCGCAGTCCAGCAGCACCGTGGCGGACTTTGCACCGAGGGCTGAGCGGATCACTGCATCCAGAGCCTTGCCTTGGCGTACCACTGCGCTGTCCCAGTCGCCGTAGATGAGGTGATAGTCCGCTGCAAGTTGATCGTAGAACCGGGTCACTGAAGCGTCGTTCATGACAGTCACACTAGCCACGCCACCCCCACGCCCAGTGTGAGAACCATGGCCCGCTGACCACCAATCGGTTCGGCCCACGCGCCGCGTGCGCGGGCGGCGAGCAGGACGGCCGGGGTGCACGGTGCGAGCAGCAGGCCGAAGTCGGCGCGGTAGCCGCAGGCGTCGGTCGAGCCGGCGCCCAGCTTCGCATGTAGTGGCGGTGGGCGGTGACTTGGTGGTGTCTGCGCCAGCGGGACCTCCACATGTGTCCTGCCCTGCACCGTCCTGCCCGCCCGGACAGTGCGGCTCGGCCCTGCCTGGGATCCTGAATGCCGAACCGGGCCGGCGGCGCTGTTCATCAGCACGGCGGCCGGTACGGCAGATCCGGCACGTGGCGCGTCCACTCCTCAGGGCTGATTCGTTTACCGACCCCCGTGCACAGCTCTTCGATGTTGGAGTCCGGGTCGAGCTCCCAGAAGTTGATCTTTCCGTAACTGGTGCTGACGGCCAGGGTGTGGTCGTCCCCGGCGAAGGACAGCTCGGTGTCGGCTCCATGGCCGATGTGCAGAATCGCCTGCAGAGTGGTGTCGCTTGCGCCCACGTCGTAGCTGCGGATCGTCCGGTCCCGGCCGACCGTGACCAACCTCTTCCCGTTGCCGCTCAGTTCGACTTCGTTGACATCTCCGGTGTCCTGGATGCGAGGGAACCGGTACGGCGCCTTGCCAGGGCTGTGGAACCGCCACAGCAGCACTGTCCCGTCTCGTTTGGCCGCGGCGAGGAGTTTTCCGTCCCGGCTGACTGCGAGCTGCTGTGTCTGGTAGTTCCCGGCGGAAAGAGCATCGTCGGCGGGCCGGCCGTTCGCTGGGTCCGAGACGTCCCACAGCTGGACGACGGCCGCCCCTTTCTCGAACCCGGTCACGGCGAGCAGCGGCCGGTCGGGAGCCGGGCGGATCACTGCCATGGAGGTCACGGCTCCCCGTGTGGTGGCCAGCGTGCCGACTGGGCCGAGATGCCCGGCCCGCTTCGTGTCGAGCAGAAACACACTGCCCGTGAGGTCGCCTGCCGCGACTACCCGGTTGTCGTAGAACAGCAAGCTCATGATCAACATGGCACCGGGTGTTCGCCAGGTGCCGAGGGCACGCGGCCTGCGGGGATCGTGCACGTCGATCGTCCAGACAGCGCCATCCGCCTGCGCGGCGACGGTCCTGCCGTCTGGGCTGAAGACCAGGCCTTCTGCTCCGGGGCCCTTGACTGCGCCAAGTGGTCGGGGCGTGCGGGGGCGGGAAGTGTCCCAGAGCCGAATCGTGTCACCGTCAGGCCCATCGACGGCTGCGAGCAGGCGGCCGTTGGGACTGAGGGCGGCGAGGCCCGGGGCGGCGCCCACCGCTCCGCGCTGTCGTCCGTCCACGACATTCCAGATCCTCAGTGTTCCCGAACCGACGTCGGCCCCGCCGGGGCCTGCGTTGCTGCCGGGACTCAGCATCGCCAGCTGCGTGCCGTCGGGGCTGAACCCGAGCTCTTCCGAGTTGTAGGAGTCCCACTCGGGGACGGGCAACTGGGCGACGAGCGCCGCGGCGTCGCTCCCGGGGGCCTGCTCCCACAGGTGCACCCTGCCGTTCTCGGCGATGGCGGCGACGCGACCGCCGGCACCGTACGCGATGTTGTCGATCTCGATCAGCGGTTCGGATAATGGAAGTTCGCGCGGCTTGCTCAGGACGCCTTTCTCCTCGACCGCCCAGCGCCGGATCCGGTTGTCCCCGTAGGCCACCAGATGCTGTCCGTCGGGAGCGAAGGACAGTGATCGGAGGGACCGCGTCGCGTCGCGGGTCGGCAGGACGGTGGGCCGACGCGGGTTGGACAAGTCGAAGAACACCGGACTGTCCGCGCCGCCCGTCAGGGCCAGGGTGCCGCCACCCGGCTGGAACTGGAGCCGGTGGTGGGACGTGTCCCGCAGCCGGGGTGAGCGGAGCGAGGTGATTCGCTCGGGACGATCCGGGTTCGTGAGGTCCCAGAGAATGAGCTCACCGTCGTAGCCGCTCCCACCGGCGACGCTCGCGGCCGTCCGGCCGTCCGGACTGATGGCGACGGCATCGACGAGCGAGTCGTGACCGGCGAGAGCGGGCCGTGTTTCCGGATGCTGGGGCCGCGCGATGTCCCAGATCCGGACCGTGGAGCCTTGGGCCACGGCGAGGAGATTCGTCCTGCTGACGGCGATCGGACCGGCTGGTGTCTCCCCGAGACCGATGTGGCCGCTTGCCTTCAGGGTGCGGTTGTCGTACAGCGTGACCTCGCCGTCCCGCGCCGGAAGGGTGCCGGAGGCTCTCTCCGGCTCGGTTCGTCCGCTCTTCACCGCGGCCAGTGTCCGCCCGTCCGGGCTGAAGGCGAAGGAGCCGGCGGAAAGGTGGATCTCCCGGGGGACCGTCCTTCCCGAGATCAGGGCCCCGGCCACCTGGGGTGTCAGTGAGAGCCTTCCTGCCCCGGCGAGCAGCTGACGGGCGAGGCCGGGCTGGGTGTCCTCAACGGTGCCCGCCTCGGCGACCAACTGGTTGGCCAGTGCCTTGTCGCGCTGATGCACAGCCGTGCCCCGCTCCCGGTCCGCCCGAGCCTGTTCATCAAGGGCGACAACGGCGAGTGTGGCCGCCACGATGGTCAGCGCGGTGAGCGAGGCGACTGCGGTCGCGACGGTACGTCGGGTGCGCCGCCGCTGGCGGATGTGCTCACCGGTGAGGGTCCCCTTGTCGACGCCCCGGATCGGCGCGGCGAAGTCTGCCACGATGTCACCCAGCCGCAGTTGCGGCGTACGGGCGGCCGCTGAGGCCGGCCTGGTTGGATCGGGCGGAGCGGTCGGCCGGAGCGGTCGAAGGTCTACCCAGCACGGTTCGTGCCGGAAGGCGTTGGCCAGTTCGCCGGGGACCGCGTCGGTCGCCGTCCAGTCGAAGTCGTCACCGCGCCAGATGAGCTGCCCGCCGACCAGGGCGATGAGAATCCGGTCGGGCGACCTGTTCTCCAGCCACCAGTTCACTTCCCGCTGGACCCACCCCGAGGCAGCTGCCGCCGGTGAGGCCATGAGAATCAACCACTCCGCTGCGCTCAGCGCCTTGACGATCTCCGGCCACAGCCCCGGCGCGGCCGTCAGGTCCGTCTCGTCTCGGAAGATACGCAATGGCTGTGGAATGCGCCCCTGCGTAGCCGAGGGACGGGCAACCTGGTGGCTGTACCAGGGCACGCCGAACCGGCTCACCTCTCGCTGCAACGCCACGGCCACGGGCTGGTCCCGTGCGTGGCTGTATGAGATGAACGCGTGATATGCGTGCGGCCGGGAGTTCCCGCTGTCTGCTGTGGTTCGTATCCCCATCCGGCAATGGTGGCCCGCGGGCCGATTGGCGGATATTCGGATTTGCGGCTGATCACTCGGACGGAGTAACGCGTGGCGACGCAGTGCCTGTGCCGCTCGAAAACCTGATTCCGCAACACCGCCCGCGCCGCCCTGTCTTACGCAGTCGCCAAGGGCTCGAGTTCATCGGCGGCGCGGGCGTCCCGGGTGCGGGATACCGCAAGTACGAGTGCCTGGATGACCGCTCCCCACAGTCCCACCCACAAGGCGAACCGATAGCTGACCTGATCGGCGAGCAATCCGCCGAGCGGCGCCCCCACCGCCACCATCCCCCAGTTGAACGAGCGGATGGTGGCGTTCATCCGGCCCCGTAGCCGGTCGGGCGTCACTGATTGGCGATAGCTCATCTCCACCGGGCTTTCGATCGAGATCGCCAAGGACACCAAGAAGAAGGCCAGCGATACCGAGAGCAGCCCCCACAGTCCACGCTCAGCAAGGACCAGCGGCAGCCAGGCAACCGCGGCAAGGATGCGGAACGCGATCAAGGTGGCACCAACGTCCAGTCTTCGCACCACCCAACCCGAGAGCGCACCACCAAGTACTGCACCGAGCCCCGCACAGGCGTAGGTCACTCCCAGGCCGAAGTCCCCGATCTTCAACTCACGCAGCGCGTAAACCACGAAGACCGTGCTCACGATGGTGTTGAAGAGGAGCATCGCGTGCGAGGTCAGCGCGATGGATGCCAGCGTCCGATGGCGGTAGACCCAGGCCACACCCTCGCGCAACTCGCTGCCAAGGCTGCGCCGCGCGCCTCGATCGGGGATGGGATCGTGTTCTCGTACCGAGGCGAGCAGCATGCCTGACATCAGATAGGTGATTGCGTCCACCAGGATGGCAAGGGGTGCACCGATGAACCGGATCAGCACTCCGGCGATCAGTGGACCGGTCGAGCCGGCCACCGCGCTGGCCTGCTCCATGCGGGCGTACCCTGCGTTGAGGAGTTCCTTGGGCACCAGCCGTGGCACGTAGGACTGGTTGGCCGCCTCGAAGAACAGGCACAGCACTCCGAAGGCGAAGACACACACGCACAGTGCAGCGATACTGAGCCGGTCCAGCGCCTACAGCACGGGGATCGCACTGAGCAGGACAGCCCTGCCAAGATCCATGGTGACCATCATCGGCTTGCGTCGGCAGCGATCCACCAGTACCCCGGCCACGAGGCCGAAGAGCAGGTAGGGAGCCCAGCGGGCTGCGTTGACCAGGCCTACCTCTGTGGCAGATGCACTCAACGTGACGGCGGTGAGAATCTGCAGTGCCAGCCCAGAGACCTGCGAGCCGAAAGCTGAGACTGCGGAGGCGGTCCAGAAGCGTATGTACCCAGGAACGTCCATCAGACGCGGCATGATCGGAGCGTACCCAGCGCGGCATCTCTGCACTGCACCTGTTCGCCGGGTCCTGCGACCGGGGCGCGTGTGCAATAGCGGCAGGAACTTGTGGTGAGGCGGCGGCTGTTGCTGTGATGAGGATCCGTGAAAATCGCTAGTCCTGGCTCTTCCTCCCCACTTGGCTGCACGATCAACGAGGGAGCCGGATGCGCCTGCTCGTTGGCGGTTCGGCGCTCTACGGAGGCGGCGTGGGGGCGTATTACGGTGCCTGTTCCCGGGAGCCGATCGTCATCTCGGCGACTGCCGCGGGTTATGCCATGTAGCGCGGATCCGCTCAGCGGTTTCGGCGGCTTGCCCGCCTCCGGCTCGGTAGGCCGGTTGCCAGGCCGCCCGGTCGTGCAGGTCGCGCGCGAATACCTGCGTTGTCTCTTCGTCAGGACTGATCGTCACGACCGCGTCCGAACCGGCTTGCGCAAGTTCCTGGGTGAGCGGCTCGCGGGGGAGTAGATGAGCCATCGGCTCGATGACGACCACCACGCGCGCACCAACGGCGAGGTCGGCACTGGTTCCCGACCGCAGTCCACCATCCATGTACGGGCGGTTGTTGATGGTAATCGACGGATAGATGCCCGGGAAGGCAGTGCTTGCCGCAACGACGGAGGACAGCGGGGCGCCAGCATCGTCGAAGACCTCCGACTCGCCGGTACCGGCGTTCACCGCGGTGATGAGCAGCTTCCGGTCCGGCCATCGGTCTAGCGAGTCGGCTGCAGTCCTGGCCGGAGGCCAGCAGGGCGCCGACGATCGCGCCTGCCGAGGTACCGATGAACAGATCGGCCTCGGCCAGGTCCACACCGGCCTCGTGCAGCCCGACGACGAGCCGACCATCCAGGCTGTACGACCTCTCCTCCTGCCCCTAAAACGCCCGCCCGCCCGTGAGGTCCGCCTGAAGCGGGCGTACTTGTGGTCGTTGGGCGTGCTCCGCTCGTGTCGCTATCGGCACGTCTTGCCCTTTGTCCGATCCGTAGTTCCCACATGAGGCCATGTCGCGCTGGCGTAGAAGCCGGCCGGACTGTCGGGTGAATGCGGGCGAACTCGGTCACTGGCCAGATAGCTGACGGGGAAAGTGCTGTGGCCGGGAAGGTCCACCGGGTTGTTGGGCGTTAGTGCGGGTGGTGCTGGAGGAAGGCGATGAGAGCGGCTGTGAGTTCGGCTGGTGCGTCTTCTTGGACGAGATGGCCCGCACCGGCGATTCGCTCAAGTCGCGCGCCCGGGATGCGGGCAGAGAGCTCGCGTCCCTTTGCCACGGGAATCCAGGTGTCGTCCTCGCCCCAGCACACCAGAGTCGGGATGCTGATCTCGCCGTACCGGTCCTGCACCTCGTCGGTGTAGAGCTGGTCGGCCTGGGCGATCTGCCGGTAGAAGGCTGCCTGGCCGGGGTCGCCGAGCCAGGGCTGGACGAGCCGGTCGAGGACTGCCGGGTGCAGGCCGGGGCTGCTGGCCGATCTTATGTACTCGCGTACCAGGGCGTGGTGCAGTGTGGGCGGCAGTTGCTCGAAGACCTCTGAGTGCTCGCCGACAAGCTGGAAGAACGGGGACCCCCACGGGGCCAGAGCGACCGGGTCAATCAGAGCGAGCGCGCGGTAGCGGGCGCCGTGCAGTAGATGCGCCCGCAAGGAGACGGCACCGCCGAAGTCGTGGGCGACCACCAGGGGTTCCTCCAGGCCCCAGTGTGCCAGCAGCTCGGTGAAGACCCCGCCCTGAGCAGCCAGGGAGACATCCTGGCCGGCGGACTTCTCCGATGTCCCGTAACCGGGCATGTCCCACACGAATACCTGGTGACGGCGGGCGAGTGAGCGGGCGACAGCGCGCCAGACATACGAGGAGAAGGGTGTGCCGTGGAGGAGCACGACCGGGTCCTGGCCGGGTTGTCCGAGACTGTCCCAGCGGACGTCGCCCGACGTGCTGCGGAATGTCTCGGCCAGCTGCCATTTACTCACGGGTGCTGTTCCTCTCGGTTGTGCCTCGGCCCGTTGTGCCTCCGGCCCAAGCGGGGTGATCAGGCCTGGCCCTGCACCGTGTCCTGGTCGGCCTGGACCAGCTGATCGATCACCGGCACGGTGTTCCCGCCGGCCGCGGTCGGCAGCATCATCGTCTTCCGGTGGCGCACCGTGCTGGTGCTGCTCCCGGCGAGGACGATCTGCTGCAGCCGCTGCCCCTCCTGGTCGGTGAACCTGCGGACCTTGACCAGCTCTGCCACCGCATCTCCCTGCACCAGATCGGATGTGTCCTCACATCCAACCGGCCGCGAGGTAAATCGCGTCGGCAGCGGCCCGGTGAACCTCCCGGTCACGGCACCAGCGGGTCCGGGGCAGTAGCGCGGCGCGGGCTCTCGTACTCAACAACGTGATCCGTTCCCCGAGCCGCTCCACCAACTCGACTACGACGCCGCCCAGATGTGGCAGAACTTTCAGCAAACCCCCAGAGGAACACACCACGGGCACACCCATCAGCGACCGCCGCCGTCTCGCCAAGCGAAGTACGTAGTCATGTCTTCCCGAAGTGCCGCCCTTCCGGGCAGCCCTCGCCGCTGGCCGTCTTCACGAAGGGGCGATGGTGTCCCGCCGCGTGGTGTAGCCCGTGGGCATCTTGCGGGGGGTGCGGTACAGCACACACTGACGAAGCGGCCCTTCGGGCACGCTCGGATCCTCGAAGTCGTCGGCCGGGTCTCGGGTCATGCCGATCCGGCGCATCACTGCCTGGGAGCGAAGGTTGTTGACGGTCGTCGACGCAACGACCTCCGGCAGCCCGAGGACCTCGAAGCCGAAGGCCAGGCAGGCCAGGGCAGCCTCGGTGGCGTAACCGTGACCCCACGCCGAACGCATCAACCGCCACCCGATATCCACACCCGCGAACGGCATGTCCTCGCCCACCTCGTCCAAGCCGACGCGGCCGATGAACTCACCAGTCTCCCGTGCTTCCAGCGCCCACCACCCAAAACCTCGGGTGTCGAACTCGGCCTGCATGAGCGCCACCGCGGCATCGCTTTGCTCCCGCGTCAGCAGTTCCCCGAGATGTTCTCGGACTTCGGGATCGGCGTTCATCGCCGCCCACGGTTCGAGGTCGGACTCCCGCCACCGGCGGAGCAGGAGACGATCGGTACGCAGTTCTGGCATGCCGACCAGCTAACGCCATCACGATCAGGGAGTCGATCGGTTTGTCGAGCCATGCGGTGCTCTCCAATGCCAGACCCACGTAGGTCCTCACGGCCCTACACCACGCGGCGGGGCGCGACCCGTCACGTGATCGGAGACAGAGCCGATGGGCGTGCGCAGAGCTCGTCAAAGGCAGCTCAGCCCCCTGCCATGCGGCGCACATTCGAGATGCCGACTGCACGGATCTTGCCCGCGTCGTACAGGTCCCGCATCGCACCCACCGAGTTGGCGTAGGTGGCCGAGCCCGTGGAGCGTCCGCGGCCCGTCTTGGCGGCTCCGCGAGCACAACGGGCTCGAGATCGCCGCCACCGCCCCCGAAAGGAGGCGCCGCAAACCGCACCGCCGGCAGCGGGCCCGATCACCGAACGCGAATCTCGGTGATCGCAGATCGCGACCTCGCGTGATCGCTCACAGGTCGCGCATGCTCTCGTTCTCCTATGTGTTCTGAATCGCGTTCACCAGTCCAGCAACAAGGTTCGCCCGCACGGCCATGGCTTCGATCACCAGGTACTCGTGGTCGGCGTGGGCACCGCCCCCGACTGCTCCAAGGCCATCGAGTGTTGGCACCCCCAGTGCGGCCGTGAAGTTGCCGTCACTTCCGCCGCCGACTGCCTTGCCTTCGAGGCCAGGAAGCAGCTGCTTTGCCACCGCAAAGAGCTCGGCCGACGCCGACTCAGGCATCGGGGGTCGGCTGACAGCTCCCTGAACCGCGATCTCCGCCTCATCGAGATGCGGAGCCAGTGCTGCGAACGCAGCTTCGATTCGTTCTTTCTCGCCCGCCGACTCGACCCGGACGTCGACGAGGACGGTCGCCTCTGCGGGAACGACGTTGTCCAGGGTTCCTGCGGACGCGACGGTCGGGGTAACAGTCGTGCCCATGTCGGGTCGACCAAGCGCTGCGATATCCAGTACCTGGTGTGATGCTTCGATCAGGGCGTTGACCCCGGCTGCGGGCTCAAGGCCTGCGTGCGACGCCCGGCCCGCGATGGAGACTTGGAACGTGCCGCAGCCTTTACGGCCGGTCTTCAGGGCTCCGCCATCAGCGGCGCCCTCGAATACAAGTACAGCGCCGCAGGCAAGGGCTCGTTCTTCGATGAGAGCTCGAGAGGAGCGGGAGCCGACCTCTTCGTCGGCGGTCATCAGGATCTCGACGCCTGATCGGTCATCGAGCGTCGCCAGGCCATGAACGGCCTGTACCAAACCGCCAAGCATGTCGAAAACCCCGGGGCCGGTTGCATGCCCGTCTTCGACCATGAACGGGCGGCGTTCAAGGGTGCCGAGCGGAAACACCGTGTCATGGTGACCGAGGATCAGTACTTTGGGATCGCCACCAGCTGACCAGTGGACGTGCGGCCCGGCTTCGCTCTCAACGAGGATGGCCTGCCCGCCAAGGCGGCTTTCGATGACAGCGGCGACAGCTTTGGCCGATGCCGTCAAGGCGTCGAGATCGCGCGATGGAGACTCGATTTCGACGAGTGTCCTGAGGTCCTCAATCATCGCGTCAACACTCACATCGACGGTCTTGTGCGTCGTCACGTTGCAAGGGTACTTGGTACGCCGTGACGGAATGGAGTGCGCAGGTGTTGTGGGCACCGGCGGCGACGGCGCCGACACGGTGAACGTGAGCGCCATGGCGGCCATCGTTGTCGGTGCTGGCGCCCCGGTGGTCAAGAACGGCGGCCGTTCGGTGTCCAGCAAGGCTGGTTCCGCCGGCGTCCTCGAAGCGCTGAGTCTGCCACTCGACCTCACCGCCGACGACGTGGCGCAATGCCTGCGCGAAGTCGGCATCGGCTTCATTCGGCTGAAGGTGCCGTTCGGAGCGCCCGCCCCCCGCTGACCGCGCCCGCCCCCCGCTGACCGCGCCCGCCCCCCGCTGACCGCGCCCGGCGTTCAGCTCAGTCGCAGGCGGGCTCGTCGGCCCCGGCGGAGCGAATCTCGTCGAGATGCAGCTCCACCCAGCCGCGCAGCTGACCCAGCGGCACGGCGACGCCGCGCCCCAGCTCGGTCAGTTCGTACTCGACGTGCAGCGGCACGGCCGGATAGACCGTGCGGTCGACGAAGCCGTGGAGCTCCAGCCTGCGCAAGGTGTTGGTGAGCACCTTGGGGCTGACACCCTGGAGCCGCCGCTGCAGCGAGCCGAAGCGCTGCGGGCCGTCCCCCATGGCACCGATGGCCAGCGCCGACCACTTGCTTGCCAGGACGTCCAGGACGTCACGGCATGGGCACTCTGACGCGAACACATCGTGATCGGCGTGCTGCCCCGTCGTACAGGGAACGGACATGAACTGCCTCCTACGCGGCTGTGACCTCAATACTTCCCCTTAGATAGTAGTATCCCTTGCGGGTTACCACTACCCGGCGGGTAGCTTTCGGGCGTCGGTGATCAGCCGACCGGGCCGTGCGTCCGCACCCCCGGCAAGGTATGCAGGAGAATCCGAATGAGCAGCAGTGAGACCATGCGCGCGATCACCCAGGACCGCTTCGGCGGACCCGAGGTGCTGCGACTCGCCGAGGTGCCGCGGCCCGCGCCGCTGCCCACCGAGGTGTTGGTGCGGGTGCGTTCCGCGGGTGTGAACCCGGTGGACTGGAAGACCCGCGAGGGCGGCGGCATGGCGCAGGTGCTGGGCGAGCCACCGTTCGTCCTCGGCTGGGACGTGTCGGGCGTGGTGGAAGAGGTCGGCTTCGGCGTCCATACGCTCGAGGTCGGCGACGAGGTCTACGGCATGCCGTGGTTCCCGCGCCAGGCCGGTGCGTACGCGGAATATGTGACCGCGCCCGCGCGGCAGTTCGCGCGCAAGCCCACAGCTGTTGACCACGACGGTGCTGCCGCGGTGCCGCTGGCCGCGCTCACCGCCTGGCAGGCGCTCGCCGACGCCGCTCGGATCGAGGCAGGACAGCGGGTGCTGATCCACGCGGCAGCGGGCGGCGTGGGGCACTTCGCCGTGCAGTTCGCCAAGCATTTCGGCGCGCACGTCATCGGCACCGCGCGGGCCGCCAAGCACGACTGGCTGCGCTCGCTCGGCGCCGACGAGCTGATCGACTACACCCAGGTCCGCTTCGAAGAAGCGGTGCACGACGTCGACCTCGTCATCGACCTGGTCGGCGACGGGCAGGACTCGACCAGCACCCGTTCGCTAAAGAGCCTGCGCCCTGGCGGCACGATCGTCGCGGTGCCGTCGGGTGTCTCCCCCGAACTCCTGGAGGCAGCCGGCGCACAGGGCCTGCGGGCGAAGCCCTTCCTGGTGGAGCCGGACGGTGCGGCGCTCACCAGGATCGCCTCGCTGATCGACAAGGGCGCGGTGAGGGTCGAGGTCGAGGACGTGCTGCCGCTGGCGGACGCCGCCGAGGCGCACCGCCGGGGCGAGGAGGGCCGCACCCGCGGCAAGCTGGTGCTGCGCGTCACCGACTGAGCCCCTTTGACCCCTTCCCCTGTGCCACCGAACCCGGAGCACGCCACCGCACTTGGAGCGGCTGGAGCGGCCGGGGCACGTCGGCGGTTGGCCGTACGCGGCCGGTTAAGCGGACCGAGGCGTTCGTGTGGCTGCCGATGGCGGCTGCGGAGGACCTCGCGCCTCGACAGCCGCGCGCGTAGGCGGTGATCGCGTTCGCGGAGCAGATGCATCGGAGGTCTCTGGCGATGGCCCCGAGTTCTACTTCAGGGATGTCTTTGTCTTCGTCACCGACTATCTGGCGCACACGATCCGCCGCCCACTGGACGGCGAATCCGCCACCTGGTGTCCGCGCTGGTGGGAGCACCCCGAGGCAGGGGCCCGACTGGCCTCGCTCTGGCTCGCCTGGGAGCATCTGCGCCATGATCCGGCGCTGGGCATGACCACGTGGTGGCTGCAGCACGCCGATCCGTACCTGCGGGTTCTGATGGACCCGCAGCGGGGCCCCTTCGCCGGCTGCTCACCCTTGAAGGGGCACACACAGACGCCGTTCGAACCGCTCCCGGTGGACCCGTACGACCCCGTCCAGTCCCCCTGGGACGGGATGACGGCGCGGTGCCTCGAAGTGTGTGGTTGTCGGTGCGGCCGTAGTCGGAGGAACGTTCTACCGGCAACCGCAGCCGCGCCGACGGAAGTTCTTCGCTCGCCTCCGCGACAGGCACGACCTCAGGCAATGCCGCCTCGCCAGTGGCGAGTTCCATCCCCGACAACCTGGGCCGGCGGTTGGGCACCGGCCTGCAGGCAGTGTGGCCTTCGGCCCCCACGGCAAGCATGGGAACGGGGCCTCCCAGGCGGCCAGCCGACATGGGGACGCGCAGGCTGGGCGACTCTTGAACGTGTCCTGGCGTCCGGCTGATGAGCGGCTCACCCACGCAGTGACATCGAACGTCGACATTGATCATCCAGGGGCGCGGCAGGTGAATTGTGAGGTGCATCGAGGCGAGGGGGCCACAGGTAGCGGCGAGGGCGCCGGGCGCAGGCGGTCACCGGAATGTGGCGATGGCCCGGGGCGCCGAAGCCGCCGTCAGTCGCCCGTCCACGACTGGGTTGCGGCTCACGGGCGCTTTGTCGGAGCCTCGATGCCTTCGCCTCATGGAAGGGCGAGCACGTCTTCGATCGCGGCCCTAAGCTTCTCGTCCTGGAGGAACGCCTGGTAGTCCCACTCCGACGACAGGCGCCGGTCGAATCCCTTCACCGTCCGAAGAGCGGTACGCCCCGCCGGGGTGATCATGCCGATCCGGGTCAGGGCCCGCAGCGCCTCACTGAAGTTCCCGTAGCTGTCGTCGCCGTCGGCGATCGGCAGGATGAACTCCTCCAGGACCGAGGTGCTCGGCTCCGGCTCGCCCGTGATCGACCACAAGGTGACCGCGGCCTGTATCCGGTGCCGGCCCTCGGTGTTCTTCATGATGTGCCGTACTCGGTTGGCGTACGGTGCGGCCGAGGGACCGAAGTCGGCCAGGAGGTGGACCGGTCCGTAGAACGGGCCCTCCTCGTTCAGTACCGCGTTGCCGATGAGCCGCAGCGCCGACGTAGCGTCACCGCCGATGCGCCAGGCGGCCCATGCCACCTTCCAGTGGTTTGCCGGGTGGTCGAGGATCGTAGAGCCGCGCAGGGCGGGCTCGGCGGACGCGGCGGCCGGTCCCATCGCCGCCAGTACATCGGCGGCCGACAGCGAGCCGCGCGCGTCGTCCAGCAACGGCACGACCTCCGGCAGCGCCGGTAGCGCGTCCTGCCCCCACGCCTCCAGGACTCGCAGGAACTCGCCCGTCAGCGGGCCGTGGCCGCCGTTGCGCGCGGCGTGGTGCCGCATCACCCCCCGCAATGCCGGCAGCAGGACGTCCGCGTGCGCCCGCAGCGGAACCAGGACGTCGTCGATGTCCGGAAGCCGCGGGTCGCCGTGGCAGTAGCTGCGTGAGTAATGCTCCCGATACGGCTCATACAGCTGCTCCACGAGCCCCGGGAGGGCGCGCGTGTCGCCGATCCGGGCAAGTGCCCAGCGCGCGTAGTCGCCGACGGTGCCGTCGATGAAGGTGACGCCGTCCTCACCCCGGTCATCGACAAGCGTGGCGAGCCGGTCGGCATACTCAGCCGCCCGTCGGCCGAGCATCGCCAGGAGGTTCGCCGCCTTGGGTCGCACACCGTCGTCCGGGTTGGCCAGCAGTCCGCCCGCCACCGGCAGCAGCGCGGGTGCCGCGGACGGCCATTGCACCAGCAGCCGCCACGCCTCTTCCAGCGCGGCCCGGCACAGGTCGGTGTCTCCGATCCGGTCTGCCGCGTCGGCCAGCCGGACCACGAACGAGGCCGCCGTCTTGGGGGAGTGGTCGAACAGGCTGCCCGTCCAGGAGACGACTTCCTCGCGGGAGAGGGCGCCACTCTCGACGCCCGGCACCCACCAGACTGCCTCGAACTGTGGCCGCACGTCGGCGTCGGTGAGAATCTCCACCAGCAGGTCGGCCTGCCGGACCGGCACGTCCGGGTCGAGGCACGCCCAGGCGTGCATGGCCGCGACCTTCATGACGGGGTCACCGTCACGCAGCACGCCGGCCAGCACCGCCCGCGCCTCCTCGACCGACCCGGCACCGTCCTCCACCGTCGCGGCGCCGTGCTCGGCCATCCCGGCGGCGCCCCCCTCGGTGGCGGCGTCGGCGGCCGCGGCCGCAGCCACACCCAACGCGAGCAGCACCGGCAGACGCACCGCCGGATCCGCCTCGACCCGCCACCGCTCCAGCAGCGGTGCGACACCGTCCGCGACGGGAATGGCCGCCCGCCGCACCTCGGGGTCCGGATCGGCCAGCAGCGCCCGGACCGCGCCCCGGTGGCGTCGCCATGTCGCGGGCCACTCCTCGTCGACCAAATGCGGCTCTGCCGTCGTCGCCGCCCGGAACAGACACTCCAACACCTCGACGAGCGTGACCCGCGCGCCCATGCCCGGATCAGCGGCGAGCGCAACCACGAACGGCAGCGCGGCGGTCACCGCGGAGCTCACCCGGCCGTTTTTCCCCACAGCAAGACAGGAGAACAGCGGATAGCAGTCCTCCTCCGTCGCGGCCCCGCCCGCCAGCGCGAGGCGGCGCAGCGTGCGCGGCACCTCCTTGACCGGGTGCTGCGGAAGCCCCGACTCGAGCCGGTCCCACGGAACCGCGTCCAGTCCCTCCAGCGATATACCCGTCGCTCCCACCCCCATGACCTCGGCGACCTGATCCTCCGGCCGTAATCCTGCCGCTGAGCGGCGTGTCTCGTCTTACCGAAGGTTGACCAACGGCTCAACCGATTTGACCACCCGGGCCCCGCGAGCGTGCGCCGGACCCCGGCAGCTCGGTCAACGGTCGGTGAGACAGCCAACCTTCGGTGACAGGGACAGCGAGATCAGCTCAACAGGCCACCCAAGAGGGGCGACGCCGACCGCCCCCCGGGCCTTTCCGCCGCCTCGACCGGAGTCCTCCGGAGCCCGCAGATGTCGCGAGCGCGCCTTCAACTACCCACGCCCAGGGGCGAGTCAAGCCCTTGACAGTGACACTGAATAGTCGCAGGATCTCCACGTGAACTTGTCAGACAGCCAGACAGGTCTTCACTTGTCAGACAGCCAGACAAGTAATCGGGTGTCGTGACGCAGTCGGACCAAGCTCCCTCAGAGGCGGAGCTCGGCCGCCAGCTGGAGGTCAGCCGTCCAGTGATCCACGAGGTCCTGCTGCTCTGCAGGTCATGGGCCTCACAACCTCCCGTATGGGAAAGGGAATATTTGTCATGTCCAACGGGCCGGTGGGGGACCCCGACTTCGGCAACTATGCCGACAAGCGACCTGCTCGAGGCGCGACTGCACGTGGAGCTCCCGGTGGCCGGTTACGCAGCCGCGCGGCATACGGCCGAGGACCTCGACAACCTGCCCCACCTGCTGCAACGCATGGAGCGCGAGAGGGACACCACCGCGTGGGTGGCAATGGACACGCTGTTCCACACCACTTTCGCCCAGGCGGCCCACAACCTGGTCTTCCCCACGATGCTCGAGGAGCTCCGCGACGCCCTGGCACGCCAGTCGGCGTTCCTCAACGTGCTCGGCGAACGGCGCGAGCAGTCGAATCGCGAACACCGGGCGTTCGTCGAGGCACTCATCCACGGTTCCGAATACGACGCGGTGGAGGCCATGGCCCACCACTTAGACAGCGTGAACACAACCCTGAACTCCATCGTGCGTCCCGATCGCACGCAACCCTCTACGCAAGGCGGACAGCAGACGTGACTGACAAATCCCTGGACCAGGCGGTACGCCAAGGCCCGCCGAACGCGCACGTCGACGCCGGTGACGAGGGCTACAGCAAGGACCTCAAGTCCCGGCACGTCAACATGATCGCGATCGGCGGGGCGATAGGCACTGGCCTCTTCCTCGGGGCCGGCGGCCGCCTCGCGAACGCGGGGCCCTCCCTGTTCATCGCCTACGCGGTCTGCGGATTGTTCGCCTTCTTCGTCGTCCGTGCCCTCGGCGAACTGGTCCTGTACCGCCCGTCCTCCGGTGCCTTCGTCTCGTACGCCCGTGAATTCATGGGCGAGAAGGGCGCCTTCACCGCCGGCTGGCTCTACTTCCTCAACTGGGCCACCACCGGCATCGCCGACATCACGGCCGTCGCCACCTACACCCACTACTGGGGCATCTTCAGCGACATCCCGCAGTGGGCGCTCGCACTGATCGCCCTCGCGGTCGTCCTCACCGTGAACCTGATCTCGGTGAAGTACTTCGGCGAGATGGAATTCTGGTTCGCGATCATCAAGGTCGCCGCCCTCGTCATCTTCATGTGTATCGGCATCGTCCTGCTGTTCACCCAGCACCAGATCGACGGCAACACTCCGGGTCTTTCCACCATCACCGAACACGGCGGCCTCTTCCCGTCGGGCTTGCTGCCGATGCTGCTCGTCGTCCAGGGGGTCGTCTTCGCGTACGCCTCGGTCGAGCTGTGCGGTGTCACTGCGGGCGAGACCCAAAACCCCGAGAAGATCATGCCGAAGGCGATCAACGCGATCATGTGGCGCGTTGGCGTCTTCTACGTGGGCTCGGTCATCCTGCTCGCGCTGCTGCTGCCGTACACCGCCTACACCGGCGACGAGAGCCCCTTCGTCACCGTCCTCTCCAAGCTGGGCGTCCCGGCCGCGGCCGACGTGATGAACCTCGTCGTGCTCACCGCCGCCCTCTCCAGCCTCAACTCCGGCCTCTATTCGACCGGCCGGATCCTGCGCTCCATGGCCATGTCCGGCTCTGCGCCCCGCTTCACCGGCCGGATGAACAAGGGGCAGGTCCCCTACGGCGGCATCCTGCTCACAGCCTTCTTCTGTGTGCTGGGCGTCGGCCTCAACTTCGTCGTCCCGGAAAACGCCTTCGAAATCGTGCTGAACTTCGCCGCGATCGGCATCCTCGGCACCTGGGGCATGATCATGATCAGCTCATTGCTCTTCTGGAACCGCTCCAAGGACGGCCGGGTCACCCGCCCCGGCTACCGGCTGCCCTGGGCCCCGTACACCCAGATCATCACGCTCGCCTTCCTCGCCGGCGTGTTGGTCCTGATGTACGCCGACGAGGGCGCGGGCCGCACCACCGTGCTGTGCCTGCCGCTGATCGCGGCGGCCCTGGTCGGGGGCTGGTTCTTGGTGCGCGGCCGGGTGGATGCCGTACGCAGCACCCAGGCGGCCACGCGCAGCGAGACCGAGCGCTAGCCGTGGCGAAGTCCATCAGGGACGACGACTTCCCGGAGCGTCCGTCGGCCAAGACGGCGGTGATTCGCGAGCCCCGCTACGCTCCGCTCGCCCATATGATGCGCGGAGACATCGTCGAGGGCGTCCACTACGGATCGGTTGTCGTCCTGGCCGCCGACGGAAGTGTGGAGTTCCAATGTGGCGACATCGAGGCCGCGTTCTACCCGCGCTCTGCTCTCAAGCCGCTCCAGACGGTGGCCATGCTGCGCGCCGGCCTGTCGCTGGAGGACGAATTGCTTGCGCTGGCCACGGCCAGCCATTCCGGCGAGGAGCGCCACCTCGCCGGAGTCCGACGCATCCTGGCCACTGCCGGGCTGACTGAAGAGGACCTGGGCAATACGCCCGACCAGCCCTACGATCCCGCAGTGCGGGAGGAGTGGGTCCGCCGCGGGCGCGGCCCGTCCCGGCTCGCCCAGAAGTGCTCCGGCAAGCACGCGGCCATGCTGATGACGGCCCGGGCCCGGGATTGGCCGCTCGAGGACTACCTCGATCCCGGCCATCGGCTGCAGCGGTCGATCGCCAGGACGGTTGAGGAGCTGACCGGCGAGAGCATCGCCCGGGTGTCAGTCGACGGGTGCGGAGCACCGCTCTTCTCCACCTCCCTGCGCGGGCTCACCCGAGCCGTGGCCAGCATCAACTCTGCGGCGCCGGGCACCGAGGAATCCCGTGTGGCCTACGCGATACGCGAGAATCCGGAGATGGCTTCCGGCTCCTGGCGGGATGTCGCACGGCTTATGAGGGCCGTCCCCGGCCTGCTGGCCAAAGACGGATTTGAAGGGGTCCAAGTGGCCGCCCTGCCCGATGGCCGAGCCATCGGTGTGAAGATTGCTGACGGTGCAGACCGCGCCCGGATGCCTGTGGCCGCAGCGGCCCTCGCGCTCTGCGGAGTCGATCCCGCACTCCTCGCCGAGTTCGCCAGCACGTCCGTACTCAGCGGCACGACCACGGTCAGCAGCCTGAGCGCTGTGGGGGCACTGGCCTGCGGCTTCCCCGCGGGACCGCCGGCTCCCGGGCCGTAAAAGAGGAACTCGCAGGCACAGCACCCGACGCTGAAACAGGGAGACCTGCACCGATGACACTCGGCCTGGGGCGTCCACACGCTGCGCGCGTGCGAGAACTTCTCACTCACCGGAACGGTGATTTCCACCTACCTGCACCTCGTTGACGCGCTTGCCGCGGTGAAGGAGGTCGCGGCAAGCGCCAACGAAGAACTTGGTCTGCCAGACCGAAAGAAAGCTCAGGCCATCGTCGCCGCCTGCCGAGAGATCCGTAATGGGCACCTGCACGACCAACGCTTCGTTGACATGACCCAAGGCGGGGCCGGGACTTCGACCAGCATGAACACCAACGAGGTGATCGCCAACCGGGTATTGAAGATCCTCGGTCACTCCACCAGCGATGACTACCTGACCGTGGTTGACGTCGCCGCCATCGTCGCCGTGCCGATGACTCTTGGCCAGGAGTTCTCGACATACGCGGTCATGCTGGAGGAGGACCGGGATCGGCTTGCCGAAGCCGTCAGCCTGGTGCACGAGATCAACCGGGGAGCACCGCCACCGGCATCGCCCAGGAGGCTCTCGCCACTGGCGGTGGTGTCGCCGAACTCGTCCTGGAATTGGCGGCGGAGACGCAATTCCTTTCCCGGCTGACCGCGGCAGCAAAAAGACGAGGAGGCCGCCCGGCGGGAGTAGAGGTCACAGTCACGGAGGATCTTGTAGTCCTTCATGCGGGCGAAGGCATGTTTCACGTGGGCGCGGACCGTCTCGCCGGTCTCCGCTACCAAGCCTCCGGCCGCGTCGCCGGCCTCCGGCGTGGCGGTGACGGTCACGGTGGGCTGTGGCTCGGGGTGCCGTGCTGCTGCACGTGCTGAGGACCGAGGCGGAGTGCACGGCGGTCGCAAACCACGCGGTCCTTGGACGTTCATGTTCGCCCAAGTCCCGGATGCAGGAGGACGACCGTAGCGTAACGCTGGGCGCGCGGTATGTCCCCGCCCGGACGTACCGATGCCCGACGGTTTACAGCCCCAGCAGTGGCTGCTCGGTCCAGACGGTCTTCCCCTCGCGGGTGTATCGCGTGCCCCAGCGCTCGGTCAGCTGGGCCACCAGAAACAGGCCGCGCCCGCCCTCGTCAGTGGTGCGTGCCCGGCGCAGGTGCGGTGAGGTGTGGCTGGTGTCGGTGACCTCGCAGATCAGAGAACGTTCACGGATGAGTCGCAGGGTCACCGGGCCGCTGGCGTACCGGTAGGCGTTGGTGACCAATTCACTGGCGATGAGTTCTGTGGTGAAGGTCAGGTGTTCCAGGCCCCATTCGGTCAGTTGGGCTGTCGTCAGTGTCCTGGCCTGGGCGGGGGAGGTCGGGTCCAGCGGAAGTCGCCAGGAGGCGACGTTCTGCGGGGGGAGCACGCGGGTGCGGGCGATGAGCAGGGCGATGTCGTCGGCGGGGCGAGCGGGTACGAGGGAGTCGACCACCGCCTGACAGGTCCGTTCCAGGGGGTCGGTGGGGCGGGTGAGCGCCGCGCACAGCCGTGCCAGACCCATGTCGACGTCGATGTGGCGTTCACCGATGAGTCCGTTGGTGTAGAGGGTGAGCAGGCTTCCCTCGGCCAGTTCGCTGTCCCTGGTCTCGAACGGCAGTCCGCCCAGGCCGAGCGGCGGGCCGGCGGGCAGCTCGAGCAGGCTCACCTGTCCGTCCGGAGTGGTCACCACCGGTGGTGGGTGGCCGGCGCGGGCCGCGGAGCACAGCCGGGAGACCGGGTCGTAGATGGCATACAGGCAGGTGGCGCCGATGACCTGCTCGCCGACTGCTTCTTGTTCGGCGGCCAGCAGGTTGACCAGGTCGTCCAGGCGGGAGAGAACCTCGTCCGGTTCCAGGTCCAGGCTGGCAAGGGTCTGCACGGCGGTACGCAGCCGGCCCATAGTGGCTGAGGCGTGGAGGCTGTGGCCGACCACGTCGCCGACAACGAGCGCGACCCTTGCCCCGGACAGGGGGATGACATCGAACCAGTCGCCGCCCAGCCCCGACGCCGCTCCGGCGGGGAAGTAGCGAGGAGCCACTTCGACGGCCAGTTGGTGCGGAACAGCCCTCGGCAGCAGGCTGCGTTGCAGGGTGAGCGCGGTCTGTTGCTGCTGGGTGTAGCGCCGGGCGTTGTCGATGCACACGGCGGCGCGCGAGGCGATTTCTTGGGCCAGCGTAAGGTCGTCCGCTTCGAACGGGTCGGGGCGCCGCGAGCGCCACAGGCTCAACGTGCCGAGCACCAGGCCCCGTGCGGCCAGGGGCACCACGATCAGGGAATGGACACCGAGGTCGGGAGCATGCTCACCCTGGCGCGGTTCCATGGTGAACCAGTCAGGCGGAAGAACTGATTCCAGTACGGCCCGCCCGTCGGCCAAACACCTGGCTTGTGGGGTGTCCGGTGTGAACTCGACGGGCTTTCCTCCTGGCTGCGGCAGTTCGGGCTGCTGGGCCAGGACGCTGCGGACCGCCACCCGTACGACAGGCTCCGTCGAGCCCTGCGCCGGCTCCTCGCCGCGTGTCACCGGTTGGGCCACGTCCACCGACACGTGGTCGGCCAGCTGAGGGACCATCACATCAGCGAGCTCCCAGGCCGTCTCTCCCACATCGAGCGTAGTTCCGATGCGGGCGCCGGCTTGGGCAAGGAGCGCCAGCCGAAGTCGAGCCCGATGGCGTTCGGTGACGTCCTCGACGGTCTCGGCCACTCCCAGGACCCGGCCCGAGGGATCCTCCAACCGGAAGGCCGAGACGGACGCGGCCCGCTCTCGTGCCGGGTCCCGCTCCAGGCGGGAGTACTGCTCGGTGGAGATCAGTGATCTCCCGGTCTGCATCACCTGGCGCACCCGGTCCACGGACTTGCGCGCGTCCTCGGCCACCAGCAACGCGCCGGTAGGCATTCCCCGGAAGGAGGCGGCCGGAACGCCGGTGAACCGTTCGATTGACCGGTTGACCCGGACAATCGTCATCTCGGGACTGTGGACGACAAGGCCGATCGGGCACCGGCGGAACAGTCCGTCGAGAACCGCGCGGTCCCTCTGCCACTCGAGGATCTCCGCCGCCGGTGCCCCGACCAGGAACCACTCGCGGACATTGCCATCGCGCAGGAGCGCACGTGCCCTGACCCCCATCTCCACGAGGCGCCCGCTGAGATGCCGAACCGTCAGTACACCGAACCAGCCGCCGGCTCTCCTGCATGCCGCCGCGGCGTCCTTGGCTGCAGGCAGGTCGCGGGGATCGATCAGGACTTCGAGCGCCGGCCGGCCGATCACTGCTGTCTCCGGGTAGCCGAGCAGATCCTGGGCCCGCCGGCTCCATCCGACCACGGTTCCCCGGTCGTCGAGCACCGCCGAGGCGGCCAGGTGCACGGCGAACGGATCATCCCGGCTCTCGCTGAGCATCGTCACCCGCTGGTCCACTGCCGGACACCACCTCTACTCGGCTGCCGATGTTCTCCCGCTGGTACTGGCGCGCGACCAAGACTGGCGTAGCTCAGCCCCGACCGGTCACTTCGCCGGGCCACAAGATGTCCGGTGCAAGAGACCAAAGTGATCCATGTGAGCCTATTGAATCCGGTCAAGCGAGGCAGCCTTCCGTGTGGAGTGCCGCGGCGTGGCAGCCATTCACCCGCACGGCCTCACCAGGTATCCGCCCCGCCTCGCAGATACGGCTCTTTGTCTGCCGGCCGGAATGATGCTGTCCCGCAGTGAAAGGAGAGCAGCGACAACGCCCAAGGCACCGGAGGCGCCGGTTCGCCGATGAATGCCGGTGCTGCCGCCACCATGCCCCCAGCAGGCAGGATCGGCAGATCCAACGAAGTACTACTAAGTGAGGCTCGATGGGACGATCCCGTAACGGCGCATCTTGCGGTACATGGTGGCGCGGGAGATGCCGAGATCCTGTGCGGTGCGCTGGACGTTGGAGTTGCGGTCCATCAGCCCGCGGAGAATGGCGTCCCGTTCCAGCGCTTCGATGGTGGTCAGGACTTTGTGCGAGGACACCCGGCATTCCGGCGGGAGATCCTCCACTCGCAGGATCCTGACGGACGGCCGCCGCGCCAGGCCACGGATCACCGACTCGAGCTGCCGGACATTCTCCGGCCAGGGGCAGCGCTGCAGCATCGTCAGCGCATCCGGGGAGCAGCTGCTCTCTCCGCTCGGCCTGTATTTGAGCAGGAAGAACCGGACCAGGTGCTCGATGTCCCCATAGCGATGACGGAGGGGAGGCACCTCCACCGAGGCGTCGCACAGACGGTCGAGCACGTCGTCGGTCGTGACCATGGACGGTTGGCTGGTCATGATCAGTTGCCCGGTGGCGGTCGTGTCCAGGTGTGTCAGGAGGCTTCGCAGCTGCTGGCGCAAGTGGGCAGAAAGAAGGTGGACATCGCGCAGGACGACCAGGTTCGACGGCTCGGCCAGCAGCTCACGGACGTTGCGCAGCCATTGCTCGGTGGCGTGCGTTGACTCCGACAGCGGTGCTTCCACCCTCTCGAGCCGGCGCCCGGCACCTTTGGCTCGGTGGAGGGCTTCGATCAGTGTCCTCTTCCCGGCCCCGGCTTCTCCCACGAGATGAAGCCAGGAGCCGGCGACGAACGCCGCTTCGGTTTCGGCGACCGCGCTCAGCCATCTCGGGGAGGAGCCCACCAGGCCCAGGCCCGATCGTATGGATCCAGCGGCAGCGACCGGTCCGGACTGGGGACGCCCGATGACTCGGACTCGGAAGATGGTGCCCGCGTCGCTGTCCTCGCGCCGGCTACGGCTGACCCGGAGCTCGGCGATGCGTCCGGAGGGGAGTGCGATGCTCCGGGTCCCTTCGAACCGGGGGTCGTCGGCGATCTCACGTGCGTGGTCGAGCAGTGCGTAGTGATCCGTCCCTGTCACGACCGACCTCAGCTGCTCGTTCATCATGACGACATCACGATTGATGGCCAGGACAGGTCCGGGGCGCACCGAGGAGCACGCGTCCATGTAGTCCTGGAACAGGGCCCGTTCCCGTCGCGAGCTGATCGCGGCGATCTCACTTTCGATCTGGCCCGCGACAGAGCGGGCCAGGGCCATGAGCATGCCGGCTGAGCCCTGGCGGGCCGTGGTCAGGTTGAAGGCTCCCAGCAGGGTGCGCCGGGTGGGATGCAGGATCGGCACGGCCGCGCAGTGGAAGTCCCGCAGCGCCTCGACGTAGTGCTGACTTCCGGCGATCATGACCGGGCGGCCGCTGGCCAGTGCGGTCCCGATACCGTTGGTGCCCACGTAGCGCTCGGCGAACACGTGTCCCGGGGCCAGTTGCACTCGGTTCAGCCGCGTCGTCAGAGCCTGGTGGGAGACCATGCGGGACAGCACCACGCCGTTGCGATCGGTGACCATCGTGGACACCGGGTCGTCGGCCAGTTGCTCGTGCAGCCTGTTCAGGATGGGTAGCGCCGCTTTGGCGAGCGCGCTGTCCAGATTGGGGTTCTCGAGGTAGGGAGCGTCGATGCAGCTCGACTTCACCTGGTACTCGATCGAGCGTTGCCAGGAGGCGACCACGAGCGGGCGGGCGCTCGGATCCTTGGTGATCTCCTGGTAAAGCTCTCTGGCCGCTGTCAGAGAGCTGCCAGGCTGACGTCGGGGCATTTAACACTCCCGTATCGCGCGCGTCATCCTTCGGTGGAGTGATTGGAACAGCTCGATGACGCCGCGCCTATGGCCTGTATCACATTGATACATCCGCGGACCGCTTCTGAGACATCGGCCTGCGCGCGGCGGGCTGTGTAATCGGCGCACCATCCACCCCGCCGATTCGCAGGGAGCGCCATGAAAGCCGTGCAGGTCATCGAGTACGACGAGCCGCCAGTGCTCGTGGATGTGCCGGACCCGCAGATCACCGGTCCGCTGGATGTGATCGTGAAGGTCGGGGGCGCGGGGGTCTGCCGCACCGATCTGCACATTCTCGAAGGACAGTGGAGCGACAAGAGCGGGGTTGTCCTGCCCTACACCATCGGTCATGAGAATGCCGGCTGGGTGCAGGAGGTGGGACAGGCCGTCACCAACGTCAAGGTCGGCGACCCGGTCATCCTGCACCCGCTCGTGACCTGCGGCCTGTGCCGTGCCTGCCGGGCCGGCGACGACGTGCACTGTATGAACTCGGCCTTCCCGGGCATCGACACCGACGGGGGCTATGCGGAGTACCTGAAGACCACAGCCCGATCAGTGGTGGCACTCGACCCGTCCCTTGAGCCGGCCTCGGTTGCGGCCCTGGCCGATGCCGGGCTCACGGCGTACCACGCTGTCGCCAAGGCGGCCCGGGTCCTGCGACCGGGCGATCGGGCCGTGGTGATCGGAGCCGGAGGTCTCGGGCACATCGGCATCCAAGTGCTCCGGGCCCTGTCGCCGGTCGAGATGATCGTGATCGACCGAAGCCCGGACGCTCTTGCCCTCGCCAAGGAACTGGGCGCCGAACACACGCTGGTCGCGGACGGGAATGAGAGCGAACGCGTGCTGGAACTCACCGGCGGGCACGGGGCCGAGGCGGTTCTGGACTTCGTGGGCGAGGGCGGTGCCGTCGAGACCGGCGTGTCCTGCCTGCGCCGTAACGGCAACTACTACGTCATCGGCTACGGCGGCCGTCTCGACGTTCCGACGATCGACGTCATCTCCACCGAGATCAACTTCATCGGCAATCTCGTGGGGTCCTACAACGACCTTTCCGAGCTGATGGTCCTGGCGGCCCAGGGCAAGGTCAGCCTGCACACCCAGCGGTACCCCCTGGCGTCCTTCCGTGACGCCCTCGACGACTTGTCCGCCGGTGCCGTCCGCGGCCGAGCGATCTTGATCCCGTGAGTCGAAGGAGCAGCCCCATGCGCAACAGCTCGTACAAGGGCATGATCGCCGCCGCGGCCGTCGTGGCCCTTACCGCCACCGGATGCACCAGCCAGGGCAAGGCGGAGAGCAAGCCCGACAAGCCGGCGCTGTTCAAGCCGGGTTCGGAGATCAGCTACAGAAAGTACGGCAAGGACTACCCGGCCACGAAGGTCAAGGACGTACCGGGGCCCTGCAGTTACGAGTCGATCAGCCGTAAGGACTACTCCGGGCAGACGCTGAAGATCATCAGCCATGCCGTCCCCGTCATAGGCGAGCCGACCAAGCTGCACGCCAGACAGTTCGAGGAGATCACCGGGGCGAAGGTGGAGGTGGTCAACGTCCCGTTCGGGGAGCTGCACCAGAAGATCCTCACGCCCCTGCAAGCGGGCCAGCCGGCGTACGACGTCATGTTCTACCCCTCCTTGTGGATCGGCGACATGGCCCCGTATCTGGCCCCGGTGCCGAAGGAGTATCTGGACGCCCCGGGCATGAAGGACGTCACGAAGGCCTATATGGACGTGGCGACCTGGAACGGGAAGGTCGTGCAGTACCCCGTGGACGGTGACCGGCATTACCTCAAGGTCCGCACGGACGTACTGAAGGACCCGAAGCAGCAGGCGGTATACAAGGCGGCCACGGGCAAGGACCTGCGCACGCCCAAGACCTGGGCCGAATACCAGGAGGTCGCCGAGTTCTTCAGCGGCAAGGACGTGGACGGCGACGGCAAGCCCAACTTCGGCAGTGCCGAGGTGACCAAGCGTGACGACCTGACGTTCTCCGCCTTCATCAGCCGTGCGGCACCGTAT
This sequence comes from Streptomyces sp. NBC_01210, assembly GCF_036010325.1. Lineage (GTDB taxonomy): Bacteria > Actinomycetota > Actinomycetes > Streptomycetales > Streptomycetaceae > Streptomyces. The sequence goes on along the minus strand of NZ_CP108549.1, from coordinate 423,460 downwards.
GTGAAGAACCCGGACGTCAAGGGGGGCATCTTCTTCGACCTGGACACCATGAAGCCTCTGATCAACACCCCCGGCTTCGTACGCGCTCTCGACGACATGGTGAAGGCCAAGTCGACCTGGGCGCCCGGTGGCGCCAACTTCGGTCTGGGCGACGAGATCTTCTCCTTCGGAGGCGGCCAGACGCTGATGTCCTACTCATGGGACGACGCGTTCATCCAGGCCCAGCAGCCGGACAGCAAGATACGCAACAAGATCGAAGCGGCGGCGCTGCCCGGTTCCACCGAGGTCTACAACCGCACCACAAAGGCGTGGGAAAAGAAGCCGAACCAGGCTCCCTACTTCACCTGGGGGTGGACCTCGGCGGTGTCCAAGGCGTCGGGCCACCAGAAGATGGCCTTCGACTACCTGTGCTTCTTCAGCAACGAGGCCAATACCGCCCTCGACCTGACCATCGGCCGCTTCGGCGTCAATCCCTACCGCAACGCCCACTTCGATGCGGCGTTCTGGGAGAAGCAGGGCTGGGACAGGGACGTCGCGAAGTCGTATGTGCAGACGCTCTCCGGCATGGAGAAGAGCACCAACCGCGTCTTCGACCTGCGTGTCCCCGGTGTCAACCAGTACATGTCCGCGCTGGCCAACGGCGTCGCCGCGGCTCTGGCGGGGCAGAAGGCGCCGCAGCAGGCGCTGGACGAGGCTGCCCGGGAATGGTCCAAGATCACCGAGCAGATCGGAAAGGACAAGGTCCGCGACGCCTATCGCAACGTGGTCGCACTCGAGGACTACCGCTGACCCGACCGCAGGACGCCCCGGGTGGCTGGCCGGTCCGGCCGGCCACCCGGGGGCGACCGCCCCTTTCCGCAAGGAGAACCATGTACGGCCTGCGCCGGCACAAGAGCATGTTCCTGCTCCCAGGACTGCTCACACTCCTACTGATCATCATCTTCCCGCTGCTGTTCACCATCCGCGTCAGCTTCTCCGGCTGGAACGTCAGCAGCCCTCAGATGGACTTCATCGCAGGGGCCAACTACGCCGCGATGCTCCACGACAGCCGCTTCTGGTCCTCGATCATGCGTCTGATCCTGCTGGCGGGCGGCACCGTCCTGATCCAGTACGTCATCGGATTCGGCATGGCCCTGCTCGTCTGGCGCGACGTACGCGGCCGCAGGTTCTGGCGGGTGCTGTTCCTCGTCCCCATGATGACCACTCCCGTCGTGATGGCCGCCATCTGGCAGATGATCTTCCATGAGTCCCTGGGCCCGGTGAATGATCTCCTCGGGATGCTGGGCCTGACCGAGGTTCCCTGGCTCACCGAGTCCGGGCCGGCGCTGGTCGCGCTGATGACTGTCGAGGTCTGGCAGTGGACCCCGTTCATGTTCCTGCTGCTGCTGGCCGGGCTCCTGAGTCTTCCCAAGGAACCGTTCATGGCCGCCGCGATCGACGGCGCCGACGTGTGGCGCACCTTTTGGAAGGTGACCTTCCCGCTCATGGCGCCGGTCTCGGTCGCGGCGGTCATCATCCGGCTGATCGAGGCATCCAAGCTCTCCGACAGCGTCTACGTGCTGACCTCCGGTGGACCGGGCTCCTCCACGGAGACTCCGGGCTACTACCTCTACATCCAGGGGCTGCGGGATCAGCAGACCGGCTACAGCGGGGCGATGTCCCTGACCTACCTGGTCCTGATGATCGTCACGCTCACCGTTGTCGCTGCCTTGCTCACCAGGGCCCTCAAGCTGAAGGGGCACTCATGAGGCCGCGCCTTTACCCCGTATTCAAGTACACCGTGATCGCACTGTGGGCCTGCTTCGTGGCGGGGCCGTTCTTCTGGGCCATGACGACCAGCTTCAAGGACGCCAACGCGGTACAGGGCGGCGCCACATATCTTCCCTGGATCCAGTACCAGCCCACCGCCACCGGGTGGCGCAACATCTTCGGCGGAGCCGGTGGCGTCGATGTGATCCAGCCCTTCATCAACAGTGCCATCGTCACCATCGCCGCCTCGGCCATCAGCCTCGTTCTCGGATCCCTGGCCGCCTACGCGTTGTCCCGCTACCGGTTCAAGATCGGCTTCATCAAGAACAGCGACATCGTCTTCTTCTTCGTGTCACAACGGATCATGCCGCCCGTCGTCCTGGTGATCCCCTTCTTCTACCTTCTGCAGTGGGCGGACCTCCTGGACAGCATCGCGGGACTGGTCATCGTGACGGTCGCCCTGCTGCTGCCGATCGCGGTGTGGGTGATGGTGGACTTCTTCAACGGCATCCCGCGTGAGATCGACGAGATGGCCATGCTCGACGGATGCGGGCCGTTGCAGACCCTCGTGCGGGCGATCCTGCCGAACTCCCTGCCCGGGCTGACCGTGGCCGCGATGTTCTGCGCGGTGTTCGGCTGGAACGACTTCTTCTTCGCCTTCAGGCTGACCTTCACCGAGGTCCAGACTCTGCCCCAGGCAGTCGTCGCCCTCAACTCCTCCATCCCGCCCTGGTGGACCCTGTCCGCGGCTGCCCTGTTCGGTGTGGCGCCGCTGGTCCTGCTCGCCATCTGGGTGGAGCGCTATCTGTCCAAAGGCAACCTGTCGGGAGCAGTCCGATGACCCTGAGTGCCACTGATCTGAGCCTGACCGTCGATGGCGTCGACCATCTCAAGAGCGTGACCGCAATGTTCGAACCGGGACGGCTCCACACCGTCATCGGCCGGACCATGGCGGGAAAGACGACGCTGCTGCGGGCCCTGGCCGGCCTGCAGGAGGTGGACTCCGGCTCCCTGACCAGGGACGGAGTCGACGTCCTCAAAACGCCGGTCTGGCGACGCGACACCGCCATGGTCTACCAGCAGTTCATCAACTACCCACATCTCAGCGTGTTCGGCAACGTGGCCTTCCCACTCCGGCGCCAGGGGCTGTCACGGGACGAGATCCAACGACGGGTCAGCAAGAGCCTGGCGCTTGTCGGCCTGACCGGCTTCGAGCGGCGCAAGCCGTCCCAGCTTTCCGGCGGACAGCAGCAGCGTGTCGCCGTGGCGCGCGCCCTCGCACGCGGCACGGGAATTCTGCTGCTTGACGAGCCACTGGCCAACCTCGACTACAAACTGCGCGAACAGCTGCGCGACGAGTTCAAGACCCTCTTCTCGGACCAGGGCGACACGATAGTGGTCTATACGACGACCGAGCCCGCCGAGGCGATGATGCTCGGTGACGTGGTGCTGGTCATGCACGAGGGACGGATCCTCCAGGTCGGCCCCCCGCAGGAGGTCTTCGAGCACCCGGCGACGACCACCGTGGCATCCATCATCAACGATCCGCCCATGAACATCTTCCCTGGCCGGATCGAGGGAGGTCAGGTCACGGTGGCCGGCTTCCAGGCCACGCACGTATCCGCACATCTCGCCGATCTGCCCGACGGCGCCTACCAGTTCGGCCTGCGGGCAACGGATGTCAGCCTGGCCTCCGCCGGTGTCGAGGGCGAGGTCACCTTCGTAGAGATCTCCGGCTCCGAGACCTTCGTTCACGCCGCTGTCGGCAAGACTCCGTTCGTCATACAGATCGAGGGCATCCATGACGTCGCTCTCGGTGATCTTGTGAAACTCCGGCTACGCCCCGAGCGGCTGTACGCCTTCGACGAGAAGGGCTCGCTCGTGCGGACACCTTCGTACGATCTTGTTTCAGTGGGAGGGCGTTGAGATGGCACAGTTGGACATCGTCGACGTCGGGCACAGCTACACGCCCGGCGCCGAAGAGCAGCAGTGGGCCCTCAAACCACTGAGGCTGACGTTCGAGGCCGGCAAGACCTACGCATTGGTCGGGCCGTCGGGTTGTGGCAAGACGACGCTGCTGAACATCCTGTCCGGGCTGGTCCGACCGTCACAGGGCCAGGTCCTGTTCGACGGCGTGGATGTCACGGCTCTGCCGACGAAGGCGCGCAACATAGCCCAGGTGTTCCAGTTCCCTGTCATCTACCACTCGATGACGGTGTACGAGAACCTCGCCTTCCCGCTGCAATGCCGCCGGTGGGACAGGGCAAGGATCGATGCCAAGGTCCATCAGGTGGCCGAGGCGCTGGACCTGGATGACCGGCTGGGGCAGCCCGCCCGTCGGCTCAGCGCGGACGACAAGCAGCTGATCTCGCTCGGCCGTGGTCTCGTCCGTGACGACGTGGCGGCCGTGCTGATGGACGAGCCCCTGACCGTCATCGATCCGCAGCTGAAGCACTCGTTGAGGCGCAAGATCCGTGAGATCACTGAGCAGTTCCAGCCCACAGTGATCTACGTTACCCACGACCAGTACGAGGCCATGAGCATTGCGCAGGAAGTGCTGGTCATGAGGGACGGCCAGGCCATGCAGCAGGGCACTCCGGAGCAGCTCTTCGAGGCACCCTCATCAACATATGTCGGCTACTTCATCGGATCACCGGCCATGAACTTCCTCACCCTGGACCGGGCGCACCAGGAGTTCACCCTCGGAGGTCGGAACCTGGCCGTGGCGTGGGACATCCCGGAGAGCACCGGCGAGGTCCAGGTGGGAATCCGGCCCGAGTACGTCAAGGTCGTCACGGATCCCGGGCCAAACACCTTTGTCGCCAGGCTTCGCGGTGTCCAGGATCACGGCCCTCAGCGAGTGCTCGAGATCGACGTGGCCGGCCAGCTCATGAAGGCGAAGGTGCCGCGGGAGGACGGTGTTCCGGGGATCGAGGAATTCCTGGTGCACCTGCCGCGGGCCAAGGCCCTCCCCTATTCGGACGGTTGCCTGGTACTCCAGTCATAGTTGTCCTGTTGTCGACAGCTCGCAGGGGTGATCCAGATCCTGGGTATCCGGGGGTCCTTGCCCCGCTCGGCGGATCGGGACAAGGATCCGTGCGGCAAGGTGCTTCCTGTGCCCGTGCCATTGACACAGCCAGTGCCCAAGACGACCAAGGACCAGGCCCGGTCAGTGCCGTCAAGCCGAGCGGCGGACGGTGACACCGGAGCTAGACGCTGGGCTGATCGCAGCGCTGATGGCGTGAAGCGCGGTATTCCCGTACCAGGACACGAAGTGCTGCAGATACGGAAGGGCGAGCGGTCCCGCGCAGGAGGGCGGCGCCCTTGTTGTCCACTGCGCGGAGCCGCAGACCCTGCAAGGCGACGAGAGTGCGGGTGAGCGGTCGGCTGTGCGGTTCCACGAGTTCCACGAGGCCGTACGACATCGTCAGGCCGGGACGGATCTGTGCAATCTGATGGCGAATCAGTTCACTGACGCCAGCGGTGGCGTGGGCCTGGTGCAGGTCGTTGCGCGTGACGCCGTGCAGGGTGAGGGCGTCATGGGGAATGCCGAGTCGCCCGGCGTGTAGGTCCTCGGCGATGTCTTCGAGGAAATCGAGCCGCTGGCTGGCCTCGATGAAAGCTCGGCAGCCGGCGCGGTAGGCAGCCGCCGAGGAGGAGGAGGCGAGTAAGCAGGCGATGAGCATGAACGCGGGCAGCGAATATGCGTCCACGTAGCGCTGGAAGTCGCTCTCGGTTGAGAAGCCTTCCCACTCCACCTCCAGTGGTGCTCCGTCGAGGTAGTGCTCGACGTGCTCCCGCAGCTGCGGGTGTCTGGTGATGGTGTGGGCCAGTGTTCGCAGAACCGGTTGATCGGCTGTGCCGGTCTCCAAGGCCGTCCGGACTTGTCCGTCCCAGTCGGTGAGTGCGGCGAGGCGCTCACGTCGTGGCCCTTGGTCGAGAAGGTTGTCACTGTGGTGCATGAATGCGGTGGCGGCGATGACGTCGGGGACGAGGGGTGCGGGCAGGAGCAGACGTACCGCTGCGTACTCAGCTCGAGCGAACTGTGCCACCAGCCGCCGCTGCTCGCCGTAGTCGCGGCGCAGCTGGGGGCCGCTGATGTGTGCCTGGTCGAGCGTGTGGGCCCACGTGGGCATCTTCTTCCTGCCTTTCGTCTGCAGTGTGAGCGGCGAGCCGGGCCGTGAGCGTGAGCGCGTCAACACGCCGGTCCTTTCACTCCACTTCATTGCTGAACGCGGCTGCGTCGGCGGGGGATGGTCCTGCGCGAGTGGGCTGACAAGGCGCATGTCGTCCTGAGAAGCACCGAAGGTCGGGTAAGCGTTTTCGGGTGCCCGCGCATGTGCACCGCGTCAGCCTGCCGCGAGCCCGGACAACCTTTCGAGATCCGGGATGTAGCGCAAGTTCCCGGGTTGCTGCTGACGATGGCCCCCGACCACCGACAGGGACAGGCAGCCTCCGGGCGTGTGCACCGCGCGGGGTCAGCCAAGGTGCTGCAGGAAGAAGGCGGCCGCCTCCTTGCCGACCCGCACGCGGACCGCCGGGTCGGCAGGTTCCGGCGCGAAGAAGTCGTCGTGGCGAACGTCGGGGCCGGCCGAGCGGCCACTCGCGGTGGGAATGTGCTCCAGGTACGGCCTGGTGTCGACTTCGTACGGGTTGACCATGTCCGCTCCGCCCCAGCGGATGTCCACCGGCACCTGCACGGTTGCCAGGCTCTCCGGGGTCACGAGACCGCCGACTCCTGGGGCCACTTGGAAGACCGCTCGCACTCGGGGATCCGAGAGGTCTGCTGCGGCGGCGTCCAGCGCCCGCCGTGACGACTCGTCTTCCGGGTACTTCTTCCGCAGCGCCTCCAGTGCGCCGGGGAACTCGGGGATCTCCGGCAAAGGGACCGCCCCTGTCAGCACCGCCCACAGGATCTGCGGATCGACACGGGCTCCGGCAAGCGCCACCGCCGTATAGCCGCCGAGGGAGAAGCCCGCCACGCCGACCGGGCCCAGGGGCTGTTCACGGGCGAGAACGTCGAGGGCGAAGGAGACATCCCGGGGCCGTTCCCACACGTGGAGGAAGCCCTCCGGCTCGTAGCCGTCGACGAAATTGTTGCCGTGGTGGTCAAGGGAAGCTACCCGGAAACCCGCCTCGGTCAGCGGACGGACCAGCCACTCCATGTCGCTTCCCGAACCTCCGGTGCCATGCGAGACGACGACAAGCGGAGCGGGTACGGCCACCGGACGGCATGGTTCCCACAGGTAGAGACGGACGGGACGGGGGTGGTCCGGCTCCCACAGGTCGCGGCGGGACTCGTCGTGCAGGACACGTATCAGCGGCTTTTCCTGCCCAGAGATCGTCACGGCGACATCGTAGGCAGACCGCCTGCCCTTGCGCCGCCGCTCTTCCAACACCCTGGCCCCGGTCCAGCCCGAAGATGAAGATCAAGCCAAGAACCCGTCTCTGAACCTTGGCTGACCCCGCGCATGCGCCGGCAACGAGGTTCGCACCGAAGGTCACCACAGCTTCACTTCTGCGTGCACTCAATGGAACAACGCTAAACTGCCGCGGAGTTGACCATGAACGGGGGAGATTTTCAGTGCGAGTCGCGTGCCGATCTGTCATGTGCCTGACGTTCACAGTTGTCTTGAGCGGCCTCGCCGGGTGCTCCGACGACACTTCCGGGGCAGGCGGCAAGACTCCGGATGCAGGCCCTGCGGCCAAGCCCGAAGCCAGTGCGCAGGCGTTCGACCCTCCGCTGAAGTTCGGCAAGGGCGTGAAGCTGGCGCAGGACGAGGACGTCAAGACCTGGGGGTTCGCGGCCCTGGGCTCCGAGGTCTATGTGCGGACGGACAACGGTCTCGATGCCTACGACACCAGGTCCGGGCGCAAGCTCTGGTCGTCCGCCCTGGACCGGAAGGACCGGAAGGAACGGTACACCGGTACGGAGGGAGTCCCGAAAGACGACCGGCGTATCCCCCCGGTGTTCGTGCAGCAGGGGGAGCGTACGGAAGTGCTCTTCGCGTTCACCGATTACACGAAGGGCTCCGGCACAGGCGTCGACCGGGCCGATGCCTATCTGCGCGCTGTGGACGCGGGCAGCGGCAAGGTGTCCTGGACGGCCCGGTTGCCGGTGCCGACCGGGATGGGAATCAGTGACATCGAGCCGTCCGTCGTCGGGGCGGAGAACGGAACTGCGGTCGTCGCAGCCCTTGCCAGCACGAACGATTCAAGCGAGGACAGTGAGAGTGCCGTCACCTACGCCGTTGACCTGAGCACTCATCAGGTGACGTGGAAGCAGGAGGGCTTCGCGGCCGCCGCGGTCGACAGCGGCACCGTTGTCGGTGCACAGGTGCGTGACAGCGCGACGTTCGGGCAACTGGGCGCCTGGCACGCCGAGAAGGAAGACCTCGCTCTCACAGGCCGGGCAATCGCCGACGGAACGGTGCGCTGGAAGGACGAGGGCCACTCGTCCTTGGAGGTCAATCGCGTGGGAGGTGGCTTGTTCGCCACGGAAGCCGCGTTGCACGACAGCCGCACGGGCAAGGCCGTCGCCGGGGTCGACGGCGCCTACATCACGTGCTACTACGACCAGCAGTCGGTGGTCGTGTGCGGCAGCGACGAGACGGTGCGGGGAGTGGACACCCGCAGCCGCAAGGTGCTGTGGACCATCTCCAAGGAAGACCCTTCTCGTAAGATGCCGACAATTCAGGCCGCTTGGCACGGCGCCGTCTACGCCAATGCCGCCCCCGACTACGTCGTCCTCGATGCCAAGACGGGGAAGGACCGCACGACCTTCAACGGCCCGCATCTGTTCCTGGTCAACGAGTACGCCGGAATGGACCTTGACATGGTCGCCTATCCCGCCACCGGTTGATCGGTCGGATCTGGAACCGCCTGGATGTTGATCGGAAGCGGCATCTACCGGGCCGGCGGGCCGGATGCGGGTGATTCACGCCGCGCGAAGCAATTCTGACGGGCGTGGAAGAGCCGCTGTGGGATAGACAGTCTGGCGGGTGAGGCGGTGGTCAGGAGCGTGATGGCTGCGATCGTGATCATTGCCTCGGAGTGCTCGGGCAGCGTCTTGTGGTCTCGTGCGTTGCGGCAAGGGTGCCCGCATAGGCGGAGTCAGCCCAGACGATGGTCAGTTCGGGGTGCATGAGCCGTAGTCGGAAGAGGACTTCGCGCCCGACGGTGGTTACGGCGGGCTCGGGCCAGGTCTCCGGCTTGGACCAGCCGCCCGTCCGGGAGCCGCGGCAGCGGAGGCCCGCCAACGCATTGCGGAACTGGCCGACGACGATCTGGCCGCGGTCACTCCTCCGTGCAACGCGCCGTGCCCGCGCCGGTGGTCGGGCAGCAGCGTCAGATTCACCGGAGATCTGACCGGCCCGTCCGCGCACAGTACCGCGTCCGTCAGCTCGAACAACTCATCGCGCCGTGCCCCCAACCACGCGTAGAACTCGCCCCGGAAGCATGACACTTTGCGCGACGCTTCCCGACGGCCGCCTCGTTCCAGTGCACCCCCACGGCTTTCGTTCCGGTCACGTGTGCTCCTCGGTCAGAGCACAGGGTCACGTGAATGCCGTTCCTATGTCCGGCGAACATCCATGAACGCAATCAAGTTCGAGAAAGCGGTCGAGGTCGTGGCAACATGTCCGGCATGACGACACACCGAAAGGTCCATGCCGCGTAGACGGCCAGGACGCCTACGGGGCACACTCCCGGACCCGCACCAGCCACCGGGCACCACACCGGCCATCGACCGCCTCTCCTCGCGAGTGCTGTCCGAGATCGTTCGCCTTGAACGCACGCGGAATTACCTACAGCCGGGAGACACCACCGCGGCATTGCGACTGTGGAAGGACTATGTCCACCGCCCTGAGGGCCAGCTCTGGCACGACGATGAGTACGGCAACGCGCACTGGTACTGCTGCGGCAACCCTCTGGAAGCCCGCGCTCTCCTCGACGGCGTGATGCAAGCGATGTCGCATCGCGGAGCCCGCGAGCTCGGCAAGATCATCACTGATCTCGACGCGTTCATGGGCCCACCCGGCCCAGGCGCATGAGGATGAAAAGAACAAGCTCAGTACGCGCCGGTGGCTTCCATTACGACCCGGGTGACGCCCTGGCACACCAGGCGGTCGCCCAGTTCGAGGATGCCAATCGTGCTCGCAGGGACGTTCCACACTTCCTGAGTGCGTCGACCCGCACGGCTGGGATGGGGCAGACGCGTACACACCATGCCCGATGCCTTGGCGATGTCGATCGCGGCGACGCGATCCACCAACTCCGCACCCTGGTCGGTCACTTCCGTATCCGCCACGCGTTTCCCACCTCGTTCCTCGCTCAGATGGCCACGGGTGCGGCTGACCGGGAGCGGAAGGGACGGTCGGGATTCTGAACGGCGTGCCCGTGGCAACAGTGCGTGGTCCCTCAGGCCAGCTCCGGCACCAGACTGTTTCGCGGGATCGATCTCCCAAGGCACTACCGGCGTCGGCGGTCAGCCGCACTACCGATTTTCACGCCGGCGAGGCGTCCCGTCAGGGACATGGTGGACTGTTTCTGATCCCGGGGCGATCTAGGTGCGATCCTGTATGTATGAACCATCTCGGCGACGCGAACCTGCGCACCTGGACGCTGCGATGGATGGCCCTCCTCGCAGCCGACACCCAGGATCAGCTTGCCTGGCTGGGCGAGCGTGAGCTGGAGACGGAGTCCGTCGTTGACGAGGTGGAGCTCCTCTGTCGAATCTCCGAAGGACTCGCGGAGCGCGGAGCCTTCGAACCCAGGAACCTGCGCGATCTTCAGGCCATCGGCCGTCGCCTCGGCGAGATCGATGCCGGCTGCCACGCCGGCCTCTGGGCCAACGCCCTGGCCACAGATCCGGCGTGGGATGAAGTACGTCCTCTCGCCCGCCAGTTTCTCCTCACGACGCTGGGCGACTGGCGTCAGCCGCTGCCACGCCCCGTGCGCCCGCACACGGGCGACCACTGAGCACGTCCAGGTCGCCTGTGCGACTGTGACGCGGCCGGCCCCGCACGACCGCTGCTGCGAAAGCTGTTCAGGTGACGCGGAGGCGCTGGGTACTCTCTCGTCTCATGGGCCCGGAGCATCCCCTCGTTCGCGAGGTATTTCCTGAGCTTGTCAGCAACCTGGTAACTCTTCTGGAGGAAGACGGCGAGCACGAGCTGGCCATCTGTGCATGGGATCTCCGCCTGGTCGCGGAGTGCGGCTGCGGCGACGACTTCTGCCAGAGTTTCAAGACGGAACCACATCCGGACGGACAGCCATTCGGTCCGGGTCATCGGTGCGTGCCGCTATCGCCCTCGAAGGGCATGCTCGTCCTGGACGTCCTGGACGTCCTGGACGTCCTGGACGTTGTGGACGAGCGGATCATGTACGTCGAGGTGCTCGGCAGGGAACCCCTGCGGGACGTGCGCGTCCGCCGGCCCGAGCTGTCCGAGCCAGGCGGCGGGGCATGAGAGTGATCTCAGTCGGAGCGGGGTGGCGGTGGTCCGGGCGACCGTCAAAGTGGGCCACCTGCTCCCCAGGGCCGGCCCCGGACATCCCGTACATCCCTCGCAGGACGTGTGCATCACATCCCATTGGGGCAGCCGAGAGCCGCTGAACTTCACCTGTGGCGCCCCACCTCGTCGCGGAATTCGTCGGCGACTCATCGATCGACCACGGCCGGTGGCGGCATCCGGTCCAGGCGCGGCGGATCAGGAGCGACGTCGCGCCCCGGGACGTTCCCCCCCGCCTGACGAGCCGGCGCGTCGGCCGAGGAGCAGGTCCTACGACTGGCCCGGCTGGCGAAGGGTGCCGGCTGCCACGGTGTGATCGCCTCGCCTCAGGAAGTGGCGCCGCAGCGACGTCTGCTGGGCCCGGAGCCTTCGATCGTCACGCCGGGAGCGCTCGTTCAGCCGGGCAGCGCCGATGCCGGGCCCGGCTGAAGGCCGTCACCGTCGTAGGCGGCCAGCGCGGTCTGACGGCTTTCCAGCAGCTCGCGCAGGTCTTCGGGGGTCAGGTGCTCGTGCGCCAGCTTCACGCTTGCCTTGCCCTCCACGTCCGCCCACGCCTGCCGGGCGCGTTTGTTGGCCACGCGCCTGGCATCGCTCCGCAGGAAGCCGGCCCCGGCCGCGAGCCCGGCAGAGGCCAGGGCGAGCAGCGCCGCGGGGACGCGTGCGTCCGCCGTGGCCAGTCCGGCGGCGCCGGCCACGCCCGCGAGCAGAGCCGCGGGGAAACCCAGCACGATGTGGGCCCTGTTCCAGAATTCGGCCCTTCGATGGGCCAGTGCCTTCTGTTGCGCCGCTTCTTCGTGCAACCGCTCGATCTCGGCGCGCAGGCGACGCGAGGGCTCGTCCGGGGCGAGTCGCGTGGATCCGTCGGCAGGAGTGGCCATGCCTGAAATTCCAACACGGCTGAGCCTGGGGGGACTTGGTTCGGTAGTGACAGGCTTGCCGGGCGCGAATAGTGGGTTCTCGCCAGAACCGTCCGCCCCCGAACACGGTCACCTCGGCCGTGCCGCAGCGCGAACCCCCGGTCTTGCCCCGGACGAGGTCACGATGATCCTCGACACCAATGCGGCAGACCTGCTCGGCCTGTCCGGGCCGTGACCCTTCAACCACCACAAGGCGAGCGGTGTTTCAGCCGGTTGCCGGCTTTGCCTGCCCACGCTCGTTGGCCCGATGGGCCAGTTCAGCGCGAATGCCGCCTGCGGATGCCGGACACGCCTACGGGGCCGACGCGCTGGAGGTGTCTCGTCGATCTCGTCGGGCTCACGGCGGCTGATCCGGCCTGATCGACAAGCCCCCACGGGCTATGGCGGCCGACGGTGCTCGAGTCGGCGGGGGCGCGGGTGGCGCCGCGTGGGCATTTCCCGCGAACAGTAAGATCGTTTCCCACCGGGCTGCTCAGCAACGGTGACGGGAAGCGGGCCCGCCGACCGCAGGAAGCTCAAGGAACGCGGGCCACGGCCGTGTCTTCTCGAGCCGGGTTTCCGCCCCACCGCGCTTGAGAGGGAACTTCCTCGCCCTTCATCAGGAAGGAGTCGGCGGCCAGCTGTGCCCGGTCGCCGATCGTGGTCCCGTAGTGGACCAACGTGTTCACGCCGAGGGTCACGCCCGCGCCGATCGTGGCGTGGTCGGACTTGAAGGCGCCGTCCTCCTGCGAGTGGCACTGGATGACCGTCCCGGCGTTGAGGGTGCAGCCGTCCCCGATGCTGACGAGGGTCCGCTCGGTGATCGAGCAGCCGTCGTCGAAGACCCGGCGGCCGATCCGCACGCCCAGCAGCCGCCAGACCATGGACTTGAACGGGGTGCCGTTGAAGGCTTGCATGTATTGGTGCGACGTCAGCTTCCAGAAGCGTTCGTGCCCCCAGAAGTCGGCCTCGTAGATCGAGCAGTTCAGCGGTTTCACCGGGCGGATTCTCGTGACGGCCCGTTCGACCAGCGCGAAGTAGACGACGGTGAACGTCCAGGTGAGCAGGCCGGCCAGCACGAAGGCCGGCACACCGATGGTCCGGTAGAGCTCGACGGCGGCCATGGTGATGAGGGCGAGCACGAAGAAGTGGAACCATCGCACCAACAGGTGCAGGCCCGCGGTGAGCGCGTTGTGCCTGTTCTTGACAGCGAGTCGGCGGCGCAGCTCATCACCGTGGGCCAGGTGGTCGAACTGGGTATCGCGCAGCACCGTGCGCGGGATCTCGAAGCTGGGTGAGCCCAGCAGTCCCACGCCTTCGCGCACCGGCCCGTCTATGGGGACCATGACCTTCGTCGCGAGCAGGCAGTTGTCGCCGGTCCGGCCGCGTGAAGGGTAGGCGATGCGGTTGCCGAGGAAGTTGCTCGGCCCGATCGAGGTCGGGGAGAAGCGGAAGGACGAGCTGGAGAAGTCGGCGTTGATGATCGACAAGCCGTCGGCGACCATCGTTCCACTGCCGACCGTGCTCAGGTATGGGGTGTCGTGCTTGACCAGCGTGCCGAAGTTCGACCCGGTCTGCTCGATGTTGCACAGGTTGTATCCGAGGCAGCGCAGGTAGTGCACGATCGCGGAGCTGTCCCCGAAGAGCGTGGTGAAGAACCTGATGTTGGTCAGCCGCGTGATCGCCCGCTGGATGCTGTGGTGGAAGCCGTACAGCGGGTAGGTCCTGCCCGGTTTGATCGCCAGGCTGAGCAACCGTGGCACTGTGCTCACCACCAGCAGGCCCACCAATATGCCGCCGAAGAAGGCCATCAGGGAAGCGACGAGCGCCTCGAGGTAGAACGTGGGGCTGGTGAAGGCCGGCGGCCCTGGGGTGAACACCGCGTTCAGCTGCGGCACCACGGTGAACACGAGGCTCACCCCTGCCAGCGTCAGCGGCAGGTACACCAGCAGCATGGCAAGCAGCTGCGACAGGCTGTAGAGGGCCCTGCGAAGGGGGCCGCACGCGGAAGGCTCGACAGCCCGGAAATCGGTCGTCGTCGGTTGCGCCGGCGTGCCGTGCCACGACTCTCCGGCTGGAACCGCCTGCCCGGAATGCAGGGATGAGGCGTGACCCAGTTGGGTGTCGTCGCCCATCGACGTTCCGATGTCGATGACGGCCTGCTCACTGACGGTCACATCCGCGCCGAGGGTGACGGGGCCCATCTCGATCCAGCCGTCGTGCGCCCGGTAGCAGGACAGCAGCACGTCCTTGCGGACGACCGTGCCGTCACCGATGGACAGGAGGTCGGTGCAGACTGGGACGGTGCGGGAAAGGATGGCGACGTCCTTTCCGATGCGTGCGCCGAGGGCCCTGAGGTAGAGCACGTACAGCGGTGAACCGGTGAACAGACGCACCGGGCTGGTTCGGATGAGGGTCTTGACGCACCAGAAGCGCAGGTAGGCGGAACTCCACACCGGGAACCTGCGCGGGGTGAAGCGGCCGATGAGTATCCACTTGGCCGCAATGGGCAGCGCGCAGATGCCGAGGAAGAGCGCCGTACTGAAAAACACCGCCCGGAGGTAGACGCCGGCCGTCCCCGAGCCTTCCAGGGTCCAGTCGTAACCGAGGACGGCAATCGTGGCGCCGAGGGAGGAGAAGACGAGGAACATCAGCATCTGGGCCGTCCCGCACAGCATGTACCGCCAGGGGCCGGACTGCGGCGCACCCGATGCGTCGGACGGGGCATCGGCAGTTCCCGGGGCCGGCTGGGAGGGCTGTGACGGCGCGTGCCCCGGTGCCGCGGGCTGGACAGCGGCGGGAGCGTCCGCGAACGCGGCGGCCAGGCTGCTGATCGTGGGGTGCCGGTAGATGTCCTTCATCGACACCGTCGGCAGGTCGTCCCGCTTGCGCACTCGTGCACAGAACTGAGCCATCACCAGCGAATCAGCACCCAGATCCGTGAAGAAATTGCCGTCCACGGGCACCTGCTCAGTACCCAAGACTCCCGCCAGCACCTCTCCCAGTGGGCTCTTGGTGCCGGCGGCTGGCACATCTGTCGGGGACTCGACCACCCCATCGGACGGGGCGTCCTCCTGCGGCGGGGAGAAGGTACTGTCCGTGAACGCAGCGGCCAGGCTCCGAACCGTCGAGTGCTGATAGATGTCCTTCATCGACACCGTCGGCAGGTCGTCCCGCTTGCGCACCCGTGCACAGAACTGAGCCATCACCAGCGAATCAGCACCCAGATCCGCGAAGAAATCACCATCCACCGGCACCCGCTCGGTACGCAGAACACCGGCCAGAACCTCGGCCAGGAGCCCTTCGGTGCCAACCGCCGCACCATCCGTGCCCGTCGTGGTCTCGGAAGACATGTGCCGTCGCCTCCAGTCAGGCCGTCCACTGTCAGATGACCGCCGAAACCGTCACGCCCCTGCTGCGCACATCGGGACGTAACACCAACAGCGGCTCCCAGCGCCTTCCGATCGCCGGCTGACCGGCGGCGGGGGAGTGGCACCCCCGCCGCGCCGAGAACACCCCGAGACCGATCAATCGCCCGTTTGCGACGCACAGAAGGGCGCACACAAGAAAGAAAGGAAGAGTCGTCCGAGGCTGGCTACACGGACGGCCTGGCCCGGAGCTGAGCCAAATTCCCCATGCTTCCAGGCTCCGAAAAAGTATTGATTTCTACCATCCGGCACGTGTCCGAACCACCCCCGCCGACCGGCGGGGAGCCTCCGGCCATGTGGCTGGTGGGCAAATCGCGAGCAAGGTTTCTCAAGATCTGTCCGCGCCGTGGAGTTCGCTGAGCGTTCGCATCACGCTCCAGACCGGTCCCCAGTGGGTCTCGTCTCCCGCGACACTGTCGCGGCGTCGTGTGCCGGAGCTGTCGGTCCTCTGCCAGTCGGCGGCGGCAGGCTCGGACCAGGTGATCCACGTAGTGCCGTGTACGTCGGGGAGTCCGCCATAGGCGGCGTCATCGGTTCTCAGCACCTCGGACGCGTCGCTTGGAAAGCCGCGGCTGGCTGCGTCGGTGAGAGAGCGAATGTCGGTGGTTCCTGGCATCGGTTCGCCGTCAAGAGGCCCAGGAATGTCGATGAGAAGCAGCAGCGCCTGAGAGCGGTGAGTCCGGTCGGGATGGCGTCCCGCCAAGTGGTGTAGGCCGTGAAGATCTGCGCAGCGGGGTTGGCATTGGCGAGCACCGTAGGGGTTCGACATAACCGATCGACTCCCTGATGGTGATGGCGTTAGCTGGTCGGCATGCCAGAACTGCGTACCGATCGTCTCCTGCTCCGCCGGTGGCGGGAGTCCGACCTCGAACCGTGGGCGGCGATGAACGCCGATCCCGAAGTCCGAGAACACCTGGGGGAACTGCTGACGCGGGAGCAAAGCGATGCCGCGGTGGCGCTCATGCAGGCCGAGTTCGACACCCGAGGTTTTGGGTGGTGGGCGCTGGAAGCACGGGAGACTGGTGAGTTCATCGGCCGCGTCGGCTTGGACGAGGTGGGCGAGGACATGCCGTTCGCGGGTGTGGATATCGGGTGGCGGTTGATGCGTTCGGCGTGGGGTCACGGTTACGCCACCGAGGCCGCCCTGGCCTGCCTGGCCTTCGGCTTCGAGGTCCTCGGGCTGCCGGAGGTCGTTGCGTCGACGACCGTCAACAACCTTCGCTCCCAGGCAGTGATGCGCCGGATCGGCATGACCCGCGACCCGGCCGACGACTTCGAGGATCCGAGCGTGCCCGAAGGGCCGCTTCGTCAGTGTGTGCTGTACCGGACCCCCCGCAAGATGCCCACGGGCTACACCACGCGGCGGGACATGACCCCGGTCGGCTGAGCAGGTCAGAGTTCGATTCGGCGCTTCCACCATGGGAGGTCAGGTGCCGCGAAGGGTTGTTGACAGTGCGCCGGAGTCTGTTCATCCACGGGTGCGATGACTGCACTCAGTTCGCATCGTGCCTCCCTGCGGAGTGCGTGGAGCGCGATCTCCAGCAGGGTGCGGACGTGGTAGCAGCCGCTCCGCAGGTCGGTGTCGTTGTATCCGTAGAAGGCCACGCACGGAGTTTCCTTCCGCAGGCGACAGCGTTGTGTGGTGGTAGATGGTTGGCTTGCCGTTCGGATGGGCGTCGATGGCGTTGATGCGAACGGCAGCGCGGACGCCGGTCAACGCGGCGAGGGAGATCGGTGGATCGGCCGGGTCGACGGCTCGGCGATCCGGTTGCAGCGTGCGTGCGGGTGCAGTCAGGGCGGCCGCATATCGGGCAGCGGGAGGTCCTTTGGTGGCTGGCGGCCCAAGCTAAGGGTGTGGAAGCCAGTGGGACAGCGCGTCTGGGTGCGGGATGATCTGCTTGTGGAACGAGTCATTGATCTTGATCAGGCGGTCGCATCAATTGCCGAGCGGGCCGCGCGATGGCTAGGGGCCGGTCTCACGGTTGGGCAGGTGACTTGGCGGGACGAAGCCGCCCCGTGGCCTCAGCGGCTTGAGACTGACAGGGCACTCGTGCGTGATCCTGACTCGATCGGCGTTCTCATCTCCGGGCCGGCGGACGCTGAGCTATCCGTGGTTCTGTTCCGGGGCGGCTGGGCTGATGTCGACTTCGTCGCCAGCCTTGACGACGCCGGAACGCTGCCTGCATCCGGCATCGATTCGGCAGCGGCTTTCGGTACCCAGCTCGATCAGTGGGTGCCGCGCGTCTTCGGGAACCGCCGCGATACGTAGAGCTGGAGGGAGTGGCAGCCACCTGCGATGGGTCCCACCTCGCTGTCTTGTGATGGCCAGGTGGTCGGCCAGCCGTAGCCCGCTGTCTCCACCACTGCGTACAAACCGCCCTCACGGCGACTTGACCGGAACGTCTGGTGGATCGCATGGCTCGTCGGGAATCTGGTCAACGGCATTGCGGGCGCTCAATACAACATGGCCCAGACGGCCGACGAGTTCCTCGCGGGCGCTGACGCCTTCATTGTCGGCTGCCTTACCGACATCGGCGCCGCGCTGCTGGCCGTCGTCGTCGTGCGAAGGCTCACACGTATGCAACTCACCAAGGCGGTGCGGCGAGTGGAACAGGCCGCAGTATGAGGCCCGCCCCCCGGGGGGCGGGCCGACTCGCGCGCCTGGCCGCACTCGAGATCCTCGCAGATCCGCAGCGATCGAGGCTGAGCCGGCAGTCTCATGCCGACCGGTGGATGTCGTCGTAGGCTGACGGTCTCGGGGCTGTCACGGAGGTTGGTCATGCCCCGCCCCATCTGGTCCGGCGCCATCAGCTTCAACAATGGCTGAAATCCTGGAGGGAGGTTCAGGGAGTAGAGGGCATTTTGCAGCCAGGGTTTGGTGTTGACCGATTGACCACCATGTTGCCGGTCCGCAGTTCTACCTGTCACGACCGCCTCTGTCCCTGAGCCCTGCGCAGGTCACGCCGAATCCTGTAGCAACGCCTGCATTCGGTCTCTACAGTCGCCACATGGCCACCGAGAACGAGAGCCCAAGTCCGCCCGACATCACCGTGATGCTCAAAGAGCAAACCAGTGCCTGCAAGGCAGCGCGCGACGCCATCGCCGCCGGCGGCGAGGTAGTGCTCTACGACGGACAGCCGCCACAGTGGATGGTGGTCGGCATCGCTGCGACAAGGCTGAAGCGGTCGTTGAAGATTGGCCTGACGACCCTCGGCCTCGACGAGACCGTTGAGATCCTCCGCGCTCGGCACCGCGACGAGCAATTGCGTACCGGCAACATCGTCGCAGCAGACCGATCTTGGTTCTTCACCCTGTACTTCGACTCCACCGGGACCGAGCTCTTGGCATGCAGCGGCCTCAAAAACGGGCGTCCCTCGCAGGAGAATGGCCAGGAGCTCCAGCTGTAGAGGCCGCCACCCGTGTCCACCGCAGACGCCGCAAGCCGGACAACTCCCTGCAGGACCGCCAGTAGATCATCGTCGGTCATGTCGTCCCCGTCCTCAGACCGGACCCGCGTGGTCCAGCGGCCTGCAAGCTCTTCCAGCTCGGCGGAGCTCGCGTTGGCCAGCGCCCCGGTCAGCCGCTTCGGCAGAGCGAACACCTCAACGCCGTCGTTCAAGGGGGCGGTGACCCACTCCGGCCACGCCCACCCAAGGAGCTGCTCAACCGGCGGGGCCTCGGCCGAAGGCTCCTCGAAGTACATGTCCCATTCGGCGATGGCACTGTCCGGCTCAATGAAACGGCAGGTCACTGACTCAAAGGCCTCACCAGGTCCCCGCAGGCGCGTCGCAGCAGCGGTCTCGTCGTCGGCGGCGAGGAAGAACACTATGTCGTGGGCCATCTGAGTGTGACGGGACGCGGTAGTTGGAACCATGAGGGTGTGGTGACCTTGCGATTCGGACCCCGCAGGTCACGCTTGTTGGAACCACACAGTCACACTGCTTGCAACCTGCGGTGAATTGCCATTCATGTTGGAACCCGCGTCAATATATATGTTCGAGACGCGCGGGCGAAGCCGCCTCACCCGGCGGCTGATGACCGCCGTGCACATCACCAGGGGACTACGCCAGCGTCTTGGAAGAACCTGCCGGTCGGGCCGTCGTCCGGCAGGGTCGCCAGTTTGATGGCGATCGCTGCGCCCTGTTCGGGGGTACGCACGCCGCGGAAGCCGTTGAGGTCGGTCGCGACATAGCCGGGGCAGCCGGCATTGATCAGGATGTTCGTGCCGCTCAGCTCCCGGGCGTACTGGAGGGTGACGGCGTTCAGGAACGTCTTCGACGGCGCGTACGCCACGGCCACCGGACCCGTCATCTGCTCAGCAGCGGTTCCTGACTGCCGGGTGAGGGAGCCGACACTGCTGGACATGTTCACGATCCGCGGTGAGGCAGAGCGGCGCAGCAGCGGCATCATCGCGTTGGTGACGCGGATGACGCCGATCACGTTGGTCTCCACGACCGTCCGGATGGTGGCGGGATCGACCCGGGTGGGCTCCTGTGGCATGCCGCCGGTGATGGCGGCGTTGTTGACGAGCACGTCGAGGCGCCCCGCCTGTTCCTCGATCAGCTGTGCGGCGGCGGTGGCGCTCGCGTCGTCGGTCACGTCCAGCGGTACGCCGAACGCGTCGACGCCGGCCGCGCGCAGTTGCTCCACCGCTGCCTCACGGCGCTGATCGTCTCGGGCGCCGACGCCGACGCTCCAGCCGAGGGCGCCCAGGCCCATGGCGATCTCGTAGCCGATTCCCTTGTTCGCGCCGGTGACCAGCGCAATCGTTCGTTCGCTCATGGAGACCATGCTGCTCTCGGACCCCGGCGGGGGTCCAAGACCGATCGGGTAGGCAGCGATACCGTCAGGGTATTGATCCGGAGTACCGTGGCGGCATGGAGACCCGGGAACTGCGATATTTCGTCGCTGTCGCTGAGGAGCTGCACTTCGGGCGGGCCGCGCAGCGGCTCGGGATCGCGCAGCCGCCTCTGTCACGGGCGATCCAGCAGCTCGAACGCCGGCTCGGGGCAGCACTGCTGGATCGGACCAGCCGCGCCGTCACGCTGACCGCGGCAGGCTCGGTGCTGTTGGCCGAGGGCCGGGCGGCCCTCGACGCGGTCGACGCCGCCGAGCGCCGGACCCGCCGCGCAAGCCTTTCCGTGACCGGCCGTCCCGGCCTGGCCCTGGTCACGAAGGCCAGCGCGTCCAGAGAACTGCTGGCCAAACTGCTCGACGCGTACGCCGCCGAACCCGGCGCGGTCCCCGTCGACGTCATCCTGTGCGGCCCTGCCGAGCAGCAACGACTCCTGCGCGAGGGCCGGGCCGACGTGGCGCTGCTGCACCGGCCGTTCGACACGACAGCCGGGTTCCACACCGAAGAACTCAGCACGGAGGGCCAGGTTGTGGTCCTGCCTGCCGGGCACCCGCTCACCGTCCGCGCCCATGTGCACATGGCCGACATCACCGCCCTGCCTGGCCTGCCCCTGCCACTCTGGCCCGACTCCGACGGCACCTACCCGCCCGGCCCCGGCCCACAAGTCCGCGACCAAGCACAGTTGCTGCAGCTCGTCGCGCTCGGCCGCGCGTGCGCGGTCGCACCGGAGTCGTGCCGAGCCCAGCTGCACGATGACCTCGCCGCCGTGCCCGTGCTGGACGCGCCAGTAGTTACCACCGTCATTGCCTGGCCCCCGCACAGCCGGTCCAGAGCAGTCGCCGACCTTGTCCGGACTGCGACACGTCTCTAGTAGTTCCAACATGCCTGGCCAGGTTCCACCTATCGTGTCCCGGCTCATGATGGCAGCCCGCCGAGCTGACGCGGGTGACGGATATCGAGGCCAGGTGACATCTGTCTCGACCAGTCATATGCGGCTGAAACCCCGCTCTGGACTGCACGGCTTCTGTCAGTGGCCTCTGTCAGGATGCCCCGGTCAACATCGTGATGAGGAGAGACCATGGGCACTTGGGACGTCGGCCCCTTCGACAACGACACCGCAGCGGACTTTGGCGGTGACCTTGATGAGGTAGCTGCAGGCGAACGTGAGGGCATCGTCCGCAGTGCTCTCACACGTGTGATCGACACCGCGGCTTACCTCGAAGCACCCGAATCCGAGGTAGCCGTAGCCGCGACCGCGCTCGTCGCGGCGCAGTGCCCCGGGGGTGAGCCGGCCGATCGAATTTATGGGCCGGAAGAGCCCCTCCCGGATCTCACTGGCCTGCGCGATCTCGCCCTTCAGGCCCTCGACCGCATCATGACCGAACCGTCCGAACTGATGGACCTCTGGGCCGAGTCGGATGGCGGCCCCTGGCGCGCGAACATCCGCCGCCTGCAGAACGTGCTCCTGCCACAGTCATCGGGAGAACAGCTCAGCCTGATCTGACCCACCCCGACCCGCACCCGTCCTACCCGGAAGGTCACTATGAGGCGGCCGGGGCGCCGATGATCCAGGTGGCGATGGTGCCGGCGGGGTCGCTCTCGCCCTTGAAGGCGAGGCTGGTGATCGTCCACCGGTAGGGGTGGCCGGAGCCGTCGAGCAGGGTGTGGGTGCTGCCGCGGCGCAGGTGCTTGATCTCGCTGTCGCGCATCCCGGACAGGTAGGCGATCAGGATGTAGCAGGCGCCTTGGAGCAGGCGGGCCAGGTCGAACGTGCTGAAGCGGGCGTGCGCGTCCCGGTCCTCGTGCCCGATGGGCTCGTCGGCGGCCAGGTGGGGCCAGGCGGCGGAGAGGTGGGGACGAGGGATGTGGCGCCATCCGGGGCGGCCGGTTTCCCGGCGGATGCGGTAGGCGTCGAGTGCGGTGAGGATGTCGGGGGCCAGGTCGTCGATGATGCGCAGGCACCAGGCCAGGAGCGGGCCCATGACGTGTTCGGGGATGCGGTGGGTGGTGTTCTCGGCGCGGGTGCGGCGGGTGCTGTTGCCCCAGTCCTCGCAGTCCAGCGGATCAACGGTGAGGCGGTCGCCGGGCAGCACGGTGCGGTAGCGGTAGAGCATACGGACCGAGCTCTGGGCGACCTCGCGGCTGGCTTCGCTGGGCAGTACGGCAGCGTGCAGGTGCAGCGCGTAGGCGGCGAAGTCGTCGAGGATCAGGTCGGCCAGGCGGGGCTGGCCGGGGCGGGCGGCGACCCAGTGGGTGAAGCGGAGCTGCTCGGTGAAGTGCCGGCGGATCGACATCATCTTCGGCCGCGGCTCGTTCAGCGGCAGCTTGCCGGAGAGCATCGCGGCGAAGAGGTCCTTCAGGGTGGGGACGAAGGTTGCCGGTGCTCGGGTGAAGTTGAGCCGGGTGGGGGCTTGATGACGCTGCAGCAGCGCGGGGGCCAGCAGCCAGGCGTCGTCGTCGTAGCGCGCGGTGTCCTCCAGGCGGTGGCCGGGGGCCAGCGGACGGCCGGCGAGGACGAACCGGCTCCCGCCGATTCCCTCAGGCACTGGCGCGGGTGCGGGGTTGGTCAGGGCTGCTGCCATGGTTCTTCCACCAGGTCGAGGTCGGCGTTGTGGTCAGGTTCGGGGTTGGCCTCGCGGACCTGTTCGGGGGTGAAGCGGGTGAGGACGTCGTGGCGGATCGCCGCGAAGGCAGGCCCGTACCGCTGTCACCAGACCTGCTCGTCCATCTGCCGGCGCCGCTTGTCCATCGCGTCCAGCAGGGCGAGCAGGCGGGGAAGGTGGTCGGGGGTGACGACGCAGTTCCCGCAGTGGAAGCAGTCCAGAAACGACGCGCGGCAGGCGCGGCCGGTCACCGGATGGTTCTCGGCGTCCCGGCAGCCGGACCAGGGGCCCTGCGCGGTGCCCGCCGGGGCGAGGACACTGTCGGGGAGGACCTCGGGCCGGCCCGCGCGGTCGGCGAGACGACGGTGGGCTTCGAGTGCGGCCTGCTCGGCGTCCACGAGGGCATCGGCCATTGCTCGACGAACCGCCGCGCGTACAGCTCCTGCATGGTCGCGGCGACGCTGTCGGCGAAGTACTCGGCGTGCTCTACCCGCGTCTGCTCCGGCCGCCGCGGCACGTCGTCCACCCCGGCGAGGGTGCGCAGAAACCGCTGCAGCGGATTCCACATCGCCAGGGCGGAGGAGGTGGTGCGCAGTCCTCCGCCAGGGCCGATCCGGGCGGCCACCGCGACCGCGAGATCCTCATGCCAGCCAGGCAGCTCGCAGTCCGCGAAGTCGAAGGTGCGGCTCCGGCCGTCCTCGCCCTCGAAGTCCACGCACACGCTGCCGCCCGGCGAGCGGTAGACCGCCGAGCGGACCTCGTAGCCGGTGCCGGGCAGAGCCGCCCGAACCCCGGGGCGGGTGCTCCCGCGCGCGCTCATGCGACCGCCGCCGTCTCGTCGACCACGTCCACCGGCAAGTCCCACCCGCCGGGAACCAGCGCCATCCTGGTCTCCATCTCCAGCTCCGCCAGAGTGTGCAGGTAGACGAGCGTGGTGACCACCGAACGATGTCCGAGCCTGCGCCGCACCCAGTCCAGCGGGTCACCGGCCACCCTGGTGTAGTGCTCGCGCTGGCGCGGGTGCTGCTCGGCCAAAGCCGCCAAGTGCCCGCGCTGCAGCTGCTCCAGCGTCACCACGGCGAAGGTGTGCCGCAGCATGTGCGCGTGGCAGGCCAGCCGCACACCCGCCGCCGTGCAGCGCCGGTTCGAGGCCGCGAACATCTCCTTCCACGCCGAGACCGACAACGGCTGCCGGCCCTCGCCGAGCCACAACATCGCCGGCTCCAGCCCCGCCGGGCCCTCGACCAACAGCAGACGCCGCCCACGCGCGCCCAGGTGCTCCAACTTGACCCGGGACGCCGAACCGACCCGGCGCGCCCACGGCCTGCCCGGGTCCTCCACCACCCAGGGCCTGCGCCACCGCGCGTACCGGCCCGCCGCCTGCGCCTGGGCGACGACCTCCGCCCGGTCCCACCGCCGGTAGTCATCCACATCCCGCAGCACCGCGGTCGGCACGTAGGTCCAGCGCGACGAGCTGCCCTTCGCCACCGCCTGCGGAAGCCAGAACCTCACATAGGCGCCCGACTCCGGTGTCCACCACGGCACCTCGAACACCGTCAGCGCGCACTCCTCGGCCAGCCTGAGCCCGGTGCGGACCATCAGGTCGCAGAACGTCGCGTTGCGCGCCGCCCACCGCGCCCGGAACCCAGGCCGCGGCAGGCCCGCCGCGTCGAAGCCCCGCACCCCCACATCCCGCCACACCCGGTAGGAGACCGGCGGCAGCCACTCCACCCGCACGGCCCCGGTGTCCAGTGCGTACATCGCCGGCCGCTGCTCGTCCGCCGTCCGGCGCGACAACTGCGGGCCAACCCGCGGGCGCCTGGCCACCTGCGGGATCGGGCTTGTCGGCACGTGCCCGGCACGCGCCGCCCACCGGTAGAAGGCGTCCACCCCCGCCACTTCGCGGTTCCAGGTCGACCCGGCGATGCGCGGCCCGTCGCCGTCCCGGCGCCGCCAGGCCAGGTAGGCGAGGTGGTCAACCTCGGCCGCGTCCCGCCAGCCCTTACAGCGCCGCGACACCCACAGGAATGTCAGGAACGCCGCCAGGTCCCGGGCGTAGCCGAACTGGGTGTTCACCGCGTGCATCCGCATCCCCGGCGATTGAAAGAAGCGGTTCAGGACGACGTCGTACTCGAACACCGGCGAGACGAGGAACGGCGTGCCTGCCTCCAGGCCCGGCTCGCGCGGCCACTCCGCCCGGTTCGCCGTCAGCAACCGTACATCGAAGGGAAGTCCGTCTGGAGGGAGGTCGAAGTCCTCCGCCGTGGCTCGCACTCGCCACGCGTTCACGATCATGGCGCTAGGTATATGGTCAGTGACCGACTGCGCACAAGGTTGGTCATCAAGAGCCTCGGGCGAACTCCTTTGCCACGTGGGCCCCTTGGTGCCCGGGGCGGATCAGCGTCTGCGGCTCCGGCCGGACCAGCCGCTCCCTATTCCCGCGACGTGCAGGGCCAGCAGTGTCAGCCCGATCAGCATGACGTTGCTGGAAGTGAAGACGTCGTTGGTCGAGATGTCCGCGGCGTTGATGAGGAACGCGATGAAAAACAGCACGGCTGCTGCGGTGCCAAGCATGAGGATCTCCCCTCGATCAGGTGAGGACCTTGTGCCCCGCATTGCGCGGCTGAGACATGCCGACGGCTGGAGAATTCGACCCATCGGGCAGCGAGCGCCGGGAGTTGGGCCTCGGCTGCACCATCGGCTACATCAGGGGTGGGAGAGTTTCGGCGGCGCCGCACTTCGTGCACACCCTCGTGCCTGGCTGCCTGACCACGGTCAGCGCTTGGTCGAGGTCGAGGATGTCGCCGTCATCCGCGTCTTCGCAGTCATGGACGTGTACCACGTTCCATCCAGGCCGGCCACGCTCACGCGGGAGCCGCTCGATTCTCCACGCTCCCGCGCGCTCCACGGCCTCCACGACGGGGGTGGCGGCGGGCACCGGCTCCAGCCGCTGCGTCGGCGCGTCGACGGCCGGCGCCAACCCCTGTGCCGGAACGTCGTCGTAGACGATGCCTTCCAGCAGGCGGACATAGTCGGCCGGCACCCAGACCATGTACTGGGCGGGCTCCACCCATTCGTCCGCCGTCACCTGCCACGTCGGCAGGCTGACCTGGTACATCCACGCCCGCTGCGTCTGCAGCCGTGCGTGGAGGAGGCCGTTGAGCTCCTGGCCGTCGGGGAGAACCACCAGAACCGGCGGAAGCGGGGCTCTATTCATCTCACCACCACAAGACGTTGCCTCGGTCGGCGAGCCGGAGGTCCCTGCTCCGACCCGTGCTTCCCCGTCTGCTCCGGGTTCAGATCCTTAACCCCGTCGCCACGGTGGCGTTCACGACTGCGAGATGCCCGAGGAGTGGTCCATGAGCTCGCCGCTGCCGCTCGCTGGACCGAGGGGCTCAGGCGTGCAGACGAAAATGACATGACCGACGACGATCCTCTGGCGATCCTGCAGGGGGCTCGGCTCGCGGCGGCTGCCGTCAGCACTGGCGGCGGCTTCTACTGCCGGCACGGCCTGTGCGAGGTGCGCGCCACGCGGTGCGGTGGGCACAGCGCGGGCCAGCGGTTCCAGGTCTCCGTACAGGGCGGTGTGCAGCGCGGCCGCGAGCGCGCGGGCCCGCTCCTCGTCCGCCACGTCGTACTGCGTGATGTGCACCGGCCCCGGCGACGAGCAGGAGCGGACCTCACGGTCGCGGACCAGGCGGATGACGGCGTCCCGGATGGTGTCGCATGCGCTTTCGTCGACGACGTGCCCCGGAGCGGCTGTGAGCGCGTCGGCCGTTACCGTCCACCGCCTGCCGCGGCGCTCGACGGCGACGAACACCACACGCGCCGTCTTGGCCGCCCGTAATCCCGCCTAAGAACACCGCGTACCGGCCATGCGCCGCCACCAGCTCACCGGACGACTCCGGCAGCAGCACCGCCTGGACGTCACCCGCGGGCGTACGCCGGAAGAGTTGGGAAGCGTCTTCGTAGTAGTAGATGACGGAACCGTCACCCGCTCCGAACAGCCGGGCACAGCGGTAGATGAAGATGCACGGCTTGACCCAGCCGCCGGCTTGACGCACGGGCCCCACCTGAGGGTTGTCTCCGGCCGTTACCGGTACAGCTTCCAGTTCGTACCGATCCGCCTTCGCGCCGTCACCCCGAGCACCTCCGCGACCTTGACCTGCCGCATCCCTTGTTCGAGTGGATCTGCCGCCTGCAGCCGGCGCTGCTCCAGTTCAACTGGGCTCAGTAACCGGCGAGTTCGATTCCCCATACACCGGTCATGCCACACATGAGCCGCTCGACAAACAGGACGTCAAAGATCAGTAGGCCGTTCGGGTGGAATTTGGAAAATGAGTCGACACTAGCCGATCCTTCTTCTGTCGATGTCCTAATCTGCTCTTCGATTCTTCGTGGTCACACCGGGAGGAAGGGTAGTAGTCGATGAGCGAGAGTGCGGCAGATAAGAGATCCCCGAAGAGCGTCATTCGCCGTTTCAGCGAGGAAGTGGTGAACAAGGGGAATTTTGAGGTGCTGAGCGACCTCGTGCACGAGGATGTCCGGTTCGACAGTTCCCTGGCAGGTGTGGCTCCGGGAATCGACGGTGTAAGAGAAATCTTCTCTGCGCTGCGTGGAGGATTCTCCGATGCGGCCTGCGCCATCGAGGAACTCGTCGCAGACGGTGAGCTCGTCGCCGAGCGCTTCACCTTTACCGGCACCCACAGAAGTGATTTCCATGGGGTGCCCGCGACCGGCAAGCGGATTTCCATGAGCGGCATGGCGATGTTCCGGGTCGTGGACGGCAGGATCGCGGAGCGATGGGGTGTCGAGGACCAACTCGGGCTGATGCGCCAGCTGGGCGCCCTCGATCGAGGCTGATCCGCCGGTGGACCTAACGCCTGCGCGACCGTGAGCGTGACCAGCTCGGAGTTCGTCAACTGCGGCGGACACCCCATGCATCGTTCCATCTCCAGCTCGTCATCGATCTTCACGTACAGTGCGGTCAACAGGGTGTCCAGGCTCTCGTTCGTCACACGACGATCATGGACGCCCTGTCCGCATTCCCGGATACGCCGCCAGACACCGGACTCATCGTCCAGGTCGGCGGGGAGCGGCGTCGGCCGATCGGCGGCCCGGCGGGATCCGCCTGGGTCAGCAGTGGTTGCGGCGCCCCGCCGCAGAGGGCGAACGGGTCGCCGCGGTCTCCGCCGCCACCTGGAGCAGCCGGTCGATGTCACCGGCGTTGTTGGCCGCACCGACCGACGCGCGCACCGCGCCTAGGGCCCGCACGCCCAGCAGCTTCACATAGTCATCGACCCCGGCCGGATGGCCGCGGCGGAGCGCACTGCGGACCACGGTCGGCGACAAAGCGTTGATCGCCTCGCCTACCCCCGGATTGCAGAAGCATCCGGTACGCACGCTCACTCCCGCTCTCGCCGCGGCCACACCGAGCGTCCGCTCGTCCATCAATCCGCCCCGCGGTCCAGCAGATTGAAGGCGACCGTCGGTCCGCGCAGCACCGTCCCGGCGGCGCCGTGGACGCGTACTGCGGGCTCGCCCCCGCTGTGGCGCAGCGATTGCAGGCCGTCCAGCAGCCGGGACGTCAGACCGGCCGTGTGCGCCTCGATGCGCGGATAGCCGACCTGACGGTGCCAGTCCAGCGCCGCTGTGACATCCGGCACGCACAGGAACGGCAGCGTCCCGTCCTCGAAGCGCTCGGGGCCGGGGGCGTACAACTGCCAGTCGGTGTGCGAGGACGACGCCAGAACCGTGCCGCCGGCGAACCACGGACGCCGCAGGATTTCCAGCGCCTCGTGCCGGGCCACCAGGCAGCCGACCCCCGGTGGGTAGCCGCACACCTTGTACCAGGACACGGCCACGTAGTCGGGCCGCACCATACTGAGGTCCAGTCGGGACGTGGGTACGAACGACGCCGCGTCCAGCAACACCCGCCAGCCGTGCCGACGAGCCTGTTCCACCCACTCCAGGGGGTGCCGGGTGCCGGTCGCGTTGGACTGCGCCGGCCAGGCGAACAACGACGGCGCTCGGGTGTCCCCGCCCGCGTTGAGTGCGCGCGTAACGGCCCCTGGGCCAGTGCGTAGCTCCTCGCCCTGCGGAGGGATCACCCGCACCCGCGCACCTGTGCGGACGGCGTACCGGCGAATCCCCAGAACGGAATTGTGGTTGTCGCCGGTCAGTAGGAGCACGGAGGTGTCGCCGAACGGGAATGCCTCCCCGACCAGTCGCAGGGCAGCTGTGGCGTTCGCCGTGAAGACGACCGCGTATTCGCCGGGATCGGCACGGAAGAACCGCAGCACCGCTGCGCGGGCCTCCTCCATCAGCCGGGTCGATTCCGCCGATGCCGGGGACAATGAATGCGGGTTGCCGAACGCCGCGCCTGCCAGTCGATCACGATGCCCCTGAACCAGCGACAGCGGCGGTAGCCCCGATCCAGCATGGTCCAAATAAGCCTGTCCGGTGGCATCCAGGTAAGGGAATTCCGCAGCACGCAAAATTCCGGTATCGATTTCGTGGCAGTTCATGGCCCACATTCTCCATCGCCAAACCGGGCATTCGTGTATTGCGGCGTCGAGCGCGCTCATGCTGTCCCGTTCCCGTTCCCCGCATCACGGATGCCAAGAGGCATCACACGATCAGCACGACATCCCAGATGACCCTCGCGCGATGCACCGGCGCAGACCCGCCAGACGACTTCTCGCGGCGTACCGACGGCGGCAGTTCGCGCAATCCCTCGCCGGTCCTGGGGCTGTCGGAGGAGGCGCTGCGGGGCCGGCGCCTCGCACTCCTGCAGGCCGCGCTCCTCGAGCACACCGCCCGGCACAACCTCAAGACGGTCATGACGTTCCACCAGCGAGTGGAGGAAGCCGCTGCATTCGCGGAGAAACTGCCCGAGACAGCCGCCGAGCTGAACCACACCGAGGCGTCCGACAAAGCATTGAAAGACGCCGAAGAACTCCCGAAGTCATCAATCGACGCGGAGCTCTACGACCTGGACGCAGACCGCCACGTACCCCCGGACTGCGTCTGGGTGAACTGGTTGAACCGCCGCGGTATTGCGAGCGGTGCGGAGGGCGATGTCGGCAGCGGTGCGCAGATGCTTCGGAGGCCCGCTGCTCCCGCCGGCGCCTGACGAATCCGAAGAGCATCAGGGCCACCCCCCTGCCGCGTAGCAGGCGCGGACGTACGGGCGTGCGGAGGGGTCCCACTCGGGGGAGCCGGGTCCGGCGGCCCCGGTGGTGCGAACTCGCGGTGCCGGCGGTCTAAGCGGATCAGGTCCTGGGAGGTGTCCACCGCGTCGCGGAGGATCGGCTCCTCGGCGGGCCACTCGATCGCATGGCGGTCCGCGAGGGCCGCACGGCGCAACAAGTACGCGCGTGCGCGGTCCACGTCGATCCCGTCGGTGAAGGCGTCCACGATCTCGCCCACGGGGTGCTCCATGGTGCTGGCGATGGCAGCGGCCCGCACCGACAGCTCGGTACCGATGCGCATCACCTCGGCCGCTTCGCGCAGCAGGTCCGGCGCATGCGCATAGACCGCTTCCGGGCGCGGAGCGTCGAACCCGTCGCCCGTCTTGGGGCCGGGGCCGACGGGCGCAACGTAGAAACCGGAGCGCGGGTCTGGGGTGTGCCGCAGATGGATCCGCGTACCGCCATCGACAGTGGTCAGTACGTCTTCCCCTGTTGCCGAGTGGCCGCACGCCACGCAGATCTCAGGGTCGGCGTTATGAATGAATCCCCCTTGGTCGCGATGCCCGATCGGTGTACCGGCACATTGGCCAGAGCAGCGGCGGGTGCGACGCTCCGGGCTCGTGAGGCGGCCATGGGCCGGCGAGATGGTGCTGCAGGTCGATGTGACGGAATTGGTGGACTGTTCCTACCTGGCGCAATACGCCGCGTCGTTCATGGGCGTCGGTGAGGAAGGCGGTCAGGTCCCGGGGGACGTGTCGACGCGCCGCCAGGTGGTAGCGGGCAAGGGTGTAGTACCACCAGGCGTTGTGGCCGAGCGCCGTCGCGAGGCCGACGGTGAGTCCGTAGGCGAGACCGCGGTCGATGATGTGGGGCGGGCTCATCGGCATCGCCTGTCCGCCCGTGGTCCCCTGGCCCAGACCGTAGGAAAACCCGCCCTGTACGGCGTATTCGACGCTGTAGCACAGAAGGAACGCAGCGCCGACCGCGAGGCCGACGACAGTCCACAGCCTGCGGAAGATCCTTCGGTCCTGCTTCAGGAGGGCGGCCGGTCCGATGGAGGTGGCGAGATCAGCCGGTTTGCCGGCGAGGCCGTGGGCAATTCCGACAGCAAGCCCGAACGCGCATGAGAAAGCGAGCATGGTCGTGAAGGTGTAGGAGGGAGTGCCGGTGAGGAGCGACTGGATCCTGAGTACCCCCCAGTGGGTGACGCCGATGGTGGAGCCGCTGGCGAGACCCACCGAAAAGCCCCGCCAGTTCCAGGCCCACAGCGTGCGCACGGTCGGGATAGCGTTCGGGCGGCGTGCGGCCAGGCTGCTTGCCCGAGCACCGATGGCTCCGCCGGCCAGTGCGTAGACCGCCCCGTTGACGAGCGCGCCGACGGCCGCGGCCGTCGGGCCGTAGCTGTGGCGGAACGCGAACCAGAGGACGGCCCCGGCGGTGAAGCCGAGGGCGCACATGCGCCAGTCCCAGAGCCGGCAGCGCGGGTGCCCCGAGGGTGTTCCGGGCTGCCGAACCGCGAGTCTGCTCGACAGGGCACCGACGATTCCGCCGGCGAAGCCGTAGGCGAGTCCATAGGCCAACGTGGTCGGTAGCCATCCTGGCTGCCCAGTACTGAGCGCGTGGGGCATGCCCTCGGCGATGCCCCCGGTCACCCCTGCGACGAGGCCGCAGCCGATGCCGCCTGCGATCCCTCCGGCCAGGCCCGCGACGACGGCTGCGGGCGGGCCCGTCTGCCACCCGGAATCGAGGCCGGCGAGCAGCGCCGTGAGCCTGCCCACCACGCTCGCGGCGGTCCACGCCACGACACCGAGGACAACTCCTGTCACCACCTGGGCGATACGGGGCGGCAGCGCACGGCGCACCTGCCACCAGGCCAGGTCGGCAGTGCCGCCCAGGGTGTGTTGCAGGTGTCGCGCCAGATACTGCAGGGTGTGCTCGGCCTGCTGGGGAGACCAGCGACACGGATACCGCGGATGTGGCCGGTAGGCGGCGGGCACGTACGCGTCGAAGAGATGGGCCCGGACAGCTGCGGTGTCAGGGAAGCGGGTCGGATCGCACAGGTCCGCAGGCGTGGGGAGGACAGTGGCTTGTTCCCCCGGCCGGGGGTTGTACACCGTCCTGGCCAGAAAGAGCATCAGTGGTGTGGTCAGTGCGCGTGCCACGGGGGCATCGGTGCCGAGCAGGTGAATCACCGGATCCCAGCGGGCAGCCGCCGCTGTGTGCCGGCCCCCGGCATCCCGTTTCAGATAGTCGGCGATGTCCGGCGCATCCAAGGGGCGCAGCTCCACGGCGGCGGCACCGCAAAGCCTGACCGGTACGCCGCGGGCCGGGGCCTGCGTGTCCCCGTACTCCGTCACGCGGCTGGACAGCACCAGCGGCTGGCCGAGCGGCAGGGCGGCGTTGATCGCATCCAGCGCCATGGCGCGGAACGGTTCCGGAATCTCGTCGAACCCGTCCAGGACCGGCAGGATCAGTTGGCCCTCCAGTAATGCTCGGGCATGGCTGACCTGCCCAGGGTGTTCCGCATGCCCCACCTCTGGG
The DNA here is from genome assembly GCF_036010325.1 of Streptomyces sp. NBC_01210. Lineage (GTDB taxonomy): Bacteria > Actinomycetota > Actinomycetes > Streptomycetales > Streptomycetaceae > Streptomyces. Next base: position 390,686 of record NZ_CP108549.1, on the reverse strand, counting down.
GCGCCAAGACCGCTGTAGTCACGCGCGAGCCGTTCCGCCATCCAGAATTCCAGCGTCTGCTCCGCAGGATTCCACGAGGCCAGCGGGAACAGCACCGGAACCGGGCTTCCCTCTGTGCGCTCGGCGGCCAAGGCCAACAACAAGCGGATCAGCAGCATCGTCTTCCCGCTTCCCGGTTCACCGAGGACCACAAGGCGGCGTGTCGGCACCCGTTCCAGGAACACCTCGGTGATCTCCCCGCCTGTCCCGGCCAGTCCAGCAGGCCCAGTGGCCCAGCCGGAGGAAGGAGCCGACCTGCCGGACGGCCAGTCCCCGGCCATCTGCCGCAGGAGGGACCACGATTCGCCGAATCGCGGATCGGCTGCCTGCCAGGAGACCGGGAGCGGATAGGGGTCGTTCAGCCGCCGCACCCGGGCCTCCGACTCCCACTGGCTCCGCACGGCCACTGCCAGCCGATCGGCGATCTGGGCCACGTCGTACCCGTCGGCGGCCTCCCGCCGATCGGCCCGGAAGGTTGCCCAGGACAGGTACAGGCCGCCTACGGACGGAAGCAGAGCCGCTACCGTCTCTGCCACCCGCAGATCGAAACGGACGGCAGTGCACACGGCCCCAGCCATGCCGCCAACTGCCAACACGAGATAGAGCACACCAACCCGCAGTGTCCGCCTGCCAGTCCCCATGGCCGGATTTTCCAGCGGCAGGAAGGGGAGGCTTGCGGGAACAGCGGCTCCGCCCCACGTACGAGTGACAGATTGGCCGTCTTCGTGAGGCCTTGGGGGGACAGCCTGACTCCGACGCGTGAGCGGCCCGCCGGCGGTCTCCCCGGCGATGTCCGCAGATCGGAGATAGCCGATGGGCAGGCGGTGTTGGGGTGGTTGGATGGCGTGGTGTCAACGCCCGTTTTGGTTCGTTGAGCATGCCGTCCCGCGTCTGGTGGGAGCGGTTGGACGGCGGGGAGATAGCTGATGAGTGATCGAAGCGCAATTGAGTGGACCGAGGCGACGTGGAATCCGGCGACAGGATGTGACCGGTTTCGGTTCGGTACGGGTGGAAGAGCCCGCGGACGGTGTTCGTGAACTCCATATCGGATCTGTTCCATGCCCGGGTGCCGCTGGACTTCGTACGGCAGGTCTTCGAGGGACATGGCAGACACGCCGCAGCATACGTACCAGGTGCTGACGAAGCGGGCCAGGCGTGAGCGTCTGATGGCCGCGGTGGCCCGCTGCCGCAACGACGACATGGAACCGCCGGCCCGGGGAAGGCCGATCGCCTGGTGGGCAAGGAGATCAAGGCGTTCGAGGACCGATTCTGCCGGATTTCACTGGAGGGGCTGTGGCGGGCGCCCCCGGGAACTGGCAGCCTCCGCATGCCGGGCGCCTGTGCGGACGGGGGGTAGTAGGCGGTGATGGTCCTTCGCGAGCGTTCACGAAGGACCATCACCTGCAGAATCGGCGGAGGTTGCCGATCAGAGCCGGTGGCAGGTCAGGGAAGGGTCGGGCCGGATCAGTTGACGCACCCGTGTAGCGGTGTGGGGCTGCAGTTGGTGGGGCGGTTGTGTACTACACGGCTGGAGATCAGGATCACCGTGTCCACGCGGTCGTCCCCCCCGTTGTAGATCCCGCCGGGAGCCCGCTGGGAGGAGTTGTTGTCGACCGAACTGTCCCGGAGTGTCATGAGGTTGAACGGTTCGACAAAGATGCCGCCGGCTACGCCGTTGGCGCCGGTGGTGGTATTGCCGTGGACACGGCTCCGGTTGAGCCTCGCTGCACTGCCACCGGTCTGGTAGATGCCGCCGGCCGAGACGGCTGCCGTGTTGTCGCCGACGGTCGTGTCGTTGAGGTCCACGCTGGTGAAGGCGCCCTCGTTCTCGGCTACGGTGATGAGCAAGCCGCCTGCCACAACACCGGCGTGATTCCTGGTGATTTTGGTGTCGTTGACGACCACGCTGGGGCCGCCCACGACGAGGCCGCCGCCCTGGCCATCGGCACTGTTGCCGCTGATGGTGCTGTGCGAGTACGTCGCGATGCCGTCCACGTGCCACACTCCGCCACCATCGTGCGCGTGGTTGCCCCTGATGACACTGTTCCGGATGGTGAGCGAAGAGTCCTCCTGTTTGCTGAACAAGGAATAGTGATTGATGCCTCCGCCGAAGCCGTCGGTACTGTTGTCGACAACCTTGCATCCGTCGAGCGTGAGCTTGCTGCCGAACACGCTAATGCCGCCGCCGTTACCCGGGTTATCCGCACTGCTTGTTACTGAGCGGCCATTGCGGATGGTGACGTCGTGGAGGGTCAGGTCTCCTTGTCGGGGAAAGCCGATCTCATCGGGGGCGCCGACCTGGAAGATGCGGAATGCTGTCGTGGAGCTGCGCCTGATGGTGCTTCCGTTGCCGTAGACAGTGATCTTGCTGGTGATCACCGGTAGAGCGTTGCCCTCGTTGTCCGGCGTCGTGATGGTGTAGGTGCAGCGACGGGCGAGGCTCAGCGTGCCGCCACCGGCGTCATTCGCTTTCTTGATCGCGTCCTTGAGGGCCTGCTCGCTGCAGCGGACCCGATCGCCGTGGTCGGCGTCGTCGGCGTGAGCGGTGGCCGGAACGCCGATGACAGCTGCGACCATCACCGCCGCCCCGGCAAGAGCCCTGAATCTCGACATGCACTCGCCCTTCTGAGGGTGGACGGGGCGCACCAATCCGAATCGGCTCACCGATGCGCCTCGAATATTTTGGGGTCTTAGGCGCAATTTATGCGTTACGCATCGTTTCCGTGCTGCGGCGTGCTGTTCACTCCTCCATCTGTGGAGGGGCGTACGGGCCGTCCACTCGAGACGGTGGCGAAGCGTTCGCCGGTGTCTCACCGCCGCCCGGCAGCCTTCTGGGCTGCCGCGGTTCGGGTCGGGCGCCGGGTCATCAGAGCGATGAGTGACCAGGTCGGATGGGCTTCACTGTGGTGCGTAAGGCGTTCGTAGTCCCTGACGTTTCGGCGGGCGTGCATGATCCAGCCAAGCGTTCGTTCCACCTTCCAGCGGCGCGGCAGAACGACGAACCCCTCGGCGCCTCGGGCCGGGAGACGGTCTTGAGGGTGATGTGGAGGAATCGCCGGCCCAGTCGACGAGCTGGCCGGCGCATGCGGAGTCGGCCCACACTTGGGGTGAGCTGGGGACGCGTGAGGCGCAGGCGCCAGAGCATTTCGCGGGCGGCGTCCCGGTCGGTCATGTCCGCGGGAGTCACCATTACCACCACCGGCATACCCTTGGTGTCGACGGCGATATGTCGCTTGCAGTCGTTGATTTTCTTCCCGGCGTCGTACCCTCGGCTGGCCTTGCCGACCGTGTCGGCGGCTTTCACTGACTGGGAGTCGACGATGAGGGTGACGGGGTAAGGGCACCGGCCGAGCTCGCCGGGTCCTCGCCCGTCGTCCCTGCTGCTGGCTGCCAGCCGTTCGGTCTCTCACTCAGGACTCTCTTCCATGAGGTGACGCCGAAAAGAGAAGGTAAAGGAACACCGGTAGGGCGCCCGGCCGTCAAGCCGGTGTCCTGGCACTCAAGCGAGCATCCACGCTCGCTGTCGGGCGGTTGGCGTGCTGGCTCGGACAGGATGGGGGTGTTCAGAGCCAACTGGCTCCCGGTGCGGGCTCGTTGCCGTGCCGCCGTCAGTGAAGAGGAACTGCGATGAGTACTGCACGCCGGAGGTCCGAGTGAGCGACGACGACGTCCTGGGTGACGTCTCGCCCCAGGAGGGATGAGGCCAGCCGGTGCGTGCGCCGCTGTCCTGCCCCTGGACTACGAGGGCTTCTACCTCGGCCACCAGGAGTTCTTCCATGCCTTCGCCGAAATCCATCTCGGCAGCCGACGTGCTGCCGAAGGCGTGGTCCACCGGCGCCGCCGGGAACTCCAGGCCTCGAGGCGGTTGGGGAGGGCGAGGTTGACAACGTGGGCGCGCGTGAGGAGAACCGGACGATCAGGCTCCCCGCAAAGGGCGAAGGCCCAGCCGCCGGCGACCTGACCGCCTGAGGCCAGCACAGTCACGAACGCCGACCACAATGGGTCATCCGCCTCCAGCACGGCCAGCCCGCCCATATTCGCGTCAGCTCGGTGACTGCCCGTCACCAGTCAACGGCGTGGAAGGGGGCGGCGATGTGTTCGCCGCACTTGTTTCCGGCGTATCGCTCCTCGAGACGTTCCACGTCGCCGTCACCGTGACGCCTCGCCGCCGCTCACCACCGCCATCTTCAACCCAGGAGTGAGCTTCACGCCGCACTCCACCGACAGCTCATCAGGCGCACTACTCATTCCATAAAGGACCCGGACCGCGCCGAGAGCTGCCGGTCTGCAGGAAGGCGACTATGAGCGGGGGTTTTCGTCCTAGCCGTTCAGCGGACGGGCCCGGTCAGCTCAGCTCCAGCCGTCGCCGAGCTTCGTGGGCAGGGTGTCGGCGAGGTAGTGCTGGATGGTGGGGGCAAGGAGGTTGGTGACGGTGTCGGCGGGGAGGGTGGCGATGTCGCCGACCTGCCAGATGTAGCGGTTCATGACCATGCCGACGATCTGGGTGGCGATGAGGCTGGCGCGCAGGGTGCGTTCGGTCTCGGGCAGGCTGTGGGAGACGACGGCCAGGACGAGTTCGGAGAACAACTGCCGCAGGCGGTGCATGGCGGCGGGTTCCTGGGCGGCGGTGAGGATGATGCAACGCAGGATCTCGGCGGAGGCGGGGTCTTCCCACAGGCGCAGGCTGGCCTGCACGAACGCGCGTCCGCGCTGGTGTATGGGCTGTTTGGCGGCGGCGGCCACGGCTGCGCCGAACGCCTCGGGGGGTTGCATGACCGCTTCCAGCAGCCCGGTCTTGGTGCGGAAGTAGTAGTTCACCAGGCCGGGGTCGACGCCGGCGTCCTGGGCGACCGACCGCAGTGAGGTCGCGGCGTAGCCACGGGTGGCGAAGGATCTGCGGGCGGCGGCGATGATCTTGTCCGCCTGCTCTCCGCGCTCTCCTCGGGGACCTCGCCCAGTCACACCGCATCACCTTCCGTAACAGGTCAGAGAAGGGACTTCCGTCCGCGACAGTTTCAGCATACGGTGAAATTAGTTTCTACATGCGAGGAAATTAGGAGTTGATCATGCGCACGGTCAAGGACGAATGGATCACGGCGTCCGACGGCGTCCGGATCTGCGTAGATGTGTACCTGCCCGACGGGGATGGCCCGTTTCCGGGGTTGTACGCAGTAGCGCCCTACCAGAAGGACCTGCTGTACCTGCCTGCGGTGTCAGTGTTCCGGTACATCGAGACCGGCCCGCTCGACTACTGGACCGGCCACGGCTACGCGGTCGTGGTCGGCGACCAGCGCGGCACCGGCAGGTCCGGAGGGGAGTTCGAGCTGTTCGGACTCGCCGAGCAGCGTGACTTCTACGACACCATCGAGTGGATCGCCTCCCGGCCCTGGTCGACCGGGAAGGTGTCGATGATCGGGGAGAGCGCCTACAGCGTGAACCAGTGGCTGGCCGCCGCGCAGCGCCCGCCGCACCTGACCTGCGCGCTGATCTACAGCGGGTTCACGAACCTCTACCACGACGCGGTCTACCACGGCGGGGTCTACTCCATGGGGTTCCTCAACTTCTGGTCGACCGACAACCTACGTGCTAGCGCCACCATCGGCGGCGGCACCCCGCCCCGGCCCGGCGGCGTCACCGCCGACATCATCGGCATGACCCTGGACCGGCCCGTCGTCGACGACTGGTGGGACCAGCGAGCGGTGAAGGTGGAGGACATCGACATCCCGGTGCTCAACATCGCCTGGTGGTACGGCGTCGGCCTGCACCTGCGCGGTCAGCTCGACGGCTACGAACGGCTCAAGGGCACCGACAAGCGCCTCGTCGTGCTCGCCGGCATCGACAGCCACGAGCGCTACTACCAAACCGAGTTCCTCGACACCTACATCCGCCCCTGGTACGACCACTGGCTCAAGGGAATCGGCAACGGTGTCATGGACGGCCCGCCGGTCCGTATCCAGGTCGGCAACACCGGGAGCCGGCCGCGGGCGGAATCCGAATGGCCACCCCAGCGCGCCGTGCCGACCACGTTCTACCTGCACCCCGAACCCGCACACGCCGTGCGCTCACTCAACGACGGCAGCCTCACCACCACCCCGCCCACCCAGTCGCCCGGCGAGCCGACCGCCTACGACTACCCCAACCCCGAGTGGACGGTGGGCACCACCGTCATCACCGACGGCATCCCACAGCCCACCCGCGGCATCCTCACCTTCACCACCCCGCCGCTGGAACACGACACCGAGGTCACCGGGAAGATCACCCTGGTGCTGTACGCCGAGTCCGACCAGACCGACACCGACTTCCACGTCAAGGTCTCCGAGCAGAAGGCCGTTCCGAAGCTCAAGGAGGCCCTCATGCGCAAGGTCGCCAAGAACGTGCCGCTGCCCTCCGCGATGGTCACCCGCGGCTGGCTGAAGGCCTCCCACCGCACCCATCCGCCCCAGCCGATCGAGCCGGGGAGCGTCGTCCGCTACGAGATCGAGGTCTGGCCGACCTCCTACCTCTTTCCCAAGGGCAGCCGCATCCGCCTGGAGATCGCCAACGGCGACTCCCCTGTCGCCGACGGCCTGTTCCACCACTACTACGGCCACCAGGTGGGCCGCGACCTCATCCATCACGACGCCGACCACCCCTCCCACCTCATCCTGCCCGTCATCCGCTGACTCCCCGACCTCTTCCAACGGAGCACCCATCGTGGCCACCACATCGTCCGCACCGAGACCGTCCGCCCGCCGCCTCACCGAAACCAACGCCCGGGTACTGCGAGCGGCCGCCATCGGCATTGCTCTCCTCGCGAACCTCGCGTACGTGCTCGTCCTCACCGACGTCGCCGGGTACGACCTCAGGACTCCCGCTGTGTTCGGCAGACCGGCCCAGTCCATCCTGATCAGCGTGGTGATCGCCTCCTCCGTCGTCCCGGCGCTGCTCGGCTGGGGACTCCTGGAGCTGCTGGAACGATTCGTCCCTCGGCGGGCCACCGTCATTTGGGCGGCGCTCACGGGTCTGGTGCTCGTCGGCGGTCTTCCCTACAACGGGGCCGGCGTCACAACGTCCGACCAGCTCCTGCTGGCCCTGATGCACCTGATCGTCGGCGCGGTAGTGATACCCGCATTCGTGATCACGTCACCGCGCCGATCCTGACGCCCGGCTCCGGCTGTCCGAACAGCTCGTGGTGCCATCACCGGTGTGACTGACGGCGTCTGCACCGTCCACCCCATGCTTTCCGCCCTTCAACTGGGCCCCTGCGTCCAGGTCGACGCCGACGCCGGCCTCCCTCCCCGCCTGACTTGCCCGACGAGAGCCGCCGCACCCACCCTGGAGACCGCCATGACCATGGCCTACCTCGCCCAGCCCGACAAGCAACAGACCCTTGAATGGCTCGACGGGGGGCTGTTCACGATCCTGCTCGACAGCCAGGCCACCGAAGGACAGCTCAGTGTCGGACGGTTCGACATCCACAAGGGCGAGGCCCCACCCTTCCACCTCCACACCCGCGAGGACGAGGTGTTCCTTCTCCTCAAGGGCGAGGCACTCGTGTGGGTCGGAGACGAACGCCACGAACTGTCCGAGGGCGGCGTCGTCTACCTGCCCCGCAACATCCCCCATGGCTACCGCATCACGTCCGACCGCGCAGACCTCCTCCTCATCGTCACCCCCGCGGGCATAGAGGAGATGTTCCGGCACGCCGGACGCGACGTCACCACCCCCCGCCCTGACGGGTTCGAGATCACCAAAGCCAAGCTCGCCGAAGCCGCTGCCCTGCGCGGCACCCGCATCATCGGACCACCTCGCTGACCATCCGCCTCCACCGCGTCCGCCCCCCACCCGCCGTCCCGAATCCACCGCGGGACGGCCCGCCGCTCCGCTCGGCGTGCCGATTCCCGCATTGGTGATCACGTCACTGCTCAGATCCTCAAGCCTGGCTCAGGCCGTCCGAGGAGCTCGTGGTGCCCTCCTGTGCACGTCCAGTTCCTCGACCTCGAGACGGCGTCGAGCGCTTCGTTGTACGTGCCGTCCCGTCGTGCAACAGGAGCGCGGTATTTCCTGCGCACGCCGCGGTCAGCGGCACCCGGACCCGCCGGGGGCAGGCTGCGGCGGGGTCGTCCCCGAGGGAGGTGGCCGCGGCGCCGCAGGAGCGCGCCCGATCGACGTCGGCCGCCCGCTGAACACACCTCCGTCCAACCCGAAATCGAGGGAACCACCATGACCAATCTCGCCACCCTGCTGACGGGCTCCGCGTCGGCCCACGGTGACCGGATCGCAGTACGGCACCCGGACCTGCCGACGGCGTTGCCGCAGGGCATTTGCTGCCGAGTGGCTCCACCGAAAGACCCGGACCATCGCCCGAAAGATCTGGGTCTTACGGTCCGTAACCCTGGCCCTGGCCGATCGCCCGCTGATGGGATCGAGCCGGGCAGGCGCCCAAACCTCGGGGAGAGCCCTGCGGAGACGGGCAGCCCTACAAGCCCGCCACCCAGGCACGACGAGAAGAGCACCATGCCGCACACCCCACAACCCGCAGCCGCAGAGCACCCGCCGGTGAGGCACAACGCCTCGCCGGTACCCGCCGACGCGCCGGGCACCGCGACGGGATCGGCGCTGACACAGGCACTTTGGCCGCCCGCGTTGCCCGTTCGTGCCGACCGGCACGGCAACAGTGTGGTCATCGTCGTTCTCTCCTGCGCCCTGTTGCTCAGCCTGTGCAGCCTCTACGTCTCCGTCCAGCGCGATATGTTCGCCGAGACGACTCCGGCTGCCGAGCACTCGGGCGAGTGCCAATCGCCCCTCGACGACGGGGAATCCGACTCCTGGGACCCGGCCGTTCTCCACCGCACCCCACTCGGCACCTGCGAGTGAACACCAGCGGCACGCCCAACTCGTCGGCAGGAAAGCTGGTTCGCGGCCTTCTCCTGGTCTTCGCCGGAGTTCTGACGGCCGTGACCGGAGTCATCATCTGGGCCCTCTGCACCGTCGGCGGTGGTCCGGCATTTGTCGCCGCGACCGTCGTCCTCGCGGCCCCGTGGGCGATCATCCACTTGCTCACCACTCGCCCGTGATCGCATCGCTCGAAGGACGAGGTCGTTCAGCGCAGTGCCTCCGCCAGTCCCTGACGGCCCTTGATGTCCAGCTTGCCGTAGACATGGGTGAGATGGATCTCCACGGTCCGCAGGCCGACGAAGAGATGCTGGGCGGTCTCCCGGTTGTTCATTCCACCCGCAGTGACTTCGGCGACCCAGCGTCCGGTCGGAGTGAGCGCGTCCACACCGCCAAGGATCCGGGTACGGGTCCGGTCGCCGAGGGCGCCCAGTTCCCGCAGCGCGCCTTCCGCGACCACACCGGCATTGCACGCATGGGCGGCACTGACTGCCTCCTGGAGGTCCGCACGGCCCTCCGGGATCCTGCTGCAGCGTATGGCCAGGGCCCCGCGGTCAGCGGCACCCGGACCCGCCGGGGGCAGGCTGCGGCGGGGTCGTCCCCGAGGGAGGTGGTCGCGGCGCCGCAGGAGCGCGCCCGATCGACGTCGGCCGCCCGCTGAACACACCTCCGTCCAACCCGAAATCGAGGGAACCACCATGACCGATCTCGCCACCCTGCTGACGGGCTCCGCGTCGGCCCACGGTGACCGGATCGCAGTACGGCACGAGACCACCGCGCTGACCTACTCCCAACTGGACGACCTGAGTGCACGGACCGCCGCGCTGCTGCAGGCCCGTGGCGTCCGCTCGGGTGGCACGCCGCCCGCCTGCGCCTGGCCGTCTGTGGCGGCGCGTCGCTTCCGGTCGAGGTGCTGCACGGCTTCGAGAAACGTTTCGGCGTCGACGTGCTCGAGGGTTACGGCCTGTCGAAGCCGCCGCTGGCGCAACCCAGGTCAGCCGCCTGCCGCCACCCGAACCAGTCATCGGGACATGCAGCTGATGCCGCATACCCGACTGGGTGCTGGCTCTCGCATGGTGCGAGTTCGACCTCACCAGCGATCAGATCGGGGCATCGTCGGTCAGCGAAAGCATGGCGCACGGACGGAGGACCATGAGCGAACCTTCCAAGGTCGCCACCATGGCAAAGGGGAACCGGTCGACCTCAAGACAGAGTGCAACGTCATCAGAATGGACTCCTTGACGCACACCCTCGGCCAACTCAGCGGCGGCGCGCGACTCGGCAGCGCGGCGGACGAACTCAGCAGCATCCGTCCCAGCCTCCGTGGCCCTCCGAGCGATGTATTGAGCACACGCCAGATCTTCATCGGCCTGCCCATCGTCGCCAGTGACCACGAACGTGACACTGTCACTCTTGCGCGTCCGCAAGAGCCGAGCCGTTGCCTCCGCCACCACGAAGCTGGCGCACAGCACCAGCGACGCCTCCTTGACCGCGAGGGCGCCGACCGTCCCTGCCGTGGTCTTCTGCACAACGGTCCGTCCGCCAAGGTCAACAGACCGCAGCAGGCCCGGCGAGTTGACCATGTCGAACCCGGGCGCGGGCGGACCGTCCTTGAGCGCCACCCAATCCGGGTGGGAAGCCTTGAGCGCCAGGGCTTCGTCCAGCGACTCAGCAAGAACGATCTTTTCCGTCCCCTGGGCAAAGGCCCAGGCAGCCACGGTGAAAGCACGCATAACGTCGACTACGACCGCCACGGACGGGGCTTCGACCAGCTCAGCGATGCCAAGGAAACGAGTGTCCATTCCGATCATGATCGCTCATGCCTGATCCGAAGCACCTGGAGAGTGATCCACATCACAGCGACGGTATCGGAATGCAACACATCCAGCTGCCTGCGTCGCGAAAGTGGTCCGCAGCTACACGCCTCGCCACACGGGGTCACCCGACACACAGCCTCTGCGGACACAAGGCGCAGCTTCATCACCGACTCCCTCGACGCCGGGGGACCGCTGCAGGACGTCCAGGACGCGGTCAACCAAAAAGACCCCAGCACCACCCAGCGTTACAACCGGCGCCGACGCCACCACGATGCTCATCCCGGTCATGCTCTCGCCGCTCGCCTTGCCGGACATCTCCTCATGCGACGCAAACGCGCGCAGTGGGAGCAGTGGCTCGGAGAGGTCGAAGGAATCGAATCCGCCCTGGTTTTCCTCCGAGCCAAGCAAGCCGAAGCCACACGCTTCATCAAGAGGACCGTCACCGACCTCGGCATCCCCGGTCCCCGCCCCGAGGAGACCCAGTGACCCGCAACGAACCTCGATCGAGTGCAGTACAGAGATGCTGCGGATACTGCGCGCGCCGGCCGTTTTCGACGGCGGCCAGGCGGGTCGACTACGTCACCAGGGCTGCGTCAGGATGCGAGCTGTCTGCATACCTCGGCGGCCAGCTCGTCAGCGGCATCGAGCGTGGTGGAGAGTACGTCCGGGGTCCTGCCGAGCACGGCAAACAACTCGTTTGCCCGCGCGGCGAAATCCGTGGGAGCGGTCGGAAGTTCTCCCGCAGCCTGAATTGCTCCCTTCTCGTTCAGCACCCAGCAACCGGCGTGAGCATGCAGGGCCTGCGCGAGAAGCCCGACCGCGCGGAAGAGGCAGCCGGCGACGTAGAAGGCGTCGCCGCGGGCCGCTCCCTTGCGGGCGCAGGCCAGGGTGAAAGGGGCCTCCCATTGCGCATTGGCGACCAGTGCTTCGCGCAGCGGCTTCGGATAACGGCGAGTTTCCTGCTGTAGGGCCTGCAGCTCACCACTGGGGTCAGCGAGAATGCGCCCAAGGGCCACCTCGCCGGCATACGCGTGGGAGTACATCCCCAGCGGGTGGCCAGTTTGAATGCCCACCTCGAAGCGGCCCGCCTGGCACTGTTGCCAGATCTTTTGCACCCGGTCCAGATCGCGGTAGATCCAGTCGATGCGGCGGCCGTCAATGGTCAGCCAAGCCCCGCCGTCCACCCACGGTCCCCAGCCGCCTGGCTCCGTCACTTCCACCGGCTCGCCGGTCAGCTCGGACGCGAGGGTACGCAAGGCAGCAGTGTCCAGCGGCGGCCGGTAGTACAAGCCCAGGTCGAAATCAGAGTCAGGACGATGCGTTCCTCTCGCTCGGCTGCCGCCCAGACACACCCCTACGATGCCGCCGACCTCGGTCAACCGATCTGCGATCTCCACCAAGCGATCCACAGCCCAGAGTTTGCAGAACCAGATCATCTTCTGCGACCGGATTTCTCAGCGTCCTCAGCCCTCTGGGTCACTCCGCAGAGTGAAGTGCAGACAAGGAACTAAGTGTCACCGTCCGGTAGTTCGGCCGGGGTGAGCGGACGCGGGTGTGGGTTCGGGGTGCTCACGGCCGGACCGACTCCGCGCGGAGCTCGTACGGCTGATGCTCGCCGTGGGTGTCGTCGTCCTCGTCCGGGCCGTGGAGCCATGCCGGACGTCCGACCGTGGGTCCTACGGGGGCGACAGGTGCCACGGGTCCTACCGGAGCGACCGGAGCGACCGGAGCCAACGCAGCAATCGTGCGAGCTGTCGTGGCAGCCGACGGCACCCTGATTGCAGGGCAGAGCTTCGGGGCGACAATGGTGACCCGCGTGAGTCCCAACACCGGCACCTATCAGGTCTGCTTCAATGTGCCGATCACCAACGGCACCTATCTCGCAACCATCGGCCTTCCCGACGCCAACGGCTCGTCAGCGCCGGGTGAGATCACCGTGCAGGGTCGGGTTTCGACCACTGATTGCCTGTACGTTCAGACGTTCGACTCGGCAGGGCTACTAGCAGACCGTAGCTTCCATGTGGGTGTGTTCTTGTAGCCGCGACAGGAGATGTCAACCTGGGCTGGGGCTTGTTCTGGGGCCGATCGCCGTCGCGTGTCGGACCCGGACGCAAAGCGCCCCCCTGTGAAGATCACCGGGCGCTCGACGCAGCACGGCGCCAGAGTCAGGCTCAGGGGCATCAACGCTCCACTGGGGTTTTCGGTGGGGTCGGTGGGTTGATAGCCAGGCCGGTGGCGGTGAGGCAGCCGTCGGTCAGGTGGGGTCGGAGCTGGATCCTGCGTAACTCGCGGCGGAGTTTGCAGTCGAGGTCGTCGGATGTGTCAAAGCCGGTGTTGGCCATGGCTCTGCGCACGAGTGACCGGACGGCCTCGACGGGGTTCAGGTCGGGTGCGTATGAGAAGCCGTATTCATACCGATCATCGAGCTTGGGGATCGAACAAGGATCCTGATCGGATGATCTTGGAGTGGTTCATGCATGAGGGCAGGGCCCTGTGGCGATTCGGAAGGTGTTGACGTCTCACCGAGCGCCAGGAGGCCCTGCTTGGCGCGGTTGTACGCGGTTGAGGTCCCGGAGTTCAACCGGCTGGGGCCGGGCCGATGGAACTGACGACCGTGTCGCGCGCGGCCTCCAAAGCGATGGTGAAGCCAGCCCGGTCGGGATCGCGGGCAGCCACAAGCACGGGTGGCCGAGCTGGACTCCGGGGTCCCGGCGGCGTGCAACTGCGACAACAGGCAACAGACAATAGGCTGCTTGAGTTGGTTGACGCTACCCAGCCACCAAGAGGCCCTGTCCTCCTGCCCAGCGCAAGCTGCGATCACCCGATCGAGACTTCCGTTCGATGGACAGCTTCTTAGTGCTCAGGAGCCGGGGACCCATCGCGTCGTGCCGAAGGCGTGAGTGACCCACGCTCCGGCGCTGTTCTTGTGGTAGAGGTATCCTTCCACCCACATCGAGTACTTGCGGCTCATCATCGGCGTGTAGCAGGTGGTCTGAGCGGCCTGGACATGCTTGTTACCGCCGGCGGTGTCGCAGCTGAAGGCGAGTGCGTGGCTGCCGTTGGGTCCGGCGCGGCGAATCAGCGCGTTCCCTGACTCGCCGGCACTGAGCTTGGTGCCGAAGTTCACGAACGCCCACGCCGTGTTGCATCGCAGATTCCAGCGAAACTGGATGGTGCCGTAGACGCTGTCACCCCGGACGATCTCCTCGGTGTCGTGGATGGATCCATCGGAGTTGCAGGAGCGGCCGTTGATCACTTTGTAGGGCGACTGGCCGTTGTACGGGTCCGCGGCCTCGGCTGCCTGGGCTGGGGCGACAAACGACAGCAGGGTTAAGACGGCTAGCAGGACGAACAGGGATTTCGGCTTCATCAGGTCTCCTTTGCGCTTCCTCGGCCCAGGACCTACCCAGTTTCAGCAAGTCCGGATCCCCGACTAGCGTCCGGCCCGCCGACAAGGGCCAGGAGCGGAACGGCCCACCACGACGAGCGACGAGGCCCGCCGGGCCCTGGCGGCGGCCACTGAGTTCATCCACCGCCCGCGGCCGACGATCGCGCGTCAGACAGCACGCTCCCAAACCGGCCCCCCCCACGGCGGACACGCCGGCGCACCAGAGGCGGACGTTCCACCCGGTGAGAGCCACAGCATTTCGTCACCGCAGGACGCGTCCGTCAGTTTTAGAGCTAACGCGCGGGTGTGGGGCCACACAGCACAAGAGAGCCGCACCCCAACGGGTACGGCCCCCTCGTTCGTGCCACCTTCGGGCCGGTCAGGAATACACCCTCACCGGCAGCGAGCAGATGTCGTAGCCGTTGCCGAGACAACACACGCTCAGCTCGTGCTTGACGTCCTCACGGACGTCACCGCCCACGAAAGCCGTATGCGGCGCGTGCGAGGTGCGCGCCAAGCATCAGGCTTTCACCGCCAGGCCGGGCGAGCACAGGGTGCCCGAGGAGTTGGACATGCACAGGTTGATGTGGAGTTTGGTGCCCTCGGCGACGTTCTTGGTCTGCTGGACGCGGTCGCCTGATCCGCTGGGGCTGATCTTGATGCCTACGGACGCCTCGCCGCGCGGGTCGAGGCCGTCGGCCATGAAGTCGGAGACGTAGAGGGTGTCGCCCTTGGGGTACTGGGTGCCGCCGGGGTCGGCCTGCCAGTGGGCTTCGGCGACGACGTTTCCGTAGCGGTCCTTGGCCCAGATGGTGCCGTCGCCGAGCTGATCGGCGCGGGACCCGAAGGTGACGTTGGGAAGCCCGGCCGCAGCCTTCGGGGCAAGCGGCGTGGTGGAGTCGGCGGAGGCCGGTGAGGTGAAGATGGCGGCGGTGATGATTGCGGCGCCTGCCACAGCGGCAGTACGTGCGAGGATGGATGCCACAGCTGGTTGTCCCCCGTATCAGGTGGTGACGTTGTAGTACCGCGAGCAGATGCTCTTGCGGTCGGTGGAGACGCAGACGCGTCCTTGCGACGCCGCGTGCTGCACCGGGTCTCTTGTTCGATGCATGGCTCTTCCGGGGTGGCCTCCAGGTCGATTGGCGAACGTCTCTCCATCGTGCCGAAATGTGGTCGGTGCGTCGTTAGCGCTGAGTGCACACCTGCGTTGGCAATGAGTTCATTGTGCTGTGGAGGGTCTGGTGCCGGTGGTCCTTGGGCGACATGCCGTAGGTGGCGCGGCAGGCGCGGCTGAAGTCGGTTGCGCGCAGGGCCCCCAGCGGGTGGCGATGACGTGGATGGCGGTGGCGTGGAGTGCCAGGTCGGTGAGGTCGCGCTGCACCAGCTCCAGGCGGCGGCGGAGTCCCGCGGCAACTGTGGGTCGTCGTTCACCGCCCGTCCGAGTCAGCCGGCTACCGGGGGCTCGGAGAACATGCCTTACGTGCCAGACAGTCCCTGCGCGCGCTCCCTGCCAGTTCGCGCGATAGCCCTACACAAGGCTCGAGGCGCGGGAGTTGGAAAAAACCGGGTGACACTCCAGGAGCCCTACCGCTCAGGACACGGCGGGCACAGCGCGGGCCAGCGGCTCCAGGTCGCGGTACAGGGCGGCGTGCATCGCGGCCGCGAGCTCGCGGGCCCGCTCTTCGTCCGCCGCGTCGTACAGCGTGATGTGCAGCAGCCCCGCCGACGAGCCGGAGCGGACCTCATGGTCGCGGACGAGGTGGACGGTGGCTGTATAGGTGAGTCGAGCTTTCTGGCACACATTCCGTGAGGACGATCACCGGGGTTCTGCCACGGTGACGTCACGTCATCTGGGACCGGTGCGGTGTGATGACCTCATAGCGGTGCTGTTTTCGCACTTCAAAGCGGTTCTAGTGGAGCGGGTGTTCACGGAGTGCGGTGTCGTGCACATCGTGGCGAGAACCCTCGATGGCACTACTTCGTGCCCGGACTGTGAGCTTCCGTCGAATCGTGTGCACAGCTGCTACGAGCGTCGGCTAGCCGGTACCCCGGCCGACAACCAACCGGTGCTGACCGAACTGACGGTGCGGCGGTTGTACTGCGAGACGCCATGTGTGGGCGTCGTACGTTCGCCGAGCAGGTCGGGGGGCTGACGTTCCGGTACGGCAGAGGACACCTGCTTCGCGCCAGGTCCTGGAGGCCGTGGCCGTCCCGCTCGCCGGCCGGGCGGGAGCCCGGCTGGTCATGGTGCTGCACAGCGCGGTCAGTCGGATGAGGCTGCTGCGGCCGGTGATGGCGCTCCCTGATCCTTCTTGGGCGGTGCCCAAGGTGCTCGGGGTCGACGATTTCGCCACCCGCCGCGGGCAGCGCTAGGGGACCGTGCTCATCGACTGCGAGACCCGCAAACCGCTCGGCTTGCTGCCGGGACGGGACGCCGGGACCCTGGCCGCATGGCTCCGTGAACACCCAGGCGTCGAGGTGATCTGCCGAGATCGCGCGGGTTCCTACGCTGAAGGCGCTCGCCTCGGAGCCCCACAGGCGGTCCAGGTTGCTGACCGCTTTCACCTGTGGCAAAACCTCGGCACCGCGATCGAACAATGCGTGCGTCG
This sequence comes from Streptomyces sp. NBC_01210, assembly GCF_036010325.1. GTDB lineage: Bacteria > Actinomycetota > Actinomycetes > Streptomycetales > Streptomycetaceae > Streptomyces. The sequence continues at coordinate 373,959 of NZ_CP108549.1, read as the reverse complement.
GCACAACGAATGCCTGCGACGACCGGGTTCTGGTCCCGGTGACCGGCCGGATATTCCTTTCTCCTCCGAACCGCCGTCGGCGAAGGAGATGTCTCCGATCGAAACCCGCATCCGTGAACGTCACGCCATCGTCCACGCCCTCCTCGACCAAGGACACGGCATCCGGGAGATCGCCCGAGAATTACACATGGGCGCCAACACGGTCCGCCGATGCGCCCGCACGGAATACCCAGAGCAGTTGCTCGGAAGCCGGCGACAACCACGGCCCAGCCAGCTGGACCCCTACAAGCCCTACCTAGTGCTGTGACCGGGACGGTTCGCCGGGTGGGATGTGCCTCCTGGCGGCTGGTCATGGAGTATCTGCGGTATGGGCGCGACATTGGTTTTTCGTTGCGCGCAGCCACCAGTGACGATGCGGAGTTCCTCGTGGACATGCTGGTGGCTGCTGTGAACTGGGACCCTGCTCGGGAGGTGGCCAGCCGTGATCAGGTTCTCGGGGACCGTCGGACAGCGCACTATGTCGAGGGGTGGCCCCAGCCGGGTGATCTCGGAGTGGTTGCGGTCGACCCGGGTGGACAACCGATCGGCGCGGTGTGGCTGCGCCTGTTCGGCACTGACGATCCCGGCTACGGCTTCGTGGCAGCGGACATCCCGGAACTGTCGCTGGGAGTCGTCCCAGCGTGGCGGGGCAAGGGAGTGGGGCACGCCTTGCTGACCGAGATGGCCCGGCGAGCGGCCGGAAGCGGCGTCACCCGGATCTGTCTGAGTGTAGAGCGGGCGAATCGGGCACGCCGTCTGTATGTCGAGGAAGGTTTCACGACTGTGGAATCGGGGCCGGCTCCGACACCATGATCAAGGTTGTTTCCCAGCAGTGATGCAGAGGGTCATGCAGCCTCGGCCAAGGGCCTGCCACCCCAGCGGACGCCCTTCTCGCTGCGGACGCGGGCACGTTCGCGGCGTTGGGCGGCCAGCACAGCCGGGTGGCGCGCGTTGGCGTTGCGCCAGCGCAGGTAGCGGTGCAGTTCGCGGGTCTGAACCATGTGGTTGGGGTGGTCGGAGTTGGCGAGCGTGAACTGCCGCAACGTCCCGAAGTGGGCCTCGATCGGGTTGGCCCAGGAGGCGTTGGTCGGGGTGAAGCACAGCTCGACCTTGTTCTTCTTCGCCCAGCGGCGGATCTTGGCGCCCTTGTGGGCGGAGAGGTTGTCCAGGATCACGTAGATCGGGTCGCCGTCGGGACGGGCGGCTCGGATCGACTTCAGGGCCGCCAGGGTGTTCGCGGCGCCTTTGCGGCGGCGGTTGACGCCCCACAGGCTGTCGTCGCCGATGGAGTAGCAGCCGTGGAAGTAGGTGACACCGTGGGTGCGGCGGTAGGTCGCCGGCAACCGGTCGGGCCGGCTTTTCTCGGCCCAGCAGTTGCCCGCGGTAGGGCGGATACCCAGCGGGCCGAACTCGTCGAACGCGAAGACCCGGTCGGGGAAGTGCTCGATGACGTGCTCGATCCGGTCCAGCTTGGCGTCGCGGTCGGGGTCGGTGGACTCCTTCCACGTCTTGGTGCGCTGGAAGGTCACGCCGCGGCGGGCGAGCAGGCAGCGCAGGGCTTCGCGGCCGATGCGGATCACCCGGCCGTGGACTTTGCGCAGGTAGGCGGCGAGTTTGCGCAGCGACCAGCGGGTGAAGGGCTGCCCGAGCTTGCGCGGGCGGGTGGTGGCTTCGCCTCGCTCCCGCGGCGGGATCAGCGTCGGTGGGGCGGGTGTTATCTGCGGGGCCTGATGCTGGATGGGCGGCGCAAGTCGATCCAGCCGATGGCCGAGCGGCTGCCGGACGGGAACATGCAGGCCCTGCAGCAGTTTGTGAACCAGTCGCCGTGGGACCCGTTGCCGGTGCGGCGGCGGATCGCTGAACGCCTGGCCGGGTTGATCACGCCTGAGGTGTGGGTGGTCGACGATGTGTCGTTCCCCAAGTGCGGCACCCGGTCGGTGGGGGTGGCCCGCCAGTACTGCGGAGCGGTGGGCAAGCGGCCAACTGCCAGGTCGCGGTGAGCGTCCACGCGGCCACCGACACCGCTTCCTGCCCCCTGAACTGGCAGCTGAATCTGCCCCGGGAATGGACCGACAACCCGGCCCGCTGCCGGGCAGCCGGGGTCCCGGCCGGGGGTCGGACACCAGGAAAAGTGGCGTCTGGCGCTTGGCCTGCTGGACACGCTCGCCGACTGGCAGCTGACCGCTCGGGTGGTGGTGGCCGACGCAGGGTACGGAGCGAGCACGCCGTTCCGCCTCGCCCTGGAGGAGCGGGGCTTGTCCTATGTGGTGGCGCTGACGGGCAAGGAGGTCGCCCACCCGGAGGCAGCCGAGCCGCACCAACCGGCTTATGGCGGGCTCGGGCCGCCGACGCTGCCGCGCTATCGCAGCTCGCCACGGTCTCTGCCCCGCCTTGCGGCCGAACTACCGGTCTCCCGCTATGCCGAGGTCACCTGGCGTGAAGGCAGCAAGGGCCCGATGACGTCACGTTTTGCCCTGCTGAGGGTGCGGCCGGCGGGCAAGCAGGCTCTGCGGGCCGCCCAGGAAGCAGGCGGCGGTCACTACGAGTGGGACGGAGTCCTGCCGGTCCGGACGGTGCTGGTGGAGTGGCCCTCCGATGAGACTGCCCCGACCGGCTACTGGACCTCCAACCTGCCCGCCGCCACACCGATCGAGGATCTGGTGCGGTGGGCGAAGATGCGGTGGCGCATCGAGCACGACTACCGCGAACTCAAGCACGGCCTGGGCCTGGACCACTTCGAAGGCCGCACTTGGCGGGGCTGGCACCACCACGTCACCCTGGTCACCGCCGCCCAGGCCTTCCTCACCCTCCACCGGCTCCACCCCAAAGCCCATACACCGGCCTGACTCTCTACCACGTCCTCGACGCCATCCAGGACCTCCTGCGGTGCTGGGCCGGAACCTGCACCACCTGCGGACGCCCCCTGCCCACCACACCCAGCAGAAGAAGACAGCCCCCGACCCAACGAAGCACTACTAGGCCGCTTCTTCCGGATCAGCAAACCCTCGGGAGGCAGGGCTATTGCCCGGCCGCCGGGGCGCGGGGGAAGACAGGTGTCCTTGCACCGCCAAATCGCCCGCCCGTTCGAGCAGGCGTTCACGCACGCAAAGCTCGACGCGCTCCTGGCCCGCATCGCCGACCGCGAGCCGTACCTCCGACTCGCGGCCTGACGACCAGAATTTCCGGCCGCGTGTACTAGGATCCGCCGCTATCATCACTCGATCGATAGGAGGCCCGATGATCGGCGTGCTCGTGACTTTCGCGCAGACCGACAAGTTCGATCGTTCAACTATCGCAAAGATTGCCGGCGAACTCCGAGGACCGTTCGAAGGCATGGCCGGCCTTCGCTTCAAGAGCTTCATGCTCGACGAAGACGGCGTTCAGGCAAGGAACTTCTACGTGTGGGATGACGAGGAGAAAGGCCGCGCCTTCTTCACAGAGGAGCTCGTCGACAAGGTGACGGGGATTTATGGCGTCCCGCCCAAAATCGAATATCTCGATATCGTGGGGTTCGTCGACAACTCTGGCACCTGATTCTCGAGGAGGCTGTCGCACAAACCTTTGCTGTCCAGGCCGTTTTGGACCATCGGGGCATGCCACAGAACATCCTCACATGCGATCGAGACCAAGCGCTGCTGCACCCCTGTAGCCCCCTGACCTGCGCGACTGGCTGCCCGAGGACCACCTCGCCTGGTTCGTGATCGAGGCGATCGAGCAGCTCCACCTCGAGCCCTCGGCCGCCCGGCCCCTGCGTTTAAAGCGCCCGGCGCGCCGATTCTGCGGAAAGGCCCGAAGCCGATTCCCCCGGATCATCTCGCTGACCAGATGAAGATGCCCGCGATGTGGAGGCCGGCTTTGAAGATGGTGGCGGTCTTCTCGTAGCGGGTGGCCAGGCCGCGCCAGTTCTTCAGGCGGTTGATGCATCGTTCGACGGTGTTGCGCTGCTTGTATGCCTCGCGGCCGCGGCCAGGAGGGCGGCCGCCGCGGCGGCCTTTGAGCTTGCGGTTGGCGATCTGGTCGGCGGGTTGTGGGATCACAGCCCTGATCCCGCGGCTTCGCAGGTGCTCGCGGATGGCCCGGGACGAGTAGGCGCGGTCAGCCAGCACCTTCACCGGGCGAGTGCGCGGGCGGCCGACCTCCCTCGGAACACGCAGCCCAGCCATGACGTGCTCGAAAGCGGGCACGTCACCCGCCTGGCCACGCGCTGCCCCGGCGCACGATCTGCTGCAGCCGCTGTCGAATCCCCGGAGCCCGAGCGCGACGCCAAACTCGACCGCATCGAGCACGTCCTGCACCGCTTCCCGGACCGGGTCTTCGCCTTTGACGAGTACGGCCCGCGCGGCATTCGGCCCACCGCAGGCGCGGGCTGGGCTGGGCTGAACCAGGGCGTCCCGACCGGGTGCCGGCCACCTACCACCGCACCCACGAGGTCCGGTACTTCCACGGCTGCTACTGGGTTGGCGACGACACGTTGTGGGGCGTGAACCGCCGAAGGCGCCGAAGGAACTCGCGACGATCGCCCACATCACGAAGCCGGCCCGCCGGGCAGCACCAGCTGTCTGCTCCGGCTGAATCTGCCGGGGGAGTCAGGGGAGCCATTGGCCGCCGACGAGGTTGCGGCACCCGGCCGTTCTCTCGCTCGCCGGGGTCTGGCCGTGGCCCCGGCTGCGTCTCCAGTGCCGTGGGGCGGGTCAGCTGGCCCAGGCGCGCAGCTGGGCGGCTACCTCGCGCAGGGTGAGGGTGTCGTTTCGAAGGCCTGTGACCAGCTGGGTCATGCCGCCGGGGGGTGACGGGCTCGCCGGACTCGCGCAGGTAGGGGATGGCCAGAGCGCTGCCGACCAGACCGTTGTAGTCGGTCAGCGGCGCGGTGGCGACGAACATCTGCAGCAGGACCGCGGCGCGACGCGGGTTTCGACGTAGAAGGGTTCACCGGCGTGCAGCTCGTACGCGTGCCGGTACACGGCGGCGGCGAGAGCGCCCCAGTCGTTGATACCGACTTCGCGCCCGGTGTTCTCAAAATACTGCGCCGCCTTGCGCAGGATTTCCCTCTCCAGCTCCAGCTCGCGGACGTGCTTGCGCAGATGTCGCAACTCAGCCCACTCGGACGGCGTCATGGCGTCACCCAGTCGGTGAACAGGTCCACGGGTCAGATTACCGTCTGGTACGACGGCAAGCAGGTGCTGTCGAGCAAGTCCGCTCCCGGCATCTCCGGAATCCCTTTCAAGGGCGTCTTCTTCTCGACGCTCTTCGGCGGGCACGAGACGAGCTGGGGTCCGAAGAAGGAAGTGCACGCGTACTCCTCGAACTTCCACGTCAGCACGACGAAGCTCTAGCCGCGAAGGGGGCGCCTCCGTCGAGGCGCCCCTGTTCAGGTGCTCGGCAGCCGGACCGGCCTGGCCAGCACCTGGTCCAAGACCTCGGTGAGGAACCGCGCCGGATCCGTCGCCGACGCCGTGGCGCGCATCGCGACGATCCCGTCCGGACGGACGAGCAGGGCCCCTTCGTCGGGGAGCCACGGGACCGGGACGCGGTGCGCGGGGAGTCCGACGTCCGCCGCGGCGGTGAGCCAGCGCTCGCCGGCGACGCCCACCAGCAGGGTCCACCGGGACGCCACCAGGTCGAGCGTGGAAACCCCGTCGATCCACGCGTGGGGCACCCGTGAACCCGGCGACCCGTCCAGCACCAGGTCCACTGTGGACGGGAGTTCCGGCCGCGGGTCGACAACGGCGGCCGAGTCGTACCTCTGGCCGAGGTGCACGACCGGCGCCGCCCACACTCCCGCCGCCGCCCTGGCGGCGTCGGCCTCGGGTCCGCGTCCCCAGTGCAGCTCCGGGTCGGCGAGCCTGCGCATCGCCTGGTCCAGCGTCGCCGCGGCGACCGGTTCACGTTCGTGCGCGTAGGTGTCGAGCAGCCCGGCACCGGCCTCGCCGTGGTGGACGGTGGCCAGCTTCCACGCCAGGTTGTGCGCGTCGCCGACCCCGGTGTTGAGGCCGAACGCGCCCAGGGGCGACACGGTGTGCGCGGCGTCGCCCACGAGGAACACGCGGCCGACGGCGAAGCTTTCGGCCGCTGCGCTCCGGGGCCGCCACGAGAGCACGCTGCGCACCTCGACGTCGAGGTCGGGATCGCCGACCGCAAGCCGGACGACCGCGGCGCAGCGCTCGTGCGTGAAGTCCTCGGGGCGTTCGCCGCCGTCGACGTCGCAGGGGACGTGGAAGACCCAGTTCGTCTCGCCGTCCACGGTGGCCAGCAGGCCGGGCGCCTCCGGCGTGGTGATCGTGCAGGTGGCGAAGGACATTCCCCGCAGGTGCGGTCGGAGGTCGGCGCGGAACAGGATGTTGATCATCGACTTGCCCAGGTCGCCCGGCCCGGAGGTGCCCACGCCGAGCGCGGTCCGCACGGTGCTGTGCGTGCCGTCGGCGGCGACTACGCGCGTGCACCGCAGCGAGTAGCGGCCGTCGGGTCCCTCCAGTTCGACGTCGACCCCGTCGGCGTCCTGCGCGATGCTGACCAGGCGGGTCGACCAGCGCAGGTCCGCTCCGCGGCGTGCCAGGTCGGCTGCCACGACGGCGTCGAGCCGGTCCTGGGCGCAGACGCCGCGCAGTCTGAACGGCGTCATGTCCAGTTCGTCGGCGGACGGGGTCGGCATGGGCACGGTCACGACGTCGCCCGCGCCCATCTCGACGACGGTCCGCGCCACCGCCTTGCCCGCGGCGCCCCGGAGGTCGACCGCGACGTCGTCGACGGCGGTGTCGAGCCCGAGTTCGCGGAGGACCTCGACGGTGCGCGGTCCGATGCCGGTGGCACGTGGGTGCACCGATGGCGCGGACCGGCGTTCGACGAGCACTGCGGGGACGCCGTGGTGGGTGAGCAGCGCCGCGGTGAGCAGGCCGACGCTGCCGCCTCCGACCACGAGCACCGGTACTTCTGGATACGCTGTCTCCGTCATGGATACACCGTAGCCAGAAGGTAGGATGCGGGTCAACGAGGAAAGGAACCGCCCCGATGACCGAACCCGTTCCCTCGTCGGTGTGGACCCGGCCGCGCCCCGAGCCGCGTCGACGCGCGCCTGGGGTGGACCAGTACGTGGCCGCCGCGCTGGCCGTCGCGGACGCGGAGGGATTGGCGGCGGTTTCGATGCGGCGGGTCGCGGGTGATCTCGGTTCCGGGACTGCCTCGCTCTACCGGTACATCACCAACCGCGACGAGTTGGTGGACCTGATGGTCGACGCGGCGCAGGGCGAGGATCCGCTGCCCGAGTCCGCTGAGGACTGGCGTGCCGATCTGGGGGCGGTCGCGCACGCGTTGCGTGCGACGCTGCTGCGGCATCCTTGGTTGGCGGGTGAACTGGCGGGGAGGCCCGCGCTCGGCCCCAACTCGTTGCGGCGGTCCGAGTCCGCGCTGCGCGCCGCCGTCTCGCTCACTCCCAACATCACCATGGCCTCGCAGGCGCTCGGCGCCGTGCACGCGTACGTGCTGGGTTCGGTCGCCGCCCAGCAGGCCCTTCGACGCGCGGAGCGGCGCACCGGGCTCAGCGAGGAGGAGTGGCAGCGCAGCGTCGGCCCCTACATCAGCGAGGTCCTCGCGGCGGGCGAACACCCGATGCTCGCCCGCCGCGTCCTCGAAGCCGAGGAACTCGACCCCGACGTCGAGTTCGCGTTCGGCCTGGACTGCGTGCTCGACGGGCTCGCGGCCCGGCTGGGTCGCTGAGCGGTCCGTACGCGTAGCGGTTCACGGTCTCCGGGTGGAGGACGAGGCGGACCTGGTCCTCGGCCAGGATTCCGGCCAGGTCGGGCGGCGGGGGTCGGGTCGTCGAGGTCCCAGTAGCGGGCGGCCGGGCGGGAGGCCAGGTCGTGGGCTCCGTCGAGTTCGGCCGTGACGGCGCCCGCGATCGATGCCCAGCGTTCGTGTTCACCCACCGAGGCGGCGACGGCGATCGAGGCTCGGGGGTCGCGGCGCAGGCGGCGCACATCGTCGTCACCCAGCCCACCGGCACGACGGTGCCCGACCTCGTGACCCGGGCGCCCGTCGGATCCCAACGGAGCGGACGTGCCGGCGCGGGCACCCCGGCCTCTGACGGGACCGCCCAGCTCTTGGGCTCCGCTCCCGCCGGAGTTCACGGTGCTCCGCGCCCATGACCTGCTGCCCTTGTCACCGGGCGGGAGGACGCTGCTGAACTGGGAACGCCCGGACCACGCCGTCCTTCCCGGCCGACTGCCTCAGCTGCTGGTTCTCGACCTCCAGCACGTGGACTACGCGCGCCAGCTGCTTGACGTCCGTACGCAGCTGGTTGTGCTCGTCGCGCAGGTTCGAGTCACGGTGAGGCGCCAGCCCGATGCCGAGAACGGCGACAGCGTGGCCGCCAGTTGGGCGGCGAAGCCACCGTCAAGCGGCTGCGACGCGACGCCGGCCGGGTGTGGCTGATGCCGCACAATCCGGCGTACGAACCCATCCCCGGCGATGACGCGGCCATTCTCGGCAAAGTGGTCGCCGTACTGCGCACTGCCTGAACCCGGCAGAGTGGTTCGCGCGAGCAGGTCGATGAGGTGGCCCGCCCGGTCGACGTGCGAAGGGCTCCGGACGGGCTCCGTCCAACAAGCTGCCCCGGACACCGGAACCAACGGAACCAACGGGCCGAGCTTGAGCTGAACGAGGTGGCGAGTGGTTTTGTACGCCAGTAGCGACTCGGTTCGAGAGGAATAGTCAAGACCTGTGGATCGGCGTACCACGCACTTCTTCTCGCCCGCCGCGTCGCCGATCACGCTGACCTTCCCCTTTCTTGGCCGTGGTAAAGCCCCTGGGGCCGCATCCGGGGGCGGCCGGACTCCAGGAGTCCAAGGGCGATGAGTCTCGCCGTGGTTGCCAGTCTGTATCTCTGACATGCCCGCACTCGAGGAGAGCATCATGACCGCTACCTACATATTCGACGTCTTTTCCAGCCTCGACGGCTTCGGCGCTGCCAGCGGCAACTGGACCGGCTACTGGGGCAAGCAAGGCCCCGAGCTCCTCGCCCACCGCCTCGCCCTGTACGGCGAGGAGCAGCGGATGGTCCTCGGGGCCAACACGTATCGGGCGTTCGCGCGGATGCTGGCTTCTAGCACCGAGGAGTCAGAGGTGCGTGACCCATGGGTCGCACGGATGAGGAGCCTGCCGGCAACGGTGGTGTCGACCACACTGGAAGGATCCCTCGACTGGCCGGATGCGAACGTCGTGAGCGGCGATGCCGTCGACGTCGTCGCTCGGCTGAAGGAGGAGTCCGAGGCACCGTTGCGCTCGCACGGCAGCCTGTTGATGAACCGGGCACTGATGGCCGCCGGTCTGGTCGACCGCGTCCAGGTGACGCTCTTCCCTGTGATCACCGGTCAGACCGGGCTGGACCCGATCTTCCAGGGTGCGGCCGACTTCGACCTCGAGCTGATCGAGCGCCGGACGCTCGACGGCCACATCCAAGAGCTCATCTACCAGCCCACCCTGCATGTCTGAGTCCAGTTCTGACAGCCTCATCCAGGCGGGGCTGGACGCGCTGGTCGCCGGCGTCCACAGTCCCTCACTCGCCACGCTCGCCGGTCTCCTGCGGAGTGAGGAGCCCGAAGCGCCTGAGCTCTCGACCACGTCCTGGACGAACTGGGACTGCTCTTTCACCCGCCGGATGTACCCCCGGGCCGCGAAGTGGGCCATGGCCTACTGGATCGCCATCTCTGACGTGGCTCTGTTCACGAGAACGGGTTCAGGCTCAACTTCTGTGGCGCGGGCACGCTGAGTAATCGGTTGGGGATGGCAGCCCCGGCTGGCTACGCTCCGAGCCATGAGTGGACCGGTGTTGGTGATCGAGTTGGCGGTGACTGTCCCCCGCACGGCGATCGAGCGGCTCCGCGAATTTCTGGCTCGCTCCTCTGCACGGTTTGAGGAGAAGCGGGTCGGCGAGTACGACCTGAACATTCACGCGGAGAGCCTCGGCATCACGGACACCGGGGGCGTCGACGGACGCCGGCCGGTCCTGGTCTCTCTTATGGGGGCCGGCATCGGCGACGAGGCCATCTTCGAGGCCGAGCACGCTGACGAAGTCGACCAGAAACCTCTCGTCGGCTTCACCCCGACCCACGCCGTCGACGTCATCGCGTTCAGCAACAGTTCCGTCGACCACGTCGTCACGGCCCTGCTGACCGCCGCCGTCATGGACGTGATCGGCGGCGTCGCCAACGCCGAACTACGCGAGGACCAGGTGCCAATCGTGGCCGGCCTTCCGGGCATCGTCGCAACGATGACCGATCCGTGGCCAGCCGCGTACGGCTCGGCGGAGTTCCTCAGAGCGTGGGCCCAACAGCCCGGTTTCCGGCTCTTGAAGTAGCCAGAACTCATTCAGCTGCCTCAGGCGCGTAGTACCCGCTTGCGTAACAGCTTGAAGCCCGCGCGGCCGAACATCTGGCGCTTGGGCATCTTGATCCGGATGACGTGCCCTTCCACGATGCCCGTGCTCCAGTGCAGGGTCAGACCGGCAATGACGGCGTCGCGTTCGCGGTCGATGCCGAGCGTGTGGAGGCTGGGTAGGTCTTCCTTCCGGACGGCGTCGAGCCAGTCCGGAGGCCGTTGGCCCTGGCGCTCAGTGAGCATGGTGGCGGAGGAAGGGTGCTACTCGCTAGCTGAGTCCTCGGCCTTGGAGCGAAGATCGTGGATCGGGAACGTCGTGGGTGAAGGATGGGCCTCGCATGCTTCACCGTGCAATTCATCGGGGCGCAGAGCCCAGGCGATTGCCTCGCCGGGACCGCAGTAATCGGGGTCCAGGTAGAAGGTAGTCAGGGTTCCGTACGGCTTGGGCGCTGGGAACTCTTCCCAGGTGCCGGTCGGCGTCGTCCGGGCCAGCTCCTGGCGGTAGCCGTGGAAGTCCAGCCAGACCTCGATAACCGTACGGCCGCTGAGTGCGGCAGCTGCGGCGGGAGCCCATCGCGCTTTGTCGAGCAGGGAATCGAAGAATCCGGGCAGAGGTCTTCCCTGTTGGTCGGCGCTGTGGGGTTGATCGTCCTCCACCGTGAAGCTGAGGTCAGATCCGATCTCGACACGGATCTGTCCATGCGCGCCGTCGCGGCGGTGCAGTGCGTCCCAGACCACCTGCTGAAGCACCTCGGTGGGAAGCTCAGGACTGTCGCGCTCGACCCGGAAATACATCGCTGGGCGGGCCCGCACGTGTTCCTCAAACACAACCACCCGAAGGTGATCGGCTGTGTAGCGCTTCACTCACCCTCCCCGTCGCTGCCCTCGTCAGTCATGCACACCCGATCATGGCATCCACCACCAAGCTCCCAGGTGCCTACCCGGCACATAGCCGTGACTGGCTGTCATCCGTCACAGAAGTTGAGCCAGAACCCGAGAATGGACAGCAGATGTTCACCACTTCGGGAGGCAGTCCCGAGGGCCGCCGCATTCGAATTGTTCACGAGCTGCGGCAGCACCGATTGCTAGGTACTCAGTGGCGGTACGCGGCTGTCGCGATCTCGATGAACGATCGGATCAACGGGTTGGTGTCACTCTCGTTCCACACCGCCACCACTCGGCTTGGCGCCATGTCGATCAGCGGCACCGCGGCCAGCTCTGCGGGCAGGTCGTGTCCGAGCGGGGCCAAGCCGACCGTGCCGTTCCACAGCACGGCCTGTAGGCATTCCTGGACGACGCGCACCACTGGGCCCTCGCGCGGCTCGCCGCCGTTCCAGTACGACTGCCAGATCGGGTCGGTTCCCTGCGGGAACTGGAACCAGCGGCGGTCGCCCAGGTCGGCCAGCTGCAGCTGGCCGCGGCGGGCCATCGGATCGTCGGCGCGCAGGACCACACCCACCGGATCGGTACGCAGTTCACGCACCGTCAGGGCGGTCTCGTTGAACGGCGCCCGAGTCAGGGCGACGTCAACCAGTCCGGCGCGCAGCCCGCAGGTCGGGTCGGTCAGGTCGGTGTCGCGGATGCGGATGTCGATGCCGGGGTGGCTTCGACGGTAAGCGGCGGCCAGCCTGGTCACTCCCGGGTCGGTGCTGTCGCCCAGGATGCCGACGGTGATGGTCGCGACGCCGGCCTCCGAGGTCACGCGTGCGCGGACCCGGTCGGCCTGGTCGAGCAGGGCCCGCGCCTCATCGAGCAGCACTGCGCCCACCGGGGTGAGCGTGATGCCGGCAGGCGAGCGGGCGAACAGCAGGGCACCGACCTCGGCCTCCAGCTGCTTGATCGCCCGGCTCAGCGGCGGCTGGCTCATGTGCAGTCGAGTGGCGGCCCGGCCGAAGTGGAGTTCCTCAGCGACCGCCACGAAGTAGCGCAGGGTACGTAGCTCCACGCTGCAACGATACCCACAAGGTATCAGCGTTGCGGAATGGGTCTTGGACAGTCGCAGTGCCCGAGCGGTGCACTCGGAGCATGACCGACGAAGCGAAGACCAGCGAACCGCAGGCCGACCCCGCCGTATCGGTGGTCGGTCCCGACGACGGCGAGACGATCGTCATCGGCACCACGCGCATGCGCGTCCTCGAAGACGGCAGCCATACCGGGCACCGCCTCGGAATCGCCGAGTCCGTCCTCGCCCCGCACACCCCCGGACCGCCGCAGCACCGCCACGCCCAGCACGACGAGGGCTTCTACATCGTCTCCGGCACGGTGCGGTTCACCGTCGGGGACAAGGACTACGACGCCTCCACGGGCACGCTCGTGGTGGTCCCGCCCGGCGTCCCACACCTTCGCCAACCTGACCGACCAACTCGCCGTCATGCTCAGCACATTCACCCCCGACCTGTACGTGCAGTACTTCCGAGACCTCCAGAACGCGATCGCCAGCGGCCAGCCGCTGACGCACCGGGCCAGCATCCATGCGATGAGCCGCTACGCGACCGAGCCCGCCACCGACCTCACCTGAGGCCAGCGGCATGGCACCGCCCGACCGGCGCAGCCGGGCGCTCCACCTTTCAACTGCCGGGTCACTCAGACAATGGCCAGCCTTCTCCAGGGGTTGCCCTGGGAATCGACGGGTCACCCGCAACCGGTGACCGTGGATGGGAATCATGAACATCGCATATTGGATCGTCGCCGGACTGCTCGCCCTCTTCTACCTCTATGCAGGCGCGATGAAAGTGATTCGCGGCCGCGATCAACTCCGCCCGATGATGGCCTGGGTCGACCGCATACCCCTGCCCGCAGTCAGGGCGCTGGGGACGGTCGAAATACTCGGCGCGACCGGGCTGATCCTGCCGCCGCTGACCGGCATCGCACTCTGGCTGGCACTGGCCGCGGCCATCGGGTTCGTGCTCCTGCAGATCGGTGCGATCGCCGTCCACCTGACCGGCGAAGACCGCCGGATCACACTCAACCTCGGGCTCATCGCCACGACGGCCGTAATCGTCTGGCTGGCCACCACCTGGCTGTGATCGAGCACAGTTCTCGACCGGAGGATGCGACTGCGGGCCGGCCGCCCCACGGCCGCTGTCTTTTCTCATGAACATCGAACACGCCGCCATCCGCGTTCTGCTCGGTGACGCGTACATCTGCTGTCGCTACTCGGTTCTGGCTCAACTTCCGTGACGCGCGTACGGAGTATGACGACTGACGGCAAGCAGATGAGCTAGTCAACGGCGAATGGACCTACAGTCAGTCCCTCTGCTCTCCCGGCGGCTGCTTGCTCAGGAGTTGTTCAGCTGCCTCAATCGCCTCTTCCTTCAGCGCCTCGACGGAGACGCCCCAGCTCTCGTCCCAGCCATCCAGGTTGAGCGCGCACGAGACGAGTGGTCGCAGTTCTTCGGGATAGTTGAGGTCATAGGCGACATCGGCCCAGATCAGATGGGTGCCGGTAGCGGGATCGAGAGATCCGTCCGCGATCTGACCGGCGATCCAGTAGGCCATGGCCCACTTCGCGGCCCGGGGGTCGGCTGGCGGTTGGAAGAGGAGTCCGAGCTCCTCCAGGACCTGGTCGAAGAGAGCTGGGGCTTCCGGTTCTTCGCTCCGCAAGAGGCCGGCCAGCATGGCGAGCGAAGGGCTCTCAACAGCGGCCATCAGTGCGTCCAACCCCACCTGGATGAGACGGTCGGATCCAACATGTCGGCCGAACGCCCTCTCACGCGCAATGTGGCTGAGCTGCTCGAGAGCGTCGTCGTGGTTCATCTCGGTCTCTTCGTTGGTGGCTGTGGCGAGCACCTTTCCACAGGCGCCAAAGGTGACGCCATCGAGTTCCCTGCTGGCTCGGCTGAGGCTGGTGATCAGGACATCAGGACCCGTTTGCGGAGGAGCTGGAATCCTGCTCGGCCAAACATCTGCCGTTTGAGCATCTTGATCCGGTTGACGTGTCCTTCGACGACGCCGGAGTTCCCGGGCAGGGTGAGGCCGGCGATGACGGTGTCGCGGTCGCGGTCGATGCCGGCGGCGAGGGTGTGGAGGCCGGGCAGGTCGTCGTTGCGGACGGCGTCGAGCCACTCGGGGAGCCGGTGGCCTTGGCGCTGGGTGAGGATTTGTGCGAAGGGCCGGACGTGCTTGGTGAGGGCTTCCAGTGCCGGGCAGTGGACCAGGACGGCCTTGAGCCGGAGCTGTTCGACCTCGGTGAGGGTGTCGGGGTGGCGGAGGATCCAGCCTGCGACGGTGCGAGGTGCGGGCGGCGGTGCAGTGAGTGGGTTTGTCGAGAGGCGCTTTGTGCGGAAGCAGGCGCGAACTCGCTGGTAGCTTCCGGTATAGCCGATCGGCACGGTCTCCTCCCACGCCTTCCAGGCGTTGGTGCACCCTTGATTCCAGCGGTCATCCAGATAGAGCTTGTACGCATCGAGGACGGAAGGGCGCCCCTGCCATTGGCCACGGAAGAGGTCTTCGGGGCTGGCCGCGTCGGCGGGGAGTTTGACGGTGCGGTAGGTCATGCCGAAGTGGCGTTGGATCGCGCGGCGGCTGTGGCCAGCGGCAAGCAGTGCGTGGACGGCCGCGTGCTTGGCTCGGGTCCGGTCGGCAAACCGGTGGCCGGTTGGCCACGGCGAACCTGAGATGCCGATGGGTTCCTGGGGCTCCTCGACTGGGCTGGCCGGCTCGGGCGCCGTGCCCCGCAGGCAGCCTCGGTGGTCGGCGACACACCGTTCAGCGGCCTGGCCGAGGTCCACGGGGCCGGAGCCGAAGCGGCGGTTGAGCGCGTCCATGGCCTGCTCGGCGCGCAGCCGGTGCTCACGGCCGGCGTCGAGGACAGCTGCTCGGACACCGTGGCCGCGTCCAGCAGCTGCTCGCACCGAAGGGCGCCCCCCCCGCACCGGGGCGCGCTGCAGTCCCAGGGGCCGAAGCGACGTGGAGGCGCGCCCGAGGTCGCCATGTGCCAGACGCTCGCGTGTTCAGCCGCCGTATGGAGCCCAGTGTGAAGTGTCACGGGGCTGCCGCCTGCGGGTGCGGCCCCAGAAGGCGAGGAGAGCGATGAGGGTGAGGGCGCCGGTCCACGTGAGGCTTGCGGTTACAGGTCGGAGCGTGGTCGTGGGAGCAAAGCCCGCGGCGAGGCAGGTCTGCATGGAGCCGTACATCGGGAGCAAGGGGCCCAGGAACCCGTGCGGATCGGGGTTGACCAGGGGGCTTTGTGGCAGCAGGTCGAGGTTGCTGCTGACGAAGATGACGACCATGCCCTCGAGTTCACCGGGCAGGAAGAGGGCGAGGACGAGGCCGAGCGCTCCGTAGACGAGGCACGCGGTGACGAGCCCGAGCCACAGGAACTCCAGGTGGCGGGGCGACCATACGGCCAGCGTCCATACGGTGGTGTACAGGGCAACGAGCGCGGCGGCCGAGAGCAGCGAGGTCGCCTTGGCCAGCAGGAGCGGAGTGCGCGGGTAGCCGGCCGCGGTGAGCCGGCGGTCGAAGGGGCCCGCCTGGCGGGCGGCGCTGAAGGTGAGGAAGGCCATCAGGAGCATGACCACGCCGAGGCAACCGTGGATCATGCCCACGTGGTCTGTCGAGGCGGTGAGTGTCTGGCCGGTCGCGCGCAGCCGGAAGGTCAGAGGAGCGGGCGCGAAGGTCTGTGGCGCGGCGAGGATCCACAGAGGGATGAGGACAGCCAGCAGGAGAGCGGCGAGTGTGTTCTTGGCGAGTTCGGCCAGGTTGTAGCGGGCCGCGATGCGATAGGCCCTCACAGGCCGGCTCCCTTGGTCATGACGGCCACTTTGCGGGTGAGTTGGATGACGGCGTCCAGGCGGTCGATGTCGTACGCGAGGTGGGAGATGACGACGGTGGTGCGCCCGGCCGCGCGACGGGCGGTGGCGAGGTCCCAGAAGGCCAGGTAGGTCTGCCAGTCGAAGCCTTGGTAGGGCTCGTCCAGCAGCACCACGTCGGGATCGTGTATGAGGGCGAGGACGAGGTTGAGCTTTTGCCGTGTTCCGCCACTGAGGACTTTGACGGGAACGTGCAGATGGTCGGCGAAGGCGAGCTGGTCGATCATTTCGTGGGCATGGTCCAGGTTTCGCAGCCGGAAGGCCTCCTTGAACAGGCACAGGTGCTGGAATGGTGTAAGGGCGTTGTTGAGTACGGGGTGTTGGGGGCAGTGGCTGAGGGTGCCTCCGATCGTGACGCTGCCCTTGTCCGGGCGCAGGTCTCCGCACAGGATGCGCAGGAGGGTGCTTTTGCCGGCGCCGTTCTCCCCGACGATGCCGACGATGTCGCCGGAGCGGACGCTGAGGTCGATGCCGGCCAGTACGACGTGGTTGCCGAATGCCTTGTGAATGTCCCGCGCGCTGAGGGCAGTTTCGGCGGCGGTGGGTGGAGCGGTCATGACCTGGAGCCGCGCAGATGAGGCGTCATCATCAGTGGTGGGGCCTGCAGCATCGTGGTGACGCGCGGGACCATCGGTCCCGAGGATCCGGCTTTCCCGCGGAGGATCCAGTTCTGCAGGACCCGGGCGAGTACGACGACGATCTCGGTGAGTGCGAATGTGTCTCCGGGGCACTTGCGGGAGCCGTTGCCGAACGGGATGTATGCACCGCGCGGGCCGGGAGTGCCGTCCGCCCAGCGGTCGGGGTCGAATCGCTCGGCGTCGGGGAAGAGGCCTGATTGGCGGTGCAGTTGATAAGGGCTGACGACCACGCTGGTCCCCGGTGGCAGACTCCGCCCGGCCAGCTCGACAGGGGTGGCGACGCAGCGGGTGAGGAGCCAGCTCTGCGGGTACAGCCGCAGCGTCTCCAGGACGACACGCCGGGTGAGTTCCAGACGCGCCACGGCCGATTCGTCCGGCGGATCGCCGGCGAGTACCGAGTCGATCTCCTGCTGCACACCACGGGCGATGTCCGGATGGCGGTCGAGCAGATGCAGGGCCCACGCCATTGCACTGGCGTGGCCCGGCGCTGTCGCCGCGGCAAAGATGTTGATGACGTTCTCGCGCACCTCGTGATCGCTCATGGGCTCGCCGTCGTCATCGCGGGCCGCCAGCAGCATGGACAGGATGTCCGCGTGCTCCGCGTCGGAGCGACGGTAGGCGGTGATCACCTCGTCGACGACCTGTTTGTACCTGGCCAGCGTCCCGTGGAACCGCCGGGTACGGTGGCGGAACAGCCACTGCACCCCGAGCGCCGAGGCGAACGCCTCACGGTGGATGCCCTTGATGATCGCGTCGAGGCAAGCGTGGGTCTCGTCCCGGTAGTGCTCGGCGATCTCCGCCGCGAACATCGCGCGTACCCCGATCGTCATGGCCATGTCCGTCATCTCCCGCGTCACGTCGAGCGGAACCCCGGACCGCCAGGCACCGGTCATCGCGTCGGCCCTGGCGGCCATGGTGGTGATGTGCCCGGCGACGCGGGTGCGCTGGAACGCGGGCTGGACCAGGCGCCGTACCCGCCTGTGCGCCGCGTTCGGACACGTGACGATTCCGTCCCCGAGAAGCTCGCGCACCTCGTCGTGAGCCGGGCCCCCTTTGTCGAACGTGCGTGAGTCCCGTAGCACCTGATCGGCCAACTCCGGGTGACAGGCCAGGTAGACGGGCTGCCGCCCGAGTCGGACGCGTACGAGGTCCCCCTGGCTTGGCAGAGAGGAGAGGAAGGACAGCGGCGTTCTCCAGATGGGCAGTGTGTGCCCCAGTCCCGGCAACGCGCCCGATGCATCCGCGAATCGGAAGTCGGATTGTGTCCTGCTCATGGGTGAATGGGTTCCTTCCGCACAGGCTGTGGGGTCAACAGCGGCCGCTGCCCGGGAACGTGTCTAATCAGTGCGGGGCCGGACCGGCGCACTGTTTGGTGGGATACCGCACCGTCGGGGTGGCCTTTTGAGTCGTTCGGCTGAAGCGTGTCCGGCACCGTTGACGTGCGAAGACCCGACGGAGTGAACCGGGGCGGCCGGCATTGTGGTGACCGCCGACAGTGCACGATCATCATGGCGCGGGCGCCGACCGTGTCGGTCTCGGCGGTGACCAAGGCGCTGGCCCGCGGCCTCTGCAGGGAGATCATCTTGACCGACGCCACTGTGGTGGAGGAACGCCCGCTCGCGGCCAGCGAGGTGGCCTTCGCCTCGTTCGGTACGCCGATCTATTTCAGCCAGCGGCTGCGGGGTCGGCTCGACCTCGACGCATTGGCGGCCGCCGTCGGGGACCTGCTCGTCCTGCACCCTGTGCTGTCCGCGCGGATTGTGGCCGTGGATCAGGGTCACGTCCTGCGGCTGGACCCGTCGGTGCCCGGCCCGCGTCTTGGTGTGACCGACGGCATCGAACAGGTCGGGGCGCCCTACGCGCCGGACACGCCGCTGCTCAGGGCCGTCGTGACCGAGGAGGCGGAGGACCGCTACCGGTTGGCCCTGTCGGTTCACCACGCCATCAGCGACGGCGTCAGTGCGCTGACGTTGCTGCACACCCTGTGGCGCAGCTACAGCGCACGCGTCACCGGCCGTACGCCTGTGCTGCCGCCCCGTACCGCCGGGTTGCCCCGCCCCGTCGAGGAACACTTCCGCGCCCGCTTCTCCGCCGAGGAGCTGAACGACTTCCTCAGGGACCGCGCGGCGAAGATGCGGGACATGGTCCCCGCGTGCATTCCCGCCCTCGCAGCCGGCCACGGCACGCCGGCGCAAGCCGGCGTCCACAGGCGACAGGTGCGGCTGTCCGCCGAGTTGGTCGAGCAACTGACGTGCCAGGCCAAGGCGGCACGCATGAGTCTGCACGCACTGGTCTGCGGCATCGCACTGCGCGCGGTTCACTCGCAGTCGCCTCACCCGGACGAAGCCGTCCCCATGACGTGCTTGTCCACTCTGGATCTCCGGCGGCGGCTCAGGCCGCCCATGTCCCCGCACGAGATGGTGCTGGCTGCCACCGCCTCGCAGGCCGTGGTCGAGGTGGGGCCTGACTTCCATCCGGTCGACATCGGACGCCGCGTACTGGAGCAGCTGCGCGAAGCGGTCCTGAACAACACGGTGCAGAAGGCCATCGCCGCGACCGCCGAGCTGATGGACGAAGTGGCGCACGCTCCGATCAGCGTCCTGGTCAGCAACCTGATGACGAAGACCCCGCCGCTGCTGCTTCCCCCGGACCTGAGGTCGGACCCCATCGACGGGTGCGCCCTTCCCCCTGGCCCCCTGCCCTCGGTCTTTCTCACCGGCGGCCAGGACGACACGGTGGGCCTCGACATCACTGTGGTCATGGCGGCGGACTGGTTCACCGCGCGGCAGACCGACGACCTGGCCGACGCCATCGAGCGGGCTGTCCACCGCGCGCTGCCTGAGTAGGCGCGGCGGACAGCGGCGCAGTCCCTGCTAGGACACCTGGCGGCGGTGCAGGCGCAGGTCGAGGTTGCGGGGTTCGATGATGCTGCGCCCGATGAGGGTGACCGGGCGGGACGTGGCGGGGGTGAGCTTCCAGTCGGCCAGGATGGACGCCAGGGACAGCATGACGTTCATGACGGTGAAGTCGTGTCCGATGCACTTACGGGTCCCGGTTCCGAAGGGCACCAACTCCATCGCCCGCTCGGCCTTGGCCCACGTGCGTCCGTCGCCGGTCCAGCGCCCCGGGTCGAACCGGTCGGGCTCGGGGAAGAGATCGGGCCGGTGGTGAATGATGTACGGACTGATCAGGATGTCGGCACCGTCGGGCACACGGTAGGTGCCCAAGGAGGTGTCCGTGACGGTGGTCCTGCTGAACAGCCACGCGGAGGGCCTGATCCGGAAGGCCTCGGTCACCACGGCCATCAGGGTCGGCAGCTGCGGAAGGTGCTCGTGCCGGGCGAGGCCCCCGCCGCACACCTGCTGTGCCTCGGCCGCGACGGCCGCGTCGAGATCGTCGTCCAACGAGAGGTAGTACAAGGTCCAGGCGAGCATCGCGGCCGTGGTACTGATACCGGCGATGAACATGGTCATCACCTGCTCGCGTACTTCCGTGTCCGACAGCGCGTTTCCGTCACCGTCCTCGGCGAGGAACATGGACAGCAGGTCGCCCTGGTCGGTACCGGCCCGGCGGTAGGCGGCGACAGTCGTGTCGATATGCGCGTACAAGGACTCCCGGGCCTGTGCGTAACGCCGGTTGGTCGGCAGCGGGAGGCGGGCGATGCCGGGCACGACCATGCGCAGGAACGCGCCGCTGACCAGGACGTCCACGTCACCCAGCGTGCGGCCGATCGTGTCGGCGTCCGCGCCTGTGTCGGCGAACCATGACGCCAGCATCGTCGAGACGGTGATCCGCATCGCGAGTTCCTGCATCAGCCGGCGCACATCCAGGACCTGTCCCTCGCGCCATTTCTGAGTGACAGCTGTGATCTCGCGCCCGGCCAGCTCCGCGTACCCGGGCAGTTTGCTCGGGTGGAAGGCCGGCTGGGTCAGGCGGCGCAGCCGGGTGTGCTTGGCATTGGGGCAGGTCGCCAGGCCGTCTCCGAAGAACTCGGAGATGTTGTCGAAGAAGGGGCCGCCCTTGTCGAAGTCGCGGTGGCGGCGCACCAGGATCTCGGAGACCAATTCGGGACTGCAGACCACATAGGTGGGGCGGGGACCGAGCCGGATCTCCACCAGGTCGCCGTAAGACGGCAGCCGGGCCAGGAACCGGGTGGGGTCGACGAGCAACTGCCGCAGGTGGCCCACGCCGGGCAGCGCACCGGGTGCGCGCGGGGCGGGAACGAGGGATGCCGGGAGGCTTGTGGTCGCCATCGCTCAGCCCCCCGCGCTCACGAGCAGACCGGACGCCCAGTCGGGCATGACGCGGTGCTCGTCGTGCCGTGTGGTGATCCGCTCCCATTCGTAGTCACCGCAGATCCAGTCATGAATGATGTCCGCGTATCCGCGCAGCGCCGCGCGCTGACTCTGGTCGACGGCCCGTAGCAGTCGTGACAAAGCCCTCTCCTCCAACTCCACGAGTTCGTCGACCCTTTGCTGAGCGTGGCGGGACGCCTCGACCAGAGCTTCGTGCCGCGTGCAGCCGCAGCTGCGCTGAATGAGGTGGATCGCGTTGTGGCCGCCGGTGACGTCCTCGTGCCTGAGCGACATGGAGTCGTTTCTCAACGCGACCACGTCGGCGCCCAGTTGCCGCATGCGCTGCAGCACGGGGTGGTGCCACAGCTCCGGCGGCACCTCGGTGCCGCCCCACTTCTCGCCCAGGTCGTTCTGACCGAAGGCGCACGTCGTGGAGGCCCGCAGTGAGAAGTAGTCCGCCAAGTCGTGGTAGGCGAATCCCGTCGTGCGGTCGATCGCCTCCGTCACCTGGGAGGAGAAGTACGACGTCCAGTTGAACGCCACGCGCGTGCGCAGCGGCAGGGACATCCCCCGCACCATCCGGCTCCACAGATCGGCGAAGGCCCGCACCGTCGGCGTATCGTGCGGCTGCGGGCCGGTCGCGCCGTGCACGATGCCGATCAGGGCGTTGCAGACAGCCGCCACCGTGCTGGGATCACGGCCGATCTCACCGTCCAACTGGTCGTCGAACGGCAGGAAGTACCAGCCCATCATCTGCGCCGCCGTACAGCAGTCCTCGGCACTGGCGTTGGGATAGAAGAAGGCGGCCACTTCGGCCAGTCGCCAATCGACGAAGTCTTCCGCGGCCTGCTCGCCGTCCAGCAGGCCGAATCTCCGCATCCAGGCGAGCGCGCTTTCGCGTGCCTGATCCAGATGCGGGTTGACCCGCAGGGGCCACGGGATGGTGAACACCGCTTCGGTTCGCGTCACGCTCGGCTGCTCCTTCGCTCGACTCCACAGATGGTGCGTTAGCAAGATTGCGCACAGCAATGCCGCCCCGGAGGGTCCACTCCAACGGGCGAGCGTGCGCGGAAGGCGCCGTGCGCCCCACGGTGATCTTGCGTCCGAGTACGCCGAAGTATCTTCATTGAATCGGTAGTTCGTGACCTTGTAGGACTTCCGGCGTTGTGTGGGGCGTGACTTCGCAACCGGCCCCGTAACCCGGGCGTGCAATGTCACAGTCATTGCTACTGCGAAGATCGCGTGATTCGACGGAATGGGAGATCACAATGACACAGGCAGCGGAAACGGATATGGAGCGGGCATTGCCCGAGCGGCTCGTCGCCCTGCTGACCGGTCATCTCGATGTCGAGGTGGCGCCGGAGCAGTTGACCGCCGCGACGACGTTCGAAAGCCTCGGGATGGACTCGCTGTCGTTGATGGAACTGGTCGTGGCGGCGGAGCAGGAGTTCGGGATCGTCCTGGCCGAGGGCGAGTTGGACCTGTTCCCGGCCTCCACGCTCGGCGAGGCGGCGCGGGCGTTCGAGCATGCGGCCTGAGATCGCGGTCACCGGGCTGGGCCTGGTGACTCCGGCGGGGCATACGGCGGACGCGAACTGGGCCGCCCTGTGCCAGGGCCGCTCACTGGCCGCTCCGGACCCCGAACTCGCCGGGCTGCCCGTCGACTTCTCCTGCCAGGTGACCGGATTCGACGCTGCGGCCGAACTCGGCCGGTCGCTCGCCCGGCGCGTGGACCGGTTCATCCAGTTCGCCTTGACCGCCGCCCGACGGGCCGTCGCCGACGCCGCGCTGGATGCCGGCACGTGGCCGGCGGAGCGGGTCGGGGTCGTGCTGGGCGTCGGGTCCAACAGCCTCAGTACGTACGTCACCGAGTTCTGCCATCTCGGCGCGGACCGGCCCGAGCGGGTCTCGCCGCTCGCGCTGCCGCGCAGTGTGCCGAGCATGGCCGCGGGCGAGGTCGCGATCGACCTGGGCGCCCAGGGGCCGAACTTCACCGCGTCCAGCGCCTGTGCCTCGGGCGCGACCGCGATCGGTGTCGCGCGGGACCTGCTGCGGTCCGGGACGTGTGACATCGTGCTGGCCGGCGGAAGCGAGTCCGCGCGCTCCCGTATGACGGCCACCTGCTTCACCCGGATGCGGGCGCTGTCCCGGAGGCGCGAACACCCGCAGCTGGCCAGTCGGCCGTTCGACGCGGCACGGGACGGCTTCGTGCTGGGGGAGGGCGCCGCCGTCCTCGTACTGGAACGTCTCTCCCACGCCCGCGCCCGAAGGGCACCGGTCCAGGCCCTGCTGCGCGGCTACGGCGCCGGCGTGGACGCACACCATCCGGTGGCCCCGCACCCGCACGGGCACGGAGCGGTCCGGGCCATCCGCGCCGCACTCAATGACGCGGCGTGCGCTCCGGGAGACGTGGGCCTCGTCAACGCGCACGGCACCTCCACGCCGCTTAACGACGCGGCCGAGGCTGCGGCTCTCACCCGGGTCTTCGGAAAGGACATGCCGCCCGTGACGGCCGCCAAAGGCGTGATCGGCCATGCTCTCGGGGCGGCGGGTGCGATCCAGGCGGCGTACACGGTCCTCGCCCTGCGCCGTCGGACAGTGCCGCCCGTGGCGAACTTCGAGGGCCAGGACGGCGATCACAAGCTGGACATCGTCGCCGGCCGACCGCGCCCAGTAGCCCAGAACGCGGGCCTCAGTTGCTCGTTCGGCTTCGGTGGCCAGAACGCCGTCCTGTTGTTCACAACCGACTTCCCATAACTGGGTGCGGGGGAAACCGCATTGGAGCCCAACAGTCCTGAGGGCCTCACCCCGTACAGACCGGGGTCCGCACTGTGACGGCGCGGACCCCGATGAGCGGACCACCACGTCCAGCAGCACTGATTCGCGATGGCCATGCCCGTCGCTGTGCGTGCCCCTGCGTAGCGGAAGTGCGGTGGCTTGAGACCGTGTCCTATGTGGTGGGGCGGCATCCGGCCACGGAGCCTCCGCAAAAACCCGTTGGCGGAGCACGGCGACCACTGCTACTTTTCCGGAGGCCGTGCGAGAGAACGAGGAGGTGGTACCCGTGAACACAGTATGGACATGGGTGCTCCCCTCCGGGGTCACGGTCGGGCGATAGGTCGTCCGGGAGCGCCGTTCAAGAGCACTCCTGAAAGGCACGACCATGCACTTCACTTCCGAGCAGCGCCTCGACGACGGCGTCCTCGAGCGCGAATTCACCCTCGGCGAGATCCCCGGCACCCTGTGGACGCCTGGATCCGCACCGGCTCCGCTGATCCTGATGGCCCACAACAACGGCCTGCCCAAGGGGGAATCCCGGCTGGTGGCCCGGGCCCGGCACTCCGCGGCGTACGGCTACGCGGTGGCTGCCATCGACGCTCCCGGGTGCGGTGACCGGCCCCGTTCCGCCGCCGACGAGCAGGCCCGCGCCGACCTCCGCCGGGCGATGCAGGCCGGCGAGCCGGTCGATGAGATCTTCGAGTCCTTCATCGGCCCGCTGGTCGAAAAGGCGGTCCCGGAATGGCGGACCACCCTGGACGCCCTCCTTTCGCTGCCCGAGATCGGCGGCCCGGTCGGATACTCGGGGTGGACCGCCGTCGGCATTCGGCTGGCGGTGGTCGAGCCGCGCATCGCGGCCGCCGGTTTCTTCGCCGGGGGTTACGTGCCCCGCGCCCAGCGCGAGGAGGCCCGGCAGGTCACCATTCCGCTGCTGTTCCTGCTGCAGTGGGACGACGAGGGGAACCCCCGGCAGCGGGCCCTGGACCTGTTCGACGCCTTCGGCAGCAAGGAGAAGACGCTGCACGCCAATCTGGGCGGGCACGTCGGCACCCCGTGGTTCGAGGTGGAGGACGGAGGCCGGTTCTTCGGTCGGCACCTGAAGTGAGGCCGGGCCGTCAGGCCGGCAGCAGATGGTAGGCGGTGTCGGCCAGGATTGCCGCTCATCGAGGGAAGGTCCCGGCCCTCCTTGATGGCGGTGGCCGGCAGATGCACGACCGCCCCGATCGCGGCGGTACCGGCCATCGGCGGTACCGGCCGGTCGGGGCGGCGCTCGGCCACCAGCGCCGCCATCACCTGTGCCCACGCCGCGTGGCACTCGGCCCGTACCTTGCGGGTTCGCCGGGCAGGCGACCGACTGACCATCAGCGCCCGGGCCGGGCCGGGATTGGCCAGCAGCCGGCAGTGGTTACGCATCGCGGCGTTCAGCATCCTGCGACGATCGCCCAGCGCCTCGCAGTACGAGGCGAAGAAGTCGGTGACGCCGAACCGACGTCAAGACCTGGCTACGCGACCTCAGACTCACCAGGTGGCAACCAAGATCAACCTGAGTAGCTCCGCAGGTTCCAATAGCCGGACCTACCAATATGGAACCGGCCGCGCTTCAGCGTCTGGTGCTCGATGCCGTGGAGTCCTGCATCGACCGCGCGCAGCTCGCCCGGCAGCTCGCTGAAGAGAGGCGTCAACGCCGGCACCTGGCCGAGTTCGTCGGCCGCTTCGGCGACTTGGGTGGCCGGTGACTTCTGGGCAAGCCTGCTGGGGGAGAGGGTTGCACCCAAAGGTGTCTGCACAGTTGCCTGCACAGGGGATCCACGGTTGCATCGGAGGTACTGCCGGAGGTGTGAACCCCCTTTCTCGATCTTGAGCGTTTTGCCTGTTCAGGCCCCGTGGGCAAGCCCTTTTCGCTCGCCGACACCTCTAATTCGTAAGCAATTAGAGGTTCTGGACCTCTGATGGGCCCGGGGCGGCGTGGTCGCTCGGGCAGGACGTGTGTGGTCCGGTCGGTGCCGTGTTGACCCCTACGACACCTCCGACCGTGCGAGGTCTGTAGAAAGACCGGTGGCGCTGGGTGCCGGCAGGTCCTCGCACGTTCTGCCCCCACGGGCCCGTCGGATTCGGGAACCTCGATGGATGAGCTGCCGCACGGTGACGCGTTTTTCCTCTCGAGCTTCGAGCTCTGGACACGGCGTGCGCCCGTGCGGTCCAGCGGTGCCGCGCACGGCTGATGATGCCATGACAGAAGTCGGTGGATGGATCTGGGGGCGCCCCCCACCGGCTCTGCCTCGGGAGTGTCACGGCCCTCCAGCCGCTCCGTGAGCCCCTCCTGGTCGCTCTCCTGCAGCCCGGGTACGCCGGGGCCACTGTACTGGGCGCGCAGGGCGTCGATGTGGGCCTGGCGGGCGGCGAACCGGTCCTCGAACCCGTCCTCGGCGACCGGGGTGTTCGCGTCGGCGCGCTGGTGTTCTCGTTGGAGCCGCGTTGCCAGGGTCTGGCCGGGTTGCAGAAGTAGACCGGGATGTCGGTGGCGACGGTGAACGCGCGGTTCGAGCTCGACGTATCCTGCGTGCTGTGACGGCGATATACGTGCTGGACGGCACCGAGGTGAGGACGCTGGAAGACTTCTGGCGGCTCATCGGCGAGGCGGTCAGCGGTCCTGGAGGCTACTTCGGCAAGAACCTCGACGCCTTCGCTGACTGCCTCAGCGGTGGCTTCGGGCAGCCCGACGACGATGACTACGCTGTTGAATGGCGTGACCACCAGGAGTCTCGCGAGTATCTGGGCTATCCGGAGACGGTTCGCCAGCTGGAAATTCGCCTCTCACGGTGCCATCCCACGAACCGTTTTGCTGTCAGCGCGGATCTGGCTGCGGCGCGTACAGAGCACGGACCGACCGTCTTCGACTGGCTGATCACGATCTTCGAGGATCGTGCCCCTGGCGTCCTGCGGCTTCAGTAACCACCAATGCCTGGTCTTCACCGCTCCGGCAAACGGCCCTTATCGACGTGGTCTGCCAGATAGATCACGGTGGCTTCGGCGTCCATGCCGAACGCGGCGGCGACGAGTTTGGGATCCATGGTGTTGACCAGGTCGAGCAGTCGAGTGCAGCGGATCATGCGGGCCGGGAAGCCGCAGGCGTCGAGGACGTGGCTGACATAGGCGGTGGACGCCGGTATCCCCGTACGGACTTCGTCTGGCGGTGACCATCACGTGGGGTTACGTCGGTAGTAGCCGATCTGTCCCTCGACGCCGCCCTTCTCATGGGCGCCCTCGATGCCCAACCTCCGCGAGTTCGCGGATTCTGAAGGACCGACCACGCAATCTGACGGTTTCGTTGTTCCCTGCCGTGGGAGTGACCCGCGAGTTCGCCACTTCCCAGGCTCGCGCACAGTCCTCAACTCGCCCGCCCACACCCTGACATCCGTAAGGTTCCCACCCGCAACCACATCAACGAACGACCTGCCCCACCGTCACGACAGGCACCGTTGCAGTACGAAGGCACGGTCCTTGCGCCGTCGCAGGGAAGACGCGGTCCTTGCAGCTCCGGGCTGGCCACCGCAAGCCGGACGTGGTGAGCCTTGGACGCGTACCCAAGCCCGCACGGAACACCGGCGATGGCGCCGTTCCCAGCGCCGGGACATCTGGGCCGAACTCCTGGCTGCCGCCGGTGAGGCCCAGAGCCGCAGGACCTTCCATGATGCCGTCTACCGGCGCACCCTGAGTGTCAGTCAACATGGGCTCGGACGCACGACGAGAGATGAAGGGGGCATTGTGGGCAAGCATGAAGAGCCGTCGGCTAACCCGTCGCAGGGGAAGCCGCCGCCTGGGAACTCGGACGGGCAGGTGCCGCCCCCGCCTCCGTCAGATGGCAAGCACAAGAAGTAGAAGTGGGAGCCGTGTCCGTCAGCGATAGGTCAGGGTGAGGCCAGTCAAGGCGCCCGGATGAGCGAGCTGCCTTCGCCTCACACTGAAGCGCAACGATTCGCCGGTGGACCCGTCATGCGACCCGTCGGACGGGCCCTAGCTAAGGCCGACCCTAGGGGGCTTCGTCATGCGGTCACTGCCAGATACCGGCGTCCGGTCCGTTCGCTGACTCCGAAATGGTCAGCCACCACGCGACCGGTCACGGTTCGGCCATGCCGGGCAGCGAGAACGGCCAGCGTTGCGCGCATGTCCTCGGCGGTCGGCGGGGTAATCAGAGCGTCCGCCTCGCTGTCCGGCGCGCTGTCCTCGAAGTCCTGCCAAAGGTCGGCGTCCGGCCAACGGCTCTCAGCGGACGCAGGACGGGCTACCAGGGGCGCAGGGTCCACGGCCATACAGATCCGGCAGCACGACATCGCCGCGCCGCTGTTCTGGCGGCGTGAGGGCGGTCACGACAGGTAGAGCCCCTCCGGCAGCTGAGTCTGCCGGAGGGGCTCTCGCGCTGTGGGCTCGAGGTGCCTGTCAGCGGATAGGCCGCTACCGTCGAAAGAGGTGAGGTCGCGATTCAGGACACGTCCCGCGACGAGCTCCCGCAACGGTGAGCCTGCAGCCGGGAGACGTGCGTCCCTCGCTTTCACGCGGCGACCTCGACGACAGCGCCGCATCGATCTTTGAGCGGCACCATCCAGCCATCGCCGGACCCCACGCTTCGGCGTGAGGCCGCGGCCATCCCTTTCGTGCTGGGACAGCGCGAGAACGTGGAAGAAAGAGCAGAGCCATGCGAGCACATCGCGCCAAGCGCGCCTTCGCCTGCGTCGCGGCCAGCTTCCTGCTGGCCGGCGGCACCGCAATCGGAGTGGCGGGCACGGCCGCAGCAGCCGCCCCCGCCACGACGACCGTCTCGGTTCCCACGGGCTGCTCGTGGCACAGCGGCTGGTACGACAGTCACCACCACTGGCACAAGGGCTATTGGAACTGCAACTCGAACGGGAACAACCGCTGACCTGCCCGCCGTCCGGGCGAGTGGCCGCTGGTACGACTCATCCCTCAGGCTCTGCCGGGCGTTAAGCGATCACCAGGGCGTGCGCTGGCCTGTGCATCCGGTACAGGGCCAGCGGGAACACCGCGTGCACACCTACGGTCACACCTACCTGCCGGTGGACCGCGAGGCCGATGACGGACAGTGGGTGGCCGAGGTGTACGGCGATCCGGATGCGGCGGCTGTTACCCAGGTGACCGATGGCCGTGCGACTTCGAGCCTGTCCTGCCAGGCCGTGGTGGTGGACATGCTCGACTCCCTTCTCCTGGAGCCGGGGCAGCGGTGGGATGCCAGTGGGGTGTTCGGGTTTGCGTGTCACTGATGAGTGGACAGGTCTGCCCTGCTCGATGGCACTTTGATGAGTCGATCACGGTGACATTGCTCCGAACATTGCGGTGTCATAAGCCGCGTCAGCCAGTGTCTCCTTCGCCGAATCTCCTTCACGCATCACTGCCTCGTCACTCATGGGCAAGAGGTGGGTTGGCCAGACAGGCGGCGGCTGGCAGGGCTGAGGACGAATCAGGTGTCCTGGTCCGCTGCGGCATCCAGCCGTTCGCGAAGTGGCTGTATCAGGGATGGGTCAATGGCCAGGGCTCCCTGGAGTTCTTTGAGGTCGTTGAGTGCCTCGCGGATGCGTGAGCTGCTGGGGGCGCCGGCGAGGAACTGCCCGATCTCCTCGATTGCTTTGTCCCATTCACGAGTTGCGCAGTAGGCCACCAGGAGATTTCCCCGTGCACGAACTGCTCCTGGGCCTCCCGCAGTCGCCCTGTCCCGCCGGTGCTGGCCGAACGAGGATCTTTGGGTGCTCTTTATGGCCTTGATGCTCGTTGCCGTTCACCAGCCTCGAACCGAGGGGCGGAAGCCCACACGAGCGCTCCGATGTTGGCCAGCACTCCGCCCACGATCAGCACAGCGCCCGTGTAGGCAGAACCGCGTCAACCACGGTTCCCCCGACCTCGTAGCACCGCGTGAACCCGTTGCGCAATGCCCGGCCCGGCGTCCGGATTCCTCCAGCAGTACCCGTGCTCACCGAACACTCCCACTAGGACGAACCCGAGCACTGCCGCTATGGTGCCAGCCGGCACCCGGTCTTGATGCGGTCCCACTCCAGGTCAGTCTGCGTGCCAGTCCGACGGCGCGCCGCGCCCGTCGACCGTGGCTTGCCCGTGTGGTCGACCCAGCCGGGTGCGGGTCCTCGTGCCTGGCTGGCGCCGTGCTCTTTACGGGCGACTGGTTCGGCACGACGGGGGAGCCCGCGCTCCCGCTTGCGTTCCTGACCCCGTTTGCGTTCCTCCTCACGCTCGCGGTCTTCGGGGGTGTGCCACCGCTGCGCGCTCCCTCCGGGCCTCTCCCTGCGCACACTCGCTGGTGGATGACTGGTCGCACGTGCGTGCCTTCGCACGGCAGCAGCCGTGGTCTCCTCCTCGGACTGGGGCACTGCGCCGCCGCACGCCTCACACGTCCATGCGGCCGCCCGTCATCCCCCTGCCATCGCCGTGGTGCTCAACCTCACCCCCGCCACCAGTAACCCGATCGCCCCAACGCTGCCACCCGGAACCGGGTCCACTATGACGCTCAAAGTGGCCGACTGCAGCACTCAGCCACACTGGCGGGGTCTGTGACTGCGGCCGCAGCTCGTCGAAATTCGGGGGCCGACGGTGCGGACACGGGCGGCGAGTTCCTTCAGGTCGACGCGGGTCCGGGTCGGGTTCGCGGCCTTCCGCGCCTCTTCCTCGGCTATTTCGGCCTCCCAGGCTTGGATCTCGGCGTCGCTGTAGCGGTCGTGGAGGTAGGTGAGGCCGAGGAGTTCGTAGTCGTCTGGTTCCCGGAGCTGACCGGTCTTCGTTTGATCTCCTCGTTGCGTTCCTGGCGCTCGAGGGCCTCCTGGAATGCGGGTCGGCGTCGGGGCAGGGGTAGGCCCTGGGCCGGACCTGTGGCCGGGTGCGGGGGGCGAGGCGGTCGCGGGCGGCCGTCAACGCCTCGGTGACCGGCCGGGAGGCGCGGCAGGCGGCCAGGAACGCGGCCAGGAGTCGGGCGGTGGGCAGCCGTTCGCCGGCGAGAGCGAGGGGCAAGTGTGTTACGCGGCAGCTCCCCGGCGCCTTCGCGCTCGAGGGACCGCAGGGACGGGGACCTGGCCTCCCGGCGCACCCTGCGCATGGCCTCGGTCAGACCCATGCGGGTGGTGATCTGCCCCGGGACGTACGGCTTGTGGCCGATCGGACGCGGAGCCGCGCGGGCCGCACTGTGCGGCGACGAAGGCAAGCTCACCGCCGAATCGGCGGATGGCGCGCCGATCGCGTCGTCGCGCACACCGGCACGGGCGGGCATACGACTTCGGGCCCGGCGCGAAAGTGCCGGGCCCGAAGTCGTATTGAGTAGCGGGGGCGGGATTTGAACCCACGACCTCTGGGTTATGAGCCCAGCGAGCTACCGAGCTGCTCCACCCCGCGTCGGTGAACAGAACTCTACGGTACGGGCAGCCTGTGCCGAACCAGATTTCGCGCGGCATCACCTCTCACCCGCCGACTTGCGGTGCTTTCCTGCGCGGCAGACACTGCAAGCCTGTTGAAGCTACTGCGAGTTGTAGGCCTTGATGCTCACCGCCGGGCCGTTGGAATTGCGTGCGCCGGCAGCGGCCGCACCTCCAGTCACCTGTACCACGGCAGTGCCATGAGCCGGTAGCACCGTCAGGCCGCCGACCGCGGTTACCTCGACGGCCTGTTGGGTGACGCCCTTGGGCGGCTGGTCCCACAGGAAATAGACGATCCGCGCGAAGACCGGGTGGTCATCCTTGTTGGTAAGCCTGACCCCCGAGAATCGCTCGAACCTGGTGATCGCACGGCCCTTGCCGTCCAATGCCTGAGTCGTCACCTCGTTCATCCCGGCGGGCATCTTGGCGACGGCCGTACTCTGCACCGTCACACGGACATCCGACACGTCATGCTCTCCAGGGCCGGAGAACCGCAGGATGTCGATGCTCGTCCCGTACGTACGGCGCCACCAGATTGCCCCGGTCGCTTCCGTACACCGTGCTCACCTTGACCTGCGGCAGCACCTGACGGTTCTTGTCGAGCGCGCTGAAGGACAGGACCGGGACCACCGACCCTCGATAGACGTTCTCGATCTCCAGCTGCTGATTCATTGTCTCGTCCGCACCTGAATCCCCCACGTAGCGGATGACAACGCCTCCGTAAGCGCCGCGTTCCCTGATGCGGCTCCAGAGAAGGGTGCCGCCCCGTACCCGGACAACAATGCCCCGCCCATTACCGCCGCCGCACCCGCGGAAGCCAGTCTGCGCCGTCCCACCCTCACGACCTGTACCCCTCCCCAATGGCCAGCTGCCGGCAGGGACGCTATCTGGTCCCCTTCGCGCCCATCCGGCACCCCGACCTCGGCATCTGCCCGTTACCCAGCAGCGCGGAACGATTGATCAGGCCGCGAGCGCTGCGGGCTCGCCCAGGCGCCGGGCGGCGGTTCGCCAGGCAGCGGTGACGGCCTGGTGGGTGGCCGCGCTAGCCGTCGAAATCTCGGCGGGCAGGTGAATCGGGGCGCCGACGTGCACGTGCAGGCGGGGACGGCGGGCGGGGGCCGTGAGGAGCCCTACGACCTGCTTGGTACGACTGCCCGAGGTGACTCGGCGGGCTCCGGCCTGGCCGATCGGAATGATGGGCGCGCCGGAGGCGAAGGCGAGGCGTGCGGGGCCGCTGCGGAAGGAGTCGGGAGTGGCTTCGGCGGCGTCTCTGCGGCGCGGCAGGCGCCCTTCGCCGTAGATGAGCACGTGGCGGCCGGCGTCGAGCGCTGCCGCGGCCTTTTCCAGGGCGTCGGCCGCATGGGTGGTGCGGCGGTAGACGGGGACGTGCCCGTCGCGGTCCAGGAGGTACTGCAGGACGGGGATGCGCCACAGGCCAGCGGTGGCGAGGATGACGAGTTCGATGTCCATCCGGCGCAGAGCGGCCAGCACGATGCCGGGGTCAGCCAGGGATGTGTGGTTGGCAACGAGGATGCCGGGGGCCGGGACGGTGGCCAGTTCGGCAGACGTCGTCAGACGGCCGAGGGGGGACGATGGCGGCGGCGACGCGGCTGAGCACGGAACTCCTGCGTTTCGGACGGCGAGGTGATCTTCATCATCGCGCAGGGGCCGACAGGGAGCCTGAGTCCGCGTACTCATCTCTTCTGGTGGTGCCGCGATCAGAGGCTCGGTCCGAGGTCAGCTTGTCCAGCTCTTGAGCGTTCGCGCGATCTGACGGACGTCTACTCTGCCCGCGAGTGTCTGCTTCACCAGGTCGCGGGCCGCGTCGGTGGGGACCTCGGGGTCTGGCCGCACAGCTGCGTGAGGCCGAAATGTGGCGTGCTCCTGTTTCCGTCGATTCCCGGCGCGGAGATCACCTGGTCGGTTTGTCGTCCACCCGCTCGCCCTCGGCCTGCGACGGTTCAGTCCTGGGCACGTCCGGGTGCACCTCCATGGCACTGCGCCCGCTCGGTTCGTCGCGCTCGCCCTCCGCCTGCGACGGCGTGTGTGAATACAAGGTGTCGTAATCTGCATCCGAGGCGCCGGATTTCATGACGGGCCTCCCTTCACTTGCTCACCCCCAATCCTCCTCCTTCGCCGGTGATTGCGGCGAGACGAAGGCGAGAGCCGGCTGCCTGGCGGGGCGGGGTGCCGGATATCGACAAAGAGCCGGACCCAGGGGACTGGGGCCTGGCTCTCGGTGTCTGGCACTTTCACAGGTCAGCGGATTGATCACGCCGCGCCTGCGGGGATGATCCCGACGAACGCTCCACTCGTGTCGCACTCGCGCGCTGCTCCTTGCGGCCGCGGGATGGCCCCGCGCAGGTCATCTACTGGATCAAGTCCACGGGTGGCTCCCCGCGCTCCAGGTGCCGGACGGCATCAGGGTTCGCTGAAGGCCCCGTGCCGTCCCGCTCCGGCCGGGAACCGAGCTGCCCCTTCCAGGCTCTGCGTGAGTACGGGCGTCCCGTGGCGGAGTTCGCCCTGCATGGCGGCTCGCTCGTTCCCTCCTGGTCGAGGACGGAGCTGCGGTCGGCCCGGAGGCAGGCCTGCGGGAAGCGGGCGATTAAGAGGCCGGGCCGGCTCATCAGCCGTCTTGGCGTCGGACAGGCCACCCAGCCCTGTGTCGGTTGCAGAGGGCAACCCGCGGCCCGGGAAGCCCAACCAACCCGCACGCTGTCGATCCCGCGCATTCGGCCCGTTTCGCCCAGTACTACATGCCGGTCAACCGGACGCGGATCCTGCCTGGTCCCCGCAGCTGCGGGGACCAGGCGGGAGGGTTCAACCGCGCCGGGCAACGGTCACCGTCGTAGGGTCACCTCACGGAGCGAGCCGGTAGGCGTTCGTGATCGTCTCGCGCACGGTGTTGCCGCCCTTGTCCTTCAGGTCCACCCGGAAGGACACGGCCTTGGCGGTCGCCGGGTGCTTCACGCTCACCGAGCGCGCCCCCTTCGCGTCGGTCGTCACGGTGAGCGGCTTCCAGGTCCGGCCGCTGTCGTAGGAGACGTTCACGGTCAGCGCGGCTACCTGCCCGGCCGCTGCGGCCGCGCCGCTCAGCTTCAGCGGCACCGTGAGCGTGCTGCCCGCCGGAGCCGTCCCGTGCAGGTTCAGCTTCGGCGCGGGCCGCACCGTCGACAGCGGCAGCCTGTGTGCGCCGTCCGGCCAGCCTCAGCCCGGGCAACTGGAAGATCCGCTTTCCCCAAGGGTATGGCGTGTGGAATCTGCGGGCCCGCGAGGCCGCGGTCGCTCTGTCCTGTGTCGCGGAGTGGCAGCCGGTGCTGGCCGGCCCGCGGTCCCGCTCCGGCGGGCGCAACGCCGAGCCGTTGTGATGGGTGCTGTGGGAGGGGCGCTAGGGCACCACCTTCTCTGAGTATGTGCTGCCCTTCCTCCGTGCCGTTTCCCTCATGGCCCACTTCAGGTGCGTGGCGGTTCCAAGGTCGCGGGGGTGGGGCCGTCGGGGCGGACGGTGATGCCGTACGCCGCCTTCGTGGGGGTGGAGGAGAAGGCCAGGGTGTGGACTGGCAGCAGGTGTTCGAGCAGGACCGTCGATTCGCGGAGAGCGAATTGCAGACCGAGGCAGGCGCGGGGACCGATGCCGAAGGGGAAGTAGGCGCCCGGGTGGGCAGGCCGGCCGTTCGGGGTGATGAAGCGCCGAGGGTCGAAGTGCTCTGGGTCCGGCCACAGCTCAGGATCGCGGTGCGTGAGGTACGGGCAGATCAGGATGTCGGTGCCCGCCTCGACGGTGTAGCCGGCGAGGGTGTCGTCCTCGGTGGCGTGGCGGGGCAGGATCCAGGCGGATGGGTAGAGCCGGAGCGTCTCGTGGACCAGAGCCTGGATGGCCTGGCGGCGTTGCGCCGAGCCTTCGTCGCCGGCGGCGAGAGCTTGTTCGCGGGCGGCGGGGTACCGGTCGAGGAGCAGGTAGAGCCAGGTCAGGGTGGTGGCGGTGGTCTCGTGCCCAGCCACGAGCAACGTGACCAGCTCGTCGCGGATCAGCCGGTCGGTGTACTCGGGGCGCTCGTTGGCGGCGTCGATCAGGACGTGAAGCAGGCCCGGGCCGTCGGGGCCGACCGCCCCGCCGCGGGCGGCCTCGATGGCGTGCCGGGCGACCGCATCGATCCGGGCGAGATCGGCGGCAACGGCGTCGTGGGCGTCGGTGACATCAGCGGGCAGCGTCGGAAGGGCGGCTGCCACGGCTGCCACGGCGGCCAGTTCGCGCTCGGTCCCGTCATCGAGGGGGTGCCCGGTAAGAGAGCGCCAGATGGCGTCCAGGGCGAAGCGGCGCATCTCCCGCCCGACATCGAGGGTTTGCCCGGTACGGGCGTACCCGCCCCAGCGCCCGGCGGTGGTCCTGGCAGCCTCAGTGATCCGCTGTTCGTAGCGGCGCATCCCGGTACCGGTGAACTGGGACTGCAACAAGCGGCGTTGGCGCTTCCACGCCGCACCGGTGGCGGCGAGGACTCCGTCGCCGATCAGCAGACGGGCGCGGTGGGAGCGCTTGACGTACCGCTCCGGGTGCCGGGCGAGTACGTGCTGGACCGCCTGCGGGTCGGTGACGAGAACGGTGGGGGCCGGCCCGAGGCGGAACACGGCGATGCTGCCGAACCGCTCGCGCACCTGGGACAGCAGCTCGACCAGTTCACCTCCCCCCGAACGCCACCGCTGCACGAGTCCAGGCTCGGCTTCGGGGACCGGCCGCCCCATTCCGGGAACGTGCGAAAGGGAGCCGAGACTGGCTTCGGGGTCCATGATTCTTCTCCTGGTCAACCGCTGTGCTTGGCCGTAACGGCGCACCGGCACCACGGACTGTACGGGAGCAGGCGCACCCGGTGACAGCCCGCCTCGGCATAGCCACTTTCCGGGAACGCCCCGGATCCTGCCGCCCTTCCGCCGGGAAGCCGGCCGCCGGGGTGCGGCCCACCGGCTGCGCCCCGCCCGGGCGGCGGGGGAGTGGCACCCCCGCCGCAGCCGGAAACACCCACCCGCCGAGAGGAGCCCCGGCATGTCGGTCACCTTCACCGCCGAACTCACCGGCGAGCCGGTCAACATGAACAACTCCAACGCCGCCCGCGTGCTGGACTCCCTCGGATACGCCGAGCCGTACGGAGATGAGGACGCTGCCCGGCTTTTCCTCGGCCGCGTCCTGCTCGCCCTCGCCCTCGACCCCGCCGACGCCGGGCGCCCGCGGTCACGGACGGCCGCTTCACCGCCTGCGGCCGCTCCGAGGGCTACCCCCGGCGCGGCTCAACGAGCTGCGCGAGCTCGCCGAGTACGCC
Source organism: Streptomyces sp. NBC_01210 (assembly GCF_036010325.1). Taxonomy (GTDB): domain Bacteria; phylum Actinomycetota; class Actinomycetes; order Streptomycetales; family Streptomycetaceae; genus Streptomyces. The sequence continues at coordinate 337,292 of NZ_CP108549.1, read as the reverse complement.
CAGGCCCGAGGCCTGCGCGTCACCTGGGGCTGACGCCCTTGCCCCGCCCCATCCGGCGGCGGGGCCCGCACCACCGGCGGCGGGGCCCGCACCACCGGCGGCGGGGGAGTGGCACCCCCGCGCCGAGAACACACCCCGAGAAGGGGCACCCCTGATGAGCGCACCCCGCTGCGACGACAACGTCAGCCGGACCGTCAGCATCCTGACCCTGTCGACCCGTATCGCCGAGTCCGGCAGCATCACACACCTGCCGGAGAACGTGCGCCCCGTCGGCTGGACGGCCCTGTATGCGGGAGCTGACGAGAGCTGGGAGCGGGTGGCGGAGGAACGGGGCTATCCAGACACCGCAGGGTCCTCACTCGTCAAGCTGTGGCCGTCAGCCTGCTGTGTAGCCTGTCGATCTGCTCGAACGGGAATGAGGGTGGGACGTGGAGACGTTGGTGGAGGAGGCCGTCGCGGAGGCGCTTCGTGACGGGGGCGGCGAGGCGATTCGCCTGTATGTCTCCGCCTGCACCGAACGCATGGCGCCACTGTTCGTGGGCCTGCGGGCGGGCGCGCCGGGGCGGGCATCCGACGTGGACTTTTATGCGGAGTCCGTGCGCGATCTTTGGTATGCCGACCGGCGGTTCGCCGACGCCGCCGAGCGCGTACGCCTGCTGGAGCGGTTCCCGGAGCTTCGGCCGGACGAGGAGGGGATCACTGATGTCGCCGACACGTACGCCTTCTTCGCTGTCCTCTGCCTGCGGTATGCCCTGCTAGCCCACGGCTCGGGAAGCGCTGATGACGCGGTGTCCTGCGGCCATGCGGCGCTCACCGCGATGGGGATGCTGGACCAGAACGTGGCGGGTGCCGGCCTTCTCGCCGAGGAACAACGGCTCCAGTCCCTCTCGCTGAGCGGTGACGCCTCAGGCCTGTGGGACGCGAGCGTCACGGCAGGGCGGGAGAGGTTCCGTGCTGTGCTGGGCCGCCTGCCGCGCTAGGCATGCTCCTGATCGCTGCCGGTGAGATACCGCCTCTGGTTATGCGACCGCTGTGCCCACCTCGTCGGGTGGAGCTGGGAAGGCCAGTGCCTCGTCGCATCGATGACTCTGCTGGAGGCAGTGGTAGAGCTGGCCGATCATGCCGTTGAAGAGGTTGCGCTGGGCGGCGGCGTGCCAGTCTGCGTGGTTGTCGCGACGGCGCCGGTAGTGGGCTTTGGCGTCGGCCCCACACCCACGGGACCGCCATCGCGACCAACGCGTCTACTGCTTGAACGGTCCGTCGGGTGCACGTCCCTCAGGGACTGTCGCTGTCACCGGATGAGGACGGCTCCGACGGCGTGATCACCAGCTACGACGAGATCATCACATCGCCTCCTGGCGAGCCCAGGATCCTCACGTGGACAGGCGGAGGTCCCCCAGCCCAGCTCTCACAACGAACACGACCGGAGGCGAACGTGACCTCCAGTGCGATGCGGCCGGTGTTCGGTTCATTCTCTTCCCGCGCCGCCAGGACCGTTTCCCCGAGGTGGGCTGCAAACGGCGTCTGGTCGCCGACCGGAGCTACTGAACTTGAACGTGTGATGTCGGCTCTGGCAGCACCAGGAACCGCATGGACCAGCGTTGCCTTTTCGCGCCAGGATGGGCGGATGGTGGAGAGAGAACCGGATCTGATGACGTTGTTGCGTCAGCTGGATGCCCCGGAGTGGCTGGAGTGGCCCAAGGGCTACAGCAAGACCGCACTCGCCGTGCCTTTCGGATGTCTGGTGTCCAGACTGGAGGGCGACTTCGGGATGAGTTGCACGTCTGAGCGGGACACCCAGGACTCCAGTCAGTACGGTCGCCTCGTTGTCCCTGCGGAGGCGACGGTGTGCGGGACACGGATCGTGGTGTGTGTGAGCAAGTTCGGGTCTCTAGCTCTGGTGTCGGCTGACAACCCCGGGGCCTTCCTCAGCACGGATGACGCGCAGGCGCAGGGCGAACTGGACGCCGGAGACTTTTCAAGGGTGGAGCAAGCTCTCATCGACCTGGGATACGTGGTGGTCCCCGAAGAGCTGCTCGAAGTGCGGTACGACGGCGAGCGTCGGCATCCCACACTCCCTGAATGGCCGTCCAGTTGGTGGGACCGATACTTCGGCTCCATGTAGTCGACTCGTTGAGTGTGATCAACTTTCGAGGGCCAGGCCGGTACCGCTCACGCAGCCGTTGATCATCTGTGACCGGTACTGCAGGTTTTCAGCTTGCGCTTTACGGCTCTGGTGATCTGGCTTCGATCGGCTGCTGCGAGGTTGCCCAGGTCGCGCTTGACCAGGGACCACACGCCTTCAACCGGGTTGAGATCGGGTGCGTAGGTGGGCAGTTGGAATACGGTGAGCCAGTCGTTGTTCGCAGCGAAGGACCCGCGCAAGGGCGCGGTGGGTGGATGCGGACGTTGTCCCAGACCAGTACGATCGGCCCGCCGAGATGCATGCGGGTGCGGACCAGCAGGTCACGGAAATCACGCCAGCCGAAGCCCTTCGGCTGATCCTTGCGTCCGGTGCACTCGCGGACGGCGTAGATCAGGCGGCATGGCTCTCCGGGCTTGTAGCAGGCCATCCCCGCCATCGAGACTGGACCCGAGCCACGGGCCCGCACTCGAACGACCGTGGTGCAGCCCGTGCGGCCCCAGGTTCTGACGCGCGGCGGCGCCATCGACTGGCCGGCCTCGTCCTCGAAGACGATCCAGCCGTTGCACGCCGCCGCGGCGCTCTTCCCCGCGGCCAGACCTCCTTCTTCCACAGGTCCACTGCCGCGTCGTCGCGCTCGATCGCGCGGCGGCACGGCTGCTGCCACGACCAGCCGTGCCGCTTCAGAAGGCGCCATGTGCCTTCGACTGTGTAGGTCACGTGGAACAGTCGGCCAAACAGTGTCTTTACTCGGGCCAGAGTCCACCGCTGGTCGGCCCAGCCGTGGACCAGCGGCCCGCGGATACCGCAGGCGCTCGCCTCACCCACGGCATGGATGAGGGAGGGGCGGCCGGCAACAGTCCGCCTGATCCCCGCGCACCTGGGCCGGCGGGCGTGGCGCTGTCGAAGTCGCGCGACGCAAGCGAGTTCGCCGTCAATTGCCGCACACCCTTCGCCCCGCCCAGACTCAGGCCTGCAGAAAGGAATGACTGTGTACCACCATCACGACCCGGTCGTGCCCACCGCTCAGGGAGCGGTCCGCGGCCTGCGCCAGGGCGGCACCGCCGCCTTCCTGAACATCCCCTACGCCGCCCCACTCCACGGCGCCGGCCGATTCGCGCCGCCGCAGCCGCACGCCTCCTGGTACGGCGTACGGGATGCCGCCGCGCCGGGGCCCAACGCGCCGCAAACCGAGCGCAAGCTCGGCAGCGTGGACATGTCCCTCTACTTCGGCTCCGGTTGGAGCCGCGGGGAGGACTACCTCACCGTCAAGGTCTTCACGCCCGCAGCCGCGAGCGGCGGCCTGTCCGTCATGGTGTTCGTCCACGGCGGCGGATTCGTTGCCGGATCGACGCGGTCCGCGATGCACGACGGCTCCGCCTTCGCCCGCGACGGCGTCGTCCTGGTCGCCCTCAACTACCGGCTCGGCATTGCCGGGTTCCTCCACGTCCCCGGAGCACCCGCCAACCGCGGTCTCCTCGACGTCGTCGCAGCGCTGGGCTGGGCTGGGCTGGGTCCAGGAGAACATCGCAGCCTTCGGCGGTGACCCGCACAACGTCACCCTCTTCGGGCAGTCGGCTGGGGCAACCATCGTCGGCGGCGTCCTCGCCACCCCGAAGCCATGGGCCTCTTCCGCCGCGCAATCGTCCAAAGCGGCAGCGGACTGGGCGCGTTCACGACCGAGCAGGACACCCGCGTCACCAGGGCAGCGGCCGAAACACTGGGCATCGAGCCCCGAGCCGACGCCTTCGCAGAGGTCTCCGACGAGCGACTGCTCGAGGCCGCCTCCCGGCTCGCGGGCATCGACCTGCAGATCGAGACGCACGGCGACCCGCTGGTCGGGCTCAGCCCCTTCAGCCTGGTCCTCGACGCACAGCCCGCCCAATCCGTCGCCGCCGGCCCGAGCACCCACATCGACCTGCTCATCGGGACCAACACCGAGGAGGGCAACCTCTACCTGGTCCCCGTGGGCAAGTACTCCACCTCGACCGCCACGGACGTCGACGCCGAGGCGGCGCGCTCGCACCCGAATCCGGCGCAGCTCGTCGAGACGTACAGGAAGGCAGGCCCCACGGCGTCCTTCGGCGAGCTGCGCTCCGCCATCTTGGGCGACGCGCTGTTCGACACGGGCAGCTGGGCCCTGGCCGAAGCACATGCCGCCCGCCCCGAATCCGCCACCTTCTGCTACGAGTTCGCATGGCGCTCCCATGCCCTGGACGGAAAGCTCGGCGCCACCCACACGATGGAGCTGCCCTTCGTCTTCGATGTCTCACATCTGCCCCGGTTGCACGGACCCGACGGCCTGCTCGGCCCCGACGAGCCCCCGCGGACCTCGCCGCCCGCATGCACCACACCTGGGTCCGGTTCGCCACCACCGGCCACCCCGGCTGGGACAAGTACGACAACGATCCCCGGGCCACGATGCGCATCGACGCCGAATGGACCCGGCTCGACGACCCTCGCGGCGAGGAACGACTGGCCTGGGCCCGGCCCGCCGTACCCAGCCCAAGTACGTGCTCCCTCAAGGACACACCATGACCAGAACCGTCATCCCCACTAGGAACTCCAACAGAATGATCGTGGAGGGCGGTGCTGTTGTTCGCCGGTGGGTACGACGTCGGGCTGTTGCCGCGGGTGATGCCACTGAACATGCCGGTCTCTTCCGGCATGCCGAGTTGCTGGTGCAGCCCGGCGTCGGGCTGTCCCTGCCTCGACGATCCCGTGTGGTTCATGCGGACACTTGCGGCCTTTCTCGGCTGATCACGTCGAGCAGCAGTTTCGCGGCGACCGTCGCCCCGTCGCTGCGGATGGTGCCGGCCACGGTGGTCGCTCGGGTGTGGGTCTCGGGGGTCAGGGCCACCTTGAGCACGGCCGACAGGGACTCGAAGGTCGGCGTCGGTCCGTCGTGTGCCGCGCCGATGCCCAACTCGGTCACCCGTGCAGCCCAGTACGGCTGGTCCACGATCTGGGGTACGACCACCTGGGGCGCGCCGGCCGGGCGGCCGTCGTCGTGGTGCCCGCGCCGCCGTGGTGCACGACGGCGGCCACCCGGCCGAACAGTGCCTGCTGGTTGACCTCGCCGACGGCGAAGCAGTCGTCGTGGTCGTCGATGAGGGCCAGGTCGGCCCAGCCCTGGGCGACGACTGCGCGGCGGCCCTGCGCGCGGACCGCCTCGACGGCCACCTGGGCGACGTCTGCGATTCGCGCATGGGCATGCTGCCGAAGCCCACGTACACCGGTGGATCGCCGGCCTCCAGGAACGCCACCAGGTCGGCCGGCAGCGGGCGTTCGTCCGGCAGGTTCCACGCGCCGGTCTGCACGACGTCGAGGTCCGCCGACTTTAGCCATGGGGCGAGGACAGGGTCCGCCGCCAGCCAGGGCCGGTCGGTGAAGGCGTAGCTGCGGACGTCGTCCACCGGTGGCCGGCCGATCGACATCCGGTGAGCGTTGAGCCCTGGGCCGTACAGCGCGTTGAAGCTGTGGGCGTTCAGTTTCCACAGCTCCCGGTTCTCGGTCATGTCCGATGGGAACGGCCACATCGGCAGCGGGTGCGGCGCGTGGTGAGGCGACGGCAGCATGGTCGGGAAGTAGCTCACGTACACGAAGTGAATGCCCAGTTGCTCGGCCACCGAGCGTGCCCCGGACACCGCCGGGACCAGGCCGGTCGCCACCACCGCGTCACGTCCCTCGGCCGCAGTGGCAACCGCCTCGTACTGCGCGGCGACCAGCGCGGCGGCGCGCTGGGGCAGGCCCTCCGGCGGCAGCGGAGCCGCCCCCTTCACCAACGTGCGCACCGGCTCGGCCGCCGGCACCAGCTCCACTCCGACACCGGCCAGAAGCTTCGCGAACTCCTCGTCCGGCGGCGCGCACACCCGAACCTCCGTGCCGAGTTCCCGCAACCGTACCGCGAGTCCCGCCATCGGTTGGACATCCCCGCCCGACCCATACGTCGACAACAACACACGCACTTCGCGACCCCCACTTCCGCAGATTCTGGCCTCGGCCGGAGATTCTGCGCCACGAAGGGGTCCTTGCCGCAAGCCTCCCAGTCCGCCATGAGTTAAGAGTGGCAAGGAGTTGGTGACCTCCTTGCCTTTCACTTTTGTTCGACCGCTGCGGACGGACAACCTCCTCGGGAAGCGGCCGCGCGCCGCGTACGGCGGTAGCGTCGGCCCAGGAGGATCCAGGGACGCGAGAAGACGGCCTCGATCCCTTGCAGGCCTGAGCGGTTGAAGCGGTGCAGCCAGCACCGGACCATTTTCTGGCTACAGTCCAGCTCCACGGCGATCACCGGCACCCGTAGCCCCGACCAGCTCAGCTCGATCATCCGGGCCCGCATCACTGCATCGCGCGGAGCCTTCCGCGCCCGCGACAATCGACGAACGACGGCCCGTTCGTCCTCGTCACGCCCCGGTCGTGCCCGTAAGACCATCGTCCAGCACCCGCCCCCGAGCACCCTCAACTACCCCGCCACCAGGACATATACCCAGCAAAAGAGGAACCCACTAGGTTCACCGACCTGTCCGCACGTGAGCCTACGCAGTCCGAGAATCGATCCGCCGTTACAGGTTTGGAGAGCTGCAGTCTTTTGACGGTCGTTTGCCGCCCTCTCGCCAAAGTTTGGGTGGCCCCAACAAAGAGGTGGACAAAGGTGCAGGTCAGAAGCCAGGGCATCGCGGTAACGTCATGCAGATAGGGAAGTCGGACCGCACGGAACTGGCCACACCCGCTCCGCGGACGAAGGGACTCATAGTCGGATATGCATGCACACGAGTCGGCGTCGATCACAGCCGTTGCTCCGAGTCGATCACCGCCTGCGACCAGTCCAGCTGCTTGGCCGACCGCAGCTTCGTCTGCAGGGCGGCGTGCAGCCGGTGTCCCACACTCCCGGCCTCGTTCCACACGGCACGGCGCCGACACGTCATCCCCGATCCGAGGCCCAGTTCCTGAGGCCGTACTCCCACTGGACTCCGGTGCGCAGAACGAACCGGATCCCGCACAGAGCCTGCCGATCGAGGTCGACTTCGAGACCCGAAGCACGGCGGCACAACCCGCCAGGCGCGCCCGCTTACCAGCAGATAGATGATCGCAGCGAACACTGTCTTATCAGGCGCGTTCGGCGTTCCCCCGCCCTGCGGCCGCACCTGGTCCTGCGGAATCAACGGCCTGGCGATCTCCGACAAGCCGTCCGGAACGATCCAACTCCACGTGCCCCGCCCCATGCACAACTCAGCGAGTGATCACCACATATGACACCGTCTGAAAGAGCGTTTTGTCCTGGCGAGGTTGTTTGGTTCGAGGTTCAGGTGTCGCGCCAGTTCGGGGTGGTTTCGCGGGTGAGTCGTCGGCTTGTGAGGTCGATCATCGCGACGTGGATTATGGCTTCGGAGCGGTGCGGGTGGGCTTCGTAGTCGCGAGCGAGACGGCGGTGGTGCATGAGCCAGCCGAAGGTCCGCTCGACAACCCAGCGCCGGGGGATGACTTTGAATCCTTTGACGCCGGGGTCGCGTTGGACGACTTCGACGTCCATGCCGAGGCGGGCGCCGTGGTCGATGGCTTTGGTGCGGTAGCCGGTGTCGGCCCATGTCTTGGTCACGCGGGGGTTCGTGGCGGCGATGTGGGACATCAAGTGCATGCCGCCGACGTTGTCAGAGACACTCGCCGCGGTGACCCAGACGGCCAGCAGCAGACCGAGGGTGTCGACCCCGATGTGGCGCTTGCGGCCTGCGATTTTCTTGCCGGCGTCAATGCCCTGGCCGGTCGCGGGCACGTTGGCGGAGGTCTTCACACTCTGCGCGTCCAGCACGCAGGCACTTGGCTCGCCGTCGCGGCCTTCGGCCTCCCGCACCAAACGACGCAGAAGGCCGTTGAGCTGGTCGAAGACGCCTTCTTTCTGTCAGGCGGCGAAGTAGCCGTAGACCGTCTTCCACGGCGCAAAGTCATGTGGCAGGTAACGCCAGGGGATGCCGGTGCGGTCGACGTAGAGGATGGCGTCCATGATGCGGCGCAAGTTGTGCTCGGGCGGGCGGCCGATGTCCAGGCCCTTGTCTCTGCGCTCGGTCCGCCAGGTGGTGAGCGTGGGCCCGATCAGCTCCCAGCGTGCATTGGAGAGGTCGCTGGGATATGGGCGATGTCGCGTCATGTTTCCGTAGTACCGCCGAGCGCGCCGTGTCCCCAGGGCGCAAAGGAGGTCAAGCGGGGGCGCCTTGGGATCAGACAGGAGCGAACTGACGGAAACGGGCCAACCAACGATGACACCCGTCGCATCCGCCGCATCGGACCTGCCTGCCTCAGCGGCCCCACCTCAGCCGGGCCCTAAAACACCACCAAACAACCTCGCCAGGACAAAACGCTCTTTTAAAGAGCGTTTCGGCCTGTCTCATCCATTTTCAGGAGGATTCCAGAGGCTGGGAGACTGAGACGGATGGCGTTTCGTGAGGACGACGGGGCCGGTGCCACGGCATGCCGTCTGTTTCGCGCCTGCTGCTCCTGCCTGGTCCCACGATGCCTCCCTTCACCCCTGTTCACGCCCTCACGGGTGGATGGCATCGCGTAGTACTACCCAAACACGGCCGCACACCGTCGCTATCCAAGTGACCTGTCCGACGCCCGCTGGGAGTTGATCGAACCGGTCCTGTCCGCCTGGCGGGCCGAGCGCCGCGGTAGGGGCCTCGACATCGGCCGCCCGTGCGAGCATGACCAGCGCCTGCTGATGAACGCCATCCTCTACGTCGACCGCACCGGCATCCCCTGGCGCTACCTGCCGCACGACTTCCCACCCTGGCCCACCACCTACCGCTACTTCGCCTGCCGGCAGAAGGACGGCGTCTTCGAGCAGCTCAACGCCCTACTGCGACGCATGGTCCGCGCAGCCGAAGGCTGTAACCCGGAGCCCAGCGCGTGCTGCACTCCCAGAGCATCAACACCTCCGCCAACTGCACCGAACCGAGCAGGGCACCGATGCCGGCAAACGGATCGTCGGCCGCAAACGCCACCTCGGTATCGACACCCACGGCCTGCTCCTCGCCGTCGCGGTCACCCGCAGCCAGCGTCTCCGACAACGCCGGCGGAGTCCACCTGCTCTCCCAGATCGCCGCCGCCCACCCACGCATCACCAAGGCCTGGGCCGACACCGCATACCGCACCACGGCCATTGACCACGGTGCCCGCCTCGGCATCGACGTCCACGTCGTCCAACGCGACCTTGCCGTCCAAGGATTCAAGGTCCTGCCTCGACGCTGGACCGTCGAGCGGACCGTCGGATGGCTGATGCACCACCGCCGCCTCGCCCGCGACTACGAGACCCACCGCCACCGCTCCGAAGCGATGATGCACCTCGCGATGATCGACCTGATGAGCCGCAGACTCGCCCATGAATCGACCCTCAACTGGCGTGATGCATAAGCCCGGGATCAAACACGAACCCACGGACGAACGCTCTTTTAGACGCGGGAGCGCACCAGAGCAAGCGAGGCAGGCAGGAAGAGACCGCTGTGTCGGCGGCAACGACGAATTGCTCATCTTCCCCGCGCCCTTGAGCCGGGAAGGGCGCGGCGCGCCCTCGCCCGTGGTCGGACGACCATGTCAGTGGATTCATCCACTCCTGACCTGACTTGTGGCCTCCTCCGGCCACCTCGCACCCCACCCGGTACAAACCGCTGGGGCGCGTGCCGCTGGGTGGCCGAAAAGTTCTCTTGTCCCCGCTCCGGCAGCAGCCCAAGACTCCAACGCCTCAGCCCCTGCAACACATTCGAAGCGGAGGCGGTACTCAATCCGAGTGCTGGCCGGTCGCATCAGCGGCACGGCTTCCCGGCTTCCCCACCCCCACAGGAGGATCAAGTGAACTTCTCGCGTTTTTCGAATCTCCGCGGCACGCCGCAGAGGCCAGGGCGGATCATTGCCGTCGCATCGGCACTGCTGGCTGTGCTCATGGTCACAGCTCCGGTCGCCGTGGCTGAAGCAGGCAGCAGCAGTCGGCCCACCATGGCGCAGCTCGCTCTGGTGAGCGACGCCGTACTCGATACGGACGTGACGGGCATTGCCTGGTACACGGACACGGTGTCGGGCAGAGTTGTGGTCACTGCCGATGACTCTGTTTCGGCTGCTGAGATAGAGGCGATCAAGAAGGCTGCCGGCCATCATGCCGATTCCCTTCAGATCAAGCGGATGCCCGGTACGTTGTCTAAGCTCATGGCGGGCGGGGAGGGCATCCACTCCTCCGGCGGACGCTGTTCTCTGGGCTTCAACCTCCTCAGCCACACAACCGGCAACTACTACGCTCTCACGGCCGGTCACTGCACCAACCTCGGCAGCACCTGGTACGGGGACAGCGCGCTCACCTCAACTCTGGGCTCCACTGCCGCTTCCAGCTTCCCCGACAACGACTACGGCGCCGTTCGGCTTACCAGCGCCGCCGCTGCGGACGGCCGGGTTTATCTCTACGACGGCACCTACCGTGACATCACCGGCGCAGGCGACGCCTATGTCGGCCAGTCGGTCCAGCGCAGCGGCAGCACGACTGGCCTCCACAGCGGCGTGGTCACCGGCCTCAACGTGACCGTGAACTACCAGGAAGGCACGGTCTACGGTCTGATTCAGACCACCGTCTGTGCCGAACGAGGCGACAGCGGCGGGGCAATGTTCTCAGGAAGTACCGCGCTCGGCGTGACTTCTGGGGGCAGCGGCGACTGTTCCCAGGGCGGCACCAGCTTCTACCAGCCTGTTACGGAGGCGCTCAGCGCCTACGGACTCGACATCGTCTGACGCTCCGAGCCGGACCGATTTCGTTGTCCGGCCCCAAGGGCCCGGGGCACATGTCTGTAACCGGCAGCCCCTGACATTGCCGATGGCGCCACTGAGGCGGATGCGACGGTGGGGGTACGGACTTCGTCCGTACCCCCACCGTCGGGAGTTGCGTCGCCGAGGCCCTGTTGGTACAGCTGACCGCCACCAAGCGATTCGGTTGGTCTGTGTGGACGTGGACTGGAAGTAGTTGTCCCCGCTCGTGAACGAGTTGGCGAGCGCATGGTAGAAGGGCATCTCTGTGCGGGTGAAGTAACCCATACCATGGCTCAGCTCACTGAACTCGCCGCCCCCGAGAGGGTAGAGCGTTTCTGATATCTGGTCAGAGCCGCCCTTGTGCACAGGGCAGTAGCCGTCCATCCGGCCATGGTTCCAGGTGCCGTAGTCTCTCTCCTTGCCCATTCCGAGCCCTTCGATGCCGACGCCGTTGCTGTTGTCTCCTTCGGCCGTGATCAGGTTGAAGGGCAGTTCGCAGCCGTTCTCGTGGTCCGCGCACCGCTGGAAGAAGACGGGCAGGTTGCGCTCCTCCTGCCGGAGGGCGGTGGGGTCGCTGAAACCGCGCACTCCGCGCATCTATGGCGCGGCCGCTGTCGCCGATGGAGCCCTGGCCGGAGGCGCTGCGACAGTTGGAGGCGCGGCCGAGGGCGCCGCGCTGGCGCCTCAACTCGCCCGTTCGTCGCCGGGCACGGCACAATCATGCAGTCCATGGCCGACGCGGACGAGGCGGCCCACGCGTTCAGCGGCTTCGCCCGGTCCTCACTCGCCGAACGGAAGCGGGCTTCTCACGCGGGTGTGTCACGCCGGCGCCGGTCCGCGCAATTGTCGGCGGCCGTCGTCGCTGATTCTTTCGGTGATCCCCTGACGATCGAGGTGTTCCAGCAGCGGTACGACAACTCGCCGAGGTGCGGCCAGGGCGGTTCGCGCCTGGCTTACCCGGAAGGGAACGGGCAGATCTCGGAGTACGGCGAGGGACTGCTCAATCGCTTCGGGCGTGAGGTAGACGTTCGGTGCCAGTCGTACGAGCACGTCGTGCCAGGCCAGCGCGTGGAGTTCGGCCGTGTTGACCCCGAGCTCACGCCACCGCTCGGCAGTTGGCGCTCGCCATCTTGCGGCAGCGAGTTCCCGTTGAGCGGTCTCGGCGACTCTGTTCAGTCCGGAGGGCAGTGGGGCGTCAGCCATACCGATGCGTCCGAGCTGTTCCCTGAGCCGGGTCGAGAGGATGAGGTCGATCACTCGGAAGTCGGGGAGAGTGAGCGCCTCTCGTACCTGATCCCTGCTGAGTTCCGGTGCGGTGACGGATTGTTCGCTGTGGGTCCGGACCAGGCTCAGCAGTTGTTCGGCGAGCTGCCGCCAGTGTTCGGGATCGATGAACCATTCCTGCTCCGGCCGATCGACGGCAGGCAAGGGGATACCGAGTCGGCGCAGATCCACGCCGCGGGCCAGACCGCGGCGCTTGAGCTCGGAGGAGAGCAGCGGCTGCCCGGTCGCGGACTCCAGAGCGGCCCTGCGCCGCCCTGCCGCTCCGCGGTCGGCAATGCGCTCGGGCATCGGATCCAGCACGGTTGCGCCCAGCACCACACGAGTCGCGGGGTCGCGCACCGCGAGCCGGTCTCCCACATGCGGCGGTAGCGGTGCGGACAGCCGGAGCTGGCCGAGGTCGCCGGAGAGCCTGCGCAGCCGGGCCGGGCGACGGGCCGTGCCGAGGTGGCACATCACCTCGCTGGGCAGCGCCGGTGGATCCGCGCCGAGGGCATGCAGTCGGACATCAGCCAGCGTGCTGGTGACCCAAGCGTCCGGAGTGAGCAGGGCGCTGCCGCGGGGCACGGCGTCGCGGGGGACGCGGCGGAGGTTGACCGCGACGCGTGTGGGACCCGAGGCCTCGGTCACGGGTCGCTCGCATACGTGGAGCTCCCGGACGGTTGCACTCGGCCCCTCGACAGATGGGCACAGCTCAAGCCGGTCCCCGACGCGAAGAGTTCCACCGAGCAGGGTGCCCGTCACGACGGTGCCCGCGCCCGAGACCGTGAAGGCCCGGTCCACACACAGCCGCACCGGTCCCGGGCTGGGTGGGAGCGCCGGCGAAAGCAGGTCGAGTGCGGCGCGCAGCGCATCGAGACCCTGGCCGGTGTGCGCGCTCGTCGCCACCGGGGGCAGGGCTGGGAGACCGCGCGTGAGCAGCTCACGACGGGCGATGGCCGCCGTGGGCTCGGAATCGGCCAGGTCGCAGCGAGTGATCACGAGCAGCAGTTGCGGCACGGCGAAGGCGGCCAGTGCGTCGGCGTGCTCGGCGGTCTGCGCGGCCCAGCCCTGGTCCGCGGCCACTGCCAGCAGCGCGGCACGGACGGGGCCGAGTCCGGCCAGCATGGTTTGCAGATACCGCTCGTGACCCGGTACGTCGACGAAGGCGGCCCGCCGCCCGCTCGGCAGGTCGCACCGAGCGAATCCGAGATCCAGGGTGAGCCCGCGGCGGCGCTCCTCGGCGAGCCGGTCCGGGTCACGACCGGTGAGTGCGCGGACCAGAGCGCTCTTGCCGTGGTCGACATGTCCGGCCGTGGCTACGACGATCATGATACGGACCGTACGGCGACGACGACCTGGTTGTCCTGCCGTGGATCGATCGTGCGCAGATCGAGCAGGCAACGACTGCCCATCACCCGGCCCACAACCGGCGGCCTGCCGACGCGCAGCGCGGCGCCGTACCGCGCGGGCAGGCTGAGCGCCACACTGGGAAGCGCGACTTCCGGCGCGCCGCCGCCACCGACCATGGCCGTCGAGGCGACGATGCGCGCGCCGAAGTCGGACAACTGAGCCACCATCGCCTGGGCGCGCGCCCGCAGTTCGGCAGGCTCGGCGTGCAGCGCCTGCACGACCGGTGGGCGCGGTCCGCGAATGGTCGCCTCCATCGCGGCCAGCGTCAGCTTGTCCGTCCGGAGCGCACGAGCCAGTGGATGCCGCGCCAACTGCCTTACCAGACCGGCATCGCCGAAGATCAGGCCGGCTTGGGGGCCACCCAGCAGCTTGTCCCCACTCGCGGTCACCAGTGCCGCGCCGGCCTGCAATGCACTCTGCACATCCGGCTCCTGGGGCAGCGCGAAGTCGCGCCGCAGCAGCCCGGAGCCGACGTCGACGACGATCGGATCGTCCAGTGCGGACAGGGCGGCGACGTCGGTCGACTTCACGAAACCGGTCACCACGAAATTGGACGGATGCACCTTCAGTACAAACGCGGTGTCGTGGCCGACCGCCGAAGTGTAGTCATCCAGCGTTGTCCGGTTCGTCGTACCAACCTCGCGCAGCCGAGCGCCGGTACTCTCCATCAGCTCGGGCAGCCGGAAACCATCGCCGATGGCGACCAGTTCGCCCCTGCTGACCACGATCTCCCGCCCGTCGGCCAGGGCAAGCGCGCAGAGCACGAGCGCGGCGGCGTTGTTGTTCACCACGTGTACATCGCCGGCCTCGGGCAAGGCCGCCAGCAACGCCTCGTGCACCCCGCGACCGCGGCGTGCACGGGTGCCCGAGGAAAGGTCGAACTCGACGTCGGTGTACCCGGCGGCACTGACGACGGCGTCGACGGCCGCGGCCGACAGCGGGGCGCGGCCCAGGTTGGTGTGCACGACGATGCCCGTTGCGTTGATCACTGCCCATAGGCTGTTCGCGGTTTCCGGCAGGGTCCGCAGGACCTCGGCGAGCACCTCGCTCGGGTCGATCTCGTCTCGTCTGACCCGCTCTTGCGCGGCCTTGACGACGCCTTTGACCGCGGTTCGTCCCAAGTGGGCAATGGCGGAGTGCAGTTCCGGCGCGGCGAGCAGTGCATCGGTGCGGGGAATGTGACGCCGCGGATCAGTCATCGATGGCTCCCGTGGTGGAAGTTTGGCGGAGGCGGACGGGAATCGAACCCGCCTGGCCGGGAGAACCGGCCACGTCGGTTTTGAAGACCGCGGCGCGCCACCATGCGCCGGACGCCTCCAAGCTGAGGGCCTTCCTGGGTGGGGACTGAGTGTGTTCTGCTGGAGTTATGGACTCGACCAACGGCACCGAGATTCGCCTCACCCACATACGCGCGCGGCGGTGGCTGTGCGTGCAAGATTCCGCCGGGGGAGCTGGAAGAGGTGCTCGCAGGCCTGGCCATGCCTTCGGCGCACCTGGTGGTCGGCGCGGAGTACGGGGACGACGCTGCCGTGGTCGCCATCGACTCGTCGCGCGGCGTGGTGTCGACCACCGACTTCTTCACGCCCGTCGTGGACGATCCGTACACGTGGGGCCGGATCGCGGCGGCCAATGCGCTGTCCGATGTGTATGCCATGGGTGGCCGTCCGGTGGTGGCGGTCAACCTGTTGTGCTGGCCCCGCGAGACGTTGCCCATGGAGCTGGCTGCGGAAGTCCTGCGCGGCGGGGCCGACACCGCGGGCGAAGCGGGCTGCCCGGTCTGTGGGGGGCACAGCGTGGACGACGCAGAGCCCAAGTACGGCATGGCGGTCACCGGCGTCGTCGATCTCGACCACTTGTTGCGAAACGACTCCGGCCGTCCTGGTCTGCCGCTCTCGCTGACCAAACCGCTCGGCATCGGGGTGCTCAACACCCGGCACAAGGCCACGGGAGAGGATTCCCGCAGGCGGTCGCGGCGATGACGGAGCTCAACGACCGCGCGAGCGCGGCCGCCGTTTCGGCGGGGGTGCGATGTGCCACTGATGTCACGGGATTTGGTCTGCTGGGTCATCTCTACAAGCTGGTCCGGACGGGTGTCGCACTCTCGGCGAGGGAGGCGGCCGCGTTACCGGCACAGCGGGCAGCCCGAGTCGGCAACCAGCACCGTGCGTTCTCGGCCGGGTTCAGCGATGCGCTCCACGAACGACGTGGGAAGCATCAGCTCGGACGGCGGCGCCGCGGTCGCGGCGCGAGCATCACCTGCCGGCGCAGCATCCGCACTTCGCGCAGCACAGCGGCCAGAGCGAGATACAGAATGACGATCGCGATCCAGCTGAAGATCACCATGGCGAGGGGGGCAGACATGGTTGCGCGGCCGCTTCAGGCCGCGTTCCAGGCGACGTCGATCCCGTTGACCCAGTCCAGCAGGGCGGCGGTGCCGAGCCCGCCCTTCTGGTCGAACCGCACCTTGGCGGCGCCCTTCGCTCCGGCGACGATATACAGGTAGTCGAGCTCGGCGGCCTCCGCCGGATCGACTTGCTCCCCCACTCACTCGTGATGTGCCGGATCGCCTCAACCGACCCGGCGGTGGTGGACAGATAGGACGCGTTTTGCAGCAGCGCTGTGCGTACGTCGGGGCTGAGCCGGTGCAGCAGCTGCGTCATGCCGTGCATCCGGACACTGAACTTGCGCAGCTGCTCCGTGATTTCAGCCAGGGTGGAGGACGCGGCGCCGTCCAGGGAGATGAGTTCGTCGAGGTAGAGACGGAACGGAGTCCGGTCCGCTTCCCGCATGTCGCGGCGGGAGAGGCCTGCACGGAGCATGTCGCGAACCAGCAGGGAGATCAGGAGCCGGTCGGTGGGGCCGGTACCGGGTGGGCAGATCCACACCACCCGGGAGTCATCCATGGCTCGTCGGATGTCGTAGCTGCCGACGGGGGAGCCGAGGAAGGCTTTGATGACGGGGGAGGATGCGAGGCGGGCGAGCGGGTTGAGGACAGTCGGCAGCGCATCTTTGGGGATCTCGGTGAACGAGGTCACCCACCAGCAGCGCAGGCCCTGTCTCCGGTCTTCTTCACCGCCGGGCCAGCTGTCGTACAAGGCCTCCTACGGACCGATCTGGAGCGCCACCCTCACCGCCGCCCGCCGCACCACGCCTGTGCGGATGTCGCCCTTCCAGTGATCGCAGTGAGGGAAGTTCAGCGCGTGGGAGGCGATGGCGGCCTCCCAGTGATTGGCGACCCGGGCCACCTGGACAGTCGAAGGACGGCACGTGTCGTGCCGCCTGGACGACCACGAACACTGAGACCACGCTCACGCCCGTGCAGACCACCTGACGTCCGGACCGCTCCGGTCAAACCCACGATGTACAGCGCGATCAGGACGGGGATGCACGCCGGGAACACCAAGGCGGTGAGGTACACGGACACCAGCGAGAAGAGCAGTGCTCCCGCGAGCGCCAGCGGCGGCCACCGTCGGCACCACGGCAGCACAGCGCAGCTGGCCACAGTGGACGCCGCGTACGTCCAGACCAGCGGCTGGCCTCTGACCAAGGCAGGCAGGGCCAGCATCACCGCGCAGACCCCCCGAGCACCATCAGCCAGTCCTTGGCCCGTTCTCCCATGCTCCGAAACTAGACCACCCACGCGCCGGACACCCGCAGGCGGACCCTTGTGCCTGCACGGTGCGCGGAAGAGGTTCTCGCGGGGCTGGGGGCGGCCTCGTCCGGACCGGTCGTACTCCTCCGGCGGTAGCCGGGAGTCCCGTCCGTCCACGGCCGTACGGCAGATGCCATCCCTAGCCAGATGTGACTGCACCCCGCTGCGGGCCACTGTGGTTCTACCGCCGCAGATCACGGTTCGAAGCCCGATCGATCGGCGCGCAGGACCCCATAGGTGCCGCACCCCACACAGGCGAAACCCCGATCGTGCCGCACCCCACGCCACCACATCCGGAGTGTTTCCCTTGACCGCACACGGCCTCACCAACGACCCGTTCCTGCGCGCAGCCGCCACCCTCGATACGGACCACTTCGCCCCCGGTCGCCCCACCCCGCCCTCCAGGACCTCCCCGTCCCCTTCCCCCACGGGCGAGATGACCACGGCCCCGATCCACAGCCCTTCGCATCAGTTCACAGTGCCCGAACAGTTGTGGAGCGTCACGATGCCGATCACCACGGGGGACGGCCGGTCGGGCAGCCACACCTTCGTCGTCGCGGCGACCACCGCGCAGGCGGCTCTCGCCTCCGCCGTCGCCGGCGCCCGCACCGACGCCGCCAAGCTGCGCCGCCGCCACGCGACGATCGACACCCACGCCGCCGTCATCACCCTCTGGAAGGGGTAGGCGCCCGCGGCGGACCCGCACTCTCGTACAGAAGGACCCGGCGATCGCCGGGGCCTTCTGCTCTGCAGCACTCCGCCTGCCTGCAGACGCTGGTCAGCGCAGCCGGACCGCGCCCGGTCCACCTGCCCCGAGATGATCAGGCACGTCCCCCGGCTCCCCGGGGCGCGCCGAGGTCACGGGAGAGGCTGCGTCCCGCCTCGCGCACAGCGACCGCCAGCTCCACGCGCACCGGCCCGGCGAGCAGTCGCTCGACCGGGCCGACCACGCCGATGGCGCCCACCGGTCCGGAGCTGTCGTACACCGGGGAGGCGATGCCGGCCTCCCCCACGGCCGCCTCCTGGTCCTCCACCGCATATCCCGTCGCCCGGATCTGCTCGAGCTCCCGCGCCATCCGTGCAGGATCGTCGATGCTGGCCCCGGTGGGCACCGCGAGCTCGCCCGCCAGCAGTTGGTCGCGCAGCGCCTGGGGCGCATGCGCGACCACGGCCTTGCCCAACGCGCACGTGTTCCAGGGGATGCTCGTGCCGACCTCCGAGACCTGGACCGACCCTCCGGGCCGGAAGGCATGGTGCACCACCAGTGCCTGGTCACCGGTGAGAACCGCCCCACCCATACAGCCTCACCCACACGCGTGGCCAGCAAGTCCGCCCAGGTCAGAGCCCGGGTACGCAGTTCTTGGGTGCCCAGGTAGGCGTTGCCCAGCTGCACCAGTCCGGGCCCCAGACAGTACTTGCCCGTCTCCGCGTCCTGGAGCACCATGCCTTCGCCCTCAAGGGTCCGCAGCAATGCGTGGGCAGTCGGCTTGGCGACATCCAGGCGCTCGGCCAGGTCGGTGACGCCGAGCCTCGGTCCCGCCGTGGCGAGCTCCCTGAGGATGGGGACCGCTCTCTGTACCGACTGCACCATGAATGTTCTCCCTCGTTCGGCGTCGACGACCGGGGTTCCCATTCACTACCGGTGGGTACTTCGTCAGCGGCCTCGTACTAGGTGTGCATCTGCCGGAGCTGGGTTACACCCGGGTCTGGGTCTTCTGCTTGAGGCGTTCGTAGGGAGTTTGGCCACCGAGAGCGCCGTGCGGGCGATGGTAGTTGTAGTAGTCCTCCCACTCGCGGAGTTTGTCGTTGAAGACGCCGGTGTCATCGATGACGATGCCGGCGAGCATGCGGTAGAACTCCTCGGCATCGATGCGGTGGGAGCGTTCGACCTTGCCGTTGAGGTGCGGGGACGCCGGTTTGATGTAGGTGTGGGCGATGCCCTTGTCCAGCACGTGCCAGTGGAAGGCGGACTGGAACTCCGCGCCGTTGTCGGTCTGGATCACCTCGACCCGGAACGGCAAGCGCTCCAGGAGGTAGTCGAGGAACTGAATGGCGGTCTTCTGGTCGCACCGCGGGTAGATACGCAGCACCCGCAGCCGGGTGCAGTCGTCTATGGCGGTGAACTGGTAGTACTTGGCTCGGCGCCGTGCCTTCGGAAGCTTGCCGGTGACCGGGGCCGGGGCGGAGGTCTCGGCCGGGACGCCGACCGGTTCGATGAACTTGACATCGACCTGGACCCGGTTGCCGGGCAGCTGCTTCTCGTAGCGGGTGTAGCGCTTGTCGTGGCGCTTGTAGCGCTGGGAGGCAGGCAGCCGATTCATGCCCAGCTTTTTGAGGATGCGGTAGACCGCAGAGCAGGCGATCTCGATGTCGTGGTACCGCTTGAGGTACATCTTGATCTTCATTGGCCCGAAGTGGTAGTTCTGCCGCAGATGGACGATCTTGTTGACCACATCGGCCTGGGTGGCGTGGGGGCAGTGGTGGGGCCTGCTGGAGCGGTCGCGCAGGCCGTCAAGGCCTTCTTCCTGGTAACGCCGCTGCCACTTGTAGAAGCAATTGCGGCTGATCCCGTAGTACCGGCAGGTCAGTGAGACGTTTCCGGTGACTTCCTCGGCGTGACGCAGGACCGCCAGGCGTCGCTGGGCCTGACGGTCCTGCTGCAGTCTGACTGAAGGGGGCATGCCAGATCTCCGTAGTGGTAGGAGACCCAGGTGTCAACAACGTCCGGCAGTTTTATACCTAGCGCCCGTCCTCCACTGATCCCCCATGCCTGCCACTCCTGTGGGAAATCTGCGCTGAACCAGGATCGATGCCGAAAATGCTGGTGCTGAACGGCAGCTTGGCGACGTCATCGCGAGTGAAGGCAACGGCATTTGCGTGCGCAGAGACAGCCGGGAGGAAGCAGCCGATCAGCTGCGGCCCCCTTCTGGCCCGTCCCAGGATTCGTGAACCCCGTAAGGCTCTGATAGACGCAAACCGTTGTAGTCAGGACCGCCAGACGCATGCGACCGACCGTCAGTGCGGCCGTCCGAAGGCGGAAGCGGCTGCTGCTCGTCATCGGCGAGTACGGTGCCCGGCCCAACGGTCGAAGGCTTCATATGACCGCCTCGGCGGCGAACGGACGGGAGGCGGCTGGACTTCAAAGCGTTCTCGCACAGGCTCTTCGGAGGCCACGGGCGATACCGGTTGTCTTGCGGCATCGAGGCGGGGTGCTCAGCGGCCTCCGGTCCCGCTGCAGGCAGGCGCTCGACGGCGGCCCGGCACAGCAGGCGGAGCCTTTCGCCTCGAGTTCCCGCTTGGCGTCGGGATGCTGCGGCCCCATCGCACGAGGGCGTGGACGAAGGCAGGCGCGCCCGCAGTTCCGCCAGGTCAGCGCCGCGCGATAACGGCCCTGCCGATGCGGTGCAGTGTTGCGCTCGGGCCCGCGGTGCGCTCAGCGACGCCCCCGCGCCCAGGCGGCGGATGTAGGCGTCGGACGGAATGGCCTAGTGTGCGGCGGGGAGATCCTGCTGCCATGGCGCGGGGGTGATGCCTGCGGCATACATCGGCAGGTTGACCTGGCTTCCGTGGCGGGCGAGCTGAGCCCAGGGCCGGTTCAGGCCGGCCGCGCCGTGGCTGCGAGCGCGGGTGACGGCATCCAGGTCGAGGATGTCCACCAGGATTTCTTCGCCGGCTCCGCTCTGCTGGCGGATGACGCCCTCGGGGTCGACGATCGCGCTCGCGCCCCGGCCGGCCGGGGAGGCGGCGTTGAGGTTCACGATGTAGAGCTGGTTGGTCCACGCGTTGGCCCGCGCGCAGATCAGCTCCATGTCCCGGTCGCGGGCAGTGAGCGAGGGCTGAACGATCACTTCGGCGCCGAGCCAGGCGAGTTGCCGTGCCGTCTCGGGGAACGAGCCGTCACAGCAGATCGCGAGCCCGATCCGGCCGGCTTCGGGAACGTCGAAGACCACGAAATCGCTGCCGGGTGCGGTCTGTTCGTAGGGCTGTCGGAGAAAAACCTTGCGATACCGCGCTGCGATCTCGCCTTGGGGGGAGACGGCGAGGGCCGTGTTGTAGATCTTGTCGTCGTCGGCCAGCTCGTAGACGCTGCCGGGGATCAGCCACAGGCCGGTCTCCCAGGCCAGATCGCAGATCCGGTCGGTGAGCGGGCCGGGGATGGGGACGGCAGCCTCCTGCATCCAGTCGGCACGGGCCTCCAACGGTGCCTCGGCTGCGAGTAGCAGTTCCGGGACCACGACCATCTGGACGTGGGGGAACAGGGAGCAGACGGCACGCACGCGGTCGGCGAAACGATGCCAGGTGGCCTCGGAGTCGAAGAAGGCGGGGGCGGTCTGGATGGCTGCGATGGCCAGCGTGCGCATGGGGTCAGTCCTCTGTCAGGGTGCGTTCTGCGACCGCAATGCGGCCTTCACGGGAGAAGCGGCGAGAATCGGGCGCGCCGGGAGGTGCGGCGACGGCGGCGGAACGAGCGGGAACCCGCTCGCGCCTTTCGGGCGGAGCCGTGGCGGCGGGGCGAGCGTGACGGGACGGTGCAGGCCTAGGCTGCGGCGACGTTCCTCTTGAGTGGAATGCTGCGCAGAAGCACCGCTGCGGGATGCCGGGAGACGGCAGACCGGGCCGTCGCCCGAGCCCTTCGGGCTGTATAGGGCGGCTCTCAGCGTTGACGCGGGATGAACGCCTCGGAGCAGCCCCGTCCGTGGTGCAGCCCGAGACCGATCAGCGCGCGGGCCAGCGAGGCGTCGTCGCTGATCGCTATCAGCTGGTAGCCGTCCACGGCGTGCGGTGCCACAAGCGTGGTGACGTCACGCGTGGGAGCGATCGCGGAAGCGGCGACTCGGGTGTGGTGCAGCCACAGGCCTTCGCCCAGGTCCGCCGCGGCGGAGGGGGGTATCTGCCGGCCGTCGCCGTCGGCGGCGGTCGGGTATCCGCGAAAGGAGGAGCCGTCCAGCACCAAGGCGAGGGTGGCCGGGAAGCCCGCTACGGCGGCCAGTGCGTGGTCGACCGCGAGGAGCCCCTCCTGCCGGGCCCGCTCGGCGGCAGCCCGGGCGCCTTCGGCCTGGTGGATGGCCGCCTCGGCGTCCATCTGTGCGAGGAAGCACGCGGTGAATCCGCGGAGGGCGTTGATGGGGAGGGGTGAAGGCGGGGATGCGGTCATCGGGTCGCTCCTGTCGGGGGCCGGATTGCACACAACGGCAGCCGGCCACGGATGAGGGGATGGTCTCCCCCAGGAGGTGCGGATGGCATCAGCTGCTTCATCCTCTTCAGGCTGCCTTCCTGCACGGACATGCCGCGTCCCGCCCAGGATGGCTTTGCAGACCCACCCGGGGAGTCGTCGGATCGAAGTAGTACATCCCGGGATGTACTACTTCGATCCGGCCAGGGGGCCTCCTGGCCCCGTTCCGGCCTGACGGGCACGAGAGCGGGGCCGGGGATCGGACGGCTGCGTGTTCTCACCGCTCGCCGTTGGGGACCGGTGAGTCGAGCACGCGCTCTGGCCAGGCGTGCTGCTCCCGCAGAAGTTGGACGAAGGCCAGCTCGGCTGCGGAAAGCAGCCGGTTCCGGCGCCGCAGAAGAGTGATCGGGCAGTCTGCGGCGCAGGCTCCATCCCCAGGAGCGACAGCGTCCCCGCCCGGACGTCCTCGGCGACGGCGTGCTCGGAGATCAAGGAGATGCCGAGTCCGGCGGCCACGCAGCGCTTGACCGCCTCCGGACCCCACACCTCGGCTCGCGACGTCTCTGTGACGCCCCAGCCGGCGAGGGCGCGCTCCTGCAGCTCGCGAGTCTGAGATCCCGGCTCTCGCAGAATGAGGCGTTCGCCTGCCGGCATGTCGGCCGTCAAGGATGCGACCCCGGCGAGCGGGTGGCCGGGAGCGGCGACCGTGACCAGGTGCTCCTCGAGCAAGGCCTCGGAGAGCAGTCGCTGGTCGGCGGGGGCGCCTGCGACCACCGCGATCCCGATGCCGCCGCTGAGCAGCTGCTCGATGACCGCCGTGTTGTTCCCGACGAAGATGTGGCCCTCGATGCCCGGGTGCCGGGACCGGTAGGAGGCCATCAGGTCGGGCAGGAGGTAGGTGCCCACCGTGGTCGACCCGCCCACCATGATGCGCCCGGTGCGCAGACCGCTGAGCTGCTGGACCGCCGCGACGGCCTCCTCGGCCAGCGGGAACACCCGCTAGTCACGTTGGAGAGGGAAGTCTCGCTCGCACTGATCATCGTCGCGTCCATCATCGCCGTCTCGACGGCATTGCTGGGGACCGCCGCCTCTCTGTGGGAGGACCGAAGACAAGCGATAGAGGAGACGCACACGTCATGCGCACGGCATG
Organism: Streptomyces sp. NBC_01210; assembly: GCF_036010325.1. GTDB lineage: Bacteria > Actinomycetota > Actinomycetes > Streptomycetales > Streptomycetaceae > Streptomyces. Next base: position 313,723 of record NZ_CP108549.1, on the reverse strand, counting down.
CCGCGTCATGCGATGTCGGACCGACTCTGCAGGTGGCCGGCGTGCGCTGACGGATCGGGGCTCGAGCGTTCTCACCTGACGGGCGTGATCAGGTCTAGTGCGTCGTCGGGGAGCGGACCCCGTCCGCACCCTCGCGTCGCAGCACGGTCACCAGCTTGCCGAACTGGCGCGGGCTCAGCCCGCTGAACGGGGCTATCCAAGACGGCTCCGACGCCGTGATCACACCAGCCACATCAAGATCATCTCGCCCGTGATCAGCAGTTACGGGACAGCTCTTACGGCCTCGTGCGTGATTAGCGGTGACGACGGCTGAGCTGGGTCGTTGGGCTGTCTGTGGTGGGGGTTGAAGCACGCGAGTTGATCATGTCGGAGCGTCGCGTCACTGGACTTTCGGCGGCCGTGATCGCCGATCTGGTGGCCGAGTTGGGGCCGGTGTGGCAGGCCCGAAGAGATGCCGAGCTGGCTGACCGTCCGCGTCGTCGAGCTGTGGGCGCTGGTGCGAAGTACAAGCTGGTCTTCGTCGACCGGCTCCTGGCCACCTTGGTCCACCTTCGGCACGCTGTCACCCACGACATCCTTGCCTGCTGGTTCGGTGTCGACCGCTCCACGATTACACGCGCGATCGGCGAGATCAGACCTTTGCTCGCCGACCGCGGCTGCCGCATCGAGGGCGGACTGCGGCTGCGAACGCTCGCTGACGTCATCGCTCATCTCGGTGCCACCGGGCAGACCGCATTGATGGACGCCACCGAGATCCGGGTCCGCAGGCCCTCCGCACATCGCGGCGGACGCAGCCGCTTCATCTCCGGCAAGAGCCGCATCAACGCAATGAAAGCCCTCGTCCTCACCGATGAACGCGGACAGTTACTGTTCTGCGGCGAGGTGCGGGCCGGATCGGTTGCCGACATCACCCAAGCCCGCGATGCCGGCCTGGTCGACCTCCTCGCCGACACCATCGACCTGCAGATCCTCGCCGATGCCGGCTACCAGGGACTCGCAGCACAGACCTACGGCCAGGTCGTCACACCACCACGAAAACGCCGCGGCAAACACCTCGAACATCTGCAATGGCTCATGGCCCACCACGAAGCCGCCCTCTTCGCCTACTCCTCAGCACGCATCCCCGTTGAACACGGCATCGCCCACCTCAAGAACTGGCGAGCCCTCGCCCGACACCACACCCGCCGGGACAACCTCCCCGACACCATCCGCGCAGCAGCCGGCCTCCTGACCGACCAACAAGCAACCCAACACACCAAGGCACTCGCACTGCACACCGCAAAGACGTGATCACAACACCGGCCACGAGCCCGACACGGCCTCACGCTAATCACGCACGAGGTCGTTAGGGCTTGCAGATCATTAACACGTTGTCTTGATCTTGTTGTGGGACTCGCCGGTTTGGTCGAGGACCCGAGCCTGGAGGGCAGCGAGGACGACGGGTGGCGTCGTCGCGGGTGGGATGGTGATGCCGTGTCCCTCGAACAGTTTTCTGTTCTTCAGAAGGGTGCGGTGCATCGCGGTCCGGCTGCTGCCGAACAGTACGGCGAGGGGCTCCGCGGCCAGATTGACGCGCAGATGGAGCACGGTGGCCAGGACCTGGTCGGGGAAGGCAAGCCGGGGCGGACGGCCGCGCCGGGTATCGCCGTCCAGGGGCAAAGTCCTGGTAAGGGCGTCCAGTTGTTGCCGGGACATGCCGGTCAGGGCGGGATCGGACAGCAGGGCCTGGTCCCACCGCGGGGCCGGTGCCTGCGGAGCCCGGGCCGCCGGGACGGCGGGACGGCGGGGCGGACCTGCGGGTGCAGGGCATAGTTCCAGTCGCCATGGAAAGCGTGCCGGGTCAGCGGCAGTGCCGACATCTCTGCGTCACCGATGCGGACTCCGGTGGGGTAGGTGTTGGTGTCGAGTGCGGCACTCACATGCAGTCCGGTGCGGGTGGTGGTCGCGGCGATGGACTGGACGATGACTTCGTGGCTGGTCAACGGGCGGCCGCGCCAGTTCATGGTGATGTGCGAGAAGAGCCGGTGCTCCGACATGGCCCGCGCCCGCCGGGACTTCACCATCATCACCCTCCCGGCCGAGGAGACCTGCACCCTCCGCTTACTGACCGCCAACCGGCGCGACCTCATCGCGGAGAGGGTCCGCCTGATCAACCGGATGCGGGATCTGTTGTGCGGCATCAGCCCAGCCTTGGAACGAGCCTTTGACTTCGCCCGTTCCAAGGGCGCGGTGACCATGCTCACGCGCTATCAAACCCCGGCCGGCCTGCGTCGCATAGGCGTCAAACGGCTGACCACGTGGCTCGAACGGCGCAAGGTCCGCAGTCCCCGGCGGCTGGCGGAGAAAGCCATGGCCGCAGCCGACCAGCAGCACACCGCGCTGCCCGGGCAAACCCGCGCCGCGGCCCTTGTGGCAGAACTCGCGCACCAGCTGCTGGAGCTGGACGAGCGGATCGCGGTCAACGACCGGGAGATCCGGGACACCTTCCGTGCCGACGAACGCGCGGCGGTCATCGAATCGCTGCCTGGCATGGGCCCCATCCTGGGTGCCGAGTTCGTCGCGGTCGCCGGGGACCTGTCGGCCTACCGTGACGCCGGCCGCCTGGCGGCACACGCCGGCCTCGCCCCGGTACCGCGCGACTCCGGGCGTCGAACCGGCAATCTGCACCGGCCCAAACGCTACGACCGTCCGCCTGCGCTGGGTGTTCTACCTCTCCGCCCAGAGCGCCATGATGTATCCGGGCCCTTCCAGGGATTTCTACCTGCGTAAACGTGCAGAAGGCCTACGTCACGTCCAGGCCGTACTCGCTCTGGCTCGACGCCGCGTTGACGTGCTCTGGGCCATGCTCCGCGACCATCGCCTTTACACTCTCGCCCCGCCATCGGCTGCTTGACAACGTCATTGAGATTCAACGAGCCTCAGGACGGGAAGCAACACCTTGATTCCCTGCAAGCCCTTACGAGCTCGTGCACGGTTGGCGGTGGCTGGGTGAAGCCGTGATCGTTGATCATGGTTTGCGTGGTGGGTACTTGGGCGCGTGCAGCGATCATTGGGAGCCAGCGGATCACCGGCTTGTCGCCGGATGTGATTGCTGAACTCGTCGCGGAGGTCGGCCCGTTGTGGTACGACCGGCACCAGGCCGTGCTTGCGTCGCGCCCCCGGGGCCGGGCGGTCGAGGCCGGGGCGAAGCACAAGCTGGTTTTCGTCGACCGGCTGCTCGCCGCCCTCGTTCACCTGCGGCACGGTGTCGCGCACGATGTGCTGGCCTGCTGGTTCGGTGTCGACCGCTCCACCATCACGCGCGCAATCGGTGAAGTGCGACCGTTGCTGGCGGCGCGCGGTTGCACCGTCGCACCCGGCACCAGGCTGCGTAGCCTCGCCGAGGTCATCGACCATCTCGGCGCGAGCGGGCAGACCGGGATCATCGACGGCACCGAGATCCGGGTGCGCCGCCCGGCCGCGGGACGCAAGGACCGGGACAAGTTCATCTCCGGCAAGAACATGCAGAACGCCGTCAAGTCCATGGTCGTCACGGACGCGGAAGGCAGGCTGCTGTTCTGCAGTGGGGGGCGGACTGGGCATCGTCGAACCACATCGCCGACTGACCGGAGGAGTGCAGCAGGAGCGGGTTCGCGCGGGCTTCCATACGCGTCCCACTCAGGCGATGCTCCGGGCGTGGCGCATTGCGATTGCCCGGGAGCACGTGGCATAGCCAGCGGCTATGGCCCGAATTCGCGGATGGCTCCTTCCGGCCTGTTGTTCCGCAGGATTCCCGTCGTACATGCTTGCCGCATGCCGCACGGGAGGTCAGCCACGACTGCTGCCGGCGGACTCTAGCTGGTCGCGGAGCCATCGTGTTGGCGGAGGCGTGTGCAGCGACCGGCTTGGCTTGTGGGAGCAGGCGGGAGTTCGACCATGTCACAGGAGTCACCGACCGCAGGAGTTGATAAGGGCTCCGAGACTAGCGGCCGCGACGCGTCGTACGCCTCGTCGTGGATCGCGGACCTCCCCGAGGGGGAGAGCCGTGGCCCGCCTCTGGCCGGTACCGATGCCACTGGCGAGGCAGCCGTCCGACGGACGCAGGGTGAACGCGGCTTGGTCCTGGCGTACTTCAGGGCGACGAACCGGATCTCGGCACAGAAGTAGACCCACCTCTGGCAGATGAAGGAGTTCGTTCTCGGCCGCGGCACGTCCCGTGGTGCACAGCTGTTGACCGACGCAACGCATCCGGCGGCTCAGGAGGGCTCTGCCGGGGCTGGAAGAACCCCGTGCCTCGTTGAGGCATCGAAGTGAAGGGCGCATCCATGCAGGGAACCGTCGACGGCTTCACCTACGGCGCCGTCACTCCAGTCGTCGCTTTTCTCATGGCCTGTCTGGGCAGTGCCCTGGGGCTCCGCTGCACCACCAGGTCGCTGCGGACGGACAGGTCCTGGAAGCCGGCCTGGCTGGCGCTGGGCGCGGCGTGCATCGGGTCGGGTATCTGGACCATGCACTTCATCGCGATGATCGGCTTCAGCGTTTCGGCTACGCCGATCCGCTACGACTTGACGGCGACCGTAGAAAGCCTGCTGGTGGCGATCGCCGTCGTGGCGGTCGGTGTGTTCATCGTCGGGCACTGGGGAGCGAGGCCTGTGGCGCTGGTGGCCGCGGGGCTGGTCACCGGGATCGGCGTGGCGGCGATGCACTACCTGGGAATGTCCGGCCTGCGTTTCCAGGGGCACGTGCACTACAACGGCGTGGTCGTCGTTCTCTCCGTGGTCGTGGCCGTCGTGGCTGCGACGGCCGCGCTGTGGGCGGCCGTGTCGATCCACGGGTTCCTGCCGAGCCTGGGCGCCAGCGTCGTGATGGGTATTGCTGTGACGGGCATGCACTACACGGGGATGGCCGGGGTCAGGGTGAGGCTGTCCGCCGGCTCGTATGTGTCCGCGGAGGACGCAGTGGCCGCCTCGTCCATGTTCCCCGTCTTTCTCGGCCCGTTGCTGTTCCTGGTGATCGCGGCAGTGGTAGTGATGTTCGACCCGCTGCTCATCCTCGGCGGAGATTGGGATCGGCCTGCCGTCGCACATGGGCGGGGAAAGAACCCTCCGCACGCATACTGATTCCCCGTGAAGTCGTCAAGCCAGGTTGGTGGCGCAGAGCGGGACGAGCTCACCCGACCGCCCCCCCGCATCCGACAGCATCCAAGCAGGCCACGGACGTCGTACTTCTCCACGGGCCGGGCCCCACTCCATGATGCGCGAGCCCCGCTACCCCTCCGACATGACCGACGCCGAATGGGCCCTCATCGAGCCACTGCTTCCGTCGGCTGCCTGCACCACCCCCAGCGGCGGACATCCGGAGAAGCAGCCACGCAGGGAGATCATCGACGGCACCCGCTGTCTGGTCGATAACGGCATCAAGTGGCGTGCAATGCCTGCCGACTTCGCGCCCTGACTCACCTGCGGTTGCGCGTGTTGCCCCGCCGCCCGAGCCCGCGTACCTCACACGCCTGGCGGCCAGCCCGCCGCGGGACACTGCACCGCCGGCCCCCGGGACACGACGCCGGCTGGAACCCCAGCCGAGCGCATGCATAAACTACTCGCCACCACACGTCGGTAACTGCGTGTTGCGACGACCAATGGAATCCGCCCCTCGCCGAAGCAGTCCCGCCCGCTCTCGCGAAAATCCCGATGGCGCGATACTCCTGGGCTTCCTGGGCCGCGGCTTCACTTGCCGCACCAGCAACGTGGTCGAACGCTGCTTTCGCGCTGGTGTCAGCGGAACGTGGTGCGTCCGCCGCTGCCGTTCACTCCGCTGGGCAGGTTGCTCCTTGCTGGGGGAGCTTGCCCTTGAGCAGGTAGGCGTCCACGGCGGCCCTGGTGCACTTGCTTCGGTGGTACGCGCCGTGTCCTGATCCTTCGTAGGTGAGCAGCCGGGTCTTCTGCGGAGCTTGCCGGTTGACGCCGCTGGCCCATGTGTGGCCGGTGGTCGAATCGTGGTGGCTGTTGATGAGGAGGATGGTGGGCGCGTCGTGGCCGAGGCGCAGGGGCCGCTGGGGGTTGTTGACGTGTTGCGGCCAGCCGATGCATCCGAGCAGGGCCTCTCGCATTTCTGTGGAGTAGCGCGCGTGGGGGGCGGCTGCCCGTTCGGCGTCGACGAGGGTCTTCCAGTCATGGTAGTTGCGTATAGGCAGGTTCCAGTCCTGGCAGAACACCGCAAGTCGGCCATTCAGGTCGGGCTGCCCGTCCTGTCGATTGTCAGGGGAGGCAGGGCTTGGCTTCCGGTCGGCGTCGCCGATGCGCAAGGGTTCAAGCCAGGCGGCGAGTTCGCTCCACTTCGCATCTGCAAGGTCACTGTAGGCCTCCGTCAGGACGTCGTATTCGGAGACGGAGTCGCCCTCCTTTGTTAGTAGTTGGCCTCGGTCTGCTGCGGCGAGGAGCTTGTTCCAGTGGGGCAGCACCTTGCGTCCGTGCAGGGCGCAGACCGGTGTGACCTCGCACCACCGCGCGAATTTCTTGAGAGAGTCCTCGACCGCGGAGGCTGACGTGGCGGCCAGGTCCTGGGCTGTCAGGCTGTGGTCCATGTTGGAGTCGAGCACCATGCTGCGGACATGCTTGCCGTATTTCTGGGCGTACTGCTGGCCGATGAGCGTTCCGTACGAGATCCCGTAGTAATTGATCTTTTTCTCGCCAAGAGCGGCACGGAGCGCGTCCATGTCCTGCACGACGTTCAGGGTGTCGGCGTGGTCGAAGAGGGAGCCGTTGCGATTCCGGCAGTCCTGCCGCAGGGCAAGGTTGGCATTTGTCAGCCGCTGGAACTCCGCCTGGCTGCGCGGCGCTTCGAGCACAGCCGCATTGCCGCACATGATGGGCTGGCTTGCGCCGATCCCGCGCGGATCGAACCCGACGATGTCGAAACGCTCGAGGATCTTCGCGGGGAAGACGTCCATGGCCGTGCTGACAAAATTCACCCCGCTGGCTCCGGGGCCACCCGGATTGATGAAAAGGACTCCCAGGCGTTCGGCGCTGTTGGTGGCCTGGTGCCGCGCGACGGCCATGTCGAAAGTCTTCGCGGGCTTGCGTCGGTCGACGGGGAGGGTGAGCGTGCCGCATTGGATAGAGGGCGTGTCGGTGCACGGCTTCCAGATGATGCCGCTGGCCGCTTCGCCGCGCTGGGCGGAGGCAGGAAGAGCCAAGGGGATGAGTGTGGCCGCACCGACCGTGATCGCGACCGCGAAGGATATCTTGCGCTTGGTGCTGGACCGTTCGATCCGGTGGCGGGCCTTGCGCCTACTGCTTGCGCCAGAGGACGCGCCAGGGTCGCTGGGGAAGGGGATCGGGCATCCGGCCCGGGATTCATTCTGGATCATGGTTACTTGCTCCTGTCGTGCCCTCAGATGTGACGCGTGAAGTTATAGAGCCCACTCGTCTTCTCCGGTTGCGGATTCGATGGGTCTTTTCGGGCGCCCTTACCATTGCTCCCTCCGGCAACGAAGGCATCCCCCCTGAGTGGCAACCCGGATCAGCCTTCAGGCCCATCTTCTATGTGCCGTGTCGTTCGCGAGGGCGATGGTGAGGCTGCGGGCGGTGCCGTCCGTGACGCCTGCCGCCGCCCGAGCGGGTGTTGCTGGTGGCTGTGTACTACCGCACGAACCTGACCATGCGGGAGCAATGCCCATGCCCTGTGGATCGGCCTCGGATTGGACGCGAAGGGCGTACCTTTCCGAGTGATCGACTTCAGGTCATCGAGTAGGCCGACGTTGCACCGTCGGCCGGGAAGGCCCGCCCGTGCTGAGCGTAGTGAATACCGATGGAACGATCGAGACCCGCTCCCCTCGACAAGACACCTCGCCGCCGTAACAAGCCCCGCTACGCACGCGACGGCCGCATGGTCGGCTACACCGAACTCAACGACACCGCAGACGCCGAACCCGACAGCGGCCTCTACCGCCGACGTGTCTTCTGCCTGCTGCCTCACGACCGCGACAACGACCCCGGCGGCATCTACCAGGAAGGCGCGCCCGGCGAAGCGGTCGACCCAAGGACGATTGGGCCCAAGAAGGTCGGTGAGAAGACGCCGCGCTCGGGACTGTCAAGTTAACGGATCTGGCTCACTTTCGGTGGTGACGCAGTGTGCTGGTGGGTCGTTGACATGGCGTGCGTGACGTCAACGAGTTCGTAGACGTGGTGTTTTCGGGTCTGTGCCCTGAGAGCGTGGTTGATGAGACCGAGCTGATTCAGGTGCGGGCACGGACACCGCAGGACCCGGCGCCGTGCCCGAGCTGCGGGGCGCCGTCCGGCCGTGTGCACGGCTATCACTGCGGACGGTGGCCGATGTGTCGGTGGACGGGCGGCGAGTGGTGGTTCGTGTGCGGGTGCGGCGCCTGGTGTGTCCCACGCGCGGCTGCCGCCACACCTTCCGCGAACAAGTGCCCGGAGTGCTGGAGCGATACCAACGCCGCACCGCGCGACTGACCAGGCAAGTCAGGGCTGTGGTCAAGGAGTTAGCAGGTGAGCTTGTTCCGCTTTGACGGACACCATCGGCGTGGTGGTCAGGCTGTGAGTGCGGTCTCGTAGTCGGCGGGACTGCGGTAGCCGAGGCTGCTGTGCAGTCGGTGCAAGTTGTACCAGCCCTCGATGAGTTGAAGATCGCGGTGCGGGCGGCGGCCCTGCTGGGCCAGGGTCGCGTGTCGAGCAACTCCCGTTTGATGGTGGCGAAGAACGACTCGGCGAGCGCGTTGTCCCAGCACTGCCCGGTGCGGCCGACGGACAGACGGACGCCGAACTCCGTTGCCAGGGAGGCGAATTGCTGACAGGTGTACTGACAGCCGCGATCCGAGTGAAAGATCACCGGCCGGGTGGGACGACGACTGTGGCAGGCGGAGGTGAGAGCGTCCGCGACCAGTTCGGTGCGCAGGTTGTCGGCGGTGGACCAGCCGACCACGCGGCGGGAGGCGATGTCGATGACGGTGGCCAGATAGAGCCAGCCCTCCTCGGTCGGGATGTAGGTGATGTCACCGCACCGGCGGGTGTCGAGGCCGTCCGGGTCGGGAGCGAAGTCCCGGACGATGAGGTCGGGCCGGGTGGCGGCCCGCGGGTGGGGGATCGTCGTCAGCTGGCGTCGTCTGCGGTGCCGGCCTTGCACAGTCCGGCGTTGCGCATCAGTCGGGCGATGCGGCGCCGTCCGCATTCCTCGCCTTGTCGCTGAAGGACGGCGTGGACTCGCGGGACGCCGTAGGTCCCGCGGGACCCCTCATGAACCTCGGTGATCTTCTCGGTCAGCTCGGCGTCGCGGACCGCCCGAGGGCCGGGGCTGCCGGTGCGGCGGGCGTAGAAGGCGGTTCGGGAGACCTGCAGCAGTTCACACGCGCGCTTGACGTTGTGACCGTCTCGCTTCTCCGCCTCGATGAACGGGTGCACCGTCACCGGATCCTCCTTCGCGAAGAAAGCCGTGGCCCGCTTGAGGATGTCGACGTCCTCGCGCAGCCGACGGTTCTCCCGGCGCAACGCGGCCAACTCCTCGCGGTCACTGCTGGTTAGGCCATCGCGTTCGCCTGCGTCGACCTCGGCCTGGCTGACCCACAGCCGCACCGCGGTCTCGGTCAGGTCGAAGTCCTTGGCGATCTGACCGACCGAGCGGTCACCACGACGGCACAGCTCGACGATCTCGGCCTTGAACTCCGGCGTGAACGAACGGCGAGGCCGAGGCTTCTTCTTCCCCATGCTCTCCATGATGGGCATCCTTCCGGGGCAGAACCCCTGATCTCAGATGTCCGTCAAAGCGGATCAAGCCCAGTATCCGCCTGGCCTCCTCTTACGACACCGACGCGCGCTGGGCCGCCAAGGGCGAGGACCTGTTCTGGTGCGGCTACAAGGTCCACCTGACCGAGAGCTGCCACACTCCGGCCGAAGCCGAAGCCGAAGCCGAAGCCGAAGCCGAAGCCGAAGCCGAAGCCGAAGCCGAAGCCGAAGCCGAAGCCGGGGACAGGGACAGGGACGGCGTCCTGCCTCCGAACCTGATCACCGATGTGATGACCACCGACGCCACCGTGCCCGACGTGAAGGCGACCGCACCCATTCAGCAGCGGCTCGATGAGCGTGAACTGCGGCCCGGTGAGCACTTAGCCGCGGCGTGGGTCGTCAACACCCTTTCCTCTGATGCGCATGTGAGAGGAGGGCGTTTCAGGTGATGGCGTTCCAATACTGCCCGGGGGGGGCGAGCGCTGCGAGCCCGAAGCAGGGTCGGCCATGTGATTCTGAGGGTGCGTCACTGGCACGCGGAGTGGTTCCTTCCGCCGGGAACTTCCGCCCCAATGGGTGTTACTGTTCGGTAGTGCAGAACATTCTTTGTTATCACTGAACACTCTTCAGTGTGTGCTATACATTCGTCGTGTGGGGGTTCGCCAAACCCTGGTCCACTGGGTGCAGGCTCCGTTGAACCGGTGCGTTACGAAGGAATCCTTGACATTGTGGGGTAGATGCATGCCGGCATTGCGTTATGTCCGAGGACGCTCGCGTGATAGCCGCAGGGGCTATTGCACTCTCGGCTGCGGCAGTTGGCCCGGCTGTGATCTCCCCTGTAGGGGCGCCGACGAAAACGCGTCGACCCTTGGTGTTCGGGCCAACAACTAGACCACTGAAACAAACAAGTTCGAGAAGATCACATTGAATCTCCGAGTGTTACCAGCGGCGTTGTGGGATTCCGCTCACGAGGTATAACAGCGCGTTCCGCGACTGCGGATCAAGGAAATACTCGGTAACCACACCCCTCTCAGAGGGCCGTTGGGTGGACCAGCGGCCGCGTAGCCCTGGACACACCCACGGCCGCGGCATGCTGCCGTGGCAGCCGAGTTTAGGAAGGAAGCGACCGAGATCGTGGCGCAACTTCGATCGGTGCGGGACCCACAGGCAAAGCTTTCTCGCAGATACTCTCCAGGGCGTCTTGCACAATGGGTGTCACCAAGAGGGCTGTGCCCGGTGCTGAATTCCGGCGACCGGGAGGTCTTGTGGCTGTACGCGCTGACTCGGCTGGGCTTGTGGATCACGGCCTATTGTGTCCGTTGGTTGTTCGCCGGGAACTCCGAGGCTCAAGATCCCTCCGCGGTTCTGGCGCCGTGGCAGCAGTGGGATTGGTGGCACTACGTGCGTATAGCGCGCGACGGCTACTTCCCGGGCCGCGCGGGACCGGGGAATCCCGACTGGGACAACAGGGAGGCGTTCTTTCCAGGCTTTCCCCTCACGTTGCGCGCGACTCACGTCGTAGTTCCCAACTGGGCATTCGCGGGGCTGTTGATTTCCTTGCTTTCCGGGGCAGTTGCCGTGTTGGCTCTCGCTCGCATCGCCCAGCGTTGTTCGCCGTGTGAGGGTGTCGGATCACGCGTCGTCTTCTTGTTCTTGCTGTCGCCATGTGCAGTGTTTTTGGCCGCCGGTTACACGGAGGCGCTGTTCCTCGCGCTGGCCCTGCCTGCTTGGCTGGCCGGCATGCGGCGTGATTGGCCTCTCGCGGCGGTGCTGACCACGCTTTCCACGACCGTGCGGATCAGCGGTTTGTTCCTTGCGGCGTCGCTCCTGGTGCGTTTTCTCCTCACTCAGCGACGGCAACATGAATGGTCATCGTTGCCGTGGCTGGCGGCACCCCTTCTGCCTGTTGGCGCCTTCAGTTGGTATCTGCATAGGCGCACTGGGGATTGGATGGCGTGGAAGCATGCGCAAGAGCGCGGCTGGCACCGCACACTCCACGCTCCCTGGGAAGCTTGGCAGCACACCTGGCAGGCGGCCTTCTCAGGCACGCAAACCGCCGCCTATGCCGTCGTGTGCCAGGCAGAGCTTCTTGCAATGACGGCGGGAGTCCTTCTCGTGGCTGTTCTGTCCATACGTCGTGACTGGGCTGAGGCCACTTACATCGCAATCAGCATGGCGGCCTTGGGTACTTCGTACTGGTACACCTCGATCGCCAGGGGCACGCTCATCTGGTGGCCGCTGTGGGTCCTCCTGGGGGTCTGGAGTCTGAAACGGCCAAGGGTCACGACCGTCTACGTCTGTGCCGTGGCCCCTCTGACCACCGTCTTCGCCGTCACGTTTCTGTCAGGCCGATGGGCAGGTTGACCTGCAACTGCAGGTCTGTGGCAGCGACGTGGGATAGCGGACAGCCGCCTGGCCTGTGCGTCAGCGGCCCTGCTGGGTGCAGCACGCTGAGCTTGGCCACCAAACCTTTCATGACTCATGTTCATCATGGATGAACGAAGGTCGCCGTCTATTCGTATCTCTGGTTGCAAGGCAACGTGGCACGCCGAACTCGCCTCGGTAGCCGGTGTCCGGTTGTGGAGGCAGAGGAACGAGAGCGGTGACGGGTCGGCAGGTCAGAGGACGACTGAAGGGAGAACGGGTGGGTTGCGATGGGCGGCGCTTCTCCGTTCGCAGGGCGGCCACGGCCCTCTGCGAACTGTGTTTCGCGGGCGGCCTGACTAACCCCGTGCCCGGGCGCGCCCCTGGGTCCGCCACATTCGTTGTGCAGAAGGGGCTCTCATGAAACGAACATCATGCAAAAGGTCGAGGTTGGCGAGCCGGGCGGTGGCGGCCTCGGTTGCATTGTTACTGGGTGGAGGTGGGCTCGTTGCCGTCAATGTGTACGCCTCCGCCGGCGAGCACCACTCCCGTCAGCGCACCGACCGGACACTGAGCGGCGGACAGAGGATGTCCATCATCGACTGCCCTGAAGTCGCGAACGAGTTGCGAAGGGTGCCGAGACCAGCACGTCGGGCGGTCGACGCTGAACCGGCGAGGATGGACAGTCAGATCACTGACTCGTACAAGAGGCTCGCCGACCAGAATGCCCGGGTACGGGGCGATCCCCAATTCGCCAGATTTGGCACCCTCAATCCGCCGCGTGCTGCGTGGCCACGGAAGACGCTTGGGTGGGGCGGTTGGCCGCACGGTGGTGAGGCGGCATGGAACGACAGGGTGAGTTGGCCCGGCTCCGCCGGTGAGCCAGGCCTGTCGGCTCCCTCCCATTGCGGTGCAGCGCCAGGGTCCCGCTCATCGGGGCGAGTCTGCTTCATGACAGGGCTGTGGCCAGTCCGCCACGTCCGTTATCACCACTCGTCTACCGAGGAGTTGAGTGATGCCCTCAACGGGACATCGGAGATTGTGGGCGAACGCTCTGGGTGTCGCCGCCGTGCTGGCGCTCCTTGCAGGCTGCACCAGCGACGGCATGGGGTTGCGAAATGAAGGGCCCGCTGATCTGCCCTCCATGCCTGCGCACAGGGGCGTCGGGGCCGCCCAATCATCGGGGGCCATGCAGATGCTTGGCCCCAAGACCTCCGCCCAGATTCCCGCGGCGACGAGGCAGGCCGTCGTCGTCATTGGCGAGGCTCCGGACTCGAGTCAAGCCACAACTGTTCTGTACGAACGAGGGGCTGAGGGCTGGAAGGTCTCCTCCCACCCCTGGCCTGCCCGCAACGGTGGACGCGGCTGGACCAGGAATAAGAGAGATGGGGACCAGCGCTCGCCCATCGGGGTGTTCGGGCTGACCGTGGCGGGCGGCTTACTGGCCGACCCAGGCACAACGTTCGCCTACGAGCAAACCGAGGGATTCACCGTGGCCGGGCGCGATGTCAAGGGTGAACTGTTTGCCGGAGCGTTCGACTATGCCGTGGCCGTTGATGTCAGTCGCAAGCCGTGGAACGGGCCACTCGATGGGATCCTGCCACGATCGGGAAGCGGGGGAGAAGCTATCTGGATCTACGCCGACGACGCCAGACCCACGCGGGGGAGTGTGTCGCTGTCGCGAGGCCGCATGAAGGAGCTGCTGCGATGGCTGGACCCGTCAAGCAGACCGGTAGTGGTGATGGGGGATGCGTCGGCGCTGGGTCGTTGAGCTGCGCCCGGCTGTGCGGTCAACCGCCTTCGACGGGAGTGCAGGTTCTTGGGCTGGAGGACACAGCGCCGATCGAGTCAACAACGGCCTGTAAGGCCTGGAACGCTCCAGGACGCGACAAATCGGAAAGCTACACCTCTTGTCAGGCCGAACGATGTTCAGTATAAATAAAAGAGAGCACCACTCGGCCTCTGGCTGTCTGGAGCTCCGCTGCCCTGTGGCATCCCGGACAGCGGGAAGGGTGGGTCGGGTCTCGGCTTCCCCCGTCCGAGACCCGACCAACGGGTTGACGGTTCACCATGAGAGCTGTGGCAGCGATGAGCGCTGTGATGCCACTCAATGGCCGTGCGGCGGGCTGTGTTGTGACGTCATCGACATTTACGCCCACCTGCCATATCATCCGCCGGCACGTCCAACACCCTGGCCATGACCGCTGAGGTCAGTAGCTCTGTGCGATCTGGTGGGCCATCTCCCGCATGTGTGTGCGGTCGTGGGCGTTGACCACTTCGTCGACGATGTGGCCGTCGGCGAGGTGGACAATGCGGTCGGCGCAGGAGGCAGTGACGGGGTCGTGGGTGACCATGACGACTGTCTGCCGTAGACGTCTTACGCTGCCTTGCAAAAGGCGAAGGACTTCTCGGGCGGCCCTGGAGTCCAGATTGGCCGTGGGGTCGTCGACGAAGACGATTTCCGGCTTCGATGCGAGCGCCTGGGCGCACATCACCCGCTGCTGCTGGCTGTGGGACAGTTCGGCCGGGCGTTGGTGGAGCCGGTCGGTGAGCCTCAGGGAGGCCACGACTTCCGATACCCACACGGGATCGGGTTGCCTGCCGGCCGCATCCATCGGAAGGGTGATGTTCTCGGCTGCAGACAGGCTGGGGAGCAGAGCGAGTGTCTGGAATATGAAGCCGATTCTGTCCCGACGTAGTCGGGTGAGCTGCCGTTCGCTGAGTGTGGACAGCTCTGTGTCTCCGATGTAGACGGAGCCGGAGGAGATGATGTCCAGACCTGCCATGCAGTGCAGGAGGGTGGACTTCCCGGATCCGGACGCTCCCATGATCGCAGTGAGCTCGGCCTGGTTGAACTGAAGAGAGACTTCGTCCAGGGCGACAACTCTGCCCTTGCCGCGACCGTGGGTCTTGCTCAGAGCGACAGCACGGGCAACGGGCCGGTTCCGCGGCGTTCGGGCAGGTGATGGAGATGGTGCGGCGGAAGACATCAGGCTCCTTGCGGGAATCGCATTCGGCATTGACGAATAGCGTTATCCTAATGTCCTGCGCCGGAAAATGGCGAGACTTACGACCTCGTGCGTGATTAGCGTGAGGCCGTGTCGGGCTCGTGGCCGGTGTTGTGATCACGTCTTTGCGGTGTGCAGTGCGAGTGCCTTGGTGTGTTGGGTTGCTTGTTGGTCGGTCAGGAGGCCGGCTGCTGCGCGGATGGTGTCGGGGAGGTTGTCCCGGCGGGTGTGGTGTCGGGCGAGGGCTCGCCAGTTCTTGAGGTGGGCGATGCCGTGTTCAACGGGGATGCGTGCTGAGGAGTGGGCGAAGAGGGCGGCTTCGTGGTGGGCCATGAGCCATTGCAGATGTTCGAGGTGTTTGCCGCGGCGTTTTCGTGGTGGTGTGACGACCTGGCCGTAGGTCTGTGCTGCGAGTCCCTGGTAGCCGGCATCGGCGAGGATCTGCAGGTCGATGGTGTCGGCGAGGAGGTCGACCAGGCCGGCATCGCGGGCTTGGGTGATGTCGGCAACCGATCCGGCCCGCACCTCGCCGCAGAACAGTCCGCGTTCATCGGTGAGGACGAGGGCTTTCATTGAGGCTGAACCTTTGGAGTGGACACCCTGACAATGGATCTTGATGGTCCAGGGAGGGGTGTCCAGGTGGGACGCAAGTCTCCGTATCCGGAGGAGTTCAGGAAGGACGCCGTCGCGCTTTACCGCGCTGCGGCCGGCACACGGACGTACGCGGCCGTGGCCGCGGATCTCGGTGTCACCGCCGAGTCCTTGCGGACGTGGGTCCGCAAGGACGAGTCTCAGGCCGTGCCCGAGCAACGTGATGCCGGTATGGGTGAGGCGGAGGAGCTGGCCCGGTTGCGGGCGGAAAACGCCCGCCTGGTGAAGGCGGAGAAGGAATGGCAGCTGGAGCGCGAGATCCTGCGCCGGGCAGCCGCCTATTTTGCCCGGGAGGTGAAGTGAGCCCCCGCCGCTGGGACTTCATCTCCGAGAACCGCGCCGACTTCGGCATCAAGCGGATATGCAGAGTCCTGGGCGTCTCCCGCTCCGGCTACTACCGGCACCAGGCCAGTGCCGAGGCCCGCGCCGAGCGAGCCGCCGAGGAAGCGCGGACGGTGTCTGAGATCCGCGAGATCCACGCCGATCACCAGGGCGCCTATGGTGCCCCGCGGGTGCATGCCGAACTGCGGTCCCGGGGACGGAAGATCAACCGCAAGCGCGTCACCCGGCTGATGAGGATCAACCGCATCGTCGGCCGGCACCTACGGCGCAAGAAGCGCACGACCATCGCCGACAAGCTTGACTCTGTCGGGGATCTTGAGATTCCTCGGTGCAGTGGCTTTATCAAGCGGCATGCTCGGGACGGTTCGAGGTCCATGTACGTCGCGAGGTGGTTCATGTCCGTCCGTCCCCGTCCCGGTGAGCAGGTCCCGTCTCTGACCGCGCAGGTCGCACGGGCCAGCAATCCGGGCGGGACGACGGCGATGTGGGTGCGCGACCGGCTCGATGGGCTATGGCGGGACGAGGACTTTACGGCCTGGTACCCGCGCGACGGCAGGCCCGGGTTATCGCCGGCCCAACTGGCTACCGTCAGCGTGTTGCAGTTCCTGTGCAACCTGTCGGATCGTCAGGCCGCCGAGGCTGTGCGCTGCCGGATCGACTTCAAGTACGCCCTCGCCCTGCCCCTGGACGATCCGGGCTTCCATCACAGTGTGCTGTCCGACTTCCGTGATCGGCTTGCCGACGGCGGTCGTGCCGACCTCCTGCTGGACCTCGCCCTTAGGCGGCTGCGGGAGGCCGGGCTGGTGAAGGAGCGGGGGCGCCAGCGCAACGATTCCACCCACATCGTGGCAGCCGTGCGTGACCTGACCCGCCTGGAGTTGGTAACCGAGGCCATACGCGCGGCCCTGGAAGAACTTGCCCGCACCGCCCCGCAAGAGCTCGCCGGACTGGTCACCGAGTAATGGGGCGAGCGCTACGGACGCCCGGTCCGTCTGGGCAAAAACCCGACACACCCCAAGACCAGGGTCAACAGCACTGGAGCCGATGCGCACCTGCTGCTGACGCACCTTCACCAGCGTCGGCCCGGCTTCCGTACCGGGCCGCAGGTGAAGGCCCTGCTGGAGGTCTTCATGCAGAACCACGCTCGTCCACCAGGCACACGCCGCTCGTGAGCACCAGGTCGACCTGGTCGGCCCGGTGCGCGCCAACCCCACCCGCCAGCACCGCGACCGGGACGGCTTCAGCCGGGACGACTTCCTCATCGACTTCGAGCACCGGCAGGTGACCTGCCCGCAGGGCCAGACCAGCCGCAGCTGGTACGGCCCGTATCCGACGTCTTCACCCCAGGCTGCACCGCTGAGCGTGGTCAAGTTCGCCAAGAGCCAGTGCGGACCGTGCCCCGTCCGCACGCGGTGCACCAGTTCCCGCGCGGCCTCACGCAGCGTCGGGTTTCCCCCCAAGGACCTGCTCGACCTGCAGAAGCGTGCGCGCACCGAGCAGGACAGCCCCGAACGCCGCCGGACCTACGCGGTCAGGTCTGGTATCGAGGGCATGATCAACGAGTTCGCGCACGGCCACGAGATGCGGCGATGCCGCTACCGCGGCCTCGACAAGACCCACGTCCAGCACGTCCTCACCGCCATCGCGGTCAACATCGAACGACTCAGCAGCCAGCACCCACCGGAAGAAACACGCCCTCAACGCCCTCCCCGACCGCCGACCGCGTTTCAGAGGCATCTGGACCAGCAGGGCATCCCCCGGCCACGGTCCAGGCGATTCATCGGCGGCTGAAGCCGAGCTTCTCAAGATCCCCGACAGAGTCAAGTTAAGGCGCCGCCGGCTGCACGGGGCCGCATCCCCGCGACCATTGGGGGGCGTTTGTTGTCAGCAGAGGACAGCTTGGCTGGGTGAAAACATTACTCGGGGACGAAAAACCGGCGGTTCGCGACAAGCATCGATAGCTGGATTGTGCAGGTTTATTTTCGTCACGTAACCTCTGGGCGAGTCGAAGGATTGCGAGCATCCGGATCTCTTTCGAGCGCAAAGGAAGTTATGCCTGCACGCACATCCTCTTCTGCGCTGGAACGCCTGCCGCGAGCAATGTAGCCGAGGAATTGGAGAGAATTCCATGCGGAACCCGTTCAGGAAGATCGCAATTGTCTCCGGAGTCATGACTGCCGCGACCACCATGGCTATTGCTCCGGCAATGGCGTCGCCGACCCACTGGACTGTAGGGCCGAACTCAAAAGTATCGTTCTCGGCTCTTTCGCTGAGTACAGTCATGGAAGTCAATGGGATTCCGGTCACCTGTCCCACGGCGACCTTGAGCGGAGAGATGTTCGGTGCCGAAGGCAACCCCGCTCACCTCGGCGACATCTCCGTTGCTGCCTTCGGTAGCGAATCCGAACCCTGTACGAGCCCGTTCGGTCCCGTGGGCCTCACCGCCGGTACGAGCCCGGCGTGGCGGCTGACGGCCACCGGTTACGATGCCGCGACCGGCAGCACGACTGGGTACATTACCGGGATACATGCCACGCTCACGGCGTTCACCTGCACATTCGAGGTGACGGGCGAAGTGAACGCCGCCTACACCAACTCCACTGGCGTTCTCACGATTTCCAACAGCACCCGCCAGCTGACGGTTGTCGGTGCCAGCGCCGAATGTGCGGGGATCACCAAGGACGGTGACCACCCGACCTTCAATGGTGACTACAGCGTCGTCACTCCCTCCGGCGGTACGGCTCACCCGACCGTTGTGGGCACCGAGTAGAACCGTTTGACGGTTCTCACCTGAGCAGGATCGCGCGGCTCCCCCTATTGCCGCGCGATCCGTCGGCATTGCATTGGCCCACCCGTAGCCGGTGGGGCCGCCAATCCGCGTCGTTAAGTCGTTGCGTCGTGGATGAGGCCTCCAAGAACGACACACAGGGGCCGGACAGGAGGCCCGCAGCCTGGTTCGACAAGGCCGGTCCGGAAGGAAAGCGGAGACGAGATGAGACCTTTCTTATCATATTCGAAATCTCGCACTGTGAGGGCGTGGGCAGCCGTGTTCGCTGCGCTCGTCTTCGCCGCCCCTCTCGCCACCGTTCCCGCGAACGCAGCCGGCGTCGACCAACTGAACGGTTACTGGAGTCCGTTCACGCGCTGCCCGGTCGACAATCGTGTCATGCTGGCCGCGGACGGCAAGGCTGATATCGCCTCGTGTGTGTCCTCGTACTCTCCGAGCGGCACCATCAAACTGGGCAACTTGACTGCCCTGACAAGCGCCAGCGAACTGCAGTTCGGAGTCGTGCAGCACGCGGCCGCCCGCACCTTCACGGTCGTACCACCACCGGGCGGCGCCGTCGTCGGCGCTCCGACGGAAATCCCCGGAGGACTGCTCGGTCTCGTATGCACGAGTGGTATCCCGGTGGTCTCCGACATCTGCAGGGCAGCGTCCGAGAACGGCCTGAACAGGGTCACGGCGACGGTGGAGTCGGTCGGCACGCCGACGGACTTCAGCCTCACTTCAGCGCTCGGCCCCGGTATGCCCATCGTCCGACTGCCCGTGCGGATCCGACTGCAGAATCCGCTCCTCAGCTCGGAGTGCTACATAGGATCAGCCGACGATCCGATCGTGTTACGGCTGCAGAACGACTCGAAGCCTGCGATGGCCAGCCAGCGCTTCGACGGTGACGGAACGCCCAACGCGTCCCGAGGCGCGATGATGCGTTTCGTTCTCACGGAAAGCAGTCAAGGCGACAGCGGCTTCGCGGTGCCGAAAGCCCACGACTGCGGCCTGTGGGGCCTGGTCGACCTCGCGATTGATCTGAAGGTCGGACTGCCCTCGCCCGCCGGCAACAACAGTCTCGTACTGAGCGGTGCGTCGATCTACAGTGCCGGACTCACCGCTCCGGGCATTGTTCATCCCGACAACGGAAAGCACTTGTCGAAGTTCTGGCACTCGGCCCTGCTCCCCTGAAACGAATGAGAACCAGCACTCTCCGCTGACTGGAAGCAGCCTCGCGGCTCCGTCCCCCCCCGGGACCGCGAGGCTTTTCGCGCGGCAGCCGGGAAGAAGCGCCGTCCCGGCCGAACTGCGCTGGATTCACTTGACCCAGAGGCTGGCGGCGGCGGCCCCCAAGTTCACGACTGCGTGACGCCGGTGCCTCCGGGCATCCGCAGCAGTGGCCTTCCAACGGGCCGACTTGAGAGCGGCGTTCGCTGTGTGTGCCTGTACCACGAAGGTATGAGTGCCGGGGCGGCCGTCGACGGCGGCCATGGGCATGGTGACGTTCCACCACTGGCTGGCGAGATGAGACCGATGTGCGTCCCGGGTGCCGCCGCGCCGCCCGTCGACGACGGACAACGGCTCTATGCGGCGAGTTTCGGTGTGACTCAACTGGTCTGCATACTGGCCAATACTCAGCACGGAAATGGCTCCTGCCTAGTGGTGGAGAGTTTGCGCGAGCGGTCCCGCGCACATCGGTCTCAAACCCGTCCGGGTGTGTCGTACTCGAACAGAGTGCCCGGAAGTGAGGCAGCGGTTCGTCCGGCTGTGGTCGGTATTGCTTGTAGGCCGTGAGTTGGCCCATGAGCTGAGGTGCATCCCCTGGTGTAGGCCGGCACCCGGCCGCTGTGTGCGTGGTCGGGCTGGGCAGGTCTTGCATCACTGCGGTGCGCGGCAGGTGATCATGGGATCCGCCCAGTCGGCGTGATCAATATCGTTGTCGTCGTCGCCGTTGCTGACCACAAGGAGGACGGACTCCGCGCCGTCCACATCGGCTGTCATCCGCTGCGGCGACGTTCGGCCCCTCAGGATGCCTGTTGCCGCCCCCTTCTTGCCGTCTACCCAGATCTCGAAGGCGACCGAGCCTTGGCCCTCCGCTTCATCGTCGAGACCCACGCGGGCGGTGACCCTCGAGCACCGGCCGCCGAGGTAGTACTCGACGGTGCTCGGTGCATGGACACCCAGTCCGCTGCGGAACACCTCACCGTCGATTGTCATGGGCTTTCCGTCGCCCTTCACGAATTCGCCGTTGCTCGTGTTCTTCTCGAGGGGGCCCCAGCCGTTGAAGGAGCTCTTGGGAATGAGATCGCTGAGACGCGAGTTGCCGGCCGGCGGCGTTCCCAACTGAGCGATCAACGGCATCTGCCGGGAGACCCTACTGCCCGCTGGAGACTGATAAGTCGCCGTAAGAGTCAGTGTGTACGGACCGGGCGCCGCGGACCGAGGGGCGGTGATCTCCCAGGCGGTCGAGAGGCTCTTGCCGCCGGTGAGCTTGGCCCGAAAAGCCTTGGATGTCGCATGCGCCTCCCACCCTGCGGGGCCCGTCAGGTCCACGGAGACGTTCAGAGCGGCCTCGGCCCCCAAGGCGGAGACTTTCGAGGTGAATTTCGACAGGCGCCCGGTCAGCGTCAGCAGGTTCTTGCCGCTGCTCACCTCCAGGTCGACGGAAGGACCAGCTAGCCGCGGCCTTGAAGGGCTGGCGGGGATCGGCACGGAAGAGCGGGATGGCGACGCAGAAGAGCCAGGGAGGGACGGCGGTGAGGCAGAAGGCCTCCGAACCGGATCCGGCCGTAGTGCGGAGTAGCCGAGAAGGGACACCACGCCGATGCTGACGAGGGCCAAGGATGGGACAACGATGCGCGCGGTGAGGGTGCGCTTCCGCCGGAAGGTGGGTGCGGGGCTGCGGTCCGAGCGGCGTAGTTCGGCATAATCCGCTCCCCGCCACCGGAGCACTGCGATGGGCAGCAGACACTGGAGCGTTCGCGGCATCCGGGTCAGAAGCCCGAAGATCTCTTCGCACTGAACGCATCCGGCAAGGTGATCGGCGAATTCTCTGGGGCGGTTCTCCCCGGTGTCACGTACCGCAAAGTCCATGTGGGCCGCGAAATACCGGCAGCCCGGAGCTGTCGCCCGCGACATGTACTCCTGAAGAATGGCCTCGCGAAGCGATCTTCGGGCCACATCGCCGAATGAGGCTACATCGGAGCTGTTAGCCCCCAGAAGCAGCCCCACGAGGTCTGGCGATTCTCCCTCGGTCACTGTGTGCCACAGCGCCACCTGAGCTCGCCCTGGGGCTGCGTAGAACATGCGAAGCACAAGAGCCTGAGTGTCGTCGACAGGTACTGCGTCGATCCCAAGATCCTCGTTGAAGGCAACCCACTGAAGGAACTCTTCGTCCAGCAGCTCGCGGCGCGGCGTCCCCGCCCACTCCGTGGCGACCTTCAAAACGCTCTGGAGCAGGGTGATCCGAAAGACAGGGTCATGGCTGCCCGATGAGGTGAGGGCGGCTTGGCTGAAGACGGCCGAGACGAGATCCTCTGCATAGCCGGGAGCGGCGCAGTAGAGCTGGGCGTAGTCCCGCACGGCGTCGCGGTGCCGTCGGTGAAGCTCGGCGTAGGCCCTGCCGCCCGGGCGTCTGACCCAGAGCAACCTGTGCCCCCGGGCCTGCAGGCCGATGGCTGTCGAGACACCTTTGACATCGAAACGGATTTCAGCCACGAGGGCTTCGTCCGAGGCCTGCTCGGCGTGCAGGGCGGTTCTCTTCATGGAGCCGGGACCTCACAGAACTCTGCGGGCGGGGAGACCCGCCGGGTTGCACCATTGAGCAGAACCATAGAACAAGATTCAGCATTACAGAATGACGTACTCGTTCTGGGTTCTGATGCGACTCGAGTTGAGGCACTGTCAGCCCTGCTGGTAGTAGCGCGGCCTATTCGGGCGGCCGGACCGTGCACTGCGCGACAAGGGCAGAACGCGGCCCCGTTTGGACGACTTGATCCGCTCGAGCGACCCCTCCGTCCCGCGGAGGGGCCGTCGCGAGGGGGAGGCTGGGCCGCTGAGTACCTCCTGTGGTGGCCCGCAAGGGGAGGGGCAAGGGCACGCGGTCCCTGAAGCCTTTCAGCGTCAACTGAAACTCCTTGCAGTGCACATGTATTGGGGGGAGGGTGGTGGTGCTGGTCAACCGCTGCGGGCTTGGCCGGTCCGCGGGGTCGTGGGGGTCCGGCGGGCTACGGCGGAGAGCGCGACAGGCGGTCGTCCGGCAGCGTGGCGAGGCGGTGGGTGGATCCTCCCTGTCCATCCGCCGCTTCCCATGGTGACCTGAAGCGACAGGAGCATGCCCCGAGCCCGGCACCGGACCGCCCCCTGCCACAGGGCCCGTCCGGCGCCGGTATGCCTCCGTCTCCGAAGTCGTGCGTGGCAGCTACTGTTTCGGCTTTCAGCTCACGTGGCGGGTGGTCTCCCATCGGCGATCGCTCTGAATTCCCTGTTGTGCCACAACAGGGGCTCACCCGTCCCGACCTGGGCGGCCGCGACGCGCCCCACCACCGCGTGATGGTCGCCGTACGCGCGCAAATCCTCCACCAGGCACACCGACCATGCCAGCGCGTCGTCGAACACCGGAACCCCGAGCACGGAGCGGACCGCTGCGCCGGCGAACCGCTGGGCGGCGCCGGTCGCGGGGTCGGCGAACCGTACCGCCCGTTCCCGCTGTGCCGGCTTCAGCAGATGTACGGCGAACACACCCTGGGTCCGGATCACCTCAAGCGTGCGCGAACCGCTCCGCAGGCAGGCAAGCAGAAGTGGTGGCTGCGCGGAGAGGGAGGTCAGGGCCGAGACTGTCATCCCCGCGGGACCTGACGCGCCCTGGGCGGTGACAACCGAGACGCCGGCAACCAGTTTTGCGTAGAGGCCGAGGCACAGTGCACTATCAGGCCCCGGCTCGTCGAAGAGTTGTTCCCAGCCGACCGGGGACACGGTCCGAACGGGACGAGCTGACGTCATCGAGTCAGTCACGTGCGGTACGAACAAGATTGGCTCCTTCGGGCCCGTCAGCCGGCACGACCGAGGCGACCGTGCCGAGCAGGCCCCAAAGGATCCGCACGACATTGTTGCGCAGCGTGGACTCCGCCACGGGGTCGAGAATCGCGGTGAGCGGAGGCATTCCCAGGTCGAACGTGGCCTGGAAGGTGACGACTGTGCCTGCGCCTGTCCCCGCAGGCTCACAACGCCATGAGCCCTCGAAGGTCTCGAAGTCGCCCGACAGTTGCTCGAACGAAAGCGTCAGCTCCGCAGGGGAGAAGACATCCCGTTCCGTCCAGTAGTCGCGGGATAAAGGACGGTAGGCGTCGCTGGTGGCCACCATCGCGGCGATCGGGACCACCCCGCCGCTGAGACCTTTGCCAACCAGCAGGATGTCCGGGATCACCTTTTCGGCATCCACCCCCCACCAGGAACCCAGGCGTTCGAGACCGGTCTGCACCTCGTCCACGACAAGCAACGCCCCGTACCGGCGGCACAACCGGGACACCTCGGAGAGATAGCCGGGCGGCGGAATACGCACTCCGCCCTCGCCCTGAACCGGCTCGAGGATCACGCAGGCCCGGTCACGCCGGTCCTCCAGCCGCCTCCAGCGCCGCACTGTCCCCGTAGGGCACCGTGGTGGTGTCTGGCAGCAGCGGAGCGAACGGATCCTGGTACATCCGGTTCGCTGTGACGCTCAGAGCGCCGAGGGTCTTGCCGTGGTAGCCGGACTCCATGCTGACGAGGGCGTTTCACCCGTGTGCCCGGGCCAGCTTCAGGGCCGCCTCGGTCGCCTCGGCTCCGGAGTTGACGAAGTGGACCATGTGCAGACCGGGAGGCGTACGTGCCGTCAGGACCTGCGCGGCGCGGGCCGCGACGGGCTCCAGGAAGACCCGTGTGGCGAGCGGATGACGGTGCAATTGCCGGTCTACGGCGGCGACGACTGAAGGGTGGCCATGGCCCAGGATGAATACCCCGTAGCCACCGAAGTCCAGGAAGCGACGGCCGTCATGGGTGTGTACCCATGGCCCCTGGGAGTCCACCTCCACCATCCCGCCGAGCATGGCGCCGAGCGCAGCCTTGCCTGAGCCGAGGTGTCTGCGGTACAGGTTGACGGTCTCCGGACCGTGGGCGCGGGGCGCAGGAAGGGCCATGGTCATGATGCCAGCTCCTTACGCACCGTGGGTACGTCGTGTGTGCATTCCGCCCGGTTGGCAGGCCCAGTACTCCAGGTTACGGATCAGTGCTGTTCGCAGGAATTCTCGGGACACGGACTCGCCGCAGCGCACCGAAGCCGAGGTGTCCTGTGTCGTGCCCAATGATGTGCCCAGGGGCAGGTCCGGTTGAAAGACCAGCAGCAGCTCCGCATAGTCCCGAAGCCTCTGCCGGAGGGACGCCGGGAATTCCGCTGCTTCGATCAACGGCAGCAGGAGCCTGTGCACCGATTCCAGCGGGATCATCCGGGGTTTGTGAGGTCGTGGCCCGTAGTGTTCGGCGAACTCCAGGCAGATGTCCACGACTTCGTGCTGCGCCAGGGCGTGTGTACCGGCAGTCAGCCAGTACGGGCCGCTGTCACACCGCTGCGGATCAGATCGCCCGTGGCGCGGGCAACCAGATCCTGGGGAACAGTGTCGATCCTTGCCTCCGGGGCTCCGGGGAGCACGGGCACCTGGCCCTTGACGATGGCACCCAGGGTCCTGGTCAGCCCCTGTGCCCCGGCGATGCGCCCGGTTGCCGAGTCGCCCATCACGACGGAAGGGCGCAAGATCGTCGCCGGCAGCGCGGAATCGCGCACCATTTGTTCGCACTCCTCTTGGACGCCAGATACGAGGCGGCGCCGGGAAACTGCTGAGAGTGTTCGTGGGGCAGAGGGGTTGGCGGCCACGAAAGCGGTGCTCATGTAGTAGATCGCCGCTCCCGCAGCAGCGGCCAGGTCCAGCATGGCGCGTGTGCCGTCGACGTTGGTGCGGCGGATCTCGTCCGGATCAGCCCGCCAGTTGGTGGCGGCTGCCGAGTGGACCACCACATCCGCCTCCTCAGCAAGGCGGTGCCAAAGGGCGGGCTGCAGCCCGAGGCCAGGAGCCAGCAGATCGGCTGTGACCTCCTGGACCCGGGGATCCTGTAGCGGCGTGCGATGCCGGAGGCAGATGATCCGGTACTGGGGCCAACAGCTCGTCGATCAGCGCCCGGCCAAGGACGCCGTGCCGCCGGTGAGGAGGAGGGTGGGTCGATCTCCGGCCGAATAGGGCCAGGGAGGTGACGCGGACGGGACGTCGGTGAGCCGCTGCGGTAACTCAGTCATCGGGGGCTTCCTCGATTGCTCGTAGCGGACAAGACAGGGAACGCGAGGGAGGGCGACCGAAAGAAAGGAGGGGAGTGGTCAGCCCGGTCAGACAGGTGAGACGGAAGGGGATTGAGGAGGGACCGAGGCGAAAGGTCAGGCGATGGTGAGAGGACGGCTGGCGAGATGGCCGGCCAGCGGCCCGGCCATCCGGGACCGCGTCGGCGGGTGCAGACTCAGACCGGCGGCGCTGACAGCCAGTTGCCCGATCTCGTCCGAGGCCATGAAGTTCAAACCACCCACAGCTCCACGGCACGCGGTACCACCCGGGCAATGGTGTCCTGTGCGCAGTACCGCACGTACAGCGAGTCCGCCAACGTCGCCTCGTCCGGCCCCTCGGCATCAACTCGGCGTGCGATGGCCTCGACTGCGGCACTTGCGCCCTCGATCTCGATCAGAAGCCCGACGCGTTCGTGCTCCGGCACCCGGTCATTGGTCAGCACGTGCTCCACCAGTGCACTCGCCGCACCGAGATAGCTGCCTGTCATCAGCACCTCGAACCAAACGAACCCGGCGATCTGTACTGCGTCCATCCGCTGCCCGGACGGGGAGGCGGTGCGCACCAGCAACTCCGTTGGTACCAGCACATCGTCGAGGGTGACCTGGCCGCTCTCCGCACCGGCGAGGAATCTTCTGGACCAGAAGTCACTGACAGTCAGCCCCTCGCTCTCGGCGGGGGATCAGTGCTACCGCCAGCTCATCGCCCTCGCCGTCCTCCCTGGGCACAGTGACGCTTGCGGTCAGCAGGTCCATGGAGGGGCCAGGCTGCAGGGGCGCTTGACGCCGCTGATTCGTACGCCTTGGGCTGTGACGTCGGCGGACACGCAGCCGCTCGGTGCCATGCCGGACTCGGCGGGCGAGGCGTCGACCGCGAAGACCGGTCCGGCTGGTGACGGGTGGCCAGGTAAGCGGCGTGCCGGGCCGCTACGCCACCGAGGTCGCCGACGTACAGCCAGGACAGGTCGGCCGGTCGAGGCCCCGAACCGCCGGAACGGTCGGGTGCGATCCGTAGACGGCCTGTCAGAGCACCTCAGGCTGCCTTCTACGCCCTTCGCCCAACGCCCTCACCAGGCTGACGGTCGAGCGGCGGCGTGAAGCGCGGCGTCGACGCTGTGCCAGGCGGCCGACTGTTCGATGAGCCCCGGGCGCTCGGTCTGGCCGGACACATTCCTGCTCAGCGATTTGTCCGCGGGTGCGAATGGCAGGTCCGGCCGATGCTGCCCCGGTCAGGTGTCCGACGTGTTGACCGGTGAGGCGACCGTGGGCGCTCTGCGCCGTGATCCGGCGCCCGTGAACGCGCCCGGGACGGCACCGAGCCCTTGCCGGTGCGCAGGCCGATCGCCTGTGCCGGGTGCTACGGCGCCATGCACTACCGCCCATGTGAGGGCTGTAGTCGGCGGAGGAGTCTCTGTGGCGTGATGGGAGCGGCACGGGTTTGGGGAGTGTGACCAGCCTTGGCCCGTGCAACTTGACCGGATTCTATCGAAACAATGTTCTGTCGAACGATCATGACCAACGTTTTAGGACAGATAGAACAGTGCGAGGTCCCGCAGGGCCTGGCCGAGGGTTCGGTGGTTGGGGTCGGTGTCGCTGCACCAGGTGGTGGTGTAGTGCTTGGCGCCGGGGTGTTGGTCCTCGCGGAAGCGGATCAGTTCGGAGGCCTGGGCTTTGCTGATGGTGGAACTGCGGCTGTGGCGGAAGTGGATGTTGCCGGTGGGGGTGCCGAGTTGGGCGTACGCGTTGACGAGTTCCCGGTCCCGTGAGGCGGTGAAAATGGCGGGGCCGAAGGGAGCCCGCTATGTATGTGTTCCCGTCTACGTCGTCTGGTTGTGCCGGTGGGGTTTTTGGTGGGGTGTTTGAGTACGATGCGGTCGGTGAGGGTGACTGGGGGGTAGTGTTTCGGGAACGCTGGTCGGTGAGGCTGAACGAGGGGAGCCAATGATGGTGCAGGCGGTTCAGCGGGCGGTGCGTATTTTGCGGGAGCTGGCTGGTTCGGGGCCGAGGCTGGGGGTGACTGATCTTGCGGATCGTCTGGGGGTGGCGAAGCCGACTGCTTATGCGTTGCTGAGGACGTTGGAGGGTGAGGGGCTGGTGGTTCAGGATGCGGAGACGGGGAGGTACTGCCTGGGTCCTGGGCTGGTGTATCTGAGTAATGCGTATCTGGATACGCAGGAGTTGCGTACGCGTGCGTTGACGTGGGCGGATGTGTTGGCGTCGCGTGCGGATGAGGCGGTGTGGGTGGCTGTTCTCTCCGGTGATCAGGCGTTGGTGGTGCATCATGCGTTCCGGCCGGGGGGTGCGGTTCAGGTCTCGGAGGTCGGGGCGAGTATTCCGTGGAATGTGTGTGCGCTGGGGAAGGTGATGGTGGCGCATGCGCCGCGGGAGCTGCGTGATCATCTGCTGGAGCGGGATCTTGCTGTGCTGACGCGGGCGAGTGTGGATGAGCCGGTGCGGCTGGGGCAGCAGCTGGAGGAGATCCGCAAGGCGGGTTATGCGGTGGAGGACCAGGAGTCCGCGGTGGGGGATGCGGGTATTGCTGCGCCTGTTTTCGACAGTTCGGGGTTGCCTGTGGGCGCGATCGGTGTGGTGGGTCCGGTCGAGCGGGTTCTGGCCGGGGCGAACCGGGAGCAGCTGGCTGTGGCGGTTCGTGAGGCGGGCCGCAGTCTCTCGCGCGAGCTGGGCGCGCCCCGGGGAGCCGGCGCACGCGCCTGACCAAACCCCACACAAAACCGTCATTCTTGCCAGAGGGCAATGACGGCTGCCTCCGTGTCGATGGCCGCGTGGCGGCGGTGCCGAGCGGCATGGTCCTCGTTCGCACAGGTCACCGCAGCGGCCAGTGCGCTCAGCGCGTCAGGGGCAGAAACGACAAAGTCCTGGGTGCCTTGTCGGCCGTCGAGTGTGGCGAAGGGCATGGTGACAACCCACTGCTCCATCGGCGGCGACATGGGGTCAAAGACGGGCGCTGTGAACACTTCTGTCCCGTGCTGGTCGGAGGCAGCAGGCGGCGAGGACAGGCTATGGCACGGTGCGTCACCATCGGGGTGAGCGCTGTCCGGGGCGCCGTAGGTGGGACGGGCGGCGGGGTGGATGTGGGGGAATTCTTGCGTAGACAACGTGCGCTCCGGTGCGTGGTGTGAGGGTGAGGCGGGGACAACAACCACACTGACCGGTGCAGGGGACCCATCGCGTCCACCTGAAGAGTGCACTCCTGGTACCCCCGCCGATGGACGCGGTCCGTCCGTACCCTGAGAGATGTATAACCCTTCGTCCCACTACTCAGAGTGATACAGCAAGAAAGCAGAGTATTGGGGGGATCTCCTGATGGGTGTCCCAGCTTCCTTGGTCTAGTTTCGGAACATGGGAGAAAGTGCCAGGACCTGGCTGGTGGCGCTCGGAGTCTGCGCGGTGATGATTGCCTTCCCCGCGCTCGTCAGAAGTGATGCGCCGGACTGGACCAATGCGTCAACGGCGGTGGCCAGCTGCCTTGCACTCCCATGGTGCCGACGATGGCCGATTCCGGCGCTGGCGTGGGCGCTCGGGTTTTCGCTGGCGTCAGTGCTTCTGACCGCCCTCGTGTTCCCGGCCGCCTACCCCGTGCTCTTCGCTCTGTACATCATCGGACGGACACAGTCGGTACGCGTGACCGTCCTCTGCACGGCGGTGTGTCTGGTCGCGGTCTTCGCCACCGTTCAGTGGGCACGCCATGTGCCGTCATTTGATTTGCGCAACGGTACCCAGCTCGGCTGGTTCGTCGCTGCGGCCGCGATCGGAGTGGCCGTGGACGCTCATGCCAACTATCGAGAGGCTGCCGAAGAGCGTGTGAAGCGCGCCGAGGAGTCAAGAGAGATCGAAGCGAGCCGGCGGGTCGCGGCGGAGCGGTTGCGCATCGCGCAGGAGCTGCACGATGTCATCGGCCACAGCATGGCGATGATCAACGTGCAGGCCGGTGTCGCGGGGCATGTGATCGACAAACATCCCGGACAGGTACGTGAGTCCCTCGAACGCATCAGAGTGGCCAGCAGCACTGCGCTGGAGGAGATCCGAACCACGCTGGGGCTGTTGCGGCAGGCGGATCCCGAGCGGCTGCCTGTGGCACCAGTGCTTGGCCTGAACGACGTGCCTGCGCTGGTCCACCGGGCCAGGGCAGGTGGAGTGAATGTCGACTACACGCTGCGAGGGAATGTGCGGGAAGTACCAGCCGTGACAGGCTCCACGGTCTATCGGCTGGTGCAGGAGGCTCTGACCAACGCCGTGAAATACGCAGGCCAGGGTGCCCAGGTTGAGGTCGAGGTCCATTTCCACGAGCGGCACCTGCGAGTCGCGGTCACCGACGACGGCGGTGGGGTGAGGATGGCGTCGACGGAAAGCAGTTCTCAGCTGGGTCTGCGTGGCATGCGGGAGAGGGTGGAGGCGGTGGGTGGAACGCTTGAGGCGGGACGGCGCTCGCCGGGATTCCAAGTGAAGGCGACCATCCCGACGGAGGCGTCATGACAGTGCGTGTGCTGCTGGTGGATGACCAGGTGCTGGTCCGTTCCGGTTTCAAATTGCTCATCGACTCAGAGCCTGGGCTGGTGGTGGTGGGGGAGGCCGACGACGGCGAGGCAGCCGTCGCACTGACCAAGGAGCTGCGTCCTCAGGTCGTGCTGATGGATATCCGGATGCCTGGCATGGACGGGATCGCAGCTACGGGGATCATCTCCGCCGACGAGGAGCTCAACGATGTGAAGGTCGTTGTCCTCACCACGTTCGGTCACGATGAGTATGTCTTCGGAGCGCTGCAAGCAGGCGCCAGCGGCTTCCTTATGAAGGACACGGTGCCGGCCGAGCTGGTTGCCGCAGTCAAGACAGTTGCCATGGGCGACAGCCTGCTGCTGCCGGAGCGTACAAGGCATCTCATCGAGGAGTTTGTCCGCCGCGACGAGTCGGTGCCGGAGTCGCATGCCCCGGAACTTGACGTGTTGAGTCCGAGGGAGCGAGATGTGCTGGCCGTTGTGGGCCGAGGGTTGTCGAACAACGAGATTGCAGAAACGCTGGTTCTGTCGCCATTGACGGTGAAGACGCACGTCAGTCGTATCCTCACCAAGCTCAATGCCCGCGATCGTGCCCAGCTCGTCATGATCGCCTACGAGTCCGGCCTCCTCACTCCCGGGACATGAGCGATGCTGTCGATGGGCCCAAGGTTCACCTCGACCGCGATGCCAGTCGCTCCGCTTCCCTTATGTTCGTCCTGAGCGCGGTCTGAGCGCATATATCCGGTCTGAGCGCAGGTCTCAGCGGCTGAGCGCTGTCTCGTCCCCCATGATGACCACCGGTTTCTTCGCCGGGTCCAGCCAGCGCAGGAGTTCGCGCATGTGGTCGCGGGAGACGGAGACGCAGCCGTGGGTGGGGCCGTTGTGGTCCACGTGGATCCAGATGCCGCCGCCGCGGCCCTTGCCCATCGGGCGGTTCGGGTCGAGAGGGGTCATGCCCGCTTTTCGGTTGTAGTTGATCGCGATGACGTAGTCGAACGAGCCGTCCAACGGCTCTCCCTGGATGCCCTTGCCGCTGATGGTGAACTGGGAATTGTGGTCGTAAGGAAGCTTGGTGCCCGGGTTGTCGAGCAGGCCGCCCGCATCGGTGAGACCGAAGACGCCGATGGGGGAG
Source organism: Streptomyces sp. NBC_01210 (assembly GCF_036010325.1). Taxonomy (GTDB): domain Bacteria; phylum Actinomycetota; class Actinomycetes; order Streptomycetales; family Streptomycetaceae; genus Streptomyces. The sequence continues at coordinate 281,866 of NZ_CP108549.1, read as the reverse complement.
CGCAGGTCATCCTCCTCATGGTGGTCGGTCCAGCCTTTGTCTGCGGTGTGGGAGGGCCAGGGGTCGCCGAGAAGTTTCCAGCCGTCGGCATCTCGTGTGTATCGGAAGACCATGGACCGGCTGGAATCCTTGTCGTCGCCAGTGACGAGTACGGCCTGGAGCGCGTCGGCCGGGACACGGGCACGGGTTGCCTTGCCGAGCGCGGGTATCTCGCGCGGCTCCGGGCGGTGTGCCTTGTTGTTGCTGCCCTGCTGAGTGGTGGAGGGGGCCGCTGGTGATGCGTCCGTCGATGCGCAGCCCATCACGAGGAGCAGTGGGGCAGCGGCTATTGCGAGGAGAGTTCGTGAGGCAGGCATGGCGAGCTCTTTTCTCAAGGTGAACCTTTACATGTGACATGTGAAATTGCATACTACCCTTGGAATGGGCACGTGAACAGAGGGAGTGTTGATTTTCTGGCGTACTCGTGTTTCGCGCCGTTTGGCCCCGCCGGCCGGCAGTAGGGCAGTCCAGTGTTGCGAGCGCGCGTGAAGGCTATTGCCCTTCTTCAACCGTGTTGGCCAAGCCCCTGCTTGGGCGCTGTCACAGAACGGGGCCGGTCAGCGGGAGAACGAGCAGACATGGAACTGGCCGCGGATGTGCGGGGTCAAGTGCGTTGAGCATGAGTGTCAAGGCGATGGGGTCGTAGGAGAGTTCCAGATGTTCGCTGTAGTCCAGCGGACAGGAGTCCTGGACGACGATGTTGTCGACGTTTCGTCCACTGAGCAGGGAAGATGTATAGGGGGTGACGATCTGGTCGTACTTGGTGGCGATCACGGTGTAGTGCACACCGGAGACCGTGTCGCCGTTGCGGTTGAGGTCGTTCAGGAAGTCGGAGTCGACTTCCTGTTGGGTCATGGCGGGGGCGACTGCATTGAGGCCGCTGTTCACGAGTCCCAACAGGTTGAGCTGCTTGCCGAGTTCGGTCAGGCCGACCAGAGTGGTTCCGTGATTGGGTGGGGCCAGTCCGACAAGGCGGTTGACCTTGTCCGCGCCGCCCAGGTACTTGAGATAGTAACGGGGCATCATCGCCCCCTGGGAATGGCCCACGATGTCGACCTCGGCCGCTCCCGTGCTGCGCCGTACGGCGTCGACGAAGGCGGCCAACTCATGGGCGGAGTCACGGATGTCGCCCGTCCCCTGCGCCCATGCGTCAGGAGTCAGCCCACCGAAGTTGAGGGCGAAGACGCAGTACCCGTTGTTGGCCAGCAGGGGAGCGGCCGCAGCCCAGTTGTCGTGCATGTTTTCAAGGGTCCCGTGGAGCAGGATGACCGGGTGGGGGTGGGCGGCACTGGGCCTGCAGGACCAGTCGTTGGCACCGTCCGGTGCGATGCGGGGAGTGGATACGTTCCAGAAGAACGCTTCCGCGAAGTTGTGGCGGACGGGCCGGTCCTGGCGGTCGGCCGCTGACGCCGGCGTGACCCCCGCACAAGCGAGGGCTGCCGCCGCTGCGAGCGTCACGAATCGTCTGGAGGTGCGCTTGGCTCTTCTGGCCGATTGGTACACGGCAATTCCTCTCGGGGGTGCCCTGTGTCGGGCAGTAAAGAAGTGATCAGGACGGTGGCGCGCTGACGCGGATGATGCCGACGAAAGAGTGTGCGGACTGCACCCCATCGGCCCGCGATCCGGGAAGGAACGTAGTAATCGGGAATCCGCGGGTCAACGCCCAGAATTCCGAGGCGGAGAAAGTCGCGCACCGCATAGCGTTTCCGTGGGCATTACGCTCACCACGGTGAGTGATTTCACGATTAAGTGCCGTGCCGGCCTCCGTCGGAGAATCGGCTGCCTGGGAGGTGGGGGCACTTCGACGTGCGGCACCCCAACTGAGCTGAGGACTAGGGTTCTGCGAGGGTTGCGTGAGCGCGGTCTCCTGAGAGGATTGATCCGGGAAGCGCTGCCGTATATCAAGGGACAGCCCACAGATACGGGCCGGACGAGGACCGGGCTGAATGGCGCTCCCAGGCACGGGTTGTGCACGTGGATCGCCGATGACGCCGGACCATCCATCGTTTACAGAATCAGGAACCAAAGGTGGGACGAGACTTGCAGGCCTTCCGAGGGATAGACTGGAATGATCTGCCGCAGGGGCTGGCATCGGCCCTTACGTCGAGTTTGCCGCGTCTCTCCGAAGAGATCGTGACCAGGATCCGGCAGGAAATTCCGGAATTCTCCGATGTGTTCCAGGGGCCGTACCGGCGTCGCATCCGCCAAGGGGTGGAGCGAGCGCTGAGCGAATTCGTGTTGCGTGTCTCCCGGCCGACCGGCACACCGTGGCCGAGCCCGGAGGCAGCAGAGCTTTACCGTGCGCTGGGGCGTGGGGAAATGCACGGTGGGCGAAGCCTGGACGCTCTGCAGGCCGCCTACCGGCTGGGGGCGCGGCTTGCCTGGCGCCGCTGGATCGAAGTGGGCACCAGACAGGGGGTCTCGCCCGCGAAGATGTACCGCCTGGCCGAGGCGGTGTTCGCGTACATAGACGAGCTGTCACGTCTCACTGTCGAGGGGTACAACCAGGCGGCGGCGGGCAACGGTGATGAGAAGCAGCGGCGTAGAACTCGCCTCGTGCAGGCATTGACGGCCCAACCGTCCCTGTCGGTGGCCGTCCTCGAGCAGCTCGCTGACGCAGCGGAGTGGCCTCTTCCACCCGTCCTGTCCGGCGTGGCCCTGGCGCCGGCCCCGCTGAGCGCCGCGGATGCGCAGTGGAGTGAGCACCCGTTAAGTGACGAAGTGCTGTTCGCAACCGACGGACCATTGCCTTTCCTGTTCGTGCCCGACTGGGGTCCTGACACCGGGCAGCGGGTGCGGGAGTTGGTCGAGGGACGCCATGCGGCCGTGGGTCCCCCAGTGGCGATTGCCGATGCCGCGTGGTCGCTGGTCTGGGCCCGGGAACTACTCGAACTCGGGGCGCGGGGTCTGGAGGGCAGACCAGACGTCTTGATCGGCGCAGACCACCTCTGCACAATGGTGCTTCTGAAGGACGAGCATCTGGTACGGGTATTGATCGAGCAACTGCTGAGACCGCTGCGGGGCTTGACCGGCAAGCAGCAGGCCCGGTTTTCCGACACCTTGCTGGCGTGGATAGAGACAGCCGGGAATGCGCGCGAGGCGGCAGCGAATCTGGGTGTACATCCGCAGACAGTGCGGTCTCGCGTCCGTCGTATTGAGCAGCTCTTTGGTGACGAACTGCGCTTGCCGGAGAGACGTTTCGAGATGGAAGTCGCGCTCAGAGCTCGTCGGCTGGGGAGAGGGCTCTCTCCGGCCGTGCAAGGAAAAGAAGTTCGTCCACAAGCAGGTGCGGCCGCAGCAGGCCCGGAAGCGACGGCGTCTCAGAACGAGTACGGTCCCAGACAGAGCCGCTGAGAACCTGGACGAAGTGCTGACTGCGACGAGTGTGTTGAGGAAATGAATCTGCCCCGTGAGACGACTTGGGAAAGTGATGCCCCGCTCTTCGTTGACGGGCCCGCGTCACTGTCCTACCTTTCCGTCGACCGCTTGTCAGGGGCCCAGGGCGTCTTCGATTCGCCTCCTGAGTACACACGGCTGATCACGGCCGCGCCCTGTCCAAAGAATCGATGAGTTGGCGCCGATTGCGCACTCGGTGTCGACGGTACAGGCGGGTGAGGTGTGCCTCCACGGTCTTGATGCTCAGACAGAGAGTGTCGGCGATCTCCCGGTTGGAGGCCCGGTGCTTCAGCATCTCGATGATCTGTTCCTCCACCGCACTGGGCCCGTTCTGCTGGTCGGAATTCCCTTCAAGCAGGGCACGCTCAGAAGCCGCTGCTTGAGCCCACGGCGCGGCACCAGCGATGGTCAACCGCTCAAAGGCCTCGGTCAAAGCCACACGTGCGAGCCCCTTGCGCCTCGAGCGGCGAAGGATTTTCCCGAGTGCCAGATGACCGCGGGCGATGTCGAGGCGGTATGGATGGTCATACCAGCGGTCGAGATCGCCACGCAGGCCGGTGGCTGCTCCGGTGGCGTCGCCGTCTGCCGCGCGCCACAGGGCCTCGGCTCTGCTCAGTCCGACAAGTGCCGCCCAGCGCCCCAGCCGGTCAGCCTCGTCGAGAGCGTGGCGGATGACGCGATAGGCCCTGACCGGTTGGCGAGCGGCGATCAGAGCCTCGGCGAAGTCGGCCTGCCAAAGGGTGACTGCCGGGTCGGACATACCCATGTGCTCTGTGAGCACGGCGAGTTGCTGGAACGTCCCCACCGCCGCTTCCACGTCGCCCGTCACCAATTGTGCCCGCCCGACGACGGCGAGCGCCACGGCCCGGTTTCCATGGGAGGGGCCTGCCTTCTCCAGGGCCCGCGTCGCACGGTCGAGAGCCACGGCGGCCGACCCCGCGTTCACCTCGGCGGCGGCACGTGCGAGCAGCGAAGCAAAGGGATCGCTCACCTTGAGCAGATGCTCGGCCCTTCGCGCCACCACCAGAGCGTTGGCGCAACGTCCTGCCCGGTCCAGGAGAGCGGAACAGGTGGACAGGACACCCCCGAGTTCCTGGGCCTGTTCGTGCCGCTCCACCTCGATACGCAGATCATGGACAGCCGCGAGAGCTCGAGCGCTCTCGCCCTGGTGCATCAGCTCTGTCGCCCACATCCGGCGAGCTTGCACCGCGGGTACCGAGAGTCCACGTCTCAATGCATGTCTGTGTGCCCACTCCAGACGCTCAGCCCCTTCAGTTCTGCCACTTGTCAGTTCGACCACACCACGCCACGACTCAATGCTGATGAGGAGGTCGTCGTCCTGGCTCTGTCGGGCAGCCTTCTCGGCGCGGGCCGCCTCCTCGAGGGACGCTTCGAGATCCTGGTTGTGCAAGGCCCTGGCCCGGGCGAGTCGGACGCGGGCCTCGACGCGGGCGTCCGACTTCGCGTCTGCCAGGGCTGCGTCAAGGAATTCGGTGGCTGCCGGCGAGTCCTCGCCTGCCGCCTCGGCAAGTTGAAGCCGTGCCGTGGCTCGCACGGAAGGACCGGCTATGTTGATCGCGGACTCCGCGAGGTGCCGGGAAAGGAGGGGGCGTCCGCTGCCAAGAGCGTAGGTACTCTGGGCAAGGAGCCGAGTGGCCAGCGTCTCCTGGGCATCCGGTGGGGTCTTCACGCAGGCCAGGTAAGACAGCTCCAGAGTGAGCGACGGGTCGGTCCGGGCGGCTTCCTTCGCACAGGCAGCGAGCGCAGCGGCGAGGCAGCGGTCGGTGCCCCGGGTTGCCAACGCTCGGTTCCGTAACTCTTCAAGCGGGTCCGATGCGAGGACCGAGAGTGCGGCGTGGGTGTCACGGCGGCGCGTGACCGAGGCGGAGACGTAGAGGTGGCGGCCGTACAGCGGCTGAGTGAAGCGCAGGCAGCCTGCCGCGTCGGAGACAAGCACGCCGGCTTGCTCGGCCCGGGCGATCGACTCGTCGGACCCGAATGCAGCCAACAGCCTACGCGTGGGACGCCAAGCAGCTGCCGCCGCGAGGAGCACTTGATTGTCCAATTCGCCATGGAAGTGCAGCCGTTCATCGAGTACCGCGCGCAGCCTTGGAGTGATGGGTATCGACTCGAAGGGGCGCAGCGGCTTGAGGCAGGAGCGCAGGGCTTTCGCCAGTTCGATCGCGTAGAGGGGGTTGCCGCTGCTCAACTCCACGACCAAGAGGCGCAGTTCCTCGGGAAGGTTGCCGTACCGCTGTTCCAGCAGTTTGGTGACGACGCCGTCATGGAGAGGTTCCAGCGTGAGGACCCGCACTGGAGGAAGCGCTTCTAACCACCGTGCAGACTCGGGTACAGATGCCAGCACTGTCAGACCCCGCACACGGCGTCTTGCCAGCGTCAGGGCATCGGCCGTCGCCGTGTCCAGGTGGTGCGCGTCGTCCAGAATCACTGTCAACGCTGTGGTGCGTGCGAGGTCGCTCAGCACGTTCAGCGCAGCCCGCCGGTCCATGCCCGCTGCGTCCCCCGCAGAGTCTGCGACGTTCACGAGGAGGTCATGGAGCGTCTCCAGCGGGACATCTGCACAGCATGGCAGCGCTGTGCTCCGCAAGACGTGATGGGTCGTCGACAGCCGCTCGGCGATGTGGTCCAGAAACGCCGTTCGGCCGATGCCGGGGGCGCCGGTGACAACGACGCTGGTACCGGTGACGAGGAAGTGCTCCACTTGACGGGCCACCGTGGCGCGGCCCATCAGATCATGCGTTTCACTCATGACTGCCATTGTAATGGTATATACCATTGAGCTTGCCAAGTGACGCGCGTTCCGCGGCTCGCTCGGCAGCACGGGAAGGCCGCACATCATGTGTGGGAACGGCGACGGCAAGACCGGTCCTGGCCCGGCGCGCGCGAGGCCCGGCCCGGACATCGTCCGGGCCGGGCGCACCGGCTGTCCGGTGTTGCCGCTGTTCCGGTCTAAAGGACGATGCCGTTCGCTTCCGCGCGCTTGTTCGCGTTGGGGTCTTGCTTCTTCCTGAGGAAGGCCTGGACGCTGTCGAACGCACCGCGATTGTCCCTGATCACATCAAGGGTCTTTTGCCGGCCGCTGTCGTCCCTCCAGATCTGAATCAGGGTGTAGGCGACGTTTGCCTCGATGTCGTTACCTTGCCCCCTTGTTTTGTTCGCGGGTGCCAGGTTCGTGGTGCGCACCTGAGGGTCACCGAAAACATAGACGGGTTCCGGGTCCTTGAGCAGGTAGGAGGCCACCGCGGTGGCGAATCCTTCGGACCATGCGCATGTGGCATCGGTGCGCGAGTGAATTCCATGCCCGAGTGGGCATGTGTTTTTCGGCAGCCCGTTCAGCCGGTCCATGACATAGTGACCTGCCTCATGGAGCAATGTGTGCTTGGACCGGCCGTCATTCCGATTGAGGTACATCTTGTCGTCGTCGCCCCACTGAGGGCCTTGGCTGTTCGGCCACACGACAGTGAGTGGAGCATCAATCGCACGCTGCCGGTTCAGCAGGTTGAGGGTGTCGATCATCGTGAGGGCCGTGCCCACGTCGCCCGATGCTGACGCTGTTACGGCCTCGCTCTTGGTGACCTGCCCCAGGGTTGTCTCAAAGGTATAGGGACTCCCGTTCCCAGGACTGACTTGCCAAGGCTGTGACCGATTAGTGGCCTTGGCGCTGAACCTCAGCTTGGCATCCTTCATCGGGCCCTGTGCGCAAGCTCGGAAGAACCCATGGTCGTCCGTGGAACCGCTGCGGATAACGATGGTGGTCGTGCGCGATCCGGTCTTGCCCGAGAGCTCCCATGCGGCGTTGCGGACGAGTGTGTCCTTCTCCACGTGTCCGGCTTCCGCATCGATGGACTTCGCCGTGAGCTCACCGCTGACGCAGACCTCCGGATCGGCCGCGTTCGCCTGTTGCACCAGCAGGGGCGCTGTGATCGAGACAGTCACCGCGCATGCTCCAGCGACAATCTTCTTCTTCGACGGCCTGGCCTTGTGCTTCATGCGAACACGGCCTTTGCTTCGGTACTGCCTGCCATGAGTGGGGGACCGGTTGTACGAGAGTGATGAGAGAGATGACCGGTGACATGTCACCCGTGGTCAGAGAAAATGGACATCCGCATTCCCGCTGCGATGTCCTCCGTCAGCGCGGGCTGACGCGTGAGGGGGAATCCGGGTAGGTGAGCCCGTTTTTCCTTGCGATGACGGAGTCTCGGGCGGCAAACGCCGGATAGGCCTCTCGCTTGGCCTTGAGGAAGGCTTGGAAGTCAGGGATGGGCTCCTTTGCCTTGCTCATCACGTCAATGGTTCGCTTCCATTCACCGGGACGGGCCCACATGTCGAGCAGGGCGCTTCCGACGCGGCCCTGGACCTTGTCGCCCTGCTCCCAGTCCGCACGGGGCTGGAGGCGCAGTCGTTGGGGATCGTGCGTCGGGTCGCCCCAGACGTACTGCCTGTCACCCAGGGTGTGGGCGGCGACGGCGTCGGCAAACCCTTCGATCCATGCACACTTGAGGCCGCCGCTCTTGATGACGTAGTGCGGGTCAGGGCAGTCGGTCTGCGGGATCTGCTTGTTGAACAGTGCGTACATGTAGGCGTGGCCGGCCTCGTGAAGGAGTGTGTGCCGGGAGCCGGCATCCACCTGAGGCAGGAAGACGAAGTTGGTGCCGCTGCCGTCATTGTTGTGGTCGAAGAACGGGCCACGGCTGAAGTATGGCCAGACGACAGTCAGCTGACTGCAGGGCGTTCCGGTCTCGTGCCGTGTCCAGCAAGGGGTGCCGCTGTTGCGTTCCACATACAGCTCGTTGAGCGCGTCGACCATCCTGAAGGCCCCGCCGGCCTTGCCTGATGCGAGGACGACACCGACCCGACGGTTCGCCGTGACGTTACGAAGGTGCTTCGACTGAAGTGTGTGCAGCGATGTCTCGGGCTTCTCGTAGTCGCTGATCACTCGCCACTTGTCGAGTCCGCTGGAGCGGAATTCCACGTAGGCCTCGTCCATCGTGGCAGCGGAGGCGGCGCAGGCTCTGAAGCTGCCGTTGTTCAAGGTTGCGCCACTGGCGAGCTGCCGGAAGCCGGTCCCGTTTCTCTTGCCCATGAGTACCCAGGTGGCGTTCCGGACGGCTGACTCGGTCACCTTGTAGCGGGCTTCGGCGTCGGCGAACCTGGCCTTCAGGGTGCCGGTTAGACAGATCAGGGGCGGGGCAGCATTGGCCTGCTGGACGAGGAGGGGCGCCATTACGGAGACCGTCACGGCGCATGCTGCGGCGAAGGCGATCTTCTTTCGCGATCGCTGGGCCTTGTGATGCACAGGAACTTGCCTTTGCTCTCGGTCATGCTTGCGGTGGGTTCCCTGATCCGCTGGTCGTCTGCACAGGCCTGAAGATGGCCCGGACTTGGAAACCTATGTGAACTGTGACATTGCATAGTCAGGAAGGTGTTGGGGTGAATTCTCGGTTCCCCAACGCCCCGGGCGTACGGGCGATGCGCGGATCGCACGTTGGCCAGAACGCTCTGGCGACTGTCGCGAAGAGGCAATTGATCGAGGAACTCTGCAGCCGCTGTCGCTCGGGGCCCTCGCCTGAGGACGACACACGCCCAGCGCGTTCATCGCGGGGTCGGTCAGTGGGAATGACTGACCGGATAAGGGCGACACGGTGGTCGGGTCCCTGCCGGACGGGGCCGGGTCGAGTGGTGCGGGAGCTGTTGCGGTGTCGATCCCAGGGGGTTCGTGCATGGGACGGCCTTCACTCGCTGTGCGGTGGTTGGGAGGTCAGGCAGCGGTCTGGCTCTGCCTCTCCGTCTGCGCGTCGTCGCATGGTGCGGTTGAGTGCGTTACACCACACACCACGTGCGTGGCGGGCACCTTGCGACGTTGGAGTGCGCTTGGGTTCAGCGTTACAAGAAGGCGTTCAGTGTTACTGAATAGGTGAATGATTTCAAGACTTTGGATGAACCTTCTGGAAGCTTGTTGAGCCCGGGCTGGGCAGGAGGGGTCATGACCCCAGCTTCCGCCCCACACTCGCTACGCCCGTGGCGCCGTCGTTGCCCGGTAGCGAATGGGACGAAGTGCTCGTTACGGGTATGGGAATTCCGCAGCGATGGCGGCCACTTGGCGCGTCGTCCTGGGTGTTGTTGCCGGGGTCGCCGCCGGGCATGCCGCGTGGAGGTATGCCTTCTTCGTTCGCTGCGCCCTGCTAGGTCGCAGGAGTGCATGCGTCGCCACCGGGTGACGACGTCCTCGGAGGTATAAACGGTGACATGGTACATTCCAATGGTTCGGCATTGCTGAACGCCTCAGAGATGGAAGGCGCCTGGGGAACCCCAGCGTGCCAGCCGAAATTCTCCTCGGGCGCGGCGACTTCAGCGTCAGGCGTTTTGTTCGTTGGGATCGAGTCTGATCGGCGAGAACGCTCCTTCTCACGCTGGATGTCCCGGGCCGTACTCCGCTCTCGGAACAAGCGAACCGAAGGACCATCGATGGAACAGATCGCCGACGTCGTCAGCTGCAATCCGGACTACCCCCCGGAGGTCCTCGTCTACACGCCCGCGACCAGCTGGGACGGCGTAGTGCGGACTGTGGAGCGTGCGCGGGTGGCGGCGCGAGAGTGGTGGCACAGTGGAGCAACCCACCGTGCGGCAGCTCTCCACGCTGCCGCTGAGCGGGTCGAGGAAGCTCGAGACATCCTCATCGACCTCATCTCCCGCGAGGTCGGCAAGCCGTCGGCGGAAGCAAGAGGCGAGGTTGCGCGGGCGGTCGCGATTTTGCGTTACTACGCTCAGCAGCCCTACGACCCGATCGGCGCCGTCCATGAGCCGGCCCAAGGCCGGGGCATGCTCCTCACCCGCCGCTCACCCCACGGCGTTGCGGGTCTCATCACGCCCTGGAACTTTCCTCTCGCCATACCGGTGTGGAAGGCCGCTCCCGCTCTCGCGGCAGGAAACGCCGTGGTACTAAAGCCCGCTCCGCCTGCTACGGCCTGCGCACTCGAGCTGGCCCCATTGCTCGCAGAAGTACTGCCGGAGGGCTTGTTCACGGTCGTGCCCGGGCATGCGGAGACGGGCGCCGCGCTTGTCGAGTCGGCTGACGTCGTTTCCTTCACAGGGTCAACCGCAGTAGGTCGTGCCGTTGTCCAGGCGGCGACTGCTTCAGGGACGCCCGTGCAGGCGGAGATGGGCGGTCAGAACGCGGCGATCGTCATGCCCGATGCCGAGATCGACGAGACGGCAACCCAGATCGCCGGGGCCATCGCCGGATACGCGGGCCAGAAGTGCACGGCGACCAAGCGTGTCATTGTGGTCGGTGATCCCGCTCCGCTGCGCGGGGCACTCGTCGAGGCCCTGAAGAGTATCGAGGTCGGCCCCCCAGCGGCAGCGGGAACTGTGTGCGGGCCAGTGATCTCCGCACAGGCACGTGCCGCGGTTCTGGAAAGTGTGGCGGGTGCCCGCGTCCTGGCGGGCGGTTTCGAACTCGGCTCTCGCCAGGGCTGGTACATCGCCCCCACGCTCGTCGATGAGCTCGACGACGGGCACCCTCTCCTCCGTAACGAGATATTCGGCCCTGTCGCCGCGCTGGTGGCCGTGCCCGATCTGGACTCTGCCCTGGCCGCGGCCAACGGTGTCGTTCAAGGGCTCGTCAGCTCGGTGCACACCAGCAGTCTCGGCACTGCTCTGCGCTGCGCGGACGAGCTGGACACGGGGCTGATCAAGGTCAACGCTCCGACGACAGGCGTCGATTTTCACGTGCCCTTCGGGGGGGAGAAGGAATCGAGCCACGGCAGTCGTGAGCAGGGCAAGGCGGGCATGGACTTCTTCACGCGGACCCGCACGATCACCCTTCGTCAAAGTACTGCTGTTTGACGGGCTGTGCTGCCCCGCCCTCTCGTGAACTCTCCGGTTGAGACTCCCGATGAACTATGTCTCGTAATGCTGAACGATATTCCGACTTTCTTCGTACTGGGAGGAGCGGGACGGAGCGATGGTCGTTCGACGAGGCCATGGCTCGGCACTGGTTCCTGCGCCGACTGACGTCTGAAGAAAGAGGTCCGATGTCACAGAAGGAAGCTGCCTCGCTCAACGAGCGTCTTGCTGGCCTTCCTGATGCCGCGCTGACGTCTCTCTTGCTGGAGAGCCGTGGGGCGGCGCAGTCCGCCCGGCACGCCTTGCAGCTCCGGCACCTGCCTGCCGCAACTCTGCTGGCCGGGCTCCTTTGCCCGGATCCTGGGCAGGCGCGAGAACTGGCAGCCGCCGGCTTCACGGAGGTGGTTGAGGGAGTTCGCAGAAATGGGACCCCGCGCGGCTCCTGGCGACTGGCTGTCCTGCGAGCTACGGCGAAGGCCGCACTGGCCATGTTCGGACCACCCGATACCGAAGCCCGAACGAACCGCTGCCTCGACGGGGCGTATGCCCTGCTCACCAGTGCCCCGCAGGGCACGCTGTGGCATGTTCTCGTCGAACAGGATCCACCTGAACGTGTCTCGCGTATTTTGGGACTTCCGGTGGAGGACATCGGCCAAGGTCTGCGACGCGCCCGGTCCGCACTTCGGGACTGCTACCTCGACGTCTACCGTGATACTTCGCCCAGTGATGGCTGCCGTGCCCACCTGGGGTTGCTGAGGGCATCAACAGAACGTGTGGATGTTCCTCCAGACCCGGCCGTTACCGATCACCTCGCCTCCTGCTCTGCCTGCGTCGAGGTGGTACGGACGCTGGTACAGCTGGAACGGGGCCCCGGTCCACTCCTGGCGTGTGTACTGCTCGGGTCGCCGGGCGCGGGGTACTTCGGCCTCTGCTCCGAACGGCGAAGCGTACTGGGGCAGGTTCGCAGCTCCCCCCTCGACGGGGCCACCGCGAACCCGTCTCCTCACCTGAATTCCAGCATTTCGCCCGACAGTACTGACGGTAGGCGGAGGCGGGGGGCGGATCCGCCCGTGGAGCCGGAAGCGCCTCGTCGGTCGAAGACGCCTGTCCAGCCGGGACGGCACAGGAGGGCAGCCTTTCTCACCAGTCCTCGGCTCAGGCGGATCGCTGCTGTGGGTAGTGCTGCGGCGTTGGCCCTCCTGGCCGCGGCACTCGGGGCGTACTACGGTGCCCGCCCCTCCAGTTCCTCCCCGCCCCCGAACCCGTCCCCGGCCACGCCTCCGCATCGGGTTACGGTCGAGCCCCCGGCCTCGCCCGCGACGCCTGCTCCGCAGAACTCACCCGGACCCGTTTACGCACCTTTCCAGCACCTGGCCACGGGCCGTTGCCTCAGCGCGGTGGGGCCCTCCTCCTCGGCTGAACGAACCCTGGCCGTGCGCCCGTGTGACGTCTCTCCGGCGCAGCTCTGGAACCTCGACAGGACCACCGGCCTGATGCGTATCAGCGACTCTCCCGAAACATGTCTGGCCGCCTCTGGACACCGGGCTGTACTGAGCGAGTGCCCGGACAGCCTTACAGCCAAGAGCTGGCCGTCGCGGATTGTCGAGCAGAACGGTGTCGTGCGACTCGCGTCCGATCTTGAACGGGTGCTCAGCGTGACGGTGACCGCGTCCGGTCAAGTTGCCTTCCGGACCCGGTCCGAGAACCGGTCGATTCCTCAGCTGTGGCGTCAGGGGATCGGATGACCGGCTGGATCCGCTCCACCACGAGCCTCCGCAGATGCCGTACGGCTCGAAGCTGTCCCGTCCGATCCGAATCAGACTTGATCAAGGAGTTCACATGGTGCGAGCCGCGCAAAGGGCTGCTCGACTCCTCAGGGTGCTCGCCGAGGCGGACTCCCGCCTCGGGGTGACTGACATTGCCGACCGCCTGGGTATCGCCAAAGGGACCGCTCACGCGCTGCTGCGCACCCTGGAGGCAGAGGGGATGGTCATGCAGCACCGCAAGAGCGCCAAGTACCAGCTCGGCCCTGAAATGCTTGTGCTGGGCCACGCGTACCTCAATTCCCAGGAGCTGCGGAGCCGATCGCTCGTTTGGACGGTGCTGCTGGCAGCACGCACCGGGGAGGCGGTCTGGGTCGGCGCGCTGACGGGTGTTCGCCTACTCGTCGTGCACCACGCCCCCAGGACCGAAGGAGGGTCGCGGATACCGGAGATGGGAGAGATCCTGCCCTGGAGCACCGCGGCCCTGGGCAAGGCCGTGGTCGCTTTCTTGGCCGAAGGGGACAGGGAGCGGCTACTCGAGGGTGAACTTGCCACGCTCACCGAGTTCAGTGTTTCTGACGCCGCCGAGCTCCGCGCTCAGTTGGAGCAGGTCCGGCTGACCGGTTACGCGCTGGAAGACCAGGAAACGTTCCGAGGGGAGGGCGGCATTGCTGCACCGGTCTTCGACAGGGGAGGTGAGGTCGTCGGGGCTATCGGCATCGTCGGTCCGGTGGAGCGCTTGCTGAGAAAGGCTGTGCGGCAGGATCTAGCGGAGGAGGTGCGGGAGATCGCCCGCCTCCTCTCACGCGAATTGGGCTCGTGCAGTGGCAGGCGATGAGCCATCTCCGGATGGTCATCGCGCGCCCCCCTGATGCGGACGGGCAGCGTCAGACCCTGCCGACGCGAACGTTGTCCACGGCCCAGTACCAGTTGTTGCCCGCATTTCGCAGCCGGAACTTCACGCGCGCGGTCTTGGCTCCGGCAGGCACCGCCGTGACAAAGCTGTCGTGGCTGTTGACGACGTCGACACTGAAGGTCTTGAGCACCCGGTCCGGGCCTCCGTCAAAGGAAATGATCAGGTCCCCGCGCTGGTCGCCGTCCTGCGCGTAGTGCGTGACGAATTCGATCGTCATCGCCTTCGCCGCACCGACGGCGCACTGCGGCGAAACCAGAGTGGAGTCGAAGGTGGTGGTGTCCGACGGACTCCCCAGGTCGTCCCACTCGTCGGGGTCCGCCACGGCCAGAACCCCGCTGGAGAGTGAGAAATCCTCGCGCCCTTGATCCGCTCCCGCTCGCGCCCAGAAGGCCATCGTGGTGAGAGTCCAGCCGCGCCATTCACGGACGCCGTTCTGCGGCATCTGTGAATTGTCAACACTCCATCCTGCACCGAACGCATGGGTGAAGCCCTTAACCGACTGAGGGATGTTGGTCTCATCCAGGCTGCTTGTCAGAGCTCCGTGCCCGGCGTCGAAGCCAGAGAAGCAGGGCGAGCCTTGAGGCTGCGGTGACGTCGTGGTGGAAGCCGACGCATCGTGTCGGCTTGCCGGGGTCGCCGCTGCGGCGTAACGGGTACCGCTCGGAAATAGGGGTGTGCGGGGGGCGTTGGGCGAGATGGTCGGTGGTGGCGAAGGCACGCGGTCGGTTCGGGACTCGTCCAGTGCAGCAGAGTGACTTCGGGCCGACTCTCGGTCGCCGGTGGTACTCGCGCTTTGCTCGTGCGGGAGGTTGTCCTTGGCGACGAGCCACACGGCTGTGGTGGCCATCACCCCGCACGCGAAAACGGCGAGTCGTATGCGCCATCTTTTCGATCCGCTATGCCATGCGGGTGGGCGAACGTGCTGTGCGGCCAACGCTGTTCTACGGGCCGTCACATAGTCCGCGGCTCGCCAGCCGATCAGCGCAACAGGGAGCACGGTCCGCAGTGTGCGCTCCTTGTCAGTGAGCAGGCGAAGGACCCATGTGCAGTGCAAACACGACAGCACATGCCTTTCATAGTCGACGGGTCGGGAGACGCCGGGCCTGCGGATCGTCGCCGAGAGCAGGCCCGCGTAGCGAGGGCACTCAAGGTCCAATGTCCGGTGTCGGTGTTCCCGCAGGCATGCCTCGCGAAAGGCCAGCCATGCGGGGGAGGCCAACATGCCCGCCGATGAAGTGGTCCCCAGAAGCACCGCGGCCGTCTCGGTGGATTCGCCTTCCACACCGACGTGCCACAAGACACTCTGCGTCTTCTTGGACACACTCTGAAATGTCGCCAGGGCAAGGGTTTCCTCGTTCGCGGCTTTGACGCGATACGGATCGAACCCACGGCAGTGCCTCACCCAGTCTCCGAATCCGGGATCGAGCTTGTCACGACCGGGCAGGCCGAGCCACTCGCCCGCCACATCCTGCACCGCCCTGAGCACCCCGATGCGCCACACCGGATGCTCCTCGGCGGCAGGGGCGCGGGTCGCGCTCCGGGCCATTGCCTCGCACGCGAGCTCCTCGGCATCGTGTTCCTCCCGGCAGTGCATCCGGGCGTAGGTCAATACCGCGAGCTTGTGCCGTCTGTTCAACTCCGCGAACGACGCCTGGCCGGCGGTGCCAGTGGCCCGCTCGCGGCCGGTGGCGGACATCGGGAGCACACCCTCGATGTCCAGGCGCACGGTTTCCGCGAGTTTCGCGTCGGCTGCGGGAAGTTCGACGGGCGGATGCTCGCCCTGTCGGATCGCGACCATGATCCGCCTTCATGCCTTGAGGTGAGCGACGCCCGCAAACCCGGGATAAACGTGACCGGTGGGCCGGGCGCCAGGATTGAAGAGAGGATACAGTGTTCAGGCATGGTGAAAGATGTTTAGGATAGCCGTTTAGTCGACTCTTTACTGCTCGGCGCTCGACGGTGCTGGGCTTGCAGATAAAATGTGACATGTTATTATCCAGGTCCAAGGAATCCACGCTGGACGCTGTCATCGTCGGGGCCGGCATCGTCGGTGCGAGCTGCGCGTATTACACGAGCTGCGCAGGCCTCAAAGTCGCCGTGGGTTGACAGCGGTCCGGTGGCGGGCGGCACCACCGGCGCGGGCGAAGGCAATCTGCTCGTCTCCGACAAGGAGCCAGGGGCGGAGCTCGATCTCGCGTTGCTGTCCATTCGCCTCTGGCGAGAGCTCGCGGAGCTCCTCCCGTCAAAAGATTGAGTACGAACCCAAAGGCGGTCTCGTCGTCGCACCCGACGAGCGGGCCCTGGAGCGCCTGCGCACTTTCGTGCAGGGGCAGCTCCGGGCGGGCGTCGAGGCGTACGAGATCGCGGCCGACCGCCTCCGGGAGCTTGACCACACCTGACACACGGACTCGCGGGAGGATTCCACTATCCGCAGGACGCCCAGGTCCAGCCCGCCCTCGCCGCCGCCCATCTGCTGAGCACGGCGAGGGCTCTCGGTGCCACGGTACATCTGGGGGCGGAGGTCGTGGACGTCCTGCGCGGCCCGTCCTGCGATGTCCGGGGCGTTCGTACGACCCGAGGCGACTTCCTCGCCCCTGCGGTGGTCAACGCGGCAGGGACGTGGAGCGGCGAGGTGGCCGCCATGGCCGGCGCATCGTTGCCCATGATGCCGCGCCGCGGATTCGTCCTGGTCACGGAGCCGCTGCCGAGGGTCGTTCGACACAAGGTCTACGCTGCCGACTACACCTCCGATGTCGCCAGTGACTCAGCGACTCTTCAGTCGTCCGCCGTGGTGGAGGGCACCCCCGCAGGGCCTGTCCTCATCGGCGCTAGCCGCGAGCGCGTCGGTTTCGACCGGTCGCTGTCCACCGAGGCGCTGCGCCGCCTCGCCGGGCAAGCGTTGGCACTCTTTCCCGTCCTGTCGAACGTACGGGTACTGCGCGCCTATCACGGCTTCCGGCCGTACCTCCCCGATCACCTCCCTGCGGTAGGCCCCGATCCTCGTGTGCCCGGACTTCACCACGCGTGCGGGCACGAGGGAGCAGGCATCGGTCTTGCGCCGGCCACTGGAATGCTCATCGCCGCCGTGCTGCGGGGCGAACCGCCCGTCCTGGAACTGAAGCAGTTCCAACCTGATCGATTCGAGTAGGAGAGGAGAACACAGTGGCCACAACCCCCACTTCCCTGGTTCGGGCGCAGCCCGAGCGCCCGTTCGAGATTTTCCTCGACGGGCGGCCTCTCACCGCGTTGCCCGGGCAGAGCGTCGCCGCCGCTCTTTGGTCCGCCGGCATCCTTGCCTGGCGCACGACTCGACATGGCGGCAGTCCCCGTGGCGCTTTCTGCGGTGTCGGCGCCTGCTTTGACTGCCTGGCCACCATCAACGGCCTCCCCGGACAGCGGGCCTGTCTGGTACCCGCCCGGCCCGGAGATCTGATCACGACTCAGGAGGGCACCGGCCGTGGGGACCTCAGCGTGTGAGCTTGCTGTCGTAGGGGCGGGACCTGCCGGCCTCGCGGCTGCCGTGACGGCAGCCGACCTGGGCCTTCGTGTGGTGCTGATCGATGCGAGGGAGCGGCCCGGCGGGCAGTACTATCGCCATCCCGCACCCGGACTGGGCGCTACCAGGCCGGAAGCGCTGCACCGCGGCTGGCCAGACTTCGTGGGCGCAGCCAACGCCTCGAAATGCATCGGCAGACCGGTGCCATCAGGTACCTGCCGGAATGCCATGTGTGGGCGATCGTGCGTGGGAGCGGCGGTCCCTACTGGCAGCTGCATGCCGTCGTCGGAGCAGACGAGGCTCAAGCGATCGTCCGTGCGCACGCGGTATTGCTCGCCACCGGTGCGCACGAGCGTCAACTGCCTTTCACGGGCTGGACCTTGCCCGGCGTCGTCGGCGCGGGGGGCGCACAGGCGATGCTGAAGTCGAGTCTGGTGCTGCCCGGGAAGCGGATCGTCGTGGCGGGCAGCGTGCCCGCTGCTCCTCGCTGTCGCAGGTTCTCTCGCCTCCGCGGGCGCGCGGGTGCCGGTCGTGGTGGAAGCGGCCTCCTACACCGGGTACGCCCGGCAGCTGTCCTCGCTTCTGCGCAACCCTGGCAAGCTCGTCGAGGGCGTCGTGCACGGCACGAGCATGCTGCGGCACTCGGTGCGCTTGCTGAGCCGCCATGCCGTCGTGCGAGCAGAGGGCGAGGACCGCGTCGAGTCCGTCACTCTCGCACGACTGGACCGCGACTGGCGCCCCGTCTCCGGCACCGAGCGCACTCTTTCCTGCGATGCGCTCGCTGTCGGGCATGGTCTGGTCCCGCAACTGGAATTGGCCATAGGGCTCGGCTGTGCCACACGCCGCGCCGCGGACGCGACGCTCGCTCTCGACCTCGACGAGGACGGGCGTACGTCGGAGTCAAGGGTGTGGGCCGCGGGGGAGAACGGAGGCGTAGGTGGGGCCACCCTGGCTCTGGCCGAGGGAGAGCTGGCGGCCCATTCCGTGGCCCATGAGCTGCGAGTGGCTCCCCATCGTGGCCACCATCCCGCTCTCGTACGGCGAAGGGAACGGCTGAGGGCATTCACCGACGCAATGGCGGCCGTTCATCGGCCGGGTCCCGGGTGGACCCATTGGATGGATGACGCCACCGACGTCTGCCGGTGCGAAGAGGTATCGGCCGGTCGTGTCCGTCAGGCCGTCACGGTGCTCGGCGCCAGGGATGCCCGCAGCGTAAAGCTTCTGACACGAGCAGGCATGGGCTGGTGTCAGGGGCGGATGTGTGCGCACGCTGTTGCCGCCCTGGCCGGGCAAGAGCCGGCGGAAGAGAGGCGTCCGCTGTCGTGTCCGGTGCGCCTCGGACACCTGTCTCAGCTTCTGACCGACTGAACAGCCGGGGCGCGTGCAGGCGTGGTTGTATTCCGTGGCAGAGGCGATATAAAATGTCACACCTCACAAGGGAGTTGATGATGAGTGTTTCCCCCCGTACTCGTCCCTGGCGTGGCATCATGGTCGCCACCACTCTGCCGATGCGCGACGGGCTGAGCATCGACTACGACGCCTACGCCGAGCATGTCGCCTGGCTGATCGACAACGGCTGTGACGGCGTAGTGCCCAACGGGTCGCTCGGTGAGTATCAGACCCTCACCGACGACGAACGCGCCCGTGTCGTCATCACAGCGGTCGAGGCAGCAGGCGACGGGGAACGGGTGATGCCCGGCGTGGGCGCCTACGGCAGCGCCGAGTCCCGCCACTGGGCCGAGCAGGCAGCGCAAGCCGGCGCCGGCTCGGTCCTCCTTCTTCCACCCAACGCCTTCCGGGCCGAGGATGACGCCGTCGCCGCCCACTATGCCGAGGTGGCGCGCGTAGGGCTGCCCGTCGTCGCCTACAACAACCCCATCGACACCAAGGTCGACCTCACCCCCCCTCTCCTGGCACGCCTCTACAACGACGGCAGCATCGTCGCGGTGAAGGAGTTCAGCGGCGACGTCCGCCGGGCGCACGAGATCGCCGAACTCGCACCCGGGCTCGACCTTCTGGTCGGAGCGGACGACGTCCTGCTCGAACTCGCGCTGGCGGGCGCGGTGGGCTGGATCGCCGGGTATCCCAACGCGCTTCCCGCCACCTGTGCGACGCTCTACGACGCTGCTATGAGCGGGGACCTGGAAAAAGCCCTGCCGCTCTACAAGTCGCTCCACTCCCTGTTGCGCTGGGACTCGCGGACCGAGTTCGTCCAGGCGATCAAGTACTCCATGGACATCGTCGGGCGCCCCGGTGGCCCGACCCGGCCGCCGCGCTTCCCCCAGTCGGAGGAGCAACGGTCCGCTGTCCGCGCCGCCACGGAGAAGGCCCTGGCCGAAGGTCTGCGGTAGGAGATCGGAAGCCCACAGGGAAGGGGAATCCATGCGAACTTCCCGCATCTACCGTGCGGTGGACTCGCGCACCGAAGGTATGCGCACGCGGGTGATCACCGATGGATTCGGCGTCATCCCCGGTGCCACCTTGGCTTAACGCAGGCAGCACTTCATCGAGCATCTCGACCAGGCACGCACGCTGCTGATGTACGATCCGCGCGGCCGTCAGCCATGAGTGGTGCCATCCTTCAGCCGCCCACGCGGCCCGGATGCCGACCACGGGGTGCTGTACATAGAGGTTTCCGGGTTGGTGCCGATGTGCGGGCACGGGACGATCGGCGTGGCCACAGTTCTCGTCGACCGCGGAAGGGCGCTGGTCACCCAGCCGGTCACCACGGTCAGGCTCGACACGTCGGTGGGCCTCGTGTGCGTGGACGTGCAGGTCGAGAACGGCGTGGCGAAGGCCGCCACGTTACCTCGTCGCTCCATGCTCGGACGCCACCCGTTCCCGCCACGCGATGGCCATCCACCCTGGTTGGTTCGACCGCTCACCCTGCGGGACCGGTACCAGCGCCCGCATGGCTGTGCTGCATGCCAGAGGCGAACTGCCCATCGGCAAGGACGTCGTCAATGAGTCCTTCATCGGAGCGCAATTCACGGGACTGCTCG
The DNA here is from genome assembly GCF_036010325.1 of Streptomyces sp. NBC_01210. Classification (GTDB taxonomy): domain Bacteria; phylum Actinomycetota; class Actinomycetes; order Streptomycetales; family Streptomycetaceae; genus Streptomyces. The sequence goes on along the minus strand of NZ_CP108549.1, from coordinate 261,388 downwards.
TCGAGGAGACCCCGTCGGCGGCCTGTCCGCCGTGGTTCCCACGGTGACAGGCCGCGCGTGGATCACGGGAACCGCGCAGTACTTCCTGGATCCGTCGGACCCCTTCCCCGCAGGATTCCTGCTGTGACGGGGTAGGAAACGATCAGTACGCTGTCGGCGTGAACCGAAGGGCCTGGGTGACCGCCACAGTCTTTGTGCGGTGGCGGGCGTTTGTGTGCGCTCCTGGGCCGCGACTCACAGGCAGACGGATGTTGGGAGAAAGCAGTCCGCACTCACATGAACACGTGCGAGTCCGGCAACGCACCTGGTCGAGCGTGTCTTGCGCTCCATCCGTCACTTCCTTGCACGACGTCAGCCTCATCGCGCAACGTGACATAGTATGCACTGGGAGCGGGAACTTTTTCGGAGGCATGGCAATGGGACAGCTGAAGCGTCACCACCTGATCACGACCCAGGAGCGGCTGCGCGACCAGGTGGCATATGCCCTGCGCGCTGCTCTGGTCGCCGGTGAGCTGCGGCCCGGCAATGTCTATTCGGCACCAGGGCTCGCAGCTGATTTCGGGATCTCGGCCACGCCAGTGCGTGAGGCGATGCTGGATCTCGCCCGCGAGGGTCTGGTCGAACCTGTGCGCAACAAGGGCTTCCGGATCACCGAGTTCAGTGAGCGGGACCTCGATCAGTACACCGAACTGCGGGCACTGATCGAGGTTCCGACGGTTGGACGCATCACCGAGACGGCCACCCGCGAGGAGCTCGAGAAACTGCGGCCGCTCGCGGAGGAGATCGTGACCCACGCGCGCGAGCACAACCTCATCGGCTATCTCGACGCGGACCGGCGTTTCCACCTTGCCCTCCTCGGTCTGGCCAAGAATCAACGGCTGGTCGAGACCGTGGAGGATCTCCGCAAGCGCTCCCGGCTGTACGGGCTCAGTGGGCTCGATGAGCAGGGGCGGCTCATCTCTTCGGCGCACGAGCACATTGAGCTGCTCGACCTCATGGTGGCCGGCAGTCGACAGTCCGCTGAGGACTGCATGACCCGCCACCTGGGACACGTTCGCTCGCTGTGGGCGAAGGGCGAGGAGCCCCGACCCAGGGCGGTGCTGGGTAGGCGATAGGTCGCCGGATGGGTCGATGCGGCACGCCGGCGAGTCTGCGTGCCGCTCAGGCATGCACTGACGACGGAGCCCGCGCTCACGGAGATGAACGCGCATGCCTTGACCGACGCGCGTCAGGCCTCCGGAGTGCGTGGTAAGCATCAGGGCGTAGTCACGTTTCCATAACGGGTGAATGAAGTGCTTGCAGTACAATGTCACATTACTATGCTATGTGGCACTCACTCTTACCCTCGGTTCGCCACTACTAGCCCGCTGGAGTACTCACATGAACAAACGCATGCAACTCGCCATCGCAGCCGCGGTGGCCGCTCTCGGAGTCGGCGCTTCTGGCTGTTCCTCGCCGGGAAGGTCGACTGAAACGGGTGGGAAGAATCCGGCCACGGCCAATGAGGGAAGGGTCGTTGGTGGTACGCCCGTTAAGGGCGGCACCCTGACCGTGCTGTCCCACGCCGATTACGTTCACCTTGATCCGACCCGCAATTGGATCATGCCGGATATGGGCTTCGGTATCCGCACGCTCTACCGCACACTCGTCACCTTCAAGGCTGAGCCCGGTAAGTCCGGCAGTGAGATCGTCCCCGATCTCGCCACCGATCTCGGCACACCGAGCAATGGCGGCAGGACCTGGAAGTTCACTCTGAGGGAGGGCGTGAAGTACGAGGACGGCACGCCCGTCACTGCCCAGGACATCAAGTACGGCGTCGAGCGATCTTTCTCGAGCGAACTCAGTGGTGGTGCCGACTACGCCGTGCGCTACCTCGCCGGCACCAAGGGCTATACCGGCCCTCTGAACGGCAAGCACCTCGACTCGATCAAAACCCCGGACGCTCGCACGGTCATCTTCGAACTGAACCGGCCTGTGGCGGATTTCGCCTACACGACCACACTTCCGACGTTCGCTCCGGTGCCCCAGAATAAGGAGGCCGGAGCGAAGTACGACGAACATCCCTTCTCCTCCGGTCCGTACAAGGTCCAGTCATACGAGCGCAAGAAGAGGCTCGTTCTCGTGCGCAATGAGCACTGGGCCGCCGAGACCGATTCGGTCCGCAAGGCGTATCCCGAGAAGATCGTCGTTGTGATGGGTGGCGAACGCTCCCAGATCGACGACCGGATGCTGGCGAGCAGCGGCGCCGACGCATCTGCCGTCCCCGGAGGAGGCGTGGACCCCGCGAGCGTGTCCAAGGTACTTGGCAACGCCGATGCGGCGAAGCGGCTGGTGTCCGAGAAGGGCGCCTGCGTCAGAATGCTTGCCCTCAACACCTCCCGGGCACCTTTCAACGACCCGAAGGTCCGGCAGGCCATGCAATGGGCCGTCGACAAGGAAGCACTGGTAACTGCCGACGGCGGACCGGCTCTCAGCGAGACCGCCACTTCCTACCTGCCTGCCGCCCTGACCGGTGGTACACCGCAGGACCCCCTGAAGATCCCCCCGTCGGGCGACGCTCAGAAGGCCAAGGATCTCCTCGCCGCAGCAGGAAAGAAGGACGGCCTCGCCGTCAAGATCACTGTTGCTGAGAGCAGCAAGGCCATGGCCGTTGCCCTGCAGAACAGTCTCGCCAAGGCCGGGGTCAAGGTCACCATCGACCCGGTCTCCGACGACGGCTACTACGGGGCCGTCGGCAACACCAGGACAGCGCCGGAGATGCTCTTCGCCGGCTTCTGCCCTGACTACCCCTCCGGGTCCACCATGCTTCCCCCCGTGTTCGGCGGCAGCGCGATCAAAGAAACCGGCAACATCAGCAACTTCTCGCAGTTTGACGACAAGGCAACCAACGATCGGATCGACGAGATCAGTGCCATGGCCGACGCCCAGAAGGCGGCCAAGGCGTGGATAGGGCTCGACGCGGAGATCCTCGCCAAGTCCCCGGCCGTTCCTCTGACCACACGCCGATCGTCTCTGCTCGTGGGCAGCAACATCGCCGGCGCCGTCGGCCACCCCATCTGGGGTGGACTCGACTTCGGGACGATCGGTCTCAAGGACCGCTCGAAGCAGACCGGCTGAGGGCCGGCGCTCATGACGACATCCGTCGTTCCGACGACCGTTTCCTCAGCAGCCGGGCCGGTCGGCGTTCCCCCGGGCAGCAGCCCTTGGCAGCTCGCCCGGCGAGAAGTGCGGCGCCGTCCCTCCGTACAGATCAGCTTGGCCGCCGTCGGTCTACTGGTCCTCATGGCCGCCACCGCTCCGTTGCTGAGCGCGGTGTGCGGCTGGTCACCCGACACTTTTGACAAGACGGCCATCGACCCCTACCTCGGCGGTCTGCCGCTTGGGCCCTTCGGCGGGATCAGCTCTGAACACTGGCTCGGAGTCGAACCCGGCACGGGACGTGATCTGTTCGCCCGCGTCGTACACGGCTCCCAGGTCTCCCTCCTCATCGCCTTCGTCGCGACCGCCGTCGTGGTGGTGGTGGGCACCGCCTCAGGCATCGCCGCCGGCTACTTCGGTGGCCTCACCGACGCGGTGCTCAGCCGGCTGATGGACCTCACGATGTCCTTCCCCTCACTGATCTTCATGATCGCAATGATGTCTGTGGCAAAGGACGTCAACCGGATCCTGCTGATGACTGCCATCATCGGACTCTTCGGCTGGCCCGGCATCGCACGGGTGGTCCGTGGCCAGACCCTCTCGCTCAAACACCGGGAGTATGTCGACGCCGCTCGCGTCGGCGGCTCGGGCCCCTGGCGCATCCTTCGTCGCGACATCCTCCCGGGAGTCTCGGGGCCAGTCATCGCCTACACCACTTTGATGATCCCAGGGATGATCAGCACCGAGGCTGCCCTGAGCTATCTGGGCGTGGGGGTCAGGCCTCCGACCGCCTCCTGGGGCCAGATGATCGCCGAGAGCGTGAAGTACTACGACACAGATCCGATGTACTTCGTCATACCCAGCACATTCCTCTTCCTCGCCGTTCTCGCCTTCACCTTGCTGGGGGACGCATTGAGGGACGTCCTCGACCCGAGGGGCGGGCGCACATGATCGTCTATCTCGCCCGCAGATTGGTCGCAGCGGCGTGCGTCCTGTTCGCTATCGCGGCCGTCTCCTTCGTCATCTTCCATGTGATGCCCGCCGACCCTGCAGTCTCGGCCTGCGGAAAGACCTGCAGCCCGGAACGTCTGGAGGCGGTTCGCATCCACCTGGGCCTGGACCAACCTCTGTGGCGGCAGTTCACCGACTTCCTCACAGGCATATTCACCGGGCGGACCGTCGGCACCGGTCAGTACGCAGTGGTCTGCGACTTCCCCTGCTTCGGCTACTCGTACGAGACCAGCCAGCCCGTATGGGATGTGCTCCTCGAACGCCTTCCGGTCTCCGCCTCCTTGGCGTTCGGCGCGGCGGCGTTGTGGCTGATCATCGGTCTCTCCGCCGGAGTCGTCGCCGCTCTGCGCAAGGACACACTCACCGACAGGACGCTGATGGTCGGTGCGGTGGCCGCCGGCTCGCTGCCCATCTACTTCACTGCTGTGATGCTCATCCACGGCGTGATCAAGGTTGCCGGCCTACTGAACTACCCCGAATACCACGCGCTCACCGACGACCCAAGCGGATGGGCCTCGAGTCTCCTCCTGCCGTGGATCGCACTCGCGCTGGTGTTCGCGGCCATGTATGCCAGGCAGAGCCGCGGTTCGATGATCGAGGCGATGGCCGAACCATACATCCGCACCGCCCGCGCCAAGGGCATGCCAGAACGTACCGTTGTCGTGAAGCACGGTCTGCGCTCCGGATTGACCCCCATCCTGACCATCTTCGGGATGGACCTCGGCGGACTGCTTGCTGGAGCGGTGATCACCGAGTCGCTTTTCAATCTGCCGGGTGTAGGCAAGCTCTTCTACGAAGCGCTGGGCTCCTCCAATCAGCCAGTCGTCCTCGGTGTCACACTCTTCGCCGCTTTCTTCATCGTGATGGCCAACCTTGCCGTCGACCTGCTGTACGCCGTCGTCGATCCGAGAGTGAGGTACTGATGGCTCCGCTGCTCGAAGTGCGGGACCTGCAGGTCACGTTCAACACGAATGACGGGCCCGCCCGGGTCGTCGACTCCCTCGGCTTCACCGTGGAGGCCGGCCGCACCCTCGGTATCGTCGGAGAATCCGGCTCGGGGAAGTCCGTGACATCGCTTGCCGTCATGGGGCTTCACCGCGGCGCTCAGGTGACCGGCTCCATCGTCCTGGACGGCACGGAACTCATCGGCATGCGCGAGGCGAGACTGGCCCGCCTTCGTGGCCGCCGAATGGCGATGATCTTCCAGGACCCGCTGTCCAGCCTCCATCCCTGCTACACGATCGGCGAACAGGTCGCCGAGCACGTCCGTGTCCACCTCCGCTGCCGCAGGGCTGAAGCACGCCGCAGGGCGGTCGACATGCTCGGGGAGGTGGGCATCCCGGAACCGGCCCGCCGAGCGAGGGACTACCCACATCAATTCTCCGGCGGTATGCGGCAGCGCGCCATGATCGCCATGGCGCTTGCCTGCGAGCCCGAACTGCTCATCGCCGATGAACCCACGACCGCGCTGGACGTGACCGTCCAGGCACAGATCCTGGAACTCATCGCTCGGCTCCAGGTGCAACGCGGCCTCGGGGTCATCATGATCACCCACGATCTGGGGGTGGTCGCCCGCGTCGCCCACGAGGTCCTCGTGATGTACGGCGGCCGGGCAGCCGAACAGGCACCGGTGCACACCCTGTTCGCCAGGCCCGCACATCCCTACACACGCGGATTGCTGGACTCTCTTCCTCGTCTCGACGACGCCGACGACGAGCCGCTGAGGTCCATTCCAGGCACCCCTCCCTCGTTGCTGACCGCGACCGCAGGTTGTGCGTTCGAGCCGCGCTGTGCGCGTGCGGCGGCGGCGACGGAGACGGAGCGGGAGCGCTGCCGTATCGAACGCCCCGCATTCGCTTCAGTCGCCGGCACCAGCCAGACATCGGCCTGCCATTTCGTTCCACCGGGCCGGCGGACGGCACAGCGGGTTATAGCGACGGAGGATGCGTGATGACCGAGAAAGAATTGCTGTCCGTGCGCAACCTCACCATGGCCTTCCCTGGCCGCCGCGGCCGCACGGGCCGCAAGGGCGCGCCCATCAAGGCCGTCGACGGCATCGACTTCGACGTGTCGCGGGGTGAGACTCTAGGCCTCGTCGGAGAATCGGGCTGTGGGAAGTCCACCACCGGGCGGATGATCGTTCGCCTGCTCGAACCCACCGCCGGTTCGGTTGTTTTCGAGGGCAAGGACATCAGCCATCTTCCCCCGAGCGAGATGCGGCCGCTTCGCAAGCACCTCCAGATGGTGTTTCAAGACCCTCACTCCTCTCTCAATCCCCGCCAGGCAGTGAGCCGGATCATCGCCGACCCGTTGCTTGTCCAGGGCTGGTCCGAGAGCGATGCCCGGCGCAAAGCCGTGGAGCTGATGGAACTGGTGGGCCTGATCCCCGAGCACAGGGACCGCTATCCGCACGAGTTCTCGGGCGGGCAGGCTCAGCGCATCGGGATCGCGCGGTCGCTGGCGACCAGCCCGCGGCTCGTGATTGCCGATGAGCCGGTCTCCGCCCTCGATGTGTCGGTCCAGGCGCAGATCGTCAATCTGATGGAGAAGCTCCGAAAGGAGCTGGGACTGGCTTATGTTTTCATCGCGCACGACCTGGCAGTGGTCAAGCGGGTGTGCGACCGGGTCGCGGTGATGTACCTCGGGCGGATCGTCGAGATCGGCGACAAGCACGAACTGTACGGGGACGCGGCGCACCCCTACACCAGGGCACTTCTGTCGGCCGTCCCGGTGCCCGACCCGGCGGGCGAGCGCATGCGCGAACGGATCACGCTGATGGGTGACCCGCCCAGTCCCGCCGCCCCGCCGCCGGGATGCGCCTTCCATCCTCGGTGTCCCAAGGCGCAGGACATCTGCCGGGCCGAACGGCCATTCCTGCGCATCGTGAGTCCGGGGGAATCTCGACAGGTCGCCTGTCACTTTCCTGGCGACTGACCCTTGGTTCACTACCTCGACGGCGGTGGACGCCGGAGCCCGACAGGGGCCCCTGTCCAAGTTGCCTCAGCGCAACTGATGTGCCGACCGGAAGGCGGCAGCGCCGGCGATCCGGTGCTGCCGCCTTGTCCCTGACCACGGGTTGTGGCCTTTACGGCCGACGAGCGATGACTCCTGGCAGCCGGATCAACGGCTCACTCTGATGACATGCGCAGCGCGCCTCGAATGAAATCGAGTTCGAGAACGGCCAGCCGTTCGGCCGTGCCGTCCGGGGTCATGTGACTGACTCCGGGGAGGGCGAGGAATTGGTGGGGTCGGCCGGCCTCGGTGAGCGCTTGCGACAGCCTCAGGCTGTGTGAAGGATGAACATTGTCATCCGCTAGCCCATGGATCAGCAACAACGGACGGTCAAGCAGGTGCGCGTCGCGTAGCAGGCAATCCTCCTCGTAGCCGGCGGGATTGTCCTGAGGCAGCCCGAGATAGCGCTCGGTGTAGGCGGTGTCGTAGTGCCGGAAATCGGTGGGCGGCGCGCCTGCCACGCCCGCGTGGAATACGTCCGGGCGGCGCAGTACGGCGAGTGCGGCCAGGTAGCCCCCGTACGACCAGCCGCGCACGCCCACTCGGTTCAGATCGAGGTCCGCATGCTTCGCGGCGAGCGCGCGGAGTGCCGCCACCTGGTCCTCCAGCGTCACCGCGGAGAACCCACGGTGAACCGCGTGGGTGAAGGCGGGTGAAACGTAGGGCGTGCCGCGATTGTCCACGGTGACGACGGCGAAGCCCTGATCTGCCCACCATTGGCGGTGCTGCCACCGGTGTGGCTCGCTCGCCACGGCCTGACCAAGAGGCCCGCCGTACACGTCGAGGAGCACGGGCAGGCGCTGTCCCGTCACATGGGATCGGGGAAAGACGACAGCTGCCGGCACACCATGTTCGGTCACCTGCGAGAGCAGAGGTGACACGCGGTACGGCAGGGGAACCGACCGGTCCCGCAGCCGGAAGGAGCCGCCGTCCGCGGTGAGTACGGTCCGGCGTACTGTGTCCGGACCCGCTGATGTCAGCAATACGGTTCCGCCTGAGGCGAGGACGGAGTGCACGCCGGGACCACGGGACAGTGGGCGGACCGTTCCGCTGTCGGGGTCGACCAGCAGCACGTGCTGGTGAGCGGGATGGCCATCGCCTGCCTCGACAAGCAGTTGGCCGTCGTGCATACCGGCGAACCGCCGCACCTGAAGCCCCTCTCTGGTGAGCAGCCGCCCGTCGATTGCAAGTGACCTCGTCGTGTCCCCGGGAGAGTTCTTGGCCGTGAGCAGTCGTCCGTCCGGCAGTCGTGAGGGCGTGCCAGGAACCGGATCCACCCAGAGCGGATGTGTGGTCCGGGACAGCGTGCGGCTGCGGCCGGAGGCGGGATCGGCGGAGAGAAGGTGCACCTGTTGCTGCAGTCGGTCCTGGACAGTGAGCAGTATTTCGTCAGGAGATGCCCACGCGGCGTCCGATACATAGGGGAAGGTCTGTGCGTCCCACTCCAGGCGTACCGGTTCCGCATCTGTCCGGAGCACCCACATCTGGACATCCGCATTGGGGCCGCCGGCCTGCGGATACGCGAAGTCCGCGGAGGCTAGTTCGGGATGGGCCGGATCGGTGAAGTACCGGCGGGGCAGCGCGGACTCGTCCACCCGTGCAGCGAGCAAGCTCGCCCCGTCGGGCGACCACCAGTGGCCGCGGGTACGGCCCAGCTCCTCGGCGGCGGCGAACTCCGCGATGCCCCAGCGTGCTCCGTCCGCAGGGCTGATCCGGCCGCCAGGGGCGAGGTGCAAGGCGTCGTCGGCGACATAGGCTATGCCGCTCCCGTCGAAGGTGGGCCGTGGGTCGAAGGCGGGTCCCGCGACGGGCACTTCGACCACTTCCGGAGCTGAGCGGGGGGTGGTGCTCGCCCGGAACAGACGCCCGTCGAGGGTGAACACGGCGCTGCTGCCGTCTCCGCAGAGCGCATACGAACCGATGCCCGGTGCCCAAAGACGCAGCCGCTCCCGCAGCTGGCGTTCGACCGTGGGTAGCCTGCGGGGGTGTTCGTCCAGCCCCGGTATCAGAGCGCGGGGTTCAGCGATGAGCCGTTCCTCATTCGTCGACGTATCAAGGGCCCAGAGCTGCTCTACGGGGTCGGTGGCGTTGCGGGCACGCAGGAAGCACAGCAGCCGCCCGTCCGCGCCGAAGCACATGGCTCGCGGCGCACCGCGGGTGAACCGCCCGGTTCGGGCGGAGATCTCGAGGAAAAGGTCCATGGTCATGAGGGAATGGTGGCCAGAAAACTCCTCCCCTCTCCACATGTGTGACATGTGAAATTGCACACAGGATATCGTGATTTCCGCGTCGCGGCGCCCTGGTTTGTTGCTTGGAGTCTTGGCAGGCGCCCCGGCCTCGGGACGCATGCCGCGGGCCCGCGCGCATCGGATCAGCCCTCCAGGAGGGCGCCCATCCATGCTTCAATCCCAGCCACGTCCCGCGGCAGTGCCCCGGACATCAGCCGTGCCCCGTCGGAGGTGATCACCAGGTCGTCCTCGATCCGGATACCGATGCCGCGCAGTTCTCGTGGCAGCGTCTCGTCGTCCGGCTGAAGGTAGAGTCCCGGTTCGACGGTGAGGACCTGGCCCTCTTGAAGAATGCCGTCCAGGTAGGTTTCGGCGCGAGCCTGGGCGCAGTCGTGGACATCGAGGCCGAGCATGTGCCCGCTGCTGCACAGGGTGTAGCGGCGGTACACGCCGCTCTCCTCGGACAGTGCTTCGTCGGCCGAGATCCGAAGGATGCCCCAGTCGGCGAGGCCCTCGGCAATGACTCGCATCCCCGCCCGATGGAAGTCGCGGAAACTGGCGCCGGGTTTGAGTGCAGCCATGCCGGCGTCCTGCGCCACCAGAACCAGTTCGTACAGCTCCCGTTGAACGGGGGAGAAGGTGCCGGACAGCGGCAATGTGCGCGTGATGTCGGCGGTGTAGAGGGTGTCGGTCTCCACCCCCGCGTCGAGCAGTAGCAGGTGAGATGGGTCGAGCGCGTCGTCATTGCGAATCCAGTGCAGCACGCAGGCGTTTGCTCCGGACGCAACGATGGTGTGGTATCCGGTGCCGTTCCCCTCGGCGCGGGCGCGCCTGTCGAAAGTGCCCTCGACCCAACGTTCCCCTCGGTGGTGCCGCAGCGCATGCGGCAGGGCGCGAACGGCGTCCTCAAAACCGGCGACGGTGTGGTTCACTGCCAGTTGCAGTTGCCCGATCTCCCACTCGTCCTTCACCAGACGCAACTCCGATAGCGCGGAGGCCAGTTCAGCGTCCTTGGAGGCGTCGCGTCCCGGTGGAAGTGCGCCGAGGTCGTGCAGGTGCTCGCAGCGTATGCCCGTCAGCTGCTCGGCTTCGGCAAGGTCGGGGCGGCGGCCGACCCAGAACTCTCCATATCGTCGGTCGCGGTAGAACTCATCCCCTGTCCGCGCAGAGCGTGGGCGCAGATACAGCACGGCCTCGTGTCCTGTCGGCGCCGACGGCTCCATGACGAGAACGTGGCCGGGCTGGTCTTCGCCGGTGAGGCCGGTCAGCCAGGCGTACGCGCTGTGCGGACGGAAGCGGTAGTCGCAGTCATTGGAACGGACGGCGAGTTGCCCGGCGGGGATGATCAAACGCTCTCCGGGGAACCGTGCCGACAGCCGGGCTCGGCGGGCAGGGGTTACGGGCGCGGCGGGAACGGCGGCATCCGGAGGTAGTGGCGTGGGGGCCCAGCCCGTGGCCATGAAGGCATCCAGCGCCGCGGACACGGGGAGATCGTGGCTGCCGGTGTTGAGCCGGGAGGGCGACGCATTCATGTGGGCTCCCTGGTAGACGAGTTGACAACGTAGCGACCTCGGGCGGGGGGTGTCTATACATCACCTGTGACATGTGAAATATTACCCCCCCACCCGAAAGGAACACTTCGTTGCGTAAAGCCATCGCGCGGAGTGTCGCGGCGCTGACCAGCGCCGGGGCACTCGCCGCGCTCCTCACGACTATTGTCGCGCAGGCGACACCTCCCGAAGAGCGACCAGTCGCATCGGCTCCTGCTGATGCGAGACCCGCGCCGCCGCGCGATGATGCACCCCTCAGCCCCCATGAGCGGGAGCGGCTGGCGCTGCGCCGGCAGGCCCTGGCCAAGGTGACCACGGATGGCCTGGGTAACGGAGCAGGACGCGGGGTGCCCGAGACGGTCAAGGTCGGCGGCCGTTACGTCGAGCTCGCTCAACAACGCAAGGCCAAGCTCTTTGTCATCCTCGCCGAGTTCGGTGACCAAGTGGACACCGACGCCAAGGCCGACGGCAAGCCCAAGTACGGGGGCACGGCCGGCCCCCATCACAACGCCATCGAGCCGCCCCGCGCCGATGCGAAGCCTACGCGGTGGCAAAAGGACTTCAGCCGTGCCTACTACCAGAAGTTGCTTTTTGGCACGGAGAAGGGGGCTGACACGCTGCGGAACTACTATCGCATCCAGTCCTCCGGCCGGTACGACATGGACGGCACGGTCAGCGACTGGGTCGAGCTGCCCCACAACGAGGCGCGGTACGGTGCCAACAACTGTGAAAGCAACTGCTACCAAGATCAATGGCTCATGGTCCGCGACGCGACCAAGGCCTGGTACGACAGTGAGCGGGCCAAGGGGCACGACGATGCGGAAATCAAGGCGGAGCTGGCCCCGTACGACGTGTACGACCGCTACGACTTCGACAAAGACAACAACTTCGACGAACCCGACGGGTACCTCGACCACTTGATGGTCGTCCACGCAGGCCGGGACGAAACCATCGGGGGCGGCGCGCAGGGCACCGACGCGATTTGGGCGCACCAGGGCAACGCCTATGATGTGGACACTGCAGGAGTGAACGGCCCTTCGCTCAACCGGAACGGAGGCACGCCGCTCGGCGACACCGGCATGTGGGCCAACGTCTATGTCACTGGCGGCGAGGACAGCGGCGTGGGCCTGTTCGCCCACGAGTACGGCCACGACCTCGGGCTGCCGGATATGTACAGCGTCGGCGGTGAATCCAACGGCGTGGACTACTGGTCCCTGATGGCCCAGGCCAGCTACCTCGCGAGCGGTCCGAACGCACCCCGGGACTCGCCGGGTGATCTCGATCCCTGGAGCAAGTACCAGCTCGGCTGGCTGAAGCACGAACGGGTCAAGGCAGGGTCGAGCTCCAAGCACACGCTCGGTGTCTCCGGCTACAACACCGATGATCCGCAAGCCGTCATCGTAGATCTGCCGCCATCCCGCAAGACTACGGAGCTGACCGCGCCTTTTGACGGGGATAAGCAGTGGTGGAGCGGTTCCGGTGACTTGATGGACAACAGCCTCACCCGCTCGGTCGATCTACGTGCCACCCCGACTTCGGCCAAGGCATTCCTGGAGGCCCGTGTTTGGTACGACACCGAGGGAAACTATGACTTCCTCACCGTTGAGGCGTCGAGCGACGGCGGCAAGCAGTGGACAGCCCTGCCGGGCACCATCGATGGCACTGCGCTCCAGCCCAACCTAAGGAAATTGCCGGCGGTGAGCGGCGCCTCCAAGGCATGGAAGCTGTTGCACATACCTCTGGACGACCACGTCGGCAAGGAGATCCAGCTCCGTTTTCACGTCACCTCGGACAAAGCCACCCACGAAGAGAGGGGCGTTCGGCTCGATGCTGTGAAGATAGCCGCAGGCGCAGAGATCTTCTCCGACGGCGCGGAGCATGGCATGGCTGGGTGGACCGCTCAGGGTTTCACCATTTCCACAGGCAGCGAAGGCATTACGGTGTCTCAACGTGCCTACTTCGTGGAGAACCGCCGCTACGTCGGCTACGGCGCATTCCTCAGGAGAGGCACATACTTCTGGGGTCTGCCCAGGTATGGGCCAGTCGGATCCAGCGCCAAGGGCAGCGAGCAGTTCTTCCCGTATCAGGAAGGTGCACTGATCTGGCTCTGGGACTCTGCGTACACCGACAACGCCACCAAGAAACATGAAGGCCACGGCCTGCTGCTTCCTGTCGACGCGCGGCCCGAGCCGATACTCGACAAGACACAGAAGCCGGTCGACGCCTTGGTTCAGCCCTTCGACGCACCCTTCTCCCGGCACCGCAGCGACGGACTGAACTTCGGAACGTTCGTCGTCCCCTCCCGGCCCGGTGTCCCCGCCTTCGACGACCACACCGGGGTCTACTGGGACATGAAGAACCCGCAGTTGGGGGTCAAGGTTCCCGACACCAACACACGCATCACCGTGGAAAGGGAGGCGGAAAACGGCCGCCGCACCACCATCTCGGTACAGCCGTCCGTAACCGCCATTCCACGCTGAGCCGTATCCGTTCCGTCAAACGGCTCTGTCCGCACGGACCGACCCGGTGTGTCCCGCCCCTGTTCTTCAGGTACGGAGACACCGGGTTGGCAGTTTGCGGTCCTCAGGCCGCCTGTCGCGGAGCCGGTGCCGGCGACGGCCCAGGGCGGCGCGAAGGATCAGCAGCCCGGGTCCTCTTGGGCCCACTGCCGTGAAAGCCGGCCGAGGACGTCGATCACGGCACGGCTGGCATCCGAGTACGGTTCGATGAGGGTGTAGTGGCCCGTCCCGGGCAGCGTGACCAGCTCGGCGTCGGAGTGCACGGCTGCGTAGTCGGTGAACTGCGCGGGGGGGAGCTCTTCGTCCTTCGCCCCATGGAGAACCACGGTCGGCACGCCGGTGGTGCCCTTGGCGCCGACTATCGTGAGGGGGTCGACGAAGGGCAACCGTGACTCGGCCGAGTGGGGGCCGCCGAGCAATTCCAGGGCGGCACCGCTGCTCAGATTCTCGCGAATGGCACCGGCCAGATCAGTGATCGGGGCCAGAGCCAGCACGGCGGAGGGGCACCTCCTGGTGTGCCACGGGGATCCCGGAGGCAGCAGTCCGCGTGCGGCTGCCCACAGCGCGAGGTGGCCGCCGGAGCAGTGCCCGGCCAGCACGAAGGGTCGGCCGGCGGGAATGGTGTCCACGGCCAGGGCAATGTCGTCGAAGGTTGCGGGATAACCGCCCGCTCCGCCGGTTCGGCGGAAGCCGGGGAGCGCTGTGGTGAAACCATGTTGCGACAGGTGGCTGGCCAACGGTGTCAGATGCATGCGGTTGTATCTCCAGTAACCGCCGTGCAGCAGAATGATCAGCGGGGCGCAGGAGTCCTGAGCAGGCCATAGGTCGTATACCTGCTGCGGGTGATCGCCGTACCTGTGGTGAAACGGCGCCATGACTGGCTTGAGGCCCAGAACTCGGCGCTCCTCCGCAGCCGCGAAGTCGGAAATCTTCCTAGACATGGCTCCGTGCCGTCCAGATCTCGGGGAATATGGAACGTGCGGCGCGCTTCTCCAGCCACGCCAGACCTGATGAGCCGCCACTGCCGGCCTTGGCCCCCATCGCGCGCCGGACGACCAGCACGTGGTTGGTGCGCCAGCGCAGGACCGTTTCGGCGATGTCGGTAAGAGCCTCACCCAGTGTCACCAGCGGGTGATGCTGGGGCCCGGCGTAGATCTGCCGCCAGACCTCCTCGACGCCGGGATCCGGCTGATACGCCGCAGTCACATCCCTTTCCAGTACGTGTTCCGGAACGGGCAGTCCGCGACGCTTCAGGTAGCGCAGTACCTCGTCGTAGAGCGACGGGAGAGACAGAGACTCCTGGAGTTCCGCGTGTACCCGGGGGAGCCTAACGTGCAGTTCCACCATCGACAGGGACTTGTCGCCGAGGAGGAATTCCATCTGCCGGTACATGGCGGACTGGAAGCCCGAGGCGCTGCCGAATGCCGCCCGGAAGCCATTGAACTGACGGGGAGTCAGCGTCGAGACGGGGCGCCAGGAGTCGTTGAGTGCCAGGAGGGCGCCGAGGCTGCGACGCAGGGCGGCGAAGGCGGCCTCGTAGTCGTCCGCGACCAGGGCGCCGCCGGCGTAGCGCCACTCGTGGACTATGAGAGTGAGCCAAAGCTCCATCACTTGAGTGGTCACCAGGAAAGACATCTCTTCCGGTGCTGTGGAGAGGGGTTGCTGAAGGGAGGCCAGCACCGACGCGTGGACGTAGTCCTCATACGGGCTGGATCCTGGGAATGTCAGCGCGGGCCCGGCGGATGCGCAATCCGCTGGGGTGAGCATGTTGTCTGCCATAGTGTCTCCTCGACGGGCCCCTCCAATCCGCGAGGGAAGGGCACAAGCCGCGGCGGCGCGCACAAGGCCCCATCTGGTGGCCATGGCATCGTCAAACCTCGGCGGCGGTCATTGCGTCAGCGCCGGGCGGGTTGAGAATCACACGCCCAGATGGGTTCCTCCGGTCGCGTCCAGGCAGTGTCCGGTTACCCAGCGGGCTTGGTCGCTCGCCACGAAGGACACGACGTCGGCGATGTCCGACGGCTCGCCGATCCGATTGAAGACGGAGGCCGAAGCCGCCGCCGCCAAGATATGAGGCTGTGCGAGAGTCGGGTTGATGTCGGTCTTGACGAAGGCGGGGGCGACAGCGTTCACCGTGATACCTCGCGTGCCCAGTTGCTGGGCCAGGGTGAGGGTCAGGGTGTTGAGTGCAGCCTTGGTCATCGCATAGGCGACGATATGTGGGATGGCGATGCGGGCGGCGGCGGACGATACGCTGATGATCCGGCCTCCGTCCCGCAGTCGGCAAAGGCCTTGCTGGATGATGAAGAACGGGGCCTTCACATTGACGGCGAAGACCCTGTCGTATTCTTCCTCGCTGGCTTCGGTGATGCCTTTGGGCAGTGTCACGCCGGCGTTGTTGACCAGGATGTCGAGTCCTGGCCGGGCGCCATGACGCGCCAGGCCCTCGTCGAACGCGGTCCAGAGCTCATGGGCATCCCCTGGCACGCCGAGCTCTGCCTGGATGGCAAAGGCCTGTCCGCCGGCCGCCTGTATCTGCTCAACGGTCTCCCGCGCGGCCTTCGCGTCGTGCCCGAAGTGGACGGCCACCAGCACGCCGCCCTGGGCCAGACGCAGTGAGATGCTTCTGCCGATACCCCGGCTGCCACCGGTTACGAGTGCTGTCTTGTTCGTACGGTTGTCCGTGGTCATCGTTTCGTCACTCCTGTGGTCGTTGCCAAGCCTCCGGTGCGGCGTGAAGGTCGATGGCGTGCCAGGTTCCTCCCAGCCCGGTCCTTCTGGGCACGCGGCGCTCACGCGTCGAAGTCGAGGTCGATGTTGTTCGACGCTGGCCGCCCCTGGCAGGCCAGGGTGTAGCGTGCTGCCAGTTCGGTCTCGCCGAGCGCGTACTGGCGCCTCATGGATACGACGCCGGAGATCACCTTGGCGCGGCAGCTGCCGCACAGGCCCTCGCGGCATGAATACGGGGTATCGGGCAGGGCTCGCAGCAGGGCGTCGAGTACCACCCGATCCCCGGGCTCCATGGTTGCGACGATGATTCGGCCACCGATGCGTGCGGTGACCGTGACACTACTGGGTCGTCCGTGTTGGACCGGGACAAAATGGTTCTGCGTGCCTTGGTCGGTGGTGAAGAGTTCGCAGCGCACCCGGGACGGGTCCACACCCCACCTTGCGAGCCCCTCACGGACCGTCTCGACCAGGCCACTTGGGCCGCACAGGTAGAAGTGTCCGCCCGCAGGGTCGGCGCCGAGCAGTGCGAGCAATTTCGGCAGCCGCGCGCTGTCAATGCGGCCTGAGAGGAGCTCGGATTCTCGTGCCTCCTGGGACAGAACGTGCAGGTGGAAGAAGCGGTTGAAATAGGTGTCCTTGAGCTCGCCCAGGTCGTCCGCCAGCAGTATCGACCGTGACGTCTGATTGGCGTAGATGAGAGAGACACGGCATTGGGGGTCGTTTCGCAACGCCGAGGCTGCCATCGTCAGCAGCGGCGTGATGCCGGTGCCGCCGGCGACCATGACGTGGTGCGCACCGACCTGGTCGGCCAGTCGAAAGCCACCTGCCGGAGGCCCGACTTCCAGTACATCACCCGTGGCCAGACGGGTCGTGGCGTACTCGGCGAATCCGCCGACGCCACGTCGCTTGACCACGAGGCGCAGTTCGGAAGGGCCTCCTGGCGGGGGACAGATGGAGTAGGTGCGGCGGAGCTCCTTCGCGCCCAAGGAGTGTCTGATGACCAGGTGTTGTCCGGCCCTGGGGGTGAAGATGCCCGCCAGAGTGTCCGGCACAGTGAGAGTGATCGCTGCGGCATCGTGGGCGAGCCTCTCAACCGTGACGACCTTCAGCTTGTACCAGACAGGAGCAGGGCCTGCTGTCCTTGATGGTCCGGCTCGGTCTCCCGCTGCTGCGCCCGTCATGACGACCGTCACAACGCTTTCACGTGGGCGAAGGTCTCCTGGCACGTCGTGCACACCAGGACGGCTTGGCAGCGGGTCGCTCCGAACGGACTCTGCGAACGGGTGCTTGTGGAGCCGCAGTTGGGGCAGGGCAGTCCTGAGCCGAGTCGCAGCAGCAGCGGTGCTCGGGCCGGGCCCGGCGGCGCGATGCCTTGCTCGCTGAGTCTGCGTCTGCCTTCGGGGCTGATCCAATCGGTCGTCCACGCGGGTGTGAGCACCTGCCGTACTCGTCCGCCAGGATGGCCGCACTGGGCCAGTGCAGTGCGGATGTCGGCTTCAATGGTTGCCATCGCGGGGCAGCCCATGTAGGTGGGAGTGACAACAACTTCCAGAATGCCGTCCGCTGCTGTCTCCACTGCACGGATCACACCCAGATCTCCTAGGGTCAGCATGGGGAGTTCGGGGTCCGCAACGCTGTTCACTCGTGCCCGGACCTCGTCGACAGGCATCGGCGGCCAGGTGCTCACCATGTGCCTCCCGGGTAGTGTTGGTGCAGGGCTTGGAAGTCCGCCAGCAGCGGGCCGAAGGCTTGGGTACGCAGCCCGGACCGCCCGCCGGTTGCGTGCCACGCCGGGGTGGGTACGACCAGTTGCGCGTCCTGCAGTACGGCAGCCATCTCTTGTTCCCAAGGGCCCTCCAGGCGAGCCGGGTTCGTGGCGGTCCGGTCGGCCTCCAGCCGTTCCGTCAGGTCGTCTGCCTCGAACAGCTCGGTCGCGTAAGGCCAGACCTTGTCGAGGCCGGCCTGCATGCGATGACGGCTCTCGGCGGTGCCCCGGCCAAGTCGTACTGTCCATTGCGCCGCATGCATCGTGTGGTACTCCAGGTCAATGGCGGCTCGATTGCCGATGCCCGCGAGGACACTGTCGGTTGAGTTGCGCAATCCGCTGCAGAGCAGGCGGCTGTAGGTCGAGTACACGAGCTGCCGGGCGATGGTCACCGCGAAGTCGCCATTGGGCAGCTCCACCAGCAGGGAATTGCGGAACTCTGCTGCCGTCCTGCGGTAAGCGAAGTCGTCTTCGCTGCGGCCGGTTCCGTCCAGCTCGCCACTGTAGGAGAGCAGGGTTCGGGCATGCCCGAGTAGGTCCAAAGCGATGTTGGCGAGCGCCAAGTCCTCCTCGATCGACGGTGCCGCGGCCACCCACTCGCAGAGTCGCTGGCTGAGGATCAACGCATCGTCGCCGAGCCGGAGGGCGAAGCCGGCGACATCGGAGGCGAGGTGGCTAGTCGTCATTGCTTCCCTCATCGTTGAGGACCGCGTAGGGCTCCGGATACCGGTATGGCTTGTCGTTCGCGTTGCTGAAGAACGGATTCGTTTCGCTCGGCGATGTGGCGCGCACCGCATCCGAACGCACGACCCAGATCGATACGGGCTCCCCTCGGCGGGCGTACAGATCGCGAGCGTGTGCAAGCGCCATGTCAGGGTCAGCTCCGCTGACGGAGCCCACGTGCTGGTGGGAGAGGCCGCGCCGTGGCCTGATGAAAACCTCCCAGGACGTGCGCTGCCGGGCGACATCCTGTCTCATGACGGCGCCCTCACCGCTTCCCGCCTCCCAGCAAAGGCGTTGACGGCCGCGCGTACCCAGGCCCCTTCCTGGTGCACCGCCACCCGATGAGCCAGCCGGCGGCTGCCCTGCGATCCACCGGCGAGCGCGTCCCGGAACACCTTCCAGGTGACCGGGGTGAAGTCGTAGTGCTCTCGATCCTGGTTCCAGCGGATGGCCGGGTCGGGGAGCGTCACGCCGAGCCTCTCGGCCTGTGGCACGCAGTTGTCGACGAAGCGCTGCCTGAGCTCGTCGTTGGTGTTCCGCTTGATACCCCAAGTCATTGAGCGGCGGGTCATTGCAGCCCCGATTGCTGACGTTCGAGCGTCCGCGTGGGCGTCCGCGGTGTCCGGGGGACCGAACATCAGGGCCACCGCGGGTATCCACCAGCGGTTGACCGCTTCCTGGGCCATCTCCTGCTGCTCCGCTGTGCCGCGGCACAGCGCCAAGAGGGTGTCGTAGCCCAGGCGGACATGGAAGGCCTCTTCTTGGCAGATCCGCCGTACGGCCCGTGCGTACGGACCATAGGACGTATCGCGCAGTCGTACCTGGTTCACTACGGCGGCGCCGTCTGTGAGCCACGCGATTGCTCCGGTGTCCGCCCACGTCAGGGCCGGGTAGTTGAACGTGGCTGAGTACTGCTGGCGCCCGTTGTGCAGGGCGTCCAGCAGGTCGGCACGGTCGACACCCAGTGTCTCGGCGGCCGAATAGAGGTAGAGCCCGTGGCCGGCCTCGTCCTGCACCTTGGCGAGCAAGGCGGCCTTGCGATGCAGAGTGGGGGCTCGAGTGAGCCAAGCGGCCTCCGGTTGCATGCCGATGATCTCGGAATGGGCGTGCTGAGCGATCTGGCGGATAAGGAAATGCCGATAGCCCTCCGGCATCCAATCCAAGGGCTCGATTCGTTCGTCGGCTGCAAGGAGGGCTTTGAAGTGCTCGTTGAGTAACCGCTCCTCCGCCGCGCTCCTAGGCAGCCCTGAGCGCACTTGGACCACTCCTTTCATCTCCCACTGCCTGCGGATGGCAATGTTTTCGCTTCCACCTAGGAAGAGTGCGATCACAGGGATCTCAATCCCTCCGTTCCCAGCGCTCAGTCGTGACAACGATCACAAGGGGGAGATGGGAGTGTTCTGTGTCCCCAACGACTCTCTATGGGGTAGCCGGGGCCACGGCCTCGGCAGGCCGGGCGTCAGCTCAACAGCGTGATAAACGAAGCCCCTATGAAAGGAAGCACCATGAGTACGGTAAGGGAGATGCTCGTCGAACTGACCGGCACATCAGAGTTTTTAGACGGCGTCGGTGACGATGTCGATCTCAGTGCCAGTGGCATCGACTCCGGGGACGTGGTTCGGCTGGTCCTGCTCATCGAGCAGCGCACCGGGGTGGAGGTCACTGCCGAGGACATGGAGCGGCTGTCCACCATCGCCGACTACGAGCGCTTTGTAGCCGAGGCGCGGCCGGACGGGGCGTCATGTGGCTGACTCAGCTCGTGGAGCGCAACCGCCAGTGCTTCCCGGACCGGGTGGCCCTGGTGGACGAGCAGCGCTCGGTCACGTGGATGGAATTCCACGACCGGACCGCTCGTCTCGCTCGCGGGCTCGGCGGCTTGGGCATCCAGCGGGGTGACCGCGTCGCGATCCTCTCACTTGACCGTATCGAAGTCGTGGAGATCTACTTCGCGCTCGCTCGCCTGGGTGCCATGTTCGTTCCGCTCAATCACGGCCTGACGCCCCCTGAGGTGGCGGAGATCGCACAGCGCACCGGCGCAGTCGCAGTGGTCGGTGAGTCCGTTTTGCTCGAGAGACATCCGGACCTGCCGGTGCGGCTGCGCATCGCTGTTGAGAGCGAAGCGTTCGCCGCGCTGTTCGCGGACAGCCCGGATGATCTTCCTTGCGTTCCGGATGAAACGCCGGCGGCGATCCTGCACACCTCGGCCACTACTGGCCGGGCCAAAGGCGTCACGGTCGACCACGCCTCGTTCCGGTCCATCGCCCTCGGCTGGCTGGCCGTCGCGCAAACGACCGACGACATGGTTCTGGTCAACTGCTGCCCGCTGTACCACGGCAGCATGGTGATCTCGCTGACGTATATGGCCGTCGGCGCCACTGTGGTGCTGATGCCGGGGTTCAAGCCACAGCGGGCGCTGGCTGCCATCGAGACTCACCGCGCGACGCACGTCTGGCTCGTCCCGCAGATGCTGCGTTTCCTCCTCCGGGCGAGGTCGCTGGATACGACGGACGTGTCGACCTTGCGCGAGGTGTTGTATGGCGCGGCCCCGATGCCCACTGATGTCTACGCGGAGGCCGTCGAGCGGCTCGGTTGCGGCTTTCGGCAGGTGTACGGCATGACGGAAGTTGGCGGCCCGTTCGTCACCCTGGGACCTGAGGAACATCCCGATCCGACCCTCATGCCCGAAGTGATCCCGGCCGGCCGGGTGATTCCCGGCATGTCGGTGTGTGCTCTGGATGGGGGCAACAATGAGGCGGCGCCGGACACCGTCGGAGAGATCTGTGTGCGCGGACCCGGCGTCATGCGCGGTTATTGGGGCGACGAGGCGGCGACCGACAAGGTCAAGGTGGAGGACTGGATCCGGACGGGCGATCTGGGTTTCATCGACCGTGACGGCCGCGTCCACCTGGTCGACCGCTGCAAGGACCTGATCATCAGAGCCGGGCAGAATGTCTATCCGTCCGAGATCGAGCGAGTGCTCGGGTCGCATCCGTCGGTGCGTGACATGGCCGTAGTCGGGGTGCCGGACGAGGACTACGGGGAAGTCCCGTTGGCTTTCGCGGTGGTCGAGGACGGGGTCAGTCCCGTTGCGTTGCTGCGTCACGCGGCGGAGCAACTGGCCCCTTACAAGCTCCCTCGGCGCATCGAGATCATCGACGAGATACCGAGAAACCCAGCTGGAAAGATCATAAAGAGGCTGCTGCGCGGCTGACCTCGGTCGGCTCGCCCGTGCCGACGGGGGAGGACTCTGTGGACAGGCCTATGGACCGGGTGCGGCTCCTGTGTCAACTGGCCGCTCTGACCCCGATTCTTGCAGAGCAGGGCCTCGCGCTGGGCCACGCCACCGTGGAGGTCTCTGGGGCACGTCCGGCCGGGCCGGGCGAGGAAGGGTTGGTCAGCGGCATGGTTGGGGCCAGGCGCCGTGAGTTTCTCGCCGGTCGGTGTGCTGTGCGGCGGGCGCTATGGGCCGCTGGATCCCCGGCCGCCGAGGAGATCCTTTATGAGGGACGTAGGCCAAGGCTGCCTGACGACTTCGTCGGATCGATCAGTCATTCAGACGGCCTCGCTGTTGCTCTGGCCGCTGCCCGTCTCAGGTTTCGAGCGGTTGGCTGCGATCTGGAGCTGCGCCGACTGCCGACGGAATGCGCGCACATCGTGCTCACCGGCGACGAACGAGCATGGATGCAGGGTGCGAGAACTCCAGAGGAGGCTGAGTGGCGGCTACTCTCGGTCTTCTCGGCCAAGGAAGCGGCGTTCAAGGCGTTCGCGGTCCTGCTTGGCGAGGCTGCTCCGACCACCTTGCTCGGGATCGCGGCCAGGCCAGTCCGGGGAGGCTTTGAAGCCAGGCCGAGGCACCTGGTTGGTGGCCGGCTGAAGGTCGAGGTGCGCCCGTGCGCTCAGGGGGCGTTCAGCTGGACCGCCGCGGCAGACTTGTGATGCGGTCGGCTGGTCGCTGACCACCCTTCACCCGCGGCTGTGGGTCACCGTCGAACACCGTTCTCACTTCGGGCAAAGAGATATCGTCGGCCCGGACCCGTGAATGGCTCACCGAGGTTACAGAGTGGAGCGCGAATCACGCATCGGCTTAAAAAACGTTCGAGGGAAAGTCATTGGACGCAAACATGTCTCCAAATCTTTCGACCGCCCTTCAATTGCCGTGCCGATGCAATGTTCCGTGGTATCTCTAGTTTTCTCTTGACTGTCCGAGTCCCCTTCAGGCAGGGTTGGTTCCGACGCGAGGGGCGCCTCGTCGCGAGGCTTCGATTTCCCTATCCAGTCAGCCCGATCGGGTGGGCCTTTCATTCGTAGCGTGAGCGTGCGCGACATTTCCCTGCCTTCGGCAGACGTCTCTTACGCCTATGAGAGGGTTGTGTATGTCTGTTGACGAGTACGCCACTTGCCCCCTGACGAGTGCCCAGGAGGGTCTCTGGTTCGCTCAGCGTCTCGACCCCGCCAATGCCGGATACAACACCGGTGAGTACCTGGAGATCCACGGTGCTCTCGATACTGAGCTCTTCGAGACGGCATTACGGCGAACGGTGGCCGAGGCGGAGACGTTCGGCCTCCGCCTGACCGATTCCGTCGCCGGACCCCGTGGCGTCATGGCGCCCACCGACGACTGGCCCTTGCACTTGGTGGACGTGAGCGCCGAGCCCGCTCCGCGCGCGGTGGCCGAAGCGTGGATGCGTGCCGACCTGTCGACGCCTGCTGGTCTCAATGAGGGGCCGTTGTTCACGCAGGCGCTCTTCAAGGCGGCACACGACCGGTACTTCTGGTTCCAGAGGGTGCACCATGTAGTGCTCGACGGTTATGGCTATCGGCTCGTCTTCGGACGGGTAGCCGAGATCTACACCGCGCTCGAGGCCGGTCGTAATGTCGCCGGGAGCCGGTTCGCGCCGGTGAGCCTGCTCTTCGACCAGGAGGTCGCCTACCGGGCCTCTTCACGTTTCGAGCGCGATCGCGCCTACTGGACGGAGCGTTTCGCCGACGCCCCGGCAGCCTTGGGAGTCACTGGCGGTACTGCGCCACCAACTGCCGCCTTCCTTCGCCGTACGACAGACCTGTCAGCGGTGGACACCGAGCGTCTGTCGACTGCCGCGGCGCGGTCGGGTGCTTCGCAAAACCATTTACTCCTCGCTGCGGCCGCCCATTATGTCCACCGCGTCACCGGCACCGCGGATGTCATCCTCGGGCTGGCAACGATGAGTCGGCTCGGCTCCTCAGCCCTCCGGATCCCCGGCACGGCTTCGAACATGCTGCCGCTGCGCCTTACCATTTCCCCGGACACCACAGCCACCGGTCTCGTCCGCTCGGCGGCCGCCGAACTGCGCGCGATGAGCAAGCACCAGCAGTACCGTGGCGAGGACCTACGGCGTGATCTGAATCTGTTGGGCGCCGGCAGACGGCTGTACGGACCGGTCGTCAACCTCGTCCCATTCGCCCACAACGTGCGATTTGGTGAGCACGCCACGACGGCCCACCACCTGTCCGGGGGACTGGTCGACGATCTCTCCATCACGGTGCGGCCAGGCGTCCGCGCCGGCGGACTGCGTATCGATTTCGACGCCAACCCGGCGCTGTGCAGCGAGAGCGAACTGGTCGGTCATCAAGAACGGTTCCTGCTGCTGCTCAATCAGCTTGCAGACCCGGATGCCCACTCGTACCTCGCACGCATGACCGTGCTGCGGCCCTCCGAACACCCTGGGTACGCCCCAACCGAGGAAGCCCTACCCGAACTCGACGCCACCCTGCCCGCACGGTTCCAGGTTCAGGCCGAACGTACCCCGAATGCGACGGCGGTCTCCCACGGCGACACAACGTTGAGCTACGCACAGCTCAATGCCCGCGCCAACCAGCTCGCCCGGCTCCTCATCGAGCTCGGGGCCGGCCCGGGCCGAGTGGTGGCGCTCGCACTGCCCCGCTCCACGGAGCTGCCCCTCGCTCTGCTCGCCGTACTCAAGTCCGGTGCCGCGTACCTTCCGCTGGACGCCGACTATCCGGCCGAGCGGATCCGTACGGTGGTCGACGACGCCGATCCTGCGCTGCTTGTCACCGATGTCCCGGTGGCGGCGACGCTTCCGGACACAAACGTGGCCCTCGTCGTCCTGGGCGACCCGGCCACCGACCATGACGTGGCCGGTCGCTCCGCCGTCGACGTCAGCGACGACGACCGCCTGTCCCCGCTCACCCCTCACGACACTGCCTACGTCATCCACACGTCGGGCTCGACGGGGCGACCGAAGGGCGTGCTGATACCTCACTCAAACGTCATCCGGCTCTTCGAATCCGCCACTACACACTTCACCTTCGGCCCTGATGACGTATGGACACTCCTTCACTCGTGCGCCTTCGACTTCTCCGTCTGGGAGCTCTGGGGTGCGCTGCTCCACGGAGGCCGACTGGTCATCGTTCCGAAGGAGACCACCCGCTCACCAGAGGATCTGCTGGAACTGCTGCGCCGGGAACGAGTCACCTTCCTCAACCAGACGCCGTCCGCGTTCTATCAATTGGCTCAAGCCGAGCAGCAAACCCGCTGTGTGGGGACGGAGCCCGACCAGCTCGCGTTGCGCTGCATCGTGTTCGGCGGCGAGGCTCTGGAGCCCGCACACTTGCGCCCTTGGCTGGCGCGATACGGCGACGACGCGCCAGCACTGATCAACATGTACGGCATCACCGAGACCACCGTGCACGTCACATATCAGCGCTTAACACGTGAGATCGTCGACGACGACAGGACCCGCAGTGTGATCGGCAGGCCATTGGCGGACCTGCGCGTGTACGTGCTGGACTCCTACCTTCAGCCTGTACCACCCGGTTGGACAGGGGAGATGTACGTGTCCGGCCCGGGGCTGGCCCGCGGCTACCTCGGTCAGCCCGGGCTGACTGCCGAGCGTTTCGTCGCCGACCCCTTCGGATCGGCAGGCGAGCGGATGTACCGCACCGGAGACCTGGCCCGCCGGGCCGCCGACGGCACGTTGGAGTACATCGGGCGCGGTGACGATCAGGTGAAGATTCGCGGTTTCCGGATCGAGCCCGGCGAGATCGAGGCCACGCTCGCCCGGCATCCCGCCGTCGCCCGAGCCGTCGTGGTCGTCCGCGAGACAGCCGGCGATGACCGGATGCTCGTTGCCTACGCCGTACCCGCGACGGGGCAGCATCCGGACCCCGTCCGCCTGCGTGAGCACCTGGCCAGGCTGCTGCCCGAGCACATGGTGCCCAGCGCGTGCGTTCTGCTGGATGCCCTGCCCCTGACGCCGAACGGAAAGCTGGACGCCAAGTCTCTGCCCGCCCCCCGTTTCACCGGGACCTCCTCAGGCCGCCTGGCCCCGGCCAGCGAGGCTCAGGCTCTGGTCTGCCGAGCCTACGAGGAAGTCCTGCAGTTGCCTCTTGGCAGCGTCGGTGCCGACGACAACTTCTTCGACCTTGGCGGGCACTCGCTGCTCGCATCACGGCTGCTGACGCGGCTGCGTGCGGTGACCGGTTACGAAGTTTCGATGGCGACGGTCTTCAATACGCCCACCCCCGCCGGGATCGCCGCACAACGTCCCGAGACCGCTGGGAGCGCGCCGGTCCGTCCCGCTCTCGTCTCGTCACAGCGACCTGAACGGGTCCCCCTCTCGTTCGCTCAGCGGGGCATGTGGTTCCTCAATCAACTGGACACATCTGCCGCCACTTACAACATCCCTCTGGTGGTGGGACTGGACCACGAGATCGACCATGAAGCCTTGCGGGCCGCGCTCGCTGATGTCACCGACCGGCACGAGAGCCTGCGCACGCTCCTTCCGGAGACGGGAGGTTCGCCCCATCAGGATGTCCATGCACCGGGCACCTTGCACCCCGCTCTACGAGTTGTCGACTGTCCCGCGCAGGAGGTCGAAGCGCACGTTGCCGCCGCTCTGCGTCACCCGTTCGACCTGACGCGTGAAGCACCCCTGTGGGCCGGCCTCTTCGGAACGCGCCCCGAGACGCAGACCCTGGTCCTCGTCATCCACCACAGTGCGGCGGACGGATGGTCCCTGCGCCCCCTGGCCGAGGATCTCTCCGCCGCCTATGCCGCCCGCCTCGAAGGTCATGAGCCGCATTGGGAGCCACTTCCGGTCCAGTACGTCGACTACACCTTGTGGCAGCAGCGTGCACTTCTGGGCGGGGATGGGCCTGAAGGCAGCGTGGGCGAGCATCAGCTCGCCTTTTGGAAAGAGGCGCTCGCGGGGTGCCCGGAGGTGACGCCGTTTCCCATAGACCGACCCCGTCCCCTGGTGTCCAGCCGCTGTGGTGGGGGGCTGCTGCTCGATGTCCCCCGAGACCTTCATCGGGATCTGCTGCGCCTGGCCAAGGACAGCGGCGCCAGCCTCTTCATGGTGCTTCAGAGCGCCCTCGCCGCGCTTCTCACCCGATGGGGAGCGGGAACCGACATCGCCATCGGCACAGTAGTAGCGGGGCGCCACGACGGGCGCCTCGACGGCCTGATCGGACTCATGGCCAACACTCTCGTGCTGCGCACCGACACCTCGGGCAACCCGGAGTTCCGCGACCTCCTGGCCCGTGTGCGCGCCTTCGACGTGGCTGCTTACGACCACCAGGATCTGCCCTTCGACCGGCTGGTGGAGGAAATCAACCCGTCGCGGGTGACCTCCAGGCACCCTCTGTTCCAGGTGATGCTTGCGCTGCAGAGCAATAGTGAGGCAGTTCTGCGGCTGGGGAGCAACCGCGCGTCATTGCGGCCCACGCCGACAGGCACAGCGAAGTTCGACATTTTCGTGGACGTCGAGGAGCGGCTGAGCTCCGACGGAGCCCCTGAAGGCCTGGCTTGCCACATCGAGTACAGCGCGGACCTCTTCGACTTGGACACCGTGCAAAGGGTGGCGAACGCCCTGCACGCGCTGCTGGCCGCCGTCGCAGCCGACCCAGGAGTGCGCATAGGTGCCCTTCCCGCCCCGGATACGAAGCCGGTCGGCGAAACACCCCCGGAAGTCGGCCTGTTCGACCCGGCATCGTTGGAGCGTGATGTCCTCGCTCTGGGTGGTATCCGCAACGCGATTGCCCTGCCGCCCGGCGACTGCGGGCGGCCCATCGTCCTGGCCGTGCCGACAAGGCGTGGCGCGGTCGAACAGGCGGCGAAGGCACTCGGGCGGACGGCTGCCCCCACGGGGATCAGCCCTCGACTGATCGCCGTTTCCGATCTGCCCAGGAATCCCGACGGCAGTTTGGACAGCGCAGCCCTGGACCAGCTTCCCCTCATCGACACCGAGGCGGCCGAGCAATGGGAGGGCAGCCTCGCTGCGCTGCCTGCTGTCCGCTCCGCGACAGTTGCGCTGGAGGAAGTCCCACAGGAGACCGGGCGATTGCACCTCGGTGCGGGCACGACGCCTCGGACTCCGTCAGAAGTCTTTGCCGGGACCCCCTCCGCCGATGCGAAGGGCGAAGTCACCGCCGAGGATCCCATTCCCGCGGTCAGCGTTGGGGCCGCGCTGCCCGAACCGACCGTGAGCAGCTGGGCCCAGGCCCTGCGCCGGGCTGCCGGGGGCGGAAAGCACGCCGAGATCGTTCATGTGCGAATCGATGACACCGAGACACGGGTCAGTTACGCCTCGCTTGAGGAGGAGGCGTCGCGTGTCCTCGGCGGACTGCGTGCACTGGGGCTGCACCCCGGTGACCAGGTAATCCTGCAGTGTGAGGACACACAGGACTTCATCGCTGCTCTCTGGGGCTGCGTCCTCGGCGGGTTCGTAGCCGTACCACTGACCGTCCCCGCCTCATACGAAATGCCGTCGGCTGCCGTGGCCAAGCTCGAGGCCGTCAGCCAGATGTTGGGCCACCCGTGGATCGTCACTTCCACGTCCGCTGAGGCAGGCCTTCGCGCCCTTGCCGAGCGCCGGAGCTGGCTTGCGCCACGTCTCACCAGCGTGGATGCCCTGCGCCAGAGCCCAGCTGAAGCGGACTGGTACGCCGCGGAGCCCGAGGACGTCATGCTCATGCTCCTGACCTCCGGCAGCACCGGTTTGCCCAAGGCGGTTCGCCTCAGCCACCGCAATCTGCTGAGCAGGGCTG
This sequence comes from Streptomyces sp. NBC_01210, assembly GCF_036010325.1. Classification (GTDB taxonomy): domain Bacteria; phylum Actinomycetota; class Actinomycetes; order Streptomycetales; family Streptomycetaceae; genus Streptomyces. The sequence continues at coordinate 232,665 of NZ_CP108549.1, read as the reverse complement.
CAGCCGCCGCTGTCGTGAACTCCCTCACCGAGCAGGACGTGTCACTCAACTGGATCCCGCTCGATCACGTGACCGGCGTGGTGATGTTCCACTTACGGGACGTCTATCTCGGCTGCAGGCAGGTCCACGCCCCCACCTCGTGGATTCTGGAGGACCTGCTGCGCTGGATGGACTTGGCAGACCGTCATCGCGTCAGTGTCACCTGGGCTCCCAACTTCGCTTTCGGGCTCATCGCCGAACAGGCGCAGCGGATGGCCGGCCGTCGATGGGATCTGTCGGGGATGTGCCTCGTGATGAACGCAGGTGAGGTCGTAGTCGCCGCGACCGCCAGGCGATTCCTGGAGGTCCTGCGGCCCTTCGGCTTACCACCGACCGTCATGCACCCGGGCTGGGGCATGTCCGAGACTTCGTCGGTCGTGACGGACACGCTGCTTCCCCTGCAACCCTCGTCCATGGAGGAGCCGTTCGTCAGCTGCGGGTTGCCGTACCCGGGCTTCGGCATGCGCATCGTCGACGAGCATGAATGCGTGGTGAACGAGGGCACCGTTGGCCGGCTCCAGGTGCGGGGCACCACCGTGACCTCCGGCTACTTCGACAATCCGCAGGCCAACGCCGAGTCCTTCACGCCCGACGGATGGTTCGAGACAGGAGACCTGGCGTTCCTGCGTTCCGGCGAGCTCTATATCACCGGCCGTGCGAAGGACGTCATCATCGTCCACGGCGTCAACTACGGCAGCCACGAAATAGAAGCATGCGTGGAAGAACTTCCCTTCGTCGTACGGAGCTTCACCGCTGCCTGCGCCGTGCGCAGCGATCCCACGGCAGGCACCGACGAGCTCGTGTTGTTCTTCCACCTCGAACCCGGGACGGACGTCACGCCGGCACTGCGCGCGATCCGAGGCAAGGTCACCCGGGAGATGGGCGTCAGCCCCTCCTACCTGATTCCGGTCGAGGCGGAAAGGATCCCCAAGACCGAGATCGGCAAGATCCAGCGAACGCAGCTGCGCAAGCGGTTCGAGGCGGGTGAGTTCGAGGAGACCGTTCGGCACACCGAGATCCTGCTCGGTACCACAACCACCGTACCGGACTGGTGCCTGCGGCCCGTGTGGCAGCGAGCGGACCAACTACAAGGCAACGCCAGTACGGGTGGGCACACACTGGTGCTGGCAGGACGCCATGCCCAGGGAGCCGAAGTGGCTGACGCCGTCGCGGCACAGCTGCGTGCCCGCGGCACCCTGTGCACGATCGTCATGGCGGGGGAGAGGTTCAGCCGGACCGACGCTGCCCGCTACGCAATACGCATCGACGCGACGGAGGACTACGAGCATCTTCTGGACTGCCTGGCAGCAGACGGCCGCTCCCTGGACAGGGTCCTCCACATGGGCACCCTTGGTGCACCTCGCTGTGAACCAGGAGGCCTGGAAGAGCTTCTCGATACACAGCGAGATGGCACGGAATCCCTTCTGTGTCTGGCCCGGGCTCTGGCCGCCCGGCACACTCCGGGCCGACGGATCGCTCTCCACTTTGTCGGCGTCGAGGCGCAGGACGTGTTGAGCGATGACCGGCCGTCCTATGTACACGCCGCCGTCGGTGGCCTCTTGAAGAGCATGTGTGAGGAACTGCCCTGGTTGCGAACGGGGCACGTGGACCTCCCGGAGGGATCAGCAAGCGAATTGGCCGCGTGGCTGCTGGCGGAGACAGGGGTTCCGCCGACCGACGCAGAGGTGGCCTATCGTCGCGGTGGGCGCTGGGTGCGTCGGCTGGCCCCCCTTCCCGACCGGCAGCCCCGGACCGCCACGCCCGCCTCCGAAGGGTTGTACCTGATCAGCGGAGGTCTGGGCGGAGTCGCAGTGAGACTTGCCGAGCACCTGCTCAAGGTTCCGGGTACGTGTCTGCTGCTGTTAGGGCGCACTCAACTGCCCCCAGAACAGGCCTGGGACGCCCACACCGCCCGCGGCGGGGAAATCGCTCGCAAGCTCGAGGCATATCGCACACTCCGTGAGCTGGGCGATGTGCGCTATGAGTCCGCCGACATCTGCGACCCGGTCCAGGTCCGAGCGGCCCTGGACCGGACATGTGCCGCGTGGTCGACCCCCCTGATCGGGGTGCTGCACCTCGCCGGTCGATTCGAGCAGCGTGCCGTGACGGACTACAGCCTTCAAGAGTGGCGATCCGGGGTGGAGGCGAAGATCCTCGGAGGCTGGGTTCTGCACCGGCTGGCGCTACAGCACTCAGCTGCCTCCTTCGTCTCCTTCTCCTCGGTCAACGGCTACTTCGGCGGATCCATGAGTGGTGCGTACTCGGCGGCGAACGCCTTCCTCGACGCTCTGGCCAGGCATCAGCGCCGCAGCGGCATCGACGCGCACAGCCTGGCCTGGAGCATGTGGGATGAGATCGGCATGAGTGAGGGCTACGACCTGAAGGCTCTGACCGCGGCACGCGGTTACCGTGGCCTGGACCCCGGTACAGGCCTGCGCTTCTTCGACTTGGTACGAACTCTGGACGGGGAGCCTCACGTGCTGATCGGAGCCGACCACAATGCGCCATGGGTCCGGAGCCACATGTCGGTTCCGGCACGCGCGCTGCACCGGCTGGCGGCGTCGGTGGAGCTGGTGGAGGGCGCCGACATCGGCGCACTCCATGCCGGCGCCGCCAACGCCGCCCACGCCTGCGGCGTCGCCGATTCCTGGGTGCTGCGGGCGGCCGGAGCACCGGCAGAGCAGACGGCGGGATTCCGGTCCTCTCAGGATGTTCGGCGCCTCGAGGAGGTCCTGGTCGCGGTCTGGTGCCGCATTCTGGAACGAGACCATGTCGGCATCGACGAGAACTTCTTCGACCTCGGCGGACACTCGTTGCTCCTCGTGCAGGCCCAGGTGAGGACCAACCAGGAACTGGGTTGCCAACTGAGTGTGGTGGACCTCTTGAGCCACCCGAGCGTCAGGGCTTTGGCACGACACCTGGCCGAGACCGGGTTCGCGACCGACATGCCGCGGGGTCTGCCGTCGGATGTCCGGCCATCGCCGGCTCTGGAACGCGCCAGGCAGCAGGCCGAGCGCCAGCGCGACGCACGCGCCTCCAGGCGTGCGACCAAGGAGGACAAGAACAAGGGGACCCGCGGCGATGTCTGACAGCACACCGGACGAGTACGGAAGCGCTGTCGCCGTCATCGGCATGGCGGCCCGGTTTCCGGGCGCCGACACCGTGGAGGACTTCTGGGAGAACCTTGCCGCCGGCCGCGAGTCGATCCGGCCCATCGCTGATGACGAGTTCCTGGCTGCCGGAGGCGACCCATCGGACCTCGACGATCCGACTCTGGTGCGGATGGGCTCCTTCGTCGAGGGCATCGATAGGTTCGACGCGGTCTTTTTCGGCTACAGCCCCGCCGACGCTGAACTCATCGACCCTCAGCAGCGCTTGCTGCTGGAGACCGCCTACCACGCAATGGAGGACTCCGGGTACGCAAGCGGGCACGGCGAACAGCAGGTTGGCGTGTATGCCGGTGCCGGAGACGCCCGCTACTACCCGTCACATGTATACCCGCGTTTCGCCTCAGAGGGTGCAGCTTCAGTGGCCATGGTGCACGCCGCAACCAGTAACTCACTGGGCACCTTGGCCACCCGGGTCTCCTACGGGCTAGGCCTGACCGGGCCGAGCATGTCCCTTCAGACGGCTTGTTCCACCGGCCTGGTCGCTGTCCACACCGCGTGTCAGGAGCTGATCGACTTCCGGTGCGACATGGCGCTGGCGGGGGCCGTGTCCCTCAACCCGGCGGCAAAGCTGGGGTACCGGTACGTTCCCGGCGGCCCGTTCTCACCGGACGGTCGTTGCCGTGCCTTTGCCGCGGATGCGGCGGGTACATCCTCAGGTGACGGTGTCGGTGTGGTGGTGCTCAAGCGCCTGGCTGACGCGCTCGTCGACGGCGACCGCATCAGGGCGGTGATCCGGGGTTCTGCCGTCAACAACGACGGCCGCCGCAAGGTCGGCTTCGCCGCTCCGAGCACCGAGGGCCAACTGGAGGTGATCCTTGCCGCTCAGGCGGCGGCTGGCGTCGACCCGGACTCGATCGGTTTCGTGGAAGCCCACGGCACAGCCACCAGGCTTGGCGACCCTGTTGAGGTCGCGGCTCTGACTGAGGCGTTCAGAGTGGCTACCGCCCGGAAACAGTTCTGCGCACTGGGCTCGGTCAAGTCCAACATCGGACACCTGGGTGCTGCCGCCGGAATGGCCGGCTTCATCAAGGCTGTGCTGGCCCTCGAACACGGGAAGATTCCGCCCAGCATGCACTTCCGGAGTCCCAACCCGCTCATCGATTTCGCTGCGAGCCCTTTCCGGGTGCCCACCGGACTTGAGGAGTGGCAGGCGGGTGGGCACCCGCGCCGTGGCGCCGTGAGCGCCTTCGGCGTCGGCGGCACGAATGCTCACGTCATCGTCGAAGAGAGCCCCCTTGCAGCGCAGGACACTCCCCGACGGGAAGCCGCCGAGATGTGGCAGGTTCTGCCGCTGTCCGCCGCAACCCCAGCTGCGCTGCGCGGGCAGGCTGACAACCTGGCACAACATCTCGTCGCCCACTCCGATCTGGGCCTCCGGGACGTCGCGTACTCGCTGCACACCTTCCGCCCCGCCATGCGCCACCGAGCAGCTGTGGTCGTCCGGACCGTACCGGAAGCCACTCGGATCCTGAAGAACCCGCTGCCCGCACATTCCGAGGCAGTGGGGAGCAGGTCTCCCGTCGCCTTCCTTTTGCCAGGCGGGGGCACCCAGTACGTCGGCATGGGCGCGCAGCTCTACCGTGACGTGACCGTCTACAGCGACGCGATCGACCGATGTGCGAGGATTCTTCGGCCCGTGCTCGGTATCGATCTGCGCCAAGCACTGCATGGGCGCCGAGCACTGCATGGGCAAGGCGATCCCAACACCCTCAACGCTTTCATGGGGCTGGTCGTCACCGAATACGCCCTGGCCACCATGCTCATGGAGTGGGGCGTACAGCCCGACGCCCTCATCGGTCATTCCCTCGGCGAATACACCGCGGCCTGTCTTGCGGGCGTGATGTCCGTGGACGACATGTTGCCGTTGGTCTACGAGCGGCTCCGGTTGATCGGCATCGCCGGCGGCGCCACCCTCGGGGTGCAAATCGGCGAGGTGGAGCTGCGCAAACACCTGACCGGCGACCTGTCGTTGGCTGCCGTCAACGGGCCGACCGCGTGCACTGTGGCCGGTGCGGAGGAGCCCGTGGCGGCGCTGGAGCGGCGGTTGCGCGCACAGGACGTGACGTACCGTCGGCTGCGGATGCCCGCAGCCGCCCATTCCCACGTACTCGACCCTGTCCTGAGCAGTTTGGCCGAGGCCCTGCGCAGCGTCACGTTGAATCCGCCTCGCATCCCGTACATCACCAATCTGACCGGTACCTGGATCTCGGAGCGGCAGGCGACCAGCCGCCAGCACTGGGTCGACCATACGCGCAGCACGGTCCGGTTCGGGGAGGGCATCGCCACCTTGTGGCAGGACCTGAAGCCGCTGCTTGTCGAGATCGGGCCCGGCAATGCGCTTACCAAGCTCGCCTGTTCCCAGCTGCGGAACGAGCCCGTGGTGAGCGTCGTGACGATGCGTCACGCCAAGGCCGAGAGCCCTGACGGACAGGTTCTTGGTGAGGCGCTCGGCAGACTCTGGGCAGCCGGCGTGGATATTGATCCGAACAGGGCGGGGCAGGCCCACGAGCCACCCCGGCGGGTGTCGTTACCCGGCTACGCCTTCGACCGCCGACGCCACTGGATCGACGCGCCGACGGCTCGGGTGGGTGCCGGAGACGTCGATGACCGGGCTGTGGGAGGGCGGCAAACAGACGTAGGGAATGAAGCGCCATCCTCTTCGGGCGAGTTGGTGAAAAGGCTCACGCGCGCGTCCCGGCCACATCTCGCGACCGAATACGTAGCTCCCCGCACCGCGCTCGAACACAGCGTGGCCCGACACTGGGAGGAAGCGCTTGGTATCGAAGCCATCGGTGTCTACGACAACTTCTTCGACCTCGGTGGCGACTCGATGCGCGCCGTGATGCTGGCGGGCCGGCTGCGTGCCGGAGCGCTTCTGGACGTACCGGCTACCGCCCTGCTGTCGTCCTCCACCATCGCGGGGCTCTTGATCAACGCCGGCCGCGGTGGTGTCGGCCTGGAGGCCTACGCGCCGGTGCTGCCGTTGCGCACCGATGGCGATCAGCCTCCCCTGTTCTGTGTGCATCCGGGCGGTGGCATGGCATGGCGCTATGCCGGCCTGGTCGCACACCTGGACGCGCGACAGCCGGTGTACGGGATCCAGGCTCACGGCCTCGACGGCATGGCCCCGACGGCCGTCGACGCGAAGCAGATGGTCGACTCGTATCTCACCCACCTGCGAGCTGTGCAGGCTCAGGGCCCCTACCGGCTTCTGGGCTGGTCCTACGGTGGTGTCGTGGCACATGCGATGGCAGCCGCGCTCCGGAGCCAAGGCGAGCAGATCGAGTTGCTCGGGATGCTGGATGCTCCGCTGATCCACGAACAGGCTCCCGACCGGCAAGGGATGGAGAGTCAGGTGGCGGGCCTGCTCCTCCGCGTCGCCGGCATCGATCTGCCGGACGAAGGTGCGCCTGCCGACGTCTCGGAGGTGCTTCGCCTGTTCAAACAGGCCGACGGAGCAACCGGTAGGCCGTCGGCCATCACACCGGAGGACGCGACCAGGATCGCTCAGGTCATCCGGAACAACCTTGACATCGCGGGTGGATTCCGGCCCCAGGTATTCCGGGGCGACGTGTTGTTCTTCAACGCGACGGGTGAACCCCAACGCGGAGACGGCCCGGCGGATCCGTCGCTCGCACCGGGGAAGGCCGCCAAGTGGCGTCCCTACGTGGACGGCACGATCGAGGAGCACTCCGTTCCGTGCAGCCACTACGAAATGACCGAACCCGGGCCGATGGCACAAATCGGCGCGGTCCTGGCGGCAGCTCTTGCGCCGCCGACCGGCTGAGCACTGCCCTGCGCACCCTTGCGGGGCAAGGAAAGGACCAACCATGCACAGTCCCTTCGAGGATCAGGGGAACGGCAAAAAGTCTCACATGGTGATCGTCAACACTGCGGGGAGGTACTCCCTGTGGCCCGCGTTTGCCGAAGTCCCGCCGGGCTGGGCCGTTGTCCTTTCGACGACAAGCCACGCTTCCTGTCTGGCCCACGTGGAGCAGGCCGACCTCGTCCCGCCCGACGCTGCCGGGAGTGGCGATCACACCACCGGTTCCCCATCCGCACCTCAGGAGCTCCCCCGTGACCAAAGACCTCTATGAACTCGGCGACGCGCCCCCCATGGGCGAGGTGCCCCGGCGCATGTACGCCTCAGTCATTCGGCCGGAGCGCTACGGCCCTCCCATCGGGGCCTTCCGCACGGAAGTCGTGGACGTGCCCACGCTCGGGCCCAGGCAGGTTCTCATCAGGGTGATGGCAGCCGGCGTCAACTACAACAATGTCTGGGCCGCTCTGGGCCATCCGCTTGACGTCGTGGCCATCAGGAATCGACTCGGCGCCAAGGAGGACTTCCACATCGGCGGCTCCGACGCCTCCGGCATTGTCTGGGCGGTCGGTGAGGGCGTAAGCGATGTCGCGCTCGGCGACGAAGTCGTGGTGGCCGGTGTGCAATGGGACGAGCGGGCGACGGACATCAGGCTCGGGGCCGATCCCTCCACCTCTGCCTCCCTGAGCGTCTGGGGGTACGAGACGAACTACGGGTCCTTCGCGCAGTTCGCCGTCGTCGACGACTATCAATGTCACCCCAAGCCCGAACGGCTGTCCTGGGCCGCGTCCGCCTGCTACATGGCCACGGCCGGCACCGCCTACCGCCAGCTCTTCGGCTGGGAGCCGCACACCGTGCGCCCCGGTGATCCGGTCCTGATCTGGGGCGGCGCCGGCGGACTGGGCTGCATGGCGATCCAATTGGTCCGCCAGGCCGGTGGTGTCCCTGTCGCAGTCGTCTCCAGCGACGGACGTGGCGAATACTGCGTCGGGCTGGGTGCCAAGGGCTACATCAACCGTACCCACTTCGACCACTGGGGGCGGCTGCCCAATATCACCGATGAGGCAGCCATGGCCCTTTGGCTCAAGGGGGCCCGCGACTTCGGTCGCCGATTCTGGGATGTCCTTGGCGAGCGAAAGGCTCCCAAGATCGTCCTTGAGCACTCCGGTGCAGACACCGTCCCCACATCCATGTACGTGTGCGACAACGCAGGCATGGTCGTCGTGTGTGGTGGCACTTCCGGCTACAACGGTGACGTGGATCTGCGGGCCCTGTGGATGCGTCAGAAGCGCCTCCAGGGCTCCCACGCGGGAAACATGCGCCAGTGCCGCGAGGTCACCACCCTCATCGCCCAGGGCCTGGTCGATCCGTGCCTCTCGTTGACCTTCGGCTTCGAGGAGATAGGCAGGGCCCACCAGCTGATGCATGACAACCAGCACCCGCCGGGGAACATGGCCATCTCCATCAACGCAATGCCCTGACTCCTGTCCCCAATGTTTCACCCCGTCGCGACGCCCTGCGGGGGAGGGGTGGCACGTTGCAAACAGTCGCCGCTTTCCCGAGCCAACCAGGCCAATCGACTGAGAGGCAGGCGCAATGCGCCGCATGTTAACTTCGGCGGAAACTGTCTATCTCGCTCAGCGGAGTCGCGCGGTGCTGTCCTGCACGGTCCGCGGCGACATCGACGAAAAGCTGCTGGCGGCAGCGTTCGCCGCAAAAGTCGCCCAACATCCCCCGCTTCGCTCCCGGGTTCGGCATGAGGGCAAGGGGTACTTCCTTGAAACCGTGGGTGAAACCGAACTGCCACGTCTGACCGTGAGGCCGAACGGACCGAGCGCCTTCACCAACGAGCTCAACGCCTCGTTGCCGATCGGCGGCCCTCTGGTCCGAGCGGTCCTGCTGCGAGGCGACATCGAGCACAAGGTGGTTCTCGTCCTGGATCACGTCATTACCGACGGCCACAGCGCAATCGCCCTGCAGCATGCAATGTGGCGCACATATTCCGCTCTCGTCGACGGAACGTGCGACACGAAGGGCAACGCTGCGGAGAGCTGGCCTCCCGCGGTCACGGATCTTCTGCCGCCATGGTCCGCGAAGGAGGCCGAGCACTACCTCGCGCGTCGGACCGAGAATGTTCGTCGATGCCCGGTCTCATTACTGCCGTACGAAGCAGCGTGCACGGACATTGCGGGCCACCGGCCGCGAGTTGAGGTGCAACGCGTCCTGTTCGAGTCAGGCCCAACGACGCGGCTGGTGCGCCTCGCGAAAGCCGCAGACATGTCAGTGCACGGACTCGTCAGCGCGGCGTTTCTCATTGCCATACGACGCCAGCTCGGCGGCGAGGCCGGCACAAGGTCACTGGGGTGTCTCTCGCCGGTGGACCTTCGCTCCCGGCTGACACCGCCGCTGAAACGAGAGGCCATGGTTCCTGCCGTCTCCTCCTATTTGGACGTGCTGCACGTGGCCGAGGACACTGATCCGCTGGAGCTGGGCCGTGAGGTCACGGCCAATCTGAAATCGGCCATCGATCGCGGGGACATCGCACGTGAAATACGTATATTGCCAGAGCTGGTGTGGAATCCAGGACTCATGACCGCCAGTGTGATAGTGACCAACATGGGTGCCGTTGACGACCCGTTGGTGCCAAACACCCTGGACATCACCGATGTGCGCCTCATACCAGCCCGCGATCACTACTACCCCGAGGCCGGGAGGGGGCCGGTGATGGGATGTGTGGTCTCCTTCAATAACCGTCTCGGTATCGAACTCCCTTACAGCAGCGAGTGTTTCAGCCACAAGCAGATTCGTGATCTGAGCAGCAGTGTGTACACCACGCTGCTCGGCTTCCTCGGTGAGGACCGGGGTCGATGAGGGTGGGGGATGCAGGTTCGCCCCCGACACCGCCCGCAGTTGTCGGGCCATTGTGCGCGTCACCTGTAGGGCGAGCAGACCCGGCAGCAGTTGACACGTCAAACACCGCAGAAGCCTTTGCCCGCCGAATTACTTCACAATCGAAGTCTCCGAGCCTCTCATCACGAGTTGTCCGACCGGCAGCACGCGGCGAGTCCCAGCAATTGCGTGATCAGGCCGAGTCAAGGGGTGCGGCTGAGCAGCCGGCTGACAGGGGCGCTTATCCCGTCTTGGCCCTGCTGTCTCGAGCACAAGACGGTGATCATCATGCAATGAACGACCTGCTACGGCACATTGCCCCCCTGGTCGGAGGGCTGTGCTCGCGCATAGCGCATGGGAACAGCTCGGATGCTGCGCAGGAGGCGATGCTCGCGATCTTCCGAGGCATCCAGAGTCTTCGCGAACCCAAGGCTTTCTACGGGTGGGTCCGTGCCGTCACCGTACGGGAGGCGGTCCGTACCTCGAAGCGCCTGAGCGAGCGGTCGAATGACAGTTTGCCAGAACTGGAGCAGTGCGCGAATCCGTTGGACACCGTACATATCTCTGATGTGTTGGACCGGCTGTCCGACCAGCACCGACAGATACTCATCTTGCGTGCCGTCTACGGCATGAGTGAACAGGAGCTGGCGGCCAGTCTCTCCCTGCCGGTCGGCACCGTGCGATCGCGGCTGTACCGAGCGCGGCGAAACTTTCAGAACGCGTGGCGCACACCATCGGACTCTGCCTGACCGGGCATCAATGACGTCGCCCGCCGAGCAACTCGCTCGGTGCCGATATGTTTCAGACAGCAAGAACCGGACCACCCCTCCTCGTGGACAGAATCGGGGGGTGATCCGGCGCCCTCGGCCGCCAGCTTCTGGATGCCTCGGCCGCCTCCTATGGCTTCAATTCACTTGGACGTTGTCTATCACCCAATACCAGTTGTTCTCGGCGTCCTTGAGGCGGAATCTCACCTTGAGGGAATTCGCACCGGAGGGCACGTTGACGTGGATGCTCTCGATCGAGACATCCGGATTCTGATCCCGCAGTACCTCCTCTGCGACCTCTGCTATCTGTGAGTCCTCCGCAAGACCCTCGTCCGTTGTATCGAGGACATACTTGGCATCGACACCGGTGGTGAAGATGCCGGGGGCGTGAAGGTTGCTCCTCGGTCGTCGAGGTCCGTCCAGTCGAGCGCGGAGAAAGTGGAGAGATCCGGATCCAATTCGTCAAGGCGCTGGAAGAACGTCGGATAGGAATCGAAGTTTCCGTCCGTGTCCGTCAGTTCGCCACCATCGGTATCGCCGGTGATTCCGTGCTTGCTGGGCCAGACCCCAGTGGCGATCGTGGACCACCCCGCGTCGGAGTTGGCGACGCCCACCGGTTCGCAGTACAGAAGGCTGCTGCCGTAGGTACCGGACGACATGAGGTCCCTGATGTTGGGCACATCGGCGTCCAGCATCCGTTCGTAGCGTGTTCCGTCCAGGCCGATGACAAGCACTTTGTCGGTGCTGGTCCCATCCGGAACCATTGGAACGTCCAGGGCCTCGGCCTTACTGCCGAGCCCCATCGACAAATGAACTCATGAGAAGAGCAATGATGGCGTAGTAGGCCAATCCTGCTCGCGTTCTTGGTGCATTCATTTATCGCCCACTCCCTTGACGTTCTGTGCAGAACCTGTGCTGCGACGTCTGCAGCGCATGCGGCACTGGTGAACAACCGACTGGTGAATCACCGGGGCCGGTAACTCCGCCGGAACGATCAGCCGGCGGGTTCGGGACAGCCAAGAACATGAATCGGAGCCGAGGAGTGGGCAACCAAGCTTCTGGTTATGGATGGCATAGCTGGCTGTGGGGGAGCACCGAGTTTAGGGGTCGCTGAGGGGTTCCGCAGTCCGCGGCGCCGGGAACGGTACGAGGGGGCATGGCTCCGAGTCCATTGGATGCCGGTAGATCCAACGTGATGATTGCAGGGCGGGTACGAGAGCTACGCCCTTCCAAGGCAGTGCGGTGATGAGACGGAGGCTGTTCCAATAGGTCGGTGAGCATTCCTGCGAGTCGCGCGAGCTATAGGCTCCGGCTATTGCTCCTATTCGGTTTCGTCACGCAGAGTCATCTTGCTCTCCTCGGGTTTCGCTACAACAGTGGGGCAACCGGTACGGCTGGTTCCGGTCGAAGGAAGTCCGAGCTCTTTCCCTGCTGGTAGGGAATCGGGGCCCAAGAGTGAAGGTGTGTGAGCGCATGCGCATTTCCAGACGTCGCCTGTCCATGGCGTCGATTGCCACGGTGGCCGTCCTGTCGACAGTAGTCGTACCGTTTGGTTTCACAGCCGCCGCTTACGACGATTCTGCCAAAGTGCTCGTCGTCGGAGTGGACGGTCTGCGCTACGACCGCATCTGGGGAACGGATGCGATCGACAGTGGGGAGGGTCCGGAGGCTTGGCTGGGTGACGAGGTGGCGGAGACTCCGAACCTCGACGGCCTGAGGTCCGGGGGGACCTACGGGAGGAGCCTGCTTTACTGCGATCCTCTCGCTGACACGAGCTCCGGCCCAGGGTGGAAGACCAACCTCTCGGGAGTGTGGCCCGACAAGTTCGCCGAGGAGACCAGTGAGGGCGACAAGGAATGGAAAGCCTACCCGAGCTTCCTGAATCGCCTCGAAGGGGAGCTTGACGACGACATCGATACCTATGCGGCATACAGCTGGGTTGATCACGGGCCTGAAGGGGACGACGTCTTCTCCAAGGTGGACGAGCCGGATTTCCAGGACTACGACCCCAAAGACCCTGATCCCGTGCCTGCGGGCAAGGAGGAGGCAGACGTCCTGTCGGCCGACGAGAACTCTGTAGAGTCCGCTGTGGAACAGCTCAGCGACGAAGACCCCGATGCCTCGTTCGTCTATTTCGATGAGCCGGACTTCCAAGGGCACCACGGCGATCTTGAGACATACCGGGAGGCGATCGAGCGCGTCGACGGGTATATCGGAGAACTCCTGGACGCCATCGACGACCGCGAGGACGCCGAGAGCTGGACTGTCATCGTGACCACTGATCACGGTCAGGACGATAACGGAGGGCACGGCGGCTGCACCATCGGGGAGCGCAGCCAGTTCGTCCTCGCGAGGGGCCCTGGCATCGCAGAGGGAGCCGAGCCGATTGATGTGCGCCCGGTCGATGTCGTTCCCACAGTCTTCCAGCAGCTTGATGTTGAGATCGATGAGGACTGGGGACTGGAGGGCAAGGCCATCCAGGATCGTTCCGCTGATGCGTTCGACTCTGCCTACTCGTCTCTGGCCGACAGGTTCGACGACACGGACGTGCCCGAGAATGTCAAGGGCTTCACGCACACCATGCCCGGGGGCTGGACGGTCGACAACTCCCAGATGCCGAACAATGGGTCAACCGAGTGGCGGGGGTGGACTCTGACCACCAACCCGTTCTGGTCGATCAGCGCCAACCCGGACGGCGACGACGACAATGACGCGGACGACCGGCAGAACTTCATGCGTTCCCGCGGGGTCATCGCAGTGGCCGATCCTGACCAATGGGACGACGAGGGCTCTCCTTCGGACACCACGACCTTCAACTCGACCCTGATCTCACCCGCGTACTCGGTGGCAGGCAAAGACTCGGTCACCCTCACCTTCGGCAACCACTACAAGGACACCTCACCTCAGGTGGGCGAGCTCCTGGTCTCGATCGACGGCGGAAACGATCAGGTCATCAAGACTTACGACGGCGACACCCTGAACCAGATCGAGAGCATCCCGATCGACGTGGAGGATGCTTCCACACTCCAGGTGAAGTTCCGCCTCAAGGACGCGGAGGACGACTGGTACTGGGCGATAGACGACGTCCAGGTCAACTAACACGCGGGCACTCAGAATTCCTGGATTTCCCGCGGTCTCTCAGAGTTCAGGCCGCCCGTCTGCACCCTTGTCGCAGACGGGCGGCCTACTGATCTGTGCGAAACGGGCTCAAAACCGCACAGGGGGGCCAAAACGAGGGCGCGATGTCACTGCATGGGCTGCCGAAGGGGGACGCCATCCGGGTCGACCTCTGCGGTCAGTTGGACCATGCGCAGGGCGAGTTGTAACTCGAAGCGGTTCTCGGGGGTGTGCAGTGCCGACCCGAAAAGCTTCTCGATCTGACGCATGCGATAGCGGATGGTCTGGGGATGGACATTCAGTAATGCTGCGGCGCCTCGGGTACTGCCCTCATTCCACCAGGCGACGAGGGTCTGTACCACTCGTTCGCTCTGCCGAGGCGTCAGTTTCTCCAGAGGCCGGAGCCAGTGCCCGACGAACAGGTTCACCAAGGATGGGTCTTGAAGCAGCAGCAGCATCGTCAGGTGATCGTCGACATGGAGGAGGCGGGCACCTGGACTGTCCGATGGCGGGACTATGTCCAGCAGTCGGCGCGCCCAGCGCAGTGAGACCCCTGCCTTGGCCGCGGGGACGGCAGGCCCCACCGCTGCCGTCCAGTTGCAGCGGGGTGTAAGAGGTGGCTTCGAGTGAGCGGACGACTCGGGAACCACCAGATGAAGCTCCTCATCAATCGGTGCTGCCAGGATCTCCTTGTCCTGGTAGGACCATGGCGACGCCCACACGTGGGCCAGCGTGACCACGGCCCGTACGGTCGGTGGAATACGCCAGGCGGCTGCCCGGGCCAGTTCGGCGATGTCGGCCTGTGGTGCCTCTGGCTCGCCAGTGAGGGCGGCCAGCAACGTCTCTTGCGCACTTGGCCGAACTAGCGGATCGGCACAAGACCCGGCACTACTTGACCGGGTGAGATCGAGCCGCTTCTCAGTGTCAGGAAGTGGTGACCCAAGTATTTGGTCGAGTGCGGAGACGATTGCCCGGTCCACCCCATGCTGGAATGTGTCGGCCGACGTTGGAACTTCGTCTTCTGGCGAACGGGAAGGCTGGGACGACGAAGACGCTGAACCTGATCCGTGGGGTATGCCGCCGGCACGGCTGTTCAAGCGCCCGAGCCGTGTGCCTGAACGGGATTGGTGCATCTTTCACCTCGGGTGAGGGCGGCGGGTGTTTGGTGTGGTGAGGGTGGGGGAGTTGGTGCCGAAGCGAGCCGGAAACCGTGCGAGCGCCGGAGCTTGTGACGTGTGACATTGTACCCCGCTCGCGGAGACCAGGGAGGATGGTACGCAGGAACAAGCGCCGCGATGCTGCGCATCGTTCTTCAACTCGACGTCATCGGGCGGCGGTGGCCCGTGCGGCTCAGGCGATCCGGAGCCCACAGGCACAGAAAACCCCCGAACAGAAGGCTGTCACCTCTCCAGAAGTGACGCGAGCCGTGCGAGCGTCTGAGGCAGCTCACGTTGGAGGGCAAACCGGTCGGTCCCGTTGTCGCCGATGACCACCATGAGGGTGTTCGGTCCGACGGGATGCACCGAGATGAAACCGGTGTTGCCATGAACGCGCACCTCTTGCAGTCCTTCGATCCCCCCTTCCGCGGCGATACGCCAAGCGACACCGAGCGAGGCCGCGCCCAGCGCGGCCATGGACTCCGGCTGTACTGACAGGGCAACCGATGCCACACACAAGCCGTCGGCCGTGGCCAGCATGGCTCCGTCAATTCCGATCACACGCTCCCGGAATGAAGCCAATTCGATTGCTGCATGTGAAGCTGTCTGGGGCGCCATGGCTGCCTCGCTTTCCTTCTCGGTGGGCTACGTTCTGGCTGGGTGGGTTGTGACCTGAACCGCGGGAGTACATCGAAGACTCGCTGAGGCGGGTCGGTGAGTCGTCGTGACCGAGGGCGGCAACCGCAAGGCATGGAGAGATCAAGGAGCCGACTCATCCGCTCCCTTTGTGGTCTCTGGAGGCTCTTGTCCGGGCCTGAGCTTGCGCACGAGGGCCGACCAAATCGTGGGCGCCGGAAGTCTGCGATGGTCCTGGGTCCCTTCGGCCGGCGGACTGCTTCGGCGGTGAGGGAGCGGCTCTGGGACCGCAGGTGGCAAGGTGACCGCGGGTTCCCTTACACGCTGCGTCACTGTCACCACGGCGGGTGTGGGATCGGGGGAGACGCAGACGATGAGGCCACGCTCGCGCATTCGGTCCAGATCGACCATCACGGAGTAGACTCCGCGCCCAATGATGAACGCGAGGTCTCTCGGCGTGCGCCGCCCGTTGGCGGCGATGATGATCTCCCGCTGGCGGGGCGTCAGACGTGCAGCAGTCGCCTCTGCACGCGATGAGGGCTGGACTTGCATCCGTGCCAAGTCGGTCGGCGAGCACCATCGTTGTGCGATATGCGCAATTCGGGCGTCGGTTTCGTCTACCAGCGTTCGTGGTTCGACGCCCGCTCGCAACGGCATCAGGTGCTGCGTGCCGGGATCCTCTGCCGGATTCTGCGGCCACCAGCCGTCCAGCGAGCTCAACGCCATGGCGAAAGCGCTGTCGTAGAGGGACGCCAGGCAGACCGTCTCAAGCTCGGCCGGGCTCACCTCGTACTTCGAGGCTGCTGTCGTGAGTCCGAGGTCGTGAGGCGTGTGTACGCCTCGCTGGATGTGCCGGCGTCGAGATGTGCGCAGGATGTTCAATGGCGGGGGCGCGGCCGGTGTGTCGATCGCTGTGACAAGTCCGTGGCGCAGGTGGAGGATCCCGCCTGGTTGACCGGACACGGTGAATGCCCCGCTGAGGCGATTCTCGCCGAGATAGAGGAGCAGCTGGCTGATGATCGGCTGTTCCGTGCCATCCAGGTATCCGGGCCTTGAGGCTGTGGGGTCTGCTCCGCTCATGACAGTCGGCCTCGGGCGTGTTCCATGAGTTCTCTCGTCGCCAGCGCGAGATTGCTCTCCTTGCGGCTCAGCACGGCGGAGAGCAGAAGCTCGCCGCCGGCGCTCGGCACAACGATGGTGACTCGGTAGTAGAGCGTGCTTGTGATCAAAAAGTCCTCCGCGTCTCCCTCGGCGCCGGCTTGGAGCAAGTTGTCCACGACGAGAGAGATAGGGCAGCTGAGCTGACGTCCGTCTTCGAGGACCGTGCAGTCGCCCACCTCGGCGTAGGTAAGTCCTGTGACCCCGTCGACAAGAGAGACCGCCAATACCCCGCGCACACTCAGCGCGGCAGTCATCAATGCATCGAGCGTGTTCACTTGGCCCCTTCACGTTGCGCTTTCCAGTAGAGACCTTAATACTCCTGGTCAGGCGCCAGGGGGCGAGGAGAGATAATCGCCCTGGAAGCGCATCATCACCGGCGAAGGTATTCGCAGAAAGTATGGACATGGATATTGACAAGGCTCTGAAAGAGGCTATGGCTATCGACGGCGCGCTGGCCGCAGCGCTCGTCGACTTCGAGAGTGGAATGACGCTGGGGTCGTCGGGCGGCGGGAGGGATTTCGATATTGACGTGGCAGCCGCCGGTAACACGGATGTCGTCCGAGCCAAGGTCCGGACGATGGCAGCCCTCAAGATCGATGACTCCATCGAGGACATCCTCATCACCCTGAGTCGCCAGTACCACCTGATCCGCCTGGTGCCCGGGTCGCATGGGTCTCTCTTCCTCTATCTCGCGCTGGACAGGGCGCGCGCGAATCTCGCTCTGGCCCGGCACAGCCTGCGGCGTGTCGAGTCGATCATCGCGTTCTAGCGAGATCCCTGAAGGGTGTTCGTTGCCCGTGCTCAGCACAGGTCTTGGTGGGCGGTGCAAGCGATGACCGGTGCATTCAAAAACAGGAGAGTCTCAGTGTGTGCACTGCTCATCGGCCTCGGCTGAGACCTACGGGCTTCCGATACGTTACGGACTTCCGGCGTCACGGCTATGGGAGGTAGAGGGAATCAGAATAGCGGCTGGAGTTCCACGTGTCTGCCGGGTCGCGTGACTGATGAGTGTGTGTGGTATGCCCTCATTTCTCCAGCCGCTATATTGATTTACAGGCGTGTCCGGCTGTGGGTGCGGTGTCAGTGAAATGCCGGAGACAGCGCATTCGATCACCAAGCTGTGAATACTGGGTCTGCCGCTTTCCGGACTCGAGACCTGGACGTCAGCGTTGGTGGGGGATGTGCACCTGGTTGCAGTGGTGGCCGCTGTGGAGGCCGAGCCGGACGAGGCCGTCGGCCAGGGTGGCATCGTCCTGGACAGGAAGCAGCCGGTACCCCTGTGCGGGATCTGGGACCACAAGAGCCATTTCGTCCCTGTCTGAGGCCAGCGGGCCCCCGGACAGGGATCGGGTGTGGTGGAGCCAGACTCCTTCGCCCAGGAGAGCCACGGCGCTCTGTGCAAGCCGACGTCCGGTCCCGTCCACGACGGAGGGATACCCGGAGAAGGCAGAGCCATCCATGGTCAGGGCGAGGGTCGCGGGGAAATCGGTGAGTGCGGCAACCGCATACTCCACGGCCTGAAGTCGGTCCCGGCGGTTCCTCTCGCTTTCGGCACGCTCAGTTTCTGCCCGCTCGACCTCTGCTTCTGCGTGAACCCTGGCGAAGAAGCACGACGTGAAGCGGCGCAGTGCCGTCATCGGAGCGGGCGGATTCTGGGAAGCGGTCATGGGTTTGGCGCTCCTGTCGGGGATCCGGTGCGGTGTCGCGGCAGGGCCCCGTCCCTGCAGTGCTGCGTGCGGGGGGCGGCCGATTGCTGAATCAAGGGGGGCTTCCGGTCGACTGCATGTGCGGGCTTGCCGGCGCGACTGAGGCGCCTCGTAGGCTGGGGCCGGTGTCGTACGGGAGCGCGCGGGAAAGAGGGGCTCGTCGGGCCGGCTTGCCCGCTGACATCCGCTGCACCGTGGCAGACGTTGCCGCGTTGTGCGAGCGCTTGCATGAAGGCGGGTTGGGGACAGGTCGAGCCACGGGTATCTCCCGGTCGCGCAGTGTCTGAGCTGTCACGCTCTCATCACGTCATCTGAATCGTAATGGCGTTTGTCGTCTGGCCAGAATCCAGTGGGCGGTAGACGAGTTATGGCTGCCATAGGCGAGGCGTGGGTTGCCTTCGGGTGCATCGAACGGCTATGAGTCAGCCCCGTCACCCGTCACCCGACAGCGACAGCGATGCCAGGGCGCGGTGACTCCGAGACCGTGACCCTGAGAATGTGGCCCAACGCGGAGTGGCTGTCACCCACCGGCGGTGCTACTTCCATCCACCGGAGAGCCGGTGAGACCTGAGGCGGCGGTCCATAGGAGGCGGCTATGCGTGGCATTTGCCGGTGCTACCACAGTATCCATTGCGGTATCGCTGAACCTTAGTAAAAGTTGTGCCCAACTGCGCAGAAGGGTTAGAAAGATGTCATCACATGAACTCGATTTCATCGACCTGCGGCACCGGCACAACTACGTCAATGGCGAATGGCTGCCCGCCGAGAGCAGGCAGACTCGCCGGAATATCAACCCTGCTGACTCGGCAGACGATCTCGGAGACTTTGTCGAGTCCGGGGGCGCCGACGCAGACCGCGCGGTGGACGCGGCGGTGGCGGCACAGTCCGAGTGGCAGGCGATGGGCCCGATACGCCGTGCCCGCTTCCTCACAGAGGCGGGTCGGCTGCTTGAGGAACGGGCCGAGGGCATTGCCCGAGCGATTACTCGGGAACAGGGAAAGCTGCTGACCGAATCCCGTGGTGAGGTGGAAAGAGGCGCTGCGATCCTCGAGTTCACGGCAGGGGAGGCCAGGAGGATCAACGGCACAACCACCCCGGCCGAGGAAGAGCGGACATGGGCTCTCACATTTCGTCGGCCCATCGGGGTCGTCGGGTTGGTATCACCGTGGAACTTCCCTTTCGCGATCCCCATGTGGAAGGTGGCACCGGCCCTTCTCTCGGGCTGCACGGCCGTACTGAAGCCGTCGCCATTTACGCCGCTCACAGCCGCCCTGCTCATCGAGCTCTTCCACGATGCCGGAGTTCCGGCCGGAGTGCTGAACCTCGTCCAGGGCGATGCTGCGGCCGGGGAGGCGCTGGTGGCCAATCCCTCCGTTGCCGGGATTAGCTTTACCGGCTCGCCTGGCGTGGGGGCCGCCATCCATAAGGGAGGGGCGCATCGACTGCTGCGTACACAGCTCGAGTTGGGGGGCAAGAACGCGGTGCTTGTCCTGGATGACGCCGATCTTGAAAAAGCGGTTGATGCCGTAATAAAGGGTGCATTTGGTCAGGCAGGGCAGCGATGCAGTGCCACCAGCCGTGTCGTGGTCGATCGCCAGGTGAAGGACGAGTTTCTGAGCCTGCTCGTCCCGCGTGTCGCGGCACTCCGCGTGGGACCGGGCATTGACCCGACGTCCCAGGTCTGCCCGGTGGTCAATACGGACCGGATGAATGCCTGCCTGGAGGCTGTCGCCACGGCGCAAGAGAGCGGCGCCAAGGTTCTCACGGGAGGACATCGGGTCACCGACGGGCTGCCCGACGGTTGCTATGTGGCGCCGACCATCGTCGGCGACGTGGCATGGGACAGCGAACTGGCGCAGGAAGAAATTTTCGGTCCCGTACTCAGTGTGGTCGAGTCCGACGGCTTCGACGACGCGCTGCGGATCGCCAACTCCGTACGTTATGGCATGTCCGGCACTGTTTTCACCGCGTCTCAGTCCCGGGCCTTCGAGGCCATGGAACGCCTTGAGGCCGGAATGCTGCACATCAACCGTCCGGGGGTCGGTGCCTACGCCCACCTGCCGCATGTCGGTACAAAGGCGTCGCAGTACGGACCGCCGGAGTGCTCCCCGCAGGTGTGGGACTTCTACACCGAGTGGCGGTCCGCCTGTATCGCCTTTTGAGCCGGCCGCGACGCAATGAACGCCGGGATCAGACAACCAGCCCGTGTGACGGACGGGGACGCCTTAGCGCGCGCTGCGGCCGGCTTTGCCCGTCGATCTCTCGTCATGATGCCCCATCACCGCACTGAGGAGCGGCCTTGAGCAACGAAAACGTGGCCAATCTGTTGAAGGAGGAGCGGAGATTCGCTCCAAACGCCGAGATTGCCGACGGCGCCAACGTCACTGCGCACACCTACGCCCAGGCGAATGCCGACGAGCTCCGCTTCTGGAAGAACCAGGCAAGCAGGCTCACCTGGAGCCGTGAACCGATACAGACCTTGGACTGGTCCAGTCCGCCGTTCGCCAAGTGGTTCGCCGACGGAGAGCTGAACGTCGCGTACAACTGTGTCGACCGGCATGTGGAAGCCGGCCTGGGGGACCGGGTGGCGATTCACTTCGAGGGTGAGCCGGGAGACAGCAGAGCCATCACCTACGCCGAGCTTCAGCGTGATGTGGCGCAGGCAGCACATGCCCTGACAGCACTGGGGGTTCACGCCGGCGATCGGGTGGCCATCTACCTGCCGATGATTCCCGAGGCGGCGGTGGCAATGCTGGCTTGCGCCCGCATCGGCGCGCCGCACTCGGTGGTGTTCGGTGGATTCTCCGCCGACGCCCTGGCGGCCCGGATCGCCGACGCAGGTGCCCAGGTCGTCATCACCGCCGACGGCGGCTATCGCCGCGGCAAGCAGCTGGCCCTCAAGCCCACCGTGGACCAGGCACTCACGCTTGATGGTGTGGGGCACGTCCGTCATGTTCTGGTGGTCCGTCGTACCGGACAGGACGTTGCCATGAAGGATGGCCGCGATGAGTGGTGGCACGAAGCGCTGGCGGGGCAGCCCGAGGACCACACGCCCGTCGCATTCGGCGCCGAACACCCGCTCTTCATCCTGTACACCTCCGGAACCACCGGGAAACCGAAAGGCATCCTGCATACGTCGGGGGGATACCTCACCCAGGCCGCTTACACCCACCACGCCGTCTTCGATCTCAAACCGGAGACCGACGTGTACTGGTGCACCGCGGACGTGGGGTGGATCACCGGGCACTCGTACATCGTCTACGGGCCCTTGGCCAACGGCGCAACCCAAGTCATGTACGAAGGCACCCCGGACGCACCACATCGGGGCCGCTTCTGGGAGATCATCGCCAAATACGGGGTGTCACTCCTCTACACCGCCCCTACCGCGATTCGTACCTTCATGAAGTGGGGTGAGCACATCCCCGCCGATTACGACCTCACCTCACTCCGTGTGCTGGGGTCTGTCGGCGAACCGATCAATCCAGAGGCGTGGATCTGGTATTGGGAGCACATCGGTGGCGGGCGCTGCCCGATCGTGGACACCTGGTGGCAGACGGAAACCGGCGCAATGATGATCAGCCCTCTGCCGGGCGTCACGGTCACCAAACCCGGGGCCGCCCAGACGCCTCTGCCGGGCATCTCGGCCACCGTGGTGGACGACGGCGGAAACGAAGCGCCGGACGGTGTTGGCGGCTACCTCGTACTGGAACGGCCCTGGCCCGCGATGCTCCGAACCATCTGGGGCGACGATCAGCGTTACATCGACACGTACTGGAAGCGATTCGGGAACCGGTACTTCGCCGGCGACGGAGCGAAGAAGGACGAGGACGGCGACATCTGGCTGATGGGCCGGGTGGACGACGTGATGCTGGTGTCGGGTCACAACATCTCGACCGCGGAGGTCGAGTCGGCGCTCGTGTCCCATCCGCAGGTGGCCGAAGCGGCGGTCGTCGGTGTCGCTGATGCCACCACCGGACAGGCCATAGTCGCGTTCGTCATCATGCGCGGCGGAGTGCCCGAAGACGGGCCACTGGCAGGGGAGTTGCGCGCTCATGTCGCGCGGACACTCGGTCCGATTGCCAAGCCTCAGCGGGTCCTGTGCGTGCCGGAACTGCCCAAGACCCGTTCCGGGAAGATCATGCGCAGGCTCCTTCGAGACGTGGCTGAGAACCGTGAGTTGGGGGATGTCACCACTCTGACCGACCCCGCGGTGATGCACCTCATCAAGGATGGGCTCCCAACCGCGAACAACAAGAGCTGAGAGAAGCCCTCCGTGCCCTCGCGGCGCCATGGTCAACGGCGACCTGGCGCCGCCGGCATGTCATAGAGGCGACACACCATCTGTTTGGAGCGAGTCCATGCGTATAGTCCTGATCGGGCCTCCCGGAGCGGGGAAGGGCACCCAAGCACGCTTCCTTGCCCGGGACCTGTCGATACCAGCGATCTCCAGTGGAGATCTGTTTCGCATGCATGTGGAACGCGGAACGCCGCTGGGACAGAAGGCCGGGGCCTTCATTGAGTCAGGAGACCTTGTCCCTGACGAGCTGACGACCGCGATGATGGCTGACCGGATCCGGGAACCGGACGCTGCGTCGGGCTTCTTGCTCGATGGGTTTCCGCGAACGGTCAGCCAGGCACAGCTGCTCGACGACTTCCTCGCGGAGGATGAGTCTCCACTGGATGCGGCAGTCTTCTTGGAAGTTCCCGATGAAGTAATCCTGGCACGCCTCACCGGTCGTAGAAACTGCGAGGCCTGTGGCCTCATCAGCCATGTCACGTTCTCGCCGCCTCGGGTTCCTGGACGATGCGACGATTGTGGCAACGCTCTGAGCCAGAGGAAGGACGACCGCGAGGAGATAGTGCGCCGACGTCTTGTCGCATACTCGCACATGACTGCGCCGTTGGTTCATCGATATGCAATTGGAGGAATTCTGATCAGGATTGATGCAACCCTGGGGGTGGAGGAGGTCCGTCGGCAGGTGGTGGATGGCTTGTACGGCCGGTCACTGCAGGCCGCCTCAGAGGCTCTCTCGTAACGGCGTGTCGCGGGGTATGTGAAACCGAATTCCTCATCTCCGCTGTGGGTGGTGCCGCTGACTGTTGCGGCACCACCCACAGCGGGGTGCGCGCAGTTGACGGAGCCGTGCTTCGGGCCATTGCGCGACGAGGCTTCGCCCCACGACGGCAAGCGACTGTCGGCAGTCAGGACGACTCAGTTTTCAGTTGCGTCCTTCCACGCTTCGACATAGGAAGAGAGGTTCTCATCGACGTCTTCCCAGTCCGGCTCGAAGAATTCAACGCCGTTCAGCAGCTGGCCGACTGTGGTGTTGTCGGCGCCGCTGCGGGCGGGGAAGCCGCCGCCGACCGAACTGACCTGCTGCTGGGCCTTCTCGCTGAGCATGAAGTCGAGCAGCTTCTTGCCGTTCTCGGTGTGCGGGGCCTTGGCGAGGAGACCCGCTGCGTACGGCAGCGCGAAGGTGGTGGGCTTGCCGCCCTCCCTGGCCGGGAACCAGATGCCCAGGTTCGGCCTGGACTTGGACTGCGCGTAGTTCATCTGCACATCGCCGTTGGCGACCAGGATCTCGCCCTTGTCGACCATGGGCGCGAGCTTGGAAATGGAGGACGACGGGCCGACGTTGTTGGCCTGGAGCTTCCTCAGATAGGCCATCGCCGGCTCCTTGCCGCCGAAGTCGTGCATGGCCTTGATGACGACGGCGGTCCCGTCGCCTGTGATGCCCGGCGTGGAGTACTGGAGCTTGCCCTTGTACCGCGCGTCCAGGAGTTGCTCCCAGGTGGTGGGCGCAGTCTTCAGCTCCTGCGTGTTATATATGAAGCAGAAGTAGTTGATGACGACCGAGGTCCATTTGCCGTCGCCGTTGACCTGCTCGGGGCCCTGGGTCACGTACGACTGGAGCAGGCTGGAGTCGGCCTGCTGGTGAAGGGCGGGAGGGTGATGATGACGTCGGCCGTCGTATTGGACTTCTCGCGGACGGCGCGCTGCACCATCTCGCCGGAGCCGCCCTCCATGTACTTGACCTTGATGCCGGTCTCCTTCTCGAAGTCCTTGAAGACCTTGTCGTACCAGCCGTCGCCGTTCTCGCCCTTGAGCCCAGCGGCGCTGTAGACGGTGACGACCTTCTCGTCGGACGCAGGGGACGTGCCGCCGCAGGCGGTGAGGGAGACGGCGAGCACGAGGCTACCGACGACGGCGGCAATCGGCTTGAGGTGGCTGTTGTGCATGACGATGAGCTCTCCCAGAAGCACAAGTCTTGGTACACGTACTGGATATCCGCGCATACAGCGAGCAGGACGAGCAGTGTCGTGGCCATCAGGACGACAGCTGTGGTGAACTGCCCCGGAGAGCGCCATCTACCCGGCAGGACAGAGCCCCGCGCCCGGGTCGGGGCCTTGATGTGATGCTGGTTGGGCAGGGAAGCGGGCCCAACCAGCGCTGCCGTCTACGTGCTGAGGTTTTCCTCTGCGAGCCCGAAGGACAGTGTCATACCTGCTCCTCCGAGGCCATTGACGACGGTGACGCCCGGTTCTGGCTGGACCACCAGTTCCGTTGCTCCTGGGACCGACGGATAGATACCCGTCCAGCGTTCGGCTATCTCGAAGTCGGGGGCCTCAGCAAACGTCCGCAGATATTGCATGATGGCCGCGTTGACCCGTTCGTCCTCGAACGGGTGGTGGGTCTTGGCGTAGTGGTGGCTGTCGCCGATGGTGAGCGCACCGTCGGCGGTCTGCGACAGGAGGACGTGGATGCCGTTCTCTCGGCAGAAAGGAAGTTCCTCGAGCATCCGGTCGTTGAGGGTGCTGAGCGATGTGCAGTGCTTGAAGGCGTCGTAGTGCAAGAGTGTGAGGCCGCCGCACAGCGTTGCTCCCAATTGCCAGGCGTCCGGCTGGCGAGCGGTGCGCATCATCTGGAGCTTGCAGCGGACGATTGACGCGGCTGCGAAGGTATCCGGGTAGAGCGTTTCGAAGTCGTTGCCGCTGCAGACGAACACCCGCTCCGCATGCCAGACACCGTCCGTGGTCTCGACGCGAGGCAGTGAGATGTTGCGGACAGTGGTGCCGAAGCGGATGTCGGCGTCGTATTTTGCGATCAGGTGGTATGCGACGCTCGGGATCGCCTGGCGCGGGTCCACATTGAGCTCGGTGGGGCTCCACAATGCCGAGCGCAAGCCATCGGTGCGGACTGCGGCGCTTCGCTTGGCCGCCTCCGTGGGCGTCACCATGCGGCAACCCTGCTCGACGGCGGCCGGAGTGGTGGAGAGAAACTCCTCCAGCACGGCTTCCTCGTCCGGGTGGTGAGCCAGATGCAGGGACCCGACGTCCCGACACCACATGTGGCTCTCCGCCGCCACATCGAGCCAGATCTCCCGGCTCTTCAGAGCGCGCGCGTAGACATTGCCGGGCCTCTGACCGACCGGCCAGATGAGGCCGAAGTTTCTGATGGATGCACCGACGGAGTAGTCGTCGCGTTCGAAGAGGACGACACGGTCGCCACGTTTGGCTGCCGCGAGTGCGTGTGCGAGTCCGACGATGCCGCCGCCGATGACGGCGGTGTCGACGTGGTTGTCGGGCATGGCTACCTCATTCCGGGACGTTGGTGAGCCGCTCCGCGCGCCGTCCGGTGAGCGACGCACGGAGCGGCGGCTAGGGGGTCACGCGCTGACGGCAACCTCGTTCCAGCGCGCGAGCAGGAGGAGTGCCGCCACAAGTGCGGCACCCGCGAATCCATAGAAGAGGACCGTGCCGGACAGCAGACCAGGCAGGAGACCCGCCCAGGATCGCGTCGATCGATCCGCAGCCCTTGACCACGCCTGCGGCTGTGCTTGCGCCTTGCGAGGTGTGGCGGGAGCCCAGACCGGTTGAGCTCAGTTCGGCGGCTGCTGGCCGGACGCGAGAGCGGTGGCCACCCAGTAGGCGTCGAAGTTGCGCAACCGGTGGCCTGCAGGCAGTTCTGTGATCTTGCGGTTTACGAGGAAGGGCACTCGCTGTTCGGTAAGCCCGCCATGAGAGCGGAGGGGCTCGGTGAAACCGGACACGTCGTGGCGGTCCGGGCTCGTGCCGAGAGCTGTATTGCGTTCCGCGATGACGACCAGCTCGCCGATGCGGTCGGCCGGCAGCTCGAACCGGCGGCACGCGTCCTCTCTGCCGATCACTTCTTCGATACCGTCCAGGGTTCGCAGCTCGGCAGCCACCCCGTCGACGTCGGTGCCCTTGGGGAGGTGGAGGGTCGCATAGGAACCAAGGGCCCCGTGGTGCACTGTGTAGGGGTCCGTGATGGGCAGGACCACCCGTGACGTGGAGGTGCCGAGCGGGCCTGCGGTGAGGCCGTCGAGGACCGTCTGAAGGAAGATCACCTGTGGGGAGCCGTCCGCGGCGCTCTTGGCGTTCATGCCGTGGTCCGCGGTGACGACGACGACCGCGCCGAGAGCGTCGAGTTGGGCGAGGTAGCCGTCCATCATGGCGTAGAAGTCGTTCGCGGTCTTGGAGCCGGGCGCGTGCTTGTGCTGGATGTAATCAGTCAGGGACAGGTACATCAGCTCCGGCCGGTCGCGTTCCAGCACGTCGACCCCGGCAGCGAGGACAAGTTCGCTCAGCTCTGCGCTGTAGACCGATGGCAGGTCCATGCCCACGCGCTCCAGCACCTTGTCGATGCCGTGGTCCTCGACAGTGAGCTGATCGGACTTCTCTGCCGAGAAGCAGATCCCCTTGAGACCGCGGCCGAGGAGCCTGCGGAGCTTGTCCTTGGCGGTGATCACTGTGACCGACGCGCCTCGGGCTGAGAACTCCGAGAACAGTGTCGGGGCGCGCAGCAGCTCGGGGTCGTTCATCATGACCTCGGCGTCGGCATCGGCATCGTAGAAGTAGTTGCCGCAGATGCCGTGCACGGCCGGCGGAACGCCCGTAGCGATCGAAAGATTGTTCGGATTGGTGAAGGAGGGCATCACACAATCCGCCCGGAGATCGCTTCCCCGCTCCAGCATCTGCTCCAGGAACGGCATGCGGCCGTCCGCGATGGCTCGTTCGTGGTAAGCAGGCTCGCTGCCGTCCACGCAGATCACTACAACCGGGCTCGTGGGCCACGGGTAGGTACGACTGTTGACTTCGACACGGTCGTACCTAACGCCGTTCTTTTGCTTGCTCGACATCTAAATCCCTGGTCTGTGTGTCTGGGGTGGCCGCGTGGCCGACTTTCCTAAGGAAATGACTAGCAGTTGGCGAAATTGAGAGGGAACCCGCAGTCGGGCTATGGGGGCTATAGCAAGTGTGTGGTTTACGGTTTCTGAACAGGTGTTGGATGAGATGAACGCTGTACGGTAATTTGACCGACAGCGTTAGAATCAATGGCTCAGAAGGGCCGGGATACGTGGCACTCGACTTGCACCGGCTGTGGATCTTTATGCAGGTGGTGGAGCACCATGGCTTCTCCGCTGCCGCGCAGAAGCTGTACATGAGCCAGCCCTCCGTCTCCAATCAGGTGAGGAGGCTGGAGGAGTCGCTCCGGACCACCTTGATCGATCGCTCCGGAGCGCGGGTTCGGCCCACCCCCGAGGGAGAACTGCTGGATGCCTACGGCAAGCGGGTCTTCCTGCTCGCCGAAGAGGCTGTGGCCGCAGTCCAGCAGTTGAGCGGACTCACCACGGGTCGTTTGGTGGTGGGAGGCTCCACGTCTGTGGGTACGTACCTGTTGCCGGAGCTGATGGCCCGCTTCCGCTCCCTCCATCCCGGAATCGATGGCCACCTCTTCGTCGGGAACAATGAAGCCGTTCAGGAACAACTGCTGAAGGGGGCCATCGGCGTCGCCGTGGTTGCGGGGGTGCCTCGCGAGCCGCGTCTGATGGCAGAGCATGTGCTGGAGGAGCGGATGGTCGTCATCGCTCCCCCTGGCCACCGGCTGGCGCGCAAAGGGCCGATCAGCCCCGATCAGCTGGCCGGGGAGCTGATAGTGCTGCGCGAGCCGGGCTCCCAGACCCGCGAGCTCCAGGAAAGGGCCTTGCATGCCTGGGGTATCGCCCCAGCCTCGCAATGTGACGCGTGGGGACCGGAGGCGCTGAAGCGGTGCGTGGTGGCCGGCCTTGGGATCTCCCTCATCTCTGAGCACGCGGTAGTAGACGAGATCCGCTTCGGTACCTTGGCGTTGCTGGAATTGACCGAGCCGCCGGCGCCGCGAGCAATCAGTCTTGTGCGGAGACGTGACCGACTGTCCTCGGCCGCAGAGAAGGCGTTTGTCGACCTTCTTCGCGAGCGGGGCGTCTGGCCTGGTGACGCCTTGTCTCGCGCGTCGGGCTCACGGTAAATAGTCCGCCGTCGTGTTGGGCTGGCTTTGACGTGGTCCCTCTCGGCATTCAGGTGCGCCCCGAAAGCCTCACAGCAGGAGGCGTGCGGGGGCTGCCTGTTCCCCTGGACCGCACGGTCGGCCCCCTTGCCCACCGGACCTACACCTAGCGCCGCAACGCTGTGATCAGCTTGTCGAACTGACGCGGGGTCAGCCCCTGAATGGGGCTATCCAGGAGGGCTCCGACGCCGTGATCACACCAGTCACTGCGTGATCATTCCACTGCTTCAGGTTCTCCGCTGCTCGAACGCGGTCAGCGTTCACGGCTTCGGCGCCATCTGTGCCTGGCCGCCATGGAATGTTCACCCAAACACTTGAGAACTTCCACGCGTTCGGTGATGCTGAACTTAGATATGTGACATGTCACAGTGGACTGAGCCATGCCATGCCCATGGCGTGGCGCCTGGCGGCCCGGATGGGTGGGGTCCGCCTCCAGCAGAGCTGTATCACCGTGAAAGGTACGTTTCTCGTGAAGCACAAGACCCAGCGTCCGAAGAAGAAGATCGTCGCCGTCGTAACGTGCGCCCTGACGGCGTCGGTTGCCACCCCCCTGCTGATGCATGAGGCGAATGCGGCTGATCCGCGGATCTGCATCAACGGCACACTGAAGGCAGAAGCCAGAGAAGCGGAGGTCGGCAACGCGCAACGGAGGAGTACGGTCCGCGGCGCCTCCTGGAAGCTTTTCAGTGACAAGGAGGAACTCGCGGGGGGTTTTACGGCTGACAACGGTTCGTTCAACGCGTGCCACACGTCGAGCATCAGGAAGAATAATCTTAGGGTCGTGTTCGCCAGCTCAACTGCCTACTCGCAGATCCTCCAGCTCGGCGCGCAGCGGCAGTACACATTCGACTCCGGAAGTCTCGGTAGCAGCAGCCAGAATCTCGGCGACGTCCTGGTGCGCGATACGCAGGAAAATCAGCTGGTCGGCCGAGCCTTCAAAATGCTCGACACCCTCAACGACCTGTATGCAAGACGCAGCAGCGGCACCGCATGCTGGACGATACGCCAACAACCTTATGGCTGCGGACAGCTCAAAGTCGTCTGGCCGAGTACAGAAGGAGCCTGGTTCGTGCCCACGACGGGACTCGTCCACCTCAAAGAGCCGGATGGCACGTCCAAACATACGGCACTGCATGAAGCAGGGCACTTCTTCATGAACGCACTCCTGGGTGGGACACCGCCGAGCGACTGTAAGGGAAAGGATGGCAGCGGGGGTCACCAATTCGGCGAAGCGAATGGGCTTACCTGCGCGTGGAACGAAGGCTTCGCAGACGCTGTGGCCGCCTACGTACTGGGCGACAGAAACTACGTCTGGGGCAACGGCACCGTCCACGAGTTGGACAAAGACCGCGATAGATGGGACGTCGGCGACAAAGTCCAGGACCGGGTGGGAGTGAGCCTCCTCGACATGTGGGCTGCCGATGGCGGTTGGACCAGGACTCTTGACGTGATGAGCAAGGCAGGCGCGCCCTTTGTGAGCTTCCAGGACTTCCTCCGAGCGAAGCGGTCCGCCTTTCCCGGCAGCGCCTCCAGCGACCGTGCCATCGCGCAGCGAAACGGGCTTACTTACCCCCTCTGACCCCAGCTCGGCTACTCGTCCGGGAAGCCTGAGGCCCTTTACGGGAGACGGCCCCTACCGCCTCCTGGAAGCAACCTCGAGCCGCGAGGCACCCTCATACCCATTGCGGAGCAGAGTGCTGGCGCGTCGGGTGACGAGAGGAGGCAGCGGTGTGTGATGTGAACAGGATCAGGAACGCCACCGACTACGAACCGCGCCAGCGTCGCCCTGCCCGGCTTCCGTTCCGCTGGCACCACGCTCTGCTGGCGGGTTGGACCGGCCTGTGGTTCGTGGTCGTGCAGCCTGCCGGGGGCGTCTCATGGCACTATCTTCGCCAAGGTGAGCAGCTGCTTTTCGGCGGAGGATCAAGCGGGGGGCTCAATCTCTACCAACACCACCCGGAGCTGCAGATCGGCCCTGTAAGTCTGCTGGTGGCCAGGCTCTTTTCACCCTTCCCGGATCATATCGCGCAGTTTCTGGCGCAGTTGACAATGTCGGGCCTGGGCCTGGTGATGCTCGTCCTGGTCGGCAGGACTGCCGGATTGCATCATCGGGGCACGGGGACAAACCACCGCCGGTTGCAGCAGCGCATCCTCGTATCCGGCTTGGCTTTCATCCCTATGTGGGTCGAGGTCTCCGTTCGGTTCGCCCACCTCGACGACGTTCTGGCGCTCTTCTTCACAACCCTGGCTGTCCATGCACTTGTACGGAACAGATCTGACGCGGTCGGCGTCTTCCTCGCATTGGCGGTCGACTCAAAGCCGTGGGCCGCCGGGTTCCTCCCGCTGATCATGTCGCTACCGCGATCCTTCTGGAAACGTTCGTTGACCTGGTTCTTTGGGCTGGTCGCCGTGGCCTGGCTGCCCTTCTACCTCAGCAACCCAGGGTCCCTCTCAGCGGCCCAATTCACCATCCCCAACGATTCCGCCTCCTCGCTGCGCTGGTTGGGCATTTCGGACGAGGCCACGCCTTGGTGGGACCGGCCGGCGCAGTTCGCCCTCGGGCTCGTGCTGGGCGCTCTCGCCGTATGGCGCGGTCGCTGGCCGGCCGTCGTGCTCCTGGGCGCAAATGCTCGCATCCTGCTCGACCCCAGCGTGTACACGTACTACACCGCTTCCATCCTGCTCGGAACATTGCTCTGGGACGCTGTCGGCCAGCGATGCCTGGTGCCCTGCTGGAGCTGGATAGCACTCGCATCGCTCTACGGTGGAACGTTGTTCATTGCGGTCGATGCCGCGCGCGGACTGCTGCGGCTGGCATTCGTCATGCTCTCGACTGCCTACATACTGTGTCGGCAGGGCAGTCGCCGGCGGCCGCGGCCCCCAGTAAGCGACAGCGCCGGCGGGCGCCATCGGTCCCAGGCACCGAGGAATGAGCGGCACCGGTTTCAAAAGGATGTGCCGACAACCCCACACTTCGAGGGGCTCCGCGACCCCGCCACGAAAACATCCCGTTCCGTGGCGAGTTGGAAGCGCTAACGAGCTCGTGGATGGCACGCTCGTGCCCACCCCCTTTGTCACCGAAACTCCCGTTGTCCACGACGAGATGCTTGTCGGGCCAGACACCGTGGCCGATGTTGGACCAGCCGGGGCCGGAGGATGTGTCGGCCATCGGCTCGGCGTACAGGTTGGTGTTCGATGTCACGCCGTCCGCCCGGAGGCCTTCCAGGTTGGGCATGTCGGCGTTGGCGAGCCGACTGAAGCCGGCACCGTCGATGCCGATGACCAGGGTCTTGTGGGTGAGAACGCCGTCCGGCAGGCCCTGATAGCCGGCCGCGAAGACGGGAGTCGTGACACTGACGGACAGTGCGAACGCCGGGACTGCCGACGCGAGGGCGAGCCGAACGTAGCGGTTCAGATGCATGCATCTACCTCGGAGACTTGAAGTGGATTTCTGCGGGCGCTTCAACTGATCGAGCCGAGCGCTCTGAGCGAAACGATCCGATACGGAACAGGGCTCGTTCTCCGCTTAACTCGATGTGCATCGCCCACGATTTGACCGTTATGTCCTGGAATAGAGCTGGATTATGGGAGTTATTGCTCAACGTGTCTGATGAATTGTTTGCCGCATTGATGAACGGCACTACGCAGACTTCATCACACGGATACCGCGGTTCGGGCAGCCGACTTCGTGAACCAAACGCAGAGTTCGCGCTCGAAACTGACCGCGCCCAAGGCCTACTGCTTTGTCCATCCGCTGGGTGCGGAGGCCCGGACTGCAGGCCACGGTGGCCTCTGCGCCGTGGCGCGGGCGGCCGAGTGGGAACGCTCACGAACCGATGACTGAGCATGCAGACTGGCGCCTCGTGGGCCTCCGTCGCGCGGAAAGCCCGCACCCGGAACGGATGCGGGCTCCCCAACCTCCCTACACGCTACCCACCTACAGGTGGCACCTGCCTCTGCACCGTCGGTGTGGTCGGTGCGGTGGCAGTCGTCGAGCACCGGGCGGCCGACAACGAAGCCGAGGTCCGCCGCCCTGTCCTATGCGGTTGTGTCGAAGGTGTAGTAGCGGGTGTGGTCGAGCATGTCCGCCGGAGTGACGTCGTTCCACGGCCTCATGGTTCCGCGCAGATCGACGACATCGGGGGTCCTGACGGCCGGAAGATAGCCCGAACGGGGGTGGCGGGCTTGCCACTGGGCCCAGAGCTTGTCGATGAAGGCGTGATGGAGCCAGAACACCGGGTCGTTCGGAGAAACCCCACTGGTCATCTGCCCACCAACCCACACATGAACCGAGTTGTGGAGGCCACTGCGGCCGCGCCAACCCTCCAGGGTATTACGGAAGGAACCCGCGGAAGCACTGTTCCACGGCGAGGTGTCGTACGTAGTGATGTCAAGCGCCGCATCGACATCGGCTTGTGTCGGCAACCGCCCTGCACCACCAAGGTTTCGGCGCAGGAAACCACGCGTATCTGTGTTCACAGTCACCGGCCAATTGCCGGAGGAGAAGGCGAACCGCCCGTCCATCACCTGCTCGTCCCGGCTACGGCCGGTACCGCCGAGAAAGTCGGCTGCCCAGATCGATGAAGCAGCGGTCCGGTCCTTCGTCCAGTCCCAGTATGGGAGCGCCACGGACGGATCGACGGACTGGAGGGCCTGCTCGAACTCTATGAGGAACCTGCGGTGCCAGGGCAGGAAGGAGGGCGAACGATGCCCGACGCGGCGACCGCTGTCGGTGTCGCTCATGATGAAAGCGTTGTGGGTGGTGACGAAGGTGTCGTACCGATTGGATCGCTTCAGCTCCAGCAGGGCGTTGACGAACCGCCTCTTCTCGGTGGCGGAAAGCTGGGACTGATTCTTGCGTACGGTCATGGTGAGAGTGCTCCCGGATCAGGCGACGGCAAGGGGGACGAGTTCTGCGCCCTGCAGCTCCAGCACGGCGGCGCGGGCCACGGCGCGGGGCGTGGCGAGGGGCTCGTAGTGGTTGACAACGCTGATCCAGGTGTCGTCGGCGTTCTGCATAACGTGCAGTTCCTCTCCGTCGATGCGCACGGCATAGCCGCTGCCGTGTCCGCCTCCGTGATGTCCGCCTCCGTGCGACGGCGCGCCGTGTATTCGGCGGCCCTGGTAGACCTCGTCGAACGCCGAAGGAGCGGTGGCGGCCGGCTCCGGCCGTACGGCAGCGGCGGCTGTGCCCGCTACCGTCAGCGCGGCGGCGGCGCCGGCGAGGGCGCCGAGCGCGCGGCGGCGGGTGATTTCAGGCATGGGAAACCCCCAGAGGGTGCTGTGGTCGGTGAACGATGGGCGTGGTCTGCGCCCATGACGCGCCATGCCTACCGGCTCACCCCGCAACCTGGAAGCCTCCGGCGATTTGTTGGCCACGAAGGAGACATGGCCAGCACGTGCCGTCCAGAATGGAACAAAGTTGACCTAGCGGACCCTCAGGCCGTACGTCCATCAATGACGGAAATCCTCCGCCCGATGTGACTTCTTCATGGAGCTTTCGTTTCCATCTCCCGGGAAGTGTGCGTACTCCAACACGCACAAAGTGTCCGGAATCTTGCGCCTCAGGCTCTCCCCGTCCCGGGTGAGCCGGAGTCAGTCCTCGTACCTTGTTGATCGGGATGAGCGAGCCATTCGTAGGGTTGGCTCACCCAGGGGTGCCGAGTGTGGCTTTCAGTCCTCTGCCGTCCGTGGC
Organism: Streptomyces sp. NBC_01210; assembly: GCF_036010325.1. Taxonomy (GTDB): domain Bacteria; phylum Actinomycetota; class Actinomycetes; order Streptomycetales; family Streptomycetaceae; genus Streptomyces. Next base: position 198,160 of record NZ_CP108549.1, on the reverse strand, counting down.
TTCAGACGATTCGCCGCCCGGCGCCCCTCGACGACTCGGCTGCTGACGAGGAATTGCGACGTTGATCGCTCAGTAGGGACTCGACAGGGAGGTCGTCTGTGGTGCAAGTCCAGCTACCGACCTGTGGAGTGCGGGTGACAGCAATCTGGGCCGGTATCGACGCTGGTAAGACCCATCACCACTGCGTGGTGATCGACGAGACCGGCAAGCGGCTGCTGTCGCGGCGGGTGTCCAATGACGAGCCGGAGCTGCTTCGGCTCCTGGCCGACGTCCGCGCTCTGAGTGAGGACGTCACCGGGGGGATCGACTTGGCCGACGGCGGAGCCGCCCTGCTGATTGCCCTGTTGCTCAACCACGACCAGGAGACGCTCTATGTTCCCGGCCGAGCGGTCAACCGGGCCTCCGAGGGCTACCGAGGTGACCGCAAGACCGACGCGAGGGACGCGGCGATCATCGCCGACCAGGCCCGTATCCGCCGCGACCTGACTCCTTTGAGGCCAAGCGATGAACTGCTCACCGGGATGAAGGTCCTCACTGGCCATCGCCGTGACCTCGCGGACGACCACACCCGGGCCATCAACAGGCTCCGCAACCACCTCACCAGCATCTTTCCCGCTCTTGAACGGGCGCTGGATCTCACCAACGTCGGCCCACTGGTACTGCTGACGGGCTACCAGACCCCGGCCGCCCTTCGCAGGACTGGCGCCCGTCGGCTGACGACCTGGTTGCGCAACCGCAAGGTCCGAGGCGCCGATGATCATGCCACCACAGCCATACAGGCCGCCGAAGGCCAGCGCACGCGCGTGCCCGGCGAGGCGATGACAGCCCAGAGTGCACAACCTCACGAGGGAGGTGATGACCCTCAACGAGAAGATCGCCGAGGCCGACAAGCTCATCGAGGGCCGGTTTCGCCAGCACCAACACGCCGAGGTGATCGCCAGCATGCCCGGCATCGGCTCCCTGCTTGGCGCGGAATTCCTGGCCGCCACCGGCGGAGACATGGACCGGTGATCGGGCAACGTCTGATCGCGCAGTACGACACGCACTGCCTTGAGCGAACGCAGCGCGTCGAGACGTGATCGAGGAGCAGCGGCCCAACGACGGCAGCGGGCCGACGGCTGAATTGTGTGTCAAGCAGGGGGAAGTGTGGAAGTCGCGGGCGGGCGATCACTGCAAGGACGTCTGCGGCCCGCCGGTGGCGGGCCGCAGCGGCGATGTCGGCCTACATGCGGGGGTCGCTGTAGCTGGAGCGGCCGGTCTCCATATGGCCGGCGAAACGGCGCGGGAATCCGTTGTCGGTGTTAGCGGTGGCGGTCAAGTCGTACCAGTGGTGAGCGGGTTCCACGTTCCAGAAGTCGTCGTCGCTCCCCCGGGGCCGAGGGTGTATGTCCGCGGCGATGAGGCTGCGTAGCTGTTGGTCACGGTGATGACGCACTCCGTGTCGCCGTTGTTCTCCATGTCCGTCCGGGTGGTCTTTGCATTTCTGGTACCAGACCGGCATGCCGTCTTCGTTCTGGATTGCCTTGGGTCGTTGAAACCCGCGCACGCCCTTCAGCGTCCCGAAGTAGTGGTCGATGGACCGGTTCTCTTGCATGAGCATCACGGCGTGCTGCACATCGTTGATGGTGCCGCCCGGCGTCACGGGACCGCGAGCAAATCTTGTGGATGGCCTTGGGGAGGACCCCGGTCGCGGCCACCGCAGCTGCCGTTCCCAGCATGCCGAGCAACCGGCGCCTTGTCACCGCGGCCGGTCTGTCCTCTTGAGCAGCACTGCTGGGTCCTTCGTTTGTGGCCGTGAGGCTTTCCTCCGGGTAAGGCCAATGAGCCGACTACCCATGTGGGCAGGGCAGGCCAGACTGGACAGCGCGTATGCCGACGCGGACTGCGGCACGCCTTCCGCGGCTGTGAAGGTCGATCCCGACCACATGCGGCAACAGCGGCAACGGACGGGGATTCGCCCTGGCTATGGCATCCATAGCGGGAACGTGGCCCGCAGACGGACACGCAGTCGCAAGAGGCCGTATCCCCCGATGCCGGCTCGAAGGCATGCGCTGCCGCCGCTACGCATCAGGTCGTATAGCGAAGGGTTATGGAGGGGATTTACAAGTAGCCCCCTGGTGCGTGTTGTGCCACGTCAAAGGCTCGTCAAGGCTGGCAAGTACATCGCACAGGAAGGCCGACCCATGGTGAATCCCGTAGCTGAATTCATTCGGCCCCGGCACCTGCTCAACTTTATTGGCGGCCAGTGGACATCGTCCGAGAGCGGGCAGACTCGGCCGAATATCAATCCTGCTGACGCCGACGATGTGATCGGCAACTTCGCAGAGTCCGGCGGGGTGGACACCGACCGTGCGGTGGATGCGGCGGCCTTGGCACTGCCTGCATGGCAGGCTCTCGGCCCCATCCGGCGGGCCAGCTGTCTCACCGCAGCAGGCCGGCTGCTGGAGCAGCGTGCGGAGCTGTTTGCCCAGGCGATCACCCGGGAGCAGGGAAAGCTGCTGTCTGAGGCACGTGGCGAGGTGGGGCGGGCCGTCGCCGTCCTGGAATTCACCGCAGGGGAGGCCCGCCGCCTGAACGGCGTGACGACCCCCGCCGAGGAAGACCGCACCTGGGCGATCACTTTCCGCCGCCCCATCGGCGTGGTGGGACTGGTCTTCCCCTGGAACTTCCCGCTCGCCATTCCCATGTGGAAGGTCGCCCCGGCGCTGCTGTCCGGTTGCACCGCCGTCCTCAAGCCGTCCCCTTTCACTCCTTTGACCTCGGCGCTGTTGGTGGATCTGTTCCAGGACGCCGGGGTTCCCGCTGGAGTGCTCAACCTTGTCCAAGGGGATGCCGCGGCGGGGGAGGAGGCCCTGGTCGCGCATCCGCTCGTGGCCGGAATCAGCTTCACCGGATCCCCCGGGGTCGGTGCCGCGATCCACCGCGGCGGCGCCCACCGGCTGCTGCGCACCCAGCTCGAACTCGGCGGCAAGAACGCGGTCCCTGTCCTGGACGACGCCGACCTCGACAAGGCCGTGGAGGCTGTGCTCAAGGGGGCATTCGGGCAGGCCGGGCAGCCGTGCAGTGCCACCTCCCGGGTCGTGGTCGACGTCCGGGTCAAGGAGGAGTTCCTGAGCCGGCTCGTGCCACGGGCCTCTGCTCTGCGCGTCGGGCCGGGGACCGATCCGCTGTCCCAGATCTGCCCGGTGGTCAACACCGACCGGATGGACGCCTGCCTGGACGCGATCAGCAAGGGGCAGGACCAGGGAGGCAAGGTGCTGTCCGGCGGAGGCCGGATCACCGTAGGCCTCCCCGATGGCTGCTACGTCGCGCCGACCGTCATCAGCGATGTCGCCTGGGACTCGGAGCTCGCCCAGGAAGAGGTGTTCGGCCCCGTCCTCAGCGTGATCGAGGCCGATGGATTCGAGGACGCGCTGCGCATCGCGAACTCAGTGCGCTACGGCATGTCAGGAACGGTCTTCACCGCCTCCCAGACCCGCGCCTTCGAAGCCGTCGACCGGCTCGAGGCAGGCATGCTCCACGTGAACCGCCCAGGAGTCGGTGCCTACGCCCACCTGCCGCATGTCGGCGCAAGGCGTCCCAGTATGGGCCGCCTGAGTGCTCACCGCAGGTGTGGGACTTCTACACCGAGTGGCGCTCGGCCTGCCTCGCCTACTAGCCATCGCCAGGGGATTCGGCACGAGCCACCGGGGTTGTGTGCGACGCCCGCCCGAACCTGTGCTCCGGCTCAGTGGTTCGTCATACCGGATCCGACTACCCCGCCTGCGACAAGGGAGAACCTCCAGTGATCAGAGTTCAGCGTCCGTTCGGCCGGGTCGTGGTCGCGATGGTCAGCCCCTTCACACGCGACGGCGCCCTGGACCTGGACGGTGCAGGCCGCCTCGCCACCCACCTTGTGGACCGTCATGGCGTCGACGGAATCGTGGTCAACGGCACCACGGGGGAGTCGTCGACCATGCGAGGCGCGGAGAAGAGGCACCTGCTGCGGGCGGTTGTGGAAGCAGTCGGTGATCGGGCGATCGTCACCGCAGGGGTTGGCAGTAGCGACACCACCCATACCGTCCGTTCGGCGCAAAAGGCCGAACGGGCCGGCGCTCAGGGCCTGCTGGTCGTCACCCCGTACTTCAGCCGGCCCCCGCAAACTGCTCTGGTACGGCATCTGAGCACGGTCGCCGATGCCTGCGGGCTGCCCGTCATGCTCTACGACATCCCCGCCCGGACCGGGGTCGAGCTGCGCCGGGACACGCTGCTGCAGCTCGCCGAGCACCCGCGGATCGTGGCGGTGAAGGACTGCGCATACAACCTGGGCAAGAGCGCCGCAGTGATCGCCTCGACCCCGCTTCGCTACTACTCGGGGGCCGATGAGCTGAACCTTCCACTCGCCGCCGTCGGGGCCGTGGGCTGTGTCAGCGCCGTCGGCAATGTGGCCGGGCACGCTGTGCGGGCGGTTCTGGACGCCTATGAGAGCGGTCGGCCTGCCAAGGCTGCGGAACTGCACCAACGGTTGCTGCCACTGATCGAGGCGATGATGGGGGGCGAATCCCCCGGGGCCGTGACGGCCAAGGCCCTGCTGAACCACCAGGGCCTGCCCGGAGGGACCGTACGCGCCCCCCTGCAGGACGCCGCCCACGACCTGACCGCACAGCTGATCGCCGCGCTGGAGCAGGCGAGCAGCCTGTGGGCCGCCGATGACGTGAGCGCCGGTTCGCCCTCATAGGACTGCGGGACCGTTGCGGTGCACCACGCGAGGCACCCCTCGTTGCTGGGCGTCACGCCCTCAACGGTCCCGCGCCAAAGGGAGTAGGAAGCAGGGTGAGCAACGGAAGCCCGACGACTCCGGCGGGCGAAGAACGCGGATACGGCGCGCCCCCCGAGCCGGCCGCAGCAGCGAAGGTCGGCGAAGACGCCTGCACCCAGGCCGATTCCGACCGCCTGGGCTTCTGGACGGAGCGAGCCCGACGGCTCACCTGGTCGACGCAGCCGGACCAGACCCTGGACTGGTCGAACCCGCCGTTCGCGAAGTGGTTCGCCGACGGGAAGCTGAACGTCGCCCACAACTGCGGCGACCGGTATGTGGAGAACGGGCTGGGGGACAGGGTCGCCATCCACCTCGAGGGCGAACCAGGAGCCACCCGGTCGATCACCTACCTCGAACTGCATCGCAAGGTCTGCCAGGCGGCCGGGGCCCTGACCGCGCTCGGGGTGGGCCCCGGCGACTGGGTAGCGATCTACCTGCCGATGGTCCCGAGGCTGTTGTGGCCATGCTGGCCTGTGCCCGTATCGGCGCCCCGCATTCGGTGGTCTTCGGCGGCTCCCACGCCGACGCACTCGCCACCCGCATCAAGGAAGCCGACGCCAAGGTGGTCATCACCGCCGCCGCGGCTACTGCCGCGGCAGGCCCAGCGCCCTCAAGCCGCCGTCGACGAGGCCCTCACACGACCCGGCACCCAGGACGTGCGCCATGTGCTGGTGGTCAGCCGCACCGGGCAGGACATCGACTCGCAGCTGCTGAGCCGGGTCGACGACGTGATGTTGGTCTCCTGGCCACAACATCTCCACCGTCGAGGTGGAATGCGCTCTGGTCGCCGCACTCCAAGGTCGCCGAGGGAGCCGTCGTCGGCGCCGCCGACCAGACCACCGGCCAGGCCATCGTCGCCTTCGTCATCCTCCGCGGCTCCGCCAGCGAGGACCAAAACCTCGTCAACCACCTGCGCATACACGTCGGGCAGGCGTTGGGTGCCATCGCGAAAGCCAAGCGGATCACGCTGGTCGCCGAGCTCCCCAAGACCAGCTCCGGCAAGATCATGCGCCGCCTCCTCCGCGATGTGGCCGAGAACCGCCAGCTCGGCGACGTCACCCGGCGACGGCTGACACCGACGGCGGCAGTCGGCAGAGACAGAACCTCAACCCCGAACGGGAGAGATCGATGCACGTAGTCCTGATAGGCCCGCCCGGATTCGGAAAAGGAACCCAGGCCCGCCATTTCGCAGAACGGTTGGGCATTCCGTCGATTTCCAGTGGTGACCTGTTCCGAGCCCATTTCCGCGACGGCACGCTCCTCGGACGCCAGGCCAAGAAGTACATGGACTCCGGGGCTCTGGTGCCGGATCACATCACGATGGCGATGGTGAAGGCGCGCATCGCCGCGGAGGACGCAGCAGCAGGGTTCCTGCTGGACGGGTTCCCGCGCAATGTGCACCAGGCGGTACTCCTGGATGGGATGCTGGCCGTGCAGGGAAGACGACTCGATCACGTGCTGGCCCTCAAAGTCTCCACCACCGAGGTCGAGCGCCGTCTGGCAGGACGGCGGGCCTGTCAGTCCTGCAACCTGGTCGTGAACGTGAATTTCGCCCCGCCCCGGGTGTCCGGAGCCTGCGACACATGCGGCGGTCGGCTGATCAGACGAGAGGGCGACCGCGAGCGCATCATCCGGCGTCGACTGGCCGCTTGCACCGAGCGGACAGCCCCCCTGCTCGTGCGGTACGCAGCGCTGGGCATCCTGGCCAACGTGGATGCCGTCGGCCCGGTGGAGGATGTCAGAGCACGCATACTTGCCGCCGTGCCTGCCCTGGCCGGTGCAGGTGCATAGGGGCAACAGCGTCGCAGCCAACGGGTGCGCCGCCACCTGACGCGGACGGTTCCGGGCCACACGCGCCCGGAACCGCTTCGCACAGGGAGGATTCGCGTGTGAGCGACCTTGGTTGTTGTTGCGGCTGTCGCCGCCCACGTTCTGGCGGCCGTTTGAGGAGCGTTCCCTTTCTGGGCACCTGAGTTGCCGCCCTGGTCGCCCGATAGTGGCGGCAACCGCAGCCAGGGCGGTGGTGACCGGCTGGAAGAACGTCGTGCCGCCGAAGATGCAGTTCCGTCGCGGCGCGAGGGTGATGCTGATTGCGCTGCCGTCCTGCGTGAACAGCGCGCCACCGCTGTCACCCGGTTCAGCGCACACGACGGTCTGGACGAGCCCGGTGACGGTGCCCTCGGAGCACAGAAGCCCCCGAGGGCGCCGAGTGCGTCCCTGGGGGCTTCCATGGAAAGGGGTCAGGCGGGTCAGGCTGCGAGGTTTTCCTCACCGAGTCCGAAGGAGAGGGTCATTCCCGCGCCACCGAGGCCGTTGACGACCGTGACGCCGGGCTCGGGGTTGACCACTACTTCTGTTGCTCCTCGGGGAGCTGAGGGGTAGTAGCCGGTCCAGCGCTGGGCGATGGACAGATCGGGGGCGTTGGCGAACGTCTTGAGGTAATCCATGATCGCCTCACTGACCGCTTCGCTCTCGAACGGGTCGTGCGTCTTTCCGTAGTGGTGGCTGTCGCCGATGGTCAGCGCCCCGTCCGCGGTCTGCGACAGGAGGACGTGAATCCCGTTGTCGCCGTGGAAGGGAAACTGCTCGTGCATGCGCTCGGAGAGGGCGGACAGTGACGTGCACTGCTTGAACGCCGCGTAGTGCAGGAGAGTCAGCCCCGCGCAGAGGGTGGCGTCCAGTTGCCAGTTGCCCGGCTGCGGCGGCGTGCGCAGCATCTGCAGCTTGCAGCGGGTCAGGTTTGCTGCGGAGTAGACGTGGGGGTAGAGGGTCTCGAAGTCGTTGCCGCTGCAGACGAAGACGCGGTCGGCGTGCCAGATACCGGCTGTGGTGTCCAGGTGTGGCAGGTTGATGCCGCGCACGGTGGTTCCGAAGCGTACGTCGACGCCGTACTCGTCGGCGAGGTAGCGGGCGACGGTGGGGATGGCCCGGCGCGGGTCCACATTCAGCTCGGTCGGGCTCCACATGGCCGCCTTGAGGCCGTCGGTGTTCACTCCGGCGCCGAGTTGTTCGGCCTCTGCGGGGGTCACCATGCGGCATCCCTGGTCACGGGCGGCCGGCGTGGTGGCGAGGAACTCCTCCAGGACGGCTTCCTCGTCCTGGTGGTGGACCAGGTGGAGGGAGCCGGTCTGGGGACACCACAGGTCCGTCTTGGCGGCGATTTCGAGCCAGATCTCGCGGGCCCGCAGTGCCCGTTGGTAGATGGCGCCGCGCTTTTGGCCGACCGGCCAGATCAGTCCGAAGTTGCGGATGGACGCACCGACGGAGAAATCGTCCCGTTCGAACAGGACGACCCGGTCGCCGCGCTTGGCTGCCGCAAGGGCGTGGGCGAGTCCGACAATGCCCCCGCCGATGACGGCGGTGTCAGCGTGGTTGGTGGGCATGGGTGCCCCTTTCGGGTGTGAGTCTGTGTCCTCAGGGCCGTGCACGGCCCTGAGGACACAGAGAGCTTGGTTCAGGCTGCGACCGGGACCCGGTTCCAGCGGGGGAGCATGATCAGGGCGGCCAGCAGTGCTGCACCGGCGAAGAGGTAGAAGTAGGTGTGGCCGCCGATGATGCCGGGCAGGAGGCCGCCGAAGATGGCGCCGACCGATCCGCATCCGTTGACCACGCCGGCTGCGGTGCCTGCGCTGTCGGACTTGCCGAAGTCGACGGCGGCGGTGCAGGAGATCATGGAGTCGGCCGCGTAGACGGACAGGCCCATGAATCCGAGGACGACGATCATCATGGTGACGCTGCCACTGGCGGTGAGCGGGGAGAACAGGGCCAGGACGATCGTCAGCAGGACCAGGCTGAGGACGGCGGGCGGCACCCGGCGGGAGCCGAAGACCTTGTCGGAGACAAAACCGATGAGCGAGGGGGCCAGGCAGCCGGCGACGCCGAAGGCGATGGTGATGGCCGTTGCGGAAACCTTGCCCACCTGCGGGAGCCGCTCGTTGACGATGATCGGGCCCCACAGGAGGATCGCGTAGCGGGCCGGCTTGATCAGGAAGTAGGCGGCGCCCAGGGTGAGGACCATCGGGTCGCGCAGGGCCTTGAGTGTGCTGCCCTTGGCCGGCCGGGGCCTGTCGGTGGCGGCCTGGTCACTTGCCTGGGCCGCCGTTCCGCGCTCGGCGTCATTGATGTTGGGCAGGCCGACCGCTTCGGGGCTGTTGCGCTGGAGGACGAGGAAGACGAGGAGGGCTATGCCCATGACCGCGGCGCCGCCGAAGAAGGCCACCTTCCAGCTGTCGAAGAGGCCGTAGGCAAGCCATCCGAGGAAGGGGACGGAGGCCAGGCCGCCGAAGGCGTAGTTGGTGCTCCACAGGCCAAGGACACGTCCGCGTTCCTTCACGGTGAAGAAGTTGCTGACGTTCTTGCACAGCGGGGCCCAGCCGGTGGACTGGGCGAAGCCCAGCACGGTCATGGCGACGCCGAAGGCCACGACAGTGGGGCTGATGCCCATGACGAGCGCCGCCCCGATCGAGGTGATGATGCCGCCGATCACCACGATCCGGGTACCGAACCGGTCGGCGCACGCGCCCCAGATGAACTGGCCGATCGCGTAGGTGACGAGGTAAAGCGTGTCGAGAACACCCCAGACCGGCTTGGTGAGGACGTGCTCGAGCCCGGAGCCCTCCTCCAGGATGCCGAGCTGGGCGACCGAGGGTGCTTCGCGCACGAAGTAATAGGTGGCATAGGCGAGCCACGTCGCGGCGAAGGCCTTGACACGCCAGCCGCCGAGGCCCGGATGGGCCGCCAGCATCTGCTTCGTCGTGAGTCCCTGTGGTCTTTCCGATGTCTGAGTCATGGCGGGGCCTTGCCTGTCGTGTGTGGTGACGGGGGATGTGCGAGGGGTCCATCAGGTGGTGCAGGGGGGCCGGAAGTGGAGTCACCGACGGCGGGGACGCGACCGTGTCCCGCGCGCTGGGGGAGTCGGTGTCGGCGTCCGCGGAGCTGGTCAGTACTGCGGCTGCTTGCCGGCGGCCAGCGCGGTGCCGACCCAGTACGAGTCGAAGTTGCGCAGCCGGTGTCCGTTGGGAAGACGGATGCCGGAGCGGTTCACCAGGAAGGGGACCTGCTGCTCGGTCAGGCCGCCGTGGGAGCGCAGCGGCTCCTTGAAACCGGACACGTCGTGCCGGTCCGGGGTGGTACCCAGCGCGGTGTTGCGGTCGGCAATGACCACCAGCTCACCGATGCGGTCACCGGGGAGCTCGAAGCGCTCGCACGCCTCCTCCCGGGTGATCACCTCGACGATGCCCTCGAGCGCCGACAGCTCGGACCCAACCCCGGAGACGTCGGCTCCCTCGGGCAGGTGGACGGTGGCGTAGGAGCCCAGGGCGCCGTGGTGAACCGTGTAAGGGTCGGTGATGGGCAGCACGACTCGCGCGGCGCCCTCGCCGAGCGGACCGGCGGACAGGCCGTCCAGCAGCTCCTGGAGGTAGACCACCTGGGGCGTGCCGTCGCCGTTGCTCTTGGCGTTCATGCCGTGATCGGCGGTGACCACCACCACAGCACCGAGGGCGTCGAGGCGGGCGAGGTAGCCGTCCATCATCGCGTAGAAGTCGTTGGCTACCCGTGAGCCCGGCGCATGCTTGTGCTGGATGTAGTCGGTCAGCGACAGGTAGATCAGTTCCGGCCGCTCGTTCTCGAGCACGTCGACGCCAGCGGCCAGGACCAGTTCGCTGAGTTCGGCGCTGTACACGGAGGGGAGCTCCATGCCGACCCGCTCCAGCACCTTGTCGATGCCGTTTGCCTCCACCGTGAGTTGATCCGCCTTCTCGGCGGAGAAGCAGATGCCGTCGGACAGCCCGCGCCCGAGCAGACGGCGCAGCTTGTCCTTCGCGGTGATCACCGCGACCTTTGCGCCACGCTGGGAGAATTCGGCGAACAGGGTGGGCGCGCGCAGCAGCTCCGGGTCGTTCATCATGACCTCGACACCGGCCTGCGCGTCATAGAAGTAGTTGCCGCAGATGCCGTGGACCGCCGGAGGGACGCCGGTGGCTATGGAGAGATTGTTGGGGTTGGTGAACGACGGCATCGTGCACTCGGCGCGCAGGTCGCTGCCTGTCCCGAGCATCCCTTCCAGGAAGGGCATCCTGCCGTCGGCGATGGCGCGCTCGTGGTAAGCGGGCTCGCTGCCGTCGACGCAGATCACGACGACCGGAGCGGCCGGCCACGGGTAACCACGCCCGTTGACAACGGTTCGGCTATTCTGTCCTGTGTTCTGACTTGGCGGTGTCATCAATGCCCCTCTGGTGCCATGTGAAGAGGGGCCGGGATTGCGGATCCCCTCAAGGGTCCACCAGAAGTAACACCAGGTAGAGCGAGCTTGGAACCTGCTGCTCGGCTATGACGCTCATAGTCTCGCCAGCGGTCGTGGTGAAATTGCCCCTTTTGCTTCATGCTGAACACAGTTAGCATCAAGCTCGTTGCACAACCAGATCACGGCTCTTAGAAGGGCCCTGCATGAACGGGAGTAGCCCGTGGAACTCGACCTGCACCGACTGTGGATCTTCATGCAGGTGGTGGAGCACCGGGGGTTCTCGGCCGCCGCACAGAAGCTGTACATGAGCCAGCCCTCGGTCTCGAACCAGGTGCGCAGGCTGGAGGAGTCGCTGCGCACCACGCTCATCGACCGCTCCGGCGGGCGGATCCGGCCCACGGCCGAGGGGCAGGTGCTCGATACGTACGGAAAGCGGGTCTTTCTGCTGGCCGAGGAGGCTGTCGCCGCGGTCCAGCAGCTCAGCGGCCTGCAGACGGGGCGCATTGTGGTCGGCGGGTCGACGACGGTGGGCACCTACCTCCTGCCCGACCTGCTCGCCGCCTACCGGTCCCGCCATCCCAGCGTCGAGGGCCACATCTTCGTCGGAAACAACAAGGCGGTGATCGAGCAGCTGCTGAGCGGAGGCGTCGGGATCGCGGTGGTCGCGGGCGCTCCGGCCGATCAGCGGTTGGTGTCCGAGACCGTGCTCGAGGAACGCCTCGTGATGGTCGCCGCCCCTGGCCATCCGCTGGCCGGGATCGCGTCCCTCACGGCCGACATGTTCGCCGGTGAACGCCTGATCCTGCGCGAGCCGGGCTCCCAGACCCGAGAACTGCAGGAGAGCACCCTGGGGAGCTGGGGTCTCACCGAGGCGTCGTGGACCGAGGTGTGGGGGCCGGAAGCGGTCAAGCGCTGCGTGGCGGCCGGCCTGGGCATCTCATTGATCTCCGAGCATGCCGTCGCCGACGACGTCCGGTCGGGAACGCTGGCACTCCTTGAGGTGGAACAGGCTGCGCAGGCCCGCCCGATCACTCTTCTGCGGCGCCGGGACCGGCTGCTTTCCGCAGCAGAGCAGGCCTTCGTCCAGCTCCTGCGCGACCAGCCAGCATGGCCCCTGCGCCGGGTGCCCAGCCAGCCAGCTGGCCCTGGAAAGTGACCGTTGGCCGCTGCGGCCGCAAGGCGCACGGCACAGCTCCGGCCCGTGGGGCACTGTCGGCCCCTTATCGTCGGCGTTGTTCATTTCTGCGCCCCGGCCATTCGGTGTCGGGCCGCGCCGCGAGGGGCGCAGTACATCCCAGGATGTACTGCGCGGCTGCCTGACTCCCTGGGTGGGGTTCAGATGCCTTCTCCAGCGGGACGCGGCACGCGGGGCCGGGCGGGCAACCTGACTGGGATGCAGCAGCTGCTTGCCACCCGCACCATTCGCCAGTGCTGCCCCGCATCCCACGCTGGCTGCCTTTCCAGTCTGGTCCCCGACAGGAGCGAACCGATGACAGCGCCTCTCCCGCCCGTACTTCCCATCAAAGCCCTGCGCCGATTCACCTCGTGTTTCCTCGCCCGGTCGGAGGCCGAAGCAGAGCTCCACCGCGCCGAAGGCGCGTGGGCGACCGCAGAACGGGCCCGGCAGGAAGGCCTGCTCGCCGTCGACCACGCACTGGCCGCCGCGGCAGACTTCCCCGCCACCCTCGCCCTGGTCCTGGAAGCCTCCTCTTTCCAGGGGTATCCGACCACCACTGACGAGCACGACCGCCGGATTCCCCCGTGCGCCGTGGCGCACCTGGGCGAAGGACTGTGGCTGCACCACACCCGGCTCGCCCCCTCCGCCTTCGTTCCCGCACGCGACCTCATGGCACTCCTGGCCCCGCACCCCACCGAGGGCTATCAGCTGACAGCGATCGACGACGACGCCTCGCTGGCCCGGACACTGATAGGCCTCGGCCTGCACCACGGCAAGGGCTGCTCCGAGGCATTCGTCCCGCGCCAGCGCTGAGCGCCGCCCTGGGTGTATTGATCACGAGCGTTGTTGACTGTCGCCGGGCTTGATCATGGCGAAGACCTCCGGTGTGGTGGAGCTGTCTAGGACTGCATCGCACACGGAGGTCTTCGTGTCCCACCGTAATGCCCGGCTGACCGTTCACGGCAGGCGGCTGCTGGTTCAACGTGTCCGCTCAGGCCGCCGGGTCGCGCATGTTGCGGCCGAGACGGGTATCTCGCGGGCCACGGCCCACAAGTGGGCGGCGGGCTGAGGGGGAGGTAGACCTGTTTGACCGCTCCAGCCGGCCCCGGACCACTCCGCACCGCACCTCATCGGCTCTGGAGGCCCGCGTCTACGAGATCCGGCAGGCGCGCAACGTGGGACCGGCCCGGATCGGCCTAATTCTGGGCCTGCCCGCCTCGACGGTGCACGTGATCCCCCCTGCCCGGCAGGGTCTGAACCGGCTGGCCTGGATGGACCGCCCCAGCGGCGAGCCGATCCGCTGCCACGAATGACCCCGACCCGGTGAACTGGTCCACGCCGACATCAAAAAACTCGGCAACATCGCTGACGGCTGGCGCACGGTCGGCAGGACGGCCGGAGACAGCAACCGGCAGGTCACCACCGACCAGCGCAAGAGGTGCATGCCCGTGATCGGCTACAACTCCCTCGCCTGTCTCACCGTCCTGCTCGTCCGCGAACTCGACGCCGACAAAGCAGAAACGGATCCTCCCCAGCCCATCCACCTCAGCTTCGCCGAGAGTAGACGCCTGAACACCTGACTCACTCACCGTCGGCCCACACGGGCCAGCCGTGTTCTGCACTGGTCACACTGGCGCCGCATACGCAAGCCCGCCACTAAAAACGACGCGGACACAGCCCCTGAGAACAATCGGTGCAGCGAGCGGTCCGCATCCTGCGGGAGCTCGTCACGATGGGGCCGAGGCTGGGCGTGACCGACCTGGCCGAGAGCCTGCCAAGCCGACCGCCCGTGCACTGCTGCGGACCCTTGAGGGGGAGGAAAATTGTGAATCCAGGATGCAGAGGCGGGCAACGACTGCCTGGGGCCCGGGCCTGGTGCAGCTCGGCAACGCCCACCTGGGCACCCAGGAACTGCGTACCAGGGCTCTGGCGTGGGCTACCTGCTGGCCACTCGCGTGGGATAGGCGGCATGAGTAGGTTTACTCGCGGGTAACCAGACCCTGTTGGCCCGCCATGCCTGCCCGCCCGGCGGGTCTGTTCAGATCTCGGAGGTGGGCACACCATCCCCTGGAACGTCTGTGCGCTGGGAAGGACGATCGTGGCGCATGTGCCCCCAGGCGCTGCGCGACCACTTGCTCGCCGGCGAGCCTGCCTCGCTTACCGACGCCCCCGGCCGCATGGCGCGCGAGCTGGAGCAGGTCCGCCAGCGGGCTATGCGCTGGAAGAACAGGAAGCAGCCGTGGGCGAGGCCAGCGTCGCCGCCCCAGTCGCCGACAGCTCCGGCCAGCCTGTGGGTGCCATCGGCGTGGGCCTGGTCGAACGGGCGCTCGCTGGTCCCGCACGGCTGGAGGTGGCCGTTGCTCTGCGCGTGACCGATGGCAGCCTTTCCCGCGTCTTTGGGGCACTGCGGGGGACTGCGGGGCGCACCTGATTGCCCGGTGTGCCGCGTGCATGTGCTGAACCTGCGACGGTGCCAGGGCCTCCGGCAGCCGGGGGCCCTGGCACCGTCTTTCAACGAGAGCGCGGGCGGTACTCACCCTTTCCAGAGCGTGATGACTGCGGCACTGGTGTCGATCGTTGCGTAGCGTCGGCGTTTGCTGGCTATGTCCGAGCGAGCGACGTTGACGGCGGAGGAAAGCGCGGCCTGAGCGGTGATCGCCCAGATGACGAAGGTGTGTGTGCCGGGCCGTTCGTCCGTCGTCGTGATCGGCATCGTGACGCTCCACCACTGTTCGGGCGCTCCGATCCGGGACTTGAGGCCGTGGGTCCAGTCCGTGGTGGGCATGCGGGTGGAGTTCAGCGGCCGTGAGTGATTAGGGGAGGCTGTGAGGGAGGCGGCGTGGCCGTGCTCGACGGAGGCGACTGCGCGCAGGAACGGGTCGTAGTCGGGGAGGCCGTGCGTGAACAAGAGAAACGCTCCAGACGGGGTGGTGTGGGGTGCGGCACTCTCGGGGGGTTCGCGTGGATCGCGTGCGGCACCTTGGGGTCCTTCCCGCCGGGCCCAGGCATTGAGCCGATGTTCCGCGGCGGTACAACCAGAGTGGCCGGCAGCGGACTGCGAAACGTCTGGCTGGAGATGGCATTTGCGATACGGCCGTGGGCGGATCAAGCCCCTGGCTACCACTGGAGGAGTACATCCGGGGCCCGCCCGGCTGTGTCGTGACTGACCCCCTGGTGGTCCCGCAGAATTAACCCCCCTTGATCATTTGGAGGGTGCTGAAGGTGGAGGACTGGGCTGAGATACGCCGTCTGCATCGAGCGGAGGGTGTGGTCACCGATCCCGCTCACGCGGCCACTGCCCGGCGGAGTTCCAGCGGGCCCCGCGGGGGCGATCCCGCTCACGCGGCCACTGCCCGGCGGATGCGCGCATGCGGCGGCCAGTCCGTCCGTCCAACTCGCCAGGGTGGAGCCAGAACAGCAGGGCCCGGCGCGATCGCTGCATGTCGGCCATGTTGAAGGCTCCGACGATCGCGAAGGCATCGACCATGAGTTCCGGGTCTTCGAATTCCATGGGGACGATTGTGCGTGGTCAGCAGTGGTTGTCAGGGCGGCCAGGGGCTGCGCTCTCTCCAAGGTCGGCGAGGAGGCCACGGATCCGGTCGGCGATGGCGTTGTGCCGCTCGACCTCGCGGGGCCAGCCGCGCTCGACGGCATCCTGGGCGAGTTGCTGCTCGCGGGTGAGCCGGGACCGCAGGCGCGGGGCGTACTCACTGGTGGTGAGGAACTTCGAGCAACGGAGATAGAGATCGCACTCGCAGGGCCCTTCAGCGGATGCCCGCAGGCAGTGTCCGAGTTCGAGCTCGGTCTTGAAGAAGTTGGTCTTGAGCCAGTTCAGGGTGTCTTCGCCGATCTTTCTGCTCAGTAGTTCCTCGGTGGCAGGTCCCGCGATCCGTCCGCCGGCGGCAATGACTTTCTGGTACTGCTCCTTCAGGACGGGGTCGCTGATGTGGGAGTACGTGGCCGACATCTGCGCGTTGCGGTGCCCGAGGACCGCCATGATGGTCTGGATCTGGGCGCCCCCTTCGGCGAACTGGGTGCCGACGGTGTGGCGAAACCGGTGGGCAGTCACGGTGGGATTGCCGTCGCCGTCGACGAGTCCAGCCTTGCGGCAGGCGATCTCCAGGGCGTCTTCGAAGAGGAAGTGCCGACCCATGGGCTTGCCTCGTCGCATGAACACGTAGCGAACCGGCTGTTGGGCCCATGCATCGTGGCGGGCCGCGGCGTTCGCGGCTTTGGCCGAATCGATCAGCTCGCGCAGGACGTCCGCCGCCTGGGGGTGCAAGGGGATCATGCGCTCGGTATAGGTTTTGCCGACCGGGATCCGAAGCCGGGGGTAGCCATCGGGGTAGGCGTCCAGGCAGTCAAGGGCCAGCCGGGCGATCTCGCCGCGGCGGGCTCCACTCCAGCGCAAGAGGAGCAGGGCAGCCCGTTGATGCGGGTCGTCCAGTTCGTCGATGGACTGCATGAACCGACCCAGCTCGTCCCTGGGGATGAAGCGGGGCAACCGCATGGCAAGTTTCGGCAGGTCCGAGCGGCCGAGGAGAGGCCGGGCTGGGACGTCGGTCCATCCCCACTGACTGCTCTCGCGGAAGAATTGCAGCACGTTGGTTGATCCGCTGGTGCAGGTGTGAGAGGCAGCTTTCGACGTGGGACCGGGTCAGCTCGGCGAGATTGGCCATCTCGGGATGACTCTGGCCGAGCCAGCGAAGGAAGTAGCGAAAGGCGTCGCGAGCGTTGCGTACGGATTCGGCCCGGTCGGTGCTCTGGAGGCGTCCGGCCAGCCAGCGATTGACCGGTGCAGCGACCGCGGGCGGGGTGTCGGCCGGGGTGAGTTCTTCGCGCCATAGTTCGCGGGTCTTCAGACCGTGAAATGGTGGCTCGCTGATCTGGCCGGTGTTGAACATGAGCACGTGCAGACTGTGCAATCGGCTCAGGGATGCTTTCTCGAACTGGCTGACGAGTACGGGCGGTTCGTGCACACGGCGTGTGCTGTGGATATGGGCTGCCCGGATGACAGCGGCTTCCGGTAACAAGCTCCATCGGCGGATCTCTTCGCTGAATGAGACCAGGTCCTGGTGGGTGATGGCGGTGATGTCCGGATCTCCCTTCCAGAGGACGAGGCGAGCGACTCCCCAGGTCAGGGCTGACCTTCCACTTCGGTAGCCGAGTTGTTGCTGACGTTGGTCGAGGGTGTTCAGCAGGTCTAGGTCCACCCCCAGCGCGGGAGCAACACGGGGGTGAAACAGGCTGTCGAAGTTTCGGGCAAGCACCCAGTCGGCGTCCATCGGCATGTCGTGGGTCAGCGCGAGGTAGGCCAGGTAGGAGCCCGCTTCGTGTGAAGTCCCGCGACGCATGCCAGGGCCAGCCGCCGCATCGGCGCCCAAGTCCAGACGGACCAGCAAAGGGGCGGCGAACCATTCCTCCAGGTCAGGCCACCGCTCGACGAAGCGTTTATAGAAGAACAGTCGCGAGCTGACGGTTCCCCTCGCTCCGGGGAACGTGGAACGGACCCAGGATTCGTACTCGCTCCGCGAGGCGTGTTCGCGTCGAGGTGGCGGTTCGGGAACCGCTGCAAGCGCAAGGACAGTCATCGGTTGTTCTCCAGCGCCCGGGTGTAGTCCGCCAGTACCGCCTCGTCGGAGACCCGGGTGTAGACCTTCGTCGACTCCGGCGAAGCGTGTCCGAGCCGCTTCTGAAGCGAAAGCTCCCGCATTCCGCCTTCCCACATCGCAGTGGCATGCGTGTGTCTCAGCGCATGCGGAGTCGTCTCTGGCGTGCGCAGTCCGAGTTTGGCCATGCGGCGGGAAAAGAGACGCACCACGGCGTCGTAACCAAGCGGTTCCAGTCTGCGGGCGCCCTTGCCTGCGATGAGGAAGACGAACGGGCTGACAGCCTCCAACGGCCGCTCGTGCATGGCGTAGCGGCTGACCGCGTCCAGCGTCCGCGGCTCGTGCAGATCGACGATCCGTTCCATGCGGGACTTTCCCCGCACTCCGTGCGGGTGGTCGTCCCTCTTGCGGATCGTCACCCGGCGCCGGCCGTAGGAGATATCGGCAACGTGCAGCGAGAGGACCTCGCCGGGCCGCAGTCCACCGTCCAGCATGAGAAGGAAGATCGCCAGATCGCGGAAGCGCTTGAGACTCCCGATGAACTCCTCCAGCACGGCCTCGTCCATCGGCCGGGGCAGACGCCGCGGCTGCTTGACCGTCACCGTCCGACGAACTGGCTGCTGACGGCTGGCCCGCCCCATGAACGGCTGATGGCGGTCTGCCACCCTGGCCAGCGCAGGATCGGGGCGTGTCTGCATCGGGGAGGCGTCACCCTCGTACTCCGCCGCGACGATCGCTCGTAGAAGCTGGAGACAGCTGCCAGGATTCGGTTCACCGTTGAAGGCGCCAGCAGCCTGCCCGGTGTGTCCGGACCGCCGGCGATCGCAGCCAGTCCAAACCGCTGGGCAGCGCGACGAGACGGCGTGCGTCGGAGAAAGGCCAACAGCCGCAGTGCGTGCGGCGCGCTGAAGTCCCGCCAGTCCATGTCTTCTTGGCTGAGAAACGTGAACAGGTACTTCAGGTCGTACGCGTAGGCCCTCAAGGTGTTCGGTGAGAAGCCCCGGTCTGCCAAGTGGTCCAGGAACCGGCAGGCCGACCCGACCGGCTCATCTTCGTCATCGACGAGTTGCACTCGGCGAACGATCCCGTCCTGATGCTCCTGAAGCACCCGCACCAAAGCCTCCCCGACCGCCTCTCGGACGGCTCAACGAGGCGGCAAGCTCACCGCAACGCAGTCGGAACGGCCCTCACCCGAAGGTGTCCAGATAAGGACATCCTGGGCCGCTACCTGTTCAACATCAAGGCCAGCGGCCCCGGTCAGGATCAAGGCCAGCGGCCCCGGTCAGGGCCTGCGCCCCTTCTGTGTCAGAAGCCGTTGTCATTCCGGACGTGATCGGTGAGTTTCCGCTGTACAGGCATGGTTCCGGTGTCGGCGTGGGAGGGTCCGGACGTCCTGTTCGGTCTCGACGATGCGGAGGCGCCGGTGGCGTCGGTGATGGGTTTGCTGGAAGAGCGGGGAGGCGGTCGCCCGGGTGCGCGTGGAGGAGTTGCAGGCGGAGGCAGACCGGGTTTTGGCCGAATTCGGTGCGGCTGAGATGGTGTTGGAGCGCCGGGTGATCGCTCGGGCGGAGTTGGCCGAGGCCATGGCCGCTGGCGACGATGCCGCGGACGCACCCGCTCCCGGGGTGCAGGACCCGGTGCCGGAGGCCGAAGCGGCCAGGGTTCCGGTCGCAGGGTCTATCTCCTTGACGAGGCCGTTCTTGCGCCACCTGCGGAAAAAGGCATAGACGCGGTCCCAGGCGGGGAAGTCGGCAGGAACGGAGCGCCACTTGACGCCGTTGTCGGTGACGTAGAAGACCGCGTCCAGCATCTGCCGGTGACAGTAGCCCTCCGGCTGACCGCCCCGGCCCTCCAGCCAGGCCGGCACTGGCAGCGCGTCCCGGATCACTGCCCACTGGGCGTCGGTCATGTCCGACGGGTACCGCCGTACCCGCTCCGGCCGGTCGGCTGCGTTCCCGAACCGGTGAGCAAGGCAATCGCACACCGACGGCACCGAGTTGAACCCGAAGGACGAAACCGCGTACCACTGCATCAACAGGACCTCCAGGCTCACGAGTTGGCATCGCAACCCTCGTGCTGCACCGGAGGTCCTGCCTTCATGCGCCCACCCAGCCAAGATCACCCGACCGGGCGTCCCGTTCGATCAGAACCGTCCTCATGATCGATGGAAATACGGCTTCTGAGCGGTGACGGTGACGCCGCTGAACGAAGACTTAGCGTACAGGCTGATGCCGTTGAAACCGGAGAGGGGGTTGGTGATGGTCAGGTATGCTGTTGCCGGAGTCGGCACTCTTTTGTGCGAAGCGGGTATTGGTCGCCCAGGTCTGGCTGTTGTAGTAGAGGTCGGCGTCGCCACTGCCTCCACTGACGCTGATCGTGAGCTGAGCGGTGGCCTGCGGGAATGTAGATGTACATGTACTTGGTCCATTCGACGTTGGACTCGGACAGCCCGCTGCGCTTGCAGTTCATGCCGAGTGCCGCCACGTCGCTGGCGGTGCCGTCGCTTACGGTCGGGGTGCGCCACCGGCGAGGGAAAAGAACTGGGCGTAGGTGTCGACCAGTTGGCCCGAGAAGGCATTCAGGTCGCTCCTGAACTTGCCGTCGGTGTTCCACCTCGCCACCAGGGCGCCTGCCACGTCATCCTGCGTCGTCCAATTACTCCCGGCGGACGGAGGCCGCAGGGACACAACTGTGCCAGACGGATGCACGTACTTCGCGTCGCCGAGGGCGTGGGCGGCGACGGCGTCCCCGAACCCTTCGGTGAATGCGCACTCCGGCGACAGGACCTCCCCGAATCTGTGGCCTTTGGGGCACAAGTTTTTGGAGCTGTCCCACCACTTCCCCTGCGCCTTGTACTGCAGGGAGTGGCCGGCCTCGTGCAGGATGAGATGCTTGGATCTTGTGTCGTCCTCCTTGAGGAACACAGCGTACGTATTGATCGTGTCGAAGAATGGGGCTTGGGCAATGGCCGTTGGCCATACGTACTTCGTGCCGTTCGCCTTGGCAGTTTTACTTGACAGCTCCTTGAACGTGTCCACGATCTTCCAGGCACCCGCCGAGGGCACCATCACGTCGCCCAGGTCCCTGGTGATGGCCGATGCGGATCTTGTTTCAAACGAATAGCCCGTCGCGTACGGGCCAACGTCGGTGACGACGTTCGCGCCATTGCCCCTCGCGAAAAACTGCACCCGCACCTTCGTGAGCGAACTGCCTCGCGCGGGCCTATGACAGGCATTGAAGGAACCGTTGTCGGCGATGGTGCCGCTGGTCAGCTTCTTGTCGGAGCCGTCGTTGCCCCACAGCTCCCACTCGGAGCCTCGAGCAGGATTGGTGGTCGAGCGTCCACCGGCCTCCGCGTCCACGTGCGTGTACTTCAGGGTTCCCGACACACAGAATTCGCTGGCGGCCGACGCATGCGTGACCAGCACCGGCGTCAGGACCGCCGCACCGATGGCGGCGATGCTCACAAGCGCAAGGCGCTTCTTGCTTCTTCGTCTGGATGTCATGATTCACACCTCTTCGGGGTTGAGGTGACCTGTGCGGCCACCATCGACTGGACCCCACGAGACCCGCACGCAGTACATCGGCACGGCGGCTGCCCGCCCCCAGCGAAGGGAACCAGCCAGGAGAAAACAATTTCACATTTCACATGTCAGTCAAGGTTTTCGACTGAACTCCGTCGCCCCGCCCCGATCGGCCCAGCTCGGCCACCCCGAAAACGGCAGACCAAGGGCCGTCACTCGAAGGTAGAGCCCCGAGCCTTGCCCGCGGCCCAGGCGTCTGTGGGCACACGCTGACCGATGCTCGCCACTGTCGCCACGCAAACGGCGACCGCGTCTGTCCCGAAGTCACTGGTTCACCGGCATGAGCGGAGGCTGGCTCTTGGCCGCGATGTGGCTGTCGCTCCTGGCCCGCGCGTATGTGTTGCGCAGGTGTGCTTCGTCGGCAGCGGCAGGCGCTCCAGGTCTTCCTCGGTGAGCGGCACCAGGCTGCCGTCGGGCGTCTCCAAGCCGCGGCCCACTTCCTCGTACAGGATCTCCCGCCCTCGGCACGGCAGAAGCGCCGGTGCTCGACCCGACTGCCGTCGGAGGCGTTGCGGCACCCGGCCGAATCTCGCTCGCTGGGGTCTGGCCGCGGCCCGGGCTGCGTCTCCAGTGCCGTGGGGCCGGTCAGCGGGCCCAGGCGCACAATTGGGCGGCTGCCTCGCGCAGGGTGAGGGTGCCGTTTCGAAGGCCTGTGACCAGTTGGGTCATGCCGCCGACGGGGGGTTTGACGGGCTGGAGCAGCGTGCCCGCCGTCTGCTCTCCGACACCGAAGCGACCGCGATGCATGCGTGCTCGACCCGGACGCGGACCTCGGCCTTGGCACCATCCGGGCGTCTTGCGACCAGCGGTGGGGCTGTTCGGCCGCCGGGGAGCTCCCGCTCGGCGGTTGAAAGGGCATTCAGAAGGAGCGTTGACTGCTCCTTCGACCAAGCCGGGTCGGAGACGCTCATGACCATCTCGGAGAGCGGGTCGGTGGGCGGTGAGGCGCGGTAGACGCCGACCACGTGCAGGTCGAGCTTCTGGGACAGGTCACGGTCGAAGCTACCGTTTCAGTTATGACAGCTACGACGACTGCGGCCTCCGTGCAGGGCGGCTCGCAATGGGTACAGACCGGCCCGCTCTCCTTCAACCACGTTCTCACCACCACCGCACAGCGCATCTCACAGGTGCCGGAACTGACGATTCCCTTTCCTGGGGTGTGGGAGCTCGCCTACCACGTCCGCACCTCGTTCATGTCGGGCAATCAGCGGGCGCTGTGGATCCACACGTGGCTGGGCAAG
The DNA here is from genome assembly GCF_036010325.1 of Streptomyces sp. NBC_01210. Classification (GTDB taxonomy): domain Bacteria; phylum Actinomycetota; class Actinomycetes; order Streptomycetales; family Streptomycetaceae; genus Streptomyces. The sequence goes on along the minus strand of NZ_CP108549.1, from coordinate 175,507 downwards.
GACGGCGTGCGCATCGAGGGCAGTGAAGCAACGCACGGCCGCCAGGGCCCGGATTCCGAATCGGTCCAGGACATGGTCGGACAGACGGTTCTGGTCACCTTCCAGGCCGGGGGAAGGTGACGCTCCACGGCCGCTACGCCGGGGAGGGCAACGCGTCCGTGATCAGCAACGGCGACGGACGCAGCTCGGTCGTGGTGCACTGGGTGAGCCCAGGGTTCTGAGCGCCACCATGATCAACCTCACCGGGATTCCCTGTGCGCCATGTGCTCACACCCGGATAAGCCCGCGCGAACCCTTGCCGCCCCCCGGCTGCGGGTTCCGCCGGCATCACATGCCGACGGAACCCGCACCGCCCGGCCACACCTGCCCGGGGGCAGGGCCGGTGCAGCCGCTGACGGGTGGCCCTGTCTGCCCCGGCCGGGGCGTGAGCCGCCTGGTTGCCCTACCGTCCCCGGACGGTGATCCCGTCGGCGTCATCATTCCAGGGCGCGTCGTCTGCATCGCCGGGGGCGACGAGACGGATATAGCGGGCGGTGGTCTCGTTGAAGTTGATGACCTGCAGGGCATCGTTTTCCGGGTCGAACTCTCCCTGGGTGACGGGAAGATCCCAGCCCCACTTTTCGGGGTCCTGGCTGAGGTAGACCGCGTAGTGGCGGATCCGGCCACCGCCGGGGGTGTACGCGATTGCGTTGACGGCTCGGTTACGCTCCCCGAGCTTCAGCTCGAGCACGTGGAGCACCTCCTCGTCATTGTCCCAGTAGGTGTCGGTCCGGTCGTCGGCCGGGGACTGCCCGCTGCTGGGAAGGACAGTGAAGGCGAGTGCGGCATCTGCGTCGACGGACATGCTGGGGTCGCTGATGCTGGGGGCTCCGGTCTCCATGTGGCCGGCGAACCGGCGCAGGAAGCCGTCCGTGGTGTCGGCGGTGGCGGTGAAGTCGTACCAGTCGCCCTGCCCGCCGCCGATGTTGAAGTAGTCGTCGTCGCTCGCGCCTGGAGCGAGGGTGTAGGTCCACGGCCCGGAGTATGTGCCGGCGCGGTAGCGGTTAGCGCGGACGGTGATCACGCACGCTGCGGTGCCGCTGTTCTTCATGTCCAGGTAGACGCGGTGCGAGCCGGGGGCGTAGCGGAGTGCGACCTCGGGGTTGGCCTTGCCGCTGGTGGTGGCCTTGACGTAGTCGCCGGCGAAGCGGCGCAGGAAGCCGTTGGGGCCGTGGACGGTGTAGTCATAGGTGCCGTGCGGGTCTCCGCCGGACCAGTAGTCGTTCACTGTTCGGCCGGCCGACACGGTGTGCCGCCACACATCGTCGCCGCGGAAGTCGAGGGGGAAGGTGTTGGCGTAGATGTGGAAGCTGGCGCCCACACTGCCGGCGTTGACGAAGTCGACACTGATCTTGGTGGGCGTGACTGTGGTGGTGACCGTCAGGTCGTACGGCAGCGGCCGCGCCGGCCGGGTCCCAGGTTCCTGCCACGGCAGAGCCTGCAGATCCGGGATCCGCGGGAGGTATTCATCTTCGTCCGCGTCGTCTGCCGCCTCGACGCGAGCAGCTGTGGCTGTGAGGTCTGGCAGGTCGGGGGCCGTGGTGTCGGTCGAGGAGAAGTCGAACATGGAGGTCAGGTCCCCGCACACCGCGCGCCGCCACGTGGAGATGTTGTCGCAGCGGGCGGACTTGCCGATGGCGGTCGTCCATGTCTCCAGGAATCGCAGGACCGATGTGTGGTCGAAGACCTCGGAGTTGACGAATCCGCCGCGGGTCCAAGGGGAGACCACGATGATCGGCACCCTGAACCCCGGACCGATGGGCACTTCCCCGAAGGGCTCCATCTCATCGTCATCGCTCCACAGCTCGCCAACGAGGGACACCGTGGAGTCGCCGTCACCGTCGGCTGGTGCGGTCGGGGGCGGGACGTGGTCGAAGAAGCCGCCGCCCTCGTCGTAGTGGAGGATGAAGACCGTCTTGGCGGCCACGTCCGGGTTGTCCGCGAGCTTCTGCAGCAGGCGCGCTGTCAAATCCTCACCCGCCGGCGGGTGAGCCGTGGCGTGCTCCGAAACGCCGGAAGGTGTAACGATCCAGGACACCTGGGGGAGGTTGTCGTTCTCCACGTCGTCGCCGAAGGCTTCTACCAGGTCTTCCTGCCAGTCAATCCCCTTGGCGAAGCGCCAGCCTCCCGCACCGGGCGTAACCGGTCCGTCGCGCTCGTCCTTGTCGTCACCGCGTGGTCCGCCGAGCTCCGCGTCCGCGGCGTCCATGAACGTCTTGAAGCTCTCGATCAGGTTGTCGTCGAAATTCGCCACCTCCTGGTAGACCTTCCAGGAGACCCCGGCAACTTCCAGTACCTCGGCGTAGGTGTCCCATGTGAATTCGTCGCCGCTATTGCCCATTTCGGAGTCCTCGCCGACCGACAGTCCGTTGGACCCGGATACGGCCACCAAACGGTTCGGATTGGTCTGCGTGAACGTGGACTGGAAGTAGTTGTCCCCGATCGTGAACGAGTCGGCGAGCGCATGATAGAAGGGCATCTCATTGCGAGTGAAGTAACCCATGCCGTGAGTCAGTTCGGTGACCTCGCCGCCCCCGAGAGGATAGATATCTTGCATCTGATCCGAGCCGCCCTTGTGGGCGGGGCAGTAGCCGTCCATCCGACCCTGGTTCCAGGTGCCGTAGTCTGTCTCCCGGCCCATTCCGGGCCCCTCGACGCCAGCGCCGTTGCCGTTGGTTTCTTCTGCTATGACCAGGTTGAAGGGCAGTTCCCAGCCGTCGTCGTGGTCCGCACACTGCTGGAAGAAGACAGGCAGGTTGCGCTCGACCTGCCGGAGCGCGGTGGGGTCACTGAAGCCCCGCACCCCCTTCATCGTGCCGAAGTAGTGGTCGAAGGACCGGTTCTCCTGCATGAGCATCACCACATGCTTGACATCGGTGATCGTCCCCGACCCCGGAGTCGCCGGCACCACAGCCAGAAGATCCCTGATCACCTTCGGCAGCACCCCGGTCGCGGCAATCGCCGCCGCGGCCCCCGTCACCCCCAGCAGCCGCCTCCGGCTCAGACCCGCCGGCCTGCTCGCGCCGGACGCAAAAGGGGAAAACTCTTCTCTGGCCATGAGGCGTCTTCTCTCTACGTAATGATCATGTCGGCCCGGGCACAAGCCGGGCAGGGCGAAATGCAGGCAGGCCGCAAATCCGGATACGCTACACAGCCCCGAACGCGCCGGAGGCCACCCCATCGGCACGGAAACCGACCGCACCCCACGAGGTGCCGCGACGCTATATACACCGAAACAATTTCAGCAATAGCGAACACGGCCTGTTTGGCTATAGGGGCGATAGCCACCCCCGATATCACCCGGCCCAAGACCCCCGAAAACCAGAGATACGGCTGCGCCGGAAGTAGTCGGCAAGCTGCCGGGAGCGGGCCCTGACCGCCCGACGCAGGGGCCCGCGCCCTGCGGCGCGGCAGACACCCCAGCACCCGGCAGTCCACGCTGCACGCAGCCGCACAAGAGCCGACGCCCCCACTGCGCGGCTCCGGGTTGCGCGCGCCGCGCAGCTCACCGCGATCGCCCCGGACTGGGACTGCCCCCGGCCACTGGACTGGCAACGGCACTACAGGGCCTGGTTGCCGGTTCTCGGTGGCTGTCAGAGGGCCTCGACGGTAAGAAGCCGTATTTCTATCGATCATGAGGACGGTTCTGATCGAACGGGATGCCTGGTCGGGTGATCTTGGCTGGGTGGGCGCATGAAGGCAGGACCTCCGGTGCAGCACGAGGGTTGCGATGCCAACTCGTGAGCCTGGAGGTCCTGTTGATGCAGTGGTACGCGGTTTCGTCCTTCGGGTTCAACTCGGTGCCGTCGGTGTGCGATTGCCTCGCTCACCGGTTCGGGAACGCAGCCGACCGGCCGGAGCGGGTACGGCGGCACCCGTCGGACATAACCGACGCCCAGTGGGCAGTGATCCGGGACGCGCTGCCAGCGCCGGCCTGGCTGGAGGGCCGGGGCGGTCAGCCGGAGGGCTACTGTCACCGGCAGATGCTGGACGCGGTCTTCTACGTCACCGACAACGGCGTCAAGTGGCGCTCCGTTCCTGCCGACTTCCCCGCCTGGGACCGCGTCTATGCCTTTTTCCGCAGGTGGCGCAAGAACGGCCTCGTCAAGGAGCTGCACGACCGGCTGCGCGGCCGGGTCCGCGAGGCCGCAGGCCGCGACTGCGAGCCGACCGCGGCGATCACCGACTCGCAGTCGGTCAAGGGAGCCGCTTCGGTGCCGGCAGCCTCACGCGGTTACGACGGCGGGAAGAAGATCCGAGCGGCAGAAGCACCGGGTGTGCACGAGCTGCGGGGCCAACATCGACGGACGTCGCAAGCAGACCGAGCAGTGCCCGGGCAACCGGGACGACGACGGCGCCGCTGTGCGCCGCCTGCCCAGTAGAGCCGGCTCGTGGTCGCATCCACATTCCTCCGGCACTCCTATTGTCGCCATCCCAGACCCGATGCCATGGTGTGCGTGAGACTGATTGTTCCATGCGCAAGGGGATCAAAAGTATGTAATCCCTTGCACTTATCGCGCAGGAGTGACGTATGAGATGGCATCAGAGACTCGTCGGCTACAGCTCTGCAGTGATACTCGCCGTCGCAGGCCTTGCCGCGACGGGCGCCGGCCCGGCCGACGCGGACGTTGTGGCCGCGAACACCAGCTCGCCCATCGGCGCCAAGCCCATGATGGGATTCAACAACTGGGCACGGTTCACCTGTGAGGCGCAGGCCCGGCTGGACGGTACGCGATCCGGTTACTCTTTCCAGCAGTTCATGCAGGACCAGGCCAAGGCGATGAAGGACACAGGTCTGGTTGACGCCGGGTACAAGAACCTGACGGTCGACGATTGCTGGATGCAACGCACCAGCGTCGGCTACCTGCACGGCGCGGCCAACTGGGGCGGCAGCACACAGCCCGGCTTCGACTGGGAGCTGAATGACTACGCCTCCTACGTGCACAGCCAGGGCATGGACGTCGGCCTGTACAGCACCTCCGGTGTCAACACCTGCCAGGGAGTGCCCGGCGGCGTCATGGGTCACGAGCAGGCGGACGCGAACTCGTTGGCGTACTGGGAAGTCGACTCCCTGAAGGTCGACAACTGCGGAACAGACTTGAGCAACCGCCAGCAGCAGTTCACCGCCATGGCGAACGCGCTGAAGACGGCCACCGCCGGCACGAGCCGCAAGATTCTCTTCAACGAGTCGGCACCCGCGGGCGTGGGACCTTCCTCGGATATCAAGTACGAGACCATGGAATGGGTCCGGACACTCGGACAAATGTGGCGCGTCAGCCCCGATATCGCCGTCCGGCACTCCCCGGTGTCCTCCGCCTGGGACCACCCCCATGGCAACGACTGGTACGAGGGCGGGGTTCTCCAGAACTTCATCGACACTGTCTCCCTGGCCCGTTACAACAGTCCGGGAAACTTTAGTGACGCCGACATGCTGCTGATCGGCGACAACGACCAGCTCACCCTCGCGGAGCAGCGGAGTCAATTCGCCTTGTGGTCGGCTATGGGCTCGCCGCTGATGATCAGCACTGATGTGCGCAAGATGGCGGCCGACCCGGCTGCCTACTCCGCGCAGCTCGGCATTCTCAAGAATTCCGACATTATCGCAGTCGACCAGGACTCGCTCGGTGCCGGCGGATACCTCGCTTCCCGTAACGACAGCTCCACCGTGGCGGGAGTGGATGTCGTCGTCAAACCGCTCGCAGGAGGCGGTCGCGCCGTTGTCATCCTCAACAAGAACGCGTCAAGTACCACCTACAACCTCGACCTAAGCCGGGTCGGCTTCGGCAACCTGTCCTGCTCCCGTACCGCCCGCAACCTCTGGACGCACACCGACGCCACCGTTCAGGGCTCCATCTCCACCACTATTGCCGGCCACGACAACGCTATGTACACCATTGCTCCGGGCAACTGCGGCGAGGCGAGTCCCGTCGGCCAGATCTCTCCGCCCCAGACGAAATTTCAGGCCGCCGTGTACTGCCTGGACGCCTACGGCGGCGCCACCAACGGCACCAAGGTCGGCCTTTACCCCTGCACCGGCAATGGCAACCAACAGTGGAAGCGGCAGAGTAACGGTCTGATCGCCTCGCTCGCCAACACCGGCCTGTGCATCTCCGGCCAAACCACTGGCCTCAAGCTCACCACCTGCAACAGTGGCGACAGTCAGCAGATCTGGTCGTACAACCGCGCAGGCAAGCTCAAAGCCAATGGGCTCTGCATGGACCTCAACGGCAGCCTCGACGACATTGACGCCCTAGTCACCACCTACAGCTGCGGCAGCCACCAGCCCAACCAGACTTGGAGCGCCCCGTTCAGCGCACCGCCTCCCGCGTGACTTCCACCGGGGAAAGAGCGATGAGAGAGTACCCGAGCCGGGTTTTGTGAAGCGACTGTCGTTCGGGTCCGATCCGGTGTGAAGCGGGCGTAGCCCTGGGTTGTTGTGGGAGCTGTCCAGCTGAACTCTCCAACCCGGGCTTCGTCCGCCAACCTGTTCCCGCACAACAGCGTCTCCACTTGGGCCTCGCTTGAGGCCCCCCGCATCCGGCACGTCTTCATCCCGTCGGCGCTTGCCGGCTCAACCTCCAGGAAGGCTGGTGGCGCATCGTCCGCAAAGCCGCCCGCGCAGGACAGTCCTTCGCCGGACCTGCCGAGATCGACCATGCCACCCAGTCGGCAACATCAAAGCTCAACACCCGCGCCAAACCATGGATATGGGGCACGGCGGCGGCCGGGGCCTTCCTGGAACGGGCCGCGGGCGGCTGCCAGTTCGACGAACTCGTCGGCAGTATCTTGCCTCTTGAGGAGACATTCGTCCCGCCGCGGCACGGCAGCGCCCGCACGGATCGAGGCTGCTTCTTCCTACTCATGAAGCGAGTCGTCATGCCTCAGCCCAGTGCCGCTCGCCCCCGGTGGGGGCACGGGCCCTCGCCCACATCGGGTGAGCCTGGAGCGCTGTGCTGAAATGGGTCTTCGCTTGTGGTTTCATTGCTGGCACATACACCGACAGGGGGCAAGGAGAGATGGGGGCACCGCAGGCTCGCTGGAGCGCGCTCTTGGAGCTGCTGACGCGCAACGGGCGTATCGACGTCGAGGCGGCCGCGGAGGAACTCAACGTCTCTACGGCGACGATCCGCCGCGACTTCGACGAGCTCGCCCGGCAGAACATGATCACGCGCACCCACGGTGGTGCCGTGATCAATGCCATCGCCTACGACCTTCCCCTGCGGTACAAGACGGCCCGCCACGCCCCGGAGAAGGAACGCATCGCGCAGGCGGCGGCGGGACTGGTGAAGGCCGGCGCGGTGGTGGGACTCAACGGTGGCACCACGACCACCGAGGTGGCCCGTGCACTCGCCGCGCGCGCCGACCTGCTGGCGAACGGCGACCAGGAGGCGCTTACGGTTGTCACCAATGCCCTGAACATCGCCAACGAGCTTGTCGTACGACGGCATGTGAAGATCGTTGTCACCGGTGGAGTGGCGCGCCCGGCCTCGTACGAACTCATCGGGCCGCTCGCCACCGAGCTGCTGGGACAGCTCACGCTCGACCAGGTCTTCATCGGGGTCGACGGAATGGACGTCACGCATGGCGCGACCGCGCGGAACGAGGGCGAGGCCAGCATCAACCGGGCGCTGACGCAGCAGGCCGAGCGGGTCGTCGTGGTCGCAGACGCATCCAAGCTGACCAAGCGGGCCTTCGCCCGGATCTGCGCCGTGGAGGACGTCGACGTCCTGGTGACGGACAGCGCCGCGCCCGACTCCGTCATCAAGCCCTTCACAGCGGTCGGCGTGGAGGTCATCCGCGCCTGACGGGCGGCCCTGACCAGGGGAGCCGCCCCTCCTGCTGCTCAGGGCACAGCTTTGCTGTGCCCGTTATTGTTTGTATTCCCCTATATCGCGCATATGTGCACGCGAGGCCTCAGGGGTGCGGTGTGTGACGGGTGCCCTGGAAGTGGTGCGTTCCGTGAGCAGGTCTCCTTGACCGGCGGGCCTGTCGTCGCTGACACGGTTCTGGCTTTACTTAACTCTTTGTGGCCTGCCTCCGCATGAGTCTGCGAGCCTTCGCGTCGTCGCGGCCCCGCCCCTTCGCCGCTCAGCACCTCACGCTCATTTTCGGCGCCGCCTCTGAGGCTGGGTTTGCCGAAGCGTGCTCAGTCTGTTGACAGTCTGACGTTGCATGCAAGATTATGCCATCAAAGCTACAAGCTTGCGCATCACCGATCACATCACTGATCGGTGACGTGATCGGTGCCGACTCCTACTAGGTGGGTCGGGCGCGATCCTCTTCATTTTCTGCTTGGGCAGGCCCTGCATCTGCGAGCAAGTTCAAGTAGACCGTGTCAGCCGCTCCCCATCTGCTCGCCCGAGCACTTGTAAGGGGGGCGGTATTGAAGGAGGTAACTGCAGTGAACAGGCGTGTGCTCACCTTTGCGGCGGTCGGTGCGGCTGCTGTACTCACCCTCACGGCGTGCGGCAGCGGCAGCGGCGGCGGCGGCAAGGCGTCCTCGGACGGGTCCGTCACCCTCAAACTCGTCGCCGCCGACTACGGCGACAAGGCCACGAACAGCTCCAAGCTGTACTGGGACGACGTCGTCAAGAGATTCGAGTCGAAGAATCCGAAGATCAAGGTCGATGTCCAGATCGTCAACTGGAACGACATCGACAAGAAGGTCAAGACGATGATCCAGAGCGGCAACGTGCCCGACATCCTGCAGACCGGAGGGTACGCGGACAAGGTTGCCGACCATCTGCTGTACCCGGCCACCGACGTACTCTCCAGCGCCACCCATGCCAACTTCATGGAGACCTTCTCCAAGGCCGGACAGGTCGACGGCGTCCAGTACGGCATCCCGTTCGTCTCCTCGACCCGCGCCTTCTTCTACAACAAGGCGATCTTCGCCAAGGCCGGGATCACCGAAGCCCCGAAGTCATGGGCCGATGTGCAGGCCGCCGCGAAGCGCATCAAGGCGAAGGCCCCCGGCGTCACTCCGTACGCCTTGCCCCTCGGCCCTGAGGAAGCACAGGGCGAAAGCATGATGTGGGAGCTGGGCAACGCCGGGGGGATCACCGACGCCGCCGGCAAGTACGCCCTCGACAGCCAGGCCAACGTCGGCACCTTCAACTGGCTCAGGACCAACCTGGTGGAGCCGGGCCTCACATATGCCAATCCGGCCACCACGGACCGCAAGACGGCCTTCGCGGACTTTGCGGCAGGCAAGACCGCGATGCTGAACGGTCATCCGTCACTGATCCAGATGTCGAAGGACGGCAAGATCGACTACGCCGTCGCCCCGATCCCCGGCCGGTCCGGCTCGCTCAAGTCCGCGCTGGGTGTGGCCGACTGGATGATGGCTTTCAAGAAGAACGGTCACAAGGATCAGATCAAGGAATTCCTGGACTTCGCCTACCTCAAGGAGAACACCAAGAAGTTCGACGAGATGTACAACCTGATGCCGGTGACCACGGACACGCTCAAGGACATGAGCGCCGGCGGGCAGCACAAGGACCTGGAGCCGTTCTTCGCCCTGCTGCCCCAGGCGACCTTCTATCCACTGGGCGACACCAGTTGGGACGCCGTCTCCGCCGAGATAAAGAAGACCATCGGCACCGCTGTCGGCGACGATCCGGCCAAGGTGCTCGGCGCCCTGCAGAAGAAGGCAGAGGACGCCGTCTCCAACGAGTAGGAGTGCCCGCCCCTGCGCCGTGGCTGGTCCGGCGCAGGGGCAGGCCCGGAAGCTGCAGACGGTGGGAGAGAGTCTTCACCGACCACCCCTGCCGCTGCCTCGCATGATCACTTCGCTCGCCGTGCGGCGGTACCGCCGCACACACACGGAAGGCACCAGCCGTGTCCCTCAGCTCTGTCACCACCAAGGCCCGCGGACCACACCGGGGAACCCCAGTGGGCAGGCGATCCGGGCTCAGCAGACTCGGGCCCCTGCCATGGATAGCCCCAGCCGTCCTGCTGATCCTGGCCGTCGTGGTCTGGCCCGTCTACGAGATGGTCCACACATCGTTTCAGCGCATCAGCACCAGCGGATTCGTCCGTGGTTCGGCGGGTCTGGACAAGTACCGAAAGCTGTTCGGCGAGCCCGACCTGAGCCAGGTCCTGGTCTCGACCGTGATCTGGACCGTCGCCGTGGTCGGGCTGACGATGCTCATCTCGCTGGCGCTGGCCCAGCTCTTCAACCAGCAGTTCCCCGGCCGGCGGCTCACCCGCTGGGCACTCATCGCGCCCTGGGCCGCGTCCGTCCTGATGACCGCCATCGGCTTCAAGTGGATGCTCAACCAGACCGCGGGAGTCCTGAACACCGCGATGACCGATCTCGGCCTCATCGGCAGTCCCAAGGACTGGCTCGGTGACCCCGGTACCGCGTGGCCGTGGATGGTATTCGTCGCGGTCTTCGTGTCGCTCCCGTTCACCACCTACACCCTGCTCGCCGGTCTTCAGACGGTTCCCGCCGAGGTGTACGAGGCTGCGAAGGTCGACGGCACCAGCACCTGGCAGACCTACCGCCTGATCACCCTGCCGATGCTGCGCCCCGCCTTCCTGGTCGGCCTGGTCATCAATCTGATCAACGTCTTCAACTCCTTCCCGGTGATCTGGGGCATGACGCAGGGCGGCCCCAGCAGCTCCACCGCAACCTCCACCGTGTTCATGTACCAGCTCAAGGACACCGACATCGGCGAGTCCGCCGCCATGTCCGTCGTCAACTTCGCACTCGTTGTCGTCATGGTGCTCGTATTCCTCAAGGTCAGCCGGTGGAATGAGGAGGAAAGCTGATGTCTCAGCAGATCCCGACGACGCACCGCTCCTCGGACCTCACGCCCGTTTCGGCTCCCGAACGGTCCCGGCGCCCGAAGCCCTTGCCGCAGATACCGGTGTGTCCTCCGAGCCCACGCCTCAGGCTCCGGACGCTGATCGTCGCCGCCACCGCATGGCTGCTGGCCATGCTGTTCCTGCTGCCCTATGCGCAGATGGTCATTACCGCGCTGCGCCCTGCCTCCGAACTGCGCGACCCCACCTACCTGCCGCATCACCTCGCCTGGTCCAACTTCATAGATGTTTGGGGCGAGTCGGCCCTGGGCGGGAACCTCCGGGTCACCCTGCTCGTCGCTGCCGGTTCCACGTTGCTGGTGCTGCTGGTGGCACTGCCCGCCGCGTACTACACCGCGCGGATGAGGTTCCGCGGTCGCAAGATCTTCCTGCTCCTCGTCCTCGTCACCCAGATGTTCCAGCCGACCTCACTGCTGGTGGGCCTGTACCGCGAGTTCTACCAGGTGGACATGCTCAACTCGGTGTGGACGCTGATCCTGTGCAACGCCGCCTTCAATCTGGCGTTCGCCATCTGGATCCTCACCGCCTTCATCGGCTCCATCCCGGTCGAGCTGGAGGAGGCCGCGATGATCGACGGACTCGGCCGGTTTCGCGCGCTCATCAAGGTGACGCTGCCGCTGGCCATGCCCGGTGTGGTGACCGCGGTGATCTTCACGTTCATCGCGGCCTGGAACGAGTTCGTCATGGGACTGACCCTGTCGACCGTTCCCGAGAACCAGCCCCTCACCGTCGGCATCAACAACTTCATCGGCAACTACACCGTCCAGTGGAACTACCTGTTCGCCGGATCGGTTGTCGCCATCGTGCCTGTGGTCGTGCTCTTCGCCGTCATCGAGCGCCATGTCGTCTCGGGACTCACCGCCGGATCGGTGAAGTAGGCGGCACGCACAACCGTGCACGCCGGCAGGCCGTGCCCATGGCACAGCCACCGACCGGTGATCGCCCACCCCCGCCACACCGCCCCGGCAACCCCTGTGTCAGTTGCGCCGGCCGAGCAGTGCCGGTCAGCCCAGCCCCAGCCCTTCGAAGGAGCAGTCGTATGTCGACCCCCACGTCCTCCCGTACATCAGCCGAGATCGCCTCTCAGCCCGATTGCTGGAGACAGGCGGCTGACGTGCTCCCCGAGCACAGCACCGCGTTGCCCCGCCGTGGTGAGCGGGTCGCGGTCGTAGGCTGCGGCACCTCGTGGTTCATGGCGCAGGCGTACGCGGCGCTGCGCGAGGGGGGAGGTCAAGGCGAGACCGACGCGTTCGCGGCGTCGGAATTCCCCCAAGGCCGGGACTACGACCGGATCCTGGCGATCTCCCGCTCGGGAACCACGACCGAAGTGCTCGCCCTCCTCGACCGGACACGTGGTGCGGTACCCACGGTCGCGATCACCGCGGACCCTGCGACGCCGGTGATGACGGCAGCCGACTCCGTCGTGGTCCTGGACTTCGCCGACGAGGACTCGGTGGTCCAGACACGGTTCGCGACGACGGTACTCGCCCTGCTGCGCGCGCATCTGGAAGCCGAGTGCGGACCGCCGGCCGGCGTATCCCCACTCGCAGTGGCCGTCCGTGACGCCGAGTGGGCGCTCGATGAGCCGCTGGCTCCCGAGTGGCCGCGCGCCGAGCAGTTCACCTTCCTCGGCTGTGACTGGACGTACGGACTGGCTCTGGAAGCGGCGCTGAAGATGCGCGAGGCGGCGGGTGCCTGGACAGAGGCGTATCCGGCGATGGAGTACCGCCACGGGCCGATCAGCATAGCCGCGCCAGGACGTGTGGTGTGGGGATTCGGTCGGCTGCCGACGGGGCTGGCGAAGGACGTCGCAGCGGTCGGCGGCACCCTGATTGCCCAGGACCGTGATCCGCTCGCTGAGTTGATCCGCGTCCAGCGCCTGGCGGTTGCGATCGCCGAGTCCCGCGGTCTCGACCCTGACCGTCCCCGCAATCTCACTCGGTCCGTCGTCCTCGAAGATCGTGATGTGTGACCGACATGGCCCGGACGAGTGTGTGGTGGCACTGGACGTCGGGGGCACCGGGATGAAGGGCGCCCTCTTGGACCGCGATCTTCGGCCCATGTACACGGTACGCCGACCGACTCCCCGCAGCGCAGGCCCGGAGGCGGTGGTCAGCGCGATCACCGCGACACTTGAAGAGCTGTCCCGGCAGGCGCGCAGCAGCGGCCTGACGGTACGAAGGGCAGGTGTCGTCGTGCCCGGGATCGTCGACGAGCGCACCTCCCGTGCCATCTGGTCGGGGAACATCGGCTGGCGCGATCTGCCGCTCGCCGACCTCCTGGAGGCACGCAGCGGCCTGCCGGTCACGCTCGGACACGATGTCCGTGCCGGCGGGATCGCCGAGTGCGCTCTGGGAGCTGCTCGCGGGGCCAGGGACATCCTCTTCGTGGCCATCGGCACCGGTGTCTCGGCAGCCCTCATCAGCGACGGCCACCTTGTCGTGGGCGGGGGCTTCGCCGGCGAGTTGGGCCACCTCATCGTCGAGCCGCAGGGCACGCATTGCGTCTGCGGTGCCAGAGGCTGCCTGGAAACCGTGGCATCCGCGACAGCCATCGCCACCGCCTACACTGCCCGGTCCGCCCGCGCCGTTGACGGAGCCAGCGACGTAGCGGCGCTCCTCCTCGACGGGGACGGGGATGCTCTCGCCATCTGGCAGCGTGCCGCGGAGGGGCTCGCGACCGCTTTGTTCATTGCCACGACGATGTTCGGGCCCGAGTTGATCGTGCTCGGGGGAGGCCTCGCCGAAGCAGGGGATCTGCTCCTCGAACCCACCCGGGCTCATCTGGCCGAGCGGCTCACCTTCCAGCGCCCCCCGCGGGTCGTGCGGGCGGGGCTGGGTGACGAGGCCGGATGCGTGGGGGCTGGAGTGTATGCGTGGCAGGCCGTGTGCGGCACTGCCTCGATCCTCCCTCCCCAACTCCCGAGGGCACAGGTGCCGCCCGCGTGATCCTCACCGTCACACTCAACGCCGACCCGGACGTCACCCATGTCGTCGACAGCATGGTTCCCCCTACATCGCATCACATCGCGTCGCGCTCGAGCGGGACGGAGGCAAGGGCGTCAACGCCGCACGGGTGCTCACGGCAGGGGCCTGGCGCACCCTCGCCGTCGTGTCCCGCGAGGGGGGCGACGCGGCTGTCATCAACCAGCTCGGACATCCGGTGCGACCGTCCGAGTGGGAAGCGTTCACCAGCCACTACACCGCAAAGCTCCGCGGCGCCGATGTGTTGTGCTCTCCGGGAGTCTCCCGTGGTGGCGTCCCGCGGCTCCGAAGGGCTCGATGCCGTCACCTCGCGAAGTGTCTCGAGGGCCAGGCCGGTCGAGCAGCCGGCCGGCAATCCGACCGGGGCTGTCGCGGCACTCGCACGGGGGCTGTCGGCCGCGGCCCTGCCTCGTGGCCGGCGACTTCGGCACCGACATCGACCACCGATTCCGAACAGTCGTAGTTGTGGAGGAAGCCCGTGCCGCTCACGTCCACCCATGAGATTCTCTACACCGCACAGGAAAACGGCACAGGTGTTGGGGCGTTCAATGTCGTGCAGATCGAGCACGCAGAAGCCATCGTAGCCGGTGCCGAGGCCGCCCGGCTGCCGGTGATCCTTCAGATCAGCGAAAACACCGCCCGCTATCACGGCTCCCTCGAACCTATTGGTCTCGCCTCACTCGCTCTCGCCCGGACGGCGGACGTCCCTGTCGCGGTGCATCTCGACCACGCCGAATCGATCCATCTTGTGCGTCATGCCGTCGAACTAGGCTTCACCTCTGTGATGTTCGACGGTGCGGCTCTCGCGTACGAGGAGAACGTCGCCACGACACGGGAGGTGACGGCGCACTGCCACGACCGGGACGTGTTCGTGGAGGCCGAGCTCGGCGAGGTCGGCGGCAAGGACGGCGCGCATGCGCCGGGTGTCCGTACTGATCCAGATCAGGCGCGTGAGTTCGTCGAGGCCACCCGTGTCGACGCTCTCGCTGTTGCCGTCGGTAGCTCGCACGCCATGCTCACGAGAAATGCTGTCCTGGATTTCGAGCTCATCGGCAGGTTGCGGGACGCCGTGGGTGTTCCGCTGGTGCTGCACGGCTCATCCGGCGTCGGGGATGAGGACCTGGCCAAGGCAGTGGGCGCAGGCATGACGAAGGTCAATGTCTCCACCCATCTGAACAAGGTCTTCACCGAGGCTGTCCGCTCGTACCTCGTCGCCAACCCCCGTGTCGCAGATCCTCGGAAGTACCTCGGCCCGGCCCGCGCCGCCGTCAGCGTAGAGGTGACGGAGCTGCTGAAGATCCTCGGGGAGGTCGGCAAACGCTGAAAAAAGGCCGCAGCGTACTTCGCGAAGGATCCCCGGTAGCAAGCAAGTACGAGTTCATCGACGAGATGCCGCTCGACACCGAGAAGTACGCATACAGCGTCGAGTTCATGTGCGGCCGACTCGGCGTCTCCAGATCCGGCTACTACGACTGGAGATCTCGCCCGGAATCCGCGACAGCTCAGCGGCGCGAAGAACTGAAATTGCTCATCGAGAGTGCCTTCGACATGTCCGACTGCACCTACGGGCACCGGCGCATCCAGGCCCAGCTGTACCGCTGGGGCGTCGCCGCGGGCGTGGAGCTGGTCCGCCGCCTCATACGCGAACTGGGCCTGGCGTCCTGCCTGCCACGGCCGAAGAGGTCCCACCTCACTCAGGCTGCGGCCGGCCAGGTGCCGGACCTCGTCGGCCGCGACTTCACCGCGGATGCGCCCGGCGAAAAGCTCGTCGGCGACATTACCTATATCGCGACCGGGGAAGGCTGGCTGTACCTTGCAACGGTCGTCGACTGCTGCACGAAGGAAGTCATCGGTTACGCGATGGACGACCATCACCAAACCCCACTGATATCCAGGGCAATCCGCAACTGGCACGGAACAGGAACCTCTCGGTCGGCGCGATATTTCACTCCGACCGCGGAAGCAACTACAAGTCAGCCGAGTTCGGGAAGACGCTCGACCGGTTCGGGCTCCGCAGATCTTCCGGCCGACCCGGGTCTGTTTCGACAACGCCATGGCCGAATCATTCTTCGGCGCCCTGAAGAACGAGCGCGTATCAAGGGTGACTTACCTGACTCGCGAGGCCGCCCGGCAGGACATCACTCGCTACGTCGAATTCTGGTACAATCGCAAACGCCTCCACTCGGCGGTGGGCTACCGCCCTCCACGCGAAGTCCACGCTGAGTACGAGAAGTTGCGAATCGCCGCAACGGGTCTGGGAACAGTTCCTCCCCTTCCTCCCCTTCCTCGCCTTCGACCGCGAGATGCGCCGCGTGATCTACACGACGAATGCCATTGAGAGCATGAACTTCCAGCTCCGCAAGACCCTCAAGAACAGAGGGAATTTCCCCAGCGACGACGCCGCGATCAAGCTCCTATACCTGGCATCCGCCGCATCGAGGGACGGCACATCGACGGCGACGGCCCCATCCCGCCCGGCCGCGTCCGCGGCACCCTCGGCTGGAACCGGGCGATGAACCACTTCATGCTCGCCTTCGGCGACCGACTTCCCCTCTGACCACCACCGAGCAAGATCACCGACAGTAACCCCCACCGGCGCCTGACCAACACGAGTAGATACCCCAACGCACACAGACACGTTGACAGCCTCAGGGCACAGTTGCGTCTGCACCCGGCGGTGAAAGCCCAGGTCGACGACGGGTACCGGGGCCTGGCGAACGAGTGTCTCCATCCGCCGCCAGTGGAGAAACACATTTCTCTATTGCTGAATGCCGTTCGGTATGTGTAGCGTCGCGGCACCTCGTGAGGTGAGAGCGGTATCCGCGCTGATGGGACGAGGTGACCGAGGTCTGGGGGTGATCCTCCCGGTTGCCGGGCCCGGGCAGGGCCGGACGCGGGGTGGTGGTGCATCTGCCGTATCCGCGCGCGAGGTCCGGGGTGTTGATCCGTGTCGGAGCAGTGTGCGAGAGAGGGTCCTGAGCGTGAAGAAGAATTCGGTTGGTCGCAGAACGTTTCTGACGTCGGCGGCGGCTGTGGCGGCCGGTGCGGCGGTGGCATCCGGCCTGCCGCCGGGGCTGAGGGGCAGCCGGGGGCTGGCGTTGGCGCCGGCGGCAGCGCTGGTGAATGCCCCGGATCCGCTGCTGCAGGAGAAGGTCAAGCATGTGGTGGTCCTGATGCAGGAAAATCACAGTTTCGACGACTACTTCGGCATGCTCAAGGGTGTGCGGGGTTTCGGCGACCGGAGCGTCATCGATATGCCCGGCACGACCGGAACGAGCGGCCAGCCTTCGGGCAGAACCGTTTTCCAGCAGCCCGACGTTCCCGCCGACGAAGACAATGTTGCCAATCCGGCTGGCTGGCGGTATCCGTGGCCGCTGAACGGGGGCGGCAGCCAGGGATGGGAGCAAGCGCAGAACGTGGGGACGGACCACGGGTGGGGGTCCGGGCACATGGCGTGGAACAACGGGAAGATGGACCAGTGGATCAAGGCGAAGGACCAGATAGGGATGGGCTACCTCCTGCCTGCGGATCTGCCGTTCCACTACGCTCTGGCCGACGCCTACACCGTCTGTGACGCATACCACTGTTCGGTCATGGGCCGGACCGGCCCCAACCGAAACTACGCCTGGAGCGGATCCACCGGTGAGGGCATGGACGGCTGGACCTTGCAGCACCTCTACGCCGGTAGCTTCATGCCCGAACCCGAGGAAAAGGGCGACGATGCTGTGCCCCAGACCTGGGTCCCCTATGCGCAGGCGCTCCAGGACGCGGGGGTGGACTGGAAGACGTACCACGTGCGGGGCGACAACTTCTGCGACAACGCACTCGAGTACTTCAAGGTATTCCAGGACACGGAGCAGTACAGGGACTCCACCGGTTCAGCGCACGCGCGTGAGCGCGAGATGTGGCAGCGGGGGATGGGCCCCACAAGGGCCGAAATTGACGATGCGGACGAGGACGCCCCCGGCACAGCGGACATGATTATCGCGGAGCTGACGCAGGACATCGCGGCCGGCGCGTTGCCGACGGTGTCGTGGATTGTCGCGGACGAAGACCATTCCGAGGCGGCGGGCAACACCCCGAGCAAGGGGGCTGTGTTCGTGAAGCAGGTGGTGGAGGCGCTGGCCGCGGACGAGGATGTGTACAACTCCACTGTTCTCATCATCAATTTCGACGAGAACGACGGTTTCTACGACCACGTGCCCCCGCCCGTCCCGGACCCGGACTCGGACTACGCCGAGAATGAGTGGCTGACCGACGATGACCACAATTTTGTGCCGATCGGGCTCGGGTTCCGGGTGCCGATGATCGTCGTCTCGCCGTGGACACGGGGCGGATGGGTCAACTCACAGGTGTTCGACCACACCTCGGTCCTGCGCTTCCTGGAGAAACTGACCGGCGTGCAGTGCGACAACATCAGCGCATGGCGGCGCAAGGTCTGCGGCGACCTCACCTCCATCTTCGACTTCGACAACCCCAACCCGAACACGCCCACACTTCCTTCCCCCGCGCCCCCCGGCAAGACACCGGGCGCCAACGCGAACCCCAGCGTTGACCCCATAGCCCCGGCCAACTCTGGCTCCCTGCCGGTCCAGCAGACCGGTGTCAGGCCGGCACGGGCCCTGCCGTACCAGGCCAACGCCTACCTCGACCGCTACACGGGAACCGGTCCTGCCGCAGACCAGAAGGCCTGGATCAACTACGAGAACCTGGGCGACCCTGCCACCAGCGCCGTCCACTTCGCCACCTACGTCAACGCCTACCGCGGCGGCGGCCCCTGGCAGTACACCATCGACGCCAACGACACCGCTGACGACTACTTCAACATCGGCAACGGCCTCGGCAACGGCAAATACGACTTCACCGTCATCGGCCCCAACCGCTTCCTGCGACGCTTCAAGGGCAACACCAGCACAGCCAACGGCCGCCACGCCCGCGTCACCAGCCGCTTCGCCGAAGCCTACGACCCCATCGCCCTCTGGTTCGACTTCCACAACGACCACCCCACCGCAACCGTCACCTTCACCGTCACCTCCAACCACTACCGCACCGGCTCCTGGACCACCAGCGTCGGCCCAGCCAGCACTGGCAGCGATTACTTCAACCAATTCGCCTCCGGCGCCAACGGCTGGTACGACTTCACCGTCACCGTCAGCAACGACTCCAACTGGTCCCAGCGCTTCATCGGCCACATCGAAACCGGCGACCCCAGCATCACCGGCAGCGGCAACTGACACACCCCGCAGCCGACAGGTTTCCCGCACCCGTGGCTGACCACCACGGACATGCCGCCGGCCCGCCCCGCCAACCACTACCAGCAACTGAGTTCGGCTACGGCCGCATCGTTCCTGGGCAGCAGGTCCCCGGACCTGCTGCCCGATCAGTATCCGCGCGCCCCATCCCGCCCGGCCACGTCCGCGGCACCCTCGGCTGGAACCGGGCGATGAACCACTTCATGCTCGCCTTCGGCAACCGACTTCCCCTCTGACCACCACCGAGCAAGATCACCGACAGTAACCCCCTCCGGCGCCTGACCAACACGAGTTCATACCCCAACGCACACAGACACGTTGACAGCCTCTGATTTCGCTGTGAGGCGGCGGCGTATCAGGTCGACCATGGCCAGCTTGATCACGGTTTCGGGAGCGGTGCGGGTGGGTTTCGAGTCGCGGGCGAGGCGTCGGTGGTGCATCAGCCGGCCGAATGTCCTCTCGACTCAGCGTCGCGGGATGACCTTGAAGCCCTTTTGGCCGGCGTCACGGTGCACGACTTCGACGTCGATGCCGAGGCGGGCACCGTGGTCGATGGCCGTGGTGCGGTAGCCGGTGTCGGCCCATGCCTTGGTGACGCGCGGATGGGACTTGGCGATCTGTGAGAGCACGTGGATGCCGCCCACGTTGTCGGAAACGCTGGCAGCGGTGACGAGGACGGCCAGGAGAAGGCCGAGGGTGTCCACGCCGATGTGGCGCTTGCGGCCTGCGATCTTCTTGCCTGCGTGGATGCCCTGGCCAGCGGCCCGGGACGTTGGCGGAGGTCTTGATGCTCTGGGCGTCCAGCACACAGGCGCTCGGCTCGCCGTCCCGGCCTTCTGCCTTCGCGCACCAGCCGCCTCAGCAGGCCGTTGAGCTGGTCGAAAATGCCGTCCTTCTGCCAGGCGGTGAAGTCCGTAAACCGTCTCCCACGGGGCGAAGTCGTGCGGCAGGTAGCGCCAGGGGATGCCGGTGCGGTCGACGTAGAGGATGGCGTTCATCAGCAGGCGCTGGTCATGCTCGCACGGGCGGCCGATGTCGAGGCCCCTACCGCGGCGCTCGGCCCGCCAGGCGGACAGGACCGGTTCGATCAACTCCCAGCGGGCGTCGGACAGGTCACTTGGATAGCGACGGTGTGCGGCCGTGTTTGGGTAGTACTACGCGATGCCATCCACCCGTGAGGGCGTGAACAGGGGTGAAGGGAGGCATCGTGGGACCAGGCAGGAGCAGCAGGCGCGAAACAGACGGCATGCCGTGGCACCGGCCCCGTCGTCCTCACGAAACGCCATCCGTCTCAGTCTCCCAGCCTCTGGAATCCTCCTGAAGATGGATGAGACAGGCCGAAACGCTCTTTGAGTGCGTGTTTCCAACTACGGGTGTGAGCACCTGTGGGGCTGCAAGGGCACCGCCGGGTGGTACCCGCTGGTGAGAGAGCCAAGGGGTGTGTTCTGGAACGAAGACGGCTACAGCAGCACCGTCATTCACAGGAACATCTCGCACACCGGCACTGGCACTCAGCCGCTCCTAGAGGTCGGGTTTCAAATCTGCGAACACCGCGACCCTCTCGGGGACTTGTGTGAGAAGCCGGGTGTCTCTGCGAAGAACCCGTATGCGTAGTCGGTTACTTGGTCTCTTGTATGGCGACGGCCTTGGGGACCAATCGAACAGTCAGTATCGGTGAGATTGATCTTGGTTGCCTAGCAGGTCGGACGCACGATCGTGGGGCCTTGTGCGGAAGCCACGGTGGTGGGCCGTGACCTGGGCTAGGCACCCCCCCATCAGCAAGCTGGAGTTCTTCATCGACGACACCCGGCGCTGGGCGGTCGACGAGCGGGAGCACCTGCAGACGCTGGAGGAGGCCTGCACCAAGCCACATGTCATTGCCGACAGCGACGTGACGCGGATCAAGCGGGTCTACACCGAGCAGGCCGACGATCTGAACCTATTCGAGGAGCAGGCGGCCAAGTGGGGTGACCTCCCGGACCTCAGCCCGTCGCGGCGGGCGAAGCTCACGACCCTGAACGAGCAGCTCGCCGGTTGCGGGAGCTGAACAAGAAGGTGCTCGCCTTGGCCGACGAGCTGACCACGGGCACCATCGACAAGGTGATGGCCGCTTCGGACGCGGAGCTCGGCCGGCGGCGCTGCTGGGACAGCGGCCGGGTGCGTGACTGACCGCTCCCCTGCCTCTGTCACTGTGGCGCTGACCAGCAGGTTTACGAGGTTTCTACAGGTGAGGTCCCCTCGGTAGCGAGGGACGGACGGGGCCGGGGGATGTCGTCGCCGTGGAGGGCGGCGAAGTCGGCGTGGGCCGCCTCGACGGCCTCGGGATACGCCTGCTGCTTCACTGGTCCACTTTTCAGCCGTCGCCGACAAAGAGGCTCAGCCTTCGCTGCGACAGGCCACTGGGCTGTCCTTGGACAGCGAAGCCAGTCGCCCGCTGTGAGGTGACCTGCGGCGACTGAGTTGGTTGGCAGGGGACTTCCAGCGGTGCGTACCCCGTACCGCGTGAAGTGCTCCCTGCTCCGTGGGCGTCCTGCCGGTCGGTGGCGCGCCGCACCCGGCCGTGCAACCCGCCCTCGTACCTCACAAAGCCGCTGCCCCGCTGCTCCCCCTTTCCTTCTTCCGTCCGCCAGGACTCCAAATAGGGACAACTTCGGCTTGTCCTTTCGGAGTTCCTCCCGATGCGACGTATCGCCAGGTCGGGGCGCATGCCCGGGACGATCTGGGGCCGTGGCGCCGAGCTGCTGCACGGCGTGTTCGTGCGAACTCCGCCGTTCCATTCGCACTGGCCAGTCGCCTGACAACCGGCATGGGACGCGGGGTGCGGGGGAGGGGCCGGATATCGATGGGGCCCTGAACCGCGTGAGCTGATCTTCCGTCTCCCCTGACCGACGGGCCGGCTACGGCTCGTTCGATGGTCCGTGCACCACTGGCTCGACAGCGGATCGGGGACGTCCCCATCCGCTTCGCTGCTGACATGGAAGCACGGTGCTGCCGCCACGGGGAGTCGGCGGCCAAGGCAGTTCTCCCGGCCGCCAGGCCGGGGATCGACGGGAGAGGCTTGATCGTTGAGTAGAGACAACCGTCCTCGGACTCTGAGGGCCACAAGGACGCGACGACGGTCACGGCGGTGGATCACCGCCGTGACCGTCGCCTTGAGCGGACTGGCGGCATTACTGACCGTGCCTCTGACGGCCACAGCGGCGCACGCGGTGAATCCCGACGGGAGTTCACCGTTCGTCACGTACAACATGCACGGCTCGGACAACGGCTCGAGGTGGACTTCGGAGATCCGATCGCTGGTCGCGAGCTACCCGGTGGTGATGCTGCAGGAGGCCGGCAGCGGGCCGCCTCCGGCGGTGGACGATCACCGGACCAATTACCGGGAAATGCGGATCGTTCCGAGCCGCAACCCCCAGCCCAGTAGCTACACGCTCTCGACCTGGGCGGGCGGCCCGAACCACGAGAACCGCTACGTGTACTACCTGCAGACCGACCCCCGCAGGATCAGCGCGACGGGTGAGGACACGTGGGACGGCGGCCAGATGAACCTGGCGACGGTCACCGACACCCGGGCCCATGAGGTCCGCGTCCTGGAGAACCCGTACTACGACCCGAACCCGAACGCCCCGAACAACCGCTACCGGGCCCGCCCGTTGCTCGGTCTGCGGTTCGGGAACACCTGGTACTGGAACACCCACGCCCGCGGCGAGGACGTGACCGGAGACGCGGCCAGGCCCGGACTGCTCGACCAGGTCCGCAACTTCATGGCCAGGAGCGACCAGCGCGGCCGGAACTGGGTCCTGGCGGGCGACTACAACGTGAACATCCTCAACCGCAACAACGACCAGGCCCGCCAGTCGCTGCACCTGCGCCCCGGCGAGGCCCTGCTGCGCACCGGCCAGCCGACGTTCATCAACGGCAACCGACCGAGCGAGCTGGACTACGCGGTCGCGAGCAGCCTGCCCGGCGGCTTCACCGCGTCCCGCTCGAACGGTGCCGGATCCGACCACGTGGCTGTGACCTTCGCGCGGACACCACCGGCTGTTCCGCCCACCCGCCCGTCACACGCCTACCCCACCAGGCTGGCCCTACCCAACGGCAATTCGCTGCAGGAGAACTCGAACAGCTCGATGGCGATCGGCAGACCCCGCAACGACGGCAGCGACATCTGGCTCGAGTACACCAACGGCGACGGCTCCACCCACTACCTGCAGAACAGAGTCACGAAACACTGCATCGCCGCCCCGACGGGCACCCGCCGGGATACGTCCTCCCAGGTCGTCGCCGGCGACTGTGCCGAACCGCGAGCGCAGTGGACGATCAGCCACCTCGAGGACGACCCGGAGTGGAACAAGGACAGCGGGGGACCGCAGCGCTGGCAGAACGTGGCCTTGCCCGGGATGTGCCTGACCCCGTCCAACAAGCAGGTAACCGTGGAACCGTGCACGGAGGACCCCGCCCAGCGGTGGTGGGAGACCTCCGCCTCGCTGCCCAAGGACTGGCCGACGACCACCGGCAACGTACGCCTGGAGAACTCGGCGCTCGGCGGCCGCCTGCGACGGTCCGGCTCGGTGCCCGGCACCGGAGTCTACACCCAGCCCACCCCGCCCTGGTGGTGGTGGATCTACTGGCTGGCCTACGAGCAGAAGGACTTCGGCTGGGACATCCAGCGGATCGACCCGGGCGACAACCTGGTGCGCTTCAAGAGCCTGGACGGCGACAACCGGTGCCTGGGCACCCGCGACGAGCACGCCACCTCGCTCACGGATGCCCTGCTGCGGACGTGTGACGACGCGCGCGGCGTCGACGCGGCCGGTCAGCGCTGGCTCGCCGAGAACTACGCGGACGGCACAGTCCGCTACCGCAACGAAGCCAACCACCTGTGCCTGCTTGCCCCGTCCGCAAACAACGGCAACGTCAGGCTCGCCACGTGCAACGACATCCCGTCCGAGCGCTGGAGCGTGGTGAACCCCTGAACCCCAGCGGGCCGCCCGGGCCGACGTACGGTCAGCCCGGGCGACCTCGGTGGGCTTCACAGGCCCGGCTCTCGCGCGGCACCGGTTGTCCTTGGGCAGCGAAGTGAATCGCCCGCTGCGCGCCGACCGGGTAGCCAAGTCCCCTCCGTCACGAGGTATGCCGACTCAGGCATCGTGCGCTCGATGACGAGTCGCCCACCCCGCTTCACGAGGGTCGTTACGGATTCCTTCGCGAGCTGGGCAACGACCATGGCCGCGCGCCCGCCGCGGACCTCTGCCTCCTGGACCAGGTTCTGGGGCGGACCCGTCTGACCCTGCCGGTACGGCCAATCAACACGCCCAGCATGCTCACCCCGCACGACTAGGTTCAGTGAACGCTTCTCATCCTGCGGCGCTTGTGGCCATCGCGGGGCCAGGGATCGGGCCAGCCTTTGCTGAGGGGGCTCAGGGAGTGCAGGCTCGGGACCCCGAACTTCGGAGGTGTACGGGGAAACGTGTCCAGGTATGCGTTGGCCGGAGCAGTACGACAGGCAGGACGACATAGTCCGCTGGGCACAGGACACTGAGAACCGCCTGAGCAAGGTAGGCGTCACCCCGGCGGCGCACGTCGAGTTCGGGGAACCTCACCCCAGTGAGAGCGTTGTCCGAGCAACTACGGCGACCAGCGTCCTACCGACCGCACCACCGGACTGTGCCACGAAGCCCGGCGCTGAGTATCCAGGAGAGGCTGCGCATAGCGCGATCTACGCCTGGCTGTCGCTGACTTCGGGGGAGCCCAAGAACGAGTTGGTCCAGCACTGGCAGCCCGAGGCCGTAGCACTCGCCGACCAGGTGCGCCAGCTGCTTGCCGATCAACAACACGCTTCGCTCCTGGTGCACGCTCCGCACAATTGGGTCCATGAAACTTTGGCAGCGGGGCATCGGCCATATGCGCGACTACTGGAAGGTCATCGGGACTCCCCTCGGATTCCCGGCCACCATTTATGGCAACAACCTTTACGAGACCTCCCATCAGTGTCTGGGCCTGGTCCCAGTGCCGGCCACGGTCGTCATCCCGGCTGACGCCCCGACCCCGAAGGGCGAAGGCATCCGGGCGCTGGGCGGCCGGGTCGTCACCTACCGCCGGGGCTCCGAGAACCGTGACGCCCTCGTGGCCGAGATCGCCGCCCGTGACGGCCTGGCCGTCGTCCCCTCGGCGAACTCCCGGCACATCATGGCCGGGGCCGGGGCCGGGACCACCGCCCTGGAGCTCCTCACCGACCACCCCGAGATCGAGAACCCTCAGGGCGGGCGTACCGCTCCAGGGAGCGGACGGAGGCGTGCCGGGAGCGGGCCAGCAGCATCGGGGTGGAGGTACCGCCCTCGGCGTCGTGCGTCAGAGCACTGTGGCGGAGCCGGTGCAGGGTCCAGCCGTCCAGGTCCTCGACGTCGTCTGGGGAGGCGAGTGGGTTGGCCAGCAGGCGGGTGTTCTCCTCGAAGATCTCCTCAGCCAGGCGGTAGGAGAGCCGGGCCCGGCCGGTCTCGGGGCACACGTCCAGCGTCGGCGTTCCGGCCGGGGCCTTGCGGCCGGTGAGGAACAGTGGGCCACGGGAGCGGCCCGCGATGAGGCGGGGCAGCAGCTGGGCGGTGCCGGACTGCCAGTGAATCCACTCGGTCGCGCCACCCTTGGCCAGGGTCCGGCCGCGCTTGTCGCCCAGGTGCAGGTCCTCCACATTCAGGCACAGCACCTCGTCCGCCCGGGCCGCCGATTCGCAGAGCATCTTCCAGCACGTCTTCTCGCGCAGCGCGACGTCCAGGCGCCACAGGGCGGCGATCCGGTTCTCCGTCAAGGCCTTGGTGCGGTCCGGCGGCGCCGGCCGCCGCTCGATCCCGATCGTGGGATCGCGTCCGATCCAGCCCTGGCGCTGCCACCAGCCGATCGCCCGCCGCGCGATGGACAGCTCCCGGTTGACGGTGTCGGATTCCATCTTGTCCGCCCGCGCCGCCGCCAGCTCGGCCAGCACCTCCGGCAGCACCGGGTCGTCGATCGCGGCTACCGGGAAGAGGGGCGGCTTCGCGCCGCGGCGTGCCGGACCGGTCGGCGCGCGTTCGCCGGCGAGCATCCAGCCCCACGTCGTCAGCGAGATCAGGTAGATGCGGGCGGAGGACCGGCGGGGCGGCGATCGTGAGGATCCAAGGCGAGCCGTGGATCCGCGTCTCGCCGCGGCCCAAGCAATAAGGGCCCAGGCCGTGAACCAGGGACCGGTCAGCAAGTCGGCGGCCGGGCGGTCCAGGTGGTGGCCCACCGTACTGTCCGCCATCGTCGCGTCCTGGTCGCGCAGGACGGCGGTCACCAGGCCGGCCTCGTCCGCCTCGGCGACGGCCTCCAGGGCCTGCAGGTAGCGGGCATGGCCGCGTAGGTGAGGTGGGAGGCGTTGCGGGCGAAGCAACCGCGTCGCATCGCGTTTGCCCGCCACGAGCGCCTGCTCGTCTTCCAGCAGGGTCCGGTGCTCAACCAGCTCATCTATCCCCATCTGAGGTGCCCGTGCCACGGCAGCTGATCGTTGTCGCTGAGCCGCGACGGCCGCAGCCGTACGGCACGCCATTCGCCCGAACGTGTTACGCGCCGGGGCGAGCACCGGCGTTTGCGGCTGGTGAGGTCACCACGTCGGTCGTGCCGACGGTCGCATCGGACGTTCTGGCCCTGTCCGACGGGAGTAACTGTGGGTGTCTCCGTAGCTCTCGAGGCCCGCGACGGTCGGATTGGCCAGGGCGGTGATGTGGTTGCCGGGCCAGACCTGACCGCCGTGGGTGTGGCCGGACAGCTGGAGGTCGACGCCGTACCGCACGGCATCGTCGATCAGGACGGGCTGGTGCGCGAGCAGCACGGACGCGAGCGGGCCCGCGTGAGCGGGTCCGGTTGGTGGCCGCCGATCTGATCGAGGCAGGAGCCAGTGACCCGGGAGGTGCCCCGGCGGTTCGGGGTGACTCGGACGTCGGCGAACCGCCGCGTTGGCGGGCGGCTGGAAGGCCCTGCTCTCCAAGGACCCCTACAGCGCCAGCCGCAAGCTCGATACAGGTCAACCACGCAATTTGGAGGCGATATTGGAGGCAGTTCGAGCCACCTGCGACGGACCTGACCAATTCGGTCAGCATTCTTGCGCGCAACGCGATCTATAGGCTCCGGCTATTGCTCCCATGTGGCCGTGACATGCAGATTCATCTTGACCCGAGAAGTTTCGAAACGCACTGTTGGGCCAGCCGTACGGCGGTTTCCAGCCGAGGCTCACCCCCCGAGATCTTTCCCTGCTGGTAGGGAATCGGGGCCCAAGAGTGAAGGTGTGTGAGCGCATGCGCATTTCCAGACGTCGCCTGTCCATGGCGTCGATTACCACGGTGGCCGTCCTGGCGACAGTAGTCGTACCGTTTGGTTTCACAGCCGCCGCTTACGACGATTCTGCCAAAGTGCTCGTCGTCGGAGTGGACGGTCTGCGCTACGACCGCATCTGGGGAACGGATGCGATCGACAGTGGGGAGGGTCCGGAGGCTTGGCTGGATGACACGGTGGTTGATACTCCGAACCTCGACGGCCTGAGGTCCGGGGGGACCTACGGGAGGAGCCTGCTTTACTGCGATCCTCTCGCTGCGACGAGCTCCGGCCCAGGGTGGAAGACCAATCTCTCGGGAGTGTGGCCCGACAAGTTCGCCGAGGACAACAGTGAGGGCGACGATGAATGGGACGCCTACCCGAGCTTCCTGAATCGCCTCGAAGGGGAGCTTGACGACGACATCGATACCTATGCGGCATACAGCTGGGTTGATCACGGGCCTGAAGGGGACGACGTCTTCTCCGACGTGGACGAGACGGATTTCCAGGACTACGACCCCGACGAACCTTCTTCCCCGCCTGCGGGCAAGGAGGAGGCAGACGTCCTGTCGGCCGACGAGAACTCTGTAGAGTCCGCTGTGGAACAGCTCAGCGACGAAGACCCCGATGCCTCGTTCGTCTACTTCGATGAGCCGGACTTCCAAGGGCACCACGGCTCTCCTGAGACATACCGGGATGCGATCGAGCGCGTCGACGGGTATATCGGAGAACTCCTCGACGCCATCGACGACCGCGAGGACGCCGAGAGCTGGACTGTCATCGTGACCACTGATCACGGTCAGGAGGATGACGGAGGGCACGGCGGCTGCACCATCGGGGAGCGCAGCCAGTTCGTCCTCGCGAGGGGCCCTGGCATCGCAGAGGGAGCCGAGCCGATTGATGTGCGCCCGGTCGATGTCGTTCCCACAGTCTTCCAGCAGCTTGGTGTTGAGATCGATGAGGACTGGGGTCTGGAGGGCAAGGCCATCCAGGATCGTTCCGCTGATGCGTTCGACTCTGCCTACTCGTCTCTGGCCGAGAGGGTCGACGACACGGACGTGCCCGAGAATGTCAAGGGCTTCACGCACACCATGCCCGGGGGCTGGACGGTCGACAACTCCCAGATGCCGAACAATGGGTCAACCGAGTGGCGGGGGTGGGCTCTGACCACCAACGCGTTCTGGTCGATCAGCGCCAACCCGGACGGCGACGACGACAATGACGCGGACGACCGGCAGAACTTCATGCGTTCCCGCGGGGTCATCGCAGTGGCCGATCCTGACCAATGGGACGACGAGGGTTCTCCTTCGGACACCACGACCTTCAACTCGACCCTGATCTCACCCGCGTACTCGGTGGCAGGCAAAGACTCGGTCACCCTCACCTTCGGCAACCACTACAAGGACACCTCACCTCAGGTGGGCGAGCTCCTGGTCTCGATCGACGGCGGAAACGATCAGGTCATCAAGACTTACGACGACGACGCCCTGAACCAGATCGAGAGCATCCCGATCGACGTGGAGGATGCTTCCACACTCCAGGTGAAGTTCCGCCTCAAGGACGCGGAGAACGACTGGTACTGGGCGATAGACGACGTCCAGGTCAACTAACACGCGGGCACTCAGAATTCCTGGATTTCCCGCGGTCTCTCAGAGTTCAGGCCGCCCGTCTGCACCCTTGTCGCAGACGGGCGGCCTACTGATCTGCCAGACGGGCTCTACACCACAGCAGGCGGGTCACATGACGGACCCGAAGCCACTGCATGGGCCTGCCGAAGGCTGACGGCATGCGGCCTTTTCAGGAAGGTAACTTCCATCTCCAGCTCGCGGTTGCGTCGTTCGAGTTCCTTCAGGCGCGCCCGCTCGTTCACCGTCAGTTCCGCATCGGAGGCCGGTTCCTGCTGCTTCTGGTACTTCTTCACCCAGCCGCGTAGCGTCTCCGAGTTCAGCTCAAGATCCCAGGGCGACTTCGGAGATCGTCTTGCTTGACCTCAACGCGATCTGGACGGCTTCCTCGCGGAACTCCGGCGAGTACTTACTGGGTGGCGCCACTTCTTCCTCGTCTCCTTGTTCAGGACAACCCTATTGGGTGCCTGTCCGGAAACTTCGTGGGCCCCTCAGCGGTCATCGACGCCGCGTCCTGTCCGCTGCAGTGGCGTCTGTTCGTACCCGAGGAGTGGGCTAACGATCCGGTGCGTCGGCGCAGGACGGGGATCCCCGAAGAGATCGGGCATCGTGAGAAGTGGCGCCTGGCGTTGGACATCCTGGACGAGCTGGCCGTAGGGGGCCTGGTGCCGCCGGTGGTGGTGGCCGATGCCGGTTACGGCCAGAACGCCGACTTCCGTGACGGCCTGGAGTGCCGGGGCATCGGCTATGCCGTCGCGATCCGCTCGGATGTGAGCGTCCGCCCGCACGGCGTGGAGCCGGTCGCACCGCCCTGGTCCGGCAACGGCCGCAAGCCGCAGCCCCGCTACCGCGACAAGCCGTCCTCGGTGGCCGCCCTCGCCGTCGGCCGTGGGCGGCAGGCGTTCACCGAGGTGACCTGGCGTGAAGGCTCCCGCGGACCGATGCGCTCGCACTTCCTGGCCCTGCGGGTGCGGCCGGCCGGAGTCAGAGCCCGCGGCCTGGCCCAGGCCGCCGCCACCGCGCGGGACGGCATCTGGGACGGTGTCCTGCCCGAGGTCACGCTGCTTGTCGAGTGGCCCGCCGGAGCCGCAGCGCCCACCGACTACTGGCTGTCCAGCCTGCCCGCTGACATCCCGCCGGCTGAACTGGTCCGCATGGCCAAGGTCCGCTGGCGGATCGAGCACGACTACCGGGAGCTCAAGCACGGCCTGGGCCTGGACCACTTCGAGGGGCGTTCCTGGACCGGCTGGCACCACCACGTCACCCTGATCACCGCCGCCCACGCGTTCCTCACCGAACAGCGCCTGGCCCCAAAAGCCGATACAGCGGACTCACCCTCCAGATCCTCGACACCATCCAAGACCTGCTGAACTGCTGGACCGGCATCTGCACCACCTGCCACCGCCCCCTGCCAAGAACATCCGGCAGACACAGCCCACCACACCCCACACCGACCTAACGGAGTCCTACTGAAAGCGTGTCACATGACAACAGCCAAACGTTGCTTGAGATGGCACAGCGTTCGGATCAATAGCCTGTGTCCAAGAAATGGGCGTCACGGCCCAGAGGCGCCGCGTACGGTTGAGGGCCGATGCCGCGGCCGAGTATTTGGCTATGGCTTCCATAGCCAAACACTCGGTTCCCCGGCTGCTTTCCCTGGTGATAGTTATGACGCCATCTGAAGTCACCGCGCCCCGGAAAGGGATCGCGCACCCGCGCCGCGGGTATTTCCCCGACGCGGTCTTCCTGCAGTAGTGCCATCACACGATCCAGCCACAGCGTTCCACGCCAAACCATGAGTTCGGCCTGGCCTGACGGGAGTTGGTACAGAAGTGAGCACGAACAGAAACCGCAGTAGATGGGCCCTCACCGGCGTCACCGCGCTGATGCTCGGGGTGCTGCCCGGTGCCCTCACCGGCGTCGCACACGCGGTTGACATCCCCACCCTCCCCAACGGAACCAGCACCAACAAGGTGCTGGTCGTCGGCATGGACGGCCTGCGCCACGACCGCATCATGGACGCCGATGCACCCAACATGAAACAGATGATGGATGACGGGACCTTCGGCACAAGCCTGCTGTACTGCCCGCCCTACGAGAGCGGAAGCGGAGCCCCCGGAGCCAAGACCAATTCCGACGCAGGGTGGTCGACTGTCGCCACCGGCGTATGGCCGGACAAGCACGGAATCACCCACGAGCTCACCGAAGAAGAAGGCCACTTCGACGAATATCCGGGCTTCATGCCCAACCTCGAGGACATCCGGCCCTCCCTGTCCACCTTCTCGGCCCTGGACTGGCTGCCCCTGGACGACCGTCACCTCGACGACTACGGCCTGTACACCTCCGGAGTGGACGCCAAGATCGTCATGGACACCGAAGACCAAGGACTCGAGCAAGACACCGAACTTGCCGACGCCGCCGAGAGTGTCCTGCTCAACCAGAACCCGGACGCCGCATTCGTCTACTTTTCCGCCCCCGACCTCAACGGTCACGAATTCGGCGTAGGCTCCCAGCAATACCTGGACGCTATCCACGCCACCGACGCCCACCTCGGCGCGCTGATCGAGGCCATCGAGGACCGTGGCACCTACGACGACGAGAACTGGACCGTCATCGTCACCACCGACCACGGAATGGACGGATACTCACACGGCACCTGCGCAATAGAGGACCGGCGTACCTTCGTCCTTGCCACCGGCCCTGACATCGACGCCGGCGCCCGGCCCGTCGACACCCGTCCGACCGACGTCGCAGCCACCGTCTACCAACACCTCGGCATCCCGCTGCCCGGGAACCTGGACGGCAAGCCGCTCCAGCAAGACTCGACCGACGACTTCGACGACGCCTACGCCTCCCTGACCGCAGCCGCCGATGAGACCCACATCCCCAGCAACATCAAGGGCTTCACCCACACCCCCGTCGGCGGCTGGAGCGTGGACAACTCCCACATGCCCGCCAACGGCACCGTCGAATGGCGCGGCTGGACACTGACCACGGACGAATTCTGGTCCCGCACTGCCCCCGAACAGGAGCGCGAGCACTTCACCCGCGGCCGCGGAGTCATCGCGGTAGCCGACCCCGACGAATGGGACGACAAAGGCAGTCCGTCCGCCACCACCACCTTCGACTCCACCCTCGTCTCACCCTCGTACGACGTCGAAGGAGAGTCGTCCGTCACCCTCACTTACGCCAGCCACTACCGCCAAGACGGCCTCCAGACGGGCCAGGTGCTCGTCTCCTTCGACAACGGGCCCAGCCAAGTCATCAAAACCCACAACACCAACGCGGTGAACCGCATCGAGAGCCTCAACGTCAACGTCCCCGCAGGCGCCGAGGAACTCACCGTGAAATTCCGCCTCAAGGACGCCAAGAACGACTGGTACTGGGCCATCGACAACGTTCAGATCGCCACCCCGTTGCCCACCGACGTGACCTTGGTCAATGGCGCTGCCTCAAAGTGCATCGACCTGCCCTACGGGGCCACAACCACCGGCACCCAGCCGACCCTCTACACATGCCACGGTCTGGCCCACCAGCGATGGACGTTCCAGCCGAACGGCACACTCACCGGCAAGAACGGAGTCTGCCTCGACGCCACCAGCTCCACTGTCGACGTCCGGACCTGCAATGGAACCGCCGCCCAGAACTGGCAACTGAGCACACAGCTGACTGTGACCAACACCGGCCGCTGCCTGGCACCGAACCAAGGAAACACCACCAACGGCACCAAGCTCGCGCTGGCCACGTGCACCGGCACCGCAGCCCAGCGCTGGACACCCACCAGCTGACGGCAGGCGCAGTGAGGTCCGCCGACCGACCAGCCCCTCCACAACGCGCCTTCGACGGCCCACGGCCAAGGCCCTGAGCAAAGTGACAGCCGAGAGACCAAACGGTCTCTCGGCTGTCACTTTGAATCGCCGACCTGTACGGCTCTGGAGATCTTTAAGGGTGTGGGTTACGTGGGGTAGTGACGGCTGTCGTGGGCGGCGCTATGCCGGAGGAATGAGGTATCCCGATGGCGGAGGGCTGACGGCTGAGGAGCGGGTTCGGCGTGAGCGGGTCCAGTTGGCGGCCGCTGATCTGATCGAGGCCGGGGCCATGACCGGGAGGTGGCCCGGCGGTTCAGGGTGACCCGGATGTCGGCGAACCGCTGGCGGCGGGCGTTGGCTTCGGGCGGTCGGCAGGCCCTGGTCTCCAAGGGTCCCGGTGGTGCCCGCTGCAAGCTCGATGCGGGTCAACTGCGGGTGCTCGAGGCGGTGTTGGATGCCGGCCCTGCCGCCGTCGGCTGGAGCGACAAGTGCTGGACTCTGGCGAGGATTGCCGAGGTCGTGCGGCGCCGGTTCGGCGTCGAGTACACCCTGACCGGGATGGACCTGCTGCTGCACCGCATTGGCTGGAGCGTGCAGGTCCCGTCCCGCAAGGCCACCGAGCGCGACGAGGAGAAGATCGCCGCCTGGAAGGCGAGCAGTGGCCCGTCATAAAAAGACGGCGGCGGACCTGGGCGCTTGGCTCTGCGTCGAGGACGAAGCCGGCCAGGGGCTGAGGCCGCCCAAAGGCCGCACCTGGGGTCGACGAGACCACACACCCGTCGTGCGGGTCACCGCCGCAGGCACCAGACGCGTCTGCATGGCGGCAATGATCTGCACCAAGTCCGGCCACCGGCACCGACTGATCTACCGCACCCACCTCGACCGCGGCCCAGCCAAAGGCCGCCGCAAGGGCTTCACCGAGACCGACTACGCCCGCCTGCTCGACGCCGCACACCAGCAGCTCGGCGGCCCGATCGTCCTGGTCTGGGACAATCTGAACACGCACGTCGGCCGCACCATGCGGCAGCTGATCGACGCCCGATTATGGCTGACCGTCTACCAGCTGCCACCGTACGCACCCGAGTTCAACACGGTCGAGGGCGTCTGGTCTCACCTGAAACGGTCCCTGGCCACCCTCACCAAGCACAGCCTCGACCAGCTCACCGCGCTGGTGAAGACCCGGCTCAAACGGATGCAGTACCGACCCGGCCTCATCGACGGCCTCATCGCCAAGACCGGCCTCGACTTTCAACCGCCGTAACCTCAGCCATTGAAGATCTCTAGAGAGCTTCAATGGCAGAGGTGAGCTGAACCGGATTTTGTAGCGGCCCTGATGCCAGGCATGATTGCCTTGGCGGATGGGAGAACCCAGGTCCGATGCCTGCACAATGGAAGTACCCCGATGAACTGTGTGAGCGAGCGATCTGTGAGTCCAGACCGTCGGGGCGGCCGGTCACTCATGTGGCACGTGACCTCGGGATCCACACGGAAGCCTTGCGGAACTGGGCCCGTCAAGCCGAGGTCGACCAGGCCAGCCAGCCCGGCCTGCTGATCAGTACCGAGCGAACCGAGCTCACCCAGCTCCGCAAGGAGATAGCCGAGTTGCGGCGGGCGAACGAGATCCTGTAAGCCGCCTCGGTGTTCTTCGCGAAGAAGCTCGACCAGTCCCGCACGAGGCCGACGAGGCGATCAACCACCTCCGCGACGACTTCGGGGTCGAGCCGGGTATGCCGGGAACTGGACCTGTTGTCGGCGTACACGTGAACGTGGCTCTGGCAAGATTCTCGTAGCCGGAGATCATCCCGGGGTGGGTTTGCTGGTCC
This sequence comes from Streptomyces sp. NBC_01210, assembly GCF_036010325.1. Lineage (GTDB taxonomy): Bacteria > Actinomycetota > Actinomycetes > Streptomycetales > Streptomycetaceae > Streptomyces. Next base: position 140,823 of record NZ_CP108549.1, on the reverse strand, counting down.
GCGTAGCGGCGGCGTAGGTGGGCTACCGGTACGACTCGGTGTCGGAGGAGTGGAACGCCGGCGCGGCCTGCCATGATGCGTTTCTGGAGCTTCACGTCGGTGATGCGGCCTTCGTTGACTCCGGAGTTGTAGGGGCTAGTGATCCCCTGGGCGACCGCGTGCTGGTCTTCGCGTAGGGCGGTGGCGGTGCCGGCACAGACGGCGCACGGACAAGTCGATCCGGACCGGCCGCCGAGCGCCGCATCGGCGAGGTGCCGGACATAGCGGCTGTGAGTCCAGTCGCTCAGGACACCGCACTCGCAGCATCCCGCTGGAACACAGGAGCGGGTACGAGCCTCAATCACCGCGAAAGGCCCGGAAGTATCAGCCGAGAAGACCAGCATCCCGGCCAAGTGCGGTAACAGCTCTGACAGTTCAACAGAACACTCTTAACGGCTGCCCACCCCGCAAACAGGGCGACTGCCCGCACCGGGATGATCTCCGGCTACGAATATCTTGCCAGAGCACTTTAAGGGAGTACGCCGACACCTGTCGGTCCCGGCATTCAACACCCGCCGCAGGCGGCCCAAGTCCGCCCGTCGACTGCTACGACCTCGCCCGCTCCCATCCTGCCTTCGCCCGATGTCACCGATCAGTGGCCGCTCCGGAAGGCTCCAGTCGCACGACGACTGCCGTTGGTGATGACCCGCCTGCCCGAGCGGTCCGCCAGTCGTCGGCCTGGACCGCGGCATGGAAAGGAGCGATTGGCGCGTGTTTGCCAAGCGGCGAGCCGATGTTGGGTGATGCGTTCGCCTGGGCGTTCGGTCTTGGGTCATGTCGCGGTGCCAGGCAGGCAGAGCATGAACACCGGTAAGTGTGATCGCCATTCGAGAGGCCGGTGGACTCCGGCATACAAATCACGTTGACGTCGGGTCACATGGCGCGCGGCGGCAGAAAATTCCGTGTATTACGGGACATGATGATGGCATTGGGATGGGCATTCGTTTTGACTATGGTGGTCATAGCCCTATCGAATGGGGGCGCGGTGAAAAGGCGAGCCCCGATGCTTGATTGTGCGATGGGCAGGGGCCAGGCTCTCCCCGATCCTGATTTCCCATCGAGCCTGCTGTTCCGGTCGAGCGTCGAGCTTTACTGCCCACACCTCCATCGCTCTGGGGAGAACTCATGCGCTTTCTGCGCTGCACACTGACGGCGATCGTCGCCGCCGCCACGGTCCCGATGATCGCCTCCACTCCTGCGTCTGCCGCCGCTCACAACGGCTTGCCCAACGGCACACTGACGAAGAAAACACTCGTCATCGGTATCGACGGCGCCAGATTCGACAAGCTCGGCGATGCCGTAATGCCCAACCTTGACGCGTTTCGGTCCGCTGGTATGACGGCGCCGAGTAACCTCCAAGGGCTGCCGATGGCTGACACCCTGTCCTGGGCTGGCTGGTCGACTATCGGCCACGGCGTCTGGCCCGACAAGCACAAGGTCATGGGACAGAGCTGGGATACCAACCAGTTCTCGACTTATCCGGACTATCTGACGCGACTGGAAAGCCAGAAGCCGGAAGCCTCGACACTCGTGGTCGGCACGTGGGGCGACATCACGACACAGGTGTTCGGGTCGGCTGTTGACCTGCGGGTCGACAAGGGTGACGACGCGGCGACCGCAGCCACGGCGGCCGACTACCTGACAAACGGGAATCCGGACTCCACTTTCGTGCAATTGGACGAGGTGGACGGCGCCGGGCACTCGTACGGCGGTGCCAGCCAGAAGTACCTCGACGCCCTGGAGGACGTCGACACCCACATCGGAACGCTGCTGAACGCGGTCACCGCGAGACCGTCCTACGCCAACGAGGACTGGCTGATCATGTTCACCACCGATCACGGTCACCGGGACGTCCCAGACCGACTCGGCGTCGACAGTCCCTGGCCTCCCACGGATTATCAAGGTCACGGTTACAACTCCCCAGTGGAGCGTCAGACCTTCGTCATTGCTAAGGGCACCGGCCTGACCGGGGGCTCGACCCGTCATGACGTGCGGATCACCGACATCGCGGCCACCGTCCTGAAGCACGCCGGCGTCACCATCAATTCGGCCTGGAACCTGGACGGGAAGCCCATCTCGAACATCACCCCTGACGCGTTCGACTCGCTGCGCCCCTCGCTGAACTCCGCGGTTGACGAGGGCATCCCGTCATCAGTGAAGGGCTGGACCACCACCGCACCGAGCGGATGGTCCATCGATAATTCGGCGATGCCGACTGGTGGTGCGACGGAATGGCGGGGCTGGTCTTTCGCCACCGACGAGTTCTGGACCAACGCCCAGCTCTATCAGGGGCGCGAGACCAATGTGCGGGCGCGGAACGTCTTTGCCGTCGCCGACTCCGACGAATGGGACGACAAGTCCCACAGCAGCGGACAGTTCAACTCCACCCTGAAGTCGCCCGCGTTCCCCGTAAGCGGCAGTACCGCAATATTGTCCTTCGCCTCCCACTACGCCATCGACGGACCGCAGACCGGCAAGGTCTACGTCTCCTACAACGACAACACTCCGGTCCTGGTCAAGGATTACACACAGGACACCAACGCGGTCGAGAAGATTCCGCTGGCCCTTCCCGCCGGCACCACCAACGTCAAGGTAGAGTTCCGATACACCGGTACCAACAGCGCCTTCTGGACCGTCGACCAAGTCCAGATCGCGACCACTCACAAGTCTTTGGTCATTGGTATCGACGGTGCCGCATACAGTGCGCTGGCCGGTGCCGACATGCCGAACCTGGACAGCATCCAGGCGGGTGGTTTGACCTCGCAGGCCAACCTCTACGCCCAGCCGATGGCGGATACTTCTTCCGGTCCGGGCTGGTCGACCATCGGTCATGGCGTGTGGCCCGACAAGCACATGGTCACCAGCAATACTGCGTTCGGGCAGAAGAACTACGCGCAGTATCCGGACTACCTCACCCGGCTGGAATCGAACAACCCAAACGTGTCCACGCTCGTTCTCGGCAACTGGGCTCCGCTCTTCGACGAGAACATCTTCGGGGCCGAGAGCGTCGTGGACCTAAGGGTTGGGGACGGCGACGACGAGACCGCCGACAACGCCGCAGGCTACTTGCAGCACGGCAACCCCGACTCTGCGTTCGTCCACTTCAACGAGCTCGACGAGGTGGGTCATGAGGGCCACGGACCCGGGACGCCCGAGTACGAGGCGGCGCTGGAGCACATCGATTCTTTGATCGGGCAGATGATGGACGCCGTCGAGGCGCGTGACACCTATGGTGTCGAGGACTGGTTGATCATTGCCACCTCCGACCACGGGCACGTGCTCCAGACGGGCGGCCACGGCGGCAACTCCCCCGGGGAGCGGGACTCGTTCGTCATAGCCAAGGGCGGTGGTCTGCCTGCGAACACCGTCCGTCATGACATCAAGCACGTCGATATCGCGCCGACGGTCCTGCGGCATATGGGCGTCACCATCAATTCAGCGTGGAACCTGGACGGAAAGCCCATCTCGGACATAATCGCCCCTTCGAACGCCGACCCGTTCGACTCGCTGCGCCCCTCGCTGAACTCCGCGGTTGACGAGGGCATCCCGTCATCAGTGAAGGGCTGGACCACCACCGCACCGAGCGGATGGTCCATCGATAATTCGGCGATGCCGACTGGTGGTGCGACGGAATGGCGGGGCTGGTCTTTCGCCACCGACGAGTTCTGGACCAACGCCCAGCTCTCTCAGGGGCGCGAGACCAACGTGCGGGCGCGGAACGTCTTTGCCGTCGCCGACTCCGACGAATGGGACGACAAGTCCCACGGCAGCGGACAGTTCAACTCCACCCTGAAGTCGCCCGCGTTCCCCGTAAGCGGCAGTACCGCAATATTGTCCTTCGCCTCCCACTACGCCATCGACGGACCGCAGACCGGCAAGGTCTACGTCTCCTACAACGGCAACACTCCGGTCCTGGTCAAGAATTACACACAGGACACCAATGCGGTCGAGAAGATTCCGCTGGCCCTTCCCGCCGGCACCACCAACGTCAAGGTCGAATTCCGATACACCGGTACCAACAGCGCCTTCTGGACCGTCGACCAAGTCCAGATCGCGACGCCCTAATCATCCTCCTGACGGGCCGCCGGATTTCCCGGCGGCCCGTCCAGCTGGGTCTGTCCAATAAACGGCCCTGTCTTACATTCGGTGGTGGCGGAGGGTTGTGATGGGGCGTTGGCATGGCGTGTGTGATGTCAACGAGCTTGTACATGTGGTGTTTTCGGGTCTGTCGCCGCTGGCCATCGAGAATGTGACCGGCGAGGCCGAGCGGATTCTGGTGCGGGCACGGACGCCGGAGGAACCGGTGCCGTGTCCGGGTTGCGGGGCGCCGTCCGATCGTCACGGCTTTCACCTGCGGACCGTGGCCGACGTACCGGTGGGCGGGCGGCGGGTGGTGGTCCGTGTGCGGGTGCGGCACCTGGTATGTCCCACGCGCGGCTGCCGCCACACCTTCCGCGAGCAGGTGCCTGGCGTGCTGGAGCGATACCAGCGACGCACAGCCCGTCTGACCAGGCAAGTCAAGGCCGTGGTCAAAGAGTTGGCAGGCCGGGCGGGGGCACGTTTGCTTGCGATACTCGCGGTGGGCTTGTCGCGTCACACTGCCCTGCGCGCCCTGATGCGCATCCCGTTGACCGTCGGGCGGGTGCCTCGCGTGATCAGCGTCGACGATTTCGCTCTGCGCCGACGGCACCGCTATGCCACCGTGGTGATCGACGCCGAGACCCATGAGCGGATCGACGTACTGCCCGACCGTACGGCCGACACCCTGGAATCGTGGCTGCGGAGCCATCCGGGCGTCGAGATCGTGTGCCGCGAACGGCTCGGTCACCTACGCCGAGGCCATCCGCCGCGCCCTGCCCAAGGCAACACAGATCGCTGATCGCTGGCATTTGTGGCACAACCTGTGCGAAGGCGCCCTGAGCGAGGTCAAGGCGCACAGCGGCTGCTGGGCCACCGCGCTGGACGCACCCCTGTACGACGGGCCCCGCGCGCAGACCACCCTGGAGCGCTGGCACCAGGTCCACGACCTCCTCGAGGCGGGCGTGGGACTGCTCGAATGTGCCCGCCGCCTGCAACTGGCCCTGAACACCGTCAAGCGCTACGCCCGCGCCGACCGACCCGAGCGGATGCTCCGCGTCCCCAAGTACCGGGCCAGCCTTGTCGATCCCTACCGCGAGCACCTGCGAAAACGCCGGGCCGAAGACCCCGCCGTCCCCGTCCTGCACCTCTTCGAAGAGATCAAAGCCCTCGGGTTCACGGGCTGCATCAACCGGCTTCACAAGTACATCAACCAAGGCCGCGCGGACGCCGACCGCAGCCACATCTCCGCGAGCGGGCTCGCCCGGATGCTGCTCACCAGGCCCGACAACCTCAAGGCCGAGCATCACGGCCTCCTCGCCCGGCTCACCGCCGCCTGCCCCGAAGTGACCCAACTGGCCGCCCACATCCGGACCTTCGCCCAGCTCCTGAAGCCGCACCCAGGAAATGCCGACACGCTCGAGCTCTGGATCGCCCAGGTCCGCGCGGCCGATCTGCCGCACCTGCACGCCTTCACCCGAGGGCTGGAGCGAGACCGTGACGCTGTGATCGCCGCTCTCACCCTCCCGCACAGCAACGGACCCACCGAGGGCGTCAACACCAAGACCAAGCTGATCGCGCGGAAGATGTACGGCCGGGCAGGCTTCCCGCTCCTCCGCCACCGCATCCTTCGCGGATAGCGTCACCCTCTGCCACCACCGAATGTGAGACAGGGCCGTTTATTGGACAGACCCCGTCCACCCGCCGACCGGCGCCGGCCAGCGAGATGGCACCGCACTTCGTGTACGGCGCCGCACCCGGTGGGCACCGTCCGGCCCGGGTGCACCGAGGGCCAGGCCGACCCTTGACCAGGTGGAGTCGGGGCGCGTTTTCCCTTGTCCGGGTTCGCTACCCGGCACGAGGCAGGCATCAAGGATGCCTGCGGCAGCGCAACCGCGCTTGCCGATGGCGCCTACCAGGGCACCGAAGCCCGCATGCCCCACCGGCGTAAAGCCGGTCAGGACCGGCTGCCCGACTGGAAAGAACAACACAAGACCTCCCACCGGTGGGTCCGTGCGAGGGGAGCACGCCCTCGCACGCATGAAGAACTGGAAGATCCTGCGGGACTGCTGCCTGAAGGGCGACGATTTCTTCTGAGCCACCAGCGGCGTTGCCCACATGCGCGGTCTCGCCCTCAGCCCAGCCTGATCACAGAGCCGCGAGATCACCTTTAGCGATTCGACGTGCGCAGGGCCCTGGTTCCACTGACCGGGCTGGCAAGCAAGAGGGGCTAGTCGGACATATTCCCAACCTTTTCGGCCTCTTTCGCAACAAGCACTGCATGCACTCGGATCGGTGAGTTCTCATGCAATGAGATTCACCTTTGGGGCAGCCGCAACATCATTCATACTCGACGGACCGAACGGGAGAAATTCGTGAAAGAGTGGAGAAGAGTGATCGTACTGTCGGCTGCAATGGCCGCCGTCGTAGTGAACACAGCACTCACAGGAAGTGCAACAGCCTCTCCGACGTTCAGTTATCTCAAGAACGCTGGAACCAATAAGTGCCTGGCGATTCCTGGCGGGAGCACGCAGGACGGGGTGGGGCTAATCCAGTGGGGATGCGGGGGTTGGGAAGACCATCAGTGGAAGCTTGAGGAAGCTTTCACTAGTGACGTTCAGTACTACAAGGTGGTAAACAAGAAGACGAATAAGTGCCTTGGAGTCCCAGGCGGAAGTGTCGAGGATGGCGTGCAGGTCATTCAGTGGCCTTGCGGTGACTGGTTTGATCATTACTGGCGATTCGAGGCGGTCGGCACCAACAAGTATCGAGCCGTAAACCGAAACAGTAATAAATGCCTGGCCGTGGAGGCCGGCAGCAAAGAAGATGGCGCAAGGGTGATTCAGTGGCCGTGCGGTACGTGGCGTGATCATTACTGGAAGCGTGCGTAAGGGTAATTCCGGGCGAAATCTCGACGACTGCCCGCCCGACAACTCCAGAAGCTTATTTTACTCTTGAGGGAACAGACGCAGCAGAGCTCGAGAGACGGAGCGGGAGGGGGCGGGGGCCAGACGCCCTTACCCCCTCCCATTCTAGGTGTCGAGAGTTAGCCGAGCGCTCCTTTAGTCGCAGATATCCGCTGGGCCGCAGATCTGCAGCTCCGCATTTTGATGCCTCAGAACGTCTTCAATGGGCCGGTAGTACACGATGTCGTGCTCGGGGAACGGGGTATTGGCGCGGGATTCATAACCGCCAACGATAGTTCCGACCGCACGAATGAGGCCGTTCTTGGTGTGCTGGTAAACAGGTCCTCCACTGTCTCCTGGATAGGAAACTCGATGCTCAGCCTTTTGCGCCATCATGAGACCACACCTCCTGACCTTTTCGCCTGTTGTTCTGAGCCGGAATGTAAAGCAGCGAGGCTTGCTTGTGACGACCTTCACTTTGCAGACTTCGGCAGTGAAGGAGCCGCTCACGCATACGTAGTCTTTATTGCCCGGTGTTGCCGTACCTTTGACTAGAGATGTTTTTGTAGAGCTTTCGCGGTCGCCGGTGAAGATAGTGTTGTCCAGACGGATTCCTGGTGCGGGCGTCACGAGGGCAGAGTCTTGATCATTGGTGTAGTTAACATCTCCAACAGTGCCGAAATAGTCTGGAACGCTAAATACTGACGGTCGCCTCTGATCTGCGCAATGCCCTGCGGTCAGTGCGTACTTCTTCGAATAATCGCCCTTTTTGAATACGGTGAAAGACGTAGTACAATCACCTAGAAACTCCGGGATCCCCCCGAACCTGAGCCTCGCTCCACCCGGGACAGGGTGATTTCCGCATAGCTTTGTTCGAGTGCTCCTTTCCGTCCCGGTGCACTCCCGGATAGTGGTTGGGCCCACATCCGAATGATCGGTTGCGGACTTTGAACCCTGACTGGTCGCTGAGCCGGAGGAGAATGTAGCACCGAACGTAGGTGCAGAGCTGAGCGGCATCAGCGCAGCGGTCGTAATCGCAATGAGCACTGGGCGAATCCTCATAAGTACCTCCATGGCGAGTTTGGAGGCAACCCTCCCGCGACAAGCACGAGGCAGTAGCCTAAAACCCGGAAAACGACCGGAACCGGACCATTTTCGGCTGGCCGTTCCGTCTTGCGCTCCGTGCTTATGTGACTCGGACACAGGGCATTCGCATGATCGACTGCGCACGTCGAATCGCTCTCGCGGCTCTGTGATCAGGCTGGGCTGAGGGCGAGATCGCGCATGTGGGCAACGCCGCTGGTGGCTCAGAAGAAACCGTCGCCCTTCAGTTCATCCCTGCGGCTGTTTCTGTCACCACGAGCGGGAGCGTACGGACGGTCCAGCCGCCGGCGGAGGCCACGGTCGACCGCATCATGCTCGACACTGGCCTGGCTGGCCTTCCTGATGATCTGCGGGTTTTTGTCGGTGGTGGTTCGGCGTTGTGATGTCAGTGGGTGGGTGTCGGACTCTCTGCTGTTCAGCGGGTTGTCGTGGGTGACTTGGCTGCTGTCATGGATGCTGATCCGGTGCTGACGTTTTTGGTGATGATGCGGGTCAGTTGGTTGCTGGTCGGTACGGCATGGGGTGTGTTGTCGCTGGTCAGGGCTGTGGTGGCGGGGGCTGGGTGCCGACAGTTGGGGGCGGGGGCAGCCCGTGTCGTCTTCTACGGTGTGGGCTTCAGGTTGTAGCGGATTCCTGTTGCGGTGAGGCGGAGTTGTTTGCCGTCCTGGACTGTGATGAGGGGGAAGAGCGGGCTGTCCGGGGCACGGTCCTTGAGCTGGCCGTGAACGCCTGCCGCGCGTATGAGGTGGCGTGTCGAGGTGGCTCTGCAGCAGTTGCACGACTCATCTTGTGTTCGAGGCCAGCGGCGCCTGGATCGCTTCGCTCGGGCGACCTCAAGGGGTCACCAGCTGGGTGGACCCCACAGAGAACACAGTTGAATACACGAGCTCACCAGTACCCAACTGAGCACGGGCGCACGGCGCACCGGCCCCGACCCGAGGACCGGGGCCGGTGCGCCGTGCGGCGGTTACTTGCACGTCTCGTCGATCTTGTACTGGAGTGCCCGCGGGTAGTCGTGCCGGCTGAGCCGGACCCGGGCCAGGATCGGGGCGTGGTTGATGTCGTTGCCCGGATCGGCGATGTCGAGCAGCAGTGACTTCAGGTCGGTGTGGGTGGTGAGCTCCCGCCCGTGCATCCGGTCCTTCTCTGAGCCGAAGACCTCCGCCAGCTTCTCGTACTGCCACGGGTGCAGCACGTTGTAGAAGTCGGCCCCGTCGGACGGCTTCTGCTTGTAATAGCAGGGGCTGATCAGCATCTGTTCGATGCCGTAGAAGCCCTCGTTGTCCAGGACGAAGACCACCGGGCGCAGGTGGTGGCGCACGTGTGTGGACAGCTCCTGGCAGATCTCCTGGAACGAGCCGTCCCCGACGAACACCAGCGGCCGCTTGAGCGGCTGCTGGCGGGCCAGCGCCACCCCGGTGGCCGCGCCGACCGAGTAGCCGATGGCCAGCCAGCTGTTCTGCGCCACGAAGCTCGCCCGCTCCACCATCTGCAGGTTCATCGAGCCCAGCAGTGCGAACGCCGCGTCTGAGACCACCGTGAATGGCGAGGTTGCCTCCGGGCCGCTGCCCTGGGCCTGGCTCAGCAGGAAGGCGTTCATGTGCTGGAAGAACCCGTCGTACGTGAGCTCTTCGGGGTAGTCCGTGCCGCTTAGGCCGGTGAGGAAGGCGCTCGTGCTCGTCGGGACCTGCCGGTCCTTGGCGTGTGCCAGTGCGAAGAGGTCGGTCTCGAACGCCCGCTTGCCGAACGCGGCACCCAGCGCGTCCCGCAGCGCCGGGACGAACCGCGCTAGCTGGACGTCCGGGAAGTACTGCGCGCCGACGCTCACGCCCTCGCGGGCGGCCACGATCCAGTCGTCGCCGATCGACTTCTCGCCGCCGAGGTTCTTCGACGTCGACCAGGTGCCCAGGCCGATCCGGCACCCGGCGGCCTTGAAGGCCTTGCGCACCTCCGGCAGGCTCGCCTTGCCGTTGTAGACGCCCATGAAGCCCGGGGTGTTCTCGGAGACCACGGACTTCGCGCCGACGGTGGTGCAGAACGGGATGCCGGTCAGCTGCACCAGCGAGACCAGCTCCTGCTCCAGCCGGTTGCGCTCGATCTCCTCACCCGCCCACAGCACCGGCGTGCCGAGCCGTTCGACCAGCTTCACCGAGGCCTCCACCGCCTTGGCGAGCATCTCCTCGTTCTTCTTGGTGAACGGCCGTTCCTGGCGCCGGAGTTCGCCCTGCGGCGCGGCGCACGGGGCGTTCCAGAGGTCGTCCATCACCTCCAGGTAGACCGGCCTGCGCTCGGTCAGGCCGGCGATGATCGCGCTGTCGATCTGCGAGGGCGCGAGCCCGGGGTTGGAGATCACCTGCGCGTCCACCGTGACCTGCCGGTAGACCTCCAGGTTGCTCTCCCGGCGCTGGCTCATGTGCGAGGTGAGCAGACCGACCGCCTGGTAGTTGAGCCACTGCTCGTACGACGGCGCCGCGTTGATCGCGATGACCGGCACGTACTCGACGTACGCGCCGCCGATCGGGTTGAGCAGGCTGAACGCGCCCACGCCGTAGGTGACCGCGACGGCGGCGACGCCCTGCTCGCCGTTGGCGAGGTCGGCGTCGGCGGCCCGCACCCGGGCGTAGGCGTCGGCGGCGTAGCCGCCGCCGATCTCGGTCGGGGTGCCGACCCAACGCACTCCGGTGGTGGCGTGCATGATCGTCAGGAACGGGCCGAGGTGGTCGCCCGGCACCCCGAACAGGTACCGGATGCCCAGCTGCTCCAGTCTGGTGGCCAGGTAGCGGCCCACCGTCCATTCGCCGTTGCCGCTCATCTGCTCATCGCCTCCTGCGTGCGCTCCTGGGCGGCCCGTTCCGCGGGCCGGATCTCCGGTTCGATGATGTGCGGTGGCGGTGGCGCCTCGTGCACGGCGATCGCCGCGCGGACGGCGGTCTCCACCGCGCCTTCGATCCAGGCGTGTTTGAGCGAGACGTGCTCGCCGGCGAAGTGCACCGGGCCCTCCGGCTTGACCACGTCGAGGTGGAAGCTGGTCATCTGGTGCGGGGTGTACACGGCCGCCTCGCCGAAGGCGTACGGATCGCGCAGCCAGCTCTGGGTCTGGCCGTAGCCGGTGTAGAACACCTCGATCCGCCGGCCGTGCACCGACTGGAGGTTGCGCAGCGCGTACACGTACCGCTCGGCGTCGGCCATCGAGTCCCAGCGCACCGCGTCGTCCGACCAGCTGTAGCTGGCCAGCACCACGCCGCCGCCGTCGCTGTCGGGCACCGGGTGCGAGGGGTAGTACATGAAGCGGTTCGGGTTGTCGGTGGTCGAGCCGCCGCCGAAGCAGTTGGTGGCGGGGCGCACGCTCGCCCGGCGCAGCGGGGTGTGCCGGTAGGCCTCCAGCTGGGCCTGGCTGATCCGGCTGGAGTCCACGCTCCGGTGCGCGCCGAGCAGCACCTTCGGCAGGTTGCGCGGGGGCCGGTGGCCGTTGTGGGCGGCGGCCACGGCCGCCTCGGCGTCATCCTCGCCCGCCCGCTGGTAGTACTCGTACAGGCCGGGCTCGATGGAGTCGAGCTCGTCCTTCCAGTCCGCCTCGGTGAACTCCCACCAGCGGCGGGAGAACTCCAGCAGTACCTTGGTGGCCTGGTCGTAGTGCGTCTCGATGATCGCCCGGCGCTTCTTGTACGAGAGCGGGGGTGCGACCTGGACGAACCGCAGGGCGGAGAACGGGACGGTGACGATCGCGAAGTCGCCCTTCCAGACGGCGGGTTCGGCTTCCGGGTCGTCCTCGGGCACGGTGTGGACGGCGACCTGCGGCCCGTTCGGTCCGACGTCCTGGCCGGCCCCGCCGTCGCGGCGCGGGTCCCAGTACTCCATCCGGATCATCCGCTCGCCCATTTCGAGCTCGTCCTGGAGCTCCTCGGCGAGGCTGTAGGGCAGCCGCCAGCTGCCGCCCTCGATCTCCCAGTAGGTGGCGTCCGGGTTGATGTCGCTGCGGCCCAGGAATGTGTGGAAGAAGGACAGGTGCAGCCGCGAGGTCATGTTCTCGATCGTGCCGAACGCCTCGATGGCCTCGTCGCTGAAGCCCGCGTACTCGCGCAGGAAGCGGCCCATCGAGTAGCCGTCGAAGTCGCGGATCACCCGGGCCCAGCCGTCCAGCCACTCGGCGAACGGCTTTCGCACCCGCTTGCCGTTCTCGATGTACGAGTAGTAGTCGCGGACCGGCTCCAGTGCCTGGTTGACCATCTCGGCGGCGGTGATCCGCACCTCGTCGCCGGTGAGGTGGAAGCCCTCGTTGACGCTGCTCGGGTCGGCGGCGTACTCGCTGCGGCGGGCTTGGATCCGGTTGGTGCGGATCCAGCTGTTGAAGCGCTTGACCGGCTCGCGGAAGTCCGGGCTGTCCTCGCCGTACTTCCAGACCTTGCCGTCCTCGAAGGACTCGTAGACCACCGGCGGGACGGGCGCGTTCTGGTTGCCGGTGTCGGGATCGACGTCGACGTTGTAGAACAGTCGCCGCTGCAGGCCGAGGCTGTCGACCAGGGCCAGGGTGAGCGGGTGGAAGCTGGGCAGCCGCATCGCCCCGGCCTCCCCGTAATGCTCCGGGTCGTAGAACGGGCCGCCCTGCTCATCGCTGGTGGAGCGGAAGGTCTTGATCCGCCCACCGACCCGGTTGGCGTTGGCCTCCAGGATGGTGACGTTGTGCCCGGCGTCCTTGAGCAGCTTCCCGGCGACCAGACCGGCGATCCCGGCGCCGACGATCAGCACGTCCTTGGGCTGGTCGGTCTTCGGGATGCCCTCCTTGATCAGGACGTCGAGGTAGCGCAGTTTCAGGTCCTTGTCGTCCGGACCCACCAGCAGCAGCTCGCGGGACAGCTGCCGGCAGGTCCGCCAGCGGGCGCGGTCGTTGGCCTTGCCCTCGACGGTGGGGTTCTCGCTCATGGCTTCTCCTCGCCGCTCAGGAGCCGACGGACTTGTTCGGGAGGTCCTTGCCCTCGGCGAGCAGCCGCAGCGTGCCGATCGAGGGGGTGAAGGCGTAGAGCGCGCCCGTGGTGTGGACGAAGCGTTTCATGTCGACCGTGCCGGAGGTGCCGTCCGCGAGCTCGATCGAGGCCTTGCCGGCGAGGCCGGTGACCTTGTCGAAGCCGTTGGCGACCACCTGGTCGGGCTGGCTTTCCCCAGGGGGGAACGTGTCGGAGTTGGACCAGTGCTGCTGGACCAGTTCGAACTGCTCCTCCAGTGAGGTGCCGTAACAGACGAACATCAGCCCGCGGTCCTTGCCGTCGTCCGGGCCTCCCTTGAACTCCGGGCCGTACGGGATGCCGCGGCGCATCAGGCGGTGGCTCTTCGGCTTGTTGTCGACGATGCCGGCGAAGGCGCGCGGGTGGGTGCGGCGGATGTGGGCGATCCAGGCGGTGTGCTGGCCGATGGGGTCGTTCTCGTAGTCGAAGTCGTTGCGGTCGGAGCCGAGGCCGGTCACGGCGCTGCACGGCGGGGCGAGCGGTGTGCCGTCCTTGGCCCGGCCGACCAGACAGGCGCCGAGCCGGGTGGCGTCCATGGTCCCGGTGAAGTTCTTGACGCCGTCCACGACGGCCTTGTTCCAGCCGGCGACGTCCTGGCGAAGGCGGCGCACCACCTGGAGGGAGCCGTTCTTCATCCACTCGGGCGCCTTCCGGTCGCCCTGTTCGCTCTTGTGGCCGAGGACGAACTCGCCGGGTTCGATCAGCTCGGTCCCGGCGTGGTTGTCGCGGAAGCCCTTGCGGCTGGCGTCCTCGCGGTGGAAGTCCTTGACGCCGGGCTGGGAGATGCCGTCCTTGTAGCCGAAGTGCTCGTGACCCTTCAGATCGCCCGTCAGGGTGCGGCCCTCGTCCACATGGACGCGCGTGATCTGGTGGGTCTGCTCGACCGTGTCGAGGTTCTTCAGCTTCTCCTTCAGCAGCTCCTCGGTGTCTGCGGCGACGATGAGGACCGCATGCACGACCTTGTCGCCGGTCCCGGCCCCGAACAACCAGGTCTTGGGGTCGCTCTCGCCGGTGTCCCCGAGATCCTTGGCCCGCGCGGCCGCGCCCGAGCAGAACGACGAGAAGGTGCTGAGGTCCTTCTTGATCTGATCGGGCTTGTTGGCGACCGTCAGGAGGCCCTCGAAGGTGAGGGAGACCCCGCAGCGGACAGCGGTGATCGACGGGTCGCGGCCGAAGGCCCGACGGGCCAGCGAGAACTGCTCGTTGAAGTCCTCCGTCTCGTTGGTCGTCGCGACGGTGTTGAGGATCGCGGAGAGCCAGCCCCGGCCCCTGGCGGCGTCCGGGAAGTGCAGGTAGCGGAAGTCGGTGAAGTCCTTGTTGAACGCGGCCAGGATGTTGCCCTGGATGTCGGTGGACCCGCGCAGCTCCGGCTGGGGCAACTGCTCGACGGACGGGACGGCCGTCGGTCGGATGGAGGTCATGGTCATGGTGGGGCTCCTCGCGTGGGATGGCGGGCGGCAGCAGATTCGTATACGGATGACTCGGCCGCCATCGATCACGAAAAGTAACGAATTGGCTACCTAAAGTAGGTTCGCCGTGGCCATGAGCCCTGTCAAACGGAGGTCAGCCCCTCGGCAGGGTCACCCGGCGCCGTCGGGCGGAGCGTCCCCGCGCAGGTGCACACGGGCGGGCGCGAGGTAGAGATGTCGTGGGTCGCTCTTACGACCTCGTGCGTGATTAGCGGTGACGACGGCTGAGCTGGGTCGTTGGGCTATCTGTGGTGGGGGTTGAAGCACGCGAGTTGATCATGTCGGAGCGTCGCGTCACTGGACTTTCGGCGGCCGTGATCGCCGATCTGGTGGCCGAGTTGGGGCCGGTGTGGCAGGCCCGAAGAGATGCCGAGCTGGCTGACCGTCCGCGTCGTCGAGCTGTGGGCGCTGGTGCGAAGTACAAGCTGGTCTTCGTCGACCGGCTCCTGGCCACCTTGGTCCACCTTCGGCACGCTGTCACCCACGACATCCTTGCCTGCTGGTTCGGTGTCGACCGCTCCACGATTACACGCGCGATCGGCGAGATCAGACCTTTGCTCGCCGACCGCGGCTGCCGCATCGAGGGCGGACTGCGGCTGCGAACGCTCGCTGACGTCATCGCTCATCTCGGTGCCACCGGGCAGACCGCATTGATGGACGCCACCGAGATCCGGGTCCGCAGGCCCTCCGCACATCGCGGCGGACGCAGCCGCTTCATCTCCGGCAAGAGCCGCATCAACGCAATGAAAGCCCTCGTCCTCACCGATGAACGCGGACAGTTACTGTTCTGCGGCGAGGTGCGGGCCGGATCGGTTGCCGACATCACCCAAGCCCGCGATGCCGGCCTGGTCGACCTCCTCGCCGACACCATCGACCTGCAGATCCTCGCCGATGCCGGCTACCAGGGACTCGCAGCACAGACCTACGGCCAGGTCGTCACACCACCACGAAAACGCCGCGGCAAACACCTCGAACATCTGCAATGGCTCATGGCCCACCACGAAGCCGCCCTCTTCGCCCACTCCTCAGCACGCATCCCCGTTGAACACGGCATCGCCCACCTCAAGAACTGGCGAGCCCTCGCCCGACACCACACCCGCCGGGACAACCTCCCCGACACCATCCGCGCAGCAGCCGGCCTCCTGACCGACCAACAAGCAACCCAACACACCAAGGCACTCGCACTGCACACCGCAAAGACGTGATCACAACACCGGCCACGAGCCCGACACGGCCTCACGCTAATCACGCACGAGGTCGTTACCGAGCTAGGTCCCGACGTAGTGGTGGGACAACTCGGCGGCTGCCGCGCGGTAGCGGTCGGCGGCCGGTCCGGTGATCTTCTCGCCGGAGGCGATGCGCTCGCCGGCCTGGGTGAGCGTCTCGGCCAGGGCCCAGGCCCTTTTCCTGGTCGAGGACTTCGGGCGTGTCGGCCCTGGAGCGGCCTAATGGTGGAGTCGGGTATTGGAACTGTTCGAATACCTGCCTGTTCGGCATCCCCGTTGGTTAGCCCCAGAGCGTGCGCACGGTTGGCGCACCCAGACTGTCAAACAAGTCGAGGGCCTCTAGGGCCTGAACGGAAAATCCCCCAGGTCAAGGGCATGCTGAAGCGTTCGTTGGCCTGAGCTTTGGGGAGTTGGCTGGTCAGGCTGCGGGGGCGAGGGTGACGTCGTGGCCGAGGGCCTTGAGCTGGCGGACCAGGTCGCGGGTCCGCCGGGTGGGATCGACGAGGTGCTGGTGGTAGTTGGAGCCGAGGTCTGTGTACGGGGTCTCGGGTTCGTTGAGCAGGTGCCAGACGACGACCAGGAGTGAATGACCGACGGCGACCAGGGCTCTCTTGCGGCCGCGGCGCTTGACGATGCGTTTGTAGCGGGCGCCGAGGAAGGTGTTGGAGCGGGAGGCGGACAGCGCGGCCTCGCCGATGGCGCCCTTGATCCACGGGTTTCCCTTGCCGGTGGGGCCGGATGTGTTTCTTCCTCCGCACTGCACGGTCCGTGGCGCGAACTTCGCCCACGAGACGAGATGGTCGGCGGTGGGAAAGACGGTCATGTCCGGGCCGAGCTCGGCCAGCAGCATCTGGGCGGTACGGACCCCGACGCCCGGGATGGTGACCAGCTTCGCCACCAGGTTCGGCCCGGCACCGGGCTGGCTGCCACCGCTCGGATCAGGGCACGGCAGCTCCTCGAGGGCCTGGGTGGTCCGCACGGTCAGTGCGTCGATCTGGCCGCTGAGGAAATCGATGCTGTCCAGCAAAGTCCGGCACAAGAACGCATGGTGGTCCTCGAACTGGCCGGTGAGGGCCTCAGTCAGGGCCGCCTTCTTGACCACCATGCAGCCACGGGCCATGTCGGCAAGCACCCGTGGGTCTCGTTCACCGGCGATCAGAGCCTCGATCATCGAGCGGCCGGAGACGCCGAAGATGTCGGTGGCCACCGAGGACAGTTTGATCTGGGCGTCTTCGAGGATCTTCTCGACGCGCTGCTTGTGCCGGCTCCGCTCGCGGATCAGCACGGTTCGCATGCGGGTGAGGTCCCGCAGTTGCCGGACCGGCTTGGGCGGCACGAACGAGGCTCTGAGCATGCCGCGTTCGGTCAGCTTGGCGAGCCAGACGGCATCGAGCTTGTCGGTCTTCGGCCGGCCCGGAACGTTCTTCACCTCTCGCGCATTGACCAGCCAGCACTCCAGCCCGCGGGCTTCCAGGAGGAAGAAGAACGGCTTCCAGTACGCGCGCCGGTGGCTTCCATTACGACCCGGGTGACGCCCTGGCACACCAGGCGGTCGCCCAGTTCGAGGATGCCAATCGTGCTCGCAGGGACGTTCCACACTTCCTGAGTGCGTCGACCCGCACGGCTGGGATGGGGCAGACGCATACACACCATGCCCGATGCCTTGGCGATGTCGATCGCGGCGACGCGATCCACCAACTCCGCACCCTGGTCGGTCACTTCCGTATCCGCCACGCGTTTCCCACCTCGTTCCTCGCTCAGATGGCCACGGGTGCGGCTGACCGGGAGCGGAAGGGACGGTCGGGATTCTGAACGGCGTGCTCGTGGCAACAGTGCGTGGTCCCTCAGGCCAGCTCCGGCACCAGACTGTTTCGCGGGATCGATCTCCCAAGGCACTACCGGCGTCGGCGGTCAGCCGCACTACCGATTTTCACGCCGGCGAGGCGTCCCGTCAGGGACATGGTGGACTGTTGTGAAAGTAGATCTTGGTTGTGGATGATCACGCGTCATGCGGGTGTGATGCGCGAGCAGTCGTGGGCCCGGACCAGCGCAAAATGCCTGATCACAGGGGACGAACGAGTGTTATCGTCGCCCGCATGCCTGAACTGATCACACCCACAGGTCGGCTCCAGTCCTCATGGCTCGCGGCGCGTGACGAGTGGTCTCCAGGTGCCCATCAGGACGGGACCGGCTTGCGTCTCGCACCTGAAGCCGGCCTCGACACCCCCGAGGTTTTCTCGGCGTGGGTTGAGCAACTGCAGCAGCAGTCGGACAGGTCAGTTGCCGTGGGAGAAGAGCGCGTCCACGCCACCCACTGGTGGATCGTCGAGGGCGACAGCTATCTGGGAGCCATCGATCTGCGGCACTATCTGAACGCCTTTCTGCTCGATGTCGGCGGGCACATCGGCTATAGCATCCGGCCCTCCGCCCGGAGACGCGGCTTGGCCACGTGGGCCGTCGGGGCGGTTCTACTCGAGGCCCGTGCGTTCGGTCTGGGGCGGGTCCTCGTCACCTGCGACGACGACAATGTCGGATCGGCGCGCAGCATCGAGCGCAACGGTGGCGTCTTGGAGGATGTCCGCACCACCGACGCGGGCATCAAGCGCCGCTACTGGATCACTCTGTAGGCAGTGGTGCAGCCGTGCTGGTTACAGCCACTCGTTGGTGCCCGCGACCAGCACAGTCGCTTCGTAGCGGACCGCGAGTTTGTCATATCGGGTGGCCACAGAACGGTGGCGTTTGAGGCGATTGATGCCGCACTCGACCGCGTGGCGCTCGCGGTAGTCGGTCTTGTCGAAGCTCGGTGGCCGACCGCCGCGGGAGCCGAGCTTCTTGCGGTTGTGGATCTGGTCCTTTTTCTCCGGGATCGTGCAGCGGATCCCGCGTCGGCGCAGGTAGGAGCGGTTCTTCCGGGATCCGTATGCCTTGTCGGCGCGCACCTTGTCGGGCCGTTTGCGTGGACGCCCCAGCCCCTGCCGGGGCACTCGGATCCGCTCCAGGACCGGCTCGAACTGTGGGGAATCCCCGCGCTGCCCGGCCGTGATGACGATCGACATGGGCTTTTGCCCCTGCTCGACCGCGAGATGGACCTTGGTGGTCAGCCCGCCCCGTGAGCGCCCGAGGCCGTGGTCGTCCGGCTCGGTCTCGATGCCCCCGGGCGGCTCCCTCTGGAGATCCCCCTTTTAACCGCCCCGGCGGCGTGCTGATGGGCACGGCACACCGTCGAGTCGACGCTGACATCCCAGGTGATCAGCTCCTTCGCGTCCGCCTGGGACTGCAGCGCGGTGAAGATGCGCTTCCAGGTGCCGTCCCGTTGCCAGCGCCGGAACAGGTCGTAGACCCGGTCCCACGGCCCGTACCGCTCGGGCACGTCCCGCCACGGCGTTCCTGCAGTGGGTTTTCGTCACTGATGTGTCAGTGGTATAGCCGGTGTTTTCGCTGGTTGGCGTGGGGTCCTCCGCTGACAGTGGTGTGCTGACAGGGCTGCAGAGTGCGCAGGCCAGTTGGTTGCCGATCGCTATGAGGGACTGTCATTTTTTTGGCCCTGTCTCGCTTTCGGTGGTGACGGAGCGTGCTGCTATCCGAGGAGGATGCGGTGCCGAAGCAGGGTGAAGCCTGCTCGTCCGTGCATCTGGCGTGCGATCCGTTTGGTCCTGGTGTTGACGCCCTCGGTGGGGCCGTTGCTGTACGGAAGCGTGAGCCCGGCGATCACGGCGTCGATGTCCCGGTCCAGGCCCCGGGTGAAGGCATGTAGATGGGGCAGGTCGGCTGCTCGGACTTGGGCGATCCAGCGCGTGAGCGCGTCGGCGTTGTCGGCGTGCGGCGTAAGGAGCGGGGCGAAGTCCCTGATATCGGTGGCAAGTTGGGTCATCTCAGGGCAGGCGGTGGTGAGCTTGGCCAGGAGCTCGTGTTGCTCGGCCTTGAGGTTGTCGGGCCTGGTCAGCAGCATCCGGGCGAGCCTGCGCGGGGAGATATGGCTGCGGTCGGCGTCCGCGCGGCCCTGGTTGATGTACTTGTGCAGGAGGTTCAGGCAGCCCGTGAAGCCGAGGGCTTTGATCTCTTCGAAGAGGTGCTTGACAGGGACGCCGGGGTCATCGGCTCGGCGTTTGCGCAGGTGCTCGCGGTAGGGGTCGACGAGGCTGGCGCGGTACTTGGGGACGCGGAGCAAGCGCTCGGGCCGATCGGCGCGGGCGTAGCGTTTGACGGTGTTCAGGGCCAGTTGGAGACGGCGGGCGCATTCGAGCAAGCCGACGCCCTGGTCGAGCAGGCCGTGGACCTGGTGCCAGCGTTCCAGGGTGGTTTGGGCGCGGGGCCCGTCGTAGATGGGTGCGTCCAGCACGGTGGCCCAACAGGCGCTGTGCGCCTTGACCTCGCTCAGCGCGGCTTCGCACAGGTTGTGCCACACATGCCACCGGTCCGCGACCTGCACCGCGTCAGGCAGGGCGCGCCGGATCGCCTCAGCATAGGTCGCCGAGCCGTCACGGCACACGATCTCGATGCCCGGATGCTCGCGCAGCCACGCCTCCGGGGTGTCGGCCGTGCGGCCGGGCAGCACGTCGATCCGCTCATGAGTCTCGGCATCGATGATCACGGTGGCATAGCGGTGCCGCCGGCGCAGTGCGAAGTCGTCGACGCCGATCACACGGGGCACCCGCCCGGTGGGCAACGGGATCCGCAGCAGGGCGCGCAGGGCCGTGTGACGCCACAGGCTCACCGCCAATATCGCCAGCAGACGTGCCCCGGCCCGGCCCGCTAACTCCTTGACCACGGCCTTGACTTGCCCGGTCAGGCGGGTCGTACGCCGCTGGTACCGGTCCAGGACGCCGGGCACCTGTTCGCGGAAGGTGTGGCGGCAGCCGCGCGTGGGACACACCAGACGCCGCACCCGCACACGGACCACCACCCGTCGTTCATCGACCGGCACGTCCGCGACTGTCCGCCAGTGATAGCCGTGCACGCGTTCCGACGGGGCCCCGCACACCGGGCAGACCGCAGTGTCCCGGGGAGTCCGTGCCCGCACCACGATCCGCTCACCTTCGTCGACCACATCCTCGATGACCAGCGGGGACAGGCCCGAAAAGACCGTCTGCACGAGCTCGTTGACATCCTTCACGCGAGTGACAACGACCCATCACGACGCTCCGTCACCACCGAAAGCGAGACAGGGCCGTTGATATTGGACAGTCCCCGGCGGGTGGGCCTGGCGTGCTCTCGGCACGATGGGGGGCTCCTTCTTGCGGGGATCAGCACTATGCGACGGAGTGCGTCACAGTTGCGGTGTAGCTGCCTGCCACGGCGAGGGCGGGCACCGAGACGATCAGGGTCGGCGTCCAGGTCACAGAGGTGACTGCGGTACCTGGCTGCAGGCTGAACGCCGTGCGGGGGTGCTCAGGCTCTGTGCTTGCGCCGGTGTGCCCTGCCCCGGGGTGGCGGTACCGGTGCCGGTCTTCGCTGTGGCCGGTCCCGACCAGTAGGCGAGACGGCTCTTCGGGATGGTCTCGGCAGGTGAGCCGCCACCCGTGGTGCAGCTGGTCACGGAGACGGTGGCCGTCCAGGAGTCGACACCGCTGGCGTCGACCGTCACCGGTCCCAGTTGCCCGGTGATCGTTCCGTCGGGTGCCCCGCTGCCGGTGTCGTGATCGACAGTTGCGGACCGGTGCAGTTCGCCGTCGTGATGGTGTTGGTGTCCAGCGTGACCGCGGCATTCTGCGCCAGGACCCTGCCCTCGATCACCGCGTTGGTGTTCACCGTGATGGCCGTCAGGGCCAGGACGTTGCCTTTGAAGACGGAAGTGGTGTCGATGGTGGCGGAGCTGCCCACCTGCCAGAAGACGCTACAAGCCTGTGCTCCGCCTGCGAGGCTGACATGGCTCCCCGGCGCCGTGATCAGGGTCGAGCCGATCTGGAAGACGAAGACGGCGTTGGGGTCGCCCTGGGCGTCGAGCGTGACGGTGCCGGTGATATTCAGTGACGACGCGGCCTTGTGGACGCCGGGCGCAGCGTCGTTCCGCCGATATTGCCCGGTGAGGTGAGGTTGGTGGTGGGTGTCCGGCCGGCCGCGTCGTTGTAGGCGGTGCTCAGGTCGGACTTCGCTTGGACGGCGGCGGCGTCGGCGACATGCTGCACCCCGTTGACGTGTCCGGGCGGAAAGCCGGTCACCGAAGTGCCGGGGCTCAGCCCCAGGTCGCCGTTGATGACGCTGGCGCCCGTACTGGTGATCGTTGAACCGGCCAGCACCGCGTAACTGGTAGCGGTCCCCAGCGCTACGGGTGCTTCTGCGGCGTACGAGGGGCTCGGGCCCAGAACGGCCGCCACCAGCCAGGCCAATCCGGGGAGCAGGACGAGGATTCTCTTGAGTCGAGTGCGTCTATGCCCTCTGTCCCCGGTCGTGGACAGGATGGCATCCACTGTCACAGGAGCGGCCCCTTCTTGTCGTCATTGAGCTTCATGCCTGGAGGGTTGTTCACGGGGCTCACCAGCCGTCGTGGCACCGGACCTTGGACGTCCGGGACGCCTGGATCCGGCCGCCGACGGGCGACGCCGGGGTTCTTGTTCGGTGCCCTGGGCTGCCTCGCCGGGCGGACCCCCGGCACGTACTCCATGGCCACCCGTCCGACCGCCGGCCTGCCTCCGCGCACAGCATCGGTGCGCGGAGGCCGACGGTGGCTCAGCTCTATTGGATGAGCTGGTAGATCGTAGGTGAGGTGCTGTCGGCGAACCCCTCCGCACCCAGGTAGGCGGCCTGGATCAGGTGAAGGCCGACGGCCAGGTTGGTGGTGAAGACTGCGTGCCCGGTGCTGTCGAGGGGGACTACGGCGATGAGCTGTGACCTGTCCATGAACACCACGAGGCCATTGGGGATGGCCGTACCGGAACCGGCCTTCACTGCGGCGGTGAAAGTGACCGTCTGACTCACCGGCGCGGGGTTGGCCGAAGAGGTCAGGCTGGTGGTGGTTGTGGTGGTGACAGGCGCTTGGTCGCAGTTCGGGCGGGTGATCGTGTCACTGTCCAGCGTGACCGCGGCGTTGCGGGCCAGTGTCCGGCCGTCCACTGTCACCCCGGTCGTGACGGTGATCGAGGCGAGGGCCAGGACGTTTCCCCGGAGGGTGGAGTTGGTTCCGAGCGTCGCGGAGCTTCCGACCTGCCAGAAGACGTTGCATGCCCGCGCGCCGTTCACGAGGTTCACGCTGCTTCCGGACGCTGTGGTGAGGGTGGATGCGGCCTTGAAGATGAAGACGGCGTTCGGGTCGCCCTGAGCGTCGAGGGTCAGCTTTCCGGTGATTCCGAGCGTGCCGGCGGAAGTTTGGTACACGCCGGGGGTCTTGGTGGTTCCGCCGAGTTCCACCGGGACGGTGGCCGTGGCCGGGCGCCCCTCCGCGTCGTTGTACGCGGCGGTCAGGTCGTTCTTGGCCTGCAGTGCGACAGCGTCGGCCACGTGCTGGGTCCCGTTCACCTGCCCGGGAGGAAAGCCGGTGACCGATGTGCCCGGGCTCAGTCCGAGGTCGCCGTTGACCGTGGTGGGACCGGTGTTCGTGACCGTCGACGCGGCGAGAACCGCGAAGTTTCCGGCGGTGGCCAGCGATACCGGCGGCGTGGCCGCTCTCACGCTCGCGCTCGCCGGCGCGGCTGCGCTCGCGCTCGCCGGCGCGGCTACACCGATCAGGGCAGTGGTCGCACACAAGGTCAGGGCCGGGGCCAGCCGGAATCGGGCGGCAATCCTGCGGAAGGGGCCTGTGAGGCCAGTGGTCACCATGGATGCTTCTTCCGTCTTGGTCAATGTCAAGCGAGACTTTCGACAGTCACAGTCCCACACAAAGACGGGCATATAGCCTCAAGACGTGCGCAAACATCAAGCACGGGAGAGACGGACCTGATTGGCCGGGCGGGATCGCGGAAGGAGTCCGTGCCGTGCCATCAACAGCCGGACACCTGGAGCGATTCCACTCCGAACGCCCTCCTGGGGCGCGGTGGAGTTCAGGGGCAGTCACGACCACTGGGCGCGTGGCTGGCGACCGCGTCTACTCCCCGCCCCGCACTGCAGCAACTGAGGCTTGCTCTTCGGGGTGATGGTCAGGGCGGCGTGAGGATCAGTCCGGTTTCGACGATGAAGCCGTCGAGGGTCTGGCGGACTGGATGGCCGACGGCAGTGGACGGTTCAGTCCGTCCTTCACCTGGGAGCCACCAACACCGGCCGCCAGCCGGCCTGGCTGGACCGCCGCGGTTTGGTGGCGGCGAAGGTCCAGGCGTTGTTCTCTCATCTAGTTGAACGGCAGCGGCGTCTGCCCGGTCGGGACGACCGGCACACGCGCTCGCCAAAATGGCCGAAGCCCTCGTAGCCGTACTACGAGGGCTTCGGTAGGTGATTCCCGCCGGGAGCGTTGACGCCACGAATGTCCACGCTGGCCCGCGGCGCAGCGCACACGGGAGGCGGTCCGAGCGCGCTGGTGGGGGCGGGCGCTGGCCCAGGGCCAGGCGCTACGAGGACTGGAGCACTTTGATGGGGCGGTACCGGTCGGTGGTGGTGCCGTCACCGAGCTGGCCGTTGTCGTTGCGGCCCCAGGTCCGGACGGTGCCGTCGGAGATCAGCGCCACGGAGTGGTTGTCCCCGCCCTGGACCGCCTTCACCTGGGACAGCCCGACAACGGTCACCGGGAGGAGGTGGTCGGTGGTGGTGCCGTCACCGAGCTGACCGAAGTAGTTCCAGCCCCAGGTCCTGACCCTGCCGCCTTGTTGCAGGGCCAGACTGTGGGCCAGGCCGACCGAGACGTCCCGCACGTCCGTCAGTGTGGGCACCAGAACCGGGGCGTGCCGGTCGGTGGTGGTGCCGTCACCGAGCTGACCGTAGAAGTTCCAGCCCCAGGACCAGACGGTTCCGTTGTTCCGCACGGCCAGGCTGTGTGCTTTGTGGGACGCCAAGTACCGCACGCGGGTCAGCCCGAGGACCTTGACGGGCCTGTGCCGGTGGATGACAGTGCCGTCACCGAGACGGCCATCGTAGTTGTTTCCCCAGGCCACGACAGTCTTGTCCGGCTCCACGAGTTCGCTGTGCGCATGGCCGACGGCAATCTCCCGTGGGTCGCGCAGCCCGGGAATCGTGACGGGGGTGTGCCGGTCGGTGGTGGTGCCGTCACCGATCTGCCCGTACGCGTTCCAGCCGCACGCCTTGACGCTGCCGTCGGACATCAGGGCGATGGTGTGCCCTTCGTCGGTCGCGATCATCCTCACGCCGTCAAGGTCCACGGGCTCGGTCGGGCGGTTCCGGTCGGTGGTGGTGCCGTCACAGAGCTGCCCGAACGCGTTCCAGCCCCAGGCCCGGACGGTGCCGTCGGACAGCAGTGCCATGCTGTGGTGGCCATGGGCGGAGATGGCCCGCACCCCGGTCAGCCCGGGGACCGTGACGGGGCTGAGCCGCTCGGTGTTGGTGCCGTCACCGATCTGGCCGACGGTGTTCATACCCCACGCCTTGACGGTGCCGTCCTTCATCAGCGCCAGGGTGTGGCTGTCCCCGGCGGCGATCGCCGTGACACCGCTCAACGGGACCGCCGCACGGGGGGCGCGGACACCGCCGAACGCCAGCGGCGTGGCAAGTACCGACGCCACCAGCGCGAACAGCAGGGCCAACAGGATTGGGGGAGCCGGTGTTCCGGCCCTCCGCGGCGGTACGAAAACCGGGATCTTCATGCGCTTCTCCTTCTGGACGGGGGTGGGGCCCGATGTGACCGGCGCAGCCTGGTGATCAGGCCAGTGGTTAGGACGAGATCGCGACGAGGTTCCTGAACTGGAAATCGGCGTTGTCCCCCCGGACTCCGACGCCGCCGGCGAGAAGGAGATTCATGGGCTTCGTGTCCACGACGTCCAGCACTCGCCGCCCGCCGACATCGAGGGTGAGCCGGACCGTATGGTTGGACTGCGTGGCGATACTGGTCCTGACATCCACCCAGGTGTTGTAAGGGAAGACGTTCCGGGCGGTCGAGCCGATTTCGTAGTACGTACCGCCGTTCTCATTTCCGGGGGGATTCTTGCGCTTGATGACGCAGACCCCGTCACGGCGTGCGACGCTGACCGCATAGAGTTCCGTCTCGTCGTGATAGCGCAGCCAGATGTGCAACCCGTCCCAGGCGAGTGCGGGGGTACGGGGCGTCGTGACCAGCGCGTCGAGCCGCATCTGCAGGGTGACGACGGTGTTCTCGAAGTCGTGCCGCTGGCTGGCCAGCCGAAACACACAAGAATTGTTGCCGTTTGTGCAGTTGGCGTTCGGGGTTCGACTGTCCGGGACCCCGGACCAGGCGGCTCCGTCGTCGGCGAAGACGGAGCCGCTGGTCATGTCCCAGACGTCAGACAGGCGCGCGCCCACCCCGTCTGGGTTCCAGTGGGCGTACTCGTTGGTCACCAGCCCGCTGCGCGGAAACGTCGGACGGAACGGTGCCGGCACCGCGGCCCTGCGCAACAGGGCCGCACCGACCGGAGGCGCGGCGACCGCGAGCGCCGCGCCGCCCAGCAGCGCACCGCGCAGCCACGCCCGGCGGGACGCCGACGGGGCGCTCGGGCCACGGAGCCGGGGCGTATCCGTCATCGCTCTCCTCATACAGCTGCCTGTGATGCACGGGAGATCGGGATGACGTGTCGGCGAAAGCGAGCCGTCGGCCCGGTCACCTCGGCTCACCGCAGGCCGATGCCACCGCGGCTGGACAGCCCCGGGGGCTGTCGAGGGAGGGCCTGACGGTGCCGCCGACCACAGCGACAGCCCGCGTGCCCCATGGCTATGAACGGAACCACTCTCTGCTGACAGGCACCGAAGGATTACTTGAGATAGTGCGTGTCATCAAAGATCACCCGAGCAGCCGCGAAGCCTCACGAACTCTGATGATCAGCAGGTTTTTGCCTGATCGAGGCCGAACTCCCCTTGAACCGCGCCCCGTACGAGGCACTCGTCACCGCCGTGCTCGCGTGGACGGACCCGCACCTTGAGCCCCGCGACTATGAGCAGATCGCCCTGCAGCTGACCGGGCACGCCCGCGCGCTCTACGCGCGGCTGGACCGCCTCACAGAAGCCCTCCCAGCCGCCCCGTAGCCCCCCGGAGGCCGGTCACGCCGTCCCGTGACTGCAGGAACGAATACAGCGCCCGCCCCGAACCATCCCGGGCGGGCGCCGTCACTGTACTGCCACGAGACCCCGACGTCAGGCGGGGGCCACCGCCCACTCCAGCCCGAGGGCGGCGAGTGCGGCGAGTTTGTCGGAGGTGAGCTTGGCACGCCTGGTCTTGGTGTTCGACAGGAACACGCCGAGCTTGACCTCGGTCCCGTCTTCCAGCCGCTCCACGTGGGCTCTGGGGACCGTCACGGAGCCCGTGCGGGCCTTGTACTGCGCCCAGGGCCGCAACACCCCGCTCGAAGGCCCCCACGGGCGTCGTGGACGGCTTCGCGGGCGCCTCCGGCTCCGGGGCGAGCGGCGTGATGCCGAGCTGCTCCAGGCGCTCGCGCTGCCTGTCCGCAAGCGCTTGCCAGACCTCGGGCTTGCGCTGCTTGGCCAGCCACTTCCCGATGTCCATCGCGTGGACCGTGAACCCGGGCAGGACCTCCGCCTGGTCCTCTTCGTCGGCCACCAGCTCGCGCAGCGCGGCGTAGTGCCGCTGCCACTCCGCCGGCCACCCGGGGTTCCAGTCCTCGTCAACCGCCTTCAACGCCGTTTCCCACTCGGGGTGTTCGGCCAGCGCGCCGGGCCGCCGCAGGTTGGACAGCCACTGACCCACCGGCCGGTCCAGCGCCGTCGCCGACCTCGGAGCGCACAGCGTCCAGTGCTCATCGAACTACGCGCGGGCCGCCGCCAGGTTCTCCTGGAACCGCTCATCCGCCAGCGACCAGACCATGCCCAGCTTCTCCAGCCGCGTCGCTGCCCTCACTGCCCTGGACCGGTGGTGGAACCCGCCCTGGCCGATCACCTGGCAGCGGGCCTACCACGCCGCCCGCCAGAGCCTGGCAGGCAACGAGCCGGCCTCTCAGGCACAGACGTGCATTGAAGCCCAGCGCGCACGCTTTGA
Source organism: Streptomyces sp. NBC_01210 (assembly GCF_036010325.1). GTDB lineage: Bacteria > Actinomycetota > Actinomycetes > Streptomycetales > Streptomycetaceae > Streptomyces. The sequence continues at coordinate 112,965 of NZ_CP108549.1, read as the reverse complement.
CCGTCTGCACCCTGAACAGAGGTCCCTGCTCGCGGAGTTGGGACTCCTCGAACTGCCCGACACGCCCGCCTTCCCGGAGTCGGAGGGCCGCCTGCCGCCGCGCGAGCATGCCTTCCAGTGCGGGCTGGCCGCCGCACGGGCTTTCCGCGAGAGGGAGGGCCATCTCAACGTCCCCCAGCGTCACATCGAGCCCCCCTGGCAGGACATGGAAGGCCTGCGCCTGTTCCTGTCCAGCCTGACCGTGCTCAGCCCCAGCCCTCAGCACACGCTGGCCCGCCTGCGCGGCGCCCAGGCCGGATTCCTCAGCCAAGCACTCCTGCTCGATGTGCCCGACGACCTCGCCGAACGCGGCGGACCCGGCATCACCACCGTGCCGATCACCCCCCGCGTGGTGCACACCATCACCACCCAGCTGCCCAACCCGCTGCGCGCCGCCGCCGTAGCCGCCTTGCTGTTCACCGGCACTGCCCAGTCCCTGCTGTCCATGGCCCAACTCGCCAGCGTCGACGAGCACGCCACCCGCCTGGCCATCGACCGCGACTCCCGGATCAACGTCGGCGTGCCGCCCGGCCCGCGCCACATGTACGCCGTCCCGGCCCGCGCCCGCCCGCTCCTGCGCGCCGCCCTGGAATTCCGCCGCCGCACCCCGCGCACCGCCGACCACCTTGGACTGTTCGCCAACTGCTTCGGCACCTCCGAGCGCTTCGACCACCTCGTCCGCGACGTCAGCCTCTCCATCCCCGCCGTTCTCCACCCTCACCCCGTAGAGGACTGGCACACCGCTGCCCGCTGCTGGCACCTCAACACCCCCACCCCGGCCACTTCGGCCGTCCTGGCCCCAACGCCCGGAGCGCGCCCGTGACCGACCAGACTCCACAACCGCCCCACCTCCAGATCCCTGCGGCATTCGACCTGCCCTACCTGCGGGCGCGCGCCCTGGAATGCCGGCTCACCGACGACGAACTGACCGCACTGACGGGTATCCCCACCACCGGCTGGGACCCCCACCTCACGCCCCAGACCCTCAGCAGCGCGGCCCTGATCGCCCTGGCCCACGCTCTGAACACGCCGCCCGAGTCCCTGCTCCGCCAGCCCGACACCACCCGCAAACCACCCCACCGCAGCCCGCAACTCGCCCCCCACACAGCCGTACTGCACGCCGCCCTCATCGAAACTGGCCGCATCCATCCCGACGACCTGGCCTCCGCCTTGGAATGGGACCCCACGCGCCTGAAGCGAGCGGCCGCCGCTCTGAAGGCTCATCTCCACCAGGCCAACAGCCCCCAGCGCCTCATCCACACCGAAACAACCATTCACCTGGCCGCCCTGCCCGGACTGCTGACCACCCGGCAGCTGAACAGCCTGTACAGCACAGGACACACCGCCGCAGCACTCAGCCTCGGCGAAGCCACCGCCGCAGCAGACCTGCTCCACCGCGCTGCGCGCGGCCTGCCCGCGGATGTTCCGGCCGCGCAAATCCCTCGTCTGGCCAACCGGCGTCTACTCGCCCCCGCCGGCCCACCCGCCCCTCACCCCGACTTGCTGTTCGCCCTCGGCATGAGCCTGCATCCGCTGACCGCACCCCTGCCGGAGGGCGAGCCGCTCCAGGACTGACCCCTGGGCGCCGTGGACGCTGCCGCGTCTTCTGCCGCCTGGATCGCCGCCACGACCAGCGTGGCGATCCACAGGGTCCAGGCGGTTCGTTTCTGCGCCAGCTTCGCCAGCAGGGGCGTCGTGCTCGGGATCGTGCGTGCCTCTTGGCTTCCCGCGAGCTCGTTCATGGCTCACCTCCAGTACGGGCACTTTCGGCGGGCAGCGTTCCCGGCAACAAGGGAGCTGCATCCCGGGTATCCGGGACAGCGCACGACGACAGCATTGCGGTGGGCCAGCCTCACCCGGCAGGGCGTGCCGTGGGGCGCGAGGGGGTCCAGTGGAGCTCTTCGGTGTGCGGGTCGCAGGCCCATGATCTGATCGTCCCGGCTGTGACGAGCTGATCGAGCAGTGAGCCGAGGTCTGCGGGTCTGGTGCCGCATGCGCGGCTGAGGCGGTCGGCTTCAACGCCCGCGTGTGCGTCGGCGGGGGAGTGGTGCGCTTCGAGGGCCAGTGCGGTCAGCCGTGTACTGGCGGGCAGCGCTCTCAGCGGTGCTGCGGAGGTGACGCGTAGCGCCCAGTCGGCGGCCCGGTGGCGATCGGGGCGACCGGGCGCCTGGCTGAGGCTATCGACCAACTGGGCGGTGAGGGTTCGGGCGTGCGGGGGCGCGGTGCCGGGTTGCAGGATGCGGAGCCAGCGGTGGTGTTCCAGCTCGTCCCAGGACGTGGAGTGGTGTGCCAGGCGCATGCTGCGCAGGAGCCCGACGGGGAGGCGCACCTGCTCACGGGTGTCGGCCCGCAAGGCGCACTGGAGGGCGAGCAGCCGGGCCTCGGGACTGTTGCCCTCAGGGAGTGGGCGGCGAGGTAGCTGAGCATGTCCTGGATGCGGACTTGTTCGGATGGACCACGTCGTCGCCTGGCGCGCTTCACGCGGCTGGAGCCGGGACCGTCCTCGGGCAGATGCCGTGCCGGCGGAGCGTTGAGGGCGGTGTCGGGGACGACGGCTGCTTGGGGGTGGCTGCGGCGCAGGAGGCGCAGGTGTCGGCCAGGCGCCAGGTGCGGCCGCCGTGTTCGCGGGTGAGGACGAGCAGGACGGGGCCGGTGCAGCCGCGGTGGCGGGGTGCCAGCGGCAGCCGCGTTCGTGGCACTGGCAGGTGCGCAGATGGGTGGGGAGGGTGTCGCTGCGGGCGTGCCGGGCCAGGTGTGCGAGGGCTGCGGGGCGGGCGGACGCCGCCTGCAAGGCCTGTTCTCCGCCGGGTGAGCAGCGTGGGCAGAACAGGACCGGGCCGTCGTGTTGGGGGCGTAGTGCTACGGTCCAGGTACGGGGCACCGGTGGGTGCATGGTGCACAGCCTCATGGGGCGCGCGTTCCTCCATCCGTCGGCGCGGGGCCGCTCCTGCCTCCCCACCGATTCGCTGGGGAGCGGGGGTGTTGGCCGCACCGTAGTGCAGACCTCTGCCCTGCCGCTGGGGTGGTCACCTGCAGAAATAGGGCAGAGGTCTGCACTGACAGGGCAGGTGTCTGCACCGTCGGATGGTGGGGTGACGATCTTCCCGCCCGACCCGAACCTCACCGCGCTGCGTCTGGAGCTGGCGAGGCTGAGGAGCGAGCGCGGCTGGAGCTATGACGAACTGGCCCGCCGCAGCGGCCTGGCCAGGCGCACCCTCATCGAGATCGAGCAGGGCCGCACCATTGGATCCCTCAAGTCCTGGCACGCCCTCGCCCATGCCCTGAACGTGCCCGTCGATCATCTCTTCGCCACCCTCTGCGACGGGCACGAGCCTCCCGCCGAAGCCGCCGACTAGCCCCGGCTGCACCGCTGTCGACAGATCACCCGATCCGGTCACCGGTATCGCGTACACGTGCGACAGGTCGCACGTCTGTTCCAGTGAATTGGGCTGTTCGCGGGACATGGGCGGCTCGGACGTCGAGTTGGCGGCGCGTTGCCTGTCACCTTCGCGGCCATGTGTTCCCTCACCACTCCGTCCGGTCGACGCTGGGACGGCACTCCCACGGGATCCCGACGCCTGCGTTCCCTGCGGGTTGCTGCCGACAGCCCCAGCCGGCTCCTGCGCACCGCTCAGCCCAGCCTCTGCCGTGACTGCGGCAACCGCATCGACTGGTACGCCCGCACCCAGGGGCGGCCCGTCGGCCTGCACCCGCAGGAACTTGCTGCGGCTGATGTCCCGGTCTCCTGCCGGTGGCACGTCGACTCCGGCATCGCCCATCCTGCGGGCGACGGCACACTGTGGTGCCGTATCCCGCACCCTGTCCTGTGCCCCGCACACCAGCCTCCCGAGCCGCTGACGCCGCAGCTGGCCGAACTGCGCCGCCGCCTCGCGCTGCTCACCCGGCGCCTGCTCGACACCGGCGCCTTCACCTCGCCCTCGCCCAGCGACCCGCCAGCGGCAGAACCATCGATGTGCCGACCGGCCCGGCCCGTGGTGCAGATCCTGTACGGCCGTTACCTCGCCGCCCGCCCCGTCGACGACATCCAGTGCGTCGCCCAGACCCGCCGGCGCCACCGCTGCCCCCATCCCGTCCTCGCCGCCGAGGGCCCCGCCGGTGTCTGGAGGCTCATGCCCGCCACCGCATCCCGCGGACAACTGGCCCTGCCCGCCGCCGACATGGCCGTCTACGACCTCACCCCCCTTCGCTACGCGGAGCAGCTGCGCTGGCGCACCCAACGCTGCCCCGCGCACGCCGCCGCCCCCGCAGCTGCGGACCTGGCCCTGGCGGACTGGGAGGTCTTCGACCCGCTGCTCCACCACGAGCACATCCACGCCCGCCTCCCCGCCACCGCCCCAGGCCGCCGGGATCAGTCGTGAACGCAGCGTCCAGACAGAGCCGCCACCCGTACGCCACGGAGGCCTGACCATGCCGCACCACGCTCTTGAGATCACCCTGACCCGGCCCGCCACGCAAGCTGAACTGGCCCGTGCCGTCCGCGTGATGCCGCTCGCCGCCAACCACGACGTCACCCGTCTGATGACCGTGGTGAAGGCGAAGAATCCCGACCGGGTCCTCAGCCGCGCGCACCACCGCCTCAATGAGCTGCTGCCCCTCGATGTCCTCGCCACCCACTATCCGGCCCGCGACGGACACGTCGTTCTCACCGTTGCCTTCAGCCCCACCGCGGACGCCTTCGTCCGCCGCGCTGCCGAACAGATGGGCCAATCACCCCGCGTCTTCCTCCAGCAGACCATCCACCGTGCCCTGGCCCGCCACGCCCGTCAGCAAGCCGAGCACCTCGACCACGCCCTGAAAGCCCTGCTGGCCCACACCACGCCAGACCAGCTGCTGGCGGCCGTTGGCCGCACCCTCACCCACGCCCCGTCTGGAACGTGACAGTGCTGAATCCGACCGATGAACAGACCGCAGCCGCCGACGTCTTCCGCGCTGGCGGCCACTTGGCGCTCCAGGCAGGCGCCGGTACCGGCAAGACCAGCACGCTGGTCTTGCTTGCTTCCTCCACTCGGCGCCGCGGGCGTTACATCGCCTTCAACAAGGCCATCGCCCACGACGCCGTCGCCCGCTTCCCTTCCACCGTGATGTGCAAGACCGCTCACGCCCTCGCGTTCGCTGCCATCGGCCACCGCTACGCCCGCCGCCTGAACGGGCCACGCCAGGCAGGCTGGAAAACCGGCATGGCCCTCGGCATCACCAAGTCCGTCCATCTTCACCGCCCAACGCACCCACGCCCAGCTGGTGATGGTCGGCGACTCCGCCCAGGCCATCTACGGCTGGCGCGGCGCCCGCGACGTCATGACCGGCTTCGACGGCCGCGCCCTGTCCCTGTCGCAGTCCTTCCGCTTCGGCCCCCGCCTCGCAGCCGAGGCCAACCGGTGGCTCACGATCGCCGACGCTCCCATCCGCCTGACCGGCACCGACGCGATTCCCACCGAACTCGCTCCGGTCGATCGTCCCGATGCGGTGCTGTGCCGGACCAACATCGGAGCCATGACCGAAGTGATGGCACACCTTGGCGCCGGTTATCGCGTTGGGCTGGCCGGGGGAGGGGAGAGCCTGCGCTCCCTGGCAACCGCCGCCCGTGACCTCAAAGAAGGTCGCCGCACCTGGCACCCAGAACTCCTCCTCTTCCCCTCCTGGGGCGAACTGCAGGACTACGCCGAACATGACCCCGCCGGCGGCGACCTGAAGCCGTTCGTCGACCTCATCGATCAGCACGGCCCGGACGCCATCCTTGCCGCCGTCGACCAACTCACCCCCGAAGCGCACGCCGACGTCACTGTCTCCACCGCCCACCGCGCCAAAGGCCGTGAATGGGGGACCGTCAAAATTGCCGATGACTTCCTTCCGCCCAAGGACACCGACCAGCAGGACAAGAACGGCCGCCCGATTCCCGGCCCGATCGACGACAGCGAAGCGCGCCTCGCCTACGTCGCCGTCACCCGTACCCGTGGGTGCCTGGACCTCGGCGGCCTGTCCTGGATTCACAACCATCCCGAGGGGCGCATCCCTACCGACCCTCAGCCAGCAGCCGCATGATCCGTCCTAGAGGCCTGACCGGATTCTTTATCGCCCGAACTGACAGTCCAACGTTCGCGCGGCCGTCTGTTGCTTCGCCTGTTCAGCCGCGGCCTGCTTGATCTGCAGTCGACGGCGGTGGGGGTCCGGCGGCATCGAGCCTCCTTGGACTCCCTGGCTGGGCACCTCAATTCTCTCGACAGCTTGCGGCCTCTCGGCTTGGGGTCGGTGGTGGTGAGAGTCGGTGTTGGTGGTCTGGTGGTTGGTGTATTGGTACTGGTCAGTGGGTTGTGATGGTAGGGCTGGCACTGTCATGAGGCGAGAGTCTGATGGCTGGGATCGCTGTCATGGGGCTTTATCTGATGGCGGGTGATGCTGTCTCAGGTTCGTGAGTTCTGATGCGGTGTGGTGGGGGAGACCGGTGTGATCGTGGGGTGGATCAGGACGTGAGGGCCGACCGGGGGGCTGGGCTGCCGAGGGCGTTGGTGGTGCGTCGTTTGCTGGAGCGGCAGCAGGCGGGGGAGCTGTCGACGCGGCATGTGCGTGCGGTCGCTGAGATGGTGGGTGTTTCGGAGCGTACGGTGTGGCGCTGGCTGGAGCAGGCCAAGTCGACCGGGCGGATGGAGGCCGGGGTCCGGCAGGGGTATGCGGTGTCGGACGAGGTGTGGGCGCTGCTTGGCGAGGTGGGAGGGAATGTTGCTGAGCTGAGGCGTCGGCTGGCCGCTGCGGGTGGCGGGGCTTCGGTGCCGTCGGCGTCGACGTTGCATCGGGTGATTCGCAGGGACCGTCGGGCGGGGCGGGCTTTGGTGGTTGAGCGGGAGCCTGAGGTTGCCGGGTCGAGCCGGCCGGATCCGCTCAGCGAGCTGGGCCTGAACGTGGTGGCCGAGAAGGGCGGCGGTGGGCAGGTGTTTCTGCGGGAGCAGAAGCACTTGGCGCAGGTTCCGGTCCTGGTGCCGGGCGCCCAGGTGGTGCACACAGCTGCCGTGTGGTCGGTGCTGCGGACGGTCGCGCACGCGGCTGCGGTCGGGGCGGTGGTGTGTTTGTACGGCGACGCGGGTTACGGGAAGACCGTCGCGTTGCAGTACGCCCTGTCCCAGCTGCCGCGCCCGGCCCGGGTCCGTCGGGTCCATGTTGGTGTGCACTCGACGGTTCCCGAACTGCGCCGGGTACTCGCGGACGCTCTCGAGCTGGGCAGGCGTCTGCCGCGTGGGGCGGGGGAGGCCGGAACGCGTTGAGACAGCCCCGCGTGCTGGTACTGGACGAGGCGCAGCGCCTTCCGGGGCCGGCGCTGGAGTTTCTGCGCGGGCTGTGGGACCACCCGGACACGGATACGGCGCTCGTGCTGGCGGGGGCGGGCAGCGAACGGGCGCTGCGCCGGGTGCCCGCGCTGGCCTCTCGGGTGCTGACCTGGGAGTTGGTGTCGCGTCTTCGCCCGGGCGAGGTGGCAGCGGCGATGGCGGCCTTCCACCCGTTGTGGGAGGACGTGAGCGAGGACGATGTCGTGTGGGTGGACGAGCATGTGGGCCACGGCAATTTCCGGACGTGGGCGAAGCTCACCTCGCACCTGACCGCCGAGATCTACGGCAAGAGCCGTGCGGTAGTGGACCGCCGGTTGCTGGAGCGGGCCTGCGCACGGCTCATGGGCCCGCTGTGACCGGCGCTGCCGGGCCGCGAGAGGGCGCCTCCCGCTCGGGCGTGCACGGGGACGGTCCGGACGTGCGGGGAGGCCTGCCTTCTTCCTCCCTGTCGGCGCTGCGCGGCCCTGCCGTGCGCAGGCTGCTCGCCCTGCGGCAGGAACAGAAATTGACCACCCGTCATGTACGGCTGATGGCACAGTCGTTGGAAGTGACCGAGCGCACGGTGTGGCGGTGGCTGGCCGCCGCCGAGCGTGACGAGTCCGCGGCCGCGGAGCCCGGGGCGCGGGCGCAGAGCAAAGACCGCTTCGCGGTCACTCCGGAGGTGCGCCGCCTGCTGGCGTTGTGGAAGGGCAACGTGGCCGCGGTCCACCGCGAGCTGACGGCCCGCGCTGCCCGGCAGTCCCCGCCCGCGGCCCCGCCGCCGTCCCTGCCCACCTTGCACCGGGCGATCCAGCGGGATCTGACGCCGGGGGAGCGGGCGGGGCTTGCGGGTGGGGAGCGTGCGGCGCGCAAGCACGATGTGTTCCTGGCCCGGCCGCGCGGCTGGCGCAACCAGGTGTGGGAGACCGACCACGTCCAGGCGCCGGTGCTGGTCGATGTCGACGGCAGGGCCCGCAGGCCGTGGATCACCTGGTTCACCGACTGCGCGACGAACGCGATTGTCTGTAAGCACTTGTTTTGGCTCCAGTGCACGGACTTCTTTTGGCTCCACTCACCGGCTGGAGGGGGCGTGTATTGGTGTGATTCACGCCCCTGTAGCAAGGTGATTTGGCCCCACTTCGAACGAGTGGTTCCGCTGGCCGTGACCGGGGGTCGGCGCGGTAGTTTTGAAGCCTCGGTCAGACCTCCGCAAACGCGCCCCCGACAGGCGCGTGGAGGCTGCCGACCCGACTCGACTCAGGTTGCGGGCCGCCCAGTGCCCGTGGCGGCTGGACGAGAACGGGCGATGGTCTGGTCGGCACTGGGACTTGGCGGCCGGGCCCAACGCGGCTGCGGCCGGCCTCCCGTGAGGGAGCCCGGCCGCAGTTGTCGTTCGAGGTCAGCGGCGCCGTTTCTTCTGACTCTGGGCGAAGCGGTAGGAGTCGGTGCCGGTCTCGACGATGTGCGCGTTGAAGGTGACGCGGTCGACGATTGCCGTGCAGAGCCGGGGGTCAGTGAAGGTCTGCTTCCACTCGGAGAACGGAGCGTTCGACGCGATGGCGATAGCCCTCCGTTCTTCGCGCTCGGTGAAGATCTGGAACAGCAGTTTGGCTCCGGCCTTGTCCAGATCGAGATAGCCGAACTCGTCCAGACAGAGCAGGTCAACGCGGCCGTAGCGCGCGATGGTGCGGGCCAGCTTCTTCTCGTCGGCGGCTTCCGCGAGCTCGTTGACCAGGTTGACCGTGGTCGTGTAGCGGACCTTGAGCCCAGCCTCGGCCATGGCGGTGCCGATCCCGATGAGCAGGTGGGACTTGCCGGTGCCGGAGTCGCCGATCAGACAGAGCGGCTGCCCGGCCTTGACCCAGGCCGGGTCCGCCAGGGTGCCGACAAGCTCCGGCGTGACGTTCGGGTTCTCGGTGAAGTCGAAGTCCTCCAGCCGCTTGGGCCGGGGGAAATTGGCGTCTCTGACCAGCCGCTGTTTGCGCCGTTCCTCGCGTTCGGCGCACTCGGCTTCCAGCAGGTCGGCGAGGAAGTCCTTATAGCTGGACCGCTGGCGCATCGCCTCATCGGCCATCTCCCCGACCCGGCTGCGGATGGTGGGTAGGTGCAGGCTGCGGCATGCCTCGTCGATGGCCGTGTCCACGGCCTCCTCCGGTCCGACATCCCGACGGGGCGGCGGGACGTGCTGGCGGGTCGGTGCAGCGGTCGTGCTCATGCAGTGCCTTTCGGTTGGCGGGTCAGGAGCTGGTCGTAGTGGCTCACGGTCGGCAACGGGCGCTTGTCCTCGGGAAGCTGGGCCCTGCGGGCTGTCAGTGACACCACCCCGCTGGGCTCGGCCCACGGCGGCGGATCGTCCCCGTCGTCCACCTCCTCAGCCGGATCAGGTGCCTGCGCGGCTGCCTTGCGGGCCTCGACGGCCACCACGTCCGCGGTGACGGCGCCCGCCCGGATCGCGGCTGCCATGCCCAGCTGGACCGCCTCAGCTGGCATCCGCCGGTGCAGCAGCAGAATCTCGATCAGGGCCCTGGTCCCGGCCGCGTCTCCATGCGCGGTGCGGGCCGCGGCCCAGAACGCCTCGTGGACCTCGGTGAACGAGCCGTTCTGCCGGGCAGTTGCCAGCGCGGTGGAGCCGGCCATGGCGCCCGGCTTGGCCAGCAGGATCTCCAGGTAGTGATCGAGTTCGTCGCGGAACTCGCCCCGCCGGGTCAGCCGCGGGTGACGGGCCACGATCGTCCGCCGCTCGAACACCAGCAGTTCATTGCCCCGCAGCAGCACGCGCACGTTCTGCCCGATGAACCGGGCAGGCACCGAGTAGTGGCACTGGCGGACCGTAATCCGGCTGCTGCGGTCGACCTTCGGGGTCAGCGTGATGCCGCACTCGAATTCCTCGAACGGCAGCGGCACCAACTGGTCCGTCTCAGCAGCGAAGTTGAAGCCGATGGTGGTCAGCCTGCCCGACAGGATCCGTGCGTCCTCAGCTGCGTCGATCGCGGCGATCTTCTCGTTCAGTTCGCCCAGCGAGGCAACCTCGGGGACCGGGACGAGGTGCGTGCGGCGGAAGCGTCCGCCCTCGTGTTCGACTCCGCCCTTCTCGTGGGCGCCTTCCTGGCCGGGGATGCAGTAGAAGGCGTCGAAGCCGTAGTGGGCGCGGAAGTTGAGCCACCGCTCCGACTCCACCCGGCTGCGGCCGGTGCAGATCCGGTTGACCGCCGGCTTCAGATTGTCGTAACGGATGTGCCGGGCCGGCACCCCGCCCAGCACGTTGAACGCCTCGACATGCCCCTCCATGAAGGACTCCTGGGCCTGCGAGGCATAGACCCGGTGGACGGCCTTGCCCGAGTACGACATCCGCAGCGTGAACAGGTGGCACCTGACCACCTCGCCCGCCAGCCGGACCCACACGTCAGCGAAGTCAACTTCCGCCTCCTCGCCGGGAAGATGCACCTGAGGGACCATCCCGTCCAAATGCCGGTGCCCCTCCCGGGCCTCGGCCTCGATCTGCGGCCGCCGGACCAGGAGGTAGTCGCAGACCGTCGAGTACGACGCCTGGTCGAAGCCGTATTCCTGCGCGAGCCGCTGATGGATCCGCCGGGCGGTGTGCTTCTGCTTGCGCGGTGCAGTGAGGTCCTCCCGCAGCATCGCGTCGATCCAGCCCTTGGCCGGGTCCAGGACCGTCGCCCGCGGCACCGGTTTCTTCCTGGGCGGCGGAACCGCCGAATTCAAAGCCTGCCGCACCGTCCGCCGGTGCACTCCGTACTTCTCCCCGAGAGCCCGCTGCGACAGCTCCGGATCGAGACGTCTGTCCCTCCGGATCGCGGCGAACAACTCAGCCCGCGACAAACCCACCCCGGCCTCCCGACACGACCGCGATCAACACACACGGCCTCCGACAAGACCGTGATCGACGCACACACCCTGCCGCCGCCGGGCGGACGGAGCAGTGCATTCACTCCAAAGAGGGCACGTCGCAGCACGTGCTCGCCAAGTGGAGCCAGATCAACTTCGTACGCCACGGAGCCACTTCAGATCCGTGCACTGGGGCCCAAAGAAGTGCTTACAAACACGCGATCACGGGGGTGGCCGTCACGCCGGGGGATCCGTCGCGGGAGTCGGTGCTTTCCGCGCTGCGCTCCGCGGTCCTGCGTGAGGATCCCTACGGTCCGTTCGGGGGTCTGCCGGAGAAGGTACGGGTGGACCGCGGCAAGGACTTCCTGTCCCGGACGGTGACCGCCGCGTTCGATCTCCTGGACGTGACGGTGGAGGACCTGCCCGCCTACACCCCCCACCTCAAGGGCACCGTGGAGGGCCTCAACCGGGCGGTGGAGAGTATGTTCCTGGCCGCGCTGCCCGGCTATGCCCGCCAGCCGCGCCCCGGCAAACGCGCCTCCCGCCCGAAGGACGAAGTGCTGCTCGGCTTCGAGGACTTCACCGCCCGGCTGCTGGCCTGGACGCTCTGGTGGAACACCGAGCACCGCCCCGCGCCCTTGCGGGGCAAGACTCCGCTTCAGGCGTGGCAGGACGATCCCACCCCGCTGCGGGACGTGCCCGCCACGGATCTGTGGACGTTCACCCTGGAGGACGCCGGCACCCGCACGCTCACCCCCCGCGGCATCCGTTTCAGGAGACGCGACTATGTGGGGGCGTGGATGACCGGCCAGGCCGGGATCTAGGTCCGGGTCCGTTTCATGCCCCACCACGATCACCGGATCGAGGTCTACCACGCGGCCACCGGCCGCTACCTCGGGTCCGCGGATCTGGCCGACCGGGCCACCGAGGAACAGGTCAGCGCCGTACGGCGGGCGCGGGCCGCTCGCTCCCGCCGGTTGAAGAAGGACCTGGAGGCTTCCCAGCGCGAGCGCTACGCCGCCGTGAACCAGCCCGCCGCCCCTCAGCGGCTCGGCGCGCTGACCACCGCGCAGGCCGAAGCCGAACTCGCCCAGGCCACAGGCACCGACCTGTCGGATCTGGCGCTGCGGGACCTCATCCCACCCGCCGCGCCTCCGGCCGAGTGGCGCACCCCTGCCTCCCTGGCCGCGCTGACCACACCAGGCCTGCCCGCCCCCGTGCCGTCCGGCCGTGATTCCGCTTCCGCCCAGCCCGGCCCGGACGGGCGGACCGCACAGCCCACCACCGATGAAGACGGAGATGCTTTGTGACCGCGGCCTCCTACCAGTACGTCGATCTGCCGGACGCGTCCGTGGTCACCACCCGGGCCCTGCTGGCCGCGCGGGAGAACATCGCCGACACGGTCGCGGCCCGCGCGATGATGTGTATCCACGGCGGGGCCGGCTTTGGCAAGACGCTGGCCGTCAACATGTGCCTGGGCGAGCTCGAACCTGCCGAGGATGTCCGCCGGCTTGCTTTCCGGGCCCGGCCCACCGCCCGGGCGGTGCGCTACGAGCTGTTCACCGCGCTCGGTCTGCCCGGGGAACCGCCGCGCCATCCCAGTGAGTTCGACCGCCTGCTGAAGACCGCTCTGGCCCAGCGCCCCCGCACCTTCCTCGTGGACGAGGCGCAGTGGCTCAACGGGGAGGCGTTCGAGTACTTCCGCTACCTGTGGGACGACCTCTCGACCCGTCTTGCGGTCATCTTCGTCGGCGGCGAGGGCTGCCACACGGTGCTGCGCCGCGAGCCGATGCTGTCGTCGCGGATCTTCATCTGGCAGCACTTCACCCGCCTCACCCCCGGCGAGGTCGGCGAGACGATCCCGCTGTTCCACCCGGTGTGGGCCGACGCCGACCCGGATGACATCGCCTTCGCCGACCAGCACGCCGCGCACGGCAACTTCCGTAACTGGGCCCGCCTCACAGCCCACGTGGGCCTGGCGCTGTCCCGTACAGGCCGGCCACGGGTGGACCGGGAGGTGCTGCGCTGGGCGTTCGGCCGGCTGGGCAGCTCCGCCTGATGCCCGCTTGTACGCGGCCCGTGGGTCATCGCCGGTACGGGGCAGTGCCCGGTGGGAAGGCAAGGAGGTGGAGCGCAGTGGGTCTGCTGGATCCGATCAACCCGCTCGGTGAGATCGCCGTGGACGTACTGGTGTGCGGGCGGGCTGCCTCCCTGCGCTGCCCGCCCCGCAAGACGCTGCGCACGGCGGGCCGTTCGCCCTTCACCGTGGTCGTGGACCGCGCAGACGATGTGCGCTTCACCCGCACCGTGCTGGCCGCCCACCACCCGGCGGCGGGACGGGTCGTCGTCCACCCCACCGTCAGCGGCGGCGGCCGGCTGCTGTGGCACGACATCCTGCACGCGGTGGCCGACGGCCGGCCCCTGAGAGCCCCGTCCTGCGCCACGCGCGGCAACGCACCGACGCAGGAGCGCTCAGCACGCGCCGCACTGAAAGCCGGGGCGGTAGGCCGGCTGACCGTCCTGCGCGCGCACCGTATCGGATGGGGCGTATGGGCGGACCTGGTGGCCCTGCACCGCACCACCGGCACGGACGTGACCGTGGTGCACCACGCCGAACTCCCCGTGGACCTGGGGCATCTGCTGCGCCACTGCGACCACCGCATCCTCACCACCCACGCCGGCGTGCGGGCGCTGCACCCGCCCGCGGGGACATCGGGGGAGCCTTAGGCGGGAACGGCAGCGGTATTTCCCCGTTCCAGGCCGGTGACGGATGCCGGGCCGCAGCACAGCCGTCGCGCCGTCCCCATCTGCCGCCTCCCGGAACCGAGCCCTGCCACGGGGCCACCAGGCGGTGGGACGGACCAGCGTGTGTGGAGCTGAGCCGACACAGCCCTCCCTGGCATCAATGAAACAATGAATCGTTGTTTCATTGCCGGCGTGCGATACGGTGAGGGTATGCCACGTGATTCCCGTCAGCAGGCCCGTGACCGCCTGTCCGCACTGGCCCCCGCTCCCGGGGACGACACCACGGCCGCGCGCCGTGTCGAACAGGATGCATCGCTCGTGGGGCGGCTGCTGGCGGCCGCCGGCGAACACAGCAACCACGGGCAGCAGCCGGGCGTGATCCCGGACGACGTGGGCGCGGCTCTGGGCCTGTTCGAGGACATGCGCGAGGAGCTGGACCGGCTGGAGACCCAGGTGGTCATCGAGGCGAGGCGCCGGGGCATGGACTGGCGGCAGATCGCCGTCCATCAGGGCCTGAACTCCTCCCAGGCAGCCTCCCAGCGCTACCAGCGGCTGATGACGCGGCTCGAAGAGATCCGCCAGGGCGTCCGGTAACAGTAGGAAGAAACGCAGATGACGCATCAGCCCGACGAGTTGTTCTCGGCTGTCGACTCACTCCTTGCCGCGGTCGACGGCGGCACCGTGCTGCCCGCTCCGACCGAGCGGGTGCGGTTGCGGGAGGCGGCCGGTCTGACCCAGGCAGCCATCGCCCAGGCGCTGGGTGTGCGCGTACCGAGTATCACCGCGTGGGAGGCGGGCCGGGCCGAACCGAAGGGGGAGCGCCTGGAGGCATACCGCAGACTGCTCGACGGTCTCGCCCACCGCTACCCGCAGCCCACCTTGCCTCCTGACAGCAACCCCGGCTTCCCGCCCAGCCCGCCGGCCCCGCCCGCCCCCTCGCGCCCCGAACTCGCGGGCACAGGTCCGCAAAGCATGCCGGTCGCCGCGAAGCCGGGCGTTTTGCAGCGCTCCGGCCAGGCTGCCCGCCCGGCGAGGACCGGGACGCCGTTGTCCCGGCGGCCGACGGGGAAGGCGGCCGGTCGTGTTTCTGTGGAGGCCGACGACGACCTGCGCTTTGAGAACGGGCCGCTCGCCGTCATCGACGTTGACACAGACGGTCAGGTGCTGGCGTACTGCGTCGGCGGCCTGGTCCTGGACGTTCCCGCCAAGTCCATTTCGGCCCTGGTCGACTGGACCCTCAAGGAGGCCAAGCTCGGACAGCCCAAGCTGTCCGGGCCGGGCAAGGACGCCGACCCGCTGCTGGTGCTCACCCCATCCGCGCTGGAACGCTACGGCCTGCCCGTTGCCCTCACCGAGGACGAGAGACTCGCCGGGCGGATCCCGGAGGGCCACAAGGTCATCAAGCAGCTGGCCCGCGCGGAGTGGAAGCTCACCAAGCGCGGGTTCGGACCGTGGGCGCGGATCTACCGCCCGGCGCAGAGCTCCGAGCGGATGTGCGTGCAGCTGTGCATCCCGTCCTGGAACGCGCTCGACACCCGCCACTGGGGCCATGCCGCACAGCTGGCACCGGCGGAACTCGCCCGGCTCCTGGGCACGTTCGCGTCCCGGGTGATGACGCCGCGCGGCTCCACCGCCGTGACCGGCCTGGAGCTGATGACCGCCTTCCACCCGCCGACGCGCGCCTCCGAGCCCGGCGCCGACGGCAAGCGGCACTCCGAGCACAACCCCGGCTCACTGGGCAAGGACCCGGTCGACTGCGCCCCGTGCGAGGCCCCGGACGGCCACCCGCTCCTGGCCGGCCTGCCGCGTTTCCACGTGCGCGGCCCGGCGGAGAAGCTGTTCGAGGAAGCGTACGACTGGGCGCGGCCGATGACCGATGCCGAGTGCTCCCTGCGGCACCTGGTCGGCATCGACGTGAACATGGCCTTCGCCGCCGGAGCCAACGGCTTGGTCGTCGGGCTGGGCGAGCCGACACAGGTCAAGCAGCCGGTGTTCGACCCGAAGCTGCCCGGCTCGTGGCTGGTCGACCTGTCGCACGTCGACCTGTCCCGTGTGAAGGTCGGCAAGGACAAGTGGGCGGACTTGGACGCGAGTCTGCTGCCCAGCCCGTTCACACCGAAGGGCGAGCGACCGGAAGGCCCGGCCTGGTACGCCACGCCGACCGTGGCCTACGCGGTGGAGCTCGGCTACGACGTACGTCCGGTCGAGGCGTGGGTGCGCTACGAGAACGGCCGTTACCTGGACGGCTGGTACAACCGGCTGCGCGACGCCTACCTCGCCACGATGGCCGACCTCGGCGTCGACGCGGACCTGTCGCCGGCCGACTTCCTGGCGGCGATGGACGGCTACCGGCAGCGTGACCCGGAGCTGGCGATCGTCGTCTCGGCGGTCAAGGCGACGGTCAAGGGCGGCCTGGGCAAGTTGCGTGAGCGGCCCCGTGGCGAGGGCTGGAAGCCCGGCCAGCCGTGGCGGGCGCTGTCCCGTCCGACGTGGCGGCCGGACATCCGTGCGGCGGTCATCTCCCGCACGCGGATCAACCTGCACCGCAAGATCGTCAAGCACGCGGCGTTCACCGGGCAGTACCCGGTGGCGATTCTCTCCGACTGCGTCGTGTATGCGGCTGATGGCGAGAGCCTGCTGGACTTCCTGCCCTACCGGGACGGCAAGCCGCTGCCGGGCGGCTTCAAGCTCGGCGTGAACCCCGGCTTGGTCAAGTGGGAGGGCACCCAGAGCGTGCTGTGGGGCGAGGGCGTCCGCGAGCAGTTTGACGCCCCGGAGCTCAACCTCGCCCGGTACATCAAGGACGGCACCGTCACCGACGCCGACAACGGGAAGTAGCAGGCGATGAGCACATTCGGGGACGGCCTCGACAAGGCGGTGCAGAAGGCATTCACCCGCCCCGCGCCGAAGTCAGCCGGCGCCCAGATGCGGTACCTGGTCAAGCAGTACAAGGGCACCAAGGCGGTCGCCCAGATGCTGCGGATCTCCCAGCGCACCGTCGAGCGGTACGTGAAGGACCAGATCAAGAAGCCCCGCCCGGACCTCGCCGCCCGCCTGGAGCGTGAGGTGAAGAAGCGGTGGCAGCCGCAGATCCGGGCCAAGGCACGGCAGCAGGCGGCGACCACCGGCGGCATCGTCATCGACACCCGCGCCCGCCTCGGTTACACCGCGCCGATCGGCTCCACGGACCAGGACCGTATCCGGCACCTGACCGTCGCGCTGCCGCCCCGCTACGCCGCCCAACTCTTCGAAGCCCAGGAACAGGGTGCCAGCGAACAGCGGTTGCGGGAGATCGCAGCCGAAGCACTCAAGGAGGTGTACTTCCAGGACGGCGGCCGCCGCGCCGGAAGCCTGGAAGAGGTCCGCTTCACCGACATCGAGCACCTCGACTTCGACCTGTAGTGGCAGTCCCGTACCCCGTGGCCCCCTGGTCCTGTTGTGAGCCGAGGCACGACGGACGGGCCCATTCCGTCCCCTTACTCGCGCAGGGACCGGTTGTCGGAGGCTGCCGATAGCGTGACCAGGAATGGCCGCGCTTTCCGCGCGGCCGTCTCGAAGGAGAGAGGACCGCGAACGTGGCGAGCGCGAGCAGCACCCTGCGGGCAGCATGGGTCCCCGATGACGACCCCGAGCGGGATTGGGAGATCGCAGCCGATCTGGCCGTGGCGTGGGTTCGGCAAGAATGCGCTGAGCAGGGCGCCGTCGGCGTGCTCGTGCTCAATGCCTTCGGCGTGGAACAGCAGATCCCGTCCCTGCGGCGTTTGGCGGCGGAACACGCTGTCACCACACCGCGTGCCTCCCGCGACCGTGTCGCCCGCGGCAAGGGACCCGTTCTGGCATACGTCCCGGACGAGAGGACCCTCGACTTCGCCGCAAGCCTGGCCCGTGGGTCCTCGCTGGCCATCGTGGAGAGCGTCCACGGCTTCCCGCTCGAAGGCTGGGCGTGCCAACTCGGCGCCATCGACCTCACCCGGCCCGATGAGCAGCCCGAGCAGCTCGATTCCGAGCTGGCTGATGCCATCGACCGGCTGGACTTCCACAAGAACAACGGCTTCGGTGACCAGTTCGGCAAGCAGCAAGCCCAACGCATCCTGCAGGACCTGCGCGACGCAGGGCTGCTTGAGCGGGACATCGTCCTGGGAGCTCTGGCAGCCAAGGGCGCCTCCGATCGTGCGGTGCGGAACATCGGCAAGCTGATAGACGCGCTGGATCGCCGCTGAGCCCCCGCAACGGCCCGACTCATCCGCCTCGCCAGCCGCGGCGAGGGGCCTGCTCGTTCTTCTCGCCTCGCCCGGCGCCCTAGGAGGCGGGGAAATCTTCGGCGCGTGTCACTGGGCGGCGCTGCCGTTCGTTCATGTTCATGCGCAGCCGCAAGCGGCGTGATCCGCAGGCGGCGGATCTACGAGGATCGGTAGACGACTCCCTCTCCGAGGGCATCCCGGACTACATGGAGATTCCTCTGCGCCAGTGGGTGATGGCTCTCCTCCAAGACGACGAAACAAACGCACAGAGGATCGCCCTCCACCTGAAGCTGCGCGTCGACACCGGCCCCCGGGAGTACTCGCCGGCGAAGTTTCTCGCAGCAGGTACCAGCAAGGAGCAGCTGCTCGATGTCGTCAACGCGATGCTGCACTTGAGCACGCCGTCGACTTCGCAGACGTACTACCCCAACCCGGGCACGTGGAGCGGTCGGCGGCAATACCTGGGGACTCACGGGAGCAACGACCGCGAGAAGGCCATCGCGGAGCTGGAGGACATGCTGACGCTCGCGGGATCTGCGTATCGCGTCAACGACGCTCGCACCGGGCTGGAGCTCCGGGTCGACACAACGGCACAGCAGGCTGTCTCCAGCGCTCTGGCAGCGGCTCGCACCCCGCAGAGCGGATCCGCCGCCGACCACTTGGCAACAGCCTGGAAATGCGCGTACGGGCGCGACCCGGACCCAACCAAGGCGTACAGCGAAGCGATCAAGGCGGTGGAGTCGGCCTCCCAGTCCCTCATCGAACCGAACAACGCCAACGCGACGCTCGGATCGATGCTGAGAGTGATCGGGAATTCGCCGCAGCGGTTCTCCACTGCGATCCCCGCACCCAGTGGAGAGAACGACATCGAGCTGGTGTCATCCATGATGCGGCGGCTGTGGAAGGGCCAGACCGCCCGGCACGGATCGCAGAACCCGACCCGGTTCGAGACCCAGCGCGAGGCCGAGATGGCGGTGCACCTGGCTGCCACCCTCGTGCAGTGGTTCGCCGCCGGCCTGGTCCAGCGAACAGCGTGAGCAGTGCACTCCGCAGCGTCGCCAGGGTCGCGTCCACTGCCGTCGTCATACCCGCAGCACGCAGGCCCTGCCCGGACCGCATCCCGATGGAAAGACAGATGTCATGATCGAGCTGACGGCCACTCTCTCCCGGGAGCAGACCATGCTCCTGACGACGATGGCCCAGCAGTACCTCATGGAGGGCGAGTGGCCCGTCTGGCAGTTCGCCGTGGACGCCATGGACCGGCATGACCTCGATGCTGAGGAGCTGATCCGCTCTTTGCCGCGCGTCGGTTCCTCCGGGCATGTGGGCCCCTCTTACGGCCTCACCTCGCACACCAGCTTCCACATCGCCGACGACGACCGGCCCGCCCTCACGATCGCTGCCGCCCTCCACGTGCCAGAGCTCCAGCCATACGTGGCCGCCCCCTTCCTCCGCGTCCTCCACGTGCTGATCGCGATACAGCGCAAGGCGCCGCTGTCGACGCAGAAGGCAGCCAAGCCGCGGTTCACACTCGCGGACATCGAGCGGGAGCTGCCCGGACTGCCCAGGGGACTTCTGACCCGGCTGCCGGACGTCCTGGCTCACGAGCCAGCTACCTGGGGCGGCTCCAGTGGGACGGAAGACGGAGCCTGGTGGCGCGAACTCCGCCGGGAGATCCGCCAGTACCGGGAAGCCTGCAGGAGTACGTGCAGACCACCGCCCGCCTGATCACTGCCCAGGCAGAAGCTCTGCCAGCTCCTCACCCCCTGGTGCCGGCCCCCATGCCCGTTCCAGCCGTCAGCCCGTACGTTGCCGAAGAGCTGATTGCCGACCTGGAGGCCATAGGCACGGCCTTCCGGACGGACAAGCTGCTCGCCCTGGTCCGCGAGCTCAACGCCAACTACGCCGACCAGCACCCATACGCCTGCCAGATGCTGCTTCGCGCGATCCTGGATCACGTCCCGCCGGTCTTCGGTCAGAAGAACTTCCAGCACGTCGTCGCGCACGGGCCGTGGGGCAAGACCGAGAAGGTGTATATGAAGCAGCTCACGGAGTTCCGCGCCTCCGCCGACGACGCACTGCACCGGCAGATCGGTACCCGGACCAGCCGCTTCAGCATTGGTGACCTTCCAACCCGCGCAAGCGTGAACGCTCTGCTGGAGGGCGTGCTGGATCACCTTCCCGTCATTCAGCGGCAGGAGGCTTAACGGCGGCCGGTGTCCCGGGTCGGCCGCCGAATCCCCGTTCGAAGCCAGAATGGCTCCAGCATCAGCGCTGCCCGGCCGGGCGGCCCTCGCCACATCCATCCAGACGGCCGCCGCGGCCGCCGGGCCGGGAGATTGGAAGAGGTCCGGTTCACGGACATCGAGCACCTGGAGTTCGACCTGTAGCAGCGCGCCCCGAACACCCCGCGAGCCCCGGACCGATGTGGTCCAGGGCTCGCTCGCGTGTCCGTTTGTCAGTGCTGCCTGAGAAGCTGACGCGATGCCACGTATCCCACAACAGATCATCCGCGAAGTCATCATGGAGAAGTGGGCTGAAGAGATCGGCTCCGAGGCGGCTCGCGCGAAAGCGATATCTGCCCTCCAGGCCGGAGCTGTGCCGCCCTGGCAGAAAACAGAGATCAGGCTGACCTCCTATCTGGTACGCAAACGACTGCGTGAAGAACTGCCGGAGCCGGAGAAGGAGGGCGGTCGGTTGTACGTCCTGGGCTTCCAGGGCTTACGCGCAGTGGTGAAGGTTGGGTCCACCGGGGCTCCTGAGCGGCAGTTCGACAAGTACGAGACTCAGGCGCGCAACCTCGGGTACGCCCTGGTCGACGGGTGGGTCTCCGCTCCCGCCGGGACCAGGAGTGAGGCATACCGGATGGAATCCACGGTCCTCACGAACCTGCACCTCGTCTTGAACGGACGCATCGACGGCGGTCGGATCTTCGAGTGGTTCCACGGCCACGACTTCGAGCGGGTCAGGGAACTTGTGGAAGACCCGACCGCGCTCTTCCACCTGACGCTCAAAAAGGCCCTGGCCAGGTAGGGCTGCAGCATGTCGCTGCCTCGGTGCGGCCGCCGCGCGGGCTCTCCAGGAGCTGCAGATCAATGACGTGCTGGACCTGGAGTTCGAGCTGTAGCTGGGTCCCGAACAGCCCGCGAGCCCCGGACCGATGTGGTCCGGGGCTCGCTCGCGTATCCGCGAGGGTCGGATGGTCATGCACGCGATGCCGTGCTCAACGGCACTGCCGCGCGGCGGTTACCCCGCGCCCGTGGCCGTGCCAGGAGAAGGCCGGCCCTCCTGCCCGGCGAGGGACGCGTCGACGAGGGCCCGCACGAGCGCGGCCACCTCGGACGCCGTGACGTCCTTCGTCCAGTTCCCGGTCGCGTGCCAGCCGCTGCACTCAAGCTGAAACCGGTGAACACCGTGCGCGTGCTCCAACTCGCGTGCGTACGGCTGCTTGTGGCAGCGCCCGTGCCGCTCGGTCTGCTCCAGGTGTGCGCGGACGACGTCGATGTGGAACCGGCGCGGCAGGGTCCGCTGTTGAAGGCAGCCGCGGCATTCCAGGAGATGCCGTGCGGCGCCTTCGAGCCGGAGGAAGTAGTACGGGATGCCCGTGCCTTCGCGGGTGTTGCAGCTGCCGCACAGCGGGCCGCGGACGTAGCCGTGTTCATGGCAGTGATCCCACGCCGCCGCCGGGCTTTCCTTGCACAATCGGCACAGGTAGGCGTCGGCTCGGGTATTGCGCCGCCGTAGCGTCTCGTACAGCACGCCCCGCAGGTGGCCGGTGTACAGCTGGCAGGCTTCCCCGGCACAGGGTGGGCACATGGTGACGTACCCCGTCCTCGTGTTGTGCCGCCTCCAGCCGCCCCAGTACGGGCCCTGCGCCCCGCAGGAGCAGAGCCGGGCCCGGGCGGTCAACTCCTCCTCTCGCTGCTCCCAGCGGTCCAGCAGCTCCGTGTAGGCGCGAGGCAGAAGCCAGGTCTCGCCGGACCAGGCCAGCAGCTGCAACGGCCGGGTCCCGGCGATGTTCTGCAGTGCCGGGCCTGGCTGCTCGATGCGACGAACTCCTCCCACGTCAGGTTTCCGGGCAGTCCGTTCGCACCGATTTGCCTCCAGTCGCCCCACTCGTCATGGGGACGGTTCTCCTGGAACAGCTTGTTGCGGGCCCGGTCGACCATCCACGACACCAGTTGGCGTCGCCAGTTGGGGCGGTGCCACTCCTCCGGATCGCGTTCCGGGATGTCCCGGTACGGAGGCAGTTCCACATCCACGACGTCGTCCAGGTCCAGGTCCAGCTCCGCGAAAGTCCGGCCGGCGGCGCGGATGTCCCGTTCGTCGTACGTCCAGCGGGCCTTGTGCTTGTAGCAGCGCACCGCTATGTCGCCGAAGAAGACGTGGCCGTGCTGCCGCAGGCCAGGCATGTGGAGGAGTTCGTCGGGGTCCAGCGGGACCGTGGCGCTGTGCGTCAGGTCCGCGAAGGGGGAGCGGGCCCGCTCCCGAGTGACGAGAGGCATGACCGGATGGTGGCAGCAGGCACTGACAACGCCTCCGCCGATCAGGCCAGTACCGGGAGAACATTCGGTCAGCGTCGGGGCCTCCAGCGGGTGAACACGCACTGGTCGGGGCCGGCGTGAATTCCGAAGGGCAGCCCGAGGCGTTCGAGGAGGAACCCCTCGCCGGGGACGCGCACGGTGTACCCGCAGCTCTTGTAGAAGGCGCTCAGGTCCCGGCCGGTCTCGAAGGACCCGTACAGCAGGAAGTAGTCGAGCTGTTCGTAGACCTGCCAGGCCCGCTTCATCAGGATGCTGGCGAGGCCCTGGCCGCGGGCGTCCTCGGCTACCGCCAGGCCGTGCACCTTGCCGATGGCCACGCTCAGCGTCAGCGCCTGCACGTTGCTGTAGCCGTGCTCCAGCGCCCGCTCGATGATGGTTCCGGGCGCGGTGACGGACAGAGCGCCGACCGGCCGATCCTGGCCGTCGGCGGCCACCAGAGTCAGACTGACGCTGGCCATCGAGTCGGCCATCGTGTGCCCGGCCGTCCGACGCGCGAAGTCTTCGAAGAACGTCTTCGTGGTGCCGCCCAGACCATCCAGCAGGGCGGCACCTGCCGTGCCCTGTTCGATGGAGGACCGCAGGGCCGGGATGAGCCGGGCCCCCGCCGCGTCCAGCAGTGCGTCGACGGCGTCCGTGTCCGCCGCAGTCGCGAGCCGCACATGGGTGCCGGCGGGCCCGGGCCACCCTTTCCGTAACCGGTCAACAGGCAGCCGCAGGGGCCTGCTGCTGCCTCTCTTCGCGGTGCGCTTGGCCATGGACGCCCCCTGAAGTCGGCACGGAACCGGGACGGCGCTGAGCGCCATGAAGGATGCTGTCCACCGCAAAGGCCGTTCAAGGACCGTTTCCCGGCCGAATGCTCATGTTCTGTTGGCCAGTTGGCGCCGGCCCGGGTGGGCGATGATGTCGCGGTGAGTCTGGACCTGAGCAACTACGAGCTCCTCTGGCCTACATCGCTGTTCGTGTCCGAGGGCGAGCGTGTCCTTCGGTCGTCGAACACCTCATGGGAGGCGCAGGCGATATGGCTGCTGACGGAGGCCCTTGCCGGCACCACGGCGGTGGCCGACTTCGAGGACCTGCCCAAGCACCCTGCGCCCTCGGACGACCCCTGGGTGACAACAACGCCCGGCTGGGGAAAACGGGGCGGGGTGGACAAGCGGGAGTGGTTGACGGAGCTGGTCAGCCGCGCGGCCGAACTGCGGCATGCGTCCGAGCCCCGGCCGTACTGGCCACAGCGGCAAGGCCGCGGCCTCTCGCACGACGGCAGCACGCCGCGAGACACCCGCCGTGACTTCGCACGAATCATCAGCGACTTCGCCGACAACGGCTACCTGGCCGAAGTCTTCGGCGAGGAATGCGTCGACGACCCCAACGATCTGCCAGACGCCTCGCAGGCGATCGACCGGCGGCTCGGCATCCCCGACCTGTGGCCCCTGGACCCAGAGACGTGGGACGAGGACACCTTCTTCGGCCTGATCGAGGTCTTCCACGACCTGGTCAGCCGCCCCCGCACGCGCCGCTTCCACAGCTGGAACATGTGCGGGTGGCACCACTCGGAGTTCCACAACGGACCCGCCCGCATCCTGTACCGAGGCAAGGTCAACCAGCTGCTGCGCGAGGCGGGCATCGAGTACGAGCTGGCTGCCGAAGGCGAGGACCTCGGGCGCCTGGTCGCCGTCACCGACGACGCCCGCAGCGCGCTGGTGCACCGTGCACTCAACGACAGCGCCCCGGACATCACGATCCGTGTCCGCCACGCGATCGCCCTGTTCCGCGGACGGGACACGACGGTGGAGAGCAAGCGGTCGGCGATCGTCACCCTCGCGGGGATCCTCGAGGAACGCCGCGCCCTGCTCAAAGATCAGCTCGGCAAGGACGAGGGGGCACTGTTCGAGATCGCCAACCGCTACGACCTACGCCACCGCAAGGCGGACCAGCGCGGCGACTATGACGAAGCGTTCCTGGACTGGATCTACTGGTGGTATCTCGCGACGGTGGAGCTGACCAACCGACTGATTGCGTCGCGGACCGCTAGCTGATCCCTGGGCGCTTTCACCCGAAGCCGTGGTCGAAGCCCTTGAGGACGGGGTCCAGTTCGGCGGCGGCGCCGCACAGCGAGCACAGCCGGACACCCGGCTGCTCGGCTGTGTCCCGCACCCGGCTCAGCGGCAGCACCGGCGCTCCCGCGGGCGCCTCTTCGCAGTCGACGGCGTGCACGACACCGCCCCGGCTGGGCCTGCGGCCAGCGGCCTTTGCCAGCACCCAGCCGGACGGCCGGGAAGGCCCCAGCGCCTTCCGGACGGGCGAGGGCGGCTCCAGGTACTCGGTGGGCACGGCTCCGAGCCGAGTTCCTGGCGCAGGTGCAGGAAGCAACGCAGCCGCACGCCAGGTTCGCCGGCATCCCGGGTCGTACGGTCTGTCGTCGCGGTCGCCCACCGCGAGGCGAGCGCCTCCTGGAAGGCGAACGCCGTCCGGTCGTCGGCGGCCGCGACCCCCACGACGACCAGACCTGGCTCTGCTACGTGCGCTTCGTTCATCGGTCTCATGAACAGCACAACGCGCTGATCACTGGGCGTAGTTCTTCGCGTTCGGCACCCTCATCCGTAAGGGTTGGCGGCGGACCTGGACGTTCACGGCTGGACTGCCACGAATAATGCGCTGCAAGGCTGACCGCACACTTTCTAAGGTTCTGTCGTGGCATCAAGCGATTACATCCTCCAACTCGTACGGCAGGCGCTGGACGACTTCGACGACAAGCCCCTGGACGTCTCGGTCCGGCGTGCCGTGCGAATCGCCAACCTGGTCGGCGACACCAAGCACGCGATCCGTCTCTCTCTTGAGCTACGGCCGACAGGAGGTGACCGGCAGAGCAACGGCGAGGCCTCCCGCATGCTGATGGCGGACCCTTCTACCTGGGGATCTGCCACGGGGCCCGCCGAGCAGGCCCTCACCCAGTACATGAACGACCGTAAGTTCATCAAGGACGACGACACCGGCCAAGAAACGGTGGAGGCTCACTCGTTGACGGAGCTCGAGTTCTGGGACCAGGAACTCCGTGAGCTCAAAGAGAGCGGTGAACGCATCGACTACAAGCACGACCTGGCATCCAGGGAACGGTCTCGACGCATAGTCGCCCGGACCCGTCACCTGACGTTCGCCCTGCTCTGCTCCTGGGAGCGACGCTTGGGCTACACCAGCATCAACGAGTCCATCTTCGGCGGCTACCGCGTCAAGGTGGACAAGCTCCTGACCGACGGTGTGCCCGAGCTCCTCCAGCAGTTCAACGCGGTCTACCGGCGACTCCAGGAAGCAGCCGAAACCTCCCCCGACCGGGATGCCGCGGAGGAGCTGTCGCAGGCCATCACGACGTGCCGCCGCATCCTCAAGGCCGTCGTCGACCACGTACTACCGCCGCAAGACGAGCCGTCTGCCACGGGCCACCCCCTGGACGACGCCCACCACCGCAACCGGCTGTTCGAGTTCACCAAGCGGGCTATCGAGAGCAAGTCGAGCAACAAGCTGACCGACGTCATGATCTCTGGCCTGTACGACCGGTTCGTCGCCGTAGACACGATGACCAACAAAGCCGTGCACGCGGCCATAGCCTTCGAAACAGCCAACCTGTGCGCCCTGAACACGTACATCATCTGCGGCGAGATCATCAGCCTGCATGACCTTCAGCGTGATGCCTCGGACGTCGGCTGACCAACGATGCAGCGGGTCGCGGGAAACCTCCCACGGCCCGCTGATGATCCCGATGCTGTCCTTCTGGCTCTGAGCCCCGCTAAGGGGTGAGGCGGGAGAGCCCCGCCGAAGGAGGTACCGCTGTGATCGTGCGACTCGTGGGCGGCCCGCTCGGCGGACGTGAGCTGTCGACGACCCCGGGCCTGTGGGACGGAGACTGGTTCACCACCGACGACTCCGACTGGGGCCTGTATCTGCCGGTGCACCATGACCCCGCCACCGGCGCTGTCCTGGCGGAGATCCGGGCCACCGCCCCGCGCCGCCGGTAGCGGCCGGGGATGCTGCACGGCGCAGTACCGGCGGCGCGAGGCCCCGGGCCTCGAAGGCATGAGGCCCGGCCACGGCCCGACCACGAGCCCGACCACGGGTCTGGCCGCGCCGTGCTCACCCCCAACCACGGCTGGTCAGCGCGTTACGTCTACCGGTACGCGGGCCCGGTCCAGTGGACTCGCCGGTCGGGGTCGTGGACCGGACGCCATACAGGTGCGGAGGGGCTGTGGTGGAGCAGGCCGGCCAGCGACGCCGCGAGGATGGGGACGTCGTGCAGGAAGCGCGACGGCGCCAGCTGCCCTGCCCCCGCGCGTAGCGCGCTGATCCTGTTCTCGACGCCGACGGACCCGGTGCCGTCCAGGACGAACAGGACGCGAGGGAAGAGCGGGTAGCGCCGCCGCCACTCCTCAACCGCCGTCTCCTGGACGGTCGGTCGGCGCCCCGGGACCGCGGGCACGTAGCGGTGGAGGCGCTCGTACGCGGGCAGCTTGGCGGCGAGGCGTTCGGGGCCCATGGTGGCGCGGTCGACTTCCACGAAGGCCCGCAGCATCGCCCCGTTGTCGCCGTCGACGGGGCCGCGCCGGTAGTACAGGAGCGCGTCGGGGATGACGGCCTCGCCACTCCCGATGGGGTGGTGGACCTCGGGAATCCAGTCCAGCGGCCGGAAAACGTCGCCGTGGCGGCGGGCGTCCTCGAGGAAGGCGAGCGTGGTCTCGGCCACGGTCAGCGTGTGGCCGGCCTTCAGCCGCACGGCGGTCGGGTCGGACACGGTCCTGGAGGGCCGGTGCCCGCGCATCTCGGGCCACTCGGATACGAGTTGCACGCCGTACGCGGTGGGGAACCACACCCGCATCCGTCCGGCCTGCGGCAGGGTGATGCGGTCGACCAGCCCCTCTGCGCGCAGTCTGGCCAGCCTGCGCCTGGTCTGCTCGATGCGCACCGAGGGGGCGATCACCCGGTGCATCTGCTCGGTGGTCGCCATCCGGTACTGCGTCAGCACGGCCACCGCCATCCGGTCTCCGCTGCCCGCGTCCACGCCGATCATCACGGTCGCTCGCCTCCGGTCCGGCACGGCGCCGGCCTGCCCGGCGCCGCGTGTACCGGTCAGAGCAGCAGCCGGCCCCGACCAGAGCCTCGACCGCGAAGGCCCGACCACGGTCACGAAGCGACAACGCCTCCGTGGGCCAGGCCCAAATCCCCTCCGACAACCCGGCCGACAATCGTCTGCACCCACTGCCGCGCATGCCCGCGAACCCGCAGGTCACCACGCTGGTCCGACCGTGGTCGGGAGGCCGACATCCCCTCTACGCCCCCGAGTCCACGCTGTGAGCAGTCAGAATTTTCCCCGCGATCTGCATGATCAGCGTCAGGTAATTCCCCACCTTCGCGGTCACGGTTCCCCACCGGGGCGCTGACCGTAGGTGGTGCTGCTGACCATGCTCGAACTGGTCCGATGTTCCCTGTTTCGGGTGGTTTGAACTGCTGTTGGATCTTCCTTGCGAATCGGTCGGGTTCCCCATGGGCATGCCGGTGCCCGGGTTGAGGGTCCTGTCCTCTCGGAGTCGTCGCGGTCCCTTGACCTGCGAGCCGAGAGGTCAACGGGCACACCGGATGGCAAGGAGAACATTCACCGTGGTCGACATCGTCGAGATCTACGTGCACTGGTACGCGGGCCGGTCCAAGAGTCAGGTGTCCGCCTCGCTGGGGGTGGACCGCAAGACGATCAGGAAGTACCTGGCGCCGGCGGAGGCGGCCGGGATCAGCCCGGGCGGGCCGCCAATGAGCGAGACGGACTGGGCCAAACTACTCAAGAGCTGGTTCCCGGAGCTCGCCAGCCGGAAGCTGAACCAGGTGCGGTGGGGAGAGATCGAACCGCACCGCGATTTCGTCAAGGAGCTGCTGAGGACCACGACGGTCACTACGATCCATCAACGGCTGCGGGACGAAGGCAAGTTGAAGGTGTCGCTGTCGACGTTCCGCCGCTGGGTGTCGGAGAACCTGCCCGACGAGGCGGCCCGCTCCAAGGTCACGGTGCTGCGGGATGACGTCGAGCCGGGCTCGGAGGCCCAGATCGACTATGGCTTCCTGGGACAGTGGTTCAACCCAACTACCGGTAAGCGGCACCGGATTTGGGCGTTTGTGATGGTGCTGCCCGCCTCGCGGCACATGTTCGTACGCCCCGTGGTGCACATGGATCAGCACTCGTGGACCGTCGCGCACGTGGAAGCCTTCCGCTATTTCGGCGGCGTCCCGCGACGTTTGGTGCCGGACAACCTCAAGACCGGGGTGGACAAGCCCGACCTCTACGACCCGCAGATCAACAAGTCGTATGCCGAACTCGCCTCGCATTACGGCACGTTGGTGGATCCGGCACGGGCTCTTCATCCGAAGGACAAGCCCAGAGTGGAGCGGCCCATGCCCTATGTTCGGGACTCGCTCTGGAGCGGGCGGACGTTCACCTCGTTGGAGCACATGCAGGCCGAGGCCCTTCTTTGGGGCAGGAACGTCGCTGGTCAGCGGCAGTGCCGGCCGCTGGGCGGGGCCAAGCCGCTGGCGGTGTTCGAGGCGGTGGAGGCCGAGACCCTCCTGCCGCTGCCGCGGGAGTCATTCGTGCTGGCCAAGTGGTCGAAGGCCGCCGTCGGCCCGGACATCCACGTCAAGGTCGGCCGCACCCTTTATTCGGTGCCCTGGAAACTGGTCGGGCGACGCGTCGACGTCCGTTCCACCGCCACGATGGTGCAGATCTTCCACGAGGGTGAGCTCGTCAAGACGCACGCGGCCCTGGAACAGGGCAAGCGCACCGACAGAGGCGACTATCCGCCCGAGAAGATCGCTTTCCAGATGCGGACGCCGATCTGGTGCCGTGGCCAAGCCTCGCAGGTCGGCGACTGCTGCCGGGAGGTGATCGACCAACTTCTGGAGGTCAACGCACTCTACCGGCTCCGCGCTGCCCAAGGGGTCATCGGGCTGCGGAAGAAGTACGGCGACACGCGACTGGAGGCCGCCTGCAGGAAGGCGATCACGGTTGGTGATCCGTCCTATCGCACGGTCAAGGGCATCCTGGTCGCCGGCACCGAGACCGATCCCGAGCCGGACACCGGCGACGCGGGGGCCGCGGCCTTCCTGCACGGCCCCGAGGGACTGTTCGCCGCCGACATTCCCGCCCAAAGGCCAGTCGAACTCCACGACGACCAGGGCCACGGCGACGCCGAGGAGGCCACGCGATGAGCGTGATGACCACCGCCCTGCGCGAGTCGCTCAAGACCCTGCGACTCTCGGGGATGCTCGAGACCCTCGACGCCCGTCTTACTCAGGCCCAAGGCGGAGAACTCGGGCACCTGGACTTCCTCCAGGTCCTCTGCCAGGACGAGATTACCCGCCGTGAAACCGTGGCCCTCGAACGGCGCCTGCGCCGGGCCAGGTTCGAACAGCAGGCCACCTTGGAAGGCTTCGACTTCCAGGCTTCCCCGAAACTTCCCGCCGCCCAGATCCGCGACCTCGCGGCCCTGCGCTGGCTCCACTCCGGCGAGTCCGTAATTCCGTTCGGACCAGTCGGCGTCGGGAAGACACACGTCGCCCAGGCTCTCGCCCACCAAGCCGTCCGGCAGGGCGCCAACGTCCGCTTCGCCAAGACCAGCCGCATCCTGGGCGAGCTCGCCGGCGGCCACGCGGACCGCACCTGGGACAAGCGCATGCGTGACCTCATCCGGCCCGACGTGCTCATCCTTGACGACTTCGCCATGCGTCAACTGTCCGCGTCCCAGGCCGACGACCTCTACGAACTCGTCTCCGAGCGGCAGGGACGGTCTCTGATCATCACCAGCAACCGGGCGCCCAGCGACTGGTATCCACTCTTCCCCAACCCGGTCGTCGCCGAGTCACTCCTGGACCGGCTGATCAACGCCAGCCACCAGATCATTATGAACAGCCCCAGCTACCGCCCCAACAAGCGGCCCAAGGGGCCGACCGGCAAGCCCGACTCATCTGCCGGCGGCTAGAGATCGGGACGTTCTTGTTCAGTGCTCTCAGCGGCCGAGCGAGCCGATGAAGTGGTCCAGCCGAGAGACGACTTGCCGCAGAACGTCAACGGATCCTGCGGCATCGTCTGCGAGTTCCAGACCATGGTCCGCCGAGGGCACTTCCAGGACCTCGTGCCGCAGGGACGCGGCGATTCGTGAATCCCACAGCTTGTCGGCGCTTCCGCCGATGAGAAGGGTCGGCTCCGTCGCTCGCTGAAGAGCCGCGGTGACGTGGTCGCTGGTCAGAACCGGGGTGAGCCAGGCTGCCGGGATGTTCCTGTCAGCTGCGATGCCGCAGGCGAGGGAGCCCAGGGACTTGCCGATCAGCAGCCGACAGGCTCCCGCTTCGGCATCGACAGCCTCGGTGACCTGCCGCTCCACCCATTCGACCCGGTCGTTCACGGTGAACTGCGAGAACCCATCGGGGATCTGCCACCACAACTCCTGCACCGTCCAGCCGTGCTGGAGCAGGACGCTACGAGCGAAGTGCAGCAGCGGCCTGGCAGGCGAGTAGCCGACGCCTGGAACGACGACCGCGACACGATCGCGGGCTCCGTCGAAGCGGGTGGGAACGGCGAACGGGACGGGATCAGGCATGGCCGCAGACTACTAGCCACCTGATCATCCGACTCACCGTGCCCGACCGCCACCGCCTGGGGAATTACGTGACCACGACACCTGAGGAATTACGTGACCGTCGACACACGCCCCACAGCAGGAAGAAAAGAGAAGTGGGTGGGTGGGACAGGTCCCGGGCGGCGGGCGAGGGGATCGGGGCGTGTGCTCAGCCGGTTGCGCGTCGGCGAGGCCGCCGCACCCGTGCCGCCGTCAATGCGGCGGCGACGTCAGGGGGGAAGAGGTCGGGAGCTGGTCGCGGCCACATCGAGAATTTTTGAGACCGGGCAGCCCCATGCCGCACCCGGTCTGTCGGGTCCGTAGAGCGTGAGGCCGCACGCCTGGAAGAACGCCTGTCGGCTGGCCGCATCGTCACCGTCCTGGGGGGCCAGGGCCAGGAATGTGTGGCCGGCTTCCTGGGCCCGGCGGGCGATCTCGGTGAGAAGCGCCCGGCCGACCCCGCTGCGACGATCGGTATCAGCGACGGCCATGGTCGAGACGAACGTCTGCTCGCCAGGATGCGCCTCCCGGCCTTCGTCATGTCCGAAGTCGCAGTGGAGCTGGAACTCGGCGACCCCGACGACGGATCCGTGGAGCTCGGCCACAATAACGTCCAAGCCCTCGGGGTAATAGGACCTGCCGCCTCCCAGATCGTTCGAGTACAGCAGCTCCTCCACCACCGAGTAGTCGGCCTGGGCGATGTCACGGATGAGCGGCATGGACCGAGTATTCCGGACAGCAGCGCGGACGGACTTCACCGACATCGACGCGACCGTCTACAGCGGATCCGGCTGCACGGGCGACGCAGTGGGGACGGTGAAGGCACAGGGCAACTACATCGGCACCGGCAAGAGCCTGTACATCCGCTGACCGGCCGGGACCGCCGCGCCGTGCCGCCGTCAGTGCGGCGGTGCTGTCAGGCGGGGGACATCGGCGGGGGAGAGGTCGGGGCGGGCACGATGCCAGCGTGCGGGATGTCGCCACCGGCCGGAGGCGTCGCGAGCGACGTCGACGCCGACTTCCACCACCAGCTCGGGTTCCACACCAGCGTGACGACAAGTTTTTCCTGCCTGCCCCACCCGGCGGAGAACGACCAGCCTGTCCATGGATGATCCCGTCCCGGAGCGAGTAGGCCGGCGACCGCAGCACCTGCCGCCTGGGCGAGGGTGGTGGTGCGGCCGACGTACTGAAGGCGGTCTTGGTCGTCGTACCTGCCGAGCAGCAGCGTGCGGGGGGTCGGCCGGGGAGCCGGTGACTTCGCCCACCACTCCGAGACCGAGCCTGCGCCCGGAGTGGAGGGTCGGCCGGAACCTTGAGCCGACGACGGACGTCGCCGCGGTGGAGCAGAACCGCCGGACGCTGGAGGCCGCAGCCGCCGAGATGGCCGCCAGACTCCAGGCCGGCATCCGGGAACGAGCCGCAGCCCGACCGCCCCTCGCCACAGCCCGCCACCGCGACGGCGATGCTGTCGCGCACCTAGAGCCTGTCCAGCCCGTGCAGGGCGGGACCACACTCACCGGAGGACTCGCATGACCACCACGCCATCTTCAGACCCGAGGATCGAAGCCGTCGCCGCCCGGCTGAGGGAAGCCGCCCAAGAGCGCGCCGAGGCGTACGGGCCGCCGCCGATTTGGAAGCGGCCCCGGAAGCCAAAGGCCGCCCGCGAGAAGAAGGCGGAGCTGGCCAAGCAGCGCAAGCGGCTCAAGGCGGCCGGGATACGCCGATTCTACGGCGCCCAGTCGCGCCGGCCCCGGCCCCGACAGAACCGCATCGGCAGTGCCGCCGCGCGCCGCGATGCCCGCGCCGTGTCCCGGATACGGCACTCGAACGCCTGGCTGTGATGACGATGCAGAACATCGTCCACCGAGTGGGCCGCCCGATGCTGGATATCCAGGTCACGATGTCCGACACCGGGTGGAGCCCATCGAGTGGGCTCCACTCCACTCCTTGCACCGCAAGCAGCGCAGCGGCGGGGCGCGACGCAAGCGTTGAGGGGCTCGCTGGTGAAGTCAGGTGAGCCAGCGCGGGGGGATGAGCGCGTTGCGTGTGCCGTCCTCGTCGGGCCTCCAGTTGTCGATCACAGCTTCTTGGAACCAGTCGTCCGGGAGATTTGCGTGGTCGCAGACGATGATCTGGAGATCGCCCTGGTTGAGTTCCGAGACGTCATGTAGGAGTCGGAAATATTCGGTGACGGTGGACCAGTCGGCGTCTGGGACGGTGGACGCGTCGCGGGGCTTGGACGGGAAGAACGCCTGCGTGGGTTGGTCCAGCGCGAGGAAGCTAGGGACGGGCCTGTGGTGGTGGCGCAGGTAGGTGTGCAGGGCGAGATGGGCCACGAGGTGGTAGCCGATGTAGTTCTTGGCGCTGCCAACGCGTTCCTGAGGGAGACGGTCCTGGGGCCGCCGGATGACCACGCTGAGTTTCTTGAAGCTGATGCCGGCCTCGTTCGGCTCTTCTGACTGACCAAGCTTGAGCCGCCGCGCCCACGGGGTCATTTGAGCCGCGATGTCAGCGAGACGGCGCTCCGTCTCGGCGGGTACGTCGTCGTTGGCTGTGTGCTCTTCGAGAACGCTGACGACTTCTTGCGCGGATGCCAGCGCATTGCGCAGCTGACCGACGTCGTCGGTGGGCCGGCGGTCATGAGCCAGAGATTGTGCGATGCGTCCTTGGAGGTGCGCTGCTCGCAAATGCTGTTCTTGCAGGCGAGCCATGTTCTCATCGCTCGCCATCAGCTCTTTCAGGAGCGCGCCGTTGGCCTTGAGTCGCTCGGCCAGGCCATCGCGCTGGACTTGCAGGGCCCGAAGATGCTCTTGGCGGACGGGCTGAACTCCGGCGGCCTGCTCCAGTTCCTCTGAGAGCCGGATCGTCAGCCTCGAGATGTCCTGGGCTGAAGGATCCCGGTGTTCAAGGGGCTGGGTGCACATTGGGCAGACGTCGGTGTCGTGATCCCTCTCAGGCCCCAGAAGATCGAGTGTCTTGAGCCGGTCGACCTGGAGGTGCAGCTCTCCTGTGAAGTCGAAGCTTCTGCGCTGCCAACGGTCGACGGTGGCCAGGGCAGCATCGAACTCCTGCAGCTGGGCCCGCAGCGTTCGACGCTCCTCATTCAGCTCCTGACGGCGGTCGCCGACGTCGGAACTGATCGGAGCGAGGGGTGGGACGGCGAGCGCCTTTCGGAGCAGGGCCTGCACCGTGTCGGCGTCAGGGGCTGCGGGAACGTCACTGAGAAGCCCCTCACTCTGCGCGAGCCTGAGCAAGGCGATGCCATTGGTGTCCAAGACCTCGCGCTGTCGCAGGGCGGCGTCGAGCTTGCGCTGCGCGGTGCGTACCTCGCGGCGGGCTTCGCCGAGCCGGTATTGCCGAAGGGCCTGTTCAGGGCCAGCAGCGCCGAGGAAGTAGGGCAGGGTGTCTTTAATGGCTTGCGCGATGCCGTCCTCGGTCTGACGGTGGAACAGAGTTTTGGAGGCAGCGATCTCGTCCTGGTTTTGGAAGCAGAACAGGGCGCCCTGAGCTACAGAGACGTCGAAGGGGTAGCGGGCAGCGCTAGCTGGAGGCTGGAAGCGGAAGTCTTCGATTCCGAGGTGCGCGCTGACTTCGCCGCGCAGCGCGGCGGCGTTCGAGTTGACGTGGAGTTCAGCAGCGCTGGGAAGACTGAGCGTCTGGTCTCCGGAGCGTACGAACGCCTCATTTGTGGACTCGCCGGCCGGGCGAGGCCGTGCGAGAACCATCCGGCGCCCGTCACGAAACTCGGCTAGAAGCGCGTACCAGCCGACGGTACGGTCGATGGGGTTGTCGGGCAGCCCGGGCTTGCTACGACCCAAGCAGAAGTCAATGATGGCGAGGACGCCGGATTTCCCGGTTTCGGACTCTCCGGTCAGGATGTTCAGCCGCCCGGGGTGGAACCGCAGGACCCTGGGGGGCTTCCCGTTGTCTTGGTGATAGAGGGCCAGGGCAAGCAGTTGCATGGCGGTTCTGGGACTCCTTGGTCAGGGACGAACACCAAGAGCGGTGTAGGCGCGATGCGGGTCGGTTGCTGCAAGCCAACGGCCTACCAGAGCCGCAGCGCGCGCACACTCCGCAACCTCTTGTCCGAAGCTAGGGGCCGCCTTGGGCTTGCGCGGACAACGCAGGCCGAGCGGTGTGACTTCCATAGCCTGGTGGCGCATCGCCATACGCAGACTCATTCGTGTGAGGCTGGTCAGCGAGACCGCCCGCTCGGCGAAGGCTGCGTGCTGAAGGGGGTTTTTATCCGCCCACGCCATGAGTGAGACCGTCGAATTACCCGGAAGGCTGTTTCGAGCTTTGGCCGGAAGGACGAGCGGCAGGACGAGAAACGCGGACGGCCACGGCATTGGCCGCCCCTTTTTGCTTTGCGCAGCGTAGATGCTGTGGGCCAGCAGGTAGGCGCCGAATGCCGGGTTGAGAAGCGCCTGCGCTTCCGCCGAGCGGTGGAGTGGGGCCGGTGTGGTCACTGGTCCGCGGCCTCGATGTGGTCCTTGCACAGACGGGGGTGGTCGGGGTGCCAGCCCACAGCTCGATCGCTCCCCACGTACTCCGTCCTGTCGCAGAGGTCGTGGATGGATCCTCGACCGATCCAGGGGGCCGTGCTGGTGCCTGGCCGAGCCGACTTATCAGCAACCTTCTCCATCGTCCCGTCCAAGACGTCCTGACCGATGTCCTGCCGAGCGGTCTCGCTGGTCGCATCATCGACGCGGCGGGTACGACGCCGGAAGACGCTCTCCCACTCGTAGTGCAGATCACGCTCGTATGCATCCAGCCCATCCGCGGTGACTTTGAAGCTCCTAAGCCACTCGGAGCGCTGCGCCCGCGCGTAGTGGTAGTCGCGTAGATGCATCGCGATCTCGGTGTCGGGGAGACCGATCCACTGCATCTGCGAAACGACCAGCCGGTTCCGGTAGGGGGCCATCTCTGCCTCGGTGAGATTGCGGAGGGTCTCGGTGATCGGCAAGCTCTTGCCGGTGTACCGATCGACGGCTTCATCGCGGCGGCACAGGAGTTCTTCAGCACTGACCGAGGCCAGCATGTAGGTAGGGTCCTTGCGCTCTAGCAGACGCAC
The DNA here is from genome assembly GCF_036010325.1 of Streptomyces sp. NBC_01210. Lineage (GTDB taxonomy): Bacteria > Actinomycetota > Actinomycetes > Streptomycetales > Streptomycetaceae > Streptomyces. Next base: position 76,515 of record NZ_CP108549.1, on the reverse strand, counting down.
GGCCACGCGATACCACCAGCCCTTGATCTCGTCTAGCACTGCACCCGCGTGCTCGCTAGGGGTGATCCCCAGCTCCTTGGCGAGACTACGGTCGACGTCTGACATCACTGGTGCACCGTCATCGACCACCATGGCGGTGACGAGCTTGTGCCGTTGCGCTGTCGTGAGCTCCATGAAGAGCGCGCGGTCGTCAGCCGTGGTTCCGGGTCCGTCTGCGTCGGTGGCAACTTCCTCCATGCGCGCCAGAGCCCGGCCTACGTTCCGGTCAGGGCCTGAACGCAGGAAGTGGAGGAAGGTCCCCTCTTTGGCAACCTGTGTCGAGACGAGTCGCAGGATGGGTAGCGGGAGGGCTGATTGGTCGGCGCTGACGTTCAGAGAGTCGATCCAAGGTGACTGAGCGCCAGAAGTCTTTTCCAGTCTCGCTGAGCTGCCCGGCCGCCTCTCGGTACTTGGACTGCAGCAGCTCAAGGGGATCCTGCGTCTCGTGGCGCAGGAACTCGATGTCGTCGAGAAGTTCCATACGCACTTCAACGGTATTGTCGTCCCAGCTGCGGCGTGCGAGTTCAAGAAGGGCTAGCTCGCATTGATAGAGGTAGCCCATCATCTGGCCCGCGGCCGAATGCGATCGCGCTTGCGCCACGTCCCCCACTACTGGTCGAGCTGGACGAACCGTGCAGCCGCGTGCCGCAGCAAGGTCCCGGCAAGAGGGAACCTTGCAACAACGTAGCACCGGGCGCACATGCTGGTGGGAGCTATGCAGTTTCCGTCGCCGCCCTCCGCGCCGCCCGCGTCCCGGCTGTGGGTCTCCCCGGCAGCCCCATTCGCCGCCGACCGCGTAGACGTCGTGCATCTCCAGGTGGACCGCTGACCCGCCGCCTCGGTCGACCAGGAGCACGGGGTTGCGACAAGGTTTGCGCCTGGCTGTTGCGCCTACTGTTGCGCCACCCAGAAGGCCGTCCCCGTATCCGGGCAGGTCACCACGCGGTTTCGCCGGGGTCGGCCGCTGACATTCCCGTTGCGGCCGCTCTGCCCATGTCCCTTGGCTGGAGTGAAGGAGTAAGAGGTCCGGCCGGGGCCGCCGGGCCGCGCCGCTGTTAGCCCCGCAGCGGAGGGCCGGGACGGAGGTCGCCGGCGCCCCGGTGCTGTCCTTCGGGTGCCGAGCCCCACCAAGGGGTGAGGTGGGAAGGTCCCGCAGGATGGTGGTACCGCTGTGATCGTCCGACTCCTGGGTGGTCCGCTCGCCGGGATCGAGCTGGAGACCGCCGACATCCCGTGGGCCGGAGGCTGGCTCACGGCCGGTGACGCCGACTGGGGCCTGTACGTCCCGGTGCATCGGGACCCGGTGACCGGCATCGTCCTGGCGGAGTTCCCGGCTGCTACCCAGCGCAGCCGGTAGCAGCCGGTAGCAGCCGGGGTGCCGCAGGAGCTTTGGGGTGCGGCGTCTCTACTGTGGCGTCAGAGTCTGACTCTGAAGCGGCTGAACATGTCCGGGATGAACTGGAGTAGAAGATCCTTGGCGTCCTCGGGCCGTTTCAGTTCGTCGTGACCGAAGCGGAAGACCTCATACCCCCTGAGCTTGAGATCCCGGTCGGCGGCGACCATGTCCGCGTATTTGGCCGTGTCGGGGGTACGGCCGTTGTCGCGCGTGTAGTGCTGCACTCCGTCGATCTCCAGGACGACACGCTGCCCGAAGGGCAGCAGCAGAAGGAAGTCCATGCGGGAACGCAGCAACGCTTCGGGGCCGCGTTCCTTAACGGTCTTGGGATCCCAGTGCAGCCATACCTCGGGCAGGAGAGCAAGGTCATCCGCGCAGAACGGGCGAGCCGTACGGTAGGCCGTGAAGAGGTTCCTCTGACCAGGTGAGTTGCCCGGCAGGCTCCTGAGGAGCCGCTGGTAAAGATCTTCACCGGCGTCACTCTCGCTGTTGAACCCGTGGGTGTCCTGCCACCAGCGGTGCAGGTCACGCCAACGCAGACCCTCGACAGGAATCTCCCGGTCATAGACAAGGGTGGCACCTGGTCGCCCACCGACGATCTCGATGTCGTTGTCCACCGAGGACCGAAAACGAATGTCCGGCTTTCCGAGGGAAGCGAAAATGATGTTCTTCGGCTTCCGACTGCTGTGCAGCCGCGTCGACACCAGGGTGAATAGCGGATACCCGCCATCGTTGCCGGTTTGCCGCAACTCGATCCCATGGGCGCGGAGGTGATCGTTGATCGTGCTGGCTGTCTTCTCCTGCAGGTGCTCGTCCAGGAGAACGTCCGCCGAGACCAGGCCTTCCAGGAAGCGGGCGAACCTGGCGTCCCCTGCCTCGAACGCACCGAGGCTGTCGAAAAGCCGTTCGGTCGACCAGTCCTCCTCGTTGCGGAAGACGTGCTTTTCGATGAGGTCCTTCAGCGTCACCGGCCGCGTCCCGTTCAGCAGCAGCGCGCTGAACTCGTCGAAGGAAAGGTCCGGTCCCTCGATCACCCAGAGGCGATCGAGCAGATGCAGGAAGCGGTCATGGTGCTGGGTGAGATCCGGGAGATACAGGGCGCGCGCCAGTTCACGGCGGGCCTTCTTGGGGATGCCGGGTGGTGCGCCCTCTTCCCACAGCAGGTCTTCGAGCTGATGGCGGAGCGGCGGGCACACAGGGAAGGGGAAGTCCTGCTGTTGTAGGACGCGTTGGGCCAGTCGTGGCAGTTCCGTGTCGGGTACCTGCTGGAGGCTCTGTTCAACCCGGGCCGGCTTGCTGCCGGCGTTCTGGGGAATCGCCGGCATGCCCAATCGCTCGAAGGCCTGACTCAGCACGGTGTGCGTCAGGTTGCTGAGAGGCGCGACGGCGGTGTCTAGCAGGGCGCGAAGCGTTGCACGATCACTGCTGCCGACCATGGATAGATGGTCGCAGAGAATGGGGGATTCCGGCAGTAGCCCTCAAGCGCGCAAGGTGTGCCCGGCATCGGCGTCACATGAAGTCGAAGTCGGGTTCCCAGTCGTCATCCACCTCTTCTTCTGTGCGCAGTGACTGGGCTTTCATGTCTGCGAGGTCCAGTTCCGGTCCGGTCAGTGTGAGTTCGCAGACCCGACACCCGAAGTAGCGGGGGAAGAACCAGATGTCTCCGTAGTCGCCGCTCTTGTCCCGCCCGCTGATGAAGGCAGGACTTTCGCATGCCGGACACTGCGCGGGGATGTGCAGAAGCCATCGGCTGGGCAGAGGCGCTGCCGACAGACTGGCGACCACGGCCGTCTTCTCGCCGTCGGACATACGCTCTGTCTTCTTCGCGAAGGTCGCCTGCGCCCGCCGGATCTTCGCCGCGTAGCGCAACTTCAGCTCGGACGTCGTCTTCTCTACGAGGCCCTTGCACACGTCGTAATGGCTCTCCCAGAACCAATCCGGCTCCTTCGCCAGATTGGGCAGCAAGGAATCGACGTACGCCACACCAGCCGCCAGCAGGTCCCTGCACTCGTCAGACGGCCGCCCCCACCCCATGTGAGTGATGCCGTTGCGGGCATCCCTCAACGCCGCGAGTTGCGCTGGCACTTCTCCCTTCCCTACTTGCGCGAGTCTCGTCACAGCCTCCGCACCGCCGACGGTCCTGAGCCCGGCACGCCCTGTCTCCACCTTGTCTTCCTGGCCGCCCAGTACGAGCAGATCCTGTACAGAAGGCTTGGGGGTAGCCAGCAAGGTGAGAGTGACGGATGCCAGACACGCCTTGGCCAGGTGCTCGACAGCCACAGCCATGTGATGGACTGCGAAGTCCTGGTCCGCAGGCTCTTCGAGGTAGGCGTCGATAGCTGTCCAAGCCCATCGTTGTGCAGAACTCACCAGCTCGTCACGGATCTCATCCTGGTTCATCGAAGTACCGTAAGCGGAGATCCGGGCCACCGCATCGGACCGTCGACTCCGCCCTGACCGTTGGCCGGTGCCACGGGACCATGGGCACGGGCTAGTGTCCAGCGCATGGCACACACCAACTGGGCAGTTGAGTACCCGGTCGACCCGTCCGCTTCCCCCACTCCCGTCGGAGCCAAGCTCCTCACGAGCCTCGAGGCCGCTCTCGCCGACACTTCTCTCGATGAGTGGGCGTACGAAGTGGCCGGCGAACCGGTTGAGGGTTACCAGGAGTTCCAGAAACGCCTCGGCGCGGCGGCCCGCATCAGCGAGGGCGAGTTCGTCGCGCGCGTCAACGGCATCGTCGTGCGGTCGTTCTGACCTGCCCAGTACGGACAGCGGCGGCCCCGGGCTTCCTCGCCTGGGGCCGCCGCCCGTAATGACGTCGGGCTGTCGTCGGGATCGCACGCGGTGTCGCCCCACAGGGCGGTCTGCCCCGCCACCTCGGGAGCCGGCGTGAGCCACCTGAGGTGCGGTGCGGGGACGTCGTGTAGCACCGGCGGATGCTCCATGGCCCGTTCCATGAGCTCTTCGGTCGGCACCGCATGCCGCTGTCAGGAGAAGCGTGCGGCCAGCAGAACGGCGTCGTCGTGTCGGAGGTTACTGAGGGCCTTCAGCGGCACGTCGATCAGGTCTTCGAGTGACGGCAGGGTGGGATCGGAGGTGGTCTGTGCTTCCGCCAGGCTCGTAGTCAGACGGGCGAGGCCGGGATCGAGGCCTTCAGTCGGTGACACGATCACTCCGTCTGTGAGGAAGAAGAGTGTCTCACCCGGGCTCATCTGGACTGTGACTGTCTCGCAGGCATCTGCAGCCAGGCCGATTGGTAGCCCCGTCGGCATGTCCAGAATGAAGCCGGTGCCGTCCTTGTTCAGCAGGAAGGGCGGGATATGGCCGGCACTGGAGATGGCGAGGAGGCGGGTGTCGGTGTCGTAGACGGAGCAGACGCAGGTTGCGAGCTGATCTCCCATCAGGCGCTGTGCTTGTTCGCTGAGCAAGTTCAGTGCTTTGTGGGGAGGCAGACCGAGGTGGACCAACGTGTTGAGCTCGCTGCGCAGCTGGGTCATGAGAGCGATCGAGAGGATGGAGCCGCCCATCACATCCCCGGCCGCCAGGGCTACCTTGCTGCCCTCCAGGGGGATCACGTCGAACCAGTCCCCGCCGGCCCGGTGGGGGTCACTCGCCGGTAGGTAGCGGCTAGCGATCTCAAGCCCGTCGATCTGAGGGATCTCCTGCGGCAGGAGCGCGCGTTGCAGGAGTACGTGGGCCTCCGCCTTCCGCTCTCTGTCGGTCTGGGGCCCTTGGTTCTGCTGCTCGTCGCCCTCCTTGGCTGCACGCAGCCACACCTCGTACAGCACCTTCTGGTCCTCTTCGGGGCGACCACCTGGCGCCTGGGAGGAAAGGACCTCCACCAACGCGTCGATCACTTTCCACTTCGGCAGCCGCTGGCTGCAGAATGCATCGTGGATGGTGCTCCGGGAGATACCGGCACCTTTGAGCGCCTGGGCGATCTCGGCAAGGCTCGGTCTCCCGGCCAGTAAATGCAGTCGATGCAGCGCCGCATTGAGTTCCTGGTGTGCTCCCACCAGCTCAGGCTTGCGGAGTTGCCCAGCGCGTCCCACCCCCGTGCCCCCCGTCGTCCAAAACCATCCGAATCCGTCCGAGAATCATGCCACCACGTACGACTACAGAGGGGGCCGTCCGAAGACATCGGATTTCAACAGAGCCTCGTCCAGGGTGGCTTGGTCACAGGAGAAGGTCTCCCATCAACTACGAACTCCGCTCCTGCAGGGGTGGCGCACGAAGGAGAACACGGTGACCTCGAAGCGAACCTGGACGACCGACAAGACCCTTCAGCGGCTCGCACGCAGTGCGCTGTTCGCCCTGGTGCGTGGAGCGGCAACGGCGGCTGGCACCACCTTGTTCGCCGCGTTTACCTGGTGGCTGAGTAACCGCTGACGGCGGTCTGAGATACGAGACCCCGGGCATCTGCGGCCCGGGGTCCCTCTGCGCTCTGGGACGTCTGACCGGCTCAGGCAGGGGTTGTCGCCGGGGCGCCCGGCTTTATGGAGGCACACGACCGACGACCCCGCCACCCCACCGTTACGTGCCTCAGCATCGGTTGAGCCGGAGCAGGGGGAACACTGCCGGGGATCTGCCGTAGACCGGAGGCATGAAGCTATCTGACCTCAGCCCGTTGATGGCACGTCGTAGAGACGGCGACCTCAGCTTCACCTTTGGCGACTTCCGCGCCGACCCTGCGCTGACACCGCTCCGTTGGCCAGACGACGTCCTCGAGCAGTTCCTCTACGACCACGGTGCCAACACCGATTTCGCGCGGGACTACGGAGACATCGCTCTAGAGGGGATCACGTGGCGCCTTGACACGATCCCGACCGCGGACTTCAACGACATGCCGACCGGCGCGTCCGAGGCCGACTGTATCGAGTATTTGGTCGAGAACCCGGTGCACTGGGTAAAAGTCCGCCCCGCGGAGGTCGGACACCATTGGGAAGAGCGCGGGACGTGGATGCGTCCACCGATCCTGATCGACAGACGGCTCCTAGCCCCGTCGAATAGCGGCCTTCAGGTCCTGGAGGGCAGAACACGTGTCGGCGTCCTGCGTGGACGCCTGCGCGAGGGGCTGCGCGTCGCGTCTCACCACCAAGCCTGGGTTGGACGTCCACGGAACGCCCCAGTCTAGAAAGCGGCATCGGTGAGCTGGGACCCGTTACGCAGCTCTGGCCCGGAGGGGCTAGTCAGCCGTTACCACGCGGTCGTAATAATTCGGGGCGGTCGGCAGATGGGCATTGAGAGAATCGGGCCGTCAATACCCGCACCGGACGGTGCCTACCGCGTACACCGCTGTAGCGGGGCCACCGAGCGGGAGGGAGGGGGAGCGGCATGGAGTGGAAGCTGGTCAGCCGGGTAGCCAATCCGTGGGGCCAGGTCCCGGTGTCGGGCGGCGGCCAGGCAGTGAACCCGCGCGTTCAGGAGTACATGGCGAACGTGGCGGCGGCAGCGGCACGACGCGACTGTGTCTCGCGCAGGCACCACTACGTTCCCCAGGCCTACATGAAGGCATGGAGCCCCGATGGCAAGCGAGTACGGGTCTTGGACACGATCAACGGCTTTGACCGCCTCCGGGGCCTCCGGGACACCTGCGTTCGGGAAAACTTCTACCGCGTTACAGACCCTCTTGGCGCGCCGCACAATCAGGCTGAAGCGATGCTCTCCGTCATCGATGACGAGGCCGCAAGGCTTTTGCGCCTGCTGCGCGGATGGGAGCCGGACGACGACATGGACTTCGATGACTTCATGTCGCTCGCCGTGGTCCTCGCCTTCCAGCGCAACCGCACACCGCAGCGCAAGCGCCTGATGGAGGCGCAGGACACCTGGATGAGAAAGCGCGCGCTGCAGGAAACTCCGACCCTGACGACGACGGGATTCGTAGCTAGTCTCTTCCACAGCGCGTACGGGGCAGCCGACGAGCACTCCACCCGACAACTTGAGCTGTGGGACGACCCCCAAGCGCGGTTGATCACCAGCGACCAGCCAGTCATCCTGTCGACCGACGCCTCCGGCCGCTCTCCTTCGACGCTGACGAGCCAATACCTGTGGTGGCCCCTCAGTCCTTCCCGCCTGCTCGTGCTTAGCCAGAACCTGCAGCCGCGAAAGGTCGTCCATCGCATTTTGGCCCGTAGGGAGGTCGACCGACTGCGCGCGGCAGTCATCAGGAATGCTGAAGCAGCGGTCATCGCCCTTCCACAGGACACGGACCTTCCTGCCGGCCGAAGCCTGCGACGCAGACCGCAGCTGTCCGTAGCCTGCACGCCCATCGATCCGAAGGCACCCCGGTGCCGCATCGAGCTTGGCACCGGTTATGGGGCAGAGACCCTCGACCGGACATGCCGACCTTTGTGCGCCATGGTGGCCATGAGGTAGTCCTGACGCAATCGATTACGCCCATTCGATGCCCAGTTCCCGCAGGGCGTCCAGCTGTTCCTGGGTGAGTTTGTCCCGCCTCGCGCGGGTGTTCGATGTCCATACGCCCAGCTTGACGACTACCGGCTCGGTCTCGCCGTCGACCGTGATCTCTTCAGCGTGGCTGCGTGGTACGGGCCGGTGGGTGCCTTCCCTCTCGACCCACTGTGCGAGGGCCGCCAGGCCCCGCTGGAACGCCCGTTCCGCCTTGCTGGGGCTCTTCGTCGTACGCGTGGCCGTCGGGGCGGGAGAGGGCGCCTCAAGCGGCTGTACGCCCAGCTGGGACAGCCGTTCCTGCTGTTCGGTGGACAGCTGTGCCCAAGTGCCTGGCTGGGTCTGCCGCTCCAGCCACCGTCCGATGTCGTCGCCGTCCATCAGTACCCCGGGTGCGATGTCGGGGAGGCTGCCGTCGGCGTCGACGAGGTCGGCGAGGACGCGGTAGTGGCGCTGCCAGTCGAGCGGCCAGGGGCAGTTCCAGTCGGGGTCGATCGCGGCCAGTTGCTGCGTGCGTTCCGCCGCACGTTCCGCGTTCTTCCCGAGGCCGCCCTTCCTGCGCAGATTGGCCGTGTGTTGACCGATGGGCACCGTCGCCTCGCCCTCGCCCCAGACGGCGTCCTGTCGGGGGGCGAGGTGCCCGGTGGCCCGCTGGTAGGACCGGAGAGCGGCGAGCTTGTTCTCCCAGGCTTCTTCGCCCGGTTCCCACACCATCCCGGCCTCCGGCGCGTCCAGCAGGGTCTTGCGCCGTTCCTCCAGCTCCCCTGTCCGCAGTGCTTTCCGCTGTTGGTGGACCCATCGTCCAAGCGGAAAATCTTTCGTCACTCCTACTTCAACCTCGGTGTCGTAGGGGACGGCGTAGAGGCCGGTGATGTGGTGCTTCTTCCGCCAGTGGAGGAGGGCTTGGTAGCCCTCGAGCCACACCAGTGACTCCGGCCGGTAGACCCGGGTGCGCAGGAACGCGGCGATCGTGGCTGCGTCCCGGGGAGAGGAGAAGTGGAGCAGGGCGGACTCGACCGCACGGTTGGTGTCGTCCTGCTCCTCGTCCGCGCCCACCTCGCCGCCGGTTCCGACGATCCGCCCTTCTTCATCGCGCCGGACGTGGACCTTGCGCTTCCCGCTGCTGAGGGCGCGGGAGGCGAGTTGTTCGACGAGTCGTTCATCGTGCGAGCGTAGGCCTTTTATCTGGTGCTGGTGAAGTAATGGGCATGTTTGGCGTGGTTCAGGGGCGGCCGTCATGAGGGTGTGGAGCAGTTACCGGAAGATCTGTTCGATGCCGAAGACGAGTTTGTGGGCTTGGGGCCATCCGGCGTCAATGAAGGCGTCGCAGATCTGCCGTAGGGCGGTGAGGTTGTCCGGGCTGCGGAGGAGGCTGCGGTGGTCGGCGAGGATGCGTTCCACGAAGGTGACGCAGGTTCCTACGCCGAGGGGGTCTGCGGTGTAGCCGCTTTGGGCACCGACCTGGGTGATGATGTCGCGGACGGTGAGGAGCGTCTCCTGCGGGCGCTGGTCGATCATGCGCTCACACAGTCTGACGAGGTGGTGGGCGGTGCGCGCGATTGGGGTCGCCGAGAGCAGCTTGATCAGTGGCTGTGCCTCGTCGACGAGTCTGGCTTCTTGCGTGGTGGGGGGTGTGCTGTTGGGGACGCCGCCGCTTGCGTAGTAGAGCTGTGAGGCGATGTGGTCGAGGAGCCAGGCGGTGTTCTTGAATTGCTCACGCTCGGCGTCGGTCAGGGTTCGATACTGGATCAGAGCATGACGGGTTCGGTCCAGGGCTGGTTCGGCGAGCTGCTGCATCAGCCTGAGCGCGCGTCGCCGGACAGTGTCGTTGCCGTGGGTGAGCGCTCCGGAGACGCGCAGCTCGTGGAGACAACCGGACCAGGTACTGCCGTCCGACCAGCGAGTGATCATGCTGGTGAGGGCGGTGTCCGTTCCGGGCGTCGCGTGGTGGATCCACAGGAGCCCGGCGGCGGTTGCGCAAGCGGAAGCGGCGGTGTCGCGGCCCGGGCGCGGGGCCGCGCGCCCCATGACTGTGGCGAGGATCGAAGCGCCGCGTTGAGCGTCGTTCATACGGAAGCAGGCCGTGGTGACCGTGGCAGCGAGCACAGCGTCGTCGATGTCGTGCTCCGCGAGGTGCTCGAGGATTTCCCACGCCGTTCCGGTGTCGCTGACGGCCACGGAAGGGGCGATCAGAGACACGGTGTGCCGGATGGCCCCCACGGGATCCGCTGTCAGCGCGAGCAATGCGTGGGTCACCTCGGGGTTGTACTGCGCTGGAATGCCGGCCAGTTGACCAAGACCACGGGCCGCTTCGGTTCGCGGGCCCTGGGGAATCGCCAGGTTGAACGTGGCGTTTTCCGGAGTGGGTTCGGGTCGAGGGCTTCTTGACGCCGAAAGAAGGAGGGTGCGCGCGTGGCTCAGGATTGCCGACGGAGTCTGCGCGCTACGGGTCCAGATCTCAGCAGCATCAGCGAGGGCGTCCTCTGCCTGCGTGCGCAGATCCACGGACTGTGTTTGCGGCAGGGCCGCTTCTAGCCTGGTCGCCGTGTGCTCGGCGGATGCGATGTCGTCTGAAGAGGCGGTGCCGTTGAGATAGGTACTCGCGAAACTGCTGAGGGCCGCAGTCAGCTGGCGCAGCTCGGCGTCCGCCGGGTCTTCCTCCGCGGTTTCGGCGCGCTCCTCACCACTCCAGGCCATAGGGTCAGCGTCAAACGCCGGATCCGGTGCAGTCCTGTCTGCTGTCAGAGATGGGCTGGTGAGGTGCTCTGCGGAGAGCGCGCTGACGAGCCTTCGGTAACGGCGCTGCTCCAACCCACCCTGCTCGTGGTGAGAAGCGGCTGGCCGGATCGAGATGATCGCGGACTCCAGGCGGGCAGCTTCGGCAGGTTCGAGTGTGGGGTGCACTGCGCTGATCAGCTCGCACGCAGGTCCGACCAGGTCCGGGATGAGTAGCTGCGTCACGACGTCGGCCGGCTCACTGACCATGAAGGCTGCCAGAGCAGGGTTGGCGGCCGCCGCACGCAGGGTGCGTCGCCACACAACAGCTGCTCGCGGAGACGACGTGAGCGCCTCGCAAAGTGCCTGGGCCTGCGTCTCAGTGGCCGTGACGGCGAAGTCCTGAAACGCGCCGAGCAGGTCCGTCGGGTCACTGCCCGCGTAGGGGGAGGCGAAATCCCGTCGGCGTGAGCCGTCCTCAATGATCACGAAAATGCGGTTTCCCAGGCCAGCCGAATGCTCGGGTAGGTCCCGGCCAGCGACTGCCAGGCGGGTGAGAACCGCCAGGGCACGAGGGAGGTGGGACCGCAGAATGGCAGGGAAGTGTTCGACTAGGGGGTACTTAGCTGAGTCGAAGTCCTGCCGGCGATTAGACACGAACGTGAGCACGGAGCCGCTGCCCAGCTGTGTGCTGGCCGAGGACGTCTCGGTGTGGCTTAGCACAGCCACGTAAAGGTCTTCTGCGAGGTTCGGCAGGAGATCCATCAGCTCCGAAACCTCGCTGGTAATCGAGTCGAGATCGTTGAACCCGCGCTCTTCGAGTTGGGGCGACTCCGCAGCGCGTCTGAGCAGCGTCTCGGTCGAGGCCAGGTCGCTTGCTGCGGTTTGGATGACTGCGGTGATGGCCAGCCGGGATGCGGGGGTTGGAGGCTGGGTCCACAGGTGTTCGAGCAGGCGCCGCGCTGCCAGTCCGCAGAGTCGCAGCTGCTGTTCGTCTAGCACCGCCCGATGGGATGTCAGGTCGGTCACCAGAACACCCAGCGCCGGGAGGGATGCGCCAGGTCTCCGGGAGAGGCGTTCAGCAACCTCGGCCCAGACACCAGGGTGCTGAACGCTGCTTTCCTTCAGCTTGAGTGAGACAGCGATGGCGATTGCTGCGAGTACCCGGTTCGCTCCCTCTTCGGTGCGTGGATCCGGTGAGAGCAATGGCTCCAGGTCTGCTGTCTGATCGCAGTCGTCTGTGACGACGTCTGCGAGTGCGGTGGCTGCCATCCCGGGCGAGGGCAGCGTCATCAAGGCCAGAGCCAGCGCGCAGAACACGCCGGGGTCTCGCGCCCAGGCCGTCCGGAAGTACATGTCGATGCTGGGGCGGGCGAAGAGCAACAGGTCGGGATCGGCGTCCAGCCGCTCCTGCAGCCCGTCTGGAGTCTGGGAGAGGTAGGTGACGGCGACGGCGTAGTCGAACAGCACGTGGTGCGCGAATTGCAGGGGACCGTTGGCCGTCGGACCCATGACCGTCGGAGCTTGCGTGAGGACCGAGCTGGAAAGGAGGGCCCGCAGGACGTCTGATGCTGCGGTGTCGCCCTCCAAGATCTTCTGGGCGGGGACGGCCAGTCGTCTCTCCTGTACCGCTGCTGCACACAGGCGGCCGAGGAGGGCCGTTTTCGCGATGCCCTCGGTTCCCCGGGTGACGCGCGCCTCCCAGTAGCGCTCCAGCAGGTCCAATCTGCTGTCGACGGTGCGTAGCTGTGCTGCTGCTGCGCCATCCAGCAGGAGTTCGGCAGCCAGGCGCAGGTTGAACGGGTTGCGCATCAGCTGTCGCTGCTGGTCGGAAGCCTGGCTCAGAAGGTCACGCAAGGAGGGGAAGACGTTGGTGACCTGGGCGACCTCTTCGTCCGTCAGATCACCCATCTGTACCGGCCCGTCTGGAAAGAGGGAGCGCAGCTGGGGGGAGTGTTGTAGATCCCAGGTGCGGATGGAGGCGACCACCTGCCAGTTCGGCAGCCTGCGGTTGACATCCGCGATGATTGACCGCCACAGCTCGGTGGAGGCATCGACGCGTGCGGCATCCAGGGCGTCGATCGCCAGGAGGCCGGTGCTGCCGGGCTGCCACTGCTCGAGAACGTCGACGAGCGGGTGCTGCAGGTCGAGTTCCGCTTGGAGCATGCCAGGACTCCGGGCATCCACGCCGGCTACGGACAAGAAAAGTACGGGCCGACCTGCTGCGATGGCCTCCCGGGCCAACTCGTGCATCACCACGGTCTTTCCCGCACCCGGCTCGCCAGCCACGAGGACCGAGCCCTCCCGGGACGTCGCTCCGATGCCTGTGACCGTGCGTGCAATGGCCACAGGCCCCTGCGGCGTGGGGACGGTAGTGAGGCCATGGCCCAACTGATCGAGGGTGTCCTGCGTGGTTCTGGTCAGGCACTGGACATCCGAGGTGAAGTCTCGGATGGTGGCCAGCGCGATGCTGGCCGATGACAGCGCCTGCTGCAGCTGTCTCATGTCGGTGCCGGAATGGTTGATGGCCAGCTGTGCACAGGCGCTGAGCAGTACGTGCCATGCCGCGTCCGCTTGGCCGGGATCAGTGATCACGGACGTGCGCAGTGTCTGGAGGGCCTCTCGTTCTTCCAGACCGCCCTGCCCGACGTCCAGGACCCATACGTGGCAGCGGGCGAGGAACGTCCTCAGTTCTGCGGCTGAGGGCGTGCCGCCGCGCTGCTTCGCCCACTGCCGGATCGCGTGAGTGACGAACTTGTCGTAGGCGTCAGTCTGGTCGCTGTTGAAGACGAGCGACGCCCCGTCCTGCTCGGCAGGAGCGTTACGGAGGCGATCAAGAACTTGCGCGAGGTCGTTCCTCACCGGTTTTGAGGCGTCACGGGAGGTGACGAGGATCAGCCGGTCTTGCTCATGGCCTGGCATGAGGTGCTGCTCAACGAACTGCGCGACGGTCTTGCCAAGTTCGCTCTCCTTTGACTGAGACAGCGTGATTGACCGCTTAGCTTGGATCGCTAGTGTCCGGCGATCGGAGGTGTGCACTCGGCAGTCGTCGACGGGTTCGCCGGTTTCGCAGGCAATCCGTTCCACAGTTCCGGTCCACAGCCCCTGGACGCCGGGGGAGGCGGAGGCCGCTACAGCGGTGACAGCCAGCCAGGCGGCCACGCGGTGCTGGTAGTCGAAGCCGCCCGCCCCGGCGCTGCCCCCGGCGTCTGCCCGTGCTGCCTCACTCACCGCGGCTCTCCTCGCTCACGCCTACCTGCAGGCGCTTAATTCAACTCAGGCACATCCATTATCTCGGGGAAAAGTAGGTGATGAGGGATGTTTGTTTGGATTGTCGCCTGCAGGGATGGCCTGTGAGCGTGTGCCGTACGCCGTTCTGCGGGCGGTGGTTGTGTTTGTCACGTGGATTCCGATTTTGTGGCGGAGCGTGCTGTTTCTCGGGTGACTGGTGTGGTGCGGTGGGTGGTGGTCGACGCCGGTTCGTTTGATCTGCAGAGCGAGGCGGTGGCGTTCCTGGCTTCGTTGCGGGCGCGGGGGTGTTCGCCGAATACTGAGCGTGTCTATGCCGGGCGGGTCGCTCTGTACTTGAGCTACTGCAGGATGCGGCGGCTGGATTGGAAGGCTCCCGGGTTTCTGGGGTTGGCCGACCTGCAGCAGTGGCTGATCGAGACGTCTGTTCCGCCTCGTGCCGGCCGGCTGCGGCCTGGTCCCGTCCGGTACCGGTCGCGGGGGACCGCGAATGCGATCATGACGGTGGTGGGGGAGTTCCTGCGGTTCGGTGCCGCTCATGGCTGGGTGCCGGCCGATACGGCCGGGCTGCTGTCACAGCCGAAGCTGCTGCGCTTCACCCCGTCCGGCTTTGACACCGGCGAGTCGGGTCAGCGGCTCCAGGTCGAGGCAGCAGCGTTCCGTTTCCAGATCACCGAGCCCGGCTATGAGGACCTCAGCGACGACCAGATCCGCAGGATGATCGCTGGCGCGGCCAGGGCCCGGGATCGTTTCCTGGTCGCGCTGCTGGCGTGTACCGGGCTGCGGATCGGTGAGGCGCTGGGCCTGCACCGCGGTGATATGCATCTGCTGGCATCTTCGCGCACGGTGGGCTGCGGTGTGGAGGGTCCGCACGTGCATGTCCGCCGCCGCATGGACAACCCCAACCGTGCTCTGGCGAAGTCCCGGCATCACCGCTTCGTGCCGGTCACCGCTGACCTGGTCGCGCTGTATACCGACTACCAGTACGAACGCGACGATGTGGCCGAGGCTGCGGAGTCGGAGATGGTGTTCGTGAACCTGTTCCGTGCGCCGCTGGGGCGTGCGATGTCGTACCCGAACGCCAAGGAGATGTTCGACCGCCTGGCACGCACCGTTGGGCATGCGTGCCGTCCGCACATGCTGCGCCACTCAGCGGCGACCCGCTGGCTGCGCGACGGCGTGGACCGCGATGTGGTGCAACGGCTCCTGGGCCATGCCTCGCCGTTGTCGATGGAGCGCTACCGGCACGTCGACGACGCCGAAGCACGGGCAGCGGTCGAGCGCGTCGACTCCCTGAAGGAGCGCCCGTGAGCGTCTCGTCCGCGCTCTCGCGGCTACCCGCGCCACGCACCGACAACGCAGGGGATCCCGACGGCGGGGGATGGCCCGCGTGGCTGCAAGACCATCTCGATCTGACCTGGCGGACGAGTGAATGGCGGCAGGACTGCTGGCTGTTCACCGGCAGCGTTTACGAGCCGCGCAGCTCGGTGTCGCTGTGCCGTACGGCCGCGTGCGACACCGTGGTCTCGCCGGCCAACATCTTCTGCCCTTTCTGCAAGGAGGAGCAGAAACGGTCGCCGCTGCCCGTCGCGGAGTTCGCGCGGACCTTCGTGCCGGTGCGCAACCGGGTTGCCTTCGGCGGTGTTCCGGAGCAGTGCCGCTTCACGAAGGACGGGCAGCGCTGTGTCCGGCCCCGCCACTGCAAAGAACTGTGCTCCACGCACTACACCCAGTGGAAAACCCACACCACTCGCAAGGCCGCCGGCCGGTGGGAGGACACCGCCGTCCCGTATGCCGATACCCCTGCCTGCCCGGCTCCTGCTTGCCCGCTGCCGGGCCTGTACGGTCGGGGCCTGTGTCGACAGCACGCGCAGCGCTTCCGCGAGCACCGCCGTACCCACCCGGACGCGGCCGTGGCGCCGTGGGCGGCCCAGCAGCCGCCGTATCTCGCCCCGCACCAATTCAGCCTCCTGCCGCTGCCTGAACCGCTTCGCTGGGAGGTCCTCTACGGTCTGCAGCAGGTGGACCCGTGGCTGCGGATCTTCGAACCTCCGCAAGTGCGCCGCATGGTGCGGGATCTGGCCGGGACCGGCACGCTTATCGGCGACATCACGGACCAGCAGATGTGCCCGCGCTCCACCGTCGCGGTCCTGCGGATGCTCGGCCGCGTGCGTACGGCGGTCCGGGCGGGTCACGCGCAGTACACCGGCACCGCGCCGGCACAGGACGACGTCCTGGACCTGCGTGCGCTCGGCCAGCGCTCCCGCACACCAGCAGGCATCCGCCACCACAAGACCGTCGACCTGCGCACCATCCGGCAGCCGTGGCTGCGCGGCCTGCTGCGCACCTGGACCGTCCAGCAGCGCCCAGGAGCGGACGAATTCGCCCGCACGCTGCGCGGCGTCGAACTCGCCTCCCGGGCCCTCGCGCAACGCCCGGGAACCGACGACCCCGCACGCCTGCGCTACGACGACGTCACCGCCGTGGTCGAAGCGTTCCGCACCGCACTGAAACTGGACGGCGAACCGGCCGGCTGGAACTACCGCATGTCCATCTCCAGCCACTTCTTCGCCCTGATCGACTACGGCCGCCGCTCCGGCACCGCCGACACCCTCTCGGCCGCCTTCGTCCGCGACCCCGCCCTCCACCGCATCCCCGAGCAGGAAGCCAACGAGGACGAGATCGGCAAGGCCATCCCCGAACCGGTGATCCGCCAGCTCGACGCCCACCTCCACCTCCTAGGCCTGGGACGGGCCCGCGGCCAGCGCACCCTCGCCCCCGAAGACCTGCAGCTGATGTACGGCACGCTGTACATCCTCCTCAGAGACACCGGACGCCGGCCCCTGGAAGTCTGCTCCCTGCCCCGCGACTGCCTGGAAACCCGCAACGACCAGATCTCCCTGGTCTGGAACAACCACAAGGCCCGCCGCCACCGCAGGCGCCTGCCCATCACCACACCCACAGCCCACGCCATCCGCACCTGGCAAGAACGCCGCGAGCAGCTCCACACCAGCCTCCCGCCCACCGGCGCCGACTACCTCTTCCCCGCCCTCACCCACCTCGCCACCCGCCCCTACCTGCACACCAGCTACCTCAGCGAGACCCTGCGCGACTGGGCCGACGCCATCCCCCACCTGCACGGCGAAGGCACCGACACACAGGGCAACCCCCTGCCCTACGACCGCTCCCTCATCTACGCCTACGCATTCCGCCACTCCTACGCACAACGTCACGCCGACGCCGGAACCCCCCTCGACGTCCTGCGCGAACTGATGGACCACAAGTCCGTCAGCACCACCCAGCGCTACTACACCGTCTCCCTGAAACGAAAACGCGACGCCGTCACCAAGCTCGCCGCCCACGTCGTCGACAACCACGGCCGACCCAGCCCCAGCTCCGACACCGCCTACGAACTGCGCTCCGTCGCCGTCCCCTACGGCGGCTGCACCGAACCCAGCAACGTCAAAGCCGCAGGCGGCTCCTGCCCCATCCGTTTCCAGTGCGCCGGCTGCGGCTTCTACCGCCCCGACCCCTCCTACCTCCCGGCGATCGAACAGCACATCAACGAACTGCGCGCCGACCGCGAAACAGCCCAGGCCATGGACGCCGCGGAATTCGTTCATCACCGCCCTCACCGCCCAGATCACCGCCTTCGAGCAGGTCACCGACCGCATGCAGCGCCGCCTCGCCGCCCTCCCCGCCGCACAACGTCAGGAGATCGAAGAAGCCAGCACCATCCTGCGCAAAGCCCGCGCCGACCACACCCACACCCTCCTGCCGCTCACCACCGTCTCCAGGACCGACCCGGCATGAACCCCCGCGGCAACCCGCACACCCTCGCCCAGGCCCGCCGCCGCGCCAGCCTCGACAAACGCCAGCGAGCCCTGACCGCACTCACCACCCTGGAACAACAGGGCAAGAAGATCACCCACGCCGCCGTCGCCCGCACCGCCGGCGTCTCCACATGGCTCACCTACACCGAAGGCGTCCGCGAACACATCGAAGCCGCACAACAACGCCAGCACCCCACCACCCCCTCGCCTGACCGCACCCGAAGCACCACCGCCACGCTGCGCACAGAACTCGAGCTCGCCAGGCAGGAGATCCGGACGCTGAGGGAAGACAGAGACCGGATGAAGCAGGCCGTCCAGCACCAGCTCGGGCAGCAACTCGACGACTTCGACACCAGGCACCTGACCGAACGCGTCGACGAACTCACCCGGAACAACCAACGACTCGAAGACAGCCTCCAGCAGGCCACCGACGACAACCACCGGCTCCGCGCCCGCGTGGCAACCCTGGAAACAGACCTGGCGGCGGCACGCACAAGCCTCCGACGGATGATCCGAGAGGAGAACACAAACCGCTGAGGGCGTGTCCAGCGCCCCGCAGGACACGCCACGCTGCAGCAACCCAACAGACCCTGCTGCTATGCCCACTCAACTCCGAGTTCGGTGAGTGCGGCGCGCTGGTCGTGGGTGAGCTTGTCCCGCCTCGCCCGGGTGTTGGAGATCCATACGCCAAGCTTGTGCTGGTGTTCCTGGCCGTCGATGACGAGGCATTCGACGTGCCCCCTCGGCACTGCCTTCTGGGCGCCCTCGCGCTGGACCCACTGGGCGAGGGCCGCCAGACCGCGCTGGAAGGCTGATGCCTTCCCGGTCGCCTTCGTGTGACAAATCCGTTAGTGATCACTAGATGAGTGATGTGCTGGCCTGGGGATCTGGTGATCGTTTCGGGATTTGTTGCTGTGGTGTGGTGCGTCTCTGAGCTGGGGTTTCCGTGGAGGGGCGGAAGCCGGAGGGGCTCTGGAGTGCAGATTCAGTGATCGTTTTGGAATGTAGTGATCGACGTGGGATTTCTCTATCGCTGCGAGCGGGGCGATCCCAGTCAAGGGGCGGGATGTGAAGGTGCTCAGCCGAGTTGGGGCCAACCCGCGTCGGTGGTCTCGTTCGTACCGTTTCCCGGTGGGATGTCAGTGCCCGCTCCTAGTCTTTCCGCCATGACATCAGCGATGCCCAAGCGGCCGGTCAGTGAACTCCCGGGCGATCCCGCCCGTCTTCACCTCCGCTACGGTCACGGACATCCCGCAGTGCCGTACGACTCCGAGGACACCCTGGAACCCTGGCACGTCGCGGTCACTTACGGGACAGCGGGCGACGAGGATTGGGAAGACGACGAAGAAGAAGGGGGCGGCCACGCTCCGGCCGCGGGCTCCGAGATCGGGCACCTCATCCTGTGGAGGCTGCGTGACTACACCGGCGAGAACCGGTGGGAGGCGGCGGACGCCGAATCCGGCGATCTTGAGGTCATTGTCTCCGCCGTTCTTGGCCGTTCCGGACGCACGGGCTACAGCGCCGCGTTCGAGAAAGCGGTCACACATCCTGTCGGCGATCTGCTGATCCTCGACCGCGTCAGCCTCGACAAGGCGTGGAGGGGTTTCGGACTGGGGCCGGCGCTGGCCGTCGAGGCGATCCGCCGTTTGTCCGGGGGCTGTTGCGCGGTAGCGGTGTTTCCCGGCATGGGTGAGTACCCCGAAGACCGCGAGCAGGTCACCGAGGCCTATCGGCTCCAGGCGAAGAAGAAGATCGCCGCATTGTGGGAGAGCATCGGCTTCCAGCCGTTCCGCCGCGGGGTGTGGCTCCTGGACACCGCCCTGCGGCGGCCGGAGGAACTCATGCAGGCCCGCCGCGCTCAACTGCGCGCGCTCGGCACGGCCTTCCAACAGCCCGGGTCCGTCTGAGAGCGGCCCCGGCGGATGCCACGGCTGGCACAGACGGCACCGGCGCGTGCCGGCGAGACCGAGTACGGTCCGGCCCTTCCTGCGGGCGCCGCATCGTGCGGATGACACGAACAGCGACGAAAACAGACAGAGGGGGAGCGGGGCATCGTGGGGGAGCTGCAGCCGGTGGACGAGGACATCCAGGATGCGCTGGACTGGGCACGGCAGCGCCTTGAGGAGATGGGCGTCTTCGAGGCGGAGGACGGACTGCGGTGGGCAGCGGCCCACGGGCTCGTCCTGTCCGTGTGGCGCAACGGCCCGATTGAGGACGCGCATGCCTCCCGGCCGACCGGCCGGCGCAAGGCATTGCACGACGGGACGATGTTCGCCCGCAACACCTGGCTCACCCGGCAGGCATTCGACATCCTGGGCTCCGACGACCAGTTCCGTCTCTATGAGCTGGAGGACCTGGTCCTGGACCGGGACACGGTCTGGCCGGGATGCGAGGGGACCCTGAAGGACTTCGGCTGGGGATTCCTCGGAGAGATCAGAAAACAGGTGAAACAGCGCATCGGCATGGTCAGGCACTTCGAGAAGAGACTGCCGCCGGACGACTTCCTCGTCTTCGCCGGTGCTCCCCGGATCGGGACCCACGACGACCACTACGGTATGCCGAAATGGCCTGCCTGCGTGGAAGCGGCGGTGCGCCGGCTGCGCGGGGAGGACGAGGAGTTCTGGCGCGTACGGGGCGACTTGATGACCCGCATCGGCCCTGCTCCGGCTGTCGTCACTGCGGACCTTGAGGCAACCCGGAAACGGTTGCTGGAGTCGCCATGGGAACTCGGCGCCGAGAACCTGGACTGGTTCGCCTGGAACCCGATCCTGCAGCCACCGGACAGGACGACACTCTAGGTGCGCCGTAGCCGGCGACCGAAGAGCTGTCGAACCTCGGTGCATCGACGAATTACCCCACCGGCGTCGCCGTCCCGGCGGAGACTCCGCTGCTGTCGCCCCGGCCCGCCTTCGGTCGGCCGGGGCGTGTCCTGCTGGACTTTGGGTGCCACAAACCGGTCGCAGGACCGCCCCGTTGCGACTCTTCGTGAACGAAGCGACACCGGCCTTGTCGCTGCATCGGTCGGATCATGAACCAACGCAGTCTTCCCCCTGCCCGCGACTGCCCCGCGGCCTAGCCTGGCCAGGTGCAGAGCGCCTTGGCAGATTCCATTCCCGTCGGGCTGATGAGTCGTTACGACATCCCCGTCGACCGGTTCTACGGCCGGCAGATGGATGTGGTCACGCGGCCGGACCACACCCACGTACACAGCGATCGCAGGTGCGGTGCTCGGCCGAGCGCCCGCCCACGGGAAGCAAGTCGTGCCCGCTTCGGCGCGGACATCGCATCCCGGATGTGCGGATGCTGCCGGGTGGAAACCGTTTCCGCAGACAACACTCTGTCGCTTGTTCTCGTCGGCCTCGTTTCACTCTGCGAGCTTCTCGCCGAAGAGGCCGAGGAAGCAGGGAGCCGGGAAGAACCCGACTACGTACCGGACTTCCTGGGATCGAACTTCAACTGGGATCACTGGCGGACCCTGCAGACTGAGCTGTCGCAGACTGCACACGGCCTGCAGGCGCACCCCTGGCTGCACGACTGGGCCCGCTCCACGCTGGAACGCGCCGTCGCCTGCGTGGAACGCCGGTGCAGAGAACAACAGAACATCATCAACATGGCCACACTCCACCAGGCCACCGTCGAGCTGCAGCGGGTTGGAGCCACCGCGCAGTCGGCACGGATCTGGCAGGGGTGGCGGCATCGGCAGGACTCGACCGACAGCACCAGTCCGGACTGTGCCGCCTACGACCTCAGCGCCCGGCTTCAGCTCCCCGACGGGGACAGCGCCCACGCCGGCGCGGAGACCGTGGAGGTCAGCGTGCGGCTCCCTCCCCTTGGAAGCGACCCAGACGCATTCACCGTGGTGGAACCCCTGTCGCTCTGGGAGACCACCGCGATCGTGGCCTACACGACATCCGCCGACTGGATCCGGGGCATCGTCACCCTGGCCGCGCCGCCCATCATCGCGCAGGAGCTGCTGAACCCGGCCAGGGCACTCGACATCTTCCACTACCCGTCCGGTGCAGGCCGCAAGTCACCACCGTCCCCGGCCCAATGACGCGGTCGGCCCACCCAGAGGCAATCCGCGGAGCAGCCGCCGTCGTGCGGTCGCCGGCGGCCGCATGGGCAGCAGCACCGCCGGCCCGGCAGAGCTGGGGACGACACAGTCGCCTGCGCCGATGTTTCTGCACGCCGCCGACCAGACTCCCGCGCCGTCTGTACGCCGCGGCGCCGGATTGGGAGCATGACGGGATATGCCTGGCAGGTGAGGGGTGGTTGCGTGGGGGCGGACGAGATCAGGTCTCAGGGATTCAGCCTGAATGAGCTGTTCCGCGATGTGACGTACGAGATCGACTACTACCAGCGTGACTACACCTGGGGTGACGAAGAAGTCCGCACCCTGCTGCGGGACTTGTGTGATTCGTTCAAGCATTGGTTGGGCGACTCCGCGTACCGGCGCCGCCCCCACACCGCGCCGCAGTACTTCCTCGGCCCCTTCGTCTACCACGAGCCGTCGAAAAAGCGCCGCTTCCTCGTCGACGGTCAGCAGCGCTTCGTCACTTTGCACCTGCTCTTTTTGCAGCTGAGACTGTCGGCCCAGGAAGCCGGTGATACCCACACGGTCGACCAACTCAACCGTGTCATCACGACCGACGGGAAGCACTTCAGCGTCGGCATCACCGACCACGACCCCGTCCTGCAAGCCGTCAGCGAGGGCCGCAAATACGAGGCCGGCGCGGGGGACTCCCTCTCCCGCCGCAACCTGTGGGCACGCGGCCAGCAGATCGAATCCCAGCTCGCCGAGGAACTCGACGCCGAGAAACTCCACCCCTTCACCGAATGGCTCCTGACACGCGTGGTCCTGGTGGGCATCCGCGCGGCAGGCCCCGACCACGGCTACCGCATGTTCGAGACGATGAATGACCGCGGCGCCCGCCTCACTACCGTCGACCTCCTCAAGAGCCATCTGCTGTCCAACGTCGGCTCCGCTGAAGATCAGCTGAATACCCAGTGGCAGGAGATGCTGCGGGAACTCTCCACCGACCGCGATGACCCCCAGGCGGCATCCCGCTTCATCAAGGCATACCTCCTTGCCCGCTGCGCGCGCGAGGACTGCGACGAGGACCGCCGCCAGATCACCACCAACCTCAACGTGTGGGTACGCCACAACGCGGAGTACCTCGGCCTGACCCCGGGACGCCCCGACCACTTCCTCAACTTCGTGCAGAATCTACTGAAGACGGCCCGTCTGTACAGGCCCGTCCTCGCCGCCACCCGCACCCTGAAGATGGACGGCGACCGCCTGGAGACGGTGCTGTTCAACGAGCGCAACGGCCTCGGCGTCCAGTCCGTCGCCGTGCTCGCTGCCATCGCCCCCGACGACCGGCCCACCGACGCCAAGGACAAGGGCCGCCTTGTCGCCTCCTACATCGACCGCTGGTACGCCCTGCGGATCCTGCAGGATCTGCCCGTCCAGTCCGCCGACGCCGACGCCCTGGTCCACGCCGAGCTCGTCCCCCTCCTGCGCGGCTGCCGCACCGTCGCCGACGTCGCCTCCACACTGGGCGACCTCGCCCAGCAAAACGGGAACCCGGTGCGCGAAGCAATCACCCTGGGCCTGCGAGGCAACAACGCCCATCAGATCCGCTATCTCCTCGCTCGCGCCACCGCTTACGCCGACGAGGCCTGCAAAAAGCCCTTCGACATCCTCGCCTACCTCGACCGCGACCAGTTCCACATAGAACACCTGTGGGCCAACCACCACCATCGCGTCGCCGGTGACATCCCTGACCCGGTCGTCTTCCGCAGCCGCCGTAACCAACTCGGTGGCCTCGGCCTGCTGAGGGGCCGAGAGAACTCCAGCATCAATGACCTCCCCTTCCGCGACAAGAACCGCCTCTACGCCCGGAACAACGTCCTCCTGGGCGTCATGGCCCCTGAATACGATCACCGCAACCCTGAGCTGCGCGACTTCATCAAGGCACACCAACTCGACAAGCACATGCGGGCCTTCGGGCCGAGTGAGACCATGACCACGGTCATCGAGACCCGGCAGGAGCTGTATCTGCGCCTGTTCGAATGCATCTGGAAACCCGAACGCTTGGGGTTGCCCGTCTCTGCTGCCGTTGCACCTCCGCAACGCGATGCCGGCCAGCCGGTCGCCCGTCCGCGCCAGGCCCCTCCGCGGCGCAGAGCGGCTTCTGGTCGACGCACCGACGTGGCCAGGATGATCGACGCCCAAGTTCTGATAGCCGACACCCGGATCGTGCTCACCTACCGCGCCACCGAGCACTGGGCCACCATCGATGCGAACGGCGGCATCATCCTCGCTGCGACCGGAGGCACACCCTACGGCCGGGTCGACGAGGCCGGGGCCGTCGCCCGGGGCACCAAGACCTGCCAGGGCATGAACGAATGGCACATCGAAGACGAGAACGGAGTACGCGTCAGCCTGCGAACCATCCGTGACCGCGCGGCGGCGGCCGGCGCGCTGTAGCCGGTCAGGCAGGTCTGTCGACGGCTGTCCCGCCGCCGAGGCGCGGTCCCAGCCGTGTGGAAGCAGGTACGGTCGGATGTCTTCGTTCGCGGGCAGACCGGCTGGGGGAGTAGGGGGGCGCGAGTGGGGTCGGCCTCCAGGCCAGACCAGCCTGCTCCGTATGCGGGGGTACGAGCTTGGCTGCTGGAGCGGACTGGTGCCGACCCGAGAATTCTGCCCGGATGTCAGTGGCGGTGGTGACACTTGGTCCATGACGCGCGACCGTGCCTTTGCGGCACCGCCACTGCTGGCCCTTTCCGGATCGGCGTTCAACCCGATGGTGCTGGACCGGCCGATGCTGCTGCCGGTCTTCGACACCAACGCGTTGCTGACTCACGCCTGCTGGCTGGTCCAGAACGGGTACCAGCACGACAAGGTGACGGCGCTGGCCGGCACCGGTCGTGCAACTCTCTACATTGCGGCACACGTTCCCGGTGAGATCGAAAAGCACCTGCCCCGACTGGCAGCTGACTACCAGGTGGCGGAACGCGACGTACGCCGTCTCCTCGGAGCCCGGATCCTTCCTGCTCTTCGCGTGGTCGACCTGGAGATCCGCGACCACCTGTCCCCGCACACCCGGCGCATCCTGCACGTCGACCTTGAGATGCCGAAGAAGTACCAGGGTGACCCGGACGACGCACCCACCATGGCACTCGCGGAGTTCCTGGGGCCGTGCGTCATCGTCACCGAGGACAGCGTCTTCGCCCGCTTCGGGTTCGCCGTCATCGAGTGGATCCCCGTCGTCCAGAGCGTGATGCGCATGGCCGGCCTGGAGGCCACCGCGGCGAACGCGCTGGTGGCCATCGACTGGGCACTGCGGCTGTTCGGCGCGGGCGTTCACCGCCTGGCGGTCCTCGCGCGAGGCAACCCGCTGGCCGCGACGGTCGCTGTGGGCGGGATGCTCTTGTGGTGCTACCAAAACGGCTACCTGGCCCGAGACAACTGGCGCCGGCGCCTGGTGCGCGTGGGTGAGGGGACAGTGCCGCTGCTGGAGCTGGCCCATGCCGGGATGACCGAGCACCAGGCGCTCAGTGAGTCACTCCAGGTGGTGGAGCCCCCGGCCTACCCCACCACCGAGCAGCTCGCGGCCCGGTACCTCGCGCGCTGCGGCCGGCCCTTGACACCGGGCGAACTGCGCGACTCGCTCGCCCGGCGCGGCCATACCCTCTCCGCTGCGCAGTTGAAGCGGGACATGCTCGCCCACGCCGCGTTCGTCCGCGCCCCCGGCGACCTGTGGACCGTCGGCCGCCCCGTACAGAGATAGCGAGATCGTGCCCGGAGAACCGAGTCAGAGGGCCAAGACGTTGTGCAACTCCCGTACGGAGCGCTCGTGGTGGCGCTGGGTGGGGATCGCCTCGTACAGGTCCAGGGCGCGGCGGCGGACCAGGCCGGTGCGGTAGCCGTCCGGCAGCACCGTCAAGGCGGCAACCGTAGGCCCAGTCCGCCGCCTGGGAACTGACCAGCACCGACCTGGCCAACGCCAGCATCACCGTCGCGGCCGTCACCGGCGTCGCTTCGCGTTCCTGTTCACCTCTCCCTACCTCATCCGCCTGCTCGACCGCCGTCCCCAGCAACGCGAAGCGCCGCGTCGGCGCCCGACCCCGTGTCGTCAGCGCGCTCACCGGCTTCCGCGGCGCGATCTCCCTCGCCCTGGCCCTGTCCGTGTCCACCACCCTCGCCTTCGGCCAGTCCTTCCCGCACCGCGACACCATCGTCTTCGTCACCGCAGGCGTCATCCTCATCACCCTCGTCCTCCAGGGCATCGTCCTGCCGTCCGTGGTGCGCTGGGCACGCCTGCGGACCGACACCGCCGTGACGGAAGAACACCACCTCGCACGGACACACGCCGCCCAGCAGGCGCTCTCAGCACTCCCGGACCTCGCCGCGGACCTGAGCACCGACCCGGATGTTGTCGACCGCGTACGCCGCGAAGGCGAAGAACACCTGGCCCTCGCCCAGGCACACAGCAACGACACGGACGACGGTACTCAGACAGACCCCGCGCTACGCCACGCAAAGCAATACACCGCCCTGCGCCTGGCCGTCATCGCACACAAAAGCCGCACCATGATCGAAC
Source organism: Streptomyces sp. NBC_01210 (assembly GCF_036010325.1). Taxonomy (GTDB): domain Bacteria; phylum Actinomycetota; class Actinomycetes; order Streptomycetales; family Streptomycetaceae; genus Streptomyces. The sequence goes on along the minus strand of NZ_CP108549.1, from coordinate 50,263 downwards.
TCCGCGACGAACACCGCATCGACGACACCGTCCTACGAGAGATGCAGACCGCCCTGGACATCGAAGAAATCCGACTGCGCGGCCGCGAAGACGCTCCACAGCTACCAGGCCAAGGGTGACTGTTGTACGGGGCAGCCGGATCTGGTTCGCCGCTTGGCACGAAACCCGGTCTCACGCGTAGCTGGAGCCGCGGACGGCAAGACCAGACTGCAGTCGCCCGGTATGCGGGCGATCGTCAGCCACCGTCGGTTTCTAGACCAGACCGTGACGGCCAGTCTCTCTGCGTCGTGGCCGGGGTCACCTTCAGCGGAAGCCCGCGCCCGGGTGCCTGTGGCCCGGTAACGTTCCGCCCCGGGAAATAAGGGGTGGAAGTTGTATCTGGGGCGGGTCAGGGCCAAGGGGTTCAAGTCACTGCTGGACACGGACGTTTCGCTGCGGCAGGGCGTCACGGTGGTACTGGGGGAGAACAACGCGGGTAAGTCGAACTTCATCGACGCGCTTCGTTTGCTGACCGACCCGCTGGATGGCCGGCGCAGCAGGTGGTGGGAGGCCGAGGACGTCCATCCATGGGCGGAGAGCGGTGCGGAACTGACCGCCGTCTACGGAGGGCTGACGCCCGCAGAGACCGGCACCCATCTGCAGGCGCTGGTACCCGCGGCCGAGGGACCGGGCCTGCCGGATGGCCATCGCGTCCGCTATACCGTGCAGTTCACGCGACCGGCTGCCGATGCCCGGCCGCAGCGTCCGGTGTGGTCGGCGGGCCGGCTGCTGGATGATCCGGAGCCGGAGGCGCGCCGTGCGATCCGGCACGTATATCTGCCGCCGATGCGCAACGCCCAGCAGGAGCTGGCTTCCAGCGCCGGGAACCGGCTGCGGCTGATCCTCGCTGCAGAGCTTGGCGCGGAGGACGCCATTAAAGACTTCGAGCGGGAGCAGGCCGACCACTTCAGGAGCCTGGAAGGGCACGAGAAGATCGAAGCGGCCCGCAAGAGGATCAATGACCCGCTCGGTCTGCTGACCGCCGGGGCCCATCCCCAGCACATGGGGCTATCGTTCGCGGACCCGACGCTGGTATCCATCGCCCGAGCGCTGCGTACCCGGATGAGTGATGAAGGCCTGGCCGTCGAAGACATCTCACGCTCCGGCCTGGGCTACGCCAACCTGCTGTACATCGCCACCGTGCTGGCCGAGCTGGAAGCCGCCCGGGACGCGGATTTGACGCTGTTTCTGGTGGAGGAGCCCGAGGCACATCTCCATCCTCAGTTGCAGATTCTGCTGCTGGACCATCTGCGGGCTCAGGCCCTGCGCTCTCAGCATGCCCCGCCGCCCGACGGGGGAGCACCCCTGGGACGCATCCAGGTCGTCATCACCACCCATTCGCCGGTACTGGCCGCGGCCACCACGGTCGAGGACCTGGTGGTCCTCAAACGCTGCCGCACCCTCACCCACACCACGCCAGCAACCGCTCCGGCCGAGGCGGACCGTGCTACCACCACCGCCAGCGCTGACGCCGACACAGAGGCGGAAGAGAAGCCGGCCGGCTTCGCGTTCACCACGGCCGCCATTTCGGTGGCGAAGATTCCCTTCGCCAAGCACGAGGCCGCCAAACTCGACCGCTACCTCGACATCACCAAGAGCGCCATGCTCTTCGGTACCCGGGTGATCCTTGTCGAGGGTCTGGCCGAGGCACTGCTGATGCCCGCCTTCGCCGAGCTCGTCCTGTCCGCGCTGCCGCCGGAGGAGCAGCCCAGGGCCAAGGCCGTCTTTCGTGGCACCTGCATCGTTGCGGTCGACGGGGTGGACTTCAAGCCATACATGCGAGCCCTGCTCTCAGGGGTAGGCGGCATACGGATCGCAGACCGGGTCGTGCTGATCACCGACCAGGACCCTCGCAAGAAGAAGACCCCGCCGGAACAGGACGACCGGGACCAGCCGGACGCCGAGACCGCCTCGACGCACGCAGCAGGAACGACCGGCACTGTCTCCGAGCCGGCCGCCGACAGCACCGGAAGCGACGAGGAGCCGGAAGTCGGCTTCAACCGCGCCTTGTATCTCCACGACAGCCTTCGCGCGTGGGACGTGCCCGACGCGGCGTTCCACATCGCCGAGAGCAAACCCACCCTGGAACCCGAGCTGATGCGCCCGGAGACCAACCAGACGGTCCTCGCCGAGACGTTCTTCGACCTGCGCCCGCGTTCCCAGCACCGCTGGAAACCGATCGAGGAGGCCACCACGTCCGGCGAACGGGCGGCCGCGTTCGGCGCCCTTTTCACGTCCGAAATCGGCCTGCCCAAGGGGGATTTCGCCTACCGCCTGGCAGACCGTCTCACCCGGAAGCCGGGCGGGTTCACGGTGCCCGAGCATCTGGCCGGTGCCATCCGCTGGATCGCGGGAGTGGACGAGGCGACCGCATGAGCGACCTCGAGGAACGGCGTGACCAGGCCCGCGACCAGCAACAGCAGGCGGTCCATGCCCCAGCCCCCCTCTTCGTCCGCGCCTGCCCCGGCGCCGGCAAGACCCGGGTCCTGGTCGACCGCCACTGCAACACCCCGCCCGGGCGGCGGCGCACCGGGCGCGCTCTGCTGTCCTTCACCAACGTCGCCGCCGACGAACTGCGCGAACGCTGCACGGGCCAGGGCGGCCGCACCGACCTGACGGTCTTCCCGCACTACATCGGCACCTTCGACAGCTTCCTGTGGCGCTACCTGGTCCGGCCCTTCCTGCCCGCCGACGCGCCCTGGCAGCACGTCCTGTCCTGGGACCACGTTCCCGGCGCCATCGTCGGCCCGCGCAAAGTCCCCATGCCCGCCTTCGACTTCCGCTACGACCCCGCAACCCAGCACACCAGCGTCGCCTGGCCCACCTCCGGCCAGTACCTGCACAACTCCCAGCTGACCGAGGACGACTACCTGGCCCGGGCCAGGACGGCCCGCGAGCGGCTGTGGCAGACGAACGGCTACATGACCGGGCTCGAGGTACGCATCGCAGCACTGCAGCACGCCGACTACACCGCCTGTACCGCCCTGCTTGCACACCGCTTCTTCGAGATCATCGTCGATGAGGCACAGGACTGCTCCGCACTCGACCTGGCCATCCTGACCCGCCTGTACCGAGCCGGCATCCCGCTGGTGATCGTCGCCGACACCGACCAGGGCATCTACGAGTGGAACGACGCCCGCCCCGAAGACCTCCACCAGTTCACCCAAGCCATTGGCGACCACCTCGAACTCACCGGCAACTGGCGCAGCAGCCCTGCCATCTGCCAGTTGGCCGCCACCCTGCGCCCCGCCGCGCGCCGCACCCCGGACATCGCCGTCGGCGACCACCACGACGCCGCCCGGCCGCTGCTCCTGCTGCCGTACGGCAAACACCGCAAGCAGATCTCCGCGCTCACCAACAGCACCGACGCCGGCGAAGCGTTCACCGCGTGGGCCGCCCAGGAGGGCATCGGGGCCGCCGACTGCCTGGCCCTGGCCTACCGCAACGCCGCGGTCCCCAAGGCCCGCACCCGGCCCGCTCCGCAACTGCCCAAGGACCAGAACACCATCGCGCTGGCCTGGGCGGCCGTCGTCATCTCCGCCACCGACATCCCGCCCACTTCACGCGCTCACGCTCTGGCAATGGCCACCACCTTCCTGCGTGAGTACTGGTATCCCGACGAACTCGGCACCCTCACGGAACTTCTCACCCAGTACGGCCTCACCCCTGCGCTCCTGCGCCGGCGCGCGGCAGCCTTCCTGCACGCACTGCCGGCCGTGGATGAAGCGCCGGCACGTCAGTGGCGCAAACAGGCCCGCCTCGTCCTGCAAGACCAGACGCCTCCCGCTCCGGCCGTCGCGCCCACCCCGCCCAAACTCCTGTCCCTGGCCACGGCCGACCTCGACAAGCCCATCCGCTCACTGATCGGACTCCCGGAGCAGACGGACGAGGCCGCATCCGCCGCCCGGCCGATGCGCAGTTCCAGCATCCATCAGGCCAAGGGCAGCGAAGCCGAGGCCGTCCTCGTCCATCTCCCCAAACCGCAGGACATCACCGAACTGATCGACGCCTGGACCAGTCCGTCGACCGACACCGCATCCAGTGAACTGCTGCGCGTCTACTACGTCGCCATTACCCGCGCCCGACGCCTGCTGGCGCTGACCTACCCCTACTCCAAGCACGGCGACATCACCGCCCTGCTGGACGCGCACAACATCGAGTACCAGACCGAGACCGCGCCGCCCCCGCCCACAGCGCCCTGACGACCCCCGACCGCCTCTCAGACGAATCGGCTGACGGCTGCGTAAGCAGCCGCCCGGGCCGCTTCCTTCCAGCACGGCCTGCGCTGGCGCTGGTAACCGCCGCCACCGCGAACCGGTCCGCCGTCTGGCTGTTCCCCGAACTGCGGGTGCGGATCCGGTGATCGCCGGACAGCGGATGTCTCGGTGTGTCACCTTGCGATTGCGCTGTGAAGCCGCACTCACCCTTTGAGGAGCACCGTGCCCCTACCCACTGCCGAGCAGAGCGGCGCCATCGACGCCTTCCGGCGCGGGGACCACCTGGTCCTGCAGGCCGGCGCCGGAACGGGCAAGACGACGACCCTGTCGATGATCGCCGCCAGCACCGGCAAGCGGGGCCGGTACATCGCCTTCAACAAGGCCATCGCCACCGAGGCCTCCAGCAAGTTCCCGGGCAACGTGCTGTGCAAGACGATGCACGCGCTCGCATACGCCGCAGTCGGTCACCGCTTCAAGAACCGGATGGACGCGCCCCGCGTCCCGGGGTGGAAGACCGGCACGGCCCTGGGCATCAACATCAACATGCGCGTCCGTATCGGCGAGCGCAACGTCACCAACAAGGCCCTGTCCTACACCGTGCTACGGACCGTCACCCGCTTCTGCCAGTCCGCGGACTCCACCATCCAGCGCTACCACGTCCCGCGTCTGCGCGGCATCGAGGCCGAACACCTCCACGCCCAGCTCGTCGACCTCGTCCTGCCATACGCGAACCGGGCATGGACGGATCTGCAGAACCCCGAGGAAGGCGTGGTCCGCTTCGACCACGACCACTACCTCAAGCACTGGGCCCTCACCCAGCCGCGTATTACCGCGGACTTCCTGCTCTTGGACGAGGCCCAGGACACCAATCCCGTGGTCGAGAAGGTCTTCAACGACCAGCGTGACCATACCCAGTTGGTGATGGTCGGGGACTCCGCCCAGGCGATCTACGGCTGGCGCGGCGCGCGGGACGTGATGAGCGGCTTCGAGGGCACCGAGCGCGCACTGTCCCAGTCGTTCCGCTTCGGGCCCGCGCTCGCCGCGGAGGCCAACCGGTGGCTGGGCATCGTGGACGCCCCGATCCGCCTGGCCGGCACGGCTGCGATCAACACCCGGCTGGAGCGTGTCGAGCAGCCGGACGCGATCCTGTGCCGCTCCAATGTCGGCGCGATGCTCGAAGTCATGCGTCTGCTCGACGAGGGCCGCCGCGTCGCCCTGGTCGGTGGCGGAGAGTCCCTGCGGGCGCTGGCGAGGGCGGCCCGCGACCTGAAAGCCGGCAAACGCAGCACCCATCCCGAACTGATCCTGTTCGACTCCTGGGGCGAACTCCAGGAGTACGCCGAGTACGACCCCTCCGGACGGGATCTCCTGCCGCTGGTCGACCTCGTTGACGAACACGGTGTCGACGTCATCCTCAATGCGGTGGACAGACTCGCCGTCGAGCAGGGCGCCGAGATCGTCGTCTCCACCGCTCACAAGGCCAAGGGCCGCGAATGGGCCTCCGTCCGCATCGGCGAGGACTTCACCGAACCCTCCGAAGAGACCGATGAGAACGGCGACCCGCTGCCCGGCGACATCGACGACGCAGAGGCCCGCCTCGCTTACGTCGCCGTCACCCGTGCCCGCCACCAACTCGACCTCGGCGGCCTGTCCTGGATCAATCAGCACCCCGACGGCAACCCCGGGGGCAAGCGCCCGCCCCAGCACCCAGGATCACCGTCGCCCTGGGACCTGCTGGGCCCCTAGCCGAAGTGACAGTCGGTCCGTCGTACACGGCCGGTCTACGCAAAGGCTTCGATATCCACGAATGCACCGTAAAGCCCACCACTGACAATGGCGTTGCGTCGTGAGCCGGTGGCCTCACCGCGCTCACCTCGCGCGGCGCTTGCCTGCCGCAGATAATTCGACGCCGTCGGCGGCGGGTGGTGCAGAGGCTCAGAAGACGTACTGGCCCGGCCTGCTGGCATCTACGGGAGCGGCACGGGGCGGTTCAGCCGAGCTGGGCTGTTGCGGCGTCGATTTCTTTCATGGTGATGTTCTCGCTGCCGCTGCGGATCGCGATGACGGCTGCGGTGGAGACGGCGTAGGCGAGGGCTTTGAAGTAGCCGCCGGTGCGCCGGTGCAGTTCGACGGCGTGCTGGCTCAGGGCGTGTTCCTCGAGTCGGTACAGGCTCAGGTCGTCCTCGAAGCCCATCAGCACTTCCCGGAAGGTCGTGTCGTCCTCGGTGTTCAGGGGCAGGGGGTGCAGCCAGGTCACCGGCAGCAGCGCGGTGGGGGAGGGCGAGGCGGGCGTCGCCGGGCGGTCCGCCCGCTCAAGCCGTACCCGGTTCTCCTCGCTGACCCGGGTCAGGTCTCCGGCCAGGATGCGGGCCTGGTGCAGGAGGTGGCTGGCTCCGGTGCCGCAGAAGACGAGCGAGATGCCCAGCTTGTCGCGCAGATACTCGAAGTAGGGCAGTACGTTCGCCAGGTGCTGCGGCGAGGCGCGGTTGATGTCGTCGATGAGCAGCAGACGGGTCTGTGCCGTCTCCAGGACGTAGTTGACCGGCAGGGTCAGGTCGGGGTTGCGGCGCATCTCCAGGACTTCGGCGAGGCTCTTCGGCTCGGGTTGCAGGCCCAGATAGGAGGCGATCTCCCAGACCCAGTTCACTCTCTGCTCCGGGTCCGCGGGGGCGGTGATGTGCACCACCGGGATCGTGTTCTGGCGCCTGCCGCCCGTGCCGGCTTCGATCTCCTGCTGGGCGGCGCGTCCCGTCGCCCGCAGCAGGCAGGTCTTGCCGGTGCCGGCGGGCCCGTCGATGACATGGTCCACCAGCCCGTCACGACGACCGCTGTTGCCGTGGACCGCCTCGACGACCGTCTCCTGCATGTGGGTCATCGCGTCGGTGGGCACCATCCGCAGATGCCGGTGGTAGGCGATGGACTGCTCGTCTGTGCGCCTGTCCGGGCCAGGGCTGCTGCCCGCCCGCACGGGCGGTTCCACTTCCTCGTCGACGAAGTGAGTCCAGCCGGTGACCTGGAACAGCGGCAGAGGCCGCATCGGGGTCTCTTTGAGCTGCTGGCGCAGGCGCGCCTCGCGCTTGTCGCGCAGCTCTACGGTCGCTTTCATCACGCTGCCCTCTCGTACACGGTTCCCGATTCATTCCCTCCACAGGGCCGGACCGCGAGGAGCGCACCCCGCGGTCCGGCCCTGTGCCTTCGTCGTTCACGGCTCCATGCCCCCAGGCATGTCCACCTCCCACACGTCGATGACACCCTCGCCGTCCTCGCCGCTGTCCTCGCCGTCCGCACCGGAGCCGAGGTCGTCGAGGAGTTCGGCGTCGACGACCTCGTACGCCTCGGCCGGTGTCCCGGCGACGGAGGTGTCGGGCGGGCCGCAGGAGGCGTCGGCATCGACGAAGAGGGCCGCGAGCGGGTGCGGAGCCTGCCCGCCTTCCTGTTCTCCGCCGGTGGCCGCCCCTGCGGGCAGGGCTGCCGGGGCGGCCACCGGCGGGGGCGCCATGGGGGAGATGGGCAGCGCCGGGCGGGGCCGCAGGGTGGACAGGTCGAATTCCTCCAGGCCCGCGTAGGGGTCCTGGGAGGGTTGCTCGGTGTCCAACTCCATTCCCTGGAAGGGCGGTTCGGCTCCCGTGCGCTTGGGCGGCGGCCTGCGGCTGCGGCGGCGCCGGTCGCGCTGCGCCAGGGCGATCGCTTCCTCGTCCTGCTCGCTGCCGCCAGCAGCGCGGTGCTGCTCGGCGTGCTCCTGCCACATGTCCGCGGTCCACGGGTCGTGCAGCAGGTGCCGCAGCCGGAAATCGCAGGTCACCCAGGTGTCGGCCGTGTGGTCGTACAGCCACACCCGCTCGGGACGGTAGGGATTGAAGCGGCATTCCCATTTGTCCCCTACGCCGGGCAGCTTCGAGCCGCCGCGCAGAAGGATCTCCCGGTAGTGCCCGGCGTCCTGCGCGACGGGCTGATAGGTCCGATAGCTGATCATGAAGCCGCCTTTGCCGGGGGTGACCCACCGCGGCAGCAGGAAGAAGCGGTTCTGGGCGGGGGAGAGCGGCATGGGCCGGTAGCCGCTGCGGGCCACCTGGACGGCGTACATGTCGTTGGGGGACAGCACGACGTGGGGCCGGAACGGATCGCGCAGCCCCGCATCGGGGGTCTGCTGGTACTCCAAGGCCACCCATTCCTGGGCCATCTGCTGGAGCTCGGCGATCGTGAACAGCGGCATGCGGTCGATGCCGCGGCCGCGTTTTTTGTGGCTGCGGCCCTGCCAGCCGTGCCGTACGTGCTGGCTGAAGCGGTGCGCGAGGGTGGTGAAGAAGTTCTCGGCGAGCGGCTTGTCGGTCGGGGTCCTCTTGCGTGCCGGGCGGCGGGCGATGCGCAGCCGGTCGCAGACCTCGGTGAAATGCTCGCTCACATAAGGGCTGCCCTGGTCGTAGATGATCAGTTCGGGGCGGATGACCGGGCGGGCGGCGGTGGCCTCGGTGAACCGCTCGTCCGCCGCCCGCAGCGCCCCGAAGGGCAGGGTGGAGGCGGCGGCCGCGCTCAGCGGGTCCCAGCCGGGCATCACCGGCCAGGGTGCGAAGGCCTGCGCCAGCATCAGGGTCAGGTCGATCGCCCGGGTCGCCTGGCCGGGCCGTCCGCTCTCGGTGTCCTGGGGACGGCTGGGCGTGATCATCAGCGCGCACATGCTGTGGTTGGCCACGTCGATCAGCGAGGTCAGCTCCGTGGCGGTGGGCCGGCCGTCGTCGCCGCGGGCCAGGATCCGCAGCGGTGTGGTGTCGGCCTGGGTGACCTGTCCCGGCCGCAGGACGGCTTCGCGCCCGCCGTGGGGCAGGGGTGGGGTGGAGGCCAGGGCGGCCCGGGCCCGCGTGGGCTGGCCCAGCGCCTCGGCCAGACCGGACTCCTTCATCCTCAGGTAGAAGGTGGAACGGGAGGGCAGCAGGGCCGCCACGGCAGCCGGGTCGTCGAGTTCGGTGGCATAGCGCGAGTGCAGCAGGTCCTCGACCTCCTCGCGGATCAGGTCGATGGTCACGTCCGACTCGTGTGCGCGCCGGGCCACTACCTCCTGCATGGCGGTCAGGCACCGCGGGTCGGTGAAGCCCCCCGGCCGTTTGTCCCGCGTCGCGGGCAGCAGGACGGCTGGGTTCTCCCCGGCCGCTTTCCATTTGCGCCGCTTGTCGGCGAGGGTGTGGGCGGAGCAGCGGATGCCGTCGGCGACCAGCCGCGCCGACATTGCGGCGCACCGCTGGGCCAGCGTCGTTTCCGGCCCGAATCCCCGCGCATGCTCACTTCGGCCCGGTGCCAGACCGGTGTCGATCTCCACCATGCGCGCCTGCCACAGCCCGGTCTCCTCCTCCCGCCCCTCCTGCCGACCCCACCCGCCAAGGGCCGCGCCGCCGGCGACCTGCGCCGCACCGCCGCTGACGACGGCGAAGTCCTCCGCGCCCACCAGCCACCGGTACGACACCGCCCGGGGCACCTCCCCGCCGCCCTGCTCCACCAGCGTGACCTGCGACCCTTGCCATTCCACCACTTCCCACTCGCGCTCCTGCCAGCGCACCCGCGCCCCGGTGGACAGCGACTCCGAAAACCGGCCCTCACCTGTTCCCGCCATGCGCCCCTCCGGTCCTTCAGGCCGTCCAGGCCAAGGCATCGGGCAGCAGCGGCTGCGCGACGTCGAACAGCAGCCGCCGCTGCCAGAGCATCCGGTAAGCGAGGTCCAGCCCCGTCAACTCGTCCAGCCCGCTCGCCGCCACCCCCGCTCGCAGACCCGCCGGCTGCCTGAACGCCTCCAGCAGCGCCCACGCCTGGCCGTCCTCGTCACCCGCGGGGAACCGGTAGCCGGCCAGCCATCCCAGGTTGCGCCCGCGCAGCCCTGACGGCTCACGCACCTGCCGCACCCGCCACCCGGCCGCCCACGCCACCTCCTCGAGCACCTGAAGCCTCGCCGCGGGCAGGCTCTCCTGCTCAAGCGGCTTCAGCACCAGCACCTCACGCATGCCATCGGCCGTGCGCGCCAGGAAATCCGGGCGCCACCGGCGAAGGCGGCCTCCCGCCCGCCACCGCAGTTCCACCGGGCCGGCGCTGAACGCTGCCCAGGCCGGATCGAAGTCCAGCTCCACCGCCAGCCGCCACTGCCGCAGGCTGCTGCACACCACGGTCTGCTCCCGGGTCGCCACCGGCCAGTAGGTGATGATGCCCTTGCGGCCCCGGTAGGGCACCGGCTCACTCACCGGCCCGAACTCCTCCAGCGCCACCCCGTGCAGCCCGGCCGCGCTGCACGAGTGCACCGGCCCGTACGGCTCGCGGTACATAGCCACGACCCCCTGCCCCGCCCCCGGCACCGCCTCACCTTCCAGCAGGCAGCCGGGGGCCTCCACCCCGCTCACGCCACCCACCCCCTGCCGCGCCGTCGCATGGCCCCGCACACCCCTCCGGCCGGCAACTCCTCCAGCTCCAGTCCCTGAGCGTGTGCCAGTCGGCCGATGAAACGGCCCGCCGCCGATTCCCCCGTACCGGCAGCGGCTGACGGGGACCGGACAGCCAAGCTCCCGCCATCTGGTCATCCCCCTGCCTCTTCCCGGCGATCACCGCTGCCGCAGCAGCCCAGAATCCCCATGCTGCTCCACGCCGTTGCTGCGAGGACTTCCCCGCCCGCCGGATACGCCTGAAAGGGTGAACAAGTTGGCGTTAAGGGAAATCGTGTGCCCCCTTCCTGAGCGGCACTGGAGGCTCCCGGCGCACGGTCACAGGGGGAGAGGCGGGCGGGCCGCTCAGGTCTGGCGCCGCGAAGGCGTCCAGGGCCTCAACCTCGCCATCTGTCACGAGGATGCCGACAGGGCGGTGTCCGGGCGGTGCCCCGCCGAGCTGGGCTGTTGAACTCGCCCGCTACGCAGCCGACTTCGGCCCGCTGAACGTCTTCTGCATCGTGATCAGTCCCAGGAAACGGGTCAAGGAGGCCCGCCGCGGCGACCACCTGCTGCCGCCCCTGGGCGTGTTGCCTGGCGTGCCTGAGATGACAGGTGTATGCAGGCAGGAAGTCTGGAGCCGTATGGCTCCAGGCGGGTCGGGGGTGAGCCGGTGGCGGGTGGAGCGTACGAAGAGCTGTCACAGACGGGCCAGTTGGGGCCGGAGACGTTCGAGCTGCTGCGACGTCTGGTTCATCAGGTCCGCCGGTCGTCGGGATTTCCCCCGCCCGAGGGGTACGCCGAGTGGGACGATGACGCCGCTTACGAGGTGATCACGGCCATGCTGATCCGTGAGGGTGCCGGGCAGCAGTTCGTGACCAGTTGCTTCGCCCTGGCTGCCGACGACGCCTCGCTGGAGCGGCTGTTCCTCACATCGATCAAGAACTTCCTCATCGATGAGGCAAAGAAGACCCCGCGGGGCAAGCTGCGGCGCCGTATCGCCCGCCTGATGGGCGCCGACGCGTCCTTCCGCCGGATGCCGGGGCCTCCGCCGCGGTGGGCGCTGAGCGAACATCCCGAGGGCGCGGTGTGGCAGGGTGATCCGGATGATCTCGTCGCCGAGGCATGGCGCGTACGCGGGGTGGGGATCACCCGCTGGAATCATTCGGGCCCAACCCCCGCGCAGACGGTCCGGGCCCTCATGGCCATCGTGATGCAGGTCCTGTGCCACGCCCGGGGGGCGGTGCGGGAGGAGGACCTGGCCAAGGTCCTCGAGTCCCGGTTCGAGCTCCTGTCGCCGGCCCGCTTCACCCCTCTGTATGCCGACGACGGGGCGCTCGCCGGTCCGGTCGAGGCGAGCGCGGCGGAGGCCGATACCCCGGGCGCCGGTGGTGCCGCTGCGGACATCTGGCAGCGGCTGACCGCCAACGAACACCTGCTGCTGCCCTACCTGGACGAAGACGCCCATCACGCAGCCCAACTGCTGGAGATCAGACAGGCGCAGGCCGGGGCTGTCCTGGCAGGCCTGAAGGCAAAGCTCCTGCTTGCCCTGTCCGAGGACAACGACAGGGAGGCCGTCGTGGGAGCGCTGCTGCGGCGCTGTGCGGATCCGCCCCCTGAGTCGCCCCTGTGACGTCGTCCGTATCTAGTGGGAAGAGAATGCGCTGATGGATCACAGCCGAGGAGAGGGGGAGGCAGGATGAACCCTGCCCAGGGCGGCGCCTACGAACGGCTGGTGGCCGCCGCGGCCGGGCTGAAGGTGCCCGATGCCGTCCGGGAGGTCGCCACCGCGCCGCCGCGGGATCCTGAACCCGGCCAGATCTGGCGGGCCGTGTGGGAGCGCACCATCCAGCTGGTAGTGATCACGGCGGTCGACGACGACACGGTGCACGCCATTCCGGTCTCCTTGGAACGCTTCGCCGACACGGACACGCTGCTGCTGCCCGCCGGCGCCTCCACGCTTGAGCAGCCGCTGGCGCTGTGGTGGGGACTGCGACTGCCCTTGCCCTGGTACGTGCTGGACCGCCAGGTCAGCCAGTTGACCGTGCCGCTGCCCGCCTCCACGGGCCCGGCCCTCCCGCACGAGGTGCCGCCGGGCGCGACATGGGGGAGCGCCGCGCCGCGACCGGCCGCCGCAGCGGCGGAGTACCGGGGCGTCCTGGCCGACAGCCTCGCCGAACTGAGCGGTGCACGCTGGGCGCCGCAGGGATCGGGGGCCCTGCCCGAACTGCTGCAGCGGCGAGGCATCAACATCAAGCAGCTGGCCTCACATCTGCATCTGCAGCCCCCCCAGGCACTGGCGGTGTGGCGGGGACAGGCGCCCCTCACGCCCGAGCAGGCAGAAACCCTTGCTGCAGCGCTCGGCCTCGGTGCCGACGAGGTCTTGACGGCCAATCCGGCCCTGCCCGCCCTCGTGATCCACGAGCTCAGCCGCCCGTCGCGCCGCCCCCAGGTATGCGCCCTCGCCACCCGCACCGCGACGAGCGAGCCCGACGCCCGCCGCCGCGCCGCCTTCGGCATCTACGCCCTGGCGGCACGCCAGGAAGGCAGCACCGCCGACTGGGGTGCGAGAGCGGACCGGTACTTCGAACTCCATCTGCGCTAGCGAGGTCAGCTGTGGTCAACTACATACTCGCGGCCACTGCACGTAACCAGGCCACCGCGATGCTGGCGGAACTGGAGACGCACGCCCCGGGCGCAGCGCAGCGCCTGGCGCGCTCGGCCTTCACCGAACTGCAGACCTGGCCGGAGCTGACCGTCGACCTCGTCCCCGAGGCCCGGACCGGTTCCCGCTGCAGTGTGGCGGGCGCCTACGACTTCGGGCCGCCTGCGCGGATCTCCGTCGCCGACGCAGCCAGCCGCGCCCGCCGGGACTTCACCGCCATGCACGAGCTGGGCCACCACCTCCAGAAGAACAGCTTCGACCTGATGGCGGCCTTCGAGAGCCAGTCCGATGGCGGCCTGCTGCTGGAGGACGCGGCCTGCGACACCTTCGCCGCCGAGATCCTGCTGCCCACCCCGCTCGTCGACCACCACCTGGATGCCGCCGGCCCCACCGCCCCCGACATCGTGGAGCTGTGGCGCGCCAGCGGCGCCTCCCGCATGGCGGTGTGCGTCCGTGCCGTCCAGCACCTGCCCGCCCCCGGACACATCCTCCTCCTCGACACCGGAGGACAGGTCGTCTTCGCGGCCTCCCACGGCCTCCCGCCGCTGCGGCGCGGCAGCTTCCAGGGCGACATCCCCACCATTGCCCAGGCCCGGGCCGGCCAGGGCCGCGCGGACGGACGCACCCAGGTCCGCTACCGCGACGGCATCTTGGGGCGTGAACTGCATGCGCAGACCGCGCCGATGAACGGCTATCTGGTCGCCGTCCTCGTCACCGACTCAGCCCCCTGGCGCACCTTCACACCACCCACGAAAGACACCGGCCCCCAGGCGGGCGAGTACATCTGCGAGCACTGCGACGAGGAGTACCGCTCCTTCGACCCCGCCTGTCCCGTCTGTCGCGTCCCTAACTGCCCCGAGTGCGGCCGCTGTTCATGCCCCGCACGCGTGAGCGAACACCTGTGCCAGGGATGCTTCACCCTGCATCCGCCCGCGATGTTCGCCGACGGCGCCGACCGCTGCCTCGACTGCTCCTGACACCCCGCCAGCACCTTCAGGAAACCCCGCTTCTCTACCCGCGAGTTACGTCGTCCGTCCCAGGCGAAACACCCCTCACCGGGGTGGCGGGACCCCGGCGCCGGCTCCGGGAGAACCGTCGGGCAAGGCCGGCAGAAGCGAGCACCATGGCCATCCAGATCACCGCGGTACGCCTGTCCGGCGGCACCACGCACGAGCACATCACCCGCCTGTGGTGGACCAACCCGGCGACCGCCAAGACCGGCGACAACACCCGGGCGGAGATCGTCACCTGGATCGAAGACGAAAAGGGCCAGGCCTACACGAGCGACGCAGGAGGGCACCGGGCGGAGGTCGCCGTGGTGCCCCCGCCGCGCGGCGAGAAGTACCTGCGGACCCACGCCGACGGGGTGTGGACCAACAACCTCTTGGCCCTTCCCCGCCGCTGAGCAGCCCCGGTCCCGGGGCGAGTACGAGCGCGTCGGCCGTGCCGCCTCCGGTGCGCGCGGCCCCAGCGGCAGCCAGCCTTCCGGCTCGGCCGGCGGAACGTGAAAGCCGCGCGCGCCCCGCAAACGGCGAGTTGGCCACGCGCGACGTGGTGGTGACCGTACTCGCCCGCTGCAGGAACTCGGTCTCGTCGTCCATCTGCGGTTCGTGTCCGTCTACCGGGCGTTCGACTCGATCGAGGACTTCGCGGCGACGATCGCGGAGCCCAGGAGCAGACGAGACGCCCTGCCGCGGACGAGGACCGCGACGACGCTGAAGGCGCCGTCGGCGCGAGGAGGGTGGGCGCGGAGGGCGCGCCCAGGTCTCCGGGCCCGCCGGCACTGCTGACCGACCGGCGGGTCGCAGCGGGCCCCAGGCCACGGGCGAACTGGCTGTGGGCCAACGTCTGAACGCTCCGCTGCCTGATCGCGGCGGCGTTGTCAGTGGCGCGTGGTAGATCTGGCCCTGGAGTGAACTTATGTGCTTTTCCCGCTAGTTGATCAATATCGAGTGAAGAGGTAGGACATGGTCGAGACGGAACTGCCCGGGCAGGGGGTGGTGTTCTGGCCGGTGGGCACGGGCGACTCCACCACGATCGTGCTGGGCGACAACCTGGTCATGCAGGTGGACCTGCGGGATATGAAGGCCGCCGACGAGGACGACGCGGTGGTCGCCGCCGTCATTGACCGGCTGGAGGAGACCCTGCCGCAGCCCGACGGCAAAACGCCCTACCTGGCGGTCTTCGCCCTGACCCACGCCGACTCGGACCACTGCTGCGGCTTCGGCGACCTCCTGGAGAGCTCCATCCTGATCGGGGAGATCTGGGCGACGCCCCGGCTGTGGCGCGAACTGTCCGAGGACAAGCCGATGTGCGAGGACGCGCAACGCTTCCAGGACGAGGTCGAGCGGCGCGTGGACGCCACCCTCAAGGCCGTCAAGGACGGCAAGGAGCCTGCCAGCGGAGACCGGGTGCGCATCATCGGCTATGACGAGGACCGCGAACTGCACTCCTATGCTGAACTGCCCGACGAGTACTTCACGTTCCCCGGCGATGTGATCACCCAGGTCGACGGCGAGGACGTCGCGGACCGCTTCGAGGCGTTCGTCCATGCACCGTTCAAGGACAACTGCGCCGGTGACCGCAACGACACATCCTTGGCCCTGCAAGTGCAGCTGAAGGCCGACGACGGCACAGTTGGCCGACTGCTGTTCCTGGGCGACCTCGCCTATCCCATCATCAAGATGATCTTCGAGAACAGTGAGGCCGCAGGCAACTCGGACCGGGTGGAGTGGGACGTGCTGCTCTCCCCGCACCACTGCTCCAAGAAGGCCATGTACGCCGAGGGCGAGGACGGCGAGGAAGAACTCAAGCAGGACGTCCTCGACCAGCTCCAGGCGCATGCCAGCCCGGACGCGCGGGTGATCGCCAGCTCGCTTCCCTTCCGAGACAAGGACGAGAAGGGCAACAATCCGCCGCACCTGCTGGCCCGCAATGCGTACGAGTCGATCACCGACTACACGGTGCTGTGCACGGGGGAGTACCCCTCCAAAGACGAACCCCGTCCGGTGGTCTTCGCCCTGGAGCCCGGCCTGGGGCTGGAACTCGTGGACGTCACCGACCTGGAGAACAAGGCCCAGGTGCTGCACGCCGCAGGCGGCGGCCGACGGCTGCTGGCCGCGCTCGGCACCACCCGCTTCCCGGCCGCTTCTTTCACCGCCGCAGCTGGCCTGCCGCACCAGCACGGTACGGACGCAGCCCGCGCCGGTGTGCAGCAGGCCAGGGGTGACAAGGCCGAGCCGGCGGTACAGATCGGATTCGGTGCCGCGTGAAGGACAGCACCACCCTGGAACTCACTGAAGGCCAGCAGCTCGCCCTCGACCAGCTCCACCGGATCGTCCAGGCCTCCCAAGGATCGATGGCGGCCACGCACGTGACCGCCGCCACCGGCCGGTCCGGGTACGTCGAGGCCCGCATCAGCGTCGGCTGCGCCAACCTGTCGCGTACCCAGGGCGGTCTGCGGCTGCGCAGTGTCGAGGCGGTCACCTTGCTGATCCCCCCGAACTTTCCCTTCGCCGCCCCCAGCGTGCGGACTCGGCACACCCGCTTCGCCGGTGCCCCGCACGTCAACTGGGGCCGCCACCTGTGCCTGTACCGCTCGACGGCGACCGAGTGGGATCCGGCCGACGGCATGTACGGGTTCATCAACCGCCTCCTGGACTGGTTCGAGGCGGGCGCCGCGGGAGAACTGGACCGGCCCGGCGAACCCCTGCACCCCCCGAACGCCCTGACCGACCACACGGCGGGACTCCTCGTGATCCGCCGCGACGCGCCCGTCGCACTGCCGGACGGGCCGTGGCTGGGCGCCGCCGTGCTGCACCAGGTCGACGACACGAGAAGCGACGTGGTGGGCTGGCTTGCCGTCGAGGACCCCTGGCCCGCCACCCTGGAGCAGCTGCGGCAGACCGCCGCGCTCCCGGCCGGGGCCCGCGCGTTCCTCGCCCCCGCCGTCGTCACCACGAAGCACCTGACGTTCGAATACCCGCTCACCGCGCGGGACCTGGTCGATGCCCTGGCCCGCGACCACATCACGCCACGCCTGCTACTGGGGCTGACGGGATTCGTCGCGGACCACAACCGCACCCTGCTCCACCCCGACGGCGACGCGCCGGACGAGGACGACGAGGACACCCCGGCCGCGCCGGTACACCTGCTGCTGGGCACCCCCTCCCGGGGGATCGCCGGCGACGGCCCACGCCAGACACACCTGGTGGCCTGGCACCTGCCCGACTTCGCCGACCGGATCGGGCGCCTGGCCGCCGACACCGCCTTCAGCGGCCGCCCGTACCTGGCCGAACTCGGCGACGAGGTCATCCAGTTCGGCACCGAGTGGCTCGACCGTCTGCCCACCCGGTGGATGCGCATCTACGAGGCCCGCCCCGAAGTCACCGTCCGCCGCGACCACGCCACCCCTGCAGCCTGGCTGCGGGGCAAGCGCATCCTCGTCCTGGGCGCGGGCGCCCTGGGAGCCCCCGTCGCCGACATGTGCGCACGCGCCGGCGCCTCGCACATCACCGTCGCCGACCAGGCGCTCGTCCACCCGGGCATCCTGGCCCGCCAGCCCTACGCGGACGCCGACATCGGCCGCTCCAAGGCGAGAGTCCTGGCCGACCGCCTCAACCGGATCGACCCCCACCACACCCATGTCGAAGCACTCGTCGGCGACATCACCAACCGGCTGTCCGAACTCGACCTGCACACCTTCGACCTGATCTGGGACTGTACCGCCAACCGCATCGTCCGTGCCCACCTCGAACGCGCCCGCCGCACCGATGCCATCCCCTGGCCCCACCTGGCCACGCTGATGATCGGCCACCACGCCACCCGCGGCATCGCCGCCCTCTCGTCCTACGGTGCCACCGGCGGCGGAGCCGACGTCCTGCGCCGCACCGCGCTGGCCGCGCACACCGACATCACGCACACCTTCGACGACCTGATCGAGGACTTCTTCCCCACCCAGCCCCGTACGGAGCTCTTCCAGCCCGAACCCGGCTGCTCGGACGCCACCTTCACCGGCTCGGCCGCCGACGTAACCGCACTGGCCGGACAACTGGTGACCGGCATCCTCCACGCCCTGGCCCACCCCGCCGACCGGCCTACCATGGCAACGCTCATCGTACGCATGCCCGCTGGACCCACCGACGCCCAGCCTGCCGGGCCGCGCTGGCTGACATGGCCCAACGACACCCTCGTCACGGACAAGGCCACCGGCTATGACGTACGCATCACCCCCGCCGCACTCGCTGAGATGCGCGCGGAAGCCCGCCGGGGCGCCCGTGTGAGGGGCCCGCGCGTGGAAACCGGCGGGACCCTGCTCGGCATCGTCGACGACGCCACCGGCGTGATCTTCGTCGACGAGGCCACCGGCCCGCCCCCTGACTCCCTGCTGACTGAGACCTACTTCCGGCACGGCCTGGACGGTGTCGGCGCTCACCTCGCCGCCCGCCGGGAGGCGACCGGCAACAGCAGCCGCTTCCTGGGCATGTGGCACACCCACCCGCACACCGCCGCGCAGCCCAGTGCCACCGACCGCGCCGCCATGACCAGCCTCACCCTGCCACTGGACGACGCCCCCGCCCGCGCCCTCGTCCTCATCGCCGGAGGACCGGAGCCCGTCTGGCACAAGTGGCTCGCCACCGGTGACGGCCCCGACCTCTACGCCCACCTCGCCACCCGCACCGCCTCCGCCGCGACCGAGCCGCTCTCGCCGCAACCACCCGTCCACCTCGGCCCTGTGACGTGGTGGCCCGGCGGCTACGCCACCCGCCCCCACGGCCCCGTTCCCTTCCCACGCAAGGCTCGCCCATGACCCGCACCATCGGCCTCGCCCTGTCCGGCGGCGGCTCCCGCGCCGCCGCCTTCCACCTCGGCTGCCTGCGCGCCCTTAACGACCGCGATCTCCTCGACCGCATCCGCGTCGTCTCCGGCATCTCCGGCGGCTCCCTCCTCGCCGCCCTGTGGGCCTACGGCCCGCCAGACTTCGCCGACTTCGACGCTCGTACCACCGACCTGCTGCGTTCAGGCCTCCAACTGGAAATCGCACGACAGGCGTTCAAGCCCTCCGCAGCCGTGCGCAACCTCACCGCGGCCGCCCGCGCAGGCACCCGCGGACTGTTCCCCCGCCACAGCGGCGTCAGCGTCGCCCGCCCCGCCAACCGCACCGACGCCCTGGCCGCCGTCCTCACCCACAAGGCGTTCGGCACCCAGACCATGGCCGACGTCACCCACACCGGCCTCGACGTCGTCCTCACCGCCACCGACCTGGCCACCACCAACGCCGTCCGCTTCGGCAGCACCCGTAGCGGCTGCTCCCGCTACGGCACCATCACCGAACCCATCCACGTCGCCACCGCCGTCGCCGCGTCTGCCGCCTACCCCGCGCTCCTGCCGGCCCTGGAACGCACCTTCACCTTCCAGCACCGCGACGGACACCAGCAGCAGCACACCGTGCTGCTCACCGACGGCGGTGTCTACGACAACCTCGGCCTGTCCGTCCTCGAGCCCGGACGCTCACCGGACCACACCCAGCACGTCTACGACGTACCTTTCATCATCGCCTGCGACGCCGGCCTGGGCGAACTCGCCCTGAAGGCACCGCACTTCATGCCCGGACGCCTCAGCCGCTCCTTCGCCACCGTCCACCGCAAGTCACAGGACTCCGCCCGCTCCCGCCTGCACGAGTGGGCGGTGAGCGGACGCATCGACTGCTTCGCCCTCGCATACCTCGGCATGAAGGACGAACGCCTGCCCGCACCGCCCGCCGACCTCGTCCCGCGCAGCGCGGTCGCCGGCTACCCGACCAACTTCGCCGCCATGGCCCACAGCGACTTCGAGGCCATCACCATCCGGGGCGAACAGCTCATGCGCACCGTCCTGCCGATGTATCTGCGCCGGGCACACCGCTGAGACAGCAGCGGAGCAAGCGCTGAGGAGGTGCCCCTCCGGCACGCGCAGCGGCAGGATGGCCGGGGCCAGGTATACGGGCCACCGTGCCGCCTTTACCCACCGGCCTCTTGGGTGACGCCTTCGCTGGGCGGAGAGTGCGCGGGCAGCTCCCACCGGACCTCGTCGCTGTCGTGATGGTGGTGCCAGGTGGTCACGAGGCGGGCACGGACCAGCTGGTCGAGGAGGTCCTCCAGCTGCTGGGGCGGCTGCCCGCATTGGCGGGTGAGGGCCTCGAGTTCGCCCCCGCCCGCCTCAGCAGTGCTGTGGGCGGCCAGGGCGAGTGCGGTCAGCCGCAGGGCGGAGGGCAGAGCGGGCGAGACGGCCAGCGGGGCGGGGTGCAGGGCCCATTGGGCGGCGCGGATGCGCGCGGTGCGTCCGGGTGCCTGGTGGAGGACGGCGGCGTCCAGCAGCTGAGCCTGGATGGGGGAGCATCTGCGTCTGGGGCGGTGCAGCCAGCCGGGGTGCTCCAGTTCGAGCCACAGCTCCGCGCGACCGTGCAGCCGCATGCCGCGCAGGAACCCGTGGGGCAGGCGGATCTGCCCGTGGTGGTCTGCGCGCAGCGCGCACTGCAGGGCGAGCAGCCGGGCGGCGGGGGAGGAGAAGCGGGGCAGTGCTGTGGCGAGGTAGGTGAGCATTTCGCGTACGCGCTGCTGTTCTGCCGGGCCGAACGGAGGCGTGGTGCGCGCAGAGCGCGACGTGCTGGGCGTCGGCCGGACGGGGCCGGTGGCGAGCAGGGTGGGCGGTACGACGGCGGTGTGGCTCATTGCTGCCGCGCAGGCGGCGCAGGCATCGGCCAGCCGCCACGTGCGGCCGCTGCGGTCGCAGGTCAGGGCGAGCAGGACGGGTCCCGCGCAGCCGCGGTGGCGGGGGTGCCAGTGGCAGCCTCTCGTCCGGCACTGGCAGGTGCGCAGGTGTCCGGGCAGCGTGTCGGCGCGGGCGTGGCGGGCCAGATGGGTGAGGGCGGCCGAGCGGGCGGAGGCGGCAGGCAGGACGGGGCTGTGTGCGCAGCGGGGGCAGGTCAGGGCCGGTCCGCCCGTCTGCGGGCGCAGGCGCACTGTCCAGATGCGCTGCACTGTGGCGTGTGTGCTGGCAAGCCGCATCGGCTCGTTGTCCCTCCGGTTTGGTCCGCGTCGGCCTCGTGCGGTGGTCTCCCGGTACGCACGCGGGAGCCGCCGCCACCGTAGTGCAGATCTCTGCACTCGCGCAGCGTGGGCTCGGCGCGCCTACCTGCACTGATAGTGCAGAAATCCGCACTGACAGGGCAGGTGTCTGCACCGTCGGATGGTGGGGTGACGATCTTGCCGCCCGACCCGGACCGCGACGCCCTGCGTGTGACGCTGGCGCGGCTGAGGAACGCGCGCGGGTGGACCTTTGATGAACTTGCCGGCCGCAGCGGCCTGGCCCGGCGCACGCTGATCGACCTCGAACACGGCCGAGCCGTCGGCACCGTCACCACCTGGCACGCCCTCGCGCACGCCTTCGATGTCCCCATCGAGCAGCTGCTCGGCCCGCTCTGCGACGACCACACCCCACCCGGGCCCAAGGGCGCCTGACTTCGGTCGCGTCAGGCTTGGCGCGCCGCGCAGATCACCCGAACTGGCGAGTATGCATAGAACGCATACTCGCCGAACCGTGTCGCTGTTCGATAGCGCTGGGCTGCCCGGGGGACTGCCCGCCCGCCAGCCCCGCCCTCGGGGCGTGTCGCCTGGCACGGTCCTCGCCATGCGCTCCAACTCCGCCTCCGGCTGCCACTGGGACGGCAGCCCCCGCACCGCCCCGGCGCGCCGTCCGCTGCGGGTGGCCGCCACCAGCCCCAGCCGCCTGCTGCGCGCCGGTCAGAGCGGCCGCTGCCGCCACTGCGGCAACCGCATCGACCTCTACCCGCGTGCCGACGGGCGGCCCATCGCCTTGCATCCCGCCGAACTGGCCACCGCCCACGTCCCTGCCCCCTGCCACTGGCACCTGAGCTCCGGCATTGCCCACCCGCACAGCGACGGCAGCGCATGGTGCCGCATTCCGCACGCCGTGCTCTGCCCGCAGCGCACGCCCATCTGCCGGATCAGCCCACCCCTCAAGTCGGTACGCCGCCAACTCGCCGTACGAACCCGTCGCCTGATCGACACCGGTGTCTTCACCACTCCCACGGCTGCCCCCACCAGTGCAGCGCCTGACGGCCCCGACCGCCCGGTCGTGCGGATGCTGCTGGGCCACTACCTCGCCGACGGCCCCCTGGAGGCCATCCGCTGCGTAGCCCAGACGAGCCACCGACACCGCTGCCTCCGTCCCGTCCTGGCCCCGGACGCCCCGCCCGGATCGTGGAGGCTGCTGCCTATCGGCCGCCGACTCGGCCAACTCGCCCTGCCCGAGCAGACGGCGGCCGTCTACGACCTCAGCCAGTTGCCCCCTGCCGAACAACGTCGCTGGCGTGTCCAGCGCTGTCCTGCGCACGCCACCACCCGCGGCGCCGCCGACCTGGCCCTGGCCGGATGGCAGGTCTTCGATCCCCTCCTGCACGCCAAGCACCTGCGTACCGGCCTGCCATACCCGCCGGTACACGGCAGTGGAGAGAGTTGACGATGCCGCACCACGCCCTGGAAATCCTCCTGACCCGCCCCCTGGCCCCGGCTGAGCTCCGTGACGCCGCCCGCGTGCTGCCGCTCGCGACCAACCACGACACCACCCGCCTCATGACCCTCGTACGCGCCAAAACCCCCGGCCGCGCCGCACACCGGCTGCGCCAGCGCCTCGCCCCTCGACTCCCCGTGGACGTGATCACCACCCACTACCCGGACGCCGACGGGCAGGTCCTGCTCAACCTCGCCTTTCCGCCCGCCGTCCACGCCACGATCCGCCAGGCCGCCCATGAAACGCGGCAGAGCCCGGAACTCTTCGTGAAACTGGCCCTGCACCGCGCACTGGCCCAGCACGCCAGCGACGAGGCCGACCGGCTCGACCGGGCCGTGCAGCAACTGCTCGCCGGCACCACGGCCGCACACCTCCTGGCAGCCGTCGGCCACGCCCTGACCCGCACCCCCGGAGCAGCCCCCGCATGAACCCGACCGACGAACAGACGGCCGCGGCCGACGCCTTCCACGCCGGCCAGCACCTCGCCCTGCAGGCCGGCGCGGGTACCGGCAAGACCACCACCCTGGCCCTGCTCGCCCGCACCACCAAACGCCGCGGCCGCTACCTCGCCTACAACCGGGCCATCGCCCAGGACGCACGCACCCGCTTCCCCGACACCGTGCAGTGCAAGACCGCCCATGCCCTGGCCTACGCGGCCGTCGGCCACCGCTACACCTGTCGCCTGAACGCACCCCGCCGCCCGGCCTGGCAGACCGGGCAGGCCCTCGGCATCACCAAGCCGGTCCGCATCGGCGAACGCGACCTCTCACAAAAGACTCTCTCCAACGCCACGCTGCGCACCGTGGCCGGCTTCTGCCACACCGCTGATGAGACGATCACCCGCCATCACGTCCCCCGCCTGCGCGGTCTGGAGGACAAGGACCTGCACACCCAACTCGCTGCCCACATCGTGCCGTTCGCCGAGAAGGCATGGGCCGACCTGCAGCACCCCGACGACGGGGCCGTGCGCTTCGACCACGACCACTACCTGAAGATCTGGGCCCTCAGCCAGCCGAAGATCAACACAGACTTCTTGCTACTGGACGAGGCCCAGGACACCAACCCCGTCGTCGAGCAGATCTTCCTCGACCAGCGCGGCCACGCCCAACTGGTCATGGTCGGCGACTCCGCCCAGGCCATCTACCAATGGCGCGGCGCCAAAGACATCATGACCGGCTTCGACGGCACCCAGCTCGCCCTGTCGCAGTCCTTCCGCTTCGGCCCCCACCTGGCCCAGGAGGCCAACCGCTGGCTGGCCATCGCGCAGGCACCGATCCGCCTGACCGGCACCCCCGAGGTGCCCACCGAACTCGGGCACCTCGTCCGGCCCGACGCCGTGCTGTGCCGCACCAACGTCGGCGCCATGGCCCACGTCATGGACCTGCTGGCCGCCGGACACCGGGTGGGGCTGGCCGGGGGAGGGGACAGCCTGCGCGCCCTGGCCCTGGCCGCCCGCGACCTCAAGGAGGGCCGCCGCACCTCCCACCCCGAACTGGTGCTGTTCCCCTCCTGGGGCGAACTGCAGGACTACGCCGCCCACGACCCGGCCGGACGCGACCTGCAGCCGCTGGTCGATCTCGTCGACACCCACGGCACCGACGCCATCCTGGCCGCCCTCGCTCACCTCACGCCGGAGCAACAGGCCGAGGTGACCGTGTCGACGGCCCACAAGGCCAAAGGCCGTGAATGGCCCTGCGTGAAGATCGCCGACGACTTCACCCCTCCGAAGGACACCGATGAGCACGACGACACCGGCCGCCCTGTACCCGGACCGATCAGCGACAGCGAAGCACGTCTCGCCTATGTCGCCGTCACCCGCACCCGCCGCTGCCTCGACCTCGGCGGCCTCTCCTGGATCCACGAGCACCCCGACGGCACCCCGCCAAGCTAGGATCCGTCCTCAGCAGGATCGGATCTCTGCGCGGCAGCCCTGCTCGGCTGTTTCTCCGCTATCTGAGGCTTCTCCTGAGCGTGGTGACGCTTGTTCCCGGTGTCCGTTGCCCATCTGCGGCGTGGCCCGCCGTCTGGCTGAACTCCCTCCAGATCCGGGGGTGTTCGGGTGTGACAGTCTGCCGTTCGCCGCGCATCCCCTGGACCAGGCAGTGGCCGCTTCGTTGGAGCCGCTGCTCGAGCCACTCCCGGGAGACAAGGAGGCTGTGGGCCGTGCCGGTTGGGCGGTCCCACGACAGGTACCGCACCTGGAGCCGCCCGTCGGTGTCGTACCAGAGGGGGCGGTCGGGGTCCCGTTGGAGTCCGCTGTCTCTCAGGAGCGGGTCATTGAGCAGCGTCACGGATACGGATGCGTCGAGGGAGCAGTCGGAGCTTTGTGCACCCCAGCTGTAGGTCTGGGTGGTCGGGACAGCCGTTACGGGTTGCCCGGCGGGGTCCGCGGCGCGGTCGATCTGGGCTTGCGGCTGTGCGGCGAGGGTGCGCTCCAGCCAGTTGTCCTCGTCGTCGACGGGGCCGTCCGCCCACTGCTCTGCGAGGTCGGCGAGGGACTCGGTTCGCTTCGTTTCTCTCTTCTCCCTCCAGATGGCGAGGGCGTCGACGGGCTCGGCGGCAGCAGCTGGTGCGGGGGTTGTCTCCGGCGTGGCCAGGTCGTCGTCATCGTCTGGACCATCGAGGCCATCCGGCCTGTCGGGACCGGGTTCTTGGTCCGGGTACTGGAACGTACTCACGTGCCAGGTATCGGGTTCAGGGTCCGTCCAGGGGCCAGGCACGGTGGGGAAGTCGGCGAACAGGAGGCTGTGGCGGTCGGGTCCTTCGGGCATCAGCCGGTTCGTGAGGGAGCGGCCCTTGAGCCATGTGAGCAGGCTGGTGAACTGGTCGTCGGAAACGGTCCAGCTCGTGATGCGGTGCCACTGCTCAGCCTGTCCATGGGTGATGCTCCAGCCTCGGCCGTCGTGGTCATCCATGGCCTGTTCGTCGAGCACGACCCACTCCCTGCCCTGGCCGTCGGTCCGGACACCCAGTTCCTCGAGACCGGGCAGGTTGTTCGGATGGCTGATCCACTCGTCGATACCGTCGTCGTCAGGCAGTGCCGGGGCAGGCGGTGCGAGAGGGTGCGCAGGGTCGGCGGGCGGAAAGGTTGCGTTGTCCGCTTCGCTGTGGCCGCTTGCGTCGTCGGCAGCGTCGAACGGGTGCCGGGCCGGAGGAAGGGAGGGATCGATGTCGAGCAGGTACAGCCGTGCCGCTCCCTCGTATTGGGCGGCGTCGTGCTCAGAGGTCCGGTGGGGGTGACGGTGGTTCGCCAGCCGCTCCACCAACTCGTGGAGGGCCATCCACTGGTACTTCTTGCCGATCCGTTCGCCCTTGTGGGACTGGCGGCCGCCGGACATGCGTCCACGGGTAGTGTCGAATTCGGCGAAGAGCTCAGGAGACCATCCAAGGTCGGCGACGCGGGCGAGCACCCACCTCGCGGCCCACGCCGCGTCCACCTCGGTTTCAGCGAGGCGTTCGTCGTCGGCCGGCGGCACCCGGCAGTCCCGCAGCAGCGCGTACTGGTCCTGGTCGAGGACCTGCTGCGCCTTCCACCCGGTGAGGAGCTGCGCGACCGCGGCCGACGTGCTCAGGGCAGGCCGGACGGACTCCGGGAGGCTTTCTGCGAAAGCCGGAATACGGTCGGTGTCCACCGCGACCGGATCATCGCGGCGCTGCCACGATGGCCGGCGGGGATAACCGGACGCCAGAGGCAGCATGCTGAAGTGGCGGACGGCCGGACGGACTTCGTAGTCCGCGAAGTCCCCCAGCGATGACAGGGACGAGCGAATCGATCCCCACAGGGGCCTGTCCTCCTCCCGCCGTGGGAAGAGATCGTCGAGATCCTCCTCCGCAGGGGGCTGCCCGATGTCCGGGCAGGCATGCGGATGCCTGACCACCCCAGCTTCTTCGTCAGTGATGACCCCTGCGCCGTGCGCCATGGTGACGATGCGGGTAGCCGCATCGCACAGCAGCGCGTTCCTCGAGGCGTGCGCGGGCGAACCGGTATCACCGTAGACGTACTCGGTGATCCGCCGCGCGACCTGCCCCAGGAGGCCGCGCTGCCACTCGCTCCCGCCACGCCGGGCCACCACCCCGTACGCGACCCACACCAGGCGCTCGAAGAGGTAGGGATCGTCCACCTTCTCGGCGTCCTCGTGCAGGAATCTGTCCAGGAGAGACACGAGAACGTCCCCGTGCGACAGAAGTAGTTGCACGAGGGCTTTGGTCGCACGGTCCCGGAGGAACCGGTTGGAGGACGTGAGGGCCCAAATAAGCGTCGTGGCCGCCAGCCGGGCCACTTCCTCGGTGCCGCCAGGTGCTGTCACGGGCCGGCCTGTCCGGGCCCCGAGCCGGGGTCGGGCCGGACGGGACGCGGGGTGGAGATCCTGAGGGGTGGGGTACTGCTCGGCCCAGCGCAGCAGCCGGTGCAGTGCTGTGACGTCCCACACCATCGGGTAAGTCTCGACACCCCACCATGCGTCGCGTTCGGGCCGCGGCCTTCTCGCCAGCACCTGGTGGAGACGGTCGGCGTTCAGCAGATGCCCCGGCTCCGCGGTGACCGCCAGGACAGCCTCCAGCACGTCGGAGTTGCGTCCGTGACGGGCGGCCGTCTCGTTGAGGAGCGCGATGGTGCGTTCGTTGACGCTCCGTGTGCTGCGCAGGGGAAGCGTTTCCAAAAAGCTCCGGGCCAGCAGATAGTGCTGCATGTCCGCACGGCCGTCGGGCCCGGATGTGTCTGTCGTGGGCCCGGGAGGGGAAGCCAGGAGGTCGATGAGCTCCGTGCCGGCCTGCTCGGGCAGGAGAATCGACGCGGCCTCCTGATAGTTCGGGGCGGCCTCACGCAACCAGTTCCGCAGAGGGGAGTCGGCGGCCAGTTGCCGGCCCTGACGGAGCGACTCGATCTCGTCCTGGTGGGCAGCGAAGACCGACCGCACGACGCGGTCGTCGCTGAATGCCTGGTAGGGGAAACCGATGCCGATACCGGCCTCGGCCCCGTAGGTCCGCTCGTTGGACACGATGCCCTGAGCGAGGAGCTGCCCGAGCATGGTGTCCGGCCATGCCGTGGCCGCAGGCGCGCAGGCGTCGGCAAGGTCACGGGCCTCGCCACGCGGAAGCACGGAAAGGTGTTCGGCGGCCATGTGGGAGGCAAGAGCATCTACCGCACGGTGCACGGGCCGCTCAAGAGGGTCCAGCCCCAGCCGGGTACAGATGGCTTCCGCCCGGTGATCGACATAGGCGTCGAACACCGCGCTACGGTCACGCGGACGGCCGCCCGAGCCAGCTGTACTCTGGTTCTGGCTCCTGCTCAGACTGTCCGCGTACAGCTTCACGAACAGCGGGTTGGTGAAGACCGAGGCAAGCAGGGGCGTGTTGGGAAGAGCAGCCGGATTCCCCCGAAGGTAGCTCTCAAGGCCTTCCATCTCCCGGCCCGCGAAGCCGGAGTGCACCGAAGCCGGCCCGTTGAAACGGTCCGGCACCACGAGGGAACTGAAGGTCGAACGGCAGGACACCGCCAGAGCGATGTGCCGGTACCCGGCCAGATGCCCCTGGAGAGCGAGCAGTTCACTCTTCCAGTGCCCGGCATCGGCGGAGTCATTGAGGGCATCGATGATCAACAGGAAGCGGCATCCGCTGGCCGCGCCCGCCGCGTCCATCGCCTGGAGGAAGTCCCGCTCGGGCAGCTGGCCCAGCCCGCACCTCTGCGCGATCTCGCTCAAGGTCCTGTGCCCGCTGAGCTCCTGCCCGAACACCACCAGCGCCGGCCGGCCTTCGTCCACAGCCCTTCGCGCGGCATCGACCAGCAGATGCGTCTTGCCCTGGCCGGCTTCCCCCAGCAGCAGCCACGCTCCCTTCTCCGCTGCCTGGGCAGCGCTGCCCCGCAGCAGGGCCAGTACCTGCTCGCAGGCGTTGCTGGCACGAGCGAGAGGACCCTCGCACATCGACTCCACGCTCTCGGACGCTGTCCGGACGCGGCTTGTGCGCGGCTGCGACCGAGGCGGTGCCGGAACGTCACCGCTCCCGGCCGGTTCCCCGGCGAACCGGTCGGCCAAGCTGCTGAATTCACCCAGCCGATCCAGCATGTCCTCAGCCACAGCAGCTGCCTGCTCGGCGGGGAAACCAGAACCCGCGGATGCCGCAGACAGGTCCTGGACCAAAGCGTCCGCGCCCTCCCGCAGCGGAGGCGTCCACAACCGCACCCACTGCGACAGCGCTTCGTGCGCTGGACTGCTGTCCGGCGCGGGATAGCGGTCAAGCCACCACGTCATCTCGGCCAGGAGTGTCTCGACAACGGCCCGCAGGTCCCGGGCCCGCTGGACGAATTGCCGCAGGAATTCCTGTGGCAGGGCGCACGCGTCCGCCACCTGAGCCAGTGGCAACGCCACGTGATGTTCGGGCGTGTACCGCGACTCGGCCAGACGCTCAGCAAGTGTGACCTGTTCCCGGAACCACTCTGTGCCCAGTACGCGTTTTTCGAAGAAGAACCACTGGCGTCCCTCGTTACCTGGCCGGGTCAGGCGCTCCAGCAGTTCGCCACCACCGACGTAGCGGATGTCGACACCGGCGAGACCAGGCAGTTCCTTCCACTTGGCGATGTGGATGTTCCACCGCTCCCGTGCGCCGGTACGCGGCTTCCCGCTCGGGGTGAAAGGGGTGGGGTCGGAGAGGTCGAAGGGCGTCAGGAACTCAAGCCGGACGATCTTGCGGTGGGCGATGTTCTCGCCGACCGTCCTGGCACTCTTCCTCGCCTGAGGGAGCAAGTCCTCGATGCGCTGGACGAACTTGACCTGGTACCCGTGTGCGGCGCTGCCGTCGGGTGCCTGGTCGTACCATTCGACACCGCCGTCCGGAGCAGCTGTCTTGATCGTCTCCCAGCCTGGAGGCGCTGGCGTACGGAGCTGGAAGCACAGTTCTTCAAAGGCGCGATGCTGGCTTCCGTCCCATTCCCGGATGCTCTGCCAGTTGTGTGCTCTGCCGTCGTTTTCCGTCACTGCCGTCCTCTAACCGTTCTGCCGGCCCACAGCGCCCGTGTCCGATTCGAGCTTAGAGGGCTGGACTGACAGACGAAGTTGTTCCACTGCCGGGGTCACCGGACAGGTGCGGTGCTGGTCAGGCGTGGGCATCGCCGCTGCTGTCCGTGGCCGTTGAGCGTTGTGCGGACGGTCATGGAGCCGGTGACGATGTCGGCATCGGCGGCCGGCCCGGGAACGGGTCGGCCTCAAGGGACGACGCAGCGATTCGCTGATCGGCCTGGCCTTCACCACTGCCAGCACGCTCTGGGTGTCGTGCAGCTGGGCTTCTACACCGGCTCATCGGGGTGGAGCTCACCGTGGCCTTGGCTGACGGGGTATACGGGGTCTCCTGGCGGGGCGCCGTCGCGCAGCTGGGGCAGCAGGGGCGCGTCCCGGGTGAGCAGGGCGCGCAGACGGGGCAGAGGGAGGGCTTCTTGTCGCAGAACCAGGCCGTCGGTCAGCAATTGTGCGACGGACGGCGCGATATGAGGCGGGAGCCAGGCTGCCGCAGCGAGCGCTTCGTCTGCGGCGGCGGGCGGGTGGGAGCGCGGTTGGCCGGTGAGGAGCGCCTCGTAGAGGCCGGTGGCGGGCAGCAGCGGGGGAAGGCCGGCGGCCTGTGCGCGGTGGCTGGTCTGCTGGGCGCAGTGCAGGCCGTCGAGGTCGAGGTCCGCGTACATCAGCAGGGTGCCGACGGGGTGGTCGCGTTCACGCAAGGAGGTCAGGGCGGTGGGGATGGAGGCGGCGAGGTGGTCGCCGGATCCGAAGCCGAGCCAGCCCACCTGGTCGCGGTCGGGCCACGCGTTGAGGATCTCCCGCAGGCTGGTGAACGCGGCGGTGTTCTCCACGATGAGCATCCAGGGTGCGGGCCCGAGTTCGAACATGGCCAGCGGGGCGGGGGTGGGCCGCGCCCTCAGGTGCGCGGTGACGTCGAGGAGTCCTTTGGCCACGAGATGCTGGCGATCGATGTTCTTGAGGCGTTTCTCGTCGCCGTACAGCTGGTAGGAGCGGTCGGCGAGCGGAACGATCTCGGCATCCGGCTCGTCGCGCAGCAGGGTGTTGACGGGGCCGAGGAGCGCGTGGTCGGCGGCGGTCAGGTTCAGGGTGCTGGCGAAGGACAGTGGTTCCACGAACGCCCGGGGTGCCGGCCGGCGCCGGGGTGAGCGGGCGGGCTGTGATCGCTTGACCCACCGGGGCAGCGGCGGGTGGGCGCTGTAGTCCCAGCCTGCGCTGCTTTTGGGCAGTTGGGCCAGGCCACGCCTTTGGAGGGCTTGGGCCGCATCGGCGAGGATGCGGCGGCGCCGTGGTGAGGTGGCCAGGCTGGAGTCCCCTGTGTCGGCGGCGCCCGCCAGCGCGTCGAAGTCGACGCGCTGGCGGGGCTGTTGGGCGAGATGGGCGGCCATGCGGTCGGCGGCGCTCATCCGGCATCCTCCTCGGGAGCCTCGGTGTCCTGACTGCTCTCCTGGGGGAGAACACTGCGGCGCAGGAGGCGGGCGGAGGCGATGCCGTCGTCCTGGGCGCGGGCGACGCCGTCCGTGACAGCGTCGCCGTACCGTTCGAAGATCTGGACGTAGCGGCGCTTCGTGCGCAGGTCCACGCCATTGCGCATGCGGATGATGAGGGGGAAACGGCCCAGGGCCGGGCGGTCGTTGGAGCCTGTGGTGTAGACGAGCTGGATGCCGTGGGCGCCGGCGACGCGACGCTGCAGATCGACGAAGGGCCCGTAGTTGGCTTTTCCGAAGGGGTTGTCCAGGACGAGCGTTCCCACGCCGCCGGGGATGCGGCGGTCGCGCTGGGCGGCACGCATCCGGGCGAGCGTGCAGTACAGAAGCACGGAGACGGTCAGGAGCTCGCCGCCGCTGAACTTCTGGATCTCGATGACGGATTCGCGTTCGACGGTGTCCAGGTTCTGCGTCGGCTTGATGATTCTCGCGATGATGTTGCCGTGGCCGCCGAGCGCCGCCAGGACCAGCCGCTTGGCCAGCGCCATCGCTTCGGGCAGGGCGCTGGCCCGGCCCGTGGCGCTGGCCGGCAGCTCGGAGATGAGCCGGTCGACTTCGGCCGACAGCCTGCGCGCGAGTTCGTCCCCGCGGGCGCGTTGGCGCAGTTCCAGTGAAAGGAACCGCTGGTTGGACCAGCTCCCGAGGTTGCCGGGGAGCCGGGAGTGGCGTGAGACTTCCTCGACGCTGTCGAGGACGGCTTCGACCGTGCTCGCGCAGGCGTCGACGACCCGGGCCTGGTCCTCGTCGGACTCGGCGAGCAGTCCGGCGACCTGTCGTTCGCGTTCCTCGATGTCTTCCAGGAGGGCGGCCAGCCGGGTGGGCAGGGTGAGGTCCTGTTGCAGGCGTTCGCGCAGCCGGCCGTCGACGACGGTTGCGTACTGCGGCTGCATGGCGAGCCGTTCCACCTGCTGTACGTACTTGCGCAGGGCATTCTTGGCACTCTCGTAGGCGCGGATGGCCTGGAAGACGTCGCGGGTGATGTTGTCCTTGATCTGCTCGGCGTCCTGCGGCTGCAGCGACTGCGCGGTCACGGCGGACAGGCCATGCTGTTCGAGGAGCAGCGCGTCCACGCTCAGTTCTGGGCCGCCGCCGTCACCGTCCTGGCCAAGCTGGCGGTCGGTTGCCGCGCTGAGACTGCGCGCCGACTGCCGAAGCTGTGCGGCCTGGCTGGCCGCGAGGTCAGCGGTGCGGTGCGTGCGCTCGGCGTCCAGGCGCCGCACCTGGGCCAGCGCACGGTCCTGCTCCAGACGTTGCTCCTCTGCTTGCAGTTCTTCCTGAGCGGCTTGGACGCTGGGGAAGGAGACCCGCTCCGCGCCGGGAGTAAGGTCGTCCAGTTGTTCCGCCGCCTTCTGGTGGGCTGCCAGAGCCTGGCGGTGGAGCAGATCCGCTTCATGCTCGGCCCGTTCGGCGTTCCTGTGGGCCTCGGCTGCGGCGGCAATGCGGTCGGTGAGGCGGTCGGCGTCCGCTGCCTCGGTCTGCCGGGCGAGTTCTGCCGCGCGGGCGCGTGCCGCAAAACCGGCCCTGGAAAGCTCCTGGTTGAGGGTGTCGATGGCTGTCTGGGCGGTGGTGAGCCGCTGCTGCAGCGTGGTGTCGCTGATGCCGTCGTGCCAGTCCCGGCGGGCCTGGCCCCAGCGCTCGCGCAGCGCCTGCAGGCTCCCGTCCGGCACCGTGGCCGGACGTGCCCGGCCGATGACCTCGTCCGAAAGTTCCTGGCGGATCTCCTCCACCCAGCCGGACCAGCGCTCTGCACGCTCCCGGCACTGCCGAAGCGCTGCTTCCGCGCTCCGCCTCTGCCCTTCGGCACTCATGCACCGTTTCTTCAACTGCTTCGCGGCGGCGCGGTGTTCACGTGCCTCGGTCCGGGCCAGCCGGCCTTCTGCCGTCCAGTGCACCGTGGCGCGGGCCGTCGCCTCAAGGGCCCGGACCTGGGGCAGCAAGTGGGTGAGCGCCATCAGCGCGTCCGTGTGCTGAGCGAGCCGTCGTTCCGCCTGGCGTCCGCTCTCTACGGCTTCCTCTGCCTTCTGGGCCAGAGCGCTGGTGTGTTCGGTGAGCGTGTTCACTTCGTCGTCGAGCTGGCTGAGCAACTCCTCCAGTGCGGCGCGCGCCCGGGGACCGAACGATTCCAGATATACCCGCAGCCGCCCGGCGAGGGCGTGATCGGCCTCGCGCCGTGCGGTAACGGCCTTAAGACGCTCCTCCAGCGTGTCCAAACGCGCGGTGACGCGGCGCAGTTCCTCCTCGCCCGCCTGGAGGTCCAGGGCAGACGGGCGGACAGGCAGGACGGCGAGGTCTCCCGGTTCCCGCAAGAGCAGAGCACGGGCCTCGTCGTCGCTGCTCACGGCGATCACCGTGGGCAGCGAGACGTTGGCCTGCCGGGCCAGAGCCACCAGATCGCCACCGGGCATCGGCCCGCAGATGACCACTCCGCCGATCAGCTGGGGGATGGCCACGATGACCTCGTCGTGCCGGTGGGCGGGCACGGTCTCGCGCAAAAACTGCATACCCGAAACGGCGTTGGCACCGCGATCCCGCAGGGCGGCCACCGCCGCTTCGACCTCGCGGGGCGGCGGACAGAACCCGTCCCGCTCCAGTGCGTCGCGCAGCCGCTGGTCGTCCAACGCCTGGGCACGCTCGGCGGCCAGTTCCGTGTCCGCGTGCGTGACCTGGTCGGTGAGCATCGCGACGAGGTCGGTGCCGACCGCGTCCAGGTCCAGTTTCCCTGGCCCGTCGCCGGTGCCCGCCAGTTCTCCCAGGCGTGGCTCGGCTGCCAGGTCACAGCGTTCGCGCGCCAGCGTGTTCCATTGCTCCCACACGTGGTCGTGCCGCTGTCGTGCGGTACTGAGCCGGCCGGCACACGACAGGCGTTCCGCCGCGATGCCGGCGCTCCGTTCCCTTGCTGCCTCCCGCTGACGCCGCGCCTGCTCCACATGTTCCAGGGAGGCATCTTCCTCGCGGGTGAGGCGTTCCAGGGCGGCATGCGGTTCCTCCTGCCCTGCGAGCACGCCGCTCGCGCGGGCGGCCATGATGTCCGCCTGTCCTTCTTCGAGGCGTGCTTCGGCCGAGGCGGCACGGCTGTCCGCGTGGCCGATCGCGCGCGCAGCCTCCTCGAACTCCCGGTCGGCCTCCTGGACCTGGGCGCCAGCCGTCTCGAGTTCGGCGCGGGCCTGTTCATCCTCGCCCGCGAGAGCGGTGAGTCCGTCTTCGAGCCGCGCGTACAGGGCGGCGCCCGCCTGCTCCACCGCCTCCCGTTGCGGCGCCTGCTCGCTGTGCAGAGCTCCCAGCAGCTGGTTGACCTGTTGCCGTTCGGCCTCCCGGTCCGCCAGATCCATGAGCAGGGGAACCGCCTGCCACGCCGCATGTTCCCGCTCGGCGGAGCCGGCCGCCTCGATGCGCCCGGCGTGCTCAGTCGCGCAGTCACTCACTTGCAGCCGTGCGGCTGCCTCGCCTACCGCGGCCACGCGGTGGCGCCGGCCCTCGACCCGGTTGTCGGCCTCCTGAGCCTCTCGCGCGTCGGCCTCGGCACGTCCACGCAGGGAGCCTGACTCCTGCTCCCAGCGTTCGGCCTGGGCCTGGATGTGCTCGCCGGCGCGCCGGGCGAGCTGGACCTGCTGGCCGAGTGCCTGCTCGGCGAGGGCGGCTTCGGCCGTGGCCTTCTGAACCGGCCGCAGCCGCAGGACGGCCTCGGCGAGGAACCGTTCCTCCAGTTCCCGCGCGGGCCGGGCGGCCAGTTTGTCGGCGTGTTTGGACAGCGCCGCCCGCGCCGCTGTGGGCGCGGCGGCATCGACGATCATGTCGATGAGGAAGTTGATGAACTCCTCGGCCGTGCGGAACTTGAACAGCTCGGTGATCCCGCCCTCTTCCTGGTTCATGGCCTTCTGGATCATGAAGACCTGCGGGTCCAGACCGTGATGGCCCAGTTGTTCCTCCCAGGTGTACTGCTCCTCCGCGACGACCAGTTGCAGCCGCCGCTCCAGTTTGTGCGCCGCCTCCAGGGCCTTCACGTAGGAGCTCATGCTGAGCTGGAGGTCATCGGCACGCACGGGCAGGCAGTCCAGCTCCAGCCCTCCGGGCTGCGGCCGCAGGAGGTACCAGCGGCGCTCCAGCCGCTCCCATCCGCTGCTCAGGTCCGCCGGGCGCTGTCCGTCACGCCACTGGTAGACCCCGCCGGTCACCAGCACCGCGCCGGCTGCGGGCCGTTCGGAATCCCCCCATTCGGCGATCACGTGCGAGACCTGCCCGCCGGGAATGTACTCGGCGAGCGACTTGGCCTTGAGTGCCCCGATGAAGTCCCTCTTGGCGGGCAGAAGCAGGCTGAAGAACAGGGAGAGCAGACTGGACTTGCCGCCTCCGTTGCGCAGCCACAGGATCACGTCCACGGGCCGCATGGGCCGGCCGTCGATCGCGCCGGGGCCGCCGGTCAGGTCCAGGACCAGCGATTTGAACCCGGCCGCGCGGTGGCCGATGTTCTCCAGACGAACGCGTCGCAGTTGGAGCATCCCTCAGTCCTCCTCAACCAGGTGGGCACGGCGCAGGTCGCACAGCACGGTGAAGGCCGCCGAGGCGGCGGCCTCGCGCACCTGCACGCGGAAGCGGTGGGCGAGCCGGTAGTGGCCCACGCCCAGCTCGTTGGCGCGGTAGGCCATCCCCTGTTCCACCAGCCAGTCGAGCGCTTCCTTGATCACCCGCCGGGTGCTCGACTCCGACAGCCGTCCCGCCGGTGTGAGGCGCGACGACGGAAGTCTGGCGTACACCCGCCAGGCGGCCTGGAGTTCGGGGTGCACCACGGTCAGCCCGTCCGCGTCCACGGATGCTTCACGCAGCCGGTCGGTGAGCCGGCGAAGGAAGTCGTCGACCTCGGCCAGTGAGATCCGTTTGACACCCTGCTCCTCCAAGTCCGCAGGAGTGGGGTAGACGCGGGCCGCGATCGCCACGTGCGCGAGTCCCAGGACGAGGCGGTCCTTGACCCCGAGCTTGGGATGGTCCTTGAGGCGGTAGGACAGCCAGGACCCCTCTCGGGGATGCAGGATCAGCCCTTCGGTCTGGTGGGCCTCGATCACGTCCAGGTCCAGGCCGTCGGCGGCGGCGTCCGCCGCGTCGCGGAACGGGCCGTCCATTCGGTAGCGCTGCAGCATGTCCCGGTAGCGGGGAACGCCCAGGGGGCGCAGACGCGGCTGGCAGCCGAAGCACACCAGGGCGGAGGCGTCGGCCAGGTCGGCCGGAGAGTAGATGGCCGCGGAAGTGGTCATACCAGAACCTCCAGGTCGTCCTCGGAACAGGCGGGATCGGGGATCAGCGACTGGGCGGGGACGAGCAGCAGGTCGCTGCCGGCGAGCGTTCCGAGATCGAACACGGCGCCGTCGTCGAGGACCACCAGATGGTCCTCCAGCAGGTCGGCCAACTCGTCCGCCGTCCCTTCCTCCTGCTCGTCCTCCGGATCCGGCGCGAAGGCCCGCAGAACGCAGACGGCCAGGAGGTCAGCGGCCTGCAGACCGTGCGCCAGCGCCTGCTCCAGCAGCCGGGACAGCCGCACCGGCGTGCGCAGGGCCTGCGTGAGCAGGGCGCGGGCGGCGGCGACGTCCTCATCGCTGAAGAGACCGTGATCACCGGGGTCGTCGGCGATCAGTTCGATCTCCTCGTCCGCGAACGCCTCCCGCACCTCGCGGGCCGGAGCCAGCAGCGAGGCCCACCAGTCCCGCAGCCGCGGGACGTGCGCGACCACCGGTCCGCCGGCCGCATCCGCGAAAATGCTCGCGACCGCCTCGGCGTCGTCGGCGCCCAGGCACAGCAGCGGCTCCAGCACGTCCTCCTGCATCCCCACCAGCGCAAGGCGCGGGGGAGGCCTGAAACGCTGCTCGGCCTGGGAACGCAAGAACGCCGGACGGGCGTCGATGACCTTCTCCAGAAGCTGGGTGTGCCGCAGATGGGCCCGCCCCAGCAAGCGCAGGATCCGCTCGCAGGTGCGCCGTACCTCCGCGTCGTCCACATCGTTGCGGACCTCACGCATCCACTCCATCAGGTCGCGCTCCACCCGGTGACGTTCACGAAGGTGTGCGCGGGACGCCCTGAGCAGCTCCGGGACGTCCTGTCCCCAGTCCACGGCCCGCACATCGCGCTCGGTCTCCGCCAACACCGCCCGTACCCGTTCGCAGTACATGAGGGAGAGCTTCAGGCTCTCCGCCGCGCTCTCCTCGGCACGTCCCCAGCGGCGGGTGCTCACCTGGCGGCGCAGCATCAGGTCCTTCGCTGCCTGCACGTCCTCCAGATCGTGTTCCAGGCCGGACAGCAGGAGGTTGATGGCAGGGGTCGTGGCTCGCAGTACGGCCTGGTCACGCCGCCCGAATCCTTCCTCCAGCAGCCGCAGGGACAAGGTCACCCTGCTGTGCCC
This sequence comes from Streptomyces sp. NBC_01210, assembly GCF_036010325.1. Lineage (GTDB taxonomy): Bacteria > Actinomycetota > Actinomycetes > Streptomycetales > Streptomycetaceae > Streptomyces. The sequence continues at coordinate 12,501 of NZ_CP108549.1, read as the reverse complement.
TTCGCGGTAGTCGCTGTAGGAGACGTCGAAATCCTCGCCGTCCTGCGCGTCGTTGAGCAGCTCACGCAGGACGAATCGGGCCACCGCCAGGTGCTCCGAGGCATCCCGCCCGGGCGCCGCCGATGCCGCCAGGGAGGCGAGGAACTGAACCACCTCCTCCGTTGTCGCTTCCGCCTCCATCTCCTGCTGGCTGACCACCGCTTCCAGCGCGGCCAGGGCGAGAGTGCGGGGGTCGTAGAGACCCCGGGGGAACCGCTGCCACGCGGTGCGCTGGTCGATGCGGTGCAACGGCGCCCCGCGCGCGAGGACCGAACTGCGCCGGACGAATCCCGGCTCGGCCACCAGCGCGCGCCACTCGTCGACTCCGTCGCAGGCGGCCGGAACCGAGCCCAGCAACCGCCGCTCCTCCCGGTCCAGCAGGGCCTGGACCATCGTGTCGAGACCGTCCTCCTGATCACAGCCCGGGCTGTGGGGGAATGCCTTCGTCTCTTCTGCCATGGAGTCAGTGGAGCAGCCGCCACTGACAAAAAGGACAAAATTTCCCCGGTGGGCCACCCGGTCGGAGCGCGACCAAAGGGATGAAGTGATGTCCGGCCCGCGGCGTCCCTGTTGTGCCGATGGAGTCATCCGGGCTCCGGCCCGGGCGGTAGGTGCGCGGCGGCCACTGGCGACATCAGGCTCCGCCATGAGCGGCGAGTTTCAGATAATTAATATCTGCAAAAACATGCATGGAATGCTTATTTTGATGCGTTTTCCGCATTGAATCTGATAGAGTCGGAGGTATGGGACTGGAGGAGTCGTTGCGGCTGACGGTGGCCGCACTGATGCAGGCGACAGGCGAGTCACAGAGGTCGGTGGCCGGGGCGCTCGGACTGACGCAGACGCAGATCTCACGTCGGCAGTCAGGTGCCACTTCATGGACCCTGCGCGACGTCGACACGCTGGCCGGGCACTACGGCGTCGCCGCACTGGATCTGCTGTCCGGGCCGACCAGGGCGTGCGAGGCACTGCCGGCCGGCCGGCGCCGCAGCACCCGGACCGAGGCGAAGGGAGCCGGCCGGTGAGCGACTACGACGCGATCGGCCGGCGCCGCAGCACCCGGACCGAGGCGAAGGGAGCCGGCCGGTGAGCGACTACGACGCGATCGATTCGCTGCTCGCCTCCATCGGCCCGCAGGCCGAACTCCCGGCCCCCGAGCTCCGCCGCGGCCTGCGGGAGCGGGCAGGGCTGTCCAAAGCGCAGGTTGCCCGTGCGCTGGGGGTGAGCCCGTCCACGGTCGGCGGCTGGGAGAGTGGCCGGGACCCGGCCGGCGACACCCGCGCCAAGTACGCGTACCTACTGGAAGGGCTGAGCACCAAGCTCAACACCGATACCGAGACCACGGCGATGCCGACTGAGGAGCAGCCCGTGGCGTCAGGCGCTGCTGCGGTGGCCGTCACCTCTACGTCTTCGCCGGAAGTCGGCCAGGACGAGGACGAGGTGGAGCTGCTCGCCGTGCCCGAGCCGTGTGTGCTCTGCGGCCGTCCCGCCGAACAACGCGTGGCGGGGTTCGCTCAGCACCTGGACCCCTCCGACTGCCAGGCGACCCCCGCCGAAACCCCGAAGCATCCGCCCACCGCGCCCTGCCCGGCCGACGGGAAAGGTGCGGCCCCGCGCGGGCGGGCGTTCCAGGAGCCGTCCGGGCCGGCCGACTTGATCCCCGAAGCGGTGCACGCCGCGCTCGCCGAGCACCAGGGCGATGTCGAAGCCGTGAGCACCGCGTTGCTGAAGCGGGCCATCCCGGACGCGATGCGTCTGCTGGACGAGACCCGCAAGGGCGCCCGTTACGACGTGATCGCCCACCCCTGGATCCCCGACATCCTCAAGAAGCAGACCTCCAAGGGCGCCGACCAGATCTGGGAGGCCCGCCCCAAGTGGACGCGGCCCGAACTGCCGCCCGGGAAGCACGAGGTCACCGCGCTCGACATCAACGGCGCCTATTTGAGCGCACTCAAGACCCACCTCCCGCTCGGCCAGCTGGAACACTCCACGGGCTTCGCACACGACCGGCGCCGCGCCGGAGTCCACCTGATCACCCCGCCCGCCTGGGAGCACGACGCGGTGCTGCCCAACCCGATCGGCCAGCGCGACGAACCAGGACCCCTGTGGGTCACCGAACCGACCCTGCGCCTGCTGCTGCGCCTGTCCGGTCCGAAGCATGGCCTGTGTGAGCCGCCCGAGATCCACGAGTCGTACACCTCGGGCGCCACCGAGAACCTCCTGGAGAAGTTCCGGATCGCCCTCAAGGACGCCCGCGACACCGCGATCGCAGACGGCGACGAGCTGACGCTGGAGTACGTGAAGGCGATGTACTCCAAGTTCGTGTCCACGATGGGGGAGTCGAACTACAACCGGGAGCTCTACCGCCCGGACTGGATGCACATCATCCGCTCCCAGGCCTTCGCCAACCTCTGGATGAAGGCGCTCAAGGCCCACGACGGGGGACTGGCTGTCGTACGGGCGATGGGCACCGACGAACTCCACGTCATCGGAGACTGGCGCCGTGTCTTCCCCGAAGGCCGCTCGGTTACCGAGGTCAAGGTCAAGGACACATACACCGCAGGAACCGGCACCGACGCCGGCACGGGGCAGGAGCAGTAAATGCCGGAGAAGAACATCGAGTTCGGGAAGTTCGGAGCCCGGGGCATCAGGGGCAGCGACGCCGTCGCCCGCCAGCTCGACCGGCTCGCCGGCCACATCGCCACCCCAGTGACCGCCAAGCGGGGCCTGATGGCACGCCTGCACTACCTGACGACTTCGGGCAGGACCTGGCAGGCCGCCAAAGACGCCGGACTGACCGTGAGCGACCGGACGCTGAAGGCATGGCTGGAGGACAAACGCCGTCCGTCGAAGGCCAACCTGAAACGCATCGACGCCGCCTACAGGGCGGTGCGGCGCCGCAACGTCGCCCGCCACCTCACCGCCCGCCTCAACCGCGAGGGCCGAGGCACCCGCGTGGAGATCCACCCCCTCGACCAGTCCGGCGTGGCCCGCCCGCTCCAGCGCGTGGTCGCACACCGGACGATGAACGTGCGCCGCTGGGACAAGATCGTCGGATCCTGGGCGGCCGGCGACCACCAGGGCCTGGACGACGCCTGGACCGCCGATGTCCTGCCCGACCTCGGCTCCCAGTGGGGCCAGTACGAGTACGTCAAAAACATCGGCTTCGCCGCGTAGAGACCGACCCCCGCAAGGCAATGGTCTCCAGCGTCTGCCGGCATGGCGTACGGTGGTGCGAACCGGCGCGGGGTGGAGCAGCTCGGTAGCTCGCTGGGCTCATAACCCAGAGGTCGCAGGTTCAAATCCTGTCCCCGCTACTGCAGGGTGGGGGCTCCGAACCGTACGGTTCGGAGCCCCCCACCCGTATGAGGCCTACATGTCGGCAGCCGTCATGCCCAACTGCCAGGTCAGGCACGAGCGCTGGCGCACCGAACCGGTCCGGGACGCGATCCGGTCGTGCCCCGACGCCAGCATCAGGCGACACTGGTCGGCCGGACGGGACGCAGCGGGCACTCCCATACGGTGGCGCCCCAGCCATACCAGCAGCGCCTGACGCCCTTCAGCCAGGTCCACCCCCCACCGGACCATCAACTGCTCCACGTCCGCGAGCCACCGGGCCCGGCCCGCCGCATCCCGCTGCCCCGCCCGTTCGAAGTCCAGCATGGCGCCTGCGAGCTGCGCCGCCTCCGGGTAGATCACCAGCGGGGCCGCCCGCATCTCCCGCGCGCCCAGCCCAGCCGTCCAGGCCCGCTGCACCCAGCACACGGTGTCCGGCATCCGCGTCCACCAGTACACCGCGACCTGGAAGGCATCGGCGAACAACTCCTCACCGGCCGGCCCCCAGCGTGCGGCCAACTGCTGCCGCACGCGGTGCGCCGTCAGCGTCTCGGGCAGTTCGGCCAGCTGAACGAAGTCCGGACCACGGCCGCGGGAGTCGTCCGACCAGTAACCGTGCCGCAGGCACACCTGCCAACTGTCCGGCGACATCAGCCACACCGGCTCGCCGACACCTAGCTCATCACCGCACAGCGCGCAGTGCCGCACGAGATGCCCCGCCAGCGGCTCCCAGGGCCACTTCCACTCCGCCGCTTCCTCCTTCTCGCCCGCCAGCAGCCGCTCTGCGCCCAGACTGGGCAGATCCTGCTGCAGAAGACCAGGCGACCGGTCAGCCAGGACAGACAGATAGAGCAGCCCCGCCTCGTTCACGTACATCTCGGTGCACTGCGGGTACTTCTCCACCCGCGGCGGGTCCACGGATGCGTCGCCCTGTCCGACCCGGTCGAGAAAATCAGCCAGGCTCAGACCGTTGGCGTGTGCGAGCCGGTTCACGAACGACCCTGTCGACTCACCCGCCACCGGCCCCACGCGCAGCGGCAGCGCCCTGCGAGGCCCGTACAGGCCGGGATCGTTCAGCACAGCTGTCCTTCCGCCGAAACTGCCACCGCGGGCACCGTGACCGGCCCGGCAGCAGGCGGTCAAGAGCGCCAGCACTCGTTCGGGCGAACCCAGGCGAACGTCCTGCCGCAGCACCGCACACCCCTTCCACCCTGGAAACCAGGTGCACGCGCACGCCATCACCAGGGAGGACCATGGCCCCGACGACGCGCATCCGCCCGGACTCGACCGCCCCTGCCTCTGCCCGGCGCCTGAAGACCCGTCTGCGCGGACGCCAGCAGTGCGCCGCGGACGCCTGCGTGAGCAGCTTCATCGAGGGCTACCGCCGCGCCACCGTCTTCATGGCCACCGGCACCGGAAAGACTCTGGTAGCCCTGCACGTCGTCCAGGAAACCGCGCCCGAAGGCGTCTCCCTGGTCCTCGTACCCTCACTGCGACTGCTCGAGCAGACCGCAAAGGCATGGCACCGCGAAGGACGCCCCGGACGCTACCTCGGAGTCTGTTCCTCAGACCACCCGGCAGACCCGTACCTGGTTGGCGTCCTCACCATGATCCATACCGGCGACGAACTGGCCGGGCAGGCAGCCGACACCCACGGACCGCTCAACGTGTTCTGCACCTACGACTCCCTCGACAAGGTCGTCGAAGCCCACCACGACTTCCACCTGCCCCGCTGGGACGTCGTGGTCGCCGACGAAGCACACCGCACCGCCGGTGACTACAACAAACCGTGGGCCCGCGTCCACCACGACGACAAACTCCCCGCCCGCCACCGCCTCTACATGACCGCCACACCCCGCATCCTCGACGAGAAGAAAGCCCGCGCCCAGGGCATCAGCTCCGACACCGTCATCGCCTCCATGGACGACGTGAGCATCTACGGGCCCGTCGTCTACCGCATCTCCCTGAGAGAAGCGATCGACGAAGGACTCCTCGCCGACTACCGCATCGCCGGCGTCGTCATCAGAAACGAAGACCTACGCGGCCTCCTGAACCGGCTCCCCGCAAACACCTGGAGCGGCGAAGCACTGCGTGCCGCAGCCGCCCAAGTCGCCCTGCTGGTCGCACAGCACCGCTACGACCTGCGCCGCACCCTGACCTTCCACCCCTGCATCGACGCGGCGGAAGTCTGCGCCGACACACTCCACGAGACCGCAGCCCTCATGCCCCCGGCCTACCGCACCCCCCTGCAGGTCGGCACCGTCAGCTCCAGACAGACCCCCTTCGAACGCCACAAGAACTACACCGCCTTCGCCGACACCCCCCTCAACACCCCCACCTCACAGCAGCCGCCCCGCCGGGCCGTCCTCACCAACTGCCGCTGCTGCGCCGAAGGCGTCGACATCCCCGCCATCGACTCCCTGCTCTTCGCCCACCCCAAGACCAGCACCATCGACATCATCCAGTCCATCGGACGCGCCCTGCGCCAGACCCCCGGCGACGGCAAGATCTCCACCATCGTCATCCCCATCTACATGGCCCCCGGCGAAACCCTCGCAGAGGCCGTCAAGAAGACCGCCTTCCACCTGATCTACCGGGTCCTCATCGACCTCGACGTCTACGACGAGCACACCTTCCACCTCGTCGACCACTTCCGGTACCCGACCGACCCCACCGCCACCCCTCAGCTCGCCCCGCCCCCGGAACGCGCCGACGAGATCATCCCCGTCCTCGACCTGAACGACGTCATGGCCCCCAACCGCGTATGGGAAGCCGCCTTCGAAGTCGCCACCGACTTCCACACCCAACACGGTCACCTCGATGTCCCCAGCCTCTACCTCCACGGCCGTTTCCACCTCGGCTGGTGGACCGGTGTGCAGCGCTCCATGCGCAAGAACGGCCTGCTCCTGCCTGAACGCATCGAGGCGCTGGACACGCTCGGCATGATCTGGGAACACCCCCCGCACAGCATCGAACGCAAACTCCTCATCGCCCGCGACTACGTCACCCACCACGGACACCTCGCACCCCGGTGGGCCGAACACCACCAAGGCCTACACCTGGGCCGCTGGCTCGCTGAACGCCGAAAAGAAGCCACCACCCGCCGCCTGCCCCACTGCTACCAAAGGGCCCTGAACGAGATCTACCCCTGGTGGAACGCCAAAGGCAAAGCCGAATGGAAACGCACCTACGCCCACGCCCACGCCGCCGCGCGCGACAACACCCTGATCTTCCCCGGCCCGCACCAACTCACCGGCACTGTCCCACTGCTCACCCAGTGGCTGGCCAACCAGATCGACAACCTCACCGGACTCGAGACCTACCAGCACCACCTCCTGGGCGACCTCCCCATCGAGCACCCCCTGGCCCTCCTGCTGCGCCACCCCCGTAGCGCCTCACAACGGGCCTTCGCCCGAGGACTGCAGGCCGCCTACACATACCGCCGCCGTCACCATCACCTGGACGTTCCCTGCAACTACACCTGCGAAGACGGCCCCGAATTCGGCTTGGGGAGGTGGCTCGCCGAGAAACGGCGCGCCCCGCAAACCCTCTCCCGGGAACAACTGGACGCCCTGGAAGCCCTCGACATGCGCTGGACCTCACGCCACCGGCACAGCACAACCTGAACCGCCGTGCGCACCAGCAGACCACAGGAGTACTCCGGCATCATGACGACACCGCCCCACTCACCCGGCCGGCTGCCTGCCTTCAACATCGGCCTCACCCACGTCACGCTCCCCACCTCACAGGTACAGGTCAACCGCCTGACCGAACTCGTCAACGAATTCACTCTGGGCACCGACGTGATCGTGATCGTATTGAGCACCGTCACCGACCCGGCCTCCCCCCACCCGGACGAGACCGACGTCGATCGAAGCCGCTTCACCTGGCCGCCCTGGCAGGGAGACGTCATCCCTGAGGCCCACCAGAAATGGAAGGCAGTCTTCGCCACTCGGGACCGCACCTTCAGGGGCATCTACTACGAGGGCCCCACCCTTGAAGAGACGCCGACCATCCGTGTCCCAGCCACCGTTCTGTCCGACGCGATGTGGAAGATGGTTCAAAAAGAGTCCTGCGCGGTCCTGTGCACCGGCCTCACCGGGGACCCCTCCGCAGCTGAAATCACGGCCGCCCTAGTAGAAGGAACGCTCCAAGCAGTCCTGGTGGAAGCCTTGTTCGCCTAGCCTCCAGACCAGCCCCACGACATCCCCTAACGTTGCACGACACGACCCACGCCCGCCGCCACGGGCCTCCGCAACGCCATTCAGCGAAGGACAAACGACACGATGGATCTCGCCGGCCGCCGTTCCCTCGCGCACTGAGGACCCTGCCCCATGTCTTCCCCCGACGAGCCCCTCGCCGAAATCTCGGCTGTCACTGCCTCCCAAGCCCGCCCTGCCCGGCTCTCACTGCGCCCGGACCAACAACGGGCGGTCGACAGCGCGGCACGCCACCTCGCACGCGCGCGGACCCGCGGACACGCGGTCTCGGCCTGCGGCACCGGCAAGACACTCACCGCGCTGCGGACCGCCGAGGCCCTTGATGCCCGGCACCTGCTCATCGCCGTGCCGAGCCTGGACCTCATCTCCCAGTGGGCCCAGACGGCCCGCAACGACGGACGCCGGGAAGTGATGATGGCCATCTCGTCCCTGGCCGCGGGCAGGCACCCCGTCCTGGCCGGAGCCGCTGTCCACAGCACCAACAACCCGGAGTTCCTGGCGACTTGGCTGGCCCGGCACGAGCACGCCACCGTCTTCGTCACGCTCGACTCCCTCCCGAAGATCGAACAGACCCAGCACACCCCCGCTCCTGTGCCAACCTTCGACCTGCTGATCGTGGATGAGGCGCACCGCACCGCAGGAAGCTGGGACAAGGACTGGACCGTCCTGCATGACCACACCCGCATCCGGGCCGACCGCCGGCTCTACCTGACCGCCACCCCCTACGAATGGGACCCGCCCCGCCTAACCGAAGCACCCACCACCCACCCCCAGCCCAGACGTACCGCCGCGACCGCCCCCGCCTGGGACACCCCGGCCCTCGTCGCCTCCATGGCAGATGTCAAAACCTTCGGCCCCCGCCTGCACACCTACAGCCACGCGGACGCCATCGAAGACGGAGTTCTCGCCGACTACCAACTGGTCGTCCCCACGATCACCGACACCCAGCTGCGCACCGTACTGACCACCCCCGAGGCGCACTCCGGCTTTGGCCCGACCGTGCGCCGCACCACCGCGCTGCACCTGGCCGTCCTCAAAGCGATGACCGAACACGACCTCCACCACGTGATCGTGTACTTCCAACAGGTCGCCGACGCCACCGACTTCGCCCGCCAGTTCCCCCACACCCTGCGCACCCTCGCCGAGGACCAACGCCCCGTCTGGGCGAGCGACCTGGTGGTCCAGTCGATCAACGGCACCCACACCCCCGGCCAGCGCCACGACATCCTCACCGACTTCGCCACCGCCGACCGCGCCGTGCTGACCAACTCCCAAGTGCTGGGGGAGGGGATCGACCTGCCGGCCGTCGACGCGGTCGTCTTCGCCGACCGCACTGCCAGCGTCCGCCGCATCGTCCAGGCGCTGGGCCGCGCCCTGCGCAAACCCCCCACCCAGACCACGAAGACCGCCAGCCTCGTCATCCCCGCCTACATCCCCCACGGCGCCGATCCCACCGACCTCCTCGGCACACCCTACGAGGCCCTCTGGCTCGTCACCGCCGCCCTGCGCCACCACGACCAGACCATCGCCGCCCGGGCCCCCCGCACCACCGCCAAACACCGCCTCGAGCAGGGCACCCGCACCCTCCTGGCCCGCCGCTTCCGCTTCGACTTCACCCTCAACCCCGACAGCATCGCCCAGGCCATGGACCTGATCGCCTGGCCCGCCGACAACGCAATCCTCTCCGCCCCACGCAGGGCAGGCCTGGCGGCCGCGACCCGCTTCCACACCGAACACCACCACCTACGCGTCCCCACCGACTACGAAGACGCCTACGGCTACCGACTCGGCACCTTCATCGCCGGCCAGCGCACCGCCCGCAGACAAGGCATTGTCACCGAGGACTGGATTGCCGAACTCGACGCGCTCGGCATGATCTGGGACGACCACGAAGCCTCCTGGAAGGGCCACCTCACCACCGTCACCGCCTTCCACACCGAGCACGGCCACCTCGCCATCCCCCTCCACCAACCCGGCGGCCAATTCCTCGTCAGCCAACGAGCCCTCGCCCGCAACAATCGCCTCCACCCCGACCGCCACGCCCAGCTCGCCACCATCGACCCCCACTGGACCCTCCCGTACGGCCCTGACTGGCACCGCAAATACCACCTCCTACGACGCCACATCGAAGCCGGCCACAGCCCGACCACGCTGCGCCGCGACACGGTGATCGACGAGGTAAAGGCGGGAAGCTGGCTGCACCGCCAGTTCTCCACCTGGAACCAGCTCACCCCCGGACAACGCGACCTCCTTACTCGCCTGGAACTGACCCCGGCCGCCGCTCCCCTGACACGTGCACAGCAGATGAGCTCACCCGCAGCAAGGCGGCCCCGTCGTTCCTTCGAGCAGACCGCACAGATCCTCCGGGTCTTCGTCGAGCGCTGGAACCGACCGCCCGGCTCCCGGGAATGGGTCGAGGTCGACGGAGAACGGATCATGATCGGACCGTGGCTCAGCAAGGCACGTTCCAAGCGGAATGCCAGTCAACTCACCGACGAGCAGAACCACTTGATGGCGGAGATCCTCCAGGCAGACTGGACTTTTCGCGAGTCCGGTTAAGCGGGCCCGGCCTCAGTCAGACGCGACTATGCGGAGTCGCCTCTGACCCGGCCACATCGCACAAGCGTCCGTGCCCCCAACGTAGTTCGGGACCAGAGCGAGACTCGACGCTGGCCACGGCGCGGCAACGGCGCTCGCACCCGAGCAAGCGGCTGCTCCGCCCGAGTTGAGCACTTCAACGAATACGCCGACACCACCCGCCGGACAGCGAACCACCACAACTCCCACCGCGCGGTGGGCCCTCCGCAACCGGTAGAGGCCGGCGAACGTTGATCGTTCTGATCAGGCCGACGGACTGCTGCCCGTCACCGAGCACCACGGGGTTCCAGCTCCAGCAGGCTGCGCAACTCCAACACGCCGTCCCACAACGTCGCCACACAGATGTCACCACCGAGAGCAGTTGTCTCGGTCCAGCCGTCGTAAGCGTGGCCTGCGTTGCGCACAGGCTTCCAGTCCTGAGCCCGCCACTCGGCGAGGATCTCCCGCTCCAGCCGCTCGGCGTCACGGCCACGCGTGAAGGACAAAGTGTTGTACAGCTGCCAACCCCGGCCGCGGTGCTTCTCGATCCGACCGGTCCTCAGGTTGCAGATCCCGACCTTCGCTGCCTGCAGGCCCTGGTGGTGCAGTAGATACACGAGGGCGGGCCGGTCACGCTTGAATCCGTATTCGGCGCACTCGGAACAACCCGTGCCACGGCTGTTCACACTGCCCAGGGTGGGAAACACCTCTGCCCCGCACACCTGGTTCACGCATCGGCACTTCCAGCGCTCGCGCACTCCCGGATACGGCTCCAGTGGCTCCAGACCCGCTGCCACCATGATGCCGTGCGCCTCATCGCCAGCGATGACGACACCGGCGCACCACTTGCACGCCTGGGCACCGCGCCGGACCCATCCGAGCCGCGGATAGATGATCCGCTCTGGCGGCCCAGGGCACTCGGGAGCCAGGCACCGGCTGCGCCAGCGCTCGTTGACCCCCGGGTACGGCTCAAAGGGCTGGGCACCGGCGGCGAGGAGCTCGCTCACGGCCTGCTCCTCGGGTACGCGCATCCTCCCACCGCAACGCTGGCACCCTCCCTGTCCGGTGAGGACGACGTTGGCGTAGCTGGGGGCGATGTCGTCCGCCCCGCACTTCAGGCAGACACAGGGCCAAGGCCTGCCGGCCGCCTTGTACGGCTCCTGGGGCTCCACGCCGCGCTGGATCATCTCAAACACCGCACGTTCGGGCCGTACAGCAACCCGGGCACAGTACTTGCACGCTGACACCCTGCTCAGGCGTGCGTCCGACAGACGCGGCCGGATATCGGCCGGATCGCCCTCCCACAGCCCAGGACACAGCGCGCTCAAACACCGGCTGAGCCAAGGAGCGTCCACCCCCGGATATGCCTCCAGCGGCTCCACCCCGGCGGCTCGCATCTCAGCCGCGGCCTGATTTTCCGGAACCTTACGCAGGGCAGCCCCTCGAGCACGGCCGCACGGCCTGCAACCGCCGCTGTTCGGCCGCATCACATTGCGGTAGATCGGATCGACGAATTCACCGCAGTCCATACAGACACTCAGCCACCGCTCGCCGCTCCCGGGCCACACGGAGATCGGCCAAACCCTCTTGGCGATCATGTTCGCCTTGGCGGCCTCGGGATCGAGATAGCGAGGCATGCGGCCTCCAAAGGGCTGACCTCACGCTGGAGTTGGCGCGGCAACTGGTCCATCTCGCGTATGCGCGTTCGGTGTTGGACGACGATTCATTCGAGGCTATCTCCTCGCGCGTGCATGATCGCGAGCAACTCGTTGGCCGCGCGGCAGGCATGCTGGTGACGTGTTGTGCCCCGGCTCGGGCCGCGTCCATCTGACGAGGCACGCCCGACGTGAGGCATGCCGGAACCCGCCAAGCACGGATCCCACAGGCCTGATACTCAATCAATTCCTCCTGAAAGCCAGCCCTGTGAGGCTGGCGGTGTGGCGGACTTTCGAACAGACCGTTAGACATATCGTCCCGACCGAGGAGACGGGGGAGGGCCAACATCACAGAAACTTACATAGTTTTCTGCTTCCATTGAAGCACCAGGAGGCACCACACTGAGTGCCGCAGAGGAAAGGCGAAGCGCCGGAGGTCCGCAGCCAGCTTGAAGCCGACCGCGGAGCGGGCGGCTTCCCAATCAACCTGAGTTACAAACCAAGTTGGCACGTACCGCTTACATAAGGCGGGGTGGATGGCGGATCGCGGAGCGATCAGGACTCCACCCGCCGACCCGACACCCTTGACTCGCGGAGCGAGTCAAGGAACCGGCTGCGGAGCAGTCGGCGTAGCCGCGGAGCGGCTACGGATCTTCCGCCGCGTAGCGGCGGCG